>NZ_FWYB01000022.1 GCF_900176505.1 Pedobacter nyackensis | reverse complement strand
CAAGTAATTGCAGTAGCAGGGCTGGTAACCGTTGGCGTTGGATTAACGGTTACTTCATAAATAAATGTTGGTCCACTACAGCTGTTTGCAGATGGGACAATTTCATAGATTACCACTATTGGAGCTGAAGTTGTATTCTTCAAAGTTTCTGTAATGGAATTTCCGGTTTGGGGATTAGCTGTCGGGTTGCTGATGCCTGTAACAGCTACTCTGCTCCAGGTAAAAGTTGTTCCGCTGACATTACTGGTGATGGCATAACTTTGGGGTGTATTGTCGCAAGTAATTGCAGTAGCAGGGCTGGTAACCGTTGGAGTTGGGTTTACTGTTAGCGTATAAGTAAACATTGGGCCATTACATCCATTTAATGAAGGAATGATTTCATACACAACATTTATAGGGGCTGAGGTGGTATTCTCCAATGTTTCTGTAATAGAATTCCCGGTTTGGTTGCTGACTCCTGCATTGCTGATGCCTGTAACTTCCGCTCTGCTCCAGGTAAAAGTTGTTCCGCTGACATCACTGGTGATGATGTAATTTTGGATCGTGTTGTTGCAAAGTATATTACTTGAAGGACTGGTAACCGTTGGTGTTGGATTAACGGTTAATGTATAGGTGAAAATCGGTCCCTCACAACCACTTAATGAAGCGGAAATTTTGTATACCACATCAATTGGATCCGAGGTTGTATTTACAAGAGTTTCTGTAATTGTGTTGGCGGATTGTGCAACAACGGAAGGGTTGTCAATTCCAACAACTGCAACTCTGCTCCAGGTAAAAATTGCACCAGTAACATCGCTGGTAATGGGGTAATTCTGAGGGGTGTTATTGCAAATCGAGGCATTTGCTAAGCTTGTAATCTTAGCCGTAGGGTTTACTATTACCTTATACGTGAATATGGGGCCAGTACAATCATTAGCAAAAGGGGTAATTTCATAAACCACTTCGACAGGAGCTGCAGTCGTATTCTCCAATGTTTCTGTAATGTTATTTCCGGTTTGTGCACTAACCAGCGGGTTGCTGATACCTGTAACTTCGGCTCTGCTCCAGGTAAAAGTTGTTCCGCTGACATTGCTGGTTATATCATAATTTTGAATAGTGTTGTTGCAAAGTGTATTATTTGAAGGACTGGTTACCGTTGGTGTTGGGTTTACTGTTAGCATATAGGTAAACGTTGGCCCGTTACAACCATTTAATGAAGGAATGATTTTATATTCAACATTTACAGGAGCTGAGGTTGTATTCTCCAATGTTTCTGTAATTGAAGTGCCGGATTGTGCAACAGTAGGGTTATTGATCCCTATAACTGCTGCTCTGCTCCAGGTAAAAGTTGTTCCGCTGACATCACTTGTGATGGTGTAATCTTGAGCTATTTTGTTGCAAATAATTGCTGTAGCAAGGCTGGTAACCGTTGGAGTCGGACTTACACTTAGCTTATAAGTAAATACTGGGCCATCACATCCATATGCTGAGGGATAAATTACATACTCAACATCAATAGGTGCGTTTGTTGTATTGATTAATGACTCCGAAATCGGGCCGGTTTGGTTGCTGACTGCTGCATTGCTGATGCCTGGAACTGTTGCTCTGTTCCAGGTAAAAGTTGTCCCAATGACATCACTTGTAATGGTATAGTTTTGTGCAGTGTTGTTACAGATAACCGCTGCATCAGGACTGGTAACCGTTGGTGTTGGGTTTACTGTTAGCGTATAAGTAAACATTGGCCCATCACATCCATTTAATGAAGGAATGATTTCATACACCACATTTACAGGAGCTGAAGTTGTATTCTCCAGTGTTTCTGTAATGGAGCTTCCTGATTGGGGTAGTACTGGCGGATTGCTTATTCCTGTAACTTCCGCTCTGCTCCATTTAAAGGTAGTATTGCTTACATTGCTAGTGATATCATAATTTTGGATAGTGTTGTTGCAAAGTGTATTACTTGAAGGACTGGTAACCGTTGGTGTTGGATTAACGGATAATGTATAGGTGAAAATTGGCCCCTCACAACCGCCTAATGAAGCAGAAATTTTGTATACCACAACAATTGGAGCCGAGGTTGTATTTACAAGTGTTTCTGTAATTGAATTGCTGGATTGTGCAACAGTAGGGTTATTGATTCCTGCAACTGCAACCCTGCTCCAGGTAAAAGTTACACCGGTAACATCGCTGGTAATGGGGTAACTCTGAGGGGTGTTATTACAAATCGAGGCATTTTCTAAGCTTGTAATTTTAGGCGTAGGGTTTACCATTACCTTATACATAAATACGGGGCCAGTACAATCATTAGCAAAAGGGGTAATTTCATAAACCACTTCCACAGGATCAGAGGTTTCATTCACCAACGTTTCTGTAATGTTATTCCCGGTTTGGCCACTAACCAGCGGGTTGCTGATACCTGTAACTTCCGCTCTGCTCCAGGTAAAAGTTGTTCCGCTCACATTGCTGGTGATATCATAATTTTGTATAGTGTTGTTGCAAAGTGTATTACTTGAAGGACTGGTAACCGTTGGTGTTGGGTTTACTGTTAGCGTATAGGCAAACGTCGGCCCGTTACAACCATTTAATGAAGGGATGATTTTATATTCAACTTCTATCGGATCTGAAGTTGTATTATCCAATGTTTCTGTAATGGTATTTCCTATTTGTGCAATAACTTCCGGGTTGCTGATACCGGGTATGGTTGCCCTGGTCCAGGTAAATGTGGTTCCACTCAGATTGCTTTCAATGTTATAGTTTTTAAGGGTTTTATTGCAAACAGAAGAACTTGAGGAGCTGGTTACCGTTGGAGTTGGATTTATTGTTATGGTGTAAGTAGCCGTTGCTTCAGAACAACCACCTAAAGCGGCAATTGTATTGGTAATTTCGTAGGTTCCAGGAGTACTCAATTGAAGGTCAATTTCACCGGTAGTGTTGTTGATGAATACTAATCCAGTCTCTGAACTAAAGATTCCTGCACTGGCACCTAAAGGAAAGTCAGGAAGTGCCTGGCCGGTTTGATTCTGGCAATAAGGACTGGTATAAGTAAATGAGGCATCTGGAGCCTCTGTAACAGTTATTTCTGTACTGCTGCTATAAACACAGGTTGTATTTGTTGAGAAAGTAATGGTGTAAGTTCCAACTGCACTGGTGGCTAAGTTAATTTCGCCAGTTGAAGCATTTATCGTGAGCCCAGGAGTACTCGTAAAAGTTCCTCCAGGATTTACAACCGTTGGTGTTGGATTGGAACCCGTTTTACAGAAAGTACCGGATGTATAATGAAAATCTGCATTTTCTTCGGGGATAACGGTTACTGTAACAGATGTATAGGGGCCTGGACATCCTTCAGCAGATATTGCTTGAACGCGATATGTCGTGGTTGCAGTTAATACAGGCGTGGTGTAGGATGCTGTAGAGGCCAGTAATGCTCCAGCCATTGTGTACCACCGGTATGTCCCTCCTGGCGCTGTTGCTGTTAAAATCAGAGTGTTGCCGCTGCATATTGTTCCTCCTAAAGCTGTTGGTGCAGCAGGAAGGGGATTCACTGTTACAGTTACAGCTGTGCGGGCACTCGTACAACCATTAACCGTTGTTTCAACATAGTAGGTTGTGGTTGTAGATAATATTGGCGTTGTATAATTTGCATTCGATGCAAGAAGATTCCCTGCGACTGGAGCATCATACCATTTGTAACTTCCTCCAGGGGCAGTTGCGACTAAAATAGTGGATGTGCCACTGCAGATTGTGGGATTTATAGCAGTTGGAGCAACTGGAGTCGGGTTTACTGTAACCGTAACAGCCGTGCGGGGGCTGGTACACCCATTTACAGTGGTTTGAATATAATAGGTAGTTGTAGTTAATAATGCAGGTGTAGTAAAAGTATCATTACTACTTAAAAGTGATCCGCCGGATGGGGCAGTGTACCATTCGTAATTTCCACCCGGAGCTGTTGCAGTCAGCACTGTAGCATTACCGCTACATATCGTAATGTCTGCCGCAGTTGGTGCGGACGGTATCGGGTTAACCATAACATTTACGGCGGTTCTGGCACTTATGCATCCATTAACATTGGTTTGCACATAATAATTTGCACTTCCGGTTAATGCTGGTGTAGTATAGGTGGGACCAGTGCCCAGAAGTGTTCCGCCTGTTGGAGCACTATACCATTGGAAAATTCCATCTGGGGCAGTTGCAGTTAATGTAGTGGAGCTGCCGCTACAAATAGTGGCTCCTAATACTGATGGAGGAACCGGAATTGCATTAACGGTTACAGTGACAGCTGTACGGGCACTCGGACAACCATTAACCGTAGTTTGGACATAATAAATGGTTGTTGCTGTTAAGGCAGGCGTGGTAAATGTACTGCTACTTATTAATGGAACTCCTCCGGACGCAACATCATACCACTCATAGTTTCCACCTGGGGCGGTTGCCATTAATGTAGTGGATGTACCATTACAGATCGTTGAGTTTGACGCTGTTGGGGCAATTGGGGTAGGATTAACCGTTACTGTTACAGCAGTTCGGGGACTGGTACAGCCATTTACAGTGGTCTGAACGTAATAGGTTGTTGTAGTTGTTAATGCCGGTGTAGTAAAGGGGCTGCCACTAGCTAAAGGTATTCCACCAGATGGGGCACTATACCATTCATAATTACCACCTGGGGCTGTTGCGGTCAGTACTCCGGCATTGTCACTACATATGGTAATAGCAGCCACAGTTGGTGCAGCTGGTATGGGGTTAACAACAACATTAACCGCGGTCCTGGGACTTGTGCATCCATTCACGATGGTTTGCACGTAATAGGTTTTACTTGAAGTAAGTGCCGGCGTAGTGTAGATTGCATTGCTGCTCAACAAGTTTCCGCCTGTTGCTGCGTCATACCATTGGTAAGTACCACCAGGGGCTGTAGCGCTGAGTGTTGCCGCACTGCCGCTGCAAATTGTGCTGCCGCTTGCTGTTGGCGCGTCAGGAGTTGCTGCAGCTGACACTACGATAGATTGAGGTACTGGTGCACAATTCGTATTGTCGGAAACAGTCACAACATAAGTTCCAATATCAGTTGTGCTTATAGATGAAGCGGTATTAGATAAAGGTGCTCCGTCTCTCGTCCAGGAATAGCTATAAGGGGGATTACCGCCTGTTACCGAGGTTGAGAGTGTTGTAGCAGTTCCGCTACATATTACCGTATTTCCGGGATTAAAAGCAACTTGCATGCCGGGTACAACGTAAACTCTTACGATATCCGATCGTAGGTTTGGGCAGGTAGATACTGTTCCACTAACCTTGTAATCTATATAAGCAGGGGCTGTTGGTCCTGCAGTAAATGTAGTTGTTGTACAACCGGATTGACAACTTAAGAAGGAATTATAGGCACCTTGGGTACCAGGGTATATCGATGTCCAGGTGACTGTGGCAGGATCTACACCAACTACACTCAGTGGAGCGGAACATCCCGTCCTGACAATAAGATCGGCAGATGCTGATACCGAAGTTGAAGCTGTTATTGTATACACTATATTGGTGTTACCCCCCGGTTTACAAAAGGATAAGCTGACTTGTGTTTTTCCACTGATACAAGCCGGAGTACCAACGGGGGTTAGTGCACCACAATCAATTGTGTAAAAACTGGATCCTGTAACTTGGTCGGGACTAAAACTAACCAAATCGGTACCAGGATTAAGTGTGATGTTAAAAACGATACAATCACTATCGCCACAATTTGTTCCTGACCTAGGGTATCCAGTGTAAGTTTTAGTAATGTTAGGAGAAGCGGTTAAATCAACATTTATTACTGTTTGTCCTGATCCTGATGTATTAAACAGGATAATAAATAGGAATAAAGCGAGCAATCTTAACATAGCTGATAAGATAATAGGTTTGATTATAAGGGCAAGGTGATTAACCTTATCCCAAGTTACTATATTTCTTTAGGAGAACAATGAAGATTTATATTTTAATTTATGGTTATATAAGTTTCTGACAGATTTTTTTTGATACCCACAGCTACATGAAAGGTGATTTCCTGAAATTCTGGATAGAGACACTGTTTCGCAGGGTCCAGAAGCCTAATAAAAAATGGTTAATCTCAAGCCTGTTTTTCAAAATTTGAAAATAAAATCTTGTATATTACTTGTCATTTTGTGTCGTATCTATACACCTGGTATAGCATACGATGTAATCAACCCAAATTAATGAACCAAATTATAAATGAACCAATTCGAAATCAAAAAATCGGGCATCGAATATGATGCCATTGTAGTAGGCTCTGGTGCCGGAGGAGGGATGGCCGGGTACGTACTTGCTAATGCAGGTCTGAAGGTTTTAATGCTCGAAGCGGGTGCTTATTTTGATCCCCGCATAGATTCTCAGCAATTAAAATGGCCCTGGGAATCGCCCAGAAGAGGTGCAGGTACTACGCGTCCATTTGGCGATTTCGATGGCTCTTATGGAGGCTGGGAACTAGAGGGAGAGCCTTATACCCAAAAGAATAATTCTGAATTTGCATGGTTTCGGTCTCGAATGCTAGGTGGCCGTACCAACCACTGGGGACGTATTTCTTTAAGAATGGGACCAGACGATTTTAAACCGAAAGACGGACTTACGGATGACTGGCCATTTACCTATCAGGAGTTAAAGCCATTTTATGATAAGGTTGACCGGATGATCGGTCTGTACGGTACTGTAGAAGGGATAGAAAGTGAACCTGATGGTATTTTCATGGCACCACCTAAGCCAAGACTTAACGAGCTTTTTATTAAAAAGGCCGCTCAAAAAGTTGGTGTTAAAGTAATACCGGGTAGAGGCTCTGTATTGACGGAGGCTTTACCTAATAATAAAGACCGTGCACCTTGTTTTTATTGCGGACAATGTGGCCGCTCGTGTAAGGTATACGCCGATTTTTCTTCTTCGTCATGCCTGGTTATACCTGCAGTTAATACAGGAAACCTGACTGTAATTACCAATGCAATGGTTAGGGAAGTTTTAACGGATAAAAGCGGGTTGGCTACTGGAGTATCTTATGTAAATACGAAGGATATGCAGGAGTATCAGGTTCGTGGTAAAATCGTGATCCTTGGTGCAAGTGCTTGCGAATCTGCGCGCTTGTTGCTTAATTCTAAGTCGACTGCTCATCCCGATGGTTTGGCCAATAGCAGCGGTATTGTGGGTAAGTACCTGCATGACTCTACCGGCGCTAGTATGGGGGGGTATTTACCACAACTGGTAGATCGGAAAAGATATAATGAAGATGGTGCAGGTAGTATACACATCTATTCACCCTGGTGGCTGGATAACAAGAAGCTTGATTTTCCACGTGGTTACCATATTGAATATGGTGGTGGATTCGATATGCCTGGTTATGGTTTTGGCTGGGGGATGGAAAAGAAAAATGGGGCTGTACCTGGCAAGGATGGAAAGATGAAACCTGCGGGTGGATATGGTGCTGGTTTGAAAGACGATTATCGTCGTTTTTTTGGAACCGGTGTTTGGATGGCAGGCAGAGGAACAGCCATTGCCAGGGAAAGCAATTACTGTGAAATAGACCCTAATGTGGTGGATAAATATGGTATTCCGGTACTTCGGTTCAATTATAAATGGGCGCCAGAGGAAGTGAAGCAGGCCAGACACATGCAGGAAACGTTTAAAGAGATTATGCATGCCATGGGGGCTGTTGCAGATGAACCTCCTGGTGCAGAAACCAATTACGGTTTGGAGGCTCCCGGCAAAATTATTCATGAGGTAGGTACAGTAAGAATGGGCGATGACCCCAAAAAATCTGCCTTAAACAAATGGTGCCAGGCACACGATTGTAAAAATCTTTTTGTAGTTGATGCAGGTCCTTTTGTTCAGCAGGGGGATAAAAATGCAACATGGACTATTTTAGCCCTGTCTATGCGTACTGCTGAATATATTTTGCAACAAAAAGAAAAATTAAACATTAGCTGATCAAATTAATATTATAATGAACAGACGTGATTCGTTAAAAGCCATAGGCTTAACAGCAATTAGTGCAGGACTGGTTCTTGAAGCCTGCAAACCGGGAGAAAAGGAAACAGCAAAAGTTGTGGAGGAAGCCCAGCCAGGGAGGCAGGATTTTGAAATAGAGCGGGAGAAAGAGTTAAATAGCTATAAGTTTTTTAGTGACCATGAAATGGCTACAATAACAGTACTGGCGGATATTATTATCCCCAAGGATGGTAAATCTGGCAGCGCATCGGAAGCTAAGGTCCCTGATTTCATCGAGTTTATTGTTAAAGATATGCCTGCCCATCAAACGCCTATGCGCGGTGGCCTGAAATGGTTGGACCTGCAGTGTTTAAACAGGTTTCAAAAAACCTTTAAAGATGCTTCCGCAAGTCAGCAGATCGAGATGGTAGATGACATTGCTTACCCCGAGAAGGTTAAACCCGGATTGGAACAGGGAGTCGCATTTTTTAATCTGATGCGTAACCTTACCGCTTCTGGATTTTATACCACAGAAATCGGTGTGAATGACATTGGTTATATGGGCAATGTGCCAAACCGCTGGGAAGGTGTACCTGCGGATGTTTTGAAACAGTATGGAATGGAAGATGTGTAGCTGACCCTGGATCTTGGATTAGGGTTTTCTAGCCGCTAACCGCACTACAGAACCCTTTCCTATGTGATATTTTCCTTCATCTAAATCGATTATGGCTTCCTCGAGAACCAGAAACTCATAGCCTTTAAAGTCTCTGGCCAGTTCTTGCAGGGAGAACAGTAGATTAACATCCTTTGGCCCGCCAACTTTTGGGTTCTGCGACACCATGGCGATGTGATTTTTACTGAAAGCCTCGAATATGATGTAACCTCCTGGCTTGAGATACTCCTGCAATTTTTGATGGATGATCGATTTTTTGTCTGCCGCAAAATGTGCGTAGATTAATCCAATGGCATCAAATGATTCTGGTTCATACTCCAGCACTTCGAGGTCTCCAACTTTATAATCCAGTTCAACCTGCTGCGCTGCTGCAAGTTCCAGTGCCTTTGTTTTTCCTGCGTTACTTAAGTCAAAAGAACTGACTTTCCAGCCTGACTTTGCGGCAAATACCCCATTTCTCCCTTCACCATCTGCTGGCATTAGTATCGATCCCGGCTTCAGGTTTTGTAATTGCGTAGCAAAAAACTCATTTGGCGCTTTTCCATAAGCATATTCTATTTCCTCATATCGGTCTTCCCACATTTGTTTATAGGTATCATTCCATGTATTCGTCATCTGTTTTTTTTTTAAATGTTTTTGAATTTAATTTTGTAGCCCATTTTTCTATTAACTCAAAGGTAGTTCCATAATCAGATTAAGAGGTAGGACAGAAACGTGGATGTATAGGACTTAACTGAAGTTATGCCTGAAGGCTTCTGGGGTAAATCCTGTGTGCTTTTTAAAGAATCTGATAAAATAGGAAACATCTTCATATCCCAGCAGATAGGCAGTCTGATTGACTTGGTTGGTGGTTGCAAGTAAACATCTTTTAGCTTCCAGTACGATTTGTTCATTAATCAGTGCTGAACTGGTCTTTCCAAGCATGGTTTTGGTGATTGCATTCAGCTGGTAAGTAGATATATTTAGCAATTTGGCGTATTGTGAAACTTGTTTATGGGTAAAAATATGCGTCTCCAGCAATTCCAGAAACTTTTCAAGCCGTTCCTGAGCATAGAGGTTATTATTACCGGAAGCATCGCTGGTGTTTTGCCTGATCAATTCAACGAATAAAATGCTCATATTGGCTAGTATTACCGTTTCGTAATTTGGCTTTTTAGTCGCATGTTCCCGGTATATATAGTCTAAAAGACTAGTAAACTTCAGATTCTCTTCAGCATCCAGTTGATAGTGATTTGTACTGCTCGCTTTTCCTAATAGTTGTTTTGCTACCTTATCCTGTAGATTATAAAAGTCACTACTGAAATTAATCAGATATCCCATACTGTCCGATTTTAATACAAGGGCATGTACCTGACCTGGGCGGATAAAAAATACCGAGTAATCTGCGATTGCATAGGGTACAAAGTCGATGTCATGATGCCCTGATCCTTTTTTTAAAGCGAGGAGATAAAAAAAATCATGCCGGTGCAGTTCCTGCACCATATTCTGGCCATGGAGTAAAACCTCTATTTTTCTGATGCTGAAGCTTTGAGGAAAAGCGGACGCTTTCGATGTCCTGGTAATGTGCCTGATCGGTACGTTTTGTGGCATGGTTAAGGGATTCTCTCATGTTTCATATAGATTAATGAACAGTTAAAAACAATCGAAATTACTAAATGTTAATATTAATTATACTAACAAATACTTAGATAAACGTTGATGGTATTTTCGGAACAATACATGCAAATCAGGAAGAACTCTGAGTGGATCTGCGAACCTTTGCAAACTGAAGATTATGTGGTGCAGCCAATTGTAGATGTTAGCCCACCAAAATGGCACCTTGGGCATACCACATGGTTCTTCGAAACCTTTATTTTAAAACCCTTTCATGAGGGATACCGGGTTTACAATCCTGAATACAATTATGTTTTTAATAGCTATTACGAGACTATTGGCAATCGTGTGATTCGTACGGATAGAGGGAATCTCAGTCGCCCCAGCGTTAGTGATGTTTACGCTTATCGGGCATATGTAGATTTGGCGATGTGCGAGTTTTTAAAAGAACCGCTTACTGAAGAGGTAAAAGATTTACTCTTGTTGGGATTTAACCATGAACAGCAACATCAGGAATTATTGCTAACCGACATCAAGTATATTTTGGGAAATAATCCCCTGTTTCCAGCATATCTAACAGATGAAACGAAAACTGTTGAATTTGAATCAGATACGTCTGAGATGATTTCCTTTAAAGAAGGGATTTACGAGATTGGTTATTCCGGAACAGGGTTTTGCTTTGATAACGAACTGGGGAGGCATAAGGTCTACTTACAAGACTTTTCGATCAGTCCGGCGCTGATTAGTAATGGAGCATATTTAGCATTTATTTATGATGGTGGTTATAAGAATTTTGTTCATTGGCATGCTGAAGGTTGGGACTGGGTGAAGAATAACCAAATCACAGGCCCAATGTACTGGTATTTAATAGATGGCGTATGGCATACCTATACCCTTGGAGGTCTTAAAGTTCTTGATATGAAAGCACCTGTAACGCATATTAGTTATTATGAAGCTGCTGCATTTGCCAGTTGGAGTAAAATGCGGCTGCCGACTGAATTTGAATGGGAAGCTGCAGCAAGGGAATTCAAATGGGGGAAAAGGTGGGAGTGGACAGAGAGTGCATACCTGCCTTATCCTGGCTTCTGTAAAGCACCAGGTGCAATAGGAGAATATAATGGTAAATTTATGGTGAACCAAAAAGTACTTCGGGGAGCATCCGAAGCAACGCCCTTAGGTCATAGCAGGATAACCTATAGGAATTTCTTTCATCCACATTTAAGATGGCAATTTACTGGAATACGACTAGCCAAATAACATTATGCAGACCAATTTAACCGCTGTTGAATCACAGTTCCTTAACGAAACTGTTGCCGGACTTCAGGCAAGTCCTAAGTTTATGCTGGCCAAGTATTTCTATGACGAACGTGGAGATTATTTATTTCAGCAGATCATGGAAATGGATGAGTATTATCTGACCAATGCGGAAATGGATATATTTTCAAATCAGGCGAGTCATATTGCTAACCTTATTATCAAGGGAGATACTCCTTTTGATTTGATAGAACTGGGGGCAGGGGATGCTACAAAATCTATTCATTTGCTAAGGGAGCTGGCTAAACAAAATCTGGAGTTTAGTTACTTTCCAGTGGATATTTCGGCACATGTAATCAGCGAACTGGAGGAAAATCTACCCAAGGAATTGCCTGATCTGAATATAAAAGGACTAAATGGAGATTATCTGGACATGCTAAAGAAGGCTGCTGCACTTTCTAACCGGAGAAAGGTGGTCTTGTTTATGGGGGCAAATATTGGAAACATGAATCTGGATGAGGCACATGAGTTTTTGTTATCCTTACGAAAGTTACTGTCTAAAGGAGATATGTTGATCATTGGTTTTGACCTGAAGAAGAATCCAAAGCAAATATTGGCAGCCTATAATGATAGCAAAGGGATCACAAGTGCATTTAATTTGAACTTGCTTGAACGCATTAACAGGGAATTGGGAGGTGATTTTGAGCTTAAAAATTTTGAACATTATGCCAATTATGATCCAGAATCTGGGGCCTGTAAAAGTTACCTGATCAGTTTAAAAGACCAAATCGTTCATATCGGAGCTGCAGCAACAATTAGTTTTGCCAGGGATGAGCATATTTATATGGAAATTTCCCAAAAGTATGCGCTGGAGGATATTGAAAGGCTTGCATTAAGGTCAGGGTTTCAATGTCGGCATAATTTTTTTGACGCCAATAGGTACTTTGTTGATACGCTGTGGACTTGATGGAGGCAGAGGTCAATTAACTCTTCCCATCAAGTACAGCTAAAAGGTGATTTAAATCGGCATTGGTATTGTAAAAGTGAAATGAAAACCTACTGCCGGCTCCCCGGTTAGAAAATATAATCTTAGCAGCAAGCAGTTTTTCGCACACAGCCGATGTGAGCGGAAGACTCATTATGGTTGATTGTGCGTTTCTTTCCGGCATTTCAGTACTCAATAGCCCTCTCGAATGAAATTCGGCTCTCGCTTGTGTACATATGGATTGAGTCATTTTTTCAATATTATCAAGTCCCAGTGATTGAAGTTGCTCTACGCCTTGATTTAAACTTCCAAAGTTTAAGCTATCCAAATGGCCTGGCTCGAAGCATAGGGATAGGTGGTCTCTGTTTTCCAGGAAATTCTCTGTTGGTAAAGAAGTTTGCTTTCTTTCCTGAAATAGCTGGTCTTTCAACTGATCAGATAGCAATACAAAGCCATTCCCAAAGCCTCCCAGCATCCACTTGTAGCCACTTGATAGGATTGCATCTAAGCCCGACGTTTCAAAATTAAATGAGGCTGTACCGCAAAATTGTGTGCCGTCGGCAATAAGAAGCAGGTTTGGATAAGTCTGTTTGATTGTTTTGATGAAATCAGGGGATAGTCTGATCCCGCTGATGTATTGAACGATGCTAAAGGCAAAGACACTGGGCTTAAAACGTTTAATCGCTGCTAAAATATCATCCTCTAAGTTTTTACTTATTGGTACGGTGGTATGATCAAATTTCCTGCCGCGGACCGGGTAGTTTACCGATGGGTAGTCCTCGTCCAATAGCAAAAACCGATGACTTTTATCCAATCCATCCAGCAGGGTGTTGAAGCCAAAAGAGAAATTAGGAACCAGAAAAATCTGTTCTGCATCAGCGCCAAAAAGCATCGAAAGGTTTTGCTTTAATTCTGGAAAAATCGAAGCGTGTTGCAAACGAAAATTGCTCCCCGCCATCAGAAAATCAGCATCATGCTTACTTCTCCATTCTTGTATAGGTTTAGATAGAATTCCGGAATTGGCCGTATTTAAATAGGTGCATGTGTTGAGGATTGGATACAGGTTGGTATTGATCATCTTCTAATTTAAAGATTTTTAGGGTTGTGCTGCAAATAAACTTTATCCTTTGTCGATTGTAGTAATTAAGATGAATCTTTAAAACTTAAAAGTCATGCTACAAAACTCAAAAGCATTTAGCTCATTTTCAGTTGATGATATTGAAAAAGCAAGAGAATTTTATCAGTTAACACTAGGAATGGAAGTTAAAGATAGTGACATGGGAATCCTTGAACTGCGGATAGCCGGATCTACTCCTGTTATGATTTATCCTAAGGTCGATCATCAGGCTGCAACCTTCACAGTGCTGAATTTTCCTGTTGATAGTGTAGAAAATGCAGTCGGTGCATTGGGTGTGAAAGGTGTTCAGTTTGAACACTATACTGATAAAGATTTTAAAACTGATGAAAAGGGAATTTTTCGGGGCGAAGGACTTGTTATTGCCTGGTTTAAAGATCCTGCTGGCAATATTCTTTCTATACTGGAGACAAAATAGCATTCCAGTAACCTCAATCTATATCTATTTGTGCGCTACCATCGTTATTTAACAGATGAATTTGATCAAAAGAACTTTATTCGGATGTTTTCTACTGGCTTTGATAGCTTGTAATAATTTTAAAGCTACAGACGCAGGGGTAAAATATAAAATTATAAGTAAGTCCAGTGGAGCAGTGGTTTCGGTAGGGGAAGTATTGAAAATGCATATGCGACAAATGTATGGTGATTCTGTACTCAGAGATACTCGCAAATTTATTCCGGAATACCAGGTATTGGATTCTTCAGTAATGTCTAAAGATGCATTTGAGATCTTCAGACAGGTAAAAGCGGGCGATAGTATTGTTTTTCTGGTTCAACCGGACAGTACGCTAAAAAAGAAATTTAGTAAACTGAAAGGGAATGAATTGATGACAATGGTAAAGATTATTGCCATTTTGGCGAATCAGGATTCGGCCAAAAATGATCAGGAATCTGAACGTAAGCGTTTGATGCCCTAAATCACGTGGTAACTTTTTTTTGGAACAATTCATGTGAGAGGTTAGCTGTTAATTAAACCAATAAGCTAAAGAAGGTTCATGGATTCAAATATTAAAAGATTCTGGGAAGATGGCAGCGGAAGTCAGCTGGTCCAATGGTCAGGTGCAAAGCTGGAACTAACCGATTTTAAGGGAGTTGATCCACGTACTAACGAGTATGATATTTTAGGAGATCAGGCAGTCAAGGAAATCTTTAATGGTAGAAATTTTGAGGAAGCATATGCGCTGATTACCAAGTTAGCGGCTTCTAAAATTTCTGAAGGTGACGACTTACCTGACAGTGTAAAGAAGATGTTCTTAACCATGCAACAAAAACCTTCCTGGCTGGATGATGATCTGCTCAAGGCTGGGTGTAATTTATGTATGCGCAGCGGAACAAATGCACTGATTTCTTTACGTGATTATAGTCTGATGAGTGGTTATGATTACGCTTATTTGAATAAAGCCCTCATTTTTACGGGAGCGCTAAAGAAAGGTCCTGCTAAAAGGATAACTGATACCCTTGATTTCTGGGTACAGGTTACCCGTCACAAAGCCTTGGAAATTAATGCAATTGGTTATCAATATACTGCTCGTACGAGGGTAATACATTCTTTTTCACGACTGATGATTCAGGAACGACATGCAAATTGGGACAAGGAAAACTGGGGAGAGCCTATAAATTACTGGGATATGGTAGCCACGAATATTGGCTTTAGCTTGTTTTACCTGCATGGTCTGCATCAGCTAGGTCTACGGATTTCAGAAAAAGAGGAGTTGGGTGTTTTTCATCTTTGGAAGTATGTTGGTTATTTGTTGGGAATACCTGAAGACTATTTGCCAATTGATAAAAAGCAGGCTACTGAAATGTTCTATTTATGGACAGCTGGACAGGTTTCAGCAGATCAGGACTCTGTGCAGCTGGCACAGGCGCTTGAAAATGAAGCAATAGCTTCTAATATCTTCAAGAAAGCCTATCAAAAGAAATTCGTGAAGTACCTGCATATCTGTTATGTTAGGTTTTTACTTGATGAGCAAACCTGTAATCGACTTGGCATTTCTAAAATTACCATGTACTATGTTTTTCCCTGGTTCAGGAAACTACGCAATGTGTTTTGGCAAAAAATTACGGATATGAATGCTAAGAACTACCAGCGGGCAGTTTATCTCGGTGATGTTTTTCAGCGTAAAATCTCAATGGAATATTTAAAGGCAGACGGCACTAAGCGCTAGTGGTGTTCACACGATTCTTTGCCTTGTCAAAAACAGGTTTGCGATCTTCCTGAGCTATTAGCCAAGATTTTTCCATATCTTTACTTAGTAGGATGATCACAATGTCTGTTTATAGTTCATATTCCGATCAGGATCTTGTTGCCTTGTTAAAGAGGGGCGAGCGGTTGGCGCTTACCGAAATATACAATCGGTATCAGGGCGTATTATATAGCCATGCTTACAGACGCTTACCGGATAGAGAAGAGGTTGGCGATATTATTCAGGAATTGTTTGTATACCTATGGACTAATCGCCAGCAACTTTATTTTACGACCAGCTTGTCTTCTTATTTATATGCCTCTGTGCGTAACCGTATACTAAATCAGTATCGGAATAGAAAAGTAAGAGATAATTTTGCCGCATCACTACAGGAGTTTATAGATCAGGGCGAAAATATTATTGAAGATCAGCTGCGGGAGAAGGAATTGAGCTTGCTTATTGAACAGGAAATAGCTGCACTACCGGATCAAATGCGACTTGTTTTTGAAATGAGCCGTAAGCTTGAAATGAGTCATAATGAGATTGCTGCTGCCCTCAATTTATCACCCCATACTGTACGTAATCAGGTGCATAATGCTTTGAAAATTTTGCGCGTAAAGCTCGGTGCAAACATATTCTTCATATTATTTTAAATTTATTTTAATATCGTCTAGTCTATCATGCATCTAGCCGTGTCTTATTGTTATAGCGGGAAATTCCGCTTAGCATGAACATGGAATTCGAAAGAGCAGAAAAATTAATAGAAAAATACAATAGCGGAAAAGCGAAGCCGGAAGAAAGGGCATTGCTGGAAAGCTGGTATTTGAAATATAAAACCGGGGAAACCTTAAGTCCTGAAGATTTACAACAGGAACATGATCTGGGCCTGCATAAACTTAACGGCTATTTAGATGGCGCTCAAAAAATCAAACTATGGCCACGTATAGCCAGTGTTGCTGCTATATTGCTGGTGCTTAGTGCAGGACTATATTTTTACAATACCCGCTACATTAGTATAAAAGATAAAATTTCTTTGGCGCAGGATATCCCTCCCGGCAAAAATACAGCAATACTCACACTGGCAAATGGTAAAACGATAAACCTCAGTGATGCAAAGAGAGGCGTAGTGGTAAAAGAAGGCAAGCTGGTTTATAATGATGGTACGGGGGTTGAAAGCCCTGGGAACGATAAACAAGCTTCGTCTTTAGAGATGACAGCGCATACCCCGAGAGGCGGTATGTACAATGTTACTTTACCTGATGGAACCATTGTGATGCTGAATGCAGAGAGTAGTCTTAAATTTCCTTCTGTTTTTGTCGGTAAGAATAGAGTTGTAGAATTGCAGGGGGAGGCTTACTTCGAAGTTACTAAGGATAAGGTACATCCGTTTGTCGTGAAGTCGGAAGGACAGACTATTGAAGTTCTCGGTACCCACTTCAATGTGAACAGTTACCAGACTAACCGTTTTGTAAAAACGACCTTATTGGAAGGCAGTGTAAAGGTTAAAGGGAGTAATAATGAAGTTGTGCTGATTCCGGGGCAACAAGCTAAACTGGGTGCAGGACAGCTCAATGTACAGCAGGTGGATCCGGAAGATGCGGTTTCCTGGAAAAATGGTTATTTCCGTTTTAATGATGAAAGAATCCAGAGTGTGATGCAACAAATTGCCCGCTGGTATAATATTGAGGTTGTCTATAAAGACAATCCTACAGAAGAAGGGTTTACCGGTACGATTTCAAGATCGTCAAATATCAGTGATGTATTGAGTATGCTGGAAAGAACCAAAACCGTTCATTTTGATATCGAAGGAAGGAGGGTGATGGTAATGAATTAAACTGTTACTATTCAAACCCTTAAAAAAGGTTACCCCGGCCTCGGAACCAGGATAACCCAATAAGCGGTTTACATTAATAATCTAAACTATCAACTAAACGAAAGGCCCCAACATCTTCGAAAATGAAGGCCCAACGTTTTTAAACCATGCTAAACAAATGTACGATTTTTATACAAAAAGGTTGATGCAGCTTTCGTGCTGTGCTACCAAAATCCAGTTGATGATGAACCGGGCACTTAGCCGGGTTAGTAGAACCGGAAAAAGAGAATGGATTATGCGAGTTAACCTGACCACTTTGCTCTTAATCACAGTTATCCTGCAGGTAAGTGCAGGTAGCTACGCGCAAAAAATCACTTTGAGTGAAAAAAATGCGCCCATTAAACATGTGCTGGATAAAATTCGAACGCAAAGCGGGTATGATTTCCTATTCACCACAACTAATTTAAAAAATGCAAAACCCGTTACGATACAGGTGAAGAATGCAGATTTAAAAGAAGTGCTTCAACAGGTTTTTGAAGACCAGCCCTTTGACTACTCAGTAGCAAAAAACTCTGTGGTGGTCTCAAAAAAAGAGCCTTCCTTTCTGGATAAGCTCAGAAATGTTATTTCTGCTGTTGATGTTCGCGGTCGTGTACTTGATGAAAATGGCAGACCCATGCCAGGAGTGAGTGTTAAAGTAAAGGATGACTCCAGGAGATCTATTGTATCGGGTGAGCAAGGGAATTTTAATATCTCTGTGCCGGATAATGCAATATTGATCTTTTCTTATGTAGGGTATGTTACACAAGAACTTCCTGCCCGTCAGTCGATGATAGTAACCATGCAACTCAGCCAGAATAAGTTGGAAGAAACTGTAGTTGTGGGCTACGGTACGACAAAAAGAAAGGATCTTACAGGATCAGTTTCTTCTATCAAAACTACAGAAATAAAGGATGTGCCTTTTATGAGTGTAGATGATGCTCTTGTTGGTAAAGCCTCAGGGGTACAGGTGATTAAAGCTGATGGTTCTCCAGGTGGTGCGGTAAGAATTCGCATCAGGGGCGGGGCATCTCTTTTAGGAACCAATGATCCGCTGTATGTAATTGATGGTATACCAACCGTAGTGAGTAATAACTTTATGAACGCTCAGTCGGATATCGTTAACCCGATTGAAGCTGCCAATTACGGTGAAGATTTTAACAATAGCGTTTCGGGTGCTTTTGCCCGGGGGCTAAACAATCTTGCCGGATTGAATATTGCCGATATTGAGTCTATAGATATCCTGAAAGATGCTTCTGCAACAGCTATTTATGGTTCTAAGGCCGCAAACGGTGTGGTGATCATTACCACAAAAAAAGGGAAACAAAATAGCAAGCCGCAATTGAGTGCCAATTATTATACCGGCATCAATACGCCAATTAAAGAACAAGTGCTGAATGCAGATCAATATAAATCAACTTTAAAAGAAGCTGCAACCAACTATATCAATGAGCGCAAAAGGCTGAACTTATCCCTTACTACTGGTGCGGCAGTGCAGGCGTTGAGTATCATGAACAATCCTGCTTTTTTTGGAAATGCAAATACAGATTGGCTGGATCTGATTCTGAGGAACGGTCATACTAACAATGCTGACGTTTCTGTTAGCGGAGGTGGGGCTGGTTCACGCTATTATGCTTCGTTAAACTACACGCAACAGGGTGGAACAGTTACTGGATCTGACTTTAACAGGCTATCAGGAAAAATGAACCTGGATAATGAGATTACCAGCCGTTTTAAAGTGATTGCTAACCTGAATTATGGCTTCACAAAAACCAATATCACCAGTGGAGCCTACGCACAGGCCTTAAATGCTCCACCAACTTTTGGTGTATATAATGAAGATGGTTCCTATGCTAATCTTGGGGCGCTAAGTGCCGATTATCGTGGATATCAGAATCCTGTAGCCGTGGCCACAACAACCAACCGCGCTAAGGATTATACCTTGATGGGCTCATTGTCTGCTGAGTATGATATACTGAAAGACCTGAAGTTTAAAAGTACTTTTTCTGCTAATTACAGCAATTATAACCAGTTGAACTATACACCAAGTTATGTAGAAGTGGGTGGCTTTTATGGAAGAGAAAGTTCAGGCGGTGGATTGGGTTCACAATCTACCTCAAATACCTTGAGCACATTTATTGAAAATACACTGACCTGGAATAAAACATTTAACGACGACCACCGGCTGAATGTACTGGCAGGAACATCATGGGAAAAGAACCGCATGGATTTCTTTTCAGCCACAGGAAAAGGCTATCCGGATGATGATTTTCTGAACAACCTAACTTCAGCAGCTACGGCAGTGAGTGTTAGAGGAGGTAATCCATCCGGACAAAGCTCATTGTTGTCGTTTTATGTTCGTGCCAACTATGTATTCAGAGATAAATATTTACTAACCTTTACCGGTAGATCTGATGCCTCTTCTAAGTTCTCACCAGGAAATCAGGTGGGTTATTTCCCTTCTGGTGCCGTTGCATGGCGCGTTTCTGAGGAGAATTTTCTTAAAGACGTGAAATGGATCAATGAAATTAAACTTCGTGCCAGTGCCGGTCGTACCGGAACCCAAAGTATAGACGACCATTTGTGGCGTACACTTTACACGCCTGATTCTTATGCAGGTTTGAATGCTTTGGTACCTAGCCAGCTTGGTAATGCGAATATCAAATGGGAATCTACTACACAACAGGATCTTGGATTGGACTTTAATTTATTCGATGGCAGGTTTGGTGGTACCTTTGGTTATTACAACAAGATAACCGATGGAGCACTACTTAACATTACCCCTGCACCGAGTTCTTCATTTTCAAGTGTAATCTACAACATTGCAAAGATCCGTAATCGCGGGTTAGAGCTGGAACTTCATGGTGATTTTGTTCGCAATAAACGTTTCAGCTGGAACGGTGCACTGAATATTTCACAGAACGTTTCCAAAGTGTTAAATATAGATGGTGGCCCTTTTTCAAATCCTAACGATCGTAATGCGCTTAATCTGGGGACCAGTATCGTTAAAGAGGGAGAGCCTCTTGGATTATTGTATGGCAGAGTTTCAGCAGGTATACTCCGCACACAGGAACAGGTTGATGCCTATAAAGCAGCGTTTCCATATTATATCTATTTCCAGCCTCTGGTTAATATCGGGGACCTGTCTTATGTTATGGCAGAAGATGGATTTTGGAAAGAGGATATCATCGGAAAAGCGGCACCTAAATTTTTCGGTGGCTATACCAACGTTTTCAGCTTGGGACGCTTTAATCTGACTTCCTTATTTACCTTTTCTTATGGTGGTAAGCTGATGTATCAGAAAGACGTGGGTGATTTTAATATGAGTAGTCTTGCCAATAGAGGAATAAGAGTATTGGATCATTACAGTGCGAGTAATCCAAATTCAAATCGCCCGAGACTGCTTTTGAATGAGACGATGATGCTATCTAATGAGAATGTGTATGATGCTTCTTATTTGAAACTCAAGTCGCTTACACTGGGCTATAACCTGCCTTCAGCGTTGTTGCAGAAATTGAGAATCAGCAACATGAGCGTTTTCGCTACAGGTACCAACCTGTTTACTGTAACGTCTTACCCTGGTCCTGATCCGGAAGTAAGTGATGATCCGGGAAGCGTTATCGGTGGTGGCCGCGATGCCAGTACCTTTCCAACCGTTAGGTCTTATACTTTCGGAATTCGTTTAGGTTTTTAATGATTAACAATTGAGAGATGAAGAATTTAATTATAGCCGTGACCTTTACAGCTGCAGTATCTGTACTGGTGTCATGTAAAAAAGAACTGAATGCCTTGCCCGCACAGGCCAAGGTGGAAGGAAATGCCATTGTTGATCAAAAAAGCGCCCAGGTTGCGCTGAATGGTGTTTACCTGCGCTTTGCAGAGGGAGGTGATGATCGTGGTACGCCAAGTATTTTATGGGCCAGATCTCATGAGGCTCCACCAAGTGTGCTGGCAGGTAACCACAGGCAGTCTAACGGAGTTACTCCATTTGAGGAAAACAGCCAGATTACTGCATCTGATTATTCTGCAGGCAATATATGGTCAAACGCTTATAGCCTTGTTAATGCTGCAAATGGCGTGATTGACCAGATCAATGTGCTGCCTGAGTCTAAATTTTCGGGGAGCAGGAGAGCAGAGATCCTTGCCGAAGCTCGTCTTTTAAGGGCTTACGGACACTATAATCTATTGCGTTATTTTGCGCAGTTTTACGATCTTAACAGCAGTTTAGGGGTAATGTTGAGACTTGAGTTTGTGAGCACCAATAACATTGCGAAAAAACGAAACACGGTTAAGGAAAGTTATGATGCTATTTTGAGCGATCTGGACGATGCTATCGCTCATGCTCCCATTAGCAGCGTAAATTACTACGGTAACCAATGGGTGGCAAAGGCATTTAAAGCCAGGGTACTGATGCTCCGTGGTAGTGCCGGCGATTATGCGCAAGTAGTTAGTCTTACACAGGATATTATCCAGCATTCACCTTATGTTTTAGAAGGTAACCTGCGGGATATTTTTAGTACAAAAGGTTTGGGCAGTAAAGAAGTGATGCTTGGATTAGTGCCTAAACCAGGACAAGTAAGTAAATCTGATACCTATTTTTTCAGAAACTCTGCACAGTTCCTGGCTACTGCATATTTTAAATCGCTAATGACCGGAGATCCCAGAGGTAGTTGGGTGATCGGTACTGTAGGTACCAGTTTAGATGGCATCGCCAAATATATGGGTCCGAAAGTAGAAGAATCATACGCCTTAAGACTTACAGAAGTTTATCTGCTGCAAGCAGAAGGAATCATTAGATCGGGTGGTAGCCTGAGTGATGCCAGAGCTTTGCTGAAAAACATTATGGCACATGCCGGTGTAACTAATTTTACTGCAGTTGATAATGCCACAACTCCCGATCAGCTGTTGCTTGAAGTACATAAGGAAACAGTTAGAAATCTTTCTTTTGAAGATGGTCAGGATTGGACCTCGCTGCTTAGATTACCACTGGCTACCGTATTGCAGATCAAACCCGCAATTACAGACAAGAACCATTTTATCCTGCCTATACCGGCCGTGGAATTTGAAAAGAACCCAACTATAGGGGAACAGAATCCGGGATATAATAAAAACTAAGAGACCACCATATGAAAAAACTATTATTTTACACCCTGGCAGCCTTTATAGGTCTGCCGGGGTTTGCTCAGGACAACAAGGCCTTGGAATTCAATATTCAGGGAAAGATTAACGGAAAAATGACAGGTTATGTTTACTTGTTTTATCCTTTAGGTGAAAACTACAAAACCGATAGTGCAGCCATTAAAAATGGCGTATTTGTATTCAAAGGTAAATTAACGGAACCTGTCATGGCTAGTCTGGCCGCCTCCCGGAACAGCAGGAATAGTGACGATCCCAATATGACCAGCTTCTTCATAGAACCGGGGAAAATGGATATGGTTGTAAGCTATGGGGCTTTTAAACAATTGACATTGAAAGGATCTCCCAGCAATGATGAGCTTGAGCGATTGAACAAGCAAAAGGCTCCGATACGTAAAGAGATGGAACCTGTACTTGAAGCTTACCGAAAAGAGAAAGATCACGAAAAAGCAGCGGCTATTCGCGAGCAGTTTGAACCTTTTAACGAAAGGATGGACAAAATAGATGAGGCCTTTATCAGTACACATCCTGATTCTTATATTTCTGCCTATCTCATGCGTTTTAAAATGAGCTCAGTTGCGCTCGATAAGGCAAAGGCTATTTACAATGGTTGGACAGACAGGATCAAGCAAAGTGGATCAGGTAAAGACGTATATAAGGAAATTCTTGAACTGGAAAGTGGTTCACCGGGAAGTGTGGCTAGGGTATTCGCCAAAGCTGATATCAATGGAGAGCAACTTAGTCTGGCCGATTTTAAGGGTAAAAAGTATGTGTTAATTGATTTTTGGGCAAGCTGGTGTGTGCCCTGTAGAAAAGGTAATCCACATTTATTGTCGCTATATAGTAAGTATAAGGATAAGGGCTTGGAAATTATAGGAATATCTGATGACGATACGAATCATGCAGCCTGGAAAAAAGCAGTGGATCAGGATAAGATAAGCGTGTGGAAGCATGTTTTAAGAGGTTTGAAGAGAACTGCTACGGGCTATGATAAATCGGAAGATATCACTGAAGGTTATGGTATCCATAGTTTGCCTACCAAAATTCTTATTGATAAAAATGGAATAATTGTTGGCCGTTATGGCGGTGGTGGAGAAGATGATGCGGCGATGGATAAAAAAATGGCTGAAATCTTTAACAACTAAACGATATGAAAAAACTGATAATTGCCTTGGCACTGGTTGCTTCCGCACAGGTACTTCAGGCTCAAATTCTTCGTCCTGTGAAATGGAGTTATGCAGCGAAAAAAACAAGTTCAACGGAAGCTACTGTATTCTTTAAAGCGACGATTGATAAAGGCTGGCACATTTATTCTCAAAATGTGGGAGATGGGGGACCGACAAAAACGGTATTTACTTTTTCGCCATCACAGCAATATGCGCTTGTAGGGAAAACCAAAGAAACTAACCCGATTGTGAAATTTGAAAAAATGTTCAACATGCAGGTAGGATATTTTGAGAATCAGGCAGTGTTTCAACAAAAGATCAAATTGAAGTCAAAGAACCAGACGGCTGTTAAAGGATCTATACAGTTTGGTGCCTGTGATGACAATGAATGTATCCCACCTGAAGATGTTAATTTTAATGTAACTGTTAAATAGAAAGATACTTTATGAAGTTAAAATATATAGGGCTCGCTGCTATACTGCTGATCGCCCAAACTGTAATCGGCATTGCGCAAACCAAATCAAGCATTGGATATACGCTCACAGGTACCGTAAAAGGTATTGCCAATGGAGAGGTGGTGTTGAACGAGTATAATGCTAAAACCAGGATGAGTACCAAAGTGAATACGGGTAAGTTGAGGAATGGTAAGTTTGTAATGAAAGGGAAGCTTAGCGGCCCAAAAATGATGAGTCTCTCTTTCAAACCGGGCAACTGGGGAACACAGATTTTTATGGAAAACGCTGCTATTTCTGTTAAAGTGGATACAGCAGGTGCTCAACATTACGATTACACAAAGTATGGAAGTGATAAAGGGGCTATGCTGAAAAATGTTAAAGTTACTGGCTCAACAAGTCATGCGGATTTTATTGGCTATGAAATCAAAACAAAAGGTGGTAAGGGCAAAGAAGAGATTTTTAATGCACAATTGAATTATATACGTCCGTTTATTGCTAAAAATCCGTCATCAGTTGCGGGTATTTATATGTTGAGCAATCATTATATGTTTAATTCGGGAATACCTTTAACGGACCTGGAGAAGCTGATGGTAACATTTAGCGGTGCCGCTAAAGAATCCGTTTACTTCAGTAATATTATGCAAGATATTGACGAAAGAAGAGCTGTATTACCTGGTAATTATGCTGAAGACTTTACTTTATTGCAAGGGGACAGTACGAAATTTACGCTTTCATCTACAAGAGGAAAATATGTAATGATAGACTTTTGGGCAAGTTGGTGTAAGCCCTGCAGAGAAGCTATCCCGCATTGGAAAGAGGTATACGCTAAGTATAAGGACAAAGGGTTTGAAATTGTTAGCGTAACAAACGATAGCAGGTGGAATGATTGGATTAAGGCTATGGACGTAGAGCAAATGCCATGGATCCAGACCATTGATGAGTTCCCTGTAAAAAATATGCCTGCAAGGGTAGTTAGTAAATACAAGCATGGTACTATACCGCTATATGTGTTACTTGATAAAGAAGGTAAAATATTGGTAAAATCGGGGAATGAGGAAGATATTGACCATAAACTGGCTGAAATATTTAAGAATTAAAATTTAGTAAATGTCCCTTCTAAGCAGGTAATTGTTGTAATGACATTACCTGCTTTTTATTTGTAAACAATTTATAGATTTGGGAAGGAGAGAAGTCAAAATAAATAGAATGATAAAGCAAAAGGTAAATCACGGGCTTTTAATAGCTGCATTATTAGGTATAGTATTAAATGTTTCTGCCCAAACCGGGGTAAAACAAGGGAAGACTCAAAGACCAAATGTAATTTACATTTGTGCAGATGACTTAGGTTATGGTGATTTAAGTTGTTATGGTGCAACGAAAATTCAGACTCCAAATCTTGATAAGCTTGCTTCATCTGGTGTTCGTTTTACGGATGCACATGCTACATCGGCTACCTGTACACCCTCACGTTATGCTTTTATGACCGGAGAATATCCCTGGCGCAAAAGCGGCACGGGAATCCTTCCCGGAGATGCAGCTTTGATTATTCCAACTGATAAAACTACACTGCCTAATCTATTTAAACAAGCAGGTTATAAAACAGGAATTGTTGGTAAATGGCATCTTGGTTTAGGTAAAACAATAGCTAAGGACTGGAATAACGAAATAAAGCCAGGACCGGTTGAAGTGGGTTTTGAGTATTCTTTTATCTTTCCTGCAACTGCCGACAGGGTGCCAACAGTGTTTTTGGATGGGTATAATGTAGTTGCACTTGATCCTAAGGATCCTATTGAGGTAAATTATTTAGCTAAAGTAGGTGATGATCCTACAGGGAAAGATCATCCGGAATTGTTAAAAATGAAATCTTCTCCCGGACAAGGGCATAATCAGACTATTGTGAATGGAATTGGCAGAATTGGCTATATGTCGGGAGGACACATGGCTCGCTGGGTTGATGAAGAGGTGTCTACAACTTTTTTGGCTAAAGCACAGTCTTTTATTGAAAGCAATCAAAAGCAACCCTTCTTTCTGTATTTCGCCTTAACAGAACCACATGTTCCACGAATGCCTGCAACGATGTTTAGAGGTAAAAGCGGATTGGGCTTACGTGGAGACGCTATTTTACAGCTCGACTGGACTATTGGGGAGCTGATGAAGCAACTTAAAGCGTTGAATATAGATAAGAATACCATGATCGTATTTACGAGTGATAACGGACCTGTATTGGATGACGGTTATGAGGATGGTGCAGTAACTATGATTAATGGTCATTTGCCTGCAGGACCGCTTCGTGGGGGTAAATACAGTGCACTGGAGGGCGGAACCAGGGTGCCCTTCATTTTAAACTGGCCTGCACAGGTTAAACCAAATGTTTCTTCTGCTTTGGTAAGTCAGATGGATTTGTTGGCCTCTTTTTCAAAACTGATTAATCAGCCAATTCCTTCAGGAGAAGCAGGGGATAGTGAGAATTTACTTAATGCATTTCTTGGTCGTTCGCAAAAAGGCAGATCTGTTTTTGTTGAGCAGGGCGGTCCGCTTTCGATTATAAAAGATGGTTGGAAATATATCTCGCCAGCTAATGGCGCCGCTTATAATAAGCTGGTAGGGATAGAGACAGGAAATTCAACAGACCTGCAATTGTATAACCTGAACGAGGATATGGGCGAGAAACATAACCTTGCAAGCAAATATCCTGAAAAGACAAAAGAACTGGCCGAGTTACTTAAAGCAGTACAAACAAATAAATAGCATGAATATAACAAAGCACTTTTTTACCATTTTTTTGGTAACTAGTAGCCTTTATGTTACGGCACAAGAGAAACCTAATGTGATTTTTATTCTTGCGGATGATATGGGCTATGGAGATTTGGGCTGTTATGGGCAGGCTTTAATAGAAACACCAAATATCGATAAGCTAGCATCTGGAGGCATACGTTTTACGCAGTTTTACGGAGGGACTTCTGTATGTGCGCCGTCACGGGCATCGTTAATGACAGGTTTGCATACCGGACACACCCCCATAAGAGGGAATTATGAGGTTAAAGCTGAAGGGCAGTTGCCTTTGCCGGCTGCTACTTATACGATGCCGGAGATGTTTAAAGCTGCGGGCTATAAAACCGGTGCATTTGGTAAATGGGGAATGGGATTTCCGGGCTCTGAAGGTGATCCGGTAAATCAAGGTGTTGATCAGTTTTATGGATATAATTGTCAGCGCCAATCGCATAATTTCTTTCCTGATCATTTATGGGATAATCTAAAACGTGTGGAATTGAATAATACCTTAACCAGGCAGGTTGAATATGCTCCGGAATTGATTCAGAAAAAGGCAATTAGTTTTATGGAACGTAATCGTTCAGCTCCATTTTTCATGTATATGGCCTATACCTTGCCTCATGCAGGTTTGCAATTGCCTGATGGAGATAAGACTTTTGAATATTATAAAAGGAAGTTTGGCGAACAGCCTAAAAACGTAAAAAGTGAATGGGATGGCTCTGGTTATCAACCTCAGGCATATCCGCATGCTGCATATGCAGCGATGGTTACCAAATTAGATAATTATGTTGGTGAATTGGTTTCGAAATTAAAAGAACTGGGCCTTGAAAAAAATACATTGATCATTTTTACAAGTGATAACGGTCCACATAGAGAAGGAGGAAATGATCCTGAGTTTTTTAACAGCAGTGGAGGTTTTAAGGGGATTAAAAGACAGTTGACAGAAGGTGGTATAAGGGAGCCTGTAATTGCTAATTGGCAAGGTAAAATAAAAGGAGGTCAGACCTCTGATTATATAGGTGCATTTTGGGACTTCTTGCCAACTTTTGCTGAACTAGCGGGACAATCATTGCCTTTCCGTTCAGATGGAGTTTCTGTATTGCCTGTGTTGTTGAATAAAGGAAAACAAAAACAGCACGACTTTTTGTATTGGGAGTTTCATGAAGATGGCGGTCGACAAGCAGTACGGATGGGTAATTGGAAGGGAATAAAAGAGAAGGTGATGAAAAATCCGGCAAATCCGATTGCTTTATATGACCTGAGTAAAGACCCGAAAGAAAGTACTGATCTGGCGGGCAAATATCCGGAAATTGTGAAGAAGATTCAGGGTATCATGATCAGGGCACATGTTGAAGAAAAGAACTTCCCGTTTATTACAGGAAAACTGTAGCATAAAAAAGGGGAGCTCGTGTTCCATTTTTACTTTATTTTGATTTATTAATTAATAATAAATAGATTAGAGTAACAATGACGGGATATAAATAGAATTTTTCTGAATTAAATGATAGACATACATGTAGGGGGAGTAATCGCGGGTAGGTGATGTTACATTGTTTGTAGTAGTTTTTATTTAGTTTATGATAAGTTAATAATCATTATTTTAATTTGCGAAACAATAAGACACTATAGGCATTCATTAAGTTAATCTAGCCCATGCGGATCATTTATGGACAAAGAATTGGACATTAATTTTTTTCAATTAGTTAAATCCGACAAAAAACGGGCATTTCAACTCGTTTTTGAAGCCTATTGGCATGCCTTATTTAAGCAAGCATATAAAAAGGTTCATTGTAATGATATCGCTAAGGATTTGGTTCAGGATGCTTTTTTATCACTTTGGGATAAGATTGATACCCTTGATTCTGAAGGATGTGTTCTGGCATATCTATATGCTATTCTTAGAAATAAAGTACTTAAACTTTATGAAAGGGATGAAGTTAGGATCAAGTATGCTATAAGTGTAAGCACAAAAGATGTCCCAATTGATTCATATGCACAGGATATCCTTATAGAAAAAGAACTAAAAGCTATTATAGACAAAGAAGTGGCTAAAATGCCACCTCGGATGCGTGAAATTTATCTCCTGAAAAAGGATGATGAATTATCGATTAAACAAATTGCCGGTAACCTGTCTTTATCTGAACAGACCATCAAGAACCAGCTACAAATGGCTTATGGCCGCCTAAGAATGATAGCAAAGGATTATGGTTCATCCTGGGTACGTATTCTTTTTTTTTAAAAAAAATAAACTATGCCATAGTACTTTCTTCTCCGGTATCGGATATATAGATAAAAGCACTCATTTTGGATATTGAAGAATTAAAATATTTATTAAAAAAATACAATGACCAAACTGCTACGCCTGAAGAAATCAGGATAGTTGAGGATTGGTATGAAAGCGTAAATGGAGAAGTCCCTAATTTTTCTTTAGATGAGTTAGCAAACTTTAAGGCAAATATTTATGCTAACGTTGAGGCTAACATGATGAATACAGCCAAAGACGGCGACAAGAAAAATACTTTTAAAATATATCGTCATTATTTTGCAAAAGCTGCAATTCTAATAGGAGCGCTGCTGGGGATTGTGTATTTGTTTTTTGTAAATCCAAATAGGAGTGCTAAGTCCTCTTTAACTGCAAATCATGAAATAAAGCCCGGTGGGAACAATGCTATTTTAAAGCTTGCTAATGGTACTAGTGTTGTTCTCAACGATGATATTACTGGTCAGATTTCTAATCAGCAAGGTGTTGAGGTAACTAAAACTAAAAGTGGAGAACTGGTTTACAGTATAATTGATCAACCTGGGGCTAATGTTGCATTGATGAATACAGTTACCACTCCTCGTGGCGGTCAGTATCATTTGATTTTGGCAGATAAAACTGAGGTATGGCTGAATTCTGGTTCATCTATCACTTTTCCTGCTGTTTTTTGCGGGAAAGATCGTAAGGTAGCAGTTACAGGAGAGGCGTATTTTGAAGTAGCAAAAAATAAATTAAAACCTTTTATAGTAAGTACCAAAGGATCTGAAGTAACAGTTTTAGGCACTCATTTCAATATCAATGCATATGATGATGAGGACGCAGAACTTACCACTTTACTGGAAGGATCTGTGAGTGTAAAAAGGAATAATCAATGTCTTTTGTTGAAGCCTGGACAACAGGCTAGCATTACCAGGAATTCAAATCTGATCAATATGAAGGAAATAGAAGATCCGAATGTACTTGTAGCCTGGAAAGATGGGTATTTTCAATTTGATAATGCAGATGTAGCTGCCGTGATGCGACAAATATCCAGGTGGTACAATACTGAAATTCAGTATAACGGTTCAGTCCCTGTAAAGCAGTATATAGGGAGAATTCCCAGAACAGTTAGTGCTAAAGAATTAGTTGAAATGCTCTCTTATAGTGGTATCCATTGTACAATAGAAAAGAATAAAATAATAGTAAATCCTAAGTAACAACCAAACCATTTCATAATTAAACCAGCATTTTATGAAGAAATAAGACGAAATAAATTCCAGCAATAATCTTCAAAAAAAACGAGAAGTGTTCGTACCACTTCCCGTTGAAATTTTGGGATTAGAAATCCTGATGGACAAGGTCTTAATCAGGAAAACAAAAGTTATCAAGGTCTAATGTTAAACCCCAATTCAAAGCTATGAATTTTTTTACATTCTTTAGCGCTGTATTTAAGTTGCAGCGTAAACCAACACAATTAATACTGGTTATGAAGCTAATAATATTACTCTTAATCACAGGCCTCTGTCAGGTTAGTGCAAGTGTATATAGCCAAAAAATAACACTAAAGCAAAGAAATGCTTCGATTGATCTTATATTAAAGACGATCGAGAAGCAGAGCGATTATTTGTTCTTATATGATAAGATAGAAATTTCAAAATCTGGGAAGGTATCCGTAGATGTAAAGGATGCCTCAATTGATCAGATTATGGAGCTTTGTCTGAAAGGACAGCCCTTAACCTATAAGATCTTTGATCGCACGGTTATCCTCAAAAGGATAGCACCTGCTAGTTCAGCTTTAGTATTTGAAAGCATTAAAGGGAAAGTTTTTGATGAGTATGGCAGGCCCGTGGCAGGTGCAAGTGTTAAAGTTAAAGGCGCTTCAGGTTCAGCAATAACCGATAGCAATGGTAATTTTATCATCAATGCTAAGACTGATGATGTCCTGATTATTTCTTATGTGGGTTCAAAAACCCAGGAAGTTGCGGTAGGAAACCGCACCCAACTTCAAATCATCTTAAAAGGTGATGTAAAAGCATTAGATGATTTTGTAGTAGTAGGTTATGGTAAGCAAAAGAAAATCAACTTAAGTGGTGCTGTAGATGGTATTACGGCTAAAGAGATAGAGAACAGACCAATAACAAGTATTGGTGCTGGTTTACAAGGCTTAATCCCTAACTTAAACATTACCAATGGGAGTGGACGAGCAAATGATGCTACCGCTTTTAACATCAGGGGAGTAACTTCATTAGGCGGATTAACTGAAGGTAAAGGAAAGGATAATTTATATACCAGTCCGTATATTTTGGTAGATAACGTTCCTTATTCAGCTGGCGAGTTGAGCTTGCTTAATCCAAATGACATTGAAAGTGTATCGGTTTTAAAGGATGCGGCATCTGCCGCTATATATGGAGCTAGAGCCTCATTTGGTGTTATATTAATTACTACTAAAAGCGCAAAAAGCGGTAAGCTAAGTATCAGTGCAAATGCATATTATGCCTATAAAAATTTAGGTAGGTTGCCTCAAACCATTACTGATCCTTATATTTCTTATACCACAAAGCACGAAGCTGCATATCCTTATTATCCTCAGGCGTTCAATGATGCAACGATCAGAGATTATGCGAAAAGAAGATCTGAAGATCCATCACTACCGCCTGTTTACTTAAATCCTACTAATCCGAATCAATGGATTTCTGTGGCATCGACGGATTGGTTCAAAGAAGCATTCAATAGTTCATCACCAAGTTATAATGCCAATTTTAACATGTCCAAAAAATCTGAGGATTTCGGTTACATGCTTTCAACAGAATACTTGAGAAATGATGGTGTAATTAAAGATGCAAATGAGGCATATGACAGGTACAACATAAGAGGTAAAATCGATGTTAAGATATTCAAATGGCTTAATGTCGGCAACAATATGGCTTTTACCAGTTCTGTATATGATGCACCTACTGCCTCATTGGATAACTATGATTATTTCTGGGGAATAAATCGTGAAAGTTCATTAGACGCGGTATTTAATCCTGATGGGACTTACACCGCCGCAGGGGCTACCAACATGGGAAGAGTACAAAAAGGAGGACGTACCATCCAGAAGTATAATAATTTCCTGACTACCTTTAATGCAACAGCAAGTGTGATTAAAAATATGTTGGAGCTTAAGGGAGATGTAACCTTCAGGCGTAATGCTGGTGTGCGTCATGGAGGCGATTTCAGAGTACCATATAGCTCTGGACCAAATTCGCCTGTAAGTTACGCAGGACCAGGAACATCATATGTTGGCGTAGAAAATACTGAAGTTAGAAATGACATTATTAACCTATATGCCGATTTCCACAAAACTTCCAACAAGCATTACTTTCAGGCTTTAGCAGGTTATAATCAGGAATACAGATATGATCAGAAATCCTGGGTAAACAAAACAGGCTTAATCAGTAATAACTTACCTACTTTAGCATTAGCTACGGGAACAGCAACTACCGGCGAGGGTATTTCTGACTGGGCGGTAAGGGGAATTTTCTATCGTTTAAACTATATTTATAACGATAAATATATTGTTGAGCTTAACGGACGTTATGATGGGACATCCAGATTTCCAAATGGTGATAGATGGGGATTCTTTCCATCGGCATCTGTTGCCTGGGTAGCTTCAAACGAAAGTTTCTTGAAGTCTATAACTGAAAGCATCAAGCTGGATGTTTTAAAATTCAGAGGATCATATGGCTCATTGGGTAACCAGAATGTTGGTCCCTACGACTACATTGCCAATATGGAATCCAAGCAAATAGGGCAGGTATTGGGAGGAATCAGACCGCAAGCTGTTTATACACCTAATCCTGTTTCTCCAAGTCAGACCTGGGAAAAGGTTTCTACAGTCAATTTTGGGGTAGACATGAGCTGGTTTAACGATAAACTTAATGTTAATTTCGACAAGTATACCCGCTACACAGATGGGATGCTAGTCCCAGGAAAAACCTTGCCTGCAGTTTTTGGTTCTAAACCGCCGGTACTTAATGCTGCAGATTTAAAAACAAAAGGATGGGAATTACGTGTTGGATGGAAAGATGTTACTACAATAGCAAGAAGTCCATTCTCTTACGGATTCGGTATTAATGTTGCGGATAGTCGTTCGTTTATTACCAGGTTTGATAACCCTACTAAGATGTTGACCGATTATTATGTAGGTCAGGAAATTGGAGAGCTCTGGGGCCTGGAAACTGAAGGCTTTTTTCAAACTGAAGCAGAACTTGCAAGTCATGCTAATCAACAAGCCTTCGTTTCAGATGATGCTGGAGGTACCTTTGGTGTTGGGGATTTGAAGTGGAAAGACCAGAATGGTGATGGATTTATCAACAAAGGCAAAAATACAGCCGATGATCACGGTGACCTCATAAGAATTGGTAACACGAGTCCGCGCTATACTTTTGGCGCTGATCTTAATCTTGCCTGGAAAGGATTCGATGTACGTGCATTTTTTATGGGGATAGGTAAGCAGGACTTTTATCCAAGAAATAATAACGTTTATTTCTGGAGTATTTTTGCTCAGCCATGGACAAACCCTACGGTACAGTCAATGGATAAATGGTCTCCATCAAATCCTAACGCTTATTTTCCTCGTCTTAAGTCCTATATCGCAGAAGATGTATCCGAATTGGGATATCCTCAAACCAGGTATCTTCAGAATTTTGCTTATGTAAGACTTAAAAATCTAACCGTAGGTTATACTATCCCTCAAAAGGTAGTTAACAAACTTCAGTTAAATAGGGTGAGGGTCTATTTTAGTGGCGAGAATCTCTTCGATAAGTCAGGCGTCAAATTCAATCTGGATCCGGAAGCAATAAGCGGTAACGTTTACCCATTCCAGAAAACGTACTCATTTGGCCTTAATGTAACACTTTAATTTATCGCATCATGAAATTTAATAGATTATTATATATAGCACTGATTTTATCCGGAGTGTCAATTTCCAGTTGTAAGAAGGATTTTCTGCAGAGAGATCCACAAACTACCATTACCAAGCCTTTGTTTTTTCTTACAACCACAGATTTGGAGACCTATACCAACGGGTTTTATGAAAATTTGCCGACGCCTCTGGATGATATGAATTCTGATAACATAGCTACACATAATGTTAGTGTGGAAACAGATATGTTGGTTCGTGGTCAGATAACCCAAGACAATTACGGAGGCTGGGATACTAACGATTGGAAAAAACTGAGAGCTATCAATTATATGCTGGATAATGTGGGTCAGGTGAATGGTAATCAAGTAGATATAGATCATTATATAGGGATTGCCAGATTTTTCAGAGCAATGTTTTATTTTGAAAAAATTAAGAAATATAGCAATGTTCCATGGTATAGCTCGGTTCTTGTAGACGGGGACCAGGCATTGTATAAAGGACAGGATCCCAGGGCATTTGTTGCAGATAAAGTTTTGGAAGATCTTCAATTTGCCGTGAATCATATTAAGACAGATGGAACAAATACGAGGATTACAAAATGGGCCGCGCTGTCATTGCTTTCGCGCTTTGCCCTTCACGAAGGTACCTTTAGAAAATACCATAGCGAACTTGGGTTAACCAATGATTATAGCAGATTTTTAACAATTGCTGTTGAATCGAGTACTAAAATTATGACTGAAGGTGGTTTCAGCATTTTTGGTAATGGTTCTGCTGATTACGCTAGTCTTTTTAACGCAACTAGTTTATCTGGCAATAAAGAAATCATTCTCTGGAAAGATTTCGATCCAGCATTGGATGTCGGACATGGTGCTTCACTGGTATTGAACTTTAATTTTGCCTTAAGCAGAAGTCTTGCAGAATCGTATTTGAATACCGACGGAACGCCTTTTACAAACTTCACGAAGCCTTTCGCACAGTTGTTTGATAATCGTGATCCAAGGATGAAAGCTACGATAAACTATCCGGGCTGGGCGCAGTTTGGCGGGGCCGCTCTTCACAAGATCAATCCGACCATGGGTGGATATGGTCAGATCAAATTTTATCCTTCCAGAGCGGATTTAAATCAGGGCTATATAAAACAGTATAACGATATTCCTGTATTTCGCTTAGCTGAAATCCTATTGATCAATGCCGAAGCAAAAGCTGAATTGGGACCTATCAATCAGTCAGACCTCGATAATACTGTGAATAAGCTAAGAAGTAGGGTAGGGATGCCGAACATGAATATCGGTGTAGCTTTAGACCCTGCGCTTGTTACGCTTTATCCAAATGCCAATGCAAGTAATTTAAATGTATTGCTGGAGATTAGAAGGGAAAGAAGGGTTGAGTTAGCTTGCGAAGGATTAAGGTATGATGATTTGATGCGTTGGAAAGTAGGTAAGCTTATTCAGAACAGTCAGCAAGGTATATATGTTCCGGCCTTAGGTGCATACGATGTGACTGGTGATGGCGTGCAGGATATTGCAATACTTGAATCGGCTACTAATGAGGCTCCTATTGCAGGCTTACCAGAACCAGTTAAAGCCACATTGACTAAATATTATCTCAAAGATGCCAGCGGAAAGGACAATACTTTTTACTTGTCAGGCGGCAACTCTGGTTTTGTTTCATTTACCAGAGATCGTGATTTACCTAGAACTTTTATAGAACCAAAATATTATTATCGTCCAATTCCTCGTCAACAAATATTGCTGAATGATAAGCTTAAGCAAGTATTTGGTTGGGATCAATAAAAATTAAACTTTAAATGGAAAGAAGAAATTTTCTTAGAAATTCAGTTTTATTGGGTGCAACAGGTGTTCTTCCTGTCGGAGCTGCATTATCAGCCCCGACAGGAGAAAAACCTGTTTTAACTATCGCCCATATTACCGATGTCCATATTACCGCTGGCGGTGATGTGCCCGAAAGAGCAGATAAATGTCTTAAGGAGGTGCTTAAGCATAAAATTGATTTTATACTCAATGGAGGTGATTCTATTGGTGATGCCTCATATGATAATGTTCAGAGAAATCAGGTGACAGAACAATGGGCAGTATGGGATAAGTTTGTAGGTAAAACTGATCTCAATGTATACAGCTGCATTGGAAACCATGATATCTGGTGGAAAGCACCAGATGAACAAGATGAAATGTACGGGAAGCCATATGTGGTAAAGCGACTTAAAATTCCAAACCGATATTATAGTTTCAGCAAAAAGAAGTGGCACTTTATTATACTCGATGGCAATAGCAGCGGGATAAAGCTGGATCCTGAACAAATGAGTTGGTTAGAGAAGGAATTGGAAGGTTTAAGAGCCAATACCCCAGTCCTGATCATGTCTCATTATCCAATCCTTACCGTAACAAATACCTGGGAGGGTGGACAGCATGGAGATCATAAGGAACTTAAAAAATTATTTTACAAGCACCGCGATAAGGTTAGAGTGTGTTTAAGCGGTCATCAACATTTACTGGATGAGGCAGTTTATAATGGTGTTAAGTATCATTGCAATGGCTCAATGAGTGGTTTTTGGTGGGGTAAGGGTGATGAAAAATCCGCTCAACCTTATTTTTATCAGGAAAGCTCACCAGGTTATGCTTTGTTGAAACTATATGAAGATGGAAAAGTTGAAAATCAGTATATTCATTTGACTTCGTAAAACCGGAGAAAGTTTATAGTACAGTCTTTTTGAAGGTCGCTTATGGCCTTTATCCTATTAACAGCCTGCAGGTCTTAACCTGTAGGCTGTTTTTTTATTAGCCAATATTCTTGGGCAACATCCGTCTAATTCGCTGTAAGTCCGATTTATCTGAATTTGTTAGTTTTTAAGGTTTTAATGAGAAAAGTTTTGGATATATGAAAATATTCATACCTTTATTATAGTATAGTATAGTATAGTATAGAACAGGTTAGGGTTGCATTATACTACTATAGAACCAAAAACCAAATAAACCAATTAAACAAAAATGCGTATGAACTTAAGATTGACTATTCATTTACTAGTGCTTTTGTCTGTGTTTGGAGGCCAGATGGCTTTAATCTCAGATGCTAAAGCTCAGGCGACTGTGAAATCACAGCGTAAGGTAACAGGAAAGGTTACCGATGAGAAAGATCTGGGCTTGCCTGGTGTTTCTGTAAAGCTGAAAGGAACCAGTAAAACCGTTGCTACAGATGCTAACGGTAATTATGTAATCAGTATAACTGAAGAAAAGGCGACTTTATTATTTTCTTATACCGGTTACATCACCAAAGAGATAGCTATAGAAAGCAATTCAAATGTAGATGTTCAACTCAGTGTTGATAAAAAGCAGCTGGAAGAAATTGTTGTAGTAGGCTATGGAACTCAGAAAAGAGCTACTGTTACAGGATCTATAGCTACTATTAAAGGCGATGTTTTGAAACAAAGCCCTACACCCAATCTTTCCAATGCTATCGCCGGAAGGGTACCCGGAGTAATTGCAACTAACCGTTCCGGGGAACCTGGAAATGATTTTTCTTCTTTGTTGATCAGGGGAAAGGGGACACTAAATGACAATAGTCCATTAATTGTAATTGATGGGGTTGCCAATCGTGGGGCATTTGAAAGGATCAATCCAGATGATGTGGAAAGCATTAGTATACTTAAGGATGCTTCAGCAGCTATTTATGGCGCTCAGGCGGCCAACGGAGTAATTTTGATTACCACCAAAAAAGGAAAAAGCGGAAAATCTACAATTACCTATGGCGGTAGTTATGGGATGGCCCAAGCTACCCAATTGCCTAAATTGGTTGATGCAGGGCAATATGCTACCTATATCAACGAGGTGAATGACCGATTGGGACAGCCGCATCAATATTCCGATCCGGATATTTTGAAATATAAGGATGGGAGTGATCCGCTGAATTTTCCGAATACGAATTGGTACGATGCTGTGATTAAAGATTTTTCACCGCAATATCGCCATTCATTAAGTTTCAGCGGTGGTACCGACAAGCTAGAACATTTTATATCTGGAGAATACTTAAACCAGGAAGGTATTTTTCATAAATCAGCTACCAATTATAAACAGTATAACCTGCGTTCCAATATTTCTTCACAGGTAACACCAAATCTGAGGGTGGCTTTAAACGTGTCAGGAAGGATTGAAGATCGTCAGGCTTCCAATTATAGTAGCGGAACTATTTTTAGTGAAGTACTCTCAGCATATCCCACGTTGCCTGCTTATTATCCGAATGGATTACCAGGGCCTGGACTAGCCGGTGGCCGTAACCCGGTATTGATGGCTTCGGGAGCTACTGGTTATAACAATGTTAAAGATTATTCCTTGTTATCTGATCTTTCTTTCGATTTAAAACTTCCTTACATCACCGAAGGACTATATGTAAGTGGATTGGCGGCATTTGATTTCCGTTTTCGTAATGGTAAAAAGTTGTATGACAACTGGGATGCTTATCGTTACAACAAAACCACCAATGAATATGTGAACCTTAAGAACACTGAAGGACCTATTAACCTGAATGAGGACTTTAGAAACTACAAGTTGCAGACTTATAACATTAAGTTGGGGTACAGCCGTCAGTTCGAATCACATAACATTAGCGCATTTGTGGCTTTTGAACAAAGTGAGAATTATGATGAGGGGATTAGTGCTTATCGCACAGGTTACCTGAGCAGTAAGATAGATCAGATTTTTATTGGTGGCGATAAGGATAAGAACAATGGAAGCGTTGCTTCACAGTCGGCCCGCCAGAACTTTTTTGGTAGATTAACTTATAGCTTGAAGGATAGGTACCTTGCGGAATTTATTTTGCGCCATGATGGTTCTTTTAACTTTCCAAATGGGAAACGTTGGGGTACTTTTCCCGGTGTTTCCGTGGGATGGAGAATTTCGGAGGAAAACTTCTTTAAAAAGAACCTGAGCTTTGTTAATCAATTGAAATTAAAAGCATCCTGGGGTAAAATGGGTAATGATAAGATCAGTCCTTATCAGAATCTGCAACAGTATTACCTCGATGGGGGATTTTATTTTGGTCCGGATAGTGAAAAGCAGCAAGGTCTATCTGCCGGTGTTGCGCCAAACCCTAACATTACCTGGGAGGTTGCAAAAACAACAAACTTCGGAATAGAATCGTCCTTTTTTAAAGGAGACCTAAGTTTAAACGCGGATTATTTTATTTCAAAAAGGAGCAGTATTTTAATTGCCCGTAATGCTTCAGTACCTTCAAGTACCGGTTTAAGTGGAAAACTTCCGGCAGAGAATATTGGTAAAGTAAACAACAGAGGGGTAGAGCTCGAAATGTTGTACAGACGAGCGCTGAACAATGACTTCTCCTTCAGTATTGGCGGGAATTATACTTACACCAAAAATGAAGTAGTATTTATGGATGAGGCCACAAATGTACCGGAATGGCAAAAGATTCAGGGACATTCAATGGATTCATGGTTAGTTTATCAATCTACCGGGGTTTATCGTAATCAGGCTGAAATTGATAATTCTGTTCATTTGGCCGGGACAAAACCAGGAGACATAGGTTATAGGGATGTAAATGGTGATAAAAAGATCACTTCTGATGATAGGATCCGGGTATTTGAAGCGCCAACCCCCAAAAGTGTATTTGGCATAAGCGCTGGAATGGAGTATCATGGTTTTGGGTTAAATATCTTGTTACAGGGGCAGGGGAAGGCAAAGCAATTGATTCTTCCACAGCAAGGAAATGCAATTACTCCGCCGGTATGGTTGTTTGAAAACCGTTATAGTGTCAATAACCTTAATGGTGCTTATCCGGCTTCATTTGATCGTAATGACCCGATTAACAACCGCTATTCTGATTTCTGGTTGCGCAATGCCTCATTTTTAAGGCTGAAAAATGCCGAAGTATACTATACTTTTTCAAAGTCAGTAGTTAGCAAATTAAAAATACAGAACCTGCGTGTTTTTGTCAATGGAAGTAACTTGTTAGTGTTCAGTAAGATTAAAGATTATGATCCTGAATTGAACGCAGTTACAGGTAGCTACTATCCGCAAACAAGGATCGTAAGTGCCGGTATCAATATTTCCCTTTAACCTTTAACTAAAAAAGAAATGAAATCTAAACTATTTATATTCTTCATAGGCTTATTTGTGTTGACCAGCATTAGCTCTTGTAAAAAGGACTTTCTGGAAAGAAAGCCATTAGACACCTATTCGGAACTTGATGTGTGGACAGACATCAATCTGGTACAAACATTTGTCAATTCAAAATATCGTGCTTTGCCTCATTTTTACAATTGGGACAAGGCGGTAAATGGGCCGGGTTTATCTGCTGCGGCTGATGAAGGCTACTCAAAATTCAATTACGAGGGGGTTTTTTTATGGAATAAAGGTGAGGTGAACCCTGATAATTTATCTATGGACAGTTGGACTGGAGATTATGGTTTTATCAGGGATTGCAATGCCTTTTTTGAAAAAATAGCTGGTGTAAAAGGAGATGATAACATGAAAAAACGCATGATGGGTGAGATGAAGTTCATTCGTGCCTGGTGCTATTTTAACCTGACTAGCAGATATGGTGGTGTTCCTTTGATTACAAAAGTTTACAGCTTGTCGGACACTGATTTTAAGGCGGCTCGTAATACTTATGATGAGTGTATGGCCTTTGTCGTGAAAGAGATGGATGAAGCCTTAAGTATGCTGCCTGATAGTTATAGTGGGAATGATCTGGGAAGGGTTACCAAAGGAGCGGCTCTTGCGTTGAAATCAAGAGCCTTATTATATGCTGCCAGTAAGTTGAATAACGCTGCTGCCGGCAGAGATAAATGGCAAAAGGCTGCAGATGCTGCGAAAGCTGTAATTGATCTTCCTACTTATGGATTGTACCAGGGCAGTGACTACAAGAAGATTTTTCTGGAGAAATTTAATTCAGAAATCATTCTTTCTTATGGAATGAACGGAACCGATTGGGAATCGTATCTGGATATTATGATCGCTCCCAACGGATACCACGGCTGGTCGGTATACGCTCCTTCTCAAAACCTGGTAGATGACTTTGAAATGAGCAATGGTAAAATGATTGGAGAAGCTGGTTCAGGGTATGATCCTGCAAATCCATATTTGAACCGGGACCCGCGTTTTAACGCTACTATTATCTATAATGGGACACAGTTTAGAGGACGTACGGCAGAATATTTTAAAGGAGGATTAGATAGTCCGCAGAGCCCTGTAGAGAACTGGAATGCTAGTTTAACAGGTTACAACTGGCGTAAATATGCTGATGAAACGCACGATATGGATGCTACTGGAAGTAATCAGAATTGGATTGTTTTCAGACTTGCAGAGATATATCTGAATTATGCGGAAGCTCAATACGAATTGGGTAACGAGCCGGTCGCCAGACAATACCTCAACCTGGTACGAAGCAGGACAAGTGTAAACATGCCGGGTGTCAATTCGACCGGCACAGCCTTGATCGATGCGATCAGACATGAACGTGAAATAGAACTATGTTTTGAAGGTCACAGATTTTACGATGTACGTCGTTGGAAAATAGCGTTACAGACTGAAAATAAACCTCTAAGGGCTGTTAATATTACAAAAAATCCTAATGGTTCATTCAGCTATAGCTATTTCAATTTGCAGGAACGGAAATTTACGGAGGCTCATTATCTGTTTCCAATTCCAAAGTATGAAATACAAAAAAATAATCAGTTAGTTCCCAATCCTGGGTATTAATAAACAGGAAAACCGTATGAAGTTTAACTTCATACGGTTTTTAATAATTTGAATGTTAAATTTGTTTGGTCAATTGTCAGTAGCCCGGAATTATAAAAGAGATATGAGAAACGTTTTTGAGAAAATACAAGAGCTGGAAGAAATTCCGGGTTATTCTAAACACCAGCAATTGGTACAGGGATTTATAAACTCAATTGACGAAAAGATATTGGTGAGAGGCGATCAGCTGCCTTCAGTAAATGCAATGATAAAGGAAACCGGTTTTGCCCGGGAAACGATTGTTAAAGGATATAAAGAGTTAATCGAACGAGGTATTATCGAATCTAAAAACCGGATGGGTTATTATATCTCTAATACAGATACAGGCCAACCTGTTAAAATTGCGTTATTGCTTTATGCATTTGATTCAGTTCAACAAACTTTTTATAAAGCATTCAGAGATGCTTTAGGTCCTCAGATTCATATTGATGTATTTTTTCATCATCAGAATGTTGAATTGTTCGAGACCATTATCAACAACATCACTGGCAAGTATGGCATGTATGTCGTTACGCCAATGCCTCATCCCCGAACAGCCGAAATTTTAAAGAAACTTCCAATTAATAAATTCTTGATGATTGATCGCTTTGAAGCTATTGATGGTGATTGCTCTTATGTTATTCAGGAGTTTGAGGAATCTAGTTATCGTGTTTTTGTGGAATTATTGGATACCATAAGGCAATTTGATGAGATGGTTTTCTTTTCGCGTCCGAATTCTGACCTGCCCATTGAGATTACCAAAGCATTTAAAAGATTTGTCAAGGATTATAAAATCAACTATAGGATAAATAAGGAATATTTGCCTGGCTCTGTTGAGAAAGGCAAAGTTTACTTTATGTGCAACGACATGCAAACCTGGATTTTGCTGAAAGACTGTAAGGAAAAAGGAATAAAGCTTGGAACAGAGATTGGTATTTTGTCGCAGGATGATGATCCTGTAAAGGAAATTATCTGCGATGGCATTACTACTTACTCTGCAGATTTTGAATTGATGGCACAAAAAGCTGCAAATTTTGTACTCAATCATGAAAAAACGCAAGAAGTAATTCCTACAGTCTTAAAGCGAAGAAATTCACTTTAAGCTTTTGAAAAAATGAACAATTTTATAAAATTTTTAATTGTTGGACTGATATTTACGGTTCAACTGTCTGCCTATGCTCAGCTAAGTTCATTACCGGTGCAAGTAGATAGGTGGACTCTGCAGGCGGATGGCAGTATCTTATGGAAAATAACTGATCGTTTGCCTCATGCAGATCATTTGGAAATGAGTGGCGAAAAGGTTTCACTATGGGTTCAATATGAAGTAGATGGCATGAAACGCCTGCGCCTTAAGCGAACAGTAGTTTTTCCAGGTTTTAGGATGAAGCCTAATGATACGCATTCAAGTCTGATGCAGGTGATTGATGACGCAGAACTTCCCGGGGTTTTTATTGATGGAAAACCATTACGGGAAGAACTGATCGGTGGTCGTAAGGTAAAGGCGCTGTCGGAGCAGGTTGCTGCAATCAGGTTAAACGGAATCATGGAAGTGACCAGTAAATTAGGTGAAAAAGGTACCGTATTGCTGAAACGAATTTTATTTCCATCGATGGATAAAGCTCTTGCTATAGAAAAGCTGGTGTTTGTAAACAATGGCGACAAGCCGGTGTTGGTGAGTATGGATCATCTTGATAGAGAGCTTCGTATAGACACAACGAGAAGCCATAAGGTGCCGCACAGCCTGATATGGAATGTGATAAATGAAGGGCCAAAGACCATTGTGTCGGGTGATTCCGCAGTATTTAGTATTACTTATCAGGCAGCTTCAAGCAGAAGTGCGGCTGTGCAGATAAATCCAAAGGCAGAGGAGATTGCCCGACAAACCAGGGTTAAAGGGGTTTTGGATAAATTGCAACTGATAACCCCTGATCCGGTCTTAAATAGTGCCTTTGCTTTTGCCAAGATCAGAGCGACTGAAAGTATTTTTAAAACTAAGGGAGGGTATATGCATGGGCCAGGTGGGTTATCTTATTACGCTGCAATCTGGGCAAATGATCAGGCAGAATATGTAAATCCCTTCTTTGCTTTTTTGGGTGATGATCTTGGGAATCAATCAGCAATGAACGCTTATCGGATGTTTGCAAAATACATGAATCCTGATTATAATCCAATCCCGAGCTCTATAGTAGCAGAAGGTGAAGGTTATTGGAATGGGGCAGGTGATAGAGGAGATCAGGCCATGATTGCTTATGGTGCTTCGAGGTATGCGCTGGCCAATGGAAACATAGATTCAGCCCGGGGGTTGTGGCCACTTATAGAATGGTGCCTGGAATATTCGAAAAGGAAGTTAAATGCTAGTGGCGTTGTAGATTCTAAAAGTGATGAACTGGAAGGACGTTTTCCTGCCGGAACAGCTAATTTATCTACCAGTTGTCTGTATTATGATGCCCTAATCTCGGCTGCCGAATTGGGCAAATCATTGGGTAAGCCCACTAGCCTTACCAATGGGTATACGAAACAGGCAAAAGCATTAAGAAATGCTATTGATAACTATTTCGCTGGGAGGGTAGAAGGATTTGAAACTTATCGTTATTATAAGGAGAATAGTATACTGCGGTCCTGGATATGTATGCCACTTACCGTAGGTATTTATGACCGTATGAAAGGAACAATAGCTGCTCTTTTCTCACCGCGGTTATTTACTGAAGACGGACTGTTAACGCAGGCTGGAGATAAAACTTTTTGGGATCGCTCTACACTTTATGCACTAAGAGGAATTTTTGCTGCCGGAGAAACCGAACAGGCAATGGCTTATCTTCAGTATTATTCGAAAAGAAGATTATTGGGAGAGCATGTCCCTTATCCGGTAGAGGCATACCCGGAAGGTGGTCAGCGTCATTTATCGGCAGAAAGCGGTTTGTATTGCCGCATATTCACCGAAGGGATATTCGGGATACGACCGTTGGGGTTAAACAGTTTCAATTGTAGTCCAAGAATACCAAAAGGATGGAAGGACATGGCTATGCGTAATGTTCATGCCTTTGGAACGGTGTTCGATCTTGAAGTGCTGAGATTAAAAAATGGAAAGCTGAATATCCGAATGATAAAAGACAAGCAAGTTGAGAATTATCTGATTAGTGATGGCGCTACTGCATATATCAGGATATAAATTGCTTTTGGTTCGAGCTTCCTGATTAATATCATTATCAGCTCAGAATCGTTAAGTAAAACGTTTGCGTAGTGATATTTTTTTAATTTGTTTTTAAAAATGCAAATGCATTTTTTTTAGGTGAGATATTACGGACGTGTAAAAGAATTAGGGGATGTACAGTGATCTATTTGGGATATATTTATTTAGCTTTAAATATTGTTGTTCGTTTATTCAGACATTGTTTTGCAAACGTTTGTGTTAAATCATCGTGAGGATTTTTCTTTTAAATGCGCTTGACAACGTAATATTATTGATGAAACCAAATAAACCTTTGAGACGAACACCTTGAAACACCTAATTTAAATACACAATGAAAAAATACCTTTTTGTTTCATTTTTGCTGTTAACCTTAGCAATAAGTGTTAATGCTCAAGTGAAACACACTTTTGCCATTGCTGATGGCAATTTCGTTTTAGATGGAAAGTCCATTCAAATTCATAGTGGCGAAATGCATTATGCGCGCATTCCAAAACCTTACTGGCGCCATCGTTTAAAAATGATGAAGGCAATGGGTTTAAATGCAGTTGCGACCTATGTTTTCTGGAATTATCATGAAACTGCTCCGGGCGTTTGGGATTTTAAATCCGACAATAAAAATATTGCAGAATACATTAAAATAGCGCAGGAGGAAGGTCTTCTTGTGATTTTACGTCCAGGTCCCTATGTATGTGCTGAGTGGGAATTTGGTGGGTATCCATGGTTCTTACAAAAAGTGCCGAATATGGTGATCAGAGGAAATAACCCTCAATATCTGGCTGCAACAAAAGCTTATTTTACTGCGCTTTATGGTCAGGTGAAAAATCTATTGGTAACCAATGGAGGTCCGATCATTATGGTGCAGGGAGAGAATGAGTTTGGTTCATATGTAGCTCAACGCAAAGACATCCCTCTGGAAGATCATAAAAAATACAGTGCCGCAGTATTCCAGCAATTGAAAGATGTTGGTTTTAATGTGCCTTTCTTTACTTCTGATGGAAGCTGGTTGTTTGAAGGTGGTGCTTTACCGGGTGCTTTGCCCACTGCAAATGGAGAGGGTGATATTACGAAATTAAAAGATGTTGTTAATAAATTTAATGACGGAAAAGGTCCTTATATGGTAGCTGAGTTTTACCCAGGGTGGTTGGATCATTGGGCAGAACCATTTCCAAAAGTTAAGACTGAGAGCACTGTAAAGCAAACACAAAAATATCTGGATAACAACGTTTCCTTCAATTACTATATGGTACATGGTGGTACAAACTTCGGTTTTACTTCGGGGGCTAATTACGATAATAAACATGATATTCAGCCGGATCTAACCAGTTATGATTATGATGCGCCGATTAGTGAAGCAGGTTGGGCAACGGAAAAGTATAATGCTTTACGTGAATTGCTTAAGAAACCAGAAACACCAGCTGTACCAGCTAAAACACCGATTATTACCATTCCTAATATTGTGTTGAGCAAAGCAGTAGACCTGGAAGATTTGAAAAATAAAATCACTCCTGTTAATGCGGATAAGCCTTTAAGTTTTGAAGAATTAAACCAGGGACATGGTTATGTATGGTATAGCAAAAAGTTTAACCAGCCTATTAGTGGTAAATTGGAGCTGAATGGGTTAAGAGATTACGCTTTGGTATACGTAAATGGGGTTAAAGTAGCCGAACTGAATAGTTATTACAAAAGATATGAGTGTGAAATAGATATTCCATTTAATGCGACACTAGATATCGTGGTTGAAAACATGGGACGCATCAACTACGGCGCTAAAATTATAAACAGTACCAAAGGCATCATTTCTCCAGTTATTATTAATGGGCAGACTATCACGGATAACTGGGATATGTATAAACTACCTATGGATGTTGTACCAAACCTAACTGCTGCCAAAAACACGGCTACCGCAGGTAGACCAGCGATTTATCAAGGTTCATTTAACCTGACTAAAACAGGGGATACCTTTTTAGATATGCGGGATTGGGGTAAAGGTGTTGTGTTTATCAATGGTATCAATATTGGCCGTTACTGGAGCGTTGGTCCACAGCAAACACTGTATGTACCAGGTTGCTGGTTGAAATCCGGTAAAAATGATATTGTGATTTTTGAACAAAAGAATGATGTGCTTCAGAAAAGCGTTAAATCAATTGAAACGCCGATTTTGGAAGAATTAAGGCCAGAGAAAGGGTTGTAGTAATACTTTTTTTTGAAAAGCAGCCTGCAGGGGATTAACCTGCAGGCTGTTGTTGTTTTATGGTTTTGGTTTTTCCTGAGTGTCGTAGTTGATCATCCAGTTGATCCCAAACTGATCTGTGAACATACCAAAATAGGCACCCCAGAAAGTGTCGTTCATAGGCATAGTTACTTGTCCGCCTACAGTTAGTGCTTTGAATAGCTTGTCGGCCTCTTCTTTACTTTCTACGTTTAGTGATAGCGATATGTTGTTTCCAACGATCGTTTTTCCTCCAAATGATTCAGATGAATCACTTCCCATTAACATGGTTTCTTTACTGATTGGCAGAGAAACGTGCATGATCTTCTCTTCCTCTCCGGGAGGGCAATGTTGGTCGTCGGTTGGCGGCATATCTTTGTACCTTCCGATATATGGAAATTCGCCACCAAATACTGATTTGTAAAACAGGAATGCTGCTTCGCAGTTTCCGTTAAAAGTTAAATACGCGTTTACGGTTGCCATAATTGATTGTTTTAATAATGATTGATTTACTGATTTTAATAGGCCATAGCTTGTTGGGTGTGGAGTTTTTTAAGGAAAGCGATTTGACCGATGTCATAGCTTTCGTGTTGGGCTAAAAAAGCAATGGTGCCACCATTTGAAAAATCACCTGTTGGGTTTTTAAGCGGACTGTCAGCTGCCAGTTGTTCATCGGTAACTTCAGCAAAAGCTTGCTTTAATAATTCCGTTGCTTTTCTCCATTCGTCTTTAATCTCCGTTAAGGAAGGTAATGGGATTGAAGGGTCGTATGCTTTGAAGTTTTCAAACATCCCGCTATATGGGTTTTGTACGGATTTTCCCAAAAAAAGACAGGTATTGAACCTTGCCCAAACTGTGTGCGTAGCTATCCAGTTAATGGGGTTGTTGTGCTCACTTACTCTTTCCTTCATCTGTTCATCGGACAGGCCTTCCAATGCATTGATAAATAACCGATCGTTCAGGCTAAAGATAGCTTCAACATAAGAAATTGCTCTTTTCATTTTTTTATGGTTTATACCTAAAATTAATCATTTTTTTTATCAAAAAAATCGCAATGAAGGTTAAGCTTTTTATAGGTTTCATGGATGAAAATTCATGTGCTTTTTGTTGTATTTGCTATTTAAGTGTGTTTATTTCTTTTTAGTTTATTTGTTGTCTGATTCTGTTTTTTTATGGCTTGATTTTATTGCAAATGCTCTTGGTTTTTGTTCATTTTGTGCATTTTTATAGTTGTTCGTTTTTATTGGCATAGTAATTATAATTTCAAAATTGAAATTTAAGTCTACGTTTTGTGGAAATAATTACTCAAATTTACACGGTCAAAAATGTGATTTTAACTTATTGGTTTGTTTTTTGAATTTATTTTGTGCCTTTAGTTGCTTATTTGTGCAGTTTTTCTCAGTGTTGATAATTTTTGGCCTAATTGTTATTAAAAAGTGGTCTTTTGAATCAGTTTTTTTTAGAAATGACATAAATTCTAACTAATTTGCTGGAGGTAAACACGATTACACTTTTAAGAAAATTAGTATAAATACTTGCTATGTTAAAGACGTTCATGCCTGGTTTTGTTTCGCTTCACAGGAGTATCTACTGTCTTTTTTTACTTTTTTGTTTATTGATCAACTTGCCTGGTGCTTTTGCTGATGGGAGCAGGGATTTGTATCCAGTAGGAGCTCAGGGAAACAGGGCCTTTTTATATTCTAGTACAGGTAGCCCATCTGCATATTTTCCTTTTAAAACTTCAGGAACGCATTATGTCTATGCCAATGTTGGTGAATACATCAATCTTGCTTCCAGTTCTCAAGGAAAAGGAAATAGCAGGATTCGATATACATCGCCGTCCGGTGTTCAAAATACAACTACTCTAGGAGTAATTGCTAGTAGAACTGAAGAGCTAGCGGGGCCCAGATTTCCGACTCAAGGAGCTGGGGGTAATCGTTATAAGCCTTTTTCTTTTCAGGTAGGAGCTGGTGATGGAGGCGTTTGGAAGATTGAATTTATACCTCCTGGGACTTCTGAACCAGACGCAGAAGATATTTTGGCAAAGTCCAGTTGGAGTCAATCCAATTCCGTAGCTTTAATTTCTGCATGGGATATTTCTGTTTGTGATGCAGCCGGTAGTAATTGGATATATGGTAGAGTATACACCAATGTTTTTAATTTAAGACTTTCAAAAGATCTTAATAACAGTTCGAAGGCTTATCATGGAGTTAATTATGTATTAACACAGGATGGAAGAGCGTATAGAGTGAAAAATAATGGTAACAATGGTTATGCCTTTACTTTTTTTTCAAATAATAGAGGATTCATTGATGCTGCTGGCAATCCGACTTATAAAAGTCTGAATACAACTACTATAGCTGATAAGGTCAAGGATCCTCGTACTCAGGATGATACGCTTCGGAATTTGGTTACCCATAAGTTGTTTTATCGTCCACCTGCTGCTGATTTACCTGAAACGGCTCCTGTAGCTGTTGATGGCGTTACTCCATCAAAAACCTGGCTTAAAAAAGAGGCTATTGTTCCAAATATTACAGGGATTGGATTCACTGGGTCGGAGGGGACGGTTGGACAAGCAAGTCAGAAAGGTGGGATAATAAGTTTTACAGCGAATGTGGCCGGGACTTATAAAATTACCTTGCCTCTTGGGAGCGGGAAAGATAGGGTATTAAACGGTCCTGCTGCTGCGGGTGTAAATAGCATTGTATGGGATGGAAGAGATGCTTTCAATAATGTCGTACCAGGTGGTTTAATTGTACCTGAGGTTAAGGTGAGTCTGGCTTCAGCGGAGGTGCATTTCCCCTTTATAGATATGGAAATTAACCCAAATGGGATTGTTATAGAGCTAACTGAGAATACAACCCTATATAAAGTGGATTCAACAAGTACTGATGAAAGTGTGTATAGCGATAGGGTGTATTGGGATGATAGTGACATTTCCGGAGGCCTTTCTACAGAAATATCGAACCCAAAAGTGAATAATGTTGATGGAATATCGAGCAGGACCAATGGCCATATTTGGGGGACCTATAGTGATGATAGCATGTCGGGAAATAGTGGTACGGGGCAATATAGTTTTGGTAATGAGAGAGCGATGGATACCTATGCTTATATTCTTAGTAAAGAGGAAGCAAAGCCCTTGAATGTTACCATAAAGGTAGCCGACTTAGAGGTTGTTAGTATAATTCCTACTATTAACATCGCAACACCCAATCAGGTAAGTTATCAGATAAAGGTTAGAAATAGTGGTGGTAGTGATGTAGTTGGTGCTAGGTTTGATTTTAAAATCCTTGCAGGTGTTACTTTTAATGGTGTAAGTTGTTCATTTACTAACCCTTCTGGTGCTGAAAATAATATAATTCAAACTATTAATGAGTATCAGTCTAATCTGGATTTACCAGCGAATTGTCTGGTTACTTATACCATAGTTGGTACCATAGATCCTTCTGTTTTAGGACAGGATATTCGCGTTGAAGCTAGTATTATGCGTCCTAAAGATGTAACTGATCCCGATGCAACCAATACAGAGTTCAGTCTTGCTCCAAGTAACCCTCATGATGAGTGTTTAAATGGTACACTTACAGAGGGCTGTAACAATATAAAATACAATACGCTTGATAGGCAAGAGCTTTGTGTAAATTCTTCAATCACGCCTATTGAATATATTTTGGAGCCCGGAGGTACTGAAGCGGAGATTCAAGATCCTTTACCTTCGGGACTTACTGCTAGTTTTGTTGGAGGTAAGTTAACAATAACAGGAACCCCAACTGCACCGGGTTCTTTTACGATTACTCTAAATACTAAAGGAAGTATTAAGGAGAAGAAGACATTTTTCTTGTTTGTTTATCCGAAAGCTGCTACTTCGGATATCATCATAAATGATAAAGCTATATGTAAAGGGGAAACCGCTGAATTAACAGCTAATTTAGCTGATGGGACGTTGATTAGTAATGGTGTTTTTAACTGGTATAGTGATGCGACTTTAGCAACTAAACTGTACACAGGAGCAACTTATTCAGTAAGCCCAGTTATTACAACAACATATTTTGTAACAGTTAAGGGGGATAATACTTGTGAAAATGAGGCCGGAACTGCAAAAGCAGTAACCGTAACAGTTAATCCTTTGCCAGATGCGCCTGAGATTACAGGGACTACTGTTATTTGCGAAGGAGATGTTGCTGTTTTAACATCTGAGTTGGCTACCAGTTACCAATGGTACTTTAATGAATCTGTGATACCGACTGCAACAGATAGAACTTATGATGCAAAAGCGGCTGGTCGCTATACCGTTATAGTAACTAATGTTAGCGGTTGCTCCAGTCCGGTATCCAATGAAATTGTCGTAACGGTAAACCCTCTACCAGTTAAACCTGGCATTACCGGAACTGCTGCTATATGTGATGGAGATGTAACTATTTTAAGCACTGTTGCTGCTATTACTTATCAATGGTACTTTAATGGATCTGTTATTCAAGATGCAATTAGCCAAACTTACAAGACAAAAGTAGCTGGTCGGTATACTGTTATTACTACCAATGGCAGTGGTTGTTTTAGCCCTGTATCTGAGGAATTTGTAGTAACAGTAAATCCTTTACCAACAATTGTTAGTCAACCATTAGCTACACCAGTCTGTGAAGGAACTGATGCTGTTTATTCAGTAACTTCTAATGCTACTGATACTTATCAATGGCAATATGAAGACGGTGGTGTTTGGAAGAACTTTGTTGATGGTGGAAATATTTCCGGAGCAACTAATGCAACGCTTAAAATTTCTGCAATCCCTTTGACTGATGATGGGAAGAAAATAAAGGTGGTTGTTTCTTCAGAATTTGGTTGTTCGATTGAGTCCAATGAGGTCGTAGTAACGGTTAATAAAGCGGCGGATAGACCTTTTATTTATGGATCAAATATTATTTGTAAGGGCGGGAGTATCGTACTGACATGTGGATCCGATGATGAGGTTTTTCAGTGGTATTTTAATGGAAGTATTATTGCCGATGCTACAAATAGTACATATCATGCTACTAAGGCTGGAAAGTATACCGTTACTGTTGCAAATGCTCTGGGCTGTTATAGTCAACAATCAGAGGATTTTGAGGTTACGGTTGTTGAGTTACCATTGACTCCTACTATTGCTTATGATGGTTTAACAGTGTGTGAAGGAAGTACAGTGAAATTAACATCCAGTCCAGCAGCAAAGTATCAATGGTATTTAGGAGGAGTAGAAATAATTGGCGCAACTAACCAAGAGTATACGGCAACCGCTTCCGGCAACTACTCTGTTTTAGTTACTAATGCTGGTGGTTGTTCTAAAACATCAACACGCGTTTCAGTAGTGATTAGTCCTTTGCCACCAACACCAGGGGTAACGGTAACGACTACGACTACTTTCTGTGCTGGTGGTTCAGTAATATTAACTTCAGACGCAGTTACCGGCAACCAGTGGTACCTGGACGGAAATGCTATTGCAGGTGCAACCGGTACGACGTATGAAGCCAAGATTGCTGGTAAGTATACGGTGGTGGTTACCGATGGTATGCCATGCTCAAGCTTAATCTCCAACGAGATTGTGGTAAC
>NZ_FWYB01000016.1 GCF_900176505.1 Pedobacter nyackensis | reverse complement strand
ATAATAGAACTAAAGAAAAACAATTAATTTTATAATTATTAACCCCTCTCAAAACTGTAAAGTAAAACCCGTATCAGACCAGAAGTAAACCTATTTCAGTAAAATAAAAAGCAGATGTAAACACCAACCAGTAATTTAAATTATCATTGTAAACTACAGTCAGTAAAATCAAAAATAAAAGTAAACACTAATCAGTAATTAGCTTTTTTACTGTAAACTAATCCCAGTATAAGACACGTTAATGCAGGGCTTGGAATGAGTTGGGGATAACCAGCGGTAAAGTAGTAGTAAAATAGAGGGTTGCTTTACCCTTGGTTTACCCTTCCTTTACCCTTGCCTTACCCTTGGTTTACCCCAGGGGTAAAGCAACCCTAAACCAAGGGTAAAGGAAAGGTAAAGCAACCCGCAACTTATTCCCTTGTTTAGCTCTCCTTAACCTTAACTTACTATAGCCGTTTTGTACGGATGTCTTATCCTGATATTACTTGTTGATTTAGGCTAACTCGAGCTAGTTCAAGCCTAGTTATTCCTGATTTTGTTTGTTTACCAGAAAAATTTTCCTGAAATCGTTTGCTGTCTGGAATTACTTTCCTGAAATTGATTGTTTTGTTTGATCCTCTTGTGATGTGGTTTGCAAGCGCTTTAAATAAAGTGTTGTAATAAAATTTGGATTGCATTTGACATTACATTCCAATTAGCTTAGATTTGCACAAAAAAATAAAGATACATGAGTGTTTTAGTAAATAAAGATTCAAAAGTTATTGTTCAGGGTTTTACTGGAAATGAGGGTACTTATCATGCTTCTCAAATGATCGAGTACGGAACTAACGTTGTTGGTGGTGTGACTCCTGGAAAAGGTGGTCAGACTCATTTGGACAAACCGGTATTTAATACTGTAAAGGATGCGGTTGATAAAGCCGGCGCAAATGTATCGATCATTTTTGTTCCACCTGCGTTCGCTGCAGATGCGATCATGGAAGCTGCTGAAGCTGGAATTAAAGTTATCGTTTGTATTACTGAAGGTATCCCTACTAAGGATATGATTCAGGTTAAAGAATATATCTCAGACAAAGATTGCCGTTTAATCGGTCCTAACTGTCCTGGAGTAATTACTGCTGATGAAGCTAAAGTTGGTATCATGCCAGGTTTTATCTTCAGAAAAGGTACAGTGGGTGTGGTATCTAAATCAGGTACTTTAACTTACGAAGCTGTTGATCAGGTTGTGAAAGCCGGATTAGGTATCACTACTGCTATCGGTATTGGTGGTGACCCAATCATTGGTACAACTACTAAAGAAGCAGTTGAATTGTTAATGAACGATCCTGAAACTGAAGGTATCATCATGATTGGTGAAATTGGTGGTGGAATGGAAGCTGAGGCCGCCCTTTGGATTAAAGAAAACGGTACTAAACCAGTAGTTGGTTTTATCGCTGGACAAACTGCTCCTGCTGGTCGTAGAATGGGTCACGCTGGTGCAATTGTTGGTGGTGCTGATGATACTGCTGCAGCTAAAATGAAAATTATGGCAGAATGCGGTATTACAGTAGTAGAAAGCCCTGCAGAAATAGGCGCAGCAATGGCTGAACTATTGAAAAAAGTAAGTGTTTAATAAGATCTTCTTGTATAGTTTTAAAAGCTCCGGTGATTTATTTCATCGGAGCTTTTTATTTGTCGCCCATAAAAGCCCGGAGTAGCGCTATTTAGAACTGACATTCTTATTACAACTCTGGGGACGCTTTTTGCGTATCTTGTGTTAAATAACATACACGTAGATGAAAGCTTTAATCAATAAAACATTTATGTTTACCATGCTGTTGATTTTAGTAAACCTGACAGCATGCGGTCAGCAGCCGCAAAAAAAGGATACAAAAAAAACGATGAAGAATATGGAATGGAATAAATTAACCAAGGAGGAAGAGGATGTGATTGTGCGTAAAGGCACGGAATATCCTGGTACAGGTAAGTTGTTAAATAATAAGGAAAAAGGAACTTATGTTTGCAAGCGTTGTAATGCTCCTTTGTACCGTTCTGAATCTAAATTCGAATCACATTGTGGCTGGCCCAGCTTCGATGATGAAATCAAAGGTGCAGTAGAAAGAATACCGGATGCCGATGGTATGCGTACCGAGATTGTTTGTGCAAATTGTAAAGCACATTTAGGTCACGTATTTTTTGGTGAAGGCTTTACTGACAAAAATACGCGTAACTGTGTGAACTCTATTTCCATGAGTTTTGTGCCTGATAAGAAATAATTTCTTTAACAGTGATATTATTAGGGTGCCTGGGATTAACTTTTCGGGCATTTCTTGTTTTTAAGTACTTAGTTTACTTATGTTTGTCGGCTCACCAACTATAGTAAATATGAAGTATTGTTTATTGTTATGTGGTATGCTGATTTCTTTTCTTGGGTTTTCCCAGAATATTCCAAATGAAACAGGTTCAGATATTGTTCTTGAAAAGTCGGCAGAATCCTCATCTAATCACTCTTCTAAATTAATCTCAAAAACTGTTTACGCAACATATTACCACAGAAAGTTTGAAGGTCGTAAGACGACAAGCGGGGTAAGGTATCGTGGAAAAAAATTGACAGCGGCGCATATGACACTTCCTTTCGGAACCATAGTTACGGTGACGAATCCGGCTAACGGAAAATCGGTAGATGTTGAAGTGAATGACAGAGGTCCGCATTCCAGAAAATTCAAAATAGATCTTTCCGCTGCTGCGGCCAAGGCCATCGGTATGTATGGAAAAGGTGTGGCTAAAGTTGAGATCAGTTATCTTCCTGAGGAAGACTAACCCTTTAACTTTATTCAGTTGATAAGTTTTCTGAACTTATCAACATCCCTTCTTACTTCTTCCTGAGATTAAAAGAAATAGATAGCAAATTTCAAGCGTAATTAGTGTGTCAATTTCTCTTTTTATTGTTGATAAATATGGCTGCTTGTTAACAACTATTGTTCTCTTATCATGGGTTCAGACTTTATATTTGTTTACATAAAGTTCTTTTGTGAATCAGTCATAGATTTTTAGTTAAGGTTTTATTACTTAGTTGTTTAAGGTTGTCGGGAGATTTCAAGTCTTTTAAACTTTTTATTACGGGGTGTAGATCGTCTGGCTACAGGATTTATTAGAGCTTTATAAAAAGAAAATACATTTACCCCATTAAAATAGATGCTTATGCAAGAAGAAGAAGTATTATTAAAAGAAAACAAAGACAGATTTGTTCTTTTGCCGATTAAATATCCTGAAATCTGGGAAATGTATAAGAAAACCGAAGCTAGTTTCTGGACTGCTGAGGAAATTGACCTTTCGGATGACCAGAAACACTGGGATAATCTGAACGATGGAGAAAGACATTTCATTTCACATATTCTAGCCTTCTTTTCTGCCAGTGATGGTATCGTAAATGAAAACCTTGCGGTAAACTTCATGAGCGAAGTACAATTGCCGGAAGCACGTTGCTTTTATGGTTTTCAGATCATGATGGAGAACATCCACGCAGAGACTTATGCTTTGCTGATTGATACTTATATCAAAGATCCGGAAGAAAAGGATCGTTTGTTCCATGCTATCGATACTGTACCCGCAGTGAAAAGAAAAGCGGAGTGGGCATTGCGCTGGATTGAGAACGGAACCTTTGCTGAACGATTGGTAGCATTTGCTGCAGTTGAAGGGATTTTCTTCAGCGGAAGTTTCTGCTCGATTTTCTGGTTAAAGAAACGTGGCTTAATGCCAGGACTTACCTTCAGTAATGAATTGATCTCAAGAGATGAAGGTGCACATTGTGAGTTCGCTTGTCTGCTTTACAAAATGCTTAAAAACAGATTAAGTCAGGAACAGGTACATGCGATCATTAGTGATGCTGTAGAAATTGAAAAAGAATTTATTACAGATGCTTTACCGGTTGCCTTGATCGGAATGAACGCGAAATTGATGTCGCAATACATCGAATTTGTGGCCGACAGATGGTTGCAGGAATTGGGATATACAAAAATTTATAATGCAACGAATCCTTTCGACTTTATGGAGATGATTTCATTGCAAGGTAAAACCAACTTCTTTGAAAAAAGAGTAGGGGATTACCAGAAGAGTGGTGTGTTGACTTCATCGGAAGATAAAGCAGCAGCATTCTCATTAGATGATGACTTTTAGTACTTATTGGGGTTAGACGATAAGTAAATAGATAATAATTATAATTAGGTGCCTATGCTGAGTTTGCCGCTCTGAAACTCAATAAGCACCATAAATAGAAAAATATGTTCGTAATAAAAAGAGATGGCCGCAAAGAAGCGGTAAGGTTCGACAAGATAACGGCTCGTATTGAGAAGTTATGCTACGGTTTTAATGTTGAACTTGTAGATCCGATAGATGTTGCCAAGAAGGTAATTGAAGGATTATACGATGGCGTTACCACTTCGGAGCTGGACAATCTTGCAGCTGAAACAGCAGCCTCTTTAACTACAAAACATCCGGATTACGCGCTGTTGGCTTCACGTATCGCAGTGTCTAACCTTCATAAAAATACGACTAAGTCTTTCTCCAAAACTATGGAGATGCTGTATAACTATATCGACGCTAAAACCGGTAAGCCAGCATCACTGATTGCAGATGATGTTTGGGAAGTTATTGAGAAGAATGCAGATATCTTAGACAGTACAATTATATACGACAGGGATTTTGGTTTTGATTACTTCGGTTTCAAAACATTAGAGAAATCTTACCTGTTGAAAGTTGAAGGACAGATTGTTGAACGTCCTCAGCATTTATTTATGCGTGTTGCTGTAGGTATCCATAAAGGTGATATCGATAGCGCAATTGCAACGTATAACCTGATGAGTGAGCGTTGGTTTACTCACGCTACACCTACATTATTTAATGCAGCTACTCCTAAACCTCAAATGTCATCGTGCTTTTTATTAACGATGCAGGATGATAGTATTGAAGGAATTTATGATACCTTAAAACAAACTGCCAAAATCTCTCAGAGTGCAGGTGGTATTGGTTTAAGCATCCACAACATCAGAGCTACTGGTTCTTATATTGGTGGTACCAATGGTACCAGTAATGGTATTGTGCCGATGTTGAAAGTGTTTAACGACACTGCTCGTTACGTAGATCAAGGTGGAGGTAAACGTAAAGGTGCCTTTGCTATCTATTTAGAGCCTTGGCATGCTGATGTTTTCAGTTTCTTAGACTTGCGTAAAAATCATGGTAAAGAAGAATTACGTGCACGTGATTTGTTCTATGCACTTTGGGTTTGCGATTTGTTTATGAGACGTGTGGAAGAGAACGGCGATTGGAGCTTGTTCTGTCCGCATGAAGCACCAGGATTAGCAGATTGTTTCGGTGAAGAGTTTGACGCTTTATATGAGCGTTACGAAAAAGAAGGAAGAGCACGTAAAACCATTAAAGCACAAGAATTATGGTTCGCTATTCTGGATTCACAAATTGAAACAGGTACGCCTTATTTGTTGTATAAAGATGCAGCTAACAGCAAATCTAATCAGCAGAACTTAGGTACAATTAAAAGTTCTAACCTTTGTACTGAAATCATCGAGTATACTTCTAAAGACGAGGTTGCCGTTTGTAACCTGGCTTCATTAGCGTTACCTAGATATGTAATCAATGGTGAATTTGATCACCAGAGATTGTATGAAGTTACTTATCAGGCTACCGTAAACCTGAATAAAATCATCGATTATAACTACTATCCGGTAGAAGAAGCCAAAAACTCTAACATGCGTCACAGACCGGTTGGTTTAGGTGTGCAAGGTTTAGCGGATGCCTTTATTTTAATGCGTTTACCTTTCGAAAGTGAAGGCGCCCGTATCTTAAATAAAGAGATCTTTGAAACTATTTATTTTGCTGCCATGACTGCTTCTCATGACCTGGCTGTAAAACATGGTCCTTACGAAACATTTGAAGGTTCTCCATTGTCAAAAGGTAAATTCCAGTTCGACCTTTGGAATGTACAACCTGATAGCGGCCGTTGGGATTGGGAAACTTTACGTGAGAAAGTAGTGAAAGATGGTGTTTACAACTCTTTATTGGTTGCTCCAATGCCAACTGCTTCTACTTCACAGATTTTAGGAAACAATGAGTGCTTTGAGCCTTATACTTCTAATATCTACACCAGAAGGGTATTGAGTGGTGAGTTCATCGTAGTGAATAAACACTTGTTGAAAGACCTTGTAGCTTTGGGTTTATGGACTCCGGCTATGAAAGACAGGATCATTTTAGCAAACGGTTCTATCCAGGACATTGCTGAGATCCCTGATTATATCAAAGAATTATACAAAACAGTTTGGGAGATCAAAATGCGTAGCATTATTGATATGGCTGCCGACAGAGGTGCTTATATCTGCCAGTCGCAATCACTAAACTTGTTTATCAATGCTCCAAATACTTCAAAACTAACTTCAATGCATTTCTACGCATGGAAAAAAGGATTGAAGACTGGTATGTATTACCTGCGCACACAAGCAGCTTCTCAGGCAGTTAAATTTACTGTAGAGAATCAGGCAGGTAAAAACATGGAACCGGTAATTCCGGAGCATATTGAGCAAAGTGCCGAAGAGATCGTTGAAGGTCCGGTTTGTTCAATGGAAGAAGGCTGTATCAGCTGTTCAGGTTAATCATTCAGATTGAATATATCCACAAAGGAGTAAGCGTAATGCTTACTCCTTTTTTTATGATTACTTTTTTGAGTGTATATTTTGGGGAACTAACAAATTGAATGTATTGTCTCAAGGCTGCGCTGGCTAGGCAACCGGAAGGGGTTGCAACCCGACAAGGCCTTTCAACAACACATTCAATTTGTTTGAAATTAGTCAATTCAAAGCATAGCGTATATAATAAAGATGCGCATGTTGTATATTTGCAATGATCATTGCTCCTTAAGCTTTGTTCCTTAATCCTTAAATGGCCAAACACGAAATCATATCCTGCGAACGTTGTAACACTTCAATTGAGTGTAAAGCAAACGCGTATACGAAATGCCAGTGTAGTGCGGTTCATCTTGATTTGAACGAGGTGCAGTACATTAGTGAGTTGCACGACGGCTGTCTTTGTGCCAAATGCTTATTCGAATTACAGCAGGAGTACAAGGATAGTATAGCTTCCTAAGTATTCAGGTTTCCTGTTACAGTCATCTTATGATGACCTCAGTCCTTATTTTGTTTTTTTTGGCTAACTTTGCATTAAATTATTTGTTAATAAAGAATGGCTAAAGTACAGGTTGGGCTGGTGCAAATGAGTTGTACCGGTAATAAACAAGAAAATTTAGATAAAGCAATTTTAAAAATTAGAGAAGCGGCAGCAAAAGGTGCACAGATTGTGTGTTTGCAGGAACTTTTTACTTCTCTATACTTTTGTGATGTTGAAGATTACGATAACTTCAATTTGGCTGAGGCTATTCCTGGCCCGTCCACAGATGCTTTACAGGTTGTTGCGAAAGAATTGGGCGTGGTAATTATTGCCTCGTTATTCGAGAAGCGTACAGCAGGACTGTATCATAATACCACTGCTGTTTTAGATGCAGATGGTTCTTATCTGGGTAAATATCGTAAGATGCATATCCCTGACGATCCGGCTTACTATGAGAAATTTTACTTTACTCCGGGTGATCTGGGCTATAAAGTATTTCAGACCAAATTTGCCAAAATTGGTATATTAATCTGCTGGGATCAATGGTATCCTGAAGCATCACGCATTACAGCCTTGATGGGTGCTGAGATTATGTTTTATCCAACGGCTATTGGTTGGGCGACTGATCAGGATGAAGAAACCAATAAAGATCAATATAATGCATGGCAAACCATTCAGCGCTCGCACGCTGTAGCCAATGGGGTGCCTGTGGTAAGTGTAAACCGTGTAGGTTTTGAGCAAAATGGGGCCATGAAGTTCTGGGGCGGTAGTTTTGTAACAAATCCACAAGGTAGAATACTTTATTTAGGTTCTCATGAAAATGAAGAAACTGAAGTAGTAGAATTGGATTTAAATGAATCTGATTTCTTCCGCAAGCACTGGCCTTTCTTAAGAGATCGTAGAATAGACTCTTATCAGCCGATCACCAAAAGGTTTATTGACGAAGATTAGAGAACGTTTAAGATTTAGAAATGTCATCATTTAACGAAGTAATATTTAACAGCAGTCCTAAAAAAAATGGCTACCGTTTTCCTGCTGAATGGGCGAAGCACGAGGCTACCTGGTTAAGCTGGCCACATAAAGAGGCTTCATGGCCGGGAAAATTAGAAACCATCTATGAGCCATATTGCCAGTTTATAAAAATTATAGCTGAAGGCGAAAAGGTAAGGATCAATGTTAATGATGAAGCAACCAAAGCTTTCGCTACTGCGAAACTGGAAAAAGTTGGTGCTGATTTGACCAATATTGAATTCTATTTCCAGCCTACCAATGATGCCTGGTGTCGTGATCATGGCCCTGCATTTTTGTTAAATGCTGAGGGCAGTAAAAAAGCAGTTGTGGATTGGGGTTATAACGCATGGGGAGATAAATATCCTCCATACGATCTGGATGATGTTATCCCAACTAAGATTGCGCATCACTTTGAATTACCACTATATAACCCTGACATTGTAATGGAGGGTGGTTCTGTTGAGTTTAACGGTGCCGGTACTATTTTAACAACCACAGCTTGTTTGTTAAATGAGAACAGAAACCCACATTTAAACAAGGAGCAGATTGAACAGTATCTGTTGGAGTTTTATGGTGCTGAGCAGGTTTTGTGGTTAGGAGATGGTATTGTAGGTGATGATACGGATGGCCATATTGACGATATCACTCGTTTTGTAAACGAAGACACCGTTTTAACTGTGGTGGAGAGTAATCCACTGGATGAAAACTATCTGCTGCTTCAGGAGAATCTGGAGGCTTTAAAAGCGATGCGCTTGTTGAATGGCAAACCATTAAATATTGTTAAACTGCCAATGCCTTCACCGGTAATCCATGAGGACACTCGTTTACCGGCTTCATATGCCAATTTCTATATCGCCAATTCGGCAGTGATCGTTCCTACTTTCAGGGATGTAAACGATAAAATTGCTTTGGAGATTATTCAGGGTGTTTTCCCGGATAGGAAAGTAGTTGGTATAGATTCAACAGATATTATCTGGGGACTGGGCAGCTTCCATTGCCTGAGTCAGCAGGAGCCCGCATTGCTTAAATAAAAAGATCATAATCAAATAATAAATAGATGAAGCTGTATCTCGGATACAAGCTCATCAGCAAAAACAAAATATTAACCAGATGAAATTATTAGAAGGAAAAACAGCGCTTATTACCGGTGCTTCTAAAGGAATAGGACGTAAAATAGCAGAAAAATTCGCAGAGCAAGGTGCTAATGTAGCTTTCACTTATCTATCATCAGTAGAAAAAGGACTGGCTTTAGAGCAAGAATTACAGAGTTTTGGTACAAAAGTGAAAGGTTACCGTTCTGATGCTTCTAAATTTGATGAGGCAGACCAATTGATCACTGACATTGTAGCTGATTTTGGTACACTGGATATCGTAGTAAACAACGCTGGTATCACTAAAGATGGTTTATTGATGCGTATGAGCGAAGAAAACTGGGACGATGTAATCAATGTGAACCTTAAATCTGTATTTAACGTTTGTAAAGCTGCTTCTAAGGTGATGATGAAAGCCCGTAAAGGATCGATCATCAACATGAGTTCGGTAGTTGGTGTACAAGGAAATGCAGGACAGGCTAATTATGCAGCTTCAAAAGCAGGTATTATCGGTTTTTCTAAATCGCTTTCTAAAGAATTAGGCTCACGTAACATTCGTACTAACGTAGTTGCGCCTGGTTTTATCCGTACGGAGATGACTGATGTACTGGATCCTAAAGTTGTTAAAGGCTGGGAAGAAGGTATTCCTTTGAAAAGAGCAGGAGAAACTGAAGATGTAGCAAATGCATGCTTGTTCCTTGCTTCAGACATGAGCTCATATGTAACCGGACAAGTATTGTCGGTTTGCGGCGGAATGTTGTAATGTGGATAAAGAACAAGGATTAAATAAAAGCGTTCAAAATGAGCGCTTTTATTTTGCCTCATAATTTCTTTGAACCTCATGTATTATGGGTAATGTTTTGTGTTTTTCGAAATAAACGTAACCCTGTTGCAAATTTCGCCAGAATGTTGCGTGTTGAGGGAATTGAACAGTATATTTTTTCAGATTATCGGCTGTCATTTTAAAAGGGAAGATATTTACAGGAATCTGTTGCTGACCAGCATTTCTCGCTTCAACAGCCAAAACATATACTTCTTTTATTTTTTCATCTGTTAAAGGAATACAGCCAATGGTGACACAATTGCCATGGATATAAATGTCGCCACCGGGCTTCTGCTGTCCACTCCTTCGTAAATCTACACTGTTGGGGTAATTTACACCCAAAGACAAATAAAAATTACTTTTTGGATTAAAGGCATTGACATGATAAAACCCTTCCGGAGTTTGCAAGTCCCCCTCTATTACTTTTGGACCTAATGTCCCCGAATGCGCGCTAAAATTATATGTTTTAAAGAGCCTATACTTTTGTTGAGCTTTAGGTTGTAGCCAGATTTCTAATTTACCTTCACTTTTATAGGCTGCAATGTATAGCTTAAACGATTCTTTGGCTGCAGCCAGAGACAATTCCTTTTTCAGGGTTTCCCATTTTTGATCATAGGCCGTCCTAACTCGTTCAAATTTTAATTGCTGATCCTTAAATCCCGTTTGTGCCAGAGCAGATGTGGTCATAATTAACAGTAAAATGAGCTTTAAATAGCATTTCATATTTGCCAGTGTGTTGGTAAAACAAACTTAAATAAAATGCCTAGCAGTTTATTTTAAAATTTAGCATCTTTATCCAAATACATATGAGCGATTCTTTTAACCTTATTACCTTTTTGTCTCTATTTGCCTGTCTGCTTGCAGGTGTGTTGTTTGCCTGGATCTTGTACGGTAAAACGGAGCATCTGGATAAAAAGTCGCGCTATGCCTTGGCAGGGACACGTGCGGCAGGGGTTACATTAATTGGTTTTCTATTGTTTTTTCCGCTTATCAGGAACGTTTCTTATACCCCAGAGAAGCCTATCATTATTATTGGGCAGGATAATTCCTTATCCGTGGGGAATATCACGTCTGCGGGCTTTAATAAGTCGCAATATGAGCAACAAATGCAAAGTCTGGCCAAAAGGCTATCGGACGAATATGAGGTAAAGATTTATAATTTCAGTGATAGCGTTAAAAGCGGGTTCGATTTTTCAAATAAGGGGAAGCTGAGTAATGCCGCTCAATTGATTACAAAACTGAACGATGAGTACCTAAACAGGAATGTTGGGGCAGTTATCCTGGCTTCCGATGGGATTTTTAACCGTGGCGGTAGTCCACTTTATGAACTGGACAAGCTAAAGGCTCCGGTTTATACCATTGCGCTGGGCGATACCATTCCTAAAAAGGATTTGCAGATTGCCAATATCAACCATAACAGTTTGGTTTATCTGGATAATGAATTTACCATTGAGGTGCAGGCCCAGGCTTTTGAAGCTAAAGGAGAGACAAGCCTGTTATCCGTATTCGCTAATGGTAAAAAGGTTCATGAGGAGCGCTTGCCGGTTACTTCGGATGCCTTTGTCAAAAATATCCCTGTAAAGCTTAAAGCAACAAATTTGGGTTTACAGAAATATACGCTGCAGTTGAGTCCGCTGCAACACGAAGTTTCAGAAAAGAACAATGTGCAGCATATTTTTATTGATGTGATTGACGCAAAGCAAAAGGTGCTGATTGCAGCTGCTGGTCCGCATCCTGATATCACCACATTGAAACAGGCGATCAGTCTGAATAAGAACTTTGAGGTAAAGGTGGTATTGGCCGAGGGATTGAATACTTTGAACGTGAATGATTACGGACTGGCGGTGTTGTATCAATTGCCATCTGCCATATATGATGCTACTACATTTATCCAGAAACTGAAGGCAACAAGTATTCCTACCTGGTACATCATTGGGGGCCAAAGTAATTTGAATGCATTTAATCAATTACAGAAGCAGGTGAATCTGAATGGAGGTAATTACACACTTCAGGAAGCGTTTAGTACTGTAAATACGGGGTTTACAGCGTTTAATCTGGATCAGGCAGCCATTAAGCGTATCGAGGGATTTGATCCTCTACAAGGTCCTTTAGGCAAGCTGTCGGTAAATGGGAATAGCCAGGTTGTGTTAAACCAGCGTATAGGCAAAATTAATACGGATTATCCGCAGTTGTTCTTTATGTCGGATGATGGAAGAAAAACTGGCTTTTTAGTGGGAGAGGGACTGTGGCGATGGAAATTATCTGAGGCCGCTGAGACGGGAGCTGAGCCTGAAGTGTTTAATAGTCTGATCTCAAAAACGGTTCAATATCTTTCTGTTAAGGATGATAAACGTAAGTTTAAGGTATATGCTGCAAAAAATACTTTCGATGAGAATGAGAACATCATACTCAATGCGGTATTGTATAATGACAGTTATGATGCTGTAAATACGCCGGATGTAGACATCGTGATTAAAAACGAAGAAGGCACGGCTTATAAATTCCTGTTTTCTAGAACCGATGTGGCTTACCAGCTTGATGCAGGGACTTTGGCGGCAAGTAATTACAGTTATACAGCAACAACGGTTTTGGGAAATAAGAAACACACAGCGCAGGGTGTTTTTTATGTGAATGCTATGGTTGCTGAATACCAGCAAACGGTGGCTAACCATCAGCTGCTAAATACGATGTCGGCCGAAACAGGAGGAAAGATGCACAGTCCTCAGGATTTGTTAAAACTCCTTGATGAGATCAAATCGAATGACCAAATCAAAACCCTTACTTACGAAGACCGTAGATACGAAGAATTAATTAACTTTAAATGGCTGTTTGCGCTGATCATGGCATTGCTTACAATGGAATGGTTCTTCCGTAAAAGAAACGGCGAAATTTAACTAGATACCCTATGCAGATCAATACCGTAGAAACCATTGAAACATTGGGAACTATCGCATTTGCGATATCAGGGACTTTTGCTGCTATGCAAAGGAGGCTGGACCCGTTTGGTGTACTGATTATTGCTTTTGTGACTTCTATAGGTGGAGGTACGGTTAGAGATCTTTTAATAGGGGATACACCTGTGGCATGGATGCGGGATGTGAATTACTGCCTGTTGATTTTATTAACCAGTATTGCTACCATTTTCTTTAAAACCCATATCAAGAAATTTAAAGTAACGCTTTTCCTTTTTGACTCCATTGGATTGGGCTTGTTTACCATGCTGGGTATTCAAAAGGGGATTATGTTTGGCTTAAGTCCGGGTATTTGTGTCGCATTGGGTACGATTACCGGATGTTTTGGTGGTGTGATCAGAGATACTTTGCTCAACACCATTCCCTTAATTTTTCATAAGGAAATATATGCCACAGCCTGTATTTTAGGCGGGATATTGTATTATGGGTTGAAGTATTTTAATCTGACAGATGACGCCGCTACAGTTATTGTAATCGCGTTTATATTTGTTCTGAGGATAATTGTAGTTCGCTATAAGCTTGCGCTACCTAAATTTGTGTATTAGTCTTTAGGGGCTTCTTTGATGATGACAAAAACATCTTCATTCTCTTTTTTCATGAAGTATTTTTCGCGGGCAAATTTTTCTGCCGTATTGAGGTTGGTGTTTAACTCGTTCAGGTCCTTTTTTACCTGTGAGATCTCTTTCACATAAAAGTCTTTTTCTTCCTGCAGTTTATTCACCTCGGATTTGAATTCGTATTGAGAGATCATGTCGTTTCTGTCAAAAAACAACATCCATACCACAAAAGCGGCTACGGATAGGAAGTATTTGTTGCGGACAAGTTCAAAAATGCGATTCATAGGGGCAAAGGTATAAATATGATTTAAGCTTTTACAAAGGTTTGTATAATTGTACAGCAAAAATTACGCTGAATACTATTGCTACAATTACACCGATGACAGATAGGGTGCTGACTTTGTTCCCTTTAAACCAGCCTACCAGGATTATCAATAATGCAAATGGCGGAAATACGCTCAGTAGGCTCACTATAACGCTTAGTTCTTCCTTTTTGTCTTTAGTCATGATGCTTATATTAGGTATTGCTATAGGTAAGATAACAAAAAAGTCCTGCAATTGCTTGCAAGACTTTTTATTTGTATTAAAAGCTTAACGTAAGCTTATTTTATTGCGTATTTGAAATCTTTACCGATGAATCTTGCAGCAGAACCTAATTCTTCTTCGATACGTAACAACTGATTGTATTTTGCAATCCTGTCAGAACGTGAAGCAGACCCGGTTTTAATCTGTCCGCAGTTTAATGCAACAGCTAAATCAGCAATGGTCACATCTTCAGTTTCACCAGAACGGTGAGACATTACTGAAGTATAGCCATTAGTTTGAGCCAATGAAACTGCATTGATGGTTTCAGTTAAAGAACCGATCTGGTTTACTTTTACAAGGATAGAGTTAGCAGTATCGCTGTCAATTCCTGTTTGTAACCTTTTAACGTTAGTTACAAATAAGTCATCACCAACTAACTGAACACGGTCGCCGATTTTCTCGGTTAACATTTTCCAGCCAGCCCAGTCATCTTCACCCATTCCATCTTCAATAGAGATGATTGGATATTTTTCAGTTAAAGAAGCAAGGTAGTCAGCCTGTTCAGCACTTGTGCGGATCGCACCTTTTTCTCCTTCAAATTTAGTGTAATCGTATTTACCATCTTTGTAAAACTCAGATGCTGCACAGTCGAACGCTAAAGCAATTTGCTTACCTGGTGTGTAACCTGCTTTTTCAATAGCTTGTATAATGGTTTCTACAGCATCTTCAGTACCGTCGAAAGTTGGTGCAAAACCACCTTCATCACCTACAGCAGTAGAAAGACCTCTTTTGTGTAAAATTGCTTTTAAGCTATGGAATACTTCAGTTCCCCATCTTAATGCTTCAGAGAAAGAAGAAGCACCTACTGGCATGATCATGAATTCCTGAAAAGCAATAGGAGCATCAGAGTGAGAACCACCGTTAACGATGTTCATCATTGGAATAGGTAATGTGTTAGCGTTAACACCACCAATGTAACGGTATAAAGGCTGACGGCTTTCCTGAGCTGCTGCTTTAGCTACTGCCAAAGAAACACCTAAAATAGCATTTGCACCCAGGTTACCTTTGTTTTCAGTTCCGTCTAATTTAATCATTAAGTTATCGATGGCATTTTGCTCAAATACATCAACACCTCTTAATTCAGCGGCAATCTTATCATTTACGTTAGCAACGGCCTTTAATACACCTTTACCAAGGTATACAGATTTGTCATTGTCGCGAAGCTCTACAGCTTCGTGCATACCGGTTGAAGCACCAGAAGGTACTGCGGCACGACCAAGGACACCATTTTCTGTCATTACATCTACTTCAATTGTAGGATTGCCACGGGAGTCAAGTATTTGCCGTGCATGAACATCGATTATTAAACTCATTTCTGTTGGTTTTTATTAGTAAAAATGCCTTAGTGTAAAAAGTACAATTACTAAGGCGATATTCAAAGTTATAATAAATTTTAAATTATCAGCAAAAAAGGCCGTAATTACTTACGGCCCTTAATTTTAATGCTTTTATATAAGATTATGCGGCTTCAGAATCAGAAGCAAAAAAGGCTTTATATACAAGTCCAGCTAAAATAGCCCCTATAATTGGTGCTACCCAGAACAGCCAAAGTTGGCCCATAGCCTCGCCACCGGCAAAAAGAGCCTGACTGGTACTTCTTGCAGGATTTACCGAGGTATTGGTTACCGGGATACTGATCAGGTGAATTAAGGTTAGACAAAGACCAATCGCTAATCCCGCAAAACCTTTTGGAGCTCTATGGTCTGTAGCCCCTAAAATAACCAGTAAAAAAATAAAGGTCATAACGATTTCGCAAACCAGTGCCGCAGCCATGCTATATTTTCCGGGCGAGAGATCGCCGTATCCGTTACTTGCAAATCCGCCAATTGAGCTGCCGTTACCTGTAGCAATTACGTAGAGTATGCCCGCTGCTGCTATACCTCCCAAAACCTGGGCAATAATGTAGCCGATTAGTTCTTTGCCGTCAAAACGACCGCCAATCCATAAACCTATTGATACTGCAGGGTTCAAGTGTGCGCCAGAAATGTGCCCGAGTCCGTAAGCGATGGTTACGACCGTTAAGCCGAAGGCCAGGGCGACCCCTAGAAATCCAATCCCCGCATCCGGATAATTACAGGCTAAAACGGCGCTTCCGCAACCACCAAGGACAAGCCAAAAGGTGCCAATAAATTCTGCTGCTAATTTTTTCATAAGTAGTTTGTTTTTAGTTCTTTGTTAGTATAAAATTGTTTTCATACAATGAATTTAACTACAAATATTTAATATTCCTAATAAGGATATTTAGTGCAGTAGAAATATATTATTCCCACTTAAACACCTTAACTGCAACGGCATAGATACCTATTCCCCAGATGATTAAAATCAAAATCTGATGCTTTACATCCCAAAGTCCGGCACCTTCAAAAGCTACGCTTCTCATCGCGTCGTTTAGGTAGGTTAGGGGCAAGGCGCGGCTGATCGGTTGTAACCATCCCGGAAAAGCATCGATAGAAAAGAATGTACCCGATAATAAGAATTGAGGTAAGGTGATGATGTTGGAAATAGGAGGGATGGTACTTTCGCTTTTGGCGATACCTGATACCACAAATCCAAATCCCATAAACACAATTAAGCCTATAACTGAAAGCAGCAGCATGTTTAAAAAGGTAGCTGCGCCATTTATCAGGGTAAACTTAAAGAAAAAATGGCCGATAAGAATAATAAAAATCGCACCCAGTAAGGCAAAGCCTATTCTAGCCAGACACTCGCCAAAAACGATGCTTGATCTTTTAACCGGTGTAGCAAAGAAGCGTTTGATCACCAGGTTTTGACGCAGTCCGAAAAATACGAATGCCGTACCAAATACGCCGGTACTAAGTAGGGAGAAGCCCAGCTGACCGGGTAGAATAAAATCTATTGTACGGTACACCCTGCCTTGTACGGTACTTTCATGAAGTTCGGCAATACTGGGTTTTATGTCTTTTGAATTTAGGTTATACAGTAAATTGTTTAAAACAGATTTAAGGATACTTCCTTTATCGATTGAGGCCGAAGTGTATTGTACGTTGGCAAGATAAGCGGGCTGACCTCCTTCATTCTTTTTTACCTCGATTAGTGCATCTATATGGCCTTTTTCAAGTTCTGCTTTTATTTCAGCAGGTTCTTTATCAGTAATCAGCTTTACCACCGTGTTTTGTTCCAGCGCTTTGATGATCGGATTTTGAACATCCGAACCTGGGGCTATAGCAAGTTTAACCTTTATTCCGCCGTTACCAAGAAAACCAAAAACGAGGATGAATATTAAAGGAAAGGCGAGTGTGAAAATAACCGCCGATGGGCTTCGCATGATGGAACGGAAACTTGCTTTGGCAAGTGCCAATGTAGCTTTTGTATTGTTGTAAGGTTTGCTCATATTGATTTAATTATCCTCCCGCCATTCTTTGCCCGTCAGGTTGATGAAAACATCTTCCAGGTTGGCTTTTTTAACTTCTTTCTTTCTTTCGAAACCAGTGCTCACCAGTTTGTCTATTAAGTTATCTGGTGTATCCAGTGCTATGATCTCTCCACGCTCTACAAAGGCCACGCGGTCACACAATTGCTCTGCTTCGTCCATGTAATGTGTAGTAATCACTACTGTAGTACCATTGTTCCTGATGTCGATGATGAGGTCCCATAAATTACGGCGGGCCTGAGGGTCTAATCCGGTAGTTGGTTCGTCGAGAAAAATGATTTTTGGCGAATTGATCAGGGTAGTGGCGATAGAAAAACGTTGTTTTTGTCCACCTGAAAGGGCTTTGTATTTTGCTTTTGCTTTATCCTGAAGGTTTACTTTTTCCAGCATTTCCATCGGTTTGATGTCTACACCGTACAAGCCTGAAAATAGTTCCATCAGTTCAACAAGGTTTAGGTTCGGGTAATAGCCTGCCGCCTGTAGTTGTACGCCGATGATTCTTTTGATCTTGGCGGCGTCCTTTTCAACAGCGTAACCATTTACCAGAATTTCTCCTGAGGTTTTCTCCCGAAGGGTTTCAATGATTTCTAAGGTGGTGGTTTTTCCTGCTCCGTTGGGGCCCAGGAGACCGAAGATTTCGTTTTCATAAACATCAAAGCTAATGCCTTGAACTGCTGTGAAATCGTCATATTTTTTTACCAGGTTTTTTACACTGATAATGGCATTTTTGTTGTCCATGTTATAAATGTAAGAAGGTTCAGCCAAATAGAAAATGCTATTCTGCTAAACCTCCTAAAAATTTCGCTAATATGATATTTTGAGCTATTGTCTTTCGACAAGCCCGGGATGGTAATTGATTATTACCAGGTTAGTTCACCTTTAATCATGTTGATGAAATCATCAAACAAGTAACGTGAATCGTGAGGACCTGGAGAAGATTCCGGGTGATATTGTACCGAGAATGCTTTCTTACCTTTTACGCGGATTCCTTCGATCGACTGGTCGTTCAGGTTAATGTGGGTAATTTCAACTTTATCAGAGTTTCTTACTTCATCAGGAACTACACCAAAACCATGGTTCTGAGAAGTTACTTCGCAGTGGTTTTTAATGATGTTTTTAACCGGGTGATTTAAACCTCTGTGTCCATTAAACATTTTCATAGTTCCGATACCATTGGCTTCAGCCAACAATTGGTGACCTAAGCAAATACCGAACATTGGTCTTTCTGCTGCTAAAACTTTCTTTACTGTTTCAATGGCATAAGGCATTGCCGAAGGATCGCCGGGACCGTTAGAGATGAAATAACCATCTGCACCCCATTTCTCCATTTCTTCGAAGCTTGTTTTTGCAGGGAATACCTGAACATAAGCATCTCTGCCTTCAAAATTACGAAGGATGTTCTTTTTGATACCTAAGTCTAAAGCTGCAATTTTATAAGTAGCATCAGGATTACCGTAGAAGTAAGGAGTTTTTGTTGAAACCTGTGATGACAACTCTAATCCGTCCATAGAAGGTACTTCAGCCAATTTTTGTTTCAGTTCTTCAAGGTCAGTGATCTCAGAAGAAATGATGGCATTCATTGCGCCTTTATTTCTGATGTGACGTACCAGGGCACGAGTATCAATATCTGAAATCCCTACAATGTTCTCGTTTTGGAAGTAATCCTGAATAGATTCAGAAGCTTCTTTACGGCTAAAGCCGATGTTGTAGTTTTTACAAACTAATCCAGCGATTTTAATACTTTCTGACTCGATCTCTTCCTTATGTATACCATAATTCCCTATGTGTGCATTAGTGGTTACCATGATTTGACCAAAATAAGAAGGATCAGTGAAAATTTCCTGATATCCTGTCATTCCTGTATTGAAACAGATCTCGCCTGTGGTTGTACCTATTTTTCCGGCAGCTTTACCATAATATACGGTGCCATCGGCAAGTAACAAGATAGCTGGTAACTTGGTGTAGTTAGTCATTGTAGTTATAATGAGAAATTATTGGTGTAAAAAATGAAGAAAACGGGGATTTGGATGCGGTTTTGATACCGATTATGTTTTTAACAAATGTGCTGTTAATTAACCCCTTCATTTCAGGGTACAAAGATAGGATTTTGCAGTGTTTTATTCAAGATTTTTTTTGATAATATTGAAAAGTTAAATCGCAAAAGCATTTTTAGGCACCCTCATCCTTAATTTATTGCGGATTTGACATTGCTATTTAAATGCAGGTCGTGGCGGGATACTGACCTCAAAGAAGTTGTAAGGCAAATTGAATTCAGGGTAAGGAATGTCACAAAAAGAAGAAAACAGTCTTTATTTCAATTGTAAAAACTAATTTTGCTTCAATAAAACTATAAAAGCATGTCGGTAAATAAAGAAGTAAAGCGAATAACTACTCATATATTACAGGAAATGAAACAACAGGGGGAGAAGATCTCCATGTTAACTGCATACGATTACTCAATGGCTACCATCCTTGATGATGCTGGTCTTGATGTATTATTAGTTGGTGATTCAGCTTCTAATGTTATGGCTGGCCATGAAACGACGCTTCCAATTACATTAGATCAGATGATCTATCATGCGCAGTCGGTTGTTAGAGGCGCATCACGCTCCTTTGTAGTGGTTGATTTGCCATTTGGTTCTTACCAGGGTAATTCGAAAGAAGCTTTAAATTCTGCCATCCGTATCATGAAAGAATCCGGTGCGCATGGTGTAAAACTTGAAGGAGGTACTGAAATAGTAGACTCTATACTACGCATCATCACTGCAGGTATTCCGGTGATGGGGCATTTAGGTTTAACACCACAATCCATATATAAATTTGGTACTTATACGGTAAGGGCAAAAGATGAAGCTGAAGCTGATAAATTGAAAACTGATGCGCTTGCTTTGCAGGAAGCCGGTTGTTTTGCTGTGGTATTGGAAAAAATCCCTGCGAAATTGGGTAAGGAGGTTTCCGAAAGCTTACATATTCCAACTATCGGTATTGGCGCTGGTCCTGACTGCGATGGACAGGTGTTGGTAGTGAACGACATGATTGGCTTAACTAAAGGTTTTAAACCGCGTTTCCTTCGTCAGTATCTGAATTTGTATGAAGGCATCAAGGAAGCTGCACAGTCCTATATCAGAGATGTTAAAGGGAATGATTTTCCAAACGAAAAAGAACAATATTAATGCCGGTTACTGATAGAGATATTCTTTACGAAGACAATCACCTAATTGCCGTAATGAAACGTGCTGGGGATATTGTGCAGGTTGATGAGACAGGGGATGAGCCATTAGACGAGCAGGTGAAAAAGTACCTGGCGGAAAAATATAATAAGCCTAACAGTGCCTTTTTAGGGGTAGTCCATCGTCTGGACAGACCGGTAAGTGGGGTGATCCTTTTTGCCAAGACAAGTAAGGCCCTGGAAAGGGTAAACGCCTTGTTTAAAAACAGAGAGGTAAAAAAAACTTACTGGGCAGTGGTTCGTAATAAACCTGCAAATGCATCAGGTACGCTTGTGCATTGGTTAATTAAAAATCCACAAAAGAATGTGGTTACTCCGTATAATACGGAAGTTCCGGGTAGTCAGCGCTCAGAACTAAGCTATCGACTTATTGGCGAATTAAATGGTTATTATTTAATTGAGGTAGATCCCCTAACTGGTAGATCACACCAGATCCGGGTACAACTGTCTACTATGGGCTGCCCGATTGTAGGTGATAATAAATATGGTTATCCGAGGGGTAGTCGCAAAGGCAGTATCTGCTTACATGCACGTCGACTTCAGTTTATACATCCGGTTAAAAAAGAACCGGTAAATATCTTTGCAAAATTGCCGGTTGACGGCTTTTGGGAAAAATTTGAGGGATTCTAACGAATCCCTTTTTTATTGCCTTTCCTTCTCCATTATCATATTATCTCTGTTTTTTTTGGTTCATGAAAATGCTAAGATTCTTGAATACTAGGCCTAAACGGCTGAGTTATTTTTTTATCTGTATTTGTACTTTGGATTGACAAACCAAATGTAAACAGAGTTTTCATATTAAGATGTGAAGGGTTAATATGATAGAGAAAAGCAACGATACTTTATCTGTAAAAGCGCTGTTGATTAGATTAATCAATCATGATCATAGTTCTTTTCATGAACTTTATGATCGGTTCAGTGTGCAAATTTACGGGAATATTTTAAGGATGGTTAAGGATGCAGACCTTGCACAGGAAATCCTTCAGGAAGTTTTTGTTAAACTCTGGGAAAAGCGGAGTAGGATAGATCCTGATAAAGCGTTTAATTCATTTTTGCACCAGATTGCAAGAAATATGATTTATGATCATTTCAGGAAGCTGGCTGTTGCCAAAAAGTTGGAAACGCATTTTACAGAAATAAATACCAGTACATACAGTCATATTGAAGAGGAACTGATTTATAAAGAAAGTAACCAGATTTTCTTAAACGCAGTAGCACAACTCTCTCCGCAACGAAAACAGGTTTTTACTCTATGTAAAATTGAAGGGAAAAGCTATAATGAGGTGAGTGATTTGCTTCATATCTCCACTTCAACGGTTAGCGATCATCTTTTGAAATCCAGCAAATTCATCAAAGCACAAATGTTGCTTTCTAATTTGTTATCTCCTGTTTTTATCAGTTTATCATTCTTGAAAGCACTTCTTTAAAAAAAAAATGATTTAGAGCAGGGACTTTGCCCGAGTTAACCGTATTACCTATAAAGAGCATATTTTGAAGACTCCACAGGAAATAACGGTATTGTTTAAAAAGTATATTGCAAATCAATGTACAGAAGAAGAGACGTATGCGATTTTTGAGTTGTTGCATGCTGCGGAATACGAATCTTTTTTTAAAGAACTGATAGATGCTGAACTTGAAGAACAGGTTCAGGGAAAATTCAATGAGTTACCTGAGGTTAAAGCGGCATTAATTCAGGCCAGGAAAAATATCATTTTGCAGGTGAATGAGGCTAAATATAAAGGTCCTTCACTTCCTGCACGCTTATGGTTCAGGTTTGCTGTAGCAGCTGTATTTTTATTATGTGCAGGATTGGCAGTCCTCTTTTATACTGATTGGCAGGCAAGCCATGAAAATGAAAGCTATTCTGGGGCTCAGATAGGCCCTGGAGGACCGAAAGCGATACTGACACTTGCAGATGGATCAAAGATTATATTAAATGAGGCTGCCAAGGGAAATTTGTCCAACCAGGCCGGTGTCAGCGTTACAAAAACTGAAGATGGAAAATTGATTTATACAGTAGGCGAGGGGCAGGACCAACAAGGAGAAAAAGCCAAAATAAAGGGATTAACCAATACCATTTCAACTCCACGTGGGGGGCAATATCAGGTAAATTTGCCTGATGGTACCAAGGTTTGGCTTAATGCCGAATCTGTACTTAAGTTTCCTTTAAGTTTTGCGGGCCTGGAAGAACGAAAGGTGGAGTTAAGGGGCGAAGCCTACTTCGAAGTGGCTAAAGTAATGAGGGATAAGCGGACAAGAATGCCTTTTTTGGTGAAGTGTGAAAGGCAGATGATTGAGGTATTAGGAACGCATTTCAACGTAAACTCCTATGCTGATGATCAGGAAACAAAAACTACACTGCTTGAAGGAGCGGTTAAGGTTCTTCCTTTAAATGGATCTGCAACAGATCAAACCATTTTAAAGCCTGGTCAGCAAGCTAAAATTTCCAGACATTCCAGTCGTATTGATGTTATTGAGATTGATCCATTAACTGAAATCGCCTGGAAAAACGGACAGTTCTTTTTTGAAAATGAGCCTATTGAAAGTATCATGAAGGAAATATCCAGGTGGTACGATGTGGAGATAGTTTATAAGGCTGATGTATCAGATAAAACTGTCTGGGGATCTGTTAATCGTTATTCGAATGTTTCAAAAGTGCTATCCATATTAGAGTTAACAGGAGAAATTCACTTTAAAGTAGAGGGAAGGAGGATCATTGTGCAAAAATAATTTTACCTGAATTTGCAAAATTACCGTGACTTCGATTTGCCCTCGAAGCCACGGCGAAGTTCAGGTTTATGACTTGAATAGATGTTCTTAGAATCAACCAATATAAACCCAATTACCAAATGTATGAATTTTTACGATCTATTTAGGTCTGAACGCGTTATGCGTAGACCTAATCAAATATTACGTATTATGAAGTTGATCATCCTTATTATGGTTGCTTTATTAATGGAAGTCAGTGCCTCTGGTCTTGCCCAGAAGATTACTTTTTCGCAAAAGGGGGTGTCCGTTAAAACTATTTTTAAAGAAATTACGAAGCAAACCGGCTACCAGATCGTTTGCGATGGAGATTTAATTAATTCCGCAGCTGCAGCTGATGTTAAGTTTATAAATGCTTCATTGCAAGAAGTGTTTGATCAGGTTTTCTCCAAAAAAGCCATTAAATGGACGATTGAAGATAAAACACTGATTATAAGAAAAGAGAAGGTCAGTCCCGTAGGGAGCTCAAGTCCACCCGGTTTGAAAGCTCCGGTTAATCGAATTGTGAAAGAAATCAGAGGGGCGGTTAGAGATACGGTCGGGCCTTTGCCAGGTGTTTCAATTGCAGTTAAGGGAAAGACACAAATTGGGACAACAACCGATTTGAACGGTAAATATATTCTGGATGTAGCTGATGAAAGTGCCGTGGTTGTTTTTAGTATGGTTGGCTATGTTAGTCAGGAAATTTCTGTAAGAGGAAAGTCCGTAATCAATGTGACACTTAAGCCCTCTGATAATCAGCTTGACGAAACCGTTATTGTTGCTTTTGGAACACAAAAGAAGGAATCTGTAGTAGGATCAATTACTACCATTAAACCAAGCGAACTTAAAGTTCCTTCCAGTAACCTCACAACCGCATTGGCTGGCCGTGTTGCGGGAGTTATCGCGTTTCAGAGAAGTGGGGAGCCTGGCCAGGACAATGCTGAATTTTTTATTCGTGGGGCAACCACTTTTGGCTATAAGAAGGAGCCGCTTATCCTTATTGATAACATGGAGTACACCACAACAGAGCTTGCCAGGTTAACTCCAGATGATATTGAGAGTTTTTCGATTATGAAAGACGCTACGGCCAATGCCCTATATGGTGCAAGAGGTGCGAATGGTGTTATTTTAGTTACCACTAAACAGGGTAAGGAAGGAAAACCTAAAATTAGTGTACGTGTGGAGAACTCTATTTCTGCTGCGACAAGAGATTTGGAACTTGCTGATCCGGTCTCCTACATGAAAATGCATACCCAGGCCGTTTTAACAAGGGATCCTTCCGGGCAGGGGATCCTTTATTCACAAAGTAAAATTGACAATACTGAATCTGGCGTGAATCCTGTTGCGTTTCCTGTTGTAAACTGGCAAGAGGAATTATTTAAAAAGCAAACCGTCAATCAAAGGGCAAATATGAGCCTCAGTGGAGGTGGCCAGGTTGCTACCTATTACGTTTCCGGAACATTTGCACAGGATAACGGAATTCTTAAAGTTGATCAGCGAAATAATTTCAATAGTAATATCGATCTTAAAACCTTTAGTTTACGTTCAAATGTTTCCATAAACGTGGCTAAAGGAACTACGCTTGGTGTTCGGTTGAATGGATTGTTTGACGATTATAATGGACCTATTGATGGGGGATCGGGTATTTATAATAAAGTGATGCATGCGCCACAGACCATGTTCTTACCCTATTACGAGCCTACAAATAAATTCAGCTCGGCAAACCACATTCTTTTTGGAAATTCTGATCAGGGCGGTTTTCTTAATCCTTATGCTGATATGGTTAAGGGTTATAAAGAGTACTCACGCTCTCTGATGCTCGCGCAATTAGAATTAAAGCAAGATCTTTCTTTCATCACGCCTGGTCTTGCTGTAAACGGAATGTTTAACACGAATAGAAGGGCATATTTTGATGTAACCCGTGCTTACAACCCCTTTATGTATAAGGTAAGTACTTACGATAAAATCAACAATACTTATGAGCTTGCTGCAATCAATCCTGATAGTGGAACAGATTTTCTAAGTTTCAGTCCCGGGGAGGAAACCGTTTCATCAGAGTTTTATATGCAAACCGCAGCTAATTATAGCCGGACTTTTGCACAAAAGCACCTTTTTTCCGGTATGGCGGTCTTTACCATGCAGTCGAGATTAGCAGGTAATGCAAATAGTTTGCAGGAATCTTTGGCCGCAAGGAATCTTGGCGTATCTGGTAGAGCCACCTATAGCTATGACAGCAGATATTTTACTGAATTTAATTTCGGGTATAATGGTTCAGAGCGCTTTCATTCGAGCAAACGTTTCGGTTTCTTTCCTTCAGTAGGCATGGCCTGGGCAATTTCTAATGAGAAGTTCTTTAAACCGCTAAGCTCATTTATTACAAAATTAAGAGTACGTGGGAATTATGGATTAGTGGGAAATGATGCCATTGGAAGTAGCGAGGAAAGGTTTTTTTACCTGTCGGAGGTGAATATGAATAATTCTGCATTCGGCGCGAATTTTGGAACCACCGGCTCAAGCATAAACGGAATATCTTTAAATAGGTATGAGAATACAGAAATTACCTGGGAAACAGCGGCAAATTCCACTTTTGGTCTCGAAATAGGAATCAAGAACAAACTTGAGCTAATTGCGGAATATTTTATAGAAAAACGCTATAATATATTAATGCCAAGAGCCTCTATCCCTAAAACTATGGGACTTCAGGGGGCAACGCCAAAAGCAAATGTGGGCGGTGCAAAAAGCAGGGCGGTTGATTTATCCCTAAACTATGACGAACATCTGGGAAGAAACTGGTCGCTATCAATCAGAGGTAACATGACGTATGCGAAAAATATGTATACTGAGTATGAAGAGCCTATTTATGATAACTACTGGCAATATAAAGCCGGGCAATCTACTTCACAGCGTTTTGGATACATTGCTGAACGCTTATTTATTGATGATGAAGAAGTGAGGAGTTCTCCAACACAGAATTTTGGTGGCTTTATTACCAGGGGTGGAGATATTAAATATCGTGATGTAGATGGTGATGGGCAGATTACTGTAAAAGACCAGGTGCCAATAGGCTTTCCTACAAATCCTGAAATTATTTATGGTGCTGGCTTTTCTGCCAGTTACAAGAATTTTGATTTTTCTGCTTTTCTTCAGGGCTCAGCGAAGTCGTCTTTCTGGATTGATGTGGACCAAACCTCGCCTTTTGTAAATAATACCCAGCTGATTGATGCTTATGCAAAAGATCATTGGTCGGAGGAAAATAGAGACTTATATGCATTGTGGCCGCGTTTAACGGCGTATGCAAATAACAACAATAGTCAGGCTAGTACCTGGTTTATGCGTAATGGTGCATTTCTTAGGTTAAAACAAGTAGAAATTGGTTATAAACTACCACAAACGCTAACGAAAAGAGTAAAAATCAATAATCTTCGATTCTATGCTACGGCGACCAATCTATATACTTTAACGGGTTTTGACCTATGGGATATAGAAATGGGCGGCAAAGGCCTGGGATATCCGGTACAACGAGTAATAAATTTTGGTATTAACATGGGGATTTAAAAAATGAAAAATTATAGATTATTAATAATTATTGGGTTTCTAAGCATTTCAACTTCGTGCCAGAAATACCTGGATGTAGTTCCGGACAATGTACCAACCATTGATTACGCATTTACTTTGCGGTCTTCTGCCCAAAGATTTTTAGCCACATGCTATTCCTATATGCCAAGAAATGGGCATTTTAATACCAACGCAGCATTTAATGCGGCGGATGAAGTGTGGCAACCTGTTCCTTTGGCCGATGTTAACGGAGATATAGTAAATATAGCCCGGGGCCTCCAGAACGTGTCTGATCCTTTAGCTAATTACTGGGAAGGAACAAGGCAGGGACGTCCACTTTTTCAGGGGATCAGGGATTGCAATATTTTCCTGGACAATATTCATAAAGTATCTGATTTGGAACAGTATGAGCGACAAAGGTGGATTGCTGAAGTGAAATTTTTAAAAGCCTATTATCATTTTGTCTTATTAAGAAGTTATGGTCCCATTCCGATTGGCCGTGAAAATATTCCGTTAGGTAGCAGTACAGATGAGGTTCATGTGTACAGAGAACCTGTTGATGAGGTGGTGAAATATATTGTGGAACTATTAAACGAATCTGCTGCTATAACGGATTTACCAGATAGGCTTCAGGGAACTGAATCTTCAGAACTGGGCCGCGTTACCAGAGCAATGGTTTTGGCACTTAAAGCCAAGGTGCTTGTTACAGCGGCTAGCCCTTTATTTAACGGCAACACCGATTATGCATCTTTTAAAGATAAGAAAGGGAGGCAATTAATTAGTAGCGTTTACAATCCGGTAAAGTGGGATAGCGCAGTTGTTGCCTGTAAAAATGCAGTGGAACTTTGTGAGCGCATAGGATATGGGCTACAACATTTTGCTGGAAATAGCGGATATAAGATAGGTGAAAATGATTCCATATTAACCCAGCTGGACCTAAGGACGGCTCTTACCGATAAAGTTAATAATATCGAAAATATATGGGTGAATACGCAGAGCCGGGCAACTGATATGCAACGTTGGTCTATGCCTCTTATCACCTCTGGAGTTAGTGGAAGTGGACCAAAGGGATGTTTAGCTCCGACAATAAAATTTGTTGAAATGTTTTACTCTGCAAATGGGGTACCCATTGAGGAAGACAAAGATTACCCTTATGCGCAAAGATATAGTTTGCAAACTTCAGAAGAAGCCGACAAGTACCATGTTTTAAAAGGGGAGAGTACTGTTAAAATGCATTTTGGCAGAGAAGAACGTTTTTACGCTTATCTGGGGTTTGACAGGGGAATCTGGTTTGGAAATTGGGTCAATAATTATGATATCTCCAATTTATTTGCCGTTAAAACCAGAAAAGGGGAAATGGCGGCCAGACAAGGGATTACCAATTATTCTATTACAAGCTATACCATTAAAAAGCTAGTGAATATCGAAACGGTTGCGGATGCGGATGGTAATGTAACAGGTAGTAATCAAGAGCAATATCCATGGCCTGAATTTAGAATGGCAGATTTATATCTTTTGTATTCTGAGGCATTGAATGAACAGGGGAGCGGATATAATCCTTTAATTACTGAATGGATAAATAAGGTAAGAGCCAGAGCAGGTTTAGCTACAGTTGAAGTAGCCTGGACCAATCACTCTTCTAATCCTGATAAATATAAAACGAAAGCTGGTTTAAGAGAAATTATTCAGCGCGAACGTACGCTGGAACTGGCATTTGAAGGTCATAGGTATTGGGATCTGAGAAGGTGGAAAACAGCCCATATAGAGTTGAACAAGCCAATTAAAGGCTGGGACATTTCTCAATCTGATGCAGTGTCGTTTTATCGGGAAGTATTGCTCTATAACCAGCGGTTTACTGCGCGTGATTATTTAAATCCTATCAGTGTTAACGAAATGCAAATCAATAAGAACCTGGTTCAGAATCCAGGTTGGTAGTATCATTTTAAATCTCAAATAGATGAAAGCGTTAAAAACAATTCTATCCCTGCTTATCATTGCAATGTTATTCAATGGATGTAAGGAGGATAAAATAGAACCTATAGACAGTGATAAAACCCCTCCGGGTAAAATATCAAATGTTGTGGTTGAAGCGGGTAAAGGGTCTGCAAAAATAACCTACACACTGCCAAATTCGTCAAATTTACTATATGTAAAAGCCGTATTTGAAATTAAGCCCGGAGTGATCCAGGAAGCGAAATCTTCTTATTATAAGAATGAAATTATTGTTGAAGGTTTCTCCAACACGGATGAACGAAATATCAAGCTCTATGCGGTTAGCCGTGCTGAGGTGTCGTCGGAGGCAGTAATCGTTAAAGTTAAGCCTTTACCTGCACCGGTTTACGATGTGTTTTCCACATTAGATGTAACCGAATCCTTTGGGGGATTTGTGGTTAAATTTGAAAATCCTGCCGCCAATAGTTTAAATGTAAACAGTAACATCAGAATAGGTGTACTACGCTACGATCCTGTGGCTAAAGAGTGGAACCAGATTGACATGCATTACAGTGGACTTGTTGAAGGAAAATTTTCAGTGAGAGGCTTAGTCGCGGAAAAACAGAAATTTGGATTTTTTATTAAAGATAGATTCGATAATGTTACCGATACCCTTGTAAAGGAAATGACTCCTATTTTTGAAGAGCAACTCAACGGAGCGCTTATTAAGCATATCAAATCGGGACATCCGGTTCCTCAACTTCCTCCGTTACCATTGGATGGAAGTCCGGTGATGCATGCAGAAGTTTATAGCTCGTCTTGGGAACTGTCGAAATTATTTAACGATGTATATGGAGGAAGTGATGGATTTCATACGAAGGAGCGGTTTGTTCAACCCATATGGGTAACCATGGATTTAGGTGTGAAAGCTAAGCTAAGTCGATATAAATGGTGGCAAAGGTTACACGATAACAATGAAACTTATTTTTACAGCCATGGAAATCCTCATCAGTGGGAGATATGGGGTACTAATGATTTGAACGATGTAAATAGCTGGGTAAAATTAGACGGACAGGTATTACAAAAACCGTCAGGCTTGCCGGTAGGAATTCTTAGTAATGACGACAGAGAAGCGGCGAGGGCTGGTCATGAGTATGAATTTGCAAATCATAATATTGCTGTCAGGTATATCGCCTGGAAGAATATCGACAGCTGGGCATCAATAGAAGGTACGTTCGGATTAATGCACCTGGCTGAGTTGAAGATTTGGGGACAAATTCAAAAGTAAAAAGAGTATGAAAAGAAATATATACATAGGGTATATCCTTATATTCACGCTGATAAGTAGCTTATTTTCTTCCTGTAGCAAAATGGATGATAATTATGCTGTATTTATAAAGGATGGTGAAAAGAAATACACCGGGAAGGCAGAGGGGTTGCAGGCAATGTCAGGGAAAAACCGTGTAAAATTATCATGGGTCCTGGTCTCTGATCCCAAAATCGAAAAAGCCAAAATCTACTGGAATAATAGAGCGGACTCTTTAATTCTACCCATTCAAAGGACAGATAATAATCAGGTAGTTGAAGTAGTTATTTCTGGCTTATTGGAGAATGCTTATACTTTTGAAGTCTTTACTTATGATAAGGAGGGGAACAGTTCTATAAAGTCTGAAATTATTGGTACTGTTTATGGTGAGAATTATGCTGCTTCAATATCCAATAGACCAATGGAACGGGCAGAGTATGATTCTAGCAATGGAAACGCGACTATATTTTGGTACGGTGTTAATAATCAGGCAGAGATTGTAGAAGTGAAGTATACCACTCAGGCAAATATCGAAAAGGTTGTACAGTTCAAGAAGATTCCTAATCCATTTAATCCTTCACTTCCGGATGTTTGGGCAAGTTCTAATGTCTTAGAGAATTATAAAAAGGGTACTTCATTTTCTTTCAGGACCGTATATAAACCAGACCCAACTTCTATTGACCTGTTTAATACTGACTATACTGTAGTTTCTGCGGATATGATCACAAGTCCGCTTCTTCCTTCTCCTGAAATCAGTATTAAAGCAGGAAGTACGCTGGTAAGGAAAATTCAGAAATACCGATTGACCGGAGAAGATCAGACTCAATTGGTGTTAACTCCAGGTATCATTGTTTCAGATCTGGCCAGTCAGGTTTTAAGTGCAAATCAATATGCTATAGCTGCTAAAGTTTATCGGGCATATGAATTAACTGTCCCATTAAGTAACGATGCTTTAATTTATGATGGTGATGTTATCGTGTTTTATTATCCAAATGATGAGAGTTATAAAACAAAGGTAGTGGCTTCAGTTTATGCTGAATTTAACTTTGCATTCCAAAAAACAGATGGTATTAATCCGAATGTAACCTTCTCAGCAAATGCAGGAGCAACTAGTTCTAGCGATGTGCCCTATACTGGTGCTGTTCAGGAGCCCTATCTTCAAACTGGAACAGCTTCGTCTACATTGAATGGTTGGGTTGCTATTGCTACTAACCTTACAAGGGCAGGAAAGTATAAAATAAACGTGGTTTATAAACACGGAACCAGAGGTGATACTGAATTGTATTTAGGGTCAATTACTCCGCCAAACAAAATTGGCGAACGATTAGCCACAAAAACAGCAACCAGTCCATTATACTTACAAAATCTTCTAGTTGGAAATACGCTAACAGCAGGGCATAAGCTGAGTATAAAAACAATGAATACGATGAATTTGACACAGGGAGAAAACAAGTTCTTTTTTACCATTTTACCAAATGGAAGTACTTACCAGATCATACTTCAAACCGTACAATTGAGGTTTGTTGAATAACTGAATAAGGAAAACAAAAAAAGGGATTCAAGCGAATCCCTTTTTTTGTTTCATGTCAAGATGATTGACAATTAAGCGTATAAAAGACATTTTTTTCCTTCACGCATTATGTAATTTTATTTTCATTAACCTATGTAAATAATTCGATTTTCGGCGAGTGCTTTCGACATCCGGAATGAAATATAAAAATGTTTTAATGACCTGCTTAAAATCAAGTTTTTCCCGACAAGTATTATCAGTTGCAGTGCTTTTTATGTGCTGTTATGCTCCAGTGGCAATGGCTCAGGATACGTCTGCCGTAATTTTAACGCCTAAGGCTAAGCCGATGCCCCATATAAATGGCCCTAAGGTATTTGGGGTTCGCCCGGGACACCCGATTCTGTTTACCATCCCGGCGTCGGGTGATAGGCCGATGACTTTCTCAGCCAAACAATTGCCTAAGGGGGTTAAGGTAGATGCGAAAACCGGACAAATTTCAGGAGCAATTGCTAAGGCAGGCCGTTACCTCATTCATCTTGAAGCTTCAAATGCTTTAGGTAAAGCCAATAGGGATTTTAAAATAGTAGTGGGAGAAGATATCGCACTGACTCCTCCGATGGGATGGAACCATTATAATATTTATGGCACCAGGATTACCCAGGAACAGGTGTTAAAGCAGGCTAAAGCGATGGCGGCAAGCGGTTTAATCAACTATGGCTGGTCATATATGAATATTGATGATGGCTGGCAGGGGAAAAGAGGCGGTAAGCATTTTGCCATTCTCCCAGATAGCACCCGTTTCCCAGATATGCAGCGGCTTGTGGATGAGGTGCATGGCCTGGGTCTTAAAATAGGTACTTATTCTACACCATGGATTGAATCGTACGGACATCGTATTGGTGGCTCAGCAATGAATCCTGAAGGAAGGTTTGAACGAACAAAAGAAAATGTGGCGCGTAACAAAAAACTATTGCCTTATGCAATCGGGACGCACCATTTTTGGAAAAATGATGCTAAGCAATTTGCCGATTGGGGCTTTGATTATTTAAAGTACGATTGGAATCCGATAGAACTAACCGAGACAAAGGCGATGTATGATGCCCTCAGAAATAGCGGGCGTGATGTTGTATATAGCTTATCCAACAGCACCCCGTTTGAAACTATTGCCGACTTGTCGAAAGTTTCCAATGCCTGGCGTACTGGTGGCGACATCAAGGACAATTGGAAAAGCTTAAAAAGCAGAATTTTTACTCAGGATAAATGGGCGAAGTATGCCCGGCCGGGACACTGGAACGATCCGGATATGATGATTGTGGGAATTGTAGGCTGGAATTCTACTGAGAAATGGCCATCTAAATTAACTCCAGATGAGCAGTATACGCATATGAGTGCCTGGTGCTTAATGTCGGTCCCCTTGCTTTTGGGTAATGACATTGATCAACTCGATGATTTTACGTTTGGTTTGCTTACCAATGATGAAGTGAACGCGGTTAATCAGGATCCTTTGGGGAAACAGGCTACCGTATTGGCAAAGGAGATGGAGGATGGTAGTAAAGCTGCGGGCATGTTTAACCTGGCAGATAATGGAGTACAAAAGGTAACACTAAAGTGGTCTGATCTCGGTATTAAAGGCAAATATATCGTGCGTGATTTGTGGCGTCAGAAGGACCTTGGGACTTTTGAGGGAGAGTTTAGTGCAGATGTGCCCCAGCATGGCGTGTTAATGGTTCGTTTATTTTCAGCTAAACAATGATGATGATGAATAGATTATTGTTAATCCTATTGATGTTAGTGATCGGTATTGGTTGTAAAAACAACTCAGAAGTAGTAAGAATTAATGGCGATCTGATAGGGAAGTGGACTGTCCAATCAAATAGCATGATTTATTTTGATAAGGCGGGAGAAAAGGAATATGAAGAAGCATTAAATCCAACGGGTGTAGCGAAAGATATCAGCTTCATGAAAGGTGCCCGGGCAAAAATTGTAACCCAGGATAGTGCCGACGTTTTAAAGACGCCGTATAGTTTGAAGCAAGAGAATAAAGCAATTTATATAGAATTAGGTGAGACAGATATTTTTGATTGCAGGGTATGGGAACTTACGGAAGTCTCAGCTACTGATATGACCTGGAAAGCGAATTTTAGCAACATTAAGTATGAAGATAAGGATACAGGTGAAATCCTGGAAGCTCCTCAGGCGGAATTGACACTCAAATTTAATAAGTATGATAAATAAAGAATCTTCAGACCATTTGTCTCGTCGTGCATGGATTGGTAGGGTAACAGTGCCTGCTTTAACTGTAGCCGGTGCTGCAATGATCAGCGCCAGAGTACCTGGTGCCGAATCGAAGTCCAGTACTTTTAGTGTAGTAGATTACGGTGCAAAGGGTGATGGTAAAACGTTGGATACGCTGGCCATACAAGCAGCAATTGATGCTTGTAGTTTGGCCAAAGGTGGTACGGTTTTGATCCCAACGGGCGACTTTTTGTCGGGGACTTTGCAACTTAAATCTGATGTGACTTTGCATTTATCCGCAGGAGGAAGGTTGTTGGGGAGTCCGAGAAGAGCAGATTATACAGCAGGAAAAGGTGTTCCTTCGGGCAATGGAAACATTGTTTTTCTATATGCAGTAAATGTAGCGCGATTGAGCATCGAAGGAAAAGGTACCATAGATGGCAATGGTTTGGCCTTTTATAATGGTAAAGGTGACAATACCGGGCCTGGACAAAATGGTGTTGATGGCAATTTTGACCGTCCGCATCTTTTTATTTTTCACCAATGTACTGAACTTCGTCTGCATGATGTTTTTTTACAAGCCAGTGCTTATCACGGTATTCGGCTATTGCAATGTAAACAGGTTTATATTGATGGGGTAAGGATCTATAGTCGTGTAAATAAAAATAATGATGGCTTTCACTTTTTCAGTTGTCAGTATGTGCACATTGCCAATTGCGATGTGCAATGCCAGGACGATGCCTGTGCCTTATTTGGCAGCAATCAATTTGTAACTATTACCAATTGTAGCTTTAGTACGCGCTGGTCTATCTTCCGTTTTGGTGGTGGTGAATCTCAGAATATAGCCATCTCTAATTGCCTCATTTACGATACTTATGGTTGTCCGATAAAGATTAGTGCCGGAAGGGCAAGCATCGAGAACTTTAGTTTTTCAAACATCATCATGAAAAATGTAACCGGACCGATTGGTATTGGCTTTAGTGGGAAAAGTAACAATGGCAACTTGAATACGAATCAGCCGGCCACAAAACCTTATATCCGTAATGTTTCATTTAATGGGATCAGAGCTTCAGTTATAGCTCAACCGGTACCGCATCCCGATATTCATTTTGACCTTAATTACAAGGAAGGTGAAAAAAACTCCTGCATCACCTTAAATGGAATGGACGATCATTATCTTGAAAATATCAGCTTTACTGATGTGCATGTAAAGTATGCCGGTGGAGGTACAGCTGCTCAGGCGGATAAACGCGATGTACCAAAAGTAGCAGCTGAATATTTTGGCGTATGGGACACTACTCCGGGTGGCCCACCTGCTTATGGTTTATATGCCAGAAATGTGAAGGGATTAACCTTACAAAATGTACGTTTCGAGTTTGAAGGTGATGATGCCCGACCTGCGATTGTTTTTGATAATGTGCAGGATGCAGCCATTAACGGATTAAGCGTACAGGGCAGCATGAATGCAGAATCTTTGTTAAGAGTTATGAACTCAAAAGACCTGCTGTTTACGGCCATTCGGGTTTTAACTCCTTGTCAGGCTTTGCTAAGCTTAGAAGGTGCATCAAATGATGGAATTGCTATTGATGGTGGCGATTTAAGAAAAGCAAAAAAACAAGTGATTTATAGAGATGGAGCTCAACAGAAAACACTAAAACTAAGGGTATAGTAAAGGGTAGGGCTTAACCCCAGCCCTACTTACAATCCGTTTTAGTGAATATCATTGAATCGAACTTTAAGGCAGAATGGTTTTTAAAAATCATTTTGCCATCTTTTTCTATCACTTCACCAAAGCCTTCATAAATATTTCCGTCAGCTTTTTTAAGGAAAGCAACTTCTCTTACTGATCTCATGCCTTCTGAATCGAAGGTGTATTCAGCAATAATCGTATCTCCTCTCATTTCACCGGCAATTTTACCTGTGTTGCTGTCTTTCTCAAATAGCTTATAGCTAAGCTCGCCGGTTAGCTCTTCACCTGTTATGTCTATTTTTAGGTTTGCTGTATCTCTGTTTTTGATGTATATATAGCAATCGCTACTTTGGTTTTTAGGATTGGTGGCAGTAAAAGTAGTGTCCACCGCGATTAGTTCAGCAGTGTCTCCAGCCTGCTTGCTTTTGTTCTCATTTGTGCAGGAGGCGGTAATAAGAATAAAAAATGCGGCTGTTAGGATTGAAGCTTTCATATTTGTTTTTATCAGGTTACAACAAAATGCTGTAGATATTGTTTCAAATAATGGTTGATAGTTATGCTTAATTGAGAAATTATATATAATATTGATTCACTAATTTGCTCATTTGAGGACTTTATTTCGTTGTAAAATAGAATAATTTGGAAAACAATACATCACAACCTGGATCGTCTAATGAACCTCCTTTTTATAAGCGCCGGGCTTTTATTTATTTGGCTATAGCTTGCGCCGCCTTAATTACTACCGGGATAGCGGCAATATTCCATAAAAATTATCCGGGTGTAAATTTAAAAAATCTGGCGGCTGAATTGATCAATAATGATGTCCCTCCAGGTGGAAACAAAGCTGTGTTAACACTATCAAGTGGAAAGATGATTATCCTTAATGAGACTGCAGATGGTAAAATTGGAGAAGAAGGGGGACTGGTATTCTTTAAAACAGGGGATGGGCAGCTGCGTTACGAAATGAATACTAATGTTAGGGATCGGCAGTATGGTGGTTTTCATGTTATTTCAACACCCAAAGGAGGTACATATGAAGTCACATTACCTGATGGTTCCAATGTATGGCTCAATGCAGCATCAGAATTTAAATTTCCGGTATACTTTACTTCGATGAAGGAAAGGAAGATTGAGTTAAGTGGAGAGGCTTTCTTTAACGTGATCAGGGATGTTGAACATCCCTTTAAGGTGGTTACAGATAGGCAAGTGGTACAGGTGATAGGTACAGATTTCAATGTAAATAACTATGATGATGAACCAACTGTTAAAACGACACTTTTCGAAGGAGCAATAAGGGTAAGGTCACTTGGTAATATATCATCGCCTACGGAGGTTGCCCTTAAAATAGGCGATCAAGCTATTATTGGCCAAAGATCAATTAATATCAGAAAAGTTGATACAGCTGAAGTTGGGGCCTGGAAAAACCGACTTTTCCTATTTCGTAATCAACCGCTGGAGCGTATTATGAAAAAACTAGCGCGGTGGTATGATGTTGAAGTGGTCTATCAGAATATTGACCATCGTAAGATCTTCTTATCTGGGAAGATTTCACGCTATAAACATCTTTCTGATGTTTTAAAGCTTTTGGAGGTAAATGGACAGGTTCATTTTAAAATCGAAGTAGGAAAGATTATTGTCATTAAATAAAATTTGGAGCTAACCGGAAAGGAAGTTAACCTTGTTTTTTATGTATTTTTGTATTAAATAAGGTTAACTCCAGCGTATCATGTACCAACAGTTTGAGCAGCTTTTTAGGGAACATTATCAAACTTTGTGTTTTTATGCCAATATCGTTACCAGGGATATGGAGGCAGCGGAAGACATTGTGCAGGATGTTTTTGTAAAATGCTGGGCTGCTATTCAGAACGATCATCTTGAAATCCAGCAGGAGCATTATTTGTATCGGTCGGTAAAAAATGCTGCATTAAACTATATCAAAGCTCAAAAGGTAAGAAAAAACTATGCGGATGATTACGAATCCACCCATTCTGAAGCCGATATAGTTAATGATTCATTAATCGCTACAGAAACCAGGCAACGCATTATGAATGCAATAGATCAATTGCCCACTCAATGTAGAAAAGTTTTCCTTCTTTGTGTGCTTGAGGATAAAAGTTATAAAGAAGCAGCAGAGCAGTTAGAAATATCGGTTAATACCGTAAAAACGCAAATGACTAAAGCTTTTTCGACACTCCGACCACAACTTAAGGACCTTACTTTCCTGGTATTCTTTTTATAAAAAGAATAAAAGAGAAAAATATTTCAATTCCGTATCACCCTTTTTTTCTGTTGAGTTGTCATGTTGGTATATGGAGCAGATGAATAGCAACGAAAAAGCGCGTATACAAGAGTTAATGGTAAGAAGTATAACTTCAGGAGAATTGAATTCTGAAGAACAAGCCGAACTAACCACCTGGTTAGCTATGGCTGCTGAAAACCAACAGGAGTATAAGGACCTTATTGCGGTAAAAAATCTTCTTAAGATTGAAGGAACTAAAAAACCTGATACGGATGCTGCATGGGTAAAAGTAAAGCATAGAATTTCTGATGTTCCGGTTCAATTGTTAGCGCCCAAACGGTCATTATCGTGGCTTCGGTATGCAGCTGCAGTTATTATACTGAGTGCAATAGGTTTGGTAATCTATATGGCGACCAATAATAATGAAAAAGCAGAAGCTATTGCTCAAATAATAGAACCGGGGAGAAACCGTGCAGAGCTTGTACTCCCTGATGGAAAACGGGTGAGTCTGCAGAATAAATCGACTCTTGATATTTCTGGAGGAAAGATCGGTCTTGTTGCTACCAATAAAGGAAATATCCTGGTATACAATACTAACTCCGGCCAGAGAGGCTATCATAAGTTGATTGTACCGGATGGTGGAGCGTATGAAATTATTTTGCCGGATAAAACTCATGTATGGGTTAATTCGGGCTCGGAGCTGACCTATAGAGTTGATTTTAGCAACGCTGCCATACGGGAAGTTAAGCTAATAGGAGAAGCCTACTTTAAAGTGGCTAAAGACAAAAAGCATCCATTTATTGTTAAAACTGATCACATGGATGTAGAAGCTGTGGGTACTGCATTTAATGTAGCCGCCTATAAAGGTGCAGACTATGCAGAAGCTACACTTGTAGAGGGGATTGTTAATGTGAGCGATCATATGGGGAATAAGCAACGCTTGTTAGCGGGCTCTAAAATTAGAATTGAGACTAAAAAACCAAATATACTGCCAGCTCTTCAAAAATCTGTGTTGGTTTATAGTGATTATGCCTGGAAAGACGGTGTATTCGTATTCGATAATATGCCATTAGTACAAATTACAGAGAAATTCAGCCGCTGGTATAATATAAAAGTGGTATTTACTAATGATGAAGCCAGACAATTGCGCTTTACAGGATCAATAGAAAAAGACAAAACATTAAATACGGCACTTCAGCTGATCGGAACATCGACCAATGTGAAATTTGAGATCCGAAATGGAACACTGTATATAACTAAACCGTAAAAATCAATCAACTAACCTTTAATTTATGAATCAAATTTTTACTAAAGGTGTGCGTCTACGCCGCTTACCTAGACTTGCCAGACTTTTTTGTCTGTTTTACCTTACCTGCATTTGTGTGCTGCCGGTAAGTGCCTTCGCTCAGGCTGCGAGGTTCACCATATCGGCTAAGCAAATTAGCTTAACAGAAGTTTTTAAAATGATGAAAGAGCAGCAGAAAGGGCTAGATTTTTTCTATAGTAATGATGAGTTTAATGCTGCTAAGAAAATAGACATTAACGTATCTAATGCAACGCTTGATGAATTGATGAAAATTGTGTTAGCCAATAACTACACCTATCAGCTTATAGATAACCATTTGGTAATTAAACCTCGATCAACCAATGATTTGCAAACTGGAGTAAAAGCAAAGGACCAGCGTGTAAGTGGGGTAGTTAGGGCTAAAGATGGTATAGGATTACCTGGGGTTCTTGTAAAAGCAAAGATTGCTAAAACTACTGCAGTTACAGATATAAATGGTAAGTACATCATTCATACTCATGATGATGATATTTTGGAGTTCCATTATCTTGGATTTAAGCCTCAGGAGTTTAGTGTAAAAGGAAAGACGATACTTGATGTCTTATTAACAGAAGACGTTGCTTTTTTAAGTGAGGTTGTAGTTACGGGATATCAAACGTTACAACGTAAAAACACAACAGGAGCTTATGTAGGTTTAGGTAAAGAGGAGTTGACACGTATGAATAATCGTTCGCTTGATAGAGTATTGGAAGGAGCTATACCGGGATTAAGTGTTTATAAGAGTCCTACCGGGGCAAACGATCTTCGCATTAGAGGAGGAAGTTCTTTACGTGCCGGTACTCAGCCCCTTTTTGTAATAGATGGTTTTGTAAGTACCATTCTTCCCGATATCAATGAAATTGAAAACATTACGGTACTAAAAGATGCAGCTGCAGCTGCTGTTTGGGGCTCTCAGGCTTCAAATGGTGTGATTGTTATAACCACAAAAAGAGGAAAGCAAAGTAAATTGCAGATCAACTATTCAGGTAATGTTCGAATAGCAAATCGCCCGGATTATAACGAGCTGAGACGTGCAGATGCGGCAACAGTAATAGATTATCAAAAGGAACAGTTTGATAAAGGTTATATCATTTCGCCAATTTTCGATGGAACAAAATCAGGTTATTCACAATCTATTGGGATTTTTAATGATTATGATAGAAAGGATATTACTTTAGCGCAGCGTGATGAAAGGCTAGCTGCATTAGCGGGCTTATCTAATAGAGATCAAATTGATAACCTGCTATTACGCCCGGCTGTTAGCCAAAGTCATTACATGTCTTTCTCCGGAGGGTCAGATAAAATGCAGTACTTTTTATCAGGAAACTATCAATCTAACTTGGGAGGAGCTAAGGGTAATAAGTCAGATGTTATGACGATAAACTCCAGAAACACTTATACGTTAGCAAGCTATGTGGATTTACGGACGGATTTCGCAATTAACTATTCCTCAGGTAAAAGCGGTTACTCTGATATACAAGGCAATATTAGAAAGTTATTACCTTATCAGATGTTACAGGATGCCGGAGGTAATTATGTTTATGATTACATCAACTTCAATAAAGTAGAAAATGATAGGCTTAAGGGGCTTGGTTATCTGGATAATGGCTTTAATTTGTTAGAAGAAAACCAAAAAGCAAATAATACAAGCAAAGGATGGGGAGTGAAAACAAGAGTAGGTGCCGATTGGAAAATCATCAAAGGCTTAACCATGTCTAATGATTTTATCTACGAACGAACCACCAACACTTTAAGAAATCTTTATGGAGAGAAGGGATACGATGCCAGGACGTTAATCAACCGTTTAACCTCAACAGATGCTGCAAATAAATTGGTGTTTAATATTCCAAAGGGAGATATTTTAGATTTAAATACCTCAACCTATAATAATTATGCATTCCGTAACCAGCTCAATTATATAAATACTTTTAGTAAAAAGCATTACCTAAATGTTGTTGCCGGTTTTGATGTACGTAAGGTTGTAACCGAATCTAATAAGTCCCGTCGTTTAGGTTATAATGATGATTTGTTCAGTTTCCAGAATATTGATGCAAAAGCATTAGCTGCTCCGGGTATTATCTGGTGGGATGGGTCTCGTCAAACCTATAACCCCTCAACTTATGAAGGAATTCTTCCATACTATGACAATCGGGAAGTCTCTTATTATTCTACTTTAGCTTATACTTATGATGACAGGTATACCTTTAGTACTAGCTACAGAACAGACCAATCTAATTTATTCGGTGCAGATCCAAAATTCAAAAGAACACCATTATGGTCTATAGGTGGGCAATGGAACATCAGTAACGAGCATTTCTTTCATTCAAACATATTTAGCAATCTGGGAGTAAGAGCAACTTATGGTCTTACAGGGAACTTTGATAGAAATAGTCAAACTACTACTTACCTGGTAGCCACCCGTTTCTTCAATTCTGTTGCTAATGATTATGTAGCGCGGTTAAGTACGCCGCCAAATCCCAAGCTTCGCTGGGAGCGTTCAGAGACCGTGAATTTAGGTGCCGACGCAGGAATATTGAATGGTCGTTTTTCGGTGTCATTAGATTACTATCATAAATTTAGTTATGATTTGTTGGGTAATCAGGATCTTGACCCTACAGTTGGACTACCATCAGCAATCGTTAACGCAGCAGAGATGCTTAACCAGGGTGTTGAGTTAAGTTTAAAAGCGGGTATTATATCAACCCAAGATTTCAGTTGGACCAGTAACTTCAACCTGGGATACAATAAAAGTAAAGTTACAAGTAATAAAATTACAGATAGTAATCCGGCAATTAACCGTCCTAATAATATAGTCCCCTTTCTTGAAGGTTATCCAAGAGAGTCTGTTTGGAGCTATAAATGGGCCGGATTGGACAATACTGGCCGACCACAGGTTTATGATGGCGCTGGTAACAAAATTTACATTCCTAATGAGGGCTCTCTCATTTATAGCGGTACATCAAGACCAAAGTTTAGCGGAGGCTGGACCAATACTTTTAGATATAAAGGTTTTGAGGCGATGGCATTCCTTGTATTTAACTATGGTCATGTCGTGCGTAGAGAAATGCCTAATATGTATGGATATGATTGGAGTGGTGCATATAACAACCAAGTTGCCCAACGCTGGCGTAAACCGGGGGACGAGTTAACTACAGATATTCCTGCCATTGCCGATATGGTTAACCTAAGCGACAACTATTCAAGGGCTGCAACGTTATCAAGCAATAGCATCGTCAATGCATCATTTGTGAGACTCCGTGAAATACAGTTCGGTTATACCTTTAAACCAATGTTTTTAAAAGGAACACCTTTCAAATCTATTCGGGCGGTTGCACAGATGAATAATCTTTATTTGTTCAAGAAAAATAAATATGGCATCGATCCTGAGGCTATTACTAGTTCGTCAGGCTCTATTTATGTATTGCCTGAACCTTTAACTACTACGTTCGGTCTTAACTTTAGTCTTTAATTAAATTCATAAAAATGAAACCATCAAATTATATTATGATGAAAAGATATAGCATTCTATTATTCACATTATTTGCATTGTCAGGCTGTCAGAAGTTTCTCGATGTAAAACCTAAAGGGAAATCTATTCCCACATACATTAAAGATTACGAGGAACTGGCATCTAATCCATCTTACGCTTCAAGCTGTAACGCTCTTTTAGAGCGGTTGTCTGATAACATTTTTCTTACGGACGCCAGAATCTCTGTCTCTCTTACCCAGAATACGACCAAGGCTTATCAGTGGATGCCGGAACTTTATATTAATACAGAAACGGATGGAGGATGGGATCCCATGTACAACAATATCTATAATGCGAATATTATTATTGAGGATGTAGAAAAGCTTAAAGATGGAACGGAGCAACAACGTAGAGAAGTACTTGGAGATGCCTTCTTTAATAGAGCGTTTGCTTATTGGAACCTGGTTAACCTGTATGCTAAAGATTACGATGCTAATACTGCGGCGACAGATTTAGGCGTACCATTGATAACAGTTGCCGATCTGGAAGCAAAGCCAACAAGAGCTACAGTTGCTGCAGTTTATGAACTTATACTTCAGGATTTGCTGAAGGCTAAGGATCAGTTACCTGACGTAGCTAAAAATGTATACCGTAATAATAAAATTAATGCGCTAGCCATGCTGGCAAGGGTATATCAGAGTATGGATAATTATGCTGAGGCCAAGAAATACGCTAATATGACGCTGCAATTAAAGAACAGCTTATTTGATTATAATCTGATGAGTTTTAAAGATCCTTTAAAACCTCTTGCAGGGATTAATAACAGGCCTGTTGATTATTTAAATTCAGAAATGATCTCTTATAAGGTGACGGGTTTTGGAAGTATTTTAACAAACTGTTCTATTTCTCCGGATTTTTTAAGTGTGCTTGGAACTAAAGATCTTCGTTATGTATTCAATTTTACTAATTTGGATAGACTTGGAAAACCAATAACGGACCCTTATCCTTTATACATTAACGCTGATCTAGTTTATAACATCTCGGTACCTGAGATGATGCTGATTTCGGCGGAAGCTGAAGCACGTGAAGGTCAAATTGCACCTGCGGTTAAGTTTTTAAATGACTTAAGAAAGAAAAGGTTTAAACCGGCAGATTATGCAGACCTAACAGCAGCAACACCTGATGATGCCTTGAAATTGGTGATAGATGAGCGTAGAAGAGAGCTGTTTGGTAAAGGCTTACGTTGGTTTGACATGAGACGTTTAGATAGTGATAGCCGTTTTAGAAAAACATATACCCGTGCTAATACAGCCGTTACTTATAAATTAGAGGCGGGATCTAATATTTTTGTACAACAAATTCCGTCTAAAGTTAGGTTGTTAAATCCGGGCATTCTTCCTAATCCAAGATAGATAATCATATGTTTCATTTCACGAAAAATACAGGAACAGCAGCTATATTGTGCCTTATAGCAACAGGTGCGTTTGCTCAGTCCGGATATCAGATAACAGGAAAGGTGGCTGGTTTCGACCAGCCATCTATAGCCTATTTGTATAGTTTCGATAAGGGCAGAAACCTGTTGGACAGTGCTGTAGTTATTGATGGTAAATTTACTTTTAAAGGAGTTGTAAAACATCCTTTATCTACATCTATCCAGATAAAAAAAGTACGCAAGTCGCTGCCATTATTTCTTGAAAACGAGAATTACGATATTCTGATGCGGCCTGATTGGAAAAATAAGGATAGTATTAGCGGCGGAACAGAAATGGGTATACAAAAGGCTTATGAAGCCGAGAGTGCCACTTTAACAGCGAAATTGCAGGAACTTGGTAGTCGTTACAACAACATGCCCAAAGAAGAACGGATAAAAGAGGGTGAAGAAATGAATGCGCTGAATGAAAAGCAGATGGCTATTAAGTATAAATACATCCGCAAATATCCCGCTTCATTAGCTATACTGCATATAATGCGACCGCAGTTTGATGTGATGAATTTTAAGCAGTTAAAAGAGATGAAAGCACTTTTCTCTCCTAAGCTGGCTTATTCTGATGTTTATACCAAACTAACAGAACAATTGAATAAGAAGCAAGGGGAGTTTCTGGTGGGACAACAGGCTCCAGATTTTACTTTGTCAGATCTATCAGGTAAGCCTGTTAGCTTATCTGCTTTGAAAGGAAAGTATGTTGTACTCGATTTTTGGGCATCCTGGTGTACACCATGTCGCGCTGCCAATCAGAAAATAAAACCCATCTATGAAAAGTACCAAAACAGTGGCTTCGAGATGATTTCGGTTTCTATGGATGATAAGAAAGATCTTTGGCAGGCGGCAGTTAAAAAAGATGACTTACCCTGGCTTCAGACATCTGAACTAACAGGGATAAAGGAATCTTCAGTGGCTAAGAAATATAGCGTAACTAGTTTACCAACAGTGTTTCTCCTCGATAGAGCAGGTAAAGTAATTGCGCAAAATATATCAGAAAAGGAACTTGAAGAGATATTACATACAAACTTAAAACAATAACGAATAATGATTCGAAAATTACTATTAGGCTTATGCCTTCTTTTGGCGCTAACTGCCGAGGGTCAAATAAAAAAAGTAACCATCGAAGGTGAGGTAAAAGGCTTTGGAAACAATGAACTGGTTTTACTGAATGTGGATCAAAGTGTAATTGAAAAAATACAGGCCAAGGATGGGAGATTTAAAATTATAGCAAATATGGAGATAGGAGACATGCGTTACTATTACCTGCATGCACCTTCGTTAGGATCGCTCGGTCCAGCGATGAACACCCCTGTAATTTTCTTTTTTGTATGTTCTCCTAAAATTGAGATTCAGGCTGCGGTTAAAGAGAAAAACATGATACTTTCTTCTATTAAGGGATCTCCATGTGGTGATGCGTACGATAAGCTATACAATAGTCTTCCTGCAAACAAAGAAATAGAAGCTGCAACTAAGCCGTATAATGAAGCATTCCAATTGTACAATAATGTAGCGAAGAGACCTGAGAATCTTGCAAAGTTGAAAGCAGCAAGTGCTCAGCTTGATCAATTATTCAAACAAAAGCAGAATGAAATAACAGCACTGATTCCAACGCATCGTAAAAGTATGCCGGTAGCGGTTATGGCAAGTCTTTATACCATATCTACTAATGATGTTTCGAAAATGGAAGCATTTTTAAAAGAGTTTGATCCATCCATTCAGAATTGTTATTACCTCAAACAGATTCAAAAGAAAATAGACCGAATAAAATCTATTGCAATTGGTCAACAAGCTCCTGACTTCGAACTGAATAATATGGATGGAAAGGCAGTAAAGCTATCGTCTTTGAAAGGTAAATATGTTTTACTGGATTTCTGGGCAAGCTGGTGCGGTCCTTGTCGCAAGGAAAACCCGACTGTAGTAAAAGCTTATGATAGTTATAAAGCGAAGGGCTTTACGGTACTTGGGGTTTCATTGGACGCGAATGAAGCCGCCTGGAGAAAAGCTGTTCAGGAAGATGGAATGCCTTGGGTACAGGTTTTAAATGATAAAAAAATTGGTGCAGAACGTTTGTACGAGGTTAAAGGAATTCCAGCCAACTTTCTTATTGATCCCCAGGGAAAGATCATCGCCACTCATTTGAGAGGTGCTGCTTTGGAACAAGCACTTGAGAAATTCATAAAATAGAACGGCTTAAATTTTCAACAAATAACGGATGAATAAATTCAAAATATTGGTGTCACTATTGCTGTGGCAAGGAGCTGTATATGCTCAAAATTCTACCTCAATCTTATTAAAAAACGCGACCATTATTGATGGTGAAGCGAATGTAAAACCCCGGATAGGATCTGTGTTGATAGAAAATGGATTAGTTAAATCGGTATCCTATACACCATTAAAAGGTGTAAAAAGCCAAACTAAAGTGATCGATTGTACCGGTAAATTTATTACTCCGGGGTTGATGGATTCGCATGTGCATTTAGGCACTGCTGATTTAACCGATCTTAAAAAGGCACATGCTACAACCGATAGCATAATGGGAAATCTGTTAGTGCATGGCATTACTACAGTACGAGATATGGCAGGCAATGCGCCTTTCTTAGCGGCTTGTAAAAAGAAGGTTCAGGAAGGTAAAGTGTCTGGACCAGATATATACTATGCAGCACAGTTTGCGGGACCGGGTTATTTCGCTATGATGGGTAACGGTAGAAAGGGAGAAGTTGATTTAGGTACGACTTCCTGGTATCGGGCTATCAAAAGCAAAGCCGATGTAAAGCCTGCGATTGCTGATGCCAAGAATGCAGGGGTTACCGGGATCAAAATATATGCGAGTCTTAGTAAAGAACTGATCCGTGAAATTACCAATGAAGCGCACAAGCAAGGTTTATTGGCCTGGGCTCATGGTGCGATCTTCCCGTCCAAACCTATGGATGTAGCACAATCTAACGTAAATAGTATGTCGCATGCCAATGATTTGGTTTTTCAACAGATTAAAGGTGATACCATAGAAATAGGTGCTGCCTGGGCACAATTGTACAAAGGATTAAAGTTGGATACTAACGTCCGCGACCAAATGCTATTGGAAATGAAGAAACGAGGTACATTTTTAGACCCAACAGTTTTTCATGCCGAGAATAACAAAATGGCTAATGCGGCGCTGATTACCCGTCGTGCAAATCAATTAGGGGTAAAGATTGTTGCCGGAACCGATTGGATTTTCCCTTCAAAAAATGAGAGCATTCCTTTACTCAATGAAATGAAGCTATTGGCAGGTAAATGTGGATTGTCTAATCTTGAAGTAATTGAGGCTGCTACATTAAACGGTGCTTTGGTAACAGGGTTAAACGATAGGGGCGTCGTTCGTGCCGGAAAAAGAGCCGATTTACTTATCCTGAATGTGGATCCCTTGAAATCTCTGGATACTTTTGATAAACCTGCTTTTGTTATAAAACAAGGGAGAATTTTATAAGGATATTTCTTTTTCAAGAGCCTTGGCAACCTCTACATCGTTGTATAAGGCTCTTACTAATTTACCTGTCCTGTCAATTAAAAAGTGAGTAGGGTAAGCCGTAACGTTTAATTTTTTGCTCATGTATGTCTCTTGTCCAGGAACAGTAGCATAATCAAATCTGGTTTTATTCAGAAACTGCGTTAACTCTTTTTTACCATCTATGGCCAGACTTATAAACAGGATATCTTTTCTATCCTTGTACTTTTTTACCAACTCGTTTAAAGCAGGCATTTCTTGTACACAGGGCACACAGCTGATGAACCAGCATTTAAACAAAACAATTTTTCCTTTAGTGTTTTCTGAAGTATAAGATTGTCCACTTATACTTGTAAAATGGAAGACCGGAACTTCCTTCCCCTGCATTTTGTAATAAATCAGTTCCTGTTTTGAAAACTGTTTCATATAAGTCGAAATGTCCGAATCGGCTTTAGCTGGGATTTTGTGAAGCTTATAACCCAGATCGGTATTTTTGGTGTAAATCCGTAAAGGGAAATACAAGCCTGTATTTAAGTGTTTTAAAAAGGCTTCTTTAGTAATTGTTTGTCCTTTCGTGTCATACGCTTCAAAATCTTGATTGAGCTTTACATGTCTGGAATAATAATTCCAAAAGGTTATAAAATCTATCGACAGATCAGACGCAGGGACGGCCGGCTTTCCTGCTTTTGATGCGTCGATTTCATTTGCAGTAGTTTTTGTCTGGCTGGTATCATCTGTAAGCTTGGTGTGCTGTTGATTGGGGGGCTGATTACAGGATATGGCTAAAACTGAAAACAGGACAATGAAAGCGGAAGAGATTTTCATGATAAAATATAAGCTTTATCTAATTTAGCATAAAATAAGCATCATTTGCATTTTAGTTTAAGTGGTTATATGCAAAAAAAAGCGGGGATGATCCTACCGACCATTCCCGCTTATCTAAATTAACGCTCTCAAATATATAGACGCTTTATGGAGCAGATTATTGTGTAGCAGTAAATATTTTTTTAATGCTAATATTTATCATCATAGCTTCTGAAGTACCCGCATTCTTTTATTGCCTCCTCATAAAATTGAGTATCTCCATATTGGGACTTTAAAATAGAAAAATACTTGCCAAAGAAAACCGGTTCTATATCCACATTCCAATAGTTTTCGTTTGCATTTTCTGGCTTATTGTAAGCTCGGTTGTAACTCTCATTGCGCTCGCATTTACTCGCCATAAAGGTACACCTGGCTTTTTGTTCCTTAGTTTTAGCAGCATTGGCAGCTACTAGGTAGTATTTTTCGGCAATTTTATTGGATAGCAGCATTGTTCTGAATGTGCCCGGTATTTCAAAAGGGGTATTCCCTTCAACCTGCATTACTTTTCCCTGATAAAATGTTCTCGAATTACCATAAAACGAAACGTTGTAAAAAGCATTAGCTAGTAAATAGGCGTTTTTGTAAACGTTTTTGCCTTGCTTTATTTCAGCTTTTATATTTTGTATGGTTTTTAAAACATCAATGGCGTACATATCCTTCGCTTGTTTGTTCTCATGGTCACAATCATGGCAATCATTTATTCTGATGTTAAATGGATTGGCTGGCATTATAAAGCCACCGCTTTCACTTTTGTTCATCATCACAATTGCTTCGTCAATTTTGTCCTGATAGGTAAGCACCTGTGATTGATGGTAAGAAAGGTCGTGCATGTTGAACGGATAATAACGCAGCATGGTTTGCTCAAAAGTTGATTTATCCTGTTTTTGTAGCAAAGCTTTCATCTGCTCTATTTTATTGTTATCTGCATAAAATTGGAAGTAGCTTTTAAACGCATTCGCTTTAATCACATCTCCCTGTTTCTTATACAGTTCGGCCAGGTTACTGATACTTTGATCCAATGCTTTATAAAACCTTAATGAGTTGATCGTATCCTTTCCCTCTTTAAGGTTAGCAAACCAGTTCAATGGTTCTATCATTTGTGCTTCGGTCTTTGCATCAATCTTTTTCAGCTCCTTGACGTATAAAGTCCAGTCCAGTATTTTATACTGGGCCATTACCAGTTTGTCGTCTTTTGGCAGTTGTTTTCTTGCTGTGTTATAAAAACTTCTGGCTGCTGTGTAATCCTGATTCATAAAATTTAAATAACCAGCTGCCAGGTTCCAGAAATAAGGTTTTGCTGTATTGTTTTTTAACGCTATGCTACTTACCAGAGCTGTATTTTGTTTTAAGCTTTGTTTAGCCGCAGAGTCGGGTGCAGATTGGTAAAAGTTATCCAGGCCATACTCAGTTTTATTGACAATTCTAGCGAGTAAAAGATCCAGTTTTTCCGATTTAGCATCTAGCTGGACAATTTCCTGAATAGCTCTCTGTGGATCATAATGAATACCAAGCAAATGCCATAATGTAGCCTTTTCTGCGGTTGTTTTTGCCATTTGCAGTGTCCTGATCCAGTCGGCCTCCTCCTGTGGACGGAAACTCCACTCAGCAGGAATCTTTGCCTCCATGGAATAATTGTAGCAGAGGCTATTGAGGTAATTGGACATGGCATAGTTTTTATTTTTATAATACCAGCCAGCCACATAACCTAAGGTCCGATGGTATATCATGTTTTGCTGGAATGCATTTTTATAAGCGTTAAATGTATTTAGGGTTTTAGACGCATCCGCTGATATGGCCTCGTCTCCGCGTTCCATAAAATAATAATAGCGGACCAATTGAAACCATAGCCTTTGTTTTAAAAAGGGATCTTTTGTCTTTTTAAAATGCTTTAGTATTTGCTCCTCTAGCGCAGCAGGGGTATTTACCTGGGGCTGCGGTTCCCATGAATGGGTGATATCTGTAGCTGCAAAAACTTCCGTTGATTTGGCCAGTAAGAGGTAATCAAAAAAAGCATCCAGTTTCTTTCTGTCGAGCTTTAAAGACTTTAATTGTGGCATCCCATTGGGAAGTGCGGCTATTTTGCCTTTAATGTGCTTATGTACTGAATCTATTCCTTTAGTAGTCGCTGTTGTTAGCAAATATTCCAGTGAATTTTTATCAAGTTTACTGTTGAAATAACCGTACCATTCATTTACAATCACATCGTTGTAACGGGAGGGGCTGTTTCCAGAATAGTAGTAATCCCCATAATAAGAAATGTATTCAGTATAAAAGAAGGGGGCATATTCTTTACTTACAAAGGCTTCCGGACTAAAGCTGGAATACTCATAATCAAAGCCGTAGTCTGAGCAGGCCCAAACTATGCCACTGGCAGAGAGTCCGAAAAGACTAAAAATAAGCAGAAATTTCTTCGAAATCTTTTGCTTTAAATGCTGATAAATTGAGGTTGCCCAGTTCATAGTAGATGATTGTTCTTTTTTCGTTTTTATTTAAATGAGCTGCCAGTTGTACGGCCGCCTGTTCTAATAATGCTTTGTCTGTTTCTTCGAGTTTAAACAGATCGCCTGCTTTTATGTAGATGCCACCCGTAAAGAAATTACGTATAGCCTTATACAAGTCTTTCTGTGCAGTGGGACTAAAGTTTTGTGTATTGCTCAGTTCAGCCCTTCCTATTTTCCCATATACCTGTATAACTTGGTTTGCCCTGATTTGTAAAGCCCAGGAAAATACAGGTAATGCAATGTCCAAAGGTAAAAGGTAATTGTTTAGGCTGCCCAGATATTTTTCTGCTGTATTAGCATTGTAAATAGAATTGGGCTCTTCTAGATCAGCAGATAATTTGCCCATATTGTAAAACATCAGTACCCCGCGGTCTACCGGAGGAACACCCGTTTTAAACTGGTATTTTACCTGATGTAGCCTGATCGTTGCTTCCAGTGTTTTTTTGCTATGGGCCTTAAATGAGTGTAAGAAATTGAAGTATTTATCCTTTGTGCCCACCGTCCAGTCGCAATCTATTTGTACAGCTTTGTAATGGAGTTTTTGTTTAAGTGCAAGATTTTTTAGCAGTTCATTACACTTTATTGCGAGACTGTCGACCCCCTGCTGGCTTAATTTCTCGAAAGTTTGATTGGTAATGAACACGACAGGGGTAATAGCGGGAACGGCTGAGTTGTGTCGAAAGTTAATGATGGCTTCCGGATAAGGTTTTTGAGCTTTCGTATTCCATTTTATATCAAAAAAACGAACATAAAGCTTCTGGCCGTTAGTCTCCGCTAAAATATCACTCTGCCCCTTGCTTAGTTGAAAGTTTTGTTTCCAGTAATAAAACGACATTGGTGTTTTATGTTCTTTTTTACAGGAACTGCAAAAAAGTGTTAGTAAAATCAGACAAACAGAAGATTGAAAGCGTAAAATAGCGCTGGTATTAACCATGAAGACAATTGCGCAATAACTTCGCCAAAATTGATGCAATAGAGGCTGTAAAGGCATTTGCATCTTATTTTGGTTGCTATTAAGCTGATCAATACGAGTATATATATTAATGTTTTTTTGGATTTATAAAAAATGGCATTACCTTTGTACTGTAATAATTATAATTACAGTATGAACAACTCAAGATTTGCCATATCACTACACATCCTTACGCTGCTAGAAAAAGCAAAGGGTGAATTGATGTCATCTGATTATATTGCCGGTAGCATCAACATCAATCCGGTTTTGGTAAGGAAGGAGTTGAGTAACCTGCGTAACCATGGTTTTGTGGAGAGTAAAGAGGGGAAGAACGGTGGTAGTTCTTTGGCTAAATCGGCTGATAATATCTGTTTAGATGAGGTTTATAGTGCAGTAAAACAAAATAATTTGTTGGGCGTTTCTAAAAACACACCTAATCCACAATGTCCGGTAGGTAAACAGATTAATAAACATTTAGATAATTTATACGAATCAACTGAAAAGGTATTGCTAAAGGAGCTGTCAGGTAAAACACTGGCTGATTTCAGCAGAGCGTTCGATTGATTTTTTTTGACTTAAACTGTAACAAAATAAATTACAATATAGAATTTAAAAAGAGAGAAAATGAAAGCAGTATTAATAGGCGCAAGTGGTTTTGTGGGAGCCAGTATTTTAAATGAATTGTTAAGCCGTGGACATGAGGTAACAGCTGTTGTACGTCAGGTCGATAAAGTAGCGACAGGTAATGATAAGCTATCCGTAAAGGCCATTGACGTAATGAATACTGATGAATTGGCAGCGGCAATAAAAGGAACGGATGCAGTAATTAGTGCTTACAATGCTGGTTGGACTAACCCTAACTTGTATCAAGATTTTATTGCAGGTTCTGAGTCTATACAAAAAGCGATAAAAGCATCGGGTGTAAAACGCTTGATTGTAATTGGTGGCGCAGGTAGCTTGAAAATTGATGGACATCAATTGGTAGATGGACCTGATTTCCCGGCGGAATATAAAGCAGGAGCAACAGCCGCAAGGGATTATTTAAATACCATTAAGGAGGAAAAAGACTTGCAATGGTCGTTCTTTAGTCCGGCAATAGAAATGCATCCCGGTATTGACACTGGTCGTACTGCCCAATATCGTTTAGGTTTGGATAGTCCGATATTTGACGAAGCGGGTAGAAGCTCACTTTCTGTTCAGGACCTGGCAGTGGCAGTTGTGGATGAGTTGGAGCAGAATAAACACCTACAGCAAAGATTTACTGCTGGTTATTAGGAAGATAAATAATGACTAGTATATGACTAGATATTGTGTTAATTTCGCGGCGAATATAGATAAATAGATGCCGAGAAGAATAATTAGAAAACAATATCGTAAAGCGAGATACATCTTATATCGCGAGACACTAATTGATGCGAAGGAACATATACTCACTTTTATAGGCTCTTTTGTTGGGATTGGTTTAATTGGTTTACTAAATAGTCAGTATCTGGTTGCTAGTGATAATTTGTTCCTTATAGGTTCATTTGGTGCCTCATCTGTACTGGTGTATGGTATTATTAACAGTCCGCTGGCACAGCCACGCAATCTTATAGGTGGACATGTGATCTGCGCAATTATTGGAGTGACCGTTTTTAAGCTTTTTGCGGGGGAACTTTGGTTTGCCTGTGCATTGGCGGTTTCACTTTCCATTGTAGCGATGCAGATTACTAAAACCTTACACCCACCGGGTGGAGCTACGGCGCTAATTGCGGTTACTGGCGGTAAAAAGATTGAGGAGCTGGGTTATTTGTATGTATTGTCGCCAGTGTTATCAGGGGTGCTCATCTTATTTGCGGTTGCACTTATATTTAACAATTTAAGACATCGTAAATACCCTTCAAAGCCGATATTAAACAGAAACCGTACATTAAGAGCGAAAAGTCATATATAAAATAAGGCTGGGTAAATGTACCCAGCCTTATTTATTGTTATTCCATTTTTTTTATACCCATGGCATACTGGATGCCACCAAGCAGGTGCTGTAAAAAAAATGGATCGGAATACGATTCGTCAACATGACCTAGCTCTGTGTAAAATGATCGGCCACCATCATAATCATGATACCATGCCATAGGATGCGTAGGTGCATTTTTGCCACCTTCATAGCTGGTTTCGTCGATGGTGATCAGTACGTTAATGTCTTTACTAATATCTTTAAAATTATACCATTCATCTTTTCTTTTCCAAATTTCTGGGAGGTGTTTGGTTGCAATGGTATTCCTGTTTATTACATTTAAAGTGGCCATTTGTATTTTTGGATGATTGATGAAATAGGCCCCCGCCAGTTTTCCGTACCAGGGCCATTCATATTCTGTATCAGTGGCCGCATGTACGCCTACATATCCGCCGCCGGATTTAATGTACTGTTCAAAAGTTGCCTGCTGCTCGGCATTCAAAACATCGCCTGTGGTATTCAAAAAAACAATGGCCGCATATTGGTTAAGGTTTTTTGAGGTAAATTTTCTGGCGTCAACTGTAGTGTCAACTTCAAATTTATTTTCCAACCCTAATTTCTGAATAGCTGCCATACCGACTTTTATAGAGCCATGATGAAAGCCCGCTGTTTTAGAAAATACAAGGATTCTTTTTTTCTTTGCAGCTACGGGGCTGACAAAAAATAAGACCAATAAGGTGGCCGTGATAAAGTGGTTTAAGATCTTAGACATGGTTCAATAGTTTAAGGCTAAGGTAGTAAATTAACTTTCCTGATGAATAGAAAATCATCCTGCGCTAGTTTTGTATAACCATATTCGTAACAAAATACGTAATCCTCACCCTTTGGACTCTGATAGGTATGGGTATGATAATCCGGATTGAAACCTGCTGCCATTAATTTGACACTGCTTATTTTGGTATTCCCATTGGGACTGAATCTTTCCAGTATATCGCGGTTCTTTTTTAAAATCAGGTTGATCGATTTAACTATGCTGTTGCTTTCTGCTCTTATTTTATTGTTGTAGTTGCTTCGGCACTGATCATCACAGAATTTCTTATCAGCGCGGCCGTTTAGCGGACTGCTGCAATCTATGCATAAACGCTTCATCGGTTTGATCATAAAGTTACAGGTAGGTATGTAAAATTAAATAGTTATCATGTTAGTTGTTGTTGGTATCGTGAAATAACATATAATTATTTGATATAAACGGATATAAACGGATATATCCGTTTATATCCGGCTTGCAAATTCTATTCTATTCAATTTTGGAGCATCAGTGGCTGGGATAAAGAGCTACTATATAAAGTAAATACTAACCAAATATTAAAGCAATGGAAAATGTAAGAAACAGTGTGCGGTTAACCGGTTTTGCGGGTAGTGACCCGGTTATCATTACTTTTGAGAACCAGAGAAGAATGGCTAGAGTCAGTATTGCAGTTAACGAATTTTATCAGAATAATTCTGGTGAGCTGGTTAATCAAACGCAGTGGTTTAGTCTGATCTTTTGGAATAAGAAGATTGAGCTGATAGAGAAGACAATTAAAAAAGGAAGCCGGTTTAGTATTGAAGGAAAACTCAATTCACAACGCTATACAGATAAGAAAGGGGAACCTCGCTATACTTTTGAGATTGTTGTAAATGCCGTGGCCATCATCAATAAAGATGATGGCGTTTTGTGTGTGGAAATACCGTAAGTTAAAGTCGAGGCTTTATATTTTGTTCAGTCTTACAGCCAAACCTCCATAAAAATTACGTTTAGCAGCAGCATTGAAGTAACGACCTCCTAAAGCATTGAGGTCGTTACCCAAGCTGTAGTTTGCATTCAATATATTGTCTGCCCCCGCAAAAACTTCTACAGGAGTTTTACCAATGCGCAAGTTTCTCCAGCCAATTTTTGCTTGTAAAAGATGGTATTGCTTAGCATAAGTAGTATTCGCATCGTTTAAAGGAATGCGCGAAGTAAAGTTATGTTGTAAGAAAGCATAAAAGCCCTTTGGCAATTGTAGATCCGCACTGCTCACTAACGTTGTTTTCGGAACACCGGTAAGTCTATTCCCGGAATAGTCAGCCGTCTTATCCAGGTATTTGTCGAATTTAAACTGACTCAGTGTGTATGCATTATGAAACTGCAATCCTCTGATGAAGTGTGAGGTATTGGCAGGGATTACCCAAAGGGCAAGGGTAGTTTCCAATCCCCATTGTTTGGTGCCACCAGCATTGATGAAATACTCCGAACCACCGTCGTTCAAACGCCTTACAATTGCGCTTTTCAGGTTGTAGTAAAAACCGGTGACATCAATAAACAGTCTGTTGTTGAGCATTTGATATTTTAGGCCGGTTTCATAATTCCAACCATATTCTGGTTGCAAATCGACATTGATTACATTATCCGAAGCCCTTACTTCAGTAAGGGTAGGCGGGGAGTAACCCTTACTTACGGAAGCCCTTAAAGAGAAGTTAGTATCAACCAGATATGATAATGCGGCTCTTGGCATCAATTGGATATCAAAACTGTTTGTCCTTTTTGGTATAGCAACAGGAGCGATGTTTTCATAGCCATATTCATATAAATTGGCACTTGCTGAGAGTTCAAATAACCACTTGCTAAAAAGATCTGCACTAAAATGAGCAAATGCAAAGTTAGAAGCCGCTTTTAGCTTATCTGAAACAGCAAGCGCGCCCTGAACACCTGAATTATTCGCGTAATTGTTAAAGTCTGTTGCAGTTTGCATACTTTCAAGCCCCAGATTGAATTTCCAGTTCAGGTCAGTCTTTTGCTGCTGATACTCCACATACGATCTCAGGCCCAGCGTAAACTCCTTACGTTTCTCATAGTTGGTAATAAATGGATTTTTAAAGTCGGTATAGGAAGAAAAAACTGCGACTACATGTTTTAACTTTTCATTGATCTGCCAATCGTGTGAAATACCTCCGTATAAAGTTTTGCTGTAAATTCCTGCATTTTGTTCAATAGCGCTTTTTAAGGCCCCCGCTGCTGGTCTTGATAATTTAGGATTCAATAAATATTGCGACTCGTTTAATCCTCCGGGTGTATTGTAATGGAGGTCTGAATAAAATACCAATGCTTTTAAAGCCGCATTTTTAGCGTAGTCCCATTTGTGAAAAGTCTGGAAGTATTTACGGTTCATGCCGCTATGGTCACGGTAACCATCACTGCGCTGGTAAGCCTGTGTAAAGCTGAAGCTATATTTGTTAAACTGTTTGTTTAAAGTTAAATTCTCTCTGAAAGTACCATATGATCCACCTTCGAGTTTTAGCCCTAATGCGGTGCTATCCGGAATAGTACCTTGAGGTTGTATGAGTATAACCCCGCCAGAATTGGCGCCAAAGATATTACCATGCGGACCTTTCAGTACTTGTAAGCTTTGTGCTGCTGATACATCAAGGGCATTGAAATAGGTATTTCCGCCCGCATCTGTTAAAGGGAAATCATCAAAATAGATTTTTACATTTCTTACGCCAAATGGAGAGCGCAATAAGCTCCCGCGGATAGAAAGGCGATAACTGCCTGGTGAACGTTCTTCCATACGTACACCCGAGATGGTATTCATAGCTGAAACGAAGGAGCCGGAAGGCTGCTTATCCAGGAATGCCTGATCGACCAAACCAATTGAGCCGGTCGACCTCAACAAAGGTTGATCGGAGAAATAAGGTCGTATAATGACTTCATTAAGTTTTTTTGTGGTGTCCTGTTTACTTTGCGCAAGTCCCGAAAAGCAAAGCGCTGTTAAGCAGCCTGTAAAAAATGTTTTCATCTGAAACAAAGCTAAAATTTAGATTGTAAATTTTAGCCTCATATTTTGGCTATTTATGCACTTATCTATGCCCATTAATTCATCTGTTTATCCTATCTTTAGGCGATTTAATCAGAAGCGGGTTTATCTTAAATAATCAGCTTTATTTTTCATTCATATAATCGTATTTATAAAAATATGTCGAACACATCAAAAATTATCTATACCAAAACAGATGAGGCGCCAATGTTGGCAACCTATTCATTCTTACCAATTGTACAAGCTTTTACAGCTTCAGCTGGTATTGATGTAGAAAGCAGAGATATTTCTTTAGCTGGAAGAATTCTGGCAAATTTCCCTGAATTTTTAAAGGAAGAGCAAAAAGTTGGAGATGCATTGACAGAACTTGGCCAATTGGCAACTACACCAGAGGCTAATATTATCAAATTACCTAATATTTCTGCTTCTATTCCACAGTTGGTAGGTGCAATTTCGGAATTACAATCACAGGGATATGCTATTCCTAATTATCCTGATAATGCACAAACGGAAGAAGAAAAAGCAATCAAAGCAAAATATGCAAAAGTTTTAGGTTCTGCTGTTAACCCTGTTTTACGTGAAGGTAACTCAGATCGTAGAGCGCCTAAAGCAGTTAAGAATTATGCAAAAGCAAATCCACATTCAATGGGAGCGTGGTCTGCAGATTCTAAAACTAAAGTAGTAAGCATGACTGAAGGCGATTTTTACGGATCAGAGAAATCTGTTACTGTAGCCGACGCTGCTCAATTTAAAATAGAGTTTGTTGATGCCAATGGAGCTGTTGTTGAGCTAAAAGGTTTAGCGTCGTTAAAAGCCGGCGAAGTGATCGATAGTTCAGTAATGAGCCTTTCTGCATTGAAAACTTTCGTTGCAAAAGCCATTGAAGAAGCTAACGCTGCGGGCATATTGCTTTCAGCTCACTTAAAAGCAACTATGATGAAGGTTTCTGATCCTATCATTTTTGGTGCGATTGTAGAGGTTTATTTTGCAGATGTTTTTGCTAAGTATGCTGATTTATTTAAAGAACTAAATGTAGATACCCGCAATGGTTTAGGTGATGTTTATGCTAAAATTGCTGGAAATGCAAAAGAAGCAGAAGTAAAAGCTGCTATTGACGAAGCCATTGCAAAAGGTCCTGCTTTAGCCATGGTAAATTCTGATAAAGGTATTACCAATCTTCATGTGCCATCTGATGTTATTGTAGATGCTTCAATGCCTGCAATGATTCGTACATCAGGTCAGATGTGGAACAAGGATAACAAACAACAAGATACGATTGCCATTATTCCGGATCGTTGCTATGCAGGTGTTTACACTGCTACGATCGACGATTGTAAAGCTCATGGCGCTTTTGACGTAACCACGATGGGCTCTGTGCCAAACGTTGGTTTAATGGCGCAAAAAGCTGAAGAGTATGGTTCTCATGATAAAACTTTCCAGGCTACAGCAAGTGGAACAATCCGCGTAACTGATGCTGATGGTAAGATCTTCTTCGACCAGAAGGTTGAAAAGGGTGATATTTTCCGCATGTGTCAGACTAAAGATGCACCAATTCAGGATTGGGTTAAGCTGACTGTAAACAGAGCTCGTTTATCGGCTACGCCAGCTGTTTTCTGGTTGGATGAAAACAGGGCGCATGATAGAGAGATTATTGTAAAAGTGAACAAGTATTTGTTAGATCATGACACTACTGGTTTAGATATTCGTATTCTTTCACCAATTGAGGCTACTAAATTCACGTTAGATAGAATCCGTAAAGGAGAAGATACAATTTCTGTAACGGGTAACGTATTGCGTGATTATTTAACAGATTTGTTCCCGATTCTGGAGCTAGGTACATCGGCAAAAATGTTATCTATCGTACCATTGATGAATGGTGGTGGCTTGTTCGAGACAGGTGCTGGCGGTTCTGCTCCAAAACATATTGAACAGTTCCTTCAGGAAGGTTACCTGCGTTGGGATTCATTAGGTGAGTTCTTAGCATTAGCGGTTTCTTTAGAGCATTTAGGTCAAACGCAAAACAACCCGAAAGCTTTAGTTTTAGCTGAAACTTTAGATACTGCAACAGAGTTATTCCTTGCAAACGATAAATCTCCGGCTCGTAAAGTTGGACAGATTGACAATAGAGGTTCTCACTTCTATCTGGCGATGTATTGGGCACAAGGCTTAGCCGATCAAACTAAAGATGCTGAGTTGCAAGCTAGATTTACTCCACTTGCGAAAGCCTTAACTGAGAACGAAAACAAGATCTCAGCAGAGCTGATTGGAGCTCAGGGTAAACCACAAAATATTGGCGGGTACTACAATCCTAACGATGAGTTAGCTTCAGCAGCAATGCGTCCGAGTGAAACTTTAAATACTACTTTGGCAAGCTTATAAGCCTAACCGAAGTTTAAATAAAAAGGGCTGTATCGTTGATGCAGCCCTTTTATTTTGCAAAAACTTTATCGTTTTTTTTGCGTTATACTCATATAAAACTTACCAATATGTCGGGCCAAGATAATAAGCAAGGAGCTAAGCGAGCAACTGATAGGCTTCATCCAATGGATTTGGGAGAAACTAAAGATTTTAACAACCTGTCTTATGATGAGGACAAGAACAGTTTTGAATTTGACGTAAAAGGCAATGATACCGATTACGATCATCCGCTTCCTTATGATACCTCAGCTCCTAATGGTGAAGACAGTATTTCTTCCTATGATGAATCCAATCCCTACATTGGATCTGAATATAATGCGGAAAAGGAGATGAGTGAGAGGCTTGATGGGGCGGGAATGCGCATAGATAATGGTGAAAGCGTAGAGTTGAGCCCAGAGGATGAGATTCTTGGCCGTACGCCTGAGGATGACCGGGATGATCTGGATGAAGAGGGCTATCCGGTTAACGACAAGCCGGGTAAGTAGCGTTAAGAACTCACGTCCAGGTTAAACCTGCGACGCATTTCTTCAAGTTTAGGGTTTTTTTCTACCAGGTATTGGTACTTTTCAACACTGGTATATAGACGATTCACTACTTCTTTAACTACTTGTTTTGTTTTAACGAGTATACTGAAGTTTTTAAGCCTTGGTCTTAAGAAGTTTAGTAGCTCTATCATCTCATTCTGAAGGATATCTTCCTGAAGCTTGTGTTCAATATGGACCATAATTTCTTCCTGACTTTCCAGTATTGGCGGAGAGGTAACCATCAATGTGTATACGTTGATTTTATTGGCTTCTTTTACAATTTGAATGTATTCATTCCAGTAAAACAATAGTTGTTCCTGTGTAAAGGCTTCACGATCGTTCCCGGTTATGTATTTAGGCTCATCGCCATCTTCCCCGTCTTCTTTTTTCTCTATCCCGTTTAAAGAGGGGATAAGTACTGCGGATTTATTTTGTTGTGCAGCAGGCGATGGTTTGAGTACAATTTTTGCTGAAGGCACCGGGGCTCTTTTAGGAAGCGGTATACTTGCAGAGGGGGTAGTAACAGGTTTTGATTCAATAACCGGTATGGCAGGGATTGAACTGGTTGCTGGATTGGTTAAAGGAATAGAGGTTACAGGCGCTGCAACTGGTACTACCTGACTTACGGCTGGGGTAGGTGCCGGAGCAGAAGTTAAACTAGTTTTTTTTTTAATCTGATCGTTGTCAGTTGCGTTGGTAAGCGGTTGGCTGGCTAGTTGAAGTACCGATGGAATGTGGCACATTTTGATTAAAGCCATCTCAACCTGAAGCCGCTGATTTTTACTGTTCTTGTAATTCAGATCGCACTGATTAGCCAGGTTTAAAGCAGTCAGGATGAAAGAAACCGGAGTCTGCTGACTCTGGCTGATGTATTTCTGTTTGATATTCTCGCTAACTTCTAAAAGTTTAGTGGTTTGCGGGTCTTTAGCTACCAATAGATTGCGCAGGTGACTGGCCAGGCCATTGATGAAGTTGTTGCCGTCAAAACCGTTGTTCAGTATTTCATCAAATAATACAAGTGAATTACTTACATCGGCCGTAGTAAGGTATTGCGTCAGTTTGAAATAGTAATCGTAATCAAGGATATTGAGGTTGTCGATTACCGATTTATAAGTTAGATTTTTATTGGTATAACTTACAATCTGATCAAACATGGAAAGGGCATCCCTTAATCCGCCATCAGCCTTTTGGGCAATGATGTGCAGACCGTCGGCTTCTACTGCTATGTTTTCGCGTTCAGCGATTTTATTCAAATGGCCTGAAATGTCATCTACCTGGATCCTGTTGAAATCGAAGATCTGGCAGCGTGATAATATGGTAGGCAGTATTTTGTGTTTTTCTGTAGTGGCTAGTATAAATATAGCATAGGACGGCGGTTCTTCAAGCGTTTTTAGGAACGCATTGAATGCATTTGCTGATAGCATGTGCACCTCATCAATGATGTATATTTTATATTTTCCAGCTTGTGGCGGTATACGTACCTGCTCAATCAGACTTCTGATGTCATCAACAGAGTTGTTCGATGCAGCATCCAGTTCATGAAAGTTAAAGGAATGACCGGTTTGAAAAGAGACGCAAGACTCACAGGTGCCGCATGCTTCCTGCTCGGTTGTTAAGTTGGTGCAGTTGATGGTTTTTGCAAGAATACGTGCGCAGGTGGTTTTACCTACACCTCGTGGCCCGCAAAATAAAAAGGCCTGTGCCAGCTGGTTGTTTTTTATAGCATTTTTTAGGGTACCCGTAATGTGTTGCTGACCAACAACGGTTTCAAACGTTGAGGGACGGTATTTACGGGCTGATACTATAAAATTCTCCATTTCGTCCACGAAAATAGGAATTTTTGTTGAGGTTGGAATATTAGAAGTCCGGAATGTTGAAAATTTGACTGTAAAATATTATTTGAAAACTGACTTAAGCTCCTTTCTATATTGTGAAGCACTTTTCCCTGTGAACTCTTTAAATAGCTTATTAAAGTGACCGAAATTGTTAAAGCCGCTTTCAAAACTAATATTTGAAATGCTGATTTGTTTTTCTGCCAATAGCTTGGAGGCGTGCACAATTCTGTATTCGTTTACAAATTGGGTAAATGTTTTTTTTGTGATCTTCTTGAAATATCTGCAGAAAGAAGGGACGGTCATGTTAGACATTTCTGCAATAGCGATTAAATTGATCTCTTCCTGGAAATGATCTTTAACATAGTTAAAAACCATATTGATTCTGTCGTTATCCTGGATTTGCATTTCCATCGAGAATCCGGCAGCATTTAAAATTTTATAATCGTCAGAATTTTCCAGTTCTTTTAAAATGTTCAATAATGTGAGTAATCTTTCAAAAGGTAGTTGATCATCCATCATTTCAATTCGGTCGCTCACTGCTTTTTTTGTTTCAGGACCAAATGCAATACCTCCTTTGGCTTTGTTAAATAATGCAGGAATACATTTCGTTTCTTCAAGCTCTAAAAAAACCGACCCCAGGAAATTGGGTTTCATCTGAATAACGGTTTCGTTTTTATTTCCTGTATTGGTGTCTGTGAAACCACAATGAGGTAAGTTGCTGCCAATCAGGATTAAATCTCCATCCGTATAATAAGATACATGGCTTCCAATTTGCCGTTTTCCAGCTCCGCCATTTACAAAAACCATCTCGATTTCAGGATGGTAATGCCATATATGAGCTTTATTGTTGTCTTTCTCCGCATATTTTGAATAATAGAATGAACTTCCGAAGGAGGGTTCGATAATTTCAAGACTTGGCTTCATGGTTTGTTGCGATTATTTCTGTCTAAAATACTTAAAAAATGACAGTTGTGTTCTTCTTAAGTGTAAGAATAGTTTTTTGAGGTTAATATGGTGTAGGTATTGGAGAATATGCCGTAAAAGTTTAATAGAATCTGTATGTAATTTTGTCTTGTAAAGTAATTGTTAACTTTTTAAACTCTTTTATCATGAAAAATTTATTAAAAATCGGTTTTACTGCAGTTTTGTTATTCGTTTCTGCTTGTTTGTATGCGGGCGAAAATGATTTTTCATTCAAAGCTGAAGGTGTTAATAAGAAATCTGTTGTTTTCTTTGTGAATGAAGCTCAAATTATGGAAGTTTCAATTTATGGAGCAGGTAATGAGGTTTTATATAAGAAAAAAATCAACGCTAAGGCGGGGTCTACCAAGACATATGATTTGAATTCTTTCCCTGATGGAAATTATAGATTCAAGGTTGTTGCTCAATCCAGGACGGCTGAGTATAATGTGCTTATTGAGGATGGGGATGTGCAGGTTTCTGAGCCTTCAATTACTGAAGCGTTTAATCCGGCTGTAACCATTGAGGATGGGTTGGTGATGCTAAACCTGAAAAATGCACCTAAGGGCTCAATTGAGGTTCAGGTTTTAAACAAATACAACGAGGAATTATATAAGAAGGTATATGATGATGATTCGAAATGCATTAAAAGGTTTAAAATAGCCGGAGTAGGTGCGAGTGCATTGACTTTTGTGATTAGAACTGAAGATGCAGAGTTCGAGAAGACTGTTCAGTTGAATTAAAGATTAAAGTTTTTGGTCTCTAGGCTATTGCGTGCGTTGCACGGATAATTTATGTTCAATAAACCCTTTGTTTCTTAATATAATTATCACTATTTTTGCATCCCGCATTAAGAGCGGATTAATTAAAAAAATAATATAACAATGAATCAGTACGAAACTGTTATCGTTCTAACCCCGTTGTTGTCAGAAGAAGTAGCGAAAGAGGCTTTAGCCAAATTCAGCAAAATCATCACTGACAACGGTGCCGAAATTGTTCAAGAGGACAATTGGGGTTTGAGAAAATTAGCGTATCCGATTGAAAAAAAAGCAAGCGGATTTTTCCACCTTACAGAGTACAAATCTTCAGGTGAATTAATTAACAAGTTGGAGTTAGAGCTTAAGCGTGATGAGCGTGTTCTACGTTTCCTTACCATTAGATTAGACCGTCATGCGGTTGCATATAATGAGAAAAAACGTAGTGGTGCTTTTAACAAAAAACCAAAACAGGAGGTTGCAGGATAATGGCTAAAGATCAAATACAATATGTTACTGCTCCAAAAGTGGACGATAACAGAAAAAAATATTGCCGTTTCAGAAAAAATGGTATTAAATATATTGATTACAAAGACGCAAACTTCTTGTTAAAATTCATCAATGATCAAGGTAAATTATTACCTCGCCGTTTAACCGGTACTTCATTGAAGTTTCAACGTAAAGTGGCTCAAGCGGTAAAACGCGCACGTCACATTGGTTTGTTACCTTTTGTTGCTGACCAATTAAAATAGGAGCTGAGAGATGGAAATTATTTTAAAACAAGATATCAAATCCCTAGGGGAAAAAGATGATATCGTTAATGTAAAGCCAGGATATGGTCGTAACTACCTAATCCCTCAAGGATTTGGTGCTTTGGCTACTCCTTCAGCTAAAAAAGTATTAGCGGAAAACTTAAAGCAAGCTGCTTTTAAACAAGATAAAATTAAGAAAGATGCTGAAGGCATTGCTGAACGTTTAGCTGAGGTTAAATTGTCTATCGGTGCTAAAGCTGGTGAAACAGGTAAGATTTTTGGTGCAGTTAACACCATTATGATTGCTGATGCATTGAAACAAAAAGGTTTTGATGTTGACCGTCGCCGTATCACTTTCGAAACTGAGCCTAAATTTGTTGGCGAATATGTTGCTAACTTAAACTTACACAAAGAAGTGAAAGTTAAGGTTTCTTTCGAAGTTGTAGCTGAGTAATCATCTTATACTGATATTAAGAGCGCCCTGAGTTTCAGGGCGCTTTTTTTATGCCTTTTTTTTTATCTTTGGCCCAATGTCAAAACGTAAACAGACAACCAGAAAGTCTGGCCCCTCTCGCTTTAAAAGAATTATTTCGGTGGTAACCAGGATCTTTCTCTGGTTCTTATTGGTTAGTGTTTTATGGGTACTCGCCTACCGGTTTATTAATCCTCCAATTACCTTGTTGATGGTATTGCGGAATATTGAGCGCAAGACTGAGGGAAAGCCGCTTAAAATGGAAAAGGATTGGGTGGACTTTGTAGATATTGCCGATAACATGAAGCGTGCTGCTGTTTCGGCAGAAGATCAGTTGTTTTTAAACCATATCGGTTTTGATGTAAAGGCCATAGAGAAGGCTTTTGAAACCAATAAAAAGAGTAAAAGGGTTAAAGGAGGGAGCACCATTTCTCAGCAAACAGCTAAGAATGTGTTTCTTTGGCCTGGCCGTTCCTGGATAAGAAAAGGTTTTGAAGCTTATTTTACGCTTTTAATAGAAGCTTTCTGGAGTAAGGAGCGGATACTTGAAGTATACCTGAATGTGATAGAGATGGGGGATGGCATCTATGGTGCCGAAGCTGCCGCACAAGCTTATTTTGGTAAGTCTTGCACTACACTTAGCCGTTCTCAGGCCGCATTGATTGCAGCTTGCTTCCCTAACCCAAGAAAGTGGAGTCCAAAGAATCCAACACGATATATCAAACACCGCCAGTACCTGATCATGAGAAACATGAAAAGACTAGGTCCTCTGGATTTTTAAACGCTGAATAGATCTTTATAATATGAAAGGTAATTTGAAATCTGTAATCGCTTTGCTGCTTTGTTTATCGGTAACAACAATAAATGCGCAAGAGAAAAAAGAGAAATATATCCTTGTTATCCATGGTGGCGCGGGTACCATTATCAAAGCAAATATGAGTGCAAAAAAGGAGGCAGCTTACCGAGCTGCATTAACCCGGGCTTTGCAAACAGGATACAACGCTTTAAAGGCAGGTAAAACGAGTCTTGATGCAGTTGAGGCTACCATTCATGTTATGGAAGATTCTCCATTATTTAACGCAGGCAAAGGTGCTGTTTTTACCCATGATGGCAGGAATGAAATGGATGCATCTATAATGGATGGTAAAACGCTTATGGCTGGAGCTGTGGCGGGAGTAACTACAATTAAAAATCCTATATCTGCGGCAAGGGCAGTGATGGAAAAGTCTGAACATGTGATGATGGTTGGTCCGGGTGCTGAAGTTTTTGCGAAACAGGCAGGCTTAACGATGGTTCACCCATCTTATTTCTATACCAAAGAACGTTGGGAAGGATTACAAAAGGCAATCAAACAAGATTCTACAAAAGCCGTATTAGATCATGGAAATAAGAAATCAATGAAGTTGGGTGCTATTAATAGAGATTACAAGTTTGGGACTGTAGGAGCTGTAGCACTTGATAAAAACGGAAATCTCGCTGCTGCAACTTCAACTGGTGGTATGACGAATAAAAAATATGGCAGAGTTGGTGATTCGCCGATTATTGGGGCTGGAACTTATGCCAATAATGAAACCGCAGGTATTTCCTGCACCGGATGGGGTGAGTTTTATATCAGAAACGTAGTGGCACATGACATCTCTGCCATGATGGAGTATAAAAAAATGCCTGTCGCCGAAGCTGCCAAAGCTGTCCTGGATAAAGTAGGGAAAATGGGTGGCGACGGAGGATTGATTGCGCTGGATAAAAATGGCCAGATTGCCATGCCTTTTAATACAGAAGGTATGTATAGAGGCACAGTTACCGCAGATGGTAAAATCCAGGTGTTAATTTATAAATAGAATATTGAAAAAAAGCCTTAAAATAAAGGTCGGTTATAGTAAATGAGCAAAAACCTTGCTATGCCAGCTGTTTTCGAAAGGAATTTCCCATTTGTTTTCAAACTCTTCCAGTGTTTGTACCAGGTTGTTGAAAACGATGGTTTTCGGACCTACAGTTTTAATGTTTACTAAGGTTTCGAAATCCTCCTTATTGGTTACAATTACTTTGTCATTTATCTTGTAAGCAATGTTAAACCTGTCGAAAAGGTCGACGTTATATAGCTGCTCAATCTCTTTGATTACGCGTACAGAGGCGTCAATAGAACATCCAGTAACACCCGCAGCGGTCTCATCAACAATAAACACAATAAAGAACTGATGAACTACACGCGCTTCCGCCTTTAACTGGTGTCCGTGTGCTGTCCATTGCGTAGTAAAGTCATTCAACTTTTGCTGAATAGCAGGTACCTCGTCATTTGTAAATGCACGGTTACTTTGGTAAACCCAAACTTTAGATTGTGGAGAAAAACTCATACTCCAAATTTAAGAAATTATTTAATTTGATGCAGCTAAATTATTGATGTGATGAATAAGTTTACATTGAGCTTGAAAATGTCCCTCTCCTTGTTGTTCTGCCTGATATTTATGGCTTTTAGCATGGATATTACTTTGGATGAGCAACTTGCTTATATTCAGAAAAAGCTTCTGGAACATCATGATAGTGAGCATTGCGAGGCGGAAGTTAAGCGGTACGAGTTAAATGTTACCAACACTGGGTTTTGCAGATATAAGCGTTTTTATACCAATGGTAAGGTGGAGTATTTCTCTTTTAACCTGGTTAAATTTAAGGATTTAGATTATTATGGGACGGATAAAAACGGAGCGCTTTATTTGCGTACCAAAGGCGAAAATGTAATCGTTCAGACCTACAATGATAAAAGGGGTGGGGATATTGACAGCATGGCTACATACATGGTTATTCCACTCAAAAATATAGAGCCTCAGGATCTTTCAGATCTTTCGGAGCGGCTGATTAAAATGAATGCACAGCTGCTGGCTCTAAAATAGTATAAACCTTTGTTTCTTCGTGTCTGGATGCGACGATGATCTCCGTGCCGTTTGCATGTTGCGTAAACAGGTTGGCAGCTAATTCCGGACAATTGTTGTCTTTAGATAGGTGAGAAAGTAGCAGGTGGGTCATGAAGGTCGGTTTATGGGCAATGAAAAGCTCCAGTGCCTGTTGGTTAGACAAGTGACCTCTCCCTCCGCTGACGCGCTTTTTTAAGAAATATGGGTATGCGCTTTTTTGGAGTAGTTCATCATCATAATTGGTTTCCAGAAATGCGGCATGACATTGTTTGAAGTGAAAGGTAAGCTGTTCGCATACTGCTCCCAGATCGGTAAATACACCAACTTTAGTCTCTCCACAGGAAACAACAAAGCTAACAGGCTCTGAGGCATCGTGTAGTTTGAGGAAGCCGGTAACGAGTAGGTTGCCTATTTGTATGGGTTGGTCAATCTTGAGTGTTCTGAGGAGATCTTCCCTAAGGTTTAGTGGACAGCCTGCCAGGGTTCCAGGATTGATGTAAATAGGTAAATTATACTTTGAGGCCAAGGTAGCGAGGCCCTTGATGTGGTCGGTATGTTCGTGAGAAATAAAAATGGCCTTTACTTTTTGCATAGAAAGGCCAAGTCTCAGCATTCTTTTCTCTGTCTCCCTGCACGATATACCAGCATCAACCAAAATGGCTTCATTGTGGTTGCCTACATAGTAGCAGTTTCCGTTGCTGCCGGAGTTTAGGGAGGCTATGAAAAGATGATTACAATCCATTTGCTCTTGCGGTAATTTCGGCAATATCCAATACCTGAACGTTTTCGTCCTGATCTTTCATTTTTACCCCATCACTAAGCATGGTCATGCAAAAAGGGCATGAGGCCGCAATTACCTGTGGTTGGGTTTCAAGTGCTTCTTCAATTCTTTCGATATTGATGTCTTTGTTTCCTTTTTCAGGTTCTTTAAACATCTGTGCGCCACCAGCACCACAGCATAGGCCGTTGGTTTTGCAGCGTTTCATTTCTACAAGCTGAGCATCTAGAGCTTCTAAAGCTTTTCTTGGAGCTTCATATACATCGTTTCCGCGACCTAAATAGCAAGGGTCGTGGTAAGTGATCTTTTTGCCTTTAAAGCTTTCCCCACCTTCGGCCTTAAGCTTACCTTCGTCTATCAGCTGCTGTATAAGTTGGGTATGGTGTATGACTTCATAGTTGCCGCCAAGACCAGGGTATTCGTTTTTGATGGTGTTGAAACAATGCGGACATCCCGTAACTATTTTCTTGATGTTATAACCATTTAGTACTTCTATGTTGGTCATAGCTTGCATCTGGAACAGGAATTCATTTCCTGCACGTTTTGCCGGATCGCCGGTACAGCTTTCTTCTGTACCCAACACCGCGTATTTTAAGCCAACATGATGTAATATTTTGCAGATGTCACGTGTGGTTTTCTGTGCTCTTTCGTCGTAACTTCCGGCGCAGCCTACCCAGAATAAAATTTCGGGTTCTTCGCCTTTGGCTATCATCTCTGCCATTGTTGGCACTTCAAAATTTAGTTGCGTGCTCATATTTGATGTTTAAGCTATTTCTTTAAATCTTTATTCTTTTATTCCTTAATGCCGGTTACCTAACTCTCCTTAGCCCAGTTGAACCTGTCGGCCGGAGAATATTTCCATGGTGCCCCGTTGTTTTCAATGTTACCCAACATGGTACTGATGCTGGCTGGCGACTGTGATTCTTCCATTACTGCATATCTTCTCAGCTCGGTAATGATAGACAAGGGATCAATGTTGATTGGACAGGCCTGTGTGCAGGCATTGCAGCTGGTACAAGCCCATATTTCTTCACGGGTGATATAAGTGTCGATTAATGATTTTCCATCGTCAAATCCTGTAATATTCGCTTCCTCTTTGTTCTTAGCTGCTTTATCCAGATTTCTACCTACTTCTTCCATTCTATCGCGGGTATCCATCATTATTTTACGTGGAGACAAAAGTTTTCCGGTAATGTTGGCCGGACAAACAGAAGTACATCTACCGCATTCAGTACAGGTATAGGCGTTCATCAGGTTAACCCAGTTCAGGTCATTTACATCTTTTGCACCAAAACGTCCAGGTTCAGCATCCGGAGGTGTAAATGAAGGGTCGAGCATAGCTTTTACTTCATTGGTTACACTTTGCATGTTTGTAAACTCTCCCTTAGGCTCCAGGTTGGAGAAATAAGTATTTGGAAAGGCAAATATGATGTGGAAATGCTTGGAGTAGGGAAGATAGTTTAAAAAAGCAAAAATGCCTATGATGTGGAACCACCAGCAGCCTCTTTCAATAGCGATAAGACCGCTTTCTGAATCAGGTAAAATACTTTGCAGGAACTGACTTACAGGAAATGAGCCTGCTGTAGTATAATGACCAGCGCCTATGGCTTGTAATTTTGCGTCCGCTGCGTTCATGGTTAGAAAGGCAGTCATGAGTAAAATCTCGGTAATCAGGATGTAGTTCGCATCCGATCTTGGCCAGCTGGTCATTTCAACACCACTAAATCTTTTCAGTTTTAGAATGTTTCTTCTGATTAGGAAAATGACACAGGCTATCCACACGCCGATGGCAAGGAATTCAAATGAGCCAATAAGGACATCATAAAAAATACCTAAGCCGCCAAATATGCGGTGTGTACCAAAGATTCCGTCAATCATGATCTCTAATACTTCGAGGTTAATGATAACGAAACCTGCATAAACAATGAAGTGAAGGAAGGCCGGAAGGGGGCGGAAGAACATTTTTGTTTGTCCGAATGCCACTTTGAGCATGGTCATCAGTCTTTTTTGAGGCTGATCTGACCGGTCTACGGCTCTTCCGAGACGAATGTTGCGAATAACTTTCTTTAAGTTATAACTGAACAGGGCTACTGCAGCCAGTGTAATGGCTATAAATAGGATTTGTGACACCATTTGAATATCTCTCTTATCGTTTGGCTAAGTTAAAGCATTTAAAAATAAAACAGATTATTATGCATGCATAAAGTTGAAAATTTAGAAGGGATTTAAATAAAATCACATTATTTTTAAAAAAGATTTTGCTTTTCAAAAAAAGACACTACATTTGCACTCCCAACCGAGGGGAACATGATTGCGAATCATGTTTAAATAAAGATGGTACGGTAGCTCAGTCGGTAGAGCAATGGACTGAAAATCCATGTGTCGCCGGTTCGATCCCGGCCCATACCACTGCAAAAAGCTTCAGAGAAATCTGGAGCTTTTTTGTTTTACGGTGGATTTTGACACTAATTCGGAGTATAGAAGAATCAGTTTACAAAATCGCTGATTCCTTCAGCTATGATTAGTATGACCGTAATGTCCTTTAATGATACACGTAAATGTTTAAGTGCATGGGTAATCTGGTTTTCAACCGAACGTTTCGAGATGCCAAGTTTAGCTGCGATCTCATCATTGCTCATCAATTGGCGTCGGCTCATGAGGAAAATCTCCTGACACCTTTTAGGTAGGTTTTTAAGGTAAGATTCCAATTCCGTTTCCAGGTCATTATACGCAATTCGGTCAAAACCGTTATTCCCCACTGAGCTGTCCGAAAAAACTTCCAGATCTTCTTTATAATCAATAGGAATAATTTTGCTGGCATGGATGCTTTTGTAAACCCTATAACGGCCTGCCGAGGTGAGGTAATTTTTGAAGGATTCAATTTGCAGCGTCTTTCGGTTGGTCCAGACCGTTAAAAAAATATCATGAACAATTTGTTCACAAACCTCTTTATCCTTTACATAAGCATAAGAATTACTATAAATCCGCGAAGAGTAGCGATGAAATAAAGTAGAAAAAGCACGTTCATCATCTAATTTGATGGATTCCCAAAGATCGGCATCGGAGGGAATCTGTGTAATTCTATTTGGCATAGAACGAATTTACATTTTTTAAGGTGAAATATAAATGAAAAATATTTTTAAAAGTATGTGTGTAGGATGTGTAAACAGGTACTATACATATAACCAATTATAAATTATGACGAGGGAAGAATACATCCTGTTGTATGAAAAGTGCATGCAGGGCAAATGCACACATGAAGATAAAAAGAACCTTGATGAATATCAGGACGATTTTTCTTTAGATAACATATACTGGGATGAAGACCGCTTGGGCGACGAACAACAAATAACAAGCAGTATATATAGAAGGCTCCAAAAAAGCATAAGAGATCAGCAACCTAAAAAATTGCAGTGGTATAAACTCCCGCTTGCTGCTGCCATCGCATTGATGACTGTAGGTGCGGGTATTTACTTGTATTTTAATACTTCATCTGATAGAACAAAACAGCACACACAGGTTGCTGAAAAAATTGTTGTGGGCAGTAATAAGGCAATCCTTACGTTATCCGGCGGTAAACAAATTGTTTTAACCGATGTAAATAATGGTGAATTAGTAAAACAAGGCAATACCCGGATTACAAAAACAGCCGATGGTAAAATTATTTATCAACCTTCAGCAGAGAACAGTTCTGATGCTGCTAAGGCTGTTATCTATAACACCGTCAGTACGCCCAAAGGGGGGCAATTTCAAGTTGTGCTGCCTGACGGATCTCATGTATGGTTAAATTCGATATCCAGTATAACCTATCCATCAAGCTTTTCAGGAAAGGAAAGACTGGTTCAGTTAAAAGGAGAAGCCTATTTTGAGATCGCTAAAAATCCGGAGAAACCATTTAAGGTGGATGTGATTGGCAAACAGAAAATCGAAGTGCTGGGCACACATTTTAATGTAGAGGCTTACATTGAGGATCATGAAATCAAGACAACCCTTTTAGAGGGATCGGTTAAGCTCATTACTCAAAATAGACAGGTCAAATTGAAACCGGGCCAAATTGCTGTTAACGATCTTAAAAGGGAATTAACAATTAAACAGGCTGATATAGAGGAGGTAATGGCATGGAAGAACGGCTTGTTTGTTTTAAACGATGTCAATCTCAAGGATGTTATGAAAAAAGCTTCCAGATGGTATGATGTTGATGTTGAATATCAGGGGAATATCTCTAATAAAAAATTATGGGGCACAATGTCGAGGTACAAAGATATTACCGAATTGCTGGATAACATCGCTATTACCTGTTCATTGCGATACAAAATTGATGGAAGGAGGGTGATTTTGATGAACTAGTCTGTACCAGATCAAATACAACCTGATAAACAAAATAACCAGGAGCGTTGAAGCCGCCCCTGGAAATTGCACAGCTTGAGAACTGCTATCAGGGAACTCTTAACGGTCACATTTTACACAACCAATTTTTTAAGTAACCTAATTTCCAAATGTATAAAATTTTAACTGTACTCAGATACGGGATACCCTCTTGTGTCCACCCTAAATTATGGCGAATTATGAAACTGTCCTTTTTTATTTGTCTTCTGGCATTTTTGCACGTCAGTGCCGCCTCTATAGCACAAAAAATAAGTTTAGATAAGAATAACGCAAGCCTTCGTGAAACACTTAATGATATTCGTAAGCAAAGCGGGTATAGCATAATTTGTGACGTTGAACTTTTGAACGAAGCACAGCGGATTAATCTTCATATTAAAAACGTTTCATTGGACGAGGCGTTAAAACAATGTTTCATTGATCAACCCTTGTCTTATGTAATTAATAAGAATACCATTGTCATTACCCCGCGACCTCTGGCAAATTCCATTGTAAAGAAATTCCTAAGTATTTCCGGAACCATTACGGATGAGAAAAATATACCCTTGCCTGGTGTGACCATTAAGATTGAAAATAGTCCAACGGGTGTTTCAACCAACGTGAAGGGCTTCTATTCGATAAATGTACCGGATGAAAAAACAGTACTGGTATTTTCATCTGTCGGCTATCTCACACAGCGACGGGTGGTGGGTAACGCTAAGGTTATTAATATTCAAATGACGGAAGAGAACAGCAAATTAAATGAAATTGTTGTGGTTGGTTATGGTACTGTATTGAAAAAAGATCTGACCGGTTCGGTGGGTAGTGTAAAAATGGATGAAATGCAGAAAGCACCCGTCCGTTCTTTTGAAGAAGCACTGGCGGGTAGGGTGGCCGGCGTAGCGGTATCTAGTGGTGATGGGCAGCCTGGATCTTCCAGTACAATCACCGTCCGCGGGAACAATTCCATCACCCAGAATAATTCCCCATTATATGTTATAGATGGTTTTCCCCTGGAAAATGCGGATAACAATGCCATTAATCCGGCCGAAATAGAATCCATCGAAATATTAAAAGATGCTTCTGCGACTGCTATATACGGAGCCAGAGGTGCAAATGGTGTGATCATGGTCACTACAAAAAGAGGGAAAGCCGGCGAACCTGTCGTTACCTACAATGGTTATTATGGGCTTCAGAAAAACAGGAATGAAGTAGCCTTAATGAATCCTTATGAGTTTGTGAAATTACAGCAAGATCTTAATGCGGTAAATGCAGAAAAACGATATTTTACCAATGGTCTTACTTTGGACAGCTACCGGACAGAAGAAGGAATCAACTGGCAGGAGCGCTTATTTAGAACGGCGCCTATGCAAAACCATTATATGGCTGTTAGCGGCGGTAATGCCAATACCAAATATTCTCTTTCCGGTTCAATTACAAACCAGGATGGGATTATCGTTAATACGGGGTTTAACCGTTATCAGGGGCGTTTAATTTTGGACCAAAAGATTAGTGACAAGTTGAAAACAGGTGTGAACATAAATTATTCAACTACCAGTAGTTCGGGCAGTGTCGTGTCTAACAGTTATGGCAGCTTAAGTACATTAAGCTTAATGTATAGTGTTTGGGCTTATCGACCGGTAAACGGAACTGGTAACAGTGATGATCTGATTGATGAGCTTTATGATCCCGCTATTGATGTGAATAATGACCTGAGATCGAATCCCGTAATAACTGCGCAAAATACTTACAATAAGCGGAATGTTAATTCTTTAATCATTAACGCTTATGCTGAATATAATTTTACCAAAAGTTTAAAGCTACGGGTTACCGGAGGTGTTAATCGTTCAGATCAGGTTGTCAATATCTTTAATAATTCGCAGACACCACTAGGCAATCCATTAAGTCCGCAGGGTAAAGGTGGCCCCAATGGGTCTGTTACCAACAATAGGATCAATGATTTACTAAATGAAAATACGCTTACTTATAATGGCGTAATTGGGAAACACCATAAACTGAATGTACTGGGAGGCTTTACCGTACAACAAACTAACTTTAATAATTTTGGAGCCATTTCATTACAGGTTCCTAACGAAACATTAGGGATAGGCGGATTGGATGAGGGAACGTCATCAACAATTACTTCTGTTACCTCATTAAACAGGTTGGTTTCATTTTTAAGTAGGGTTAACTATAGTTTTAAGAATAAATATTTGGTCACGGCATCCTTCAGGTCTGATGGTTCATCTAAATTCGCACCTGGAAATAAATGGAGTTATTTTCCTTCCGGCTCTATTGCATGGCGGCTTACAAGTGAAGATTTTATGAAAAAAGTACCTGTAATTACGGATGCCAAATTACGGGTAAGTTATGGAATCACCGGAAACAACCGGGTAAGTGATTTTGCTTATCTGGCAACCCTGGTTTTACCAAATTCGGCCGTTTATCCTTTCAATAACGGGGTTAATAAAGGAGCCATTAAAACAGCTTTAGGAAATCAGAATCTGAAATGGGAAAATACCTCACAATTGGATTTGGGCATGGATATTTCATTGCTGAAAGATAGGTTATCTTTTACAGCTGATTATTATCAGAAAACTACTTATGATTTGTTGCTAAATGCCAATCTGCCCCCAACCGCAGGTTTACCCAATGCTTTTAAGAACATTGGAAAGGTTAGGAATGATGGATTTGAATTTACACTCAATACCACTAACATCAGCAATACAAATTTCTCCTGGACCACAAATTTCAATATTGCCTTTAACCGGAACAAAATATTAGCGCTAACAGAAAATCAGGAGAACATTTTAACGAACCTTGCCTGGGATGCTAATTATGTCAATACGCCGCTTTACACAGGTAAAATTGGTCAGCCTATTGCTCAATTTTACGGATATGTATGGGATGGTGTATATCAATACGACGATTTTGATAAGTCGACATCAGGAGTTTACACTTTAAAAGCTGATGTACCCACCAATGGCAACACACGGGGTAGCATTCAACCGGGCGATATTAAGTACATAGATATAAATGGCGACGGAGTTGTTAACGCCGACGATAGGACTGTAATCGGTAAACCTTACCCGCTATATACAGGGGGGATATCTAACACTTTCAATTACAAAGGTTTTGATTTAAATGTATTTTTTCAATGGTCTGCGGGTAATGATCTGTTTAATGCCAACCGCCTGATTTTTGAAGGTAGTACCCGGCTTGATCAAAATCAATATGCCAGTTTTATAAACAGATGGACACCTGACAATCAAAATAATAATATGTTCAGGATTGGTGGGCAGGGGCCTTATGCCTATTCGTCGAGGGTGATAGAAGACGGCTCATATTTGCGCCTGAAAACCATTGCACTAGGGTACAATTTATCAGCTCCTTTCGTTAAAAAAATTAAATTAAAAACTTTAAGGATATATGCGGCCGCACAAAATATAATGACATGGACTAATTATTCAGGTCCGGATCCGGAGGTGTCTGCCAGGAATTCTGCATTAACGCCTGGATTTGACTACTCAGCTTATCCCCGGGCCAGTACAATCACATTTGGTTTAAACACAACATTTTAATAACGTAAATCATGAAAAAAATCATTTACATATTAATTATCACAGCTATTTTCCCATTAGCTTCTTGTAAAAAGTTTTTGGATGTGGCGCCAACTGATTTTTTAAGTCCGCTTAATTATTATAGTACAGAACAGGAAGTAGAAAATGCATTAACAGGGGTTTATGATCCACTGGGAAGAGAGGCGATGTACGGAAGATATTTGTTTACTACGCTGGCGTACGGCAATGACGAAGGATTAAGGTCAGCTTTGGCAACTACTACCGGTTTAGAAGTATTTAATTATACACCGTCGGATGGTATCGTTGGGAATTTATGGACGTCCTGTTACCAGGGCATTGACCGGGCTAATGATCTGTTGGCTAATATATCTAAGCCGAAAATGGACGAGACGAAAAGAAACCGGATAAGGGGGGAGGCGCTGTTTTTAAGAGGGTATTATTATTTTTTACTGGCCGACAATTGGGGTGATGTACCCTTAAAGCTAAGCCCGACAGTTTCAGCCAGTGATGTGGATATCAAAAGCAGCCCAAAAATGGAAGTCTTTGAACAAATTCTGAAAGATATGGAGACTGCTGAGCCACTGGTTAGTACTGCTACGGAGTTGAAGTTTAGTGGAAGGATCTCTAAAACGACAATTGAGGGGGTAATGGCCCGTGTTTGCTTAACGATGGCAGGAAGCCAGGTAAATGATCCGGGTAAACTTAACGATGCGCTGAAGTGGGCCGAGAAAGTTGTGCAGTCAAAAGAGCACAGTTTAAATCCTGATTATAAACAAATATTTATCAACCAATCTAAAGATATCTATGACGTTAAAGAAAGCATGTGGGAAATTGAGTTTTATGGTAACGGTATAGGGAGTTACAATGAAACTTCCTGGGTAGGGGTTTGGGGTGGTATATTGGCATCGGGGCCTGATCTGCAAACACCGGGTTACGGTTATGGTGCATTGTATGCGACTAACAAATTATATAACTTATATACAGATGCGGCCGATGTGAGGCGCGACTGGAACATATCACCTTATTATTTTACCACGACTAAACCTACGAATTTTACAGCAACACAATTGTATAACCGCTATCCCGGTAAATGGCGTCGCGAGTATGAGGTGGTAACACCCAAAAGTAAAAATACTTCGTCCACAAATTTTCCTGTTTTGAGGTATGCTGATGTACTTTTAATGTTGGCCGAGGCTGAAAATGAACTGAATGGCCCGACACAAAAGGCGCATGACGCTTTGAACGAGGTAAGGGCAAGAGCGCACGCTTCTGAATTTAAAGGTACGACGGTTATTACAGATAAAATTGTTTTCAGACAGGTTATTCAGGATGAACGTGCACGGGAGCTTGCTTTTGAAGCTTTGCGTGATCACGACCTGAAACGTTGGGGTATATTTATCAGTACAATGAAAGATTTGTCAAAGAACATTACCGCCAGCTATCCGGCGAATTTGAAATTCCTCGCATTAGCGGGTAACAATATTGCCAATAGACATTTGTATTTACCAATACCAAGCTTAGAATTATCACTTAATAAAGCCATCAAACAAAATCCTGATTGGTAACAGCCCTTAAAAATTAACGATCGGATCCAATTGCATAAACTTTATAAATACGATGAAAATGAAACATAATTTATACCAGTTAGGGGTAAAGTATGCCCTGATGGCAGCTCTGCTGATCATTTGTTCCTGTAAAAAAACAGCTATAATTTCCCAAAATACAGTTGAAACGGGGAAGATTTTAAAACAATCCAGTTTATCGGTTGCGCCGCTGGCAATGGTTAATGTTTCTCTGGATATTGCCTCCTCAACGATCGGTGCAACTGTACCCGCTAATTTTGTTGGTCTGAGTTATGAGAAATCTGATCTTATTAATCCAACCTGGCCTTATTTCAATGAAAACCAAACGGTGTTCCTTCAGTTAATTAAAAACCTGAAAAGTGGGGTACTGCGCCTTGGAGGTAACTCATCTGATAAAATCTTCTGGCAAGATTCGCTAAGGGGCACGTCTACCTCAATTACCCATGTTTACAGGGATGATGTGACTAAACTCAAATTATTTACGGATCAACTGGGATCAGATTGGAAGCTGATTTATGGATTAAATATAGCTAATGACACCGTACATACCTCTGAGGTTAATTTTGTTCAAACTCAGTTTGGAGCAAAGGTTTTAAGCTTTGAAATTGGCAATGAGCCAGATTTGTATCCTCAGAATGGTTATAGGGCAACAGGTTATGGTATTGTTCATTACAAACCGGAGTTTGAGGCCAGCTATAATATTTTACATACAGCGGTTCCGGCAGCTCCTTTTTCCGGACCTACGGTATCCTCTAAAACTGCCTGGATTCAGACATTTGCTGCTGATGAGGCCAGCCGGATCAATTTTTTAACCACACATTATTATAAAATGGGATCAGCCGGAACGATTGAGCAACTTATGCAGTACGACTCGACCTTGGTTTCCCGCTCGGGAATAATTGCGGCAGCATCTACAAGTAGTGGCCTACCTTACCGGTATGCGGAGTGTAATTCTGTTAACAATGGTGGTAAAGATGGGGTGAGCAATGTATTTGCTTCAGCATTATGGGGAGTAGATATGATGTTTTATCTGGCACGTAAAGGAGCTATGGGCGTAGATTTTCATGGTGGACGCAGGTCTTATTATTCCCCGATATATTACAATACCAATAATACATTTAGTGTAAAGCCACTCTATTATGGCCTGCTCATGTTTGCGTTGGCAGATATGAAGCAGTCTTTAAATCAATTGTTAAACAAGAATGGATTAAACATAACCGCATATGCTTTTAAAAATTCGGCAGGTAAAACCTGTGCGCTGGTTGTGAATAAGGATGCGGCCAATACAGCCTTGCTGACAATAACCAGTGCCTCAACCATTATATCCGCCAAATTGCATGAACTGGTTACCAATGCCGCAATACCTTTATCGGCGACAACTGGTATTACCCTGGATGGGGCGGCCGTAAATGCTACAAACGGGACCTGGAACGGCACTTCTACAACCACTGTTGCCGGTACAGGTACTTCAGAAATCACCTTAACAATTAATCCCGCCAGGGCAGTACTTATAGAATTGAATTAATGAATTTAAAGAAATTAAATCGGATAGCAGGCTACGTGTGTATGCTGCTATTCTGCTTATCAGTTGGAGTAAAGGCACAGGTTACAAAACCAGATATTAATAAAGTGCTGCATGTTGCCGAAGAACAATACAAAAGCTACCTGAAGCTATATCCCAACGCTGCGTTATATCCGCGCAGTGTGAATAAAGACGGTTCCATCAGGTTAGTCAAGTCCAAAGATTGGACAAGTGGTTTTTTTGGCGGTAACTTATGGTATATGTTTTATCTAACCCGAAAGGGCAAATGGAAAAATGAAGCCATCAGGCATACCGAAACCTTAGAAAATGAAAAATACAATAAAACTACTCACGATCTTGGTTTCGTTCTATACAATACCTTTTATAAAGCTTACCATACAACGCACAAGAATAGCTATAAGGAGGTTTTGTTAGAGGCCTCAAGATCCTTGTCGTCCAGATATAATCCAAAGGTTGGGGCAATCAGATCATGGGATTTTAAACCTTTCAAATATCCGGTTATAGTTGACAACCTGATGAACCTGGAAATGTTGTTATGGGCATCTAAAGTGAGCGGCGATTCGTCTTTTTATCATATTGCGGTCTCACATGCTGATGTTGACTTAAAGTATCGTTTCAGACCAGATCACAGTACTTATCACGTACTTGATTTTAATCCTGCAAGTGGTGAACTGATTAAAAAGCAAACTTTCCAGGGGTATGCGGACAGCTCATGTTGGGCCCGGGGACAAGCCTGGGCAATCTATGCTTACACTTTTTTATATCGGGAAACCCGCGACTCCAAATATTTAGTACAAGCTGAAAAGGCGGCGGATTATTTTTTGTCACAAACCGATCTTTCTCATGATCCAATTCCTTTCTGGGATTTTAATGATCTGGAAATTCCGAATGTGTCAAAAGATGCTTCAGCAGCAGCTGTAGTGGCATCCGGTTTACTTGAGTTAAGTACTTATGTTGTTGCACAAAAAAGATATTATGAAAAAGCTCAGGCTATACTGAGCGCTTTATGTACAGATGAGTATCTGGCAAGGGCTGGAACGAATCAGTATTTTTTGCTAAAACATAGTACAGGACACCGACCGCATCACGACGAAATAGACGTTCCCCTTATTTATGCGGATTATTATTTTTTAGAAGCCTTATACAGATATCAGCATTATAAAAACTTAAAGGATGTCTTATAAATTCATATGGCAATGAAAACAATCAGCGTGTTTCTATATTTATTAATTTCCAGTTGTCTACCGCTTATGGTATGCGCACAGGATTCTTTAGCCGCCAAACAACTTAATTGCGACTCTTTACGGATAAAATGGCGCGATTTTTTAATCGGCGGAAAGTATAACCCAAATGATCCGCTGATAAAAAATAAGCTTTCTATTATCAATAGAAATTCGCTTTCTTTCTGGAAAAATGGTTTTGTTAATGATACGGTTAGCCGAAAAACCTTATGGTTGGATCTGAAATATAACAAATCCGCTGATATTACTACCAGCTACACCAGGCTATATAGTATGGCGATTGCTTATTGCTCACCTGGAACCGATAGTTATCATAATCAGCATCTGAAGAATGACATCTTAACCGCATTGGAATGGCTTTATAGTAAGAAATATAATGAAAGAACACTTATCCCCAGAACAGGAGGGAATAATAATTGGTGGGATTATCGTATCGGTATTCCGGAAAAACTGAACAACATTGTCGTTTTACTTTATGATCAGATTAGCCTGGAATCGCGGGCGGCATACATCCGTGCGATACAACACGCCACCCCGGCTGTTGATGGTTACACCGGTGCCAATTTGGTTTGGATAAGCCGGGTAATCGCTATCTCGTCAATTATAGCTAACAACCCATCAAAAGTATCTTATGCTATTAATGCTTTAAGTCCGGTGTTTAATTATGTTACACAGGGTGATGGCTTTTATATAGACGGATCATTCCTTCAGCATAATAAGCACCCTTATTCGGGTGGCTATGGTGTCGCCCTTTTATCTTCACTGACAGAGTTACTGTATCTGTTTCCTGAAATACCAGGTATGGTAGCTAATGCGACCAATATCTATAGTTGGGTTTATGATTCTTTCCAGCCGATAGTATACCGGGGAGGAATAATGAGCTCCGTTATGGGGCGCGAAATTGCCCGTAATAATACCAGCGAACACAGCAAAGGCAGAGCATTAACTGAAGCATTGATACTCCTTGCCCGTCAGGCACCTGAAGAAGAAGGCCGGCGATTAACCTCTATCGTGAAAAGTTATATTCTGGAAGATGGGAGCAAGGCTGGTTTTTCATCCATTTCGCTTACGCTGATGGCAAATGAGATGATGAATGATAAAACTATTTTACCACAGACAACCTATATTACTTACCGGCAACTGGCTAATATGGATAGGGCAGTCCGGCAAGCAGACCATTATGCCTTTATGCTGAGTATGCATTCTGCCCGCATTTACAATTTTGAATCCATTAATCAGGAAAACTTAAAGGGCTGGCACCTTTCAGATGGTATGAGCTATCTTTATAACGCAGATCAAAAGCAGTTTGAAGATAATTTTTGGAGCACTGTTAATTACCAGCATTTACCCGGAACTACTACGGAGGAGGATTTAACGGCTTTGACTAATAAAACCAGCGCCAAAAGTTGGGTAGGCGGCACTGCTATGCTGGATAAATACGGAGTAAGCGGAATGGAGTTATCTCCCTTCGGCACCACACTTTCGGCGAAAAAATCGTGGTTTATGTTAGCTGATGGAATTGTTTGTTTGGGTGCGGGTATTACCAATCAGGATAACAGAAATGTATTTACTACAATTGAACAGCGCAAGCTCAGTTTGGAAAACAGTAATACATTTACTGTGGATGGCAAAATTATACCGGGTAATTTTGATGTTAGTGATCGTAATGTAAACTGGGCGCATCTATCAGGGAATGTAAGGGGGGCAGATATTGGCTATTACTTTCCGGAGGGCATAAAACTAAGCATGAAGCGTAAGCCTCAAAGCGGCACATGGAGTGAGGTACGAACCGGGACCGGCAGCGCCTTGCAAACACGGCATTATTTAACTTTATGGAAGGCACACGGCAATCATAATATCGATGGTAATGGCGCCGAGAACAAATATGCTTACTTGCTGTTGCCTGGTTATAGCGCTGAGAAAGTTAAACAGTATGCCAAATATCCATCCATCCAAATATTGGAGAATACAGCAACAGTTCAAGCTGTAAAGGATATTAAGCTGGGGCTAACTGCGGCTAACTTTTGGAAAGATACTTTAAGTTCCGTTGTTGTGGACCATAAAATATATTTAACCTGCGATAAAAAAGCAGCGGTAATGGTTATGGAAAATGAAGAGGGCATGAATGTTTCGTTATCAGATCCAACTATGCTTAATGAAGGGCTTATTCACCTACAGATCAATAGACCGTTTTCGGGCCTTGTGACTTCTGCTCCCGAAATAACCGTAAAGCAGTTAAAACCTGTACTTCAATTTTCTGTAAATGTTAAGGGCTTGAAAGGCAGGTCTGTATCTGCTATGTTTAAACAATGATTTTTAATTTAATTCAAAGACATGAAGATTTGCATTTTAAATATTTTACTGTTCATTGCCTGTATTCCATATGGCTTTGCACAGCAGTCTGTTTTGCTGTATCCTGATGGCGTCCCAAATTCAAAAAAAACACCATTCTCGTACGTTGAGACTAAGGAAGATAATAAGGTTAGCTTTGTAAGTATTCCAACCATTACCCCCTTTTTTCCTGAAAAGGCCAAAGCTAATGGCGCTGCGGTTATCATTTGTCCGGGAGGTGGTTATGCCCGGTTAATGATGGGCAAAGAAGGCTATGATATCGCACTAAAATTTAATGAGATCGGTGTTACCGCATTTGTACTGAAGTATCGTCTGCCAAGTGATGAAGTGATGGCCGATAAAACCATTGGGCCTTTACAGGATGCTCAGCGGGCTATACAACTGGTTAGATTGCGATCAGCAGAATGGGGTATCAATCCGGCTAAGCTTGGAATTGTAGGGTTTTCGGCAGGTGGACATCTCGCCTCAAGTGCGGGAACTCATTTTGATCATACAGCTATTGAAAATAAACTGAATGTTAATCTTCGGCCTGATTTTATGATGCTGATCTATCCTGTGATCAGTTTCGGAGCGGTAGGACATCAGGGGTCAAAGCATAATCTGCTTGGCGCAGATCCAGGTCAGGAATTGGTTGATCTGTATTCGAATGAAAAACAAGTTGACGGCAATACTCCGATTACCTTCATTGTACAAGCTCAGGATGATAAGACAGTAGCGGTTCAAAATAGCCTTTTGTTTTACAGCGCTTTAACAGAAGCCAAAGTAAAGGCCGAAATGGTGTTGTACCCAACTGGCGGACATGGTTTTGGACTGTATAACAAAGCAACGAAAGATCAATGGTTTGATCATGCTATAAATTGGCTAGATGCCAATGGATTATTAGCGAAAGAATTAAAGAACTAACCACTAACAATAAACCAATCGTTTTTATTTATAAGTAAGAAATATGAAGATATTTAAGTGCCTTTTTTTTGCATTCCTTTTTCCTGCATCAGCAGCATTTTCGCAGTACAATCTTGTTATTGTCGGAGGTAATCCGGGGGGGATTATGTGTGCCATTTCAGCTGCCAAGCTGGGGAAAACTTCCGTTATTCTAGAGCGTACCGGGCATATAGGCGGCTTGCCGGCCAACGGACTAGGTGCTACAGATATTGCTACAAGGGGTGCCACAACGGGCTTGTTTACAGATTTTACCGGGCGTATTAAAAAATATTATATTAAAAAATATGGTGAGCATTCTGAACAGGTGAAAATGTGCAGCAATGGTTATCATTTTGAGCCTTCTGTTGCTGAAATGATATTCGAGCAAATGCTTGCGGAATATAGCGACAAAATAAAAATTTATAAGATGCGTCAGTTTGATGCGGAGGAGAAAAATGTAAGCACCCAAAATAACAAGATAACTAAGATTAGGGTTACCAATCGTTTAACAAAACAAACCGAAGAATATCAGGGAGACGTTTTTATTGACGGGACTTATGAAGGAGACCTCGCCGCCGCAGCTAAAATTCCTTACCGTATCGGTCGTGAGGGGAAAGATGAGTTTGCTGAGGATGGTGCCGGCAGGACTTATAAATATTGGGATGGGCCAGTAGGTGAGGGTACTACTTATCAGGCTGATAATGCTGTACAGGCTTACAATTATCGATTGTGCCTGACGGATAATGCAAGTAACAGGGTAACCATTACAAAACCCCGGAAATATGATCGGGACGAGTTTAAATCACTTGCTAACGACATATGGGATGGGCGTCATGCGGGTGTTGAAATGTTGAATGTCTCTGCGGAAATGATGGCTGCCAATCGTAAAAATATTGCGAAGGGTGATACCTCAGGAATACCCGGCGACAAATGGGGAATCGCCAAAATAACCAACCGGGTATTTTTACCAAACCAGAAAACCGATGCTAATAACCAGCATTTAGGATTAATATCGACGGATCTTCCAGAAGAAAACTGGCCATGGCCTACATCAGGCTGGGACTGGCGCGATAAGTTTGCGGAACGCCTTAAAAGCTATACGCTCGGTTTGATCTATTTTGCTCAAAACGATCCGGAACTTCCGGTCAGCTTTAAAAAGTCTTCAGGCGAATGGGGCCTCGCTAAAGATGAGTATAAGGACAATGAAAATTTTCCGAGGCAGGTCTACGTAAGGGAAGGGCGACGCATGGAAGGGACTTATTTTTTTACTGCCCATGATGCCATTGCCGTAACTCCCGGGTCGAGACCTCCTTTACATGCCAATAGCATAACGGCAAGCCATTACGCACTTGACTCTCATGCGGTCCGGAAACGTGAGTCCGGAAAAATACATCTGGATGGTTTTATCAGTTATCTTTCAGATGTTTATACGGTTCCTTTCGGAGTAATGATGCCCAAAGAACTGGATAATCTGTTGTTTCCCGTTCCGGTTTCGGGGAGTCATATTGGTTTCTCAACGCTGCGTATGGAGCCTTGCTGGATGGCAATTGGACAGGCAGCAGGTATTGCTGCGTCACTGGCGATTGACTCGAAGCTTAAATTGAAGAACCTGGACCTGAGTATACTACAGGATAAATTGATAGATCAAAAAGCTACATTGATTTATTATAAAGATATAGCACCTGATGATTATGATTTTAAAATGGTGCAATATATGGGGTTACGCGGTTACTTACCTGGTTGGGAAGCCCGGTTGTCAGAAGCTATGGATGTTCAGACGGCTAAACTCTGGCGGGCGATATCCGGTATTGAAATGAACGGTGACGCTAAATTGACCAGAGGTCAGGAATTAAAAAGTCTTTACCAGTCATTAATTAAAAGAGACACAAAATAAGATCTACGCAAATCAGAAAGGAAATGGTTCGAAATCCTAATGCTTGCCACCACTGCAAAAAGCTTCAGAGAAATTTGGAGCTTTTTTGTTTTAGCGCAATTTAAATAGATGGACATAATACCTGCTAAGACTTTCTTTATAAAACTTAATTGTGTGAAAGAGAGTGGCTAATAAATATTTCGCTATTGATGATATGATAATAAGCGAAAAGATATTACATTTGCACTCCCAACCGAGGGGAACATGATTGCGAATCATGTTTAAATAAGATGGTACGGTAGCTCAGTCGGTAGAGCAATGGACTGAAAATCCATGTGTCGCCGGTTCGATCCCGGCCCATACCACTGCAACAACAAAAGGCCTTTTTCGTGAGAATAAAGGCCTTTTGTTGTTTTTGGTTACATTCATGTCAATCTTCTCAGCTCCGTTCCATAATCTTGTTTTGCGTTGAACTTAAATTCCCGCGTTTTACAATTGCTGCAATAATTTATTTAGTATCTACCCCCAATGCCCGGGCAACTTGTCTCTACTTAATAACATATAATCCTTGACTAGCATGGGATTGAAGTACACTCAACAAAATATGTTACGACAAGTATGCACAAATCTTTTAACCCAGTATTCACATTGCCCTTGATTAATTACCTCTGGACTGCAGTCATGGTTCATTTTCTGATCGGTTGTAATGCAGCGGTAACTAACCAAAATGTAATAGATACGCCTGTTGAACAAGAAATTGTCTTAGAAACAAGTAAGGTAGCAGTTGGTACAGTAATATTAAATTTGGATGTCCCCTGGGAAATTGTTTGGGGTCCTGATAACTGGATCTGGTTCACTGAACAGAAAGGAAGTGTTAGCAGAGTAAATCCCGTAACGGGGGAGAGAAAGAAAGTGTTAAAAATTGAGATGGTGTGGCACCAAAGAACAGCCGGCTTGCTGGGAATGGCTTTCTCTCCAGATATAGATAAATGGCCATATGTGGTGGTTGATTATACCTGTAAAAAGGATAGCATTATCTTGTCCCGGCTGGTTCGTTATACTTATTCCGCAGACAGTTTAATAAATCCTTTTGTGCTATTGGAAGTACCGGGGGGGACGTCTCATAATGGATCCAGGCTATCCTTTTCAGCTGACGGAAAGATCTTCTGGGCAACGGGTGACGGGCTTCGATCTAAGTTGGCCCAGGACAACAAAAGTTTGTGCGGCAAAATTTTGCGGTTAAATATAGATGGTAGTATTCCTGACGATAATCCAATAAAAGGAAGTGCGATATGGGCAAGTGGGTACCGTAATATACAAGGATTGGTATATGCATCTAACAATAAGTTATACACTTCTGAACATGGTGATGCTAATGACGATGAGGTAAATCTGATACAAAAAGGTGGAAATTATGGGTGGCCAGAGGTTACCGGAAAGGCTGACACTCCACAAGAAATAGCATTTCGACAGCAAGATGCTGTGGTGGAGCCATTAAAAGCATGGACCCCAACGATAGCACCTGCAGGGATGGATTATTATCATTCAACAGCAATACCGGAATGGGATAACTCGCTTATACTCACTACGCTTAAAGGAAGTAGTTTAAGGCTTTTAAAACTAAATGAGAAAGGCGACGAGATTGTATCTGAGCACGTATATTTAGATAAAGAGTATGGCCGTTTACGAGATGTATGTGTATCGCCCGCAGGAGACATTTATGTGTCTACAAGTAACAGAGACTGGAATCCTTCAATCGGTTTTCCCAGGGCAAAAGACGATAGAATACTCCGGTTATTTAAAATGCGGGCAGGTGACAAATTGTCTCCAGGCTTTAAAGCCCAAAAAGATCCTGGCCTGCTGTCCGAATTAAAAAAGCCGGTAGTACAAATGGGAAAGTCGAGCTATAGTCAATACTGTGCTTCCTGCCATAAATCTGATGGTAATGGTGTTTTAGGCACTTTCCCTCCTTTAATAGGTGCGGAACAAGTACTGGGAGATAAAAAACAACTTATCGATATCCTGTTAAACGGTTTATCTGGCAAGATTAAAGTCAAAGGCGCGGTGTACAATCAACAGATGCCAGCTTTCCATTTCTTAAGTGATAAAGAAATAGCAGAACTGCTTACCTACATCCGATCATCCTTCGGCAATAAGGCCAGCCGCATTTCAGCAACAGAAGTGACAGCGGGCAGGCTATAAATTCTGGTCCCGACCGAATTCATTATTAAACCAAAAAAGACAAAAGTATGAAATTATTTGCCTCTTCATTTATAGCTCTGGCGGTGCTAGGAACAGTGTGTCTGGCCTATGTATACAAAGAGAAAATAGCATTAAAACTGATGCCCGAATTAAACCAGGGCAGGGCTGCGGGCATTCCTCCAGATTCGAGCCGTTTCAGCCATATGACACTGGTTTCTGGCCTGGATGAACCAATGGGAATGGCTATATTACCTAATTATGATCTTGTGGTAATCGAACGAAAAGGAGCTGTTCGCTATTTTAACAACCACAGCAAGGAATTGTTACAAATTGCACAATTCAGCGTTTTCTCGGGAATTGAAGATGGATTGCTTGGAGTAGCTGCAGATCCACAATTTGAAAAAAACAACTGGATCTATTTTTATTATGCGGTTTCGGGAGATAAAAATATCAATCATTTAGTTCGTTTTGAACTCAGGGATCAAAAAATACTGCAGTCATCCAAAAAGGTGCTGCTGGAGATTCCGACCCAGCGTACCTATTGTTGCCATTCTGCGGGCCACATCACCTTCGGATCTGACGGACTATTATACTTGTCGATTGGTGACAATACGAATGCAGAGGAAATTGAGGGGCATAATCCAACTGACGAACGACCGGGTAGGGAATTGTCTGACGGTCAGGCATCGACTGCTAATAGCAATGATTTTCGTGGTAAAATTTTACGCATCAAACCTAAAGCGGACGGCACTTACAGTATACCTGATGGTAATTTGTTCCCAAAAGATGGTTCTTTGGGGAAACCGGAAATTTATATAATGGGCGTAAGGAATCCGTTCAGAATTTCTGTGGATCCAAAAACGCAATACCTGTATTGGGGAGATGTTGGTCCGGATACAGAAGTGAAGGCAAAGGAGGGGAAATTAAGTTACGACGAGATTAATCAGGCTCGTAAGCCGGGCTTTTTTGGCTATCCCTATTTTCTGGGAGAAAATGAAGCTTTCCCGGATTATGATTTTGCAACAAAAAAGGAAGGTCCACCGAAAGATCCGCTACATCCTATTAATGATTCTCCTAACAACACGGGGATACGAGAATTGCCACCTGCCCAGCCAGCATTTATCTGGTATGGCAAGGGCCCTTCTACTAAATGGCCAGCCTTAGGCAGCGGCGGTGCCAGCGCCATGGCCGGACCGGTTTATTACAATGATCTTTATCCCAATGCGCCCTACAAACTACCGGATTACTACAATGGCAAACTTTTTATCTTTGACTGGGTCAGGAAATGGATCTTGGCGGTGACAATGGACAAAGAAGGAAATTATGTGGGCATAGAACCCTTTTTTCCACAGCTCCAGGTAATTGCGCCGATAGATATGCAGATAGCCCCTGATGGGGCAATCTATCTGATTGCTTATGGAACCAACTGGTTTGCAAGGAACACAGATTCGGGGATCATCAGGATTGAATACACTGAAGGTAACCGTAACCCCCTTGCGGTGATAAAAGTTGATCAAACTATTGGCGCAGCACCGTTTGATGTTGCGTTATCTGCCATCGGTTCAAGAGATTACGATGCCGGAGATAGGTTGGCTTACGAGTGGAAGATTGACAATAAGAAGTTTTCTGAAAAGGAGATCAGGCATACCTTTTTAAAATCGGGAAAATATAACATATTGCTTAAGGTATCTGATCAATATGGTGGAATAGGAACTGCTACAGTTCAGGTAAAAGTAGGTAATACACCACCAAAGGTGGCTATCGAAAGTAAAGCGAACCGTAGTTTTTACTGGGATAACAGCCTTCTGGATTACCAGGTGAAAATCAGCGATAGGGAAGATGGCACCATCGACCCGGAAAGGACCAAAATAAATTTTACTTATATCCCTGCCGGAAATGATCTGGCAACTGCGCTATCAGGCAAAGAAGATAGTGATCTTCAATATGCCAGTATTGTTAAGCTATATACGTCCCTGGATTGTAAAGCCTGCCATACGACTGAAACAAAATCAATTGGCCCGTCATTGAAAGATATTGCCAGACGGTACAAGGGGAGAAATGGTGCGGATGAAATGCTGGCGCATAAAATAATTAGCGGGGGAAGCGGTAGTTGGGGTTCCTATCCAATGCCTCCCCATGCGAATTTAACGGATGCCGAAGCACGGAAAATTGCAGGGTATATTCTGTCTTTAGGTGAAAAGCAAAAAAACACACCCCTGGCTAACAGGATTTATCTTACTGAACATAAGGGGAAAGGAACTGAAGGTGCTTATGTACTTCAGGCCTCGTATACAGATAAAGGAGCAAATGGGATAGGACCTATTGCGACCAGCAGCCGCATGGTGTTGAGGAACGCTTTAGTGCAACTGGAAGACTACCATGAGGGGAACATCAGTGTGATGATCGCCTCTTTAAAAACTGGTTATGTGACTTATGTTGCCAATATTACCCATGGTAAATATGCCCGCTTTAACGCGATAGATCTTAATCATGTCAAATGGATTCGATTCAGAGTACGCGAGGAGGGTATTGGAGGGAAGATAGAAATAAGACAAAATGCTAAAGACGGACTTTTAGTGGCTGAAGTTAAAATAGCGGGAGGAGAAATAAAAGATCTGAGAACTGGATGGAAGGAGGTTCTTTTACCCGTAGTTTATACGGATAAGGTCAGCGGTGTAAAGGACCTGTTTTTAATGTTTAAAAACGATCAGACAAATAAGCCATTGTTCCATATTGACTGGATAAAATTTGAAAAATAAAACGCTATGAACAGGAGGGATTTTATAATTAACACCGCACTATCAACAACAGGTCTGGTGATGGCAAATCATGGGATCGCTCTAGGTGGTGATTCTATTTCATTGCAAGGCAAAAAAATAGGTATTATTGGCCTGGACACAGGTCACAGCCAGATTTTCACTCAAATGATCAATTCGGGAGGCCCGGACATGAAAGGTTATAAGGTAGTGGCAGCTTATCCGCATGGCAGTAAAGACATCGCTTCCGCCTTGAAAATGAAACCAGACATCATTAAAGCCGTGCAAAATATGGGTGTTGAGCTGGTTGATTCTATTGAGGCCTTACTTGCTAATGTGGATGTGGTTTTACTGGAATCGAATGATGGAAGGCCGCACCTGGAACAGGTGTTACCTGTATTTAAAGCAGGCAAAAGGGTTTTTATTGATAAACCTGTTGCGCCTGATTTAGCAGGTACAAAAGCGATCTTTAAGGCCGCTACCCAGTACCAAACGCCCTTGTTTACATCTTCAGCCTTGCGATTTGACACGAGCGTGCAGAAAGTAGCACAAGGTTCGATCGGTAGGGTTACTGGTGCAGATGTATATACGCCAGCTGACTTTGATAAACACCACAGCGACCTGGCCTGGTATGCCATACACGGTATTGAAATGCTGTTTACTGTAATGGGACAAGGTTGCGTGAGCGTGACCAGAATCCATCAGGCAGACGCTGACGTTGTGGTGGGTGTGTGGAAGGATGGACGGATCGGATCTGTAAGGGGAATCAGAAAGGGGGCGACAGCAATTGCAGGGACTGCTTTCGGTGAAAAGGGAATTGCGGCACTCGGACCATTCTCGGGTTATGAAACTTTGGTTAAGGAGATTATTTTGTTCTTTGAAACAGGTAAGCCGCCTGTAGAACCAGAGGAAACCATTGAGATCTTTAACTTCATTGAAGCTGCGGATGAGAGCAGAAGGAGGGGCGGTAAGCGGGTTTACCTCTGATGCTAACCCGGAAAAATAGAATTGAATATCTGTATTTTAAACCTATATTCGTTAGTTATATAGGATATGCTGGTTTACAGGACGTTACAGGATTATGAACTTTTAGACTTAATGAAGTCTGATGATGAAGCTGCTTTTAAAGAGATTTATAAGCGGTATTTTGAGTTGCTGTACATTCACGCTTATAAAAGACTCCAGAATAAGGAAGAATCGCAAGATGTAATTCAGGAAGTATTTACCGCGCTTTGGAAGAAACGGGAATATATTATGCTGGTCAGTAGCTTACGCGCTTACCTTTATACAGCAGTTCGTAATAAGATTTTTAATAATATTTCTCATAAACATGTTGAATCCAGTTACATTCAGTCGGTTCAGCACTATATAGATCAGGGAATATGTCAGACCGATTATCTGGTAAGAGAGCATCAGCTCCTTGCCCTGATTGAAAAAGAAATAGCCGCTTTACCTACTAAAATGCAGGAGATATTTTGTTTAAGCAGAAATGAGCACCTGACACATAAAGAAATTGCCGTAGCACTGAACTTATCCGAGCAAACCGTTAAAAAACAGGTACATAACGCGCTCCGTATTTTAAAGAGCAAATTGGGCGTGCTTCCGTTTCTTTTGCTGCTCTCTACCGGCAATTTTTAATTTTTTTAATTTTTATCTACCCCCACTGGCTGAGCAGGCTGTCTCTAAATTTAATAAAGGAACAGAGGTTTTAATCATGGAAAAAAGGGAAGCAAAAGAACTGCTAAAAAAATATCATGCTGGCACTTGTACGGACGAAGAAAAAGCGCTGTTAGAAAGCTGGTATCTGGATTGGCAAGGAGGAGAATTTGATTTGAGTGATAAAAGTTTGAAAATCCTCAAAAGCCAAACTTTTAAACGAATCAAAAAATCATATAAAAAGGAACGTAGCCTTCCTCATTGGTACAGATATGCGGCTGCGGTGATAGCCTTTGTAATGGTGTCTGTAGGAATTGTACTGTACATTAGCAAGAAACAGGAACAGAAAGGCAATAACACAGCCAGTATGCGAGCCGTTGTGAATGATGTCGCGCCAGGCAGTAATAAGGCACTCCTGACACTAGCAGATGGAACTGTTGTAAAATTGGATGAGGCCCGGACAGGAAGTATAGCTGAAGTGGCCGGTATAACTATACGTAAAACAAAGGATGGACAAGTGGTTTATGAAGCGGCTGTTCATGCTAGCAACAAAACTACTTCAATAAGTTATAATCAGATTTCTACTCCACGGGGTGGCCAGTTTAAGATCACTTTACCAGATGGAACGAAGGTTTGGCTCAATGCTGCTTCTTCCTTAAAGTACCCTGTCCGGTTTACCGAAACAATAAGACGTGTTGAGCTCACAGGTGAAGGATATTTTGAAGTGAATAGCCAACAATTGCCTAATGGAGATCGCGTTGCTTTTCTGGTGAGTACCCCAACTCAAAATGTAGAAGTACTGGGTACCCATTTTAATATCAATTCATATGGTGACGAAAAAGCAATTCTAACCACGCTGGTGGAAGGAAAGGTAAGGGTGACTGACGGACATACATCAGTTCTGCTAAAACCAGGTCAGCAAGCATCTCTAACAGCAAATAATTTTAACGTAAAAAAAATAGACACGGAAGAAGCTGTGGCATGGAAAAATGGCTACTTTAGTTTTGATCAGGCCGATCTTCAGTCAGTTATGCTGCAGTTGTCCAGGTGGTACGATGTAGATGTGGTATACAAAGCCGGAGAATTGCCCTCTGAAACATTTACAGGGAAAGTTTACCGTAACATGAGCCTTTCCAAGGTTTTAGATATGCTTGCATTTGCCAAGGTCAATTTTAAAATGGAAGGTAAAAAAATGATCATAACCCCATAAAAAATATTAACTAAACCAATTACTAAACCGATTACTAAACTAACCTGAAAAAAAATGGAGAAATAATTACATCATCGAAGAGGTAAAAGAACCGCAAAGGTGTTGAAGCACCTTTGCGGAGTAAGTCTGGATTAACCTCTGTCCTCTTATGAGGAGAAATAAATTAAATAGCGACCTAATTCATTATTAACCCAGAAATAACAAAAGTATGAAATTTATTGCTTTTATTCCTGCTATGCCCTGTGCATGGCGGTCATTAACCCGAAAGATAATCATGGTAATTAATTTGACCACCTTCTTTATGATTATTGCACTGATGCAGGTAAGTGCTAAAGGCTTTAGTCAAGTCAGCCTGAACGCTAAAAATGCGTCATTGGAAAAGATTTTCAAAAGTATTGAAAAGCAAACTGATTATGTGTTTTTTTCTAAAGGCTACGATTTAAATAAAAACAAAATCAACATTAATGTCAGCAATGTCTCCATTGAGGCGGCCTTAGCTATCTGTTTTGAAGGATTACCCCTGATTTATAAAATTTCCGATAAGACAATAATGGTCAGAAAACGGGATGAAGAGAAGCCTAAGACGGTAGGGGATCAAATTGTTGCCGTAACTATAAGCGGGCGGGTAGTGGATGAAAAAGGTGGCCCCCTGATTGGGGTGAGCATCAAAGTGAAGCATACCAAACAGGGTACTATTACGGACAGCAATGGCGCTTTCCGGCTATCAGTTGGGGAAGAAAATGCCACGCTTTTATTTAGTTTTATTGGCTTTACTGCCCAGGAAGTTCCGTTAAACGGGAGGGTTCAGTTGAATATTGTCATGCTGGAAGACAACAGCAAGCTAAGCGAAGTTGTAGTTGTTGGTTATGGAACACAGAAAAAGATCAATCTGACGGCGGCGATTGATGTTGTTTCAGGCGAACAGCTTGAAAACCGTCCTGCACCCAATGTTGCCTTGCTGTTACAGGGACTTTCTCCAAATTTAAATATCTCATTGAATAGTTTTGGAGGTGAGCCCGGGGCAACTCAATCCTTTCAAATCAGAGGAGTGGGTTCTATTTCATCAAATGCACGTCCATTGATTTTGGTAGATGGAGTAGAAGCAAATATAAATTACCTCGATCCGCAGACGATCGAGAGCGTTTCTGTCCTGAAGGATGCCTCTGCCGGCGCAGTTTACGGTTCAAGGGCTGCGTTTGGAGTGGTTTTGATCACCACAAAACGCGGGGCTAAGAATCAGCCGGTGAGAGTGGAGTACTCCAATAATACTTCCTTTTCTGCGCCCATTTATATCCCTGGTATGGAGAGCTCGCTGATCTACGCTACAGCGTTTAATCAGGCCGCAGCAAATGCCAAGGTCGCACCAGTTTTTCCGGCTGAGCAAGTGGAAAGAATCAAAGGCTACATCAACGGAACTTATAAAGATGAATACAACAGGGCCAATCCGCCGGTAAGCCAATGGAGGGGACGCTGGGATGGGAATGCGAATTACAACTGGACAAAAGAATATTATAAAAAATATGCCCTGCATCAGAAACACAATGTGAATTTAAGTGGAGGAGGAGAGAAAAGTCAATATTACGTCAATGCAGGTTTGTTCGACCAGCCTGGAGCTTATAGCTGGGGAGATGATGGTTACAAAAGATATAATATTTTAGCAAACTTAACTACTCAGGTAAACAACTGGATGTCCTTTAATTTTAGCACGAAATATGCAAGGGACAAAACAGACGTTCCCCTTGGAGTTGTTGGTTTGCCGAGAACTTATACCTGGTCACAGTTTACAAACTTCTGGCCTACCATGCCAAAGTACAATGTTGACGGCTCTATTGCTAATCCCATTATTCTTGCCCTGGAAAAAGGTGGCAGGATCGTAACTGAAAATCATGACCTGTGGATGAATATTGGTGCTGAGCTTGAACCCATTAAAGGATGGAAAACAAATATATCCTACAAATATAATTATCAATGGGGTGTGGGCAGTCAGAATCCTAAACCTGTTCCGGTACCTGTTCCGAACGGAACAATCGGGAATATCGGGGAATCAGTGGCGGGTTATGGCGCTAACACCGTTCTGGGCGAATATAATTTAATTAGCGCGTTTTCATCCTATGAGAAACAACTGGCTAAACATTATATAAAGGGGCTTGTGGGCTATGAAAGGGACTTGCAGTACAATCATATATTGCAAGGTTCGAAAATGAACCTGATCACCGAAGAAGTTCCCTCCATCAGGACGGCACTTGGTGATATGAAATTAGAAGAATTTAAGAGCCATTCAGCTACTGAAGGTATTTTTGGAAGGATAAATTATAATTTTGATGAAAAATACCTATTGGAATTTAGTGCCCGGTACAATGGCTCGTCAAGGTTTGCGCCTGATTTAAGATGGGGTTTTTTCCCTTCCTTTTCTGCAGGATATAATGTGTCAAAAGAGAATTTCTGGAATACTATTGAGCCTTATGTAAATACGCTTAAGCTGAGAGGGTCTTACGGCGCTTTAGGGAATCAAAACGTTGATAATTACCTTTACCTGTCTACGATACCAATTGCTTATCGAAGGAATGCAGATAATTTTGCTAACCCAGGATACCTGATTAACAATGAAGTTCCCCTGTATGCGCAGATTCCACGTATTGTAAGTGACAAGCTTACCTGGGAAACCATTACAACCCTGAACTTTGGAGTGGAGGCAGGATTTTTCAAGAACAGATTAAATATAGTGTTTGACTGGTACAATAGAGTCACTTCTGATATGATTGGTGTAACGCCTCAGGTTCCTTCGGTGTTGGGTACCGGTGTTCCTCTTATGAATAACGCTAAATTATCAACCAAGGGTTTTGAATTGTCCCTGGCATGGCAGGACAGAATTTCAGACAATTTTTCTTATAATGCTAAGTTCACACTCGGGGATAGTAAAACCACAATTTTGGAGTATCTGAATGCGGTAGGCGCGATTTCTGGCTGGCATAAAGGTAAAGTTCATGGAGATGTATGGGGATTTACGACTGACAGGATTATTCAGAATCCTGGTGAAGCCATGCCGAACCAGTCCCTTTATGGTAGTACATGGGGACCCGGCGATATTATCTACAAAGACCTGGATAACAATGGAGTCATCAATAAAGGTCGCGAGACCCTTGATGACCATGGAGATTTGTCTATTATTGCGAATACCAGCCCACGTTATAATTTTGGAATAACAGCTGGGTTCAAATGGAAAAATCTGGATTTTAATATGTTTTGGCAGGGAATAGGCCGACGGGAATTTTTGCCGCATAGCAACTCTGAGTATTTCTGGGGAATAATGGGTTCTCCAAACAGTTCCGCAATATTTTCAGGAGGGAAAATGCTGGATTACTGGAGACCTGCTGATGAAACCAATATGCTGGGGCCAAATACCGATGCTTACTTTCCAAAGCCCTATTTCTCTTTCACGGAAAGGGGTAAAAATGTCCAGGATCAGAGCCGGTATGTATTAAATGCCGCCTATTTAAGACTAAAGAACCTCCAGATTGGTTATACGGTTCCTCCAGCTTTGTTGAAGCGCTTGTTAATTCAGCGAGCCCGGTTCTATGTATCTGCTGAGAACCTGTTGACTTTTTCCAAGCTGCCTAAAATGTATGAACCGGAAACATCTGTTGCTGTAAGTCAGAGAGACGGAAACGGAGATAGAGATATGGGAGAGATCTATCCCATTAACCAGATGTTTTCACTAGGCGTTAATTTATCGTTTTAAACTTAGAAACCATGAATCGATTAAAATATATAATGACTATTGCGATTGTGTGCCTGTCGTTCCTGTCTTGTAAAAAAGGATTTTTAGAAAGATATCCGCTGGATGCTATAACAGAGCCCGTGTTTTTTAAAACACCAAATGATTTGAAAATTTATCTCAACCAATTTTATGACCGGAGCCTCTTTCCCATTATGGATAAAGGAAGGGGAGATGTTGCGACTGATATTTACATCAATGAAAGCTCCATTAATCAACGTCTGGAAGGTAACAGGAGTGTAGCCAATGGGCAGTCGCTGAATTATGGTAACGTAAGAAGTATCAATTATTTTTTTGAGAATTACCAGAAATGTGAGGCTGATTTTAAAGATTACAAACAATATCTGGGCGAAGCACACTTTTTCCGGGCAATGTTCTATTTCAACCTGGTAAAGAGCTTTGGTGATGTGTTCTGGATAGATAAGGTGCTGAATACCAGTTCGCCCGAGCTTTATGGGGAGAGAACACCAAGAAACATCATTGCTGATCATATTATCAATGATCTTGATCAGGCTGTACTGCACCTTTCTGAAGAAAAAGGGAACGGCCACAGCAGGATAAACAAATGGATTGCGCTGATGTTCCAGTCGAGAGTCGCTTTATATGAGGGAACCTGGGAAAAGTATCATAATGGTACAGCATTTGGCGTTGCCTCGGCCAACCCGGAGAAATATTTCAGCAAAGCGATAGCAGCGGCAGAGAAAGTAATCGCCTCGGGGTTATACGACATTTACTCAACGGGAAAGCCGAATGCGGATTATAGTGATCTGTTTGCACTTCGCGATTATTCCACAAACAAAGAGGTCATGTTCTGGACAAAGATGAACGTCAGTCTCGGAATTCACAGCCATAGCAAACTTTACAGGTTGGAGACGCCCGAGGGTTATGGATTAACAAAGGAGCTGGCTGATGCTTATTTATGCCTTGACGGCAAGCCTATTTCAAAGAGCGCGATGTTTAAAGGTTACGATAACATCACGCTTGAGATGGAAGGCAGGGACCCCAGGTTTGTACAAACTATTTTCAGTCCTGGCTCTGCATGGTACATTGACGCAGCAGGAGGAGTGAGAAGGTGGCAGGAAGCCTATGCTAAATTGTATTCTAATGGAACGTATTCTTCGGCAACAGGTTATGTGCGGCGTAAAGATTATAATCCTGTTGTAGCCTATCATCATCAGAATTTTGAAGAAACGCCTTCCATCCAATACCGGTATGCGGAAGTTTTATTGAATTATATTGAAGCTAAGGCAGAATTGGGGCAGATTACCCAGACTGATATTGACAAAACAATTAAAAAACTGAGAGACAGAATCGGGATGCCTAACTTAGTCCTGTCTAACATTGAACCTGATCCGAACTGGGACTTCCCGGCTTTATCACCAGTACTCAATGAAATCAGGAGAGAGCGTAAAGTTGAGCTAGCGATGGAGGATTACCGGTGGGATGACATCGCACGTTGGGCCGCCGCTGATGAATTGATTGTTGGAAAACGGCCTAAAGGTGCGAAAGCATCCCAGTTTGCCATTAAACCAGTCTTGCCAGTGGATGCAAATGGGTTTATCGATCCTTACCAGAATGCGCTTCCTGCTGGTTATGGGTTTAGGGTGGATAGAGATTATCTGAACCCGATCAATCTGAACGAGATTACTTTAAACGAAAAGCTAAAACAAAATCCGGGATGGGTAAATTAAAAATGAAATCGGGTGTAATGGGTTGTTTTTTTCTATACTTTTCCTGCCTGGCTATCGGGCAGGAAAGGAAAACACTGAGCACTGCCGAAGATGAACAGCGCATTAATGCTTACGAAATCCAGCTAAGGGATTACTTTATAGATTATATTGTCAATGAATATGAATCCCGGGCATCAAAACTCTGGAACAGGGATTACAGTAGTGCAGACGCGCTGAAACGCAGTGTTGAGCCAAACAGAAGGAAATGGGAAGAGGTGATAAAACCTCCGGTACTGACCAAAAGCGGACCCTTACAGAAAACACCATATGTGGTAAACGGGGTTCAGGCAGAATGGCTGAAGCTTCCATTAGGGGCTGTTACGGCAGAGGCAATTTTGGCCTTTCCTAAAGGCACCAGTAAAGATCGACCGGTACCTATTATAATTGCGCAACATGGCATAGGTAGCGGACCGGAAACACCTTTTGAAGACGGACCAAGTTATCATGCTTACGCAAAAGCACTGCTTGATGCAGGTTTTGCCGTATTGGCACCTTTAAATATGAGGTCTATAGAACGCAGGAACCACATACAACGTTTAGGCAATATGGCTGGCGTTGGCCTGCCAGGATTGGAGCTGGCACGTGTGCAGCATTTGCTGGATGTGGTACTGGCTGATCCAAGGATAGATGCAGCGTGTGTGGGGATGTGGGGCGTATCTTTAGGTGGTATGGCCACGATGTTCTGGATGCCGCTTGAACCTCGCATCAAAGCAGGTGTGGTATCGGCCTGGTTTAATGAAAGAAGAAATAAAATGGTCATACCTGACGAACGTTACAGTAGCTTCATTTCAACAACTGAAGAGTATGTATTTCTTTCGGGTTGGTTGACAGCATTTTCTGATTGTGATGTTGTTTCTATGATCGCCCCGAGGCCTTTAATGATCCAGCATGGAAAGAAAGATAATATTGCACATTGGCCACAGGTTGTTGAAGAATATGAGCGGTCAAAAGTCCACTATCAAAAACTGAATATGCGGGAAAGAATAGCGCTAACCTTGCATGAAGGTGGACACGAAGCTGTTGTGGGCGAGGGAGTGGCTTTTATGAAGAGATGGCTAAATCCCACCAGAATTAAAAATTGATTTCTTTGAACCAGGGCTGGCCATTTAATTGGCCGGTCCTGGTTTTTTATATAGGCCTCTGCCTCAAACGTTAAGAAAATATCACACATTCTACAGATATCCTTCACAAAAAGGCACGTGTTTGTGGGTTTAGTAAATCGTTTGATGAATCATCTCAAAAAGGGCATAAGCAGTAGATACAAATACTAGTGCGTGAAAGAGCTTAAATATGATTTTATTTTTAATTTTTTAGTTGATCAAATGTTGATTTGTCTTTTTGTGATAATAAGTCTTTGGCTTTTTTATGCGTACGTGGGTAAAGTGTTAGGTAGATTTTAATAGATAAATATAGTAAAGGGAAGATTAACATAAAATTTATTAATTAATCTTGTCTGCTTTAGGATATTGTATTAGTTTTATAAAAAAGGTTATGTAATGACTTCAGCTCAAACAAACAGACTTACAGATCAGCAATTAATGGAATTGATCCTGCAGGATGACCGTGAGGCTTTTGATCAGATTTATAGCCGATATTGGAAAAAGCTGTTCGTTTATGCGGGCAAGGTTGTTAGAGATGAAGATGAAGCGCAGGACATTGTTCAGGAAGTTTTTGTATCACTTTGGCAGCGACGACAGCTATTAATCAACATCAATTCGCTTTCCTCTTATTTGCATGGAGCTATCCGGTTTAGAGGACTCGGGTATATTCGGGCTAATTTATATAGACACAATTATCTTTCTTCTATTCATTGTTTTTTTGAAGAAGGTAGTGATCTGTTGAACGAACATATTGATATGAAAGAACTTGATGGTGTTATCCATTCAGAAATTGCAAAGCTGCCACCAAAAATGAGAGAGATATTTATTTTGAGCAGAATTGAACAAATGAGTCATAAAGAAATAGCTGAGCGATTAAATATATCCGATAAAACTGTCAAGAAACAAATCAACCGTTCTTTAAATCTTTTTCGTTTAGTTCTGGACGAAAGATCGGGGAGTTTACTTTCTCTTATGCTTTCTTATTTCTTTTTTGATAAATAAATCAATTGATTATCAGTGTTTTGTGGTTATTTTATCTTTTGGGTGTCTACCAACTGCCATTTCATGATACACATAAGTATAAGGCTAATACAAAATGAATAAACAAGATATCCAGGATTTACTGAACCGCCACCATGAGGGTGAAACCACTCCTGAAGAAGAGGTGCAGTTAAACCTGTGGTATCATAAAGAGGCAGGTTCTTCTGACTGGAATCATACCCATAAAGAGGAGATAATTAACGATCGTTTGAAGCAAGGTATTGACGCCCGTATTGATCAATTGGAACGTGAAACACTGAAGTCGGGAAATTGGTATAAGTATGCTGCTGCTGCTGCTGCGGTCATTCTTATCGCATTTAGTGTTGGTTTTTATTTTTATTCATCAGTTAAAGAAAAACACCTTACAAAAGATTACTATGCTGATAATGACATCATACCAGGTAGCAATAAGGCAATTTTAACATTGGCAGATGGGTCAAAAATCTCTTTAACTGATGCTGTTGACGGGCAACTGGCAACCCAATCAGGTATTGTAATCACCAAAGCGGCAGATGGCCAATTGGTATATACCGTTAATGATGCTCAGTCCGATAATTCCGGGGCGCCAGCTTATAACACAATTACAACTCCAAGGGGAGGACAACATATCATCAATTTGCCTGATGGCACACGTGTTTGGTTAAACTCTGAGTCATCTGTTAAATTCCCTGTGAGCTTTACTAATTTAACAGAACGTAAGGTAGAACTTATTGGCGAAGCTTATTTTGAGGTTTCTCCTAATAAAAAGCAGCCTTTTAGTGTACGAAGTAATGAGCAAATTGTGAAGGTGTATGGCACACATTTTAATGTGATGGCTTATTCGAATGAGCGAAATATGGAAACCACTCTTTTAGAAGGAAAAGTGAGTGTTAAATCTGGAGCCAGGGAGACTTTCATTACGCCTGGACAACAGGTTCAGTTAAAGGCTGGAGAAATGAATGTTTTGAATAATGCTGATATAGATGCTGTTGTAGCCTGGAAAAATCAGGTTTTTCAATTTGATAACACAGATATAGATAAAGTGCTGCGACAAATTGAGCGCTGGTATGATGTGGATGTAACTTATTCAGGGTCAAGAACAGATGTTTCTTTCACAGGTGTTATTCCACGTAATGTAAATGTTTCAAGAATATTAAAGGCATTGGAGCAAACCTGTGGGCTGAAGTTTGAAATAGATGGACAAAAAATTACAGTAATTAACCATAAAACCAAATAAAAAACCAAACGTATGAACTCAAATTCTACCTGATTAATCTGAAAAGGGTAGCCACAAAAAAAGCATTCCGGATTGCAGCCGAAATGCTCTGAATGTTTGGGCTAACCCTGGAATATTTTCAAATAGATTAAACGTAAACCAAAACCCAAACAATCAAATGTATGAAACAAAATCTACATTTTAAGGGCGCTTTGTGCCCTGTTTTTTACCTAAACAGAAAATACCGGTTATTCTCTGTCTCAAAAGCTTTACGCGTTATGAAGTTAACGGGAATCCTCCTTTTAATATTAACTATGCACGTTAATGCTGCTTCTTTTGGCCAAAAAGTTAGTATTACCCAGCGGAATACGAACCTCAAAATGATATTTAAAGAAATCAGAAAGCAAACTGGTTTTTACTTTATTTATAGCAATGAGATTTTGGAGAGAGCAAAGCCATTAACTATAGATGTGACTGATAAAAACTTGAATGCTGTATTGCAGGATATTTTTAGCAATCAACCGTTGTCATATACTATTCAGGACAAAATTATCATCGTTAAATTTAAAGATGTTGTCGGGCAAAAGGTGGCAACTATAACAGCTCCGGTAATGGTCGACATTAAGGGGAAAGTGATCGATGTGAATGGGCAGCCGCTTCCGGGGGTAAGTGTAGTGGTTGTTGGTTCAACAAAAGGGGCTACAACCAATACGGAAGGCTATTATGCCATTGATGCAAAACCAGGTGACGTGCTTAAATTCTCGATGGTGGGTTATTTGGAACAGGAGGTCACGGTGCAAACCAAAACGGCCATTGACGTGGTGTTGAAAGAGAAATTGAGCGATCTGGATGAAGTAATGGTAGTGGGTATGGGGGTTCAAAGGAAGGCAAGTGTGATTGGTGCAATTTCCACTGTTAAAATGGACGATCTTAAAGTTCCGGTTCGTTCCTTAACCAACGCCCTGGCTGGTAAAATGGCAGGAGCAGTGGTAGTTCAGCGTTCAGGTGAGCTTGGAAGAGATGGGGGAAGCTTATGGATTCGAGGTATTTCCACTTTTAGTGCAAATCGTTCGCCTTTAATTTTAGTTGATGGAGTAGAACGTGATATGTCTGATATTTCGGTTGAAGAGGTAGAATCCGTTTCTATTTTAAAGGACGCTTCAGCTACAGCAGTTTACGGAGTAAGAGCCGCAAATGGAGTCGTTTTAGTAACCACACGAAGAGGGATTGCACAGGCACCAGTTATAGAGGTTAAAACGGAGTACGGATTGTCGGACTTACCTAAATTACCTAAATTTTTGAGTGGACCTGATTATGCAATGCTCTATAATGAAGCATTGGGCAGAGAAAACTATTCAAAGGAATACATTGAAAACACAAGAAATGGAGTTGATCCGTATCTGTATCCTAATGTGAACTGGTTTGACGAGACTTACAGGAAGTATTCTTATAATGCCAATACTACACTAAATGTACGTGGTGGTGGTCAGGTGGCCCGTTATTTTGTGGGATTGGGTTACATCAATGAAAACGGGAACCTTAAAAATAATCCGGACATTGATTATAAATCCAACCTTAATCTTCAACGCTATAACTTTCGTTCTAATGTGGATATCAGTCTTTCTAAAACAACGGTTCTTGAACTTGAAGTTGGCGGCAATCTTACCGATTTAAGAACTCCTGGAACAGGAGGGACAATTTACTCTTCAACTTTTACTCCAGCGGGGGAATTGTTCTATTGGTCTTACTTGGCTACACCCATTTCTAATCCGGTTAGAATACCTATTGGAAAAGACTTAAATGGAAAGGACATTATGGGCTGGGCGGCACCAACACAAGTGGGAGAATCAAATCCGGTAGAAAGGCTTATGGGTTCTGGATTTAATACAGAGTTTAGAAATCAGTTTACCAGTCAGATTTCACTGAATCAGGATTTGAAATCAATTCTGGACGGGCTGAAATTCAGGATGTCTTATTCCTTTGATGCCAATAACAATACAACTATTAACAGAAGGAAAAATAGTTCAACTTATGGAGTGCAGGGTAGGGATCCGCTAACAGGCAATTTGCTTTTTAAAGAAGTTACAGTTGGATCAGAGTTTTTAGGCTATTCTACAGCATTAGGCAGTAACAGGGCTAAAGAGATGAAAGCTCAGCTTTTATACAATAAAGCTTTTGGTGATAAACATCATGTAAGTGGAATGATGATGTATTACCAGCGTGATTTTATTAATGGTAGTGCCGGTTCAGCTATTTTATCTCTTCCTTTTCGCAGACAAGGGATTGCAAGCAGGGCCACCTATGATTATGACGATCGGTATTTTGCCGAGTTTAATGTGGGGTATAATGGTTCAGAGAACTTTCCTAAAGAAAAACGCTTTGGGTGGTTCCCTGCAGTTGCGGCGGGCTGGATCGTTTCCAATGAATCCTTTTTCAATGACATAAAAGGAATTGTAGATCTTTTCAAAATAAAAGGCTCAATAGGTTTAGTGGGATCGGAAGCATTACCAAATAACGAACGCTATGGGTATTTGTCTATTTATGGCAGCGGACTAGGTGGGTATGCGTTTGGTGAGAATGGTACCAGTTATGGTGGTACTGGAGAAAACCGTATAGGCGTAACCAATTTAACCTGGGAGAAGGGTTTAAAACGCAACATTGGTTTTGAGTTAAAAATGTTTAAAAATGCCCTTTCGCTGGAGGTAGATTATTTCCATGAGAAAAGAACAGACATCTTATTGCAACGTACGTCATTACCAGCTATAACCGGTTACAACTCTCAGCCGTTTGCAAATATGGGGGTAATGGTTAACCGTGGCGTAGATGGTACTTTAGAACTTAATCAACGCTTTGGTGATGCAGGGGTTCGCATATATGGAAACTTTACTTATGCACGTGATAAGATCCTTGAACAGGACGAGGCTATGAAAAATTATGCTTACAGAATGCGTACTGGTCATAAATATGGTCAGGTTTTTGGATTGATTGCTCAGGGGTATTTTAATAGTGAAGCAGATATAGCTAATAGTCCGGTTCAGGAGTTTGGGGTAGTGCGTCCGGGAGATATTAAGTATCAGGATATCAATGGAGATGGTAAAGTAAGTATAGATGATGAAGTTCCCATTGGTTATTCTAATCTTCCTGAAATTAATTATGGTTTTGGTTTTCAAACCGACTATAAGGGATTTGATATAGGTGTATTTTTTAGAGGGCAGGGACGTGTAAGCTATAGCTTGGGTGGCGACTATATCCCATTCGCTGAAGGTGTTGGTAAGCGGAATTTGTTTCTGGAAGCTTTAGATCGTTGGACGGTTGATAATCCAAGCCAGGATGCACTTTATCCACGTTTATTTAATGGGACCTCTTCTAATAACTGGCAAAGATCTACGAAAACTATTTACAATGGAAAATATCTTCGTCTATCAGATGTTGAGGTAGGTTATACATTTGGTTCAAAACTACTATCACATATCAGACTAAAAAGTTTGAGATTGTACGCATTGGCTAATAACGTGGCCGTTTTTGCCCCATGGACAATGTGGGATCCTGAATTGGCGGGACCCGGGAATTATCCGTTACAGCGTAAAATCAATTTTGGTATCAGGGTTAAAATCTAAATTCAGACGAGATGAATAACAATATAAAGATATATATAATACTGTCAATGCTTAGCTTAATGACAGTAACCGGTTGTAAAAAGTTCCTGGAAAAACAACCAGATGATATGAAAACGGATGCGATGATCTGGAGCTCCCGTAAAGAGACAGAAGCATTTTTATACAATGTGTATTCGCAAATACCGGCAGCAAATTTATACCAGGATGATCCATGGCTTGGTTGCTCTGATGAAATAGATTTAACATGGAATGTGTATAATACTTATAATATTAACCTGGGTAACTGGAACTCAAATTCAGGTTTTTATAACAAATGGCCAAATTATTATAAAGCCATCAGGGCCTCGTTTATATTCGAGAATAATGTAGATAAGAATCCTGAATTAAGTGCCCAATTGAAAGCTCAATACAAAGGAGAAGTTAAATTTTTAAGAGGGTATTATTACTGGTTATTGATTAAACAATATGGGCCAGCAGTATTGATTAAAAAGGAAATGCCTCTTGATACGGATTGGGGAGCTATTCCTCGTTCTCCCTACGATGAATGTGTAAGTTATATTGTTGGCTTGATGGAAGAAGCTGAGGTTGATTTACCTTTAGATTGGCAGGGAGATAAACAGTGGCTTGGGAAACCAAACAAAATAGTTTGCCGCGCGGTAAAAGCCCAGGTGCTTACTATGGCTGCAAGTCCGCAGTGGAATGGGAATACTGATTATGCCTCTTTTAAAAATCATGACGGTACTCCACTTACAAGTACAACCTATGACGAGAGCAAGTGGAAACGTGCTGCAGATGCCAGCTATGCTGTTATCCAAACTGCCGAAAATAATCCGGGTGCAAATGTCAAACTATATAAAAATAATGAAAATGGTGATGCTGTATTTAGTCCTTATAAATCGGTAAGGGATATCACTATAAAGCGTTGGAATTGTGAGGTGATCTGGGGACGTTCGGGCTATAATCCTTTAGGCTGGGAAGTTCATACCTCACCAGGTCCTAATAACCTTGGTGGTGTTGGCCCTACACAAAGAGTTGTTGATGCTTTTCTGATGAAAAATGGGCGTGGTATAGAAGATCCACAGTCTGGATATGTGGAAGAAGGTTTTGCCACAACCGGAGGTGATAACTGGAACCCCAAAGGTCTAAATGTTGCCACGGACCGGGTAAAAATGATCGATGATATCCGCAGTGGTGATGCCTGGGGCCATTGGGTGGGCGACTGGAATATGTATGCTAACCGTGAACCTCGATTTTATGCCTCTATATTGTATAACAAACGTATCATTCCCCAATTACCTGCTGATATTGATAAGCGCAATTATTATAATGTTGCAGCACAACAAAATGGTTATGGGAGGGTAGAATTATATTTTGGTGGAGTATCCCGTTCTTCAGGTTCCTATACTTTCTATCCTCGGACTGGTTATTTATGCCTTAAAAATGTTGATCCCCTTAGTAATCTACGTGATAGGGTGTTTGTGACCAGTCCCAGAACTGAGATCTTTATTCGTTATGCTGCAGTTTTACTTGATTACATAGAGGCTTTAAACGAACATAATTCTGGTCATCCTGATATTGAAAAGTATTGGAATATGATTCGTCAGCGTGCGGGAGTGCCAAATATATTTGCAGTGTATCCTGAAATCAGAGGAGATAAAATTCAGCAACGTGAGCACATCCTAAAGGAGCGTCAGATAGAGTTGGCGTTTGAAACAGACCGTTATTTTACGACGAGGAGAAGATGGTTGGCACATACACCAGATAATGGTGATCCGAGGCGTAAATGGGGTGAAGGTGGCAAGATGTGGGGTATGGATATTAATGCAGGAGCTGTAAGCACTAATAATTTTAACTTCTTAGGCTTTTATAAACGCGTACCTTTTGAAGAGCGTGTGTATAGCATGAAAATGAATTTATTCCCAATTCAGCAATCCGAGATAGACAAGAATCCTGCTTTGGTGCAAAATCCGGGATGGTAATCAGTCACCTAATTTTAATTCGAACGTTATGTTAAAAAAATATAGATTTTTAAAAGCTATGTTGCTTTTATTTGTACTCATATGTACTTCTTGTGAGAAGGGGCTCGATATGGTCAATGTAGACAGCACCGTATATATTCCTGGCTCAGGTCTTAGTACCCAAACCGCGCTTTTAGGCGAGTCGGTTTATAAACTAGGTATTTATAAAGCCGGCGTAAATCAAAAAAATGCAGAAGTAACTGTTAATTTGGGTGTTGATCAAGAGGTATTTGCCACTTTTTTAGCTTCGAATCCAGGTTATGAGTTATTGCCCGTAACTAACTTTAATATTCCCTCTGGGGAGGTAAAGTTAGGCAAAGGAGATGTGCGTCAGGATTTAAATATCCGTTTAACCAATATTGGAGAAAACACTTTTAGTGGTAAAAAATATGTGTTGCCCATCAGCATTAAAACGGTGAGTCCATCAGTTAAAATAAATGAAGAAAAGAAAGTCGCATTCCTCTATTTCTCTCGATTCCGTAATGTTTACGAAAGTAAATACAAAGCTTACGGAACCGGGGTAGATGACGTAGGAGTTGTTGTTAAGAAAATTGATGAGGTGATTGTGCCTGTTTCAGTCTCTGCAAATACGATTGAAATATCGGGACCGGAAACAGGTATGAAAATCCGATTAGCTGTTCAGAATGATAGGGTTGTGGTTACAGGAGCACCAGGTTCGGCGGCTTATAATATTCAAAACAATATTGCAAAAGGCGAAAGCACTTATATCGGAAAGTTTGATCCTACTTATCAGGCTTACAAGGGCGCTTTTAAATTGTTTTATAGCTACACCCTAAGTGGAAAACTGATACAGGTGGCGGTTGATTTATCTTTCACACTATAATAGCACACAGTATGTATAAACATATCATATTCCTGTTCATGGTTTTAACCATGATACTTGGTTACTCTTGCAAAAAGGAAGCGCATAAAGGCGATTTTAGCGGATCTGCCAATTCCGTGTATGTCACATTTGCTGATGGATCGGGATTCTTTAATCCTGAAAGAGCCACCCCTTATGGGGATACCATTAAGTTTGTATTTTCTACACACTTCCCCGCGGAATCAAATAATCTGATCAATATTACTTCAATGAAAGTTAAAGCAAACGATCCTACAACTGTAAGGGCGGTTTCCGGAAGTCCAGATCAGGTTGATTTAACCAAACCAACAGAAATAATCGTCAGGTCTGCTGATGGTACTGATCGCAAGCATATTTTAATTGGTGAGATCAGGAAAAGCTCGGAAGCAGTAATTACCAGTTTTAATTTGCCCGCTGCGAACCTTACCGGTTTTCTGGTAGAATCTAAAAAAATAGTAGGCCTGGTAGCGGGAGGGGGGAATTTGACAAATCAGGTTCCGACTATCGTTATTACACCACATGCGACGATATCGCCAGCTATTACTGTCGCTCAGGATTTTAGTAAGCCCGTTGTTTATACGGTAACAGCCGAAAATGGCCGATCAGTACAATATACGGTTAAGCCCGTTAGTCCTCAAAAAGCAGCCTCAGGCATCCGATCGGGAAGTATGAAGTTGTTATGGACTAAAAGTTTGACTGAATTGGGTATAAGTGGTACTAATAATTTTACCACTTCAATTGCCGCGACGGATGATTATTTGGTAGTGAACACAAGGGAAACCATAAATAAATACCTGAACCGCTTTACCGGAGAGGTTGTAGGTGCAATGAACATGACAGGCATTAATGCTGTTACTTTTCAGAATTTCTTTGCAACCAGTGATGAGGCTGGACATATTCTGATTTCTAACCTCACAACTACTGTTGGTAATAGCTTGTTTATTTATAAGTATAACAGCGCAGGGGATCAGGCTCCAGTCAAGTTTATAGCGTATCCAGGGTTAGTAGCCGGTCAGCAGCTTGGCAGAAAGATGTCTGTAAAAGGTGACCTGAGTAAAAATGCCTTGATTTTTGTTGCAGCCAGTAATTCGGATAATTCAATCTTAAGATGGCAGGTAGTTAATGGTGCATTGGTATCACAATCTCCAACTATTTTTAGATATGGTGGTTCAAAAAACTGGACCGTCATGGCTGATGTTATCTCCGAAGGGCCAAATCTCACAGATAAAATGTTCCTTTCTTCTCAGGCAGGTGATATTGGTTATATGGCGGCTAACGGTGCTCCGCTTAGTCAGATAGATATTGCTGGGTCAGGATTTAATGTGAGCCACAGTCTGGATTTTGCAGAGTTTAACAATGCAAAATATCTGGCTGTAGTAAATTTAAGTACCAACCTTGCCGGAAATGGTTATTTGTATAATGTAACTAATCCTTTATTGCTTTCTACACCTCCTTCGAGTGCAGATTACTCCAAGGTGATGGTTTTTAAATCGCCAATGATCACTTCGGCTGCAAATGGGAATTTAACCGGTGATGTAGCTCTAAAAGTATCTAAGGATGGGTACAAAATGATTATGTATGTGCTAATAACAAATGGCAGTATTGCCGCATACGAATTTGACTGCATTGACCTAAACAGTATTGAATAATGATCATGGACGCTCTACGTTTCTCGATTTCAACACACGCTCTGCTAGCCCCTTAGGTAAGGGCGCAGCGTGTGTAAATAATGAATTTACACACATACATACACGAATAAATAGATACACAAATGAAACCATTATTATTTTTTATTGCTTTTCTGGTTTGCTATGGGGATTTTGCCTCGGCACAGGATAAGGGCCAATATGGGAAAACCAATATTGCCGATCTGGTTTTAATTTATCAGGGCGGTACGCATCGTCCCATGGAATGGACGAAAGAAGAATTCCTCCCTTACATTATTCATGAGGATAGTAAGGGGAGAAAAAACTGGCTTTATGATGGGTTTCTGTTTTTAGAATTTAAGGATGGAAAGGGGCGTAACTATGCACCTGGTTATGCTAAACTTAATGCCCGAAAAACAGAATGGGAATGGTTACTGGACCGTAATTTCGAGCAGAATAAAGCTTTTTCAGCGCTTAATCAGGCTATTGAAGAGCAGAAGCCGAAAATGAAGAAACTTCAGTTTAAACATAAGCTAGTGGTTGGTATTCCTTCGCCTATACATAATCAGAAGGATTGGGGCCAGATTAATGGGAAAGAGCTTGATTTTTCCAAACATGAAGATCGGATCGAAGCCGGTAAATGGTATATTGATAAGTTTCTGGAACGGTACAAAACGGAAGGTTATACAAATCTAAATCTGGAAGGTTTTTACTGGGTAGATGAAGACGTGAATGGCTGTGCAGAAATTTTGGAGCTACTAGGCGATTATATACGATCTAAAGGACTGAGATTTTATTGGATACCTTACTGGAATGCCAAAGGTTTTGATCAATGGAGAAAGTTTAAATTTGATTTCGCATGGCTACAACCTAATCATTTTTTCAACAAGAAAATTCCGGATAGCCGCATTGATCAAGCTTGTGATTTGGCTAAAAAATTAGGTATGGGCGTGGAAATGGAATTTGATTCACATGCATTAAATTCGTCAAAAGAACAAAAAAGCGGTCGTTTAAAGGCCTATATAGAAGCTTTTAAAAGGAATGGTGCGTTTGAGGATGCGCCAATAGCTTATTATGAAGGTGGCAACGGGATGTACCTGTTCTCAAAATCTAAAGAGCTTCAGGATAAAGTATTAATGGATGAGTTGGCAGCAGAAATTATTAAACGTAAAAGCAAAAGCTTTATGAAAAAAATAAGCAAAGAAAGCAAGTAGTACTATAAAACGTAAATCTTCTCAGTATCTTAGTAAACACACACAAAATTGAAATATGAATACTATAAAGTTTCTAAGATATAAGAGTTTGATTATTGTTGCAGTGCTATTACTTCTGTCTTTTTCCAGAAGTACTGCACAAAAAGTAGCTAAGCAACCTTTGGTTTTTATTCAGATGACAGATACCCAGTTTGGATTTTTTGAAAATGATCAGAAGTTTGCCAAAGAAACTGAAAACTTTGAAAAAGCCGTGGCCACAGCAAACCAGCTGCGCCCGGCTTTTGTAATTATAACTGGCGACCTTGTCAATCTGATGGGCGACCCGGCACAGATCGCAGAGTATAAACGAATTGCTGCAAAACTAGACCCATCAATTAAATTGTATAGTGTCCCTGGGAACCATGATGTAGCCAATAAACCTACGCCTGAAATATTAGCAGCCTATCGAAAAGAGTTTGGAGCTGATTATTATACTTTCAAAAAAGGAGACCTGTTTGCTATTGTAGTTAATTCTGGCCTTATCTCGGATGCATCAGGAGCAACAGAAGAGAGTGAAAAGCAATATAAATGGTTGGAGTCGACATTTAAAAAAGCTAAAAAATCTGGATGTAAATCTATCGTTGTATTTCAGCACCATCCTTTTTTTCTTGAAAATCCAGATGAGAAAGATCAGTATTTTAATATCCCAACCCCAATTAGAAAGAAATACCTAAAGCTGTATAAGGAAAATGGTGTGAGCCATATTTTTGCAGGTCATCTCCACAGAAACTCTTTTGGTAAAGATGGCGAAATGGAAATGGTCACTACCGGACCAGTAGGCAGACCACTAGGTAAAGACCCTTCAGGGTTTAGAATCGTAACCGTAAAAGATGGTAACATCAATCATACCTATCAGGCGTTATAATTAAAGGCATAAAAGCAAGAATATAGTCAAAAGATAAACTAATCCCCCATATTTGAACTGTTTCCCCCCCTCTTATCTGTAGTTTAAATGCAATATTTGAATCTTGTAAGAATCAAATTTCAAGACAAAACCAAATATGAGCTGTTTACTTTACCTTTTTTTATTGATCTGCTGGCAGTCTGCAAGTAGTTATGCACAAATGCAGACCGACATTTGTGAGGATGCCGTTCCTAAAGATTGGCACTCAACTAATGGAAGACTGAGCCTAAAATAGAATGAAGAAATTAATAATTGTGGCATTGCTCATTGCTTGTTTGGCAGATCCGATTTTTGCGCAGCATAAAACTTCAGATAAACCCAATATAATCGTCATCGTTAGTGACGACGCAGGATATATAGATTTTGGTTGCTATGGTGGCACCCAAATCCCCACGCCAAACATAGATGCTATTGCTAAACAGGGTGTACGTTTTACGGATGCTTATGTCTCTGCATCGGTATGTGCCCCCTCAAGAGCTGGTTTGCTAACCGGGCGCTATCAGCAACGCTTTGGTTTTGAACATAATACTTCCAATCTGGTTGCCCCTGGATATAAATTAACCGATGTTGGGATGGATCCTGCAGAACAAACTATCGGTAGTGAGATGCAAGCTAATGGTTATAAGACAATTGCAATAGGTAAATGGCATCAGGGCAAAGAGAAAAAGCACTTTCCTTTAAACCGGGGATTTGATGAGTTTTATGGCTTTATAGGAGGTCACAGAGATTTTTTTGCTTATAAAAATAAGCCATCCCATGAACTTGCATTGCATGACAAGAATGAAATTGTTCCAGAAAGCAAGGTTACTTATCTGACAGACATGTTAACAGATAAAGCAACAGATTTTATCAAGGAAAATAATAAAAAACCGTTCTTTATGTATCTTTCTTATAATGCGGTACATACACCAATAAATGCCAAAAAAGATCTGATGGGCCGTTATGCAAGTATAGCAGATCCAGGCAGACGTGCTTATGCGGCTATGATGACATCACTGGATGATGGTGTAGGGAAGGTAATGGAGATCTTAAAACAACAAAATCTGGACAAGAATACGCTGATTGTTTTCGTCAATGACAATGGTGGAGCTACTGTAAACTCTTCGGATAATGGCCCACTACGTGGGATGAAAGGATCGAAATGGGAAGGCGGTATAAGGGTAGCCATGATGATGCGTTGGCCGGGACATATTGCTCCAAATAAAACTTATAGCAAAGCCGTAAGTTCTTTGGATATATTGCCAACTTCTATAGCCGCAGGCAAAGGCAAACAAAAAGGGACTAAAAAACTAGATGGCGTAAATCTAATCTCTTACATTAACGGAAAAAATAAAAATGCACCGCATGAAGCACTTTATTGGCGTCGAGGAATTGCTGCTGCGATGAGGGAAGGCAATTGGAAATTGATCAGGGTTAAAGAAAATGTTTTACTGTTCGATCTTTCTAAGGACTTATCAGAAACCACAAACCTGGCAGGTAAAAACCCAGGAAAGACAAAAGAAATGCTGGCCAAACTAGCACAATGGGAAAAAGGACTGGATACCCCACACTGGACAAGTTCCTATGGAGATAAAAACCAAATCATGAAGCACCGTATGGAAACTACAGGTCGTGAGATGGAAAGAATGTATCCGTAATGCATAAAGTGTTTAAATAAATCTGTATCAATAAGCTCGAGAGCTCCTAAATAAACCAAATGAAGAAACAACTAACCTTAACTTTTATACTTTTATTCTCAGTATTTACATACCAGTCTGTAAAGGGGCAATCCGGGAATACAAATGATGTAGTAATGGCGCGAATATTGGCCGACCTTAAGTCGCCACTACGTTCTATAGATCGAGCCGCAGAAAAGAGTTTCGTAAAGTTACTGGCTAATGGTAGCTGGAAAGATATTGACTATACTGCCAATACAATTACTAAATGGCAGCCAGGAGATCATTTGCTAAGCGTACAGCAACTCATACAAGCTTATATTGAGAAGAAAAGTCGCTATTATGGTGATGAAAAAGTATTTGCCGGTATTACTAAAGCATTAGAATTCTGGTATAATGCAGACCCTAAAAGTAGCAATTGGTGGCATAATGAAATCGCCACACCTCAGGCATTAGGCGAATTGCTTATTCTGATGCGTTATGGCAACAAGAAATTAGATGCTGGTCTTCAGACCAAATTAATAGAAAGAATGAAAAGGGGGAATGTGGAAAGCCAGGCCGGCGCAAATAAAACAGATATCGCTTTGCACTATTTCTACCGTGCATTATTAACCAACGACAAGCCCCTGTTGGATAAATCTGTGGAAGAGCTTTTTTACCCTATACAACTTGTTTACAAAAAGGAAGGTCTGCAATATGACTATGCATACTTGCAGCATGGTCCGCAGTTACAAATTTCAAGCTACGGGGCGGTATTTATAACTGGTGTCTTAAAGCTGGCCAATTATGTAAGAGATACGCCTTATGCGATGAGCGCCAAAAAACTTGAGATATTTTCAAAATACTACAGAGACAGTTATCTAAAAGCAATCAGAGGTAGCTATATGGATTTCAATGTAGAAGGACGTGGTATAAGCAGACCGAATATTTTAAGAAAACATGGTGAAAGAAGTCGTTTAGAAGTTGCTAAAATGATAGACTCTGCTCATGAAGACGAATGGAATGCAGCCATAGCCAGAACAGACAGCACAAAAAGCCCGGATTATAAAGTCTCAGCTTATCATAAACAATATTGGACTGGCGATTATACCCTTCATTTACGACCATCATATTCTTTTAATGTGCGTACAGTAAGTACACGAACCAAAAGAAGTGAAGCCGGTAATAAAGAAAACTTGTTGGGGAGATATTTATCTGACGGAGCAACCAACATACAGCTGCGTGGTCCTGAATATTACAACATTATGCCAATATGGGAATGGGATAAAATCCCTGGTGTAACCAGCAGAGATTACGCAGTTGACAGACCCTTGACTATATTCTGGGGCGAAGATGGTCACAACGCTTTTTCCGGTGGAGTATCTGATGGTTTGTATGGTGCAAGTGCCTATGCTTTAGATTACGATAGTCTGGAAGCAAAAAAATCATGGTTCTTTTTTGATCATGAAATTGTATGCCTTGGTGCAGGTATTAAAAGCAACACGGCCCAAAATATTACAACTACGGTTAATCAAACCTGGTTAAATGGACCGGTATTGAGTTCAGTAAATGAAGCTCAGATCGGAAAGGGTAAAACGCTTGAAATTAATGAAAAAGGACAGAACTGGCTGTTGCATGATGGGATTGGCTATTACTTTCCGCAAGGAGGAAACATCAGCTTAAGTACACAAACACAGAAAGGAAGCTGGTATCAGATTAATAATTCAAATTCAAAAGATGAACTCTCTGGAGATGTATTTAAATTGTGGATTAACCACGGGACTAAACCTGCAGCAGAAAAATATGTTTATGTTGTATTACCAGGAGTAAAATCCGGTTCAGAAATTCGGAAGTATAATCCAGCAACTATACAAATTCTTGCCAATACAGCAAACCTGCAAGCCACTTATCATAAGTCATTAGATATACTTCAGGCAGTTTTTTATCAGCCAGGAACAGTGGTTTTACCAACCATAGAAGTTAAAGCAGATAAGGCTTGTGTATTAATGGTGAAAAATATTAAAGGGAAAACCGTGGTTTCCGTAGCAGACCCGCTGCAAAAAGAGAAAACAATGACCATACGTATTAAAGATGCAAAAACGGGTAAGGAAGTTCCATTTGTTTTTAACCTGCCACAAAATGAGTTGGCTGGTTCAACCATAAGCTTATAAAACTATTTAACAATAATGAAAAAGATATATATACAAATCATGATGCTTTTTGTTGGCTTGATGACATACATGCCAGTAAAAAGCCAAAAAATAGAAAATGTGGAAGAACTGAAGAAAAATTCCAAAAACGAGATATTCGGAAATTTGGGAAAGGCATTCAGAGCTCCATCAATGCAAATGGAAAACTATTGGGTTTGGGGTAGTTCTATTGTTCAGGATAAAGCGGGGAAATATCATATCTATGCCTCACGTTTTCCGAAATCATTGCCTTTCCATCCAGGTTGGATGGTGGCATCAGAAATTATACACGGAACAGCTGATGTGGCACAAGGACCGTACAAATTTTCGGATGTTGCACTCCCTGCCCGCGGAGCGCAATATTGGGATGGCCGTTCTACACACAACCCGCGGATACTATTCTTCAAAGACAAATATTATCTGATCTATATGGGTTCAACGCATCCTTTTGAAGAGCCGCGATATGATCAACTCACACTTGATAGTAAATGGTGCATTGTTGGCAGGAGCAATAAAAGAGTAGGATTAGCAGTTTCTGATAGTCCTTATGGACCATGGAGGAGATTAGATGAGCCTATTTTGAAAACTAGGCCGAATACTTTCTATAGCTTCCTCACTTCGAATCCTTCACCCATGCTCCAGGAAGACGGATCAGTAATGATGATCTTTAAAGGACGGTCGCATACAACAGATGGAAAGTATTCCAGCATGGCATTGGGGATGGCTTATGCTCCAAATATAAATGGACCTTATCGCGTGTTGAATGATGATAAACCAATTTTTAATGTCGAAGAACAAGGGGAGGCTGAAGATCCTTTCTTGTGGAAAGACAAAAGAGGATATCATGCTATTTTCAAGGACCATGTTGCAAAATTTACTGGAGAACGTGGTGGTGGTGTGATGGCACATTCCAAAGATGGCATCAAGTGGGTAATGGACAAAGACCCAAAAGCATATTCTAAAACTGTAGCCTATGAGGATGGGAAGGTTGAATTACAAGGACAGTTAGAAAGGCCCTTTATCTTTTTCGAAAATGGAAAACCAGCGTACCTTTTCTTTGCTACGATGGATGGTCCAGGTGGGTTTGAAAATGCTACCAAATCATGGAATATGGTGATTCCATTTAAAAAATAATAATCAATCTAAAACTTAATCACATGATGAATAAAACGCTTTTGTTTGTTTTATGTTTTACAGTTATTGTATGTTCTACCTTTGCACAGCAAACAGAACGGAAATATGCCTTTGATAATTACCATAAGTATCAAAGGCAAGCCTTGCAGGTTAAAGACCCTGCGAAAGAAACAGCAATAGAAAAATTCAGACAAAACTATGCCCTTAATGGGTATCGTCGTGATCACCTAAGAACTAAAATGACCTGGCAGGAATGTATAAACAGTTTGGATGATCATGGCCAGTTTAGTGATATGGTTAGTAAAGAACAACAATATGTAGCTCAGGAAGCATTTACAAAAGCGAGTCAGGATACGCAACAGGAGATTGGTGTGTTTCTAACCGAAGCTTCACAACGTATATGGCGAATTGCTGATGCTGTTCATTCTAAAGAGTTAAAGGCCAATGTAGCATTATCCGATAAATATTGTAAGGCAATTTTACATTATGGTGGACTGGAGATTAGTCGTAATAATAAGAGCAGTCGTTTTCATGCATCTTGTTTCGCAATACCTACTGCTGCGGTAAATATTTATTTTGTCTTCCTGCCCCAAATGGATGGTATAGGAGAGAATACCACTAACAACAAACAACTGAAGGATGTATCTGATATGCTTAAAGTCCTTGCGCTTCAATGTTGGACACAACCATTGCGTCAGGATAGTACAGATGATAATGTAGTTCAGATAGAACGTTTTAGAAACCATGTATGGTGGGTAGGTGGTAATGCATTGGCATACCGCCCGCTGTTACCAACAGCAATGATGTACAAATCTATTCCTATGATCGGTCTGCTAAGTGAACTGAGTCAGAAAAGTATCAGTGCAGTATCACAAACAACATATGATAAAGCTTTTTGGAATGAAGGCTTTACAGTCGATGGAGCCGGATGGGGACATGGTAAACAAAGTTTGGTGTGGGGATACCCAATAGATGGTATGAACAGTGCGCTAGGCATGCTAAGTACTCTTAGAGGTTCATCCTGGGCCCGAAAATTAAGTACCGAAAATACCGCCTGGTTGATGAACTTCTTTCGTGGTGGAAATTGGTACTATTACAATGGATACACTCCGCTGTGCACCGACCGATATACTGCGGTTTATTACAATCAGGAAAAGAAAAGCATAAGATATTCCTCTTTAATAAACCAGGTTATTAAAGACTGGATGGATTCTTTTTCTGCAGAAGAACAGAAAGAACTTCTACAATTGAAAAAGGAAATCAGTAAAATGGAGATCAATATGGAAAACTATCCAGTTGGTGAGTATTCAGGGACACGTTGGCTCTTTAATAATGACGACTTGATAAAACGGACTAAAGACTATTATATTCATATTAATATGGCTTCTGCCCGCTGCGATGGATTAGAAGGAGCCACTGGTTTTGCTGATGAATACAATTTTTTTAATGCCGATGGACTTACCTTTTTTATGAAAAAGGGGGATGAATACCATAAAATTATTGGCGCCTGGGATATAACTGCATCTCCAGGGGTAACTGCAAGAACAGGGATGAATAAAATTACTCCGGTAACCAACTGGAGAGGCTATACCAGTAAACATAACTTTGCTGGTGCGGCAACTTACGGAGGAGAGAATTCTGTTGCAGGTTTTATATTTGAAAAGATGGATGCTTCTACTAAAAATGGAGTAAACGATAAAGGGAATCCAAATGGCATTAAGAATGAAACCATCTATGGTGTTAAAGCATACAAATCGTATTTCACTTATGGCGATTATATGATCGCTTTGGGGGCAGGAGTAAGTAATCTTAACCCTTCATTAGCTGGGGATATCCATACTACGATTGATCAGACATCTGTAGATTTTGAAGAGAATTTGTATGTAGTTAAGGATGGCAAAAGTCAATCTATAGATATTGATAAAGGCCCTCAGTCTTTTTTCGATAAGGGAAAGGCGCTATGGATGCAACAAAAGGATGGATTTGCTTATACTGTTTTACCCGAATATGTAAAGAAAGCATATTTTACCTATGAAAAAAATGTAAAAAATGAATGGGTGAAACGCAATAAGTCAAATTTACCTAATATTTCTAAACTGCCAGCTACAAGTAATATACTTCGACTTTGGGTTGATCATGGCCAAACTCCGGTTAATGATTCCTATGGTTATGTCGTTTATTGCGGAAAAAAGCTGCCAGGAAGCAACTTGCCATTTAAGGTATTACGTAATGATACGACAATCCAAGCCATACAAAGTCAAGATGTAAAGGTTGTTCAGGCCGTTTTTTATAGTAGCAAAGAGTCATTGGTAGCAAAAAATATGCGCCTCTCTGTATCAGATCCGACAGTTGTATTGATTGAAGACTTTGGAACTGAATATAAAATTACTCTGAATGATCCAACAATGAATCCGACATTAAAAAGGGTAAGGTTAACCATTGATGCAAAGAAGATCGATGTAGAAATGCCCGTGCAAGAGTATTGTGGTAAGCCAGTTACGGTCACCCTGAAAAAGTAAGTATTTGATAAATTTTTTGATTATTTTAGGCAGCAATATTAGGAGGCCGCAAAGAAATGCTTTTCAGAAAATTTATAATATTTGTTGCGCTATTATTTATATCGATCCGTATAAATGCACAGAAAGCAACAGTTTACGAGGATATTAAATTTATAAACATTTCTTTAAATCAAGGGCTCTCACAAAGTTCGGTATTAAGCATCTTACAAGATCGTAAGGGCTACATGTGGCTGGGAACCAGAGATGGATTGAATAAATATGATGGAGTAAGATTTGTAAAGTATAGATACAATTCCAGAGACACAAACAGTCTTAGTAATAATGTGGTTAGAACGTCCTGCGAAGATGAGTATGGAAATTTATGGATAGGGACAGCTAGTGGTCTGAATAGGTATAATGCACAAGTTGATAATTTTGTTCGCTATAAATTAGCGCAGAAAGGTAACCAAAAGCAAAATGATATATTATCCCTTAGTCCAGATCGTAAAGGAAACCTTTGGGTAGGAACGGCACAAGGCTTGTTTAAGCTGGATATAAAAAAGGGAACAAAGGTTCTCTATCAGCATAAAGAAAAGGAGCAAGGTAGTTTGTCTGCCGATATTATACAGGCCTTGTTAAAAACACCGGACGGAAACATCTGGGTCAGTACTAACAAGGGCGTTGATCAATACCGACCTGTATCAAATAGCTTCGTACATTATCGCCTTCCTGAAGTAGCAGGTACAAACACGAACTTCATAGCTTCTTTATATTTAGATAAACAGCAGAATCTGTTACTGGGTTACAAAGGTGGACTAGCCATTCTTAACAAGAAAAATAATGCTTTTGAACATTATAAAATAGGGACAAACTTTATCACAGATCCTGTGAGATCCATAAAGGAAGATGGTCGTCATAACTTATGGATAGGAACCTATAATGGGCTATACATTTTTAATATAACCGATAAAAGTATCACGCGATATCAACATGATGAAAACAACAACAGCAGTCTGAGCCAGAATTCTGTTTATAGTATATGTAGAGATCAAATGGGTGATATGTGGGTAGGCACTTACTTTGGTGGAATAAATTATTATAGCAGTAGTTATAATAGGTTTAAACATGTGACAGCTGGTAATAACAACCGTACGCTTAACTATAAAGTGGTAAGCTCCATTATCGAAGATGATGCACATAATCTTTGGATTGGTACAGAAGGTGGTGGTATTAATTTTTATAATAAAAAGACAGGAATCTTCACTTATTATACACATTCCGAAAAAGATCCTAATAGTATTAGTGCTAACAATGTAAAAACAATGTTAATGGATAAAACCGGTGGCTTATGGATCGGTTTACATGATGGTGGACTAAATTATCTGAATACATCCGTTCGGCCATATCGGTTTAAAAAAATCAACAGTGGTATTGAAGGTAACCTTAGCAGCAATAGGGTGGTCTCATTATTTCAGGACGAGACAGGTTATATATGGATTGGTACTTCTGGCGGGGGATTAAATAGATTAAATCCTGTTACGGGTAAAATAATACGTATTGTTCAGAATGAAAAGATCCTAGGTGATATTGTTTATCTGATAGCAGCCTCTTCAAAAAGTGGACAGGTTTTAATAGGAAGTAATGCTGGTCTGGTCGAAATGGATATAAATACTTTGCAAAGCAGGCAAATAGTATTTAATGAGGCCAATAAAAATAATGCACCTCCTCCGGTATTGTCCATTTATAATAAATCTGGGAACGAGCTCTGGGTGGGTACTGAAGGTGATGGCCTTTATAGCTATAATCTCCTGACTAAAAAAAGCAAACATTATGGAATATCCGAAGGCTTACCTAATGATGTTATTTATGGTATTTTACCTGATGCAAAGAACAATTTATGGTTAAGTACCAATAATGGCCTCAGCCAATTACAGGTGTCATCTGGTAGAATAAAGAACTTTGATGAATCGGATGGTTTACCTTCAAAAGAGTTTAATTATGGAGCAAGTATGCTTAATAAAGTTGGACTGCTGTACTTTGGTGGAACCAATGGTTTTTGTTTCTTTAATCCCGATCAGATAACCACCAATACTTATGTCCCGCCCGTATATATTACCGAAATAAAGGTGAATAATCAATTGATCAACGCTTGGGATGGAGAAAAGGAAATAGAACTGGCTCATGACCATAACATGTTGAATTTTACCTTTGTCGCACTAAACTATTCTCAGTCACAAAAGAATCAGTATGCTGTTCAGTTAGAAGGTTTTGATAAAGACTGGAACGATTTGGGCAATACCAATTCACTAACCTATACCAATCTGGATGCCGGGACCTATACATTTAGAGTAAAAGCTTCTAATAATGATGGGGTGTGGAATAAAAATGGCACAAGCATTAAAATACATATAGCAACTGCACCCTGGAAAACATGGTGGGCATATTCCATCTATGCTATAATTATATGCTCCATCTTATTTCTGATGAGACGGCAAACTTTGCAGCGGCTTAAAGTGCGTAATGAGCTGGCAGCAGAGCGAGGCGAAAAGGAAAAAATGAAATACCTGAATCAGCTGTTCACAAATATCTCTCACGATTTCAGAACACCACTGACATTGATCATGAGTCCTTTAAAGCAAATGATACAGTTGGAAAAGGGAGATGAGTATGTGCAAAAGCAACATCATGTGATGTATAAAAATGCAATGGCACTGATGATGCTGATTAACCAGTTGTTAGATCTTAAAAAGAGTGAAAGTACGACAACAACATTACAGGTTTCGCAACAGAATATTGTACCTTATCTGGAAGAAATCAAATCTTATTTTGATGAGTATGCCAGGGAAAGAGAAATTCACTATTATTTTGAAAGTACCGATCCTGTAATTATGGTCTGGTTTGATGGACTGCAATTTCAAAAGGTTATTTACAATCTTTTATCTAATGCATTTAAGTTTACACCCAACGGTGGCACAATAACATTAAGGGTGACAACTAATGATTCAGATAATGTTAATATTGAGGTTCTGGATACTGGATCGGGAATACCTGATGCTCATATTAAAATGATTTTTGACGAGTTTTATCAGGTTAAACAGGGGCATGGAACTGGTATTGGTCTAGCTTTGGTTAAAAACATTGTAAACATGCATCACGGAAATGTGGAAGTGCAAAGTGTTGAACATCATGGTAGTGCCTTTAAGGTTAGCTTGCCTATAAAAAAACTTAGACCTTCTGGTTATAACATGTATGGTTCTGAAATTGTAAGTCCGGTAAATCTGCCCGATATGCCTTGGCAATATGATTTGCCTCAATTGCCTGAAATCCCCTTCACGTATGATGAAAAGCGTGCATCTATTTTAGTCGTAGATGATAATGACGACCTGCGTCGATTTATTTCTGGCTTGTTTAGTGTTGCTTACAATGTTTATAATGCAGAAAATGGAGCAGAGGCCATCAAAATAGCTAGTCAAAAAAGTATAGATGTAGTAATAAGTGACGTGATGATGCCTGAAATGGATGGTATGGAGTTCTGTAGAAGAATGAAATCAAATATACTAACAAGTCATATACCTATATTGCTCATTACAGCAAAAGCGACCTTTGAGTCAGAGAAATCTGGATATGAACTAGGTGCTGATGCATACATCACAAAGCCATTTGATCCGGATGTGCTGAGTATCAGAATTCATCATTTGCTGGAATCAAGAAAAAAACTGGTAGAGAAATATCACCGGGAATATATCATGCAACCAGCAGGCAATGCATTCGTAGAGACTGCTTCTCCAGATGAACAGTTTCTAAAGGATTTTACTACCATTGTTGATGAGTATTTGATGGAACCTGATTTTACAATTGATGTGTTGGTGAAAAAGATAGGCATGAGCAGGTCTGTATTGTATCGTAAGTTAAAAGCATTAACAGGACAGTCAATTGCGGAACTTGTTAAAACTATAAAGCTAAAAAAGGCAGCGCAGTTACTGATGACTACCAATATGTCTGTTTCAGAAATAGCCTTTGCTTTGAATTTTAATGATCAAAAGCATTTTCGTCAATCGTTTAAAACACTTTTTAACCAATTGCCTTCTGCTTATCGAAAGCAAATGGATGATGAGACCTAAATCATACATTTAAAAGATTTTCATTCTATGTTCAGTTCTTTTTTAGATAAAATAGAACTGCAAATATTGGGTAATTGATCAGTCAGCCCCCTTAAATAGACTTATAAATACCGCTTTTGCTGGGATTTTCCTGTGTAAATTTGTTAATAATGATCTCCTAGATTATTACAAAAAACCAAATTTAAACTTTAAATGTATGAGAAAGATTTACCTCTTTGTAGTGTGTATGATTTGTGTCTTTTCCGCTTTTGCCCAACAAACGCGTAGGGTTGAAGGTAAGGTTACAAATCAAAGTGATGGCACCCCGTTGGTTGGTGCAAGTGTACTTGTTAAGGGGAGCAAAGTTGGTGTTACAACTAACAGCGATGGAAAGTATTTAATCAATGTTCCTTCGCAAGGAAATAGTACCCTGGCTTTTAGCTATACCGGTTACCTAACCAAAGAAATGGTGGTAGGTGATAATAGCATTATTAACTTAAGTCTTGCCGAAGACAGCAAATCGCTGAACGATATTGTTGTAATAGGCTATGGAACCGTTAAAAGGAAAGATCTGACGGGATCTGTAGGTCAGGTAAATATGAACGACCTCAGCAAAGCCCCGGTTAGGTCATTCGACGAAGCTCTAGCAGGTCGTGTTGCTGGTGTACAGGTTACTTCATCAGATGGACAGCCGGGTTCAGGAATAGATATTGTAATCCGTGGAAACAACTCGATTTCCCAAGCCAATTCCCCCTTGTATGTAATTGATGGGTTTCCTATAGAAGATATGAACAATAATGCGATTAACCCACAGGATATCGAATCTATAGATATTTTGAAGGATGCTTCTGCAACAGCTATCTATGGAGCAAGAGGTGCTAATGGAGTAATTGTAATTACGACCAAAAAAGGAAAAACCGGCCCTCCTGTATTTAGCTTTGGCAGTTCATTCAGCACGCAACAAGACATAAAAAGATATAAATTACTGGATCCTTACGAATTTGTGAAACTCCAACTGGAATGGGATCCGACACTAGTTTCTTCAACAACATTCCCAAGTCCAACAGAAACTTATTTAACGGGTCCTGGTAAAACACTGGATGATTATAAAACTGTAAAAAGCATCGATTGGCAGGATAAGGTATTACGCACTGCCCTAATGCAGAATCACAATCTATCTGTAAATGGCGGAACTGAAAAAACTAAATACGCCTTATCAGGTTCTCTAATTGATCAGGATGGTGTTATGATTGCTTCAAACTATACCAGATATCAAGGCCGTTTAGTTCTTGATCACCAATTAACAAAGAAAATAAAAATAGGAATCAATACCAATTACAGTTATTTACAACAAACTGGTAGCAGTCCTGCACAAACTATTTATAGTGCCACATTGAACACTATGTATTCTGTTTGGGGTTATAAACCTGTAGAAGCAGGTGGAGTAGACCCGGATTTGGACGCTCTGTTTGATGATGATGTTAATCCTGCTAATGATTACCGTGCAAATCCTATTCTTAATTTAAAGAACACTTATAACGTAAATATCGGACGCAGTTTGATAGCTAATGCTTATTTGGAATACGAACTTATGCCTGATTTAAAACTTCGTGCTTCTGGCGGAATTGTTAACAATGAGGGAGAAAAACGACTTTTTTCTAACAGCAACACCAGTTCAGGCCGGGGCTCCAATGGACCTAATGGTAGGATTGATTATTCTAAATCTTTCAACTGGCTGAGTGAAAATACTTTAACATGGAACAAACAATTCAACAAAAAACACAACCTAAACCTTTTAGGAGGATTCACTTTACAAAAAGGAACAGGTAAAAGTTACGGAAGAGGAGCCAATAAAATACCTGAAGGAATGGGTCTTATGGACGGCTTAGACCAAGGCATTGGATATAGAATTGATACTTTTCAATCTTTATGGACAATGGGCTCTTTTCTGTCAAGGGTAAATTACAATTATGATTCCAGATACCTTTTAACCGTGTCGATAAGAGCCGATGGCTCATCTAAGTTTCCTGCTGAGAACCATTGGGGGTATTTCCCATCGGGCGCCCTTGCGTGGAATTTTAAAAATGAACATTTTCTCAAAAACAGCAACCTGTTATCTGAGGGTAAATTGAGATTCTCTTACGGACAAACGGGAAATAACAGGGTAGGTGATTTCGATTACCTGACTAAATATTATAACCCTGTAGGAAGTGCCTATGCATTCAATAACCAGTATGTAGATCCCGTAGTTGCAATTAATTTAGGAAATGACAAACTAAAATGGGAAACTACTGAGCAAGCAGATCTAGGACTTGATTTAGGATTCTTTAATCAACGCATCAACTTAACTACTGAGGTTTATAGAAAAAAAACCAAAGATTTATTACTAAGAGCTGATCTTCCTACTTCATCAGGTTTCGCAACCGCTTATAAAAACATAGGCTCTGTAGAAAACGAAGGATTGGAATTTACCTTAAACACGGTAAATATAAAAACACGTCATTTTAATTGGAATACTTCCTTTAACATCTCATTCAACAGAGGTAAAGTACTTGGTCTGTCAGACAACCAAACAGAGTTAACAAGCTATATTTCATGGGATAGTCCATTTAATACTATCCCTGGTTATATTGCAAAATTAGGTGGTCCACTAGGTGAAATGTACGGTTTAATCTCCGAAGGGACCTATAAACTCTCTGAGTTTGACCAACCTACACCAGGCAAATACGTCCTTAAGCCAGGCACTGTCACTAATGGTAATTCAGCGCCTTTAATACAACCAGGAGATATAAAATACAGAGATGTTAATGGTGATGGAAAGGTTACTGCCAGCGATTATACAGTAATTGGTCATGGTTTACCAAAACATACCGGGGGATTCACTAACAATTTCAGTTACAAAGGATTTGATTTGAATGTCTTTTTTCAATGGTCTTATGGAAATGACATTATGAATGCAAACCGAATTAAGTTTGAAGCAGGTGGTGGCAATTATTTAAATCAATTTGCGAGTTATAAAGATCGCTGGACATTTTCTAATCCTGATTCTGACTTGCCTCGTGTTAAAGGAACTCAAGGCGCAACAAGTGGTTATACCAGTAGGAATGTAGAAGACGGTTCTTATCTAAGACTTAAAACAGTGTCTTTCGGATACACCTTCGAGAATGAATTGATTCGCAGGTTAAAGTTAAAATCTTTGAGGTTTTATGCTTCAGCACAAAACTTAGTCACCTGGACCAAATACTCAGGAACAGATCCGGAAGTCAACACTAAAAGATCTGCTTTGACATCAGGATTTGATTACTCAGCCTATCCAAGAGCTCGTGTTATCACTGCTGGATTAAACGTATCATTTTAATAATTTAAAAATCAAAAAAATGAAAAAGTTACTTTTTTTATTATCGATAATAGCTGTTACAATGGTATCGTGTAAAAAATTTCTAAATACCGAACCAATCGACAAAATATCTATTAAACAATATTATACTGATGAAGATGGATTGACACAAGCGTTAGCTGGTGTTTATGATCCATTAGGCGCGTATTATGGAAATGATGTTATCAAAAACCACAATGGATGTACAGATGAGGGATATTACGCCAGAAACAATACAACTGGTCTTCCAACAAATAGTTATGACGCATCAAACGATGGTGTAGCTGCGCTATGGACCATGTGCTATCGTGGAATTGACCGTGCTAATACTTTAATTGCAAATATTAATTTGCCTCAAATGGACGAAACAAAACGTCAGATTATATTGGGCGAGGCCTTATTTTTAAGAGGGTATTACCATTTCCTTTTAGTGCAATATTATGGTAATGTCCCTATCAAATTGGAGCCTACCACCAATCCAGCTGATGTCTTTGTATCTCAGTCGCCAGCCAAAGTGGTGTATGAACAAGTTTTGAAAGATATGAAAGAGGCTGAAACAAAAGTAAGCACTTCTACCGCTCTTGGATTCTCTGGTCGTGTATCTAAAACAGTTGTAGAAGGAATCTTGGCGAGAGTTTGCTTGCAAATGGCTGGCTATCCATTAAATGACAATAGTAAATATGCTGAAGCCTTAAACTGGGCAAAAAAAGTACAATCTTCCGGAGAGCATGCTTTAAAAACCAGCATAAATCCAGATCCAGCCTGGACATACAATGCCTACACTGCCACTAATCCAAGTGTTAAACAAACACTAGCCACTGCCTATAGCCAAATTTTTATAAATGAGGCACAAGATGTATATGACACAAAAGAAAGCATGTGGGAGATTGAGTTCAATGGAGATAGATCAGGGGTTTATAATGAACTTGGTGGTTTGGGCAGTCAAAATGGAATCACTATGACTGCAACACCTTTTCAGGGCACTATAGGGTATAGTTATGGATTTATAAGAGGTACAGCAAGATTATACAAAGCATACGGAGCAGGTGATTTACGTCGCGACTGGGTGCTAACCACTTTTACATATAATGGTACCACAGGAGTAGAAACTGCTATAACCGGCGCAACAGGTTATGGAAGAGATTGTGCCAAATGGCGCCGAATTTATGAAATATCTAAAATTAAAGACAAAAACCAAACAGCTATCAATGCTCCTGTATTGCGTTTTGCAGATGTATTGTTAATGTTAGCTGAAGCTGAAAATCAAGTAAATGGACCAACCGAAATAGCATACAAGGCTGTTAACCAAGTAAGAAGAAGAGGCTATGGGTTAGATATTAATACAATAAGTCCGGTGGCAGATTTACCTGCGGGATTATCAAAATCACAATTTCAACAAGCAATTGAAGACGAGCGTTTTCGTGAATTGTGTTTTGAAGGCACACGTCGTTTGGACTTAATCCGTTGGGGTAAATATGTCAGCACCCTAAACTCAGTTGGTAATGAGATAAAAACTGGCTATTCAGCGCAAACCTGGGGAGGAACCGGAGGAATGAATACCGTAGATAAGCATCTGTTATATCCAATTCCTTTAAAAGAAATGGGAATAAATACGAACCTAAAAACTCAAAATCCAGATTGGTAACTAATCTCACTTATAAATAATAATTATCCCGGAAGAACACTCTGGGGTAATTATTGATGGCTATTTTTATTTTTAACAACAATTCAAATGCAACAGCCTAGATGTCTGCAACAGCACAACAAAAAAAAATTATGTTCTCTATGATGAAGAAAATTATTTGTTGTCTTTCAATTCTTGTGCTGAATGTAAGTCTGGCGTTTTGCCAAAAAACACAGCCTTCGCTATTATTTGAGAATTATAAGCAAAATAAAAGCCAATCCTTATTGCCCGATTTCTCTTATGCAGGCTATCACTGTGGTGAAAAGGCAATCTTTGTGCCGGAGGGATACAAAATTTTTAACGTTGTAGATTTTGGAGCAAAGCCAGATGACGAGCTTTCTGATGCCATTACCGCTGCTAATAATAATGGATCGGGTATCGTATTTTTTCCCAAAGGAAGATTTTTGGTAAATCCCAAACAAATGTGGACCGGGCCTCCTATGTTTACATTTACTGCAAAAGGTACAGATGCGAAAATAGGAGAGATATTAGAGACAGCCAATGTTGGAGAGTTTAAACTGAAATTACGCCCCACAAAATGCTAACCGAGCCTGCGAGCTCATAAACATAAAATAAAAAAATGAAACTCACTAATTTTAACCTGAAAAAACGCAGGCTGTTGCTTGTTTCAGCACTTGGCCTGATGGTATCGGCTTCTGGATTTTTATGGATGTCGCCTAAAACGGAACTAATTAAAAAAGATTTTACTGTCGCTGAAACACAATACCGTGATTTGCTGAAAACTTCCACGGATCTTACCCAATTTCCGCGAACCACCAATAAAGACGGTTCCATAAGAAGTACTGATGTTTGGGATTGGACACAAGGATTTTTTGCAGGAGGATTATGGTATATTTATGAATATACTCAGAATCCAGAGTGGAAAGCTGCTGCCACAAAGTGGACAGAGGCATTAGAACAAGCGCAATTTTTAACGCAACATCATGATGTAGGTTTTGTAATGTATTGCTCTTATGGAAATGCAATCAGATTCGAAAAAGATCCTAAGAAATTAGAATTGTATAATAAAATTCTGATTCAGTCTGCCGAGTCGGCATTGACCCGGTTTGATCCTAAAGTGGGTTTGATTAAATCATGGAATTCTAAAGCTTCATGGGATAAAAAAACAACCTGGAAATTTCCTGTAATCATCGACAATATGATGAACCTTGAGATGCTTTGCTATGTTTCTAAATTAACGGGTAATCCTAAGTATAAAGAGGTAGCAATAAGTCATGCCTTGAATACAATGAAGAATCATTTCAGACCAGATTTTAGTACTTATCACGTAGTAGATTATGCTCCTGATGGCAAGGTGTTACACCAGCAAACGAACCAGGGCTATTCAGATAATTCAACCTGGGCCAGGGGACAAGGCTGGGCCATTTATGGGTTCACTATGATGTACAGAGAAACCAAAGACAAGCGGTTCCTTGAAGCTGCTCAAAAAGCTGCAGATTTTTATATCAATCATTCTAATTTGCCAAAAGATAAAATCCCATATTGGGACTTTAATGCTGGGCAAAAAGGTTACAAGCCTGATTTCGATTACAACGCAAACAAACTATCTTACATTCCTCGTGATGCATCTGCGGGATCTTTAACCGCTTCTGGTTTATTGGAGTTGAGTACTTTTGCGAAAAATGGGGATAAGTACTTTAAACAGGCAGAGTTGATGTTGCAATCATTGTCTGGCGAGGATTATTTAGCTAAACCAGGTACAAATTCAGGGTTTATCTTAAAACATTCCGTAGGCAGTCTTCCTCACAAATCTGAAATTGATGTGCCTTTAATTTATGCTGATTATTACTTTTTAGAAGCATTATTGAGATATCAGAAGTTAAAAGTTTAAAAATAAAAATTACCTTCTCTGAGGAGGCATAGGCGTCATTGCGCTTTTTCAGCGCATTTATGCCAGCCTCAGAAGAGAACGGTGATTTTTATTTCAAGAACTGCAAAAAATATTGATTGGGTGGTCAGGCATATACGAATGCTTGGCCACCCTTTTTAATTTCAGTATATTGTAGCCGGTAAAATGAAAAGTCAAAGTTTATATAAGGAGTGTTCCATTCAGGAAAGTAACAACGAAATTATTAATCGTACCCCGCCGGATCAATTTTATCATATTCTTTTATTTAAGGGGAGTGGAAGCGTAAATGTTGATTTAGTCGATTACGATTTTAGTGGGAACATTACATTATTTACAACGCCTTATCAATCCATTCATTTTGAAATGACTGAACTGATTGACGTACGTACCTTGTTGTTTCACGGAGATTTCTATTGTATCGAATACCATAAAAAGGAAGTAGCGTGTAATGGATTGCTGTTTAATAATATTTATGCCCAGCCATTTATACAGCTTAATGATGAGGAATATCATGAGATGCATGTGCTATTTGATAAGCTGTCGGCGGAGTTAAGCTTTGAAGATACCTACTCACAAGCTGTGGTGCGTGCTTATCTACAATTGATGCTGGCATTGAGTAGCAAAGTTAAAATAGGTAGTGTAACTTCCCATGAAGACGAGTTTTCAAATCATCCTGTAAGTCAATTCAAATTATTGCTTGAACAACATTTTAAAAAGGAAAGAACCCCTGCGTTTTATGCAGCACAATTGGGAATTGCACCGAATACATTCTCGAAAAAGTGCAAGGAACATTACCTGCGGTCTCCTTCTCAACTTATTCAGGATCGGGTTATTCTGGAAGCCAAAAAGCAGATCCACCTAACTTATAAAAGCATGAAGGTGATTGCTGCGGAGCTGAACTTTGATGATGAAAATTACTTTAGCCGCTATTTTAAAAAGCATACTGGAGTTACACCTACTACATTTCGAGAGCAGGTTGGGATATCTATTGTTGCAGATTTGTCCAGATAATATCCATATCTGTCCATTGTAACCCGGCGAATATTCATTCAATTTTGTAAATAAAATATCTGAATGAAAATGTTAATTTTTTTATCGAAAGCGCAAAGGCAATTCTTTAATGTTATGCGGATAGCGATTTTTATTGTACTGGCCTGGATTGGCGGTCTTAAGGCTTTTCAATATGAAGCTGATGGAATTGTGCCATTTGTAGCTAATAGTCCCGTTATGAGCTTCTTTTATCATGAAAAATCGCCAGAATATAAAAACCATAAAAATAAGGAGGGTGAGGTAGTTGAGAAAAATACTGAATGGCACCAAAAAAATGGAACTTATATATTCTCATATGCCTTAGGTACAGTGATTGTTATTATTGGCCTACTTACGCTTTTCGGTATTTTCAATGCCAGGTTAGGACTTGTTGGTGGTTTATTGACTTTTGGGATGTCGCTGGTAACCCTTAGTTTTTTAATTACGACTCCTGAAACCTGGGTTCCTAATCTGGGTGGTCCTGAGCATGGTTTCCCTTATTTATCCGCTGCGGGTCGTTTAGTTATTAAAGATGTCATCATGATGGCAGCAGGATTATTATGTGCATCTGAATGTGCGACAAGAATACTTAAAAAAGCTTAAAGCAGAATTAGGTAAGCAACCGAAAACATATAGTATAAATAACAAAGCAGGGTGTTCGAAAGAGCGCCCTGCTTTGTTATATAATCAATTTTGATTGAGTTTGTCAATCAGACCCGATTGCTGAAATTTCGTACTAATGCGATGTCAAAATAGCTGAACCAATAGCCAATTTCTAATCAATTATAAAAGGTAATTTAGTATCCTGAATGTATTTGCCGTAATTTTTTTAACACATGATGAAACACATAACTTCCGGATTTATTGCCATGTTTTTTTTTGCAGGAGTTGTCAATGCACAAAAAAAGAGTATTTACCATAAAGGCTGGGTAGATTTTAACAAAAATGGTAAAATGGATGTATTCGAAGATCCATCGAAAACTATTGATGCCCGGGTAAAGGACTTATTAAGCCAGATGAATCTGGATGAGAAGACTTGCCAGACCGCCACACTATATGGTTATGGTAGAGTGTTAAAAGAAGAAATGCCAACGCCGGAATGGAAGACCAAGATCTGGAAGGATGGTATCGCTAACATAGATGAGCAGCTAAATAGTTTACCATACAATAAAAAAGCGGTAACCCAATATTCCTTCCCTTTTAGCAAACATGCCAATGCCATTAATACGGTACAAAAGTGGTTTGTAGAGGAAACCCGTTTAGGGATTCCTGTGGATTTTAGTAATGAAGGTATTCATGGGTTATGCCATGATAGAGCTACTCCTTTTCCTGCTCCGGTTAATATTGGTAGCACCTGGAACAAAAAACTGGTTTATAGTGCAGGAAGTATTGTTGGTCGCGAGGCCAAAGCTTTGGGGTACACCAATGTTTACGCACCTATTCTTGATGTCGCCAGAGATCAGCGTTGGGGGAGGGTAGTGGAATGTTATTCAGAAGATCCTTATCTGATTGCTGAAATGGGCAAACAGATGACCTTGGGCATACAGGATCAGGGTACAGCGGCTACATTGAAGCACTATGCAGTATATAGTGTACCTAAAGGTGGTCGCGATGGTCAGGCGCGCACCGACCCTCATGTGGCTCCCAGGGAAATGCATGAGCTATTTCTCTATCCTTTTAGAAGGGTAATTCAGGAAGCAAAGCCAATGGGTATTATGAGTAGTTATAACGATTGGAACGGAGAGCCGGTAACAGGTAGCTATTATTTCCTTACTGAACTTTTGCGTAAACAATATGGTTTTGATGGTTATGTGGTTTCGGATAGTGAGGCTGTTGAATTCCTTTCGGGTAAACATCATGTTGCTGAAAATTATAAGGAGGCAGTCAGACAATCTATCCAGGCCGGACTGAATGTCCGTACACACTTCACTATGCCTGAGAATTTTATTCTGCCTTTGAGGGAACTGGTTAAGGAGGGAGCTATATCTATGAAAACCTTAGACGAGCGTGTAGGTGATGTTTTGAGCGTGAAATTCAAACTGGGGCTGTTTGATGATCCTTACGTGAAAGATCCGGCTATGGCAGATAAAAAAGTACATACTAAAGCGGATGAGGAAATTGCTGTGCAGCTGAACCGGGAATCCATGGTTTTGCTTAAAAATGATAAGAACCTTCTGCCCCTGGATGTAAGTAAGTATAAGAACATCCTTGTTACGGGACCGTTGGCAAGCGAAGTAGATTACACCACCAGCAGATACGGTCCATCTAATAATCCGATGGTCTCTATTTTGGACGGAATTAAAGCTTTTGTCGGTAAAAATGCGAAAGTCAACTATAGGAAAGGTTGTGAAGTGATCGATGCGAAATGGCCTGAAAGTGAAATCATTCCAAGCGAGCTAACCTCGGAAGAACAGACGCAGATTAATCAGGCAGTAGCTGAAGCTAAAACATCTGATATCATCATTGCGGTAGTAGGTGAAACGGATAATCAGGTTGGAGAAAGTAAATCCAGGACTGGGTTAAATTTACCGGGCCGACAATTGCTTTTATTGCAGGCATTACATGCAACAGGAAAACCGGTTATAATGGTGATGGTAAACGGTCGGCCGCTAACCATTAACTGGGAAAACCGTTATTTGCCTGCCATTCTTCAGGCTGGCTTTCCGGGGCCTTCTGCAGGTACAGTTGTTGCAGAAACTTTGTTTGGAGAAAATAATCCTGGTGGCAAGTTAACCATGACCTACCCTAAATCTATTGGGCAGATTGAGTTGAACTTCCCTTTTAAACCAGGCTCTCAGGCAGGACAGGGTAAAAATGATGATCCTAATGGAAATGGAAAGACAAGAGTGCTGGGTGCGCTATATCCTTTTGGATATGGATTAAGTTACACCACTTTTGAATTCAGCAACCTGCAAATAAGCGCAGCAGAAATCCATCAACAAGCAGATGTTCAAATCACTGTTGATGTAAAAAATACAGGAACACGCAAGGGGGATGAAGTGGTACAGTTATATCTTAAAGATATGGTGAGCAGTGTAACCACCTATGAATCTGTTCTACGAGGTTTCGAAAGAATGGCTCTTGCTCCGGGAGAAAGTAAAACAGTAAAATTTGTTTTGCATCCCGATGACTTGGCTCTGCTCGATAAAAATATGAACTGGACAGTTGAACCCGGTAAATTTCAGGTCATGATTGGTAATTCTTCAGAAGACATTAAGCTGAAAAAGGATTTTACCGTAATTAAATAATCCTTTTTCGGCTTATTAATTAAAAATCCCCCTTAACTAAAAAAGCGTGATGGCTAATTCCTTTGCCATCACGCTTTCCTTTCAAGATTGTCCGCCATGCTTGTCCACCATGCTTTGAAGCAAAAATTACCTTCTCTGAAGCGGCCTTAGGCGCTGTTGCCCTTCAGCAACAGATGCCAGACGCTGAAGAGAATGGTTATTTTTGACCGTTATTTTTGTTCATTATTTCTGAGGAGCTACCGCTGCCGCTTCCGCCTTAGCTTTCTTCTTAAAGAACCCTCTCAGCAAGAAGTTATGCTGAAGTGCTTCCATATTCTCATCCAGTTTTTTACTGCTGGTTTCAAGATTTTGCATAATCCCCTTCACCTGATCTGCCGTGTTTTGATCGTTGATCAATAATCCTACTGCATTATCAGTTTTATTAAACTTAGCTGTAGCCTTGTTTAGGTTATCTGTCATTGCCGAGGCCGACTGAGTTATTTTTTGAAGTTCATTTACCGATTCCTGAAGTCTGGCAAACACTGCCGTGTCGGTCATTAATTTATCAGCCAGGCCTCCTTTAGTATTTAAGGTTTTGGTAAAGGCATTCATCTCCACTGCCATTTTGTTCGCAGATTCTGTCGTAGTTTTCAGATTTTGAACGATTGCTTTAAAGTTAGTTGCAATTTGTTCATCAGCAAGCAATGCACCTGCAGCACCTTTACCTTCAACAAGGTTTCTGGCTAATACTTTAAAGTCTGAAGTCATATCTACCAGGTTTTTATTGTTCACCTGGAAAGTTTTCATGATATCATCAGTTGAAAGTGTATTCGCAACCTGTAATTGATCACCATCCTCTACAAAGGGGAATTTTGTACTGCCACCTGAAATGACAACAATTTTATTTCCAATCAATCCATCGGAGCTGATGCTGGCAGTTGAATTTTTATGGATGTATTGGTGGGCATCTTCTTCAATGTTCATAAATACCTGAACCTGAGAAGTACCATAAAACTGAATCTTTTTGATTGTTCCGATTTTAACCCCTGAAAACCATACGTTGTTTCCGGCTTTTAACCCTTGGATATCGCTAAAAACAGCATTTACACTAATACTTTTTACAAATGCTTTTCTTTGACTTCCTAAAGTAAATACGCCTAAAACGAATATGACCAAGCCAAGCAGTATAAATACGCCTACTGTTATTTGTTTACGGTTGTCTGTTACTTGCATATCTTTTAGTGAATAAAATTATAATCGTAAAAAGGCTTAACCCTTTCATCGTTTGTGTTAAATACTTCTTCAAATGTTCCAAGACGTTGAAACTGCCCGTCTAAGAGCATGGCCACTCTGTTTCCTACCGCTTTGGCGCAGGTAAGATCATGTGTAATTACAATAGAGCTGGTATGAAATCTTTCCTGAACTTCGTTGATGAGGTTGTTGATCTCCAGACAGGTGATTGGATCCAGACCTGCTGTAGGCTCGTCATAAAGCATGATTTCCGGACGTAAGATCAATGTACGGGCAATGCCGATCCTTTTTCTTTGTCCACCTGAAAGCTCTGATGGCATCTGGTTAATTGTTTGCAGTAGACCTACGGCATCCAGCATTTCTTCTACAGCCATATTCACCTCTCTTTTAGTCAGGCTTTTTTGATTTCTTACTAAAGGGAATTCAAGGTTCTCTCTTACCGTCATACTGTCGTACAAGGCGCTATTTTGAAAGGAGAAACCTACCTTTAATCTTAACGCGAGTAGTTCCTTATAAGTAATCTGATCTACATGCTGGTTGAGTACGCTTACCTGACCTGCATCAGGCGTAAGTAAACCTACGATGATTTTTATGAGCACTGATTTTCCTGTTCCTGATTTCCCCAGAACAACAAGATTCTCTCCTTTGTACAAATCAAGGTCTACCCCCTTAAGCACATGGTAATTGCCAAACGACTTATTCAATCCTTTGATCTCTATTACTTTTGTGCTGTTTTTAAGTGTTGGTTTTTCTTCCATTATTAAGATCAGCTTCTAAATAGACCAAAGAATTGTACAGAAACCACTTCTTCTATAAATATGAGGAACATGGCAATAACTACGGCCGAATTAGCTGCTTTACCCACACCTTCGGTTCCTTTTGATGAATTATAGCCCTGATAGCAGCCAACCATTCCAATAGTAAAACCAAAAAGAATAGCTTTGATGGTAGAGGCGGTAATATCAAGGAAAGTGATTTGTTCCAATGAGGATTGAAAGAAGGCTCTTGCACTAGTGCCTTCACTTAATGAAACATTAAGCAATGCACCCAGCATGCCCACCATAGCAGTATAAAAGGTAAGGATAGGAATAGTAATGGTTGCGGCCAGCACACGGGTAGAAACTAAAAATTTGAAAGGATTCGTTGCCGAAACCTCCATAGCATCTATCTGTTCAGTAACACGCATTGAACCGAGTTCGGCGCCAATACTGGAACCTACTTTTCCGGCTGCAATAAGACCTGTAAGTAAAGGGGCCAATGTCCTAAGTAAGGCAATCCCAACCAGCGAAGGCAACCATGAGGTTGCTCCAAATTCTGATAGTGAAGGGCGCGACTGCTTGGTAAATACAATGCCGGTAATAAATCCTGTGGTAGAGATCAGGAGTGCCGATCGGTAACCAATTTCGTAACACTGACGAAACAGCTCTTTTACCTCATAAGGGGGCAGAAAACCCTCTTTGAAAAAACGAGCAATGAATTTATAAACATCATATAAAGTTAAAAACATACGGGCTAATTTACCCGGGGCCTTAACTTCAGCGTTTTGTATGGATGGATTTTCAGCTTTGTTCTCCATGAATAAGGCTTAATATCATAATTATTTGTGTAGTGGTCATCAATTCAAAGGGATGTTTACTAATCGTTAAACGATGCTATCAAACCTTGAGCCATATTTTTGCAAAGTTAGTTCTTGCATCACAAAAACAATGTAATTTTATAATTGAGAATGTGCTTTTCTTTTATTTAGAATAGTTCTAATTTCTATAAGCGCTTTAAAGGGAAAAATAATAAGTTTGTATATGAACCCGACATAATTAAAATAATTATTAAAGCACACAGAGCAATAATTATTTTAATCATCAAAGGCTCCATCTGACCATTGAAAAACAAAAAAATAAATAGATGAATTTCAGAATATGAGTAAATTAACTGAACAACAACTGAGGGAAATAGCCGGTCAGCTTGGTAAGCCTGAGGGAGCGGATGGAATTATGACTGCGGAACGTATGGCACATACAAATAACAACATGACCAAAAGTGCAATTGAGGCGCTGGATATTGCTAAAGGTGATGTCGTGCTGGAGATTGGACCTGGAAATGGTACGCATGTAAAAGATTTAATGACCAAGGCTTCGGGTATACGTTATTATGGTGTAGATATTTCAGATACCATGGTAGCAGAAGCAAATAGAATAAATGAAGCCGAAGTAAATAAAGGCCAGGTTTCTTTTTCGCTTACTGCTGCAGACAAGTTAAATTTTGATGATGAATTCTTTGATAAGATTTTTACTGTAAATACGCTTTATTTTTGGGCAGACCCGTTGGCTTATGCTGCTGAAATAAAAAGAGTGTTAAAACATGGCGGACTTTTTTGTCTGGCGATAGGGACTAAGGAGTTTATGGAGAAACTACCATTTACCAAATACAGGTTTAAATTGTACGATGCTTCGGATGCTGAGCAATTGTTTAGGTCGGCAGGGTTTATCGTTACTGATGTTAAGCAGCAGAAAGACCTGACCACCAGTCATACTGGCGAAATTGTTGACCGCGATATCATCATTATGACGGCGAGAAGGGATGGAAAATAGAAGTTTAAAGGATTTTTGATGAAATTTTTCACAAAAAGCTTGTGTTGATTTGGAATAAATCTAAATAATAATCACCTTTGTGCCAATCAATATTTACTAATGCAAAATTTAACCGTCCAATCTTCCATTGATTTCGTTGAAGTGTTTAGCACTAAGGCAGGTGCGATCTATCAATCTGATAGTGAAAATTGTTGGTATATTGATTTTGCAGGAAAGCTTGCCCGCTTCGATTACAGAAATATACTGAAATTAAAAAAGGCCGTTTACCATATTGATATTGAGGATCTGTTGTTAAATAATACTAAAGCTCCGGATCTGGAGATACTTTTTATTTGCGCTTGCGATCACTGTTATGTTTTATCACTATTGGAAATCATAGCTTTAAAGGAATTACTTCAGGGAACATTTGTGATGCTTGAACTGAACCACATCATCTACGATCGCCTGCATCGCATAATCATCTGATTAGGCTGGAATTAGATTCTTTCCATATTAACCTTATTTTGAGTATTGTAAATAGTTAGCCGTATTTTTGTAATAGAAAATAGGAACTTAATACATACATCATATGAAAGACATTATGCGTGTTAAGTGTTTACTCTCATCAGATGTAGAGACACTTATAAACCAGCAAATAAAAAAAGAAGCACATTCATCAGCGATATACTTATCAATGGCTTCATGGTGTAACCGCAATGGTTATGATTTCTCTTCTGATTATTTCTTTGCACAGGCAGAAGAAGAGAGACAACACCAACTTAAATTCTTTAAGTATGTTCTGGATATGGGCGGGAACGCTGTTTCTCCTGAAATTACAAATGTTAAAGGAGAATATAACTCGTTCCGTGAAGTGTTTGAGGAGGCTTTAGAACAAGAGATTAGCGTAACACAATCTATTAAAAACATTGCCGCACGTTGCCATAAAGAACAAGATTACGTAACTATCGAGTTTCTAAACTGGTTCTTCAGAGAGCAAAGAGAAGAAGAGTACAAAGCACGTCGTGCGCTTGAACTGTTTGATGTAATCGGTGAAGAAGGAACTGGCAGATGGCAGATTGATAAGCACGTAGGGCAGATTTCTTACTCCAGCGAGGCTTAATATATTATTACCAGTTATTCTGGTTATAAGGTACATACTTATTGCAAAAGGCAAACAGTATGTACCTTTTTTTGTTTATAAATATCATGGGCCATGTCAAAGAAAAAGGATAAAAAAGCCGCTAAGGGGGATAAAAAAGATAAAAAGAAAAAGAAGAAAAAGGTATGCTGTGAAAAGTATCTGAAAGGGAAGAGGTGCGACAACTGCCCCAACGGATAAATACACGCTAATCTATGTCATCCAGGTGATAACAATGCCTGCACCTAGGCTCATAACTGTCTTTCTCACCTAAAAGTACTCTGTTGGCGTTGGCTACAGTACGGTAAGAATATACAGCGGGACTGCCACATATTACGCATACGGCGTTTACTTTAGTTACCAGTTCGGCAATGGCCATTAAGGCTGGGATCGGGCCAAAAGGTTTACCCATATAATCCATATCCAGACCAGCAACAATTACCCTTATTCCTTTTCGGGCAAGCTTGTTACATACTTCGGGTAAGTTGTCGTCAAAAAACTGTGCTTCATCAATACCTACAACCTGAGTTTTTGCATCAAGAAATAGAATTGCGGAAGAACTTTCAACGGGAGTAGATTGGATGGAATTCAGATCGTGTGAAACTACAGCAGTCTCATCATAGCGCGTATCTGTTTTTGGTTTGAAGATCTCGATATTTAATTTAGCGATCTGCGCCCTCTTTAATCTTCTTAGTAATTCTTCGGTTTTACCCGAAAACATAGAGCCGCAAATTACCTCAATGCTGCCTCGATACTCTCCTCGTCTGTAATTTTGTTCGCTGAATAACATGCCTGATTGGATTTAAGAGCCTGCTAATATCAGAATTTTGTAGTACTTTTGAATGTCAAGTTACCAACATAAATCGTCAATTCTCCCGTTATTAAATTATGATGAACCAAGAGGATATTTTTAAAAAAGTAGGACAGATATTAAATGAGCTACAGGATCAATATGAGTTTTTGGCTCGAAACCCGAGTCAACTCAATGAGTTAGAACTGGAGCTTTTTCTGGCGAACACAAATTTTTTATCAGATCATGTTCAGATAGTAAGGAAAATTAATAGCAATAAACCTCAAAAGGCTATTCAGGAACATACTGAAGACCAGACTCCCGTTGTAACTGCTATACAGGAGAAAGAGCCCGTAATGGCTAAAGAGAAAACACTTGAGGAACTGGAAGCTGCATATGCTGTTGAAAATGAGGAGGACGATAACGAAGAGGAATCTGAAGTTGTGGTTACTCCGCCGCAAGTTGAAGAGCAGGAGCCAGAACGTGAACCTTTAAAATTTGAGTTCTTATTAAATGAAGAATCTTTAACAGATAAGTTTGAGTTCGAGGAGAAGCCCGTTAATGCAATTTTCGATAGACCTTTAAGCAGACAGGAAGAAGAGATCATTGCTCAGAAGCAAAGATTAAGAGATAGCCAGCTCCAGCAACAATTGATCGAAGTAGAGGAGGAGGTTAGTGCTGAGCCTGTTTTATTCGCAGAGAAGGTGGAGACTGCTCCGGTTGAGGAACCAATGCCAGAGAAAGTTGAAGAGAAAATAATCGTACAACCTGCTGTTGAACCTGTGGCAGATAAAATAGTAGAAGTTCCCCGTTCTGCAGAGCCGGATCTGAATCAGGTGCGACCTACACTAAATGATTTGCTGGCAGGAAAAAGCAACTTTTCGACGAGTCTGAATGAGGAAAATAATAAAACTGCAATTACTGATTTAAAGCAGGCTATAAATCTTAATCAAAAACTACTTTATATAAAAGATCTGTTTAATGGTTATAATCTTGCTTATGCGGAAGCGATTGAACTGATCAATAAAATGCCTGATTTTAAAACTGCGGATAACTTTTTGCAGCAGAATTATGCTGTGAAAAATAACTGGTCCTCCAAGCAAGGTACTGTTGATCAGTTTTACGAGCTGTTGAATCAACGTTTCCCGAGTAAGTAATGTTTATAAGGCTTAGCAAAAAGCTATTTAAATGAATCCCATTCTGTTCGAATCCAACTTAAGGAAGATGAACAGCAATACGGTAAAGCTCCATAATGAAGATCCTCCGTAACTGATAAATGGTAGGGGTATACCGATTACCGGTATAATACCTATAGTCATCCCTATATTGATAAATACGTGGAAGAAGATGATACAAGCCACACAGTAGCCGTAAACGCGTGAGAAGGTAGATCGTTGCCGTTCTGCGAGATTGACGATCCTGAGCAGTAAAAACATGTATAGTCCAATTACTACAAAGCAACCAGCAAATCCCCATTCCTCTCCAATGGTAGAAAAAATGAAATCGGTACTTTGTTCCGGTACGTAACCATATTTGGTTTGTGTGCCCTGTAAAAAACCACGACCGGTAAGCTGCCCCGAGCCAATGGCTATTTTTGATTGATTCACATTATATCCCGCACCTTTTGGGTCGGTTTTAAGACCGAGAATCAGTTCAATTCGCGTACGTTGATGTGGTTGTAAAACATTCTCAAACACCAATTTGGCAATAAACAGATAGCCGATTGCAGAGATCATAATGATACCGATCATGATCATTCGCTGATGCTTTTTCTTATTGAAGTAGATGAATAATCCACCTAGAATCAATATTATTGAAATCAGTACCCATTGAGAAAGAAAAAGGTTTAGAATGAATAAAAGCACCATTCCCCAGAAAATGATCAATAAATAACCAGGTAAACCTTCGCGGTATAAGGGGAACATAAAGGAAAGAAACACCAGCATCGAGCCAGCATCGGGTTGCAACATGATCAGACACATAGGCACAACGATGATCACAGCTGCGATCAATACTGGTTTTAACGTATTGAGCTTTGGATTAAAGGAACTGATATATCTGGCCAGTAGCAATGCTGTACCAAATTTGGCTAGCTCTGATGGTTGTAAGCGGAATGATCCTATTGGTATCCAGGCTTGGTTACCGCCCACATTACGTCCAACAACCAATACAACCAGCAATAAGATCATTGTTACCCCATAAATGATAGGAGAGAAGATGCTGAAAAACTTCGCATCAAGCAATAGTATGGAGAAACCCAGTACTAAGCCTGTCATGATGAAGATTAGTTGCTTGCCATAATTGGAGGCAAAATTAAAAGCGGTGGATTCTTCAACTTGAGGTATCGAAGCATAGATATTTACAAAACCAATAGCACACAGTGCTATATAGATCAGGATAGTTACCCAGTCTACATTAAAGAAGAACCTGTTGTTACTTTGCTGATTGATCATTGTGTAATCTGAATAGGTTTACTTTTTGTGTGATTTTGATCTGGCAATACCGGAGTGGTTACCTTTTCTATCGAATCAGTCCCCTTCGGTTTTGGCTTTACCTTTGGCTTTGGAGGTTCAGGTAAAATAACCTGGCTCTTCATCCACGCAACCTGGGCAAGTTTATATTTAGAAACTTCTCCTTTTAAGTATTGCTCTGCAATATAACTGGCTATAGGCGCAGCATAAGTACTACCATAGCCTGCATTTTCAACAATTACAGCAATCGCAATTTTTGGGTTATCCCTTGGCGCAAAACCAATAAACACTGAGTGGTTTTTCCCACGTGGATTTTGTACTGTACCCGTTTTCCCGCACATCACTATACCGTCTATCCGCGATTGGATAGCCGTTCCCCATGGAGCGTTTACCGCATCCTGCATCCCATCAATTACGGGTTCAAAATGTCTGGCTTCCACATCCACGTAATTCTTTTTTACATATTCTTTTTTAATCACCCTGTTTTTTCCAATAGCTTTAACCAGGTGAGGCTTGATGTAATAACCACGATTAGCAATGATGGCCATAATATTAGCCATTTGTAAAGGAGTTGCGTCCATTTCCCCCTGACCAATGGCGAGTGAAATTACGGTACCATAGTTCCAGTATTTGCTGTATTTACCAGAATAGTAAGCGGCATCATATAATCTTCCGTTACGTTCCGAAGGCAAATCAATACCTAGTTTTTCTCCAAGACCAAATTTCCTGACCTTTTTTTGCCATTCATCATAAGCTACACGCTGATTTGGATATTTACGCTGTGTAAGTAATTTTTGAAACACATAACAGGCGTAAGTATTACAAGAACGGGCAAGACCCATTCTTAAAGCGATGTTCCCATCTACGTGTTCGCATTTTACCGTATGGCCTCCAACCTTGAAATAACCAGGACAGTTAAATGTCATACTCGGATCAATCACACCTTCCTGCAGGCCTAACAATGCATCCAGAGGTTTGAACGATGAACCAGGAGAGTAGTAGCCTTGTATCGGACGAATATTAAATACACGATTTGGGTTTTTTAGCAGCTCCATGTAATTATTACCCTGGCTTCTTCCAACCATTAAATTGGGGTCATAGGTAGGACTGCTTACAAAAGCAAGTATCTCCCCGGACGCAGGTTCTATAGCTACGATACTACCGACTTTATTGCGCATCAGGTCCTCTCCAAGCTTTTGCAACTTAAGGTCTAATGATGAAATAAGTCGGTCTCCTGATACTGCGGCTGTATCAAATCGACCTTCTGCATAGCTTCCTTTGGGAACGTTTCGGACATCGTACATCATGTTTACGATCCCTCTTTCGCCCCTCAGTAAGGTCTCATAAGATTTTTCTACCCCTGATTTACCTATGTAATCTCCCGATCGGTAATATCCTTCAGAGTTCTGAATGTCGAGCGGAGATACCTCTTTTATGTATCCAAGGAAATGGGCAGCTACGCTATCAGGATAATGCCTGATGGTTCTGCTTTGGACAAAGAAGCCTGGAAAACGCGATAGTTGTTCAGACAAGGTTGCGTAGACCTGTACCGATAACTGGCGCTCAAAAATACTCGGTTGGTACCTTGATTGGGCGGATGCTTTATTGAAATTTCGCGCAAAACGCTTCATGTCTATATCAATAATCCGGCAAAGTGCAGCCGTATCAAACTCTTTCACCTGATTTGGAATGACCATCAGGTCATAAACCGCTTCATTTTGAGCCAGTGGTTTTTCATTGCGGTCATAAATAACACCACGCGCCGGGAAAGTATAAATCTTCTTCAGCACGTTACTCTCTGCGGCAATGAAATATTTTTCGCTCGCAACCTGTATATAAAAAAGTGTACCAAGTAAAATCAGAGCAACAACAATGAACAATACCTGTATAACATATTTTCGATTAAACAGATTGTCCATTAGCGCATCTTTCTATTATAGAATATAAATTCTATCAATACAACACTAAACAAAGTAAATGCGACGCTGAAAAAACATCTCATCAATGTATAAGAGAATTCTACTAACCTGAAAGTTTCTAAAAAGAACAAAACCAGGTGGTGAGATAAAGTACACAACAGTGCATAGATGATAAACCATTTAAAGCCCATATTACCTAAGGTCGGTTCAGGTTCATCAAAGCCATCACGATTCATGGTCACGGAAATAAATAGGATCCTTACAAAAGCCAAGGCCACACATGCCGCTGTATGTACACCAAGGGTGTCGTAAAATGCATCTAAGGTTAAGCCCGTTGCAAAAGCGATTAAATAGAGCAACAGGTTAGGCGTGCCGAAAGGAATCAGTAAGAGGAATATAATGTACACAAAAGGTGTGGCCATATTGTAGAAACTCAAATTCCTTAACAAAAGAATTTGAATTAAAAGTAGTACAAACCACCTGACTATATTTACCAGTATTAACTTACTATTCATTGGGTAACTTTGCTTCTAATTCTTTTTGTTCGGCTGCATATTTGTAACTCACCACGTAAACATATTGTAAAGTACTAAAATCATTGAAAAGTTTGACCTCCACCGACATGAAATTGTCTCCTGTCGGTACTGCAGTATTGGTTACAATCCCTACAGGAATACCAGCAGGGAAACGTGAGAAGCCTGAAGTAACAATGGTGTCTTTAAGACTTACTTTAAAGTGATTGGGGATTTCCTTTACAAAGGCTTTTGAAAAATCAGAATTACCGACGCCCCATACCAATATACCTAGCGCATTACTTTTTTTAAGGGTAACACTTATTTTAGCGTCTTTGTGTAATAGGGATCGAATCGTAGCCAGGTGCTCGGAAACATCCAGCACAAAACCAACTACACCTTGTCCGGGAGAAATCACTGCCATATCAGGAGCAATTCCATCTGCCCTTCCTTTATTGATCGTGATGACATTGTTTCGCAATGTAATAGAGTTCTTAATTACCCTTGCGGATAAATAAGTATACACGGGCTTGTTTGCCGTGTCAGTAACAGTAACTGCTTTTGCACTGTCAATATTTTGAAGTGATAGTAATTCCGTTTTTAGTTTAGCATTTTCGGCGGAAAGGCTATCATTTACCGGACCTAGATTAAGGTACTTCTTTAAGACATTCAGGTTTTGGTAAACTTCTCCTACTACCTCATTGGTAGAGTTTACAGTTATGCTCCGTTGATAGGCGTTGTTTTTTATAGTTAAGATAACACCAACTGTAAAAAAAATAATAAAAAAGAAAAATGCGTTATATCTGTTTAAGAAAATCCAAAGGTTACGCATATTCAGGGAGATGTAAATAATGAAGGTTTCTAATGTTCTTTAGAAACCTTCATTAAGCTATTATTCATTTAATTATTGCATTAAAAATTTAAAACCGCCAATGTTCTTTAAGGCGATACCTGTTCCGCGTACTACAGCACGAAGAGGATCTTCGGCTACATGGACAGGAAGTTTTGTTTTTGCTGCCACACGTTTATCCAGGCCACGAAGCAAAGCACCGCCACCGGTTAAATAAATACCAGTCTGGTAAATATCTGCAGAAAGCTCGGGAGGAGTAATCTCTAATGCTTTAAGAATCGCCTCTTCAATTTTAGAAATAGATTTATCCAGGCAATGTGCAATCTCAGTATAAGATACGGTGATTTGTTTAGGTACACCAGTCATTAAATCTCTTCCCTGAACAGCAAAGTCAGATGGTGGATCCTGTAATTCAGGTAAAGCGGCGCCGACTTCTATTTTAATTTTCTCAGCAGTACGATCACCGATCATAATGTTGTGCTGACGACGAATGTAGTTTACAATATCCGAGTCGAAGTTATCTCCCGCAACGCGGATAGATTGATCGCATACAATACCTGATAAGGCAATTACAGCAATCTCTGTAGTACCACCACCGATATCGATAATCATATTACCCATTGGTTCTTCCACATCAATACCGATACCTACAGCAGCAGCCATAGGCTCGTGGATCAGGTATACCTCTTTAGCACCGGCAATTTCTGCCGAATCTCTTACCGCGCGTTTTTCAACCTCGGTAATACCTGAAGGGATACAGATAACCATTCTTAATGAAGGGAACATCCAGCCTTTACCACCATTTAACATACGGATCATACCTTTGATCATGGCCTCAGCAGCGTTAAAATCTGCAATTACTCCATCCTTTAGCGGTCTTACCGTACGGATATTATCATGGGTTTTACCCTCCATTTGCATGGCTTGTCTCCCAATAGCAATAATTTTATTTGTTTGTCTGTCAAAAGCAACTATTGAAGGCTCATCAACTACTACTTTGTCATTATGTATAATCAAGGTGTTTGCCGTACCTAAATCGATAGCAACCTCTTGTGTAAACCAATTAAATAAACCCATTTATAGGTGATAATTTAAGTATTAATAATTCTGTGTACTATATTAATGTAAAACTACGGCTTTTTATTGTATTAGCTGATAAATAAATTAGTGTTTAAAGTGACGTACTCCGGTAGTAACCATGGCAATTCCTTTTTCGTTAGCCATATTGATAGAGTCAGCATCCTTAATTGAGCCACCAGGTTGTAAAACAGCGGTAATGCCAGCTTCAGCAGCAATTTCTACGCAATCCGGGAAAGGGAAGAACGCATCAGAAGCCATAACAGAACCCTTCAAGTCGAAGTTAAAAGCGTCAGCCTTCACAATAGCTTGCTTTAAAGCATCTACTCTTGAAGTCTGGCCAACACCACTTGATAACAATTGGTCGTTTTTAACAAATACAATTGTATTTGATTTTGTATGCTTTACAATTTTGTTAGCGAAGTATAAATCTTGTAACTCTTGTGCAGTAGGCACTTTTTCAGTTACGGCAGTCATTTGCTCAGGACCTTCGATAATTAAATCTTTATCCTGCTCAATTACACCGTTTAATAAAGTTTTAAACTGTTTTTTGCTCAGTTCAACTTCATTACGCTGTAAAATTACCCTGTTCTTTTTAGCGCGGAAAAGCTCAACAGCTTCCGGTTGATAAGAAGGGGCAATTAATACTTCGAAGAATAATTTGTTGATTTCTGTTGCAGTTGCAAGGTCAATTTCTCTGTTAGCAATCAATACACCACCAAATGCGGAAACAGGATCACAGGCAAGTGCTACGTTCCATGCTTCTAAAATAGTTGGTTTTGACGCTACACCACAAGCATTGGTATGTTTTAAGATCGCAAAAGTTGGTGCTTCGAATTCATCAATTAAAGCAACAGCAGCATCTACGTCAACCAGGTTGTTGTACGAAAGCTCTTTACCATTCAGTTTAGTGAACATGGCATTCAGATCTCCATAAAATACACCTTGTTGATGTGGATTCTCACCATATCTTAAAGTTTGTGCTTGTTTTATGCTATGCTTAAACACGTTAAGTGGCTCTTCAGTATTGAAATAATTGAAAATTGCAGTGTCGTAATGAGATGAAGTATGGAATGCTTTTTTAGCGAACGCTTTACGCTGAGCTAATGTAGTTTCTCCATTTTGTGCTTCAAGTTGTTCTTCTAAAGTTGAATAATCATCTTTAGAAGCCAGAATTACTACATCATTGAAGTTTTTTGCAGCTGCTCTGATCAGTGAAATACCACCGATATCTATTTTTTCGATAATGTCTGATTCAGAACCACCGGCTTTAACCGTTTCCTCGAAAGGATATAAGTCAACAATTACAAGATCTATTTCAGGGATTTCATATTCGGCAATCTGCTCCTGATCTGCTCCAAGCCCTCTGCGGTTTAAGATACCACCAAAAACTTTCGGATGTAATGTTTTTACTCTTCCTCCTAAAATTGAAGGATAACCAGTAAGGTCTTCAACAGCTGTAACAGGGATATTCAGGTCTTTAATGAACTGTTCGGTACCTCCGGTAGAGAATAATTGTACACCTTGCTGAGCAAGTAAGCGAACTAATGGTTCTAAACCATCTTTGTAATAAACTGAAATTAAAGCGTTTTTGATCTTTATTGATTGACTCATTGGAGAAAAATTTTGAGCCGCAAAGTTACCCGTTTTTATTTTAATGTCAAATGATTATTTATGGTATAATGAGTGAGCTTTCGCAGGTCCGATTATTGCCCATAATAGGCTCCGCAAATTAGATGGTCTGTTTGTAATAGCTTTATACCGGGCTTATATGTAAGAGCAGGTAAATCCAAAGTAACTTATATATAAATTAATGGAAAATCCATGTTTTTATATAGAAACATGGACCTGACATGGACTTACCATGGACTCACTATGGACTTGCTATAACCGATAGTCCTAGAATAATACATTGTGTATTGTCCTTGTTCTAGCTATTGTCACGTCCTGGATTGGCTATACACCAATTGATTGATAATCCTGGATTTACTATACACCTGGTCTTATCCGTCTATAACTTTACAGTTTTTGAGAAAAAACTAAGTTTTCGATGAACAAAGAAGTAATGGCAAGGTTAGATTATCCTGCAGAATTTAAAGAAAAATTGATAGAGCTGGTCGTCTACCAGAATCAATCCACAGCAGCTGTTGTAAAAAAGTATGGATTACCAAACACCTATATTCTAACCAATTGGGTTAACCGGTATAAGAAGAAATTAGAGAAAGGAGCTGTAACTTTAACTCCTATGGAAAAGCCAAAAACTAAAGACACCGCAGAGTTAAAAAAGCGCATAAAGGACTTGGAAAAGGCCTTGGAGAAAGC
>NZ_FWYB01000003.1 GCF_900176505.1 Pedobacter nyackensis | reverse complement strand
GAAAACGCGTACTACAACAGTACCCCATCTTCAGCTAATCATCAAAAAAATCAACATAACTTAGCAGAATCAGCTATTCGTCCTTCACAAGCTACAAAACAGATAAATCCACTGTGACACTAATCCCCATTAATAATGACACGACACGCTGACTATTGTATACAATCATATAGTATATACTATAATCCTCCACATTTATACTTAAGCGCCCTTCATAACCAAAAGATTTAGTGCAAAAAAGTCCTTACGATTTAACCATCGCAAGGGCTCTCTTCAAATAATAATTATATTGTAAAAACAAAACTAATACTGTCCGGTAGACAACATAACCAACGTACAAGCTTCTATAGCTTCTATGCCGTTTGTCTTCAGCAAATTTTCTAACTCCACATTCTCCGTACCTGGATTAAAAACAACCCTTTTGGGTTTAGTTTGCAATATATAATCGTAATACTGATCTTGTAGATGTGGACCTATATATAAAGTTATCGTATCAATATCATTATGGATTACTCCAGGCTTTTCAATTTCAACTCCCGCAACTTCTCCTCTCTTAATACCGATATTAACAATATTATGTCCTTTAGCTATAAGCATATATGCTGCACGGTAGGAATAACGACCCGAATTAGGTGTCGCTCCTATAATCAATGTCTTCTTCAACCTTTTAATTTTTATATTTAGGGACTCCAGTTTACAGGTATTAATCTCTCCTATACTTAAACTATAGAACAGTATAATGCTGCACAGTATATAACAAAATCAATTAAAATCTGTTTGACTAGATTGCCTTTAAAATAGCATTAGCACAATTTACACCATCAATGGCAGCAGAAACAATACCACCAGCATAACCAGCACCTTCAGCGCAGGGGAATAACCCAGACACCTGAGGATGTTGAAATGTATCCCGATCTCTAGGAATACGTACCGGAGATGAACTACGGCTCTCCACACCTACCAAAATAGCCTCATTTGTATAGTACCCCTTCATCTTCTTTCCGAAAACTGGCAAGGCATTTTTTAAACTCGAAGCCACAAAATCCGGCAAAGTATCTTTAAGCATTACACTGTTTGTTCCTGGCAGATAAGAGTTTTTAGGTAAATCCATAGAAAGTCTTCCCTCCACAAAATCTACCATACGCTGTGCCGGTGCAACAAGATTACCCCCGCCTAACTGAAAGGCACTTCGCTCTATAGCCGCCTGGAAATTCATCATCCTTAATGGATCATCACCTTTTACGTCATCTAAGGTAATCTGCACCACTGTGCCTGAGTTTGCAAAAGGATTATTCCTTTTTGAAGGAGACCAGCCATTCACCACAATTTCATTTTCATATGTAGCGCATGGAGCGATAATACCACCAGGGCACATACAAAAAGAAAACACCCCTCTACTGCCAACTTGCTCTACGAGGCTATAATAAGCTGGAGGCAAAAACTCACTTCTAATATCACAATGATATTGTGCTGCATCTATAATGGCCTGTGGGTGCTCAATCCTCACACCTAAAGCGAAAGGCTTAGCTTCTACCAGGATACCTTTATGATGAAGTAATTCGTAAATATCACGCGCCGAATGACCTGTCGCTAGAATAACCGCGTCGGCCATCAGCTTATTTTCACCATTAATCACCGCGCCCTTCACCTTTCCAAAATCTACGAGTATATCAGTCACTTTCTGATCAAAATGAACCTCGCCACCGGCATTTAATATAGTTTCTCTAATTGCGGTTATAATATGGGGAAGTTTGTTGGTACCAATATGAGGGCGCGCATCAATTAAAATATCTTCTGTGGCGCCATGCTGAACAAAGGCCCGTAATACTTTATTAATATCACCACGCTTATTAGATCGGGTATAAAGTTTACCATCAGAATAGGTTCCTGCCCCTCCCTCTCCATAGCAATAATTGGATTCCGTATTTACTATTCCCTGTTTATTAATCGCGGCTAAATCTCTTCTACGTTGCTTTACATCTTTACCACGCTCTAAAACTATAGGTTTAAGTCCGTTTTCTATACATTGCAATGCCGCAAATAATCCGGCAGGACCTGCACCAACTATAATTACAGGTTTAGCATTACTGACATTTTGATAGTTTACAGTAAAATTCTCTGCCATTGGCTCCTGATCGATAAACACGTTTACCTGTAACCGATAAATTACGTTCCTTGATCTCGCATCAATAGAACGCTTAAGGATCTGATGTCCCTTAATCCGTATTATATCTATTTTTAAGGCAGTTGAGAGTTTGTTTGTAAGTATTGTTTCAGACTCCAATTCTTCGGGAGCCATGGTAATTTCGATGACCTTTTGCATAACTGTTGTCAGGTTTTTATCCTGAACGTGTAACAAAGGTACGAATATTGAGTTCTAATGTGTAAATTAACAACTATTAACAGAATTAGTCGACAAGCAACCGGCTTAAAAAAAACTTAAAGAAACACATGAAACCTGCATAAGTAGGTTTCATTAAAGCTAAAAATCAAAAACAAAAGAAAATGAAAAAAACAGTATTGGCAATAGTGGGTATTTTAGCCCTGGTTGTAACAATGAGTGGATGTGGTTATAACACCATGGTTAAGCTTGATGAGGATGTAAAAGCTAAGTGGAATCAAGTTGAAACTCAATACCAACGCCGTTCAGATCTGATACCTAATTTAGTGAACACCGTTAAAGGTGCCGCAAAATTTGAGCAAGCTACTTTAACACAGGTGACAGAGGCTAGAGCAAAAGCAACGCAAATAACTATTGATCCAGACAAATTAACACCTGAAAACATTGAAAAATTCCAGGCAGCACAAGGTCAGGTTAGTCAGGCTTTAAGTCGCCTATTAATGGTTACCGAGAATTATCCTCAATTAAAGGCTACTGAACAATTTAGAGATGTTTCTGCTGAATTAGCCGGAACAGAGAACAGAATAGCAGTTGCTCGTAAAGATTTTAATGAATCTATACAGCTTTACAATACTAAAATAAGATCATTCCCTACCAATATCATGGCCGGGATATTTGGTTTTGGTCAGAAAGCAGGCTTTAAAGCCGAAGCTGGAGCTGAAAAAGCACCGAAAGTAGAATTCTAATATACCATAACAACATTTAAGGGTAATGCGTGTTTAATAATCAAAACACACGTTACCCTTATTCATATAAAGCAATCTTAATCATGGGTATATTTACAGAACAAGACCAGGAGCTTATTGCAAGCGCAATTTCGGAAGCCGAAAAAGCAACCTCAGGCGAAATTAGAGTAGCCGTCGAAAAACATTGCAGTGGTGACGCTTTCGCGAGAGCCACCGAGTACTTTTCGAATCTGGGAATGGACAAGACAACAAAGCACAATGGTGTGCTTATCTACCTCGCTTATGCCGACCATAAATTTGCAATAATTGGCGACAGTGGCATTAACAAGGTTGTCCCTTCTGATTTTTGGGAAACTACAAAAATAGCCATGAAGGCACATTTCATGGGAGGCAACATTGCGCAGGGCATTATTGCAGGTATTACACTTGCCGGAGAGAAATTAGCTACGTTTTTCCCTTTTGAAGGGGATGATATCAATGAGCTACCAAATCACGTTATTTTTATGGACCAACACAAAACGAGCTAGGCAATGAAAAAAACAATCATAGCCTTACTATTAATTATTCTTTCATTTGCGGGATTTGCCCAGGATTTTCCAGAAAAACCAAATAAACTGGTTAACGACTATACAGGGACACTTTCAGCGGAACAAATTCAGCAACTGGAACAAAAACTAGTTGCTTTTGATGATTCGACATCTATACAGATTGCTATTGCGGTGTTAAAATCTGTCGGAGAGTATGACATCAATGACTACGCCATGCAGTTGGGTAGAAAATGGGGTGTGGGCACTAAGGGTAAGGACAATGGAGTAATGATCGTTGTAGCCCTGGGGGATAGAAAAATCGCCATCCAAACCGGATATGGTGTAGAGGGGGCGTTACCTGATATGTATACCAGGCGTATTATAGATAATGATATCAAGCCTCATTTTAAAGCCGGTGAATATTACAAAGGACTGGATGCTGCTACGAGTTCAATCATTGCTTACACCAAAGGGGAATATAAGAACGATAAACCCAAAGCAGGTAAAAGTGGCAAAGGAGGATCGGGATTACTTATAGTAATCATTATAGTAGTTATCGTTATCATTATGCTCAAAAGAGGCGGTGGTGGCGGTGGCGGAAGTCAGGTAATAGGCGGACGCGGGGTTGCTGACGCACTATTCTGGAGTATGTTGTTAGGCGGCGGAAGAGGTTCTGGTGGAGGTGGTTTTGGCGGTGGCAGTAGTGGCGGCGGCTTTGGTGGCTTCGGCGGAGGTAGCTTTGGCGGCGGCGGAAGTAGCGGAGACTGGTAATTGATTCATCAAATGGAAATATTAAAATGGGAAAGACTTTCATCAACATATCTGGTGAAAGAAAAATGGGCAACGCTCAGAGTAGACTCCTGCAAACTACAGGATGGAAACATAAAAGACGATTATTATGTGCTTGAATATCCAAACTGGGTGAATGCAATAGCTATTACTGAGCATGGTAAGCTCATCATGGTCCGACAGTACCGTCACGCAGCCGATATCGTTTCTCTGGAAGTACCCGGCGGAGTGATCGATGGCGATGAACTGCCAGAAGATGCTATCAGGAGAGAACTGCTTGAAGAAACAGGCTATACTTTTAAAAGTGCGGAACTTATTGCTACTCTACATCCAAATCCCGCAACTGCGAATAACATAACCTATACTTATCTATTAAAAGGTGGTGTAAAAACACATGCACAAAATTTAGACGAGCATGAAATCTTAAACGTAGAGGAGTATACAATTGCCGAAGTGAAGCAATTACTTAAAGCGAACAAGATAGATCAGGCACTTCATTGCGCTGCTTTATTTTATGGTTTAATGGTACTGGAAGAACAATAAAACAAAGGTTTATAAGCAGAAAAGCCTGTAAGTTGATGCTTACAGGCTTTTCTAGTAAAATGGAGCTAGTTTAGCCCATTTTCAGTTTCTTTTGGATGTCGTGCACATATCCTTTAAATTTTTTATCTGTATCGATCAGATCTTCTACCGTTTGACAAGCATAAATCACTGTCGAATGATCCCTTCCACCGAAAAAAGCACCTATTGTTTTCAACGATGATTTGGTATGGCTTTTTGAAAGATACATCGAAATCTGGCGCGCCTGAACAATCTCCCGTTTACGGGTCTGAGACTTAACCATATCCGCAGGCACCTCAAAATACTCACATACCAACTTCTGAATATACTCCATTGAGATCTCCTTAGAAGTATTTTTGATAAAGTTTTTCAACATCTGCTTAGCCAATGCCAGGTCGATATCCTTTTTATTTAATGTTGATTGAGCAAGTAATGACACCATAGCACCCTCAAGCTCACGAACGTTATTATCTATATTATGCGCAACATACTCTACTACTTCTTCAGGCAATTCAATTCCATCTGCGTACATCTTCTTTCGTAGGATCGCAATTCTTGTTTCCAGATCGGGTACTTGCAAATCTGCTGAAAGCCCCCATTTAAACCTGCTTAGCAAGCGCTCCTCTAAACCTGCCAGATCTTTAGGTGCTTTATCAGAAGACAAAATGACCTGTTTACCTGATTGGTGAAGATGATTAAAAATATGGAAGAATATATCCTGTGTCTTTTCTTTACCCGCAAAGTTGTGTACGTCGTCCATAATGATGACATCCATTGCCTGATAAAAATTAACAAAATCGTTAATGGTATTGTTCTTTAGCGAGTCGACAAACTGTTGGCAAAATTTCTCACATGAAACATAAATCACCAGCTTATCTGGCATGTTCCTTTTAATTTCATTTCCTATTGCCTGTGCAAGATGCGTTTTACCTAAACCTACACCACCATAAATCATTAAAGGATTAAAGGAAGTCCCACCCGGTTTGGCAGCAACAGCATAACCGGCAGATCGCGCCAGGCGATTACAATCACCCTCAATATAATTTTCAAAAGTATAATTGGAATTTAGCTGGGGATCTACATTCAGCTTTTTTAGACCAGGAATGATAAAAGGATTCTTGATGTCTTTATTTATGGAAACTGGAATAGGCATAGATTGTCTTTTTGCCTCAGCGCCATTTCCATTACTTGGCATATTGGTGGTATAAGGAGAACCAGTACCCGATGACTTGTCTACAACAATGTTGTATTCCAGTCTTCCCTCATCACCCAACAGCTTTTTAACTGTTTTTCTTAGCAGTCCCACGTAGTGCTCTTCTAACCATTCATAGAAGAATAAACTAGGCACCTGTATCGTCAAAACATTACCCTCCAACTTCAATGCAGATATCGGCTCGAACCATGTTTTAAAACTTTGGGTCGGAATATTATCTTTTATGATTTGGAGACAGTTTTTCCATACTTCGATACAAGTTTTTTCCATGGTCATGCTATAATTTCTAGGTTTACAGTAACGAGAGGAGCGTTTAAAATAAGCCCGTTCGAGATATCGAATATTCAAAAAATTATCAACAAAAAAAACTTAATTTTCATTTATTATCTAAGTACTTAAACAGCAGAGAGCTAAGGTAGTTAACCTCAATTTTTTATGTGGATAACTATTTGTTAACATATTTTCTAGTACTCTCCAAAAACGTCGCGCAATACATTCGCGATCTCCCCCAGGGTAGCATAAACCTCTACAGCCGACAGTATAAACGGCATCAAATTGTCAGAACTTTTAGCGGCATTCATCAGATCGTTCAATGCCTTTTCAACTGCCTGATTATCCCTTTCCGCCTTCAGTTTGTTTATTTTCTCAGTTTGAATAGTCCTAATGGATTCATCAATAGTAAACACATCATTTATCCCTTCTTTCTCCTGAGTAAATTTATTCACTCCGACGATTATCCTGCTGCCTTCTTCAACCTCAACCTGATACTGATATGCTGCGTCAGCAATTTCGTTTTGAATGTATCCATTTTCGATGGCATTGACAGAGCCTCCCATAGCATCAATCTTATCAATATACAATTGTGCCGCTGCTTCAATTTCATCTGTAAGTGTTTCCACAAAATAAGAACCGGCTAAAGGATCAACAGTTTCTGTTACACCACTCTCAAATGCAATAACTTGCTGCGTCCGCAATGCAATTTTTGCTGCTGCTTCTGTAGGTAAAGACAAGGCTTCATCATATCCATTGGTGTGCAAGGATTGAGTTCCTCCAAGCACAGCTGCCATAGCTTGATTAGTAACCCTGATCACATTGTTGAGCGGCTGCTGAGCGGTTAAGGTCGACCCACCTGTTTGGGTATGAAAACGAAGCATTTGTGCCTTTTCATCTGTAGCACCAAGTTCCTTTGTAATTTTAGCCCACATTCTTCTGGCAGCTCTGAACTTTGCAATCTCCTCAAAGAAATTATTGTGACAATTAAAGAAGAAAGATAAACGTTTAGCAAAAACATTGATATCCAATCCCTTTTCAAGAGCTGCATTTAAATACGCCTTACCATTAGCCAGTGTAAAGGCAAGCTCCTGCACAGCGGTAGATCCGGCCTCCCTAATGTGATAGCCCGAAATAGATATGGTATTCCATTTAGGCACTTCTTTACTACAATATTCAAAAATATCAGTAATGATCCTCATAGAAGGCTTTGGAGGGTAAATATAGGTACCCCTTGCCGCGTACTCTTTTAAAATATCATTTTGTATCGTTCCCGAAATTTGTCTGATATCAGCGCCTTGTTTTTTTGCAAGTGCAATATACATCGCCAATAAAATTGATGCGGTCGCATTAATGGTCATTGAAGTAGTGATCTTCTCCAACTCAATTCCATCAAACAATATTTCAATATCTTTCAAAGAATCAATAGCCACTCCAACTTTTCCAACCTCGCCTTCGGCCATCTCATGATCAGAATCGTAACCAATCTGAGTAGGTAAATCAAAAGCCACAGAAAGCCCCATTGTTCCCTGTTTCAGCAGGTAATGATACCTTTTATTCGATTCCTCAGCTGTTGAAAAACCAGCATACTGTCGCATGGTCCACAATCTGCCACGGTACATATCTTTTTGAATCCCCCTTGTATAGGGAAATTCACCTGGTGCCTCAATTGGCGCATTGAGTTTGGTGTATACCTCTTTTATTTCAATGCCAGATGTTGTGGTAAATTTTTTATTGCTCATAATTAAAACAACTGATGAATATCTTTCTTAATCAAATCCAACGTCAAATCATATGGGTTATTTTCAATCCCCGCCATGTGTTGCAAAACTTTTCGACTCAGATCTACGCCTGTGGCATCCTGAGGCAAGTTTTTCACACCATTATTAACCATGGCAATGGTATCTTCTTTAAGATTTTTAACGACATCCCATGTAGATGAACTGACATATAACTGCTGGGTAATATTATGCTGGTACTCGGATCTGATTTCATTTAACACAGCCGCCTGCAACTCGGGTAGTGATATACCTTGATGGTGCAATCTGATAAACAGGTTTGATGGGTTTATGCGTTCGACAAAAACAATCAAACGCTCATGCGCCTGTAAGCGTAAAGATAATAAGGGGCTGTCCTTTTCATTTTTCTGATCAGAGAATTTCAATCTGAAATAAGTTTTGATATCATCCTTAATTAAATAGTATGCAGCCGAAACCGTTACCACCCCTCCAATCACCAATATACCCGCTTCAGTTAAAAATTTCTGTAAGTCCATTATGCTTTGTTTGAATACCGTAATAATTAGTGGTACTACCGACAAAAATGTACATTTTGATTTATATTTGCTCTATTAATAGATTTTTAACGGCGAACTAAATAACATGAGTAATACAGTAGATACCGCATTTGCACCTGTAACATTTACAGAAACAGCTGTAAAAGAACTTTTTAAACTTAAAGACCAACAAGAAATAGCCGAAGATTTCGGTTTACGTGTAGGCGTTGAAGGAGGAGGCTGTTCTGGAATGAATTACGTTTTAGGGTTTGATCAGAAAAAAGAAGGTGATCAGGAATTTGTGATCAATGGAATTAAGGTATTCATGCACAAAGCTCATCAAATGTATTTGATGGGAATGCAGGTAGACTGGCAAGATGGCCTAAACTCAAGAGGTTTTACTTTCAGTAATCCGAATGCAGCAAGCACCTGTGGTTGCGGAACCAGCTTTTCTGTATAAAAAGAGATTTTAAATTTGTAACATTATAGTGAGTCCCGTTGTCTTAACAGCGGGACTTTTTATTTTAGCTCCTATATTTATCCTTCTATAATGACCTATACCGAGAACCTAAAGTTAGCCATGCAGTCTATTGTAAGCAATCGCTTAAGAGCCCTGCTTACGGCACTAATCATTGCGATTGGTTTATCGGCACTTGTAGGCATATTAACTACACTTGACGCTGTCAAAAAGAGCATGACAGAAGCTTTTTCCAGCATGGGTGCAAATTCTTTCACCATCAGAAATCGTGGTACAGGCATTAGAATTGGTGGATCCGGACAAAGACAAAAGCCCTTTAAATCCATCCGCTATGAGGAAGCCCTGGCTTTTAAGGAGCAGTTAAATACTCCTGCCAAAGTAGCTGTCAGTGTTGTTGCCAGTCGAGGTGCTACCGTTAAATTCGGCACTGAAAAAACAAACCCCAACATTAGTATACAAGGGATAGATGAATATGGACTAAACGCCCAGGGCCTCGATCTTGCCCAGGGACGCAACTTTAATTTAGCAGAAACACAATCTGGAAACAACATCTGCATTATTGGAAGTGAGATCAGCGTGAAGCTTTTTAAAAATGAATCACCGCTGGATAAAATGATTACTGTTGGAAATAGTCGTTTAAAAGTAATTGGGGTACTCGCATCCAAGGGGCAAAGCATGGGCTTTAGTGGCGATCGAGCCGTATATGTTCCTTTATTAAAAGCAAAACTGATCAATTCCAGCTCAAACCCTTCCTACATTATAACAGTTATGGTACCCAGCAACGACATTATGGATAATGTTATTGGGGAATCTACAGCTCAATTTAGAAACATTCGGAAAGTAAAAATTACTGAACCTAACAATTTCGAAATCACCAAGAGTGATGCTATGGCTCAAACGCTATTTGAGAACCTGAAATACATCGTTATGGGTGGCATCGCTATTGGGATCATTACCTTAATAGGTGCTTCCATTGGTTTAATGAATATCATGCTGGTATCTGTTACAGAAAGGACACGTGAAATTGGAATCAGGAAGGCTATAGGAGCAAATCCAGCCGTAATACGTGAACAATTCCTGATAGAAGCCATAATGATTTGCCTGATGGGAGGAGTTTTCGGAATATTTCTGGGTATTGCCATCGGAAACCTCATCTCGCTAAGTATGGGTGGATCGTTCATTATTCCCTGGAAATGGATTTTCGGAGGTTTTGCGATGTGTGTACTTGTAGGTATTGTTTCGGGTTATTACCCCGCAAAAAAAGCCTCTAAACTGGATCCAGTAGAGGCTTTAAGGTATGAGTAAATGGGAAGATTATCTCCCCTGATATTGATTATCGTAATAAGCCTGGTAATTCCCAGAGGTTACATTACTAAGCCATTCTTCATTTTCAAGGTACCAATCTACTGTTTTGGCTAAACCTTCTTCAAATTGCAAACTGGGAACCCAATTCAATTTTTCCTGAAGTTTTGTTGAGTCGATAGCATAGCGCAGGTCATGCCCTGCCCTATCGGTAACAAAAGTGATCAACTTAGCCGACTCACCTGGCACACGACCCAACTTTTCATCCATGATATTGCATAACAAATGAATCAGATCAATATTTTTCCATTCATTATGTCCGCCTATATTATACGTTTCTCCTGTTTTAGCCTCATGGAAAATCACATCAATTGCCCTGGCATGATCTTCTACCCAAAGCCAATCTCTAACATTTTCACCTTTTCCGTAGACAGGAACAGGTTGGTTATTTTTGATGTTGTTAATAGCAAGAGGAATCAATTTCTCTGGGAAATGATGTGAGCCATAATTATTTGAACAATTGGAAATCACTACGTCCAGACCATAAGTATCATGATAGGCCCTTACAAAATGATCTGAAGCTGCCTTTGAAGCCGAATAAGGACTATGTGGATCATAAGCAGTAGTTTCAGTAAACATTCCGGTTTCACCTAATGCACCGTATACTTCATCAGTAGAAACATGATAAAAGCGTTTGCTGGAAAAATCAGCTTTCCAAATTTCCCTTGCAGCATTCAGTAAGTTTACTGTACCGATAACATTGGTCATCACAAATGCAGAAGGATCAGCAATAGATCGATCAACATGAGATTCCGCTGCCAAATGTATCACTGCATCAAATTGTTCTTTCTGGAAAAGATTATTTATCTCTGCTGCATCAGTGATATCAGCTTTAATGAATCTATAATTTGGCTGATCTTCAACATCAGTTAAATTAGCCAGGTTACCTGCATAAGTTAATTTATCAAGATTTACAATTTCATACTGAGGATAATTGTTTACAAATCTTCTCACAACATGAGAGCCAATAAAACCTGCTCCGCCTGTTATTAATATTTTTTTCATTGGTTGATGTTATTTTCTATAAGTTTTATTACAATTCTGTTGGCAAAGCAAGTGATTTCGCAATTGCTGCCATTTTATTGCTATGTATTTTATCTAACAAAGTATTTAAAGATGCTTTCAGATCAAACTGCAGATCTTCGTGCATTTTATGGTATTTATTTAAAACAGAAATCGTGGTTTTAACAAAATAAACATTCAATTTCTCATTAAACTTGTACAAAGAGGATAAGACACTCTCATCAAATCCAACAGGCATCTCATTTAACAAGTGAATTCTAAGCTCCATTTCACTATTTAAATCCTTCGTTACCTTGAAATGATGGTTAATGCTACCATTTAATTTCCTCATTTTTAACAGTGTTTCCTTTGAATTCAACTTTCTACTAGCCCTCAAATCAGCAATCCCCTCATCAATGCTATGCAAGAGCAGTTCTTGTCGCGTTACCAGGTCATGCTCATCTTCCAGTAGCTTAAAATGAAGATGTTCCGTTAAAACCTTGTCTTTAGCAATTAACCTGAGCAATAGCTTATCCTTTTCCTTTTCAGGAAGGGATTTGATCTCCTGCTTCAGGTCTTTATGCTCACTCAACAGCATTTAAAAAGGATTATCCTGTAAATATTGTTCCCACTTCCAGGCTGATGACATCATTTCATTCAAACCAAGTTCTGCTTTCCATTCCAGGTTTGTTGAAGACTTTGTTACATCTCCCCAAACTTTCTCTATATCACCTTCTCTTCTCGGTCCGATAGTATAATTTAATTTCACACCGGTTGATTGTTCAAATGCGTCAATAATTTGCAATACCGACGAGCCTTTACCTGTACCAAGGTTAAACACTTCATAATTGCTTGTTGCTTTCTTACTTTCCAGGCGCTTAATCGCTGCAACGTGTGCTTTTGCTAAATCCACAACATGGATGTAATCTCTTATGGCACTACCGTCAGGTGTATTGTAGTCATTACCATGAACTGTAATCGGACCGCGTTTACCTATGGCCGACTGCGTGATAAAAGGTACAAGATTTTGAGGAACACCAATTGGAAGTTCACCTATTAAAGCAGTAGCATGAGCCCCTACCGGATTAAAATAACGTAGAGACGTAACCTTAAGCTCCGGAGTTACGGCACAAGTTTCCTGCAATATCTCTTCTGCAATTTGTTTGGTGTTACCGTAAGGTGATTCAGCCTTTTTTGTAGGCGCATCTTCGGTAACCGGCAAAACATCAGGTTGTCCGTAAACAGTACAAGAAGAAGAAAAAACCAAATTTACTTTGCTATTAAAAGCATTGATTAGATTAATTAAGGAATAGAAATTATTCCTGTAATATTTTAAAGGTTGTTGTACAGATTCGCCAACCGCCTTAAAAGCGGCGAAGTGAATTACACCTGTAATGTCATTGTGTTGCGAAACAAAATCTTTTACCTTAGCCTCATCACATAAATCCAATTCCACAAATTCAGGTTTGCTACCCGTAATTGTTTCTAATTGCTGAAGTATCTTAGGATTAGAATTAGAAAAATCATCAACTATGATCACTTCATAACCAGCATTGTGCAATTCAACAACTGTATGTGATCCTATGAAACCGGTTCCACCGGTTACTAATATTTTAGACATGCTTTTATTAACGGTTATATCTTGTAAAATCTTTATGTTCTTTATCCACTAAAGCCTCAGCAGGCAAGGATTTAAAATATTCGTAAGTAATTTTTAATCCTTCTTCCCTGCTCACTTTAGGCTCCCAGCCCAAAATAGTTCTGGCTTTTGTAATATCTGGGCGTCTCTGTTTCGGATCATCAACTGGCAAATCTCTTAATACCATTTTCTGTTGGGTTCCGGTAAGCTTGATAATTTCCTCACCAAATTGTTTAATGGTGATCTCATCAGGATTCCCAATATTCACAGGCATAGCATAATCGCTAAGCAGCAAGCGGTAAATCCCTTCTATCAAATCATCCACATAGCAAAAAGAACGGGTCTGAGAACCGTCACCAAATACAGTAAGGTCTTCGCCACGCAAAGCCTGGCCGATAAATGCAGGCAATACCCTTCCATCATTTAGTCGCATTCTTGGTCCGTAAGTATTGAATATCCTTACAATCCTGGTTTCTACACCATGAAATGTATGATAAGCCATAGTCATGGCCTCCTGGAAGCGCTTTGCTTCATCATATACACCCCTTGGACCAACAGGGTTTACATTACCCCAATATTCTTCTGGCTGTGGATTTACGTTCGGATCACCATAAACTTCAGATGTAGAGGCGATCAGCATTCTTGCATTTTTATTTTTCGCCAAACCAAGCAGGTTATGCGTTCCCAATGAACCTACTTTTAAGGTTTGGATAGGAATTTTTAAATAGTCGATCGGACTTGCCGGTGAAGCAAAATGCAGGATATAATCCAGCTTACCGGATACGTGTACAAACTTTGAAACGTCATGATGTGCAAACTCGAAGTTCTCCAAACCAAATAGATGTTCAATATTTTGCAGATCGCCGGTAATCAGATTATCCATCCCAATTACATAATATCCTTCTTTGATAAATCTGTCGCATAAATGCGAACCTAAAAAGCCGGCTGCCCCGGTAATTAAAACTTTCTTACGTTTCATTAATTTATAAGCTTACGGCCAACACTATTATAATAATACCCTAGTTCAATCATCTTCTGCAGATCATATAAATTACGTCCGTCAAAAATAACCTTATTGCTCAAGCTCTCTTCCATTCTTTCAAAATCAGGATTTCTAAACACAGACCATTCTGTTGCAATCAACAAAGCATCCGCATCTACCAGAGCATCATACTGATTTACAGCATACTTAATCTTATCCCCTAAAATTGCTTTAACATTTTTCATCCCTTCAGGGTCAAACGCACTAACAGTTGCACCATGTTTCAGCAATTCATCAATAATATATAATGATGGAGCTTCACGGATATCATCAGTTTCAGGCTTAAATGCCAGTCCCCATAAAGCAAAATGTTTGCCTTTAAGATCTCCTTTATAATACTTTAGCAGTTTATCAACCAATATGGTCTTTTGTTTTTCATTTACTTCCATCACAGATCTCAGTATTTGAAAATCGTAATTATGTTCGTCTGCAGATTTAGCCAGGGCTTGCACATCTTTAGGGAAGCAGCTACCACCATAACCGATTCCAGGGAACAAAAAGCGTTTCCCGATCCTTGCATCAGATCCGATTCCTTTACGTACCGCATCAACGTCAGCCCCAACAATTTCGCATAAATTAGCTACCTCGTTCATAAAAGTAATCTTGGTTGCCAGGAAAGAGTTAGCAGCATACTTCGTCAACTCAGATGAGCGCTCATCCATAAACAGGATTGGATTCCCCTGTCTAACATATGGCCCATACAACTCTGACATTAATTTTTGAGCTCTCTCACTTCTAGTTCCAATAACCACCCTATCAGGCTTCATAAAATCCTCTACGGCAACACCTTCGCGTAAAAACTCAGGATTAGATACTACATCAATTTCTACAGCTGTATGTTCAGTAAAAACTGCTTGCACCTTATCAGCTGTTCCAACCGGAACAGTAGATTTATTAACAATAACCTTATATTCGGTAACCAGTTTGGAAATATCTTTTGCCGCTCCTAAAATATAAGACAAGTCAGCAGCTCCATCTCCTCCAGGAGGCGTAGGCAATGCCATAAATATAATCTGTGCGTCCTTAATTGCAGAAGCAAGATCTGTAGTGAAAGTCAACCGGCCCTGAGCAATATTTCTGTGGAACAGAACATCCAGTCCCGGTTCGTATATAGGAACCTGCCCACCTTGCATCTTCAAAACTTTCGCTTCGTCAATATCTACGCAAATTACATCATTTCCTGTTTCAGATAAGCAAGTACCTGTTACTAACCCTACGTACCCTGTTCCGATAACGGCTATTTTCATATATTAATCCTGTTTTAATTATATTAAAGTATCTTCGGCTAAGATAATAAATAAACAAACAAAATGCTTTGGCTTTACAACATTGCAATTCAACTTTATAGCTTAATAATCAGGATCTTTTCCCTATTCAACACCAAAGCTTCACTTTTCATAAATGGCAGAAAGAATATTTTTCCAAATATTGAAAAGAAAATAAAGGCTGGCAGCCCACACATCTGGTTTCATTTCGCATCATTGGGCGAATTTGAGCAAGGCAGACCTGTACTTGAAAAAGTAAAAGAACAATATCCCAATAAAAAAATCGTCATTACTTTTTTCTCTCCTTCAGGCTATGAGATTAGGAAAAATTACGCATTGGCGGATGGCGTTTTCTACTTACCGTTAGACACCGCATCAAATGCAAAACGATTAATAGCAACACTTAATCCTGAGCTGGCTATTTTTACCAAATACGAATACTGGTATTACTATTTTAAGGAACTGGATAAAAACAACATTCCATTATTAATTATATCAGGGATATTCAGACCAAATCAGATCTTTTTCAAACCTTATGGTTCCTTTCACCGAAAAATCCTAAGCTATGTGAGTCACTTTTTTGTTCAAAATCAAGAAAGTATCGAACTGTTAAAAGGTATCAATATCCAAAATGCGACATTAAGTGGCGATACAAGGTTTGATCGTGTTGCTGAAAATGCAGTCACACCGAAAAAACTAAATGTTATTGAAAAATTTTGCGGGAAAGCTCCGGTATTTGTAGCGGGAAGTACCTGGCCGGAAGACGAACAACTTATTGCCTTGCTTTGTAAAAAACACCCCGACTGGAAGTTCATCATAGCACCTCATGAAATAGGTGTTAACCATATCCATGAAATAGAAAAACTATTCCCGCATGGTATAAAGTACTCCACATTTGCGACTATTAATGACCCTGCAACCAATCACCAGGTGCTCATCATCGACAACATCGGAATGTTATCCAACCTTTATTACTACGGAAAAATTGCGTATATCGGAGGAGGTTTCGGTGTCGGCATCCACAATACCCTGGAAGCTGCAGCATTTGGCATACCAGTTATATTCGGTCCGAAATACGATAAGTTTCAGGAAGCGAAAGACCTGATTAAATTAGACGCTGCGAAAAGTATAAGTAATTTGAACGAACTGGAAACGGCTTTCTCAATCCTTACTGAAACACCTGAAAAAGGCCTTATTGCAAAGAATTATGTAACATCTAAAACCGGCTCTACAGATCAGATTGTTAAGTATTTATCTAAATATTTCTAACCTTTAGCCATGTCAACCAAAGCCTGAATAAACTTCGGATCGTCATTTAAACTTTCTACCAATTGAACATGTTCTCCACCTAGAGCTTTAAACTCTTCATGGTATTCAACCGTAATTTCGTAAAGGGTTTCCAGACAATCGGCAACAAAAGCAGGGCTAAACACCAAAAGTCGTTTTTTACCTTCAACAGCCAGTTTCTTTAAAACATCAGTTGTATAAGGTTGTACCCATGGTTCTTTCCCCAATCTCGACTGGAAACAAACCGTATAATCTGCTCTGGAAAGATTCATTTTTTCAGCAATAAGTCTCGCTGTATTATGTCCTTGTGCAGAATAACACATTTTATTTGTATCATTTAGGGTCTCACAGCAATTGTCCTTTTTCAAACAATAGTTCCCAGTATGATCGCATTTCAATAACTGGCGCTCAGGCAGCCCATGGAAACTAAATAAAACATGATCAAATGTTTCCGGTTGATACTTTTTAGCATTCTCTGCAAAAGTTTCAATCATCAATTCATTATCATGAAAAGAGTTTACGAAGCTAATAGCGGGAATGGTTGCCCATTTACTAACCAGTTCCATCACCAGTTGAATTACCGATCCACTACTTGCAGAAGCATACTGAGGGAATAACGGAATAACTTTAATGCTTTCAACCAAACCGGCTTTCATCTTTTCCAAAGCCGACAAGATAGACGGGTTCTGATAACGCATAGCCAGTTCTACATGGTACTCATCGCCAAGTTGTTCCTGCACCAATGCGGCCTGTATTTTACTGAAGTATAATAATGGGGAGCCGTTCTCATCCCAAATCTCTTTATAAAGCTTTGAAGTTTTCGGACTGCGAAATGGAACAATAACACCCTTAACCAATAGAGTACGATTAAAAGCATTGATATCGATTACACGTTCATCCATCAGAAACTGATCAAGATATTTACGCACATCACCAACCTCCGGACTATCCGGAGTTCCTAAATTCACTAAAAGTACACCCTTTTTTCCCATAATTATTCCCCAAAATTAACCATTCAAACCGTTTTTCCGTTTTATCATCTACCCGAAAAGGAATAATTACTTTTTAATGATGAAGAAGATAAGCTTTTACTTCTTCCATAAGCCACATTGGCGTTGATGTTGCTCCACAGATGCCGACGTTGTCGTTGGCTGAGAACCAATTCATATCTATTTCTTCAATATTAGAAATAAAATAAGAGTGCTCATTATATTTTTTGCACACGTCGTACAAAACCTTTCCATTCGAGGATTTTTTACCGGAAACAAAAAGGATCTTATCAAAATTTGCAACAAATTTCTCTAAATCTCCATAACGGTTAGACACTTGTCTGCAAATGGTATCATTTGCTTTCACATCATAGCCCCTTCCGATCAGTTCATCCTTAATCTCATAAAACTTATCTGTACTCTTTGTGGTTTGACTATACAGCGTAAACTTAGCTGGTAAATCAACACCGTCCAGTTCTTTAATATCCTGAAAAACGATAGCCTTACCATCTGTCTGCCCCTGTAAGCCGATCACTTCCGCATGTCCATGCTTTCCAAATATCAGGATCTGCTCCTCATCATCATGAGAATTCTTGATTCTGTTTTGCAATTTTAGTACAACAGGACAAGAAGCATCTATCAGAGTCAGTTCATTATTTAACGCAAGCTCATAAGTAGAAGGCGCTTCACCATGTGCACGAATCAAAACCTTTTCTTTGTGAAGATGCTGCAATTGCTCATGATCTATAATCCTGAGCCCCTTATCTGTTAAACGTTTAACCTCTTCATCATTGTGCACAATGTCGCCAAGGCAATACAGATAATCTTCGTTGTCCAATATATCCTCAGCCATATCTATAGCATAAACTACCCCAAAGCAAAAGCCCGAAGCTTTATCTATAGTTACGGCTAAATTGTGTTTCACTGACATATTTGTTATTTATGAGATGCTACAAATTTACATAAAATCTGCCTGTTTTTTCTATTTCTTACGTTTAATTGACTCCTTCGCACGCTCCCATCCCCCTCTAAGCAATAACACAAACAACATCGCCATTTGTATCGGATGCAACAATACATTCAAAATGGGACTTTGTGCAGTTAAAAATGCAATCATGACTCTTGTCAGGAAGATCAGTCCGAATAAAAGGACTGCTAATGCCGGATTAAGGCTAAACAACACCACTACAACAGGGCCAACAATAACGAGCGCCAAATACATCAGCATGGCTAAATTACTATCCGAAAAAGTCTGCAACAAACTCCTGGAGAAACCTGCCATATCCTTCAGATCTATACGATGATAGATAAATTTATTAGCCAGTAAAACCTCCGCCTTCAGTTGCTGCTGCTTTACCATTTTTATAATTTCTATTGCCTCCGGAAATTTGCCGTTCAACCTTTCATGCCAATTGTAGCGTTTATAAGTTGCCGAATCAAAAAACAGGCAGTCGCTATTACCAGCTGTAAATGCAGGAAGGCCACTTAACCTGATCAATCTTAATGGCAACAGGTTAAGCAACAAAAAATCGCTCAATGGATACAAACATTTCTCGATAAAACCGAAAGCTTTGTACGTAGGAATCAAACTTAAAACACCGAGGTTAAATACCTTTGTGCGATAAATCAGACTATTTATTAACCCGTTTTGTAGCGTAACACCGGATGATGTAAACAAAAGATATCTTCCTGTTGCCCGGTTAACGAGTTCAGGGATGCTTTCCCCTTGTTGAACAATAACTTCTGTATATTGATAATCCTGATTTTCGACTGAAAAAAGCAATTCCTCCACATCATTTTCTGCTAATGAAGTTAAAACAATTACAGAAACTTGCTCTGTAAAATGCTTGCCGTAATACCCGAGTTTTGGGTTAGAAAGGAAATTGAATAAGGTAACACTAAATCTTAAAACCAGAAAAACGAGAACTGCATAAACAAATAATAGCATACAGTATCTCCCTTTCTATAACATGATTAGCTTAAATAAACGCGATCCTCTTCGCCTTCAACATCCATAATCACATCAACGTGCTCCTTTAAAACAGTAGCCATTTTCAGCCCTACAAAATCTGTAGCTATAGGGAATATTTTATGACTTCTGTCTACCAGCACCACTGTTCTGATCTTCTTATGTGGCGTATTCAAGAACACCCCAAGTCCATAAGCAAGTGTTTTTCCGCTGTTTAAAACATCATCAACAAGAATAATCACCTTATTCTTCCATTGTGTTTCCTCCAGATCGGTATTGGCTACTAATTTACTGTTTTTCCTGTCCAGCTCGATCTTAAGCATGGTAACCTTAAGGTCAGAGATTTTCGTCAATACCTTTTTCAATCTCAACGCAAGTTTATATCCCCTGTCCCAGATACCAGCCAGCACAATCTCCTTTTCCGTAAGATTGTCTTCCAGTATCTGATAGGCAATTCGGTTTATTTTCTGTTGTATCTGCTTTTTATCAAGAATGAGTAATTGGGATCCTGCCATTTTTTGCCTTATTTCTATGCTACAAAAGAACGATTTTAAGATTCATATTCAAATATTTAAAAATATTTTCTGAATCATGAAACCTTTCAGCGGTAGCGATGTCTAATTGGTAGTTTTTAGTAGTCCTTATCCATGTTTGCCCGGATAGGGATTTCTTTTTTATAGGCCAAAGGCTTATCCTTTGGCCTTATAAGGATAGTAAATAAAATTAGCACCTTCGGGAACAATCACAAATACGCACATATAGTCTTCCGGCTTTTTATAGCTTTTCAGGAACAATGTCTTTTTCTCCGGATTAATAATTCCTTTTTGTACAAACTCCTCCAAAGTGGATACTTGAATGGTCCACTCAGTATTTAATTCCTTCCTGTCCAAAATCACCTCACCGATACTTACAGTATGCTGGTGTGCAATAAAAATCGGATTAGCAGAAATGCCTTCAACTTTAATTTCAATAGCAACCTCTTTCAAAGAGTCTGCATATAATTCAAGGTCTTTTTCCAGGCTTACCAATGGGCTCTTCTTTTGCTCTGCTTTGCCACCTTCCGGCTGTTGCGGCAATAATTCTTCTATATCCATCTCTAAAAAAATATTAGGATTGTATTCCTCTAAACTTTAATAACACTACGTTTTCAACATGCTGTGTATGTGGAAACATATCAACAGGCTTAATCCGTACTACATCATATTTTTCCTTAAGCAAGGCCAGATCACGGGCTTGTGTAGCAGCATTACAGCTTACATAAACAATTTTACCTGCTTCCATCTCCAACAATCGCACTACAACGTCAGCATGCATTCCTGCTCTTGGCGGATCGGTAATCACCACATCAGGTTTACCATGTTCAGCAATAAATTCCCTCGTCAGGATATCTTTCATATCACCTGCATAGAAAATCGTATTGTCAATCTCATTTAGATTAGAGTTAAACTTCGCATCCTCAATGGCTGTAGGTACATATTCAATTCCAACTACCTGTTTTACACTACGTGCTACGAAATTAGCAATGGTACCGGCACCGGTATAAAGGTCATAAACCAGTTCATCACCCGCAAATCCGGCAAACTCCTTTGTAATTTTATACAATTCATAAGCCTGATCAGAGTTTGTCTGATAAAAAGATTTTGCGCCAATTTTAAACTTCAGGCCTTCCATATCCTCAAAAATATGGTCTCTACCAGCATAGGTAATTACTTCCTGATCAAAAATGGTATCATTTTTTTTCTGATTAACAATATACAACAAAGATGTAATCTCCGGGAATGTGCCTTTCAGATACTCCATCAGACCATTAATTTGCTCCTGTTCAACATAAGCAAAAACAACTACTACCATCACTTCTCCGGTTGAAGAAGTACGGATGATCAGATTTCTTAAACTTCCTTCATGGTTACGTAAATCATAAAAACTCAGACCCGCCTTTAAAGCGTAATCTCTAACCTGATTTCTGATCGTATTAGAAGGCTCAGCTTGTAAATAACAATGTTGAATATCTAATATTTTATCAAAACGCAATGGTACATGAAAACCAAGAGCATTCATTTCCATGTCCGGATTAGGGCTGCTGGCATCAGTCTCTTCAGACCTTTCTGCCATATCCTCCTTATTCAACCAGCGTTTATTAGAAAAAGTATATTCCAGCTTATTTCTATAGTATTTATTTTCGGCAGAACCCAGAATAGGCTCCATCCCGATGGTATCTATCTTCGCAAGGCGTTGTAAGGCGGCCTCTACATTTTTATATTTAAATTTCAATTGAGCATCATACTCCATGTGTTGCCATTTGCAACCCCCACAAGTACCAAAATGCTGACAAAAAGGATCTGTTCTTAATTCCGACTTCTTATGAAGGGTTTCAATTACAGCTTCAGCAAGATTCTTTTTCTTTTTAACGATGCGTACATCTGCCACATCGCCCGGCACGGCTTTTTCTACAAAAACAACAAGCTCATCAGCTTTACCTACACCTTTACCTTCTTCGGCAATATCAATAATACTTAAATTAGGAATGATGGTTACCGTTCCGGCTTTTCTATTTCTACTCATTATTTTGCAAAAATACAGGTTTTTTTCTATTTGTTCATACCCCTTTCGTCATTCTGTTATTCTTGAAGTACCGGGTACTTTCTTTATTTCCAAACACAGAACATCCCTATTGCCGCAGAATGCAACATTCGAACCAGAGATAAAGACACCAAATCTTACTTGCTAAAGAAGCTAAGGATTATTCCCAAAAGACCTTCTTCCAAATCAAATTTCACATCAAACTTCTCTTCTACCAACACCGAAATTTCTAAAACCTCTCTACTCATTGTGCTAAAGTATGATAACGCAACAAAGGTAGCCTATTTTAGACCAAAAACCGAATCGGTATATATTAAAGTTATGTAAAGAAATCTGCCAATTAATTTTAACTGGCAGTACGTTTTATAAAGCTGCTTTTACTAAGAAAGGAAGCAATTCTTTCTGAAAACTGACAAAGTTCTTGCGAACGTCTGAATCGCTAACGGATGTGAACGCGAAAGAAAACACAATATTTTTACTGGCTTTTAGTAAAAATGCAAGTCCTTCCCTGCGAGAAGGATGATTTTTAAAATGATCAAGCTCAAGGTAAGCAGAAAGCAGAAGTGATTCCAGTTGATCAGACAGATGCTTCAAAAACTCCTGCGAGTTTGCATTCTCACGCACAAAATCCCAACCAATAAACTCATTGCAAACCGTATAGGTAAGTCTGCAGGTTTTCATAACCAGTGCTTTCAGGTGTTCTTCCTCATCAGCAAACTGGGCTTTATTTTTTAATATTTCATGCAGGTTCAAATCCAGATAATCCATTAATATGGCATCCAGTATCTGCTCCTTGCTTTCGAAATACTTATATATGGTAGCTTTGGCTATGCGAGCCTTTCTGGCGATTTCATTAACACTTGTTTTATGATAACCGTACTTCCTGAACAACTCTTTAGCAGCCCTAACTATGCTTTCTTTTATTTTTTCTGGTTCCATTAATTGGTTACATGTATGGTATTATTCCCTGCAATAAACGTATTGTACTTTTTCAACGATACCTCGGCTGGCGCTTTAGCAGGAGTGCCATCTTCCAGCAGGTATTTTGCACCTGAACACTTATCTGTCACCGTAAAACTCGGGTCATCCAGCGTTACAGCGCATCTTTTTTCCGGATTAACGGTACTGCATCTGTCGTAAGCCACATAGCCACCACTAAGCGTCCGATATATCACTATACCAGCAACTCCGTAGTTATCAAAAGAAACTGCACCACCCGGACTACTCAACCTGATCAGTCTTGGATCCGTTAGCTGTGCACTAAAGTTAACCGGCACATTAGGGATCACCAGGTTCTCTTTACCACATCCTATCAACGCCAAAACCAACAAAAGTATGCCGGAAATACGCTTCATTAAATCAATGAAGTTTTATATTGCTTTAAAAATCTTGCATCATTTTCAGAGAACAAGCGTAAATCTTTTATTTCAAATTTCAAGTTTGCAATACGCTCGATACCCATTCCAAATGCGAATCCACTATATTTTTTACTATCAATATTACAATTATCCAAAACATTAGGATCAACCATGCCACAGCCTAGTATCTCTACCCAGCCACTATGCTTACACATCTGGCAGCCATCACCTTTACAAATTGTACAAGAAATATCCATCTCTGCTGATGGCTCTGTAAATGGAAAGTAAGATGGGCGGAAACGCACTTTAGTACCTTCACCATAAAGTTCCTGAACAAAATAGAACAACGTCTGCTTTAAATCAGCAAAAGACACGTTCTCATCTACGTACAAACCTTCTACCTGGTGAAAAAAGCAATGTGCTCTTGCCGAGATTGCTTCATTACGATAAACACGTCCTGGCATGATTGCTCTGAATGGTGGTTTTCCTGCTTCCATCATTCTCACCTGAACGGAAGAAGTATGTGTACGCAATGCGATATCACCATTCTCTCCACCTTTTCTGATAAAGAATGTATCCTGCATATCACGCGCAGGATGTTCTTCAGGGAAGTTTAAAGCGGAGAAATTATGCCAGTCATCTTCAATCTCTGGTCCTTCAGCAACCACAAATCCAAGTTTATTGAAAATCTCAATAATCTCTCTTCTTACCAATGCCAAAGGATGACGCGAACCCACTTCGAAACCTTCACCCGGCAAAGTTAAGTCTAAGCCAGAATCTGTCGAAGTATCAGCTACCTCACTCTGTTCTTTAAGCGTTTGGTATTTAGCTTCTGCCAATTGCTTAAATTCATTTAAAACCTTCCCCAGGGATCTTTTCTCCTCAGGTGAAACAGCTTTAAACTCATCAAAAATATCTTTGATTATTCCTTTTGTACCAAGGAATTTTATGCGGAATTGTTCTAATTCGTCGGCATTCGCTGTAGAAAAAGCGTTGATCTCTGCAGTATACTGTGTTATCTTATCTTGTAACATGGGGTCAAATATACAGCAATTTATATAATATTTTTATATAGACCGGGTTCAAAATCAACTTGCCAGATGTTACAAGCAGGAAAATGAACCCGGTATTATAATTTATATTACACCTAGTGCTTTACCTACCTTTGTAAAAGCAGCTATTGCTTTATCCAGGTGATGCATTTCGTGTGCGGCAGACAACTGAACACGGATACGTGCCTTGCCCTGACCAACCACAGGATAGTAAAAACCAATTACATAAATACCTTCATCCAGCATTTTTGCAGCAAACTCCTGAGCAAGTTTCGCATCATATAACATCACAGGCACAATTGGATGTACCCCTGGCTTGATGTCGAAGCCGGCTTCAGTCATTTTCTCGCGGAAATATTTTGTGTTTTGCTCTAATTTATCTCTCAAATCAGTCGTCTCACTTAGCATATCCAATACCGCAACAGAAGCACCGGCAATTGCAGGAGCCAATGTATTTGAAAATAAATATGGGCGTGAGCGCTGGCGTAGCATATCGATAATTTCTTTCTTACCCGCGGTAAAACCACCTGATGCACCACCAAGCGCCTTACCTAAAGTACCGGTAATGATATCAACCCTATTCATCACATTAAAATGTTCATGAGTTCCGCGGCCTGTTTTTCCGATAAAACCGGTACAGTGCGACTCATCGATCATCACCAACGCTTCATATTTATCAGCCAAATCACAGATCTTATCTAATGGAGCGATTACCCCATCCATAGAAAACGCGCCATCAGTTACTATAATACGATGTCTGGCATCCTTTGCAGCGATCAATTGTTGCTCCAAATCAGCCATATCAGCATTTTTATACCTGAAACGTTTTGCTTTACACAAACGTACGCCATCAATAATTGAAGCGTGGTTCAGTTCATCTGATATAATTGCATCCTGATCGTTAAACAAAGGCTCAAAAACACCTCCATTCGCATCAAAGGCTGCAGCATATAAAATGGTATCTTCAGTACCTAAAAACTTAGAAAGCTTTGCTTCCAATTCTTTATGCACATCTTGTGTACCGCAAATAAAGCGCACAGACGACATTCCGTAACCATATTTATCAATAGCCTTTTTTGCAGCATCAGTAACACGAGGGTCTGATGACAGTCCCAAATAATTATTTGCACAAAAATTGATCACTTCCTGACCGGTGCTTACTTTTATGTCTGCACCCTGAGGCGTAACAATAATGCGCTCACGTTTATATAAACCGTCCTTTTCTATCTGGTCTAGCTCTTGTTGAAGAACCGGCTGTAATGTTTTATACATAATATTATAATTTGATACAGCCAAAGTTATACAATTCCCCAGTTTGGGAGGTAACCTTAATAAGTGTTTTTAGAAATCTAGGTGTATCCTTGCCCTGATTCCTGATTTTGACACATTGGGATTGTCCAGATAAGTGAAACGTCTAACGTAATCAACCCTCAGCAACTTAAAGATATTTGAAAGTCCGACACTTCCCTCCACATAAGGTGTCTTACCCAATCCAAATGAAGTTTGAACGCCTTCCTTATTTGTAGCAAAGCGGTAAAGCTCCGAATCATTTTCAGGCTTGTTCTTTGGAGAAATGCCACCATAAAGCACTTTTAAAGAAAACACCTCCCGAAGTTGTAGTTTTTTAATCAATGGCATTTTGTTCAGAACTAAACCATTTAATGAATGATCTATATTGATATTGGCATATTTATCGCTCATGAACTCCATAAAATTCATCAGGTTGTAAGACTGAATCTGATAAGAATAAGTTTGATTGGCTTTATGGATGGCCAACAATGGGAAAGGAACTTTACCGAATATCATCCCCCCCTCAACAATTACATCCGAATAACCAAAAGGAGCCAGGTACAACCTTTTAAAGATGTTCAGCGATACATTCTGAAAGGAATAATCACCTTGCAAGAATCCCTTAAATGCAGCGGAAGCTCTTAAAGAAAATACAGGGTATCCATTTTTAATAAGGCGACGGAAACGTTTCCCCTGATAAAACTGTTCCTTAGGCGCCCATCTTAACTCAGAAGTAAGCTCAGATAATTGAAGTTTACGAACGGCTGGAGCGCCCGATTCCGGTTGAAATATCAATCCACCCGCTGGAGTAAGTCCCTGACTCCTTAAACCTAAACGAAAAGAAATGTGGCTTTCCAGTTCACGAAAATACTCTGCAGTCCATTTTCGGTTATACAAGCGTTTATCATCCACCCCTCTTTTAAACGACAACAAGAAATTATCCTCTTCTATAAAACTCAGATCCTGACCTGGAATTTGAGTTTCATAACTGCTACGTACCGTAATTACATTCATCGGAAACTGGAGAACACCTTCCGGCTTAAACGAGTAGATTAACCCTACCGAATGTTTCCATTCCTTATCCTTAAGCCCATAAGCCACTCCCGCATCTAATATAACTTTACTGCTAAAATCTTCATTTGTCCGTCCGCTCAACCGAAGCCTGGTTCCTTCAACATTGTTAAAACTATAAAATGATGATACCGGGCCAATATCTACCGGCCCTGCCTTATGAAAACCTGTAAGTACCAAAGCCGTAACCCGCATAAAGCGTTTAAACCTGGGAGACTCTTTCAGACTGTCGATATTCTTGTATGCATTTATTTCTATCGAGGACAATGAAACTGGTCGCTCAAAACTATTCGAGCTCTTCTTTATCTGCGAAAGAGATTTAGGAGCAGGAAATACAACACCCTTATTACCTAGCCTGTAATCTGTAGTCAACAACGTACGTACACCATAAAGACTATGCTTACCTTTAAAAAGCCCCAAATCCATCGCTGTCGTACTTTGGGAGATATAGTACTGTCCCTTCTGGTCCCTTTTGTACCCTACAGTTACCTGAAAATCGTTTACCCAATTGATATTAATAGCTTTATTCAGATAAAGTGTAACACTGCTTACTGCATAATTCCCATCCAGGGGAATAAGCATTTCGCCCATAAATAGCTGATCCTGTTTATTTCTCGGACTAAAAGCCAACCGAACAACATTAACCTTCCCTTTAATCGTATCCGTTATAAAGTACTTATAAAATTCAGGTGCGAGGGACGAAATCGGGCTTAAAAAGCGCTGACTTCCCAAGGCAATATCATGTTCATAAACATCCACATGCTGATAAATATGGTTGAGATATTCATCAATACCATCCTCATCAAAAGCCTGATCAAACCTGGACTGCTTCTCATTCAGCATCACCGATTTATCATCCAAATGATCTTTGGTTTCCTGACGCATAGTTAGCCTTTCGCGCATAAACAAAGGAATTAATGCCCTCCCAGGTAGCTTAATGGTATCAGCCGTACTTATTAAAAAAGGGAATTTTCGTAAAAAAGAGGAAGTAGAAATCTCCTTAGCGCCCATATTCAAAGACATGTTTAGCTTTTCGTATTGATTAAACACTACGGTGCTGTCTTGCTTATTCCGATTTTTATCTCTATGCTCAATAACCTGGCGGATTAACTCAACCGCCTCATTATTCTTATTACGATATTTTGGTTTCTTCGCCCCAACAATACTCACCCCATCAAGATTATTGCTGGATTCATCAAGTTCTATATTTAAATAAGGAGATTCTTTTACCGATATTGAATACTGTAATTTTTTATAGCCTACAGCCGAAAAAACAAGACTCTTTATTGTTTTGCTGATACGAATCTGAAAAAAACCATCCTTATCGGAAATAGTCCCACCACCAATGCCTGAAAATGAGATAGAAACTGCAGGAATTGGCTGTCCGGTAAATTTATCTTTAATCACCCCCTTAACGGAGGTTTGTCCAAGCGACTTTAATGAGAAAAAGGTCATGAGCACAAACAACACAGGATGTACAACATTACGATTTAAAGTTATAATTTGAAAAAACATAGGTTTTAAAGTATATAAGCCTTAATTTGTAATACTTTTGTTGTTGTATTAGTATATCCCATTGGAGCAGTTTTAGAACAAACAAAGATAGTTACGATTTTTCATTTCTTTAAAAGAAGTGACAGAAAATGCTGAGGTCAAGCTAAATATACCTACAAATGGGTATAAGATATGATCCAACATCATTATCATTTCCTTTAAGCATGAGATCTATATTTAACCTAGAATAAAAACACCTATTGATGAAGCCTTTCCTTATCACATTATTATTGATAATAAGCATCCTTAGCAGTTCAGCACAACAATTCAAGCTTAGTGGAAACATCCGTGATACAGAAGGTGTACCCATATCTTTTGCCTCTGTTTACATTAAAAACACAACAAAAGGGACTTCAGCGAATATAGATGGAGATTACAGATTCTCGGTTGAATCAGGCACCCACACGATCGTATTCAAAGCAATTGGCTACAAGCCCATAGAAAAAGAGTTAACCATCACGGCCGACCTTTTAGACAACATCATACTTAGCCCTGAGGCCTATACACTCTCAGCGGTTACGATCAATGCGAGCGCTGAGAATCCTGCTTATGAGATCATTCGTCAAGCCATAAAAGCTCGGAAGAAACATTTGACAGAAGTACAGGCCTATACAACCAATGTATATATCAAAGGCGTACAAAAACTTGTTGGTGCACCAAAAAAGATATTTGGCAGGGATGTACAGAGGTTATTGGATCTTGATACCAACAGAAAAGGCATACTATATCTTTCAGAATCCACTTCCACATTTGCTTATCAGCGACCTGATAAAATCCATGAAGAGATGGTTTCTTCGAAAACTGCAGGTGAAAACAAAGCTTTCAGCTTTAATAAGGCCTCCGACCTGATCATCAATTTTTACGATAACATTTTACTCGAAAACAAATTAAGTTCAAGAGGTTTTGTGTCTCCGATTTCTGACAATGCTTTCCGATACTATGATTACAAGTTACTGGGTGTTACTACAGAGAATGGCGTACAAATCAACAAAATCCAGATCATTCCCCGCAGAGAAAACGATCCGGTGTTCAGAGGAACCATCTATATTATTGATGATAGCTGGCACCTGGTTAATGCCGATGTTTACCTTACGAAAAATACCGGTATCAACCTGCTTGATACCCTGAACATATCCCAGCAGTTTTTAAAAACTGACTTTACCTATATGCCAACCAACATTAATTTTAAATTCAATGGAAACATATTAGGCTTTAAGTTTGAAGGGTATTACATCGGCGTATATAGTAATTATAACCTTCAACCCAGTTTCCCAAAAAACTACTTCAAGGGCGAAATTCTTAAAATCACGGCTGCCGTAAACACGAAAGACTCATTATTCTGGATAAACAACCGTCCAATTCCTCTTACCAATGAAGAAAAATTTAATTACATTAGAAAAGATAGCATTGCGGCAATAAAAAATTCCGACAGATATCTGGATTCAATGGAAAAAGTAAACAACAGACTAGGCGCTTTTGAGTTGATCGTCACAGGATACACCATCAACAAGCGCAACACGGGTAAGCGCTATGTTTTCGACCCAATTTATCAATCTTTTTTCTATAACACCGTTGAAGGCTTTGCCATCAAATCTGGAATAGTTTATACTAAAAAACTTGAAGACAATAGTTACTACAACGTCAGGGCTGAAGGAAGATATGGCTTTTCTAATAAGACCCTTACCGCAAATCTTGCCGCAACTTATCATTACAATCCAATAAAAAAGGCAAACATCAATATCAGCGGAGGATCGGGTATCTATGATCTTAACAATTACGGCTCCATGAGCCTTTTAGGCAACTCCATCAACTCACTGTTCTTTGAAACCAACTACTCAAAATTCTATAAAAAAGAATTTACCAATATTGGTACAACAAGGATGCTTATGAATGGACTTCAAGCTAGTATAAATGCTAACTATTCCCGTAATATTCATCTTTCAAACACTACCGATTTCAAAGTAGAGGACCTGAAAGGGGAGCATTTCACCTCAAATAACCCCTTTAGTCCTGATACAGAAACACCCTTATTCCCGAACTATAAAGCACTTACCATTACTGCATCCTTAAATTATACTGTTGGGCAACAATACATCACCCGACCTGAAGGTAGGTCTTATCAGCCGACTAAATATCCCGTTATTGACCTTACCTATAAAAAAGGGATAAATGGTGCACTGAACAGCAGTGTCAATTATGATCTGGTGTCTATTGAAGTCTCACAAAAGAATATCAGCAGTGGCTTATGGGGATATTCGTCATTTATTATAGGTGCCGGAAAATTCCTGAATAACAAAAGCGTCTATTATCCGGAAGCCAAACATTTTCAGGGTAACAATTCCTTATTCTCTGTTCCGGACTTAAGAAAGTTCATGTTTCTTGACTTCTATCTTTTCAGCACTGACCGGGAGTACCTGGAAGCCCATGCCGAGCATAACTTCTCGGGCTTTTTCACAAACAAGGTGCCCTTCTTACGTAAGCTAAAACTAGAGGAAATAATTGGTGCCAGCTATTTAACCCAGCCTACAAAAAAGAACTATTCGGAGTTCTACTTCGGACTTAGCAGACTTATATTCCGAGCCACTTATGGATTCTCCTACAATGGTAAAAATAGAGTAAACCATGGTTTCAGGTTCTCATATGGATTTTAACCTATAAAAAAAGGGAAGTACAAATGCACTTCCCTTTTTTTATAGGTTAAACCTCAGCTTATTTAATCGCCATTTTCTTGCGTAAGTCTGAAGGAATTCCGTTTTTGTGCAATAAAAACGCAGTAGTTTTATATTTCACAAAGTTTTTAGTTACGTATAAATATCCTTTGTAATCGTTAGTAGCACCCCAAGAGTTTTTAACGATGTAATATTCTTTACCAGCTTGATCTTTTGCCATGCCAGTGATCTGCATGCCGTGATCATCAGTAGTTTCGTAGTTATCAAAAGCAGCCTGACGTAAAGCTACAGTAATTTCTTTCTCAGTTTTAGGACCATTAAACATTGCTTTTTTCTCATCATTGCTCATGCTCTCGAAATCTTTTTCTGGTACGTAAGCTACCCCATTTTTCCAGCTAAAGCCTTTCTCGCTAACATCTGTAGCCCATGCAACAGTAAATCCTTTTTTAATTGCATTGTCGATAATGTTGATGATATCATCCATCTGAACATTATACACCTGATCAAATGACCAGTTATCAGGCACCATTAACACAGCTTTTTCATAGTAAGGGCTGGTAGTGAAAGATGAAAGTTCAACATAGTCAGCAGGATTAATTCCAACAACCTCTTTACCAAAAGTTACTGGAGTATACTCTTTCCCTTCGTAAGTAAATTTCTCAGGAACTACACCCATGCAAGAATCGATAGTTGCAATGTATTTAGCTTTCCAGCTAGGATCAAATTTACCTTCCACAGCTTTTTTCAAAATTGCTTCAGTTAATTTGTTCATTCTTTCAGATGAACCCGGACTACCATAGTCATTACCACTGTAAGCTTCCTGAGGCAAAGCACCATACTTAGCAAACATGTTGGTTACATCATGACAAGCACCACCATCACCCAAAGTTAAAGCACCATGCATGCGCACATAATTGATTCCTTTTTCGATGTACGCGTTACGAGCTGTAAATAAATCAGCTAAATCTACCGGCTTTTTACCCATACGGATCATTTCTGATTCAAGGAATGAGTTGGTAGAATAGCTCCAGCAAGTACCTGATGATTTCTGGTTCTTTACTGAAGTAGCCTCAGCATTAATTACCGGAGTAAAATTAAAGCTTCCAGCGCTGTTAGCACTTTGGTTATTTTTAAGTGAATTAACAAGATTGTCTTGTGCAAAACCAGCAGTAGCGCTTAGCATAAGACCTGCTGCTAACCACAATGGTTTCATTGAAATTTTAGTCATTTTATGTTTAAAGTTAGTTAGTATACGATATAGTTATTGATTAACGCCTGCAAACTTAGTAATTATCCAACATAAATTAAGTGATATACCTATCGGCGGTAACGACATAGGCTATAAAACGGTAAAAACGGCCTTATCTTATGCCCAAAGCACTTAATTTGTTACAATTCTAAGCGCACTGTCTAAAACAAAAAACACCTTCTCAGACAAGATCTGGGATTTTTTGTCTTCTTTAGACAAGCGGTTCCAGCCTTGGAGGAGAACGGTTTTTTTTGCACCTTTGCAAAGCATTAAACGCCATTTGCACCGGTATCAATGAATTATGACAAAATTCCAGACATTACTTTACTATTGCTATAGTCATATAGCAGAGGCAGAACAATTTGCCGACGATCATCTTAAATTCTGTAAATCCTTAGGTCTTGTAGGCCGGATCATCGTAGCTGATGAAGGTTTAAACGGCACCGTTTCGGGCACCAAAGAAGCCTGCGAAGCCTATATGGCTGCTATCAAAGCTGATGAACGTTTTGCAAAAACAGACTTCAAAATCGACGATGTAGAAGAACCTTCTTTCATTAAAATGCATTGCAGGTATAAGTCCGAGATTGTACACTCAGGCTTAAGAGATCCAAACATTATCGATCCGAACAGACAAACAGGTAAACACCTTGAGCCTGCAGAATTTCAGAAAATGATCGATCAGGAGGATGTAATCATCCTTGATGTTCGCTCAAATTACGAACATAACCTTGGTCGCTTCAAAAATGCCATTACCCTTGACATAGAGAACTTCAGGGATTTCCCGGAAAAGATCAACGAGCTTGCTCAATACAAAGACAAAAAAGTATTAACCTATTGTACTGGTGGCATAAAATGCGAAAAAGCATCTGCCTTATTACTTCATCATGGCTTTAACGATGTGTACCAGCTTCACGGCGGTATCATTAAATATGGTAAAGAAGCTGGTGGGGAAGACTTTGAAGGTAAATGCTATGTTTTCGACAGCCGTATTGCCGTTGATGTAAATACAGTAAATCCTACAATCGTATCCAAATGCTATAATTGCGGTAAAACAACGCCTAAAATGATCAATTGTGCCAATCCGGAATGCAATGAGCATGTTACGCAATGTGATGAATGTGGTGATGAACTGCAAGGCTGCTGCTCAGTTGCCTGCACAACAAACCCACGCAAACGCAAATACGATGGAACAGGATATTATGTAAAAGTACCTCAGCCTGTAAACGTAGCCACCAAATAATTAACCCGGCTATTCATGAAACTCAGGAACCTAAAATACTATCTATTTTATATTGCATTACTTTTGCCTCTTTGCACAACAGCAGCTAATATAAATAGTATTGGGGTTCCTTACATACAAAATTATTCCAAATCTGTTTACCTATCCGGCAACCAAAACTGGTCGATAGCCAAGGATAAGTCTGGCATCATGTATTTTGGAAATGCACAAGGTCTTCTTAGTTACGACGGTAGGTACTGGCAACAATATGAAATGCCAAACCGGCAAATTGTTCGGGCTGTTGCAACAGATCCTCAAGGGAGAATCTATGCGGGTGGATTTGGCGAATTCGGCTACTGGAAGGTGGCAAATAAGCGGTTAAAATATTACTCCTTAACTTCCTTGATCCCTAAAGATCATAAAATGACTGATGAGATCTGGAAAATCTATATTGATGGTAAAAAAATCATCTTCCAATCATTTACAAGCATTTACATTTACGAGGATAAAAAAATCAGTATAGTAAAAAGCAAGGGCTCATTTCTGTTTCTCCACAAAGTAGACAAGCGCTTTATCGTAGAAGAACTCGGCAAGGGATTATTTGAATTAAGTAAGAACCGTCTGGTTCCTTTAAGCAACAACGGCCCTGCACTCCCAGAGAGTGTACTATCTATATTACCTTATAAAAATGGCAAATTATTGATAGGAACCAGTAAAGGTGGCTTATTCTTATATGATGGACAACGATATAGTCCCTTTATCACAGCTGCCAATGCTTTTTTGCAGACTTATCAGCTCAATAACGGTGTCCGTGTATTGGGAAAATACTACGCCTACGGAACCATATTAAATGGTTTAATCATTATTGATGAAGAAGGCAATATTATACAGCACATTAATAAATCAAGCGGATTACAAAACAATACCATACTAAGCATTTATGCTGATAATGAAGAGAATTTATGGGCTGGGTTAGACAATGGGATAGATCGGATAGAGCTTAATTCTCCGCTTTACTTTTACTTTGATAAAACCGGCTTATTTGGAACTGTTTATTCCAGCAGGATCTATAAGAACAAGATCTATCTGGGCACGAACCAGGGCCTATTCTCAAGCCCCTGGATAGCTGAAAATGAACGGTCTTTCAAAACCTTTAACTTTAAGCTGGTACCACATTCTCAAGGCCAGATATGGGACCTCAGTTTGATTGATGGCCAACTTTTTTGTGGTCATAATGATGGCACGTACAGAATAAATGACAACACCTTAGAAAAGATATCCGGCACAAGTGGTGGCTGGACCATAAAAAAATTAAATGACGACTACCTAATTCAGGGTACTTATACAGGCCTTGTACTTTATAAAAAAGATGCATCGGGATTATGGAAGTATTTCTATAAGATTGAAAATTTCGCTGAACCTTCGAGGTATGTAGAAATAGATGTTAAGGGCGATATTTGGGTAAGCCATGCTTATCGAGGTTTGTACAAACTTAGTCTTAGCCCTGATTTTAAAAAAGTAACACATATTAAATATTACGATGAGCGTAATGGTTTACCAAGCAGCTATAATGTTAACCTGTTTACGCTGGAAAATAAATTACTTTATTCTTCGGACGAAGGCTTTTTAACTTTTGATGAGATCAGCAATCGCTTCACCAGGTACGAGACCCTAAATAAAGTTATAGGCTCTTTTGCCAATTCAAATAAAGTAATTAGCGCTGGTGACAAAAGATATTGGTTTATCAATCATGGTAAAATGGCACTCATTGATTTTGGTCAGCCCGGAATAATTAAAATAGACTCTAACCGCTTCAGTGCCCTTGATGGCCGTATGGTCCAGTATTACGAGAACATTAGCAAAATCAGCAATCAGATTTACCTCATCAGTGTAGATGATGGCTTTGTAATCTACAACGCCATGCAATCTCAAAATAAGGAAAAACCCATTTTACCTTCCGTGCTCATCCGAAAGGTAGAAGATATTACAGACACTTATTCAATAATAAGCGAAATTGGGAACAGCGAATCTGAAATAGAGATCCCTTTCGTTCGGAATAACATCCGAATTTCTTATGCCCTTCCTTATTACAGAGAGGCCAAAATTAAATTCCAGTATTACCTCGAAGGATATTCCAAACAATGGTCAGACTGGAGTTTGGCTTCTCAGAAAGACTTTACAAATCTCGGACATGGAAACTACAAATTCCTTGTACGCGCAAAAATTAACGACCAGAACTTAAGTGAAGTTACTTCTTTTGAGTTTACAATACTCCCACCTTTTTACGCCAGCAACTGGGCATTAGCATTTTATCTGCTCTTACTGACTGTGTTGCTATTTATTGGCAAGAAACTTTATAAGAAAAAGTTACTTAAAGATCAGCTTTCGATCACGGTAAAACTTCAAGAAGAAAAAGAGATCTTTCTGAAGAAGGAAGCAGAAGCAACGGAAAAACAAATCATCAAACTGCAAACTGAAAAGCTACATGCAGAGTTGGCCGGTAAGAGTAGGGAATTGGCTAATTCGGCGATGAGCCTCGTTTATAAAAATGAACTGCTTAAAAAGATTAGTGAAGAAATTTTGAAGCTTAAGGATGAGCATGGGAAAAAACTTTCCGATGATCAGCTTAAAAGAATCCAGAAAGTAATTGAGGAAGGCATGAATGATGAACGCGACTGGAATTTATTTGAAAGCAGTTTTAATGAAGCGCACGAGAGTTTCTTTAAAAAACTCAAAACCAATCATCCTGACCTGGTGCCAAACGACCTGAAGTTATGCGCCTATTTACATATGAATATGAGTAGCAAAGAACTTGCTTCTCTACTAAACATTTCCCTTCGCGGAGTCGAAATCCGGAGATACAGGTTAAGAAAAAAGCTGAATGTACCCCATGATAAGAACCTTGTAGAGTTCCTAATGGAGCTTTAAACACTACATCATTACCTCTCATACCTCAAAAACTATCACATCAGCACCAAACCTTTTTAATCTATTTGATGTAGTATAAAAAATTGGTTCCAATTCATTAAAACCATGTTTTTGAACTAAAAAACACGATTATACAATGCCATGAGATAGCCCATTTCCACCCAATGATGTATTAATGTTGAGGTTGTCAAACTTGTTATAGCCAAAAATCTACCGCAGCTTTAACCATCATTATTAACCAAAAACTTAAACGAGTATGAAAAGATTTTTTACAAGATTTTCTGTTTTAAGTATTCTTTGTTTACTTTTTACCAACACAGCCTTTGCACAGAATATTACTGTTAAAGGCGTTGTTACCGACGGCCTGGATAAGACAACCATTCCATCAGTAAGTATTATGGTAAAAGGGAGTACTACAGGAGTACAAACAGATGCTAACGGAAGGTATTCCATTAATACAACAGCTAACAGCACCCTAGTCTTTACTTATGTGGGTTACGTAACCCAGGAAATTCCCGTTAACGGACAGGGAACAATCAATGTGGTACTGACGCCCTCTTCGCAACAACTAGAGCAGGTTGTCGTGATTGGTTATGGAACCCAGCGTAAAATAGACGTAACAGGGGCAGTAGCCAGTTTAAAGGGATCTGAAATATCAAAACAGGCATCTACCAATCCTGTAGGAGCATTACAAGGCAAAATTGCCGGTGTATCAATCACAAATACCGGAGCTCCTGGTTCTTCGCCTCAGATCCGAATTCGTGGCTTGGGAACGATATTTGGCAACCAGGCTCCATTATATGTGGTAGATGGAGTATGGTACAATGACATTAACTTTTTAAATCCCGGAGACATTGAAAACATGAGCGTTTTAAAAGACGCTTCTGCTCAGTCTATTTATGGTATACGCGCTGCAAACGGAGTTGTGCTGATTACTACAAAAAAAGGAAAATCAGGCACACCAACCACAATCAGCTACGATGCTTATGCAGGTTTCCAGAAGGTCACCAATAAGGTTAAAATGGCAAATGCCGAAGAGTATGCTACCTTTACAAACGAGCTTGCTGTATTGAATGGCGGAAACCCAGTATTCAACAATACCTCTAATTTAGGTGCCGGAACTGACTGGTACGATCAGATCCTTCGCAATGCATTTGTAACTAACCATAATGTTTCAGTAGCAGGAGGAACAGAGAAATCTACCTATAACATCTCATTGGGCTACCTTGATCAGGACGGAATTATCCAGACCAACAACTATAAAAGATATACTGCTCGTGTATCAAATGATATACAGCTGTTAAAAAACCTTAAAGTAGGTTACAACATTACCGGCGTTTCAGGTAAATCGAAAGATGTTCCTGCAACGATCTATCACCAGCTATATTCGGCAGCACCCTCTGTACCAGTATTCAAATCAGACGGATCTTATGGCGACCCAAATGATCAGCTTCTTGGAGATGGCGCTAACTTCAACCCTCAGGCCAGCCTTGATTTTTTTAATCAGCAAACCAAACAAAACAGTGTTACCGGTAATATTTTTGCCGAACTTAAATTTGCAAAACACTTCGCCTTTAAAACGAGCTTTGGTGGAGAGTTCGGTCAAATGGAGAACAGGAAATATAATCCAAAATACTATGCTACCTATGCGCAGAAAAGCGATGCCAGCATTCTGGATATAAAACGTGTGGAAACCAGGAACTGGATAATTGAAAATACCTTGACTTATGACAACACTTTCAGCGAAAATCATAACCTGACAGTATTGCTTGGTCAGTCTGCGCAAAGCAATAAAGCTTATACCTTAAATGCGTCCGCGCAAAATGTCCCCTTCAATAGTGACGCAGATTTATATTTAAGTCTAGGCGATGCAGCCACCAGAAGTGTAGCAGATCAGGGCTCACTGATCAAATTTGCTTCTTACTTTGCCAGAGCCAACTATTCATTCAAAAATAAGTACATGCTGAATGCATCTATCCGTGCTGATGGTGCTTCCCAATTTTTTGGCGGCAACGAGACCTGGGGATATTTTCCTTCTGTAGGTACCGGATGGGTAATCACCAACGAAGATTTCATGAAAAACCAAACTGTGTTCAGCTCCCTGAAATTAAGGGGTAGCTGGGGTATGATTGGAAATGCGAGTGTTCCGATTAACCCTTCGCAACAATTATTAGATCAAACAGGCAATCTGGTTGCAATATTCAACAATACACCCTTTACCGGTAAAAGTGTGAACACCCTTATTCCCCCTGCAATCGTTTGGGAAAAAGGAATTGGTACAGATATCGGTATTGAAGCAGCTTTCCTAAGCAACAGGTTAACTGTAGAAGCAGATGTCTATAGTAGAAAAACTTCAAGGGCCATCTTTAAAATTCCTGTACTTGGGTCGTTGGGAACAAAAGACAACGATTTACTTGGAAACCAGGCCGACATCCAGAACAGAGGTGTAGAATTATCAGCAGCATGGACCAATACAACTGAAGGTGGTTTAAACTACAGTATTGGCGGTAACATTAGCTACAATGCCAATAAAGTGCTAAATGTACTTTCTGGTGAAACACCTATTTACTCGGGTAGTACAGGTATCACCAACGGCTCTCTGGCCACGAGGACTGTAGCTGGAGACCCTATAGGAATGTTCTATGGATATAAAGTTGCCGGAATTTTCCAAAATGCAGCTGAAATTGCAAATTCACCTACACAGGCAAGTGCCGCTCCCGGAGGTTTTAAATATGTAGATTTGAATGGGGATGGAAAAATCACTTCTGCTGACAGAACAGTGATAGGTAACCCCAACCCTAAGTATACTTATGGTGTAAACACCAATTTTGCTTACAAAAACTTCGACCTTGCACTGGATTTCCAGGGAGTAGCAGGAGTAGATATATACAACGCCAACCTGGCCTATCGTTTTGGAAACGAGAACATCACCAAAGACTTTTTTGACAACAGATGGCACGGCGAAGGCACTTCAAACACCTACCCTTCAGCCAATATCGGTGCTTCAGCCAACGCTGCCCCCAACTCCTTCTATGTATCCAGTGGATCGTATTTCAGAGTAAGAAATGCACAACTAGGATATACACTACCTGATGGTATCTTAAATAAATGGAAGATCAAAAAGGTTAGAATTTATGCAAATGCACAAAATGCAATCAACATTTTTGGGTATAAAGGATTCAGTCCTGAAGTAGGACCGGTGCCTACAGACAATGCAGAAAAGATTAAAACAACTATACCAAACAGCTTAAATGCAGGTTTGGATGCCAATGTTTATCCTTTGTTTGCAACCTACAATTTTGGTATCAACCTTACTTTTTAATCTGCGACATCATGAAACAATATAACAATCTATATAAAAAAGCAGCTTTGGGCATCAGTTTAGCCCTTAGCATAGGTACCGTTGCTTCCTGTACAAAAAGCTTTTTGGATGTACCTGAACAAGGGAAACAGCAAAGTACAGTATTCTGGAAAACTGCCGATGATGCGACAGCAGGTGTGAATGCCATTTATGGTAACCTTCGTTCATGGGAAAACACAGCATTTCCTGCTATTGCCATTGAAAGCATGGGCTCTGATGATGCAGATAAAGGAAGTACTGCATCTGATGCCAGTTTCTTCTTGCAATTTGACCAGTTTACCATCGACCCTGATCAGGGAAACATTGGCGGCTTCTGGAATGGCCAATACCGTAACATCAATTACACCAACCAGGTTCTGGATAATGTTCCAGGAATAGCTATGGATGAAAACCTGAAGGCCAGGTATTTGGCAGAGGCCAAATTTGTACGTGCCTTTTCATATTTCAGACTAGTACGTGCCTTTGGAGGAGTTCCGTTGCGTTTACATGTTCCTAAAGACGCAAATACAGATTTTAATCTACCAAGGGCATCAGTTACCGAAGTTTATGCACAGATTGAAAAAGACCTGACAGAGGCCGCTGCCGTATTACCTCCAACTTATAGTGCCGCAGATATTGGCCGTGCAACAAAAGGTGCAGCTTTAACCTTGCACGCTAAAGTTGCCATGTACCAGAAAAAATGGAGCGACGTATTGGCTTACACCAATACGGTAATGGGCATGGGTTATGGACTGCTTCCCAACTACGAAAAGGTATTCAGAATAGAGAATGAAAATAGTATCGAATCGATATTTGAGATCCAGTGCGCATTATTGCCCAATAACAAGGATGCATCTAATTCTCAATATTCTCAGGTACAAGGTGTACGTGGAATCACAGGTGGTGGATGGGGCTTTAATGTCCCTTCAGCTAACCTTGCCGCAGCGTATGAGACCGGAGATCCCAGAAGAGATGCAACGATCATTTTCAGAGGTGAAACCACTCCTTCCGGCGATTTAATTCCGGCAACCGGAGACAATCCTATGTACAACCAGAAGTCATATGTTCCTTTTTCACTGTTTGTCCCTAATTTTAACGAAGGCGCACAGCAAAACGTACGTATGCTTCGTTACTCGGATGTACTGCTGATGAATGCTGAAGCCGCTAACGAGCTGAATAATCCCACAAAGGCGATCTCTTCTCTGGAAGAGGTAAGAAATAGAGCTCGTCAAGGGAATGCGACTATTCTTCCTAAGGTTACCACTACCGATCAGGCCGAACTGAGAAAAGCAATCTACAGAGAGAGACGCGTTGAATTTGCAATGGAGTTCGACCGTTATTTTGATGTTATTCGTCAGGGCCGCGGAACAGAAGTTTTTGGTTCTAAAGAATGGAAAGCAGGCCGAAACGAGGTCTGGCCAATTCCCCAAACTGAAATTGACCTGAGTGGAGGAGTACTTGTTCAAAACCCGGGATACTAAAAAACAAGAATTAAGAGGCTGCTGATATTTGGTCAGCAGCCTTTTTTAGCAATAATGATTATGGCAAAAAACAGACTTCTTACAATGCTTTTTTTGGCACTAATGGCCTGCTCAACAGTAATCCCCCTATCTGCAGAAGCACAAAAAAACAAAACAAAAAATATTCCTGTACAATTAAAGATCCAGAAAAACCTGAGTGACGACCAGCTATTAGACCTGGTGCAAAAACAGACCTTCAGATACTTCTGGGACTTCGGTCACCCCGTAAGTGGCATGGCCCGGGAGCGTAGTAATGCAGCCTTTGGTTATGGAGATGAGGTAGTAACTACCGGAGGGACCGGCTTTGGAATTATGGCAACGATAGTAGCCACAGAACGTAATTGGATCAGTCGTGACAGTGCATCTGCCAACCTCTTAAAAATGGTTAAGTTTTTAGCTAAGGCTGATGCCTATCATGGTGTATTTCCACACTGGCTTAACGGCGCAACAGGTAAAACTATTCCATTTGGCCGTAAAGATGATGGTGCTGATCTTGTAGAAACATCCTTTCTATTTCAAGGCTTACTAACCGCCAAGCAATATTTTAATGCCAATAACCAGGTAGAGAATGAGTTGAGGAATCGCATAACCTGGCTATGGGACGAAATAGAATGGGATTGGTTTACTAAAGGTGGAGAAGAAGTATTGTACTGGCACTGGAGTCCAAACAATGGCTGGGCTATGAATTTCCCATTAAGAGGGTACAATGAATGCCTGATTACTTATGTGCTGGCAGCCTCGGCAACAAGATATTCAGTACCAGCGGCAGTTTATCACAGAGGTTGGGCGCAAAGCAATTTCTTTTTGAATGGTAAGGAATTTTATGGCCACAAATTACCACTTGGCTTTGATAATGGTGGCCCATTATTTTTCTCCCATTATTCCTTTTTAGGATTAGATCCAAGAGGACTTAAAGACCGATATGCCGATTACTGGGAGCAAAATAAAAATCACACCCTGGTAAACAGAGCTTACTGTCTGGCAAATCCTAAAAACTACAAAGGTTATGGAACGAATTGTTGGGGATTAACCGCCAGTGATAGCTGGCAGGGTTATGCAGCACATTCACCAAACGAAGACCAGGGAGTGGTTACCCCCACTGCTGCTTTATCTTCCTTTCCTTACACTCCTGAATATTCTATGCAAGCGCTAAGGTATTTTTATGAAGATCTGGGACACAAAATCTGGAGTGAATATGGTTTTGTAGATGCCTTTAGCGAACACCACAATTGGTATGCAAAATCACACCTGGCAATAGATCAGGGACCCATTATTGTGATGATAGAAAACCATCGTAGTGGACTGCTGTGGAAATTGTTTATGAGCAGTCCGGAAATACAAAAAGGCTTACATAAACTGGGGTTCAATAGTCCCGCTCTAACCCCCTGATCAAAACGACACACAAGAAATAAACACACATAATGAAATCCTTATTTTTACTTTCCCTATCCCTGCTCCTAGTCTTTAATACTGGTTTGGCGCAACAGAAAAAAGCAGTTCCACCAGTTGTTCAAAAAATGAACACCTTTATCAACAAGCTGATGTCGAAAATGACATTAGATGAAAAGATAGGACAGCTCAATTTACTTACTGGTGGTGAAGCAACCACAGGATCAGTAGTAAGTACAGGTGTAGAACAAAAAATTAAAGCCGGACAAGTTGGAGGGATATTTAGTTTAACTACGCCTGCCCGTATCCGCAAGGCACAGGAAATTGCAGTTACGCAAACCCGACTAAAAATACCTATTATTTTTGGTCAGGATGTTATCCATGGTTACAAAACCACCTTCCCTATTCCACTGGCACTATCCGCTACATGGGATATGGAATTGATACAAAAAACAGCCCGTATTGCAGCTATCGAAGCTACAGCAGATGGGATAAACTGGACTTTTTCTCCAATGGTGGATATCTCAAGAGACGCACGCTGGGGTCGTATCTCTGAAGGTTCCGGAGAAGACACCTATCTGGGTTCAAAAATAGCCGCAGCAATGGTTAGAGGCTACCAGGGCGATGATCTTACCAAGTACAACACCATGATGGCCTGTGTAAAACATTTCGCATTATATGGTGCCTCAGAAGCAGGACGCGATTACAATACGACTGACATGAGTCTGGATCGTATGTACAATGAATATCTTCCACCCTATAAAGCTGCATTAGACGCAGGTGCAGGTAGTGTGATGACTTCTTTTAACGATATTAATGGTGTTCCGGCAACGGCAAACAAATGGCTGATGACTGACCTGTTGCGTAAGCAATGGGGCTTTAAAGGCATGGTTGTTACCGATTATACTGCTGTAAATGAATTGATCGACCATGGCTTGGGAGATCTGCAAACTGTTTCTGCCCTATCTTTAAATGCAGGTGTAGATATGGATATGGTTGGTGAAGGCTTTTTAACTACACTTAAGAAATCTGTAAAAGAAGGCAAAGTAAAACAGCAACGTATTGATGATGCATGCCATCTTATTTTAGAAGCTAAATATAAACTTGGCTTATTTGAAGATCCTTTCCGTTATTGCAACGAAGAGCGTGCAAAAACTGAGATTCTGAAACCAGAGCACCTCGTCTATGCACGCAAAGCTGCTACTGAATCGTTTGTACTTTTAAAAAATGATCGTCAAATCCTGCCATTAAAAAAATCAGGTACTATCGCTTTAATAGGTCCTTTAGCTAATACCGGTTCCAACATGCCTGGAACATGGAGCGTAAACAGTGACCTGGCTAATACTAAATCCCTATTACAAGGAATGCAGGCTGCAGCAGGAACTGATGTTAAGATCCTGCACAGTCTGGGTGCTAACCTGCTTGCTGATGCACAATACCAGGAAAGAGCTACCATGTTTGGTCGCACCATTCCTCGTGATAACCGACCAGAGCAAGAAATCATTAATGAGGCAGTAAAACTTGCATCACAATCAGATGTTGTAGTTGCGGCATTAGGTGAAAGCTCTGAAATGAGCGGTGAAGCGTCAAGCAGAACGGATATCGAGATCCCTGCAGTACAAAAACGTTTATTACAAGCCTTGCTTAAAACAGGTAAACCTGTCGTATTGGTATTATTTACCGGCCGTCCATTAGCCTTGAACTGGGAAAATGAAAATGTACCGGCAATTTTAAACGTTTGGTTCGGTGGTACTGAAACGGCAAATGCTATTCCAGATGTACTATTTGGCGCAGTGAACCCATCGGGTAAATTAACGACTACCTTCCCTCAAAATGTAGGTCAGGTTCCCTTGTACTATGCGCACAAAAATACTGGAAGACCATTGGAAGAAGGTAAATGGTTCAGTAAATTCCGCTCCAACTATCTTGATGTAAGCAATGCCCCGTTGTACCCATTTGGTTATGGCTTAAGCTATACTACTTTTGCCTATAGTAATTTAAAATTAAGTAAAAACAGTTTTAAACCAGGCGAATCTATTACTGCCAGCATCGAAGTAAAAAACACTGGTGCATTTGAAGGTAAAGAAGTGGTACAATTGTATATCCGCGACCTTGTAGGTAGCTCTACTCGTCCGGTGAAAGAGTTAAAAGGTTTTGAAAAAATCAGTCTGAAGCCAGGTGAAAGCAAAACAGTAAACTTTAAAATCACTGAAGAAGATTTGAAGTTCTACAATACAGACTTAAAGTTTGTTGCTGAACCGGGTGACTTCAAAATCTACATCGGAGGAAACTCTAGAGATGTGGTGGAAGCCGGTTTTTCTTTGAGCAAATAATACATTTTTAGCACAAATTAGCGCGCTCATTTAACGCTTTTTTTACGCTGTCCGATAAGGGCTTTGTAACGTTTCGGTTAGTGTTCCAGACATCTCCAATTAACACTCGATCTAAGTCATGTGATTACTCGGTGCAAACTATATCGCTGACCCTGTTTGCACCCTGTTTAGACCCTGTTTACACCCTGTTTAGATATAGCTTAACTCGAACGGTAATCAGCACCAAACCGGCCGCTTCCCTAACAAAGATTTACCATATAAAAAACACCCTTACAACAACAGATTTTATTGATTATTTTAGTAGTATGAACAGGCTCATTTTAACATACACCATACTCTTAATGCTTTTTGGTTTGAACAGTACAGCGCAAGATCTCACAAAGTATGACAGTGGTAATTTTATGAACAATAAGGATACCATTTCCTATAGAGTTCTGTTTCCCGAAAATTTTGATGCTGCAAAAAAATACCCGATACTATTTTTCCTCCATGGAGCTGGTGAAAGAGGCGGCGACAACGTAAAACAACTGACACATGGTGGTAAGCTATTCCTACAGGAAGATATAAGAAAAAAATTCCCTGCAATTGTTGTGTTTCCACAATGTGGATCAGACAGTTACTGGTCAAATGTTAACATTAAGCCCGATGCGAATGGCAAAAGGGTGTTCGTATTTCAGGAAAAAGGTGATCCCAGTAAGGCCATGGCTGCACTGCTGCGCTTGATAGACTTTTTTCTGGCGAAGCCCTATACAGATCATAATCGTGTATATGCTGCGGGGTTATCGATGGGCGGAATGGGCACGCTTGAATTGCTAAGACGTAAACCAAAAGTATTTGCTGCCGCTTTTTCCATTTGTGGAGGAGACAATGTAGCAAATGTACAGAAGTATAAGAACGTACCGCTCTGGCTCTTCCATGGAGAAAAAGACGATATAGTTCCGGTTGTTTGTTCTACAAATATTGCGGATCAGCTAAAGGTGTTAGATAAACCTGTTAAGCTCACCTTATACCCCAATGCAAACCACAACAGCTGGGACGCTGCCTTTGCAGAACCTCAATTACTGCCCTGGTTATTTTCTCATCATAAATAATTTACCATCTAAAGTATCCCTTTTACCTGGACAGTAACAGGCAGAAATGACAAGAGTTGGGATCTACCTCCGCAGAACCCAACTCATGTTGTTTTATTTTATAATTATAAATAGCTGAGCTACTTACTCTGCCATGTTGTGATAAACAGCCTGAACGTCATCGTCCTCTTCCAATTTATCAATTAGTTTAAATACATCAGCAGCCTGCTCTTCTGTAACTGCAGTTGTTGATAAAGCAATACGCTCCAATTTTGCGCTCTTCATTTCAACACCCAGATCTTCCAATGCTTTTTGCATCTTTCCGAAGTCCTCAAATGCAGTTTGAACTACAGCGATATCATTTCCTTCTTCATCAGCCTCCAGGTATAATTCTTCAAGACCAGCATCGATCAATTCAAACTCCAACTCTTCCAAATCTCTTTCTCCCGGTAAAAATCTAAAGATAGATTTACGGTTAAAGATGAAATCCAAAGAACCTGTTTTACCCAAAGTACCACCGGTTTTGTTGAAATAACTACGTACGTTAGCTACGGTACGGTTGGTATTATCAGTAGCAGTTTCGATCAGTACAGCTACCCCATGTTGACCATAACCTTCGTATACGTACTCTTCGTAACCATTCTCATCTTTATTTGAAGCACGCTTAATAGCAGCATCCACCCTATCCTTAGGCATGTTTACTGCCTTAGCATTCTGAATAGCAGTACGTAAACGCGAATTCGTGTCAGGACTCGGACCTCCGTCCTTAACAGCCATAACAATCTCTTTACCTATCCTGGTAAACTGCACGGCCATTTTGGCCCAACGCTTAAATTTTCTTTCTTTTCTAAATTCAAATGCTCTTCCCATTTTATTCTTTTATTTTTTTGTCGGTCGTCAACCCGAGTTTATTTCTTTAAGTTCTTTAACATATCCTCCGTCAATTTAGACAAGTTGAACTCAGGCTTCCAACCCCAGTCTTTCATTGCATAACTATCGTCGATAGAACGCGGCCAGCTGTTAGCAATATGCTGACGTGGATCATTTTCGGTGTAAGTTAGCTTAAATTCTGGAATATGTTTTCTGATTTCAGCAGCAAGAATCTCTGGAGTAAAGCTCACACCTGTAAAATTATAACTTGAACGAATAGAGATTTTACTGGCTTCAGCATCCATCAATTCGATTGTACCTCTGATGGCATCATCCATATACATCATCGGCAATTCCGTTGAAGCATTTAAGAAGGACGCATAGCTTCCCTTCAAAAGGGCATCATGGAAAATGTGAATGGCATAATCAGTAGTTCCACCTCCTGGAGCAGCCTTCCAGCTGATCAATCCCGGATAACGGATACTACGTACATCCAAACCATACTTCTGGAAGTAATATTCACACCAGCGTTCGCCGGCAAGTTTACTTATTCCATAAACCGTATTCGGATCCATTACGCAATACTGAGGCGTATTGTCCTTAGGGGAGTTTGGTCCGAATACCGCAATAGAACTTGGCCAGTAAACCTTAGCTGTTTTGTAGCTAATGGCCAGGTCTAAAATATTCAATAAACCATTCATGTTTAAATCCCATGCCAGTTTAGGGTTTTGTTCGCCTGTAGCGGATAACAACGCTGCAAGTAAATATACTTGTGTCGGTTTGTATTTTGCAAAGATGGTGTTCAGAGTATCCTTTTCAAGTACATTAACAAACTCAAAAGGTCCCGATTCCTTAATGTCATAATCAGGTCTGCGGATATCGCAGGCAACTACATTATTTTCACCGTAACTTTTACGTAAAGCGGTAACCAGTTCTGTGCCAATCTGGCCATTAGAACCTAATACTAATATTTTTTCACTCATAAATAATTTATGGATTTTGGCAAAGATAAATAAATGAACAAACCTATTCAAAAATGTTCATAGCAACCAAAATTTACAGCCCCTTATTTGAAGCTTTTAGCCATTTTATTTTTGATCGGATACATACGGATAAGTGATAAAATTGCTTTAGTAACAAAAACATTATATATTTACTTTACAGTGTATTTATGACACTAACTATTTTTTTTTGCTTAATATTACAAAACAAAGCGTAGTTAAAACACACGAAAACAACCTTAAAAACCGAATATGAACAGAAGAGAAGCAGTGAGAAGTGTTGCCTTTTTAATGGGCGGTGCATTATCGGCAACTACAATCGGCGTATTTCTGGAAAGTTGCAATTCAACATCCACCAAATCAACAGGCAGTTTATTTACCGAAGATCAACAAAAGTTGATCACTGAAGTTGCGGACATTATTATCCCGACAACCAGTTCTCCGGGAGCTAAGGCAGCAGGCGTTGGACCATTCATTGCGATGATGCTGAAAGATTGCTATCCCGAGGAAGCGCAAAAAGCCTTTGTAAAAGGACTTGAGGATTTGGAACAACAAGCCCAGGATGGATATAAAAAAACTTTCATTGAGCTAACTGTACCACAACGTCAGGAGTTACTAGGAAAACTTAGAGATGCAACCGTTGCCGCAACCAAAGTAGAGAAAGAAAAGCTTGAAGAGCTGGACAAACAAAAAACAGATCCTGAAAAAGCAAAATCTCAAACCGAGAACACCGGCACAATTTCGATACTCCCTAAGGATAAACCGAAAATGGAACCACGGTTCTTCTCTATCATCAGAGATCTTACCCTACTCGGTTATTTTACTTCAGAAGTTGGCGCCACTCAGGCTTATTCATTTGTTGAAATTCCGGGCCGCTACGATGGCTGTGTAGATTTAAAACCCGGTCAGAAAGTTTGGTCATAAACCCTTTATATAATATTAAATAATGAGCAATTTAAATGTTAAAGCAACTGCACAAAACACTTATGATGCAATTGTTGTAGGATCAGGAATTAGCGGCGGTTGGGCAGCAAAAGAATTAACAGAAAAGGGTTTGAAAGTTTTACTGCTGGAAAGAGGCAGGAACGTTGAACATATAAAAGACTATACCACGGCCATGAAAAAGCCATGGGAGTTTGAACATAGAGGTAAACTAACCGAAGCACAAAAAGCAACCCATCCGGTACAGAAAAGGGATTATCCTTATAGTGAATTTAATGAGAGCTTTTGGGTTAACGACGAGGATTGCCCTTATACTGAAGTTAAACGTTTCGATTGGTACCGTGGCTTTCATGTTGGCGGTAAATCGTTAATGTGGGGCAGACAAAGCTACCGCTTCAGTGACCTGAACTTCGAAGACAACCTTAAAGATGGGCATGGTGTAGACTGGCCTATCAGATATAAAGATATTGCCCCCTGGTACGATTATGTAGAGAAATTTGCAGGTATTAGCGGACAGGCTGAAAATTGGCCGGCATGCCCGGATGGTCAGTTCCTTCCTCCAATGGAAATGAATTGCGTAGAGAAAGAAGTTAAGAAACGTATTGAAGCTAAATGGAATAAATCAAGGATTATGACCATTGGCCGTACCGCCAACTTAACCGTTGAGCACGGCGGCAGAGGTAAATGTCAATACCGCAACTTATGTAGCAGGGGTTGTCCTTTTGGAGCATATTTCAGTACTCAGTCTTCTACCCTTCCCGCAGCCGTAGCTACAGGTAACTTAACCTTACGTCCCTTCTCCTTGGTAAACTCTATCATATATGATAAAGAGACCCAAAAAGCAAAAGGTGTAGTGGTTATTGATTCTGAAACAATGGAAACTACCGAATACTTTGCAAAGATTGTATTCGTAAACGGATCAACGCTGGGTACAACCTTCATTTTATTAAATTCTACTTCTGATGAATTCCCTGATGGGTTAGGTAATGGAAGTGGGCAGCTTGGACACAATTTGATGGATCACCATTTCCGTGCAGGTGCAAATGGCAGAATAGAAGGTTTTGAGGATAAATACACCTACGGAAAAAGAGCAAACGGTATTTATATTCCCAGATACAGGAATATGGGCAACGATAAGCGCGACTATCTAAGGGGCTTCGGATACCAGGGCGGCGGAAGCAGAGGTAACTGGCATGCTGATGTTGCAGAATTGGCCTTTGGTGGAGATTTTAAGGATCAGATGACTGTTCCGGGCGCCTGGACAATGGGCTTAGGCGGATTTGGAGAATCACTCCCTTATTTTGAAAACAAAGTATTTATCGATAAAAGCAAGAAAGACAAATGGGGACAACCTGTATTGGCTATTGATTGCGAGTTTAAAGATAATGAGCGTAAAATGCGTATTGACATGATGAATGATGCTGCCGAAATGCTGGAAGCTTCAGGAGCCAAGGATGTTAAAACCTTTGATAACGGTTCTGCTCCAGGTATGGCTATTCATGAAATGGGAACTGCCCGAATGGGTCACGACCCAAAAACATCTGTTCTGAATAAATGGAACCAGATGCACGAAGTGAAAAATGTTTTTGTAACCGATGGATCTTGCATGGGCTCTGCTGCATGTCAGAATCCGTCATTAACTTATATGGCTTTAACTGCCAGAGCATGTGATTTTGCAGTTAGCGAATTAAAAAAAGGAAACCTTTAATGGAAAATAGAAAGATTAGAATGGGGATGATCGGCGGTGGTAAAGATGCTTTTATCGGAGCCGTTCATCGTATTGCTGCAAATATTGACGGGCAGGTTGAATTCTGCTGTGGTGCATTGAGTATAAATCCGGAAACAGCTAAGGAATCAGGAACAATGCTGTTCCTTCCTGAAGACAGGACATACTTAAATTATGAAGAAATGATTGTGCAGGAAAGCAAATTACCTGCAGATAAACGCATAGATTTTGTAACTATTGTTACGCCTAACTTTGCGCATTTCGCTCCGGCAATGATGGCATTAGATCATGGTTTTAATGTGGTTATTGAAAAACCGATCACCCTATCACTTGATGAAGCTAAGCAATTACAACAAAAAGTTAAGGAAACAGGATTAACACTATGCTTAACGCATACTTATTCCGGTTATCCGATGGTAAAGCAAGCCAGACATATGGTTGCTGCAGGCGAACTTGGTGCCATCAGAAAGATCATGGTTGAATATCCTCAGGGATGGCTGAGCACACTTACCGAGCGTGAAGGCAATGCCGGCGCTGCCTGGCGCACGGACCCCACAAAAAGCGGAAAAAGTGGCGCAATGGGTGATATCGGTACGCATGCTGCACAACTGGCAGAATACATTTCCGGATTAAAGATTACTAAACTTTGTGCCGACCTGAACATTGTTGTTCCAGGAAGGGGTTTGGATGATGATGGAAATATGCTCCTTAAATTTGACAACGGTGCAAATGGGGTTTTAGTAGCCTCTCAAATTGCTGCCGGTGAAGAAAACGCATTAAAAATCAGAGTATATGGTGAAAAAGGTGGTCTGGAATGGCATCAGATGGAACCAAATACACTGATCGTTAAATGGTTGAACGAACCTGCACAGGTGTACCGTGCCGGACAGCCATATTTATCAGACATCGCCAAACACAATACCCGCGTACCGGGAGGCCATCCGGAAGGTTACCTGGAGGCGTTCGCTAACATTTACAGAAACTTTGTACTGACTTTAAGAACGAAGTTGCAAGGAGGTACGCCAACAGAGGCGATGTTAGACTTTCCGAACGTTGAAGATGGCGTAAGAGGAATGGCTTTTATTGAAAACGCAGTGGCTTCGAGCCAATCAGATCAGAAATGGTTTGATTTTAAAATATAATACATCATGACAACGATTAAAGGACCAGGAGTTTTTTTAGCCCAATTTATTGGAGACGAAGCACCGTTTAACTCTTTAGATGCAATTTGCGAATGGGCTGCCGGCCTTGGGTTTAAAGGAATACAAATTCCTACTCTGGATGCACGCTTCATCGATTTGCAGAAAGCTGCAGAAAGTAAAACCTATGCAGATGAGCTGAAAGGAAAAGTTCAGTCTTACGGATTAGAAATCACTGAACTATCTACGCATTTACAGGGCCAGCTGGTCGCTGTAAACCCGGCATACGATCTTGCATTTGATGCTTTTGCACCGGATGCTTATAAAAACAACCCAAAGGCAAGGACAGAATGGGCTGTACAGCAACTGAAATATGCAGCAAAGGCCTCACAAAACCTGGGTTTAAATGCCCACGCTACTTTTAGCGGTTCTTTGTTATGGCATATGTTCCATCCATGGCCACAACGCCCTGAAGGGCTGGTTGATGCTGGTTTTACCGAATTAGCAAAAAGATGGATGCCGATCCTGAACGAATTTGATACCTGCGGGGTAGATGTTTGTTATGAAATCCATCCGGGAGAAGATTTATTTGATGGCATCACCTACGAGATGTTCCTGGAAAAGGTAAACAACCATCCCCGTGCCTGCCTGCTGTACGATCCATCACATTTTGTATTGCAGCAACTGGATTACATCCAGTATATCGATTTTTATCATGAGCGGATTAAAGCATTTCATGTTAAGGATTCGGAGTTTAATGCAACCGGTAAGCAGGGTACTTTTGGCGGTTACCAAAGCTGGGCAAACCGTGCCGGAAGATATCGTTCTCCGGGCGACGGTCAGGTAGACTTCAAAACCATATTCAGTAAACTGGCACAATATGATTATACCGGATGGGCAGTAATGGAATGGGAATGCTGCATAAAAGACGCTCAGGTTGGTGCCAAAGAGGGCGCTGAATTTATCACAAAAAATATTATTAAAGTAACAGACAGAGCTTTTGATGATTTCGCCGCTTCGGGTGGAAATGACGATTTCAACAATAAGATTCTAGGTCTAAATCAATAAAAATTATAATGAAACACACACTATTTATCCTTGGCTGCTTCGTATTGGCGATGGCCTCATGTTCAAGTCCTGAAGACCGCGCTTCATCTGCAACAACTACTACAACAGAATCTACTGCAGATGCCCCTGCTAAAACTGAGACCCCAGCTCCGGCTGCAAAAACAGAAGGAGAAAAATTAATTGCAAAATCCGACTGTATCGGTTGCCACAACAAGGTACAGAAAGTGATTGGTCCTGCATATGTAGACATTGCGGCCAAATATCCATTAAATGACGAAAATGTAAATCATCTGGCAAGTAAGGTCATTGAAGGTGGAAAAGGAGTTTGGGGTGAAATACCAATGACGCCGCATGCATCTTTAAGTAAAGATGATGCAAAGCAGATGGTGACCTATATTTTAGGTCTCAAGAAATAACCTGTACACACAAACCAAAACCAACCAAATGAAAGAACCAAAAAAAGAGCAGGATGCTACGTCGAGACGTAATTTTCTAAAGACGACTGCCATTGCAGCTTCTGCGTTTATGATAGTTCCTCGCCATGTTTTGGGCGGAAGAGGATTTTTAGCGCCTAGTGACAGGCTAATTATTGCCGGTATAGGTGCCGGTGGTAAGGGCCAATCGGATATCGCAAGCTTTTACAAAAGCGGCAAGGCTGATATCGGGTTCCTTTGCGACGTGCACGACAGCAGAGCTGCTAATAGTGTAAAAGCATTCCCTAAAGCAAAATATTACAGGGATTACCGTGAAATGTTTGATAAAGAAGCTAAAAACTTTGATGCAGTTTCTATTTCTACACCTGATCATAGTCACGCTATACAAGCCATTGCAGCGATGCAATTAGGCAAGCATGTATATGTGCAGAAGCCATTAACCCATGACATTTATGAAGCCCGTGCTTTAACTGCAGCTGCAGACAAGTATAAGGTGGTAACACAAATGGGTAACCAGGGAGCTTCAAATGATGGCCCACGAATAATGAAAGAATGGTATGATGCCGGGTTAATTGGTGATGTACATACTGTTTATGCATGGACCGACAGACCGGTATGGCCGCAAGGTATTCCATGGTCGGCCAACAAAGCTCCGATACCTCCTGATCTTGACTGGGACTTATGGTTAGGTACTGCTCCTTACAAAGATTTTGTGAACAAGCTTGTCCCGTTTAACTGGCGCGGTTGGTGGGATTACGGAACCGGTGCATTGGGAGATATGGGTTGTCACCTGTTAGAAGCTCCTTTCAGTGTCTTAAATCTAAAGTATGCTACTGAGGTTCAGGCCAGCGTTGGTTCTGTGTATGTAGATGAGTTTAAAAGAGGGTATTTCCCCGAGAGTTGCCCACCTTCAAGCCATGTAACTTTAAAATTCCCTAAAACGAATAAAACTAAGGGCGACATTACAGTTCATTGGATGGATGGTGGTATACAGCCTGAAAGACCTGAAGAATTAGGTGCTAATGATACATTTGGTGACGGTGGCAATGGTACTTTGTTTGTTGGAACTAAAGGCAAAATGATGGCCAGCACTTACGGTGCAAATCCACGTTTACTTCCTTTGAGCAAGAATGAAAACATTAAAGTAGCACAAAAATTTGCTCGTGTAACTGGTGGCGCTGATGGCCACTACACCCAATGGGTTGAAGCTTGTATTGAAGGCTATGGTAAAAAAGAACTAAGCTCACCATTCTCAATCGCAGGTCCGCTTACAGAATCTTTATTGATGGCAAACCTGGCCATTAGAGGCACAGATATTCAGCGTAAAAATGCTGAAGGTAAGATCAAATATCCAGGCAGAAACATCAAATTACTTTGGGACAATGCCAATATGAGGATTACCAATTTTGATGATGTAAATCAATTTGTAAAACGCGAGTACCGCAAGGGCTGGTCGCTTGGGGTATAGAATTAGAGAAACAAAATAAAGGAACAAACAGCATGGATTAGGAAACAAGGATAAAAGACAAAATACGGACGAAAATTAGACACCCGGGTCTTTAATCCTTGCTCCTTAATCCTTAATCATAAAAAACATGAAGCAATATATTTCAGTAATCATATTAGCCGCAGTGATGACCGGCGGTGTTGCAAATGCGCAATCGAGCAAGAAAGGCTTTACTAAAATATTTGATGGTAAAACCACCAAAGGCTGGCATACTTACGGTAAAACTACTGCAGGATCGAAATGGATAGTACAAGATGGAGCCCTCCACTTTAACCCTAAAGGTGATAAAAATGGAGGCGGTGATTTGGTAACCGACAATGAGTACAGCAATTTCCATTTAAAAATTGACTGGAAAATCGCGCCTAAAGGTAACAGTGGAATCATTTATTACGTAAAAGAAGAACCGGCTAAGTACAGTCAAACCTATAGTACCGGTTTGGAGATGCAGGTATTAGATAACGAAGGTCACAATGATGGAAAAATCACTAAACACCGTGCTGCAGATCTGTATGACATCATTAAAAGCAGTTCTGAGCCTGTAAAACCTGTAGGCGAATGGAACACTGCAGAGATTATCTGCAAAGATGGCAAACTGGAGCATTACCTGAACGGTGTAAAAGTGGTATCTACTACTCTATGGAATGAAGAGTGGAAAAGCCTTGTTGCAGGAAGTAAATTTGCAAACTGGGCCGATTGGGGTACCTTTAAATCGGGAAAAATAGCACTTCAGGATCATGGAAATGAAGTTTGGTACCGTAACATCATGATTAAGAAGCTATAATAACCAACAGATATAAAGAAACAATCAACCAAATATGAATTTAAACAACCGCATCAAATTATCAACGATGATGTTCCTGGAATTTTTTATCTGGGGCTCATGGTTTGTTACCATGGGAACTTACCTGGGTAAAAATCTATTATCAGACGGCGTACAAATCGGATCAGCTTACAGTACACAATCATTGGGAGCCATTATAGCTCCGTTTATTATCGGTTTAATTGCCGATCGCTTTTTTGCAGCACAGAAAATTCTGGGCTTTTTACACCTTGCCGGCGGTATATTATTATGGTTTGCCTCAACATCGTTAAACTTTGAGAGTTTCTTTCCATTTATACTAGGGTATATGATCGCCTACATGCCTACCCTCGCCCTGGTTAATTCCATTTCGTTCAAACAAATGAAAGATCCGGGCAAAGAATTCCCTTCCATCAGAGTATTTGGTACGATTGGTTGGATTATTGCCGGATTGGCGATAGGCTGGTTAAACTGGGAGCAGGAAGGCAGTCTGGTGATGACCTTTAAAATGGCATCAGTGGCTTCCATCATATTAGGACTTTTTAGTTTTATATTGCCACATACACCTCCGGTTAAAAAAGGAGAAAAAACTTCTTTCGGAGATATCATCGGGTTAGATGCGATTGGATTGTTAAAGAACAAATCGTACTTAATGTTTTTCCTTGCATCAGTAGCGATTTGCATACCATTGGCTTTCTATTATAATTTCACCAACCCCTTCCTCAATGAAGTTGGGATGAAATCAGCAGCCGGAGTGCAGTCCTTGGGTCAGGTTTCTGAAACCTTATTCATGTTATTGATGCCTTTATTTTTCGTTCGCTTAGGGGTTAAAAAAATGCTGGCCATCGGAATGTTTGCCTGGGTAGTACGTTATTTATTCTTTGCCTTTGGTAATGCCGAAGCTAACTACTGGATGTTAATTGGCGGAATTGTATTACACGGTATTTGCTACGATTTCTTCTTTGTTACAGGTCAAATTTATACGGACAGACTGGCAGGCGAACGCTTTAAAAGTGCAGCTCAAGGTTTTATCACCTTAGCTACTTATGGCGTAGGTATGCTATTTGGCTCTATCATTTCGGGAATGGTGGTTGATAAATATGTAATTGATGGCGGCCACGACTGGCATGGCATATGGGTTATCCCTGCGGCTATTGCGACTGTAGTTATGGTATTGTTTTTAATCTTCTTTAAAGACAGCAATAAACCAGCCAGCGAAACTGTTAAATAATTGATGATGAAGTCAGAATTAAGCAGAAGAACTGCACTTAAAAACATCGTTGCCGGAACCGCCGCTTTAGGCGTTTCGGCAGCAATACCTGCTTTTGCTTTCGAAGCACCTACAACGACTATGTTAAAAGGAAACATAAACCACTCAGTATGCAGATGGTGTTTTGGAAAAATGGAGTTAGATGACCTGTGTATTGAGGCAAAAAAAATAGGCATCAAAGCCATTGATCTTGTTGGTCCTAAGGACTGGCCAATTTTAAAAAAACACGGACTGCATTCTTCTTTATGTAATGGTGCTGAAATTAATTTAGTGGATGGATGGAATGATCCAAAGTTTCATGCTACACTGATTAAGAACTATTCGGAGATGATCCCTAAAGTTGCTGAGGCAGGTTATACTCAACTGATTTGCTTTAGTGGCAACAGACGTGGTAAAGATGATGAAACAGGGCTAACAAACTGTGTTGAGGGCTTAAAACAAGTGCTTCCATTAGCTAAAAAGCATGGGGTAGTATTGGTAATGGAGCTTCTGAATAGCAAAGTAGATCATAAAGATTATCAATGTGACCATACTGCCTGGGGAGCTGAACTAGCTAAAAGACTAGGTTCTGAAAACTTCAAACTTTTATACGACATTTATCACATGCAAATTGATGAGGGGAATGTAATCAGCAATATTAAAACCTATCACCAGTACATTTCTCATTACCATACTGCCGGAGTACCGGGACGGAATGAGATTGACGAGACACAGGAACTGAACTACCCTGCTATTATGAAAGCTATTATTGCTACCGGATTTAAAGGTTTTGTAGCACAGGAATTTATGCCTAAATATGCAGATAAATTGAAATCATTACGAGATGCCGTAAATATTTGCGATGTTTAATACAAATCATATGAACTCAAGAAGAACTTTTATCAAACAAGCGAGCCTTGCAGCGGCAGGTACGATTTTATTACCATCCTTTGCCTGCAGCGCTGCTGGAAAAGGAAAAAATGTAGGTATCCAACTATACACATTAAGGGAACAGATCCCTCATGATGTAAAAGGGGTAATAGAAAAAGTAGCCAAAGCAGGCTACAAAGAGGTCGAAACCTATGGCTATTCAAAAGCCGGTGGTTTCTGGGGTTTGGACGCGAAATCCTTTAAAAGTTTACTCAAGTCAAATGGTTTAACATCACCAAGCAGTCATTTTGGTTTTGATGATTTCGTAACAACGGGTAACAAAGAACTTTTAAAACCTTTAATTGAAGGTGCAGCGGCTATTGATAATCATTATTTCACCATTGCTTATTTAGGTGAGCCAATCAGAAAAACACTTGATGATTACAAAAAAGTTGCACAGCGCTTAAATGAAGCTGCTGAGTTGGTTAAACAATCAGGATTAACATTAGCTTATCATAACCACGCTTTTGAATTCCAACAGTTTGATGGCGGTACTACAGGCTATGAAATTTTATTAAATGAGGCCGACAAAAATCTGCTCAGATTTGAAATGGATCTGTATTGGGTAGTGCGTTCAGGAAATGATCCTGTTGCCCTGTTTAATAAATATCCGGGACGTTTTGTGATGTGGCATGTAAAGGATATGGATAAAGCCAACCACGGTATCAATACTGAAGTGGGTGCGGGAACTATTGATTTCAAGAACATTTATAAACATGCCAAGCAGGCCGGGCTTGAACACTTAATTGTTGAGCAGGAGAACTTTTCAAAGGATCCTTTTGTAAGCATTAAGCAAAGCTTCGATTATGTAAACCGTGAACTGATCTAATAAGAAATATTCTTAACAAGATATTGGGGAGTGGTCGTGAAAAGCCACTCCCCTTTTTTATGATTGAAAAAATACCCATATTTGGGAACTTATTATTTCACCATAAATACAATTGATAAATAATTAAATACAAGTAAAACAACAAATTAAAAGATGAAAATTGCAGTAGTTGGAGCCACCGGTCTGGTAGGCACCGTAATGTTAAAAGTATTAGAAGAGCGTAACTTCCCGTTAACTGAATTGATCCCTGTAGCCTCTGAGAAGAGTGTTGGTAAGGAAATCACATTCAAGGGTAAGAAGTACGCTGTTGTAAGCATGGATACTGCGATTTCGATGAGACCTGATATTGCGTTGTTTTCTGCAGGTGGTAGCACTTCTTTGGCCGAAGCTCCTCGTTTCGCTGAAGTTGGCACTACAGTGATCGACAATTCATCTGCATGGCGCATGGATCCGTCGAAAAAGCTGGTAGTACCTGAGGTAAATGCAAGTGAATTATCAGCTGATGATAAAATCATTGCCAATCCGAACTGTTCTACTATCCAGATGGTAGTGGCTTTAAAACCACTTCATGATAAGTATAAAATCAAACGTGTAGTAGTTTCAACTTACCAGTCGGTAACCGGAACAGGTGTAAAGGCTGTTGAGCAGTTGATGAATGAGCGTAAAGGTATTACTGATGGTCCTATGGCTTATGCTTACCCTATCGATTTAAACGTAATCCCTCAGATTGATGTTTTCCAGGATAACGGATACACTAAAGAGGAGATGAAAATGATATTGGAAACTCAGAAGATTATGGGCGACAACAACATTAAGGTTACGGCTACTACAGTACGTATCCCGGTAATGGGTGGTCACTCTGAATCAGTAAACATTGAGTTTGAAAACGATTTTGACGTAACTGAAGTGAAAAACCTTTTAGCAAACACTGAAGGTATCATTTTAGTTGATGATCCGGCAAACCTTAAATACCCTATGCCTAAAGATGCGCATGAAAAAGATGAGGTATTTGTTGGTAGAATCAGACGTGATGAGTCATTACCAAATACATTGAACATGTGGATCGTGGCAGATAACCTACGTAAAGGTGCTGCAACAAATGCTGTTCAGATTGCCGAATACCTTGTAAAAAAACAATTGGTATAATTTATTCCAAGCAATCTAATAACACTACGGCCATCATTCTGACATCAGTTCAGGATGACGGCCGTTTTAATTTTAAAGCATATGCCTAAAAGATCATTATTGCCTTTTTTCTTCCTGATGTTCATCATCAGTTTTTCAATTGCACAAACGCCAATACAGAAACTGGAAAAGGCTTATCGCGCTTTTCAAGCAGACCCTCAAACCAAATATGCCATTACCTCACTTTGCGTTTTAGACGCCAATACAGGCAAACCACTTTTTACACATAATGAACAGGTTGGTTTGGCTACAGCATCAACATTAAAAGTCATTACTGCTGCAACAGCATTTAGCATGCTGGGTAGTGATTTTCAATTTCAAACGACATTGGCCTATACCGGTAATATTACGGCAGACGGAATTTTGAAAGGAGATCTGGTAATTATAGGGGGCGGTGATCCAACCTTAGGTTCTGATCGTTATCTGAATAAAGAAAATGTGGTGCTTAGCGAATGGGCCGCAGCAGTAAAAAAGGCCGGCATTAAAAAAATTGAAGGAGCCATTGTTGGTGATGACCGAATTTTTGGCACACAAACCACGCCTGAGGGTTGGATCTGGCAAGATTTGGGAAATTACTATGGTGCGGGCACATCTGGCTTATCCTGGCGTGAGAATCAGTTTGATATCCATTTAAAACCGGGAGCCAAAGCGGATGATGAGGTAAGAATATTAAAAACAGTTCCCGAAACGTCTTACTTAAAAATTGTCAATGAGCTTAAAACAGGTGCATCGGGCACGGGCGACAATGCTTATCTTTTCTTAGCACCTTATGGCACTACCGGCTATTTAAGAGGAACCTGGGGAATTGGAATTAATAAATCAGCTATTTCTGGGTCGCTCCCCGATCCGGCGTATGATTGTGCATACCGCTTACAGGATACCTTAAAACAAGTAGGCATCATCGCTACCCAGCCTGCAACAACTACACGGATCATGGCTTTAAATAATCAACCAATTGCAGCTATTACGCAAAAAATCAGCACTATAACTTCCCCAACGCTGGCTGAGATCTCCTATTGGTTTTTAAAAAAGAGTATTAATCTATATGGCGAAAACCTATTGAAAACAATCGCCATAAAATCAGGAAAAGTAGCTAATACGAATAAAGGAGCCGAAACCGTTATTAACTTCTGGGCAGATAAAGGCATTGATAAAAATGCTATGAATATCATTGATGGAAGTGGCTTATCCCCTTCCAACAGGGTCACTTCTATGGCTATTGCCAATGTTTTATTTCAGGCTCAAAAAGAAAGCTGGTTTGGCGATTACTACAAAAGTTTTCCCGAATATAATGGCATGAAAATAAAAAGCGGCACCATAAATAGTGTCTCCGCTTTTGCAGGCTACCATACCAGTACAGCCGGCAATAAATACATCATCGTTATTAATATCAACAACTATTCGGGTTCAGGGATTAACAACAAACTATTTACCGTATTGAATGCTTTAAAGTAATTGGTAAATTGCGTCCGTTTCCCCGAATTTATAATCCGATAAACATCTGTTAAATGAAGAATATCCTTTCTGTATTGTGTTTTTCCCTTCTGAGTGGTGCTGCTTTTGGTCAGACCTCTGTTTTAAAAAACACAACTGCTATCGAGGCCGTAACCCCGTTAAACACTCCTACTGAAATAGCCATTATACCGGAACCTGTAGCGATTGTTAAAAACCAAGGCCATTTTATATTACCGGAAAATGTAACCATACAATGTCCGGCAATGCCCGAGACCAAGCAACTCCTGGCTTTTTTACAAGAAAGAATTTCGGTACCTACCGGTAGGTATGTATCCGTAGTAAATAATAAATCAGCAACAATTAGTCTTTCGCTGAATGAAAAAGCAAACCATACCATCGGAGCAGAAGGTTACCAGTTAACAGTTACTCCACATCACATCACCATAAAAGCGAATCAACCTGCAGGATTATTTTACGGTATCCAGAGTCTACTTCAATTATTCCCTGCTGCTATTGAAAGCAAGGAGGCTGTTGATGGTATAACATGGAAAGCTCCATGTGTTGAGGTAACCGATTACCCCCGCTTAGGCTGGAGAGGATTAATGTTCGATGTTGCGCGCCATTTCTTCACAAAAGAAGAAGTAAAACAATACATCAACGCCATGGTACGCTATAAATACAACCTGCTTCATTTACACCTAACGGATGATGAAGGCTGGAGAATAGAGATTAAAGGCTTACCGAAATTAACAGAGATAGGTGCATGGAGTGTAAAGAAAGTAGGCGAATTTGGAAATTTCATTCCTCCTACTGCAGATGAGCCTCGCAACTACGGCGGTTTTTACACACAGGAAGACATTAAAGAACTGGTACAATATGCAAAGGACAGATTTGTGAACATTATGCCCGAGATTGACGTACCGGGGCATAGCCTTGCCACAATCAGTTCTTACCCTGAACTGTCATGTACTCCAGGTGCCGAAAACTACCACGTCCGCTCTGGTGAACGCATTATGGACTGGTCGAGGGGAGCCCCTCCTACGGCTTTGGTAGACAATACGCTTTGTCCTGCGAATGAAAAAGTCTACTCTTTTCTGGATACGGTGATTACTCAGGTTGCTGCGCTTTTCCCATTCGAATACATTCATATGGGTGGCGATGAAGCTCCTTTCAATTTCTGGGAGAAAAATGAAGCCATCAAAGCATTAATGCAAAAGGAAGGGCTAAAAGATATGCACCAGGTACAGGGTTATTTTGAAAAACGAGTACAAAAGATTGTAGCGTCAAAAGGAAAGAAATTTATAGGCTGGGATGAGATTCTTGATGGTGGCTTATCACCGAGCGCAGCAGTAATGAGCTGGCGTGGGATGAAATATGGCATTGAGGCCGCTAAAAAGGGCCATGAGGTAGTAATGAGCCCTAGCACTTATGCTTACCTGGATTATATGCAGGCCGATGCAATAACGGAACCAAGGGTATATGCTTCGCTTCGTTTAAGTAAAGCTTACGAATTTGAGCCGGTTCCGGCGGATGTTGACCCTAAATACATCAAAGGAGGCCAGGCTAACTTATGGACAGAACAGGTATACAACATCCGTCAGGCTGAGTACATGACCTGGCCAAGGGGAATGGCCATTGCAGAATCCGTTTGGTCGCCAAAGGAGAAAAAAAACTGGCCCAACTTTTTTAACAGGGTTGAGCAGCATTTTAAGCGACTGGATGTTGCGGAGACTAAATATGCACCAAGTGTTTACGATCCTATATTTAAAGTAAGCAGATCAGCTGATAAGCAGCTATTGATCGATTTGAGTACTGAAGTAGCTGGATTGGATATCTATTACAGTTTCGACAACTCTTTCCCGGATAGTTTTTACCCGAAATATACAGAGAAACTTACACCTCCAAAGGATGCAACTATGTTAAAGGTGATTACCTACAGAGGAAAGACGCCAGTTGGCAGGATGATGAATATGCCGATTGAGGAATTGAACAAAAGAGCAGGAAGAAAATAGTACTAACAGGAAGAATGTGAGATATTTTGTTCATATAGGTTATAACGGATTAAAATACAATGGCTGGCAAAAGCAGCCGGGGGTAATGAACGTCCAGGGTGTTTTAGAACAGGCGCTTACCCAGGTATTAAAAACACCTATTTTTATTAATGGCTGTGGCCGTACAGATGCCCGCGTACATGCGAGTCAGTTTTTCTTTCACATGGATGTGGAGCAGCCTTGGGATTTCGACCTGATATTCAGGATGAACAAGGTATTGCCGGCCAACATTGCCATTTTTGACATTATCCCAATGGAAGGGATGCAGCACGCCCGTTTTGATGCAGTGCAGCGGTCGTATGACTATTTCATCCATACTTACAAGAATCCATTTTTAAATGGCCTGAGCTCGTTTTATTTGCTCGACAAGCTGGATTTCGACAAGATGAAACAAGCGGCAGCCATATTGCCAAATTATAAAGACTACAGGGCCTTTTGCACCAGTCCGGATAAATACGAACATACGCTGTGTTATGTCAAATCGGCCAGTCTATCGGTTGACGAAAATGGCGACCACCTTCGTTTCCAGATTTCTTCCAATCGTTTCCTGAGTAAAATGATCAGGATCATTATGGGACAGTTGTTAAAAATCGGCAAAGGCGTATTGAGTGTCGAGGAATTTGAAAGTTACCTGATCAATAATAAAACGCCGGAATTGATCACTCCTGCGCACCCTGAGGGGCTTTATTTATCTAAGGTTACTTATCCATATTTGAATCTGCCGCCGAGGCAACAGTTCTCTTCTATTTTACAGATCCAGGCCGACCTATCCTGGCAACGTTTATAAACCTCTTATTGTTAATATCTTACTATTGTTTCTCTCGCTAGTTTTTGTTAACTTTAATAGAGGACTTCACTAAAAAGAAGGCATTCTGTATGACAGTTATTCAAAAAATTGAACATTGGGGCGACGTTCATCATGCCAAATGGCTGGACGTTATCCGTATTGTATTGGGCGTACTGATCTTTAGCAAAGGTATTGCTATTGTAAGCAATACGGCCGCACTTCAAGAATTGGTTTTGCAAAACAACACTTTTGGTTTCGCGGGATTCATGTCGAGCTTCGCATTACATATTGTTGGCTTTGTGCATCTGGTAGGTGGCCTTTTTATAGCCATTGGACTGCTTACCCGCTTTGCGGCGGTACTTCAGATTCCGATACTGGTATGTGCTGTATTCTTTGTCAACCTGTCGCGCGGATTTTCACCCCTGAACAATGAGTTATGGCTATCCATCATTGTATTGCTGTTACTGATACTATTTTGGATTGTGGGCTCAGGGCCATACTCCGTGGATCATGCCATGAAGAAAAGGCCTAATATGTACAGACCATAAGAACATAGGGCATGTCAATATTTATTGCCGGCTTAATATCATAGCCCTCATCGCATCGGCGCTGAGGCTAATTCCATTAACAGTTACACCGGCGCGTTTGTAAAACCTTTCGCGCTCGGTTAATTTATCCTCAATAAACCGGACCATTTCGGCTTCACTAAGATCCTTAAGCAAGGGTCTTTTTTCTTTACCGCTTTCCAGACGCTTAGCCAATGCAGCAGCAGACATTTCAATATATATCGACAGCCCGTTAGCATTCATCCAGTCCATGTTATCGAAAAAACAAGGAGCACCTCCTCCTGTTGCTATAATAGCATTCGAAGGATAATCAAAGTTTTTTAAAGTTTCACTTTCCAGCTTCCTGAAAGCTTCCTCTCCATTTTCAGCAAAATAAGCAGTAATAGTTGTCCCAAGGTTTTTCTCAATCTGATGATCAAGATCAATAAAATCGTAGCCCAGTTTTACAGCGAGCTTCTTCCCCATTGTGCTTTTACCACAGCCCATAAAACCTATTAAAAATATCTTCATTATTTATACCAGTTTTACCCTTGGATCAACAAAGGCATATAATACGTCTACCAAAATATTAATTATTACGAATACAAATGCAATAAAAAGAATCGATCCCATCACTACCGGGAAGTCCGACATCTCTAAAGCATTTACCGTTGCACGGCCTAATCCGTTATAACCAAATATATACTCTACAAAAAAAGAACCTGCCAGTAAGGAAGCAAACCATCCCGATATGGCTGTAATAACAGGGTTCAGTGCATTTTTTAATGCATGTTTATAAATGATCGCATTGCGACTCAATCCTTTTGCACGTGCTGTGCGGATATAATCCTGTGCCAGCACATCCAACATGGCACTTCTGGTGAGTTGCACAATAATTGCGAGCGGCCTTAACCCCAGTGTGACCATTGGGAGCCATAGGTTTTTCCAGGTCATAATTTCACCTTTAAAAGGATCGTAACTATACAAGCTACCCGACATGTTGAGCCCGGTATAATCACTTAACACAAAGCCAAAAAGCCAGGCGATAATAATTCCTGCAAAAAATGAAGGTGCTGAAATACCCAGGATAGCAAAAGAATTCGCCACCTTATCAATCCAGGTATCCTTATGCACTGCAGACAACACGCCAAGGAATACACCGATTAGCGTAGCGAATATCATGGCCGTTGAGGCTAGAATAAAGGTATTGGGAACGGTTTCCGACAAAATGGTGGTTACATCCCTTTTGGTTTGATAAGAGCGCCTTAAATACGGCCATTTAAGTGCCAGCACTTCATCACCAAAGCTGATCAGTTTTACATATTGATACTTTTCTTTGGTTACAGTTGTATTTTCATGAAGACCAAGAGGAGAAAGATCATTCAGATATAAAAAAAACTGGACAGGTTTAGATCTGTCCAGTCCAAACTCTTTACGTACTGCCTCAAGAGAGGATACATCAGCACGCTGTCCCATTGTCATCCTTGCCGGATCTCCCGGAAGGATGTTGAACAAAACAAACACCACTACAATTACGCCTGCCATAACAGCACATCCATATAAGATCTTTTTGATGGCGTATTGCAGCATATTTATTTATTTGCTAAAATATTGATCGGCCAATTTATCAAAAGATGGCACCGTGTTGTAATGCCATTTGTTAACCACTACCCCGTTTTTAAGTAACAACACACCTGGGTTTGATCTGACCATGCTCTTTAAAGGTACAGCATCGCCGTAAAAAACCTCTGCAAACAACTTCATGCGCTTGCTAAATAAATCTGCATCACTGGCAGAGTTCGAAGTAAGCAATACCGTTCTGATGTTAAACTGTTGTGCTGCGTTCAGGGCCAATGCATTCAGCTCAGCAATAGCCTTCTCGTTTACATCTTTCAGGTTATAAGCTACAATAATCAGGTTATAATAAGGGTTTTCTATCAGTTCTTTTGTGTAATCAGTACCTGAAGCATCAGCAATAAGCAAGTCCTTGATTTTAGGTTCGTAACCTTTCTTCACCAATACCTTATCCGGATCACCAACAATTTCCCAGCTATCATCCTTCCAGATTTCTGTTTTCAGGTAATCCTTATCGCTCATTGTCTTCTTCTCCCCCGTCTTCTTGTTTTGCATTTTGTACATGATGGCGTACTCATCACCCTTTTCTCCTTCAGGGATCTTCATCAATTCCGGCAGGTTTGCGCCTACTTTATAAGGTAGGAAATCCAAGACAGGCAACGTGCAATAGGTAAAAATACCAAATAAGGTAGAAGCCAGGGTTACAAAAGCAAATAGTCCTTGCTGTACTTTTGGGTTTTGTGTAACAGGCTTAATCAGGTCGTGATGAATAAACAGGTAAACAATCAGCACCAATAAAACCAGGTCTTTAGAGAAAGATTGCCATGGCGTTAAAGGGATAGCGTCGCCAAAGCACCCGCAGGAAGTAACCACTTTAAAAGCGGCAGAAACAAAGGTTAGGAAAGTAAAGAAGATAATCACAGCAAGTAAACCGCCTGTAACCTTTTTGCTCCAGAAGCCGAACAGCAATAATGCACCCAATACAATTTCAAATACACAGAGTAATATGGCAATTCCGGTAGCCATGCCACTTAAAAATGGCATATGGAATACTTCAAAATATTCCTGTAGTTTATAACCAAAGCCAAGTGGATCGTTGGCTTTAATTAATCCTGAAAATATAAAAAGGACACCAACAAATATCCTCGAAAAATTTAATGCAATCTTCTTCATTACTGAACGCCCAATTTAATCAATGCAAAAACAGAATAATTTAACATATCCTGGTAATTGGCATTCACACCTTCCGAAGCCAGGGTTTGTCCTTCATTGTCCTCTATCTGTTTTACCCGCAGGATTTTCATCAGGATCAAGTCGGTTAAGGAACTGATACGCATATCGCGCCATGCCTCACCGTAATCATGGTTTTTATTGAACATCAGTTCTTTGGTCTCCTGCACCTTTTCCTCATAACGAGCCTGCACAGTTGCCAATTCCATTTCTAACGGATCCTGCTCATTTAGCTCGAGCTGCATCATGGCAATTACACAATAATTAATGATACCGATGTATTCAGAATTGATGTCTTCGCCTACTTTAGAGACCTTTTTTTCTTCTAGTGTGCGGATGCGCTGGGCTTTAATAAAAATCTGATCGGTAATAGATGCCGGCCTTAATATCCGCCATGCTGTTCCGTAGTCTTTTGTTTTCTTTAAAAATAGCGATTTGCAAACCGCTATTACAGCGTCGAATTCCTGAGATGTATTTGTTGCCAAAACAATTAAAATAATAAGTTCAAACCGGTTTTAATACCATACCTTTTTTATCTAAGTTTGTATCAAAACAATGGCTAAAGATACATTTTTAAACCGAAAGACCACACTAAACCTGAATGGTAAGCTGGTTGATTTAAGCAGTCCCTGCGTAATGGGAATCTTAAACCTTACTAACGATTCGTTTTACAGCAATAGCCGCACCAGCACAATTGAACAGGCTTTGCAACGTGCGGAAAAGATTTTAAATGAGGGCGGCCGTTTTATTGATATCGGGGCTTATTCATCCAGGCCTGGAGCCAAAGATGTTAGTGAACAGGAGGAAACAGACAGGATGGTTACGGCAGTTGAGGCCATCAGCGAAGCATTTCCAGAAGCTTTACTTTCTATAGATACTTTTCGGGCTAAAGTTGCACGTGGAGCAATTGAAGCCGGCGCTCATTTGATCAACGATATATCCGCTGGAGATATGGACGAGGCGATGTTTCAAACCGTGGCCGATTTAAACGTTCCATATATCATGATGCACATGAAGGGAACACCACAAACCATGCAGCAACACACTACATATCAACATATCATGCTGGAAATGGCAAATTACTTCTCTGATAAAGTAACAACCCTACAAAAGATGGGTGTGAAAGATATCATTCTTGACCCGGGCTTTGGCTTTGCGAAAACACTGGACCAGAATTATGAGGTATTGCGGCACATGGAAGACTTCAATATTTTTGAATTACCTGTTCTTGTCGGGGTTTCCAGAAAATCTATGATTTATAAATTTTTAGGCGGCGGCCCTGAAGATGCATTAAATGGCACCACCGCATTAAACACTATTGCCTTATTAAAAGGCGCTAACATCTTACGCGTTCACGATGTGAAAGCCGCTGCAGAATGTATCGCTTTAGTTGGCAAGACACAGCAACAATAATATGGTTAAAATCCCTAACTTGGCAATTGTAAAGTTTTTTCAAGCTTCACAATTACAATAACTAAACGAAGGTGAAAACAATAGAATTCGATTTCTTAAAATTAACGATTACAGATGCGGTAGATATCATCCTTGTCGCCCTAATCATCTATTACATCTACAACCTCATCAAAAATACCCTGGCCGTAAATCTTTTACTGGGGATGGTCATTATACTGGTTATACATTGGATAGTTGATGCTTTGAACATGAATTTATTGTCGAGCATACTCAACCAGTTCATGAGCGTGGGGATTATTGCGTTGATTGTAATCTTTCAACCGGAGATCAGGCGTTTCCTATTATTAATTGGTAAAAACACTTTTTTACAGCAAAACAAGGCTTGGTGGGGTTATCTATTTGGGAGTAAGAATATTGAACAGAACAACCTGATCAGGATAAAGCCGATAATTGATGCCTGCAAAAGCATGAAAAAGTCGAGGACAGGTGCACTTATTGTATTTGTTAAATTTTACGACGACCAGCTTTTTGCCAACAGCTGCGAGGTTATCGATTCCAAAATTTCAAAACGTCTTCTGGAAAGTATTTTTCAAAAATACAGTCCGCTACACGATGGCGCTGTTGTGATTGCCGAAAACAAAATAAAAAGTGCGAGCTGTATTCTACCATTGACAGACAATGACAAGCTACCTCCTCAATTTGGGTTACGTCACCGGGCTGGCATTGGCGTATCTGAAACCACTGATGCTGTTGCGGTTATCATATCCGAAGAAACCGGAGAAATCGCCTATGCTAAACAAGGAAGGGTTAGGATGAATGTTTCCTTTGGGGAGCTGGAAAAGCTACTTAATAAGGATTTTTAATTTCATTATTATTAACTTCTGATTTAGCATATATTAGCGCAAAAATTAAAATCGTTAATTAATTGATTTCAAGCAGTTAATTAACTGTTTTAATAGTGCTTAATGAAGATAAAAAAATATTTATACTACATTTCATTTATACTTTGTTGTTTAACAATTTATAATCCTGTTAATGCCAACAGCTCAATTCCCGCTGCAAAAAATGGCGTGATAGATCTTCGCGGACAATCCTTAGTTGAAAAAATTGCACTTAACGGCGAATGGATTTTCTATTGGAACCAACTCGTAAGCCCCGACACCCCGGCTTCTGGACCAGGCACACTTGTTAACTTTCCTTATAGGTGGACTGACAAAATAAATGGAAAAAGTTACCCGGCACAAGGCTACGCTACTTACAAGCTAACGATTTTACTTCCCAAAACGAAGAACTTGTTAAGGATAGCAATGCCTGATGTTTACAGTGCTTACCGGCTGTTTATTAATGGGCGGCAGGTCTCATCCAATGGACAGGTTAGCACTACCGCAAAAGATTTCATCCCCCATTGGGAATACAAAGCAATAGACATACCTCATCATACCGATACCCTCCATTTATTATTACAGGTAGCCAATTTTACCCACAGCAAGGCGGGTGTAAAAAAGCCATTATGGATCGCAAATAAAGAAACAATCGCCTTAGCGAGAAAGCAGGCAGAAGCCATTGACTTATTATTAACCGGCTGTCTGATTATGGGTGGCTTATTTTTTCTGGGTCTCTATCTGATGGGAAACAGAGATAAAGCGGTTTTATTATTTGCCCTCTTCTCTCTTATTTACAGCTACAGAATCATGGGGATAGACAACTATGTACTGCATACAATCTGGCCTGATACAAATTGGTATTTCACAGTTCGCCTGGAGTATATCAGTCTATTCTTGGCAATCGGGATGTTTGCACTATATACACGCTACCTCTACCCCACTGAAGTCAAGAAGGGGGTTATAGCGGCAATTTGCATACTTTGCTTTGGTTTTACATTGGCAACCCTGTGCCTGGCACCAATATATTTCACGAAATTAATGAATCCTTTTCTGGCAGTAATGCTCTTTTGCCTTGTTTATGTGCCTTATGTTTACACATTGGCTTTTATCAGAAAAAGACCGGGAGCCATTTACACCTTGTTGAGTTGCTTTGCACTGATGCCTGTTTTTGCCATATCATTATTGCACTATTGGGCACTTATTCCACCTTATCAGCTTTTTAGTTTTATATTTTACATCAGTTTTTTCTTCCTGCAGTCACTCATACTTTCACACAGGGTTTCTTTTCAACTTAAAAAAGCAAGGATCGAGGCAGAAGAAGGCTTAAAAGCGAAAAGCGAGTTTCTGAGCACCATGAGTCATGAAATCAGGACTCCGCTTAATGCTGTCATCGGGATGAGTCACCTGTTGTTAAAAAACGACCCAAGAGATGACCAGAAAGAGCAGTTAGATGTTATGCTTTTTTCGGCCAATAACCTTTTATCTATTGTAAATGATATTCTCGACCTTAATAAAATCGAAGCCGGCAAAGTTTCTTTTGAACACATCGAGATGGACGTAGCCTCTATCGTTGGAAATATTGTTTCGGGATTACAGAGTGCAGCGCATGATAAGGGGATTGACTTAACACTCAATATAGACAAATCAATAAATAACAAACTTTTGGGTGATCCGACCCGTCTCTCTCAGGTAATCACCAACCTGGTGCACAATGCCATTAAATTTACCAACAACGGCTCCGTACAGGTAGGTGTAACGGTTATTTCACATACAGACACTACGACTACACTGAATATCGAAGTGAAAGATACAGGTATCGGAATCTCGAAAGAGAAGCAAAAGGTGATTTTTGAAAGGTTTACCCAGGCCGACTCTTCTACGTCCAGGGGTTTCGGAGGAACGGGCTTAGGCCTTTCCATCTGTAAACGAATATTAGAACTACAAAACTCCTCATTAAACCTAATCAGCGCTGAGGGCAAAGGGTCTATTTTTTATTTTATACAAACCTTTGAAAAAAGCAATAAAACGCTGGAGCATAACATACTGGATCAAAAGCCACATGAAAGCGAGCAATTACTTACCGGGGTTCACATTTTGCTGGTAGAAGACAACCTGATGAATGTACTTGTAGCCCAACGCTATCTTGAACGCTGGGGTGCAACGATAGATGTTGCACTAAATGGACTGGAGGCGCTGGATAAATTAGATGTAAGTATTCATCGGCTGATATTAATGGATTTACATATGCCGGTTATGGACGGCTATAAAGCTAGCGCTCAGATGCGGAAAAACGGCGTCACTACACCTATTATCGCGCTTACTGCTAACCTGCCTGAAGAAATAGCGGGGAGAGTAAAACAGGCTGGCATCAATGACATTGTGATCAAGCCTTTTTTACCGGATGAATTGTATACTAAGGTTTTACATCATATTTCGGCAAAATAAGGATTCTTCTCTGAGTCGGCATTAATTCGTCCCTGAAGAAGGGCCGAAAGAACGCAAAGCCTCATCGAAGAACCTAATTTTGCTATTCACAAAAGAGATAATTCTCAATTCAAAAGATCAGAGGCTTTTATGTATGGAGCCTGAAGAATTGGAAAAATTCAGTGGAACAACAGACGCCGACACAAAACCAGGCTCAAAGAAAAAGGGGCAATCTTTTCAGACGCCCCTTTACCAATCTTTTTCAGTTAACTAGCAGTACTGATCAAATGCACCAATCAGGCTATCAGCAATCATTTGTGCCGGACGACCTTCAATCTGGTGACGCTCAATCATGTGAACCAATTTACCATCTTTAAATAAAGCCATAGCTGGTGATGATGGCGGGAAAGGCATCATATAACCTCTTGCTCTGTCAACCGCTTCTTTTTCCATACCTGCAAAAACTGTCACCAATTTATCAGGGTGTTTTTCATTAGCTGCAGCTAATCTTGCAGCAGGGCGTGCATTTGCAGCCGCACAACCACATACAGAGTTCACTACTACAAATACGGTACCTTCACCGCTGATGGCGTTATCAACTTCCTCAGCAGTTTTTAACTCTTCAAAACCTACTTTAGTAAGTTCTGCACGCATTGGCTCAACTAAATATTCTGGATACATGTTTTCTATTTTAAAAATCTATATGCAAATGTACAGCAACCCGCTTTAGTATCAAAACAATACCTAAAGGCCATATTAGTTTTTACCTTTAAATTACTTTGGCCAAACCCTTTATATGTCAATTCCAACCTGGAAGTATAGCCTCAATGTCAACATCATACATTATCGGAATGCTTTTTTGTTATTGATACAGGAATGGTGTAAATTTGCAGCTCATTTAAATAAAAAAATATGTCATCAGTAGAGACAACTTACGTTCCTTACAAAGTTAAGGACATTTCACTGGCAGAATGGGGCCGCAAAGAAATCGGACTGGCAGAGGCAGAAATGCCTGGATTAATGTCATTGCGCGAAGAATTCGGACCATCAAAACCTTTAAAAGGTGCCCGCATTGCAGGATGCTTACACATGACTATCCAGACTGCGGTTTTAATTGAAACTTTAGTAGAACTTGGTGCAGAAGTTACCTGGTCATCATGTAACATCTTCTCAACACAAGATCATGCTGCTGCTGCTATTGCTGCTGCTGGTATCCAGGTATATGCCTGGAAAGGTTTAGATGAAGAGAGCTTTGACTGGTGTATTGAGCAAACTTTACATTTCGGCCCTGAGCGTCAGCCACTAAACATGATCTTAGATGATGGTGGTGATTTGACGAACATGGTATTCGATAAATTCCCTGAGCTAATTCCAGCAATTAAAGGTTTATCTGAAGAGACTACTACAGGTGTACACCGTTTATATGAGCGCATGAAAAATGGCACATTGCACTTACCTGCAATCAACGTAAACGATTCAGTAACTAAATCTAAATTCGATAATAAATACGGCTGCCGCGAGTCGTTGGTTGATGCGATCCGTCGCGCTACCGATGTAATGATGGCTGGTAAAGTTGCTGTTGTTGCCGGTTACGGTGATGTGGGTAAAGGTTCTGCTGAATCTTTAAGTTCACAAGGTGTACGTGTAATCGTTTCTGAAATTGATCCGATCTGTGCATTACAAGCTGCAATGGAAGGGTATGAAGTAAAGAAATTTGCTACTGCTGTTAAAGAGGCTGACATCATTGTAACGACTACAGGTAACTGTGATATCGTTCGTGCTGAGCACTTCAAATCAATGAAAGATAAAGCTATCGTTTGTAACATTGGTCACTTCGATAACGAAATCGATGTTGCCTGGTTAAACAAAAACTATGGCGATACTAAAATAGAAATCAAACCTCAGGTTGATAAATATACTATCGATGGAAAAGACATCATCTTATTAGCTGAAGGTCGTTTGGTAAACTTAGGTTGCGCAACTGGTCACCCTAGTTTTGTAATGTCTAACTCTTTCACCAACCAAACATTAGCTCAATTAGAATTGTGGACTAACACAGATAAATATGAGAACAAAGTATATGTTCTTCCTAAATATTTAGATGAAAAAGTAGCACGTTTACACTTAGCTAAAATCGGTGTAGAACTTGATGTTTTAGATCAGCACCAGGCTGATTACATTGGTGTTCCTGTTGAAGGTCCGTTTAAACCTGAAGCTTACAGATACTAATAGCTACCATAATAACTTAAAAGAGGCCCGCAAATGCGGGCCTCTTTTTTTATCAGGAACTTTAACCGTAATTAAAGCGATGCTCCCTCTTTAGTAATAACAGAAGCACCCGGCACTGTACTTGCATTTCCATCTCTGATGGCCTGGTAATGTGGCGACATAATCTCCACCCCTGCTGCATCAAAAGCTATATGAATATTCTTATGAACCTCCGAATAAATAGCGGGCATCCTTTTAGGATTGTTGATATAAGCATTTAACTGGTAAGAAACATACCAGTCTTCCAATCCAGTTTGCAACACAAAAGGTTGCTTCTCTTTAATTACTCCTTCAGAAGCCAAGGCAGCTCCGATTAATAGCTCATGAATCTGATTCCATGGGAGATCGTACCCCAATGTAACCGTGGTATGAATGATCAACTCATTCTGATTTGCCATACTGCTATAATTCACTGTATTGCCGCTTAGTATAGCGCTATTAGGAATCGTGATTACCTCATTTTTAAAGGTTAGCACCCGTGTTACCAACAACGACTTCTCCTGAACAGCTCCTGTTGTATCGCCAATCTTCACAATATCTCCTATTTTAAAAGGACGCATATAAGTGATCACCATTCCCGCCACACCATTACTAATTGCAGATGAAGAGCCAAAAGAGATGAGCAACCCCAAAAACACAGAAACCCCTTTAAATATTCCTGAATCTGAGCCAGGTATAAATGGCCATATGACCACCAGCATAAAAGCATTCAATACCAGTTTGACAATATTATAGGTAGGCTTTGCCCAATCGGGATAAAAACCGTTAATTTTTAACCTTCCTCCTTCAATTTCATCTGCCAGGAATTTGATTGCCTTTTTAATATAATGAAATACAAACACAATGACGGTTATTGTAATCAAATCAGGTACAAAGGCGATGATCGCACTAAATATGTTTTTTAGTGGGTTAAGCACAAAACCGATCAAACTATCACTCCATGGTTTTGTCCATGGAAAAAGACGAAACACAATAGGCAGCGTCAGATAAACAAGAATAAATATCACAAATACTTTAACCAGGTTAAGCACTTTGCGAATCAGAAGCATTTCATTTTTACGGTTAATCAGCTCGTAATTTTTGATTTTAAACCCTGAGATCTTTTCATGTAGCTTAACCCGAAGCCAGGCATTAAAACGGTTTGAATATTTATTCAGAAAAAATATGCACATCCCCAATATAGCAATGATCAAAACGCCAAGGGCTCCACGTTGTAACAGTTTCGTTAAATCAGTCTCCTTTTTATACTTATCAATGTTATTCAGAATAATTTCCTGATAAGCTTTGGCCATCACTTCCCGGTCCATCTTTACGGAATCTGCATCTGCCTGCGACAAGCTCAATAGCACATTTCCTTTATAGGCGATTGCGATCAGGCTCGAATCACGTTCTGTGATCAAGGAATCAGGTACAAATAGCAGGTCTTCGGCCAGTGCTTCAACTTTGGCCGAGGTTCTTTCAGCCCTTTCAGCAGCAGATAAAGAACCCAGTTTATTTTTAACAAAAAACAATGTATCGGAGTGAGCAACAACGGGATACCCTTTAAAAAAACTTGTTTCAGTCTGGGCATAAGTAAAGCTGCAAATAGTGTTCAGAACTATAAAAACAAATAGAGATCGTATCGACATAGGTTATTTCTTTTATATTTGTGCATGGCACATCTATCTGTAAATATCAATAAAATAGCTACGCTTCGCAATAGCCGTGGCGGTAATAATCCTGACCTTGTTAAAGTAGCTTTAGATTGTGAACGCTTTGGTGCTGAAGGAATAACCGTACATCCGCGTCCCGATGAAAGGCATATCCGTTACCAGGATGTTTATGATTTAAAGGCGGTAATTGCTACAGAATTTAATATCGAAGGGAATTGCAGGGAAGAGAAATTTGTAGAACTGGTTTTAGCGAATAAACCTGCACAGGTTACTTTAGTACCGGATGCAGATGGCCAGCTAACTTCCAATCACGGCTGGGATACTATAAAACATGCTTCATATCTAAAAGAAATGGTCGCCTTATTTAAATCGGCAGGTATCAGGGTTTCTATTTTTGTAGATCCGGTGGTCGAAATGATTGAAGCTGCTGCACTGACAGGTACGGATAGAATTGAATTATATACGGAGGTTTATGCCCATAACTACTATGACAATAGGGAAAAAGCCGTTCTGCCATATGTTGCTGCAGCCCACAAAGCAAATGAATTAGGGCTAGGTATAAACGCAGGCCATGACCTTGACCTCCATAATCTGAAATATTTTGCACAAAGCATACCTGGACTTCTGGAGGTTAGTATTGGACATGCTTTAATTAGCGATGCCTTATATTTAGGTTTGGAAAATACTATACAGATGTATTTACAACAGTTAAAACATTAAACAGCTAAAAGGTCCTGCCATGAAAGTCCATATCCCATTATACTTTTTGTTCCTTATTTTTATAACAGGCTGTGGCAACAACGCGGTTTTAGAGCAGTCGACAGCCTCAGATCTGGTTGCAAACTATTTAAAATCGAACCCTTTATATGAGACAGAAAAGATAGAGCTTGGAGAAATTAAATTTAAAAGCAGCGCGGATAAAGAAGCGCTCTCAAAATTTAAAGACCTCATGAACAAGGGGTATGTAGAAATGCAGCTACAGAAACAAAAGAAGAAATTCCTGTCGAAGGATAGTGTTTATGTTTATAACGTCACGCTTACCGATAAATCAAAACCCTATGTATTGAAGCAGCAACAGAATAAAGCTACACTAAAAGTAATGGAATATACCCTTGACGAGGACAAGCCTGCCACCCTGGATAAGGCAGGAAACAAAACAGCAAAGGTAACCATCATGCTAAAAAAGGTAAAAAATGCTTTTACTGTTTTCTACAAGGATAAAAATACAGGCAGCAATTTTATCACCAAAACCTATAAATTAAAATACAATAAAGAAGCCGGTTGGGCAGTAACGGGCGAGTAGCCAATATATTCTTATAAGTTTATGAACTCTTTGTGACTGAAGCTAAGCGTATTTTTTATTACCTTTGCGCAACTTTTATTTCATAGACTTCATGAGCTTAAATATTCATTACAAAGAGGCCTTTAAAGACCGTCACATTGCACCTAATACACAGGACACCAATGCAATGTTAAAAACCATTGGGGTAGGTTCTGTTGACGAACTGATCGAACAAACTGTTCCTCAATCAATCAGGTTAAAGCAACCATTAAATTTACCAAAGGCTAAATCTGAGGTAGATTATCTTGCTGCGTTAAAACAAACAGCCTCTTTAAATAAAGTTTTTAAATCTTATATCGGCCAGGGTTATTATGACACCATTACACCAGGCGTTATTTTACGTAACGTAATGGAAAACCCGGGATGGTATACTCAATATACGCCATACCAGGCTGAAATTGCACAAGGCCGTTTACAGGCGCTATTAAATTTCCAAACCACGGTTATCGACCTTACCGGTATGGAAATAGCGAATGCTTCGTTACTTGACGAAGGCACTGCAGCTGCAGAAGCGATGTTTATGCAATACAGCTTGCGTAAAAACGCACAAGCCACAAAATTCTTTGTTTCTGAATTGTTATTCCCTCAAACTATTGACATCTTAAAAACCCGCGCAAATCCTTACGGCATTGAGTTGGTAATTGGTGATCACCAGTCGTTTGAGCTTAGCGAAGAGTTCTTTGGTGCAATCATTCAATATCCTGCTGGTAACGGAGAGGTATTTGACTATACTGGTTTTGCGCAAAAAGCACATGAAAAAAATGTTAAAGTAACAGTTGTTGCGGATCTATTGAGCCTTACCTTATTAACTCCTCCGGGAGAATGGGGAGCAGATGTTGTAGTAGGTACTTCACAACGCTTTGGTGTACCAATGGGCTTTGGTGGTCCTCACGCAGCTTTCTTTGCAACTAAAGAAGAATACAAACGTTCTATCCCAGGTCGTATTATTGGTGTAACGATAGATAGCAATAATAACTATGCTTTACGTATGGCTTTACAGACCAGAGAGCAGCATATCCGTAGAGATAAAGCTACTTCTAACATCTGTACTGCACAGGCTTTATTGGCTATCATGGCCGGTTTCTATGCCGTCTACCATGGTCCTAAAGGCTTAAAACTAATTGCTGAACGCACACACGGTTTAGCAGTTAGCCTTGCTAAATCATTAGAAAAATTAGGCTACAAGCAATTAAACAAAGCTTATTTTGACACCATCCAATTGGATCTGGGCGATCTTGCCGGCTCTATCCACAGCGAGTGCTTAAACAATGAAATTAACCTGCATTACAACGGCAGCATTGTTACCATTGCATTGGACGAAACTACTTCTATTGAAGACATTAAATTGTTAACCAAAATCTTTGCTAAGGTAAAAGCCATAGCAGCAGACGCGGTTGAAATCGAAGATAAAAATGTAGAGACTGTAATTCCTGCAGCTTTACAACGTAAATCAGACTACCTGACTCACCCAATATTTAATGCTCACCATTCGGAGCATGAAATGTTGCGTTACATCAAGTCGTTAGAAGCTAAAGATCTTTCACTTTGTCATTCTATGATTGCCTTAGGTTCATGTACCATGAAACTAAACGCAACGACTGAAATGATTCCTGTAACATGGCCAGAGTTTGGTAAAATCCACCCATTTGCGCCTGCTGATCAGGTATTGGGTTTTTACACTGTATTTAACGAGCTAGATAAATGGTTGAGTGAAATTACCGGTTTTGCGGCAATGAGCTTACAACCAAATTCAGGTGCACAAGGTGAATATGCAGGTCTGATGGTAATCAGAGCTTACCATAATGACCGTGGTGATTCACACCGTAACATCGCCTTAATTCCTTCTTCTGCTCACGGTACCAACCCAGCTTCTGCTGCAATGGCCGGGATGAAGATCATCATTGTTAAATCATTAGAAAATGGAAATATTGATGTTGCTGACTTAAAAGCTAAAGCTGAAGAGCACGCAGCAAATCTTTCTTGCCTAATGGTTACTTACCCATCTACACATGGTGTATTTGAGGAAAGCATTATCGACATCTGTAACATCATCCATGAAAATGGCGGACAAGTTTATATGGATGGTGCTAACATGAACGCACAAGTTGGTTTAACCAGCCCAGGTAATATTGGTGCTGACGTTTGCCACTTAAACTTACATAAAACCTTCTGTATTCCTCACGGTGGTGGTGGTCCTGGTATGGGCCCGATCGGTGTTGCAAAACACCTTGTGCCTTACTTACCAGGTCATGCTGTAGTAGACATCGATAAAGGAAAATCAATTCATGCAGTATCTTCTGCACCATGGGGTTCAGCATCTATCTTAATCATCTCACACGCTTACATCGCTATGATGGGCACAGAGGGATTAACCAACGCAACCAGATATGCAATAACAAACGCTAACTACATGAAAGCGCGTTTAGAGCAACATTATCCGGTATTGTACTCAGGTGCTAACGGACGTTGTGCGCACGAAATGATCCTGGATTGCAGAGGCTTTAAAAACTACGGAATTGAAGTAGTTGATATCGCTAAGCGTTTAATGGATTATGGTTTCCACGCACCAACGGTATCTTTCCCTGTTGCTGGTACTTTAATGATTGAACCAACTGAGAGTGAGCCTAAACATGAGCTTGACCGTTTCTGTGATGCGTTAATCGCCATCAGAAAAGAGGTTGCAGCGGTTGAAAGCGGCGAGCTTGACAAAACAGACAATCCTTTAAGAAATGCGCCGCATACTGCTACTGTAGTTACAGGTGATGAATGGAACCATACTTATAGCAGACAAACTGCTGCGTTCCCTTTACCATATGTAGCGGCTTATAAATTTTGGCCTTCTGTAGGTCGTGTTAACGATTCATTTGGTGACAGATCATTAGTTTGTGCTTGTCCGCCAATTGAAAGCTACATGGAAGAACCAGCATAAATAGTTTTTTTTTCAACTAAACCTTTTGATATATTTATCTTCTAAGTATATCAAAAGGTTCTTTATCACGCTTAAAAAAACTTAAAAAAACAATGAAATTAAAACTTACTTCAGTAGTATTACTTCTCTTAGTAATCACTTCATCGGCTTTTATAGCCCCTGTTTTAAAACCTGTAACCTATAAAGTAGATGTAGAGAAATCTACATTAACCTGGGTTGGTAAAAAATTAACCGGCAGCCATAATGGAACAATTGACCTTCAATCAGGAAGCCTGCAATTCAATGGCAAAAAACTGGCAGGAGGTGATTTTGCAATCAACATGACTTCTATTAAAGACGCCGATAAAAGTGCAAGACTAGAAGGACACTTAAAAGCTGATGATTTTTTTGGCACTGATAAGTTTGCAACCTCTACGTTTGCAATTAAAAAGGTTGCTGCCGGATCAGGTAACACAGTAAACGTAACAGGTGATTTAACCATCAAGGGTGTTACAAATTCAATCACTTTCCCGGCTGCTATTGCATGGAATGCTGATGGTTCTGTAACCGCTACCGCTGATAAAGTATTAGTTGACCGTACTAAATACGGCATCAAATACAGATCTAAAGGTATGTTCCCTGATGTAGGTGATAAAATGATCTATGATGATTTTGAACTTGCAATCAAGTTGGTTGCTAAGAAATAAGATATGTTTCAATGACTTAGAAGAGGGTGTTCCAAAAAAGATCGGACACCCTCTTTTTTTATTCGAAAAAAAAAAGTTTATTAGTTAAAACAATTTACACACATATTTCATAACTTTATATGAATACCTATTTCAAGGCTGGGGACCAATTGACTATATGATGGCTAATAAAATTAACCTTCTCGTTATTGACGACGATGACATTAACATCTTTATCATCAAAAAAATTGTAGAAAAAACGGGTTATAATGTTAATATGGTGGCCAAAGCCAATGGTTTAATGGCTATTGACTATTTAAAAACAACTATGGATGAGGAAAACTTCCCGCATCTGGTTCTTATTGACATCAATATGCCGGTATTAAATGGCTGGGAGTTTCTGGATGCTTATGCAGAACTAAACATAAACAAAAGAGTAGACATGTACATGCTCTCTTCTTCAGTTTATGAGAATGATATAGAAAAGGCAAAAACCTACTTAAAAGTGAGAGGGTTTATTTCTAAACCCCTGTCCATAGAAAGATTAATAGAGCTTTTTAAACAACTGGAGCTGCAAAACTAAGTGATTTTAAACTGTCCGTCTGTTAAGCTGACATAACCTGTAGCTCTGGTTTTTGCATGATAAAACAAACAGTTCCAATTTTCGGCTGCTGCTCTTTTTCCAAATTCTTCCCTCAGTTCCATTGCTTTTCTTCCATCAAAGTCGTACTTGGCAATAAACTTCCGCAGCAATTCTTCAGGCTCGGGTAAAACATCCCCCCCAAAAAACACCTTATCGGCTCCATCATCCAGTAAATATACCTGATGAAACGGTGTGTGCGCACCAGTTAACTCATAACTGATTTCATCTGTTAACTGTCCCGAACCTTCTATAAAAGTCAACTGCGCGTTACGCTGCAAAAAGTCAAATATTTCAGTTCTGTAAGATGAAGACGAATTGGTAAATGCACTCTCCCACTCTCCACGCTGAATCACATAGTTGGCATGTGGAAAGCTTAGTTCCATCTTATCTCCAACATGATGAACCATTCCACCTGAATGATCAAAGTGTAAATGGGACATCAATATCATATCTACATCTTCCGGATCAAAACCTGCCTTTTTTATATTCTCGTGCAAAATCAACTGCCCTTTATCGTTACTATAGCCAAGTCCGGTATCAAACAAGACCAGCGAATTTTTCAATTTTACCAGGAAAGGTTGAATATGGATAAACAATGAAGCCGGACGGCTTTTCGGATCATCTGTCGCCGGATTAAAGGGTACAAACTTTTTGCTTGCATCTACAGAATAAGAACCTTCGTATAAAGTGAAAACTTGCACTGGCGTAGTTATTAGTAAGAAGAAATTAAATGATATATTTACGAATCGATGCAAAGATATGGAACCTGCATGAACTTCCGGCTGACAATTGACACCAAAAAGGTCATGCTAAATTCATAACCGTTGACAAACAAACAGATAAGAATGAAGAAAAGATGGGTGCAAGCCATGCGGGGCAATCCCGAAACAACAGACTTGCTTGCACAAAAATTAAATATAGATAGCAGTTTAGCGCAGATTTTAGTTCAAAGAGGCATTTCTTCATTTGATGAGGCCCGCGCATTCTTCAGACCAGAGATGGCTAAATTGCATGATCCTTTCTTGATGAAGGATATGGACAAGGCCATCGAACGCATTGATACCGCACTAATCAATAAGGAAAAAATCCTGGTATATGGCGATTATGACGTAGATGGAACCACTTCTGTAGCCTTAGCATTTAGCTTCTTCAGACAATTCACCACTGATATTGCTTATTACATTCCCGACAGACATAAGGAGGGGTATGGAATCTCAACAACAGGTATTGACTATGCCAAAGCAGAGGGATTCAGCTTAATTATTGCACTGGATTGTGGCATCAAATCAACCGATAAGATTGCTTACGCGAATTCTTTAGGTATAGATTTCATTATCTGCGACCACCACTTGCCAGGTGATGAACTTCCCGAAGCAGTAGCCATACTGGATCCTAAACGTTCAGATTGCCCCTACCCTTTTAAAGAACTGGCGGGCTGTGGTATTGGCTTTAAATTAGCCCAGGCATATTGTATAACGCACCAGTTACCGGCCGAGCAATATGAAAGGTATATAGATCTGGTTATGGTAAGCGTTGCCGCTGATATCGTACCTGTAGAAGATGAGAATCGGATCCTGGCCTACCATGGATTGATAAAGTTGAATACTAATCCCTGCATGGGCTTAAAAGCATTGATGGACATATCCGGCAAAAACAAAGATTACACGCTTACGGATGTAGTTTTCTCGCTTGCTCCGCGCATCAATGCCGCCGGCAGAATGGACCATGCCAACCAGGCGGTCAAAATGTTGCTTTGCACCGAAGATGACCTGGCACAAGAACAGAGCTTATTCATCAATCTGCAAAATACCGAACGTAAAACCTCAGATCAGACCATCACTGCCGAAGCCCTGGCTTTAATCGGCGAATGCGAAATCCTGATCAATAAAAAAACTACAGTAGTTTATCACGAAAGCTGGAATAAAGGCGTTATTGGTATTGTGGCATCCAGATTAACAGAGAAATATTACCGCCCTACAATTGTGCTTACTAAATCGAATGGTTTACTTACCGGCTCGGCCCGTTCAGTTGCCGGTTTTGATTTGTACGAGGCTTTATTGGGCTGTGAAGATTTACTGGTGCAGTTTGGCGGGCATAAGTTTGCGGCAGGTTTAACCATGATGCCAGAGAACATCGATATTTTCGCAGACCGCTTTGAGGAGGTTGTTGGTGCTTCAATTACCGACGACTTACTCTGTCCTGAAATAAAGATAGACAATGAGATTGCACTCTCACAAATAGATGGAAAATTCCAGCGGATTATTGCACAAATGGCACCTTTTGGTCCACATAATAATGCTCCTATATTTGTAAGTCATAACGTAACTTTTGTAGGGCGTCCCTTTGTTGTAGGTACAAAACATTTAAAATTAACCATAAAACAACAAAATTCCCCTATTTTTGAATGCATAGGATTTGGAATGGCAGAAGAGTACGAACAGTTGCTGCAACCAAACCAGCCTTTTTCTATTTGTTATACAATTGAAGAGAATGTATGGAAAGAGCAAAAGCGCTTACAGTTGAACATTAAAGGAATTAAACTAGATTAAGAATTGGATACTGAAATCTAAAATCAGCATTCTAAAACTATAATTATAAATGATATTAAGAGCTGAGCACCTAATAAAAAAATACAAACAACGCACTGTTGTTAACAACGTTTCATTTAGTGTAGGCCAGGGCGAAATTGTGGGTCTGCTGGGACCAAACGGGGCTGGTAAAACAACTTCATTTTATATGATTGTTGGTTTAATTAAGCCCAATGAGGGCACTATTTATTTAGATGACCAAGACATCACCAAAGATCCGATGTATCGCAGGGCGCAAAAGGGCATTGGTTACCTTGCTCAGGAAGCCTCCGTATTCAGGAAGCTATCTGTTGAAGATAACATCATGGCCATCCTGGAGATGACTCCAATGAACAAGGAAGAACGTCATGCCCAACTGGAAGAGCTCCTTACTGAGTTTAGCTTACATAAAGTACGTAAAAACAGAGGCGATCTACTTTCAGGAGGCGAGAGAAGAAGAACTGAAATAGCCAGGGCACTTGCGGCAAATCCTAATTTCATATTACTGGATGAACCTTTTGCCGGGGTAGACCCAATTGCTGTGGAGGAAATTCAGACCATTGTAGCAAAGCTGAAACAAAGAAATATAGGGATATTGATTACAGACCATAATGTTCAGGAAACATTATCAATTACCGACAGGGCTTACCTCCTTTTTGAAGGTAAAATCCTCGAATCGGGCACGCCAGAAGTCCTTGCTTCTAATGAAATGGTAAGAAGAGTATACCTGGGATCAAATTTCGTGCTCCGCAAAAAAAACCTATAATCCTTATTCAAAACCCAACACATGGCAATTGTAAATTCAATTTTTACGTGGTATATGAAAAAGCGGGTCCACCAGATTGAGCTTTTTATAAAATATCCACATGATGTGCAGGAAGAATGGTTTCATAAACTGATATCCAGTGGAGCATATACGGAATGGGGACAGAAATACGATTATCGTTCTATCCTTACCCCGCAACAATTTAAAGAAAGAGTACCTATACAAAATTACGATACCCTAAAGCCTTACATCGAACGGATGCTTAAAGGGGAACAAAATATCCTCTGGCCATCAGAAATTAAATGGTTTGCCAAATCATCAGGGACCACGAGTGACAGAAGTAAATTTATTCCGGTATCGGAAGAATCTTTGCAGGAATGTCACTTTAAGGGAGGGAAAGACATGCTTTCCATATTTTGCAACAACAGACCTGATAACCAAATCCTTACCGGAAAAGGTTTGGTACTGGGTGGCAGTCACCAGATTAACCAACTCAATGAAGATTCCTTTTATGGCGATCTTTCGGCAGTATTGATAAAAAACCTGCCGGTATGGGCCGAGTATTACCGTACGCCAAACATCTCTATTGCCCTGATGGACAATTACGAGGAGAAGATGGAAAAAATGGCTGAAGCAACCATCAAAGAGAATGTAACCAACATTGCCGGGGTTCCTACATGGACCATCGTACTGGCCAAAAAGGTATTGGAAATGACCGGCAAAAAGCATTTGCTGGAAGTATGGCCAAACCTTGAACTTTATATCCATGGCGCCGTGAATTTCAAGCCATACAAGGAGCAGTTTAAAGAACTGATCCCATGTAACAACATGTATTATCTCGAGACTTATAATGCATCTGAAGGCTTCTTTGGCATCCAGGATGAAGCAAATTCTGACGAGATGCTATTGATGTTGGATTACGGCATTTATTATGAATTCCTGCCACTAGAACACATTGAAGACGAGCATCCACGCACGCTATCGCTCGATGAAGTACAATTGAATAAAAACTACGCCATTATTATCTCTACCAATGGTGGTTTGTGGCGCTATATGATTGGCGATACGGTACAGTTTACCAGTCTTTCACCTTACCGCATTAAAATTACAGGCCGAACCAAGCATTTCATCAATGCTTTTGGTGAAGAAGTGATTATCGACAATGCCGAGCAAGCCATTTGCAAAGCATGCACGGAGACTAATGCTGTATTTAAAGATTATACCGCTTGTCCGATTTATTTTAAAGGAGAAGAAGTGGGTGGACACGAGTGGATCATTGAATTTGACCAGCAGCCAAATAATTTTGAAAGATTTGTAGATGTGCTCGACCAGACCCTAAGGGAGGTAAACTCAGATTATGATGCAAAACGCTTTAAAGATCTTGCGTTACGCAGACCAAAAGTACATATTGCCCCAGCCAACACTTTTTACAACTGGTTAAAATCGAAAGGTAAGCTGGGTGGACAGCATAAGGTTCCAAGATTGGCCAACGACAGGCAATACGTAGAGGAAATTTTAATGTTTTTATAGCGTCTATTGCAATTCTGTGTTTTTTTAGTTAAATTTCCTATATATTTCTCTTCCTGTTAAAGAAAGAGGTGAGGTCGATAGAATTAGTGGTTTTAAATAAAATGAATCTCTTATGAAGACTGTAAAACAACTTCTCAGCACCAAATCGGCACAGATTTTCTCGGTATCCGAACATACTTCTGTTTTAGACGCGTTGAAGGTAATGATGGAAAAAAACATTAGTGCTCTCCTTGTTATGGAAGGGCAGCAATTGAAAGGAATTTTTACGGAAAGAGATTATGCCCGAAAGATCGTCCTGCATGGTAAGTCTTCCGCTGATACTGCTGTACAAGAAGTAATGACTGCAAATCCCATTACTGTATTGCCATCAGACACCATTGATTTCTGCATGGGCCTTATGACCGATAAACACATCAGGCACTTACCTGTATTGGAGGCCGACAAACTACATGGCATGGTATCTATTGGTGACGTAGTGAAATTCATCATTGAAGATCAGCAACAAACCATTTCTCAGCTGGAACACTACATCAGTAGTTAAAATATACTTTACCAAACAACAAAAAAGGTCTGTTCAGCATAGCTGAATAGACCTTTTTTGTGCAATTATCTGATCTCTTACCAGATTTTCACTCTTTTATCCGGAGCAAGATATAATGAATCCGTAGGTTTCACATTAAATGCGGTATAAAATTCAGGTATATTCCTTACCACACCATTTACTCTAAATTGAGCAGGTGAATGAGGATCTGTTCCAACCTGAGTTCTCAGGTTTTCTTCAGTTGATTTATTTAACCAGGCTTGTCCCCAACCAATAAACACTCTTTGCACACCTGTAAAGCCATCCAGAACCGGTGCAGGCTTAGCATTTAAACTTGTATTATAAGCTCTTAATGCAATGCTCAAACCACCAAGGTCACCAATATTTTCCCCCAGGGTAAAATCGCCATTCACATTCAGGTCAGGAAAAACTTTAAAGGAACTGTATTGAGCTACCAATGCACTCGTTCTTTTCTTAAACTCTTCAGTATCTGTCTTTGTCCACCAGTTACGCATCACACCATCGCCGTCAAAAGTACTGCCCTGATCATCAAAACCATGACCAATCTCATGTCCGATTACTGCACCAATACCACCGTAATTCACAGCATCATCAGCATTCATATCAAAGAATGGAGGTTGTAAAATTGCTGCTGGGAATACAATCTCGTTCATTGGCGGGTTATAATAAGCATTTACTGTCTGCGGAGTCATACCCCACTCAGCGCGATCAACCGGTTTACCCAATTTATTGATAGTCCTGTTGTATTCATATTCAGTAGCACGCACCTGGTTTCCATAAAGATCACCTTTAACCACTTTCAAAGTGCTATAATCTCTCCATTTATCCGGATAACCAATTTTTGGCGTGAACTTGCTGATCTTTACTAAAGCCTGTTTTTTAGTCTCCGGGCTCATCCAGTCAAGCTCTTTAATGCTCGACTCATATGCTTTTAAAAGGTTCTCCACCAAATTCAACATACGTTCTTTAGCAGCAGGGGGGAAATGTTTCTCAACATATAATTTACCAACCATTTCGCCAAGATTACTATTTACAACATCTACAGCTCTGCGCCATTGTGGTTTCATTTCTTTAACACCCCTTAGCGTTTTACTATAAAAGTTAAAGTTCTCCTGATCCAGCGCTGTATTTAATGAAGTTGCAGAACCATTAATCACCCCCCATTTCAAATACTCTTTCCAGGTATCAATTGGTGTATTTTTCAAAATTGAAGTCAGATCCTTTGTGTAAGCTACTTGTGTAACCACCAAACTATCTACACCTTTAATACCGCCCTCAGCAAGTAAAATGTTCCAGTCAAAATCAGCAAGAAGCTTATTCAAATCTTTTATAGCATACTTATTGTACAAAGCAGCCATATCCCTGGTGTCTTCCTTTTTCATATGCTTGGAAGCCAATAAGGTTTCCAAAGCCATAATCCTCTTTGCTTTTGCACCTGCTTCAGGTATTCCGGCAATCTTTAACATATTTTCAATATGCAAAACATACTTATCGCGAATGTCTTTTGATTTAGCATCAGTAAGCAAATAATAATCGCGATCAGGTAAGCCTAGGCCTCCCTGCCAGCTATACAACATGTATTTTTTTGGATCCTTGAAATCTTCCATTACTCCAAGACCGAAAGGGATTTTAAAGCCTACCTTGTTGGCATAAGCGAAATAAGCGGCAAGATCCTTATTGGCTGTAAGCGCGTCGATTTTCTTAAACTCCGAAGCTAATGGTGCTAAACCAACAGCATCACGAGTCTTCATATCCATATAAGAATCGAAAAAATCACCTATCTTTTGTTCTTCAGAACCGTCTTTTGCATTACTTTTTGCAGCAGTTTCTATAATTGCCTTAACATCATCCTGCGTCTTATCAGCTAAAATAGCCATTGCACCAAAAGAAGCTTTATCCGAAGGAACCTTGGTGTTCTTCATCCAGGTACCATTTACATATTCTGTAAAGTTATTACCCGGTGCAACAGTAGTATCCATGTTTTTAAGGATAATACCCGAATGAAGTTCAGTCGTCTTAACGTCCGAATTACTGCACGCAGCCAGGAATAAGATAGTTCCTGCAAGTGCCGGAATACCTATTGATCTGTTCAATTTTACCATAAGTTATGAGTTAGTACATCCAAACTTAGCAAAAAAAAAACCTGTTAAGACTTAACAGCCAGATAAATATCAACTTCGGCATCCAGAGGATTTTGAGAACCTGGTCCATATATTTCAAAATCAGCTGTATATGCCCTTGGAATGTCGGTATTCCATATTTCCTGCCAGGCATTAAATACCGCACCTTGTAACAAATTCCCTTTCACTGTATATTTTAAATAGGGTCCCCCTTCAATCATTAAACCTGTAAAACCATCAGGTATATGATCCAGGTTTTCTACCCGATAACCTATCAACGTTGTATAGGGCTGTGTATAATCACCTTCATACTCCGTATACACGCTATAAATGTCATCGCCTACCCTACCTGCTAGTTGCGCAGCAACATTACTTGCCCAGAAACGCGTCCATAGCTCAGGAATATCTTTAGCTGCATGCCCTTCAGCATTACTTGTTCTAACTGTAATTCCAATAAGAGGAAATGCACTGAGTGTTTCTTTTTCTGTCTTCATTAGTGTTTACTTTATTATAGCGCCAAATATAGCCAGGCCTGTGACAACCTTATGGCAGCCTAAAATAATTGTGTATATTTTTAATGCTACTTCTTATCAGTTTCTTAACAATGGTTTAATATTGATGTTTTAATTTTATTGTAATCAAAGCATATGGTTATGATCAGTACTAAAACCTTGTACAGCGCTGTTTTAAAAACAGAACAGATTGATGACGCTCATAAATTCCAGTCTTTACCGCAACCTTCGGGTAGTTACCCTTACCGGCTAAACGTACCTAATGCCGGAAATAAAAGGAAAATGGTTTTCCATATGATCGGCGATACCGGCGGATTAGGGACTCCCAGCACTCAACATCAGGTGGTTACCCAAATGGCAGCTCAGTATGCAGAGGCTATCGAAGATCAGCCATCATTTTTATATCACCTGGGCGACATTGTATACCATTACGGCGAAGCGGAGCACTATGATGCACAGTTTTTATCTCCTTTTGAAAACTATCCGGGACCTATATATGCTATTGCAGGGAACCACGATAGCGACATAAACCCAGATAGTGAGGACCATTACGATAGTCTTGAAGCCTTCTATACTGCTTTTTGCAACATCTGTCCGAAAACCATTTACTTTGGTAAAGACGCACAACGCAAGAGCCAGGTACAACCCAATGTTTATTGGACGATGGAAGCCCCATTGGCCACTATTATAGGGTTATACACCAATGTACCTAAGTATGGCAGTATCAGAAAAGAACAACGCAGCTGGTTTATTAAAGAATTGCAAAACGCGGCAAAGCTCAGTGCCGAAAAAGCCATTATTGTAAGTCTGCACCATGCCCCTTACTCTGCCGACACCAACCATGGCTCCAGTTTAAATATGATTGAGTTCCTTGAATCCGCATTTAAAGAAGCAGGTGTAAAACCCGATATCGTTTTTAGCGGACATGTACACAATTACCAAAGGTTTAGCAAACATTACATTGATGGAAAAACGGTTCCATTTGTAGTTGCCGGAGCTGGTGGATTTGATGAATTGCACACTTTAGCTGATCCTACTGATCCGGCATATGATACGCAAAGCCCAATACTAAACCATGTACAATTAGATAATTATTGCGACAACAAGCATGGCTTCCTAAAAATAGCCATTGAAAAGAATCCATTCAGCTTTACCATAAAAGGAGATTATTATACCCTATCCCGTCAAAATCGACTGGAAGGATCGCAACAGCCAAGCTTATTTGACAGCTTCACAGTCGACCTCACAGGCAGGTAAAAGGCAAAGCATACGGTTCCTGATTTTTTTGTGTAGAAAAATTTATTTAACATTGAGTGCAATAGATTTTAATGTATACAGAACCATCAGATACCGCTGAAGATATTGAGCTGCTGACCAAAGTCAGAAACGGCGATCAATTGGCGTTTGCGCAAATCTATAACCAATACAGGAGCAAAATGTATGCTTATGCCTCCAACTTATGCAAATCCCCCGAAACCGCAGAAGAGATTGTTCAGGAGGTTTTCATTAGGCTTTGGCAAAAAAAAGAACAAATCAATACGGATTTAAATTTCAGTGCTTACATTAAAAAGATCACACTGAATCACGTACTGAATCACCTTAAAAAAGTAGCACGTGAAAAAAGTCTGCAAGATGAGGTATTCCAGTACATCGAAGCTATCCGCAATACTACCGAGGACAACTTACTGCAAAAAGAGCTGTTAAAAACCTATAATGAAGCTATTGCCCTCTTGCCTCCTCAAAAGAAAATCATCTATCATATGAGCCGGAATGAAGAAATGACGCATGATCAGATTGCTGAGCAACTGAACATTTCTAAAAACACCGTAAAAAACCACATGGTAGAAGCTACAAAATTTATTCGCAGTTATGTAGGCAAGCATGGAAGTATAGTGTGTTTTATCATTGCGTCTTCAAATTATTTTCATTCCAACTAGTCCCCCCTCCTTTTTCAATTGTATTGTAATAAACGGGCAGCCTAACCGCAGCCGCCTAATTATTAAATCGTGGAAGAAAAAGAGCAATTTAAACACTTATACAACCTGTACTTAAACAATCAGTGTGACGCTGCAGAACTTAAAGCGTTCTTTGCGCTGTTAGACAAGGGCCATAGCGATGAGGAAATGATGGCGCTAATGTCAAACACCTGGGATCAAACCAACGCCCTACCTGAAACAGGTCTGATTCCTCCTTTCCTTCAAACAGCAGCTAAAGAAATCAGAATCGCTCCAACCAGAAGATCTTCTTTTGGTTTAAAGCAGTGGATTGGTGTTGCTGCCACGCTTTTAATCTTTACAGGAATCTATTTTTACAAATCAGCTATTACAGGATTACTCAATCCCAATCCTAAGTATCAATTTGCAAATGCTTCCGGCAAACGCATGCAATTACAACTGGCCGACGGCACAAAAGTATGGCTAAGTCCGAACAGTAAACTTGGTTATCCCGATAAATTTTCAGGTACTGAAAGGCTTGTGTCCCTTGATGGCGAGGCCTTTTTTGAAGTAAGCCATGATGCAAAACATCCCTTTATCATTAAAAGTGGGGACGTTAGCACAACCGTTCTGGGCACCAGCTTTAATGTTACTGCATTTACGCAACAACATACGATAAATATAACCCTTGTTACCGGTAAAGTAGCTGTGACGCTAAATGACCAAAACAATACCAGCAGGGATACCATAACTGCCAATCAACGAATTATTATTGATAAAGCCACATCGAGTATCACAAAAGTAGACTTTCCTGATGCTGCAACATTCCTAAATAAGCGATTAGGCCTGTACGAATATAATGGAACAACCCTCGAAGAAGTTGCAAGAGACCTCGAAAACCAGTACAACATTAAAATTCAGCTTGACGCAGATTTCTCTGAAAAAACATTTTATGGAAATCTGAACATGACAGATCCGCTAGAAGAGACTTTAAGTAAACTATGTATAGTAATGGAAGCTAAATGGAAGAAAAATGGAGGGCACTATGTTATTATAAAATAAATGCCTGGCAATGAATTACACAACCAGGCAAGTATCTAAATCAATTTAAAATGCCCAAGCCTTGAGAACTAAAGGGCAGATAAATCAATATTCAATTATAAAGTTATGAATCCTGCATGAATTTATGATGCAGTAGTAGAAATAAATTACCAGGCTTAATAACACTAACACACCAACATCTATATGAAATCAAATGGACCAATCAGGTTCCTGACAGGCATTGCTATAATATTGCTACTGCTTCTCATTGTACAAATCCAGGTTATGGCGCAAAGCCCGCTTACCAGGAAAATCACCATTACACTGAAAGAGGAGCCCTTAAAAGCGGCTCTGGATAAGATCAGTGCGATAAGTAAAGTTAAATTCACCTACAACGAACAGATAGCCGAAAGTAAAATAAAAATCAATGTTGATGCTAAAAACCAAACCCTTTCTGAAGCATTGGATGCTGCATTTGAAGGGCATCCCATACAATTTAGCCCTTTGGGTAAGGATGTTTTTATACGATTTAATACCAGTAAAGAAAAAAAGCCGGATGCCGAACCGGCGGCAAATCCGGCACAACATCAGAGCAAACGGACTTTAAGTGGTATTATTAAATCGGCGAGTACTGGCGAAACCCTTATTGCTGCCACTGTCCGCATAGCCGGAACCAACTATGCTACATCAAGCAATGAGTATGGTTTTTACTCCCTCAGTCTGCCTGTAGGTAGTTATACCATCACTGTAAATGCTATTGGCTCAAAAAACTATAAAAACACCATAGAACTGACTAAAAACACCAGTTTAAACATACCCCTTGAGGATGATATGAATGAGTTGGAAACAGTAACGATTACCTCAAACCCGTCTAAAAGAAACATTGAAAACCCACAGATGGGAATGGAGCGTCTAAGCATCAGCGAAACCAAAAACGTACCCGTGCTACTTGGAGAACGCGATGTGATTAAAACCCTTCAGCTTTTACCGGGCGTTAAAACTTCGGGCGAAGGAACCGGCGGTTTCTTTGTGCGCGGAGGTAGTGCCGATCAAAATATGATCCTTTTAGATGAAGCTCCCGTTTACAATGCTTCTCACCTGCTTGGATTTTTCTCTACTTTTAATTCCGACGCCATTAAAAACGTTACACTTTACAAAAGCGGAATGCCGGCACAATATGGAGGTGGTTTATCTTCAGTACTCGACGTAAAAATGAACGATGGGAATAACCAGAAGTTTGGCGTAAATGGTGGTGTGGGATTAATTGCAGCCAGAATAAATATTGAAGGACCGATACAAAAGGAAAAATCATCCTTCCTGATCTCTGCACGAAGAACCTATGCCGATATGCTTCTCAAGTTTTCCGGCGACTCAGCTACCAAAGATACCAAGCTTTATTTTTACGATGTTAACCTGAAGGCGAACTATATACTAGGCAATAAAGACCGCTTGTTTGTTTCGGGCTATTTTGGCAAGGATGTGCTGGGTGCAGACAAGGTAGCAGGTATAGATTGGGGAAATGCAACATCAACCTTAAGATGGAACCATGTTTTTAGCAGCAAGCTGTTCTCAAACACCTCCTTAATATTCAGCAACTACAACTATAAAATCCAGTCGACCGATGATGAAAGCTCTTTAAGCCTGTTTTCTCAGATCAGAGACTGGAACTTTAAGGAAGATTTGCAATGGTATGCCAATGATAAGAACACATTAAGTTTTGGACTGAACTCCATCTACCATACCATTAAACCTGGTGAAGTCCGGGCCTCAGGCAACTCAGGCCTTATATCACAGGATCTTCAAAACCGATACTCACTCGAAAATGCCGTTTATGCCAGCAATACCTGGAAAGCAAACAATACTTTGAGTTTCACTTATGGATTGCGCGTTTCGGCCTTCAGTATCCTTGGAAAAGGCGAATACTTTACACTTGATCCAGCTGGCAATGTAACCGGAACTACCAGCTATGAAAGTGGTGAGATTGTAAAAACCTATGTAAACCTTGAACCAAGGCTAGCTGCAGCCTTACAGTTAAACAGCTCAACCTCCATTAAGGCCTCTTATGTGAGGAATGCACAAAACCTGCATCTCATCTCTAACTCCAATGCTTCTTCCCCAACGGATAGATGGGTGGCCAGCACCAACATCATTAAGCCCGAACTGAGCGATCAGGTATCCTTAGGTTACTATAAAAACCTCGCTAATGACAATTACGAACTAACAGTTGAAACCTATTATAAGACCCTGCAAAACCAGATCGATTATAGAAATGGAGCAGATATTTACACCAATAAACCTATAGAGAGCCAATTGCTTTATGGAAAAGGAAGAGCCTATGGTGCAGAATTTTTATTGAAAAAGAAAAATGGGAAGCTAACCGGCTGGATTGCTTATACTCTATCTAAAACAGAAAGAAAAATTGATGGCATTAACGATAACAACTGGTACAATGCAAGGCAAGACAGAACACACGACATTTCATTGGTGAGTATGTACCAACTCAGTAAAAAATGGTCGCTCTCTGCCAACTGGGTATTTGCAACCGGAAATGCAGTAACCTTCCCTACTGGAAAGTACAAGCTACTTGGTCATAGTTATTTCTATTTTTCGGAGCGTAATGCCGATCGGATGCCGAGCTATCATCGCCTCGACCTGGGGGCTACACGCTTATTAAAGCAGACCAAAAAATACTCATCGGAACTTAACTTTAGTCTTTACAATGCCTATGGCAGAGAAAACGCCTTCCGCATTGTCTTTAAAGATAAAGAAACAGACCCCAATAGAACGGAAGCCATAAAAACAACCCTATTTAGGTTCGTTCCATCAGTTTCCTATAATTTTAAATTTTAACAATATGAAATCATCATGTACAGCACATGATCGCTTCATCACCATTAAAAATCAAATTACATGTTAATGAAAAAAATACTTCCCATTATAATTTTGCTGATGATTTCGATACAATGGTCATGCGAAAAAGCCATAGACCTTAAGCTCAAGGAAAACGAGCCAAAATATGTTATTGAAGGTATCATTACGAACGAGCCGGGCATCTCCAAAATACAGATCAGCGAAACCAAAGCATTTAGTGATGATAATCAATTTAATGGAATCAGTGGTGCCCTGGTAAAAATTGAAAACAAAGGCATTACTATTGTGTTAACTGAAACAGGAAAGGGTATTTACGAAACTGCCGCTATTAATGGTACGCCTGGCGAAACCTATAATTTAACCGTTAGCATCAAAGATGAGTTATTCAAAGCTAGCAGTACCATGCCACAAGTTGTTCCTTTTATTGATTTCACCCTCAAGCCAAATGATTACGACACAATAAGAGTAACGCCAATGGTGAAATTTAAGGACCCTTTAGAGACTAAAAACTTTTACTGGTTTCAACAGTTCGTTAACGACAAAATCCAGAAAGAATATAGAGTGATAAATGATGATTTTAGTAACGGTCGGGAAATTAACGACTACCTGCCGTTTGAAAATAATACAAAAAACAAGGCGTTAAACTTTAAAAAGGGAGATAAATTAACTGCAGAGCTGCATTGTATAGATCCAGCCGTTTATACTTATCTGTTTAGCCTGTTTGATGCAAACGGATCTGATAATGGTGCCGCTCCAAGTAATCCCTTAACCAACATCAGTGGTGGTGCAATTGGCTTTTTTAGTGCGCATACCGTACAACGAAAAACAATAACAATACCTTAATCTAAAAAGATGACTGAATTAGATAAAAACATAGCTATAATTACTTTATTCGGCTTTGTTGCTTTACTCAGTTTAATTGAAATGTATTTCAGTTACGCTCACGATAGAAAACACTATCGTGGGCGTGATACGCTGACCAACATATACCTGATGACGGCTGCCTTTTTAGTAAATATGAGCACTAAGGCAGGCACATTTATGCTATTGGAATATGTATACAGGCACTACCGGTTGTTTCAAATCCCGAACCTTTACCTGTATTGGATTATGTTAATCCTTGTACAGGACTTCCTCTATTGGGTGCTACACTATACAGGACATTACGTACGGTTCTTTTGGGCCATGCATGTTACCCATCATTCATCTGAGTATTTCAACCTCACAACGGGCTTCAGATCTACCGTTTTTGAGCCCTTATATCGGGTATTCTTTTATCTTCCCTTAGCCTTTATGGGTTTCAATGCGTTCGACATCCTTTTTGCCTACCTCATTACCCAGATTTATGGCAACCTGGTACATACGCAAACCATTGGCAAATTACATCCTGTATTCGAATACATCTTTGTAACCCCCTCCCACCATCGCGTACACCATGCCAGAAACTTGCGTTATCTGGATAAAAATATGGGTATGGTACTTATTATATGGGACCGGATTTTCGGCACATTCCAAGAGGAACTACCCGAGGAAGATGTGATATATGGGCTAACCAAGCAACCCAAAGACACCGGTGCAGTGAACATCATTTTTCATGAATTCAAAGCATTAATGGCCGATGTTAAAAAGGCATCCAGGTTAATAGATAAGATTAAATATTTTATTTACCCTCCCGGATGGAGCCATGATGGCAGTACACAAACTGCAAAAGTAATGCAGCGACAGCTGCTGGAACAAAGTTAAACTATATTCCGTAGCACGACCTTCCCAAACTGTGCACCTGAAGCCAAATACTCCGCAGCCTCCTGCGCATGAGCCAGGGATGGGAATACCTTATCAATAACCGGCTTTATGTTGTGTTTTTCCGAAAAAGCGAGCATGTCAGCAAACTCCTGGTTGTTGCCCAATGTAGTTCCCAAAATAGACAGGTTTTTCCAATAGATACTGGCAGGAACAATATTCTCGATGGGCCCGTCTGTGCCACCCCAAAATACCAGTCGGCCACCTGGTTTTAGCACAGTTATCAACTTAGCAAAACCCTTACCCGAAGCACTATCTAGTACGACATCGAAGCCCCCCGTCTTCGCATTGGCTTGTGTAGCCCAATCTTCATCTTTATAATTAAATCCGCCTTTTGCGCCCATAGCAATAGCCCTTTGCAACTTACTTTCGGTACCAGATGTTACATAAACTTCGGCACCTGCTGCAATGGCAAACTCTAGTGCCAGCAACGCTGTCCCCGCACCTATACCCGTTACTAAAACCTTTTCACCGGCCCTCAGTCTGGCTTTGGTAAACACCGCACGATAAGTGGTTAATCCGGCCAAAGGCAAAGCACCAGCCTCCTCTTCTGTTAAATGCGCTGGTTTTACCTGGATATATTGCTGATCAACCGCAATATACTCGGCAAAAGTTCCCTGATCAGGAGACCCCATTATTGTAAAATCAGGACCAAAAGCATCAGGGTTATCTCCCCAATTACGTCCCGGGTTAATCACAACCGATTTCCCTAACCAGGATGGATCTGCATTTTTACCGAGTTCTACAACTTTACCATAGCCATCAGAGCCAATTGCCAATCCACCTTCCGGCAAGGGAGCCCCGGCGTAAATACCCTTTTGTACCCTGATGTCTCTTTGATTAAAAGCAGAATACTCCAGCTTTATTAAAACTTCCTGATCAGTGGGAACAGGAGTTGGAATTTCTTTTACGATATATGGCTGGGTGTTTCCTTCTAAGTATGCTGCTTTCATCTATTTATTTATTGTTTTTTTTTGCCTTCAAGCTGCCTCCTGCGGTTTAATTGTCAGATGGACCCCGGCATGATTAAAATATTCTAAGCATGTCGGGTTCATTAGGGTAAAAATAGGTAGTATATTTTCTAATTAGGATGTTGAGGTTTTATATTTTTATTTTGTAGAGGAAGTGGAACAAACTCCGTCTCTCCGGGCACCGGAGGGAAGGTTTGCTCGAGCCACATTGTTTTAGCCTCTTCAATCCGCTCAGGCGTTGTAGCTACAAAATTCCAATAAATGATCCGTTCTTCAGGCAAGGGTTCACCACCAAAAATATAAATGGTGGTATTTTCCAGCATATCAAATGCACAAAGCTTGCTGTCTTTTGCTACAAGAAGTTGCTTAGGACTAAAAGTGTTGCCTTCGGCCTCTATGCCTCCATCAAGGATATATAGTGCACTCTCGCCAAATAAATGCTCCCCTATTTTAACCGACTGCCGGCCGGTTGATTTTAGCTCTATAAAATAAAGCGGACTATAAACAGGAACCGCTGATTTCCTTCCAAATACTTCACCTGCTATCAGTTTAAAATGCACACCTTGCTCTGTCCATTCCGGCATACCCGCTTCCTCCACATGGAAAAATTCAGGTTCCATTTCTTCCAGTTCTTTAGGCAATGCCACCCAGATCTGCAAGCCATGTAGCATTTTATCAGAGTTACGAAGGTAGCCCGGTGTTCTTTCCGAATGTACAATACCTTTCCCTGCAGTCATCCAGTTTACCTGACCGGGTTTTATTTCCACTTCATTGCCCATGCTATCGCGATGCATGATACTCCCTTCAAATAAATAGGTTAGCGTTGACAACCCAATATGCGGGTGTGGGGGAACATCGACATTTTCACTATCACTCAGACACACCGGCCCCATATGGTCGATGAATGCAAAAGGACCTACCATTCTTTTCTCCCGAAAAGGCAGCAAACGACCCACCATAAAGCTACCTATACTGGCGGGGCGCTCTTCAATTATCAGATTGATGTTTGACATGATTTAAAACTTATAAAAATATTGATTTATTCCTAGTCAGAAAATTAAACGGTTATTGCCTTAGGAATAATGATAAACATAAAGAAATTGCAGCTGTTACACAAATTGTTACTTTTGAGCCTGAATTTATCCTCATTTATGAACAACGATTATATGAAAACAGTATTTCCCGCAGTTTGTTTAACGGGAATTCTATTTTCCCTCTTTGCATTGCTATTTACAGCATTAGGAATCATGTCTGCCAATGCTAACCTATTAAGTGGCTACAATGTAGCGGGACTACCTATTGAAGGCATACTGCTTTGCTTTATTGCTCCTGCGGCCAGCTTATACCTATACAGCTTTTTGAACAACCGGTTCCCGGATAACCGTTTTGAAAAATTCAGTTTATCCATCAGCAACCTCTTACTGGGTGTTTGCATTGCCTTATTGTTTTTCGGCTATCTGAAATGGTACACTGCAACTACCTTCTTTGTTTTACTTACGCTGTTGCTGTACGTTGAGTATAAAAATAAATTGAGGTTCATGTATCGCTTTTACAGAGCCTATGTGGCTTTGCTGATCCCTTTTTATTTGGTATGCATAATCATTAAAAATCAATCCATCCTGATTTTTAATGAAAAAGCGAGTTTGAAATTATATGTGGTCCATCTCCCTATCGAGGCCTACTTTTACTTTATGGGAATGCTTTTGATGACGGTATACCTTTTTGAGTTTTTTAAAAGCAAAATGGCTAAAGTTAATGGATAATCTGCCGTTATACACCAAACAACAGCTTGCGTTACGTAACGGGCAGGACAAGCCCGAAATATGGGTAGCCCTTAAGGGTGTGATTTATGATGTTACCGAAAGTAGGTTGTGGCGCAATGGCAAACACTACGAACATTGGGCCGGGCAGGATTTGACGGAAGAGCTATTTGACGCTCCGCATACGGAAACCGTATTTGAGAAGTTTGAGGCAGTTGGAAAACTGTTTGTATAAGAAAAGGCTACTCATCAACACTGAGTAGCCTTTTCTATGTAATGATCGATACTCCTTACACTTCGATGGTAAACGAGCTTAAGCTTACAAATTCCTGTACGCGTGCTGCAACTTCTTCCTGAGTAAGGTTCAGAATTTTTTCTGTTCCAAATTTCTCTACACAGAAAGAAGCTAATGCTGAACCGAAAATAATCGCATTCTTCATGTTATTGAAGTTAACGGTTCCTACTTTAGCCATATAACCAATAAAACCGCCTGCAAAAGTATCACCAGCTCCTGTTGGATCAAAAACTTCAGCTAATGGAAGTGCAGGAGCCGAGAAGATTTTATCTTCATGGAACAATAAAGCACCGTGCTCACCTTTTTTAATGATCAGATATTCCGGTCCCATCTGAAGGATTTTTTCTGCAGCTTTTACTAAAGAGTATTCTCCTGATAACTGACGAGCTTCTGCATCATTGATGGTCAATACGTCTACCATTTTAATGGTTTCCAATAAATCAGGCATCATGATGTCCATCCAGAAATTCATCGTATCTAATACAATCAGCTTAGGTTTTTTATCCAAACGGTTGATTACTGTCTGCTGAACAATTGGAGTCAGGTTACCTAACATTAAAAATTCGCAGTCCTGATAACTCTCCGGAATAATCGGATCAAAATCAGCCAATACATTTAATTCTGTAACTAAAGTATCTCTGCTGTTCATATCATTGTGATATTTACCCGACCAGAAGAACGATTTCTCGCCGTCTTTAATCTGCAATCCTTCCGTGTCGATACCATGTTCATTAAAAGTATCAATGTCACTTTTTTGGAAGTCATCACCTACAACTCCAACGATTTTTACTTTATCATAGAAGTAAGAAGCGGCCAAACTAGCGTAAGTTGCGGCTCCACCTACTATTTTATCTGTTTTCCCGAAGGGAGTTTCAATGGCATCAAACGCCACAGTACCTATGATTATCAGGCTCATATGAATTATTTATTATTTTTTTATTTTTTTTCGTTACAAATATTGCATAAATAAATTAAAACCCCTAATATTGCATTCCCAAAACGAACAAACGTTTTCATTCTTTAACGGTTCGAAAACAACGTTTTGGCAAACCAGCACTCCTTCTTAGCTCAGCTGGTTAGAGCATCTGACTGTTAATCAGAGGGTCGCTGGTTCGAGCCCAGCAGAGGGAGCCAAATTACAAAGCCTTTCAGTGCAAACTGAAAGGCTTTTTTGGTTTCTATGCAGAAATATCTAATTTATTTATGACATGATTTACGACTTTGTCGCAACGGGAACGATGAAGCTTAAATATATTTTCGCCTAAATACCCAATTAAATCTTTACGAAGCATTATTTTAGCACGACTAAGAGAGGCTTTTACATTTGAGACTCCAATATTCAAGGCCTTCCCTGTTTCCTTCACGGATAAATTTTCGATCTCACGCAACACAAATACCAAGCGATACTGTTCAGGCAACTTTCTTATAGCATTTTCAAGTTGCTGCCCCAACTCCTTATTAATCAGAATCTTTTCTGGAGTTTGAAGGTCGGACTTACTCTCCAAATAGCTTTCAGCACTTTCTGTATCAAAATGCTGACTTCTTTTCTTTTGCAATAAGCATTCATTGATCATGATCCGGGTAAGCCAGGTGCCCAATAAAGATTTTTGCTCAAACTCATTCAAATGTTCATAAGCTTTAAGATAAGTGTTCTGCATCATATCTTCCACATCAATATCACGATGAAGAATAGACATACCAATCCTATACAGCCGTTGATTATACCCTCGCATGATATATTCAAAAAGCCTCTTTTGTCCACTAATGATGAGACTAATCAACTCTGTCTCTGAAAACTGTTGGGACCGAAGTCCTTTAAATGTGTTCATTTATGATTTTGAAATGAGAAAAGATTGCAATTCTTGGATAAAAAGAAGTAACCGATTTACAATTGGCTAATCTAATTAATGTTAGAAATACTTAAACTGGATAGCAACAGTAAATCAATTACAAAAACATCTATAGTTATGAAAAAGTTTTTTTTAACCCCAAGGGGATGGCAACAATTACTATTCATAGTATTTATTAGTGTATTAGCTCTAGGAGCTTGCAAAAAAAACAGATCGAAACCGGTCGTTCAGGACCCAATCCGGACAGCAAATGTTGTACTGAGCGGTGGGGCTGAGGTTCCGGCAATAACAACGGCTGGAAGTGGAACTGCCACTGTTTCTTACAATACTAACACCAAAATGATAACCTATCAGATTAACTGGATATTAAACAGTACAGTATCAGTAACCACCGACATGCACTTTCATGGAGCTGAAAATGGAAGCGCAACAATCAGCTCACCTGTGGTCATTCCCATTACCGGATTTGCCATAGGCAATACAGGTACCTTAAATGGAACTACCCGTGTGCTCACTGATGCAGAAGCCAATCAGTTATTAGCAGGAAAATGGTATATAAATGTACATAGTGCGGCCTTTCCTAGCGGAGAAATAAGAGGCAATATCATTTTTAGCAGTCCGAATCCAGGCAATCCATATTAACCAGAAAAGCCTCTTCGTAAAATGGAATGCCCCAAAAAGTTAGACACTTATGGGGGCATTCCAAAAAACCGAGGGGCTTTTTTTATATTAATCCAACAGAAGAAGGCTTGAGTTTCAAACAAATAGAAGCATAGGAAAGAAAAACTGATATTATTTTACATTTCTTATCGCCCTTTTCATCAAAAATCCTTAATATTGCAGTCCCAAAACGAACATACGTTTTTGTCTTAAAGGACAGCAAACAACGTTTTGGCAACCAGCACTCCTTCTTAGCTCAGCTGGTTAGAGCATCTGACTGTTAATCAGAGGGTCGCTGGTTCGAGCCCAGCAGAGGGAGCAAAAAGGCAAGCACGGTAAAACGGTCGCTTGCCTTTTCTTTTCAAGGCCCATCTCAATAATTGTTTTAAGACAATGACGGAAGTACAAAAGTAAAATAAGCTTGCAATTAATTTTTTTTGCGGTTTTAGGGCTGAATCTTAATTTCCAACAATATAGCTTTTTAATCATATGTTTACAGTTGTCGGAGTTTTCCAATCATTGTTGAAGGATGAGAGATAGTTTTGTGTCATGAAAAAAATAAAAATAGCTACTGCACAGTTTGAGAACAAAAGTGGCGACAAAGAATATAATCTTAAAATGATTGAACAGCTTTCCGGACAAGCCGCGGAGACTGGAGCTGATGTTATCAGCTTTCATGAATGTTCGATTACAGGTTATACGTTTGCAAGAAACCTTAGCTATGAGCAAATGTTGGCGCTTAGTGAAAGCATACCAGATGGGCCGAGCGTAGCTGCTCTGATTGGATTTGCAAAGAAATATGGAATTGTTATTCTTGCAGGTTTATTTGAGAAGGATGAAAACAATGAGCTCTATAAAGCATATGTATGTGTAGATGGGAATGGCTTAATCGCTAGTCACCGCAAGTTACATCCGTTTATTAACCCTTATATCAAGCCAGGGTCTGCCTATACTGTATTTGAATTGCTTGGCTGGAAATGTGGGATTTTAATTTGCTACGATAATAACATTATTGAGAATGTAAGAGCGACAAGACTTTTAGGAGCCAAGGTAATTTTTATGCCGCATGTAACGATGTGTACGCCATCAAGCAGACCTGGGGCGGGATTTGTTGACGCTAGCCTGTGGAGGGATAAAAATGCAAACGCCGAGTTACTGAGGAAAGAATTTGACGGTGATAAAGGCAGGAAATGGTTGATGAAGTGGTTGCCTGCAAGAGCGTATGATAATGCTGTTTACGCCGTATTTTCAAATCCTATTGGGATGGACGACGACCAGTTGAAAAATGGTTGTTCCATGATTTTGGATCCCTTTGGGGAGATCATAGCGGAATGCAGATCTTTAGATAATGAAATTTCAGTCGCGGAAATAGATCCTGAAAAACTTACCGATGCCGGCGGCTCAAGATACATCATGGCCAGAAGACCGGAGCTATATGGGGGCATCATAGGTGAAAAACATAAAAGTGAGCAGAACGTTTCATGGCTGAAATAATTCCAAATTTAGAAACTTATGTCAATGGCACCAGAAGAAGAAAAAAACTACGAGCAGCAAAATAACCGCTCGTAGTTAATAGTATTAATTAGTAGGATTTTGTGTTAATTTCCCTGGGTATGAATTAATAGCACTTTGAGGGATATAATAAACAACTCTAAAATCAGTAGCCGCTATATCTGTAGTTTGATTTTGAGGTCCAGGATATTGTCTGGTAAGAGGTTTCCCATTACGGAATACATCAAAACTACGCTCTGCCTGGTATGCCAGTTCTAATTGTCTTTCTTTATCAATTAGCTGGCCCGCATTTGCTGCGTTTAAAGATGAATATCCTCCACCAACGATAGAACGTGTTCTAATCATGTTTAAATCAATAAGTGCTTCTGAATATTTTTGCAGTTTGGCATATGCTTCTGCTCTATTCAGATATACTTCACCTAGTCGGCTAATTACTGGAGAATGTAATTGAGAATCTTCTCCTTCGCGAGAACATTTAACTATGTAAAACTGAGGGTAAACACGATTTAAACTGATAAAATTGTCAATCACACCTGTGTAAGTTTTTCCATCTTTATAATTGATGGAATAAATCTCTTGTGCAGCATCAACAGGAGTAAGGGTATAAGTTACCTGATTTGGACTAACCCCCTCTACACAGGTAATTACATTACCGTTACGGCTGGTAGTTAATTGTGCGTAGTTCAATAGGTTTCCTGCATCTTGTTTAATAAACCTAAAAACTTCGGTAAAAGCACCAGCAGCATTTTGAGAATAGGTGGGCTCAATAAAAGCAGCTCTGGCATCTACTATTTTATATTTATCCGGTCTCCAGTCATTTCTGCCAGTTTCGTTTAGCAGGCTAATATATTTTGCACTTGCATACATCTCTCCCCAGCCCATGCCACCAATATTTGAATACATACCGCCAATACCATAATAATGATCATCGCCAGAAAACTCAGACGCTACACGCTTAATTGCAAAAATGGTTTCTCTATTATTTTCGGGTTTAAGGGTGTTGTATTTCATGAATTCAGCTCTCGGCAGTAAGCTATACCTTGTCGCCTGACTGATTACTTTCGTTGCATAATCTACAGAAAGCTGAGCATAAGTCGGATTAGGGTTTTCATAAGTTCCGCTCATGTAAAGATAAACTCTCGAAAGCATAGCCTGAGCTGCTTCTTTAGATGCAAAAATAGGCCCTTTATTTACATTAATTAACTCTTCGGCCTTTTTGAGATCAGAAATTGCCTGTTCATAGGTTGCTTTTACAGTGGCCCTATCTGGAAAAGTTGCATTAATAACATCATTTGGAGTTCCGTTAACAATTGGGACACCTAAGTTAGTCTCAGGGCTTTGATAGTATGGGCGTCCAAATGCACGAACCAGATAGAAATACATCAATCCACGGACATAGTAACATTCGCCTAGCTTGCTGTCAAATTCAGGACTTTTACCTAGCGGAATCTTATTAATGATATTTGATGCTTGCGCGATTGCTTTGTATCCGTTATCCCAAAAAGTGCCTAATCTCCCATTATTTGGCGTTCTGGCAAAGGAAATAAATTCATAGAATGCATCTGTTGAAGACCCTCTGATCATCATATTATCTCCTGCATATTCGCCTAAACGGTGCATGGGATCAGACCAAGCCTTAAGTTGACCATACACTCCGTTCAGTAAAGCATCTATATATGCTTCGGGGTTATTGTCTATCGTTTCAGATTTCATTGATCCGAAAGGCTCTCTATCAATCTCGCAAGATGATAGGGATATTATAACAAAAATTATAGCTAATATTTTTTTCATTTTTTATGTGCTTTAGAATGAAACATTAAGTCCAAGCATGAATTTTCTGGCCATAGGGTAAACGGCTGGCCCTGCAGAAAACAATATGGCTTGATTCTCCTCATTAACAGGGATTTCTGGATCTACTCCCGAGTATTTTGTTATCACAAATAAATTCTCGCCAGATAAATAAGCTCTTAAATTCCTAACTTTATACTTTTTTAAATCGAAATTGTATCCTATTGCCAATGAACGCATCCTAAAAAAATCATTACTTTCTATATAGCGCGAAGACACAGAATTCCCCTTATCTTGATTATTGTATCGTGCTACGGGATGAGTTGCAATATCGCCAGGCTTTTGCCATCTACTCCAACCATCCTGTAATCTCATTTGGTTTCTATCTGTATAAGTTCCATCCGCATCATATTCCTGACGCGAATAGTTATATACCTTACCACCAAATGAGTAGCCAAATACGGCATTCAAATCAAATTTCTTCCATGTTAAAGCAGTTGTAATACCACCAAATACATCAGGTGAGGCTTTATCAAGCTTTTCCTGGCTGGCTTGTGCGTAAGTAGAAGTTTTTGTTCTTTCTATCTCGTTACCATTTGCATCTCTGGTTACTTTATACCACATCGGTTTTCCATCATCGGGATTAACACCAGCCCATTCTGGCATATAATAAGTGTCAACAGGCAGTCCAATTTGTAAAATTCTACTTGCAGATCCTGCAATACCCAAATCATCACCTATTATTACCTGTTTAGCCGAATAAGTCCCATCCGAATTTCTGGTTTTGTAAATGTCGGTCAGCTTATTTACATTGTGTCCCATATTCACATCCAAACTCCATGTTAAATCATTAGTACGGATTATATCGCCCCCAAGCGCTATTTCTATACCTTTGTTTTTCATTTTACCCACATTTTGCCATAAACGCGTTACACCTGTTAAACCAGAAATAGGCACATTGAACAAAATATTGTCTGTACTTTTAATGTAATAGTCTAAGTTTAATCTAACCCTATTATCGAAAGCAGTAGCATCTAATCCTAATCCACTGGTGTAAGTTTCTTCCCATGTTAAGTTTTTGTTGCCAATTTGGCTAATCAAAAGACCTGGAATTCCATCATAACTTGCCGCTGGATTTACAGCATACAAATCATACTGAGGATATAAGGAAGAAGGGCGGTTACCTACGGTACCGTAGGCTGCACGAAGTTTAAGCGTATTAATGTAATCTGCTTTAAACCATTCTTCGCGATTGATATTCCACCCACCGCTGATAGAAAAGAAGTTGCCGTATTTTTTTCCGAAATTTGAAGCACCATCTCTACGAAGCGACACCTGCGCTAAGTATTTGCCGTCATATGAGTAATTCGAATTGAAAAGTAAAGATTGTACTGCCCATTCATTAATCGCTCCTCTTGTTCTTTCAGGTTTTGCTACTACATCAAGCACCTCGAAATCACGCACTATACCAGTACCATATACATCCAATGTTTTACTATAATAATCATTAAACTCATAACCAGCCAATGCACTTAAACTATGTTTTCCCCATGTATTATTATAACGTAAGAGTTGATTGGTATAACGTCGGGTGTATTCAGATCTGTAATCTGTAACACGTCCATTTACACTCTCACCCCCATTTGAACGAGGATCTATATAACCACTAGCAGCATAAGTGTTAAATCTGTAGTTATTAACTGAAGAAAAGGTAAAGTTTTTCGTTAATTTAATATCGAAATCTAAATTACCCATAAACTCGTAGTTGGTATTCGCAGATTTATTCCATTGCAGGTCATAAAGATAGTTAGTACTTGCATTATTTACCCATAAGCTTGAACGGTGAGGTACTAAATTGCCATCGGCATCGTACGGGCTATCCCAGGGAAGATTGGAATACATTGAAGTTACATCATATTGTCTATCGGTAACTGCACGACGAGAACCAACTAAAGACGGTTTAACAGTTAGCCAGTCGAAAGGCTTGTAAACAGTGTTTAATCTGAAGTTGTAGCGTTCATAATCATATCCTTTGATAGCTCCAGATTCATCATAATAGCCTACCGAAAGGTATGACTGGAGTTTTTCAGTTCCACCCTGCAAAGAGATATTGTGGTTTTGGTTAAAGCCGCTTTTAGTAGCGAGGTTCCACCAATCGAAATTACTGTTACGTAATTCCGGGTTCCAACGAGGAAAGTTAATGGCACTTGCATTTGTAAAAGAAGCATAGTAATCGTACAACTCGGCTCCATTCATCACTTGCAGGTTACCATTGGTAAGCTGGGTAAAACCGCTTCTTGATGAGATATCCACTGTCATTTCTCCAGATTTTGCTCTTTTCGTAGTGACAACGATTACACCGTTGGCACCTTGAGAACCATAAATTGCAGTTGACGCAGCATCTTTTAATACGGTCATTGATTCAATATCTTCCGGATTTATCTCTCCTGGACTTGAACCCACAATTACACCATCTATAACCCAGAGCGGGCTAGTTGTGCCACTCAAAGTTGCTTGCCCACGGATAACAACAGAGCCTGCGGTTCCGGGTTTTCCGGAGCCAGGTGCAACAAATAGACCAGGGGCCTTTCCAGCAAGCATATTTTGTACGTTTGGAGAGGTCACATTTTTTAATTTATCTCCACTAATAGTGCTTAGGGCACCAGTAAGACTTTCCTTTTTCTGAACGCTATAACCTACCACCACTAACTCGCTCAATGTTTCAAGCGATTCGCTAAGAATAATATTTCCCAAAGATGGGCTAGTTATTTTAACTTCCTGAGAAGTAAAGCCTATAGAGCTAATTATTAATATATCGCCGATATTTGCTTCTATGCTAAACTGACCTAAGCTGTTGGTACTTGTAACGCGACTGGTACCTTTTACTGTCACCGATGCGCCGGGAATACCCATACCACTTACGTCTTTGACAGTGCCCGTAATAGACTGCTGAATCCCTATTTTTTCTGCGAGCACAACTTTTACACCACTAGGTTTATCAAGGGTTTTATTTACAGCAATAGTTTTACCTTCGATGCTATATTCCAAAGGTAAGCCTTCTAATAACTGCTGTAATACAGTGTTAATTGAATTTTCGTTGATATTTACATCAACTTTTTTAATTCCCTTTAAGTCTTCAGTTTTGTAGAAAAAAGTGTAGTCAGACTGTTTTTCAATCGCTATTAAAACATCAGCAATTTTTGCAGATTTCAGGTGTAACTTAATGGTTTGTGAAAAAGTTTTTGCGTTTGCAAAGGTTGAAATAAATACAGTAAGTAATGTAACAATCTTTAAGGTGGCAAAAAAGAGACTGAAAGGTTTTTTGCCGTTTCTGCTCTGTAAATGATAGTTTCGTTTTTGGTTAGTTTTTTGACTCATTTTAACTAAAAATTTTAGGTTTAAATGTTTTTAATTGATAGTTTACCGAAGCAGATGGCTTCATTCATAGCACGTCAATGTTTCCTCATAGCATTTGATTTTAGTTTTTAATTATTAATTTATTGTCGTGTGTTAATTCATATGTGACACGTGTTGCACCTAATATTTTTAGTGCCTGTCTCAAGGTTAGATTTTTTTCTATTTTCCCCGTGAAAGTGCCCTGGGGTTTGCTTCCGTCGTATACCACTTCAATATTGTACCATCTGGCCAGTTCCAACATCACCTCGTCTATGCTTGCTTCATTAAAGCACAGTAAATCGTCTTTCCAGGCCAAAATATCCTCCGGATTAATATTATTAATTACCTGAACCTGTTCAGAATTTGGTTGACTAACCGCCTGTTGGTTGGGTGTTAATAAATAATGTCGTTTACCGGCATTTAATTTTATACTACCATGTAACAGGGTAGTTTTGTAATTGCCGTTATCAGCATAGGTATTGATGTTGAAACGTGTTCCTAAAACTTCAATGTTTGTCTGGCTATTTTGAATGTTTACGACAAATGGTCGTTGGGGATTTTTTGCTACTTCAAAATAAACTTCTCCTGAAATCTTGACTTTTCTGGCCTTTTTCGAAAAAGATACAGGGTACTCAATGCTACTAGAGGCATTCAGCCAGACTTTAGTGCCATCAGACAGGGTAATATTGTAATTCCGTCCAACAGGTGTTTTAATGATACTTAAATCATTCTCTTTGATATTTTTGCTATCCAAATAAACCACTTGCCCATTGCTGATTCGAATTTTTGAGCCATCGCGCTTAACAAACACTTTACGATCAAGTGCACTGTCCAGTGGAACTTGTGTACCATCTGACAGCACTAATATGGCGCCATCATGGCCCGGTTGGATATCCTTTTCAGTTGTTATTTTTTGATCGAAGCTGGCAAGGCCGTTTTGATAAAACAACCAATACGATCCGATCAACATTATGGTTGCTGCTACAGCACTGTATTTTAACAGTCTTAGTATTGACTTATTACGAGTTGTTTTGAGTTGAAGATCCTTATCCAGAGCTAATATTTCATTGACTTTGGCATCTATTTCAGCTTCGTCAACAATGGAATTTTCTGGTACTGAAAAAGACCCCATTGTTAGTGAGAGTATATCGACTAATTCTCCTGGATCGGTTATGTCGAGTAATCGAGACAACTCTACAGTCTCGGTTTGAGATAGCGCATTATTATAATATTGCTCGAGTAAATAACGGATTCGTTCGTTACGCATATGGTTCATCGTTTGGTCTAGTTTGGATTTTCATCCAGATTATTAGTATGAATAGACTTTTATAGATGACTACTATTGGGATGTGATATTTTTTTTAAAAAATACCTAAAATCAAGAGGATGCTTAGGAATTCTCCGTAACCGGCGTTAACCAGTGCCTGGCGAATCAGTTTTAGCGCGGTGGTAAGCGTGTTGTAAACAGTGTTGATGGAGATGTTTAATTTTTTTGCGATCTCTATTGGGCTTAAGCCTTCTTCTCTGCTTAGTAAGTATATGGTTTGACGTTGTTGCGGTAGCTGCTGCACAGCTCCTTTTATTACCGACCTTATTTCGGTAAACTCAAGAGATGCTTGCACAGAAAAAGCTGAATCTTCTTTTTCTATGTTCAATTGCAGTCTGTCCGCCTTTGTCTTAATATGGAGTTCTTTTCTGATTAAGGTTAAAGCTTCGGTGTTAACAACTTTGTAAATCCATGCCTGAAAATTTTCTATTTCCATAAGCCTGTCTCTATTGAGCCAAACTCTCAAAAACGACTCTTGTAATATATCAGATGCGGCATCTTCTTTATTATGGGTCACTTTTAGAAGAAATTTATGTAACTTTTTAAAATATAGTGCATATAAAGCTTTAAACGCTTTTTCATCTCCATCGGCAATAGCCTGGATAAGATCTGCCTCTTTAGGTTCTATTTTGATCACCAAGTTACACTGATTGTTTTACTAAGATAAATAAATTGTCTGGTATAAGCGTCCGCCTAATGAATTACAAATTTGATTAACCATCCTATTCTTAAAGTTCTGCAAATATAGGTCTTTTGTTTCCCCTCTGGTTTGTTGACATGATGTTTTGCAATATATTTAGAGCCATTCTTATTCCCTCCCCACTGATCGCACCTTTCAGTGAAAACTAAGCGGCTTTTTTAGTTTCGAAATGATATCTTTGCTCCTACCTATAAAAACATCAAAATAATGCCTCCAAAGTTTAAATACCCGCTCTCTATATTCATTTTACTGTGCTTTTCTTCCTGTTTTCAGATCATTGAAGAAATTAACCTTACCAAAGCCGGTTCCGGAACAGTAAACTTAACCTTAAACCTTAGTGCCAGCAAAACGAAAGTAGCCTCGGTTATGCTAATGGATAGCATTCAGGGGTACAAAGTACCGTCAAAGCAGAAGATCCAAAAAGAGCTCGACGAAGTTGTGGCTTATTTAAAGAAATCGCCCGGCATCAGCAATGTTCAAAAGAAAGTTGACTTTGAGAACTACATCGTAAGCGTGTCATTTGCATTTAAAGACATAACCAACATTAACAATGTAAATCAGGATGTACTAAAAAAACTAAAAATCAAAGGAGCTAGCAACTCTTCTTATACTTACAACCCCAAAATTCAGGCTTTTCGCCGCAGCTATCAACATACCAAAGATGCCGTTGCCCAATACAACAAGCTAAAGCCTGAAGTAAAGAAAATATTTAAAGATGCATCCTATACCAGCATTTACCGCTTTGAGCAAAACATCGCTTCAAGTGAAAATACCCTTGCTAAAATATCTAAATCAAAAAAAGCAGTTATGCTCAATACCGGAGTATTGGGTTTGATTAACGGGAAAACCGATGTATCCAACAACATTACATTAGCAAAATAATAGCTCCATTTAAATTACCTCATCTATGAATTCTCTTATCAAATGCTTAATTGCTGTATTTCTAACCGGCATGACGTTTACTTCCTATGCACAGGATCTTGTGCATAAAATACCTTCTGATGCACTTGCAGTTGCAACGTTTAAAGGTAAAAACTTAACAGAACTGATGTCCCTGACTGAGTTTAATAAATCCTTTACAGGGAAGAAGATCCTATCAAAATTCTCAAGAAAGGCCGACAAGCCCTATTCTTCAGTTGATGACCTTGGTTTTAATTTGGCATCATCATTTTACTATTACAACCAGAGCAACGACAGTGTAACTTATAACTGCTTCCTTTCACCTGTTAAAAATGCGGCCCAGGTGGATGCACTTTATACTTGGGGAGATTATAAGTTCAATCAAAAGGGCAACATAAGATCTTACTACAATTCCGACTCCACTGAAGTGGCCCACTGGAACAACGAAATGTTTCTATTTGTAGTGGCTATTGAGAAAAAGGATTATTTTTCGCGTCCCGAAGTTATGGAGCGTTTCGGTTTAACCGAGGATTACCCGGCTAGTGAGGTGGTTGCAGACACAGCAATAGCGGTTGATGCTTCAGAAGATGTACCTGCAGACTCAATTGCTGTAGAGTCAGCGGTGGTAGAGTCAGAAGATGTGGTTACAGACACAGCACTAGTAGATTCGACGATGGTAGACGATGACTCATCTAATTCATTTTTTAAGAATCAACAACAAAAGAAATCGATTATTGCTGCCTGGACCCAACACATGGTGGATGAGTTTTTTGCAGGAACAAATAAAACTTCCATACTGAACAACAACGACTTTTTGAAAAGCCAGGATGCACAGGCCGAAGCTACCATATGGGTGTCAGGAATTGATAAGCTATTTAATTCATACATGCCTGCTATCCCATATCTAAAAGGGATGAGCTTTTTTAACGGGTATGGAAGTGGAAATGCCAAATTCTACCTGGAAGATAAGTCTATCAGATTAACAACCAGCATGACTTTCAGTGATGAAATTGCTGCCGTATTTAAACGCGTTCACCAAAGAAAACTGAACAAACGTTTTTTAAAATATGTGAATGAAGACCGCATGATTGGCTATATGGGTTACGCTTTAGACACAAAGGCATACCTGGAAGAGTATCCAAAGTTAATGTCGAAGATCTATGGCTCTGTATACGCAGAGGAGATCGGTATGGCGGCCGACCTGCTCTCTCTTTTATTGGATGAAGAGGCGATAGGCAAAGTTGTTAAAGGAGATGCCCTGTTTATTTTCAATGGCTTAATGCAAAATGAAGTGAGCTACAAATCCTACGAATATAACGAGGACAACTTTGAGAGCAAAGAGGTGATGAAAACCAAAAAGGAGACCCTACCCGACTTTTTGTTGATGATTTCATCTGAAGACACTCGCTTAATTGATAAGCTGATCGCTTATGGAGCAAAAAAAGACCTGGTAAAGAAACGCGCTGGATATTATGAATTGAGCATCCCTAAAAGCCCTTTGTCTCTTTATTTTACAATTAAAGACCAGATTATCTTCTTTACCACCAGTATAACTGAGATAGATGACATAGCGGCCAACAGCTATGTGGCAAAAATCTCAGGCAAACATAAAAAAACACTATTGAGCAGTAATTATTCTGCATACTTTAGTGGTAAAAAGCTTGCTGGAAAGATCCCTTCTGAAGAATTTGGAGGTGCTAAAAAACTGGAAAAGGCTAACCGCGTGCTGAATTCACTGGGTGATATTTACCTGAATTCTAACCCAATCAAAGGAAATGTGGTATCTGGACAGGTAAGCATGGATATTCCTGCAAATCAACCGAATGCTTTAAAATATTTGTTCTCACTTATTGAAGACGCAACGAAATAAATTTAAACGTGTAGCAACAGTGCTGGCAGCAGTTATTTTACTGCTGCTGGTAGCTACCTATGCCTATCTGGAATTACGGAAGTACAAATCTTACCGGAATCGTGTTCATGCCGATGCTGACTTCATTGTTAAAATCGATGCAGATAAACTGTACCGTACGCTGGCTATAGATTATTTACGAAACTCATCCCACTATAAGCGCAAAAAAGGCGGAGCTATTAAAAGCGGGTTAAATATTCCCGCCAACATTTTCATCTACACAGTCCACTCCAAATCCCTTCAAACCTATTTCTGTAGTTTGCCAGTAGCAGATACCGCTACTTTAAAATCATTTATAAAGAAAGAATTAGGCATATCTCAATTTAAAAACACAGGCAAATATCTAAGGGGCACGTCGGCGAATGGCCAAACTACAGTTGCTTTCAACAATCATACATTTGCTGCAGGATATTCGCTTACAAAAGAAAACACAAATGACGTCCTTGAGGATCTGCTAAACGCGCAAAACCTACTTGAGGATAAAGATCCCAAACTAAAGCAATTAAAGGCTATAAACGCACACCTGGCCTATGTATTCAAAGAACATACCGGGACTGGTGATTTTAAAGATGGATTGATGCACCTACAAGGCGATTTCAACTTTAAAGGATTTAATGTTGATGGAAAAGTGTTTAACCACCGGGTTTTTGATAAACACGCCATCGTTAAAATGTGGCTGAATACCAGTATCAATTCAAATGACAAATATGCTGCGTTTCAGGTTAAAGACCATACCATCTATCCGGACAGCCTGTTGAAGTATTGCAAGGGATATATTGATTTGGAATTGACCAGTCCTGCTATCCAAACCGATACTTTGATTACCTATGAATACAATGACGATTTTGAGAAGGAAGAAATCATTACTCCCAGAACGGTTAAAGTACCAGGCATAAACAGCATTATAAATGCCGATGCTGGAAGCTTGTTAACGTATTTAAATAAAGAAGATATAGTGAGTAGCGGTATAGTAAACAGACAACTCTTCCCACTCTACTCCGTTTACGCTAAAACCAGCATATCCGCAGTTATGCTCAGCACCAACAAGCATGCAGCTTTTTCCTCATCAAGACAAAACAGCCCCTACTTTTTTTACCTGGAGGCCGATTTCGAAAAACTAAAAGCACAGGGACAATTCCTCTTATTGGAAAGTTACATCAAACAGGTAACCAATTTAAAGGTTAAAGCCTGGAATAGAATTCCAGGTCAGTCGCATTTTGAAATGGATCTTTATTTCAAGCTGAAGCACATCAACGCGCTGGGACAACTATTCTGATTTACAGTTATCCTAGTTTCCAGTCAGGCCTTTCAAAGTGGCAGGTATATCCATATGGATTTTTTTGCAAATAATCCTGATGTTCGGCTTCGGCGTTCCAAAAATCGGTTGCAGGAACAACTTCCGTTACAATCTTTCCTGGCCATACACCTGAAGCATCCATTTTCGCGATTAAAGCCTCTGCAGTTTCCCGCTGTTGCTCATCCATAAAGAAAATAGCTGATCGGTAAGAAGTACCGACATCGTTTCCCTGTCTGTTTCGCGTCGTTGGATCATGAATCTGAAAGAAATACTCAAGGAGTGCACGATATGATAATTGTGTAGGATCAAATACAATCTCTATGGCTTCAGCATGTGTACCATGATTCTTGTAAGTTGCATTTGGGACATCACCTCCTGTGTATCCAACTACGGTTGAAATAACCCCCGGATAATGTCTGATCAATTCTTCTACTCCCCAAAAACAACCGCCGGCCAGAATGGATTTTTCAGTATTCATATAGCTTTCTTTTTAACAAAGATACGTTGCTTATCTTTAAATGGTAAAGGAATCAGGAGGTAATTATTCGCTCAGCAGGTTTATGGAATTACCTATAATTTGCATCCTATAGACATACAAACTCAACTATATGACAAGAATCTTAATTATCTGCCTCTTAATCGCTTTCTTCACCACCGAAGGCCATTCTCAACACCTCAAGTGGATTAATGAAAATGCTTATCCTATCCACAATACATCTTCAAAAAATAAAGATCTTTCCTTTTTATCCAACGAATTAAAGGGCAATATCATTTTAGGATTAGGAGAAGCATCACACGGCACGTGTGAATTTTTCCTTCAGAAAAACCAAATAATCCAATACCTGATTACTAATCTTAATTATAAGCTTATAGGGTTCGAATCCACTGGCTCCCGAATGGAGTTGATAAATCAGTACTTACACAATGGAAATGGCGATTTAAAAGCATTCATGAAAGACTTGGGACTATATAACTCAATAGAAATTTATGACATGCTAACCTGGATAAGAAACTATAACAAAACCACATCACCTAGCGATAGAGTAACACTGTTTGGATTTGACAATGAAGATTTTTGGCCCGATCCATTTACCCGTGATAAGCTCATGTCAGATAAAATAATAGAAACTCAAAAAACAATGGGCACCAAGACTATACTTTGGAGTCACAATGTACATATAGCTAAAGATACCACCATGGCTCAACTCAAAGCGATGGGGGCTTATTTGAAACAAGAATTAGATCAAAAATTTTATGCTATAGGATTCGACACTTATCAAGGATCCGTGAATATCATAAAAGACGGTGAATTTGAAAAGCATGACTTTTTAGCACAGGAAAACACATTCTCCAGCATGTTTGCTAAAGCGAAAAATGAAAGATTCTTTCTCCCCTTTAATAAAAAACCAAATCCATTTATGGGCATAAAAAGCCACATCACCAATATCTTTTCAAATTGGACTGAAACAAGATCACTACCCATAAAACCAGGTTTTGATTTTGACGGGTTAATTTTCATCAGAGAGACTTCTGCATCAGTACAGTTAAAATAAGAGTTATAGGATTGCACATAGCAAAAAAGCCTATCAGTTTTTCACCGATAGGCTTTTATAGCTTTAAATAAAACTGAAATCTACAGCTTATTATACAAATGATTTCTATACAAATAAGAAGCAACCTGATAGTTCGATACGGCTTCATTAATCAATGATTCATCCGGGGCCACCAATGTTGAGCTACCTGTTATAAAATCAGGAGCATACGTTTTAGCCTTCTTATTTGGCTCAAGAATCACCAGCTTATTATTTTTGATGTAACCCAGACTTTGGTAAGTACTGATAAATGCACGTTCCTCTCCCGGCTTCATTCTAAACACATCATGTCCAAAAAACTTACTGGTATAATCCATATTTAAGAACCCAAGTATGGTCGGCGGAACATCTATCTGAGCAGTTAACTTATCAAAATTACCTGGCGTAATGTTACCCGGCGAATAGAATATCATTGGTATATGGTATTTATTTACCGGAAGCTCTACCGCACCGGCACTTGAAGCACAATGATCGGCTACGATAACAAAGATGGTATTTTTGAACCATGGCTTTGCAGAAGCTTCCTTTATAAACCTGCCAATAGCATAGTCGGTATACTTTACTGCACCTTCCCTACCCGTATGCGAAGGAATATCTATACGACCTTCGGGATAAGTATATGGGCGGTGGTTAGAAACCGTCATGATGTGCGCAAAGAAGTTCTTTTTGTTATGATAATCCTCATCTGCCAAACGCAACGAAAGCGTAAACAGATCCTCATCTGCAACACCCCAGATGTTCTGGTAGTGAACCTCAGAATCCTTTATCGCTTTACGATCTGTAACGTCATACCCATTTTCAGAAAAGAAGGCATTCATGTTATCAAAATAGCCATAACCTCCATAAACATACCTGCTGTGGTATCCTTTTGATTTGAATATACTGCCCAAAGAAAAAAGACCTTTGTTATCAGGACGCTTTACGATAGACTGCCCCGGTGTTGGCGGAATAGAAAGCGCCAAAGCCTCAAGCCCCCTGACTGTACGCGTACCTGAAGCATATAGATTGGTAAACAGAACACCTTGCTTAGCCAAAGAATCCAACTGAGGAGTAATGCCCTGTGTATTTCCAAAGTGTGTCATAAAATCGGCACTCAAGCTTTCTACACTAATCAACACTACGTTCATCCTCTTTTCTTCACCTGGATTATCAATATGTCTAAGGGTAAACTTATCAGCAGCTAAAACTCCTACGCTATCTGGATTCATTTGCTTCCTGATCATCACCTCCGCTTTCTCAATCGGCAACGTTTTGTAGAAGGTATCGTAATCAAGCTCATTGTTCCAAAAGGCATTACCAAAATCGTACATACCATTACCCGCAAGCTCACTTACATACTGGTTAGTGCTGAAATATTTCCATTTATGATTGAATGAGAAGAAAACAAAAACAGGAATACAAAGTAAAACGAGTGCTACGGCAGTACGCTGCTTAAACCTAAAAGATTGCTCATTGTGTTTCCACACATACCGGTTCAACAACAACAGTAATCCTAAAGAAACCAGTAACAAGACGATCAGAATGGTATTTACTGGATAGGATTGTCTGATGTTACCGATCACCTCAGTGGTATAAACCAGATAATCAACAGCGATAAAATTATATCGCACAGAGAATTCTTCCCAAAAGAACCACTCCGAAACAGCGTTGAATAACAAAGTGCCAATTACAACCAGGAAATAGATCGACAACAGTACACGGTTAAACTTCTTCCTGTACAACTTGTCAGGCATAAGCCAGATGTAAAGCACCAATGGGATCAGGGCAAAGGAGGCTGCAGCTAAATCGAATAAAAGTCCGATCAGATAAATGCCCAGTAAATTCAGGATGGAGAAGTCGACATACTGTTTCGAACTGATCAGTAAGATAGTACGCGTAATGAGCGACACAGCACACAACAACAATGTAGCGATGACAACAGGACTAAACCTGTGTTGAAAGAATAATCTTTCGAGTTTGTTTTTATAAATCATGATGTGGTGGATTAGAGCTTACGTACAAATGTTAACCCGGTGTGCCCTTCTTGATGAAAGGGAACCAATACCGTATGGTTCGCCTTATTATGGAACAGCTTGTCTTTTATAAATGGGTAAGCCCAGTAGGAAATTTTTGTGGAGAGAACGCCATATCCGGCACCGGCAACTACATCGCTAAACCAATGCGCGCCATTATACAAGCGCAAAGTAGCAGTAGTTACCGCCATCGAATACCCCAATATGCTATACCAGGGTGATTGGTCCTTATACTCCTGGTGCATAAATTCTGCGGCCATAAAGGCCATGGAACTATGCCCCGATGGAAAAGAATGGTTATCCAGGCCATTTGGCCGCGTTCTGCTGGTTATATTTTTAGTGATGAATGTGGAACCTCCCGCAATAGCGGTCGACAAAAGTAACATAGCCGTTCTGTCAACAAAATTGTGTTTACTTTTTACACCTGTCAGATCCAGTCCATACACAGCGGCAATGGGGGCATAACGGAGGTAATCATCTACGTGGAACCCAAATCTTGGATGATCTTCCCGCAGTTCATAATTAGTATCATCATCAAGCTTTTTTAAGGGCTTTATATAAGGCGCACTAAAGCCATAAGCCATAAACGCAGCAGGCACAATAAGTGCTTTATACTGGATTGGCTTATACCTAACCTCGCTATAAACAGCTTTTACAGGTACCGAGTCTGTAGTCTGGCCCTGCACCCTAACTGCAGAAACCAACACCAGCAGGATTAAACTAATCTTTAACTGAAACTTTGTACTCATTTTAACTACAATGCAAAAAAAGCAAAACTAATTGAAAAATCTATAGAAATTCTGATTTTATTTAATGTCTTTAAAATTGCGCACAAAAAAAGGCCAATCACAATGCGTGACAGGCCTTATATATATTTAATTGAAAATTCGGTTTACATCACTTCCGAACCCAAAATATCTTTCGAATAGGTTTTTAAGTACTTTTTAAGAATCTGACGGGCTACATGGATTCTGGTTTTAACTGTTCCTATTGGTATCTCCAGCATCTCCGCTATTTCATGGTATTTATAACCTTCAAAATATTTAACAAATGGAATATAATATTCAGGCTGTAATGTTGCTAATGCTTTATTGATATCCCCTAATACAAATTTGCTTTCACTAGAATTTTTTGTGGCGCTGTAGTGAAGATTTGCAGAAGAAATATCATCCGATTTGGTAATTAATGCATTTGTTTTAACCAGACGTCTGTAGTTATTAATGAAGGTGTTCTTCATAATAGTAAACAGCCAACCTTTTAAATTCGTCCCGTCTTTGAACTTCCCGTAATACGTAACTGCCTTAAGCATCGTATCTTGCACAAGATCATTTGCATCTTCGATGTCTTTGGTAAAATTCAAGGCGAAGGATTGTAAAGAAACAGAATGATCGTGCAGCTGTACATTGAACTCATTTTTTGTCATAGTCTTTTAGTTTTAGGGTTAAAAAAACAAACAAATAGATATGTTGAGTGAGCGTATAAATTTGTTTAATAATACATAACAATGTCTATACAAGATATGTACCAAAAAACAAGATTCAATGTTAAGAAATTGCGTATCGCGGTTAACAATACCAAACAGGTGGATATTACAGGATATTTACTTCACGTTCCAATGCAACGCCAAATTTATTGTACACTGTATTGATGATTTCTTCTGAAAAACTATACACTTCCTGACCTGTTGCGGAGCCATGATTGACCAGAACTAAAGCTTGATTCTTCCATGTCCCGGTATGCCCTACTACCTTCCCCTTAAAACCGCATTGCTCTATAAGCCAGCCTGCTGCGAGCTTAACCTTACCTCCAGGAGCGGGATAATGGACCAGCTCAGGAAACTTTGTGTAAACAGCTTCAAAGCTCTCCTGTTCGATTACAGGGTTCTTAAAAAAGCTGCCAGCATTACCAATTGTTGAGGGATCAGGTAGCTTACTTACCCTGATATCAGCTACCACACGAGAGATATCTGAAATGGTTGGATGATCAATCTTTCTATTTTGAAGCTCGGCCTGAATAGCGCCATATTGCGTATTAAGCTTTGCCTGTTTACTTAATTTGAAACTAACGGAAGTAATGATATACTGACCTTTCAGCTCATTTTTAAAGATGCTGTCGCGATAACCAAACCCGCAATCCTCAAATTTAAATACGCGCTCATTTGCAGTTGCAATCTCGCGCGCCGTACAGGAATGAAAAACATCCTTCAGTTCAACTCCATAGGCACCTATGTTTTGTATTGGAGAGGCACCAACCGTACCGGGAATCAAACTCAGATTCTCAATACCGGCAAAACCATTGTTCACACAATAATTTACCAGATCATTCCATACTACACCTGCACCAGCCGTTACCATCACATCGTTACCCTGAACATCAAAAGAAATACCGGGTATACTCACTTTTATAACCAAGCCTTCAAAATCCTTTGTAAATAAAAGATTACTACCTCCACCCAGAACCAACAAAGGCTGAGTTTTAACAATGGACTCCCCTAACAACTCGTTCAAATCCGACTCATTAAAGATTTCGGCAAAGAAACTTGTACTTACAGCAACACCAAATGTATTAAAAGGCTTCAGAGATATATTTTCTTGTATAATCGACATAAATGTATTGGATATAACAGCACAAATGTAATTGTTAGCTGTTGTAATAAATATGTTAAAAGCAATATTTAAAAATTTTGCCTATTTTTCGGCTGGATAATAAAATGCTAATTAACGCATATATTGAAGGAGGATTGTAGCAATTTTATGGAGAATCAAGACAAAAAAAGGAATATAATTATTGAAGCAGCGCTAAAAAGATTTGCTCATTATGGTTTATCAAAGACCACGATGACGGAGATTGCCAAAGACATATCTTTCTCTAAAGCACTACTTTACTATTACTTCCCTGATAAACTCAGCCTTTACGTAAGTGCAATTGAGCACCTGATGCAAATCATCAGCAGAGACCTGGTTAAATCCATTGATAAAACCAGCAGTTCAACTGAAGGAGTGTTCAAATTACTACAAAAAAGACAATCCTTTATTCAGAAATACTACAATTTGCTCGAGTCAAGCCAAATTATTGGCTGCGAATTGCCGGAAAACCTCTGTGAAAAATTCAATAAAGCCAGAGCTTTCGAAACCATCATCATTGGTTCCTTATTTAACCGTGGCATTACAAACGGGGAATTTGAAATGGAAGACCCTAAACTGACAACTGAAATATTTATTGACGCTTTGTCAGGCATTCATTTTAACATTATGTCTAAAGACAAGAACATTTTCCCGGAAAAAGAACAATTCAAACAAATTTTCCTAAAGGAAAAAGTCTTCGCCGAGATCTTCCTGCAAGGCCTAAAGCCTCGGACCCAAGAATAATAGTCATGCAATTGTAAGTTTGCGCTGATTTTCTCAGGAAAATTCTCTAAGCCGGATTATGGCCTTATTTTTGACCTTAAATATAAAAAAGTCAGAAAGTAAAAAAGTAGAATGGTAGAGACAGATAAAAAAAGAGAGGCAATTATTGAAGGAGCGATCAAGCGTTTTATTCATTATGGAATTAACAAAACCACAATGAATGAGATTGCGGAAGACCTTTCGGTAAGCAAACCGTCTTTGTATTATTATTTTCCTGATAAGAGCAGCTTAATATTAGGAGTAATTGACAAAATTTTTAACGATTATTTCAGCATATTGGAACAACATCAGCCAACAATCATGAGTATTGAAGAGCGGATGGCCATTTTTGTTGAGATCAAACATCGTTTCTTTCAAAAGTATTACATGCTGCATTTATCAAGTGGCACCCCAGACGCCTCGCTAAACAATGATATCCTGAAAGAACACTTCATGAAAATGCGTGCTAAAAACATACAACTTCATGCAGATATCTTTCAAGCTGCAATAGACAAAAATGAAATCGCTCCAACAGATGCCTATAAAGTTGCCGAGTTATATCTTGATAGCCTTGCCGGTATCACTTCACTATGTATCATGCATGGCAACAAAGAGCTATTCCCAAGCAAAAAAGAAATGAAGAATATTCTGGACAAACAACTTAGCCTGTCTACCATATTTATCAAAGGATTAAAATAACGTAAACTATATATATGAACACAGTAATTAAACAGATAAAAATGATCCCGGTATTATTGCTGGGCTTATTGTTATCAAATACAGCAAGTGCCCAGCAAACGCTGACGCTTAAAGAAGCACTCAACTATGCGATACAAAATAGCGCAAATGTGCGTAAAGCGAAGCTAGATATTGATGGAGGAAAATACAAAACAGAAGAAATTAGAGCCCAGGCCTTACCTCAAATTACCGGTAATGCTGGTTTAACCTACAACCCTATTATTGGTCAATTGGTAGCCAATATAGGCGGAACCACACAATCGTTTAAGATGGGCCAAAATTGGAATTCATCCGCCGGAATTCAATTGTCGCAACAATTATTCAATCAAACAGTCTTTACAGGATTACAAGCAGCAAAATCCAGTGAAGAATATTACGTGCTTACTTCCACATTAACTGAAGAGCAAATCATCGAATTTGTTGCTAATAACTATTATCAGGTATTGGTAAACAGACAACAACTAAATGTGGTAGACAATAACATAAAAAATGTGAAAGTTGTCGAAAACATCATATCTAACCAGTATAAAAATGGTTTAGCTAAAAAAATTGATGTTGATCGGATTAAAGTTAACCTTACCAATTTGCAGACTCAACGCGAGCAGACATTAAATGCCATTACGTTATTAGAGAACCAATTAAAGTTCTCAATGGGGATGCCGGTAAGTAATCAAATTACTTTACCTAATACAGAACTGACAGAAGTTACCCAATTACCTCAGTTCACAGAGGCACTGGCCTTGGATAACAGAACAGAAATCAAGCTTTTGAATACCCAGGACAAACTTTTATCTCTGCAACGTAAAGCTTATGTTTCAGAATATTATCCAAGTTTAGCTTTAACGGGAAATTACACCTATTCCAGCCAGAGTGGCGGATTCGATTTCCTTAGCTCTAACAACACGGCTATCGGTTTTGGTTCATCAGCAGTTGGACTGACTTTAAAAGTACCCATCTTTAACGGCTTCTTAACCCGTTCAAAAATCCGTCAGGCTGACATTGATATTCAAAAAGCAAAAGAAGACAGAAAAGAATCGACTAACTCTTTGAACTTAGCATACGAGAATGCTAAAATTCAGTTGCGCAATAGTTTAACTACGATTAATGCACAAAAAGAAAACGTTCAACTGGCCGAGGAAATTTATAAAAGCACACAGAACAATTACAACAATGGCTTGGCTTCTTTAACTGACCTGCTGGATACAGAAAGCTCACTCACAGAAGCGCAAAACAGCTACACCCAGGCATTATTAAACTACAAAATTGCCGAAATACAATTAATCAAATCAAACGGAAATATAAAATCGCTATTATAATGAAAAGAGGAATTATTACTGCCTTAATAATCATCGTTGCCCTGGCTGGAATTGCCATGGTGTTAGACAATAACAAGAAGAAAAACGAAGCAAAAACTGCCTTTATTGCAGAAGGTGGTGGCGCTGTTGCTGTTAGGGTTGCAACGGTAGAGAAAAAAGTGACCGACCTGGATTTTAGCGTCAACGGTACTTTTGTACCTAAACAAGAATTAAACTTCCTGTCAGAAAATGCAGGTAGAGTTAGCAAAATTTTTGTAGATGAAGGCGATCGCGTAACTAAAGGACAAATCTTAGCTCGTATTGATGCTGAAATTATCAATACAGATAAAGAAACAGCTCAGGCTAATCTACAAAATGCAATTAAAGACGAAGCAAGATATAGCAACTCTTTTAAAACCGGTGGTGTTACACAACAGCAATTAGATCAGGCTAAACTTGCTGTAGAAAACGCACGTTTAAGACTACAAAGCGCTTCAAGAAAAGTAAGTGATGCTAACATCAAATCACCAATTAACGGTATCATCAACAAAAGATACATTGAAGTTGGAGCATTCGTAAATACACAAGGAACCCAGTTATTCGAAATCGTAGACGTTTCTAAATTAAAGTTAAGAGTAAACGTTAACGAATCTCAGGTTGCGCACCTTAAAGTGGGCGACAAAATAGAGATTAAATCATCTGTTTTCCCAACAGAAAAATTCAATGGCAAGGTTTCATTTATTGCAGCAAAAGCTGATGCATCTTTAAACTTCCCAATTGAGATTGAAGTAGACAACAACACTAGCAATAGTCTTAGAGCGGGTATGTACGGAACTGCAGTATTTAACTTCCCTAAACAAGCACCGAGCATCTTAGTTCCACGTACCTCTTTTGTGGGTAGTGTAAGCAGTAACCAGGTATTTGTTTTAGATACAACGACTAACACCTCTAAACTGCGTAAAGTAGTTGCAGGTCGTATTTTAGGTGATTCTGTCGAAATTCTTGAAGGACTTAATGAAGGAGAAACTGTAATTACCAGTGGACAGATTAACTTGGCTGAAGGCACTGCGGTTAGCATTGTAAAATAATCCAATCTCAGGCAGTTAACTTCGCGATACACCAATCGCAGTACGCAAAAAAAAAAGAAAATGAAGATAACAGATATATCTATTAAAAGGCCCTCTCTGGTAATTGTAGTCTTTACTGCACTCACCTTACTGGGGCTATTGAGTTACTTTTCGTTGGGTTATGAGTTATTACCAAAATTCTCTAACAACGTTGTATCTATTTCAACCATTTACCCCGGTGCTTCACCAGCCGAGGTAGAAAATACCGTAACCAAGAAAATTGAAGATGCGGTATCATCAATGGAAAACATCAAGAAAATAAACGCTGTTTCATTTGAGAGTTTATCAACAGTTACCATTACATTAAATAATGATGCCAATATTGATATTTCATTAAATGATGCTCAGCGTAAGGTAAATGCCATCCTTTCAGACTTACCGGAAGATGTAAAAACACCGTCGCTAAGTAAATTCTCACTAGATGATTTACCAGTAATCACTATGTCTGCCTCTGCAAACATGGATGACGTTACCTTTTACGATTTAATTGATCAACGAATTGCTCCGGTAATTTCAAGGGTTAATGGTATCGCACAGGTTAACCTTGTTGGTGGATCTGAAAGAGAAATCCAGGTTTCATTAGATGCTGATAAATTACAAGGCTACAATCTTTCCGTACCTCAGGTACAACAAATGATTTTAACCTCAAATTTAGATTTCCCTACAGGAAGTGTTAAAACAGCAAACCAAGATGTTTTAATCCGTTTATCAGGTAAATACAGAGACCTTGACGAATTAAGAAACCTTGTTTTAACCACATCAAAATCAGGTGCGCAGATCCGTTTACGTGATGTTGCCGATGTACAGGATTCTCAAAAAGAAACGGAAAAAATAGCCCGTATCGATAGAAAAGGCGCTATCGCTATCCAAATTATTAAACAAAGTGATGCAAACGCTGTAGAGGTTAGTAAAGGTGTCCATGCCATTATCGAAAAGCTTAAAGTAGAATACGCGACCAACAAACTGGATATTAAAATCGTTAACGACAGTTCTATCTTTACGTTAGAGTCTGCCGATGCAGTTATCCACGATTTAATGCTTGCCGTTGTTTTGGTAGCATTTGTAATGCTGTTCTTCCTGCATAGTTTAAGAAACGCATTAATTGTAATGGTATCCATTCCAGCATCATTAATCGCAACCTTTATTGGTATTAGCTTATTTGGCTTTACCTTAAACCTGATGTCCTTATTAGGTCTATCACTCGTGGTTGGTATTCTCGTGGATGATGCCATCGTAGTTTTGGAGAATATCCAGCGACACATGGAAATGGGTAAAAATAAAGTGAGAGCCGCTTCTGATGCGACCAGGGAAATTGGTTTTACTGTTGTATCCATTACTTTGGTAATTGTAGTTGTGTTCTTCCCTATCGCCATCAGTTCAGGCTTGGTGTCTAACATTCTACGTCAGTTCTGTGTGGTGGTAATTATCGCAACAATGCTTTCATTGCTTGCCTCATTTACCATTGTACCATTACTTTTCTCAAGATATGGTAAACTAGAGCATATTGAAGGTAAAAATGTGTTCGGCCGCTTTATCCTTTGGTTCGAAAAACAATTGAAGAAATTCACATTGTGGGTTACTAAGATCTTAACATGGTCATTAAACCATAAAAGACGCACCATCGCTGGTGTTGTTGTATTATTTGTTGCATCAGTATGGCTAGCCGTTGCCGGTTTTATTGGCTCAGAGTTTTTCCCTAAGTCTGATAAAGGTGAATTTTTAGTTCAAATTGAATTACCGAAAGATGCGCCTTTATCACAGACCAACTTTTATACCCAACGCGCTGAAGCGTTCCTAGACAAACAACCGGAGATTACACAATTGATTACCACAGTTGGCCAGGCCAGTGGGGATTTTGGTGGAACCCAGGCTACAGCCTATAAATCTGAGATCAACGTAAAACTGGTTGACCGTAAGGAACGTCAAGGTGTTTCTTCAGACATTTTCGCAACCAGGATGAGTCGTGCACTCGCCAAAGAATTGGTAGGAGCAAAAGTTAAAACTGTACCAATTAGTATTTTGGGTATTGCAGAAAACGCTCCGATACAATTTGTGGTAATGGGGTCTAGTCTTGATAGCGCATTAAAATATGCAGAAGCTGCACAAGGCGTACTTGCAACAATTCCTGGTGCCACAGAGATTAAATTATCTGTAGAAAAAGGAACTCCGGAGATTAATGTTCAGGTTGATCGTGATAAAATGTCGGCTGTGGGCTTAACCTTACAAACTGTAGGTATGACCATGCAAACAGCTTTTGCCGGTAACACCGACGGTAAATATAGAAAAGGTGAATACGAGTATGATATTAACATCCAGTACCAGGATTTCAACAGAAAAAATGTGGATGATGTGCGCAACCTGATTTTCATAAATGATAAAGGGGCACAAGTTAAACTCTCGCAATTCGCAACTATTACTGAAGGTTCAGGACCAAGTCAGTTAGAACGCTTAAATAAATCGACATCAGTATCTGTTAAAGCACAATCTATCGGTAGACCGACAGGAACCGTGGTTGCTGATTTTCAAAAGAAACTGGAAGAACTCCAGAAAAATGGAAAGTTAAAAGCGCCTATCGGTGTAAGTTATACATGGGCTGGAGATCAGGAAAACCAGAGTGAGGGTTTTGGAACTTTAGGTATTGCCCTATTGGCTTCTATTATCTTAGTTTACTTAATTATGGTAGCGCTGTATGATAGTTTTGTTTATCCTTTTGTGGTGATGTTCTCGTTGCCACTGGCATTAATCGGTGCCTTCTTAGCACTGGCCTTAACAAATAACTCTATCGGTATCTTTACCATCTTAGGTTTCATTATGTTAATGGGTTTGGTGGCCAAGAATGCGATTATCCTGGTCGATTTCACCAACCACATGAAAGCAGAAGGAAAATCTACAACAGAAGCCTTGATTTTAGCTAACCATGCACGTTTACGTCCAATTTTGATGACAACAATTGCCATGATCTTTGGTATGCTACCAATTGCCTTAGCAAGTGGTGCAGGTGCAGAATGGAAAAATGGTCTAGCATGGGTTATTGTAGGTGGATTAACCAGTTCGTTGTTTTTAACGCTTATTGTTGTACCGGTTGTTTATTTAATCTTCGATATTATGTTAGATAAACTAGGTTTCAACAAAAAAGGAAAAACAATAGATGAACTATTGGTGGAACCATACGATCATAAAGATGTTTTAGAATATGACCTTGAGGAGGTTGAGGCTTACTAGTATTCAAGTTGATTAACAAAAAAAGAGGAACCCTAAAACGGTTCCTCTTTTTTTTGATACCATACGCAAAGAGGCCACAACAAATGCTGTGGCCTCTTCTAATTTTATAAAAACAGAATACTAAATATGTATTGCTCTGTTTTCTGTAGCCGCCATAGCGGCTTCTTTTATTGCTTCTGTATAAGTTGGGTGTGCGTGGCAAATTCTTGCGATATCTTCTGCCGATGCACGGAATTCCATAGCTACAACCGCCTCAGCGATCATATCTGCAGCACGTGGCCCAATCATATGTACACCTAAAATCTCGTCAGTTTTAGCATCAGCCAATACCTTTACGAAACCATCAGTATCCATACTTGCTTTAGCACGTCCACTTGCTTTGAAAGGGAATGAACCTGCTTTGTATTGAATACCTTTTTCTTTCAATTGCTCCTCTGTATAACCAACAGCAGCAACCTCTGGCCAGGTATAAACAACACCAGGAATCAAGTTGTAATTGATATGTGGTTTTTGTCCCGCAAGTCTCTCTGCAACATAAATACCCTCATCTTCTGCTTTATGCGCAAGCATAGCACCTTTTACCACGTCACCAATAGCATAAACGCCAGGAACAGTTGTTTCAAGATGATCGTTTACAGGAATTTTATTTCCTCTCTCTTCGGTTTTGATACCGATATTTTCTAAGCCTAATCCTTCAGTATAAGCTGTACGTCCAACTGCAACGATGCAATAGTCAGCCTCAAAACTTTGCTCTTCACCTTTAGCATTAGTTGCTGTAACAGTAACAGTTTTACCTTTAGCAGTCGCTCCGGTAACCTTATGTCCCATGAAGAACTCCATACCTAAAGATTTCTTCAATACACGCTGAAGTTCTTTACCCAAGCCAGCATCCATTGTACCAATAATAGATGGCATGAATTCGATAACAGAAACTTTAGTACCTAAACGAGCATACACTGATCCTAACTCCAAACCAATTACCCCACCACCGATCACGATCATTTTCTTAGGTACCTCAGTAATATTTAAGGCTTCAGTAGAAGTGATGATGCGTTTTTTATCGATAGGTAAAAATGGCAATGCAGTTGGTTTTGATCCCGAAGCAATGATTACATTTTTGGCAGTAATCGTTTCAGATTTACCATCTTTAGTAATCTTAATGGTATTTTTATCTACAAATGAACCAATACCTTCAAATGAATCGATTTTGTTCTTTTTAAACAAATATTGTATGCCGGCAGTATTTTGAGACACCACATCATTTTTACGCGCAATCATTTGCGGCATATCAACTTTTAAATCTTTTAAGTTGATGCCATGCGTTTGGAAAGTATGTGCAGCATTATGAAAATGTTCTGAAGAATCTAATAGAGCTTTTGAAGGGATACAACCTACATTTAAACAAGTTCCTCCAAAAGTTTTGTATTTTTCTATAACCGCTGTTTTTAAGCCTAATTGGGCGCATCTGATCGCTCCAACATAACCGCCCGGGCCCGAGCCAATTACAACTACATCGTATTGCATATTAAGGTTTTTTTTTGCGTAAAGTTAGTAATCCTATTGTGAATATCAGATAATACTCCTATTTCTTTAGTCTTTTTTTAAAACATCAAAACCTTATTCCCTAACCAATTCCATATATTTAAGCCTTCAAAAACCTATACTTATGTTCCTTGTTAAATCCCTACGACTTGCCTTGCTCCTGTTTTTTGCAGCATCCACGGCATCGGCACAACAAACCGATTCTGCCTATGTTAAACAGAACTACACAAAAATAGAAAAGCTTATTCCTATGCGGGATGGCATCAAGCTCTTCACCTCCATTTATATCCCAAAGGATAATCAAAAAAAATACCCGTTCCTGCTCAACCGCACACCCTACACTGTAGGTCCTTATGGCGAAGACAAGTACAAAACAAGTCTGGGTAATTTCCCTGCAGAAATGCGTGAAGGCTTCATCTTCGTCTATCAGGATGTACGCGGCAAGTGGATGAGCGAAGGTGATTTCGACGACATCAGACCCCATGTAGCAAAGAAGAAAAGTAAAAAGGATATCGATGAGAGCTCAGATACTTATGACACCATCGACTGGCTGATAAAAAACATTAAGAACAACAATGGCAAAGTAGGTATATATGGAATTTCCTATCCCGGATTTTACGCGACGACTTCTTTACCGGGTGCACATCCGGCATTAAAAGCTGTTTCGCCACAGGCCCCGGTCACCGACTGGTTTATTGGTGATGATTTCCATCACAATGGCACCTTATTTCTGAATGATGCTTTTAGTTTCATGAGCACCTTCGGTGTACCAAGACCAAAACCAATTACTCCTGACAAAGGCCCTAAAGGATTTAAATTCCCGATTCAGGACAATTACCGTTTTTATCTGGAAGCAGGATCTGTTAAAAATTTAAAGGAGAAATATTTTGCCGACAGCATCAAATTCTGGAACAATTTATTTGCCCATCCAAACCTCGATACCTTCTGGAGAGCAAGAAGTATTGAGCAGCATCTGAAACAGGTTAAGCCGGCCGTAATGGTTGTTGGCGGTTTCTTTGATGCAGAAGATGCATATGGAACCTTTGCAACCTACAAAACCATCGAGAAACATAATCCAGGTGCCAATAATATCCTTGTAGCAGGCCCATGGTTCCACGGAGGTTGGGTACGTAGCAACGGCAGCAGTTTCGGCGACTTAGACTTCGGGCAGCCGACCAGTACCTATTATCAGGAAAACTTTGAACTTCCCTTCTTCAAATACCACCTCAAAGGTGAAGGTAACTTCAAACCTGCCGAAGCAAACATCTTTATAACCGGCAGCAACCAATGGAAAGGATTTAATGCATGGCCACCTCAGGAAACGGAGACTAAAACCTTATACCTGCAACCCAACGGAAAATTAAGCTTTGATAAAGTTCAACGTACCGATAGCTGGGATGAATATGTAAGCGACCCCAATAAGCCAGTCCCTTACCAGGACGGCGTTCAGGACAGAAGAACCCGCGAATACATGGTCGATGATCAGCGCTTTGCAGCCCGCAGACCAGATGTAGTCGTATACCAGACTGAAGTGCTAACCGAAGACATTACTCTGGCCGGTCCGGTGCTAGCCAATCTGGTTGTTTCTACTACAGGAACAGATGCCGATTATGTAATTAAACTGATTGATGTGTTTCCGGAAGATAGCCCCGCCCCTACACCTAACCCGCGCAACCTCATTATGGGTGGTTATCAAATGATGGTGCGTGGCGAAATCATGCGCGGTAAATACCGCAACAGCTTTGAAAAACCAGAACCTTTTATACCCGGGCTGGTTACCAAAGTAAACTACGCACTTCCAGACGTAGCACACACCTTTAAAAAAGGTCACCGTATTATGGTACAAGTGCAGAATTCATGGTTCCCATTGGCCGATAGAAACCCACAGAAATTTATGGATATCTACACCGCAGAACCCTCAGATTTTCAAAAAGCCACACACCGTATATTTCACGATGTAAACAACAGTTCTGCACTCACCCTTACTGTGTTAAAACCATAAACATGAAAAAACTACTCTATAGCCTGGTTATACTGCTAACTACAACAGGCAGTATAAATGCACAGCTTTTACAGAATAAGAAAAATTTCTCACGAGCTGATAGTCTCCGCGGCACACTCACACCATTGCGCAGTTGCTATGACATCAATTACTATCACCTCGATGTTAAGGTTGATATTCCAAATAAGTTCATCAGTGGTACCAATGAATTTAAGTTCACTGCAATGCAAGACTTCAACAAACTGCAGTTCGACTTATTCAGCAATCTAAAAGTCGACAAAGTAGTATACAATGGATCTGAGCTTCCATTTAAACGTGAATTTAATGCAGTGTTTGTAAGCTTCCCAAAAGCCATTAAAAAGGGGACAAAAGAAAGCTTTACCGTGTTCTATTCAGGAAACCCTGTCATTGCCAGAAACCCACCCTGGGACGGTGGCTTCATGTTTAACAAAGACAAATCCGGCAACCCGTGGGTGTCTGTCGCCTGTCAGGGTTTTGGCGCCAGCAGCTGGTGGCCAAACAAAGATCACCAAAGTGATGAGGTAGACAGCATGATGATCAGCATTAGTGTCCCTAAAGACCTGCAAGACGTTTCTAACGGCAGGTTGCGTAGCATCGTGCAAAAGCCTAACGGTTATGCCCAATACAACTGGTTTGTAGACAACCCCATTAACAATTACAATGTAACCCTATATATAGGTAAATATGCGCACTGGACAGATAAGTTTGCAGGTGAAAAAGGTAAGCTGACTTTAGATTACTGGGCCTTAAAAGAAGACAGTACTCTTGCCCGTCCACACTGGGACGCAGATGTTAAACCGATGCTTAAATCATTTGAACATTGGTTTGGTCCCTATCCATTTTATGAAGATGGATATAAATTGGTACAAGCCCCTCACCTGGGTATGGAGCACCAAAGTGCGGTAGCTTACGGAAACGACTTTAAAATGGGCTATAAAGGCTCCGATCTGTCAGGTTCAGGATGGGGATTAAAGTTCGACTTCATTACCATTCATGAAAGCGGACATGAGTGGTTTGGCAACAACATCACCACAAAAGACATTGCCGATATGTGGGTGCACGAAGCCTTCACCAATTATTCGGAATCCTTATTTACCGAATCCAGATATGGGAAAGAAGCTGGCTCAGCTTATGTAATCGGGATAAGGAATAACATCAAAAACGACAAGCCGGTTATTGGTGTATATGATGTAAACCATGAAGGTTCCGGTGATATGTATTACAAAGGCGCTAACCTTGTACACCTGATCAGACAACTCATCGGTAATGATGAAAAATTCAGAGGTATACTGCGCGGATTAAATAAAACCTTTTACCACAAAACAGTCACCACACAGCAGGTAGAAGATTATATAGCCAAACAAAGCGGACTAAAACTGGATAAGGTTTTTGATCAGTACTTACGTAAGGTTAATATTCCAACGCTTGAATACCAAATCGACAATAGAAAGCTAAAATACAGATGGGTTGCTGGCGTTAAAGACTTTGATATGCCCGTAAAAGTAAGCTTAAAGCCGGGTAGTTTCACTTTCATTCAACCTTCAACTGATTGGAAAACTATTGAAATCGATAAAGGTATTACCGATAAAACTTTTAAAGCAGATCCAAACTTTTACATCAATTTAAAAAGTGTGAAATAATCAAGCAGGAATAAATTTAGAATGACGAGAAGCATTAATGGCTTCCAATAAAAAAGGAGGATTTCTATTAAGAAATCCTCCTTTTTTATTGGAAATTAAGAGACCCGCATGATTTGCGGGTCTTTTTATAGATTAAAGCTTATATGCCTAATAGCAATCTGGCCGGATCTTCAAGCAATTGCTTAACTCTTACCAGGAAGCCTACAGACTCTCTGCCATCAATGATTCTATGATCATAAGATAAAGCCAGATACATCATTGGACGAACAACAACCTCACCTTTTTCCGCAATCGGACGTTCAATGATGTTGTGCATGCCTAAAATAGCCGACTGAGGCGCATTGATGATTGGAGTAGACATCATTGATCCGAATACACCACCATTAGTGATAGTAAACGTACCGCCCGTCATTTCCTCAATCGTCAATTTGCTATCACGCGCTTTTGTAGCCAGTTCGATTACAGTTTTTTCAATCTGCGCAAGGCTCATGCTTTCTGCATTTCTAATGATTGGAACAACCAATCCTTTAGGAGCAGAAACAGCGATTGAGATATCAGCAAAGTCGTTATATACTACTGAATCACCATCAATACGAGCATTTACAGCAGGGAAATCTTTCAATGCCTCACATACCGCTTTGGTAAAGAAACTCATGAAACCCAAACCTACACCATATTTCTCTTTAAACTGATCTTTATATTTTCCACGCAGATCCATGATCGGCTTCATGTTTACCTCGTTGAAGGTAGTTAACATAGCCGTTTCACTTTTCACAGCAACCAAACGTTTTGCTACTGTTTTGCGCAATGGCGACATTTTTTCTTTGCGTTCGTTTCTTGAACCTGCAACAGGAGCAGCAACAGCAGCCTGAGGCGCCGCTGCCTTAGCAGCAGGAGCAGCTTTCTGGGCGTTCATGGCATCCTCTTTAGTGATTCTTCCATCAACACCGGTTCCTTTAACAGCCGCAGCATCAACGCCTTTTTCAGCCAATATTTTACCGGCCGAAGGCGATGGAGTACCGGTAGCATAACTCTCGCCTGATTTCTCAGCTACGGGAGCAGCAGCTTTATCAGCAGTTGCAGCTGGCTTTTCTGCCGGAGCAGCTTCTTCTTTAGCTTTTGGTGCAGCACCACCATCTTCAATTTTACAAACTACAGCACCTATCGCTAAAGTATCACCTTCAGCAGCTACTGTTTTTAAAGTTCCAGCTTGTTCTGCAGTTAATTCAAATGTTGCTTTATCAGACTCTAATTCTGCTATCACCTCATCCATTTCTACTACATCACCATCATTTTTCACCCAACGGGATAAAACAACTTCGGTTATCGACTCGCCTACTGGCGGAACTTTTATTTCTATACTCATAACAGTTGTATTATTTTTTTCTAATCTACATTAAACTCTTTACTCACAGATTTCTTAGCTATCTTTTCATCATGCTCACTAACCGTCATTTCAAAAGATTTAGCCAGAATGTATGCTTGCTGATCTGCGTGTTGTTTTGCAAATCCTGTTGCTGTACTGCTGCTCTCTTTTCTTGAAATCACTTCGATATCATTGAAAACAGTTTTCCTTAATCTGCGCAACAAATATGGCCATGCACCCATGTTCTCAGGCTCTTCCTGAACCCAAACGGCTTCTTTAGCATTTTTATATTTGCTATATACAGCCTCCATTTGCTCTAATGGTGTAGGATACAATTGCTCAACACGAACAATCGCTACATCTTTAGTTTTATCTTTTTGCTGTTTCTCTAACAGTTCATAATAAATCTTACCGCTACAGAACAACACTCTTTTAACATCAGCTGCTTTTACATTAGCATCATCAATTACTTCCTGGAATTTACCCTCTGTGAAATCTACCAATGGTGAAACACACTGAGGATGGCGCAACAAGCTCTTAGGTGTAAATACAACCAAAGGCTTTCTAAAGTCACGCTTAAACTGTCTGCGTAAAGCATGGAAGAAGTTAGCAGGAGTGGTACAGTTGGTTACCTGCATATTGTAATCCGCACAAAGCTCCATAAAACGCTCAATCCTTGCAGATGAGTGCTCCGGACCTTGTCCTTCATAACCGTGAGGCAATAACATTACCAAACCATTTTCACGTTGCCATTTAGTTTCCGCACTTGCGATATACTGATCCACAACAATTTGTGCTCCATTAAAGAAATCACCAAACTGCGCTTCCCAGATCGTTAAAGCGTTAGGGTTAGCCATCGCATAACCATATTCAAAACCTAAAACACCATACTCAGATAAATGCGAGTTGTAAATATCAAATGGCGCCTGTTGTTCAGAAATATTTGCCAATGGGATATATTCTTCTTCCGAATCTTCTAATGTAATCACCGCATGACGGTGTGAGAAAGTACCACGTTCAACATCCTGTCCGCTTAAACGTACTCTTTTACCTTCTGCAAGCAAAGTACCATAAGCCAATTGCTCGCCCATAGCCCAGTCAAACACATGTGTGGTATTGGCCATTTTGCTACGCTCATCAAAAAGTTTCTCAATTTTCTTAAAGAACTTTTTATTTGCCGGCAATGAACTTATTCTCTTTGCAATCTCAAGTAAAGTAGATTTCTTAACCGCTGTTGCAGGAGAATTTTCAAAATCCTTAGGTGTAGCAATACGCATATCAGACCATGCACCACCAAACTTCACATCCTGGTAAGTAGAAGTTATCGTTTTCGCTTCATTTAAACGTTCCTGTAAAAGGGCACGGAATCCTTTTTCCATTTCTTTTGCAGTACTCGCTTCAAGTGAACCCTCTTTTACAAGCTGATCGATATAAATATCTCTTGAATTCGCATGCTTCTCTATCGCCTTATAAAGTAATGGTTGCGTGAATTTAGGCTCATCAGATTCGTTGTGCCCAAACCTGCGGTAACATAAGATATCAATGAATACGTCATTTTTATATTTCTGACGATATTCCATAGCCAGGTTAATGGCATATACCAAAGCTTCCACGTCATCCCCATTTACATGGAATACCGGCGACAAGGTTACTTTAGCAATATCAGTACAATAAGTACTGGTCCGTGCATCTTTAAAGTTGGTAGTAAAACCAACCTGATTGTTAATGATCAGGTGAATGGTACCACCTGTTTTGTAACCATCCAAGCCAGCCATCTGGATTACCTCATAAACGATGCCTTGTCCGGCAACTGAGGCATCACCATGGATCAGGATTGGTGCAATGCGAGCATTGTCGCCATCATATTTAAAGTCAATCTTCGACCTGGTCATTCCTTCAACCACTCCGTTTACTGTTTCCAGGTGAGAAGGGTTCGGGCAAAGGCTCAGGTGAACATTTTTACCATCATTTGTAGTCACATCTGTAGAGTAACCAAGGTGGTACTTCACATCACCTCCAAACGGCGACTCAGCGCTGTAACCTTTACCTTCAAACTCTGCAAAAATATCTTTATAGGATTTTTGCATGATATTAGCCAGAACGTTCAAACGTCCCCTGTGCGCCATACCTATCACAAATTCTTCGATACCCAGATCAGCACCTTTTTCAATTACTGAATCAAGCGCAGGGATCAAAGCTTCAGCACCCTCTAATGAAAATCTTTTCTGACCAAGGAACTTAGTACCTAAGAAATTCTCAAAGCTTACCGCCTCATTTAGTTTTGTCAATATCCGCTTCTTTTCATTGATAGAAAAGTTTGGTGTATTGCGCACGCTTTCCATTTTTTGCTCAATCCATGAAAGCACTTCCGGCGTACGTACATATTTATACTCAGCACCTATCGAACGGCAGTAAGTTTGCTTTAAAAAAGCAACAATGTCGCTTAATTTAGCCGCACCGATACCCAGTTCAACACTTGCATTAAAAACGGTATTCAAATCAGATTCAGCAAGACCAAAATTTTCCAGATCCAACGTCGGCAAATGCTGACGTCTCTCTCTTACTGGATTGGTATGCGTAAACAAATGACCACGCTGGCGGTAACCATTGATCATGTTCAAGACATTAATTTCCTTCAAAAAGTGTTCTGGAGCTTCAGCACTAACGGTAGTACCTGAAGAATCTCTTCCAAAATCAAAACCTTCAAAAAACTTCTGCCATCCAAATTCTACAGAATTTGCATCTTCTTTATAAGATTGGTATAAGGAGTCTACGTAATCGGCGTTATCGCCGCTGAGATAAGATAAATTATCCATTATGTTTAAATATGCTATAAGTGTTGCAAAATTAGGATTTTACCGCACAAAACAGTCAACTTTCTTTATAATTCTTCAAGAAATCCAACCATCCCGCAAACATCCTTTAAAGGTATCAATCTATCCTTTACAAGAATGTCGAATTCCGCGATTAAACTGCCTGCAACAAGCAAGGGAACATCCACATGCTGCATCACCTTTGTGATAATTCTGTTGACATCTTTTCCAAGGTTTAAAGACGTCAACACAATAAAAGCGTAATCAGGCTGATAAGCACTAATTACTTTTTCGATATCTGCATAAGGAATTTCAGAGCCCAGATAAAGTGTTTCATGACCACATTTTTTTAATAAATATCTGGCAAAAAGTAAACCCGTTTCATGCATCTCCCCTTCAGGCAAAAAAAGCAGAAAACGCATGCACTTTTCAATCTCCGGCTTCACTACTTTATCTATTTCAACAATAAGGCGATCTCTAATTAGATTAGAAGCAAAATGCTCCTGTGAGGGATCAATTGTTCCGGTTTGCCATAACATCCCCACATGCTTCATGAAAGGAAACAATACCGTATCCATGGTTTTAATCAAACCCATTTCTTCAATGCAACCCAATAAAATCTTTGAAAATGCAGTCTCATCGTATTTCATTGCCGCTCCCGAAAGGCTCAACAACTGAACTGATTCATTATCCCAATCCGTGTTAAGCTGATGAACTAAATCCACCACCTGCTGTTTATGCAACTTTGCAATCCTGCTGATCTTATATCCATTTCCATTGAGTGCAACGATATTTAGCAGAGATTTTAGGTCCTCGTCATCGTAATACCTGATATTGGTGGGTGTTCTTTTTGGCGGCACCAGGTTGTACCTTATTTCCCAGGCCCTAATGGTGTGGGCTTTAATACCGATAAGGCTTTCTATATCACTGATTGAATATTTCTTCACGCTGAAGAAAACAACAAACCAGTGGCGACTTTGTTTAAACTAAAGATGTGCTATCGGGAATAGCATCGTCAAGAATTTTAATCTGTTTATTCAAATCGAATCCATTCTTTGATTTGGAGTCTTTACCAACCCCGGCAACACTAGCCCAGTTACCCCAGTTGCTTGCCGCAGCATAATCGATCATTTTTTCTTCAAAATAGGCTGCACCACATACCCAGTGAACCTTTAACACATGCACAAGATAGGTAGCCACCAATAGCCTACCCGCATGTGGGATAAAGCCTGTCGCGTTCAAATCGTGCATATACTTATCAACTATCGAATTTCCTGTAAGCCCGACTTTCCACTTTTCAAGCGCAGGATTAAGCACTGCAGTGGCCTCCGCAATAGCACTTTCCAGATCATCTTCCTGGAAAAAAGCAATGCCATGTTTTTTAAACATAAATCTAAAATAATCACGCCACAACAAACCCAGTAGAATCTGGTTAAAATTAGGATTACCCCCAAATTCGCTTTCAGCCTTCTTAACTTCCCAGTATACTTTTCGTGGTGATAAACACCCAAAGGTTAACCACGCAGAAAGTCGCGACGAGAAACCAGGTTTATCAACAGTAGTTTTAGTATTTGCTTTCTGGTAAATATCAGAACCCGAAGCCAGCAACAATTCCAGGTGCTTCAAACCTGCGTCTTCACCACCAACAGCATACTTGCCCGAAACCCGAGTCTCATCTACTGAAAAACCCAATTCATTTAATGAAGGTGCAGTCCCCCAATCCTCATTCTCTACAAACGATATATACTCCGGAGATAGAAAACATGATTTTACAATCGCGTCTCTTTCAGTTTTCTTTTTAAACTGAACAAAAACATCAGGTATATCTTTAATTGGAAAAGGAAGGTCTTCCTTATTGTATAGGGTATGCCCAATAAAATGTCTTAGATTAATCTTAAGCGTCCATAACAGATCTTCAACATGACCAGAAATCACAGTCTCTTCAGGTCCAACTTCGCGGTGATGATACACCTCGGCAATATCAAATTGCTCAACCAATTCCTTAATGTGATCTTCAGGCCTACCGTGGATCAGTAAAATATCACCGCCCATCTTTTGAAAAGTAGCCCTTAAAGCCAACACACTTTCTATAAGAAACTGCGCGGTTAAAGCGCCTGTTTTAACGGTATTAAATCTGGTAGATTCGAAATACCTCGGGTCAAAAAAGTAAACCGGTAAAATAGTATCCGATTTAGCGATAGCTTCAACCAACATTTCATTGTCATGCAGTCGAAGGTCATTTCTAAACCAAACCAATATTTTCCTGTTCTTCATTAATCCCTGAGCTAAACTTTTACGGTAAATTTCAAAAATATGCCATTTTTTATCTTAAAGCTAATATTGTGACAATCTTTACATAAGCAGAACAAAAAATTTACTACAAAAAGATAATTTAACAAAAACCAAATCAGTAATCAAGAGTTATATCATTATCTTCTCGCGTTAAATAACACTACCAATATAACGCAGCAATTGTTTCAATATCTTTTTGCTCTTCATCTCAAATACAAAACACCTAAAAAATGAACAAGCACATTTTAATTACCGGAGCAACTGGCATGATCGGCAAAAAACTAATCCCTGCTTTACAAAAATCAGGTCATACGGTCGCCATACTTTCCAGAAAGCAAAAAGATATACCGCTTGTCAAATCATATTTATGGGATGTATATCATCATCAGATAGACCCTGAATGTATGAAAGGGATAGACACCATCATTCATCTTGCCGGAGAAAACATTGCTGAACATACATGGACAAACGAACGCAAAAAACAGATTATAGACAGCAGAGTCCTTTCTGCTAACTTACTTTACAAAACGATAAAGGAAACCAACGCAAGCATCAGCACATTCATCTCTGCTTCTGCAGTTGGCTACTATGGCGATTGCGGTGATCAGATTCTTACCGAAGAGGATCCTTCAGGTGCCGGATTTATGGCCGATTGCTGCAAACGGTGGGAAGCTGCTGCAGACCAGGGTTTACAACTAGGAATAAGGGTTGTAAAACTGAGAACCGGCGTTATACTGGCCAAAGAAGAAGGCGCATTGGCGTCCATGGAAAAACCTATTAAACTCTTTGCAGGTGCTCCTTTGGGTTCCGGAAAACAATGGGTTCCATGGATTCATATTGATGATGTTGTAGCGACCTATACTATGGCCGTAGAAAATGACTTCATCTCGGACGCATACAATCTCTGCGCACCATTTCCTGTCACCAATGCTACCCTAACTAAAAATATAGCCAAAAAACTACACCGTCCGGTGTGGCCATTTAATGTACCAGAAATCGCACTTAATATGATACTTGGCGAAATGAGTAAGGTAGTCACCATGAGTACAAATACTTCAGCACAGAAACTATTATCTACCGACTTCCGCTTTAAATATACTCAACTTGAAGATGCTTTATCCGATATTTACGGCTGAGAACTCTTCCCATGAAGCAAAAAATAAGCATCTGCTGGCTACGTAGAGATTTAAGATTAGAAGACAATGCAGCACTGTACCATGCGCTTAAATCTAATTATCCCGTCTTACTGCTGTTCATCTTTGATCAAAATATCCTGTCGAAATTAGCGGACCCTAAAGATGCGCGGGTTACTTTTATATTCGACACCATGGCGCGCCTTAATGATAAAGTAAATCAATTTGGTTCATCCATACTGATAAAATACGGAAAGCCGGAAGAAGTTTGGGCGGAAACATTAGCGACCTATACCGTCAAAGAAGTTTATACCAATCACGATTACGAACCTTATGCACAGGAAAGAGATCATGCGTTGGCAACACACTTAGCTTCCAAAAACATTAGCTTCAACACCTATAAAGACCAGGTTATTTTTGAAAAGGATGAGGTCATAAAAGCAAATGGCAAACCTTATACGGTATTCACCCCATATTTTCGCCAGTGGTTGCATAAACTAACCCCCTTTTATGCCAAGGCCTACCCCTCAACGCTATACCTGGAACATCTGCTTCCGATCCAAATAAACGACTCGCTTACACTTGAATCTATGGGTTTTGAACATGCTGAACAAAAATTCCCTGATATGGACTTTGAAACAAAGCTCCAGGTCTATGAAGAAAAGAGAGATTTTCCGGCAGAAGACGCCACTACACATATTGGCTTGCACCTTCGATTCGGAACCATCAGCATCCGCGAAGCAGTCAGGCAGGCAATAGTACAAAAAGCAGAAAAATGGTTATCTGAGCTTGCCTGAAGAGATTTCTACATGATGATTTTATGGCATTTCCCTCATACGGTTAACCGCTCCTTCAAACCGGCATATGATAATATTCAATGGATTAACAATGAGGCTGATTTTGAAAAATGGTGTAAAGGAAATACCGGATACCCCTTGGTTGATGCCGGAATGCGTCAGCTCAATGAAACAGGATATATGCACAACCGCGTAAGAATGGTAGTCGCCAGCTTTCTAACCAAGCACTTATTGATCGACTGGCGCTGGGGCGAAGCCTATTTTGCAGAGAAATTGCTGGATTATGAACAAGCCAGTAATATTGGCGGTTGGCAATGGGCTTGCGGATGTGGCAATGATGCGGCTCCTTATTTCAGAGTATTCAACCCGGAGCTACAAGCTAAAAAGTTCGACCCCAAAAATAAATACATTCATTATTGGGTACCTGAGTTAAAACAACAAAAGCATGTTAAACCTATAGTTGAACATGCTTTTGCAAGAGAAAGGGTATTAAAAGTATTTAAGACCGCATTAGCTCAATAATGACTATTTATTTGTAATACTTACAATCTCAATATCGAAATCAAGAGATGAGTTCGCAGGGATAGAAACATTCCCGCTAATGTCTGTTTGTGCCTTACTACCATAAGCCAGATCAGAAGGAATCAACAACCTGATCTTACCTCCTACACCTACTTTTCCAGGTAATGTCTCTGTCCAACCTCGAATTACTTCATCCAGTTTAAATTCAACACCATCAGTAGAAGAATCAAAAACGGTTCCGTTAAGTAATCTTCCAGTATATTTAACTTTTACAGTTGAAGTCGTCTTTAAGTCTTCTTTACCCGTTCCAACATTTGAAACAATATACTGAACCCGCTTACCAGGATCTACTGTCGTTTGCAATTTATTAGCAGCAACGAATTTATTGATCAAAAGATTATCTATCTGATGTTGCTTACTTTCAGCCAATAAAGCCAATTCAATTACAATAACCTCATTGGATCCAACGCCTAAAGTAGTATTGCCATTTTTTCCAAATGCCAATCTTGATGGAACAATAACTCTTGCTGTACCACCTCTTTTCAGTTTACTAAGCGTGAATCTAACACTCGGTATAGTTAAAAACCCAAATCTATCAGTATATCCTAAAAATGTCCCAGGAATCTGATAATCACCATTCTTAATGATCGAACGACCATCGGTGTGTTTAAAATCGTAAGTATAATATACCGAGTCCGAATTGAGCAACTGAGCTCCCGCACCAGGGGTAATAATCTGATAATGATAACCCAGTGTATCCTTTACATTCGTAAGGTTGTTATTTTTAATGTATTCCGCTATTGTGCGATCGTCAAGTGTTTCAATAGTCTCATACTCCTTTTTACATGAATTGAACAGAACTAAACCGCCTAACAAGGCAAGGGTATATAATGATAACTTTTTAATCATTTGGGTTTTTTATTTACAGAAACTATTTCTAAAGTAATATCTAATATTGAATTTGCTGGTATTTTTGGTGACTCAACTACCCTTTGTTCATAGGCCAGGGGGGACGGAATAATCATCCTGATTGCTCCACCTGGTTTTATTAAGCTTACCCCCGTATTCCATCCTTTCATATAACCACGTGGGATAAACATGAAAGTGCTGTCGACGGTTTTGGCTAACAAAACGGAGTCTTTTAAAATTTTCAATGTATAATTGCCATAAACAGTGTCATCAAGAGCAACAGGGTTTCCTGAACCCTCTCGGATGATATTGTAATACAACCCGGTGCTATGCTTATCTGCCCTAACGTTGCTATCCACTAAATATTTATCAATTATTGCGGCGTCAATTTCCATTTGTTTTGGTCCATCATAAGGCACGTCTTTCTCGCAGGCAAAAAATCCTACTGCAATCAAAACAAGGCCCAACAAAACACTGGCTTTTAACATAATTCACAAAAATAGTCTTTTATTGCTGAAGGCACAATTTTTAACCAATTTTAACAATTTTCCATGCCACAAAAAAGCCCGCAATCAGATTACGGGCCTTCCAGTTTTAATTATGAATCGTTTCTTTAATAACAATATTTATTAGCAGCAATCAATTGCTGCGCCACCTTTTGTCTAACGTCTTTCACATTAAAGGCTTCCATTTTGGTAAATCTTTTCAGACCAACCATCATCATGCGCAACTCATCACCTTCAGCAAAAGCCCATAACGCTTCCTTACCTGCTTTCTGAACCGCATCAACAGCTTCAACGAAGTAAATACGCATCATATTCAACTGGCCTTCGCAAGCTTCCTCACCACGCATACTTACCAGTTTCTCGGTTCTCAACATCGCCGATTCAGCCACATACACATAGCTGGCCATATCTGCAATGTTCATCAATATTTCCTGCTCCTTTGAAAGGCTCATCATCAACTTCTGAACCGCAGCACCAGCCACCATCAGTGTTGCTTTTTTCAAATTCTTAAGGATCTTCTTTTCAGCCGCAAACAACGTATTATCTTCTTCACCGAAATCAGGGATAGACATTAGTTCGGCCGCAACAGCAGTAGCAGGTGTCATCAGATCCAGTTCACCTTTCATGGCGCGTTTCAGCATCATATCAACGGTAAGCAATCTGTTGATCTCATTGGTACCTTCAAAAATCCTGTTTATGCGTGCATCACGATAAGCCCTGTCCATTGGTGCATCAGCTGAGAAGCCCATACCGCCATAAACCTGTACCCCCTCATCAACCACATAATCCAACACTTCCGAGCCCCATACTTTCAAGATGGCGCACTCCACAGCAAATTGCTCTGTAGATTTAAGTTTTGCTTTACTCGCATCCATCCCTCCTGCAACCAATGAGGCATAAGCATCATCAATATTCTGACCTGCACGATAATTGGCCGATTCTACAGCATATACTTTAGTGGCCATTTCTGCCAGTTTGTATCTGATTGCTCCGTATTTAGAGATCTGGCGATCAAACTGTACCCTTTCATTTGAATAATTTACAGCTGTATCAATTACGGCCTTTGAGGCACCAATTGCCGCTGCAGCCAGTTTAATCCGACCTATATTTAAAATGTTAACTGCAATCTTAAATCCGTTCTGACGCTCTGAAAGCATGTTCTCAACCGGCACATGGCAGTCGTTAAAGAATACCTGTCTTGTTGAAGATCCTTTAATACCCATTTTATGCTCTTCCGGGTTCATGGTAATGCCGCCGAAAGCACGCTCTACGATGAAAGCAGTCAAGTTAGCATCATCATCAATTTTTGCAAACACGATAAAAACATCTGCGAAACCACCATTGGTGATCCACATTTTCTGACCATTAATCACATAGTGCTTACCATCATCAGATAACTTCGCCTTCGTTTTACCCGAATTGGCATCCGACCCTGAATTAGGTTCTGTTAAGCAATAGGCAGCTTTCCACTCACCTGTTCCCAGCTTAGGGATATATTTATTTTTCTGTTCTTCTGATCCATAATACAGAATAGGCAAAGTACCAATACCTGTATGCGCCGACAAAGCTACAGCAAATGAATGCCCGGCACCAATTACATCTGCAACCAGCATAGAAGTATTAAAATCCTTCCCGAAACCACCATACACTTCAGGGATAGAAACCCCTAAAATACCCAGCTCCCCCGCTTTATCCATCAATGAAACCATCAATCCTTCTTCCTGCGCATCAATACGGTCAAGATTTGGGAACACTTCAGCTGCCAGAAAATCCCGACAGGTCTGTGCAATCATCTTTTGCTCTTCATCAAATTCTTCAGGAATAAATACATCCTGATAAGTGGTTTCTGTGATCAAAAACTCGCCACCCTTAATTGTTTTTTTGTCTGTAGCTTCCATGTTTTCTATAATATTAAAGCATTTCAAAAATACCGGCTGCGCCCTGTCCTGTACCTACGCACATCGTCACCATCCCGTATTTCTGTTTCCTTCTTTTTAATTCATTAAATATTTGCACTGATAACTTTGCTCCGGTACATCCCAATGGATGTCCTAAGGCAATCGCACCACCATTCACATTTAAAATATCTGGATTGATGTGCAAATCCCTTACAATAGCCAGTGATTGAGAAGCAAAAGCCTCATTAAGCTCAATCAAATCCATCTGATCAAGCGTCATCCCTGCCTGTTTTAATGCTTTAGGAATCGCATAGATCGGTCCGATCCCCATAATACGTGGTGGCACACCTGCAATTCCATAACTCACTAAACGCGCAATAGGATCAACACCCAGTTCTTTCATTTTCTTTTCAGACACCACCAGTACAAAAGCGGCACCATCTGAGGTCTGCGAAGAATTACCCGCCGTAACACAACCATCCGCAGCAAAAACAGGCTTTAATTTAGCCAGCTTCTCAACCGAAGTATCAGCACGTGGTCCCTCATCAGTATCCACTACATAACTGCGGGTTTTCTTTTTCATATCCGCATCCAGGTAATTTTCATTCACTGTAATCGGCAATACCCCATCTTTCAAATGACCATTTTTAATGGCTTCTACTGCTTTCTGATGCGATTGAAAAGAAAATAAATCCTGGTCTTCCCTGTTCACATTGTATTCCTTTGCTACAGCTTCAGCAGTCAAGCCCATTCCCCAATACCAATCCGGATTAGTCCTGGCCACATCTGCATTCGGAACGATCTTCCAACCACCAAAAGGCATGCCCGACATCACTTCCACACCACCGGCGATAATACAATCTGCCATTCCGCTCTTAATCTTAGCAACGGCAGTAGCAATAGTTTCCAGGCCCGATGCACAATACCTGTTTACAGTAACACCCGGTACTTTATCCGTATCCAATCCCATTAACGAGATCATACGGGCTATATTTAGTCCCTGCTCAGCCTCAGGCGTTGCATTCCCAACAATTACATCATCAATCTGTTCTTTATCCAGGTTAGGTACCGAAGCTACCAGTGCTCTGATTACTTCTGCAGCCAAATCATCAGCTCTTGTAAAACGAAATACACCACGAGGGGCCTTGCCCACTGCGGTACGATATCCTGCTATAATATATGCTTCTTGCATGTCTTATCTTTTTATTAAGCTAATTAGTTTCTTAATGGTTTACCCTTGGTTACAATACTCTGTATCCGCTCTAAAGTCTTACGCTCTCCACAAAGCGATAAGAAAACTTCCCTCTCCAGATCCAGCAAATATTGCTCTGTTACTTCGGTTGGCGACGATAGATCTCCACCACACATTACCCAACCCAGCTTCTCAGAAATCTTTTTATCATGCTCAGAAATATAACGACCCGAATACATGGTATTGGCACCAGCGTAAACAATACCTAAGCCCTGTTTACCTAAAACCCTAATGTCTTTACGTCTTACCGGTTGCGTATACCCGGCATCAGCCAGTTCAATCGCCTTAGCCTTTGCATCGGCAATTAACCTGCTCCGGTTCATACTGATCGAATATTTATCTTTCTGCAAATAACCCAGTTCAAATGCTTCTACAGCTGAAGTAGAAACTTTAGCCATACCGATGGTTAAGAAGCGATCTTTCAATGCATTCTGTACAATCTGATCCTCTTTATACTCATCAGAAGCGCGCAAAGCGAATTCCTTTGTACCACCGCCACCGGGAATCACACCCACACCAAACTCAACCAATCCCATATAGGTTTCAGCATTCAGCTGTACGTGGTCGGCATGCAAACTAAATTCACAACCACCACCCAAGGTTAAATTATGAGGGGCCACAACTACCGGAATAGATGAATACCTGATCCGCATAGAAGTATTCTGGAACATCCTGATCGCCAGATTCAACTCTTCCCACTCCTGCTCAACCGCCATCATAAAGATCATTCCTACATTAGCTCCTGCGGAGAAGTTTGCCCCGTCGTTACCAATCACTACGCCTCTATAATCTTTTTCAGCCATATCAATGGCTTTATTAATGGCTTGTAAAGTGTCCCCGCCAATGGTATTCATTTTAGAATGGAACTCTACATTTAAAATTCCATCACCCAGATCAATAATTGAAGCTCCGGAGTTTTTCCAGATCACTTTATTGGCCCTTAAATTATCAAGGATGATAAATGCTTCAGTGCCAGGCACTGCTTTAAAGCTTTTAGAAGGGATATCGTAATATTTTTTAACGCCATCTTCTACTTTGTAAAATGAGGTATGTCCGGCAGCAAGCATTTCATGAACCCAAGCCGCAGCCTCATGTCCATATTTCTTCATGCCTTCAATTGCTTCCGTAACACCTACAGCATCCCAAACTTCGAACGGACCTAAGTCCCATCCGAAACCAGCACGCATGGCATCATCAATTCTGTATAATTCATCAGAAATCTCAGGGATTCTGTCGGACACATATTCAAACAAACCAAAGAAAGAAGCCCTGAACAACTCTCCTGCTTTATCTTTCCCTGCTGCGAACACCTTCATCCTGTCTTTCACATTCTCAATAGGCTTAGTCATATCCAGCGTAGCTGATTTAACCTTCTCCTGAGGACGGTATTCCAGCGTTTTTAAGTCCAGCGCTAGTATTTCTGTTTTGCCATCGGCAGATTTTGTTTTCTTATAGAAGCCCTGACCGGTTTTATCACCCAGCCATTTATTAGTTTCCATCTTCTCTACATAAGCAGGAAGTTTAAACAAATCGTGCGCCTTATCATCCGGACAATTGTCATACAGCCCTTTCGATACTTTAATCATGGTATCCAGACCAACCACATCCGTAGTACGGAAAGTAGCAGATTTTGGTCGGCCCAATGCTGGTCCGGTAAATTTATCCACCTCCTCAACAGTCAGCTCCATTTTTTCCACCAGGTGCAATAAAGCCATGATGGAATATACCCCAACCCTATTGGCAATAAATGCGGGGGTATCTTTACATAAAACAGTAGTCTTTCCTAAGAATTTATCGCCGTAATGCATTAAAAAATCAACCAGTTGTGGGTTGGTATGCAGCGTAGGTATAATTTCAAGTAATCTTAAATAGCGTGGCGGATTAAAAAAGTGCGTTCCACAGAAATTCGCTTTAAAATCTTCCGAACGACCTTCCGCCATCAAATGAATCGGAATACCCGAAGTATTTGAAGTAACTAAAGTACCAGGCTTGCGGAATTGCTCTACCTGTTCAAAAACCTTTTTCTTGATATCAAGGTTCTCTACTACAACTTCTATAATCCAATCATAGCCGGCAATCTTGGCCATATCATCTTCGAAGTTCCCCGTTGTAATTTTGTTAAGCACCTTTTTCGAATAAACCGGCGAAGGATTGGTTTTCACCGCATTCTGCAAGGCTGTGTTTACAATGGTGTTTTTATCACCTTCTTTAGCCGGGATATCCAGCAAAAGCACTTCTACTCCAATGTTCGCAAAGTGACAGGCAATACGCGAGCCCATAATACCTGAGCCCAGCACCACTACTTTATTGATCTTTTTGTTCATCATCTTCAACGGGAATTTTATATGCCAATGTAAGTTTGTTCAATTTCTGCAGGGTTATCAACAGGTTATTCTTTTCGATTGTACTCAGGTTTTTAGCCAGGTATTCGTTAAAATCAATCACTACACCTTTAGCCATATGCCTTTTTTCATAACCAAGTTCAGTCAGGTAAACTTTCACAGAACGTTTATCCCCTGTCGAAGTTTCCCTGTATATTAACCCTAGTTCTTCCATATTGTTTAGCATCCTGGACAGGCTGGTTGCCTTCACACCCAGCAAGCCCGCCAGCTGCGTAACAGCTGTGCCTTCTTTGCCAATATTAATGAGCACATAGCCTATGGCCTGTGTGATTCCAAACCCCGAGGCGATTTGATTGTATGTATTTGATACATTCTGCCAAACTACCTTCAAAAAATAATCTATTGTTTCCTGCTGTTTCATTAATTACTATGCTTGCATAACAAAGCTATAGAATTAAAAACTATAATGCAAATACAATTAATTAATAATATTAGACACAAAAAAGCCCTCCTGAATTAACAGGAAGGCCTTTTACGCTCAGTACTAATTCTGTCTAGTATAAAGTGAACTCTACCCTTCTATTCTTCTGACGACCTGCGGCAGTTTTATTAGAAGCGATAGGTTGCTCCTCTCCATAACCTGTTGCCTCAATGCGGGATGCATTAGCACCCTGCGCCACCAGGTAAGTCCTTACCGACTCTGCTCTGGCTTTAGATAAACGCATATTCAATGCATTAGATCCTGTATTGTCAGTGTGTCCGGCTAATTTCAAACTAAAATTCTTCTGGATCAGAAGCTCTGCAACCCTGTTTAATGTCGGATACGATTTTGCACGAATGGTAGCTTTATTCAAATCAAACTCAAGGTTCTTAATTGCATCGGCAACCACTTTGCGATCTGCTTCAGTAATAATTACTTTTTCCTGAACAACTGGAACCGGAACTTTTAAAGGACAACCAGCCCCATCCACAACTACTCCTGAAGGTGTACCTGGACATTTATCAAATTTATCAGAAACGCCATCACCATCAGTATCTTTCATCAGGTCGCTCATTTCAGCTCTTAACTTAGCATTTTCAGCTTTTTGCGCATCCATATCGCTTTTCAATGCATCAGCTGTTTGTTTAGCCTGTAAAGCTTCATCATAAGTTAAAGCTACAGGATTATGCCATGCCAATTGTTTTCCTCCTTTACCAAGCGCAAACTCTAAACCACCGTAAGCATAAGAATATTTATCATTACCAGTACGATAAACTCCATCCAGGTTATCACCATCAACGTAGTTTACAGTCCAACCCAAATCCAGGTTTATCCTTTCGGCTACTTTGAACTTAGCACCCAATCCAACCGGAATAATCAATTCACTAATGGTTTTACCAGCTGCATAATCTGTTAAAGTCCCACTGCCTGTGGCAGTTTTAACTTTATAACCAGCTAAACCAGCACCAGCAGATGCATACAATTGCAATGCGCTGTTTTTATTAAACATGCTAATGTTAAACAAGTTTACCACCGCATTTAAACTTCCGGAATAAGAAAGGTCAGTTTCAAAAGCACTAACACTACTCATATTAACAGTTCCACCATCAAATGGCTCTGCATTATCACCTTTTAATTTACCTCTAACCCCATCCAAACGAAGAGAGAAATATGGGGTAAGTTGCTTTTTAATATACAAACCGTATCCCAAATCAGTTTTCCAGTTGGAAAAATCATTTTTACCTCCAAGTGGAGAAATTGGTGATAGCGCACCTGCATTTATACCAATTGACCAGGTAGAAAGCTGGTTTGCCTCAGCCGATTTATCCTGTGCCTGAACAGCACCACCTAAAAACAAAGCCGAAAAAGCTAAGGGTAAACATTTAAATAAATTTTGTTTCATAATATGAGGGTTAAATAATTAGTATATTTAATTCTTTAAATACAATTCAATTGTCAGGCCAATTTTTAAATACCCCTTGAAACCGAATTAGAAGCAGTAGCTGTTTATAATTCTATACAACTCACCATCCCAGCGCTTTATCATCACCACGATGATCCGCTCCTCCCTGGTAATACCCCCATTTTGTTTTTAATATCGCGTCGACCCTTCCTATATTTCCACGTTCTAAAACCGGATAACCTTTATTTACCAATTTTAAGGCCGTCAGACTATCCAAAGCGCCTTTTTCTACATAAATAGTATCAGGCAACCACTGGTGATGAAACTTCTTCGCATCAACCGCAGCCTGCATAGTTTTATTAAATTCAATGACATTAACTAAGGTTTGAAAAACTGAAGTAATGATCGTAGAACCTCCCGGAGTGCCCACAATCATAAACAGTTCTCCATTCTTTTCAACGATTGTAGGTGTCATTGAACTCAACATACGCTTACCCGGCGCAATAGCATTTGCTTCGCCGCCTACTAAACCATACATATTGGGCGCTCCCGGCTTTACCGAAAAATCGTCCATTTCATTATTCAATAAAAAACCGGCACCCTTTACCACCACTGCAGATCCATAGGAACCATTCAGTGTAGTGGTTACCGACACGGCATTACCATCCCTGTCGACAATAGAAAAATGAGTAGTCTCCTCATGTTCCGCAGTTTTTAAAACCCCGGCATTAATTTCTTTACTTGAGGTAGCGCGCTCCCAATTCAATCCGGCCATTCTACTTTTGATATAACTATCATTTAATAGTTCAGTCTGCGGCACTTTAAAAAAATCAGGATCTCCAAGATAAGCGGCTCTATCGGCATAAACCCTTCGCTCAGCCTCAACCATGACCTGCACAGTTGAGTCAGCATTAAATCCCCATCTTTTCAAAGGATAAGGTTCTACCGATTTCAACAACTGAATTAAAGCAACACCACCACTTGAAGGTGGGGGCATGGTAATAATTTTATATTCCTTGTAATTACCTACAACGGGTTTACGCCATATGGCCTTATAATTTTTTAAATCTTCAGCAGTAATAATACCACCTCCACGTTTCATTTCGGCGAGTAAGCTATCAGCAACAGGCCCCTCATAAAAGCCTGCCCGTCCTTTATCTCTGATCAATGTTAAGGTTGCGGCCAGCTCAGATTGCACTAACAAGTCACCTTCCTTCCAGTCGCTATCTTTTACAAGTGCCGTTCCCACAGGATTGTACTTAACAAATCTATGTTTCTGTCTGTTGAATTCTCCAGCTTGTTGCGGACTAATTTTAAACCCATTTTTAGCAAGCTCAATAGCAGGCGCGATCAAGTCGGCCCATTTCAATTTACCGTATTTCTGATGCGCTTCAACCATTCCTTCTACCGATCCGGGTACTCCTGAAGCCAAATGTCCATCCAAACTTTTATCCACTACAGGATTGCCTGCAGCATCAAGATACATATCCCTGGAAGCTTTTGAACCTGCCTTTTCACGAAAATCCAGGGTATTGGTTTCTGCGGATGCAGAACGGTAGACCATAAATCCGCCACCTCCAATATTACCTGCATTTGGATATACCACAGCCAGGGCAAACTGTACAGCAACAGCCGCATCAACTGCGTTGCCACCTTTTTTAAGGATATTAAGGCCAACCTGTGAAGCTTTTTCACTGGCAGAAACCACCATACCATTCCTGTACTCGGCGCTGTTCTGCTGGCCAAGTTGTCCGCCTACACAACCTGCAAAAACAAGTACAGCAAGCAGCATAGCTGATTGAACAGCTCTTTTATCCTTTATGATAATTTTCGGCTTCCACATATATCTGATCAATAAGGCCGGCATTCTTTTCGAGAATAACTTTTCTTTTAAAGCTCAGTTTTGGCGTTAGTTCCCCACCATCTATACTCCATTCTTTAGGCAACAAGGCGAAACGTTTAACCTTTTCCCACTGACCAAATTCCTTTGAACTGTATTCCAGTATCTGGTTATATTTCTCCAGTACCTGCGAATTTTTAATGATTTCCTCTTTGGTAGTATAACTGATGCCTTTCTTAGCGCACCATGCTTTTAAAGCTTCGAAATTAGGAACAATCAGGGCAGCAGGGAACTTCCTGTTTTCGCCAAACACCATGATCTGTTCAATCAGAACCGACTCTTTAAACTTGTTCTCCAAGGGTTGAGGCGCCACATATTTACCACCCGCAGTTTTAAATATTTCCTTTTTCCTATCCGTGATCTTTAAGAATTTACCTTCTTTAATTTCACCAATATCACCGGTATGGAACCAACCTTCACTATCAATAGATTCGGCAGTAAGATCCGGACGATTATAGTATCCCTTCATCACATGGTGTCCACGCGTAAGCACTTCACCATCTTCTGCAATTTTAATCTCTACGCCATCAATTGCTGCCCCTACAGTACCAAACATGGTAGAACCAAAATGATTTACGGTAATTACGGGAGAGGTTTCGGTAAGACCATAACCTTCAAAAACCGGCATTCCCGCAGCCCAGAAAATACGGGCCAGCCGTGGATTTAATGCTGCTCCGCCCGAAACGATGACGATGATTTCACCTCCAAGGGCCGCTCTCCATTTTTTAAACACCAGTTTACGGGCTATGCCAAGCTTAAAATGATAAAACCATCCATTGCTGAAATCAAACTTCTCAGCCAGAGCGACCGACCAAAAAAAGATGCCTTTTTTGATACCGGTAAGCGCTTTCCCTTTCTCCATGATCTTGTCATACACTTTTTCAAGCAAACGAGGAACCGTAGAAAAGGCATTGGGTTTAACATATTGTATATCGGCAACGATGGTTTCCATACTTTCGGCATAGTAAACAGAGATATCTGTAAATATATACAGGTATACAATCATCCGTTCAAATATGTGCGACAGTGGCAAAAAGCTCAATCCTTTTTTAATTCCTTCGGGCAAAACCACAGCAGAGTTTACAAAGTTTTGAACCAGGTTATCATGCGTAAGCATTACTCCTTTGGGCGTCCCTGTAGTTCCGGAAGTATAAATCAAGGTTAAGATATCATCTGGAGTAATCGCTGCGCGATAAGTACTCAAATGGATAGTACCGTTTGCTGCATCTGAATCCAGCAGCGACTTCCAATGCTCCGCACCCGGAACTTCATTAAATGTATATATTTTTATGGCTGAGCCTAATTCATCACAAACTGTCTTCAGCTTTTTGTACAAAGCTTCATCAGCGGCAAAGATTACCGTTACTTCAGCATTTTCTATAATAAATTTGATGTCGTGTTCTGCAAGCGTAGGGTAAAGAGGAATCTGGTAAGCACCAATCTGCATGATCGCAAAATCAGTAATATTCCATTCCGGTCTGTTGGGCGACATTACTGCAACTCTGGACCCTTTTCCAATGCCCAAGCCAATTAAACCATGACTTAAAGCATCTACAGTTTCACAAAATTGCGTAGTACTGTATTTCTGCCATTCACCATTAATTTTACCGCTTATAAATTCTTCTTTTGGGAACTTCTCTAAATTGTATTGGAGTAAATCAAATACCCTGGTTACGGTTACAGCCATATTTCATCAGCTTAATTAAAAGATTTGGTTAATTGACCATGCATCAGTAGATTCTTTTGCATAGGCCTCGCTTCCCAAACTTAACTAAAAATAATTAATATTTTCATTCAACTTTCAGGTCAGTATATTGAAATAATAGACATCTCCGTTCAGGATTTCCATCCAGGGGTTTCAATAGTTTTTCTATTGTTCCTTTTACTGCTTCACAATTGTAAATTCAGTTCTTCTGTTTAACTGGTGTTCTTCTATCGTACATTTAACGCCATTACCACATCTATTCAGGAGTCTGGTCTCTCCATAACCTTTTGCTGTTATTCTACTTTTATCTATACCTCTCTTGATGATGTACTCGACAGCTGAGTTTGCTCTGTTTTGTGATAGCGCTTGATTGTAGGCATCATTTCCTCTACTATCAGTATGTGACCCCAGCACAATCCATATCGTTGGATTCTCCTTAAGTACCTCCACCAGTTTATTCAGTTCAATAGCTGCATCCGGTCTAATGTTCCATTTATCAAAATCATAATAGATATTCTCTATCCTGATTTCCTTGTTCAAAACCACCGGATCAGTATAAGAAACCTTCTTTGGTTCCGGCAGGGTAAAACTATAAATATCATCAAGGCCCAAACCACCGGTTCTGTTTGAAGAAAGGTAGCCCGTTTCCTTTGTCAGCAGGTTAAAGGCAAAATCATCTTGCGGAGAATTAGTTGGGTACCCAAGGTTCTTAGGTTCACCTATTTTCCCATCTGCAAATTTAGCTGTATAGACATCCAGTCCGCCCATGCCTATCCTGCCGTCAGTGCTAAAGTAAAAATTGGATGCTTCATCAAAGGCGGGGCTCCGTTCATCCCCTTCAGTATTGATTTCCTTTAAGTTTACCGGCTGCCCCCATTCACTACCATTTTTCTCACTTACGTACAAATCCGTTCCGCCCTTACCGCCCGGCATATTAGAAACAAAGTACAAGTGCTTCCCATCTGGAGAAATGTAAGGATCACCTACAGAATATTTTTTTGCATTATTGTATTTAAAGGAAATTGGAACAGACCATTCTCCTCCATCGTTCTTTGTACTTGAATAGATCTCTATATTTGCTGTAGCAACCTTATTCTTTATGCCTTCTACCTTTTCATATATTACATCCTTATCAATTTTTGTTAGCGTAAAATACACGAGCTTACCATCAGCAGTAAAGCTTGCAGGTCCCACGTGGTAAGCTGTCCCGGCATTCAGCGGGAAAAGCTTAATACCCTCAGTTCCTTCTTGCATGTACAGACTTAAATAAGGATTCCCTGTCCAGCTATAAGTATTCTTATCAGGCATTTTTGAACCATCAAACTTTAAGAAGGAGCGATTTCCCACTCCCCTACGCTTATTGATGATATCCCTATCTGATGCAAAAACCATATTACCCGCTAATTTTGTTGCACCCCAGTCTGATTTCGAAGAATTTAAGGCTTCTTCGTTTTTTAGGGTGATTGTTGTTGGCTCCTTCATCCAACGTATGGCCGAATCGCAAGACTGCAGCCATATATTTTTCTGCTTTTCCGTCACCCCCTTATCCTGCTCACTGTATTTATTATATTGTAGTTTAGCCTCTGCATATTTGGCATTGCTCTGGAGGGCTCGAGCATAGTGAAGGATATTTATAGGCTTACTGTCAGCCATAGCCACGGCCAGCGCTGACCAGTTTTCTGCCTGTATATAGTTTTGCTGATATTTATAACACTCGGCAAGTCTTTCTGCAGCATGAAGGGTAACTTTTTTCTGATATGCTCTTTCGTATAAATCTATAGCCCTGCTATAGTTGTAAAGTGCATACTGTTGATCTGCTTCTTTTAAAATATACTGGCCTTTTACCTTGTTTTGTAAGGTTAACAGCAGTACGAGGCAAAATATGAATGAGGGAAAATTTTTATTGATCATAGGATTAGAAATATCTTGGAGTTAACATTCTGGTGTTTTTCCTGTTAAAGAAATAGCCTATCGAGATTTCATGAGTACCACTGCTGTATCCCTGCAACTGACTAATAGAAAAATCGTAGGCATAACCTACCCTTAAATTCGAAGAAGGGAAGATCTGCATAGCAGCTACGGCTGAATTCAGGGTACTTAAATCATTCTGCAAATAACTTTTATTGTAAAGTTTCAGCCCTGTACGGTAAGAGCCGCCCAGCCAAAATTTTTCACCAAGAATAACAAATGCACTCAAGTCCATACTTGTAGGCCCGCCCCTGTCATCTTTTAAAAGAAAAGAAGGCTTCAACAATACATCCTGACTTAAAGGAAGCAACATTCCTGCAGTTAAATAAAAGTGAGGTTTAGGCTGTGCGATAAATGCATACTTATCAACATCCATATATTGTAAGATCAGGTTATCGGCTGATAGCCCTGCATAAAACCGCTCGTCGGCATAATAAACGCCCACTCTTGCATCCGGGAGAATGGTACTTTGCACGCCTATGGGTTGATGAGGTTCAGGATCATTGGGATTTAACAATCCACCATCAACACCCAATTGAACTGCCCCCAAACCAAGTCCAAAGGCCAGCCTTGAAGTTCCTTCGGCATTCATCCTGATACGATAGGCGTAATTGGCATAAACCGACTCATTGCGCTGTGCACCAAGCCTGTCGCTCGTTATCTGCAAAGCCAAACCCACATTACCATCATTTGCTATTGCATCTACTGCCAAAGACATCGTTTTTGGGGAACCTTCGATGCCTGTCCACTGGTTGCGGTAAAAGGCATGCAAATTTAACTGTTCCTTGTACCCCGCATAAGCCGGGTTAATATAAATCCCGTTAAACATGTACTGGCTAAACTGGCCATCTTGCTGTCCTTTTACCAGATTGGATAGTAAGACCAAACACGTTATTATCTGTAATATTCTTCTCATCATTGATTTCATTTTTACATCAGGGGAAGCGTTTAGCTTCCCCCTGGTGCTCAATTTATAATTCAATCTTATTTTTTAAATGCCCTTACAATAGTGGTATACCCTTTAAAGATTTTCCATTCGCTGCTACCAGCCTGCTTTACTTTCAACAGGTAATAATAGGTTCCTTCATTCAACTTTTCAGCACTCCAGTTGTTTTGGTAATTCTTCATTCGGTAAACCTCGCTACCCCAACGGTTAACTATGGTTAACTCATTTTCTGTAAACTGATCCAATCCGCGGATTTCAAAAACATCATTTATCCCATCCCCGTTTGGTGTAAATAAAGTAGGCATATTAATATCGAAGAAATTAGCCTTAAAGGATACTTTGGCAACATTACTGTAATAACCATACTCGTCTTTTATACAATAAGTAAAGCTATCTGCGCCTACATAACCCGGATTTGGTGTATAGGTAAATGTACCATCAGGATTCATAGTCATCCTACCATTTTGTGGTTGGGTAATCGCCTCTACGATTAACTTCCTTACATCTCCACCGGCAATATCATCGTTAATCAGCAGGTCCTCTTTAATAACTTTGTTGGCATCAGCTTCATAATTATCATCAACCGCTACAAAAGGTTTACTAACTACGGTAACAGTAGGACTGTTGTTATTTTCTGCTGTTCCGGATACGGCCATTACCGAGGTGCCATTGCCATCTTTTGCATTTACACTAGCAATATTATGTACATTACCTGCTTCCTTATCAGTCTGGGTTAGGATATATTCTTCCGTTACCATAATTGAAGCACCAGGCAACAAGCCACCAAACACATCAATATCTTTATTAAAAATACCTAGTTTCTCATCCGTTAGGGATAAGCTAATTATCGGCACTATACCTGTATTTTTAAATCTAAATGTATAAGTGATGTAGTTTTGTGCAAAAACTCCTGTTTTCACCAGCAAGATCGACGGCAAAGGTTCATCTACCGGCATTACCGTAATGTTTACGGTGACGATAATTTCTCTGCATCCGTCACTTATGGCTATGGTAAAGCTATCCTGTCCATTGTAATCTGCGTTTGGTGTGTAGGTATAGGTTCCATCAGCATTTACCACAGCTGTACCACGTGTTGGATCCGTTTTCTTACTGTGGGTCAACGCATCTCCCTCTGCATCGGTACCAGTTATCTGACCGGCCAATATAGTATCTTCAAATATTTGCTTATCCTGGTTAGTTCCTGCCGGCGCTGCATTTATTTCAATTGCAACCGCTGCCGTAGGTACTGATTCGCAAACCATACCATCCTGAGTTGATAAGGTAATCCTTCTATAATAAGTAGTAAGGGTTAATGCACCCGGAGCATAACTGTCGCCTGTTGCACCTTGTATCGTAACAAAACCTGTAGCAGCCCCTGTTGTTGAACTTTCCCAACGGTAGCCAATGGTACCGGAGCCCGATCCGGCTATAGCCGAAGTTAGTGCAGCTGGGACAGTATTGAAACAGATGCGTTGACCTGATTTGATAGCTCCCGCGGATGTTGCACCTTGAACCGTGATTTTAACTACCGGAGTCGGTGCAGATTCACATTGTATACCATTTTGCGTTGAAATGGTTACTCTGCGGAAGTAAAGCGTTGTGGTTAAGGCAGCCGGACTGTAGCTGGCTGCTGTTGCTCCCGGAACGACTGTAAAGCTGCTAGCCGCAAATGAGGAGCGCTCCCAACGATAGCTGATCACACCTGAGCCTGCTCCCATTGTTATAGAAGTTAATGCTGCCGGAACGGTATTGTTACAAACCATCTGATCTGTACCAATTACCCCAGCTGTAACACCCCCCTGTACATGAATGGTAACCACTGTTGTTGGTTCCGATTCACATGTCTTACCATTTAGGGTTGAAATGGTTATTCTTCTAAAATAAGTAGTGCTGTTTAAAGCCCCGGGTGTATAGCTGGCTGATATTGCTCCTGGTATAATGGCAAAACCCGTCAGCGCATCTGTTGTTGAACTTTCCCAGCGATAGGTAATCGTTCCAGAACCCGCTCCGGAAGTACCTGACGTTAAAGTAGCAGCTACGCTACCATTACAAATAGTTTGATCTGTTCCAATTGAACCGGGAGTAACCGCACCTTGGATGGTGATCTTTAGCAAGGCAGTGGCTCCCGATTCGCACAACACCCCATTCAATGTTGAAATGGTAATCCTGCGGAACCAGGTAGTTTCGGTTAATACGCCAGGTGTATAACTTGCCGAGGTTACACCTGAAATTGGAGTAAACGCCGGAGCAGATGCTGATGATTGCTCCCAACGGTAGCTGATAGCTCCCGAACCTGTTCCGTCTGTAACAGAGGCAAGCGCCACAGGAGTAGTATTATTGCAAATGGTTTGATCCGCTGCAATCACTCCTGCTGTAACTTCATCCTGAACTACAATTACTGTAGCTGCTGTAGGAACCGACTCACAGACCGCACCATTCCATGTTGATATGGTAACTCTTCTGAACCAGGTTGTTTTTGTTAAAGCAGCCGGCGCATAATCAGCCGCGGTTGCACCTGAAATAACAGCAAAACCTGCAGAGGCACTTGTGGTTGAACTTTCCCAACGGTAGCTGATGCTACCAGATCCGGTTCCGGCAGTAAGCGAAGTTAATGCCGTACCAGTACTGTTACAGATGGTTTGATCAGCACTGATCGCACCTGCGGTAACTGCATCGAGTACCGTAATTTTAACTGCAGCTGTTGGTGCCGACTCGCAGATACTTCCGCCATCCGTTGAGATGGCAATTCTTCTGAACCAGGTTGTACCGGTTAAGGCTGTAGGACTATAGTCCTCCGAAGTTGCTCCAACAATAGCTGCAAAACCTGCCAGGGCATCTGTTGTCGAGCTTTCCCAACGATAACTGATCGAACCTGAGCCTGTTGCTGCTGTAAGCGAACTTAAAACAGGAATAGTATTGTTACAAATGGTTTGACTCGCAGAAATTGTCCCTTCAGTAATCGCATCCTGTACAGTAATTTTTATTGCTCCTGTAGGGGCAGATTCACATAACACGCCATCATATGACGAGACGGTAATTCTTCTAAACCAGGTGGTCGTGCTTAACGCAGAAGGGGCATAGTCAGCTAATGTTGCACCTGCGATCACAGTAAAACCTGCGGCGGCACTTGTTGTTGAACGCTCCCATCTGTATTTTATACTTCCCGATCCTGTTCCTGCTGTAGTTGAACTCAATGCAGCAGGAGTTGTATTTTTACAGATCGTTTGGTCGGCATCTATTGCGCCGGCAATTGTTTTTCTGATCATCACCTCAAAACTTACCTCAGTCGGACATGCTGTTCCCAGATCCGGGCCTATGTTGCTGTCATAAGCATACAAGGTAATTTTGGTTTCTTCAGGTGCACTTATAACTGCGCCTACATTGTATTTCGTTCCTGTTCCACCTGGAGCTGTATAATAAGCCTGGTTGCCGGACAAGTTTGTACCTGTAATTGCAGGTAAAGTTATTGGCCCGCAAATATTTAAATTCGCTATGAAATTGATAACAGGTTTCGGAGTAATAGTTAGCTTTACCGGAGTACGATTTACACTCGTACAAGTACCGTCGGTTGATTCTGCATAGTAAACAACACTTCCTACTGTACTTAAAGTAGGTGAGGCCACTATGTTTCCACCAGACGCTGCATCATACCATACTATCGCTACGCCTGGGGCAGCAGTTGCCGTTGCTGTTAAAGTTTGTCCTTCACAAGCCTCCATACTTGCGCTTAAAGGGGCCGTTGGACGTATTGGAGCTGCATTAATTACAACTGATATTGCATCTGCTACGCAGCCTGTAGATATTTTTCTTGACTTGATGCTATATGTTCCCGGAGCACGGTCAAACACGTACAAGGCACTAAAAGCGCCGGCATCAATGGCATATTCATAATCTGCATCTACCGGGAATTCCATCCTTCCTTCTGTCGCTCCGCATCCCGGATGAAACACCAATGGTGTAGCTGTTGTAATAGCGCTATTAATTACAATTTCATTCACGTCACTTTCACAGTTGGCCGCTAATGTATTCCTTGCCCTTACTTTATAGGTTCCGGCAGGAAGATTTGTAAACTCGGTCTGTACCTGATAGCCTACTCCATCATCAATAGAATATTCGAAACCGGCACCTAATGGAGCTGTAATTTTAATGCTACCTGTAGTAGTACTTACACAACTTGGATGCACTGCAACCACCTCCGGTTTATCAACAAACTGAACCACCACCGGAGCAACAACGCTACATCCGGTAACTGGGTTTGTCCCCTTAATATAATAGGTACCTGAGAGGTCTACCGCGGTTGGGTTTGCCAATGCAAACAGTGTTGCGGCATCTTTGAAATAAGTAAACTGAAGGCCAGCTGTACTTCCTGCTGTTACTGCAGCTAAAGTTAAATTTATCGTTGCAGGATGACAAACAACTGCAGGATTATGAACACTCAATACCGGCGGTTCATTAATCGTTAAAACTACTTGAGTCCTTGTTCCACTTGTACAAACACCGGTATGCGTCTCTGCATAATAAGTCTTTGTGCCAACAGTGTTTAAAGTTGGATTAGCGACCACATTTCCACCAGTAGCTGCATCGAACCAAACAACAGTTGATCCCGATGGAACAGAGGCTGTTGCTGTTATAGTTTGTACCGGTGATTCGGCACAAGCAGATTGATTAACGGCCACTGGTGCCGCTGGTATCGAATTAATATTTACTTTAAAACTTTGCTGGGCCGGACAACCTACGCCTGAAGAAACAAACTGATATTTGCCGGTAAGTCCTGAAAACCGCCACAAGGAGGCTTTGAATTCAGCATATATACCAATATGACCGGCAATCAGGTCGGCCGCGGAAACAAGCCCTGATACGGTTGGTCTGACGCCATCGCCGATCCCTCCTGGAAGGTCACTAAAAGGCGTCTGATAAAGTAACTGATTGGTTGCTGTATTGATGATAGCCAACTGACCTGCATATCCAGCTATTGCGGGAGGAGTGACTGAAGGATTCCTCATAAAAATATCTCCAAGAGTAACCAGTACCTGATCTCCGGCATTCTGATATCCAACCGGCAAAGTCAACTTACCAACAATTGCACTATACTGTGCACCGGCCGGCGTACCGGCTACATAGTTCGTCAAATTTGTATTCAAAGCGGGGTTTGCAATGTTATTCACTCCACCAACCTTTCCAAGTCCATGCTTATTGTCCGGATACAGGGCTGTAAGTTTAGCCGTGGTATAACTCGCATCCGGAGCCAGTATCAGGGCCCCTTGTGGATTTTGATCAACTCCTGGAAGGATTTCATCATAAGCATACAAGGTTGTTTCCCCTATAGTACTAAACACATCACCGACATTGTATCTCTTGCCTGTCTTATCAACACCGGTATAATAAGCTTGTGTACCCGATAAATTAGTCCCTGTAATTGCAGGTAACGTTAATGGCCCGCAAGAGCTTATATCTGCAATAGGATTAATAACCGGACTTTGGTTGATTGTTAGTTTAACGGCCGTTCTACTATCGCTTACACAACTATTGCTAACTGCTTCTGCGTAATAAGTAATCGTACCGACACTACTTAATATAGGTGCAGCTACAATATTTCCTCCTATTAGCGCATCATACCAGATAATCGTAGTACCAGCAGGTACCGTTGCTGTTGCGGTTAACGTTTGAACAGGGCTTGTTACACAAACCTCCTGATCACTACCACTAATTGGAGCAAGGGGTATTGGATTTATGGTTAGCTTAAATGGTTTTTCATCCGGACATGGTGTTCCAGATAAATATTTATAGGTCGCATTGAATTTGGATAGTGTCCAATTTTTATAACCGTTCTGTGCGGTCTCCACAGCTAAAACAACAATCAGATTGCCCGCCAACAGATCAGCAGCAGGCACTATTGCTGAAGCAGTATAAGCCGTCGCTACACCAACACTAAAACCAGGTTGTATATTTTTTGTATAGATATTTTCCCCGGTCACTTTATTGTAGATGGCAACAAGACCAGAATAACCAGCACCTGGAGTAGGTCCGTCATTTTTAAAAGTCGCACCAACCGTAACTTCCACACTGCTTCCGGTACAGCCAGGATCACTGCTTACATTTAAGTCACCAATCACAGTTAGATATTGAATAGCGCCTTCATTACTCCTGTACTCAATGGCTTGGTTCGCGGTACCTTTCCAAAAATCTGCATTTACAGGTCTTGGGTAAAAATTATGACTACCACTAATATACTGGTGTATAAATACATTATCGCTGAAGCTGGTATTAGTACTAACATTGATATTACCTGCACAAGTTGAATTGGATACAGCTTTATCAAATAGGTATAAAGTTTGTGTTCCTACAGTATTCAATACAGCCCCGGCAAGGTATTTTGTTCCTCCACCATTTGGCAAAGTATAATAAGCCTGGTTACCCGTTAAGTTGGTTCCAATTATGGCAGGGAGTGTGTATGTTGTGCAAGCAGCCTGATCCGCCAGAGCAGTAATAACCGGACTGACATTTATATTGAGCAGTACTGCTGTTCTTGATTTACTAATACAGGTACCATTATTCGTTTCTGCATAGTAAACTACAGTTCCTATGGTATTCAAAACAGGACTGGTAACCACATTACCTCCATGTGGTGCATCATACCAAACTACGGTTGAGCCTGCAGGCACCGTTGCTGTTGCAGTTAAAGTCTGAATAGGACTAGTTGCACATACAAACTGGTTACCACCACTTAGCGGAGCATCCGGTGGAGTCGGGGCTTCATTTATAGTTACCGTTACAGGCGTGCTTGTATTGGCACCGATTTTTACGACAATAGAATAGTCAGCAGGGGCTAAATTTGCAAAGATGTTGCCTGCCTGAAAAGTAACTCCCCCATCTATTGAATAGGTGCCACCGGTAGTAATCGGTATTTCAATACTTCCCGTTTCTACCGCACAGCTTGGCTGCACAACAATTACTGCGGGGCTTGGCACCAATGTTACTGTAGAACTGTTATTTGCAGGCTCAGGATCATCTCCAGCCGAAGAAATTGTTGCTGTATTGATATAAATACCAGCTGCATTCACTTTGGCTGTGATCGTAATTGTTGCATCAGCAGCTGAAGCCAAATTACCTATAGTCCATAAACCTGTTACGGCATCATAAGTTGTACCTGCAGGAGCGGTATGACTTACATAAGTATACCCTGTTGGCAGTTGATCGGTCACTGCAATTCCCGCACCCGCACCTGGGCCGTTGTTAATGGCTTTAACTGTAAAAACAACATTGCTACCTACGGTAGGCGCCGGGTTATCTACAGATTTCACTACCGCAAGATCTGTACTTGCCAGTGATATAGTAATGTCATCAGGGACAGAACAACCATCAGGGAACTTTACATTAACAGCGTAAATTCCCGGCTCTGTTACCACAAGTTCATTTGCTGTACTGATTACAGTACCATTCTTTTTCCATTCATATTGAGAAAGTGGAGAACCAAAAAAGCCATCGGTTTTAATGGTATAAGGTAAATCACTATTCTTCAGACTCAGATCAGGTCCAAGACCCAATATCGGGGAAGCGCCATTGTATGGAGCGATGGCCCAACCGGTATTGCCACCCATATCGGTACTGTGTTCCCTGGCCTTAAAATCGGCACCGCCTGTAGCCGCTATACGCTGCAAACGAACATAATCAAAATCAACAGTTCCCGAAGTTTTAGTAATGGTAGCCGGAGTAGCACTGCTACTTTTTATTTCTGTAGGCTTACATGGGCTACCACTGCCAAACCAATCGCCGGTAATGGTTGTATTAGTGCCACCTGTAATAGTATATATATTTCCAGGAAAGAATATCAGGGTATCGATCCTATTTCCGGTACCATATATTCCACCGCTGCCCTTATACTCCACTCTGCCTATTGTATTGTTTACGCCATTGATCCCAATAGCTGATGTAGTACTTGGATTTGTAAAATTAAGTTCTTTGATATTGGTATTAGAGATGGTCACATTTAGGCTAGTCGCGCCCGGTGCATTAACAACGTTATAATTAAAGCCATCTGCGATCAAATTACCATTAATAATAGAATTAGCAGCATTCAGGCTTCGTTTTGTAATTCCACCGCTGTAACGTATTCCTGCAGTAGTTGCATTGATCGTACTGCCACTAATGTCGAGCAAAATATCATTATCTAACCCTGCGTTATCAATGCCCCTAATATTAAGTAAACGTCCCGAAGCTATAAAATCTCCTTCAACAAGGTAAAAATCCGTTAATATATTATTATAGTCGTTTGCAAACGTCAAACTTCCCCCTGGCTTATTGATCTGCAGGTCAAAGTCGCCTTTACATTGTCCGGACAATACCGTAGCTTCCGCTCCTTTCAATAAAAGTGGAGCTATATTTAATGTGGATATCGGATTTAATATGATACTATTCCCCCAACATTCCATTACCCAGGCTGTAGATTTTGAAAAAACAGGGTCGTTGAGCGCTCCAGCCCAGCTCATGTTGTGAAAGTACGCATTTCCGTTATTGACAGTAACAGATCTTGATGCATTGGTAAAACCGCTTTGAGCATCAAAGTAAACATCATCTCCCACAGTTGGAATACAAGCGCCTCCTGCTCCCCCACTACTAAGGCTCCAGTGACTGGCATCATTCCAATCTCCGGCACCGCCTACCCAATAGCGGGCATTACCGGTACCGGAAGAAATTGTCCAACCACTATTGCCCCCTGCATCTGCTCCGGTAAACGGAATAGGCAATGTTAACGTGCCACCACCGCCGGTGGCAGCAATATTTTCCATATATATATTTGAAACCTCAACTTTTGTATTGGCAGCAAATATCAAGGTACTAATAGCCGAAGTACCACTTCGGATCTCTCCCAGCCCGCTGCAGGATGGATGTGTAGCTTTAAAGTATTTATTGATCTTTGTATGGCCGGCAGCTGTTTCGTAAAAATAGAAGTTACGGTTCTCGGCAGTGATCAAAGAGTCGATATCATTGCCCCCATAACGGACCATTCCCTGCCCCTTAAAATCCAGCCTCCGGATGGTGTTACCTCCATGGATCCTGGCGCCGCTCTTTAATCCAGTGTTTGTAAAGGTAAGCTGCCCGATCCTAGTGCCGGCTACATCCATATTATCGCCGATGGTGGCTGAACAGTCCACTATATTATAGGTGTGAGCACGGGTAATGATCGAATTTTTAACAAGCAGATAAGAATCAGTTGCATCCAAAACACTGCCAGGGCTCCCGTAAGACCAATTGGTTACCGTTACATTTGCCTTGTTCATATTAAGGAATTTGCTCGAAGATCCACTGTTAACGATGGCAAATAAATTCACCACACGGTTGCGTATATCCAGCATACCACTGATCAATGCAAAAGCTGAACTGGGATTGCTCCAGTCGTCCAACAAGGTAAGGCCAATGGTAGCGCTCGGACCAGATTTTCGAATATTATATTGGTTGACTCCCAAACCACTGCCATTAGTCCGCAAAGTAACAGCAGCATCACCTCTAAGCTCCATGTAAGCATTCATGGTTACATTTGGATTGAGTACAATCGAGCCATATACAAAAAGTGCGTAAGTACCACTTTCATTGAAGGTAATTTTAGGAATCCCAGCTGCCCAGGTCATGTCTTTACAATATGTATTTGCAGTTGTTGCTATTATATTTCCATTGGACAATCCGCTATTTGCATCAAATACCACATTATCGTAAACGAAAGGTATACAAGCACCTCCAGGACCTCCAGAACTGGTACTCCAGTGCATTTTATCATTCCAATCGCCGCCACCATTTACCCAGTAAAGGGTAGTTCCTGTTGCCACGGGCTCAGTAATGGTAAAACCGGAATTGCCATCATTATCGATACCATTGACAGCAATCGGGGTATTTGGTCCTTGAGCGGTAAGATTAGCCAGCAGCACATTATTCATATCTACAACAGCACCTGCAGCAAAGATTAACTTTCCGGAATTCACTCCGGTAATTTCAGTAAATCCGTCACATGGAAGTCCTCCAGCCCTAAAGTATTTATTTATAGTATTTGAGCCTGATATACCTATATTTTTATTGGCGGCCGTGATCAGGGTATCAAATTGATGGTTTCCCTGATCAATCAGATCTAGTTTTCCCCCAACCCGTGCAGATTGAATCACATTGGCGTTGCCGCCAATTGTTCCATCACCTTCAAAAGTGACATATTTAATCTTATTGTTACCAAGGCGTATTGCACCTGAACCTTTAAAAAAAAGTGAGTCTATAATGTTATTGCTGGCTATTCTAGCCTGGGAACCATTAGTTGTGTAAGTAAAAGTCAATTTATTAATGGTTGTACTGCTAATATCAAAGTAAGTACTTGCATTTCCACCTGCCTCAACTGCAGGGTAAAACCCTCCATCCACATGAAATTCTACTGCGGAACTAATAAAGGCCCCGGTTGCAATCAGGGTTTTATTTGTCCCCCTGTAATCCCATATCCGTGAAGGATTAATCTCACTGTTGCTGATATCTACACTTCTTGTATTTGCATTGTTACTGGTAAAACCATATAACTTCATAGTCTTTCCCGCTGCATTGAAGCTACCTGCCGTGAGTGTAATTACATTATAGGTGTTAGTTGGTGTATTGTATATCAGGTTATCGGCAAGTGTAAGTCCAGTTCCGGGCTTATTAATTGTGAGACTTAAAGTTCCTGATATTGGACCGTTTGTAGTAAGGGTAGCAGGTGCAGCCCCCACAAAATTAGCGTAAACACCATTAAAACTAACAGTTGGGGAAAACTTAAAATTTCCGGAAATGGAAAGGAGTATCGCAGTAGAAGGCCCTCTGGTAAAAGTTGGGCTGTTTGGCACGTCAGTTTCCCAGGTCATGTTGTTACAAAAGGCGTTTGCATCAATCGTTACTGTTTTATTGGCCGACGTAAATGTGCTGTAAGAACCAAAAAAAACATTATCACTAGCTGAAGGCACGATGCTTGGGATGCTCCCATCTTTGCTACCTAAACGCCAGTTAGTAAGCGTACTCCAGTTTCCTCCTGCACCAACCCAGTAATAATCTGCAGCATAAAGCTGAAACGTAAAAAGTATCAACAAAAAAGTAAGTAATTGTTTTTTCATTAGAATTTTATTTAACGAGGGATTCAATAAACATTAATTGATAAGACCATTGCGATTGGTCTGCGATTTGGCAATATCGACAGCCATTAAAGGAGTCGAATGAGTAGCATTTGGAGACGTAATTCATCATCCTTGAAGGTTAACAATTAGGGTTTAGCAAATTTAGAATCTCGATATCAAAGCCGAGGTAGAAGTCTTTCTTCTCCGAACTAGAATTATTTCTATATCAAATAATAAGGTCTATTGTAACAGGTTTGATATATAGCACCATAAGGTTTTAAAGCAAAAAAAAGTGATAAATTAGCCGCTTCAATTTCATTTGCTTTAACGCTATTATGAGCCGTCTCCTTTTTCTTTTTTTAGTTGCTTTTTCCTTTTACGGGTATGCCCAAAGCCCAGGATCTTATAGTACAAAACATTACTCAGATATAAATGGTCTGCCTCAGAACAGCATAAAATCTATAGCGAAGGATGATGCCGGCTATCTATGGCTCACAACTGAGGGTGGTTTGATTAGATTTGACGGGGAGCACTTCATACTCTTCAACAAACAGCATACCCATACACGGTCAAACCGAATGTATGTGATGAAGCGGGATTTAAATACCGGGGCGCTATATGCGCAAACGGAATATCATGAACTTATTCCTATAACTAAAGGCAATGTGATACCTAAGCCTGTGATATTTAAGCAAATTTTCCCGAATGTAACTCCCCAAAAACAGGTTCAGGAATTCCCGTTAATACAGGCCAAAGGCTTAAATTCCAGCATCCAAACAACTGCCTCTTCCTATTATAACATCACAAAGGATACACTGTTTTTCCATAACAATAAACAAATCGTAGCCACTCCGTTCAAACACGACGAACAATTTAATTTTTTCGTCTCCGGCGAGCAACTTTTCCATTATGCAAGCAATGGAAATTTTACTTTAATTGAAAACGGGAAAACACAACAAATCCCTCTCCAGGGAGATCTGACAAAAGCAAAAGGTGCTCAGCCAACAGGCCTGAAAATCTACTGGAATACCGTTACAGGTCAAACCTTTTTTTATTTGAATAAAGCCATTTATCAGGTTACCTATCACAAAAATGTTCTAAACTCGAAACTCATCATCAACGGTTTTGACCTCGAAGAGAAGCCGATTTGGGCCATGTATTATGATGTAACTGCTAGAAAGCTTTTCCTGGGAAGCCCAACACATGGGCTTTTTGTATTACAGCAACACCTTTTTCAAGCCGAAAAGCAAAAAAAAGAGCTGAACAGTAGCGTAAAATATGCGCTCTATCCGTTTACAAATCATTCGGTATTATTCGCCAATGGAGATCTGGTTCAAACTGATGGAAGAGGAGTTCAGCTACCCCTGGTTATGGCTTACAGTGGTAATTTTGCCATAGTAATTGATGAGGAGAAAAATATATGGACGACAAAAGGTAGTTCAATCCATAAACTCTCGCCTAAAGGGGATCAGTTACTGCAAAGCTTCAATCTTCCTGAGCAGGTAAATTCTCTTTCCCTCGACCAGCAACGACTTTGGATTGGAACATTTGGTGGCGTCTATACCAAGGATTTAGCTAAACCTGATGCTACACCAAATCTGGTATTAAAGATAGACAGAGTAAGTGTCCTGAGAAAGACGAAAGAGCGCTTATGGATTGGAACATACAACGGACTTTTCAAATATGATTTGATCAGAAAAAAGCTAACTGCCATACCTGAAATGGCCAAAATGCATATCAGAGACTTAGTTATACGCGGAGAAGAGGTTTGGATTTGTACTTATGGTGATGGCTTTTATCTTTATAATAACGGTCTTTTAAAAAAGATGCCACTGGACCAGTTCGGCTATCTGAATGCGGCCCATTGTATACTTGAAGATGCCAGAGGCTTTTTCTGGATCAGTACCAACAAAGGGCTCTTTCAGGTAGCAGTTAAGGATCTTTTGGCCTATAACAAAGGACAGGTTTCACAGGTATACTATCAATACTATAATACAGACTATGGTTTTAACACCAACGAATTTAATGGTGGTTGCCAACCATGTGGTGCCATATTAAAGGATGGCCATTTTACGTTTCCTTCGTTAGTGGGTTCGGTAATGTTTAACCCGCTCCTTTTTACTACTTGCTTACCTGACAAACCCATTTATATAGATAAAATATTTCATGATCAGGTGAGCATGAAAACCAGCGATACGGTTAGTATAGGCCAAGACTTTGATCGACTAAACATCTGGGTTTCCTCTCCGTATTTCGGAAATCCGGACAACCTGAACCTGGAATACAAGCTCACAACTGAAGAAAATTGGGGCAAATTAAATGGTGATCCCATCATTACTTTTAGCAAACTCACTCCTGGAAAACATGAGTTGCTAATTAGGAAACCTGCCGGTTTTGGCAGCCACTTTACATACAAAAAGCTAACCATAATTGTTGAACCTTACTTTTACCAAACCTGGTGGTTCAGTGCCCTTGTTGTATTATTTGTATTGGGATCAATTTTCTATTTCTTAAAAAAAAGAACCCAACATATTATACTTAAAAATGAACGGTTAGAAAACCTGGTGAAGAAACGAACTGAAGAGCTGGAGAAGAACATTGTTAATTTAGAAGAATCGCAGTATTTACTGAACCAGCAAGCTACATTCCAAAAAAAATTGCTGGGGGCAATTACGCATGACCTGAAAAGTCCATTAAAATATATGACGATCATGGGTAAACAACTATACCAACATGAAGCTGCTAATGATGGTATTAAAGACAGCATGAGGGCCATTTATATCTCGGCCAATTCCATGTACCATTTAACTGAAAATCTGTTAAACTACAGTAAGCTTTTCCTTACTGAAAAAACATCAAAAAATGATTACATCAATTTAAACTTTGTGGTTGCGGAGAAAATTCAAATCTTCTCTGAAATTGCCAAGTATAATGTCACGGTTATTCACAACAACATTCCGGAAGAGGTTATTTTGTATACGAACCGGGTAATGTTGACGCTGATTATACACAACCTGTTAGACAATGCGATTAAATTCTGTCCGAATGGCCATATCACATTTGGCGCTAAAAGCACTAGAGAAAAGGTGAGCTTTTGGGTGCATGATACCGGCTGTGGAATGCCTGATGATATTACAAATTGGCTGAATGCAGAAGAAGACCGGGACATTACCGATGGACTGGGCTTAAAAATGGTAAAGGAGTTTGCTGCAAAAATGAATATGCAGATTGAGGTTAATAGTAATGTGGATGAGGGAACAAATGTTAAATTTACCTTAAAGCATAACAATTAGGCTTGTTGATTCATTCTGAATAGATCAATCAACTCTGAGACATTAGAGATTTGCAATTTTTCGAATATATTCTTTTTATGAGTACTTACCGTAGAGGCTTGCAAGTCCAATTTCTCCCCTATGCTACTTGTCCCTTCCCCATCGATGATAAATCGTGCAATTTCAATCTCCCTATTAGTTAATTGATGCAGTTTCCTTTTGGAATTAGCACCCTCATAATAGGTATCCAGCAATTGATCCTGAATATTAGAACTAAAATATTTCCCTTTTATTAAAACCCTTCTGATGGCCTCTTTTATTTCTTGTTCTGAAGCGCTTTTTTCAAGATAGCCATTAACCCCTGCTTTAAGGTATCTTAAGGCATAGGTACTTTCTTCATGAGCAGAAAAAATTATTATTTTAAGATCAGGCTGTATTTCCCGGATCTGCTCAATCATTTTAAAATTACTGCCGCCGGGGATATTAATGTCCAGAATTAATAAATCTACTTTGCCTTTTTTAAGTGCAAGGATTGTAGTGCTTACAGAATTGGCATACGATACAATAGCCTTATTTAAAAACTCCTTAATAACAAAAGTCAAGCCTTGTTGAATGACACGATGATCATCTGTTATTAAAATTTTAAGCTCAGCAGTAAATAAATTGCTCATTGAAATTCGGATCTATCTGACAACAAGAAATATCATCATAATAAATGCATATTTCCCACTTATACAATATAATAAATTAGAACAAATAACTATTCAAATATATAAATTAAAATATAGTTAAAATAAAATCATTTATTTATCTGGTTATAGCAGGAATCCATTCCGTCAAAATAAAATCCACCACCAATCTATTTACGCCTGTTTCAACGGCTTGCCTGCAAAATGTAAAGTAATCGGTCTTACCTTCCTGATGCATTTTCAAATACTCAGCAAATCGTTCCTTATTACCTTAGTATCCCTATGCAACAAACCTCTGTGGACGATTATCAAATAAGGCTGAGCATACAATGCTTTATAGCTGGCATCAGACTGCTAAAAGCAGTCCAATAGCAGTCGAATAGCAGACCAATAGCAGCCTAATACCATATTCGTCATCCTGGTATTTTGCCCGTATTAGTATGTATAATAAGCCAAATAAAAACTATTCAATAGTCCACCATGGGTTACTTCTTCGGGTTTAAGTTACCTGGGTTTGCTAATTCAATAAGTCTTTTTACCGTATCACTACTTGTAAGGTCATAACTAAACTCATCAGCCTCTGCTCCCATATTTAGCTTTGGATTTCGAAATTGCATTTCACTTGACACTGCATTTTTTGCCGAAGCGTGAAATTCTTTAGCTCCAGTAAGTTGAATTAGCTCTTCAATGTTATGAACATTTACGCCAGCGCCTGGCATGATACTGATTCTACCATTCGCCTGTTCAATTAGACTTTTTAACACCGCAGCTCCTTTTAGTGCAGATGATTCACCTCCGGAAGTCAGGATGCGCGTACATCCCAATTCGATAATATCTTCAAGGGCCTGAAACAAGTCATTACTCATATCGAATGCCCGATGAAAAGTAACCTTCATGTCACCGACAAGTTCGATCAGTTCCCTGCAACGTTCCTTATCAACACTACCATCCGACTTTAAGATACCAATCACAACGCCATCACATTTTAGTTCTCTGCATAGCTTAATATCTTCCTTCATCAGTTCAAACTCAAGTTCAGAATATAAAAAATCTCCTCCCCTGGGTCTGATAATCGGATAAACCTGAATATTCAACATTCTCTTTGCCAAAACAATCTGTGCATAACTAGGTGTGGTACCACCTTCTAACAAGTTATCACAAAGCTCAACTCTAATCGCGCCACCGTCCTGAGCTGCCTGAGCAGAACGCAATGAATTGGCACATACTTCCATGTTAATCATAAAATAAAAGCAATATACAACAAAAGCGGATATTCAAATTTCTTAAATCCCCATTGCAAAAGAACAACAAAGCCGCAATATTTAAGTCATCTTTAGGATATCCGATAGCTGATTTCCTAAACTATAGTCATAACTTAGCATAATGGAAAGCAAAACGGCCCGTGCTGAGGAAATTCTGCTGGCTAAAGTAGCCAAGGGAGATCACCATGCTTTTCGAACGCTATTTGACCTGTATCATCATAAAGTATACAGTTATTCGATACGATTTTTGAGATCTGAAACCCATGCGGAAGAAATTGTACAAGAGGTTTTTATTAATCTCTGGCTTGGCAGAGAGAAAATCTCTCAAATAAGCAATTTCGGAGGCTACCTTCGAGTAATTACCAAAAATCTAACCTTAAACGCATTAAAAAAAATAGCACTTGACTTCAAATTGAATAATGCGCAGATCGAGAACTGGACGGAGGTTGACAACAATACAGAGCATAATCTCCAAGCCAAAGAAACCCGTGCACTGCTTAATGAAGCCATCCAAAAATTGCCTAAACAACAACGTCTGATTTATCAGATGTGCCATATTGATGGAATAAAGCAAAAAGAGGTGGCAGAACGGCTCAACATTTCTCCCTTAACCGTAAAAGCACATTTGCGTGATGCGACCAAAACCATCCGCAGCTTATTGGGCGACAGAACCGAATTATCTGCTTTGCTCTTTATGTTTTTCTATATGATGAAATAATTTTATATCCTCACTACTACCTTTTTCATTCCCAATTGTCATTATAAATGTATAAGCAGGATAAACCCTGAATTTAATCTAAAAATAGACTCCAATGAGTAAGGGAAGATTGACACATTTGTTTCAGAAATACGCAGACAGAACTTGTACGCAGGCAGAGTATGCAGAATTAATGGCTTTAATTACTGACGAAAATAAAGCTACCGAAATAGATATGCTGATGAACGATGAGTGGGAAAACCACGTCAACGGGCCCGAACTTGATAAAAACAATGTAAACCAGTTATTCGGCAGGGTTTTATCGGCTGTCGACTATGACGAAGCAACAGATCAACCAGTAAAATTAAATCCGGTAAGATCATGGATCATATGGGCGGCAGCCACAGTTTTACTTGGCGTTTTAGTGTTTTTGTATTACGGCTCAAACCGCAGCGATTCCATTACCCCTAATCAAGCTGAAATCGTAAACAACAAAACCGAATCTTTGATAAACCTGGTTGCAGTTGATGAACACAGAAAAATAAAACTACCGGATGGAAGTATAGTTATCCTAAATAACAAAAGTACATTAGAATTTCCTGAAGATTTCTTAGGAAGCACCCGAGAGGTCGTACTAAAAGGAGAAGGGTATTTTGACATCAAACATAATCCTGAAAAGCCATTTATTGTACATACCGGAAAAATAAGTACAACAGTACTTGGCACAGCCTTTAACATTAAGGCTTATGATAAAGAAAATGATGTGGTTGTAACTGTAACCAGAGGTAAGGTAATGGTTAAAAATGAACACAAAACATTGGGGATAATTACTCCTGATCAGCAGATTATTTTTAATAAAACCGAGATGAAATCATTACTAAAGCCTGTATTAGCTAGTAAAACAGTAGAATGGCAGGAAAAGGATCTCTTTTTCGATGATGTAACGATGGATGAAGCAACCGTACAACTGGCTAAACGTTTCAACGTAAATATAAAGTTTGCCAATGAGCAAAGTAAAGACTGTCGCTTTACCGCTACGTTTTTAAAGGAGGAAAGTCTGGATGAAATCTTACAGATTATTACTTCATTTAATCATATAACCTATCAAAAAAAGGCTCAGGAGATCATCATTTCCGGCAAGGGATGCAAATAACAATTAATCAATTTAATATACCTAAACCCTAATTAAACCAATTTATGAGAGAAATTTACCACCTGCGAATTTGATAAAAAAAACTCCCTGTCGCTAAACAGGGAGCTGTTGATTGTTTTTGCTTTAGCGCTAACTAAGGCAAATTGTTATAAACAATTTTTCGAGGATCATTTAAACATTTAAAATTATGAAATTTTCTGCAAAATCAGCAGAGGGTAGTAAAAGCTATTTGTGCTTTTCTACCTCCAGTAACTCACGATATATAATTCGTCAGATTATGCGTTTAAGCCTAATTACAGCTATTTTAACTACCGTAACTTTTCAAATTCTGTTTGCTTCAAACATTAAAGCTCAGGGTTCGGCCCAGGTTGAAGTAACAATGGAGCTAAAAAATGAGTCGGTATTATCGGCCATCAAAAAGATAGAAGCACAGACCGGTTTCAGGTTCATCTACAGGAACAGCGATATTAAAGACATAAAGAACTTAAATATCCCTTTAGATACAAGATCTGTTAAAGCTACATTAAACCTGATTTTAGAACCACTTGGATTAACGTTTAGCGAAGTAAATAACAAAATCCTGATCTCTAAAATAGAAAGGTATGGCATCCCGGCCGAACAGGCAGATGTTAAGATTACAGGAGTTGTGCTTGATGATGAAGGGAAGCCTTTACCGGGTGTAACCATTATGGTTAAAGGTGACCGGAACTCGAGTTCTGCAACAGATGTTAACGGACACTTTAACATCACCATTCCATCAGATGGCAACCAGGTACTGGTGTTTAGTTATATCGGTTTTAAAACCCAGGAAATAGCCGTAGGAAATTCGGTATCGCTAAAAGTGACAATGGTTGCTGCACCAGGCAGTTTGCAGGAAGTCGTTGTACTGGGTTATTCTGAACAAAAGAAAGCTAACATTACAGGTTCCGTCGCGACAGTGAGCGGAGTGGAATTAAGACAAAGTCCTGCTGCAAATATTAGTAACTCACTTGCCGGCCGTTTACCGGGACTAATTGCATTTCAAGGATCGGGACAACCTGGGAGAGATGATTCCAGACTTTTGATACGGGGCTTAAGTACTTCAGGAAATTCATCACCACTGATTGTAATAGACGGCGTTCCACAAGAAGCCGTAGATGCGAATGGAAATGGCAGATCTGTTAACGCGAATTTACCACATATGGATCCCTCAGATATTGAAAGCATTTCAATTTTAAAGGATGCCGGTACAGCTGCGGTATATGGCGCAAGGGCTGCAAACGGGGTTATTCTGATTACAACCAGACGAGGAGATAAAGGAAAACCAAGTCTGAACTATACATTTAATGGAGCCTGGCAGAAACCTACGCAGTTGGCAGAACTTGTGAACAGTTATGAATATGCAACGCTGTTGAACGAGATGTATAAAAACGAGAATAACTTTCTTCCATCTGCGAATAGAGGATATACCGATGAGCAACTTGAAGTGATCAGGACAGGCTCCGATCCAGACAGGTACGCAAATACCGACTGGTACAGTGCTTTAATGAAACCAAGCAGCTTCCAGCAAAGACAGAATATTTCTGTAAATGGAGGAGGTGAGAAATCTAAATACTTTATTTCTACGGGTTACCTGGATCAGAAAGGGCTTTTTGAGTCATCTGGTTACAAACAGTACTCTTTACGTACAAATCTGGATGCTGAAATATCTAAAAATTTAAAGGTAAGTCTGAATTTAAATGGACGTATTGAAAAAACAAAGGATCCGGTTGCAGGCGGGGCAATTGTCAGCCAGTATCGTATGATCTCTCCTCTGCTTCCAAGTAGATTTAGCAATGGCACATACAATTACATTTCGATTGTAAGCGGCTTTTCTTCTTTAATTAATGGTAGTCCATATTTAATAGGACAAGGTGATGCAGGCTATGTAAATACAGATTTGAATGTCCTGGAAGGTGTGGGTTCATTAATCTATAACGTTCCATTTATTAATGGTTTAACTGCAAAAGGAACATTTTCATATAACAAGTATCAAACTTATATTAAAAACTTTACCAAGCCTTATGTTACCTCAGTAAGAAATGACAACGGAACGTATACCACGAGGGCTACAGGCAATACAAGAGCTTCATTAACCGAACAATTTATACAGCGGCAAACGGTTCTTGCAGAGGCTTCCCTGAACTATAAGAAAACCTTCGACAAACATAATATCGACATCCTTGCTTTATACACACAAACAGAAAACCAGGGAAACAGGTTATTGGCCTCACGTGGCAATTTTGCGTCTCCACAGGTTGATCAGTTATTTGCCGGTGATGTCAACAATGATGACAACTATGGAGTTGGGTTTAGAAATGCACGCCAGAGTGTGGTTGGTCGCGCAGCTTACAATTATAGTGGTAAGTATCTGTTTGAATTCAGCTTCCGCTACGATGGATCGGATGTATTCCCCAAAGGAGACAGGTTTGGGTTCTTCCCTGCTGTTTCTGCCGGATGGGTACTCTCCGAAGAAGCTTTCTTAAAAGATGTTCCAGTGATTAGCTTCTTAAAACTAAGGGGTTCATATGGTCAGTTGGGTAATGACAGAACCGGTCAATTTGATTACCTAAACACCTACACCCTTGGAAGTGGCCTAGATGGTTATTACATTTTTGGTAGTTCAGAGGTTCAGGCACTTGTTCCTGGTGTGATTCCCAATGCTTCATTTACCTGGGAAAAGGCCAACATTTCAAATATCGGTTTAGAGGCTCGTTTATTTGACAATAAACTGGGTATCGAAGCAGATTATTTTTACAAAAGGACTAAAAACATCTTAGGTACAAGATCCTTTAGTATTCCCGCAACCATTGGTGGAACCTTACCAAGTGAGAACCTTAACATAATTGACAACAGCGGTTTTGAACTGGCAATAGACTACAAGAACCGTCTTGGTGCTGTAGACTACTTTGTTAAGCCCAATGTCACTTTTAACAAGAATAAAGTAGTCTATATACCTGAAGCCGCCGGGGTTCTTCCTTATCAAAGCTTAATTGGCCATCCGTTTTACCTTCCTGCAGGCAACTTGGTTTCTCCGGCAGGTTACATAGCAGAAGGATTATATCAGTCCACTGCAGAGATTGCCGCAGGGCCAACACCTTTATACGCTACAGTAGCCCCCGGAGATATCAAATATAAAGACGTCAACGGCGATGGTAAAATCACAGCGGCAGATAAAACTATAATTGGTAAAGGAGACTATCCACAAATTATCTACGGTTTATCTATGGGAGCTAACTACAAAGGATTTGACATCAGTATTTTGTTGCAGGGTGCTGCAAAAGTACAAAAATACATGACTGGCTTAGGAGAATGGGCATTTGCAGGCAATGCGGTACCATCAAAAAAACACCTGGACAGATGGACGCCTGGGAACACAGGTGCCTCCTATCCCCGTTTATTCTCAAGTTATAGCAACAACCAGGAAATCTCAAGCTACTGGCTGCGAGACGGTTCTTACCTGAGGTTGAAAAACCTGGAACTGGGATATAACATTCCGACAAGTGCCCTTTCACGCTTAAATATCTCGAGTGCCCGTTTTTTTGTTAGCGGAACAAATCTCTTTACAATAACAAGTTTAAAAGACGTTGATCCGGAGGCATTTGCCTCTTCTTTTGGAGCAGAAAGTTATCTGATACAGAAAGTATTTAACCTTGGTTTAACTGTTAAATTTTAATCTATTTAAAATGAAAAGATATTCATTAATCATATTCCTGTTCGCCATTATCTTCGCTTCAGGATGTAAAAAAGACTTTTTAAACAGTCAGCCCCTGGACAGATTCAGTGACGAAGATGTATATAAAGATTCTACTTTAACCGGATTATTTCTCAATAACCTTTATGCTGGTATTCCGACCGAATTCGCCGGAAGTATGCGGGATGCCTTTAGTGACCAGCTATACTCCAGCGGGAACGTGAGTATATATCAGAATACTTTTGCTGCTTCAACCGCACCTTTTGGTATTACAGGCGCCTATAATACAGCATACATCAACATCAGACGTTGCAATATTCTGATTGCTAATATAGACCGCGTACCCGCAAGTGCTAAATTTAAAAACCAGACAAGAGATGAAGCCCGATTTTTACGTGCATTAAACTACTCCTACCTGATCAACTATTTTGGAGCCGTACCATTAATTACCAAAGCACAGGATCTTGACGAGAATTTAAACGTTCCCCGTAATTCGTATGAAGAAATTGCAAATTTTATCGTTGCAGAGATGGACGATATCAACAAGGGACAATTCCTTGCTTATAAATATGCTGGAGCCAACATTGGCAGGATAACTATTGGTGCGGCTCTTGCGCTAAAAAGTCGTGTCTTACTATATGCTGCCAGCTATAACAACAACTGGCAGGCCGCTTACAATGCGGCAAAAGATGTGATCGACATCACTGCGAAAGCCGGCTATGGTTTGTATCCAAACTACGAAGCCATGTTTTATGAAGCTAACGATAATAATGTGGAGGTGATTTTAGATCACCAGTATAAATCAAATTTCCAGGCTTACCACGTACATCATTACAATTTGCCATGGGGGATTGTTCCTCCGGGACCAAGTGCGCTGAACCAGCCAACTCAAAACATTGTTAATGAGTACGAAATGAGTAATGGTAAAATGATTGGAGAATCGGGATCCGGTTACGATCTGAACAAACCTTATGAGAATCGGGATCCAAGATTTTACGCAAGTATACTTTACGACGGATCTACCTGGCTTGGCAAAACGCTGAATTTCCTGCCAGGATCTAACTACAATCCTTCTTCTGCTCCTTTGGCCACGGGTTACGCATTAAAAAAAATGCAGGACCCAGCATTCGATCCAATGGTAACTACGAAAAGTTATGGTGGTGGTCAGAACTATATCCTAATCCGCTATGCTGAAATCCTGTTAAATTTCGCCGAGGCGGCTTATAGAATCGGTCAGACAGAAGATGCCAGGATTTACGTTAATAAAGTGCGGAAGAGGCCTAGTGTAAATATGCCGGATATCCTACCGGGAGAAATTACGCTGGAAAAAATCATGCATGAGCGTAATATTGAGCTTGCATTTGAGGGCACCCGCTTGTGGGACATTCGTCGCTGGAAAATGGGACCACAATTACTTGGAACACCTATAAAAGGAATAACAATTACACAAAGCGGCACCAACCCGCGCCAGTATACGGAGAAAACAGTACTCCAAAGAACCTTTACGGACAGGCTATACCTTTTTCCTATTTATCAGGCCGAAGTAGAAAAGAATCCAGCATTGTTACCTAATAACCCGGGTTGGTAATTAAAACCCGGATTAACTTATTATTCATAAAAAACTGAAATGAAAAAAATCATAAAATATATCAGCAACTCACTTCTTGCTACTACACTTTTACTTACTTCTTCAAACTTAACACTGGCCCAGAAGTACAACGGCTATACCATTAAAGGAACCATTACCGACCTTCAGAACGGAATGGTTTATCTTGAAAAAGCCGATGGAGAGAACGTTCGGAGGGATTCATCAAAAATTGTAAACTATAAATTTGAGTTTAAGGGCAAAGCTGATGACCTGGCCTTCTACAGCCTTTACCTTAGCGATAAGAAAAAAGGCACCCAGTTCTTATTGGAGAATAAAGAGCTGACTTTCACCGGCCAAAAGGATTCATTATTTAAAGCTAAAATTACTGGGGGGCCTATATACGCTACTTATCTCAGTTTTTACAATGTAGACTGGAAACCTGTTACTGCTAAGGCCGGAGAGATTTATAAAAGGATGGACGTAGCTGAAAAAGATGGGACTATGAAGCAAAACCCTTCAATCAGAAAAGGATTTGATGAGGAGTTTAAAGCACTTGGTTTAATGAACGACAGCATCATCAATGCTTATGTAAAGAGAAATTCCAATTCCATTGCCTCGGCAATGGTAATTCTGGATAGGTTTATCAACTACCCATATTATGATAATGCCAGAGCATTAATGCCATTATTGAGTAAAGAAGTCCAGCAATCTGCTTATGGAAAACAAATCTATGCGGCACTGTCTCTTGACGAAAAAACGGCTATCGGTAAAGCCGCACCTGTATTTTCAATGGCTGATACGTTGGGCAAAATGGTAAGTCTGGCCAACTTTAAAGGGAAGTATGTACTTATTGATTTCTGGGCAAGCTGGTGTGGCCCATGTCGTAAAGAGAATCCAAATGTAGTTGCCGCTTATAAAAAATATCATGATAAAGGTTTTGAAATACTTGGGGTTTCACTTGACAGTACTAAAGAGCCATGGTTAAAAGCTATTGCAGCAGATGGGTTAACATGGAACCATGTATCAGATTTGAAAGGTTGGAAAAATACTGCTGCCGCCACATATGGTGTAAAATCAGTACCCGCAAGTTTTCTTATCGGACCTGATGGAAAAGTTATCGGCAAAGATTTGAGAGGAGAAGCGCTCCATGCGAAACTAGCAAGCCTGTTCACTGAAAAATAAGAAGTTTTTTATGTTAAAAAGTACAATTCGGCACAATCATTGCGATGCATCGCCCAGTACAAAAAACATAAATTAACAATTTAATGATTATGAAAAAATTAATTTTTACTCTTATTGCCGTTGCCGGACTTTTCACCATGAATCTATCTGATGCGAATGCTCAGGATTACAATAATGCAATCGGTGGTCGCTTTGGTTCTGCCAATGGTGTGAGTTTCAAAACTGCTCTAAATAAAGGAGCTATGCTTGAATTAATCGGTAACTTCAGAAGCCATCACGGTGCTACTTACGCTAACTTAACTGGTTTATATGAAGTTTACAAACCAATCAGCGGCGCACAAGGATTAAACTGGTACTACGGTGCTGGTGCTACTATCGGTTCTTACAAAGTAAAAGGATATGATGGTGATGTTTATTTATCAGCTAATGGTGTTTTAGGTTTGGATTACAAATTTAAAGATGCACCTATCAACTTATCTATTGACTGGGTTCCTGCATTACAATTAACTCCTGACACTGGTTTCTGGGGTGGTGATATAGGTTTAGGTGTGCGTTTCGCATTCTAAAAAAACAACATTAAAAGAAATAGAAAACCGTCTCATATTAATTTATGAACGGTTTTTTTTATTAAACCAATAAAGGGCGGCAAGTTTAAAACTTACCGCCCTTTATTGGTTTATAACATTCTTTGCTTCTTCATGCAGTATTTTACTACTTCGGTCTGCGCAATGAACTAAGTGTTCTGCTTCTTGTTTACCCGTAAAAATTACCTTCTCTGAAAGAGCCTCAGCGTTCTTCGAATAAAGCATTTTACTATTTCAGTCTGCACGATGAACTAAGTGTTCTGCTTCTTGCTTACCCGTAAAAATTACCTTCTCTGAAAGAGCCTCAGCGTTCTTCGAATAAAGCATTTTACTATTTCAGTCTGCACGATGAACTAAGTGTTCTGCTTCTTGCTTACCCGTAAAAATTACCTTCTCTGAAAGAGCCTCAGCGTTCTTCGCTTCTTCAGCGAATAATGCAGCTCTTGAAGAGAACGGTTATTTTTACCTTACATCCAGGCCTGACGCACCTTTTTCTGCAACTCCGTCGCGTTCTCGTCAATCTCTCCTACCAGCTTTATTCCCGGGTAATTGTTAAGCGTAACTTTAAAGTCTCTCAACACACCATCTCTTGCAACTTTAATCACCACAACATCACCAACCTTTTTACCGGTAATAGCTGGCATACGCTCAACAGCAGCCTCGATAGGCGTACCATCGATACTGATCAACTCATCATTCACACTTAAGCCATCAACCCAAGCAGAGGTGTTGCGCATAATTGCTGTGATAAACATTCTACCTTCTGTTTTTTTAGATGTTACACCTAAATAAGGCGTGCTTTTGCCTTCTTGTTCATTGGTTACTTTTATACCTGCATAACCAAAATATTTAGCGAATTCAGGCAAGTGTGTACCATTTACATATTTTGCATAGAAATCCGTGAAGTCCTGTCCGCTGATCTTTTCAACCATAGCTTTAAATTCAGCTTCAGTGAAACCTCTTTTTTGCGCTTTATTTTGCAGGTACATCGCCTTCATTACATCATCCAAACTCTTAGCACCCTTTGTTGCCTGTGCAATTGCAATATCCATTAAGATACCTACAACCTCACCTTTAGCGTAATAAGAAACGGTAGTATTGTTAGAGTTCTCATTTGGTCTGTACAACTTAATCCATGCATCATAACTTGCTTCTGTCACAGATTGTACCTGTGCACCCGGGATGTTAGATACGTTGCTCACTGCGGTAACCAACTGATCAACAAATTCTTTTTCAGTTAGAAAACCTGCACGTAGCATCAGTTTATTCTCGTAATAAGCAGTAAAGCCTTCGGCAATCCAAAGACTAGGCGTATAGTTTTCGTTTTCGTAATCAAATGGGCCTAAAGCTATCGGGCGCATTCTTTTTACGTTCCACAGGTGATAATACTCATGAGCAACAAGATCTAAGAAACCCTTATAACCTTCTTTAGTATTATAGTCATTGCGACTAGCACCTAATACAGTAGAGTTTAAATGCTCTAAGCCACCACTCCCCTTAGAGAAGTTGTGTACAATAAATGTATAATGCTTATTTGGGTTTTCGCCATAAATCGCAGTGCCTTGCTCTACAATTTTAGCCATATCAACCTTTAATTTCTCTTTATCATAATTACCACCACCATACATGGCCACTTCGTGTTTCACACCTGAGGCTGTAAATTCAAATACATCCTGGTTACCTACTTCAATAGGGCTATCGAACAGCATATCAAAATCAGCGGCAGTATAAGTGAACTGCTTACCTGCAACAGGCTCCAATCCGGTTGATACTTTAGTCCAGCCTTTATAAGGATTAATTTTCACTGTACTGGCTTGCTTTAACATTCCATCAGGATACATGAAAATGCCTGTGCTAGACAGAAACGCGTGAGTATCATCGATAAATGAAGTACGCACAGATACTTCAAAAGCATATACTCTATATTTGATTTTAACGCTATTGGCTTTTCCAGAATGAACTCTCCAGGCATTTTTTCTTACTTTTTCGTGCTTAAGCGTTTTGCCATTGGCCGTAGCTCCAAATCCTTCAACACTTTTTGAAAACTCACGTACCAGGTAAGAACCTGGTGCCCATACCGGCATCTTTACATCTATATAATCTTTCACTAAACCGGAAATAGTCATCTCTACTTCGGCATAGTGTGCTTGTGGTTCTATAAAACTTACTTCGAACCCTATTTTCACTTGTGATTTGGCCGTCATACCTACTGATAGTAATATTACTAATGCTAATAATGATTTTTTCATTGGGATATATTTGTGTCTTTAAATGGTGATGAAGCTATCATGATTTTATAGTCTTCACCATAACAGCTATTTACCAAACAGTATCAATTGTCTGCTAAATTGTGCCAAACTTAGAGAAAACTGCGCAAAAAGGCGATCGTCATCATGATTTTATTTAAAAACAACCTAGCTGTAACATACTTAATACAACCTACTATCGTCAATTTAAATATTTTTGTATGTTAGCCTCTCAAAGACGCTCCTATAGCGCAGCAACACACCAAGCATGAATATGCAATCGGGCAAACCCGCATTGCAGGTAAAACAAGAACCACAAATGAAAATAAAGTACATTATTTACGTCCTTATAGTTTTAGGAATAGCTTATTTAATTTATTACAGAATCGCTGCTAATAAAAAAATTGCACAAGATGGAGCGGGCATGAGCAAGGGCAAAGCTGGCTCTGGAAAAGGATTACAGGTAGAAGGCGTTGTAGTAACTGCAAGTGATTTCACCAACGACCTGGAAGTAACAGGAACATTAGAAGCAAATGAATCTGTTGAACTACGGAGTGAGGTATCAGGACTGGTAACCAGTATTAATTTTAAAGAAGGTGCTAGTGTTAGTAAAGGTAGTTTGCTGGTAAAAATCAACGACCGCGACATACAGGCCCAACTACAAGAGGCGCTAACTAAACAACGCCTCTCAGCTACCAACGAAAATCGTTCGAAACAGTTGTTAGAAAAAGGGGCGATCAGTCAGGAAGAATACGACACTTCGCTAGCCGACCTGCAATCGCTAAAAGCACAAACTCAACTGATCCGGGCACAATTGGCAAAAACTGCCATATACGCTCCCTTTTCAGGAAAAATAGGCTTGCGTTCCATATCAGTAGGCGGTTACATCACCCCCACTACGCTTATTGCAAACCTATCAAGCATCAACCCTTTAAAGATCAGCTTCTCAGTTCCGGAAAAATATATTGGACAGATTAAACATGATTCTGAAATCACTTTTACCACAGATGGTTTTAATAAAAAGTTCACAGGCAGAGTTTTCGCAATAGAGCCGGGTATCAATACACAAACCAGAACTTTACAAATCAAAGCTTTAGTACCCAATACCAATAATGAATTACTACCAGGTTCTTTCGCTAAAATAAAGCTGGCTTTAAGTACGGTAAAAGATGCACTAATTATTCCTAATCAAGCCATCATCCCGGTATTAAATGGGAAAACCGTTTACATCAGTAAGGATGGCAAAGCACAGCAGGTAAAAGTTGAAGCAGGCACCCGTACTGCTGAACACATTGTAATTACTTCAGGTTTAAGTGTCGGCGACACGGTACTGACTACAGGAGCTATGGCTTTAAAGCCTGATGCACCGGTTAAAGTTACAGTGGTTAATCACAAATCGAAGATATGAGTATTTCAACCACCAGTATAAAGCGGCCGGTACTGGCCATCGTAATGAATCTGATGATCCTATTGTTTGGGGTGATCGGTTACAATTTCCTGGGTATAAGGGAATACCCCAACATCGATCCGACGGTAATTAACGTTCGGACATCTTATCCAGGAGCAAACTCCGACATTATTGAATCTCAAATTACTGAACCGCTCGAGAAATCCATTAATGGGATTGATGGGATCAGGAACATTTCCTCTTCAAGTAATCAGGGAAGCAGTAACATTACTATAGAATTTAACCTGAATAAAGATATTGACGACGCAGCTAATGACGTGCGCGACAAGGTTTCGGAAGCCGCAAGGAGATTACCTAAAGACATTGATGGTAACCCCGTGGTAAGTAAGGCTGATGCGAACTCAGACGCAGTAATTACCATGACCATACAGAGCGACAAACGCAATGTAATGGAACTAAGTGATTATGCCGAGAATGTGATTGCTGATAGGCTACAAACCATTACCGGAATTAGTAGTATCCAGATCATGGGGCAAAGAAAATATGCCATGCGTATCAGAATATCTCCGGATAAACTGGCTGCATATGGCTTAACCTCACAGGATATTGTTACTGCGCTGGATAAGGAAAATGTGGAGCTGCCTTCCGGAAAAATTACAGGAGCAAACACAGAGTTGATTGTTAAAACACTTGGAAAGCTAACCGACGTAGAACAGTTTAATAACCTGATCCTGAAAAATGATACCGACAATGTAGTGCGGTTAAAGGATGTGGGTTTTGTTGAACTGGGTTCTGAAAATGAGGAAACCGTCTTGAGAGAATCTGGTAAACCGATGGTTGCCGTGGGCCTTATTCCGCAGCCGGGAGCCAACTATCTCGACATATCGAAGGAGTTTGACAAACGCTTTGTACAATTGCAAAAGGACGTTCCGCAAGACATTAAACTCAATATATCGTTAGATACCACCAAGTTCATCAAGGCCTCCGTAACCGAGGTTGCTGAGACCATTATCCTATCCCTGATCCTGGTAATCCTGATTATTTACTTGTTTTTCAGAGATTGGGCCATTGCCATCAGACCATTGATAGATATTCCCGTATCGCTGGTATTTACATTTTTCATCATGTATATTTTTGGTTTCTCCATTAATGTGCTATCTCTACTAGCCATCGTATTAGCAACCGGCCTGGTAGTGGATGATGGAATTGTGGTAACGGAAAACATCTTTAAGAAAGTTGAGGAGGGTTATTCGCCTTTCGAGGCTGCCATAAAAGGCTCAAACGAGATCTTCTTTGCGGTAATTTCCATTTCTGTTACGCTCGCTGCGGTGTTTTTACCTGTTATATTTTTACAGGGCTTTGTGGGCCGGCTGTTTAGGGAGTTTGGGGTGGTAATCGGGGCCGCGGTATTGATATCGGCCTTTGTATCCCTTACTTTAACGCCAATGTTGAATGCCTACCTGATGAAAAAAACAGGGCACAAAAAAACAAAATTCTACGAAATGACAGAACCGTTTTTTGTGAAACTGAATGAAGGCTATGCAGAAAATTTGAATAAGTTTCTGAACAGAAAGTGGTTGGCCATTCCGATCATTGCGGTTTGCGTTGGATTAATTGTATTGTTCTGGAATATATTGCCTAAAGAGACCGCTCCATATGATGACCGTAGTGCCATCAATATGAACCTGACCACTCCTGAGGGATCATCGTTTACCTATACCGACGGTTTTATGATGAAGGTACAACAGATGATTAATGATTCTGTACCTGAAAAAAAGGTAAACATTACGATTACAGCACCAGGCTTTGGTGGTTCCGGATCTACCAACAGTGGGTTTGTAAGGATGGGATTAACTGATCCGGGCGACAGAGATAAAACACAAGCGGAAATTGCAGCAAATCTGACCAGGATTACCCGAAAATATTCGGAAGGAAAAGTTACCGTTACCCAACAGCCTACCATTTCTGTGGGTCGACGCGGAGGATTACCGGTAAACTATATCATCCAGGCACAGAACTTCGAAAAGCTAAGAGAGAAGATTCCATTGTTCATGGACGAGGTTTCGAAAGATCCAACATTCACCACATCGGATGTGAACCTGAAGTTCAACAAGCCTGAAATCGACTTAACCATTGACAGGGATAAAGCTAAGAACCTTGGCGTGTCTGTTTCGGATATCGGTACAGCGTTACAATTGGGATTAAGCGGTCAGCGTTTTTCTTATTTCTTTATGAATGGAAAACAGTACCAGGTAATCGGACAATTTGAGGTGGGCGACAGAAAGGATCCTTTAGATCTGAGTTCCGTATACGTTCGGAATGACAAAAATGAGCTCATACAGCTGGACAATCTGGTAACGGCAAAGGAAGAAAGCAGTCCGCCACAATTATACAGAAACAACCGTTTTACCGCCGCTACAGTTTCGGCTGGATTGGCTCCTGGTAAAAGTATCGGGGAAGGCATAGAAGCGATGGACAGGATCTCAGAAAAAATATTAGACGAGTCGTTCTCTACCGACCTTGGAGGGGAATCCAGAGATTTTAAAGAGAGTTCATCGAACACCCTTTTTGCTTTTGGCCTGGCCTTATTGCTGGTTTATTTAATCCTCTCTGCTCAGTTTGAGAGTTTCATCGATCCGATTATCATTATTTTAACAGTACCAATGGCCGTTGCAGGGGCATTTTTATCCCTATGGTTATTTGGACAAAGCTGGAATATCTTTAGTCAGATTGGTACGATCATGCTGATCGGTCTGGTAACGAAGAATGGTATTTTGATTGTAGAGTTTGCCAACCAGCTAAAAGAAAAAGGGAAAAGTGTGCATGACGCCATCAGGGAAGCTTCGGTTTCGAGGTTAAGGCCTATCCTGATGACGAGTCTGGCCATTGCCATTGGTGCCTTGCCTATTGCTTTAGCCTTGGGGGCAGCAGCAAAAAGTCGCATGGGTATGGGTATTGTAATTGTGGGCGGAACAACATTTGCGTTGATATTAACCTTATTTGTTATCCCTGCAATTTACTCTTACTGGTCGAAAGAGCATAAAGCGAATACAGAATTAGAAGAATCATTAAAAGCTGCTTTGGAACATGAAAATGCTTAATTATATGCTAAACAAACGCGGTACTGTTGTATTTAGCTTTATGGCAGTTTTAGCAATGTCTACTCAACCGGCCATTGCACAACAGAACCTTGGGTTGGAAGCAGCCATTAGTGTTGCGTTAAAAAACAACTACGACATTAAACTCGTAAACAACGATATACAGATTGCCAAAAACAACGTAAACCCCGGCAATGCCGGAATGCTACCCCGATTGGATGGCAGCTTTAGTGATGGTGGCAGCAGACAGAACATTACCCGTACACAGAGTAATGGAAATCAGCAAACCCTGGATGGGGTAAGAAATACCAGTATGAATTATGGTGCAGCACTGGGCTGGACCATATTCGACGGTTTACAGATGTTCACCAATTATGAGCGGCTTAAAGAGCTTCAAAAACTTGGTGAAGTAAATGCCAAGGCCACCATATTAACTACAGTAAGCAATGTGATTAATGCCTATTATACCGTTCTGAAAGAACAGCAACTGGTAACGGCCAGGGACAGTGCATTGGACATCTCGCAAATGCGGTTAAGAATTGCCAACAATAAACTGACCATCGGCAGGGGCTCTAAACTGGATGTACTTGCGGCTAAAGTAGATTACAACACCGATACTTCTGCTTATTTACAGGAGATCAACCTGCTTAAAACGGCCAAGACTGCTTTAAATCAGGTAATGGCCAGAGATTTAAATATCGACTTTAAAGTTGATGAGCGGATTAACATCGATGCGACATTGGATTATACCACTTTAGCCGGACAGATGACCCAACTGAATCCTGATCTGCAAAATGCTTTCATCAATAAAAAAATAGCAGAACTTAATTTAAAACAGGTTAAGGGGCAACGCTACCCTGTTGTTGCTGTAAACAGCGGCTATGAGTTTCAGAAGAGTGCCAGTCCCACTGGCTTTAACACGCAGACCCGCTCGAATGGTTTTACCTATGGCCTTACTGCCAGCTTAAATATCTTTAACGGATTTTTACAGCGCCAGAATGAGCGAAATGCTAAAATAGGAATCAACTCATCGGAACTTTCCTTTGAAAAGACCAAACAGGACATCAATGCGCAGTTAATTTCGACCTATCAAAACTACCGCACCAATCTTGATCTGCTGAAAATAGAGAAGAGCAATGTGGATATTGCAAGACAGAATCTGGACATTACTTTAGAAAAATACAGGTTGGGCAGTATCTCTCCATTAGAGCTTAGAGAGGCTCAAAAAAACTCGATCGACGCCATAACCCGCTATCTTGATGCACAATACCAGGCAAAACTTACAGAAATCAGCCTAAAAGAAATCAGTGGTACTTTAAATATTCAATAAGATTACTATTTTTAGCAAATGATTTTAGTAGCAGATAGTGGTTCGACAAAAACCGATTGGATGGGTTACAGCCCAAATGAACAAATCAGCTTTAGCACGCAGGGTATAAATCCTTATTTCCTTAATGCGCACGACATATTTAAGCTATTTTCCAAGAAGAAGGAAATTGTTCAATATGCAAGTCAGGTTAAAGAGGTTTATTTTTTTGGTGCGGGCTGCTCATCTCCGGATAAGATAGAAGTTGTATCTAACGGTATTTCTTCTTTTTTCACCAATGCCTATGTTGCGGTAGACCATGACTTAATGGGTTCTGCTTATGCTACTTGTGGCGATAAACCTGGACTTACCTGTATTTTAGGTACAGGCTCGAACATATCCTATTATGACGGCAAAGTGCTGCATCATGGTACGCATGGTTTGGGTTATGTTTTAGGTGATGAAGGTTCGGGCACCTGGTTTGGCCGTAAACTGATTACCGCATTCCTGTACAATCAAATGCCAGGCGACCTGAGTTTTGAATTTGGAGAGGAGTATCAGATAGATAAAGAAACCGTAATTACAAATGTCTATCAGAAGCCTGGTCCGAATACATACCTAGCTTCTATCAGCCGTTTCATGGTAAAACATAAGGAACATCCTTTTATCATAAATATGCTACGCGAAGGCTTCCAGGAATTCGTTACCAGCAACATTAAAGATTATAGCGATTATAAAAGTCTAGATTGCCATTTTGTGGGTTCTGTTGCCTTTTATTATCAGGATATTTTGAGAGAAGTATGCCTGAATAACCAAGTAAAAGTGGGACAAATACTCCAGAAACCTATTCAGGGAATTTACAATTACATATTAAGAAAAGAAGGTATTAAGGTTTAAGAAGGGAAAGCTGTTGCCCCTTTACAGGCAGCAGCTTAATCTTTCGCCAGACATATATCCGTTTGGCAATTCCTTTTATCCATTTCCTTTCGCACCAATGTGCCGATCCTTTCCAGTTTCACTTTGTCTTGTGGTGTAAATACTCTAGACTTTTCATCAGCGATACAAATCATTCCGATATCAAAACCTTCTTCATTAGTGATGGGTATTGACGCAAAGAATTTCATTCCCATTTCACCGGCAATCATGGCATTTGAAATTAAAATCGGCGTCGTTGAAAGCGCTTCCAGCAAACGCTGATTTTCTTTTATAATAGCCACAGAACAAACGTTCCTGGTCAGATCATGATCCTGATCAACAAAATTGATTAAGGCTATTGAGGTATTAAAAACTGTTGCCGTAAGTACTGCAAGTTCATCAAAAGCTCTTACCGGCTTAGTATTTAAAATCCGATACCCTTTTATAATATACAAGTTGGATTTCCCATCCAACGCAATGCTTCTTCTTATTTTATTCTCCACGCTTTCCCTTTATAGATGCGTAAGGGTAAGTCAATTACCATACCCCGGTTATGAAACGGCCCGGATCAAAGTTTATTGTTTCAGACAAAGATTAGTAGAAAGACCCAAAATGTTTGTTTATGGTATATGGCGGCCAATTTCAGGACGCTCATATTATTGTTCCCTCAAAAAAAAGACCAGGCCACATTGGGGCCTACTATCCTCACCCCCCATTTGGAGGGTAAAAATTTACTCAAAATGATGAATAAAACTACGCTTCAGCTGGTTCAAACCCCGAAAATTCCCATTCATTTTTAGTATTCTTCAGGTACCACACTTTGTAACTTTTATTTGGGGGAATGGTAAAATGAAAAGTCAGTTCTTTCTCTTCCGTTGATTTCGGAATAAAGCCGGGCAGTAGGGTATCTGCAATAAGTTTTATCTGAGCTTCGGGATGCATAATTACAATTATTAGTTAAAGATCAATTTAAAATGTTCATTATACACAAAATTTATCTTATTATTGAATACTTAATTTCTATTTGATAAAAATGAAATCATTTTTTAACCTCTCGGTGTTGTTATTCGCGAGCCTATTTGGCTTTAGTCAGGAGCAACCTCGCTCCACACAATACATTTTCAACAACTACTTAATTAACCCCGCGATATCAGGAATAGACAATTATACAGACTTGAAATTAGGCCACCGAAACCAATGGAAAGGTCTTGAAGGGGCACCGGTTACCCAATACATTTCTGTGCATGCTCCAATTGGTGAGGATTTTGTAAGAAGTTCTGTAAATTCTTTTTCAGGTGCCGGATACAACCCATTAAGCCGCAGTTATGTTAATTCCTATACTTCTGCTGAGCCACATCATGGAATTGGGTTTTTCGCGTTGACAGACAAATCTGCAAGAATAAGACAAACCAATGTAAATGCAACCTATGCTTACCATCTTGGTTTGAGTTATGATGTAAATTTATCAGTAGGTATTTCTGCCGGGATATCTTCTACCAGTGTTGATGTGGCCAATGTACTTGTTGATAACAGCGCGGATCCGCTATTATCCGCCGACTACAACAATAAGATCAGACCTGATGTTGGTGGTGGAATATGGCTTTACAGTCCACGATTTTTTATGGGTGCTTCGGCTAAACAGGTATTGGGCTATCGTTCAAAAACGGAAAACAGGCAAAGTAATTTACCTGCGTACCAACATACCGTATTCTACGGAACTGCCGGATATAAGTTTTTTGTAGATGAGGACATCGCCTTTATTCCTTCTACTTTGCTGACTTACTGGTTAAATGCACCGACTACGATTGATGCAAATCTTAAGGTAGCTTATCAGGACAAATTCTGGATTGGTGGCAGTTTAAGAAATAATGATTCCTTTTCTGCACTTGCCGGTTTTAATATAGCTTCATTAATCAATATTAGCTATTCTTACGACGTAACAACATCTGCCTTAAGATCGGTTAATAATGGAACGCACGAGATCGTCCTCGGCATTCTATTGAATAACCGCTATGATGTGAAGTGCTCTACGCGTCAGTTTTAAAAATCTTAATTACTGTTTCTATCTCAACAAGGTGATACTGCCTGCTATCGGATTACAATCTGCTCTTAAGTCTATTCTGTAATAGTATGCCCCAGCTGGAAGGTCTTTACCTCTGAATCGTCCATCGAATGGCTTGTTGTATGCGCCAACAGATTCATAAACCAATTGTCCACTTCTGGTATAAACTTTAATATTGATATCAGCATGATCCGGTAAACCGGTAACCATCCAGTAATCGTTTAACCCATCGCCATTGGGCGTCATCGTATTTTTAATTTCAAGGTTGTCGTTGGTTACTTCAACGTGAACAGGCGTAAACTCACTGTAACAGCTACCTAGTTTTCGGCGCACGAGGTAATCCCCTGTTTTGCTTACTTTGAAAATAAAGCGTCCATTCTTTGTCTCCATAAATGGCAATGCATCATTTTCGGATGTATACATCTGGTAAACACCTTCTTCATAGGCCATCACAGGAAGCATAATTTCGGTAGCATAGCAAACGCGCAGATTATTCACTGTTGGTGTTCCCAGGATAACCACTGGTGCCGAGATGGTAAAGGTCTGGCTAACATCAACACCACAAGAAGTTTGATCCATTACCTCCAGGTAGTACTCCCCTGCCCCGATATCAATCAAATCAAGGGTTGTTCTTACAATATTCCCGGCTTTGTCCTTCCATGCATATTTATACACAGCATCGGCACCTGTGCCACTTAATGGTAAACCACCCGAAATTCTTACCCCTGTAATTGAACCTCTACCTAAGCTACAAACATCATCCATTACAGATCCACTGGTTTTATCAACTACAAGTAATGGGATGCGTTTAATTTCATAAGGTCCTAAAGGATCAGATATACATCCATTAGGATCTGTTATCCTCAAGGTATAAGTTCCATCTGTTAAATTTTCGATCTTTTCTGAAGTCCCGGAAAGGATATCACCCGCAGCATTTTCCCAGTAATACCTACCGGCTAAGGGCTTTTTATTATCAGGATAATTTAAAGTAATTGATCCATTATTCCGATCACATGAGGCATCAATTTTATTTACAATCTGAGCAGTATACTGGGTGATTGGCGTTACACCAATGATATAAGTAACGGCAACAGCTGTACATCCCGTGATGGAATTGCTTGCATTTAAAATATAGGTACCAGGAGCCAGACCGCCGTTAACACCGGTAGTAATATTAAATGCTACACCTGGACTACATGGTCCGCTTTTTACAAGTACACCAGTGGAAGTTGTTAGCCTGTAAGTATCTCCCTGGGTAATGGAGATGTTATTTATAACGCCATTATTACTATTACAGGTTGTACCCTTTGGGGTACCGCCGTTAATGATAACAGAATTGGTAATGGGAATAGTTATACCTGGAAAATTGATTCTGACAGCAGGACAACTGCCCTGATCCTTCACTTCCAACATATAGGTCCCTCCTGGCATATTTGTCAGATCCTTATCCTGTCCAACCAAAGCTCCCTGAACCAATCCTCCTGTTGCAGGATTAATTTCCATAACATACCATTTGTAGGTAACTGTACCAATAAAATCAGTCACAATAATATTTTTAATCGCTCCATTCGTTTCCCCGCAAGCTGCAGGACTTACCTGGCGTTGAGCAATATTGATAATCGGAGATGGAAGTCTTTTAATTTCCTTAACAACTGATTCTATTGAGCAGCCGGCCTGGTCAGTTAATTTAAGTTTGTACGTTCCTTCAGGTAGGGTTGGAGTTTTACTGGTAGAAACAGTCTGACCGGTAATCATATTAATCCATTCGTAGGTAATGACACCTTCTCCTCTATCTACCGTAGCAGAGAAGGGAAAAGTTAGCTGCCCGCAGCTTGGTGTAGGCCAATTCACAATAAGGTTACTTAACTTTTGGTCCTTTATTTCGAACAAAGGTAACCTTTGAACTTCTCTACATCCATCATCAGTAATCAACTCATAGGTACCTACTCCCAGATTTTCAATCTTTTGGGCGTTACTTATAAATTCGCGACCTCCGGTGCTTAAAATCACCTTATTCCACTTAAAAGTTATGCCTTCTCTAGGCTCAGGAACTGAAATAGAGCCATTCCCAATACAGGTCACGTTCTTAAGGACCACCTCATTATCAAGAACTTCAGGTATCGAAAATGGCGATGTGGTAAGATTCAGCAGTGATGCAGTGGCAGTCACCTTGCCAGTTATTGGGCCCGGATAGCTCCACCTACCATCCGCTCCTGCAGTCGCAGTTGCGAAATAGGTCCGACCTTCACACTTTCCCTCACAATTATTCGTATAAAAAAGCTCTACAGCAGAGTTCGCTGTAGCTTTCCCAGAAAGAAAATCAGGTCTGATGACAAGAATCTGAACGTACGGCTGTGAAATATTCTGCGTCTTATTGATGCTGATATTCCTATTACAATACATACTGTTTCGGGTAATGGTAATCGCTCTTGAAGAAACGGATTCAATTCCATTATTGTTGTAAGCTATCCTATTCGCATCAGCGGGAGTATCACCACCAATTTTACCGATCGCCCCCTGTTCAATCTTTATTCCATTACCATTACCAAACAATTCAGTTCCCAAGAGCCCTGTACCAATGGTATTTCCTGCCAGCACAAAGTCTGAATTGGTTATAGAAACCCCAAAATTTCGATTCCCGGAGATGATATTGTTTCGAACATATAGATTCGTGTTTGTCGCATTTACCTTTAGTCCAGAAATTTCTATCGATGAAGCGCTATTAAATAATTGCAAGCCACTAAAATCTGCAGTACCATTATGATTTACTCCGATTTTATTTCCAATCACATTGATGTTAAATCGATTGGAAGTAGAATAATTATTTCTGGTAATATTAACATTAATCTGATTGGCAGCAATTACGTTTCCTTCGTCAGCATTATCCCCTCCAACACTTAAAGAGCAGTCGTATAAATTAGCTGAAATACCATTAACATTCGTTTTGGCAGTACTTCCATCATAGGCAACTCCAATAAAGTTAGCGCGGATATTGATTTCAGTTAATGGGGTGGCCGTACTGTAATAGTAATTATTTTGAATTAAGACCCCATTGATATTTCCACCAATTACATTTCCTTTTCCCGGCGCACCAATTTTTATATTATTAGCTCTTGAATCAATAACTATCCCGGAGCCCTGGTTGGTATTTACAGATTGCAGGTTAGTAATCCGGGCGAAATCCTTAATATATAGTCCATAAATTTCTACATCACTTACCTGTGAATTGGAAACATTAAAATCACCGATGGTTAAACAGTTAAAGTTGACATTTGGATCTTCAGGTTCAATGATCACTTTCGCACCCGAAATCCCTAGTTTAGGCCAATTTTGAGAACTTCCGTCAATAATCACATTTGAAGGAATCGAAGGAAGCTTTGTTTTTAGCCTGATGGTACGATCCCCATCATTAGTTGGTGTACCAGGAAGATCAAAATTAATAATATAGGGTGTAGTTCTTACCGCAGGTATATTGTTTAAAGCTTCTCTTAATGTACCACTACCTGCATCAGCAAGATTGGTTACAACAACCGTTTGAGAAAATCCAGTTAAAAAACTGAAGAGCAAGCACACAAAAATTGCGTATTTAGAGTAGCGCATAGTTAAAAATGAAAAGCCAATTTACAATTTAATGTAATTACAGCATAAACATTTTTAACAATTAACGGAAAATGAGCCAGATAGCAGAAAGCCTGCATAACTTTTAAGAAAAAATTCTCAAAAATATATGCAGGCTTTCAATAGATAATTAATATTTATTTTTTGGTAACCTTAAATTCTGTTCTTCTATTTAATGCTCTTCCTTCAGGATTATCCTTCCCTTTAGCCAGCTCATTCGGAGCAATTGGTTTGGTTTCGCCATACCCCTTATTAGTCATCCTTTTTACAGGAATTCCCTTTTCAACCAGATAGTCAACACAAGATTGAGCTCTTCTGTTCGATAAATCAAGGTTATAAGCATCCACTCCTTTGCTATCTGTATGCGAAATTAACTCAATTTCAATCGTTGGATTATCAACCATAATGGTGTACAAATGGTCGAGTTTTCCTTTTGAATCGGGTGTTAAATCAGCACTATTAAACTCATACAAGATATCTTTAAGGACAATTGCTTTATCTATTTCGTAAGGCAATAAGCACAGATCAGCACTAAACAAGGTATCCCTTTGTGCCATCTGACCATAGCTAAATGACAGCGTCTTACTAAAGTATTTATCCTTATCAGCAGTCAGTTTAAAATAGTGGTTGGAATTTACGTTAAATGTATATTTCCCCATTTCGTCTGTATTCACTTTAAAGTGCTGCACAGAATCAGCCAGGGTAACCACAGCATTTTTTAAAGGTTTTAAAGTATTACAATCCAACAGGATTCCCGTAATAATCAAGGGCATTTTTTTAAGGTGAAAGACCTCCAGACAGCAAGCAGACTCTCGATCAGAACTGATGAAACCTTCAGAATCATCATTCTTAGTTGGCGTAAAATAAAGATCGTCTTTTGAAGAATTGAAGGGATGTCCCATATTCTTCGGTTCCGACCAATCCCCAAACCCGCCATCACTTTCATAAAAGTCAAAGCCCCCCATACCTATTTTCCCATTACTGCTGTACAAAAGTTTTTTTGCTGCAGTATTGTAATATGGCGCCTGCTCATCTTCAATCGTATTGATGGTGTTACCTAAATTTACGGCAGTCCCCAAAGTACCATCCGAATAGATTGGAGAATACCAAAGGTCATACTTACCCAAACCTCCCGGTCTGTCGGATGAAAAAATCAGGAACTTTCCGTCTTTTGTAACAAAGGGCTGCATGGTATTAAAGCCTTTTACATTTACCTGTCCACCTAATTCAATAGGCTCCGACCAACCTGTTGAAGCTCCCGGCATTGCATTTAACTGGTATATCTTTTTGTTACCCTGAGCGGTCCAGCTGGTCAGGTAAGCGATTTTTCCATTAGGATGAAAGGCTGGTGCCGCCGTTTCCTTGCCTTTCCCTTCAATACTGGTTTTGCTAACGGTTGTCTTTAAATCAAGCGGGTCGCCGGATGTCATGTAGATGGCATTTAAATAGGGTGTTTGCTTCTTAACTACTTTTGCATTCGTACCTGTTAAAATCTCTTTTTTACCATCACTACCCAACGGTCTTGAAGAGCTAAAGTATAAATTATTGCCTTTGATTGTCGGGGTATAATTTGAGCCAAAACTATTGGTGTTGATACTATTTTTCAGGTTAGTAACTCTAACCAATCTTGGATAACTCAGTTCATAAAGAGCAAATCGGCAAGAAGCGATTTCCTGTCGGGCCTTCACCGTATAAGCATCATTAAGGTTATATTCCTTCAGGAATTTATTAAACGCAGCGATGGCTTCTTTAAACTTCTGATTAGAGCGCAATGTTTCTCCATACCAGAAATTACTCAAAATATATTTGGGGTTAACAAAATCTTTGGTGACTTCGTACCAGCCCTCTGCAGCTCCAAAATTCTTGTATAACCTTAAAGATTCTGCTAACTGATAGGCGCAATATTCATAGTTCTCCCTTTTTTCTCCACCTTCCTTTATTCTATTTTCGAAACCAAAAGGGACTACAAAACCTGCGCTATCCTTAGGGTTAAATACTGCTTTTTTATAATATTCCGCAGCAGCATAGTATTCCTTATTTTGGAAATATACGTCGGCCATCCTTTTATTGTCGGTTACATATTGTGCCTCCGCTGCAGAAGCGAATAAAAGCAGGATAAAAAGTAGCTTTGTTTTCATCATTATATGATTAATGGGGAATGAATTCATGTTATTTAACTATAATCGTGGACAAAAGAAATTGGGTCCAAGTATTCCTCTTCTACCCGTAAATGATACCGACAGCTCCAGGCCTCCTTTATTTCCGGTAGCGCGGTTCAAGCTTGAAGTATTAAAATCATAGCTCAAGCCAAAAGTCATGTTCTTCAGGTGTAATCCGAAAAAAGCAATCGCTGCATCATCCAGCCGGTAATTGACACCGAAAAGTAAATCAGTATCCAGATTGAGCATGAGCTGACCATAAGCACCCGCAGATATCTCCTCGGCAGTACCTTGCTTCATATATAAGCCATTTGGCGTAACATCAAATGTGTTCGTTACTTTTACACGTGCCCCACCATGTGCTGCGTACCTGATGGGTATACGAACATCATTACCTAAAAATTTATCTACTGGTCTGGTTAAATGTGCAGCCATTGCACCACCAAAAACGTTTACACGCAGATCTGGATTACCATCGATATACATTACACCGAAGTTTACATCGGGAACCAAAGTATTGGATGAAGAGAAGGATTCGCTGCCCCCAAAATTGGGATCATAGCCCATAACAGGATTGTACTGACTGCCCAATGTTACTGATGAGGCATCAAAACTCTTGTTTAAAATACCTGCCTGCAAACCAAAGTTAAGCATGTTTAAACCGATGTTTCCAAAATGGATGCGGTAAGCACCGGAAACGAGTGCGGTTAAGTGATTGTAGTTGACATCACCGGCATTCTGATTGATGACAACTGCCCCAAAGGCGAGGTTTTTAACCGGGGCCACATCGAATGATGCGCCCCCGGTTAGGAATGAGTTGGAGATCGTTCCCCACTGTTGCTTAGCATTTAAGGAGACCCTATATGCTCCATCGGTAACCCCGGTTAAGGCAGGGTTTAACCATAGTGGATGGGCATAGTACTGAGAGAAATGAGGGTCTATTTGCGCGATGCCATTTAAAGCCCCAAAACTTAAAAATGCTCCTATTGCTATTGTTTTTATTAATGTTTTCATGATAGTTCCTTTTTTCATTATTATCGGATACATTTTACCTCAAAATCGTTATTGTTCCTTTTTTAATTTCTTTTGTTCCATCACTAAATTCAAGATCCAGTAAATACACATAGACTCCGTTTGGCTGCGCTTGTCCTTTATGTGTACCATCCCAACCGTTTTGAACATTTACCGATTCGTAAATGAACTGCCCCCATTGGTTATATATGCCGAACTTCATTTTAGCAATGCTATTGCCGTATACGTACAACACATCATTTTTACCATCATTATTTGGTGTAAACGTATTTGGAACAAAGACTGCATTACCTAATGGATTTTCGCTTCCGCCATTAAAGGTGGTAGCATCACTCAACTGGCAATCCAATTGGCCTTTAGCTCTAACCCTGATGTTCACCTTCTGATTTGGCTGTAAGCCACTTATCAGGTGCGTTGTTCCGGCAGCACCGCCGCTCGGTAAGATCCAGGTTAAGCCGCCATCTAATGAAACTTCATAAGCGGTTGCTCCTGTTATTGCACTCCATGCAAAAGTGACACTTGTTGCAGTAGTTGACTGAACGACAACAACCGGTGCATTAAGCTTGGTTAATACATTAACGGTAACTGCTGTACGTGTACTACTTGGACAATTCGTCTGCGCATTGATACTACCTACATAGTAAGTGGCGGTAGCATTCAATACCGGAACATTAAATGTATTTCCTTCGGCCAATGCAGTTCCTCCTGCCGAATTGGTAAACCAGGCATATTTAAGTGTAGCATCCGGGTTGTTTACTGTTAACACCGTAGTACTACCCGAACACAATGGATTGGCCGCACCTGAAATTGATGGTGGAGCAGTTGGAATAGCCCCAGCAGTTACAATAACTGCAGTACGTGTAGTGTTTGCGCAATTACCCAACACCGCCTCAACATAATAAGTTGTTGTTGTAGTTGTAGTTGCTGGAGCACTAAAGGTCGCACCGGAACCCAACGCTACCGTAGCGTTGGTAGCTGAATACCAGTTATAGGTAACTCCTGCTACTGCATTAGATACCGACAATGTTGCACCGCTTCCAAGACAGGTATTTACATTAGCTGACACAACTAATGGAGCCTGTGGTCTGACACCAACATTTACAGTTACTTTAACTCTTCCTGTCGCACTACTACAATTTGATGCATTGGTAGCCTGTACAAAATAATCAATTGTAGCATTAAGGAAGCCTGTAGTAAACGTAGCTCCGGTATTCACCGGGCTTCCACCAGTCACAGCGGTAAACCATTCATAAAGGACACCTGATTGCGGATTTTGAATAGTCAGCAAAGTTGCATCTCCCGAACAAATTGTGGTACCAGTGCTAGCAATTACAGGCACATTTGGACGCGGATTAACGGTTATGGTAACTCCTTTACCTGTTCCGGATAGATTTTCACACCTGTTATCACCACGAACTGTTACATAATAAGTAGCAGTAGCGCTAATTGAAGGCGAGAAAGTTGCACCGGTAGTGATCGGGCTAGTTAGCGCCTGGTTACTGTACCAGGTAAATATTGGGTTTACTACCGCACTAGTAGCTGTTAATGTTACTGTTTCACCTTCGCAAATTGGAAGAGCTGCACCCGCAACATTAATATCTGCATCAGTTGCCGGGTTGTTAATGGTTATAGCTACCACTTGTGCTGCAGCGGCTGGACTTTCACATCTGTTATCACCACGAACCGTTACATAATAAGCAGTTGGACCGTTTATTACAGGTGAATAATTCTCACCTGTAAACACTGCATTCGTCAATGCAGCATTACTATACCAGGTAAATACCGGGTTAATTACTGTAATGCTGCTTGCTTTTAAATTCGCAGTCGCGCCTACACAGAAAGGTTTATTGAAACCTGTTACCGTAATATCTGAAGCACTGGCAGGTAGATTAACAGTAATCGCTACAATTTTACCACCATTGGATAGATTTTCACATCTGTTATCACCACGAACGGTTACATAATAATTAGTACTTGCAGTAATAGTTGGTGTAAAGCTTTGTCCTCTGAACACTACATTCATTAATGTAGCGTCACTATACCAGGTAAATACAGGATTATCTACAGTTGTTGTAGTGGCCAGTAATTGAGCAATATTGCCTTCGCAGAATGGCTTGTTGGCCCCGCTAACTGTAATATCAGCTGCTGTTGCCGGAGGGTTAATCGTAACTGTTACTGCCCTGGCATCAGCGCTCACATTTTCGCATTTATTTGCACCGCGAACCGTTACGAAAAATGTGGTGGTTGCAGTTACTACCTGACTATAAATTGGTCCGGTAAACAAAAGATCTGTCAATGCAGCATTACGATACCAGGTAAATACAGGGTTGATTACTGTTACGCTACCTGCGTTTAGCTGTACTGTACTTCCGGCGCAGAATGGCTTTTCCGCTCCCGTTACGATAATGTCTGCAGCCTTAGCAGTTGGATTAATACTTATAGTTACCATTTTAGCGTCGGCAGCTGCATTTTCACACCTGTTGTCGCCGCTAACAGTTACATAGTAGGTAATCGCTGCAGTAACTACAGGGTTGAATGTAAGTCCTGTATGTTCCAATTTCGTTAATGCAGCATCACTGTACCAATTGAATATCGGATTCACAACGGTGGTGCTTGAAGCTGTTAAGTTAGCTGTTGATCCGGCACAGAATGGTGCAGAACTTCCGGCTACAGCAATATCCGCAGCCGTTGCAGGCGGATTAACCTTAAGAACGATCGCTTTACCACTTCCGCTGGTATTTTCGCATTTATTGTCGCCACGAACAGTCACATAGTAAGTGGTGTTCTGATTGACAGTTGGTGTATAGGTTGGTCCGGTAAATAAGGCATCTGTAAGCGCTGCATCACTATACCAGGTAAACACTGCATTGCCTATTGCACTGTTTGCAGTTAAGCTAGCCACTGTTCCGACGCAGAATGCTTTTTCTGCACCTGTTACCGTGATATCCGAAGGGAGTGCTGATGGGTGTACTACAATGGTAATTGCTGTCCTGGTTAATATTAATGGTGGACAACCATTTGCATTAATAGCCCCTACATAATAAGTATAAGTACCTGGACTAAGGCTTGGCGTTGTGTAAACACTGGTATTAGTAGCCAAAACATTTCCTGCAGTTAAAGCATCATACCAGGTATAAGAGACCCCTTGAACTTGAGTTACCCCTAAAACCGCCGGACTATTGGCACAAGCTGTTGTCGGATTTCCCGGAAGTGCTACCGGAACATCAGGCACTGCTAAAATTGTTACAGTAACTTTAGTTCTGACAGGGCTTTCACAACCATTACGAGAAGCCGCCACAAAGAACTCATGCGTTCCAGGAGCCAGGCCACCTATAGGGAATGTAGGGCCACTAGCTGCTGGCGTTGTAGCATTGTCGATGTACCAGTTATAAGTCATGGAACCTACCGGATTTAGAACCATTAAATCAGTAGGCGTTCCGGCACAGATAGTAGCTGGAGCAGCGACAACCTCTGGTGCTGCAATAATACGCTGCGCATAATTAAAGTTGATGGCCGTAAGGGCGCCAGCAAGGCCTGAATTTAAACGAACTTCTACCCTATCAAACACGTTGATTGGTGTAAATTCGATAATAGCTTCTTCGTTGCCCGGTAAAATTTCCAGTTGAATTAATGGGTTATCTAATGCCATGACATCAACATTACTGATGGCACCATTATATGTAGTAACTTCAATACCTGGAATGACTGCCAGTGTAAGTAATTTACTTGGCGAAACCAGTTTCAAACGGACTTTATCACCGATGGTAGATACGCCGGTAAAAATAACTCTCTGGTAAACAAAAGAACCAACGCCAACAGGAATTCTCAATGCTGAGCCTGTGTTCACATTGTTATCTACAGCCTGCAGTCTATTGTCTACTCCTGCTAAGAGTGCAAGAGGACCGCCCGTACCGATTTCTTCAGCTGTAGCAGCTTCACATGGAACACCGCCACCTGATGCCGGAGGTAAAATAGTTACCACAACTGAAGCTGCAGCAGAAGTACATACTCCTGTAGTACTGGTTATCCAGTAGGTTTGTAGGATAGGAGTTGCTCCATTGTTTAAAATTGGATCGGTTACAAAAGTACCATTCTGACCATTGGCTACTGTAGATATTTCAACCGCTCCGCCTAATGTCGGATCAGTCGTATACCATTTAAAAGTAGCACCTGGAGTAGTAGCAGTTGCAATTAAGACGGCACTTTCACCACTATTTATAGTGGCTGCTGTAGGTGTTATTGCAGGTGGTGTAGGAGTTGCACCGACATTGACAGTTGCTGTTGTCGCAGTAGATGCACCACCGCATCCATTTTGGGCAGTAACGGTATAAGTAGCCAATCCGCTTACCGTAGTAATGGTATAAGTAGCGGAAGGAAGGGATTGCACAACACTATTACTGCCGTCTCTCCAGACATAAGTTAATCCTGGTTGTGGATTAGCGATGGTTAAAACAACACTGGATCCTGAGCAGGTTACCACATTCGCTGACAACAATTGAGGCGCATCCGGTACAGGAGTAACCGTTACATTAATGACAGTTCTAGAACTGGTACAACCGGTAGCAGGAGAACTCGCTTCTACATAAAATTTGGTAGTAGCTGTTAAAGCGGGACTAGTGATCGACACTCCCTGTCCAATTGAGGTACCCGCTGCATTATACCATTTATAGGTGATGCCCGCTATCGGACTAACAACTTCCAGAGGGATGGTATTAGGGGCGCAAGCCGTAACGGTAGATGAGGCTACTTTAGGAGCCACCATTACACGTTGTACGTAATTTAAATCAATGGTATTTAAGGCGCCGACAAGCCCTCCATTTAGGGTAAGCCGAACCTTATCAAATTGAGCCGTAGGTACAAAAGAAACCAGGGCCTGGCTATTGCCATTCAATAATTCTACACTAACTAATAAAGGATCACTAACAGTTACCTCATCGTTATTATTCGCAGCACCATTAAAGGTATTCAGTTTAATACTCGAAAATAGCCCCAGGGAAAGTAATTTTCCAGGAGCACTGAGCAGTAATTTTACGGTATCGCCCACATTAGATAATGTTGGGAATTCTACACTTTGAAATACAGAAGCACCAAGTGCGCCAACAGTCATCACCAATGATGATCCGGTTTGCGTATCATTATCGATCGCTAACTGAGGGTTAAATACACCTGAAAGCAATGCGACACCAGTAACACCATTTGTTTCTGTTGTTGGTGCTTCACAGGGCACCGGATTAGGATTACCTCCATTGTTTACGGTAATGGCAATCTGAGCACGACCAGCCGAAACACAACCTGTAGCGATTGATTTTGCTTCTACATAATAAGTAGTATTAACCAAAAGTGGTGGTGTTACATAAGTAGGGCCTGTAAAAACTGGTGTAGTTGCAGTGGCTGTAGTATACCAGTTAAAGGTAACTACAGGGGCAACACCAGGAACATTACTATTATCCGTAGATGAAGCGTTTAAAATTGCAGTCTGGCCCGGATTTATGGTAGTAGCTGAAGCGCTCACTTGTGGCAGAGCCGGAGCCGGACTAACAGTAAGTGCTGCCGGAGTTCTTACCGAAGACGAACAATTGCCGTTTACCGACTCTACATAATAGGTAATATCGCTGTTGACAACAGGCGTTCTAAATTCTGTACCTGTAAATAGTAGTGTCCCACCGTTGGCAGCAGTATACCAGTTATAAGTTACATCTGCTTGTGGTGTAGTTACAGATAATACAGCAGGAACGCCTGCACATACCGTTCCTGTTCCCGTGATAACAGGAGTTATTAAAGCTGGAGTAACAGTAACAACTACCGGAAGTCTTTCCGGATTTGCGCAACCAGCTTTGCTGATTTCAATATAATAGGTGGTGGTTGCAGTAAGTGCTGGTGTAGTATATGTATTGGTACTAGACAATAAACTTCCACCGGTAGCTGCACTATACCACGCAAGGGATGTGCTTCCATTTGGCGTAGCGGCTAAGGTTGCTGTTGAACCCGAGCAAATCGTTTGGCTGCCTGCGGTCAATGTAGGGTTTGGATTAATAACCTCAGCACCGTAAATATCCAGGCTGCTTAATGCGGCAACAACAGCCCCAAATCTAACCTCAACCCTATCATATTCCCCCCCTGCAACAAAAGTTGCTTTGAAACGGTTGCCACTTTGCAGTTTAAGATCAACCAAAGAGGAGTTTAAATTATATGTAGAAACAACTGAAGTACCTTTTAGCACAGTAATGGTAACACCATTCAGTACATTCAGATCCAGTAATCCTGTCGGAGTTTCAAGATCGAGGCGAATGCTATCAGTTGCAAGACCTGTATTTTGGAAAATCAAGCGTTGATACCCTGTCGCCCCAACCCCAACTGACAAGGTAATCCTTGTAAAATTGTTTGGATCAGCATCAGTTGAATTACCAGCCCCCTGAACACTACACAGCAAACAAAGTACACCGCTGGTGCCTGTTTCCTGACGATTAGCAGCATTACAATTCGGATTTGAGCTTCCTGTAACTACCGTTACGACAACCGCTGTTCGGGTAGTACTTACACACCCCTCCGCACTTTGAGTTTCTACATAATAGGTAGTTGTAGCATTCAATATCGGAGTTGTAAAACTAGATCCACTGGCGAGAGGAGCGCCTCCGGTTTCAGCTGCATACCAGCTGATCGTATTTCCAGCTGTAGCACTGGCCTGTAGAACAGTTGTCTGTCCATCATTAATAATTTGATTGTTTGTAATGATAGCAGCTGCTACAGGAGCAGGATTTACATTTGCCTTTACCTCTACACGATTACTTATTGCAGTTCCGGAACTTGCCTGAACATAATAAGTAGTGGTACTTGTTAATGTTGGTGTTTGGAAAACAGTTCCCGTAAATATAGATGTGCTACCGCTCGAAGCATACCATTTGTAAGTTACACCCGCTTGTACATTAGTTACAGATAACGGGCTGCTGCTTCCTTCACATATCGTTGCATTTGCAACTACAGGATCTGCAACACCGATCACAATGGTATAATCTGTACTGGTGGTAATGCCATTTGCATCCATTGCAGTTTGTGTGATGGTAAATGTACCACCAGTTGTTGGCGTTCCTGTAATTTCGCGGGTAGCAGGATTGAACGACAATCCCGAAGGAAGCACAGGAACACTGTAAGTATATGGCGAAGTCCCCCCAGCGGAAACTCCCGGCAATGTTTGCGTAGGATAAGGAGTTCCAACTGTTCCGTTTGCCAATGTTGCACCCGGAAGCACCAATAAACCCTGGATATTAATATGATAATTTTGTGTAACAGTTGCGCCTGTTGCATCTGTTACAGTAACCGTGGTATTAAATGATCCCGATTGCGTTGGCTTACCGGAAATCTGATTAGTACCCGGATCGAAGGTCAGGCCTGGAGGCGTGTTCGCTCCTACATAAGTATATGGCCCCGTACCACCTGTGGCTGTTGGAAGAGTTTGCGTAGGATATACAACATTGACCGTTCCATCAGGAAGAGAGGCTGCCCCTAACACCAAAGGATCCTTAATCGTTATGGTATAAGCTAAGGATGCTGTATTACCCTCACTATCGGTTACATTAACAGGGAAAGTAAAAGTTCCTGATTGCGATGGCAGCCCTGTAATGGCCCTTGTCGAAGGATCAAAACTCAATCCCGGAGGTAAATTATTTGGCGCAACAGCATAAGTATAAACACCACTACCCCCTGTTGCCGGAGGAATAATTTGTGAAGGGTAATTAACTCCATTAACACCATCCGATAAATTAGCAGGAGTCAATGCCAAAACGTCTCTTACTACAATTGTAAAATTAGTAGTAACGGTATTTCCATCTGCATCTGTAACTGTTACGGGAAAGGTATATGTACCAGCAGTAATCGGCGTCCCCGTGAATACACCCGTAGCAGGATCTAAAGAAAGCCCCGGGGGTGCATTTACCGCAGTAAATGTATAAGGAGTTGTACCTCCAGTAGGGCTTGGAAGGGCTGTTGACGGATAAGTTTTACCCACCATTCCATTTGGTAAAGTGGCGACCGGAAAACTTAAAACTGCGGCTATTGTTAAAGTATAATTTGCCATAGCAGTACAGCCTGCAGCATCTTTAGCTACGACTGAAAAAGTAAAGGTTCCTGCGGCGGATGGCACACCTGAAATTAAACCACTGGATGAAATGTTCAATCCTGCCGGCAATTGACTTCCAACGGCCAGCGCGTAGGTATACCCAGGAACACCTCCTGTTGCAGGATCTATTTGTTTAGTATATGCCTCACCCACCATGCCATTACTTAATATAGTAGTTGTAAATACTACAGTTGGATTAACGGTTACTCTTACACTATCCAAATCAGACTCAGCGACGCAACCTGTTTCTACCGCAGCAACATAGTAAACATAGTTTCCGGCGGCCAGTCCGCTTTCTTTAAGATTATTACCTGTTACACCCGATACCAAAGTTCTTGGGCCATTAACCCCTATTTTTTTGTAAAAATTATAAGTATATCCTGCATTAGGACTTTGAGGCATCAAGGAAAGTTCCGTTCCACCACATAATGTTAAAGCATTACCTGTTATACCCGTAAATGTTGGTCTTGCAACTGTTCGCTGCACTTCATGAATATTGATTCCACCGGTTAAGATGTTTCCACCAACGGCCAATGTATTATCTATGGAAATCTTTATCCGGTCAAATATCCCGCTAGGTGTAAAAAACACTGGAACAGCCGTATTATCAGAGAATACACCCAACAGATCCAGGTTAAGAAGGGTGTTCAATGGCACCGCCTGACCTACAGGATTATTCCCATTATAAGCTCTTAATGTGATTGTTTTTAACAAATCAAGCGTGAGTACTGATCCTGGTCGTGAAAACGTTACTTTAGCAACATCCCCGATCTCAGAAAGGCCATTCATTATAATCGTTTGTGATACGGATGTACCTAAGCCCACCAATCCCGCTTGTATCTGAGAAAAGGTATTTAAATTATTATCAATCGCCCGATCAGGGTTTGTTACTAACGATGTTAAAGAAACGTTTAAACCAGACTGCTCTACACTGGTAAAAAGTGGCGAGCCACAATTATCACTCGCAGTAGTAAACGCAGTGTACACATTCATATTGATTGTACTTCCCAGGCTTAACGAAAGCAAATTATTTCGAACCCTTAGTCTGATGCGAACAGAATTATAAGGAACTGTTGAGGTCACAGCAAAATAGTTTCTTCCTGCTACATCTTTTACTGCCGTAGCGGTAACATTTGCATCCACTACCTTTGTACCATCGTTACTTGCATCTGCATTATTGTAAGCATCTATCCGCACAACCTTACTGGAAAGAAGCCCGGTAAGATCACCCACAACGCCGAGCAAATCAAGATTTACCCCATTATTTGTTGGCAGGTCGAAAGGAATATAAGTAGTTGTTCCTGCCGTCAATTGGCCTGCATTTTTAAGTTGAATGTAAGCTTCCCCCTCAAAACTTGCCAACAACACACTAAAATAATTCGCTTTAAGAGTCGCAGCAGCTACGGATGGATTAGCTGCTGCATTACCAGGGGCATCGACCTGTCCGGCACCTGTAGAGCTAACATCAGGATTTTCTGAGCCAATCCCTAGTACCGTGGTGTACCTGGCAATTCCGGTAGACGGAGTTACAGTTAGATAATTTTTGGTCTGGCCATACGTGTTTAAACTAAAAAACGTTATACAAGTGAGCCCGAGAAAAATAAGTAAAAAGTTAAAAGAGCTTGATAAGGTAGATGTCCTTTTCATGAGTAGGGGATTGAGATGATCATAATTTATTGCCGCAATTATACTCATAGATTCAATTCGACTTCTTATTCGACTTGTTCATTCATCGCTCCCAGGGGTTCATTCCGTTCATTCTGTTCATTGTAATTTATTACAAACTTCAAGTAGACTTCCTACCCCGCTTTAAAAGATTGGCAGACAAGTTTTTGTCCCATTCCAATTTTCTTTATTCATTTTTTTCCTTAAATAATTTACGTTCATTATTACCTTTAAAGCATTATATTCGTTTAGTTGAATTTTTTAACGCTCACTTATAAAGTGTATGGACGAAACGGCTATCTTAAATGAACTCAAGCGTTTGATTCTAATTAAGACAGGAATTAGAACAATTACGCCATCTGATTGCAAAAGGATATCGATAGAGATTAGCAGATCATTAAACAAGAACGTTAGTGAGACAACCATCAAAAGGTTATTTGGCTTTGCTGAGGCAAAACACAACTTTTCCAATTTTACGATTACGACGCTGTCAGAATATGTAAATGGCGAGAACCCGGAGAACTGGCCCGTTCATGCCCATGTTTCCAACAAACATATCATTCCGGCAAACTGGTCGGATGTAAAATTTAAAATTTCCAAGGTCACAGATTTCACATTGAAAGGAATTAAGAACCGTTCAAGTATGCCTTATCAAATGACCATCAGCAGGAAATTTGCCGAACATGATTTTGATGTTTTTTATAAAAGCGATTTCAGCTTCACAGCTTTCATTTCGCAGCCCGGATACGGAAAAACAATCTTACTTAGTCACTTAGCAGAAAGGCTGATAAGCAATGTCTCTGCCTATAAGGATTCCACTGTACTATTTGTACAGGCCTCAAACTTTTTCAATTCAGAAAATGTTGCACTCAATTTTGAGGACCAGCTAAAGTCATTACTAAATATTTCCAAAAAGGAAAGTCTGGTAAATTATATCAGTGAAAATTGCAAGCAGTCAAATGGAAAATTCATTATCTTCTTAGACGGTTTCTCAGAGCTGGCGCATAAAAATGATTTAAAAAAGCAATTGTTCGATGGCATCATCAGCTTTATATGTTCGATAGAACATGTAAAGGCCATAAAACTTGTGATGAGCATGCGCAGTACAGCCTGGATCAGATTTTACGAGAAGATCAGGCATTCGGCCTACTTAAAAAGTAAGTGGTTTATGGGGAACTACTTTAACCAGAATGAAGTTTCCAATGTCCCACCGCTTACAGAAAAGGAAGTTGATTTAATCATTTCAAAAATAGATGGCATCAATATCAGGGAAATAAACCCTAAGCTTAAAAATCAGTTGAAGTTCCCTTTCCATATTGAACTATACCATCAATTGCGTGAGGAAGATCCGCTCTTCAATTATTCAACAAACATTACTTTCCACGAACTGATATCGAGGTTTATTCAGGAGAACATTTACCGCTCAAATTATTACACAGAAAAAATCCTTTTCCTAAAAAGAATAATCCAACTTACATCTTATGGAAAAACCGGAAACGCTGTTCCTAAGGATAGCCTGATCAACGAACTATCGGCATTTAAAAATGCTTATATGGAACTTGTTTCTGATGGCATAATTATGGAAGAGAAACATTACCAGGACTACCATCCACGGGAGTTTGTGCGGTTTATTCATACCCATATCTTCGAATATTTTCTATTTATTGAACTCCTTGAAAAGTTCCACTTACAATTAGACACGCATTTTTTCCAACATATACATGAGGAGTATCACAATAATAACACGCGTTTCCAGCTACTGCAATGGACTGTCCGTTTTATCGTCAGGATAGGAGATTTAAAAGCCTTACTCAGGTTGTTTGATTTACAGTTCGATCATCTTGAGCATAATTATTTAATTCTTTTTATTGCTGAAAATTTAAAATACAGATCAAAATATAGTGCAGATACCATAAACCTGTTAAGAGAGTATAAATTACATGATCGAATTATTGAAGAGCTGATCCATTTTGACTTCGTTGATTCCAATTATAAAGAAGCAATTGAAGTACTGGCTGATCTTTCAGATTCAGAGGAGCATACTTTGATTTATCAGTCCTTACTTGCAATGATTGATATCCTGAGTATGAATGAGGAAAGAATAAAAATGAGATTGGAAAAGCTGAATGATCTGAATGCCACCGGTTGGCTGATCGATCCGCGGGAAGCTACACAACTCATTTATGCGAAAATCACAAATGCGCCGATAGTGGACAATCCCCTAATCAGCTGCATACAACGCTCAGAGTACCCATTTTTAGATCATAACAGGGAATTAAACACCCAGCAAGGAATTACCTATTTATTGGTTATCGTACTCAATTTACTTTATGGGTCAGACAATAGTTCCGTCAAGATCATAGATACAATTATCAATCTTCACCCTAAAGATTTTTCAAAGAGATCGGAATTCTCCATATTTATCCTTAATTTAATGGGGCTTTCCAAATCAAGAATGAATTCCTCTAAGAAGACAGATCAGCTGGAAAGGATTCTTATTCGTCTTCACGAGACCAGGGACCGATACAAAACGACCCAATACTCGGCTTTAATATTAAAAATGACACGGGCCTATCAGCATAGAAACAAAGGGGAATATGAAAAAGCCTGCGAATATTGCGACGAGTGTATACACCTTTTCAAGAAATATAAGCTGAATTTAAATGGCATCATGATGTATAATCTAATCATAGCCATTTATTCGCGTATGAACAATATCCCTAAAGTGAACGAATATAAATACGAGCGACTTTGCATGATGGATGAGAACAACATTTCCAGTGGCATGTTCTTTTCACCAAGAGCGTCTTTCATAAAACGTCGCTAAAAAAAGAAGCCTGTATCATCATCATGATACAGGCTTCTTTTTGCCTAATAAACTAAAGCTAGGGCCTATTTTTTGTATTCAGCAGCTAGTTTTAAAGCATCGTATGCATTAACGATACCACCTGTAACGCTTAACTCTGAGAAAGGAACTGTTTTAGTATCCGTATCAGTTTTAATCTGTACAGACTGGTTAACTTTAACTACCGATTTAAGAATGATATCTTTAACCTGAACAGCAGTTAATTTAGGATAGTAAGAGCGAATAAGTGCCGCTAAACCAGCTACAACAGGAGCAGCCATACTCGTTCCGCTTAACTTCTCATATTTTGATCCTGGCACTGTTGAGTTGATGTCAACACCCGGTGCAAAAACGTCAACTTTAGTTTTACCGTAGTTAGAGAAATTAGCTTTAATCTTATCATCGTTAGTCCAGCTTGAAGCACCTACAGTGATCCATGTAGCCGCCTTACCACCACCGATATAGTCAGGGCTAGGAAAGTTTGAATCTACTTCAAGATCTTTATTGTCATTACCTGCAGCATGGATAAGTAATACGTCTTTAGAAACTGCATACTTTACAGCCTCATCAACGATTGCTTTGTCCCATGAAAATGATTTCCCAAAGCTCATGTTGATTACTTTAGCACCATTATCAACTGCATAACGAATACCATTAGCAACATCTTTATCGCGCTCATCACCATTTGGTGTGTTTCTTACGCCCATAATCAATACATTATCAGCTACACCTTGAATACCAAGATTATTGGTACGTGCAGCACCGATAATTCCACCTACGTGAGAACCATGCTTTGCATCAGGTCCAGCTACGTCATTGTTACCATAAAAACGCTCTTTACTGTTGTTAGGATCATCACCAACGATACCACGCGGATCGTAGTCAACATTCAGGTTATACTCAACCTGGTTTTTGTAATGATCATATCCAGGAACAATCTGACTGTTATAAAATTCCTCAAAACTTGCATTTTTTAACTGAGCAACCATAATTCTTTGAATATTGGTTTCCATCTCATCAGCAGGTTTAAAAGCTTGAAAATCCTCACGTGTAGGCTTTTCTTTACCAATCTTTTTCACTACTGCATCAATTGCATTTTTTATACCTGAAAAGCGTTCTAAACCAGTCTTAGCCTCAGCTAATTCCTGATCTAATTCAGTTTTGTTTTTTTGATAAGTTTCAAAAGCAGGAAGCTCGTTTGCTTTTACCGAGGTGGCATCTGCATTCGCAAATTTAGCATTGTCTCTTCTCACCAAACGGGTAAGTTCCAAAGTTTCGTAGTTTATAGATCCTTTTGATGAACCTAAAAAGTTCCAGCCATTTACGTCGTCGATATAACCATTCTTATCATCATCTTTACCGTTGCCAGCTTTTTCTTTTTTATTTACCCATAATACAGACTTTAAATCTTCGTGCTGAATATCTACACCGCCATCAAGGACCGCAACGATAACCGGCACAGATTTCTTACCTTTTAATAGTTCATTATAAGCTTTCTCTGTACTTATACCGAATGTAGAATCTGCTTTCAAATCAAGGTTCTGCCAGTTAGGTTTCTGTGCAAATGACACAAAAGGCATAGCTGCTAGTAACGCAACATACACTCCCCTATTGCAGAAAAAATTCTTGTTCATCTTATTCATAGTTTTCAAAATTTGTTCAAAGTTAATCAAATTTGACACCAACATGGTAAGGCCCTACATGTCAATATCACCAGAATCGAGTAGGAAGATAGGGATTACTTCCCTATCTGTCCTCTCACACCACCGTACGTACCGTTCGGTATACGGCGGTTTGTTAGAATAACTTCGTTTGGTGTGTTGTTTTCCAATAATAGTAGTTGGCGAATCCTTCAAAACCAAGTTTTGAAAAGTATGCTTTGTTTAGGGTGGTAAGCAAGATTGGGCTATTCGCTACTCTACAGTAAGCCTTTCTGGTATTAGCCAATTGGAAGGCTTTACTTTTCGCAATGCCCAACTTTATCAGATTACGTTCCCTACCTCGACTAACTTTCCACTGCTTCCACAAAATCATTCTCAGTCTCTTTCTTGTTAGCTCATCGAGTCCTATCATATGGCTTTTAGCTTCCGCAAGCGAGAAGTAATTCACCCAACCATGAATTATGGCTCCGAGTTTCAATATCCTTGAAGTTAGTGGCACTGGCTTACTACGCATTGTATGTTTCCTGATTGTCTCCTTAATACGCAACAACGATTTGGGTGCAATTCGCACCTTCCATCTCTTATCACGACTATAGAATGAGAAACCAAGTAACCTACTTTGCGTAGGAGTACTCACTTTGCTCTTTTCCCGGTTTACCTTCAGTTTTAGACCTTCTTCCAGATAGACAGCAATCTTATTCATCACCCTATGGGCTGACTTACTGCTTCGAACGTAGATACTACAGTCGTCTGCGTATCTAACAAAACGATGCCCACGCTCTTCGAGTGTAGAGTCAAGTTCATCCAAAATGATGTTTGATAAAAGAGGACTCAGAGGGCTGCCTTGCGGCGTTCCTTCTCTTCTTGGGGTAACCAGTCCATTTTCCATGATACCACTACTCAGATAAGAGCGGATAAGCTTCAATGTTCGTTTATCCTTTATCTTCAATGACAGAAGGCTCATAAGTTTGTCGTGATTAACCCGGTCAAAGAATTTATCTAAGTCCAGTTCTACAATCCAGATATAACCTGAATCGAGGTATTCCTGCGCCTTAAGTACAGCCTGATGGGCATTACGTTTCGGTCGGAATCCGTAACTGTTCGATGAAAAGTCCCCCTCATACTTTGGACTGAGCCATTGTGAGATGGATTGCTGAATTAATCGGTCAATGACAGTGGGGATACCCAACATCCTTCTCCCTCCATCACTTTTGGGTATTTCTACCTTCCTAACAGCATGTGGACGATAACTGCCTTCCAAGATATCAGATCTTAATGTTTGCCAGTTTGCATTCAGGTAGTCACGAAGTTCATCGGTCTGCATACCATCAATACCTCCGGCACCCTTATTGGCAGTAACCTGCCTAAAGGCTCTTTGTACATTTCGGATGTCTAATATTTCTTCAAGCATACTACTAAAAAAAAACTCCTTCCCAGGCATTGTGCACATTGGTTGCACGGCTAGGCTCAGCTCCTCTTGCATTTTACTCTCGGATTCTGTCCTACCCTCATGCAAGCAGTTCTCTAATGTGTTTCCGCTGTAAACGCTTTACCATAAACTTTATGTTTCCTTTGCCATCCTAACATTTAGTCCTTCCCATTCTTGCGGTACTACGACTTCGGCTGACTTCTGAATACCCCATAATCCGTCTCCGGAAAATGTTTCCTCGCTTACATTCGCGCATGTATTTGACAGATTGTATTCAGATCTCCCAGGGTAAGACAATCTACTTTCTATGGATGTAGCCCCTGTATCTACGTAATAGTATCCTTGCAGTATTGGACTTCTGTTTGTATTGCAACATCATCCACACTATCCCGCCTTATATACAGTTCCTCTTCGTGGGCTCCCATATTTGCCGCCGACTTCCTTCAGATTCGCAGTCACCCACGACACCCTTGTCTTTAGCTAACACTTCCTACTGCTAAGCGTGTTCGGGATTCACACCCTATAGTCGATTGCCATGCCTGGCACACAACAAAAAAACCAGGACAAGTCCTGGTTTAAAAAGATATGGTCGTGATGCTTAAATTAATTCAACATCCGAGTACATAAACGTAAGTCCTATTAACTCACAACGGTATCGTCGGTCTCTCTGGCAATAACGTCGGCTATTGAAGTCTGTGCCAATACTTTTAATGTAGCATCCCTGACATCAATAAATGTTTTTCTGATGCCACATGTCACTTCATCGTGACATTCATCACATTTACGGTAAAATTTTAAACTGGCGCATGGAACCATTGCTATTGGTCCGTCAGTTATACGAAGTATATCAGCCAAATAAATATCCTTTGGATCCTTATTCAAGCTATATCCCCCCCCTGCACCTTTCTTACTATATAAATAGCCTGCATTACGCATATCCAGCAGAATCTGCTCCAGGAACTTCCTTGGAATCATTTCTTGCTCTGCCAGCCTTACTATTTGCATAGGAGGATTTTCTCTGTTCTTACCAAGAGCAACCAGTGCCTTTATTGCATATTTCGTTTTCTTAGACAGCATACTAGCAAAGCTAAGAAAAGATTTACGTATTTGTAACAGATCCTAAAGTTTGAGAATGATTCATCTCTCTACACATTGTGGAATAATGCTACAATTTTCAAAAGCAATAAAACTCATAAATAGCTGATTAAAAGATAAATACAAATAAAAACCATTTTTGGCACTATTCTGTACTATACCTTATCGTAACTAATTAGAATAAAATTTAAAAATTATAATTATGAAAAAGATCATTTTATCAGCAGCGTTCCTGGCATTTGCAGGATTAACCACAGTAAAAGCAAGCGAAATCAAAGTTCCAGTTGTAATTAGCACACTTCAAGATAGCGTAACAAAAACGCCGGTTGAATTGAAAGACCTACCAGATGCTGTTAAAAAGACCCTATCATCTGACAAGTATAAAGAATGGATTCCAACTGCATCGTTTTTGGTAACAAAAGCAGATAAATCCGAATATTATCAAATTGACGTTAAAAAACAAGAAGAAACTGCTTCATTGAAAGTAGGAAAAGATGGTGTGATAATTGAATAATCTATATATCCCTTAATAAATAACAATTTTTAACACCTTACGAAAGCCGGATTTGTTCCGGCTTTCGTATTTTTGCTATATTCTGAAGCGAAATCCCTATGGCAAAAATACTCATCATTGAAGACGACTCGACTTTCTCACAGGTACTGGAAGGCTTTCTTGCAAAAAATGGCCATGAACCATCTGTTGTAAATGATGTGAAAAAAGCTTTCAAGATAACAGATCAGGAAAAATTTGACTTGTTACTCATCGACTATCGCTTACCGGATGGCACAGGGTTAGATATTCTATCGCATGTACTTGAGAAAGGATTAGTACAACCGGTGATTATCATGACCAGTTTTAATGATGTGAGAACAGCTGTTAAATCCATACAGCTCGGTGCTTTCGATTACATTACAAAGCCTGTTAACCCAGATGAGCTACTCATGCTTATAAAAGATGCACTGGGTAAAAAAGGAAAAGATAAATCCGAACCATCCGTTGAGCATGCTGATGCGATAAAAGGAAAAAGTGCTATTGCTGATAAACTTTACGAACACATTAACCTGGTAGCTCCGACCGACATGTCGGTCATTATACAAGGAGAAAGTGGTACGGGTAAGGAATATGCCGCCAGATCATTACACATGCAAAGTAACCGAAGTAATAAGCCATTTGTGGCTATTGATTGTGGTGCATTATCAAAAGATCTTGCCGCAAGCGAATTATTTGGTCACTCGAAAGGAGCCTTTACCGGTGCTTTAACTGATAAAAAAGGTCAGTTTGAAGCCGCAAACGGGGGCACCTTATTTTTAGATGAGGTAGGTAATTTAAGCTATGAAGTTCAGGTTAAAATGCTTCGTGCGCTTCAGGAGCGGGTTATCCAACCAGTTGGCAGTACCAAAACGATTAAGGTCAATGTAAGAATTATTACAGCTACGAATGACGACCTTAAAACGAGTGTTGCAAATGGATCATTTAGAGAAGATCTTTATCACCGCCTAAATGAATTTAAAATCCAACTACCTGCGTTAAGAGAAAGAGGAAAGGACATTGAACTCTTTATTAACCATTTCATAAAACTATCTAATGAGGAACTGAACCGTAACGTGCAGCACATCTCGGCAGAAGCCAAAGACCTTTTGCTGCAGTACGACTGGCCCGGTAATCTTAGAGAATTAAAAAATGTAATAAAGCGAATGGTTTTATTAACCTCTTCTGATACCGCAGCGATAGATTCCCTTCCTGAAGAAATGATTATTTCTGTTAACCAGGCACCCCGAACCAGCACATCAGACCTTAAAGCTATTAATGAGGTAAACGAAAAGGCCATGATTATTGAAACGCTGGTTAAAGTCAAATACAATAAATCCAAAGCTGCAAAACTGCTAAATATTGACAGGAAAACGTTGTACAGCAAAATGGAACGTTACGATATTGAATAAACCTTTTATTTTTTAAGTTGCGCTAATAGCAAGTCCAGCTGTTTGAGCAATGTGTTAATGCCGTACTTTTTATGTTCATCTAAGCCTTCGGATGCCAGTTGCATTTCCATTAACCTAAACGCCGAAGCCAGCTTTTTTGCACCGATCTGGGCTATTCTTCCTGCCACCCTGTGCATAAGCAACCTCAATGAAGCCTGATCATTTTGAATCATCGCCTCCTGAATTTCACCACTGTCGTTTAAACTATCGGCTCTAAATCTTATAAGTATACGCTGTAACTGTTCTTCATCGTCAAACGTCATTTTCTTTAGGCCGGTCAAATCCAGCTCCACCTCCTCTTGATCCTCATCATGATCCTCCTCTTTATACCGGACCTGACTAAACACGGATAAAAGTTCTTCTTCTTTAAAAGGCTTCATCACCAATCCATCGAACCCATTATTTAAGAGAAACTCGCGTTCATCGGGTAAAACCTGAGCGGTAATCGCAAAGATCTTTACTTCATCCCCCAGTCTTTCTCTTAATAATCTACAGAGTGTTATTCCATTCATTTCAGGCATACGCATATCCATGAGGATGTACTTTACTGCCTTGTCCCAATCGGTTGCCAGCAATTGAGCAGGGGAGTTAAATAACTTTGCATCAATCCCGTGTTTTTGAAAGATGATTTCACACAGATCAAGAATTAGTTTATCGTCATCAACTACCCAAGCCTTTACACTAGATAGATCCGGAACAATGACAGGACTTTCATCCTGGGGCGCTAAGGCTGCTTTAAATGTGAGGTAAACTGTAAAAACACTACCCTCACCTTTTTTACTTTTTACATATATCCTTCCCCCCTGCTCTTCAATTAGCGATTTAACAATTGTCAGCCCCAAGCCTGCTCCGGCCTTATTTATCTCTTCATTCTCCAGGGTATTGACCTGCTCAAACTCGTTAAATATCTGCTGGCTTTCGACTTCGGTCAGCCCAATTCCGGTATCTTTCACCATAAAAGTAAAATGAAAGCGATCGCCCTGTTTTTTGTAAAATGCAGAAAGTGTTACCTCTCCTTTTGTGGTAAATTTGATCGCATTACCTAAAAGATTGTACAAAATCTGCTTCAATCTAAAGGGATCACCTTCCATGTACTTTAGCTCCGGGAGATCAAATTCGGCAACCAGCTTAAGTGATTTATTTTCGGCCTGGGCACGCATTACAGAAACCACTTCGTTTAAAAGTTTAGCCATATCAAATGCCTTGTCGGAAAAGGTGAACTTGCCCGAAATAATACGGTTATAATCCAATACCTCATTAACAATCTGTAACAAATGCTCTGAAGATTGATATATTGCCTCAATATCCTTTTTTTGAGGATGTTCCTGCTTTCTGATGATTTCGGAGTATCCAATAATAGACTGCAGGGGCGTTCTGATCTCATGGCTCATATTAGAAAGAAACCTTTGCTTAGCCATCCCATGATACTCTGCTTCGTCTTTGGCTTTTTCCAGTTCAGCACGGTACTTGTTACTGCGGGTAATGTCTGTTAAAATGAAATAGAGTAGCAATACCGTTAAAAAGAAAAATACCAGCATAATAATACTGATGGTACTGATGCCGGTATTCACCACGTTTTTTGCTTGAATACCATTTAACTCAATCTGTGCCACCACTTCACTTTCTACTTTCCTGAGCACATCAAGCATCTGACTAACCAACCGATTATTGGCATCTGTTAAAATGGCTTCCCTGGTTAAGAAACTTTCATTTTTAATCCGCTGCTCCTGTTCAATTACCTTTAATGATTTTTCCAGGCTTCTGGACATCCGGTCTTCAGCCGATAAGGCGATGGTATCTCTTTTTACCTTTTCTTCATTTACGATTTTGAAGGATTTGTCTTCTTCGTTCGTTCTTTTCCTACCGAATAACTTACCAAAAAAACCTTTTGGTCGCTCTTCTGTAGGGTAAATGGTGGTGGTCGACAATTTTTGCTCAGTGGCAACAATCGTACTATCGGCTTGTTCAGCCCCTCTGGCTACTATTGCACTCAGGTTTTTTACCTGATCGGAAAAGGATCTGTTGTTTACCAGACGCTCTCTTACTCTAAGGTAATTTATAAACTGCTTATCCCTTTCGCTTAGCAGTTTTTTTATGGTTAAAATCCTGGCTAGTTGTATAGAGTCATTTACATATAATCCGGCTAAAGTATCCAATACCCGACGCAATTGCCCCGACTCCTTAAATAGTTCGCTATAATTACCGGGATCATTAAATGCCTGTTTTTTTTGTAACTGATCAAGACTTCCGATTTTTCTGGATATGGCATTTACGACCCTCAACCGTTCACTTGGTGCAGTTATATTCTCTACTGTACCTAACATCTCCTTAAAGGCAGATTTGCTTACGCTCCAGGCCATAAAAAGCGCAAAGCAGGCCAATAGTAAAGCGATAATAATCTTTCCTTTTATGGCTTTAAAGAATCTACTTTCGGATACGTTATTCATTGTTGCTATTTATAAAACGGCAATAACCGGGTTTTAATGCCTCCTTGCTTATAAAAACAAAAAGTATGCTAAAAATGAATTACTGATTAACGGGTTATAACGAGCCCAATGATCTAACTGCTTTTAAAAAATCCCATGGTTTTTTATTTACAGCCTGTTTTTGTTCCTCAATAAGTATACGGGCGAGCTGGGTAATCATGGCGTCGTTTTCACTGATGGTCCTGTCGGCAAGTGCCACCAGTTTTTCCATATTCGAAGGACTCGCAGCATCCAATCCTTCCTTAATGCTTTCTAAACTATTAGGTTCAATCCGAATGTAGTTTTCAGATCTGCCGGCTGAATGAAACAGCTGACGAAGAAAGAAATCACTGGTCTCTGCCACACCGCTCATCATGATATCCAATATTGCAGGTACAACGGCCATCGCACTACTCTTTTTGAAGTAATCGTAGTCGTACGACCTTTTGGAGCGGCCGGTTCCCAGGGAGACTAAAAAGATGTCATTGATCCTGGTTTGGTTATATGCTTTTGTAACTTCGATTAATCCACTTAAAGCAGGATTTGTAGCGAATACTCCTCCATCCAGCAGTGGATAACGCACATTGGCCAGTGAGTGGATCTCTGCTACACTGAAATAAGTTGGAGCAGCAGATGTAGCACGGCAAACATCCTTTAAATAAAAGTCGCGGCTATCGCCTCTGGTGATGGCATTTTGCTGTCTGAAAAAGTGTGTTTTCCTCAGTTCAATATTATAGGCACTGATGATGCATGGTTTTATGAGCTGGCTGAGTTTCAACTCACCAAAATAGTTTTTCAATACACCTTCAAAAATTGCGCTATTGTAACGTTCTCCGGCAAGCCCTAGTTTTGCCCGAATCCGCTTAAAGAAGCTCATTTTGAAGATATCATTTCCATGTTTCAGATACAGATCCAGTGCTTCTCTTGCAGAAAAGCGTGGTCGTGTCGGGTCTTCCTCTGAAGGGCATAACATCAAGCAAATCAATATCCCTCCGGTACTGGTACCAGCAAAAAAATCAAAATAATCTACAATGGCTGCGTTAGGATTTTTACTTTCCCGTTTTAGCTTTTCTTCAAGCGCCACCAGAATCATTCCTGGAATAATACCTCTTATTCCCCCACCATCTATAGAAAGGATCTTCTTCATAACATAACTAGCGTTGCAGGTAAATATAAAACAAAAAAAGTCAGCAGCAATTGTTACTGATGACTTTCTTTGTTTTAAACTGCAATACTATTTGGAAGATAGTGCTTGATCGAAAAACGTTCTGATTTTTTAGGATTTTTTACAGTGTTTTCCTGCTTACGACCTGAACGATACAGAAACGACAAGCTATATTATCGATTTAGTCCTTACAATCGGTCGGTAAAAAATTAAATCTTCCTTTATCAAAACGAATTGGCATTCCTTTTACAAAATATGATCTGCCTACACTTGTTTCGATCCTACCAACCCCAAGGATCAGCTTACCGTCTTTCTTTAAGAAAGCCAATGGATTTTTATAAATGGTTTTGTTAACTGTTCCAATTTTAAAGGTAAAATCAACGAATAGCGTATCTCCTTTGTAAGCACCTTCAATCGTCCCCTCATTTTTTCCTTTATCAATGTATTTGATCAGCAGATTCCCATTTACATTACCACTAGCCAGGTTATTAATGCTTAAATGAGCCGTATCCTTTTCATCTATTGCGGTAAAACATTCTTTACTAACTACCTTACTCAAGCTATCAATAACTTTCTTATTCTTTTTTTCGACTTGATTACAGCTGAACAATAAAGGCAGAGTTAAGATTGACAAATAAAAGGTTACGTTTTTCATGATACATTTAAATAAATGAACGATTAATTTCTGATTTCTATAAAAATCAAAATAACAGCCATATTGTTTTAAATAATTTAAAAATGACTTCATTCCTTTTCTTTTACCTATATAAATTGCTTTCCGCTGCTGATATTACCTGGAATCTATTGCGTAAATAGAATAACCCAATCGCCGGCTGCAAATCTTACCTTCATTATAGGACCTAAAGCATAAAAAGTTATATTTGGACAGATGAAACTAGCGATGAACCTTATAGGATGGGCGGGAGTGCTGTTCTGCACACTTGGATACCTCTTACTGAGCCTGAAAACCATCAGGCCAGATTCCCTTTCATTCCAGATCCTCAACATTTTGGGAGGGTTGTGTTTAGCACTAAGCGCATTTTATGCGTATGACCTACCTAATGCTACAGCAAACGTACTTTGGATGTCTATCGGTTTATATGCGCTCAGCAGGCAGTTCAACAAGCGGATCCGTAAAACGTCCTAAAGGAGGGATAGACAATACTTCATATGCTTTTTGCTTATAATATTCCAGCCGCTCTAAGTATGCTTTACCATCACTTTGCATAGAAAGATAGAAATAAGCACCATCAACAAGTACAAAAATAAAGTCAGCAGCAACCTGAGGATTATCAATGCTGGTCAGAGACCGCGCATTACATTGCTCTATCATAACCGCGAGTCCTTTTCTAAGTGCATCAAGTATAAGCCTATATTTTAACTTGATCTTTTTCTCTCTAAAAGCAAGCGCATAAAAGGTATAGAACAGCCCATCGTCAAAAAGAAGATTCCATTTCTTAGAGAAAAGCATTTCAATTGTGCGTTGCAGATCCTCAATAGTTGCCTCTCCCTTATGCTTATTCGTATAAATCGAAAGATATCGTTCCAGTATATAGTCAATCAAACCATAGGTTAGATCTTCTTTTGTCTCAAAATAATGAATAATCAAGCTGGGATTGATATCCATCACCTTAGCGATTTTGGCTATAGATGTATTCTCATATCCCTCTTTCTTTGCTACTTTATAAAATACCTGAATGATCTCCTGGCGTCTCGTTTCCTTTAGACTTTTGCGTCCCATCGTGCTGTTAATTTGGTCGCAAACTAATAAAAATCAGATAGATTTCATAAAATATTTTTCCAATTAATTGAATGAACATTCAATTAATATTTTAATCAGTTCTTAACCTCACCTTAATAAGACATGCCGAATTTAGCGGCGCTGAAAAAATTATAGCAATACAAATCACACAAACAAACTATCAATCAAAATGGGAAAAAACTACTCTACACGTGCTATTTACTATCTAAATTCTGCAAGTGGGGCTTTTGAAAGTTCAGGCGAGTTAATAAGACTCGGAAAAATTTTGCAAATTTATTTTCAATAGATTGAATGAACATTCAATTAATATTTTAATTTAGTACTTAACTAAACAACCTGTAACCAAATCAAACAAAACTAATTTTTAATCAAAATGAAAAGAAAACTACTCTGGATGTTCTATCTCCTGCTCATCTCCGCTAGCGGTTTTGCGCAGAGTATCACCGTCAAGGGCGTAGTCTCCGACGCAAAGACTAAGGAAACAATTCCTGCAGTTAACATCAGCGTGAAAGGGACTGGCCTGCACATCGCTACCAATGGCAGCGGAACTTATGCACTCAATAACGTCAACAACAACGCTATCCTGATTTTCTCCTATATAGGATACAAGCAGCAGGAAATTGCTGTAGCAGGCAGGAATACCATCAATGTTCAGCTAGATACAGACTATGCCAACCTGGACGAAGTAATGGTAGTCGGCTTTGGTACCAAGAAAAAAATCAACGTTGCAGGTGCCATTGACCAGATCTCCGGCAAAGCACTTGAATCAAGACCGGTAGCCAACGTGATGCAGGCCTTACAGGGCATTAGTCCTGGCCTAAACATCACCTATGCAGGCGGCGCTCCGGGAAGCGTACCCAATATCAATATCCGGGGCTTTACATCTATTAACGGTGGCGCTCCGCTTATTGTTATCGACGGTATTCCAGCCACGAGTAACGATGATATGCTTCGTTTGACACCTTCCGACATTACCTCTATTACAGTATTGAGGGATGCAGCATCTTCGGCCATTTACGGTGCCAGAGCAGCATTTGGAGTCATATTAATAACCACAAAACAAGGTGTAGCCGGTAACAATGTAATCAGCTATAATAGCTTTTATTCAAGCGCAAAGCCAACCTTACTCCCTAAACCGGTAACAGATCCTTATATCTTTTCCCGAATATTGGAGATCTCTACCGATAACACGCCATGGGACTACGTGAACTATTCTGATGAATATTACCGTTGGGCAAAAGAAAGATCTGATAACCCTTCAATACCTGATACACGTTTGAATCCAGCTGACCCTACAAGGTGGGAATACATGGGGGCCAACGATTGGTATAGCTACTTCTTTAACAATGCCAGCGTATCCAAAAGCCATACACTTACCTTTTCGGGAGGGGCTTTGATGAACGAAAAGCCTCTTACTTATTACCTTTCTGCTGATTATGCCAAAGATAATGGTTTGAATAAACTTACTGCCGACTATTGGGACCGTTATGGTCTGAGATCGAAAGTAGGCTTTTCTCCTCTTTCCTGGTTAAAGATTGACAATAACCTCAATATATATCAGACCAAACGTGCCGTTCCAAACGCAAGTATAACCGACCTGTACTATCTGAGGCCAACAAGTGTGGCTAAAAACCCTGATGGTAGTTGGGCCAATAGCGACGCGGGAAGACTAGCTGCCAGGTTAGTGGATGGTGGAGAAAATCGTTCTAGTATGTTTGGTTTCCAAAATATTACAAGTGCAACAGCCTCATTTTTAAATGGCGATTTGCAGGTAACTGGTGATGCCTCCTTTAAACGCGAACTATGGAAGTTCCATAGTGATAGTAAAAAATTCAAAATTGGTTTTGGCCCTAATGATATCCGAGAAGAAGGTGGAACAGGATCGGTAACGGAAAACAATTCTTCTCTGTATTATAACGCTTTTAACTTATATACCACCTATAAAAAAACAATTGGCGATCACTTCATGAGTGCCATGGTTGGATTCAATAGTGAAGATTATAATTATTCCTCAATCAATGCCTCTAAGAGTGATTTGATATCTTCATCGGTTCCTTATATCTATCTAACCAGTGGTACTGCTTCAGTGGGGGGTGGTTATTCAGCCTATGCTACGAACAGCGTTTTCTCCAGATTAAACTATACGCTTAAAGAAAGATACATCTTAGAAGCGACCGCAAGATATGATGGGTCATCCCGATTCCCAGTACAAAGACGCCTGGGATTATTTCCATCTGCATCTGCAGCCTGGATAGCAAGTGCTGAGGAGTTCTTTAAACCACTTGCGCCAGCCGTATCTACCTTTAAATTGCGTACTTCGTATGGTGATCTGGGGAATCAGAACGTTGGTAACTTTGATTATATCCAATTACTGAAACCAGGCGGCTCCGGCTACCTGATTGGTGGAAATGGACAGAATCAAATAATTCAAGGTGCGCCAAATTTATTTGTAGACCCGAATACCTATACATGGGAAAGGGTATCTACATTAAATATGGGTACGGATATTGGTCTTATGAATGACCACCTTTCTCTAACTTTCGATTATTATATCCGCAATACAACGGGGATGCTAACAAAAGGAAAATCCGAGCCGGCCGTATTGGGCACCCCTGAACCTCGCCAAAACGCTGCAGATCTTCGTACCAAAGGCTGGGAGTTATCAGTAACCTACAAGAACTCATTTGAGTTGGGATCGAAACCTTTTAACTTTGATGCAAAAATCTTCCTTGCCGATTCAAAAACTAAAATCACCAAATTCGCAAATCCGCAGGAATTATTTTCAGACTACCGTGTTAATCAAACTATTGGCGATATCTGGGGCCTAGAAAATGATGGTGTTTTCCGTAACAAGCAAGAAATTGCCGCTTTAGACGAATCCGCTATTATTCCATGGGGAGCGCTTTCTATTATTGAAGGCTGGCCTAAATACAAAGATCTTAACGGAGATGGAAAAATCGAAAAAGGCTTATCCGCAAAGGACCCAAAAGACTTGAAGATCATCGGAAACAGTGCTGATCACTATTCAATTGGTGCCAACCTGAACATGGACTGGAAAGGATTTGATCTTTCTGTCTTTCTTCAAGGAGTATTGAAAAGAGATTTCTATCCTCATCACTACCTTTTCTGGGGACCTTATCAGCAGCCTTATGCAAACGTATACCCTTGGAATCTTGACTTTTATCGTGGTGCAGCAGATTCTCCGCAGCAAAGAGCAAAACATTCAGCTTCCTATATAGCTGCAGGTCTTGCCGATGCGAACGTTAATTCCCAATATCCTGTGCTACAATCCTGGCTTGCCGATGCAAATTATGGATCCGGACTTGATATTCCCCAAACGAAATACCTTTTAAATGGTGCTTACCTGAGAATCAAAAACGTTTCAATAGGTTATACTTTCCCAACAAAGTGGACCAAAAAAATTAATGTAAACCGTCTGCGTTTGTTCGCAACAGGAGAGAATCTATACGAGTTTTCATCAATCAAAAAATTCATTGATCCTGAAGCAGTTAACCAGGGACCAAGCGCATGGGCATACCCTTTCCAGCGCAGATATGCATTTGGTATAAACCTCGACTTCTAAAAAAGATTCAAACATTCAATTCGATAGTCAAATGAAAAAGCAATTATATATTATATTAATAGCAGCGCTGAGCACGTTTTCGGCCTGTAAGAAGGGGGGGCTGGACCGTTTTCCCCAAGACGCCATCGCACCAGAGATTTTCTTAAACAATGAAAGTGACCTTTCGCTGTATGTTAACGGATTATTGTCACAACCTGACCAGAGCAGTTACCTTAACGATCAAAGTAGCGACAACGTAGCCACCACTGCTGCAGTTGAGGTAAAAAATATCATGGGCGGAAATGTAAGCGCACAGAACCTTACCACAGGCTGGACCTGGACAAGATTGCGCAACATCAACTGGTTTTTAGAAAACTATAGAAAGGCACAGGTTACTGAAATCGTAAAGAACCACTATGCCGGACTTGCGAGATATTACCGTGCTGAATTCTATCTGGATAAAATGAAGCGTTTCTCTGATATACCATGGTATTCAGGCACACTTAATCCAGGAGATAAAGATCTGTACAAAGGACGTGATCCAAGAGCGTTAATTGCGGACAGTATTATGGCCGATTTAGATTTTGCCTATAAAAATGTTAAAGAAGCAGTTCCAGTAGGAACCCCAGGCAAATGGGCAGTAGCAGCTTCTTACGTTCGTGCAGCGCTTTACGAAGGCACATTCCGTAAATACCATAATGAACTAAACTTAGCCAGCTCTGCAAATACTTTTTTGCAAACTGCAGCAAAAATCTCAGGAGAGATTATCGCTTCTAATAAATTTACCATTTACAACACAGGAAAACCTGAGCAGGATTATGCAGCCCTGTTCTCCAGTCAGGATCTAACTAGCAATAAAGAAGTTATCCTGGTGAATATATTTGACCAGAGTAAAGGCAAAGGCCAGAACTTAAACGGTTATTTATTTGGAGACTACGAACAGGCACCGGCAAAAGATCTTCTGCAAACCTATCTGATGAAGGATGGAAGCCGTTTTACTAGTCTACCAAACTATGCACAGATGAGCTTTGTAGAGGAATTCAAAAACCGTGATCCACGTTTATCACAAACTATCGTATATCCAGGATGGATCAGGGTACCCAATGCTACCCCTTATGTTCAAAGCTTAAATAAAAAATTTACGGGCTATCATCAATTAAAAGGGTTTGTGAACAGCACAGACAATGCTATCTTAAACGGAGTGGATTTTCCGGTGTACCGCTATGCTGAAATATTGCTAAATTATGCTGAAGCCCTGGCAGAACTGGGTACCCTAACCCAATCGGATCTTGACAAATCGGTGAATCTATTACGAAAAAGAGCTGGCTTGCCGGATCTTAATCTCGCTGCAGCAAACGGAAATCCAGATCCGATATTAGTACAGCAATTTCCTGATGTGAGTGGAAGTATTGGTGTGATTCTGGAAATCAGAAGAGAGCGACGAGTAGAGTATGCTTTTGAAAATATGAGATACGATGATCTGATGCGCTGGAAAGCAGGTAGATTACTAACTAAGAGTCCGGAAGGCATGTACTTTGCCGGATTAGGGAAATATGACCTTACTGGTGACGCTATTGAAGATATTATCCTCATTGATAGATCTCAAACTATTCCAGCCGAAGATCAGAAAGAGAAAAACGCTCTTGGAGTAAAGCTCATATATTACCGTACTGGCGCATTTGATACCGACGCAACAGTATATTTGAAAAACGGAACCAGTGGAGGTAACATTGTTACAGAGAATATCATCCGTAAATTCGAGGAACCAAAATACTACTACCGCCCTATTCCTCAACAACATGTGACTTTAAACCCTAACTTAAAACAAAATTTCGGCTGGTAAATATGAAAGAAATAAAAAGAAGGTCTTTATTAAAGGCTATAGGATTATCCGCCGGAGCGGTATTAACTGGATCACTACCTACAATAGCTTCGTCAGTTATAGAACCGACGAAGTCAAAGGATAAAAAAGCAGTGCTAACGGTAGCACACATTACTGATGTACATATCGCATCAGGTTCACAGGCACCGGAAAGATTTAAGGAGTGCTTAAAGCACATTATCAGTAAGCACAAACCAGACTTCTTTCTAAATGGAGGCGACTCAATCATGGATGCTTCTTACGATAATGTGGTTCGTGATCAGGTTACTCAACAATGGGGCATTTGGGATGACTGTACCAAGATTATAGAAAAATACGAATTACACAGCTGTCTTGGCAACCATGATATGTGGTGGAAGGCTCCGGCCAAAACTGATGAAATGTATGGAAAAGATTATGTTGTTAAGCGCTTAAAGATTCCTAATCGCTATTATAGCTTTTCTAAAAAAAACTGGCACTTCATCGTATTAGATAGTAACAACAGTAAAGTCTCATTAGATGACGAGCAATATAACTGGCTTGAGGAAGATTTGAAAAAACTACCTGCCGGTACGCCAACACTACTGATGTCGCACTACCCTATTTTAGGAACTACCCAGGTATTGGTTGGTGGAGGCCATTCAGACTGCAAAAAACTGAAAGACCTTTTCTACAAACACCGCGATAAAGTAAAGATCTGTCTGAGTGGGCACAACCATTTATCCGATGATACCAGCTATAACGGTGTACACTACTGTTGCAATGGTTCAATGAGCGGCTTCTGGTGGGGAAAGGGAGACAATGAGTCGGCCGGACCAGGATATTACCTGGAGACGCCTCCAGGCTATGCTATTCTCAAAATGTATGCAGATGGAACAGTGGAGAATGAATACCATCCACATCATTTCTAATCATTTTCAATAAAAAATAAAATTCTCACCTGAGTCTGCTTGCAGACCAGGTGTTTTTTTTGGCATAAAACTATTCGATTCTGCTTTTCCTGGACGGTTTTAATTTCTTTTTAAAAGCAAAAACCCGCTCTACTTATCGTAAAGCGGGTTTGTAGCCCGTAGGGGAATCGAACCCCTGTTTCCAGAATGAAAATCTGGCGTCCTCACCCCTAGACGAACGGGCCATTTTGTAATGGCGACTCACATTGCTGCTTATGCCTTACTTTGGTAGCGGGGACCAGACTCGAACTGATGACCTTCGGGTTATGAGCCCGACGAGCTACCAACTGCTCCACCCCGCACTATATACAATTTCGTTAGTGTTTGTTAAATCCTTAACTCTTCTTCCGAATTGGAATGCAAAGATATAATTCGTTTCTTTGTGGTGCAAATTTATTTTAAAAAATATTTTAATGTCGCATAAAGCAGGTTTTGTAAGTATCATAGGTAAGCCCAATGTGGGTAAATCAACCTTAATGAATGCCCTGGTGGGCGAAAAGCTTTCTATCATCACTCCAAAAGCACAGACTACACGTCACCGTATTTTAGGAATTGTGAACGAAGAGAGCTATCAAATAGTTTTTTCTGACACGCCCGGCATCATAAAACCGCGTTACGGACTACAAGATTCTATGATGAGTTCTGTAAAAGGAGCGCTTACAGATGCGGATCTGATTTTGTTTGTTACAGATATTAATGAACAACATGATGAGAACGATGTATTAGAAAAGATCATCAATACCACCATCCCAATGATCGTACTGATCAATAAAATTGATAATGCTACGCAGGAACAGGTTGAAGAGAAAATCGCCTACTGGCAAGAACAATTAAAGCCAAAGCACATCTTCGCGATCTCAGCTCTTCACCAGTATAATCTGGATGGGATCATGAAAACGGTACTTGAGTTCTTACCGGAGCATGCTCCTTTCTATGATAAAGAAGATCTTACAGATCGTAATCAAAGATTCTTTGTTTCTGAAATCATCCGCGAGAAGATCTTTAACAACTATCAGAAAGAGATTCCATACAGTACTGAAGTAATCATTACTTCGTACAAAGAGGAAGAAACCATCACGCGTATTAGTGCAGAAATTATTGTAGAGCGCGATTCTCAAAAGAACATTCTTATTGGTAAAGGCGGCGCCAGCTTGAAAAAAGTAGGCATGGAAGCCCGTAAAGACATAGAGAAGTTCCTGGATCAGAAAGTTTTTCTCGAGACCTTTGTAAAAGTTATCCCTGATTGGCGCAGTAAAAAGAACTACCTTAAAAGCTTCGGTTACGAGTAGTATATTTTTCTTTTTGTTGCTAACTTGTTCGTAAAACATAAAAACATGAGAAAACTACTTTTATTTATTGCTCTTTTAAGCACAAACATTGCTTTTGCTCAGGAATCCAATAACGATAAAAAGCTATGGGCATCCTCAATTCTCAACCAAAAAGCACCCGAGCTTGTAGTCGAGAAATGGGTATCAGCTCAGCCAAAAACGGAAGGAAAGTTTGTATTAATTGACTTTTGGGCCACCTGGTGCGGTCCATGCCGGGGATATATCCCTACTTTAAATAGTTTTCATGAGAAATTTGGTGATCAGCTGACCATCATCGGTTTATCAGATGAGCCAGCAGAAACAGTTGAAAAATTTGCAAACCCAAAAATTAACTACAGTGAAGCAATTGATACCAAAGCAGTATTGAAAACTGAATTAAAAGTTAAGGGCATCCCACATATCATACTTATCAATCCAAAAGGTGTGGTCATTTGGGAAGGCTTCCCACTACTCGAAAATCACAAGCTTACTGAAGATGTACTAAAAGCACTTTTAGAAAAGTATAAATCATAATTTAATTACGCTGGTTAATTGCATTCGAAGCAATTAACCAGCGTAATTATGCTCTACCCTAGTCCACAGAAAACTAAAACCAACCATATCAATGGGATTGTGTATCTTTGTGGCTTTTAAAATATTCGTATAAAACACCCATGGCAAATATTATTGCAATTGTCGGAAGACCTAACGTAGGCAAATCTACCCTTTTTAACCGCTTAACTGAGAGTCGTAAAGCTATTGTTGATGATTTCAGCGGGGTAACGCGCGACCGTCACTACGGTTCAGCAGAGTGGACAGACAAACAGTTTACCGTTATCGATACCGGAGGCTATGTAGCCAATTCGGAAGATGTATTTGAAACTGCGATCCGCGAACAGGTGGTTATTGCCATAGAAGAAGCCACTGTGCTTCTATTTATGGTTGATGTGACCACAGGCATTACCGATCTTGACGATGAGATTGCACAATTACTTAGACGCAGTAAAAAACCTGCATTTGTTGTTGTAAATAAGGTAGACAATACCCAATTACAAAACGACGCAGCTGTATTCTATGGCTTCGGCCTTGGAGAGATCCATCCTATATCTTCTATGACCGGATCTGGAACAGGAGATTTATTGGATGAAGTGATCAAACACTTTGAAGATATTCCTGAAGAAGAAAACACATTACCTAAGCTTACTATCGTAGGTAGACCAAATGTTGGAAAATCATCTCTGATCAACGCATTGATCGGGAAAGAAAGAAACATTGTAACCCCTATCGCAGGTACAACAAGGGATTCTATTCATATTCACTACAATCAATTCGGGCACGAATTTATGTTTATTGACACTGCAGGTTTACGTAAGAAAACCAAGGTAAAAGAAAACATCGAGTTCTATTCTGTTATGCGTACCATTAAGGCGCTTGAAGAAGCTGATGTAGTTGTCTTGATGATCGATGCAATGGAAGGTTTGGAATCACAGGATGTGAACATTTTCCACCTTGCTGAAAAGAACAAAAAAGGTATCGTGATTTTGGTGAACAAGTGGGATTTGGTAGAAAAGAACAGCAAAACAGTAAATGTTTTCGAAGAGCAGATCCGCCAGAAATTACAACCGTTTACCGATATTCCTATCATCTTTACTTCGGCGATAAACAAACAACGTATATTCCAGGCAATTGAAACAGCATTGGAGGTATACAAAAACAGGGGCAAGAAAATCCCTACATCAAAATTAAATGATGTAATGTTGCCAATTATCGAAAAATACCCACCCCCTGCATTAAAAGGTAAGTACATCAAGATTAAATACATTACGCAAATTAACGGCACATCACCAATGTTTGCTTTCTTCTGTAACCTTCCTCAATACATTAAGGAACCTTACAAACGTTTCATCGAGAATAAACTACGTGAGCACTTTGATTTTAGCGGAGTGCCAATTCAAATCTACTTCAGACAGAAGTAATAAAAAACTATTGCAGGCTGGAAACGGCCTGCTTAATCATAGGATCACTTAGGTTTAGTGCCTTATAATAACCGGCATCACCTAAGTGATACTTATACAAAAGCAGCTTAACATCATTATATATAAGTGATTTTGATACGCTCAATTGCTTTTGATCTATAACCACATTCCTATTCTGGGCATACCTCAGTAAATCTTTGTAATCCGTATCAGTGATCGAAAATGAAGCTATACTCTGGTTCAGCATTACCGGATTATACCTGTTGGCCAGCACATCATAAACAAAGTCAAACAGAATTTTCTTAGAAACCAGCGTGCTATAAAACTTGTTATACCCAGCTGTATCGAGTTTAACATATACATCCGGCTGTATTCCGCCCCTTACAATGTTCTTATTTTTTAGCGTGTCCTTTACTGAAGCATTATCTCCAGTCAGCTCACCATCGTTAAAACGATCGTCGATCTCATTCTTATAGGCCGTATATCCCTTTTTATATGATTTCTGAATACTTCTACCGGATGGCGTATAATAACGGGCAATGGTAAGATTTAAAGCAGAGCCATCACCAAAAGGAAATTGTTCCTGCACCAGACCTTTTCCAAAAGAACGTCGACCTATAATTACACCCCGACCCCAATCCTGTACAGCACCCGCAAGAATTTCACTGGCCGAAGCCGAATTCTCATTGATCAGTACAGCAAGTTTCCCTTGTTCAAACTCACCACCACCTGAACTTGTATAATCAGTACGGGGTTCGTGTTTTCCTTCGGTGTAAACGATTAACTTGTTCTCTTCCAATATCTGATTAGCCAATCCTGTTGCTGCGTTCAGATAGCCACCACCATTATCTCTCAAATCCAGTATCAGCTTTTTCATGCCCTTCGATTTAAGGCTTCTGATTGCTTCTATAAAATCTTTATCTGTATCTGCTCCAAACTTACTGATTCTGATATAGGCTGTTTCGGGGTTTAATAAATAAGCAACATCAATACTGCTAACTTTCACCCGGCTACGGTTTACAATAAACACCACCTGTTGTGAATCTCTCGGATGAACGATAGTTAACTTTACTGCCGTTCCCTTCCTACCTCTGATCCGACCGATCATTTGCTCCCTGGGCAAAGCTTTTCCGCTTACCATAAGGGTATCAATTTTTAAGATCTTATCGCCTTGCTTGATTCCCGCCATATGCGCAGGCCCACCTTTTACAACGTTGGTTACCAGCAAAGTATCTTTAAGGATATAATATTCAATACCTATACCTTCAAAATTCCCTTCCAGGTTTTCAGTCATTTCATTGGCTTTAGCCGGCGGAAGATATATGCTATGTGGATCCAGCTCATGTAACAGGCTGTCTATAGGCAAATGGTTTAGAGAGTCGGCATTTACATCATCTACATAATTTCTGTTGATGATATGGATAATTTCGTCAACTTTCTCCGTATGCTCATTGCTGGCAAACTGAACAGGTCGCTGAAACTGAAAGCCCTGATCTTTCAAAAATTTGTAACCAAAAAACATCCCACCTATTAATGTAACTGAATAAGTGAGCGCTATTAAAAGATTATGACAGGTGCTCTTCTTCATGACTAATTCCAGCGTAAAGTTATGAATAAATTATGCTGTTTTTATGCTTATATTTCTTGTTTAACAAGAAAATAACGAATTTTATAAATCTATTCCAGAATTCTATTTACCCTATAACATTACACACGTAGAAAAAAAGAACATGATAAGAATAACCGAGCAAGAATCTAAGTACAATGACATCGACAAAATGTCTGTGCTTGAGATCTTAAAGGACATAAATGAGGAAGACAAACTTGTCCCTCAGGCTGTAGAGAAAGTCATTCCTCAGATCGAAAAATTAGCAACAGCTGTTGCCGACCGCATGGCTAAGGGGGGAAGGTTATTTTATATCGGAGCAGGCACCAGTGGTCGTTTAGGAGTAGTTGATGCTTCAGAATGTCCACCGACCTTCGGTGTTCCCTTTGATTGGGTGGTAGGCATTATTGCCGGCGGTGATATTGCCATCAGAAAAGCAGTTGAAAATGCTGAGGATGATGTGGCACAAGCCTGGGTAGACCTTCAGGAGTACAGCATCAATGAAAAAGATTGCTTAATCGGATTGGCCGCATCTGGCACTACACCATATGTGATCGGCGGCTTGAATACCGCACGCAAAAATGGGATCCTTACAGGATGTATTGTGTGTAACGAGGGCGGCCCTATCGCAGCGGAAAGTGATTATCCGGTAGAAGTTGTAGTTGGACCTGAGTTTTTAACAGGGTCAACACGTATGAAATCCGGAACCGCACAAAAACTGGTTTTAAATATGCTGAGTACTACAGTAATGATTAAACTGGGTAGAGTAAGAGGCAATAAAATGGTGGATATGCAGTTAACCAATGATAAACTGGTTGACAGAGGTACGCAAATGGTAATGCATGAACTAAACATCGACTACGATAAAGCTGCCGATTTGCTGTTACGCTACGGAAGCGTTCGCAAAGCAGTTGAAGCCGGTCAAAATTTATAATTACAAATCCAGACTATGCACGAAATTGAACCTTATTATCTCTGGCGGGATGATTATATAGCGGCAGAAGATGAGCGTTCGCCCTTTTACAACACAGAGTATTCAGAATTTTACTTCGATAAACAACTGTATAATTTTCTTATTCATCCCCAGTGGGACGACTTTGGCTCAGCAACTTTATACCTAAAGGTGCTGTATGTGGACTACGACCGACATTTCACCATCATTGAATTTATTGGTGAGTGGAATGATGCCATAGGAAACGACATTATGCTTTTAAAGCGCGAGATCCTGGAGATGATGATGGACGAAGGCATCAATAAGTTTATACTTATTGGCGAAAACGTACTCAACTTCCACTCTTCAGAAGAGGACAGCTATTACGAAGAATGGTTTCAGGAAGTTGATGATGGCTGGATTACAGGCATTAATTTCCAGCAACACGTCATTGATGAGTTTAAACGCAACAATATTGATTACTATATCAACTTTGGTGGACAGCTTGACGATTTGGCATGGCGCACCTTAAAACCCCTTCAATTCTTTAAAAAAGTTGAAGAAACCCTGACAAAAAGGCTCGGGGCATAGCTTTTGTATAATCAAAACAATTAATACCTTTAAATAAATTTAAAAACAAATGGATAACAACAATCAAAACTGGTCGCAACAGTCTGTATTTGTAGAAGATATAACGGGTAAAGTTGCCAAAAAATTCTTTGCAAACGTGTTCTTATGGATGTTTGTAGCGCTTAGCATTTCAAGTTTCGCAGCTTATTACATGTCAAGCACTCCAGAAATGATGACATACCTGATCAATCAGGAAACAGGTAAAATGGGTATGTTAGGCTGGGTAGCTATGCTTGCACCACTTGGTCTGGTTATGCTGATGAGCGCCGGATTGAACCGACTTTCTTACGCTGCACTGTTAGGTGTATTCATCCTTTACTCTGTATTAACAGGGGTTAGTTTAAGCTTTATCTTATTAGCCTACACTTCAGGCTCAGTATTGAGCTGTTTTATTGGCGCAGCCGGTATATTCGGTATTATGGCCGTAATGGGCTATACTACCAATGTAGACTTAAGTAAATTCGGTCCTATCCTAATGATCGGTGTAGTAGGTTTGGTTATTGCAAGTGTTGTAAACATGTTCATTCAAAGTGAAAACTTTAGCCTGTTTATGGCCTTCATCGGTATCGCAATCTTTACAGCTTTAACTGCTTATGATGTTCAGAAACTGAAAAGAATAGGCGCTGGCCTTGAAGAAAGTGGTGCAACTATGCAAGATGCAGATACTAAGAAATTAGCTATTATGGGTGCGTTATCACTTTATCTTGACTTCCTAAACATCTTCATTTACTTATTAAGAATATTTGGCGACAGAAGATAATTCTTTCTGACTTATATAAAAGAAGCCCTCTGACCTAAAAATCAGGGGGCTTCTTTTGTATCGTCTTTTTATGTTCTCAAACCCCTATTCTATCTAACTAAATAGTTACACCAGTAAATACTTCACAATATTAAAAACGATTACATTAGTACCGGCAGCGTTAGGTACTGCCACAAAACACATCTACACAAATGAATTACAAGAAACTACTTATTCTCAGCTTAATGCTATGCATTGGGTTGGCCGGTAAAACACAGGAAATTATCCGCACTAATTTTATGATTGAAGATTATAAAAAGGGTATACAGGAAATAGAACTTACTTTTAACAACTTCATTATTGGAATAGATCCTGAGGGCAAAATTTGCTTTGTTGAACCTCTAAAAAGAAGCGTCCCAAACTATTGGGACGACTTTGAAGACAACGCTGTCAATGGAGGAAAAAAAATCGGCGACTTAGATGTCACTTATTATGATAATTTTGACAGTGCCAAGTCCGGAAAAATAAAATCAATAGATGGAATTCCATTCGATTATTACAGCAATTTTGATATTCATGACAAAAAAGGACGCTTAAAGTCAATTGGAAAGATAGCCTTCAAATACAATAACAATTTTGACATTCATGATATTAACGGTACACTAAAATCTATCGGGAATATTGACATCAAATACAACAACAGCTTTGACATACATGATTCCAAAGGAACTTTGAAATCCGTCGGCCCAATAAAGATAAGCTGGTATAACACTTTTGATAATGACGCATTGCGCGGCAAAATAAAATCTATCAGAGGAAATACCCGGGCATTACATGTTACCAGAGTTAACAACAATAGTAATCCCTGAGTTTCATACTCGCCATTTAGCCCTTCAGCGATTTAGTACTCTAAACTACTAAAATACAGAATATAATTCCAATTTTACCATCAATCTGTCAGTTCTATACAATTTTATATGCTTTAACCTCTGTTTTTTTGGAAATGACTTTTCTTTGTTGCACCTTTGTAAGGCTTATAGAGAAAGACGGAGGGATTAGACCCTACGAAGTCTTGGCAACCTGTGCTTACAAGGTGCTAAATTCTACTGGAACTGAACCATTAGTTCCGGAAAGATAAGTTGAATTCGTCCAACACCAGAATTCCGAATAAGCTTTGTATGTAATGAGTTCGGCACTTGTTTAGGCTTTAGCCTCTATCAAAAATAGCTTATTACCTGCTCATATGATTTTTTGTAAATGAACATTAGAGAAGAATTAGAAAAACGGATCCTAATTATCGATGGTGCAATGGGCACTATGATACAGCGTTACGTTTTAACTGAAGAGGATTTTAGAGGCGAGCGCTTCAAAAACCACCCATGTGATGTAAAGGGAAACAACGACTTATTAAACTTAACTCGTCCCGACATCATCAAAGCGATACATACCGAATACCTAAAGGCCGGTACTGATATCATTGAGACCAATACTTTTAGTACGCAGCGCATCTCTCTGGCCGATTACCAGATGGAAGAGTTGGACTATGAGATGAGTTTTGAAGGCGCTAAAATTGCCAAAGAAGCCGTAAATGAATTCATGGCTGCAAACCCTGGTCGCGTATGTTTTGTAGCCGGTGCTGTAGGCCCCACCAACAGAACATTATCCATTTCCCCGGATGTGAATGACCCTGGTTTCAGAGCCATCACATTTGATGAGCTGGTTGATGCCTACGACCAACAGGTTCGTGGCTTGATTGATGGTGGTGCTGATGTGCTGCTAATTGAAACTATTTTTGATACGTTAAATGCCAAAGCTGCCATATTTTCTATTAAAAAATATGAAACAGAAATTGGTCGCAAGATAGAGATCATGATCTCTGGTACCATTACTGATGCATCAGGGCGGACTTTAAGCGGTCAAACCGCTGAGGCTTTCCTGAATTCAGTAATCCATGCCAACCCTTTAAGCATAGGCTTTAACTGTGCCCTCGGTGCTAAAGACATGAGGCCCCACATTGAGGAACTTTCCGCAAAAGCGCCTTGTTACGTTTCAGCTTATCCAAACGCAGGCTTGCCAAACGAGTTTGGTGCCTATGATGAAATGCCACATGAAACAGCTCACCTGGTTGGAGATTTTATCCAGCATGGTTTTGTAAATATTGTTGGTGGTTGCTGTGGTACCACACCTGACCACATTGGCTGCATCGCCGAGAAGGCAAAAAATATAGCTCCCCGTAAAATCCCTCAGCTTGAGCCATACATGCGCTTAAGCGGTCTGGAGCCGGTAACGATAACTCCAGAGAGTATTTTTGTAAATATAGGTGAGCGTACCAATATCACCGGATCACCAAAATTCTCTAAGCTGATTTTAGGTGGCGATTTTGAAGCTGCACTGGCCGTTGCCCGTCAGCAGGTTGAAGGCGGCGCGCAGGTGATTGATGTAAACATGGATGAAGGAATGATTGATTCAGAAGCATCAATGACCAAATTCCTCAACCTGATTGCGTCTGAGCCAGATATTTCTAAACTGCCTATCATGGTCGATTCTTCGAAATGGACTGTAATAGAAGCCGGCTTAAAATGCTTACAGGGTAAGGGAATTGTAAACTCCATATCCCTAAAAGAAGGCGAAGAAAAGTTCAGAGAGAGTGCACGTAAAATTATGACCTACGGCGCTGCTGTAGTTGTAATGGCTTTTGATGAGCAAGGACAGGCTGATAATTTTGAAAGAAGAAAAGAGATCTGTAAAAGATCATACGATATTTTAGTTGATGAAATCGGTTTCCCGCCACAGGACATCATTTTTGATCCAAACATCCTGACGGTAGCTACCGGTTTAGAAGAACACAATAACTATGCGGTAGACTTTATAAATGCTACGCGCTGGATTAAAGAAAACCTTCCTTATGCAAAAGTAAGCGGTGGTGTATCTAATATTTCCTTCTCTTTCAGAGGGAATAACACGGTAAGGGAAGCCATGCACTCGGCATTCTTGTACCATGCCATTCAAGCCGGACTTGATATGGGAATTGTAAATGCCGGCATGCTGGAAGTTTATCAGGAGATTCCACCTGAACTACTAGTACTGGTTGAAGATGTTTTGCTAAACCGCAGAGACGACGCAACCGAAAGGCTTGTTGAATTTGCAGATACCATCAAATCAAAAGGTAAAGAAATCGTAAGAGACGAAGAATGGCGTAAAGGTCCTGTTGAAGAAAGACTTTCGCATGCTTTGGTTAAAGGGATCATAGAATACCTGGACAATGATGTGGAAGAAGCTCGTCAGAAATACGCAAGACCAATCCAGGTTATTGAAGGTCCTCTGATGGATGGGATGAACATCGTCGGCGACCTTTTTGGAGCCGGAAAAATGTTCTTACCTCAGGTGGTAAAATCAGCCCGCGTAATGAAAAAAGCGGTAGCATACTTATTGCCTTTTATTGAACAGGAAAAACTAGACAATCCGGATCAGGATCAGAATTCATCTGCAGGAAGGATATTAATGGCGACCGTAAAAGGTGACGTACATGATATCGGTAAAAATATTGTAGGTGTAGTTTTAGCTTGTAATAACTTCGAAATTGTTGATATGGGCGTGATGGTTCCTGCACAGGATATCATTAAAAAAGCCAAGGAAATCAATGCAGATATTATTGGCTTAAGTGGTCTCATCACTCCTTCATTGGATGAGATGGTGCATTTTGCCAAAGAAATGGAACGCGAAGGCTTTACCATTCCTTTAATGATTGGTGGAGCTACGACTTCCCGTATCCATGCGGCAGTAAAAGTGGCACCAAACTATTCAGGTCCTGCTATACATGTTTTGGATGCTTCGAGAAGCGTAACTGTAGCCAGTACCTTAATGAATAAGGATGCACGTGACGAATATATCGCCGGCATTAGAGCTGAATATGATAAAGCACGCGAAGCACACTTAAACAAGCGGTCTGACAAACGTTTCAAAACCATTGAAGAAGCACGTAAGGATAACTTTAAAATAGATCCGGCTTTGGTGGCTCCTGCTCCAACCTTTACTGGCACACGGGTTTTTGAAAATTATCCGTTAGAAGAGCTTGTACCTTATATTGACTGGACTCCGTTTTTCCAGACCTGGGAACTGCGCGGTGCATACCCAAGAATTCTGGAGGACAAAGTAGTTGGTGATGAGGCAAAGAAACTATTTGCTGACGCACAGGCTTTGTTAAAAAGGATAGTTGATGAGAAATTGTTAACTGCGAAAGCGGTAATTGGTTTCTGGCCGGCCAATGCAGTTGGTGATGATATCGTGTTAAATGTAGATGGTAAAGAAGAGGTTATTCATACTTTGCGGCAGCAAGCTGAAAAAACTGCGGACCAACCTTACTATGCGCTTTCGGACTTTATTGCACAGAAAGAAACTGGTGTACCTGATTATTTTGGAGGATTTGCATTAACAACTGGTATAGGTTGTGATGAATTGGTAGCAGAATTTGAAGCGGCTTATGACGATTACAACAGCATTATGGCTAAAGCATTAGCTGATAGGCTTGCAGAAGCTTTTGCTGAAAAAATGCACGAACTGGTACGTAAAGACTACTGGGGTTATGCCAAAGACGAAATCCTGGACAATGAAGCCTTAATTAAGGAAGAATATTCCGGTATCCGTCCTGCACCAGGTTACCCTGCTTGTCCGGAACACACCGAAAAAGGAACCTTGTTTGAATTGCTGGATGCTGAGGCAAAAATTGGACTTCGCTTAACCGAAAGCTATGCCATGTACCCTACCGCAGCAGTAAGCGGATTCTATTTCGCACACCCGCAATCAAGGTATTTTGGATTGGGTAAAATCACCAAAGACCAGGTTGAAGATTACGCAGTACGGAAAAACATGCCGCTTGAAGAAGTAGAAAGATGGCTGAGTCCTAACCTTGCGTATTAATCCTCTATTGAACACAAACCAAAAACGACTAGACTAATGAAAATTATAGATCATATACATAATGCAAAGGGTAAGACCTTATTCTCATTTGAATTATTACCGCCTATAAAAGGCCAAAGTATTAAGGGAATATTTGATGCTATTGATCCTTTAATGGAGTTCAACCCTCCTTTTATTGATGTAACTTACCTACGTGAGGACTATATTTATAAGCAACATCCCAATGGTTTATTGGAGAAAGTAGCTTATCGCAAGCGCCCAAGTACTGTAGCTACATGTGCAGCAATCATGAACAAGTACAAAGTAGATGCTGTACCACATTTGATTTGTGGTGGTTTTACTAAAGATGAAACTGAGAATGCTTTGATCGATCTTCAGTTTCTGGGTATCGACAACGTATTGGTTTTAAGGGGCGATGCGCGAAAAAGCGATAGTTCTTTTGTTCCCACCGCCAATGGTCATGCTTACGCTTCAGAACTGCTGAGTCATGTTGTAGATATGAACAGAGGCAAATACCTGCATGATGATATGGAAAGTGCTGAAAAAACAGATTTCTGTATAGGTGTTGCGGGCTACCCTGAGAAACACTTTGAATCACCTAATCTCGATACCGATTTCAAATATTTGAAACATAAGGTAGATACAGGGGCTGATTTTATTGTAACCCAGATGTTCTTCGACAACAACAAGTACAGAGAATTTGTAGAAAAATGTAGGGCTAACGGAATTAATGTGCCCATTATTCCCGGATTGAAACCAATCACCAGCAGCAAACAACTCATTAGCTTACCTAAAATATTCCATCTGGATATTCCTCTGGCCCTGACTGAAGCAGTACATGCCTGCAAATCGGAGAAAGAGGTAAAAGAAGTGGGAATTGAGTGGATGATTAACCAATGTAATGAGCTTAAAGCGATGGGCGCACCTGTATTGCATTTCTATACAATGGGAAATCCGGAGCCTACAAAACGAATTGCACAGGCCGTTTTTTAAAGAAGATCTTAACTGACTGCGTTTTTTGGAACACTCTTTGTATATTCATTCAAAGAGATTTATTATTCTAAACAGGATATCCAGGGAAGCATTTCTTTGGATATCTGTTTTATAACCATAAAAAACACGATATGAAAAGGTTGATGCTATTTGCATTAGTTATTACAAGTTCTTTAGCTGCTTGTACAACAATGAAGTCTGGGGCAATAGAAAATGGTGGATTATCCCAATTGGGTGGAACATGGGAATTGACTTACATATCCGGACCAAGAATAGCATTCAATGGTTTATATCCTGGTAAAAAACCAATCATCAAATTTGATGTCGCAGAAAAGAGGTTTAGCGGCAATACCAGCTGTAATTCGTTCTCAGGTCAACTGATAGCAGACGATACGACAATTAACTTCACAAAACCGTTTATGATGACAAAAATGGCCTGTCCTGGTGAAGGAGAGACCACTTTTGTAGAGATGCTGAAGAAAGCAAGTACTTATGCGATAACCAGCGACAGTACCCTTAATTTTATGATGGGTGATATTGCCATTATGCGCTTTACTAAAAAATAGCTAATAGCTATTCAGATATTCTTTAAAAGATTCGAAGGCAGTATCCATAACGGTTGACTGCTTTTGTTTTTTAGCAAGGTTTTTCACCTGTTCAGGTATCTCAATTTTAGCTTTCATTTCTTCAGGGAAAATATCAGGAAACTTACAGGCATGTGCAGTGGATAGGAAAACTCCTGCAAAGTCTTTATCCGCAGCATCTTTTCTATATTCCTGTAAAGCCTTCCATGCAATTGCGGTATGCGGACAAGCAATATAATTGAAATCACTATATAGGACTTGCATGCCCTCCAGGGTTTCCTGATCTGTAAAACGATAACTTTTCAATATTTGCTGTAATGCGGCTTTATCATTTTGGAAAAGATCCATAATCCTTACCCAGTTGCTTGGTGCCCCCACATCCATGGCATTGGCATAAGTTTGTACAGATGGTCGGGTTTCGTACACCCCAGTTTCCAGGAACCTTGGAACAGTATCGTTCACATTGGTCGCAGCCACAAACTGTTTTACAGGCAAGCCCATTTTATAGGCCAGTAAACCAGCGGCAATATTTCCAAAGTTCCCGCTAGGCACCACAAATACCACTTCCCTTTTACCTTGCTTTTTTAACTGCGCATAGGCATTGAAATAATAGAATGTTTGTGGAATCAGTCTCGAAATATTTATAGAGTTGGCTGAGGTAAGGCGAAGCTTGGCATTCAGCTCATCATCTGCAAAAGCCTGTTTTACTAAGGCCTGGCAATCGTCAAAAGTCCCCTCTACCTCAATAGCATGAATGTTTTGTCCATTAGTGCAAAGCTGAAGTTCCTGTATATCACTCACCTTCCCTTTTGGATAAAGAATGGTTACCCGTGTATTTGGTACGCCTAAAAAACCAAGCGCTACAGCGCCACCGGTATCACCCGAAGTAGCAACCAGTACATCAAGCATCTGCTCATTGTCTTTTAAAAAGTAGCCCATAATGCGGCTCATAAACCTAGCCCCAAAATCTTTAAATGCTAAAGAAGGTCCATGAAAAAGTTCTAGCACATAGTCATCCTCAGCCAGTTTTACTACCGGAGCATCAAAATTAATGGCATCATCAATGATTCTTTTCAGGTCATCAGCAGGAATAGCACCCTGTAATAAAGCTGAAGCCACTTTAAAGGCGATTTGAGGCAATGTAAACTGATCAATGGTATCAATGAATTCCTGATCCAATTGCGGAATGTGAACAGGCATATATAGGCCTTTGTCTGCAGGCATACTGTTGAACACTGCAGTTGGAAAATCGACACTTAGGTTATGGTTGTTTGTACTGTATAATTTCATTTTGTTTAATCATTTTTATTTAAGTCGTTCGTCATCCCAGCGAAGGCCGGGATCCGTTAATAGCAGGATGACAATTGCTCATGCATGACGAAGTATTTATGTTCAACAATAACTTTAATCTAAAATTATTGGCCCTTTTTTATTGACTTCCGAAACAAAAGCCAGACTATTGATAGCAATATTTTTTAAATGCTGTTGTAGTTTCTGAGTGATCTGCTTAGCTGTTTCTGCATCTTTAGTTAATGCAAACACAGATGGTCCTGAGCCCGAAATTCCAAAACCTATAGCTCCGGCTTCCATAGCCAGTCCTCTTAATCTTTCAAAATCCGGGATCAAAATAGAGCGTGTAGGCTCTACCAGCACATCGGTCATACTACGACCAATCAAATCATAATCATTCATAAACAAGCCGCTTACCAATCCAGCAACATTCCCCCATTGAGTTACCGCATCTTTTAAAAACACTTTCGACCGAATCATCTGACGTGCATCTTTAGTAGGCACATCAACTTCAGGATATACAATAGCTGCATGCATATCTTGCGGAAAAGGCAGACTAATGATATCCAGCGGGCTATAACTCCTGATGAGTACAAAACCACCCATTAAGGCAGGTGCCACGTTATCCGCATGACCGTATCCACAGGCCAACTCCTCCCCCTTCATCGCAAAAGGAACAAGCTCTTTATTCGTTAGTGGACTATCAAACAAAGTATTAATAGCAAATAAACCTGCTACTGTACTGGCCGAACTGGAACCTAAGCCACTTCCTATAGGCATCTTCTTATGTAGTTCTATTTCAATACCCACATCAGGTCGGCCAATATGTGCTAAATATTGTTTGGCAATCGCACTCACTGTATTCTTGTCGGGATTTAAAGGTAAACGACCTTCATCACCGGTAATTTTTAAAAGGGAAACACCTGGTTTATCCGTAAGGCGCATAATTACTTCATCGCCGGGCTCATTTACCGCGAAACCCAACACATCAAAACCACATACTACGTTGGCCACTGTGGCCGGAGCGAAAACTTTTATCGATTTATTCATATTGCTATTTATCTTTTACCAACGTTTATGATGTCTGCAAATACCCCTGCTGCAGTTACTTCTGCACCTGCACCAGGCCCTTTAACCACTAAAGGACGTTCTTTATAGCGATCTGTTGTAAATGAGATGATGTTATCGCTACCTGAAAGCATGTAGAAAGGATGACTATCATCCACCATTTGCAGGGTAATAGCAACCTTACCATCTTCCAGTTTACCAATGTATCTTAATACCTTATTGCCTTTTGCGGCTTCCTGTTTCAGGTTTTCAAAGTGCGCGGCATTTTTTTCCATAGCCACATAAAAATCAGGTACACTAGCGGCGGCCAAACAGTCTGCCGGAAGCATACTTTCTATAGCAACATCCTTTTCTTCCAGGGCGTATCCTGCATCACGCGCAAGGATGAGCATTTTGCGCATAAAATCCTTACCGTTCAGATCGTCTCTCGGATCGGGCTCGGTATAACCTAAATCCTGCGCTTCCTTCACTACTTCATGAAATAACCTGTCGCCTTTAAAATTGTTGAAGATGTAGGATATAGTACCAGATAAAATAGCTTCGATTCTTCCAATCCTATCACCACTAAGCATTAAATCCTTTAGTGTACGGATGATTGGCAAGCCTGCACCTACGTTTGTCTCGTAATAAAAGTCAACCCCATGTTTCCTCGCGGCTTGCTTGAAAGCCACATACTGATCGTATTCAGCAGAGTTCCCGATCTTGTTGCAAGTAACTACAGAGATGCTGGACTGCAATACATCCAGGTAAAACTGGATTGGATTATGACTTGCAGTATTGTCTACAAACACACAATTGGCCAGATTCATATTCTTCATCTGTTTAATGAATTCGCCCAAATCCGCCTGTTCTCCCTGTGTTTCCAGTGTTTCTTCCCAATTAGCCAGATCTAAACCATCTGGATTCAGATACATTTTACGGGTATTACTAACGCCCATAACTTTCACCTGCAGATCATTGTTCTTCGCTAGAAAAGGCATCTGGTTTTGCAGTTGCTGGAACAGTGTCTTTCCGATATTACCGGTACCAAGACAAAATACATTCAGTGTTTTTTTCAAGTCTGAATAGAACGCATCATGAACAGCATTCACTGCTTTTGAAAGATCAGCTCTTGATAGAATTACTGAGATATTATATTCTGAAGATCCCTGTGCGATAGCTCTGATGTTTACACCATTTCTACCCAGCGCATTAAACAATTTCCCCGAAATCCCCGGCGTACGTTTCATGTTTTCACCTACTATGGCCAATACCGAAAGCCCGTTCTCCACCTCAGGATATTCCAGTTTGCGGGCCTGAAGTTCCAATTCAAACTCCTTATTAATCAACGACAATGCTTTTAAAGCATCAGAAGGCTTAACAGCAAAAGTGATGCTATGCTCTGAAGAAGATTGTGTGATCAGCACCACATTGATCTGTTCTCTGGATAAAAGCGAGAACAGTCGGCCACTGAAACCAGCCTTACCTACCATTCCACTTCCCGAAAGATTTAAAATACTGATTTCATCGATTGAGGAAATCCCTTTTATAGGAAGGTTCGATGCATGTGCACCATGTTTGATATAAGTACCTTCGAAATCAACGTTAAAAGTATTTTTAATAACAATGGGAATTTTCTTTAAGAAAGCGGGAGTCATAGTTGGCGGGTAGATCACCTTTGCACCGAAATAAGATAGCTCCATTGCTTCTATATAACTGAGTTCCGGTAAAGAAAAAGCTTTCTTAACGATCCTTGGATCGGCAGTAAGCATCCCATCAACATCTGTCCAGATTTGAATTTCCTGCGCATTTAAAGCGCCTCCCCAGATTGCGGCAGTATAATCGCTACCCCCGCGACCTAAAGTAGTGATGCGACCTTCCTCGTTACTCGAAATGAATCCGGTAACAAAAAGTAATTTATCCTTATTAGATTCATAAAAATCTCTGATCAGCGTTTCTGTAAGCTGAGTATTAACTTTCGCTTGTCCGAAATTACTATCAGTTTTGATCAGTTCGGCCCCATTTACAAATAGCGCATTGGCAAAATGCTGGCAGGCAATATGGCTAACCATTACTGTCGAACAGCGTTCACCATAACTTAAAATCAAATCTTTAGTCTGCGAACTCAGTTCGCGAAGGTTATAAACCGACTGCAGAATATCTTCCAACTCATTGAAATAGATCTTCAATTTGGTAAGTACAGGGTTTTGAGCGCCTGCAGGAAGTAAGGTGCGGATGACTTCAAAATGTCTGGCCTCTACCTGTTTCAGCTGATCAGCGTAATCGCTTGCATTCCTCGCATTTTCTGCCATCTCCAATAGGGTGTTGGTTACGCCCCCCATTGCAGAAAGAACAACGATAGGGTTCTCATCTCCCTTTTCCTTTTTAAGAATTTCCATCAGCGCGCTTATGCTTTGAGCTGAACCGACAGATGTACCTCCAAATTTTAAAATATTCATAGTTTTTCAATAATTCGTTTGCGTCTTTACTTGCAATGGCAAGGTTCAGACAGGTTTGGTCAAAAAAAAAGCGCCTTCCCCAGTTAGAGGAAGGCGCTTTTTTGTGGTTTTTTATATCTTTTTCAGCCCACTAGCTTACCGTCCTCCGTGCTATGCCGGTGGTTGTGGTAATCGTAGTTGTGGTTGAATTGTTAATCATTGTATTTTTTACACTATCTGTTATGTGCCGTAAAGTAAAGTTATATTTTTCTAATTAGCAAGCATTTGTAAAAATATTTATGAGGGATATAGTATTTAGTAAATTCTTACCTTTACCAATTATATGCAAGGATTAGTAATAAAGTCGACGGGAAGCTGGTATCAGGTACATGGAGAAAATGGGCTTGAATACAACTGCCGAATAAAAGGGAAGTTCAGAATTCAAGGTATTCAAACCACTAATCCTGTTGCAGTGGGTGATCAGGTAGGGTTTGAGCTGGAACCAAACTCAGACAATGGCGTGATCAATAAATTGTACGACAGGCGGAATTATATCATCCGTAAATCCATCAATTTATCCAAACAAGCGCAAATTATTGCGGCCAACCTCGACCAGGCTTTTTTAGTGGTTACCTTAGCTTCTCCGCGAACATCATTAGGTTTTATTGACCGTTTTCTGGCAACAGCCGAAGCTTATGATATCCCGGCCATGCTTATCTTTAATAAGCTCGACCTTTATAATGAAGATGGCTTAGAGGTATTGGCTGAATATCAAAGGATTTACGAAAACATTGGTTACCCTTGCTATACAGTTTCTGCCCTTGAAGGCACAAACATTCCTTTGATTGAAAGTTTACTAAAAGATAAAACCACTTTATTCTCCGGCCATTCGGGTGTGGGAAAATCAAGTCTGATCAATGTGCTCCTACCTGGCCATAGCATTAAAACAGGTGAAATCTCGGAAGCGAGCGACAAGGGGCAACATACGACTACCTTTGCCGAAATGCATGCCTTACCTTTTGGTGGTTACTTAATCGATACACCGGGCATACGCGAACTGGGCATATTCGACATTAAACCTGAGGAACTTGGACATTACTTCAGGGAAATGAGGGACCTGATGAATCAATGCAAGTTTAACAATTGCAGGCATGTCAATGAACCTGGATGTGCTGTACTTAAAGCAGTAGAGAATGGTGAAATAGAATTGAGCAGATATGAAAGCTATCTGAGCATTTATCATGGTAACGAAACCAGAGCCTAAACGCAATTTAAGTACATTATGAGAGCGGTTATACAAAGAGTTACTTCAGCGAGCTGTGTTGTAGAGGGGAATACCACCGGCACTATCGGACTCGGCTTCTTAGTTTTACTTGGCATTGAGGATGCCGATAGCTTAGAAGATATGGAATGGCTGGCAGGGAAAATAGCTAACATGAGGGTTTTCGGAGATGAGCAAGGCTTAATGAATAAAGCTTTGGCCGACATAGACGGGAACATCTTACTGATTAGCCAATTCACATTGTTTGCAGCCACAAAAAAAGGAAACAGGCCTGGTTTTACCAGAGCCGCCCGACCAGATAAGGCAATTCCACTTTACGAAGCGATGATTAAACAGCTTTCTTCGCTATTGAATAAAGACGTACAAACGGGCATTTTCGGTGCTGATATGAAGATCAGCCTGGTAAATGACGGGCCGGTAACGATAATTCTTGACACAAAAAATAAAGAATAACATGACTATAGCAGAAGCACAGGAAACGGTAGATCAGTGGATTAAAACGACTGGTATCCGTTATTTTAATGAATTAACTAACACAGCTATTTTGATGGAAGAGGTTGGCGAGGTAGCCAGAATCATGTCGCGAAAATATGGCGAGCAGTCGTTTAAAAAGAGTGATGAGGCTGTTGATTTAGGTGACGAGATGGCGGATGTGTTATTCGTATTGATTTGCCTGGCTAACCAGACTGGAATCGATCTGACTGCTGCGATGGAAAGGAACCTGATTAAGAAGAGTATCAGGGATGCAGACAGGCATAAGAATAATGACAAGTTAAAAAAATAGGCAATCTACTCAATGGCTGGAACAGTTGCCTTGAAGGAAGGCAAATATTCCTATGCCCTTTCGCAGATACCAATTTTTTTGTTCACAAAAACCAAGACAGACAACTTGTCTTATACCAGCACAAAAAAGGAGCGACAATTCATTTGTCGCTCCTTTTTTGTGCTATATCAAAGCTTCAGAAGCCTGATCTTATTTTTTTAGAGTACAGCTTTAATTTTCGCTGCTGCTTCGGCCAGCTCTTCCTGCGTTGGTTGCAGCTTAGCTTTGCTGAAATTCATATCATTCACATTGTTCATTGGAATCAGGTGAATGTGCACATGTGGCACTTCTAATCCAATTACAGCAACACCTACCTTTTTACATGGGAAAGCCTTTTTTACACCAGTAGCCACTGTTTTTGCAAACAGGGATAAGCCTAAATAGCTTTCATCGTCCATATCGAAAATGTAATCTACTTCCTTTTTAGGAATTACCAGTACATGTCCCATCACCAACGGACTCACGTCCAGAAAGGCCAGGAAATCGGCAGTTTCAGCAACGATATGTGCTGGAATCTCACGATTAACGATTTTTGAAAAGATACTTGCCATATTTTAATGTTATCTGCTGATCTCTAATATTTCGAATTCCATTTTACCTGCAGGCACTTCGATTTCTGTCTTATCACCTACAGATTTACCTAGTAATCCTTTTGCAATTGGTGATTTTACAGAGATCTTTCCTGTTTTAAGGTCGGCCTCTGATTCTGCTACCAACTGGTAAGACATGGTAGCGCCGTTTTTAATGTTTTTTATTTTTACTATAGAAAGCGCAAGCACCTTCGTGGTATCTAATTTAGACTCATCGATCAGCCTTGCGGTTGAAAGGGTTGTCTCCATTTTAGAAATTTTTGCTTCATGTAAACCTTGTGCTTCCTTAGCTGCATCATATTCTGCATTCTCTGAAAGATCGCCCTTATCTCTGGCTTCGGCAATTGCCTTTGAAATCAACTGCCTTCCGGTGGTTTTCAAATATTGCAATTCCTCTTTCAGTTTATCTAAACCATCTTGGGTATAATACGTTACCTCTGTCATAGCTCGTTTATTTTTGTGTAAATCCTATAAAAAACAAACAAGACTACATCGGCTACTAAGCCTACATAGTCTTGCTTCAATTAAAACGAAGATAACAGGGTAATAGCATAAAACCAAATTTTTAAGCTGAAATGATTTTGAGCTGTTATAACGCAAAAAGGCGGTCGACGTCCATTTTTGGTCTAAAAATTACGATTACTAACTTATATTATAATAAATATATTTCTGAGTAGTTTTTGCTATTCATTGAGGCAATGATCCTCCAAAAAATAGAATAATTGCGTTTCTGTTAAAATGGTCTTTCAGTATATTTCCCTACATGGTTAGGTTTAATGAGACACTAGATATCAAAAAACGCATATTAAAGTTATAGTCCCTGTTATTAGAATAACAACAGCACTAATTGATAATTGGTATCGTGGTTTTAATTCACATCTACGATAGAGTACAAATTCCTGTACACTTAGCTTAAACAACTCTAAAAGCACTACTGCCCATGCTAATGTCTGAATGTCCTTATCGAAACAATACCATATGATCAACGGGTAGAAAAGAAGGCCTAATCTCATCCCTTTTAATTCGTACCCGGTTAATTTCAGCATTTGCAGGAAACTGTTATTAATTGCACCGATGCTATAAACCAGATTGTATAAAAGTATTATAAAGTACAAATGCCTGACAGATGCCACATCCGCATCTAACTTAAATAATCCTAAAACCTGTTTATAGCATACAAAGCAAACGATGTATAATACAATGCAGCCAGAAAGATAGACCCAATTTGTTTCCTTCCATACCTTAAAAATAGCAGATCTATCTTCCAAGTTATTAAAATGCCCGATAATAGGTTTCACAGCCATCCCCCAGCTACTTGCATACAATTGAAATCCGGCATTGGTAAGCAGGCAAATATTCAATAACCCCGTAGCTTCTTTACCAAAATGGGTGTAGCCAAATATTCTTATAAGAATGAATGGAAATGAGTAAACAAAAAATGTAGGCATTAACAGCCTCCCCTGCTTCATTAAAAAGGAAATATCTTTTTTTATTGTTAGCTCTTTTTTGTTTTTTCTTATTTGAAGATCTATCAAAATGGATAGAATAGTTAGCACATTAATACAAATTAGAAGAACAAGTATACTCTGGAGTGATAAATCAAACACTGATTTAATTACCAACAGAATAACGAACTTGGCAAGTTCTTTAGCCAGCAGAATATAAATATCATTCTTCACATTGAGCATACTTCGATAATAAGCCAAAGCAATACTTGTAAAAGAGTTAACCAGAGTGCTTGAGACTACAAAGATGACTGCGATGGGACTAAGCGAATCATGAATTAAATGAAGGGCTTGAAAGAAGAAAAATAAAATTAAACTAAAAAAGCACAGTCCAGCACCAAGTAGGGCAGCAGAAAATGCCATATTACTATGTTCACTCTTGCCGCTTTGCGTTTGGATTGAGACTGGGCTTCCCCAGGTTATAAACACTTCCAAAACTGCTGAGATCCCTATGAGGAAGTAGTAAGTACCTATATCCCCAATGGGTAAAGATCGAATAATCAGCAAAGTGAATAAAAAAGAAATGCCCCTGGTAAATACAAGAGCAGCCCCGTATTGAAATACTCTTTTCCTGATCAACGGTTGATTGTATTAAATTGATCTTTTTTCAAATGTATAGGGTATCTGAGGATCATCAAAATCTATACGCAGGTGATCGGGATTTTCATATACATATGCTTTATCTACCATATTTAATATCATACTCGCATTGTGATTGATATTCTGAACGCCATGCCACACACCTGGCGGAATAAGTACAGTTCCCGGACGATGTTCGCTAAGTTTAAATTCATTAATTTTCCCTGCAGTAGGAGAATCAGGACGAGCGTCAAATAAAACTACTTTAACAGCCCCATAAATTATCGAGAGCCTGTCAACTGTTATAGCATGGGCATGCCAGGCAGAGATGGCTCCTGGTTGTAAATGCACTCTAAATACCTGGCCTATTTCAGTGTTATCAAACCATTCTGACCTAAACATTTCTGTTAAATAACCATTGTCTTTAATTACATTTCTGATTTCCTTAAATTCAACACCTTCAATCATTGAAGCATTTATCGGCTCCCAATCTGCAGTAATATTTTGCTTGTCTTTCGTGAAATTTTTTATCATAAAACTATTTTGTATCTCTGTTTAGTTTTGACAACCCACGTACATCACGTAAATAATCAATCACCCCACCTTTTTTTCTAAATTTCATTCTATTGGTCAAAGCATGAGGGCTAAATCGATAACGAATAGCAAAAAAGACAATCGGTTTCTTAAAAAAAAACCAAAAATATTCTTTTAAAGAGACCCTGTTGTGCCGTAAAGCTAAATGATAACAAAGCTCAGTCAGTACATTTTCTCTAAATTCAGCAGTGTACATACGCTCAAAGACATATTCATGCTCCTCCACCTGTCGATTTAAATAGGAGTCTTTGCGACAGCCCGATTGAATAGCAATAACACTTAATTTCTGTACAGGTGTTATTTTCATACCTAATTTATTTACCCTGTTAATCCATTCCTGCGATGGAGCATTATAAATCTCCCTCGCACTTTTCCATAAGCCAGCTTTGGTAATGGTATCCCTTTTTACCAACCATGTAGAAGCCGGAATAAAAAAAAACGGGAAGTATCGATTCTCTTTGGTAAATACAGGAAGGTTATAAGCCAGATTAAATTTGTGAACATTATAAGCTAGAAACCAGGAGTATACTAAATCGGATTCCGACTGATAAAGACTTTCCATCAAAGCACTCAAATGTTCAGGATACCATAAATCATCATGATTTAGCCATGCAATTAATTCTCCAGTACTCTTTTGGAAACCAATATTATTCGGATAAGATTGCTCCCCAAAATTTTCTTCCAGATTATAAAAACTGATTCTTTTGTCGACAAAAGAATTTACCACCTCTTCCGTATCATCGGTACAATGATCACCAATGACAATAATTTCGAAATTTTGATAATCTTGTTTTAAAACAGAAGCAATACTGAATTTTAATACATTACTACGGTTATAAGTTGCTATAACTACTGAAACGAGAGGTTTTTCTGTTGCCACGATGAGATAAAAAAGTAGTCATGTATTTTCAAAAAGTAAATATATCGAAAAAACATGATAAATGCATTCTATTTGTAATAGAGGCCTTATGAGAATTGAATTAATTTATCCACCAAAACTTCTGAAATTTTACGGTACGACTCAAATGTCCAGCCTCCAACGTGTGGAGTTAAGATGATTCTTCCCGATGCCTTAAGGTCATTGTACCAATCCTGACTGCCCAAAGCAGGAAACTTCTCTACCTCCAGTACATCTAATCCAGCGGCAATGATTTTATTATCTTTAATCGCAGATAAAACTGCTTTTGTATTTACAATTTCGCCCCTGGCCGTATTGATAAAAAATATAGGCTTACGGAAATGAAGTAAATATTCCTCATCAACCATTTGCCTTGTTTCTTTTGTTAGCGGTACATGAAGACTAAGCACATCGCTCTGCTTCACAATCTCCTCCATGCTTACCTCTTTGGCGTATTCATCACTAAAACCGGTTTTATATTTATCGTAAGCAATCACATTAACTCCAAAACCCGAAAGTTTTTTAGCAAAGCTTTTGCCCATAAAGCCATAACCAATGATCCCTACAGTGCGTCCCTTCAACTCATAACCACGGTTTCCTTCCCTATCCCATATGCCATTACGTACTTCTACATCTGCATTCCGGAAATTATTCATCAGGCTTAACAATAAACCTATAGCATGTTCGCCAACAGCATCCATATTTCCTTCAGGGGCATTCAACAAAGTTATATTCCTTTGTTTGGCAAAAGCCACATCAATATTATCCAGTCCTGCCCCTGCCCTCGCAATAAACTTAAGGTTCGGCGCAGCTTCCATCAATTCCTGATCTATTTTGAATTTTGTACGAACAGCAATACCAACATAATCCGCAATTGTAGTTAATGTTTGTGCTCTGGTAATTAAAGGCTCATCATGAACTTCATAACCCATTGCAGTGGCACGTTCTTTAAATACAGGATGCAGATCATCAACTATTAATATTTTACCCTTCATGTTCAGTATTTGATGTTATTTAGAAAGTTCTGTAAGGTGCGAAGTCAGTTCAATAAAGTCAGCTACACTTAGCTGCTCAGCACGCTTATCAAAAAACGGATGGGTATCCATTTTATCTTTAGGTACTACACCCGAAAGCGCATTCCTCAATGTTTTTCTCCTTTGGTTAAATCCGGCTTTTACAGTTCGCCAGAACAGCTTTTCATCACAAGGAAGTGTTTCAACATTGTTGCGGCTAAGTCTGATTACCCCCGAGTTTACTTTTGGAGGTGGATTAAATGTACCTGGTTTAACGGTAAACAAATATTCTATATCGTAATAAGCCTGAATCAGTACACTTAGTATTCCGTAATCTTTAGTCCCGGATTTTGAGGCACAGCGCTCTGCAACTTCCTTTTGGAACATCCCCACCATCTCGACAACATTCTGACGATTTTCAAGGATCTTGAACAGGATCTGTGAGGATATGTTGTAAGGAAAATTACCTATAATAGCGTATTTGTCTTTAAAAGTTTCAGAAAGGTCGAGCTTAAGAAAATCTCCATTGATAAGCCTTTTGCCCATTTGAGGATACTTTTCTTTTAAGAAATGATAGGATTCTACGTCAATATCAATCATATAGGTTTCGAGATCCTCACGCTCCAGCAGGAGATCCGACAGGATGCCCATTCCCGGACCAACTTCCAGTACCTGTTTGTACTGATCGGTGTGAATAAGACCGTTTACAATTTTTGCTGCGATTTTTTTATCCGTTAAAAAGTGTTGCCCTAAATGTTTTTTTGCCTTAACCAAACTCATATATTCTCCCTTAAAAGGTACAAAATAACTAAAGTTTTACCAGTATCCGGCTAACATTAAGGTGAAAATCTGTAATTTGCGCCAAATTTCTATTCAGGTATGAGCAATAAAATTAAAATTGGGATTAGCATTGGTGATATAAATGGGATTGGGTTAGAAGTAATCTTAAAAACCTTATCGCATAACAGCATCCTCGACTACTGTACGCCAATAGTTTACGGACATACAAAAGTTGCTTCTTATCATAGAAAGGCTTTGGGTCTGACTGATTTCGTATTTAACGTAATTACTGATCCGGCCAGCGCCAATCCAAAAAAAGCCAACCTGATCAATTGCTGGGAGGAAGATGTGAAAATTGACCTTGGGGTATCAAACGAGACCGGAGGAAAATATGCACTCATCTCACTTCAAAAAGCTACAGATGCACTTTTAAAAGGAGAAATTGACGCCCTGGTTACCGCTCCAATCAATAAGCATAACATCCAATCGGAAACCTTTAAGTTTCCTGGACATACCGAATATTTACAGGAACAAAGTAACAGTGCCGACGTATTGATGTTTATGATTAGTGAAGAAATACGCGTAGGTGTAGTAACAGGACATATTCCTGTTAAAGAAATCTCGCAGAGCATCACTAAAGAAAAAATCGTTAAGAAACTGGTAATGATGAATGAAAGCCTGAAAAAGGATTTCTGGATTGAAAAACCAAAAATTGCGGTATTGGGATTAAATCCTCATGCCGGCGATAATGGCTTATTGGGTAAAGAGGAAGAAGATATTATCACACCAGCCATTCATGAGGCCTTTGATAAAGGAGTTATCTGTTTCGGACCATATCCTGCTGACGGTTTCTTTGGAAAGGGAAGCCACAAACAGTTTGATGCTGTGCTGGCCATGTACCACGACCAGGGATTGATTCCATTCAAGACGATTGCTTTTGGTACAGGGGTAAACTTCTCGGCTGGTTTAAAAATCGTACGTACTTCTCCTGACCATGGAACGGGTTATGATATTGCAGGAAAAAACCTGGCAGACCCTTCTTCGTTTATCGAAGCAGTGTTTGCAGCTACCCACATTGTAAAGAACAGGAGAGAGCAGGAAGAACTATTGAGCAATCAACTAAGAAGCGGTGGTAAAGTTATTGAGACTGCGGCAGATGTGAAAGATGACGCGAATTAAAAAAGATTTGCAACCATTAAAAATAATCTCTACATTTGCGGGCTAAAATTTTGTTACAATTGAAAGCATTAAAACAATTTTCTATACCCTTTACAGGCTTAAAAATTGGCAAACATCAGTTTGATTTTGAGATTGATAGCAGTTTTTTTGACGCCTTTGAATATTCTCTGGTAAAAAAGGGAAAATTAACAGCGGAGGTTGAGCTGGACAAGCAAGAAGCAATGCTGATACTACAAATCCACATTAAAGGGACTATAGTATTGGATTGCGACAAGTGTTTAGCTGAATTTGATGCACCAATAAATATAAAGGAAAGGCAGATTGTAAAATTTGCTGAAGATGAATTAGAGAGCGATGATTTAGAAATCATTGTACTGAGTAAAAAAGAGAGTGAACTAGATGTATCAGCTTTTCTTTACGAGTTCATTACCGTTTCGGTTCCTTATATTAAAATTTGTGAGGAAAATGGTACTGGTCAGAAATGCGACCAGGAAATGATTGCAAGACTGGAAAGTTTAGCAGTAGGATCACAGGAAGAAGAAGAACAACAAAGTGATGACCCAAGGTGGGCAGCATTAAAGAAATTAAAATAATAATATTTAAATAAATCAACAATGGCACATCCAAAACGCAAGATTTCTAAGAGCAGAAGAGATAAGAGAAGAACTCACTATAAAGCAGAAGCTCCTTCTTTAGCTACTTGTCAAACAACAGGTGCGATACACATTCCTCACCGCGCTTACAACGTTGATGGTAACTTGTACTACAACGGTAAATTGGTTATTGAAAACACCTCAATAGGTTAATTTTCTTGAAAAATAGTTTGTGTTTTAAGGCCACTAAAGTTTAACTTAGAGCCTTTAAAAAAAGGCGATTTTGCCTCGTACACAAACTGATTTTTTACTATGAGAATAGGTCTCGATATAATGGGCGGAGACTATGCTCCTAAAGCAAATGTTTTAGGAGCAATAGCGGCTCATCCATTGTTATCTTCGGATGAGCAAATAGTGCTTATTGGAGATACCCAGCAAATTAAGCCCATCCTATCTGAAAACGGATTTAATCCGGATCACTTTGAGTATGTTCATACCGAAGAGGTGATTGGTATGGGCGAACATCCCACTAAGGCTATTGTTCAAAAGCCTAATTCCAGTATATCTATTGGATTCAATTTACTTAAAGAAGGTAAACTTGATTCGTTTGCAAGTGCAGGTAATTCGGGCGCAATGCTTGTTGGCGCTGTTTTTAGCGTTAAAACCATTCCCGGTATTATCAGGCCATGTTTAACTACTTTTCTTCCTAAACTAAGCGGAGGCATAGGATTAATGCTTGATGTTGGCGCTAATGCCGACTGCAAGCCTGATACTTTACTTCAATTTGGTATTTTGGGAAGTTTGTACGCTGAATATGTGATGCAGATAGAGAACCCTAAAGTTGCCTTGATGAATATTGGCGAGGAAGATGAAAAAGGTGATATGCTTAGCCTGGCTACTTTCCCCTTAATGAAGGATACTAATCTTTTCAATTTTGTCGGTAATGTGGAAGGAAGGGATTTGTTTAACGATAAAGCCGATGTAATTGTTTGCGACGGTTTTACGGGAAATGTGATGCTTAAACTTGCTGAGTCTTTTTATGTACTGACTAAAAAAAGAGGGTTAAAGGACGAATTCTTTGACCGCTTTAATTATGAAAATTACGGAGGTAGTCCTGTTTTAGGTGTAAACGCCCCTGTAGTAATTGGCCATGGCATTTCGAGCCCGTTGGCTGTTAAAAACATGATCCTGCAATCCAGGGACATGATTACAACCGGCTTGGTTGGAAAAATACAAGCCGCATTTAAATAATTTTAATTAAAATGAGTAAAATTCACGCTGCGATTACAGCTGTTCATGGTTATGTACCTGATTACGTAATGACCAACAAAGAGCTTGAATCAATTGTAGACACTACCGATGAATGGATTACATCCAGAACAGGTATCAAAGAGCGAAGAATATTAAAAGGTGAAGGCTTAGGTACTTCAGACATGGCAGTTCATGCTGTGAATGGCTTACTTGAAAAACGTGGAATCAGCGCTGAAGAAATTGAGCTGATTATTTTCTGTACTACCACTCCGGATATGCCTTTCCCTGCATCTGCGAATATTCTGGCAGATAAAATTGGTGCTAAAAATGCCTGGGGCTATGACCTTCAGGCTGCTTGTTCAGGCTTTATTTATGGCTTGTCGACAGGTGCACAATTCATAGAATCCGGTAAGCATAAAAAAGTTTTAGTTGTTGGTGGCGATAAAATGTCGTCAATCATCAATTATCAGGATCGCACAACCTGCATCATTTTTGGTGATGGTTGCGGTGCCGTTTTACTTGAGCCTAATGAAGAAGGTTTGGGAATAATGGATTCTATTTTAAAAAGCGACGGCGCAGGAAAACAATATTTACATCAAAAAGCTGGTGGTTCTGCAAGACCGGCAACACATGAAACCATAGATAACAACGAGCATGTTGTTTATCAGGAAGGGCAAGCAGTATTCAAATTTGCCGTAACCAATATGGCCGATGTTGCTGCTGAGATTATGGATCGCAACAGTCTTACTTCGGATGATGTAACCTGGTTGGTACCACATCAGGCTAACAAACGCATTATTGATGCTACGGCATCGAGAATGGGCGTTGGTTCTGAAAAAGTAATGATCAACATACAGCGTTATGGAAACACGACCAATGGTACAATTCCGTTATGCCTATGGGAGTGGGAAAATCAACTTAAAAAAGGCGACAATATCATATTGGCTGCTTTTGGAGGTGGCTTTACATGGGGGTCCGTTTATTTAAAATGGGCCTACTAATTTTATAAAATAAATAATCTTAACTTAGATAGTTCTAAAGACGTACTATTTTTTCTAAATAACACCTAAAAAATGGATATTAAACAAATTCAGGAACTTATTAAATTTGTTTCTCGTTCGGGCGTAAATGAAGTAGCTATTGAGCAGGAAGACTTCAAAATCACAATCAAAACCAATCAGGCACCTACTTATGTTCAGGCGACTGTACCGGCTCAGATTGCTCCTGCTGTAGCACCAGCTCCTGCTGCCCAGCAATTGGCTGCCCCTACAGAAACTAAAGCATCTGCACCTGTTGAAGAGACTTCAAAGTACATCACTATTAAATCACCTATGATCGGTACATTCTATCGTTCTGCGAGCCCGGATAAACCTTCTTTCGTAAATGTTGGCGATGAGGTTACAACCGGAAAAGTGATCTGCATCATTGAAGCTATGAAACTTTTCAATGAAATTGAAAGTGAAGTTTCAGGTAAAATTGTGAAAGTCCTTGTTGATAATGCATCACCAGTGGAGTACGACCAACCTTTATTTTTAGTAGAACCGATGTAATATTTGCTTAAAGCAAATTACACTATATAAAATATATGTTTAAGAAAATATTAATTGCCAACAGGGGCGAGATTGCTTTACGCATTATCCGCACCTGTAAAGAAATGGGCATCAAAACCGTAGCGGTTTACTCTACTGCCGACAGAGAGAGTTTACACGTACGCTTCGCAGATGAAGCCGTTTGTATTGGGCCTCCGCCAAGTAAGGATTCTTACCTGAGCATTCCAAATATTATCTCTGCAGCTGAATTAACAAATGCAGATGCGATACACCCTGGTTACGGATTCTTATCTGAAAACGCTAAGTTTTCGTCAGTTTGTCGTGATTACGGAATTAAGTTCATTGGAGCAACTCCTGAGCAGATCAACTCTATGGGCGATAAAGCATCGGCTAAAGAGACCATGAAAAAAGCAGGTGTTCCTACTATTCCGGGTTCTCAAGGTTTGGTTGAAAATATAAAAGACGGAATTGTAACTGCTAACGAAATTGGCTATCCTGTTATACTAAAAGCTACTGCCGGTGGTGGTGGTCGCGGAATGCGCGTAGTATGGAAAGATGAAGACTTCGAAAATGCATGGGATAGCGCAAGACAAGAGTCGGGTGCGGCCTTTGGTAACGATGGTCTTTACCTTGAAAAATACATTGAAGATCCACGCCACATTGAGATCCAGATTATCGGCGACCAATATGGTAAAGCTTGTCACTTATCTGAGCGTGATTGCTCTATTCAACGCAGGCATCAAAAATTGGTAGAGGAAGCTCCTTCGCCATTTATGACTCCTGAACTGCGTGAAAGAATGGGTGAAGCAGCTATTAAAGGTGCCATCGCTGTACAGTACGAAGGTGCGGGAACTATCGAGTTTTTGGTAGACAAACACCGCAATTTCTATTTTATGGAAATGAACACCCGTATTCAGGTAGAGCATCCGGTAACTGAAGAAGTAATCAACTACGATTTGATCAAAGAACAAATCAAAGTAGCTTCGGGAGTTCCAATTTCAGGAAAAAACTACTTACCTGATATGCACGCTATCGAATGCAGAATCAATGCTGAAGATCCATTTAACAACTTCAGACCTTCACCAGGTAAAATAACAAACTTCCACTCTCCAGGTGGTCATGGTGTAAGGGTTGATACGCACGTTTATGCAGGTTATCAGATTCCTTCAAACTACGATTCAATGATCGCTAAGCTAATTTGTGTGGCACAAACACGTGAAGAAGCTATCAGCACCATGGAACGTGCATTAAGCGAATTTGTAATCGAAGGTGTTAAAACAACAATTCCTTTCCACTTAAAATTAATGAAAGACCCCAACTTCAGAGCAGGTAATTTTACCACTAAATTTATGGAGACTTTCGAATTTTCGGAATAAGAATCCCTCACAATAAGTATACAGTTGAAAAACTATTTGCTAGATTTAAAGCCTGAATACCATTCTCAATAAAAGAATGGTATTTTTGTTTTACAAATAACCTACATGAGCAGTAATAAAAAGCGTGACCTGATTGGGGCCATAAAAGAAAAAGGAAAAACAATAGAAGCGGAAATGTCTTTCTTTGACCATATAGATGTGCTTAGAAAACATCTATTGCGGGCGTTATTGGTAGTTGTGATATTTACAATAGGTGCATTTTGGTTTTCAGATTTCATTTTTAATGAACTGATCATGGGCCCTAAAAACCCTGATTTCTGGACCTACAGAATGATGTGTAAGATGGCTGCGGCATGGCCAAGTATGATCAGCTCAGATCTTTGTATCACCCATATTGATGCGAAGATTATCAATACAGAAATGGCCGGACAATTTACCCTGCAAATCAATGCCTGCGTGATGGTCGGTATTATCTTAGGTATTCCATACATATTATTTGAATTGTGGCTGTTCATTAAACCTGCATTACATGAGAATGAACGTAAGTCAGCAAGTAGCTTCGTAACGTTTGCCTCCGTCCTTTTCTTCATAGGGATCATGTTTGGCTATTATATTGTTTGTCCCCTATCCGTTAACTTTCTAACCAATTTTACGGTAAGTCCGGATATTGAAAATACCTTTACCATCACCTCTTATTTATCTTCTGTAGCCACATTAACAATTGGTTCTGGTATTATTTTCCAATTGCCGGTTGTCATCTACATTTTATCGAAATTTGGTATCATGACGCCTGCATTCATGCGCTCCAGCAGAAGATATGCAGCAGTTGTCATTTTGATCGTTGCAGCGGTTGTAACACCTACTGCAGATGTGATGACGATGCTTGTTGTTGCCTTACCACTATTTGTATTATACGAACTAAGTATCTTTATATCGGCTAACATCGAACGCAAGAGAAATAAAGAGCTCCGTGGTGTATCTACAATCAACAGAAAATAAAACCTCTTATTTTATTACTCATAAACTAACTAAAAAAATGTCAACAGATACCAAACTTAAAATTGCTATTGGCGCGGATCATGCCGGCTTTGAATACAAGGAACTCCTAAAATCATTTTTAAGTGATTATGAGGTAACAGATTTTGGCACTTACTCTGCCGACTCGGTTGATTATCCTGACTTTGCACATCCTGTAGCTGAAGCTGTAGAAACCGAAGCCTGTGATTTTGGCGTACTGGTTTGCGGAAGCGCCAATGGTGTAGCGATAACGGCCAATAAACACCAAAAAATTCGGGCTGCAATTTGTTGGGAAAAGGAAATAGCGGAGTTGGCAAGGTTACATAACAATGCTAATGTAATCTGTATCCCTGCAAGATTCGTAACAGAAAACCTGGCTAAAGAAATGGTAACTGCATTTCTGAATACGGCTTTTGAAGGTGGCAGACATCAGGGTAGAGTAAATAAAATGTCTTGCTAAAAACCCTAAATATGAAAAGACAATTTTTATATACCAGTCTGGTCCTCCTTATGGGTTGCACGGCTGTGGCACAAAATAGAGACGCCATTAAATTCAGTCAAAGCATCACCAAAGATCACGCATACAAACATCTTTCTGTTTTGGCCTCTGATGAATATGAGGGTAGAAATACAGGTAAAAAAGGTGGATGGATGGCCGCTGATTATATAAAAGCTCACTTTAAAAGTATCGGCTTAAAAGGTCCTGTAAAGGGAGATTATTTTCAGCCTATCGATATGGTTAACTACGGAACTTCACAGATCCTGACCATTGAAGGACAACCAGCTGAGCCTTTAAAAGATTTTTATATCATGCCCAGTACCGTATCAGAGAAAGGATTTGCTTTCAATACCGGTAGTGTTTTATTTGCGGGATATGGATTGAACAAAGAAGGATACAATGACTATGAAGGCTTAAATCTGGGAGGAAAAACTGTGATGATTTTCAGAGCAGGAGATCCTTCAGCTGCATCGGCCGGCAAAAATAATGGTGGAAACATCAATAATAAAATCAAATATCTATCGGATAATAAAGTACAGGCTGTAATTGTAATTGACCCTACAATTGATGCCATGCCTGATAATTTAAAAAACTATTTGCAATCAGAGCAAATGGTGATGAAAACCAAAGAAAACCTTGACCGTATGGCCGGTCCGCAAGGCACCCCCGTGATTTATGTTGGAACAACTACAGCGAATCAAATACTTAAAGCCTCAAAAAATACAATTGATGCTCTAAAAAAGAAAATTGCTGAAACGGGAAAACCTGCTTCCCAGGACATAACTGTTGCTCTAACGGCCAGTGCAAAGAAAACAGAGGCAAAAGTAAGAGCTGAAAATGTATTAGGTTTCCTTGAAGGTTCCGATCCGAAGCTGAAAAATGAAGTTTTGGTTATTACTGCTCACTACGACCATATCGGCATCACGCCTGATGTAAAAGGTGATGACAAGATTAACAATGGTGCAGATGATGATGGTTCTGGGACCACAGGTGTATTGATGATAGCTGATGCTTTTGCTAAAGCTAAAAAAGCAGGAAAAGGACCAAAAAGAAGTATCTTGTTTATGACCGTAACAGGTGAAGAAAAAGGATTACTTGGATCTGAATGGTACTCCGAATATCCGATCTTCCCCTTGGCAAATACCATTACCAATTTAAATATCGACATGATTGGCCGTGGTGATAAGGACCATGCGGCTGACAATAATTTTGTTTATATCATTGGTTCTGATATGCTGAGCAGCGACCTGGATCGTATTGGTAAAAAGGCGAATAAAGATTATGTAAAAATGAGCCTCGATGAGCGCTACAACAACCGTACAGATCCGAATCGTTTTTATTACCGTTCCGATCATTACAATTTTGCCAAACATGGTATCCCTGTTATTTTTTACTTCAATGGGGTTCATGATGATTATCACCAGCCTGGTGATGAGATCAGCAAAATTGACTTCCCAATGCTGGCAAAAAGAGCGAAACTGGTTTACTTTACTGCCTGGGAATTAGCAAATGCGGCGAAACGACCGGTCGTTGATAAAAACGAAGACGGTACCAGAAAAAATTAAATAGTATTACATTTCAAAACCTGCCCTACCCGGCAGGTTTTTTTATACGTTAAACTCTGATAGAGCGTTAGTCGTAAACAAAGCGTAATATAAATTTGGCATGCGAGGCTTAAACTTAATTATTTTTATATTTGGAAGATGATGAAGGTATCTGAGGAATTTTTGGTTAAGGCTGATGAGAAGGCCTTTGATTTGGGGCATCGCGAAACGATTAATCACAATATTGGCAAGTACAATACTGCGGTTGAGCGGGGCTTATCTAAATTCGAGAACCTGGAGAACTCCAAAAAGAAAGCTCATGTCATAAAATGGCGCGTGATGGAAAATCTGGATAAGTTTTTACCAGAGTTTGAATCAAACTTCCAACGCAGAGGAGGAAAAGTGATATGGGCGAACAATACGGAAGAAGCGCAGAAAGAAATCCTGAACATCATCAACAAAAGTGGCGGAAAGACGGTGATTAAATCGAAATCCATGACCACTGAAGAAATACATCTCAACGACTTTCTTGGAGAACATGGTATAGAATCATTGGAGAGTGACCTGGGTGAATATATTGTTCAACTACTTGGACAACCACCTTACCATATTGTAACTCCTGCAATGCACTTGAATAAAGAGGATATTGCCAAGCTTTTCCATGAAAAATTTGGTACACCTTTAGATTATACGCCGGAACAGCTTACTCAAAAAGCGCGTGAGTTATTAAGAGAAAAATACCTCAATGCAGATATAGGTATTAGTGGAGGAAACTTCCTGATTGCTGATACCGGGAGTATTGCATTAACAGAAAACGAAGGAAATGCAAGACTTTGTACAACCTTCCCAAAAATTCATATCGCTATTGTGGGCATCGAAAAGATCATCCCTTCCATGGCAGACCTTGACTTGTTCTGGCCGCTGCTTGCCAGTCATGGTACCGGACAAAACTTAACCGTATACAATACAATATTAAGTGGTCCGAGACGTGGGGAAGAAACGGACGGTCCAGAAGAAATGTACGTGATATTGCTCGACAACGGCCGTACCAATTTGCTAGCGCAAAAAGATCAGCGTCAGGGGCTGTACTGTATCAGATGTGGAGCTTGCCTGAATGCTTGTCCGGTTTACAAAAACATTGGCGGTCATACTTACAATACGACTTACAGCGGCCCGATTGGTTCCATCATCACCCCTCACCTAAAAGGGATGAAGGACTTTAAGCACTTAAGCTATGCATCCAGCTTATGCGGAAAATGCTCGGAAGTTTGTCCGGTTAAAATAGACATTCACAAGATGCTGCTGTTAAACAGAAGAGACGCCGCGGCAACCCATCAAAATACCAAATCAGAAGAGATTGGCTGGAAAATCTGGAAAACCAGTATGCAAAAAAGATCCAGAATGGATCGCTTTGGCGGGAAGCTCAAAAACTTCTTCCTCAAATTTTTGTTTAAAAAGATGTGGGGCAAGTACCGCGAAATGCCGGAAGTAGCGCCCAAGTCTTTCGCCAAACAATGGGAAGAAAAAAATAAAGGCGCCAAAGACCAATAAACATGATCTTCGACAGAAAGGATAAGGATAACACCACACTGCTAAACCTTTATAAAAGGTTGCTCTACCCAAGAATGGTAGAGGAAAAGATGCTTATCCTTCTCCGTCAGGGTCGAATTGGAAAATGGTTTTCAGGTATAGGACAGGAAGCGATTGCCGTAGGTAGTACACTGGCCATGCACAAAGAGGAATACATTCTTCCGATGCACAGAAATCTGGGAGTTTTCACTTCCAGAGACATTCCTTTAACTAAGTTAATGGCACAGTGGCAAGGTAAAGTTACCGGCTTCACCAAGGGCAGGGATCGCTCCTTCCACTTCGGTACACAAGAACACCGGATCATTGGGATGATCTCTCACCTTGGTCCGCAAATGGCCCTTGCTGATGGTATCGCACTAGCTGATCTGATTGCCAATAAACAACACGCAACACTCGTATTTACCGGCGAAGGTGCCACCAGCGAAGGCGATTTCCATGAAGCCGTTAATGTCGCTGCAGTATGGGATCTGCCGGTCATCTTTTTAATAGAAAACAATGGCTACGGCCTGTCTACTCCAATAAACGAACAGTATAAATGTAATGACCTGGTCGACCGTGCTATTGGCTATGGTATTGAGGGCTTTCAGGTAGATGGAAATAATATCCTTGAAGTCTATGATTTAATCAGCAGCATAGCCAGGAGAATGAGGGAAACGCCAAAACCTGTGTTGATTGAATGTCTTACATTCAGAATGCGCGGACATGAGGAGGCCTCAGGAACAAAATATGTACCCAAGGAACTACTTGAAGAATGGGCAGAGAAAGATCCGGTACGCAATTTTGAGCGGTACCTGATGGAACAACAAATCCTTAGTCAAGAATCAGTTTTAGAGATAAAACGGCATTTTAGAGCAAAAATTGAAAAAGATATTGAAACCGCTTTTAATGAAGCCGAACCTGAAGTTAATACGGATCGGGAGCTCAATGATATGTATTTCCCTTACGCATCACCAGCGGTACATCCGCTTGGTCCCTCAACGGAAATGCGCTACCTCGATGCTATATCAGACGGACTTCGCCTGGCCATGCAAAACCACCCCAATCTGGTATTGATGGGTCAGGATATTGGCGACTACGGAGGTGCTTTTAAAATTACAGATGGCTTTGTACAGGAGTTTGGCAAAGAAAGAGTACGCAACACCCCTATCTGTGAATCAGCAATTGTAGGTGCCGCATTAGGGCTTTCTATTAATGGGTTTAAAGCAATGATGGAAATGCAGTTTGCCGATTTCGTTACCTGCGGCTTCAATCAAATTGTAAACAACCTGGCCAAAACCCATTACAGATGGGGAGAAAAAGCAGATGTTGTAGTACGTATGCCTACAGGTGCAGGTACTAGTGCAGGCCCATTTCATTCGCAAAGCAATGAAGCCTGGTTTACCAAAACTCCCGGCTTGAAAGTAGTATACCCCGCTTTCCCGACTGATGCAAAAGGTCTTTTACTGGCATCCTTTCAAGACCCCAATCCTGTTATCTATTTCGAACATAAATACCTGTATAGAAGTTTATCAGGACCAGTTCCTGAAGGATATTATACCGTAGAAATTGGCAAAGCGAATGTTTTACAGCAAGGTGAGCAATGTTGCATCATCACTTATGGATTAGGCGTTCACTGGGCACTGGCGTATTTGAATGAAAATCCTGCGATATCTGCTACTTTAGTGGATTTACGAAGTCTGCAACCATGGGATAGAGAAGCTGTCGCCAACGCCGTTAAAACAACAGGCAGAGTGCTTATTTTACATGAAGACACCCTGAGCTCCGGATTTGGCGCCGAACTGGCGGCCTGGATCGCTGAACATTGCTTTGAAGACCTTGATGCTCCGGTAATGCGTTGCGCCAGTAGTGATACTGCAATTCCAATGAGTAAAGCTTTAGAAGAAGATTTCCTGGCAAAAAGTAGACTTGCTGATACCATTAAACGGCTGCTAGCTTATTAGTAAGCTATAATTATGTACCAGTGGCCTCCAGGGTTACCTCTGCAAGTGGATTAAACAAGTAGACATTTCCATTATCCAAACAAACGCAACGGTAGCGTTTCCTCAGCTTTTCGCCCTTTTTAAACTGGCGTCCATCTTTAATGGTAAATACTGCGTGTAAAGGCAATTCCTCCAATCTGGAAGCATCCACTAGCTCGTCGTATTTCTTTAAAGCGCGGGATAGTTTTAAGTCTGTACAGCTGGCAGCAGAAGGATTACTTAAATAGCTAATGATGGCTTTCTCCACATCTTCCGGAAAAATATGCTGTTCCAGAAAAGGAACCATCATCCGCTTAAAATTATACTTCCACTCATTTCCATGAGGTTTTACTTTATTTTTATGGTCATTCCAGGTAAGCAGGTGTGCAAACTCATGCACGGTAGTAACCAGGAAAGCATAGGCATTGAGATTATTGTTTACAGAGATTTTGTGACCATCCCCTTTATAGGGATGTCTGTAGTCGCCCAGCTTTGTAGCCCTACCTTTAGCGATTTTAAACTCACACTGAAAGTAATCAATCCACTTAGCTATGATCGGTGCCGCATCTGCAGGCATATATTGTGATAAAATATGCTCCTTTTCCACCTTCACAAGATAACTAAATTACTTTAAAAGCTGGTATGCGATTAAACTTGCCATATAAGCGAGCGCAGTCATATACACCAATTGCGTAACTGGCCATCTCCACGATTTGGTTTCCCGATAGACCACCGCAACCGTACTCATACACTGCATCGCGAAAGCATAAAACAACATTAAAGAGAATGCCGTTGCAAATGTAAATACAGGCAATCCGGTATCCGCATTTTTAGCATTCCTCATTTTGTTTCTTATGGTAGCAACCTCTTCATCTCCCCCGTCAACACTATAAATCGTAGCCATTGTACCCACAAAAGCTTCCCTTGCAGCGAATGAAGTGATCAGTGCTATACCAATCTTCCAGTCGAAGCCCAATGGTTTAATAGCGGGCTCAATAGCGTGCCCCAATATACCGGCATACGAGTTTTCTAGCTTTTCTGCCGCTCTGTCACGCTCCAAAGTGCTCACCTGAACACTGTCTTTCTGCGCCTCAATGGCCTCGTATTTTTTATCTATTTCCACAAAGCGATCAGAAGGTCCGTAAGTTGCCATTACCCATAAAATGATGGATATCGCAATGATAACCTTACCGGCCTCCACTACGAAGGTTTTAGATTTTTCGTACATGGTATAAGCCACATTGCTCCAGCGTGGCATCCGGTATACCGGCAACTCCATAATGAAATACGATTTCTCTTTGGCTTTGATCAGAAAGTTCATTACAAATGCCACCAATACTGCCGCAACAATACTGATCAGATACATACCCATCAGCGTTAAGCCCTGCAAATTGAGGAAACCCCAAACCATTTTTTCGGGTACCACTAATCCAATCAGCAACGTGTATACAGGCAACCTGGCCGAGCAGCTCACCAAAGGCGATACCATAATGGTGATGATCCGATCCTTCCAGCTTTCGATATTCCTGGCACTCATAATTGAAGGTACAGCACAAGCCAAACTACCAATCATGGGTACTACAGATTTACCGCTCAACCCGAACTTACGCATGATCTTATCCATCATGAAAGTCACCCGAGCCATATAGCCAGTATCTTCAAGTATGGAAATAAATGCAAAGAGGATAGCAATCTGAGGAATAAATATCACTACACCACCTAATCCGGCAACAATACCATCCAAAAATAAATTGGTCAGTAAGCCTTCAGGCAGGTGCTGATGGCCATACTCCGTAAGCCATACAAATGCGTATTCAATTAACTCCATTGGGTACGACGACCAGGAGAAAATAGAGTTAAAAATAAAGAATAATATCCCGATAAAAATAATGAAGCCCCAGAACTTGTTGGTCAGTACGGCATCTATCTTATCACTAAAAACAAACTTCTTCGCAGCACCAGTATCTTTTACAATACCTGTTAATACCGTTCCCAGATAGCGGTAACGTGCTATCGTTTCGGCAGCTTGCAATTTCGAGGATTCGAAATGATGTTCCTTTTTTATCGTCCCAACTCCGGCTTTAACATCGGCAGATAAAATATCAAGCGTTTCATATTGATGAAGCACCTGTAATGCAAAATAATTGTTATCGGTTTTAAGTAGCGATTTGGCCTCGTCAATTGCTTCAGGAACCAATACATGCACATCAGTACCTGCAACCTGAGTAGGAATAGCAGTGGTATGAGCTATAGCTTCTTTTAGTTGAGCTAAACCCGAATTACTCCTGGCAGATATAGAAACGACCTGAATGCCCAATCTTTCAGAAAGCTTATCCACATCAATTTCTATCCCCTCCTTTTTGGCCATGTCGGTCATGTTCAAAGCCAAAACAACTGGCAACTTCAAATCAGCTACCTGTGAGTAAAGCAATAAATTTCTTCTTAGATTGGTAGCATCAACAACGAGTACTACAACATCAGGATAACTGGAATTATCCTTATTGGCTAAAACTTGAAAAACAATGCTTTCGTCCCGACTTTTCGGGTATAAACTGTAGGTACCCGGTAAATCAACTACCTCAGCCTGTTTACCATTGTTAAGTTTACAATAACCAACTTTTTTATCGACTGTAATCCCCGGAAAGTTCCCGATCTTCTGATTTAACCCTGTAAGCAGATTAAAAAGGGTAGATTTTCCGGTATTAGGATTCCCAACTAAAGCAATTTTTATATCTCTTCCCAAATCACTATTGAATTATAATAACAGATGCCTCGCTTTTACGCAAACAAAGCTGGTAACCTGCTACACGAATAGCAATAGGACAACCAAGTGGTGCAAAACGTTCAACTTCTACAATTTCACCTGGCAGGCAACCCATTTCCATTAATTTTACAGACATTTCTAAATCTGTAAATGCTACAATAGTTCCTTGTTCTCCCGGCTTAAGCTGTGAAAGTTTCATCTATATTAAGGTTTGTATAAATCAGCCGGTTGAGGATCATTTTAATCTGATTTACTCAATGGCTTAATGGGCGCAATTTAGACTTAATTTATAATAATTACAAATAAGACGGTGTAGGAAGCCTATCCTACACCGTCTATATTTAGTCATTTTCTTAGCAATTGGAATCTCGAAACAAAGGAATGAAATCCTATCGTCCCGGATAAGTATTGTACCTTACCGGCGGACATTTACAGCCTCCTTTAAAGACACTGCAACTGCCTAAAAGGCAAACAAATAGCAATACACCTAACTTAATTAGCAGTGTTTTCATTGTAATATAATTTTGTTTTTCAATGGTAATGAAGCTATCATGAGCAATATCATTGCTATTTATGAGCGTTTGCTCATGATGGTTTCATTATAATTTGATTTATGAAGTAGTACGTAACTAAAAACGCCCATAAATACCCCACCCATATCACAACCAAAGTCCCACCATTCGGCAGATCTGTAGCTAAAAAACTTCCATTGTAACATTTCTATTCCAGCACCAAGTGCGGCAGTAATTACAATGATTTTAAAAATCGTTAAGGAGTTAAAGCTATAATTATGCTGATATCGGATTTTACCGTAAAACAGCAATATGGTCAGCACATAAAAAAATCCTAAATGGACCATTTTATCAAAGCCCTGAAAGAAGAAACCACCGCCACCAGAAGGCATTTTCACGCTGCATAGCACAACAATCACCACGGTCCATAGCACGGCCCATATCTGATACTTTAACTGACCAAAGATGCTCATTTACTATGCACCAACCAAAGCCTTGTAAGCATCAGCAGTTAACAAACCATCAACTTGTGATGCATCTGAAATAGCAACTTTAACCATCCATCCTTGTCCGTAAGGATCAGAGTTTACCAACTCAGGATTGTCATTTAAAGCCGCGTTGATTTCCAATACTGTACCTGTTACTGGCATAAATAAATCTGAAACAGTTTTAACCGCTTCAACAGTACCAAATACATCATCTTTACTTACTTCATCACCTACAGTATTGATATCAATATATACGATATCACCTAACTCACGTTGAGCAAAATCAGTAATACCAATAAAAGCTTCATTACCTTCAATTTTAACCCATTCGTGGTCTTTAGTGTACTTTAATTCTGATGGAAAATTCATTTTTCTATTTTATTTGTTAGTTGCAATATTTTTAAATGGAATCGGGCACCAGGATGCCAAATCCGCTCCAAAGGTAATTAAATCTGCTCATTTAAAACAACTCTAATTCAGGGTAATCCTTAAGCTAAAACCAAAGTTGCTAAACGAGGTGTTAAAAGTTTGAGAAGTATAAGGCTTGGTAATATTAGAATCGTAAAATACCCTTACATTAAATCGTTGATTCAATATGTAATCAACACTTGGTCGTAGGGTAATGTTTTTAGCACCTGACGAAACTTCTGCTTCAGCAACATCAGCTCTGTAAATTACAGTCTTATTATCGCGTATGGCTACATCCAGCTTAAAGTCCATGTTGTTATCCATCTTCAATTCCTTGAACAATCCAAAAGGGAATCTGAACTTAGTGGTCCGGTAACCCAGCCCAAACACCATATTATTTTCAGACAACTGAGCCAGCTGGCTATTGGCCAGACTCAATCCGAGTAAACGTGTTCTACCTAGTTCAAAGTTCATCGTCATGTTATTTTTCAACCTGGTATCCACACCAATCAATGGCGAGAACTGCTCAGCGATGGTAACCTGCGCATACTGGTAATAAGGTAAAAAGTTTCTGTTCTCATCTCTGCTGCTTACAAAGCCATCTGTTTCCTGATAACGGATTAGCGAGTTGAAACCATTAACACTATAAACAGAACGATAAGAATGCCTTAAATCGATAGAGCTGAAACGTTCTTCAAGGAAAGGTATCCGGGTAAGTCCCCTATAATTTAAACGCCAGTTTGGCAATGGAATCTTAGGAAGTGAATTTAAACTTACTGATGAAGCGCTCTTTCCGGTATAAGCAGCCAGGAAAGCCGAAACAATTACATCCTGCGAATTTTTATCATAACCATCCGCATAACCAGGAGATGAGCTACCTACAGAGTTTAGATTTTGTGCACCCAAACGCTGAGAAATCACCTGTCTGTTCGACATAAACTGACCAAATAATTTAGAAACCGTGCTACCTTGTTTCTCAGAAAACGCTGTTCCCAATGAGATAAAGGAAACGCTATAATCACCGGTTGTAAAAGGACTCAGGTTATGAAAATCCTGGATCGACCTATCGAACCTGAAATTGGTAGAATAGTTCAGTGTTCTGTTTTTATTCGCAGTAAGTGTAATGCTCAAATCTTTAATCGGCTCAATCAAACCTGTAAAGCTTAAATCTTCCCTCAAGGTATTGATGTAAAGTTGCGACTGTAAGGTATCTCTTGTAATCCAGCCATGGCTTAAAGCCATTTCCCTAATGTCACGCTGACTACCAAATACAAATCCCAGTCCCGGTGCACCTGTAGCATCGTCAATACCAAAATAACTTACACGCGGTAGGTAACCCGGTAAAAACGTACCCTTGGTTTGCGTAAAGGCAGCATTAACATTCTTTAAACTGGTCAGTAAGCCAACCAGAACTGAACTGCCCGATTGCTTATCTCCACTAGCATTTGCCCGTCTTACAAAACCAAACTTGTTGTACAAACCGGCAAGGTTCAACGTTGGATTCACTTGTATCGTTCTCGAGTTTTGAATGGTATTACCCAGGTCAATCAATGGATCCCTTAAAGTTGATAAAGGCTCCGTTTGCCAGTTAAAGTTAGTTCCGTATCTCGTAGCAACAGTTACCCAATCCATGCCCGGAATCTTATTCAATGGCAGTGAGTAGGTAATGTTCATGTTGTGGTTGTAATCGGTTGTTCTTCCCAGGCGTTTTAAATTCTGCCATAGTGTATCCCGTTTCAAGCCTTCAATTCTACCTTCCGGTTCGTCAATAATTGAATAGTTGGTTGCATCAAAATCCAGCGTCAGCGACTTCGTCAGGTTCCATGAAATACCATAAACCCGCGTAATCAAAAAGTTCTTATTAAAGGTGGTGTTGATCGGGATATAATTGTTCGGATCATTATTTCTCAATGTGTTTTCCGAATAAAAACGATCCATATCAACCCTGAAATTAATCGCATTTGGCAAAAGGTTTACATTAAAATCTCTCAGCAATGCCAGGGTATTTGATTTAATGATTTTGGCAAAAGGCTCAATCGCTTTCGATTGTCCGGAGTAATTATAAGCCAGCGATCCTCTATAAGTTTGCTGAATATTCTTCTCGTTGATAAAATCCCTGTGTGCATATTTCGTATAGGCATAGCTTACATTAAAGTTTTCTATATCCCATACCTGCGGTTTCTTATCAGGGTTTGTCCGCTCCTTACGTACATTCGTAAAGTTGATGCTATTTCTTGTGGTATAATCCTGGGCGTACTCCAGGATGGCTTTCTTTTCCGAACTCGAAGCTTTATCTAAAGCATTCTTCAATTCAATATCCGGCGTTTTAGGATCATACTGTGGCGTACTAACCTGACTCGAATAACTCACAAACATTGGAATTTTAATCCCAGTTTTTTGCGGGAAGAACTTTCCTAGCTCCATACTCGAAGAGATGTCAAAGAACACATTATCCGTACGATTCCTTTCACTGATTCGTTTTTCCAGCGACCCGAAACCAATTGTCGACTTACTTCCCGAAACATTCACATCAGCAAAATCAGCTAACTTGGCATTCATCCTTGCTGTTGCAGCCCATCCTCCACGCTCATCAAACTCTGTCAGTCGCATTTCATTGAACCATACCTGCGCATTCTTATCCAAACCATCATCTCCCACACCATTTGCGCTATTTCTATATGGATTCAGGATTCCCAGCATGTATACACGAACCTTACTCATATCGGGCTGTCCCTTTACAACGATCGTTTTGCCGTCAATCACATACCTATACGGCTTGCTGATATTCCATGGTAAACCATCTGCATCCAGCGCGTTATTCCTCGCTATTTTGGCCTTCTGAAATAACTCAAGCTCAATGTCCATTTTATTCTGATCAGGCCAGATTGCATATGGATCACTCGTACCCGGACGCGTCACTTTCAAAGGTTGAGAATACTCATAATAGTTATCCTGGTTATCCGTACCAATTCGTAAAAAGGCACTCAGGTCATTGTCATTTAATACCGAATTACCCAGGGCTTCCACGTGTATATACATCTCCAGGTGTTTGTACGACCTAAAGTCATTCAATGCTGTTTTAAACGTTGCTCTACCATATCCGTCGCGCAAATCTCTAACCGTTGCAGCCAGTGATTGCTCATTTTGCCTGGTATCTCCACGATAATTGCTAAAATCACGTTCTCTTTCTATACCCGGTGGCACTACATAAGGAATCGGTGTTCTTTTGCCGTTCTCTTCAATATTTACAGTTGAGATCTCAATGGTCGAGTTATCCGGTCCCTGGTTTTGTAATGAAGGATCAAGGATAACCTGCGAAGCCTCATTATTTGAATTGTACTGTCGCCATTCTCCTCTTACCAATTGAATTTTCCCAAACCTCAATACCGCAGTATCCGCGAAATTTGTCATGAACATTCTCACAAAACGGATCGATTTAAAATCCTGGATGTTTCCTACCTTCTGCTGATATTGAGACAGCGGGATACGTATCTGGTACCAGGTTACGGCTTCTGTTTTTCCATTTGCCAGTTTAACCTGCGAAGTAACCTTATCTGTAACAAAGTTCTGTCCAACCATTAAATCACCCGGACGCATAGAAACCTTATACTGAAAATACTCATCCGTCTGGGTCATGTTATTGTCCCTGTTGATATCCTCGCCGTCGGGTAAAGATGTTGATGCAGAATTGTCCACACCAAAATCTTCCTGCGATTGCTGGGAAGTTTTTGAGTTTCCTTCCGGACCATTATAACGCTGATAGCGTTTCAATATTCCGGTATTAGCCTGATCCTGTTGTCGACCCCTAAAATATATGTAATCATCCGATGAAGGGTCATTATCAATCTCAGCCGCAGCATCAGGATTCAACTGTCCTTTTATCTGGTTGATCAATGTAGCAAACTTTGCTTTCTCATCCAGGTTAGATAATCCATCCAATCCCACATCCTGTACTTTTCTGGCTGCCGGATCATTATCAAATGCCTGAACTACTGGTTGCAGTTTAGGTACCCTGCCCCAGTTGGTCTCCTCATAAGCATTTGAATCTCCATTTGCAGGCAAACCATTTTCCAGCGACTTACGTCCATCCTTTAAAATATCTTCAGAGATGTTCCCCAGGTTAAAATACAAATCACCACCTGTCGAATTTGGTTTATAGATATTTGGATCCATTACCCAAAGCTCAATATATTCAATATTCAAAGCCTGAAAATCCGTTGTTTCAATTCTTCTAAACAAACCTCCCCATCTTGACCTTGGGTTGGTCAATGTTCCATTCGCGTTAAACCCTGTAGTGGTATAATTATAAGGTCCGCGGATAGTAGGATAAAAAGCAACATCCAGCGTTGGCAAAGTAAAGGCCTGTCCGGTACTGGTCTCTTTAAAAGGGAATACCTCCTGCTCTATAATTTCACGTACGTAATGATTTGAGCGCTCATTTACGTTGTTCTTTAAACTATTTGGGATATCGCCCGAGCTTCTGTTATAAAAAATAGGATCTATATTATAAAACGCTAGTCGAGCTCTGTTAAAACCATAACTCAGGTCGTCAATTCTACCTGCTTCCTGGAAAAGTTGTGGTGTTCCAGATAGCTGCCATGCAATTGCACTTTTCAAATCAATCACCGAACGCGAGGCTTCAAAATCATCAAGGTAACTTACCCCGCCTTTCTTGCCACCAAAATTCAAAGCACTTGGATGTCCGGGAATCAATTGCGCAAACTCACCGGCAAAAGTAATGTTAGATGGAACTTTAGTCGACAAAAGCGGCAATTTGTCTATCATCTTAGTCAAAAATCTTGAAGGCGAACTATAGTTCATATCCAGTCCCCACATCGTATTTGAGATGGGTTCCTCGCCAATATTAACCTTCGGTGTAAGTGGCTTCTCGGTAAGGTTCATTAAAGTACCTCCAAGATTTAGCTTATTGTTCACTTTATAATCCAATCTCGTTCCGAATAGTGAACGTTGTTGCAGACCAAACAATTCATTGTTTTCCGTGGATATCCGAATCGGCTGTCCTGAACTCAACAATGCCGGATTGATAATCCGTACCCTGCCACCCTGGTAGTCTACCGTAAAATCAATACCTTCCTGCAATGGGATCGTTCCTGCAAATACTTTCACAGAACCTTCCGGAACATTGATTGCATTTAAACTAAACTCCGAAGCAATTTCCGACTGATAGGCACCTTTAATGATGTACCTGTTCTGGTTGCTAAACAACTGCTGGGCCACCACCTTTGTCGAATCATACAAGGCTGTAAAAGTATACTTGTCTATCAGCGGTTGTTCAGTTGGTAAAAACTGGCTGGCCAGATCCTTTCCAAAGGGCTCAATAATCGGGAAGATAATTCGTCCATTTAACGGATCAATGGTAATGTAACCATTAACCGTATTGGTAGAAAAATTGATCATACTATTGGTAGTCGAGCCACTGCTACTTCCACTGTTAAATGAAGAATTTTGCCCGTTACTTGCATTAGAACCAAAAGGTTTGTTTTCTGTTTCAAAATCAAATACAGCATCGGGCTTGCGTTCCTTTTGCTGGTTCAACCTGTCTAGTCCGGTAACCTGAATCCATTGCTTACCATTCAGTGGTCTGCGGTCGGCATCCAGTTTCTCTCCTTCCTGGATCAAGGGTTTCTCAACCCCTGTTCTTTCATCAATTCTAAAGATGTCCAGTTTAAAGTTCTGCTGACTGATCTGATATCCCCCTATCGAATAGATGTTTTTCATCATCAAATCCCATGTTGGCAAATTGGTCTTTATCGTCTCGTTTTTCAGCAATTTCGTATACAACACCTTAGGCGTTACGGGGTCAAAGGGCACATCAGTAGAGAACTCACCCACTTGATATTCTACACCATTAAAAGTATAACGGTAGGCTACAGTCAATACCTCATCGCTATTTAAGGCATTATTTAAAGATATATAACCGAGTTGAGGATGAAAGGTATACTCTCTATCAGCCAATTTCCTGGCATAAGTTAGTTTCGCATAGTTATCAGTTGCCCCGTTAGGTGCAAAAAAAGGAATAATGCTGTTTGAATTCGATAAACGTGCATCTGCAGGTAACTGTGATAACAGGTTATTGGATTGACGTGGAAAAGTATTGTTATCAAAGCCTGATGGTAGGGCCGAAAAGCCACCCTGTATGGAAGGGTTATAAGCTACATTTTCGCCCAGATCTATAAAACCCAACACATCTCTGGAGTCTTGTGTACTTCCCGCCCGGTTGGTAATCCATACCTCTATTTTAGTTATCAACACCCCCGAAGTGATGGTTGGTGGATTGCCTTGTGATTTATTATAGTTATCCCTGAAATATTGCGCCAGGAAATAATGTCTGTTTGCTTCGTAATTATCTGCGCTTAGCCTGAATTCGTTTTGCTGTGCGCCATTATTAATTTGTATTTGTCTGGATTGTGACTTTTGCTGTGTAAACACCGTAGCCACATTCAGTTTACCAAATTTCAACTGCGTTTTTACCCCAAACAAAGCCTGGGTGCCATTAATTAAGGTGGTGTTAAGCGGTAAACTAACGTTACCAGCCTCAATTTTCTGTATAATATCATCCTCGCCCCCGGTATAATCCAGTTTTACCTGGTTTTCAAAATCAAACTGAGCTTCCGTGTTGTAGTTCATGTTGATCTTCATCCTTGTACCGATGTTACCAATCACATCCATCTGAATGCGTTGGTTAAAATCAAAGTTCCCCTGAACGCGCTGGCGCTCATTAAACAAAGGGTTCTCATTTCTATTTATCCTTCCTAAAAAGGTCAGCTCGGCTTCACCTCGTGGCTGAATGTCAATGGTAGTCCCACCAAATATCTTTTCAAAAGCCTTACTGTTGATTTTTAAACTCGGGATAATTCCGGTTCTTCTTACTTCACTCACTTCCTGATCAGAAAGTGCACGCCAGTTTTCGCGCTTTATTTCACTGTTTACCAAACGCAGGTATTCATCTACGCTTAAATATTGTACTGCACCAAAAGGCTTATCTCCAATCAATTCCTGAATTACGTATCTCTTGTTTACTGCATCGTACTCAACCCTCCTTTGCACGTTGTCGGGCATTGGATAAAAAGGGCTCGACATCGACCTGATTCCAAGTCTTTGTTTTTCTTTCAGACCGAAAGTATTTTTTATAGTATCCTGTTTCGCTTTTTTAGGCGAAACCTGTGAGAATGCTTCTAGTCCACCAGAACAGATCGTCAGGAAGATAAATAGCGTTAATAAAGTTTTCAATGGGCAATTTCTATAAATTCTTCAATGCTATTTTTATCATTTGTTCAACAGACAAATCTTGACCACCTACTTTCACCGCATTATCTATTGCCTTTTCAGAGGCAGGCTTAGCAAATCCCAGCATCATTAATGCCGATAGTGCTTCTTCCCTTACTGTATTGTTTAAAGGAGCCGAGATTAGCGATCCCGAACCTTCTTTCTTCAATTTATCTTGCAGCTCTAATACCAAACGCTGTGCCGATTTAGCACCTATCCCTTTTATCCTTTGGATGAGCGCCAGGTCGGCATTTACAATTGCTGTTTGTATTTCGAGGGGTGTAATGGATGACAGCATCATCCTGCCGGTATTCGGCCCAATTCCGGATACGGAAATCAGGTGTAAAAAAAGGCGGCGCTCCCCTTCATCGGCAAAGCCGTAAAGGGTATGCGCGTCTTCTTTTACGTGCAGCCAGACATAAATCTTACACCTTTCAGTGTTTGCCAGGCTGCTATATGTGTTTAAAGATATATTGATGTGATAGCCAATACCTCCAGCCTCTACAACAATATAAGTGGGGCATTTGAATGCTAGTTTACCATCAATATATTCAAACATAATTTACTTCTTAGTTACTTTTTTAAATAAACCACCTTTTTTTGAGCCTGCTTCCTGCTCTTTACCTTGTACATCCAAAACAGCTAAAGTAATCATATTTACAATTTCTCTAACAGAACTTCCAAGTTGAACAATATGAACAGGCTTGTTAATACCAAGTAAAATAGGCCCGATAGCTTCTGCTTCGCCTAGTTCCTGTAATAACTTATAGGCAATATTACCCGATTCCAGGTTAGGGAAGATCAAAGTATTTGCCGGTCCATCTACCAATCTGCTGAAAGGGAAATTGTCTTTCAACAGCTCATGGTTCATTGCAAAATTACCTTGCATTTCACCATCAACTACGATATGTGGATGTTGTTCATGTAATATTTTCACGGCCTTTCTTACTTTCTCAGGAATCACGCCCTGATTTGAGCCAAAATTAGAGTATGACAACAAGGCAATACGCGGCTGAATATTGAATTTGCTTACTGCTTTTTCTACAAGCAGAGTTAAATCAACCAATTCTTCTGCTGTAGGATCAACATTTACTGTTGTATCCGCAAAAAACACAGGTCCTTTTTTGGTCATCATCATATACATACCGGCAACACGGTTTACACCAGGCGCGGTACCAATCACCTGCAAAGCAGGTTTGATGGTCGAAACATAGTTTCTTGTCAAACCAGAGATCATTGCATCAGCCTCACCAAACTCCACCATCGAAGCGCCAAAGTAATTTCTGTCGCGCATCAATTTGGTTGCTTCGAACAAGGTTAAGCCTCTACGCTGTCTTTTTTCATACAGGTACTGACCATATTTCTGCATCAATTCAGGTTCTTTAAACGGATCAATGATCGTTACACCTTCAAGATCCAGTGCATTCTCTTCAATGATTCGCTCAATAACCTCTTTATTACCCAATAAAATCGGGATGGCAATGTTCTCATCTTTTACAATCTGAGCAGCCTTTAAGATTTTATAATGATCTGCTTCGGCAAAAACAACACGCTTAGGGTCAGATTTAGCCTTATTGGTGATTGCTCTCATGATGGCATCATCCAATCCTAATCTAAGTTTCAGTTCCTCCACATAAGCATCCCAGTCGGTGATGATCTTACGTGCAACACCAGATTCGATAGCAGCTTTAGCTACGGCTGTCGACACATTAGTCATCAACCTGATATCCATTGGTTTTGGAATAATATATTCCTTACCAAACTTGATGTTCTTTTCATTATAGGCCATATTCACAGCCTCAGGAACTGATTTCTTAGCCAGTTCAGCAATTGCTCTAACTGCGGCGATCTTCATCTCCTCGTTAATCGCTGTAGCCCTTACGTCAAGTGCTCCTCTAAAAATATATGGGAATCCAAGTACATTGTTTACCTGGTTAGGATAGTCAGAACGGCCTGTTGCCATGATGATATCCTTGCGGGATTTAATGGCCAGTTCATAAGCAATTTCCGGATTTGGATTTGCCATTGCGAACACAATTGGATTCTTAGCCATCGATTTCAACATATCTTCTGTCACACAATCAGCAGATGATAAACCGATAAACACATCAGAGTCTTTCATGGCCTCTTCCAGTGTATTCAATTTTCTGGAAGTTGCAAATTCAGCTTTAATCGCGTCAAGGTTTTCTCTGTTATCTCTGATTACACCTGATCTGTCGCACATCACAATGTTTTCCTTTTTTGCACCAAGCTCAACGTATAAACGTGTGCAGGAAATTGCAGCGGCACCAGCACCATTAACTACAATTTTAATCTTGTCCATTTTCTTTTTCTGCAACTCGCAGGCATTTAACAATGCTGCAGCAGAGATAATGGCTGTACCGTGCTGATCGTCGTGCATTACAGGAATATTCATTTCCTCTTTCAAACGACGCTCAATTTCAAAACACTCAGGTGCTTTGATATCTTCAAGATTGACGCCACCAAAAGTAGGCTCCAATGCTTTTACTATTTTAACGAAATCATCAACATTAGTGGTGTCCAGTTCAAGGTCAAAAACATCGATATCTGCGAATATTTTAAACAACAGACCTTTACCTTCCATTACCGGCTTACCAGCCGCAGCGCCAATATTCCCTAATCCTAAAACTGCGGTACCGTTACTAATTACTGCTACCAGGTTACCTTTAGCTGTATATTTATAAACATCTTCTGGATTTTCTGCTATGCTTAAACAAGGCTCTGCTACCCCAGGTGAATAAGCAAGTGCCAGATCTCTTTGAGAATTTGTTGGTTTGGTTGGTATAACCTGAATTTTCCCTGGCCGCCCTTGCGAGTGGTAGTCTAATGCATCTTGCTTTCTATTAATCTTACTCATAAAATGATCCTATGTAAAGGGCCAAAGTTACAATTCTTTTGATAAGCCAATAAATAAAAAAAATACTTAAATTTTTTACAAAAGCAAAGGAATCAGAGGGCTAACTTCTCATAGCATTTGTGATACGCTTGTTTTCAGACTTATGGTAAATTTTCAGGCGTTGTCCGGGTACAATTGCCGACCCTTTCAGGTTATTCCAGACTTTCAGATCCTGTACTTCAACATTATATTTGTTTGCTATGGTACTCAGATTTTGTCCGGATGTAACCTTATGGTAGGAAACTGCGGGTTTGTTTACTGTTTTCGACTTACGTGTACTCTTGCCATCATTCGAAGCCAGTACAATATGTTTATCTACCTCCAGCACCTCTTCGTTCAACAATTGGTATACACGCGCAAAACTGGCCAGAGTTACCTTAGGTAAGATCACTCGTTTGGGATCCAATTCCGTACCATTTACAATCTTCTTCTTGTATGAAGGATTCAGCATCGACAACTCATCCAAATCCGTATCCAGTGCTTCGGCCAATGAGGCCAGAGAAACAAAACGATTAACCTGGATGGTATCTGTGTTTTTAAGAAAAACAGATTTCTGCGCTTTGATCTGGTGATCACCGGAATAGTTCATTACATATACTGCAGCAATAAAGGCCGGCACATAATTACGTGTTTCCGTAGGAAGGAACCGTCTGATTTCCCAGAAATCTCTGGAGTCAGCTTTAGCTATAGCCCGGTTTACATTACCCATTCCGCAGTTATAGGCTGCAATGGCCAAGAGCCAATCGCCCAGCTCTTCATAAGCATCTCTAAAATAAGCCGCAGCAGCGTAACTTGCCTGTATAGGATCCTTACGCTCATCCACAAAATTATCCATGTTCAGTCCGTAGCCTTTTGCTGTAGCAAACATAAACTGCCACAAACCGGTAGCCCCAACCCTCGAAACGGCATGGGGGTTCATCGACGACTCTATGATCGGGAGGTATTTAATCTCCTCAGGAATGTTATAGCTTTTAAGTGCTTTTTCGAAAATTGGAAAATAATAACCCGAAAGCCCCAGCATCTTACCCATCATATCTTTACGACCTGCATAAACATCTATATACTTTTGTACATATTCATTATAGCTAAGTGGCACCATCTTTTGGATCGAATCCAATCTGGCCTTATAAATATAATTGTGATTATAAAAAGTTGGGGTTTCATCTACAACCGGAACATAAGTCGTGTCGGTTAAAGCCAGCTTTTGCTGTTGTTGTGCTGCTGCCGAAAAGCCGGTCAAGGCTAAAAAGCAAGCGGATACAAAGCATACGATGATCTTCATAGGCGTATTATTTCCTTTTTATCGGTTAATAAAATCTAACTCAGGCTACATTTAAAAAGCGGTGATGGTTTAGTTTGCCTGTTTGTTAATGGGTTCAACTTTCTCTGCGCTCAAAAAAGCATCAGACAAGGATAGCAGTTCCTGCTCTCCAAAATGACGTGCCATCAACTGGATACTTAACGGTAAACCTTGAGCATTATTGCCTAAGGGTAAGGCAATTGCCGGAATTCCTGTCAAATTAGCCAATACAGTAAATATATCAGCCATATACATGACCAAAGGATCATCAATATTTTCGCCGATATTAAAAGCCGGTGTTGGTGTTACAGGACTGATCACTACGTCAAAACTGCTCAGCATTTCTTCCATCTTCTCTCTGATCAGTCTTCTCACCTGCTGTGCCTTCTGATAATAGGCATCATAATATCCCGCACTTAGAACAAAGGTTCCCAACAAAATGCGGCGCTTCACTTCTTCTCCAAAACCTTCAGCTCTGGATTGTTTGTAAAGGTCGTTTAAACTTACTGCTTCCAGGTTACGGTGACCATAATGTACGCCATCATAACGCGATAAGTTAGAAGAAGCCTCAGCTGTAGTCAGCACGTAGTATGCAGGCACCAGGTAGTCCAATAAATCAAACGAAACATATTCAACGGTATGCCCCTGTGCTTTAAAAGCCGATATCGCGGCTAACATAGCTTCTTTTATATCTGCATCCAGTGCTTGGCTTTCCAGCGTTTCCTTCAGAACCGCGATTTTTTTAGGTGAATGATTTTTCAAGCCAGCGGAATAATCCGGCACAGCATGTTTAGAAACCGTACTATCATGCTCATCAGCTCCCGCCAAAACCTCCAGTAAAACCGCTGCATCACTTACCGAAGAAGTGATTGGGCCAACCTGGTCAAATGAGGAAGCATAAGCAATCACACCGTATCTTGAAATCCTGCCATATGTAGGCTTTAAGCCAATACATCCGCAAAAAGCTGCTGGTTGTCTTACCGAGCCACCGGTATCGGTACCCAGAGCCGACAAGCACATATCTGCCTGTACAGCGACTGCCGAACCACCCGATGAACCACCGGCTACCTTCAGGCTATCGGCTGCATTTTTAACCGGACCAAAGTAAGAAGTCTCGTTAGATCCTCCCATCGCAAATTCATCACAGTTTAATCTGCCAATAATGACAGCATCTTCACTGATTAACCGCTCTACAACAGTAGCAGAATATGGAGAAACAAACCCTTCCAGCATTTTAGATGAAGCCGTAACCACGTGATCTTTATAACAGATGTTATCTTTTATACCAATCACCATTCCGGCCAGCTTACCTGCAGTTCCATTTTCTATTTTTTCCTGTACAAGCTTAGCCTGACGGGTAGCAGAATAAAAAAACACCTCATTAAACGCATTGAGGTGTTCATGTATTTCTATTTGCTTAAAATAATAGTCCAATAGCGCTGGCAAACTGAGTTGCTTTTGCTCAATAAGGATTTGTATCTCTTTTAAGGAGTTATACTTCTTCAAAATCAAGAATACATTAAATTAAAAAAATTGGGTTCGTAAACCTACAATGGCTTATTTGTACGGTTCTGCTCAGTAGTATCATCAGCACCGTCTTTACCATCTTTGAATTCTTTAATTCCTTTTCCAAGCCCTCTCATTAGCTCAGGAATTTTTTTACCGCCAAAAAGTAATAATACAATTACTACTATGACAGCAATTTCTCCGCCGCCTAATCCAAATGCCAATATTGTTGTGTCGAACATGATATTTTTAGTTAAATTTTAGTTTTATCTGTTTCTATTGTTGTGTTATCGCTATGGTTATTCTGTGCAGTATGAATGCTCTCAACGCTTGCCACTTTCTCAGTCTGATCAACGCTTTCAACCTGACTACCGTTATCGCTGCTATGATGAGGTGTTGAACCCTCGTCGTTATAGTTTTGTCCGCCGCCTGAACTGTATTCATATGGATGGTGTCTGCTGTTATCAGCATCACTCACCATCGATTTGAAATCATTGATTTCATCTGTAACACCTACAGAGTTGATGTTCCTGTGGATCTCACGCTTCACTCCCTCAGAGGCATCCTTAAAATCTCTTAAACCTTTTCCAAGTCCTCTGGCCAATTCGGGTAATTTTTTACCTCCAAATAACAAAAGTACCACGGCAAGAATAAGCATAATCTCGCCTCCGCCCATATTTAAGAATTCAACTAATGTCCCTGTATACATCTTACTCTTTGTTTTTAACTCTGTAACACAAATATAAACATTTAATTGCAATAGTTTATTTAGCTATCCACGATGCCGGGTTTTGTGCTACTGCACCTCTATAAATCTGGAACTGAAGTTCCGGTACATCGCCCGACGAACCTACCGACCCAATATTCTGTTTTGTACTTACATCCTGCCCGGCACTTACGCTCACCGACCTTAAATTCTGGTACACAGTAAAGAACTGCCCGTGTTTAATTAACACGTAATATAAGCCCAGGGCATTCCCCACTTTACTTACTTTACCATTAAACACAGCTCTCACTGCAGCTCCTTCAGCGGTTTGTATCGTTACCCCGGCATTGTCGTAATTCGCCTGGCCTACCTTGTGCTTTCCAAAACTTTCCGTGATTGATCCGGATGTTACCGGCCATGGTAATGAGCCACGGTTACTTTCAAATGCGGCCGACAATTTTGCAGCCTCCGGAGTTGCGGCCAGATAAGTACCACTAGCTTTTGGTTTAACAGCAGCTACCGCTGCAGGTATAACTGGTGCCGGTCTGTTTTCGGCTTTAGCTTTTGCAGCAGCAGCTTCGGCCGCAGCCTTAGCCTTCGCAGCGGCTTTTGCCGCAGCTACCCTTGCCGCTTCCTCAGCACGCCTCCGTTCCAGCTCAATCTCACGCACAATCGCAGCACGGATGCTACGGTCAAGCTGTGCCTGTTGTTTTTTACGACTGGCGATATCCCGTTGGTATTGCTTTTCTTGCTTACTGTACTTGTTCAACACCGCTGATTGCGCTGTTTTATTCTTACCCAGTATATCCTTTTCGTTCTCCTGCTCATGCAAAAGACTACTCTTTTCTTTCAGGTTTTTATCCAGAATAACAATTTTGTAGTTCAGGTCTTTCTGTGTTCCCTGTATATATCCCGCCTGTTTTTTACGGTACTGTCCAAATTGCTGCAAATATTTAATCCGTTTATAGGCCTGATTAAAGTCTTTTGCCGCAAAAACAAACATCATTTTGTCGTAAGCGTTTTTATTACGTTGAGCAAACCGGATCATCGCTCCATAATCCTTTTTCAGCTTCCCCAGCTGCCCTTTCAAATTAATTACAGTATTGGTATTTTCGTGGATCTGGTTATCCAGGTTCTTGATCTCAGAGTTGATCACCGTGATCTTATTCTGCATTAAACTAATCTTAGTGTTTAATGCATTGATCTGGCCCAGGGTTAATTTTTTGTTATTTGCCGTCTTTTTTAAATTTCGCTGCAACAGCTCAATCTCTCTTTGTATGGCCTCTTTTTTTCTTTTAAGTTCCGAGCTGCTCTGGGCAGATGCAACTGATGCGGATAATATAAATAGCAGGAGGAAAAGAAATTTGCGTAGCTTCATTGGGTCAAAAGTATAAAAAAAATCAGTTTATTACTTCATACTTCCCAGGAACACTGAACGGAAAATCAAGCGGAACATTGCGCTGAACCCCAGAATACTCTAATTCAATGTTTACGATTTTAGCACCCGTCATCGAGTTTATCGTTACGCCATTGGGAAATAACGAGCCTCCCAGGTCCTGATAAGCCCCGCTATACTGAACCTTTAAAGCCTGTCCAGACCGGGTATCATTGATATTGTTTTCACTCACCTTCATCACCCCATCAAAGAGCACCTTATATGCAAGGGCTTCCTTCTCACCCTGCAGCATCCACAGTCCGTTTGTCTGCTCTATTGTAGCTTGTTCATTCAAAAAATCAGGGATCGTATTGCCGGATAAAATAGATTCCAGCCATTCAAAGCTCACCTGTTTACTGGCAAATTTATGGATATAACTAAAAGGTTGTTTTAAGTAAACGCTCTGAAAATTGTTCCGCACCTTAATGCTATCCGGAGTAATCAAGGCTCTTGCAACTTCAATCCCAGCAAGAGCAGTTACACTCACCCAGATCCGGCGCCCCTTTTCCATCCTGATATTCATTGTAGCATTGTTCTTACTCCCCCCAAAATCCAGCTTAGCTTTGGCTTTAACCGACAGGGTATTAAAAGACAAATCTTTAGATTTTAAAAGTAGAATATTCTCCGCATTCTTATTGCTCAGTTCAGTCACAACAGTCTTTGGGTTCAGCACCGCTACTTTCCTGGTTTTACAGGCTGTCATACTTACCGAAAGTAAAGCCACACACAATAAATTATTCCAAATATTTCCGCTCATTAATCTTCTTATTAAGTTTTTCCGAACCATTCCCTGCTGCTTTGGCTTTTTTCCATTGTACCAGAGCCAGCTCCCTATCCCCTTTTAAAAATAAAATATCTCCATAAAGCTCCAGGTAAACTCCATTCTCCGCATCCAGTTCCAAAGCAGATTTGGCATTTGTCAAAGCCAGATCATTTTGGTGATCCTGTTGCAGGGCTAAAGCCATAAAATAGTACAAAATGGCCTGATTAGGATATATAGATAACGCTGCATCTGCCATTTTTATGGCATCCTTATACTGTTTTAATAGTAATTGTATGTTTAAAGCCTGCTCCCAGGCCCTGTAAGACTGCTCGTTGCTTTCCAATACTGCTTTAAATTGGGTCAATGCTCCATTCAGATCGCCTTTTTTATACAAACTTTCGGCAAGCAGTATTTTTTGCTCCTCAGCAGTAGGTTCTTTAACCTGTTTAGCATCACCAATACCCTCCGAAGATAGCGCTTCCCGGCCACCCAAAGTTACCCGTCGTCTAAGTCTGGTCAATTCATCTGAAGATCCAAATTTTTTCTCCACCTCATCATAACTCTTCATCGCTTCAGCAGTTTTTCCTGCCAGCAAATAAGCATTAGACCGATCAAAATAATATTCCGGCTTCTCGGGAGAAAGCCTGATCAACTGATTTAAAACACCAGTCATAGCCAACATATCACCTTTACGCTTGTACAACTCCGCCATCAACATCCAATACCAGGTATTATTTGCCTCAATCGCAGTAGCCTTTTTAATCGCCACTTCGGCTTCATAAAGGTTATTTTGTCTGTAGTTTACCACCGCAACTTCATAGTGCACTGCAGCGTTGTTCGGATCAAGGCTCAGAATCTTATTGAAACTCTCGTTCGCCTTGCTGTAATCCTCATTTAGTTTATCACGTAAACCAGCAAAGAAAAGTACTTTTATCATGGCCGTATCTACCTTAGAAACCGCAGGCTTCTGGGCAAACAGTATCGGGCCATAGCCCAGCAACACCAGTAAAAGTACTTTATACTTCATCATTTATTTACCTGTATGTCCGTAACCACCCGCACCACGGGCGGTGTCGCTTAATTCTTCAACTGTATTCCAGGCGATGGTTTCATGCTTTGCAATCACCATCTGTGCAATCCTGTCGCCATTGTTTACTACAAAATCGGTGTCCGACAAGTTTACCAAAAGCACTTTAATTTCTCCACGGTAATCTGCATCAATGGTACCCGGCGAATTCACTATGCTAATGCCGTGCTTATAAGCCAAACCACTACGCGGACGAATCTGCGCCTCATATCCTACCGGAAGTTCAATATATAAACCTGTTGGAACCAATACACGCTGTAAAGGTTTAATCGTAATTTCAGTTTCTATAAAAGCACGCATATCCATACCTGCTGCATGAGCAGTTTCATATTGTGGTAATGGATGTCCGGAATTGTTAATGATATTTATGTTCATCGTTTTTTTAATATAAGTTTCAACTGATCTTTTTCAAAATAAACCACACCCGCTAAAAAGATCAATAGCAAGGCATTACCAATATAGATATTCCTGTTAAATACCCAAAAAGAAAGCACCACCAATACCGCCGAAACCAGCAGATAAGCAAGCATCCTTTTCAAATCATAAGGAATAGGATAATGTTTTTGTCCCAAAATATACGAAATCAGCATCATCACAAAATAAGCCAGCATAGATACCCAAGCCGAGCCCATATAACCATATTTGGGCACCAATACAATATTCAAAACTATAGTGGTTATTGCACCCACAACAGAAATATACAAGCCAAACTTTGTTTGATCAGACAATTTATACCAGATAGACAGGTTGACATAAATCCCCAGGAACACATAACCAAGCAATAAAAAAGGCACAGCGTTCAGGCCCACCCAATATTCCCGGTCAATGAAATACTTCAGGATATCAATATTTGCGATCAAGCCAACAAAAATAACGGCCAGGGTAATGACGAAATAATTCAAAATCATCGCATAGGTTTGTTTGGCATTTGCACTTTTAGCGTGACTAAAAAAGAAAGGTTCTGCTCCTAATCTGAATGCCGTGATAAACAAACTTAAAAACACTGCAATTTTACAAACGGCGCCATAAATCCCCAGATTATATTCAGAAACCCCCAGCTGGGTAATGATCATTTTATCCAGATTTTCATTCACCACAAAAGAAAGGTTAGCCACCAAAACAGGCCATGAATAGGAAACCATTTTACCAAAAAGTTCCTTATCAAACTTAAACTGCAGCTTCATCAATTCAGGCAAAAGCAAAATCAAAGTCAGCACGCTTGCTATCAGATTTGAAATAAAAACATATCCAACCCATTCGGTCCTGTACCATAAACCAAGCCATTCCCCTATTGGGCCGCCAAATTTAATGATGGCAGGAACGCCAAATAAAAAGAGTAAGTTGAAGCCAATAAAGCTGCCAATATTCAGGAATTTGATCAGACTATACCGCATCGGACGCCCATCAGCCCTAACCTTGGCAAATGGAATTACGCAGATCGCATCTATAAAAAGTAACCACACAAAATAGTGTACGTACTTTTTATAATCGGCCATTTCCTCAGGTCCGCTGGCAAAATAGGCAGCAATGGGCGAAGAAAAAATGATACCCGATATTAAAAAGAGTGTTGCGATAAGGGCTACACAGAAAAATGTATTGTTGTAAACCTCTTGTTTTTTATCTTCATGCTTATTCAGGTACCTGAAAAATGTGCTTTCCATACCAAAAGCAAGAATGGCATTGATCATAGATGCCGAAGCATACATCTTTGTAAAGATCCCATATACACCCGGCTGAAATACATCGGTAAAAAGTGGCGTAAGTATGAAATTGAATAGCCTGGAAACTACTGTAGTAACACCATATATAGCTGTCTGTCCAAGAAATCTCTTTATTGATGACATCTATTTCTTAATGATTTCAAAGTTCTGATAGTTTTTGACAGATCCCGGGGTAATCTCTACATTTTCAATCTTAGCGCGGTCTGTCCCCTCATTGCACCAATCCGTAAAGACTTCCAGTAAGGTATCATCCCCTTCGGCCTCTATGTAAACGCTGCCGTCCACTTCATTTTTAATCATCCCTCTAATCCCCATCTGGTCGGCAACTACCTTAGTAACAGCCCTGAAAGATACGCCTTGCACTTTCCCAGTAATCTTAATTTGTATATGTTTTATCTCCATTGTTCATTTTCTAATTGTGCAAAAATACCTTTCCAAACGGCATCACTCCTTAGAGTTTCAAATTGCAAAGCCTCTCTTTTTCCTGCAAAAACGCTTCCCAAATCCCGTTCAATATTTCCGCAGCAGGCTTTATCTCATTTAACATCGCTGATACCTGACCGATCTCCAGCTCTCCCTGTTCCATATCCCCCTCAAACATACCTAATTTAGAACGGGCTCTACCTAAAATACGCTCCAGTGTTTCCGCATCAGCACCCTTAGCCTCAGCTTCTGCTACTGCATCAGCAAACTCATTTTTAAGTAAACGCACCGGAACCAGTTTCTTCAGGCTCAGCTTTGTATCGCCTTCACCAGCATCTACAATCTTTTCTTTAAAATGAGGATGAGCCGACGACTCTTCCGAAACCGCAAATGCCGAACCTACCTGAACCCCATCAGCGCCCAGCGCCATCGCCGCCAGCATTGCTCTTCCGCTTCCAATCCCTCCGGCTGCAATAACAGGTATTTTAACCGCATCCCGTATCATCGGAATCAGGCACATTGTGGTCGTCTCCTCCCTTCCATTATGCCCTCCGGCTTCAAAGCCTTCAGCCACAATCGCATCAACCCCACAGGATTCTGCTTTTAAAGCAAATTTTGTATTGGCAATTACATGCACTACAATGATGCCCTTTTCTTTTAAAAAGCTTGTCCAGGTAGCCGGATTCCCCGCCGAACTAAACACGATGCGAACCTCCTCCTCAACGATAATCTCTATAATCTCCTTTATGTTGGGATAAAGCAAAGGTACATTTACCGCGAATGGTTTTGTTGTGGCCAACTTACATTTTCTGATATGGCCGCGTAAAACCTCAGGATACATGGAGCCGGCACCAATAATCCCCAAACCACCTGCATTAGAAACTGCCGAAGCCAATCGCCAGCCACTGCACCATACCATTCCAGCCTGTACAACCGGATATTCTATTCCAAATAGTTCAGTAATCTTATTCGCCATATTATATAAGTAAGTACGTTAAAACAAACGTTTTATCTTATTATTCAAAACTACTTTACCATTTTCTTCTTTAAAGCCAAGCAAGTTTATGCCCGGATGCTTACCTGGTTCAAAACTACCAAAGCGATCTGCGATACCTAAAAATTCAGCGCCGTTAAAAGTACCCCATTTTACCAATTCCTCCACAGGAACATCAAATCGCTCCTGCAACAGAGTCATCTCCGAAAGGATGCTTAAGGCATCATTACTCGCCAGGCTATCCGTTCCAAGCGTAATTTTCAGGTCTGCCGCCCTCAACATATCTACATCAGGCAGCATATCTTCTATGTATAAATTTGCATTCGGACATAAGCACCAATACAAATTGGGATGAATGTCTTCAGCAAATGCTACATCTGCAGCAGAAGTATGCGTATTGTGTACCAGTAAGGTTCTCACATCCTTTGGCAGCAAAGGCAAATAAGTTTGCAAAGAGGTTTTCCCTGAAGGTTGATAAAACTCAACATCCTGTCCAAGAAATTTAAAGAGGTTTAAAAAATCCCCTGTTTTCTCTTCAAAAAAAGCATTCTCATCAGCAGTTTCCTGGTTATGTATGGTCAGCGGACCTTTTTCGGCTCCGGCATATTCGCCCAGGGCCTGAAACAATTCAGGTGATACTGAATATGGCGCATGAGGTACAATAGAAACCGGCAATGCACCAAAATCCTGTTTAAACTGCTCCGCCCTTTTCATGGCATCATCAGCCACTTCAGGATTAAAGCCCATTATTTCTAAAAAAGTATGGTAATAAACCGGCGTACTTATTTTCAGCGACCTTGAGATCAACTGATTGGAAATATCGCCAACAGCTACAATTCCATTCTCATACATCTCTATATCAGCCTTTAAAATGGCCAGGTTCAATTCATATTCGTCCGAAGTCCGCAACTTAATTACCGATTTAACAAAATCAGGCAAACCTGTATGTCGCTGAATCTTACCTCTCAGGTTAGACAATTCAATATGGCAATGGGTATTTACAAATCCGGGAACCAGAATGCCATCATGGTATTCAATATCCTTGATTTGCTTTTCCTTTGCTTCCTGCGCTGTATAAATAGCTTGAATCACTCCGGTCGAATCAATTGCAAGCACCCCGTTTTTTATAGGCGCAGCAACCACTGGGTAAACATACGCTGCTGATATGTGAGAAATCATACGCAAATAAAAGATTTTTCCACCTAAAAACTACTATTTCCTCTTAGCCGGTTACATTTGTATGAAGATAACCTTTCAAATTCAGATGAACAGAATAGACCGCCTTTTTGGAATACTTTTACTACTGCAAACCAAGAAATATATTTCCGCAGAGAAAATCTCAGAACAGTTTCAAATCAGCACGCGAACTGTGTATCGGGATATCAAGGCATTGCTGGAGCAAGGGGTCCCTATCAGTTTCGAACAACCGAAAGGTTATTACATTGTACAAGGTTATTTCCTCCCGCCTGTTTCATTCAATTCGGAGGAAGCGAATGCCTTATTAATTATGGAACGACTTGTTGCTGGTTTCACCGACCAATCGATTACGACCCATTACAACACCGCTTTAAATAAAGTAAAAGCCGTATTAAAACATTCTCAAAAGGAAAAACTGGAGTTTTTAAACAACAACATCAAACTGCAGTTACCTGAATCCATCAAGAATGAATTTGACCATTTATCGCCTTTGCAAAATGCCATTTCTGCACAATCAATTATTGAAATCGCTTATGCCAACTATAATGCCGAGGGCAGTAAACGTGAGGTGGAGCCTATTGGACTAATTTTTTATGCCTTCAACTGGCATCTGATTGCCTGGTGTCACCTACGCAATGAATACCGCGACTTTAGGGTTTCAAGAATCATTCATGTCAAAACGCTTGACCTCCCTTTCCGAAAAACCGCGCATATTTCACTAAATGAATACATAAAACTGTTACCGGTAAATTATTAATTCCTATCTAAAAACAGACTGCCATAGGGTTGTCAGTCGCCCATGTTTTCTTTGTCTTACAAAAACAAACGAAGAAAATTATGAACAGAATCAGCATGTACTTAGAGGAGTTGGAAAAAGAAGCAGTAACTACCCGCAAAATGTTAGAGCGCGTACCAACCGAAAAATTTGACTGGCAGTTGCACCCAAAAAGCATGAGTATCAAAAGACTGGCCACCCATATTGCCGAATTGCCATCATGGGTTACTATGGCCCTAAATACTGATGAGCTGGATTTCGAAAACAACCCCTACATCCCTGAAGATCTGAACACTAAAGAGGAACTACTAGCCTATTTCGAGCGATCACTTGCTGATGGAAAAGCAGAACTCAAACCCGAAAACGAATCCAAACTGGATAACCTGTGGGTATTAAGGAAAGGTGATCAGATTTACAGCAAAGAACCAAAAGCATCAATTATAAGAATGAGCCTTAGCCAAATTATTCATCATAGGGCCCAACTCGGCGTTTGCCTGCGTATGCTCAACATTCCTATACCGGGCAGTTATGGGCCTAGTGCCGATGAAACTGAGATGTCTTAATTATATCATTGTTGATACGCAGACATTAAAGTGCCGAATTTTTCGTTACATAGCATTAATTATATCTGATAACTAATTTTGAAAGAATTATGAAATGTCCTTCATGTAACGAAACCCTATTAATGAGCGAAAAAAGCGGTGTTGAAATTGATTATTGTCCTAATTGCCGCGGAATCTGGCTGGATCGCGGAGAGTTGGAGAAAATCATAGCGCATTCAGCAAATCACTATTCCAAAAAGGAAAACTACGACAGCGACTATAAACGCTATGATAATAAAGACCACGACGATGATTACTACAAAAGGAATCCACACAAAAAGAAGAAGTCGTTTTTAAGCGAGTTTTTCGATTTCTAAATCAGGGCAAGAATTGATTTAAGATTTCCCACCCTGTTTGACATAAAAATTACCTTCTTTGAGGAGACCTGAGGCGCTTTTCTTTTTCAGAAAAGATGCCAGGCTCTGAAAAGAATGGTTATTTTTATCGTTCTTTGTAAATTAATAAATACCCATATTCATGTCTGACTCTACCACACGGTTAAATAAATACATTAGTGAAAGCGGTTTATGCTCAAGAAGAGCGGCCGACAGATATATTGAGCAAGGAAATGTAATTATCAATGGCAGAAAAGCTAAAGTAGGCGATAAGGTATATTTTGGCGATATCGTAACCGTAAACGGCCAAACAATAGAACCAAAAGAAGTTGAAAACTCTATCCTGATCGCTTATAACAAACCAGTAGGCATCACCAGTACTACAGAGGCCGGTGTTAAAAGCAATATGGTTGATCATGTGAACCATAGCGAAAGAGTATTCCCTATCGGACGTTTGGATAAAGACTCTCAAGGGTTGATCTTCCTGACTAATAATGGCGACCTGGTGAATAAAATTCTAAGAGCCGGCAACAATCACGAAAAAGAATATGTCGTTACTGTAAATAAACCAATTACTGAGGCTTTCCTGACTGGCATGGCCAAGGGTGTTCCGGTATTGGGTGTAATGACAAAAAAATGCAAAGTAAAACAAGAGAGTACATTTGTATTTAGAATCATATTGATCCAGGGTCTTAACCGTCAGATCAGAAGAATGTGCGAGCATTTCGGATTTGAGGTAACCAAACTGGAGCGTGTACGCATCATGAACGTTAGCTTAAAGGGCATTCCTGTTGGCGAATGGCGTGAACTTACCAATGAAGAACAAACTGAAATCTATAACCTGGTTGCAAAATCAAGCGCTTCGGAAGCCGCATCTGCACCGAAACGTGTGAATAAAAAACCTAAAGCTCAGGCTGAAGAAGATTTCTCGGAAAATGTTACTCCTGGAAGATCCGGAGGCAGAGCCGGCGGACCAAAAGCTTCAGGCAGAGGCCCGGCAGGTAAAAGACCAGGAAAAGCAGCACCAGCTTCAGTAACCCGTGATGAACGTGCGGCTGGAGGTAAAGGCAAATCATTCGGTAAAACTCCGGCAGCCAAAAAGCCAGGCACAGGAGGAAACGATTGGTTTAAAGCCGGTGGTCCAAGCAGAAGACCGGTTAAACCGGGTAGCGGAAGATCAGGCACTCCTGGGGCTAAAACCAGAAGCCCAAAACGCTAATCCAATTATATATCCCTAATTCTTTCCCCTCTGATCTCATCGTCCCGGGCTTAATAAATCAGTAATGCGTACGCAAAATACTGACTTACAAACCTCTGCGAATCAAAATGAGCCCAGCATGACGGGGAAAGCATATTTTTTTGATACCTTTGCGCCCAATGTCTGCAACAAATAAAATAGATATCCGTTCATTGGATCTTCCCCAGCTACAACAGCACTTTACAGCGATGAGTGAACCTGCCTATAGGGCAAAACAGGTTTACCAATGGCTTTGGGAAAAATCGGCACGTTCTTTTGCCGAAATGAGCAACCTTTCTAAAGACCTTAGGAATAAACTGGATGAGAACTATGCCATCAATGTGGTAGAAGTAAACAATTCACAGTTCAGCAACGACCATACCATCAAAAATGCCTTCAGATTATATGACGGCAATATTGTGGAGGGTGTTTTGATTCCTATGGACGACCGCATGACAGCTTGTGTAAGCTCTCAGGTTGGCTGTAGCTTAACCTGTAAGTTTTGTGCAACAGGTTATATGGATCGTAAAAGAAATCTGAATGCAGACGAGATTTATGATCAGGTTGTACTTATTGATCAGCAGGCGAAGAAAAACTACAATGCTCCCCTTACCAATATCGTTTATATGGGTATGGGCGAACCATTGCTAAATTACGCCAACGTAATGAAATCCATTGAGCGCATTACTGCTCCCGATGGATTGAACATGTCATACAAACGGATAACAGTTTCCACAGCAGGTATTTCGAAAATGATCAAGAAGCTGGCAGATGATGGTGCGAAGTTTAATCTGGCCCTATCCTTACACGCAGCGAACGACAAGAAGCGTAATGAAATTATGCCAATCAATGAGCACAATTCGTTAAAGGCCCTTTCAGAGTCATTAAAGTATTATTTCGCTAAGACCAAAAATCCGGTAACCTACGAATACATCGTTTTCAACCATTTTAACGATGAAATTGAGGATGCAATGGAACTGGCTAAGTTCTGTAAACATATCCCTTGTAAGGTAAACCTGATTGAATATAACCCTATTCAATTTGCTGATTTCCTTAATGCCGATGGCGACAAAATCGATGCTTTTTCTGATTACCTGAAAAGTCAGGGTATCACCACCAACATCAGACGTAGTCGCGGTAAAGATATTGACGCAGCGTGCGGACAACTTGCCGTTAAAGAGCAAAACTAGCGCTTTTTTACCAGCCTTACGTTAAAACAACATAGATTGACAGCATGATGCTGTTCAAATGTTTATTAGGGGATCTGTTTGGCCTCCTATTTCCCGATCTGTGTTGCGGATGCGGAAACTACCTATACCAGGCTGAAAGGCAGTTATGCACGGTATGCCTTCATCAACTGCCCTATACCGACCATCACCTTCACGCAGCGAATAAAGCAGCCAGACAGCTATGGGGCCGCCTGCCCTGCAATGCAGTGCTGTCGCTCCTTTATTTTAAAAAGGGCAGCCGTACCCAAAGCATCATCCATCATTTGAAATATAAAGGCCGCAAAGATCTGGGCGTAAAGCTAGGCAACATGATTGCTCAAAAATTGCTGATGAGCGCTGCATATGAAGGCATAGACCTGATCATCCCTGTGCCATTGCACCTGAGTAGGGAACGCCGGCGGGGTTATAACCAGAGCTTATGCATAGCCGAAGGCATTGCAGCCGTATTAAAAGTACCGGTAAACACCAATAGCTTAATCAGAAAAAAGATAACGGCCAGTCAGACGAAAAAAAGCAGGTATAACCGCTTTGAGAACATGCAACAGGTATTTTCTGTCGCAGATAAACAAATACTAAATGACAAACACATTTTACTGGTTGATGATGTAATTACAACAGGCGCTACCCTCGAAGCTTGCGGAATGGTACTATTTGAAAACAACATCAGTAAGCTCAGCATCGCTACCGTTGCCTTCGCCGAATAAAACCACCGTAATTCATCATAGCTAGATAGCTATTACAAAAAATATTGATAAAAAAACTTCAAAAATATTTTGCAATTCAAAAATATTTCCCATCTTTGTTGTGAGAGCGTTAATTTAAGGGTCGATAATCCATTCTATGGATTTTCGGCCCTTTATCTTTTAAGCCCTATCAGGCAAAAATCTGCTACCAGATTCCCCAAAACCACACAAGTATAACAATACAAACAGCAGTGAACCTGGCTTGCGAGTTCTTGAATACAAGAATCCGTTAATGCTACCTGAAAAATATTGCTTACAAATGCACAGACAGCAGATTTCTGATATCATCAGGTTTAAAAGGCTTTAAAATATGGCCATTCATCCCCGAATCTTTAAATTTATTGTGTTCGTTATGCAAGATCGATGCCGTTAAGGCTATGATAGGAACATTTCTGAAATAATCGCCCGGTATATTTCTTATGCTACGTGTTGCTTCAAACCCGTCCATACCAGGCATTTTGATGTCCATAAAAACCAGGTCGTAAATATCCTGCTGAATTTTTTCTATGGCTTCTTCTCCGGTAAAGGCAAAATCTATATGCAGGCCAAGATTACCTAGTATACGTCTGGCAATTAGTAAATTAATCTCATTGTCATCCACGATCAATATTCTCTTACCGTTAAATACAGCAGACTGCACTGCTGGTGGAAATTCCGGATAAGCGGCCAGTGCTGTCCCAAAGTTAAGCGTAAAAGAAAAAGATGTCCCTACCCCTTCTGAGCTGCAAACCTGAATTTCGGAATGATACAACTCCAACAACTTTTTAGTAATCGCCAATCCCAGTCCTGTACCTCCGTACTTCCTCGAAATATCAGTTTTAGCCTGGGTAAAAGTCTCAAAGATATAATTTAGCTTATCTTCAGGGATACCAATACCATTATCCGTAACATCGAAATGGATTTCAACATGCTCCTCATGTAAAGCTATAAGATTCAGCTTTAAACTGATTTTGCCACCATCGGTAAACTTAATTGCATTCCCCAATAAATTCATCAGGATCTGGTATAATCTGGTCTTATCACCCTGCACCAACTCAGGGATCTGATCGTCATACAATAGCTCCAGCTGATCGTTCTTCTTACCCGCATTAACACTTAATGAGGTTATGATATCGCTTGTGAGCGCCTTTAAACTAAAAGGAAACGACTCTAGCTGCAGATTTCCTGTTTCTATTTTTGTAAAATCAAGGATATCATTAATAATGTTCAACAGGTTCTCTCCGGAAAATTTAAGAATGTTTAAATCCTCTACTTGAGATGGCTTAGGATCATTTTCAATCAGCAGATGGGTTATTCCAATCACTGCATTCAACGGAGTTCTGATCTCGTGGCTCATCACCGAAAGAAACATTTCCTTAGCTTCACTCAGCTGTAAAGCCTGCTCCTTTGCTTCTACCATCTCACGTTCTACCTGCTTACGCTGGGTAATGTCGGTAATCAGGTCAATCTGCCTTTCCAGATTACCATTCGCATCGATGATGGGCGTATTTGAAACCGCAAGCCACACAGGCGTCCCATCTTTCTTTGCGGCCTGCACTTCTATGGAGTAGGCCTGCTTATTTTGTGCCCGCGCTCTTGATTCGGTTATCAGCAACCGCTGGGCGTCATCAATCTCCGTACTCAATATATCACCAAGTCTTTTCCCCTGAAGTTCCGTTATCGAATAGCCGATCAATTGCTCCAGCGAATGATTAACCCATGTGGTATAGCCCTTGGCATCAGAAATATTCACACCTGTATTGGTTTCGCTGGCCACCAGGGATAATACCTGCAATTCGGATTCTACCTTCTTATTGTCGGTAATATCTCTACCATAAGTATACCAGCGACTGTTTTTAGTCACCATTGTCCAGCTGATCCACCTGATTACTCCGGTCTTACTTACAATTCTGAAGTCGATCAAAAATTGCTTAGTCCCTTTTCTAAGTCCACACTCAATGGTTTCCACCACCAGGTCCAGATCATCTCTATGGCAGAACCCCCACATGTTCAGACCTATTGCTTCTTGAACACTATATTCCAGAATATTTGTAACGGAATCATTAATAAACAACACTTTACCCTGGCTATCCAGAATGCAATGTATTTCAGGAGATACGGCAGAAATGTCAAGGAGTTCCTCAAAACGATGGGTTTTGGCGGCAAGTTGCTCCGTTTTTGTTTTCAGCGAAATATGCATCATCACCTCTTTAGCGAGCGTTTCCAGACCTTCTTTCTGGTTATCACTAAACTGTCGGGGTACGACATCAAAAACGCATACTGTGCCCAGCTTAAAACCGTTCTCATCGATCAACAAGGCGCCGGCATAAGATCTCACATGAGGTTCTTCTATTACGGAGGGGTGATTTTTAAACCTGTCATCAACCAGGGCATCATATACTTCGAATACACCATCACCGAGGATGGTATGTTCACAAAAGGATATTCCGCGGGGGATTTCATTGAAAGTAATCCCTATTAAAGATTTAAACCAGACCCGGTCTTCATCAACCAATGCAATTAATGCGATGGGTGCGCTGCATATCAATGATGCTAATTTGGCAATATTATCGAATTGATGCTCTGGAGTATCAAGGATGTTATGGCCATGTAACGCATTTACACGCTTATTCTCATTGGTTGATGAATGCGGATCTTCTGTTAACATTTAGCTTTTTAAAGCCGTTTCTTTATATAGTGGGAAACGACTAACTAAACTTATCACTTTTTCTTTTACTTCTGCTAAATTATTTTCATCTTCTGCGTTAGTAATCACCTGATCAATCAGATCAACGATTTCTGCCATCTCCGTTTCTTTAAAGCCACGGCTGGTGATCGCTGCTGTACCAACTCTAATTCCTGACGTTACAAATGGAGATTTGTCATCAAAAGGAACCATATTTTTATTCACCGTAATGTCTGCTTTTTCCAACGCGGCTTCTGCAACTTTACCAGTGATATTTTTATTACGCAAATCAATCAGCATCAAGTGATTGTCAGTACCACCAGATACAAGATCATATCCTTTTGCTACAAACGCTTTAGCCATAGCCGCTGCATTTTCCTTAACCTGAGCGATATACGTTGCGTATTCTTCGCTTAAAGCTTCGCCAAATGCAATTGCTTTGGCAGCAATAATGTGCTCTAACGGGCCACCCTGAGTTCCAGGAAAAACAGCCATGTCTAAGAGAGCAGACATCATTTTAGTTTCTCCTTTAGGTGTTTTTAAACCAAATGGGTTTTCAAAATCTTTACCCATCATGATCATACCACCACGAGGACCACGTAAAGTTTTATGTGTTGTTGTGGTTACGATATGACAATGAGGAAGTGGATCTGTTAATAATCCATGAGCAATTAAGCCTGATGGGTGAGAAATATCAGCCAAAACCAATGCCCCAATTTTATCGGCTACCTGACGGATAAATTTATAATCCCAGTCGCGAGAATAAGCAGATGCACCGCAAATGATTAATTTAGGACGTTCTTCGAAAGCTATCTCTTCTAATTTAGCGTAATCGATCAAACCGTCTTCTTTTTTTACACCGTAAAATAACGGACGATACAATTTTCCGGAAAAGTTAACCGGAGAACCATGAGTTAAGTGGCCACCATGTGACAAGTCAAAACCAAGAATTTTATCTCCTGCGTTAAGTACTGCAAGCATTACTGCAGCATTTGCCTGAGCGCCTGAATGCGGTTGTACGTTTACCCATTCTGCACCAAAAAGTTCTTTAGCACGATCAATTGCAAGTTTTTCGATCTTATCAACTACCTCGCATCCACCATAATACCTTTTACCAGGCAAGCCTTCAGCGTATTTATTGGTTAAACAAGAACCTGCAGCTTCCATCACCTGTTTGCTTACAAAGTTTTCTGACGCGATCAGTTCCAGACCATTCTCCTGACGGGCCAATTCTTTGTCAATCAAATCAAAAATTAATGTATCTCTAGTCATTTATCAATGTATTTTTTTGTAAAATTAGCGATTTTCCTTCTTAGTTTAATAACAAAATACCTTACTTTGTACTTTCTATTCTATAAAGCCTGCATGGAAGATATTAAAGGTCCGTTATTACCCAACATAAATTATCCTGTTGATTTAAAGCGGTATAAAGAACAAGACTTAGAGCAAATAGCCCAGGAGCTACGTCAGTATATCATTGACGTGGTGAGTGTGAATGGGGGACATTTTTCGTCCAGTCTTGGTGTTGTTGAGTTAACTGTTGCTTTACATTATGTATTAAACACCCCTTACGACAAGCTGGTATGGGATGTAGGGCACCAGGCCTACGGTCATAAAATATTAACCGGAAGGAAGTCGGTATTTCATACCAACCGCATCATAAATGGAATCAGCGGATTCCCTAAAATCAGCGAAAGCGAATACGATACATTTGGTGTAGGACACTCTTCTACATCAATTTCTGCGGCATTAGGTATGGCTGTAGCTTCACATTACAAGGGAGAAACAGACCGCCAGCACGTTGCAGTAATTGGAGATGGCGCTATGACGGCCGGACTTGCCTTTGAAGGTTTAAATCACGCAGGGATTGAGAATTCAAACCTATTGGTGATTTTGAACGACAACTGCATGTCTATCGACCCTAACGTTGGCGCTTTAAAGGAATATTTAACAAACATCACCACTTCAAAATCTTACAACCGCTTCAGGGACGACATTTCGAATGTACTGATCAAGCTTTCTGAGCTTGGCCCCAATGCGCACAATTTTGTTAAGAAAATTGAGAAAAGCATAAAAGGCACCTTACTGCACCAAAGTAATTTATTTGAAGCACTGAACTTCAGGTATTTCGGTCCGGTTGACGGGCACGACGTACAACGTCTGGCTCAGGTAATCAGGGATTTAAAAGATATTCCCGGCCCTAAGCTTTTACACTGTGTGACTTTAAAAGGTAAGGGCTTTGCGCTGGCCGAAAAAGACCAGACCAAATGGCATGCGCCGGGTTTGTTCGATAAGATCACAGGTGAGATTAAAAAATCAGTATCAGATAAGCCGCAGGCACCTAAATACCAGGATGTTTTTGGACATACCCTGGTTGAGTTGGCTGAAGCAAATAAAAATATTGTAGGTATTACTCCTGCTATGCCTTCAGGTTCATCGATGAACATCATGATGAAGGCGATGCCAAACCGCGCATTTGATGTGGGGATTGCAGAGCAACATGCCGTAACCTTCTCGGCTGGCTTAGCTACTCAGGGATTGGTTCCCTTTTGTAACATCTATTCCAGCTTTATGCAAAGGGCATACGATCAGGTGATCCATGATGTGGCCATACAAAACCTTAATGTAGTGTTTTGCCTTGACCGTGCCGGTGTTGCCGGTTCTGATGGCGCTACACATCACGGGGCGTACGACCTTGCCTATATGCGTTGCATTCCAAACATGACGGTTGCAGCACCTATGAACGAAGAAGAGTTACGTAACCTGATGTATACCGGACAGCTCGAAAATGCAGGTCCGTTCTCTATCCGCTACCCTCGTGGAACTGGAGTCATGCCAGATTGGAAACGTCCGTTTAAAGCCATTGAAGTAGGTAAAGGCAGAAAGATCTGTGACGGTGAAGATGTAGCCATATTAACCATTGGCCATGTTGGAAATTTCGCTGTTGAAGCCTGCAAAGAGCTAAACAGCGAGGGAATCCATCCCGCACACTTTGATATGCGTTTTGTGAAGCCTATAGACGAGGCACTGTTACATGATGTATTTACACGCTACAAGCATGTAGTAACCGTTGAAGATGGTTGCATACAAGGCGGAATGGGAAGCGCTGTACTCGAGTTTATGGCTGATCATAAATACAATGCTCAGGTCATCAGATTAGGCATCCCTGATGAGTTTATAGAACATGGCGAACAACCTGAATTATGGGCGCTTTGTGGCTATGATACCAATGCCATCATCACAACTATAAAGAAAATTGCAGTAAGCAGAAAAACAGCTACTATCGCATCATAATTAACAATATTAACCCTATAAAGAAATGGCCAAACCTCACAGTCTGGCCATTTTTTTATGTGCAAAAATCTTTGTAAATGGGTTGCTCAATGCCCATAAATTCATCAGTCAGCAAATCAAGGCGTTAGCCTAAAACCCAATTGTAATGACATTCGATTGACATTTTTGAATGTATTAAGGCTAATTTTGCGGCCATATTATTTATAAAAAACACAAATACTAATGAAAAAATTATTACTATCATTAAGCGTTGCTATGTTAGGTTTAGCAGCTCAAGCACAAGATTTCAAACCAGCTAAAGGTGATGTTACTACTGAATTTGGTTTAACAGGTGGTATCAACGATACAAACTTCGAATTAAACGATGGCGCTGGTTTATTGCGTTTCCGTTATTTCCACAAAGAAAACTTAGCTTTCCGTTTAGGCTTTAACGTAGGTTCTTCAACTGATAAAGGTAACGCTTATGGCCTTATCGGAACTCCTAATGCAGACAAAACAGGTTCTGCTAAAAGAACTGAAACTCAGTTTTTGATCAACTTAGGTGTTGAGAAACACTTTGCAGGTACTGATCGTTTATCTCCATATGTAGGTGCTGATTTCCTTATCGGTGGATCATCAACTAAAACTACTTACGAAAATGCAACAGGTGCAGTTGCTGCGCCAGTATATGCTGACGGTGTAAGCAGCGAAACAAAAGGTCCAGGTAGCACTATTTTTGGTCTACGTGGTGTTGTAGGTGCTGATTACTATATCGCTAAGCGTTTATACTTAGGTGCTGAAGCTGGTTTCGGTTTCGCATATGAAAAAGACGGTGAAACTACTGTAACCAACACAGCTGCTGGAACTACAACTACTGTTACTCACAAATCTGCTGGAAACAGCTTTGATCTGAGCCCAAGTGTTATCACTGGTGTTCGTATCGGTTTCGTATTCTAATAAAATGCTGATTTAATCAGCATTGCAATAAAAAAACGGCCTGTAATCATGATTAATGATACAGGCCGTTTTTCTTAAACCGAATCTATAAAGAGGCACGAAGGGTTAAATGAAAAGGCACCTCCTGGTGCGCTTTAGAGTTCTCCAGGATAAGATTGGCTGCCATCTCACCCATCTGTCTGAAATCTGTTGAGACAGTCGTAATGCCATTCAAAATGATCTTCTTTAAAGGTGTTTCATTGTAAGAAATCACCCCCACATCTTTACCCAGCTTTAGCTTAAGGTTAACGAGTCGCTCGATCAATATCACCAGATCATCTTCCATAAGATTGATATAAACCTCTCCCTCTCCAATTTCTTCAGTAAGAATCTGGTTTACGACTTTTGATGTAAATGCATATTGTTGACAAAAACGATAAAATCCTTTTAAAATCTCCATCGGATAATAACTTCGCTTTGGCATAATGATCTTAATGGTATGGTATTTACTCAAATGCTCACGGGCCTGCTCAAGTGCATTGTAAATATCGTTCTCGAAGTCCTCATACACGGCTGCATATTCACCGGTTACCCCAGGTACCAGCTTATCGAGCATCACCAGCTTCTCTTTAGGAATCTGATTAATCACTTCATGCACCATGTCATGCCCCTCCATGAAATGAGGAATAATCACATAATGCGAATAATCCTCCTTCTTATTAGAGAGCAGCTTTTTAAAGAGGTTAAAATCGTTGTTATAAATGTAAAAATCAACGGCAACGTGATCACCTAAAGCCTTAATAAAGGCATCGTAAATGATTTTCTTATGCGCGCTTAGCTTATTAAAAAGTAGAAAGATCTTAAGCGTTCGTCTGAAATCCGTACTGATGATGTAATACCCTTTACCAGGCACCGAGCCTACCACCCCAATCTTTTTAAGGTATTTGTACCCCTTTTCGGCAGTATCCCTGGAAATATCCAGTTCACAACTCAATTCATTAATAGAAGGCAGCAGGTAGTCGTTCTGAATCTTGCCGGATTCTATCGCACTAAGAATAGAGTTAGTTAACTGCAAGTACTTTGGCGTTGATGAATACTCATCTACATGGATGTAATCAAAAAATTTCACCGGCTTCATCGGGTTAATATAGGAGTAATTAGTTTAAAACCGTTCCTCCTGCATAATATTTTAGCTCAATAATATCGTTAGGCAAGGGCTTGGTATTCCATGATTTATGGATAGCCAGGGCTGCTCCAACGGCTGTAGCCTGCGCCATGTAAGCTGCAAACACCTCCAGTTCGGGAAAAGCCATCGCCAATAAGTTCATAAATATGGCATTCTTGCTAAAGCCCCCATCTACAAATATCCGTTTCACCGCAGTTCCATCCAGCACCCTTTTGGTAGAAATGTATTGCTGATTCACCAGATCTAAGATGAGCTGATGATAAGCCATCACATCCGTAGCATAAGCATTAAGGTTGCGTTTTGCAAACTCCTCCTCTTTACCCATCTGCTGAAGTTCTTCAATAATTTTAGGATCAAAAGGCACTGAGCGGTAAGCAATCACATCTGTACCGAAATGAGCGGCAATGCGTTTCACCTGCTGTTCGTGCTCGTATCCGGAAAAAAGACGCGAAGCTTTCACGGGCTTCCCTTCGTATTGCAAATAGCACAGACAATCATGCTCCAGTTCATCTGCTGTAAGCGGACTGGAATTAAAAGGATTTAAACTAATGCACCAGGTTCCGGTCGACAACAGCACAAAAGGCTCATGAAAGTTAACCAGGTAAGGTACTAAAGCCGCCGAGCTATCATGAACACCAGGGCCAACCGCATAATTATTGCCCGGAAAGGCTGCCGGAATCACACTATCAGCCGCAACTATCGGTGCCAGTTTCTCCGCTATACCTTCCTTTTTAACCCATTCATGATAATCATTTTTAGTAAAATCCCATAAATTGGTATGGCATCCTATACTGGTAATATCCGAATAGGCCTCACCTGAAATCAGGTAACTCAAATACTGAGGCAGATGAAGTGCATACTTTATTTGCGCAAACAGCTCCGGCTTTTCGTACTTTATACGGTACAACTGCATTCCTGAATTTAGGCTGCCTAAAACAGGAGATGCAGTCCGGTTAGAAAACTCGGCTGCTCCCCCATAAGTATTGTAAAATTGTTCCTTTAAATCTTCCGGATAGGCTTTAAGGTAATTATACAGTGGCGCTAATGGTTTCCCATCCTCATCAATGTATACAAAGCTGGCCCCATAAGTAGCAAAATTGATGGATTTAACCTCAAAAGCAGGGTTTTTGAATACTTCCCTAAGGGAATCAAAAATAGACAACCGCAGACTTTCCAGATTTTCGCAGGGATCCCCGTCTTCATCAACAGTCTCCAGGAACCGCGCAGATCTTTCGAAAACAATTTTATACTGCTCATCAAAAAGGAACAGTTTTTTATTGGTTTTACCCACATCAAACACAGCTATTACGGGAGTCGGCTTCATCTTTAATTCCATTAATTACAATCCAGTTGCCACAGTGTTTAAACCACGACTTTTAATCAATTCCTGTCTCACATTAAATTTCCTGAACAAATCAAGCGGTGCCAATGCTGCTCCGGCACGTAAACGCGCTTCGGCTACCAATGGACGTAAGTCTGTACGGAATGCCTGCTGCAGGATTTCCTGTGCACGGGCAACATCATTTTCCGCTTGTGCCTGTTGCAAAGCTGTGCGGTTTACCGACAAAGCCTGCGCATAAGCCAGCATAATCGCTTCTACCGATTGTAGAAGGTCTTCCAGCGGATCTTTAACATTATGAGATGCATCAATCATCCAGCCCAAATCCTTACTGTGGTTCATGCCGCGTGCATCCATTCCTTCAACCAGTTCATTAAAGATGAGAAACAACTGGTAAGGCTTCATACTGCCAGCAGTTAAATCATCATCACCATATTTAGAATCGTTAAAATGGAAACCACCAAGTTTACCTTCCATCAGCAATAAAGCCACAATTTGCTCGATATTTGCATTAGGCAGGTGATGACCAAGGTCGACCAGCGTAAAGGCTTTAGGGCCGAGCTTGTTGGCATACAGTAACGATTGGCCCCAGTCTCCCACAGTTGTTGAATAGAAATTTGGTTCAAAAGCTTTATACTCCACAAACACTTTCCAATCTGCCGGTAATGCGGCATATATTTCCTGTAAACTTTCCAAGGTGTTTTGAAAAGCCTTGCGGAAGTTCAATTGTCCCGGGAAGCAAGAGCCATCGGCCAACCAAACGGTTAATGCTTTTGATCCCAGCTCAACGCCCTGACGGATTACTTCAATATTATGGTCAATCGCTTGCTTCCTTACTGCTTTATCTACATGCTGTAAAGAGCCGAATTTGTAGCTATGCGCCTGATTGGCCTGATCCTGAAAAGTATTGGAGTTCATGGCATCAAAACTTAAGCCCTGCTGCGCAACCAATGCTTTTATTGCAGGTACATTTTCTGCAGTATCCCATGGAATATGCAAGGAAATTGAACCACTCGCTGCGTTCAACTTATGCAACAAACCTATATCTTCAATCTTTTCTTCAATGTTGCGAGGCTCGCCACCGGAAGAAAAACGACCGAAACGTGTACCACCCGTGCCCAATGCCCAGCTTGGAATCCCGATCTGGAAATCAATCAATTTTTGTATGATATCCTGAGCATTCGAAACCTCTTCCGTAACAAATGCCAGTTTACGCTGATGTTTAGCTAAAAGATCGCTATTGTGTGATTCTATCTGATAATTTTCAATGTTCATTTCTTAGGTTTTTAACGGACAAAGGCATTAGCTACACCACCATCCACATTTAATACATTTCCAGTTGATTTGTTCAGCAGTCCACCTACAAAGGCAAAACAAGCATTGGCAATATCATCCGGTAAAATTATTTCATTAAGCAAGGTACGTTTTGCATAGTAAGCAGGCAACTCCGCCACGGTAATTCCGTAAGCTTTTGCACGACCTTCAGCCCATCCGCCTGCCCAGATATTACTATCACTGATTACTGCATCTGGATTCACCACATTTACTCGGATACCATCTGCGCCCAGTTCAGCAGCGTTCAATCTGCTTAAATGTAGCTGAGCAGCTTTAGCACTACCGTAGCCGGCATTATTTGGACCGCTAACCAGTGCGTTTTTACTTACAATGTTCAACACATCACCACCTATATCCTGCTTCTGCATCACGCCTGCCGCAGCCTGAGTAATAAAAAACTGGCCTTTTACCAACACGTCATACAACAGATCCCAATCCTTTTCGGTGTGATCGGCAATGGTTTTCGAAATCGAAAGACCCGCATTGTTCACGATGATGTCTACACCACCAAAGGCCAGTGCAGCAACATCAAATGCCGCAGCAATGTCTTCAGTACTGGTTACATTCAACACTGCAGTTGCATAGCTGTCTTTACCAAACTTAGCGGCAAACTCATCGGCTGCACCTTGCAAACGTTCCGCGTTCATGTCATTTAGTACTACTACAGCACCTTCCTCTACAAACTTACGGGCAATAGCCTTTCCAATACCGCCTGCACTACCTGTAATCAGGGCAATTTTTCCTGAAAGGGGCTTAGCTTTAGGCATTCTTTGCAGTTTAGCTTCTTCCAACAACCAATATTCAATATTAAACGCTTCCTGTCTCGGTAAAGAAGTGTATTCAGAAATGGCTTCCGCCCCTTTCATCACATTGATGGCGTTGGTGTAAAACTCTGCAGCTACCCTTGCCGTTTGCTTGTCTTTAGAGAAAGAAAACATTCCGATTCCAGGATAAAGGATAATCACCGGGTTGGCATCACGTATGGCAGGGCTATTGCTGTGTTTGCATGAATTGTAGTATTCCGCATACATTTTCCTGTAAGCTTCAAATTCAGGCGCTAATTTTTCTTTTAATGATTTAATATCAGTAAGGTCTTCGTTAGGCTCCAGTTTCAGTACCAGCGGACTGATTTTAGTGCGTAAAAAGTGATCCGGACAGCTAGTCCCCAATGGAGCCAGGCGGTCAAGGTCGTTCGAGTTAATAAACTCCAATACCCTTGCATCATCGGTAAAATGACCTACCATATGTTTTTCGCTGGAACAGAAGCCTCTCAATACCGGAGCGATAGCCGCAGCTTGCTTAGCGCGTTGTTCTTTAGCAGCACTTTCTATTTTTTGTCCACCAAACACAGGACCTTTTTTACCGTAGTTCTCTTCCAGGTATGCAGCACACCTTTCAATCACTTCCAGGGTATTCATATAACTCTCGTAAGCCGTATCACCCCAGGTAAACAAACCATGAGAACCCAACATGATGCCCCTTATACCCGGATTTTCATCCAGACATTTGCGCAACATCAGGCCCAGTTCGAAACCGGGTTTCTGCCATGGCACCCATCCGATTGTTCCGTTAAACAATTCTTTGGTAATGCGTTCACCATCTTTAGCCGCTGCAATGGCAATGGCCGCATCCGGATGGAGGTGATCGATGTGCGCAAAGGGCAAAAAGCCATGTAAAGGTGTATCAATAGATGGTGCTTTCGAGTTCAGGTCGTAAATGCAGTGGTTAAACAGTTCAACCATTTCGTCTTCGTGCGACAAGCCCCTGTAGATATTTTTAAGATTACGCAGTCGGTCGACGTACAAAGCCGCCAGGCCACTGCTTTTTAAGGTACCCAAATCGCCACCAGATCCTTTTACCCACATAATTTCAGTATCTTCTCCGGTGAGCGGATCTTTGGCAATGGCCTTACAAGACGTATTTCCACCACCATAATTGGTTAAGCGCAAATCAGCACCTAATAAATTTGAACGGTAGATTAACAGCGCGACTTCATCACCGGCCATTTCAGCAGCCTTTGCTTCATCCCACAAATAGCTTACATGTTTAAAATCAGTTGTTCGAGTACTCATAAAAATATTTAAATTAATTGTTTTTTACTTGATTGAATTACCGTAGCCTACGATAAGTATGGATAAAATCAGGACCACAATCCCGGTTACTACGGTTGCGAAGGTCTTTTTCTTTACCCCATTCCATTCTTTAAATACCAATCCCCATCCATTTGCAACCAGGATGATACAGGCCATGTGTAAAATCCAGCCACTTGCACCGTTTCCGAGTTTACTTTCGCCCATTCCATAAAAGAAGAACTGCAAAAACCAGGTGGTACCGGCAAGCGCACTGAAGATGTAGTTTTTCAGTAATGGTGCTTTTTTGTCGGTATAATTGCCAAAAGTTTTATTTCGCGAATTCAGCAACATGCACCAGAATAGGTTGGTAGTTAATCCGCCCCATAAAATCACCACATAGGTTACATTGTTCTGGTAAAGAAACTCCCCTTGTTCAGGGTTAAGCACTTTCCAGGCTTCATTGGCATGATGGGCCATATCTTTACCGGCATCAATACCAAAGGCAAAGCAGGCACTCAAAACACCCGAAACAATCGATACAATCAGCCCCAGGCCCAGTTTATATTCTTTATTTGATGGATCAGCTTTTCCAGACGCAACGAGATCTTTCTCCTTCATGCTCCCTGCCATTCCGCAGATCACAATACCGATTACACAAACCAGCAATCCAAGCAACACCATTTGTCCCCAATGCGTACCGGCCATATCCGAAAGACTGTCTTTACCCGTCGTTGGATAGAAATCATAGTATAATGAAGGGATTAGCGCGCCAAATACAGAGCACAGCCCCAGAATAATAGTGCTACCCAGTGATATGCCGAGGTAACGAACGCCTAATCCATAGGTCAAACCACCTATCCCCCATAGTAAACCGAAGAAATAAGTCAGCAATAATATTTTACCATTGGTTTGGAAGATGATCTCCATAAAATTAGGGATGGTTAACCAGGCTGCCAAAGGCGGAACGATCAACCATGAAAACAAACCACCCACGATCCAGTAGGTCTCCCAGGCCCAATCTTTAACCTTTTTAAAAGGGATATAAAAACTGCCGGAGGCAAAGCCGCCGATAAAATGGAAAATAACGCCGAAAAGAATCTGCATGTCTAGGTTTTTAAATTTGGTTCCTCTAAAATAGCGCAATCAAAACATAGGTCTGTCATGTACTGTCATGCCCAAAGTCGGTGAATAACAATTATTGCCAAAAAAACGAGGGTCATTTGATTCAAACAAATTAGATTGTTAGCAATAAGCTTGACATTTAATTAAATAAATGATGACAACTCCAGTTCAAGAGCAGTACCTATTATACTATGCGATTATCGGGATCAGTTCCATTTTCATAACCTGGCTCAGCATTCCTTGCAGCATTGAGGTAAGCCAAATCAAAATTCAACCTATAAGTATTCCCAGACGAGAAGGTGTAGCGATATTTATTCCCACGCCCTTGTTATTATGGAGTTTTAATAGTCCTATGCTACTAGATAATTATCTGCTTACAGCCTGCGTGATACTTTTTGCCATCGGGGTCAATGATGATCTCCCTTGCATATACGATATTAAGCTTTTCATTACATGTATAGCTTCACTGATTCTGATTACCCCCGGTAATATCCGCCTCTACAAGTTGCAGGATGCTTTTGGGTTTTACGAGTTACCTTTTTTGCCCAGTGTAACCTTATCTGTGCTGATCATTATGTTTTTGATTAACGCATTTAATCGTATTGATCGGATTAACAGCTTAGCTGCAACTACAGGCATTATGGTGAGCAGCAGCTTTTCAGCACTATTCATCCATCTACATCAGTATGAGCTGGCTGCTGTTTCTATAGTCCTTGTTGGCGCTATATCAGACTTTATCAAATCCAAACTTGCCCAGCCAGAATATGCGTGGGTGTTTGCTTCCCAGGCGATTTTATGTTCCAGATGAATGAGAAACGATCAGATTGGATATCACATTCAGTGATATCCAATCACAAAAAGCTATAAGTATACTTACAACTTTCATTAAAAACCGAAAAAATTATAATTATACTTATAACTCATAGCTAACTTTACAAAAGTTATAAGTATAATTAAAATGAAGCGGTAACCTTACACAACAAGGTATTTAATACATAAAGCACTAATACAAAAACCCAAATAACCACAGCGGAACTTTAGTTCCAAATCCTATTTCAATATCATCTGCAGCTACAATATATGCATCTGTGTTTTTTACTTGTTTAGCAGTTTTTGATTTACCCCCCACTTCAATATTTAAACCTGCAATTGAAAAATCACCTTCAGCAGGAGCATACACCTCTAGCCCTTTATTGATGAACTGGTTTAACAAAAATGTTTCTCTAATATTCCCCTTATCCGGATTTACATTCATAGCATAGGCTAGATTTGTATTTTCCAGAAAAATCTTATCCGGTTTCTGTAATCTCGATACGCCCTTCCCTTCTGCAGCAAGAATATTTAAGAGCCTGGCATCTTTAAGCTGATAAACATATTCATAAATACTCTCTCGGTTTATCTCCATTTTCCTGGCCAATGCCGACATATTGGGTTTAAATGGTGCAGATTCGGCAATTACGCCCAAAAGCCTTTTCACTTTAACTGCAGTTCCTGCGTTATATGCTGCGATATATGCCAGATCGGTATCTACAATGGCATTTATAACTTGTTCCAAACGCGAAAGGTATTCATCTTCACCTTCTGCAATAATGGGCAGGTAACCATTCATCAAATATTTATTAAATGCTGGAAGTGGCTGTAACTTTTCCAGAACTTTCATGCTCAAGGCTCTGTGATTAGTTTGAATATCATTTAGACTAACAGGTTCAAAAATAATATGCGCTGTAAAAGCGAGGTACTCCCTGAATGACAATCCGGCAAGTGTATAGCTGATCACTCTTCGACTCAGATCCGCTTCTCCGCGATATATATCTAACGCTGAGGACGCTGAAAAGATCACACGCATTTCCGGCAAGCCATCATAGATATTTTTTAACTCTCTCGACCATTGCGGATATTTATGCACTTCGTCAATAAACAACACCCTACCTCCTTGCTTAAACCAGTCCATAGCTGTGTCCAATAAGGTATGGTTGTAAAACCAAGTATGATCTGCTGTAACATACAAAGCTTTAGAAGTCATTTCCTTAAGATCAAATTTCAAGTACTGAAGCATCAGCGTGGTTTTGCCGGCACCTCTAGGTCCTTTAATCCCAATCATTCGCTGGTTCCAGTTTATATTTTGATGAAGATAACGCCTAAAGGAGTTGTCAACTGATCTCAATAAATTATCCTGATATTGTATTAAAGGCTCCATAATTATACAAATTGCTGGTTCAAATATACAAAAACTAATCAGTTTTGCTGGTTGGAACCAGCAAAACAACATGAATTTTGCTGGTTAGGATGTACAAAAAACTATAAGTATACTTACAACTTTCATGTAAAATAGCAAAAGTTATAAGTATACTTATAACTTTTTCAGGTATTAAACATAAGCACATTAGAGAATCTTAATGCGACCATCATCTAATTATTGTTGAATACATCACTATAGATTCGCTCCATTTTCTCAAATTCTTCCTCGGTAATTTCTTCGAAATTTTTCCTTCTACGCTTCGGGAACACGCCTCTGTTTTGATGCAGGAATACAATAATGTCATTTAGCCTTCTATCTGGCATATCAATTAGATTCTGTAATTCTCGTTTCAATTCATCATAACGTTCCAGAAATTGTAGTTCCTCCGAAAGATCCTGCCGAATGGTATTTTGTATAGTTTTAGCCAGGTACGTACTTTGAGCTGTCAGATCAGGATAACGGAAGTAAGAATTTACCTCCTCAGGATTGGTTATTGTTACCTCTCCCTTTTCATCACGAGAGAATTTAATTCGCTGCATTAAAGGCTTAGAATAACTTTCTAAGGCAGCGTCATAATCTCCCATGTTGTCCACCATGTGCGCCGAGACAGGAATGATGAGTCCATGCTCAGCCAATCCATCACGCGTTAGCATATCATGGATTAAAAACCGATGGATTCTTCCATTACCATCCTCAAAGGGGTGTATGAAAACAAAGCCAAAAGCTATAATCGCGGCACGGACTACTGCTGGTTCACCCACAGTCTTCTCTTCCACATCTATCAAACCTACCATCATAGATTGAACCATATCTGGCGGGGGACATATATAGTGATAAATTTCCTCCATACGATAAGAGGTTTGTCCGATAAAATTTTGAAAATCTCTGAAACCTGGTTGGGCATAGCGCGGATCAACAATGGCATTTTGCAATGCGGTCAAGCCTCTTTCTCCCAACACTTCTGCACCGCTTGCAGTTCCTGCTTGATATAAAATGGCTATAAAACGATCAACTCTTTCAGGAGAAGGCTTTTCACTCTCAATTTCATAAGATGATTTTGTCTCTTTCCTATATAAATATTGAGTAGCTCTCTTAAAAACTTCGGGAGAAAACTCCTGCTTTAGGTCTTCAATTTCCGCTTTATAATCGATGAGCAAAGTTGCCTCTAACTCTTCGGTACGACGAACAATTGGACAGAACTTAGGCCCGCCCAGCAAATTATCGTTAATTCTCCATCTACTATTCTTGACTGTCTTTCCAGTCACATAATCTACCTCATCCAATAAATCAACGTAGTTACCATTTGGTTGCAAATAAAGATCAAGTTGCTTCCCGGTTAACCATTCGTATAGGAACCCAAGCTTTCTGCTATATTTACCAGAAGGGCTCCTCAAAATATACGGAATCAGTTCCTGTTCATCTATGTGAGCAAATACTGCACTTAGAAAGTCCAGATTCAAATCATCATATTTCAAAAGGAACTCTAAGTGAGCTGGCATTGAATCCTCGGTAGGAATATATTTTGAGCCAAACTGCTGATCTATGGTTCCATCAGGAGCCATTTCAGTTTTATTTTGCGTACCAATAAAAGACCTCTTGGTAAGTTGATATCCTGCCAGACCTAAGTGCTGTTTTAACCATTCACTTCCTACTACTTGCTTTGCCATAATTTTCAGTAAAACGTATATCGCTTCAGTAAAATTAATAAAATTTAACCAAAAATCAGTAAAACATATAAAAACAGAGGTTCAATAAATAAAACTGATACCATATTAGTAAAACGAATAAAATACCACTATTCCTTAAGTAAATACTATAGCCACTTAAAAATTGCTGGTTGCAACCTACAAAATGATATAAAAAAACCCTTACTTTTTAGGGTAAGGGCTCTCGAGGCGTGATTAATAATTATAACGTACCATAAAAGAACGAGGTTGGATCAGCCACACGGTACAATCCAGCTAAATTTGAAGTTGTTGGATCAGTACTCGTAACCCAATCAAGCCTAAATGGCCCGCTCAGGAAGTAATTTCGAATATCAATTAATAGAGCATTCCGCGATGTCCAATTCGCATCATAAACAGGATTACTTAAGGTAAGCACACCATCGATTAAAGTATAATTATAACTAGCTGTGGCAGGATAAGATTTAGTTCCATTATCACTTTCTATGCTTACTGTTGCTATTGTTGCATTTACCAATGAAAATTTAACAAAATTTAATGTTCTTGGTTCAGGCAGCCCTGCAATAAACAATGCAGCAAATTTGGTAACACTTGAATTGTAAGCCACGTTAAATCCGGAAGTCACACCCAATGGTAATCGGGTACCAATGGTAATCTCGTTATAGGTACCATTATAGCTCATTAATAATTTTAATGGAACCAATACCTCAGGACTACTCTTAACAACATACTCTTTTTGCTTAGCATCATAAAGTGCTAAAGTAGTATTGTCTTTCCAGGCCATTCTTACGAAAGTGATACCCTGATATACACATGTACCACCTAATATGTCAATCCCATTAAAGGTATAAGCAAATTTACCCTTAGCGTCAGCTACTTTCCCATCAGCTAGCGGACCAATAAAATTGATCCTTTTGCCGCTGGACAGCGTTGCACTCATGTCTAAAGAAATTCCAGCTTTTAATGTAGCAGCTCCCGAAACAATTTCTACATAAGGATGCTTAGTGGTAGCGAAGAAGTTTTGAATTTTATCGATAGCCGTTTTATATTCTCCAGCCTCATAACCCGCTTTCTGCGCAGCAGTCGCTTTTACCAACACGAATGGCTGACCATATTTTTTACCTTTAAAAATCATGCTGTCGGCCGTTGATCTGACATGTAGAAATTCCAGGTCACTCTTGTAACCAGAGCCCGATACTCCCCCGTAAACCGTAGGAACAGGGTCAGCAAGCATTGAAATGTAATTAAAAGTATCAAAAATCAATTCCGTACCCAATACCGTTTTAAGTCTATAAGTAGAGGTCTTCGGGGTTATAATTGAAGTTGACGTCAAATCCGCATACATCTTTACATTTTCGCTGGCATCAAAGCTCATATAAAAGCCATAACCGCCACCAGCATTTGTAGGCAATGTAGCAATCCAACCGTTCTGAGCACTTAATAAGCCAGTCCGCACTTCTGTTATCGATTGATTTAGCCTAACCTCCGGTTTGTCATCAAAAACCAGTATTTCAGACTCTTTACAGCCGGTCAATGCGAGTATTGCTGTAAATAATATAAATATTTTCTTCATGTTATTTTTTAAATATAGGTCCGTAGAAATAGTTTGTCGGTGCTCCTTTTACCGAAAACCCTGCAAAAGTTCCATACAATGGATTTGTAGGCAATATTGCATCTGGAAGCCAGGACGCAATAAATATTTTGGTCGTTAAATAAGGCAGCATAATGGATTCAAATGCCGGTAAAACAGTTGGATCCTGACCATTAGTATACGGTACCCCAGTACCCTCAGGAATAGCTTTTGTAAATAGCACCTCTCCCGTATTGGTATTTATCGTATAATTAAAATTATAATCTGCGGTAGCGATCTGATTGGTTACAGCATTAGCATGTACCACCCTAAATACCATCACCGAGGCCTTTGAAAACACGAATTGGAAATTGCTTAATTTTCTTCCATTTGCGGCTAAGGCTGCTTTATATTTATCGTACACCGCGGTAAAAGCCGCTGATGAACCATAAGTTGTATAATGGGCAGCAGCAGGGTTATACACCAGGTTGTTAATCTTAGCACCCTTTAACAAGAAAGGAAATGTTTGTCCCAAATCTAAAGGATCTGTAGCCCCATAAACCGTCTTTAAAACATTTTGCACTTCATTTTGCAAGGCTTTAAAATCAATATTATAGAAGTCTTTAAAATAGCCATAAATCAATTTCTCTTTTTCCCTTAATTTAGCTGCAGCCTCTTCATTCGAACTGGCTAAATAATTCTCAAAGTAAACCTGACCTTCCACCAATAAATGTGCAGCCATTTCGGCAAAATCCTCTCCATAGCTGCTTCTCGAATATCTCGAGATAAAGCCCAATTCTTTTGCAAGTGCAGCAGTATTTCCAGTACCAGTCCAGTTTGCGGTATAATCAGCTTTCGAAAGCTGCTCAAAAGCTGACGGAATGACGATATTCTGGTTTAAGATGTGTGTGAACTCATGATGTATGGTCCTTATTTTCCTTTTCACATCAGTTGGATTACTGAAATCCAATCCATTTAACTCATATAAAATCACGGTTCTGCCCGCATCAGCTGAACCCAAAGTAATTGAACCATTAGAATTGTAAGATGGAGAACCATACAATACAAATTGCTTTGGGGTATAAGTCTTGATAAAAGTTTTGCCCGCAATTTTTTCGTACGGCTTTAAAAAAGTTTGCAATACCGCATTCATCATAGGCTCAACCTTACCTAAGTCCACAGGCGATAAATCCCGGTCTACATCAGTCAGATTCCTTTCAAATCTATAAGCGGTTTGGATATTAAAAGGCTGCTCCAAATTCGTAATCAACCAATTATCTATAGGCCCCTTAACATAGGTATCCACATTGAATTTGTTCAGATCAACCTCTAAATTTTCTTCCTTACTGCAAGAGTAAAGTGCAAAAAGTAGAACAATTGCTGTTAGTTTATATAATGACGTTCTCATAATTATCTTGGATTTAATGCTACACCTGCTATTTGTGCTTCTTTTGGTATCTGGAACATTCTCCGGTTATCGTTTGGTTCCAGTGTTCTGAAGGTTTCTGTACCGTCTATTGCCAAATGATTATGTACTACTGGCAGGTGATGTCTTAAAATATCAAGCCAACGCATCCCTTCATTCATCCAGCCGATTTGTTTAAACTGTAAAACGGTTTTGATTAATGCATCTTTATCATCAGTTACCTTAAAGAAGGTCTTAGCTTTAGCAAGCGTTACCGCATGGGTAGTGGGATTATAGCCGGTAATACGTACAGCTGCAAAAGTATTCAGATCGGCTAAAGCAGCGGTAAACTCCCCCTTTTGAATATAAGCTTCTGCACGGTTCATTAAGCCTTCATCACTAATAAATAGCGGCTGCATCAAACATGCCAAACCAGTTCCGGCTGTAACATTGGTGTAATGAAAATACTCCTTGAACACAAAAGTTGTATAGTTATTATCCGACCACAATAGGCCCTTATTATAAAATCTTGCACCCGTTACCGTTAAGCCATTATAGATATTCTGGAAAATGGTCGTTCCAAAACCATATCTCGTTGTCCCGCTAATGCTGCTTCTTTGAAAAGTTGAAAAGGTTTCACTTAACAGGATATTATAACTCTTATCCGCTTTCGTAATCTCAACCGGAAACTCTGCCGCCGTATAGTTCGTTAAAGCTGTATTCCAGGGCCTCAAATTGTTCACATAACTACCACCGGGAACCATTAAAGTAGAGTGTTGGATCACTTTATCCCAGTCGCCCTTAAACAGATAAAACCGTGATGCAAAAGCATGTGCTGCTGCAGGCGTGAAATGATATTTAGGGACTTTCCATTTACCGCCTTCAAGCAAAGGCAAACCTTCCTCAAGATCTTTCTCTATTTGTGCATATACCGAAGCCACGGTACCTCTATTGTATTGCGGCAATGTGGTGGTCTCGGGAGCAAGTATATAAGGAATACCCGGAGCAGTGTTAGCCTCGCCGATGGTATATTCCTTTGCAAAAAAAGTAACCAGCATAAAGTGCGCATAAGCTCTTGCTACCAAAGCCTCTCCCCTATATTGTTTTGCTTCATCGCCAAACTTGTTTTTTACAATGGCCTCCAGGGCCTGGTTGGCATTGTTAATAGCCGTGTAACAGGCATTCCAATATTGAATTGGCGTATTGTTACCATTGTCCTCAATATCCTCCCAGGCGTAAAGACTTACAAAAGGTTCGTTGATGTGTCCCACGCCAAAACCTTTATCCACCACATTATCTGAATAGGTTTCGGCAATGGCCAGGTAATTGTATTTTGGATAGGCCGAGACCAGCAACTGACCAACTTTATCTATGCTGTTGATCTCAGCTCTCATATCCGGACTTTGGTCGAGATACTTCTCACAAGAGGAGAACAATACCGAAGCGCCAATTAATGATACTATATATTTATTAAATCTTTTCATTTTTCAAATTTTAAAAACCAACCTTTAAAGCAACTGTATACTGTCTTGGAATCGGCATCGCTACCCCACCATTGTTAAAGAATTCCGGATCTGCACCGTTCAATTTCTTATCTGCATACAATAAAGCCACATTGTTCCCTACCAGTGATAACTGAGCACCGGATAGCCCCAGTCTACTGGCTACACCTGCAGGTATTTGGTAAGAGACGCTAACATTCTTAAGACGAACAAAATCGCCTTTCGCCACGCGCTCATCAGAATAGTTGTAAGCATTATAGGGATAAGCTGCACTAACAGCACTTCCATTTGGTCTGTATACCCTGGCCGCTGTAGTGAACTTGTCCAAAATTGCCGGGACATTTGTCAACTTTTCATCACCTGGCATGATCCATCTGTTTAACACATCTTTCGACATGGCGGTCATATCATCGTAGTTCGAAGTAACCGTAGGCTGCAATCGCACATAGTTCCCTGTCGAGAAGGTAAGCAAGGCCGACAAAGTGAAGTTTTTATAAGAAACCTGGTTCCAGAAACCACCTGTAAACGTAGGATCAACAGGGCCGTGATAAACCAGACTTTCGATATTGGTATCCTGAAGATAAATACTGGTTTCGTGCCTGGTTCCGTTCACACCAACAAATGTTGGGTATCCATAAGTCGGATCTAAACCATCAAACTTAATAGAGAATAAGCCTCTTTGCGCGTACCCTTTTCTCGCCGCTCCTTCGGCCCTAACCATGGTCCAGATGTTTTGATCTACATCTAATCTTGTTACCTCATTCTTGTTGATACCGAAGTTAAACTGCGTTCTCCATTTAAGACCACCAGCAGTTTTTACCGGATTACCGGCTATGGTTAACTCATAACCATGCGCTTTCATTTCACCGTAGTTGGCCAATTTAGTAAACTGACCACCAATACCTGAAGTTCTGATCGAACCGATCAGGTCGAAGATATTCCTTTTGTAATAATCAAAAGTTAAGTTGATCTTGTTGTCAAATAAGGTTAAATCAGTACCTAAGTTCAACTCATATAGTTTTTCCCAGGTCAATTCAGAGTTTTCTAAGCTCGAGGTATACGTCTGCGCTTCCTTCTCCGCTTCATGAGGTCTATAGGTAATGCGGTTATAAAACACCGCCGACGAGTTTGTTGCGGCACCTAAACTACCCACCAAACCATAAGTAGCCCTAACTCTGGCTCCAGAGACAACCGGCTGTATGCCTTTAAAGAATTCTTCCTGATCAATGTCCCAGGCTCCCGATATGTTCCATGTAGGCAACCAGCGTGCAACCTTTGATTTCCCCATCAAATTGGAACCATCATTTCTAACGGTTGCATTCAGGCTATACTTGTCTTTGTAAGCATAGGCAGCTCTTCCCATAACGGCCAGGAAACGATCATAACCATAACCCATACCGAAATAAGGATCTCCACCTTCAATTGCTTTTTTAAAGTATCTGTAATTTGGATTTACCAGTCCCCCGTTGTCATACTGGTAACCCACACCGTCAAAATCAGAATTCTGGCGATCGGTATAACGCATTTCGTAAGAACCAAAAACATTCAATCGATGATCCTCACCAAATTTCGAGTCAAATTCTAAGTTATTTCTCAGATAATAGTTGAGGATATTATTATTAACCACATTAAAAAACCCGCCCTCCGGCAATACAACTACCGAGGGATCATTTGGGAAATCAGGATTATCGTATAGGAAAGGATTGTCCTTATTAACTGTAGGATTTTGATTTGCTCTGTAAGCACTTGCCATATTCGAATTCCCTAAAATATGGTGTTGTCTTTCTGAACGGGCATAACGGTAGGATCCATCTACAGAGTAGGTTAGCTTAGGTATAATTTTATACTTAATCCCGCCTTGTACTTTTAAATCGAGCATTTTCAAACTGAGGTAATTGTTTTTCAGCTCATTCATGATGTTAAAAGGCGCGTAGTTACGTGTAAAAAACTCTAAACTTCCGTCTTCAGCAAATGGTGTTAATACACGACTTGTATTTAAAGCGTAGGAATACGGATTAATGTCGAAATCTCTGGAGTACTGACCAAATACTGGGTCAGACTGACGGGTTAACGTCCCCGGTGATCTTTGATCACGTATCGATCCATTTACCAATAATTCGGCGCTTAACCGATCATTCACCTTAAATGAACTTCTCAAGTTTGCCGTGTAACGTTTCACATTATCACCCAGTGTTTGTCCACTATCGTGGGTATAACTCGTCGAAATATACGTTTGAGCCCTTGCAGTACCACTGGTGACACTCAATGAATGTTCCATAAGCAGCGAATTCTTAAACAACAGATCAAACCAATTGGTATTGGCTTTAGCATACCTGCTCAAGAAGTTAAGTCTGCTGTCCAAATTATTTTTCAAGGTAAAGGAATCACTGCCACTGTTGTACTCATACATCTGGTTATACATCTTATTGAAAACGCCTCCATTTGAAGAGTTTGCCAATGAACTATGTGTATAATATCCCTTGTTCTCCATTTCCAGCAATACCGACATCTGTTCTGCAGAGTTCATGATGTCGAAATTGTTGTAATTTGGTTTTAGATAAGTAGTCAGCGTACCCGAATAGCTAATGTTTGCCTTACCCTCGGTATCTCTACCTTTTTTCGTGTTTACAATAATCACCCCATTCATTGCTCTTGCTCCGTACATCGCTGTTGCAGCAGCATCTTTAAGGATGGTAAACGATTCGATATCATCCGGATTTAAACCCGCTACCGATGAGCCAATCAAGGTACCCGCATCTCCTGTGGAGAGTGCTTCATTAGAAATGTTGATCACATCTTCCATGATGATTCCATCTACCACCCATAGCGGTTTATTATCCCCCGACAAAGAGGTGGCTCCACGAACACGGATTTTTGGCGCTGCGCCAAAAGTACCGGAAACATTTTGTACAGAAACCCCGGCAGCCTGCCCTTCCAGCATACGACTCACATCAGGCACCCCACTTCTTTCAGAATCCTTTGCGCTAACTTTTGTTGTTGAACCCGTAAACAGCTTTCTATCTAAATTCTGATAACCTGTAGATACAATATTTACTTCTTTAAGCTGACCCGCATCTTCTTCCAGGCTTACATGAATAACTTTTCTTGCACCAACAGTTTCTTCTGCTGTTTTATAGCCTAAATACTTGAATACTAAAACACTCGACATGTCCTTTACCGCAATCTGATATTCCCCATTATCATTGGTAGATACGACGGTAGTGGTTCCTTTTATCACCACACTTACCCCTGGAATACCCTTACCTCCTTTTTTATCTTTTACCGTTCCTTTAATAATGATATTTTGTGCAGGTTTTGCAGCGCTGACATCAACCTTTAATATCACTTGCTTGCCAACTTGTCGGTAGCTGATGTTTTTTTGTTTTAATGGCGCCAGTGATTCCTGGATGGTACCTAATTTTTCGGGCACCTCCAACATCATATTTTTACTAATTTCTTCAGCGTCGTATACAAAGCTTACCTTATGCGCTTGTTCTATCTTCTTTAAATAATTTTCTAATCTTTCTGGTTTAGTCTTACCCTGCTGAAAATCAGCTCTGGCAAAGAGAGTCCAAAAAATGGCGCAAATAAGCAGCACTTTTTTCTTCATAGTGGTTTTAATTGATTGGTTTAGGTGTTGTTAAAATGATTTGGTTATTTTCTTTTTTGATATTAAAATCATAGGTCTCATGTAATACAAGCAGTACTTCATCCAGGCTTTGGTTACTAAACCTGGCGTTCAATTTCTTCGAACTTTGCTTATGATCCTGCAGTTTAACGGGTATGCCATAATAATCGGTTAGCTGGGTACAAACCTCTTCCAATGGCGCGTCCGAAAACACCAGTTCTTTAGTAAGCCAGGCATCCTGATTTTCTGCCCTTTTGGTTAAAAATTCTTTCTTTTTAGCATCATAGGACAGGGCCTGTCCAGCTGTTAACAGCGAAGTCGGGCCATGCTTGTAAGGAGAAAACATTACCCTACCCGTTTTAACGCCAAGATCAATATTGGTTGCTGTTAATTTAATATTGAAGGAAGTCCCTAAAACAACCACTTCAGATTCGTTCATCAGCACTTTAAATGGATGTTTTTTATCTTTTGCGATTTTAAAAAAGGCTTGTCCCTTAGCTAAAACTACTTCTCGGGTTGGGCCTTCGAATTTATCGGGATACTTTAACTCGCTGTTTTCGGCCAAAATAATGGTCGAACCATCGGTTAAGCGTAGGGAATCAAGCTGGTTTTTTACCGTTGCTTTTATAAGGTAGGTCGGTTCAGTAATTTGAAGATAGGTCCAATAACCTATTGACAAAACCAATACAGCGGCAGCCACCCGGCTAAACCATGTTAACCTAATTGATCGGCTCGAAGTATGTGGTTTTAAGTTTTCTTTAAATCGTTGGGTTGATGCCGAAATATTTACGCCATCCAGTCTTGAGGCTCTGGCCGAATAATTCCAGATTCTCTCTATTTCTAAATAGTAGCGTTCATTTTCTGCTGATTCGGCACGAAATCTTTCGATTTCTGATTGAAGCGCGTCGTCGGAGGTATCATTTAAATATTCCGTTATTGTGTGCAGGAATTTATCGTTTTGAGGCATGTACATAGCATTGGTTCTATACTATGACAAATGGGGACGAGAAAACCCCTAAGGATTTCTTTAAAAAAACGAACTAATAAAGAAACATCCTGAATATCAACTTGCTGCTAGGAGCGTTATAGATCGTTTCTTTAGCCAACATCGCTTTTCTGAGTGTTTTTAGCGCTATACCTATGTGGTTTTCGACTGTTTTCTCCGAAATATCAAGCAACATGGCTATTTCTTTATATTTTAAGTGTTCAAATCGATTCAATTTAAAAACTTTTCGACATTGAGGAGGGAGTTTATCAATTTCACGATGCAATAAAATGATCAGCTCATTTTCTTCATCCAGTTCTATTAAATGTTCTTCTGAATAATCCGCTGCTATTTTTTGATGGTGTTGCTCGATATTCTTTTGTCGGTTAACATGATTGATAGATGCATTGATCACCGATTTATAAAGATAAGATTTAATGGATTTGATCTCTTCCAGGTTTTCGGGGGTCTCCCAAATCTTTAAAAATACATTTTGTACGATCTCCTCACCAATAAAAAGATCCTTTACATACTTATCGCTTGTAAGTAATAGTTTCTCGAAAAAAAAACTGTAAAACTTCGTAAATTCCTGAATTTGCCCTTCACTGATAATTGCATGTAAATCTTTGCCCGTTATTGTATCCACCATTATCAAAATTCTGATTATTAAATTTGAAGGTAAACAATATAGCAATAACGTGATATACCGGAGGCTATTTAAATAATAAAAGCCACTGAAATAGATCCAGTAGCTTTACTTTACTGCCGTTTCAGTTTCAATGCAAACAAAGTAAAGGTTGCCAGTATCATAATTACCGCACATACCTGGTAAACAATAGCCAATCCTATATCTGCATCTTTCAAAGCCCCTCCTACATACACCATAATACCGCCAACAATAGTACTTAAAAAATTAAGGAAGCCATATGCTGTCGCGCTGTACCTGCCATCAACAATCTGACGCATAATCGGCATCAGGTTGGCGTCGTTAAAACCTCTTGCCACTCCAAAAAACATCATGGCCAAAATGGCAATCCAAAATACACTGGTAGCAGACATCAGAAACAAAACCGGAGCACCAACAGAGAAGCCAATGATCACTACATAAACCCTACCCTTTACATTCGTCCTTGCCCAGCGGTCTGCCCATAAGCCCCCAAGCACTACTCCAATAAAAGAGCCTATCTGTATATATCCTGTTGCCGACATTCCTGCCTCTCCCAGGTTCAAGTTAAAATGCTCCCTAAGAAAAGTAGGCAGCCAGCCGTTCACCAGCCAGTTGACCATCCCAAGTACACAAAAATAAATCAGCAAAATGACATAGGCGGTTTTACTAAAAAGGAACTGAAAAGTTTGCGCAAGACTCATACCCGGTTCAGCCCCCAGTTTCTCTTCCTCCGCATCTTCTTCAGGACTGTTTTTATAATCTCTCAATACCGACAATAGCACCAGGGAATACAAAACACCAAATGCGCCAAAAATCTGAAAACCATATCTCCAACCCCAAATCTCAGCAATATATCCGCCAATACCGCCCAGCGCAAGGCCAGCATAAAGACCACTCATATGTAAACCTGTGGCCAGCGATCGGGTGCGGCCTTTGTGATAATCTGTAATCAAGGCCAATGCAGCCGGGATATAACAGGCCTCACTAACCCCCATAAAAATCCGGGCCACAATCATTTCTTCAAAAGACCGCGTAAAGCCAGTCCACAACGTCACGGCCGACCAAACAAATACGCTAAAAACAATTACTTTTTTACGACTATACCGGTCGGCCAGATACCCACCCAAAGGACTGAGAAAACCATATGACCATAAAAACACAGAAGTCAATAAGCCAAACTGAGCATCAGTAAGCCCAAATTCGTTTACAATGGGATCCCTCATTGAGGTAATCAGGATTCTGTCCAAATAATTAAGGAAAGCGACAACCCATAATACGGCTACGATTATCCATGGATAGGACAATACAGCGGATTTCTTATTCATAAAACTCTTATTTGGTTTTGGTCTCTTCTACACTAACAATCAATACATTTGGCGTCCTGGTAGCAGGTCTTACTTCCCCCCCAGGCAACACGACTTGCCCGTTCCACACCACCAATGGCGTAGTAACGGGTGCTGTGGGTTCAATCTGCCCGGCTACTGTCCAGCGGTCTGCAATCACACTATAATTCAGAATAGCTTTTGAAAATCCGGGATGATTCCCTTTCAACTCCGCAGCCCTGGCAGCAAGGGCTCCATCATCACCACCAAATATCTGCAGATTTGTATTGTCAGGACTATAAGCCGGTGAAGGTGCCGCAACCACCGGAGCCGGCAAATCACTAATCTTTTGCCATCCCTTACCCAGCTCATATTTAAAAGCATCCTTCAGATATTCCCTTTTTCCCGCTTTAAGTGCTACGCCACTAAACAGATAAAAAGCACCTTTAGCAGTACCAGCTACCGCAAGCATCCTGGGTAAGCCAGGCCATGCGGGCAAAATCTGCCAGCCTTTTTCAGGTGCCGACAAATCCAATGACCAGAAATTATCTGAAGCCACGAGGTCACCCGCATTTTTTTGTCCACCAGCAATGTAAACCACATCACCAATAAGAACACCACAGGAGTTTGCCAATGGAGCCGGCAAATCAGGCAGTTTTTCTACCTGCATGTTCTGGTCTTTATATCGCAACATAAAGGCATCTGCGTAGTGTCCGGAAACATTACTCCCTCCAATGCACACCAAAGCATCCTTCCAGCTCAACGAAACGCCGTAGCCCAAAGGGGCAGGCAGTTTCCCTGCCCGCAACCATTTTCCATGCGCCTTTTCCAGTACAAAAACATCATCATGCCATACCTTGGTTGAACCCGTCCAGGGTGCACCGCCATCCGGAAAATTTGCTCCTCCAGCTACAATCAGCGCCCCATTACTTATACCCGAATACGAACCGGCAAAGCCAACAGGATCAGGAACTACAGGAAGCTGACTCCAGCTATATGTTGCAGGCATTTTTTGACTGCAAGCTGCAGTAATTGTACTTAGCATAATGATTATAGATATTTTAGTTAATGCGCTTTTGTCCATTATAGGTTAAATAATGCTGTAATTTCTGCCTGTGATAATGCCTTCTTATATATAATCATGTCGTCTAACTGACCGTTAAAATAATTTGAGAAGCTAGTCGCTCCTTCCTGGGCACCTATTTTAAAGTTGCCAGTGTTGGATACTTCTTTAATTCCATTGGTCGAGGTCACCTCTTTGGCTTTAACACCATCAACATATACCCTTGTAACCAACCCCTGTCTTACGCATACCACATGATGCCATACGTTATCGTACATTTTACCTTTTTCTGCCTCGCTCATTCCCAGGAACGAACCACTGACAGCATCTTCAGTTGCAAAACCTATCAACTGTGTGGTCGTATTCGCGCCAAGGCGAAGCCAGGTCTGATTATCTTTACTGCCAAGGCCCCCACTTTCCATCCAGATCAGCATCCGGTTGGTACGGTTTGTTTTTATCCAGGTAGCAACAGAATAATCTCCCTTTCCAAAATTATATGCCGCATGGTCATTCACCACAATGTAACTCGCCCCATTAAATTCAGCTACGTTACTGGTTACCGATTTTCTATCCGCAGCAGTAAAAGCGATGGTTCCGGTAACTGTGCCTATTGTTCCACTTGGCCCAACATCTTTCACGTTACCATTGAACGGGAAAAATGCAGACAAGCCACTTGATGGCACCACCAAAACATAACTTTCCTTTTCTATCGTCGAAGACTTCACCGGATTAGAAGCTACTAATTTAACTTTAAATCTTCCTGCAGTGGGGTACGTAACCTTAGGATTCTGTGCGTTCGAACTTGTTTGAGTAGCCCCTTCAAATGTCCAGGCCCAGCTGGTTGCATTTCCGATCGATTTATCAGTAAACTGAATTTGTCCACCTCCATAAGTCGCCGTAGCTTCCGATTCAAATTCTGCGATTACCGAGAATTTATCGATAATGGTTAAGTAGTCGGTTTTAACGATTTCTTTGGAAGACTTAGGGTTCGAGGCCACCAATTTAGCGGTATAAATACCCGGCACCATAAACTTAACCTCAGGGTTCTGTTGAGTAGCCGTAAGCACTGTGGCTCCGTCCTTCGACCTAAATTCCCAGTTCCATGTTTGCGGTAATCCTGTTGTCTTATCTGTAAACTTAATCGTTTCACCTTCCAGCGCAGAAATTATACTGGCTTCGAAGTCCGGATTAACATCATTGTACCCAACAGTTATAAAACCTTCTTTTGTACCAACCGATTCCTGGCTACCATTTTTCAGCACCAGGGTAACCGCATAAGTACCCGGTTTATCATACCTTACCGTTGGCGTAGATAAGTTAGAGGTTTCTGGAATTCCGCCTTCAAAAACCCAGTTCCAGCTGGCTGGCTGTCCTTCAGAAACATCTGTAAAAACAACCTCAGCACCAGCCTTTACTTCCTGAGTAGAGGCACTAAAATCGGCTTTCAGCTCCTGAAGCTCATTCTTTTTGCAGGACATCCAGTAAACAGACGTCACCATCAGGCAAAAAATTAAAAGTCTATTCGTTATCATATGAGTTTATATTTGGTCATGTTATGGTTTCCCCGGTTAGGTTTATTTTGTCTCCTGTAGCAGGGTTACATCTTTCAGTATGCTAAAAAATCCTACCGCTGTTAACGAACTGTGCAAAGCTTTTTCCTGTTCCACATCCAAAGCCACCAGCGGAAGTCTGCATGTTCCCAATTCTATTCCTTCCGACTTCATAATTGCTCTCTGTGCCGGAATAGGAGGGAATTTAACCAGGCAGCGTACCATATTTACAGCATGCAACTGCATTACTCTTGCCCTTTCATGCTCATTGTTCTCATAAAGCGACATCACTTTCAAATACAAAGGAGCCGCAAAAGTATAGGTACTGCCTATCGCGCCCTGAGCGCCAACAGACAATGCACTGAGCAACATTTCGTCATATCCAAACAGCATATCGAACTTTCCATTCTTATAATTCAGACAACTCTGATATTCATGTAACGTAGATGCAGTGTATTTGATCCCTGCAAGATTGGGTATTTTGGTTTCTGCGATTTCCAGAAACTCAACCATATCCATCGCAATTCCCGTTAAGGTAGGGATGTGGTAATAATAAAAAGGCAATTCCGGAGCTGCGGCAGCAATTTCCGCTATACTGTCTACCAGATTTTTAACGCCAGAAGGCTTAAAATAAAATGCAGCAACAGAAGAGATCGCATCAGCACCAATTTCCTGTGCATGCGCCGCGAGTTTACGCGATTCCGCTATAGAGGTATGTCCCACATGGATCAAAACTTTTATTCTTTGTTTTGCCTCACGTACATAAGCTTCAGCAATGGCCATTCTCTCTTCCATGGTCAAATTAGGTCCTTCTCCGTTTGTACCACAAATAAACACCCCCGACAAACCGTCGGCAATCATTTTCTCTACCAATTCAGGTATGATAGCTGTATTTATTGTCCCATCTTCGTGATAAGCAGCAAAAACTGCCGCAACCAATCCCTTAATTTTATCCATTTTGTTTAAATTTCTTTAGTTATATAATTCGTTTTTTAAAGCGATGAAGCTATCATGTGATGGTTCCACCACCTTAATTATTTCAGTAATTCAGTTAGTTTTATCGTTTGAAACACCAGGTCGGCCTGACTACTTTCGTACACAATCCCAATCGTATTTTCATCGATACTCGTTAAGCAAGAGTATCCCCTGCTTTTCATTTCATCGAGCATGATTTTCCTATCCTTCGACCAGGTCAACCCATCATCATCACTTACTTTAATCGTCATCCTGTGGCGAAGTACCTTCGAGTCCGGATTCGAGAACAGCAATACCGATCTTTTTTTCCCTTGCTGCGAAAAATCATGTCTGATGATGCTCGCCATGCAGGTTGGCTCGATTAGTCCGCCATGGTTACTCGAATGGATTTTCCAGTTTTTACCCAGGTCTTTTGTAACCGATACGGCGCGTCCGTTAGTACTGCCCGTATCTTTTGTATTGGCATTCGAGCGCATGTTCAGCATCACCGTACCATCAGACACCTCTACCGCCATATTTTCTGTGGTCGATTCTTCCGTAGCCGGGTTTGTGACGATCCAGGTCTTGCCGCCATCTTTACTATAGGTGATGTTCGAAAAAGCTTTTCCCGTACCATCTCTTCCCTGAGTAGGAAACACCAGCGTTCCATCTTTTAAGGTGATACCTTGTCCGGGTGCCGGTGCCCAAAGCCACCATTCTTCTTTCTTACACATCCTGGTCAGGTTTACCGGTTCGCTCCAGCTCTTTCCATGGTCTTCACTTTTCACAATAAGGAACTGCGAAGTTTGTTTTACGCCGAAGCCCGGTTGCGAGCCCCTGGTTTTCCACTGGTGATTCCAGTCTTTACTTCCTTCATTGAGACCTTCCAGCCATTTACCATCCTCATTAATCACCCCATACATCCAGAGTCCGGCAATAAATATGGTTCCACTGTTTTTATCCACCAATATACTAGCATCCGATACGCCATTAAACTTCTCCGGCAAACCACCCCAGGTACCCATATCCATGGCAATCTCCATCGGAAGCCAGGTTTTTCCCTTATCCAGACTACGCGATACACCGATATCTATATTCCCCTGTAAATCTCTTCCCGTATCCCTGCGCGCATCATAAACTGCCAGTAAACTACCATCTTTTGCTGTTGCCAGTCCCGGAATCCTGTGGGTGTGTACCCCATCCTGTTTATGCGTCCTAAGGGCAATTCCAATTCTGTTGGCATCCATTTTTGATGCCGGTAAATTAACCTTACCATTGTCAAACGCAACAGCAGTAGCTTTTAAAGCTATCCTGTTCAATAAATCGGCTTTTTCATTAAGCTCTACAGCAATCCAGAGGTATTTGGTACCTGTGCCCAGCGACTGGTTAATTTCAATCAGCTGATTGCTGCCGAAAGGAGCAGATAGCGCTCCAACCAAAACTGCGTTGTTCAAATTGCCGAAATGACCAAATGTAGAGTCCTTTACCGCATGATAAACATAAACACGCTTGATGTCCGACAGCTGCGTTGTCCCCGCAGCACTTAAAGCAATGCTTTTTACAAAAACGGGAACATCAGTACCCGAGGGAATAACTTTAAGTCTGAGCACCGGGTTAATCTGCTTGCCTTTTAATACCGGCACCTGAAGCCTATCCTGCAACACTCGCTTTTGGGCATAAATCCCGGCCGACAACAATAGGAGCAGCGCAGTTAAAAATCCTTTCATCATCCCTTATTTAAAATCTGAAATTTTAATAATCTCGAAAGAAATCCCCTCATATGGTCTGCCAATACCACCTTCATATAAAATAGCGATCTCCTGATCCGAAATTTTTACCAGGTCCGAATAAGCTGATGGCCCGGTATGTACTGTAAATACTTTCGCCCAGGTACTACCCTCGTTAAGGCTCTGTTTTACCGTCATGTTTACCCGCTCGGCACTTGCTGCATTGGCAAAAAACAGGTTCACTACACTATTGTTCTTGTACGACAATAAGCTACCCTGACATTGCGGATCGAGTAATGAAAAATCTGTACTTAGATTTCCCCAGGTATTTCCACCATCAATACTGGTCGTTACCAATCTGTTTGTCGCATTTGTTCTGATGTTCAGCATCAGCTTAGCGCCCGACAATTCCGTTACGGCACATTCCCCACCCTGATCCTGAGGCGTAATTCCCGCCAATTTCCAGGTCAGACCATGATCATCAGAAACAACAGTATTAGAATAGGTTTTACCATTTGTACCATCGTAATAGTAACAAGGCACTACTAATCTTCCTTTAAATGTGCCCTCAGAAATCTGAATACCATGACAAGGGCCGGTACCGTGCCATCTCCAATTGCTATTCTTCACTGATGATGTAATTTCAACCGGGGTTTTCCAGGTCTTACCATCATCAGCCGACTGCGTATAATACACCCTTCTGGTATCAATTGATGTCATGTTATTAATTTCGCCATAAGTATCCTCCCCATTGTTCCAATTCATCAGCAGGTGAATTACCCCCGTTTCCTCGTCAACAATTGGTACCGGATTACCGCAGGTATTTGCACCATCATTCCACACGGTGATCAGCTCTTCCCATGTTTTCCCGTTATCCAACGAACGTCTCAAAACCAGGTCTATATCGCCGCTATCCCCAGCCGAAGCCAGTTTACGTGCTTCAGCGAAGGCCAATAACGTTCCGTTTTTGCTTTTTGCAATAGCAGGAATCCTGAATACAGCAAAGCCATTTGTTTTTTCTTTAAAAATATAATTGAATTGCTTACCGGTAGCACCGCCAGGAGCATTAGGCGAAGTTGTTGTTCCACCACCACCAAGTTCCAGCTTACCACACGATATACCGGCACAACTTAACAACATGATCATCGCAACCAGGTATTTGCTGCTGCTAACAGGTCTGATCATAGCATTTTTTAGATTTAATATATTCTTCATAATTAATAGCCCAGCGTTTGAATTAAATTAGGATTCAGATCTATTTGTGTTCTCGGAATCGGAAAAAAGAGCGGCATGTTCCCTTTAGCACCTAAATTAGGTACTTCATTATAAATGTTTATCGTTCCTGCTTTGTGAAAACGGATCAAATCAGGCCATCTTTTAAGTTCCAGATAAAGCTCCCGGAAACGCTCGTCCAGAATCTCAGTTTCTACAGCAAGCTTTGTTATAGATCCCGGGTAGTCGCCAATCTTGGCGCGGTTTCTAACCTTGTTCAGTTCATTAATTGCCTCCGGCACCCGATTTAATGCCGCCAGCGCTTCAGCCTTAAACAATATGATTTCGGCCAGCCTGTAAACAATAATATCGTTTTCCCAATACCTGTCATCACCAGCGATCGCGGTTCCCCTAAACTTATTGTCAAAAATACCGATGGTACTTCCGTTAGCAGCAGCAGCGACAATATAAGAACCCGCTTTACGCACATCAGCGGCATTGGTAAATAAGGCCCTGAACTTTGCACTTGGCGCATAAGCACTCCTTGCACCGGTCCTGGAAAAAGCAATGTCATTCACGTTCGTAGCATCCAAAACAAACAAATCCCTTGGTTTAAGCGTACTGCCGTAATGATCAGATTTCTCATCCTTCTTAAAGAACAGCGAAAATATAATCTCCGGCCCGTTTTTAGTGGTGGTCGAAAATATGTTTGCAAAAACAGGGTCCAATGAAACACTTGCCATAGCCTGATCAGCCGCCGTAACCGCTTCATTAAGTGCCGCATCACCTCCGCCCAACACTTTAGCCTTCCACAACAGCGCATCCGTTTTTAAGGCATAAGCTGCTGGTTTCGATGCCCGGCTTTTATTTACAAAGCCGGCTTCAGGGAATAAGGTTATCGCCAGGTTCACATCATTCAGGATCTGGTCCATCACCTGCGTTTGTGGTGCTCTGGAAGGAAGTACAACATCGTCACTTTCTGTAGGCTCCAGTACGATTGGCACATCACCCCAGGAGCGCAACAACCAGAAGTAAGTAAATGCCCTGATGAAATGAGCTTCAGCCAATGCCCTGTTTCTATTATTGCCATTTGAAAATGAAATGATGTTACCATATTTGATTACCAGATTGCAATGGTGAATCAAGTTATAATAATTGATCCAGTTGGGTGCGTTTGAGGAAGTCAGGTTATGTTGCCATGCACTAGACAAGCCAGATTCCAGGCCAGGACTAAAAGTATCGCCCCTGTCTTCCATGTAAAAAGTTGTATTAACAGAAGCTCTGAAATCTGTGTATATCCCGGTTAAATAACCGGTAACATCACCTTCAGACTTCCAATAACTGGCACTGGTTATACTCGAAACAGGCTTCACATCGAGCACTTTTTTACAGCCCCCTGTGAAAAATACAATTGCGATCAGCGAAATGGTTTTTATATATGTATTCATGTTTATGCGCTTTAAATTATAGTGACATATTTAAGCTGAAGCTATACTGTCTTGGTCTGGGATATTTCCCTTCATCCCTGCCGGTAAAAATTTCCGGGCTCAACCCGTCGTATTTGGTTAAGTAACCGATGTTGTAAATACCCGCGGTAAGTTCAATCCCTTTAATAAAAGTCTTCCCTAAAAACTTAGGCTTGAAGAAGTAAGCGAATGACACCTCTCTAAAAGCCAGGTAATCGCCCTTCGAATAGTACAAGGAGTTGTTACTGCCGTCAGCGTCGTTACCTATTGAATTGGAGAAGCGCAAATGGTTCCTGAAATTATAATCCACATCACTCTGTACCGTATATCTAGGTATCGTTGCCACATCACCTTGTTCTTTCCAAGCATCAGGTCCCAGTGCATCTTTCAGCATCATGTTGTTATTCCGGGCACTACCGTTAGTTTTAGCCCTGAAGTTGTTGTCAATCACATGACCAAATGCATAGTCCAATACCACACGCATGCTTAGTCCCTTATAGTTAAAGGTGTTTACCATCCCCCCGGTTTTGTCTGGTCTTATCAGCCCCATAAAAATCATGTCATTGTTGTCAATACGGCCGTTATTATCTAAATCAGCCCATATTGCATCGCCGCCAAACTTTTGTCGCCCGCCTGTTTCCTGATCATAAGGTGCATTAGCTGCATCGGCATCTGTTGCATAAACCCCCAATGACTTATAGGCCCAGCGCTGACCATAAGGCTCATTTTCGGCCACTCCTCCTACTTTCATGTAAGTTTGCGTTGCGGGATCGAACACATAATTTCCACCAATCCTGTTTTTATATTCCCCATTCTGCGGCAATTCCAACGCTGTCCCCCTGTTAAAAGAGAAATTAAAAGCCGTATTCCAGGAGAAATTCTGATTTTTAACCGGGTTAAAAGCCAGTTCCAGTTCAAAGCCCTGGTTACGTATGGAGCCATAATTACTGGTTATAGAAGTAAAACCAGTGGTAGCGGTCAGCGGTTTGGCAAACAACCTGTCGGATGTAGTTTTGTTATAGTAGTCGAGCACTAAGGTGAGTTTATTGTTGAACAAACCCATGTCTGCACCTACGTCAAATGATGAAGTAGTTTCCCATACCAGATTGCCATTTGCCAACACCGTATTTAATATTCCAACCTGTCCCATATAATTATAGCCGGTCGCATAAGCACCCTGCGAATCGCCGATAGTTAAGGCATCGTTTCCGGTTTGTCCCCAGCTCGATCTCAATTTAAATGTAGACACAAGAGGTTGCAGGGGTTGCCAGAAATCCTCCATATGGGCGTTCCATCCGGCCGAAGCACCAGCAAAAAATCCTCTTTTATGTTGATCTGCGAAACGTGAAGAGCCATCATACCTTAAGCTACCCGAAAACAGATATTTCTTTCTGAAGTCATAGGTCAGCCTGGTAAAATAACTATCCACAACATCAGTAACTTTCGTGGTGGAAACCCTTTGTGTAGTCGCTACCGTTGCATTTAAGGTTGGGATATAATCGGTAGGTGCAGAGTTTCCCGAACCCGACATGCTATAAGTATAGTCATTGGTGTAACTGGTACCAACGATAGCATTAATGTGGTGATCTGGTGTTAAGTTTTTATCATAAGTCAATACCCCATCTAATTGTATCTTTTTGAAAAAATTATGGTTGGCACTCACCGGCCTGGTTCCAACAATTTCATTAAAGGCTTCAAAACGATTCTCTATGCCTTCACTTGTATTCAAAAAGGCTGTCGGGGCAAAACTCAAGCCAGGCAAAATATCCCATTTGGCACCAAGACTTAAAGTTGTTCTGTAAACTTTAATGTCGTTATTATTTTCCTTATAATACACTTCATGATTACGGTTTCTAAAAGAAGCAATACCTTCTCCCGGAGCAGGTAATCCGCTTTCATAGTTTAGCCTGTAGGTAAAAGGCATCAGGACAGATCTGCTTAAGGAGTTGAAATAACTGGTCGGCGAATCGTTGTCGCTGATGGAGTAAGCAACATTTGCATTTAAACTCCATTTGTTGCTTAGCTTATAAGTACCGTTAAATAAAGCATTGTAATTTTTATAGCCAGTGCCCAGCACTATTCCTTTCTGATCAGAATGACTTGCACCAAAGTAGTAAGTAGCTTTTTCATTACCTCCAGACAGGTTCAGGTCGTACTGCATTTTTAAGGCATTTTGAAAAAATACATCCTGGTAATTTGTTTCCTTAAAAATCAGCTTTTTGTTGGTCACAGGATCTGTCATGGTTTCCCAACCTTCATTTGCGATTAAGGAGGATACATATTCCTGACCATAATTCTGAATGTAAGTATCTAAAAACTCCAATGTGTTTTTGGAATCCCTGGGGTTGCCGGTCGACATGCCATAACGGCCGCCAGTAAGGAAAAAATCAGGATTATTCTTATTGTAATTCATGATATTTTTGCGGGAGGTGTACACGTAGTCTCTTGCACTGGCAAAATCATATTGGCTTGCCTGAACATCTACGCCCGATGACACTTTAAAATTTATTTGCGTAGCTCCCTGTCTGCCGGATTTGGTTTTTACGATGATAATTCCATTTGCTGCTCTGGCACCGTAAATTGCTGTTGATGCCGCATCTTTAAGCACCTGCATAGATTCGATGTCATCAGGATTAAGGTCAACTATATTTCTGGATGTACCTACTATCCCATCTACGATGATTAGTGGTGTATCACCTTCAGGAGAAGTTGAGCTCCCACCACGGATAAAAATCTGTGGTGTTGCCCCAGGCTGTCCGTTCGACATCTGAAGGGAAAGTCCGGCTACCTTTCCTTGCAGCTGCATCAGGGGGTTGGTTCCCGGTGCGTTTTTAAATTCCTGCGCACTAATCTTGGATACAGCAGTCGTCAGGGTAGTCCTCGACTGCTCTCCGTAGCCGATAACGACCAGTTCATCCAGTGCGTTAACATTCGACAGCAGGTTTACATTCCATACCGTGTTACCGTTTACTGCCTGCTCTTTGGTATCATAACCGATATAGGAAAAAACCAGTGTTCCTTTACCATCCGGAACCTGAATCACATATTTCCCATTAACGTCTGTGGTAGAGGCTGTGGTGCTGCCCTTTAATTTAACCCCAACGCCAGGAAGCGTTTCCGAACCATTGCCGGTTACTGTACCAGTAATTGTAACCGGTTTTTGGGCATAACTACTATAGGCGAAAAGTAAAAATATACCTATCAGCCAAAGCATGTTTTTTTTGTTCATCATACAAAATTTGATATTTGGTTTAGTATTTATGTACTACATATCAAATGTGTGAACTATTTTATCAAATTACAAATTAAATTTAGGTGACAATCCTGTTACGAAACAAAAAAAGCCCTTAAAAGGGCTTTCAAACAAGAAAATATTTTCTACTTATTGGTTTTTATTTTATTTATTCTGTCGAAATGTGGTTGCAGGTGTGCCTGCATTCCGATTTTAAAATCTTCTTTTGTGCCGGTTTTTAAAATTTGAACCAGATCCATATGGTTCACTTTCCCTCTGATTGGTTTCTTCTCCTGGGTAAGCACATAGTCAAAAATAGGCATGAGCATAATCTGAAATCTTTTCAAGGTATCATTGCCAGTCATGTCATAAAGTTTACCATGAAAAGCAATCTCACTTTTAATGCGGAAGGACTCATCCAGTTTTGCTTCTTTCTTTGCAATGTTCTCCAGTTCTTCAACATCCTTATCTGTTTTTCTGATGTACAGCAGATCTGCCAGCCCCATCTCCAGGACCAGGCGAAGCTCAAAAATATCCTGCAGGGTATTATTATCTATAATCAGGGGATCCAGCACACGTTCAAAAGAACCAAGGATATCCGGACGAGCCAGAATCATCCCTCTTTTTTTCTTCGTCTCAATCATCCCGAGCATCCTTAGTCGGCTCAGCGCTTCGCGTAAAACGTTTCTGCTGATGCCCAATGCCTCAGCCAGTTCCAGTTCCTTAGGTAATGCATCCCCCGGACGGAAGGACTTCTTTTTCAAATATTCTCTTAGCTTGATCTCTACAATATCTGCCATTGTGTTGGAAGATATCGGAGCAAGGTCTTTACTTAAATCGTTTATTGCCATAGTGATGCAACAAAAATGAGATATTTTTTTGTTAATATGTACTACAATATAAAAATATTTATGAAAAGCAAAGAAGACTAAAAATCCTGATACAAGTTTCTAAACGTACTGCGCAAGCCGAAAGTAAACAAGGCTGTGTTGGTATTTTTAACACCATTAACCTCTCGTCTTAGCACCCCGCCAAGTTCCAGGCGTAAGTTATATTTTGGATTGAGCAGATAAGAAGCACGACCTTCTGCAAAGTAAAGATCAGTTTTTATACCCTGACCAACATGGCTACCATACTCTACTGATCTTGTATCGTAATCTTTAAAAATATCCTTTCCGTAATTCGCACCATCAGGATCCAGTCCATACCTGGCATACATCAGTTGACCTTGCAGATCAAACCTTTTATAACTGTAATTCAACATCCCCAGCACCTCTCTAAAGTTCGCACCAAGCGGATGAGCTAAGGGCTGGTTCATCGCGGCATAGTTAGATATACGTTCAAAATGCGCATAAGTATAGGGACGGGCGGTATTAAACTCTGCCAGGTAATTCAAATTTTCTATTTTAAATAGATCCGCGCCTCTAAGCCCTACTTGTAAAGCCCATTTATTGGCCCAATAACCTTTATTGCTAAAAAACTCTTTTGCTGTAAACTCATCGATCATGAACTGACCATACAAAGTGGTTTTATCCAGAATCTCATATTTGGTGTTGATACCCAAACGCATTTTATCTGGAGAATTCACATTAGCTCCTTCAACAGGCCTTAAGAAAATGAAAGGGTGTACATAGTTGAAATCAAAACCACGCTTACCTTCTGGTTCAGCATCAGCCCAGGTTACCGCCTGGAAAAACCCGATAGAGAAACGCTTGGTCGCATTCCAATCCACATAATGCATGGCAGCCCATTTACCTCTATCGCCTAAACGCCTGTCGGTGGTTAGCTTTTCTGCTCCCGGATCCAGCATGTAACCAAATATGGTTTGGTATTGTACATTACCTAAGCTAGCTCTTACCCTTAAAAAGGAATAATTAGCCGCTACATCAGATAATAACATAGAACGGTAACCATCACCTATGAAATTCTTATCGTAACCTAATGCGATGTTTAAATGCTTATTAGGCGTATAAGATAATAAAGCAGTAACGTATGACCAGTCTTTGGTCTCTTTACCAAACTTACCACTCATCTCACCTGGCACCACCTGATTGGTATTGATAAAATCAGTTAAGTAGTTGGCAAATACGCCCTGGTTTTCAAAACCATTGGTATAAAAAGAGAACTTCTCTCCTACCGTACCACCAATCTGGAAGCCCCTGGTATTTTTCCAGGTCGTGCTGCTGTTCTTAAAATCACGACCAATTTGAAAATCGGGAAGAAAATCAGCATACACCGTATAATCCTCACCTTTAAAATTAAACAAATGTTCTTCTGTTAATTTTCTGCGAACCCATGAACGTTTGTTTAAGGAATCAACGCCCATTTGCATTAAGCCTTCATAACGATTGACTAGTAAAGAATCATCAGCATAAAAACTCTTAATCGCAGAGTGCGAGCGACTGTTTACATCATATACTGATTTATTCAGCTTCTGATAAAATTGGTAAGAGTAGGGTATGTTTACATTAGGTGTCTGCGCTTTTAGGCTATTGAATGCTAAAGCCAGCACACCCATCATAAGGATTTTCTTCATTTTCAGGGTTTTTCTTCAACCTCTATCTGGGCGTCTAATTCCTCAAATACAGAGTTTTTACTCAGGAACTCAGGAACGATTAACTTCATCTGTTTTACCACCTGCCTTGTATTGTTCGAAACGGCATGTTGTAACAATTGATAAATCTGAGTTTCCACATCATCAAAAATATATTCACGCACCTGGCCAATCATGATCTTCTCATGATGCGTAGGCATGGTGCTCTCACTATCATTTAACAATTCTTCAAATAGTTTCTCACCCGGTCTTAAACCAGAGTAAGTTATTTTTATATCCTGATTCGGCACCAAACCTGCCAAACGGATCATTTTCCTGGCCAACTCTACAATCTTTACCGATTTACCCATATCAAATACGTAAATCTCGCCACCTTTACCCATACAACCTGCTTCCAGTACCAATCGACAAGCTTCCGGGATGGTCATAAAATAACGGGTAATTTCAGGATGCGTTACGGTAACAGGTCCACCATTTTCTATCTGCTGTTTAAAGCGTGGGATTACCGAACCATTTGAGCCCAATACATTACCAAAACGCGTGGTGATAAATTTGGTAACCGCCTTAACGTTCCCATCATTTAAATAACTCAGGCCATTAGAAAAGATAAAATCAGGCGTATTCAATGATCGGTTTAAAGATTGCACATAAATCTCAGCAATTCTTTTCGACGCGCCCATCACATTGGTTGGGTTTACCGCTTTATCGGTAGAGATCATTACAAACTTTTGTACACCGTGCTTAACGGATAGATCGGCAATGGTTTTAGTACCCATCACATTCGTTTTAATGGCTTCTGCCGGATTATCTTCCATCAAAGGCACATGTTTATATGCAGCGGCGTGATACACGTAGTGAGGCTTATAAGTCTCAAATAAATGCTGCATACGTTTCATATCTTTCACATCACCTATAAAGGCATGAAAATTGGTATTGACATGATTTGCTTCTAATTCCAGATAAATATTGTGCAGGGCAGTTTCACTCTGATCGCAAAGGATGATCAGACCGGTTTCAAATTTTAACAACTGCCTTACAATTTCACTACCGATAGAGCCTGCAGCGCCGGTTATTAAAACCCGTTTACCTTTTAACTGGTTTTGAATCGCATCAATGTCTATTTCAATGGTCTTTCTATTCAGCAGGTCTTCAATATTAATGTTCTGGATTTGTGCAGTGGTTACCTCTCCTCTTGCCCAAACTTCAGGGGATGGAATATTTAAAATCTTAACTTCATTTTCCAGGCAGATGTCTACAATCTGGTTCTTACGTTCTGAAGGAATGGTATAAGATGCAAAGATGATCTCATCTACTTCATGCTTTACAATTAAATGTTCCAGTTCTTTCGCATCCAGAATCTTTACCCCATCAATGGTTTTACCCACTTTTCTGACGTCGTCATCCACATAAGCAATGATGGTTTTGTTTACTTTAGCATCATGATCAAAAGTTCTTTTTGTAGCCACCCCTGCTTCACCGGCTCCATAAATGATGATCCTGCGCTTATCCAGATTGGCATTCTTGATGTACATAAAAAAGTACTTTACAATTACCCTATAGGTAATAAGCAAGAGAAAGCTAAATAAAGTATAAATCACGATGACCACACTGCTAATCACCTGATGGCCGGTTACCACAATGGTAATTGCATGTGAAAAAAAGAGAATTAATGAACTCAGCACTACCGAAAACAGGATCCGGAAAGAATCCTGGGCCGAAGTGTACCTTACAATTCCGGCATAGGTTTTAACACTAAAAAACACCAGGGAGTTAATCACCACCATCATTACTACTGCCTTGTAGAAGGCAATAAAATCCATTCCGGTGACTACAAAATTACGCTGCAGAATCACTGCAAATAGCAGTGCTATGATACTTAAGCAAATATCAATTGTAAAAATAACCCAGCGAGATACAATTTGTAGTTTTGTAAACATACTCCTTCAGTAAAATGACCTTGGCAAAACTAACAATAATTAAACCAAAATTGAATCCCTAGTATTGGGTAAAATTTAATAATCGTGGTTTTCGCTCTTAATCTATCTTAAACATCAATTTTGGCTTCAAATAAATATAAACGAGTACTAATGGTAGGGTCGTCAACAAAAAGAGTAGCTCAAAACTAAACGGAACTAAAATAACAATGGCTACAATAAGCAATTGTATCATGGCATAGATAGCCGAAACCCATATGTGTTCCCAGTTCTGATCATTGGCCAAAATCTGATAGAAATGTAGCCTGTGCGCTTCAAAAATGTTCTCTTTGAGCATCAATCGATGTATGATTGTAAAAATAGCGTCAACACCATATACAGCTAGGAATAAGATATAGGCATAATTTCCTGTTTGTATCATCAATTTTAGCAGCAGGAATATGATCCAAAATGCGATGGTTACACTTCCTACATCTCCCGCGAAGCATTTCGCTTTTTTACGGAAATTAAAAAACAAAAACACCAGGCTAGCCATAATCGGCATCCAAATCATATCGGGCTCAATAAATTCGGTAATGTTATAATTTACATACTGTAATCCCCCAAGCACCACCAGACTATATATACCGGTAATGCCATTAATCCCATCCATAAAATTATAAGCATTGATGATTCCTATTACAAAGACGTAAAGGATAATGCTCAACCATATTGGAAAAAGCTGGAACACATTTAGAAAGATAAAAAGCAGGGTAACTGCGGCCAAATGAAAAAACAACCTGATTTTATTAGACAGGGAAATACGATCGTCTATAAAACTAATAACTCCAATAATGAGCATGCCGAGAACCGGCAACCAGAATTCAGTATGAAGTACTAGCGCTGCAAGTGCAGCAAAAAGATATATGATTCCCCCTCCACGGATCGTAATTTCCGTATGGGAACTTCTTTCATTGGGGTGATCAATGATGTTGTAATGATCTGCGATTTTGAAATACAGCACCATTACAATAAACATTAAGGCGATTAATATTAAATAAAGCATTCTATTTTATGAGATTTTGGGTTCAAAGGTAAACCTAATCTTGGTTTTTATACGCATTCATTCTATAAATCAAATATGGACTCCCTATAGTTTTAGTTTTCCAAATGAAGAAGCTGTAATTTTCAAACCCTCCTGAGCACTTAACGGCATTCCTTCCCCTAAAGCATGATGCATCTTAGCGTTACTTACCACATAATTTTCAGTCAGCTTATTTAAGCGTTCTGTATTCAGAGGAAGTTTAATTTTATCGCCAATCTTGGCTACAAACTGAATCCATTTTGATGGAACTGCCCAAAGCTTAGGTCTTTTATCCATTGATTGTGCCAGTATCGATACCACCTCATTAGTTGACAAAGCTTCATCATCGGCTACATTGTAAATACCAAAAGGAATTTCCTTCTCCAGCATGGTTTTAATTACAAAACACAGGTTCTTTACACTTAAAAATGAACGTCTGTTCTGAAAAGCAGCTAGTGGATAGGGAATTCCTTTTTGCACAAATTTGTACAAAAGGTTAAGATTCCCTTTATTACCAGGGCCATGAATCATACAAGGCCTTAAAATGTAATAGGTTTTACCTGCCGGTAAGGGCTGATTTTGGATGTATTCCTCCGCCATCAATTTGGATTTACCATAATGAGTTTGGGGATTAGGTATAATTTCTTCGGTTAAAACATCCTTAGCGACATCAGCAGCAGCCTTTACTGAGCTGATAAAAATAAATTTCTCAGTATCAGAATCTAAAAAAGCATCATACAACTTTTTAGTTAATTCGAAATTGACCTGATAGTATTCATCAGGATTAGCTGTTTTTTTTAAATCGTGTGCTTTACCGGCAAGATGGATAATTGCTTTTGCATCAGCTATTTCCCAATTCACCTTTCTAAGATCTAATCTTTTGATATTTATTCCATTAATGAGAGCTAAATAACCAAGAAGATTTCTTCCAACGAATCCTGTAGATCCAGTAATTAAAACATTCATTATGACCTAAATTCCATTAATTTAATTTTGCAATACATCTAACTAAGCTATCTCTCCAATAAGGAATTTCAATACCAAATGTAGATTTAATCTTTGTTTTATCCATTACAGAAAATGCCGGACGAACTGCCTTTGTCGGATAAGCCGATCCGGGAATTGGATTGAGTTTTACAGTGATTTCACTGATATCAAAAATAGCTTTGGCAAAATCATACCAGGAAGTTACCCCTTCATTGCTGTAATGATAAGTACCATAAGCACCGCTATCTGTTTCTATAATATCTAGAATCGTAGCAGCCAAATCAATGGCATAGGTGGGCGTACCAACCTGATCAACAATTACACTTAGTTCATCACGTTCACTACCCAACTTACGCATTGTTTTCACAAAGTTGCTGGCAAATTCTGAGTACAACCAGCTCGTTCTTAAAATATAATATGCATCTAAGACTTTGCAGATTTCCAATTCCCCTTCCAGCTTAGTCTTACCATAAACATTGATCGGTGTTGTTTCATCTGTCTCATTTAATAATTTAGGAACATTTCCTTCAAAAACGAAATCAGTAGATACATGGATCAGTGTAGCACCAAATTCAGCACAAGACTTTGCCAAATTTTCGGCACCTACTTTATTGATCTTTTCGCAGAGTAGCACTTCATCTTCTGCTTTATCCACAGCGGTATATGCAGCACAATTTATAACAAACTGAGGCTTTTTTGTTGTAAATAGTTTTCTTAATAGATTTTGGTCTAATATATTCCCTGCTATTTCATCTAAGAATACGATTTGATCGTAATTTCTCTCTATGCTGATCTTTTGGATACATTGACCAAGCTGGCCTATTCCTCCGAATACTAAAATCTTATTGTTGCTGTTCATATTTATTATTACATAAAAAAAGATGAAGCTATAATTTTTAAACCTTCCTTAGCACAAAAATAGCAATCAACTCCTAAAACCTCTTTTACCCTGGCGCTGTTTACAATATAATTCTTGGTCTACTTATTTAAACTTTCTGTATTTATCGTATTAATTCCCTCTCTATTTTTTCCCAGATTCCCAATTGATTAAAATTAGAAATAACGAATTTACGTCCATTCATCCCATCTAATTTCGCCTGCTCAAAATTATCAAGATAGTATCCAACATTCTCTGCTATGGCTGTTGGATTTATATTTGTAAAACGGCCCGTTTCCCCTGGAACAATGGCATCGCGACAACCAGTCACATTGGTAGTGATTACGGGCAACTCCATAGCTGATGCTTCAAGCACTACAGTCGGGAATCCTTCACGATGAGACGGTAAAATAAAAATATCCATCAAAGCGTAATGGGTAACAACATCACTTATCAGACCAGTATGTATAATCGAGGGTTCTTCCATAATAACCTTTTTAGTAGCATCGTCAATAGAATCGCGCCGCTCAAACGGGCCTGCCAATAAAAGTTTTACATGATTATGTTCTTTACATATTTCCTGCCAGGCTGAAATCAATTCACAGATTCCTTTGTCATTAACCAATCTTCCAACATATCCAATAACCCGATCATTATCCTCCAGGAGATACTTTGTTTTCAACTGTTTCAAGGCAGTGTCTGAGACAAGATGCCGGTTAAAAGTCCCCTCAGCATCTAGACCATTACAGGTTCCCTTATTGAGTATTACGTTTTTCAAGCTATTACTAAGCTTTTCTCGATTTGAAATCTCTAAAACAGAGGGACTGACGCAAACTACTTTAGTAGATAAAAACCCTGTAAAGCGCTCTATGGTTTTTAATACGATACGTTTAAGCCCCTTAGAAGTTTCATAGACGAGGCCATGCCGAAAATAAATGCGCTTCTTTGTCCCACTTAAATAACCAGCCAACATCCCAATTAACGCCCCTTTAGGGGTGTGCCCTATCACAATGTCTATCCTTTCTTTTTTAATTAACTTCCTCAACGTCCATACTGCTTTCAGATCTTGCAGAACACTAATCTCTCTAAGAATTGAGACTCCAAGCGGAATAAACCCCTTCTCGTTAGCATATTCAAAAAGATGTTCCGAAGGTGTACAGGCAATGAAAATGTCTATCTTTCTTTGCTGTAAATAATCTATTTGAGCGCCAAGGTAATAAGGAATTACAAAAGAAATATTAACTACGTGTAGAACTTTCAAAATATTATAAATAATTAGTTATTGCCTCTTTCCACTTCGTCATGATGCTCTCTTTGGAGAACTCCTTCAGTCTTTGCTCACACTCCTCCTGAAAAGAAACTGATTTCCCATGATAAACAGATTCTATAGATTGAGCAAAGCATTTGATATTACCAGGAGGACATAAATAGCCGTTTTTTCCATTGTCAATTAACTCGGGAATTCCACCCACAGTTGTTGAAATCACAGGCTTTTTGAATGCCATTGCTTCCAGAATTACAGTTGGCATCCCTTCGAGATAACTAGGTAATAAAAAGAGATCAATTTGATCAAAAAAAGTCTTCTTTTTCTTAATATATCCCATGTATTCAAATTTATCTGACAAACCATTCTTTTCAAGTTCCGCTTCAAACGCTCCATTGAGTTTATCTATACCAGCATAAGTAAACTGATGTGCAATTCCCATCGACTCTAATTCTTTAGACAAATCTATTAAATCAAAATATCCCTTTTCTCTGGTAATATTTGCCAATATTCCAATTTTCAAAATACCGGGTTTAATTAAATTTATTTGTACTTCATGGCTTTCAGGAGACTCATAAAAATTATAGATCACCTTAATTTTATCTTCAGAAATCCGTTCCCTTTTATGAAAAATTCTTTTCCCTGCGATGCTATTTGAAACCCACAAATCAACAGATGATTTTGTCAACCTATCTAAAGTGGTATGGTACCATTTTCTCCAATCATCAGTACTCCTAATATTGGAAACCATTTTTTTTACACCAAATTTTTTAGAAACCAATCGAGAGATAATTTCCGTTCTCAGACCAAAATTAAGTACTACATCAATCTCGTTCTTTTCAATAAAAGCCTTGTACTTTGAAAAAAAGGCCATTGGGCTTTTATAAAATAAACCTGTTTCTAAATGATCTTTCAATTCAAAATCTACTAAGTCCAGAAGTGGCCCATCATCCATTAAGTAGCACCAATAAATGTGATACCCATCGAGAGATAATTCTCTAGAGATTTTAAGAATATTAGTTTCAGCACCTCCGACCAGTGTACTGGAAAAAAAAAATAAAATATTCTTCATTATTGAATTTTGACATTTTGACCTTTAACCATAAATCTTAGGTCTGCTTTTGTATTTTTAATTTCAATGAAAGGGTTCCCTTTTATTGCCTTTATAACCGGACCACTATTTGGCAAAGAATTTTTCATATTATCTATTAAAATCCTAGCCGTACCTCCGCCATACGTACTCAAATCAGCATTATTCGTATTCCTATCAAATAACTTTTTCAATGAAACGGGTTCAATATATTTTATATAACAATTCGTATAACTGAATAAAGGCATTTGCCCAGCATTAACATTTGACTTACTTTCCCACATAAAACCGGCATCGTTTACGCTGCCCGATGTTGATGGGAGCAATGAGGCAGAACAGTTCGTGAAATAAAATCGATCATTAACATCATTAGAAGCAGCCACAAAACCCGTCATAACCTGATTCGCCTGACAATTGTGAAGCCTTGTATTCACTGCATTACCCGCCGAAGTTAACTTAAAACCCACTGCGCTGTTGGTACTGCTACAACCATTAAGATTGAATGAGACAAAGGCTGCATTATTAATCTTTTCTTTTGAAATGCCAGAAGTCACAACGAACCCATAATGAATATTATTTTTAGCAATACAATTCGTTGCCGTAATATACGCCGATAGCTCAAACCAAAACCCTGCATTACTTTCAGTTCCGCCTTTTAAAATGGACGCATTTGAACCATTGGTTGCAATGCAATTTAAAAAGTTAACGTTTTTAGTATCTCTATCTGTCACAAAACCTATGCGGGTATAATTATTAGCTTTGCAGGATTTAATGTCTATATTATTGCTACTATCAATGTAATAGCCGTCACCAAAAACGCCATAACTATTCGTTTGTGTACAATTGCTTAATTTTATAAATTGAGAACCCTCTATGCGAATTCCACTCATAGCCGAATTGTTAAAAGCACAATTTAAGACTTCAATATTATTACTCGTGAAAATAAATAATGGAATAGCTCCTCTTACAGGCTCCTTCTTAGCATCCAATTTGACATTACCATCAAAGATGATATCCTTTATCATTAGACTCCGCTGATTTCTGATGTTACAAAAAGTATATTTTTCATCAGCGTTGCTTATTTTTTTTATGATGGTATTCTTTTCCCCTGACATACTAGATTGAATGGACAGGTTAGTCACCATATAGGTACCGGCAGGCAGGTAGACATTTGTATTCCTTTTCTTTGCCTCATCAATAGCCTGTTGTATTGCCTTAGTATCATTATTTATACCATTACCCTTAGCTCCATATTTTTTCACGTTAAGCCCAATCTGACTAAAAACAGGGATGGTCATAAAAAAAAGGAGTGCCACAACTAAAGTCCCCTTTGAAAAAGAAATTAATAAGGTAATGTTTGCTTTTGTTTTCATGATTTCAACAATTCATTTATTTATCCTGCATTGATTCCTTCAGTTCTCTTTAGGACAATTGATCAGCTTATTCAAAGCAGAATGTAAATTAGGCCATAATGGCCTAATTTACATTCTGCTCAATAGTTCTGATATATGTAATAATATTATTCTTATCTAAGAAAGCATCAAAGAGTTTTCTGGTTTCTATTTGATCTGTCCTCAATGCCAATAAAATCGCATTACTTAGCTCATCTACATTATTTACCATACAGGTATGGATTCCTTCAATTTCATCTACGCCTCCGGCACAAAGAGTGGAAGCCACAGAATTATTTACCGTCATCATCTGTAATAAGACATTTGGAAAGCCTTCAATCCTCGATGCTACAACGCATGCCTTTGCGTATTTAAAATAACTATACACATCGTTAGTCCAGCCCCGCAGGTGAACACGATTAGTCAGGTCAGCTTTCTCTATTTGCTCTGTTAAAGCCAAGCGGCAGCTTCCCTCACCTAAGATGACCAATTCAAGCTCAGGAAACTGTACAAGAGTCTTTTGATAAGCCTTAATTAAAAGATCAAACCCTTTCTCCGGAATCAACCTTCCTGCGGAAACAATATACTGCTTTCCTACATATGGATTTGAAAACTTAACATTAGCATTCAGCGGTGTGATGGGATTATTAATAACCACCGTTTTCTCTGTATTTAACTTGGGCTTATTTCTTACCAAATGGGCTTTCATCAGTTCCGTCTGACATATTATTAAATCGACTTTACCATAACCAATATTATACAAAAAACTAAAAAGTTTAAGTCTATAACCCGTAAATCTGTTAAATATCAAAGTCGATTCACGGACTATATGCTTTTTAATCCGTAATGCTGAGAATTTTCTAAGGACTGAAACAAAAGCATTCAAATGTACATGAGAAGAATAAGCAAAGTCAAATTCACAATTATTATACGTTCTAACAAAATGCATAAAAAACTTAAAGATTCCAATGGATTCCCTGCCTGTTTCAAAACAGATTAACTTAATATTATCTCTCAAGCGCTTTTTAAAATCATCGGCCTTTAAGTTGGTCAGCAGATAAACATGTACAACCACTCCTCGTTCTGCATAGGCATTAGCGATCTGCAACAAGACCTGCTCTGCTCCACCTAAACTTCCTGAAGGTAAAAATACGGCTACTTTCATTTATACTATCTTTTTAAATAAGGTTTAAAATCTAAGTCAGCAACTTTAAGTATCCGATTTTTATAGCTTTCGTCAAAATCAATATCAACTTCGCTAATACATTCTTTTAATGATCTGTCATTTAATTCATTAAAATTTCCTATAATTTTAGCTGGCACACCTGCAACGATAGAACCTTCTGGAACAGACTTAGTTAAAACACTTCCAGCAGCAATAATGGCATTATCAGAAATTTTAACACCTGGCATAATAATGCTATTTAAACCAATAAAAACATTATTACCGATATCAATTCTCTGATACTTATATCTTCTACCTTTTTCATCACTAAATAATATAAGAGAACCATCATGGGTAATGAAAGAAACGCCCTTTGTTATAGTCACGTTATTTCCAATCGAAATTAGAAAAGGCTCACTTCCAAAATATCTCGTATAAATTCTACAGTTATCACCTACAGTAACCCCCATCCGCCTTGCATAAAAAACCCCTCCTTTTATCCAGAACGACAACAGATAAAATCCTCTTCTAAGCATAATCTTTCCTTTTTAGCCAATTTATTAAAACTAGCATTTTCCAAATTCTAGGTGTATGATCCCATTGGCCATTCATGTGCTGTTCAACAATCTTCATAAACTCGCGTTTATCAATTAAAGGCTCAACAAGCTTCAGATTCTCGTTGCTAAAAGTTTCCATTACAAAATCTTTTAGGGTCGATTTAAACCAAATTCCAAGTGGCATGCTGAACCCTGCTTTTTTACGTTCAAAAATTTCCTTAGGTAAATAATCATAAAGTACCTCCTTTAAAATTCTTTTCTTATTCCCATCATCTCCATATTTGAAATTGGTAGGCATTTTCCTGGCAATCTCCAATACTCTATAATCCATTAAAGGAGACCTAACTTCAAGTGAAAAAGCCATACTTCCTCGCTCTACTTTTGTAATACAATCACCGTTCATATATGATTTTGTATCAAAATCTGAAATAGCCTCTAGCAAATTCTTCTTACTGTTATTTAAATAAGATAAGTATTTTGGATCATGCTCTTTCTTTAAGATCCATTTTGTATTTAGTGTCTTAAAATAGTACAAATAAAATTCCCGGATATTTTTCAGTTTGAGTCCACGAGCGATGATCTGAAAACGGATACCGGGTAAATATTTTAAGACAACTGCAATCATAGATCTTAGTGCAAAGGGAATTTGGTAAATTTTCTTCCTTTTTTGAACCACATCATAGATATTATATCCTAAAAATGTTTCATCTCCCCCATCACCAGACAATGCCACTGTTACATTCTCCTTAGTATATTTAGAAAGCAAAAGAGTTGGAATTGCAGAGCTGTCAGCAAATGGCTCATCATAGTATTTACTAAAATTCTTTATAAAATCGATCCCCTCTTCATAAGAACATTGTATTTCCGTATGATCAGTACCTAAAATATCGGCAACCTTTTTCGCATATACACTCTCATCAAAACCCTTTTCACTAAACTTAACTGAAAAAGTCTTAATAGGCTTAGGGCTATTATGCTGGGCCATAGCGGCTATTAACGAAGAATCCACGCCACCCGATAAAAAAACACCTAATGGAACATCGGCGATCATACGAATATTAACAGAATCTTGCAATACGCCTTTCAAATCTGTCTTTGCCTGCTGAAAATCAGAGTAAGTGACGTTATTTTCATTGGGTAAATCCCAATATAGCCTTGATTCAAAAACGCTGGAATTTAAATCATATGTGAAGCAGGTCGCTGACGGTAACTTATGAACTTTTTTATACGGGCTATAAGGCTCCGGAATGTAATTCCAATATAGATATCGTGTTAGTGATTCATAATCAATTTCCAATTCATTACCTATTTCTATTGCAGAAAGCTTGCTCGCAAATTCAAATCCTGAATCATTCAAATAGTAATAAAAAGGTTTTTTGCCTAGTCGATCTCTTGCTCCAAACAGAATTTCCATCGTTGGATCATAGATTACAAAAGCAAACATCCCGTTAAAATGGTTTACACAATTCTCTCCATATGCAAGATATGCCGCACAAACTACTTCAGTATCAGAGGTAGTCTCAAAATGATAACCCAGTTCAATTAATTCTCTTTTAAGCTCCAAAAAGTTATATACTTCCCCATTAAATACTATGGAAATATGCTGATAGACAAAGGGCTGATTTGACCGCTCGTCCAGATCAACTATTGCCAAACGGTTGTGGCCAAAAACAAGTTTATTATTAATTTCTATATGTTTGCTAAAATCGGGGCCTCGCTGGCGCATCGTTTCAAGCTTATTATCATAGATATCAGCCTCTTTATATTTTATTGTTGTTCCAAAGATTCCACACATATTTTTTGCTTTGATTTACTTAATAATATTAAAAACTCATATATCGATAAGGCTTGTGTTAATGAGACGAAATATAACAGGAGCACCCTATGCCTTGGTCCTTGTAATTCGCCAAATGAGCCATAGAAAACACATAATAACAATGCCAGAATTACAAAAGGCATTAAAGAAATGAAATATCTTTTTAAGAAGAGATAAGTTCCATAGATTATAAAAGGTAGCATCATCCAATGTAACAACGAACTTATAAACAAGAACGAATAATTCTCTTCGATTGAAAATGGCAGGGGAGTCAAAATAAATCTAATAAACCCGGATACAACATTAGTCGCCCCACCTATTTCGGCAAGAGAAGCTGAAAATACTTTTATAAAAACAAGATAAAAGGAAACTGGCATCACAATTAAAACTAGAGATCTCATAACTACACCAGTCCATCTGGATTTGACCTTATACATTTGTGTAATTACCATATAAACAACTCCTGATACAATAAGAAAATAAACCAGATAGAAGCGAAAGAATAGTAAAACTGTACCTATTAACAGGAGGTTCAGTATCAGGAATAATCGATTCCCTTTTTCTTTTAACCTTATCATACAGTTTAAAGCCCATACCACAAAGAATAAAACCAATATATCTTTTAGGTTTATAAAACTAGACCAACTTAAAATATCCCAGTGTAATAAAAAAAAGAGGAGAAAAAATATGCAAAACTTCTTATCCAATTTAGCCAACAATAAGGTCTTATAAATTATAATCCCCGTAATAACAGAAAAAAGGATATTTAATATAACTGGAGAATAATAATTTTGTCCAAATATAATGAACGAAATAAAGTTGTAAATATAATAACCAAAGTGAGTTCCTCCTGCTAAAGAAGATATGAATGCAATGTTCTTAAAACTAAAAAGATAAGTCAGTGAGCCATTTGCTTTTTCGAAAATTACAATAGATTGTTCGTAATATGTCTGATCATCTAAAAGAATTATCGGACGATATTGAACCCACAATACAAAATAAATAAAACAAAAGGCATATTTAATAATAGAAACTGAAACAGAGAAAAAAAATCGTTTCGTATAATAGTACAAAATGATTGTTGAAAGGAATGTAAGCACAGAGATACTTATTAATAAGGATATGATCTCATTAAAGTTTAACATTTAGCCACCTTCTCTATAATGTTCATCCATTCCCGGCTGATAATATCTGCGTCATATTTCATTGCTGTATTTAAAGCCTGGTTAGAAATTCCGATCGCATCGTCAGTATTGCATGCTTCATTTATGTAGGTCCTTAACGATTCTGCATCCTCTAAAGGAAACAAAAAGCCGTTCACTCCCTGATTAATGATTTCCGAAGGTCCATATTCACAATCAGAAGAGATTACCATACAACCTCTTGACATGGCCTCTGCTATCGCATTTGGGAATCCCTCGAATCTTGATGGCAAGACGAATATCTTTGCCTCATCATAATAATCAACAACGTTTGTTTTCCGCCCCTCAAGACTTACAAATTCAGATAAACCATGGTTATCAATATATTCCCGATACTGACGGAATAAAGGTCCATCACCCACAATCTTTACGATCCATCCCTCAAGTTTGATTCCGGTTAAGGCCTTCAATAAAATATCATGTCCTTTCTCCTGAGATAATCTTCCTACAGACAAAATCACTTTCTTTTTATTGATGGAGATATTGTTATCTATAAACCCCGAACCAAGAGGATTGGGTAGAACAGCAATTTCAGGAAGTTTAATATTCAATCTGTAAAAACTCTTAGCTACAGCATTTGTCTGAAGTGCAATAAGACTCGCCTTTTTATATAAAAGCTTAAAGCCAAGCATGAGCACTTTTCCATGATTATACTTTTCCGGATTTGACCTTTCTGATATAATCACAGGTATTTTAAGCATCAGACATGCAATAATTGCCATTAAGTTGTTCTTATCAATAAAAGAAATCAGAACATCAGGACGATCTTTTTTAAGATTCGTGTATAAGGACAGCAGGCTGTTGATGAAATTAAGCTTTCTTAAAACTCCCAAAAACCTTAAACCAAATTTAACATGCATTACCTTTTCATCTAATGGATAAAAAGAAGCTTCTTCAGATACAGTATATATCTTTACTTCATTATTACTGTTAACAAAGTTATTTGCAAGAGTTGTAATCACACGTTCAGCGCCACCACTTCTAAGATGAAATATAAAAAAAGCTACTTTCATCCTTTATTTAGGAATTTTGTTCTAATAACTGAAACTATTTGTGACCTTTCAGCCTTTGTTAAAAATAAATTATAGGACAGGATTACAAATGTAAAAAGCGTGATAAAAGCTAGTGTATTACCCAATAAATGTCCAAAATTTAATATTAATAATGAAAATGCGTATGCAAATACCAAAACCATAACTTTTTTGAATAGATTATATTTAAAAGGGTATAACTGTGTACCTACAAAAGTAAATATTAAAAAACTTAAAAGAGAAGAAACCATCAGTGCATTAGCCGCGCCGACAATACCAAAATGTTTAGTCATTATGGTTAGCAAACTAAATAAAATCAATAATGCGATAGGATACAGAATCAAATTCCAATAGGTCTTCATAGACAAATCTATCCCCACGGCACCAATGGACCTAAGCATCTCAGTTAAAAAATAAAAACTTAGTGGTATGACTACGATTAGTCCGGGAAGATACGCGGAAGTAGCCAAAATCTTAATTATGTAGGGTGCAACAATTACCATTCCCATTATCAAGATGGAAATAAAAATAATAATGCAATAGGCAAGTAGATTGAACAGCTTCTCTGCATTCTTCTCTTTATGTAATGCCAGCATGAAAGGTCCCAATGCAGTATTTATGCTCATTATCGGAATTGCTATCAGTGATGCAACCCTGTAACCAATCCCATAAGTAGCAACTTGCGATAAACCGAGGTATTTATTGATCATAAATCTATCCAGAGACGGGACTAATGCGGGAATAAAAGCCACAATTAAGAGTGGCGCCCCATATTTAAGCATTGGAAATAAGACTTCCTTATTGATCTTGAAAGCAAGATTATCCTTAATAAAAAAAAGTGCTATGCCTGCAAAAAACAAAGCAGGGATCACCTGTCCTACAAATACGCCAAGAACCTTATCTTCATATAAATAGATCGCCACAATCATCCCAATGAAATTTGAGCTGATATAACCTACGGATAAGATAACGTATTGCTTTCGTTTAAAAATCCAAATTAAAAGGTTTTGTGCATATCTAATCGGTGCCGAAAAAAGGATAATTAAGATGATCATATTCAGGTAGGATTCCTGAACAGGATGATAACTATCACCTAAATACCATTCCAGTAAAGGCTTCTTAAAAAAAAACAGCAAGCTTGTTACAAATAAACTAACAATGATCTGTACCCAAAACCCATTACTGATGATCTGTTTTCTTTCAGCAACCTCTTCTGTTTTATAATAGAACCTGGCAACGGCGCTGTCCATACCGCAGATAATTACAGTCGCAGCAATTCCCATTATCGGGTTGAGAATATCCATGCTACCATACTGATCCTTAGTTAAAAGTCTGGTTAAAATGGGCGTTAAAAAAAGAGAAAAAAACTTGGTAAACGCACTTAATCCACCGAAGACAAAAGAATCTTTCATCAACAATTTAAACCGACCTGCAGTATTAGATGATCTTAATTTATTAATTTGATCGCTCATTTTTTTGTTTAAGAATATAATTGATAGCCTCCTTAAAAGGTAGAACAATGTTCTCTTTATACCAACTAAGTCCTTTTAGGCCCTCGGAAGCATAGAATGCTTTATTGTTATTAAATATAGAAAGTTGCTCATATACTGTTTCAGGGCTATTTGCAATAAGCGCCGGATGCAAACCTTTATCATAAGCGTTCCTATGCTTATTTTCATCTCTATATTGCATAATGGTCTTTCCGCAAACAAGGCCTTCTACCACCGTTCCATATAAGTTATAATCCCCATGAAGTTCAGCAACTACAATATCTGCAAAACTGATTCCTACCATGATTTCTTTTCTCGATTGCTTGGGAAACCAATAAACTTCTTTGGCAATTCCCAGGTCTGAGATCAGTTCTTTGGACTTATCTACATCCTTTCCATAGTCAAGTGTAATAATTGCGGCTTTGCACTCAGGATTATTTTTTAAAAACAGGGCAAACCCATTAAACAAACGGTCATTCCCTTTTTGTTCATTTAAATCCTCAGGATTAAACCATGAATGGCGCGAATGATGGAAAATGATTAAATCGTACTTTTCCCGCAATGCTTTATACTGTGGGTAAAACTGTAGTTTTTTTAAGTTTTCTTCAGAAATATTTTGATATGTTGGCAGGTGAATCATTGGAACGGAGGTTTTGACTCTTTTACCTTTTAAGCCAATCTTCAATATTTGATGCTCCGTAAGATCAGATTGGATTTCCAACATAGTAAAGCATGTATTTCGAATCCCCTCTTTCTGATGTTTGCTGAAAATTAAATTTCCTATAAAATATTTAGGGTTAAGTGTGAATTTGAAAAATGGAGCGCTATAAATATCAGATCCATAAGGAATAAAGACATCTAGCCTTTTACCTATTTTACTAAACCATGCAGGTAAATATCCACAACCAATAACCAGATCATATTTATCAAATTCTAATCGTAGTGATCTCAAATTACCGTTAAAAATATCGATAGTCTTACAGAAAGGTAAAATATACGTTCGATCCGCAAGCACATTTATAAACATATCCTGCTCGGGTGCAAAATGATCCGGTTCATTTTCGAATCTATATAGAGATGCGTCTAAACCTTCATCCAGTAAATATCTGGCGATTGAACTAAAATTATTATTTAAATTCCCAACTAATGCAATTTTCATGATAAAACATTGCTTAATTTTTCTTTATCAGGAAAATTAACAAGAACTCCAAGGCCTTTCTTTTGATATACAACCATACTTCCTAATGCTACGGCAGAGGCATGTGCTTGTTTCACGACATTTTCGATGTCGGCAATACTACCAGCACCTCCATTCGCAATCACAGGAATGGAAACAGAATTCGTCACCTGTCTAACCAACTCGATATCAAAGCCTTCCCATGTACCATCTTTATCCATAGATGTCAACAAAATTTCTCCTGCGCCAAGTTCTTCTAATTTTTGAACCCAGGAGATCAGATCTTTATCTTCTTTTTTTGTGCCATCCTGACTAAATACCTGGTATTTTCCCCAGATGTTCTTTTTCACATCAACAGATGCAACCACACTCTGGACACCAGAATGTGCTGCAATTTCTCCAATGATATCTGGCCTCTGAAGAATCACGCTATTAATAATTATTTTTTCAAAACCAATAGATAATATTCGTTGTGCCGTTGTTGCGTCCTTCACCCCTCCTCCATAAGCTAAAGGCATAAAGCATTCATCAGCAATTTGGTGAAGTATATCAAAATCTGGATTTCTATTTTCAAGGGTCGCCCTGATATCCAAGAAGCAAAGTTCATCAACCTCAAGCTCATTAAAGATCCGAACTGTATTAATTGGATCACCAATATAGCCCGGTTTTTTAAATTTTACCGTTTTCACTAAACTATCTCCAATTAGTTGGAGGCATGGAATTACTCTTGTTTGTAACATGTATTAAAGTTTAGCAAAGTTTTCGAATAGTTTCATTCCAAACTTATGGCTTTTTTCAGGATGGAATTGAGCTCCAAAAATATTTGAACCATTGGTAATAACCGCGTCAAAATCATGTCCAAAATGTGTCCGCATTAATACATTATCATCCTTATCCGCCCTAACAAAATAAGAATGAACAAAATAAAATCTTGGTTCTTCAGGCATATTTTGTATAATCCGAGATGAATTAACTTCATATACACGGTTCCAGCCCATATGTGGTACTTTCAAATTCTCTTCCCTTTTAAAGGAAAACTTCAAAGTGTCGGCAGGGATCCATCCTAAACCAGCTAACTCTCCTTCCTCACTCTTCCGGGTAAGCAATTGCATACCCAAACAAATACCCAATACTGGGATCTTATCTTCCAAAGCTTTTTGGTTAAGAACAGACCTGAACCCTCCTTCATCGATTCTTTTTATTGCAGCATCAAATGCCCCAACACCAGGTAACAAAATTTTCTCTGCGTTTTTTATTCTTTCCAGATCTCCGGTTATCTCAGTAGTAGCACCTATCTTTTTAAACATATTGGCTACTGAGCCAAGATTCCCCATTCCGTAATCAACTATAGTAATCATAATTATTTAGATGGAAAACAATACTTTAAATAGAAACTCATAGGGACCAGGTTCTTCTTAGCCAGAATAAAGAACAAGGGACGCAGTCTCTCAAACCTTTTTTTATAAGTCGGATACTCTTTCCATGATTTAGTTGGCAAATTCATTATTCTGGTAAACTCTTCTTCGCTAAGTTCAAGACGTTTCTTAAAATAGGCCAATAATTCATTTTCCAGGTGTGGCGGTTCGCTGTAAAGTCTTAATGCCTCCTCTCTTTTCATTTCACCATTTCGAACTAAAGCGGAGAGTGTATTGTTCCTGAAATCAGTATTAAATTTTTCCGGCATATAATAACTGTGAAAAAAAGCAGTCATTCTGTTTTCAAGATGGTGACCTCCATAATAGGTCCATCCATATTCTTTTTCTAAAAATTCCCTTGCTTGTTGCTTATTATAGTCCAGGTACCAGAAAGGCCTTATCTTTTTTATCCTTTTAAACAAAGTCCATTTCATGAATTTCGCGAATGTCATTAAAGGATAGGTCTTTATCTTCCTTTTACCAAACATGTTATGGATGGACTTGATATACTTTCCATCAAAATAATTCCGTCCTACGGGAGTAATACCTTCAGTGACAAAAGAATGTCCTTCTAAAACATACTTTAAATTATATTTAGCTGCTGCTCTATACATCGTTTCAGCCAGAGCCAAATCAGTCGATGCTTCAATCTCAGCTACACTGGCATATAGAAATGACTTAAAAATATCGTCCGCCTCCTTGTTATCGGTAACATGTGTATATAAGTCCACTTTTAATTTACCCAGTACTTTTCTGATATTTTCAGTAGCTATCGCCGAGTTCCAGGTATTATCATAGTGAACAGCGAGCGGTCGTAACCCCCACTTAAGTGCTAAATACACCATATAAGAAGAATCAGTACCACCGCTTACTCCAATTACACAGTCATATTTTTTACCTTTCCCATCCTCTTTAATCCGATCAACGATACTCATCAGCTCTTCTTCGCCTTTCTTCTCGCCTGTGTTATATTGAATTTTCAGATCATCAATTTGTTTACAGTAATTGCAGACTCCCTGATCATCAAAAGTTATACTTGCTACACGTTCATCATAAATACACCTTGTACAAACTTTCATTTTTCCCTACTTTAAATTTGCTTTGCAGGATTACCTGCTATTTTACTTTTTGAACCGAATGATTTATTCACGAAACTATTCGCTCCTATTATTACCCCATCACCTATTTCAACCCCTTTAGTAATTACAACATTTGGGCCAATGTAACAATTATTACCAATTTTCACTGGGCCATATTCATAAGGCTTGTCTCCTCCCGAAATTGCCCAGTTAACAGAATCATGAGAATAGATCTGAACACCCGCTGAGATGGAACAGTTACTGCCAATTTCAACACCACCACTTCCATCAATTACTGTAAATGGTCCAACCCAGGTATTTTCAGCAATTACAACATCTCCTATAATCAAAGAAGAATCATAAACACTGGTTCCTTGTCCAAAACCTAAGAACTTTGCTTTTTCCCATCGATCGGTTAAAAGTTCATTTAAAGGTAATGCCCTATTGTATTTATTCCGTATAAGACTACGTTTAAATCGAAAAAATCTCGTGAATAAAGATTGTATCCTAGTCAAACTTTTCATTGTTCAAAAATATCTTACACCACCATTCAAAATTCATAAAGCTCCAGATTAGTAACCTGTGGTTTATTCTTTTATCCATGTGTTCATGAATAATATGTTCAACATATGCCGGATCAATAAACTCTGATGATACTGTTTTTTTACTTAATAACAAGTCTTTAATGTATTGTGCATTCTCTCCGCGATACCATGACTCATCCGGTGCAGAGAAGCCCTGTTTTTTTCTGTTTATAATTCTTTCAGGTAGAAAATCCATCATTGCCTTTCTCAGAACATTCTTTCCATCATCAAATTCCTGATAAGTTTTACGTTTATCTCCATAGGAATTCTCATCGATTTTTAATCTGTTCTCAAGGTTCCCCAGTTTATGTCTAACAGGAATTTTTTGAGAAAAGTTTACCAGGTCATTATCAAGGAAAGGAAACCTTTCTTCCAGGCCACTTGCCATCGCCAACTTATCCCCTACTAGTAATAGACCTGGCAGGAAGGTCTTTATTTCAAAATACAGACTATTTTCAATATGATGTTCGGGTGTATCGTATTTTAGTTTTTCATTAAATGTGAATACCCTTTCAAACACATCCCGTGGTCCTCTCAAATCAATTTTTGAAAACACATCTTTAGTAAACAATCGTTTTTTATCCTCATCTGCAACCAAACGTTGCCAGAACCCATAATAATTATCGAAGAATTCGGATTGATTCAGGGATTTGAAAACCCGATAGTATCTCCAGGGATAACCTCCATACAATTCATCTCCTCCGGTACCCTGCAGACAGACTTTAACAAATTTTGAAGCTAATCTGCTGATATAATAATTCGGATAGCTCATACCTACCCTTAAGTCTTCCAGATGATAAACTAACCTAGGCAGAGACCAGCTCAGATCACCCGCATTTATAACTTGCTCATAATGCTCTGTTTTAAAATGATTCGCCATGAGCTCAGCATCTCTTCGTTCATCGTAATTCGCTTCGACACCAGTCACTTCTGACATATCAAATCCGGCAGTAAAAGTAGTTAAACGACTTACATGTTTCGAAGCCACAGCAGCAATAGAACCTGAGTCCATTCCACCAGACAAGTAAGAACCAACCGGAACATCTGAAACCATTTGCCTTGCTACAGCATTTGAAAACAACCTTTTTGTTTCTTCTTTAGCCTCATCAAAAGACATGTTATTGTCTGGTTCGGTAAAATTGTAATCCCACCAGGAATAGTGATGAACATGGTTCGAAAGGCTATTGATTTTAACTGTATTTGCAGGGGGTAACATCGTTACCCCTTTAAACAAGGTATTATATGTAAATACGTTTTGAAACGTAAAGTATTGGTTCAAAGCGTCAAGGTCCACACCAATCTTGTAATCTGGGTGGGCAATGATTGCTTTCACCTCTGAAGCAAAAACAAGACTTTTATGATTAAACCAATAATATAGTGGCTTAACCCCAAACCGATCCCGGCTCAGGTATAATGTATTCTCCTTTTTATGCCATGCCGCAACTACGAACATTCCATTTAAACGTTCAAAAAAAGATGGCCCATAAGCGGCCAATCCTTCTGAAATCACTTCCGTATCACTCGTTGAAACAAAAGAATGCCCTTTGGAACGTAATTCCTGTTGAAGTTCTAAATAATTGTAAATACAACCATTAAAACTAATCACCCAATCACCATCATGGGAAGACATAGGCTGCGCCCCTCTTTCTGAAACATCTAAAATTGCTAAACGCCGATGCGCCAAAGCAATATTATTCTCAATAAAAAAACCTTCCCCATCTGGGCCTCTGTGGGCCATGGTATCAGCCATTTTTTTTATTGTTTGCCTCGCAATAGGTGCCCCGTTTAAATTAAATATTCCAGCTACTCCACACATCTATTGAATAGATTTTAATGCTTCAACAATATACTCAAAATCTTCCTTTACCATTTTATTATGCATCGGAATACTCATAGAGTACTGATCTGCTTTAAATGCTTCAGGGAAATCCTCCGGCTTAATTCCATACATCTTTGCATAGACATCCAACATATGCACTGCATGTGTACCTGGTCTTGTAGAAATTCCCTTTTGTTGAAGTAACTCCATGATGTCATTCCTTTTCAGTGGAGAGATACTTTCGTCTATATAAGTTACATAACTTTGCCAACCGTGTTTATATCCTTTAGGAACTTCCGGTGTTTTTAACCAGGCTATATCTTTCAACTCTTCTGCGTAATATTCTGCCCATTTTTGACGCTCATCTATGAAAAGATCAAGCTTCCCAAGTTGCACGACACCAATTGCACCTTGAATATCAGTCATTCTATAATTATAACCAACCATTTCAAAGGCCGAGAGAATATAAGGTTTTGGCCCGTGATGACGTTGCTCTTCAGAGATTGAAGCGCCATGATTCCTTAGCCTGTCTAAACGGACAGCAATTTCATCATTATCTGTTGTTAGCATCCCACCTTCACCAGTTGTTACGCTCTTACGGGGATGAAATGAGAAACACCCAACGTCACCTAATCCTCCTGCTGGTTTCCCATTTAAAGCGCTTCCTGCAGCACATGCACCATCTTCGACAATCATTAGTTGTGGGAATCTCTTCCTAATCTCTTCAGTATCAGCACACAAACCAAACAAATGAACTGGTATAATCGCTTTTGTTTTGGCGGTTATTTTCTCTGCAATTTTATTGATATCTATGTTAAAAGTATTAATATCAATATCAACAAAAACAGGTGTTGCATGACAATATTTCACCGCATTTGCGGTAGACACCCATGTGAAAGCCGGAACAATCACTTCGTCACCTGGTTCAACACCACAAGCTACTAATGCAAGATGCAAAGCAGTGGTGCAGTTGCTTACCGCAAAGGCATGTTTAACTTGGTGCCTTTTAGCAAAATTAGTTTCAAATTCCTTTACTTTGGGTCCTTGAGTTATCCAACCACTTTCAATCGGACCTCTGCAAGCTTCCCATTCTTCAATGCCCATAGAAGGCAGGCCAATAGGTATATTTCTTTTAATCATTTTTTTGAGTTATAAGTTGTATGAAATTATAGGTAAACAAATTTTGTCCCTTTACTGACAAGTGCGTTGCATCTACAAAATTACGATGATCAATTTCAATGCTATTATTATTGTCTAGAACAGGTAGGTTCTTATTTTTTAAAAGATTATAAATATGGCTCATAGTCGTCGCTCTATTTACTTGTAAATCTTTTATTTTGTAAAACTCAGGGGCTCGGAATGTGATCAATTCGATATTATTTATTTTACACAACTCAATAATTTTATTCAGGTATTTCAAATCTTTCTTTTTGATATCGAAATTCTGACTAACCTTATAGTTCGTATTAAATACATCCATATTGAAAACCTTCTCCTCCGGGCTTTTCGTACCGGAAGAGAAATCAAATTTATCAGTTTGATACGCATCAATCTTCCTTAGCCTTCTCAAGAGTTCAAAAGGATTGTAATACTTATTATACTTCATATACCTTGTAAAAGGTACATAAGTCCATAACACGTTATCATTTTTTTGATTGAAATCACGCAATACCTCATTAACAACGGGTTCATTCCAGAACGGCAGATAATTCGGTATACTAAATGAGTTTGTAAATCCTTTATCAGAATCAAATGAATACAAATCTACTTGCAGATATACTGTTTTCAATTTATTACTTTTTATAAATTTATCTAAGATCAAATAATTATCTGCAAATCCAGCACCGCCTACTCCAAGATTTACCCCTTTTCTTTGAGTAATACTATCAACAAGTTTAATATCTAAAGCTCCTTCAGCCCGGCTTGAGCCCAGAATTACATAATCATATTTTTCTCCGTTCTTCATAAAAATCCACTCTCTCTTCGCTGCCTTATTTGCATACTCAACTGTTGTAAATAAATAATCACATAGTCTGCTGTAGAGAAATAAAAATATAAATGAAAACAAAAGAAATAGACTCAGACGGATCAGAAATGATTTCATATTAAAACTGAAAATAAATAAAATCTTGTTTGTTTATAAATGAACCAAACAAGCATATGAGTGTAAAAATGATAATATAACTTGAAAATCTTATCCCTCTACTTTTTATTATCTTAAATGGAATTACATCTGTTCTGAATAACCAGTCGATCAAAATAAAAATCAAAACTAATACTAAAGACTGTTTATAGTCAAGATTAATTCCAGTGTTGTGGTTTACAAAAATCTTATGTATGTATGAAAAAGCATCATTTATAGTCGTTGATTTGAAAAATATCCAGGCAAAACAGGTTAAGGTGAAAGTCGTGAATATCCCTACAATTTCACGAAAGGAGGGAATTAGCTTGCCATCGGCAGCATGATCCATGTTGTTTCGATTTCTACCCATAAGAAATAATGGTATAAAATAAAGCGCATTAAGCAAACCCCATGCTATAAATGTCCAGTTTGCGCCGTGCCATAATCCGCTAATTACAAATATAATTATAGTATTTCGGATCGTAGCTGCTATTCCATTTTTACTTCCACCCAAAGGGATATATAAATAATCTTTAAACCAGGATGATAATGAAATATGCCATCTCCGCCAGAACTCGGCAATATCTCTGGAGAAATAAGGCGTTCTAAAATTAATTAACAGTTCAAATCCAAATAATCTTGCAACACCCATGGCAATATCAGAATAACCAGAAAAGTCACAATAAATTTGAAAAGCGAAGAAAAATGCGCCCAAAATCAACTCGAAGCTTGAGGCACTCCCATATTGATTAAATACATCACTTGCCAGAATCCCACTGTTATCAGCTATAACAACCTTTTTAAAATAACCCCAGAGGATTAATCTAAATCCATTAACAAGATTTTCAACTGTAAATTTTCTGGCCTTAATGAACTGAGGTAAGAGGTTTGAAGCTCTTTCTATCGGTCCGGCAACCAAAAGAGGGAAAAAACAAACAAAACCCGCATAATTAATGAAATTTCTTGTAGGAACAGCTTTGTCTCTGTAAATATCAAAAACATAAGACATTCCATGGAAAGTATAAAAGGAAATACCAACAGGTAAAGCAATACTGATAAAATAAGGACTAAAATTAAATCCGATAGATTGAGATAACTCTGTAAATGACTCTATAAAGAAATTATAATATTTGAAAACGAATAGAATCCCAAGGTTATTCAATATGCACAACCATAAATATATTAATTTCTTTCTGCCTGTATTGCTGTGAATTATTAGACCGAAAAAAAAATCTATTAAAGTTGACACAAGTAATAAGAGGAGAAAGCGCCAATCCCACCAACCATAAAAGATATAGCTGGCAATTAGTATAATTGCATTTTGGATTTTAGTTTTACCATAGAACATCCAATATACAAAGAACACGATGGGCAAAAAAATGAGAAAATCAAAAGAGTGAAATAACATATAAGTTTATATGATCGATTAATTGAATTTATAAGGATTCATTGATATATTCTTTTATAATATAATCCGCAATAGCCAATGATGCAGTTGCTCCAGGTGAAGGCGCATTTAATACATGTACTTGACGTCCTTCTCTAACTACTCGGAAATCCATAATCAATTTTCCGGTACTGTCCATTGCCTGTGCCCTTACTCCAGCCATTCCCTTAACAAAGTGATTCCCATCTAAATCCGGGACCAGCTTTCTTGCCTTCTTTAGGAATAATGATTTAAAAAGTGAGCTTCCTAACTCATCCATGGAAAACTTAAAATTATGTCTTACAAAGTTTAAAAAACCCTTATAAGTTAAAGACTCAATCGTATCATTAATGGAGAAATCACTATTTGTGTACCCTTCCCGTTTAAAAGCAAATACAGCATTTGGCCCAACTTCTCGTTCTCCAGCAATCATTCTGGTAAAATGTACGCCCAAAAACGGGTATTCAGGATCTGGAACAGGATAAATCAAGTGATTACATAATTTCTCTGCTTCAGGTAGCAACTTATAATATTCACCTCTAAACGGAACAATTCTGATGGGACTATCTTTTCTATTCGTTAACGCTTTAAATGTACGGTCTGTATGCAGGCCCGTACAATTAACCACTAGATCCAAAGCCCATTCCCTTTGCCCATCCGATACGATGACTTCGTTTGTCAGCTCTGTGGCCTTAATTATTTTTATTCCTAATAGAATTTCCCCGTTTGCTTCTTTAATCAATTGGCTAAGCTTTTGCATGACCATTTTATAGTCAACAATCCCTTCTTCAGGGACCAGCAGGGCTTCTTGTGCAACAACAAAGGGTTCCCTTTCCTTTAGCTCCCCTTTATTCAAAAATTTCAATCCCTGCAAACCATTTGCCGCGCCTCTTTTTGCGAGATTATTTAAGAATCCTACTTCACGTTCGTCAGAAGCAACCACGACTTTCCCACATATTTCATGAGATACCTGATGTTCCCTGCAAAAGTCTGTCATCTGCTGAATTCCTGATACAGCAAGTTTTGCCTTTAAAGATCCAGGTTCGTAATATAATCCACAGTGTAATACTCCGGAGTTTCTTCCAGATTGGTGCATACCTAGATCCTGTTCCTTTTCAAACAGATAAACCTTACTGTTAGGGTATTGCTTTTGCAGTTTATATGCCGTTGCAAGTCCGACGATACCGCCACCGATTATACCAATTCTAGAATACATTAATTATTTAACAGGATTATTGTTACGCCATTCAATTAATTTCAACAACCCCTCTTCTAAAGAATATTTATAAGTAAACCCAAGCTCATTCTCTGCCTTTTCTTTGGAACCAATACGGTTTTGAACCATAGCTCTTGCATCATCAGCACTATAAGGCTTATAAGTAACTTTTAAATCCGATTTTTTCAATCTCAGGATGGTATCACAAAGCTGGCCAATAGAAGTTTGAACCTCTGTTCCAACATTGTAAAAACCATGCTTTACAGCACTCCTCATCGCCTCTACATTACAACGTGCTACATCTTCTACGTAAATAAAATCATAAGCTTGACTTCCATCTCCATTGATCACAGGAGTTTCATTTGCATCAATTTTATTTAGCATAATTGGAATAACTCCGGTATATGCAGCTGTCTGATCCTGGTGAGGACCATAAACATTCATATATCTTAAACCAATAACTTCCAATCCATAACGGTCATTAAAAGCGGTCGCCATTGCTTCGCCAGCAATTTTGGAAGCGCCATAGAAATTCTTATTATTAAAAGGGTGAGCCTCAGTCATAGGAACCTCAACAGCATCACCATATACAGATGCAGAAGAAGACCAGACTAGTTTTTTGATATTATTTTTAACACAAGCTTCTAAAACATTGAATGTACCAGCAATATTAACTTCAAATGCAGTACGGGGATAGTCCTTGCAATGTAATAACCACATAGCAGCTAAACAGAAAACATAATCAACACCTTTCATGGCGTCGTTCAGAATATCTGTTTCTCTGATATCCCCCCCAACTGGAAATATTTTACATCTTGGATCTTTTAATGATTCCGTTAAATATTCCTTTTTTCCACGGGCAAAATTATCATAAACAACAACTTCGCTTATATCTTCTTTTAGTAGTTCAGAAACTACATAACTGCCGATAAAACCAGCACCACCTATTACTAATACTTTTGAGTTTTTCAAATCCATTATTATTTCTTTTTTTCTTGATAAATACGTTCAACAATATCAACTACTTTTAATCCTTCTAAGGCATTTGTGGTAATTGGAGCCCTTCCCTTTAATACATCCACAACATTTTCAATAATATAATGGTGATTTGCTGCGGAGCCTTTATAAGCCCCGTAATCGTTACCCGGATTAGTTGGGCTCAATTTTGGCATCTCGTAATCTTTAACATGACAATATTCTACCTCGTTCATGTATTGTCCTCCAATCTTTATTGATCCATTTTCAGCAACAACGGTCATGGAACTTTCCATGTTTTTGTTCCAAACAGCGGTAGAATAATTAATAGATCCCATTCCTCCATTCACAAAATCAAAATTTACAAAACCTGAATCCTCAAAATCAGTCAGATCTTTATGATTAAAATCGTCAAACTTAGCCTGAATATTTTCAATATCTCCAAACAACCAATACATGATATCTATAAAATGAGAAAATTGAGTAAACAATGTCCCACCATCCAGATCTATTTTACCATGCCAACTTTCCGGTTTATAATAACGATCATCACGATTCCAATAACAGTTCATCTGAACCATAAATATTTTCCCCAGCTTATTGCTTTCTATCAATTCTTTAATCCAAACTGAAGGCGGAGAATATCGATTTTGCATCACTGCAAATACGTGTCTGTGTACATGTAAAGCCTTGAATATTACACTTTCTGCATCCTGTTTGCGTAAACCCATAGGTTTTTCTACGACAATATGTTTTTTTGCAGCCAGACACTTCAACGATTGTTCTGCATGAAAGCCGTTTGGACTGGCAATATTAATGACATCTACCTCAATGTTAGTCTGTAAAAAATCTTCTAAAGACTTAAAGAACGGAACATCATATTGATCAATACCTAAGTCACTTCTTTCTTTCGTATCAATTAAAGCTACCAATTCAGATTCCTCATTACGAACAATCATTTCAGCATGTCTCTTTCCAATATGTCCACAACCAATTACTGCAAATCTTATTTTTTCTTTAGATGTCATTTTACTTTATCCTGTTTACAACATTATTTTCTAACCTGTATTCCTGAAGACTCTCTTCACAAACAGCTACACCATCTCCGTTAAAATTTAAACGATGTCCATATTCGCCAACCCAACCAATTTGCTTAGCTGGGTTTCCCACAACTAACGCATAATCAGGAACGGTTTTCGTGACCACAGCTCCCGCACCAATAAAAGCATACTGACCAATATCATGGCCACATACAATCGTCGCATTTGCGCCAATAGATGCTCCTTTTCCGACATTTGTTTTAGAGTACTGGCCTCTTCTGTTTATGGCACTTCTAGGGTTGATGACATTGGTAAATACCATTGATGGGCCCAGAAATACATCATCATCACAAGTTACTCCTTCATAAATGGAAACGTTATTTTGTATTTTAACATTCCGTCCCAATTTAACACGTGGCGAAACCACAACATTCTGACCTATATTACAGTTATCCCCAATTTCACAGTTAGACATGATATGAGAAAAATGCCAGATTTTCACGCCTGTTCCTATCGTTGCTCCTTCGTCTATCACTGCAGTCTGGTGTACAAAATATTTATCTTCCATATTAGTTAAAAAAGCCAATTATGTTTTCTATAATATAATCCTGAACTTCTGCTTTCATTTCTGTATGTATTGGAAAAGAAATAACTTCTTTACATAATTTTTCAGCAACTGGAAAATCTCCTTCTTTATATCCATAAACCTGATAAGCGTCTTGTAAATGAACCGGTACGGGGTAATAAATCATAGTAGGAATTCCTTTATCCTGAAGATAAATCTTTAACTCGTCTCTCCTATTATTTTCAATGCGACAGGTATATTGGTTATAAACGTGAGTGGAATAAGGTGCCTTTGCCGGGATATTCAGTCCTTGCAGCCCATTTAACAATTCATCGTATTTCTTAGCAACTTTTTGCCTTTCGAAACTATAATCATTAAGATATTTTAACTTTATATCCAGAATCGCTGCTTGAATTGTATCTAGTCTAGAATTTACACCTATAGCCTCATGATAATACTTCTTTCTTTGACCATGATTGGCTATGATATGAACCTTTTCGCCCAATTCAATATTTTGAGTTAGCAAAGCTCCTCCATCACCAAAACAACCCAGATTCTTAGAAGGGAAAAAAGAGGTTGTACCAATATCTCCTATCGTTCCAGCAAAAAGTTTTGAGCCATCATTAAAAATATACTCTGCTCCCATAGCCTGAGCAGTGTCTTCAATTACTGCAATATTGTGCTTCTTTGCGATGGATAGAATAGCCTCCATATTAGAACATTGGCCGAACAAATGTACTGGAATGATACCAACCGTTTTATCAGATATTAAGTTTTCCAATTTCGTATGGTCAAGCTCAAAGGTATCTTCTATTACATCGATAAATTTAGGTACAAGGCCCAATAAAGCAATTACTTCCACCGTAGCGATGTAAGTAAAGGCAGGAACAATGACTTCATCTCCAGGTTTAAAATCCAAAGCCATCATGGCAATTTGAAGAGCATCTGTTCCGTTCGCACAAGTAACAGCTGAAGCAACTTTATTGAACTCCCTTAAACTATTTGCAAATTGCTTTACCTGGGGGCCATTAATATAAGCAACACCTTCAACCGCATTTAACAGGGCCTCATCAATTTCAGGCTTAATTTTCAGATATTGACTTTTCAAGTCAACCATTTGAATCTCATTATTCATGGCCTTTATACCAGTTATATGTAATTTCAAGACCTTCTACAACGGAAAATTTGGGTTCATATCCAATAGTATTTGTAGCTTTTGAAATATTTGCCAAACTATCTCTAACATCACCAGCTCTATTCTCCCTGTAAATTGGCTTCAGAGAGACATCCGCCAAATCGGTGATATAATTCCATAATTGATTTAAGGAAGTTCTTTCACCAAATGCAATATTCATCACTTCATGTCCATTTGTTTCAGACAACAATGCTTTCACATTTGCCTGAACCGCGTTCTCTACATATGTGAAATCTCGGGTTTGTTCTCCATCTCCATTGATATATGGAGACTCCTTTGCCAGAGCAGATTTCATAAATAGTGGAATTACTGCAGCATATGCTCCATTAGGATCTTGCTTAGGCCCAAACACATTGAAATAGCGAAGCCCTACGCTATTTAAACTATATAGGTCTGCAAACACTTGAGCATATAGTTCATTAACATATTTCGTAACTGCATAAGGTGATAATGGATTGCCGATTACATTTTCAACTTTTGGCAATATTTTACTATCTCCATAAGTCGAAGAAGATGCAGCATACACCATTTTTTTTACACCACACTCACGAACCGCATTTAGCACATTTAAGAATCCTGCAATATTTACTTCATTGGTCGTAATAGGATCATTTATAGATCGTGGAACTGAACCTAAAGCAGCTTGATGTGAGACAAAATCAATGGCTGCAACAGCATCTTTACAAGTATTATAATCTCTAATATCTCCTTCAATCAACTGAAATCTTTCATTTTGAAGGAAAGGTGCTATATTTTCTCTTTTCCCTGTAGCAAAATTATCAAGAACACGAACTAATTTTGCATTGTTGTTCAAGAGATATTCTACTAAATTTGAGCCTATAAATCCAGCACCACCAGTGATAAGAAAAGAGTAATTTGATAGATCCATGGTATGATATTTATTAAGTTTCATAAATTAAAGTCTCCCATCAACATCTACTTTTTCCAAAACAGATTTAACGTCATAAACTACAGAATTAGGTTTTAAAAGTGCTTTTAGGTCTGAATCCAAAAAACTCTTATGAGCAACTGCCAATATCGCGCCATCGAATGAATGATCGCCATCGGATAATTCATTTAGAGATTTGATTCCATATTCATGAAAGACCTCCTCAGGATTAGCCCATGGATCCCATAGTGTGATATCTATGCTAAATTCTTTCAAGATCTTAATGATATCGACAACTTTGGTATTCCTCACATCTGGGCAGTTCTCCTTAAAAGTGATACCCATAATTAATATTCTAGCAGACTTAACAGGAATATCCTTTTTAACCATAAGTCTAATTACCTCATGAGCAATATACTCACCCATGCCATCATTAAGCCTTCTTCCAGCTAAGATGATCTCTGGATGATAACCAACTTCCTGTGCTTTTTGAGCAAGATAATATGGGTCCACGCCAATACAATGACCACCAACGAGACCGGGTTTGAATTTCAGGAAATTCCATTTAGTCCCTGCTGCTTCCAAAACCTCATTGGTATCTATTCCAAGGAGATTGAAAATTTTTGAAAGTTCATTCACAAAGGCAATATTGATATCACGTTGTGAATTTTCAATTACCTTCGCCGCTTCAGCCACTCTGATCGAAGGTGCTTTATGTGTCCCGGCAACAATGATACTTTTATATAATTGATCCACAATTTCGGCAATCTCAGCAGTAGATCCAGAAGTAACTTTTAATATCTTACTTACAGTATGTTCCTTATCTCCAGGATTAATACGTTCCGGAGAATAACCAGCATAAAAATCTTCATTGAATTTTAGTCCTGAGGCTTTCTCAATAACCGGAATACACTCATCCTCTGTTACGCCTGGATATACTGTAGACTCATAGATGACGATGTCTCCTTTCTTTATCACTTTCGCCACAGTCTCACTTGCCTTATATAACGGTGTAAGAACCGGACGATTATTCTTATCAGTCGGAGTAGGTACGGTTATAATATAGACATTACAATCTTTAATTAAATTAATGTCGTCCGTAGGAACCAGACCAAAAGGACTGTACTTGTCACCTTGAACAACCATTTTTAGGTCTTCATTACTGAGTTCCAATGTGCTATCAATGCACTCATTTAACTCTTTAATTCTTTTTTTATTGATATCGAATCCAACTGTAGCGTATTTTTTGGCAAACTCTGCTGCCAATGGTAAACCCACATAACCGAGGCCTATTACTGCGATTTTATACTTATTCACTTGACATTATTTTTTTGTAGAAGAACACTGATGATAATATAAAAATGATTAAAAAGCCACTTAAAAAGCCGCCTAAAATAATTCCACTAGATTTGGACATCCTTTCAATTTCCAAAGGTAAAACAGGATAATCGATCACCTGGATTAATGGCATTTCCTTTCTGACTGAAATTCTAGATATTTCCAGATTTTTAACCAATTCAGCAAGGATTACCTTATTAGTTTCTGCATTAATTCTGGACCGTTCCACCGGTGCCCTCAAGACTTGTCTGGTAGGATTTAAATTTGGTGTTGCATCCATTGTTGCAGCACTACTAAAAATTGAACCATTTAAAACCGCTTTAACTGAATCAACCTGATGTTGCAGGATAACTAGATTTTCCAAAGATTTTTTTGCTTTTGTCTGAATATAAAACTCATTAACTGTAGCAACAATACTTTCGTTGAAGGCCTTAGCAAATAAAGCATCTGGTCCTTTAACTTCCACCTCTATTATTGATTTTGTCTTTTCAAAATAGTTCACAAACAGGTTGTTATTACGGATATCTATGATCATCCTATTTAAGATACTATCCTGAACAACTGTAAACTCCCGATCATTAGAAAAACTAACATCCTTAAGTTTTGGGTCCTTAGCCCACTTTTCTCTTAGATCATTAAATTCTATATAGCGATCAATCACTGTTTGCTCTTTTTCCTTGAACATTGCTGTTCGTAGAAGGGCTTTCTTAATCATGCTCCTAGACTTGTACAGCTCAAGGATATTATCTCCCGAAAACAATCCTCCACCCCCACCCATGTCAATACCAGCTATTGCTGCTAACCCTGAGTATTGACCCAATCCACCCTTACTTCCGCTGTCTTCAAGCACAAAGGTTGTAGTTGCTTTATAGACCACTCCCTGAGAGGAAGAATACAGAAGACCAAGGATCGCACCGACTACACCAACTATTAAAATAATTACCCATTTAGAAATAAGATAATTACACCATTGTTTAATTTGTATAATTAGATCCCTCAAAGTGACTTCATCACTCCTTTGCTTAGTATTAATATTATTGAGACTTTCAGTAGTCGCCATTTATCATAATTTATAAAAAGATAGAAAAATGTTTTTTTTTTAAATTTTATGCGCCTATCTAAGCAAACTAACTATTATAGCCCCTAATGAAGCCAAAGCAGTACCCAATCCAATCCATCCCTGTGCTGACATTCTTTCTCTCTCTGCCCTCTTCGGCACTAATATCTCCGCTCCGGGTCTCACCTTCGGGAAATTGTTAAAGAATAAGAACTTACTACCTGCTTCAACAGAACCATTCGCATATTTAATATATGCACCCTTTTTTAAAGCACTGGTTGTAAAACCTCCCGCACCATTCACATACTGCTTAAAGCTTTTACCAGGCAAGTAAACAATGCTATTAGGATTCAAAACCTCTCCGGTTACTTTAACCGTCTGCAATTGTCTTGGTACACGAATTAGATCACCATCTTCTACAATCAGATCGTATCTTGAATGTGGTTTATGTAAAATGCGTTCTAAACTAATTCCTACTAAATCCGACTGAATCAATTTCTGTTCTACATCTGCATGAAGCGTATCCTTAACGCCAGCCTCCTGTGCACGTTTTAAACTCAAAAACTTCTTATTCTCTTCTTCCTTATTGTCAATCGCATTCTTATCATCAGGATTCACTTTCTCTGCTCCAGGTCTCTTTAGCGAAGCACCTTCTGCATAAGCAATTGGCGTCAATCCGCCTGCTCTTTTAATCAAATCAGAAATCCGCTCATCTTTAGATGAAATCGTATAAACACCCGGATACAATACTTCACCTTCCAGTTTAACTTGTTTCTGTATTGCATAACCTGCCGAATTACGAACAGTAACAATATCATAAGGCTTCAATATAAAAGGGTCACCTTCAAGCCTTAAGTTCTTGTCTATATTAATGGTAAACAACTCCGCAGTAATAGCCGATTTTGAAAGAGAATCGCTATTCCTCACCCTTCTCGAAATCTCAATACGATTAGGTGTAGCTCCTTCTTTAAAACCACCTGCCAATTGTATCATATCCGCTAAAGTCATGTTATCTGCATAGTCAAAATCACCAGGCGCACGAACTTCACCCTGGATGCTCAGCTTGTACTCATCTCTTAAATCAAATAAAGAAGAAATTGTTACCCTATCTTCACGCTGCAAAGCGATGTCCTGATCTGTTCCCGCTAATACCTTAGCCACATCAAAAGAAATCAAGGCCAATGTATTATCCGCATTTAAACGGTTGATATAACCTCTGTTTAAAAACGCATCTTCCTTTAATCCATCAGCTTTAGCGATCAGACCTTTTAAGGTTAAACCTTTGTCCAGCTCAAATTTACCCGGACGAAAAACAGCACCTGCTATTTCTACCCTGTTCTCAAAGCGATCTAAAATACCTTCAACAATGTATTTATCCCCGTTTAACGGACCATAGGTGTCAAATTTTTCTGCTGTCACATCAGTAATCCTACGCTCCTTATTGGTATTCTGTAAAACTTTAATCTGTGCTGTATAAGCCTCATTGCTAAAGCCACCTGCAAAACGAATAACATCAGCTAGGCTCTCATTGCTTAAAACCTCAAACAAAGCCGGGCGCTTTACTTCGCCCGACATCTCTACCCTACTTTGGTAAACCGGAATGTTAATCACATCCTGATCCTGTAAGCGGATATTGGTTTTCTGAATTCCATTCAACAGAAAATCATATACGTCAACAGTAGCAACAATCTTATTTCCTCTGATCACCTGAATCTTACGGAAGGAACCATTCATATTCGGACCTCCAGAAGCATTCAAAGCATTAAAAACAGTAGATAAAGAAGATAGGGTATAAGAACCTGGCTTGACCACTTCACCCAATAAAGTGATTTTAATACTTCTGATGTTACCTAGATTAACAGCAACACTAGTGCGTCCGGTTCTTAAACCTGGATAAGTACCTGCTAATTTTGTACGTATTTTTGCTATAGCTTGTTCAATTGTCAATCCACCAACCGAAACCGGTCCGGTATATTGCAAGCGGATAATTCCTTCAGGATTAACCTTTAACTTGTAATCAGCTTCGTTATCACCGCTCAAATCAATCAGTAACTCATCATCAGGACCAATCACATAATTCCTCGGCGTAGCCATTCTAAAATTTGGTTCAAATGAGATGTTGCTGTTAGCAAACAATTCCGCACCAAAAATCTTAGGTCGTAAACTTTCAAATAGATCAACTTTGGTAGTTGTACTATCTCTGCGCCCTTGAGTTCCACCTTCAAATTGTCTGCCCTTGTCTGTTTCTTGTGCTTTAGATGCAGCCTGATCCTCTTTTCCACTTCTGATTTTGGCAACTCTTGCACGCAGTTTCTCCACCTCTTCGGCTTTCATTCCCTGCGCCTTAGCCATTTGCTCCAATTGAGCATCATTATACCCTATAGATTCTGCGCGCGAAATCATTTCCCTGATCTGCGCATCAGATAACTCATCAACTTTTACATTAGAATAGTTAGATTGCGAAAATGCAACCTGGGTGATCAAAACTGCAAATAAAAATAATATTGCGGTGATCGATTTCTTAAAATTCATATTCAGTATTGAGAGGTTTAATAGAAATCGTTGAATTTATTCGACAATTTCATAGGTTTTCGTATCGGTTGCAAATATATCAATTTAATTGAATTGTGATAAAGGCTTAACACAAGCATAACACTACCTATTACTCCCTAAATTGATCTGTACACCTATAGATACAGGATTCACCAGGAATTCAGATTTATTGAACTTTTTAAAAGTCCGTTCCTGATTCGGTCCTGCTGTCTCCTGCCGCTCGTATGAATAGAAGAACTCAAGGTTCCCCTCTGCAAATAGCGTTACTTGCGGTATCGGATTAACCTTTACCCCAAGTATCGGTGCCGCAGTAAAGCCCGACTTGCTGGCTTCAACACCATCAGGGCCCGGTACAATCGCCACTGCGGCTGCATCCGCCGAACTTTTTGAAGATAACATACCTACAAATTTATTACTCCGATACCCCATATCAAATCCGAAATAAGGCTGAATTATCGAGAAATTAATATTCTTCTCAAACCCAATCTTAAAACTATAATCCGTCATCTTTCCATTGGCTTCTTCACAGTTCAGGCAATTGTTCACGATTTGAACATCCTTTTTGAAGTAATTACCACTCAGTCGATAACTGATCTGGTTGTCATTAAATTTCAGGATACCACCACTAAAAGCAGCTTCCCGGAATTTGTCCGAGTTTTTTTGGTTTAAGACTTTAGGCATCTGCATCAAGCTGTATCCACGAACAGCGATGCTGTAGTTATAATCACCGCTCATTTGCGAAAAAGCGGCATTAGTTAGTAAAAGAGAGAGCGCGACAAGTAAACATTTTTTCATTTAATTCCCCCTATTGTTATTTATTACAATACAAATGTAATTTTTCAAATACAATTCCCATTGCATTTAACATTTATTGTGCCACAACAGGATTACCGATAAAATCTTCTATATAATAAGTAGCATAACATACTTATAAGCATCACAACAAACCAACCCAAAAATTCTGGCGGTTCAGTTTTCTTACTTAGCAGTTCCTTTTTCACCAATGCTTCTTCTCCAGTTTTCAATTCCCTGGAAGCTGACTGATCCACTTGCTCCATTATCCGTTGGTATTGATAAAATCCACTATCGTTCCGATAACTGAACACCTGTGTTTCTTTAGTACCACTCTTCAAAACAAACTCTCGGAAATCAACCTCCTTCGAAAATTGCTGGATTTCCTTTACATTGGTCTTGCTGGTGTTCTTAAACAAAGCGCAGCCAGATAAGAGCAGTACCATAGCAATTATTATTGTTTTCATATCACTCATTTTTTACACCAATCCGCAAAACAATGTATAGCTCTTCTATGCCTTATTTTTCGCCAAACCCCATCGCCTTCCCTACTGCCCTTAACATTGGTATTCCCCTCAATTATTTGCCAAAAATCTCCTTGCTGCCGTTCCAAAATTCCACAGTGCCCTATCCGCTTAAGGTCCTTAAAATAAATACCCATCACCATTCCAGCCATCGGATCCTTGGTAAGCCGAGCAACGGGAAAAAGCGCAGGACTCCAAGCAGTTCTCGGTTGCGGATACCCGACTTGCCCAAAACACCACGAAACAAACGACGCACACCAGGGTACTTTTTTGAAACCAACGTACGCGTTGTACTGATCCACCTGCGCGCCAGCATTGCCCCCAATTTCTTGTACGCCAACTTCATTTTGTGCCGCTGATACCAGTTTCTTTCTACTATTATCGTCGTAACTGAACCCTCTATAATTGTTGTTATAAGTAGATCCATGTCCTATAATATTGCGATCAATACCCCAACTGCTGCCAATAGCAAGAAGCCAAATGACGCCCAGTAAAAACCTAATTGTTGCCATCCCTGTAATTGTTTAAATTGTAAAACCATATCGCCTATTGAAGGCAAACCTATACTCGTCCAAAACTGCTGCAGTAACCACCAGCATAAACCGATCGAGATCAGAAAGCAAATCAGGCTTAATAAAACCAACAGCCAGATGTTTGGATCCAGGTAGGCAACATTAGGGGCACCACGCATAATGAAGTGCTGCAATATTGGCCAAAGCAACAACAACAGGCCTAACAATATAAAAGGCACATAATTTACGGAACGATTTACGCGGTTTTCACTTTCAACAAAAGCCTTCATAGCAAGCTCTTCATTGTTAATTTTTAATGTGTTCATGATTTTTAAATAAAACATTTCATAAAATGAGAGGGCCATTCCCTACTCAAACAAAATGGCCCTCTGTTAATTTAGCTTGTTACTAAGCCGTCATTACAGCACCGGCACCAGGCCTAAGTACTCACTACGACTATGTAACTGCTTTTTCATCACCGATGTGAAACTGACAAAACAATGAACTGAGTCACCGCTAAAATTCGGCGGCAGTTGTAAACTGTAGGTCAAGGCCGACCTCGGTGCCGCTTTCATGCGGATAACAAACTTATCCTTGGTAGAATTGTAGATCAACACGTTAACCATGTCGGTAGCATCCTTCAGCTTATTATCCTCCCCATCATCCTGCCAGGTAAAGTCAACCTTTGCAGCTGTAACTGAATCGGCAGCAAGGCTATCAGCTAAACTGAGATTACCTACACTAAACCTTACTTTAGCATAATCAATTGTAAAGTTAGGCGAGACCCCGGTAATTGCTTGCTTCAAATGATAAGATACCGCCAGGTTCATCTGGGTAGGTGTGCTATCTCCTTTACCGAAATAAGCATCAATCAGGTTGCTGATCCGACTAAAAAAAGAGGTGATCAAAGCAAACCTCAAGTGCTGATCGATTTGCGCCTGGGTAGGTGGCTTACTACTTTTACGAGGTAACGTCCTGATTACATCCAGGTTTCTCCATCGGGCGCCAACCAGTTTTCCCGTTCTTTTACGAAATGCACCAAACATTCCTTCTTCAATAAGTCCCATAATTTTTAAAATTTAAATGGTTAAAAAATTTGTTAATGCCATTTACCTGAGTAGAACAAGAAGGATGGTTATCCTCATTGTTGTTTGCAAATGACATTACAAAGAGACAGAATTGAAAAAACCTGTGGCAGTCCCAGGGGGTACCGTACCCCTTAGCAAAAACACCCCAAAAACCCGCTTGAGACATACCACAGGGCATTTACTTTTTTTTGAAAAATTTTAAATTAGTTCAAATTCATCATCCAGCTGCTTTAGCATTTTAGCCAATAAGGCTCTTACAGTCCGAGCCGTACCTTGCACTACCTGCTTATACTTGGTAGTTAAGCTATATGGCGAGATGAAGTTTTGTCCCAGACCTTTAGTTACAAAGTTTTTGGAAATGGCCTCCATCAGCTGAGTAAGTGGTCCGCTATCCAGCGCACCAGACTTGTGCAAAAGCTTAAAGAAATAAGCCAGTACGTCAACAGAAAACACTACCCTGATCCGGTGATCTTCTGAGCTGGATTCAGCTTTGTTTTCCATTTGCCTAAGCACGTGCTCCAGACATCTATCGGCCAGAATGGACAAGCGATCGGGCCGGTCTGTAACCGGCACATATTGATATGTCGTTTTCATCATCCCTCTATCCTCCCTAAATAAACACTATCCGCTACTTTTTTCCGGTTCATGGAAGTTACCCCAACATATACTTCCAGCTGCTTTCCAACAAGTCTACGATCAAACCTAAACAAGCATTGCCTTGAAGTACGTTTTGCTCCACCGGTAAATCCGTCCGCAATTTTAAGCTCGGGACTGTATACCACCAACATCACCTGATCATCAAAAGATGCTTTGGGATTTGTATTCTGCTGCCAGGTAAGTTCCAGAATATCATCAGCAATGAGTTTCATTTCCGGCTCGTTCAACTGGGGAAGCGTTCCTTCACTGATCACCACCTTACTGCAATCCACACCCAATTTCGGGTATTCGCCCGTAAATACCCTGTGGTAGTTTACCGAATAGCCGATACTTAGGGCCGTTTTACCTGGCGGAAGATTTTGAAAACCAACGGTGAAAAAAGGATAAAAGGGAGTCAAAAACTCGTTGAAGAATTTCATTTTCTGCTGGTTAGCAGTCTGGGCAGGAGAACGTGGACTACCCTTTGGTTTCTTTTTTGGCGCTTGCCGCACAAAATTACCGCCCTTAGTTTGTACAAATACTACCGAACCTAACTTTCCGGAAACCGGTCCTAAAATACCATTTCTAATTATTGCCATTTTGTTTTTTTTTATGGGTTACAACATTTTTAATTCCCTCCCCAATCTGTCTCAGATCCATGTTTTCAACTTAGGACCTTTACAGGTATCTTAAAGGTCCTTCAAAGGACGCCAGACCCTATAAAGGTCCTACGAACATCCTTTAAACTTCCTTTTTTCCACCTTTCGTACTGGGAGGCTGGTTGGAGGAATTGCGCAATTCAACAACGGTTCAAATGTAGAATCGGAAAACATAAAAAACTAAAAAACAACAGCTTGCATCCGAATTCCTCCGGACAATTCCGAATAATTCCGATTTTGTCCTATTTACCTTTCTTCATTTTAAGCAGGTCGGACTTCAGATAATAGTATTTATTACCGATTACCCTATAGGAGATCAGGTTCTGTTTACGCCACTCATATAGCGTTCTATCACAGATTTTGAGTAGACTTTTAGCATCACTATTGTCCAGCAGTTGTTCATTTTCGAACTGCTGGTCAACGTGCTTTAAATTAAGGATTGACCTGATTTCAGTCAATTCGCTTAAAATTTTCACTAAAACATTAAAGATTTTTAAGAGTATAAAGAGGCGTCGCAATAGGGATAGATTTACGACCGCTTCATGAACAGCCTTTACGAACGGAGCTTAGTTTCTCGCAGAGTAATTTTAACGGTTCCGTAGGTTCATCAACATTCCATGTGCCAAAGCCAAAACGAACATACTTCAGACCTGGCCCTGGCCTCCTGGAACCAGGGAAATACAGTACTTTAAAACCAGATTTTTCGAAAAAAGACAAGGATTCGGCCAGTAATTCTGCATCAGGAAAAGCCACCCACAAACTTAAGCCAGCCTTCGGCTTTTCGCAGGCGACTATATGACCTATGTAATTTCTAATGTGTAGCCAGGCTTCAAACTTATGACCTTGCTTATCCTTCCTCATTTTTTGAATGTACCCGCAGATTTTGTCCTTACTCAGGAGATCAACAATGCCCTGGTCATACAAAACAGACCTATGACGGTTGTGAATAATGTCACTACTCTGCAGTAAAGTGATAAATTCGGCGGCTGCAACAATGGTCCGGGTTTCTTGTAAATACTCCGAAAGCCGTACTTGCTTTTAGGCAGGGCGATTTCACAGAAGTAAGAGCGATACAAAAACGCATTTTGGACGCTTATGAACAGGATTTTTCAAAGCATGCTCCTCACGAAATTGTGCCGAGGATCAGAATGCTGTGGAACGCTATACCAGCCCAGCTGGCAAAGGAAAACAAAAAGTTCATATACAGCCTCATAAAACAGGGCTCCCGTGCCAAAGACTATGAATTGGCTATGTCCTGGCTCATCGACTGCGGACTGGTCCACAAAGTCTACCGCGCTGGTAAACCCGCCATGCCATTGAAAGCATACGAAGATCACAGTGCATTCAAACTATTCTTACTTGACGTTGGCCTGTTGGCTGCTATGGGTGATATTGATGTCAAAACACTGCTGGAGGGAAACGCAATATTCGAAGAATTTAAGGGAGCACTCACAGAACAATATGTCCTGCAACAAATGAAAACAAATAAAGAAATCACCATTTACTACTGGTCGGCAGAAAAGGCCACCGCAGAGATCGACTTCCTCTTGCAACACGCCAGCAACATCATACCGGTAGAAGTAAAAGCAGAAGAAAACCTTCGCGCCAAAAGCTTAAAAAGCTTCACCGACAAATATAATCCACCTCTGGCCATAAGAACTTCCATGTCTGATTTCAAAAAGGAAGACTGGCTCACCAATCTTCCTCTGTATGCTATTAGCGAGATAACTAACTTGAGCCTATAGCTCCATTACAACTTCCTTTTTCATTGATACTAACTCCGGCAATGCGATGCCAGCCGCATCCCTGACAATACCAGTGACGTCTGTACTCTATTCTCTTCTGCTTTCAACTGTATAGATAAAACTATCTGCTTTATAATAGCCTAAATTATATTCAATTGGCCTTTCAGCAATATCATATACAAATCTTTTACGTAGTAAAATTGCGCTTCCTACTTCAACTTCTAATTTTTCTGCAATAAATTTATCTGCCAGGCGGGCACTAATCTCTTCAGAGGATATGTAAGCGACAATGGAATGATCATTTTCCAGCATTTCATATAAAGGACGTTTAAAATCCTCATCTCCTGTTAAGCCTACTCTAGGATGAAAATAAGATTCAAAATAAACAAAGGGCCCTTCCGGACGTCCTCTTAGACGAACCAGTTTCAGAATTTTTTTATCTGTTTTGATTTCAAAAAAGTTTGCGATTTTTTCTTCAGGATAGACCCAGCTGATATGCAATTCGAAGCTTTTTAAAGGGATTCCCCGGGCAGCCATTTCCTGTGAAAAACTTAGCCAGTTTTTAGATTTTGAACTGATCGACTTCGCATCAACAACTTTTGTTCCGACTCCCTTTTTTCTAATGAGTAAGCCTTCATAAACCAGCTTATTTAATGCTTGTCTTAATGTTGTCCTCGATATACAAAGCCGCCTGGAAAGCTCAATTTCATTTGGAAGCATTTTCCCATCCTGATATTGAGGGTCTTGTATAAGCTTCCTCAACAATTCTTCAGCTTGAATGTGAAGAGAAACAGGGCTTTTATGATCAATGGAGAACTTCATAAGTTTAAGGCTATGCAAGTATAACGAAAAGATTAATAAATAAAAACTTAGAATAGTTACTCCAACACAAAACTAGCCGGTCCAAATGCCTTGATTGTACAACTGAATTTTCCCTGAACAATGTTAACAGGCTTCCCGTTTACTTCTCCGCGAAGATTAACCGGTGTAGCTTTACGGAATGTTTTACCTCCAGGTAGTGTAATATTAACGATACCGCTTTTACCGGCTTGCTCCCAAACGCGCAACAGGATACTATTATTTCCATCTGGATCTTGCCCAAATGCTGTTATAACAATGCCTCTGCGGGAAAGCTCAATTCCTTTTTGTTGGGCAGGTAGTTTGCCTGCACTGTTTTCAGTTCTTACTACCTGTAATGGATTCCGTGCTTCCAAAGCAGGAACAGCCATCTGTTCTTCTTTTGCAGTATTACCATTAAAGCTCCATATTCTTACCCGGGAGCTCCAGGTACCAGGGTACCAATATCGGTAATTGGTATTCCACTGGTTATTGTATAGGTTAACATAGACAATAGGCTTCTTTGGTATAAAATCATGTGAGAATTGCCAAATGCCTGTTGTATCCAAACTGATAAGTGGGTGATCAATTGGTGCTACTGCAATCCCTTTACCTTCTGGATCGGTTATGGTAACACCTTGTCCTACGGCATATATGTTTTTGTTGGCGCCGATTGCAATATCTGTTGCAGGGTTCATTATTCCCAATGGGCGATATACCTTAAAAACAGGACTCCTGATGTTAAACGGAAGTGCCAGCCAGTCTGCTTCCGGCCAGTTGTCTTTTGCTTTGTTGAGGATGGTTATTTCCAAATCAAGATAAGGCTGCCCGTTTACCAGTGTTACCTTTAATTGTGATGCAGGTAAATGGTTAGCGGTATCGGCAGGCATTTCCAGCGTTGCTATTTGCTGCAAAGCACTATTGCTGACGGTTAATTTACCACCCCCGGGAGAAGCTTTGCGATAAGGTACTTGTTTTTCGGAAATCATACCCGGCTTGGCTATCCCCGGATGCAACCAATTGCCACTTTCGCCAAACATTTGCCATGCCCGTTTTTCCTGATAGTCTGCTGTATACTTTGCAGTTTGCTCGTAAGTAAACCGCTCATTAATATAGGTTCCCGTCTGGTGTCCCGATAGATTGGCTGCCCAATCATGGCCGGTTCGTTTATCTATAAGCGATAGGATGTTGCCTTTATCAGTATCGAAGGTGATCTTATAAAATTGATTTTCGATGTACTTGTTGCCCGAAGTTGTTGTTACCTGTTTAGCAGGCAAGGGAACTGTAGTATAGCCACCTGCAGGGATATTTTTCACAAACATTGATGTTCCATTTACCTCTATGATCCCGCTACGCTGCCAAGGTAATGAGTTGTACACAATTATACTATTCGGCGTAGCTTTTACGGATTGCGCCAGCCATCTCAGGTTATCCTGTTTCACTTGATTAGCAATGCGCGAGGCGTTTCGCACATAATTCGTTTTATCTTCCCAGGAAGCTTCAAGGGCAGCATATTTTGTGGCTGGTAGTTTTTTAAAAGCCTCACCATAACTATTTACCGAAGCCGACCCGCCCCAAGTATGCTCGGCATACAGAACCATCATCTCAAAAGCTTTTTTTACAGAGTCGCTGATAGCGGTTGCCGGCACTCCCCAATTTTTCAATTGGGTGTTCATTAATTCATCAGCTGCTAACAAGGGCACAGTTTCTCTGGATAGCTTTGCACCACCCGGATCGCACATTACACCGTGAACCCAGGTATCGGGCATTTCTTCTTTAAAAACAGGTAAGGTTGGCTTCTCTACCATAAAAGCATTATAAAAATCGTCCATACTGCCCGTCCTTACCTTAACACCAGGCATTTTTTTATGAATTTCATCAAACAAAGCCTTTACTTCACTTTCTTTAGGTGGTCCGGAGTTATCCATTGTTACTAAAATTGCCGGCCATACTTTATAAGGCCAGTCGGCTGGTGGCATTAAATTCCGTCCAATAAATTTATCGCCTTTGCCCCATTCGTGTGGCCAGCCCAATCCGGTTGCCGTACCATAATTACTCGAATAAAAAGTAAGCAAGCGGGAACCATCCGGTCCTTGCCACCAGAATATTCCCGGTGTGCGCACATAACCGCTAGGCCAATTACAACCAATATGTAAAAACTTCACACCTGCATTTGCCAAGACCGTTGCCAGCTCTCCTGAATGTGAGGGCATATCTGTAACCTTTGCCGATATTGGAAGTGGGAGCTGGTATTGGCGGGAAAGTTGAGATGCAAAACCAAGTCCACGGGTAATTACTTCGGGTTCACAAACATCCGTTTCTATCGTGAAAGGCATTGCGTGGGTAATGAATCGCCCGTTGCGGAACGCGTAATCAAGTTTATTCCTCCGCTCTGGAGTTTGCCCCTGCCATGGTTCCATAGCCTTAGCCATTACCCATCCTGGGGCAGTCCATTTAAATTCTTGTCCTTTTGGCACTGTCTGTGAAGTACTCATGGCTTTGAGTGCTTTATCAATCATTTCGGTTCGGTAATATTGAACCACGTCTTTTACACGATGTGTATAGCCGATATCGAAATGTGTTTTAAACACCACAATAATTTCTTTAACATTTTTATTAATTGCAGCACTGTCGGGTTGTTTGTTTTTTTGAGGTACTACCGTTTGCGCCCAAACATTGTTTTTGGCAATGCATACCACTATTAGAAAAAATAAGACAAGCGTCGATTTGTTCATTGCTTAAGGTTATTATGAAATGATTGTATGTTTCTATTTAAAAAGCACTCATATAGATGAAGAACACCCAAGCTTAACGCTCAGGTGTTCAAAATATTAATTATTAAATGGTTATAAAATTTATATCCCCAAGGTCTCAAGAAAACCGGGGTAAAAATTAGTTAAGTGCAATAATTTCTTCAATAACACGAGCACCTGTTCCACTAATGCCATACCTTACTTTATAGGTTTTGGTAACCGGATCATAAGTGTTGTTGCAAGCTGCCGAATTTAGCCAGCCAGCTGTATAAGGTGTTGGTAAGCCCGAAGTATACATCGTAAACGGACCATTTGCAGACCCCGGAGCAGCCGTAATGGTTAAGGTATTATCTGGGTTAATAACGATCAAGGCTTGGGTAGTAGCACCTATATCTCCTGAAGTTATAATAATACCATTTGTACCACTTGGAACCCAGGCTTTTGCAGCGCCTAGTAATTTTTTAGTAGTTGAAGAATATAAGTAACCCGACGTAACAGCCGAATAGGTTCCTTTAGTTAAATCTACCGTACTTGGAGCAACTGTTAACACATCATAAGCAGTCGCCTCTGGTGCATATATAGAACGATAGGTTATTGCTGTTCCTAATTTATAGCTGGGTAATGTGGTTATCGACTGCGAGGGAGCAATAAGCGTTGTGTCCACTCCCTTTGCATTCAGATATTTTAATTCAATAAACTGTTCGCTTGTTAAAGCGGGACCCCAGGCAATTGTAGCCTTACCAAAAGCACTAAATTTAAGCGAGGTAATCGACCTGTTGGTCTTCGGCACCGTACTCAGGTAGTTATCGCTAAACATCGTTCCTGATACATTGGTTACTATAGATTTGTCGCCCTTATTGTTATACGCGTACAACTCGAAATTATTCGCCCCCTCGTTCAAACGTTGCGTAACAAAGATATTTACCGTATCTCCATTACTTCTTACCACAGGGGTTTCTAAAGAATCGGTCCTACTGTTCCAATACGTCTTTATTTTTGTAATTGCAGGATCTGGTCCCAATACCACTCTTAATAGCACCCGTTTATTTCCTGCTTGAGCAATTACTGTAATTGGCTTTCCAGGGTATGTAATTTCCCCATTCTTTGTAAATTCTTTAAACCCGTCTTCTTTTGAACAAGAGATTACACATAATCCTGCTACAATAAGAAAGGGATAAATCAAATATTTTATTCTTTCCATGATTTAATTCATTAAATAATTATAATTCTATTGTTTCGGATTACCCCACATGGCCAATTCATAAAAGCATACATAAGTTCCACCAGACCAATTAGTTAGTGTTTTAAACCTAATGTAACGCACTTTTGGTGCATCCAATGGTATCAAAACGGTTTCACCTGCTTTGGCGGCATCATTATCTGCCGTAGTTAACTGCCCAACTGGCAAGCCAGAAGGTTTAATTTGCTCGTAATCCACTAACTTTGTCCAGCCATCATAACTTCCGTCTGGATTTGGCGCGTTTGAACCCCAAATCTCAATTTTTCTTGGCGCGTGTATCGCATAATAACCACCTCCATCGGGTCTCATCCACCAGGCCAGGCGACTTAATTTAGCGGTTACACCCATATCGTAAGTAAACTGTTGAGGCATTCTTGCCGCATCGTTGCTATGGTAGGTTCCACCAGTCACACTTCCATCAAAAACACCATTTAGCGATCCTCCATAGGCTAAACCTGGATCTGATGGCAAGCTTATTCCTTTCATCAATTTCCGGTCTAACCTTTCTTCGTATATAGGTGTAAGTGTTGTTTGTAAGGTATCAGAAATATTGCCCCACCTGTCGCGTACATAAATACCGAACTTTGTTTCCTCTGCTTTCAGGTCTCTGGTATAAAATACTCCTTTTTTTAACGTCGTATAATTGGTATTAACGGCAGTATAATCCCCCAAGGCATTTGGGGCAATAACGACGATGGCCACATCAGCCTGGGTAGCATTTTCAAAACTCACATCAATCCCGCCAAAATTAGATATTACCCCTAAGCTATTACGGATTATTCTAAAGGGAGGCATTAGCGGGTTGACGGTAACCGATGTCGGTTGAGATGTATTTCCGCCTTTGTCTATCGCATATAATTTTACTTCATACCCGTCGGTATCTGCAAAGCCAACAACAGTGATCGTATTGTTGTAGTAACTTACCTTCGTCTCTCTTTCAATACCTTGTTTCGTTTTATATACTGCTTTTACATACAGTACATCAGGGTCTGAAGGTAGATTGTACTTTATGGTTGCCGCCCCACTAAGATTGGTTACGGTTAGCCCGGTTACCGGACCGGGTGCCACCCCATCATTTACTATAGTGCTTGTTTCTGATTCTTTACAGGCTTGTGTAGTCATTACAACTAACATACCGATGAACAATCTATTTATTAATCGTTTCATTTTACTTAAGTTTAATTATCCATTTAAATAATTGATGAATTATAAAAATTACCAACCCAAATTTTGTACTAAACGTTGATTTACCTGTAAGTTATTTTCTCTTATTGGCCAAAAATAATCTCTTGGACTAACAAAGGTTTGATTAAATAACAGTACCCGCGTGTTATATTCCTGAGCATTTTTATTAAGGTCCGCAATACTGGTAGTCGCACCACCCTCTACATCAACGTTCCAGCCATAAATGGGTGCATTGAGTACGTTAGCTGCCTGCTTCCACCTTCTCAAATCCCAGAAACGACTGCCTTCAAATGCCAATTCGATTGTACGCTCCCGCTGTATGATCTCTCTTAATCCATCTTTATTGGTGTACTTGCCAGGATTTGTTGAGAAATTGGTCCATGAAGTTTCTACTGTTGGCAAACCTGCACGCTCTCTAATTTTGTTAAGATAGATTAATGGGGTTGCCAAATCTCCCGTTTCGTTTAAGGCCTCCGCATAAAGCAAATAAAGATCTGCAAGTCTCATGACCGGCCACGGATAATTTTCTGTGGTCACCCCGCCGTTATCACCAACTACCAAATTCATATTGATTAGTTTTTTGGTATAATAGCCGCTTATTGAATAGATTATATTTTGTTTCTTTCCTGAAATTGCATTTCTTTTAGCATAGATCGGTATTGCGGGTTTTTGATTGCTTTGCATATACATTTTTGCACCGTCAAACATAACATCAGCATAAAAACGAGGCTCTCTTTCAAAATGCAGTCCTACCGTTAGGTAATCTTTCACCATCGCCGAGTCTAAAGCGGTAACGGTCTTCAAATTATAACGATTATCATAATCCCAGGTTCGGTCTTCGTTAATAGGCACACCATTTTTGGTATAAAACATTTCGGCCATTTTTAGTGTAGGCGCCAATTGCGCACTTAAGCCATTATCGAACTTAGGAGCTAAAAATAAATTCGGACAAGCGTTCATTTGAATATTCCTTGTACTGCCCACAATGCTATTAAATAATAATTCCTTGTTCCATTTTTCACACACTGCATTCCTAATGCTCATTTCAATTTTTGTAGCATTATCAGCGGTTTGAAGACTGCTTGGCGAAAATTTATATAAAGCCACTCCTTGCGCTTCTGCTGCATCAATGGCCGCTTTACAAGCATCAGCAGCACGTTGCCATTTCTTTGCATCATAAGTAGGGTTAAACAAGGCTTGCCCATCCTTATTTTTTAAGCTGTTAAAATCTGGATTTCCGTTAAATAACGGACTGGCAGCTGTTACCAGCAATCGAGCTTTAATGGCCAGGGCGGCAGGCTTAGTGATCCGTCCCAATTCGGTAGATAAATTCACGATCTTATCTGGCAATCCTACTCCTGATCCTCCAGCTGTGGCTTCATCCAATAAATTTGAAATGTAATTGACTACAGAATCTACCGGTTGGCGACTTACTCTTACTTCCTCAACATTTGCGTCAACTGCTATATTTTTATCAACGATAGGAATAGGGCCATACATTCTGAACAAGTACCAATGCAAATACGCTTTCAGAAACTTTGCTTCAGCAATCCAACGTTCTTTCTCAAAAGGTTGTAAATCGATTGGTTTGTCAACATTCTCTAAGAAAATATTACAGTTACGAATGCCTAACCATAGCGATTTTCCACCACCAGATCCATCCCAGTAATTCATGGCCGGGCTTATCTTACTTTGCAAACCCTTTGCAATATTAAACGGTTCAAGCGTACCGATCTGAGCGAAAGGAGCAGTAATCGGATTAATCCAAAACTCGTCACCTGTATTCATACCAGGGTTAGTATTTAGATTTGCTTCATCTGGTAAAGAACTGTAGCAAGTAAACAGATACTTTTCTGCTTCACTTCGATTAACAAAAGCATTATCAAGCGTGGGTAAATTGTCCGGCACAATGTCCAGAAAGCCTTTTTTACAGGATGGCATAACGAGCGTTAATACCATAGCTGATAAAATAAAATATGTAGTTTTAAATAGTTTCATCTCTTTTTCTTAAAAAAAATTAGAAATTCACGTTAAGTCCAAAATTGAATACCTTTTGAAGAGGATAACCTAATCCGTTACCTCCTTGTTCAGGATCCCACATTTTGAAGCTGCTTTTAACAAATAAATTAGTACCATTGGCATAAACCTTAATGGAACCAATACCTAGTTTCTGAATTGATTTCCCCGAAATATTATAACCCACTTCTACGGATTTCATCCTTAAAAAAGAACCGTTTCGCATCCACCAATTAGATGTTTGGGTATTATTTGGGTTAACAGAAGAGCTTAAACGTGGCCAAAATGCCTGCATATTTCTGTTGTCTTCAGACCAATAGCTATCAGCAATCCCTTGCAAAAGACCATTCTGACGATTCACAGGGCCATTGTCAACTCCGTATAAGGCAAATGGTGTAATTTTAGCAGGGTCAATCCAGAATGAAGAGCGGGTAGAACCTTGAAAGAATATACCGATCTCGAATTTTTTATAACCAGTAGCTACCTGAAAACCATATACAATCTCAGGAGAGGTAGGCAAACCTAAAGGAACGATATCTAGTCCGCTAATTACACCATCTCTGTTCACATCCCTATATTTGATATCTCCCCCTCTAACCGGCTCATTTCCGAAGGATTGAAGAGGAGAGTTTCTTACCTCTTCGTCATCAACAAATAACCTTTCGGCTATATAACCATAAGTTTGGCCAAGTGGGTTACCAACTCTGGAGAGGTAGGTTAAAGCACCGTAATCCGGTTCTTCATTAACCAGCAATTTATTAGTGGCATACGTAAATGTTCCCCTGCCCTGAAGCCAAAAGTTTCCAAAAGTTTTATTGTAATCCATCGAAACATCAATACCTTGTGATTCAGCTTCGCCTACGTTGGTCTGGATATTGGCAGCAAGCCCCATGGTAGTTGGAATGGAACTTCTTTGCATTAAAATATTGCTCCTATGCGTTTTGTAAGCCTCAAAAACAAAATTTAAGCTATTAAACAAGCTCAAATCCATCGCTAAATTTAGGGTTCTTGATTCTTCCCAGGTAATATTTTCATTTGGATATCTACTGATAGCAACACCAGGTCTAAAATATCCGTTATCGGCACCAAAAAATGCTCCACCACTATTTAAGTTCACATTAGCTAAATAGAAGAACCGATCTTTTGCTTCTCCAATCTGGTCGTTACCAACCATACCATAACTAGCCCTAAGCTTTAGGTTAGAAATGGCAGCGCGTAGTGGCTCAAAAAATTTCTCGTTAGATGCGTTCCAGGCTACACCAACTGTAGGAAAAAAACCAAATCGGTTTTTTTTAGCAAAACGCTCAGAACCATTATACGCAAAATCTGCTTGAAAAAGATACCTGGTGTCATAACCATAGGTAACCTTACCCGAAAGCCCCTGGTTTCTGGCAGGAAGAGCCGCTTGAAGGTCGTTGGCATTCGCTGTTACATAATTGCTCAATAAAGTAATCAACGTTCCCCCCACTGTATGTTTTCCACCAAATGTATTACTGTAATTTACTACAGCCTCCATATAGGTTTTAGTATTTGCTTTACGCTCACCTGGCACATAATTGAGGTATTCTGTAGGTGCTCCGAAAATTGAAAATTCGTTCAACAAGCTGATGTTATAATTTTGTCCACTTCCATCAGTCGGCGTTGCACTATAGTAGTAGGGATTAAACCTCCTGCTGAAATCGAAATAAGAATACCTTTGGGTATAAGCCATCAATCGAGCGCTAAGCCCTGGCGTAATAAACTTAAAGTCTTGCTTTAATTCCAATTGTACATTTAAAGTTGACGTATTGTATTGTTGGAAGCCCGAAACCATATTGGCATACGGGTTATTGTAGAAATTAGTCGTACTATTACCAATTAATGCATTTCCGAATAAAGGGTGTTTCTCAAATGGTGATGCCGATGCCGGGTAAATGGCTGGAAACAATACCGGATTGGACGAGATGGCCTGACTAAAAATACCGGACCCACCACCTATTGGTCCTTGATAATCGTCAAAAGTACCTGAAGTTCTTACAATTCCTTCGGTGGTTGGCGTTAATTTAACATTTACGTTTGAACGTATTTGGGAGGTCTTTAATTTAATATTGTTATCATATTTATTGAGCGCTTCAGTTCTTAACACCCCATTATCTATATTGTGCGTACCTGCAATGTAGTACTGGGCATTTTTCCCCCCTCCAGTCATGCTCATGTTAAAACGCTGATTCATGGTATAGTCCTTAATCAATGCGCTCATCCAGTCGTTATTTGGGTATAAGTACGGATTCATGCCTGCAGCTGTACGGTCAATCTTAGTTTTAGAATATGGCTCCGGGTTAGATTTGAGGCCCGGTAGGGTTCTGGTTAATACCGCCTCGTTTGCCATCTTCATATAGGTAATATTGTCGGCCAGCTTGAAATTTTGCGTGTTACCAGAAACAGAGTTTTCGGCCCTGAAGCTAAACTTTGTTTTGCCTTCAACACCAGATTTGGTCGAAACCAGTATCACGCCGTTTGCAGCTCTGGAACCATATAATGCTGCAGCAGATGCGTCTTTTAACACTGAAAAGGCCGCAATATCATCTGGTTGCATCCTTGCAAGGTCAGTAGGCGTAGACTCCATCCCATCGATCAAGATAAGTGGGTCAATCTTTCCTGATCCAAAAGAAGCAACCCCCCTGATAAAGAACTGCGCATTATCAGCACCTGGCTCTCCACTTCTTTGATAGGCAATTACTCCTGGCAATTTACCGGCCAACATCGTGGTTAAGTTACTGGTAGGCCCTTTTAATTCTTTAGGATTAATGGTGGTAATAGAACCTACCAGAGTCCCCTTCTTTTGTGTTGCCCCGAAGGCCGCCACAATACCAACCTCCTCCAGGGCGTTATCGTCTTCTTGTAGCTCAACATTAATGATCCTTCGGCCTGCAATAACTATTTCTTGTTTCTTATAGCCTACAAATGAAAAAACGAGGGTTCCTCCTCCACTTGATAATTTAATAGCATATTTTCCTTCTCCGTTAGTAACATCACCATTAGTGTTACCCTTCAGCTTAACGCTTACTCCGGGCAAGGGCCCGCCTTTTACATCCGTTACTTTACCGGTGATCGTGATGTTTGATTGAGCAACTGATTTAAAAGCCGTAGCCATTAACAGAAGCAGATAGCAGAGGTATTTCACTCTTAGCCAAGTAAAAATTCTTCGATACATAATAGTTTAGTTTGAAATTTGGTTTGTTAGCCAAACAACGATCAAATAATCCTAACCATTACAGAACTGCCGTTTGTATATACATATATACATTAAATATTTTAAATCGCAATTCTTTTTTTACTTTTTTCGACAAACAGGTTCAATAGCTCTCTACGATAGCTCTACACAACAGCCAATTGCGCAAAAAAAGCCCTCTGGATGGAGGGCTTGCAAAATGTACATACAAACAAACATTCTACAAAGAATGAATCAAAAAGCACTGGATCGAGATGATGCTTTTTACCAAATCAATTTTGTTGCGTTCCCCACTTAAAATTGGGTTTACCATCCAACCATAGTTCCAGCTTTCCGCCACGAATAAAATCGCTGTGTGAAAAAGTAAATCCATTCTGAACTTTTCCGTTCAGTGTCGCTTTTTGTATGTAGCAATTCTTTTCGGAATTATTATAGGTTTTAATCACAAATTCTTTTCCTGGATAATATTTCTGATTAAGCTTGATTACTATTTCATCAAAAATCGGGCTTGTAATATCATAAGTAGGGTTGATAGCACTCGTCCCATTTACACTAAACAATCCGATTGCCATTAGCGCGCTAACTCCTCCCATCTGACCCTGATCTTCGTCGTGTCCGCCATACCCTTTATCTGGGGTAGTTGCCCCAAAAGCCTGTTCCTTCACTCTTCGCACCCAGTACTGGCTCAAATCGGGACGGCCGGCGTAATTAAAAATGTGTGCATTGGAACATCCCGGTTGATTCGCATAACTTATATACCCATCTCTATAGCCAAATACAAAATCACTTTGTTTTGAATTTTCAAAAGCATAATTCAATTTTGAACACAACGTATCTTTTCCCCCCATTAGTTTACCCAATTGATCTAATCCATGTGAGACTGACCATGTGCCTTGCCATGCATTAGCCTCTACCCAACCTGCTCCGCTTAGTGGATTCTTATGTAACCATTTCCCTTCTTTATCTTTTGGAAAAATTAATTTATTCTCCTTATCATAAAGTTCTGTCCAGCCCTGTGAACGCTTGAAAAAATACTTATAATCTCCTTCTTTGCCCATTTTTTTCGCCATCTGTGCCAAGGCCCAATCCTGGAAGCTAATTTCGAGTGTGATGCCTGCATTAGAGGGGTAATATCCATTTTTGATATAAAAAGCCAGTTCATCTTTTCCACCCATCATCCCTCCCGGTTCATGATTTTGCTTCATCATTTGAAAAGCAGTAAGTGGGCTTTTCTTTGTCAGAATCCCTTTCTGATAAGCACTTGTGATGAGGTTCGTTGCCGGGCACCCGGTCATGATATATGAATATCCTCCGCCACATGGGCCTCTTGGAAGTAACTTTCCATTTTCAGCATATTGAATTAAACTAGCTGCAAAATCATCCACTACTTCAGGCCAGGCGAGCCCCCACAACACGTTCAAATTCCACTGAGTTAACCAAAACGCATCAGAATTATACATGTGGAATTTTACTTTTCCATTTTTATCCTTTGGCAGGGTTCGAATTTTAAACTTAGTATTAACAGTGGAGCTACCAACTCTTTCACCCTCTGTATTATCGGGATAATCTCCAGATACATCATCCAGTTTATGCCTTCCTAATAACACATGCCACAAGTCGGTATAAAATTTTATTCGTTGGTTATCGCTGCCACCTTTTACTGCAATGCGCCCCAACATTTGGTTCCACTCATTTTGAGAATCTTCCCGAAGTTTATTAAAGTTCCAATGGTTACATTCTGACGCCAGGTTCTTACGTGCATTTTCAATACTGGTATAAGAAATGGCTATTTTCATTTGAAGCGATTCACCTGCTTTTACTTTGTATTGAGCGGATACCCCTGTTGTTGGAGAATCGTAATAACTCATACTTCCCGCATTTTTCGCTCTTTTTTCTGGACTACCTTTCAACGCGCTAACATTTGAAAGATCCTGCTTCCCATCCCAACCATTTAATGTTTCAAAAGGTTTTTCAAATTCAATTGCAAAATAAATCCGGATGTTTTCCGGACCACCCCAAAGTCGACCCGTGGTATTAACAGAACCATCAATACGCGTACTACTTACCTTTATTACCCTTGCATCATTCATCGTCGATTCCCCAACATAACCACCCAGGTTTACTAAAACATTCGCTAAAGCATCTTTGGTATAAGTAAACTTGTAAAAGCTTACCCGATCGCCTGCTGTTTGTTCAACCCAGGTATCATAGTCGTCAAGATATAACCGATGATAACCTGGTTGAACAATTTCGCCCTCATGCGAGAATTTTGACTTCCAGCCCTGCTCACCTTTATTGGGTGCGATGTTTCCCGTTGTAGGCATCAGCGTAATGCCCGAAAGCATCCAGCAATGAATTTGAGGAAACCCCAGCACCTCTTTTGAATTGTAGTTATATCCCCCACCATATTGATTTTTGTTTCGCGTTAATGGTGCTGCACTGATCATTCCAAAAGGCTGACTTCCCGTCACAAAGAAAAAATAACGCCCACGAGCAGATTCAACATAAGGGTTAACTAAAGAAACTGGGTATACAAGCTGTTTTGTAGCTGGATACACTTCAATTTCTGATAAACCAAGAGCTGCCCCGTCTCCATCTGTTACTTCAAAACGGACCCACTCTATAGTGCGTTCTTTGAAAGAAACAACTTTGGGAGCTCCATTATTCGGTATTTCAAAAACAGGTATTTGTGTTCCGTCACTAAAAAACAAAGTGCCCCCAGCTATATGAGCGTCCGTTGTTGAGCGATCGAATAAAATAATTTGATTAATAGTTTGTGCTTTATCCCAATCCAATTTTATCCAGGGATAATCTATTTGCCCCCAAAATGTCACCTTACTTTTTGAGACCCATTCTCCCGTTCCGTTGGCCCTGATAACCCCATCCACAATATGATTTGCACCACTTTTGTTATCAAGTTCGGAAGAAGCCGTTATTCTTGCCTTACTTGCTATACTACCTGGTCCGGCAAACAATAAGAAAGGACAAAGTATAAGCCATAAGATTATGAGTGATTTATTTTTCATGCCTGATGTTTGTTTTTTTGAAATTACTTTGAAGATTTTTTTAATATTGGTCCCTGGGTTCTTTACCCATTTTGACAATCAACTTACCCCCCTTTTGCACAGCACTCAATTGAATAAAAGGTTGATGTAGCGTCTTTCCATTTAAGGTGAAAGATTGCACATATATATTTTCCGCACTATTATTTTTCACTTCAATTTCAAAATCATTTCCATCGTAATATTTTTTATTGCCCTTAATTTTAATTTTAGTAAACAACGGACTTCCTAAGCCCAGTTGTGGTTTACTATCGGTTAAGCCGGCAACGTCAAACAATCCCATACTTGATATGACAAACCAGGCTCCTAACTGACCCTGATCTTCATCCTGTCCATATCCGTATCCATGAATGCCTTCTACGCCATAAAACTCATTACAAATAGCTCTTACCCATTTTTGGGTTAACGAAGGTTTTTGAGAAAAATTAAACAACCAGGAAGTATGGAGGCTGGGCTGGTTGCCATGGTTGTATAAACTTTCAACACCGGCAAAAGCATCAATCACTTTGCCGCCGCCAAAAGCATTTTTTTGTGCTGTACTAAAAACACTATCCAGGCGTAAATTAAACGTATCACGTCCTATCCTGGCAACCAATCCCAAAGGATCGTGTGGAACATAAAAGCTGTATTGCCAGGCATTACCTTCCTGGAATCCTCTCCAGGGTTGAGCCGGTTTGAAGTTGGCAATGAACGCTCCGCTTTCCAATTTAGGCTGAATCAATTTAAGTTTCGGATTGAACAGATGTTGCCATCCTCTCGATAATTGCATTAATTGCTGGTAATCTTTTTCCTTCCCCAATAATTTTGCCCACTGTGCAACGGCATAACTGCTGAAAGAATATTCAAGTGTATGAGAAGCTGAAAACTGCCATGTTTCACTTCCCCCATTCCCTTTATCTAAATGGCCCACATAACCCTTTTTCACAAACTGGGCAACATCTGATTTACCAGCCCCAAAAGGACGATCTTTTCCATCCAGTTCATTTTTAAGTGCGGCTTCATAGCCTAACGCAATATCAAAATCACGAATACCTGAAAGGTAAGCATTGGCAATAGCAAGGCTTACAAAATTGGTTCCAACACCCGAAACAAATTTGCTGTTAGCAATACCATCTCCCAGCCAGCCGGCATCTTTATACACTAATAGCTGGCTTTTTACCCAATCAGAATAATATTCGGGATAAGCCAAAACCCATAACTGTGAAAGGTTCCAGAAAGCCCCCCATATAGCATCTGTGTTATAATGATGGTGAAGTGGCTTCCGATTTCTATCCAATGGTATTTGTCCAACTGAACCATCATTTTTTGGATAAGCACCATTTACATCACTGGCAAGCCCACGACCCAACAACGCATGATAGAGGCCCGTATAAAATTTCACTTTATCATTATAAATGGGTGTTTCAATTTGTATTCTGCTGAGGTAGTTATTCCATGCAACTGCTGATTTTTTCCGGGCATCATCAAATTTTAATTGTTCGGCTTCCGCAGTTAAATTTAACCGGGCATTTCCAACAGAAGTATAAGAAAGACCTGCTTTTATGGTAATACTTTCTCCTTCTTTCGTATCAAACGTGAGATATAGTCCTGCCCCTTTACCTGATCGTTCATTTCCACCGACTATAACTTCTTTTCCAGTGAATACACCAAATGATGTTGGTTTTTTATCCAGCACTGCCGAAAAGAACATGGTTATTACAGCGCCGGGCTGATACTTTTGGACATATCTCGGTAACGTAGTTACAAAGCCTTCAATGCGGCCATCGGTTGTAAGAACCACTTTTGCGTCTTTTACTTCACCGCTTTCCCCCTGTTTATTTCCAATATCAAAAAGTATATGCGATTGTTTATTTTCAGGAAACGTATAACGATGAAAGGCCACCCGTGGTGTAGCAGTTACTTCAGCTTTTATACCGTAGTCTTTCAACAAAACAGCATAATAACCTGCAGTGGTAATTTCATCTTTCCTGTCGAACTTTGAGCGATAACCTTCATCTGGCTTTTCGAGTCTGCCCGGAATAGTTTGCAATTGCCCGGTTATGGGAGCAAACACAATTCCACCGACCTGGAATTCATGAAAATTAGGAAAGCCTTCTATTGATTCATTTCGATAATCGTAACCTGTGGCTTCCCAACCACTGGCATTGCCCAGGCTACCGTTGGTTGAGGGAGCTGGCTTAGCCATCCCAAAAGGGAAAGCCCCAGGTGCATAATGAAACCAACGGCAATGAGCCGTTCCAATATTGGGGTTGACATATTGCAATAGCGAACTGGTTGATTGTGCGAGCAAGAGGCCAGGAAGCGTGATTAGAGCAATCAGTATCCTTACAGGTTTACATGCACTTTTTACTTTTCTTCCGGTTTTCAAGACCGTAATCCAATTTTTTTTCATCGTAAATATTTTATGTTGACTGCTCAAAGTCTAGTATTTCCTATTCCCCAATTTTTATTAGGTGTATCACCCAGTTTAATTTCCAAAACTCCACCTTTTGCCAGCGTGCTATGCTGGAACCGAAAATCATTGAGAGGAATTCCATTTAATTTGGCCGACTGAATGTAAATACTACTCGGTTTATTGTTAATTGTTTTGATTACAAATGACTTGCCCGGATAATAACGTTCATCCAGCTGAATAACTATTTTATCAAAAATCGGGCTTGTGATTTGATAATGTGGATTAACAGAGGCCCCACCTTCTACATCAAACAATCCCATTGCCATCAGTACACTAAGACTTCCTATTTGTCCCTGATCCTCATCGCCATTATAACCACCATACGGTGTGGTATCACCGTAACACTCTTCTTTAATCCTATGAACCCAATATTGTGTAAGCCAAGGCTTTTGAGCATAATTAAATAAATGTGCCATGTGTAATGAGGGCTGATTTTCATAATCTAACCAACCTTCAGCATGATGGCCATGAGGAACAATGAATTTCAGAGGTGCAGCTAACTCAAATTGCTTTTGTAGTTTATCAGCAAACGTTTCATTACCTCCCATCAGTTTAATTAAATCGGCCATATTATGTGGAACATAGTAGGAATAAATTGCCGAATTGCTTTCAATAAAACCTTTTGCGGTAAAACCTTTGGCTGTCGGAGAAAAATCTTTCATCCAGCTACCATCCAGTTCTTTTGGCCGCATCCAACCTGTTGATTTATCAAAAATATTTCGGTAATTAAACGAACGCTTTAGATATTGCTGATAATCCGCCCCCTTATTTCTCCCCTTTGCAAACTGCGCCATACACCAGTCCTGATAAGAAAAATGAAGTGTATATGCACATCCTCCCCTTTGCCAGCCTTTGCCATCTACACCTTCAGGTACAAAACCCATTTTAATGTATTGATCTACGAATGGATATCCCACCACCTCATATCCTGCATGATCTCTGATGCCACCAGGCATGGAATTTTTAATACATCCGGCATAGGCAGCCGCCACATCAAAGCTGCGAATACCCTTGTTATATGCTGCTGCTATTAGTGGGGTTGCCTGATCACCCATCATCACATAGGTATAATTACCTCCACTTGGCCCACGGGCAATCAATCCTCCATTTTTATAGTATTCAACTAAGGTTGATACCATATCACTCATTACCTTTGGGTAAGCTATTGACCATAAGATATTCAAATTCCATTCAGAGCCCCAAAAGGAATCAGAATTATGGACATTGAAAAGCGGTTTCCCCTTTTTATCTAAAGGTACTTGTCTGATCACAGTTTTGACACCTGTATTGTCTGCATATTTCCCGTTTGCATCACTATAAATATGGCGACCTAAAAGCGTGTGCCACAAATCGGTATAAAATTTAACCTTCTGCTTTTCTGTACCACCCGACACTTGTATTTTTCCAAGTTCGGCATTCCATTCGTCTGTTGATTCGCTGACCACTTTATCAAAATTCCAATGCGGAAGTTCGGCCTCAAGATTTAATCGCGCCTGCTCCAGGCTGACAAATGAGATACCTACCTTTACTAAAACCGGTTGTTTGGGCTTATAATAAGAAACATAGCCCCCTGCTTCTTTCCCCGAAACGGCTTTTACATTTTCAAGTAATGTTCGCTGCTTGGCAGATCCATTTTTCTTCCATCCGCCAAATTTTGAAAAAGGCGTGTTAAATTGAACCACAAAATAAACAGTTAAAGGTTTTTTTCTACGGTTTGTTGGCGACATAACCGAATAGCCCGACAACTCTTTTTCATTATTCATTTGTATGGATGCCGAATCCATTTTGCCCTGACCCAAGGCCGCACCAACATCAAAAAGAACATTAGCTGTATCGATATTTCCAAAACTGTACCGGTGAAAACCAACCCGGTTTGTAGAAGTCAGTTCTGCCGTTATCCCATAATTATCCAACACCACTTTATGGTATCCCGGCTTTGCGATTTCATTTTTATGCGAAAACCTTGATTTTGTAGCTTCGAAGCCCAAATGCCCTTTAACAGTACCTGTAGTAGGCATTACAGGAACACCTGAAATTTCCCAGCAATGAATGTGACTGAAACAGCGAACAGCCGTTGAATCATATAAGTAACCAGAGTTCCAGCTACCCAAGGCCCAGGTATCCGGACTAAGGCTTACCATGCCAAAAGGGCGACTTGCCGATGAAAAAAAGAACCAACGAGATTTTGCTGTACCAATAAACGGATTAACGTAATCTGTTAATTTCCTGGTGACCGACTGAGCCATCGACTGAAAAAAGATGGTCAGTAGAATAATTAGTAAAAGTAAGTTTCCTTTTAGCATGGTATTGTTATATAGGTTAAGATTTACATTTTACTGTTTGTTCCCCATTTATAATTTGGTTCAGAACCCATTTCTAAAATCAATGTACCTCCCTTAAGAAGTTCGCTAGCTGGAAACAAGAAATTATTTAATGGTTTTCCATTCAGCGTAGCCTTTTGTACATATTTATTAAGCCTGCTGGAATTGTTGGCTGAAATTATGAATTTCTCTCCTCGGCCATACTTCTTTCCTAAATCTATTTCAATCTTCTGGTAAAGTGGGCTTCCTATTTCATATATAGGCGTTGATCGGCTTCCCCCATCTGTTTGGAACAAACCTATTGAAGCCATAACAAACCAGGCACTCATTTGCCCTTGATCCTCATCTCCAAGATAAGCATTGGCAACTCCATTTCCATAATAACGGTCAATGATAGAACGACTCCATTTTTGTGTTAACCACGGTTTATTAGCCCAGTTAAAAAGATAGGCAAAGTGCATTGACTGTTGATTTCCCTGTACGACTGGGTAGTCCCAATATTGATCATTCATTCCATTGTATCTCCATGGCTCACTTTGGCTGAATCCCCAATCAAGTCTTTTTGTGAACTCTTCTTTACCAATCATTTTGGCTAATTCTGGTACATCTTGTGGGACAAAGAAGGTCAGTTGCCATGCGTTTCCTTCAACATATTGATCGTTGGCACCGCTACGGAAAGGGTCGAAATTTGGAGCCCATTCTCCGTTGCTCAACTTCATATGACAATATCCATACTTATCAATAGCATTTTTCCACCAATAACCTCTATCGTTATACGTTTTATAAACCGACGAATCTCCTATTGATTTTGCTAATTGACCCACACACCAATCATCATAAGAATATTCCATAGTATTAGAAAAACGCCCTTTATCTGAAGGAACATAATGAAGTTTCAGATATTCTACCAGATCTCTATTGCCTGCAAAGCCTGTAAATATTTTTTGGGCTGGTGTAGATTGCATTTTAACGGCCGCTTCCAAAACCTTGTTAACGTCAAAATCTCTTATTCCCATTTGATAGGCGCTAACCATCATAGGAATTTCATGCTCTGCCACCATTACGGGAACGTAGTTCATTCCTGCTGGTCCCTTGGCTAACCATCCGTAAGCATCATACATCGCTAACTCAGATTTCACCCATTTGCTACTCCATTCCGGGGTTACAAGGTTCCAGAATTGGTTTAAATTCCAAAAGGTATTCCAAAAGGCATCACATCCCAAGGCTACATCATCTTTCCCTTTAAGTCTTTGAATTTTACCATCTGTTCCTTTCCATTCGCCGTTTAAGTCGCTCCAAATATTTCTGCTGCAAACCGAACGGTACATTGAATTGTAAAAACGAATTTTATCGAGCCTGTTTGTTGTCGTAATTTTAACACGATTAAAGATATCATTCCAAGTTTTTACTTGATTATTTCGAACAGCATCAAAATTCCAACCAAATGGTTTAGTTACTTCTGTTTTTAAATTTTGACTAGCATTTGCTATGTTTACTAAAGAAATCCCTGAACGTGTTTGAACAACAGGATTTTTTTTGGTGTCAAATTCTAAGAAAACTCCAGCATTTTTAATGTCTTTTGCGCTTATTGAATTTTCATACTTAATATCCCCATCTATCCACCTCCCCATCTTCTTTATTGGCTGATCAAACTCAATAACAAAGTTGACCGTATAATCTTGATCGGCATCATTACTCCAAACACGAGAAGATAACTGATGAGAAAATCCTTCGATTCTGTTTTCACCTACCTTACGAATAAAAATTTCTTTCAATTGATAATTATATTCTGAAGGCACATGCAAATCAACCAAAATTCGTGAATCGGCCTTATCTTTAGGGAAAGTATATCTTTGAAAACCACAACGGGTAGTCGAAGTCACTTCGGCTTTGATATCATAATCTTTAAGAAGCACTGTATAATATCCAATAGGAGCTTCTTCAGACTTTTTATCTATTCTAGATCTATAGCCCGATTCGGATTTTAAATCATCTCCAATATATGTTTTCAACTTTCCGTTTGTTGGAAAAACACCTAATCCACCTAATGTCCATTCATGAATATGACTAAAAGTTCCAATGCTTTCATAAGCTGGTTCATACCCTGCCTGCCAACCGGAATTCTGATTGTCTGGACTCATTTTAACCATACTAAATGGCATCCATGGGCCAGGGCCAATCATCCATCGGGAATGTGAAGTACCCATACGAGTGTCTACATAATCAGCTGGCGTTTGCTTCTTTTGTTTAGAACGATTAACGAGTCCTTCTTCAACGATTTTATTATCTACAAAAATTTTATATCTACTTCGAATTGGCGCAGAAACTATTGACATAGGAACTTCAAATTCATAATTTCCATTTTCAACAATTTCATTAAATACATTTTTGCCATCTAATTCAACACTTAGTTTTGGTTTCCCCAACAGATGTTCAACGTTTACTAATAAAGGTTGGATTTCTTTATCGCCTTTACCTAAAGAATAATTGGCAGGTGCAACATTTCTAACAAACAATTTGGTTGATTTTGATAATGTACTTGCGGGGCCATCCATTTGAATCTGATCAAATAGTATCCAAGAGCCTTGCAAGACCGTTATTGTAACCCTGTTCCCCCCTTTTTTAATTACGTTATGTGCTATGGGAATTTCAATTATTTTTGGAGTGGCAGCTACTAAATTCCCAGTAATTGACAAGGTATCTATATATGGTTCATTTAGTTTTGGGTGAACTTGCTTATTCACATCATAACCGGGTGCTCCTAATTGGATAATTTTATCATAATTATTAACAGAAACTTTAATTAAGGGCAAGAATTTTTTCGCATAATCGGCCAACTTAATTTCTAATTTATATTCTCCATTTACGGATAACTTTTGAACACCAAATAAAATATTAACCTGATTTGTTCTCCATCCCGAAGTCGGCCAGGTGCCTCCCCAAGTATCTGCCGGACCTGGCAGCACATAAGGAAAATTTTCTTTTTCTTTTGAAAATCCAATTAAATAGAACTTGTCTTCATAACCAAAATCATGACCTATAAAAGCCTTGAATTTATTTGGTGCTAGCGCAAATTCATTGGGAGAATTGTCTGCTTTTCCTACTTGCCAGATACTATTTCTCTGCGAATAGGATACTAAATTATACATGACTAGTATTAAAAAAACAGACTTTTTCATTTTATTTTAGGGTTATATACTATTTAATTAACTGTTTAACTTACCACACTTTTATTTTTTGTTTCCCGGTTTTTACTATTTCAAATACACCCGGCGAAGGATTAAGCACATTGCGTTTATTTCCAGAATAATCAACATCGATTTTTAAGGGTGAACCATCTACATTTTCAAAGGGTAAATTAGAAACGATCGCTTTTGTTAATGAAGCTGTTGTTACCAATTTTCTTTTTTGTTTAGTGAGCCAATTTTTATCCCATGAAATTTCCAGATACATTTTATCCCCTTCCTTAATCAGCTTTGCTCCTGCATCAAAATTTTCATCTGCTATAAAATTCTTTTCCTCGGCGTCTTTATCTGGAACACTTTTAATTTTTTCTCTTGCTTCTGCACTCATATCACCAAAACTTCTTTGCTTATTGCCCGACACGGCTCTTACTGCTCCTTTTGTATATACGTTACCATCGAACATTACGGGTAAAATATTTTTCTTATACTGGCTTGCATCCCCGCCATTCACAAATAAATTGTTGATGAATTGAATATCGCCAGCGGGGTTATCGTGCAATCCTACTACATCACTAGCATGCGGCTTGTGGTATGGCGTTAAACGACTATCATATGATATAACATTCATTTTACCACCAAAAATATTATGTGCAATCGCAGCACCTCTTGAATTCATGTATAAACTGACCTTAGAAAGTAAAATATTATTGCTCACCAGCATCGGTCCGTGATTTACTTCTAAAAAGATATCCAAATCATTATCATGCATCAAATTATTTTTCACCTGCGCCCCTTGTGCCATCCAATCGAGCCAAACACCCATATTCGTTTTATAGATATGGTTGTTGCGGATTTGCACATCAATGGCACCGTGAAATTTAATGCCCGCCATTTCTGCACCACTAAATAATTTTCTGACATGAATATCATGGATAGTATTGCCCTCAACAATACTGAATGCGCATCCCATGCTGCCAACAATACCAGTTTGCTCACAATAAGCAATTTTATTGTTACGCACCAAATGTCCTCCAATAGTCCCTTTATTCCATCCAAACTTTAACGCTCTATTGATGGTACCTACATATCCTTCTGCCGATTCGGTATCTTTGTTATCGAAAGCATCACCATACTTACCGAGTGCTATACCCACACATTTGGAATATTGAACAACATTGTTTTCAATCACCCAACCTCTGCTCCAATTGGTGCCAATCAATCCCATTTGTTCTGCCGTTGGCGGTGCCCAATTGGTCGCTGCATGCTCCATAATAAAACCACGAACCGTTATGAAATTAGTAAATGGTTTTTCAGGGTAAAAAACTTTTTGACGTGCATTAATCTCGACCGTTTCTTGATTAGGATCAACATTTTTAAACTGCGCCCATATCGTGGTTGTAGTCGAATCAACATCTGCCCACCAAAGTGTGTTTTTTTCATTGGCAGCTTTCATGACATTTTCTTTCGTCAGCGCTTCCATCAACCAATCGCCATTAAGGTACACGGCTCCTGTATGAAACTTGCTCCCTTTAGGTGGCCAATACCAATCGCCACGGATTAAATCATTAAAGGGGTTAAAGTTGCCGAAAAGCGTATTGGGGACTTTCACAACCCAGGTATCGTTTTTTTCTTTTTGCCATCCCTTAATTATTTCCGAACCTTTAATCTCTACCTTCTCTCCTTTTGCTGCCTGATAAACAATGCGTTCATTATCAGAATTTCCTCCGCGTGGCGGTGTAATTTGTTCACGATAAACTCCTGCATGAACAGTGATTACATCTCCGGGCATCGCTACATTAGCAGCTGCAGAAATGGTTTTAAATGGTTTTGTCTGGCTTCCATCGTTTGCATTATTACCCTTTATTGATACGTGGTATTCTTTATAACGGGATTTGCTGCTGTCGGCAAAACTGTTTTGCGCATAAATACCCCAGCTAATGATACTTAATAATGTACATCGTAAAATTATTTTCATAAGGGCCATCTTTTTATATTATGTGATTTTTACTGAAGTATAAAGCTTGCAGGTGCATAATTATGCAGGAAAAACGTCAGTTTACCGTTGGAAACCGATAGTTGTTTCCCGCTTATTTCACCTCGAAGGTTAACTGGAATTGCTTTAGTATAATGTGATCCTTTGGGCAATGTAACTGTGGTATTTCCTGAAACGCCACCTTGTTCCCACAGGCGTAATAAGGCACCTTTGTTACCGTCAGGATCTTCACCAAACGCCGTAACCAGTATCCCCTTACGTGAAACAGAAATACCAGTTTGCTGTGATGGCAGTTTTGTTCCCTTTCCTGTTGCAGCAACAGCCATAAGAGGTGTTCTTGCTTCCCATGATTGAATGGCGAGATTTTCTGTCGCTTTTTCTCCTTTTTTGATGCCCCAGATACGCACCCGCTCGCTCCAGGAACCTTCCGTCCAATAAGGGAAATTGGTATTCCACATATTGTTATATAAATTCACAAATACAGATGGTTGTTTTGGGAAATAATCATAATCGTATTTCCATAGCCCTGGTTCGCCAAAACTGAGTAAAGGTGCATCAATAGGACAAATTCCAACGCCTGATTGATCCGGAGCAACCAAGGATGCACCAGATTGTACGCCGTAGAGATAGCGGTTACCGCCTACAATCTGATCTTTTGCTAAATCTATCGCACCACCCAAACGACCTACGATGTATTTTGGTTTATTTACATTAAACGGAAAGCAAAGCCATCCTCCATCAGGAACGGTATTGGGTATTTTATTGGTAACATTCCATTCCACATCCACATAAGCAGATGCTTTCGGGAAAGTGAACGTAATAGCAACCGATTCGGCAATAGGATTTGCATTGGTTGTAACCAATGTAACCTTATCGGCAACGGGGGATTGTTCAACTTTCATTTTCCAATCAGTAGGTGTGGAAGCCAGATAAGAAATGTCTTTAGGTAAATTTGGTTTTAGACCTGCAGCAAAATTATTTCTTGTATAATTTCTGTCGTGATAATCTTTGGTTTGTGCAAAACTGAAACGTTCGTGCAGAAACTGACCCAGTGCATAATTCGAATGTTGATCAACCAATTCTTTGCCAGTTGATTTTTCAATTAATGAAACAATTCCTCCTTTCCGGGTATCAAAGTTTACCGTATAAAATTTTGTATTTAGCGTAGTTTTGCTGGCATCTGACACCGTATATCTTGACGCGGTATTCTTGACTATCTTGTAACCATTGGCAGGGATATTCTCTACTGCTATTTTTCCGCCATTAAAATCAACAACCCCGCTTCGCATCCAGGGCAATGGATTATACACGACAATATCGCCTTTGTTTGCTCTTACATGATTGGCTAACAGGTTCAAGCGTGCAGTAATGTTAGTTCCAATAATGCTATCCGTGGTATTGATATATTTCGCTTTATCTCTAAAACTGGATTCGAATTTTTCATAAAAGCCTTCTTTTCTTGCTTTAATGAAGTCCTCATTGTATTTATAACGTTCAGCTTCCGACAGTTGTGTTTTTCCATCTTTTGAAAATGCACCATAACCTGGTGAGGCGGCGCCAAAAGTATGTTCGCTAAAGAGCATACTGTTTTCATAAGCCTTTGCCAATGGCTCGGTTAAGGAAGTGGTTGGAATGCCCCATCCTTTCAATTGTGTATTCAATACATCTAAGGCCGGTTCGAGCGGGCGAATGTTCCTGGCTGTTTTCGACTCCTGTGGCATCGCCATTACACCATGGATCCATGGATCAACCATATCGCCACGAATGGTAGGCACTTGTGGATTTTCGGCCAGTAAAACTTTTGCATATTCTTCCAGATCGGTAAAATGCAAGCGAACGCCTTGCATTCCAGCCACTTGCTTTTTTACGCCTTCAATTTCTTTGGATGACGGAGGACCCTCATTATCATGCGTCATTATTACGGCGAGGTAATTTTTAGAGGGCCAATTCTCTGGAGGAGTTACACCAGAACCATAATGAGGCGTGTAGTTGCAAAGTACTTTCGATCCATCGGGTCCTTCCCACCAAAAAAGTTGTGGCAGGCGTACCGGCTGCACTGTGTAATTACATCCTATTTGCAAAAATTTTATACCCGAATGATGCAATAAAGTAGGAAGCAACCAGCTGTGGGCGGGCACATCGGTCATCTTTGCCGCAATAGGTAACTTATGGCCATAGTCACGGGCAATCTGAGAAGAGAAGATCAAACTTCTTACATAGTCTTCCTGTTCCATTACATCCGATTCCATAGTGGCAGGTAAGGCATGTACACTCATAGTACCATCCCGGAGTGCCTGTTCCACTTTTTGTTTTCGCTCAGGTGTTTGCAATGGCCCCAATATGGCTCCTTTCATGGGCCATCCGGCAATGGTCCATTTAAAACGTTCATCAACCGGTTTTTTCTTATCGGCTTCTATTAAACGGATGGCATTGTCCATCATATTTTCACGATACTTTTTAAATACCGCACCTGCAGACATGGTATAACCCAGGTCGCAATGGGTTTTAAATACTACCCAGATATCGGTTACTACAGGTGCTTTTTTTCCAGGTAGCAAATTTGATACTGATGCTGGTACGGGTATAGGTGAGATGGGTTTGTTGTAGTTCTGAGAAAATGCAGATAAAGATGCTGTTATGAGCAAAGCAGGAAAAATACATTTGCTAACAAGCTTACACAGCTTCTCTTTATACGCCACAATGTAAACAAAATGCTTAACCTGTCTTTCTGAACAGATAGCTGTAGGATTAATCTTTTTTGTAGCCATAATTTTCTTTAATGATTGTTTAATATTTTAATGCCATGCTGCAATTAATCCCTTTCATTCCATCACAAAACTAACGGGTGCAAATGCATTCAGAAAAAACGTCAGTTTATTATTGGAAACAGAGATAGGTTTTCCAATAACTTCGCCACGAAGATTTATGGGAGTTGCTTTAGTGTAAATTGACCCTGTAGGTAATCTAACCGTCATATTACCAGAAATCCCTCCTTGTTCCCACAAACGCAAAATAATTCCTTTTCCATCAGGGTTTTCACCAAAAGCGGTGACCAAAACATTGAGGCGTGAAGTGGATATACCATTCTTTTTCACTGATAGTTTTCCCGCTTCTCCTTCTGCAATTCCTGTTAATAAAGGCAAACGGGCCTCCCATGAATTTTGGGTTAGGTTTGGCACCGTTGCAGCGTGTTTATCAACAGCCCAGATACGAACCCTTTCACTCCATGTACCTTCTTGCCATAATGGAAAATTAGTATTCCACATGTTATTATAAATATTGACAAATACTGATGGTATCTTTGGTTCATGATCCATTGAAAACTTCCATAATCCAGGTTCACCCAGGCTAATTAAAGGAGAATCCATTGGCGATAGCGCAACGCCTGACTTATCTGCCTGTGTAATTGAAACCCCTGAATTTACAGCCATCAAATATTTGTTAGTACCTTGAATAATGTCTGTTGCAGGATTTATTGGGCCACCTAGACGACCAACTGTGAATATAGGTTTATTGACGGCAAAAGGGAAACAAAGCCACCCTCCTTCTGGTTGTTTATCTGGTGTTTTAGAATCAACAAACCATTCTATATCTACATAAGCAGCACTTCGAGGGAAGGTAAATGTTAATGTATAATTCTTTGCAAAGCCTTTTGTGTCAACAGCTGTCAAAGTTGCGATATCTGCAATGTCTGAATGAGAAACAGAGATTTTCCAATCATTGGGCGTAAACGTTAAATATGGCGCTTTTTCAGCATTCATCATTCCGGGTTTCCCCAAATCATTTAAACCCCATCCATCTTTTATCCTGCTGTAAACATTAAACCATTTATCGACTTCGTTTGTACTAAACCGCTCATGCAAAAACTGACCAACTGCGTATTTTGAGGATTTATCAACTAATTCACGACCAGTTGTTTTTTCTATCAATGAAGATATTCCACCTCTGTTTAAATCAAAAACTATTTTAAAATAAGGTGTGCTAAATGCAGATTGCTCATCATTTGTAGTTGTTAATTCTTTTAAATCATTTTGAGTGTAGGTAGCATAACCAGATGCTTCAATTTCTTTAACATAAAACGATTTTCCTTTTTCCCAGGGATTTTCAACGATTCCTGATCTTTTCCAAGGTAACGGATTATAAACTACTAAACGTTTTCCCGCGGCATTTACCGATTTTGCAAGTAAATCAAGATGACTTTTTAATTCATCACTTACAATGTTGTTTGTATTAAGGATGTATTCACGTTTTTTATCATATGAATTCAACCATTTTCTTTTACTTCCTATTTTCGTGTCGCTTGCATAACTATTTTTTAGTTTTGAATAATCTCCATTTTCAGGAATAGGCTCTGCCGCAGCTTCTGCCATCCATTTTTTCCAATCATCACCATAGCTGTAGCGTGGCCCATACTCTGCATTCATACCCCATGTATGTTCAGCATACAAAAGGCTCTGCTCGTAAGCTTTTGCCAGTTTTTCCGAAATAGATCCACCAGGTATGCCCCAAATTCTCATTTGTGTATTTAGTCCATCAAGCACTGATTGTAATGGACGGATATTTCGTGCAAGCTTTGTTTCCTGAGGATTTGAAAGTAATCCCTGAATCCAGGTGTCGGGAGCATCACCTTTAACAGTAGGCAGCCTGGGATTTTCAGCTAAAACCGCTTTGGCAAAATCGTCGAGGGTTCCAAAATGAATTTTCACCCCTGGCATCTCCTTTTCTGCGTATGTTAACAGTTTATCAATATCTTTCTCAGAAGGTGGTCCATGGTTATCGCCTGTCATTTGCATGGCCAAATAGTTCTTACTTGGCCAATCTTTCGTTGGTTTAATGTCAGAACCATACAAAGCAGTGTAATTACACAGTATTTTTGAACCATCAGCACCTTGCCACCAAAATAGTTCCGGAAATCGCGGATATTGACTGGCCGGATTACAACCTAATTGTAAAAATTTTATACCAGCATGATTCAATAAAGTAGGTAATACCCAGGAATGGCTTGGCACATCAGTCATTTTTGCACTGATGGTGAGCGGAAGTCCATAAGTGCGACCAATTTGGGACGAATAACCAAGTCCACGAACCAAATCTTCATAATCCAGCGACTCAGTGTGCGTAGTAAAGGGAAGTCCATGAACAACAATGGAACCATCTTTAATCGCTTTTTCTATCCTTGCTTTGCGTTCGGGGGTTTGCAAAGGGCCTAATATTTGAGCATACAATGGCCAGCCGGGGACTGTCCATGCAAATTGCTTTTGTGTCGATGTAGCTGTATTTTTTTCTATTACACCCAAAGCTTTATCCATCATTTCTTCCCGGTAACGTTTAAAAACGTTTTCCGGCAAATCAGTAAATCCTAAATCAAAGTGGGTTTTAAATACGACCCATACGTCAGTCACTTTCGAAATGCCCTGATTATTTTTATTCTGCCCTTGTGCAAGTGCTCCTGTTGTTAATAGCATAACAATAAAAAGCACCTTTATTTTTTGTCTCATAAAAATCTGATTAAACTAATACCTTCTACGCAAAGGCCAACCTTTTGGATATTGTTCTTACGGCATCCATATCACCCGTTAATCCTGTAATGGGAAGTAAGCCCCATTTATGACGTCCTGGAACAAAGTAAAGACAGCCAATGGCACTTTGTTCATATGTATGAACATATCACGAATATAATACAGTTTATTATAAATCGCAATAGTTCCAGTTTTTTTTTGAAGAGAATCAAAAGCGGAAGTCAGCTTCCCACTATATCAGGGAACAGTTTTAAAAAAGGGTTTGCAGGAAATCTCCGTATCGGGTACAAGAAGTAATACTTTACAGTATGTTGCAACATATGTGGACGGGTTCCTACTAAAACTGCAAAACGGTCAAGCCCTGTTTCCAGAACCTGACCGTTTACTTTATGTGCTGACCATATTTATGTGTTTAACCTATTATGAACCTCCTCCAAAAGCAGGGGCATTTTTATCATACCAGATTCTTTGACTGTTTAAAGTTGGTACATCTTGCGCCAATGGTGTAAAACCCTGCTCTTGTAAGGCTTTTTGCCAATTGGCCCTGTTCACTTCGCCTGGATCATTTGTCCAGAAACGGCGTGGGATAAGTTCATTAAATACTTCTCTTGGATAATAGGTAGAATTATTTCTGGGATATCCGGTTCTACGGCAAAAAACAAATGCTTCTGTAGGATTGCGGAACAGGTTAAGGTATTGTTGTATATAGATCTTTTCCAGGTTACCAGTTCCGTTAAACATCACCCTGGCATTAGCCAGGTAGGCATTGATTTCTGTTGTTCCATCGCCGGTGCTATACGCAGGGGTTGATGCTGCTGCCACTGCGATACTGTTCATGGTTTTAATAGAAGAGGTAATTCCCTTTTTATACCAGTCTTCGGCCGTACCTTTTGTATTTACACCGCCTGCATAGCCCTTCTGAATAAATTCTGCAACAAGCAGGCAAGATTCAGCATTGCTCACCATTACATCTGTAAATACACCGGTGGTATTTCCACCAAACCTGGGTGCAAAGAATTTTCGGTTAATACGGGAAATCAGAAAATACCTTGTTGTAGTGCTACCCACCTGAAAAGCATTCTTTATGTAGGCGGCAAAGGTAGGATTAACAGTCCAATCGGCCGGGCCGCCCTGGTACATAATCAATGGATCATTGATATTAATAAAGGAAGGAAGTGTTGCACCATTTTGAGTAAGAACAGTTCTAAAGTCTCCCTGTAAATCATTCTTGTCAAAATACACAGGTAGTCTGGGGTCATTCGCTGATTTCAAAAAATTCATAATTGAAGTAGTAGCGTAACGGGGAGATCGGTAATCAATATCAGCCGGACCGAAATAATCAACGCTTGAGTAAGACAATTGCGCATTATCAACGCTGATAGGTCCTATTGCATTACTCATTACCTGTTGAAAAATTTCCCTTGTTTTGGTCTGGTTTTGATTTTCTAACCTCGCAGCGATACGCAGCTTTAAGGTATTGGCCAGCATTACCCATTTTGTCCAATCGCCTTTGTAATAAATATCATTAGTACCATAACTTTGTTGTGCCGGTAATGAATTATTTGCCAATACAGCTATGGCATCATCCAGTTCTTTAAGCCAGGTATTGAAAAGGGTTTCCTGGTTATCAAATACAGGACTGTAGCTACCATCATATCTCCCTTTCAAAGCTTCACTATAAGGAATAGAACCATTCATATCTGTTACCTTAATTCCTTGCATTACCTGTACGACATAAGTGACAGCAGCCATTTTCTGAAAAGCATCCTTATCCGCTTTCATATTTATTTGCTTTCTGATTTCGAAAAGGTTGGGTAATATGGATTGATAAAAAGCATTGTATCTGCTATTCACATTATTGGATATCTCATAAGGATCGGAAGTAATGTGTTGCGTAAAACGCCAAAGCTGTTCCATGCTTTCCCATATCCATTCTGTACCCTGGTACGTAGCCAATCTATCCTCTGAATAGCTAAATAAAAACTTTATATCCGGTACCGTAACACTACTTGGATTTGTATTGATCTCTCCAAAGTTCTTTTTACAAGATGAGACACAAACCAGGCAGGTTATAACTGCTGCGAGTTTTATATATATTAATAATAATCTTCTCATGATCTGAATAATTAATTTTTTAAATAAACCTTTCTCATTAACGCTTTTAGAATGATGCCCTCACTGAGAATGTTATAGACCGTACCATTGGCAAAAATCCATTTTCACCTGAATAAGCGGTGTTATTTGAATTGTTAGATGCCGGATTGAAATTTAAAGGCAGGGTATGATAAATATACCCTAAGTCACGTCCGACAGCAGAAAGGGTCAGGCCATTCAGCCTCATTTTTTCATATATACGCTGAGGGAAGCTGTAGGTTAGCCCAACCTGACGTAATGATATGTATGAATTTTCCTTAATCCAGTAATCTGAAACACCGGTAGAAGATGAACCATAACGATAATAAAACTGAGGAGCATGTGTGGGCTCTACGAATCCCTGGTTATAAGCTTCCTGAAAGGTCATGCCACCTACATTAACCTGACTTCCATTTGGCTGTGCTATCATTTGTCCCGCCGGAAATACCCCATCAGGAATCATTCCATCGTCATATTGTACGTTGTTGTATTTACTCGTCCAGGTAATACCACCCGTTGCTGCATCCCTTCCTGCCAGCGTATTGGCCAAAGCACCGGTGTGCGTACCGAAACGGTAAGATCCCATTACAAAATCACCACCGATTTTAGCATCAAGTAAGAAATTAAAACTAAAGCTCTTATAGGTGAAAGTATTGTCAAATCCCGCCCTGTACTTAGCATTGATATCACCTACATCCTGAAACTGATTACTTCTGGCCGGGAATGCAGCTCTGGCATCACTACGCCATGACAGGATCGGCTTTCCATTCCTTGGATCATCAATATTGTTACCGCTTCCATCTTTCGCCTGGAATTTGGTAGAATGAATTTGACTACGTAAGGTGCCATAAGCTTTACCTACAACCGCCCAGGTACTTATTTCCGTAATATTAGCATCAAGATTAAGTTCTGATCTTCCAGGATACAATTCAACAATTAAATTTCTGTTTCTGGAGAAGTTTAATGCTGTATTCCAGGTAAAGTTTTTTGTTGCTACAGGTGTTGCATCAATCGCCAGTTCAATACCTTTATTCTGGATATTACCTGCATTGATCAGAATAGCCCCAACGCCCGATTCAACAGGTGTTGGTATATTGATGATTTGATTTCTAGTATTGTCTTGATAAAAACTGAAATCCAAACCTAATTTGCTTTTCAGGAAGCGCATTTCCAGACCTATTTCTTTAGCTATTTTTCTTTCAGGCTGAAGGTTAGGCTGATTTACGGTACTGGTGCTGTAAGTAGAGATTGGCACTGTACCGCCATTTGCATTTGTAAATCCATTGATCAAAAAGCCTGAATTTAGTTTATAAGGATCAGTATCATTACCTAGCGCAGAAATATTGGTCCTCAGTTTTCCAAAGCTGATCCATGAAGGAAGCGTTTTAAATGTTTCAGAGAATATCCAGGATAAACTGACTGCCGGATAATTATAAAAATTGTTTCCACTTCCATCTGAATAAGTCAGTGCTGATGACCAATCGCCGCGCCATGTTGCCTGAAGGAACAACATATTCTTATATCCTACATCTGCACTGGCATACAACGAATTATAATTCTTTCTACTTAAAACACCACCATTAACAGTAGCCGGATTAGTAGAGTTGGAAAGGAAGAATCCTCCCGGATAAAGCAGTCCGCCAGCGGTTGTGCTGTTTTCAAAATCAACTCTGTTGCGCTGTGATTCCCCACCAATATAGCCATTAAGTGTAAGGTCTTCGCTGATGTCTTTGTTCATCATTAACATAGCCTTTAAAGAGTTGCTTTGCTTATTACTAAAGCCAAGGCCATAAGATCCGCCGGTAAAGTTAATTCCTAAACCTAGTTCTGAAGTTTCAGTTTTGGTGTAAATATTACTAAAATTGCCCTCCAGTACTAATTTTGCCCAGTCGGTTAATACCGTGGTTACGGCAGCACGGCCCCTGAACAATTGCTCATTTTGCGTATAATTGTTATTATAAAGAGAATACCAGAATCTGGATTCCGGAGCACCATTTGGCTCATTAGCATTATTCGGATCAGGTGCACCACCTAAAATACTGGTGTATTTATCCTTTTGTATCCAATACTTGGTATCGTAATTACGTGGTAATACCCAGGTATACATGTGCCCAAGGTTAAAAGAACCAAATGCATCGAGTCCACCCAATCTTGGTGGGTTTTTCCCATTAAAATTGGTGTAAGAAATACTTGCGTCTATACTTATCCTTTTATTGAAATTATGTGTAGCCCTCAGATCAAATGCATTTTTTGTAAGGTCATTGTTTCTGGTTACACCTTTGGCGTCATTATGATTGTATGTTAATCTGAATGTGGAGTTTTCTGTTCCTCCCTCCAGTGCAACATTTGTATTGTTACCTACACCATTTTGAAAGGCATCCAGGTAATTATTTGGTTGAGGTAAATACTTCGTTGGCGTTCCATCATAATTGGTTACATCCTGCCCCAACATTCTTGGACCCCAGTTTTCCAACTCTCTCCCGATTTGTTTATCTATATAAGGCAGTCCGGTAGAAGGGTTAATAGGGAAAACTTTTGTTGTCCAGTTATCAGCTTGATAATTTGGATCTCTGTTATCTGTAAAAAAACCACCCACAGACCCCCCTCCAAATTCATTTTGAAAGTCCGGGCCTGAATAAGGATTTGAAATGCTGGTTGCATGATTGAAAGTAATTCCAATACCTTTCCTTAATGATCCTTTTTTAGTAGTAATCAACACTACACCATTCATAGCTCTTGAACCATATAAGGCCGCAGCGGCAGATCCCTTTAAAATGGATATCGTTTCAAAATTGTCTGCATTTAAATCTTTAAGATCATTACCAAAATCCCTGCCTGTACCTTCGAACACATCATTGTCCATGATTACTCCATCAACTACAAATATGGGTTGGTTGTTTTTGCGAGTCGTAGAGTTTCCACGGATCAGAATCTTTGCATTTCCAAACAGACCACCAGCGCCCTGATCAATTTGCACCCCGGCCACTCTTCCCTGTAATGCATTAATTGGATTTACTTCATTTGATTTGGCTAGGACATCTCCTTTTACTTCTGTAACAGAAAATCCCAATTGCCTTTTTTCCTTTTTAATACCCAAGGCTGTAACGACTACCTCACTCAATGCTCTGGTATCTTCCAGCAGTGTTACATTGATTGTGGCATTGTCGCCAATTGCAATTTCTTGCGAAGCATACCCCAAAAAGGAAAATTTAAGGGTAGCATTCGCATTTACACGAATGGCAAATTTACCATAGTTGTCCGTTGAAGTAGCCGTCGTACTTCCTTTTTCATTGATACTAACTCCCGGCAATGGGATGCCAGCCGCATCCCTGACAATACCAGTGATTGTCTTTTTTTCTTGTGCAAATACATTTGCAGTACTTAAGGCAGACAAGAAAATAATAAGTAAAAGTTTAAGATTCATAATTGGTCAATTTTAGGTTTAGGTAACTAAAAGAATATGAACCATCTAGGTTTATATACAAGTTAAGGAAAAAAGCTGATTTAAATAAATATTTTTCTTGTCAAATGAGAGGTGTTGTTTTATATAATAACAGCCATGAAGGCCGCTAATAATGAGGGAGATAATAGCAAAATTTTGAAGTACTGGCGTTTGGATAGAAAGCTAAATTGTGCAATGATTAACAAGGCGATGGCCCAGAAATTTGTCGTTCGAGTTGCCGTGAAGACCAATTGTTTTTTACGACTTCAGCTATATAGAACTCTATTTTGTCTTGGCTCTCAAGGCGAATAAGAAGCCTATAGTGGGTCCAACTCAATTGTGAACGCAGTGCGTTCACAATTGGAAACGTGCGATAAAATTGACGGTACCAGTTCAAATGGCGAAATGAAAAACCAGTGCCATATTCTGGCTCAAGTTTCTCGGAAAGCGACTTTATAAGATACCTTCCATAATCGGCTCTTTCTTTCCCTTGCTGTTCTTCAAGAAATATTCTCTGACCAATATGCCAGTACATCAGTACCCGTTCAGTATCAACAGCACGTATAGCTTTTTCTCTCGCGGTATTTATAATACTTTTAATGTCGGATACGACTGTAGGGCTTAGCATATGTGAAAATTATTTCAGCCAAAATACACTGAACACAAATGGGCACCACCACCTACTGGGAAATTTGGTGGAATCCACCAGAATGGCTACGCTTAACGAAATAAAATATGGTTGAAAGCAAAGATGGACTCTCTATTATCCAATGTCCTTACAGACTTAATACATTCTTAACAAGGACTTACACTTAACATTATATCCCCGACGTAGGTTTGCAGTATTAAATTCGATAAGGTTTTAGAAAATTTTCCCTAATATTGAGATCGTTTCAATCCATTCGATACTTAACCAAATACAATTAGCGTTGCCAGCCGCTTTGCATAAACCTGATGAATGATGTTTAAAAACGCAGATAGAGATTTATGGACTTCATTCATTAATGGAGATGACAATGCTTTGAATTTATTGTACAAGCAATTTATTGATGTACTATATGCTTTTGGATTAAGATTTACAGATGACGGTGAACTGGTTAAGGATGGTATCCAGGACCTGTTTGTTGACCTATACAAGTACCGGGAGACATTGGCTATTGAAGTAAACGTAAAATCATATCTGTTTACATCTTTAAAACGTAAGATTTGTCTGGTGCTAAAAAAGAATGCAGCAGCCGCTAACCATAGCTTTGAAATACCTTTTTTACTTTCCCCTAGTATCGAAGAACAAGTTATACACGACGAAAACCAATCCGCGCTTTTATTAAAGTTGAATAAACAATTAGAATTATTACCAAGCAGGCAAAAGGAAGCACTCTATCTGAGATTCAATGCCGAACTGGAATATGAGGAAATTGCCCTGATCATGAATATTTCTTTAGAGACCTGCCGTACGCTTGTATATCGGGGTGTAAAGCAATTGAGAGAAAAAATGACAATCAGCCATATCCATAAAGCACTGGCTTAAAGCACTTTTGAATATATTTTCAAATATTTGTTCTTTTTGGCGTCTATAAAACACAAGTTCTTTACTCTGTTAGATACTATTGACGTATAATGGATTCAAAGAATAATTATAACGCGGAAGACTTTTTGTCGGACCGCATTCCTGAAGGTAGAGAAAGGCTGATGTCGGATAGCGAGCGCGAGCTTGCCGGCGAGATCAGGCAAACCTTAAAAAGGGTAGGCAATGAACGTATGCCCTTATTGGAACAGGCCGAGCTATGGGAAAGAATTCAGGAAAAGACCATCAACAAACCTACATCATATCCATGGAGACGCTATATGCAGATTGCAGCAATGCTGCTGATGGTATTGGGCATTGGAATCTGGCAGTTTCAGAAAAATACACCAACCCATAAACTACTTGATTTTGCTGCACAAAATGTAGGTAAAAAAAGCATGAATGTTAGCAGTAAGACATCAAAAACAAATACAGATGTAACAGCACCTTCCAACGAAAGTGAAGAAGAAAACATCATCACCACAAATGATTTCAACACATTCGTTGTGGGAAATGGAAAGCGTTCGGCAATCAAACTTCCTGACGGTACAAAGGTTTGGTTAAACTCCGGTTCAAGATTAATTTATCCGGTTAAGTTTTCGGGAGATATCAGGGAAGTATATCTGGAAGGCGAAGCTTATTTTGACGTGACGCACGACAAGGAGCATCCTTTTAATGTACGTTCAAGCAACATGAATATCAGCGTACTGGGTACAGAGTTTTATGTAAGTTCCAGTGAGGGGAACGATAATAACTATGCCGTCCTGGTTCAGGGTAGCATTGTATTTTCGACAGGCACCTGGCTAAATAAAAAAGAACATCAATTGGTGCCTGGTCAGCGGATCAATTACAACCTTAAAGAAAATACACTTGCAATAGCTGAAGTTAAAACAACCGAATTTCGGTCATGGAAGGAAGGCTATATTGATGTAAACAGTGAATCTTTAGATGCAATCATACAGCGGGTTGCTAAATATTATAATATGGAGATCAGCATCCAGAATTTAGACCTGTCCGATGAGAAATTTTCAGGAAGGCTGGATTTTCAATCTAGTGCAGATGACGTATTGAACATTTTATGCGCAGGAACACCATACGTTTATAATGGTGTAGAAAGGAGGCTCGAACTGAGAAAACGCTAACTATTTGATAAAAAAAGGAGATGCGCCAACACCTCCTTCAAACAATAACCAATTCAAGCTATTATTTAACTCATTAACAAAAATATGAAAAAACTTCATGTATGTGAACCTCATGCATTCCATTTAAGGCTCAAAACTAAAATAATAAGAACTATGAAAGTTACAGTGGTTTTATTATGGATGGGAATGATGACCACTTTTGCCAATACATCCGCTCAATTGCGGATGAATATAGACCTTGTAAGGGGTAATTTACCAGAATTATTTCAGCAAATTCAAAAGCAAAGTGATTACCAAATCCTTTATAAAGACGATTTTATTAAATTAAATAAGTACGAAGAGCTAAACTTAAAACTGAACAAAAAGACAGTTAAAGAGATTTTAGATAAAGCTTTAGAAGATAGCGGACTTACTTATACCATTTCGGGCAGACAAATTGTAATTCTGTCGAAGGAAAGGGCTCGGGGCCTTGTGCAAGACAGTTTGCTAACACTTCGCGGACGCGTATATGACACGCATGAGCCACCAAGTGTACTTCCGGGAGTCAGCATCAGGATAAAAGGATCAACAACAGGAACCACAACTGATGGAGATGGATACTTTACCATTAAAGCCAGAAAAAATGATGTATTGGTTTTCTCCATGATTAGTTTTCTGAGTACAGAATATACCGTTTTGAGAGCTGACAGAAGTTTGAATGTTTCCCTGAAGGAGAACGTTTCAGCCTTGAATGAGATCGTAGTTGTTGGTTTATCTGAACAACAGAAGAACCACATTGCAAGTTCAATCGCTTCCCTTGATGTGAATTCCCAAATTGTAGGAAAACCGATCACCTCCCTATCACAAGCACTTCAGGGTGGCGTAACGGGGATTAATGTAACCCAGGGCTCTGGCTTACCAGGTGGCGACGCAGCTACGATAAAAATCAGGGGAATCAGCACTTTAGGCAATTCTAATCCGCTGGTGCTGGTTGATGGGATTCCTATGGATATGAACTACATTGATCCTGTTACGGTAGAAAGCGTTACGGTATTGAAGGATGCCGCAGCAGCAGCGATTTATGGAGCAAGAGCAGCGAATGGCGTGATCCTGGTAACCACTAAAAGAGGAGTGCCAGGAAAGGTTAAAGTTGCTTATGATAGTTATTTTGGTTTGGCTTCGCCTTCCTATTTACCCAAAACCGTTGATGCGTCTACTTACATGAATATGTATAATGAAGGTCAGCTCAATGCCGGTAAGCCCTTGTTTTATTCAAATGAAGACATTCAAAATACCATCGATAATGTTGATCCGGTTAAATACCCAAATACCAACTGGGCTGACCTGATCATAGACAGATCGGCCGAAATTACCAGTCATTCAGTTTCTGTAAGTGGTGGTAACAATACCAGCAGGTTTGCACTAACGGGGAATTACCTTTATCAAAAGGGAATGTTACCCATAAACGATGCTAACCGAATCACCATCAGAGCGAATACTTCTACTTCATTGAGTAAGAATTTCCTTGTTAATCTGGACATGCTTGCCATAAAAAGAAATACCACACAACCAAACAGACCGAGTGGATCTAATGGAAACAGGCTCTTGCAGGACATTTACCGCACACCGCCAACCATTTTACCTAAATATCCGGAAAAAGAAGGTATACCTACCATTTATGGGAGATATGTGGACATTGTAAACCCATTGGCCTACGCTGAAAAAGGAGGCGTTAGAAATTATGAAAGTGGGCAAACCAGCATCAATATGCAACCCAAATGGGAGGTATTTAGGAACTTTAATGTTAAAGGTCAGTTTAGCTTCAGGTTGAACAGCGATGCAAGCAGAGATGTAAGAGATGCTTATAATTTCTTCGACTATAATACCGGACAGCTGTTGCAATCCTGGTCTGCACAAAGAACTGCAACTATGGCCAGAACGACCTACTACTATATGGGAGGTAATATCGATTATACCCTGAATGTTAAAGATCATTATTTATTTGCCATGGCTGGCTATTCTCAGGAGGAGACGAATAGTGGTGACTGGGAAGTATATTCAATGATGTCTGGTTATGCTAAATTAAATTACTCTTATAAAGACAAGTACCTGCTGGAAGGAACCGTTCGTACCGATGGTTCTTCACGCTTTGGTCCGGGAAACAAATTTGGCTTTTTCCCCTCAGGAGCTGTGGGCTGGAACGTTCACAACGAGGGTTTTATGAAGGGGATGAAGTTTATTAATAACATGAAACTGAGAGCATCATACGGACAGCTTGGAAATGAGAATATAGGATTATACAAATACCAGACCTTAATTAGTAACAGCAACGGGCAGGAAACAACTTATGGAAATGCAGATGTTTCATGGGAAACGGTGAACATGTTGGATATCGGTATGGATTTATCGCTCTTTAAAAATAAACTGGGACTAACCTTTGATTATTACAACAAGCTTACCGATGGGATTATTCTTAACCCGCAATTGCCTTTAATCGGTGGTTTTGAAGGTGTAGTACCTATTAACGCCGGAGAAGTTAAAAACAGAGGTGTCGAACTGTCTTTGAATTATAATGAGAAGTTTGGCCAGCATGTAGATTTCACATTTTCGCCCGGAATTACCTATAATAAAAACACGATTCTATCTTTAAAGGGTGGACCATACTTAACTACAACTACAGTGAATGAAGAAGGTGGTAGTATTGGCAGTTTTTATGGTTATCGGACTGACGGATTGTTGCAAAGTAGCGATTTTGATAGCAATGGGAATCCATTGACTCCAATATTAACAGGTACAAAACCCGGCGATATTAAATATCTGGATATAAATAAGAATGGCATTATCGATGCTGATGATCAAACCAATATTGGCAATCCAAACCCACTGTTAGATTATTTTGCAAATTTCAGAATTGCTTATAAAAAGATTAATCTCGAATTTTTATTACAGGGAACCGGAAAAAGTAATGCCCCCTTGCTAAATGAATTCGCATTTCCACTAGATATGAGTGGAAATGGCGGTGTACCAACTATTTACTATGCAGAGAACTACTGGACTCCGGAACGTACAGACGCCCGTTATCCACGGATCTCGACGGCCCCTTCTAATAACAGATTGTCATCTGATTTCTGGTTCCAGAATGCAGCTTACCTGAGGGTAAAGTACATTCAGTTGGGTTATGACCTGAATAATTCCTTTGTGAAACAGATGGGCATCAATTCAATCAGGTTTTATGTAAATGCGCAAAACCCTGTTACCTATTCTTCCTTAAAAATCACGGATCCGGAAAGCCGGGGAGATGAATGGACTTATGGAATTATGAAAACATACACAGTTGGTTTAAACGTTCAATTTTAATATATGTTAAATATGAAAAAGGAATTTTATTTTATCATAGTCATGATGCTGGCAACGCTAACATCATGCGAAAAGTTTCTGACACATGATCATCCAACGAGTATTTCGGATGAAGAATTCTGGAGAACAGAGGCTGATGCAACAAATGCGTTAAACACTGCATATGTAGGTATTCCTGATGGAGCTTCGGGCAGGCAAACCTTATTTTTATCTGCGATGGCGGATGAAAATGTTGCACGTCAGACTTTCCGGGGTGATTATGAGTCTTATGTAAAAGGCTTGCAGACTGGCACCTGGGGTGTGGGATTGGGCATATGGAGAGACGATTATAAAACAATCAGACGTGCGAATCGCTTTTTAGAAAATGTAGATAAATGCTATATGGGCGAAGAGTTGAAAACAAGATATAAATATGAAGCCAGAGCGCTACGGGCTTATTACCATATGGAGTTATTGTTGTTTTTTGGAGGTGTGCCATTGATGACTAATTCTGTGGTTCCCGATGCCAGCTACCTGAAAAGAAATACCGAAAAGGAAGTCTATGATTTTGTGTTGGCGGAGTTAACGGAATGTGCCGGTAACTTGCCAAAGGAATACACCAATGCAGACATTAAAAGAATAACTTCGGGAGTATGCTGGGCATTGATTACCAGGTTGGCTACTTTTTACAAGAACTACGAGGTGGCTAAAAATGCTGCAAAGGAAGTTATTAAACTGGATATTTATGCGCTTTATAAGAGTGCAAACGTGAAGAATAGCTATGCAGATTTGTTTCTTTACACCGGAGAGCTAAACAAAGAACGTATATTTTTTAGGGAAAATGGTTGTTCTGGTGCCTGGGATACTTTTGCTCCACAGGGCCTGGGTGGTAAAACGGTGTTGTCGCCAACCGCTGATATGATCAACAGTTATGAAACCAAACAGGGCAAAACAATTTACGAACTGGGCCCCGATTCACTAGCCATTTATTTAAAAGACCCCAAATATAAAAACAACAGGGACCCGAGGTTAGCATTTTCGGTATTGTTTCCACTACAGACCTACGCAGCTCTTGTACTGAAGCCTTTTGATCTGAATCCACTTAACGCTGATAAAATTGGTGCACAGAACTCAACCGCGACCGGATATTGGCAAAACAAATACCTTGACCCAAAAGATAAGACCGGCTCAAAAACCCTCGACTTTATGATTATCAGGTATGCCGAGGTTTTATTAACCTATGTAGAGACTTTAATAGAAACAGATGACTTTACAAATCCTGATGTTGTTAAGTACTTAAATGAAATTAGGAACCGCGCTGGAATGCCAAATGTAAATGTAGCGGTGTATAATACGAAGGAGAAATTACGTGAACTGGTTAGGCGTGAGCGAAGAGTAGAGCTTGCATTTGAAGGTGTAAGGTATTTTGACATCAGACGTTGGGGGATATTTGAACAGGTTATGAATGGACCCGTTACCGGAGCTATTGATCCCTTAACCGGGATTGCAGTACCTGTTGAAACGCGATTGGCAAAGGCAAACAGAGATTTCTTATGGCCAATTCCACAATTAGAAATGCAGGCGAACCCTGGATTTACTCAGAATCCTAACTATTAAAACATGAAGAATCTATTCTGCTTTATCACAGCTGGCTGCCTTTTGTTGTTGTCTTGTTCGGAGAAAAAGCATATCGCTAAGCCCGGAGGCAAAGATCTGGAAACCATTAAAATAATGTCGTACAACGTTCATCATTGCAATCCCCCCGCAAAACCTGATGTGATCGACTTGAATGCAATTGCCGCAGTAATTAATACTGCAAAACCTGATTTTGTAGGGTTACAGGAGATTGATGTAAATACGACACGCTCGGGCAAAGCACTGAACCAGGCAAAAGAACTCGCTGCAAAGACCAATATGAACTATTACTTCGCCAAAGCAATCGATTATCAGGGAGGAGCATATGGTGTGGCAATTTTATGTAAATACAAACTTAGTGATGTTCAGGTTTACCCCCTGAGTTCTGATCCTGCTACAAATGCAGAACCGCGTGTATTAGTTACGGCAAGCGTAGTTTTGCCTTCGGGCAAAGTTATTCGTTTTGCAAACACACATCTGGATGCGACAAGTAATCCGACAAACAGAAGTATGCAGATGAAAGAGATCAATGCAATTGCATTAAAGGAAAGCACCCCATTTATTATTACAGGAGATTTTAATGCAGTGCCCGGTAGCGAGGTGATTATGGCAATGGATCAGGTATTCACAAGAACTTGTTTTACCTGTGGGCCAACAATACCTGCTGATAAACCGGTTAAATGTATTGATTTTATAGGCTTTACCACTAGGAAACCATTGCTTGTTCAGGCTCATGAAGTGATTTCAGCTCCTGAACAATCGGATCATTTACCGGTTGTAGCCGTGCTTGGGCTTAAGCCTTAACTGGAATAATTTCCTAATCATTCAATAAAATTGCCTGTATCCATAATGGAGCAGGCAATTTGCAAACAACCCTTTGGGAGGTTGTCTCTTAGTCGACATTGATTAGAATATACTTCTCGTAACCAAATGAACTCCTCTTCACAGAATATAATTCTGCGCTTGCTTTCAAGCAACTGGTATATTGAGTTAGAATACAAAAACACAACCCAACACGAGGATCTTTTCCCGATATTTCAGTATCTTGAAAAGAAAAACATGAACGCAATCAGCAAAAACATTAGACACCTGCGCCAGCAAAGAAGCTGGACTCAGGGACACCTGGCCAAAAAACTAGGAATAACAACGCCAGCCCTTTCTAAAATTGAAGCCGGCGATACAGACTTAAATTTTTCCAGATTAAATCAAATTGCAGGAGTATTCAATGTAGAACCTGCGGAGCTCGTCACTACACCAGAAGAAAAAAACAAGCATTACTTAAATATAGCGCAGCTAAAAAACATACTGGCAAAAAAAGATAGTGCGGTCATTAAACTTCAATACGAAATCATCAGGATTTACGAAGGAGGAAAATAAGATTTGAGCACTACTCAAAAACAACTGTTTTATTCTGGTAGACGAATACCCTGTCATTCAAAACCAGGCGCAAGGCTTTTGCCAGTACAGCAGTTTCAATTTCCTTCCCTGATTTCACCATATCGGCAGCGGTAAAGGAGTGGTTAACCGGTATAATCTGTTGCGCAATAATCGGTCCTTCATCCAGCTCATCGGTCACAAAATGCGCTGTTGCACCAATCAGTTTAACCCCTCTTTCAAAAGCTTGCCTGTAAGGATTTGCCCCTGCAAAGGCAGGTAGAAAGGAATGGTGGATATTGATCACTTTATTTGGGAAACTGGCTACGAATGCCGGTGATAAAATCCGCATAAACTTAGCCAGAACAATGAAATCAGGATTATAGGAATTAATTTTATGAATGATCTCCCGTTCGGAAACTGCTTTTTCCTCATGGTAAGGAATCAGATAAAAGGGAATATCAAAGCGTTCGCAAATCTTTTGCAGGATGCTATGGTTTCCAATCACACAAAGCACCTCAGCGCCAAGCGTACCAAAACTGTTCCGGATCAGGATATCAGCCAGGCAATGGTATTCGCGGGTTACCATCACCACGATCTTTTTATCAGGAACCGGATTGACATGGATCAGCGCGCCCTCGGGTAAAACCTGCTCCATGCTTTTTTCCAGGGCAACTTCATCTGTCGTACCGTCCACTTCCAGGCGCATAAAAAACCGTTCCCCGGCTTTATCCACATGCTCACGCATGGAAATGATGTTCAACCCTGCTTCCGATAATATAGCCGATATGTCGGCAACCAGTCCTACCCGGTCTTTACACTGAATAATAATGATCATTGGTTATCCTAAAATTAAAAAGCAAGATAGTAATATCTAGGATATCCCGAGTACTGGAAGCGAAGGAATTAAGTCCTCCCTATTCGAAATAGTTTAAGGTTTTAAAACCACCTTCTTTCAGGTATTCGTCTTTTTTCATGAGGTGCAAATCAGATTGCATCATATCCTTCACCAATGCAGGTAAATCGTATTTAGGTTTCCAGCCCAGTTTGGTATTGGCTTTAGTTGGATCGCCCAGCAACAAGTCAACTTCAGTTGGGCGGAAATATTTCTCATCTACCTGTACCACTACGGTTCCCGGTTTCAGGTAAGTATCATTTAAGCCTAGTTTTACCAACATTTCCTGATCAACGTCAATAATCACACCACGCTCGTACTCATCTTTTCCGCTAAACTCCACTTCAATACCCAGTTCGGCGAAGCTCATTTTAACGAAGTCTCTTACTGTGGTAGTGATTCCGGTAGCGATAACATAATCTTCAGGTTGTTCCTGTTGTAGGATTAACCACATCGCTTCAATATAATCTTTGGCATGGCCCCAATCTCTTTGTGCAGACAGGTTACCAAGGTAAAGGCAATTTTGTAGTCCTAAGGCAATTTTACACGCTGCGCGGGTAATTTTACGGGTTACGAAGGTTTCGCCTCTAAGCGGACTTTCGTGGTTAAACAAGATCCCGTTGCAGGCATACATCTGATAAGCTTCCCTGTAGTTAACCGTGATCCAGTAACCGTACATTTTAGCTACAGCATATGGCGAACGCGGATAGAAAGGCGTAGTTTCACTTTGTGGAACAGCCTGCACCAATCCGTACAGTTCGGAAGTTGATGCCTGGTAAATCTTGGTCTTTTTCTCCATTCCTAAAATGCGGATGGCTTCTAATAACCTTAAGGTACCAATACCATCGGCATTGGCGGTATACTCGGGCATTTCGAAACTTACATGCACGTGGCTCATGGCCGCGAGGTTATAAATTTCATCAGGTTGTGTTTCCTGGATGATGCGAATTAAATTGGTTGAATCGGTCAGATCGCCATAATGCAGTTTGAAACTTACACCTTGTTCGTGCTGATCATGATACAAATGATCAATCCTATCGGTATTGAATGATGAGGCTCTTCTTTTTATACCGTGTACAAAATATCCCTTTTTTAGCAAGAACTCTGCTAAATATGCACCATCCTGTCCTGTAACACCAGTTATTAAAGCTACCTTCATCAATTTTTGTCTTTTAATTTACAGCCGTAAACATACGGATTTATTTATTTTTTCTTACAGTCTCGCATCTGCAAAGCTGCGGTCGATAAATGATTTGGTATCAAAAATAATAGCTCCGCTGGCTTTATACTTCGCATAATCGATGCTCAGGAATTCATTGTGCGCTACCGCAATGATGATGGCTTTATAGTCATCATCCAACTTTTGTTCCAGTGTGATGCCATACTCTTCATGCACTTCTTCCGCAATAGCCCATGGATCATACACATGCACATCCATACCATACTGTTTCAATTCCGTATAGATATCGATCACTTTTGTGTTTCTCACATCCGGACAGTTCTCTTTAAACGCGAAGCCCAGAATCAGTGCTTTCTCGCCTTTAACATTGATATCTTTAGCGATCAGCATTTTTACAACTTTGCTGGCTACGAAAACACCCATGTTTTCATTTACCCTTCTGCCCGACAGGATAACCTGAGGAGTATAGCCGAGTGCATTGGATTTATGTGCCAGGTAATAAGGATCCACACCGATACAGTGTCCACCTACCAATCCTGGTTTATATTTTAAGAAGTTCCATTTTGTTCCCGCAGCAGCGATTACATCAGCAGTATCGATCTCCATTTTATCGAAGATCAGCGCCAGCTCGTTTACAAAGGAGATGTTCACATCACGCTGTGCGTTTTCAATTGCTTTTGAAGCTTCTGCTACTTTGATGCTGGGTGCTTTATGGGTACCTGCAGTAATAATGCTACCGTATAGTGCATCGATCCAATTGGCCACTTCAGGTGTAGAGCCTGAGGTAACTTTCATGATTTTAGTCAGGGTATTTACTTTATCTCCCGGATTGATCCTTTCCGGCGAATAACCGCAGTAGAAATCAACATTGTATTTCAGTCCTGAATATTTCTCCAGCACCGGCACACAGTCTTCTTCTGTACAGCCCGGATAAACGGTAGATTCGTAGATGACGATATCACTTTTTTCCAGGTATTTCGCCAGCATTTCTGTCGCGGCTAATAATGGTTTTAAATCCGGTGCCTTGAACTGATCAATTGGTGTAGGAACGGTAACGATATACACGTTACATTCCTGCAACATATCGACATCTGAAGAAAGGGTAAGTCCTTTACCAAGCACTTCCTGCAATGCAGTTAAATCGGCTTCTTTGGTAATATCTTTATTTGCCGAAAGTTCTTGTATCCGGGTTTCATTGATATCGAAACCGAGAACCTGGTATTGTTTGGCAAACTCGATGGCTAAAGGTAGCCCGACGTAACCTAAACCTATGATTGCAATGTGTGGCTTATTTGCTGCTGACATGGGCGCAAACTTACGAAATAATTTAAATTAATGCCTTGGGGCGCAACGCTTCGATAAAAGGATATAAAGTGCAATAATCCCCATCGGGCAATTAGCTAAACATTAGCAAATAATTAATTTAAGATAAACAATTTAACCTATCACAAGAAAAAAGGAGTACGGAATTATAATCCCGTACCACTATTCGGATCTAGCAATGACAGAAATACTTGCGATACAAGTAAATTTGGCAACAAAATTAACCAGAAAAACACGTTTGTTTCGTACTCATCATTTTTAAACCTTTTATATGAAAAAACAATTACTCTTTTTTAACTACTTATTAAGGAAAGGTATGATCGCATTTGCGTTATTATTTTTCACCTTAGCGGTAAAGACTGAGGTCATGGCCTCAAGTGACATTGATCCTCCGGGGCGTATGGTGTCAAATGTAAAAGCTGTGCCGGTAGCACCAACAGTAGTAACATCCGCCGCAACAAATGTTGGTGCGGTAAAAGCCACTTTAGGAGGCGATGTGACCAATGACGGCGGAGATCCAGTAACCTGGAGAGGTATTGTCTGGAGTACATTTGCCGATCCAGAAATCAATGTAGACCCAGCTGTATCGACTGGAACCGGTACAGGAAGTTTTAGCGGAATTGCAACTGGCGTCCCACCAAACACGACAATTCATTTTAGAGCGTTTGCTACTAACTCATTTGGAACTAGCTATGGGGCCGATTTGACCTTTACAACAAATGCTGCTTTATCAGCGACAACCGGCCAAAGTAACGTATCTTGTTTCGGGGGTAGTAATGGTACTGCTTCAGTTACAGCTAGTGGTGGAGCGGCTTCTTATACTTACTCCTGGAGCCCTTCAGGAGGAACGGGAGCTACAGCTTCTGGATTAACAGCAGGTGTATATGATTGTACCATCACTGATGCTGAAGGAACAGTAATAACGAAAAACGTTACCATTACACAGCCTTCGGCTCCTGTATCAGGAACTACGGTGGTCACCAATGTAGCCTGCTTCGGCGGTAACAATGCTACGATTAACCTGACACCAACAGGTGGTACGGGCCCTTATACATTCAACTGGGGTGGTGGTATTACTACCGAAGACAGGACTGCCCTTGCTGCAGGATCATATTCCGTAACCATTACCGATGCCAATGGTTGTACGGGAACGGTTCCCGTTTCTGTTACCCAGCCTTTGGCTGTAGCAGGAACTACGCTTGTCACCAATGTAGCCTGCTTTGGAGGAACTAACGGTTCAATCGATCTTACACCAACTGGTGGAACACCTGGTTATACTTATAACTGGGGTGGTGGTATTACTTCCCAAGATAGGATTAGCCTTGCGGCAGGAACCTACAGTGTAACTATTACTGATGCCAATGGTTGTACAGGGACGGTTACCGTTTCTGTTACCCAGCCTTCGGCTCCTGTATCAGGAACTACAGTTGTCACAAATGTAGCTTGTAACGGCGGTAACACTGGTGCGATTAACCTGACACCAACAGGTGGTACGGGCCCTTATACATTCAACTGGGGTGGTGGTATTACTACCGAAGACAGGGTTCTTCTTTTAGCAGGATCATATTCCGTAACCATTACCGATGCCAATGGTTGTACGGGAACGGTTCCCGTTTCTGTTACACAGCCTTCGGCAATTAGTACTGCTACCGGTTCACAGACAAATGTGTCTTGTTTCGGTGGAACGAATGGTAGTGCTTCGGTTTCTCCTTCT
>NZ_FWYB01000008.1 GCF_900176505.1 Pedobacter nyackensis | reverse complement strand
ACGAATATACATAAATAAGAAAGCGGGAATGATCTCCGACCACTCCCGCTTCATCTAAATTAACGCTCTCATAAATAAAGACGTTAATTGGGGTTAGATATTGTGTTACCCAATAAATAATTAAAAATTATCAGGTTTAAAACCAATCCCTTTTCTTGGGGGATTAGGTTGTTCTTGTTTTTCAAGTAGTTCATCTAAGTAACGGAATACGATTTCCATATTTTTATCCTGATTGTCAAGCTTCGTTTTAATCTTCTCTACTTCTAAACGCAAGTCGGTATTATCAGCTAACATCTGGCGCATACGTGTAAAAATCCGCATAATCTGGATATTTACGGCTATGGCTCTATCACTGGAAAGCACGCCAGACAACATTGCCATGCCCTGTTCGGTAAAGGCATTAGGAGCCTGTCGTCTTCCGCCCCATCTTGCTATTCCATTTTGGAAGAGCAAGATTTTAAATTCGTCATCAGTTAAACGAAACATGAAATCATCAGGGAATCGCTTAATATTCCTTGTAACCGCCTTATTTAAGTTACCCGTGGTTACTTGATATAATTCTGCTAAATCTTCATCTAGCATTACCTTATATCCACGTATATAATAGATTTGGTTCATGATAACTTCGTCAGGAATTAGCATGATATCTTTATTCTCGGTCATATTTGCTCTATTAAATGCCAAGTTAAACCTCTGTGTTTTTACGGACTTAACGGTAATCTATTATAAATTATATATAAATTTCCCTCAACAATGCCATATCAGCACCAACTTTAATATCAAGTATCTTAGAATGCCCTAGCATTTTAGAAACGCTTTCGATGGGAATCCCATTCAATAATGTAACCGTTGTCGCAAATGTATGCCTTGCAGTGTGGAAAGTAATCTGTTTACGGATACCACAGAAGTCTATAATCTCTTTTAGTCCATTATAAAGATAGTAAGGAATGATGGAGTGGTCTTCATATAAGAGCTGTTTCAGATCACCATTCATATAGAAGATCAGACTAAATCACCTCAAAAACAGATTCCCTTGGTGGATGTGAATTTGTATGCGCCAACTTTTATTAAAATTGTTTATGTTTTGAATAAGAAAGGAAAGTTTTTTAGGGTATTGATTAAATAACTTGGTAATTATGGATGGTATTAAGCAACCGATAATTTAATCTTTACATTAAACTCGTAAATAAACTATGATAATGAAGAATTTAAGGGTGACGTTGATCGGCTTTCTTTGCTTAAGCAATGGAATGACGGCAATAGCTCAGCAACCGATAGAATCCCTTAATAAATTATTAAGAGATATAAATGGTTCATTAAGATTGTCTGTGAAAGAATTTAATGGAACCAACTTACTATCTGAACAGCTATTTAACAAAGATTTATTGCAGACAAAAACAGGTAACTGGAGTATGCAATTTAAAGCAAGTCCGGTTTCGGGACATCCCGAAGTTATGGATGTTTCTACATCGTTTCGGTTAAACAGTGGTACTGCTAAGGCATCTGCAGTTTCAGTTTCCTTTGATTTTAGTAAATGGAATCCGGAAAACTATGTGCTTGTACCTGCTTCTGTGTACAATGGAAACCGCTACAGAGCAATTGGGAACAGTTACAATCCACAGTATCCAAAGGATATGTATTATAATCCTTCGGTGCCACTTACTATTTCTAACAATCCCCGACTTGCTATTGAACCAAATAAAGCCTCTCTTATTGAGTTGACAACAGGAAACGTGGCTACGCCTGCAATGTGTTTTTTTTCAAAAAAGGAACAGAAAGGGTTTATTGTACTTACTCAGCAAATGACCAAATTGGGTAGCAACGGATTAACTATTGCTGAAAATGCAGCAAAAGATAGCTGTTCTTTCACTATTTCTGCACCTGCTGTTCGTAAAATGGCAACTGGATTTGGTGATTTTCATTTGAGTGGTGATAAGGCACCCGATTGGAAATCTGGCGATGAGGTGGCATTAAGCTTTAAAGTATACGTTTTTAATGCTTCAAGTATCCCTGATCTTTTAAAGAAATTTATGCTGGTTCGGAAAGAACTATCAGGTTTAAACCATCCTCGTAATATATTACCGATGAGTAAATTGTTCGAGCTAGCTACAGATATATGCAGAGGAAACTTTGTTGAAGTTCCTGCCGGTTCCTATTATAAACCGGAAAATAATAAGAATTTTCAGCTTGGATGGGTTAGTGGCATGATGAATACCTACCCAATGTTAGCCCTCAATGACCAAAAGGAGAGAGATAGGGTTATTGCCGAATTGGATTTTGTAGTAAATAAATTGCAGGGAAAAAGCGGATATTTTTATGGAGGAATTAGAGCTAGCGGCGAAATCATCCCTGAAAAGATGTCTCCTGATTTTAAGCCGGTTCAGGTAATGGTAAGGAAAAATGCTGATGCATTGCTTTGGCTCATCAAACATATGCAACTGTTAAAAGCTCAGGGTTATGGCAAAAGTATCAAGCCAGAGTGGGAAAATGCAGCTAAAAAGCTTGCTGCTGCTTTTGCACATACCTGGAATAAAGATGGAGAATTTGGTCAGTATGTAGCGCCCGAAACAGGTGAAATTGCGGTGTATAATTCAACAGCAGGCGCTATCGTTCCGGCAGGTTTAGCTATGGCATCCGATTATTTCAAAAATAAGGAGTGGCTGAAGGTTGCTCAGGATGCGGCTAAATTTTATTACCATCGCGATGTTGAAAAGCAAGGATTAACAGGAGGTCATTGTGGAGATATTTCCCAGGATGCCGATGCTGAATCGACCTATGGATTTTTAGAATCATTAATGGCTTTGTATTATTATACTGGGCAAAAAGAATGGTTAAATAAGGCCGAAGTTCAAGCTGCATTAGGTGCTACGTGGACATTCTCTTACGATCCCGTTTTTCCGGCAAATAGTGAAATTGGAAAACTTAATAGCAATATGGCCGGTGCTGTTTGGGCCAGTATTCAAAATAAACATGCTGCTCCCGGTATTTGCACAGCTTCGGGGGACTATGTTTTTAAGCTGTTCAGGGCTACCGGCAATCAGCTTTATGCAGATTTGATAGGGGACATTCAACACGCGCATGCCGAAGCAGTAAATATGCCTGAACATTTAACCACCAACAATTTGATCGGCTCTTCAATGGAACGAATTCAGCTAAGCGATGCCGAAGGGAAAGGAAGCATTGGTAATTTTATCAACACACGTAACTCATGGACCGAAACAAATGGGATGTTGATGGCTTTGGAAATTCCCGGTATTTATGTGAATATGGATCGCAAGAAATTATATGTTTTTGATCATGTTAAAGCTCAGATATTGTCAAGTGATAAATCGGGTATTACCATTGAGCTTACAAATTCAACAGGATATGATGCAAATGTATCTGTAATGGCTGAAACTGAAAAGCAAAGAATAAAGCCGTTAAGCTATACTGCATTTTTGGGATGGCCTAAAGTTAAGGTTAAAACCGGCGAGACTATAAAATTAAAAATTAACCCTGCAAAAGGTATTGTTTTTATTGAACAATTTAAAGTGTTATAAAAATGATTAAAAAAATATTCGTATTCCATCTGTTTATCACATTGTTTGTTTCAACAGCTTCTGCGCAGAAAACATCGTTGGATGATTACAATATTCAATGGGGTACACCTGGAGGTAATTCGCAGGGCTCTATGCCTATTGGTAATGGTGATATTGGTGCCAATGTTTGGGTAGAAGCGAATGGTGACCTGGTTTTTTATGTCTCTAAAACTGATGCATGGGATGATATAGGACGTTTGGTTAAATTAGGGAAAGTGAGGCTGTCCATGACTCCTAACTTATTTAATGAAAAAAAAGTCTTACAGGAATTGAAATTGCGGCAAGGAGAAATTCATATAACTTATGGCGATGCAAAAATTAGATTCTGGATTGATGCAAATAATCCTGTGATACAGGTGGATGTAAGCAGCAAAAAGCCAATGAGTGTTCAAGTTACTTATGAAAACTGGCGAAAAAAACGAAGACAGTTGCTGGGTGCTGAGCAAGCAGGAGTTTGGGGCTTTGGTTCCTTGCAGGTGTCGGGAGATTGCGAAAAAATAGTGTATGAAGAAGCTGATTCCCTGATGTTTAATAATAGTGATAAAATTGTTGCATACCATCATAACAGCAGTTCTATCTGGGATCGAAATCTTAGTACACAGGCCTTATTAGAATTTGAAAATAAAAGTGCAGATCCTTTACTTAACCGCAATTTTGGACTGATGATTCAAGGGACAGGAATGAAGAATATTTCTGACACTGTGTTAACAAGTAAAAAAGCATTGCACAATTTTCAGATCAGTATTTTTCCACTTACACGTATGGGGAGTGTAGCACAATGGAAGCAAACGCTATTCACTAATGCAAAATCCATTCAGGCCGTTTCAATAGCGAAACGGGAAGTAGCTCATAAAGCATGGTGGAGCGAGTTCTGGAATCGTTCTTATATTTTTATCACAGCAAAAGATTCGGCTAATAGAAAAGAGGCTGAAACGGTGACGCAGGGATATATTTTGCAGCGTTTCATGAATGCATGCAGTGGCAGGGGTAATTCGCCAATAAAGTTTAACGGCAGCATTTTTAACGTAGATACTTATAATCGTAATGATGAACGTAAAAATATGAATGCTGATTTCCGGGCTTGGGGGGGATGTTACTGGTGGCAAAACACACGTCTTCCTTATTGGTCTATGCTTGCGTCGGGTGACTTTGAACTGATGAAGCCATTGTTTTCCATGTATATGAAGGCACTGTCCTTACGAAAAGCAGCAACAAAAAAATATTATGGGCATGCCGGGGCTTTTTTTCCTGAAACCATCAATTTTTGGGGAACTTATCCGGATGGAGATTATGGATGCAATCGTGAAAATGTTAAAGATGGCTATGCCAAAAATCCATTTGTCCGTTATTACTGGCAAAGCGGACTGGAGCTGTCGCTGATGATGCTGGATTATTATTCCTTTTCAAAGGATAGTCAGTTTGCAAAAAATACATTGGTGCCATTTGTTTCGGAGATACTTAGTTTTTATGACCAGCATTGGAAGAGAGGCCAGGATGGAAAGATTCTTTTTGATCCTGCCATGGCTTTGGAAACCTTTCACTCAGCAGTGAATCCATTACCTGAAATTGTCGGTATTACAGTAGTTGCCGGAAAAATGCTCCATTTGCCAGTACAGTTTGTCGGAAAAGAGAAAAAGGAAGAGTGGACAAAACTTGTTAAGGATTTACCCGCTTTACCTACTCGGATCGTTGGTAATGACACGCTTCTCGCTCCAGCGCATAAGTATAGTAACAAAGCTAATGTAGAAAACCCGGAAATGTATGCTGTGTTCCCATACCGGATGTTTACTGTTGGAAAACCTAACGTCGAAATGGCTCGAAAAACATTTGCAGCCAAAACACATAAAGAAAATAAAGGCTGGCAGCAAAATTCGATTCAAGCTGCTTTTTTAGGGTTGCCGGAAGAGTCAAAAAAAATGGTCGTTGAAAGTTTTTCAACATGGGATAAGAATTTTCGTTTTCCAGCCTTTTGGGGGCCTAATTACGATTGGACACCTGACCAATGCCACGGTAGTGTAGCAATGATTGCCCTGCAACGGATGTTATTGCAATATGAGAATGATGATGTAAAGTTATTACCTGCCTGGGTGAAAGAATGGGATGTGCATTTTAAATTAATTGGACCTGGGAACAAGAGTTATGAAGGAACAGTGAAAGATGGGACGTTAGTTTTGTAGCATGTCACTCTCAAAGTGTTTTCTGTACTGTAGCGGGGTCAACTTTTTGGTTTTCAGGAATTGCTTATGGAAATTAGCTATGGTATTGTAACCACTTTCAAAACAAATATCCATCACATTTTTTTTTGTTTCTGCTAGCAAATGACAAGCGTAGCCTATCCTAATTTCATTTAAAAAATCAATATAAGTTTTCTTTGTGCTTCGTTTAAAATAGTTACAGAAGGCAGGCACGCTCATACAGGCAATGGCCGCGGCCTGCGAAAGAGAAATGGGCTCTTTAAATGAATCAATAGTGAATTGGAAAACTTTATCTATACGCTCCTTATCTTTCTGGTTTTGTTGTTGCATCCCGAAGGTAGTTACTTGATCATAGTCTTTTGCTGAAGTAATGATTTCAAGGCATTCTCCCAAAATAAGTATGCGTTTAAAATTTTCAGCAAACTCAAGGGTTGTAATCAGTGGCTGTAATTCCTGTTTGCTTTTCCCTGTTATTTTTAAGCCATATCGTGATACTTCTAATAGCTGTTTAATAAATCTGCATTCCGGGGTATTAATAAAATCATTTCCCAAAAAATCCTCGCGGAACTGCACCACTACTGCACTGGTTATCGATTCAGGTTCTCTTTTCTGAAAAGTGTGGGGTATATTGGAACCTAAAAAATAAATATCGCCCTTCTCAAATTCCCCTATATGATTACCAATAAAACTCAAGCCTGATCCCTCTGTAAACAAGATGAGTTCATATTCAATATGCTGATGCCAACCAACTTCAAAATTTGGTGTTCGGAAGCTTTTGGCGACAAATGAATTACTGTCTCCGAGTGGTAATTTTTGAATATGCGACTTCATGTTATGCTCATAGTTTCGTATGTTTTGGTTAATATAGTTTAGTTTTTTAGTAATTTATAATTATTTTTTTTATTTAAATGCCTATAAATTAGTAGAATAATTCAGTAATGTATGTCGGTCAAAATGCTATTTCTGGCGTTGGAGTGATATAAGGTAGTCAAGTTTGATGTTCGGAATTGGACTATCGATTAATTTTAATATAATATAACCAAATATAATATGAACCTACATTTTTTTTGTCCCAGGTGGGGACAGGAACATGAATTAAGAAAGCGCTGTAATACTAATGGAATAGTTTTATGAAGCAGTCTGGAGTTAATTTAAATCAAACTTATATTGTATTAGTCAGTATGATTTCCGCATTGGGCGGCTTATTATTTGGCTTTGATACCGCTATTATTTCAGGAACCATTTCCTATATACAGCCCTATTTTGAACTGAATGAATTTTCATTAGGCTGGGCAGTAAGTTCAATTTTAATCGGGTGTGCCCTTGGAGCTTTAATGGCAGGTAAATTAAGCGATATATGGGGACGTAGAATCACCCTGATGATTTGTGCATTTTTATTTGCTGCAACGGGTATAGGGACTGGACTTGCAAAGTCATTGGAGGTATTTGTTGGATTCAGGATATTGAGTGGGCTGGCAGTAGGTACAGCGGCAATGGTAGGCCCCATGTATATAGCCGAAACGGTTCCTGCTTCGTTACGGGGCCGCATGGTTTCTTTGTATCAACTGGCCATTGTAAGCGGTATTTTGATGGCTTATCTGTCTAATTATCTCTTGTCAGGTATAGGAGAAAATAACTGGCGCTGGATGTTTGCTTCGCAGGCATTTCCCTCAGCTTTGTTTTTTCTGTTGTTATTTTTTGTCCCTGAATCTCCGAGATGGCTGGTAAAAAAAGCACGTAGTCAGGAAGCGCAAAAAATTCTGGAAAAGGTAGGTGGTATTGAGTACTGTCGTATAGAAATCGTAGCTATTGAAGAAAGTTTTCAGCACGAAACGAAGGAAAAACTTTCAACGTTATGGCTGCCATCATATCGTTCAGTGTTGTGGATTGGAATTGTGATTGCTGTTTTTCAGCAAATAACAGGTATCAATGCTATTGTATATTATGCACCCGAAATTATTAAATATACTGGCGTTAGTAATGAAAATGCATTGCTGCAAACCATTGGTATTGGGGTAATGATGTTTTTGTTTACGCTGGTAGCCATTTGGCTGGTTGATAAGGCAGGCCGTAGAATGCTCTTGCTAGCTGGTTGCGCGGTAATGGGCTTATCGCTCATTGGTGTTGCAGCTTGTTTTCATTTCAGTTATTTTGATCATTACCTGGTGCTAATTTTCCTGATGTTATACATTGCTGGTTTTTCGGCTAGTCTTGGTGCTGTAACCTGGGTGTTGCTTTCCGAAATTTTTCCGAACCGAATTAGAGCGCTTGCTTTATCATTAAGCACCTTAATCTTATGGGTAGCCGATTTTGCAGCAAGTTTTTCCTTCCCCGTGTTAAATGAAAAACTGGGCGTGGCAGCAACGCTTATGATATTCGCGGCCTTGTGCGGGATCTATTTTTTCTATATCAAATGGAAAGTGCCTGAAACAAAAGGTCAGACATTAGAGGCATTGGAGAAGCTATTGACCAAATAATTTAATTGTTTATTGATAAAATTAAAACGTATGAATAACCCAAATCAATTCATCGTAGACAAAAAGGTAACTCCTGAGAATGTGAAGTTTTACCATGATTATGGTTACCTGATTGCCCCCGAACTAATTTCTGCTGAAGAAATTCTTGCCTTAAAAAAAGATACCACTAAGATTTTTTGTGGTGAGTATGGTATGGTAGAGGGCATGTTGCCCGTATTGGGAAATGAAACAGATGAAGATGTTTTAAAAAAATATGTAGCTATACATTTTCCACATAAAATTTCGCCTGTTATTAAAGATTTTCTTTCGCAAAAGAATATTGTAGAGGTATTGAGTAAAACTGTTAGCCCCAATATAAAATGCATGCAAAGCATGTTGTTTGTAAAGGGGCCGGGAAAAGCCGGACAAGCATGGCATCAGGATGAGTTTTACATTCCTACCAGAGATAAATCGCTGGTAGGTGTATGGATTGCTATTGATAACGCTTCCGTCGAAAACGGGTGTTTGTGGATTGTTCCGGGTAGTCATAAACCGGGCTATATTATGCCACGCGTAACGAGCATCAGTGAGGAATATGCGGACGTAGATACCATAGATGTCAGCAGTTACAGTAAAGAAGAAATTATTTCTGTACCAGTAAAAAGCGGTGGTGTTGTTTTCTTCAACGGCTACTTGTTGCACAGTTCGCAGCGTAATAAAACAACTAATAATTTCCGGACAGCATTGGTTAACCATTACATGAGCGCAGAAAGTATGCTGCCATGGGATCAGGATGGGAAGCTACCTACTACCGAAGATTTACGGGATATTGTACTTGTTGCAGGTGAAGATCCTTATGCATACAAACCCATCGTAGATTTAAATAAACCTTATTTAAGACCAGAAGTATTAAAAATAAAAACAGAAAGTAAATAAATGGAAATGCCCACAAATATAAACCAGATAAAAATGAGCACGCTATTGATGGGATTACTTGTATTAAGTAATTTCTATACTATTGCTCAAACAAAATCATCGGGTAAAAATAAAAGGCCTACAAAGGAATACCATGTATCGGCGAATAGTAATGAGGTGGGGGATGGCTCGGTAAACAAACCATTTAAAACTATTACAGCAGCAGCTAACATAGCCATGCCAGGGGATGTAATTATCGTACATGCCGGTATTTACCGGGAGTCGATTGTGCCACCCCGTGGTGGTGACTCGGATACAGAAAGGATTACTTATCTGGCCGCTAAAGATGGGGAAGTCATTGTAAAAGGATCTGAAATAGCGAAGGGCTGGCGAAAGCAAATGCATGATACCTGGGTGCTAAAATTGCCTAATAGTTTCTTTGGAAATTTTAACCCGTATAAAGAACTAATTCATGGTGATTGGTTTTATCCTACACCACAAGGCAGAAAATATCTTCGTGGTGCCGTTTACCTGAATGGTGATTGGTTGATGGAAGCTGCCAAAAAAGAACAAGTGATTGATAAAGATGCTGATTTAAAAAAACCGCTTTGGTGTGCTACGGTTGATGCAGACAGTACAACAATCTGGGCACAGTTTAAAAATACTGATCCAAATAGTGATCTGGTAGAAATCAATGTTCGTCCAACTGTGTTTTATCCTGACAAGCCATTCATAAATTTTATTACAGTTACTGGTTTTACTCTGGAGCAGGCTGCTACTAATTGGGCACCGCCTACTGCGGAACAGCATGGCCTAATTGGGACGCATTGGAGTAAAGGATGGATTATCGAAAATAATACCATTCGTTATTCTAAATGCTCTGGGGTTGCATTGGGGAAATATGGAGATGAACATGATAACAATAAGACCGAGTCGGCAGAGGGCTATGTAGGTACTATAAAAAGAGCTTTGGCTTTTGGTTGGAATAAAGGAACTATTGGTGGACATATTGTGAGGAATAATACCATTTCTTTTTGCGAACAAACCGGTATTGTTGGCAGTATGGGCTGTGCCTTTAGCATAATTGAAGGGAATGTTATTCATGATATTCACACCAGACGCTTGTTTAGCGGTGCTGAAATGGCGGGTATAAAATTTCATGGGGCGGTAGATGTGCAAATCAAAAACAATCAGATTTACAGAACTGATAAAGGCGTTTGGTTGGACTGGATGGCACAAGGTACACAGGTGAAAAACAACCTCATGTATGAAAATGATCTGGATATTTTCCTGGAAGTAAATCATGGTCCAACATTGGTAGCTAACAATTTATTGCTATCAAAAGTTAGTATGTTAATGAACACTAAAGGTGTTGCGCTTGTGCACAATGTATTTGGCGGTGCGTTTAATGTTGTGGGCTATGATGCCCGATTAACACCTTATCTCAAACCACATTCTACTTTCATGGAAGGGTTGCATGATAACCAGGGTGGTGATGTTCAGTTTGTTAATAACCTCTTTGTAATGAGGGGTAATTCGACGTCTTATGACAAGGCTTTGCTTCCAGTAAATATGACTGGGAATCTATATACTAAGGGTACTAACCAAGGTGCAGCTCCAAGCTATTATAACTGGGCAAGCCTTAGTGAACAATTTAAAGCAAAATATAAGGACAAGCAGTCTAAGGATGAATTAGACAAGCAAGGTTTTGATGCTGATGCAAAACTGATTAAAGAAAATGGCCACGTTTACTTAGAAATTAATCTGGACAAAGCCTGGTTGCTGGAACAACCCCGGAAATTGGTTACAACTCAATCATTAAGACCTGTCATTATTTCTAATCTTCCTTTTGAAAACACAGATGGGTCATTCATGAAAATTGACACAGATTATTTAGGTAACAAACGCAACACAGCTAATCCATCACCTGGACCTTTTGAAATTAAACAGAGTGGAAAACAAAGAATAAAAATTTGGTAGTTTATTTCCTATTTTGTTTGATTACAGCTAAAAAGGCGTTAGGTTCTAAATATTAAGTAGTGATTATGAAAAGAATAAAAGCAGTTTTGTTATTGTTGTTATCAAGTGTAATGGTATTTGGGCAAAGTACCTCTGTTGTTCCTTCACTCGACAATTTGTCTGGTCAATGGATGGAGGTAAATACACTTCGTAGTTTTCCTACAGTCATGAATTTTGTAGGCGGGGTCCAGGCCTCACAAAACCTTACCGCCTCTAAGCTGCTTGGGTTAAATGCCCGGGGTGGTGAGCGTTAGAGGAAAAGGTATCGTAGAGGTGTCGGGTAAGTATAAAGAAGATGAATGAAAATGAACTATTATCAGCAGGGAGGACGACCTGTTTAAAATAACTAAGCAAAAAAAACATCGATATTGAGCAAAATAACATAACTTTCCTAGTCTTTAAAATATTTAGTTTTAACTTTGAACAGACTAAATGGTAGTGTTGTTCTAAATATTTCTTTTAGAATAGCCATCCCATTGGTTTGTAAGCATTAACAACCAAATAAATTGAAATGATGGTTAAGAGACATAGTGAAGAGCATATTGAAATGTTTCCAGAAGTTCTTTTTAAGAAATTTTATCCCAGGTTGTGCGATTTTGCTTGCTACATAATAAAGGATCAGGAAGTAGCAGAAGATGTTGTTCAGGATGCATTTGTGGTATTTCTGGAACAAAAGGAAAACATTTCTTCGCATCCTAATGCTGTAAAATCATTCCTGTATTCATCAGTTAAGCACGCGTGCTTAAATAAGCTCCGTCATCATAAAGTTATAGATACATACTGCAAAAAAATCCCCTTTGAAACGCTTGATGATCCTAAACTATTGGATGGGATTATACATGCCGAGATTATTGCCAAAATACATCAGGCAATTAATATGCTACCTGTCGACTGTGCTATGGTATTGAGATATGGGTATCTGGAAGGATTACAAAATCGTAAAATTGCTGAGCAATTAAATATAAGTATAGATGCGGTTAAATATCAAAAACAGAAGGCACTTAGCCTAATGAGAGTAATGCTTGGTGATACCGTTTACCTCTTGTTCATTGCCTTTTTAATGCACAAATAAATTATTTTAAAATAAAATCACCCATTTTTCAGTTTCAGGTTTCTCAATAGATATAGAGAGATGAAACCATTTATGAAAAACGAGCCTTTCGAATTTGCAGAACTAATTTCAGAATATTTATGTAATGAGCTTTCTAAAGAAGAAGAAGCTCATCTTATGCGGATAATTGAAAAAGATGAGCATAAACGTGAAATTTTGGAATACTACAAACACACGGCACCTGTACAGGAAAGACTTGATTACATGGATAGTTTGGGTATTGATGCAGCATGGGATAAGGTGCGTCAACGCTATGATCGTAAGTCAGGGAATAGCAGAAATTACAGTATACTAAAATACGTTGCAGTGCTTGCGATAATGGTAAGCTCAGTAGCATTATGGTTCTTTGGCAAAACGGATAATAAGATGATTATACCCCTTGCCATCAATAAACACCTAAATGATGTATTACCGGGTGGTAATGTTGCCGTATTAGTTTTGTCAAATGGGAAAAAAGTAAGGTTAGATAGTGGAAAGGTAACATTGGAGGAAAGGGATGGGACCCATCTTTCGGGTAATCAGGGAGGATTAGCTTACTCGAATGATGAAGCACCTGATAAAGAGGAAGTATTGTACAATACACTAATTGTTCCCCGTGGAGGTACCTACAATTTAAAACTGCCAGATGGAACAAGTGTTTGGTTAAATGCGATGTCGGAATTACGTTTTCCTCTAAAGTTCGGCACAAAGGAACGTAAAGTTGAACTTATTGGAGAGGCTTATTTTGAAGTGGCTAAAAACAAGAATGTTCCTTTTAAAGTACATACACGTCATCAGGAAATTGAAGTAAAGGGTACACATTTTAATGTGAATAGTTATGCTGATGAAAATTTTGACATAACAACTTTACTGGAAGGCTCGGTTAAAATATCCGCACCTTCTGTTCCAGCAAAATTCTGGATGCTAAGTCCTGGCGAGCAGGCAGAGACCAATAAAAAAACCGGACAAACGCTTGTTGCCATGGGGAATATGAAAGAAGCCATTGCCTGGAAGAATGGCTATTTCTTATTTAATGATGAGAAATTAGAAAGTATTATGACCAAGGTTTCGAGATGGTATGACGTTGAGGTAGTTTATGAAGGTAAGCTCGAGGAACAGTCATTTTTGGGGCAGATAGAAAGATCAAAAAAAATATCGTCGCTATTAAAAATCTTAGAATTAAGCGGAAATGTTCACTTTAAAATTTCAGGAAGGAGGATTGTCGTTATGCCATAAAACTACCTTGGAATACGGTGATCTTAAAAAAGTCAGAGATGCTTCGAACATCCCTGACCAATATTTAGGTCTACCCATTTAAAATTGTTACTACACAACCAAACCAGTTTAAACCCAAACAAACAAATGTATGAAAATTTACGATCGGTTCAGAGCTAAGTTATGGACTTTCAATACTGTGCAATTATTACGCATAATGAGACTAATCATCATCATAATTACAGCTTGTTTTCTGCAAATAAGTGCTGCGACAAAAGCGCAGGTAATATCATTACATGAAAAAAATGCTTCTTTGGAAACTATCATCAAAAAGGTAATAGACCAAACAAATTATTCATTTATTGGTGATACTAAATTAATCAGGCAGGCAAAGCCAATTGACATCGATGTTCAGAATGGCTCCATAGAAAAAGTACTCAGTCTTTGCTTTATGAATCAGCCAATGAATTATTCTATTACAGAGAAGACTGTGGTGATCCGAAAAAAGGAGAAGCAAGCTATAGTGGATATTAAAATCACCGGTGTTGTAAAAGACTCAACCGGAATCTCCTTGCCGGGTGTTAGTGTAACTGTCAAAGGAGCCGCTAAAGGATCAGGTATTGGCGCAGTTACCGATGGTAATGGAAAATATGTACTCACTGTTCCGGATGGAACCAAAACACTTGTTTTTTCATCTGTGGGAATGAAATCAATTGAAGTAGAAATCAACGGCCGGACGATTATCAACGTGACCATGCAAGCTTTGGAAGCGAAACTTGATGATGTGGTGATTGTAGCTTTTGGAAAGCAAAAGAAAACAGAAGTAGTAGGGGCAGTTACCTCTATAAAGCCTGCGGATTTAAAAATACCTTCAAGTAATTTAACGGCCGCTCTTGCAGGAAAATTGGCAGGTGTAATCGCCTATCAAAGGAGCGGTGAGCCGGGTGCTGATAATGCAGATTTTTTTATTAGGGGAGTTACTACTTTTGGTTACAAAGTTTCGCCTTTGATTTTAGTTGACGGTATAGAGTCAACTTCTACAGATTTAGCGCGACTTCAGGTAGATGATATTGCTAGTTTTTCCATTATGAAAGATGCTACTTCTACGGCTCTGTATGGAGCTAAAGGTGCAAATGGAGTTATTTTAATTACAACTAAGGAAGGTAAGGAAGGTAAAGTGAATTTATCTGTAAGAGCAGAAAACTCCTTATCGCAATCCACAAGGGATGTGGAGTTTGCGGATCCCATTACTTATATGACTTTAGCAAATGAAGCCAGTTATACCAGAAATCCATTGGGAGGATATCTTTATCAGCAAGGTAAAATAGACAATACCATAAGAGGTACAGATCCGGTGGCTTTTCCGACTACCGACTGGCAAAAGATGTTGTTGAAGGATTATACCATGAACCAAAGATATAACCTAAATGTTAGTGGCGGTGGAAAAGTAGCGAGGTATTTTGTTGCAGGTGCATTATCTCAAGATAATGGTATCATGAAAGTTGATCCCATGAATAACTTTAATAGTAATGCCAACTTAAAAACATATTCATTAAGAAGTAATGTGAATATTAATTTAACCAAAACTACAGAGTTAATTACACGTATATCAGGTACATTTGACGACTATAGAGGCCCTATAAATAGTGGAACTGCAATATACAATGAAATCGTTAACGCTAATCCTGTACGATTTCCGGCTAGATATGCAGCTACTGAAGATACCAAATTTGTAAAACACATTATGTTTGGTAACTACGGGGATGGAGAGTATAATAACCCTTATGCCAGTTTACAAAAAGGTTATAAAGACTACTCTCGGTCAACAATGTCAGCTCAGCTTCAATTGTCGCAGGATTTCTCATTTCTAACTGAAGGACTAACAGCCAGAGCTATGGTTAATACTCAGCGCTATGCTTTCTTTGATGTAAGCAGACTTTATAGTCCATATTATTACTCGCTTGGTAATTATGATAGGGTAAATAAAACTTATACACTTAGAGGGCTTAATGAAGTTGCATCACCAGATATCTCAATTCCTGTCGGTACCGAATATTTAGGATATGATGAGGGTGATAAAAATGTTTCCACTAGTTTTTATAGTGAAGCAGCTATAAATTATAAACGTACCTTTAGTCAGGTGCACAGCATCAGTGGTATGTTAATCGGTATCGCTAAAAGTAGTTTAACAGGAGGAGCCGGAGATTTGCAAAGTTCTCTTCCTTTCAGAAATATGGGGTTGTCGGGTAGGTTCACCTATGTCTATAATGATCGTTATGCAACTGAATTTAACTTTGGTTACAATGGATCGGAACGCTTTCATGAATCTCGTCGTTTTGGATTCTTCCCCTCTGCAGGTGTAGCTTACACGATATCAAACGAAAATTTCTGGACACCATTTAAGAAAGTGATGCCAACATTGAAATTAAGGGCGACTTATGGTCTGGTAGGAAATGATCAAATAGGTAGTCCAACGGATAGATTCTTTTATTTGTCCAATGTTGATATGAATAGTGGTGCAAATGGTGCTGTTTTTGGAACATTAACGGATAATAGACTTACAGGAGTTAATATTACCAGATATGCAAATAATGACATTACCTGGGAGACCGCTAAAAAATTCAATTTCGGAATTGAATCTAACCTTTTCAATAAATTAGGTATTCAGGTCGATATATATAACGAAAGAAGAACGAACATTTTGATGACCAGGGCTTCTATTCCTAGTACAATGGGCTTGTCTGCAAATGTAAGGGCTAATGTTGGTGAAGCATCATCGCATGGTGCTGATGTTGCTTTAGATTATTCCCAAAATATTGGTTCAGATATATGGATCAAAGGAATGGCCAATTTTACCTATGCTACCAGTAAATTTGAGGTATATGAAGAACCACAGTATGCCGAGAAAAATAAGTCGCATGTTGGTTATTCTTTAACCCAGAATTGGGGATATATTGCTGAACGTCTGTTTATTGATAATAATGACGTGGCTTATTCTCCAAAACAAAATTTTGGAACTTATGGTGCAGGTGATATTAAATATAGGGATGTAAATAAGGATGGACAAATTAGTACATTGGATCAAGTGCCGATAGGATTTCCAACATCTCCTGAGATTGTATATGGTTTTGGCCTTTCTGCTGGCTACAAGCGATTTGATTTATCTTGTTTCTTTCAGGGTTTAGGTCGTGAGTCTTTTTGGATTGATGGTGTAGCCACCTCACCATTTGTGAATGATCAGGGTGCATTGTTAAAGGCTTATGCTGATAATCACTGGAGTGAAGAAAATAGAAATATTTATGCCCTTTGGCCTAGACTGAGTACAACTGTTAATGTTAACAACACCCAAACAAGTACCTGGTTAATGCAAAATGGCGCATTTCTTCGCTTAAAATCACTTGAACTTGGCTACACCATGCCAAGTCGCATCACAAAAAAAGCCCATTTATCGAATGTGAGGTTCTATTTAAATGGGACAAACTTACTACTGTGGAGCAATTTTAAATTATGGGACGTTGAAATGGGAGGCAATGGTCTAGGTTATCCTGTTCAAAGAGTGATGAATTTTGGGATGTTAATCTCAATTAATTAAAACAATGTCCAATCCCTTAAAATTAAACTGTAATTGTATGAAATTTTATAAAATTATAATACTCGGATTGATGGTGATTGCTTTCTCTTCGTGTAAAAAATATCTGAATGTCGTTCCAGATAATATAGCCACCATTGACAATGCTTTTACACTACGTAATCAGGCGGAAAAGTATTTGTTTACCTGTTATTCTTTCCTGCCAAGACTTGGTGATATCACAAATCCAACATTCATGGGCTCAGGTGAATTGGTTACCCCTAATCCAGGAATATCTCCAATGGATGGTTATCAAAATGTCATTAATCTGGCTTATGGAGGCCAAAATGCAGTAGCACCAATTGGCAATGCCTGGGATGGTGCAAATGGAGCTAAGTCTTATTATACAGCGATACGCCATTGTAATATTTTTCTGGAAAATATTGTCAAGGTTCCTGATATGCAAACTTCCGAAAGAAACAAATGGATTGCAGAAGTGAAGTTTCTGAAAGCCTATTATCATTTGAGTTTATTAAAAATGTACGGGCCTATTCCTGTAATCCGCAAAAATCTGCCAATATCTGCTTCTGTAGAAGAGGTAAGGGTAAAACGTGAACCTGTGGATTCTGTAGTGAATTATGTGGTACAAACCTTGGACGAAGCTATTCCAGATTTGCCTATTGAAATTTCTAATCAGGCTAAGGAGCTTGGAAGAGTTACTAAGCCTATTGCATTGACCATAAAAGCCCAAACACTGGTATTAGCCGCAAGCCCGTTATTTAATGGAAATCCTGATTATGTTAATTTCAAAAATAAAGATGGACAAGCTTTATTCAATTCTACTGTTGACAATAAGAAATGGAAAAAAGCTGCTGATGCTTGTAAAGCTGCAATTGATGTTTGTCATGAGGCGGCAAATGCAATCCATTATTTTGAGAAGCCTTTTAACATGAGTACTATAAGTGATGCCACTACCTATTGTATGAATGTTAGATCTACGATAACAGAGGAGTGGAACAATGAAACAATTTGGGGGTTTTCCAATTCTAAGGGGGCCACCGGAACTCTTCAAAATATGTGTACGCCAAGAAATGATGTGCAGCAAACGTCAGGTGCGCTGCTTGCGGCATCTATAAATGCGGCCGAAATGTTCTATACCCGAAATGGAGTGCCTATTGAGGAAGATAAGAACTGGGATTTTGCAGGTCGGTTTACCAAATTGAAAACAATTCCTCAATCTGAAAGTAGTTTGTTAAATCCGAATTATGTTACTTCGAGTTTTAATATGGATAGGGAATATCGTTTTTATGCCGACCTGGTATTTGATAGATCTTCGTTATTTGGTTTTGGTCGTACTAATGAGACCAATTTATTGTATGTAAGTACGATTTGGGGTCAAGGTAATTCTACAGGGAGTAATAGCCGATTTTCTTGTACAGGTTATTGGCCAAAAAAATTGATTAACTACAAGAATAGCGGTAGTAGCGGTAATTACAACATTGTTTCTTATGTATGGCCTGCCATCCGTTTGGCTAGTTTATATCTTTTATATGCGGAATCATTGAATGAAGCAGAGGGGCCTTCAGCTGAGGCTTATAAGTGGATAGATTTGGTTCGTTTAAGAGCGGGTTTAAAAGGAGTAGTTGAATCCTGGGCAAATTATGCGAAAAACCCTTCAAAACCGACGACAAAAGAAGGTTTTAGGTCAATTGTTCATCAGGAAACGATGATAGAATTGATGTTTGAAGGAGAAAACTATTGGAATGTAAGGAGATGGAAAAAATTGGATGTGATGAACAGACCTATAAAAGGCTGGGATGTGTTTCAAACAACTACAGAGAATTTTTATAGACTTAAAACCATTTTTACCCCTAATTATAGCTATAGAGACTTTCTATTTCCAATAATGGAAATTGACTTGTCAGTAAATCCTAACCTTGTTCAAAACCCTAAATGGTAAAATATAATATCAAATGATTATGAAAAAGCTTAATATTTTTTTAATATTCTTATTTGTTACCGGTTTTATTTTTTCATGTAAGCATGAAGGGTTAGATCGTGAACCACTGTTTGACAACAAAACAAAACCTTCTCCGGTAACCAATATAAAAATAACTAATGTTGAAGGTGGGGCTATTATTACTTATGACGTTCATGCCGACCCCTCTATACTTTATGTACAAGCAGATTATTCTGTAAATGATAAAGTTAGCCGACAAGCAAAATCTTCGTACTATTCTGATACCCTTATGGTAGGTGGTTTTGCTAAAGCAGGTCCTTATAAGGTAATCTTACATTCAATAAGCAGAAGTGAAATAAAATCAGACCCTATTGAGATTACCGTTAATCCACTTACGCCGAGCTACATTACTGTTGGTAAATCACTGAAGCTACTTGCCGATTTTGGAGGAGTAAATGTTAGCTATGAAAACCCTACTGAAAGTGATTTGGGTGTTGTAGTTATTATTGACTCGCTTGATAGTTTTGAGTATCTGGATACAAAATACACAAAAGAAAGTAAAGGTAATTTTTCAGTTAGAGGGCTTCCAACAAAAGAAAGAACTTTTGGTACTTATATTAGGGATAGATGGGGAAATAAGTCGGATACGGTATACGCAAAACTGTCTCCTTTGAGAGAGGTTGAACTTGACAGAGCAAAAATAGCAGGGTTATATTTACCTGGTGATATGACGGGATGTTGTGGCTCATCTCTGAGTGTTCCATTGTCTAATACTGGTGCTTCTGACTGGTGCCTTTATGGAATTACACTTCCTGATACAAAATTCCCGTCAAGAATAACGTATGACTTAGGTAAAACAATCAAAATGAGTCGGTTTAAGCTTTGGTTTAGAGTAAATGGTATTGCAGAGTTTGCAAATGGTACACCAAAAACATTTAAACTATATGGCAGTAACAATCCGAATCCAGATGGAACTTTAGATGCTACCTGGACGCAATTGGGAGGTCTTTATGAACTGAAAAAACCTTCAGGACTACCATATGGCAAAAGAAATGCTGAAGATGACGCTGCCAAGTATGAAGGATTTGAATTTGTATTACCATTACCGGCCCAACCTATCAGATATTGGAGATTTGTACTGGTGTCAAATTATTCACAGAGTCTTGCAATGGAGGTTGCATGCTTAAAGTTCTGGGGTGATCCTCAATAATCTTAAATAATTGTTTCAACAAAAAAATGATTGTGAAAGCATCATGAGCAGATTTTCAGGAATAGCATTGAATATTGCCCATGATAGCTTCATAGCCATTAAAAATCAAATTATAGACTCATGAAAAATAAAATATATTTTTTTATGGTGTGCATCGGGATAATTACCTCATGTACTAAAATGGATAATACTTACAAACCATACCTGGCCGATGGAGAAAGATATTACCCTGGAAAGCCGAGCGCGATAGAACTCCACTCTGGAAGAAATAGAATTGAAGTGCAGTTTCAACAAAGTCTGGATCCAAATATTACGAAGTATATAATTTACTGGAATGATAGGGCTGATTCTGTAATCGTATTGCCTACCGCTGGGCAAGGGATTATGAAAACCATTATTCCCGGATTAAAGGAGCAGTCATATAATTTCGAAATTGTTTCCGTTGATAAAATGGGAAATTCCTCTTTAGAGGTATTAAAAAGTGGTAAGGCTTATGGTACTACTTACGAATCGGAGCTGTTAACCAGAGGCGTAACTATTGGTAATACGCTGGCAGGATTAGAATTGAATTTTTCTACTCCGGAAACTTTTAACGTGGAAACTGAAGTAAAATACACTAATGCTTTAGGAAATATATCAACTGTTAAAGTACCATCATCTGTTGGTACTTATACCATTGCAGACAATAGGGGGAAACAAATTGAATTGAAGTCTGCATTTGTACCTAGTAATGGTATTGATATGTTTTACAGTCCTACTGCAATTCAAACATTTAATGCGTATGCAGGGAATTATCAGGCTACGGGTGTGTTTCATCATCCGACCAACGGTGATCGCAATGTTAATGAAGCTAAAGTACTTGCCAGGATAACGGATGAAATAGTCCAATGTAATTTGGGTGACCTGGGATCGTCCGGTTATCTTATGCAGTTAAAAGTCAATGCAGATTTAACGGTAACCATTACTCCTGCTGGAGCGACACCTGATATTGATCAGCATTGGGGACCAAATTATTACGATCCTGCAACGAAATCTTTTCATTTGTTTTACTCCTATAATATTTCTGCGCCACGCAGAGTAGAAGAAACAATCAAATTAAAATAGCCCAATTTTATTAAGAATAATAAATTGTAGCAGCGGGTATTCAAAAAATTACTTTTTTGAATACCCGCTTTTTTAGGTAAAAACAAATGAAACCAAGCGAGAATTCGCGCAACAAGTGAAGACAAAACATGACAAACAAATATGCCATGGCAATGTTCAGGGTATATTACCTTGATAATTGTACTCAGTTACAGTAATCTGTCGCATGTGCAGACCATCAATTTAAAAAACCGATATTCATCTATCAGTATAAATAGTAAAGGTTTTATTACCTCTATTAAAGGGCTTTTTGGAAAGTGCTAAAGATTATTGGCATCTGGGATCTCCAAACTAGCCAATTCACCATTGAAGAGGCCTTTTAGGCAAATAGGTAGATTGTAGGTACCCGCTAGGTAGGTTATTGGTAGCTCATTAGTGTAAGGACCAACAAAGTACCTGGTATGTACCTCTAAGCTTGGAAAGTCATGGCAAGACTTCTAAAAGGTGTCTTATATTTTAAGATGTAAGTGACTTGTTATCAGTTCTTTACAGCATGTCTTCTGGTTGCTTGATGGGACAATGGAGAGTAAGACTGAACAGCTTGCTGAGAGTGGTGCTTTTGAAAAGTATAGAGAAATCCATAAAAGCTACCTTGATTTATTGTTTCAGACGGATAATGAAGAAGCAAAACTTGAAATTTTAAAGCGATTGATATTTTTAAATTGGTATTCTTTGCTTGAGCCAAGCTGTTTTACAGGTGTTGAAGACCTTGATGGTTCAATAATTTTTGACTCCTATTCAATTCTAAATGACTATTTAGCTAATAGTAAAATTGATGCAGAATTTAAGTGGATGTTATCTTACTATTCCTGTTGGGATTACACGATACTGGCGTTTTCTGAAAACAAACTTGGTGCATTAACAAAATTTGTAAAAGAAGTAGACACATCAATTTTACATGCTCCGAAAAAGCAACTACCAAAAGGGACTATGAGCAATAGGGGGCAAATGGGTATTTATTGGATAAGCTGCGGAATATGATTTCCATATTTTTATCCTGATTATCTAGCTTGTTCTTTATTTTTTCGATTTCCAGTCTTATATCTGTATTGTCTGTCAGTATTTGACGTATGCGAGTAAATATCCGTATGATTTGGATATTCACTTTTATTGCCCTCTTGCTGTTCAATACACTTGAAAGCATGGAACCCCCTGCTCAGTAAAGACCATAGGAGCGTATTTGATATTACTTCCTTGTTTCAAGGTGCCATTTTGGCTCCTTGAAAATTGATATTCTTCAGCGGTCAGTTCAAACATAAAATCTTCGGGGAAGCGATCCTTATTTCGTTTAACCTGTCTTTTAAGCTGCTTGGTTTCTACTTCATAAAGCGCAGCTAAATCGGTATCCAATATTACCTTGTGTCCATGTATGTAATAGATCTGGTTCATAATAATTTCGTCGGGGATTAGCATGTTATCGTTGTTCTCGTTCATGTTTGGTCAGATATTCAATAAATCTTAATTAGGGGATCGATAAATCTTTTGGAGCCTGTTTCTTCACTTATTTTTCCTTGGCTATTTCAGCAAACGTAATCAGATAATTAGTGGGAAACCTCGGTGATCTGAAATTTGGTGGAAAACTCCGTTTAATTGAATTTAGCCGAATAAAATAAGGTAAAACGGTAAAAATCGAGCCAAGATGATTTCTGAGGGGTAGTAAAATAATGCCTCTTTGGTGTTGTTCAAAAACAAAAAATCCCGAAATCTTACGATTCCAGGATTTTTGTAGGCTTTGATACCTTGGCGGGGAAGAAGGGAGCCCATTGCAACACTTATCAGATATTTTAAGGATAATTCGAGAGATTTATAAGGATAAGAATTGATCAATTTTTGTATAACAAGTCTTATTCGTTTTATTAACTTCGCTTGCTCTTATTCCGTTTATCTAAAGAGTAAACCATTTGCGCTTGTAGAATTTACAGGTGTTTTAATAAATGTGAATAGGGAAGCAACTATCAAACAAGACGACTTTAAAAAATAATTATGGGACTATTTGACAAGCTATTTGGTAAGACTTCTCAGACCGAACAGGACACGACAAATAAAAAAGTCAAACAGATAATTTTCAATGAAGTAACTGAGTTTGACTACTTAGATTTTGAAGACCTAAAAGCAAATAAATCTTACGATAGATTTTTTGCTGGCAATATCAAATTACCAAATTACCAAGTGGACAAGTCGTTTGCACAGACCCAATGTATAGAGAATTAGGACTTCCTCAATCTTGGACAGTTATGCCTGGTGACTATCCAGTTTACCTTTACATTGGGCTTGATGAAGATTTTTCTGGTCGAGTTGCATATGCCGAACTAAACTTTAAAGACGAAGTTCCAGGTAGTTGGGAGTTATCTTTAATTTCAGAGACATTACTGGCGGACGACTTTGAGAAAAAAATGAATGGAGTGTTTCCTGTTGAAAATGGACTTGGGAGTTTTTCTGACTTTGAGACTTGGAAATTATATAATCAAGAAATTGCGGACTTTTATACCAATAACTGCATGTTTCGGCATTACTGTCCGCTGAATTCGGAAATAAGCTGACACCTCATTTCATTCCAACTTTCCTCGAAATATACACTTTTAGCAAAGATTGATCAATTTTGACTCATCCTAATATCTAAAATTCTACCGTTCAATCAGGTTTTGCATGCAGTTAGTAATACCTTCTATCTGTTTACGAAATTGCGATTGTCAGCTTTTAAAAACTATAAATCGTGAGGTTTCCGGTATTCTAAATCTTAATTATTTAACGCCTTTTCACTTCATTTCTAAATGAAAAATGAGGTCGAATAATAAGTTTTTTTAATAAAAGACGAAAAACTCTTTTATTTTTTAAATATACTATGTAGCTTTGTCCTGCTTATGGGAGTCTTTTCAAAAACATGTGAATATGCAATACGCTCAGTTTTTTTTATCGCGCACCGGACAGCCGATGGCAATAGGGTAGGGATAAAAGAAATTGCTAAAGGAATAGATTCTCCAGAACATTTTCTAGCCAAAATTTTACAGGATTTAAGTAGAAGAGGTATAGTACAATCGGCTAAAGGACCTAATGGTGGGTTTTATATGGATGAGGTGGGGCTTAAACGTCCCTTATCAGAGGTGGTAGAAGCGGTGGATGGGAAAAGCATTTTTATTGGATGCGGTTTGGGGCTAGCTCATTGCTCAGAAACTAATCCTTGCCCATTGCATCATGAATTTAAAGCTATTCGTAACCAATTGAAAGATCTGTTGGAGCAGACGACCATTGGCCATTTTAATGAAAGTCCGAATCTGGGTATTACCAAATTGAGGAAATAAGAGGAATTAAAAAAAAAATTGAAAAATTAAGAGATAAAAAGGTATTAATATATTTATTATGAATCTTGAACAAAAACAATTAATCAGCGCGACAGTACCTATACTAAGAGAAAACGGTGTGTTATTGACTAAACATTTCTACAACAGAATGTTTACCCACAATCCAGAACTTAAAAACATGTTTAACATGGGAAACCAGGAGAGTGGAAAACAGCAAACAGCTTTGGCTATGGCTGTGCTTGCGTATGCAGAGAACATTGCCAATCCAGGCGTACTGATGCCTGTGGTGGATAGGATTGGCCATAAACATGTGAGTCTGGATATCAGACCTGAACATTATCAAATTGTCGGTCGTCATTTAATTGCTTCGATACAGGAAGTTCTGGGAGCAGCAGCAACTGCTGATATTTTAGACGCCTGGACAGCAGCTTATCAGCAGCTTGCAGCATTGATGTCAGGACATGAGACAAAATTGTATCAACATAAAGCCGCACAGCAGGATGGCTGGACAGGTTGGAGGCCATTTTTTGTTGGAAAGAAAATCGAGGAGTCTGCAGAGATTACTTCTTTTTACCTGCATCCAGCTGATGGAGGTAAGGTGATGCCGCATATACCCGGTCAATATATCAGTATCCGGGTATTTTTGCCAGAACTGAGTTTATATCAATCACGCCAGTACAGTGTATCAAGTACGCCAACTCATGAGTATTATCGTATCTCCGTAAAAAAAGAAAAAGGCGCACAATTAGATACCGATGGTAAGATCAGTAACTACCTCCATGATTTTATTCAGGAAGGTAATAAAGTAGACCTTACCGCTCCGGCTGGTAACTTTACGTTACCTGCAGACTTAGATGCGCCTGTAGTATTGATTAGCGGCGGAGTTGGTCTAACGCCGATGATGAGTATGTTACAGAATCTGGTAGACAAAGACTATAGCCATCCCATTACCTGGTTGCATGGATGCAGAAACCGTAATGTACATGCGTTTAAAACAGAGTTAGATGAGATAATAAAAGCTAATGAGAATGTAAACCAACATGTTTTTTATGACCTTCCAACTGAATCAGATAAGCAGGAAGGCGTGATGGAAGGGTTTTTGGATATCAATAAAATAGCCGCCCTACCTCAGTTTCCGGGAACAAGATATTATGTATGCGGACCGTCAGCTTTTATTCAAAAGCAATTCAATGACCTTATTGCAAAAGGAATAGAAAAGGAGTCGATTCTATTTGAAGAATTCGGTCCGGCTTTGCTTCAACTGAATTAAGTTACGGGTTAAAAAATTAGGAATCACCAGTGTTGACTTTCCCTGTGGGTGAAAATGATAAAAAATAATAAATTATGAGTTTTACTTCAGTATTGCTATGGGCTTGCTTTCTTGTTCTGCTGACCGCTTTTTTGGTTTCAGTTTTTATATATAACAGGGTTAAACAGGCAAAAGATCTTTTGAAAAATAGAAGTTACAGAGGACCGGAGTCTCAACTGCAGCAACACCTTAATACTTTTAGCAGCAGTCAGATTGAGGCCCTCCAGAACCATCTTAAGAAAAAAAGGATTGCGGGTGTTAAACTTACCAAATCACGACTGTTGAGTTTAGGTACCATTATTTTTTTGATCTTTAGCAGTCAGCAGGGATTTTCTCAAACAACAAACACTAGTGGTTCTATTTGGACTGAAGGAGGGGTGATCATTACCTTGATTTTGATCTTAATTCCTATACTGGCGGGAATATGGCTGATGATGGTTAAAGTTAATAACCTGTTTCGGCAGTATCAGGATAAACAAAAAGTACAGGAAGCTGATGAATTGGTAAGGTTATTGGATCAGGCAGATCAGGTGGCACTACAAAAGGCACTGAGTAAACGAAAGGATGCGCTGGATTATGCCTTAACAAATAAGGAGTTATCCGGTACAATACCTGCAGAAGATGAAAAAGGATTACTACATCAAATTCAAAGCGATCCTGGATTACCTGTTGTTGCTTTAAAGAAAAGAGCCTTAAAAAGACCGGGAGTCGATCCTGCTTTGTCGAAACTGATTTTATGGTATTTGGGAGCTGCAACATTTTGGCTCTTATTTGGGACTACAGTAGGAGAGTACCTTGGGATAAAGTTTGTTGCTCCTGATGCAGACCAGCTGAGCTGGCTGAGTTTTGGCCGCTTGCGTCCGGTTCATACCAATGCAGTTTTTTGGGGATGGGCATCCCTTGGTATGATTGGATTGGGTTTGTATGTGGTTCCCAGAGTCGGAAATGCTCCACTTGCCAGTATTAAAATGGGCTGGTATAGCCTGTGGTTAATTAATGCTGCTGTGGTTGTAGGCAGTCTATGTTTGATGGCCGGAATTAATAATGGTGGGGGTGAATACAGAGAGTATATCTGGCCGGTAATGTTGCTTTTCGGTATTGGACTCATTTTAACCCTAATCAATTTTTTGCAAACTGTGGCCAGAAGAAAGACTAAGGAAATTTATATCTCCAACTGGTACATTGTAGCATCTGTGATATTTGCCATTGTGATTTCTGTTGTGGCTTATGTGCCCTGGTGGCAAGACGGACTGGGAGAAACCATTATACAGGGGTATTATATGCACCAGGGTGTTGGGATGTGGTTTATGCTTTTTACCTTGGGGATTGTTTATTATTTTCTTCCTCAACAGTTAAATAAACCTATATATTCCTATAGTTTGGGTATCCTGGCATTTTGGACACAGATTCTGTTTTATACCCTGATTGGCACGCATCACTTTGTATTTAGTTCTATACCGTGGTGGTTGCAGACGGTAGCTATTTTAGGAAGTATGGGAATGGTTATCCCAGTTGCTGCAGGTACTACGAATTTTATCATGACCTTTAAAGGAGCCTGGCATAAAGTGCTTTCCAGCTATACTTTGCCATTTTTTATTGTAGGAATCATCTTCTACTTTACAGGATCTTTACAAGGTACTGCTGAGGCATTTCGTACCACAAATCTGGTGTGGCACTTTACCGATTTTACTGTAGCACACTCCCATTTAACCATGTACGGGATTATCTGTTTCTTTCTTTGGGCAGGTATTTATGCACTTGTCCCTAGATTAACCGGAAAAGAAGCACCGCAGATTACTGTTGGTGCACATTTTTGGTTGGCGCTGATTGGCTTAATGTTTTATACCATTCCGCTGATGTATGGAAGTACCCTGAAAGGGTTGATGTGGATGGATGGTAAGCCATTTATAGATAGTGTGGTATTTATGGCGCCATACTGGTTATGGCGTGCAATAGGTGGAAGTTTGATGTGGTTGTCGCATTTGTTTTTTGCTTACAACTTTTATAAAATGTTAAAAGGTAATAAAACCATTGATGTTACAGAGGTTGCCATCGAAAAATTGAATCTATCCAATGCTTCGGCAGAAATTAAGCTTTAAAATCAATAGATATGGATTTCTTTAACAATCATAAACAACTTTTTACTGCGGCATTTTTATTATTTGCTGTGCTTACATTATTTGTCTGTATCATTCCAGCCTTTAATAACGAACAGAACAATGCCCCCTTGCCTAATGCGATTCCTTTGGACGAGCAGGCTATTTTGGGTAAGGCTGTATTTATTGCAAATGGCTGTGTGGCCTGTCATACCCAACAGGTCCGCAATGTAGACATGGACAAGGTTTGGGGATCTAGGCCAAGTATTGCTGCTGATTATGCGGATATTCACAGGACAGATACCTGGCGTAATACGGCTACACTTATGGGTACGGAAAGAACAGGGCCTGATTTGACCAATATTGGTCTACGTCAACCCAGTATAGACTGGCATCTTGTCCATTTATACAATCCGCGTATTGTCGTAAAGGAATCTATCATGCCTGCTTATCCTTTTTTGTTTGAAGTTAAAAATAAGTTGGAAGAAGGTGATGTGGTGGTGAATGTTCCTGATGAATTTAGAAATGGGCGTAAAGGGAAAATAATTGCCGGTGCTGAAGCTTTACAACTGGTGGCTTATTTAAAAGCGCTAAAACAGACCAAATTACCTGACGGTACACCTGAGCCTGATTTCCTATACAAAAAACCGGGAGATCTTGGTTCTGCGAAGAAAGGCGAACCCAAAGAACTCAATGGTGCCATGTTATATACCAATAATTGTCAGAGTTGTCATCAGGGGAATGGAGAGGGCTTGAAAGGTGCCTTTCCGGCACTTAAAGGAAGTAAGATTGTATTGGATGACAATCCGGAACTTATGGTCGACATCATCATGAATGGTTATAGTGCAAGGGAAAATGAAGGCTATGGGGCAATGCCTGCGGTTGGGACCAATAGCAAGTTAAAACCGGAAGAGATTGCGGCGATTATGAATCATGAAAAAACAAGTTGGGGAAACAACGCTAAAAAGGTAACTACTGAACAGGTAAAGGAATTAATGGAAGTTGTAAAAGTTAAAGCCAGTAAATAATGAAAAGTTATGAAACGGTAAGTGAAGCTATAAATGACCTATTTGATCTGGGCTATACGAAAGATTTTAACATTGCGACGGATGAAGACTGTTTAATTTGTAGTAAAACCGGGCTGTCATTGTCTCCTGATGAGTTTCAGATTGATGAGGTGTACCGTTTTGAGGGAGAAACAGATCCCGGTGATGAGATGGTCATTTTTGCAATATCTTCCAAAGTCCTGTCGGTAGGGGGAGTATTAGTCAATGCTTATGGTGTATATGCAGATGAGCATGCATGGAAAGTTGTGCAGCGCTTGAAAAAATATGTATAAAGAGTTGTTATCAAAATTTGAGATCATGAAAAAAGCATTTTTAACCAGCATCGTTTTGTTTTTGTCTATAACAGCTATGGCTTGTCCTGCTTGTGAAAAACAGCAACCTAAATTATTGAAGGGAATTACCCATGGAGCAGGTCCGGATAGTAATTGGGATTATGTGATTATCAGTGTTACGGCAATCATTGTTATGTTTTGTCTTTTTTTCTCTGTAAAATGGTTATTAAGACCTGGAGAGAAATCTGCATCGCACATCAAATTTTCAATCTTAAATCTGGACTGATATGGAAGAGAAAAGCAAAGTATTTATTTTTATTGACGAAGAGATTAAACCGATAGCGGAGCTAATTTCTCCTGTCAACTTTGAGCTGGATACCTCAAAATTGGTCGATGGCAAACATGTACTTAGAATTGTCAGTAAGGATCCTACTGGTAAGGAAGGGATTAGGTTGATTCCGTTTGAAGTTAGAAACGGACCGGCCATTGCCATTGAAGGAATCCAGGAAAATGCGGTTGTTGATGGTATTGTCCCCATCATGATCAATGCTTATGGAAAAGGCAATCAAAGGAATTTTTTAATTGTTGGAAGTGAAACGCCACAAAGTATTCCATTCTGGATATTTATTTTATTAATCCTTTTTGTTGGATGGGCCATTTATTATTTGGTCACCTCCAATGCAATAAAACTATTTGTATGAAAACCGACATTAACAATTTTGAAGATATCGTATGGTTTGTGGATTCATTTTACCGCAAGGTGCAATCAGATGATTTGATCGGCCCTGTATTTGATGCCGTAATTATCGATTGGAAGCCCCACCTGGAAAAGATGTATAAATTTTGGAATGCAGCACTGTTTGGCATTCCGGGCTTCAGGGGCAATCCATTTGCCAGGCATGCACCTTTATCTCTTAAAAAAGAGCATTTTGATCGTTGGTTACTGCTATTCAATAAAACCATTGATGATCAATATGAGGGGAGTATGGCTAATGAAACCAAAAGGAGAGCTCAAGTGATGGCAGAGATGTTTTTAGAAAGGCTAGAAAATATGAATGGCGGTGCAGGTAAGGTCATTGTATAAAACGGATATGATGGAAGAAAATAGAAAGGATATAGCAGATGAAACTGATGTGGAATTGCTCGTAAACAGCTTTTATACGAAGGTAAGAAATGATCATCTTTTAGATGCTGTCTTTGGGCCTGTTATTAAGAATAATTGGGATAACCACCTGAAAATTATGGTTGATTTTTGGTCAACCTTGCTCTTATATACAAGGAAATATAATAGTGACCCTTTGCCTAAACATCTGCCACTGGAGCTCTCAAAGGAGCATTTTGATCGATGGATTCAATTGTTCAATGAAACAGTTGATGAATTGTTTGTGGGTGTAATTGCTGAAAATGCAAAAAAACGGGCCTCAAGCATCGCAAAAATTATGAAAGCAGTTAAAGGAATTTCTGATGTTGAAGTCAACAAACAGGGTTCCTAAAGTAAGCAGACTGAGGGCCATATTTAAATGTTATAGAGGAACATGTTTATGAAAAATCAACCAATAAAACGTAGCGAAGATATGAAGCTTTTTTCCAGGGATCACCATTTTGGTTTATTGTTTTCCTGGAAGATTAAACAAGGGATAGCTAATAATGTAGCTACCATAAGGATGAAAAATTATTTAAATTTTTTCTGGGACCAACACCTGAAAGATCATTTCTTGGATGAAGAAGTTTTGTTATTTAACAGGTTCGATGTAGAGGAACCTTGTGTGCAGGCAAAAAATGATCATCGACAGATTGTTAACCTAATAGATCAGGTGAATCTAGCCAGTCAGGGAGATTATGCGGTATACGAAAAACTGATCACCTTTCTTAATGATCATATCCGTTTTGAAGAGAGAGTAGTTTTTCCGCATTTGGAAAAGACATTATCTGAATCGACTTTAAGTAGTATTGGCCATTTTCTGGAAAGTCGGCATGATGAGTTCAAAGATGATTACCATGATGAATTTTGGAAATAATATTGTACTTACTGTAATATGGGATGAAGAAAGTTATGAAATACAAACCTTTCCCAATGAATACCGTAGTTTAATGATGTTGATCTTTGATCGGATAAGTCCGGAAGAATTTGGGGGATGTCTGGGAATGGGAAAATGTGGTACTTGTCTGGTAGAAGTTATTCAAAGTAGTATGTTAACTAATTTCAACAGAAATGAAAGCAATACACTTAGTAAGCATGGAATAAGTAACCCTAACCTACGCTTAGCCTGTCAGATATTGATCGATGAGCAATGCAATGGGATGATTGTTAAGATAGTATAAAAAAGGTCATGGACAAACTTTTAGAAGATATCAGAAATTGTAAAGTATGTGAAAGTTATCTGGAATTAGGGGCTAATCCGATTGTTTCGGCAAGTTCGAAAAGTAAAATTGTTATTATCGGGCAAGCGCCGGGGAGAATTGTTCATCAAACGGGCATTCCTTGGAATGATAACAGTGGGGATAATCTAAGAAACTGGTTAGGTGTTGATAAAGAAACCTTTTATAATGAGGATATTTTTGCATTAATGCCCATGGGATTTTGTTTTCCTGGAAAGGGAAAATCTGGTGATCTTCCGCCAAGAAAAGAATGTGCTCCCTTATGGCATGATAAATTGTTGGATTATATGCAGGGAAAAAGGCTGATTTTATTAATTGGTCAATATGCGCAGCATTATTATTTAAAAGAGAGACGTAAAAATACGCTGACAGAAACGGTGAAGAATTATGAAGTGTATTTGCCTCAATATTTGCCTTTACCACATCCATCGCCGAGAAATAATATTTGGCAGGCAAAAAATAAATGGTTTCAATCAGAAGTGTTGACGACATTAAAAGATCAAATTAAAATGGTGCTTTAAAACTTGAACAGTAACTTTCAAAAGAACGTACACGAACATATAACATGATTATAAAAGAAGTTTTAGCGCAGTTGGCACAAGCGCAAACAGGGCCAGTAATTAAAGTATTAGAAAAAGGGGATCAGTTTAAATTGATCGTACTTGGCTTTAAAAAGGATATGATTTTAAAGGCTCATCAAACCTCTTTAAAAGCTAAGCTGGTCGTTATTGAAGGTAAAGTAAATTACATTGAATCAGAACGTTCAATTGTGCTTGAAAAGTTCGATGAGTTGGAAATACCAAAAACTATTGTTCATAGTGTAGAAGCATTAGAGGATAGTATCTGCCTGTTGATTCAGTCTCAGGATTCAGTTAAATAGTAGGTTTTTATTGACTCAGTTTCGAGCAGTTTATAAAACTGTGGTTTCTTAGAAGGAGCGGACAGATAAACGCAATAAACTATCCCCGCTATATTAACTCCCTACTAACATGCTGAATTGTAAGACTCCGTCAATACCGTAATTACCAAACCGAGGCTTATTAGCGTGCCGTCCTTTTAAATTTTAGAGATTTTTAACTTTGATGTCATTTTAAACAGAAAAGGTGCAATTTCTTGTGTCTTTTCTAATCCTTGTGGAGTGATTATCTTACATGTTATTAAATAATCACATAAAAATAATTACCTATAAGAGATAAAAGAACATCATATAGTGCCCTGTTTTTTCATTAGTTTACGACTTTTGATCATTATTTTTATTCGTTGTCTTTTAAGCGAAAGGTTAATTCCTGCCTCTTGATTTTCTTTATGATATAACTCATAGGCATGGAGTATATCATTATAGCTGAGCATACCAATAACTTCCTTTGAATTTTTATTGGACATTACAGGCAAAACCTCTTCACCATTGATGGCCATCAATTCTACTGCTTTAGAAAGTGGATCATTGGAGCTTAGTATAGGGACATTTCTTTGTAGCAATTCTTCAATAGTAGGTGTTTGCTGTGCAATCTTTTTGCCTTTTCCAAGCACCTGTGCAATAACGATTCTTCTCAGTATATCAGGTTCATATGCATCTGGGGTATATATGCCTCGTCTGGCAATTTTCTCGGTCATGATGGTGTTTTCCATAAAGAAAAAGGAAATCAGGTATGAGGCGGTACAAGCTCCCAACAATGGAAGTAAGGCCTGTGACTGCATTGTTGACTCCAAAGCAAAAATAATACTGGTTAAATAGGCCCTGGAAGCACCAGCAAACATAGATGACATGCCAACAAGAGCAGCCATAGGGATACTAATTCCCGTGCCTGGAAAAAACATCAGTATCAAAGCCCCTAAAATAGCTCCTCCAGCACCGCCAATCGTTAAAAGTGGGGCCAGCGTTCCACCTGAGGTGCCACTTCCAAGGGCTATTGCCCAGGAAAGGAATTTAAAAAAGCATAAATTCAGCATCAGTGCAAGTGGAATTTTTCCAGAAAGTATATTGATAATGTTGTTATAACCAACCCCCAGAGTATTTGGGAAAAAGTATCCGATTAACCCGACAGTGAGTCCGCCTATTGCTGGCCACCACACCCAATGAATAGGAAGTTTCTCAAAAGTATCTTCAATCCAATAAACTATTTTAGTAAGCCCTAAAGAGATAAAGCCAATAATTATACCAATGACGCTATAAATGGCCAATGCAAAATTTGTTGGACTTTCTAAATCATGCATTGGGAAAACCGGACCTGATTCGAAAAGAAACTGGTGGCCTGCAGCCCCGGTTATACACGCCAATGCAACAGGCAAAATTGCTTTAGGGGAGAACTCAAAAAGTAGCAATTCAATAGCGAGGAAAATGGCTGCAATAGGGGTGCCGAATATGGCTGACATGCCTGCTGTAGCACCCGCTGCCAAGATAATTTTGCGCTCATTAGAGGTGATTTTAAAAAACTGACCAATAGTTGAACCAAGTGCCCCGCCGGTTGCAATAATTGGGCCTTCGGCTCCAAATGGCCCGCCTGATCCAATTGCAATTGCCGATGAAATGGGTTTCAAAAAAGCAATAGCTGGTTTAATCTTGCTGTGATTGGTCAGTATTTGTTCCATCGCTTCAGGTATACCATGACCCCTGATTGCTTTAGAGCCAAATAATGCCATTAATCCTACTAAAATGCCTCCAATTGCTGGAAGAATAATGACGAATAATCCCAAATTATTTTCAGCCGGACTGTGAAAAGCTAAATCAAAGGAACCATAGAAAGAAATATTGGTAACCAGGTTGATTAGCAATACCAGAACTTTAGCAATTAAGCTAATGAGAATGGCAACGCCAATGGATAAAAGAGATATTTGCAACAAACGTATTTTTAGGAAGCGAGCTCTAGGTAAGATATTATCTTTTTGTACAAGATATGGTAAAGATGGAGCGATAGAAATTCCATTTTTATGTATGTTTTTTTTCATCGTTTTGGTTTATTAAATAATCGTTTTAAGCGAACCGCCGCAAAGGTAGAGTTTTCAATTCGTATTCTGAAGTGATTAATATTGTTAATGATATATTATTATATTATTTTTTATTGTTTTATTATTAAATAATATTGTTTTAACAATGTATGTTGATGTTGAATCTGTTTGTTGTAATCTAGTGATTTAAGGTTTTGTTGTAAAAGTTGCATATTTGAAGAATGAAAGAATGCGGTAATGCTTGTGATCTTAAAACGTGTTTTTTATGTAAACTTTGTTTACCTGAATGGCTCCCGGCTTTGGCGGTGCAGAAAAGGAATTTTGAGGTGAAAAAGGGAGAGTTGATATTTAAAGAAGGGGATGCCGTTAATGGAATTTATTTTGTGCACAAAGGCAGTTTTAAAGTTCATAAAAGTTGGGATAAGGATAAGGAGCTGATTATTCGTTTTGCAAGATCCGCAGACATTATCGGTCACATGGGTTTAGGTAAAAGACTCCTGTATCCGGTATCGGCAACAGCGCTGGAGCCGTCTGTAGTTTGCTATCTGGAGATTGCTTTTTTCGAAGCTACCTTAAAGGTAAATACTGAACTAGCCTATCAGCTGATCCGATTTTTGGCAAATGAACTTGATGATTCCCATAGAAGCATGCGTGATTTAGCCCATATGTCTGTTAAAGCGCGTATAGCGCAGGCATTTATTTCCCTTCACCAGCAGTTTGGAATTGATGAGCAAGGCTTTATTGATGTAGAAATCAGCCGACAGGACATTTCTTCATTTGCAGGTACAACTTATGAAACCTTGTTTAAGGTTTTGAATGAGTTCGCTAAACAGAGTATATTGACCTTAACAGGGAGGAAGATTTTCATAGCAGATCATTTGAAACTACAGGAAATTGTTAATAATGACCATTGATCTTGCAGGATTTGAGTTAAAAAAGGAATAGTACAGTCGTTAAGGGATCTTGGATTTATATTGTGACCATGTAGATTTCTTTGTTAAATTTTATGACTTGTTTTTCATCAAGTCTGCAAATTATAATAGAATAACATTTTTCGAATTCTTCGATTTCTAGAACCGAGCCTAGGTTCACCAGGATGTCGTCTATTTCAATTTTAGAAATGTGTTTAACTTTGATTTCGGGAAGATTTTCAGAGTTATTGCATAATGTAGATGATTAATATTCAAATGGAGCAGGTGAAATATTTAGTTAAATCATAAGAGCGTTTTAATGGGGTATTTAGTTTTTAGTTTAGCATGATTTATCAGTACTGCGCAATAGAATTTTTACTAAATGGCAAATGGCGGAGGAAAACCAAGGCTGGCAGCCCCCGCACATTAACGCCTCGCATTAAAGAGACTAAAAAACTATTTTAAGTTTATAATATTTCGATTGAAAATACTGTATTTTCTTGTGAATCTATGGTTTGTGTTGGATTTGTATGCAATCTGAATGCCTAACAAATTCTGAAAAATTTAATAAGAGAATCGAAATATCTGCAAAGCAATAAATATGAATTGTTAAATTCGATTTCTAATTAAAATACTTCTAATGAATTTTATAATACTTGGCACAGAGATTCCAGATTATACTTTACCTATGATTGAGAAATATAACAGTCTAGATGAAAGTCAGATCGTTTCAGAGGACGTAAAAATGTACAATGCAGCTAAAATGTTAACTTCAGACACTTACGTAATAGATATGGAGCAAACCAGGCTCTATTATAAACAAAAAGTTTATGGCCTAAAGGTCTGCTTTGACCGATGTTTACTAAGTTTTGGCAAGTTCGATATTCCTAGCGGAGGCCTCGGTGTATGGATACCATTTGATAAGCCAGTCTATGTGGATTCTGCCTTACTGAGCTTAGTAAGTTGGGATTGTATATCACATCTGAAAATATTTATTTTAAACCATACGAGCCTATCCTGGGAATTCGGATCGGATTTGGGCAGCACGACCTTAAGACCTTTGATGCTGCATTCAGTTATCTTGCTACTGCCTTAAAATTTTAGTTGTTTTTTTACATTGCGTTAGGCAGTGTAAACTATTTTTTTATCGTTTCTATCTGCTTTTCAGGATCTTCATCTGTGTTAATATCGATTCCACTGCAAGTATGGAAGGGTCAATGCGTGAAAGTGATTAATATCAGATTTTTAAACGATGCTAATCATTACGCCAGATCTATTTAGTCATTACTTTTACCCTTAGAATATGGAGAGCGATAACAGGATGAAACAAGTAGTAAGTGTCGTGTTAATTTTACTTTTAGGTGCCCAATGCCTGATCCAATTGGGATTAATGGCCAGTTATCAACTCGATAAAGAATATATCGTTAAATCGCTTTGTGAAAATAGAAATAGACCTGAACTACATTGTGAAGGAAAGTGCTTCTTAAAAAAAAGGTTGGCTGAGGCCGAAAAAAAAGAGCGGCAAGCTTCCGGAATAGAGAAGCAATTGGAGATACCTTTGTTCCTTATGGTTGTTGATGAGTATGGCGCCATCGGATCGTTTGCAATCGTGGAAAGGAATATACCACTGATCAGGAATTATACGCATATTATTTATGTCAATATATTTCATCCTCCTTCGGTTTACTCTGCCTGAGCGATTTCACGAGCATATCTTGTTGCTGGACTAATTGCTGTCTAGTTTTCTTACTGTGGTCATTTGTTTCTTTAATGAGAAATGAAAAAACACGCCCTAAAATTCCCTTTTTCGTAATTGCGAAGCTTTGCTTTGTGCTTTTTTATCTTAAATCATCATGAAAAAACTATATATATTCTTCTTATTATGCTCAATCTTAACTGCCTGTAAAAAGGATGTAATCAACCAAACTGTGACTGATCCCAAAGCGGGACTCCAAAAAATCTCAGAAGTTTATGCTTTGGGGATATCAACAAAAGTGGAGTTATGGGCAGAAAAAGACCTTACCACAGGACATAACCAATTGTTTGTGACACTTTATGATTCTGTTTCTAATCAGCCAATCACTAAAGCTTTGGTTAAAATCCTGCCTGTTATGGATATGGAAATGAATGGGATGTATATGTCTCACTCAACCCCTTGCCTGCAACCGGAAAGCAGTGAGGTCGAAAACACTTTGTTTCCTTTTGCAGTAGTTTTTACCATGCCGGGTAATACTGACCAAAGTAAATGGTCTTTTGATGTAACCATTAAAAGAGATGGACAAAATAAGATCGGCACGGCTAAATTGGCAGTGGCGGTGGGGGCTTCTTCGCCTGAGCGGGTAAAAATGCTGACGACTACCCAGGGCGAGAAACTGGTAGTTTCGTACTATTTTCCGAACCCTCCAAAAATTGGAATTAATGATTTGGAAGTGATCATTTATCGTCAGCAAGATAAGATGAGTTTTCTTTCCGTTGATAATTTTCTCTTGGTCATGAGGCCTGAAATGCCTGCTATGGGACATGGTTCTCCCAACAATATCAATCCTGTTCATACAAAAAATGGGTATTATAAAGGAAAGGTCAATTTTACCATGACAGGCGACTGGAGAATCAATTTGGACCTGGTTAACGCTGAACAGAAAAATACTATATTTTTTGACCTTAGCTTTTAAGGTCATGTACAATTTTTTTCAGTTTGTTGCGACTATTATTTTGGTGGTCTCAACATCGGCGGCTATAGCGCAGCATCAGCAGGACAGTGTGATCAAGGAACTGTCATTAAAAGAGGTTCAGATACACACCATCAGGAAAAGTAAACAACCTGGAACCACTTTTTATCAATCTTCGCTACTTGCCAGTACGGAGGATATTTTGGCCAGGGTGGAAGGCGTAAATTTGATCAGGCGCGGACCGATTGGTATGGAGCCTGTTTTAAGGGGGTTTTCTGCTGGGCAGATTAATGTTGTTATTGATGGGATGAGAATTTTTGGTGCCTGTACGGATAAGATGGATCCGGCAACGATTTATACTGAACCTGTAAATTTAAAAAGTATTGATATTAAATACGGTGGAGATGGTATTGGAACGGGCGCGACTATTGGTGGGACGCTAAATTTAAAATTGGCTGATGCCTTGATCGATTCCAATAGTAGATTTACAGGGAGCCTTGCTTCCGGATACTATTCGGCGGCCACTGCTGTACAAAACGCAGTAGTGATGAACTATAGTGAGAAAAAATGGGCCATTCGTTTTAGTGGCGTGTATCGAAAGGGAGGAGATTATACGGACGGTGAAAATAAAAAAGTAGATTTTTCTCAGTACGGTAAAATGAATACCAGTGTTTCCGGAAAATATCAGTTCAACAAAAATAGCACGATAAAGGCAGATTTTATATTGGATGATGGCTGGAATATAGGATTCCCGGCATTGGCTATGGATGTGGGTTATGCGAAAGCCAGAATTGCTTCTGTTACCTATGAGCGGAATAATTCTGCCCAATTTATGCAGGAGATAGAGGCTAAAATTTACGCAAATGCTGTCCGCCATGCTATGGATGATACAAAAAGACCTGCCACTGCCATGCATATGGATATGCCTGGACAAAGCCATACGTTTGGCGCTTTTCTTCAGTTTCGACTCCGGAAGATGGGGATACATAACTTTAAGGTAAAAACGGACTTTTATTACAATTCCGTCTATGCGGATATGACGATGTATCCTAAGGATGCGGCGCCAATGTTCATGCTTACCTGGCCGAAAAACCATCAGAAGGTAGCTGGGCTTTTTGTGGAGGATGAAATGTATCTATCGAGCATGAGTCGACTTGGTCTGAAATTAAGAATCGAGGCTGTCAATGCGAAAGTGACCGATGAAATGGGGCAGGATCAGTTTTCGGTTTTGGGCTATGATGTGCATCGGCCGGTTAAACAGATCTTGAAAAATGTGAATATTAGTTATACTCGTTTTTTGAGTTCAGTTCTTACGGCATATTTAAGTGCCGGCTTTAATGAAAGATCTCCGACAACTTCTGAAAGGTTTGGTTTTTATCTTTTTAACCAGATGGACAACCACGATTATGTGGGTAATCCCTTATTGAAAAATGAACAGGCTTGGAATGGCGAGTTTAATTTGCTGTTTGCTAAAAAAGACTTCTCCTGGAAGTTGAGTGCTTTTAGCAGTTGGGTAGCGCATTATATTATGGGAAAAACCCAACAAAGTCTAAGTGTGATGACTATCGGGGCTACTGGTGTCCGCTCTTATGAAAATATTCCTTCGGCCAGACTTTTCGGCGCTGAAAGCAGTTTTAGTTACCAATTGCTAAATAGGCATTTGACTTTCAACAACACCTGGAAATGGTTACGTGGAGAAGATAATGAAAAGACCCCGCTACCACTGATGTCTCCTTTAAAAATTATGACTAGTGTTCGTTTCCAGCATCGAACTTTGTCTTTTCAGGTAGAGAACGAAATTTGTTCGAAGCAAAATCAAATCAATATCGATTTTGGTGAAAGTGTAAGCCCTGGATATACCTTGTTCCATATCAGGTCTGGTTATGGTTTTGTCATAAAAAAGCATAAATTAGATTTTTCTGCAGGTATCGAAAATCTATTGAACAAGGCTTATGCTGACCACCTGGATTGGGGGGCAATCTTAAGACCCGGGCGGAATATTTATGGTTTGTTGACTTTCAAATTTTAATTAAATACTATCCTTCAGAATTATGATTGATGAAAATTTATTGATTCAGTTCGGATCTAAGCTCGCCAGTTTTGACAAGGGGGAAGTTTTATTTAATAAGGGGGATATGCCTAGGTATTACTTTCAAATCCTTAATGGGGCTGTAAAGATGAATAATTTCAATGATGAGGGAAAAGAATTTGTTCAGGGGCTTTTTAGTGAGGGGGATAGTTTTGGCGAACCTCCGCTTTTTCTTAAAGACGCTTATCCTGCCAGCGCAGTAGCAATTGTATGTTCGAAAGTTTTTCTTTTACCAAAGGATAAATTTATGGAATTGTTAATGGCTAATCCAGAGATTCACCTCAACATGACCACCAACCTTGCCAGAAGACTTTATTATAAGTCGATTATGGCTTCAGAAATTTCTTCACAGGAACCTGAACACCGGGTGTTAAGTCTGATTGATTATTTTAAAACGAAAATCGATAAAGTGCCTGCAGACCAGAAGTATAAGGTGGAGATTACCCGACAGCAAATTGCGGATCTCACTGGTTTAAGGGTAGAAACGGTCATTCGGTCTATTAAATCGCTTGAAAAGAAGGCTGAGCTGATCATCCGCAATCGCAAAGTTTTCAGATAAACATCTCCTCAAATATCATGGTTATTCTTTCTCCTTTTTATGATCTCACTCATAAAGATTGGACTCCTATGGCTATAACTTTGATGATAATTTAGAACTATTAATTATCATTAAAAATAACAAAAAATGAAACAATTACTAAATATCTCAGGATTAGCCATCGCTTTTATGATTACGTTTTCTTCATGCGGAGGAAATGCGGAAAAAGAATCTACAACAACACAATCTGCCGAAACATCAACCCTGGAAGCTGAACCTGTAAAGCCGGATGAGTCTAAACTGAGCAATGTGCTAGCCCTGGAAGGAAATGATCAGATGCAGTACAATCAAACCGAATTTAAAGTTGCCGCTGGACAGACGATTACCTTGACGCTCAAACATACCGGTAAACTTGAAAAAAATGCCATGGGCCATAATTTCGTTTTGCTGAAGCCAGGTACCGATGTAAATACTTTCGCACAAAAGGCACTGGGGGCTAAGGACAATGATTACATTCCTAAATCAGAAAGTGCCAGTATTATTGCACATACCAAACTTCTTGGTGGCGGAGAATCGGACACCATCACTTTTACAGTTATTGAAAAAGGCACCTATGACTTTATCTGCTCTTTTCCTGGCCATGTCTCTATGATGAAAGGTAAACTGATTGCGGAATAACAGAAGGTCTAATTTAAGTGAATTTAAATGAATAGAGAACGAAAACTTTGGATCGGATTTGCACTGGTAATGGGAATTTCATTTGCCATTTTGGGCTATTTCGGTTATGAAATTTATCAACAGGCTCCGCCTGTTCCGTCAGAAATTATTTCCGTTGATCAAAAAACGATTTTTACCGAGGCAGAAATAAAAGATGGTCAGAACATCTGGCAAAGTATGGGCGGGCAGGAAGTCGGCTCTATCTGGGGTCATGGTGCCTATGTAGCACCAGATTGGACAGCAGATTGGCTACATAGGGAGGCAGTGTTTATTTTGAATAGCTATGCGAAGAAAGATTTCAATAGTAAATTTGAGGCGCTAACTGAAGAACAAAAGGCGGGATTAAAAATCAGACTTCAGCAGGATCTGCGAAAAAACACCTTTAACGCAGCATCCAATACCATAACCGTGTCCAAAGACCGGATAGCTGCTATCGCATATTTAAGCGAATACTATAAGGGATTGTTTATGGACGATCCTAAGTTTGATCAACTACGTCATGACTATGCTATTCCTAAAATGTCGATTAAGGATCCAGAAAAGATGCGTAAAATGAGTGCTTTTTTCTTTTGGGCAACTTGGGCAACAGTAACAGAAAGGCCAGGTTCCAAAATATCTTATACCCACAACTGGCCCTCAGATGAACTTGTAGGAAATGTAGCCACGTCGAATTTATTAATTTGGTCAGGGGTTAGTATCATCCTGCTCATTTTCTGTATCGGTGCATTGATTTTTTACCATGTGAAGTCAGGTGAAGGCGAACATCTGGAAACACCGGTAGCTGATCCGCTATTGAAACAGGGCATGACTCCCTCTATGTTCAGAATCAAAAAATACTTCCTGGTGGTCAGCTTACTCATCGTGCTACAAGTAATTATGGGGGTTATTACTGCCCACTATGGCGTGGAAGGAAACGGTTTTTATGGAATACCATTGGATGAGTGGCTTCCTTATGCGGTAACAAGAACCTGGCATACTCAGCTGGCTATTTTCTGGATCGCAACCGCATGGCTTGCTACCGGTTTATATATTGCTCCGGCAGTATCCGGTAAAGATCCTAAATTCCAGGTTTTTGGCGTAAATTTTCTATTCGTTGCCTTGTTAATTATTGTATTGGGCTCAATGGCGGGACAATGGATGGGCGTCATGCAAAAGCTCAACTTGATTCATAACTTTTGGTTTGGTCATCAGGGCTATGAGTATGTAGATCTGGGTAGGTTTTGGCAGGTGTTTTTGTTGATTGGTCTGTTTTTATGGTTGACATTGATGGTTAGACCTTTGCTTCCCGTACTAAGAAAAAAAACAGAGGAGAAGAATCTGATCATTATGTTTCTGATCTCCTGCACAGCAATAGCCTTATTTTATGCTGCGGGGTTAATGTGGGGAAGGCAAACCAACCTGGCTATCGCTGAATACTGGCGATGGTGGGTAGTTCACTTATGGGTGGAAGGCTTCTTTGAAGTATTTGCTACGGTTGTGATTGCATTTCTTTTTGTGCGTTTGGGCTTACTTAAGACTAAAACGGCGACCTTAAACGTAATCTTTTCGACCATTATCTTTATGTCAGGTGGAATATTAGGTACCTGCCACCATTTATACTTTTCTGGAACTCCGGTTGGCGTAATGGCATTTGGTGCGACTTTTAGTGCATTGGAGATCGTTCCACTTGTGCTAATTGGTTATGAAGCCTATCACAATTACAGACTCTCAAAATCCACAGAATGGATCAGGGATTATAAATGGCCAATTTATTATATGATCGCAGTCGCTTTCTGGAATTTCCTGGGAGCAGGTGTATTTGGTTTTATCATTAACCCTCCAATAGCATTGTATTATGTTCAGGGATTAAATACAACGCCATTGCATGGACATACAGCTTTGTTCGGCGTGTATGGAATGCTTGGGATCGGATTGATGCTCTTTGTTTTGAGAAGCCTTTACAGACATGAACTCTGGAACGAGACATTGATGAAGTTTATCTTCTGGGCTACCAATATTGGATTGTTAGCTATGGCACTTTTAAGCCTTTTGCCGGTAGGTATCTGGCAAGCTATAGCCAGCATAGAACACGGAATGTGGTATGCTCGGTCCAGCGAACTTATGCAACAACCGGCAATGGTTACACTAAAATGGCTCAGAGCAATCGGTGATACAATATTTGGGTTTGGAATTTTGGGCTTATGTTATTTTGTTTTTGAAATATCATTTAGAAAAAAAAGATAGCATAAGCATGCTGGATTTAATTAAATATCATGATTATAAATTATAAAGTTACAATCGGAGATATGATTGCCATGGACTTTAGGACTGCAGCGCTGTTCCTTGGGTATGAGATAGATTTATTAACCGAGCGCGATAAAACAATAGCAGTAGTTTGCAAGGACAATGAAATTAACCTATTGCATTTGATGGGTGACCTCAATGCTATTTTAACAAGTACCAGAACTCCTTCGAGTAATTACAGCTCCTGGCCCCTGAGGTTGTTAAGTGATTTAATCTCCATTCGTTACAGTCACCTTAAGGACAATCTGCCACTCATTAAACAATTTTTAGATAGGTTGTCAGAAATTCATGAAGGCCATAACCAGCGTATTATAGATCTTCGCACAAGTTTTAATACTTGTGCGAAGCGATTGATTTTATCGTTGCAAAGACAGGCTCCGATCTTGTTTTCCTCGATTAAACAAATGATCCGTACAGAAGAAGATCATATTTTTTTTACCGGCTCTGCTTTCGAAACGGTGGGCTATTCTATAAAAAGGATGACAGATGATCTCTCGATTCACAAACAGAATTTTTTATCAGTGGTTGGCTTGATCAATAGCTATGTTCCTCCATTGAATGCATGTGGCTGCTATAAAATATCACAAGATTTGCTGACTGAACTCCAAAATGATTTATATAAAATCATTTGCTTGCAGAATATTTTATATACCAGAGTTATGGCTCTGAGAAATAAACAGGTAATGGATTATCAATAAATTAAAGATCTGAAAAATGGAAGAATGTGTGTTTAAAATTTTACTGGGATGAGGGATCCAGCTCCAATATATAACATCACGCCCTTCACCTTAATGGATTATCCAGATAAGGTGGCATGTGTCGTTTGGCTTGCAGGTTGCAACATGCGTTGTCTGTACTGTTACAATCCGCATATTGTTTTGGGTAAGGGATCGATCAACTTTGAAAAAGTACTGGAATTCCTGAATTCGAGGAAAGGGATCCTGGAGGCAGTGGTGCTGAGTGGAGGTGAATGTACCATGCATAGTAAAATAATTTGGCTGATAAAAGAGATAAAGGCGATGGGCTTCTTTATAAAACTCGATACCAACGGATCACGGCCAGTGATGATAGAACATCTGGTTACTTTGGGCTTGGTGGATTATATTGCTTTGGACTTTAAGGCTATGCGCAATAAATTTGAAATGATAACAGGTTCAGATTTATTTGAGAATTTTGAACGCACTTTAAGTTTTTTAATCGCATCGGAGCAAAAATTTGAAGTGCGGACCACTGTTCATTCCGATTTGATCAAGGAGAAAGATTTTGGAGAGATGGTCCGGTACCTGAACTTGATGAAATATACAGGTACTTATTATATCCAGAATTTTCTTAATGGTGTTCCTACAATTGGCAATTTAGGTTACTCTGTTAATCAATTGAAAGGCATTGCTTGCCCCAAGCACAATATGAAAGTCGTTTTCAGGTAAACACAGCAAAAGCAACCATCATAAAAAATAAACTTATACTGATGAATATCAATTTAAACACCCGGATAAAAGCATTATTGGATGTGGACCGGGAAAAGGTAATTGACAGTCTTATAAAAATAAATCGCAATTTCTCAAAGCTGCGCAATCCTGTCTTGCGTAATTTACTGGCCCGTCGTGTAACTATTGCAGAGGCATGTAAAATTGCCGGTTGTAGTCCCGGTGATTTCTTTAGCAGCATGAAAGCCATTGGTTTTGTTATTGATGAAACGATGAAAGAGCCGGTAATTGAAAAGGTAAATACCATCGATTTTGAGCTGCAGACAAATGTCTATGAACTGGATGTTCGTCCACTGCTTTCCAAAGATCAGGACCCACTCAAAGAAATTCTTAACCTAGCTAAACGAATTGGGCCCGGAGAACGTATCAAGATCATCAATTCCTTTGAGCCAGTACCATTAATAAATTTACTGGCCGAAAAAGGTTTTTTACATTTCACTGAAGTTGTGGGTGAAAAATTAATCATTACCTGGTTTGAAAAGACAGCGCATAAAATTTCATTAACGGCATTACCTGCCGAAGTTCATGACGAAGCTCAGCAAGGACTATTTGATAAGGTATTAAGCCGGTTTCCTGCACACAAGATTAAATATATCGACGTTCGCGAGCTGGAAATGCCCCAGCCGATGATTCAGATTCTGGCACAACTTGAAAAGATGAATGCCGATGAGTTGCTATACATTTACCATAAAAAGGTACCTATATACCTGCTTTCCGAACTCAATAGAAGGGGGCTGCTGTCCCTGCTTAACCGTAAATCAGCTGATGAACTGGACATGCTAATTTATAGATCATGAGCACTATTGGCCACAATAACCCGCTTTATAAAATTGTATCAACCCATTATTTAATTGCAGGTCTGTTTTTTTTGGTACTGGCCGGAATGCTCTTGTTTTCCCTTGAAGCCTTGTCCGGACATTACTTTCAGCCTAAAATCCTGGCTATGACCCATACGGCTGCTTTAGGATGGGGTAGTATGATTATTTTTGGCGCTTTGTATCAGCTACTTCCCGTTATCCTGGAAACGAAATTATATAGTATCAAACTGGCCTGGGCTAGTATTACTTTCTTTGTACCTGGAATTGTACTGCTCGTTTATTGTTTCTGGATTTTCGATCCAGGGATGTATATGCAAATTGCCGGAGTGCTGGTGTTTACTGCAATTATATTGTTTAATCTGAATGTTTTTTTTACGGTTAAGTATAAAAAACAGGAATCCATTTTCCAGGAATTTATAATTACAGCCTGTTTATGGCTTACTTTAACGGCACTGCTTGGTCTGTTGATGGTTTTTAATTTCCAATATTCATTCCTGCAAAAAGACCATTTACATTTTCTGAGATTACATGCCCATATGGGAATTGCAGGCTGGTTTCTAATGCTTATTATCGGTGTCAGTGCTAAATTGCTACCTATGTTCCTAATCTCTGAATATGAAAAAAAACATTTACTCTTATTCGCCTATTATTGCATTAATGCAGCATTGTTATTGTTTTTACTGGACGGCTACCTTCATGGGATTAATGGTTATACCTATTTTGTTTGGTTATTGGGCGTTACCGGAGTCTGCTTTTACCTATTTTATATTTTCAGATGTTTTCAGTCCCGCATTCGCAAGGATGTTGATTTGCCCATGGTAAAGAGTTTGTTTTCGTTTGTTTTTCTTGCTGCAGGGATATTGATTTTGCCGTTTATATTGTATTATCATTTAAAAAATGATGCGTTTGCGGTAAACCTGTCCACACTGTATGGAAGCCTGATCTTTATGGGCTGGATCAGTCTGCTGATATTAGGTCAGACTTTTAAAACCCTGCCATATATCGTATGGGTAAAGCATTATGAACAGCTTACGGGAAAGGTTAAAACACCCCTTCCATCAGATCTGATCAACAAAGGCTTACTTTATGCACAATCTTTTGCTTTTTTACTTTTCCTGCTGGCATTTATTTCTGGTTTCCTTTTTAGTTCTTTTACGCTTAAAAGCATTGCCGCAGGCAGTTTGGCGGTAACTGCATTAAGTTATTTTGCACACCTTATTGTCCTTCTTTTACATCAAACAAAGACAGAAGATTATGATCACATTTGATATTCCTGAATTTTTATTTGCCATGAAAGTTACGGTTGTAGATGCTTTAAAAACCGTTATCGATCCCGAACTACACGTTAATATTGTTGATCTGGGCATGGTATATCATGTCAAGGTAGATGATATAAATAAGTGTATCCTGATCGAAATGACCTTGTCCTCCAGAAATTGTCCTATGAGTGAGAGTATTTTATCGGCTGTTAAAAATAGCATCATACGTACTTTTCCAGATTATCAGGCAGAGGTATCTTTGGTTTGGGAGCCAGCATGGAACTACAGGACTATACCAGAAGCGGGATTAAGAAAGCTTCGGGGCCTTTGATATATTTATATATCATTTCAATGTGATTGAGATCATAAACAGCTCGCATCGTAGCTGGTAAATTTGTATTCATATAATAGAGTCACCTAAAATTAATATTATGGAAACGATGAACACATTAAATGTGACGGCTTTGGAGCCACGCTTAAAACATCCAAAAATTTTTGAAATGTATGACGGTCTAAACCCCGGACAGGCCTTTGTAATTGAAAATGATCATGACCCCAAGCCCTTGTATTATCAGTTTCTGGCAGAGCGAGGACAAACATTTTCCTGGGATTATTTGGAAAATGGCCCTGAAATTTGGAAAGTGAAAATTGCAAAAAAGGAAGCTCAGGCTAATGAAGAAACTATAGGTGAAATTGTAACTAAAGACTATAGAAAAGCCCAGGTGTTTAAGCGCTTCGGTATAGATTTTTGCTGTGGTGGGAAAAAGACTGTTTCGGAGGTTTGCGAAAAAAAGGGAATTGATGCGTTGGAAGTGCAAGGAGCCTTAGCATTGCTTACCGGTGAGACGTCAACAACTGAAAATGATTACTTAAGATGGGACATTGGATTTTTGACAGATTTCATTATCAATACACATCATCAATACGTAAAAGAGAATACCCCATTTATTATGGAACTCGCAAATAAAGTAGCGAAAGTACACGGTGGTCAGCATCCCGAAACCCTCAGGATTGCCCAGATCTTTTGTCAGGTGGGGGCAGATTTAATGTTACACATGAGCAAAGAGGAGAGAATCTTATTCCCCTTTATCAAGGAATTAGTGGCGGTTCAGCACCAGGGAGGTTCAGTGCCCACTAGCGCTTTTGGAAAAGTATCCAATCCCATTCAGATGATGGAATCTGAGCATGAGCAGGCCGGTGAAGCATTGCAGACCATACGCGAAATCACCAATAATTTCACTTTACCACCAGATGCCTGTAACTCCTACACCATACTCTACAAAAAGCTTGATGAATATGAGAATGATTTACACAGACATGTACACCTAGAAAATAATGTGCTGTTTCCTAAAGCTATTGCAGTCGAAAAGGCCTTGCAGGTAGCAGCAGGTTGATATTGAATATCCTGATTGTTTTGAATAAGCCAAGCACCCCAAATGCTTGGCTTTTATGGTTAAATAATTTTCAACCGCTTAGTTTTAATCAACATGGCCAGACCGCTTGCCATAGCAATTGCAGCGATGAATAAAACGATATGGGTGTTGGTTGAGGTTTGACTCATCATCGCATCTAATGCCTGGATCATTAAGACCACCTCCTGTAAGATTACCCCGAATATAAAAATCAGCAATCCTGATTTGTTTAATTTAATGCCCTTTCTGATTAATAGCTCATGAAGATAGCCAAGAATGAAAAATGAAATCACACCGAGAAAGCACAGATGGAGATAGCCAATGATTACGGGCCTGAGACCAAAGGCAAAATTACCAAAATAAGGAATGACGGATAAAGCCTGTAAAGTGATTTTGAGTGCAAATGAAATGTAGGCCAGACTCCATAAAAGAGTTGTCATTTTTTTGATAGCAATGTCCGCACTAGTGCTGATTGCTTGTAAAAGTTTGTAGCTATAGAAAAGCGCAGCAAGTTGAATGGTAGCGGAAATTGTTCCAATCCAAAATAAGTAAGCTGGAATTTTAAGACCGAATATAGACAGTAGATAGTTTGGTATAACAGTTATGGCCAGGGTCAGGAATAGACATTTGCTGATTTTTATGAAGTGTAGTTTGTTCTTTTCTTTTAAAAACGAAAATAATAGCCCAAAACAGGAGAAAATGAACCAACCGTTGTATTGAAAATGCAGATAAAAAAAGATGGCTGCAAAATAAAGCTCCTGAACTACGGTGCGGCTGGCCATTAGGTAAGCAAGTCCAAATGCTCCGATGGACGAAACCGCCAATAAAATTAAGGCCGTTTTAAACCAGATTGATATATGTTCTTCCTGTTTAATTTTGTTGAGATCCTTCCAGTAATAATAGATGAAAAAATAGGATACGAAAATCGATAAGGTGGAAAAAGTAATTGAAAATAAAGCATAGCCCTGTAAGATAAAGGCAAACAACATGCCGTATGCCGTTGCCGTATTGGCGATCAGTAACCAATGGTATTTCCTATAATTGGTTACAAGACCCGATCTATGTAGATGATTTACCATCAAAGCCATTAAAGCGAGCGTTACCCAGCCAACAAAAGCAAAATGGGAATGACCGTGCAATAAGTTTTTTTGATTAATTAAAGGTAATGGGAAGTTGATCTTGTACCTTAAAATGACACCTGCAAGGGCTACGATAAAGAAATTGATCAGTGCAATTCTGATCCACCTACTGCTATTGAATTGAATAGTTACCATAATGTGGGACAGCAAATCTGCTGTTTTAAAATTTCTTGAAATAAGGCAATAAATGCCATTAAAAATATGATAACAATCTAAGGTAAATATGATTGAAATCATATTTTGAGGATGGGGTATTCCGTAACATTACACTATAAAATAAATCAATAAAATGTTATGAAAAAGCTGTTTTTGATGTTTTCAATAGCCTTATTTTCTGCGGGATGCGCAGGTGGAGGCAATTCTGATTCCAACGGTTCGACTGAACAATCTGCTGCAGACGAGACAAAAACTCCTGGTACGGAAGCTTATGATCCGAAGAGGGGTGAGGGTAAGTTTACAGAAGTAAAAATTAGTGATAAACTAGATGCGGAAATGGCCGCCAGAGGTGAAAAGGTTGCGGATCTAAAATGCATTTCCTGCCACAAACTTACCGACGAGAAATTGGTTGGGCCAGGATGGGCGGGTGTCACTAAACGCCATACGCCGGAGTGGATCATGAATTTCATGACCAATACAGATGCAATGATCGACAAAGACCCTAAGGTACAGGCCATGCTTGAAATTTGCATGGTGCGTATGCCGAATCAAAATCTAAGTGATGGTGATACAAGAGATATCCTGGAATTCCTAAGGAAAAATGATGGTGTAAAATAATAAAAAATTGATATGAAAAGAAACTTATACATTTTGTGTTCATGTGCAGCATTGTTAATGCTGATGAATCTTTCCGGTTGTAAACCAAAAAATGCAGGTGACGCCACTGGTGGTGATGCAGCCGGAAGGGTGTATGTTGCACCAGGGAAATACGATGAACTTTACAACTTCGTTTCTGGCGGATTTAGCGGTCAGGTTAGTGTTTATGGGATTCCTTCTGGTCGCTTGTTAAGGGTGATCCCGGTTTTTTCCGTTGACCCGGAAAAGGGCTGGGGATTTAGCGAAGAAACTAAACCCATGCTAAATACCTCTCATGGAGAAATCCCCTGGGGAGATCAACACCATCTTGCGCTTTCTCAGACTAATGGAGAGATAGATGGACGGTGGTTATTTGCAAATGAAAACAATACGCCGCGTATTGCAAGGATTGACTTAAAAACCTTCCGTACTACTGAGATCATTGAAATTCCGAACAGTGCCGGAAATCACTCTTCACCTTTTATTACCGAAAATACGGAATACGTAGTTGCTGGAACACGTTTTAGCGTGCCTATGGATAATGAAGATGGAGATGTGCCAATCGATTCATACAAAAAGAATTTTAAGGGTACTTTAAGCTTCGTAAGCGTTGCTCCTAAAGAAGGTGAAATGAAAGTTGCTTTTCAGATGGTGTTGCCAGGTATGAATTTCGATTTGAGCCATAGTGGAAAAGGTCCAAGTAGTGGATGGTTCTTTTTTAGCTGTTATAACTCAGAACAAGCGCACACCTTGTTAGAAGTAAATGCCTCTAAACGAGATAAAGATTACATTCTTGCGGTAAATTGGAAAAAAGCAGCGGAGTATGTTAAACAAGGTAAAGGAAAAAAAGTTAAAGCCAATTATGCACACAATACCTTTAGTGAAGTTACACATAGTGCAACATCAAAAATGGAGACCGAAACTACCCTTATTGATGTTAAAGATTTTCCTGATCTGGTTTATATGATTCCATGTCCGAAATCTCCGCATGGCTGTGATGTGGATCCATCTGGTGAATATATAGTAGGTAGTGGTAAATTGGCGGCACTTATTCCGGTGTTTTCTTTTAGTAAGATCCAGAATGCTATTGCAAATAAAACATATGATGGTGATTACGGTGGGATTCCTGTGCTAAAATATGAAGCTGCATTATATGGGGAAGTTAAGAAACCAGGACTTGGACCTTTGCATACGGAGTTTGATGGTAAAGGAAATGCTTATACTACTTTCTTTATCTCTTCCGAAATAGTAAAATGGAATATTAAAGATCTAAAAGTTTTAGATAGACAGCCAACTTATTATTCGCCAGGACACCTGAGTATTCCGGGTGGTGATACCAAAAAGCCTTATGGGAAATATCTGATCGCTTATAACAAGATCACAAAGGACAGGTTCCTGCCTACTGGGCCAGAACTGTCTCAAAGTGCACAGCTTTTTGATATTAGTGGGGACAAGATGAAATTGTTGCTGGATTACCCAACTATAGGTGAGCCGCATTATGCTCAAATGGTTCCTGCAGAATTAATTGCTAAAAATTCTCAGAAGATTTTCAGATTGGATGAGAACAAACATCCTTATGTTACCATGGGAGAGAAAAATTCGAAAGTGGTTAGAGAGGGAAACAAAGTACATGTTTACATGACTGCTATGCGTTCACATTTTTCGCCGGACAATATCGAAGGGGTAAAAGTTGGGGATGAAGTTTACTTTCATGTAACTAACCTTGAACAGGATTGGGATGTACCTCATGGTTTCGGTGTAAAAGGGAATAAGAATGCAGAATTGCTGATTATGCCTGGAGAAACTACCACGCTAAAATGGGTTCCTGAGAAAGCTGGAATATTCCCAATCTATTGTACCGATTTCTGTAGTGCTTTACACCAGGAAATGCAAGGTTATGTTCGGGTTTCCGTAAAAGGATCGAAAGTACCGATTTCTTTTAGCCTTGGTAAAAACTCTGAAGCAGCAGAGGAAATGCTTAAAAAATAGTTTTGAATAGCCCAGCTGCTGCTTCATGCATGGTTGGGCTATTTTTTATCTGATCCTATAATTATGAAATCTAGAGCGTTAACTGACATAAATAGAAAAATAGTATTGTTATGCGGACTTGCTTTAATTGTGGTTCTTTTTGTTCCACTATGGCAAATTGAGTTAGCTGCACCACAATATCCTGAGGGACTTGTGCTTAAAATGTATCCGCATAAATTAGCTGGAAATGTTGACATCATCAATGGACTTAATCATTATATCGGGATGAAAACGCTGCATACCGAGGACTTTTTGGAATTTACCGTATTGCCATATATCATTACTTTCTTTGCTGTGTTTTCGCTGGCAGTGGCCATCTTTCTTCGAACTGCTAAGTGGTTATCAGTTCTATTTACCCTTTTTGTAATTTTTGGAATTGTGGCAATGGCTGATTTTTGGCGATGGGAGTACCAGTATGGACACGATCTGGATCCGAATGCGGCCATAAATGTTCCCGGGATGAGTTATCAGCCTCCGCTTATTGGTTATAAACAACTGTTGAATTTTGGCGCTTACTCAATTCCTGACATTGGTGGCTGGATATTTATTGGTGTAGGAATAGGTTTGCTAACGGCAATAATACTTCAATATAGACATCAAAAAAACACAGTTGTTATGAAATGGAAAACAGCGCCCTTATTTCTTTCGCTGGTTTTATTGATGGCTTCATGTAGTGTTGAGCCTAAACCTATTAAAATCGGTAAGGATGCCTGCTTTTTTTGTAAAATGGGGGTCATGGATAAGCGCTTTGGAGCGGAATTGATTAGCAAAAAGGGAAAGATCTATAAGTTTGATGATCTCCATTGCCTGATGGAATTTAGCAAAGAAGCAACAGTTAAAAATGTGGATATTCAGGGTATGTATCTGGTGGATTATGAGAATCCTCATGGTTTCATTGATCTGCAGAAAGCCTTTTTGTTTAAAAGTGAAGCACTTAGATCGCCCATGGGAAGTAATATTGCTGCTTTTCTTACAGAAGAGCAATTAAAAGCAACTACGCAATCTATAGAAGGGAGAGTGGTACAATTGAATTCACTGATGCCAACGCTTAAATGAAAAAAGTCTTATATCTCATACTGATCAGCTACTTTGCAGTTTTCTCTGCTGATGCCAAGGTTATCAAGGTTGGTAAAACGAGAAGTGTAGCATTTATACAAAGGGCGGTAGATCTTTCTCAAAATGGAGATACGATTCTTGTTGATCCGGGCTTATATAAAGAGAAAAATATCATCATTCAAAAATCGATCACTTTAAAAGGTATCAATTATCCGGTGCTTGATGGTGAAAATAAATATGCGATCATTTCAATAAAAGCAAAGAATGCAACCGTAGAAGGGTTTAAATTACAGCATACCGGACGCTCGGAGATCAAGGACCTGGGCGCAATAATGATTTACGACAGTTACAAGGTATCGGCATTAAATAATATTTTAGAGGATACAAATTTTGGTATTTACGTTCAGAACAGTAAACGCTGCACTATAGAAGATAATTCGATAACGGCTTATGGGAAAGATGAAGTTCAAAGTGGAAATGGTATCCATTGCTGGCGCTCTGATAGCTTGATTATCATTGGTAATAAAATAAAAGGACACCGTGATGGGTTGTATTTTGAGTTTGTAAAAAACTCCCTGATCTGGAGAAATGTAAGTGCCCAGAATGTACGCTATGGCATTCATTTCATGTTTTCTAACCGCAACACTTATGTGGGCAATATCTTTGAACGCAACGAAGCAGGGGTCGCTGTAATGTATAGTAACAACATTCATATGTACAATAACCATTTTTTAAACAATTGGGGAGATGCAGCCTACGGAATTTTATTGAAGGACATTACTGATAGTGATATCTCCGGTAATCATTTTACTAAAAACACAGTTGCTTTACATATGGAGGGCTGCAGCAGAATTAAGCTCTACAAGAACATCTTTAATAACAATGGTTGGGCGGTTAAAATTCAGGCTAGTTGTGACAAGAATGATTTCAATAGGAATAATTTTATTGGGAATACGTTCGATATTGGGACAAACGGATCCCTGGTATTAAATACGTTTACCGGAAATTACTGGGACAAATACGAAGGATACGATCTTTTTAAGGATAATATTGGTGATGTGCCTTTTCATCCCGTAAGTATGTATTCTATGATTATAGATAGCAATCCGGCCGCTCTAATGCTTTTTAGAAGTCTAATTGTTTCCTTATTGGATAAAACAGAAAAAATCCTGCCGGGTGTAACTCCTGAAAATTTAAGAGATAACAAACCGGTAATGAGACCTATATCCTTATGATAGTAACAAAAAATATTACGAAAACCTTTGGTAAATTAAAGGCTTTAAATGACATCTCTGTTTCTTTTAATAAGGGGGAGTGTATAGCCTTACTTGGTCCAAATGGCTGCGGAAAAACCACGCTAATCAAATCCATTTTAGGAATGGTCGTGCCAGACAAGGGATCTATTGAATTCAATGGCCGGACTATAAATCGTGAGTGGTTATATCGAAGTCAGGTTGGGTACATGCCACAGATCGGTCGTTACCCAGAAAATATGACCATTGCAAACGTTATCGAAATGATGAAGGATATCAGAAAAGACAGTAAGGTGCATTTAGATGAGGATCTTATACAAAGCTTTGACCTGGGTGCATTAATGAATAAAAAAATGCATACGCTTTCTGGTGGTACCCGACAAAAGGTTAGCGCTTGTCTGGCATTTCTATTCAATCCTGATGTTTTAATCTTGGATGAACCTACTGCGGGCCTGGATCCCGTATCTTCTGAAAAATTGAAAGATAAGATCCTTCTTGAGAAGGAAAAAGGAAAATTAATTTTAATCACCTCACATGTTTTAAGTGAATTGGACGATCTGATTACCGAGGTGTTTTACATGCAGGACGGAAGGCTGATGTTTTATAAAAAGCTTTCAGAATTAAAGGCGGATACCGGGGAAGAAAAGCTGTCAAAAGCAATTGCTAAAATTATGGTCGCTTAAAGCATGAAAAAAATATTAAAATACGTAATTGTAGATATCATTCAGAACAAGATAGTTTTAATCTATACCTTTCTGTTATTGTTGATTTCCTTAAGTGTCTTTAACCTTGAAAGTAATGCTGCAAAGGGCTTGCTTAGTCTTTTAAACATTATCCTCATATTGGTCCCTTTAATCAGTATTATTTTCTCGACAATTTATATTTACAATAGCTCGGAGTTTATAGAATTACTGGTTAGTCAGCCTGTTAAAAGAAAGTCCATTTGGCTAAGTTTATTTGGTGGATTGGCTGCATCATTGTCGCTCGCTTTTTTTATTGGAGCGGGCATACCCATCCTGTTGTATCATGCCGACGCAACGGGTATCACAATGATTTTAACCGGACTATTTTTAACGGTTATTTTTGTGAGTATAGCGATGTTAGCTGCGGGTATTACCCGTGACAAAGCAAAAGGGATAGGGCTATCCATACTGTTGTGGCTCTATTTTTCTTTGATCTTTGATGCGCTGGTCTTATTCTTTTTATTTCAGTTTCAGGACTACCCGTTGGAAAGAGCTATGGTGTTTTTTAGTTTTCTTAACCCGATTGATTTAGGCCGCGTTCAAATCTTGTTGCAAATGGATATTTCTGCATTAATGGGCTATACAGGGGCAATATTCAGGGAGTTTTTTGGGAACCAGGTTGGAGTGGTGCTTTCTTTTTTTGGATTATTTATCTGGATTGCAATTCCACTATTTATATCACTAAAGAAGTTTAGTAAGAAAGATTTATAGAAAAAGATATTAACTTATATGTAATATGGAATCAAAAATTATTCAAGCTGCCGAGGCAGTTAAAATTATAAAATCAGGAAATAGGGTTTTCATTCACGGTGGAGCTGCAACTCCGGTGTGCTTGGTTAAGGCGATGCAACAAAGGTCGGCTGAGCTTGAGAATGTTGAGCTGGTTAGCATTACCTCTTTGGGGGATGTTACTTTTCATCAGCCCGAACATAGGCGGTCTTTCTTTTTCAATTCATTATTTGTTTCTGCCGCAACCCGCGCAGTGGTAAATAGTGAACGTGGAGACTATGTGCCGATATTTTTGAGTCAGATTCCTCAGCTATTTCGAAAAAATATCTTGCCGATTGATGTCGCACTTGTGCAGGTATCTCCACCTGATATTCATGGATATTGTTCATTAGGCACTTCGGTAGATATAGCCAGAGCTGCAGTCGATACGGCGAAGGTTGTGATTGCCCAGGTAAATAGCCGAATGCCCAGAACGCATGGTGAAAGTTTTATTCATGTAGACAGGCTTAATGCCCTGGTTTATCATAATGCTGAACTGCCTGTAGTAGATTATTCTTCAGACGTTAATGATGTTGTAGGGAAAATTGGATATAATGTGGCATCCCTTGTCGAAGATGGCGCTACCTTACAATTGGGCATAGGAAGTATTCCTGATCAGGTCCTTAAAAATCTGAGCGGTCATAAAAACCTTGGTCTTCATACCGAGATGTTTTCTGATGGGGTTATAGACCTGATCCATAAAGGCGTGATCAATAACAGTGAAAAGAAATTGAATATAGGAAGATCTGTAACCTCATTTTTAACTGGTACCAGAGAGCTTTACGATTTTGTTGACGACAACCCATCGGTTCGTGTAATGGATATTAGCTATGTGAATGATACAAGCATAATCCGGCAAAATCCAAAGGTAACTGCAATCAACAGTGCTATAGAATTGGACCTGACGGGTCAGGTATGTGCTGATTCGATCGGAACATACCAATATTCTGGTATTGGTGGTCAGATGGATTTTATGCGTGGGGCCTCATTATCAGAAGATGGAAAGCCCATTATAGCCTTACCTTCTCAAACCCAAAAAGGTATCAGCAGGATTGTTCCATTTCTTAAGGAAGGCGCTGGTGTGGTTACTACCCGAGGTCATGTTCATTGGGTAGTAACTGAATACGGAATGGTAAACTTGTTTGGCAGATCTCTGAAGCAAAGAGCAAAAGCACTGATTGAAATCGCACACCCAGATCATAGAGAAGTTTTAGATCGTGCATACTTTAGTAGGTTTAAATGACAGTGGTGTGTATATGATTAAAATATTAAACTCTTAGGTGCATGTTTCGGCATTTGCTTCAATTTTTGTATCGATACCAGATCTGGCTTGATGTTTTCGTAAGGAGTACAAATTGAATGAAGTTTCAATGGTATTTCTTTTCTTCAATATCCTAAAAAACGCTTAATGCCCGTAGGGCCGCCCGCGATTTTAGCCGATGCCACAGGTATGGCAAATGGCGGGCAATATGTTTACCAATGGGTGCGGTTCTTCGCCGCACTTATTGGTAAACTCGTTTTATTACATTTCTATCAGCAGTTTTACTGCCAGTGCAAATTTTGGCGAGCAATCTTCTGTTTCAATGTATTGCATTAAAGCGTGTACAGTAAAAAGGGAAACGCTGTCTTTAAACAGCAGTTTGGCAAACAGTTTCCCACAATGCTCAAAGCTATTGCCATATCTCCGAATGCGATCAAATGTACTGTTAGCGAGAAAAGTCCAGTAACCTTGCTTAATGACATTATTACCCCAGCCACTCGCAATTTCCTCCTTGCTATCGATAGTTTCTATAGCACGATTTTTCAGATAACAGATGTACTCTGGGATTTCCCCAGGGAATAAACTATGCAAGATTTTGATTTTATTTTTTAGACTCAAACGGTGTATTGGTTTCATAATCGTTCGTTTTAACAGGCGAACATTCGCCCAGATTTTATATTTAAAAATTAATAGTGTGTTAGAAGAACATGGGAACTGCCAGTTTAAACTTATCGTTGTAACTTTCTCGCTCGGCATACTGATTCAGTTGATTTATGGTTACAGTGGCATAGTCTAGAAAAAACAAATGCTTGGCAAATGCTTCTCCGCTTGATTCCAGTTCAGAGCGTTTACTTTCTAAAAGCTGAAGAATATATCCCGAGGTTAGCCACCATCTTTCAAAAGGCATTAACCTGACATTCCAAAGTTTTTCATATCCATTTTTGCGTGCGTAAAGATGATTGCAGAATTTTTGTAAGTGGTTTAAAAACTGTGGTATCTCATTGGGGAAAAGCGCATGTAAAAGTTTAGCTTTTTCCTTTGTATTGAGTTTTAACAATGGTTTCATAAAGTTTAGTGTTTAGGGGGATTGGCTCCCCCGTGAAAAATAAGTGAAATTAGGACATGGCTATCCTTTGCGCAAAATCAGTACATAGGTCAAAGGCTTTTTGACTCCTTTGCAAACCTGTGCCATACATGATCGACTTAAATTTGCTTTCTTCATCTTTGTAATTGCGTACATTTTGAAAATATCCAGAAACGCTATTGTAAGTACCATACAAAGTGCCTTTTGTGGTTTCATCCTGTTGAGTAGGGTTAGCCATGGCATATTCAAATACATTTTCAACGGTATTCTTATATACTGTGGAAAGGTCTTCAAATTTACCATTGCGTAAGGATTCCACTGTCTCTTTGTTCGGTGCCATAGCGAATTGGATTAACCTTTTCACCTCGTTATCTGTCACCCTGATCTTAGCCCATTGGTTAAATACCCCTTCTAGTTCATTTGCTAACTGGTTACTGATCCCTAAAAGTTGGTGCGCAATTTTTAACCTATCTTGTACATTGGCTGTGTGCTTGATGCGGATGCAATTGGTTTTATTGCGTAAAGCAGCATTTAAAGTGTTGTTACAAACGATCCTTGTGGGGGTAAAAGCTGCGGTAATACTGCCATAACCATCATGCGAAGTCGTGAGGAAAAGATATTTTTCAATGCAGTCGTTACGGCCAACACGAATATAATCCGGCAATTTGGCGGTAATAAAAATGCGCTCCCCTTTACCCAAAGCACCAGCGGTTTCATATAAGATACCCTCTTTACTGCCGACAATGCTGTCAAAAAAATCAAAGGCCTGTACATTTTGCACAATCTCATAATCTTTACCCACAACACCTAAAACCTCGTCCGTATCTGTTCGGAGCGTTGCAAAGTAATTCGGGACTATAATTCCAGATTCGATCGAATCAAAATAATCGTCCGCATCGGGATCATGGAATAAATGGTTATTGAGTTCATCTACAGTAAACAAAGGCCTCTTTTCGACGGTGTAATCCAATCCTGCAAATTTTAAGGCTTCCGCACTGCTGGGATAGTCCTGTACAAGGGTACCCAGGTTGTGCCATGCTTTTTCTTTCACACTGAAAAAACTGTGTTTGCCTGTCTGCTCGTTATAATGAATGTTGTGTGCCATGATTTAGTTTTTAGGATTTCTGATTATTGATAATATTATTTTGGTTTCCAGTATGTTGATGTTTGCGGTATCAGTCATGCTGATTTTTGAATGACTTTCTATTTCGCTGACGATTTTTTCGACACTGGTATGGTCGGCATGGACTGCCACACGAACCATAATGAACAGAGTTTCGTATTTCATTTTTAGAATTATAAAGTTTTGTGAATTGGGTTAACTGGTGGTGAAAATCTTTCGGGTTTATATACAAGGGTTTGAAAAGTAAATTAATGCCCCGAACTTTGCAGGGCATTAACCTGCTAGGCAGGGATCAGGTTTACAATGTCCATTTCTACCTCTTCCAGTTTTTCAGTACAAAGGCTGCTGACCTGCTCAGCTACTCCTTTAATTATAGTAGGATTTTTAGTGGTAAAAGTTTTACCGTTATCATCTTTAATAGTCAGCAAACAGCCTTGATAATAATTGCCATCTGTTTCATCCACATTGTCTTTTAATTGCAATTCAAACTCATCAAGGGTGGTAATGATATTTTTTAAATTGTCACGGTGTCTAGTCTTGCGGGCAAGATCATCACCGAGTTTAATGTGACGTTCTAGTCTCGCTTTTTGTTCTGCGATCTTTTCCGCAAAATTAGCTTTGATTTCCTTTTTAGTAGGCTCTGCACTAGTTTGAACAACGTCTAGAAAGGTAATCTCTGGATTTTCATCCTTTGCTTTGGATACTGCATTAACAGGATTGCCAGCTACGAATTTTGGAGTTCTGTCTGGTTTTACGGTGTTTGCTATTTTAGCCTGTCCGTTTTCATTTTCTTTAGTGTCCATTGTCTATTGGTTTTAAAATTTGCAACCTGCTTACTACATTTCGGCAGGAGCCAGTCCCTGGCTTTTTGATATGACCCTCACCTGATTTAGCAGGGAAGACAGACAAGGCTTTTGGAAAAAAAATACCTCGGGAGCGAAGCGAGCAGGGAAGATTATTTTTTCAAAACAAGCGAAGTTTACGGAGCCGCCTTGACTGGCGAAACTGCGGATCAGAAATTTGTGCATCAAATAGCCTCAAACATTGTTTGATCAATCGTAAAAAGGCTTAAAAGAGGTCTGTTAGACAGCGCTGTGTAGTGGAACTAAGCCTTGAAATTTGCAGGTATAGAGATGCGGACGACCCTGTAATAAGGAATTAGAACCATTGAAATTGCGACGCCGGATTTTTGAGATTTCAGCCTGAATATTTACATTTGAGAAAAATAAAAACCCATGTTTGAACCCATATCGATTAAAAAATATGTCGATTTATACGTTAAAAATAATCCGTCTGAAAAGAAGCGGGAAGTGGAGGAACGTTTAAGGGATGTGTTACATCATGCTGTTACTGGTACAAAATGCAGATGTGGGAATCCTATTTGGGTTGTGGGTGGCGCTGATGCAGGGTTTTCCTGTTTTACCTGTATCACCGGGGAAAGCTCGCCAAATGAAGATTATGAAATTGATGAGCATTTATCGTATCTCAATCAATTGAGATAAAGCTTGTAAAATGAAAAAGGCTGCCGAATTTTTATATCCGACAGCCGATTACAACAGGTTGTTACATAGTTAATCCTTGATTTTCTGACTTTTGCTGTTTCAGTTTCCTAGAAAAAGTGTTTTCCTGTGCCAGTTCCGACTTGTTTTCTTTCTGAAATTGCTCCCGTTTCTCCGCTTGACCATTTAGGTGGTAGAAATTGATGTTTCCGTAGCGCGGCATGGCTTTGATCGCCATTTTGAACTCCTCATCATTGTTGTTTACTACGGTTACAATAGGACGTTCCCCATCTTTCATATCACTGATAATACCTGCAAGTTTTTCCGGCATATCCAGTTCTTTGATTTTGTACCCTTGTAGTTCATTTTGCAGATTAAAGCCATATCCTTCACTATATTGTTTGATTTGTAAGTTCCCGTAATTGTCCCTTGGTTTGTCAAAGACATAAGTATTCCATGCTTCGTATTGTTTACCTACACGACTAACCAGGTCATCACGGTAGGCGGAGCCGCCTTGTAGCATATTGGCTCCTTGCTTTAAATTGAAACCGACGCCTTTATTTACGTAAACGGTATTTTTTATAGGATCACTATAGTAGGTAGTTTGAAAATCTTTGCTGACGTAATCTACGGTACCTGCTTTCATTGTGCCTACAGTAAGATAATCTTTTATACTTTTACCAATTGCCAGTTCGGCGTTGCCGTCACGTTTTTGAAAATTTTCTATGGCCTCAATTGGACTTTTGAAATTTTTGAATTGCTTTTTTCCATCTTCGGAAGTGGAGATCACCATGTAATTTTTTCCTTCTTCAAGAGGTTTCGCTTTGCTGTAGGCCAGTTCGTATTTATTGAAAAAGTAGTAATCTGACTGCTGGGATCGTTTGATATGCAGGGTGGCTTCCATATAGCCTTTGCGGGAAGGTAGCTGATCTTTGATTTGGATATAGGGTAAACCTTTTTCCATTAATGCTTCAGCCTTAGTAACCATTTCGGCTGGTACTTTCAATGCTTTGGCTTCTGCTCTGAAGTCCTCCAAACTGTTTTTATTCATGTTTTTATGGTTTAAATATGATCTAATCATGTTAATAGGGTGCTAGGCTATATTTATAGACTAGCCTTAATTTTTTGGCCACTCATGCTACTTTAACTTTTTAGTATTGTCACGTAGCAATAGGGGATAACCAGCTTTTAGCTTTTGTCTAATGCGCCTGAGCTTTTTGGTAAAGAGCGATTTAGCTGCATCTATTCCGGCACCAGCAATTTGCGTAGTTAAACTCTGATCAAAACCCATTATACCCATGCCTCCGATAGCATCAGAGCCACCGGAATTTACCGCATCGGTTAACAGCGCTTCAGGAGCATTAATGCCACGCATGGCATCCCTTTTGTCGAATACGGTGAGGTTTACTGGAATAATCTGATTGCTCAAACGGATATTTCTGATCTCCAGATTCAGCCTTTGATTACTAAACTCAGCCAGTCCATACACTTCATGGTCTTTTGGGATTAACTGTCCATTAATTACAATTGTGTCCAGTAAACGCAGTTTAACAACTGATCCTTGTGTGGCTTTTTGATTTTCTGCAATCACTGCTGGAATAGCTTTAAATAAGCTGTCGACTTCTGATATTGGGGCTTTGGGATACTTTTGCCTGGCCAGTTCCGGGTTCTGGATTTCCTGAATGCTTTGCAGGATGGTAGATAGCTGCTTCATTTCAGCATCTTCAGCACTGCTGTCTTTCATATTTTTCATCAGCATTTCCAGCTTTGCCACATCTTTTGACATGGATTCATTTGCAGGACCATAACTTTTAACCGGTTCTGTATGTCCTTGTGGCGTTACATAAGGTGTATTGATCTCCCGGTTAATGATCGCAAGTTTTTCATTGATTTGCCCGGTTTGGATATCTTCAGCGCCGGAAAACCCTAACTTCCCGACAATCGCATCAAAACCATTATCTGCTGAAGCGGTAGAGTCTCGCTTGGTTTGGTTGTAAATACCCATTTTATCAATAGGTACTTCTTTTTTAAAAGCGGCATCGGGTAAAGCTGTATTGATGCCTTTTGGCGAAACTAAAGTATCTGTTGTTTCAGCATTGCCGCCACCAAGGACTTTAAAGCCCAGCGCCATAAAAGGCAGTGCCAGTAAGGGCAGGAATAATAAAATCCTGCGTTTTTCCATTCTTTTACTCATAAATTCTTCTTTTTTTGGTTTAAATATTGTTCGTGTTTAACATGAATTGGTTTTCAAAATGGCTTCGCCGTTTTAATTGTTAAAGACCTGCGCAAGCAGGTAAATACAATAGCCACCGAATAGGATGCAAAAACCAATAAGTAGCAAACGCCAGGTTTTAACAGATATGCCAGCGGTTTTACTACTCAGGTAATCGGCTACCTTTCTTTGAGCTTTCACAATTTTATCCGCTATTTTTTCAGCTGTCTGCTCTTGCCCATTGCTTAGCTTGTCTTTGGTCTGTCTGAATATGTTCATGGCTGCATCGCTTTAGGATTGATATCAGTATTGATTAGCGTTTCCCATTTTTGGATCAAAAAGCCATGTGGATTGTTGTCAGTTTGTGCCTTTAAATCTCTGACTTCACCCTGGGTAACCAGCTTCCGTGTAACGGTACTGCTTGCCCGAATGAGATTTTCTGTAGCATAACAGGTAAAAGTGTAGGGGTAATTGTTGATGTTCAGCCGGATGCTGTCGATATTGATCTCCTGGGAAATATTTGCTGAGATCAGGTTGTTGTAATAACCCGATTCTTTTAAATTGTCATGCTGTTTTTTAGCGGATTCATCGGCCAGGTAGAGGGCTTTGGAAACGCGGGCTTGTATAGCCTTGTCGTCAGGACTTAAAGTAAAAAAGTACTGGTGAAAGGTCTTGATATGATCCCTCAGCTCTACTTCCAAATTACTTTTCTTATCTGATGCGATGGCTTCCAGCACCTTGCCATTATATAGTATATATATACGTTGACTGTTGTTATGTAGGACCTGGCAAAATTTATAGATACCAAAACAAATAGTCAGGAGATTGGCAAGCAGGAAAAAGATACTAAATCGCTTGATGTGCTGAAAAGCACTGTCTATATTTTTAAGTTGTGTAAACATAGGTTAGGAGTTTTTAGAGTTACCTGATACTTTATCTTTGAAATAGTCATTGCCTGCTGCTTCTGCCATACCCTGTGAGAGGTTGGATCTTGCGTTATCGAATCGGTCTACGATCATACCTGCAGCGCCTTGAGCTGCTCCAACAGCTTTATTAGTACCACCCGTTACAAGCGTGTTGACTTTTTGGAGCATGGCATTTCCGCCACCAGCATGAACAATATAATTGGCTACATTAGGTACAGTGAAATAACCGACTATACCAATCACCAAAAACACAAGATAGCTCGTGTCCTGGGCACTGAAAAAGGTATCACCTTCTAGTCCGATCTGTGATATGTCTATTTTTAGCATGTTTTCCTGTATCTTTCCGAGAATACTGCCAAAGATGTTGGCAACAGGCAGCCACATAAAAATGTTAACGTAGCGGGCAATCCAGACGGTTAAAGTATGCTGGAAACCATCATACACGGCAAAGCCAAAGACCAATGGCCCCAATATGGCCAGCACGATTAAATAAAAGGTGCGGATGGTGTTGATACAAAGGGCTGCTGCCGCAAATAAGACCTGCAATACCTCACTCATCCATTGCTTAATGGTATTGCGAAAATTGTAGCTCTGTTTGTCCATCCAGAACTTTACATCATTACCCAATCCTTCAAAAACACCTTCTTTATCACGTTCTGGGTCTTTGGGATGGGTAAATTTGTACCACTTGTTGCTATCGCCATAGCCGCTGTCTCCTACATACATTTGCCATTGTTTGCTTTTTTTTACTGCAGCTTCTTTTTGTTTCAGCAAGGCCTCAATCGCTCGATTTGAGTCTTTCACCATCCCGCCAGTTGCGCTAACTATAGGTTGAAGAATGCCGTTCATAACTCCGATCACCATGGGGAAAAGTAGGATGGCCATGCCCAATGCAAAGGGGCGAAGTAAAGGGTAAAAGTCCACGGGCTCGGCATTGGCAATGTTGCGCCATACCCGTGAAGCGATATACCATAAGGCACCAAAGCCTGCCAGGCCTCGGGCTACCCCAATAAGCTTACCACATAAGGGAAGCATGTCGTTGTAGACATTATCCAGTACCGGTTGCATGCCATTGATCGAGCCAGCGAGGCCGCCACCACTCTGCGCATAGGCAATAAAAGGCAACAACGTGGCCAGTACCGCAAATAATACGGTATTAAAAATTGATCTGTACATGATTGTTTAGTTAGGTTTATAAAATTGTTGAAGCCCGGAGATGTCAGCCTTTTCCCTGGCACGCTGAAGGTTTAGGATGCTTGTCTTTTGATTAAATGACCGTAAAAACATCAGTTTATCTTCCGTATCTGCAAAGATCCGGTCAATGGCCTGCAAGCGTTCATCGTCAGACATGCGCAGTTTGTTCGCTGTAATGACCATAACCAGTTGATCTAGGTTATCAAGGCTCTGGTTAAACAATTGGGAATAGACCTTGCTTAAATAATCTAGCTCGGAAATGGTAAAATTTCCACCGGAACGGAACCGATTAAAAGCCGATTTATACTCAGATACAATATCCGACTGGTATGTGATGATGTCCGCAATCCGACGGTATTTCTTTACTTCAGGGCTAACCAGCATCATAGCATCTAAAAATACTTCGTGCAGAGAGAAATTGCCTTGAGCAATATTTTTCACGGAGTTATATCCTTTGGATACTACTTCATAGCCTTTTTTCATATCCGAAAGGATGTTTTTCATCTGGCTGAGTTTTTCCACATTTAACAGCAATTGCTGTACTTCCTGCGATTGACCGTAGCTGATTCCGGCAAAGGCCGCCATCAGCATGAATATTAAAATGATCTTCTTCATGGGCTTATTCTTTAAAATGAAACATTCGGATCATGGCATCGATCTCATTTCGCTCTAGCTCCCGCTGACGGATCAGCTGTACAGCCTCAGTACAAAAAGATTGCGTAAAGGTGGATTTATCGAGCATGTTTTCATAAATACTGTTCAGTCTGACTAAGCGCTCATCATCCTTCATTTCCAGTTTACCGGAGGTAATCACCAATAGCAACTCTTCCAGATCTGTAAAACAATCTCTAATTACCTCTTCATACACTAAAGTGATATAGCCCAGCTGATCAGCCGACAACAAAGGCGTATTTTTAATCCCACCAAAGGCTTTTACAATAGAGATTTGCAAGGCGATGATTTCAGCAATACGGACATCATTACGAATGGCTGGGCTAACCTGCTTTAGTGAACTGATAAATGAGTTATGCAGTTTAAATTCACCGTTAGAAATATCCTTTACCGTTTGCAAACCTGAACCTACGATATCATAGCCTTTTTTTGCATAGCCGATGTATACCTGTAAGGCTGCAATCTGTTGCAATAAATACTTTTTCTGTGTTTTCTTTTGAGAAAACCATTCTGACCAGGTCTGTGCCTGAAGAGTGGGAGCCATGACCATCATTCCTAAAAACAGACATAAGGCGAGTTTTAGCTTACTGGACTTCATAGATCTCTTTTATTTTTTTAACCTCCAGTGCAGATTTGGAACGTTGGATGCTGAGGGTTACATTCTGTTCATTAAATTGACGTAAATCTGCATAGTTCTGATCCATTTGCTGCGCCGCTTCGCTGATCAGTTCCAACCGTTTGGCGTCAGTCATTTGCGTTTTGAAAGAATTAATGACCACAAATACCTGATCTAAGTTTCGGATACTGGCATCCAGAATGCCCCTGTAGATTTCTTCCATGTGTAGCAGTTCATCTACACTGAAATGTTTGTCCTTTTTAAATAAAGTGCTGGCCCAGTTGTATTCTTTCACAATCTCAGCTTGCGTCTGGGCCAGGTCTTTGATCCGCTTGTAAGTAGAGATCAGTGACTTTACTCTATGCAGCTCATCATAATAACCTGCATAGAGCTTTCGCTGACGTTCTGTCCAGTCAGAGATCTCGGTCAGCTTCAATTTGGACAATTGATTTTCAATTACCTTTTGTGCATTCTGTAGCCAGATGGTTTGATTCTGCAAGCGCTGTACCTTCAGGTCAACGGCTTTGATTACTTTTTTTACTCCTGCTTTGATCACTTCGGCAATGGCCAGCTGTGCATTTGCCCCGGTGGGCAATGCAACCAGCAAAGTCATGGCACTAAGGGGCAGGACAACCATATAGGTTCTCATATATTTCTTAATTCTCATTGTAAATAAATTTGTTAATTGATACGCTGGTATTTGCTGTTCTCAAGCATTAATACCCCCTTATCAGGGTCAAATGAAATCACCCTCGCTTTCTTGTTTTCAGTCATGCTCATCGAGCCTATATCATATTCTGCTTTCCATTCTTCGCTTTCCTGTTGTAATTTTCCGGGCTTGCCAGCCTCATTTTTTATTCTGAAACCTGTTTTACGGTGAATCAGGTAGTGCCGTTGCTGCACATGTTCCACCTCAAGGGTATCATCAGCGATACTGAATTCGCCTTCGGCATGATTGATATAAGTGCCATCTAGGCTGGGCTGGTTACCGTTATTGCAGGCATTAAATAGGATGGCTGCAATAGCCATGATAAAAAACTGGATTTTTGAGAATGATTTCATTGGATTAGATTTTTGTTTTTTAAAGATTAAACGGTTATAAAATGGTAATTCCGGTACGGATCTCCGCTGCGAGGGCGGTGACCCCTTTGACGATGTCTCCATACCTTGCGGTAAACTCCTGGACTTTAAGTTTTTCTGTTTCTTCGGTTGTGTACACCAAGTACTCTTCAAGACTTAACTCGTTCCGGTAAACATTTAGGCGCTGACCACCCTGATCGATGAACATTTCACGGTATACTTTACCTTCCTCATTGGCCTTGTTGAGCGATAGCAACAGCGTTTTTGCTTTCTCGGATAAGCCCAGCACTTCCTGTACTTTATCGAATTTGTTCATGAACTTGCGCATGTCTAACAGTATTTTTGTATCTGAAAGATTGATCACCGTTTCTTTGATGATGGGGGAGGAAATCAGATCATCAACCTCCTGGGTAATGAGTGCCGCAATCCCATTGAACTTCCGAACTGTTTTATAGAGGTAGCGGATAAAATTAGCCATGCCACTCTTGGCAATGGCTACCCAAGCTTCATCAATTGCCAATATCTTACGTTTGCCTTTGAGCTTGCGCATCTTGGAAATGAACATTTCCATAATGATAATAGTCACCACCGGGAACAAAATCTCGTGCGATTTGATGTTGTCCAATTCGAAAACAATAAAGCGTTCATTCAGCAGGTCAAGGTTTTCTGTGGCATTGAGCAAATAATCAAATTCACCGCCCTTGTAATAAGGATTTAAAACATATAGGAAGTTTGAAAAATCAAATTCCTTTTCCTTTACGTCTCCGTTCTTCAACACCACCAGGTATTCTTCCATCAGAAAATCGTAGAAAGAATTGAAGCCAGGAAACACATCAGGATATGTTGTTAAATGTTCATAGTATAAGGTAATGGCATTGGAGATCGCTACGTATTCACTGCGGTTATAGCTCTCGCTGTCTTTCTTCCACAAAGCAATGAGCAAGGTTTTCAGGCTTTCCTTTTTCTCGATATCCAGTTCGTCCCCTGCGCCGATATAAAAAGGATTAAAGCAGATCGGATCTTTTTCTGTGTAGGTAAAATAATAACCACCTACCAAATCGCAAAGGCCTTTATAGCTTCCACCAATATCAATAGTCACACAGTGGGTACCATCCTCATACAGGGTGCGCAGCATATGGTTCATAGCTGTCGATTTACCTCCGCCACTTCCACCACAGATAAATAAATTCCGGTTGGTAATTAGTCCGGATTTCATCGGTCCGTTAAAAAGGTCAATATAGACAGGTCTTCCCTGAAGTCTGTCCCCTAAACGTAAACCAGCACCATCAGATCTGCAAGCACTTTCCATGTTCAGGAAGCAGGCGGCTTGTTCTGCGAACGTATCAAAAGTATCATTCATGGGGAAATCAGCTTCATTACCAGGCATTCCGGCAAACCATACTTGAGGGGCGCCATCGGTTTCTTGTTTGCAGGTCACATCCATAGCTGACATGGCAGCGCTGACCTTGTTTTTCAGTTCGGAAAATTCAACCGGATCATCAGCCCAAGCCAGCACATTGAAATGCGCTTTGACCGGAAGTTTCTGCGTAGCAATTGCTTCGTTTAAAAAATCATTGCAGGCATCACGGCCAATGGCGTTTTCACGGGAATAGGCAGATAAGGATTGCAAACGTAGTTTTTTGGCTTCCAACTGCTTCAGCGTTTTGCGGGGATCATCTATAAAAATGTATTGGTTAAAGATGTGGTTACAATTTAAAAGCTGTCCCAAAGGACTGGAAAAACCAATACTAAAAGTGCTGCGGTCAGTAGAGTAGGGGTCATAATTGATGCGTGAACCGCAAAATGCAGGCAAGTTTACTGCATCGGCAAGCGTGTATAGCTCTACCAGCTTTTCACCGACTCTGATCTGGTCTTTGATATGAATGTCTCGGATTATGGAATGCTGACCAGGGTTTAACAAGAAGCAATATTTTTCAATGATGCCTGGTTTGTTTGCTGTTCCAGCTAGTTCATCATCAGTCAGCCGCTGCAAGCGTACACCACTGCTATCCGAAAGGATACGCTGAAATTGTCCGCAAGCTGATAAAAAGTTTGCAAACCGTTTTTCATCCTGCATCTGTACCGGGGCAATGGATTTGCGCAGGATATTGGAATAGGACGAAGAGGAGAGTTTTCTACTCGCGGGTTTTTGAGTCAGAAAGATAAAACACTCATGCGCTAAGTATGGTCGCCCCTTAAAGAACTGATCCGAAGCATTGGACAAAATGCTTTTAATGCTTTTTTCATCAATAGTCCTCGCTTCTGCTTTGGTCACCCAATCTGCTTTATGAAAAACTGTACCAGGAGTTAACACCCGCAAAGCCTTAACAAAAGCCTGGTGTCCTGCTTCAAATTCCGCTGTGGATTGTGTGCCGATTTCCGGTAAAGTCACTCTATATGCAATGGTCATATCACCCTGCATGGAGATCATTGCATGATTTTCTACCTTCCAGATGGGAAGTATTTTTTCGACCTCTATCATCTGCCTGCCTTTCCTGATGTTCTCAATACAGTAAACACCCGCCTTGATTTAAACTTCACATATTGTGGCAAACTACTCTTGGCCATAAACTTGCTTAAACCATGTACGCCGAAACGTTTAGAAAGCGATGTGACGGTAAAGAACAGACCTGATCCCAGACCTAAAATCAGTGGTAAGATCACCGGAAGCGGAATTCCGGCTATGTAGAGTAAGGCAAAGGATATCAGCAATAAAACAAGCCCCACAGCGAGGTAAGCAATGTACTGACCATAAAGTCCGCGGAATTCTATTGGTTTCCCAATCCCTTTATTAATTTGATATATTGAACTCATAATTTTAGAATTTTTATTCATCAGCGGACGAAACTCCTTGCCATTGTTCTTGCATTGTGCTTCGCCCGCAATGAATTAGTTATCGTTATATGCCAAAAAATGATTTAAGCACGGTCGCTACTACCACAAGGAAGATACAAGAGCCAAACCATGCCGCCGCCACCTTGTTGGTGTCCGGCTCACCCGCATTCCATTTATTAAATACTTTTACTGCACCAATCAAGCCTACAACCGCACCAATGGCGTACATCAGGTCACATCCGGTATCAAAATAGCTGACCACTTTTTCAGTTGCTTCTCTGATGCCCGCCTCGCCATCTTGTGCGAATAATGACAGGCTGGAAAGCAGACTGTACACGCAAATCGTTATTGCCATTAACCAGCCCCTGGCCATCAATCCTTTCCTGAAGTTTTCCGTAGCCGGAACACACTTGTTTTTTTTCTTCATGTTTTTAAATTGTCTATCGTTTCCTAATTGGCAGCTTCTTGCTGTCATTTCTTAATTGTTTGGAAACAAAGGCAATCTGATTACATGAGCGTTAGTTGTATTAGCTCCAAATATTCTCCAGCTCCTGATCGCTCAATTGAAAAGGTACATGCTCAGAAATAAATTCATTCAAATCAGCTAATGCTGAACTAGAAGCGATTTCAGGATATTTATCCTTAAGCATTTCAAACAGAGAGAAGAAGTCTTCTTTTGTGCCATCTTCACTGGCAATAATTTTGCAAATGGTTTTGATCTCTTCCCGTAGTTCGGGTGGATCTTCCAGCTGATCCGGATATTCATCCCTAAGTTCTCTTTCGGCAAAAGAGAAGTCTTCGGCCTGTACAATACTTACCCCGTGTTCCATTGCCGGTTTACCCATCAGGTTGTCCTGTTCATCTAGTTGATCGAACTCCTCCTCCCAAGCATGCGGCAAAGGAATCGGTGATAGTGGTTCCGATTTTCTGTAAAACAGTATCCAGACGAGGAGATACCAGATCAGTGTCAGGATGGTTGCGGCAAGTAAAAAATCCTGCCATGAAAATGCTTTTAACATATGGTTTTGCTTTTACCCCTAAGCTCCATTGCTCCGGGATTCGAAAGCAAAACTCTGAAAGCAGTGAATTTTTAAATGGTGACTTTTTAGGGGACTCCCTTAAAGTTTTTTTTAAAGGAGTTCCCAAGTCACAAAAAAGATTGATTTTAACTGCTTTTATTTTTTGCATCATCAGCAGTTTTCTTTTCAGTAGCTTTTTTCTCCGACAGTTTCTTTCTTTTTTCTGCCCTTAACCTGCGAGCTTCTTCCTTATCAGGATCGTATTCATTCTTGCGGTCAATCCGGTTCAATATTGCATCCCGTAACCTGTCAGTAAAATCAGTCTTGCTGATGATTTTTCTAGATTCAATTTCATCAAATCTACGGTGTGGTTTCTTTATACTGATATGCAGATGTTCCTCCATCCATTCAAATATTTCCACTAAGCTCGCCTTGCCATCATTTAGCTGTCCTGTATCATGTAAACTGAAACCTAGCTCCACGGCGTTAATTGCATCACCTGTCCAGCGCAGTTCCCTACGGCTTTTACGTTTCACAGGTGATTCGTGCATAAAGGGTAAAGGCGTACGCAACGCTTCCACCAGATAATTCTGCAACTTTTCAAAGGCAATGAACTTAGCAAACAAGTAATCCATCGCCGTAGAAAATTCAGGATCTGGATCAGGCATTTCCGGCACCATTGCTAATGGAATATCTGCACCACGAACAAAATACAAACTGTCTAGCTCAACTGCATTTGAACGATAATATTGGTACAGAAAGGCATATTGCTGGAAAAACCGGTGAATTAGGCGAAGCTCATCCTCCAGAAAAGACCGTATCATATCAATAGTGCCCACAGGCTTGTTCATCTCCACATTGTACACCTCAAAAGCAAAGATCTTCTCCGCATAAAATTTGGGTTTGATGTGTTTAAAGAAATGGATTTCTGTAGCCTGTGAAGTAAAGGGGACATCCAGTACCAACTGACGGAGTTCCGCCATAAATTTACGAGAGAGGGCTAAGTTCTCCGCAAGAGATTTAACAGGATTGGTACCACCAGGCACAGAACCACTCAGCGAACTAATAAACTGCACATACAGCTTTTCATAGATTTCATACTTCATAAAGGGATTAGTTTAGATAAATCCCGTAACCAGCCAGTTGACGGGCTCTTAATTAAATCACAGTTACGGAGAAGAGTAGAATTTTTTGCATACGCTATTACTTAAAGATTACACTAAAAGTATAGACATAGAATTCCAAAAAGAGCAAGGGTTTGCCCCCAAATTGTAATTATAAGGGTAAACCCTTAGACAAGGTTAAAATCTAAATACAGAAATTATGCGTGTGTATGCGCTAAGAAAAATGTGTGGATTTGAGAGAAATGGAAATTACAGTTTGTTAAGCTATTAGAAGGTCTGGTGGTTATTTTTGCCCCAAGCTTAGTACTAACTTTCCAGCTTTAGTGGTGTAATACTTTTGGTCAGGTCTGTTAGGAGTTGTTGGGTGAGTCATGACTGTCCATTTCGAACTTATTAAGAAATCCAGTAGAGTTTCAAAGTTCGGAGTAGTAGACTTTAGTTTTATTTTTTTTAGGATTTGATTCTTAGAAACCTGATCTAGCCCTGAAGTCAGTATGAGATACATTCTCTCGATGTCATTGTCGTCAAATTTATTAGCATCTTTTGTCCCTACCAGCAATTCTACTTCATGACGAACTTGCTTAATGAGATAAGCGTGGCTCTTTTCAGAAAGTGGATTTAGCTCAACGCTACCCAATGTTAGAAACTCTTTATTAAATATATCTTCTTCATTAAGGCCAAATTTGAAAGCTGTCTCCAATAGTGCGCCAATCCTCATATTTGTTCTCCCCGCTTCGTACTTGCCATATTGGCTTCTATTCAATTCAACTGCGTTTGCGAAGCTTTCGTAATTAGTATAGCCCATGCCTTTTCTTAGAATCTTTAATGAATTACCTATTGCTTGCTGAAGCTTTATTACCCTTGGGTTGTCTGATTTCGTTACTTTCTTTTTAGGTCGATTTTCCATTCATAAATCAACATTTAAAAAGTGTGAAATATTACTCCTTTAAGTGTGTAAAATATTTTGATTTGCAATTATTTATGTTTATAATTGTGTGTATAATGAAATTTAAAACAAGTTAATGTTTAGAATTTAGTTAAGTATAATTTAAAGAGTCTCGTTTCCCAATCCTCACAATACAATTCGAACACGAGAACGATAGATTATGCCTGCATGTCTTAATATGCTATATTTGCGTCATTAAGGATGTGGGCACTGTCGTTTATGCGGAGTTCGAAGGTGTGAGGCCGGGGGATAAAGCATGGTGGCGTGCCCATCCTTATTTTAAATAATGAGACTCGTTATAAAATAACGAGCATTGAAAAAGCAGAACAAAACCATTATTCGATTTGAATATTCCCCTTCTATAAATAGGGTGGGATACTGTTTTGTCTTTTCCCATCTTGTTTCAGGCATTAGTCCATTTGAAAAACTCTTCGGTATTAAGCCTAAAAATCCGATCTAACTTCATTCAGTTTTCATTATGACAGTCTTATAATTCCTGTCATTTTTCCTTATCAACTAACTGAACTTATTTCACATGAAAAAAACGATACTATATATTGTACTGGCTGTGCTTTGCTTAATTTTTAGCGCTAAAGCGCAAACCCAGCCCTTTCTGCTTACGGGGCAGGTAAGTGACCAAGGGGGAAGAGCTATTCCAAACGCCTCCCTTCAAATAAAGGGTGAAAAGACAACTGCATTGAGCAATGAAGAGGGGAAGTTCTTCATGAAATCGACCAAACCAACGGGTATATTAACTGTAAGCCATATCGGTTATGAAGCGGTTGAATTGGATTTTAATGGCAATTCACTAAAACCTTTTAATATCATCCTTAAAGAAGATAACAGTCAACTTAAAGAAGTAGAGATCGTATCAACAGGATATCAGAATATTCCAAAGGAGCGGGCTACGGGAAGTTTCGTGCTAATTGATAGTGCCTTATTGAACCGCAGGGTCAGTACAAATATATTGGACAGGTTGGATGGTGTCACAAGTGGGTTGATATTTAACCGGAACAAAACTCCAGGCGCAAACGATTTCAATATTCGCGGAAGGAGCACAATTTTGGGAGAAGATAAGCCACTAATCATTTTAGATAACTTTCCATATGAAGGGGATATCAATGCTATTAATCCTAACGACGTAAAAAGTATTAATATTCTCAAAGATGCTGCTGCTGCCTCTATATGGGGAACCCGTGCGGGAAACGGTGTGATCGTGATCAGTACCTACAAAGGGAATTATAATACAAAGCAGAAGATCAGCATCAACACAAATATTACTATAGGTGAGAAGCCAGACCTGTTCCAAGCACCGTGGTTCTCCTCCTCACACTGGATCGAAATTGAACAATTCTTATACACCAAAGGAGCTTACACAACTGTCATCAGCAATGGATACGGTGCAATTTCCCCTGCAGTAGAGATTATGGATCAGAAAAAAATGAACAAAATTTCATATGCTGATTCTCTTAGCCGCATAAATGAGCTGAAAGCGTATGATGTAAGAAATGACATGCTGAAATATCTATATCGATCCAATGTAAATCAGCAATATGCCTTTAATCTGAATGGTGGTGGAAATCAAAATAGGTATTCAGTGTCAGCCGGATACGATAATAACCTGTATTCAAAAACTACTGACAGTTATAACCGACTTACACTAAATGCAAGTAATTCTTACCGCTTCTTGAACGACAGGATAGAGTTAACAGCCGGCCTATTATTCACAAATAGCCGATCTAAAAGTAATATTTATAACTATAGCCCCGGATCACCCTATGAAAGACTAGCCGATAGTGAGGGAAAGCCTATGGCTGTTCGTAACCAGCTCAGGCTAAGCTATATTGATACTGCCGGTAAGGGGAAACTACTAGACTGGCAATACAGACCGATAGATGAAAATCTTCCTGAAACACAGTCAGGTTTAACCAGTTACACCATAAATGCAGGATTGAATTATTTGATCATAAACGGACTAAAAGCTTCGGTGCTATATCAATATCAGCTGCAAACTATTGAACAAAAAACAGCACATCTGAAAGATTCCTTTTACGCAAGGAACCTGATAAACCGATTCAGCTCAATTAACTCCACAACCAGATCTGTACTAAGAATAATTCCTTCAGGAGATATTTTGAACGACCTCAGAACCAATTATCAGTCAAATAATGCAAGATTTCAATTGAACTACGATACCTACATGACAGAAGACCACCAGATCACTGCGCTTGGAGGAATCGAAGTACGAGATAACCATTCTGAAAATATTGCTCAGACTTTATACGGTTACAATGAATCTATCGGAATCAATGCCAATTCGACCATTGATTTTACAAGAGACAATCCCTTGTATTACAATCCCGCAAGTTCAGAACGGATTGATCCTGGGCAAAGTACAGGGTATATTTTAGACCATTACGTTTCTTTCTATTTCAACGGAGCCTATTCCTTTAAAGAAAGGTATGGGCTCTCTTTTAGCATCAGGAAAGATGAATCCAATTTATTTGGAGTAAAGCCAAATCAAAAAGGTGTACCCTTATGGTCAGCAGGATTGCTATGGAATATTAGCAAAGAAAGTTTTTATCGGGCGAAGTGGCTTCCTTATCTTAAACTCAGGGCAAGCTATGGATATTCAGGAAATGTTAGTAAAAGCATTTCGGCCTACTTGACCGCAAGCAGTACAGGGCCCAATGTATACGGACCCGTATATGGCAGGATTGTCAACCCCCCAAATCCTTCTCTAAAATGGGAAAGGATTAAGGTTATAAATCTCGGGCTGGATTTTGCCAGCAAAAAAAACGTCATTTCCGGCAGCATTGAGCCTTACTTTAAATATGGAATCGACCTGTTTGGTGAAAGTCCCCTTGCTCCGCAAACTGGCGTAATAACCTATAAAGGGAATTCTGCAAACACTGTGACAAAGGGTATAGATGTAACGATCAACACGATCAACCTCAATGGCGCCATCAAATGGAATTCAAATATTCTGTTTAGCTATAACCAGGATAAGGTTACTAAATATTTGGTCGCAGCGGGCACGAATTCGGCAGTGACCTCAGCGGCCTACAACAATCCAATAGTGGGAAATCCATATTTTGCTATTTACGCTTACAAATGGTCAGCTTTAGATGATAAGGGTGATCCAATGGTAATATACAATGGTACACCGAGTAAAGCCTACAGCGTAATTTCCAGCTCATTAGATAGAAACAACATCCGATACCTCGGATCACTTGTTCCTACAAAATTTGGGAATATCCGCAATATGTTGTCTTATAAGGATTTAGAGTTGTCGGCGAATATTACTTATAGGCTGGGGTACTACTTTAGACGCATATCACTAGACAATGCAGCGATTTATGGTACCAAAGGATTTCAAAGTGAAGTAGACTATGACCTGCGCTGGCAAAAACCAGGAGATGAAAAAAACACCTCGGTACCCACATTGATGTACCCGAATTCAGCACAACGCACCAATATCTATACCTATTCAGATATTCTGGTTGAGAAAGCAGACAACATCAAACTCCAGGATATAAGGTTTTCAGTTCAGTTAAAAAATCCTTTCAAGCATGCCATTTCCAGCTTGCAAATGTATGTCTATGTCAATAACATCGGCTATCTCTGGAAAGCAAACAGCTATGGCTTGGACCCGGATAACTTCAGACAGGACATTACTAGTTTTTCCTCACAGAAAACAATAGCCCTGGGTTTAAAAGCAAACTTATAACAAAACGATATGAAACTACTAATTCACCAATACTGCATATATCTGGCCATTCTCGTGTCATTTACAGCTTGTAAAAAGGACTTTCTGGACGCCAAACCATCCTCGGATATACTTGCCCCGGCCACCCTTGAAGAACTGAACACTTTACTTGAAAATGTAAACGTGACGAACAAAACAGGTGCCCTGGCACAAGTCTCGTGTGATGATTACCGTATTGTATCCGATCAGAACTTCTTGTCCTTACCCACAGCCACGGAAAGGAACGCCTATTTGTGGCAAAAGGAAATCTATGAAGGAGAAAGCAGCAATGACTGGAACATTCCATTTAGCCAGATTTTCTATGCCAATAGCGTCTTGCAGGTAATCCAGGAGAAAAATCTGGGAAAGTTAACAGAAAGCAATATCACCAAAGGATGGGCATACTTTGTCAGGGCCTATGCACTCTTTGACCTTGCCAGGAATTTCGCTCCAAGCTACAGGCTGGAGACCGCGACTACAGATTTAGGTATTCCCTTAAGACAAAGCGCCGGTGTTGATCAAATAATCCCCAGATCTTCTTTGCAAGAAACATTTGATCAGATCCTTAGTGACCTGACTTTAGCTGGTAATCTTCTTCAAACGAATATCCCCGAAGAAAACAGGAACAGGCCGTCTAAAGTAGCTGCGTTGGCCATGAAAGCACGTGTTTATTTATACATGGGTAATTATACAGATGCAGAGCGCTACTGTGACAGCACTTTACTATTTCACAATAAATTGATTGATTACAATGCGATTAGTAGAACTTCAGATACTCCCTTTGGATACAATTCTGATGAAGTGATCTACCAATCCACCCAAATTGTTGCCTATGGTCTGAGTTCAGGAGTCGGGAACCCAATGTTGTCTATCGAAGTAAATCCCGATCTGTATCGTTTATATGCATCCGGCGATCTTCGAAGAACGATCTATTTCAAGACTAATTCCTTAGGTAGGATCAATATGAAAAGGGGTTACATTGGTGCGGGGATTTATAATTTCACAGGACTGGCAACCGATGAAATTTATTTGATTAAAGCGGAATGCCTTGCAAGAAGGGGAGCATCAGAACAAAGTATGGAAGTATTAAACGGTCTGCTGATCAGGCGCTTTAATAACAAAGACCTGTACGTATCCCTAAAAGCCACTTCTCCATCGGAAGCGCTTACGCTGATACTTCAGGAAAGAAGAAAAGAGTTGATCTGGCGGGCTTTGCGCTGGTCTGATCTAAAACGTCTGAATAAAGAGGGAGCTAATATCACCCTGACACGCACAATCAACAATATCACCTATACACTTCTTCCGAATGATCCGAGATACGTATTCCCAATTCCGGATCAAGAGATAAACTATAGTGGAATTCAACAGAATATCAGATAAACCAATATCATGAAGACTAAAATTTTAGCGTTGCTAATGACAACTGCGATTACAAACATTGAGGCTCAAAGTATAAAGGATCAAGAACGGAGTGTTGATGCTCCATATTCTATCAAACTGGAAATCCTGGAGAAAAACCATTCATCAGCCGTACCCACCAAGCTCTCTTTGGAAGTTTATGAGTTCTTTAGTGCTTATGGAATAAAAGCAAACCAATCCATTGTTGAGCAAGATATCCGTGGGAAGAAACTCACAAAGTCGCTGGCTATACCTTCAGCGGTTAGTTTTCTGCAAATCAGGTATAAATTTGGCAAGAGTTATGGTAAGTTTTTCGGGGGACAACGCGCTTACCTGATTGAAGATGGAGATGATTTTACCTGTGAATTATATCCGGATTCGGTTTGGTTCCATGGAAAAGGTGCTCTGAAGATGAACCTTCAAACACAATTGTTTAAGCTATTGATTAAGTACGAGGATAGGAAAACTGATATCTTTAATCCTAATTACTTTGAGGATGAGATGCGGCTTTTTAACCGGATAAACAATGAACAAATCGAACTACTGACCAGATATAAAGGATTGGTCAGCGACAAGGTATATAATTACCTATATCATCAATGTACCGGATCAGAAAACTTTAGAATGTTAGCCATAGTAAGAAATACGGTGTTGAGTAACCTGCCAGAATCGTCTGGGCGGGCAATGGCATTTTACAGCAAGCATATTGCTGGGGCACGCTTCGAAAACCTCAGTGATAGCGTACATATTTCCTCTACCTTCATGGATTTTCTCTATCTGAAAGAGAAATTTGATTTTGAACTTATCTCAACAGATACCGCACATATTAATAAAATTGGAGCTATCACCTTATTCAGCAATATTAAAAAAAAATATAAAGGCAATATAAGATCGAGGTTGTTCGTCATTGGGTTTTCAGATCTGGCAAAGAGGTACAGTGATGTCCTTGGATACTTAGATACTGCGATCCACTCCTCAAAGAATACGGCTTACTTCAATCTGCTGCAAAAATTGAGCAAGTCCTTGACAAATGGGCAAATGGCATATCCATTTGAACTCCCGGATTCAAGCGGTAAACTCCTTAAACTCGAAGATCTAAAAGGAAAAGTTGTAATAATGGATTTTTGGTTCACCGGGTGTATCGCTTGTAAAGTGCTGGCAAAACAAATGATACCTATTTTAAAGCATTTCAAGGGGAAAGACGTTGCATTTGTGTCAGTAAATGTTGATCATGCTAAAGAAACATGGTTGAAATCCTTAAGAAAAGGAGAGTATACGCACGAAGGTAATTTTGATGTTTTTACCGACGGATTAGGATATGGGCATCCAATTTTAAAGCACTACAATTTCAATTCTTATCCAAGACTGATCATTATCGGTCCTGATGGCCGGCTGATCTCGGCTACGCCACCAAGACCGGTTGATGATCAGCATTTAAAAGATTTGATGAAACTAATTGAAAGCAATTTATTATAGAAAAGTTTCGTCGACTCTAAAGGAAAGAAAATCCCGGTAGTATATCAAAAGGGAACTGCGGATCTTCACGGCAGTTCCCTTTATTCTAATTAAAATAGTACGCTTCTGGAGAACTTTCCTCAGCTGGCGATAATTGTGCTTCTTCATTTGCGTCCAAATCTGGGCCAAAATCGGTCGTTGGTGAGATTAACACACAGTCTTTAGGGGCTCCAGGTGTACATTCTTCAAAAACAGGAGAACCTGTAATAATTCGGTATACATCATCGGTTGCATCCAGTCCGTAATAGAACGGCGCCAATTTGGTTTGATCTGTTTTTTCAGTATTTTTAAAAGCACTGAATCCAAAAGCAAGAACTGCTACCAGCAATCCTGAAGCTAATTTTTTAATATTTGTCATTTTGTTTTATTAAAGATTTATATTGATTGTTTTTTATTAACCAAAGTGCAAATGCAGCCAGACCAACAAAGGCCAGATTAAATACCACATGTTCACCCCAGCTTAACTTTTCGATGAGCAAATTACAATGACAAGGCAGCTTTTCAGACCAGAGCAGCATACTTCCAATGTAAATCGTAAATACCATCATTAACCCTATAAATCCATAAAGTCCCCACTTATGTGTTTTAGGGATGATTAGAAATAAGGATACCACAATTTCAGCAACTGGTACAGTCCAGGATATAAGCCATGCATAGTGGCTTATAAATGCCACTTTCAATAAGCCATTCATAAATCTATCATGCTCCTCAATTTTAGTATAGGCAGAAGTCAGGAACAAAAATAAACAGGTTAAGACTATACCAAAAGCCAGGTGTTCCCGGATCGTATCGGTAAATTGAAACTTATCTTTACTAATGATTGTACTTGCCATTGTTTTAAATTGTAATGTTCATCAATATTATATTTTGGTGGCTCCACCACCTGCAGGTACGTAACCTGCAAAATCAATTTGGTACTCTTTGTCACGGCGCTCCTTTCTGATTTATGTTTGTTCATCACCCTCACATTCATTCTACAGATCAAAGGTAACCTGTCTTAAAATCAGTTCGCTGTGCCCTGGAACACAAATAATTTGCAAAGACTGTGACAGGGAACACATTTTTATGGTTTCTTTCTTTTTTTGATGACTTTGAGCTTATTACGGCAAACTGTTTCCCTGTTTAAACCGAGATAAGAGCCAATCCAATAGTCACTGAATACAATAAAGCAGTCCGGCCATTTGTCATAAAGCCAGCTCAGGCGCTCCAAAGCATTCATGGTCTGCAATTCACGCTTACGGCTAAAGTCATCTATCTCCAATTTATCTCTCCAGAGATTGGTTAGTACAGCTGTTTCAGGGAATTTTTTCAGCATCAGTTTATATCTGCGGGTATCGATAAACAGCAGTCGTACAGGTTCTGCTATCTTCATCCCCAGTATACTGCGACTGGCGCTAAAAAGCTTTAGTGGGAGGATGAAATCACCAGTGCGTAAAATATGATCGATTTGTATGTATCCTTTAAGATCTGTACCCACAAGCACACTACCACTCAGCAGGAAATAAACGCCGACAGGCACCTGATCTTCCTGTTGCAGTAAACAATGCTTTGGTAAAGTATGTAGTTTGAGCCATTTACGTAGTCTTTTAATAAACTTTATACCCAGTTGAAGTGCTAATGGCTTTAGCAGCTCCTGAAGTGCTGCTTCAACGGCAGCAAAGTCAGCTTCATCTGGGGTAGTGTATGGGAAATTTGAGGCGTAAATGGGTTTCATAAGTAGGAGAGATTTATTTTTTAAAACAAAAACTAGGATCAGCCAAGCCCTAGTTTTTGTATGAGTTCAATTCTGTTTTTAGCACCTGTTTTCAAAAAGATGTTATGAGTATGTCCTTCAATAGTTTTTTTTGCAATAAAGAGCGTTTTGGAGATCTCTTGATACCGGAGCCCTTTACACAATAGCACTGCTACCTGGGTTTCCCTTTCGCTTAATCCACAGTTCCAACAGTTCGATCTGAATCTATTCAGCTGTTCTGCTTTAAATTTTGTTAAGCTTTGTTCAAGCATGCGGACATTGGTTATCGTTTTTGATATCAACATTATGTTGAGTATCATAAAACCGATATTGGTGACGAGCACCTCAATCCATTGGGAAACCTGAAAAAATGGAAATATGGTCATACTAATCCAGGAAACCAAAGTTCCATATAAAACGTGGACCTCCAATTTAGTCAGATAACTATTCGTTGGCTGCATGGAGGATTTTTGACGTATATGCAGAGCATGAAAACGCAAGTTTTCTAGTTCAAGGACTTTATAAAGGAAAAACGGGAAGTAAGAAGCCATTAAAAAAAGACTGCCATAGGCAATAACATTCTGGGCAATCAGTAGCAAGTTATATGTGGGATCAGGAAAAAGTCCGCGGGTAACATTGTAAAGAATCAACAATATAAGCAGGATTAGGTGCCATAAACGGGACTTGTCCTGGGGGCGGGTTAAATAATATGGCAACTGGTAAAAAAGCAGCATGCCAGATTGAAGCAGAACGATCACATAAGTTAATATGTGCATTTCAGAATTAAATACTAACATAGGCAGAAGTAGGGGATAGGTTATTCTGTTTTTTTGCAATCCCTTTTTCTATAGACACATTGATATACCTTTTCGGGGTACAAATCACATTGACGATTTTAGGTTTGACAAAAGAAAAGTGACCCCAACCAGTCTATCCCTTATCAATCTAGTGGTAATGTTTTGTTGCAAAACAAAATATCACTAACTTCATTTGATATGAAAAATTTACGTCTTGCTCTAGCAGCTTTGGTTATTGCTGCCGGCTCATTCACATTTTTTGCATTTACAAAAGCAAATGGTGAAGCAAAAAAAGCGCCCAAAACATATTGGGTAGTTGGAATGAGTGGTCCAAATTACATCGTTTCTGACAATCCGGACGACGCAGGACCATGCATCGGTGAATCGGACCCATGTGAAATTTTCACTTCTGAAACTCCACATCCAATTACTTATCAATTGACTCCGGCCCAAATGTCAAGTCCTAATACAAGAATTGATTCTCGTCAGAATTTACCTTGAAATTTGAAGTTGAAAGGGGTACCGTATCATCATCTGCCTCTTTTTGCTGTTTTTAAATGTATTTCTCATTGGAACAGTTTTAAATAATGAATTCTTAACGGTGTGGACTTTATTTTTTTTGCTCTTGGTGACTAGTAGAAATGTACTTTTCTACTGATGTCCAATGATAAGTACCGGCTTGATCAGCAGCATATTTTACAGCCTCTGGATTTTTCATATCCACACTTTCACTAGTTTTCTAATCTTCTATTTTTTCATTATTCTTCATTTTTTATCAAAATACTGTGTTAATCGATTAGATTCTGTATTTAATATAGTACATTACTAAAATAAATTTATTCTATAAATAAAGTATGGAGGATTATACAATACATTCAGCTGATAAAAAAGTGCTAGAATATTTACCAGAATTGACTCGTCAAAGTGAAAAAGAACGACAAGATAAAATACGTCTATTATATTCTCATGGATTTATTTTAACTCCATTTGAGAAAGCTTTCATAAATCCTTTTCACAAAAGATCCATAAAGTATGGTATGCTAACTTTAAATTATAAAGAGATTGAAAACTATCTAGACTTAAATTTTAATACAAAAGATGATGACGTAGAAAACTTAGTTGAGCAACTAAAGATAAAAAGTTACAAGTGGGGTAAAATTAGAATGCTTTTGTCCGGAGCCTCACTTACCTATGGAATATTTTTTTTTGTAATTAGTATTATACTTTATTTTCTTTTTAGACAGAACGCAAAAACTATTGTTATCATAACAATGCTCTCATCTTGCTTAATTTATTACTGGGTAGCTTATCAAACAAGCATGGAGGATCAATCAAGAACAGCTACTCTGTATATCGAAAAAGGAGGATTATTACAGTTTTTAACAGCAGTTAGCATAATAACGACTTTAGTATTAATTTATTTCAGCTATCATTCACCTCTAATCTATTTTGCGTACATATTTTATGCAATTCTCTTTGGGTATTTCAATGTAATAATTACCAGGAATTTAAAAAATGAATGGTGGAGCATAAATGGTTTTCACACTATAAAAGAATATTATATTAAAACAAATTATGTCCAGGATTCTAAATTAGAGCTAAGAACAGACCAGATTAAATCAACTAGTATAGAAATTACAAATGACAAAATAAACTTAAAAGAAGTAATGTCTACTGGCATTGATTTTTTAACTTTAATCATATCAAGAGACGAGATAACTAGAAATGATATTTCCATTTCAAATAATATACTTCAGCAGCTAACTACAGATAAAAAGATTGTAAATCATTTTCGTGAAAGAATTGAAATAACCTTTGACGGTTATAATAATACAACAGAAGAAATTTGGGAAATTCCACAAGTAAGAAAATTTGTTGAAAAACTTGATTCTGAATTCCCATACTGGCTTTACTTTCTAACAAAAAATGGAAATGGATTATATGCAATCATAAAATGTTTCCTGATACCTAATTTAATACCAGAAGCTGATATAGAAATAAACGATCTGATGTTGAAAAATTATCTTGACAATAGAGGATTTCCAGCAATGAATCATATTTGCAATATCGCAGGGATTTCCGAAAATGAAAACATACAAATGACGGATAGATTATTTGAATACGTTCAGCAGAAGCAACTATAAACGAGAAAGAAGTCTGTGAAATTTAAGTAGCGTTCATACGGTCTTATTCGTCATATAACCATGACACACCTGATTTTCTTCCAATCAGTTTATATATCAGTTGCATTATACTTACCATCCCATGATTCTGCTCCGTAAAGTACAGCGATTATCAAATAACTGTGGAATAATGGTAATGCCTTTAAGTTTGCTAGCAAGATAAACGGCAAGATACCGCTAAAGAAAAAAGGCAAAATATCAATAAAGTTCACATTAACGAATGCAAATGTTTCATTAGATGTCTATTAACGAGGGGTTTGCTGAAGTCCACTACTTTGAATTTCTTCTTCAGGAATTGGAAAAACGTATCTATTATCCGTGGGTAATAGAACATGCTCCTTGGAATTGATCATCCGTATTAAAATGACTTGAAAACGGGAATCTTTATTTAAACGTTTAATGTCTTCCCATCTAAGATTTCCTACTCCTACTAATTCTTTTCTTCTTTCTTGTAGAATTAATTTTAATAGATCTTCACCTTTGCATTCACTGTATGGAATGAACGTATTTGTGGTATATCGGTTTGTTAAAAGACGATTTAGTGCATCTAATGCAATAAACTCTTCACCGATTCTAGCTGCTGACTCTGCTAATATAATGTAGATTTCGTTATTGGCAATACCACAAAATGAAGCTAATGAACCTGTATATGAGCCTCTATACTTGTAATTATTTCCTGAAGCTATAAAAAAAGCAGATCGTCGTAAATCGTTTATATCGTATTGTGCATACAATTCATTTGCAACAAAACCATTTGTACGGTTATATGGAAGAACCATTGATTTTCTTTGTGATTTGGCGAAAAATAAAATTTCCGGATGGTTGTACCCATCGCTTTGGAACCGGTAAGTACTATTCATATCGATATAGCTACTGTTAAAATCCAGTAAAGTTGAATTAGCTTTTAATGATTCGTGCGCATATTTAAAAGCATTGTCATAATTTTCCATAACCAGATAAATTTTGGCCAGTAGACCAAATGCCACTACTTTGCTTGGACGACGGTTATGTTTGCCTTGTGTTGGTAATAAATTTATTGCGCGCTCAATATCCTCAAGGATAAACTGATAAGTATCTTTTAAATTTGAGCGCTGATAAATTATATTTACATCAGAACTTTTCCTTAGCGGAAGACCTAGGGTAGAAGAAGCTTGTCTTGAATCGTAAGTTTTACAGAAAATCTGAGCGAGATTATAATAAATGATGGCCCGGTAAAAATAAGCTTGCCCTAATACGTTATTATAATGATCAATGTTTGCAATTAAGTTTTTGTCCTTATCGTTTAACCCGTCAATAACTGCGTTTGATTTAAAAATGATTGAAAAAAAGTCATTCCATACATGTGATCTTCCATTGACCCATATATTATCGTTCCAAGAGTAAAAATTTCTCGTATTTTCATCTTCTGAATTGAATCCAGTGTCATTTAGATAAAAATCATCAGCGCTCACCAAACAATCGTTAGAAAATATATTATGGATCCAGGCCTGATTATCAAGGATTGCCTGATAATCAACCAAGGTTTTAGGTACCACTATATTTTTCTGACTTTTTTCAGATAACCATTCATCTTGCTTTGTACAAGCGCAGAAAATGATCGCTATTAATATATATGTAATTATATTTTTCATCTTTTCGCAGTTTAAAATCCAATATTTACTCCAGTTGCTATCGAGAAAGGATTTCTAAACAAGATACTCATACCACCCTGTTCTGTTTGTGGATCTAAATTTTGTTTATTAGCTCTCCAGATAATTCCTAGATTATTCATAAACGTATAAACAGAGAGCGTTTTTATTTTGAGTTTTGAGCATATTTTTTCTGAAAAACTGTAGGATATTCGGATATCTTGCAAACGAATATGGTCACCTTTTAAAACTAGCATTTCGGAATATTTGTAAAAGGTATTCCTGGTCGTATTTGTTGGATATATTACTGATGGAATATTTGTAATAGCTTCATCACCCTGCTTTTGCCACCGCTTTTTAAAATCTTCATGTTGATCCATATAAATTATATCCTGATAATTCAGTGATGTACTGGTCCGTCTAAAATAATATCCTAAGCTAAATGCTATATTTATGGATAAGCTTATTCCCCGATAGCTGAAATTGTTTCTCACTGTGCCAAAATGTGAGGGCCGTCCATTTCCGTGGTATACTAAACTGTCTGGATTGAAATTATTGATTATGCCTTCATAATCTTTGCTAATTTGTCCGTTAAAATAGCCTAATGGATCTCCATTTTCCGTGTCTAATCCCGCCCAGCGGTAGCTATAGACACTATACATAGGTTTTTCAAGCACCATTGGTCTATCCCGGAAAGAATTCGCTGTTGGTTTTGGATTATATTTCTTTACTTTATCTGTAATAAATCCGTAGATCAGTGATGTGTTCCATTGAATTGCTTTAATCATATTTCTACTGGTGATATTTACATCAAATCCCCTGCTTTTTACAGTGGCAGAATTATTTGTAAAGGTTAGAAATCCTGTTTGAGGAGCCAGAGGTGATGGTTGTAAAAGGTCGATTCCATTTTTAATATAATATTCAATCGTTGCACGAATCCGGTTATTTTTCGTTCCAAAATCAAGACCAAAATTTACATTCTTTACTCGTTCCCATGAAAGTTTGGTATTAGGCGCTGTCAGGTTCGTAAGTACCAAATCGGGATCACTTGGTGTTTTAAAATACATTCCCGTTAATTGAGAAGCTATATTTCCAATGTTCCCATTGAATCCATAACTCATACGTATTTTTAAATCATTTGAAACTATCCAGCCGATTCCTGTAGACCATAACGGAGTAAATCGTTTATTGGCGCTTGTTCCAAAGAAATTTGAACCGTCCTTTCTAACACTAAAGCTTAAATTGTATCTATTCTTAAATGTATAACCACAATTAAAGTAGTAGGAGAGAAATCTTTGCATATGACCTGAAACGCTTCTTGCAGGAGCAGGAATATGCTTTGATCCTGATGGATTGACAGGATAATCTAAAGTATAATCTAATTGCATATCAGAGGATCCGAGTTGGTCATTATATCCGTAGGAAACCTGGGAATCTCCAGTGGCCTTAGTTTCACTGATCTCTGCACCTAGTATAGCATTGATTCGATGATTACCAACCGTTTGATTATACGATAATTGTCCGCGGTAATTTTGTGTTTTCGTGCGCAGATTGTCAAGATTTAACACGCCTCCTTCAGGGAAAATGAAATTTACCTTTCCCTCGTTTTCATTATACTGTGCAAATTGGTTAATTAAATTCCGGACATAATAGGTATTTATTGATTGGTGATTTCTTCCATAAATGCTCTGGTTTTCATTTTGGAAAAATCCTTCGGCATGCAAAAAAGGTTTTATGGTATATTTTAATGAAGTTCGGATCAGGAAATTGTTTACTTTACTTTGTTGGTTCGCCATTCTGATTTCGTCAAGAGGGCGGAGGTGCCAATCATAGAATCCTTTTTTTTCCAATTCTTCAATATAAGTGGCACGTAAAATTCTATCTATGGCAAGTGGGGTACCTTGGTGATCAACTAGACGTGCATAAGGTAAGATTCTTCCATAGGAACTATTTACACCCATCATTCCATTATACATATATCCCAGGTTGTAATTATCTGTAGTATTATTACTATAGCTCACTTGAGTATTCAATTTGAGTTTTGGTGTTAGGTTATAAGAATTGTTAGAGTTAACCGTGATACGGTCAAAACGCTTGTTTATAGTGTTTTCTGTGTTTTTGTCTCCGCCAATTGAAAAGAAGTAGGAACCTTTATCTGTACCCTTTGTTAATGAAATATGATATTGTTGTTTGACGGCTTTTTGATGGACATATCGGTCATAATCCTGGCGGATATCCTGATTCCCCAACGATGATATTATCGATTCTAACTGACTGTTAGTTAGGATCCCAGATTTATGATTTGCTAAAGCCTCAACAACGGGCGATAAAGCCGTCATAGCGGAGGTATTGCTTATATCCGCGTCAAAGAAACCATTGTTGAAAAGTGTTTTCTCTATTTCTATGAAGTCTTTAGCGCCTATGTAGGCTTTGTTTCCCAAGATATCTGGTTTATTAATCACGTTTATATTTGTCGTAATGTCAATTTTCAGAGGTTTGTTTTTTTTTGCAGTTTTAGTAGTTATGACAATCACTCCATTAGCCGATCTGGCACCCCAAATGGATGCGGCAGAGGCATCCTTTAAAATGGTGACACTTTCTACATCATTTGGATTTATGTTTTGCAAGAGACCTTCATAAGGAAAGTTATTAATGACAATCAAGGGATCTACGGAACCTTGAATTGTACTTTGACCTCTGATGTTAATTCCTAATTCCCTTTGGGAGGCTGGATTACTATTGATTGGGGAAGTTTCCATTCCATTAAAAAACACCCCACTTGCCATACCGTCTAATCTGTCTAAAATATTTGTCGATACCCTTCGATTAATTGTTTCACTATCTATTTGATAAAATGAACCTGTGGAATGCTCCATAGATAATGCCTGATACCCGGTATTAACAACAACATCTACTTGTTCCAGTTTACCAACACTTTCAGTGAGCTTTATATCTATTGTAGCTCGTTTACCTATAATTTGCGTCTGCTTGGTGTAACCAACAAACGTATAAACAAGGGCCTCATTTTCAGTTGTCTTAATGCTATAATAGCCATCCCTATCTGTAACTGCCCTAAGCCTACTTCCCTTTACCATTACATTGACACCAGACAACGGCAGACCCGATTGATCAGTTACCTTACCAGTAATTTTCTGCTGCTTAAAATGTTTAGTAACCTGCTTAAATAAATATTTTTCATCTTTTCTTCTGATCATCAACGTTTTATCAGAAAGCTCATATGTCAAAGGCTGACCTGCAAAGCTAATTTCAAGCGCCCTTTCCAAGCTGGTATTATTCAGATTTAGACTTACCCGCTTAACCCCTTTAAAATCCTGTACGGAATATATGAGGTCATAACCACTCTGTTTACTTATCTTCTCGAGCACCTTGCGCAGCGATTCCTGCTTTACATGAATTGATATTTGCGCTTTGGTTGAACTGCTCAATTGAAAGAGAAAGACAGTGATTATGAGGGTTGTTAATTTTATCACGCGTGAAAATTATTTTAATTTGTGATGATTTCGTTCCTGGAGACATATATCCTCCTTCCATCAATTTTAAAGCGAACGGCCTGTGTATAGGCAATCTTGTCTAATATTCTGGAAATATCATCGTGGCGGCTTATTGTACCCGTAAAAGTTCTTTGATAGAAATCACCCTGATAAATAATTTCCACATTATACCAGCGAGCGAGTTTCCGCATGACACCCTCAATATTCTCATCTTCAAACGCAAACTTTCCATTTTTCCAGGCAACTGACTTATTCACATTAACCTCCTTTACAGCAATATTTCCCGTAGGATCTACAGAAGATTGCTCACCAGGTTTAAGTACTGTTTTCCCATTGATCTGTATCGATCCCTCCAATAAACTTGTCCTGACAACAGGCTCATCACTGTAACTGCTCACATTGAAATGTGTACCCAATACCTCTATCTGTTGCCTTTTACTCTCTACCACAAATGGATGCGCCTTATCCTTGGTAATTTCGAAATAACCTTCACCGTCAAGTTTTACACTGCGTTTTCCCCGTTCATTAAGGTTAACCGGATAAGTTAAACTTGAGGCGGCATTTAACCAAACCAAAGAACCATCAGGCAAACGCAGCTGATAGGTTTCGCCTTTGGCGGTAGATAAGGTGTTTATTTTGCTTGTATCACCGTCAGCATCTTTAATCTCATAGATCAATTGCCCGTTTGCAGATTTAGTGATCATCACTCCAGCTTCCTTAGCCAACAGGCCATTTGCTGTATCATCCAGTCTGATTTTTTTACCATTGGCAAGAGTCAGTGTAGCAGCTTGTATTCCCGGAGTAATCTCATTTTTGTTAGCAAGATGTTCGGTTGGCTGAGGTTTAAGATTTAAATCATAATAAAATAAGCCTACACCAAAAACGGCTACAACAACCGCTGCGGCAATGGCGATGCTAGCCCAAAACTTACCCCTCTTTGCTACGGGCTGTGGATGTGCTACAATTGCATTGAAAACTTTGTTCATTTTAGCTTGAGGCAATTCAAGTAGGCTATTGTCCGCCAAACCATCCCAATGCTCCTCGATTTGCTGATGTAATATTTTTTGATGATCAGGGTTAAGTATGACCTGCTGAAATTCCTCCAATTCGGAAGAACTCATATTTCTGTCCAGATATAATCGGTATAAATAACTGATTCGTTGAGGTGTCATACTTTGTATGACACCTAGCTACCTCTTTTCGGGGTACATGCAATAAAATATTTATGTAGCATTAGGAAATTGGATAAAGAATAGGGGTGGAAAAACAAGTGGAAAAGTTAAAATAACTTTAAAATAATCAGGATTACTGTGATATCAGAATTTGCTTTCACATAAGTACGAACAGATTTAAGGGCCCGTTTCATGTGTGTTTGAACCGTTAGGGGGGAGAGTTGTAAACGTTCGGCTGCCTCTTCGTATTTTAGCCCATCCTGCTGACAGAGCTTGTAAACTTGCTTTTGTTGTAGTGGTAACAACTGGACTGCTTTATTCAGTACATCGCGGACATCCTGCATCAGGACTTCCTCTTCAGTATCGTTATTTTCTTCTTTGTAGTGACCAGCTAAAGCTTTTGCAACTTTACCCTCCAGCGCCATTCTACGCAAAACATTTAAGGAGCGGTTTTTAGTCAATGTTCTTAAATAGGCCTCCAGACTGGAAATTTCCAGAATGCCGTCACCCATGATCCAGAGTTTTAAAAAAACCTCCTGCAACATTTCCTCTGCTTCAACTGTTGAATGTAGCAATTGGAGCGCATGAGTATAGACCTTTTTGCCATATTTGTTATAGATGATACGAAATGCATGTTGATCCCCTTGGGCTATTTTCGCCAGTAATTCAGTTTCGTTTACAGATAGAGGGACAGTCATATCTTGGGTCTTCTACATATCTAACAATAAGGTTTCCAGAAGTAATAATACTTATATTTTTTGAATAATAAGCGTGTTACAAGTGATATTGATGGTCCTTTATAGTTCAGAGGACGCTGCTTCAAAAGCCTTAAAAATGAAAAGCGGGAACTGTCAGTATGACAATTACCCGCTTAAATTAACGCTCTCAACGTCTAATATAGACATAAATTGAATAAATTGCAAATCTTGATAGTTATAAATTAAGTGATCCCTTTATAAGCTTTTTAAGCACGAATATATTGTGAACTTTAATAATAAATTGCAGGAATTCTTTAACAGTATTTTGCCGTTTACCATTGTATTCTCGAAAAACGACCGTTTTTCGATACGAATTGCGATGAGTGTTTATAGTGTATAATAGAATATAAAACGAAGCGGCAAATAGCGGCACCGAACTATGAATAAAATGCATAGAGATCCAAACATCATATTAGGATCCACATGACTAACAGTAAACTTTAACACTGTTGGTCCTGCCAAAAGAGGATGAAGATTCAAAAAGCATAATGGGGGGGAGGGGCTGATTTGCATCAGTACGACAATCAGAATTTTATTCATAAATGTGGAAAATTTCTAATAGATAGTTATCTTACCCTATGCAAAACAATAATGTGAATGTTGTAAATACAATTGTCAGCTTGGTTTACGACTTTTTCATCGAATCGTCTGATTTCAATGGGATACCCTTGCGCGATATCTCAGAAAAACTTGGAATCAGTTACAAAAAATCTATTGGTTTTATAAAAGAAGGGATTAAAAACGGGGATATAAGTATTCAGAGTAGCACCAATCCTCACATTATCGGATTTCAACACTTTGAAACCTCTAAACAGGTTTGGGCACTTGACCAAGCAAAAGATACAAAGGTTAAATATCAAAAACTTGGTGGCATTACTCTGGCAATGGAAGAAACTGAATTTCCAATTTGTCTTTATCCATCGCAATCATATTTGAAAGCACACAGAAACCTGATTCAATTTGGTGATGCTTACTATACTAAACAGTTGGCGCTCGCAGAACCACAATTATCATTGATGTATTTTCACATTGAGGTACTGGAAAGGTATGCAAATGATCCAAGATATGATTTTCGTTTTAATAACTATTCTGGTTCTATTTATTGTCATTACGATGAGACAGAAAAGCCTCTTGTTCGGGAGGAGGATGAGTTGTTTTTAAAAAGTTTTGGTCTAGGGTACGGAGAGAACGGAGAACGATTAACAGTGGTACCATTATGCTATTTAAAAGATCTTTCAGAAGATCAGCAGATGTATTGGAAAAGTAAGAAATACAGCAAGAAAGGTAAAGTCGCACAGGCATATTATGAAAATATCATACTTGGTAAATGGACTAGCTCATACAGCGTATTCACGGCCTTTATTGGCGAACAGAATTGCTTGAACCAATTATCAGAACATATTTTTGGGAAGCCATTATTCCGCACAGTGTATGATCCTGATAACCGTCCTAAAGAATTCACACCATTTTTTTCACCGACTTTGAAGAATTACCTGGACTTCGTTTCCCTACTTGACAAAATGATTTCCGATAACATTAATAAAGATTTTTTCAAAGGCAAGGTAGACTTCGAAGAAACCATTGAAGGAAAAGGTGGGATAACTGAGCGAAAAGCTAAAGGTACCATTCGCCTATTTGAAGACTGGCTAAAAGCAGGACTAACAGGAAGTGACCCGAAAGGCATGAAAATGCTTTTTGACGAATTTCGAGATGTTAGAAAACAGAGGCAAACTCCTGCTCATAAAATAACCGAAAACAACTACGACCTCAAATATTATGAAATGCAATTAGATCTGATTAATCGCTGTTATCATGCTACCAAAGCCCTTAGACATTGCTTTGCCGGGCATCCAAAAGCAAAAAATTTCACAATACCAGGATGGCTTGATAAAGGAAAAATACAAAACTACTAATGGTGAGCGTAGGATCAGGCGCAGATCGACTACCCTCAAAAAAGACGCTGTCGCCTAAATAGATTTAGGATTTGACACTTTAAATATCAGTAGTATATGGCTTTACTAATATCAGCCTTTTGCATGATCTCAGCAACAGACCGTTTTTTGATTGTAATTCCTTTGGAAATATTTCTTGTTTTGTGGTTAAAGAAATCGAAATCACAGCCTGCTACCAAATAGAAGCCATTATTATGTTTGATTATATTAAGTTGAATTACGATGTTGAAAATATAACTATCTTACTTATTCAAATTCCGCTTAATGAAATTAATTCTAACATTTTTTATTGTGCTATTTTTTACTAGCTCTTCTAGAGCAAACCCTAATATTTGCCAGCATCGGCCCCATGTAAATCCAGCGATCATGGCAATTACAGGGAACTGGTATAACACAATTAGCAACAAATGGGTATTTGGTTTTTTTGAAAGTTTTGCAATCTACGACAATAAGATCTGGAAATATGAGAATTTGACTTTTTCAAATTATAAGGGCTCGGCGGTATTAAGAAATGGTAAGCTTCTATTAAAATTAAATATTAGTAAGATAGGTGACAGTGTATTAAAGATAGCCGAAGCAAATAGTACTCCCATAAACTACAGATTGGTTGGAAATAAGCTCCCATCCCACAATACCAAGGATGTAACTACTTTCAAAGATACACACTTCCAGATCTCAGAAAATGCTACCATTACAGGTTATGTACATGGTAAATCGTCCGTCAAACAGTTCTCTATTGGTTACATGGACTTAATTAAGGGCGATTATAAAATGCTATATGCCGACATTGATTCAGCTGGCAGATTTAGCATAACTATTCCGCTGCTAAACACTAGCGAAGTAATGCTTGAGTGTGATACTTTGAGGAGGATCGATGTTATTGAACCTGGTGAAGATCTTTTCTTTTTTTATGACTTAAGACATCAACAGCCATTGGTTATGGGAACGAATGATCGCCTGCACAATGAATTGAGTAATTACCAGCCCTATGAAGAAGGTTTTCTCGAAGATGAAAATCTAGAACTTAAATATAAAAAGCTTCAGGGGCTCGAATATTTAAATGCTAAACGCAGCCAATTGGCAAGGGCCAATCTTAAATTTGAAAACTACCTTCGGTTTAATCCCTTTGCTTCAACAAAGTTTAAACACTTTATTCAAAATTACAACAAGTCTCGAATTGGCATGGAGTTGATGCAAAAGCAGTTCAACTTTACAAATAGGCAAATAGAGCAGCTACCTGAAGAATATTTATTATATGTTCGGGATTCGCTCTTTAAATCTTCTTATAAACCGTCGAGTATTAGTGGAGAATTCTTTTTCTTAAGGAAAAATTATTTGGATTATACTGAGCAAAAAGATTCTTCAATAACCATACAAAATAGCTTTCTGTTATCACATCTAATTGAAAACAATATTATTAGCGTTCCTGAAAATAATCGTGAAATTGTTAGAAGAGTATGGGAGCGTGATAGTCTTCTAATTATTGATCCAGTTAAAGCTGCACAATTAACTAAAAGCATAACGATCAGCGAATTAAATATAGTTAATAATTTAGAAGCTAAATATAGTCAGCAGGTTAATGAATCCGCTGGATTATTAGCTGGTATTACGTTATTAGACCATAAACTTCGTTCATTAAAACAAGAGATTGTTGATGAAGATACCCGAAGATTGTTAGTTGGACAGGCAATTTATGCCTACTTCGAAAGTAATAAAACACCTTTACCATCTTCACTACTTAAAAAGTTTTCTGCAAGCCTAAGATCTTCAGCTATTACTTCTATCCTAAGTGAATATCAGTCCTACTTAATAAAGATGCCGGAAGGTGATTTTAATTATCAGCAAAGTCTGATAAACACGAATCATTTGAGAGGAGCAAAAAATGCAGATTCACTATTACATGATTTAGTTGCGCCGTATTTAGGAAAGGTAATATATATTGATTTCTGGGGCAGTTGGTGTGAGCCTTGTTTACGAGAGCTAGCATTTGTAAAAAATATAAAGCAAAATCCTGAATTCGAAGAAGTGATATTCATCTATTTTGCCAGTAGGTCTCCAGAGAATGACTGGAAAACTGTAATTCAAGAGTTTAAACTTAGTGGTAGAAACATGGTGCACTATCGGCTTCCAGATTCACAACAGAAACTTTTGGAAACCAGGTTGTCTGTTGCTGCGTTTCCAAGTTATGTGCTCATAGATAAAAAAGGGAATGTTTCAACCTTGGAGGCCCCTAGGCCAAGTAACAAAGAACAATTAATTAAAGCTATAAAAGGTTTGCAAAATAGAAATTGATAGGGTAGTTAAATACGTAGTTTTTAAACTTTAAGTAGAAAATAGTAATTAATGGAATCATTGTTTTTTCACTATAATACCTTTCACCGAGGGAGCACTGAAAGTCCCTATTGTATGTAACGAGTTCCACTGATTCCCACTCGCTAATAAATATTCCTAAATTAGCACAATTTTCCATGGTCAATTGTAATCTGGTATTCTATCTATGTCCATGGCGGGCAATTAGAATATCATTATTCCCTGACTAATTGATAATAGGTTAGGCTCGAAAATATTAGCGCTATACTTGTTATATGGCTTCTTAAATTTCATTTTTCTAAACTCATTTTTACAACTGATTATCATAAACTCATTCCATAATTCAAACTAGGTTTTTAGTTTTTGATGATGAGTTTAAGATAATTTGCGTTACAGAAAAACGAACATTTATAATGATTCTGGGACAAAAAAATTACACGGACATTCCCTTTTGCTGTGTTTTCACTTTATTACTGCTTGCGTTAGCAACGGATTTTCTGTTCTTCTCTTTTTTCTTTTTCTTAAGCTGACTATCCTTAATCTTCTTTAGTTCTAGCTCCATCAAATGCTGTACATCTTTTTTTACCTTTAGGTAATTTTCTCTCACATCTTCATCGGTAACCACCTGGATCAATGGGAGCGATTTATAGTTCGCCTCCTCATCGGAAATAGTTTGATGGTCATTCTGTATCTCCCCATGAAACATCTTTTGTGGGATTTTCTCATCGGGGCTATCTGCTACAATCCCCACAAATTCACCCGAAGATAACGTTGCAATTTTGGAAGCAGGAATAGCATAATCCATTTGTGTGGATTTAGAAATAGAAATATCCGAACTGTTAATGCTCATGCTTTGCCTGTCCTGCATGATTTTACCAAAAGTCTCAGACAGTTTCTTTGCACTATCACCTGAAACCTGCCCACTGATGATATTGGCACAGATTCCCGCAATAATTTCTGCCTGTTCGGCACCGTATTCCTTTTTTACCTGTTCTATACTCTGGATGCCGATTGTACAGGATATCAAATTACTTCTGCCAGTGCTGATTGTCGTAATCAAATTGGCAACTAAAGTAGGATATTCATCAAAGATCAGGCTGCATTTTTGTTTCCCTTTTTTGTTGATCAGCTTTAACATGCGGTTCACATACAGCGAAAGTACTGCTCCGTAGGTGTCAATCTTCTGCGGATTGTTCCCCATGCAAACAATCTTAGGTGCTGCAGGATTGTTGATATCTAGTGTAAAATCATTACCAGTCAAAACATAATACAAAGCCGGGGAAGCTAGCCTTGCCAGACCAATCTTAGCAGAAGCAATTTGCCCCTCAAGCTGAGCCTGGGCATTGTTTCGCAAGGCAGAAATGAAAGGGTTGATCAAAACCTTAATTTCCTCTTGTGTTTGTAAAACGGCAAATAGAGGATCATAATCCGCCTGCATGAGTTCTATCACATGTGGCAAAGTGCAATACTTGCCATTTTCATATTTACGCAGGTACCATATTACTGCCGTTAGGAAATTGATGGGGGATTCTACAAAAAAGTCACCTTGTTTCTTTAGCCAGTCCCGGTTAAGTCCCATCATAATCGTTCGGCTGGCTTCTGTTGCATCGGTGATGTCCTCCATGCCGCTAGGGTCTAGTGGGTTACAGCGGTGAGTTCGGCAAAGGTCTTCAAAGTTAATGACATAAAACTTAGGCTTCAGCTTATAATTATGTTGGTATTTTAGTAGCTTGTTATAGGCCATTTTTGTTAAGTCGTCATACTTGAAGTCATATAAAAACAGGCTAAATCCTTTTTTTAGTTGCTGATCAAGGATGTGGCGAATCACAAAATAGGTTTTTCCTGCGCCACCGCTTCCAGCAACCAGTATACTCCTGAAAGGATTTACACAATTGATCCAGCCATCACGGATCTTCCCCTTTAAATTGTATTTGGTGGGTAGGTTAAAAGAATATTCGTTTTTTAGCAGTCGTTCTTCTTGCGGGAAAGTTTCATTATCTGAATTGAATACATCATTAGTTAGGTTGTTTTTAATTAACCTGCTCAACCAAGTGCCACCAGTGAGGATGAGTAAATACCCGATGCTGGATAGCATGATATATAGGCCAGCTATGAGGGGTATGCTAAAAGAAAGGTAAAACATCAGCGGACTAAGCAGATATATCAGTAAGCCCCATAAGAGATAGGCAATAATACTATTCTTTTGGATTTTCTCGTCCTTTTTACCTTTTGCACCCAATAAGGATATGAGCAGAAACAAGAGTCCAGCCAATTTAGGTTTGAGTATGCCGTTAAACAGGCCAGTCTTTGCTATATTGCTGATGATACGATCAGTAATATCAGCTGTCCAGCCCCAATACTTGAAGGCCTTATAACAGATAATATAGAAATGTATGCTTAGTATAAATAGACTGATCAGCCTTGTAAAGTCCAGGATTTTGCGTAATCCTTTTGTGTCCTCGCCGGTGTTCATAATATCGTGATTTTATAGGGTTTGTTGAGGGGTTTGCTGATTGCGTTTTTTTCGCTTTTTTCTTTTACCTGGAATAGTTGTGGTATAATCCTGTTCCGTTTTTCCGAGCAGGATGTCTAAATAATTAGTAGGTGCTTTAGGTTCCAGAAAGGATTGTGGAGTATGTTGCTTCACACTTTGAGGCGGTTTGAGTTGTGTTGTACCTGAACTTATGGGGTGCGTCATTGGTTGTGCCAGAGGTTTCAGCTCAACGGATTTTTTAAAGCCATCGAATAATGTTTTTGCACTGTAGGCTTTACCCAATTCACTGCCGTTAAAGACGGATTTTCCTGCATGGTCTATATAAGTGATGCCATAAGTTTGTCCATCTTTACTGGTACGGTATAATACCTCTATTTTTTGTTGCATAAGTGTTTTGGTAAAGACATCCTGATTGGGATTGGTTTGTAAGACTTGGTTAATGCGCTGTTTTAGTGAAGCACCCAAAATTTTGCGTTTGCCTTTGTTCTTTTTAAAGCGTTTTTCAAGGCTGGTAAGGGTGTGTTTTCCAGCGATGCGGCTGGCTTTAATGGGTACACCAAGTTTGTTGCCTTTATCATCAATGATGCGGTATAACAACCCTTGTTGGTTGTACATCGCAGATTTTTCATGACCACGATCTGCCAGAATATTGAACCTACTGAGTACAGCATTCAACTCGGCAAGGCTGCTGTAGTTGTATTTCTGCACGACAGTATTTACAATTTGGGTAATGACCTTTTTGGTTTCATCCTTACCGTAGATTGCCTTTTTTAGATCCCTAAGGTTGATAGTAGGGATGTCTTGATCTTTCCCATGTCCTTTAGCCTGTATCAATCCGTATTTTAATTCAATCTCCTGCCTGGCTTTTTCTGATAAGTCACGTCCTAAATTGTGTAAACTAATGCGGTTCCCATCTGCCTGGATATTGGTAGTGACGATATGCATGTGGGGATGATTTGCATCTTCATGTTTGTAGATTAGGTAAGGTTGCGTTGCAAAACCGATCTGCTGCATGTAGTCCTTTGCAATCTCCTGCATTTTTTCAGCAGAAATCTTTTCATTCGTTTCAAAGTTTAAGGAGATGTGAACGCAATTGGTCTTTACCCGTTCATTAAGTTTTGCCCTGTGCTGTAAGACGAAAAGCTTTTCCATTGGGTTTAGTCGATAAGTTTCTTTGAGGTAATTTTCTGCCATCAGAAATGTGGCTTTATGTTGTTCCACTTTCTGCTCATTGTAGTTTATTGCTCCTCTGATGCTTCTTCCGCTGATGATTCTTGCAACCATGTGTCTGAAAATTGGTTTAACTTATTTTTGATTCCGGCAATTTTTGTATCTACGTTTTCTTTAACAAGTCTATAATTTTCCATCAGGAGCTTTACACTTGGTGTGGTCGCATGGCTGTTGATTTTTTTAGTGATCTGGTTCAGGTTGCTTCCAATAGCGCTTAGTTCGTTTTTAAGCAGGATCATTTCCTGTATGAATTGATCAAAGGATTGGTTGCGGGTTATTACAGTAACTGGTTTATCCATTAAAACTTTTCGGATAAAACTGCTGAGGTCTTTATTGGTGGTCTTCCTGAACCTTTCATTGATTCTCTTAGCTTCTGCGGGCGTTAGTCTGATGTGCATCCATTGGGTTCTTTTTTGCTCACTGCTTCTGGCATTTTTGCTGTTCATAAGTGTTTTATGCTACGCTTTCCTAATGCTTTAATCATGTCAAAAAAACGAGTTCCGAGTTTTTTTTCTGCCGTTTCGACTATGGGAGATAACGGGAGTGAAATCCGTTTGTATCACAAACGTACATTTCACTCCGCAAAAAAAACAGGCGGCGTACACCAATCGCTTTAGGATAGGGCGGGTTCATAAATGTGATACAATTTGTTTTTAAAGGGTTGGGTTGAGTCCTGTATTTCGTCTTGAAATGGGCTGGCTCATGGGCAGGGTTTCTGCAAACTTTTCCAGGTTCAAAGGGAGAAAACTCCTTAGATTTTGCCGGATTTTTTTGCGTGGAGTGGTGATGATCCTTTTGATCTTTGGATAGCGGAGGCTGTTAAACTCACGGCCTTTTAATTCTGTTGTGTTGTTGTTCATGGCTATTCATTTTTGAATGAGCCAAAGGTGGGATAGGATGGAATAGGATTATGGGGAGTAAATTGGGGAGTACCTGAATTTATTATTGTTCATAATCTTTAAACTTTTTATCCGTAAAAATTTATGGGATAATCAAAAGTAAATAAGGTGTTTGAATTAAAAAACAGCACCTCTATTGTTGGGAATTTAAGTCTTAGTCTGCTCAATTCCTTTTCAATTTCCTGAAGCTTAGCTTTAGGTCTAATTGAAATTATAATTTGTTTTGTTTTTGATGCGTTTATCGCACTGACAATATGGTCATCGGATTTTGAGAATGAGAAACCGTATACTACTAGAGTCTCAGAGTTTCTATGCTTTAGTCTGTTGTATGCTGATCTTAAGTAATAATTGCTATTTATTGCTTCCCATTTATCTTCCGATTTACCCTCAGCAACATATATAGGGAACTCGTCATAATCCAAAAACTGTTTAATGAGTTTTATAAATTCAATTCCTTCATCTATTTTTTTTAGTTTAAATGTGTAGCCATTTGGAGCAAAAAGAAACAATGCTCCGTGTAAATAAATCAAATTACGTGGATAAATATCGAAATCAACAAATCCGAGTTTACCACTTCCTACGTCTTCATAAAAACCATCGTTAAATTGGTGGAAATTTTCTTTTTTGAGATCAACTAGCATATTGCTGGCAAGAATAATTTTATAGAGAAAAACATCGTAGTTTGTAGTGTATATGTCTGTGAATGGTTCGAAATCTTTTGCAAGAGATCTAAGCATTGTATCTTTTATTTCGGCCGCTGTAGGATGAGTCGCTTGAATAGTAGAGATCAGTCCATTTTTAAGTTGAGATTTTAAATCCCTTACAATCTTCATGTCTTTTTTAAGTATATTCCCTACTTTCTCAGTATTAGAAAGTGCTTCTAATACTATCTCAAAATTGGTAGTGTTAAATCCTTTAAAGATTTCAATGATTTCGTTTGACGCAGACTGATTAAAAAGGTTGCACAATGAATCATAATTAAGGCGGCCGCATAGGTTTATCGAAAAACCATTACCAATTAAAATATCGCTTACATCAAATGAATTCTGGAAGGCTTCAAAATCAAAAACCCCGATGTTAGCCAATTCCTCTTTACTGACCATATTTTTAGAGTTTAGATGTTAAACGTTGTTCGATTACTTTATATAAATCCAATATACTTTCATTTTTCAGTTTTTGGAGAGTTTTATCTAGATTGTTGTCTATTCTACAGAATAATGTAATGTGTTACTTGTGAATCTTTTAAGTTTATATCTCGTTTGCCGAGCTAACAAATTGTAACATTAGGAATTAAAAACTTAATTTAGGAGACAAAAATCGATTAGGAATTTAATAAATAATGGCTAAACAAAAACCAACGAACGAAGAACCTTTAGAGAAACAATTGTGGAAAACTGCAGACAAGCTCCGCAAGAATATTGATGCAGCTGAATACAAACACATTGTTTTGGGTTTAATCTTTCTAAAATATATTTCTGATGCTTTTGAAGAACTATATTCAAAACTGAAAGCAGAGGAAGCAAATGGCGCTGACCCTGAAGACAAAGATGAATATAAGGCAGAAAATGTATTCTTTGTTCCTCAGGATGCCCGATGGCATTATTTGCAGTCGAAAGCGAAACAACCAGAGATTGGAAAGTTTGTGGATGACGCAATGGATGCCATTGAAAAAGAAAATGCTTCATTAAAAGGTGTATTGCCAAAAGTATTTGCCCGACAAAATCTTGACCCTACTAGTTTGGGCGAATTGATTGACCTTGTTGGAAACATTGCCTTGGGTGATGCTAAATCAAGAAGTGCTGATGTGCTGGGACATGTTTTTGAATATTTTTTAGGTGAGTTTGCATTGGCAGAGGGCAAGAAAGGCGGGCAGTTCTATACACCAAGAAGCGTGGTTGAGTTATTGGTTGAAATGCTGGAGCCATATAAAGGAAGAGTTTTTGACCCTTGTTGTGGTTCGGGCGGTATGTTTGTTCACTCCGAAAAATTTGTTACCGAACACCAAGGAAAAGTAAACGACATCTCTATTTACGGACAAGAAAGCAACCAAACTACATGGCGTTTGGCTAAAATGAACTTGGCTATTCGGGGTATTGACAGTTCTCAGGTCAAATGGAATAACGAAGGTTCTTTTTTGAACGATGCACACAAAGACCTTAAAGCAGATTACATTATTGCCAATCCACCGTTCAACGTGAGTGATTGGGGGGGGGATTTAATGCGAACAGATGGACGTTGGCAATATGGAACTCCGCCAACGGGCAACGCCAACTTTGCTTGGATGCAACATTTTATTTATCACCTAGCACCAAGTGGACAAGCAGGTGTAGTATTGGCAAAAGGTTCTTTGACCTCTAAAGCATCAGGCGAAGGCGATATAAGAAAAGCCTTAGTTGAAAACGGTTTGATTGATTGCATTGTAAACTTGCCTGCCAAGTTGTTTTTAAATACACAAATTCCCGCTGCATTATGGTTTATGAGCCGCAACCGTAGAAACGGAAAATTCAGAGACCGCAGTAATGAAATTTTATTTATTGATGCCCGAAACCTTGGACATTTGATAAACCGCAGAACCCGAGAACTTTCACAGGAAGATATTGACAAAATTACGAACACTTATCACAATTGGAGAAACCTAGAGGGCAAATATGAAGATATTGCTGGTTTTTGTGCCTCTGCACCAATAAGTAGGGTAAAAGAATTAGACTACATCTTAACTCCTGGAAGATATGTTGGCTTACCTGATGAAGAATATGATTTTGATTTTAAAGAACGGTTTGCTGCATTGAAAGCTGAACTGGAAGCACAGTTAAAAGAAGAAGCCCAATTAAATGAGATTATTTCTGCTAACCTTTTAAAGATTAAAATCAATGAGTGAGTGGAAAGAATATAAACTTGGTGACATAACAAATTGGTATTCTGGCGGGACTCCATCAAAAGATAAAAAAGATTATTGGGGTGGGAGTATTCCTTGGATTAGTGCAAAAACCATGACTGATTATCAGGTAAGTTCTTCTGAATTAACTATAACAGAAAATGGATTAGCAAATGGTTCTCGGCTAGCGATTGAAAAAGACATTTTACTTTTAGTTAGGGGGAGTGGTTTATTTATTGACATTCCTATTAATATAGTTGAAAAACCTGTTGCTTTCAACCAAGATATAAAGGCTATTAGAGCAAAGAATCCTGAACTACAAGATTTCATTTTTTTTTGGTTGCAAGGAAATAAAAAAGGATTAAATGATATTCTTGAGGAAACTGGAATTGGAGCTGGAAAATTTGATACTGATTTATTGAAAAAACTTGATATTTCAATTCCTACAAATAAAACTGAATTCGATTTTATTGTTCAGACGGCCAAAGCAATATTCGACAAAATAGACTTGCTGGAACGCCAGAATGCTGCCTTAGAAAAAATGGCGCAAACGTTGTTTAGGCAGTGGTTTTTGGAGGAGGCAAATGATGAGTGGGCTATTAGTTCATTAAGTGAAATGGCTAACTTTTTAAATGGGTTAGCTTGTCAGAAATTTCCACCGAAAAATGATTTAGATAAACTTCCAGCTTTAAAAATTAAGGAATTAAGCAGTGGCATTAGTGAAAATTCAGATTGGGTGAGCACTGATATAAAACCCGAATATATTGTAAAGAATAGCGATGTAATTTTTGCATGGTCGGCTTCATTAATGGTTAAAATTTGGGATGGACAGGATTGTATTCTAAACCAGCATTTGTTCAAAGTAACGTCAGAAGATTATCCAAAATGGTTTTACTATTTGTGGTGTAAACATCACTTAACAGAGTTTATTTCTATTGCTGCCAGTCATGCAACCACAATGGGGCATATTAAACGTGGAGATTTGGACGAAGCGAAAGTTTTAATTCCGAGCCCTGAAGAACTGGGTGCGATGACAGAACAAGCAGAGCCTTTGATTCAGAAAATAATTGCAAATAATATTCAAATAAATACACTAATAAAACTTCGTGATTCATTACTTCCAAAATTAATGACTGGTGAAGTAACAGTTGAACAATAATGAATAAGCTAAAAAAGACAATAGAGCAATATGGGCGTTGGGCTGTTCTTACAATGTATGTTGAAAGAATAGAAACACACATTGATTCTGACTTTAGTCTTTGTGCCGAAAATTCTAAAGCACTTTTAGAAAGTATATCAAAACAAATTTGCAAAGAAAAAGCCATTCTTTTAGTAGGAGATGAAAGTGTCAATAAACTTGTAAAGTTTGCATTTGAGGCTATTGGGTTTGAAAAAGAAAATTATATTAATACTATTGGGGGGTCATTGTCTTCAATAGTACATCAAATTGGAAATTTACGAACTTCAATTGGTTCAACTTCACATGGTAAATCACTTGAAGAATTAGAGTTGAGAAATCACAATATAGATTTTTTGACCAAGGAATTTCTCATAACTACCGTTGAAATTGTTGCATGCTTCCTAATACGGAATTTTGAAAACGAAAATCCACATAAGCAAAAAGAAACCTTAGAAGAAACCTTGAATTATAGGGATGCAGAAGAATTCAACGAGTTTTGGGATGATTCATTTAGCGAATTTGAAATGGGGAACTATGCCTATTCAGCTAGCGAAATATTGTTCAATGTAGATAAGCAAGCATACATTAATGAATACAACGCCTTTTCTGCAAGTGAAATAATCGAAGAATGATAAAAATTAAAGAAAATATAAAAAATGCATTTTCCAGTAAATTTTAAATATAATGAAAACTTTGTATCAACTATTTTTAGCATTCAATTCAACTTGGTTGATAGCTGTAGTTTTTCTGGTTAAAGAAAAATATAAGTTCAATTTTTTGAATGAATTCCCTACTTATTATTCTTGGGTTATTTTTGTGTTAATACCAATTATCTTAACTGCTTTTAGTTTTCTAATTGCAATGAGATTGCCTAAAGATAGATTGCAAAGCAGCTCGGTTAAAGAAATTGAGTTAGCAAATAATAATTTCTTACCCACTTATTTAGGATATTTTTTTGTATCCCTCGGTGTAAATGACGTTCCTACTTTAGTTGTGGTTTTTATGATGATCTACGTTTTCACATTCTTATCACAGACACTTTATTTTAATCCGATTTTTTTGCTTTTTGGTTATCATTTCTATTTTATAAAAACATCAGGTAGTGTCAAAATATTCTTAATCACGAGAAGGCAATTGAAAACGCCTGGAGAGAATGGTTTTGAAAAACTAAGAAGAATTAATAACTACACATTTATCGAACTCTAATCAAAATAAAGATATGGCAAACTATATTTACGGAAAAGTAAAAAGAAAACAGAGCATTTTCAGGGTTATTGAGACAGAAGCTGAGGTTTATGATACTGCACAGTTAAACTTAAATGGTGTTGAATACAATCCGGCAACATTGATAGAAAATGAAGAATTATATCAACTATCCGACTTTTCTCAGTCTGGATATTCATTTGATTTTATAGACAATGATCTAGATTCCGTAAACCATGATCAAATAGCTAAGGCTGATCTGAAAAAGCTTTCCTTCATATGTACAGTGCAAGAAGACTTATATTTCTTCCAAATAATTAACTCTAGTTTTTATGTCAGTAAAAAATGGTTTTCTATTGATGAGTTAGCATTGGAAACGAACAAACCAATAATAACCATAAATCCCTTTGCTGATGCAATTTATGATAAGCTAAGGGACATCCTTTATTTTAAAAAGCTGACAGCAGCGCAAAAAATATTTAAAGGAATGGATCAATTGTACAGGGAGGCAACTGATGCAGAAACCGCAACATTCTTAGCTAATGAATTTCTTGATGTAAACGACAATTTTATAACTGGGAATGTAACTATTCCCAACAGAAAGCGGATTGCATTGGTTAATGAAACTTTGAACCGGTTTTCTGATGACGAAAAACAAGCTATCTATAATTATACTAACCAATATGGGCAAGTTACTTATGCAGACGGGAAATTTAAAATAGAAACAGATGATGATTTAAAGTTTGTTCTTTGGGGCATCGAACAACGTTTTTACACTACACATATTGGTGGTGAAAAAAGGGTAGCCAACTCAATTATTAGTATCTGATAATATGTCTCGTATAACTGAAAATATTATAGAAGCCTTTGCCATTGAATTGCTCGATAAACTTGGCTATGAATATCTCTATGCTCCCGATATTGCACATGATGGTGAAAATCCTGAAAGAGATAGCTATGCACAAGTTTTGTTATTAAACAGGCTGAAAACTGCTGTTAAGAGAATTAACCATGGTATTCCAGCGGATGCACAAACTGAAGCTATTAAAGAAATTCAGCGGATTGTTTCGCCTGAGTTACTTATAAACAATGAAACATTTCACCGTTTATTAACCGAAGGAATTTCCGTTTCAAAGCGTATAGATGGTGAGGACCGGGGCGATAGAGTTTGGTTGATTGATTTTAAAAATCCACATAATAACGATTTTGTGGTGGCTAATCAATTTACAATTATTGAAAATGGAATCAACAAAAGACCTGATGTCATTCTTTTTGTAAATGGAATTCCATTAGTATTAATTGAATTGAAAAATGCAGCGGATGAAAAGACCACCTGTAATTCCGCATTTAAACAAGTGGAAACATACAAAACGGTTATTCCAGGATTATTTACCTACAATGGTTTTGTAATAATTTCTGATGGATTGGAAGCCAAAGCAGGTTCAATTTCTGCGGGTTTTAGTCGCTTTATGTCATGGAAATCGTCAGACGGAAAAGCCGAAGCATCTCATTTGGTAAGTCAATTAGAAACTTTGATTCAAGGAATGTTGAACAAAGAGGCCCTAATTGACTTAATCAGACATTTTATTGTTTTTGAAAAATCGAAAAAACAAGATGTAGAAACTGGTATCACAACAATATCAACAGTAAAAAAAATAGCGGCATATCATCAATACTATGCCGTAAACAGAGCAGTTGAGTCAACTTTGAGAGCAACAGGCTTTACTGTAGAACACGCAACGCCAGTGAGCATGGTCATGGAAGATCCAGAAAGTTATGGACTGCCGGGAGTAAAAAAACAACCCATAGGCGATAGAAAAGGTGGCGTTGTTTGGCATACACAAGGAAGCGGAAAATCATTATCTATGGTTTTCTATACAGGTAAAATAGTGTTGGCATTAGACAATCCAACCATTCTTGTCATTACCGACCGAAATGATTTGGACGACCAACTGTTTGATACCTTTGCCGCATCCAAACAACTACTGAGACAAGAACCCATTCAGGCAGACGATAGAAACCAATTAAAAGACTTGCTGAAAGTGGCTTCTGGCGGTGTGGTATTTACAACCATTCAGAAATTTCAACCCGAAGAAGGCAATGTTTATGAAATGCTTTCTAACAGAAAAAACATCGTTGTAATTGCAGACGAAGCACATAGAACACAATACGGATTTAAAGCGAAGACGATTGATGCCAAAGACGGACAAGGAAATGTAGTAGGAAAGAAAATAGTTTATGGCTTCGCAAAATATATGCGGGATGCTTTACCTTATGCAACATATTTGGGATTTACAGGAACACCCATTGAAAATACAGATGTAAACACACCTGCAGTTTTTGGGAGTTATGTTGATATTTATGATATAGCCCAAGCCGTTGAAGATGGGGCAACCGTTCGCATTTATTACGAAAGTCGTTTGGCGAAAGTGAATTTAAGTGAAGAAGGCAAACAATTGGTTGATGACCTTGATGATGAACTGGAACAGGAAGATCTAAGTAATACACAAAAGGCAAAAGCAAAATGGACACAGTTGGAAGCTTTGGTTGGGAGTAATAATCGAATAACAAATATCGCCAAAGACATTGTTGCTCATTTTAGTCAAAGACAGGAAGTGTTTGATGGCAAAGGAATGATTGTTTCAATGAGCCGTAGAATTGCTGCCGATTTATATGAAGCAATTATCGCCTTAAAGCCAGAGTGGCATTCTGTCGATTTAAATAAAGGTGTTATTAAAGTAATAATGACTTCGGCTTCTTCTGACGGTCCGAAAATTTCAAAACATCATACCACTAAAGAACAAAGAAGAGCCTTAGCCGAAAGAATGAAAAATCCTGATGATGAATTACAATTAGTAATCGTCCGGGATATGTGGCTTACAGGTTTTGACGCACCAAGTATGCACACCCTTTACATTGACAAACCAATGAAAGGACATAATCTGATGCAAGCCATTGCCCGAGTAAACCGAGTTTACAAGGACAAGCCAGGCGGTTTGATTGTAGATTATTTGGGCATTGCAGCCGACTTGAAAAAGGCTTTGGCATTTTATTCTGATGCTGGTGGTAAAGGCGACCCAACAATCCTTCAGGAACAAGCAGTTCAATTGATGTTAGAGAAATTGGAAGTTGTTTCTCAAATGTATCATGGTTTTGAGTATGAAACCTATTTTGAAGCAGATACTTCAAAAAAACTATCTATGATTCTTGCTGCAGAAGAACATGTTTTAGGGTTGGATGATGGAAAGAAGAGATACATCAACGAAGTTACAGCATTATCAAAAGCATTTGCTATTGCCATTCCTCATGATCAAGCAATGGATGCAAAAGACGAAGTTTCGTTTTTTCAAGCAGTAAAAGCAAGGTTAGCAAAATTTGACGGTACAGGTTCAGGCAAAACAGACGACGAAATTGAAACAACCATTCGACAAGTCATTGACAAAGCTTTAGTTTCTGAAAAGGTGATTGATGTATTTGATGCAGCAGGGATAAAGAAACCCGATATTTCTATTCTTTCAGAAGAGTTTTTAATGGAACTAAAAGGAATGGAACATAAAAATGTTGCATTGGAAGTTTTGAAGAAACTTTTGAACGATGAAATAAAATCAAGATCAAAAAAGAACCTTGTAAAAAGCAAGACATTTTTAGAAATGCTGGAAAATTCCATCAAAAGGTATCACAGCAAAATCTTGACAGCAGCTGAAGTAATTGAAGAATTGATAAATTTAAGCAAGGATATTGTTGAAATGGACAATGAAGCCAAAACAATGGGCTTGACAGATTTTGAATATGCTTTTTACACAGCAGTTGCCAATAACGACAGTGCAAGAGAACTCATGCAACAAGATAAACTGAGAGAACTTGCGGTTGTGCTGACAGAAACCATAAGACAAAACGCATCTATTGACTGGACAATTAAGGAAAGCGTAAAAGCTAAATTGAAAGTTGCAGTTAAGAGAATTCTAAGAAAGTTCGGTTATCCGCCTGATATGCAAATGTTGGCGACAGAGACGGTTTTAAAACAAGCAGAAATGATAGCAAATGAAATAACAATTTAAAACGGCGTATAATAATAAGTTGCCACCTCGACAAAATTACTTAAATGAGTAGTTTAATATTCAGTTCGGGGTGTAGCGTAGTCCGGTATAGTGTATGCTTTGGGAGCAGGAGGTCACTGGTTCGAATCTTGCCTCCCCGACTTGGGGGGCAGGCTAAAATTACTAATCTTAGGGGACACCCCGTAAAACTCCCTGAAATTCGAATCTCAATATTTTTACTATTGCATCCTAAATCAAGGTGCCTATGGATGAAACATTAATACATACTCCTAATGCTGTTTCAAAAGAGCATAAGGAAATAAAAGGAGAATGCGGAGCTAATGTGATTGAAAAAGAAGGGGATACTTCAGGAATAGCACATAATTTGTTAAATTTATTAGCAGAAGTGGTGGTAGAAAATATAGTAAAGAAAATAAGAAATGGATGCAATCGGGTACATAAGGATAAGTAAAAAGGATCAGTCTACACATTCCCTTGACTATCAAGAAAAGGCGATTAGAGATTATTGCGATCGTAATCACATCCTGTTAGGCTCATTGTTCGTCGATGATGGGGAAAGTAGTTATACCTTTGACCGACCGGATTATCAGGCCTTGGAGCGCTTTATAAAGGGCAATAAGGGCAAAACTAAAGTCAGATATCTTATCGTTTTTGATCATGATCGTTTCAGCCGGAATCTTCCGGAGGCTTTGCAAAAGATTGAATCATTGGAAAAAAAGTATGGATTGAAAGTAATTGCAACCAGTGAACCTTTGGATATTGATACTGCTGACCCTTCAGTATTTCTTTTAAGAGCGTTTAAATACCTTATTGCAAATCAAGAACTACTAACCATTCGCCGTAGGGCCAAAGTGAGTGCTAGGCACGCACAGGAATCAGGTCGCTATATCAATAAGGCTCCTTATGGTTATATAAATGGAAAGCTGGCAGGAGGGAAGATGGTATTGGAAATAGATGAAACCAAAGCCTATATCGTTGAAAAAATCTATCGTGATTTTCTTTCTGGGGTTCCAAAGTTTATCATTTCCAAAGAGGTGAAAATATTGGGCTTTCCAAATAGTGGCAATAGTTCTATTCACCGTGTTCTGATTAATCCACTATACGCTGGATTGGTGAGGGTTTGTGCAAGTGGTAATCTCCCAGAGAAAATTGTAAAAGGAATCCATAAGGGCATTGTGAGTGAATCTCAATATTATCGGGTACAGGAAATGCTGGGACTGGCGAAAAGAGCGATGAAATCAAAACCAAAGGATGAGTTTCCATTGAGAGGGATTTTAAAAAGTCCTTGCTGTAATCTAAATATGACTGCAGGTTGGAGTAAAGGCAAGAATGCTTATTATTTGTATTACCGCTGCATTAAGCATAGTAACGTTAATATTCCGGGATCTTTACTACATGATAAATTTGAGGTGTTATTAAAACATTTGAGTTTTTCTCAGGAGTTTCTGGATAAACTAATTAGTAGAGTTACCACACTGGCTAAAGGAACGTTAAATATTTCTGAACAGCGTAAAAAAAATCTGGAAGGGCAGCTTAAAGCAATTGATCTTAAGATTGAAGGGGTAGAGGAGAAGCTGTTTGAGGGCATCATCGTTGACCATACCTACAAAAGATGGATGGTCAAATTCCAGAATGAAAAAGCCAGTCTTATGGAAGCGTATAGATTTTCGGAAACTCTTGAAGATACTTTACATCAGGAATTGTTATTAATGCCTTTCTTATTGAACTTGCCCCAGGTTTATAAGGATTCTTCGTTGGGCCAGAAACATGCGATTGTTAATGAGGTGTTCAAACAGGGACTCACATTTAAAGAGGGGGTGTTTAGAACACCTTTCATTAATCCGGAATTTGAATGTAACTTGTTGATTCTTAAAGAAAAAGGGCTGCTCTTTGTAGAGCAGCCCTCTCGGGAAATTAGTCCAGTCCCCTTATGCGGAGAGTGGGGGATTCGAACCCGCGGACCCTTTGACAAGTCAACAGTTTTCAAGACTGCCGCAATCGACCACTCTGCCAACTCTCCGCGACAAAAGTACAAACTCTGATCGATTCTGCGAATTATGGAAAGGATATTTTTTTGAAAAGGGGGTAACGTATTAAAACTGAGATAGAAAAAATTATCTTTTCTCTATTTTTTGGTCGATTGGGGCCGTTTTTTTGAACATATTGAAGTTCGGCTTGATGATTTTTACACTGCGTTTCGACAAATCTACACTTGCGTTCAGCTCAAAACCGATTAATAAGATCAAAGAATTTAAGTAAAGCCAGATCATCAGGACTATTAAGACGCTGATCGAACCATAGATTTTATTGTAGGAACTGAAATTGTTAATGTAGTATGAAAATCCTAGAATAGTTAAAAAGGCAAGGATGGTAGCCAACCATGCTCCAGCACTAAAAAAATGCCATTTCTTAGCCGCATGAGCAGGACCGTAGCGGTATAAAATAGATATGGTAGCGAAATATAAAACACCTAGTAGCGAATACCGTGTGAATTGAATCAGGTAAGTAACGAAGTTGCCCTTTATTCCTAACTGATTGTTGATGTAATTTAAGGCATACTCGCCAATAAACATCGCTGTGATACAAATGATAACCGACAAGGCAATGGTAATGGTTAACACAATTGCAATCCATCTTTGCTTTATCCAGCTCCGGGTCTCTATAATTAATGATGATTTGTTAAAAGCCATCATAAGGCTATGCACACCATTGGTGGCAAAAATCAGTGACAAAACAAAACCGAACGACAATAGCCCTCCATTCTGCTTGTTGACAATCTCATTTAAAGTCGCTTCAAATGCTTTAAAGGCATCGCCAGGTAATATCAGCTGGATAAACTCCATCAGTTGATCCTGGAAGCCTATACGCTTAGGAATAAAAGGGATCAGTGTAAACAAAAAGATAATAGCAGGAAATAAGGCCAACATGAAGTTATAGGCCAGCGAAGAAGCTTTATTGATTAAAGAATCTTTCCCAATCTCCTTGAAAAAGAAGGAAGCAACGGTGTAAAGGGGCAGGGGACTGAATCCGGGAAGTACACATACTTTTGTCCAGTCTATAAACAACGCATAATACCTGATTTTTAATAGCTGCCTATGTACCCAATCCATCCATCAAATTTAGTTAAAATATCCCCTTAATTTCTCCAGGAAACTCTCAGGAGGAGCGCATGGTCTGTTCTTAATCATATCTACAAACACTAACGTGGTGTTACCTATGTTGATAAGCTCCTCAGCATCGTTAAATAATTCGTACTTAAAATGAATCCTAACCCCAGGTAAATCCTGAATGGTGGTTATAATCGTGATCTCCTGATCGTATAAGGCTGGCTTAATGTATTTGCAGTTCAGTTCCAGTACGGGCAACATTACCCCATTATTTTCCATTGATGCATAATCCATGCCCAGGCTTCTCAGCATTTCTACCCTTGCAACCTCGTAATATTCTGCATAATTACCATAGTAAACATATCCCATCTGGTCTGTCTCACCATACCTCACCCTAACCTTCGTACTATGTGTATACATCTATTTGAAAATGTTTCTTTTGTTTAAAGCCTCTCTGTATTTCTTCGCGTTCAGCTCATGCTCCTGTACAGTAACTGCAAAGTTATGGTAACCCGAAAAATCTTCCTTCGCACACATGTAGATATAGTTGTTCTGCTCCCTGTTCAATACCGCATCAATAGCATTGATACTTGGCATCATGATAGGGCCCGGAGGCAAACCTGCATATTTATAGGTATTGTACTTCGATTGTACTTTTAACAATGAATTGGTTACGCGTTTTACCGTGAAATCATCGTTTGCAAAAATCACTGTCGGATCTGCCTGGAGCAAAATACCTTTGTTCAAACGGTTTAAATAAAGACCTGCGATAATTGGCATTTCTTTGTCGTATAAAGCCTCTGAATCAACAATTGAAGCCAATATCGAAACCTGAATAGGCGTAAGGTTTAATGCTGCTGCCTTTTGCTTACGTTCACTGTTCCAAAACTTCTCATATTCGGTATGCATCCTGTCGAAAAACTCCAACGCAGTTACATTCCAGTACATTTCATAAGTATTAGGAATAAACATCACATAGCTGTTATCCTTATTGAATCCGTATTTTTCTATCAGCGCAGCTGAATCAAGGACACTCATGAAAGTCAACGAATCCGGTTCTAAGTTGTTGGACAGATAACCTGCAAAGTTTTCCTTTTTTCTAAGGTTTTGAAATTTAAGCTTTACCGGATCCTGGTTTCCAGACTTCAGCATGTTGATGATGCTGCGGTTATTCATCCCTTTAGTCAGTTTATAGCGACCTGGTTTTAAAGCACGGGCCAGATCCATTTTGGCGGCGGCCTGACTAAAAGTACCGATCTCTGTTAAAGCATCGTTTCGGCGAATCTCCTCAAACAAACCATCAAGGTTGCTACCGGTTCTTACATATAGGTATTTCGCTTTTCCAGTTGTGTTTGGAGCGAAGTAGACAGTATAAAATTTTATTCCAAAATAGCCACCTACTATTAAAATAGCCAGTAAACCTACCAGTAGAATTTTAACACTGGTTTTCATGCTTTTCTTTTCGTTAGTCATATACTAAAATAAATATTATTTGTTGGAGAAGGTGATGTTAACCGGAGTGCCTTTTTTAATCTTAATCAAAGAATCTGTTGCAAAAGGATCCTGTCTGATGACAACCGCATTGGCTGAATCTGTAACTGTGCCCTCATAACTGATCACACCAAGATTTAGCGCCCCCTGTCTAAGTACAAATATAGCCTCATCCTTTGTCAAGCCAATTAGTGGTGGAATTTCGACCTCTTCATTTCCTTTACCATCACCAAGTACCAGGTCAATTCTTGAACCTTTCGGCAGGCTTTCTCCTGGTTTAATAACTTGTCCGCCAAAGGTAGCCTGTAAAACCACATCTCTACTTACGTCAGCTTTATAAGTAGTGTCACCAAGTTTTAATCCAAAGCTTTCAATTAAAGCCTGTGCCTCTGTCAGGGTTTTTAATTCTACATCCGGGAATTTCGCATTTGGTGCAAGCGCAGTATTAATGGTCAGATAAATTGTACGATTCGATTTTACAAAAGTACCTGCATTAGGATCCTGATCAACAACAATGCCCGGAGGCGAATCCATAATGTAAACCGAATCCACTTCGTAACGAAGTCCCAATTCTTCAAGCTTATTAACGGCTTGGGTAAAATCGAGTCCTTTAAGAACAGGTACGTTTAATCCTTGTCCATGTTTCGTATAATATCTTAAGCTAAAGAAAGCAACCATTAAAAGCACCACGACGGTAAGTACAGCAGCGATAAGGTTGTTTCTAAAAGAGGTGGTCTTTAGATAAGATATGAATTTGCCCATATTGATTTGTTTTCTTTTAAGGTATAACGGCCAAATTTAGGCTAAAAAAATATTTTATTGGAAATAAAATAACATCTGCACCAACTAATTTATATTTGTGCTGTGCTGAAATACGCTCGTCGTCCTGAGCACTGACACGATTTATTCAGGATCTCCTGGAATTTTAAGAAGATTAATACGTGGTATATAAAAAGATATTAAACCAATGAAGAAAGTTATAGCGTTGCTTACCGGAGGAACTACCGGAGAATGGGTGATTTCGGTTAAAAGTGCAGCTACCATAGCACAAAATCTAGATACTAATAAGTTCGATGTATATAAAATTATGCTTACCCAGCAGGGCTGGTTTTATGAACCTGCTGATTCTGTTAAAGTTGAAGTAGATAGAAACGATTTTTCTATCAATTTAAAAGGAAGAAAGATCACCTTTGACGGCGTATTCATCGCTATTCATGGTGCCCCGGGTGAAGACGGTAAACTGCAGGGATATTTTGATATGCTGGGTTTACCTTATACTACCTGCGATGCACTTACTTCTGCAGTAACGATGAATAAGGGGTATACCAAGGCAATTGTAAACGGCATAGATCAGTTACACATTGCGAAGTCTGCACAGATATTTAAGGGTACAGAATATAGCCTGGAGCAGATAAAAAAAGACCTTAAAACACCATACTTTGTAAAACCTAATAATGGTGGCAGCAGTATTGGTATGACCAAGGTTAACCATGTGAGTGATCTTCAATTGGCTGTGGATAAGGCTTTCAAGGAAGATGACCAGGTATTGATCGAGGAATTTATTTCAGGTAGAGAATTTACAGTAGGGGTAGTGAAACTGGACGGACAGATTACCGTATTGCCGGTTACGGAAGTGGAGACAGCTAAAGAGTTTTTCGACTTTGAAGCTAAATATACTCCGGGTGTAGCTACCGAAACTACTCCGGCGCCAATTAGAACTGAAACCCGTGCAAGGGTAGAGGAAATTGCTAGAAATGTATACCGCAAATTAAATTGTCGCGGGGTGGTACGTATAGATTTTATTTTATCAGAAGATGAAGGTGATTTTTACTTCATTGAGATCAATACAATACCCGGACAAACTGCTACCAGTTTTATACCGCAACAGGTGGCTGCCGCAGGTATGAAACTAAATGATTTTTATACCAAGCTGATCAGAGAGACAATAGGGTAGGTACTACATAAAAAAGCCTGGCACAACTAATTGTGCCAGGCTTTTTTATGTCTTTATTTTTGCTTTTAGAATCTGAAACCGATACTTAAACCGGCTCTTACATTTGCCCACGGACCATCAAAGTCAACTTTTGCACCTTCCGCATTAACTTCAGATTTAACTTTAATTAATGGAAGGTCTTCAAGATCTTTAAGTGCTTCTCTTAATGCATCCTGCTCGTCTGCATCAAATCCACTTGCGCTCTTGCCCGAAATGTTGCCTTTAGAAGTACCATAACTAGCCCCTAAAATCCACCAATCCAGGTAAACCAATTTGCTCAATTTCCATTGTGCACCGAATAGTAAGCCTCCGGTTAAGGTAGTTACATCACCGCTAAGGTTTATTTGTTCTTCTCGGGTTACTGTATTCGTTCCATTAGTTACTTCTACTTCGAAGTTAAAAGGAACTTCAGCATTGTATTTTGCATATCTCGCAAATGGAGCTACATAGAAGCCTCTGAATACACCTTTACCGGTATAGAATCTAATTTCAGGTGTAATGGCAAAGTTTCCCATTTTGAAATCTTTGATGCTATTCCATGTTTCCTCATCGTCGATTAGTTTTTCTACGTTTGATTTAAATGGAACGTTCGATTTTGGTGCAAATCTAACTCCGACTGCCGCAGAGATCTTTTTGCCAATGGCACGCTCGTATTGAAATGAATAGTTTTTTAAGGCTAATGCCGCGATATTCCATTTCACAAGGTTTTTGCCATCTTTCTCAACTTTAGTCTCCTGAGCGTTTATTGTTCCTGCAGAACAGAAAACCAGCGTAAGTAACAATAGCAATGAATTTTTAGTAAAGTTTGTTTGCATAAATTAAATTTTAAATTTGTGTTTTATGCTCAAAGGTACATTAATTAATAGTTTACAAAATACCTAATAGTAGGTATTTTTTGAAATGTTTTTTTGCCTTAGAAGAAAGGTTAATACGATGTATATGATTATAAAATACCTGCTAAGCAATAACTACCTGCCTGTCAGCTACAAAAAAGGGGCGGTTGTTTACGAGCCGGGTGCACAACCGAAGGCTGTGTATTTCATTAAAAGTGGCGAAGTGCGAATGGTGACGGTGAATGATGAAGGCAAAGAGTTTATACAGGGGATTTTTAAAGCGAATCAATATTTTGGTGAACCTGCTCTGTTGCTAAATAAGCCCTATCTTGCTTATACCATAGTAAGCAGGGATGCTGAAATTATACCCGTAAATAAACAAGACTTTTTTAAACTGATCGAAGAAGATCGCGCTTTTAGCATGGAACTCATCAAAACTTTAAGCAATAGGTTATTTTACAAATCTATGATGCTCGAAGAATTGGCTAATGAGCAGGCCGAACACCGTGTGAAAACACTCCTTACATATCTGCTTAAAAGCCTTGAAAAAGGCGATTTATTAGACATTACAAGGCAGCAACTGGCCGATATGAGTGGTTTAAGAGTGGAGACGGTGATCCGCATTGTTAAGAAATTAACAGATCAGAAAGTATTGAAATTGTATAAAGGAAAGATCATTAAAGAATAATTATGATCTATGTCATAAATTTACGCAACAGGGGTTGCGTATCTTTGCGGAAACAAAAAGATAGATAGATGAAACCGATCTCAAAACTACAGGCAATAATAGAGTGTAAATGTCCGAGATGTCGCGAAGGCGCTATTTTTTCAGGCAACATGTATAGTCTTAGATCTCAAACGACAAACGAGTATTGCCCTACCTGTCACCTGCGCTTTGAGCGCGAACCTGGATTTTTCTATGTAGCAATGTTCGTCAGCTATGCCATGAATGTAGCAGAGATGATTACGATAAGTGTGGCTGCATATATTCTGGGACTCGCATTAGTCTACGAAAATCTTTGGATCTACGCTGGAATCATTTTGGTAGGTGTATTGTTATTCGCGCCCTTCAATTACCGTTATTCACGTGTTATTCTATTACATTGGTTAACTCCTGGCTTAGGGTACGACCCCCAAGCCAAAGAGGTTAAACGTTAAACTTTAACTGTCTTCCATTTTCCTTTTTTAAACAGGATAAAGGAAGCAATAGCAATACATGTTTCGGCTACCGGTATGGCAATAAACACGCCTACCGGGCCCATGTTCAGTTGTTTTGCCAATATATAGGCTAAAGGAATCTGAAACATCCAGAAACCAAACAGGTTAATCCAGGTTGGCGTCCAGGTATCGCCGGCACCATTAAAGGTGCTCATGAGTACCATGCCCATGCCGTAGAAGATATAACCCATGCTCATGATTTGTAAGGCAGTTATGGCCATTTCCTGAATCAGGACATCGTTGGTAAAGAATGCAATGAAATAATTGCCCCCAATAAAAGTAAAGATCATAACCGATAGCATATAAATGACGATGTATTTGCCCGTCTTTATGACCGATTGCTCTGCTCTGTCGAGCTTCTTAGCTCCAAGGTTTTGTCCCACTAAAGTAGCCGAAGCATTACTCATTCCCCAGGCAGGCAGCATAAAGAACATCATTAACCGCAATGCTGTTTGATATCCTGCTGATCCATGATCGCCACCGGTTGTAGCCACCAGCTGCGCCAGAAATATCCAGCTGCAGGAAGCGATAACAAATTGAAAAATACCCGGAGTAGCGATTTTAAGTAAGGCCTTAATCTGCTCCCAGTGTGGTGTTAAATAAGCAAGTTTTACCTTTAAAACGCTTTTGCCATTAAATAGATGATACAATTGGTAGCAAACACCTATACCCCGGCCAATTGAAGTAGCCATTGCGGCTCCGGTTAAACCGAACGCGGGTATTGGTCCGAAACCATTGATTAGAACCGGACATAAGATGATGTTGGCAATATTGGCTATCCATAAACTTTTCATGGCTATGGCTGCATTTCCGGCTCCCCTGAATATCCCGTTGATAAGGAACAGTAATACAATGATCACACTTCCCCCCAACATGATGCGCATGAAAGGAGTACCCTGAATGGCTGTTTCTGCCGAAGCGCCCATTAGTAATAAAATGTCAGTAGCGTAAATTACACCTATCACGCTAATGAGGATGTTGAGCGCCACCGAGATAAAGATGGCTTGCATACCCGCTTTTGCAGCAGCCTTGGGGTCTTTTTCGCCAACCCTGCGGGCTACCACCGCTGTGGCTGCCATACTCATGCCAATGGCCAATGAATAGATGATCGTAAGTACCGATTCCGTTAAGCCTACGGTTTGAATAGCGTGACTGCTGTTGTGCAGGTGACCAACGAAGTAGAGGTCGACCAACGCAAAAACAGACTCCATGGCCATTTCCAACATCATTGGAATCGCCAGTAGGAGTACAGCCCTACGAATACTCCCTTCTGTATAATCGAGTTCTTCGCCCTTAATGGCTTGTTTTAAAAGTGTAAAAATTTGAGATAGCTTGCTCATTGAAGCTGTTGTTAATTGTGACATAAAAGAGAGGAAGGATTTATATACTATAAGCTTTGATCATTTCTTCGTTCACTTTGCAGCCTTTTCCGGTTGTCGTGTCGATTATCACATAGTCAAACCAGCCATCAGAAGCGATCTTGCCTGTACGTTTGTTTTCAATTTCAAACTGAACACGACAACCTTTTTCGTTAATCGTAAGGATACCTGTGCGGATCAGAATCACATCGCCCAATACAAGCGGACGTTTAAAATCTACCAGGGCAGTACGTACCACCCATCCGAAACCGCTCTTTAAAAAAGATTCCATAGGCATCTTGTAAAATTCGGCCATTTGATCGTAGCGCGCAGCCAGTACATAATCAAAGTATTTGCTGTTGTGTACGTGGTTAAACATGTCTATATCATCAGGACGGACCTTTAACTCAGTTTCAAATATGCTGTATTGATTTTTTTCCATAGGAGTGTTTATAAGATGCCGCAAAAATAGGGTTTACTATTTACTTATATCTGCTATAATCTTGTAAATTAAAACCATATGACATTTGAGATATAGTTGCTTATCATTAAAACATACGCTATCTTTGCACCCAATTAATTAATTTATAAACACTTTAGTATCATTCAAGAATGTATTTAAGTAAAGAGTCAAAAGCCGAAATTTTCAAAAAACACGGCGAAGTAGAAACAAACACGGGTTCTGCAGAAGGTCAGGTAGCGTTATTTACATATCGTATTGCGCACTTAACAGAGCATTTAAAGAAAAATCGTAAAGATTTCTCTACTCAGTTATCACTACAAAAATTAGTAGGTAAACGCCGCGGTATCTTGGCTTACCTGTTTAAAAAAGATATTAATCGCTACCGTGCTATCATTAAGTCTTTAGGACTGAGAGATATCATTAAGCCTTTGGGGTCGAAAGACGGCAAATAAGCGTATTTGTATCAAAGAAAGCCATTCTTTAAGGATGGCTTTTTTACTTTTCTGATAAAATTGTTTAAGTTTTATCTTAAGTTTGAAAAAACAAAAAACATATATAAACAAGGTGTGTCGAAAGAGGAAAATACACCACAACTATTTTTAAATGAATGTAATAAAAAAATCGTTCGATCTGGGCGATGGAAGAACAATTGAAATCGAGACAGGTAAATTAGCTAAACAAGCTGATGGTTCTGTAGTTGTAAGAATGGGTGATACCATGCTTTTAGCTACTGTAGTATCTACAGTAGGTGCAAAAGCAGGTGTTGATTTTTTACCTTTATCGGTAGATTATCAAGAGAAATATGCTGCTGCAGGACGTATTCCGGGTGGATTTCTTCGTCGCGAGGCCAGGTTGTCAGACTATGAGGTTTTAATCTCTCGTTTGGTTGACCGTGCTTTACGTCCGATGTTCCCTGAGGATTATCACTCAGATACACAAGTAATGATCTCGTTGATCTCTTCTGATAAAAATATAATGCCTGATTGTTTAGCTGGTTTAGCGGCATCTGCTGCTATCGCGGTTTCAGATATTCCTTTTAACGGACCAATCTCTGAAGTACGTGTTGCTAAAATTGATGGTCAATTGGTAATTAACCCTTACGTAAGTGATTTAGAACGTGCTACAATGGAATTCCTTGTTGCAGGTACTGAAAGAGACATCGTAATGGTGGAAGGTGAGTGTGATGAGATCTCTGAAGCTGAAATGGTTGAAGCGATTGAATTTGCACACAAAGCTATCGTTATTCAGGTTCAGGCTCAGAAAGAACTTGCTGAATTAGTTGGTAAAACAGTAAAACGTGCTTATTCTCATGAAAACAGCAACCCTGCATTAAGAGAAGAAGTATTTGCTGCTACTTACGATAAAGTATACGCTATTGCAAAAAGCAATACCAGTAAAGGTGAGCGTACGGATGCATTTGCTGCTATCTTAGCAGAATTCGTACTTAGTTTAGGTGAAGGTATTGACGAGGTGACTAGTTTCTTAGCTAAAAAATATTTCCACGATGTACAATATGATGCCATCCGTAACCTGGTATTAGACGAAGGAATTCGTTTAGATGGTCGTGATGCACGTACAGTACGTCCTATCTGGAGTGAAGTTAGTTATTTACCTGCTGCTCACGGATCGGCTGTATTTACACGTGGTGAAACTCAATCATTAACTACTGTTACTTTAGGTTCTAAAGATGATGAGCAAATGATTGATGGTGCATTCATCAATGGATACAACAAATTCTTATTACACTATAATTTCCCTGGTTTCTCAACTGGTGAGGTTCGTCCGAACAGAGGAGCTGGCCGTCGTGAAATTGGTCATGGTAACTTAGCAATGCGTTCATTGAAGAAAGTATTGCCAGGATTGGAAGAAAATCCATATACCATCCGTATCGTTTCTGATATCTTAGAATCTAACGGTTCTTCATCTATGGCAACTGTTTGTGCTGGTACATTAGCATTAATGGACGCTGGTATTAAAATCAAAGCTCCGGTATCGGGTATCGCTATGGGTTTAATTACTGATGAGAAAACTGGTAAATATGCTATCCTTTCTGATATCTTAGGTGATGAAGATCACTTAGGTGATATGGACTTTAAAGTTACTGGTACTGAAAAAGGTATCGTAGCTTGTCAGATGGACTTAAAAATCAATGGCTTGAAATGGGAAGTGTTAACAAACGCTTTAAATCAGGCTAAAGAAGCTCGTTTACACATCTTAAATGAGATGAAGAAAACGATTTCTGCACCTCGAGAGGATTACAAAGACCATGCTCCACGTATCGTTTCTCTAAGTATTGATAAAGAATTTATCGGTGCTGTAATCGGGCCCGGTGGTAAAATTATTCAGGAAATGCAACGTGAAACCGGCGCATCAATCTCTATCGAAGAAGTTGGTAACAAAGGTATCGTTGAGATCTTTGCTGATAATAAAGCTGCAATTGATGCTGCTGTTGCACGTATCAACGCTATCGCTGCTAAACCTGAAATCGGTGCAACTTACGATGGTAAAGTGAAATCTATCATGCCATTTGGTGCTTTCGTTGAAATCATGCCAGGTAAAGACGGTTTATTGCATATCTCTGAGATTGCATGGGAGCGTTTAGAAACTATGGAAGGTGTGCTTAAAGAAGGTGATAAAATCCAGGTTAAACTTTTGGATGTGGATAAACAAGGTAAAATGAAGCTTTCTAGAAAAGCATTATTGCCTCGTCCTCCAAGACCAGAAGCAGCACCAGCTGAAAACAAATAAGATTAAGTTTTAACTTAATATAATTTTTTCCGGAATTCAGGTAAACAGAAAACCCCGCAAATTGCGGGGTTTTCTGTTTACACGGGTTATTTAATTATATTTACAACATTAACAATGCCGATCGAATATGAAACACCTTATAGCACCTTCCGTACTTTCTGCAGACTTCGCAAACTTGCAACGCGATATTGAAATGATCAATTCAAGTGGCGCTGATTGGTTTCATGTGGATGTGATGGATGGTGTGTTTGTGCCTAATATTTCTTTTGGTTTTCCGGTGCTGGCCGCACTAAACAAATATGCTAAGAAACCGCTGGATGTACATTTGATGATCGTTAATCCCGATCAGTACATTGAACGCTTTGCAGCTGCAGGAGCCGAATTGATTACGGTTCATTACGAGGCTTGTACCCATTTGCACAGAACGATTCAGGCTATCCATTCAGCTGGTTGTAAGGCTGGTGTGGCTTTAAATCCACATACGCCGGTAGCCTTGCTAAAAGATATACTGGTTGATCTGGATATGGTGCTGATCATGTCTGTAAACCCGGGTTTCGGGGGGCAACAGTTCATTCCCAATTCATTGAATAAAATTGCCGAGCTAAGGGCTATGGCAGCACAGGTAAATCCTACGTTGCTGATAGAGGTTGACGGGGGGATAGGTATTCACAATGCCGACTCGCTGCTGCAGGCCGGCGCGAATGTTTTGGTAGCTGGGAATGCTATATTTGGCGCTACTTCACCTACTGAAATGATTGCGGCTCTTAAACAGGTTGATGGCAGAAGCATACAGCAATTGTAAAATTATAAATGCTCAGAACCTGCCTCTTACTGTTTGCTGTTTTTCTTGGGTTTACGCAGTTAAGTGCGCAGCCCCTGGTAAAGATATCGGGTAAGGTAACAAATGAAACAGGACACGCTTTGCCGCAGGTTACAGTTGCCATATTGGGACAAAGCCAGTCGACCATTACCGATGCCCTTGGCGTTTACCATATCTATTCTAAAAGCAAAAGCTTTACTTTAAAATATACGTTTCTGGGATATAATCCGGTTCAGATCAATATAAAACAGGATAAAGCCGGCCGTATCATACAGGATGTGGTATTGAGTATCAATCCCAATGAGCTGGAACAGGTAACCATCACCAATAAACAAAACCAGTTAAGTAATACCGTTACGATAAATATTTCTGATCTGGCATCTATGCCATCCGTATCAGGGAACTTTGAGGCTATTCTGAAAACCATGCCCGGAGTATCGCCTAATAATGAACTGAGTGCCCAATACAGCGTGCGTGGCGGCAGCTTTGATGAGAACCTAATCTATGTGAATGATGTAGAGATCAGCAGACCTGTGCTGGTTAGAAATGCGCAGCAGGAGGGGCTTAGTTTTATCAACAGTGATTTACTGAGTTCGGCAAAGTTTTCTGCCGGCGGGTTTGAGGCACGTTATGGCGATAAACTCTCATCAGTACTGGATGTAAAGTATGATAAACCGGATAGCAGTACTGCTATTTTAAATGCAGGCTTACTAGGTCTGGCTTTCAGCTCTAAAATTGTGACCACAAACAGTTATCTGCTGGCCGGGATTCGATATAAAAACAATTCAGGAGTATTAGGGAAGCAGGATAATAAAGGTGTTTATACGCCCAATTTCACAGATGTACAGCTGGTTTATAACTATAATTTGTCGCCTGAATTTAGCGTGAATGTACTGGGTAATTTTAACAGCGGTGTATTTAGGTTGATTCCCGAAAGTCGTGAAACCGAGTTTGGTACGCTAAACTCGAAGGTACGGCTGGATGTTGATTATGACGGTGAAGAAAAGGACAATTATCAGACCACAGGTGGGGCTGTAGCCTTAAAGTTTATTCCCCGGTCCAACTACGTATTGAAATGGATAAATAGTTATTTTAATACCGATGAAAAGGAGCATCTTGATGTAGGGGCCTGGTACAGATTTAATAAAGCTGGAGCTGGCTTTGGCTCCGGAAATACGGAAAGCAGGATTGGACGGTATACCAATTATGCGATGAATCTGCTGACCTCAAAAACATTTAGTTCTGAATTGAAATCTGACCAGACTTTTAGCAGTCATACTTTTTCCTGGGGACTAAGGTATGAACGAAAGGATTACAACGATGACCTGAATGAGTCTTATAAGATAGAGCAGGAAGGTGTTCTTGTGGATAATAAGGATAGCTTTTATCAGGGTAACAACATCAGCATACAAAATAAACTGGCTATTCAGTACTATACAGCCTATGTGCAGGATAGTTATGGCCTGTCGGCCACCACAAACCTTCAACTAGGACTTAGAGGTAGTTATAACGACCTGAGTAAAGAGTTTTTGCTGAGCCCGCGATTGCTGCTGGCTTATCGCCCTGCGCGTAACAACAAGATCTTTCGTTTTACCACAGGCGTGTATCAGCAGGCGCCTGATTACAGAAGTGTAAGGGATTTTAACGGGATGCTTAATTTGAATCAAAAGGCACAACGTGCTTACAATACTTCGGCGGGACTGGACTACGCATTTGATGGCTTGGGTACGCGTTTAAAATTCAGTTCTGAAGTTTATTTTAAATATCTGGACAGACTGATTCCTTATATGATGGATAATGTAAGGTTAAAATACCTGGCCGCGGATGAGGCAAAAGGTTATACCTATGGTGCTGATTTTAGCGTAGGAGGGGAGTTTGTTAAAGATTTGCTGTCCTACTTCAGAGTGTCGTTTATGAGTGCCAAACAAGATGTTAAAAACGATGGTTTAGGGTATTTAAAACGGCCCACAGATCAGCGGGTAAATTTCTCAGCTTACTTTCAGGACCGCTTGTTAAACAGTCCTACTTACAAGGTGCATTTAAGTTTGCTTTATGGATCTCAATTACCTGTGGGATCGCCACTTGCCGCTCGATATTCCGATGATTTTCATATCCCTGCCTATAAACGTGCAGATATAGGTTTTTCTAAAGATTTTTTAGATGATTTTTCGATAAAAAAACCGGTTTTTTTAGATAAATATTTTAGTTCGTTTACAGCATATGTAGAAGTATTTAATTTGTTAAACATCAATAATACAGTTTCTTATTTGTGGTTGAAAGATGCGGATAACGTACAATATGCGGTTCCTAACTACTTAACAAGCAGGAGGCTCAACCTAAAATTGGTGCTTAAGTTTAAAAATTCGAAATAATAACCGACATAAAAATGTTACATTTACCACCAATAAAAATACTATAAAAAATGAGACACAATTTCGGCGCGGGACCCTGTATTTTACCTCAGGAAGTATTCAAGCAAGCATCAAGGGCTGTATTAGATTTCAAAGACGGCCTGTCTATTCTAGAGATCTCTCACCGCACACCAGAATTCGAAGGTGTTGTTGAGGAGACCGGTAAATTGGTTAAAGAATTGTTAAACGTTCCTGCCGGTTATTCCGTGTTATTTTTGCAAGGTGGTGCCAGCTTACAATTTGCTATGGTACCGATGAACTTGTTGCCTGAAGGCAAATCGGCAAGCTACCTGGAGACAGGTGTTTGGGCTAATAAAGCCATTAAGGAAGTGAAGTTTTTTGGAAAAGCAAATATCATTGCTTCATCAAAAGATTCGAACTATACCTTTATTCCTAAGGATTATTCAATTCCTGAAGACAGTGCTTATTTCCATTGTACTTCAAACAATACCATTTATGGAACGGAAATGTTCAGCTTACCTGAAACTAATGTTCCTGTTGTTTGCGATATGTCGTCTGACATTATGAGCCGTGTAATTGATGTTTCTAAATATGACCTGATTTATGCAGGTGCACAAAAGAACATTGGTCCTGCAGGTTTAACGATCGTAATTGTTAAAGATGAGATCTTAGGTAAATCAGGTAGAGCTATTCCTTCTATGCTGGATTATCAGATTCATATTGATGGTGGATCGATGTACAACACACCACCGGTATTTTCTATTTATGTAGCTATGTTGAACCTGAGATGGTTAAAATCTAAAGGTGGTGTAGCTGAAATTGAGAAAGAAAACATCGCGAAAGCGAATGCTTTATATACGGAGATTGACAGAAATCCTTTGTTTAAAGGTACTTGTGCAGTTGAAGACCGTTCAAGAATGAACGTTTGCTTTGTAATGGAAAATCCTGAATTGGAAAAACCATTCCTGAAGTTTGTTGAAGAAAATGGTATTGAAGGATTGAAAGGTCACAGAAGTGTGGGCGGTTTCAGAGCTTCAATGTACAACGCATTGCCAATTACAAGTGTACATGCCTTAATAGAATTAATGCAGATTTTTGCAGAGAACCACAAATAAAATTAAGTTAATGATTAAGATACTTGCTAACGATGGGATTGATCCTATCGGTAAAAAATTATTAGAAGAAGCCGGTTTTGTGGTGGATACAGAGACGATTCCACAAGATCAATTGGCTGAAGCTTTGAAAAACTACGATGGTATTACAGTTAGAAGTGCTACCAAATTGCGTAAAGAACTGATTGATCAGGTACCTAATATCAAATTGATCGGTAGAGGTGGGGTAGGTATGGATAATATCGATGTAGAATATGCCCGCAGTAAAGGTGTAGCAGTGGTAAATACACCTGCAGCTTCTTCATTATCTGTAGCAGAACTTGTTTTTGCACATTTGTTTACCGGTATCCGTTTTTTACAGGATTCGAACAGAAAAATGCCTGTTGAAGGTGCTACTAAATTCAATGCCTTGAAAAAAGCTTATGCCGGTGGTGTAGAGCTGCAAGGTAAAACGATGGGTATCATCGGTTTTGGTCGTATTGGTCGTGAAACTGCTAAAGTTGCCTTGAGATTGGGTATGAATGTGTTGGCTTATGATCTTTATCCTGCTGAAGGTACTTTACCTTTGACTTTCCAGGGTGGTGTTTCTGTGCAGATTCCATTCAAGACAGTTTCATTGGACGAAGTAATTGCGAACAGTGATTTCATCAGTTTGCATACTCCTTTTGCTGATCAGCCTATTTTAGGTGAAGCAGAATTTGCTAAAATGAAACCAGGTGTTGGTGTGGTAAACTGCTCAAGAGGTGGTACCATTGATGAAGCAGCTTTAATTGCAGCTTTAGATAGCGGTAAAGTTGCTTTTGCAGGATTGGACGTTTTTGATAACGAACCTACACCTGCTGCTGCCATTTTACAGCATGCTAAAATCTCATTAACGCCTCATATTGGTGCTGCTACTAATGAAGCTCAGGAACGTATTGGAACTGAGTTAGCTTCATTAATTATTGAGCACTTTAATAAATAAGTAAAGTATTAAGAAGGGTGCCCAATGAACGAATTGGGTACCCTTTTATTTTAACCAAATATGCCCTGTATAAAACCCTTCTGCGCATTTATGCCCGCAGTGTCTTTGCTATCTACGGTGGTCACGCGTCCGCTTGAGCATTATAGTACCGGCGAAGCGCGGCTGATTGCTTCCGAAAATGCATGTAGCTTTCTTCATTTAATTGATCCTGAGTTGGATAACCAATACCTGCGTGGGACCAGACAGGAGCTTGTCTTTAAAAAGATTAGTGAAAATTTAGAAGGTTTTATTGAACATAAATATTTGGTTCAGCAGGCTGTTCCTGCAATTTATGTTTACCAGGTGCGACATGATAACCTGGTGCAGACAGGAATCTGGACGCTTACACATATCAATGATTACCTGGAAGGGAAAATTAAAAAACACGAATCTACTGTTGAGCGGAGGGAGAAGCTATTGGCTGATTATCTGCAACAAACAGGACTGGATGCCAATCCGGTATTGATTACTTATAATCCTGATGAGGTGGTGGAAAGAATCACCAAAAAGTATCTGGATTTAACCCCCAATCTTGACTTTGTTTTTGCAGATGGTACGGAGCATAAGGTTTGGGCGATTGCTGATGCCAAAGATCTGGCCGAAGTTGTGGATGCTTTTGCAAAGATGCCGGCAGTTTACATAGCAGATGGACATCACCGTGCGGCTTCGATGGCAAAGATGGGCCTGCAGAAGAAAAAGCTCAATGCTGCGAAACATAACGGTACCGAAGGATACAATTACTTCAGTACGGTGTATATGAACACCAGGGAGGTTAAAGTACTCGAATTTAACCGTCTGGTAAGAGATCTAGGTGATTTAAGTCCGCAAGCTTTTATGCTCGCACTGGCTAGTTCATTTTCAATTGAGAAATCAGCCGTGCAGGTGAAACCTGATGCTTTACATAAAATAGGGATGTACTTTGATCACCAATGGTATGTGCTGAGTCCGAAGCCTGGAATTTACAACGAAAATGACCCTGTAGATGTACTTGATGTAAGTATTTTACAGAATTTTATACTTGGACCTTTGCTAAAGATTAAAGATCCAAGAACTGATGCGCGGATTACTTTTGAAGGAGGGAGGACGCCCATATCAGAATTGCAAACTAAGGTCGATAATGGGCTGTTTGCGGTAGCTTTTGTATTGTATCCGACCTCAGTACCGCAAGTCATCGCAGTAGCTGATGCAGGCGGTGTAATGCCACCTAAGTCGACCTGGGTAGAACCTAAATTTTTAGTGGGGCTGCTAACGAGTTACTTTAATTAAGCGAGTTCGTAAGTGCCCAGTATTTGTACCCCAGTATTGCCTTTTGTAGGTTGGTTAATTTCATTGGATCAACCTTATACAGTTTTGGCAATAACAGCTTATTGAGCTTGACGAGTATTTTAAAAAATGTTTTTTTCATCGGCTTTTGTTAAAAATATACCTTTTATTTTTTTCGTGAAAAACCAGACTAGCCCCGTTATTGATAAAATTAGCAGGATAATTACGGTATTGGAAAAGCTTTTACTTTTTTCCAATGCCTTTGCTTCAGCACGTAACTCTTGATTCTGATCCTGTAGTTTTTTGATGGCCAGCATGTAATTTTGTATTCTGCTGTTGGTTTGATCTGCATTGGTTTTAATCGCTGTAACTTCCAGATCTTTATACTCCATTAAGGTTTTAAGCTCTTTAAAAATGTTATTGTCGTTGAGCACAATCTGTCGAAGTATTTCATTTGAATTCCTAATGTCATTTTTTGTTTGAAAGCCAAATATTCCGGTTCTGGCGTTTAAGCTTTCATCATATTGACCGAATTTCGCACTGCGTTCTGCCAATAAGGCATTGATTCTTAGTCGTTGTGTTTGATAAGCACTGGTATCTGATTGAAAGGCGCTTGCACTAAAAGAGGCGCTTATCAACATTAAAAAGAATATTTTTCTGAGCATGTTTTTATCGTTTGCTAAGTATTAAGCAAACTCCATGCCTCGGCTTTAAATTGGAAATTAGGTTTTACAACAGCCCAGGTTGTTGTAAACAGTTCTGAGTTGCGATAGGTGTTTAAATGCTCCTCGCTTTGCCAGTGACTGATGGTAAAGAAAATCTCCGGGGTATTGTGGTCCTGTAACAATTGCACAGCGGTGCAGCCTTCAACGGCTTCGATTTTTGGCTGTACTGCTTTGAATATGGCTTTAAACTCGGCCGCGAAAGCGGAAGAGAAATGCATTTTTACGACTCTGACTAACATAACGCTGCTTAAGGATGGAATTCGATCCTGATGATATCATTGAGGTGTAAGCCAAGTAAACCGCTCGCTTTTCCTTTGTTGATGGCAATTTCGAGGTGGTTACTGATGCCAAACAGGCATAGCTTTTCTCCTTCAGGTACTTCGTTATAGTGCCAGCTGAGCTGGTTGATGGTTTCACTTTTTCTGAAGTATAGGGTAAAATCTCTGTTGCGTTGAATTTTTGTAAATAGCTCCTTGGTAATGTTGGTGATCACATTGCTGAAAGTATCAATATAGATCACACTTCCCCTGATGATGTCGCGCTCGATAACAGGATTTAACAGCATTTTTTCATCAATACTGTCGGTAGGTACACCAATATCTTTAAGTTTGGCACCTTTGGCCAGCTGGGTTGCAGCTTTCACAAAAATATCAACCAATGGGAAGTGCAGGTATTTTAAATCCTGCATGATGTTCAACTCTACAATTTCTTCGGGTTTCTCTTCAAATAATAAAGAAAAAATACCATTATCAGCCCCAACAAAGAAATGATCTTTGTGTTTTAAAGCGATATATTTTGTGTTTTCACTGAATACAGAATCGATGCCGATCAGGTGAACGGTACCCTTTGGGAAGTAGGGGTAGACGTTTTTCAAAACGAAAGCTGCATGCGAAATATTGAATGATGGCACCTCGTGAGTTACATCAACAATTGTAGCTGTAGGCAAGATACTCAGGATACTACCCTTAAGGGCAGCCTGATAGAAATCTTTTGAACCTAAATCTGTTGTTAAAGTAATAATGGCCATTAAAAATTGAATATTTATTCTTAATCTTGCGTAAGCGGCAAATCGCGTACAAATATTCAATTTTTATATCAAAATATACACTCCTATCTAAAAAACAATATTTTGAACGAACTGAAATTAACATTAGAATCGGTAGATCCGGTACAGTTTTGGGGCGCAAATAATGAGCATTACGAGCTGATTAAAAATGCCTTTCCAAAATTAAAAGTTGTAGCAAGAGGAACAGAAGTTAAGGTGCTTGGTGAAGATCAGGAACTTAAAGGTTTTGAATTGAAGTATAACCAGCTGCTTGGGCATTTGGAAAAATACAGTTCATTAACCCCAAATGATGTAGAATCTATTTTAGTTACAAAGAAAATGTCGGCAGTAGCTGAAAACGGAACTGAAAAACCTTTAAATGGGGGCGGCGGAGAAGTAATCGTATTTGGTACAAATGGCTTAATGGTGAAAGCCAGGACAGCTAACCAACGCAGAATGGTTGATAGCATATTGAAGAACGATGTTTTGTTTGCTATTGGCCCTGCTGGAACCGGAAAAACCTATACAGCGGTAGCGCTGGCGGTTAGAGCGCTGAAAAATAAAGAGATTAAACGCATCATATTAACCCGTCCGGCGGTAGAAGCAGGTGAGAATTTAGGATTCCTTCCCGGAGATTTAAAGGAAAAGGTAGATCCTTATCTTCGTCCGCTTTACGACGCATTGGATGATATGATCCCTGCAGAGAAGCTAAAGACTTACATTGAGAACAGAACAATTGAGATTGCTCCTCTGGCATTTATGCGCGGAAGAACGCTTGATAACTGCTTTGTGATTCTGGATGAGGCGCAAAACTCTACAGATCTGCAATTGAAAATGTTCCTGACCCGTATGGGGCCATCGGCCAAATTCATTGTGACGGGTGATATCACGCAGATTGATTTACCTAAAAAACAGATGTCGGGCTTGTTTAACGCCTTGCGTATACTTGAAGATATACCGGGTATAGAGATCATTTACCTGACAGGGGATGATGTAGTAAGGCACAAGCTAGTGAAAAGAATACTAAAAGCCTACGGCGATATACAGTAATAGGTATTAGAATTTAGATATTGGTATTTAGAATTTTAGGTATTGATATTTAGAAAATGTAATATAGAAATAGGTAATTGGGAATGGGCAATTAGAAGATTTGGGTACTAGCACCCCGTCTTGATCTAATAACTAACTACTAGTTACTAACTACTAAAATAAAATGACAGCAATAAAAGAAACAAATTTTAGCTTTCCAAAGCAGACCAATTTTTATAAGGGAAAAGTGCGCGACGTGTATACTATCGACAATCAGTTTATGGCGATGGTAGTTACGGACAGGATATCTGCGTTTGATGTGGTTTTACCTGAAGCTATTCCTTTTAAAGGACAGGTGTTAAACCAGATTGCAGCTAAGTTCTTAAATGCAACAAAGGATATCGTTCCTAACTGGGTGATCAGTGTACCGGATGAAATGGTAACGGTTGGTCGCATCTGCGAACCTTTTAAAGTTGAAATGGTGGTGAGGGGATATCTTGCAGGACATGCATGGAGAGAGTATAGTGCAGGCAGACGTAGTGTTTGTGGTGTTACCTTGCCTGAGGGATTAAAAGAGAATGATAAGCTTCCTAAGCCCATAATTACACCAACTACCAAAGCGGCTGTTGGTCATGATGAGGATATTTCAAGGGAAGATATTTTAGCAAAGGGTATTGTCGCTGAAGCTGATTACGTGCAGTTGGAGAAATATACTTATGCTTTATATGAGCGTGGTACGCAAATGGCGGCCGACAGAGGGCTGATTCTTGTAGATACCAAATATGAGTTCGGTAAGGTAGGTGAGGAGATTTATTTGATCGACGAGATCCATACACCGGATTCTTCACGTTATTTTTATGCGGAAGGATACGCTGAACGTCAGGATAACAACGAAGCTCAGAAACAACTGTCGAAAGAATTCGTTCGTAAATGGTTAATTGAAAATGGTTTCCAGGGAAAAGACGGACAGGTTGTTCCTGCAATGACGCCTGATATTGTGAGCTCTATATCAGATCGTTATATTGAACTTTATGAGCAGATAACCGGCGATAAGTTTGTTAAAAATGAACAAGCTGATGTTGTGGCTCGCATAGAAAAAAATGTAACAGCATTTTTAAATAGCCTTTAATGCCCATAGCGGCCTCGCTGCGGGCCTGCAGCTAATAATATGGAGATGAACGTCTGTTTAATTTTTAAACAGACGTTCATTTACAGATAAAATTAATTACTTTCGTATTAGACTAAATAATCAATATCATGAAATTTTCAGTAGATAAGCATGAAAAGTATGTTGTTTTAAAACTCAACGAATCGAAGTTAACAAACGACAATGCGCCGAAGTTGAAATCTGAGTTCATTTTATTGAACACAGAGGGATACTGCAATATCGTTTTAGATCTTTCGGCAGTGAAACAGTGTGATGATTCACAGGATTTGAGTAGCTTGCTTTTTGGAGACAGGTTATGTAAAAAAGCAAATGGTTTATTCGTTGTTACAGGCATAACCAGCGTTGTGGCAAAGATATTAGAGATGTCGAATCTCGACCAGGCTTTAACAATTGTTGCAAAAGTAGATGAAGCTACCGACCTGATCTTTATGGAAGAAATCGAGAAGGAACTATTAGGTAGCGTAGACAAAGGTTAATGAAGTTTGAGGTTACTATTTTAGGCAGTAGTTCTGCAACCCCTGTATACAATAGAAATCCAACCGCGCAGCTTTTAAACTGCAATGAGAAATTTTATTTGATCGACTGTGGTGAGGGAACTCAGCAACAACTGATCAGGTACGGATTTAAAGCAAACAAAATAGATTTTATCTTTATCAGCCATTTACATGGTGACCATTATTTCGGTTTAATCGGACTGCTTTCCAGTCTGCATTTAAACGGAAGGATTAAACCTATGAAGATATTTGCTCCGGCAGCGCTGGCTGAAATTCTTGAGCTGCAGTTTAAACATTCGGAAACAGTACTTCGCTATCCACTAGAGTTTGTATTTACGCAGGCCAATATCCCTGAACTGATTTTTGAAAATGCTGATCTTACTGTTGAAACCTTTGTTTTAAATCATAGGATTCCTTGTACAGGTTTTAAATTTGTACAAAAGAAACGGTTACGTAAGCTGATGGTAGAGAAACTTGAAGCGGAGCAAATTCCTATTGAGTATTACCCATTGCTGAAAAGAGGGGTAGACCTGGACTTTCCCGACGGACGTGTTTTATTAAATGCCGATTACACTAAAGATTCACCCGCACCCAGAAAGTATTGTTATTGTTCTGATACTTTATACGATGAACGTTATTTCGAAAGTATAAAGGATTGTGATACGCTGTATCATGAGGCTACTTTTTTACATGAGATGTTGGATAGGGCAAATCAAACGCATCATACGACTGCTTTACAAGCTGCTCAGATCGCTAAGGATACCAGAGCTGTTAAATTACTCATCGGACATTTTTCATCTCGTTATAAGGTTTTGCATCCATTACTGGAAGAAGCAAGGTCGGTGTTTGAGAATACAGACTTAGCCCTCGAAGGAAGTACTTTTTCTATATAACTAAGAAAACGAATAACCGGATATTAAAGCATAAAAAAAAGCTTCAGCATTTTGCTGAAGCTTTTTTGTTATTGAATGCTTTGTGTGATTACTTGTCCTTTTTGTTACCACCTCCGAATACAGAGAAGTGTACATAACGTTTAGGATTTTGTTTCAGATCCATCATCAGGTTGTCGAGGTTTTTAGACGCATTGCTTAAGTTCTCATACATCTGTTTATCGTTAATCAACAGGCCTAAAGTTCCTTCTCCGTTGTTGATCTTGGTTACGATGCCTTGCAGACTGGAAACCGCGTTATTCGCGTTGGCTATCGTTTCTTTAAAGTTGGCAGCCGCTACCTGATCTGTAATGTTATGGATGTTCTCCAGGATGCCATTGATTTTCTCGTTGTTCTTCTTTAAGTTCACTGAAATGGCTTCAACGTTGGCTAAGATCGCCGAAACTCTTGATCCTTCAGCACCTACCAGGTTATCTACTTTTTTAGAAGTACCTTCTAATGAAGTTAGAGTAGCGGCAATGCTGTTAAAGCTTTTATCTACGTTTTTCTGGAAGTTAGGATTCAGGATAGAGTTTACACTGGTTAGGATAGAATCCATTTTACCGATAATCAGCTCCGCTTTTTTCTGAACCGGCTGAACGGTTTCAAGCAGGCCTTTTGCAACATTGGCATTCAGCGTGTCGCCATCCTGAGCATAGTCGGTACCTGTACCTAAAGCCATCACAATTGCTTTGCTGCCCAAAAGGTCTGTTTGTTCGAGCTTAGCGATAGAGTTTTTTGGAATGTCGTACGTTCCTTTGATCTTTAATGTAGCCAGGATGCTACCGTCAGGTAACAATTGAAGTTGATCAACACGTCCGATCTGAAAACCGTTGATTAAAACAGGTTTAGATACGTTGAGTCCATCAACATGAGAGTATTTTGCATAGAGGACCGTTTCATCCGAAAAAATGGCATTACCCTTCAGGAAATTATAGCCTACGATCAATAAGGCAATGGCGAAGGCTGCTAATATGCCTACTTTGGTTTCGTTCGCGATCTTCATTCAGTATGAGTTTGTTTATTAATTAAATCTCAGTTTCCTTTTTATATGTTTTTACAGCATTAAAAATTGATTTCACAATTTCTTCCTGTCCGTTTTCCGAGTTCATGTAATCTTCTTCATTCGGGTTAGAAATGAATCCGATTTCGGTGAGTACTGCCGGCATTCCACATCTTTGAAGAATAAGCAGCCCTTGTTCTTTTACACCTCTGTTTACGCGATGACTATCGTTTGTGTAGTTGTTTTGAATTAATCGCGCTAATTTTAAACTCTTATCTCTAAATGTATTTTTGAACAAAGATAATATAATAAAGGTTTCTGGATCATTAGGGTCATAACCATCATAATTTTCCTTGTAGTTTTTCTCCAGCTTGATATCGGCATTTTCCCTAATGGCCGCATCCTGTTCATCTAAGCGATGTGAACCCGCAACGAAAGTCTCGGTTCCGCTTGTTGATGTATTTTTTACATAAGCGTATTTAGGTATTTTTTGTCCGCGTTTGTTTTTACTATACCCGGTAACAACCTTTCTGTCGGGCATAGAGTTGCAGTGAATAGAAATAAAGATATCCGCCTTATTGTCGTTGGCCAAGGCGGCCCTTTTATGGAACTCCACATCGACGTCGGTTTTACGTGTATAAAGTATTTTAACATCAGGCATTTCCTCTTCAAACTTCTTACCCAGTTTTAAGGCTACTTTTAGGGCTACATTTTTTTCCAGGGAATAGCTTCCTGCAGCACCTGATTTTGGTCCGCCGTGCCCGGCATCGATAACAATTGTTTTAACTTTATATCCCTGAGAAAAGGCAACCTGTGAGGTGAATAGCGAAATAGCAAATAGGAATACAATCTTTTTTAATCTCATCTGTCTTTAATCTTTATTTTATTTTTTTGCACCTAATAATTAAACTTCAATATTTTTAACCTTCAATACCTTTTTTGTAATTCTGAATAGCTTTTAACAGACATTCAGTGATTTCATTCTGGCCGGCCTGAGAGTTCATGTAATTTTCTTCATCTGGATTGCTGATGAAGCCGATCTCTGTTAAAATTGCAGGCATTCCTGCTCTGGCCAATACTGCAAGGCTCTTTTCCTGTACGCCACGGTCTACGCGACCAACATTTATATATTGATCCTGAACCAATTTTGCCAGTTTTAAGCTTTGAGTTCTGAAGGTATTCTTCATCAAAGATAGAATAATATAATTTTCAGGGTTGTTTGGATCGAAACCCTCGTAGTTTTCTTTGTAATTGTCCTCCAGAAATATAGCAGAGTTCTCTCTTTTGATCACTTCGTCCTGCTCGTTTAAGCGGCCCATACCTGATACAAATGTTTCCACGCCACGGGTAGAAGTACTCTTGCGGTAGACAGTTTGGGTAATTGGAATTCTTTTTCCTTTTTTCCCTCTTTTATAGCCAGTTACGACCGTTGACCTGATCATTGGCATATCGTTGCAGTGAATGGAGATAAAAAGATCGGCCTTAGCATTATTGGCTATGGCTATACGTTCATATAAGGGGATAAAAACGTCGGTGCTTCGGGTGTAGATCACTTTAACATCTTTCATACTGGCTTGTATAGCTTCGCCAAGATGTAGTGCTGTTTTTAAGGCCACATCCTTTTCAGTAGAATAGGCACCGCGTGTTGAGCCATCACGACCGCCATGTCCGGCGTCTATCACGATGGTTTTTATTTTATATTCTTGCGTAAACCCTTGATTAATAGACAGTACGGTTAATAGCGAAGAAATAAATATGATCAAAATTACTTTTGGTCTAAGCAATGGTATATTTTTCATTAATTTTGAACGTTTTGGATTAAACATTAATGCAAAAATAACATTCACACACGAATTTGAAACTTTTACGCTACATCATTTTTATAAAAGCGCTTGTTTTATTAACATTTGTTAGTAACCATGCGCTAGCTTTCACTACATTTTCGACTTTTCAGGTTGTTCGGCAAGATACTACCAAAAAGGATACCACTAAGAACGATCAATTAAAAAAAGGTGCCCTGAAGAGCAATCCGCAAGATACTTCTGCATCTGAGAAAATTCAATACGCGGCTAAGGACTCTATTGCGTTTAGTAAAGACAGCAGTATTGTTTATTTGTACGGTAAGGCCCGGGTAATGTACCAGGGCTTGGAACTAGATGCAGATTACATCTCCTATAACAACAAGACAAACATTATTTATGCGCGTGGAAGGACAGACGCCAAAGGGAAATATGTTGGACGTCCGATATTTAAGATGGAAGGTCAGGGGACTTCGATGGCCGACTCGCTGAGGTTCAATACGGTAACGAAAGCCGGAAATATATACGAGGTTTTTACCGAACAGGAAGGCGGATTTTTCTCGGGGGGTAAGGCAAAGAAACAGCCCGACGATGAGATACACAGTAAAGGGCAGACTTTTAGTACCTGTAACCTACCACATCCGCACTTTGGTATTCACATAACAAAAGGTATTGTCACGGAAAACCAGATCATTGCCGGCCCCCTATATTTAAAGATTGAGGATGTGCCGCTGCCTTTGGGTTTACCCTTTGCCTTTTTTCCCAAGCCGAACAAGAAAAGTTCGGGTATTATATTGCCGACCCCTGGTGAGGATTACTCAAGGGGATTTTTCTTACAGGATGGTGGATATTATCTTGGATTAAGTGATTATTGGGATGCAAGGTTAACTGGTTCAATTTACTCCTATGGATCGTACAGTGCCAGGGCAGCCTCTACCTATACAAAAAGATATAAGTTTAATGGTAATGTGAATCTTGATTATGCTTATAATCAGTTTGGAACTGAAGGCACAAGTGATTTCAGAACTAGTAAAGATTTCAGGATCAACTGGAGTCATTCGCAAAATCCAAATGCTAAACCGGGAACTACCTTTTCTGCCAGTGTAGATGCAGGAACAAGTAGTTATGATAGAGAAACAGCTGCAGGTGGTACCTATGATCCGAATCAAATTGCAAGAAACACTTTAGGATCCAGTATTGCCTATAGCAGAACTTTTGGTAAAGGAATTAACTTAACCAGTGCTTTACGTCACTCACAGGAAACGCAGACCAAAAGCGTGAGTCTAACCTTGCCTGATGTTACCTTGTCGGTACCCACATTTAATCCATTTGACTCGCCAAACCGTGTAGGTGAGCAAAAATGGTATCAGAAAATAACTGTTGGATACAGTATGCAAGCTACCAATAGTATTACTGCCGGGGATTCTGTACTATTTAAAAGAGAGACCCTAAGTAAATTCAGAAGTGGTTTCCAACACAACATTCCAATCAACATGGCCTTTAACGTATTGAAGTATTTTAACTTTAATACAGGGGTAAGTTACCTGGAAAGATGGCATTTCCAGACCATCAGGAAGACTTATGCTAAGGTGCCAAATGGTTCTGATGTGTTTTTTACAGATACCATTCCAGGGTTTAACAGATCCGGTCAGTATTCGGTAAGTGGTGGTGTATCTACCAAGATCTATTCTACAGCACAGTTTAAAAACTTTGGTAAGTTTAAGGCTTTACGTCATGTGATGACGCCAAGTGTGAACTTTGGTTATACCCCTGATTTTTCTGATATAAGTAAAGGAAATTACAAAGAGGCATTTTATCAGAATGGTGATCCGGTAATGACTACCAATTTTAAAGGAGAAAGAGTACCACTTAAATATTCGATTCATGAAGGTTCAGCATATGGCGGACCTGGTGAGGGTAGGAATGCATCGATTGGTTTCTCCATCGATAATACAGTAGAGGCGAAGTTTTTGAATCCAAAAGATACTACAGGAACAGGCGAAAAGAAGATTCCAATTATTCAAGGTCTTGGTATAAGCGGAAGTTACAACCTGCTTGCAGAGAGTTTTAAACTGTCGACCTTAAGCTTTAGTGGTCGTTCTCAGTTTACTGACAAATTAGGGATTAACTATTATGGTACTTTGAACCCTTATTTATATGCTGATTCGGTAAACCAGAGTACAGGGCTGAGTCAGCGTTACCTGGTAGATAAATACACCTGGTCTAAAGGGCAACTGCCACGCTTAACGAACTTTGGTTTCTCTTTCAACTATAGCTTGAATCCTGAGGCCTTTAAAAGAAATAATGAGAACGCAGATAAGTTAAAGCAGAATGCGAATACAGGTGGTATGACTCCTGAGCAAGCTGAGGCTTTGGCGAAGGTGAGTCGCGATCCAAATGCTTTTGTAGATTTTAATATTCCATGGAACTTTGCATTTTCTTACACTTTCAATTATAGTACAAGTGATGTTGGGGACAATCCTACGGTAACCAATACCTTAAACTTTAACGGAGATGCCAACATCACACCTAAGTGGAAAGTAACATTTAGCTCGGGTTGGGATTTTAGACAGAAAACAATTTCTCAAACCAATTTTTCTATATACAGGGATTTACATTGCTGGGATATGGCCTTTACATGGGTTCCTTTCGGTTTTTATCAAAGTTATTCTGTGGATATCAAGGTTAAAGCTTCGATTCTTCAGGATTTAAAACTGAGCAAGAGAAAAGGATATTATACCAAATTCTAAAAACCGATATTTTATGCTAGCTGAAATTATAACCATTGGTGATGAAATACTGATTGGTCAGATTGTGGATACCAATTCGGCCTGGATGGCTAAGGAATTAAATCTGATCGGTATCAAGGTGAAGCAGGTAAGTTCTGTTTCTGATGATGCAGATCACATTACTGAAGCCTTACAGCTGGCTGAAAAAAGGGCTGATATCATATTAATTACCGGAGGCCTTGGGCCAACTAAAGACGACATCACGAAAGTGACCATGGCAAAGTATTTTAACATGGGCTTTAGAAGGGATCAGGAAACACTGGATCATGTTACGGAGATCTTTACACGGTTTAATAAGCCGATGATTGAAGTGAACAGGAAGCAGGCTGATGTACCTGATGGCTGCACGGTTATTAAAAACCAGAATGGTACTGCTCCTTGTATGTGGTTTGAGATGCGTGGCAAAATATTCGTGTCGATGCCCGGTGTTCCATTCGAGATGATGTACCTGATGGAGGAGGAGATTCTGCCTCGTTTAAAACGCACACTTAAACTACCTGCAATAGTTCATAAAACGATTCTTACTGCAAATATTGGAGAGTCATTTTTGGCTGAGGAGATTGCGGATATTGAGGATGGTTTACCTGCACACATCAAACTGGCTTATTTGCCAAAATTGGGGCAAATCAGGTTGAGGTTGAGCGGAACGGGTTCGGATGAGGCTGCGCTTAAAGCTGAGATTGAAGTTTATGCGCAGCAGATTGTTACCAGGGTTAAACAATACGTAGTTGTTGAGGATGATATTGCGCTGGAAAAGGCCATCCTGGATATCATGGATAAAAGGAAGTTGAGCTTGTCGACCGCCGAAAGCTGCACAGGTGGATATATTGCGCAGATGATAACCCAGCATCCTGGTTGTTCTTCGGTATTTGCCGGTGGTGCGGTCACTTATTCCAATCAATTGAAGATGTCGGTTTTGGGCGTATTGCCAGAAACGTTGAATATTTTTGGAGCAGTTAGTGAAGAAACTGTAAAAGAAATGGCACTTGGTGCTATTGCAAATTTTAAAACGGATTATGCCATTTCTGTAAGTGGGATTGCCGGACCTGATGGAGGAACTGAAAGTAAACCTGTTGGTACTGTGTGGATTGCCGTAGCAAGTAAGCGTGGTGTAGCGACCCGGTTATTTAAATTTGGTAACCGCAGAGCCCAAAATATTGAGCGTTCTGCCGTCGCCGCTTTGTCGATGCTTTTAAATGAGCTTAAACAAGATGTGGCTTAAGTCTGTAAAAAACTTTACTTTTGCACCTGATACAAATCATAAAATAAAAAATGGCTCAATACGAATTATTGTTACCTAAAATGGGGGAGAGCGTTGCAGAGGCAACCATTATTAAATGGGTTAAACAGCCCGGAGATAAGATTGACCTGGATGATACCATTTTAGAGATCGCAACTGATAAGGTGGATTCTGAAGTTCCATCACCAATTACTGGTGTATTAGTAAAGCAATTATTTAAAGAAGACGATATTGTACAAGTGGGTGCAGTAATTGCCATCATAGAAACAGATGGGGCTACTCCGGTTAAGGTTGAAGCTGTAGAAGCACCAGTTGTAGTTGAGGAGCGCGTTGCTGAGCCTGTTTTAGAAAAGATTCCGGGTATGGAGCAGCTTTCTGTTGAAAGTGCCTCAGACCGCTTTTATTCGCCATTGGTAAAGAACATTGCAGCGCAGGAAGGTATTGCACTGAATGAGCTGGACGGCATTGCCGGAACTGGATCTGACGGGCGTTTAACCAAAGATGATTTATTAAACTATATTCAAAATAAAAAAGGTGGGAAGGCTCCTGCAGCGGTAGCTACAACACCTGTTGTTTCGGCTGAGCAAGCCGCTAAACCAGCTACAGCACCAGCAGTAAAAGCTCCGGCGACAGCTGCTACAAGCGTAAGCGGTGGTGATGAGATTATTGAGATGGACAGGATGCGTAAGCTGATTGCTGAGCACATGATCATGAGCAAGCATACTTCTCCGCACGTAACTTCTTTTGTTGAAGCTGATGTGACCAATATGGTGATGTGGCGTGAAAAGGTTAAACGTAATTTTGAAAAACGTGAAAATGAGAAAATTACCTTTACACCAATCTTTGTAGAAGCAGTAAGTAAAGCCATAAAAGATTTTCCAATGATCAACGTATCTGTAAATGGTACGCAGATCATTAAGAAAAAAGATATCAATATTGGTATGGCTGCAGCTTTGCCAAGTGGAAACCTGATTGTTCCGGTTATTAAAAATGCAGATCAGCTAAACCTGGTTGGTTTAACTAAATCTGTGAATGACCTGGCAAGCCGTGCGCGTAACTCTAAGTTAAAGCCGGATGAAACACAAAATGGAACTTTCACCTTAACGAACGTTGGTTCTTTTGGTAATGTAATGGGAACCCCGATTATCAATCAGCCACAGGTAGCGATACTTGCTGTTGGTGCGATCATCAAGAAACCAGCTGTTCTGGAAACGGAGTTTGGTGATGTGATTGCGATCAGACACATGATGTTCCTATCTTTATCGTACGACCACAGGGTTGTGGATGGAGCGCTTGGTGGATCCTTTGTGCGCAGGGTAGCAGATTACCTGGAGAACTGGGATACGAACAGAGAGATATAATTTACAACATAAATGAAAAAGGCCCCAAATTGGGGCCTTTTTCATTATCAAAACAAAAGGGGTTAACTCACTAATGCTTGTTCTTTAGCTACAGTTTGAATCTGCTCCTCTGTATAAGTGTATTTCCCTGTGTGGGCAATAAACACATCTTTTTGCTCCAGTAACTCGCGGTTGGCCAACAGGCTTTTCAGATTTATATTTCCAATTACATATTTGTAATCATCACGAGTGAAACGTTCAACGATGTTTTCAATTTGTAGTTTTTCTACTGTATACTCATGTGTGTAACGCAAGTAAACTTCAAGGCTTACATCATCTGTGTGCTCAAGTCCGTTATGTTGGTGGTATTTTTTATACTCGTAACGGTAATCGTATCTTAAAGCGGCAATGTCTGATAGTACAGCTGCACCTGTAGGGTGGCCGCCAGCTCCTTTTCCAAAAAAGAATTGTTTATCGGCAAAGGCTGCCTGAACGGTTACGCCGTTGTATTCATTTTCAACATTGAAAAGGAAATCGTCAGACTTCACAAACTTAGGCATTACATAAGTAACTACTTGTTTCGTGCTGATTTTGCGTGCTGTAGGGACAAGCTTGATTTTGAAGTTCTTTTCTCTTGCAAAGCGAATATCATTCTCCGAAAGATGTTGAATACCTATGTTAAAGATTTTATCCGGGTTAATGAACAAACCGTAAGCATGGGCAGTAGCGATGGCCAGTTTAAATTTAGGATCATAGCCTCCAACATCAAGGATAGGGTTGGTTTCGGCAAAGCCTAAGTCCTGCGCTTGTTTAAGGGCTACACCATACTCAAGGTTTTCATTAAATATTTTAGACAGGATGTAGTTTGAAGAACCGTTAAAGATACCGCTGATACCGTGAAGTAATTCGTTGTCGTAATATTCTTCCAGGTTACGGATGATTGGGATACTTCCACATACTGATCCTTCGTAAAGTAATGACGTATTGTGTTTCTCTTGTAAATCAACCAATTCTGCCAGGTGCGTGGCAATCATTTTTTTGTTGGCTGAAACTACATTTTTACCACTGATTAACGCCCTTTTAACGATATTATAAGCAACGTCTGCGTCATCTATTAATTCAACGATGGTATTGATCTCCGGATTGTTTAGCAATTCATCATGATCCGTTGTGAAAAGGTGTGCATCCAGTGTACGTTTCTTGTCTGCGTTTTTTATGGCGATCTTAATGATTTCAAGATTCAAATCCTGACCACGGATAATGTCGTGCAACCCCTGGCCAACTACCCCAAAACCAAATAAACCAATTTTAAGTTTCTTGCTCATCTAATTATTATGCTGTTTTATGTAATTTAATTATTTTCTTGTTGGTGCTCTCCTTAAGGAAATTACCTATGACATTGGTAAGTGCATCTGTTTCTATAAGAAATCCATCATGCCCATAGGCAGATTTCAGACTATGGAATTCTGCTCCTTGTATGTGCTTACTTAGGAATTCCTGTTCGCAAACCGGGAATAATACATCGTTTTCGATTCCTATAACCAGTGTATTTGCTTTTACTAATGCTAAGGCATCGGTAATACTGTTTCTGTTTCTTCCTACATTATGACTATCCATCGCTTTGCTTAAGTAGTAGTAACTGTAAGCATTAAAGCGTTTGCATAGTTTTTCTCCCTGGTAGTTTTGATAAGAGGAAGCTCTGAAGCAACCTGTTTTATCGTTTACACTTTCCAGTTGAGTTGTTGAATAGGCATCGTATGTTCTGTAGGATAATAAGGCAATGCTTCTGGCTACTTTCAGACCTTTTAAGCCACCATCAGGTTTTTGCGCATAGAAACTGCGATCGGCCGTGATGGCTAAACGCTGACTCTCGTTAAAGGCAATGCCCCATGGTGAATGAACTGCATTGGTAGCCATTAAAATCAGGTTCTCAATAATGTTTTGATCTGTAATGGCCCATTCTAAAGCTTGTTGTCCGCCTAATGAGCCGCCAATAAGTACCTTGATATTCTGAATGCCTAGATGTGTGGCTAACAGGCGATGCGCCGAAACCAGATCTCTGATGGTAAATTCAGGGAAAGCAAGGTAGTATGGTAAGCCCGTTACCGGGTTTACACTTGCAGGACTGGTACTTCCATAATGCGATCCAAGTACATTGGCGCAGATGATGAAATGCTCATCAGGATTAAACAGGGAGTTGTTGCCAAACAATCCTTTCCACCAATCCAATACATCAGAATTGGCTGTAAGTGCATGGCAAACCCAAATTACATTGTCCTTTTTTGCATTTAGCTTACCATAGGTCTGATAAGCTATTTCTAGCTTACGTAACTTTTTGCCGCTTTCAAGCTTAAAAGTTTTGTTGTAATTGTATGTGGATATGGTACTCATTATTAGATCTTGATAAAATTGAGAATGTTGTTATTTGTTTATAGCAGCAAAAGCTTGTTCGAAATCAGCCTTGATGTCGTCAATATGTTCAATTCCTACAGATACTCTCAACTGATTTGGAGTAACACCGGCGGCTAGTTGTTCTGCATCACTCAATTGTTGATGTGTAGTTGCTGCCGGTTGTATAATTAATGTTTTTGCATCACCAACATTTGCTAGGTGACTTACCAGGTTAAGGCTGTCGACCAGCAAAGTCGCTTTTTCTTTAGCGCCATGTAGTTCGAAAGACAATACTGCTCCGAAACCATTTTGCAGGTATTTTTTAGCATTGGTATGGTAAGGACTGCTTTCCAGGCCAGGATAGTTTACGCTTTTTACAGCTTTGTGATTTTCAAGCCAGGTAGCTAAAGCCAAGGCGTTATCTACGTGACGTTGTACACGAAGTGATAAGGTTTCTAGACCTTGTAGTAATTGGAAAGAGTTGAAAGGGGAGATGGCCGGACCGAAATCCCTTAAGCCTTCTACACGTGCACGAATGATGAACTGGATGTTGCCAAAAGGTCCTTCAGCACCAAAGGTGTCACTGAATACCAATCCGTGATAACCTTCTGAAGGCTCTGAAAACTGAGGGAACTTACCATTTCCCCAGTTGTAGTTTCCTCCGTCAACGATTACGCCACCGATACTTGTTCCGTGTCCGCCAATCCATTTAGTAGCCGATTGAACTACGATATGTGCACCGTGCTCTAAAGGCTTGAACAGGTAGCCTGCTGCGCCAAAAGTATTGTCTACGATTAATGGTAAGTCGTGCTTTTTAGCAATAGCAGAGATCTTTTCGAAATCAATGATGCTATAGGCCGGGTTACCGATACTTTCCAGATAGATTGCTTTTGTATTTGCGTCAATTTTAGCTTCGAAATCATTAGGATCATCGCCATTGGCAAATTTAACTTCTATGCCTAAGCGTTTGAAACCAACTTTGAACTGGTTGTAAGAACCACCATATAAATGTGATGAGGAAACGAAGTTGTCGCCTGCCTGTAGTATGTTGTTTAAAGCAATGAATTGTGCCGCTTGTCCGGATGAAACCGCTAATGCTGCCACACCACCTTCAAGGGCCGCCACACGTTTTTCAAATACGTCGGTGGTAGGGTTCATGATACGGGTGTAGATGTTACCAAATTCTTTTAATGCAAAAAGGTTGGCACCATGTTCGGAACTTTGAAATCCGTAAGAAGTGGTTTGATATATAGGTACGGCTCTTGAACCTGTAGTAGGATCTATTTGCTGACCTGCGTGTACTTGTAATGTTTCGAATTTATGGGTAGTTGACATATGAGCTTAATTTTTTTTATATGGTTAAATAGGTTTCTTAGTGGCATACGATTAGGCAGAAAAGGGCATAAAAGTATATAGTCGTTTTGCGTACCCATTAAGGGCCTTCCGATGAATTAAAGAAATGCAAAAGGAAGATTTAAAGATTATTGCATGCAGCAACACATACACATGGTATGCTGTGGGCAACAATAATGACTAAGATTGGAAATAATTGTTTTCATACGTTTAAATTTATCTTTCCAAATGGCACCATGCCAGCTGGTCAGGAATTGGCACCTTCTCCATTTTGGGAGGGTTGCCAGTGGGTCAAAGAGCCTGTCTCTCGCCACTTCTTTATAAATCAAACCTTTCAATTAAGAGGGGTTGACTTGATTAGCTTTCGCTAATTGATGGGTCAAATGTACTGCTATCTTACAAAATAACCAAAATTAAATTCTGATTATTTTGTAATAGTTTGGTAATTAGCTTTTTGTGTTGTGTTTTTTGTTGGGTTTATGAGCTGATTTTAAGCTAGAGCTTGCTCAAAATCATCAATTAGGTCGTCGATATGCTCGAGCCCTACAGAGATCCGAATTAAATTCTGTGGGGTCTTGGTGTCGGGCCCTTCAACTGATGCACGGTGTTCGATTAAGCTCTCTACGCCTCCGAGACTGGTTGCCTGGGCAAATAGCTTTACTTTGTTCACTACTTTTCTGGCTTCTTCTGCGTCGCCTTTAACAAGGATGGATAGCATGCCTCCAAAACTGCTCATTTGTTTTTTTGCCGTTTCGTGTCCGGGGTGACCAGGGAGACCAGGATAATAGACAGTTTCTACGGCTGGGTGTTTTTCCAGATAAAGGGCCAGGGCCATACCATTTTCACAATGTCCGCGCATACGATAGGCCAGAGTTTTTATGCTTCTTATTAATAGGAAGCAGTCGAACGGTGATGGCACTGCACCGCCAATTTGTTGTATGTTCCTGATTTTTTCCCACAGTTCATTTTTTTCAGCGGTAACCAATATACCCCCAAGCACGTCGCTATGGCCACCAATGTATTTCGTAGAGGAATGCATCACGAGGTCGGCCCCAAGCAGAATCGGATTTTGCAGGCATGGTGATGCAAAAGTGCTATCGCAGGCCAATACCAATCCATTCGCTTTACTGATTTCTGCTATCGCGGCGATATCGGTAATTTTTAACAATGGGTTGGATGGGGTTTCTGTCCAGATCATTACCGTGTTGGTTTTGATGTGCTTTTTGATCCCTTCAACATCCGTCATATCGATGAAGTCAATTTCCAGTGTATCTGCAAAAATGGTCTGTAGCTGCTTCTTAAAGCCCCAGTACATATCATCGGGTGCCAGGATATGGCTTCCTGGTTTGAGCGCCTGGAAGACGGTCATTCCTGCTGTATTTCCTGAAGAGAGTGCACAGGCCTCAGCTCCTTTTTCTAATTCTGAAATGATGTTTTCAAGTGCAGATCTGTTTGGATTGCTTACTCTGCTGTACATGTGTCCACCAGAGTATCCACCCTCGGCATTTCTTAAAAAAGTTGTAGATAGATTTATAGGTGGTGTAACATCCTGCGTGCTGATGTTGTATAAATTTCCGGCATGTATGGCTAAGGTTTCTGCTCTCATTATTATGGGGTTAAATGCTGAAAAATTAAGCGAGGGTGTTAATAGGCTAAAGTTAAAAATTATTATGTGGAAGTTTTGGCAGGATTTATGTATTTAAAAAGTAAAAATACTTAATATGAAAAGAATATTCCTGATAGCAGCCATTTTTTGCAGTGCAATAATGGTATTGCAAAGCTGTTCTCCTAAAGGTGCAGCTACGACTCAAACAATTAGAAGAGGTAATGTAACCGGTAATTGGGTGTTGAATGACATTACTTTTGAAGGCGTTCCTCAATCATCTGTTAAATCATTATTCGGTGAATCATCGTACAAGTGTTTTATTGGAAGTGCATGGAGACTAACCAATAGCGGTAATGGTAGCTATACACTAGGAAGTGAATGTGCTGGTAAAATGCAGACTATTTACTGGTCGGCCAGCCCTAAAGAAGATACATTCCAGTTTAAAAAGATATATGAAGGTGATAAAGCTAAAAATGTAACAGAAGGTTACAGGATGTTGCTTTCTTCAGCTAATGGAGACAATATGGTGATTAAAACTCCTGTAGAATATGGAAGTGGTACAGCTTATATTGTTTTGAACTTTACTAAAGCGCAAAAATAAGGGGAAAAATAACCGTTCTCATTCGGAGTCTGGCATCTGTTGCGAAAAGCAACAGCGCCTGAGGCCTCCTCAGAGAAGGTAATTTTTCTGGTCAGACAGTAGTTATAAACTAACTGAAGAGAAAGGCAGCTTTTACAGCAATTAACCTGATTAGCAGGTTCGAAAAACAAAAAAGGTTCGTTGACAAACGAACCTTTTTTTGTTGTAATGATATTTATATCGTAATTATATTTATAGAGTAATTATATCACCCTTTTTCTATACCCCGCTATTACCCTATTTCTTCCGCCTGTAAAATATAGTAAACCGGTAATCGCATTAAAGAACAGAAAGCCAGTAAGCCACATTAATTTTTCTGAGGTATTTAATCTTTTTGATGGAAGTATCTCCATTAATACCATGATCGTATAAACAGCGCTTAAGCCAACACCTAGCGCAAGGATAGGTAGGAAGGTTGCCATGTGCATTATTTTGAAAGCAATTCCAATGACCGTACAGATAAAGCTGATGCCAAATATGGTTTTTAGGATGGTGTCTTTGTTCATGAGTTCGTTTTTTTATAAAAGTATGTTTTTTTAGCTGAGAGAGGAAATATTCATATTTACCCTGTAATTTAAGGGGATTGGATGGTAAAGTGCTTTGACACAAGGCTGACAGGTAAAATCGGTTAAAAAAACGGGTATCTAATGATTTTATACTATTTTTGTCCATTATACATTATAGATGGATACTACTTCAAAACTTGCTTTGATCTTAGAAGATGCTGATCTGTCAGCTGAATTAAAAGCAATAGCCTTAAAGGTTCAAAATCAGGAACGAATTACATTCGATGAGGGTGTTTACCTTTATAAACATGGGGAGCTTGGTTATCTTGGTACCCTGGCTAACTATATAAGGGAGCGAAAGCATGGTGATAACACTTACTTCAATCGTAATTTTCATATTGAGCCTACAAATGTTTGTGTTTATGATTGCAAGTTTTGTTCTTATTCGCGCTTGATTAAAGAGCGTGAAGAAGGCTGGGAGATGAGCGTAGACGGTATGATGGACGTATTGAAAAAATACGACAATGAACCGGTTACTGAAGTACACATCACCGGTGGGGTAGTACCTAAGCAGAATCTTGATTTTTATAGTGATTTTTTTAGAAAAGCAAAGGCACATCGCCCTGATCTTCATATCAAAGCCCTAACTCCTGTTGAGTATTATTACATCTTTAAAAAGGCTAAACTAAGTCATTATGATGGAATGAAATATATGCAGGAAGCTGGTCTGGATTCAATGCCAGGTGGTGGTGCAGAGATTTTTCATCCTGAAATAAGAGAGAAAATTGCGCATGATAAATGTAATGCGGAGCAATGGCTGGATATACATGAGCAGGCACATAAACTGGGTATGAAAACCAATGCAACGATGTTGTACGGGCATATTGAAGAGTTTTGGCATCGTGTTGATCATATGGAACGCTTGCGTGTTCAACAGGATAAATCAGGAGGTTTCCAGGCTTTCATTCCACTTAAATTCAGAAACCAGAACAACCAGATGGACAATGTGCCGGAGGTTTCGGTAATTGAGGATTTGAGGAATTATGCCATTGCCAGGATATACATGGATAATTTTGATCACATTAAAGCTTATTGGGCAATGATTAGCAGGCAGACTGCACAGTTGTCGCTTAACTTTGGTGTGGATGATATAGATGGTACTTTAGATGATACCACTAAAATCTACTCTATGGCAGGTGCTGAAGAACAACACCCAGCTATGAATACCCAGGAATTGGTTAACCTGATTAAACAGGTAAATCGTAAACCAATTGAAAGAGATACTTTGTACAATGTTGTAACTGATTATACTGATGTTGTTTTTGAAGACGAGAAGAAGCCTCAGTATTATAAATTGCCGGTAATTAATTAGAATGGATAAGGAATTATATATCATCAGACATGGTGAAACAGATTTAAATAAGCAGGGGATTGTACAGGGAAGAGGGATTAATAGCGATCTGAATGATAAAGGTCGGACTCAGGCTGCTGCATTTTATGCTGCCTATAAAGATGTTCCCTTTGATAAAGTATATACCTCTAAATTAAAGCGTACCCATCAAACTGTTAAAGATTTTCTTGATGCAGGTACACCATGGGAACAGTTGTCGGGTTTAGATGAACTTGCATGGGGCATATGGGAAGGTCAGCCTAATAATGAAGAAGCGATTGCAGCTTTTAAAGGCCTGATGGAGGAATGGGAAGGTGGCGATTATGATGCACGTTTCGAAGGTGGCGAAAGTCCGAATGATGTGGTGCTTCGTGAAAAAGAAGCTATTGAGGTCATCAAAAATGCACCAAATGAGCAAACTGTTTTGATTTGTATGCATGGTCGTGCAATGCGCTTATTCTTATGCTTGCTTACCAACAGACCCATATCGGAAATGACGGAGTTTCCTCATCAAAATACTACACTTTATAAAGTTAAATATACCGGTGGTCAGTTCACGATTACTGAATTTAACAATACCGATCATTTAAAATAATACTGTTGAATAAGATTAAAATTTCTGCCGTTTCCTATACCAATACCAAGCCCTTTATTTACGGAATTGAACATTCAGCATTGCTGGATCAGATTGATCTTAGCTTAGATATTCCTACAGATTGTGCTGCTAAATTAATTGGAGGACAGGTGGATATAGGTTTGATTCCCGTAGCTGCTATCCCTCTTGTACCAAATGCGAATATTGTTGCCGACTATTGCATCGGATCTGTTGGTGCAGTGAATTCTGTATTCATTTTTAGCAAGGTGCCAGTGGAAGAAATAAAAACGGTAAGACTGGATAGTCATTCAAGAACGTCTAATAACCTGGCTAAAGTATTATTGAAATTTCATTTCAGGCAGTCGGTAAATTACCACACGAATGATATTGAGGATACAGATGCCTTCGTTTTAATTGGCGACCGTACTTTCGGTAGGAAGGATGAGTTTGCCTATTCCTATGATATGGGACAGGAGTGGATGAATTTTACAGGCTTGCCATTCGTTTACGCTGCATGGGTAGCTAATAAAGCGATTCCGCAGGCTTTTATCAATGATTTTAATGAGGCCCTTTCATTTGGCCTTTCTAAACGTCGGGTTTTGTTGGAGGAATTGCCGAAACTGGCTAATTTTGATCTGGACGATTACCTGATGCATAAGCTTGATTTTGAGCTGACTGATAAAAAGCGCGAGGCATTAACCTTGTTCTTGTCGTACATTGCACAATTATAAACCTATTCACATTTTTTTAATTTTCAACAAAACGTAAAGCCTACAGCTCAAATAGTATCTTTACGATTTTGTAAACTGAATCATTTTGGCTAAAGATAATACTAAGGAAACTCCATTAATGCAACAATACAATGCGATTAAAGCAAAGTATCCAGGAGCATTATTACTATTTAGAGTAGGCGATTTTTATGAAACATTTGGTGAAGATGCGGTAAAGACTGCCCAGATTTTGGGTATCGTATTAACGAGGAGGGGTACAGGACCAAACGGCGGCGCGTTAGAGTTAGCCGGTTTCCCGCATCACTCCTTAGATAATTACCTTTCAAAGTTGGTTAGAGCCGGACAGCGGGTAGCGATATGCGATCAGTTGGAGGATCCTAAAACCACTAAAACCATTGTGAAAAGAGGGGTGACCGAACTGGTTACACCGGGTGTGGCTTACAATGACAATATCCTTAGTCAGAAATCTAACAATTATTTAGCTTCAGTTTACTTTGATAAAGCCCAGCTGGGCGTTTCTTTTGTGGACATTTCTACCGGAGAATTCCATGTAGCCCAAGGAAGCTCTGAATATATTGACAAGCTTTTACAGGGCTTTAAACCCAATGAAGTTGTTTTCCAAAAGAGTAAAAGGAAAGAGTTCATGGAGTTGTTTGGGGATAGGTTTTATACTTATCATTTGGACGATTGGGCTTTTACTCATGATTATGCCAATGAAATCTTAACCAAGCATTTTGAAGTTAGTTCTTTAAAGGGATTTGGGGTAGATAGGTTGCAAACAGGTATTGTTGCTGCTGGTGTAGCTTTACATTATCTGAATGAGACTGAGCACCGTAATTTAAAGCACATTACTTCCATCAGTCGATTGGAAGAAGATAAATACATGTGGCTGGATCGTTTTACCATCCGCAATCTGGAGTTGGTGAGTTCGGCAAATGAGAATGCCGTAACCCTTTTCCAGGTATTGGATCAAACCAGTACCCCAATGGGCGCGCGTTTGCTTCATAAGTGGATTATCATGCCGCTTAAGGAGTTAAAACCTATACAAGAACGTTTGGGAATGGTAGATTTCCTGGTAAAGCATGATGAGCTTGTACAGGATTTCTTGTCGCATATTAAGCAGATTGGTGACCTGGAAAGACTAATCTCTAAAGTTGGCCTTCAAAAGGTTGGGCCAAGGGAATTGTGTCAGTTAAAAAAATCATTATACCACATTGAGTCGGTTAAAAAGCTGGCTGAAGAATCAAAGAATCCATTTTTAATGGCGCTGGCTGAGCAGCTGGATCCTTGCCTGAGTATCAGAGAGAAACTGGAGCGGGAATTACAACAGGACCCACCAGCTTTATTGATCAAAGGAAATGTGATTGCTGATGGTATAGATGATGAATTGGACCGCCTGCGTAAAATCTCTTTCGGTGGAAAGGATTACCTGGTGGAAATTCAGAAAAGAGAAGCTGCTGCAACCGGTATCCCTTCCTTAAAGGTGGCCTTTAACAATGTTTTTGGCTATTATCTGGAAGTTACCCATACACATAAGGATAAAGTGCCGGCAGATTGGATCAGGAAGCAAACGCTGGTAAGTGCTGAGCGTTATATCACTCCCGAATTAAAAGAATACGAAGAACAGATTTTAGGTGCTGAAGAAAAGATTCAGCAAATAGAAGTTCGGATGTATGCCGAGTTGATGCACCAGGTAAGTGCCTATATCAGGCCCATACAGCTGAATGCATATTTAACTGCCCAGTTGGATGTATTACTTTGCTTTGCGCAACTGGCTGTTAAGAATCATTATGTAAAACCTGAGGTAAACAAGGGTAAAGGTTTGGATATTAAGGGTGGAAGGCATCCTGTTATTGAAAAAAGATTGCCTGTAGGTGAAGAGTACATCACCAATGATGTGTTTTTGGATAACGAAAATCAACAGATTATTATTATTACCGGTCCCAATATGTCGGGTAAGTCGGCCATACTGCGTCAAACCGGTTTGATTGTGCTGATGGGTCAGATGGGTTGTTTTGTGCCGGCTAAGGCGGCTACAATAGGTTTGGTCGACAAGATCTTCACCCGTGTAGGTGCCTCCGATAACTTATCATCCGGAGAAAGTACGTTCATGGTTGAAATGAATGAAACGGCTAGTATCCTGAATAACATATCAGATAACAGTTTAATCCTGCTGGATGAGATTGGTAGGGGTACAAGTACTTATGATGGAATTTCTATTGCCTGGGCTATAGCTGAGTTTTTACATACACATCCAACAGCCAAGCCAAAAACACTCTTTGCAACGCATTATCATGAATTGAATGAGCTGGCAGCTACGATGAACCGCGTTAAAAACTTCAATGTCTCCATTAAAGAGGTTGGAAATAAGGTGATCTTTTTAAGAAAGCTGATTCCTGGAGGCAGTGAGCATAGTTTTGGTATTCATGTGGCTAAAATGGCCGGTATGCCTCCTAAGCTGATCAATAGGGCTAACGAGATTTTAAAGAAACTTGAAATAGACCGGACGGAAGGTCAGAGTATAAAAGACAGCATAAAGAAGGTTCAGAACCAGGCTTATCAATTGCACATGTTTGCGGTGGATGATCCGGTTTTGGTCAAGATCAGAGATATGCTAAACAACCTGGATGTGAATGTATTGACGCCAGTGGAAGCATTGTTGAAGTTGGATGAGATACAGCGTTTAATTAAGCAGTAATATGAATATGTTAGCGACATTAAGTAAAAGCAGATTATTGATGATCCTAGTGATCATGTTATTTTTTTCGGCTTGTAGTTCGAAAAAGTATACGGTTAAATCTAATACTAAGGCTGATGCTATGTCGCATTTAAAGAACAAGCAGTTGTATCGGTTTGTAACAGACTGGACAGGTGTGAATTATCGTTATGGTGGAATGGATAAAAGAGGGGTAGATTGTTCAGGCTTGGCTTTTCTGTTGCAAAAGGATATTTACGGAAATGAACTGCCAAGGAGTTCGAAGGATCAGGCGCGTGTGGTGAAAGAAAAAAGTTTGAGTAAGTTAAATGAAGGCGATTTGATTTTCTTTTCATTCAGTGGCCGGACTGTAGATCATGTTGGGGTATACCTTAACAACAATTACTTTGTGCATGCTTCAACATCGCGCGGGGTGGTGGTAGATGATCTGAGTATTCCTGTTTACCAAAGAGCTTTTGTAAAAGCCGGTTCCTTAAAAAACTAATATGAGTAAAGCAAAACACGATATTTCATTCTGGACAAAATATAAGAAGTTTGCCACTACTGAGATCCTGATGTACCTGATTATGGTGATCGGAATTGCTGTGGGGATTTTAATTCTTAGCTAAGTTTCTATCCTGTCAGCATGGGATATTATTCTATTCGTTTATAAATTAAGAGGTTACCAAATAAGTTGAGGTTTAATGAATGATTTTTACGACTTTTGAGTTGCTACCAAAAAGTGTAAAATGAAATTAAATTTAAAACGCCCACTCGCTTTTTTTGATCTGGAAACTACCGGCATTAATGTCGGTGCTGATCGTATTGTTGAAATTGCTATTTTAAAAGCAATGCCAGATGGATCAGAAGTGATCAAATCAATGCGGATTAACCCTGAAATGCCTATTCCATTGCATTCATCGTTGATCCACGGGATTTATGATGAGGATATCGCTACAGCGCCAACGTTTAAGGATGTTGCTGCTGAACTAGCTGAATTTATAGGTGACGCAGATCTTGCAGGTTACAATTCAAACAGATTCGATATTCCGGTATTGCTGGAAGAATTCTTAAGAGCTGAAATAGATTTCGAGATGCTCGACAGAAAGTTTGTTGATGTTCAGAATATTTTCCATCAGATGGAACAACGTACATTGCGTGCTGCTTATAAGTTCTATTGTAATAAGGATATCGTTAATGCGCATTCGGCTGAGGCTGATATTACGGCTACTTATCATGTATTGCTGGCACAAATTGAACGTTATAAAGAGGTTGATTTTGAGGATAAGCAAGGAAACATATCTAAGCCGGTTGTAAATGACGTGCATGCGCTTCATGTTTTTACCAATATGAACAAGCCTGTTGATTTTGCAGGAAGAATGGTTTACAATGAAAAAGAAGAAGAAACATTCAACTTTGGGAAACATAAAGGTAAAACCGTAGAGCATGTTTTTGATATTGAGCCAAGCTATTATGCCTGGATGAAACAAGGTGATTTTCCTTTATACACCAAGAAAAAACTAGACGAGATCTGGGCAAGATGGAGTAAAAAGAAAGATTTACTTAAGCAGGAGCGTCAACAGCAGGCAGAGGCTAACAGGCCAAAACCAGCTCAGGCACAACCTCAGCAGAGTAAGCCGCAACCTGTGCAACAAAAAAAGGAGAAACCTCCTGTTGATGTAACCCACGATATGTTGGAACAGTTGAAGATGAAGTTTGGCAAATAAAGCCTTATATAATAAAAAGACCCTCTAGAGGGTCTTTTTTATGAAATCAATATTTCTTGTTAGTCCTTTAAATTTGGTGCGCTTAACTGCGGAGTTTTTAAAGATGGTTTTGAAAACATCTTCGGTAATGTCCAGCCAGTCCTCACGTTTCATTTGTAGCAATTGCTCATTTGGTTTAAACAGGGGTTCAACATTCGGAGCTGAAAACCTGTTCCAGGGACAAACATCCTGACAAACGTCGCAGCCGAACATCCAGTTATCCATTTTATTTTGAAAGGCCGGGTCGATTTCTTCCCTCAGTTCGATGGTTAAATAGGATATGCATTTGTTTGCATCTATTACAAATGGGGATAAAATAGCTTCAGTAGGGCAGGCGTCGATGCATTTTGTACAGGTACCACAGTGGTCGGTTTGGAATGGATTGTCGTATTCCAATTCGAGGTCGACAATCAGCTCTGCAAGGAAAAAGAATGATCCGTTCTTTTTATTAATCAGGTTACTGTTTTTACCGATCCATCCGATGCCGGCACGTTTTGCCCATGCGCGGTCTAATACCGGTGCTGAATCAACAAAAGCACGACCGGCTACTTCACCGATCTCTTCTCCAATAAAATTAAGCAGCTGGAACAACTTGTCTTTTATGACCTGATGGTAATCTGCACCATAAGCATATTTAGAAATTTTTGGCGCAGCCGGATCTGTTTGGCGCTCTTCTGGGAAATAGTTGAGCGTTAATGAAATGACAGATTTTGAATCGTCGACCAGTAGCCTTGGGTCCAGTCGTTTATCGAAATGGTTCTCCATGTAAGCCATTTGACCATGGTGTTTATTTTTCAGCCATTTCTCCAGCTTAGGTGCTTCGTCTTCCAAAAATTCTGCTTTGGCAATGCCGCATTGCATAAAGCCAAGCCGGCTGGCTTCTGCTTTAATCATTTTGCTATATCTGGAGGCATTGTTTAACATCCCTGCAAAGATAAGGCTTTGTAATGGAAACTTTTTAAAGGCCCGCTTGTTGTTAATTTAATAGTTAAAGCTTATAGTTATGGAAAATATGGAAAATGAAGAGCAAAAAAAACCGGAGGAAAAGCCGCATGCGCATAAACCCATTGAACATGATTATGCAAAGCATCAAGCTGACCCAGGTCCACCACGTGAGGCTGTCGAGGAAGAGGATATCAATGGAGCAGCAGTGGTAATGAGATGGCTTATACCACTGCTTGTTGTCGCATTGTTGATATATTGGTTGTTTTTTAAATAGCTTATTTAAGCAATCTCACCTCATATAGATCTTTTCGACGGTCTTTCAGGATACGTACGGTACCGAAATGGTGTAATTCATCCAGAAGATGTAAATCTACGTCAGCTACCAGCATCATTTCTGTATTGGGGGTAGTCTCTGCTTTAACCCCATTGGTAGGGAACGCAAAATCTGAAGGCGTGAAGACTGCAGATTGCGCGTACTGTATATCCATGTTATTTACTTTAGGTAGATTGCCTACAGAACCGGCAATGGCCACATAACATTCGTTTTCAATTGCTCTGGCTTGTGCGCAATGTCTTACCCTGGTATATCCGTTTTGTGTATCCGTTAAGAAGGGAACGAAGAGGATTTGCATGCCTTGATCGGAATAGATTCTGCTTAGTTCAGGGAATTCCACATCGTAACAGATCAATATGCCTACTTTACCACAATCGGTATCAAATACCTGAATCTTATCACCCCCAACCATACCATAGTATTTTTGCTCATTTGGAGTGATGTGAATCTTTCTGAATTCATCTGTTTTACCGCTTCTGTGGCATAAATAAGAAGCGTTGTATAGTTTGTTGTTCTCAACGAGTGGCAAACTGCCGGATATGATGTTTACATTGTAAGACAGCGCGTACTGCTGAATTCTTTCTACAATTTCTCCGGTCAGTTCTGCCAGTTTACGCATGGCCTCCATTTCCGGTAAATGGTTATAAGGTTGTAGTAATGGTGTGTTGAAGAATTCAGGAAACATGATGAAGTCTGAATGGTAGCCACTCACTGCGTCGACAAAGAATTCTACCTGTTCATAAAAGGCATCAATATCAGGAAACAAACGCATTTGCCATTGTACCAGACCGAGTCTGATGGTTTTAGCGGAGCGGGCTGAGGCATCAATCCCCTGGTAATATATGTTATTCCATTCAATTAGTGTTGCAAACTCTTTAGATTCATGATCTCCGGGTAGGTAGTTTTTAAGGACTTTCCTTACGTGGAAATCGTTAGATAACTGGAAGGTAAGGGTAGGATCGTAGACCTCCTTAGCTTTAACTTTATCTATATATTGTCGGGGGCTAAGCTTATCAGCATATTCATGATAACCGGGGATGCGGCCTCCGGCAATGATACTTTTAAGGTTTAAGCTTTCGCAGAGCTCTTTTCGGGCTTCATATAGCCTTCTGCCTAACCTTAATCCCCGATATTCAGGGTGCACAAATATCTCAATCCCATACAATACATCACCTTCCGGATCATGAGTGGAGAAAGAGTAATCACCAGTTATGTTTTTATAAGTATGCCTGTCGCCGTATTCATCATAATCCACAATAATCGATAACGAACAAGCTACAACCTTATCGTCCACTGCAATGCAAAGCTGACCTTCAGGAAATAATTTAAGCAGCCGTTCAATGCTGCTTTTACTCCATATTTGTCCCAGGGTTTCGTAAGCTTGTTGCATGGATTCCCTTAAATCATTGTAATCCGATAAGGTCAATTTTCTTGTTTCTACGTTCATATAAGCGGTTTTGTCTTATAAGAGAACAGAAAAATGGCCTAAAAGTTTAGTGATTTGACTAAATACCTTTTAAAACTGATAACATCTTTTGTATCAGCTGCCTTATTCGTTTGAAGCTATAGCATTTAAAACAATCTTCCTGTTTGTCCAGGGAAATTTCTTTGTAGATGTTTATATGCTGCTTCTGTTACTTCACGACCCCTTGAAGTACGCATCAGAAAACCTTCCTGAATCAGGAATGGTTCATAAACTTCTTCAATGGTACCCTCATCTTCTCCTACAGCAGTAGCTATGGTTTTTAAACCAACTGGGCCACCTTTGAATTTATCAATGATGGTGGTTAGGATCTTATTGTCCATTTCATCTAAACCATGCTCATCCACGTTTAAGGCTTTTAACGCATAACGGGCAATGTCGGTATTGATTTCTCCGGTACCTTTAATCTGTGCAAAATCTCTTGTACGTCGTAGCAATGCGTTGGCAATACGTGGGGTACCACGACTACGGCGTGCAATTTCATAAGCTCCTTCATCAGTAATAGGTGTTTTTAATATCTCTGAGGATCTTAAAACGATAGTTGTAAGGAGTTTTGCATCATAGTAGGCCAGTCGGGAGTTGATTCCAAACCTTGCTCTTAATGGCGCTGTAAGCAAGCCGGAGCGGGTTGTTGCCCCTACAAGGGTAAAAGGATTTAAACTGATCTGTACAGAGCGGGCATTGGGCCCACTCTCCAGCATAATATCTATTTTAAAGTCCTCCATTGCCGAATACAAGTATTCTTCAACCAGGGGACTTAATCGGTGTATCTCATCAATAAACAGGATGTCGCCTTCGTCGAGCCCGGTTAATAAACCAGCCAGATCACCTGGCTTGTCCAATACAGGGCCGGAAGTAACTTTAATACCTACACCCATTTCATTGGCAATGATATAGGAGAGGGTGGTTTTACCTAGTCCCGGAGGGCCGTGTAATAAAACATGATCCAGTGGTTCGCCACGTAATTTTGCGGCCTGCACAAAGATCTTCAGGTTCTCCATCACTTTTTCCTGTCCGGTGAAATCATCAAAAGCCTGCGGCCGCAATACTTTTTCAATATCGCGTTCTATAGGTGACAGGTTTTCGGATGATGGATCAAGATTCTCGTTCATTGCTCAAAAATACGCTTAAAAAATTAGAATTATAGAATAGGCTAGCTAAATTTGGCTGCTACAACCGCTTCTTTAACACCTTTGGCATAGTTGTAAAAACCTTCGCCAGATTTAATTCCTTTATTGCCAGCGGTAACCATATTTACCAGTAAAGGGCATGGAGCATATTTTGGGTTTCCAAAGCCGTCCTGCAATACACGTAATATAGCCAGGCAAACATCCAGACCAATAAAATCGGCCAGTTGTAATGGTCCCATTGGGTGCGCCATTCCTAATTTCATTACGGTATCAATTTCTTCAACACCCGCAACGTTTTCATATAATGTATAGATCGCCTCATTGATCATAGGCATTAATATTCTATTGGCCACAAAACCAGGGTAGTCGTTTACTTCGACAGGGACTTTAGCCAGTTTTTTAGAGAGATCCATGATCAGGGCAGTAGTTTTATCGCTGGTTGCATAACCACGAATTACTTCTACCAGTTTCATTACAGGAACCGGGTTCATAAAGTGCATACCGATCACTTTATCACCGCGATTTGTTACTGAAGCTATTTTGGTGATAGAAATAGAGGAGGTATTGCTGGCAAGGATGGCCTGAGGTTTAGCAAACGCATCCAGTTCTTTAAAGATCTTTAGTTTAAGATCAAGGTTCTCCGTTGCAGCCTCTACAATAAGATCTGCATCGGCTACACCGGCCTGCATATCTGTAAAACTGATGATGTTTTTTAATGTCGCTGCTTTGTCCGCTTCAGTTATGGTCCCTTTAGTAACCTGTCGGTCGAGGTTTTTACTGATGGTGTTTATAGCTCTTTGTATGGCTTCAATATTGATATCGATAAGATTTACCTGATAGCCAAATTGCGCAAAAGTATGCGCTATACCGTTGCCCATCGTACCTGAGCCGATTACTGCGATGTGTTTCATTGGTTTTTATGATGTTAGTGTTAGTTTAATATTTTATGGCGCTAATCTATTTATAATCCACGACCCGTCCACCAAATCGTAAACAATTCTATCGTGCAGCCTGCTCGGTCGCCCTTGCCAAAATTCCATATGTGTTGGTTCTATTAAATATCCGCCCCAATGAGCAGGGTGTGGAATTTCTTTGCCTTCGTATTCTTTTGTTAGCTGAACAACTTTATCTTCAAGAGATTCACGGCTGTTGAGTATACTGCTTTGTGGCGAAGCCATGGCGCCAATCTGGCTGCCGGCAGGGCGTGAGTGGAAGTAATTTGCAGAGGTTTGCGGATCAACTTTGCTTACCACGCCTTCGATCCGCACCTGACGTTCCAGTTCGGCCCAAAAAAATACAAGTGCAGCTTCAGGGTTTTCTAAAAGATCCTGCCCTTTTTTGCTTTCATAATTGGTGTAAAATACAAAGCCATTCTCATCATATTCTTTTAATAATACGATTCTGGCAGAGGGTTTTCCATAGCGGTCGGCCGTAGCCAGTGTCATTACATTTGGTTCGTATAGCTGTGCATCCAGAGCGGCCAAAAACCATTTGCCGAATTGATGGAGGGGATTGGCTTCAACATCATTTTCTGTAAGCTGAGCAGTTTTGTATTCCTGCCTTAAATTGTGTAAATTATTTTTGTTAAGCTCCATACGCAAAAATAGGTTTTAGTTTATTCAAATTTATCCCTAAATTTCCAAAATGATAAGCAGGTTACAACCCAAGTTAGGCAGATTACTAATTTCTGAGCCATTTTTAATGGATCCTAATTTTAAGCGTTCTGTAATTCTAATTACAGAACATCAGGAAGAGGGAACAGTTGGGTTTATTCTTAACCATTCCAGTACTATAAAACTTAAAGATATTGTTCCTGAGTTGAACGAAGCAGATTTTCCTGTATATCTTGGTGGACCGGTAGAAACGGATACCATACATTTTATACACAGATGCCCTGAATTGATGATGGATGGCCAGGAAGTTGGAAAAGGAATATTTTGGGGCGGTAATTTTGAAACCTTAAAAGTACTGATCAATAACAACAGTATTAAAGGGGAAGATATTAAGTTTTTTATCGGGTATTCGGGCTGGAGTGCAATACAATTGGAGATGGAAATGAAAGACAATACCTGGATTGCGTCTGATGAATTTCATCCCGATGTGGTTTTCTCCAATCATGAAGAAAACCTTTGGCGGGAAGTAATAGTTAATCTAGGGCCAAAATATGCTCATGTAAGCAAATTCCCCCAGGATCCGAATTTGAATTAAGCTTACATATCAGCAGCGCTTTCTTCAACTTTCTTTCTTAGCTCATCTTTGTAAGACTGCATTTTATCTGCCAGTGAAGCGTCGGCTGTAGAAAGTATCTGAACAGCTAGTAAACCTGCATTTTTTGCTGCATTTAACGCAACTGTCGCTACAGGAATACCATTTGGCATTTGCAGGATAGAAAGGATAGAATCCCAACCATCAATAGAATTTGAAGATTTAACAGGAACGCCAATAACCGGCAATACGGTAATTGAAGCAACCATTCCCGGCAAATGCGCAGCACCGCCTGCACCTGCGATAATTACTTTTAATCCTCTGGAAGCAGCACTTTTAGCGTATTCAAACATCCTTTCGGGTGTACGGTGTGCTGACACTACAGTCATTTCAAATTCAACTCCAAACTCTTTAAAAATATCGGCAGCATCTTGCATGATGTGAAGATCCGACTTGCTGCCCATGATAATGCCTACTTGTACGCTCATTTATGAAATAACTTTTAGTGTGTTTTTAATGTAATTGGCTTTTTGTATTGCGCCATCCCTGTTTTGATCTACCACGGTAATGTGGCCCATTTTACGGAATGGTTTGGTATATTTTTTACCATAAAGATGTACGTAAACGCCTTCTATGGCCATAATCTTTTCTAATCCCTGGTATTTTGCAACGCCATTGTGGTTTTTCTCGCCCAATAGGTTAATCATTACTGCATGGTTGATGGTACTGGTATCTCCTAATGGCAAGTTAAATATCGCACGTAAATGTTGTGCAAATTGTGAAACACGATTACCTTCAATGGTTTGGTGACCGCTGTTATGTGGACGTGGAGCCAGTTCATTTACCAGCAAATCGCCATTTTTAGTCACAAACATCTCTACTGCCAGCAAGCCTGTTATATTAAGAGAAGAAGCAATGTTTTTAGCTATAACTTCAGCTCTATTTTGTAATTCCTCCGGGTAAGTAGAAGGGGAGATCAGAAACTCGACAAGGTTTGCTTCTGCATTGAATTCCATCTCCACCATTGGAAATGTTTTCATATCACCTTTAGGATTTCTGGCAACAATGATCGCGATCTCTTTTTCAAAATCTACCAGTTCCTCAATTAAGCAAGGTGCATCAAAGGCCTGATCAATATCAGCCACCTCATTTATCCTCATTACTCCTTTACCATCATAACCATCTTTACGTTGTTTAAGAATGTAAGGGAAATCAAACCTGCTGTTCAGCATGTCTTCCTTAGTATTTACCAATTGAAAAGGAGCGGTAGGAATGTTGTTTTCTTTAAAAAACTGTTTTTGTACACCTTTGTCCTGGATTAAACGGATTACCCTTGATTGTGGGAATACTTGTTTTCCTTCTTTCTCCAGTTGCTCAAGAGCTTCGATATTAACCTTTTCTATTTCGATGGTGATGATGTCTGCTTTCTTTCCGAAGTTATAAACGGTATCAAAATCGGTAATCGAGCCGCATTGAAAGTAATTTGCTAGATGTTTACATGGAGCGTCAGTATCTGGGTCTAAAACGAGGGTAGTCAGGTTGTAATTGATGGCTTCCTGTATCATCATTCTGCCCAATTGTCCGCCGCCTAATATTCCTAATTTTAAATCACTTATTTGTTTTGCCATATCTATATGAAAAAGTTATGCTTATTTTGCACAAAAATAACAATATAAACGGATTGATGGATGCAGATGCTATAATTATTGGGGCCGGAGCTTGCGGTTTGATGTGTGCGGTACAGGCGGGGTACCTTGGTAAGCGGGTTATTTTGTTGGAGAAAAATGATCAGCCAGGTGCTAAGATCCTGATTTCGGGAGGGGGAAGATGTAATTATACAAATATGTATGCCACCGATGAACAGTTTATATCCGAGAATAAACATTTTGTAAAATCGGCTTTTACGCAGTGGACAGTTGATGATACCATTAGTTTTTTTGAAACCTATGGCATTGATGGAAAGGAGAAGACTCTTGGACAGTTGTTTCCTGAAGGAAAGAATGCGAAGGATGTTGTTTCGGTATTTACGTCGATTTGTGAAGATTTTGGGCAACAGCTGATCTGTAATGCGGAAGTTTCGGATATAGAATTACTTGCTGATGGATTTAGCGTAAAATATGAAAAGGGAAACAAAACCCGTATTTTAAAGGCACCCAAATTGGTTATTGCAACAGGTGGCTTACCTATTCCAAAAATGGGGGCTACTGATTTTGCTTTGCGCTTTGCGAGGAAACAGGGGTTGAAAATTGTTGAAACTGCACCGGCTTTGGTGCCACTAACTATAACCGGGAAAGATGAAGAGTGGTATGCTCATTTATCGGGTAACAGCGTTTTCTGTAAGGTAAGCAATGATCGGATAGCATTTGAAGAGAATATACTCTTTACGCATTGGGGCTTAAGTGGTCCGGCAATTTTGCAGATCTCCTCTTACTGGAAGCGTGGCGAGGTATTTAATATTGATCTGTTGCCTCATCAAAATATAACGGAATTAATAGAAACGGAACGTAAACATAATGGGAAAACATTGCTGTCGACCTTGTTTAACCGTTTTTATGCAAAGAAATTTACAGATGCGCTTGGTAAATATTTGCCAATAGAAAAACAGGTAGCAGCACTAACTAAAGTTGAATTGGAATTGATTGAACAAACCATTCACAGGTTTATGGTAAAAGCGGCGGGTGATAAGGGCTATGATAAAGCTGAAGTGATGCGTGGGGGAATAGATACCAATGAACTGTCCTCCAAAACGCTGGAATGCAAACAGGTTCCTGGTCTTTATTTTGGAGGTGAATGCATTGATGTTACAGGTTGGCTTGGTGGCTATAATTTTCAATGGGCCTGGGCAAGCGGTTTCGTGATTGCCCAGAACCTGTAAGTTAAAAAATTAAAAGGAGGTGTTACTCACAGTTTGGAATTGTGTAAGTCCATGTTTCAGAAATTCCTGTAGGGAAGGTGTACACCATTCCTTTTCCGTTTTCAAACCATAGTTTGCCGCGCATTTTTTCTCGATTACCTATTTCGTTCATAGATAGGCTGTCATAGATTCTACCATTAATCATGACGTACTTGATTTTTTCAGAATTTCTGATGTCATCTAATGGATTGGCATCCATAACAATCAGATCTGCAAGTTTGCCAACTTCCAGAGAACCGATTTCCTTGCTCATGCCCAGGTAAGCAGCACCATTTACTGTAGCACAGCGGATGGCTTGTAAAGGAGTCATGCCGCCCTGAGCCAGCATCCATAGTTCCCAATGCGCACCAAGGCCCTGGATTTGTCCATGTGCACCTAGATTTACTTTGGTGCCACCATCTGCAATTTGTTTTGTTGCTTTGGCAACTTCGATATGGCCATAGTCACCATATTCTGAAGTCGTTCTTCTACGGGCGCGTGGATCTATAATTGAGCGGGGTGTGAAAGCCATTAACCGTTCATTTTCCCAAACATTGGTTCTGTCGTACCAGTAGTTTTCTCCCCACTGACTACCGTAGCTTACGATAAGCGTAGGGGTGTAGGCTACCTGGGTTTTGTTCCAGAAACTGGTAATGTCTTTATACACCGGGGCAACCGGAATACTGTGTTCAATGCCTGTATGTCCATCAGCTACCATATTCATGTTGGTAAAGAATGTTGATCCGCCTTCGGGAACAACCATCATTTTTAATTGTCTGGCTGCTTCGAGTATTTGCTGACGTTGATCACGACGGGGCTGATTATAAGATTTTACTGAAAATGCACCTACAGCTTTTAACCTTCTAAGGTTTGATAAGGCATCGTCGAGGTTATTAATAACCACCTTGAAGTCGCCATCTGCACCATAAAGAATGGAACCTGTAGAGTATAAGCGAGGGCCAACTAACCGACCTGCTTTAATCATTTCGGATTGACTAAACACCATTTCGGTATTGCTGGAAGGATCATGCGAAGTGGTTACACCAAAGGCCAGGTTGGCGAGGTACGACCAATCATTTTGTGGACTTATACCATCGGGACTGGTACGTAAATGGGCATGTACATCTATCATACCAGGCATAATGGTTTTTCCGGTCACATCAATAACTCTGGTGTTTGGTGGTAATGGCAGATCTTTGCCAATGGATACAATTTTATTGTTTTCAATAAGTATGGTTCCATTTTCTATGACTTCATCACCTTTCATGGTGATGATTCTAGCACCAGTTAAAGCGGTGAATCCGGTGGGTACATCACTTTTTAGTTTTAATCCTATAGTCAGCCCAACACTATCAGGTGGGCGAATACCTTGTGTAGAGCCATCCGTAAAGTTAAAAGCGGATTTAACCTCCCGGCTAAAGTATTGTTCTCCTAATGTCCAGAATAGATTGTTGCTGTCATTGCTCCAGTGAATATAGGTACCTGCATCCTTTGTAATACGGGTAAGTGGTATGGCTTTATTGGTTGATGACAGTTCGAGTGCAGTACCGGCTGTAACCATTGGGGTTACATAAATATTAAACAGTTCGGTAAAAGCCATCCATTTGCCATCCGGACTAGGGCTAAATTGTGTGGCATAGGTAGAGGTGTAATGTGTGCGCTCATTGCCGCCATTTAAATCGACACTTTTAAAGGCTTTCTTTCCGCCTTCGGAGGATTGGAAATAGATCCTTGTGTCGTCGGTATTGAACAATGGTTTGATACCGCTTTCGGAGATAAGGGTTTTAGGTCCACCATTCGCCGACATGGTGAATATACCTGTTCCACGCCCGTAGGAGTAACCCAATACATCATTTCCTACTCCTTTTCTGAATACGATTTTGTCTCCTTTGTTAGAAAATGAAGGTGAGTAGTAGAAACCTTTTTCTTCTGTTAGGGTTACGGTTTTTCCGGATTTAAGGTCTGTTTTTTTTACAGCACCTTTAAATTCGTCGCTCCATGTGGTATAAATAACTGATTTGCCATCGCTGCTGATTTCAGGCTCAAATTCGAAATCAAGGCTTTTGGTTATTCTTTCTGGTGTGCCATTCGGGAGGTCTTTTTTGTATAAGAATCCGGCTGCATTGAAAACGACAAACTTACCATCAGCTGATGTAGTGAGCTGGCGAATCATTTTTACCGAAACTTCAGGGTTAAATACTTGTTGAGGGAAATTGAGCGCCTCCTGGATGGTTTGAGAGGTAGTTACATGAAATGGAATGATGTTGGTGAATAAGGAATGGAGGTCGATCTTTTTGATCTTTCCCTTGGCATAAAATACGATGCTTTTTCCATCTGGTGTCCAGGCATAATTCGGGTACACACCAAAAATGGCCCATGTTTCCTGCTGATCGTGTGAAAGCTCTTCATATATTGGCCATTCTTCAGCTGTTTGCAGGTTTTGCAATACCAATACAGATTTTAATCTGATTCGCTTTACATAGGCCATCATTTTACCATCAGGGGATATTTGTGGTCTCGCTGCACCTCCGGCCTGAGCAATCAGATTGGTTATTTTTCCTGTTGTGAGGTCTAGTTGCCTAATGGCATATATCATCCCATTGGGATCTTTACTGTATTCAAAGTTAGGGCCGGGCGACATGTCTTCACTATAATAAAGATATCTGCCATTGGGTGAAACATTTGGTTCTCCGGCATCCTGCTGGTCATTTTTTCTTTTGGTTAGTTGTACACCTTCACCACCATAAATGTTATACATCCACATTTCTCCGGCACCTAAAGAACGACTGCCTGTAAAGTGTTTGCGTGCGATAAGGTATTCGCTGTTGGGCATCCATGTGGCGTTATTGAGCAAACGGAAGGTTTCTTTGGTTACCTGTCTTTTAGCAGAACCGTCGCGGTTCATAATCCAGATATTATCGCCACCATTTTTATCACTTGTATAGGAAATATATTTTCCATTCGGACTAAAGCGGGGTTGAATGTCCCAGGCAGGTCCGCCACTTAACAATACTGCCGGACCACCAATAATGGGCATGGTATAGAGATCTCCCAGCATATCGAATACGATATCCTTACCATCAGGGCTCACATCGAGGTTCATCCAAGTGCCTTCATCAGTATTTAAAGTAAAGGTTTTGGTTGTACCCTTATACTTTTCTATATCCCATTTTTTATCCTGGGAGAACGACGATTGAAGTATTAATAGGAAAATTAATAGTAAAAATGATGTTCTCATATGATCCGAAGTGTAATTTAGAGGGCTAATTTAGTAATATCAGTTCATTTTTATAGTTTTGATGGGCAACCTTTTTATGAACGAAGCAGAGATATTAAAGCGATATTGGGGATTTGATAGTTTCAGACCGTTACAGGATGACATCATCAGGTCTGTTTTACAGGGGAATGATACTTTGGCGCTATTGCCTACAGGTGGAGGGAAATCTATTTGTTTCCAGGTACCGGCAATGGTAAAAGAGGGGATCTGTATTGTGATCTCACCTTTGGTGGCCCTGATGAAGGACCAGGTAGAGGGGTTGAAAGCAAAAGGTATTGATGCTGTTGCGATTTATGCCGGGATGGGTAAACGGGAAATAGATATCCTGTTGGATAATTGTATTTACGGAAACATCAAATTTTTGTATTTATCTCCTGAGCGATTATTATCGGAATTGGTGCGTATTCGCATCTCCTATATGAATGTGAATTTAATTGCTGTTGATGAAGCGCATTGCGTTTCACAATGGGGATATGATTTCAGACCCCCTTATCTGAAGGTTAATGAGATCAGAGAAATTCATCCTGAAGTGCCGGTGCTGGCCCTTACTGCTACAGCAACCCGTTTTGTTAGAAACGATATTGTAGAGAAACTACACTTTAAACAACCTAATGTTTTTGTACAGAGCTTTGCCCGTAAAAATCTGAGTTACGTTGTGTTAAATGATGAAGATAAGTATAGAAAGCTAATCAGTATCGTTAACAATGTGAAGGGGAGTGGACTGGTCTACGTGCGTAACAGAAGGGAGACCGCAGAGGTTGCTCATTTTTTAAGCAGGAACGGAATTGCCGCGGATTTTTATCATGCCGGCGTGGAGAAAGATGAGCGTTTTAAAAAGCAGGAGGACTGGAAACGCAACCGGATAAGGGTAATGGTAGCCACCAATGCTTTTGGAATGGGGATTGATAAACCGGATGTTCGTTTTGTTGTGCATTTAGATCTGCCGGATAGCTTAGAGGCTTACTATCAGGAAGCTGGAAGAGCCGGAAGGGATGAGCAGAAGGCTTATGCTGTTTTGCTGGCGAATAAGTCTGATGAACTATCTCTCAAAGCTAAGTATGCGGATAGTTTCCCAACGGTTGAAGAGATCAAAAAGGTTTATCATTATTTGGGCAATTATTTTCAATTGGCTTATGGTGCCGGTGAAGGATTGACCTTCAGTTTTGATCTGGCAGATTTTTGCAAAAGATTTAATGTCGGGGTCATAAAAACCATGGCTGCACTGAAGTTTTTGGAGCATGACGGTTACCTCACTTTATCGGAGAATATATTTTTACCTTCCAGATTGTTGTTTGTGGTAGGTAACGAAGATCTGTATAGATTTCAAATAGAGAATGCTGGTTATGATCCGCTTATAAAATCTATCTTAAGGTCTTATGGAGGTGCTTTTGAACAGTATGTGAAGATCAGTGAAGCTGATATTGCCGGGAAAACCAGGATTTCCTTTAAGGATGTTGTGCGGCACCTGAACAATTTGCAGGATCAGGGATTGCTTTCCTATCTGCCGCAAACAGACCAGCCGCAATTGCAATATTTGCGACCAAGGTTGGATTTTAATCATATGGATATCGATGCCCGGTATATCGAACAGCGTAAGCAAATCCAGACTGATCAGGTCAAGGCCGTGTTGGCTTATATGGGTAAAAAAGAGTGCAGGAGTATACAGTTGCTGGCGTATTTTGATGAGCCGGAAGGAGAAAAGTGTGGGGTATGCGATGTGTGTCTGGCAGAGAAGAAGGCAGATGATGCGGATGAGTTGCCCGATAGAATTGACTTTGAAATTGTGACCCTTTTACAAGTTGAGATGCGTTCCCTGGATGATTTGGTTGCTGGGATTCATGTGGGTACTGAAAATGAGCGCCTGGAGCAGATCCGTGTATTGCTTGACGCGGGAAAAATTAAAACAGATGGTAAAAATTATTATCTTTAAACTTATGAAGAACATATCCCTTATTGGCTTTTTTATCCCTGTTTTACTCGCAGGATGTGATAGCAATTGTATTGAAGATTCTGGTAATCATATTAGCCGAACAGTCACTGTAAAGAATTTTGACGAGATAAAAGTAGAAGGCGCAATTAAACTGGTGATTACCCAGGATAGCAGCTATAGTATCCGGGTTGAAGCAGATTCAAATATTATTACTTATGTAAAAGCTAAGGTTTCTGGCTCTGAATTAAAGATTAAACTGGATGATGCTAACTACTGTGGACAGGATTCAATTGTGGTGCACGCAGGAATAGGAGAGTTAAAGGAGTTGAATCTGTCAGGTGCTGTTGAGGTTGCAGGGGAAGGTCCGATTTATGCAGGCGATGTAGATTTTACATTTTCGGGCGCTTCAAAGGTAAATCTGAATGTGAATGCATCTAAAGTAACTACAAAAGCTGATGGCGTAACTAAAATTACATTGACTGGTCAGACGGGTACACATAATTTAAAAATTAATGGAACAGGGCAGTTAAATGCTTTTGATTTTGTTGCTGGTATTTACAACATCGATATTGATGGCACAGGGAAAGCGAATATTAATGTGCTTAATGATTTGAAAGTTAAAACTTCAGGAACCAGTGAAATCTATTATAAAGGTAATCCTAAAAAGGTAGATGAGCGGAAATCCGGAGCTGCTAAATTGGAAAAAGTAAATTAGCCTGATTAGTGCTTTTTTAGCTACTTTAGCATCCTTATTTGATTCATGGAACTTAAAAACAACAAGAAAGTTATTCGATCGTGGGCATTTTTTGATTGGGCCAATTCTGCTTATAACTTAGTTATCACCTCAACGATATTTCCTGCTTATTACACGATAATTACTACAACCAAGGAGCATGGCGACCAGGTTACATTTTTTGGCAGGACTTTTACTAACACCGCTTTGTCTAATTATGCGCTTTCGATAGCCTATTTGATTATGGTTATTTTATTACCTATCCTCTCCTCGATGGCGGATTACAGAGGTAATAAAAAGCTGTTTATGAAACTGTTTACTTATATGGGCGGTTTGGCGTGTATAGGACTTTATTTCTTCAAACTCGAAACCCTTGAAATTGGAATCATTTGTTTTGCTATTGCAGCAATGGGCTATGTAGGAGGGGTGATGTTTAACAATTCCTATCTTCCTGAAATTGCGACGCCAGATCAGCAGGACCGGGTAAGTGCCAAAGGATATGCTTTTGGATATATTGGAAGTGTATTGCTACAGCTGGTTTGCTTTGTTTTTGTATTGAAGCCAGAGCTGTTTGGGATTACAGATCTTTCTTTTCCACCAAGGTTATCCTTTTTGCTGGTTGGTTTGTGGTGGATTGGTTTTGCCCAGATATCTTTTAAAAGATTACCTGCGGGAAGCCCCAATTATAAGGCGATTAACAAAAATGTAATTCACAATGGTTTTCAGGAGCTTATCAAAGTTTGGAAACAGTTAAAGCATATGAAGTTTTTGAAGAAGTTTTTGCTGGCTTTCTTCTTTTATTCTATGGGCGTGCAGACGATTATGCTGGCCGCGGCTGGTTTTGGTGAGAAAACGTTACAATTGGGGACTGCAAAACTGATTGCTGTGATTCTAATCATACAGCTGGTAGCTATCGCAGGTGCAGTACTAATGTCGAACTTTGCAAAAAAAATAGGTAATATTAAGGTGTTGATCTTTGTGGTTATCATTTGGATCGCTGCTTGTTTTTGTGCGTATTTTATAAGTAATGAATATCAGTTTTATGGTTTGGCTGCAATCGTTGGTCTGATCATGGGAGGGATCCAATCCTTATCGCGTTCTACTTATTCTAAATATTTGCCTGCCGATACGCCTGATACAGCTTCATTCTTTAGTTTTTACGATGTTACAGAGAAGATGGCGATTGTAATTGGTCTGTTCAGTTTTGCCTTTATAGAAGAGGCGACCGGCAGTATGCGGAATTCTATTATTGCTTTGGCGTCATTTTTTGTAATAGGATTGGTATTTTTGCTGTTGCTTAAAAAAATAGAACCGAAATTGGCGAAGGCCGATAGCCATTCTTAATTTACCTACATGAAGATAGAATTATTTATACCTTGTTTTATTGATCAGCTGTATCCTGAAACCGCGTTTAATACCATTAAGTTATTGGAAAAGTGCGGTTGTGAGGTGTATTATAATTCTGCTCAAACTTGTTGTGGACAACCTGCTTATAATGCAGGTTACTGGGAGCAGGCTAAAGAGACAGGGATTAAGTTTTTAAATGACTTTTCGGAAACAGATTATATCGTTGCACCATCGGCTTCTTGTGTAGGGATGGTGAAAAATGGTTTCAATGATTTGTTTACCAATACGACCGTTCATAATAAATGCAGGAACGTACAAGGTAATATATTTGAGCTTTCCGACTTTCTGGTGAATGTATTGAAAAGAGATTACTTTGGCGCTGAATTGGAGGGGAAAGCTGTTTACCATGATTCCTGCAGTGGGTTGAGAGAGTGTAAGATCAAAGAGGAACCAAGGCAATTGTTGTCTAAAGTCCACGGACTGGAGATGGTTGAAATGAAAGATACGGATATGTGCTGTGGCTTTGGTGGAACCTTCGCAGTTAAGTTCGATGCTATTTCTTCTGCCATGGCCGAACAGAAAGTAAACAATGCATTGGAGCAAGGTGCTGAATATGTTATTTCTACGGATTTATCCTGCCTGATGCATCTACAGGGATATATCGACAAAAATAATATTTCTTTAAAAACCATGCATTTGGCTGATGTTTTAGCGAGTGGTTGGCTTGAAAGCACGGAATATTAAGCTCAAAAATCTCCTGGACTATATAATCCGGGTAAACTTAGTTAGATAGGAAAACAACAAATGCTATAAAAAGTTGGATAGTGTCCTAAAAAACAGCAAGTTCAAGCAGTTCTTTCCGAACTCACTTTTTAGGCCATTACGATTTTAATGCCTTTACCCTGATATTAGACAAGTATTTTCTTATCTTCGCAGTATTAAAAATCACTTAGTACGTGATTACTTTTAACAATTTCATTAATTTTTAAATCATAGTTGTAGATGATTAATATTACACTTCCTGACGGTTCTAGTCGTCAGTATGAAAAGGGCACAACTGCCCATCAAATTGCATTATCAATTTCAGAGGGTCTTGCCCGTAATGTTTTAGCTGCCGAAGTAAACGGCGAAGTTTGGGATTCATCGAGGCCTATTGAGGCTGATGCTTCTGTTAAACTATTAACCTGGAACGATCAGGCTGGTAAAGCTACATTCTGGCATTCATCTGCGCATATCATGGCAGAGGCTTTAGAGATTTTATATCCTGGAACGAAATTCGGTATTGGTCCGGCTATTGAAACCGGCTTTTACTATGACGTTGATTTTGGCGACAGAGAGTTCTCTTCAGATGATTTTAAAGCTATCGAAACCAAGATTATTGAACTGGCAAAACAGAAAGAAGTTTTTGCTCGTAAATCAGTTTCTAAGGCCGATGCTATTGCTTATTTTGAAGAAAAGGGTGATGAGTATAAGCTAGACCTTTTAGAAGGTTTAGAAGATGGTAAGATCACTTTTTATACACAAGGGGAGTTTACAGATCTTTGTCGCGGTCCACATATTCCTAATACAGGATTTGTAAAAGCTGTAAAACTAATGAACGTTGCAGGTGCTTACTGGCGTGGCGACGAAACAAGAAAACAATTAACCCGTATTTACGGCGTAACGTTCCCTAAGGCAAGTGAACTGACTGAGTACCTTCATATGATTGAAGAGGCTAAGAAAAGAGATCACCGTAAATTGGGTAAAGAACTTGAACTGTTTGCTTTTTCTGAAAAAGTAGGTATGGGCTTGCCATTGTGGTTGCCTAAAGGTGCTGCTTTGCGCGAACGTCTGGTTCAGTTTTTAACAAAAGCACAGAGTAAGGCTGGTTATGAGCAGGTGGTAACACCGCATATCGGTCATAAGAACTTATACATTACTTCCGGCCATTATGAGAAATATGGTAAGGATGCTTTTCAGCCGATAAAAACACCACAGGAAGGAGAGGAGTTCTTTTTGAAGCCGATGAATTGTCCGCATCACTGCGAGATTTATAAGGTTAAACCTCGTTCTTACAAGGATCTTCCTTTGCGTTTTGCAGAGTTTGGTACGGTTTATCGTTATGAGCAAAGTGGTGAACTGCATGGTTTAACCCGTGTTCGTGGCTTTACTCAGGATGATGCGCATTTGTTCTGCAGACCAGATCAGGTAAAAGAGGAGTTTAAAAAGGTAATTGACCTGGTATTGTATGTTTTCAAATCTTTAGGTTTTGATAATTATACGGCTCAGGTTTCCTTAAGAGATCCGGAAAATAAATCAAAATACATTGGAAGCGACGAAAACTGGCACCTTGCAGAATCAGCGATTATAGAAGCTGCTGCGGAGAAAGGTTTGCCGACAGTAGTTGAGTACGGTGAGGCAGCTTTCTATGGTCCGAAATTGGATTTCATGGTTAAGGATGCTTTGGGAAGAAAATGGCAACTTGGAACCATTCAGGTTGATTATAATTTACCTGAGCGTTTTGAATTGGAGTACACTGGAAGCGACAACCTGAAACACAGACCAGTGATGATTCACAGGGCTCCATTCGGCTCTTTAGAGCGTTTCATTGCTGTTTTGATTGAGCATTGTGCGGGTAATTTCCCATTATGGTTATCTCCGGAGCAATTTATTATCCTTCCTATCTCTGAAAAGTATGAAGAATATGCAAAAAAAGTTTCAGATGAACTAAATAATTCCGATATTCGCGGGCTGATTGACTTCCGGGATGAGAAGATTGGAAGGAAAATCAGGGATGCAGAGGTTAAGAAAATCCCTTATATGTTGATTATTGGTGAGAAGGAAATGGCAGAAGGAAAGGCATCAGTAAGGAAACATGGCGAGGGAGATTTAGGTGAAATGACCCTGCAGGAGTTTAGTGAATTATTAATTAAAGAAATAACAGTTTAAACAATATACAAATTTGGCATTAGGCAGACCAGGATTTAACAGGGGACCACGTCCTCCTTTTAAGAAAAAAGAAGCAGAACATAATATTAATCAGCATATCAGAGCACAAGAGGTGCGATTGGCTGGAGATAATGTTGAACCGGGGATCTATCCTTTGGCAAAAGCTTTGGCCCTTGCCGACGAATTGGAATTGGATTTGGTAGAGATATCTCCAAATGCAGTACCTCCGGTTTGTAGGATTATTGATTACAGTAAGTTTGTTTACGAGCAGAAGAAAAAGCAGAAAGAGATTAAAGCAAACGCAAAACAAACTGTAATTAAGGAGATCCGTTTTGGACCTAACACTAACGATCATGATTTTCAGTTTAAACTAAAGCATGCTGTTAGTTTCCTGGAGAATGGTGAGAAAGTTAGGGCTTATGTTCACTTTAAAGGTAGAGCGATTGTTTACAAAGAACAAGGTGAGATCTTGTTATTGAAATTTGCTCAGGCCCTTGAGGATATAGGCAAGGTAGAGTTACTACCTAAATTAGAAGGTAAGCGTATGTTTTTGACGCTTGCACCTAAGGTTGTTAAGAAATAAATTACATTAATATAAACACAGGTTATGCCAAAAATGAAAACCAATTCCAGTGCTAAAAAGCGTTTTAAGCTTACTGGAACAGGTAAAATCGCAAGGAAGAATGCCTACAAAAGCCACATCTTAACTAAGATGTCGACTAAACGTAAGCGTAATTTAGGACACACTTCAATGGTGTCAGCAGCTGACACGGGCAACGTTAAACGTATGCTTGCAATCGGTAAATAATTAATTTTTAACCAGGTAACCGGTAGTAAGTTTGCTGTAATACGCAACGCCGTTTATCAAAAACAACAAACACATGCCACGTTCGGTAAACGCAGTAGCTTCGAGAAGAAGAAGGAAAAAGGTCTTAAATTTAGCCAAAGGTTATTGGGGATCAAGAAGCAAGGTTTTCACCATTGCTAAAAATACGGTAGAAAAAGGTTTGCAATATGCATACCGTGACCGTAAAGTTAAGAAAAGAGAATTCCGCGGATTGTGGATTCAGCGTATCAACGCTGGAGCACGTCAGCACGGTATATCTTACTCTCAGTTAATTGGTAAATTAGCTAGCAAAAACATCGGTTTAAACCGTAAAGTTTTAGCAGATTTAGCTATGAACCATCCAGAAGCTTTTAAAGCTGTAATTGATGCAGTAAAATAGATATAACTTATAAGTTATAAAAAAAGGGGGAGTCGATTGACTCCCCCTTTTTTGTTTATCATATGGTGCGTAAATTATAATGTAATGTGCTGACCTGCCTTTTTGATATTCTCGCTATCTACGACACTCATTTTTGGAATTCTTCCAAGGACTTTTACCTTGCTGTAGTTCGTAATGTATTGCTCGCTTTCCTGATTTTCTGTTCCATTGAAGACAATACCTTCAACGCTGATATTATTTGCTTTAAGTACTTCCAGGGTTAGTAGGGTATGATTAATACTACCCAGGTAGTTTTGCGATACAACAATCACTTTGGCTTGTAAACTTTTGATCAGGTCCAGGATTAACTCGTTATCATTTAAGGGAACCATTAAGCCACCGGCTCCTTCAATAATCAGATGGTTATTGGTTTGTGGCTTTTTAATGGATTCAACTGTAATGTTGATTCCATCTAGCTTTGCCGATAGGTGTGGTGATAAAGGCTGACTAAGGCGATAGCTTTCGGGATGTATGATGGTATCTGGGCTAACCAGATGTTTTACAAAAAGACTATCACTAATGTCCAGGTCGCCTGATTGCACAGGCTTCCAGTAATCTGCTTTTAGTTTTTCTGTAAGTATGGCGCTCACAATCGTTTTGCCAATACCTGTACCAATCCCCGTAATAAAATAAGTATTATTCATGTTTTAAGGTCTTTAATTCGTTAACCAGCATTTCAATTTCCTGATCGCTGTTAAATAGATGAAGGCAGATTCTTAATCTCTCTTTTCCTTCGGCAACTGTAGGACTCAATATTGCTCTGATATCTAATCCTTTATTTTGCAGTGTTTGAGCAGCTTCTTTTGCGGCAATGCTATTGTTGTATAAAACAGTTTGTATAGCACTCGTACTTGGAATGGTACGAACATTTGATTTTCTGACCAAATCCAGGTACAGGGCTATTTTTGATTTTATTTGGACGGTATGATCCGTTTTTGCCAGAATTTGGTAGGCGGAATGGATTGTCGCTATGGAATGAATAGGGGCAGCAGTAGTATAAACAAAAGATCGTGCAAAGTTGATGAGGTATGCGCGGAGATTTGTGGATCCAAGTACAATGGCACCATGACAGCCAAGTGCTTTCCCAAAAGTTACGATTCGTGCGAAGACCATATTTTCAAGACCAAGCATTTGCACGAGTCCGCTGCCAAACGCTCCGAATATACCCAGAGCATGGGCTTCGTCGACGATTAGGTGTGCCTGGTATTGCACACAAAGTTTACTGATCTCGGCTAAAGGGGCAATGTCGCCATCCATTGAATACACACTTTCTGTAAGTACATATACATTGCCCCTGGCTATTTTTAATTTGGCTTCCAGCTGATGCAGATCGTTATGTTTAAAGGTATAACGGTTGGCATGACTAAGTCTTGCTCCGTCGATCAGACTGGCATGTATCAATTCATCAGAGATAATGGTATCTCCACGTTGCGCTAAGCTTGATATAAGCCCCACATTGGCATCATAACCTGAATTGAATATCAGTCCTGCTTCTGCGTGATGAAAGACAGCAATGCCTCGTTCTGTCTCTTCTGTAAATGCGTGATTGCCACTAAGCAGACGCGAGCCTGTCGCTCCGTTTTTATAATCTGTTAGATGAGTCAGTGCGCTTGCAGTGTGCTTCTTTAATTCGGATGATCTTGCAAAGCCTAGATAATCATTAGAAGAAAAATCTATGGGGAATTCAGTTGAGGAGAGCGTTCTTAAGATGCCTTTATCGGCTCTTTGTTGTAACCTGTTTTGAATGAATTGCTCTGCGTTGTTCATGGTATTCAAAAATATACAAAGCAGATTAAAGTATACCCGTCAACCTGAATTTATTTTGCTTCGCAGCTACTCCGTGGTCAGGTTGATGGGTGTTAAATATATAGGTAGATGTTTTTAGTTTTTGTTCAGTTGCGAGATTGACTTCTGCATCTGTGCCATCATTGTGCTTAGTGTTTCTATGGTAGGTTCAGGTGTTGGATCGGGTAAAGCCGTTGAGATATAAGCCTTGGCTTTCCATATTTCCAGGATATCGTCAGCTGAGACGGTATATGGATCATAGATTTTATTGTCTGATATCAACTTAAGATCTTTGTTTTCTTTAAAGCGGTTTCCTGCTCTTTTGTAAACAACACCTTCGTTTTTGCTGACAACAATATAAGTTTCTCCGGTTTTAACGTCATTCCAGTTATCCATGTATTCGGCAACGATTACACTTCCCGGTTGTATAGGCAACATGGAATCGCCAACAATTTCAAATGCCCTGAATGTTCCATGCTTTAAAAAAGGTAGGGGTAGCTGAAATTTAGGTAGGTCTTTAATATACTGAGGATCGGCAAATCCGTTTAAGTAGCCGGCACTAGCCTTTACGGGTACCATCTCAATATTCTCATTATCGTCTTTATCAACTGATATGCTTAATATCCGAAGATTAGAACCCTGGCTTTTTGGTTTGGGTTTCCAGTCTTCATTGATGTTTTCGTTAATGAATTCATCTATTGTTAGGTCAAAGTGTTCTGCTATTTTTTTTAGCAAATCGTATTTTGGCTCCGCCCTGTCTTCTTCATAAGCACCAATAAGCGACCTTTTAATTCCCATAGCATCAGCGAATTGCTGCTGAGTGAGGCCTTTTTTCTTTCTTAAGTACTTAAGGTTGGATGAAATATTTGACATAAAATAAAAAGTTAGAATTAATTTGTTTTTACTAAAATTGTTAGTATTATTGTGCCAATAAAGTTAGTATTATTAATTTGAATATCCAATAGGTGTACTAACTAATTTAGTTTATTAAATTTAAGCTTAATGTTATGAAAAAATTTGTGTACGTGGTAACCGACAGGAACAGAACTAGTTTACATGTAGGTATGAGTTCTGATCTAATTAAAACATTAGATTTCTACAAACAGATGCCTTGTTTATTCTTTGACAGTGGACAGCAGTTAACCAGGCTGGTTTATTTTGAAGAGTTCAAAACAGAGGCTCAGGCATTAAGTCGCTTTAAATTAGTTAGCAGATTTACCAGGATGCAGAAAGAACGTTTGGTAAGATCTTGTAACCCGGATTGGGTTGATTTAACCATTGGTTTGGATTTCGAACACATTACTTCCGGGAGAAAAATGATCAATCAGGTTAACCTGTCATTTAATATGCTTTCTTAAATTTCATCATTGCAGCGTATACATATAAACTATATAAAAAAAGTCGTATCATGATTCATGATACGACTTCTGGTTGGCTTTTAACCGACTCTTCAGGTGATTACCAGCCTGGTGCAAAGGTTAAGCCAAACACGCCGGTTTTGATGTCATTACGCTGAAAAGGAATAGCATAGTAAGGTTCCAGTACAAATGCCCCAAATATATTTACCCTTAAGGATATACCAACACTCATTGCTGGTACGCGTTCATTGGTTTTAGTATAGATTTTATTTCCATTTAGGTCCGTCAGTTCATTTCCCTGATCATCTTTCAATGGATCTATATTATTTGTGGGTTGATTTTTGAAAACAACTTTAGAGCCTTCATTCCATGCTAAGCCAGCATCAAAGAAGAGGTTTAGATCCGTAAACAGGAATTTAGAAGGGATTGCAGATAATTTCTTAGGTCCTGTAAATGGTAACCTCAGTTCAAGATTAAATACCGCTATTTTGTTTCCAGACAATTGGTTGATATCAAAACCATTGGAAATGCCACCACTGTTGTTATAAAGAGAAGTCGCTTCGTAGCCCCTTATCAAGTAGGGGTAGCCTATAAACAAAGGATATAGGTTTTCTCCGTCTTTACCTATTCTTAAATAGTTATAACTTCTTGCTGCTAGTGTAACCGGCTTTAAACGCCAGTATTTCCTTAAGTCAACATTAACAGCAGAAAAATTATAATCTCCAAAATATTGCTCAGCTCCAACTCTATATCTAAAGCCATCCAAAGGTGAGGTGATTCCGTTTATAGAATTGTCGCCAACAAATGAAGCGTTTGCCTGGAATATATTGAAGCTTTTAAATGGCACTCCAAATTCATTGGTAGCCTGATCTAAAGGAACTTTAGTCTTTTCTGATGCAATGAAATATCCAGGGTAGCCATTTACATTTTCGTAGTAATTACTGATGCGGTCGATCCTGTAACTGTAACGTGAGAAGGCTCCACCAGCTTCAAAGCGGTGTACTTTGTTGAAAGGATAGGCTGCAAATAATTGTGCCTGGTCTTCAAATGTTCTGATCAGGTTGGTTCTGTCATTAAGCACGTCGATTTGTTGCCCGTTGTTGTCGAGTTTATCAGGGACAAATTCTCTGAAACCGGTTATATACGGTATATGTGATAAAGCAGCACCCCAATTGATTCTGTTTTGTTGATTGATATAGCCTACTAAACCGCCAAAATCATAGATTTCACCATTTACAGATAGGTTTGCAACAATCTGATTTCGACCAAGGATATCACTAAACATACCAACAATCCCCCCTTGTACGCCTGTGCCGAATCTGCTTGTTGAAACACCAACACCGCTATTTGCCAGGTAGTCTAATTTGAATTTAGGTTTGTAAGGAACCAATCGCATGGAGTCTGCAGTTGTTCTTTCAAATTTTTCAAAATTATTTAGGTTTGCATTAACGATGTCAACGCCAAGATTTTCCATTGGAGGTAAAATGGCAGCATCAAAATTTACATCATTAGCTTCTACTGGTTTTGCGCGGAAGCTGCTAAGGGGTGAGTTGTACAAGGTATACCGTTGTGAGCGGTAGTAGCTGTATATGATTTCGTCATTTCTGGATACTGAAATGGCTGGTGAGAACTCGGTGATTCCACTGATTCCCGTAAAGTACTCGGTAAGTTGTTTTACGCTGTTGTCAGTTAGGTTGTACTCATAAAGATTTCTAAATCCATCTCTGTTTGACAGGAAGAATAGTCTTTTGCTATCTCCTGAGAACTGTGCATTGAGATTGTTTGCTCCCGGGAATACTGGAATATCTGTTAATGATTTACTATCAATGTCGTACACGGTAAGGTTGATCGGGTGTACAGCTGTTTTGTTGTTGCTGGACATGGATACTCTGTCTGATGAAAAAGCGATTTTCTTCCCATCCTGTGAGTAGGCCGGGGCATAATCAGAATAGATGTCGTTAGTGATTTGGGTAACTTGTCTGGTTTTTAAGTTGTAACTAAAGATATCGCTTTGTCCCTGAATCATTCCTGAGAAGGCAAGGTCGTCACCATTTGGAGACCAGGATAGATTCCCAAACTGCGCTACGTTGCCCATTTCTGCTCGTAGTGCAACTGAACCGTTGTCTACATTAATGATCATCAGCTGGTTTTTACCTTTACTGAATATACTAAATGCGAACTGCTTACCGTCTGGCGACCATGTTCCGGCGGATTCTAAAAAGTTGAAATCATCGATATGGGAATTGGATACCTGGCTACTCAGTTTTCTAAGAATTTTACCTGTTTTGGCATCAGCGAGGAAGAGATCAATTCCAAAAAGATCTTTCTCGGATAAAAAGGCAAGGTATTTTCCATCCGGACTGATGGCCGGTGCAACGTTCATATTGCCTGCATTTTTATTGTCTATGATCTTTGTTCCAACGATTTTAATCTGGGAGCTGTCGGACTTAAGCATAGGGCGATAATGGGCTTCAATGGCGTTTTTCCATAAGCCGGATAGTGCTCTGTCGTCATAGCCAAAAGTATATCTCAATCCATTTTCGTAACCATATTTTGCTGTCGCTTTAAACAATGGGACAATGGTCGTATCACCGTAAACGGAACCAACGAAAGTCCAGAATGCCTGGCCATAACGGTAAGGGAAGTACTTATTTGAGTTGGTTAAATCTTTTAATGAAGGGATATCTCTGTTTAATAGGGCATCACGCATCCACATGGAAGTAAAAGCATCTGTTTTACCTACAGATAGATATTCGGCCATACCCTCAATCATCCATAAAGGTATCTGACTAATGTTTTCCAGGTTTATCGAATCTTTTTCCAGCAGGAGGTGGTATTGGAAGGCGTGAACAAGCTCATGGCCCAGTACATGTCGGGTTTGGTTGTTCAACTCCATAACAGGCATAATTACCCTGTTTTTAAAAGCTTCGGTAACACCACCGGTTCCTATACCTATGTCACCTTGCAAGGCTGTTGTTTGCTGAAAATCCGGGTGGTTGTTGTATAGGATAATTGGATTCTTTTTTACAAAAGTATCTTTAAATATTTCCTGGTGCATTTTGTACCAGGTTTCAGCATCCTGAGCAAACTTTTCTATAAATTTTTCATTCTGCAGGTAGTAGTAGATTTCAAAGTGTGGGGTTTGCAGAACTTTGAATTTCTCATTGTTGTAGCGAACCTTATTTTGTCCAAAATATTGGGCATGAAGATCGGCATAAGGTGCCATGAGAATGAAAAGGATGGGGATTATTCTTGTTAGAAAAGTAGATCTTTTATTCATAGCGCTTATATTTTACTGGATTATTGATTGTTTTTCTTTCTTTCCTTTTCTTCCTGACGTTGCTTTCTCCTCATTTCCCTTTCTTCTTTTCTGGTAAGCGGAACTTCAGTAGTAGGCTGTTTAGCTGGTTCAACTGTTTTCTTTTCTTCTGTTTTCGGGAGTACAGGCTCATTTTGAACTGGCGCCGTTTCTTCTATTGGAGGTACATCAAAATTAGTTGAATCCACAGCTAAGCTATCATTAGAGGTTGTGTCGACTTGTTGTCTTGGGGTAGGGCAGTCAATCTCTTTCGTGATTTTTACCTTAGCCTTAGGGAAAGGTCCCATGGTATATCCCGTACTTGAGTCTTTATATACTTTTTCCATGAACTTGCCAAAAATAGGCAGAGCGGTTCTTGAGCCTTCACCTGTTTCTCCATTTTTGAAGTGCGCTGTGCGCTCATCGCAACCTATCCAGATACCTGTTACCAGGTCTTTGGTAACGCCCATGTACCATGCATCTACATAATCACTCGATGTGCCTGTCTTTCCACCAATCTGGTTTCCTTTTTTCCAAAGATCCCATTCCCATAAAGCCTGAGAGGTTCCACCTGGTTCGTCCATTCCTCCTCTAAGCATGTACAGCATTAACCACGACATTTCTTCTGTAAGAGTTCTTTTTGTTTTTGCTTTGAATTCTTCAATGACATTATCGTCCAGATCGGTAATCTTTTCAACAAGAATCGGATCGGTCTTTATACCATCATTTAAAAAGGTGCCATAGGCTTTAACCATTTCAAATACGGTAACATCATTCGGCCCCAAGCCCACTGACGGAACGGATTCTAAATCACTCTCGATACCGCATTCATGTGCCCATTTTACCACATTATCCCATCCAACTTTTTCAGTAATTTGTGCTGTAACGGTATTTACAGAGCGTGCCATTGCGTAACGTAGCGACATCTCATTGTAACTAAAGCTGTAGCTCGCATTTTTAGGCTCCCAGTACTCTGTTTTTCCTTTTTCCTGATAGGCTATTTTTACAGGCTTATCGGTAAGCTTATCGCATGGACTCATACCACTTTCAAGCGCGGCAAGGTATGCGAAAGGTTTAAATATAGAACCTGCTTGTCTTTTCGATTGGTTTACGTGATCGTATTTAAAGTATTTATGGTCAATACCACCAACCCATACTTTTATTTTACCATTGAAAGGATCAAGGGTCATCATTCCTGCATTCATGATTTTTCCGTAATAACGGATCGAGTCCATGGTAGAGAAAAGCGTGTCTCTGTCACCTTTCCAGGTAAAGATTCTCATCTTTTTCTTTTTATTAAAATATGCGTTTATAGAATCGGGGGTATTGGCGTATTTTTTTTCCAGTTGTTTATAAATCGGAAGGTTGCGCATGGCGCGATCCGGATAGTCTACTTTTTTCCCTTCAGAATCTTCCCATGGATCTTCATTGCCCCAAACACTATAAAATCTTCTTTGAAGGGTTTTCATTTGTTCGGCTACAGCTTCTTCTGCATATTGTTGAAGTTTTGAGTCAATGGTTGTATAGATTTTTAATCCATCTTCATATAGGTTATAGCCATTGTCTTTACACCATTTTTCAAGGTATTTATCTACTGCGGCTCTTAAATAAGAATCGCCATCACTTCCTTCATCAATTCTTCCTTCCTTAAGTTTTATCGGCGTGTTTTTGTAAGTGTTTAATTCGGCAGCAGAAATATAGTTATACTTGTTCATCTGCGCCAGGGCAACATTACGACGTTCTAATGCTTTCTGAGGGTTTCTGATTGGGTTATAGGTTGTTGTGCCTTTTAACATACCTACCAGCAATGCTGATTCGGGTACTTCGAGTTGATTGGCTTCTTTATCAAAATAGATGCGGGAAGCGGTTTTGATACCATATGCATTATTACCAAACGAAACGGTGTTTAGATACATGGTAATGATATCGTTTTTAGTATAGTTGGATTCTAATTTTACCGCAGTAAGCCATTCTTTTAGTTTGGCTACGATGGTACGAAGCACTGGGACATGACTTAAAAAACCTTGTGATTTGTTGTATCTGGTACGGTACAGGTTTTTTGCCAGCTGTTGGGTAATGGTACTTGCTCCGCGCTTGTCGCCGGTAGCAGTAGAGATTCCACTGGAAAGCAATGAACGGAAGTCGATACCCATGTGGCTGTAAAAACGAACGTCCTCCGTAGCTACGAGGGCGTTGATTACACTGGGCGATATCTCATTAAAATTTACAGGTGTGCGGTTTTCTTTGTAATAGCGACCGATTAATTTTCCATCGGATGTATATAGTTCTGAGCCTACACGAAGGGTAGGTGCTTTGATGTCTTTATAAGATGGAGAGTACCCAAAAAGCCATAAGAAATTGAGTTGCAGCGCACAAAAAAAGATGATGATACAAAAAAGGAATATGCTTGAATAACGGATGTACTTATTGCTAATTTCTTTAAACATGGACGTAAAGATCAAAAAAACGTAAAACAGTTTGTGTTAAATAGTGTTAAAACTTAACAGTGCAAATTAACGTAATTAATTTACTTAAATTTTAGCTCAAATTTATAAAGGTTTACAATTTCTTGCTATATATTTTTATTTGATTGCTTATGAAGATAGATGTTAAACAATATCAGGTTGCTGCCGGGAAAAAAGTTTCGCTTAATGACTATTCCACATGTTATAACGGATCGACTGAAAAGGACGATGGTACCGAAGAGCTGGCAGAGATTAAAGCGCAATTGACCAGGTTTCAGGAAATATTCTATGCTGCCGATTCTCACTCTATTTTGATTATGTTTCAGGCAATGGATGCCGCAGGAAAAGATGGTGTGATATCGCATGTGATGTCAGGTTTAAATCCTCAGGGCTGCCAGGTATATAGTTTTAAAGCGCCTACTTCAGAAGAATATGATCATGATTTTTTATGGCGTCATTATAAGGCTTTGCCAGAAAGGGGACGTATAGGTGTTCACAACCGGTCGCATTATGAGAATGTGCTGGTTTGTAAAGTTCACCCTGAATACGTGTTGAATGAGCGGGTTCCGGGCTATACCGATATTAAGAAAATTGATGAAACATTCTGGAAGCGGCGGTATGAGAGCATCCGGAATTTCGAGAAACACCTTACTGACAATGGAACAGTGATCATAAAGATATTTTTGTATGTTTCAAAAGAAGAACAAAAAAAACGCTTTCTGGAAAGAATTGATGACCCTGCAAAGAATTGGAAGTTCTCTTCCGGGGATATAGCTGAAAGGGGATTGTGGAAGGATTATATGAAGGCTTATGAGGAGGCTTTGTCTGAAACCTCTACAGAAGCATCGCCCTGGTACATTGTCCCAGCTGATAAAAAATGGTATGCAAGGTTAGTAGTCAGTGACATTCTTTTACAAACTTTTAAGGGTTTGGACCTTAAATTTCCTGTATTGGCTAAGCCGGAACAAGAGCAACTGGTTGAAATCAAAAAGCAACTACTTGATGAAACCATCATGAGTTTACACTCGAAAGCAATGAATAAAAACTCATGATAGCTTCATTACCATTAAGAAACAAATTACACTCCAATGAAAAATAATTGTTATTGCCGCTTTTTCTCCAATTCGTAATTGTACAGTAGCTTTCCAATGTTCTTCATAAAAGGATAGCAGACAGTTTCGTATTCATATTTGCCATCATTGTAAATACCATCTTCATTGGATTGAACAACTGCTGTCAGAAAGAATTCGATGTCGTTTTTACTGTCTTTGAAGTAGGCGTTGTCTATGATGAATCCGTATGAATCTCCGTATTTATTAAATATCCTGAGGTCCGGATTCAATAGCGCGCCCTTTTCCCGACCGTAATAAAGCATTTTCGCATAGGTTGGCCAGAATTCCTTTGGGTCATAAGCAGGGTAATCGCTTTCAGTGGGTAATTTGCTCATGTAGGTATAGATCAGTTCATAATCTGCAGGTTTCAGGTTGAATCGTTCTGAAGCGGGGAAGGCTTTTGGATACATGAGTCTTTTTAGCATTGATTGTTGATTTGGGATACTAAAAGCATTTTTGTTGGCCAGAGTAAAGGGCTTATTGACTAATTTTTCAGCGCTATCTATGTAGCCAGTTCCCATTGTTGTAGCAGACAATTCTAAGGGGTATTCTTTTGGGTCGTACTGGGCTGGTTGTGTATATATCAGTTTTTCTTTATTATAGAATTTGATGGGGTTAGTGTGTTTTGCGGAGTTGCCGGCATCACCGATGGCAAGACGGTTTAGTATGCGACTATCATCAAAACCATACTTTTTAAGTTTTTGATTGATCTCTGCACGACCTATGAATTCGAATAATCTATTAAATGCATCATTATCGCTGGTTAACAGGATTTTTTTGATGTAATGTTCAATGGACGGGAGTCCGTTTTTATCAGTGGTATCTTTACGCACTTTGGTTTGCCCCATATAGGCGCTATCAGTAAGCATAGTACTTTGTGCAGTTAGTCCTGTTATGTTCAATTCATTGATCTTCTCCAATGCAAAGACAACGGCGGCGAGTTTTACCGTGCTGGCTGGGTAAAAATACCGGTGAGGATCCAAATTGTAGCTATAGCTTCTAAACAATGGGGGGAGGTTTTCATTTTTAATTACCTGCGTGTACAACACCTGTATCTGGTTTTTTTGTGGATGATTTAATACGGCGGTAAATAGATCCGGATGTTGACGCATTAATTTCTCTATCAGGATTGTATCAGTTTTTTGTGCCATAGCAGGGAGGCTGATCAGGAGTATAAAGGCGAAAATTATTCTATTCATTGTTATGCATTAATAAGGATAAATATAAGTATTAAAAAATATATGAATTATGGATGTTGGTGGTAGTTGAATTATTAAGTACATTCGCAGCGCTTTTGGTTCCGGTTTAGGGTTAACCTATCTGGATTAAAAGGGAATACGGTGTAATTCCGTAACTGTCCCGCAGCTGTAAGCTCTGTAACGGTGTTCAAATCTAAGCCACTTTTCTAAAACCTGTAAAGGGGGAGAATGGGAAGGCAGGATATCCGGGAGTAAGTCAGAAGACCTGCCACGAGTAATAAATTTCATAGCTTTCGGGGATTGAAGCTAGGGGTGAGTGCTTATTTACTGTATTTCATTTCCTTAATCTAACTGTTTGCTGTGGGTAATAGCTCACAAACAAAAACAATATAAAATGAAGCTTAATAGTAAACTATTAATTGCAATGAGTGCTGGTATAATCCAGCTAGGTGTTACAGAGACATCGCAGGCCCAGAAGGTTGTAGACCTTGATAACGTTGTTATTTCGGCCACAAAGAACGACCAGAAGCAATCGCAGACTGGTAAGGTGGTTACCATTATCGGACGGGATGTGTTAGACCGTAGTCAGGGTAAAAATTTGGTTGAACTGCTAAACGAACAAGCCGGACTTGTTGTAGGTGGTGCAACGGCAAATGCAGGCTTAAATAAGAGTTTGTTTTTAAGAGGTGCAGGAAGTGCTTATGCTGTAGTGTTGATTGATGGTATTCTGGTAAGTAATCCGGCTGGTTCAGGAAGTGCATTTGACCTTCGTATGTTCTCAATCGATCAGATTGACCATATCGAGATTTTAAAAGGCGGTCAGTCGACCATTTACGGTTCTGATGCGGTATCCGGCGTAATTAACATCGTAACTAAAAAAGGTAAGGATGCTGGCAATAGCGTTTATGGTGTAGCTAGCTACGGAACTTATAACACCTATAAAGGTACTATAGGGATGAGTGCTAATGTGGATAAATTCTCTTACAACATTGCTTACACTCAAGGAAAAACTGATGGTTTTTCGGAAGCAGCTGAACCAGCTGGAAATACAACTCCATTTGAAAAGGATGGCAACAATACTGCGGCAGTTAACGCGAATTTCTCTTTGCAGGCCACGGATAATTTTAGCATTAGCCCTTTCCTTCGCTATTTTTATGGACATTACGATTTTGATGCGACATCGTTTACGGATAACCCAACTAACAATTCGAAGGTGAAGCACTTTAATGGGGGTGTTAGCTCAAGATATAATTTCGGAACAGGTAAAGTGACGTTCAATTACAGCTACGAAACTTCTTCGATTGGTTCTGTAAATCAATATGGATCAAATCTTGGTGAAGGTAAGTTGAATCTGATTGATTTATTTTACAATCAAAAAGTAGGTAGTAATGTTGATGTTTTAGTGGGTTTGGATAATAGGGCTACGAGCTCCAGAACGAATTCTGGTTCAAGCGTGTCGACCAACCTATTTAGTACTTATGCATCTGTATTTGCACATGATTTAAGCATTTTTAACCTTGAAGTTGGCGGACGTTACAATAAACATAAACAATATGGTGAAAACTATACTTACAACATTACCCCTTCGATTAACATTATAAGACAAGTAAAGCTATTTGGTACGCTTTCAACTTCATTTAAGACGCCTACATTGGAGAATTTATTCGGATTGTATGGGGCTAATTTAAATCTTAAACCAGAGAGTTCTAAAAACTACGAAGCAGGTGTTAGCCTCAGTCTTGCGGACAATAAATACACGTTGCGTATTGCGGGTTTTAAAAGGGATTTAACAGATGGTATTGTGTATGGAAATGTGGGGTATGTAAACCAGGCACACCAAACAGCTAAAGGTTTTGAGGTAGAGCCATCATTGAAATTTGGTGCGTTTAATATCAACGCATTTTATGCTTATGTAGAAGGGACAGAATTTAATTTTGTGACCAACGAGGTTTCTGACTATCTGTTGCGTCGACCAAAGCATATTTTTGGTTTAAATGCAGGAATTCAGGCTACTAATAAGCTTTATGTAAGTTCTTCATTTAAGTATAATGGCAAGCGTACGGATGGTAATTTTGATGATTATGTAATTGAAAACCTTCCTGCTTACAAATTATTAAACTTCTATGGGGAGTATACGCTGATTAAAAAAGTAAAGCTATTTGCAGATTTTAAGAACGTTTTGAACGAGAAGTATAATGAATTTTATGGTTACAATAACATGGGCTTCAATGTGAACGCCGGTGTAAGTTTTACCATTAAATAAAACCATAGGTTAATTAACCTTTTTTTATCATAAAGGCCTCTTTTGTATCATGCAAAAGAGGCCTTTTATTTTATAAGTGTTTGCTGGTATCTATATAATAAGTACCTTCGCAGCGCTTTTGGTTCCCGATAGGAATTAACCTATCTGGATTAAAAGGGAATACGGTGTAATTCCGTAACTGTCCCGCAGCTGTAAGCTCTATAACGGTATTCAAATCGAAGCCACTTTTCTAAACCTTTAACAAGGGGACGATTGGGAAGGCAGAATATCCGGGAGTAAGTCAGAAGACCTGCCATTCGCTTTTATGATTTCATAGCTTTCGGGGATTGAAGCTAGGAGTGAGTGCTTATTTATTGTATTTCATTTCCTTAATCTAACTGTTTGCTGTGGGTAATACTCACAACAAAATGATAAGAAACAAATATGCCTTTAGGGGTGTTAATTGTGCTTTATTGACTGCTATTGCCGTTACCGGCTGCAGTCTCCTTGTGCCTCAAAATCTTAAGGCACAAACAGGGGCAATTAAAACCTTAAAATCAGATTCCTTAAATAAAGTAAACCAACTCAAAGAAGTCCAGATCAATAGGGTAAAGGTTACTCGCCGACAAACCTCTTCTACACCACTGCAAATATTATCAGGAGCAGAGTTACAAAGGTTAAACAGTTTATCCGTTGCTGACGCCGTTCGCTTTTTCTCAGGTGTTCAGTTAAAGGACTATGGGGGTATTGGTGGCTTAAAAACCATTAACGTGCGTAGCATGGGAACCAATCATACTGCCGTGTTTTATGATGGCGTGCAACTTGGTAATGCTCAAAACGGGCAGGTAGATCTTGGAAAGTTTTCTTTGGATAACATTGAGGAAATAGAATTGTATAATGGCCAGAAAAGCACTGTTTTTCAGTCGGCCAAAGGCTTTGCATCTGGAAGCTCCCTTTACCTTAACGCCAAACAACCTGTTTTCGAGAAGGGACAGCATGATCATTTAACCGCAACATTTAAAACAGGTTCCTTTGGTTTAATTAACCCATCAGTTCGCTGGCAAAGGAAAGTAAGCGATAAGGTTTATGGTTCATTCAGCACGGAATACAAAAAGGCTAATGGAAAATATAAATTCCATGATACCAATGGCGCATACGATACCACACTGGTGAGAAAAAACGGCGACATAGAAACCATGAGGATCGAAGGGGGCTTGTATGGTAAATTGCCGGATAGCAGTGAATGGAGTGCCAAAGTGTATTTCTACAATGATGAGCAAGGTCTGCCAGGGGCGATAGTTAACAATGTGTACGACTTTACCCAGCGCTTATGGAACAGGAATTTCTTTGTTCAGGGGAATTATAAAAAAGAAGCGGGCAGGTATAACCTGATGGCATCTGCAAAGTATGCCAACGACTATTCCAGGTATCTGGATCCAACTATTGTTAAGGATGATGGGCTTACCAATAACATATACAAGCAGCAGGAGTTCTATTTAACCCTATCTAACCGCTATAAAATCAATTCTTTATGGGATGTTGTATTGTCAACAGATTACCAGCGCAATACCTTAGATGCTAACCTGTATCGTTTCCCATATCCAACCCGACAAACAGTATTGATTGCGGTGGCTACAGAAATTCGTCTGAACAGGTTAAACATCCAGGCCAATTTACTGGGGACACTGGTAAATGACGAAGTAGAACAATATTACTCTGCAGGTAATAAAAGTGAATTTACGCCCACGGTAATGACCTCATGGCAGCCTTTTAGTTCAAAGGAGTTCCGTTTGCGTGCCTTTTATAAGCACATTTTCAGGATGCCAACCTTTAATGATCTCTATTATACATTTATTGGAAGCACCTTTCTTAAGCCCGAATATACTCAGCAGTACGATCTGGGTTTTACGTATATAAAGGTCTTTGAAAATAATTGGTTGAGCCAGATCAGTGTACAATCAGATGCTTATTACAATACGGTAAAGGACAAAATTGTTGCTGTTCCGGGAGCCAATCTATTTAGGTGGAGCATGCAAAATTTAGGACGGGTGGAAATAAAAGGACTGGATGTGAATGCGCAGTCTGTCTGGAAAATTACAGATAAACTAAGGGCTAATGCAGGACTTACCTATACTTATCAGCAGGCACTTAATGTTACCAATGTGAATTTGAACTACATGCACCAGATTCCTTATACGCCCCTTCATAGCGGTTCAGTTATTGGCGGACTGGACTGGAAAAACTTAAGCTTGAATTATAGTTACATCTATACCGGCGAGCGGTATGATCAGAGTGCAAATATTCCTGCAAACTATGTTCAGCCCTGGTATACACACGACATCGCCTTTCAATACAATAAACAGCTTACCAGTAAAAACATCCGTTTTTCGGCCGAAGTAAATAACCTGTTTAACCAGTCTTACGCCGTAATTACCAATTTCCCTATCCCTGGACGTTCATATCGTTTCACGCTATCTTATTCTTACTAATGATGAACAATAGAAAACTATATTTTTTATACCTGGTTCTGCTTTGTGGGCTAACATTTACAGCCTGCAGGAAGGATTTAAATCCTGTAAAAGAAGAAGCAGAAATGACTGTTCCTGATCCTTCTAGTGTGATAAAGGGTTTTTACCTGGTAAACGAGGGAAACATGAATATGAATAAGGCTTCATTGGATTACCTGGATTTCAGAACTGGCCTATATCGCAGAAATATTTACGGTAAAGTTAATCCCGAAGTAGTGAAAGGATTGGGGGATGTTGGGAATGACATCGCGGTGTATGGTTCTAAACTGTATGTGGTAGTCAATATTTCTAATAAGGTAGAGGTATTGGATGTTAAAACCGGAAAGAAGATTAAGCAGATTGACGTGCTCAACTGCCGCTACATCACTTTCCATAAAGGCAATGCTTATGTAAGCGCCTATTTAGGTGAAGTGGGTGATCCAAAAGCACCGCGAGGAGTTGTGGTACGCATAGATACGGCGACTTTGAAAGAGGATAAAAGGATAGAGGTAGGTAGGCAACCTGAGGAAATGGCGATTGTTGGAGAAAAGTTATATGTAGCCAATTCAGGAGGGTATAGTCCGCCAAATTACGAACGAACCGTTTCAGTAATTGATTTGAATGCTTTTCAGGTGGTTAAAAACATAGATGTGGCTATAAATCTGCATCGTCTTAAGGCTGATCAGTATGGAGACCTCTATGTCACTTCAAGGGGGGATTATTATGATACCCCTTCCAAACTTTTTGTGATTGATACCAAAACTGAGACCATTAAAAAGACCTTTGATATTGGGGTAAGCAATCTGGCAATTGATGGCGATAAAGCCTACTTCTACAGTACTGAATTTAGCTACATAACGGGAGGTAATACCATAAGTTACGGTGTCTTAAATGTAAAAGATGAGCTGTTTGCTGATCAGAAGTTTATCACTGACGGTACAGACAAAAATATTCTCATCCCATATGGAATTGCTGTTAATCCTTTTACCAAGGATGTATTTGTAACGGATGCCAAAGATTACGTTTCGCCCGGAACCTTGTATTGTTTCAATTCGGCGGGGAAAAGGAAATGGTCTGTTACCACCGGCGATATCCCTGCACACTTCGCATTTATTTATTAAATCATATATAATCTTAAAATGAATTTCAACAAAACCAATCTGAGTTTGAAATCTGCAATGGTATTGCTTATTGCTTTTCAAATGTCTGTTAGTTCCTGTAAAAAGGATGAATCTGAGGACACCGGTTATGTAACCAGGCCTATAACTTCATCGAGCAGCAAGTTTATCAGTAAAATATATGAGTATATGCCTGCTCCTGGTCAATTTATTAACGAAGGGGTGGGGAGTGTTGCTGCTGCTGAGGCACTTGTAGGTAAAGCCCGCCAGGGATTACTTTCCCTGGGCGGATTTGGCGGGTATCTTATTTTTGGTTTCGACCACTCGATAGCCAACGGAGAAGGTGCTGATATTGGTATTTTTGGTAACCCCTTAACCGGCACAAATGGGGAATGGTCTGAGCCAGGTATCGTGATGGTGATGCAGGATCTGAACAACAACGGATTGCCTGATGATGGAAACTGGTATGAATTGGCCGGAAGTGAGTACCATAAAGTCGAAACCATCAAAAACTATAAGATTACTTATTATAATCCTAAAAATACAACTGATGATATCAGGTGGACTGATAATCAGGGTAAAGAGGGATATATCCTAAGAAACCCCTTTCATAACAAACAGTATTATCCATTATGGATTAAAGATCAGGATCAGCTCACATTTACCGGTACCAAGTTGAAGAATACCTTGTCTGATGGATCCATAATTACCAATAAACCATTTGAATGGGGGTATTTTGACAATGGATCTGAAGACTATAAAACCATGATGGAAACTTCAGGACTACCTTATAATTCTTTTGATATCTCCTGGGCTGTTGATGATCAGGGTAAGCCTGTCGCTTTGAAACATATCGACTTTGTTAAGGTTTATACCGCGCAAAATTCGAATGGAAACCCATATGAGCCGGTTAGAGATAGTCCAAGATCAAGATTTCTGGGAGAGATTTCTGCTGAGATCGGTGGGGCAATTGATATCAGCCTAGACTTAAAGAAATAATCTGTTTTAAACCAATACAAACTAAATAAAATGAAGAAAGTTAACTGCAATTTTAGCCGTTTAACGCTAGCGCTCGCTATGCTTGGTTCCGTAATGATCACTTCTTGTCAAAAAGACGAATCAGCTGAGCCTGTTATAATTGATCCTGTAGTGCCTGCTCCGGTTATTACCGGAACAAAAGGAGTGTATGTACTTTGTGAAGGCACGATGGGCGATAACAATAGTGCTATCTCTTACTATGATATTGAAAGTGGCGATTCAGAGAAGGACTACTTTAAAAAGATTAATGGCCGATCGCTGGGCGAAACTGCCAATGACCTTAAAGCTTACGGAAGTAAAATGTACTGTGTGCTTTCGGGTATTCAGGGCAAAAAGCAATCATTTGTTGAGGTTATTGATATCGCTACCGGAAAATCCCTTAAATCGATATCTTTTAATTCTGCAATTGATGGTTATATGCCTCGTTACGTTACTTTCTATAAGAATAAGGCCTATGTTTCCCGCTATGATGGGGTGATCAGTCGCATTGATACGGCTACCATGGCTATTGATGGGGAACTTCAATTGCTTAACGGAACCCAAAAGGCAGGTGGACTGGAAGGCTTGGCCGCTGCCAATGGCAAGTTGTATGTGACCAATTCTGACCATCCTTATTATGGGGGCTTGAAAGACAAAGTAACAGTGATCGACCTGGAGAAATTTACAAAGCTAAAGGATATTGCTGTTGGCTATAACCCCGTAAAGATTACTGCAGCAGCAAATGGCGATTTACTGGTTGTATCCTGGGGTAATTACATGGATTTAATGCCTGATCTTAGAAGAATCAGCAGCAGCACCGATATGGTTACAGGAACCTATGATCAGAACGTTGGCCCAATGACCTCGAATAAAAACAAAGCTTATTTAATTACAGACTGGAATAGCGCCATTAAAAGCTTTGATGTAACTACAGGTACGGTTACAAGTGATTTTATTAAGGATGGTACTTCTTTAAACACGATGTATGGTGTTAATGTGAATGCTTTTAATGAGAATGTGCTGATTACTGATGCGAATTATTTCAATTCAAACGAAGGAAAGGCCTATTGCTTTACAGTAAACGGTAAAAAGAAATTCGAATTTGTAACAGCTGGTTTGCCTCAGCATGCAGTTTTCGCTTATACCTACAAATAATATTCAGCAATATAACCTGATTATATCACAGTATACGCTCTCTTAAATAAATATCTAAACAAATAAATGAAGATTTTAAACTTAAAAAATGCAGCACTTGCACTAGTTATGTCAAGTGCTTTAGTTGCGTGTAAAAAGGACGACAGTGTTAAAGAAGAATTACCCGTTGTAAGCAAGTATGAAAACGGTTTTTTTGTAATCAACGAAGGTTGGATGGGGCATGGTACCGGTTCAGTGAGCTTTTTTGATAATGAATCAGGAACATTGAAAGACAGTGTGTTTCAGAAAGAAAACCCAAATAGCAGCGGATTTGAGCCAACTAGCTCGACAGTTCAATTTGCTACAAAGTTTAACAATAACCTTTATGTAGTGAGTAAAGTTAGAGGACCTGTTGTGGTAGCTGATGCCAAAACAATGAAAGAAGTTGGTCGTATTCCAGGATCCGCTGATTACGATTGGCGTGCTTTTGTTGGATTGGACGAAAACAGGGGGCTTTTAAGTAGTTCTGATGGGGTTTATTTAATTAATCTTAAGACGCTTAAACCTTCATTTAAGTTATTAGGTGCCAGCGGACAAACGGGAGACATGCTAAAAGCAGGTAAATACATCTTTGTACTTAACCAATCGGCAGGTGTGATTATCTATGATGCAGATGACCTTAGTGTTGTTAAGAAAATAAAGAGTGTTACTTTAGGTTTCGCCCAAACACCTAATCAAAAGGTATGGTATACCAAAGCTAAATTCTTGTACAGCGCTAATCCTCAAACTTTAGAAACGGATAGTGTTGAATTACCTTTTACACCTTCGAATACCTGGTTTGCCTGGTTCTCGTCGCCAATTGTAGCCTCTACAAAAGACAATACCGTATTTTTATTGAAGTCGCCAAGTTTTGGTGGCGGTAAAGAACTTTATAAGTACACTGAAGGCAACAAATCAACGCTGGATAAGCCGTTCATCACTACACCTGATAAACAGTCGTTCTATAAAAAGAACTTAGGATACAACCCGCAAACCAATCAGATTGTAACTACGACTGTGCAGGATGGCTATGGCGTAAACTACGCTGTGAACAATATCTATTTTCACAATGCAGAAACAGGGGCGTTGATTAAACAGATTCCATACAGCGGATATTATTTCCCTTCGATGTTTGTATTCCATTAATTTACAGAATACCTTATCATATTATCTGTTTAAATAGTAACTTTGCGTTATAAATTAAAAGAACATGTCTGGATCTAAATTTAATCCGAGTACCATAATTCTGTTAGCAGTTGTTGTACTTGTAAGCATTTTCCGCATAGCGGCGCCTCACTCTGATAATTTCAAAGAAATAGCCAATTTTTCGGCTGTTGGGGCTATTGCCTTATTTGGAGGAGCATATTTTAACAACAATTTAAAGGCCTATGGCTTTCCTTTATTGGTATTGTTGCTAAGTGATATTTTCATTGCTCAGACTTCAGGTTTTGGATTTTTCTATGGTGGGTGGTATTGGACATACATCGCATTTGTGATGATGGTTTTTGCAAGCAAGCAATTGCTTAAAAAAGTAAATACCCAAAACTTAGTATTGTCAACCATCGTTATTACCCTTATTCACTGGGTAGTTTCTGATATCAGTGCTATGTACGTGCCAGGATTATATCCAACTACATTGGCTGGTTTTGGCGCTTGTCTGATCGCTGCTATTCCATTTGAATTGAAGTTTTTATACGGCACACTGGTTTACGGATCAGTAATGTTTGGTGTAATGGCATTATATCCTAGCTTGAGTTTAAAGAAGAGCGTTAACGCATAAACTTATCCGCGATAAGGTATTTAAAGGTTGCCCCTAAAAGGCAACCTTTTTTTGTACCCATACATTCTCGTCTGATCATATAGGGCCTCTGTTGCATTTATTGTTGCTGTGGTTGTTTTACACAGGTTAATGCTGTATCAGATTTAGAAAACCAGAGAACTTAGCGGTCCTTTAACTCGGCCAATATCTCTTCGCCAATAAGATTAACTGTATGTTCGCATAAAACGAAGTTTAGCCGATCGGAATTTAAATCCGGCGAGTAAAATGGTAAATCACCGGCCACAACTTCTTCATCAGGTACCTGTTCCCATTGTTCCCCGTCAGCATCTAGTTTAACCGCTCCAATAATGCCCCCAAAATAGGTGACCAGGTATTGCCTTTCTGTGATGGGTAAGATCGTTAACGCTACTTCATCCCGACCAAAACCAACTTTAATATTAAATGGTTCCATATCAAGACAACAGGAAGATGCAAGCTTTTGTTTTGTAGTGTGTTACATTATGGTTATGCCAGCGTTAAAACCTAACCAGCCCTTAGTGTCTTTTCCAAAACTGGTATGGTTAACTGGCACCACATTTTGCTTATATCCCGGAGCACTGGAGCCTGCAGAAGTATCACCGCTATAAAACGCAAAAGCAGGACCACCAAATACAGTTAGCCCCCTAAACAGCTGAAACTGAAAGTTACTTTGAATGCGGTTAAGTATATTTGCATCGTTCCAATGCCCAAGATACAGGAGCTGTCCGGTTAATTCTAAGCCAATAGCCATGCCTTTGTTAAACAGAAAGTCGTGACCGATACCCATCCCTACAGTTTTTATTTTTTCCTGATCAGATACATTTATGCCGGCAAATAATACCGTATACAGCTTGTTATTCCCCGTTTTAAATGAAAAATTGGTATTCACAGTCTCGTTAGTGGAGACGCTTATTTTATGGTATCCATTTTTTACAAAATTGATTAAACCCAGGCTATACCCTGAAGAAGTATCAGCAATGTTGATTAAACCAAGCTGGAAGCCCTCCATTTTCTTCGCGTAATTAAATACCCCTGCAATCTGTACTCCCTTTAGGTGTTTTGAAACAACATTACCAATTCCAGCTATTTGTACACCATCATAGTCTTTTTTAACCAGGTTTGCTACACCGCTCGCTTGCAGCCCCTTCATGTTATTCGCCGTAGAATTAAATATTCCGGCTATTTGGAAGCCGCTAGCATCACCTTTTACATTATTCCATACTCCAGCTGCCTGTAACCCACTCTGCTTCCCTCTGCTATCATTTGCAAGGCCCGAAACCTGGATGCCGTTTACAGACCCTCCAACCTGATTAAAAAGCCCCGAAACCTGAAGTTTCTTTACATCGCCCTTCGTGATATTGAAAAGCCCGGCAATTTCAAAGCCGTCGGTACCGGCCGTATACCCTCCTAAAACATTTAGCGAGAATCGATTTATTACCTGCGAACTCATGATGCCATGGGAACTTAATCCCGGTGTTAAGGAGGCTTGAAATGGACTATTAGCAAAAAAGTCAGGGATATTCAAACTCTGAATTCTTTGTTTTGAAGAAATAAAAAAACGGCCAAACCCTGAGTTTTCTATATCATCATAGCCAGCGTTTCGTTTAGTATCTTCGGGATCATTATAGCCTTCCGGTTTTACTTTTATGTCAGATAAAAAGATCAGGGTAGTATCACGGTAACTCTCTTTACTCGCAGTTAAGATCACTTCGTTGTGATTGCCCTTGAATTTTAACTTAAAATGACCCTTACTGTCTGTAAGGGTCGATTGCAGCAATCTTTTTTCATAAACACTAGCTTGTTTAACTCTTAATCCTGTTTCCCTGTCTATTATGAAGCCACTAATCAGATATAGCTTTTCACCAGTGGCAATATTTTCGGGCTCAATAGTCAGGTGGTTTGCAGCATAACGAAGGATAATGTATGCTCCGTGCTCAGCATAATCAACTTTGTTGTTGAATAACCGGTTTAATATCTCCCTTACGGGTACATTCCTCATACCTAGAGTAATCAAACTGTCTTGCCTGAATAATGTGCCGCTATAAGAGAAATAGAAGTTTCCGGCTTTGCTAATCTTGTTCAGAACTTCAGGTATTTTTTGATCTTTCACCTCGATACTCACCCTTTTCTCCAGATTATGCTGAGATGGGATTTTTGGCAATTGTGCTTTTGAGTATCCTATGATGAGCAATAGGATCAGGGTGATGTTGATTCTCATTATTGGTTTTTAGACAATAAAATTTGGTTTTCGTTACGCTGAATAGTGAGGTCTAAAGTTTTGCAAATAATGTCTAAGTTATCATCCAGGCTTGCAGTAGTTTTTAAGGTTGTGTTTAATGTGAGGTTGCTTATTGCAGGATCATTAAGAATGATGTTTGCATCATATGCTTCATTTAGTAATTCAACCATCTTCCATAGGGGAGTGTTGTTAGCATTAAATTCTTTGCTGCGGTAATAGTTGTACAACTGATCCGTGCTTGGCTCTTTGATTAATTTATCTGCGTAATTTTTAATGATGGCTTTTTCTCCTTTCTGAAGATTTATATGATCATTACCCAGGCTTACTTTAACAATTCCTGTTTCAACAATTACTTCAGTTTGGCTCTTTAAGTGCTTTATATTAAACGAAGTGCCAACAACAAGGATTGATATTTGATCTACATCAATTACAAATGGTCTTGATTCGTCGTGTACCACATTAAAGAACACTTCCCCCTTTTCAAGATGGATGCTTCTATTGTTTTGAAAATTGTTGGCATAGCTAATCTTTGCGTTTTTATTTAAGGTAAGCGCCGAGCCATCTGGTAGTACTTTAGTGGTTACTGCATTCCCTGCTGTAAAATCTATATACGAAACAGGAGAGAGGATACTGTACAAAGACCATCCGGCGGCCACCAGTACTAACATGGCCGCAATTTTAAGCCAGCTATATTTTGGCCTTAATTTTTGTGTTATTGGCGCCTGGCTTTTGCTGTCTGCTTTATGTTTAAATCTCACCCATGCCTCGTTTTCGTTGACCTGGCTTTGACTTGAAAGTGCTTTGCTACTCGTCCATATTTTCTCGAATTGTAAAAAATAGGTTTTATTAGCCGGAGCAGCATCAAGCCAGTTTTGCACTGTGATGCTTTCCCTTTCATCTGTTTCATTTAATAGAAACTTTATCAATAATTCATCAGTCATTCTATTTCTTTTAATTAAAGTAATCCTTGTAATACATCAGGCCTAATAAAACCAGAGAGAGGAAGTCGGCCAGCTCCAAACGTAAAATCCTAAGTGCTTTGCCCATTTGGTTTTCAATAGTTTTTACCGATAGCCCAAGTCGCTCCGCAATTTCTTTGTACTTCAATTCTTCAAACCTACTCATCTGAAATATAGTTCGACATTGCTCAGGTAAGCGGTTTAAGGCAATGTTAAGGTTAAATGTCAATTCAGTCATCTCTATTTTTGACGATGCTGGCTCATTTTCATGATTCATGGTATAGGTTGCAAAGTCCTGGTATTTGGTTTTGATCTTTTGATGTTTTAAGAAATTCAGACTATCGTTGTATACACACTTATAAAGGTAGGCCTTTAAGGAGGACTGAACAGTCAGCAAATCCCGCTTTTCCCAAAATTTTAAGAACATGTTTTGTACGATCTCTTCTGCATCATCCTCATCTTTTAAAATTACGTAGGCATAGGCATACAATGCTTTAAAATGATCTTTGAACAATTGTTCAAAAGCGTGATCATCATATTGCTGATGTCTGTTTTCTGGAGTGCTGTGATTTAATTTCAAAGTATAAGTCTATTCAAATTTATGGTTTGCTATACCGGTAGCACTGTTTATTTCTTCAAATCTATGTACTGAAATTTAGGAAACAAACATTGCCCCGGTAAAAGCCCGGTGAATTTAAAAACTGTACTGGATTCCGCCACTATAGCCGATATAGAAGGCCTGGAAGTTGTTGTCCTTTTTGTTCTCCCAGGTGTTGATGTACTTTTTGTTTAGTTTCCTGCCTTCAGTTGTGTTGGTATTCACGTAATTAAATGATGGTCCTCCAAAGAGTTCAAGGTTGCGCGTGATTTTAAGTGCTGGCATTAATCTGAATGATGTTTTGAAATATTCACCCGCTTTGAAACTTTCTAGTCCTATCCCCGTAATTTCTGCATTTAATCTAAAAGAGTTGGATTGGAAGAAATGTGCACCTAAACCTGCCTCAAATGCGTATACTTCATCTGAATTTTTAAAATTATAGCCCAGACCAATAATTCCATAAAGTACTTTTCCTCCAGATCTGAAAGATAGCATGGTGGTAAGGGTTTCATCTGTAGTCAGGCCAATGCTCTTCTCACCATTTTTTACAATGTTGATGATACCAATTGGATAATCACTACTATCAGCTACGTTGATAAAACCTGCAATCTGGGCACCTTTTACCTTTTTGGCTATATTGATAAAGCCTGCTATTTGAGTCCCATTAATGTCTTTAGCCTTATTGATAAACCCCGCAACCTGAGTACCACTTATGTTTTTTGCGATACTGGCAAAACCTGAAAACTGTATCCCTTTAGTATCGTTTTTTGAAAGATTAGCGAGACCGGCAACGGCAACTGTATTTCCGCCGCCATAGGTATTTAGCACACCGGAAAATAGTCCTCCGTTTGCTGCGGTGCCTATATGGTTTGAAATACCGGCAAATTGAAAGCCTTTGGTGTCATTGCGGACTATGTTAGCAATCCCTGCAAAGGATGCGCCCCTTTCGGCTGCAGACACACCGGCTAGCACGTGGAAGGAGAGGTTGTTGGTATCTAATGCTGCATGTTTTCCATTGGTGCTCACTGGGTAAGTAAAGCCGACGTGCAGCTTTCCCATAGTCTTGTTTTGACCAAGAGATTTTGCTCCGGTAGTTAGTAAAACCGCACATGCCAGCACTTTTAAAGCATTAAATTGAAAATTCGTTTTGTAGAATGTAAGTCTCATTTTTGTCTTATTTTAAAGTAAGACAACGGAATGAACTTTTACCCCTACGCATGGGGCAAATAAATTTTGCTTTTAATCTTGCTTGCTTAGTCTTTGCCTTCCAAAGTATAAAATTGTCAATGCAAGTATGGAGGTTACGGCCATAACACTTACCGTAGGTACAGCAGATTTAACACTAAAAAGGCTAACGCCCACAGAAGCTAAAGCACCCACACCCATTTGAATGGCGCCCATTAAGGCCGATGCACTGCCTGCATTTTTTGTAAAAGGTACAAGCGTAAGGGCAGAGGCATTTGGACTCACAAAACCCAGGCAACATAGGAACACAAAGAGCAGAATGGTGGTTTCTGCAAGTCCAAACCACCCGTTGATGCTACCAATTAAAAATACAAGTGCTGTTACCACTTGCGTAATCAATGCAGCAAATATCAATTGCTGACTGGTATAACGCCTAAGCATCAATGTATTTACCTGACTGGAGCCTATAAAACCAAACGAAAGCAAGGCGAATATCCAGCCGTAGGTTTCTTCACTCACCTTAAATATTTCCATAAACAGGAGTGGAGAACCCGAGATATAGGCAAATAGACCAGAAAAAGCCAGGGCACCTGTAATCGCATAAGTGTAAAACTGAGGTGTTTTAAAAACCGTCCAGAAACTGTTTATGATTGGTTTGGGTTTTAAGGAAATGTTGGTGTCCGGTTTATAGCTGTCGGGCAATCATAGCCAGCTGGCTATTAAGTTAAATGCACCCAGACCAAGTAAGATTAAAAATATAGAATGCCAGCCCAAAGCTACCGTTACATATCCACCTAATGTTGGAGCGATCATTGGTGAAACGCCCAAAACAAGCATCAGCAGTGCAAAAACTTTGGCATTTTCCTTAACAGGGAATAAGTCGCGCACCATGGCTACAGCAGCAACTGTAGCGGCACAACTTCCAAGTGCCTGAATAAACCTCAGGATGATTAAGGCATCTATACTGGTGGCAAAAGCACAGCCTGCAGAAGCAAGAATATACACCAGCAAGCCGATATACAGTGGCTTTTTCCTTCCAAATCTATCCAATAATGGTCCGTATAGCAACTGCCCGGCTGATATGCCAATGAAAAAACTGGATAGGGATAGCGCTACCATCGAGGTATTTGTGCGAAGATCAGCTGCTATAGCGGGAAATCCAGGAAGGTACATGTCAATTGAAAAAGGCCCAAGTGCAGTTAATGAGCCCAGTATTAATATCAGACTGTAGTATTTTTTTTGTGTCATTGTTTTAAATAGGGTTCACACCGTTGAATGCTGAGCGAGCGGGAGCATGTTGTGAAGGTCTGCAAATATAGTAATCTTCTACCTAAGCAAAAGGTATCTTCCGGTTAGATTTGTGTAATGAAAATGTGAAAACCAAGAATAGATTAATTATTGCTTTATCTTTGTGAAAGGGCATAGCCTGATCAGTAATTAATTGTTAGATGCGTATGATTTTATATGTTAAGAATATGGTTTGCGACCGTTGTATCATGATTGTGAGACAGCAGTTAGAGAATTTCGGTTTAAGGGTTAATGAGATATCTTTAGGTAAGATTGAGGTTGAACCTTCACCTGATGCAAATCAATTACAGGACATCGCGACTGCAATGCAATCTTTAGGGTTTGAATTGATCGATAAGGAAAAAGATCAGCTGGTAGAGCAGATTAAAAATCAGGTTGTTGAATTGGTTCATTATTCTGATTTGACTACAATTGGACAGAGTTTAACCCAAACAATTGCTGATAGATTGAACAAGGACTACGCCTACCTAAGTCGCCAGTTTTCAGAAGCTGAGGGGCTAACCATCGAAAAGTACATTATTCAGCAAAAGATCGAGAAGGTAAAAGAGCTGATGGAGTATGGTGAGCTAAATCTAAATGAGATAGCTTTTAAGATGGGCTATAGCAGCAGTGCTCATTTATCCACTCAATTTAAAACAATTACCGGTTTTACACCGAGCAAGTATAAATCAGCACAATTAAACAATAGAAAACCGTTAGATAAGGTTAAATAACACCGATATTTTAGCATTTTTGCTAATTAAAACCCGCACACATAAATAAAAATTATAAGTAAAGAATGAATAATATGATTGATCATCCCGGTGTTATTATTGGGTTTGCAGTAGTGGTAATAGTCATGCTCCTGTTGGATTTGGGAGTTTTTAACAAGAAGGTTCATGCAGTAAGTAATAAGGAAGCTGCCATTTGGTCGATCGTTTGGATAAGCCTTTCGATGCTTTTTAGTGGTGTGGTTTATCTAACCTCCGGATTCGAAAAGTTTACGCAGTTTCAGTCCGCCTATTGGATAGAGAAGGCCCTTTCAGTTGATAACCTATTTGTTTTTATATTGGTTTTTGGCTTTTTTAAGGTTCCGAAAGAACTGCATCATAAGGTATTGTTCTGGGGGATCCTTGGTGCATTGGTATTCCGCGCCATCTTTATTTTTGCAGGCGTAGGTCTGATAAATATGACTTATTTACCTGAAATGATGGTGCTCGGATACGTAGTAGAAGTGAATGTCGTATTATTTCTGTTTGGTTTATTCCTGATCTATGCAGGAGTAAAATCCTGGGTTGGACATGATGATGAGGAGGAGAACAAAGACTTTAGTAAAAGTACCGGAGCACGTCTGATTTACAAGTTCTTTAAGGTTAGTGATAAATTTGATGGTGCTAAGTTTTTCACCGTTCAAAATGGCGTTAAAATGGCTACACCTTTATTGGTTGTTGTGGCTGTAATTGAGTTTACCGATCTATTGTTTGCTGTAGATTCGATACCAGCAATCTTCGCGATCGCTCCTGATGATCCTTTCATCTTATATACCTCTAATATATTTGCCATCTTAGGCTTAAGAGCGCTTTACTTCCTTTTAGCAAACTTCATTCATATGTTTAGCTTGCTGAAGTACGGATTGGCGATCATTTTAGCTTTCATAGGTGTTAAAATGGTTATCTCGCCACTTTATCACATCTCATCACCAGTGTCTTTAATCATTGTTGCTGGTGTATTGCTTATTGCGGTTGTTGCCTCACTTGTTTTTGCACCTAAAGAGGGTGGAGTTGCAAAAAACGCTGATTAATAATTTTGGTACATAAAAAAAGCGCATGCCTGATATCAGGCATGCGCTTTTTTTATGTGAAGAATTTACAGATTAGTACAATGAAAATTCAACACGACGGTTTTTCTGACGACCTTCAGCAGTTTTGTTCGATGCTATAGGTTGGTTCGGACCGTATCCTGTTGCTTCAATACGTGAAGCGTTAGCGCCTTGAGATACTAAGTAAGCTTTGATGGATTCAGCTCTATCTTTGGATAAACGTAAGTTTAAAGCCATTGAACCTGTGTTATCAGTATGTCCGGCTAATTTTAAGCTAAAGTTTTTCGCAACCAATAACTCCGCAACTCTATTTAAAGTAGCATATGAGGTAGGACGAATAGTAGCTTTTCCTAAGTCAAACTCCAGGTTTTTAATTGCTTCCTCAACAACTTTACGATCTGCTTCAGTTACAATAACTTTAGTTTCTTTGATCACCTCACGTTGAACTTTGATAGGGCAACCTGAACCATCTACAACAGTATTAGCTTTTGTACCTGGACATTTGTCGAATTTGTTTGCAACGCCATCATTATCTTCATCAGCCATATCTTTAGCATATTGAGTTCTGTCTCTTTCTGCATTTTGCTCAGCAGTAGATAATGCTCTTCTTAACTCAGCACTTTCTTCAGCAGTCTGGTTACGTAAGTTAGCCAATGAACTGTAGTTCTGTAACTGTGGTTTTGATTTGCTGCCTAAAGCAAATTCTAAACCAGCATGTCCATATGAGAATTTGTCGAATTTACCAGTGTTATTACCGTCAAAATCACCTCTTTTGGTAAAGTTAACATCATAACCAAAGTCTAAATTGATGCCTTTAGCGATACCTAATTTAAAACCGGCCCCTACAGGGATGAAATATCCTTCTTTGTAACCTTGATTATCAACTGTCGTTCCGTTGGTCACATCAGTACCTGCAGATAGGTAACCCGCACCAGCTTTCACATAAGGAATCAATATTGCATTTTCGTTATTGATGCTGATGTTTGCCAGGTTGTAAACTGCTGTTAAAGCTGCCGACCATTCTAATTTTGTTTCAAAGCTAGTGTTAGGTGTATAAGTAGCAGTGGATGTATTAAAGGATCTCAAACCTTCAACTTTACCTGCTAAGAAATCAGCTTGTAAGCCTAAAGCCGGGAACAGTTGTTTTTTGATATATCCACCGTAACCCAGTGATTCTTTAGCTGCCTGGAAATCGCGTTGACTACCATTAAAGATGGTGTTCGAACTTAATACGCCAGCATGAGCACCGATAGACCAGGTGCGAAAAGATTTTTCTGAAAATCTATTTGTCGGTTGGTCTTGGGCAAAAAGCTGCGAAGATAATCCAACCAGGGAAAGCACTAAGGCTGTTTTTGTGAATTTTGAAGTCATTTCTTTATATTTAGATGTTTGTTACCCAGCTTTAAAATAGCCAAGATAACTGTCTTCTTGTAATAACCTTGCCAAAGCCAATTTTCTTAATTATTAATTCGTAATACATTAATAGTCATTGGTTTATTTGAATCCATGGAAATTGTAAAAGAAATAGATTTTCTACTGAAAGCCTTAAAAATCTGTATAGTATTTACTACATATTTGAGGGTTTCAATAATCTTATAACTCAAAAATCTCGTCCTTTTTGGGGATAACCACATTATAGTTTTCCTGCTGCAGCGCGTCAGCAAGATAGTTGAGGCTTCTTTTTTCGCCATGTACTAAAAATACCTTCTTTAAAGTAGCAGGATCTTGCTGTTTAACGGTGTTCAGCAGGTCATTATGATCTCCATGTCCACTCAACAAATCCGTTTGCTTTATGGTTGCATAAACCATCAGGTCGCGGTTTCTTAACCTAACAATAGGGTCGCCTCTTAAAAGTCTGTCGCCCAGAGTGCCCTTTGCACAATACCCAATAAACAGGATGGTGCAATAATAATTCTGGATGTTATAGTAGAGGTGATCCTGTATTCTACCGCCTTCTAGCATTCCTGCAGATGATATAATGATACAAGGCTCATGATAATTACTTATCGATACACTTTCCCGTTTGTCGTGAACATACGAAAGCTCCTTGAAATCTGTAAGCTCAGTTTTATCTTCATAAAAATCCTGTGCCTCGTCATTCAGGTAATGCTGGTATTTATGGTATATTTCGGTAGCTGAACTGGCTAGTGGGCTATCGATAAACACCTTAACAGGTGGGAGTAGTTTTTTACTGAACAGCTTATTCAGGGCATAGGCCAGTGCTTGTGTCCTACCAATACTAAATGCTGGAATGATTAGTCTGCCGGGATATTTAATACAGGATTCCGTTATGGTTTCAATTAACTTTTGCTCCAGTGTGGTATCGGTAGTGTGTAATCTGCCACCATAGGTAGATTCAGAAACCAGGTAATCCACTGGTGGAATAACTTGCGGATCAATTAGTAAAGGGTAGTTTTTCCGGCCAATATCCCCTGTAAATGCAATTTTCTTTGTTGTACCATTATCATTCACTGTAAGATATACTGCTGCGGCACCTAACAAGTGTCCTACGGGTATAAAGGTTACGGAAAGATTTTCATTGATTCTGAATTCCTTTTGAAAACCGATAGTTACAAATCGCTCTACCGTTTCAGCAACATGTTTATATAAGTATAAGGGCTGCGGGCCAGATCCTTGTCTTTTAGAACGTGAGCGCTTGTTCTGCTTGCTTAAAAAAATATTTACCGAATCTAACAAAAGTAGTTCAGTCAGCTCGGCAGTGGGTGGGGTACAAAGAATTTGTCCATTGAAACCCATTCTTACTAAGGTGGGTAAATTCCCCGAATGATCAATATGTGCATGGGTCAAGATCACCACGTCTATGTCTGCCGGATCAAATGGAAAGAACATATTCTCGATCTGACGGGAATCCTTTTCATAATCAAGGCCGCAGTCAATCAATATATTATAGTTCTCCAGTTGTAAAAGATGCATACTTCCTGTTACCTGTTCTGCAGCACCTAAGATTGTCAATTTCATGTTTACTTATTTAACCATTCTATCCAGTCGGACACAATATAATTGTAATTTGCTAAAGGAGCCTGAATACTGGACACTATTTTCCAGTTCAATAATTCATCTTTAAAAACAGGAGGCGTTAATCGGGCTTTTAAAGTAGCCGCGGTATAAAAGGTTTGTTTACTGGGATGATCGGGCGAGCAGGCATTATAGGTATGCCCAAATGCTTCATTTTTAAGCAAGTTTAAACTGATGCCAATGCAATCATCCAGATGAATCAGGTTGATGGGAGCCTGGCCATTAGGTACATCAGTCTTACCGGCAAAAAATCTCCCTGGATCCCTGTTTGGACCAACCAGACCTGCAAAACGGATAATCGTATAAGTAAAATCGTTTTGGTTTTTGAGCATGTTTTCGGCCTCCAGCATAGCTATGGCAGAAGGGGTTTCAGGCTGCGGTATAGACCATTCGTTTACCTCGGCATTCACATCTCCATATACTGCAATTGAACTGATAAACACCAGTTGTTTTACATGGTTAAGCTTGGCGGCATGAATGATCCGTTCTATTTTGTAACAGAAATCAGCTTGTTCAGCGCTACTTCTTTTTGGAGGGATGGAAACGAATAAGATATCACTTTGAAAAAAAGAGGGGTCATAGTGTTCTTCATCCTTTTGGAAATTGACCAGAAAGGGCTCAATCTGATGTGCTGATAGTGTTTCAAGCTTTTCGGTAGTAGTGCTTGAGCCTTTAACACGGTAACCGGATTGGGTTAATACTTTTGCCAATTCCAATCCGTACCAGCCGCAACCTAAAATACTTATGGTTTTCTTTATGTTTTCCGCTTTCTCAGCTATTGGATGATCCATCTGATATGCTTTTCTTATTGAATTATAGATGAACCATGAGCTAACTAACAAATTGTGTGCTCATGAAAAAGGGGTAATGTTCCGGACATTCCCCTTTTATTAAACCGAGTTGGGTAATTAAAGTACTGCTACGTTTGCTGCTTCAGGACCTTTTTTACCTTCATTTAATTCAAATTCAACACTGTCGCCTTCATTCAATTCTCTGAATGAATCGCCTGCAATTGCAGAAAAGTGCACGAATATATCTTTACCTCCGTCTTCTGGAGTTATAAATCCAAACCCTTTTGCCGAATTAAACCATTTAACTTTTCCTGTTGTGCGCATATTATTTTAATATATTTTTCGTTTGTGAAACTAATCAATTGAACTTTAATATCAAAGGTACCGTCGCCGAAAAGATACGATGTTTACGAAAATGACAAGATTCGGGAAATCCGGATGTAAAAAAACAATTATGGAGGAATGATGACCTTTGGCATCATTTTTTCTTACATTAATAAGAATACACTATTTAGTTTAAAATTTAAGGTTATGAAAAAGGTACTTTTAGTTATAGTATTGGGGATTGGATTATCAGCCTGTTCAAATAATGCTAAAGAAGAAGCATTGATTAAGGAAAAAGCAATAGCTGCAATAAAGGATAGTTTAAGACTAGATAGTTTTAAAAAAGCAGATATAAAAGCTAAAGAGGAAGAAAAGGAAGCGCAACGTCTGGCCCAGATCAAAGAAGAGAAACGAGTGCTTTTATTGTCTGAGCGAAATGAAGCTGCCGCTGCCCGTTCATCAAATTCAAACAATAGTAGTGAAGCCGCTACTCCTGCTAAGAAAAAAGGATGGAGCCAGGCTGCTAAAGGAGCCGTTATTGGAGCAGGTGCAGGTGCTTTAGGTGGTGTACTTATTGATAAAAAAGACGGCAGAGGAGCCATCATTGGTGGTGTAGTAGGTGCGGGTACGGGATATATAATTGGCCGTAGTCAGGACAGAAAATCAGGAAGGGTTCAGCCAAAAAATTAATTTTACCTAGTTTAAAAAGGGCCTAATGAAATTTGTTTTCGTTAGGCCCTTTTTTATTTTACAACAATAACTACTTTGCGTCCCGCATCAGGTAATAAAAGTATGCACAAGCGAGTAACATCCCGCTGATCAACATCCACAATACGTTGTAACCATAATTCTCGGCGATGAAAAAGCCTGCTGTTGGTCCCACCAGTGAGGCAACAGACCAGCATAACATATATCCTGCGGCGTATAATCCTCTGTTAAATTCGTTAGACCTGCTCATTACAAAGGTATTGATGAAAGGTAAAGCGAACATCTCACCAATGGTGAATAAAACAATACACATGCACCCCAGCAATACGGGCAGGTTAAAAGGCAGCAGCAATACAAGGAAGCAGGCTGCAATGAAGAAAACACCAACAACAATAAAGAAGATTGGTGAACGCTTGTTTTCGATTTTATGAATCATCACCATCTCAAATAGGGCAATGATAATACCATTGAAACCCAAAATCAGGCCGATCATAAATTCATCAATCTTCCATACCTGCTTAAAAAATACAGGTACTACTCTGAATATCAGGAATGCACAAATGATAAATACCGTGCTCAGTAATATGAATTTAATAAAGACAATGTCTTGCCAAGGCTTCATAACAATCATATCCTTAGTCTTTTCCTTTATGGCTTTTCGGTATCCCTTAATTCTGGGAAGGAACCATAAGATCGCTAATCCAGCAATGATACTTACTGCTCCATCAACAATAAATAACATCTTGTAGTTGTACGACGCAATCAGTCCACCCATACTTACGCCTACAGCCCATCCGATATTGGTAGCCAGTCGGTTAAGTGAATAGGAACGTGTTTCAAGCCCTGGCTTTGCATAAGCTGCAATGGCTGCAAAGTTTGCCGGTCTGAATGCTTCTGAGAAAAAACTGATCACTACAGCGAGGATACATAAGGTTTGAAAATGAGTAACATTGGCAAAGATCAGGAAGAAAATACCACTAACAATGGCAGCCACAATCTGTACAGGGCGAAAGCCTACTACATCGGTGAGCTTACCGCCGGCAGCAGAACCCAGAATGGAACCGAGCCCAAACAGGGTAATAATATATCCTGCGTCGGAGGCCGGTCTGTGCAGCGATTGGGTAACGAAAAGCCCCATAAATGGAACAGCCATGTATCCACTTCTGTTGATGAGCATTACGATACTCAGGATCCAGGTCTCACGGCTCAATCCTGTAAAAGATTGCTTGTAAGTGGTAGTGATTTCTTTAAATAGTGACATAATAAGTTAGTGCGGCAAAGATACTATTCTTAAATTGCCATTGTATGGTGAAAACAGTAATTCCGTAGACTATGACCAATTTACTTGAACAACAGTATCAACTTATAAAAGAAGTAAGAGAAGTGGTTTTTCAGTACCTGGAGTTTGAGGTAAAGCAGGACCTTGTAAAGGCTGTGGATAGTTTCAACAATAGAAGTATTGCCTATCTAATGACTCATGTGGCTAATACTTATATCGCATGGGCCGGTAATTTTGCTTTGTCTATGCAGAAATCCTATTATACTGAAACTGATGGCGAAACGGTAGCGGAGCTCAGGTTAATCTTTAAGGAAGTAGATCTCACCATGGAACAATTCATTTCACGTTTTTCCGAAAAACCATTTACCCCTGTTAAGGGTTACAGATGGGTGGATAAGTACATTGAAACGGATGCTTACAGTATTTTTACGCATGTATTGACTCATGAATTTCACCACAAAGGGCAATCAATGACTATGAGCAGGCTCCTGGGGCATATACCTCCTGATACTGATATTTTGAGATTTTAATTATAGTATGGAAAAGCGCGAAAATTATCGCTGTCCCTACAGGTATCGTGTCTCCATTTTCCTATTCATAGTAGAAAGGATAAGTATTGTGCAAACTGCGGTACACGATTCAGCTCTGATTAACAAGCTTTTCGAAGATAAGTAGAGGACAGGATTTTTATGGAGGCGTTAAATAATAAAGCGTCCGGTCATGGTAAATGATCAGACGCTTTATTTAAGATTAATAACTCATTTTAACGATTTTCTCTGCATCTGCAGGGGCAAGCGTTTTATGCTCACCTAAGCCTAGCCAACCTCTTTCGGTAAAGCGCTCAGATACTTTCTCTGCCGTACCTTCATATGCCGAAGTGTAATCCGATAATTTGGTGTCTATCCCCAGCGAATGAAAAAAATCGACAGTCTTTTCAATTGCTGCTTTGGCTATTTCTTCAGTTGATCCAGATTGTATGTTCCATACGCGTTTACCATATTGGGCTAGTTTTTCTTTCTTAGCTTCAAAGTTGTAGTGGTAGTGACTTGGTGCAATAACGGCTAATGTCCGGGCATGATCTATTCCGAACAAAGCAGTTAGCTCATGTCCCATCGCATGGACTGCCCAATCCGTAGGAACACCTTTTTGTATCAATCCGTTTAAAGCCATGGTACAGCTCCACATAAAATTAGCTGCGGCGTCATAATCTGCTGGATCTTTCATGATTTTTGGTGCAATTTCAATCAATGTCTGCAATATGCTTTCCGAAAAACGATCTTGTAAAAGTGCTCCAATGGGGTAAGTCATATATTGTTCAAGTACATGCGTATAAGCATCGGCTACTCCATTTGCCAGTTGTCGCTCTGGAATGGATTTAACTACCTCTGGATCCAGGATTGAAAATTCCGGGAATAACCCAGGGCCTCCCATAGCCAGCTTTTCCTGAGTTTCTTTCCTGGTGATTACGGCGCCTGAGTTCATTTCAGAACCTGTAGCAGGCAAAGTCAGGACCGTTCCGAAAGGCAATCCTTTTTCTGTTTTGATGGCGTTTTTAAGGATGTCCCATGGGGTATCTCCTGTGTATAAAGCAGCTGCCGACAGGAACTTAACGCCATCTATTACCGAGCCGCCACCAACGGCTAGCATATAAGTAATGTTTTTCTCTTTGATGATTTTTAAGGCATCCATCAAAATTTCATATTCCGGATTGGCGGGGATACCCGAAAATTCTACGACTTCAAAGCCGCTCAATGCATTTTTTACCTGCTCATATATCCCGTTGGTCTTAATAGATCCACCGCCATAAAGCATCATTACCTTTGCATTTTCTGGGATCTCATTACCCAGTTTTTCTATTTGACCTTTACCAAAAATAATCTTGGTCGGGTTTTTAAATTCGAAATTTAACATATGTTTTTGAATTTGAAATCATTTGTAGTAGGTTTCCCTACCGGACGATTATTTAACAGGATTACTTTATTCATAGGTTGAGGTTTTGTTTTGATACTGATTGTTCAGGGAGCAAATTATGTAAACAATACTTTGATCAATTGTGTTTCTCTCTTTTTCGATTAATGCGTTTACTGAGGGCAACAAAGGTATTCTCACAGATAGTATTATCTACAGAAACCTTTCAATAAACGATTTCCTGGGAATCATATGCAGGTAAGCATAATCTCCGGAAAGTTGGCGTCGCTGTTTCAACTGATATAAGAAATGTCCTCCAAGGTCGACGATGATCGGGCATTCCGCCTGGTACCAGACAGCGTGTGGATGTTTCCAGCAAAAGGAGTAATAATGTGAGGTGAGTTTGATTGTTTTTAATTCTGCGTGATAGAAGTTTAATCTTTTAGCGTTGTTTCCCAGCAGCAAGTGATCTGATTTGCGGATCATACAAAGATGGTCGGTATGACAAAACTCATAATCATCAAGTTTCGGATCGTCTACATCCGGTAAGCTTTTAAGGATCCTGAACCCCTTGAACTTCTTACCATTCAATATCCATATCAACTTCGGATAAAATGCTTCCCTGCTTCTCAGTTCAGCCATACTGATTGGCGAATTCTGAAACTCAAGCGTAGTACCACAGGGCGTATGTACATCTGCGCGGTGAAGATCCCCCAATAATTTATCAGGGAAACTGATTTCCCGGAAAGCAGGAGGGAAAGCTAGTTTCCAGTTCTTATGCCAGGGTGTTTCACCCGGGTAGTACCCGGGTAATTTCCCTTCCGTTGGAACCGTTACGACTAATCCATCAGCGCTTTCATTACCAGAAATATCGAAGTTCAAATCCATTAGTAAAAGACAACAAACACCAGCAGGCTCCAAATTTATACTAATATAATTAGTATACAAAAAATTAGATAAAATCCCATATTTTTGGTTTGTATTCCATAATAATAACCTACTGCTATGAATATTGAAGATTTGCGTGATTATTGCCTCAGCAAACCCGGAACCACTGAAGGAATGCCATTCGGCGAACAAACTCTGGTATTTAAAGTAGGAGGTAAGATCTTCCTGCTGATCGGACTGGAACAAGCCAACCGTTTCAATGTCAAATGCGATCCGGAACGCGCTATAGAATTAAGGGAACAACACCATGAAATTATTCCTGGCTTCCATATGAATAAGAAACACTGGAATACCGTTTATCTCGACGGAGGCCTAACCTCGGTACTGATCCGCGAATTGATCGACCATTCCTATGATCTGGTATTGAAGAGCCTGCCTAAAAGCCTACAGAATTTATGAAACATCAAGCAATATCTATCCGACCATTTAATGTTTTCTGTACGATCCATTAGGAATCCTTTGGCACTTCGGCGAGTTTTTTTAAGTAGGTTAATCAAAAAAAGATATCATGGAGAACAAGACCCCCTCAAAATTGGACGGAGTATTTTACATATAAAATACGTTAAATTTATGCCCATCAGGGTCAGCAAATACAAAACCATAGTATCCCGCTCCAAACTCTTTAGGTTTTGAAACGATTTTTCCGCCTGCGCTTTGGACTTCTTTCTCCCATTTGTTCACCTCATCTTTGCTTTCAGCAGAAAGCGTAAATATGATTTCGTTTGCAATGTGTGCGTCGGAAATTTCAATCTCCACATTCGCTTTCAGCTTGTCTTTTAAAAAGAAGTGCATTACAAAATTATTCTCACCAAAAAAAAAGCTTGTCAGGTCGTCAGACCTCCCGTTGGATCTAAATCCCAGTTCCGTATAAAATTTAGTTGTTCGGTCCAGATCACTTACTGTTAAATTTGACCATATCTTTTTCGGGTTCATATCTATCTTTTTTATTTATAGTTCGCGATTGCTTCTTTTTAACGCATTAATCAATTTTTTGTTTTTAATCGTTGGAATTTAAAATCGAACTGGAAGTCACAATGCATGACTTCCAGTCGCCGAAAGGTAACGCGCTATAAAATCATCCTAACTTGGGTCGTACAGCCAAACCTGTTCTGTGAGCATCGGATGTTTGGATGCCACTAAGGTTTGTGCTTCCTGGCTGGGATAAATACCCCAGGCGTTTAGGAATGGTAGCATGTCTTTTGTGGTATAGTCGGATATCAGCTCATAAAAGTAATCCAGTTTTTTCTGGTTTCTAATCACCGAATTGGGGTAGGCTGTAGTACTAAAATCTAGTGTACTGGCCCTTGCGGTATTAGACATATAGGTGATGATTCCGTAGCCATATTTTTCCATCAACTGCATAAACAAACCAAACCTTACATCTAAACTAGCCGAAGTATACAATTTATCCTTGTTTGGATTAGGGATCGAGGTAAAGGCAAGTACGGCAGGCATCATTTGTGCTATTTTGGTATGCTTATAGCCCGCGCGATTGGTCACTTTAAGAGAAAATATATTATTTGAGACTTCCTGAAGGTCGATCCAGCTCCACAAACCTCCCATTTGCATGTTGTGCCCTATTTCATGATAGGATCCCCAGTTTCCACCAGTCCATTGATTGATGTCTACAGCCTGGGAAAAATAATTGTCATTGGCTGTTGCAACAACGGGGTATCCCGCATGTTGTGCCCCTGCACTGGGTTGTATATCGTGTACAATTCTCCAGGGAGTACCCGGCATCCGGTTTTTAACATTAGTAGTGGTAGATGACCAGCCATACCAGGCCATCATATCATGGTATAGTTTATCATCAAATTTGGCTACCAGTGCCGTAGGACTTGCCAAAGGATAGGTAGCCAAACGCTTGGTTTCCATAGTCAGGATCAGTCTTCTTCCACGCAATTCAAAGAATGGGACGGTAGTATTGGCAATCATAGCCTGCCATTGTGCATCAGTAGTCACGTCCCTAACATAATCCGGAGATTTGACGGCGCCGCTTATGGTCAGGTTAACGATATACCCCAAAGGATTAGCTACTCTGATCCAGATTTGTCCGCCATAAAGGTTCCGGGCAGTATTGGTACCTGATGTCAGCGCATTTTTTGTGAAAATGATCGGATCACGTTTACGGGATGCAGGAGCTATTGAAGTAAGGTTGTCAGTATGGGCACCAATCTGAACCTCCAGTCCGGGTGTATTTGCCGGTGCTTCAATGGTGATCAGCTCTCCTGCAGGTGCGTATAGCCCCGTACTTAGCCAGGCATCAGGTGCTTTTGATATTTTTAGGTCTTCAGTGGTAACCTTTGTGTAGGTAAGGTCGAGGGCGACATTGTAATTGGTAAGCCGTGGTTCGCTCGATGCTACCAATCCAGGGAAAATTCTGGCAGCGGGATATTTTGAGGTGTCTGTACCTGGCACAATTGGCAATACACTTGCAATCTTCCGCAGACTTCCGGCAGAGATCTTCTCGATGTTCTCTGTTTCCAGCTTGTTTTTTTTACAATTTGTGTTTAGCATAACAAGCAGGCAGCTTGTGCAAAACAATAGGGTAGTTTTCATAATCATACTTCAGGTTTAGGTTTATTTTTATTTGGTTTGGATGAAATCCATTACTCAAATCTGAAGGATTATTATTTTAAAAAAGATGAAAATTCTAAAGGATTGGGTAGACAAATCCCTTATCCAAATAACGTACCTTTTGCATGAGCTTGTCTTCGATCTCTTCCACACGGTAACCGCAGATTACGCCTGTAATTTTTGACACATTTGGGTTTATTTGTGGCGCCTGAGCACTTCTTCTTTTGTGCGTCCTTTTTTCTCGGCTTTCTGAATGTAATGCGGATAAACGCTTGCAAAAGACATTTTATATACTCGTATGTTATTATTCATTTTACCTGTGATTATTTGCCAAAGTTAGTCGTTTTGTCTGAGGGATAGAAGCGGGTAGGTGGAATGTTAAGTGTTCCTTGATTATTTTTAATTGAAATATTTTGTTTAAACTTGCCGGCTCCACTCCGTTATAATTTCGTAAATTGGTACGGGAGAGGGTTTATGCAGAGATATGATAAATATACAGATTCGCAGTTAGCTGGCCTACTAAAAAAAGGGGACAGGGATGCTTTTACTGCAATTTACGAACGCTTTTTTGGTGTACTTTATATTCATGCCTTCAATAGACTAAAAAATAAGGACGAAGCAAAAGATGCGATACAGGATTTATTTATCCGGTTGTGGAACAAACGAGACTCAGTTGACTTTACCAATCTTTCCAATTATTTATATACAGCAGTAAGAAATGCGGTAATGAATGTCATATCTCATAAAGCCGTTGAGTCTAAATATATTTCGGCATTGCCCCAATCTATCGTAATAGCAGATTGTATAACCGACCACCGATTAAGAGAGCGCCAGCTTTCGGAGATCATAAGCAAGGAAATTGAACTGCTCCCTCCAAAAATGCGGGAAGTCTTTCAACTCAGCCGCTTTCATAACCTAAGCCATAAAGAAATTGCAGAGCAACTGGGCATTTCAGAGCAATCCGTTAGAAGTCATGTCAAAAATGCGCTCAAAATACTCAGAGTACGGTTAGGATTGGTACTCTATCTGGTCTTATTGATCAGCCGCTAATATTATTTTTATTTTTTATCATTTTTTTTACCCCTATGCTATGGGGGATTCCTGTCTATATTATTAAGGGGCCAGTTGAGCCTCCATGATGGATAATGGAAAACATAGATTTACAACACTTATTAAGGAAATATAAAGCTGGTTCTTGTAATCCGGAAGAACTGGCCTTGCTGGAAAACTGGTATTTACAATGGCAGGTTGAACCTAAACAGCTGACAGAAGAAGACTTAATAGACCTGAAGAAAGATATCTGGCAAAAAATTGATGAAGAAACCAAAGTCACTAAGCCTGTTAAACTATGGCCTCGAATCGGTATAGCTGCGGCAGTTGCTGCCATTATTCTCTCTACTGGTATTTGGTTTTTGAAAAATAATCAATCAGGTCCGCATACCTATGCAAGTGATGTAGCCCCTGGTCGCTCAGGTGCTACGTTGACACTAGCGAATGGCCAAAAGATCAATTTAACCAGTGCGGCCAATGGCGAACTAGCCAGTCAATCAGGAGTAACCATTAGCAAATCCGCCAATGGACAGCTCATCTATGAGATCAAAGAAAACACAAATCAGGAAGTTCAACTAAATACGCTATCAACAGCGAATGGAGAAACTTATAAAGTCCGTTTGCCCGACGGATCGTTGGTATGGTTGAATGCGACGTCCAGCTTAACCTTTTCAAGCAACTTAAATGAAGGGGGCAAGCGTAGGGTAAAACTTATCGGCGAGGGGTATTTTGAGGTAGCAAAGGATAAAGACCGTCCTTTTATTGTAGAAAGTTCCAATCAGGAAGTTGAAGTACTTGGCACTCACTTTAATATCAATGCTTATCAAGATGAAGATATGATAAAAACTACCCTGATTGAAGGCAGCGTAAAAGTGTCAACCCTGCAGTTGCAAAAGACGCTGTTACCTGGCCATGAAGCTGTAAAATCTGGAAATGACATTCAAGTCCATAACGTTAAAGCGGAACAGGCAGCAGCCTGGAAAGACGGGAGATTTGTCTTTGACGATAAAAAAATTGGGGACATCATGAAAATGATAGAACGCTGGTATAATGTACAGGTAATCTATGAGGGAGAAATGCCTGAAGACCTTTTCCTGGGGTCGGTATCCAGATTTGATCATGTTTCTCAGGTATTGAATGTATTGGAATCAACCGGCAGGATTCATTTTAAAGTAGAGGATAGAAAAATTTATGTTTCAAGATAGTTAACAGAATAATAAACCTAATTCATAAAGTATGACAGAAAGTATACGAAAGGAATATTAGAACAGGATTAAACTAAAAACCCGAAAGTGTGACAACACTTCCGGGATAAGATTGGTCCGCGAATTAAATCAACGTAAACCTCAGTTTGCCAACAGTTTCGAAGCAAAGGCAAGCTGAATAACCAACTAAAACAAATGTACAAAAATTACACTAGGAAACTCGGTGTACCGCATCTGGTATACCATAAAATCTTGCTGACTATGCGATTAACCGCCGTCATACTATTGGCTACACTGATGCAGGTAAGTGCCTCCGGCCTCGCCCAAAAAATTACTTTATCCAAGTCGAATGCCAGCCTGGATAATGTGCTGAACGAACTGCGTCTACAAAGTGGATTCGATTTTGTTTATACCAATGTGCTTTTAAATAAGTCAAAGCGTGTTACCATCACTGTAAAAGGAGTTCAGCTTGAAGATGTGCTTGATGCAGTTTTTAAAGATCAGCCCCTGACTTACTCCATCAACAACAAAATCGTAATCATCAAAGCCAAAGAACAATCACTTCTTGATAACATTATTGCCCGATTTCAGGCAGTCGATATCAAGGGCCGTGTGGTTGATGAAGCGGGAAATTCAATGCCAGGGGTCTCGATCAGATTAAAAAGTGGAAATAAAGGAACGATAACTGACAATAACGGTAGATTTTCTTTATCAAACGTTGCAGAAGATGATATTATACTCTTTGCATTTGTAGGCTACGACCTTAAACAACTAAAGGCAATAGAGGCTAAAGGAACCGATATTGTAGTCACCTTGAAACCTAAGGTAAATAGCCTTGATGAGGTAGTTGCTGTGGGATATGGAACTACAAGAAGAAGGGATCTCACAGGCTCGGTTGCTTCCGTTGATATCAATGAAGTGAAAAATACCCCGTTTGTAAGTATCGATCAGGCATTGTCGGGCAAGGCTGCCGGTGTGCAGGTGGTACAGGCTGATGGTTCGCCGGGAGGTATGGCGAAGATCCGCATACGTGGCGGGAGTTCTTTGATTGGCGGAAATGATCCACTGTATATTATTGACGGGGTTCAGATCACCATTCAAAACAGATATGTACAGAGTGAAGCAGAAGTGCGGAACCCGGTGGAAGCCCTGGGGAATGATGACAATTATGCGAGTAATGGTGTAGGTTCTTCTTTTTCGCGTGGATTAAATACGCTTGCGGGTTTGAACATCAATGATATTGAGACCATCGACATTTTGAAAGATGCCTCAGCAACGGCAATCTATGGGTCCAGGGCTGCCAATGGCGTTGTAATCATCACTACAAAAAAAGGAAAACTCAATCAAAAGCCTGTGTTGGAAGCCAATTACTACACTGGAATGAGTAAAGCAATTACCGAAAAGTTGTTGAATGCGGATCAGTACAAGAGCGTGATGCTGGAGGGGGCGAAAAATCTCAATGCGCTTAGAGCTGCTCAGAACCGACCTGCCGATGGAGTTGCAACCTCAATCATCAATGATCCTAATTTTCTAGGCACGGCTAATACCGACTGGCTAGACCTGATTACGCGCACCGGCGTTACCCAAAATGCAGACATTAGCGTGCGTGGGGGAGGAACCGGATCACGTTATTACACTTCACTGGCCTACAATGATTCAAAAGGAACCCTGCTGGGAACCGATTTCAGCAGGATCGCAGGCAAAGTAAACCTGGACAATGAGATCAACAGTAAGTTGCGTGTAATTACTAACCTGGACTATGCTTTTACCAAAAACAATGTAACCAACGGGATTTATTCTTCTGCGATTTATGCCCCGCCAACGTTAAACCCATATAATGCCGATGGCAGCCCGGTAGCATTTAATACTGCAGCTACAGGGTTTGGTCAATACACGGATATCCAGAATCCCCTGGCGCTTTTACAAGGAAAAAACAGTTCAAAAAATAACCTGTTATTGGGTTCTCTTTCGCTGGAGTATGACATACTGAAATCGCTTAAATTCAGGAGTACCGCCTCGGTAAATTATTCAAGCTATCATCAACTGAACTACGCACCTTCTTCGGTCTCTGTTACAGATGCTTCCGGAATCAATTCGGTAAATTCGAACGGTGGTATAGGTAGTCAGGCCCAGACTCAGCAAACCGATGTGTTCTACGAAAATACCTTAACCTATGAAAAACAGTTTAACGAAAACAACCGGCTGACCCTATTAGCGGGAACCTCCTGGCAAAAGACAAATGCTGAAACCTTTTCGGCTTCCGGACAGGGGTTTCCGGACGATACTTTTCTGAACGGATTGTCATCTGCAGCTCTGGCACTTCCTCCGCAAGCAAGCGAGTCACAGAGTGCGCTGCTCAGCTTTTATATGCGTGCAAACTATGCATTAAAAGAAAGATATCTCCTCACCTTGACTGCCAGATCGGATGAATCCTCTAAATTTCCTAAAAACAACAGAATAAGTTATTTCCCTTCGTTTGGTATTGCATGGAGAGCATCTGAAGAGTCATTTCTGAAATCATCTACCTGGCTAAGCGAACTAAAATTCCGTGCCAGTGCGGGCTATACCGGTTCTCAGAACTTAGGCAACAACCTATTTTATACGCTATTTACCCCTTCAGCTTATGCATCAACAAATGCATTAATCCCTACACAGTTGGGGAATGATCAGATCAAATGGGAAACGACCTTGCAAAAGGACGCAGGTGTGGACTTTGCCATTTTCAATTCGAGGATTACCGGCTCAGTTGGTTACTATAATAAACAAACTTCTGATCTGCTGATGGCCTATACAGTGGCGACAAGTTCGGGTTTCAATTCAGCACTTGTCAATGTGGCTGACATTAGGAACCAGGGTTGGGAATTCGACCTGAGGGCGGATATCGTACGTGGGAAAAATTTCACCTGGAACCTTGCTGCCAACATTTCCCGCAACAAATCCAAAGTGACCAATATCAACAGGGATTTGCAGAATCCAAATACCATTTCCCAGGAAACTGATCCATTTGTCAACTCCTTATTTATCGGTAACACGATATTACGCGAAGGGAGTCCGGTTGGATTGATTTTTGGATACCAATATGATGGGGTAATTAAGAACCAGCAAGAGCTGGATGCCTACAAACAAGCGAGTTTGTATGCGCAATTTGGAATTCTTTCCAATCTTGCCATTGGTTATCCAAGGTACAAACTTCAGGAAAGTGGTGTTTACAAAGGATACTTCAAACGTGATGTCATCGGTAATGCTGAACCTAAGTTCTATGGAGGTATCACCAACAACTTCCGATACAAACAATTTAACCTGGTTACTTTATTTAGCTACTCGGTGGGAGGAGATATTCTTTATCTGCCAGATGTTAGCTCACTAGGCCTTTCAGATAGGGGCAATCTCAATACCAGGGTACTATTACCTCATTATACCGCGCAGACTCCGGATGCAGACCGGCCAAGTCTGGTGTACACCGAAAGTAACCGATTTGGAACCGGTAGCTCCGACCTCACCGTACATGACGCCTCCTATATTAAGCTGAAATCAATTTCCCTTGGCTATCAGCTACCGGATAATTTAAGTAAACGACTTGGACTTGGTTCATCGATGGTTTATGTATCAGGCAGTAATCTCTTTACGATTACAGGGTATCCAGGTCCGGATCCAGAGATTAGCAATGATCCTTATAGTTTAATCAGCGGGTATACCGACTCTGCCAATTATCCCTCTATGCGTCAGTTCACTTTTGGGCTGAGAATTGGATTCTAAATGTTCTGTATAACCACAAAAAAAATTTCACATGAAACGAATTTCAAAATATATTTTACTTGCAGCATTTTTCGGGACTTTAGTATCCTGTGATAAGCAGCTCAGCGAGCCCCCTGCAAACGCCAGGGTGGATGGCACCGCGATTACTGATCAGAAATCAGCACAAACGGTCCTAAATGGCGCATACTATCGGTTTGCAAATGTAGATAATAACAATGTAACAAACTGGACAAGCCATCAGGTTGCGGGGGGTATGTATAACGGGCTCCTCGCTTATGGTGTTGGCCAGCTACCTGATGAAAGAAACGAGAATGCTAGTGCTGGATATGCTCCCATGATTTGGACGCAGTCTTACTTGTTGGTCACAGCTACAAATGCTGTAATCGACGGTGTGAGTGCACTGGCGGACAATGCATTTGTAGGTTCCAGAAAAAATGAAATTATCGGAGAAAGCCGTTTTTTACGTGCATACGGACACTTTAAGCTACTTGTATATTTTTCAGAATGGTTTAAGCAGGATAGCAAAAATGGTGTACTAATCAGGGATAAATTTATCACCTTAAGTCAGGTTCCCAAGGCACGCAGTACTGTCGCCGAATCTTACGCTTTTATACTGGCTGATCTGGATTTCGCAATAGCCAATGCCCCGGCTACTAACCCAAATTACTATGCTACCAAATGGGCAGCCATGGCATTAAAGATGAGGGTACTGCTATGCCGTGGTCAGCAAACTGACTATACAGAAGTCAACAGTCTGGGAAATACTTTGATCCAAAGTGGTCCTTATGCACTGGAAAACAACCTTAAGGATATTTTCTATACAAAGGGTTTGAGCAGTACGGAAGTGATTTTTGGTGTCAAACCGCAACCCAGTCAGGAATTGTTCTATTATATCCAAAGCCGGGCGTACTATCCTGGTCAGTCTTCCGTGTTTGCAGCTACACAAAAATTTAAGGACCTGCTACAGAACGACCCAAGGGGAACATGGATGGTCGGAGCGCTGACACCTTACCAGGCTTATTCACCGAACACCTATTATTTTCTAAAATATATCGCAGTCGGAGGAAATCCTTCACAACTCACCGAAACCTCCTATGCTTTGCGTTTGTCTGAAGTTTACCTGATGCGGGCGGAGGCAATTATTCGTTCTAATGGTGGTGACCTCAATGCTGCAAAATCGTTGATCAAAACGGTTATGGGCAAAGCAGGTGTGACCAACTTTTCGGCCGTTGATGATGCAAACACGACAGATGCACTGCTGTTGCAGAATTATTATGAAGTAGAACGAAACCTCACCGGAGAGGATGGTATTGAGTGGCTAACCCTGATGCGTTTGCCTTTTGCTACGGTAAAGCAACTCAGACCAACTATAGTTTCAGATATTCAATTCTATTTCCCGGTACCCAGATCAGAGTTCGATACCAATCCGCTCTTCGGAATACAAAACACTGGCTACGGACAATAAATAATGACCCTATATTTTAATGATATGAAACATACAATCAAAAAAATGAACATTTTAAAAAGAATAATCTTTGCTGTCGTTTTAATCATCCCCACAACTATAGCTGCCGCTCAGAGTAAGGCAGCCCTAACGATAGGAGACACCGCGCCTGAATTGAAATATGCCAAATGGATTAAGGGAACACCTGTAACTAAATACGAAAAAGACCACCTCTACGTATTTGAATTCTGGGCCACCTGGTGCGGCCCATGTAAAGCTGCCATGCCTCATTTATCAGAACTGGCCAAAAAATATCAGGGGAAAGTTACTTTTGTTGGCGTTAACATCTGGGAAAAAACCGGTGATAAACCTTACGAATCATCGTTACCCGCGGTGACTAACTTCGTGAAAAGTGTTGGAGATAAAATGGCCTATAATGTGATAGCTGATAATAATGAGCAACATATGGCCAATAAGTGGATGATTGCAGCTGGTCAAAATGGGATTCCTTCAACCTTTTTGCTGAAAAATGATAAGGTCATATGGATTGGCCATCCGATGAAACTGGATTCAATTATAGAACTGTCAATTTCTGGAAAGTATGACATGGAGGCATTTAAGCAAGAGTTCAATGGCTCAAAGATTAAAAATGAGGCATATATGGCTAAATTTAAAATTTTGGAACCCATGATGAAAGCTTTTAAAGCCAAAGAATACGATAAAACTTTAGCGATCATCGACACGCTTAACATCTCAGATCCAATGATCTCGATGCAGGCAAATGTTGCGAAGCTGAATGTATTGTTTGCGCAAAAAAAGGAAACAGAAGCACTGAGTTTTAGTCAAAACTGGCTCAAAGACAATAAAGGTTTCGGTGGAACTGTGGCCGGTATAATTATAGGAATTGAAGGCCTGTCCAAAAAATCTTATTTGTATGCGGCAGACCTTGGCAAAGCTGTATTGGCGGAAGAAGGAGTTGTTAAACCGCTGGTCCAACATTTTATCGCAACTGCATATGATAAGGCTGGCGATGTGAAAGCGGCTGTAGCTTTCGAGATAATGGCGGTTCAAGGTGCTAAAGATGCTTTAAAAGAAGGAAAATTTGTGGGCTCTATATTGGATTCTACAGTTACCGAATTTGAAGCGCAGCTGGATTTATATAAAAAGAAATTATAAAATGATGAACAGAATTTTAAACCTAATGATGCTGGCCCTGCTTTTAATTGCAGGGCCACTCCTGGCACAACAGCGTCCGACAAGTCCGGTTAAAGTGTTATTTGTAGGCTATGATCCGGTTAAGCCTATGCCCGAAATTAAACGGTCTGCTCCGGGTATGATGTCTGAAAAGGAATTCAAGGCTGAATATCCGCTGCGCATGCCTGCTTTCAAGGCACTACTTAGTCAGTATTTTGCTGAAGTGAAAACTATTGATTGTAGAGACTGGAAACCAGCCGATTCTGAGCCTTATGATGTAACGATCTTCGATTTTGCAACCACACCTACAGAACCATCAAAAATGGAAAAGGATGCCAAAGGCGAAAATAAGTTTACAGCAGCCAGGTACCTGCCCGATAATTTTTCTAAACCAGTTATTTTTATAGCAAGTACCGCTGATGAAATGGGCCGCAGGATAGGACTTAAACTGGATTGGCTTTGTCTGTGCCTGGATGCAGACGCACATCACCTGAATGCCAACCATGCGATCTTTAAAGGACCTCTGGAAAAGGTAATACCAACTATGGAAAATAAAAAAGCACCTGATGGGATTTTTCACTATGCAAGTGGTGCGGGTGTTCCCAAGGAAATCCCGATGTGGAGGGTGCAAAAAACGGGCTATCTTGATGGTAAAGGGAGCAGGATAGGATTGGTTTCTCGGGGCAACAGGTTCGCAGAATCCCCGGATGCGGAGATGATTTCCAGCGGGGTTTGCGCAAAGGATGTAGGTGCGGTAGCATTGGGCCGCCATGGCAATTTCTTTTTGTGGGGTTTCAGTGCTTCGCCAACTGATATGACAGATGAAGGCAAAAAAGTTTTTGTAAATGCGGTTGCTTACATGAAACAATTTAATGGTAAAACGCCAATTGCCAGGAAATACAACGACCGTATGGCAACTACCGATGATGTGCGGGAGATTATTGCTGCTGCAACTAAAGCGCATTATAACGACTATGTAGCACAAATGAAATCATTTAATGAAGGCAATGTGAAAGAAAGCAAGCGCCTTGCCGATAAAAAAGCAGCGGGTCAAACACTGACTCGCGAGGAAGAAGCCTCCCTCCCTTATATTGGAAATACGCAGGAAATTGACTCCTGGGAAACTTATCTGAAAAGATCAATGGGGAAATTTGCTGATAAGTTTGGTACAGACGCTGAAGCTTTCCAGAAATATTTGAAGGATAATGACGGTTACATTTATTGTAATCCGGATGGTTTTTATGACTATTCAATTGATGAAGATGTTCAACAGATAGGGGTGTCTAATCACAGCGTGATGCTGTTGGATGTATGTGTTGGCATGCTGAAAAAAGGCAAGCAGAGCGAACTGGCATTACGCGTGCTGAAAAGGTACACCGGCGAAAACTTTAATACTGCAAAGGAATGGGCCAGCTGGCTGTCCAAAAACAGGAATAAATTATTTTTTTCGGAGACGAATGGATATAGATTTATGATCAATACTTATAGCTAATGAAAAAGTTAATCGGATTATTTATGATCTTTTTATCTAGCGGATTGTGTGCCAGTGCACAGTCCGCCTTCGAAAAAAAGATAACAGCCGCAGTGACGCAGTTAACATCTACTGAGCCAACCAATGAGAACCCCGTTACTTTAAATGCCCGGATACTACTGGAAAAAGATAGTATTGCCGTTATCGTTAAAGTCCGCATGGCACCGGGCTGGCACGTTTATCAGTACGTACCTTCTACCATGCCTTATATTCCAATAGAACAGATTTTAAAACTGCCGGAAGGCTTGCAAGCGGTAGGTAAGTGGGAGATCAGTAAACCCTTTCCTTTTGCCAACGACCCTGGTGTGCTGATTTATGAAAAACAGGCTTGGTTTGTACATAGAGTAGTAAGGTCAGCAGGAGCCAGAAGTGGTGGGGTAATCCAGACGGGTTTATATTATCAGGCCTGTGATCTACGGCAATGTCTTCCCCCTGTTGAAAAGATTTTTGATCTGAAGGTAGAACCAGGGAACTAGTCAAGATAGTTTTTCTACAAATTTTTCGAACGCTCCATTGTTGAATAACACAGGCCCATGACCAAAACAAATTACCTTCGGTTTTAAGGCAGCAAGTTTTTTAACAGAATGGATGTTTTGTTCCATATTCGTTGTGAATAAGTGAGGTGGAAGGCGCAATCCCACGCTGGTGGTCAACAAGTTCATGTTAAGCATCACATCGCCAGCAATCAGAACCCCATCTTCTTCTCTAAAAAAGGATAGATGTCCTGCAGCATGTCCCGGCGTTTCAACGACTGTAAAGCTTCCGACCATATCTCCTTCTTTTATTGTTTCCGAGACAGGCCAAGCACTACCAGCCCAATAGCGCTGCTGAAAACGAGCGATAAAGTGGTTTTTATCGGGGTAAGTATCAGTTACTAACCCCGATTCAGCCCCCGTTTTCTCCAGTTCTGAAGTCAGAAGAGGGATTTTTAATTTTTCACAAATTCTACTGCTACTACCTTGATGATCAGCATGGGCATGTGTCAGGACATGCTTCTTAATGGACCTCCCGGCGATAGATTTTAGTATTTTACCGGCAGAGCTACGAATCCCGGCATCAACAAGTATATCATCAATCACATAACAATTGATGGCATTTCTGGGCATTAAAGCGAGGTGGAAAACTCCTTTTGCAATTTCTTTCATTTGGACTATTTTTGAAAGCAAAATTCAGAAAAGTATCGTTCTTTACACTTGACAAATGTTAGGAAATGTAGTTCATGTTCCGGATATAGTCTTCAACTGTTTTTGCTAGTAATTTCCCGACGGATTCTGCTTAATGATTCAGGTACGATACCCAGAAAGGAAGCTACATAAATAAGAGGGGTTCGCTGGGCAACTTTGGCTGGTGCATGCTGAATAAAATCGAGATATTTTTCTTTGGCGGAACTGGAGTGAAGTTCTAAAACTCTTTTTGCCATACACAGAAAATTCCGTTCTGTTAATACCCTCCCTACAAGCTGCCAACCCGGGATCCGGTCATACAGTTCTTGCATTCTATCGTAGGATATAGACAAGGTATGAGTGGCTTCAATGCATTGAATAAACTCCAAAGAAGGTGTTTGTGTGATAAAGGCCGCATACGAAGAAATAAAATCGCCGTCGCCGGATAAATAGGTTGTTACCTCTTTTGCTTTTTTAATATGGTAGGCTCTGACTAAGCCAGATACTATGAAGTAAATCTCTTTCGATTTATTTCCTTGAAGGAGGATATGTTCTTTCGGTCGAAACTCCCTGGAAATAAAACATTGACCAATGAATTCCATCTCCTCAGCTGAGAATTCTGCGACAGCTAGGATCGTCTCTTTTAATTGAGGGGGTATCATTTACCTAAGTTAAATTTGACCATATCATTTTCGGCTTCATATCTATCACAAAGTTACCATGTAATAGCGAAATACTAACACGCCGTGGAATTATTTAGGATCGCTACCCGGGGTTAAAAAACTCCTGTGAATTTTACCTAATAAATGGGTATCGGCAACATCAGAGCTTCGACGAGTGCGTGACTGTCTTCCTGTAAGCGGTAACGGACAATCTGTGAATCTTTCACGGTGAAATGTGCAGAAAACATGGATGAATAAACCTGTCCGGAACGGTTCATTTTTGAACTGAAATGACCTGTAGCTATTGCAAAATCATCTTCGACCAAGATATGATCTATTTGCGCAGATATTGGTTCAATACTTTGCCAGAGCAGTTTAAAAAAATCCTTTACTTCGTTTCGCTTCGTACGTTTACCTAACCAGGGTGCAAGTTCTTCATTACCTGGAATATCCCAATCGATCGTTTCTGCAAACAATTGAGTTATTGTTTCTAATTCCTTACCAACTAATGCCTTATAAAAGTTGTTGATGATTTCTCGTGTTTGAATAGTTTGTGTCTGGAGCATGATCTACGTGTTTAAGTTTCTACACAAAGAAAACAGGCTCTACTGACAACCCTATGGCAGTGTGATATTTTTTATCTGTGACATACCGTAATTTCTTTATCTGGGAGGAAATGGCATATGGAAAGACCACAGCTTGTGAAGAATTGCTATTAAAGTGTATCAAGTCAATCCTAAATATCATATTTTTGGACATATTCACGAGGTGTATGGTATAATTGAGGACGGTGATACTACATTCGTTAAAATTTTATAGAAAAACAACTTATTTCAATGGCCGAAGTTCAACTAAGCAGCTTTATTGAGTCATTGCGGCCGTCAGACGAAGACGTTCGTAAGCAATTGGACTATGGTTACAGCTGGGATGGACAAGCTGCTATTCTGTTTGAAATCCGGCCACAGTGGAATGATTCAAGCAAAACTTTGAAAGTTGAGTTTGCCAAATTACGCTATGTTAAGTCTAATAAAACTTGGAAACTGTATTGGTTACGTGGATCTAGGAAATGGGAAGCATACGAGCCACTACCGGAGAGCACAAATCTGCAAGAATTATTGACTGATATTAAAAACGATGAGTACGCTTGTTTTTTCGGATAAGGTAGATAGAGCTGCGACTGATGATAGACGAATAACCTATCTAAAAAAATGTTAAATTAGTGGCCAATTTACATTTAACGCTTCTAGATTGAAATTAAGGCTTTTTCTGATACTTGTTCTCCTATATCAAAGCTCTATTGCTTTTTCTGAAGTGATTACCGTAACCAGCAATGCTGATGCGGGAGTTGGAACTTTAAAGGAGGCCTTAACAAAGGCTGCGGCCAACGGTGTTGTCGAAAAAGATTATATTCATTTTAACTTACCCGGAAACACCGAGGCTGACCGAACTATCCTCCTGCAGACCGAACTTCCGCGTGTTTCATCAAACCTGGTAATTGACGGCTCCAGTCAACCCGGTAGTGGTCTTGGGATAAGCACAGCAAAAATCATAATTAAACCAAACCGGTATATTTATAAGCCCAGAAACTGGACAACTGCAGCCTTTTATTTGTTTCAGGTTAGCAATGTAGAAATCTACGGATTCTATTTTACTGGTTTTTACAACCTTTTAAGTCCTTATGGTGTTTATTCTGGGACCAAACCTTCAGGCATATTTGCAATAGCTTCTAATGATATAACAATTGGTGCACCTGGTAAAATCAATATATTTTCTAGCAACGAGATAGGTTTGCATATTGCCCTTTCCGATGATGAATTGTATTACCAACCACTTGCTAAAGGAGTAAAAGTGCAATCAAATTGGGTTGGGTTAACACCTGAGGGTACAAACAATGGGTCAAACCTAATCGAAAGTGGAATGGTCATTAGTTCCGATGGTGGTATAATTGGAGGAAGCAATATAGACCATGGAAATATTTTTGTAGCGAATGGATTGTCAAACGGGGGAAAAGATAATGTTGTAGAAAATAATAAATTCGGAATTGATGCTCATGGAAATATATCCAATGTAGCGCGGGTTGGCTGCTCAGGAGAGGGCTTAACTTTTAGAAATAATATTGCGAGTAGCTTTTATGTCGAATTCAGCTACTTGAAAAACTTTGCAGTAATGGGTAATAAAGATTTAATATTCAGCGGAAATGTAACCGCTGACTTTTCCATGTATTATTGCGAAAACGGAAAATTTGGTACAGATGCCGATGAAGATAAAAATACTATTCGGATCCGGAACGGTGCAATAGGATCTACCGGAGGTAAAAACATAGAGATCAGAAAAAATAGTATTCACTGTTCTTATCCTGCTTATGCTTTCAATGACAGCCGCAGTGCGATACCTCTTATACAGGTTTTAATAAATACTGATACTGAATACTCTGGTACTGCAACTCCCAATTCTGATGTATATATTTACAATGATAATACCGATTGCAATGTGTGCAGCCCTGTTGAGTTTTATGCAAAATTAAAGGCGGATCCATCGGGTAATTGGAAAATTACCGGCGATTTCAGCAATAATAAGTTCGTATCTAATGCCACATTAATAAATTCATCATCCGAATACACTCAGCCCAGGGTTTTATCAGCAAGGGGTGGATATCCACATTTAACGGTTAACCCTTCATGTGGATTGAATAATGGTAGTATAAAGTTACTCAATCTGATTCATGTTTTAAAGGTAGAATGGTTTAATACCCGGGATGAGAAGGTTGGGGAAGGAATAGAGATCAGCGGACTTGGACCCGGTAGGTATTACGCAAAAGCCTATAATGGAAAATGCTTTGTTCGCTACAATGAAGTCGATTTGATAAATTCTAAACCCATAATTAATGATCAAAATCTAATCGTCAGCCAACCTGGTTGCGGTACAAATAATGGTTCGATTAAAGGTATAAGTGCCTGGGCTACGGATGGAAGTATGGTTAGCGTCAAATGGCTGGACAATAATAATAACGTGGTGGGTACTGGTAGCACGAATATTTCGGGTTTAGCCCCAGGTAAATATACACTAAATGTTGAGACCGCTCGAAATTGTGGCGACAGCTATGGTCCGATAATCCTAACCAACCAAACCGGCCCCAATATCGATCAATCGACAGCAGATATTCAGAGTAGCTCGTGCAATGTTGCTACAGGATCTATAAAAAACATACAGGTTACAGGATCCGGCACCTTGACTTATAGATGGAAAAATGCCGCGGGCCAGCAGGTTGGTAACGCAGCTGAGCTCATTAATATGTCTGCGGGGCAATATACCCTTGAAGTGAAAGACGTAAGTGCCTGTCCGGCTCTGGTATCGTCCCCCATAACTATACCTGAAATTAATGGCATTACCATCAATACGGCAAATAAGTTAATTGACAAGGCAACATGTAACACCGGCAACGGCCGCATTACCGGGATTACAGTAAGCGGCGCTACCAGCTACCAGTGGCTCGATGCAGGGGGCACTGTCGTAGCCAGCACGCTCAACCTTACAGGTATGCCAGCTGGTAAATATCGGTTGGTTGCTTCCAACTCAGTATGCAATAAAACCAGCGAAGAACTCACTATAGAACTGGCTCAATCCACCCGGAATTATACAACTACAAAAATCAGCACACCTGCTACCTGTGGTTTAGACAATGGAAAAATTGAAGCCATATTTACCAATGACCAGCCTGGTTCCTGCTTTTGGAAGAACAACGCAGGTACGATTGTCGGGAATTCTCGGATATTAGAAAATCAAGGAGCAGGGGCTTACGACCTGTATGCCATTGATGATCTGGGTTGTGAACGTTTTTTACAGCAGTACAGTATTGGCAACCTGGCTGGGGCTTCAATTAACAGAGGGGTTGAAAGGATACTCAACGACGAATGCGGCTTGGGAAGTGGTCAGATCATAGCACCGGGTTTGAGCGGCGGGCAGCTTCCTTATTTTTATGAATGGAAAGATGCTGGCGGGCGTGTACTAGCATCGGGAGCTACATTGGATGGAATAAAAGCGGGAGTATACCAACTTACTATAGGAGATGCTTTGGTTTGCAGCAGGCAAACCATTTCTTATACCGTTAATGATGAAAGTAGAATTCTGCCTGCTCCAGTAGTAAACAATCTAAAAATCTGTGCAGCCGGCGATGCACTGATCCAGGTACTCCAGCCGGTCAACGGAAAATATCTGCTTTACACCGGAGGTGGAAGCCTTGTGGATCAGAATAATACAGGCACATTTAAAGTAAACGTTAAAGAAAGCCAGAGTTTTAGCGTGGTGCTACGACAGGGCAACTGCGAAAGTTTGGCTTCAAGCTGCAGGATTACTATAGAAAATGACGGCATTAGCAAGCTCGCTAATGCACTTTCTCCCAATAACGACGGTGTAAATGATGAGTGGCTGCTACCGGGAATGCAGAACTATCCTGAAGCTACAGTAGCCATTTATAACCGCTATGGACATAAGGTCTTTGAAACTACGGGATATAGAACCCCATTTAATGGCAGGCGGAACGGTAACGAATTACCAATAGGTACGTATTATTATATTATTGACCTCAAAAGAGGTTGCGGTTTACAAAAAGGAAGTTTAACGATTGTCCGATAATACATGTCAATATTTTCCTCTTCCGACAATTTACACCTTCATTTCACCTTCATTTTACACTTGTCTTTTTAATAGGAAGTCGGTTCTGTTTAGAATAATGTGGCTTTTCCAACTGTATTTTACAAATCCTTCCTGGATGCGCTTGATCCCCGATCCATATTTTTCAACTAACTGTGCCTGATGGTTAGTTTTTCATTCACGTTTTCTTTCACCTTTTTATTCACGTTAACGATATCTAAATGAAAGAGGTTATCGAAACGGTAGATTTAAACTACCACTACACTATTTCCCAAAAACCAACCTTTTTAGAGCCAATTCTTTTAATTATCCCTTTCTCCCTAAGTTTTTCTAAATCGCGAGAAATAGTAATTCTACTCACATGAAGTTGTTTTGACAATTCTAGCATTGAAATTTCTTTATTTAATTTGATTAACTCGAGTATATCCCCAAAACGTTCCTTATTTAAAGTATCATTTAAAGTATCATTTGCTGAGACTGTAGTAATTTTTTGTGTGATGTAGGATAATTCAGTTAGAAAACCACCAACTTGTTCTTTGTACTGAAATTTCATCGTCGGATAATCTTTAATCTCTTTTCTGATTCTAAAGAATCCAGTGCCATATTTTTCTATATCCTTTGTTAAATAAAATGCCTCTGCAATAAGTTTATTGCGTAGTTTTGAAGTGTAGGTGTCCATTTTTAGGTCTTCCCCGCATCGGGGATAATGCTCGGTTGTGTTTTATTCTTGATTTCATTGATCCATTTTTGAAGGGTTTCAGAACCAATGGTAAAACCATTTACAGGAATACCGGTATTATCTATTCCGATTAAAACCTTTCCTCCTTTTGTGTTAGCAAATGCAACCAGTGTCTCGATAACGGCATCATTAAAGGTACTTTTAAACTCTGTATGTAGGTCTTCGTCCATTACTCTGTTTAGCTTGTATTATACTATTCCGTAATAATGCAAAGTTAACTAAATATTATAAAATAACCAAAAAGAAATATTTTATTGATATATGTAAAATATTAGAAAGTTTAACAATATTTCAGAGGGTATGGAGTGTCATCATACCCAACCACAAACCTGCCACATTCGCGATTGGGTAAGTGATTAACTCTACCCGTTACAGCAAATCCGCTTTTATAGTTTTTACAGGATTACCTCTTTCAAGTGCATTATGCTCCTGCCAATGGCTATGCTGTTTCTCCATCAGCTGTGCTGTTTGCCAAACCAATAGTTTGGATTCTAGCCTCGCCAAGCAAAGCTTCTTGTTTTCCAGTTGTGAGCGGGTATCCATTGCCATTACCTGTATCCCGGAGGGTAGGTGAGTCCCTCTTACTGCAGTTTCTACTTTGTTTACATTCTGACCGCCAGGGCCAGAAGAGCGACAGGTTTCCAGCTTCACATCCTTAGAATTCCACTGCATCAAATCCTGAACATTAAAAGCAGCCACGCCAACAAACCAGTTTTTACGCTTATGGTACTTTCTATACGGGCTTTGTGCTATCCATTGTATGGTACCGGCCCATTCGCCTATAAAAGCATCCAGGTTATTTCCTGTCGCCATCATCGTTGCAGATAACAGCGTTCTGTTTAATTCACCAGCCTTATTTTCCAGCACCTGCAATTCAATGCCCAGCTGTTTAGCCTGTTTCATCATCAGACTTTGCACACAAGCTACAACGCGGCAGCATTCTGCCGGGCCTTTGCCTGATGTAATTTGTATCATCATCTTTTCCATGCTTAATCCTTATTCATTCTAACGATCCGTGGAAAAAACTTGCCTTGAATATCAACCAACTCACGTTGAGCGGTAATTACAGCTTCGATGTCCTTATACGCTAAAGGATTCTCCTCAACCGTTCCACCAATTAGGCTGACACCTGCGTTGGCCAGCATTTTTTTCATGGTAGAAACCGTCATGCTGTCCTTCGCTTTTTGCCGGCTCATAGCACGACCTGCACCGTGCGAAGCTGAGTATAAGGCATCGGCCGAACCTTTACCCGATACCAAATAGGCTGGGGTAGTCATGCTTCCCGGAATAATGCCCAGCTCATTACGATGTGCCGGTGTTGCTCCCTTACGGTGAAGAATTACATCTCTACCATCAGCTAATTGGTCCTTCCATGCAAAATTATGATGGTTTTCTACAACCTGTATAGCTGTTAATCCTAATGCGCTTAACAAGTTGGCATGTATGCGCTCATGACAGGCTTTTGCGTAATCTCCAGCCAAGGTCATGGTTAGCCAGTATTCCTGGCCGGCTTCGCTGTTCATATCCAGCCAGGCCAATTGTTGCGCATGGCGAGGAAGCTTACAGGTGTTCATGGCAATCTGGGTATAGTGCCTTGCAATGGCCGAACCCAAACCTCTGCTTCCTGAGTGAGATAATAAGGCTACATACTTTTTGGCTGGTAGCCCCAGCGTATTATCAGGTAGCATTTCAATCTCACCGAACTCTACAAAGTGGTTTCCATTACCAGAGGTTCCCAACTGCCTTACCGCCTTTCCACGTAAGGGTTTTAAAAAAGGAATCTCGTTAAATACAGGGCTATCCAAAACCTCGTGTTCCTGTCTTGCATCCAGGCCACCTTCCATACCGAAATGAGTATGGTTTTTTAAGGCCTGTTTGATCTGGTATTCAAACCGCTTTATAAAACCATCGCTCTCATCAATAATAGAGAGTGCCATACGACAGCCAATATCCATTCCTACAGCGTAGGGGATCACCGCATTATCGGTAGCCAATACACCACCAATCGGCAAGCCGAAGCCCATATGTGCATCAGGCATTAATGCGCCCTGTACACTGATCGGTAACAGGTTGGCCAGCTCCATTTGCTGTTTAGCCGACGACTCGATATGCTTAGCACCATAGGTTTTACAAAATACCGGCTCATCTCTCAACTCATAAGCATTGAAGGATGGTGTATTGATCTTACCTATAATTTTTTCGGCTATTTTAGCCGTTAATTCATTGTCCAGAAATGCTTCCGGATCGTTTTTTATATTCACCAGCAGATCCAGCAATTGCTGTTTACTGTAGTGTTTAAAGTTTTTAGAGGCTATGCCAATAACCAGGCTTCGTAGCTGATCATTATGATAACCTATTTTGCTTAAATCTTTTGTTCTTAAATTGCCCATGTGGCTTGTATTTCTGATTCCAGATAAGCTTTTTTATGCGTATACCCGGATATGTTATCAATTTGGTTTGTCCGCAGGACTCCCAATTAATTTCCTTTAATATTGATTTTTGATTTCGATTCGTCCTTGAGAAAGGATATACCCTTTTTTAACAGGCTCAATGAAATCCAATGAATACACAGTTTTTACCTGCCTAATTAGGCAATGAGCGAAAGGGGCGATATGTAGATTTGCTCTGTCATGATTCCTTGATATTTATAGTTAACAGATCAGGAATTAGCTGCAAATATAGAGAATTAATTTCTAATACCTATTCGGGACCTTCATTTCAATTATCGGATCCTTGAATGCAATAATGTGAATCACATGATGTTCAGTATAAAGACCGTAATGTTTCATCTCATTTGGAAACATGTCGTTCGCCAAGGTTTCTTTTAAGATGTACTCCATATATCCCGATTTGGTGAATAGTCGTAGCCTGTTATGTCCAATTTTTATAAATTCATCATTTGGATCAGGTACTGAAAAATTTTCATTAAGAACATGATAAGCTATATAATTTTTGAATAAGATCACGTAAACCTCCGTTTCTTCATCAGCAACTACGGATCCCTTAACCTCTAATAGTAAGCTGTTCTTTCGAGGCTCATAAATGTCAGTTAGGAACAGCGTATCTATTTTATTAATATTTTCCAGGTATTGCATGTTTTTTTTATAGGGAATCAAAAGCTGATTACAAATAAAGATATAATAGTTCGGCAGTATTTTCAAATCGTAAATCCATTCTTCCATCGTTGGTATTGTTCTTTCATACAGTGACCACAGGGACGGTAACCGTTTTGCATTGTTTCCGTTTCTGAAATAAAAAATACCCGGTTTTCTTTTTTTAGTTTCTTACCTGATCGGCAGGATAATGCTCCGTAAATTTTTAGGTCAGCAGACACGCCCTACAATTTGAGGGTCAAAGCGAAAACAGTACTTTTGCTTATCGGTATCAGGGGAATCAATAACTTATGGAAGAAAGTAAACAACACTGGGAAAATATCTATGGGCAGAAACAGCCCAATGAGGTCAGCTGGACACAGGAAGTCCCTGAAACCTCAATGAATTTTATCCGCGGCTTTAAATTATCTAAAACAGCAAAGATCATAGACATTGGTGGTGGCGACAGTAAGCTAGTTGATTTTTTAGTAGATGGGGGTTATGAGAACATCACTGTACTGGATATATCGGAAAGGGCATTGGAACGTGCAAAAGAGCGACTTGGTCCTAAAGCAGATCAAGTAACCTGGGTAGTGTCGGATATTCTTGATTTTGTCCCGGAAGCGCAATATGATGTTTGGCATGACCGCGCGGCTTTTCATTTTCTAACTAGCCCCGAACAAATTTCAACGTACCTGAATATCGCAGCGGCTGCAGTAACAAGTAACATGGTGATTGGGACTTTTTCGGAAAATGGCCCGCTGAAATGCAGTGGTCTCCCGATCAAGCAATATTCAGAAACTGAACTGCAGGAGACTCTTGCAATCGGTTTTGAGAAAATCAAGTGTATCACTGAAGATCACACAACTCCCTTCGGTACCAAACAGAATTTCCTGTTTTGCAGTTTTTCTAAACGTTAACCTTAAAATAAAGATTATTGCGGCAGGAATTAAAACCACCACTACGCTGAAATTTCATTGTTGGATAATCTTTATGATGTAAAGATATAGTTTCCATGTTTTGCTATTCCTAATTGTCCTTGAAATCCGCCAAGGTAACGATGTGTAGGTAAGGTTAGCAAAAATCATTTACCCATTATCATTTTTCTTAATGACCAAAGAATTGCCAATACATCTTTTTTTGATGTCTCATCTATACCGTGTTCCTCCAAAACGCTCATAATATCATCCATAACGCACATGTATTGCTCAGCACTGATAGCCATACCTTTATGAGTTGCAGGCATATCACGTCCCTTATACTCAACTGGCCCTCCGCTACCTGCACTAAAAAAATCGATAGTGTGCTGACGGATAGAAGCCAAACGTTCGGGTTGATCTTTGTAAGGTATAAAAATACCTTTGATAACCGGGTTGTTCATGTGCGCTTCAATTACATCATCAACAATAAGTGTGATTCCTTCAACCTCTCCTAGTCGTTCATAAAGACTTGCTGAGGTCACAGTTGCTGGATTTTGTGTCATGGCTGTGATTGTTTGTGATAAAATGATAAATAGAATAAAAATTTAGATTACAATCATTAAACAATTTTATCAGCACATTGTTATCTCGTCTTGTGAATCGTAAATCCATTCTTCCATCGTTGGTATTGTTCTTTCATACAGTGACCACAGGGACGGTAACCGTTTTGCACTGCTTCCGTTTCTGAAATAAAAAATACCCGGTTCTCTTTTTTCAGTTTCTTACCTGATCGGCAGGATAATGCTCCGTAAATTTTTAGTTTACGGTTTCCGCCCAAATTTATCTCCTGATTTTTGATTTTATTTCGCAAATCAATAGCCGATATTTCACTGTGCTTTATCATGCTTTAACTTAAAGCATCGTGAAAGATGATACCCAATGTGAAGCGTTCTCCGGTGTGTACTTCACTCACGCCATGCTTCATATTTACACGATAATATCCCTTGGATCCTTTTACAGGTCTGAAGTTAGTGGTAAAAATCAACATGTCGCCTTTTTTGGGATTCAATACTATCGCCTTGGATTGTGCCCGTGGTGTTTGTTGTATTAATACAAATTCTCCACCTGTAAAATCTTTGCCAGGTTCGTTTAAAAACATTACCGTTTGAATCGGGAAATAGATATCTCCATACAAGTCCTGGTGCAGGGTATTGTGTCCGCTTTTCCCATACTTTAATATCAAAACCGTAGCTTTTTGCTGATTGTTTTGGTGGCATTGCTGCAATAGTTCTTCATGTTGTAATGGAAATTGTCTGTCAATTTTCAATGCATTAAACCATGCATTGGCAATCGGGGCCAACTTTGGGTAAATATTTGTTCTGATTTGCTGTATAATTTCAGGTAGGGGGTAGTTGAAGTATTTATATTCACCCAGACCAAAACGGTAGCGTTCCATCGCTACCGTTTTTCTGTAAGCCTGTGGATGATCATACCTTTGTATCAGTTCATCGCACTGCTTCTCCGATAAGAATTTTGAAATAGTTGCAAAACCCTTTCCGTGCATTTCTTCAGTAATGAAATCCCAATCTGTTTGTTCCAATACTTTGCTCATTATCTCCATTGGTTTTAATTTATATGGCAAAGATGGCCTGCTTTTCTATTGTAGAAAACCCGATCCTTGCTAACTTATCCCTTGTGCTCAGGTGCACCGTTAGGATCCATCCATACAAACTCCCAATGATGGCCATCAAGGTCTTCAAATCTGTGTTGGTACATAAAACCATAATCGGTGGCCGGATTAGGTACCGTGGCACCTGCCGCTTGTTTTTATTTTAAGGCAAATCCTGGTGTTTAATTTTATTAAACTATTTTTTGTGCTGCGGCCAGTACTTACAATTATGTAATGTCGGATTTGTTTTAAAATTAGTTGTTTTTGTTCAATTATTGGACGCTGAACTGCATTAATTTTATTAATAGAACCAGTATAAACTTTCTTGTGATGCGTCGACTAATTTTTATGTTGCTGGGTGCAGTGCTTTTAACTAGCATCTACATATATTCATCTTCTGGACCCAAACTGCCAAAAGATGTGGAGGAGGCATATAATACCTTGCCAAAATCACTTGACTATAACATAGATGTTAAACCAATACTTTCTGATAAATGCTTCGCTTGCCATGGCCCCGATAAAGCCAAGCAGAAAGCAGGACTAAGGCTAGATCACGCTAATTTTGCTTACGCTGAATTACCAGAGAATAAAGGGAAAGTTGCTATAGATCCTGGTAATCTTGATAATAGCGAAGCTTTTCACAGGATTATATCTGGGGATCCGAAGTACAAAATGCCGACACCGGAGTCGCACCTTAACCTTACACCTACTGAAAAAGCAACATTAATTAAGTGGATTAAGGACGGTGCAGTGTACAGACCACACTGGGCTTTTGTAAAGCCTGTTAAAGTGGAAGTGCCAAAAGCTAATGAGGCGGATAAATTGAATAACTCGATAGATAACTTCATTGTCAATAAATTGCAAAAGCAGCAGTTAAAGCAATCTCCGGAAGCAAAAAAGGAGCTTCTGCTTCGTAGGGTATCTTTAGATCTGACAGGTTTGCCTCCAACCATAGCAGAAATTGATGCTTTTTTAAAAGATCAGTCTTCCAATGCCTATGAGAAACAGGTGGACCGTTTACTGAAGTCAGAACACTATGGCGAAAAAATGGCGGTAGACTGGCTAGACGTTGCACGTTTTGCTGATTCTCATGGATATACCGTTGATAGACTCAGAGATATGTCGCCTTACCGCGACTGGGTTATTAAAGCTTTCAATACCAATATGGCTTACGATAAATTTATGCAATGGCAGCTTGCAGGTGATCTTATGCCAAATCCAACGCGTGAAATGATGATTGCAACGGCCTTTAACCGTAACCATCAGCAAAATATGGAGGGTGGAATTATTGAACAAGAATTTCAAACAGAGTATGTGGTAGACCGCACGAATACTTTTGGTGATGCAATGCTGGGTTTGTCGGTGGGTTGTGCAAAATGCCACGACCATAAGTACGATCCCATCTCGCAAAAGAATTACTATGAGTTGTTCAGCTTTTTTAATAATGTGAAAGAGGCCGGACAGATTTCATTCGATGATACCATGCCCGCTCCAACGCTATTACTCCCTGATTCAGAAAAAGAGCAGGTGATAAATACTATTAAAAAGACCATCGCAGTACAGCAACAAAAAATAAAAGAAAAAGAGCGTGAGCAGGAGAGTGAGTTTCAGAATTGGCTTGGCCGAAAGGATTATAGGAAACTATCTGTAGAGAAAATGCCTATGGATGGGCTGCAAGCTTATTTTAACTTTGATAAGAACAATTTAAAAGATGGAATAGATGCCAGGCAAATTGCAGTGATGAAACGTGATGCAGGCCAGGTTGGCGATGTCCCGGTTTTTACTGTCGGGAGCGCAGGAAAAGGTTTGGAACTAAACGGTGATACCTGGCTTGATCTGAATCAAACCGGCGTCTTTCGCAAATCTGAACCCTTTAGTATAGGGCTTTGGGTTAGTATACCCAAACAACTTACCGAAGGGGTAATCTTTCATAAAAGCAGTGCAGAACGCTTGTATAATTTTAAGGGATATCACCTGTACTTAAAAGACAATAAATTGGAATTGAATATGGCTCATGCTTATCCGGCAAATGCCATAACCAAACTTAGTATTAATGATGTGCCACGCAACAAATGGATACAGTTAACCATGACCTACGATGGCTCTTCAAAGGCTTCTGGTATGAGGCTATACCTTGACGGGGCAGAAATGAAAATGGAAACGGTTATGGATAAGTTGGACAAGGATATTCTATTCGGCGGTGGTACACAACCGGGTTTACAGATAGGAGCCTGGTGGCGTGGCCGTGGTTTTAAAGAAGGTAAGATAGATGATATTACCGTGTATAACCGTAACCTAAGCCCAGTAGAAGTAGGTATTCTGGCTAAAAAAACAAGCTGGAGTCAAATAGTCTCAAAAGCCAAATTAACAGACGCCGAGGTAAGCTCATTTAGACAGTATTATTTTACAGTAGTTGATCCACTATTGAAGAAAGAAGAAAAAGAACTCAAGGTACTACGTACTGCTTTGTCCGATTCAACTGCAAATGTTCAGGAACTGATGGTGATGCGGGAAATGCCAAAACCAAAGAAAACTTTCTTACTTAAACGGGGAAATTACGACATGCCAGGAGAACAGGTATTCCCAAATACTCCGGCCAGTATATTGCCTTACTCTAAAAACCTGCCTAAAAACAGATACGGACTAGCACAATGGTTAACTAATCGTGATAATCCTTTAACAGCCCGTGTTGCCGTAAATCGCCTTTGGCAAAATTTCTTTGGTGTAGGTTTAGTAAAAACCTCAGAAGATTTTGGTAACCAGGGAGAGATGCCTACTCACCTGGAGCTACTTGACTGGTTGGCTGTTTCTTTCATGGAATCAGGATGGAATGTGAAAGAATTGAATAAAATGATAGTAATGTCTGCCACTTATAGGCAAGATTCTCGGGCTACTAAAGAAACGCGTGAAAAAGATCCGGAAAACCGACTGCTTTCTCACGGACCGGCTTATCGGATGTCGGCAGAAATGATACGGGATAATGCACTTATGGCAAGTGGATTATTGAACCCGAAAATAGGAGGGAAGAGTATTAAACCTTATCAGCCAGATGGCCTTTGGGAAATCAATAATACTTCATATACTCAGGATAAAGGTGCTGATGTATACCGCCGTAGTTTGTATGTTATTGTTAAAAGGTCGGTGCCAAATCCTACACTGTCAACCTTTGATGCCACCTCACGCAGCTATTGTGTTATCCGAAGACAAAAAACGAATACTCCTTTACAAGCACTGGTAACGCTAAATGACCCCACTTTTTTGGAAGCGGCAAAGGTAATGGGTGAACAGATGACCAAGCTTGGCAACAGCCGTCAGGCCATAGCACAAACTTATAGAAAACTAACTGGCCGTTGGCCTCAGCAAAAAGAGCTGGATCTGCTGGCAGCTTTACAGCAAATGGAATTAAAGAAGTTCCGGAAAAATCCGGAAAAACAAAACGGTTGGCTCAATGCGGGTCAGTACCAGGTAAATAAAACAATGGATAGGACTATGATTGCTGCTAACGCGGTTGTTGCCAGTACCATATTGAATTCAGATGCAACATTAACAAAACGATAACTACATGGCAGATCATCACCACCACGAAGAAGAATTTAGGCTCCATGATCCTGAATTTAACCGGTTGAACCAAAAGCTCGACAGGCGCGACTTTCTGACCAAAACATCTATGGGTATAGGCGCTTTGGCGCTTGGATCTCTATTTGGTAATAAACTGATGGGTAATGCCCCACGACCAGCGATCATTAATGCTACAGGAGATATGGAGCAGGAGATATTGAGGGCATTGCCACACTTTGCCCCAAAGGCCAAAAGAGTAGTCTATCTTTTCATGAGTGGGGGGCCTTCACAGCTTGAAACTTTTGATTATAAGCCTGCATTGGTAAATATGATGGGCCAAGATCTGCCAGAATCAGTTCGTAAGGGACAGAGGTTAACAGGGATGAGTGCAAACCAGAGTGTTTTACCGCTGGTGCCTTCCTATTATAAGTTTAATCAACACGGGCAAAACCAGACCTGGGTTAGTGAGTTGTTGCCTCATACAGCAAAGGTTGTTGATGATTTATGTATCGTAAAATCCATGCATTCCGAAGCAATTAACCACGATCCCGCAATTACCTTTTTTCAAACCGGCAACCAGTTGCCGGGGCGTCCATCAATAGGTTCATGGCTTAGTTATGGTTTGGGCTCGGATAATGAAAACTTGCCCACATTCATTGTATTGGTCTCAAAGAATGGTCAAAAAGATCAACCCCTTTATGCCCGGTTATGGGGCAATGGATTTTTACCTTCCAAACACCAGGGGGTACAGTTTGGTTCAGGAAAGGATCCGGTACTGTTTCTTAATAATCCAGATGGCTATGATGGTGCCGATAGAAAGGAAATGTTAGCATACCTCTCAAAATTAAACCAGATACAAAACAGTACTTACGGAGATCCTGAGGTAGATGCCCGAATAGCACAATACGAAATGGCTTACCGTATGCAGACATCAGTTCCCGAAGTGATGAGTGTGGCCGATGAGCCTGAAGAAGTATTTGAGTTGTATGGACCTGATAGTAAAGATCCGGGTACCTATGCCGCAAACTGCCTGCTGGCGCGAAAACTGTTAGAAAAAGATGTGAAATTTGTTCAGCTGTATCATCAAGGCTGGGATCAGCATGGTAGTTTGCCATCTGGTATTGCAGGACAATGTAAAGCTACAGATCAGGCGACAGCGGCCTTAATCACAGATCTGAAGCGCAGAGGTTTGCTGGAAGATACATTGGTGATTTGGGGTGGTGAATTTGGTCGCACAGTATATTCACAAGGCAAGTTAACCGCTAATGATTATGGTCGTGACCATCATCCACGTTGTTTTACCATGTGGATGGCTGGTGCTGGTGTAAAACCGGGAATCAGTTTCGGCGAAACTGATGATTTTAGCTATAATATTGTTAAAGATCCTGTTCATGTACATGATTTTCAGGCTACGCTATTGCATCTCATGGGAATCGATCACGAGCGACTCACCTATAAGTTTCAGGGCAGAAGGTTTAGACTTACAGATGTAGAAGGAAAAGTAGTAAAAGGGATTTTAACATGATATTACTAGATATTTTCACTTTTTCAGGTCGGTTACACCCGCTAATCGTACACTTACCGATTGGCATTATCTTGCTAGCTATCTTGTTTAACATCTTATCCTATTTGCAAAGATATAGGTATCTGAAGCAAAGCGTCCCTCTTATTTTGCTCATTGGTTTTATGGCTGCTGTGCTTGCCTGTGTATTTGGATATGTACTTTCCCTCAGTGGAGATTATGATGCGGATACACTTACCCATCATAAGTTTTCGGGAATTACGCTAGCCATTATTTGTGGCTTACTTTATTTATCTTCTATCTCAAAATTTAGAGAATATCTGCGTGTAGGGGATAAACTCTTTTCTGCCCTGCTATTGGGGTTGGTGGTACTCATGAGTTATAGCGGTCACCAAGGTGCAAGTCTGACGCATGGTAAAGATTACCTGACTTTTCGCACATTGATGCAGCAGGAACGTGAAAAACCAGCAACAGTTGAACAGGCTATGTTATTTGAGGATGTAATCCAGCCAATTCTTCAAAAGAAATGTGTGCAATGCCATCGTGATGGTAAGCAAAAAGGAGAACTGTCACTTGAATCTTTAGCAGCGCTTAAGGAAGGTGGTAAGAATGGTCAGGCTGCGGTGCCTGGAAAACCTGATGCCAGTGAGCTTTTCAAGCGCATTACCCTCGATGAGGATCATAAAGATTTTATGCCGGCCGATGGGAAAGCGCCTTTAACCAAAAATGAAGTAAAACTGATCGCATGGTGGATTAAAGAAGGGAAAGCAGAAGGGGGTAAAACTATTGCAGAAATTAAAAACACAACTGCATTAAAACCAATGGTAGCCTTGTTTTTGGGGATCGGGGGACTTACGGATTCTGATGAGGGCGATAGTGAAATGTCTCAGGTAGTTAATCCCGATTTACCACTTGCTGTAGATGCTATGACCATAGCTAACCTTAAAAACAAAGGTGTTAGGGTAAGGATGATGCTCAACAAACCCGTAATGCTGGACATTACTTTACCGCCGAAATCCGGGATTAAAGTAGCTGATGTGAAAACTGAAATATTAAAGCTTGCAAAGAACATTGTCTGGTTAAATTTTTCGGACAATGAATTAACCGATCAGGAGCTTGATTTTCTGCCTGCATTAACAAACCTTGAGAAACTAAGGCTTGATAAAAATCCTATCACGGACCAGCTAAGTGATTATCTGATTTCTTTGAAACATCTTGAAGCAGTGAACCTCAATGAAACTAAAATAACAGATGTAACCACACTTAAGCTTAAAAAGAACCGGGGTATTCAAAGGGTATACAGCTGGAAAACTAACATCGCCGAAGTAAAAATTGATTAACTATAAAAAGCTAACTGGAAACAATTTTTGTGGAGATAGAAATGGAAAAGATTATCTTCAAATAAATATTTTTCAATGAACACTATTGATTGCAAGTCTACATTTACATTGCTGCTTACAGATTATGTGAAATTAAATAAGAACTGGAATTATAAGAATGTTACCAGTGTGTTCTTTAGAATAATATACATTGATGAGGGGAAAGGGAAACTCATTTGTGACCTGGAAGAGTATGTTCTTGAACCCGGTTTTTTGTATTTAATACCCAGTTTTACTACCTTTAGTTATGTATGTGAGCATTATCTGAGCCATTATTATATATGTTTTTTAGAAGAATTTCAGTTGGGGTCCCTATTTGCTTCTAATAGAAAAGTATTTAAAATTTCTGCAAATGAAATAGACATTACGTCTATGAAAAGGGTTTTTAATCTTAATCCTGGAAGAGGTTTGGTTACCTCTCATAATCCCGAAGTATTTGAAAAGGATAAAGATTTAACTGCTTATTATGAATTGAACAATACCATTCCGTTGTCGGCCTATATGGAAACATGTGGACTTCTATTGACACTGGTTTCCAGATTTGTACAATCTCCATTGTTTTTAAAGTCCGAGGCAAACCATATTAATTCCAAAATTGCGACCGCCATTTTTTTTATGCAGAATCATTTAAGTCATTCGATCTCGGTTGCGGAATTGGCTAAAACAGCCAATTATCACCCAGATCATTTCTCCAGACTATTTTTACAGAATACTGGTACAAGACCATTGGATTACCTTAAATCGAAAAGAATTGAACGTTCCCAATTTCTTCTGGCAACCACCGATAAGACTTTTTATGAAATTGCCAATGAATTGGGGTTTGAAAGTCAAGCCTATTTTTCCAGAGTTTTCAAAAGCATAACAGGGTCTACTCCCGGGCAGTATAAGAAGGGAATTACCCGCAGATTAATTATATAACCAAATCTGCCCCACCCGAAGTTTGTTTTTTTATTCACTTATAAGATTTCGTGTATTTTTTTTATATTTGCATTAGCTAAAAAGTTTTGAGCTTACATATCTCATCCCATGATGGGTGTTGCCAGTATTGGCACGGGGGCTTTGGGATTTTTTGGCTTTTTTGTTTTATATCGATTCCTGATATAGATTGATGATTTCTCCATATTTACTTCTTAAGGCTTCAAAGTAACGTTTTTCTCCTTTTAGTAATTTGCGTTGAATAGCCCACATCATATAGTCAATAATACTTAATTCCGGCATTTCGTTGCTTGGAACCAGCTCTAGCTGATAAGTTCCTGAATTATTATATTTAACATTTCCAGCTTCTAATGCTTTGTTAACGGCTTCTTCAAAGCGATGTAGTGTATTATTACCTCTTTGAGATAAGTACAAGCAATGGTGTAGATCTGAGGTCTGTAGTTTTCCATTAAGTAAATGGTGCAAAACATCAAAATAGAATTCAGTTGGATTCCCATTATGTTTTCTGTTAAATATGCTTAAGTCTTTCTTTGCTATAACCACATGTGCTTTGTATCCTTCCAGAGTTCTTAGTAACTCAAAGAATTTTGCCCTTATTTCTGGATGATCACTTCTGGCATGAACATACCATCCTTTTTCGTTTGCAACTGAAGGAATAGAATTATACATAATATCAGTTTTGATATTATTCATAAATTCAATTATAGCTTTTCGAAGCATTTTTCTATCGTCAGTTTCAATCATTCCAATGAGAAGAAAGGGTTGAAAACCTTCTGTACCAACCAGTAATTTTTTTCTGGAACCATAAAAGATCGGATCCCCGCTTTCGTCAATAAAAAAGTATCTTTTATTCAATTTTATTATTTATAAGGCAGGCGTGAAAAGTACCTGTTGGTGCATTACAAACCTATATAATTATAGATAAATAACCAAAAAGAAATATTTTGGTTTATTTAAGAAAATACAAGAATGTTTTACAATATTTTAGATAGTTGGAAAGCTGTATCTTCAAAAGAGATGATTTTATTATATTTGGGTATGAAATTAACTGCACTTATACTTTCGACATGCTTTTGCATGGCTTTAGGAACAACTGCTCTCGCTCAAAATGACTACATCGTTACCCTTAAAAATGACACGCTAAGAGGTGAGATAACGAAACCGCTCTTTGGTAAACATAGATTTCAAGAAACGGGTCAATCAAAACCGCTTGTGATCAGTGAAAAGAACACAAGCGCTTACCATAGGGTTTTTAATCCAACAAAATCTGAGACTTTTGTAGCCAGGGCTTTACCTAATCAATCAAAGTTGAGGTTTTTGCAGCTGCATGAACAGGGCGATGTTCAGTTATATGAATTTGAGAAGACAACCTACAGCCGATATGGTAATACTATCGTTACTTCCTGGTATGCCAGTAAAGGTAATGGCCCTTTGTTTAGTATAAAAACGACTGCACTTTCTTTTTCCCGTGCTGAGAAGGAGGGCAATTTTGAACAGTTGTTAGGCGATAACCCTATATTATGGGCAAGGTTTAAAGCTGAAAAGAGTTTTAGCTTTGATATGCTGAGAAATTACATCAAGCTATATAATCAGGAGAAACAAAATACTACTTCAGCTAAATAATTTCCGTCCCGAGATGAGATCTAAACGTTTTATATTTACGCTAGTTGCAGTTTTTGGAACTGTAATTTTGATGAACGGATGCGGAAAGAAAGGATGCCCTGAAGGTATGCACGAGGAAACAATTGCTGGGGGCCAGATTATCTGTGTGCCTGATGATTTGGGAAAAAGGTAATGGAGTAAGGCTTCTCATGAGAAACAAATTTAAAATACTGGGAATTGCATTAATGGTTGGAGGGTGGCTTTCCGCTGGAATAGCATTTTCAACAAATATACCTGATCCAATTAATACTATAATGTTTGTCGGTGGACCGGTAATGTTATACATCGGGGTTATTATTTTAGGTGTTATAGTTTTGAAAAGTTAATCTTTCATAGAGTTGATATTGTGATTGGGACTTTCAGGCTAACGAAGTAGACAAGCAGCAGCGTGATGCAATGGCCGCTCGGCGCTACTGGCAGGAAGATTTTAAGCTTATTATCTATTGTCATATCGAATAAGGATTAATTTACGACAACTGAGTTACAAACCCCTCAGGCCAGTTATCGCTATCTACTGTATAGGTTGCTATTTCGAATCCATCTTTATGATCCTTAAAACCCTCACAGGTTCCCTTCCGTACTATAGCTGAGTTAGCTTCACCAATTGAACTATACACGCCTATCAGTTTCACATCTTCTCCACCATCAAGTCTTTCATCAACATGAGTGTGCCATACTAAGTATACTTCCATAGCATAAAGATATTCGAACCAGTTTTAAAAGCAATGCAATTATGTCTTTTATTATCTACTCGATAATTAGTATAATAAAAGTATAATAGTTCGGCTGGATTTAATGATTGCTTTATTCGAATAAATTCCCAAACTTTGGATACCAAACACCAAAACGCTACTTATTCATGAAAAATCTACTTCTTTTTTTAGCCCTACCTATGTTTTTTTTTGCATCATGTGAAAATAGGGGAGAGTGGGTTATTTCTGACGTTTCGAAGGATACGTTGTTAATTGCAGAAACTAGAGTTAAAACTCCAACTGCGTTACTTTTGGAAATTTCGGGTCATGTAAATGATAGTATTGAAGTCCGCGGCGTGAGATTGCCCGGAGGTAAAATTCAAGAGAAATTTAGACTTGATCACTACTACCCAAAAGTAGCTGTTCAATTCAAGTCATACAAGGCTACAAAAGGAAGCTTAAGGATTAAATATCATGTTCCAAGTATTTATGACTTTTGAGAGGCCCAAATAGGACCGTTTAATTTTCAGAAATAATAGCTTGAATAGCTTGTTCCAAATCAGGTAGTTATAATAAAGATATAATATAAGAATTCTTAATTATAATTGTTTTAATATAAGGAATTTGTATATTTGTACCGGAGGCTTTGCTAGTGATAGCATTACCTTTTCTTTTTTATACTATTGCTATACTCCAAATAGTATGATTTCTAACATGGTTTATTTCTCTAGAGGTGATATATCTCATAGGTTTTATTAATTCCAAATAACTGTTTAGCTCAGGCCTGCATACTTTATCCAATTTTGTTTAAAGAGGTGTTCTCCACAACTAAACCTTCCCTATGTAGGCACAATTAGGTAGAAGATACTGGACTGAGGATGGTTTTAAGCTGCTTTTGATTCTGGCTTATGCAAAAAGAAATTTAACTTGTCACTATTCAATTCTTTACAATTCAGTTCATACTTTTCTAGTGAAATTCCGTGTAATTTACATAGATACCCCGCAACAACATCAAGATGCCGAATTGCTTTGGCTAAATGAATTTCATAAGTTATATGTGCCTGTTCAGGAGATTTGTCTGGTGATTCATTACATAAATATCTTGCTCGCCTTGATAAGCTTTCTAACTTTACGTAGGACAAATATATTCTCTCTGGAACTGCTACATCTTTCCCGCAAAAAAGGGCTTGCTTAACAGATACATGCGATTTATAGTGATGATTAGCTATTTTTGCCATGTGGCCATTAACAAGGTGGACAGCAGTGTAAAAAGCTGTTGTTACCTGCCAGTCCCAGCTATCTGGTACATTTTGGTTTATTGATTTTAATGTCTTGCAATTGTGTATTGCTTGATCGACATGAGCACTAAAACCAGCCATTTAATCAAATTTTATAGCTTTATAATGAGGAGGTACAGATTGCTGATCTCTATCTTCAACTATTGTTGAAGAAATAAAAAAACCATAATCATGAAATTTAGCATTTGCTTTTGCTTCAGCTAAAAGTAATGCGTCTTCTGTCGACTCATCATCGTTATGAATTTTTGCCCAAACAAGAATTTTGGCGTCTGACAAATCAAAAGCGATTTCTAGAGGTACCTTATCGTAATTTATGAGTTCGCCTATATAGGTTTTTAAGAGCTCCTGGATGAAATACATTGAACTTTGATTTCTAGCGCTTTGATGAATTTTATGTGCATTTCCACTCATCAAAGTGTTGTAAAATGAAGTCTTCTTTTCATCAGCAGTCATGGTTTGTAGCATCATCTTATCTACTTTCATGTTGTTAATGATGTCATCAAACCAATTCTCTAAATCATTGGGTTCAAAATCAGCTGTTTTATGTTTTACAGTACTCATAATTTTTCCATTTTTGAAAGCAGGTCGCAGGAATTATTTTTAATATAATTCTGATGTTAAAAATATGCAAATAGTTACAATTGCATATCCACCTTCCGTCGTGATCTCGTTTAATAATGCTAATATATGTAATCTGTTTTAATTGGTCCACAAAATACCACAACTAATGCATTCGCACAGTAGGTTACATTATTGGAGAAATAGAAATATTTCAGAGAATACTTTGTTTTATTGGATACTGTTAACCTTGGTACTTGGTATAAGATTAGCCTGCATTAAATAAGCTTGATAAGCAACCTCGAATGCCGATTTCTTAAAATCAGTATCCAGAAGTTCTGTAAATTCAATAATAAAATCCGAATTGCTTTTCAAAGTAAATTGTTGTTGAAGATTGTTCCTCTCAACAACTTTATGCCATAATGTACCTTCTTTATGTAAAATTTCTACTAATTGTTCAGCGTTAAAGCTACCATATTGTTTTACAATATGATCAAGCGCATCTATCTCATAATCTGAAAAATTGGAATCATCAAATTCCTTTACAGGTTTTAAAATAATCTTGTCGGCTAAATGTGAAGTAGTGAGATTGATTTGATCTATTGCATCTATCTCTAAATTGCTCGTTAATTTTGGCTTGTTCCAAATTTCTTCGGGAACAGGGCCGTATTTCCAAGCTTTATAATTTAGCCAGGTAATAGGTACACCAGAATCTTTAATTGCATATTCATCAGCAAGATATAATAGCTTAATTGCCTTAGTTAAATAAAGTGGCTTTACTCTTTCCGTAAAATATACTAAGGCATTAAGAGCTTTATTATGTGCTAGCGTAATTTCCATATAATCTTTTATCCTAATGCGGAGCTATTCAATATTACAATTAGAAATGTTATTTCGCATAGTATGAACCCTAAATCAAGGGTACAAATATTAATACCATGTGTGCAACCCATTTGCATTGGAAGTGTTTTTTTAAAGTAATTATATCAGGTAGGTGTGGATGTGCAAAAAAGACAAGTTAAGGAGGGAAATGTGACTTGGTAATCTCGGAATTTATATATTAGACCATATATAACAAATTAATCGAGCTTAAGCATACCGTGAAGCTATTGAGTAATGTAACATCTTCAAAGGTGTTAACGGGTGATGAGGCCACATTTTCTACATTAGAGTTATGAAAACACTTTATCCGTTGGAAAAACATATTCCAGAACTTGAAGAGACATTGCGGTGGGTGTTTGATCCTGCTCCTAGAGATTTCTTTTTAAAAAAAGCCAGGTACGATCGGAGGTTGCTTTATAGAGCAGCAGCCCGTTATTCAAATTTTACACTTAAAAGTGGAGTAGTATTTATATCTGGGGCTATTCAAGAAATGAATGTGGCTGACGTACATGGGCTTGCTAATCTATTTATTCAAAGAGCAGGTCGTTATATTCACATTAGTGGTTATAAAGAAGACGCTGCTAAGTTATTACTGGTTGTACTGTTAGCCATTGAACCGGAATTATATCATGCTAACGATGGAGGTAAAAGTTATAAAAAAGTAATAGAAGATGTTTTTTTTCATTTTAACGAATTGGATGACAATTTAAGAGGAAAAGTAAGCAGGTCAAGAATTTATCATCGTTTACTGACCCATTACAAGGGTATGTAAAATAAACTGTGTCAAGGCGGTGATTCATTAGAGTTACTGCCTTGTTCATTTTAGTTCAAATCTAATACCATCCGATCAGGAAACCAAATGGCAAGTTTTTGCGCAGTGATACCCCAATTACTCAATGGCATTGTCCACTTCTGGCTAATGTTATTATGTGCCAGGTAAATTAGTTTTAGTAGTGCCATATCAGAAGTAAATGCTCCTTTTGTTTTAGTCACCTTTCGTACCTGTCGGTGGAATCCTTCAATGGTGTTGGTGGTGTAAATCAATCTGCGTACAGCAGCATCATATCGAAAATAGCTGGTTAATTTTGACCAATTATTCCTCCAGGATTCAATCACTTTTTCATATTTCTTACCCCATTTAGCCTCCAGATCATCCAATCTGAGTTCTGCCTGTTCAAGTGTATCAGCTTTATAAACAGGCTTCAGATCGGTCATAAATGCTTTTTGGTCTTTTGAAGCTACATATTTCAAGCTGTTGCGGATCTGATGTACTACGCAGGTCTGGATTTCCGTTTGTGGAAATACGGTATTGATAGCAGCAGGAAACCCATTCAGGTTGTCAATACAGGCAATCAGAATATCTTTTACCCCTCTGTTCTGTAAATCAGTGAGCACCGATAGCCAAAAATTGGCGCCTTCATTTTGAGAAACATACATTCCTAAAAGGGTCTTATAACCGTGGCGATCTATGCCGATTATATTGTAAACTGCATGTGAGATCATGCGATGATCCTCTTTGACTTTGTAATGCATCGCATCCAGCCATACAATAGTATAGAGATCCTCCAATGGACGGGATTGCCATTCCTTTACTTCTGGAATAATTTTGTCTGTAATGGCTGATAAAGTGCTGTGACTGATATCTGTATCGTACATATCCTTTATGTGTTTGGAAATATCCCTAAGGCTCATTCCAAGCCCATACATACCAATGATTTTAGTCTCCAGACTTTCTGCAAGAATAGTCTCGCGTTTGCGAATCAACTCAGGCTCAAAGGTAGAGCTCCGATCTCTTGGGGTGTCGATGGTAATGGTACCGGAGGAAGTACGTACTTCTTTACTGGTCTTGCCGTTTTTACGGTTGCCTGAAAGGCGTTCCTCAGAATCTAAATGGCTTTCAAGTTCCGCTTCTAATGCCGAGTCTAAAAAGCTTTTTAGTAAGGGAGCAAAAGCTCCGTCCTTACCGTACAAGGATTTGCCCGAACGCAATTGCTCAAGGGCCTTTTGCTTCATTTGCTCATAATCGAGCTGCTCATCTTTTCTCATTTTATAAACTGTGTCTCTAAGTTAACAATTAACTATTTTGACACAGTTTATTTTACACCCTC
>NZ_FWYB01000021.1 GCF_900176505.1 Pedobacter nyackensis | reverse complement strand
CAACGTTATTTCTTAAAAGCAATTCTGGAGGATATCGATTTAACTGAACCTACAGATGACGCTATAAATAGTCTGAAAATTGCTTTTGCTTGCGATGAATCTGTTAAAACCGGACAAATCGTGCAGCTGTAATCAATTTTTAATTGGAATTGAGAGAGACGATATCATATGGTATCGTCTCTTTTTTTTGTCTCTCTGTCAATTTTTTGATCAAATTATATTCTCTTTTCTGTATTTGAATTTGGGAGAAAACGAATGTTATATGGTTTTTGGATCCTAAAACTGCGGAAAACACCATAGTTCTTTAAAGTATAAACTATCTCAATCCGGCTTTCGAAATTTGTTGAAATGAGTGTTTAAACTTTATTGATTTATGAAGAAATTTAAAGTAATGAAATCTATTCCGCTTAGAGATTCGGATGCATTGGATAGGTATTTAAATGAGATTAGCAGAATAAACCTGTTGAGTGTTGAAGAAGAAGCTGAATTGACACATAAAATCCGTAATGGAGATGCGCTGGCTGTACAAAAGTTGATTAAAAGTAATTTGCGTTTTGTGGTTACGGTGGCAAAGAAGTATCAGGATAGTGGATTGAAATTGGGAGATCTGATCAGTGAAGGTAATATAGGTTTGATTAGGGCTGCTGAGCGTTTTGACGATACGAAAGGCTTTAGGTTTATCTCCTTTGCGGTTTGGTGGATTCGGCAGTCTATTTTGCTGGCCATTGCAGAGCAGAAACGTTTGGTGCGTTTGCCCGGTAGTCAGCTAGCCATTAATAGTAAAGTTAAGCAGGCCATAGCTGTTTTAGAACAGCAGTTGGAAAGAATGCCTACAGCTGAAGAAATATCGGAATACACGACTTTTCCTGAAGATAAAGTGCTGTGTTATTTAGATGGAGTACATATGCCGTATTCATTGGATCAGGTAGTTGATGAGGATTCTGGTTTTACTTTGATGGATATTGTTGGTGATAAAAGCATGCCTGCAAGTGATCACCTTACTCTTGCCGGATCGCTAGCTATAGACATAAAAAGAGCATTGAATGTGCTGCCTAAACGGGAGCAGCAGATCGTGGAGTTGTTTTATGGCATAAATGGTTGTCCGCAAACGAGCCTGGATGACATGGGACCGATCTTAAATCTGGGTAAAGAACGGATCCGACAGTTGAAGGATAAGGCCCACAAAACGCTTACTTTAAATCGCAATAATGCCCTTGTTGGTTATTTTAATCAGGATTCAAATTGATAAATATTTCTTTTTTCCTAAATATTCATTTGGTGAAAATCCAATAATTATTAACTTTAGACCGTTATATCATATATTTAAAAATCTTAACGAAAGAAAAACATGGAAAAATTTTCAAAATTAAAAGAATTAATCGCTGGTGTAGAGGCAGATGTAGAAAAGTTTTATAATTCAGGTAACGGTGCTGCTGGTACAAGAGTACGTAAAGCTATGCAGGATTTAAAAGGTCTTGCTCAGGAAATCCGTACTGAAGTAACCGAGAAAAAAAATACAAAGTAATATTTATTTCAGTATTGTAAGAAAGGCCTGCATTTTGCGGGCCTTTCTTGTTTTTAGTTCATATCATCATATATTAGCTTACCTTTGTGCGAGGAGATAAGATTATGGGGCTGCCAATGCGCATTACGTACAACGATACAGATTACATTTATGAAATATTAAATAGTGCTGCTATCAATAAGGAGACAACAGAACTTCACATTAGTTTTGATGGACAGGAGATTGTTTTGGTTAAAAATGAAAAAAATATCTGGGTACAGAGTGGGGGCGAACTTAAAGTTGAACCTGAATTAGCTCAGGCCCTTGGAAGGTCTGTTTCGTTAAGATTTAGAATGTAGTTTTAATAAAAATTCCTGGTGAAAATAATATGTGTTTTTTTTTATAAACTGAGTACAATAAGCTAAATTGTATGTTATTACCTGCTGGTAATAATTTTATTAAAAGGAAACCAGATTATTAAAACACTATGAAAAAACTATTTTCACTCATTGCTATTTTAGGTTTATGTGTAAGCCTGAGTATGGCACAGACGCCTGCTGTACAAGCCCAAAAGGAAACCACAAAAGCTAAGGCTGACGCTAAAAAAGCGGCAGCAAAAGTCAAAGCTGATGCAAAAAAGGCCGAGAAAAAGCAAGCTGATGCTGCTGTAAAGCTTAAAAAGGATGGTACTCCTGATAAGCGTTACGCTGCGAAGGAAGCTGTGAAGGAGACTGCAAAAGAAACTAAAACAACAGCTAAAAAAACTGCGGCTAAGGGCACCGCTGCTGCTACAGCAGCGACAACGGTACCTGGTCTGAAAAAAGATGGTACACCTGATAAACGCTACACTGCTGCTAAAGAGAAGGCTGTAGCGCCTGCAAAGGCCACTAAGAAGGAAGTGACCACTGTTAAGAAGCAAACTACAACTGCTGCTGCAAGCGCTAAAGACTACAAGCCTACCATCGACAGGAGCTTAAAAGGCCCTAATGGTGAGCAAATCTTAACCGGTCCACGTGGTGGAAAATACTACATCAATAAAAATGGGAATAAAACTTATATCAAAAGAGAAGCAGAATAGTTTTCTTTTATAGATCTAAAACATAAATGGCCGGCAGAATTTCCGGCCATTTATGTTTTAAGCCTTTTGTATTTGTACTTTCCTTTTATGTAGTGGTTAAAATATCTTCCTTTTGAACCTGCAGCCTTAAACATCTGGTACACCCTCAGAGGGATGTTTTTATACTCATACTTTATTCCCGACACAAAGGTTATGGTTAGTTTCTTTGAATCATGATCATGGACAAAACTATGGATAACAGTTGACGGCATAGGGTTTAGTGTTTATTGTCAAGGCTCATATAAAATTATTCAAAATAACGTTAGATTAGATTTAAATATTACTTATGTCAGCAAACCAGATCACCGCAATTACAGAACTCGATAAATCCCATTATAAAACAAAAGTATATTCGGGAGGACATTTTATTTATTCAGATGAGCCGGAAGATGTTGGCGGTACAGATGAAGGAATGTCGCCTGCAGCATTATTACTGGCAAGTTTGGGCAGTTGCACGGCAATCACCTTAAGGATGTACGCAGATAGAAAAAACCTGAACCTGGATTACGTTAAAATTGAACTGGAAATTTGTAAAGAAGAGGAGATGAGTGCAGGAACTACTATAAAAAGGAGGATTGAATTTACCGGCGAACTGACAGAGGACGAACGTAAGCGATTAATGGTGATAGCAGACAAATGTCCGATACATAAAATACTAAGCAATCCTATAAAGATTGAAACAAGCTAAGCGCTTGATAATTATATACAATTTAGTACTATAAATACTTAAATTAGTACAATTAGCCTGTGGCACCCAATTGAGTTCTAACTTTATTTACCAGATGATCAATATCAAAAGGTTTTGAAAGGAAGTCGTTGGGCGAGCCTGGCATTTTTAACACGTTTTGTAAGTTATGGCTTGCAGATATCATTACGATGGGGATGTATTTAAAAATTGCATGAGCTTTTATCGACTTACAAATTTCTCTTCCGTCCATTCCTCCCAGCATTACATCCAGTAAAATAAGGTCTGGTCGGATCGAGGATATTACATCCAATATATTCCTTCCAGTGGTTAATGTAGAAACTTCATATCCTTCATCCTCCAGTATGATCTTGATGACATCAACGATATCACGATCATCATCAACAGCTAATATTTTTTTAGACATTATCTTCCTGTTCTTTTGTTCATTTAAAACATATGCCATTTGCATGCCATAGTTGAAATTTGGTGGACAAAAAGAATTAACAAATAGAATTCAATTGGAATACTAAATTTATTAGCATATTTGTCTTGTAAATTGTATAAAGTCATTTGAATGTTATATGCTGTTGTAGATATTGAAACCACGGGCGGTTTTGCATCAGGAAATGGAATTACTGAAATTTCTATTTTGGTGCATAACGGGCAAGAGGTTGTACATGCTTTTGAAACGCTGATTAATCCGGAACAGGATATCCCACCTTATATTGAGTCACTTACCGGTATCAGCAATGACATGGTAGCTGATGCCCCCTTATTTAAGGATATGGCGGCAGAGATCTACGAATTGTTGCATGATAAAATATTCGTTGCACACAATGTAAATTTCGATTTTTCATTTATCCACCACCAGTTGATGCAATCTGGTTATGAATTGAATTGTCGCAAGCTATGTACGGTTAGGTTGAGCAGGAAGATATTGCCTGGACATCGTTCTTACAGTCTGGGTAAGCTTTGTGCTGCTTTGAACATTTCAGTGAGCAACAGGCACCGTGCAGGAGGGGATACGGCAGCAACAGCGATATTATTGTCTATGCTCATTGCAGAAGATTCCGAAAATCACATCCAGCAAACACTTAATAAGTTTTCTAAAGAGCAGGCATTGCCTCCTAATTTGCCAAAGAGCCAGATAGACCGTATACCGCTTGTTCCAGGCGTTTATTATTTTAAAGATGAAAAGGGTAAGGTAATCTATATTGGTAAAGCCAAAAGCCTTAAAAAGCGTGTTTGTTCGCATTTTACTGGAAACAGCACCAGCAGGCAACGACAGGAGTTCCTTCAAAACATATATACGGTCGACTTTGAGGTATGTGGAACGGAATTGATGGCTTTCATATTGGAGGCTGTAGAGATTAAGCGCCTCTGGCCGGATAATAACCGGGCTTTGAAAAGACATGACCAGAAATATGGCTTGTATGTTTTTGAGGATCAAAAGGGGTATATGCGTTTAGGTATAGATAAATACCGGAAGCAGGTAGCTGCGCTGTATAGTTTCAATACTTTGTTGGACGGGCATAACCTATTGCGTTTATTAATTAAAGAGCATGTGCTTTGTGAAAAGCTTTGTTTTGTCCAAAGGAACCGCCAGGCTTGTACCGGACATGACGAGGGTAGGTGTAGTGGTGCTTGTCTGGGAAAAGAATCTGCCGCGGCTTATAATGTCCGGGTTAAGTACGCAATTGCTTATTTAAAATCTATTCTTCCATCCTTTGCCATGCTGGATAAGGGGAGAACTGATGACGAACAGAGTTGTTTATTGGTCGAACAAGGAAAATTTTACGGTATGGGCTATATTTCTTCACATACTGATGTCAACGAGGTGGATTTGCTGAAGTCGGTGCTACAGCCTTATCCTTCTGATGATTACATTTTGCATTTGATCATGAATCATGCAGAGCAGTTCCCAAATAAGAAGATTGCGATCTGATTTCGCAATATTTTAGCAGAAATTATTAAAATAGATTTTGCGTTATTCCCATGTTTTTATATCTTTGCCGCTCCTAACAGGGAAGATGCCTTGGTAGCTCAGCTGGATAGAGCGTCGGTTTTCTAAACCGAGGGTCAGGGGTTCGAGTCCCTTCCAGGGTACTAACAGGATTTACGTCCGAAAATTGAAAGGATTGTTCGTAAAAGAGCAATCCTTTTTTATTTAAAATCAGTGCGTTAAGAGAGTTAAAAAATAAACTCAAAACAATTATCCAACATTCAGCTCCAGAATAAAACTGATCTTTCTGAGTTCAAAGTAATCGTGATTAAGATCCGTTCCTCCTTGCTTCTTTAATCCTTTTTGTAATTTGTTTATCTGCATCACTTGGAGTTAACTTCCCGAAAGGTGATTATGAATGATAATAAAAGCTGTAGCATTTGCTTTTAAAAGAGCGGAGGAGATAATTCTAAAAATCTATTTCTCTTAGTCCTTAAAAATAAACTTATATTAGTTTTTACGAAATTTTGTATATTTTTTTTCGTAAAATATAATGTTATATATAATCGTATCAAAACTCTATGCAAAAATGAATTTCGAAATAAAATATAATGGAAAGGTTTCTAAAGAATTTTTAAACTTAGGAATTAACGATTTTAAATCTGCTTGTAAATTTGTTTCTCGACTTCCTTATAAACGAAATAAAAACAAAAAAGATATTCTTTGTATTTTCAGAGATAGAGCTGGAACATGTAGTACAAAACATTCGATTTTAAGAAAATTAGCATTAGAAAATAATCAACTCGAGGTAAAACTAATTCTTGGTATTTTTAAAATGGACAAAGAATACGCTCCTAAAATTGAAAATACACTTAACGAAAATGAATTAGATTATATCCCTGAAGCACATAATTATCTAAGAATTGGTAATGAATATTTAGATTTTACAAGACCCAATTCAAACTATTCTGATTTTCAAAACAAATTATTAGAAGAACATGAAATTGAATTTGATCAAATTAACGAAGAAAAAATTCGAATACATCAAACATTTCTTAAAGAATGGATTGAAAATAATTTAGTTCTTGATTTAGAATCTATATGGAAAATTAGAGAAAAATGTATCTCAGACTTACAAAACTGAAAATTGTGACTCCACACGATATATGATATAGGTAATTGTTGCACAACTACTACGTTTGCGCATTAAGTTGATAACTTACCAGATTGCCTAGTTTACCGGTGAATGTTCCGAATACTCCATTTGAGATGCCCATACTGCTTGGTTTTTATAGTAATTATAAATAATCTAGTGCATTGATAAAGCTTATTGAATTTGTAAAATAATATTGGTATTTGGAAAGAATGAGTTCGTATTTGACTGTGGGGTGATAAAGTGTTAATTAAGCGTTAATTAACCTTGGGGATATACCAAGGGTTAACCAACCCTTAACCAATGCTTAACTAAAGGTTATCCAACTATGGGCTGGCTCAGAGTCTGGACAAACAAAGAAGACCTAAAATCATATTTCCTGACTGCTGAGCAGCTAATTTCTAAAAAATAGTAAAGCTTGTGGTTGTACTTTTAAAATTTATGGTTAACATTGACAAAGCAAATGTCTAAAATTATTTTTTTTCGTCTTAGGGAGATATTGATTAATCCATAAATGATCATTCATTTAAATGAAAACGTAGTGACTGAATGCACCCTGCTCGCAAAAGTGGCAGATGGGGATCATCAGGCATTTAGAAATATTTATCAGAAATACTATAACAAAGTTTATACCTTTTCTATCAGGATTTTGCATTCCCAGCTTCTGGCTGAAGAAGTAGTGCAGGAGAGTATGCTTAAACTTTGGCTAATGGGACCGGGTGTGATCAATATCAATAACCTGGATAGCTATTTAAAGAGAATTGCGCGTAACTGTGCTATAGATTTGCTCAAACGCAAAGAACTTGAGCTCAAAACCGACGGTAAACTTGGAAATACATGGGAAGAAAGTCACAACGAGACTGAGGAACAAATACTATTAAATGATGTACGAAAAATACTAAATGATGGAGTGTCCTTATTACCTCAGCAGCAGAAACTGGTGTATCAGCTGTGTCATCTGGAAGGATTAAAATATGAAGAAGCAGCTAACCGCTTAAATCTTTCAGTCTTAACAGTTCAAAGTTATATGAAACTAGCATTAAGATTTTTACGGAACTATATAAAAGCCCATACAGATATAACTGTTCTGCTCATCATTTTTAAACTGTTGTAAAAAAAAAACATTTTTAATACCCCCGGTTTTTATCTTCACTCGTCTTAATAAAAAAGGGTATTGTCTAATGTATTGATATCATCCTTTTACTAAGCAAAAAAATGACCAAATATAGATTACGTATTTTGTATCAGCACTATGTGGCAGGTACGCTAACGACGCAGGAGCAACTGGAATGGAAGTCTTTGCTGGCCAACCCAGATCTGAAACAAACTTTAGAGAAGATTGTTGAAGAAGGCTGGTATGACTTCTCCGACGAAGAAATTATTTTAATGGATCGGACCATAGCCGATCAGATTTTTGATCAAGTAGTTGCATTACCTCAGAAGAAAGTCAGGCAACGTGCTTTATGGAAGCCTGTTGCTGCAGTTGCTGCGGTATTCATTGTCGCTGCACTGGGTTTATACATCTACACGAACAGATCCGCTGATAAACAGAAGCAATTTGTTTCTCCTATTTCACATATTAAAACAGGTGGCAATAAAGCTTATTTGACTTTGGCGAACGGAAAGCGGATTATTTTGACTGATTCGAAGAACGGGACTTTAGTCGCTCAGAATGGCGTGCAGATTACAAAGACAAATGACGGGCAGCTGGTTTATACAGTTATCGGTAATAAAAGTTCAAGCGGCAACGATTACAATATTATTGAAACTCCCAGGGGGGGGCAGTATCAGATACATTTACCTGATGGCACAAATGTTTGGCTAAACGCGGCCTCCTCACTAAAGTATCCTTCTGTTTTTAAAGGAAATGAGCGGAAAGTTGAGCTAAAAGGTGAAGCCTATTTTGAAGTCTCCATAAATAAAAAAATGCCTTTTAAAGTAACCATCAATTCTCAGACTATAGAAGTTTTGGGTACGCATTTTAATGTAAAAGGCTATGCAGAAGAGGCGGATACAAAAACGACACTTCTGGAAGGAAGCGTTAAGGTAGTAAGCACCTATAGTACTACGGGCGTATTGATTAAACCCGGGCAACAAGCTCTGGTTAAGCGTAATGGGGATGATCAAATAAATATTGTTGAAGCTGATATGGAAGAAGTGATGGCATGGAAGAATAATTACTTTAGGTTCAATAATGAAAATATAGAATCTGTAATGCGTAAAATTTCAAGATGGTATGATGTCAATGTTGAATATGATGGAGCCATCTCTGATGAAGAATTTAACGGTACCATTTCCAGAACTAAAAACATCGCGCAAGTGCTGAAAATGCTTGAAGACACTCAGGGCGTTCATTTTAAAATTGAAGGAAGGAGGATTGTCGTTATGAAATAACCATTACATACACCGATAATCCAAAAAAAGCCAGGAAACGACTGTAATCGAAATCCTGGCCATGTATGGGTATCTTGAATAATTTAAAACTAAACAATTAACCTAGCGTTGCAGGGCATCTGGACAATGAACATGCATTCGCTATAAACCCAACTAAACAAATGTACAAAATTTGGAACTCAAACCTATGTCTCCGAAAAAGGGGCATAACTAACTTACTATTGGTTATGAAACTAACCATTTTACTACTCACCACAGTAATATTACAAGTCAGTGCAAATTCATTTGCGCAAAAGATATCCTTATCTGAAAAAAATGCAAAACTGACGAAAATATTTGACAAGATCAGATTACAAACGGGATACGATTTTATGGTAACCAAGTCGGTGCTCAAAAATGCCAAACCCGTTAACATTGATGTAAAGGATGAAGAATTCCTGGAAGTACTAAAAATGGTTTTTGCAGGTCAAAACCTAACCTATTCCTTTAGCAATAATGCTATAATTGTTTCAAAAAAGCCTTTCAGTGTTGGTTTTCCTGAAACTATTATCAAAGCGTTAATAAATGTGACAGGAAAGGTACTTGATGAGAGGGGCATTGGTTTACCAGGCGCTACCATTAAAGTTAAAGGGACTACCAGAGCTACTATCACAGACAGTAATGGCCGTTTCAGTATAAAGGGGATAGATGAAAACGCAATTCTGGTGATCACTTATTTAGGATATGATCCAAAGGAAATAAAAGCTGATGCCACAGCAGAAATGATTATAACACTCACACCACAGAATAGTGCGCTCAGTGAAATTGTAGTCGTTGCCTATGGTACCCAGAAGAGAACAAGTTTAACTGGCGCTATCGCTACCATAACTCCTAAGCAATTAAAGGATAGACCTGTAACTTCTATACAGAATGCTTTACAAGGGGTTTCTCCTGGTCTTACTATTTTACAACGCCCTAGTGATGTAAGCCGTAATGCAGTCGCCTCAACTGCGGTAAGCATTAGAGGTAGGGGTAGTTTAGTAACTACTGCAGGTACAGGTAGCCCAATGTATGTTATTGATGGAATACCTGCTTCCGCTCAGGAATTTGCAACCTTAAACCCAAGTGATGTTTCAAGTATGTCTGTTTTAAAGGATGCTTCTTCAGCAGCGCTATACGGTTCCAGAGCAGCAAATGGTGTTATAATGGTAACAACCAAGCGTGGTTCAGGAGATAAAACTACCGTAGAATTAAACGCAAATTATGGATGGCAATCTCCAACCCGTATCTCAAAATATGTAGGTTCTGTAGATTATACGACACTTTATAATGAAGCTTTAAAAAATGCCGGCGCCGCTGCACTGTTTACCGACCAACAGATCCAATGGTACAAGGATGGGTCAAAGCCAGATCTTTACCCAAATACCAATTGGTATAACGAAGTCCTACGTAAAAACGCCCCTTTAAGTGATGTCAACTTAAACATAAATGCACCAGGAAAAATTACGAATAGCTATTTAGGTCTGTCTTATTTAAATCAGGAATCTATTATCCCTCACAAAAGCCAGGATCGTATAGTTGCTAAGTTGAATACTGAAACTACTATTGTACCTGAAATTTTAAAGATTGGGACTAATTTTTCATTCATTAACCAAAGTTTTGACCGTAAAGGTGATTTGTCCTGGACAGAGCTTAACAGGTCCCTTCCTACCGCTGTACTCCGTCAGAGCAACGGTGAATGGGGTTCTATTGACAATGGAAAAGCAAATTCGCAAACTGCCGGCCGTAATCAATTGCGCTGGATTGAAGAAAGTAGTAAGGCCTGGGACCGTGATAATTACTTGCAAACAGCTGCCAATGCTACTTTAACCCCAATTAAGGGTTTGTCGATCAATGGATTAGTCTCTTTAAAGTATACAAATGGCAACTCATGGACTTTTAATAATACCCTGAATCCGATTAATGATTTTCTAACCGGTAAACCAATGAATTCAACTCAAAGGTTACTGAACGACATGCTTGAGTATTGGAGGAAAAGAAAAGAACTTTTAGTGCAGGGAACTGCCGATTATGAACGTAATTTTGGTAAGCATTACGGTAAAATAACAGTAGGTGCTTCACAAGAAAGCAATACTTACAGAACTGCTTTCGTTGGTCGTAAAAATTTCCCAAACAATGAGATGACCACTGTGGTATCTGGTTCCTCAAATCCTGAAGATATAAATTCTGATACAGACGGACAGGCAAACCGAAGCAATCAGGAAGAGTGGGCTATGCGTTCTGTATTTGGACGTTTCAATTATGCTTTTGATGATAAATACCTTTTTGAAGTAAACACACGTGTTGATTATTCATCTCGTTTCCGTAAAGATGTCCGTGAGGCCATGTTCCCATCTTTCTCAGCAGGATGGAATGTTACTAAAGAGGACTTTATGAAAAACGTTGGCTGGATAGATAATTTGAAATTGCGTGGTTCATACGGCTCTTTAGGTAACCAGGAGGTAGTGCTTATCGGAAACTATTTTGACCGTTTAAACACCGGTTACCAATATAGCTTTGAAGAAGCTCCTCAAGGTGGAGTATGGGCAGACAAAATTTCCAACCCAATTACAGGGTGGGAAAAGGTTTATATGACCGATTTGGGTATTGACCTGGGTTTATTTAAGGGGAAATTAGACATTACTGCCGATTACTATATTAAAGATACCAAAGAACTGCTGATGAGGGTTCCTGCCCTTGCTACCATTGGGGTAAATACAAGCACTACTGATGCCGTAAATAGTGGGCTTCCTTTATCAAATGGCGCAGCTACCCGAAATAAAGGGTTTGAGCTTGCTGTCACTCATAACAATAAAATAGGTAATGACTTTACTTTCAGCATTGGTGGTAATTTGTCAATAATAAGTAGTAAGATCACTAAATTGGGAGGTGGAGATGAAGTTGTTGACGGAAGATATATACAAAAAATAGGGGAATCAATAGGCTCTTTTTATGGTTATGAATCTGAAGGTCTTTTTGTTGATGCTGCAGATGTTACGTCGCATGCTTTTCAAACCTTAACTACTAAGCCAGGCGATATTAAGTTTAAAGACTTAAATGGAGATAATAAGATCAACTCAGCTGATCGTAAGGTTATTGGTAATGATGTTCCATGGTTAAATTATGGTTTTAATTTAAATGCAGCGTATAAAGGGTTTGACTTGAGCGTACTTACTTACGGTGTAGCAAAAGTTAAAACTTATTTATCTGAAGAGGCTTCTTATCCCTTTTTTAATGGTGCTAATGTAAAAGAACAGTGGTTAAACAGATGGACTGTTGCTAATCCTAATCCAAATGCTGATTTTCCACGAATTTTGACTACAGCAGCAGGAGCGCATAATTATAACCCAACTTCATCATTCTGGTTATTTAGTGGTGCCTATTTTAGGGTAAGAGGTATAACTTTAGGTTATACGATTCCACAGGATGTAAGCAAACGAATTGGCTTGTCTAAACTAAGAGTTTATGGAGCCGCAAACAATCCATTCACTATTATGGCTGATAAACGTCTGGCAGACTACGATCCGGAGTCAGGCTCTGGACGTGGGGGTTATCCGGGTATGAAAACCTGGTCAATGGGTTTAAGTGCAGGTTTTTAATCTAAAATAATTCGAATATCATGAAAAAAATAACATCAATATATATACTTACAGGGCTTTTAACAATTGGCGCTGTTACTTCTTGTAAAAAGGACTTTTTGGAAAGACCACCATTAGATCAATTGTCCGAAGCAACTTTTTGGAAAACTCCTAACGATGTATACCAAGCTGTTATGGCTGTATACAATAGATTGCCAGGCGATGGTATAATTTATGAGGATGGCGCATCAGACAATGCCCATGCACAGTATCCATGGGAAAGTTCAGCTACAGATGTTTCGGCTGGAACGCTTACTTCAACTACTGATGCTGGCTGGAGTTTCGTCGACATTCGTCGTGCAAATTATTTTCTTGCTAATGCAGATAAAGTAACTACAATAGATAATGCTTTACTGGAGAGATATAAAGCTGAAGTAAGATTTTTAAGGGCGCTGTTTTATTCCAATTTGGTAAATAAATTTGGCGATGTTCCTTTACTCACAGCGGTTGTTAAGTTAGGAGAAGAAAATGTGAAAAGAACTCCAAAAGCTGAAGTAATAAAATTTATTACAGATGAGTTGGAAGCTGTTTCAAAGATTTTACCCCAAGCTTATGCGGGTGGTAAGCCTAATGAGAAAGGAAGGGTCACAAAAGGAGCTGCTCTTGCATTGAAAGCAAGAGTTCATTTAAATGAGGGGCAATTCCAGGAGGCGGTAAATGCTTCAAGTCAAGTCATGACTCTAGGGTATAGTTTATTTAAAGTAGATGCTGAAGAAGCTATAGATGCTAAAGATGATTATAGCCAATGGGTAACTTTTGCAAATGCTGCTGATGAGAAGAAATTCCGCTTAGGTCTGCGTAGTTACGAAGCTCTTTTTCATAAAGCAAATGAAGGAAATACTGAAGTAATTTTAGATCGGCAACAAATTGACCAAAAGGATGCCAATTTCCTAAATACTTACTTATTACCAGGTACTATTGGTGGTTGGAGTTCACTAACTCCAACTCAGGAATTAGTGAATAGTTATGGTAGTTATAAAACTGGTGAGCCAATTACCCCGCCAACACCGGCACAGCGTGCTGCATGGTATATTGCTAAAGACCCGGCCTTCGCAAACGAATATAAAAACAGAGATCCTCGCCTTTACGCGACTATCCTGTTTGAAGATTCACCTTGGAATGCGGTTGAGGATGATTATAAATTTAATTGGGTTCAGGGAGCTTCCAATATGTCTTTAACAGGATACAATTTCCGCAAGATGGTGGATCCTGCAATTTATCGCCTTCAGGTAGATAATTATGCCAACGTAATCTTAATCCGTTATGCAGAAGTATTATTAACCTATGCTGAAGCTAAAAATGAGGTTAGTGGTCCGGATGCTACAATTTATGATGCGCTTGATGAAGTTAGAATGCGTTCAGGAATGCCTGTAGTTGATAGGGTTAAATATGCAGGTAAAGATGCGCTTAGAGAAGTAATTCGTAACGAACGTAGAGTAGAGCTTGCCTTAGAAGGACAGCGTTACATGGATATTCGTCGTTGGAAGATTGCTCCTCAGGTAATGAAAACTATTAACAACATTAAAAATACTCAGGCTCAGGAAAGAACATGGAATGATAGATTTTATCTGATGCCTGTTCCACAAAAGGAAGTGGATCTTTCAAAAGGAGTATTAACTCAAAATACAGGATATAATTAACAGCAGCATTTTTCTGAAAAATTAAAGCGAGTGTCCATCCTGTATGGACACTCGCTATTGCATTCTGGCAAATCAAGGAAATCATTTCTCCAGAAATTATTCTTAAATTGTATCACAACAGCAATCTTTACCGGGTACCTCTTAAATTTATACTATGATTACGAAAAATGATCTTTCAAAAAAGCATCAACTTATTTCCGATCTGTTTAAATGGCCTACAAAATCTTCTGAGTGGGAACAATACAAACTCAACAATGAACAACTGGATTTTTTTAAAGCGTTCGGATACCTCAGTAATGTAAAGTTACTGGATGAATGGCAAATTGATCGACTTAACAAAGAATTGGAGGAAATCGTAGATCCCAGACACCCATTGAATGAACTGTTTCATGAGTTTCACAGTAATGAATCTGCCGATCCTGATGCTGTTTTATTTCATGCGCTAGGGGCCTGGCGCATTACAGAAGGTTTTCACGATGTGATCTGGAACCCAGCCTTCGCTATGGCAGCCAGTCAACTCCTAGGCAATAAGGCAGTGCGTTTCTGGCATGACCAGTTGTTCTGTAAACCAGCGAAACACGGAGGAGTTGTGGCCTGGCATCAAGACTATTCCTATTGGACGCGGACAGGGCCAATGCAACATCTAACATGTTGGGTTGGATTGGATGATGCCAACACTGAGAACGGCTGTTTATATTATGTACCTAAGAGTCATAATTGGGGCTTGCTGGACAAGCCAGACCTGGCTGGTGATATGGAAGGCCTGATGCAGTACTTAACAGAAGAACAGAAGGCGGAATTTAATCCTGTTCCCATTGAACTCAAAAAAGGGCATGCTACATTTCATCATCCTTTAATGGTTCATGGCTCGTTTCCCAATAAATCGCCGCATTCCAGAAGAGCTTTCGTTCTAAATGTATTTACTGACGGCACTGAATCCAATACAGACGAAACGTTGCTTAAGGGAGTGCCCCCTATAAAAGCTGGACATAAAATGGAAGGACAGTTTTTCCCATTGATATTTTCTCCAGACATCCTGATTTAGTCGTGTTTTGTAAAGAAAACGAACAGTTTATTCCCTTCGATTTAGTCTAGCAATACATCACCGGAGTAAGAATCTTTTATAGATTTTTCTCCGGTTTTTTTATTCACAATTTGGCGTTGCCCCGTCAGATTATCTGCGAAAACGTATTAATCCCCCCTTTTAGACCAAATTCTCCTCCTTTCTTTTACGAGAAAAATTGAATATTTGATTAAGGAATTACCAGAACCTATACTTTATTAAAATCTATTGAACATAAACCTTATGAAAAAAATCATCCTACCATTTGTACTCATTTTATTTTTTAGCTGTAAGAAGGACAAGATAAGCCCTATCGGCCCAGCTCCTGTAACTACTGTCGAATTAAAATTCGATAACGATAGTAATTCCAGTTTGATGTTCAAAGACGGAGAGTCAATGGAACTTCTTACATCAGAGTCGAGACGTTATGAAATTGGCAAGGTTTTGCGGGTGAAAGCCGTGAATGCGACTACGATAGAAGTGGCAAACTTTGCACCAGTGGATATTGTTGATGCCACCATACTCTTGACTATAGAAGGGCAACCAAAACCGATCAAACTTTTCAAGATCGGAAAGATAAGGGCACATGCTGTTCAGGAAATTAAGTATCCATTCATAGAAGGGGATACGAAATTTTTGAACAGCGAAGATCAGGAAGTTGATCTGGCTCAATACAAGACAACAGGTATCCCTGTAAATAAAGTGTCTTTTGATTTTACCGGGAATACAGATCTGATCAAAAGCCTTAAATTGTTGGCTAAATTGAAATGGAAGATCAAGTACCATGATTTTGACGGCAATGACGATCCTAACAATAATTGGAAAGAAAACATCGATGCAAAAGACGTGCGAAGATTCACAGGCCTCATTATCAATTTGGCTTATTTATTCCAGTCGGATGCAACAAAAACCCAATTTGTAGCTGAACCCATCACGGATAACAATAAAGTTTTATTAACAACAGAACAGAAAGAAGCGGACTTCAAAAAGATAATTGATATGTCCACAATTAATTGTGGTGTGGTTGTAAATGTTTCCGGATTGGGAGGTGGATCTACTTTTGGATTGGCTAACCATGTTTTAAGGGATTACCTGACCATGGATATCTGTTCTATTGCCGTGCATGAGATTGGCCATATGATTGGCTATTCTCACGATTCGAGTATGACTTACACAACAAATAACAGAGGTGCGGTTGTGGCAACGGGGAATGTATATAAAGATATGCTGGCAAAAAAACAATTCCCTATCAAAACGAGCAGCTATTATAAGCCGACGGATTTATAAAGCGGCTATAGTTTTACACCATTGGAAGAAGATGATTAATTTAAAATGTGATGTCTTATGGAAAATCAGTTGTTGAAAATTGGACAGTATATGCTTGATTTAAACCTATACAAGCCTATAGTTTTAGCGTATCTTGGAGTAGATGAACTTAAACTAGAGTTTAAGAGAGTAAATGACGCGCTAACCCTCGAGTGGGTTAATAAGCGGAATAACCTCGGTTATTATTTAGAGTTTCATCAGGAAGAAGTGGTACGATTGCTTGGGAGATTTACTCCAGATGATATCGGTGTTAGTAAGCAATTGAATAAAGAGGGCAAAATAAGGGCGATCCTATTTAATTATCTATTTTATGGTTTGATAAACCTTTTAAGTTATTTGGAGTTACTTAAAGAGGAAAAGGATATTGATCTAAAATTAGATTGATAGCACTATGGTAAATGGGTTTTAATGGGCTCTAAATATCAAATGTTATGAAATTCAAGCAATTATCCAGCGTTATTTATGTTACCCCGGAAGGAGACCAGGTATTCACTTTTGTCAAGGAAATAAATGAAAAGGAAGGTTTGTTTACACTTGATTTTGATGATGTAAAAGTTAGGGAAAATGAGCTTAAGTTAAATACCTATGCGAATTTTAGCGTTCCGCGCTCCATGACCAACGCGCATATCAAAGCCTATCATTATGACCAGTTGATCAATCGTATCGTAACCTTTCTTAAGGAAAATCATACTGAGCAACACCTGGAAATTTATCGTGAAATGGATACAATTTACTTTGAAACTGTATTTCATGCACCTAAAACGCCCCAAGAAAAGAAGCTTTTTCAAGAAGTAGTTAATAAGTTTAACAGAATTATAGGACAGGTTAATACTGCGATTAAAAGCCGTTTTAATCAGAAGATTGAGGTTGTTCTGAAATTTCCATTTACCCGCCATCATTTGCATTCGATTCGTGTTTAGCATTGTACACTGTTCTCTATGATGCGGGAAAAACAGCATTAAAAAGTGTAGTTATTTGTTAATATCCGACTATTTAATCTGCAATTGTTAAATTATTTTTACAGTTGGAGAAGAAAAGAAATATAAAGATTTTTAAAATTTAATAGATGTTTGATAAAGACGAATATATCAGCAGGCGAGCTATACTTTCCGCTAAATTTAGTTCTGGAATTCTGCTTTTCTTAGGAAATGAAGAAAGCCCCATTAATTTCCTTCATAACACATATCGTTTCAGGCAAGATAGCTCATTTCTTTACTATTTTGGTATTAAAGAACCTGGGTTGTCAGCAGTGATTGATGTTGATGAACAATTGGTCCTACTTTTTGGTGAGGAAATGAGTATTGATGATATCGTATGGATGGGCAGACAAAAAACACTGAAAGAAAAAGCTTTTGATTCGGGCGTTTTACAGGTTAGAGATAAATCCGGATTGGTCGACTACATAGCGCATGCGTTGAAAATGAAGAGAGAAATTCATTTTCTTCCTCCTTATAGGGCTGAAAACAAGATTAAACTTTCTGCTCTTTTTAATGCGGCACCAGATCATGTGAGTAAATTGGCTTCAGTTCCATTTATTAAAGCGATTGTAGTACAACGTTCCATTAAGTCTGAAATAGAGCTCAGGGAACTCGATAAGGCAGCCTCTATCTCTGTAGACATGCACTTATTAGCTATGAAAATGGCTCGGCCAGGAATGAAGGAAAGTGAGATTGCGGCGGCCATTCATCAGGAAGCACTTAGCCAGGGTGGTGATATTGCTTATCCTATCATACTAACAGTGAATGGGCAGGTCCTTCATAACCATTTTCATGGAAATACTTTGAAAGAGGGAGATCTTGTATTAAACGATTCAGGAGCTGAAACAGCGATGGGGTATGCTGGAGATCTTACCCGTACGTTCCCGGCTGGAAAGACTTTCAATAACCAGCAAAAGGAAATTTATAACATTGTACTCAGTGCTTATCATAGTGCGGTTGAACTATTGCAACCAGGTAAGCAATATTTAGACATACACCTACAGGCATGTTTGAAATTAGCGGAAGGCCTTAAAGCACTTGGGTTGATGAAAGGTAATTTGGAAGATGCTGTGAAAAGAGGAGCACATGCCCTCTTTTTTCAATGTGGAACTGGCCACATGATGGGGCTGGATGTACACGATATGGAAGACCTGGGAGAGCAGTATGTTGGGTACACCGACACCCTTATTAAAAACACTACTCAGTTCGGCCTTAAATCCCTTCGCCTGGGTAAAGAACTGGAAACCGGAAATGTATTGACAGTTGAACCAGGCATTTATTTTATTCCCGAACTAATTGACATTTGGAGCGCTAAGAATTTATTCCCTGAATACATTAACTATGAAAAGGTAAATGAATATCGCTCATTTGGTGGAATAAGGGTAGAAGATGATTTTGTGATCACTTTAGATGGTTCACGCATGCTGGGGAAACAGCTTGCGCGCGCTGTTGAAGATGTTGAACAAATTAGAAACGCGATGTGATCATCCTGTATTTGGAACACTCATCTTGGTAATTTATTAGTAATACCGGTTAATTTCTGTCCCTTATTCACAATCTCATAGTTCTATTTTTGAATAAAAAGAAATTTGATTATGAGTATTCAATGGTCAGGGGTATTCCCCGCAGTAACTACAAAATTTACAGAAGAGGATCAGTTAGATTTTAATGCGTTTGATAAAAACATTGAGGCCCAGCTCGAAGCCGGCGCAGAGGGATTGATACTTGGTGGGTCCTTAGGGGAAGCGAGTGTGCTTACAAATGAAGAGAAATTTGAACTGCTGGCACATACGGTTAAACTTGTAGCAGGAAAAGTTCCGGTTTTGCTAAATATTGCCGAATCTACTACCAAAGGTGCTATCGAGACAGCCCAAAAAGCAAAAGAGCTAGGAGCCAGCGGTCTCATGCTTTTACCACCAATGCGTTACTTTGCTGATAAAGAAGAAACATTGGCTTTTTTTAAAGCAATTGCTGAAAGCACCACTTTACCTATCATGATCTACAATAATCCGGTAGATTATAAAATAGAAGTAACCCTGGATATGTTTGAGGAACTGGCTAAGTATCAAAATATTCAGGCCGTAAAGGAGTCTACAAGAGACATCACCAATGTAACTCGTATGATCAATAGATTTGGCGACAGGTTTAAGATTTTTACTGGTGTAGATCCACTGGCTATGGAGAGCCTTGTAATGGGCGCTGATGGTTGGGTGGCGGGTCTTGTGGATGCATTCCCTAAAGAAACTGTAGCAATTTACCGTTTAGTAAAGCAAAACAGAATTGCAGAGGCGTTAACCATTTATCGCTGGTTCTTGCCTGTACTTGAATTGGATATTCACCCTAAATTGGTTCAGTATATTAAACTCGCAGAAGTTGCAACAGGTATTGGTACAGAAAGGGTAAGGGCACCAAGGTTGAACATTAAGGGTGAAGAGCGTGAGCGTGTTCTGAAAATCATCAATGATGCATTGGCTGCGCGTCCGGAATTGCCGGTAAATAGCTGGGGAGTGTTGGAAAGAGCAGCTGTATGATTAAAGAACAAGCAAGCTTTAAAGCTATAAATCCTGCTACAGGAGAAATATTGGACGGGGATTTTTTATGTGCTACCCAGAAAGATGTACAAGATGCAATGGCTGCCGCTTCGGCGGCCTATCTTAGTTACAGACACGTTTCTAAAGATGTAAAAGCTGAATTCCTAAGAAACATTGCATCAGAAATTGAACAGATCAGAGATACTTTGGTGCTTCGGGCATCAGCGGAAACTGGTCTGACGTTCCCTCGTTTGCAAGGTGAAGTAGATCGAACTACTGGTCAGCTTAGGTTATTTGCCAATCAAACTGAAGAGGGTTCTTGGGTCAATGCTATAATTGACCAGGGGCAGCCAGACAGAAGGCCACTTCCAAAGTCTGATATTCGTCGAATGCTTGTGCCCTTAGGGCCAATTGTGGTTTTTGGAGCAGGCAATTTTCCTTTGGCATTTTCTGTGGCTGGCGGTGATACAGCTTCTGCCCTTGCCGCGGGATGTCCGGTGATCATAAAGGCTCATCCTGCTCATCCAGGGACTAGTGCTTTAGTAGCGGAGGCTATCCATCGGGCAGCTCAAAAAACTGGCCTGCACAAGGGGGTCTTTTCCATACTTTTTGATGCAGGATATGAAACGGGAGCCGAACTGGTAGCACATCCCGATACTAAAGCGGTCACTTTTACCGGTTCGTTTAAGGGAGGCATGGCATTGGTGCAGATCGCACAGCAACGTAAGGAACCGATTCCGGTATTTGCCGAAATGGGAAGCATCAATCCAGTGTTTTTATTGCCCGAAGCACTAGATAGGAGGGCCGAACAGATCGCGAATATTTACGCAGCTTCCATTGCCTTAGGAGCAGGACAGTTTTGTACAAACCCCGGTCTTTTATTGGCTATAAAATCTCCAGGCCTGGATGCTTTTATAGGGCAGTTAGAAACAGCCATAGCCGAGATTCCTTCAGCAACGATGCTAACGGCTGATATACATACTAATTTCAATAAGCTTATTGATGAATCGCTAACAGAGGATGGGGTAGCTTTATTAGCCGCTTCGGGCAATCTGAATATTGAAGCCTCCAATCAGGCACTGGCCAGAGTTGCTATAGTAAGTGCAGGAATTTTTATAGATAATCCTAAGCTTCAGGAAGAGGTTTTTGGTCCGTATTCCTTACTGGTAGTGGCCGATAATGAGACGGAATTGCAGGCCGTTGCTGAGGTATTGAAAGGTCAGCTAGTGATTACTTTAATGGCAGAAAAAGCAGAATTGAAAGCGCAGGAAGTATTGATTAATATATTAAAAGATAAAACAGGTCGTCTGGTACTGAATGGGGTACCTACAGGAGTGGAAGTTTGTGCAGCCATGCAGCATGGAGGGCCATTTCCGGCTACTAACGATTCGCGTTTTAGCTCCGTCGGCACTACAGCGGTATTGCGTTTTGTCAGACCGTTGGCATGGCAGGATTGGGACAATGAGCTATTGCCTGAAGAACTAAAAGACGGTAATCCACTAAATATATTCAGATTGGTAAACAATAAATGGACTAAGGACTAATGAATAGCAAAACTTTTTTCTGTGTGGATGCACACACATGTGGTAATCCGGTCCGTTTGGTAGCAGGCGGCGGCCCTGTTCTTAAAGGCGCAAATATGAGCGAAAAGCGCCAGCATTTTCTGAAAGAATTTGACTGGATCCGAACAGGTTTAATGTTCGAACCAAGAGGACATGATATGATGTCGGGAAGTATCCTTTATCCACCTCACGATGCTGATAATGATGTCGCAGTGCTATTTATCGAAACAAGCGGCTGCCTTCCAATGTGTGGCCATGGAACAATCGGCACAATTACTATTGCCATTGAAGAAGGGCTTATTAAGCCTAAAACCCCTGGTGTAATTCGTATGGAGGCCCCTGCCGGACTGGTTTTGATCGATTATGTGGAAAAGAATAATCGGGTGATCTCTGTAAAACTTCGAAATGTACCAGCTTATCTGGCTGCAGAAGATCTGCAGGTAGATTGCCCGGACCTTGGCCGCCTTACATTCGACGTGGCTTATGGAGGTAATTTTTATGCCATTATAGATCCGCAGGAAAATTTTAAAGGCATACAGGACTTTACAGCCTCCCAGCTCATTGCCTGGAGCCAAGTCATCAGAAAGCGAATTAATGATGTTTATACTTTTGTTCATCCTCAGGATGCTACTATAAAAGGCTGTAGTCATATATTATGGGCAGGGGATCCCATAGATCCAACGTCAACAGCGAGAAATGCAGTATTTTACGGGGATAAAGCCATTGACCGCTCACCCTGTGGTACGGGCACATCGGCGCGCATGGCACAGTGGCATGCCAAAGGGAAGCTGAAAACCGGCGACGTTTTTATTCATGAGAGCATTATAGGAAGCAAATTTATCGGTAAGGTAGAAGACACCCTGAAGATGGAACAATATGATGCCATTATACCTAGTATAGAAGGATGGGCCAGAGTTTATGGTTACAATACAATTAAAATAGATCATAGTGACCCTTATGCCAATGGCTTTCAGGTTATTTAATATTAATTAGCAGCATATGGCAGATATTATAATTATAGGAGGAGGGATTATTGGTTTAAGCTCGGCTTACTATCTCAGTAAGCAAGGACATAAAATTACTGTGATCGACAAGGGCGACATCACGGATAATTGTTCATTTGGTAATGCCGGGATGATTGTACCTAGTCATTTTGTGCCTTTGGCCGCGCCTGGAATGGTTAGGCAAGGAATTCGCTGGATGTTCGATAGTAAAAGTCCTTTTTATGTAAAACCTTCTCTCGCTGGTGGCCTACCTGCCTGGGGGATTAAATTTCTTCAAAAATCTACTCAAAAGCATGTATCAGCGTCAGCAAGGCCTTTAAGAGATCTTTCATTGCTTAGTAAGCAGCTATTTGAAGATTTGGCCAATGAGCCTGGTTTTGACTTTGAACTAACCAAAAATGGCATTCTCGCTTTTTATAAAACTGAAAAGGCCGCCGAAGAAGAAGCCCATTTGGTAAAAAATGCAACCGCATTGGGCCTTGATATGGCAGTGCTGAATGCGGCCGAATGCAAGGCTTTGCAACCAAAGCTGGAACTTGATGTGCTAGGCGCGGTACATTACCGCTGCGATGCGCATTTATATCCTGGAAAACTCATGCAAACATTACTTAGCTTTCTTGAAAAAAGTGGAGTAAATATAGTTCGCAACCATGAGGTCACTAAAATAGATATTGCAGGACAAAAAATAATCACTTTATTTACAGCAGAGAAGGAGTGGAAGGCAGATCAGTTCGTGCTGGCTACGGGTTCATGGTCTCCGACAGTGGCCAAAATGCTCAACATCAATATTTCGTTAATGCCCGGTAAAGGTTATTCTTTTATGGAAACAGAACCAGAACAACGGATGAGCATTCCTGCATTACTTTGCGAGGCGCGTGTAGCCATTACTCCAATGCAAGGACAAATCCGATATGCAGGAACGATGGAGATCGCTAAAATCAATAATAACATCAATATGAACAAAGTTCAAGGTATAATAGAGGCAATTCCTAAGTATTTCCCTGACCTTAAGCCTAAGTTACCAAAACTCGATGAGGTATGGTATGGATTCAGACCATCTTCGCCCGATGGCTTGCCTTACATAGGTCGATGTCCTAAATTCAGCAACCTTATTATTGCCACAGGGCATGGTATGATGGGATTAAGCCTGGGCCCTGCTACTGGTCTTCTGGTGAGTCAGATCGTTTCAAATCAAAAGACAGCGATTGATACAACCGCCTTTCTTCCGGTAAGGTAGTCTTTTTAAAATTTTATTATCAGCATTAATAAGCCTAAATTCAATTATCCAATCTAGTCATTATGAAAGTATTTCCATTTACATTGCTAGTGCCAAATGATAAAAGTGTGATTTCTGAACAGATTAAGCTCCCTCACTTTTATCCATATCTTCATCGTCACGAAGAATATCAGGTAACCTGGGTAGAGGAAGGAGAAGGGATGCTAATTGCTGGTAACAATATGCTTGCTTTCAAGCCAGGAGATGTTTTTCTGATCGGAGGCAATGTTCCCCATTTATTTAAGAGTAATCCAGAATATTTTATCGGCAATAGTGGTAAAGTAATAAAAGCCTGCTCTTTGTATTTTAATCCCGAGGGCATAATGTCATCGGTGTTTGATTTGCCCGAAATGAAATGCGCAAAGTCTTTTCTTCAAAAAAATAAGAATGGAATTAAGATACCTAAAGCATGTACCCAACAACTAGCTGATAAATTGTTAGCTATTCATAAGTCTGAAGGCATGGAGCTATTATTCAAATTTCTTGAATTGCTAGATGATTTTACTACTATTAAAAGTGCTGAACCCCTTTGCTCGGCCAATTACTCCTCAAATATCTCGGAAACTGAAGGCATTAGACTAAGCAACATCATTAATTACATTATGCAAAATTATAAGAATGTAATCACGCTTAAAGATGTATCTGAGATTGCATTTATGACGCCTCAGGCATTTTGCCGGTACTTTAAGAAACATACCGGACGTAAATTCATTTCTTTTTTAAATGAAGTAAGAATTAATGAAGCCTGTAAGAATTTAATATTAGGTAAGAAGAGTGATTGCATTTCATTGGTAGCATATAGTACTGGTTTCAATAGCATTACTAACTTTAATCGTGTCTTTAAAAGCATAACAGGAAACTCCCCAAAAGATTATGTAAATACTTACTATAGGTTAAGCAATTCATCCCATTTATTTTAATGGATATGCTGTATCACTTTTGATTTCTGACATCACAAATGACGTTTGTATAGTACTGATACTGGACAACGTTGCAAGTTTATCGTTATAAAATGTATTATAGTCGTCCATATCCCGTGTGGCAATTCGCAGAATAAAATCATATGTCCCAGACATTTGGAAGCATTCCATCACCTCATCAAATTTTGATATTTCTTCCTTGAATTCTTTAAGGCATTCTTTAGTGTGTGATTTTAAAAGAACCTGTGAAAATGCGATATGGTTTTGTTCAATTTTTCGATTATCAAGCACGGCAACAATCCGCTTGATGTATCCGCTTTCTTTTAATCGTCTGATTCGTGCATGCACGGTGGCAGTAGACTTGTGTACTTCAGTAGCAATTGTTTCATTACTTTGTGCTGCGTCTTTCTGTAAGATCTTTAATATTTTGATGTCAATATTATCTAAACCAGTAGCCATAATGTCAAATTAAATAAATACTAAAAAGTTGTATTGGTTAAAGAGCAAAACTGAATAAAATTAAAGCAAAAAACAATAAAACCGAATAATTTATGGAAAATTCAGAAAGCGTTGATCGATCATTTGAACATTCTTACTTTTGTTTATAGATTTTTAACAGCTGTAAAGATTCATAGTTTGTAGCTTATCTTGATCGCTTAACGGCTTTTAAGTTTATATAAAAATACTATCCATAAAAAAACGAAAAAGGTAGTTAATAATTAAAACCAGGTAGATGGATTTCTACCTGGTTTTTTTACAGTATTAAATACCTGGCTCATTATGGTATTCTTTATCGGTTACAGCATCTAACCATATCGTTTCTCCTTTCTCCCTTCCCGTTATCGCTACCTGAACAAATTTGGTATCTGTACTCGCACCATGCCAATGAGGGATATCTGCCGGACATTTTATGGCATCGCCTTTACGAAGTATTTTTTTTGGTTGTCCCTTTTCCTGATAATAGCCAACACCATCTATTGCTAATAATATTTGACCTGCCGGATGCGAATGCCATTTGCTTCTGGCTCCGGGTTCAAAGGTTACGCTTCCTACAGAATTCTGGTTGAGACTGTCAGCTTGAACTAAGTTTTCCAGCCATACATTTCCGGTAAAGTTATCATTGGTTATTTGTTTCCCCTTTGCAAAAACTGTTGGTTCTTGTATTTCTGATTGAGATATCTTTGCCGACTTATTTTGCTGTTTGCAGGAAAATGAAACCAACACAATAAGTGATAGTATGGCTATATTTTTAATGTTCATCATTTTGAGTTTTAAAGATTTGTTTGATAAAACTTAAGGAGTTTATTTACGGCTTGCGACACATATTCCGGTTTCCAATAGGTCTGTATATGAGTCGCTTCATCAATAAGAAAAAGTTCCTTACTTTTTGCATTGGTTGCTTTGGGAAATGCTTCATCGGTCATATATTTTGTATCAGCTTTGCTTCCAGCTATCATCAACAGGGGTTGATTGATTAGATCCATATTAGTGGTGGCATCCCAGGTCATTAAATCAAACAGGCTGCTCATGGTGTATAAAAAGGTTGAATTTGGATGCGCATGGGTTCTATAGTAATACTCGAATCCTTCGCGATATAGATCTGTTGAGGTTTTTGCGATTTCTTCATCTGTAATGCTCGCCACACCCGCATAAATCATTTTACCGCCTGCGGCTTCCTGCGCACGGGCATCTGAAGCTTGTTTTAAGCGTTCTTGAATGGTGTTTAATTGGGAATTCTGAAAACCATTACGTCTTACCTCACCTGAATTAAACATACTCAAGGTAGCTACGGCTTTAAAGCGTTTGTCGGATTGGGCTGCTTTTAAAGTATAGCCACCGCCACCACAGATACCTAAAACACCTAAACGGTTTGCATCAACCCCTGCATACTGAGTTACAAAGTCTGCCATACCATGAATATCTTCGATACGGCTTGCAGGTTTATCTGTATGACGTGGCGCTCCGCCGCTTGCTCCCTGGTATGCTGCGTCGGCAGCAATGGTTACATAACCGGCTTCTGCCAAACGCTGCGCGTATAGTCCGGCTGTCTGTTCTTTTATACCACCGTTAGGGTGTGCTACCGCTACTGCCGGGTATTTCTTTGAAGCATTGTAATTTGCCGGTGTATAAACATTCGCAGCGATATCAATCCCATTCAGTTTATATTTCACAGGATGTATGTTTACTTTTCCTTTTTCATTTTTGGTAATGGCTCCATCATATACCAGAGTATAAGGATTTTGTTGTTTTCCTTTTTGAGTAGATTGTGCATTCACCATATCTGTAGTTGCTACTGACATGGCTAATGCGATTATTGATGTTAGCTTTTTCATAAATTCTATTTTACTTTTTACTTTTCAGCACTTCATCCAATATGGACTGTGGTGATTTCGCTTCTTTTTTTCCGATGCTTGATTTGATGAGACCTACAAATTGTTGTAATTGACCTGGGGATATACCCACATTCAGGCAGATGTTCAAATGCGATTGTAACATTGGTTCCACGCCCCCGATACCGGCAAGCACAGATACTGTTGCCAGTTCTCTTTCGGTGTAGGTCAATACATCCCTTTCAAAGATATCAGCGAATAGATGTTCTTTCAGAAATACTTCGATTACGGGGGCAAATGCCGAATAGCCTGTTTGGGGACCGTTTTGGGGAGCGCCTAAAAGCGTGTCCAAAATGGACTTGCCCCGGTCGTATTTACTGCGTTCACCTTTTATAGGTGAGGCTTCAGCTCCAATTTCATCATTAATGCCCTTAGCTTTACGTTCTTCTAACACAGTCATAAAGGACTGTAATCCCCGAATACTACGGGGAAATCCGGCATAAGCATAGACATGGACAAGGGTTTCTTTAATCTGATTGATGGTCAATCCAGCTTCAAGCCCTGTGTTCAACTCCATTTTGAGCTTTGCCAAATCACCTTTGCCTGTGAGCGCAGCAATGCGAACAATAGCTTGTTGTTTTGCTGTTAAATTTTGGTCTGTACCCGTTTGGGCATTAACGGCTGGTGCAACCATCATCGTCATTATAAATAATATCGCCTTCATCAGTTTATTCATATTCATTTCTGTTTATTATGGCGTTAATAACTTCGTGAAGGACATAGAGGCCAGCTTCCAGTTATTGTCATTTTGCTTAATTTATCAGTTAATTAGAGCCAGTTTTTTTAACCATTTTTCAATTTCAACCTGTACTTGTTTTTCCTTATCACCTTCCATCACGAATAAAATCCCGTCCCTTTCTATGCCACCTTTCGTTGAAAATCTTTCAAGGACTTTGCTGTTAGGGCATAATTGTTTTACTGTCTCGAAGCTGCTGCCAATGTCATAACCAGCATTCGTGTTAAAGGGTATTATTGTTTTTCCGCTAAGGTCATACTGTTTCAAAAAGCTTTTCATAGGAGGAGGTAGTTGCATTCCCCAGGTTGGAAAACCTACAAATACTACATCGTATTTTCTTATATCATCAATCTTTGTTTTTAGCGGTGGTAAATAACCTCTTGCGTTTTCAGCAGCTACCTGGTCTACCATAGTCTGATAATGTTCAGGATAAGGTGTTACCAGTTCCAAGACCACCAGATCGCCGCCAACTCTTTTATGGATAATTTCTGCAACGGCCTTAGTATTTTTTGTCCGTGACAGATATACGATCAATACCTTCTTATCCTTCACGGTATTAGCTGTTACTGACTCTTGTGCCCTTGAGCAGGATGTCAGCGTAAATAAGAAAGTGCACATCATCAGCCACTGGGTTGTCAACCTTTTCATCTGTTTCTTTTTGGGTTATACAAAGTTCCAAAGAACAAGAAGATTTTATGGTAGATGTATTACTGGAATTACTACCAATATTACTTATCCAGACCTTTTTCTTTTAACCATTTCGAGAGCTGATCGGCTACCTGAATATTGTTCAGGTCAGAAAAGGGAAAGTGCGTATTACCTTTCATACCGATTTCCGGCAGGTGTATTACGGTCACATCACCGCCATGTTTGTTGATGGTGGCTGCCCATATCTTCGCCATTTCAAGTCCCGAACGCCAATGGTCTTTGTTCCATATTTTAGTAGGATCTTTTGCAATGTTATCCCCATAGTAAATAACAATAGGTATTTTAGTCAGTTTATTGAAATCAGATAAGGGTATCTCTGTGCCTTTCAACTCGCCAAAAAGACCTGCCGATTTTATCGGTGGGGGCAGTTCTCCTTCAGGGAATAGAAAGCTGCTATAAGGCTCGTAAGCTACAACTGCTTTAACTTTATCATTTTTGATGGCCGTAGACCAACCGGGTCCGCCTCCCTGGGAGTGAGTAATCAAGATACCTTCACCAATCTTATTAAACAGTTGAGAGATGGCATCCGAGATCACATTCCCATCAAATGCACCGGTATTTGGAGTCATCTGCCTATAAAACTGTTCTAATGAAGCTGCGTCCTTAGGAAACTGAACATCTGGAAAGTATTCAGGGTAATTTCCGATCCGAAATTGCGTGAACCAAAACTGCTCGTCAGCAGTAGGGTTGATGGTTGCTGCAACAGAGCTTTTTCCAGCTTCACCACGCCTTGGCTGGTCAAGCAGATAAACAGGGAATTTTCTGCGAAGAAAAATATTCTGAAACCCTTCTCGTCCATCAGGAGTGGTTTCCCATGTTTTTTTCGACTGTCCAGCACCATGTAAGAATACCAGGGGATATTTACGGGCTTTTACCGGAATTTGATAAAAGGCATAAGCATGATCCCCATGAAAGGTCTGGCCCTGTGGTTTCAAAGCACTATCCAGGTCAAAGCTACCCGATTCTGTGGCTTTTGTTCCTCCTACAGCAAAGCTGCCCTGCTGTTCTATGACTAGTGGTTTTTGTTTGTTTTGGGCATTAACCGGCATCCAAATAACCAGCAATAATGTCAATAAGTATCCTGTTTGTATTTTCATTTCACTAAACTTTCTCATTCTTTGTACAACACTTCTGATGATACAAAGTTCTGCATTGGTATGGAGTGAATTTGTAGATGAATTACGGATATTACTACCAATGTTACTGATTGGTGTATCTCTGCAGCTTTTGTTATACCAGAATGGTTAATTTTGTATCAACAAAAAGGTAATAGCTATGGAAAAGGCATATAATTTTGATACAGTAAGCCAGTACAATGCGTTTAATAACCATGAAACTTTACATCCGCTGGTGAGTATTATTGATTTCTCAAAAGCGAAGGAAAGAACAGGTTCACGTATGACTTTCGGACTTTATTGCATTTTCCTTAAAGAAGTGCATTGCGGCGATTTAAAGTATGGCTGTAACTATTATGACTATGAGGAAGGTACATTGGTATTTATTTCCCCCGGACAGGTTATCGATGTGGAGAACAAAGTAGATTTTTACCAGCCAATGGGACACGGACTGGTCTTTCATCCAGATCTTATTAAAGGTACTTCTCTGGCCAAAAGTCTCGAAGAGTATAGTTTTTTTAGTTACAATACCAGTGAGGCATTACATTTATCGGAAAAGGAAAGAAAAATTGTTTTTGACTGTTTTTCAAAGATTGAGTCTGAATTAGGGCAATCGGTTGACAAGCATAGCAAAAAGTTAATTGCATCCAATATTGAGCTTTTCCTGAATTATTGTGAAAGGTTTTATGATCGTCAGTTTATCACCAGGGAGAATGTCAATAAAGGTATACTGCAAAAGTTTGAAGAGTTACTGAACAGCTATTTCACATCCGAGAAACCCTATAGCATTGGGCTACCTTCGGTAGGTTACTTTGCTGATGAAGTCCATTTATCAGCAAACTATTTTGGTGATCTGGTCAAAAAAGAAACAGGCAAATCTGCGCAGGAGTATATTCAGAACAAGATCATTGATATTGCAAAAAATAAGATTTTTGATAGCCGCAAAACCATTAATGAAATTGCATTCGAGTTGGGCTTCAAGTATCCACAACATTTTAGTCGCTTATTTAAAACCCGTGTAGGATGCACACCGAATGAGTATCGGAATATGAATTGATAAAATTAAATTCGCCAGTTCACTGTTTACCCCATTTTGCCTCAAGGAAATCAATCGTTCCGCTGATCATTTCCTTAAGTACATCGATATGAATGTCCGTCAGTTTTTTTACATAGATACAACCTTTTCCCATGGTAAACTTTCCCAATTGCTTGAGCAGTTCTTCCTGACCTGGGGCACCGCTATAAACATACAAGGATAGGGCCGCCTTTCGCGGCGAGAATCCGACCAAAGGCCAATCCCCTTCCTGCCTGCTTCTTTCTGATTTATAATGATAGGAACCGAAACCAATTATCGATGGCCCCCACATTTTAGGATCATAACCTGTATGCGCTTTCATCAATTTCAATAGTTCGAACCCGTCCTGCTTTTTCTGTGGCGTTGCCGCAAAGGCTTCGATGAAATCTTCGACGCTGTGCTGTGTTTGGGTAGTTTTAATGGTCATGTTGTTGAATTATTTTAAACTCATAACAATATAACAGACTTAACTGGTTTTTTTTAGCAATTTTTAAGTTTTCTTATCGGTTATGCATCTAATCAACATACCACATTGTCTTGATTCCTTTTCTCGTCGATTGAAAGACCTGCAGGTTCAATATATTTGCCGTTTGCTCCTAGAAATGAGCCTCTCGGATGGTAGAGGCCATCACTGCCTATGAAACTACCTTCAAGGTGATATAGGCCATCGGTGCCAAGAAAAGAACCTTTGTAATGGTATTTTCCGTCAACCCCAATGAAACATCCTTTCGGATGGTATAAACCATCGCTCCCCACAAAACTACCTTTTTCATGATATTGGCCATCACTTCCTAAGAATGAGTCTCCTGGAACATAGTCACCATTAACACCTAATTTGAACCCTGACGGATGATACTTGCCGTCTGAACCAAGAAAGCTACCTTCTGGATGGTACTTTCCATCGATACCTAGAAATTTACCCATATGCTGTTTGTGGTTGTTTATTATTAAGTTATGAAAATTTATTGTTAAACTCAACCATTTACAAATTCCTATGCTCATCGCAATTGCGAACGGAGCGAGGGTGTCAACTGAAGCAGTACGCTTACGGCAGGCAAGGGTTTTCTAAACCGCTGGCAGGGGTTCGAATCCCTGCCAGGGTACATATTTTAACACTGTGTTAGTATAGTGTTAAAACTTTTCAGGAAAAGTTATGATAAGGGCTGCAGATTAAATATTTGCAGCCCCTATTTATGTTATACATTATCTGCTGACTCTTGCCTTGTTATTGATAAGCGTTTTATGTAAATTTGAAATAGTTTTAAGATCAATATTTAATGGACAAAAGAAATGAAACATTTGATCAGGCTGAATTGGAACTTTTAAAAGAGGGTCTAAAACGTAGCTATAAGGAACGTTTTGAAATGGCTACTCGTTTGTATAAAATACAGCAGACCATGAGTAAGGCTTCTATATCCCATAAACCGTTTATAAGTAAATAATTTGTGGATGTTTTTGATGAATGTCTAGAAATGGCCTCAGTTGCGGATATTGATAATGTGAATGTTCCTGTAGAACGCGGGCCAAAGGCATCTCAGGCATGGCATGGGGCCAAGGAGAATTGATTGCTGCGCCTGCTTCTGTAGCCCGTATGGTGATAGGTATTGCCAACAATTGCAATATGTTAGCCAACAGATTTGTACTATAAGTGAGTGATAGGCCAGAACCTCTTAAAAATGGTACGAAATTGGTTATGATTCTGCATATGCTGCACTTATGCGTAGCTATATGATTAAGCAGAGGCCTTTACCGATCGAAGGTGAATATCAATAAATTTTTAGCATTTAGTTATCAGGAACTCGAAAATGAGTAAAGTATTTACAATTGCAGACGGACTTCAAAATCTTGGTGCCTTAAAAACAGGAGGCCAAGGTTCGGTGTATAAAGGGAAAAGAATGGGTGCAATTTATTCGGCCATCAAATTGTTGCCTACGCCTATACATACTGAAGACGAGACTGACAAAAATTATCGGAATTTTAAGAATGAAGTAACCAAGCTCCAAAAAGTAAACGAAAATCCATGTCCCAATGTAGTGAAAATAATGAGTTGGGGCATTACCGATAGCGGTTCTTTTCCGTATATAGAAATGGAATATATAGAGGGGCCAGACCTCTCTGAACTTTTACAACCCCCGAACCCACGAGCTTTCGCTATTAAAGAGCTGGTTAAAGTTGCCGATCAGCTAGCCAGCGCCATTGCACATTGCCATCAAGTTGGTGTAAAGCATGGCGATATCAAGAGTAATAATGTAAAGTACAATGTGTATACAGGCAATTATGTGCTACTTGATTTTGGTTTGGCCATTATGAGCGAAGAGCAGCGTAGAACCAGTATCCGCAATGCGGGAGCCGTCGAATTTATGGCGCCAGAGCAGCATGAAGGGAAGATGTTACTGCAAACTGACATTTACAGCTACGGGATCATTTTATATGAACTTTTAACAGGTCAGGTGCCATTTCCTTTGAATGGGGATGGCGATACCGGTCGTAATTCGGTAATGCTGGGTCACATGGAAGGGCAAATTCCAGATGTAATTAAATTAAGGAAAAAAAATCTGGAAAGCAGCTTATCAAAGGAGGACCTAAATATCGGGCTACAAGTACCTGCTTGGTTATTAGCCGTGATTTATAAATGCCTCGAGAAAGATCCAGCACAACGGTATGCCAATGGTGTTGAACTAGCCGCCGCCATTACCCATGGAATAGTGGTCTCTGTGCAACAACATCCTGAGGGGGGTATAATTGATAATGCTAAACTGATCGCATTGGGGAAGTTAACTAAACCGCTTGCCCATGAGGTAACAAAGAAGCACGCATATGGAAATGAAGTGCGTTTGTCGAAAAAAATTATAGTTGGTTTAGCTGTAGCAATTGCACTTTTAACGACCTTTTTGTCTTATCTGTTTTTACCAAAAGAGAAAGTGATGGTAAGTTATGTAGTAGCCAATGCGAAAGCCTTTGAACCACCCTTTTTATTCTATAATAGCCAGTATTTGGAACGAATATTGAAAGAGAGGGAAGATAGTATTCGTTTAGCAAAACTTAAACGCTCCGAAAAATCGAATCTGGCAAAGGGAATAAAAATACAGGATGAGAAGAAAAAAAAGAGGAAAAAATTTTTAGGTATATTTTGAGCGGCTGAAAATATGGGAAAATCGCATACAGAAATGGAATTTATGTTACAATTCTCCTTCTAAATTTTGCAGGAGCTGATTTCTATATAATTTAGACAATGGAATCTTGTTCCCCGCCACAATTACCTGGTGTTTCTCAATCCGCTCAATTTTATGCCTGGAAATTACAAACGATTTATGTACACGTAAAAACTGGTCTGCAGGGAGTCTCGTTTGTAATTCTGTCAATGTAATTCGTGTCAGGGTATGTTTATCTATTTCATGCAAGTCCACATAATTGTCTTCCGCTTTGGCATAAACCAGGTTACTAAACTTTATTTGCACCCAGTCATGTCCATCTTTTACAAATAAAGCCTGTTCTTCGTCCCTTTTTTTTACTTCAGGCAGTTGAAGCCTCGTTTCAGCAAGCTGACAAGCTTTTAAAAAGCGGGTAAAATTGATAGGCTTTAATAAATAGTCTGTAGCAGCCAACTCAAAACCTTTTAATGCATATTCTGGATAAGCGGTAGTAAAAATGACCTGAATTCCGGGGTTTATCATAGCGGCAAATTCAATGCCCGACAGATCAGGCATAGCGATGTCGAGGAACACTAAATCTACACGCTCATTTTTAATATAGAACAATGCATCTGTAGCACTCAAAAACGTTGCATCAAGCGAAATAAAAGGTATTTTTTCCGCATGAGAACGAATAATATCGTGTGCTACAGGTTCATCGTCAACTGCAATTACTTTGATCATTTTACCGGTAATACTTGTTTAAGCTTCTCCATTAACTCTTTCGTTTCAAGATCTCTTGCTATAATCACACCTTCAGGATCAATCAGAAAGCTCTGTGGAATTTTCCTGATGCTATAGAGCTTTGCCACCTCATTTTCCCAATGCTTCAAATCTGAAAGCTGGGTCCAGCCTAACCTATCATCCTTTATTGCTTTTAACCACGCATCTTTTCCATCTGCACCATCAAGGGATATACCCAAGATAGTAAAATTTCTCTCTTTAAATTCATTGTAGATTTTAACAAGTTCAGGGTTGGTACTTCTACAAGGTCCACACCAGGAAGCCCAGAAATCAATCAACACATACTTCCCTCTAAATGAAGCCAAATTAACAGGATTGCCTGCAGTATCATTTTGAACAAAAACAGGAGCCACGGCACCGGGATTAAGATCTTTTTGGTCTGAAAGAAATTTCCGAAATTCTTTACCGGATGGTGTATGCTGCAATCTTAGAGAAAGCCTGTTAAACATTGGCTCAACAACAGCAACATCAGGTGAGATTCCTGCATAGTCCTGCAATGCGCCCAAGGCGATAAAGCTGCCTGGATTATCAATAACGAATTTCCGTCGAATAGCCTTCTTAACTGAGTTTAAACTATCCAATTTCTTATTCAACTGTGAGGTTTTTGGCTCATGAGCAATTTCCGTCAACTTACTGATCTTATTGCTCTCTTCATAAACGGGGCCAAGCATTTGTTCCAGCTTAAAATAATCTGAATTGATACCCTTCCCAACAAACTTTGCATCAGCAATTGAGCGGCTGGAGGTTTTCAACGCAATTTGCCCCGGATAAATATACATTCGCAATAAATCTGGTTTATCATGTCGTTTTTTAATCATTCCCGATAAACCAATTTTTGTGGTATCGCAAACAAGAGTGCTATACATTGGTCTATCTATTTTACCCTTAAAAACAAACAACCCATTGTTCTGCATCGCAGAATCAACTATTTTTTTCCCATGCTGTTGGTATAACAGGTAAATCTTAGCCATTGAGGGCATTTTTTTTGCAGTTATTTTAACTGTAAACAAGGAATCTTTGGTCTGAGATAGAGACATAAAGGGGACTGCTGCTCCGCAAAGCAGTAACATTACTTTTTTAATCATGATTACGAAAATTGAATGATGTATTTAAGAATTGAGTTTCAACCAAAATGAAACTTTATAATCTAAACTGGTGTTTTTATGATCTAACTGGTAACTATTCGGATAAAGAAGATCCAGCCGCTTAATCGTATTTTTTATTCCCGTATTATTTCCGCTAACTTCTGCACGGTTCTGAATAATGGTATTAAACACTTCCATGTGCAGCTCGTTTTTGGCCACAACAATCTTTATCTGAACTTCACATTGCGCATCCATACTGATACCGTACTTAAAAGCATTTTCAATGAAGGGGAGAAGCAATAGTGGTGCTATTTTTTGTTGATGATTATGATCATCTGAAACAATTTGAGTGTTAATTTTGATATTGTCCTGTATGGGCAAACGTACGTGCTGAAGTTGCAGATAGTTTTCCATAAACTTCAGTTCATCCTGGAGTGGAACAAAATTCTCATGCATTCCATGAATGGTATAACGCATCATATCAGACATGATATCAATCCCCTGAGCGGTGTCTGATGCTTTTTCTTTTAAGGCGGTGCCATAAAGATAATTTAAGGCATTGAATAGAAAATGCGGGTTCAGCTGAGCCTTTAAAGCATGAAGTTCATTCTCCGACTGCTGAATCCTATGCAGCTTTCTATTTCTATTTTGAAGATAATAGTCCCTAACTGTTACATAAACAAAAGCATAAGCTGATATATATAAAATAGGTTCAATCGCAGAAAGTTTACCTTGTTGCTGGAAAACATGCGGACGTAAATAAACAATTCCTGCACATGAAATCATTCCAGTTAATAAACATCCCGCTATAAAAACGATGAAGTGATATTTTTTAAATAGAAATTGTCTTACTGCTTCAGTCAAAAAGATAAAAAGTGCAACAACGAATAAATCTTTATTTAAATTGGTGGCATATTGCAAACCTGATACAGGTGTGCCGTCGGTGTTGTAGATGTAATTGCCCCAAATATGTACATGATACAGGTAAGGAATCACCGTAAATACAATAATTGCAATCCACATCATTAAAAAGTGGGCAATCCAGTTTGTCAGTAATTTCTTAAGAGCTGTTAACATATATTTCTTTTGATTCAGATCAAAGGAAGCAAACTAAAAGAATATTGTATAATTAATGTGGCAAGTGCTATCAAATATGTGGTGAAATGGGAAGAACCAGTTTAACCAGGTAATTACGGGTCAGTTTTAGTTAAGTATGCTTTCAAAATTTTGTTATTTCATTCAAAATACTATAATTAATTACAAAAATTAATTTTATTGAAATATTTGTGTTAATTAGTGTAATTAATGTATATTTGATAAACTAATAATGCATGTAACAAGTTAATATTATATTTTTGCCGAATCTTCAAAATATTTGAAGCATTTAGCACTTAAGAATCTTGCTTTAGAAACCTAGGAAATTTCAACGGAACAAGAGGATAGGTGAAAAGTGCTCACGCTTAAAAGCGTGGGCCTTGCTTATTCGTTCCAAGGCTTCCTAGGGCCTCTAAAGCGGTAAGTTGGGTTCCACGCTTTTTGTGTAAATAATCCCTGCCCAGATGCAGGGAAATTCTGAATTGTAAATTCATAATATGTAAATAAAGAACCTTTCTTGCCGGATTCCATTAATATCAGCTTTAAATCAACTGAAAATGGAAATAGCAAGTAGAATTCTTTATGCGCTTATTGTCTGTCCACCAGACTAATCAACCGTTCCTGTTTAATTCAATATGGATAACCTATAAATCATTGTCCTGGCATCGCTATGCCTTAAATTTTCTGAACACAATATGAAACGATCAAAGAACCCCACACAACATATACTAATTAAAGCCAATACCAGCAGTGCCTGGGAAAGCATTGAGTTTGCCATTATATACCTAACCGAATCATGGAAAGTACTTATAGCATCCCGTTTACAGGCTATTGAGCAATTTAAGACTGATAATGATTTCAATTGCCATATTTTTTGGGATGCATCGATAAGGTTTTACAATAGTCCGGGTACCCGCGAACTGGTAAACGAAATCCTGTTTCCGCATGATGACTGGGCTTATGTGACTTTATCGCCCGAAACAGAGCGCACATTTCAGCATCCTAATAATCCCCTCCAAGCTCACCAACTCCTAATCACCGCAAATGGCATTGCTCAATACAAAGCCTATGAAAAACGCACTAACAAAGAGTATTGGACAGAGGAATTCAATCTAAAAAAACTATTGCGAGCTCATTGACACCGCAGGAAACAATTATTAACTACCAATAAAAGGAATAAATAAATGAAATTAAAACGCAGCAATAGGAATGGGTTGGGTTATGAAAAATTACCTGATCTGGAATTAGTAGGACTTTTGAAATTGGGTAATCATACTGCATTTGAAGAAATTTATCTACGCTATAAACACGTACTATATAACTATATCTATCGAAAGCTTCAGGACAAGGGCGCAGCCGAAGACGTGATACATGATGTATATTTTAATTTATGGAAGTCTAAAGAAGATTTTATGATAGGGCCAAATCTATCCGGATATTTGTTTAGAGCCACGTTAAACGGAGCCTTTGGTAGGTTTAGACATCAAAAGTGTATTAGGCAACATGAGGGTGCTTATAAAGAACCAATAAATACCTCTTCTACAGATTATATCATCAGAACAAATGAAAGTTCGAAACTGATTGGAAAAGCAATTAATGCATTACCTGTGAAAATGAAGGAAGTTTTTTTATTGAGACACAATCAAGGTTTAAACAATAAACAAATTGCTGCAAAGCTATCGCTATCTGAACATACTGTAGCAAGTCAAATAAAATATGCTTTAAGAATTTTACGTGCCAAACTTAATATCGTTACTCATCCTGGCTTATATGAGCAATCTCATAGATAATTTAACCATTTATAATAACTGGCAGGAAATCGCATTAAAGTACTTAGATATAAAATTTCGATCAAACAGTTCGTATCCAGCTTTGTTCTTAAAGATATGGCTAACCTTCAACGCAGCATCTATATACTTTTGTTTTTTATTTTATCGTTTGGCGGTCTGTATTTTGCAGCACCTTTCCTTATTCCTTTATCATTAGCTGGGGTGTTTTCTATGGTGTTTATTAGGTTCTGTAACTGGCTGGAGCATAAACGGATTAATAGAGGGCTTGCTTCACTTATTTGTGTCATTTGCTTTGTATTGGCGATTTCTCTTGTAATATTTTTGCTTAGCTGGCAACTGAATGGGCTCGTGGAAAATATAGATGCCATGAAGCAACGTGTGGTCAATCTGTTTTCTAACTTTCAACACTGGATATATGATAAGGTTGGTATCGATTTAAAACAGCAGCAGGAAATGGTAGAGGCGCAAGGGCAGTCATCTGTTGGGGGTGGTGGTATACTGGTGGCTTTTGTAGGTAAAATTATGGATGTCTTGCTAAATACCGTGCTGGTGTTGGTCTATATGTTCCTTTTCTTATTTTATCGTTCGCATATTAAAAAATTTATAATCAAGCTTGTGCCTGGGGATGGCAAAGATAAAGCGGAAGGTATTGTTCATAAAGGGGGGGATGTAGCACAACAATATTTGAGTGGGCTAGCCGCTATGATTGTGGTTTTGTGGATCATGTATGGTATAGGATTTAGTCTCATTGGTGTAGAAAGTGCCATTTTTTTTGCTGTATTATGTGGTATCCTGGAGATCATTCCATTTGTTGGAAATTTAACTGGTACATCAGTTACCTTACTAGCTGTACTTGCACAGGGTGGGGATAGTAAAATGGTTATCGGGGTACTGATAACCTATGCCACGATACAATTTATACAAACTTATTTGCTTGAACCTGTTATTGTTGGGGAGCAGGTTAACATTAATCCCTTATTTACTATACTGACGATAGTTTTGGGTGAACTGATATGGGGAGTAGCCGGAATGATCCTGGCAATTCCATTGCTGGGAATTGTAAAAATTGTTTGTGATAATGTACCTGATTTACAACCTTACGGTTTTTTGATAGGTAATGATAAGGCGAGAAATAAAAAAAATGGTGTTATTGATAAAATTAAAGCTGTTTTAAAGAGTTCAAAATAAAGCATGCTCAACATACCAGGTCATGTTCCATTCTTCCAAGTAATCTTCAGATTTGTGAACGATTTTTTTGGCCAGGAAATAGTAGAAAATTAATAGTAAAGAGAAAATAAACTAACTCCAAACCTTTCTAACAGGCATTTGTTTAAGGTTCTACTAATATTCATATAATGAAATCGGAGGGATATGAGGGAACATTAAATTTATTGTTGTGGGTTTAAATCGGATGTTGTTATGGTGATTTGGAATAATGAATATCTGAACGGGTTGGCTATGGGATGGTATTTTATATGCATAAATATAGCTATTCAACCCTTTACTTCGCAACTGGTCGTAGATGTATGGCTTGAGTGCGAAGTCGAACTGAAAAAGATATTAAAATCTGGAGAATATACTTTCCTTATGCCTTTGAGGGTTTTTGTGGATTCAACTACTTGTTTTGACATCTGGTTGGATGCTGATGGGGATATTCAAGCGAGTGAAATATACTGTGAGCGCCACTTATAATTATTGATGGGTAAGAATATTGATCAATTTATTAAAAGGGTCACGAACGAAAAATCTACGAACTCCCCATGGCTCATCAATAGGCCCATATTCTATAGGGATTTTTGCAGCTTGCATCCGCCGAAGTGCTTCATTAATATCGTCCACTTCGATTGATAAATCTGGTATGGATGCTCCTGAACCTCCTTCACTGGCAAAACTGATCTGAACATGTTGTTGTTCATCAGATCCATAGGTTGTTATCCAGCCATGATCCATTAATAAATCAAGTCCCAGTATACCCCCATAGAACTGTTTAGCTAAATCCAGATTTTCACTATGAACATCTATAACAATTCGTTTTACTTTCATTGAAAATTATTTATTTTTTTTAAAATCTCTGGCTATAAAATATTGCTGGCAATTCAAATTCATCTATAACGCTAACAGAATCATTGCAATATTAGTGAAAAATCATGACCAGATCTGGAGATTAATACCCATAAGTATAAACTATTACGATGCTTAAATGTTAAATTAAAAAATGAATGTTATGGAAGTAAGTAACAATCAATCTCAGAATTCAATGGACACGTTAAAGGAAAAGTTGCAGCAACAGTTTCCGGAAATTGTACATATTGTTGCCTATGATGATATGGAAGACTTTGATATAGAAATCAGAGAAGGTACTGTCGGTCCACCTTTTGTGAAAGCAGTCAACGCATATTTGAAAAAGTTCATTTTAGATTGTGGCGATCCGGAGACTAGTTATAATTTTTCAATTCAACGTGGAACGGAACTTATTGATATTTTACGATACAACTAATTGGGAGTGAGTATTATATTTTATTTGTAAGTGGTTTTTTTTTCGCAATTCGGCTTGAATTAATTAAATTAGAAGGTAAGCCCAACTACGCTATAAAAGATTTTAATCGACTAATTAATTATTTATGACCAATAGACTACGCGAGGATAACACTTGCCTGAACTGTGGCTCAATTATTCAAATTAGATATTGTAGCCAATGCGGGCAGGAAAATATAGAACCGCATGAAAGCTTTGGGAGTATTGTTTCTCATTTCATTCAGGATTTATTACACTTTGACGGAAAATTTTTTGTTACCATCAAACTCCTATTCAAAAAGCCTGGATTTTTATCGGAAGAGTATTCAAGAGGTAGAAGAACCGATTATTTTCATCCAATTAGAATGTATCTATTTACATCAGCACTTTTTTTTCTAATATTCTTCGCTTTTTTTGCACCAAAGCAAGGTGAAGAGTTAGTCGTAGATATTAAGAAAAACACTGATACCACGGTCGTTGGCGCTGAAAAAATACTTCCAAATCCTAAGAATGAAGATTGGATCTTCAAAGGTATGAGTGACAAAGTGAATCAATTATATTCGGAAGATGACCCACGTGGTAAACAGTTGTTATGGTCTGTTCTTGATAACTTCTTCCATAAGCTACCTTATTTGTTATTTATTTCATTGCCATTATATGCCTTTTATTTGAAATTGCTTTATTTTAGAAAGCGGGAGTTTTATTATTCTGATCATGCGGTTTTTCTAATTCACCTTTACGTTTATACTTTTATTTTGCTGCTTATATTAATGGGAGTAACTAAGCTATTACCTTATATCGGCATTGGCGGGACGGGGCTTGTTTATCTGACTTTCCTTATTTACGCTATATTTTATGCTTATTCAGCGATGCGGCACTTCTATAAACAAAGTAGAAAATTAACAATATTAAAGTTTATTTTTTTTAATACCTTCTCTTTTGTTTCGCTGTTGTTACTGTTTGGCTTATTCTTTTTAATTGCATTTATACAGGCCTAGATAGGTCAGGGAACAATCATATACAAGATAAAATCTCACCATAACAAACCTTATTCCAATGAAAAAAAACATTACTTTGCTATCGTTGGTCCTGTTTTTGGCCACTGGGGCTTTTGCCCAAAAGAAGAAAAAAGCATTAGCAGCTGATTCTTTAAAGAAGGTTCAGGTAACTCCCCCTAAACCAAGTATTAAAGATAAGATCAAATCCAGTAAAAAAATTGATGGTCTTTTTGCTATGTATAGAGATACCGTAACAGGTAGTCTTCAGATGTATGTTAAAAAAGATCAGTTAGGCAAGGATTATATCTACCAGAGTTTTTCGATGGGCGGGCCAACCACTTTGTATCTTAATCAGAATATGATTAGAACCACCTGGTTATTCTATATCCAGAAATCTGATGATAAAATTGAGCTTCTTCAAAGGAATACAAACTTCTATTATGATAAGTTAAATCCTGTAAGTAAAGTTGCAAATGTTGACGTTTCGGATGCTGTTTTTTATAGCGATAAAGTTGCAGCACAAGATTCACTTGGCTATTTAATTTCGGTTGATGGTCTTTTTCTTGGAGATAAATTGGATCCGGTTAAGCCGGTTTTTCCTCCAACATTGCCTCCAGGTGCAGTGTTTAATTTAGGAAGCTTAAATGCCTTTAAGTCGAAGTATCAAAAAACACGTTCATTTCCCGGAAATACAGATGTAGTGGTGGAGCTTGCTTATGACAATCCGGTACCTTTGAATAATGGAGGAAAAGATATCACCGATGCGCGCTATGTAAGGGTTAAAATGCAGCATTCTTTTCTTGAAGTACCTAAGAATGATTTCCGCCCACGTCGCGATGATCCAAGGGTAGGTTATTTTGGTGCAGAAGTAGATAACCTGACTTCTATATCTCCAACACCATACAAAGACTTTATCAGTCGCTGGAATCTTAAAAAGAAGGATCCATCAGCTGCATTAAGCGAGCCGGTTGAACCGATTGTTTTCTGGATTGAAAATACTACTCCATTGGCGTATCGCCCGATTATAAAAGAGGCAGGTGAGAAATGGAATGAGGCATTTGAGAAAGCAGGTTTCAAAAATGCTGTTGTAATGAAAGAAATGTCGGATACAGCCACTTGGGATCCGGCAGATATTGCCTATAATGTAATCCGTTGGGTATCATCAGCTTATCCTTCCTATGGTGCAATCGGGCCAAGCTTTTATAACCCTTTAACCGGTCAGATTCTTGGTGCTGATATTACTGTTGAGTGGCGTTCGGGAGCAGGAACAGTGGTTACTGACGATTTGTTTAATGGTGGTAATGCTGTCTTAAAATTGCCTTGGGAAAATCCTATTGAAGCTGTTTCTTCAAAATCAGGACATATACATGGCTTGGATAAGAACCATATGGCTTCTTGTGCATTAGCTCAGGAGTTAAGTATGCAGTATCAAACTGGTTTAACAGCAATTGAAGCACTTGATGCTGATGTACCGGAGGCAAAAAGAGCAGAAACTGTGCGTGAAATGCACAAACAGTTTTTATACTACCTTATTATGCATGAAATGGGGCATACGCTTGGACTTAATCATAATATGAAAGCCAGCCAAATGTTAAGTCCTGCGCAAATGAATGATATCGCACTTACCCGTAAAATTGGGTTGCAGGGATCAGTAATGGATTATCCTGCAATAAATGTAAGCAGTGATCGTAGCAAGCAAGGTGATTATTACACTACAAAAGCTGGTCCTTATGATTTATGGGCAATTGAATATGGTTATACTCCATTTAGTGAGTCGGAAGAGGAGGCGGGGTTAAATAAGATTCTTAGTCGCAGTACAGATCCACAGCTTGCCTTTGGTAATGATGCTGATGATATGCGTAGTCCTGGGGCTGGTATTGATCCTAGAGTGAATGTTAATGATCATACTAACGATATGATGGCTTATGGTGAAGATAGGTTTAAATTGGTAAACACAATGATCATAAAGCTGAAATCTCGCTTTAGTAAAACAGGCCAGAGTTACCAGGAGTTGCGGCAGCGTTATTTGCAGCTTAATGGCCAGCGTGCAAGTATGGCAGCAGCTATTAGCCGTTTTGTTGGAGGTGTGTATGTTGACAGAAGTTTTGTAGGGCAAAAAACAACTGTTGCTCCGTTTACCCCTGTTCCGGTTGAATACCAAAAAAAGGCAATGGCATTATTGGGTAAATATGTATTTGCACCTAATGCTTTTGATGCTGATAGTCCGTTGTTCCCTTATCTTCAGATTCAAAGACGCGGATTTGGATTTTTTGGAACCAATGAGGATTTTAAACCTCAGAATACCTTTATGGGAATACAATTGAGTACGCTTGCCCAAATTCTCCATCCAAATACTTTAACCAGAATAAACAATAGTGGACTTTATGGTAACGCCTATTCTGTAGCTAGTGTAATGAGCGATTTGGCAAATGACATTTTTGCAGCAGATCTCAAATCAAATGTGAATTTGTTACGCCAAAATCTGCAAACTGAATTTGTAAAAGCTTCAACAAGTATCGTTTCTGCCCCAGGAGGATATGATAATGCAAGTAAAGCAGCAGCATTATATACACTGAAAAAGATAAAAACTCAGCTTGGTGGTGCTGTTTCAACAAATGAGCAAACAAAAGCTCATCGTACAAATCTGACTTTTTTAATTGATAAAGCCTTGGCGGTTAAATAAAATTGTAATCAAGGATAATTTAAAAAGAAATGAAAAAGCCAGTCAAAGGAAAAAAAACATCTGCGGAACAAGTTGTGGAAGCTAACTTTGATGAAGACGCTATAGCCGGTCAGATTACGGAAATTACTGCTGATGTGAATACCCTGTTAAAAAAAGGGAAAAAAGCAAAAATCCCCATTGGCATGCAACCCATGCTTGCCACATTAGTTGATGAACCTTTTGATGATCCTGAATGGATATATGAAGTGAAATGGGATGGTTACCGCGCTTTGGGCTTCTGTTTGAAAAATGGAGATGTTCAACTATTGTCCAGAAACAATAAACAGTTCAATGAAAAATTTTATCCCATTTTCAAGTTGATGCAAGGCTGGAAAATGGATATTGTTGTAGACGGTGAGATACTGGTGATCAATGAAAAAGGTATTTCTAATTTTGGAAACTTGCAAAACTGGAGGAGTGAGGCGGATGGTGAGCTGGTGTATTACGTATTTGACCTGATCTGGTACGAGGGTAAGGATTTAACAGGGCTCCCATTGAATGAAAGACAGGCGATCTTATCCCAGGTGCTGCCTCAGGGTGATGACAGGATCCGTTTGAGCAAAGTATTTAAAGCCAAGGGTACAGAATTTTTTGATGCTGCAATAAAAATGGGGCTGGAGGGCATTATTGCTAAAAAGGAGGATAGTCTGTATGTTAAAAATAACCGTTCCTCAGAATGGCTGAAGATCAAGGTGAAGCTACGACAGGAGGTAGTGATTGCCGGGTTTACTAAAAATGAAGGCACCTCCAAACAATTCAGTTCTTTACTGTTGGGAATCTATCAGGATGATCAATTGCAATATGTAGGCAAAGTGGGTACTGGTTTCAACGATAAGGATCAGAAAGAAATGATGGCGCAGTTTAAGCCATTGATCACGGATAAGAGCCCTTTTTTAGCAATTCCTGATGTGAATAAACCTTCTCGCTTTCGTCCTGATCCGCCAAAGGCGAAGGCAACATGGCTTAAGCCGGAACTGGTTTGTGAAGTGGCTTTTACAGAGGTAACCAGTGATGGGGTATTTCGTCATCCTTCTTTCCAGGGTATGCGGGTGGATAAGAAAGCTAAAGAGGTGGTGAGGGAAGTCGCAATTGAAACAAAAGCAGTTATTCAGGCCGAACTGCCTGGCTCGGCAGTCAGACCACCCATATCTACCGGACGTAAAACTTTGTTGAACCCGAAAGACGAGACGCAGGTGCGTAAAGTAAAAGGTCATGAGCTGAAGTTTACTCATTTGAGTAAGCTGTATTGGCCGGAAGATAAGGTGAGCAAACGCGATATGTTGAATTATTATTACCAGGTAGCAGATTTTATCCTGCCTTACCTGAAGGATAGGCCGATGTCGCTGAATCGTTTTCCGGGCGGGATCCATGCTAAGAGTTTTTATCAGAAGGACGTAAAAGGGAAAGCACCGGACTGGGCAGAGACATTTCCCTATACCACCAGTGATGGTGAAGCTAAGGAGTATCTTCTGGGAAATGATGAAGCTGCTTTGTTATGGATGGCTTCACTAGGTTGTATTGAAATGAATCCCTGGTTTTCCAGAAGTCATTCGCCTGATAATCCAGATTATTGTGTTATTGATCTGGACCCGGATAAGAATACCTTTGATGAGGTGATCGAGGTTGCCCAGATGGTAAAGGAGATATTGGTTCAGATGGAAGTGCCTTGTTATGCTAAGACTTCTGGCTCGACGGGCATGCATATTTACATCCCATTGGGGGCTAAATATACTTATGACCAGTCGCAAATGTTTGCCAAAATTATTGTGAATCTTGTTCATCATCAGGTGCCTGAATTCACCAGCGTGGAAAGAATGGTGGCTAACCGTGAGGGAAAGATGTACCTGGATTTTCTGCAGAACCGGCCAGGTGCTACGATTGCCGGTCCATATTCTCTGCGGCCAAAACCCGGAGCTACAGTATCTATGCCGTTGGATTGGGAGGAAGTAAAGCCTGGAATGACAATGAAAGACTTTACGATTTTTAATACCATGGATCGCCTGAAGGAAACCGGTGATCTTTTTAATGGTGTATTGGGTAAAGGTATCGACCTTAGCAAGGCGATTCAGAAGGCTAAGGAAGTATTTGGATAAACGCTAAACAAGTAAGGTATTTATAATTTGTGCCCACATGATCTGTTAATTTATATTTTAGTATGAATTGTTTTGTTTCCCCAAAACGCCTTCCATGCGGATTGCCCTGAGTCTTTTACGCGCTTTATGAAGCTCATCAGAAAAACCATTTCGGGACTTCAGTTGTTATTAGATTTATCTCCACAGGAATACGGTTTTTTTGAGGGGCTGTTTCACCGGAGTGTGACTAAAAAAATGGCTTATCATACCCACGTTCCCTTATTGCTTTTCAAAGCATAAACGAGGATTAAAAATTATACATCTATGGAAACAAATCAAGAAATCATCAGCGACCTGAAAGGGCTGGTCGATATTGTAAATGATGGAAAAGAAGGTTATACCTCTGCTTGTGAAGCTACTGATAGCGGCGAGTTGAAAGATCTTTTTCTCAAGTACAGCATTCAGCGTGCAGACTATGCGATGGAACTTAAAGCCCATATAGCCCAACATGGTGGAGATTATGACAATGAAGAAGGTGGAATTTTAGGCGCTTTACATCGTACCTGGATTGACATCAAACAAGCCCTAAGTAGTAAAGAGGATCCTGCTATTTTAGGAGCTATTGAAACGGCGGAGAAAGCTGCAATTGAGAAATATGATAAAGTGCTGGAAGATTATGCCTCCCATGCAGATCACATTGTTTTATTGCAACGTCAACGTACCGGTATTCTGGAAGCTTTAAAAGAAATCGAGACTTATCATCTGCGTTTATCGCGCTAATTTTTTTATTATTAGGCTAGCAGAGACATCCAAGTTTAATCCACGGGATGCCTGACATGAAGTCGATGATTGGATAATAAGGCCGTATGAATCTATTGGGTTTTATATGATCTCCATTATTTAATTAGTAATATTGTACTATGATGCTGAAAAAACAATTTCTGTTGTTCTTGCTGATTGGTGCATTTTCATTGCACCTTGCGCATCAGTTATTTCCTCACCATCATCATGAAAAAGAAGTTGTTGCAACGCATTCACATGGACCTGGAGACAAGCATCACCATCATCATGATAATGCCGGTTCATCTAAGCAAGACAAACAAGTCGATTGGCTGGATGAAATCCTTTCCTTCATCAATCACGGTAAAACGGATACCCCAATGCAATCAGGTAATCAGTTAAAAGCTGATTTCTGTAAAACTATATCTATTATCCTTCCGGGATTTAGTGGCATACAAGACTTTTCATTATTGGAGTATAACCTTATACTCCCGGTTTATTCCCCGCCAGAGGAATACCCCACAAAACACGTCATTCTTTTCAAAAGCAGGCGCGGCCCGCCCGCAATGGCCTAACTATATCCATTTTTTTTATTTAACCACAATTTACAATCATGAAGAAAACCATGCTTGCAATGGCTGTTGCCATTGGATTATTTGCTGTATCATGCAGCAACGAAAAAAAAGCTGAAGGTACCCACCAGCACGAAGACGGATCAACCCATGTTGATCATGAAGCTGCTGTAGACACAACTAAGCAAGAAGAGTTCAAAGTAGATTCAGTAAAAACTGATTAACACCCTGACAGTTACAGGTAAAAGCGCCTGTAACTGTTAAACCCCCAAAAGGCCATAAAATGAAAAGAATATATTTATTAATAATAACTACGGTACTGTTTACGGCCTGCCAACAAAAAGCTCAACACGCCGTCCACGAAGCAGAAAATATTAAACTTAGCTTGACAGATCTGGACAATCAGGTAGAGATTTTTGCAGAGTATGATCCATTCATTAAGGATGCGGCTTCCAAATTTGCCATTCACCTAACCACTCTGGAGGACTACAAGCCCATTAAAAGTGCGAAGGTGACCACCAGCCTTGTGATTGGTCGTACAGGGATCAGGAAAGTATTGAATTCCGCAACTGTACCAGGTATTTATAAAATTGTCCTTAATCCCAAAATACTAGGTAAAGGGCAGCTAATATTTGACATCAATCTGAATGGAAATATACATCAGTTTAAAGTTCCGGCTACAGTCTTCGCCAGTTATGACGAATTTAAAAAACAACATCAATCTCCGGTTGCTTCGGCAAGTGAGATCACTTTTTTAAAAGAGCAGAGCTGGAAACTTGATTTTGGGGTAACCAAAATTGCTACAGATAGTTTCGCTGGTGTAATTAAAGCTCCGGCAACGATAACAGCCGCAGTAGGTGATCAGGAAAGTATTGTGGCGACGGCCGCCGGAGTTTTGAAATTTCGTGCCCCGTTAACTACCGGAAGTAAAGTTAGTTCAGGACAAGCCTTATTTTCTATCTCCGGAGCAAGCCTAACAGGTGACAACCTGAATACCGCAGTACAGGAAGCAAAACTGAACCTTGCCAAAGCAAAAGCCGATTACGAACGTGCCAAAACCTTGCGTCCTGATCAGATCATTTCTGAAAGGGATTACCAAAATGCACTCAACAATTATCAGCAGCAACAATTGAATTATCAAAAGCTGTCCCGTAATTTTTCAGGAAACGGGGTTGCTCTTAAATCTCAGACATCAGGCTTTTTAACTGATCTGCTGGTTAAAGAGGGAGATTATGTGCAGCAAGGTCAACAGTTGGCTACAGTATCAGCCGGTAAAAAGATTCAGCTTACGGCTGATGTTCCCGCCTCCTATGCAGGGCAGTTAAGCCAGGTGAAATCTGCCAATTTCAAGATCAACGACCAACTTTATGAACTGGGAAACCTCAATGGAAAACTGCTTTCTTATGGACGTTCGGTATCCGCGTCGGGATTGATCCCTGTTATTTTTTCTTTGGACAACCGCCCTGAATTTCTATCGGGTATCCCGGTTGAAGCCTATCTTTTAACCAGTTCAGGCAGTAATGTATTACAAATACCTGAAACTGCCGTTATGGAGGATCAGGGCAATTACTTTGTCTACGTACAAAAGGATGGTGAGCATTTTGAAAGACGGGGCATACAATTGGGGCAAAGCAATGGCAAAATGGTACAGGTTACCGGAGGGTTGCAGGGTGGTGATATTGTGGTTACCAAAGGTGCCTATTATTTAAAACTTGTCGCAGGTCAGGGTTCTGCTCCGGCACATGGTCACGAACATTAACCCCCGAAGATCATGCTAAATCATATTATAAAATTTGCACTGAGGAACCGCCTTGTGGTTCTTCTTGCATCGGTACTGCTGCTGATGGGAGGGAGTTATACGGCTGTAAAAATGGAAGTTGACGTATTTCCAGACCTTACCGCACCAACGGTAGCGATTATTACCGAAGCTCATGGATTGGCACCGGAAGAGGTGGAACAGCTGGTCAGTTTTCCAATTGAATCCACTGTCAATGGCTCCACAGATGTGCGTAGGGTCAGGTCTTCCGCTTCAGCAGGGATTTCTATTGTTTGGGTAGAATTTGACTGGGGTACGGATATTTATCGTGCAAGACAGATCGTTGCAGAGAAGTTAGCGACTTTATCTGGGAAGTTCCCACAGGGAGTTAGCCTTCCTGTACTTGCACCCAATACTTCGATCATGGGTGAGATCATGCTCATTAGTATAACTGCTAAACAAACTAACCTGATGGACTTAAGGACCATTGCCGACTGGAATATCCGTCCGGTGTTGTTAGCTACAGGTGGTGTTTCACAGGTGGTAGTGATTGGAGGCGATTATAAGCAATACCAGATTTTAGCAAAACCCGCATTGCTTAAAGCCTATGGCATCACCATGAACGAGCTTTTTAAGGCTACAAATGTTATCGGACAGAATGTTTCTGGGGGGCTGATCAACCAATATGGCAATGAATATCTGGTTAAAGGGATTTTGCGTACCAATAAGCCTGAAGACATTGGCAACACGCTGATTAAAACCATAAATGGCAAAGCAGTTAAAATAGCTGATGTGGCAACTGTTACTATTGGTGCAGCAGTTAAATTGGGTGACGGTTCGTTAAATGCCCAGCCTTCGGTGATCATGACGGTAATGAAACAGCCCAATACCAACACGCTGGAACTAACCGAAAAGATTGATCATACCATTGAAGAATTAAAAAGTAGTTTACCACAGGACGTAGTGGTAAACACGAAAATATTCCGTCAGGCCAGCTTTATTGAAGCCTCTATAGGTAATATTGAAAAAACACTCATTGAAGGTTCTATTTTCGTAGTGATCATTCTTTCTATCTTCCTGATGAATTGGCGGGCAACAGCCATTTCCCTCATTGCAATTCCAATTTCCTTACTGGTGGCTATTGTGGTACTCAAAATAATGGGTTTAACCATCAATACCATGAGTCTCGGCGGTATGGCTATTGCCATCGGTGATTTGGTAGATGACGCCATTATTGATGTAGAGAATGTACTGAAACGTTTAAAGGAAAATGCACATCTTCCGGCAGAACAGCAGGAAAACAAATTTACGGTGATTTATAACGCCTCAACAGAGATCCGTTCTTCTATCATCCATGCTACTTTCATCATCATCATTGCTTTTACACCGTTGTTCTTTTTAACAGGAATGGAAGGTAGGCTACTGGTACCGCTGGGCATTGCCTTTGTGGTGGCTTTGTTTGCTTCGCTGATCGTTGCCATTACCTTGACACCTGTGCTTTGCAGTTACCTGTTAACTTCAGATAAAACGCTGCTAAAGCAGAAAAAAGAAAGCTGGCTGGTGAGGCATTTGAATCATGGTTATCTTGGTGCTTTGCAAAAAGCAATCACGTACCGCAAATGGCTTGTTGCCGGAGTTGTGGGCTTGTTCATTGGTGCATTATTCCTGTTCAGCAGTTTTGGCCGGAGCTTCCTTCCCGAATTTAATGAAGGTTCACTGGTGATCAGTGCAGTTACTATGCCCGGTATATCTCTGGAAGAAAGCAACAAGATCGGACAGCAGGTTGAACGTGCCATGCTCAGTATTCCTGAAGTAAAAACAACTACCAGACGTACCGGACGTGCCGAACTGGATGAACACGCACAAGGCGTTAACGCTTCTGAAATTGATGTGCCTTTCTTTCTGGAAGAACGCTCGAGGTCGGAATTTATGGCTGATGTAAGGCAGAAACTGACAGGCATTACTGGTGCAAACATCACTATAGGCCAGCCTATTGGTCACCGGATCGATCACATGCTGTCTGGTACGAGAGCAAATATTGCGATTAAAATATTCGGGCAGGATTTGGCAGAACTATATCGGTTAGGTAATGAAACTAAAAACGCAATTGAGCATATTCCCGGATTGGTGGACATATCAGTTGAACAGCAAATCCAGATTCCTCAAATCCAGATCAAACCAAAAAGAGACCTGCTTGCGGCAAAAGGCATCAGTCTGGAAGATTTTAGCCGCTTTGTAGAAGTTTCCATTGGCGGTGAAAAAGTGGGCGATGTTTACGAAGCAGGAAAACGCTTTGATTTGGTACTCAGATACGAGGAATCCGCGAGAAGTAGGATAGAAGATTTGAAAAACCTATTGATTGATGCGGGGGATGGTTCAAGAGTGGCCTTGGGAAGTGTAGCTGAAATCGTATCTACAAAAGGCCCAAATACGATTAACAGGGAGAACGCTCAACGTAAATTAGTGGTTTCGGCCAATGTTGCGGGAAGAGACCAGTTATCAGCTGTTGAAGAGATACAGGCTAAAATGAAAGGCATAAAGCTACCGCAAAACTACAGGGTTGAATATGGCGGACAGTTTGAGGCAGAAGCCGAAGCTTCCCGAACTTTAGTGTTGACTTCAGTGTTTGCTTTATTAGCGATTTTTCTTGTCTTGTATCATGAGTTTAAAGATTCTGCGCTGTCTATGATTATTCTCATCAATCTGCCATTGGCGCTTATTGGTGGTATAGTCAGCGTATGGCTAACTGGGAGTATCATTAGTATTCCTGTTATCATTGGTTTTATCACACTGTTTGGAATAGCGACAAGAAATGGGATTTTACTGGTTTCTCATTACAGACATTTACAGCAGGAAAAGGGCTTTTATGATCTGGATATTGTGATCAAAGGATCAATAGATCGTTTAAGTCCGATCCTGATGACCGCACTTACCGCAGGTTTAGCTTTGATTCCGCTAGCAATAGCCAGTGATCAACCGGGGAACGAGATTCAAAGCCCGATGGCTAATGTTATACTAGGTGGTTTGTTAAGCTCAACGCTATTAAATCTGTTTATTGTGCCCATCGTGTACAATAGCCTGATGAAAAAAAGAAAATCTACAAACCTTAATCAAGCATAAGATGAGAACTTTAACCTACATACTGCTTTTGATCTTAGGGCTAAACTATGCAAAAGCACAAACGTTGGATTCTGTATTAAATCTTACAAGGCTGCAGAATAAAGCACTAAAAGTGCATCAGGCCGAATCTGATGCTAGCAAAATGGCATTCCGAACGGGTTTAAATCCAGGAAATCCAACGGCAGAATACGAAATACTTTTCGGTACACCAAAAGATGCAGGCAATCAGCAGGATTTTGCCATTATCCAGCGTTTTGATTTTCCAAGTAGTTATACTTATCGCAAACAAGCTGCCGGTGAGAAGATAAAGCAAGCCGATTTTATTGCAAAAGCAAAAGGACAGGAATTGCTGTTGAATGTGAAATTAGAATGGTTACAATGGGTTTACCTCAATCAGCTTAATCTCACCTATACCGAACGTGTAAAGGCAGTTGAAAAACTACATGCGGCTTATCAGAAAAAAATGAGTGCGGGGGATGGGAATGTCCTTGATCTCAATAAAGTTAAGTTGCTGCTTCTTGAAACCAAAACCCAGTTAAAGCGTAATGAGCTGCAACGGGAGCAGTTGAAACAAAAATTTGTGGCCTATACCGGTGGAAGCTCAGTAGCTGTAGATACAAAAGTATATCCCGAAAATCCTTCAATACCGTCTTTTGAAATACTGGATAGTTTGATTGAGGCAGGTGATCCATTGCTTAAAATTTATGCCAGCCAACAGGCAATAGCGGCTAAAGAAACGGCATTGAATAAAGCCTTGACCTTGCCCGGTTTTGAAGCAGGCTATCATAGTCAATCTCTCCTTGGTCAGAAATACCAGGGTATCCATGTAGGTTTGAGCATTCCACTTTGGGAAAAGAAAAATACGGTTAAGCAAAAGAAACTGGAGCGATTGGTTGCTGAAAACCGCATGACAGACCACCGTCTGGAACACATGCAGGAAAACAGGGTCTATTATCAGCAATACGAAGAGGCTACCTATTTGCTTGGGGAATATAGGAGTTTACTGGATCAGCTCAAATCTGAATCTTTGTTAGAAAAGGCTTTGCAGTTTGGTGAGATTTCGGTAATCCAGTATTACAATGAAATTTTATCACTTTACAAAACACGTGATGCTTATCTGGAATATGGTTTACAGCAACAACAAGCTATAGCCAAACTATATAGGTTCACGCTGGCACCCTGAAAAATCACTTACTAAAAATAAAAGCGCTGCTGCATCTTGCAGCAGCGCTTTTACATTGGGTTTATAATCTTCTACCAGTTGAACACTGTTGCGACTATATGGAATTGGTTACTGTTTAATTGTTTTTAGCATTTCTTTAACAGCCACTTCTATTTGTGTATCCGATCCGCTTAAATAAGATTCGTACTTAACAGGAACCCGAATATCCGGTTCAACCTGCAGATTTTCTGTTGTACGGTTTTCTTTTCCAATCGTACCAATCATAGGTATTCCAAAAACAAGGGTAGGGTCTATCTGACGTTCCCACCATACAGCAGTGCCGGTACCTGCAACAGGCATACCGATCAATTTGCCTAGTCCGTTTTGTTTGTAGATATAAGGGAAGATAAATGCATCACTGTAATTGGCTTCATTCATCACTACGCAACTAGGTTTGGTCCATCTAACGTTAGGTTCACCACCTTTTAACCTGTTGCCCTGAGGGGCAAATTCCAGGTATTTTTTTCCGGATAAGAAAGTGTTCAGGTCGTCATGCAGCCATCCTCCGCTATTAAAGCGGGTATCTACAATCAGGGCCTCTTTTTCGAGATTCTTGCCCAGAACTACATCAAAAGTTTCTCTGAAGCTGGCGTCGTTCATTCCTTCCACATGTACGTATCCAACTTTTCCACCGCTTAGTTTATCTACCATTTGCTCCATTTTGGCAATCCACCTTTTGTACATCAGCGTGTTTTCTTCCGCCATTCCTACAGGTCTGATGGTTTCTGTCCACTTGTTTTTGCTGGTTGGATCATAAAAGCTTAACAGGGTGTTCTTACCTTTTTTGTTGTTCAGATATTTCGCCCAATCTACATCAGCTGTAATAGACTCACTGTCGATAGCCATGAGCAGATGGCCAGCTTTTACTTTGCTTTTCTTTGTTGCCAAAGGACCACCGGCAATTACTTCGGTAACTTTTAAGCCTTCGCCCGGATTTGTTTCATCAAACAACAATCCCAGTTTTGCCGTCTCATCTGCATTGCTGATCATTGGAGTGTAGCGTCCGCCGGTATGAGATGCATTGAGCTCGCCCAGAATCTCACTTAACAATTCCTGGAAATCGAAGTTGTTGTTAACATGAGGCAGAAAGCGTGCGTAAGTTTCTCTGTACATTGCCCAGTCTACGCCATGCAACTTAGGATCATAGAATTTTTCTTTTACTTGTCTCCAGGCGTGGTTAAATATATATTCCCTCTCGGCAGCGGCATCTACCACCATATCGCCAGTAATGCCAATAGGCGTAATCCTGCCACTTTCACTCTCCACCTTTACCAGTCTGCCGCGATTGCTTACAAACAGTGATTTTCCATCTTTGCTCATTTCAATTCCGCTTGGGCTGCCAGAAAGTTTAGCCAGGACTTTTGTCTCCCTGCTGCGCGTATCAGTCACCCATAAATCATAACCACTTTCAAAAGACGATAAGTAGTACAATTTGCTTGCGTCGGTATTTAAAGCATAGCCACCCAATGAACTACTGTTTATCGTGAGCTTTACTTTCCTGTTTCCCAGGTTGCTGAAATCAGGAACAAATTCTTTTTTACTGGTATCTTGCTTAGCTGGTTTCGCCTTAGTATTTGCCGTGTCTTTTGGCGTCAGACGTTCACGATCTTCTCTTTCTTTTAACAGGTCGAAATCCGCTTTACTCATGGCCGCGCGGTCATAAGCCTCCTGGTCTAAGAAAATGCCAAAAATATCCATTTCCCTGTTGCCCTGTATAGCCAGTGATTTACGGCCGTCTTTGGAACTTGCCCAGGTAATCATTTTGCCGTTCAAAGCCCATTGACCTGAATATTCGCCGAAGCCACTGTTTACCGGGTAAATGGCATTTCCAGATCCATCAGCTTTAAAGATGGCCAGGTTACTGCGGGACATAAATCCTTTTTGATCATCGGTAAGGATATATTTGCCATCCGGACTCCATTGGAAACTCCAGTCGCCATCACTATATGAATGGTTGTGGCCTTTAGGTAAAATGGTGCGACTGCTCTTACCTTTGATATTGTAAACTTTCAGAATATTTCGGTCTTCGATATAAGCGATTTCTTTCCCATCCGGAGAGATTTCCGGTTGATACTGTTCCGAAACACCTTCGATAATAGGCTCATCCTTAATCACTGTTGCAGCAAAAAAGTATGGCTCATCTTTTTGTACAATGGTGCTTTTGTAAATGTCCCAACTCTTTCCACGTTCAGTGGAGTAGTAAATAGACTTACTATCGGGCGACCAGGTAACCATTCTTTCCTGTTGTGGAGTTTTGGTAATTTGTTTGGTCTGACCATTTTCTACGCTGGTTACGAATACTTCTCCGCGGTTGATAAACGCGATTTCTTTTCCATTCGGACTCAATGCAAATTCACTCACATTACCCATTACAGGTTCTGTTCTGCTTAGGTTGTCCCGGCCATCATTCAATATCTTGACGTTTAGTTTTTTGCTCTGCCCATTTTTTAAGGTATAGATTTCACCATTTTGAGAGAAACAAAGTGTATTGTCATTGGCTATGGTAAGGTGTCTTACCGGATTATTTTGAAAAGTTGTGAGCTGCTGATAGTTTTTCTGCCCGCTGGAAGGGATCTGAAAAATGTTTTGATTTCCATTTTTTTCGCTGAGGAAATAAATGCTTTTATCATCCGCACTGAAAACCGGGTTACGGTCTTCTCCCTCAAAGCTGGATACCTGGGTATAGGTGTTTGCTTTTACATCCATGATCCAGATGTCCCGGGTTACCGATGATGTATGATGCTTCCTCCAGCCGTCTTCATATCCTTTTTTATCCTCAAATACCAACAGGCTTCCGTCTCTGTTGTAGCTGGCGTTTTCAATACCTGCAGCACTCACAAGTACGGGTTTACCATCCTCGGTTTTCACTTTATAAAGATTCTGGAAAATACGTGGGCTATGAAATCTTGCACTTTCTGTGGTCCCGTTTCTGGCGCTTCCAAATAATACATGCTTATTATCTGGCGTAAAATCATATGGATAATCATTGGCGCTGTTAAACGTAAGGCGGGTAGGGGAGCCGCCGTTTATGCCGACTAAAAACACATCGAAATTGCCGTATCGGTTACTTGCAAAAGCAATGGATTTACCATCTTTGCTCCATACGGGCATCATATCATGTGCTTCGTTTAATGTTAAGGGAATGGCTTGTCCACCAGCACTGTTAATCAGGTAGATGTCGCCTTTGTAGCCAAAGGCAATTTGTTTCCCATCCGGAGAAATAGTCGGATAACGCAGCCATAACGGGTTATCCTGTGCTTGCAGCACAATGGCTGAAAACACGAGCGATGCGGCTAATAAAAGTTTTTTCATTTTTTATATTTGAGTTTGCAATGCAACAAAGGTGCATTATCTAGGTTAAATTGACCAAATCTTAGTTTAGATTATATGCAACTTTGTTGCTACATATCTGCATCGAACATCATCAGGGAAAAGAAAGTCCTTAAAACGAATATACTAATCGGACGCCAATAGTACATCATTATATCGTTGGATTTGTCCAATCAATATTTTAATATTACTTTAGCATACGCATTATACAAATGGTAAATATTCTTAAAAATATCATCAGCAGACCATCTTAATTCAGGCATCACCTGAATCCTCCCGTATTTACTTCAATACGAAAACACTTCACGTTTAATTCTATTACATCTATGCAGATAAGCATTTGATGTAAGTAACATTTGATTAATCTTTTTAAAAATGATTTTTGAAAATAATCTGGCATTTGCCCGGCAGATGGATCAGCAGGATCCACTCCGCGAGCTTAGGAATGAATTTTTGTTCCCACAACAAAATGGCAAACCTTTCATTTACTTATGCGGCAATTCACTCGGTTTGCAGCCCAAAACGGCCAAACATCACATCGATGAGCAATTGAGCAACTGGCATAATCTGGCTGTAGAAGGCTGGTTTGAGGGGAAAAGCCCCTGGATGTTTTACCACAAGAGACTAAAGGAACTGATTGCGCCGATTGTTGGTGCCAATCCACAGGAAGTTAGCCCAATGAACACGCTTACCGTGAACCTGCATTTGCTGATGGTAAGCTTCTACCGGCCATCAGGCAAGCGGTTTAAGATCATCATGGAAGCAGGGGCTTTCCCTTCCGATCAATATGCCATCGAAAGCCAGGTACGATACCATGGCTATGATCCTAAAGAGGCCATTATTGAAGTAGCACCAAAAGCAGGGGAGCATACCCTGCGCACAGCAGATATTCTTGCTGCCATAGCTGATCAGGGAGATGAAATTGCACTGGTACTATTTGGCGGTGTCAATTACTTTACAGGCCAATGGTACGATATGCCCGCTATCACTAAAGCTGGGCATACCGCAGGTGCTATTGTGGGCTTCGATCTTGCCCATGCTGCCGGCAATGTACCGTTACAATTGCATAACTGGGATGTGGATTTCGCCTGCTGGTGTTCCTATAAATACCAGAACTCAGGTCCAGGAGGGATCAGTGCAATCTTCGTACATGAAAAACACTTTGAGGACAAGGCTATGAACCGCTTTGCGGGATGGTGGGGCTATCAGGAGCAGGAGCGTTTCAAAATGGCCAAAGGCTTTGTACCTGAAGTTGGGGCAGATGGCTGGCAGGTGAGCTGCACACAAGTAATTCCAATGTCGTTGTACTATGCGTCTCTGCGTATTTTTGAAAAAGCAGGTTTTATTGAGCCTTTGAGAGAGAAAAGTAAAAAACTGACGGCTTACCTTTTTTATGTGATCGACCAGGTAAATAAGAGTTTGGGCGAAGTGCAATACCAGATCATTACACCTGCTACCGAAGCCGACCGTGGTGCCCAGGTTTCGATAGTTGCAAAGCACAATGCTAAAGAAGTTTTCAATGCCCTGATGCTGAATAATATTCTGGGCGATTGGCGTGAACCGAATGTGATCCGCTTAAGTCCGGTTCCGTTATATAACAGTTTTGAAGATGTATTCATTACAGGTGAACATCTGATGAAAATCAGTAAAGAATTGGTTTAAGCCAAAAAGTAATAGCATTAATTTGAATACAAATAAAGATTAATAGATGGAAATCACACCAGAAGTTAGCGAACGCCTTTCTAAGCTTCAACAGAAGTTTTCAGCCATGGGCCAGGACATAAATGCCTATCTGGATGGCCTGCTTTATGCAGATTATCTGACCTATTGGGATTATATACACCTTGATACCTTACTCAGCCTTCAGAGTCCTAAAACACATTTCCCTGATGAAGAGATATTCATCATGTACCATCAGATTACCGAGTTGTACTTTAAACTGACCTTGCATGAGTGTAAGCAAATCGCCAGGCATCCTGCATTAACATCCAGTTTCTTTGTTGAAAGGTTGAAGCGCATCAATGCCTATTTTACGGCTTTGGTATCTTCCTTTGATATTATGGTAGACGGCATGGATAAATCGCAGTTCCTGAAATTCAGGATGTCATTGCTTCCGGCAAGCGGCTTCCAATCGGGCCAGTACCGTATGATCGAAATCTATGCTACGGACTTTATCCGGTTGGTGGACAAAAGCAAACGGGAAGAGTTAAAGGAGTCCACAATTGAACAGCAGTTTGAATACATCTACTGGAAATATGGCGCTTCAGAATTATCGACCGGAAAGCAAACCCTTACCCTGCAGCAGTTCATTGCCAAATATGCTGCGAAGTTTTTGCAATTGGCAAAGGATAATGTCCATACTAATTTTGCAGCACTATACAGAAAGCTGGTTAAAGAAGGGCAGGATGTGACAGCTCTGGAAGAAGAAATGCGTAAGCTGGATTTGTTTGTTAACGTAGAATGGCCATTGTCGCACTATAAGTCGGCGGTCCGCTACCTTGAAAAGGATCCGGTGGATATTGCTGCGACCGGAGGTACCAACTGGCAAAAATACCTGCCACCGCGCTTTCAGAAAAGAATTTTCTTTCCTTTTTTGTGGAGTGAAGCGCTAATTGAAGAATGGGGTAAAACCTGGGTAATGAATGTATTAAAATCTTACAAGCAGATTGAAAAAATTGATTAGGGAGTAATAATTGGCAACCGCCAGGTTTTTTAAAAACCTGGTGGTTTTTACCCCAGCTACCATTGCAATAGATTGCGTTGAAGATTGTGTAATCAGGGTCCAACAATTAAAACATAATTGTGTTATACAGTTTAAAATGCGACGGTAATAAAAAATCAAATTGCTATGAAAAAGAAAATTTTGTTTGTGGTTACCAGCCACGATAAAAAAGGTAGTACGGGTGAGCCTACGGGTTATTACCTGGCCGAAGTAACCCATGCCTGGAAAGTATTGAAAGATGCTGGTTATGAAGTTGATTTTGTTAGTCCAAAAGGGGGGAAGCCTCCGGTAGATGGCTTCGATCTTACGGATGCAGAAAATAAAGAATTTTGGGAAGATAAACATTACCACGATAAAATCAATCATAGTAAAAAGCCTGCTGAAGTGAAACCAGAGGACTATCTGGCTATTTATTATGCCGGTGGGCATGGTGCTGTCTGGGATCTTCCGGATAATGCCGAAATCTCGGCAATTGCTACTAAAATATACGAAAATAATGGTATTGTTGCGGCTGTTTGCCATGGCCCGGCAGGTATCGTCAACATCAGATTGAATAATGGTAAATATCTTCTTGAGGGTAAGAAAGTGAACGGTTTCACCAATGAAGAAGAAGTTGCAGTTAAGCTCAACAAAGTCGTTCCGTTTTTATTAGAAGATAAACTGATTGAGCGTGGCGGTATTTACGAAAAATCAGCTCCATGGCAGGAGCATGTGGTAACGGATCAAAGACTGATTACTGGGCAAAACCCGCAATCAGCTCGTGCTGTAGGAAAAGCAGTACTGTCTTTGCTTCCTGGGGAATAAAATATTTCTATCTGGATAGACCGTAGCAGGGCAGTTTACAGGGTTTTGAATTATACTTTAAATTACATAAATTTAGTGTATTGCATTTTTGTAATAAAACATTTTGCTTTCAAATACAATCCCTATGAGCGATCCGGTTTCTGAGCATATAAGCTTGCATAAAATCAATGATACTAACGAATATAATTCGCTTTTAAAGGAACTTTCTGCCTACAAATACGCATTGGATGAAGCTTCAATTGTGGCTATAACTAATCAGAAAGGTGAAATTACCTATGTGAATTCCAACTTTTGTAAGATATCCGGGTATTCGGAAGCGGAACTTATTGGTCAGGATCATCGCATTATCAATTCCAATTACCACCCTAAGGCCTTTATACAGCAACTATGGCGTACAATTGCTGCTGGTAAAACCTGGAAAGGTGAGATTAGAAATAAAGCACGTGATGGACATTTCTATTGGGTTGATACAACCATTGTTCCTTTTCTCGATGAGAACGGTAAACCTTATCAGTACGTTGCTATTCGATCTGACATTACCGAACGTAAGCTTATACAAAACAGGGTTGAGGAACGGGAACGGTTTATCGAAGCCGTCACAGATAACATTCCCGCCATGGTGGCCTATTGGTCTTCAGAGCGATATTGCCTCTTTGCCAATATTGCCTACCGTAGCTGGTTTGACAAAACTGCACAGGAAATGGATGGTATCCATATGTCAGAATTGATTCAGGATGAAAAGCTGCAAAAAGCCGAACTTTGGATAAGCAAAGTATTGGAGGGGAAAACACAAACTTTTGAAAGAGAGTTAGCAAAATCAGGTAAACCAACGATCTATACGCATACGCAGTATGTACCTGATATTCAGGATGGGCAAGTAAAGGGCTTTTATTCACTGGTATTTGATATTACTGATCTTAAAAAAGCGATGGACGATTCCAACTCAAAATCTCTTGAGATCAGCAGTATCCTGGAGCGTATTAGTGATGGTTTTATTGCCCTGGATAAAAATCAATGTTTTATTTATGTAAATAAGCAACTGGAGAAAATGATTCACCGCCAGGCAGATTCGTTGATTGGCAAGAACATATGGGAGGTTTTTCCTGAAGCTGTTGGCTCTGGCACCTATCTGGGAATGCAGCAGGTGATTGCAACAAACGAATACGCCATTGTGGAAGATTATTATGCTCCTTTAAAATTATGGCAGGAGAACGGGATCTATCCTTCAGAAAATGGCTTTGCGCTCTTCGTTCGTGACATTAGTAAACGCAAGGAGGAGGAACACAGGTTAAAACTTATGGAATCGGTAATTACCAATACAGAAGATTCGGTTGTGATCACAGCGGTTAGTGATGTTCCAGGAAAATTTCCTGAGATCGTTTATGCAAATAAAGCATTCTGTACCTTGAGCGGATATACAAGAGAGGAGGTGATCGGCATGACACCCAATATCTTGCATGGTCCAAAAACTGACAAAGTTGAAATCAACAGGATCATGGAATTTATGCGTAGCAAAAGACCGTGCGAGGCTGTGCTTTTGCATTATAAAAAAAGCGGACAAGCATATTGGGTTGATTTTTCAGTTAGCCCGGTAAGAAATGACAAAGGTGAGCATACCCACTGGATCGCCATCCAGAGGGATGTTACCAGAAGGAAGCAGGATGAACTCAGGGAATCATTGCTTTCAGAGATCAGTAAGGTTTTTCATAGTGAAAATCTGATGCAGGCCATTCTTTCGGGGGTATTGTATAAACTGGTTTCCTTCGGGAATTTTAAACTGGCAGAAATCTGGCTAGTCTCAACCGATCAGCTGAAAATAAACCTTACAGCAAAATTTGCTACAGCAGAAGTGGCACTGGAATTTTACAGAAATAGTGAGCATATCCGGAGCTTTTCATTCGGTCATGGTCTTCCCGGTAAGGTATGGGAAGCCAGAGGCCCAGTTTATTGGTCGGAAATTGATGAAAGTGATAACTTTTTAAGAAGGGAAGCCGCTAAGCTATCCGGAATACGATCTGCATACGGTGTACCACTTGTTCATAATGGATCGACAATAGGAGTTTTGATGGTGGGAATGGATTACGACCACGAACATGGCGAATCCTTTTTATCTTTGCTTACAAGCATCAGTTCACTTTTGGGTGATGAAATTCGCCGTAAACAGTTGGAGCAGGAACTGGAGCAAATTTTTAACTATGCACCAGATGTTATTGTTACGGCCGGTACCGACGGTTATTTCAAAAAGGTAAATCCTGCCACATTGAAACTCCTGGAATACACTGAAGAAGAAGTACTTTCTACGCCATACATGTCCTTTGTTCATCAAGATGATTATGATAGCACGCTTGCTCAAATGGAAGCAGTGCAACAGGGTAGCCCAGTGTTCTATTTCGAAAATAGAGTAGTTAGTAAGTCGGGTAAAATAAAGTGCCTGGCATGGACTGCAACACCCGGATCTGAAGAAGGTCTGCTTTTCTGTGTGGCCAAGGACTTGACCGAACGAAAGCTTCAAAGTGAACAATTCAGGGAAATATCCTGGATACAATCGCATGTGGTAAGAGCACCATTAGCAAGGATTATGGGAATTGTGTCTTTGATGCGGGGCGATGACCTTTCTGAAGAGGAGAAAACAGAAATGTTATCACATCTTGAAACGGCTGCTGATGACCTAAATAATGTGATCGCGCAGATAACAATGTTGTCTAAAAATGGTGATCTGGAGCCATAGTAACGATCGTATCCTGGGATTGACACTATCTTATAATGGTAATGTTTCCAGATATTGGCTTGCCGTATTCTTTTAAATCTAAAATATAGTAATACACGCCAACTGGGAGAGGACTTCCTTTATATGTTCCATCCCAAATTAGATCCTTCGCATTTGCGTCAAATAATTTTGTCCCATACCGATTAAAAATATGGATGATGGCGCCTCGATAATTGTCTATTTCTTTCATGGACCATGTATCGTTTATACCATCTCCGTTAGGTGAAAAAGCATTCGGACGTTGTATAGGTTTTAATACCTTCACATAGAATTCATCAACCGCAATACATCCTGTGGTACCGGTGACTGTTAACTTGTATTTAGTATCGTTAATACCTGTAAATAATGGGGTTTTCAGTGTATTGTTATTCAACCCAATATTCGGTGTCCATAAATATTGAAGATTATCACCTGTTACATTCAGAGGGGTTAGTGTTTTACTTTCTCCTTGAAATACATATACATCCGGTCCCAAATCGACTATCGGTGGAGGCGTTAGCGTTACATTTATCTTATCATTTACCGGAGCACAATTCGTATTTCCTGTAGCACTAAGAGTTATAGTTACACTTCCTGCTGCCTTATCATTATTACTGGGTACATAGGTCGCATTTAATGAAGTATTGTTGGGTAGGAAGGTGCCAGTTCCTGTACTCGTCCATTTAACAGCGGGACTTGTCGACTGACCTGTTAAAACCAAACGTTCATACCTGCAAATCACCCTATCACCACCTGCCGAAACTATAGGCGCTGGTGTAATAGTGAGATGGAAGGAAGATGCTGCAGGTAGGCATGAAGCGGTATTGGTAGCAGTTAACGTCAGCACCACATCTCCGGCTGTTTTGTCTGCAGCTGATGGAACATAGGTTCCATTTAATGCGTTGGCCCCGGACGGAAAAATACCACTACCGGTTGTAGTCCAGATTCCTGTACTGCTTCCTCCACTTACATTACCAGAAATTGCTATGACAGCATTATTTGCGCATACGATTTGATCATTATTAGCGGTAACAATTGCCGGTCTATTCACTACTACAGAAGTATTTGCTGAAGCTGAACATTGTCCAACCGTTATTCTGACTGAGTAGACTCCCTCATTGTTGAGTGTGACGTTGTTAATTACCGGGTTTTGTAGGTTAGAAGTAAAACCATTTGGACCAGTCCAGGTATAGGTAGCTCCATTAACTTGCTGTGCAGACAGAGTTAATGGGTTTCCAACACAAATTGGACTGTTATTGGTAACAACTGGTGTTACGGGCACCTGATTGAGTACAGTGATGACATAATTTACTGAAACCCCATTACAACCTGCAAAGGAAGGACGAACGGTATAAGTAAGCGTTCCGCTACCTGGTAAAGAATTATATAAGGTTTGTGCCGGGATGTCGCCTGTACCAGAGGCCAGGAAGCCAGTAACACCGGATGAGGCTGTAGCTGTCCAGGTGAAGGTTGTTCCAATCACATTTGACTGCAGTATTACCGCAGTGGAACCGGATGTTGAGCATACAGTTTGATTTAAAGGAGTATTGATTACTCTGGAAGTAGGATTCACTGTTAGGTTATACCTGAATATTGGTCCGTTACACCCATTTATAGAGGGTGTAATATCATATGGTACTACAATTGGAAGGTTAGTTGTATTGACTAAAGATTCTGTGATCGCATTTCCATTCTGTGCAATTACAGCAGCATTACTTATGCCTGCAACTGCGGCCCTGCTCCAGGTATAAGTTGTACCACTAATATTGCTTGCAATCAGATAATTTTGAGCGGTGCTATTACAGATAGTCGCTGTACCCGGACTGGTAATATTTGAAGTGGGATGAACAATTAAAGTGTAAGTAAAAGTCCCACCAGTACATCCATAGGCTGAAGGGGTGATTTTATATACTACCGAAATAGGTGCCAAAGTGGTATTCACCAATGTCTCAGTGATAGTGCTTGCTGTCTGGTCGCTTACTGCTGAATTGCTGATGCCGGAAACAGCTGCCCTGCTCCAGTCGAAGGTAGCATTGGCTACATTACTGGTGATGATATAATTTTGGGGTGTATTGTTACAGATCGCATTCTCTGAAATGCTCGTAATTCTTGGTGTAGGATTCACTTTTACGGTGTAAGTGAAAGCAGGCCCGCTACAGCCATTTATAGATGGAATGATGCTGTAAATTACATTTATGGGGAGGTTAGTTGTATTCTTCAAAGTTTCTGCAATGGAATTTCCGGTTTGGGGATTAGTTGTCGGGTTGCTGATGCCTGTAACTGCTACTCTGCTCCAGGTAAAAGTTGTTCCGCTGACATCACTGGTGATGGCATAACTTTGGGGTGTATTGTCGCAAGTAATTGCAGTAGCAGGGCT
>NZ_FWYB01000009.1 GCF_900176505.1 Pedobacter nyackensis | reverse complement strand
CCGGCCTCTTTCGCTACAATCGACACAGAACCTTTCGGTCCGATCACATCTTTCACAAAGAAAGCCGTTTCACTCATCATTGGGCCCCAGCCGGCTTCATACCAGCCCACAGAACCATCTTCAAATCGAATCTGTAATTGCCCGTAATTGTAATTACCTTCCGGAATATCATTACTTAATCTTGCTCCAATAGCACTTACCTGTAAAGGCTTAGAGCGGGTCATCTGACACATCACATCTATATAATGTACCCCACAATCTACTATTGGGCTCAAACTTTTCATCAGGTTACGGTGTACCGTCCATTTGGCACCCTGACTTTGCTGATTCAAATTCATCCGCATTACCAATGGCTTTCCCATTTCTGATGAAAGTTCAATGAAGCGTTCCCATGACGGGTGATAGCGTAAAATATAACCCACCAGTAATTTCTTACCATATTTTTTAGCGGCATCAGCAACACGCTGTGCCCCCTCAACAGAATCTGCTAATGGCTTCTCTATAAATACGTGTGCGCCGCTTTCCATCGCCTTAACAGCAAAAGGTTCATGCGTATCCGGATAAGTAGAAATACACACTGCATCAGGCTTCGTTTGTGCCAAAGCTTCTTCATAATCACTGAACAAGGGATAACCACCGCCCAGCTTTTCGTTTAACACCACTTTACTGTTACCGGTAGATACGATACCACATATTTCAAATCCATCAAGGTTATGGTAAGCAGCGGCATGAGAGGCTCCCATATTACCGCAGCCCACAACCAATACCCGAAGATTTTTTGTTATTAATGACATGTTTTTTCTGATTAACGATTATACACCTAAACTCCACCCTTGACGGTATTCACGCTTCACAAACTGGTTTACATCATCAAAGTTAGTCACCCTTAGGTTTTGCTTATCCCATAGCAATTTAATATCTCTGCCAGGATAGCTAAAGCCTTTGCCATTCTCCTTCGGTTTCTGTACATCTGTACCTCTGATAGCCAGATTAGCAATCAACAAAGTTTCGGTAAGTGGGCCTGCAATTTCAAACGGAGAACTCAGCTTCATTTTTCCATAACCTGCAATAGCAGCTTCCGCCCATTGCCAGTAATGTCCGTCTACCCCCCCAGGAACGCGCTCAGTACGTTTTTTGGTACGGTCCTCCGCATTTTTAGTTAAAGGCAATAAACGAGGGTTAGCGCCATATACATCGCACATCATTTTACCTTTTGTGCCTTCAAAAAGTACACCGTTAGCACCAAAAGGCTCATTAGGCAACAATTCTTCCGGACGAGCAGGCTTAATACCGCCATCCATCCAGTGGATCTGTAAATTACCTTTGGTCTTTTTAGTTTTCTCAAAAGTCATGATTACATGACTTGAAGGCGGACAACTATCAGGGAAATATCCCCGCTTAAATTCATCTACATAAATACTACCCACGCTGCACTGCACATCGATAGGTGTATCCAGACCCAATACCCTGAAGGGTGGTTCAACAAGGTGACAGCCCATATCTCCAATTGCACCAGTACCGTAATCCCACCAGCCTCTCCAGTTAAATGGAACCAGCTTATCTATAAAAGGCTTATAAGGCGCACTACCTAACCATAAGTCCCAATCCAGTTCTTTAGGGATTTCGCCGTTGGTAGACGGCCATAAAACACCCTGTGGCCAGGATGGACGGTCAGTCCAGCAATACACATTTTCCACCTTCCCGATTACACCCGCATCAATCCAATCCTGCAATTGCCTTACGCCATCTCCCGATGAACCCTGGTTACCCATTTGGGTAACTACCTGATAACGGTTAGCAGCTTCAGTAAGCTTGCGCGCTTCGTAAATATCGTGACTCAAAGGTTTTTCAACATACACATGTTTACCTAACTGCATCGCAGCCATAGCAATCATTGCGTGGTTATGGTCGGGCGTAGACACCACTACAGCATCTAAGTTCTTGCCATCCTTATCGAGCATTTCACGATAATCTCTGTAGTATTTTGCTTTTGGAAAAGCTTTTACCGATGCAGCAGCTCTTCTATCATCCACATCACATAAAAATGCGATTTCAGATTTACCACCTTTATAAATATTAGCAATATTACTTTGTCCTTTTCCACCTGCACCTACGGCTGCAACCATCAAACGATCACTTGGGGCTAAAAAACCGCGGCCACCCAATACATGGCGTGGTACAATCATAAATCCTGCAGCTGCAAGTGCAGTGGTTTTAATAAAGTTTCTTCTTGAACTACCCGTACCTAAATCCTTTTTCTCCTCAGTCATTTCTAATTCCTGTGTATACGATAAATAATATTTTTACTATTTCTTTTTGCTCAGATCTTTGATTCTAATGTTTCTGAATTCTACTGGTGAACCATGTCCAAGGAACCCGATATGTCCGCTCTCGCGTAACAATCCAGGATGGCTTTTACCATCTGCAGCACCGTTTTTCCTGGCTTCAGTAAGGTCTGCATCCAAAATTACTGTTCCGTTCAGGATCACTTTAATCTTAGGGCCTTTTACAATTACTTCTTCGTAGTTCCACTCACCAACAGGTTTAAGGAATCCTCTTTTTGCAGGGATTGTACCATAAACAGAACCATGATATTGGTAAACATGAAGGTCTTTATAAATTGGGGCATCATTATCTAAAATCTGTAATTCCATACCCTGGTAAGCAGCATCACCTGTTAAAGGAGCTCTGATACCCAGACCATTGTTAGCACCCGGAGTTAATTTAAACTCAAAGCGATAAATGAAATCACTGAATTCTTCTTTAGTAAACAAGTTACCACCTGAACCTTTTCCTGGTTTCGGACGGATAGCGATGTTGCCATCTTCGATGGTATAATCGGTAGTATTGCCAGTCCAGCTGTGCATATTGGTACCGTCAAACAATACCTTATAACCTTCTTTCTTTTCTTTTGCACTCAATTCAAAAGGTTTTGCACGAGGAATCTCTCTGATGTAAAGATCGCGGTAGGCAACCGGTGATCCGTGTGCCTGCAACTCTATTTGCTCCTCTGCAAAAATTGGCAGATTTCTGTCCCAGAAATTCTCCAGAATCACATTGTCAGTTACCAGTTCACCATTCAGATAAACAGTAACACGGTCGCCCTTCATTAAAATACGGAAAGTATTCCACTCATCTAATTTATTATCGGCAACTTTTAGCGGTTTACTTTCGTTTGTTTTATTGTTATACAAACCACCTGAGCCTACTTGCGCACCTACTTTTACGCGTGCATTGTCCCAGATTTGTACTTGTGGCGTACCACGAAGATAGATACCAGCATCACCTTCACCTTTCTTATCATCAATGATTTTCCAATCCACCAACATTTCAAAATCGCCATACTTTTTCACAGTAGCCAGGTTATTTCCATGACTCATGAATTGCAGCTCGCCATTTATTGGTTTCCAGCTATCAAGTGCTTCAGCATCTGCTTTTGCCTGAGCAGTAGCCAAAGTAGCGGCATCCATTTTAGCCCTCTTTAACGGATCACCAACCAGGCCTTTCCAACCAGTCAGATCAGTACCATTAAACATAGGCACAAAACCTTCACCCTTTGGCATTTCAGCAAGATACTTACGCATTGCTTCTATTTGATATTCACTATCAGCACCTTTAATTACGCTAATGGTTTTGTTCAATAAATCTTTTACCAAAGCACCATTGTATGATTTATCAGCCAGAGTAATGTTCATAACCGCATTGGCTGCTGCTTGTTGCAAAGCTGGATTATCAAGGTATCTGCCTGCAAATAATAAAGCATTCAGGCATTTCCCCTGCTCTATATCTTTTAAGATTTGTTGTTGTTGCGCAGGCGCTTTAGCTACTGCCATTGCTTCACGCAATAATAATAGTCGTTGTTCAGGCTGGTATTTAGCAGCCCTTACCAAACGAAGGTATCCATCAACCGCCTTATTAACATAAGCCGCATTAGCAGGCTGACGTGCAATTTTGATCAATTCATCAGCAGCACCAATATCTGCCCATGATGACAAAGCAGCAATAGCGGCTGTTTTAGTCGACTCGTCACCCGTATTGAAAGCTTCAGAAACCGCTTTTAACGATTTATCTCCACCTAAACTTGCCAGCATTTTATAAAAAAGTGGTTTTTTATCTGCTGATGTAGCAGCCATTTGCTGTAACACCATATCTACCTGCTGATCATTGTTTTTTACACCTTTCATCGCAGCAATAATTGCATCCTGAACTTTCACTAATTCAGTCTGACCGGGAGTCTCATTCAGCAATTTGAATAACTGAGGTAGATTTTCGCTGGTAACAGTTTGTTTAAGCGCTGTAAAAGCGGCCTGTTTAACCTCAGGGTTTTTACTTTTAAGCTGGCCGTAAATGGTGCTCAATTGTGCATTTGCAGCTCTTGAAGCCAACACATTGATTAAAGCAACCTGAACTTCCGGTTTTGCTTTAGGAATGAAGGCTGCAACTTTAGCTGTGATCCCATCTCCACTCATTCTGGAAATCGCATCAGAAACCGCAGTAATTGTAGCTCCATCACCCCTGCCCATAGTTTTAAGTAAATTACCAAGTACTTGCTCCTGGCCAATTTTACCTGCCGCTGCAATTGCTGCCGATCTAACAGCTAGATCATTGCTTTTAAATAAAGCAGTAATGGCAGGAAGCACAGATTTGATTTTACTATCGCCAAGCATGTCGATGATCGCTACCTGAGTAGCAGGATCAGCTTTTGCAATCTTTTTAGTCCATTGATCAGCCGTTACAGGCGTAAGATTAGGCAAGGCTAATTTCAATGCCGCAGCACGGTATTGAAATTGTTTATCGCTCATTGCAGCGAATAGATATTCATCACTTTGTGCTTTGCTAAAATCAGAAACCAATTTCAACGCAGCAGTGCGGATATGCACCTGATCATCTGCTTTTACTTGCTCAAGAATTTTCTTAGCTATTTTGTTGGCTTCAACCTTTTCACCGTTCTTCATTAACTGCTCTGCATACCATACATAAGCAGCAACAGCATTGGTGTTATCGTATTTATATCCAGCCTTTTCTGCAGCGGCAGCTAAAACTGGTTCTGAAGAAGGATCAGCAATATAGGCCAATGCGTATAGTGACATTTTAGCCAGATTACTTTCACCTGTAGTTAAAGGAGCAATAGCTTTTGCGGCCGCTTTATCACGACTATCACCTAATGCTTCAACAATAGAAAGTTTAGCCGCACCGTTAGCTTTAGCTAAACCGTTTAACAAAGCAGCTTTTGCCGCTGGCGAATTGATTTTAACCAATGCTCTTGCTGCAGGATCTGCAAGCTGCGCATCTGCTAAATAAGGCTGTAAACTTGCTATGGCGTCGTCTTTACCTACCAATTCCAGCTGACTGATGATAAACGATTTGTTTTGTTTATCAGACAACTTAGCTAAGGCTTTAACATAGGCGTTTACACTCATTTTTCTCCAGTTTTCCTGGCCAGGTTGAGTTACATAAGCAGAAAAACCGCCAATAGCATATTCAAGCAATGCATTGTTACCTTTTCCGGGTGCCGTTAATCCACTGATCAGCGTGACATAACCATCCTCACCCAATTGGGCGATTTCCTGCATATTTCCCTTTAATTGCTTAGCATCCCTTGCAGGTAATTGAGCTAGCAAATCTGCTATACGCGTGGTGGTCGTACGCTCGTCGGATTTATCCTGTGCCTGAGCAAAAACATTGCCTTGTAACAATACAACAGCAAGCAGGATAAAGAATATCTTTTTTATCATTATAGTATGAATGAGATGTTTGTTAAAATTATTTTAAAAGAATGAAACGATTAGATGATAAACGGTGCACGCATTACGGGGTTAATTAACCTGTTAGCTCCTTCATCATCCACAAACTCCTGTTTAACCGGATCAAATTTCAGATTCCTGCCTAAACGTAAAGCAGCCAGTCCGATGTTGATGATGTTACATGAACGGTGGCCGTTTTGCTCATTCAAAGCAAACTGTTGTCTTGTTCTAACAGCTTCAGAAAAATCGGTCATTTGTGGTGCAGGATCTGGGAATGCTGCCAGTTTACGCTCCAGATCAGGGATATCTGATTTAAAACCAGGATATAGTTTTCCTTTTGGACCTTCAATATAAGGCACATTGGCATCTTTAGCCTCGCCATCTAAAATAATCTGACAACCGTCAGCATAGGTATAAGTTATTCTTCTCCAAATACCTACAGCATCAGTATGTTGCTGAGGAGCATCTATTTCAACCGATATCGGGTTGGTATCATCTTTACCTAAAAAGTATTGAATTGGATCCAGATAGTGCTGCCCCATATCACTTAAACCACCACCATCATAATCCCAGTATCCACGGAAAGTCTGGTGTACACGATGCGCGCTATATGGTTTATAAGGTGCAGGGCCTAACCATGCATCATAATCCAATTCAGCAGGAACCGGTTCAGGTGGCAAATTATCTTTACCTACCCAGAAAAACTTCCAGTCGTAGCCCGTGTGTCTGCTTACTGTTACCTTTAAAGGCCAGCCTAACAAACCACTATCAACCAATTTCTTAACTGGTTTCACAGTAGTGCCTAAACCATAAAAATTATCTTTAAAGCGGAACCAGGTATTTAACCTGAAGATTCTGCCATTTTGCTTTACAGCTTCCATTACCCTTTTACCTTCACCTATGGTATGGGTCATTGGTTTTTCACACCAGATGTCTTTACCGGCATTAGCAGCGTCAACGGCCATGATACCATGCCAGTGCGGAGGTGTGGCGATGTGTACAATATCAACTTCGGGAAGTTTAATCAACTCCCTGTAGTCGCTAAAGGTTTTTACACCTTTATCCAACATCGGCAGTGATTTTGCGATATGTCGCTTATCTACATCGCAAATGGCAACTACCTGAGTTCCATCGTATGGGAAATGGTTTCTACCCATTCCACCAACACCGATAACAGCTTTGGTTAGCTTATCGCTTGGTGCAATAAATCCTTGTCCTCCCAATACATATCGGGGAACGATGGTAAAAGCGGCCAATCCTACCGCAGTTTTCTTAATAAAATCTCTTCTTGAGCTTGGTTGTTGTGGTTGTTGTGGTTCTTCCGGTTTCATATGAGCTTGTGTTGTTTCATCTTCATGCAATCCCCAACATCAATTACATCGGATCATTGCATGGTTAATATTAGTGAGAAATTGTCAAAAACACAAAACATCCTTTAATTATTTGGGTATTAAAAATACTTTCATGATTTTTTAATATAAGTTCCATATATTTAACAAAACAGAGCAATTAAACCGATGGATCTTCGTCTATTAAATAACATAACAAAACCAACGCATGATAAACAGCTGACCCATAAATACCAGCTTGTTAAACATCTTTTTAATTCAGGTCCATGTTCAGTTTCTACTTTATGTCATACCATGAACATGAGTACACCTAGTATTTTAAAACTGATCACCAATTTAATTGACGAAGACTGGATCGAAAAGAAAGGGTATGGCGTATCTATTGGGGGTAGAAAACCTGATTTGTATCGCTTAAAGGATAAGAAAATTCTGATCATCTGCATTGATATCGCATTGTTCCACACCAAAATAGCGATAGTAGACAACAATTATAATTACATTGTCGAAGCCCAAACCATTGCGTTGCCGATCTCAAAAAGCACAGGATCGGATTTCTTCCATATTTTAAGCACCCATATCCACGACATTCTAAAAAATCATGGCATCAACGTCGACCAGTTAATTGGCTGCAGCGTAGGCATGCCCGGCCTGATTGATTCTGAAAAAGGCAAAAGCTACAGTTATTTTCTTAGCGATACAGAAGACACTTCCTTAACAGCTGAATTTGAAAAAATGCTGAAGCTCCCTGTTGTGATCCAAAATGATGTAAACGGATCATCCATGGCAGAATTTACACACGGGATGGCAAAAGGTAAGCAAAACGTCCTGATCCTGTTGATGGACCTGGGTGTCGGACTGGGAATTATCATGGATGGTAAATTAAGAAAAGGCGCCTGTGGTTTTTCGGGAGAACTCGGCCACATCCCCTTTGTAGAGAACGGCGCCTTGTGTTATTGCGGCAAACACGGTTGCCTGGAAACCATCACTTCTGGCAATGCTTTATCAGAAATGGCAAAAGAAGGTATTCTCTCAGGCAAAAATTCTATGCTGAACAAACTCAGCAAAGAGGAACTGCAAAGAATTGAACCGGCTGTGATCATCGAAGCAGCAAATAAAGGCGATCAATATGCCATTCAGCTACTCTCCAATATCGGCACCTATATGGGAAAAGGAATCGCTATGCTGATCCAGCTCTTCAACCCGGAACTGATCATTTTAAGCGGGAAAATTGCCGAAGCGAAACAATACATCACGCTGCCCATGCAACAGGCCATCAACACCTATTGCATGACCCAGATCAGAGAGCGGACAACAATTGTCTCTTCCGAGCTTGGTGAAAATTCGAGGCTTTTGGGCTATGCCACAACAGGCATCGATCATTTTCTGGACGCCTGCATTAAGAAAACCGGAAAGTCAAAGTCAAGAATTCACATATAGTAATGATAATTAGCTTATTATTTGCATAAGCAATCATTTTATGATTTTATGTGTTATTAAATTACAATAGCAAAAGACAACATACATGGCATTTATAGATTACTATAAAACTTTGGGACTTAATAAAACAGCTTCCCAGGACGATATCAAAAAGGCCTACAGAAAACTGGCTAGAAAATACCACCCGGATCTGAATCCCAATGATAAGGAAGCCAATAAGCTTTTTCAGCAAATCAATGAAGCTAATGAAGCTTTAAGCGATCCTGAAAAACGCAAGAAATATGATGAATACGGGGAGAACTGGAAAAATGCCGATCAGTTTGAGCAGCAAAGACGTTCTCAGGGACAGCAATCCTACCGTGGTTCAGGCAATCCTTTCGGAGGCGCTGGAGGTGGTGGCTATAGTACCGGAGATTTTGGCGGCTATGGTGGTGGCGATTTCTCTGATTTTTTTGAATCTATGTTTGGCAGTGCGGGCGGTAGACAAAGTCGCGGTCAGACAAAGTATAAAGGCCAGGACTTCCAGGCTGAACTAAAGCTGAATCTGCTTGATGCCTATAAAACACATAAGCAAACCATCACTGTAAATGGCAAGAACTTACGAATTACTATACCGGGCGGTATTGCGGATGGACAGGTAATTAAATTAGCCGGCCAGGGTGCACCTGGTAGAAATGGTGGTCCGAATGGCGATCTGTTTATTACCATTGGCATCCACCCACACCCTATTTTTAAAAGATTAAACGACGATATTTATGTCAGTAAGGAAATTGACCTCTACACGGCTGTGCTGGGTGGTGAAACGATGGTCGACACCCTTGATGGTAAAGTAAAGCTAAAAGTTGCCCCAGGCACACAAAATGGCATCAAGGTCAGACTAAAAAATAAAGGCTTCCCAGTATATAAAAAAGAAGGTGATTTTGGCAATCTGTTTGTTACCTTCATTGTAAAAATACCAACTGAACTTACTGAAAAACAAAAAGAGTTATTTGAGGAATTACAAAATCTTACTTAAAACCATGGACTATGGAAAGAGAATTAATTGCAATAACCCAATACTGTATCCAATACAATATCGAGCCTTCTTTTATCAGTGCTCTTGAAGAATCAGGTATTATCATCTTAACCAACGTTGGTGAAGAAAAATTCATGTACGCCTCACAACTTAGTGAAATAGATAAGTACATCCACTTTTACTATGATTTGGAAATTAACATTGAGGGTATTGACGCCATCAGGCATTTACTTCAAAAAGTAAGGGAAATGCAAGAAGAAATACAGCTACTAAAAAAGCAGCTGCACCTTCATCAACCTTAATTAAAGCAATTTTTCCTGCTATTGAGTTTTAGGACCTTTAATATTTTATGAAAAATTTCATTGTTCTGGTAAGTGCCCCTAAATTCATCTGAGCCCGGACCGTAAGCAAATACAGGAACCATAATATTGGTATGATCATTTGTACTGAATTCGCCAGTGATTGTTCCGTACTGCTGATCAGCATCCAATAGGGTTAAACCACCAGTTTCATGATCTGCGGTCACAATTACCAGGGTTTCCCCGTCCTGATCTGCAAACCTGAGTGCTGCTTCAATCGTTTTGTCAAAATCATGCATCTCAGTTACTACATAAGGCAAATCGTTGGCATGGCCACCATAATCGATTTGTGCAGCTTCAGCCATGATAAAAAAGCCTGCTTTATTTTTCTTAAGCATTTTTATAGTTTGTAACAAGGATTCTTTCAATACCTCACCCCTACCATCTTTTACTGGCCGGGTAGCTTCATCTTGCAACAATACCAGTTGCCTGCCTTTGGTTTGGTTAGAAAATTCAGCAAATGAAGTACTTAAATTAAAGCCCTTATCAGCTAAGTTATTCATGAGCTGTGTGTTTTTATTCTTTATAAAGCTGGTTTGATTGGAACCAACTAAGATCTCTAGTTTGCTATCCAACAGATCCCTTGCAATCTCCTCAGTCATAGATCGATCCACTTGATGCGCATAAAATGCAGCAGGTGTAGCGTCGGTAATATCGCCAACACTTATGACACCGCTTTTCAGTCCGTAGTTAGCCAGGGTATCTACCAGATTAGTTCTTTTCCTGTCATCGGGTCCCATTCCAATGTATCGGTTATTTGTTTTTTCACCGATTGCAATGGCAGAACCACCAGCTGCCGAATCTGTATTTCCTGAATTTGATGCACCTGTCTGAGAAAAACCTGTGTTTTTAATCCGGTTAATATTCATATCACCATGATTAGCGATAAACCCTGCATGAATCTGGGCCAGTCCCATCCCATCACCAATCAACAAAATTACATTCTTAACTGGCTTTTTTAATCCATCCACCTTGTATTGTGGCGTATAAACCGGATAAGCAACCGGATTGGTATAAGTTAACTTATCCTTATGAAGGTAAAAATCCCGCAGTTTCTCAGGACTATCAGTATTGATCCAATCGGTACCTAATTTTTCTAAAACGATCCATGTATTAGGACTGTCTTGTGTAGCCCAAAAACGGAATGGTTTATTCATTTGATGGGCTTTATCTACCAGCCCTTTTAACTTTATCACATCTGTTGGAGTGGGCACGCCCTTTCCGTTCCATTTCGTGTAACTTTTAAGTTCGTCACTGATCATTCCAATACGCTTTAACTGATCTTCAGTATAAGCCACATTTGGCCGTCCATCAAATGAAATATAATCAGGATAATCTTTAAAATCCACCGGCTTCGGACAGTTGCCACTTATTACAATGCATATAGCAGCCGGATTTTTTGTGCTGTTAAAAACATCCTTATATACTTCTAAATCCTTAATCAACTGCGGAAGCACGCGACGATAATCTGCTTTAATGTCGATCACCAATTGAAGCTTTAGGGAGGGGTCTTCGTAAGGTCTGTTTCCATTTTTAACATAAAATTTAGACAGCGGTTCCAGATAAAGCTTTCTGAGTGTTGCATCAGCGCTGATTTCCGTAGTATCATGTGCGGCGTATAATTGTCCGTTTCTTAAAAATACATCAACCTCAATGGAGCCCATCCCTGCATAGTAAGCACTGAGTAATGGTATATTCTGATGGTAATCATTATGGCTATGCCCACGATTGTATGCTACCGTATTTTGCGCATTCGTTTGCAAAGACATTAGTAAAGCGCCAATCATTGCGCAAAAAAAATATTTCTTCATTCATTTATTATTTAAAAAACCACACTTACTTTTCAGTAAGCATGGTTAAATTAAGCGTTGCAAAATAGGGAACTACCAACCAATACTCTGTTTAATTACGCCGCCACTATTGTCGATTTCCCTTTGAGGAACTGCCCATACATCATGAACATTAGGGTCAAAATTTCTGGCCGCCCAGATTTCTTTTCCCTGAGAATCGTGAAGTGGCCTGGCATAAGTAGCTTGTGCATCTCCCCATCTTACGAGGTCGCGGTGACGATCTGCCCATTCACCAGCCAACTCATTCCGACGCTCGCGTTTCAAATCAACAATCGTCATTCCTGTTTTGGCTAATAAACCAGCCCTTACCCTGATTCTATTTAATTCTGTATCACCTGCACCTACTCCGTCCTGCATAATTGCCGCTTCAGCTTTAATCAACAGCACCTCAGCAAAACGCATTAAAGGGACGTTAAGATCGGTAGTTCCATTATCACCACTTGGGTTAACATGCAAAGGAATCGGGTTTGGATAAGAGAAAGGCTCCATATACTTTTTAAACTGATAGTCAGAAGTCGCCCCCCCATCTTTGGTAAAGCTACGTTCCTGACCGAAATACATAAATTTATCACCGGTCTTTAAGATGGTAGCTTCACGACGCTGGTCACCAGCTTCATAAGAATCATATAATTCTTTGGTAGGCAGGTAATAGCCCCAACCATTATAAATATTCCAGCCTTTATTGGTTAGCATTACACCCGGTAATTTACTACCCCAACCTGTACCACCTGCACTTGGCGAACATACTACCGACCAGATATATTCCTTTGACCAGTTATTAGCTGATTTAAATACATCCGCAAAACCAGTTAAAATCAGTTCATGCTTTCCAGAAGTAATGACCATATCGGCATACTTCTTTGCGTTAACATAATCCTTTTTGTAAAGATAAACCTTTGATAAATAAGCCCAGGCAGCAGTTTTATGTGCCTTGCCATAGTCAGCTGCAACCATTTCTGTAAAGAAAGGAAGATTGTCTGCCGCCTTTAAAAATAACTGAATGATATAATCATAATTTTCATTTACATGCTTCGCTCTTGGAATGGCTTTAGTAGGATCGGTATCCAATCCAACAATTGGAACGCCGGCTTTATCATTACCGTAATTAGCTGCCAGCTGAAAATAAACCAATCCTGCATTAAAATAGGCGTCGCCAATAATCAGTTTTTTCAGCTGCTCATCCATGGGAATAGCAGGAACATTTTTAATGATGTCGTTGGCACGTTTGATAATCGCATATCGCATGGCCCACTGCGATTCTGTATAACCTCCACCAATGTAATTCTTATTAAAGTTCTTAATGTTATCGGCCTCAGGCTTATTTCTTCCTGTAACCATATCATCACTGGCATTGATAAACCAGAACATCCCCCTACCATAATAATCCTCTTCATTGTATTTCTCATACATGCCGCCTTCGGCTTTCAAGGCATCTTCTTTTGTTTTCCAGAAGTTTTGTGCAGATGGTGCACCCTCAGGAGTGATATTCAGCTGATTTTTGCATGAACTCAGGACAGCAAAGGCAGCTATGGCTATATATTTTATACTCTTTTTCATTTCTTTCTTTTCTACGGGATTATAAATTCACACTAAGACCAAACAGGAAGCTTCTTGACTGGGGGTAACGGCCCACATCAAGTCCGTAATTATCCATTCCTATTTCCGGATCGAAACCAGAATATTTAGTGATGGTAAATAAATTGTTTGAGGTAACATACACACGTATCGCCCCGGCTTTCAACTTACTGGTAATAGATTTTGGAAGTGAATAACCCAGGGTGATGTTGCGTAAACGCAGGTAAGAACCATCCTCTATATAAAAATCTGAAGCGTTAAAGTTTCCATTTTCGTCAGATGTCGAAATGATCGGAACTTTACCGTTAGGATGTTCAGGGGACCATGCATCCAATATACCTTCCAACTTGTTGTAAGATGGTCCGCTGGCGCTAAAAGTAGTACGCTTTACTGCATTGAATAATTTGTTGTTTTGAACCCCTTGTGCAAAAATATTCAGATCAAAATTTTTGTAACTCGCATTAAAACTTAAACCATAAGAAAAATCGGGATAGGCACCTCCTGCAAAGTAACGGTCACCACCATCAATAGATCCACTATCATCCAGGTCTGCAAATTTAAAATCACCCGGACGTGCCTTGGGCTGTATCTTTACACCTTTTGAGTTCTTATAATTATCAACCTCCGCCTGTGTTTGAAATATACCTTGTGTTTTTCTTACAAAGTAACTGTAAAGTGGCTGTCCTTCTTTAATATATAAAGGGGCAAGCTCATTTCTGAAGTTATTCGTTACAGCAATACTTTCCAAACCAGGAGCCAGTTTGATCACTTTATTGTTTACTTTAGTTAAGCTGGCATTTACCGAGTAATTAAACGCCTTTCCTTTATCACTGGTATAGGTTAAGCCCAGCTCAATACCATTGTCTCTCACCAAACCTGCATTAATGGTTTGTGTGCTTAAGCCTGCTGTTCCTGGTAAGGGTTTCTTCAGGATCATTTTATCTGTATTTTTAATAAAATAATCTGCTGTAAGTGTAAGGCTGTTCTTCAGCATTCCAAGGTCCAGACCAATATTAGTTTGTTTGGATTCTGCCCAGGTTAGCTCCGGGTTCTCCAATACATTTGATACATATCCGTTTTGTAAAGTTGGCGTCTGCCCGAAATAAGCTATTGTTTTAACCAATAGCGGGCTCACATCTAGTGGCTGCAGACTACCAAGATTGCCTAAAAGACCGTAACTACCCCGGATTTTCAATTCACTTAACCAGGTACTTTCCTTTAAAAAGTTCTCTTTACTTAATACCCATCCCCCTGATATTGAATAATAAGGTTGAAACTTATTTTCTGGTTTTGGAACGAGTGAAGACCCATCACGACGACCTATGATCGATAGCAGATATTTATCTGCATAGTTGTAATTGGCTCTGATAAATAAAGAAGACAATGCCGTTGATACCAGATCACTTACTGCAGGTTCGAAAACACTGGCATTCACCAGGTATCTTTTAGCAGGAGCTTCATCGTCAAAACCCCTTCCGATAACTGAAAAACCATTGTATTTAGTTTTCTGGAATGAAAATCCACCGGTAAAGTCCAAATGGTGAAGCCCCAGATCTTTTTTGTAAGTAAGCACCTGCTCTGCAAGAATATCGGTTAGCCTCCTGTCACTCTCTTCCAATGAGTTGGTTAATAACGGCTTGCCGACTTCAGGACGTTTAGGTGTAAAAATTTTTGCATGATAAAATCCTTTAGTAACACTTAGGTTGGATCTGAATGTTAATCCTTTTGCTAAATTAAAAACTGCATAAGGATTGATAAGCAGTATATTTTCAGGCCTGTTGACATCCATACGCATCAGATCGGCAACAGGGTTAATAATGTCTCCATAATCACCAGCGTATTGTCCACCCGGTAAACCAGCAAAGGAACCATCTGCGTTATAAGGAGTAGCATTTGCAGGATAATAAATGGCCGATAACAACGCACCGGTATAATCGCTGCTGGTGTTCGCTCCCTGACCGTTTGTACTGCTAAAAGACAGGTTTTTACCTATTTTCAACCAGGATGTTAACTGATGATCTGAATTGATACGAAAATTATAACGCTGTACTTTTGTGTTCAATAGAATACCTTCGGCATTACGGTAGTTAAAACTCAGGTATACATTTGATTTTTCAGATCCCCCGGATACGCCCAGGTTATAGTCTTGTGTAAGTCCTGTTCTAAATACTTCGTCCATCCAATTGGTCCGGGTAATCTGTCCATCCGGATATTTTACGGGATCAAAAGCAGGCAATATGGTTGAGTTACCATTCTTTGCTGCTGTTGCAGCTAATGATGCACGTTGCGCAGCATCCAGCGATTTAAGCTTTTTCCATGCACTTTGTGTACCTATTTTTCCATCTACAGTGATTTCCATTCTGCCTTTCTTTCCTTTTTTAGTGCTGATCAGGATGACACCACCGGATGCCCTGGCACCATAAATAGCAGCAGAGCCATCTTTAAGAACAGAAATAGATTCAATATCGTTCGGGTTCAGTACCGGTGTACCAGGTACAATAGATCCATCCACAACATACAATACACTCTCACCGTTAATACCGCCTGAACCTCTAATATTTACCCTGGGTCCTGATGTTGGATCTCCACCTTCATTGGTTACGATTACACCCGGTGATTTTCCCGCCAGGATTTCACCAACGCTATTCACTGATCGCGAAGAGATTTGATCGAGCGGAACCACACTCACTGCACCAGTAAGGGTAGCTCTTTTCTGTGTACCATATCCAACCACAACGACCTCATTTAACAACGACTTATCTTCCATTAAGGTTACATTATAAACATCAGCATCAGTCACCCTAACCTGTCTGGTTTTATAACCTACCATTGAAAAAGACAGCACAGCATCATCTCCAACAGGGATACTGTATTTTCCGTTTACATCTGTAGTGGTAGATTTTGCAGTACCCAATACCTTAACAGATACACCCGGCATGGCAAGTCCTGTTGAATCTGTTACCATCCCCCTAATCACTCTATCAGCCTTTTTAACAGGTAATGGAATGCTTTTTAAAATGATAAAGCCTCCCTTTTCCGTGCAGCTGAAACCCAGTTTTCTAAGTACTGACTCTACCTTTTCGTTTTTAAAAGTTTCGTTAACTTCTCTTTTACTTTCTAACAGGACATCCGGATTGTAAATAAAACGTAGACCGGTACCAGCCTCAATTTCTTTCAAAAGCTGGCTGGTGCTACGCCCTTTGGTAACTTTTAAACTCACCGAGCTTTTTTCTAGTTTTTGTGCCATACCGGGCGAGGCAACAAGTGCCCCGCACAGCGTACAAAGGATGGAAAAAGTTAAGAATGAATATTTCATGGCTTTATAAAGAGCTGCTGACCTCTCGTATGAGGATTGTTTCATATATTTATTTGTTTTTTAACATTGAATTGTGTTTTAAAATTAGCCTGGCTGCATAATTGGCGTTAGAAGCCGGCTTTAAAAATACCGGTGCTGATCTGATCAGTGCCGGTTATGTTTTCGATTACGCTTTCATTTTCTATACAGGTTATAGGTTTTATGGTGATCTGATTTACTCACTTTAAGACGATGCAAACTGCATAGCAGGTCCATGATCTCTTCAGGAGTTTGTTTGGTATTAAAAGTTGCTGTACATTTTAGGTTATTTAAGTCGGTACTACCTAAATTGATGTGTATGCTATAGGCATATTCCAGCCTTTGGCAAACCTTTAATAAGGTCTCCCCTTCAAATGCTATATTGGTATATACCGGTTCAGGAGTGTAATCAATTACTGCCCGCAGGTCCTTCTTATCATAGATAATACGCTGCCCCTTTATCAAGGTTCCAAATACCTGTTTACCATTTCCTACAGCGACTTTTCCAGTTACTACGGCAATACAGATCTTTCGGCTTGCACCGTACGACTTAATATTAAAGGAGGTACCCAATACTTTAGTATACAAGTCATGACCTGTTTTAACAGTAAAAGGACGATGTTTATCATGGGCAATATTAAAGAAAGCTTCTCCCTCTGCAAGCTCTACAGAACGGCTGTCGGCCTTGAATCTGGCGGGATATACTATTTTAGCTGAAGGGCCAAGTTTGATTTCAGAACCATCTGCCAGCACTATATTTTTCCGCTGTGTTGCAGTAGTACTTATACTGACCAGATTTTCACTGATTGTTTTTCCTCCAGGCCAAACTACAACAGCTACTCCTGATACAAGGAGTAAAACTGCGGCTACCTTTAGCAGTCCAAACCAGCCTGATAAATGCAATACCTTTTGTGCCGAATGGTTTTCCATTGCAGCTTGTAGTCCGAGGAAAATTTCATTCCCCATTTCAGCTTTTCTATTTTCGGCTATATGCTGATTGCTATTTTCATAAGATGTGTACCAGCTTTCTACCTGTTTGATTTCGGCAGGGCTGGCTTCACCATCTTCATATCTTTTCAGCAGTATTTTTGCCTGTTCTTCTTTTGTCATCTATATACATGTCAGTTCAAAAGAAGATTGGTACTATGTAGTACCATTAAGTTTGAGTTAATTTTATATTAACTGCATGAGAACTGCTAAAAACAGCAAATAAGACAACCTTTCCTTCAGCAATTTTAGTGCAGATGAAATCTGATTTTTAACAGTTTGGACAGACAGTCCAAGTTCAATAGAAATTTCACTAATTGTTTTTTCCTGCTTTCTACTCATCCAAAAAACCTGACGCATTTTTTCGGGTAAACCCGATATGGCATCATCAATCTCTTTGTTCAGGTCTTTAAGCATTAATTTATTCTCGGCCGACAACTCCATCTTCTCTCCTATCAGCAGCAACAGATCTTCCCGATGTTTATCTTTTATTACAGCCGACTTAAAATAGTTAATCACTTTATACTTCACCGCGCCCTGCAGATAAGCACCCAAACTACCTTCTATCATCAATCGCGATCTGTTTTCCCATAAAGAGATAAAAATCTCCTGAGTAATGTCCTGGGCGATTTCTTCGTCCCTAACCCGCCTGTAGGCACTATCCAATACCACTTCCCAGTAATTGCGGTAAATTTGCTCCATAGCAAAGGCATCTCCCTTCTTCAAAGAGGCAATCAGCGGAGCGCTTAACGGAGTAGCTTTTGTTTCGATAGTAGTTTTTTTACAAAGCTACAATGTGCAACATTCCCATTACATTAAGAAATCTTTAAGAAAATAAGACCCAATCAAGCCATTAGTTAACTTTAAATTAAAATAAAACAGCCGAATGATAAGGATTAATTTGGTTTATAAAAAAAACTGTTAAGTTTGTAATATGAAGTATCTCGCATTCCTATTCACCATCTACATACTGGCCCTGTCTGCATGGCCATGCTGTGGAAATGAAGCAGATCTTCCATCAGGACATCAGGATTCGTGTTACACATCTTCTGAAAATCATAATGATAAGCATGAAAACTCACATGCCTGCTCTCCATTTTTTCATGCCAGTACTTACCATGCTTTTGTAGCTGCGTCGACCGTGACTAAAGCACCATCGCTGGTAGTAGCCGAACGGAACAGTAGCTTTCCTGATTACCAGGACGGTGCTATTGTCTTATTTCCGGGCGACATCTGGCAGCCTCCTCAGTGGGTATAATTAATTTTCTAAAATCTTTTACTATTAATTATCCATTGCATTGTCATGGCAAATATTGCTATTGATATGCTGTAAATTAACATCATTTTATGTTTAATAAGATTATTTTATTCTCTATAAAGAATAAACTGGCTATTGGCATAATGACCCTGGCTTTAATGATCTGGGGGATTTATTCCTTAACAAGGCTACCTATTGATGCAGTACCGGACATCACAAACAATCAGGTACAAGTCATTTCACAGGCCCCAAGTTTGGGTGCGCAGGAAGTGGAACAATTCATCACCGCACCTATTGAGCTGGCCATGGCCAACATCCCAAAAGTGATCGAGAAACGCTCGATTTCCCGTTCGGGAATATCGGTGATTACCATCGTTTTTGAAGATGATGCGGATATTTACTGGGCCAGACAACAGGTTGCTGCCCAGCTAAAAGAAGCTGAAAGCATTATTCCGGAAGGTTTAGCTGAACCTACGCTTGCCCCTATTACTACTGGTTTGGGCGAAATTTACCAATATGTATTGCACACCAAAAAAGGCTATGAAGGTAAATATACGGCTACAGACTTAAGGACCCTGCAGGATTGGGTAGTCAGGCCTCAGCTTGCCGGAACCAAAGGCGTAGCCGAAGTGAGTGGCTGGGGTGGTTATGTAAAACAGTATGAAATTGCATTAGACAATGAAAAACTGAACGCCAATAATGTAACCATTTCACAGATTTACGACGCGCTTAAAAACAACAACGAAAACACCGGAGGTTCTTATATTGAACAGCAAAGTAATGCCTATGTGATTCGTGGAATCGGTCAGGTTAGATCCCTTGACGATATTGAAAAGATAGTCGTAAAAAATGTTGGTGGTGTTCCCGTACTCATCAGAGACATTGGAATCGTACAGTTTGGTACGGCTACCAGGTACGGCGCAGTAACCAGAAACGGAACCGGCGAAGTTGTAGCCGGCATCACTTTGATGCTTAAAGGTGAAAACTTTAATCAGGTGATAAAAAATGTAAAAGAAAAAATCACACAAATTCAAAAAACACTACCTGAAGGTGTGGTTATAGAACCTTATATGGACCGCACCGAATTGGTTGGCAGATCCATCAGCACGGTTCAGAAAAATCTGATTGAGGGCGCCCTGATTGTGATTTTTGTACTGTTGCTATTGCTTGGTAACTGGAGAGCGGGTTTAATCGTAGCTTCGGTGATACCTTTATCAATGTTATTCGCCTTTGCCATGATGCGGCTTTTCGGAGTGTCGGGCAACCTGATGAGTTTAGGAGCTATAGATTTTGGTTTAATTGTGGATGGCGCAGTAATTATTGTAGAAGCGATTATATTCCGACTCACAGAAAGTAAACTGTTTAAAGGCACACCAAGGCTAACTCAGCAACAAATGGACAAAGAAGTTTTTACGGCTTCTTCAAAAATCAGAGCCAGTGCAACATTTGGAGAGATCATTATCCTGATTGTATACCTGCCCCTGTTATCGCTGGTTGGTATTGAAGGAAAGATGTTTAAGCCAATGGCAGAAACGGTAGTATTTGCCATTATAGGTGCATTTATTCTCTCTTTAACCTATGTCCCGATGGTGAGCGCCTTGTTTTTAAGCAAAAATACAGAACACAAAAGAAACATATCCGACAAGATCATGGATTTCTTCAAACGCATCTACCAACCTATGTTAGAACGAGCCCTGCGTTTTAAAAAACTGGTTATTGCTTTTGCGATCATTTGTTTTTCTATCTCGCTTTGGTTGTTTAACAATATGGGTGGCGAGTTTATTCCGCAATTGGAAGAAGGAGACTTAGCAGTTGAAATCGCCATGTCGCAGGGAACATCCCTTACACAGGTAGTAGAAACTTTTGGCAAAGCCGAGAAAATATTGAAAGATAAATTCCCTGAAGTGAAACAGGTGGTAACGAGGATTGGGAGTGCTGAAATCCCTACCGACCCGATGCCGGTTGAACGGGGCGACATGATGGTGACGATGTTACCGAAAGAAGAATGGACTACAGCAAAGACCAAGGAGGAGATGTCGGAAAAGATGGAGGAAGCCTTGTCTATTTTACCAGGTGTAAGCGTAGAACTCACGCAACCTATGCAGTTGCGTTTCAACGAATTGATGACTGGTGTAAGGCAAGATGTTGCCATAAAAATTTATGGGGAAGACCTTGATAGACTTACAGCTGAAGCCAATAAGGTTGCGAAGCTTATTGCTCCTGTAAACGGCGTAAATGAGCCTTTTGTTGAACAGGTAACCGGACTACCCCAGGTAGTTGTGACTTATGACAGAGATAAAATTGCTCAGTATGGTTTAACTATTGGCGACATCAACACCATTTTAAAAACGGCCTTTGCAGGAAATGTAGCGGGCGTAGTATTTGAAGGTGAGAAACGTTTTGACATGGTGGTTCGCTTGCAGCGCGATCTCCGCGAGAACATCTCCAGCATCGAAAATTTATACGTCCCACTTCCTTCAGGCAATAAAGTGCCTTTAAACCAGGTGGCAAAAATAGAACTTAAGGAAGCTCCGGCACAGATTTCACGTGAGGATGGAAAAAGACGTATTTATGTAGGTTTTAATGTTAGAGGAAGAGATGTAGAGCGTACGGTGACCGAGATCCAGAAAATACTGGATGCAAAATTAAAACTTCCTTCGGGCTATTACATCACTTATGGTGGCCAGTTCCAGAACCTTAAAGAGGCAAAAGACAGACTTTCTCTTGCAGTCCCTGTAGCTATGATTTTAATTCTGGCTCTGCTTTATTTTACCTTCAAATCATTTACGCAAACCGTACTGATTTTTACAGCGGTTCCATTATCAGCTATAGGTGGCGTACTTGCATTATTGCTTAGAGGTATGCCTTTCAGTATCTCGGCCGGTGTTGGCTTTATTGCCCTCTTTGGTGTAGCGGTATTAAACGGAATTGTCCTCATCTCCTATTTCAACCAGTTGAAAGAGGAGGGGGTTACAGATGTATACAAACGCGTAATGCAAGGTACAGCGGTAAGGCTCAGACCGGTAATCATGACGGCTGCTGTTGCTTCGCTTGGTTTTTTACCAATGGCCTTATCAGGCAGTGCAGGTGCAGAGGTGCAAAAACCTTTGGCAACGGTGGTAATCGGCGGCTTAATCTCTGCCACGCTGCTTACTTTATTTGTACTGCCTTGTTTATACATTTTGGTTACAGACCGTAAAAAACGCATATCGATGCCCGCAAAATCAATAGCCATGGTACTGATTCTTTTTGGATTAGGATTTACAGGTTCAGCTAAAGCGCAGCAATTGCCCATCTCGGCAGATACAGCTGTTGCCCTGGCCTTAAAAAACAACCTGCAATTAAAATCTTCAGGATTGGCCATCGACCAGTCGAGGGCCATGCAGAAAACTGCTTTTGACCCGGAAAAAACCGCTTTTGGTGTCTCTCAGGATCCTACTGGTGGTGCCAGCAACGATAACTCTATCTCCGTTTCGCAGAGCTTTGCCTGGCCCGGTTTTTATAAAAACCAGAAAAAGGTGCTTGTCGGACAAACGGGTCTAATGGAAAAAACAGGTAATTATACCCGATCGGAAATTACCCGTGATACCAGGTTGGCCTACTACAACCTGCTTTACAGTATGAATACTTTAAGGGTTTTGGAAATGCAAGACAGCATTTACCGTAATTTCATTAAGAAATCTGAAATCAGGTATAAAGTTGGTGAAACCTCGAACCTGGAACTAATTACAGCCAGAAACAAATACCAGGAAGTGCAGGCCTTAAAAAAGGCAGCCGAAACAGAACTGGCCATACAGCAGTTAAACTTACAGCAATTGCTAAACGTAAAAACGGCCATCACCCCTATTGAAAAATCATTGCCAATATTGACTTTAGCTGAGACTGGAACAAATGGAACAGCGGGTAATCCATTGATTGATGTATATCAGCAGCAAATTGCGGTAGCCAAATCGAAAATTGATTTAGAACGTTCACGTGCTATGCCCGACCTTACGCTAGGCTATGCGCAACAGTTTGTAATCAAATCTTTTGATCCGGCAAACATTGGTAGGAATTATACTCCCGGAACTCGTATTGCCGGTATTCAGCTAGGTATTGCTGTACCTATATTTAACGGTGCAGGTCGTGCAAGGGTTAACAATGAAAAGCTTGCTGTACAGATTGCAGAAACAGACTATCAACGGGTACAAAATGAACTGGCTATGCAATACAACCAGGAGCTTCAAAATTATGCGAAGCACAAAAGTCTTGCGGATTATTTTACTGCTGAAGGCATAAAACAAGCAGATGAACAACTGCGCATTGCACAAGTATCCTACGACCTGGGAGAGATTGGCTACATTGAGTTTATTCAAAACATGGCACTCGCTGTGCAAAGCAAACTTAGCTATCTGCAAACCGTTAGCCAGCTCAACCAATCAGTTATTCAATTACAATTTTTAAAAGGGAATTAATCAAATGAACGCAACACCATATATCAAAAAAAACATAGCTGCACTGATTTGTTCAGCATTTATTCTTACGGCAATTGCTTCATGTGGCGATACGGCAAAAACCGGGGCGACAGTTGAAGCAGCACATGACCATGGAGCTGAAGGGCATGAAGAACATAGCGATGCACTTGAATTGAGTCAGGAGCAACTGGATGCCGTTGGCATCGTGATTGGGGAAATAGAACAGAAAAACCTCACCGCTGTGGTAAAAGCGAGCGGACAGCTGGCCGTTCCACCACAAAATGCAGCACAAATCAACGTGCTTACCGGTGGTATCATCAGAAAAATCAATGTCATAGAAGGGCAGCGTGTAAGCAAGGGACAAGTGCTGGTTACAATCGAAAACCAAGACCTAATTAAGCTGCAACAGGATTATTTGACAGCCAAAAGTGGCTTTAGCTTTGTTGAGGCCGAATACAACCGCCAGCAACAGCTTAAAGCTGCCAACGCTGGAACAGGAAAATCCCACCAGCTGGCAGAAGCCAATTACCATACAGAACGTGCCAGATTAAAGGCATTGGAACGTCAGCTACAACAGTACGGTATCTCCATTAGCCGCATCGCATCCGGAAACATCACTTCCCAGGTACCGGTTACCGCTCCTATCAATGGTACTATCGGAAAGATTACTGCAGAAACAGGTTCTTATGCACAACCTGGTGTATCGATCATGGATATTGTAGACAATTCAAAGATCCATGCCGATCTGATTGTATTTGAAAAGGATTTGTCGAAAATTAAAATAGGTCAGAAAGTTGATTTCCAGTTAACCAATCAAAAGAACGAACAGATTGAAGGGCACATCTACGGTATCAATAAGTCTTTCGAAAATGATAGTAAAGGCGTGGTTGTTCATGCCATCATTAAAAAACCGGGGACTAACCTCATCCCGGGAATGTATGTAACTGGCCTTATTGGCGTAGGTACAGCAACTACAAGTGCCGTTCCAATTGACGCTGTAGTCAGATCTGATGGTAAAGAGTTTATCTTTATCGTAGACAATAAAGCCGAAGTTGCTCATGAGCAGGAGCATGAGCACGATCATAAAGGAGAGCCAGAAGAAAAACATAAGGAGGAAGATGCAAAGCATGGAAAATCAGTGCATTTCAAAAAGATAGAAGTAACTACAGGCGTTTCGGAAATGGGCTATGTACAGATCAATCCCCTTGAAAAATTACCTGAGCACGTTAAGGTAGTCACTAAAGGAGCCTTTTACCTGGAATCAAAAGCATCAGGACCAGCGGCACACAGTCATTAATTAAACATTTCCTATCAAGGATATGAGACAAAACATTGAATTATATGTAATTTAAGGGTATGAAGTCTGCGGAAGTACATGATGATTGCTGTTCGGTTAAAGAGAACAGCAATCCTAACGAATATAAACATAGCGAAACGGATCATTCTGATGATGATGGGCATAACCATGGTGCAGAAGAACCTTCAGGATGGTTAGATCATTGGCCTTTATTAACGGCGCTGACCATCGTGGTGATCATGATGGTTTTGGCTTACGGTTTTCAGCTTACTTTTAGTACCCCTACACAACTGATCATTTTTATCCCCGCCTATTTATTGGCGGGGTATAATGTTTTGGGATTGGCCTATAGAAAAGCATTACGGCTCGACTTTTTCAACGAATTCGTTTTGATGAGTGTAGCCACGATTGGTGCATTTGCCATTGGTTCGTTTAGTGAAGGTGTTGCTGTAATGGTGTTCTACTCCATCGGTGAATGGTTCCAGGATTCGGCAGTAAGCAATGCCAAACGAAGCATTAAAGCCTTGCTCGACATCAGACCGAATACCGTTAATGTGATCAGAAATGGAAAAGTGCTTACTGTAGCTCCTGTTGATGTAGCTATTGGTGAGACGATACAGATCAAACCAGGCGAAAAAATAGCATTGGATGGCGTATTGTTGTCGGACAAAGCTACCTTCAATACTGCTGCATTAACCGGAGAAAGCAAACCTGATAACAAAGCCAAAGGCGATACCGTATTGGCCGGAATGATTAACCTGAACCAGGTTACAGAGGTAGCGGTTAAAGCTGCTTTTAAAGACAGCAAACTGAGTAAAATACTCGAAATGGTACAGGATGCGACTGCAAGGAAATCGCAAACGCAACTGTTCATCTCCCGTTTTGCAAAAATATATACACCAATTGTATTTGCACTGGCCGTTTTAGTGGTAGTCCTCCCCTTGCTCTTTGTTTCCGACTATGTTTTTAAGGATTGGCTATACAGAGGGTTGGTATTTTTGGTTATCAGCTGTCCTTGTGCGCTTGTGGTCTCCATTCCTCTCGGTTATTTCGGTGGAATTGGATTAGCCTCTAAAAATGGAATTTTGTTTAAGGGCTCCAACTTTTTGGATGTAATGACCAAGGTAAATACTGTGGTGATGGATAAAACCGGCACGCTGACAAAAGGTGTGTTTGAGGTCCAAAAAGTAGTGACCAATGTTTTTGATGAGCGGGAGTTAGTCTTACTGGCAGCAGCCATCGAAAGTAAATCTACCCACCCTATTGCCCTTGCTATAGTTAAATATGCAGGTGAGATTTTCCATGATGCACAAATTACTGAGGTAAAAGAAGTATCAGGACATGGACTTAAAGGAACCATAAATGGGAAGGCCATACTGGCTGGAAACACCAAGTTACTAAGGAAATTTGATATTGATTACGACCATAGCATCGACAATGAAGCAGATACCATTGTGGTCGTGGCCGTAGATGGTAAATATGCAGGCTATATCACTATTGCCGACGAGATTAAAGAAGATGCCAAACAGACTATTACCGATTTACACCGTTTAAACATCCAAACGGTAATGCTTAGCGGCGATAAGCAAAGCGTGGTTAATAAGGTAGCTAAACTATTGGGAATCGATAAAGCTTTTGGCGACCTTCTACCGGAGCACAAAGTTGAAAAGGTAGAAGCCCTCAAGAAGGAAGGCCGACACCTGGCCTTTGTAGGTGATGGTGTAAATGACGCTCCTGTTATTGCGCTTGCCGATGCAGGAATTGCAATGGGTGGTCTGGGAAGTGACGCCACCATAGAAACGGCCGATATCGTGATCCAAAATGATCAGCCTTCAAAAATAGTAACAGCGATAAAGATCGGGAAACTGACCCGCAACATCGTTTGGCAAAACATAGCATTAGCCATGGGGGTAAAAATTATTGTTTTAATCCTAGGTGCAGGTGGCGTGGCTACTTTATGGGAGGCCGTAATTGCCGATGTGGGTGTAGCGCTTCTGGCCATATTAAACGCAGTTCGCATTCAGCAAATGAAGCTATAAATTATCGGCAGGCTTACCTATTGAAAGCCAATTCAATTGATAAGTCTGCTAATAATACGTACAAAAAAATCGGTTTTTATTGCGCAATTGCATTAGCAATTTAAACCGCACATGAGAACCAAATCTATCTTAGCTATCTGTATCCTGTTTATCGCGGGATTAACACTTTCCTTTGTAAAAGACAATATCTGGGGATCTAAATTCTTAACCGTAAACAAAGACGGCAGCATTACTTACTTCCCAGATGAAAAAGGTAACATCATACCGGATTTCAGTCTAGTAGGCTATCACCATGGTTTAAAAGAAATTCCGAAAGTCAACATTGTAAAAACCATACAACCTATTTCAGGCGATGCCGGAAAGCTAATTCAAACTGCAATCGATGAGGTATCAAATATGCCGCTCGGTGCAAATGGTTTAAGGGGTGCAATCCTGTTAAAGAAAGGGGCCTACTCCATCGCTGGTACGCTTAGCATTAAAACCGATGGCATTGTATTAAAAGGTGAAGGCAATACTGCTGACGGCACCAAACTCATCGCTGCAGGCAAAGGCTTACGTTCTTTAATCACCATCGGTGGAAAAGGCAGGATAACTGAAGCTGGCAATCGTGTTAAAATTACAGATAAGAACGTGCCTGCAGGTGCAAAATCATTCCAGGTAAGTTCATCGAAAGATTTTAAGGTAGGTGATAAGATCATCGTATACAGACCAGGAACAGAGAATTGGATTCATGATCTTCAAATGGACCGAATTGTAGCCAGAGACGGCACCAAACAATGGAAGGGCGAAGATTACAACCTAAGCTTTGAGAGAGCAATCACAGCTATAAATGGGAACAAAATTACAATTGACAATCCGGTAGTTATGGCGATGGAAGAACAATATGGCGGCGGAGAAATTTTCAAATATGAATACAAGGGCCGCTTAAAAGAGGTAGGTATTGAAAACATCCTGTTCGAATCCGAATATGCGCATGATACGGATGAAGATCATGGCTGGGTTGCAGTAGCCTTCAATCATATTGAAAACGGCTGGGTAGATCAGGTAACATCTCGCTTTTTTGGTTATTCATGCGTAAGTCTGGGTAATGGTGCAAAGAATATTACTGTAAAAAACTCCAAATGCTTCGATGCAAAATCAGTGATTACAGGAGGAAAAAGATACTCATTCAATAACGACGGGCAGCAAAACCTGTTTATGAATCTGGAAACTACTGAAGGCCGACATGATTATGTTACCGGTGCAAAAACCTGTGGCCCGAATGTTTTTTACAATTGCAAAGCAAGGAAAACACATGCGGATATCGGTCCACACCACCGCTGGGCAAGTGGTACTTTGTATGATAATATTGATACCGATGGTGAGATCAACATTCAGGATCGTGGTAACTGGGGCAGCGGACATGGCTGGGCAGGTGTTACTCAGGTAGTGTGGAACTGTAAGGTTAAGGGTGCTGCAATACAAAACCCATGGGTATCAGGAAAAAATTATGCGGTTGGTGTGCAGGGACAGAAGCTAAAAGGTCGTTTAGAGGGGAAACCAGATGGTGAATGGGAAGGAATGAATAAAACGGATCTACAGCCGGCTTCTTTGTATCAGGCGCAAGTGAAGGCAGCGAGATTGGCTGGGCAAAACAGGGATTCTCCTCTGAGACTGCATTAATTCGAAGTGTTTATGGCTTTTATGGCCTCATTGAGCTCCTTTCAGTCGGTTAATTATCGCTGAAGAAGCGATAAAGAACGCTAGGTCTCATCGGAAAACCCAATTTTGCTCGTCAACTAACGGGAGTTACACGTATAAACTCACGGAATTGATGGTAAACTCACAGAGTTGCTGATAGATACACAGATTGACCTTTCTTATTGTTGACTTTATTTCCGAAATTCAGGTCATTAACACCAATCAATATGGCATGGGATCCTGAAAAATATGACGAATTTAAGTCTGAGAGATTTAAACCGTTTTTTGATTTAATCGATCTTATTGGGGATAAACCAGATATGAAGGTGTTAGACTTAGGTTGTGGCACCGGGGAGCTTACCTATATGCTGGCCGAAAGGCTGATCAATCCAAATGTAAAAGGGATCGATTCTTCGAAAGAAATGCTGGAAAAGGCTAAGCAGTACGGCAACATTACCTTTGAGCAAAAAACGATTGAAGAACAGATCAAAACAGGCGAAAAATGGGATTTAGTTTTTTCAAATGCAGCACTTCAATGGGTGGATGACCATCACACTTTACTGCCAAAAATCATATCGACCTTAAATAAGGATGGACAGTTAATTATTCAGATGCCAGTTCAGGATGAGAACTTACTCAACAAGATCCTATTAGAGTTGGTAGAAGAAGAACCCTTTAGCACTGCTTTAAATCACTGGAAAAGGATATCTCCGGTGCTTTCTATGGATGATTATGCACAGATTTTGTTTGAAAATGGCGGCAGTAAGCTTACCATTTATCAAAAGGTCTACCCTATTATTGCAGCTACCCACAACGAGCTCTATGAATTCATTTCCGGATCTGCACTTGTTCCCTATTTTGAAAGATTTGATGCTGCAACAAAAAAACGGTTCATAAGCGAATTCAAGAAAAGAATAAGTTTAAAATTCAAGAAACTACCGGCGCTCTATGCCTTTAAAAGGCTAATCATTTACGCTCAATTTCATTGATGCTACATTTTTTTCAACTGACATAGGTCGAAGAGGAACAATTGTTATTTACTACTTTTTAAAATAAACTCAACAATCACCTGAGGATTAGGCAAGCTATGCGGATGGTGCTTACCCTCAGGCTTGTGAATAATCCTAATATCACCTCCTGCTCTTTTTATCTTTTCAGCGAAAGGTAAAGTGTTTTCAGCTATTGGCACTACCTCATCCATATCACCACAAACATGCAGCATCGGATACTTGCCCTTAACTATTTCCTTGATTTTATCTATTGGACTACCTGAAAATGCCGCAGCTTCTTCCTCTGTTTGGTAACCATAATCTTTTAAAAAAGTACTCCATTCCTTTTTACTTCCCGGGCCTATCCCTTTACCTCCCGGCCAGCTTTTTAAATCCAAAACCGGATTATCGGCATAAACGCAAGCTACTTTAGAGGGGTTCGCCGCAGCCCAATTGTATACATACACACCTCCACGACTCATCCCCTCAAGTACAGCCTTCTTAGCTAAACCCAGCTTTTGCAGGTAAGCGTAAAAGTCATTCCATATCCCTACTGCCTCCTTATTACCAAACAACTCTGCTACATCGCAATAAACCACATGATAACCCCGCTCTAAAAGGGCAATATCTGCTTGTGGCTCATGGCCCCAAAACCTTGCTCTCCATATCCAGGGCATGCCCGGAGCAGCCCGCTTAGGTTTTACAATTCGGGCATCACGACCGTTAAACAAAAAGCTTAAGGCCTCATACCCATAAAATGAAGACTCCTTAACAGCAACATCTTTCATCTTATCAGATACATTTACATTTTTCGTCTTCGTTCCAATAAACTCATGTAAACGTGCAGCAATAAGACCCGCCCCAACAGCATCCGGATGAACTTTATCCGCAAATAACGCTTCCTTATCAGCGAACAATGAATATAAATCAAGCACCGGAAGCTGCTCTTCATAAGCTAATTTCCGTATGGTTGCCAGAATACTGTCTTTCAGAAAACTCCCCGAAATACCAAATTTCTCCTCAGAAAAAGCCTTAACCGGCAGCAACAGCACAACTTTTGGATGACTCGGCAGCGCAACAAAGCTCCTGACCATATCCCTGTAGTCATTTTCAAAATCAACCATCATTGGCCTATTGATCAGCTTACTATCATTGGTTCCCAATTTGATAAAAACCAGATCAGGATTAGCTGCCAATGCCTTCTGATACTCTGCCGTATTCCAATATGGCTTATTTCCCTTTTTAAGCATCGTAGCGCCACTAACACCAAAGTTCAGCACTTCGTACTTTCCAACACCTAACAACGCTTGTAGTTGCGCCGAATAAGACTCCTGCGGCCTATTAGCCAATCCAGATCCATAAGTAATACTATTCCCAATACAAACAACCCGTATTTTCGACTGTGCAAAACCAGTTGCTCCAATCAAAAAAAGCCCCCATACCAAAATCACTCTAATGATATAATTCATTTCTATTCTCGTCTTCTTAACCTTCTAAAAAACATCCATAAGCACCACACTATATCCACAACACACTATTTTCTGCATCATGCTGCTCTATACATCATGCTATTCTCTGCATCATGCTTGAAAAAGAAAATTACCTTCTCTGAAGCGGCCTTAGGCGCTGTTGTCCTTCAACAACAGATGCCAGACGCTGAAGAGAACGGTTATTTTCTTCGTTATTTTCTTCCTTTTTCTCGCTACTTATTAAGTCTCAACTTCAACTGCGCCTCAAACAGCGACTTCGGCAATACCGCTTCCCCTTTCATCTCTACTACCCCTGCATTGTCAAACGTCACTTCCTTATCCGACTGAAAACCAACCAAAATTGGCTCTGCAATTGTATAATTCCTCCTTCTGCTCATATCCCAGAAATTGTAGTGCTGGTCCTTTGCCGACTTATGATGAAAATCCCAAAGCACCAGGTGCTTACCATGATGCGGATGTCCGGGTTCCGGACCGCCAAGGTTATAAAAAACACCTCCATCAATATCATCATACAAGGTGGCAAAAGGTTGCCCCGAGTGTATGTCGAAATTCTGATCCGTACCTAATGAACATTGGGTAATAACCGTACTTACAGCACCGTAGCCTGTACCTGCACCATGATGTTGCGCACCATTAAATGTACATTTCTTAACCAACACACCATACCCGGTTCTTGCGTGTACCGAAGCATGCCCCTTTTTACCTCTAAAATGAGTATTTTCTACTGTTACCTGATATCCTGAGCGGATCATTACCCCTTCATTCCAGTCATGAAACTCACAATTGCGCACCCAGCTATTCTTCACATACTCCATACCGATCGCTTCATAGGCATAATCATGAATTTCATTTTTATGGTGAATAAACTCTTCAGGATAACTCTTCCAGTTACTGGTAAACAAGATGTCTTCTACACCGCAATGGTCTATAGAAACATATGATTCAATTGTCCAATTGGCCGACTTAACCATTTTGATATCCAAATGAATAGGATTTTTAAAAGTAACCTTCTCTCCCTCCACTTTAGTGATCGTATGAATTTCATAAATCTGCATTCCGCCCTTTTCGCCCAATAAGCGCGACCATTGCGGCTTCAATTCCAAAGGAGAAAAATAAAGTCTGGTATACTCCTCACTTTTATGACGGATCACTACATCCTGCCCTACCTTTAACCTGGCTGCATCCTTTACAACGACAGAGAAAGTCTCCCGTCCTGCATCTTTCACAATAGTTGCCAGCTTTTCCGTATTCAATTTTTCTGGCTTAAACATAAACTGCCGGCCATTGATACGCATGTTTGCCTGGTAGATTTCGGTACCACCGACTCCGCTCCCACTGCCTTTTAAAATGATACCACTTTTTGAGATTAGGATCTGCTTTTTGGCATCTTCATCGGGAGCAATCAGGTATTTACCGGATGAGAAGTATATAACACCACCGCCAGGATTAGCTTCGGCCGCATCAATAGCCTTTTGAATGGCTTGATCATCAAACTGATCATCATTGGGTTTAGCCCCATAATCATCAACCTTAAAATACTTTTTATTAGTTACAGCTGGGATCGGAATTTCGGAAAACCCATAACCTGCATATGAAAAATCGGGCAGCACTGGCGTGCTACCCGATTTTTTTGCTTTCACAAAATCTTCCCACAATGGGGCTGTCTTTTGCGCATGAACATCTGTTATTAAAGTATTAATTAATAAAAGCGATGCGGCAAATTTTATAGTTTTATTCATTTATTTTAGTCTAATGCACCTGTTTTCATTTCCTTTTTAGGTGTAGCTTCCTGCTGATGGGCTACTTCACCTTCAAACTCAATTTTAATTACACTTGCAACGGCATCAGGCGCGCTTGCAGGCAGGTTAATCACCAAATTATTTCCTTTAGTTTCCGCTTTCACGTTGTCTTTTGCGCCCAATAACTTTGCAGAAACAACTTTATTCTTAATAGCTGAAATGGTTAATTTTCCGTCTGCAGGCCAGTTAAATACTGTAAAATAAAGTGTAGTACCCTTAGCGTTATCCTTTCTGGTTACGCGCCCCCATTGTTGCGGTACTAAAGGACTGGATTTAGTACCATATATAGATTCACTGTTCACTTTCATCCATTTACCAATCTCCGCCAGTCGATCCACACTTTCCTGAGGAAATGTTCCATCAGGTTTCGGACCGATGTTTAGCAGATAATTACCACCTTTTGAAGCAATATCAGCCAGGTTACGGATTAGTGTCTCTGTAGATTTCCATTTCTGGTCAGCCGTTCTGAAGCCCCAGGTTCCATTCATGGTCATGCAAGTTTCCCAGTCCATGCCATCCAATTCAGCCTGACTAGGTATTTTTTGCTCTGGTGTTTTGGTATCTCCTGGAAAGTTCGGACGTTTCAAACGATCATTGGTAATGATATGTGGTTGTGATTTTAAAGCATTTTGTAGTTTAAGTGCTGCTTCATCAGTCATATTGGTTGGCGTATCCCACCAAAGCACAGCGATATCACCATAATTAGTCATTAACTCTTTCACCTGCGGAACAGCCACATCATCAATATATTGATCAAATGTTTTGGTCATCTGCGCAGGATCCCAATGCCCTTTATTAGCCAGGGTATAAGCATCAATTTTGGCCGAATCAGGATTTAACCATCCTTCTCTCATTACTTTTCTAGCTACAGATCCTCCCGGATTGTTCCAGTCTTGTGCCTGTGAATAATAAAAACCTAACTTAATACCATGCTTTTTACAAGCTTCAGCCAGTGGCTTCAATAGATCCTTACCGTAAGGTGTAGCATCAGTGATGTCCCACTTGCTTGCTTTAGAGTTGAATAAAGCAAAACCATCGTGGTGTTTTGCGGTGATAATCAGGTATTTCATTCCGGCATCTTTTGCCATGCGTACCCATGCATCCGGATTGTATTTTACAGGATTAAAGTTCCTGGCCATTTCCTGATATTCGGTGACCGGGATTTTAGAGCGGTTCATGATCCACTCTGCCCCTCCGCGCAATTGCTCATGACCTTTGTAAACACCGGCAAACTGAGCATATACTCCCCAGTGAATAAACATTCCAAATTTGGCATCACGCCACCAAGCCATCCTTTCATCTTTTGTTAAGGCTCGCTGACTGTAGGTAGACTGGGCTAATAATAAAAAAGCCGTTGCTACTATAAGTAATTTTCGTTTATACATGATTTGGTTCTAGTTGGTTTTACTAAGGACTAAAATAGCGCATTTGCTTTGCTTAAAATTCAACAAAATTGGCTCTTCCATATACTATTGTAACTTATCTTTTTAACGCTTTATAACGAAGCAAAGCTTCAAGGTAGTAATAATCAGCGTACGACAATGGTACATCCACCTCACTGTTAGACGGCTTTGAACCGGTGCTGCTGATCAGAATGAATCCTTTATTCTCTCCTACCGGAGATACATATTTAGTAGCCAGGCTGTTCAGCATCTTATCTGCTTTTTGCAGGTAAAGATTTTTATTCTTGCTATAACCGCTTAATTCATATAAGCCCGAAGCAATTACTGCAGCAGCCGAAGCATCGCGGGGCTCGTTAGGAATGTTAGGTGCATCAAAATCCCAATATGGAACCAGATCAGCGGGCATGTTTTTATGATTCAGTATAAAACGGGCTATGTTTTCTGCCTGTTTTAAATAGGCAGGATCTTTTGTAAAGCGGTAACAAAGGGTATATCCATACAATGCCCATGCTTGTCCCCTTGCCCATGCAGATTCATGACTATAGCCCTGATGGGTTTGTCTCTTTAACACAGCACCTGTATTCGGATCATAATCAACAACATGATAAGAACTGTAATCAGGGCGGAAATGATTTTTCATGGTGGTATTGGCATGACTTACTGCAATTTTATGGAAGGAAGAATCACCGGTAAGTACTGTAGCTTCAAAAAGTAATTCCAGGTTCATCATGTTATCAATGATTACCGGATTTCCCCATTTATCGGTACTGTGGTCCCATGAGCGTATCACTCCGGTTTTAGGGTTAAAACGTGTTGCCAATGTTTTGGCCGACTGGATAATAACATCCGCATAATGTTTGTCTTTAGTTACACGATATCCTGTACCTACACTGCAGTAAACTTTAAAGCCCATATCGTGGGTTTTGCCATTGAACTGCTCTTGCTCAATAAGTGCAGTATATGCTTTTGCCTGATCTAACCACTGCTGCTTACCGGTATATTGGTATAAGAACCATAGCTCACCTGGAAAAAAACCACTTGTCCAGTCGCGCGAAGCCACCAGCCTCAAATTACCATCTTCCAATGTTCTCGGCGAAACCTGGTCGGCTTTTGCCCCGGCAACCTTAACCTTTTCTATTTCTTTAAGCATCACAAGGGTTTGCTTGTCGGCCTGGTTAAACGCCTTTTTCACATCTACTTCAAAGGCATTTGTTCGCTTTGGAAATGCAGTCGTGGAAAGAACTTCTGTCCTGCCTAATTTTCCAGAGTTCTGAGTACTTCCTGAGATTGTTGAGGTTTTTGTGTTAATGGTTTTAACACGTTGAACGTTATCCTGCGCAATAGATGAGCCGGTAGCGAGCAATAAAGCATATATGGTTAAAGGGATTGTTTTCATAATCGTTTCTCTTATTATTAATATTCTATTTTATAGGTAAAAGCTGGATTTCAAGTAATTTCATCAACTCCGCTCCTTTAATAGCTAATGGAGTGACGTTAAGCTGATAGGCACCCTCGCCCAATTCGGCAACACAAATTTCCTGGGTAACAACGGCTCCCTTTTGAGAAGCAATAACTTCTTCTTTTTTAGAGAAATCGCCTACTTTGATTTCATAAGTTGAACCACCCTCATCGGCGATATATTTTGCAATAATTTTATACCTGGCAGGTTTTAATGCTTTTAAATTCCAGGATAAGTTGCTGTCTTTCGAGCTCCATCCGTTAACAAAGTAGCGGTCGGTTTTTCCATCGCCAAAACCTAACTTTTTCCCTTGCTGTTTAGCATCAAACACCAGAAATCTGTTTACCGGGATATTTGGATCAAGCACTCTTGCCGCATCAGCTTCGATTTTCCCATTCACTTCCAACACCAGCACCACGTCGGGGCTGCCAGGAGCATTCGCAGGCAAACTCACATTCACATCTGAGGCTCCTAAACGTTTAACCGCTAACTTCTTTTTGTTTTTGTCAGTCAGGAACCAGGCCGCTTTAACGTCGCTTTTCAACCCGCCAACTACCAGATTCCCATCTTTAGGCCAGTTGAATACATGCAGGTAAATAAGCTGACCTTTTTGAGTGCTTACGCCCCAGGCCGGGATAGGCAATACACCGCGCTGGGTACCATATATCGCCTCACCATTTTGGCTTAACCAGCCGCCAATACTATCCAGAATATTTTTGTCCTTCTGATCAAAGGTACCATCACCTTTAGGGCCTAAATTCATTAACAGGTTAGCACCACGCGAAGCCGAGTTAGCCAAAAGCTGTATAAAAAACTTAGCAGATTTATGACTGTTATCATGTTTAGAATAGCCATAAGATTCGTTGGTGGTTGGAATCGCTTCTGCATCACCGGCAACGGTAAGCAACTCAGCAGGCCTGTCGCCCGTATTTACATAATCACCAAAATTAACTTTAGCGCTTCTTACCAAACGACCATTTACCACAATGTCAGGATCTGTTTCTCGGATGGCTTTAAGAATCCTAATGTTTTCCGACAAAGGAAGCTTTTGTGGTGTATCAAACCATAAAATATCAGGATGATACTTGTTAATGAGTTCTTTTATCTGAGGAATTGCTTTTTGATCTACGTACTTAACTGCTTTCGGTAGCCATTCCGGATGCGTATCGTACCAGTTAGTACCACCATGCAGTTTATCTCCACCAGGGTTGTTATACTCCCAGTCGTTACCCGGGGCATCAGGATGCTCCCAGTCGAAGGCATGTGAATAATAAAAACCGAACTTCATTCCATGCTTCTTAGCTGCAGCAGCCAACTCGGCCATTGGATCACGCTTAAAAGGTGTTTGCTTAACGATATTAAAATCAGAAACATTTGAATCATACATGGCAAAACCATCATGATGTTTTGCGGTAATGATAAAATAATGCATTCCAGCTTTTTTGGCTTCAAGGATCCATGCTTCAGCATTAAATTTCGTAGGATTAAATAGATGTGCCAGATCCAGATAATCTGCTCTTGTTATTTTCTCTTTACGCATCAAATGCTCGGAATACCCCTTCACTTCCTTTCCTTTCCATTCTCCGGCAGGTAGTGCGTATAAGCCCCAATGTATAAACATCCCAAACCGGGCGTCCCGCCACCAGGCAATCCTTGCATCATGAGTCTTCATGGAGTTTTTCCACCAGCCACTACTGGCCTCCTCCATTGCTTTCTGATCACGCTGCTGCGCCCTGTTAAACATTTCTTTGTCTTCATCTCCAACTACCTGACTATACCCGAGGCTACTGAGCGTAATGAGGGAGGAAAATAAAAATACTGCTTTCCGGTTCATGGCAAATTCTTTTTTTAGTTACAGCCAGATTAGGGGGTTCCTAACCGGCAAATTTCTGATTACTTCTTCTACAGTAGGCTCATGATCAAGCTTTACCCAGGTATTCAGCCAATCTGTTTGACCATAAGCATTGGCCCCGAAAACCAAAAATGGTTGTGCTACCGGCCAGTTATCCCAATACATTACATCCGGTTTTAGTGGCCATTTACTTTTATCAGCTACAAAAGAATACAAATACGCAATCCCTTTTTGAATAGATTTTCCATCACTGGTTTTATAATTCCAAAGATTATCAGTTTTGGTGGATAGAATCTGGCAAAGAGTGGTCATCGCATCCAGATTAAAGATCGAATAACCATAAGGTTTTGTACGGGCAAGTTCCCTTGGGAAGCTACCATCCACTGCCATTTGGTTAGGCAACAATACATTTTTATACCTGTCGCGACAAAAATCCAGCAGCTTATCATCATTACACAGTTTAGCAAAAGATGCCACCTGCATAGTAAAGCAAGTACCATGATTGTTTTGAGCATTCATTTCATCTTTTCCGTACTGGTGACTCATTAACCAGTTAAGGTATTGAGCAAACCATTTTTTGGTTTCAGACAAAACGCCTGAGTCTATTGCTTTCTGCATCACAATGAGTCCCTGAGCTACTTCCATCAATTGAATGGTGTCGATAATGCCAATTCCGCGACCGGTAAAACGCCCTTTTATAGCTTGTGCATATTGCAGGTTAGGATTCATCATGGTCCCTTCATTTACAAACCAGGCCTGTAAGTGCAACATGGCCTGGTTTACATATTTCTGATCGCCCGTAAGCTTATATGCAGAAGCCAGCGAGCCAATGATTTTACTGAAACGGATCATTGCCAAACGGTGTGCTACAAAGTTTTCCGGATTGGTCATCCCATCCTTCTGAATGTATGGACCATCAGGATTTTGTGAATCTGGCCACCAATAATCTCCCTCCGAATAAAAGTCGTGCTTACCACCGGCACTTCTCGATGAGCTTTGCGCGGTTACCGTTACAGGCTGCTGTTGCATGGCCCATGCTGCGTTCTTTAAAATAGATGCTTTTAGTGTCTTTACAACTTCTTTTTGCACACCTTCTGCAATATCCTCTGGATTATTGGCCATGGCATTTATCTGAGCGCTAGCCATGATCATCAATAAAAATGCCATTAACAAATACTGTTTCATCCTTTTCATTTATTTGGTCATCGCTTTAAAGCTTACTTTATTTATAGTATTAGGTTTCCCTTTTGCGGCACCGGATATAGCCGTTTTGAGCTTACCATTTCCGTCTTTAGCTACATTAATTTCCCTGAAACTATATGCACCTTTTTCATAATTAAAAGTCTCCCCATCATCATCATAAAGCATATACTTACCAGGTTTACTTCCATAGTATCTGATCTCCAGATCAAGTTTTTCAGTTGATTTAGGTGCATGCATCAACGCTGGTCCCATTGGTACAATACCACCGTCTTTTACATAAACAGGGATCTTATCTAAGCCTGGAGTAACCGTAATAACTTCTCCATCACCTGCATATGCACCGGTATAGAAATCGAACCATTTACCTTTAGGCAAAATCACCGTTCTGGTTTCCTTGCCTGCAAACATTGGGGCTACCAATAAATACTCGCCGGCCATATACTGGTCTTTCACTTCTTTACTTACTGCTTCAACATATGGGTTCTCTTCCAGATTGGTTGTTTTAATTTCTTTCTTCACATCCGCCTGATAGCCATCTTCAAGATTCATCGCTCTAAATGGAGGGATCCCCTGAAAATGATACTTGGCAAACTCACTGTACCAATAGGGCATCATTTGCATACGCAACAATGCGATATCTTTCACCTGTTGCTCTACTTTAGGGTACGACCATGGTTTGGTGCCGGTAGACCATGCGTTGATCATCGCCATTGGTGAGAATACAACAGATTGCATACGGCGCAACCATTCTTCCTCCGTTTTAGAAGCTCTTGCTTCCGGAGTCCACAATACCCCCGCAAATCCACTATTGATCAGCGCGGTAATGAAATCTTCGTGGTTATAATAATCGTTGTAGATTACATAAGGCATAGATGCCCCACCGCCATTAGATCCCCTTACCAATCCATAAGTACGTTGATTGCGTTCATGATACATTTCTGCGCTGTAACGCTGGATCAGCAAACCATAAGTCTGGCGCATTTGCTCTGCGCTTTTTCCCGAAGGAAAAGTCGTTAAATCAGGCCATAAATAATGGTCATAACCATCTACCTCATCAAACTTATAACCACTAACACCGATGTCGACCTGACTTTTTTTCAACTGTGAAAAAAGGATATCACGTGCTTCCGGCATAGTCAGATCAGGAATTGCACCCAACCAAACTGTACGATCGGCAGTAAAAGGCTTAATACTGTTATAGATAGAAGCTTGCGGAGAAACATAAGGGTTTGTCCACAGGTTAACCCTTATCCCTTTGTTCAATAAGCTTTTCACAAAAGCTGATGGTTCAGGAAAACGTGTTTTATCCCACTCAAACGTACAAGGGTAAGCTTTGCTTTGCCACCCCGGTTCTAAGCCAATAAAATCAAGTGGAAAGCCTTTATCTTCAAATGCTTTAACCTCCGCCTCTACATCTGCCGAAGTATACAATGTTTTTACCCTTTGTGTAAAGCCTAATCCCCAACGAGGAGGTAGTACTCCACCACCGTTTAACAGGTTGTATCTGCGAATGGCATCGAGTGGTTTAGGACCAGCAAACACATAAAACTCTACGCCTTCTGCTGGCACCAGAATTTCTACACCATCAGAGTAAGGGCGTGAAGACCATGTTTTATCTGTATTACGATCTTTTGCTTCAGGAACATTCTTCCCTTCGCGTTTAACAGCGGTTCCGGCATAAATATCCAGGTATCTTGCTGAATTGACAAACACACCATACCCATTTGAGGATACATAAAAAGGGGTTGGCGCATGTGTACGTCCGTTGTCTTTACCCCCAAAATGATCCACATGTAGTTTCAGGATTTTACCACGCTGATGAACGGTTTGAAAATTTAAGCCAAAGCCGTAGATCTGTTCGTTTTTATCAAGCGGAAAACGCAAATAGGTTTTTCCATCCGTTAGCTTCCCAGTAATTTCTTCCTTTACCAGCGGGAATGAAGCCTCCCCCATGTCTTTTAATCCATTTATAGCCGGTTTGGCACCAGCAGCCGTTAGCAGATTATAACTTTCAGGCTTGCCCACACTTCCCTTCCAAACTCCGGGCGCGATAAGTTCCCATTTGATTTCCTGGGCAACCAACTGGGAGACACTAAATAAAAGGATTAAGCAAATGGAATATTTGAATATTCGGTTCATAGCAAATAATGGTTTATAGGGTAGTTACTTTATATATTTTCCCTTTTTCGGTTTTAAAATCTATCACATAGCTCTTTTTCAAATCGAGCTTTTGGAGCTTTGCCTTTTCACTTTTATGGTATTCCGGCTGCTCAAAAAGCTCGTTTAAGCTATTTTGATTTCCCCCAATTGCAGGTTTTGAAACAGCTCCATTAATTGCTACAGGAACATTCGTGCTTAATCTGCAATTCCCTCCGGAACCCGAGTAAATCTGCGCCGCTGCCAACTTTCCATTGTTCCAATCGATGGCTACCGTAAAATTCCCTCTGGCTTTTATCCCTTTAATGCTGCCTTTTGTCCATTCATCAGGCAAAGCTGGCAATAAGTTGAGCTGTCCTTCATTACTTTGCAACAGCATTTCCGTTATTCCGGCAGTAGCTCCAAAGTTTCCATCAATCTGAAAAGGTGGATGCGCATCAAATAGGTTAGGATAAGTTCCACCCCCACTCATTTGTACATTGGTTAATTGCGCTGCCGGTGCATTTGGATCTGCCTTAGCTTCAATAGTTTTTGCCGGGTCGATTAAGGTAAGTCCTGCTTTTAAAATTTTCAAAGCATGATTTCCATCCTTTAACCTGGCCCACCAGTTGATTTTCCAGGCCATAGACCAACCAGTGCTTACATCTCCACGGTGTATAAGCGACTGTTTTGCTGCCGCGGCCAATTCCGGTGTATTTTGTGTAGTAATTTGATTTCCAGGATAAAGTGCAAAAAGATGCGATAAATGACGATGTGTATCTTTAGGATCATCCAGGTCGTTAAACCACTCCTGCAACTGTCCATGGCGTCCAATGTTGAAAGGATATAATTTTTCTTTTGCTGCTATCAAACGCGCACGGAAATCTGGATCGATACCCAATGCCTTTGATGATTCAATACAATCATGGAACAACTCTCTGATGATTCCCATGTCCATCGTCGTAGCCTTACTCACTTCGTATTCTTTCCCATCAATCTTAAAGACGTTCTCAGGAGAAGTAGAAGGATTGGTTACCAGGTATCCGCTTTTATCTTTTACCAGCCAGCTTAACATAAATTCTGCTGCGCCTTTCATTAATGGATAGCCCTTTTCTTTAAGGAATTTCTTATCACCGGTAAACAGGTAGTGGTCGTATAGATGGGTGCTTAACCATGCTCCACCCATCGGCCATGCCGACCATCTTGGGGCTCCTTTGGGATCCCAGTCGTACCCTCCTGAAGGTGATGTTTTAGACCAGATATCGGTATTATGGTGAACCACCCAGCCCCGCTGAATGCCATAATTGACTTTAGCAGTTGTAGCACCATTAACAGCCAGTCTACCGATAAAATCAAATAATGGCTGATGCAATTCAGAAAGGTTCGTATTCTCGGCCAGCCAGTAATTCATCTGCGTATTGGCATTCACGGTATAATTACTTCCCCATGGTGGCTGAACATGATCGTTCCATATGCCCTGTAAATTGGTGGCCGGTGATCCTGCCCTGGAACTCGCGATCATTAAATATCTTCCAAATTGGTAATAAAGTACTTGTAAACCCTGATCATTCCCCAGAGCTCCCTGGCGTGATAACCGCTCATTCGTAGGCAGTTTGCTCAGTTCCGTATTGTCGGCCAACTTAAAAGAAACCCGGTCGAATAAGTGTTTATAATCTGCCTTATGCACCGCTTTAAGGGCATCGAAAGTTTTGGGATAAGCCTTTGCCAGTAATGTTTTAGCTTCTAATGCAGGATTCTTGCCCTGTAAGCCGGGAGATTTATTGAAACCATTGAAACTGGTGCCATCTGTCAGAAATATCGTTACTGCATTCGCGTTGCTTACATTAATGGTATTCCCCGCAGCTTTTGCCGTTCCTCCATGAGTCTTAACCTGAACATGAACTTCAAAGGTCATTCCTTCCTTATCGTCGTAAACAATTTGTTGTGGCTCAGATGCCCGATGCGCTACATGCTTAGGTGCCTTACCCTTAAGCACCAGATAATTATCGGCTTCAGCCTTAACTGAATGCTTTAATTTACTGATTATACTGGTTGTAAAGCTGATCGCATGCATTTTATCAGACGTTAAACGTATAACCATCACCTTATCAGGATAACTGATCAGCGTTTCGCGTTTATAAGTAGTACCGCCTATTTTATAAGTTACTGTACTAATTGCGTTATTAATATCCAGCTCGCGGTGATAAGCTGTAGTTGTTGAGTCTTTAAGGTTAAAGTCTAAAAAAAGATCAGCCATGGTCAGGTAACGCGCTGAATACGGCCCCTGCATGTTCTTTTTCCAAATTTCTGCAGCTTTGCCATAATCGCCGGCAAAAACGGCTTCCCGAACCAAGGGTAAGCCCGCCTGGGCTTTAGGGTTATTACCCGCATCAGGTGCCCCCGACCATAAAGTACTGTTATTAAGTTGAAAGCGCTCTTTGTTTACGCGACCAAAAACCATTGCTCCTGTCTTTCCATTACCAAGCGGTAAGGCTTCTTCCCATATTTTAGCAGGTTGATTGTACCATAACTTCAAGCCTGATTCTTCCTTCTGCTGAGCAAGCACTGCTGAAGTACCAAAAATTACCCCAAGAAAAAGAACACTATACTTCACCATATCAATTCAATTTAAAAGTGTATTCCTTACCTGCTTCTGTTTTAAAATCGTATTCCTTTGCAGCTTTTACACCTACAGGATTTAGTTTCGCAAGCGGAGAAATCAATGGGGGTTTAACTACCGGAGTTTCATAAAAAGGATTCGGATTTACGCCATTACCAGCGGAAAACTGGGCGGTATTCATCTTCATATCTGTATTAAGGCGCAATCTGCAATTGCCGCCATTTTTAGACTTTATTTTAAGCTGGGTTATTTTATTATTGCTCCAGGTCATGTCGATTACATAACCTCCACGCGCTACCAATCCTGTAATTTCGCCTGAAGGCCAGTTATCTGGTAAGGCTGGTAAAAGATGTATTGCGCCATCATGTGACTGCAATAACATTTCTGCAATACCGGCTGTACAACCAAAATTACCATCAATCTGAAAAGGAGGATGGGCATCGAACATATTCGGATAGGTTCCACCGCCTGTTGTACTTACGCCATCAATGCGCCCCCCTACCAGCTTTAACTGATCGGTAATAAGTTTATAAGCATGATTACCGTCTAAAAAGCGAGCCCAGAAATTAACTTTCCATCCCATCGACCAGCCTGTAGCCGGATCTCCGCGGTAAGTTAAAGATGTTCTGGCTGCGTCAAATAGCTTTGGTGTTCTTGAGGGGGAGATCTGATTACCTGGATATAAACCGTATAAATGCGAAACGTGACGGTGTTTATCATCAGGACGATCTGAATCGTGCATCCATTCCTGTAACTGGCTGTGTTTGCCAATTTGCATAGGTGCTAACCTACCTATTGTAGTTTTTAATACCTGACGAAAATCAGAATCAAGGTTTAAAATCTCCGCAGCTTTCCCGGTTTTGGTAAACAGATCGAATAAAAGCTGATTATCCATGGTTGTACCTGCGGCAATAGATACGCGCTTACCAGGTACATAAGTATTTTCTGGAGAATTAGATGGAGCAACCACCAGCCATTTGTTTGTTGGCTCTTCCTGCAATACATCCAGATAAAACTCGCAAGCTCCTTTTAATACCGGATAATATTCTTTCAAAAATGCCTGGTCACCGGTAAACATATAATGATCCCATAAATGCTGACTTAACCAGTTACCGCCCATTGGCCACAAACCTGCATAAGGCCTGTCTACCGGCCCTGTAATACGCCATAGATCTGTATTGTGATGAGTTACCCATCCTTTTGCGCCATACATTACTCTGGCCGTTTCCCGTCCGGTAACTGAAAGATCTTTTAACATTTTAAACAATGGGTCATGCAATTCCGACAGGTTTGTAACCTCTGCAGGCCAGTAATTCATTTCCGTATTGATGTTGATTGTATACTTACTGTCCCATGGCGCCAGCATTTTATCGTTCCAGATACCTTGTAATGTTGGCGGTTGATTTCCCGGTTGCGAACTGGAAATCAATAAATACCTGCCAAATTGAAAATACAATGCCGTTAAATGGGGATCATTCGTTTTCGCAAATTCAGCGATACGCAGGTCTGTGGGCTTATTTACCGCCTCATTTACACCAATATTAAACTTTACCCGGTTAAAATACTGCTGATAAAATTTGATGTGATCTGCTAATGCCGATACATAGTTCTTTTTAACCGCCTTATCTAAAAATGAAGCGGCTTTAAGCCCCGCATTTCCGCTTACATCTTTGTAGTTTTTAAAGTTTGTAGCGATAGAAACATAAACTGTAGCAGAATTCGCGTTCTTCACTGTCCAGGCATTATGCTGCAACGAAGCATTTCCACCATCTGCAATCACTTTTACCTGCGATTCAAACTTAATTTGTCCTTTCTCCCCTTCGTGATCAGTGGTGATTCCCGAAAGAATCAGTTTACCATTTTCTGTTTTCAAGCCTCCACTTTGCTCGGAATTCATCGTTGCATTGAAAGTTATCTTACCCGGTTTATCAGCGGTTAGGCGCAGTATCATTACCTGATCGGTAAATGACGAGAATATTTCTCTTTTATACTTTACGCCAGCAAGCTCATAAGTAACCGTGGCTACAGCTTTTTCAATATTTAAATCGCGATAATAGTTAGTTGCTTTTTCATGGCCATCAAACTTTAGGTTAAGATTTCCAGCAGGCTGATAAATCATCCCACTATTCTTTTTAGGGAACATCTTTACATCAGCAATGGCTTGTGCGTCCTCAAACTTCCCTTCAAAAAGTAATTTCCTTAATTCCGGAACAGCAGCTCCTGATTCAGCAGTAATGTTGCTGTTAGGTCCGCCCGACCAAATGGTCTCTTCATTTAATTGCAGTTGTTCGTTTGCAGGTTCGCCAAAAACCATGGCGCCTAAACGACCATTACCAATTGGCAGGGCTTCATTCCAGTTAGCAGCAGGCCTGTTATACCACAACTTAAGGGTACCATCATTCTTTTTCGCCTGTCCAAAGGCAAAAGAAGAACTAACAAGAGTAAGAAATAGAAATAAACCTTTGATCATGAGCTTTTATTAATTAATTGAGAGGAAGCCTGCCGGTATACCATCAGCTTTTACACTGGCTACACTTTTGCCTTTATTCGTATTTACACTAATCACAGCTCTTCCGTTATAAAGCTGTACTTTACGTGATCCATCAGAAGTTCCCTGATCATCAATCAAAGCTCCCTCTCCGGTTAAACCAAATGTGACATAATTGCGTGCATCTAAACACAAGATATTGTTTGCATCAAAAAGTCTTGCCTGCATGACCACAATATTATCCTTTTCAGCTATTTTCTCTAATACCAATTTAGCTGGTTTACCCCATTTGGCAGTCTGGTATTCCTGTGTAATTTCATCAGTAATTTCTTTACCATCCTTTGTTTTGGCTACAACCTTGATTTGATTTGGGCCTTCGTTGTATTTTACCATCCATCTTAAGCCTGCGGCAGGAAAATTCTGACTGTTTCGTTTCTTTTTACCCATGCTTTTGCCATTCAGGAAAAGCTCTGCTTCATTACAGTTAGAATATACCTTAACCATTTTCTGCTCGCCCGCATCGCCCCATCTTACCGGCCATGAATGTCCGTAGACATGAACCATCGGAGCTGCAGTCCAGTACGACTGAAAAACATAATAGGCTTCCTTTTTAGTAAAATCTCTTTCAATTACCCCCTTTTGGTTCATGTATGGAACAGGGTTATCCGGACGAACAGGTGTAGAGAAGTCTTTAAATGGCCAGTAAGCGGCACCTGTTAACCAAGGCATATTTTCCTGCTCTTTTAAATGCCAGTCGATCAAATTAACTATATAACTCTCACTCCAGTCGCCATCCTTTGAAACCCTTGCAGCACCACCATGTAAGGAAGCATCACCAGCTCTTTCATCCGTTCCCACACCTGTTTCAACTATACTCAAGGCTTTATCCGGACTTTCAGAATGTCTACCTGCATGACTATCACCGCCCCACTCTACGTGCAGGAAGTGATCAACCCTGTCAAATTCTTTTTTAGAAGCCTCTTTATATTCGGTATAAATTCCTCTGTACCAACCTGCCCATATAGATGGAGAATAAACATCTACAATATCTTTACAGAAATCACATCTTCTGATGGCTGTCTTTCTGGTAGGATCAAGTTTATGTGAAAGATCATTGAGTTCCTTCATAAAGGTTCTGATCTTTTGCTCATCAAACTCATTAAAATCTCCGGGCCAGTCGTTCTCATTCCCCAATCCCCAGATGATAACTGAAGCATGGTTATAATGCTGCTCAATCATATTGGTTAGCATTCTGCGTGCCTGGTTTTTATAAACATCGCCACCAAGACCGCCGCGACACCATGGAATTTCTTCCCAAACCAGTATGCCCAGGCTATCACATAAATCGAGCACAATTCTGGATTGCTGATAATGTCCCAAACGAATAAAGTTCACGCCCATCTCTTTCATCATCGTCATCTCCTGGCGGATCATTTCCTCTGTCATCGCCGCAGCAACACCTGCATGATCTTCATGACGATGTGTTCCCCTTAACAATAATCGTTTACCATTAAGCAGGAAAGGCCCTTTTTTCTGAAACTCGAAACTCCTGAATCCGATCTTCTCCTGATGTACATGTGTGTCGCCTTTAGCAGTGATGCTGGTTTGTACCGTATACAGGTTTGGCTTTTCAGGTGACCATAATTTAGGGGCTTTCAGGTTTGCTTCCCACAAAGCTTTATCACCATAGAATGCCTTTATTTGATTTTCCCAGGTGGCAACGATCTTTCCTTCGGGATCTCTTACTTCTATTTTAACTGAAACCGTGTCTACGCCATTAGGATTAAGTAACCTTCCGCTAATGTTCAATTTGCCTAGCGCCCCCTTAGCATCAACACTTGCAGCAGCAAAAATCTTATCTACAGATACTTTAGGTACATAAACTAAATTCAAGTATCTATACAGTCCACCATAAACGTTAAAATCAGATAAATCAGAAGGAATCATTTCCAGGTCCCTGCTGTTATCACATCTGATTTCCAATGGGATTTTACCTTTAAACTCTTTATCAAATGCAGCTGTTTTTTTAAATGCATTTACCGCATCAGTGATGTCAACAGTCCACTCATCGTAACCTCCAACATGCTCGGCTACTTTTTTATCATAAATATATACCCGTGTTTTCTGACCGGCGCCTTCAAAATGTAAAAGTGTTCTTCCTTCTGAATAGGGATTTTTGACATCCAATTGCGTGCGGTACCAACCTGGTCCCTGATAATAATTCTCATCAGGATCTACAGAATTTAAAGCATTAAAGCAATGTGGTAAATTCACCGACTGCCACAATGGAACACTTTCGGGGTTACCTTCTTTCACCGGTCTTACTGCTTCCCAAACACCCCCCAGATCTCCTTTTAAATATTCCCAATTGTTAATTAATCTTTGCTTGTTTTGCGCAGAAATATATTGACTACATATCAGCAGTCCTAAAAAAAATACCAGCTTAACTCTCTTCACTTTCTATTCGATGTAACTTAAAAATATAATGGTTGGTGGTTGTTTTGACAAATGCTAAATTGCTCATTAGGGCTAGCATATTGATTCGCCCTTTTAGCTTATTCATCAACTATTTTGGCATAATAATGCAGCTCCTGCTTAACAGACGGGTAAAAAACAAACATAATCTGGGAGGTTAAGCGCAAGCGCTAACAAATTCTTTCTGATAGCACAAAGGACTTTTACCGGTAACTTTCTTAAAGCATTTGTGGAAACTCGCGAAGTTGTTAAAGCCACTGTTGTAACATACCTGTTTGAGGTTAAGACTATGTTCAATCAGCAACTTACAGGCCTGTCCAACTTTAACTTCTATTAAGAATTGGGAATAGGTTTTACGCGTACGCGATTTAAAATAGCGGCAGAAAGAATTCGGACTGATCCTGGCCACTTCAGCAATCTCTTCTAAATAGATTTTATTTTTAAAATTGGCGTAGGTATAATCATATATATCATTGATTCTATCTTTCTCTACCATTTCCAGATCGTAATGGAATCCCACTGAAGAAAGTACTTCCAGCTGGCTTGATTTGGCTATTTCTACCAATGCCTGCATTAGAATAATAATTCTTTCTGTTCCTTCAGCCTTTAGCATTTTTGTAATTAATTCTGCTATCAGCTCCTTATTCTTCCCAGTTACCTTTACGCCTCTTTTAGCTTTTTCTAAGATATCTTTCAGTTGCTTATTCTCCGGCAGATTAATGAAACAATCCCCAAAAAGGTTCTCACTAAAATGAGCTACTCTCACATCCGCTGCCGCAGGCTTTACATCCGTGGTAAAATAAGCATCATCAAACCTCCAATAGTGCGGCAAATTAGCGCCTAACAATACAATATCTCCTGATTTAAAACGCTTAATGCTATCGCCGATAAATTGTGTACCGTCTCCCTGGTTGAAATAAATCAATTCAATCTCCTGATGGTAGTGCCATTTATTATTAATAGAAGGCTCGAGGTCTTGCCTTACACTAAATGATTGGGCAGGCTCCATTGATACTTTAAGTAGTTGTGCTTTCATGATCAATATATTTGGTTAGGTTAAATTTTTGGTTTGGCTGATTTTACGGTAAAATATTTGAGCAATAAATTCCTATCAGCTGGTCAATTTGACCAGTGACAGGAATAATTCGGGATGTCTGTTCGTGAAGAAACTGCTAAGGATACTTAATGAAAGTATCAGCAGTAAAAAGGTTATATAAATTTCGTTCATGGCTCGTTTAGCTTTACAGGTTAAAGACATTTAAATGTCCTATAACATTATATTTGGTAAGGCTAATCTAGCTCTGAACGAAATAGAAAAGGGGGTAAAATCTTAAAAGAAGGGGGTGAAAATCTTAAATATCACTTCACAGGGTCAATATGAACAGATTTTAGCTTAAAAAGCTCTACTCCGTTTTGTAATGGCTTAATGTTTATCTGATAAACTCCTGCTTTAGCAAATGTTGTTGTTGCAATAGTGTGTTTAATGAAAGGTAATGGTGCTTTGTTATCAAACTCTGAAGTACGTAAAGTCCTGAAAAGAAACTCCTGATTGTTAACATTCATACTCCCTTCCTGTTTAGCACTCTCCGGTGAACAAGAATATTCCAAAGTGATTTTAAAATCGCCCGGCTCCGTTACACGAACAGAAAACTCAGCTTCATCTGTGCGGTCTTTCATCCCTGTTACGCAGATGGTATGTTTCCAATCCCCATAATAGTGACTATAGGTTAAACTATTAATCTTTGCATTCCCTTTTAGCTTTGCAAAAGTTGCTTCTACCTGATTTTCCTTAAACTGACTGGATACAGTTACCGGAACACTTAAATCGTAATCCGCTACTTTTCCCAAATACTCCATTACGAAAACGGTGTTGGCAGCATCTTTATCAAATTCCGGAAGCTCAATCCAGACATCATCGCCTGTCTTTTTCCAGACCAGATTTTTCTGGTTTGTTAAGGTATATACCTTTGAAACTTTCCCCTTAAATCCTGGAACCAATAATTTACCATTTTCAGGTCTGTATAATACATGCAGATATTGTTTACCGGGCTTAGAAGTACTTACACCCCAGGGCTGTGCCGGAATTAATCCATAAGTACTGCTGTATATACTCTCTCCGTACTTATTCAACCATTTTCCGGTTTCCCTTAAAAATTTTGCTGAATATTCAGGAATATTTCCTTCGCCATCAGGTCCAACATTTAGCATCAGGTTCCCACCTTTTGAAGCTACATTAGCTAAAAGCCTGATAATTTCTGCCGGTGTTTTAAAATTCATATCGTGTTTGATATAGCCCCAGGAATCGTTGTGCGTATAGATCGATTCCCATGGACCTTTGATTGGGGTAGCGGGCACTTCCGAATCACCGAAATCTTTATAATCACCCAACCCTTGTCCAACCCGACTACTGAATAAGCTTTTTGGCTGTAAAACTCTTAGTTCATCCACAAATGCCTGCGTTTGTGCTTTGGTCATACCGCCAGGGGTGTCAAACCATACAATCCCCAAAGGCCCGTAATTGGTCAGCAATTCTTTTAATTGGGGAATAGCCTTTTCCTTATAATATTTCTGGTAATCTTTTTTTGACTCCTCAAAATCCCAGGTATTCCTTCCTCCATTAGGCTCATACCAATCCTGAAATTGTGAATAATAGAAACCAAAGTGGACTCCCCGTTTTGCATTAGCTGCAGCAAGGGCTTTCATTGGATCTTTTTTATAAGGTGTAGCATCTACGATATCAAAATCACTAACTTTTGAGTCATACATGGCAAACCCATCATGATGCTTCGCAGTAATGACCATGTATTTGATACCGGCATCTTTAGCCAACTGCGCCCAGTCTTCGGCATTAAACTTTACAGGGTTAAAGGTTTGTGCCACCCCCTTATACTCGGCAACAGGAATTCTTGCCTGATTCATAATCCACTCACCGCTACCGTAATAGCGTTTCCCTTTCCATTCACCGGCAAGTTTAGCATACAAGCCCCAATGGATGAACATACCAAACTTAGCATCTTTGAACCACTGAATATTAGCATGTTCTTTGTCTGACGACCTGCTATCCCACATTTCATCCATTGTTTGCGCATGAACAGCCGCAACAGCACTGCTGCTTAAAGCTATTGAAAGGATAGTTTTACGGAAATAATTCAATTTCATGTTTATGATAGTTTTAGATACAATCTTCCAATCTAAAACTATCATAAAATTATACTGGCAATAAAGCATGATTTTGCCTAATTATTAAGTTATTTTAGCAGACTGATTGTTTTTTGATTTTTTATTTGTTCGACTACGGCTATTTTTCAATGCCCATCTCCAGATATTCGCCAGGCTTTGTATCAAATGCAAAAGTATTGCCTGAAAGTAGCTCGGCCTTTTGGCCATTTCGCATTAGCTGCACTTTTTTCCCTGGCCAGGGATTGTCAATAATACATGGCCGACCAGCCTCACTTAACAATTTAACATAGCTGATTTCGCCTTTTTCCAAACTGCTGCTCACCAGGAATGCGCCATAAGCACGTAACTGATCAAAACTGGCATCTTTATCCTTATTCCAATTCGGAAATATTCGGATCACCTGTTCATAGCTTTGCATCATCATTTCATTTATAGTAAGCGGAACAGCAGCAAGGGTTTCGGTTCCGCCACCATCAGCAGTGATCCAAAGGTTGGGAAGTGACTGTAAGGTGATTCGATCTTTCAATTGCTTTAAAATTTCGTCGGAATCATATCCCACTCTTACCGCAGCAGGAAAACAGGTTTCAATACCATTCCCGAGTGTATTTGCCCATTCTCCGGGAGCTTTCATCCGCTCCTTCCAACGGCTTACATCGCTCAGTAAAATCTGATTAAAAGCTGAATCTGTTTTAGGACCGCATACCCCACCAGGGAGTATCAAACCATGAATGGAAACTCTGGCTAATCCAGCAATGCGACTATGCCAGGCAGATGGACTTTTTTCAACTCCTTTCAAACTCAGTTTACCATCCACTTCTCCTACCGTAAAATCACTCATATGGTTAACAATATGCTGCCACTTTTCTACCCTTTCTGCATCAACTTTTAAAAATGTACTGACGTCAATTATTCCTTTGAACAACATTTTCACTAACCCAACTGAAAGTGTAGAATTAAAATCGCCAAGCTGGTCGCGCCATTGTCCATTATTTTTCAGGTTCGGCATGACCTCACCGTAATGGTCCATGTAAATCACATATCGACCATTCTCAAATTTCAGATAGTCTTCCCAAAAGTTGGCACATTCCAGCAGGTAAGGGTAAATTTTACGGGCATAAACGGCATCATAGGTGCTGTAAAATCGCATCAACATATTACCCACACTGAATACAGCATTGATTTTTTGTCCCAAAAATTTATACCCCCCATCAATGGTATTTTCCCGCGTTGCATACCGTTTCAGCATTTCTTCAGGAGTAAGTGGCCAGCGGGTTGTAACCAAACCTTTAGGCCCTATCCCAACCGGGTAATAAATTCCTTTAATCTCGAGCAGATCTTTAGCATGTTGCTTTCCCTTTTCCATGTAATCCAGCAATGGCTGATCAAAATTATCAGTCTGATCAATGTAATTAGATGAATATGCCGCCCAATAAGGAGCCTGGTAATTGTAATTCAGGTGGTAATCACCACCCCATGCAGATGAATCACGAGTTACAAAAGGTCCCCAGATGCCCGGTGCAAATTTGTCGCCCCTCGATGTGGCTCCAAATAAGTATTGTGAAGCATAGTAATATTTTTCAATAAAAGGATCGTTTATACGGACATTTGAACGTCCCCAGAAGTCCTTCCACCAGGCTTCGTGTGCCTTTTTCATCGTAGCTATGCTACCTGCTGTTGTCGATTGCGCTTCCTTGATAGTCCTTTCCTTCCAGTCTTTTCGGTCATGATTAGTATACATGGTTACGGTAAGACTTACCCTTTGATTTGGCTTGAGATTTAAAGTACCATCTTTTTCAACCCTGGCACCTACAACCTTTAACGCCATGGCAATATGGGATGGCCATTCCAGCAATGGCGTATTTTCAAAAGACCGGGTAACCCAAATTACCTCTCCATTCTGGCCATCTGTATTTATCGAGGTATTGCCTTTGGTAGCGTAAAGCCCCAATTTCATACTGCAAGCTTTGTTTGCAATAAATTCGGCCACCACTGTATTTCTTGTTGCCGCTACCCAGGCATTCATAGAGACAGTGAGGTTTTCTTTTGTAAACTTCCCTGCAATGAAGGCTTTATCCTGGATTTGCTCTGCATAGAAATTAGCGCCCTGGAGGGCGCTAATTTTCACTTCTAACCATCCTGGCAATGCGATTCCGCCACCTGGGTAAACCGGATATGCCCGCCAGAAATCATTTTTACCCAGATATAAGCTTAGCTTATCCGGGCTTCCGCCAAGCGTTAAACCAATATCTCCATTTCCAGCTAAGGGTCCGTCAGGTGTTTTAGCTGTAGGCACCTTTTGTGGGGCTGTTGTAAAAACAGCCTTATAGCGACCCGCATAAATTTCCTGTGCATAATTTCTACTAAAGAGACACAGCATTAGCATCGTTAAGGATAACAGAGATTTGTTTATCATATATTGAGCACGTTAAAATCCAGTATTTTGTGTCCAGACACCTCTCATGATATCCATTTGGCCAAGAGGAATTGGGAAAAGATAAGATTTGAATTTTCTCTTTGTTCCTTTTGCATCATAAGGGATTAAAGGAATGACCTGATCTGCTATTTTCCATCTGATCAGGTCATTATATCGCAAACCTTCAAAAGCCAACTCTACTCTTCGTTCATTCCTAATGTCATTTCTTGTAAGTACTAGTTTTGGTGGCATATTTACACCCGGCCTGGCTCTTACATCATTTAATGCTTTTAACGCGCGCAGATCAGCTCCCTGACCGTTTTCGAACATCGCTTCGGCATACATCAACAGCAAATCGGCATATCTGATTTTAACCATATGCTGATCACTCAAAGTAGCTCCTGAAGCATTATTAATTGCTGGATTTATCCATTTTTTAATAGCCATACCAGTATAAGGAATCTGACCTTCTGCAGTACTTCCAGTTTGCTTAAAACCTCCCGGATTATAAGCCCATGGATCTCCTGCTTCGAAAATGGTCATTTTTCTTCTTGGGTCATTAGGTTCGTATGCATTTCTAAGTTCTACAGTTGGAAATATCGACATCCTTCCACCAATTACCTGATCTAAAGAATGATAATCATCCGGAGCTCTGAATTGTACAGAAAGCATTATCTCCCTGTTATTGATTTGATTGCCGAAGAAAATACCTGCGTAACTAGGGGAAAGCTGAAAAGGATTTGTAGGATCCCCAATTAATGTCCACGCGGCGTCAGCTGCTTCTGCAAAGCGCTGATTATTTAACAGCACTCTTGTTTTTAGAGCAATAGCAGTCCCTTTAACCGCACGTCCGTCTGTATAAGGATCTTGTTTCAAATAAGAAATGGCAAGATCCAAATCTTTAAGGATCTGCGTAACAACATCAGACTTTGGCGATCTTGGTGTATTCAGATAATCGCCACCAAGCTCTGCTGGTTGTAAAATAATTGGAAGATCACCATACAACTGGGTCAATTCATTGTAGTAATAGGCTCTTAGGAACATGGCTTCGCCTTTCATGCGCTTGTTGGTGGCATCCGGCATATTAGGAACCCGATCTACATTTGCCAGAAAATAATTACACGATGCAATTCCCTGAAAGCCGAAAGTGAAGGTTTTACTTACAATACCGGTTGTCGCCTGGTTATGATCACCCCTCATCACCACATCAAAAGATTCATAATTAGAGGTATTTGAAGCATTATCAGAAAGTGCTTCCCAATAAAGAGAGTTTCCGCTCTGGTTTTTTCCGTTTGAAAAAATTGGTTCTTTTAGTTTTGCATAGCAAGCCACTAAAGCCTTGCCTGCCTCCCCTTCTGTTTTCCAGAAGTTCTCTTCCTTAGGATTAGAAAGCGGGTCTTTATCAAGTGTCTTTTTACATGAAGTCACAAAAACTGCTGACATCAGAAAAAGCCCTATTCTTATATATGTTTTCATCTTATTCATGATTAAAAGGTAACTTTAAGTCCGAACGAATAAATTTTAGCCTGGGGATATATTGCTGCCCTGCCACTTGCAGCTGCACGCTCAGGATCACTTCCATCAAAGAAATCAGTGATTGTAAACAGGTTATCACCTGAAACATATAAACGTAAACCTTGCATTTTAGCTTTATTGATCAGCTTAGCCGGAAAGTTATACCCCAACTGCAGATTTTTTAACCTGAGGTAGGAAGCGTCTTGTAACCACCAGTCAGACACCTGTGTATTTGGTGCATAAAGTTCATTAAAAATATGTGGTATGGTATTGGAAGTACCTTCTCCATCCCATGCATTTTCCCAGAAAGTTGGAGGAGGACCGGCTTGTCTGAATGGTGCAACACCCCATTCTTTCACATAAATTTTCCTTCCCTGTACCCCTTGAAAGAAGAAGCTCAGGTCAAAATTCTTGTATTCCGCATTAACGGTAAGTCCGTAGTTAAATTTAGGGAAAGCACCACCTACAACCGTACGGTCATCAGTTGTTATTTTTCCATCCGGCACACCATTTGGTCCGCTCACATCCCTATACTTCATGTCGCCGGGTTTAGGTTTCACTATTGGAGTTGGTCCGTTATCAATCTCAGCCTGATTCTGATAAATACCATCAAAAATATACATGAGATAAGACTGATAAGGCAAGCCTTCTTGTGTGATGGTTCCATTGCCGCTGTTGATTTCACGGGCACCAAATTTTACCACTTTATTTTTATAAGTTTCGAAATTCCCCTGCACCTTATAACGGAAGTCATTTATTTTGCCCTCATAACCTAAAAGGAACTCCAATCCAGTGTTTTTCATTTCACCGCTATTTACCGTTGGTCCGGCTAATCCGATAAAGTCAGGAACCTGAAGCTCTCTTAAAATATTGGTTGTTCTTTTAGTATACCAATCTACAGAGCCAAATAAACTAGATCCGAAGAGGCTGAAATCAAGGCCTAAGTTAGTCAACGTGGTGGTTTCCCATTTCACATTGCTATTGATCAGATCCGTTTGCGTTACCCCTTGTTGCAGGCTTCCTCCGATGAAATATAGGTAAGGGTTTAATACAGACTGATAAGGATATGGCATAGTTTCACCTAAAAGTGTTCTGTTCACGTTCTGGTTACCTACCTGACCCCATGATACTCTGGCTTTAAGGTTATTTACCCAGCTCACATCTTTTAAGAAATCTTCCTGAGAGATTCTCCATCCCGCTGAAGCTGATGGAAAAAATCCCCATTTATTTCCGGTTGGGAAACGTGATGAACCATCATAACGGAAATTCGCCTCTAATAAATATTTCTCTTTATAGTCATAATTTACCCTGCCAAAAAGAGATTGCAATGCCCATTCGTAGCTAAATCCATCAGCAGTTTGTCCACCTGGTTCAAAAATACTCAGGTCTAACAAATCAGCAGAAGGCGCGTTCCTTTTAAAGCCTTGTAAACGATCATATCTGAAGGTTTCCTGACTTCCGCCTAACAAGGCAGTCAGGTTATGATTTTCTCCAATTTTTTTGGTGTAGTTTAAGGTTCCGAAAACGGTATACTGCACGTCTTTATCGTTACGGACAGTTAAATTGTTCTCCCCTACGGTACCATTCCATTGCGTATTGTAAGCATATGTTCCGGCATTGTCAGGTAAGAACATATACCCGGGAATGCCCACCACATGTACTTTCGTCTCTCTCTCATTATATTTAACGGCCCCTTTAATTTCTCCTTTCAAACCAGGAAGGATATCTACGTTTAAATACGCCGAAGCCAAAGCGTAATGGTTGTTCAGGTATCTGCCTCCATTTTCCGCTGTAGCTACCGGGTTCTTATTTCCCCCTTCGAAAATATATGCTTTAGCAGCATACCTTCCACTACCATCCGGCAACTTCGGTGTAAAAGTTGGGTGAGCTGCGAGGGCACTCAGGATCTGATCCTCAGTAGAATTACCATCGAAATTTCCATTCAATGCTGTTTCATTCCGTTTACCTTTAGAAAAGGAAATATTGGTACCGAAAGTTACCTTTTTGTTCAGATCAGTTTTAAAATTGAATTGCGCATCATACCTCTTGTAACCAGTAGCGATCAAAATCCCGTCCTGATTAAGGTATCCTGCTCCAAAGTTATAGGTTGTACCTTCCTTACCTCCATTTACACTCAGGTAATGTTGTTGCATCGGAGCGGTACGGAATATAGCGTCCATCCAGTCGTAACTTGGGTATTGAGCCGGATTGGTGATCGCCCCCTGACGATACTCTTCAATTTGTGCAGCTGAATATCTCTGGTTAGCACTTGTACCGGTATGGTCGATCGCTTTATTTAACAATTCCATGAATTGAACAGAATTGGTAATCCTGTCGTAAATAGAAGTTGCACGCTGGCTACCATAGTTGTAACTATAATCAATGTTTAACCGTCCGGCCTTACCAGATTTAGTTGTTACCAATATTACTCCGTTTGCAGCTCTCGAACCATAAATAGCTGCAGATGCTGCATCTTTCAGCACAGAGACACTTTCAATCTGATTAGGATTAACGTTATTCAGGTTACCTTCAATACCGTCAATTAAAACAAGAGGTTCATTCCCCGCTTTACTAAAAGTACCCATACCACGGATCTGGATACTTGCACTTTCGGCTCCGGGCTGACCGGAGTTTTGCGTTACCTGAACACCAGGCATTCTGCCTTGTAATAAAGAAGTTGTATTTGGAGCTTGTCTGCTGGTTAATTCAGTACCGGAAACATTACTAACAGCTCCGGTTAAATTCACTTTCTTTTGCGTACCGTAACCTACTACGACCACCTCCGAAAGCGCACTATTTTCTTCTTTTAAAACTACATTAATGGTAGTTCTGTTGCCTATGGCGATCTCTTGTGTTGTAAATCCAACGAAACTAAAAACAAGTGTTCCAGATCCATCGGGCAATGATAATGCATAATTGCCATTCGTATCAGACATAGTACCTGTACTGCTGCCTTTAAGTTTAATACTCACACCGGGCAGTCCTCCACCCTTCTCATCGGTAATTCTTCCCTTCAGCTCTAATTTCTGAATTGAATTGCTAACACGATTAACAACGGGTTGCGCATTTTCTTTAATAATTACGGTTTTATTGCTTAGCAGATAAGTAAAGGGCTGGTTTTCAAAACAACGTTTTAATACCTCTTCAACCGTTTGGTTCTGTACAGAAAGATCTATTCTCTTTGCTTTTTTAAGGTCCTCGATATCATAAAAGAAATCATAACCACTTTGCTTACGAATTTCTTTGAATATTTCTTCCAGAGATGCATTTCTCTGTGAAATAGTGATACGCTGCGCCTTACTTGCCTGTGCAAACTGCAAAAACACAGTAATCAGCATAATTGTGGTAATTTTAACTCGCATAAGTAGTTTTCTATGATCTATCGCTTTGAATCTGTAAAAGACAGCATTCAATATCCATAGATTTTTTTGTAATAAGCCTGGTGGCTTACTTACAGATTGTTTATAAAAGTTCATACATTTGATTAGTTGGGTTAAACGAAAAATTAACTGTTTGAGGGTATCCCAGCCATTTTTTTTACCGGGAGTGGTTCGAAGCACTTCCGGTTTTTACTAAACTCCTTCTGGAAATTCAGTTTTGGCTTTTACACCTTAATTAAGGTCCTAATTCTTCAATAAATTGCTCTTTCATTCTGTTTAATTTTTGGTTTTTATATGCTTGTCTATTTTTTATTTAAAACGGTAATTTTCTTGCCATCAATGGTAAAATGAACCTTACCTGTAGATTCCATTATATTTAATACTTCTGAAATATTTTTAGAGCGGGATATATATCCGCCGAACTTTAAGTGATCAAAATTCCCTTTATAAACCACTTCCACATCGTACCACCTTGCCACTCTGTTCATGATGCTCTTCAGGTTGTCGCCTTTGAATGCAAAATCTCCATTCTTCCAGGCAATGATAGCTTCTGTATCGACCGTCTGAACCTTTATCGCATGCTCATTTAACAGGGCCTGTTCCCCTGGTTTCAGCAACTTTGAATGTTCTTTTTCTTTAACGTCTGACGGGATTACACGAACAATGCCTTCCAGGAGTGTAGTTTTAATACCTTCTTCCTCCTTATAGCTATTGATGTTGAAATGGGTTCCCAATACTTCTACTTCCTGACCGGGAGTTTTCACAATAAAAGGAACATTAGTTGCGCCCGATATATGACCTTTAACCTTTTGCTTTGCAACTTCAAAATAACCTTCGCCCATTAGCTCTACTACTCTATCACCTGTAAACTTAATTGGATACCTTAGAGAGGAAGCAGAATTTAACCATACCTTGGTGCCATCGGGTAAGTTAATCTGATATTGTCCACCTTTAGGTGTCTCAATGGTATTAAACGATAAGGCTTCTTTTCCTCCTTTATCGGAAGCGACTACGGTATAAACCAATTTGCCATCTGCTGTTTTCTGGATACTTAATCCTCCTTGCTTAACAATTTCGCCACGACTTGCATCTGTTAAGGAAATCTTACTTCCGTCTGCCAATGTCAGAATAGCCTTATTTCCACCTGGAGCCACGTCATTATTTTTAGCTGTTCGAATTACTGCAGGTTGTGTTTTGGGTAAACTGAAATAGAAAATCCCAATTGAACCCATGATCAGTAAAACTGCGGCTCCAAGCCAAAAATTTAAAGGCTTTTTTTTTGCAACAGGCTGATTAGCGCTGAGCGCTTTCCAGGCGGCTTCCTTTGTCCGCTTCACTGATGCCATATCTAAATCTTCAGCAACAGCGGAACTCAGTTTCAGGTACCAGCTTTCAACGATCACCTTCTCTTCCTCTGAGCATAAACCCGCATTGTATTTATCTAATAATTCTCCAGGATCTTTTGCCATATTCTGCCATTTAGCTTTTTTCGAACATAAGACAAGAAGCTATATGGTGTGGGGGTACAAGCCCAGAAAAAAAATTACAAAATAAATAGGAGCAGGAGGGCAATTAGAAAATCCAGTTTAGGTTTTAATATCTTAAGCGCTCTTTTTACCTGAGTCTTAACCGTCAATTCCGACAACTTTAATTTAGAGGCAATTTCTTTATGGGATAGATATTCCGTACGACTTAATTTAAAAATTTCGCCCATTTTTTGAGGTAGGGAAGCTATTTCCTTTTCAATGATGCGCTTTAACTCTTTCTCCCTCACATAGAAATCAGTAAGATAAGTTTCCTGACCCATAAACACTTCCAGAGAATCAAGATAACGACCTTTCACTTTCTTATGGGCAATCTGGTTTAACACCAGATTCCTGGTACACGCGTATAAATAAGATGATACAGTACCATTTAAGGACAGAAAATCCCGTTTCGTCCATATGTTTTCAAACAACTCCTGCACTACATCTTTAGCCTCATCTTCATCCTGAAGAATTTTGAGTGCATGCAGATATAATACGACATAAAAACGATCAAAAATCTGCGTATAAGCGCCATGATTCCCCTCCTTTATCAGAGTGAATAATTCTTCATCTGTATGTAAGTTGTTTACTGACATATCCCGATCAAAATCATCTATTTACGACAGGAATAATCCCCACAAAAGGTTCCAAAGTCGAAATAGCATTATATTTGGTTAGTTTCCTACTCAAATGTAACAAATTTAAGAGCTAAAATCTTGGCATTTCATTCAATAGTTTTAGCATACTCCGGTTAATTCTCTTCCGAATAATCACTAGGTGTTCTGCCGAACTGTTTCGCAAACTCCTTACTGAAATACTTACTGTCGCTAAAGCCCACCATGTATGCGACTTCATAAACGGTATAGGTCTTTTGCTGTAAAAGCTGGGCTGCTCTTTTTAAACGTACCGATTTAATAAAATTATTAACAGTTAAACCTGTTAGCGCCTTGATTTTTTTATACAGAATAGGTGTACTCATGCCAATATCAGCAGCCAATACATTTACATTGAACTCGTCAACACTGAAATTTTGCTCAATAATAGCCATGATCTTATTTAAAAACTCTTCATCTGTAGATTCGATCAGTACATTGGAAGGCTGTAAGGTAATTTGCTGACTAAACTTCTTCCGCATATTGCTTTGTAACGCAAGCAGGTTATTGATATTCAACAACAACACATCAATGCTAAAAGGCTTGGTGATATAAACCTCGGCACCCGTTTTTAATCCACTTACCTCATGTATATTACCTGAGCGGGCCGTTAACAGAATAATTGGGATATGGCTGGTTCGGGGATCTGTTTTAAGTACACGACACAATTCAAGGCCATCCATCACAGGCATCATCACGTCGCTGACTATAATATCAGGAATTTTTTCAAATGCAAGCGCAGCACCTTCCTCCCCATTTTCAGCTTCAATGATATAGTAAAACGCTTTTAAGGACTGCTTAATGAAATCACGTATCTCCCGGTTATCTTCAACAATCAGTAAAGTTATCTGCTCTTCAACTGGTTTATTATTCAAAATATCCAGGTCAGGTAACTCCAGCAATTCCTCTTGTACCTGATATAAAGCAGGATTCTCCACATTCACAAACTGAGGAATGAGCTCATCCTTTTTAAAATGACTATGGCCGGTTTTTAATTTTAGACTAAAACAGGTTTGAACATTTCTGTTGGCATTTTGCGGACTTGGCAACAGTACCAGATCTCCATGATGCAATCGCGCTATTTTCTTCGACAAGGCAAGGCCTATACCTGTCCCGCTGTTCCTCGAAAGCGGATCTTTTACCTGGTAAAAATTAGTAAACAGTTTGTCTCTGCTCTCCTCCGGAATACCCTTACCGTTATCACATACAGTGATTTCTACAACGCCTTTGTCTATTCTAATTACAGAAAGTGTGATCAGCCCGTTTTCAGGGGTAAACTTAAACGCGTTCGACAATAAATTATAAAACACCTTTTCCAATTGCTCCGGATCAAAGTATACCTCGATATGCTCATCGCTACTGACAAACTGATAATCAATATGGTGTCTTATAGCAAGATACTGGAACGATAAGTAGATCTCTTTGGCAAATTCAACAATATTTTCAGGAGAAACATTCAACTGCATTTTGCCTGCCTCCTGTTTTCTAAAATCCAGCAATTCATTAACCAAACGGGTTAACCTTCCGGCATTCCTTTTTACAGTAAGTAGTCTGCGGTTTATCCCCGGGTGTTCTTTTGTATCGTTAATTAAATTTTCTAATGGCCCGAGGATAAGTGTTAATGGCGTTCTGATTTCATGCGAAACATTGGTAAAGAAATCCATTTTCATCTGATAAACCTCATGTTCCTTTCTTAGTAAAGCCCTAATCCATAAAAACCTGAATACAAGGAATAAAACAGCAGAAGCAATCAAAATATAGCACAGATAAGCCCACCATGTCTTCCAAAATGGTGGTTTAATATGAATGGTCATTTGCTCAAGCTGATCGGTCCATACACCATCGTTATTGGATCCCTTTATCAATAACTTATAGGTACCTGAAGGAAGGTTATAAAATGTAGCTATAGGGGAAGTTACATAGTTCCACTCTTTATCTAACCCTTCCAGCTTATAAGCGTATCGATTCTTCTCTGATTTGATATAGTTAAGTACAGCAAACTCTAAACTAAAAATGTTCTGTGCATGAGAAAAAGTAAGCTCTTTTGTTAAACTGATATTTCGGTTCAACAATTTGCTTTCATCGCCGATAACTACTGTTTTGTTAAAAAGTCTTAAGCGCGTAAAAATAACTTTCGGGACCTTTTTATTTTCTTTAATCTGATTCGGAAAGAAGCTAACCAAGCCGCTATAACTTCCAAAAAAGAATTCTCCTTTGTTATCCCTATAGAAGGAATTATAATTAAATACATTACCAGGTAATCCATCCTCGACTGTATAGGTCTTAAAAGTTTTCCTGTCAAATTTGGCTAATCCATTGTCTGTGCTAATCCATAAGTTTCTTTGTTCATCTTCCAAAATACCTAAAATAACATTGCTGGGCAGGCCATTTTTCATGTTATAAAACCTGATTTTACTTAGTTTAGGATCATAACGGATTAATCCTCCTTCATAACTACCCAACCAAATGATTCCCCTTGAATCTTCCTGTATTACATTGATATCATCAAATTTTGAGCTGTTATCATTAACCCTGAGTCCCTTTATTTTATTGGTAACCGGATCCAGGATATAAGTGCCCGAATTAGTGGCAATCCATATGTTCTTTTTAGAATCTTCAAAAAAATACCTCAGAAATTTCAGGTCATGGTGATTACCCGACCCGCTATATGGAGCAAAGTTGTTTTCCTTTTCATTGTATATGAAAATCCCCTGCGCCCTTGTCCCTATCCATAACCTGTTTTGACTGTCATGCAACAAACAAACAATCCGGTTGGAATTTAAAGCTTTAGGATCTGAATAATTAGGTTTGTAATGCCTGAAGGTTTTGGTAACCGGCGAATAAACATCCAAACCTCCCTCATAGGTCCCAATCCAAACCTCACCATTCTGAGCAATGGAAACAGCTTTAACCAGATTAGAACTTAATGAATTAGCATTTTCTGTATCCTGCTTAAAACTGGTAAACCTACCTGAAGCCCGGTCGTAGTAGTTCAGTCCCTCGGCTTCTGTACCAATCCAGAGGTTATGGTTCCGATCTTCAACTATTGAACTCACCACATTACTACTGATACCATTCTTACCGAGACTAGTCCTGTACTCTCTGAATGGTGTAGCATTAGGATGATAAAAATTCACACCACCAAAATAAGACCCCACCCATATCGACCCGGTAGCATCTTCCAGAATATCATAAATAGAATTGTGATTTAAACTCGTTGGATCTTCAGGATTATGAATTAGCGCAGTGAATTTAAAACTATTTACATTAAGTAAGTTAATACCATTCAGTGTTGAGATCCACAGTTGCCCTTCCCGGTCCATTTTAATTTTACGGATGACATTACTGCTGATGCTATTGGGATCTCCCTTTTTAACCATAAAATGTCTAAAAGTCCCGTTGTCACGGTTTAGCAAATTCAAGCCGCTATTGTGTGTTCCTACCCATAGATTACGCTTTGGATCTTCATAAACAACACCTACATCGCTATCACTCAGACTATTTGGATCATCACTTTTATGGAAATATGACTTATAGCTATATTTCCCTTTTATCAATTGCATCCTTGTTAATCCCTGGATGGTTCCTAACCAAAGTGCCCCTTCATGATCCTGATGAATCGATTTAACCAAATGATGTGCTATACCTGAGTTAGGGTCCTTCCCCGGAAGAAAGCGAATAAACTGATCATTAGTGGTTAATTTGTTTAATCCACTATCAGTCCCAATCCAGATATGTCCATTCTTATCTTCATAGATACATCTAACAATATTATTGCTGATGCTGCTTTTATTCTTTGAATCGTACTGATAGCGTTTAAAAGAATTACTTTCAGGCAGGTACCTATTTAGTCCTTTTTGAGTACCTACCCATAAATTACCTTTACTATCGGTTAATAAAGCATTGATGTTCTGACTACTGCTTAATGATGCATTGTTCCCCTGCTCACGCTTATAGATTTCGAAATTTTGGGTGTTATACTTATTTAACCCATCTTTTGTTCCAAACCACATGAAGCCCATACTATCCTGGGCAATTGAAAGTACACTACTTTGGGAAAGTCCGTTTTCGACTGTCAAGTGCTTAAAACCAATTTTATCTTTTTGGGCGTTAGCCGGCCTGTATCCAAACATAAGAATGAATAACACGGACAACTTAATCCGAAAAAAGAAAGGAGACATTTAGTATTTGGTATTTTGGTTTAGCGTAAAAATAGGGTTTTACTTTCATATTCGCTGAACCGACTCAACAAAAAGGCATTGTACGATGATACAATGCCCTTTTATTACCGTTTTTCAGAATCCTGATCGCAAATAAGCGCTACGAAGCCAACCCCGAACTTATTTCTGTACGCTAAATCTATAAACCGTTACCGTTTTATACACTTGTCCCGGTTTTAGAACTGTTGTTGCAAAAGATGGCTGATTTGGCGCATCCGGAAAGTGTTGAGTTTCCAGACAAAAAGCTGAACGATGTGGGTAACTTACTCCATTTTTTCCATTACGTTCTTCACCGGTTAAAAAATTACCACTATAAAACTGCAAACCTGGCTCTTCCGTAAGGACATCCATGATAATACCTGTTTTAGTACTACTCACACTGGCTACTTTACGAAGCCCGGTACTCTTTCTGAGCACATAGTTATGGTCATACCCCTTTCCATATTTCAATTGTTGATCATTATCATTGATCCTTGCACCGATTAATGTTGGTTTAGTAAAGTCAAACGGTGTTCCTGCTACCTTTTCAATTTTCCCTGTAGGAATTAAAGTTGAATCAACCGGTGTATAATCATCAGCATCAATGGTTAACAAATGATCCGTAATCGTCGAATCTCCTTCACCATTCAGGTTGAAATAAGCATGATTGGTAAGGTTAACTACGGTATGCTTATCTGTGGTGGCATGGTAACTTATTTTAAGTGCATTATCATTCGTCAATTCATATACTACTTTTACGGTTAAATTACCCGGATATCCTGCTTCACCATCCTTAGAAAAATAACTAAGTTCAAGTGTCTGATCATTTACTTTTTTAGCATCCCAAACCTGGCCGTAGAAGCCATTGGAACCACCATGCAAAGTATTTACACCATCGTTTAATTCCAGCTGATAAGCTTTACCGTTTAATGTAAATTTCCCTTTTGCTATACGATTGCCGTAACGACCAATTAAGGCCCCAAAAAAGGGCTCACCCTTTTTCTGATAGGAAGTAAGACTATCATAGCCCAAAACAATGTCCTTAAGCTCATTCTTCTTGTCTGGCACTAATAATGAAACTACCCGTCCCCCATAATTGGTAATCGAGGTTTCTACACCATTTTTATTTTTTAAGACGTAAAGCGCTACTACTTTTCCATTGACCGTGCCATTAAAACCACCTGCATCAGGGCTCGCTGCAACAGAAACTGCGGTAGAATCATGGCCTACACAGCCACTTAGTACCCATGTAGCAATAAAAATTAAACAAATTGAATTAAGGTTCTTGTTCATAATTATGTGAGTTTTATATTTGATCGTAAGTCTAATGTAGAAAAAGTATATTAAACGTCAAAACAACAATTAATATTTAATGATATATGATAACTTTACCATCAAACAGTTAAATACAAAATGGATATGCCAATGAAACAGTATTCTGACCAAAACCGATTTTTAATTGCTGTGGATTGCATCGTTTTCGGCTTTGATGGTGAACACCTCAAAATACTTCTGATTAAAAGGGGATTTGAACCTGAAAAAGGTAAATGGAGCTTAATGGGTGGATTTGTAACACCGAAAGAAAGTCTTGATGATGCAGCAAACCGCATACTTACCCAACTTACAGGTTTGAAAGATGTATACCTGGAGCAAATTCAGGCCTACGGAAATCCAATGCGCGATCCTATTGAAAGAACCCTGTCGGTAACCTATTTTGCATTGATAGATATACATAAATATGAGGCGCAAATTAGCGACCAGTATCATGCCGAGTGGTTCCCGTTAAAAGAAACCCCTCAATTGATATTTGATCATGAAGAGATGGTGGAGACTGCCAAAAAGAAAATAAGGTATAAAGCAGCGCTACACCCCGTCCTGTTTGAACTTTTACCTAAAAAGTTTACCATCCCGCAATTACAAAATCTATACGAAGATGTGTACAGTACACAAATAGACAACAGAAATTTCGTTAGAAAATTAACTGCAACAAAGCTACTCATCAAGCTTGCTGAAAAAGATAAATCAGCATCCAAAAAGGGAGCCTTCTATTTTAAACTTGATAAGAAAAAGTACAAAGAAAACTTCCAGGCCTTCTTAAACTTCATCCCAAACCCAGATAAATTAACATCTGTATAATAAGACCTTAGCTCATTTCTAAGGAATATTTAAATAAATTCTTTTATTTAAATAAATAAACGTTAATTAGACATTTATAAAACTAAATATGAGCAAAGATCAATACGTTATTGGGATTGATTATGGATCGGATTCTGTGCGTTCAGTAATTATAAACGCAAAAGACGGAGCAGAACTGGCTTCATCCGTTTTCTACTATCCCCGCTGGCAGAAAGGTTTATTCTGCAATCCTGCACAAAACCAGTTCAGGCAGCATCCCTTAGATTATATCGAAGGTCTTGAACAAAGTATAAAAGACTGTATACAGAAAGCTGGTGGTACACCAATAGCCAATTCCATAAAAGCTATAGCTGTTGATACAACTGGTTCTTCGCCAGTTGCAGTGAACCAGCAGGGTACTCCCCTGGCTCTTTTACCCGAATTTGAGAACAATCCAAATGCCATGTTTGTGCTATGGAAAGACCATACCGCTGTAAAAGAGGCGATGCAAATCAACCAGTACGCCGCAAAATACGACACCAATTACCTTAAATATTGTGGCGGAATTTATTCATCAGAATGGTTCTGGGCTAAATTGTTACATATTTTACGTGCTGATGAAGTGGTAAAAAATGCCTGCTACTCATGGGTAGAGCATTGCGATTGGGTCCCTTTCTTACTTACCGGCGGCAACCACATTTCGCAGATGAAAAGAAGTCGCTGTGCAGCCGGACATAAAGCACTGTGGGCGGAAGAATTTGGCGGCTTACCTCCAAATGATTTCTTTACAGCTTTAGATCCATTACTGGATGGTTTCACCGATCGCCTGTATAAAGAGACCTTCACTTCTGACGTATCTGCAGGAAACCTGAGTGAGGAATGGGCTGAACGCCTCGGCCTAAGTACTGATGTTGTGATTGGTGTTGGTGCCTTTGATGCGCATATGGGCGCTGTAGGCGGACAAATTGAGCCTTATCATCTAAGTAAAGTAATGGGTACTTCTACCTGTGATATTCTGGTCGTACCACAAGAAGATATTGATGGCAAACTCATAAAAGGAATTTGCGGACAAGTGAATGGTTCTGTTATTCCCGGAATGCCTGGCCTTGAAGCCGGACAATCGGCTTTTGGTGATGTATATGCCTGGTTTAAGGGGGTACTGGCCTGGCCTATTAAAAATCTATTAAAAAACTCAGCCCTGTTAACCCCTAATACAGCAGCTGCACTAGAGAAAGAACTTTTAGATCGGCTTATCCCTGAATTAAGTAAGCAGGCGGCTTTGTTGCCCAAAACCAATGATGATGAACTGGCAATTGACTGGTTAAACGGAAGAAGAACTCCTGATGCCAATCAGGAACTAAAAGGTGCCATCAACAACCTTGATCTGGGGACTGATGCGCCACGCCTGTTCAGGGCATTGGTAGAAGCAACTTGTTTTGGTGCTAAAAATATCGTCGACCGTTTCAGAACGGAAGGAATTCCTGTAAAAGGTATCATCGGTATTGGCGGTGTAGCCAAGAAATCACCCTTTGTGATGCAAACGATGGCCAATGTATTGAATATGCCTATCCGAATTCATCAGTTTGAGCATACCTGCGCTTTAGGTGCGGCGATGTTCGCTGCTGTAGTAGCTGGTATATATCCTAATGTTGAGGCTGCAATGCTGGGTATGGGCAGCGGCTTTGATAAGGAATATATCCCCGAAGAAGAATCTGTCGCTTATTATGAGTCCCGCTTTTTAAAGTACAAAGCGCTTGGGGCATATATCGAAGAAACCACTAAAAGTGAACATCATACTTTTCAGGAGGCATAAGCCTCCTGTCTTTATAGCTATAAAATAAAACAATGAGTAACTACCAGGAAATTAAAGAAAAGGCTTATTTGGCGAATATGCAACTCCCTAAACTAGGGCTGGTGCTTTTCACCTTTGGAAATGCCAGTTCGGCTGATAGAGCTGCCGGCGTTTTTGCCATAAAACCAAGTGGTGTGCCTTATGAAGAGCTGACACCAGAGAAAATGGTAATTGTTGATTTTGACGGCAATACTGTTGAAGGAACAATGCGTCCGTCATCGGATACAAAAACACATGCGGTATTGTATAAACATTGGGAAGAAATTGGAGGGATAGTACATACCCACTCCACTTACGGAACGGCCTGGGCACAATCGCAAAGAGCTATACCCATATATGGAACCACACACGCCGACCACCTTACGGTTGCCATTCCATGTGCCCCTCCTATGCAGGACGACATGATCGAAGGCAATTATGAGTATGAAACTGGTTTCCAGATCATGAACCATTTTAAGCAGGCCGGCTTGAGCTATAAAGAGGTAGAAATGATCCTGGTAGGTAATCATGCACCTTTTACCTGGGGAAAAACAGCTGAAAAAGCAGTTTACAATAGCGCAGTGTTAGAGGAAGTAGGCCGAATGGCCATGCTTACTGAACAAATACGTAAGGACGTACCTAAATTAAAGGACGCCCTGATCAAAAAGCATTATGACCGAAAACATGGTGCAGATTCTTATTACGGACAATAACTGAAAACAAATAGACAATCACATTCAATAATGATCAATTTAAAAGATTTAGAGGTATGGTTCATCACCGGAACGCAAGACCTTTACGGTGAAGAAACCTTAAAACAAGTAGCAGCACATGCGCAGCAGGTAGCAACATTTTTGGACGAAGCACAGCCTATTCAGGTACGCGTGGTGTATAAGCCAATTGTAAAAACTCCAGATGAGATTTTTGATACATTACAGCAAGCAAATTCGAACGCTAATTGTATTGGGGTAATTACCTGGATGCATACCTTCTCGCCTGCTAAAATGTGGATCAGAGGATTAAATATTCTTCAGAAACCATTACTGCACCTTCATACACAATTCAACAGAGACATCCCCTGGGATACGATTGATATGGATTTCATGAACCTGAACCAGAGTGCACATGGCGATCGCGAGTTTGGTTTCATGGTAACCAGAATGCGTAAAGACCGAAAAGTAGTGGTTGGTCACTGGCAGGATGATGAAGTTGTGGGCGAGATTGATGTATGGACCCGTGCTGCTGCAGGATGGCATGACTGGCAAGGTGCCAGATTTGTACGTTTTGGAGACAATATGCGCTACGTAGCGGTTACTGATGGTGATAAGGTTGAGGCTGAACTTAAATTCGGTTTTGAAGTTAACACTTACGGTATCGGCGACCTGGTAGCGGTTATTAACAGCATTCCAGAGACTGCTATCCAGGAATTGATTACTGAATATGAGTTAAGTTATACCATGACAGCAGATTTGCTTCGTGGTGGTGCAAAACATACATCTGTATATGAGGCTGCTAAAATAGAACTAGGCCTGAAAAAATTCCTGGAAGACGGAAGATTTAAGGGATTCAGTGATACTTTTGAAGATTTACATGGGATGATGCAACTACCTGGTATTGCTGCTCAGCGTTTAATGGCTGCAGGCTATGGTTTTGCCGGAGAGGGCGACTGGAAAACAGCTGCTTTGGTACGTGCTTGTAAAGTAATGGGCTCAGGTTTACCAGGTGCCAATGCTTTTATGGAAGATTACACTTACCATTTCGATCCCGCCAATTCATTGGTATTAGGTTCACACATGCTTGAGGTAGATGCTTCACTGGCTAATGGTAAAGCTCGTTTAGAAGTACATCCATTAGGAATTGGCGGTAAGTCAGATCCAGCGAGACTGATCTTTAATGTTGCTGGTGGAGATGCACTCAACGCCTCTATTGTTGATATGGGTAACCGTTTCCGTTTACTGGTTAACGAAGTAAAAGCTGTGGAGCCTGAGCATCAACTTCCAAACCTTCCTGTAGCGCAGGTATTATGGAAACCACTACCTGATATGAAAACAGGATGTGCAGCCTGGATTTATGCTGGTGGTGCTCATCATACGGCATATAGTCAGAACCTGACCACAGCGCATATGCTGGACTTCGCGAATATTGCAGGTATTGAGTACATTAACATCGGAGCAGACACTAAAATCAATCAGTTCAGAAATGAGCTGCATTGGAATGAAGTCTTCTATAAATAATAACCCAATATGAACAATAGTTTAGTAACTACAGATTATGTAGTTTTCATCATCTACTTTTTAGTCGTATCCGGCTATGGGTATTATATTTACCGCCAGCGCAAAAAAGACGAGCATGATGCCAAGGCATTTTTCCTGGCCGAAGGCACTTTAACCTGGTGGGCCATTGGCGCCTCCCTTATTGCGTCAAATATCTCTGCCGAGCAATTTATCGGCATGAGTGGTGAAGGGTTTTTCCTGGGGATTGCGGTAGCCGCTTACGAATGGATTGCAGCGATCGCGCTGATCATTGTTGCGGTATGGTTTATCCCCGTATATCTTAAAAATAAGATATACACCATGCCACAGTTCCTCAAGACCAGGTATAATGAATCTGTTGCTTTAATCATGGCTATATTCTGGCTGTTTTTATACGTATTTGTAAACCTTACCTCTATTCTTTATTTAGGTGCTGTTGCCATTAACGGACTAACAGGAGGCGATTATCTACACATTATCATGATCGCACTTGCGGCTTTTGCGTTAATCATTTCACTTGGCGGAATGAAAGTTGTTGCCTATACCGATGTGATTCAGGTGGCTGTCTTGATTTTTGGTGGACTCGTAACTACTTATATTGCCTTAACTGTAGTAGGTCAGAAATTTGGCGTCGGTGCCAATGCCATCGCAGGTTTTAATGTATTGATGGAACAGGCCCCGGAGCATTTTAAGATGATCATTCCAAAGCCTACTGCCGAATCTACACAAAATGAGATCAGCAAATACCTCACTTTCCCAGGACTTGCCTCCTATATTGCCGGTATCTGGATCATCAACCTCAACTATTGGGGATGTAACCAGTACATCACACAACGTGCTTTAGGTGCCGACCTGCAGACTGCCAGAACTGGTATTTTGTTCGCTGGTTTTTTAAAGCTTCTGATGCCGTTAATAGTAATGTTACCTGGAATTGCTGCCTATGTTTTATATAAAGGCGGACATTTACCTCAGCTGATTGGCGGTAAAGATGGTGCTTATTCTGCCATACTTACCTTTTTACCAACCGGGCTTAAAGGCTTATCTGTAGCTGCTCTTACTGCGGCGATCGTAGCTTCCCTGGCAGGTAAAGTAAACAGCATCTCTACCATTTTCACATTAGATATCTATTCAAAGTATTTCAAGAAAGGTACAGAACAAAAAAATCTGGTTTTTGTAGGCAGAACAACTGTATTTGTAGGGATGATCCTCGCCGTACTATTTACCTGGAATGACCTTTTGGGTATTGGCGGAGAAGGTGGTTTTACCTTTATCCAGAAATATACAGGCTTTATCAGTCCCGGTGTTTTCGCCATGTTTATCCTGGGGATGTTCTGGAAAAGAACTACAGGTAGTGCCGCCATTGCAGGTGTACTGGCAGGTTTCCTTTTCTCCGTTTTCTTTAACGAGATGGCGCCTGGTCTGTTAGGAAACGATACGTTTTTGTATACAGCTTATCCTAATGGAAAGGGCAGTTTTGAGATCCCGTTCCATATCTGTATGGGGCTTTCCTTCTTCTTTACCATGGCAATTATGATTGTGATGAGTTTAGCCGGACCTAAGGTAAATCCTAAGGCGTTTGAACTGGATAAAACCATGTTTAAAGTTGCCCCATCCACTATGGCTTTGATCGTGGTTACTTTGTTGATCATTGCAGCACTTTACGTAAAGTTCTGGTAATTCGATCACCCGAAAAACCTCCTAAAAAACAGGGGTGTTTGCTCATCACAAACACCCCCGTTTCATTTACTCTATATCGATAGGTTAGCCTAATTCCACCATCGCTTTAATTACTCCGTTTTTTGGATCAAGCCAGCCTTTAAACTCATCTTTCACTTCATCAAACAGCACCCTGTGCGTAATATAAGTTGCTGGTTCAACCAAGCCCGCCTTCATGGAAGCAATTACGTGTTCAAAATCCGCTCTGGTTGCATTTCTGCTGCTCATCAAGGTTGCTTCTCTTTTATGGAACTCAGGATGGCTAAATGAAATATTTTCCTTTTGCAAGCCAATCAGCACAAAACGAGCACCATGCGCCATATATTGAAAGGCATTATCAATCGCTTTCAAGCTTCCTGTAGCATCAATAACAACGGTGGGCATATCACCTCCGGTAATTTCCTTTAATTGCTCCAGTACGTTGGCGGCTAATCCATTAACCACATAAGGTACCTTTAGTTTATCCTTACAAAACTGTAAACGGGCATCATTGATATCCAGTGCAATGACTTTCGCACCTGCGATACGTGCAAACTCCATCGTACCCAAACCAATTGGTCCGGCACCAATAACCAATACAAATTCATCCTTTTGAATACCTGCCCGGCGAACCCCGTGTGCGCCAATAGCCAAAGGCTCAACCAACGCCAGTTCATCAAAACTTAAGCCTTCACCATGAATTAATGAATGAGCAGGAACAGAAAGGTACTCCACCATTCCTCCATCTACATGCACCCCGCATACTTTAATAGCTGTGCAGCAATTTGGTTTGCCAGAGCGACAAGCGATACATACCCCACAATTAAAATAAGGGATAAAAGTAACGGATTCGCCTTTTTCAAAGCCTTCTACACCGTCAAATTCAATCAATTCGCCCGAAAGCTCGTGTCCCAATATTCTCGGATAGCTAAAAAATGGTTGCGTGCCCTCAAAAGCATGTAAATCGGTACCACAGATACCGATCCGTTTAATCTTTATAATTGCATGGCCGGGCGCTAATACCGGACGTTCCGCAGAACCGTACTCAAAGGTACCCGGAGTGCTGCAAACTAGTGTCTTCATTTATATCTTGTATTTTCTATATCAGCTTTTATGCATTCGCTAATGCCCTGTCAAGGTGCACATAGCCTCCATCCACATGGATGATTTGTCCGGTAGTATGACTCGACCTTCCAGACATCAGAAACACGACCATATCGGCAATTTCCTGTGCTGTGGTCATCCTGTTTTCAAAGGGGATTTTTGAGGTAATCTCTTTTAATTTCTGCGCTGCATCTGGCAGGGTTTTAATCCAGGTTTCGTAAGCTGGTGTCCAGCACTCTGCAACAACTACTGCATTTACCCTGATACCATGCTTCAGCAGCTCAACAGCCCATTCCCTAGTCAGCGCATTTCTACCACCATTGGCAGCGGCATAGGCCGAAGTATTCCCTTGACCGGTTTCCGCAGTTTTAGAAGTAATATTAACTATTGCACCCTTACTTTTAATCAATTCAGGTAAAGCAAAATGTGCCATTAGATAATAGTGGACTACATTTTTATGCAGCGATGCCATAAAGTCCTTGTAATTGCCATGCTCCAGTCCCACTCCGTCATTAACACCGGCATTGTTCACCAACCCGTCAATTCGTCCAAACTGCGCAATGATAGCTTTTACAGCATTTTCGCAAGCCTCCGGATCGCTCAATTCAGCTGCAACCTGTACTGCTTTGCCTCCCGCAGCCATAATCTCGTCCACCACTTTCAGGTTATCACTTTCCTTTCTACCCACAACTACAGCCACAGCGCCTTCTGCTGAAAATGCCTGCGCCGTTGCTTTTCCTATCCCCTTGGCTCCACCTGTTACGATGATTACCTTATCCTTTAAATGTAAATCCATAATGATTTATAAAATTATTTCTTCATTAACTGTTTGCCAACCCAATTTACAAGGTCCTGGCCAGCTTTAAAATTGTCGTATTCAGCAGGCAACTTTCTGCCGTCCACGTATTCATTGTACAACCATGGATCACCAATGGCAAATACAGCACCTTTACCTAATTTTGCCACAGCCATCATATTGCTTCCTTCCTTATCTTTAAAGACTGACCTGGCTGGTGCTACCAATTTTAACGTACTATATTCCTTTATATAAAACTGCTCTTCAGCTTTAAATATCTCATTACCAGCAGGAACAATTACCTTTCCCATTTCGTATTGATTTTTAACCACCCTACCTTTACTGTCTTTGTTAAACTGTATTCCAAAATTCTTAGCCAGCTGGTTAAAATGATCAAACTCTACATTTCCGGTATCATTCCCCATCAATACCAGTATACCACCCGCTTTAACCCAGTCCGTAATATTTTTAATGTCATTGTCACCAATAAAATTAGGTTTAGGGGTTTCTTTTTTAGTATCAGGATCTACAATAATATAAACCGAGGCATTTTTAAGATTAGCGGAAGTGGGTGCACTGGATAAGGTTGAAGTTTTAAACCCAGCGTTATTGAATTGCTCGCCCCACATTGAATACCCGACACTGCCCATTTCATCCCACTTATAATGCCATGAAACCTCATTACCACCCTGATCCTTTTTCTTTTCATTGTTGAAATAAGAATCCAGCATAACCGTTTTACCCAAACCTGGTTTAGGCATGGCTGCAATTTCCATTTCATTGATTGCCTTTAAAAAAGCACCTACACCTTTAGGATCATTCGTGATTACTTTTTCACTCAGGTAATAAGCGTAGCTACCATCGCGATAAGGCTTACCACCTAAACCGGAAACCGAAACCGTACCTTTAAGATTAATCATGTTTTCAGCACGCTGCTCAACAAATTCCTCTTGCATGCCTTTATATCCTTTGTCAGCAACTGCAAAAAATGAAGCCGGTAAATATTGCATTCTAACTCCTTTGGCAATAGCATAAACAAACATTGCTGAAGCAGAAGATTCAAAGTAATTGCCTTTATCGTTCGGTCGGTCTAAAATATCATACCATATACCTGTTTTATTATTCTGTACGCTTTTAATCGCTACAGCCAAACGGTTAAAAATGTTGATCAGTTCTTTTCTTTGCGGATGATCCTTAGGGAAATTATCCAGTGCATCTACCAATGCCATCGCATACCAGCCCATTGCTCTGGCCCATATATGTGGCGACAAACCTGTTTTAGGATCTGCCCAACGCTCTACTCTCGATTCATCCCATCCATGGTACAACAATCCGGTTTTCGCGTCCCTGGCGTGCCTTTCCATGAAAATGAATTGATTAGCAATATCATTAAAGGCTTCCTTGTTATTAATCAATGCCGCATACTCAGCATAAAATGGCTGCCCCATATACAAACCATCCAACCACATCTGGTTTGGATAGATTTGTTTATGCCAGAAGCCACCTTCTTTTGTTCTAGGATGCTTCTGCAGTTGCTCCCAAAGGGTAGTTGCTGCTTTAAAGTATTTTTGCTGTCCGGTTACTTTATATAGTGTAAGCAACACGGTCCCATTTTTTACATTATCAATATTATAATGATCCTTACTATAGGTATCAATCACCCCATCAGCCGAAATAAACTGGTCCATTTTACCCTCAACGTATTTAAAATAGGTTGCATTACCAGTTCTTCTCCACACTTCGGTCATACCGTCCTGAACAACGCCATCGTCGTACGACCATTTTTTGGATCGTTCCTTCCATACTTCCATAACAGTTGCGGCCATCTGATCGGATAAAGGCTTAGCCTTTATTGCATTTTGTGCATTTGACTGAAATGCCGTTATGAGGGCAAATAAGCTAAATATAAGGGATCTCGTTTTTATCATACTTGTTTCTTATAAATGGTTCAATACAAGTCTACATAGTTTTAAACAGTGATTTTAGTAAAACGGAAGAAATAAGTACGCAATCGTTGTCGGAAACTTATTTCAATAAAATCATTATATCTTTTCTTCTTGATTCGGGGATTACCTTCAGCATTTCTATTTTCCCTCCTTTTAATACAACCTCTACTGTTGTTTGATAAGGCGCATGGAGTTTAAAATGAGCATCCCATTGTTTTGGCCATGCAGGAAAGAGATAAATCTTCTTTCCATAAGTTTGAAGTAGCATTTCCTGCAAACCTATCATCCCAGATCCGCCCCAGTTATGGTCGGGAACCCAATCAAAACCAGGACCCCAGAATGCAGGAAATCTCCTGCCTGAATCTTTTAATTTTTGCAAAGTCAGCGTAGCTGCTTCCTGTGTTAATCCTAATCTGGCTGCAAAAATATTATCCTGCTTCCAACCTATATGACTTCTGAATTTAAGTACATCAGTATCATACTTAAAGGTATTTACAGCGGTATCAAGACCAGGTCTGCCAATTCCATAAATCCCCCATGGATATACAGGATACAACTGTGGACTTTCCGTATTATTTACCCGCTCCCATACTTTTGCCGGTGCGATAGTAACGTGCCCGTCAAATGTCCTGAAACTCATTGGAGGAATCCGTTTCAACATCGTCTCCCAATCCGCCTTCTGTTGTGTAGAAATACCGGGGATCTCCAATGCACGTTTCAATACCGTTGTTAATGCAGCAATAGTAGATGTAGCATTATAAGTCATTTTATACGTTTCGGCAGCTGAGCCCGGATACAAAACCAAATGCCCGTTTGCATCCAGCGCTTTACTTCCTCTTTGCTTAGCTAAATAAGTATAATGTGCATCAAAAAAAATAAGCGAACTTTCAATCAGTGGAAGGTATTCTTTAATATCCTTCCCTGCATAACTTTCCGTTTCCAGTATCATCATACAAAATTCCAGCACAGTATCCCACTGATATTCTAACCAGGCATTATATTCCATGCCCAAGTCATAACCTGCAGGTCTTTTCCAGCCGTACTCAGCTGGATTTGGCAAGCCAAAATTCTCTAATTGTTCAGTAAAACTTGCGCCTTTATGTCCCCAATAGAACTCCGATCTTAGCTCCGCATTCCTTACAAGATCCTTATAAAAATCAAATTGAGGCTTCATCAGATCCGCATCGCCACTTTTTAACATTGGCCAATAAACCAATCGCTGGTTTTGTGCCGTGTGTGTTCCTCCACCCCAGTTTCTGAAATCAGGCGTGAATTTTAAAGCGGTATCAACCTGTGCCGGATCATAGGTAAAAAGTCCACCGTTAAATTTAGTCGGATAAGCGCCATATGCATTGCAGCCCAGCATATAACGAAATAAGGTATAATTACGGGCTGCCTGAGCAGCTAAAGGTTCTGTCTGACTACTAACATCGATAAAGCTTCTTTCCCAATAGCTTTTCCACCAGTTTTTAGCAGCATTAAATGCTTTGGCAGAATTTAGGCTTGTGGCAGTTTTATTTAATCCTGCCTCCCATTCATCAACTGTTGTCGTACGTGCAGTGTGTAAAGTAACGGCTATGTCGATAGACTTTGAAGGCCTGTTACTTTTCAATTTCCAGGCCTTATATACTGTTCCTAAATAAGTTCCGGTATCATTACCAGACACCTGCATATCAGTCCCTTTCATAGACCCGCCAAACACCAGATTTTTAAGCGGGTTATATAATTTAGCCTTATTAGTCTCCAATCCCTGCTGCTTTACAGTAACATCAAAAACAGACTCATCCTTATTTTTATGAAAGAAAACTACTTCGTGTTGCTTAAAAGCAATGCTATCCTTAAAGGTTTTCACTTCACCTCTTGGCGCCCATTTATAAGAGTTTTGGTTATTTTCTTTGCCTTTAGTTAGCCGGTCTTCAAATCTCCAGCTTTCATAAGCAGCCTCCGCAATAGTTTTCTGATTGCTCTTAATATCCAAATGAACCACAGGTTTAAATACATCCACCCATACTTTCAGGGTTGTTTCCAGATCCCTTTTTTTTCCTGAGATCTGTACATAGCCTTCTTTTAAAACGAGTTCCTGTTTAAAATCTGCATGAGCGTCAAACGGGTTCGGACTTAATTTAAGTCTGACTCTTCCTTGTTTCAGTAAAGTATTATTTTCATCAAATGTGCCACTTCTGGAAATATAGAAAAGCAAGTCGCCTTTTTCTACCCAGACATTGAGGCCAATGTCGCCACCACCGCAAGGCATAGAACCGGCAGAGTTGTCGCTCTGACTAGTCCACACCAAATTCGCCTCCACTTGCTTATGCTGCGCAACGGCTGCCTTAAATAAACAAACGGATAGTAAAATGGCACAAATGACAATAACCTTCTTCTTCAAAATACTTAATTTTATTGTTCCCAGTCGTCCGTTCTGAAAGAGGATACGGGTAAACCTTCATTACTATATAAGTCGCCAATTACAAAATCCTTAAACGCGTAGCGCACGGCCACCGGAACCGGCACAGCTTCGGAAGAAACAGTTATACTACTCCCCGAAAGCACAGCTTTTGCAGGATAAAACATTTTATCCGCTCCAGCAACTTCAAATAAGCCAAGCGGTTTACTAAAAGAAGTTAATCCGTTGGGTACGTTTTTAAACTTAACCACAGCTGTACCATCTTTAACACTTATGGATTCATAATCAGGACTTGCGTAACCAAAGCCTTTTATGCCATAGGTATTACCTAATGCCAGATAGGCCAACCGCAAGCCACCTGTTTCTTTATTTGCCGGATGTATGGAGCGATCCTCTCCAACATCCATCAGTACTGCCATCCCCGAATTCGGAATCTTAGCCATCGATTTGCGCTGAGCATCTCTGATGAAAGCTGAATTCAGTTTACCGGCAGTTTGCATATTTTCCGACTTAACATATCTGTATGGTGCAATCTGCGCATAATAAAATGGAAATTCTCCCATTCCCCATACACTCCGCCACTCCTTAACCATTGCAGGAAAAAGATCCTCATAACGGTCAGGTCGGGTTTGATTGGATTCTCCCTGATACCAGATGGCTCCGCGGATACCATAGCCCATCACAGGATACAACATACCGTTGTATAAAGTGGTAGGTGTGCGACTCACTTCTTTGATGCTATCCGTTTTTGAAGGAATCTGAACTTCAGGAAATGACTTTAGCAATTCCGGCGACATCCAGGCTTCTATGGTCGAACCGCCGTAACTATCGTTAATCAGTCCAACAGGAACCTGTAGCATTTCACTCAACAGTTTACCAAAATGATAGGCAGTAGCACTAAAATTAGCTACCGCTTCTGGTCCCGCAATTTTCCAATCCGACGGCTTACTATTGTCCTGTCTTTCTGTTATTGAAGAACGTGGAACTGTGTATAACCTGATCTTCGAATTAGAAGATTTCAAAATGGCCTCATTTGACCCCAGTACAGGCTGACTTTTAAATCCTTTCATGGGCATTTCCATATTGGATTGCCCACTACAAAACCAAACTTCTCCAATTAAAATATCTGTCAAAGTGATGGCAGCACCATCGCTGATGGTGATTACGTAAGGTCCGCCAGCTTTCGGAGTAACTATTTTTAGCTTCCACTTCCCTGCAGCATCAGCTTTTATGCTGTATTTCTTCTTATCCCATGATGGCGTCACAGTAACCTGGCTATTCTTTTTCGCCCATCCCCATATAGCAACATCAGCCTTTTGTTGAAGCACCATATGGTCTGTAAAAATTGATGCAGGTTTTACTTCAGCAAACGAAGAACTTCCGCAAAAGGACAGCAACAATGCAGTTGCGACTGTTTTTGAGATAATAATTTTAAGCCTCTTCATGTATTTTTTGAGTTGATTTTTCTAATTCTTCTTCCTTCAGTGCCTGTTTTCTCCAGTAATTGGCAAGGATTGATCCCGAAATATTCATCCAGGGACTAAATACGGCAGCTGCGAGGCCAACGGTTCCCAGCTTACCCATAGAACCGGCCAAACCAGAGGCCATACCGCCATTCTGCAAGCCAACTTCAAAGGCAACGGTTCTTGATGATCTCTTATCCAAACCAAATATCCGGCTTAACAAATAACCAAAAAGGTAACCAGCGCCATTATGGATCACCGATGCAAGAAACAAAATAAAACCGACTTTTAACAGGTTATCTCTTCCGGCAGCTGTTGTAACGGTTGTAAAATAAACAATACCAAACATAGAAATATAAGGCATCAACCGATCCAGATTATTGAATTTCAGTGTAAATAAGTGATAAATCAATCCTACAAGAAATGCGCCTGCAAAAAAACTTAAGATCTCAACGGATTCCATGCCTTCAATAGAAAAGACCTGTTCAAGCCCTTTCCACATTCCAAAAGGTAAAGCCAGCAGCCAAAGTACACATACAGCAGCAATCAGCTGAATACGCTTCCAGCCTTTTGGTGTTGCCCTTTTTAAGTAATCATGAACCAGTGCCGCACCGATAGGAACGATCACAATCTTAATGATCTCCATCATCATATTGAAGAATTTAATCTCAATCAGCGTTCCTGCCAGTAATTTCATCAGCAAGGGTGTCAAAAATGGTGCGATCAGCGTAGCCATTGCGGTAACCGCAACAGATAATACCAGATTCGCACGAGCAATATATACCATGACATTAGAAGCTAAACCACTGGAACAGGAACCAATTAAGATGATCCCTGCCGCAATTTCAGTTTCGAAATGAAACACACGGGTCAGCAAATAGCCCATTAACGGCATAATGGTAAAATGACATAACAAGCCAATAATTACTCCTTTCCCTGTGCTGCCTAAGCCCGTAAAATCGCGCAGGCTCATGTGTATTCCCATGCCAAACATCACCATCTGCACCACCACGAGGATGAGCCACTTGTTGCGAAGATCAAAGTCGCCCCATTTCAGAAAAGCGGCAGGATAAATCATCCCCGCCACAACAGCCGTAATGATCCAGGCAGTATACTGGTAATTTTTCAAGGTTTCCAGCGCACCTATTCCTATAGCGGCTGTTACAGCCATTGCTACTGCCGCGGGTTGCCAGAGTGCAGCATCTAATCTAAAAAGGCCAGTCAGCAGCACTACAAATGCAATCAGCGCCAAGAGCAGACATAATCTGCGAAAATTATACATGATGCCCTACTTAAATAGATCTGCAATGTGTTGAATCGCCAAAGTCGGACTTGCGAGTATTGGGATACGTTTTTCTGCATCAGGTAATCCATCAACCACTCGCGACATCGAGGCTTGTGCCAACACAATTACATCTACTTCAGCAGAAAGTTCGACCAGCGCTTTAGCCACCATTTCATCATGTTTTTCCGGCTGTCCACCCATCAAGGCCTCAAATGCACCTTCACAAAGTCTTGACGTCAACTCGATTTCTTTACCTGAAACGGCTGCGCGGCGTTTAACCAGATCGCTTGTTGGACCAAGTGTAGTTGGTAATGTCGCAATTACGCCGATCCTTTTGCCAGTCTTCACAGCAAGGTCAGCCATCGGCTGATCAACCCTTAAAACCGGAACACCAGTTAAATCTGCGGCAGCTTCGATTGCCGCACCTATCGAAGAACAGGTAACCAGGATAAAATCCGCACCCGCGGCCTCCGCTGAAGCGACATGATCTACGACCCTTCTGGAAGTTAACTTAGTTAGTTCATTACGGGTAATCACATCTTTGATCAAACTGTCATCTACGATATTAAACACGTTAACGCCAGGCAGATAATCGCTACAAAGCTTCTGAAAAACAGGCACTAAAGTGGCTGAAGTATGGACAAGTCCGAGTGTTTTAGCTTTCATATTTTTGGTTATATAAGGTTAATATTAAAAAAGTCTTCTTTTCCTACCTGTCCGCCTTTAAAGACCAGCTCTAACTGGTCGACAGGAGATTCTGGTGCATACGCACGACATAAGGGGGCACCAGGTGACAGCGGGGCAATCATTTCTACCGCCTCTATCCCCATTGCCCTTGCGGCGTAACTGGAAGTATCTCCTCCGGCGATAATAATCCGCTGAAGACTTGTTTGCTCCGCAGTCATCCGAACGATCTGGCCAAGCAGCTGACCATACAGCTGCGCTGTAGCAGATTTACCAAAGCCCTTCTCCCTGAATATTTTATCAGTCTCGGCTACACGAACGTCGTCATTACCCAGACTGGTATGGATCAGGGGATGTTTCCCCCCGGCAATCAATCCCACAGCCTTCAGCACATATTTTTCAGCCGCAGTCTTAATGAAACCGGTTTCCATCGATAGATCAGCCCCAGTTACCTGACTAGCCAACATGACCGTATCTATAGCAATTTCAGTAAAGCCATGGTTTAAAGCATAGCTGATCTGCCCGGCTGTTACCGCAGAGCAGCTACCTGAGGCCACCAATACTGGCCCATCAGCTTTCCTATTTTTCCATTCAGTTTGCTCCTCTAGTATTCCGCTTTCCTGCCAGTAATTCCCCAAAGCCATTTCTATCGCTGAGGAGCCTGCAGAGAATACGATATGCCCGTTACCAGCTTGTGCATCGATCAACTGTCCTATACTTTTAAGTTCTTCCGGTACCAGTGCATCAAAAAGCACAATTTCATATCCTGAAAAATCAGGACTAAAAGCTTGTTCCTGGTATTTATGCAAGTCAAGGATATTGAACAAACCTATACTTTTAGTAGTTTGTTTGCCCAGGTGCAAGCGGATATCACTTTCATCTGCCGGCGTTATAGGATGACTGCGCATCGAGGGGTGTCTGTCGAGGCGATAAATTTCACCTTCACTACCGATCCCCATACGTGCGAAAAGGTTTCCAAACAAACCGTATCTACCCAAATGCGGTGCTGCCGCAAGCAATGGCACAACCTCAGTTTTAAATACAGATACGCCGATATCGATGGCTTTACCAATGTTGCCAATTGTTGGCGAAGAATCGAAGGTAGAACAGACTTTATAGTGTACATGACGAGGGTTCAGTTTTTGCAATGCAGTAAAAGCGGGCTTTAGCGTTTCTTCCATTTCATCTGGCGAAAGTGTACGGCTCTTGCCAGCCACTCCGATGGCTTGCAATCCGGGATAGTGCGCCAGTTGTTCCATTGAGGGTGCTTCAATAAACAGGACAGTTTTGATTCCGGCCCTGCTTAAAAATTCCAGTGCATCGGTTGATCCGGTAAAATCATCCCCGTAAAAGGCGATTAATAAGCGGTTATTTTCCTGGCCTTCCATTTCTGTTATTTATTTTTACCAAATACAGAAACGGAATGACCGAACTCCAGATATTTTGTAGCAGCTTCATCTACAGACAAACCATCTACCGCCGCCTGCCAGGCCTGTTGCAAAGCAACAACACCGCCAGCAGGACCATCGGGATGAGCCATAATGCCACCTCCTGCCATGTACAGCAGGTCTACCGTTTTAGTACGTCGATAAGTTTCAGGTGCCTGCCCTCCCCATTGTCCCGAAGAAACAACAGGCAAAATCGAATAACCACCCAACAAGGGAGTCAAACAAGCTTCAATTGACTTTACTACTGAATCATCAGATTCCCAGAACTTATTCTGAATACCATTTACATGGATCTGGTCTACACCTGCAAGGCGCCATAATTTCTGATAAGCAGAAAACTCAATACCCAATAAAGGGTGACGATTGAGCATCCCCCAACCATTGCGGTGCCCATGTATAGCCAGTTCACCCATATCTCCTATTTTTTTCACGCCGGACAAGCCTACACTATTCAGGCTGATCATCACAGAAGTACCTCCTGATTTCAATACCTTTTCATAGTTGCGCTGCATCTGGTCTATATCATCACTGATGTTAAAGGCATACATCACCTTTTTGCCAGTTTGGTCTGCATGTTTATTGATCACATCCATCACGGCATCCACCCGTTTATCAAAAGGAGAATTAGCGGATGATCCCAGTAACTCATCGTCCTTAACAAAGTCGATACCCGCTGTTGCCAGGGTTTTAACCAATGCAGCAGTTTGTTCAGGCGTCATCCCTATACTCGGCTTTATGATTGTTCCGATCAGGGGTCTATCGTAAACACCCGTAAATTTCCTACAACCCTCAATCCCAAATTTAGGACCTTTAAATGCCCCCGCGTAAGATGCGGGTAATTCCAGATCCATTAGTTTTAAGCCGGTAAACTGGGTCAGTTCATAAAGATTACCTTGTAAAGTAGAAACCAGCACGGGTAAATTATAACCAAAATTCTCTACCGACCAGGACACCTCTATCATCGCCCGTTGATATTTACCTCCGGAGGAAATTACCCCAGGAATCGCAGGGCTATCAGCGGTATCCAGGACAGTTATGTTTTCTACCCTGGCTGCGAAGCGTTGCTTCAATTCTTCTGTTTCTCCGGGAACAGCAATAAAAGTTCCCGACGACTGTTCACCAGCCAGCACCTGTGCTGATTTTTCAAGATCAAGCGGTGTTTCTATGTAATATTTTGCAGTTACTCTTTCCATTTTTTTACTATCTGCTTACAGGTAGCCAAACCGACATTTCCGAATGCCCACGGTTACCCCAGGCAAAATAAGGCACCAGCCTGATCGGCGTTATTGTATTTGATTCATTAAGTGGGCGATAAAGCACATTTTTCCAGTCCTTATTTTCAATCAGCTGCGCAGTACCTTCCAGGCTCATCATATCTGCTCCATCAATTTGTATAGGACTAGCCTTTAAACTGATCTTAGCAGGAATAAAAACATTAAAGATTCTTTTACCTGGCAAGTCAGAAGATTCCAGACAGTAAACTATAGGTCCGCGTTTAACCGCTATCTGGTTCCTGGTTTCTTCTACCAGAGGATTTGATTCCACCAGCTGTGCCTCCATCGGCAATACCAGCTCAACCTGATCTCCAGCTTTCCATTTACGGTTCAGTTCCGCATAAGTACCCGGAGTTAGTACAACGTTTTCGGTCTTTCCATTCACCTTAACAGATGCATGGGAAGTCCAGCCCGGAATACGGAAAAACATAGAATAAGGCTTAGTTCCCGTTGCTTTGATCCTGATTTTAATGTTGCCATCCCATGGATAATTCGTTTCCTGGATAAGACTAACCTTCGATCCATCACTTAAATTAGTGTTTATGGTATTACCACCATACAGATTAAACCACAATCCTTTATCAGAAATACTATAAGCATAATCACTTACCTCAGCAATGGTCCGCACTACGTTTGGCGGACAACAGTTTGATAAGCCGATGTATGGTACTCGGTCTTTAGACCAGCGTTGTTTAAAAGGCAGGTCATCCGAATAACTAAGCGGATTGGTATATAAGAATTTCTTTCCATCCAGGCTTATACCTGAAAGCACACTGTTGTGCAAGGCAAGTTCCATTACGTCAGCGTACTTTGCATCTCCGCTAATCTGCAGCATTCTCCAGTTCCAGAGTACATTTCCAATATTAGCACAGGTTTCATTGTGAGCTGTGAAGTTGGGCAGCTGATAATCTCTACCGAAGGCCTGGTGAATCTTTTGCACCTCTGTGGGGTTATATGAAGTCCCGTCAGGAGAAGTACCATCATACAAAGAGCCACAGCCCCCGGTGATGTACATCTTATGCTGATTTACATCATCCCACATCAAATTCAGCGTATGCATTAGAGAATCGTTACCAGTTTCAGCGTATAAATCGGCCACGCCGGCATATAGGTAGTTTGCCCTTACCGCATGTCCCGTAGCTTTGGTTTGCTTTAAAAATGGAATCCTGTCCTGGTTATCATCTGTACCATCATCAATTTTACCTTTAATGGCAATCAGGTGCTTGGCCAGTTCTAAATAACGAGGTTCCCTGGTTGTACGGTACATTTCGATAACACCCATATAATGAGAGGGACAAATGGCATTTCTAGCCAAGGCAGGAGATGCCTTCTGATAAAAATTGTATAGGTATTCAGTGGCTTTCTTAGCGACATCTAATAAATTGGTTTTCCCTGTTGCTCTGTAATGCACACATCCGGCAGTCATCAAATGGCCAATATTATAAGCTTCAAAACTCAACCTATCCTGAAACTGGTTGTTTGAGCCAGTTTTACGTTGCTCTATCATGGCCTTTGTGTAGATATAGCCATCTTCCCGCTGTGATTTTGCAATCACGGCAATGGCCTTATCCATCTTAGCCTCTAGTTTCTTATCATGTGTTGAAGCATACATGCTAGCCATAGCTTCCAGCGTTTTATAGTAATCGCCATCATGAAAAGAAGGGCCTTTATGTGATCCGGTGTCCAGGCCGGCAGCAATTTCAAAATTCTTAAAAGCATGACTGATGTGTTCATCGTTATAGATGTCCCACATATTTGGCACCATAGTTTCTTTGGCAATCTTAAACCGGTCAGCCCAGAAACCCTTCGTCCAGTTTACGTCCTTCATATTCGGACTATGGAGCTTAGCATGACTGCTTTCTTTCGTGTTTACCAGGCTTTTGTCTTGTGCAGCACTATTCAGTATCGGAAAAAACAATGCCGAACAAGTACTGTACAACAAAACTTTCCTTAGCTGTACTTTGATCCTTTTCATGTTTATATATTGGTTTTATGGTTCGGTTAATCGTATTTATTTTACAGTCTGAATGGTAACAGGCCCTAGTAGCCCAGCTTCCAGTAAAGGTTTACCCTCCAGGCGATAAGGTGCGTTAGTCTTTGTGATCCGTTTATTTTCTGGTAGTCGCTGATCGCCGATCAGCCTGTTTGCCCAGGTATTGCTGACTTCAATACTAATGTTGTTGTTTCCTCTTTTAAGCACCTTACTGATGTCTACCCGGTAAGGGGGCGTCCATACAATCCCACAAGAAATGCCATTCACCTTTACCTCTGCTATATTGGCTACTTTCCCCAGATCCAGCCAGGTTCCTGCCTGTTTATTTCCTTTAAACTGGAAAGTTTTGGTATAAACCGCAGTACCAGAATAGTATTTAACCAGGGAATCTGTGCTGGTACTCCAATCCGCAAGTGCTGCAAAAACCAATGGCTTTGATGGTCCGCCATAGGCAGCGTCGAAGCTTACGTTCCAATCTCCTGTCAATACCTGACCAGTATTAAATACCTCAAAATTCGCTTTACCGGCAACTGGTTTCGCAGGTTCAGCATTGCGATCAAAACTCACAAAAAGCGATGCATTCGCTTCCAGTTTAACCTGTAGCTCCAACCTTCCATCCACTACCGACCAATCTCCAGCTTTCCAGCTTTTCCCCGAAACGGCATCATATAATTCTGGCGCGCTTTTCACGTCAGAAATCCGGAATGAAAAGTTTAGCAACCTAGACTCATTCAACTGATTGGCTATAAAGTAAATATCTTCATCTATAGTTCTCCGGTGCGTATAAGCGATATATTTTGCATATTCGGTTTGTCCGGCTTCTGTAACAAATAAATCCCGATCAAGGTTCAGCGCTTTAAATGTATCTTCCTGAAAAGCGCCTATATTCACAAAGCCTTCACCATTTCTTCCCGGCTTCCATAATTCATCAACTACATTTTTAAATTCAGTTTCTTTCACCTGTTTTAAGCCCGACTGGTAAAGCGGTTTCTCATTGAGTAAAACTGTAGCTCCTGCTTTTACCAGGGCAAGTAATTGTTTTACTGTTTCGTAGTTCATGTACTGGTAGTTGGGATCCATAACTGTTTTACCCGGAATTACTAATATGGAATAACTGGCACCCCTAGTGAACACTACTTTTTTATCTTTTACTACTGCTGTACTCAATACATCGGGGTTAAAGGAGTCGTAAGCATACCCACGTAAAGGATTAACCCAATTCTCAGGATCAGCCATATTCGCAGAGTGGTTTACCCCCATTGGCTTTATCCTTAAAGGCTCGCCAACGTTCATCAACCTGGTCCGCTCATTATCTACTACATCTTTTCCGAAAACACCCGGTAAAACTGATACCAACCGATCAGGTAATACTGATCTGCGGGGAATTTCGTCGCCGGTAAAAACGGCGATATCTACAACTGGATTTCCTTGTTGCAATAATGTTTGCACACGTTCCGCATAACTCACCCAGGCTTTACCCGGTTTCCACCAGGTCTGATCACGCTGAAAGTACAAACCGATGCCATCCAATGTCATTCCTGGTTTCCTGTCCATCCAGGGATTATGGGCAAACACATGATAAACCATCTTATTGATACCCAATGCATAGTTCCGGTCCAGTAAAGTTTTCATGTTGCCAGGATGCTCAGACCAGTCCATACGGATCGAGGTAAAAGCTTCGGCCTGGATGATGTTTTTGCCATAAATATGAGCACCGGAAATGGCATCCATCATGTCATTGGGCTTATCATGAGTCGGACTGTTCAACCAGAACTCACCCATGGGTACATCCACGGTTTTATAGTGCATCAGCCCGTCACTAATCATAGTTGGTGCCACACTTTCCGCGGCAAAATTGACTCCTTTTTCCTTCGCCAGTGCCGCGAGTGGGGTGTAGAACTGATCTACGACCAATTCAGCGATAGTTTTACGCAAGTCGTATAAAAAACCTTCTGAAACTGCAGCCGTCTGGACCGGCAAGCCTGTCATAATGGGCAGGTAAGGCATCATGTCATATCCCCTACGCTTTTTAAACTCTGCAGCGAATAAGGACGACCAATTCTGGCTTCCGCATTCCCAGCTGTCTATAAACAATTCGGTCAGGACTTTGGAAGCGATTTCCGGACCGCCTCTTTTCAAGGCTTCACCATACCAGCTGTCGAACTGTAATTTCACAGCAACCGGGTTAAATTTATCGCACTCAAGACCTTTACCGCCACCTCCGGTAGCATTTGTATGCTCGGTAGAAGTATGACCAATCCTCAAGATGGTCCAGTTTCCTTTAGGTGCTTTCCAGCTCAGACTGCCATCCTTATTTAGTTTTGTGCTCAGGTCTATAATTTTATTCAATGGAACACATAGCTGATCCGGCAATTGTGCAGCAGTACTACGTTTACTGATGCGCCATACAGCTGCTGATTTTCCTTCATACTGATTGATCCTTCCTTCGCCAGAAAGCTCCAGGTTAAGCAATTTCAAAGAAGGTTTCCACTTGGCGGCATCCAGGTCTTCCGAGCCCGGTTCCGATCCTCTTTTGTCGTAAACAAAACGGTAATACCTTGCGGTAACCGGAACAAGGGAATGCGTAACATCAGCATCAGTATCCTGCCAGCCATGACGAGGAGGCTCCAGCCGACCGATGGAACGAAAAACTTTTCCATCGTCACTCACCTGTACTTCAAGACGATGAGCCTGATAGTTGTTACCACCTGTCTTTATTTTGAGACTCCGTGTAGTGAAGGGCTGCTCAAAAGCATACTGAAACCAGCATGGTTCGTTACTACCAAAACTTTTTTTATTTCCAGCGATAACCAGTCCACTCGCATCCGCGCCATTACTGGTACTGATTATCGGTACTACAGTTCGAGTAGTAATGCCTGTACCTTCGGGTGAAGGGTAAGCGTACACTGCAATATCTTTATAATAACCTTCGATTGTTTCCGGCTGTTCCAGCTTAAATTTAGTTTGTTTTCCACCCTGGATATTCAACTGAGTAGATACAACCTTTTGCATGGATAGCTCAGGCGTGATCCATGGGCCGCCAGCGAGTGCGAAGCCGTCGCTCACATGCATTCCGAGTTTGAAGTTTAAACGTTTGGCTTCCTGCATGGCGAAGGTGACCATGTCCCACCAATGCGGAGTTAACTGCTGTGCCGGCGGGCTAAATATTGGAGGATTAGCAGCACCTTTGATTGACAAGAGGTAAGCCCCACCAAGACCTGCGGATTTCATGGCCTCCAGATCAGCAGTAATGCCAGATTTTGAAACCCCACCCTGGATCCAGTGCCACAACACCCAGGGTTTAGTCGTCTCATTTTTCTGGGCATGAACAGGTATTACTGCTATTGTGCACCAGATTACAAAAACCGACAAAATCCCTTTTATGCTAAAACTCATACCACAATTCATCTATTTATGGGCAATTTTATAGCCCTTCAATCCGAAGTACAAGATGATCAGAAAACAAACCAGCGGGATACTGTAGCCAATCTGAATATTATCTCCATTTAAATCGATCAGGGTCCCCATGCCATAAGGTAGAATTGCACCCCCTACAATAGACATAATTAACCAGGATGATCCAGGCTTGGTATCATCTCCAATGCCATCAATTCCCAGGGCAAATATGGTTGGAAACATAATCGACATGAAAAATCCTATGGCGCCCAGGGCATAAACCACATAAGCTCCCTGACCAAGAATTGCGATTAAGCTCAGGAAAACAGCTATAACTGCATATAAAGACAACAATTTATGAGAAGAAATAAACTGCAGAATTGCTGTGCCTGCAAAACGACCTACCATAAAGAGTAAGCCATACATAGCAAGATAGTAAGCAGCTGTCTTCTCGTCGAACCCGGCACCTTGCTGCGCCATCCTGATAAAAAAGCTGGTTACACAAACCTGTGCTCCAACATAAAAAAACTGCGCAACCACGGCCCACCTTAAATGCTTATGACGCAATGCACCAAAAAAGCTACCTTCAGCAATACCATCTTTACTTTTAGTCTTTATTTCCGGAAGATTTACAAAATAAAAGATAATGGCAATTACAACCAATACAACCCCCAGAACAATGTAAGGCATTTTAACAGATGCTGCTTCTTCCATAAAATAGCTGGAACGAGCTACATCGGTCATGGCATCCAGTTCTTCCTTGGTATGCGATTTTCCCGAAAGGATAAACATCGAACCGATAAATGGTGCTACCATAGCAGCCAGTCCATTAAAAGATGCGGCAAGATTCAATCTGCTTGTCGCTTTGGACGGATCACCTAAAACCGCAGCATATGGATTTGCGGAGGTTTCTAAAATCGTTAATCCGCAACCAATGATAAATAAGGCAATTAAAAATGTTACGTATGACAATTGGTTAGCTGCCGGTACAAATAAAAATGCTCCTCCTGCAAATACCAACAATCCAATGATCATACTCGCTTTGTAGCCCCATTTCTTAAGAATCATTCCTGCAGGAATGGCCATTAAAAAATAAGCCAGGAACACAGATGTATCTATTAAGGTCGACTGCCTGTTATTTAAATCACAAGCCTTTTTTAAATGTGGTATAAGTATAGAATCCAGGTTATGCGCCATTCCCCATAAAAAGAATAAGCTCACCACCAGAATAAATGGCACTAAATATTTCTTACCTGTTGCTGTATCTCCTTTACCTGTAGCCTCATCGCTTATGATAACTACTTCCGGTTCTGTGTTGTGGTTCATATATTGGTCGTGTTAGGGTTGATTTTTATCCAAAAAAAAAATTACTATTTCTTTTTTACCAATAGCAGGTGATCACACACCAATACTACTTCTCCATGTTGGTTTTTAATTTCTACATGTTCTGTTACGGTTCCATATTCAGGCTTCTTAGCTTCTGCCTTTTCAGAAATGGTGATTTCCGAATGAATGGTATCACCTATAAAAACAGGTTTTACAAAACGTAAGCGATCATATCCTTTAGAAAAAGCCTCAGGATTAATTTCAGAAGCTGTTAGCCCGATGCCTATGCTAAATATCATGGTTCCATGAGCTATTCTATGCTTAAAAGGCTGGGTCTTGCACCATTCCTCATCCATGTGATGGGGAAAGAAATCGCCTGTATGCCCTGCATGAACCACAAAATCTGTTTCTGTAATGGTTCTTCCTAATGTTACCCGTTTATCGTCCAACTGGTAATCTTCAAAAAATATTGATTTAAAATACATTGCTTTTACGTCTTTATAATGTTACTCAGCGTTCAGCTGCTCATTTACTTTTATTCCGCCCTTGTCGCTAGACAAGTACGCACTTTCTACTACTGCCATTGTTTTAATCACATCTTCTACACTGGTATACAGCACGTCAGATGATCCTTCTTTATAACGCATCAGGTTAGCCATTGTACCGATAAATGCTTCCGGAAACCATGAACCTTCCAAATCCATTTTTTTCCATTCCGGAACTTTACCTTCTTCAATCAGGCAATATTCAAATACATCAGGAACCCCATGTGGATAATCCATCAGTAAACCCATCTTGGCTTTTATTGCACCTTTGGTACCTTCCCATTTGATGAAACTCTCCTGGTTATGCGGGCCAAAATCATGATCATGATTGGTGTTGATTACTGCATGCATGGTATCTCCGTAATCAAATAAAATAGTTGATCGGGAGGACGAAAGTGTTTTTGCAGGATGCTTTAGCGTTTTTGCCATTACCGTTTCCGGTTCTCCTAAAAATGAACGTACCATATCTATATAATGAATGCTATGGTATTGAATTTCCAATCGTGGATGAACGATCACATGCGGAAAGATCTCCCATGGCGTTTTAATGGTCACCCGCACTTCCATATCATACAGCTCACCAATCAGGCCTTTTTGGATCATGTCCCTTGCTGCACTAACAAATGGCGCAAAACGCAACTGGAAGTTGATAGCTGCAACCAGCTTTTTCTTTCTGCATAGTTCCAATATCTCTCTGGCCTGATGAAAATTATCACCCATAGGTTTCTGAATCAATACAGCAGCACCATCAGGTAATTGGTCCAGCACCTCAATGTATTGCTCCGGCATAATGGTCAGATCATATACAGCATGCTCAGGTGCTTTAGCTACTGCTTCTGCTATAGATTCATACACATTGGGAATCTGAAAAATTTCCGCAAGTTTCTCTGCTCTGGCTTTGGTACGGTTTACGATACCATGCACCATAAAGCCTGCTTTTTTATAGGCCGGAAGATGTGCATCAGCTACAATACCACCAGCCCCAATAATGATAATAGGATGTGTAGTTTCAGGTAACTGAGGTTTATATATGATTTCCATAAAGGTCTATTTGTCAATTAAATTAATCTTATCCTGTGCTGCTTTTACAATTTCGGTAACCGCTTTATCTGAATGCAAAGCGTTCAATACCATTTCATCTATAAGCACAGCAATTTCTGCCCAGTTGTATTTCTGGGGTAGAGTCTTCGCATTTTCATGCAATTGTTCGAGCTTGTGATAATATGGTACAATCTGGTTGATTTCTGCATCCTTCCAGGTCGATACGCGACAGCCAATCCCACCTTCAAGAGTAAGCAGTTTATCATTCGCTTCATTTACTGCAAAGCGGATGAAATCGTAAGCAATTTGTTTATGCCTGCTACCAGACCCTATGGTATACAGCCAGTACACATTCAATGAGGTAGGTGTACAGCCCTGGGCAGACGGTATTAAGCCTACTTCTACTTTCCCTTTCACCGCCGATGCGGGATCTACTTCACAAACAGAAGCAAAACCAAACCAGTTGATCATCATGGCCACTTCTCCCCTGGCAAAAGCTGCACCGGCCCTTACCGAATCGAACTCAGCAGAACCTGGATGTATTGCTTCCTTATCTTTTACCACTCCCCTGTAAAACTCCAGAGCGTCAATCGCATATGGAGAATTAACATTAACACGGCCGTTTTCATCTATCAGGTCACCTCCACGACTCCAAAGCTGCAAACAAAAATCAAACACCGTATTGTGTCCATCAGGGTAACAGGCAAATACAGTTCCGAATAAGTTTTGCTCAGGGCGATTAAAGAAACGGGCAACCTTAACAAAATCCGGCCACGTTTCAGGAACAGCAAGCGGCTTCCCATATTCTACCAGATAGCGTTCCTGCTCTGTCTTATCTTCAAACAGATCCTTTCTATAAATCAGGCATTCAGGGCCATCATGAAATGGCAAACCAACAACCTGATCTTTAAACTGCTGTGAAGCCAGTAAAGAATTGCTCCATCCCCCTGGAAATGCAGCAGGTGGCAGCTGATCGATAAAAGGCTTCAAATCCTCGAAGGCACCAGCGGTACAACCTTCATACAACCAATCGGTATTGATATGGGCTACATCCCAGTCGCCATTTTTTAGTCCTTTATTTAACAATGTACTTTCATGAAGTTCATGCAAATCCATGGGCACCAGCTCCGCCTTTAATCCGCAACCGGAAGAAAGACAATATTGGTCCCACACCTTTTGCATGGCCGATTCGAAGGGGCCGAACTTACGAACGGCTATTCGGAATACTTCATTTTTATTCATGAACACTTGATTTTACAGTTACAAACTGGCTAATGATCCTTTCATTATCCTGCCCTAATTTAGGAGAACCTTTGGAAGAAACGAGTAATTCACCATCAATCCTTATCGGACAACGGGTAGTTTGGTAACGATAACCATCCGTCATTTCCACTTCCTGAATCATATTTAAGGCTTTAAAACCCTCATGTTCCATCAATTGCTTCCAATTCAATACATCCGAACACCAGATATCTGCAGGTTCTAAAATGGCAAGCCATTTTTCGGTACTTCCTGTTTGTAAATGATCTGCAAGAATCGCTTTAATCTCATCACGTTTATCAAAAGCTTCAGCCGGATCAGTATAATGTTCCATTGCTTTACATCCCAATAAACCAGCAAGTACGGGGATTGATCCCATGGCCAGCGCTATAAAACCATTGCCAGTTTTATAAATCCCGTAAGGCGCTCCCAAATAAGCGTTTGCATTATTTTGTGCGGTCCGTTCCGGAAGCGCTCCGCCATCATTCATAAAGGTGGTGATGGTCTCAAACTGGAAATCGTATGCCGATTCTATCATACTTACCTGCACAAAAGCACCTTCTCCGCTGGTCGCTTTGCGAAACAAACAAGCCAGAATACCCTGTGCCAGATGCGAACCTGCCAGCATATCTACAATGGAAAGTCCCATGGCCACCGGGCCTCCGGCATTACCGCTTAACCAGGTTAAACCAGTTACTGATTGTAAAAGTAAATCCTGACCAGGCTTCCCTTTGCCAGCTCCGTCTGTACCGTAACCCGAAAGCTCAGCATAAATAATATTATTGTTCAGTTGCTGTACAGTGACATAATCAAATCCTAACCTTTCCATCACACCCGGACGAAAATTATGGATCATCACATCTGCCTTTTTCAACAGCTCACGAACCATTTTGCAATCTTCCTCATTTTTAAGGTCGACCTCAAAGCTTTCCTTATTTCTGTTGATCGCATGAAATACAGAGGATTCTCCATTCATGATCACATTTGAAGTGTACAGGGTCCGACAAATATCACCAACCCCGGAACGCTCTATTTTAATAACCCTTGCACCCATGTCGGCCAACCTCAAACTTGCTGAGGGGCCCGACAAAAACTGGCTAAAATCTACCACTAAATAATCTTCCAGGGCTTTCATATCCTATTTTAAATCAAATTCGTTATTAATCTTTTTATTATCTGCACCTATTTTTGGCGCAGCTTTGGCGGCATAAAGTTTATTTCCGTCTATGCGTATAGGTGATCTTGTCGTATCAATCGTACGTCCATTACCTAAATCCAATTGCTGTTTGATCTGTTGATTTTTGAAAACTTCGAGTTCAACAGCTTCTTTATAATTGAGTACTGCAGCACACCAAATATCGGCAGGCTCCAACACACTCAGCCAATGCACATTGGTATTGGTCTTAAATGTTTCGCCCAGCAATAACAACAGCTCGTCCCTATTTTCAAAGGAAGAGTCCGCATTGGTATAGAAATCCGAAATGTCGCAGCCAATCAGTTTACTGATCTTGATCAAATTACCCATAGCTAATGCCAGATACCCATCTTTGGTCTGGTAGGTACCATAAGGCGCACTTAAATAAGGATGTGCACTGCCAGCTACTTTACTTCTCTGCGGCAATTGTCCGCCATCATTTAAATAGGTGGTTAGCACCTCAAATTGTATATCCAATGCCGATTCCAGTAAACTCACCTCTATCAACACGCTTTTATTGGTTTTAGCACGCTTAATCAAAGCAGCTATAATCCCCTGAGTAAGGTGATTACCACACATGATATCGGTTACCGACAAGCCGAAAGGTACCGGTCCATCTTCGCTGCTACCAGAAAGGTGCGTTAAACCGGAAACAGATTGCACCAACAGGTCTTGCCCGGGCTTTGCTGCCCATGGCCCCTCTTTTCCATATCCGGTAACCGTAGCATATATAATTTTAGGATTGATGCTTTCCACAGATCTGTAGTCCAGTCCTATTTTCTCCATCACTCCAGGTCTGAAGTTATGGGTCATCACATCCGCTTTGGCAATCAGTTTCCTCAGCATTTCCAAATCTTCTGGGTTCTTCAAATCAGCAGCATATGACTCCTTGTTCCTGTTGATGGTATGAAAAAGTAAGCTATCTTCGTCAACAAACAAGTTTTTAATAGCCAGTTGTCTGCATGCATCTCCTTTCACTGGTCGCTCAATTTTAATGACACGAGCCCCAAGATCAGCTAGCTTTAAGCCTGCCGACGGTCCTGCCAGGAACTGACAAAACTCTAAAACCAAAACTCCTTCAAGCGGTTTTCTCATGATAATTGTAAGCTTCTTGATTCAACATATAGTTTGTTCATCTTTTCCAGCACCTGTAACTCGTCACCGCCATTCATCAGGTAATCCCTTACGATATCTCCGGCATGATCCTGAAAAAACATATGCCCATGGTAACGGGGACGAAGGAATGCACGCTGCAAAGCAGGTAAAGTATTGCTAAAGAAATTGCTTGATTTACGATTTACTTCGGTATCTGTCCAGGCACTTAAATGACCAGGCTGACCACCATTTTCGAAGAAAACAGTTTGCTGGCAACTGGTCGACGCTACATATTCAGCATACTTTACAGCCATATCAATGTGTTCAGAGCTGGAAGAGACAGCCAATCCTGTACCACCCAATGTGCTGCGTAGATTATGACTGCCATCTAAAGTAATCATGTCGTGGAAATGCAGCAGCTTGCGTGCGTAACCGCTTCTCGAATAATTAGAATAACCATAGGCAAAAGGACAATAAGCAATATCATCGCTTAAAGTCATGGCTTCATATACCTGAATCGGATTTCTTTTAAAATTGTCCGGATGAATCTTTGAAGCCAGTTCACGGTACATTTTTAACGCTGCGACACCTGTTTCTTGTGAAACAATCAGGTCTTCCCGCTGGCAAGGATCTTCACCCAAAGAGCAGCAAAATGTATAAAAATTCATTAACACATCGATCGGAATCCCTGCAAAAGCAACCAAACCTTTATCAGCAAGATTCAATAGATCTTCAAAAGTTTGAGGCAAAGCAAAACCATGGTTTTCAAGCAGATCTGGTCTGCTGGAGGCTACGGGAGTAGCAGCATCAATTGGTAATGCCCATTGGTGACCGTCGTAAGCGTAACTCTCATAAGAATGTCCAACTGTATTTTCTTTTTGATCAGCTAAATATGCCTTAGAAAGATAAGTATCCAAAGGTAATATAGACTGTGTTTTCGCGGCAAAACCTGCCCAGGGATGATCTATCACCAGCAAATCAAATCGCTGGGCAAGCTCCTGTATAGAAAAATCAGCAAACTGCTGCAAACTTCTTTTCTCCCACGTAATTTCTACTTGTGGATTCAATTCTGAAAACCTTTGTGCAGTGGCAACCATGGGTACAAAACCCCTGCTATGGTTCCATGTTATTCCTTTTAAACTAATCTTATCACTCATGACCTTTATCTCTATCTTATTTTTCGCTCAATTTCATTTTTACTTAACTTTGATTGTTAAGTCTCCTCCCGGCAAACCAACAGCTGTAGCGGTTAGCTTTATTCCCCCGCTTCTTTCTTTGGCTTGTACAATAGCAAGACATAAACCGCGATATGCTTTACGGTAGTCCGCTTTAAAAGGTTCCAGACTTGCCTGAAATCCATTATCTACGCCTGCAATGGTACCTGCTCCTTCTAATTTAAACTGAACCAGATTATCTGCGTCAGGCACTAAATTCCCCTGCTCATCTAAAATCCTTACTGTTACAAAAGAAAGGTCTTTACCATCTGCTGCTATACTGGCTCTGTCGACCGATAACTCTATTTTCGCCGGCTCACCCGCAGTTTTAATCTCTTTAACTAAAACTACTTTACCATTTTTCTTAGAAACAGCTTTTAAAATACCAGGCTCATACTTTACCCGCCAAACCACATGCAACTCTTCCCCTTTTTTAGCTCTCGTACCCAATGATTTACCGTTCAGGAACAGTTCTACTTCATCAGCATTGTTGTAATAAGCCCAAACATCCACAGTTTTACCTACAGCCCAGTTCCAGTGTGGAAAAACATGCAATACCGGTTTACTTGTCCATTCGCTCTGGTACATGTAATAGGCATCCTTAGGGAAGCCCGCAAGGTCTACGATTCCAAAATACGAACTTCTTGCCGGCCATGGATAAGGTAGTGGCTCCCCTAAATAATCGAAGCCTGTCCAAACAAATAAGCCTGATACATGTTCATATTTTTTTGCTTCCTTCCAGGTTTCTTCGTGTGTAGAGCCCCAATAAGCGGATACATTATCATAAGAAGAAGCGGCAAATTCGGCATTACCCTCAGTAAGCTTTGTTTTACCGTCTTTCGGCCAACGGCGGATGCTATCGGAAGGCATGTCATAAAATCCACGGGTATCTAGTGACGAGGTTGTTTCTGTAGCGATGAATTTTTGCCCCGGATAGTTTTTAGGGAAATCCTTGTACAACTTATGGTTGTAATTCAAACCATAAATATCCAGCGCTCCTGACTGGTAAATAAAGTTCTTTTTGGCATCGGTTTCTGTAAGTGCAGAAGTAATCAGACGTGTAGTGTCCAGATCCTTTACCAGCTTCACCAATTCTTTGGTGATGGCTACCCCAGTACTGTCAAACTGTTCACGGATCTCATTGCCGATACTCCATAAAATAATCGAGGGATGGTTTCTGTCCCGTTTCACCATATCCTGCAAATCCCTCACATGCCATTCGTTCCAGTTCAGGTGATAATCTTGCTTGTTCTTCTTTTTGGCCCACATGTCAAAAGCTTCATCCATCACCAGAAAACCCATTTTATCACATAAGTCGAGCAGTTCAGGCGCAGGCGGGTTGTGTGCAGTACGGATGGCGTTGGCCCCCATCTCTTTCATCATCTCCAGCTGGCGTTGCATTGCCCTTACGTTGATTGCCGAACCTAAAGCGCCCAAATCATGATGCATACAAACACCTAGTATTTTCATGTATTCACCATTCAGCATAAAGCCTTTTGCCGCATCAAAATTAAAATAGCGGATGCCAAGTGGCGTTTCATAGTTATCCACCAATCTTTTACCTGAAAATATCTTTGTGACTACTTTATAGAGATGAGGATTGTTTACAGACCATAATTCAGGTTGATTTACAGTAGTGGACTGTGTTACCTCCATCAAGGTATCTTTTAATACAATGTGGTCAGTTCTAATCGATGCGACCAGTTTACCTTTTGCATTGTACACCTGCGACTGCACATCAATCTGCCCTTTTAACCGGGATTTATTCCTGATCTGCGTTTTAAAACTCACTTTCGCAGCAGTTTTATTTACTGAAGGTGTACTTACGAAAGTTCCCCAGTGATCTATTGCTATATTTTCTGTGGCAGTTAACCAGACATTCCGGTAAATCCCCGATCCCGAATACCAGCGTGAATCTGGTTGAGCAGAATTGTCTACCCGAACAGCGATTACATTTTTACCCGGGTTTAAATATTTAGTCAGGTCATAATTAAATGAAGAATAACCGTAAGGGCGTTTTCCCAGCAGCTGACCATTTATCCATACTTCACTATTTTTATAAACCCCATCAAACTCGATGAAAATGTTCTTTTTTTGCAATAAGGTCGACAATGTAAAAGATTTCCTGTACCAGGCGATCCCCGTAGGTAACCCTCCGCCTTCCGGTTTTGCAGGGTTCTTTTCATCAAATTTACCTTCAATACTCCAGTCATGTGGTAAAGTCAGGCCCCTCCATTTTCCATCATTAAAGCCTGGTGATTTTGCACCGGCTTCATCTCCCAGATAAAACTTCCAGTCCTGGTTAAATTCCTGCCGCACACGAGGCTGACTGTAAGCTGTCTGCATTCCAACCCACATCAATAACAATAAAACCAGGTTCCTTCTTAACATCATATCGGTATCTTTAACTTATTTAACTGCCGGATTTACAAATCCAACTTTACTTTTTCCTAAATCTTTTGAAGTCGCTACTGCAATACCACGCTGATCCTTTTTATTCACCGCACAATAGAAATGATATACCACTCCTTTATGCTTTAAAACAAAGGATTTGTGGGCATACATTTCGTCATAAGGCTCAGACGATTCTACCAGGTTATCACCGGTCCAGTCGGTCCAGTTTACCAGGTCTTTCGATGCCGCAAAGCGATTAAACCCTCCATTTCTATCCTTCCAGAACGCCCCGAAGTAAAACATAACCCAGGTGTCTTTAATTTTCTGGATTACTCCGTCGCCGGTAATGCCTACCGGGTGGTGTACCACAGGATCAGTCTTAAACCTCTTCCAATGTTGCATATCATCAGAGACAGCCATCCCAATGCGCTCGTACCATCTTGTTTTTTTATTATTCTTCAGTGAATCACCTACCGCATTATAATACATCACAAATCGATGCCCTGTAAGCTTTTCTTTATCTTCAATCACACTACTTTTAAAAAGCTTGTTGCGGTTTTCCCACCATCTCACGTCTTTATCCAGGGCGCTTAACACCGGTTCTGGCATTCTTGTCCACTCATGTGCCTCCGATGGCTGCTGATCAGTATAAGCCATTCCGATGGATAGTGGCTCTGTTTCATATCCTTTTTCCTTACCACCGAAATAAGACATCCAGTATTTACCGTCGAATTTTCCCAGTTTATAATTACCAGCCCATTTGATATCAGTTAATGCATTGTATCCTGCCTTTTGGTTATCATCCCATTTGCCGGCATCACCAAAAGACATCAAGCGACCCATATTTACCCAATTCAGCAAATCCTTACTTTTTGCCAGCCAGGTTTCATATCCCCTGCCACTGTAGATGAGGTAGGTCATATACCATAGCTTACCCTCACGAAATATGGTAGGGCAATCCATCTTATGCTGTTCATCTTCAGGCACCATCACCAAACCATATTTGTACGGTGTTTTAACCTCTTCATAAATTTCCTGCATTTTAGCTGACGGAACATCATTCCTCGGCGACTGTGCTAAAGCAGCCGATGAAATAAAGAAAGTAAAACTTAAAAGCTGTATCCACTTCATGATTAAACCTATTGTACTTTAAATGTATAACTACCCGATCCGATCTGTAGCACTGCTCTTCCCTTTTCGTAACCTTTTAATTTAATTCCGGCCTTGTCTTTTACAACAACATTACTTTCGGTAAGTTGCTGTCTTTCCGTTGCGGGGATATAAACAGTTGCTGTTGTATTTGTTGGTATGGTAACCGATAATTCAAATTTCTGATCTGACTTTTCCCAGTCTGAAACAATTAAACCATAAGGAGAGGTATAACTGCCTTTTGCCGAAGTCAGATCACCCACAGGCTCAGGGTAAATTTTAATGTGCTTAAAGGCAACTGATCCTTCTTCCTGCCTGATCCCCGCAAGACCACTGTAAAACCACTCCATAATATGCCCCAGCATAAAATGATTATTAGATACCTCCGGTAATGCTGCCCATGATTCGGTTAAAGCCGTAGCACCATGCGCCAGCTGATAGCCGTACCCTGGCACATCGCTTCTGCTGTTCATATCAAATATGACATCTGAACGGTTCTCCTGTTCCAACACCCTTAAAACATACCGGTAACCAATGTCGCCAGCGGTTAAGGCATTATTCCTGTCCCGGATATCCTTAATCAGGTTCGCCAGTACTTTGGTTTTATTTTCCGGGTCAACCAGCTCCATATAAATGGCCATGGCATTTGCGGTTTGACTGCCAGCGGCATATTGCCCGGTTTCTCTGTTAAAGAAGCTTGTATTGAAAGCCTGTTTTACCAGGCTAGCAAGATTTCCATATTTTTCAGCATCTGCTGGTTTGCCCAGCAACAATGCCATTTTCTGCATCAGCTGCAAGTTGTAGTAATAAATAGCAGTGCCCGTTACCCCTTTAGGGGTTTGCTGTGAGACACCTGGGCGTTCAGGACCGATATCGTACCAATCGCCCAAACCTTGTTTTAAAATATTGCTTTCAGCTTTGGTTTGCAAGTAAACCATATAACGTTGCATCGTTGGATAGGCATTTCTCAACACCTCAGTATTGCCATACCATTTGTACAGATACCATGGCAGGATAATTCCGGTACTTCCCCACTCTGGCGAATCGCGGAACATATCACCTCCCCAGGTAAACTGAATATATTCAGGAGCAATTTCAGGGATGAGGCCATTATCCAGCTGAGAGGTAATCACATCATTCACAACCTTATTGGACAAAGTAGCGACATCATAATTATACATTACTGATGAGACCATCAAATGCGACTGTTCCAGCCAACCCAATTTTTCGCGATGCGGACAATCCGTAAATACACTTGCCATATTACTTTTTATAGCCCAGTCTATCAATTTATCAGTTTTGTTAAAAAGTTGATTGGAAGAGGTAAATTCACCTGCTCTTGCTGCCGCATTGCGGGTGTGCAGACCTTTTAACTCCAATATTTCCGGTAATTGCGTTTGCCCTTTATTCCCTTTTGGAGCGGCTCCTCTTACCTCCAGATACCTAAATCCGTAATAAGTAAAACGTGGCTGCCAGGTTTCTACGTCTTCTCCATTCAATACATATTCGAAATAAAACGGACTTCCTGTAGGTTTCTGGTTCACCTTTCCATCTTTAAGCAACTCTCCCGGATAAACCCTGATGGTATCACCTTTATTTCCTTTTACTTTCAGACTAATGATACCTGAAGCGTTTTGCCCAAGATCATATATCCATTCCTTTTCTGAAATTTTACTGATGCTTTGCGGTTTAAAGTTTTCAAATATTTTAAGTGGCTCTGCCTCTTGTGATCTGATAGCTGCCGGACCGTCTACGATGAGTACCTGTTTCCAATGCTGATCATTAAAGGATGGCACATCCCAGCCCTTTTGAACTAAGCGTGCATCGAAATCCTCTCCGCCATATATACTGGAAAAAGTAACAGGTCCTGAAGCAGTCTTCCAGCTTTTATCACTAATGATGTTCTCTGTTGTGCCGTCTTTGTATTCAATCAACAGCCTGCATATCATTTTTGGATAGCCAAATGACGGTTTAGATTTCCTGAACCTGCCTTTCACCGGCGGCACATAATAAAAGCCATTGCCCAACATTACGCCAATGGTATTAGTGCCCTTCAGCAGACTCCCGGTCACATCAAAACTTACATATAAAGCCTCTTTATCATATTTCACCCAACCGGCGTCCAGAAAATGATCCCCCTGTTTTTTACCATTCAGGCTCATTTCAAAATGTCCCAAACCACTAATAAACAAACTGGCTTTAGCTACAGGTTTCTTAACAGCAAAATTCTTTCTTAAAAGCGGCAGTACATTACTACCAAAATAAGTATCCTTTTTATTGTCTTTCGGCAGTGCCGTGATGTTAGAATCTGCCAGCTTCTCATAAGCAATCCATCGGGCATTCTTCCAGTCGGTCGCCCTTAACAGTCCCATTTGCCATTTCGATACCGGAGCCCATGCCGATGCTTTACCCTTATTATCCCAAACCCTTACTTTCCAGTAATACGTTTTTCCGGCCACCAGTGCCCTACCTTTATAAGTTACCTGTATAGAATTATCTGATGCCACTTTTTTAGAATCCCATACATTTCCTGTATTTTTCATTAAAGCAGTTAAATCATCGGCAACAAGAACCTGGTAGGCCGACTGCAATACAGTCCTTTCCGTTGATTTCAATCTCCAGCTCAATACTGGTGATACAGCTTCAACTCCAAGAGGATCAGCCTTATACTCGCAACGCAACGCCTCAACACTCAAATCCTGAGCGAAAATGGGAAGTGAAAAAAGTAATAGACTAAGGAAGTGTACTAATTTGCTCATTCTGATTATAAGATTAACACCTACTATAACTAAATTAGCGAATAGCTCAAAGACTAACGAGGTGCCGGTTTACAAATGGTTATTAATTCAAATATAAATATTTATTTCAAATATGAAAGTCTATATTTAGATAACTTCTATAAAGAAGTTGAAAGAATAATGAATAGAAACCATTTAGTATGTTTGCAAAACCAAAAAAAAGATACAAGTTTGTATGAAGGACAAAGAAATTAAATATCAGGCACCTGCACTGGACAAGGGACTTGATATCCTTGAATACCTTTCCGCTCAATCCATCCCACTTTCTCAAACTGAGATTGCAACAGGCATTGATAAAAGCCCAAATGAAATTTACCGAATGCTAATGAGTCTGGAAAGTCGCGGATATATATTAAGAGATGAAGTTTCTGGAAAATACAGACTTTCATTAAAGCTCTTTCACCTTTCGCACAGACACTCACCGGTTGACGAGTTGCGTAAGGCCGCTCAATATCCACTGGAAGAACTGGCAAATACGATTATGCAGTCCTGCCACCTTAGTATATTATACATGAACCAGGTGATGGTGATCCTGCATGCCAAAAGTCCGAGCCCAATAGCGCTTTCTATAGAGGAGGGTAACCTTTTCCCGCTGCCATTAACAGCTTCAGGCAAAGTACTGCTTTCTTACATGCCGGATGCTGAACAGGCGACAACATTAAGCAACAATACTATTTACCAGTCATTTACCGACAAGGAAAAGAATAAGTTTAGCCGTTCACTACTAGACATAAAGAGCAAAGGAGCCTACGTACGTAACAGTGATCTGGCTGCTGGTGTAATTGATGTGTCTGTACCGATAGGAAAAGGAAGTACCGGTATCGTTGCCTGCCTTACTGTTTCCAGTCTTACCGCTTTAAATGTAAACAAGGACATCGATAATGAGGACATCCTTGTTGAAGCGATTAATTGTGCGAAAAAGATTGAACAACGAATAGGGATTCTCTAAACATTAGTGGATATTTACCGCTGTTTTTCCGGGGTGTTACCGGGGCGATGAGCAGGCCTGTGGCCCCATCAGGCCCCAGCAACACCCCGGCAAGGCCCCGCCAATGCCTCAGCAACTATAGCCTTCAATTCCACGCTTCAGCAATGAGTTCATGATTGATAAAAGCCCCGGTTTTACCTCCTGCAGCTACAGCAGCAGAAACTGCCCGGAATTTGCTGGTGTTATCCCCTGCAGCAAACACCCCGGCAATACTGGTTTTCTGAAAATCATCAACCTTGATATAACCTGAAGCATCCAGCTCACATCCCATTTGCTCTGGAACGGAGCAATGCTGCTCAAAAGGAGGCCTTGCATAGAGTGCATCCAGCATACGACTACTGCCATCGGTAAAAACTACACTGCTCAAATTCCCTTCTGCATGTACAATTTCCTGCAAAGTCTTTTCGATTACATTGACATTGATTTGAACCAGCCGTTGTAACTGTTCATCCGTCAGGTCGGATTTACCATTCGTAAAAACAGACAGCTGCTTTGTCCAGTTGTGAATCATTAAGGCCATTTCAAATGCTGTGTTTCCATTGGCCAGAATACCGGTAACCCTATCTTTATATTCGTAACCATGACAATAAGGGCAATGAATCACCGATATTCCCCAGCAGGAAGCAAAGCCAGGGATTTCTGGCATCAGGTCTTTAACACCTGTACTAAAGACTAACTTTCTTGCATTCAAGACCTGTCCGGAGGCCGTAGAAACCTCAAAATCATTGTTTTCGCCTCTTACAGCATTTACATGATCCTCTAAAAACTCAATCGTTGGGTATTTCAGGACTTCCGACTTTCCAAGGGCACTAATATCCGCAGGTTTACTCCCATCCTGGGTAAGAAAATTATGAGAATGTGGTGTTTGCTGATTACACGGATTACCACTATCAATAACCAGCACCTGACGAATAGCCCTGCCCAAAGCTAATGCTGCCGATAGACCTGCGTAACTCCCTCCTACAATGATTACATCATATTTTTGATTTTTATCCATAGCTCTTTATTTTGCAATAAAGTTGCATATTTACTCGTACACCACAAATACTAATTGCAACTTTGATGCAAATAAGACATTACAACTTCAAACTTGTTATGTCAACCATTGGCACCCTCGTTTTTCGCTATTTAAAAAAGCAGTTAGCTATTTCAATTTGACTATAATCTCCTGTTCCTTCTGATTCCTAAACACCTTAAGTACAGCAGCGGTCTTATTTTGAGCAGACTGCCTTGCTACCATCAGATCTTTAACTGTAAACACAGGATGATTGCCCATTTGTAAAATCACATCATTAGGCTTAATTGTATTGCTCATTAAACTTCCATTATCTACACTAAGCACCAACACACCCGTTTCAGTAGGCATTCCAGTTGCTGATCTTTCAGCAAGTGTAGTCAGATTTTTCACTTTAACACCGGCAAAATCATATACAGCGTCTTCTTTCCATACTTTCGGCACAATTAAAGGAATAGCTACCTTTTTAGCCTTTTTGATCAAACCTGGAGATACAACCCCAAAATTCATCTCAAAATTCTTAAATCCGATAGCAAAAGCCTTTGAACCTGCTTTTACCCGATAATCTCCCTTTTCTGCACTCATAAACTGCGGATCACCAACCACCGAATTTGGATCTGTTTTCCACTCCTGGACTTTTTTAAGCGAAACCTCATCCGGAAAAAGATTACTATCTATTTGCTTTCCCCAGTCGACAATATGAACAGGATAATAAACTGCACTTACGATATTGTGCTTAAATATATCTGTGCTGTTCTTAAACCAAACATGTGGATGAAAGGAATTATTAATCATAATGTTGTTCTCCACTACCCTCTTAAATCCTTCTCTTAACTTTATGCCACCATTTAGACACACATTATTCCTGATGATATAATTGGAAGAACCATCATCCAAATCGATATCCCATCCATGATCACACCTGAATCTATTGTTAAAAATCGAAGTAGGTTTCATTGCATCCAGGAAAATCAGTTCCGGGTGACTAGCCGTAATACTATCCATTACTGTGCGCTTAGGATGCCAGAACCGATCTCTTCCCCAGGAGTTGAAAGCACCATGATCCCCGGTTTCCAATACCGTATTAAAAACGTCGTTATACTCTATGTTATGACCACCCCAGGTTCCCTCGTTTATATTAATACCTGCTCTTGGCACGTCATAAATGGTATTGTGACTTACTTTAATATTTTGTGCCATAGAGATATGTACACCAGCTGTTTGTTTTTCTACCTGGCCAATATTATGGATTAGATTGTCGTACACCGTACATTCAGACGGGAAATTGTTTCCAATAGGACCTAATTTTGTATCTATATCCTTTAAGTCTACAAACATACTATATTGAAAAGAGGGGGAACGAACAGCCTTAGGATCGCCAACAAACACAACAGCACTACTCCCTGAATTATAAATATGGTTGCCAAAAAACATATTCTGTTTATTGTAATTGCTATATACCAACACATTACCTCCCAGTTCACTGAACACGCATTTTTCTATGTTGATGCGCTCGCCGCCTTCAATAGTAATGGCTCCTTTACGGTATATCGTCCAGTCGCTTCGCAATAAAGGTTCTCTGTTTTTCATAAAAGTCCGCAGGGCATGGGTAAAGGTGATCCCCTTTATACTGATATTTTTCACTGGCCTGGCAGCCGAACCTTTTATTTCCAATAAACTTTCCATTTGAGGAGTCTCAATCAATGCAGTCGCCAAATTTACTGTGGTCTTTAAGTAAAGTTGTTGCTGCCGCTTATCAAAATACCATTCATTTAAGGTATCCAGCTCTTCTGCTATATTTTCAATAAAACGGTAATCTTTATGCATAGTAGTGGGACGATTGTTTTGCCATCCTCCTTCCATTTCCAACTTCATTCCGTTCTTTCCCTTAATCTCATAAGCAAAACCACCCCACATGGCCGTTTGCATCGCATGAAGATAAGCTCCTTCAGGCGCCTTCCATTTCTGAATATGCTCCGCACTAAGTACATCTGCTGCAGTACCATTAAATGGCACTTTTCCTTGTTGATAATTAGGGTACCGCGCCATCTGCATCAATGTACCGTTTACATAAAGCTGATCAAAGATTAGCCCTGACCGGGGAACTCTGGCATAGTAAATACCATCCTTCTGTTCCCAGCTCAGGTTTAATTTAGCTGAACCTTTAACAACGACTATTTCCTGCTGATAAGCCTGAATGTTAAGTCCCTTACCTTGAGCACGACTATCATCCACAGTAAAAACTATAGGTCGACTTAAATCATAGGCCCCTTTTCGCAACAGTATATTCACCTTTTCAGTCTTATACTTCCTTGCTTCCATTTGGGCCCTGTATAAGGTAGCGAAGGGGCTATTCATCGTTCCTTTATTTTTATCGTTCCCTTTTGGAGAAATATAAATGTCTTTTGAATGACTGTATCCAACCATTAAAAAACTAACTAATAGCGTTATAGAAAATCTCATTCGACTAAATTCAATATTCTAAATCGACATCGGTTCAAGTATATTGGCAGAACATTAAGTTATTTAAGCTTCGAATTTACTTTCAAGGTTTATGAACAGCTATAATCAATTGTCTCACTGCCCCAAAATGGTAAGCCGCATGAGGCAACAAAGCTAATGTACCTTTCAACAAATGGGGATTAGACCAGTCTTTAACTTCTTTTATGGCATCTATCAATCGCTGATAAACACCAAGCAAATCTTCCTGTAATTGCTCCCAATCCGCAGTATTAACTTCATGAATCGTCCAGCTTTCATCCCAACTACCTGAAGGCTGTACTCCTTTGTAAAATGCCATTGCAAATTCAAGGCTCCACCTTAAATGCTCAGTATGCCCCGCTATAGTTGAACCACCCTTCACTGTAGGAGTAGATGCTGCTTTAGCCGTTATTTGTTTAAGTGTAGCAGTTAATCCATAACCCGGATTACCATCAATGACCCAGGATTGATCAACCTCAGACCCTATATAAATTTCCCGGAGTAATTCAAGAAATGGCTTCAATACTGTTTCCATAATGTTGCTTTTAGCCGAAACAACAATCTAAACCAGTACTTTGTTTCTTTGCTAAAAACGAGCGTACAGTTTCCAGATAGTTAACTTACATTGAACACATATTGGACGGATATTGAACGGACATTGAACGGACATTGAACGGATACTGAACGGACTGAGCCGCACAATATCCGTTAATTATTAGTTAATGAAGCAAAATAGAACACTTCATCATAAGACAGCAAACCGGCGGCCTACTATTTGGTATAACTCACCGTGTATGCTGTCCCCTTCTCAAGCTTAAGTTCATAAGTTCGCTTTCCTACCTCAACAGCCGTTCCACCTTTCACAATAGGTTTCGAAACGCTCTTAAATCTTAACACACCACGCCCCTCGTCAGACTTAACCTTAATTTCTTTCTTACTGCAATACAAGGAAATTTCACCGGCAGGCGTGGGTACTTTCCCTTCCATCCACTCTAATCCACCTAAAGACGGCTCAACAACATAACTTTCATATCCTGCGGTAAGTGGTTTAATTCCTAAATAATACTTACCCAATAAGTAAATCGGACTTGCACCCCAGGCATGGCAAAGGCTTTTACCAAACGGGCGACCGTACATTGCTAGATGTTCGGTACCTTTTTTATCAGGATTGTACTCTTCCCAAAATGAAGTAGCTCCTAAATCCAGCATACCGCCCCAATAATCCTTCATCTGTTTCAGTACATATGACTGTTCCCCCATTGCACAAAGTGCTTCCAGTTCATAAAAACGCATATACGGCGTAGTAATCTTTTTAATTTTATCATTCATCAATACATGCTGTTTTACATCCAGCTTTTGTGATGGCGTAAAATAATCGAAGAAAATACCGAACATATTGGCATAGCGGGTTACATTATCCGTAGGTTTTCCAGCAATTCTGCTGTGCACCAAAGCATGTTTGCTCTCATCCCAATACAGTTTAAAGATCTTAGCTTTCAAATCAGCAGCCATCTTTTTGTAATTCGTGGCAGCTTCAGTATCCTTTGCCATGTCTGCACACAATGCCATGGTTTCTAAACTGCGACAAAATAGCAATTGCTCAAAACTCACTTCCCCATCTTTACTTAGTTTATCTGCCCAGTCGATGAAAATCCAATCCCCCGGCATCCATTCCAGTAAACCATCCTTATTTCTGCGGTTAAGCACATAATCCATCAGGCTCTTCATTCTTGGATAAATATCCTGCACAAATTTCTGATCGCCTGAATACTGGTAATAGTCGTAGATTCCTAAAAACCAATAGAAAGAGTAATCCATGATGGTATTGATGTGCGCCGTTACCGGATCTTTACCTCTTTGCGCCAGCAGGGTCCTTTTCACTATTGGCGACTCATTAAAGGAGTAATAATTCATCAGGTAGCTTTGGTAAGCATCGCCCGACCATACCCACCTGTCGCGTTTTATCCCATCAATAAAAAACTCGCGGGTATTTAAATGGAATGTATATTTGGAGATATCATAAATCTTATTGATTTGTTCATCCGAACAATGAAAGCTTCCCTTTTCAGTTACCGGGGCATATTCATACAACATCGATACCCCGTCCAATGTCACATTACCTTCAGGCTGACAGTTTACATAACGAAAAGCCTTAGACAATTCAATTACAGAGTCTCTTTTGCCTTTCAGATCAATCTCCAGTAAATCCAGCGTCTCACAGTGATCTGCCGATAAAGCTTCCTCCCTTGATTCTCCATAATAAATATGCAGTTTACCTTTGCCTTTTATGCCCTTCAGCTTAAGGAAACCGAAGGTTTCTTTCCCAAAATCAGCTACAAATCCTTTGTCTACCTTTTCCGTTTTTACCGCAGCCATCAGTGCTGTTGACAATTTAAACTGCGAAGGTGGTGACAAGGGGTTGGTCAGGTTCCATGACCCTACAGAAACATAGGTGGTGCCCGACTTATCAGAGGCCTTTCCACTTTCATCTATCCATTCCTTATCTTCAAAAGTCGTCAACCAGCTTTCATCAGAAACAATGGTTTTCCCCTGTACAAGTATCGCAGGGACTTTATCTTGTCCGTAAACTTTTAAACTCAATTTATGCTTACCTGCAGGAACAGTGATCTTTTTCGGATAACCGGAAAAGGCCTGACCGTCGATCTTCACGTTGTACTGTCCTTCAACGTACAGGTTTACTTCTTCGGCATTAGCCAGGTTAAATTCCTTATGAAACTCAACCAGCACATAATGACTATCCATTTTCCAGAATGGGGGAAGGAAGGCACCTCGCTCTGTTCTCCGGTTTTGCATTTTGTTGGACACCCAAATGTCCAGATCGCCGGGATACCAGATCCAGGCAGCTTTTGAAGTTTGCTGGGCCTGTACCTCAGCATAGCCCATCAGTAAAAGAAGTAATGCGGTAATAAATCGTAGGTTGATCATATCTAATAAAATTAATGCCCGTTAAAAAAAATGTATAAAGCAATCATAACCACAGCAAGAGCAGCCCATGATATCCAAACTCGTTTTGTCGGTTTTTCAATTGCACTTTTGTCGAGCTCATTGATCTCGTAAACCGTTGGGTTTCTGTCCAGCAACGAGATCAGCACTGCAATCAGCAATAAGCCTGCAAAAATCAGGAAGGAAAGAATCAGGTAATGCGGCCAGAAAGGATATTTATCAGGCGGAAGTATCCATAAATAGGTCACCCCAGTGCCCAGACTTAAAGCTGATCCCACGGAAAGGGTAAAGTTTACAGCTTTCCTTGTCGTCCTTTTCCAAAAAACAGTAAGCAGAAACACGACCGATAATGGCGGTGCAATAAAGCCCAGCACAGATTGAAAAATATCAAACAGATTTAAACCTTTGATATTATCGATGGCCAACACTACAATTACAGCAAAAATACAACCAGCAATAACTGATAATCTCCCCATCCGGATGATCTGCTTGTTCGTAGCCTGTGGATTGATGTTTTTCACATACACATCCATCGTAAACACTGTACTCAATGAGTTTAAGGATGAACCTATGGTACCTACCAGTACAGCAATCAAGACTACAATTACCAATCCGTTCATTCCCGGAGGGAACAGGTTGGTCACCATTGTCATATATGCCTCATTAGGGTCTTTCAAATCAGGAAACAACACATAACACAGGATACCTGTAATGATAAACAAAGGAAGCGAAAGGATCTTTAACCAGCCGATAAAACTAACGCCTAGCTGCCCCTGCTCCAGATTTTTAGCCCCCAGAACCGATTGCACCATAGCCTGATCTGTACAGAAAAAAGCTATCGCTGCTACCGGATACCCCAGCAAAATGGCATACCATGGGTATTTCGGATCACTGGCAGGCTGGATCAGGTTCCAGTAATGCGCAGGCGTTTTGCTGTACAAAGCTTCAATACCGCCAACTTTTTGCAAACCTAAAACGGTTAAGGCCAGAGATACAGCGATCAACAGAATCATTTGAAAGACATTCACTTTGGCAATGGCTTTAAGACCACCGAAAAAAGTAAACAGGCCTGCAAAAGAAACCAATACCATTACCGATTGCCACATGGGAATACCCAATATCTGTCTTACCAGGAAGCCACCTGCAAAAAGCCCCAGGGATAACCAGGAGATCAGAATTTTGATCAAGGCATACCAGGCTAGTATGTTCTGAGTAGAGTCGCCATACCTTTTACCCATAAACTCAGGCATGGTACTTACTTTCGCAGCCAGGTATTTTGGCGCAAAAACAATGGCCAGTAAAAACAGGAATATAAAGGCATACCAATCGAAATTTACAGCCACGATACCCGTGCTATAGCCGATACTGGCAAAAGCCAGCAGCATGGAGGGACCAACATTGGTAGCCCACATGTTAAATCCAATGCTCGACCAGCCCAAGGATTTATTGGCCAGGAAAAGGGTTTCGTCGTCGTTTTTCTTCTTAGAGAAACTAGCCCTGTAACCGATAATAATTAGAATAACCAGATAAGCAATTACAATAAAGTAATCCAGATTGGTTAAGCGTTCGACAATGTTACCCATTAAGTATTTTTTTGGTTTGGTTGATTGATTTGGATTTGCTTTACAGTCCGAAATCGGCTCTTAAAAGCTCGTACTCGTTCAATATATCATTGATTTTAACAGGAACGCCGGTCTGCAATGACCTGTCCATAGCCTGCAACAAGGCTATTGTGCCTATCCCCTCTTTTAAATCAGGGTAAGCTACTGTATCGTTTTCGATGCTCTCTGCGAAGTATTCCAGATAATTCTGGTATTCGCCTGCATGGTGACTCTGACCTTCAAAACGGAAGAAATGTTTCAGCTTAGCATCTCCCCATGTAATCAGTTGTTCTTCGCCCGTATTTGTCGTTACCGCATAACGCAATTCATGATAATCGGCCTGACTGGCCCCTTCCGTACCTCTCAACACACAACTCATCTCACTTTCGCGGTAAGCTGGCTGTATCGGGCCGGTATAAGCACCACTTACGCGCGCAATCCTTCCGTCAGTCGATTTGAAGATAAAGTGCATCGTATCTTCGTTTTTTAAGCCAGCTTTTTTGCCATTAGAGCTGATCATCCCATATCCCATCACCTCTTCAATTTCGGGAAGGTACCATCTGATAAAATCAACCGGATGGCTTAATCCGCCATAAAGCCATTTAAAAGAAGCTTCTAAGGCCCATTTTTTCTCCAGGAACCAACGGTGATCGGCATTATAATGACACTCAACCGTGATTAAATCACCAATGATACCTGCAGCATAATCAGTCCTTTGTCGCTTATAAGGTTCAAAGAAACGGGAACTCTGACCAACGAATACTTTTTTACCACTTTGCTTTGAAACCTCCAGGAGCTCTTTAGCGCGCGCCAAATCGTCAATGAATGGTTTTGTACAAACTACATGCTTTCCGTGCAGCAGCGCTTGTTTAACGTGGTCTGCATGCAAATGATCAGGCGTGTAGATTGCGATCACGTCGATGCTAGCGTCATCCAGCATTTCCTGATAGCTGGAGGTATAGTGCGGAAAATCGAATTCTTTTGCGCGTTGTTTGCACACATCTTCGTTCGCATCGCAAATTTTTACCAGTTCGTATTTGTTGCTTGCAAGGGCGGCCGACATGGTACTACGCCCTTCTCCCAGCCCTAATATTCCTAATTTTAACATATTCAATTTCTAATTATTCTTACTAAAAAACACCCAAACTTCTCCGGGTTTAGTTCCTTCAATTCCTTCCTGATACTTTTTCATCAGATTATTCCAATTGTCAACCCGAGGATTATTCTGTGTGGTTTTTGGATTTAATTCATCTAAACTTGCGCCTTTAGGAATGCTGATCACCAGTATCAACTGTCTTCCATTTTTAAAAATTCTCAACTCCTGAAAATCTGCATTGCAAAAGCCCTTCGCTACTTCCGGCCATTTCTCAAACTGCGTAGCATGATACCCCAGGTATTCCTTTTGCATCCGCTCATCCTTCACCAGGTTTGTACTTAAAATGATGTTGTCCCATTCCTTAACCGGCTCTTGTCCGCAATGCTTTTTACGTTCAAACTTGTAAAATACATCTTTATAGAGTCTAGCTTCTGCACCCTGGATTCTCGATTGTATTTGCCGCATCAATGCGGCAGATTCATTCATTGCTGCGTACACCAGCAAACGATTATTCCATTGGTAAATGGCCGGTGCAGCGATGCCCTTTTCCCTGCAAATTTCAACCAGTAAAGCCTTACTCAATCCGGCCGAAGAAGGAAGTATGACCTCTATTACCAGCTCATTCCCATTACCAGAATCCACACTATTAAGCGGCTGACCAATACCATTTACCGAACTGTTTTTCAACAGATAGCGATAATCAGACTCAAGTCCAGCTTTAACTTTAATACTATCGGCAACTTTTGGCCCGTTACCCGTCCAGACATTTCCCGGACCATTTGCATTTTGCAAATATTTCTCAGCTGGCGTCCAGTTATCCTTCACTGTAAAATAAGAAGAACCCTCATCGGTATACAGGTAAAACCAATGCCCCGGATCATGAGGATAAGGCGCCTTGTAAATGCTGTCGATATAGTTATTGGAAATCAGAGAACCTGGTTGGGCCGATAAGGTATAAATACCTGCTACATCATACAGGTACTTCCCATAATGATGGATTTTATTTGCTGTGATAGTGTTGTTGCGCATGGCGTTGATGGTTCTTGTCCAGCCCCAGCCCATACTGATTCCTGAATACGACACATCACTGATCTCATTGTGTGCAATATTGATTCCCCTTACATACCCAGCACCAATTCCCACACAACCCCAATCTTCATTAGTTACATCCGTGATCAGGTTATTGGTAATGCTTTCATTGGTACAAATCTCTCTTTCATCTTTTGGATTATAAGGCAAATGTGCCTCCGTAGCTTCATCAGAAAAGATTCCAATCAAAATACCACTGCCACCAATATCTTTGAAAAGGTTTCCTTTAACTTCATTATGATAAGTCCCTCTTTTATAATCCAATCCAGTTGAAGCATGATGTTCAAAACTACATGCTTCAAAGCCGGTATGATGTGCGTAGCTTACTTCAACCGCAGCTGCAGGGCGACCAACCCAGGCCTGATTCTCCAGTCCTTTTTTATCCGGTGTTCCCGGTATTTTTAGTTTATAAGCATCCAGCATATACATCCCTGTCTGATGGGGTACATGACCAAACTGTGATGGTCTTAACCAACCTGCGTGCTGAAAGGAAATACCTTTAAAGAACACATAACTCACCGGGTTATCGATTGTACCTTCCATCCTCACTAAAGTCTCCAGATATGGCGCAACAGCCTTCGCTTTATTCATCTGCTCGCCTGCTCGCGGCCAGTAATAAACTTTGCCGTTCTTCAGATCCTCGTACCATTCTCCAGGCTCATCCAGAAACTGGATCGCATTGGTTAAATAGAAAGGTGAGTTACCCGTTTTTGCAGAGATCCAGGGAGCAGGCCATGGATGTTCTGATTGCACGCGGCTTTCCGGTTCCATAAAAGTCAGCTCGGCCTCTTTGCCTGTTACTTTTACTGATTTTATCCGGAGGTTAGCGATGGCCCACCATTGTTGGATTACCATTTCCATACCTTTTATATCCTCAAAATTGCCAATGCCTTTTATTGCCGGCAGAGGAATCTTGCAGGTTTTTGCGGGAAAATTCCAGCTTAAAATCCGGGCCATTTTGTCCGCATTCCAATCTCTCGCTCTAATCGCCTTTTTTCCATCAACCCACATCTGCCTGAATTCTAAATCACTACTTCCCAGTACAGGTACATCGGCTACCCAAAGTTTCTCTTTAATATCATTTGAAACACCGGGCAGTGCTCCGCCCACCTTTTTCCAGTCCGAAATAGAAATTCCGCCACTCAGCACAACATCAGCTCCTGCGTTTTTTGTAATGATAGTCGGACTCGCTGCAGTACCCGAATCTTCAGGTCTGATGACCACCGGTTCATTCAATTGATAAAAGCCTTGCTCTATAATGATGTTGATCCCGTTCTTTATGGAAGGATCATTTAAACGCCTCAATTCACGTGCTTTACGGAGTGCGTTAGCCAGGCTTGCTACCGGCTGTTTTTTCGTACCTGCATTGCTGTCCGATCCTTTTAAGGAAACATAGATATCCGCAGCATACAGACTCGTATTGCTCAACAGCAAAGCCATAAATATTACAAGCAAGCAAGGTTTAAGTGTCTTCTTCATCCCTTGTATATTATTGAAAAACAGACTTTACATAGCTTGTATTTGCAGTAAAATTCCACTTTACATTTCTTGGGTCTTTGGCATCCCTTGAGCGCTCAACCACCAGCCAGCCTTTCCAGCCCATATCATCCAATGTTCTCCTTACGGCTTTCATATCAATCTTAGGATCGTTCTGCAACCATACACCATCATCGTTAGTGCAGTGAATCTGAACAATGTTCTTCCTGCCCAAAATCCGCAGTTCAGTATGTAAATCCCGACCATTTTTGATCGCATTGGAAAAGTTGAAATAACTTTTAATAGCTGCTGAGTTTATGTCTTTTAGCAATTGAAGTTCGCCACGTGCATCCAATGCGGTTTCAATACCAATCACCACACCTGCTTTTTTAGCCATCTTGCCCGCTACTTTTAAGCGTTCAACAATTGCAGGTCTGAGTTCAGGGTTTTTCACCAGGTCGCCCTGTATGCCCAATGGCAAGAAAGCCACCTTTACGTTCATCGCTTTCATGGTAGTGATGCAATCACCAATCATTTGCTGATATGTTGGCCTTGTTGCCAAAGATTGCGCATAAAAACCGGTCATAGCCAATGAACATATTTCCAGATTCAACGCTTTGGCTTTATCCATAAACTGCTGTCTGACTACCGGATCGGCCAGCTTATTATCAAAAGTATCTCTGTTGCCCAAACCGCCCATATCCAGCTCCACACCATCGGCACCAATTTCCTTACTCAAGTCAAAAGCGCCTAACTTCTGCCGTTTCAAAATCATTAAATCTACCACTGCTACTTTATACCTTTGATCTACAGACGCATAAGCCCAACTGTATTGATCAGTTAACATTAGCCCTCCCGTAAGGAGCGCCAGTTTCCCAATAAATTGTCTGCGGTTTTCCATATCTATCATTTTGAAATGCTTGCTTTAAATACCTTTTCTAATTGCTCAAACCCCTTGATTGCATTTGCAGGCAAACGCTCTCCTTTATCACCAAAAACATACATAGCCGATTCTTTCTCTACCCTGCATTTGCTTTCGTCGTATTGTCCGGTTTTATTCTTTACCGCAGCTCCGTTAAGCTTAAAATTCTGAATCAAAAAGTCGTACAGCGCTTTGCGTTTTGAAGGACCGAAATCATGACCTTCATCTGGTAAGTGAACGTTCTGCACCAGGTCTGGCCCACCATAGTAGCCGTATATTTTTTTCAGGAAAGGCATATCATGTTCAGGTACGCTTACCGTCCAATCCTTTCCATCCGACACGACCAACTGAGGATTCGGCGCAGCCATCGCTGCCAGTTCAACGTTGTTTGTACCACCAGCACAGAGGTGAATCGGCATCCCACTTTCACATGGACAACCGCCATAAAATGAAGACGATAAGGAAACCACCGGAACACTTAGTTTAATACGATCATCCATAGCGGCCATCAGTACAGTATGACTTCCGCCACCCGATCCACCACTGATACCTACCCTACCCTTGTCCGTTTCTTTCAGTGATAAAACATAGTCGAGAATCCTGATTCCCCCTAAGGTCTGTATGGTGTGCGCCAGACTTCGTCTGTGATCTTCCGCTTTAAACTGGAGCAGAGATTCTCCCCATGCAAACAGGTCGTAGCTAATGGCCATAGCTCCCATCCGTGCGATCATGGCGCAACGAATCTGGCAATCGGCACGGTAACGCTGCTGTGCCCAATGTCCGTCCGGACTAAGTACAACAGGAATCTTTCCTTTAATTTTTAGCGGCTTGTACAAAGATCCATTCACATACAATCCAGGCAATATTTCAATCGCAATATTTTCCACAGTATAACCGTCCATTATCCTTTTGGGGGTAACGATTGGTTTTGATGCAGGTTTAGCCGGTAATGGCGATAACAGCTGGGCCTCGTAAAGTAAAGGCTTAATTAAAGCCTTACGCTGTTCCCAACTTGCTTTATCCTTGTAAAGGGTAGACAGATAATCAAGGGTATTCTGTCCCTCCTGCACCTGCCAGCGGTAATACTCGTATTCTTTCAATTTGTAAACGCCTGCTTTCTCCTTGTTCACTTTCATGTCCAGGGGTGCGAGCACGTTCGCAAGCGTTTCATCAACATTTGGTCTGAACCGCCAAAACGCATAATTTACCCAACGATCCTTTATCTGGTTATCACTATACTTTACCTTTACTTTAAAACGGCTTTCTATCTCCGCTAAGACATCTTTTAATGGCTGACGGTATAGTGAGTCCGAATTTTGAGTTTGTGCAATAGCACTGCTTAAAAACAGCAAAAATCCAACAACCAGAAATAAAGCAGTTCGTTTCATCATTATTCCTCGTTTTTAACCTCTGTAATTACAGGTGCAGTGTATCCTTTTAGTTTCGGCCAAACGCCGTTTACAATCTTTTTAAGCTTCAATTTCGATGGATCAACCACTACATGCTTAATCTTTAATCTTCTCCAGGTGTAAATGAAATGCAGCATACCATCTGATGTCTGGATCACTGCAGGATAAGAATACTGACTGATTGGAGAATCTTCAAGAATTAATGCAGCATACCACGCTTTGCCATCTTTAGAAATAGCTACGTTTAATGGGGTTCTAGGCCCTTTAGCCAGATCACCCGGAGGCAATACATGGTTATAAACCAACACGTGTCTGCCGTCTTTCATGGTCACAGCATCAGTGCCAGAATTGTTATTTGGCAAAGTGGTTTTAGCTAAGGGCGACCAGGTTTCCCCGTTGTCGGCTGACCACGATTCTACAAGCGCCCTGTTTTTGCTTCTGGCTAGAATCTGCAACTTACCTTTTCCGTGATCTAAGATGCTTGGTTGTATGGCATCTAATCCGTTCCCGGCTATCGGACCAACTGTCCGCCAGTTTTGACCATTATCTTTGGTTACCTCAAAATGTACTTTCCAACCATCTCCTTCTTTACTTGAAGGGTTAAACAAATTGCCATTGCTTAGCAAAACAGGTTTGTTTTTAACAGGGCCTATGTATCCATCAGGTAACTTTTTAGCGTCAGACCAGGTCATCCCACCATCTTTAGAAGTGCGCATCATTCCCCACCATTCGGATGGCTTAGGACCTATTTTATAAAAAAGCAGTAAATCGCCTCCCGGTACCTGGTACAAAACCGGATTCCAGGTTGGCAATCTTAATTTATCATTCTGTATACCATTGGCTACTGAAACAGGAGCTAACCATGTTCCGTTTACTTTGCGGCTGATGTAAATCTCTACATCAGGATGACGCTCTTTGGTACCACCAAAATAGGCAGCCACTAAACCTGTAGGTGTTTCGGCAATGGTGGCCGAATGGCAAGAAGGGAAAGCCGCCTTTTCATATAAAAACTCATCAGTAATGATCCCTGAACGCCATTTTTGCGATTGTGCATTTACGTCGAAAAAAATCGTGCAGATTAGTAAAGTCAATATGTATATTTTTCTATTCATCATATCTATAGTTTATAGTTCAGCTGCAAATGAATACTCACCAGAGCCCATTTCAAATACAGCCCTATCGTGTTCCATTTGTATAAATTTTAATCCTTTCACATCCGTAGCTTTCCGCCCCCCTTCTTTTACCTGTCCTGCCGATTTTGCAGGAATACTAATCCTTGCCATAGTATTAGCAGGAATAGTAATGTTCCATTTAAAATCAGTTGCTGACTTAGTCCAGCTGCTTTTAATCAAGCCATGAACAGAATTGTATTCCGCATTTACGGCATCCAATCCTTTAATCATCTCAGGCTTCATCACAATTTCCTTAAAACCAGGAGCTGAAGCCTTAATACCGGCAAGGTTCTCATAATACCAGATCAGTAAATCACCCAGCATCATAACATGGTTCTGTGAGTTCATTTTTGGGGCAGCAGTATTTCCATTCCATAACTCCCATATCGTTGTAGCTCCGTTTTCGATCATATATCCCCATGAAGGATAAGTTTTCTGCGAAGCTATCCGGTAAGCAAGGTCACTTCTTCCATTATCAGTCAGTGTCCGCATCAGGAAATTTGTCCCCTGTACTCCCGTACTCAGGTGCCCATTATTCTTCTCTTCAATAATATAACAGATCTGCTTTACTACTTTCTCCTTATGCTGCTCCTCAACCATACCAAAATATACCGGCAGCAGGTTATCCGTTAGTTTATTGTCGCCGTAATACCCCTGCGCATTATAGAATTTACGATTAAAGGCCTTTTTTAATTCCGATGCCAATGCAGCATAACCAGCGCTATCACCTCCATTGCCCGTAACCGTACTGTAATGGGCCATCATTATTGAAAGCTGATAATAATAGGCCGTAGCAATTAATGCACTTGGATGTTTCTGATCGGCGTTAACTCCTTTGCCATCTTCAGCTGTTACAGGAGGAGCACACCAGTCGCCATAACTATCTTTGGTCATAATCCCCTCACTATTCATATACCTATCCTTCATGTAGGTCATCCATTTTTTTACGGCAGGATAGTTTTTATGCAGTACAGATATGTCTCCCGTTTGCTTATACAACATATCAGCTACAAAGAGTAAAGTTGCAGGCCAGGTTACGTTATCGCTATAATACCTCCAGAATGCCGGGGCGACATCTGGGATCGCACCATCTTCCTTTTGAGCATAACGGATATCGTCCAGCCATTTCTTATACAAAGCTGTATTGTCGAACAAAAAGCTTTCGCCGTAAGCTCCTACAGTCCTGTCGCCCAGCCACGGCTGCCGCTCATTGCGTTGCGGACAATCAACCGGCATACCCTTATAATTGGAGGCAATGCCCCACCAGGAGTTTTTAAATATCTGATTTATCAAGCTGTTGGATGATTCAAAAGTCCCTACAGTTTTCATGTCGTCATATACCAGGCATCCCGTAAAGTCGCCTTTTTGAGGAATCCCAGGATAACCACTCAATTCTACATAACGAAAGCCCTGATAGGTAAATCTCGGCGCCCATGTCTCTGTACCCTCTCCTTTAAGGATATAGGTATCTGTGGCTTTTGCATCGCGCAGATTTGTCCTGAATAGCTCGCCGTTTGGTTCCAGCGACTCTGCAAACCGCAAGGAAACACTTGTTCCTTTTGTGCCTTTGACCTTAAATTTTACCCAACCAGCAAAGTTCTGCCCAAAATCTATGATGTATTTACCATTCGGGCGTTTGGTAATGGCTACCGGGGCAATATTTTTCATCACCTTCATGGCTTCACTCATCTGCGCCTGATAGGTACCGCCCGGCTCTTGTACATATTCGGCTTTGAGCCATTTATTTTCGTCAAACCCCGACTCGCTCCATCCTTTAAACTCTTTACGCGCATCATATACCTCACCATCGTATTCGTTATTGGCAAGAATTGGCCCATCAGCAGTACCTTTCCAGGTATCATCGGTTTTAATTGAAGCGGTAGAGCCATCTGTGTATTTAATGACCACCTGAAGCAGTAATTTAGGGAAGCCGAATGTTTTAACTTTATATGCTTTAGCCTGACGCATGGCGAAAAACCGACCGTTTCCTAAGATTACGCCAATGGCATGTCTACCCTGTTTCAGCCGTGCTGTAATATCTAAGGCGTTGTACTTTATATTTTTTGTATAATCTGTAGGAGCAGGTGCCAAAACCTGGTCACCGATTTTTTTACCATCAATATACAGTTCATATAAGCCCATACCCATGATATAGGCGGTTGCTGATGCCACTGTTTTATTCGTTGAGAACTCTTTTCTGAAATAACGGGCAGATAAACGGCCCTCAGCTTGATTATCCCAGGGGAAAAAGCGGTCAAACCCTATCCATCTGCCTTCCCAATCCTTATAATTCAATAATCCCATCGACCATGATGCAACACCGCTCCAATCGGTTTCCTCTTTATTCGTTGAGACTTTAACCTTCCAGTAATACTTGCTTTTACTTTTCAATGCAGGGCCTGCATATTGGTTATAAACAGATGCAGTCGATTTTACTTTACCCGAATTCCATACATCGGCATCATTTTCTGTGAGCTTATCTACCGATGAGGCTACCAGAATTTGGTAGGCTGTTTGTTTAACGTCACGCTGCGCCGAATTAATTTCCCAGCTTAACTTAGGCTGAATCACATCAATTCCTAAAGGATCCTGCAGCATCTCACAGCGCAAGTTATGCAACGACACCTGTGCAAAAGCACCGGTAAGGCATAGCATCAAAAGGGCTGTTAGTATATATCGTTCAAGCTTCATTTGGTTCAGGCTTTTATCTATTCAATTTAAGCATTATTTACTTGTCGAAACCATCATGAGCAACCGCTCACAGAATGCGAAAATCAAAGTAAAGTGTCATATCCAATGCCCTTGCAGGCTCCTTCTCATAATCATAAAAAATATTCTGCATCGACATAGGACCGGTTCTGTCCTTTCTTTGCGTTTTAGTACCTATCCCCGGAATCCCCTGCATAAAAGAAATATCGCCCGATGGGAAATGCGGTTCATAGTTATGCCACTGATCTGTTTTCCAAGCCGCGCTAAACAATCTTAGAAAAATGTCCTCATTCTCCGTGATCACGGTAAAAGGTTGATCCTTTGTAATGAATTTACACCAGTACATATTGGAATGGTAGCCTTTAAACTCCGGGTATACCCAGGTTTCGCCGGTTTCCGTATTGTTATAATCCTTTTTCCATATACCGAACTCATTTCCTTTCAAACGGTTCTTCCAAACGCGGTGCGGACCTCTTCCCATATATTCTACCCCTTTAATCTGGTCTTCCGGGAAAGAGAAATTCAATCCGATAAAATTCGTCAGGTATTCTGCCGGAAAGTATTTTACGTTTAGTTTCAACATGCCTGAAGGATAAATCGTCCATTGCAAGGTGTTGTAAGCTTCTTTCCTGTCAAATGAGGATTCAATGATCAGATTTGCACCTTCCATACGGTGACTGATCTTTCTGAAATTGGTAGCCCCTTCCTGGATTACCGGTCCGTTTGTAAAAGGAATGATGCCTTTTGCATTTTTCACTTCCCTCAGTATGCCTGTTTTTTTACTAAAACTTAAAGAAATACCATTAGCAGTGGTGGTAAATAAAGAGTCTTTTTCCGTAATCGTAGCAGTACTTCCGCCGTCTTTTTTAACCAGCGCCAAAGCTTCTTTTTTAGGGAGTGTAATCGGGAAACTCCAGGTATACAATTCTTTTCCATGCATATCAGTAGCTGTGACATACAACACATCATAGCTATTCCAGTTTGCAGGAAGTGTTACGCTTAACTTACCTTTTTCAAGCGGTTTAACATCTGGTGCTGTAGCTTCCCCCTTAATCTCCGATTTAGTTTTCAGGTTCAATAACTTCCAGTCAAAGCGACAAGCATTCAGGTTAGCAAAATGAAAGCGATTCTCTACATTAAATATCCCATCAAATCCAGCTGTCATTTCACGATGCTCAAAAAACACCGGACTCCAGATCTCTTTAATAGCAAAATAACTACCTTCTTTCTCATGATACGGACCAACTATACCGTCTGCACCACGACTACCGTCCGCATCTATTATATTATTTTTATCGGTACGTACCACGCCCTGATCAGCAAAATCCCACAGGAAGCCACCTGCAGAAAGTGGATTCATTAACATATCGTTCCAGTAATCTTCCAAACCGGCACCATGACCGCCATCAAACATACCGTGTAAAAATTCAGTAGGCATCACAATACTATGCCCGTGTTTGTAGTTACCTATACCATAATTATACTCCCGGTAATGTTGCGTATCAAAACCATTGAAATCTTCCCAAGGATGAATAACAGGGCGTTGTTGAATATCCTCCTGTGCAAACAACGGATCAAGCTCCCGATTGTGACCGCCTTCGTTTCCATTTGCCCAAATGACAATCGAAGGATGATTTACATCATGTCTGATCATTTCTTTGACCAACTTCGTGCCTGTAGGCGTATCATAATGTCCATGCCAACCGGCAAGTTCGTCCATTACATATAAGCCGAGAGAGTCGCAAACATCCAGAAAATGACCATCAGGTGGGTAATGCGACATACGTACCGCATTCATATTCATCTCCTTCATCAGTTCAACATCCTCAATACTGTTCTTTTTGCTTAAGGTTCTGCCCGATGCAGGGCGGAAAGAATGTCTGTTTACCCCTTTAAATTTAATTTTAACACCATTTACAAAAATACCATCACGAGGCTTTACGACGATGGTTCTGAAACCTATCTTTTTAGATAAAGTATGAAGAGCTTTGTTTTTCTGATACAAAGTAAAAGTTGCTGTATATAGATTAGGGAACTCGGAAGACCACAATTCAGGTGCATTAAATGATCCTGAAAGGCTGACAGGCGCCGATCCCTTCTTAAGGTAAGTACTAATTGGGGCACCATATTTTTTACCATCAGCACTGTACAACTGCACAGTTAATTTATCAGCATTACCTGCAACGTAAGCTTCAGCTTTAAACTGTCCATCTGCTTTTGCTTCAATCGCTACCCTTTCTATATGTTGTACTGACAAAGCCTCCAGGTATACTGGTCTGAATATGCCACCAAATATCCAGAAGTCGGCCTTACGCTCGGCTTCATTTACTGATTTATTAGCCGAATGCTTTGATACTTTTGCTTCGAGCAGATTATCTGCACCATATTTTAACAAGGCAGTCAGGTCATAGCGGAATGCGTAAAACGCGCCCTGGTGAATTGCTCCGGCCGATTTACCATTAATCTTTACTTCTGTATCAGTCATCGACCCTTCAAAAACGATGTTGATCTTTTTCCCTTTCCAGGCAGCAGGAACTTTGAATTTATACTTGTATAAACCTTGTTCTTTCCCCCTTACACTGTCTTTAGCGAAGCCATAATCGTATTTACCAAAACCTTGCAGTTCCCAGTTTGAAGGTACAGGTATGGTGGTCCATTTACCTGAGTTCATTCCTTTAGTGCAAAAAAAGTCCCATTTTACTGTATGGTCATTTCCGGTACCCGACAAATAGATTTGCTCCGTCTGCTGGGCGCGAAGAACGTTGACAGAACTGAAAAGCATCAGCAAAATAAAAGAAAGGATCGGTGTAAGCTTCATGAATAAAGGATCTGGTTATATTGGTTTAAATTGTTTCGTTAGTGGATTATCAGTTCTGAAAGGCAATGCAGGTAAGCCATCTTTATTGTAAAGGTTTGGTCGCATAGCCTCATTAAAACCAAAGCGTACTGCTGCAGGATTCTTCAGGCCTTTTGCAGATACGATGATCTTGTTCCCTTTAATTACAGCATTGGCAGGAACGAATTTCCCATCAGCACCGGCTATAGTAAAGCAATCCAAAGCTTTTCCGTCGATGCTGGTCAGGCCTTTGCCTGAATGCTCAAATTCCAGTTCGGCTGTCGCTCCTTTAAAGCTTACAGATTTATAGATCGGTCCGGAATAGCTTAATTTCTTATTGTAGTCATTGGCCAAAGCCCATAAAGCCAGTCTTCTCCCTATTTCCCATTTATAATTAGGATGCAGATCATCCGGATAGTCGTTCAGGTCGGTCGTTACAACCATACCGGTATTCGGCATTCTCAGTAATTGCGTCTGTGCTTCCCAGAATTCAGGTTCAGTTTGCTGATCCAAAGCAACCTTGCCTTTGGTAGTAGAATAATTAAACGGTGCAATTTGTACATAGTAAAAAGGCAGATCTGCGTTTTGATCACTTGAACCTATCTTCCAAGCTGTTCTCCAGCTATTGATCAACGCTTTCATTTTGTAGCTGTAGCTAATATTCTCTTTTAAAAAGCAATTGGTTTCTCCTTGATACCACAAAAACCCGCTTAAGGCAAAAGGTGTTAAAGGCTCAATCATTGGGGTATAAAACTTCCCCGGATCGTTGCCCACCTTTTGGTCTTTGAAATAGCCTGTCTCAACGTTCTCCAGACTATCTTTAGGTATCCATGGCTCAATAGCACTACCACTTACTGCCGAAGAGATCATTCCTACAGGCACATTCAACTTCTCATGTAGCTCTTTAGCAAAAAAATAACCTGCTGCAGAGAAGTTCTTTAACGCCGAGTCCTGGGCGACACTCCAGCTTTTATGAATAGAGTCTGGCTTACTTAACTGCTTCCGATTCACCAGAAAAATACGGATCTGAGGATTATTGGCTTTTTCCAATTCATCTGCAGGGTATCCCAGTCTTTCTTTTAAAGGCTTTTTTACTTTCGCAATTTTGCGCATGGCATACTCCATGTTCGATTGTCCGGAACAAAGCCATACTTCTCCTACCAAAATATTATCCAGTACAATGGTATTTGAGCCTTTTATGGTCATAGCAGCAGGAACCGCAGAAGTTTTTAAAGGCGATAAAACTACTTTCCATTTACCATTTGCATCGGTTGTAGTTTGCTTTACCTGTACGCCGAAGCTTACCGTTACCAGTTCTCCAACTGCTCCAAAGCCCCAAATATTTAAGGGCTTATCACGCTGCAAAACCATATTACTGGAAAGAATCTGAGGCAAAAGTATTTTTGCATTGGCTTCACCCATCGTTCCGAATAACACAACCAGCAGTAAATATCTCTTTAAGCCCATCATCTGTCTATTTAATTGCTTCAGTTTTTAATGACTTGATATAGAAAATAGCTTCTTTAACCGGTGTTCCCGGATCTTTCAGATCATAATCCTGATCTGTAGGCGTATCTACATCAGGGAAACGACGAACATCTCCCGTTCTGAATGTTATCCTTTCAAAAGAAGAAACCGGGACAAACATGAGGCGTGTACCTTTGCTCTCTCCATTTATAAAAATATTGTACATCCGCTTGTCCATATCCAGTTCTGCACGAATATGATAGGTTTTACCTCCTTCATATTTCATAATTCCCGAATTCCGGTAACCTACCTTGGCTTTTAATTCGCCATCGGCATCAAAAATCAATCTTGCTCCGGCCGTTCCCTTTGCATCCTGAAATTCCACCTGCAATGAACCTGTATTATTTTGTACCGGTGTAACCGTAAATTCTATATTTACTTTTCTGGCTGAAGGGATTACTCTTTCTGCCTTTGCATAATCATACGGATCCTTATCTCTTAAAGTTAGTGATTTGGTACCATCAACCGATTTTTCGATCTTAACCGAGGCCCAAAGCGGACTGAAAGTATTCCAGAATTTCAGTTCCTGTCCATCAGGAAGGGAATTGAATGCTTCGTTTACAGGACCGCTTACTACCGACAAAACTGGGACAGGTACTTTTGCCACCCATATGTCTTCCTTATTCATGCTATAGGTTAACCACATATTTCCATCAACAGGTTTACCATTGCCTTCCAATATTCCTCTGATATACTGTGGCCCGTAGGATTTATAGTTACCACCATAGCGCATTTGCGATATTTCACCGTTTATCAGCAAAAGATCTTTATAATTCAGACCGTCATCACTGGTTGAAACAGCTAATGGCCAGCGAAATTCAGAAGGGTTGTAAACAATGGCATAACGACCGTCGGACATACGCTGCCCCCATATTTTAGCATTACTATTTACTACCCCCGGTGCCCTTAACGGGGTATACTGCCATGTTTTACCATGATCATTACTCACTGAAGTCAAGGCATGTTTCCACAAGCCCACTACTTTACCATTGGCCAAGTGATAGTAACTGAAAGCCTTTACTGGTCTGTTCAATGGTATTAATGGATCATTTCTATCCGCTTCCTCTACCATTTGCTGCATCATCAGCGGACTCGCAAGAATCTCGTTACAAGCAGTAACAAATCCCCGATCCTTACTCTTTGTATACATTGGATAAAGTGTATGCTTCATGTCCCAGGTGGAATTCGGTCTCAATAAATAGATTGGACCATAGGTTCCATCCTTCTTAACCTCCCTGATCACTCTGCCTATTCCCTTTCCATCGTTGGGATCATCTGTTTTATCCATAGCAATACCATAATAAGCTAAGGCAAACAAGCGATCTGCTTTCGAAACATAAAACCCTACGCGCTGGTGCATGGTAGCATATAAGTCTTTCGCCACCCCTCCAACGCCTTCCTTTTTCCATCCATCAGGAATTTTGTAAGGTGGAAAAATAATATCAGGTTTAGACCAGTTGTAACCGTCTTTAGAAGTTTGCAGCAATGTTCTGCTTGGTGGAATGTGTTCCCCTACCGGATCGCTCAGAAATTCCAGGTAAAAGGTATTGTTCCAATAGGCCAACATTGGTGCATGGTTGTAGGTCCAGTCCAGACCATCCGACAATTCTGGATGTTCCCGGTTTGCCCTTAACGTCTGGATATTATGCACCCCCACGGCAGGCACAAGCTGACCGTTATGATAATCGGCATTCACGATAGTTGTGCCGGTATAACGTAGGGTATCCTGAGCTTGTGCTGCTTGTACTGTTATGAACAGTGCGGAGGCTAACCAAATACTTTTATAATTCTTCATTATTTATTCTTTTTTTGAGTCGTTATCCTGACCCGCAATGTTTTATTCTACACCAAGCTGATTGAGCACTTTCCTTTTTACAGGCACTATCGTTCCATGCTTATGCCCTTTCGGAATTACCGTTTGAGCAGAAACATCTTCAAAATGCTTAAAATCACTTGTTTTTATGACTGCATACTTTTTCTCTCCGTAAGCATCATAATAAATCAGCCAGTTTTTACCGATCCTAACAACAGATGGTCCTTCTGTAAGCAATCCGCTAAAAGCAGCTGATACTCCTGTATAAGGACCTAGAGCCTGAGGACTAAAAGCGACCTTCAGGTTCCTGTTCGGCCTGGTATTGTCTTTCAACACCAAGACATAATCTTCCGCAGCTTTTTTTACAATTACCGCATCAATTACACTAAATCCCGGATCAAGAAACAGTTGAGTTTCCGAGAAAGTCTTGAAATCCTTAGTGGTAACAGCATACATCCTGTGGTTGTTTTTTTCTTCTTCTATCCCTTTTTCAAAACGATATGGGATAGTAGAAGCCCATATAATGATGTATTCTTGTTTAACATCATCATAAAACAACTCTGGCGCCCAGACATTCACTGTAGTTGGTTCATTTTGCAATACAGGGACAAACTTTTGTTCAGACCAGTTAACCAAATCTTTGGAGCTGGCGTAACCGAAACCTCTTTCTCCCTTCCATCCACATGTCCATACCAGATGAAATACACCATCAGGTCCCTGCAGCATTGAAGGATCACGCATGATCTTTTCCTTACCAACCTCCGGTTTCAGCAAAATCTTATTGAGGTCGTTCCATTTGTAGCCATCATAGCTATACAGCATACGTAAGCCCTCGTTGGCAGGCTCATGAAAAGAGGTAAACAGATAGGCTTTTTTAGAACAAGCGCTAAAAGTAACCACCAACACCAGCAGCAAAAACAAACGATATGTGCGCTTAAAGCTATTCATCATTATATTTTATCTATGATCAACACCCAATCGTTACCATCCTTTACTTCTCCCGGAGGGTCAAAGTCATGGGTCCCCTTATTATCAATATTGCCTATAGCTGTAGTTTTACCATCTCGTGGGCTGAACCAGGAAGCTTTTACCTGATCGCCTTCGATTACGCCCATTTTTAAAGGAATATTCCTGCCATTGTAAGTATAAACGAATAGGTAATCCTTTCCTCTGGTAGCCAGTAGCCTGTTATACTTTTCATTATCACCTCCCGCAGCGCCGACAATTACAGACTGATCGGGAACTCTATCAAAATAACCATTGTCTGCCTGCGTTGAAGCGGCAGTTTGATCAGCTGGAACCCTTGACAACATCAGGTTTTTCAAATGTATCATTTGACCTGCTCCAGGATCATTTAAAGCATCCTGCCATGATTTTGTTGCGCCATAGGCAGCTCCTTTACTTCCAGCTTTATAGAATTGCATTACAGAGTTATCACCATAAGTATAACCAAATGCACCTGCAAAAACCGACCAATAGCCATATCTCCTTACGTCCGCATCATTCCATCTAGGTTGTTTAACATCATGTAAACCTTGTGGAATACCTTCATAAGAAGGCTCACCGTCAATAGTTGGCTTAACCGGTTTCAGGTTATAATCTTTTTCAATGTATTTCCAGTTGTCTTCACCATAGTGCCATTGCTCTTTGGCTGAAGTGTCCTGATCATAACGACGGTGACCAGATTGTACCATATTAAAATCTAACCATTTTGCATCGTGAAACCACTCAGAAGAGCCTGTTCTGCCTCTCGGATGAAAAGTGATCAGGTGATTTGGATCATTCGCTCTTAAAGTAGCGCCAATTACTTCCCATACTTCCTTAACTTCCGAGCCCTTGATGTCACCACCATTTAACCAGATGATGTTGCTTTTGTCTTTATACCTGTTTGTTAAAAACTCCGCATAGCTCTTTGCCTGTGCTGGCGTTACTTTTTTGTTCTTCACATTGGTACCCCAAACTGGAACCAAGGCCATATAAATACCTTTTTCTTTAGCTTTATCAACGATATAATCAATATGATCCCAGAAATCATATTGTGTGGAATCAGCAAAGGAATTCCCTTCTGTAACTGCCGGTTTAGCAATATCACCGTTTACCAATGATGAGTCACCGTAGATATTAACTGAGGGTACAGTATGCAATACCATAGCCTGTATCACATTAAATCCTTTTTGCCTGCGGTCTTCCAGAAATTGATCAGCCTGCTCGCGTGTAGTTTTGTTAAACAATAACCACCCGGTATCTCCCAGCCAGAAGAATGGTTTACCGTCTTCCGTAAAGTATCTTCCGTTTTCTGAAATGTGTAAACCCTTTTTTAAAGCATCGGGTTTCTTGTTTGATGTACAACCAAACAGCGCTAATGAGATAAAGGCAAATAAAACTATCCTTTGATACATGGCAATAATGTTTTAAATTTTGTTGATAAAAACGACATCGTCTCCTGACGAAAGCTTATTGATTTCGATGGTTGCACCACCTTTGATTTTTTCTTCTTTAACAACAGCACCGCTAGCCGGGTTGATGTGCTTTACACTATAATTACCCGCTGAATTACCTAAATCAAGTTTTACCGCAGCTGATGAACTGTTATACAACACATAAGCTTTACCGGCATTCGCCAAGGCATACTGACCTGCAGGCTTTCCTGCCAATTCAAAAGGTTGCATTCCGGCAACAGAAAACGGTGTTTTATCAGCTCCAGACACTTCCGAAGGGGCATTAAAGAGCGAACCACCTCCCATAAAAATTGCCCATCCAAAGGCGTCGTAATTATCTCCTGAATACATGACTGCCTTTTCAGGATATTTCGAACGGTATTCTGAAACTGCGCGGTATACCTGATCGAAAGATGTCTTTTTAGGCTTTAACAAACGGGCGTGCTGACGAGGAGCAAGATTTTGTCCGCCTTCTGGTGCATAGGCCGTTCCATCCGCCTGGTAATGCCAGTAGCGAATATCAATCAAATCAACTACCTCTGCCCTGTCTTTATCTCTCAGAATAGCATCCTGCACATCTTTAGTTGTACATAAGCTAATTATCGGATGTTTACCTGTTTCCTTCTCCCACTCTTTTATCGTATCTATCCAAAACTGCACAAAATGCAATGGCCCTGTAAACTCGGCGCTTATAGACTGAATTACACTGGTATTAGCTGCAAAATTATCCAGGCATTTGCGAATGTAAGCGCGGTGTAATGCTCTCCGTGCCGGATTGCTGATGTCATAAAACTGCTCTGCCATAAATATGCGCTTGTCACCGGCATAAGGCACTGGCTCAGGGAAACCTGTGGTATTTATGTTGTTTGCTGTACGCCATGGAAAATCAGCATAATGTGCACCGGCTTCGATAATATTATGTTGAAAATAGTTCTGATGAATCAAAACCAATCCTTTTTGGTCTGCCAGATCAGCAAAAGTTCTTAACCTGTTCCAGTACCATAAGTTATATTTGGTCAGGTCGTATTTACTTAAACCATCCCATGCGAGGTCCTGGCCGCTTCTGGCAAATGGCAATTCATAAAAGGGTGCCCATACATCACCATCCATTCTCCTGATGCGCTCATGATCGTCACGTCTTCTATCGTACCACAGGCCATAATTATGGTCTAAGATCTTAACCCTTCCTTTCTGCATTAAATCTGTGGTCTCGTCCAGGTCATCGGTCAACCCCTGGCCCGAACGTCCCGGAACAAAACGGGTAATATGGGGACTTGCACTTGCTAAACCATAAGGCCTGGCACTGCCGTTCCACCATCGTACATCTTGTCTGTTGCCAAAAACCAATGTATTTCCACGTAAAATCCAGCCGTTGTTAACAGCCATTGCTGTAACCTGAGGTTTTACTGCACTCTTTTCTACAGCAATCTTATCAATACTTTTAGCTCCACCTGCATCAACCGGTATTTTTTGTCTTTCCGCCGCCTGATCTATATAGTCTGTTAGCTGCAAAGCCGGCTTAACAGCTAATTTTGTTAATTTCTGTGCTACATCTACTGGTGGACTACTTGATGCTTCGGATTCTACCGGCATCACAAAAGTGCGTGCATCAACCTGGGATCCGAGCCTGTCTTGCAATTGTGCATAATATAAACTACGCGGTTGAATCTGCTCGTTTGACATGTCCCAATATCCATCACCTGCAAACTGTGCCCAGGTACCAAAAGCCCAGTTTTGCGCAGTAGGTGGCCGATAGCAATCTATCCTTGCAGCAGTACACTGCCAGAATACACTGTTAGCGGCAGCCCATCCAGCTCCCTGCCCGTCTTGTCCACGGTTCATAAAGCTCAATGCCTGTCCGTCCACATTTACAACATCAAATAAAATACCCGATGCCCAACTGTCAACCGCCCCACTAAAGCTAAAAGGCAAATAAGCCTGACACTGAACAAAAGCATTAGGGCCGGGAGCGCAATATCCAGTAGCAAAGTCGTGATAACCATACTCCGAATAAAGTCTTTGAAACAAGGTTTGTCCACCGGTAGTTAAAAACGTATACCTGCGTTCACCACCAATCTCCGAAACAGGTGTCAACGATTTACAATCTTCTACGGTAACTCTGTTTGCAGTTTCCTGAACAGTTACCACTGAGCCTGCAAAATGTTCAAATACCACTTGTCTCACCCAGGCGTCTTTAACATTTTCCAGGGAAATACCTGTCCATCGGTGGTATTCATCTTTAGGGTTCTGCTTATCATAAGCAGATACAAATCTTAAATTTTCCGCTCCGGAATTCGAAATTCTGCCATTCCAGCTATATTTTGACACAGTGGCTTCACCATAAGCTGCATCCAGGGCAGTGGTTAAAGGTGCATCTAATGTTAACTCATTCCCATTTATGGCAAGTACTTTCCTATCCCAATTGATATCTCGCTGTCCAGGTTTCCATCCCAGTGAAGTAATGCCTCCGCCAAAATGATCTGTTCCCAGCACATCAATCCAGCTTTTTGTCGACGCCCGTTGCACGATCACCTGATCGCCCTTTTTAAATGCTGAAGCATTAGCAAGGGTAACTTTCATGGCATTCACAGGAACATATTTATCTGTAATAGTAACTGGCTTTTCTTTCACACGGTCATCCTTACCTAAAATACGTAGCACGCCCAACCTATCCAGCCCTGTAGCATACAAAATGGTTCCATCTGTACCCATGCCACTACCACGTAAAACCACACCATTGGCACTGATTTTCAGCGTACCTGCGACTTCATAACTCCCTTTCTCTAGTAAAACAGCCCCTCTTAGGCCGTCCTTCCCTAAAGGCAATGAAGCCACATAGTTTAAGGCCGACTGGATTCGTAGCGTTGCATCGCCTTCCTTAACAGGCACTACAACCTTTACCAAAGCATCAGGAATGGCTTTTTCACCAGCCATATAACCTACATAAGAAAAATCGGGAACACGGTTACCTTTTTCATCAGGTGTATAATTCAGTTTGCCATCTTTACCCTTAAAAATAGGCTTTGGTGGTTCTTCAACCTTAACTTTTTGTGCAAATACAGCACCTACGCTTAAACAAATCCAAATTGCACATAGTAACGCAGGTAAAACAATTGCTCCACTATACTTTTTAGAAGTATGTTTATTTGTAAGTATCATATTTGGTTAGTGGTGATTTTGAATTAAAACTGTTGAACGAATTAAAACTGTTGCACTATCTAGGGCTTTACAGCCAGTAAAGGCACTACGCTGTTGATATAATTCTCGATATTAGCATAACCATTTTTACTAATCTTAGTTGCATCCTTTGCGTCATTAGGATTTAAACCGCTTTTAATTTCATAGCTATCTGGCATGCCATCGTTATCTGAATCTTTGTAAGGTGTACCTTTATATTCAGGATATCCACCTACCTGGCTGATGTCTGAGATGATCCCTTTTATATAAGAGTCTTCAGGCAAACGACGCTTTATATATGCTTTACCCAGGCTTGTTTTTCCTCCTTCAAGATATTTAATTTTACCCGTCTTCACCTGCTCTATTATTCTTTTGTCTACCGCATCACGTACCGGCAAATTTGCTCCGGCATGAGTTACGGTATAATCATAAGCCTTATGGGTATCTATTATGCTTATTTTAGCCATTGGCATAGGTTTATTTACCCGCATAGAATCCAATGTCCTTTGTTTATTCGCTGAACCTTCTACCTGAACACCACCGTCCCAATTGTCTTTAGTTACTTTATCATTGCCTTCAATAATGTTTCCATTGATATAGGCCTTACCAAACAAATGTGCAAATTTCTTATCTCTTCCAGTTTCAGGCTTTAAAATACGGTAAGCAATGGGTTGATCTAATGGAGTTATTGGTCCGGGTTTATAATAGTTATTAATGAAATTATAGAAGGAATTGTTATCGCCCCCATCTGCACTACGGTTCCACCAGTTAAATACCACGTTGTTGACAAAGCCAAAATCCCCATACATGCCTACAGAAGGATTACGACTAATATTGTTTGCCCACAGATTACGCATAAAAGTACTGTTTAGTCCACCTATAGTACTACCAAAAGCATGGTTGTAAGTGTCTAACGCTTCAGAAAATATAGAATTTTGAATAGTGACATTTACAGTAGGTAATTTTTTAGGCGCTGATCCATCTTTTGGATCATAAACATGCCTGTAAATAGACATATTTTCGTCAAGTCCCCAGCTGGCAGAAACATGGTCAATGATAATATTACCCACCACATTACCGCCGATAGCATCATCTCTACGCGTTACATCAGTTTCACCACGACGGAAACGCATATAACGGATAACCACATCGTGTGTATTGATCCATACCGATTCTCCGGCTATACATACACCATCGCCTGGCGCTGTTTGTCCGGCTATAGTAATGTAGGGCGCCCGAATAATCAATGGGGTTTTTAACCGGATAATGCCGGCGACATTAAAAACAATAATTCTTGCTCCCCCCTGCTCACAAGCCTCACGCAAAGAACCAGGGCCTTCATCAGCCGTTGTCGTTACCACGTATACCTGACCACCGCGGCCGCCAAACGAATAGGCACCACCACCTTCTGCACCCGGGAAAGCTGCTAATTTAGCCTGCGGCAGATCCGAAGGTTTGGCCGCCCATGGAATAAAGGGCTTACCATTTTTCGCATCACGGTCAATAATAGGTTTTACCTTTTCAAACTGAAGATCTGATTTGCGCTGGATAGCAGCCAAAACAGAATCAGCCTTAGTTTCCATAGCAGGAGGAATTACCGGATATTGTGCCAGGGCCTGATTTCCAATTCCAATAGCAGCGGTTGCCAGGATCAATGAAAGTACTTTCATGTTATTATGGTTTAACAATTTTTACAGGAACTACACTATTTAAATAAATTTCGATATTCGAATAGCCACTTTTGGTGATCTTAGCCGTATCAGATGCATCCTTAGGATTCAGACCATTTTTTGTTTCATAGCTATCCGGCATGCCATCGCCATCAGCATCTTTGTAAGGTGTACCTTTGTATTCCGGATAACTACCTACCTGACTGACATCAGTAATGATACCCATTTTATAGGAATCTTTTGGTAACCTGCGGTGCTCAAAATCCGGTTTATCCGATAACTTAACATTTGCAGGAGTAACAATTTTTCCGGTTCTCACCTGCTCAATTACGCGAGTATCCACAGGATCGCGTTTAGGCAAAGTTGCACCAACATTTGCGAGTACATATTTATGTGCTTCCATCGTTGGCAAAATGGTCATCTCTGCCATTGGAAAAGGTTTTTTTACACGCATAGCAGCAAAGTAAGTTTGAGCTTGCTCGTAAGTCATCAACTCACCTTTTTTATCTTCCAACTGCACCCCACCATTCCAGTTGTCTTTTGTTACTTTTTCATTGCCTTCTATGATGTTTCCTTCTACATAAGCTCTTCCGAATACAACATAAGGTAATTTACTTCTGCCAGACTCTGGTTTTAATATTCTGTAGCTGATCGGATCTTTTAACGAAGTTACCGGACCAGGTTTGTAATAATTGTTGATGATATTATACATGGCGGTATAATCACCACCATCTGTTGAACGATTGTTCCAGTTAAAGATCACGTTATTGGCAAAATTGAAAATGCCATTCCATCCTATTGATGGGTTACGGGCACCATTATCAGCCCATAAGTTACGCATAAAGTTACAGTTTTCTCCACCCAGGGTGCTTCCAAAAGCATGGTTCCAGGTATCTAAAGCTTCAGAGAAAATAGAGTTTTGGATAGTAATATTTACTGTAGCCAGTTTAACTTCAGTTTTACCGGTGCTATCGTTATACATGTGACGGTACATAGACATGTTTTCATCTAGTCCCCAACTTGCCGAAACGTGATCGATCATAATGTTACCTACAGGATTTCCACCAATAGCGTCATCTCTGCGGCCAACAAAAGTCTCTCCCCTTCTGAAACGCATAAAACGAACAATCACATCATGTGTATTTAACCACACCGACTCACCAGCCACGCAAACACCGTCGCCAGGAGCAGTCTGACCTGCAATAGTAATATAAGGCGCGCGAATAATTAAAGGCGTTTTAATGCGGATAATTCCCGCTACGTTAAATACGACGATTCTTGCGCCACCTTGTTCGCAGGCATCACGCAAAGAACCAGGACCGCTATCGTTTAAGTTTGTCACGACAATTACGCGGCCACCACGACCGCCGAAGCTATGCGCGCCACCACCTTCAGCTCCAGGAAAAGCAAGGATTTCTGATTGTGGAAGATCTACCGGACGGCCAGCCCATGGTACATAAGGCTTTCCTTCCTTTGCTTCCTTTGCTATAATTGGAAGTGCTTTTTGCCACGCAATATCTGACTGGCGGTAAGCTTCCTTCATCATATCCTCTGATTCTTTTTTAATATCGGCAGGAATGCTAGGGTATTGTGCGAAAGCTGAGGGCGCCGCAACGACAAGTGCTGCAGAAAATACGAAATGCAAAAATTTCTTTTTCATCAATGTCTCGATTAATTGAACATCAAAAAGTACGTAATTTATTTATATATAAAAAATATATTCAACTATAAATACGAATCAATCTAATATGTCAGATTTATAAATTGGTTAGATGGTATATTAATCCAAAAATGCGATCTATAAGATGCTAATTACTATATAATTTTCTCAATGTATTGTACAATATTATCACATCGCGTTTTTAAACGTCAAAATAACGTTTTACGTCGCAGAGATGTTACATATTTCGAGGGCAAAGGCGTTCAAAAAAAAGCGCTTAACAGCAACAGTTCAGTAAGATACTGATTTGAGTTCTTATTTTAATACAGATTGTCAAGCAGCAGATGAATTCAAAAACCCGCAACCTACAAGCGAAAAAAGCCGCCCCTTTCGGTAGCGGCTTTATAAACACACACAATAATTAATTTAGTTCTGGACTTTTACATTGACCACAACAAATGGTTTTCCGTCAAGATCTGATGTAATTTGCTTAAAGAGAATGGCCCCGTATTTTCCTTCAGGCGTTTTAAAATAAACAACTGAATTAAGCTTTATTGCAGCTGCTGCGGTCCTTGGCAGTTCTTTCAGATTAATGGTTTTAGCTGAAGCAACGGTCCCTATACTTACCGATGACAGCATGGTGGTACCCGTATTAGCGTTAAAAGTAGCTGATTCGGCAAGCTGCCCGCTAAACAACGTCTCTCTCTTTGTCCATGTGCTGATATCATTGATATTAAAGAACAATGGGCTGGCACTTAAAGAATATAGATAATAATGGTAACCGCCTACAGAAACACCCTGTTCAGCCTGCGGTGCGACAACTCTATAGATACCAAAATCCAGGTCAGCCGAAACATCTTTTCCATTTAAGTAACTGAAGCTCTCTCCCCGCTTTATCGAATAATAACAAGGTCTGTCTTTCAAGGTCGAATCTGGTACATATATTTTTTTATTTGCTACGAAAGTATAGTTTGCTTTTACATTAAATGTAACAGAGGTATATCCATCACCGATATAAACAGCCTGTTTGTTTAATGCGTATATACGATACTTACTTTCACCTGCTCTCGTTGCACGCATTTTGTATACACCTGAATAAGTTCGTTTGTTTGCACCATCAGAAAGACTGATCTGCTGAACCGGGGCTTCCTGCCCTTCCCATTTTACACAAACCGCTGCCATATCTTCCTTTGCGGAAGTGATGGTATAGTCTATATAGATACTATCCCCATCGTTATACTCCTTATAAGCTGTCACACTATAAGGATGATCGCCTTTGAACGTTACAGACACGTCGTTAAACATATTATAAATATTTGGTGCTTCCTTTTTACAGGCACCTAAGGACAGAACCAATCCGGAAATCACAACACCAATTTTAAAGCTTATACTTTTCATTTTTTCTCGTTTTAAAGTAATCTGATTAATTCAAGGGATCAAATGATCCACCAGCCCAACCTATTGTTGGCAAAAGCAAGGCGCTTGAGTACATAAAATCATTATGGAAAGTGTAGAAATAATGGTACTCAGGAATACTGAAAGCACTTATACCACTCGGAGTTAGAACTGCATTCTTAAAAAAGTAGTTGTATGTACTTTTCTTATTATAATCCAATGTATCCCTTCTTAACATAGTTGGATTGGTGGGAATAGCAGACTCTAAGATTGCTTTGTCTCCTGATCTTTGCAATTCAATTCGAATGGTTTGTATAGTTCCAGTCAAAGTATGCCATCTTCTTAATCTTCTTAAGTCCGCATTACGTTTACTTTCAAAAGAAAATTCGATAAAACGCTCGTTAACAAGCAATTCTCTCATTTGCGAGGAGCTAGATATAGCTCCCAGACCGTAGTCGTTTCCGCCGTTCCCCGCTTCTATGCCCGCACGCTGTCTGATCTCTCTGATCAAATTCTTAGCCGTACTTAGGTCACCAGTCTCATTGGCGCATTCCGCATAATTCATCATTACCTCTGCAAAACGAATTTCTACCCAGTCCATACCGCTCCCTCCCAGATTATTGGTATAGTTAACAGCACCCGACGCAATAGAAGCGTTAGAGAATTTTTTGGAATACACACCGTAATTGGCAGTTTCACCAGCCGCGTTTACATAATTCCATTGCTTTCTTCCAGCTTTCCCACTTAATGGCCAAACACTTCCATTGTAAGCGAAAGTAGCCTCAAAACGTGGATCCCTGTTTTGCCAGAACATAGTCGCATCGTATGTGTATTTTGCATTTCCACCTACAGTGCTGATCGGATTCCCATCCTTCATTGGATAGGCATTCAATAAAATAAGCGTAGGTATAAATGCGTTATTCGCTGATCCTCCCTCAGTAACGGGACGTACCTTATTTTCAGTGTTGTGCCCACGTCTTTCCACTGTAGCGGAATAGGTGCGCACAAATACAGCTTCTGTATTAACCAGACCTTCGGTAAGAAAAATATCACTGTAATTAGACATCAATTTACGTCCATTAGCTTTACACAAATCATAGGCTTCTTTATTTGCCTGCAAAGCGGTTTGCCATCTTGATAAATCATTTCCAGGATTGAATTGCGGGCTTGCCCAGTAAAGCAACACCCTAGCCCTTAAACAAGCTACAATTTCCGTTGAGATTCTTCCCCTTCCATCGGAATCACCCCAGGTAATGTTCTGTAAATTTTCTTTGGCCAAATCCAGATCTTTTAAAATCTGATCAAAACATTCTTTCGCTTTTGCCCGTCCCCCAACATCTAAGGTACCAGGACTCTGTGGAGTTAAAACCAACGGCACACCACCGTAAACTTTTACCAGTTCAAAATAATTCAAAGCTCTTAAAGCATAATACTGTCCCACAAATCTTTTCTTTAATGCATCTGACAAAGTACCCAAAGGAATATTAACTATCCCATTGTTACAACGGGCAATATCAAAATAGCGATTATCGCCAAAAGTAGACCCCTGGTATTTATTCCCCACAAACCTCACATCATTATTAGCCAGAACACCTTGTACCCCCAAAGCAGCCTTGGCCCAGGTATCATTACCTGAAAAATAATTCTCATCACTGGCTAAATGGATGGGGTAACGATCATACGTATCCTGATGTGGGAAACGTGGTGTAGACATGTCGTAAGTTTCGCGCAAATGCATTTCTATAGCACCTTCAGTACTCCAGATTGCGGCATCAATCCCACCCCTATCTTTAAGTTCAAAAAATTCATCTTTATTTACACATCCCACTATAGCTGTGGAAAGAGCCAAAAAAAGTACAGACTTTTTCAGGATATCTTTATATTTCTTAATCATCACTTCTAAAATTATAAGTTAACACTTAAACCCAATGAGATGGTCCTGATTGTAGGATAGTCGTATGCACTAGATGTGTACGGATCTTTATATTTCAGTGGGTTTACTATTGTCCATAAGTTATTACCTGTTGCCAATATCCTTGCCCCACTTAAACCCAGTGTCTTGGCCAGTCTGTCAGATACCTTATAACTTAAAGTCATATTATTCACCCGGATCATGGTACCATTGACAGCCCAGAAGGTCGAGTTTACGCCAATTGATGGATCGTCATACCTTGGCAGTTTTCCCTGCAACGGATTTTCAGGTGTCCATCTGTCTTTCCATATCGTCAAAACATTATTTGTTACCGAAGCTGAGGTAACTGATCTGCTGTCATAAAATGCTTTACCTCCAAGTCGGGCGTTGATGTTGGTACTCAGACTAAAAGCTTTATAAGATAAATTGAGATTAATACCAGCGTTTAAAAATGCATTTGGATGTTTGTATAACGGAACCATGTCCGACTCATTGATGATTCCATCTTTATTGGTATCTTCATAAACTATCCAGCCTACTTCAGGAACTGCTCCCTTAAAGTTGTAAGCCGGATTTTGCTGAATAAACTGATCTACTTCCTGTTGTGTTCTCAGCATGCCTTTGGCTATTAATCCCACATTGCTACTACTGTAAATTCTTGGATCCAGACCAGTTGTAATGATCTCTTCACCGATAATAATTGGCAATTTACCAACCTCATAAAATTCACGATAGGTAACTCCATTACCAAAACTAAAGTTCATGCTGCTATTTAGTTTCAAATCTTTTGTTAAAGAAGCCTTATAACCCAAATTAAATTCAGTACCCCAGTTATACACTTCGCGGTAATTTACTGTTGCAGATTTAAATCCTGCATACATAGGATATAGTTTATCTATTCCACCATCAAATCCGTCGTAAGTAAAGTTTCTAAAAACCTCAACCCCCACATCCAGTTTATTGTTGAATAACGATGCTTCTATTCCGGCATTGATAGTCTGTTTTTTCTCCCAGGTAATATTTGGATTCGGAAGTACAGATGGATTCAAACCGATACTATTGTTGCTGCCAAAAAGGTATCCATCCGACGTTCCTATAAGATAGCGTTCCTGCCATAACCTGGCATTTACCCTATCATCTCCAGTAATTCCGTAGTTAAATTTGAATTTCAGGAAGTTGACAAATTTAACATTGTCCTTAAAGAAATTTTCCTGACTCACAATCCAGCCCAAACCTATACTTGGAGAAAATCCCCACCTGTTACCTGAGGCAAAATTTGAGGATGCGTCCAAGCGGCCTACCAGATCAAGAAGATATTTCTTATCAAAATCATAGCTAAAACGTCCAAAGAATGAGCGCTTAGTAGATTCGGAGACCGTACGTTGTGGTATCTGCAAATTATTGGTATTAAAAGCCCATGGATCATCTACGTTTGGAACCAATTGTCCTATCCATACATTATCCTGCTTTTCACTATAGGACACTGTTTGCTCACCACCAACGGTCAGATCCATAGAGTGTTTCGCAATAGTTTTTGCGTATTGCAAGGTCAAGAATCCCTGATAGCTATTTCCGGTGGTTTGACCTGCACGTGTTTCCGCACTTTCTTTGGCTACAACAGACGAAGTAGGAGCAGCAGGATCGGGAACATTCGTATATAATGCAGAGTTTCTACCAAATGTGACAAATTTATATTCCTCATATGGTGGCCTATACAATCTTGTGCGGTTAGAGTTCCCTCCCTGAGAAATCTGGAATTTCGCTGTTAACCCTTTTACTGCTTCTGGTTGATAGCTTAAACTGGCATTGACCCTATATCCAAACCCCTTTCGGTTATCATAATAACCAGAATTTAACAATGCCAATGGATTGGTTCCGAAATCGACTGGTTTTCCATCGATACTGATAGGCACCCATCCTGGTACAGTAATTATTGATCTGAAGAAATCCGCGTCATTTTCCTGGCCAAGGCTATTATTTGCTACATTTATGTTCTGATCCACATTGAATGCGATGTCGGCCTTAAGTCCCGGAAGTATCGTAGCATTCAAGCCACTACGAAAAGTGTATTTATCAACCTTTAAGCCCTTGTAATTTCCATTTTCATTCTGATAACTTCCACCGGCAAAAAATGTAATCTTATCACTCCCGCCAGAAATACTTAAATTGTGGCGTTGAGTAGTTGAAGCTTGCCAAAGTTCATCATACCAGCTTTTATTATTTAAAGTTTTTAAATACTCGAGATCCTGAGGAGAAAAAGAACTTGAAAATGGCTTGTTACCTATTCTTATCCCCTCATTAAGCAATAGGCCATGTTCGTAAGGAGAAAGCATTTCAGGCACCTTGGCAGCATCAGAAACACCTACGTATCCATTGTAGCTCAAACTGGGTTTACCTGCTTTTCCGCGCTTAGTAGTAACCAATACCACACCTTTTGCTCCGGATGCTCCATAAATTGCAGCAGAAGCATCTTTCAAAATGGTAATATTCTCTACCATAGAAGCGTCCAGGTTATCAAAAGCATCACTGGTTGGAAATGAAATTCCATCAATGATATACAAGGGTTCAGATGTCGCACCTATGGTATTACCCTGATTACTGGTTGAAGCATTCCTAATGTTTAGATTAATAGATGCCCCAGGTTTACCTGAAACCTGGCTAACGCCCAAACCAGCAATCCGGTTTCTTAAAGCCCCTGCAATATTAGGTGTCGGAATATCCATCAACTCTGCTCCGGAAATCGTTGCTACCGAGCCCAGAATTTCCGATTTCTTCTTCGTCCCATAACCAACTACGATGACTTCATCGAGGTCAGAATTATCTGATGCCAACGAAACATTCAATGTAGTTTTCCCTGCCAACGTAATCGTTTGTCTTTTGAAACCGATATAAGAGAACACCAATGCATCAGTCGCAGGATCGGCCTGAATGGTGTAAATCCCATCGACATTTGTGGCTACATTACTGGGCTTACCCTTAATGCTGACGTTAACGCCCGGCATTGGCCCTCCATCAGTGCCATCAGTAACTTTACCTGTAATTTTCTTTACTTGTGCATACGAGGAAGCACAAAAAAGTAAGGATAATATTACTACCCCTTTTAACATTCGTAAAAGTTTAAAGTTCATACTTGGTTTGTATTAAATGGTTAATTTCTTATTGAAAGATTAGTGCTCGTTAAAAAAGTCTACTCTTAGAAATAATTATGTTTTGGTTTTAAATTGATGAGATGATAATGGGTTGGTTTTAAACCAAATGTTTAATCAAGTGATCTTGTTTTAAATGGTTTATAATGATATACAGTTTATGTTTCTTTGATAAGAAGAAAAACCCCGTTACCAATAGTTACTTTAATCAGTAACGGGAATTCTTTCTAACCAAATAAAGAACGAATGAGCGCATTCTTCTAACCAAATGAGAGCGGTTATTTTTAATTTCCTTTAGCCGCTGCTTTTCTCCGCTTCTCCCATTCCTGGCCTTCTTTTTTCAGATCATAGCCTGCTGCAGAAAGATAGTTGTTGATTCTGCCTTTGTACTTACCAAACCATGCATGTTTTTTATCTGATGATTCGGCATCAATAGCGTGCTCTCGCGCTTCAGTAAGCCAGATTAAGATTTGCTTTTTCTGCTCATCATTAAGGGTTAGTATCTGCTCCTGATACGCCTTATAAGTGATAGGCAATACACCGTAAGTCATTCCGTTTTTTACTTGTTCTACTTGTTCTGCACTTAACTTCGATGAAAGTTTACTAAGGTAACTTTTATGTAGCTTGGCTAATTTAGCGTCTGTTTTAATCGCTTCTTCCTTAGTAGCAGCCTCTATAACAGCTTTATTTCCTTCGTGTTGTTGCTTGATAGCTTTTACATTTGCATCACGTACAGTATAAATATCATTGAGGTTATTATACTGATCTCTTATAATATTACGCACCTTTTCCTGCTTTCCGGCATCATTTATATTAAGCACGGCTGTAATTTTATCAGCACGTTCCGTGATAACCTTTAAATAAGCTGCTTTTTCATTCTCGGGGACAGCGTTATTTTGTGCAAATACACCAATAACACCTGAGAGCATTAAAGTCAGTAGTAGGCAAACACGTTTCATAATTTATAAATTTGGTTAGTAGTATTATAGTGGATCTTCTTTTTTAGGTTTAGGCGAGACTTTATTCGTTAAGGAACTGTAGTTGATAAACTCATGTGCTTTTGATGAATCATCAGAATAAGAGACTGCGTCTCCCAGCAATTTTGATTTGCTAAAAGCCTTAAACTCTCTATAGAAACCAGAAGAATTTCTTTATTTACCCGCTGTTTCATAATTTATTACTGAACAAAATCTTCATATAAAAAGAATTTGTTGGTTTATAATTTGGTTATCCCCTAAAGGTCTTTATACAAAACTCAACAATAGCGCCTTGTAATTATTAGTAACTGTTAGCAAATTATTGTAGGATATTACCATATAATCTCCTAACTTTAGTCATATTATATATATGATTTGCTAAATCTTCGTTTTCAATAATTAAATATAAATATAATATTCAAATATAAAAATAAAATGAAGCCTCATTTTCATAAAATTCCGAGCACGCTCCAGAGTTCCTTTAGTATTCGTCATGATATTAAATCAGACTTCGGGAACATCTGGCATTACCATCCCGAACTTGAACTACATTATGTAATAAAAGGAGAGGGTGTCAGATTTATAGGTGACAACATTAGCAACTTTACGCCCGGCGAAATGATTTTAGTTGGAGAAAACCTGCCGCACACCTGGCGTTGTAAAGATGAATACTTCCAGAACAATCCTGATTTGAATGTAGAGGCTATGGTGATTCAGTTTTTACCAGATTGCCTGGGCTCTTATTTGCTGAGCCTACCAGAAGCCTACCTTATTCCCAAACTTTTTGAAAAAGCTAAAAGCGGTATGGTCATCAACGGTCAGGCCAAAGATAAATTAGCTGAACTAATGAGCTCATCAATTGAAGCCACCCATCTGGATAGAATCATTATTCTTTTGAGTATTTTAAAGACACTGGCTGAAACAGACGAATATTCGACAATAGTAACAGGGAAAAGTACTTTTTATCAATCTAACGAGTCAGAAACCTTACGCATCAATAAGATATGTAATTACACCATGACGAATTATAAAAATGACATCACCTTAGAAGAGATTGCATCCTTAAGTAATTTAAGCATTACTTCGTTTTGCAGGTATTTTAAACTGATGACCAAGAAGACTTATTACGATTTTTTAATAGAGATACGTGTAAGTCATGCCTGCCGCTTTTTAATTGAAAATAAACTACCTACAGAAATGATCTGTTTTGATTGCGGTTTTAACAACGTGTCAAATTTTTACAGACACTTTAAAAAAGTAACAGGCATGACCCCGCTGGATTACAAACGGAAATACCTTAACGAATAGTTTTGTAAAGCGCTAAAAACTATTGCACATCCAATGCATCAATACTTAATCCTGCAGCATCTTCAGCAATTAAGCGCACCCTGTATATTCCGGCATTGATCATCGTACCGGTATTGGTATTATAATAGTTCCATTTACCCTTTTTAGTTGCTTTAAACTCGATTGGTTCCGCTGCTTTTAACACTGCACCATCCATGGTTAAAACTTCTATTTTCCCCTTCAATGACTGCTCAAAAGGATTGTGGTATTTAACCGTAAGTGAATAAGTATCCGCCACACCTACTACCATTTTCCACTCCAATATATCACCAGAAGGCTTTTTAAAAGTAATCCGTTCTCTGCCCATCAACTCTTCCTTTACCAAGCCTTCCCCTTTTAAACCAGCATCAGTAGCCTTATAGGTAGTAATGGTTTTTAAATCATAGGCCGGCTGCATATTACTTACGGGCAATACGACAATCGTGTACATGGCCGTGTTTGGCGCTTTTGGTCCTAAGTTTAAAGTCTGATCTTTTGCATGTCGTTTACGGAAGACATTAAATTGCTCGCCTTTACTATTTTTAAGCATTGTTTTCGTATCCTCATAATCTGCCAGCCAATTTAACCTGTTACTTACGTTTGCATCTACAGCTATATAGACATCCGCTTCGGCGGTAACTTTAAACTGTAGATTATTATTTCCCTTATTTAATGTCTGAATCCATTCTGCACCATATAAACCTGAAGGCAAAGCAGTAAAATAAACCTGTTCATCAGCATATTGCTGATCGCCCAAATCCATCCAGGTATCTGGTTTAGCAATGTTTCCATTAAGCGCCTCTACAATTGCTTTGCTTTCTTTAGCAGGCGTGTTAGTTTTACTGGCAGAAGCAATAGCAATAGCAGAAATCACAGCTTGTCCGGATTTCACCTGAGGGAAAGATATGACGAGTTCCCCGCCTTTAACCACCGCCTTTATTGTCTTTTTTAAAGCAGCATCGTGGCCTGCTTCCTGCCATAAATCTACATCCTTAAGCAGCGTTTTATCGTTTACAGCGACATCAAACAGGCGCATTCCTGTAGCATCCATCCCGCCGCCAGTGCCCAACCAAGGCTCTATGAAGTAAAGCTCGACAAGGTATTCACCATCCGGAACAGGAAAGTGATAGGTAAGTTGGTCGCGGCCATATCTAAAAGTCTGAAACAACTTCCAGTCTGTCGTTCCTTTAATCGGATCAAAAGTACGGCGTTGGCTTGCAAAGAAAGCAGGCATACCGTCAAATGCGGTTGTCCAGGATTGAGAACCAAAGCCACCTTCAGTTAGCTGCCTGTCGGCCGACCACAATTGTCCATTCTGATCTTTATACTCCGGACCTCCACAATTTATTCTGTACAGATAATTATAACCTTTTACAGCTCCTGTCAGATTTTTAGCATCCTTATTAAAATCGTTAAATTGAGGTGATTTTGGTAAGTTATTCAAAACGATATAATCTTTAGCTATTGCTTTTCCATTTACGTAACCCACTGTATAAAGCACATTATACTCAATGTTAACACCATCCCATTGGAAATGCGTACCAATACCACCACGTTTTCTTTTTCCTAGCGAAACTGCATTTACATCATTAAATAGCTCCACTTCATCACAATTGGAATATATGGTAATGCTGTCCTTCTTACCCGGTTTTAGCCATCTTTCAGGCCAGGTATGCGAAACAATGTAAACCATTGGCTCAGTTTCTTTAGGTGCATAATTGGCCCTAAACATATAAAAGACATCCAGGGGTTCTTCCCATGGGGTAAACAAGCCTTTGTAGTTTACCGGACCAATTCTATCCAGTTCTCTTAAGCCTTCCCCACCTTGTACCCTTCCTGGATTATCGTGTGAACTGAATAGCCAAAAATAATGTCCGGCAGTTTTATCTTTTACAGATTCGGCAAGTCTGACTTTCATCTCCATCAGCTGAGTCATATTGTTTTCGCTGTATGCTCCTTTCTGCGTAAAAGGACCTTCAGTGTGCAAATCAAGCGTTCGCCAGGCACCATATTCACCAATTAATACTTGCTTCTGGATATCTTCAGCATAGTTTAAGGGATCTCCGCCATAAGTTCCTGTCCAGTTTTGTGGTACATCCCAGTCCGTTCCTTTGCCCCCGTTACAGGTTGTTACTTTCCGTTGCGAAGAGGCTGTAGGGTCAAGTTTACGGATCAATTCTGTACATTCTCTTGCAAAATCTTCGGGCAAAGTACTTTCATTTTCTAAGCCCCATAGGACTACAGATGGACTGTTACGACGTTCCTTCACCCAATCTGTAAGCAATGATTTAAAATTCGTCCTGAATTCGGGTGTATCGTACCAGATATGTGCAGCCATTTGTGTCCAGGATAGGATGCCTAATTTATCCCAATACTCCTGATAAAGGAGGTTATGGGGCTGATGCGCATCACGAAAGGAATTAAAACCAGCTGATTTAATTTGCATCACTCTTGATTTGATCTGTTCAGCACTAAAGGCATGGCTCTGACCAATCAGGTGTTCATACTCTGCTACTCCATTTATAAAAACAGGTTTACCATTCAATAAAAACCGCTTGCTGTCCGCCGGATTCTCACCAATAGGCCAGCTGATCCAGCGAATGCCATAAGGAGTGCTCAATTCATCTATCACTTTATTTCCCTCTGCAACACTGGTTTTAAGCGTATACAAATAAGGATCTTCGATAGACCAAAGCTTTACATTTTTAAGTTGTTCTGTTTGTTGGGCTATAACTAAGTTCTTTCCAGGCAATAGCTTTTTAACTATCTTAATTTCGGTTACTTTGTGACCGTTTTTATCGAATAACTGGTTGATTATCGTAATATTTCGGACAACCTGACTATAATTTTTAATCTCAGTCTCCATTTTCAGCAAAGCTGATTTTTCAGAGACTTTATCATCATTCCAGATATGAACGCCAAAAGGCTCAATTCTAAGATCGCTGGTAACCACCAGATGTACCGGTCTGAAAATACCCATTGGTTGCGAACCTTCAGAAAAACCTCGTTCTGTTGAACAACCGCCATCAACCCATGGCAAATCTTGTATGTTTGCCGGGTGGTCTGCGCGTACAGCAAGCAGGTTCGATTGATTGTTTAATTTAATCGCATCAGTTACATCGAGTGTAAAAGTAGTACGGCCTCCAGCATGGTAACCAACCTTTTTACCATTTAACCAAATGCTGGCATAAGAGCCCACGCCTTCAAAATAAAGAAAAAACCGTTTACCTGTTTTTTGAGCGGCAGTTGTAAATATTTTACGATACCAGGCATAACCATGTCTGTTACCATGCAACATACGGCGATAGCCTTCATACTGATCCCAATTATGCGGAACATTTACTGTTTTCCAGCCTTTATCATTAAAGCCAATTTGCTCAAAACCTTTATAAGCATTTATATTGGTATCATCGGCAATACTCTGCCAGTTGTTGTTTAATGTAGTACTCTTGCGTAATCCTGTCTGCGTAAAACCCGTGCTCGTTAAAAAAAGGCCAATCAGAAAAGCTATAACTTTCCTTTTATTCATAATTTCTCTAAATCTCCATTCAATTTATATACTGCTCCTTTCTGTGTAGCAATACTTGTAATTCTATTTCCATAGCGTAAAAGACATACACTGTCTTCATTCGACTTAACTTCAACCGAGATTAACACGCCTTTACTCCATTTAAAACTAAGTTCAAAACCACCTCTGGCACAAATTCCTTTTACTTCGCCCTCTGGTAAATCAACTGGTAATGCAGGTAAAAGTTCAACAAACTGCGTATGACTCTGCAAAAGCATCTCTGCTATACCCGCAGCACCACCGAAATTTCCATCTATCTGAAACGGCGGATGCGCATCGAACAGGTTTATATAAGCGCCTCCACCTTTTGCAGCCGGACTGATCAACATTTTAACCATTTTCATGGCATGATCTCCGTCTTTAAATCTCGACCAGAAATTGATTTTCCAGGCTAAACTCCAACCTGTACCTTCATCGCCTCTGTACAGTAATGATTGTTTGGCGGCTCTCATCATCTCTGGGTTATCCCAGGTTATGTCATTGCCAGGATGTACGCCCCATAAGTGCGAAACGTGTCTGTGTTTATTCGTTGTATCGTCTTTATCTTCCAGCCATTCCTGTAATTGCCCGTATTTACCAATCTGATTCGGTGCCAGAAGCGTCAGCTTATTTTGTAATACTTTACTGAATTCTGCATCTGTACCCAGTAGTTCACTTGCTGCAATACAATTTTTAAAAAGTGTGCGGATAATCTGGTGATCCATTGCAGGTCCGGCTACCAAGCCTCCATTCTCCGGTGAGTTAGAAGGTGTACTGATCAGCCAGCCGGTTTTAGAATCTTTGATCAAAAAATCAACAAAGAAAACAGCTGCCTGTTTCATTAATGGATAAGCTTCATTTTTAAGAAAAACCCTGTCCTGCGTAAAACGATAATGTTCCCATAAATGCTGACTCAACCAGCCGGCTCCAGAAACCCAGATACCATGATTTGAGGCATTTATAGGCGCTGTACCATTCCAAAGATCTGTATTGTGGTGAAGTACCCAACCATTAGCATTGTAATGTTCCTTAGCCGTTATCGCACCATTTTTCGCTAGTACTGCTGTCTTTTTGAATAAAGGCTCATTCATTGCCGGCAGGTTCAGTGGTCCTGTTGGCCAATAATTCATTTCAAGGTTAATATTGGTGGTGTATTTACTCCCCCATGGCGGCGTTAGCAGGTCATTCCATATCCCCTGCAGGTTTGCAGGTTGTGTCCCCGGTCGGGAGCTGGAAATCAACAGATACCTGCCGTATTGCACATATAAAGCTGCGAGAGGAGCATCATGAGCAGCGGCAAAGCGTTCAATACGCTCATCTGTGGGAAGCTTCTCGTTATCACTATTTCCAAAACTTATTGAAAAGGCCTTATAGTACTTCTGATATTCTTTTAAATGCGCGGCCTTAACTTGCACGTAAGTTTTATCTTTTAAACCAGCCAAGGCTTTTAAACATGCATTTGCAGGAATACCAGATACATTCTTATCACTAATAAAATTAGTTCCGGCTGTAAGGTAAAGGATTACCTCATCAGCGCCGGTAATTGCAATCTTATCCTGTCCAACCAGCAACTTGCCTTTAGTTACGACTGCTTTAAGCTGACTTTCGCCTTTTAATGCTCCGCCTCTAACTCTTAAAGACAGAGAAATGGTATTTGCATCTATTTTTTTTACAGCAGCGTATTTATGCGGACTGCCCAGTACTACATCTAAACTAATGCTACCTTTTTTATCAGCAGTTAAGCGGATAACTATAGCCTGGTTAGGCTGACTGGCAAAATACTCCCTCAGGTAATTCACTCCGTTTAGGGTATATGAAGTACTAGCTATTGCCGTACTTAAATCTAACTTCCGTTTATAATTGCTAACAGTAACTGACGGATTTTTAAAATTCAGATACAGTTCGCCAAAAGGCTGATAACTTGCCTGAAACTGCGGAGCCATTGGAGGCTCATCGTTCTGTATTTTATATTTCCATGCTTTAACCAATGATATCCCATTCTGAGGTTCTGCTCCTTCCGGATAAACAGCAATTGCACGGCTAGTATCTTTATAACCGGCAATCCCTCCCTTATCAAAGTAATTTAATACCTGTATCGCAATTACATTTTTTCCTTTTTTAATCAGCTTGGCAGGAATGGTATATTTTCTTGGTGATGTACCATCTGTATTGCCTACCAATGTGCCATTTACAAAAGTAAAATCATGATCACGAATTCGGTTTAGGTCTAGTACCAGATTTTTACCTACCCAATCATCCGGTACATCAATGGTTGTACGGAACCATACGGCTCCATCAAGACCTGACAGGCCAACGGTTTCCCATCCTTCGTAGCTCGGCACATTGATTGTTTTCCATTGCAGATCGTCATAATTTTCCTCTGCCGGACTGCCTGTAATGCCTTTTAAGGCCTTCATATCTGCAGTCCATTTATTCCTATCTCCTGTGGCACTTTGGGTACCCATAAACTTTTCAGTGGCCAGCTTTTCGGCTGCCTCCTGTTTGCCTTCAAACAGCAGTTTCCTGATTTCTGAGAGGTAATTTGCAGCCCCTTTACGATTGTAATCTCTGGGTGCACCTGTCCACAAAGTCTCTTCGTTAAACTGAATCCTATCTTGCTCCACCCCAGCAAATATCATGGCGCCAATACGTCCATTGCCAATAGGCAGGGCATCAGTCCATTTTTCAGCCGGTTTGGAATACCAAAGTTGATAGGTAGATTGTTGGGCGATAGCATGGGAAATGGCCACACAATTGACCATAACCACATACACGCAGATTCTAAAACTCATGAGTTTCATGTCGATGCAAATTAAAATTACTTAATAGGATCCCCCGAAATAACCCGCACTGCTTCTGTAACTTTCCCTTCCGTTACAACAGGAGTTTTAACATTTTTAAAGTTATTGTTTCCTAATGTTATATTTTTAGTTTTTTCTCCACTTAACTTTAGATACAAATCTGTTCCTGGAGCCGGGAAAGCGTTATAAATAAATGCACCATCTACATTGTTAAGATCTATAACAGGCACATTTTTATGTGGTGTATAGCTTTTTAAACCATTTATAGTTAATGAATTGACGGTATTCACCTTTACCGAAGGCCCGATTTCCGTGTTTACCTGAACATTATGAAATTCTATACGATTTGCATTTTTAATATTAAAGCCTGTTTTTGCATCCATATTGATATCATTAAACGTGATATTCTCTATTGGCATTTCTTCCAGACCGTTTAAATAAGCTGCCTCATTTACTTGCCCTGTAATGTTGCTGAAATGGATGTTTCTGAATCTTGGTGTACGTTCTGAAACCGGTTCAACAGTAGTTTTAGCGTACTGCAAATCCAATACGATTGCCTGTTCACGTATATTTTTCATAATGATATTGTCGACTCTGATTTCTTCAACAACACCGCCTCTACCCCTGGCAGATTTAATACGGAGACCACGGTCTGTACCATCAAATACGCAGTTAGAAATGGTTATTTTCCTTACATCGCCCGACATTTCGCTACCAATAACTACCCCACCATGGCCAGAAAGCATCGTGCAATTGGTAATGGTATAATTTTCCGCCGGAACAGCCATTTTTCTTCCTGGTGCATCTTTACCAGATTTAATGGTGATACAGTCATCACCAACGCTAATGTGGCTATCGGAAATTCGTACATTTTTACAAGACTCCGGATTGATTCCATCGGTATTTGGCGCAAAAGAAGCAGGATTTGTAATAGTTACAGCATGTATCGTTACATTCTCACAAAACTCAGGGTTAACCGTCCAAAAAGGCGAGTCGCGTATAGTAATTCCTTCAATCAACACATTCTTACAAAACATAGGCTGGATGAATGGCGGACGTAAAAAGCCACGTTTCATCTGCTTTGGCTCGTCAGGCAAAAGGATATCTTTATTCAAATCATCGAACATAAATTGCCATTTAGAACGTGCTTGTCCTTCCTTATATCCCTCCACAAAATCCCACCACTTTTTGCCATGCCCATCAATAATACCACGACCAATAATTGCAATATTTTCTGCTTTATAAGCATAAAACAAGGGAGAAAAACTGGTTACATCAACCCCTTCGTATCTGCTTTTAACCATAGGCAGATAATCATCAAAATTATCACTGAAGTGAAGTTCTGCACCAGCATCAATGAAGATAGTGATGTTACTTTTTAAATGTATCGAACCTGTAAGGTATTTACCTGCAGGAAAATATACGGTTCCACCACCAGCTTTTGAAGCAGCATCAATAGCTTTTTTAATGGCTGAAGTAGCTAATTTAGTACTATCATTTTTAGCTCCATATTTAAGTACATTATAATAGGCTTGTGCATTCGCATTTAAGCTAAAAATCATTGCACAGCAGCAAAGGGTAAAAACGGCTAAAACTTTTCTGATCGGGCTATTAAACTTCATTTCGGCTATGTTTGTTGTTGATTATTTGAGTTGAATTATGGCAGGTTTTAGCTTTGCAGACTGATAAATTTCCTTTCCATCGGCGTAAATACGCAGACCTTTGCCTTTGTTATACTTATTTCCGGTTTTATCCCATAACAGCGTAAGTGTTTTACCATGATAGGTTACATTCTCCAGTAAAAACCAATCCCACCGACCTTCCGGAATAAGCGGATAAAAACCAAAGGCATTATCTAAACGCGGCTTAATGCCTATCAGATCATTGATAACTAAGTCGCAAAAGGTTGAATGGTTATAAAAACTACTTCTGGGATTATCACCTTTTAGCCATTCTCCATTCTTTTCATCCTGATACTCTCCTAAATAAGGCTTACCATTCTTTTGATGAGACCTGGCATATTGATGAAGCTCATCGTAAAATACCTTTGCCGTCATTTTACCGTGTTTTTTATAATTGGTCAGCAGATTTGCCAGACCTTTTAAAGTCTGCGAACTGGCAAAGGGCCATAACGCACCATCCCATTCGCAACTATGCCCTGATCCGCGGGTTCTAAACGTTGGTTCTCTTCTTTCGGCTGTTGTTAAGCCCCATGGCGCTTTAAACCCCGCAGTATCCAATAATTGATCCCATGCTTTCGCATAAGCAGGCTTATCAGCTGGCAGGTCAAAATCCCAGGGCACAAAACCGATGGCTTCACGGGCATGGGCGAGCTTCCCATTAGGATGTTTTGTTTTAAAGAAGCTGTCTTTGTTATCCCAAAGACTATCCTGTACTAATTTTTTAAGCTGTGCCGTTTTACCATTGTACTTCTGTGCCAATGCTTTATCGCCAGCAATATCAGCCATACTGGCCAGCGCTTTAGCATTTCCATACATATAGCTGCTGATGGTTGGCCTTCTGTTTTGATCCTTTCTCGATCCACTAACAGACTCTTCCATTCCGTCTTTTACATCAAATTGCCAGAACAAACCGCTCTTTAACTGCCTTTCTTTTTCCCATTTGCCATAATCTGCATCCAGGGCAGGTAGAATTCGTTTTAAATGCTCAGTATCAGGTGTCACCAGATAGTTCTGATAAACAGCATCATCGATCCAGCTACTAAACTGATGGAAGCGTTGTTTGCTTTGCCCTACATCAGCGTGGTACAACCAAAAATCTATGTACTCTTTTAGATAGTCGGTATTTTTAAGCCAGCGGCCCTCATAAATATGATGGCCCAGCGCGCAACTGATAGAATTGTATTTACCCGCATGCTTAACAGGCTCAATAAATTCAGTAAAAATGAAGCCTTCAGGTGTTTTTACCAGATGTTTACGGAAAGACCACCAACGGTAGTAATAATTTTGCTCCAGTACTTCATCAGGACAATCCAGCAAAGGCACGTTTTGCGATAGCCAGTCAAATGATTGTGCATTGGGCACATAATTCTTTACGGCTTCTGTATCAATCGAATTAAAGTAATCCACATATTTTTTAAGCTTCGCAGTACCGCTGCCCAACTGTGCAAAGACGCCTGTTCCTAAAACCAGGAACATGGCAGTTACTATAAGTTCTTTTTTATTCATCATTACTCAAATAACCAATCAATATCTTTTCCTTTTCCGTCCAGTCCTGCATTATAAATTCGCATTTCCTGGCCTTCACTTATAAATCCTAAAATCACACAAGCCCCTTTTCCTAAAGTTAAGGTATTTGTACCTACGCCAAACGAATAGGCATGAATATTTACCGGGGGGTAGCCATCTAAAACCAATGCATTGGAGATCTTTATTTCCGACTGTCCGTAATTATTTGCACTTGCATCAGTTTCCAACTCAGGAGCTGCCAGGTATGAACGATCTTTTTTGGTAAAAAACCCTACCAATACCTTCACAGGAGCAGTAGTACTAAACTTCAATGTCGTACCTGATTTTATTTGTTGTGCCTTATTCAGCTTTACGCCTTTAAGTCCAATCAATTGCTCAGTTACTTCTTTTATTTTAGTCACAGAATCTATAAACACCTGAGCATCTTTATTGATGATATAACTGTCATGGCCAGAAAGGATTTTAACTGCAGCATTTTTAAATGGCTTTAAGACATTTGCTTTTCCCGATCCCGAAGATTTAAGAGAATCTATACTTCTTTTAAAGTGGTTCAGTTCTTTGGTGAATACCGGCAGCATCTCTTTCCAATGAATAAAAGTCTTGTCAACGCCACGCATTGGAATCTTACGTTGTTTAGTCTGCATACTATTGGCATACAGATACTCATTCTCTGTCAGCTTAACCAGATTAGCATAATAATCTACACTCTTTTCAAGAAATGGCAAAGCTTTTTGCAGGTCGCTCACATCATTAGAATATTTATAGCGTAAAACCCATAGCGCCGACTTTACCTTCTCCGCGTAAAAATTAGCCATGGCATCATAGCAATATATATCATTTTTAAGCCTTCTAAATTCTTCGCTGTCTTTGCTAACCTTTGGTGCGGCTTCATTGATAGAAGCCAATGCCTTTTTACCATGTTCAACTACCTCTTTAGCAATTTGAACGGGAGTTTCACCTATATGGCCTTGTTTTTTCCACTCCTTCTCAGCATACTCAATAATCATCTCCCCTTCCGGTGCTTCAGATTCGTACATTAAAGTAAATAAACCATAGCGATAAGGGTTGATCAGCTGTGTCATCAACATACCTAAAGTTAAAGTTTGCCTGTTTCCATCAGTAATCCCATAACGGCGTAGCAATTTAGGAGAGATCTCCCCCGATTCTTCGTAAGCATTGAGAATGGCTTTTCCTGCGGTCAGGTCTGTTCCATATTTACCGGCTAACTGCTGCCCCCAATAGTTAATTTCCTCAATTCTATCTCTATTAGAGTTCCAGGCGTATCTGGCCCATTCTTTATACCAGATCCAATCTCTATCCACCTGTAACTGTCTTTCAGTAATCTTATCTGCGGTATAAGGCCAATCCCAATAACCCGATTGTGGGTACAGGTGAAGTCCTTTAGCCCCATATATTTTATTCATGGCCTGTACAGATTTTTGAATAAAATCTGCCGATCCGTAACGGAAGGGTTCGAGGTTAGCCAGAATATGAACATTGGCAATATGCACCGGGGCTACCGCACTTAACTCCCTATGCAACTCAGCCCAACTGCCTCTTGGCGTATAGGTTGTTAAAGCTTCACCATTAAACTTATTCTCGGTGTACAAATTCTTATAGAGTGGCAACGAAGCCTTCATCACACTTGGCGCATGGGTATCATGAGCCCGTAACACAATGGGCGGTTCATTTTTAATACCTGCGGCTTTTAATCCATCTTTTACCCCTGGTATAATGGTTTTTGTAAACCAATCTATATCATCCTGCCCTACTCCTTCCATGGCTTCTCCCAAAGCTACCAGTAAGCCTACATTAGGATACTTTTCGACAAATCCTGCAATAGATTTTCTTGTATAATCAGCTATCAATGGAATAATGGGGCGATTTCTATCCTGTGTTTTTAAGCCATGCTTTTCGGCAAAAGGTTTAGGTATTAAAATATTGTAAAACATCTGAATTACCCAAATACCACGTTTATCCGCTTCCTGAGTTAAGAATTTAAACATTTCCTCATTCTTTTTCAAGGTGGCATCATCCACTTCTACCGCATAAGGATAATCTTTAAGTCGCAGGAGTGATGAGAAAGGATGACCATTCCACAGATATAAGGAGTTGTAGCGATTCTCTACCATCATATCCAGATATTGAATCCAAAGATCTTTATCGTAGAACCAGGAGAAAGTTTCAGGCGTATAGGGATATTCATAAACATCTCTGCCAGGTAAGTATTCAGGTTTTTGCAAACCAATACAAGTACCACGCAATACCATTTCAGGCTGATCAGTAACAGAGATCTGATCAGGCAGTTTTCCTTTCGTTTTAATTTCATCAGAGAGCTCCATACAGCCATATAAGGCTCCAGAATAGTCTCCCCCTTCAATAATCAGGTTCTTATTTTTATTATAGTTAATACTAAACCCTTCTTTTCCAAGCTGTTTACCAGTACCATTAACAGCTCTTAAGCCATTAAGTAGCTGATCCGTCTTTGTACCGATCACAATCAGATCATTGCCTGCTGGCATTTTGTCCTTCTGTACAATCTTAACATCATAACCCACTAACGATAAAGACTTTGCTAATCGTTCGGCTCCAAACTTAACTCTGGAGTTACTTTGCGCAGGAATAACAATGGTACGCTTGTTTTTTAGAGGAAAATAGGATGCCCTGGATTCAGCAATGCTAAAAAACAAAAGACATAATAAAATAAAAATTGGGAATTTTCTCATTCAACACGGTTTTCAGAAAATCTATTCTTAAAAAGACTTGGGCTATATTTGGCTAATAAAGCAATCTCAAATATAGGAATGGGGCCATCTCCTTTCCTGTAGTATTTCCCCAAAATACTGTAGGATATTAGCATCAGCCTCTAAAAGACGTATTATTCCTGTTATATTCTAAATCAAACAATGACCAGGTTTGCTGTATGGCATAAATCGGGAGCTTCTCGCATAAACAAAAAAGGGGCTGTATCATGTGATACAACCCCTTCCTTATAGGCGTAATAATTTATTACTTTGATTTAGTCATTTCTTCAGCCATTACCAATGCATTGTAAGCATTTACAATTCCACCAGTTCTGCATAATTCCGTCATTTTTACCTTCGTACCACCTGATTTAGGTTTGGTAACAGGGAAATCAATCTTGGTAACAGATTGTTCAATGATAAATTTCAATTGTTTTGCAGTTAGTTCCGGATAATAGCTTTTTAACAAAGCAGCTATTCCGGCAACAACCGGAGTAGCCATACTTGTACCCGACAAAGGGCTGTATTTATTTCCCGGTATAGTAGCATAAATGGCAACTCCGGGAGCAAACACATCAACCGTCTGATCGCCATAGTTACTAAAAGGAGCAACAAGACCAGCTTCTGTAGCACCACTAGCACCAACCGTAATCATGTTTGAAGCTCTTGAATTTCCTTTCATATGAAAAGGGCTTGGATAATGCGGCTCGCTATCGATATCTGTACCTTCATTTCCGGCAGCATTTACAAGCAACACGCCTTTCTTTTCAGCATAACGAATAGCATCTTCTACCAATTTACGCTCAGGAGAAACCCTTTTACCAAAGCTCATATTGATAATTTGTGCGCCATTATCTACTGCGTAACGAATACCCAGGGCCACATCTTTATCGTGCTCATCACCATTAGGAACTACACGTACACCCATTAACTGCACTGCACCTGCAATACCGTCCATACCTATTCCATTGTCACGCGTAGCGCCAATAATTCCGCCAACATGTGTACCATGAAAATATGGATCCCCCATTAGGTTAGCATTTCCGTAAAAACGATCCTTAATATTAAAGTAATCATCTTTTACTTGCTTTGCTCTGAAATCAACCGGAGCAATACTATCTGCTTTCTTTAACAAACTTTTGCTCAGTACCCATGAGCGATAGTGTTGAAGATCGTTCTTTTTTACTTCTTTTTCATTTTCAACATTTGCAAACTGATCTTTATATCTGTAATACACACGTTGATATTCAACACTTTCATTAGTTACCTGTCCATTTTCACCACCTAAAAAGTTCCAGCCGAATACATCGCCCTTGTAACCGTTCCCATCCAGATCCTGATTACCAAATGTTTCCTTGGGGTTTCTCCATAAATTTGCTTTTAGATCTTCGTGCAAAGTATCCAGACCACCGTCTAATACTGCTACCACTACAGGTTTTGGGGTTTTGCCTTTTAACAACTCATTATAAGCCTTTAAAACACCTGTACCGTATACTTTTTCTACATCTTTAGACTGTAAATGCCAGTTTTGTTGCGGTGGTTGCTGCTGCGCAAAGCTCAATGCAGAAACCAACACCCCCGACACCATTGTAAATAGTTTCTTCATGTTGTTTTTTTTCATTAGTTGCCGCAACTTACGCAAAATCCGGGAATTGTTAATATCCATAGATTGTAACGTATCTCTCACAAAGGCAATTAATGTTTGCCTTTACCCTGCCCCTTAGATTCAGATTTGGAATTACCTTTACCCTTCTCTTTAAAGTTACCTTTGCCTTGAGGACCTTTCTCGTTCCCTTTTGATTTGTTTTTAGGGTGCCCTTTAACTACATAGTATTTAGGATTATCACTCCTTAAAATAACGGCTTGTCCGCGGTTGGATTTATACTTCGCGTATTTTACTTTCTGCTCTTTAAAATGCAAGTATGGTTTAGGCGAATTGATGACAACTTTATAACCATTGTATAAATCATAATTACTATATCTTGATGGCAAAACAGTACTAAATATCCATTCACCGTTACTCAGGTAAATAAATTGTCTTCTAGGCACATAATAATAACTTTCTATATCTGGCAAATAATAATAATCTACATGGTCATACCCGACCGGTCCCCAGAGCGGTTGAGATCCGATATTAATATTTACACTTATCTGAGCAGAAGAGCTGAAAGGCATAAAACCGGATACAACCACCAGAATCAAAATGAATAGCTTTTTCATAGGAATAAATATTAAAATGTTTATAATGAGCAAAGGCCCGACAACTGGAATTCTTTTTATAATCAGTCATCGGGCCTTTGCCATATTAGATTGTTAATTATTGTTTCAAAACAATCGTTCCAAGGTTATTGTTTTGACCCAGGCTTACTGCAACATTAGTAATGGTACTATCTTTGTAACCAACAACAGGTACAAACTTCACAGAATAACTGCCAGCCGCAAGACCACCTACTGTAAATTTACCTGTTAACGGATCAGCTATGGTACCTACAGTATCTGTTCCGGCGATAACCAATACTTCAGGATGGCTCAATAAAGGCATCACAATTCCAGATACCAATCCAGAGGTTGCTGTTGTAATTCCCCTTACTACCGGTTTAAGCAAATACTTACCATTTCCAGTCTTTACAATAGATTTAGCTGCGTCAAAATCAAGTAATAGTGAATAGGCTACACCTGGTACTAATGATGGATTTGCTTTAAGTTTAACTTTCCAGCCGGAAGATTGCGCACTTGGTGTAGTCAGTGACTGCGAAACTCCATCAACAACGATTGTATTTCCTGAGTCGTTTAATACCAAACGAATGTCTGTAATTTCACCACTAGGCATTTCTCCTGAGGCTACCAGAATGTCAGGCTTGCTGCTACCTATTCTGAAATCTAAAATATTAAAGATGCTTGTCTCAGCGGCGAATGTATATGGTTTACCGTCTGAAAAAAGTATAATTTCTTTAACACTAAGATTAATCTCGTCAAAATTACCAGGTGCATCCGTCATCCTGATTTCTACCTTTGTTGTTCCGTTATCGGATCCATTCCCATCTTTCGTACACCCAATAAGACTGACAAATCCCGTAAACAATAAAGCCAAGCCGGCGTATACAATTCTCTTTTTCATAGTTTTGATTTTAAATAAACATTAACATTTTTGTTACTCAAAGTTGAGAACCGAAGATGAATTTAAGATGAGATTTCAAGTTTATTTGCCTATAAAATTTCATCTTAAATTCATCTTAGACCATGACATTTGTTCTTGTTACCTTTATATTTACACAATGGATAGATCTTTTGTTTTCAAAGCATTGCTATTTTTCATCTTGGCATTACCGAAATGGACCTCGGCCAGCGTATTGGCTGTTGATACTGCCGGATACAATCTACAAGATGAAAAAAAAGATAAAAGCAAGGAGAAATCAGATCCTAAGCAAGAACCCGTAAAACCTGACATCAGCACGGTCCCTAAAGCACGAAAGCAATCCAGACCACCTGTGGTTAAGCCCAATATAAAAGCTAAGCCTATCAAGGTTATTCGTCCAAATATTAAAAGACCGTAGTACTTAATTTATGAGGTGCATATCTATTCTGATTCTGATTTGTATGGTTTCTATTAAACTACAAGCACAAGAGGATACTGTTAAAAAAACTACTATAACTCTAGCCGCACTTTATAGCAGCAATGTGAGTTATTATGGACAAACTACCGACGAAAAACTTCCATATGTGTTAACAAATGCAACGGTACGATTCCCTATAGGTCTTTATGTTTCTGCTGGGGCTTACAAACTTTTAAACTACGGCTCAGGCATATCTGAAACGGATGTTGGGCTTGGCTATGATTATGATTTCTCTGATAAATTAAGTACAGGGATAGCCTATACACGTTTTTTTTTTCCGGCAAACTCGCCCTTGTTACAGGCCGCGAATGAAAACAACCTAAACCTTTCGGCAAAATATACATGGCCATGGCTTAAAAGTTCAGTTAGCGCCGATTATGCTTTTGGCAGGGAGAATGATATTTTTATCAGCCTTAACCATGCTAAAGAAATCAGTCTGGGTAATTTATTTAATGAGAAAAATTATATTTCTATAGAGCCTGCAATTGAACTTATTGCGGGTACCCGCCATTTTTATGAAACCTATACCATAGAAAAGAGCAAACGCGATAAAGCCAACGGCAAAGGCAAAGTACCTGTTTCACCCGGTAATTCAAATTCAACAATCACCACTACCCTGGCCTCAAATAGTTTTAACCTGCTATCTTACAATTTCAAACTCCCACTCAACCTGAGTCGCGCCAATTACATGGCTGAGATCAGTTACCAACTATCAATTTTAGGTCCAAAGGCCGATGCAGAGTTAAAACAACAACAATCGTTTTTTGGTGTGGCATTTTATTATCAGTTTTAATTCAATTGACACTATGAAAGTATTAATCGTTGAAGACGAAAAAACACTGGCTTATGAAATGGAGGCCTTTCTAAAAAAGAGTTTTTATCAATGTGACATAGCCCTTACCTTCAGAGCCGGTCTGGAACAGCTGGAACTAAACAACTACGATTTTATTTTAATAGACCTGAGTTTACCGGATGGAGATGGCCTGGAAATATTGAAAAAAGCCAAAATAAATAATCCGGATGCAGCTTATATTATTATTACGGCAAGAACAAACCTAAAAGACCGGGTTAGCGGACTGGATCTTGGAGCTGACGATTATCTGCCCAAACCATTTTATCTTTTAGAGTTGCAATCCAGAATGCAGGCCATTGCCCGACGGAAGTTCAATATCTCTGAAGAACTTTTATCCATAGGTGAATTTCACATAAACCTGCCCAAAAGACTCGTCCTGTTTGAACAAGAGCAGATTGAACTTTCGCGTAAAGAATTTGATTTATTTAGTTACCTTTTACTTCACAAAAACAGGGTATTAACACGTGGTCAGCTCAGTGAACATATTTGGGGCACTTTTGTAAAAGATGATTATGATTCAAATTATATTGATGCCCATATCAAAAACATCCGCAAAAAATTAAATGTATGGGCGGATACTGAATGGCTGGAAACCGTACGCGGTGTAGGTTACCGTATTAAGAAATAACATGAAATTATCTACTAAACTTACGCTTTTCATTACCGGTTCAAAATTGGTAATTGTATTGCTTTTTGTTCTGGCACTGCCATTTCTTATCAAGGAGATAGCTTCAGAATATACCAATTACACGTTAAAGCAGCAGCGCAAAAAAGTACTGACGATTGTAAATAAAAATGGTCCGGATTATTACTTCCAGGGCGATGATAACTATGGTAGTTATACCATACTCAAAGAAGAATTCATAGCGTTGTTACCAGTAGATGCCAGTTTGAAATTAGACACCATTAAAAACTCTCAGCGCCTCATTGAAAGCGACACGCTCAATTACAGGGTTTTGAGTTACACCTTTAAAAACAAAAATAAGAACTATCTGCTGGAGATCGGTAAGGCTACAACCAGCATTAATCAGTATAACAACCCCTTACAACGTTTCGCCCTATATCTTTTAATAACCCTGATAGCTTTAACTATATTAATTGATCTTACTTTTATCCGCGTACTGATCCGGCCGCTGGGGAAAATTATAAAAACCAGATTAATAAACAGAAGATTCCCATTTAAAGAGGGCCAAAAGCGAATTGAAACCAGTACAGCTGATTTTAAATATCTTGACGAGTCGTTGATTCTGTTGATGAGTCAGATCAATGAAGCCTTCCATAAGGAAAGGGAGTTTACTTCCAATGCTTCCCATGAACTAATGACTCCCATTAGCATCCTCCAGAATAAAATGGAAAACCTGCTTGCAGAGGAAGCCCTTGATGAGCCTTCCTCCATGGCTATTATCGAAATGATGAAAACTGTAGACAGGTTAAAGAATATTACCAGTTCACTCCTACTAATTTCCAGGATTGAAAATGAGCAATACATCAGAAAAGAACAGGTTCAGCCCTTGCAATTGTTTAATGAGATCGTGGAAGAAATCAGTCACAGACTGGAAGAAAAACAGATACAGATTTCACTTAACATCTCTCCTCAGGCAGTCCTTAAAGGGGTAAATAAAGATCTGCTGTTTCAACTTTTCTTTAACCTGATTCATAATGCCATAAAATTCAATCGTGATAAAGGAAATATTTTCATAAACGACAGCTATTTAAATAATGGAGCTTATGAAATTACCATTAGGGATACCGGCATAGGAATTCCAAAAGAGGATTTACCGAATATTTTCGATCGCTTTATGAAAACAAACCTTGAAGGTGATGTAGGGTATGGATTAGGACTCGCCATTGTAAAAAGCATTGCTATGTACCATCAAATACAAATTGATGTTAAATCGAACCTTAATGAGGGGACAACATTTAGCATATTGTTCCCCCTCAGTTCCGTATAACCTCTTCTATGCTTTAAACAATTCCTTCAAACTTACCGTCTTATTATTGATCATGGGTTTGGCATAATAGGCTAAAAACAGGATATAAGCCAGCGTTAGGTAAAGGAATACCAATGCATAGCGTAGTCCGATCATATCTCCCAAAGATCCAATAATTAACGGCACCAAAGCCCCGCCAAAAATCCCCGAACACAATATTCCTGAAAACGAACCATGGTGCTGAGCCACTGAATTTAAAGCCAGAGAGAAAATAATAGAAAACATCACCGAGATGAAAAATCCGGCAGCCGGAAAAGCATACAAAGCCATTTCCTTATCACCGAATAAAGCAATAGAAATTACCAGCATAGAAATCAGTGTAGCCAGTTTAAGAATCAGCTTTGAGTCCCACAGCTTTAATAAAGCCAGGCCAAGCAAACAGCCCAGCGACATCAGCCCCCAGAACCAGGCTACAGCTTGTGCCCCCTCCTTACCTGGATCAACTCCATGATAAGTTCTTAAAAACTCCGACATCCAGTTAGCCAATGCCTGCTCTGTGCCTACATAAGCAACAATACCTCCAAAAAACAGCAATACGTTTTTGTTCTTAAGCAGACCCAGATAAACAACTGCAGCTCCTGATTTCTCATCCTCTTTCAGTTCCACTTTTGGCATTTTAATAAAGGAAAGCAACAATAAGATCAGTAAAAAGATAAAGCTAAACAACCAATATAAGGCGGTCCATGATAAGTTATCCTTCACCAAACTGGCCAACAATCCAATTAAAGGGCTTTCAATAGGACTCGCAGAAAGCTCTCCTATAAGATAAGAAAATACAAAAGGACTGATAAAGGAAGCCAATCCAAATACGAGTTGTCCCAATACCGAAAAGAAAGCAAAGTTTTCTTCACCACCCGCCGTCCGCATCAATGGATTAATAATCACCTGCAACATGGCCATACCTATCCCAATGATAAATAATGAACCTAATGCTATACCATACTGTGGATATAAACCAAAAGCCATAGCCCCGATAAAGTTCAGCGTAAAAGCAATCAGCATCGATTTTTTTTCGCCAATCCGCTCAATCATGATACCCGATGGGATTGACATGATGCCATAGGCTAAAAAGAAGGAAAAAGGCAAAAAGGCTGCCATAGTAAGACTCAGGTTATAAGTCTGGATAATGATCGGCATCAATGGTCCAAGAATATTGGTTACAAAAGATATGACAAACCAGATCAACAGGATAACACCAACCAAAAAATTATTACGTTGCATATAAATTCTTTTAAATGATTAAAATTTTGAAAACACTCTTGCCGCACAACCGAGTAGACCAGCCTGGTTACCTAATTTTGCAGCTACTATATGAGTATACTGTGCTGTTCCAGGCATAGCCCTTTCCATTACCCTCGACCTGATTTCTTCTATATAAAATTTGCCGGATTCGCTGATACCACCACCTAGTACAATTTTTTGGGGGCTAAATACATTCACATAACTTGCGATACCCGTGGCCATGTAATCAAAATGATTTTCCATAGCAGAAATAGCTTTCTGCTCTTTGGCCAGATAGTTTTCTACAATCATTTTACCAGTAATACCTTCGGGGCCTGTTCCATGGAGCAATGCATAATCATTAATCAGCGCAGTTACTGAAGCATAAGCTTCAAAACAACCCGACGAACCGCAGGAACATTTGATTCCACCATGAAGGATAGTGATGTGTCCTAATTCAGTACCACGGTTTTTATAACCACCATAAAGCTTTCCATCGATGATCAATCCCCCGCCTATTCCGGTCCCTACTGTTATAAAAACGACGTCGGTACAGTCAGCTGCCGCACCATAAATCAATTCACCCCAACCCATCATGTTGGCATCGTTATCGATTACCACCTTTAAGCTGGTAGAAGTTTCAATAATTTTGCCCAGGTCCAGGTTTTCAAATCCGGGCAGATTATCGGCCCCGCCGATTACTACATTCTGATCTACAATACCGGGAAAGCCGATACCTACCCCAATTACTTTTTCGGGTGCATGCTCTACGCATTTACGGATTGCTGCATTGATCAATGCAATGACTTCACCCTCTGTTAAAATATTATTTAGCGGAAATAAAAAGGAATAGATCACTTCTCCAGTGTTGCTTACCAGTCCACATTTTAAAGATGAACCACCCACATCAATTCCTATAGCGTACGATTGTGTCAATTTTTCTCAGGTTTCAATTATCTAAATCGAAATTAGATTTAATGGACCTGAGGAGATTTCAATATTGTCTTTAATGGTTTAGATTTTGTCCTAAAAGCAATTAATTACTATCAGATTCCTTCCTTGCAAGGTATTCTGTAGGCATGCAGTCGTAATACTGCTTGAATGCAGTAGAGAAATACGAAGGTGAATTAAAGCCCGACATATAAGCTACCTGCGCAATGGTGTACTGGCGGGACTCCATCAGCTCGACTGCCTTTTTAAAGCGAATACGCTTGATAAAATCCGTAGCAGATTCGCCTGTGATAGCTTTCAGCTTTAAATAAAGATTTGAACGGCTCATGCCAATCTCCTTACTAAACTTGTCTACCGAGAAATCAGATTCTGTAATGTGCGTTTCAATGATGGCAATAGCGTCCCTTAAAAAGTCTTCGTCCAAAGTATTGAAGGCTATATTTTCGGGAATGATATCCGTGGAACTGGAATAATATTCTTTTAACCTTTTGCGCGACCTGCTAATGTTTTGCAGTTTAGCTTCTAGTATGGCAATAGAAAAAGGCTTGGTTACATAATCATCGGCCCCTACTTCCAGACCTTTAATCTGGTGATCTGTTTCATTCCTGGCAGTCAGCAATATCACCGGAATATGGCAGGTTTGGATGTTCTGTTTGATTCTTTTACAAAAGTGTATGCCATCCATTTCAGGCATCATTACATCGCAAATGATCAGGTCTACCTGCTCCTCCTCCAATACTCCCAATGCTTCCTTACCATCATAAGCAACGCTAACCTGGTAAATATTATCGAAATAGTTTTTAAGATACCCTACTATCTCAGGGTTATCATCTATAACCAGTAGTTTTTCTTTTTCAGGACCAATACCAGTTGTTTCTTGCGTTACAAGCTCTTCATCGTCTGCAATGCTGCTATGTGCATTCTCAACAGAAAGCTCATACTTTGGTGTTTCTATATGTTCATCAGCATCATACTGTTCATCAGCCAATGGTAAAGTTACCACAAACATACTTCCTTTACCCAAGGCACTTTCAACAGCAATGCTTCCATGATGCAATTCCACCAGACTTTTAGTAAAGGCAAGCCCAACCCCCGAACCAAGGTTCATTTCCTGACCGTTTACCTGGTAAAAGCGATCGAATACGCGTTCCTGGTTTTGATCATCAATACCAATTCCGGTATCACTAACTTTAATCACGGCATCGCCATTCTTTTCAGCAAACTCAACAGTTATGGCACCACCTTCAGGAGTATACTTAAATGCGTTGGAAAGCAGGTTAAACAGAATCTTTTCTACCGCATCCTTATCAAAATAAAAAGACAACCTGGCTTCGGTAGAGCGGAAGCTATATTTGATCTTGTTTTTTTCAGATAGGGTAAGGAATGAACTGTAAACTTCATGGATAAAACCAACCATATCGGCTTTCCTTACCTTAAGTTTTTTAGTACCCAGCTCTGTTTTTTTAAACTCAAAAAGCTGATCTACGAGACTATACAGTCGCTTTGCATTGAGAAGTATTAACTCATGGTGCTTCCTTAATGTCTTATCGGTAACCGGCTTGCTCATGATTTCTTCGAGCGGCGCCAGGATTAACGTCAATGGTGTACGGAATTCATGTGAAACATTGGTAAAAAAATCCATTTTCATCCGATTGATGTAATCTACCTTTTCACGTTCCATTCTCTCCAGCTTTAACTGGTGTAAGGTTCTTATCCGTTCTGTTAAAATTCTGTAAGCAAAATATCCGCCCGCAGCAGCCAAAATAGTAAGTAGGAAATAAAACCAATTGCTGTTCCACCATGGTGGAGATACAACTATCTCTATGCTTTTCACTTCACTGCTTTCGCCCAAAGGACCTACCGCTTTTACATGAAACATATATTTTCCGGAAGGCAGGTTGGTATAACTGGCCTTCGACATATTCTCAGTCAGCTGCCAGTCGGCATCAAAGCCTTCCAATTTATACTGGTACTTCGTTTTATTTGGTGAGATGTAATTGAAAGCATTGAAGAAGATCGTAAACTGCTTATACTCATGCTTAAAATTCAGCCTACCAGCCTGATCTATATGCTGATCCAGCACATCAGAACCATCTTCAGGGACAACTGTCTTGTTAAATACTTCGAGTCCGGTGAAGGTTACTTTCAACTTCTGCGGACCTTGTTTTAAAGCCTTAGGATAGAAATATGAAATACCATTTATCCCCCCAAAAAGCATCATTCCGTCTGATGCTTTGCAGAAAGCATACAAGTTAAACTGGTTGTTTTGCAAACCATCTTTATTATCAAAAACCTGAAGCTTACGCGTATCAGGGTTGAACTTTACCAGTCCTTTATTGGTAGATATCCATAAAAAGCCTTCATCATCAGCTTGTATACCATAAATGGTTCCTTTCAAAAAGTCTTTTCTGGTATTGTAGGTTATAAATGATCGGGTCTTTTCATCAAATAGGTTTAAGCCATCCCGGGTTCCTATCCAGATGCGCTTTTTATGGTCTTCGGCAATACAACTCACCACATCATTACTTAATAAGGTCCCAGAAAAAGTATCGAACAAGAAGTTATCAGGATAAAACAGATTTACACCATTTGTGGTGCCTATCCATATCCTTTTTTTAGAATCTTCCAGCAAATACGTGACCTCATCAGAGGTTAAACGTTTACCTGCCTTATCAATATAAACGTGATTAAAAGCCCCTTCAGCAGCGTTAAACTGATCAAAGCCGGTCCTTGTACCTACCCATATCCTGTTCTTATGATCTCTTAGCAAAGCGTACACCATATCACCGCTAATACTTTTTGAATCGTTGACCTTATGCCTGTACACCTTACTTGTTCCAGTAGCCGGATCAAAGTAATTCAGTCCCGAATTATGGGTTCCTACCAATAACTTACCGGATTGATCAAAAGCAATTGCTTTAATATTATTGGAGCTTAGTGCAGCCTGACCAGATTCTTTAGCCGTATAGTACTTAATGGTTCCGGCCCTGCGGTTCCAGTAATTCAACCCCTTATCGTTGGTTCCGATCCAGAAGTCGCCCTTACTATCCTGCTTAATCACATTTACCACCTGATCATTCAGTGAAAGGCTTCCTGTGTTTTGGTTGAGAAGATTAAATTTAATGTCATTATGATGGTAGTAGTTTATCCCGCCATAAAATGTACCCAACCACATCCCATTTTGCTTGTCGCGGTATACACAACGTACAGAATTCTGACTGATGGTATAAGGTATGGAAGCCTGGTGATAGTAATTTTGAAAAGTATTGGTTTTCGGATCAAGAATGGAAAGCCCCTTAAAAGTACCCATCCATATATTGCCCAGCACATCTTTATTGATACCCCTTACGTCATTATCAACCAGACTGCCTGCAATGGCACCACTATGCCTGTAATTATACATCTGATCATTCGCAATGTTATATTTAACCAAACCACTGCCTTCTGTACCAATCCAGAGCCAGTCTCCCTCTATGAAAATATCATTGATTTTAGGTCTGCCCTGCCCTAAATTTATAAAACTTAACTTTTTACTGGCCTTGTTCATTTTAAACAAACCTACATCTGTACCTACAAGCAAAGTATTTTTAACCAGGGCCAGCTGGGTAACGCTTTTAATGTCGTAAGCTGAGGCATCAAAATTAACCTGTTTAAACTGGCCAGAGGCTTGATCCAGATAAAAGATCTCGCCTGCACTCGAACTTACCCAGATTAAATTGTCGCCATCCTGAATGATGGATGAGATAAACCATTCGCCCGATTTACGGGGTAGTCGGTAGTTCTGAAAACTATTGGTAGCATAATCGTAACGACTTACACCCTGGTTACCTCCAACCCAAATCAGGCCTTTGTGATCCAGATAAAGACTACGGATAAAGTTAGATTGTAAACTGTTTTTATCCCCTTTAGAAGGTCTGTAGACCGTGAAACTCTCGCCATCATAACGGTTAAGTCCGTCCTGAGTAGCCATCCACATAAAACCTAGTGTATCCTGTACAATTGTAAATACAGTGCTTTGCGATAGCCCTTTATCAACAGATATACTTCTAAAATAACGTTTTACAGGCTGTTGAGGAATATCCTGTCCATATACTGTCTGCCCAAATATTACAAGCCACAGCAACAAACAAAAAAAAGACATCCCGTTCCTCATGGCCCAAATCAATATTATTTACGTTTAAATCCGGCATCAAAATTAACTACATCTGGCAAACTATCCACTACTTCCTGCTTATTAATTACATTATTTTTCAATTCGATCAACATGGAGCTCCCTTTTACCCTATGTTCATATACTTTACTTTTAACTTTTACCGGCCTATTTCCATAGCTAAATACTGAATTTTCATTAGCAGATTTCACCTGTAATGAAGCTGGCTTAGTAGCATTTAATTCCGCCATAATTTCCCATTGACCCAGCTTTAAATGGTAAAGACCATTGACATCATTCAGCAGTTTAACGACCTCAACAACTCCGTTTTTCAACTGGATAATGGTTAAGAAACGGTTCTGCTGCACAGGATTAGCAGTACTGATCCCGGCATGCCATTGGTCTTTAAATTCAATGACATTATCTTCATCATCGGTTTTACCTTTCCAGTTTTTTGCCGGGAAATTATATTTATCATGGATGCTCATTTGCAAAGGTGTATGTGCATAAATTGCTGCATTTACATGGCCCAGACCGGTTGTCAGATCAAAACTTTGTGTTAAAGCATTTCCACTCTCTTTTCCATTCATATTAAAAGGGCTATGAAACTGAGTAGTCCATTTCACCGGTTTAACCGCTTCCAGTTCATCATATAACACTACATAATTGCTATCCAGTTGTAGCATATGTCTTCTGTATAATTTCACACCAGAATTACCATAACCACTGTTTTTATCAGCTTTAAGCCCAATTTCTTTAAAACGACCTAACCAAAAATCTGTAGTTACTTCCCCGTAAGCATTTGACGCATCGCCCAAAGCATACTGAATGTGCGCTCCTGTCATAAAGCGTGGCATCCAACCATAGCCATCCTCACCTATCCTTTGTCCAAGGCTATCGGCTAGAATTGTATTGTAGGCTCTGGATGAACGATAGTCTAAAAGATTATGTGCATCACTAAAATTGCTGTAGAATCCTGTACCACCAAATACCTTTTTACCTTTATAGTTAATGGTAAAGGCATTTTGAGCAGCATGACCATGCCCTGCTGCACCAAAAGGATTGGCCATTAAATAGCTGGTCAGATTTTTACCGGTATGTGCCAGATCGGAATGCATGGCGGCTAGCCCCACATCATTAAATACTCTTCCTTTAGGCAAAGCCGATGGAGATACAACTGGTTTTGTTGCTTTCGGATTGAAATTCAACAACCTGAACAGCTGAAAATCATCATTTCCTTTAAAATAATCAGGTTTACTTTTTCTGATTTCGGAAACATACCAGTTTAAATATGGATTATTTACTTTTAAAGCCAAGGCATCAGCAAAAATGGCCTGCATTTTTACCGTACCTCCCAAATTCTCGTGCATATCACCTACGGCTGTAGAAGTTGAGTTCGGCGGATAACTATACAGCATGTAATAAGGCAGATTTTGCATCCAGCTTTGCTTGAAATAATCTACTCCTGAAATGTTTCCGAATAATTCGGGCAGGTAAATCAATGTTTCGTAATGCGTTCTGAAATAACCATTTCCTTCATGCCATCCACCATCATTGGTACCCAATACCGGGAAACGAGCGCTCCATATTTCATAAACATAGGTTAGCCATTCGTGGGCTTGAGGCAATTCACTAGCTACAGCGACTGCTGCAATTGAGAAATTGCGCATAATATGCTGCCAAACATGGTTATCACACATTTGCAATTCAAAGCGGTTAGGCAACCCCTCATAGATCTTTTGTCCACGTATACCGATGGTATTTTTTAACAGATTCTTTTCTTCCGCAGTAAGATATTTAAATCCGGCATCATATAACCATGCCAGGCCTTCAATGATATTCCCATTGTTAAAATCATCACGTGTAGCCAATCCATCAGGGTTCATCTTAGCTACATGTACTGCTCTTTTTATGGCCTCTTTTATAAACCGTTCCTCTTTTGTTAGCTGAAAAGCGATACAAAGGTTTCTGATCGGCATCGCTACCTTTTCACCAAAACCATGATACATAAACTCTACCATCTGCTTGCGTTGCAAGGCATTCATCCCTGTGGTATCCCGAGGTCTTGTTGGCTTCTCTTCTGGCAACTCTTGCCCTAATAATTTGCTGGTAGCAACTACAAAAGCTTTAGCTTCCGGATTATGTTTGTTGTTGGTATAAAAAGCATCAGCACCTTTATTCATCCCCCATAAACGTGGATGCGCGGCCTTACTCTTTTCCAATATTGTTGCAACAGTAGGTGAAACAAACAGGTTTTTAGCTTGCTTCTTTACGACAAAATCATAGGTGGGCGACCATTTCCATTTAGCTCCCGACTTCTCAACAGCAGCGTATTTCCAATACCATCTGCCTGGTTTTAAGCTTTGGTGCAGTGGATATACAGCCCAGCGCTGTTCAGCACCGGTAATTACATCTTTATTAAACAGGCTATCACTAGCTAAAATCACCTTATACTTAACCGTTTTACCTTTTACACCTGGCCATAATAAACACGGACTGTCATCAGGAACTTCAACCCGGTTTATCGGGTATGCCCATTCGCGAACCCGCGGGTGTAACATACCGGTATCCAGCTGTTTCACTGCTTCTTGTTTAACCGGCGTAAAAAGTAAGGCCGACTGAAGGACAATTGCTAAGCTCATGGCCATAGTTTATTTTTTTAACGCGTAAAATGAGTCCTGATGCTCTTTACACCATTTCTTAAGATAAGCGCGCATTTGATTCAATGTTTTTTTATGAGAAGCTTTTACAGCCAGGTTATCCATTTCGCCCGGATCATTCTGCAAACTAAACAGTTGCTCTTTAATTTCTCCTTTATCGTATACGATATACTTAAATTCTTTAGTAATTACGGCTCTTCCCTTGATCCCCAATAGTACCTCGTTATCGGCAAAGTCTGTTTCTATAACCAATGTATCGCGTAAATTAACCCTAGGGTTTTCGATACGTTCCTTTAGATTTGCCCCTTTTAAATAGGCAGGTGCCTCAATACCGGCAAAGCCACATATTGTAGGGATAATATCAATCCCATTACATACCAATTGGTCATCAGTTTTAGCTTTCCATTGTCCGATTTTAGAAATCATGAATGGTATTTTAGCTGACTCTTCATAAAGAACCTGCTTTTGGTTCCACTCATGTGCCGCATAACCATCACCGTGATCACTTGTGAAAATGATGATGGTATTGTCTTCAATACCGTACTTCTTTAAGGACCCCAAAACCATGGCCACATAGTTGTCTACCTTCTCTACCAAACGGTTATAAGCCCAACGGTATTTACGCCATTGCGCTTCATCCCAACCAACTGATGGATACGTACGTGGACTTACTTTCTGCTGTTCTCTAATGATAGCAGGTTCATTTGGGGAGATTCTCCAGTTTGCAGGAAGTTTTGGACATAAAGCCGTATCCGGTGAAGCATCTATTACATCCATTTTTAAATTATCGCCTCTGGCCCATTCGCAAATGTCGTGGGGATTAAGAAAAGAAGCGACCAATAAGAAAGGGTTATCTTTGTTCTTTTTTATAAAAGCAGCGCAATGTGATGGAGTAACTGCATCAGTATAATCACCGGGACCTGTATTACTGATGGTTTCAAAACCATGTTGTTCGATTTTGGTAGCAGGAACAGGCAGGTGCCATTTACCGACATAGCCGGTTTTATAGCCTCCTGCCTTAAATATTTTACCCATCATTAGTACCGAATCAGGCCATTGTCCGTCTTTCTCCGGCGCATTGCCGGTAAAGCCCGATTCATGAGGCATTTTGCCACTAAAGATAGCTGATCTCGAAGGCGTACAAAGTGGCTGAGCGCAATAAGCGCGGGTAAAGCGGGTTCCATTAGCTGCCAATTTATCCATGGCAGGTGTATGTAAATCCTTGTTCCCGGCATTACTCATCGCATCAGCAGTTTGCTGATCGGTCATAATGATGATAATATTTGGCTTTGAGGCAATTGCCTTTTGAGCCTGAGCACCAACATTCCCAAATCCGGCCAACAAAGTGACAGCGATCAGTAATCCTTTCATTTTGTACGTCTTCATACTTAATTCAAATAATTGTAAATAGAATCCAGCTTAAACTGTTTTTGAGCTTCGGCACTTGGGCGCGGTGTTTTATCGATCTCGCTGAAATACGGAGTACTGTCCCAAATTAATTTACTATTGCCCATACGCGGATCTTTGGTTTGAACAAGATATCCCTTCATCTGCGTTGCAAGTGTTTCCTTGATTTTAGCATACTTTGCATCTGCGGCAAGGTTATGCAACTGATCAGGGTCATTTTTTACATCAAACAACTCCTCTGCAGGACGTTTACCGAAACCTAATTCAAACATTGGTTTTACTGCCGGATTGTCTTTATTTGCAATCATATAGAATTTAGCTGGTCCCGGATAGTTTAACATATAGGGATCGATGTCACCATACAATGGTGGATCACCAGCTGGCCATCTTCCCGGCTCATAATTTCTGATGTATAGAAAATCTTTGGTACGGATTGCCCTACCCGGGTATCCTAAACCATGCTGACGCACAAAGGCATGACGCTCACGTCCTAATACGACAAAGTCTCTTTCTTTCTCCTCTGCTTTTCCTTCTGTTACTACCGGCAATAAACTTTTACCTGTCATATCTGCTGGTACAGCCACATTACCCAATTGTAAAAACGTAGGCGCTAAATCGTTCAGTGTAACCAAATGATCAGAAACTACATTCTGTTTGAATTTACCTGGCCATGAAATGATCATTGGTACGTGAGTTCCAAAATCATATAGGTTGGCTAAACCCCTTGGCATTTGCCAGCCGTTATCACTACATACTACAATTACGGTATTGTCTAACTGTCCACTTTGTTTCAATTCAGCTAATATTTGTCCAAGTTCCTGATCGAAAGTTTCAATTGCCGCGTAATAATCTGCAATATCCTTACGCACATCCGGATGATCCGGTAAATAGCCCGGAACGGTTACTTTTGTTGGATCAATACCCGCTTTAGCACCAGAACCAACTACATATGGTCTGTGTGGATGTAAGCTGCTTACCCAATAGCTCCATGGACCTTCTTTTTTGTTTTTTAAGAACTCACTAAAGCTAGCATACTTGTTTCCTCCTGGATTACGAGGACGTTTGTTAGCTTCGAAGCTACCTGGCCCCCAACCTTTTCCCTGGAAACCGATCGCATAGCCCGATTCTTCCAGCAAGTCCGGATATACTTTGTACTTAACAGGTAATACGCCCCATAAATTGGCACCATCTTCGAGTCTCCAGATATCCTGACCGGTTAGCATGGCTGCCCTTGCAGGTGTGCAAGAAGGAGAACTGCAAAAGGCATTGGTAAAACGCACACCCTGTTTGGCAATTAAATCCATATTAGGGGTACGTACTGTTTTATCGCCATAGCTACCCACATGGTTCCATGACTGGTTATCAGACATGATCATCAGGATATTTGGACGCTCTTGTTTCTTTTCAGGGGAGCAGGAAGCCCAGGTAAGCACCATCATTAGTGCTGCAGGAATGTATTTAAAATTGTTAAACTTCATATTCGTCATTTATTTAGTTACCGCTTCTGTTGGATTAGTGTCTTTGTATTGCTCCTGGAGTTTTTTAAGTTGTTCTTTTAGTTCCCGAACTACAGGCTGATAAGCTTTATTGCCATATAGATTGTTCATTTCCTTTGGATCTTTATGCAGGTCATAGAGCTCCCATTCATCTACATCATTGTAAAAGTGGATCAACTTATAACGCTCTGTTCTGATACCATAATGTCTTTTTACCATATGCCAGCTTGGGTATTCATAGTAGTGATAATACACTGCTTTACGCCAGTTTTCAGGCGCTTTACCTGCATTATCCAATACCGGGCGCAGAGAAACACCTTGCATATCATCAGGTATTTTAACTCCAGCATAATCCAGTAATGTTGGTGCAAAATCAAGGTTCATGGCAAAAGCATTACTTACCGAACCGGCTTTAATAGCGGCAGGATATCTAACCAATAAAGGTGTTCTGAAAGATACATCGTACATAAAACGCTTATCGAAATACCCATGTTCTCCCAGATAAAAACCTTGATCCGAAGTATATACAATAATGGTATTATCTAACTCCCCAATTTTTTTCAGGTAATCCATTAACCTGCCTACGTTTTCATCAACAGAAACCACACAAGCAAGATAATCGCGCATGTATTGCTGATATTTCCAACGTACCAGATCCGCACCTTTAGGGTTTAGCTTTTTAAATTCAGCTACACGTTTGTCGTATACCTTTCTCCACTTTGCTTTCTCTTCAACAGTCATTCTGTTGTATACTTCAAAAAAACGGGCTTTATCCAATGATGGATCATTGGCTTGCTGATAATCATCACCCTTGGCATCTTTAAATTTCTTCTCTTTAGGCAATTTAGCCATAGAGTCGAGCTGTGCTGTGGACATCATTTTAAGATCCCAGGCACTCCACATGTCAGTAGAGATGTTCATCAATTGCTCTTTAGCAGCTCTACCCCTGTTTTTAAAATCATCCAATAGATTATCCGGTTCAGGAAAAACAGTATCATCAAACATTCCCAGGTGTCTTGGTGCAGCCAACCAGTTGCGGTGCGGTGCTTTATGCTGATAAATCATCATAAAAGGCTTGTCGTGGTCTCTTTTCTCAAGGAAACCAATAGCCTTATCCGTAATCACATCGGTAACATAGCCTTGTTCCTTAACAGTATGACCATTCTCGAAAAACTCAGGCTGATAATACTGCCCTTGGTTAGGCAAAATGCTGTAATAATCGAAGCCCATAGGCGTTGAACCCAAATGCCATTTACCGATCATTGCAGTTTGGTAACCGGCTTTCTTGAGCAGTTGCGGATAGATCACCTGAGTGCTATCAAACACTTTGGCGTTATCAGTAAGCCCATTGATATGGCTGTACTTACCGGTCAGGATAGTGGCCCTTGATGGGCCGCATACAGCATTGGTGACAAAACAGTTATTAAACAAAATGCCCTCGCTGGCAATTTTGTCCAGATTGGGCGTTTTAATAAGTTTACTGCCATAAGCACTCATAGCCTGAATGGTATGATCATCCGTCATGATGAACACAATGTTAGGCCTTTTAGTACTTGACCCTGTATTTGGTTGCTGACATGAACTAAGGGCCATGCCGGCCACAAAACAAGACAAAATAAGTTTCAAATTACCCATTTTTAATATTCAGGTTTTTATGTAAGGTTAGGTTTTTAATTGCGCTCCCCCGCAGGGAAAAACGAATATATAGCAGTCCCCCAAGAACCGATTTAGGTATTGTTTAAAATCGTATCACTTTTGATGAATCCACTGATTATTTTGCGAAAGCGCATCGTTAAACTCATTTTACGAGCAAATAGGTCAAGTCAAATCCAAAAAATCCTTAAAAAAATTTAAAGATTCACCAATTCCTAAATGAATATATCCGATATCGAAATCTTCTGTTTTTTATCGTACCTACCTTCATAAAATCATTAATATCTAAAATTAACAGCTCAAACTGCATTAAAAAACAAAAGCATAATTATGAAAACACTACTAGGTTCATTTGTTGCCACTATCGCTTTGATAGGTTCAACAAATAGTATGGCAGTCACGAAGGACAACGGAGATGATTGGTTAAAGAAGTCAACAAAAACTGCGGTATACCAGTTAACCAAAGCAGCGCAAACTTTTACACCGGGAATGAATCCAAGATCGATCAACCCTGATGGAACAGTAAGACTTGCTCCTGTACGCGATTGGACAACCGGATTTTTTCCAGGTACTTTATGGTACGGATACGAATTATCGGGTGATAAAAATTTAGCCGCAGAAGCCAAAAGGTTTACACTTGGGTTAGACTCACTACAATATATAAAAGATACACACGACTTAGGCTTTATGTTGTATTGCTCATATGGTAATGGCTACAGATTAACCGGTGATAAAATTTACCGCAAACCTCTTGAGAATGGTGCAGCAAATTTATATGCACGTTTCAACAAAAAAGTAGGTGCTATCCGTTCTTGGGATTTCGGTCACTGGCAATTCCCGGTAATTATTGATAACCTGATGAATCTGGAGTATTTATACTGGGCAGGAAATGAATTCAATAAACCGGAATGGTTTGCTGCAGCTAAAACGCATGCCGTAACTACAATGAAGAACCATTTCAGAAAAGATTACAGCTCATACCATGTAATCAGTTACGATACTTTATCCGGAAAAGTATTACAAAGAGAAACCCACCAGGGTCTGACACACAATTCGGCATGGGCCAGAGGACAAGCATGGGCAGTATATGGCTACACCATGAGTTTTAAAGATACCAAAGACAAAAAATTCATTCAACAGGCTGAACATATCGCTTCGTTTATCATGAATCACCCGAAAATGCCTAAGGATAAAATTCCACTTTGGGATTTTGATGTACATAACTCAGACCGTTCGCCAAGAGATGCTTCTGCTGCTGCTGTAATCGCTTCTGCGCTGTTAGATTTAAGTACACAGGTAAAAGACGGTGATAAATACTTTAAATTTGCTGAAGATATATTGAAAACCTTGTCATCAGACGAGTATTTAGCAAAACCTGGAGAGAATCAATTTTTTATCCTTAAACATAGTGTAGGTGCGTTCCTTTACAATTCAGAGATCGATACACCTTTGAACTATGCAGATTATTACTATCTGGAAGCATTGAAAAGATATGCTGAGATTAAAAAAATTGACTTAAAAACAATCGCCCAGTCTTAATTTAGAACCAAATAATGATGAACCTAAAAAAGATCATCCTTTTGCTTACTCTTGCCCCTACCCTGTTGTTTGCGCAGCAGCAGAGCAATCGGGTATCAAAAGACAGCTTCAGTAACCTGAATCTGAATTATCCCGGCCTGGAAGAAGTAAATAAGCTTATAGCTGCAAATGATTATGAAAATGCAGCTAAAGCTTTATTAAAGTACTACAGAAAACGAGATAACATCAAGCATCCTGACTATAACAAGGAAGACCAAGCGAAGTTTGCAGGTAAAAAACTTGCGGAGGGTGTACAGGAAAAAGCTGATAAGGGTATGCTGCATCAGTTTTATGTACACCCGGGCTATGGATTTATTGATTATGGTAAAGACATCAACTGGCAACACTGGCCAATTAAAGATAACGAGATCCGCTGGCAGTTACACCGTACTTATTGGTGGCAGCCAATGGGACTGGCCTACTGGGCTTCGGGTGATGAGAAATATGCTAAAGAATGGATCTTTCAGTTCCGCGACTGGGTAAAAAAGAATCCAAAAGGATTATCTAAGGATAATGACAGGTTTGCGTGGCGCCCTTTAGAGGTGGCTACCCGCATCCAGGACCAAACAGGAATGTTCAATATGTTTGTTAACTCTCCTAACTTTACGCCTGATTTCCTGCTTGAATTCTTGAATATTTATAATCAACAAGCTGATCATATCCTTAATAACTATTCTGACAAAGGAAATCACCTGTTGTTTGAAGCACAAAGAATCATTTATGCAGGTTGTTTCTTCCCTGAGTTGAAAGCCGCTGGGACCTGGAGAAAAAGTGGTATTGATATCTTAAATTCAGAGATCAAGAAACAAATTTATCCTGATGGTGTACATTTTGAGCTTTCGCCAAACTATCATGTAGCTACAATCAACATTTTCTTAAAGGCCCTGCGTATGACTCAGTTGACAGGAATGTCTAATGAGTTCCCTGAAAGCTATAAGAAAACTATTGAAGAGATGATTATTGCGCTGGCTGATTTTTCTTTCCCTGATTACGCTTATCCTATGTTTGGTGATGCCAAACTGGCTAAAAAGGATGAAATGGTAAAGCAGTATAAAGAATGGCAGGAAGTTTATCCTACAAACCAGGTAATTAAATATTTCGCTACTGAAGGAAAGCAAGGTACCGCGCCGGCTTATTTATCAAGTGCGTTAAAAACGGGTGGTTTTTACACCTTTAGAAATGGCTGGAAAGAAAATGCGACTGTAATGGTACTAAAAGCTAGTCCACCGGCATTCTTCCACAGTCAGCCCGACAATGGTACATTCGACTTATGGGTAAATGGCCGCAACTTTATGCCTGATGCCGGCGCTTATGTATACAGCGGAAGTGAAGAAATTCAGAAACTGAGAGAGGCTTACCGTCAGACTAAAGTACACAAGACTTTAACGCTTGACAATAACAATATGGACATTAACAATGCCAAATTGATGACCTGGAAAGCTAGTCCTGCTGTTGATCTGTTGGTTTACAGCAACCCAAGTTACAAAGACCTCAACCATCGCCGCAGCGTATTGTTCATTGATAAAAAATACTTTGTAATCATTGATGAGGCTGTAGGTGCTGCAAAAGGCAATGTTGGTATTCACTTCCAATTAGCTGAAAAAAGCAACGCCGCGTTTAACAAAAACCAGAACAGTGTACAAACGCAATACAAAGATGGTAATAACCTATTGATTCAAACCTTAGGTAAAGGTGCTACACTAACTGAAGAAGAAGGTAAAGTATCTTACTCCTACAGGAAAGAAGTTGCGCGTCCTGCTTTTGTATTTGAAAAAGCAAAGAACACCGACAATACGGTAAGTTTTACTACAGTTCTTTATCCTTATGAAGGTGCTAAAGCTCCGGTAATTAATGTTAAAGAAGGTTCAAAACACAACCTTGCAAAAGGTATCGTTGATTTGACATTAACCATTGATGGTAAAAAACGTCAGATTTCTGAACAATTGTATTAATCTATATCCAAACTGGAATAGCATAGAAAAGCCGGACAATGTCCGGCTTTTTCAGTTTATATGAATTGTGTTAGCTAATAATATCAGTAAATTTACTGTGCGGGGAATAACCCATCCTTAATCAATTGATCAACCAATACTTTCGGATAGGTTCTCACGAAGTTATCTATCGAACCTGGATTAACAGTTTCAGACTGCGCCGACCAAATCAGCTTATTACCTTGTAAATCATACAAATTCGTTTCCATAAAATAAGTTTTATCAGTTACATAATACCCTGGCTCATAAAACATTGGATACCAATAATTGTAATAGCTATAGAATCCCCCATACCATCTGTAATGAGGATATGGAGCATAACTGTTGGTACCGGGAACATACCTGGTATCGCTATTTTTATTGATGAGAGATATCGTTAGCACATAGTTTGCACCTGAATTTTTAATTTGGGCCGACAATTGACTCTCTGTAGGCAATTTCTTATAAAACTCTGGGTTGAAATAATCTGTACCCTTTACCGTCTTAATATTTCTCTGACCTGCCAAATCAGAAAATCCCTTTTCCAGTTCCGTCCTGACCTTCATATTTTTGGTTAGCGAGGCAATAAAAATGGTTTGCCCAGTCAACGATTTACCACGAACTGCAGAATCAACCCAAGATCCGGTAACTCGGGTAATCGGGCTACAAGACCATGCCATTCCACAGACCAGCAGAATGGCTAATAATTTTAATTTTTTCATAATAGAGATGTTTAATAGTTATAGCTTACGATTTAATACAAAATTAATGGGCAATAAATCTGGGATGGATCAGGTTTTCGATAGAATAAATCTCGTCCCATTTGGCCTGAGTAATCAGTTGTTTTTCTTTTACAACGATCTCATAAATCGATTTCCCTGTTTTAAGCGCTTCCTTAGCAATTGAAGAACATTCCTCATAACCTAAGATTGGATTCAACTGGGTTACAATCCCTATACTTTGCATCACCAGGTTTTTACTGTGTTCCACATTAGCAGTAATACCTACAATACATTTTTCCCTCAATGCATGGCAGGCTTTTGTTAAATATTGTAATGAAGTAAACAATGCCATACCAATTACAGGCTCCATTACATTAAGTTGCAACTGTCCTGCTTCAGCGGCCATAGTTACGGTAAGGTCTGCTCCGATCACATAAAAGCAAGTCTGGTTCATCAGTTCAGGCATAACCGGATTTACTTTTCCCGGCATAATAGACGAACCCGGTTGCATTGCGGGAAGATTAATTTCGTTCAAGCCACAACGAGGCCCACTGCTCAATAATCTCAAATCATTACAAATCTTACTTAATTTTATAGCGCTTCGCTTTAGTGTTCCGCTCAATTGTACAAAAGCACCCGTATCGTAAGTAGCTTCAATCAGGTCGGCAGCAAGTATCACGGGAACATTACTAATCTCAGCAAGGTATTTTACGCACAATGCAGCATAACCCTCCGGAGCATTTACTCCAGTACCTATGGCTGTTGCTCCCATATTCACTTCTGTGATGAGTAATTCAGCTTCCCTGATACGCATGATATCCTCTCCTAAAGTAGTTGCAAAAGCGTTAAACTCCTGCCCCAATGTCATCGGCACTGCATCCTGGAGCTGGGTTCTACCCATTTTTAAAACATTCGAAAATTCTACCCCTTTGTCATAAAATGCTTTTTGCAGCTGCTCCAGGGCCTTTGCAAAGGTTTCTATTTTCATATAGGTAGCAAGTCTGAATGCTGTCGGATAGGCATCATTTGTACTTTGGGAAAGGTTGACATCATTATTTGGATGTAAATGGATATATTCTCCCTTTTTGTAACCCATGTATTCCAGGCCCAGATTAGCAATTACCTCATTGGCATTCATATTGGTTGAAGTACCCGCACCGCCTTGTATCAAATCACTGATAAACTGATCTGCAAATTCACCGGCAATCAGCCTATCACAAGCATAAGCAATGGCTTCAGCCTTTTTAGCATCCAATATCCCCAAATCTCTGTTTGCCAATGCAGCAGCCTTCTTAACATGGCCAAAAGCTTTTATAAAATGAGGTTCACTGCCAATGGGAATACCGGTAATATCGAAATTCTCTTTCGCACGCATGGTCTGCACCCCATAATAACAATCGTTACTAATTTCTTTCTCCCCTAAAAAATCGTGTTCAATTCGAAATGTTGCCATAGTATAATTCGTTTTAGATATTTGAATGGTGATGATTTAAAATCTTTTAATAACGTAAAAAATATTGCTGAAGATCAGCAGTCTTTTGAGTGGTACTGGCAAAACGAAGTTGGCTTTGTCGTGGAGAATTCCACTGATGTCGTAAATACCATTGAGTTTTAAACGACCAATCAGAAAAGAGCTTATTCTAGGTTTTCCATTAAGAGAATCTTTGCTCTTATAATTTATCAACTGCGCAGGCGACTGGTGGACAGACAGAATACAGACGGACTTATTCATAAGAGGTTATTTAGATGCTGCGTCCACATAATGCGACTCTTGTTTCTATAAAACCCTTTTATGTGCCAAATGTTTGTGGAAAAAGAAAAAGCCTCCAAATTTTACTTTGGAGGCTTTATACAAAAAAAATGCTTTTTTTACTTCGCAGGAGTAATAATTATTTTCCTGAACTCGATCGGTTGATGATCTCCCTGAAGGTAAATTGGTCCGGGTTCACCTTCGTTGCTATCTAATGCTCCACCAGTAATTCCTGGTATCTCCTGGTTACTGATTATTGTTTTACCATTAGCTACCACAGTTACCATACGACCAACCAAAGTAATATCAAAGGTTTGCCACTGATCAGGTCCTAATGTTGCCATTTCACTAGCTGTTAAAAAGCCATACACTCCACCAAACAACACATTATTGGGGTGCGCATCTTTATTACTATCTTCTATTTGTGTTTCGTAACGACCTCTTAAATATACCCCACTGTTTCCACCTTTCTGGTATTTAAATTCAACATGCAATTTAAAATCATTGAATTTCTGATCGGTTATTAAATTAGAACCTGCTTTAGGACTGGTTAAAACACCATTTTTCACAACCCATTGGTTTTCACCCATCGCTTTCCAGCCTGTCAAATCTTTTCCATTAAACAAGTTGATTGCTTTTCCCCATACTGGTGCAGCAGTTCTTTTCAAATAAGGTGCTTTTACACCTTTCCAGTTGTACTTTTTACCTTCACTCGTTACCATTGTTCCCTGGATCCCGGAACCTACCAGTTCTCCTTCAATAACAAAATTCTGGTTTCCTCCCTCCCATTGTGGTGGGATTTCAAACCTAAACTTACCATTATCAAACTTTACTTCTGATACCGGACGTGCACTCCCCGAAGCAGCAACAAAATAACCTACTAAAGTGCGGGTACCCGAAAGTTTTACTTCCAACCATGATGGCGCAGATTTACCATTTTCATCAACGGTAATGTCCCAGCGGCCAATCAAATCCTTAGGAGCCACGGTAACCTGGGTATTAACAAATTGATTGGCAGATGAGGCCAATACAAATTCAGCAGAACTCGTCATTAACAAACAGCTCAAACCAAACACAAGAAATCTTTTACGCATAAGAATAATTAGTTTTAGAATATCATTTGTGGTTTATTGCCTTGGGACAATGAAATATAGGCCTTCGACATTGACGACAAGATAAGATTAATTTACTTTTCGCACAAACCGTCAAAAGATCAACTATTCCAGTGACGAAGATCATTTCTAAAATTAAGCCGAATACCTAATTTTAACTTAAGCTACCAATACCTGTGCAGCTTTAAAAAATGAGCTCATGTCTGAATTAACTACGAATTCGTTATTAAAGTGGTTACTGCTCATATCTATAAGTGCGCTCCTATTGTATTTTGGCGCTTTGTTGTTTATCCCCATGCTATTTGGTTTATTGATTGCTTTTGTCTTGTATCCATTTTGCCGATGGATGGAAATGAATCGCATCCCGAAATACCTGGCGATAACTGCTTGTCTGGGTGTTGTCATGATCCTTTTTTTTGCACTTATTTACATATTAGGCTGGCAAATACAACTATTTAGAGAGGAAATTCCTGAAATCAGCAAAAAGCTTAAAATAGCGCTGACAGAAATGCAGGAATGGTTACAACAAAACTGGAACTTAGCCACTAAAATGCAGGATGAATGGCTCCATTCGCTGCTATCAAACAGTGGCACTAGAATAACCGACATTGTTAACAGTATTTTTTCTGCGACTGCAAATACCTTATTTATGCTTTTCCTGGTACCGGTATATACCGTTTTATTTCTTTATCACCGATCAGTATTCGTTAAGGTTTTTATCCTCGCATTGGGCTCCGAAAATGAGGAAAAACTCAGATCAGTACTTCAAGAGGTCATTTTCACCTATGCCAACTTTATTAAGGGGATGATCTTCGTATATATCATTGTTGGAATTTTAAATAGTATAGGTCTTGGAATATTGGGGATAAAGCATGCCATACTTTTTGGAATGCTCACGGCCATTATGACCATTATTCCCTATATAGGGATCTTTTTAAGCTCATTATTGCCCATTTGTGTTGCATTCGTAACTAAAGACAGCATATGGTATCCTTTAGGGGTAATTGTGGTCTTCTCTTTTGTTCAATATCTGGAAGCTAATGTTATTTTCCCAAAAGTCGTTGGCAAACAATTGGAACTGAGCACATGGGCTACATTAGTTGCTGTTATTGTAGGAGGAATGATCTGGGGTATATCGGGCATGATATTGTTTGTTCCGATAATCGCCATTTTAAAAATCGTGGCACAAAACATCCCTGAGTGGGAACCATTATATGTATTGTTGAACCGGAGAGAATAGGAACCTAAAAAGCGAAGGGATAACTCTCAGGAACCTGGTGACCATCAGGTTTAAAATGTAAAGGATGAAGTGCTGTAGTTTCGTCTATATAAATAAATGCATCATATCTTGAACTTAAAACAGAGGACACATAATTGCCATAATTTTCATGTTTCGAATGATAAACTACGCCGATAGCCCTATGCGGCAAGATTACATCAAACCGTTGTTTTTTAGTTTTGTCAAAAATCATTAATTTGTTCTCTGCAGACTCCGTATGCAATATTTCTTCCACACTGCCCTTTTTAGCAGGAGGTACGTCCATAACCTGCATCGGTGCACTCCATTCCTCCCCAGCCATAACGTTACCCTGATAAGAACCAAATCCGACTAGTACCACATTATCGGCTCCCATTTCTTCCCTAATTAGCTGGCCAATATTAATCAATCCTCTGGCATGCATATCAGTGTATCTTGCATCTCCAATATGAGTATTATGCTCCCAAACAATTCCTTTTGCCTCTGGCCCATAAAACTTAAACAACCTATGTAGCGTTTCCATCATATGCGTGTCTCTGAGGTTCCAGGTATAATCATGCGTCCCGGTCATGTGCCGATAATACTCTTCTGCATTCACTAATACGTGCGCATTTTGTTCAGCATTCAACCCTGCTTCGGGATCATGATCATAATGAACTGCATTTTTACGAATTTCGACAAGCAAGTTAACGAGTTCTTTGCGACAAGCGCCTTCCAGACCATGATAGGCTTTGGCATACTTGTACTCATCCCTGCCATAAGGCTCAAAACATTTAACCGCATTTTTTACTATTGAAGCAGCACTGTGTGCAGTCCCCTTTAAATAGTTATCAATGGCATCCATAGATTCCCAGAAACTATAAACGTCTAATCCATAGAAACCTATTCTCCTATCTCTAAGCAAACCGGAATTATAATCTTTCAGCCAGGTAGTTAATGCTGCAATTTCCCAGTTTGCCCACATCCAGGTTGGCCACCTTCTAAAATTCTTCAGTACCTCCTCGGGCTTTTTATCCTTAAAATCGTAGCCTTTAATATATCTGTTTAATCGGTAGCAATCCGGCCAATCTCCTTCAACTGCTATGAAATCAAAACCTTTCTCTTCAATCAGCCTTTTGGAGATGGCCGATCTCCAGGTATAATATTCATGGGTACCATGGGACGCTTCACCGAGAAGTACACAATGCGTATCTCCAATTCTTTCAATTAGCGGATCAAGACTTTTCCTGTCTTTTAAAACATAGCTTTCCTCCTTGTTAAGATCACCTGAGAGAAACTGTTTATTCAAATAGTCTTTCATTTTTTTTTACTTAAAAATAAGTTTTACCCATAGCAAACAGACATCACTCGTAGAAAATAAATTCAGGATTCTCTACCTGTAGTTTACTGTCAACATCTAATACACCAGGGGCAGCCCATGCTGCATTTTCAGCATCATCCTTCTCAGCAAGAGACCTCACTGTACCAGTCAACGTTACTTTATTCTCCTCTACTTTAACCAATATTCTTTTTGCATCAAGCATAGCATTCCGCTGAAAGGCAGCGATTATTTTTTGTTTAATTTCAGAAGTTTTAATATTAGTGGTAACCAATTTTGGTTTTACAGCTATTAAATTAATTACAGCTATTACTCCATTTAGATTTTCAATTGCTGCTTTTGCATTTTTACGTTGATACTCCCATTCTACTTCCCCTTCCAGTCGAACAATTCCTTCTTCAACCCTTACCTTTATTCTTTCTTCCTCAACAGCTGTATGCCATTTTAGTGCATTTAGTACAGCAGTAGCAATATCCGTATCAGACCTATGATATGAAGGAGAAGCTCCAATCTGGATTTCTTCAGCAATAGCTTTAACGCCTTTTACCCTTTTCGCTGCTTTCTCGGCTATCGTTTTCTTAAAATAAGAATCTACCTGCCCCGACAGCGTTACCACCCCTCCCTTTACCGCAACACCAATTTCTGAAGGAGTTAATGAAGGCTCCCAGCCCAATTCATCCATTACATCCTTTTGAATTTCCAAATCGCTTCTCATATTTCAAAATTTTAGCGGTTAACAAGTCAAATTTACCCGCTATATATTTCTTTTAAAATGACTACAATTAGTAATTTCGATGACTTAGGTCATTCTGCAAAAAAAAGGAAAACCAACTAGCATCCAAGCTGTTATCTTCAGCACCTGTATATCCCAGGCTGGGTCATTTTGAAAAATCAAAAAAAACTAACTGGTATCCTATGTATGATCTGGATCAGTCTGACCGGCATAGTGGATAACATGGCTGTTATTGGAAAATCAAACCAGTATTCAGGATTGCAACTGGTGCACACTCAAGCTCTTCGTAGCGTTGTAGGAATAAAATCCATTTTCTTCAATTCAGACGGCACTAAATTGTATGCCCTTAACCTCGAGGGAATGCATATAGATGAATTTAGCCAAACCACTAAAAAACTCCTACGAAGGATTAGCTTTAAACCAACAAAATCACCAGGGCTGGATTACAAATCTAACCGCATTATACCTTCATTTGAAGAAAAACCTGTAGAAGCCTGCTTTACCCACGCCGGTAAAATTTTATGGGTATCCCTGCATAACGCCGGGGGAATCACTCCTATTATACTCGATTCAAGTATTTTGAAAAGATCTACAGTAAAATCAAGATTAAACAAAATAACCTATATTAACGATCTGGAGAGCGGTATAAAAACTACAGTCCAATTTCCTGTTATTCAAACCGGAAAGATCCCCAAGGTAATTGCAAAAACGGCAAACGATAAGTATTTGCTTGTTAGTAACTGGAGTTCAAAAACAATCAGCATTTTAATGATCAATGATTCGGTTCCCCCATACGGAACAAAAATAGCAACAATCCCCACCTCTGCCACACCGCGGGGAATTGCAGTGGACGATAAAAACAACAATACCTATGTCGGAATAATGGGTGGAAATACAATCATCAGGATCAATAATAAAACCTGGAAGGTTGAAAACAACATTACAGTGCCCCAAAATCCGCGACACTTAACGATGGATACCTTAGGGCATTTGTTTGTTTCCTTTAATGAGGTTTCAGAGGTAGCCTGTATAGAGACCAAAACTGATAAGATATTGTTTAAGGCACAAACCCACGCTCAACCCAGAACAATTGCGCTATCCGGGAATCAAAAGTTTCTTTTCATCGCATGTTATGCCGGAAATAAGGTTGATATTTTTAAAATTAACAACCGGAGTTTCCAGAAACTCTATTCCCTCAACTGCGCTGGCAAGCCCGTTGGAATAGCTATTCATGAGAATGAAAAAAATCTGGAAGCCTGGGTATGTAATTACGCCGCCGGATACATTAAGATATTTACTTTTGAGAAAACCTAACCATGAATAGCTTCCTTATTTCCAAAGCTTTGGATAAGTTCGCCTTCAAATTCAAGCCATTCCTTCCACCTTTTATCTACATCGATATCAATCGTGTATTTGCGTGCAAAGTTTAAAAAGGTAGTGTAATGACCCGCTTCCGATACCATCAAATCATGATAGAATCTTGCCAGCTCCTTATCTTTAATGTTTTGCGACAACACGCGGAAACGCTCACAGCTTCTCGCCTCAATCATTGCAGCGAATAAAAGACGGTCTATAAAAGCTGCATTTCTGCTCCCATCTCTCTTGCTAAACTTAACCAAACGCCCAACATAATCATCTTTGCGTTCACGTCCGAGGGTATAACCACGTTGTTTAATGATGTCCACCACCATTTGAAAATGTTGCATTTCTTCAATAGCGATGGCTGTTAATTCTTCCACCAGGTCCATATGTTCTGAATTATTGGCAATCAGGGTAATCGCATTGGTTGCTGCTTTCTGCTCGCACCAGGCATGATCCGTTAAAATCTCCTCTAAATTTGATTCAGCAATGTCTGCCCAACGCGGGTCTGTCAATAATTTTAATCCAAGCATAATGATAATATCTTCCTGGGGCCAAAATTAGGAAAGTTTTTAGTCCTTTTCTACCACTTCAGATCAAGTAAAAGATTTAAACTATAAAAGCTACTCTAATTATTTTAAATTTGAGTAACCTATATACTATGATCAACCTCTCCCAACCTATTGAAAATTTCATTGCCAAGTTGGCGAAGACCGAACCCGACCCCATAAACCGGGCCCGGGTTAAAATGCTCTTATACATCATAACGATCTATCTTCCCTATACCGCTCTGCTAATCGTAACCTACTACTTCGGTGGAGAAACCCTGCATCTAACCAGGGTAAGTATCGTTTTTGCGACCTGCCTGCTGCTACTATTTATTATCTATTATTTCCAGTCCTGGAAATTAGCTTCACATATCGTACTCGTCAGCCTCACATTGGCCGTTTGGACCAATATATCCATATATGTACGGGATATTAATGTAGAGACCTTACAATTCATCTGGTTCGCCAGCGCATTGAGCTTTTATATGCATGGTTTAAAGTGGGGCTGGTTTTATTCAGCCATCAACGTGATTCCTGTTTTGGCTTTTACCGCACTTAATCGAACGAATTATTTTTATTTGGGAGATGGACCCTATGAAGTTAGCCAGGTAATCTACCTTTTTGTTACTGCTTACAACTTCGTATGTATCATATACATGCACTACTATTTCTTTAAAGTTTTCACCCGAAATTTTATTAATCTAACTCATACAAAAAACGAGCTCAATGAGCTCAATGAAAAACTTAATACCACATTATCGAATCTAAAAAAAGTGTCCAATGCCCGAATGGACTTTTTATCTACCATGTCACACGAATTACGTACACCGCTTAATGGTGTGATTGGTATATCAAACGCATTATTACACCACAATCCACGTGAGGATCAGGAAGAAAACCTTGCTGTTTTAAAGTTTTCTGCTGAAAACCTGCTATCGCTAGTTAATGATATCCTCGACTTCAATAAATTCGATTCCGATAAAGTCGAACTGGAAAACATTCCATTTGACCTCACTGTGCTTATAAACAACAATTACTCCAGTCTTAAATTAAAGGCAAAGGAAAAGATGTTGGATTTAAAGCTCTCCATTGCTGATGACATTGAGCATAAATTAGTTACCGGCGACCCTACCCGCTTAACCCAGGTATTACTCAACTTATTAAACAATGCTATAAAATTCACTGAAAATGGATCCGTAAGCCTTCATACCCAAACCATAAAATTAACCGAAAACCAGATAACTATTCGCTTTACCATAGAGGACACTGGTATTGGCATTGAACAAAACAGACAGAAAGATATCTTCGAACCATTTATTCAGGCTTCAACGAGCACCAACAGAAACTATGGCGGTACCGGACTCGGGCTCCCAATTGTTAAAAAGGTTTTAGCAATGTATAATAGTCAATTGAAATTAACCAGCACGCCAAACGTAGGTACAAAATTCTGTTTCGATATTGCTTTCCACTATCAGAAAGCAGACACTGCAACTTCGCATAAATCAATAAATATTAAACAGGAACTGGCCCACCTTAGAGTTCTTGTTGCTGAAGACAACCCCGTTAATATTTTAGTCATAAAAAAGACACTTCAACAGTGGAATATTGAGCCCATAATTGCGGAGAATGGATTGATTGCCTTGCAGAAACTGGAAGAGGAAGATTTTGATATTGTATTGATGGATATTTATATGCCTGAAATGGATGGGTATGAAGCGACCATAATGATACGTAAAATGCTGCCTCCGGTAAAAGCAACCGTACCTATTATTGCCATGACCGCAAGTGTTAATGATAGCGTAGTTGAAAAAGTAAAACAGTCAGGAATGAATGATTACCTTTCAAAACCATTTGATCCAAATCATTTATTTCAAAAGTTAAAAGGCTTATGCATTGAGGTTCCTTTATCTAAAAACTAACCTGTTCAGACCATTTTCTTACCTTTGTTAAAATTCAAGAAATGCTAAAAACCTATATATTCTTGCTGATAGCTATTGTTTTTGAGATCATTGCAACTTCTGCATTGAAAGCATCCGACCAGTTCAGCAAACTCTGGCCATCTATTTTAACCGTTTGCGGATACGCAGCGGCCTTTTATTTTTTAAGCCTCAGTCTGAACAAACTCAACCTTGGAATTGCTTATGCCATATGGTCGGGAATTGGTATTGTTATGATTTCTTTTGTCGGACTTTTCCTATTTAAGCAAAAGCTAGATTTTCCCGCTATCATAGGCATCGCTCTTATTGTGTGCGGCGTTGTAGTTATCAATGTATTCTCAAAAGCTGTAAGTCACTAAGCATATGAAAAACGAGGTCAATATATCTGAATACATCCAAGTCCTTTTCCCTCAGTTTGAGCCTGCTCTGAAACAGATCCTGATTGAGAATGGGGTATTGAAATCTTTTGAAGCAGGAGAAATGCTTATGCAAACCGGCCAAAATATGCGCTCCACTATTCTTATTGCGGAAGGTCTGGTGAAATTATACCGTGAAGGAGATGAAGGAAATGAGTTTTTCATGTATTACCTGCATCCTGGAAATGCTTGTGCACTGTCAATGATCTGTGCCACAAAACAAGAAACCAGTCAGGTTATGGCCAAAGCTGTTGAACCCACTAAAGGCTTGATGATTCCCATCTCTCTGATGGATACCCTTATGAAAGAATACAAAACCTGGTATTACTTTGTATTGGAAACTTACCGCAGCAGATTTGAAGAATTATTGACTGTTGTGGATAACATCGCCTTTAAAAGTATGGATGAACGTCTTGAATTTTACCTTAAAAAACAGCACCGGGACCTAAAAAGCAGATCTCTAACCATTACCCATGGAGAAATTGCAAATGATTTGAATTCTTCCCGAGAAGTAATTTCCAGGTTATTAAAAAAAATGGAGCAGCGTGGTGAAGTAATCCTTCACAGAAATTATATCGAATACCTTAAATAAAATTCCTTGTGTGATTGAAGTCACAGTAAATCGCTAATCCAAGTTTCATCTTTGTACAAAATCATTAGAAATGGAACTTATAGCTTACTTGGCAACAGCATTTATCGGGATTTCTCTGGGTCTCATTGGTGGAGGTGGCTCTATTCTTACCATGCCTGTATTGGTTTATCTTTTTGGCATCAACCCATTACTGGCCACCTCATACTCCCTCTTTGTAGTCGGCACAACCAGTCTTGTGGGGGCAATAAATAATTACAGAAAAGAACAGGTACATTTGAAAGCCGCGTTTTTTTTCGGTTCAGCATCAATTATCACCGTTTTTATCACACGGAAATTTATACTTCCTTCAGTACCAACCCATGTATTAACCATTAATGGTTTTACTATTACCAGTGCACTGGTAACCATGGTGCTTTTCGGAGCTTTGATGTTACTTGCGGCAACAAGCATGATCAAAGATCAAGGAAGTCAGGATGCTGAAAAGGAATGTAAAGATTGCCTCAGGTTCTTTAACCTCTTTGGTTATGGAGTAGGAATTGGATTGGTGACTGGACTTCTTGGAGCTGGAGGAGGTTTTCTTTTGATCCCTGCACTAGTTTTCCTGGTAAAGATTCCCATGAAAAAAGCAATAGGGACATCCCTGCTTATCATTGCACTGAATTCCATGATTGGATTTGCAGGTGATCTGGGGCACTTTGCTGTAAACTGGAAATTCCTTATGGGAATTACTTCAGTTGCAATTACAGGCTTGTTTCTAGGTACCATTATCAGCAAAAAGATCCGGGGAAACCAATTAAAAAAGGGCTTTGGTTGGTTCATTCTGCTCATGGGAATCTTCATTATTTTAAAGGAAGTCATAATATAACGCAACTCGGTGATTTTAGTCACCGTTTAGCCCTAAAACACTAAAGAAATTTGCAAATAAACATAGAAAAAGAATAACATGATCATTGAACAGATTTATACCGGATGTTTGGCACAGGGTGCTTATTATATCCAATCAGGTAATGAGGCTGCCATTATCGATCCGCTACGCGAAACAAAACCATACATTGAAAAAGCAGCTGCAAGTGATGCAACTATTAAATATATATTTGAGACACATTTCCATGCAGACTTTGTTTCCGGGCATATAGATCTTGCTAAACAAACCGGTGCGCCAATTATTTACGGTCCAGATGCAAATCCAACATTTAAAGCTCAGATTGCAAAGGATGGAGATACATATAAAATTGGAGATTTGACCATCAAAGTATTACATACACCTGGACATACTATGGAATCTACTTCATATCTTTTGATAGATAAGCACGGTAATGAGACCGCATTATTCTCAGGCGACACCTTGTTTATTGGCGATGTGGGACGTCCCGACCTGGCTCAGAAAGCTGTTCATATGACACAGGAAGAGTTAGCTGCCATGCTTTTTGATTCTCTTCGTCAAAAAATAATGCCTTTAAATGATGATATTATCGTTTATCCTGCGCATGGTGCCGGATCCGCATGCGGTAAAAACATGAGTAAGGAAACTACAGATACCCTTGGGCATCAGAAAAAAACAAATTACGCGCTAAGGGCTGATATGACCAAATCAGAATTCATTAAGGAGGTAACTAATGGATTAACACCACCACCAGCTTATTTCCCTTTAAATGTTAAGATGAACAGAGAAGGATATGATGCTTTTGAGCATGTGCTCAAAAAAGGGACACAAGCCCTGGATCCGAAAGCTTTTGAAATCCTTGCAAATGAGACCAATGCCATTTTACTGGACACCAGAGAAGCCCAAGTCTTTGGACAGGCTTTCATTCCCAATTCGATCAATATTGGAATCGACGGGAATTTCGCACCCTGGGTGGGCGCCCTGATCCCTGACATAAAGCAAGAAATCTTAATAATTGCTGAGAAAGGAAGAGAAGAAGAAATTGTAACCAGATTGGCACGAGTAGGTTATGATAACGCTATTGGCTATCTGAGTGGTGGAATCGAAGCCTGGATGTCAGATGGAAAAGAAATTGATAAAGTTGAAGTTATAACTTCGGCTGAACTTGCCTTAAAAATTGAAGTCGAAAATGGTATAAATATTCTCGATGTGCGCAAAAAATCGGAATATTACGCAGAGCATTTATTAGACGCTGAAAATATCCCACTTGATTACCTCAATGAGGGAATGAATAAACTAGATAAAAATAAAACCTATTACGTGCATTGCGCAGGAGGTTACCGCTCGATGATATTCAATTCTATTCTGAGAGCTCGTGGCTTCAATCAACTCGTTGATATTAAAGGTGGATATAATGCCATAAAAGAATCTGGAAAATTGGAAGTATCGCCGTACGTTTGCCCAAGTACAATGAAAACAGAAAAACTTTAAATAATTAAAACAATAAATTAAAAGATAATGCTTGAACTACTTAAACAGCCCTGGGCCTGGTATACCTCAGGAATAGCCATTGCCGCTATTATGGTTTTGTTACTTTTTTTCGGGAAATCATTTGGTTTTTCAGCTAACCTGAGAACCATGTGTACCATTGCCGGAGCCGGCAAAAAAGTTAAATTCTTCGATTTTGACTGGAGAAAAGAAAAATGGAATCTCTTGTTTCTTTTCGGATCAATATTAGGCGGTGTAGTCGCTGCTACTTTATTGAAGAGCGACCAACCCTTAAATCTGTCAGTCGCTACCATTAATGACCTCAAAGAAATAAATATCATATTTGATGGTCAACTGAATCCGCTACAAATATTCGGTCCGGAATTCATGAGTTCTCCAAAAGGAATACTTGTTCTGCTTCTGGGGGGCGTATTGGTTGGCTTTGGATCCCGTTATGCAGGGGGATGTACCTCAGGGCACGCCATCAGTGGCTTATCAAACTTGCAAGTTCCATCTCTTATTGCGGTAGTTGGCTTTTTTGCAGGCGGCCTGGTTATGACTCATTTTTTATTACCACTAATTTTTTAACAAATGAAAGGATTAAGATTTATACTTACTGGCTTAGTATTTGGCATAATAATGGCCAAATCAGAAGCTATATCATGGTACCGAATTCAGGAAATGTTTCGCTTTCAGTCATTCCATATGTATGGAATTATTGGAACTGCAGTTATACTGGGTGCAATTTCAGTTTACCTCATTAAAAGATATAAACTAAAGGATACCCAGGGAAACCCTATAACTTTTCAGGATAAAGATAAAAGCTGGTCAAAGTACCTGATTGGCGGATCTATTTTTGGATTAGGCTGGGCACTAACAGGTGCATGTCCGGGACCCATGTTTGTAAATATTGGTTACGGCTACTGGCCTATGATTATTGTTGTAATTGGCGCACTTGCAGGAACCTATTTATACGGAGTTTTAAAAGATAAACTTCCTCATTAATCGATTTGAAAAGATACGTTAAAATGTACTCATTTTTATAAAAGTAAGTAACCTTTCCAGGTTTTAATTGTTACTCATTTGATGGGGGAAATTGGAACCAAATATTGCAGAAGACAAGAGCTTATCCATGGACTGATTCATGGTGTGGGGGTTGTATTCGGTGTTAGCGGTCTCCCAGTACTCATAGGAATCGCTACTGCTCACAACAATATTCCGGCAATTGTGGGTGCCGGAATATATGGCTTTTGTTTCTTGCTGCTGTTCACCTGTTCAATGGTATACCACCTTACATGCGAGCCAGCGGTAAAAAGACTGTTCGAAATCTTTGATCACATCAGTATTTATTTCATGATAGCAGGAACCTATACTCCTTTCTTACTGATCTACATGAACAATGATTTTGGCGTCACACTCCTGACTATACTATGGGGACTAACGCTTCTGGGCTTAATTTTCAAAATATGGTTCACCGGAAAGTTCAATACCATATCCACAATCATCTATCTGATAATGGGTTGGATGATGATCATTGGTGGAAATAAGTTCTTTATCGTGCTCCCCGATTCAGTAATCCTTATGCTCTTTATCGGCGCAGGCCTGTATTCAATAGGAACAGCTGTTTATACATTTGGTAAACGATATTATTCACATGCACTATGGCATGCATTAGTATTGGTAGCAGCCATCTTTCACTATGTAGCTGTATTACTTTCCATGTAGTGTACAATTATCCTTCCTTAGGTAAAAACCGACAGATAATTTATATCTTGGCACCACACAAGAAACCTTCATAACCTTTAAGAACCAATTCTAAATCAATGAAAATATTTTGGAGTTCCAAACCTCAAAACACAGCTTTGCTTGCCTTAGCTTTTCCATTACTGATTTCCAGTTTAACAGCCGAAGCAGTACCAAAAATAAGTATCTTTCAACAGGTAGTACAACAAAATCAGAAAGTCATTAGTGCCAGAAAAATCAGCCCGACTGTAATTGAGGTATTGCTTTCTAACAATCAAAAGTTAACATTAGACTTCTACAGTGACCAGATATTCCGACTTTTCCAGGATAACTCTGGTGGAATCATCAGAGATCCAAAAGCCACACCAGAAGCTAAAATTTTAGTAGAAAATCCAAGAAAAACCGTTGCTAAATTAAATCTGACCGAGGAAAACAATCAAGTTTCCATATCCACAGCTAAGATTAAGGTTCAAATAGACAAGAATACCAGCCTATTAAAAATTATTAATCTGACCACTAATGCTATCATTCTGGAGGAAGCAGCCCCAATCCGCTTTGAAAAAGAAGAAGTGACACTAACCCTAAAAGAAAACCTTCAGGAATATTTCTATGGCGGTGGGGTGCAAAATGGCCGTTTCTCCCACAAGGGAAAAGCAATTTCTATAGAGAATCAAAATAGCTGGACAGACGGTGGAGTAGCATCCCCTACACCCTACTATTGGTCTTCTAACGGTTATGGTATCCTATGGCATACCTTCAAAAAAGGTAAATATGATTTCGGCGCGAAAGAAAAAGGATTAGTAAAATTAGCTCATGAAACAGATTACCTGGATGTTTTTTTTATGGCAGGCGACGGAGCTGTAGCACTATTAAATGATTTCTATCAACTGACAGGAAACCCTGTACTGTTACCCAAGTTTGGTTTTTATCAAGGGCATTTAAATGCTTATAACCGTGATTTCTGGAAGGAAGATGAAAAAGGAATTTTGTTTGAAGATGGCAAACGCTACAAAGAAAGTCAAAAAGATAATGGCGGAACAAAAGAATCCCTGAACGGCGAAAAAAACAATTATCAGTTTTCAGCCCGCGCAGTTATCGATCGATATAAAAAGAACGATATGCCATTTGGATGGCTGCTTCCTAATGATGGCTATGGCGCCGGATATGGACAAACCGAGACATTAGATGGAAATATTCAAAATCTAAAAAGCCTGGGAGATTATGCCCATAAAAATGGGGTCGAAATTGGATTGTGGACCCAGTCCGACCTTCATCCTAAACCCGAAGTTAGTGCTTTGCTACAACGAGATATCATAAAAGAAGTGAAAGACGCCGGTGTTCGTGTATTGAAAACCGATGTGGCATGGGTAGGTGCCGGATACTCATTCGGACTTAACGGGGTTACTGATGTGGCTCAAATTCTGTCTAAATACGGCAATAACAGCAGGCCTTTCATCATATCATTAGATGGTTGGGCTGGTACGCAACGGTATGCGGGTATCTGGTCTGGTGACCAGACTGGAGGAGTTTGGGAATATATCCGTTTTCATATCCCTACATACTTAGGTTCCGGCTTATCAGGACAACCTAACATTACTTCCGATGTGGATGGCATTTTTGGAGGTAAAAATACAATAGTCAATACCAGAGACTTTCAATGGAAAACCTTTACCCCCATGCAATTGAATATGGATGGCTGGGGCTCAAATGAAAAGTATCCTCAGGCTTTAGGTGAACCAATTACCTCAATCAACCGCAACTATTTAAAGTTCAAATCAGAACTTACTCCTTATACCTACAGTATTGCGAGAGAAGCTGTGACAGGTTTACCAATGATTAGAGCTATGTTCCTGGAATACCCGAACACGTATACCCAGGGAACATCAACGCAATATCAGTTCTTATTTGGACCTAATTTCTTAATAGCACCAATCTATCAGGCAACCAAATCGGATGATAAAGGCAACGATATACGCAACGGAATCTACCTGCCTGAAGGGATTTGGATTGATTATTTCTCAGGAGAAAAATATGCAGGAAATTGTATCCTCAACAGTTTTGATTCGCCAATCTGGAAATTACCGGTATTTGTTAAACATGGAGCGATTATTCCGCTAACTAACCCGAACAACAATGTAACCGAGATCAATAAAGGAGTTCGTATCTACGAAATCTATCCCTCAGGAAAAAGCTCATTTACTGAATATGATGACGATGGAACTACAGAACAATACAAATCAGGTAAAGGTGCTTCCAGCTTAGTTGAGTCGGACGTAGACAAAAAGAACCGTGTCACAGTTATCATCCACCCTACACAAGGTGATTTCAATGGTTTTGTAAAAGAAAAAGCTACTGAGCTTAGAATAAACGTAACAGAAAAACCAAAAAAAGTAACTGTAAAAATCGGGAGCAATAAAGTCAAATTGGCTGAGGCAAATTCGATGAATGACTTTTTAAGTAAAGAAAATGTGTATTTCTACGATGCTACCCCTAACTTCAATAAGTTTGCTACTAAAGGTAGCGAGTTTGAAAAAGTTGTGATAACTAGAAATCCTCAGCTCCTGATAAAAATAGCCACTACAGACATTACCGTAAACCCGGTAACAGCTATGATTGAAGGATTCAAGTATGCCCCGGTAGACAAACAACGCACCTCCTCCGGAAAACTAACAGCCCCCGCTCGTGCAGGTGTTTCTGAAAAAAATAGCGAAGCGTATACACTGAAACCAACATGGGAAAGAGTTAATTATGCAGATTTCTATGAAATAGATTTCAATGGCATGCACTATACGACCATCAAAGACACCACATTGTTATTTGACGGCTTGACGGCAGAAACTCTTTATTCATTTAAACTTCGTGCGGTAAATAAGGACGGATATTCTGACTGGACAACGTTTAGTGCAACTACGAAGTCTAATCCATTGGAGTTTGCCATTCCCGGAATCGTTGCCGAAACAACAGCCGAAAATCAGGGTGGATCAGGAATCAATAAATTATTTGATTATGAGGAAGGCAACATGTGGCATACGAAATGGGGCACAAAAGCGGTTCCTTTCGATATCGTTATGGACCTAAAATCAATCAATCAGCTGGATAAATTCCATTACTTACCACGTATAGGAAAAGGAAATGGAATATTACTGAAAGGTAAAGTGTTCTATAGCAACAACAAAGAAACCTGGACTGAAGCAGCCAATTTTGAATGGGCAAACAATGATGAAGTGAAAGTATTTAATTTCAGTAACCATCCATCAGCCCGATATATTAAAATCGCTGTTGCCGATGGTATAGGTGGCTTTGGATCAGGTAGAGAGTTGTACGTATTCAAAGTGCCGGGCACTGAAAGCTATTTCCCGGGAGATATTAACAATGACCGTCTGATTGACAAAAACGACTTGACTTCTTATACGAATTATACAGGATTAAGAAAAGGAGACGCCGATTTCGAAGGTTACATCAGCAATGGAGACATCAACAAAAACAACCTGATTGATGCCTACGATATCTCAGTTGTAGCCACACAACTTGAAGGTGGGATAAATAACAGTAAACTTGATAAAGTTGCAGGGAAGCTTGAAATCAGTACAACGAAACAGAACTATAATAAAGATGAAATCATAGAGATTAAAGTAAAAGGAACAAACCTTAAGTCTGTAAACGCCTTAAGTTTTGCATTACCTTATCATCCTCAGGATTACGAGTTTGTAGGTGTACAGGCTCTGAACATGAAGCAAATGGAGAACCTGACTTATGACAGGTTGCACACGAATGGTAGTAAAGCGCTGTATGCAACTTTTGTAAACTTAGGTAATAAAGAAGCTTTAACCGGCAATTTGGATCTGTTTATATTGAAACTGAAAGCAAAGCGTAAAGTGAAAATCAATGTAAAGGTAATTGATGGACTTTTAGTTGATAAGAATTTAAATACGGTTAAATTTTAATAAGGGTTATTGATACTCCTTAGGATTTTCCGATCCCCCCCTGCAATTGAAAAAATGCAGGGGGTTCTTTTTATCCTTTTGGAAGCATTTCCAATAAATAAGGCAATGCAGGATTGGTGCTATCAGTTTTCCAGACAGCATATAAAGCCGTTTGCTGAGGTATACCTTTCAGCTCTATAAATTTAATATTTGGGTTATCCGTTGAAGCCAATGAGGTTGGTATAATGCTGAGTCCCATTCCATTTTCTACAAGCCGGAAAATTGTGGGCGCGTGGATAGAGCGATGTGCTACTTTTGGAACAAAACCCTGATCAGCACAAAGGTTAATAATCTGTTGATAATACAATTGGCTTTGCTCATTTGGAAACAGAATAAAAGATTCGTCTTTAAATTGCCCCATATGTTTAAATTTTGCAGCAACCATGGGATGTTTCGCAGGAAGTACAACGGAAAAAGTTTCTGTAAAAACCTTTTTATTTGCAAAGCCCTCCGGTACATTGTTGCTCCGCATAAATCCAAGATCTAAAGATTCATTTTGTAGGGCCACAAGCTGCTCACTGTTACTCAATTCATCCAGTTGAAATTTGATGTTCGGACAATCGTGATTAAACCTTTTTAGCAAGTCCGGCAATACGGATTCCATTGCTGAAGCAACGAAGCCAATACCTATTTGCCCTGTATTCCCTTCCTTATATAGCTTTAAATGGACAACTGCACTTTCTACTTTATTGAGCACCTGTTGTACATCCCGATAAAATATAATTCCGGCATCCGTTAAGGTCACCTTTTTATTACTTCTATCGAACAAAGATACTTTAAGAATCTGCTCCAATTGCTTAATTTGTTGACTTAAGGCCGACTGCGAAATAAACAATAACTCGGAAGCTTTCCGATAGTGAAGTTCAGTAGCCAGCACCTTAAAATAATGGAGATGGCGCAACTCTATTTGATTAGCAATACTTATCATTAGTTAATTAATATATATCGTTCACTAATGATAAATATAGAGATATTTGAATAAATACAACAAACCAAATATAAACATGATTAAAAAAGTATTAACACTCGGACTAGGTAAGGTTGGCACCCTTGTTGGAGTACTGCTCAGCAAACAGTTCGAAGTTACGGGGATGGATAAAACGAAACCGCATTATCCATATACGCTTCCTTTTAAAGTTATTACCGGTGATGTGGCCGATGTTGAATTGATGACTAAACTGATTTCCGAGCACGACGCGGTAGTATCGGCCCTACCCTATTTTTTAAATAAAACCATCGCCCTTATCGCACAACAGCAAGGATGTCATTATTTCGACTTAACAGAGGATGTAGATACAACAACCTACATCAGGGGCTTGAGTGAAACTGCTACATCCGTAATGGCGCCACAATGCGGACTCGCACCCGGAATTATTGGGATAATTGGGGCACACCTAAGTAAAGAGTTCGAAAAGATCCGATCTATAGAAATGAGAGTAGGTGCACTACCAAAATACCCTAATGGTGAAATGGGTTATTCCTTTACCTGGTCGGCCACAGGAGTAGTGAACGAATACATCAACGACGCTGAAGCTATACACGATGGCAAGCGTAAACAAGTTATCTCTTTACAAGGCAAGGAAACCATCAATATAGAAGGTGCTGCATATGAAGCTTTTTATACATCCGGCGGACTGGGCACTATGTGTGAAACCTATGATGGTAAAGTTGATAAACTGGATTATAAAACGATCCGTTATCCGGGACATTGCTACCTGATGAATTTCCTGATTCATGAGCTGCATATGAAAAATGATAAAACACAACTCGAAAACATACTTAAGAATGCTAAACCCGTGGTAGAAGAGGATGTGGTGTTAATCTATGCGGTTTCAGAAGGCTGGAAAGACGGAGAATTAAAACGCAACGAGTTTTACAAATCGTGTAAACCAATTGATATTGATGGCCAGAGCTGGAGGGCAATCTCATGGACTACAGCAGCAAGTCTGGTAGCGGTAATTGAAATGGTTGCTAACGGATCACTTCCTTCAAAAGGCTTTATTAAGCAGGAAGAAATTTCGCTTGAGGCCCTGCTAAATACAAAGACAGGCAGTCTGTTTAAATAATAAAAATATGAACTTCGATAAAGAAAAGCCCCTCGACATCTTTCTCAACATGCTCTTTGAGCGATATGCGCAACAGGTTCCTGCCGTAAGAATGATCACCTCGGCACTAATTTCATCCGGCGTAATTGACGGACAGCAGGATATTGTGAACGACCATATAGCCTTCAGGACATTAGGCGTTCCGCATTTGGGAATTGCCTCTTTCGAAAAGATCTTTCTGCACCAGGGTTACAAAAAGATGGATTACTACCATTTTGAGGCAAAAAAACTAAATGCTTACTGGTATGCACCTCCATCGCCCGAGTATCCCAGGATATTTATGAGTGAGCTGATTGTAGATGACCTGTCGGAAAAAGCTCAGGAAATAATTCACAGATATACTAACAATATTAATCAGGATCCTGTAGATGCACTGGACCTTGATAATGGCCTTCAGATAGGTGAGTTTTTTCATCAGCCCTTATGGCCATTACCGGCTATAGAAGATTACCGAAATTTATTGGAAGAAAGTGAATATGCGGCCTGGGTGATTTACAACCGCTATTACCTGAATCATTATACCATAAGCGTGCATGATCTGAAAACGGGCTATAATACGCTTGAAGATTTTAACTGCTTTGTGGAATCACTTGAATTGAAACTGAACAGTTCGGGCGGAATAATTAAAGTTAGTCCGGATGGTTTACTACGCCAAAGCAGTACGGTTGCAGAAATGAAAGAAGCTATCTTTATAGAAGCTGAAACCATGCCTATTGCAGGTAGTTATGTGGAGTTTTCTGAACGTCTGGTTCTTCCTGAGTTTAAGCATTTGCCCCCTGCAGAGATTAAAAAGGAACACAGGCGCGAAGGCTTTGAAACCAACAATGCAGATAAAATATTTGAAAGCACATACATCAAACAAACAAAAGACTAACAAATTTAGAGCTATATGAATCTTAAAGATATATTAACCAGGCTTGGCATTGAATCAACCAATTCAGGCACCTCAACGGGTACAAAATGGCTACCTGCAAAAGGCGCGACCATTACCTCCTATTCTCCTGTAAACGGTGAGGTGATAGGAACAGTCCAAACTACAGATGAAAATGCGTATGAAGCGGTAATGCAACAAGCACAACAGGCTTATTTACAGTGGAGGACTGTGCCTGCACCAAAACGTGGCGACATGGTACGTCAGTTCGGAGATGCGTTACGCCAGCATAAGGCCGACCTGGGCGCTTTAGTATCCTATGAAATGGGCAAAAGTCTGCAGGAAGGATTAGGCGAGGTACAGGAGATGATAGACATTTGCGATTTCGCTGTAGGTTTGTCCCGTCAGCTATATGGCCTAACCATGCATTCTGAAAGACCAAGCCACCGCATGTATGAGCAATGGCACCCAATAGGTATCGTAAGTATCATTTCAGCCTTTAATTTCCCGGTAGCAGTTTGGGCATGGAATACGGCTTTAGCCTGGGTATGCGGTAATGTATGTGTATGGAAGCCTTCTTCAAAAACACCTTTATGTGCGGTTGCCTGTCAGCATATCATTTCAAAAGTTTTGAAGGCAAATGATCTGCCTGAGGGAATCAGCAGCCTTATAACCGGAAATCCTTGTGGTAACCTGATGAATCAGGACAAGCGTATTCCACTTATCTCTTTCACCGGTTCAACAAGGGTGGGCAGGTTGGTTTCTGCAGCTGTGGCCGGTAGATTCGGCAGGACTATTCTGGAACTTGGCGGTAACAATGCCATCATTATATCCAAAGATGCAGATCTGGAAATGTCGGTAATTGGCGCTTTATTCGGTGCAGTAGGAACAGCCGGACAACGTTGCACTTCTACACGCAGACTAATCATCCACGAAAACGTATATGACGACTTTACCGCAAGACTGGTAAAAGCCTATGGTCAGCTTAAAATCGGAAATCCACTAGATGAAAATAACCACGTAGGACCACTGATTGATAAAGATGCGGTACATACCTATCTGAATTGTATTGAAAAGGTTAAGCAACAATCCGGACGCTTCCTGGTTGAAGGTGGTGTACTTAGCGGTGTAGGTTTTGAATCTGGTTGCTATGTAAAACCTTGTATTGCAGAAGTAGAAAATCACTACGAAATTGTACAGGAAGAAACCTTTGCACCCATACTGTATGTGATGAAATATAGTGACATTGATGAGGCAATAAATATGCAGAATAGTGTACCGCAAGGATTATCTTCGGCTATTATGACCTTAAACCTGCGTGAAGCCGAACAATTCTTATCAGCAAATGGTTCAGACTGTGGGATTGCCAATGTGAATATTGGTACTTCCGGTGCCGAAATAGGTGGAGCCTTTGGCGGTGAAAAAGAGACAGGTGGTGGAAGAGAAAGTGGATCGGATGCCTGGAAAGTTTATATGCGCAGACAAACCAATACCATAAACTATTCCAATACCTTACCATTGGCACAAGGAATAAAGTTTGATTTGTAAGTAATCCTTACCTTGTTACCTAAATTAACCGATGAAAGAAAAGCTTGAGCTACTGGCCAGATCGATGGATGGCGAATTTTATACAGATGAAACAACCAGGGTATTGTATGCCACTGACGCATCTGCCTATTCGGAGATGCCGCTTGCGGTAGCCATACCGTTTTCGGTAGCCGACCTTAAGCATCTGATCAATTTTGCTGATCGCGAAGGTACTTCATTGATCCCCCGTACTGCGGGGACATCCCTGGCAGGCCAGGTAGTAGGTAGTGGTATCGTAGTAGACGTATCCAGACACTTTAACAAGATTCTGGAACTCAATACCACAGAACGGTGGGTAAAGGTACAGCCGGGCGTAGTAAGGGATGAATTAAACAGCTACCTGAAAAGCGCTGGATTGTTTTTTGGTCCTGAAACGTCAACAGCCAACCGTGCCATGATTGGTGGCATGGTTGGTAACAATTCCTGTGGTTCCAATTCCATCGTTTACAAAAGCACGAGAGAACATACCCTTGAAATAACCGCTATACTGAGCGATGGCTCTGAAGCAACATTTAAGCCCCTTAACTTTGATGATTTCATTGCTAAAGGCGAAGGAAAAACACTAGAAGCATCTCTATACCGATCCATCAGAGCAATACTGGGGGATTATAAAAATCAGCAGGAGATCAGGAAGGAATTTCCAAAACCAAGCGTAGAAAGACGTAATACAGGATATGCAATAGATATTTTGCTCGACAGCGCTCCTTTTACAGCCGGTGGAGAGGATTTTAATTTTTGTAAGCTAATTGCCGGATCAGAAGGCACATTGGCCTTCATTACAGAGATCAAACTGAATCTGGAACCGCTCCCACCCGAGCATTCAGGTTTACTTTGCGTGCATTTCAATACTTTGGAAGAAGCTTTAAAGGCAAATTTAGTTGCCTTAAAATACAAACCGAATGCTGTCGAACTGATTGACCATTATATTTTGGAATGTACCAGAGACAACATCGAACAGCGGGAAAACAACTTCTTTGTTCAGGGAGATCCACAAGCTTTACTAGTAATTGAATATGCCAGGGATTCTCAGGATGAGGTGAAAGAAATAGCAAAAAAAGTTGAAGCTGAGTTACGTGAACTAGGTTTAGGTTACCATTTCCCCTTGCTATTTGGGAGCGACACAAAAAAGATATGGTCGCTCCGAAAGGCAGGGCTGGGCTTATTAAGTAATTTACCGGGTGATGAAAAAGCTGTACCGGTAATTGAAGATACTGCCGTAGATGTACAGGATCTTCCGGCTTACATCCGCGATTTTAATGAAATACTTAGCAAGCATGGCTTGTACTCGGTGCATTACGCACATGCGGGGTCGGGTGAATTGCATTTACGTCCTATCCTCAACCTCAAATCAGAAGCAGGCAATAAAATGTTTCGGACAATTGCCGAGGAAATAGCTGCTTTGGTAAAAAAATATAAAGGTTCGTTAAGTGGCGAGCATGGAGATGGCCGGTTAAGGGGGGAGTTTATTGAACAAATGATCGGATCAAAAAATTATGCTTTACTCAAAGAGGTCAAGCATACCTGGGATCCGAAACAAATCTTTAATCCCGGTAAGATCATCGATACACCTCCAATGGACACCATGCTCAGGTATACGCCCGGACAAAAGGATTTTACATTTAAAACCGTGTTCCGTTATGCCGGACAAAACATGTTGCAGCATGTGGAACAATGCAACGGATCGGGTGATTGCAGAAAATCACATCTAGCCGGGGGAACAATGTGCCCTTCCTACATGGCTACACACGATGAAAAAGATACGACAAGGGCAAGGGCAAATATTCTGAGAACCTTTTTGACACATTCCAACCAGATCAATAAGTTTGATCATACAGAGATTAAAGAAGTACTTGACCTTTGCCTGAGCTGTAAGGGATGTAAATCAGAATGCCCTTCCAATGTAGACATGGCAAAATTGAAGGCCGAATTTCTACAGCATTACCAGGATGCAAACGGCATCCCGTTCAGGTCACGACTAATTGCTAATTTTAGCAGGATTGCTGCTTTAGGATCGGTAATTCCTTCCTTGTACAACTGGACTATGACCAGTCCTTTTTTAAGTGGTATGGTAAAAAAACTGGCAGGATTTGCTCCACAGCGCAGCATGCCGGAAATGTATCATGTGACCTTAAAAAACTGGTTTAAGAAACATCAGCGCGACCCTAAACACCCAAAAGATACCAGCAGAAAGGTTTACCTTTTTTGCGATGAATTTACCAATTACCAGGATACGGAGATTGGTATCAAGGCTATCCTGCTACTTGAAGCCCTAGGCTACGAAGTGATCATACCAACGCATCTGGAAAGTGGTAGAGCATCCATTTCTAAGGGACTATTACGAAAAGCGAAGAAAATTGCACAGCACAATGTATGGTGCTTAAGTAACCTGATAACAGATGAAACACCACTTGTGGGCATTGAGCCTTCCACAATTCTGACTTTCAGAGACGAATATCCTGATCTGGTGAATAATGAACAGCTGGAAGCTGCACAAAAGCTCTCAGCAAATGTATTTCTGATTGACGAATTTTTAGCAAAAGAGATCCGGAAAGGAAATATTTTAAAGTCGCAATTTACTACTGCATCCAAGTCTATTAAACTACACGGCCATTGTCAGCAAAAGGCTTTTAACGCCCTGGGCGCTACGGAACAAATACTCTCCTTTCCTGAAAATTATACCGTACAAACCATTCCTTCGGGTTGTTGCGGTATGGCAGGCTCATTCGGATATGAAAAAGAACATTATGATCTATCCATGCAGATTGCTGAACTTGTGTTGTTCCCCGATGTCAGAAAACAAACTGAGGAAATAACTATAGCAGCTACAGGAACTAGTTGTCGGCATCAGATCAAAGATGGGACAGCAAGAAAAGCCCTGCATCCAGTCGAAATATTATTCAGTGCATTGGTATCATCTTAATTAAAATTGGCATCTTTAGAGAACAGAAAAAGATTTCATGAACGATTCAAATGAGACCACTGTCCACCAGGACAAAACATTTACAGGTATCAATTATGCAGAAAAGCGGTTAGAAAACCGGGAGTTTATAAAATGTGAATTTATAAATTGTGACTTCTCCAAAAGCAATTTGAGTCATAATGATTTCATGGATTGTCATTTTAAACAGTGCAATTTTTCGCTCACAATAGTTACAGGTACAGGATTTAAAGATGTCACTTTTACCGACTGTAAAGTACTGGGCATTGATTTCTCAAAGTGCAACAAGTTCTTATTTTCCTTTCATTTTGAGCAGAGTCACCTTGATTATTCGACTTTTTATGGCGCCAAGCTTAGGAAAACAAAGTTTACAGATTGTTCCCTCAAAGAAACCGATTTTGAAGAAAGTGATTTAACCTCCGCTATTTTCCATAATTGTGATCTTTCAGGTGCAACGTTTGTCAGATCTGTTTTAGAAAAAACAGATTTCCGGACTGCAAGAAATTTCAGTTTTGATCCATCAGTCAATAAAGTAAAACAGGCAAAATTCTCCGCACAGAACCTTGCGGGTTTACTTTACCACTACAACTTAGATGTTGATTATAATTAATCTCCTTTAATTCCCATAATTTCTGTTTTTTATTTGATTTGGAAAACTTTCCATGAGTTAGAAGGTTATTACTACTCCCATCTATATTTCTCTCTCACCTTATCCTATAAAAACATGATTATGGAAACTACAAAAAAAGTAACTGGAAAAACAGGAAAAATGGGTAATTCTGAATTTCATGAATTCTTTGTTGATGAATTAAAAGATATCTACTGGGCAGAGAAACATCTATCTAAAGCTTTGCCAAAAATGCAAAAGGCCGCTACCAGCCATGAACTAGCGGATGCCTTTGAAAAACATACTGAAGAAACCAAAACCCATATTACTACTTTGGAACAGGTATTCGAATTGCTTGGAGAGAAAGCACAGGCAAAAAAATGTGATGCCATGGAAGGCTTAGTGGAAGAAGCAAATGCAATTATTGCAGATACTGAGACAGGAACATTAACACGTGATGCAGGTTTAATTTTGGCAGCCCAAAAAGTAGAGCATTACGAAATTGCTACCTATGGAACTTTAAGAACATTAGCTGGTACTATGGGACATTCAGATGTAATGGAACTACTTCAACGCACTCTTGACAATGAAAAAGCAACTGATGTAGCTTTGACTGAAGTGGCCGAAAATTTCGTAAACGAACAGGCAGCAGCAGAGTAATATTGATTATTGCCCCCTTGGAAATTAATCCACGGGGGTATTTTAACCTTGCTTTTTCACGCTTTTATAACCTCCAGAAAAAGCTCATGCATCTCCCCGGGATTAAAAGGTTTTGATAAGATGTGCTTAATGCCCATTTCTTTAAGTCGCATTCTTACTTCTTCTAAAACATCCGCAGTAAAAATGACAATTATGGTTTGAGGATAATGCATTTGAACATATCTGGATAACTGGTAACCATCCATCACCGGCATATGCAGGTCTATAAGTATCACGTCAAATTTGTCAGCTTTTAAGAATTCCAAAGCAGCATCACCACCGTCAGCTTGTTTGGCCATAATTCCAAAACGTTTTAGTTGACCCGAGGCTACCAGCAAATTAGTAGGGTTGTCGTCTACTATCAACAATTTGAATTCCGGCAGATGAGGCAAATTGGCCTCCGGTAAAATACTCCGTCTAATAGATATAGAAGGCTTACATAATTTGAAATCAATCTGAAATTCAAACACCGATCCTTCACCAGGATTACTGATTAATTTGATTTCACTTTTAAATAGCCTGATTAAGCCTTGTGTAATGTTAAGACCTAAGCCACTTCCCTGTTGCGCTCTGTGGGAAGCCCGATGCACCTGATGGAATTTATCAAACACAAGGTTTTGAAAATGCTTTGGAATTCCAATCCCCGTATCGGCGATCCGAAATAAAATACTTGCCCGATCTAATTGTAGATCTACTGTTTTTAAGGTAATGCTTACCATTCCCTTTTCGGTAAATTTGATTGCATTTCCAATTAAATTATTGAATACCCTTCTCAACCGGAGGTCATCAACCATCATTAGTTTAGGGATTTGATCATCATGATAAAAATTCAGTTCAAGTTTTTTAGATTCAGCTAATGGTAAAAACTGTTTGTTTACATTACTGACCAACAAAACGAGATCTGTCTCCACTTCATCCAATTCCATCTTTCTACTTTCTATCTTTTCAAGATCTAAAATATCATTGATCAAATGTAACAGATGATTTGAAGAGAAGCCGAGGTGTTCAACATACTGCATGATTTCCTTTTCCGGGAAAACTGTCTGGCTTAAAAGGTTACTGATACCAATAATTGCATTCAAAGGCGTTCGAATTTCGTGACTCATGATAGAAAGCGTCTCAGTTCTTTTTCTGGCTATCTGTTCAGCCAGATTTTTTGCCTCTATCAGTTCAAGCTCATTGTTTTTATGCTGAGTGATATCTTTTAATATGCCCTGGATCGAATGAGTCTTTTGGCCTTCTATAACCGGCACTCCTGCCAAACGCACCCACTTTTTACTCCTTTTCAGGGAAGTCAGCTGAAGCTCAATATCAAAAGGTATATTTTGCTCAAACGTTCTTTTCAAAATCCTCAACAACTTCAATTTATTAATGTTGTCAAAAGAATCAAGCACATTATACCGATCAATGGTTATACCCGGATCGCACTCATTAATATCATAAATTTGTTTAGTTAGAAAGAGCTCATGGTTTAAAGCATTGTATTCCCAGCCCCCCATTTTAGAGATATCTAAGCCAATCTCCAGTAAATTATTAATTCTCTTCAGCTCTAAAGTACTTTGCTGGAGTTGATCACTAATATCCTTTTTATAGGTTATATCCTCAATAATACAAATTATCCTTACTCCTGCCTGGTCTGACTCTATTTTTTGAAATTTAGCACAATACCATTGATGCTTATTGGGATCGAAATCAGGATAAATACATTCTTGTCTTTCTCCGGTATCCAATAGCTTTTTTATACACACAATAAACTTATCCCCAAATTCTCCAAATACCTCTGTGAGACTTTTATCGATGAAGGACTCAGGAGGCATAAATAATTTGGTGGTATCTTTTACCCAAACCCGTTTAATTACCGATTTCTCCGTTAACTCCAGAATGATATCATCCAGGGCTTCTATCAATGATTCTAATTCGGAAACCTGCTGGAGATCTGTATTTGATGGCACTATTTTCATTTTAAGTTTGGCGGTTTGTATGGTCTAGCTCAGAGATAACAAAAGGTTTGCCAATAAGCGCTTCAAATCTGTTCATTTTCAAATTACCCCCAAGGCTCGCCCCTATGCTGATATTTTATTTAAAATAGATGCTTAACCCATTATCATTTTTATAATACCATCCTACTATTTATACTATTATGATGATACTCATTTTTTAAGGAATTTTGCCATCAAAAAAATAACAAAATGGAATATAGAAAATTAGGAAATACAGATCTGGAATTGTCGACCATTACTTACGGTGCATTTGCCATTGGTGGTACAATGTGGGGTGGAAATGCACAAAAAGATTCTATTGAATCGATCCATGCTTCTTTGGATAATGGTGTTACTACATTAGATACTGCTCCTTTTTATGGTTTTGGGTTAAGTGAAGAACTTATTGGTGCAGCCTTAAAAGGGAAGGACAGAACAAAAGTACAGTTACTAACCAAATTCGGTCTGGTTTGGGACGGTAGTAATCAGGGGAAAGGCGAACATTTCTTCGATATAGAAGAAAACGGAAAGAATATCCCGATCTATAAATTCTCTTCAAAAGCGAACATCATTAAAGAAGTTGAAGAAAGTCTGAAACGTTTAAACACCGATTACATCGATTTGATTCAACAACATTGGCCCGATGCTACAACCCCTATTGATGAAACCATGGAAGCCATGGAGAGCTTGATTAAACAAGGTAAAGTTCGTGCAGCAGCAGTGTCCAATTACAGCCTTGATCAATTAAAAGAAGCCGGTAAAACATTTGTCCCTGCTTCAAACCAGGTCGCTTATAGTATGCTGAATCGTGGTATTGAAAATGATATTGTTCCTTACGCTATAGGAAACAACATTGGAATTATCGTTTATAGCCCGATAGAAAGAGGTTTGCTTTCCGGTAAATATTTCGAGAACGAAAAACTTAAAAGCGATGACCACAGGAATGGATATTTCGGTCAATTTGATCTAGAAAAAGTAAAGGTATTTCTCGACAGTATTCGTCCGATCGCAGCGGAAAAAGGTGCGAGTCTTGCGCAATTAGTCTTGCGCTGGACAAGTTTGCAAAAAGGCGTCACCATTGTACTGGCTGGCGCGAGAAATGCGGAACAGGCAATTTCCAATGCTGAGTCGATGAATTTTGATTTAAGCGCTGAAGAATTGAGTTTCATCAATTCCGAACTAAACAAAATCTAGGACTGGCTTTTTTACCTTCCACCCAAGAGGATCATATTTCGAACAAAAAAACAAAATATGTTGTTTAACTGGAACAAAAAACAACATGAGATGAGAAAACTTATATTGGCTCTGGCAGTTTCACTGGATGGTTTCATTGAAGGGCCAAACCGTGAAGTTGACTGGATTACATTTGATGAAGAAACTGCTAGCGAATTAAATAATTTCGCAAAGGAGATTGACACGGTTTTATATGGTCGGCTGAGCTACCAGCTTTTTGGGAATCATTATCCCGCCGATGATGCTGTTGATTTCGAAAAAGAGTTTTACGGCAAAATCAATAAAATGCAGAAATATGTATTCTCCAATACCATAAAGGAATTTGAAGGAAATCCAACCGTAATTAGCTCCGATATCAGCAAGGTGATACTAGATCTAAAAAAACAGAACGGTAAAGACATCTGGCTTTTTGGCGGTTCAGGACTGATATCTTCATTGCTAAACTTAAATCTGGTTGATGAGATAAGAATGGGTGTTCATCCTGTAGTATTGGGAGCTGGAAATCCTTTGTTTAAAACCATTTCAAAACGAATTAAACTGAAGCTTTTGAAGGCAACAACCGGCAAATCCGGAGCAGTTGGATTGTACTATAAAGTTGAATAACTGAGAATCAGTCGAAAACAATATCAACAAACAGGTTGTTAACTAAATAAACAGATCATTATGAATCACTTAAAAAGCATTTCGCTGGCAATTGTATGCTTGTTTTGCATTTCATTTACAGTTTTTCACCATGGATGGGCCGATTACAATCAAAAAAAAGTGTTGGATTTTAGAACCACGATAGAAGAATCAATTTATGAAAATCCGCATGTGCTGGCAAAAGTGAAATACAAAAAGGAAATATGGACTGTTTACCTGGCCCCTACTAGTCGTATGATAAGCCGAGGCGTAACTGCCGACATGATTAAGAAAGGCACTCAGCTAAGGTTGGTTGCCTATCCCCACAAAACGAAAAAAACGGAAATGCGCGCTGAACGTATATTTATCGATAGTGTTAAGTACGAATTGCGTTAAACGTGTCTTTGTTCACATCTGATATTCTCGATTGGTTAGAAAACACTACCCTGGCTTCTAATATCCGTCAATCGTTGTGGTTGTACCCAGCTTTAGAAATTGTGCATATCACCGGAATTACTATCCTTGTAGGTGCAGCTTTTATGTTCGACTTGCGTCTTTTAGGCTTTTCCAAACACCTTCCAATAGTTGGTCTTTCCCGCCATTTACTACCGTGGTCACAAAGGGGATTATTGCTCATCATTCCTTCTGGAATATTACTCTTCATTACCAATTCAAAAACATTGGGATTTGATCCAACCTTCTGGTTAAAAATGACGCTATTAGTGATTGCAGCGTTGAATGTTTTAGTCTTTCACAAATTGATATTCAAACGGAAAGTTCATCCTGAAATTCAGGATGAACTACCTAAGTCTTCAAGAATATCGGCCCTTATTTCCATAATTGTCTGGATATCGATCATTGCCTGCGGCCGTTTGCTGGCATACTAGCCGTATTAAGGCGTCACAGTTTCTATTTCAGGACCATCCCCGTGATGCTTATTCTGATCAGTTTTCGGATTCTTCGAATCGATATCCCCCTGGTTATCTACATCAGATCCATCCTCATTAGTCTCTTCGGGAGTATTTTCATGGTCCTCAGGAATCTTATCATTTTCAGAATCTGGAGTTAAAGGTTCAACATCTGAATGATCTGTTTCTTTACTATCCTTAGGCGGATTACTTTTTTGATCATTTGGCAAACCTTCCTTTTCTGTATCAGGAGTTACCGTTTCAATTTGTGCACCTACATCATCAGTTGGTTTTGGATGCGGTTTCTCATTCGGATCATTAATATTTCCACTGTTCGAATTTTCCATGTTTATCTCTTTTAGTCTAAGATTAAACAGATCACAGCCCAGCATGTTTGTATTCCTTTCAATTAACCAGATTCATTACTTGAGAATCTCTACTTTTTCATATCTTTCAAAAAAGAGTTGACCAGATTAAATAAAAAAAAATAATAGCAAAGAAGGTAGTTATAAGAGAATCTATTGAAGTTGAAGCACCGAAAATAGATACCACGGTACAAAAGTAACAAAATATGAAAGCCATAATAATTCTGTTCTTAGCTACTGCTTTTACCATATATAGTTGCCAGAATACTAGAGTAGATAACAATGACTCTAAAACATTGTATCGTGCCATAAATAAAAATGATACCGCCACGTTTAAAATAAAACTAACTGATAAAGAGTTTTATGGGCAATTAGAAATAAATTACCACAATGCTTACAAGGATTCGGGTAATGTAACCGGAATTGTAAATGGAGACACCTTAAAAGGAACTTATCGGTTTCGACATTATGGAATAGAAACTTGGCATACCATTCCAATAGCCCTGTTAAAAAAAGATGATAGGCTCATTATGGGGCAAGGCGATATGGAAATCTATATGAACATGCGCTATTTCAAAAAAAACACGCCAATCAATTATCAGAACCCAAAGTTTGTATTTGAAAAGATGTATTAATTTACTGCTGGTTTCATTTTTGAAACAAGTTAATGCAATTACTGGTTTATCATATAATTTAGTTCAATTCCGCTAATTTATATGCAAGGTTTAACTCACCATACAAATGATCTTGTAAAAAAACTATTCTTAATCCACAGCACAATGAACTTTTCAAAATTAGTTATTAGCTCTTTACTCCTGGCGGTAACAGGGTTAATTGCATGTCAAGACAAAACTAAGTCCTTAAATAACACCGAAAAAGTTAACGAAACAATTGAAATAGACAGTAGTGAGGTACTATCGGAAAAGGTCTTAACAGCTGAACAACAAGCTGCCCTCACTCCTGATACAGTTTTAGCCATCCTAAAAAGAGGCAATGAGGATTTCATTTCCGACGCCTTGACTATTCGTAATACTTCAGAGAGAATTCGTGAAGCAGCATTAGGACAATACCCAAAAGCCGTTATTCTATCGTGTCTGGATTCCCGTGTACCGGTAGAAGATGTATTCCATCGGGGAATTGGAGATCTCTTTGTAGCCAGGGTAGCTGGGAACATTGTAAACGAGGACATTTTAGGAAGTCTGGAGTATGCCTGTAAGGTATCAGGCTCCAAACTAATTGTTATTTTGGGGCATGAGCATTGTGGAGCGATAAAAGCGGCTATTGACAATGTAAAGCTTGGCAATATTACTGCTCTGCTATCAAAAATTCGTCCCGCATTAACAGCAGACACTCCATTCCAGGGAGAAAAAAGCACTAAAAATGAAGCGTATGTTCACCATATTTGCCTCCAAAATGTAAAACTCAGTATCCGGAATATTAGGGATAAAAGTCCCATATTAAAAGAAATGGAGGCAAAAGGTGAGATTAAAATTATTGGTGGCCTATACAAAATGGAAACTGGTAATGTAGAGTTTCTATAATAGCTCATTAATTATTCATTATCCTGCAGGTGTAGCCTTAACCTCTGTTGTATCCTTTAACAAAGTCGACACTCTATAATTACCCGAATCTAGCGTCACTTTAGGGAAAGCCTTTTTTAAAGCACCCCAATCGCTGCGCTGAATATTGGTTTGATAGAGGTATAGAGATTTAAGACTTTTTAACTTACTGAGCTGTTTCAATCCTTTTGCAGTCACTTTTGTGCCTACCAAACTTAAGTATTGGAGCTGGTCCATATTTTTTAAACTCTCCAACCCCTTATCAGTGACCTTAGTATTGTTTAAACTTAACCGAACTAAACTGCTGCAATCCTTTATGGACTTTAGTGTTTGGTCATTTACCGACTTATGTTCTAATTTTAACCAGGCCAATTGATCCTTTACAGATTTTAAGGCTTTCATAACACTATCGGCAGTTGAATGGGCATTGATAAAATTTGCAGTCAAATAATTACTACTCTGTGCCACCGGAACGATCATTACGCCTGCGTTATTTAAACTTTTAATGTATTTTTCATTTGCAGGATCAACTTCTTTTTCAGGAACATCAGCCAGTTTATTCGCAATAGTCCCTGCCGTACCTTTTTCCAGTGCAGCTAAAACGGCCTTTATGTTATCGGGCTGCTTGAGCCCTTTTACTTTTTCATTAAACCCTGCCCCATTATTTATCCACCAGTGCAACAGCGCAATTTCGTCCTGACTAAGCTGTGGTTTTTCTTTTGGAGGCATATGCTTATCGTTGCTACCTGGCAATAAGAGGCGTCTGATCAGTTCACTTTCCTCCGCCTTCCCTTTAACAATCGTATGGCCCTCTTCTCCTCCTTTTAAAATATATGCTTCAAGATCTAACCGAAGTTTACCCTTTTGCTTTTCACTGCCATGGCAGCTGTAACACCTGTTTTTTAGCAATGGCTGAATGGCATCCTTGTAAACAAGTGCTTCCTGAACATTTGGAATTGGCGGAATAGCCGCCCCTGCCTTACCACCACCTTCTTTCAAGGGAGCAGTTAAATAATCGGCGCCATGGGTTAAAGAGCCGCCCAAATGCCCGGTAACAGACACCAGCACCAACAGTAACACGGATGTAACAGTGGGCATTCGACTATCAGCCTTTGCATATTTATGGATAAACAGCAACAAAACAGACAGCACAGCAACCCCTATCCCCATCCACTGGTGGTTACTAACCATCTTCCCTTCATAATCGCCACTATTGGCTAAAAAATACCCTGTGATACATGAACCTATAGCGCTGATCATTCCTAAAAATAACAAAGCGGTTATTGCAGGTCGCAGATTTGCAAACTTTGGAATAAGAATAAGCAGGAGAAAAAGACAGGCAATGAGCAATATACCAATGGGTAAATGAACTAATACCGGATGAAAACGACCAAAAAATTCTAACATAGTTAATAGGGATTAAGATTGATATCGCTTTCTTAATAAATTCATCATATATACATTAATGGCCCACTGATCTGCCACCGGCTGGCGGGTGTACGGCAAGGCAGGCATATAATCTCCAGGGCCAAACTCTGTTAAAATAGTCATGCGCTCACCGTTTTGTTTCTTTCGTTCTACAACTTTATCCCACCAGGCCAAATGAGCTTTCACCACATGTTCCCATTCCGGTGCCCTTGGATCATTTACCTGTGGTCCTTGAGCGTGTCCGATCCTGGAGTGAATATGGTCTACTCTTGTCAATAAAAAGTCTACCGTTTCCTTTTGATCGGACAACAAACCTTCGTGTACATTACACCAATGTGAGATATCTAAAGTCAGCCGAAGCTCCGGGTTTCTTTCAGCAAAATCTCTGGTGACAGTAGTTGCAAACAGCATTCTGCCTCTATGAGTTTCGTGGTAAACAGGAATGCCTGTAGTTTTTGTTTTTTCAGTAGTATAATCTATGAAACGTTTATTTTGCTCATAAGTAAAATAGTCCTTTCCCGAATGGCAATTTACGTAAACCGGCTTTTGATAAGGATTTGCACATATGGCATCTAGATTTTTCTTAAAAAGTTCAAGATGATCGGTAGCAACTGCCTGATGGCCGCCACACAAAAATCCGATCTTCAAATTATGTTTCTTAACTGCATCAAACAATTCCTTTTGAGCTTCAGCATTATCTCCGGGCCACCAAACCTCTATTCCCTGGTATCCTTCTTTTTTGGCTGCAGCACAAAAATCTTCACGACTGCCGCCAAAGCCCCAGTCTGTTTGCATAAATAAAAGTTCAAATCCTTCCTTAGCCGGATTTTTTGATATCCCACTGGCAGCAAATTCTTCCAATGGGCTTAACAAGGCAGCGGCAGTTAAACCTGCCGAATTTTTAATAAAGTTTCTTCTTGTCTGAGACATAATGAGGTATTAAGCAATTATTTCATGGATCACTTTTCCACCAACATCAGTTAGCCTGAAAGGTCTCCCCTGAAAAGGATAAGTAAACTGTTCGTGGTTAAACCCAAGCTGGTTCAGGATGGTTGCCTGTATATCAAAAGCATCTACTTTGCCACTAACGGCACTGTAACCAATTTCATCTGTTTCGCCATGTGTAAAACCTTTTTTAATGCCGCCACCGGCCATCCACATGGTAAACGCTTCGGTATGATGATCTCTTCCCTTGAAAGGGTTTTGTGCCCCATTCCGGTTTTCCATCATTGGCGTGCGTCCAAACTCACCTCCCCAAACCACCAATGTTTCTTCCAGAAGGCCTCTTTGTTTGAGATCTAACAGCAAGGCGGTAATTGGCTTGTCAATGCTTCTGCATTTATTCTTTAGTCCTATATTTAATGAATTGGACGGGCTATCACCGTGCGCATCCCATCCCCAGTCAAATAACTGTACATAACGAACACCTTTTTCTACCAGTTTACGGGCCAGCAGCACATTGTTGGCAAAGCAGGCCTTACCTGGCTGTGTACCATACATTTCATGGATATACGCAGGTTCATCATTAATGTTCATCACTTCCGGTGCTGAAATTTGCATCCGATAAGCCATCTCATATTGCGCTATGCGCGATAAGATCTCGGGATCATTATATTCCTGGTATTGCTGTTCGTTGGCTTCATTTATGGCTTGGATAGAGGCTTTACGTAAATCCCTGTTCATTCCATCAGGATCTTTGATGAACAACACGGGATCACCTTCGCTGCGACATTGTACCCCCTGATAAACTGAAGGTAAAAAACCACTGCCCCAAACACTTTTGCCTGCGTCCGGAAAACTGCCGCCGCTGGTCAGTACCACATAACCAGGTAAATTCTGATTTTCGGTACCCAGTCCATAAGTTACCCAACTCCCAATACTTGGCCTTCCCAAACGGGGTGTTCCGGTGTGCACCAACAACTGGGCCGGAGCATGGTTAAACTGATCCGTTTTCACCGCCTTTAGAAAACTCACATCATCTACCATTGTCGAGAAATGAGGCAGATTTTCGCTTACCAGGGCAGCACTTTGGCCGTACTTTGCAAAGCTAGCCTGTGGCCCCAGCATTTTTGGCACCCCGGTAATGAAGGCAAATTGCTTTCCTGCCAATAAAGACGGTGGGCAATCCTGTCCATCCATTTTCATCAATTCAGGTTTAAAATCAAAAAGCTCCAATTGAGAAGGTGCTCCGGCCATGTGCAAGTAAATTACACTTTTAGCCTTCCCCACAAAAGGAGGCGATTTAGGCAGCAAAGGATGTGCAGGATCATAGGCAATTTTAGTCTGCGGGCTTGAAAACAGATTGCCGCAACTCCCCAGTAACGAACCCATGGCCAGTGCCCCCAGGCCCATTGCACTTTCCTTTAAAAAGTGTCGCCTGGTTACCCCACTTAATTGTGCTTCCTGTGCCTCTTTAACCAACTTATAGGCATTTAATTCATCTCTTGTCATGTCTTTAATTTTTGGTTACTACCTCATCTAAGTTCAGCATGGCGTTCGCTACCAATACCAGGGCTGCATCTTCGGCTTTAACACTTTTCTGCGGATCTCCCATAAATGCCGATGCGCTTTTCGAATCCTTTCTAAATACCAACAAAGCCTTATTGTACAACTCTTCAAAAATCTTCAGTCTGTTTTTCGAAATGGGTTTATAAAGCATCATGGAATACCCTTTTGCAATTTTAAGCGCTGCAGTTTTTTCGCCTGTCTGCTGTATTCGGGTTACAAAGTGCCTGGCCATATCTACATATGCAGAATCATTTAAGGTTACCAATGCTTGCAAAGGAGTATTTGTCCTGATTCGCCTCGGACTGCAAGCCACACGCGATGCACCATCAAAGGCTATTGCTGAGGGATATGGTGCCGTTCTTTTCCAATAGGTATAAATTCCGCGGCGGTATTGGTCGTTGCCATCACTTTTCACCCATTTTGCACCATTATAAGGCGAAAACCAAATGCCTTCAGGCTGCCATGGCATCACCGGGGGACCGTACATCTTTTGACTCAAAACACCGCTTATGCTCAAACATTGATCCCTGATCTGCTCGGCGCTCAACCTTACTCTCGATCCCCTTGCATAAAACTTATTAAACAAATCTTTTTCTTTGAGTTCTTCGGATACTTTAGAGTCCTGACGGTAGGTGGCCATCATCACCAATTCCTTTAGCATTTTTTTGATGCTCCAGTTGTATTTGTAAATCAGCTGATAGGCCATATAATCCAGCAATTCTTTGTGGGTTGGCGCCATTCCCTGGGTCCCCATATCTTCTAAAGTTTCTACCAGGCCGACACCATATAATTGCTCCCAAAGCCTGTTTACCATGGTCCTTGACACCAGTGGATTACGTTTATCAGTTAACCACATAGCCAAACCAACGCGATTCTGCGGAGCATTTTTTGGCATTGCATAAGCTAATGAACCGGGTACGCCCACCTGCACCTCTTTTCCTTTTGAAGTCCAGGCGCCACGTTCAAACACGTGATTTTTCCTTTGCATGGCTGCAGGATTTTCAATCATAACCGGTGTAGTAGGTACTTGGGCGTTTAACAGGTCGTTAAATGTTTTTTTATAGGCTGCATAACCAGGTTTTCCTTTGCCCGGCAATTGTGGTGAAAAATGAAACCAGTCGAAAAACACGACCAATTCCTCGGACTTACCCAATACCGGATTGCTATATCTGATAAACACATCATGCACCCCCGTCTGCTTTTTAAACTCAATATATACATTTTGATAAGCAGACCCAGTAGCCAGCGGCCATGAAGCTAAAACCGGCCCATTCGGTGAATCAATATGTATACTCATTTTACCACCAGGCCGATTAGAATTGTATCTAAAAATTAGCTGATCAATCCCCTGAAGATCAACCTGCTTTAAGCGTGCTACAGCATTGTTTCTGAAATACAAGGCGATGTTGTTGTTACCGATCACAGCATTTTGTAATTCGTCGGCCGTGGTGGAATTAATAGCAGGCTGGCCCGTTTTCAAAAACAGCTTGACTTTGTTTGCCGCTTGCTCCGAAGAAACCGTTTTAACCCAACTCGTCAACTTATCGAGTTCAGTAGTCAGGGAATCATTAAACTGCTTAAGCAATGGATATTCCGCAGCCACATCCTCGTCCCTGGTATTGTTAAAATACGACATGAACTTATAATATTCATCATGTTTAAAAGGATCGTAAGGATGGCTATGGCATTGCACACAAGAGAATGTTGTACTCATCAACCCTTCCCAGGTGGCATTTACACGGTCTAATACCGCAGCCGTTCTAAACTCTTCATTATTGGTCCCCCCCTCATCATTGGTGGGTGTGTTCCGACTAAAGGCTGTAGCGATATATTGAGCATCGGTTGGATTGGGTAATAAATCACCTGCAATCTGTTCGGTTATAAACTGATTGTAAGGCATATCTTTATTAAAGGCTCTGATTACCCAATCACGATAAGCCCATATATTCCTGTTTGGATCTGATTCATAACCTTTGGTATCGGCATACCTTGCAATATCCAGCCACATCGAGGTCCAACGTTCGCCATAATGCGAGGAAGCCAGTAGCGAATCAACCAATACTTCGTATGCTTTTACTTCATCTTTACTGTTTAAATAATACTGCGCCAGTTTTTCTGATGGATACATTCCGATCAAATCCAGACTCACACGCCTCAATAATGTCGCCCTATCTGCCTGCGGGGAAGGCTTAAATGCATGCTCTTCCAGTTTGGCATAAATAAATTTATCCAGGTCATTACGGATCCATTGATCATCTACATCTGGCAATTCTGTAGCCTTAACAGGAAGGTAAGCCCAATGATCACCCCATTTCGCTCCCTGTTTAACCCAGGAACTTAAAATATCTATCTCATCATCATCCAGGGCAGGATGTTTATAAGGCATTCTTTCTTCGGGATCATCAGATTTTAAACGTTTGATGAATTCGCTTTCTTCAGGATGCCCGGGAATAATGGCTGGTTTCCCACTTTTTGTAGCCGCAAGTGCCTCTTCTCTAAACAGCACACTAAATCCACCTTGCTGTTTAACCCCGCCATGACAGGAAATACATTTCTTATTAAGAATTGGCTTTACATCTGCATTAAAGTCTATCTGTTTTTCGGCAGAAAAAAATGAAATCAGGATTAAACCTGCTGCTATAACAAAAACTGATGCAACAAATAATTTTCTCTTCGATACCATATAACTGTTTGTGTGTTATATGAATATAAGGATCATTTTTTTTTTCAAAGATTTAAATTTTACGCAAACGTTTGATTTTAAGTATTTTTCTTAAAATGCTCCATAAAAGAGACAAAAAAAGGCCTGCTCAAAAAATGAGCAGGCCTTCCTTTCCTTTATGAGGAAAATTATTTTTTAGCTACTAATTTCACTCCGATTTCAAAGTTATCATCGATTGCTTTGTCGCCAATGCTGTCGAAGAATGATTTTGAACCATATCTGATGTCATATTTAGTTCTATCAACGTTGATTTTACCAGCTAAAGCTGAAACAGTACCATCAGCATTCACAGCTACAGTTGCAGGGAAGCTTAGTGGCTTAGTAATACCTTTAATAGTTAGGTTACCTAAAACAGTTACGTTTGCACCTTTACCGGTCACTTTAGTGATTACAAAAGTTGAAGTAGGGAATTTAGATGAACCGAAGAAATCATCTGCTTTCAAGTGACCTTCTAACTTATCGCTACCATCAGCATCTTTAATTGAAGTCATATCGATAACAAACGTACCACCTGATACATTTTTACCGTTAACATTTAACGATCCAGATTTTAAAGCAATAGTTCCATTATGAGATCCTGTTACTTTTTTACCAAGCCATGTAATGGTTGATTTTGCAGCATCCACCGTATAAGCAACTGGTTTACTTGGGTTTGTAAAAGCTGATAGTCCTACTACAGCTACTAACAATAAAATGGTGTTAATTTTTAATTTCATTTTCATCAGTATATATTTTCTTTTTAATGGTTATGAAGCTTGCAAAGCTTATTCATTACATTTTGTAAGCGGTAAGCTTATGCAGGTTTCAGGGTTTTTAATTTGATTCAAAGATAGGCTCAAAATTTTACTCCCGCCATTGACCTATGTTAAGAAATAACTTTAAAGATTTATTTTACCTAACTTAAGATCAAAATGTAGAAGTATGAAAACAACGTTTCTCCTCATTCTCAATTTTCTGTTTATGTCGGGCTTTGCTCAACACACAGGAAATATACCCACTCCCTCAGATTTCAAAAGGGTGAATGCAAAAGCTGGTTCATTTTCTTACTGGCTGCGACACACAAAACTGAAAAAAGATAATACAGTATACCTATATAATGGCCAGAAAAAGCGGAATCAACAGGCGCAATATGCGGTATTGGACATTAGTATTGGAAAAAGGGACTTGCAACAATGTGCTGATGCTGCTATGCGCCTTTACGCAGAGTGGCTATATTCGGAAAAGCAATATGCAAAGATTGTTTTCCTGGCAACCGATGGCACTGAAATGGATTATACTTCCTGGCGAAAAGGCTACCGATTTGTGCTGCGGGGGCAAAGATTGCAAAAGGCAAAATCCGCAGGTATTTCTGACAATAGAGCTGCTTTTGATGACTATCTACAAACGGTATTTAGCTATGCAGGCACTTTATCCTTATGCAAACAATTGAAGCCTGTACCGCATCCAGGTGATATCCGCCCAGGGGATGTGTTTGTACAGGGAGGCTCTCCCGGTCATGCGGTGATAGTGATGGATGTAGCTATAAATGCTGTTGGGGAGAAACGTTTCCTTTTAGCTCAAAGCTACATGCCTGCTCAAAATATTCATATACTCAAAAATCCGTTATCTAATAGTCCCTGGTATAGCAATAGATTCACAACCGAATTAAGGACACCAGAATGGATTTTCAAGAATAATACGCTTTATCGGTGGTCTTAATAGCATACCTTTTTTAAGATCTTTACCAAGAGTAAATTTCAATGAATCTCGACTATAATTGGTCAAATGTAAGATAATATCATACTTTTGCCCGCAAACAATTGATTATGGACTCAAGCGAACTACGAATCGGGAATTATACATTAGACCACGGGCACCCTGAGCAAATACCTTACGGATCTGACATCGATTCTGCCGGATTAATGGAGCCAATTCGACTAACGGAAGAATGGCTGATTAAATTTGGCTTTGAGAAATTTGAGTTTGAATATGACGAAGGTTTTGAGACCACCTATGTTCTGGAAAAGAAAAATGGGCATCAGTTTGTATTAAATGAAGATTTACAACCTATGGATGGTGAAATTGCCATGTTAGACTATAAGTTAGAACATGTTCACCAGCTTCAGAATCTGTTCTACTGCTTAACCGGACAGGAATTAGCTATTTAGCCCTAAAACCCGTTTTTTACCTGCTTTTAAACAGGTAAAAAACGGGTTAATACTTTGCATAGAACTGTTTAGATGCGTTTTACTCCTTTAATTTTCACAACAACAACATAGTTACCCTCCTGCTTTATCTGAAAGCCAATTGCAGGGTTAATATTGAACTTTGTATTAGCAGGGTAAGTCGCTTTTGGATTACTTACTTTTACATAATTACTTGGTATCCTGTAAAAAATATCGAAAGAGCCATATCCCGGAATCGTCTTATAGGGAAAAGGTATCACCTCAAAATTGAGGCTCATTTCGGTATCTGTTTTTATAACCGGATTAAACTTTGCATAAGAATCCAAAGTCGGCCTGTCGCCACGTACAATCAACTCTCCCGCTTTAGGATTAAAAGGAACCCCATCTTCATCAACATATTTTACCACTACATTAGTCCCACTTACAGCCGTCCTGGTTACGGTAATTTCAACCGGTGGCAATGGCTCAAAAACAGCTCCTCCATCCTGCAGATAAGTTGCTGAATTCCGGTTAATCGAATAAGGCTGAGATTCCACAAAGTCCAGTTCACCAATGTTTTTAAAAGTCTTTGCTCCGCTCTCATTACTTACCTCAATATCAAAGGTATACTCAGCCCCTGTTGGAATTACGCTGGTTCCGCTGGTGAATAAAAACTGACCACTAGGTAAAAACTCAAACAAAGGCTTCGACTTTAATTCTCTGATAGCATTTAAAAGTTCCAGCGTGGTATGTACCTCAGGATCAAACGCAGTCTTATAAACATAAACTTTCTGCTCCTGATACATTTCGTCCGCACGCTGCTCGGTTCCCTTCTTCTTGATCTGTAACAGTTTTATGGTTAATGGAACCGTTGAACCATCTCCCTTTAATTCGGAAGTAATAAATCCATTTTTGCCTTTTTCGACCTGAAATGGGCTGCCAACGTAAAAAACAGCATCACTCAAAAAACCTACGGATATTTTTTTACATCCCGCCCAGATGATAACTGATGACACTAAAGCCATCATTACATATATATATTTCTTCATCAGATTATTTGTTTTTAGTTACCAGTAAAACCTGTGGGAATTATGCAACACATGCAATACCCCTGTTGTAGTTTGAATATTTGAAGTCTGCGCCATTATAAACAGATCCTTATCTTCATCAGGATAATTATCAGGTAACGGATCCGGATCCAGGCCATTCCTCAATTTGACCAGAAATAAAAGCTGTGGTTTTGTACTCACCACACCCGGACTTGAGGCTTCAATTAATTTTACAGAAAAGGCCTCGTTCGACTTACTGGTGAATAATTTATTTGACAAACTTAAACTCTCCCGTATGATTTTGCCATCAAAAAGATGTGAACGCAAGGAATCTCTCAATTCCGGAACAGGCAGATCATTAAGTGTATACTTTAAACTCTCATCATTCATATCCTGTTGAAGCTTTTCCTCTCTTCTTACCAGCAGAGCTTTAATAGAATAATCAGTTGGCGCGAAAAAAGTAACGTTTCCATTAATTTCTTCTTTCATGCCAGCCTTATCTATCAATACCAATAGCGTATCAAATAACCTGTTGGTTTTTAAATAATCGTAAGTTGTCATGTTCACATGAGGATCATGCAAACTCCCGCCTATAATATATTTGTCCTTTTTACAGGATGTGGCCATGATGGCGATTACAAAAGCCAGAAATAATATATACTTTGTTTTCATCTTTGTCTTCTTATAATTTTCCATTCCAATACTTGTTTTGAACCAATAACTGATTCTTTTGAAGGATAGATCTTGCTATAGGCCATTTCCAGCCTTCAAGATCAAAACGATTTTGAGGAAAGCGCCCTTCAGTGTATGCCGGCATCTGGTTATTTCTAATCATCACATACCATAACTGTCCTTCGAATGCAATTTCTCTATAGGTTTCTTCAAAAATCTCTGTTCTCAATTCAGCATCACTTCCATTAAAGTCATCCACATTAGCACGCTGTCTTACAGCATTCAAATCGGTACGTGCTCCTGAAAAATTGCCCAACAATTCTTTACACTCTGCTTTTAATAATAATTGTTCACCAAGTCTGAAAATGGGAATATTACAATCGACCATTGGGTTGGTGCTATTTTCCGGATTTCTGAATTTGACATTTTCTGAATTGGGGCCAGTGTATTTGGTAAGAATCCAGTTATCGACGTCCGTTTTATCAAAATTATAAGCAATACGGGCATCGTTATCATATTGGTAAATACCCTCCAGCAAATCACCGTTCAACACAATAGGCATTTGAGATCTATCCTTGATATAGGGCTGCATGCTGGTTGCGTAAAAGAATCCATCACCCAATTGAAATTCATTCTGTACCAGACTGGTTGCAATTTCAAAAATGGCTTCTGAGGATCTTCCTTTGTAAAGGTTAGAAAAGTTTGTTGCAGGAACTAAAGCATAGGTACCTGCGTTGGTAATAGAATCTATAGATGCTACCGCTTCCGTTAAAAGTGTATTATCTGTGTTCTTACCCAAAAAATATTTCCAGCGAAGGATATTTGCTTTAAGTGCAAATACGGCTCCTTTATCTGCGCTTACCGAATGGTCATTACCCGTGGTAAATTTCAGAAACTTCTGCGCTTTTGCCAGATCAGCCAAAGCTGAATCCAACACTATTTTTTCAGATACACGTGGAAGATTAGATGAAGAAACAGGGTCGGCATTATTCTTTAACACCAATGGTACATCGCCCCAAAGCCTAACCATATAAAAATAGTTAAACGCCCTTAAGAAATAAGTTTCTCCTAGTATTCTGTTCTTTCTATTTTCCGTAAACACACTATTGGGCATTCCGTTTACTTTTTGAAGAACGGTATTGGCCATATTAATGGTTTTGTAATAGGAATCCCACTCTCCAAGATCTTCAAGATAAGGTCCGATAAAGTCACCTATATTGATGCCGGTACCATAATAACGGTCACCTTCCACCAAAAAGCTCAATACAAAATCAGAGTTCACCTTATTGAATTCTCCGGTAGAAAGATCGCCATAACTAAAGTGCGACATGTTACGACTGTTCCCCCCTCTGAACATGGATTTTCGGGAAAGCGAATAAACACCTGCCAAAGCAGATAATGCATCATCCTGTGTTTTCCAGAAGGAGCCTTCATAGGGGGCATCCTCAGGTGCAAAATTTAAGAGTTTCTTACAGGAAGGAAGTAGTATGGTTGAAGCCATCAGCAATAACAGCAGGATGACAACGTATGATTTTTTAGTATTCATCTTTAATTAATTCTAATGGTGATTAAAATGTAGCCCTAAGTCCTAAAGTGAATTTTCTTGGTAGCGGATACCCATTACCAGAGTATATTCCCAATGCATCAACGGCCTCTACATCCGGCAAATTCGATTTCTGAAATGTATATACGTTATCCATAATTCCATAAACCTGAAGTGTCGTCAGCTTAACTGAACTCAACCATTTTGCAGGAAACCTGTATCCAAGATTGATGTATTTTATACGTGCATAACTGCCATCTTCCATATAAGCAGAAGAAAAAGTATTGAACTGATAATAGTAGCTGTTATAAGGATTGACGTCTGCGTAATCAGCTACGTCCCCTGGTTTACGCCAGATCGACAGCTTACTTAGATCCATTAAACCCTGAGTATAAAAACTCCCAAGTTGCTTATAGTTTGTTAATAATGACGCTACATAGGTATTGTAAACATCTCTACCCAATGAGAACGAAGTAAAGACTTCCATTGAGAAATTTTTATAGGTAAAGGTATTACTGAAACCGCCGGTCACTTTTGGATTTGGGTCGCCCGTTCTAACCAAATCATTCCTGTCCCATACATCATAATCTCCATTCTGATCTATCCATCGGTAAGTACCTGCTGATGCGTTTACAGAACCATCCCAGTAAGTTATAGGATCACCAGTACGTGGATCAAAAGGAACATCACCCTGAGTAGAATAAACACCATTTGATTTTACCTGATAAAATTCATTAATAGGGCGTCCTTTAGACAAGATATAAGTAGTACCATTGTAATCAATAACGATATCTCTGTTTCCATCCGGAAGTTTAGTAATCTGATTCTTATTGAAAGACATGATTAAACGCGGATTCCACTGGAAGCTCTTTTCTGCCGAGAAAACTTTACCTGAAATATTAAATTCCAGACCTATATTTCTAACTCCTACAGAGTTGGTAAATACCTCATCATAACCACTTGTCGACGGCATTTTTAGATTAAAGAAAATATCCTTCGTACCACGGTTATACAAATCAGCAACTACCTGAAGCCTGTTATTGAAAAAATCAGCATCAATACCAATGTTTCCCTGTAATGCCCTTTCCCAGGTTAAATTATCTTGTGTAACTGATCCGGGATTGTGCGTAATGGCCGTCACCCCATTATAAGTGTAGGTATCATTACCATTATGCAGGTTTCCATTACCTACCAGATATGAATTATAAGGAGCATAAAAATTATCCGGCAGGTTACCACTGATCCCAAAACTTCCTCTTACTTTCAGTAAACCGATCCATGATTTTGTTTTTGCCATAAATGCCTCGTCTGAAAGAATCCATCCGGCAGAAACTGCTGGAAAGTACGCCCAGCGATTGTTTTTTCCAAAGCGTGATGATGCATCACTCCTGATGGAAGCAGAAAGTAAGTATCTTGATTTAAAATCGTAATTTACACGTCCGAAGAAAGACAAAAGACCTGCCTGCGCATTGCTTGACCGGGTATAATTTGGATCAAAGTTACCCGGCTTAATTGCATTTACAGTTGATATGGCGTTATTCCCTGTTCCATATCCGCCAACCCCCGAATAACCTACATTAATGTAATTGATGGTGTTACCCGCCAAAAAGTTTAAATGATGATCATTCTTAAGGGTCAGATTATAGGTTAAAGTATTATCAAGGTTGTAATTCTGATAACTGGAGCGCATGGCATAAGTATAAAATACACTATTGGCATCCAATGCACTCGGCCTGAACAAGTCCCGGCTGGAATTGGTCAGCAACAATGAGCCCTGGCTAGTAAATTTCAGATTTGGCGTAATCTCATAATTGAGTGCAATACTGGCGGAAATATCATCATTTATGTTTTTATCCTTTGCGAGATCATATTGTCCCATATAATTCAGACTGTCTGCACCGCTCAGCTGAAGCAAAGAAGATGGAAATGCACTATTACTGATTGGTAATGGATTGGTATAATCTGCATCCGGATTGGGAATTACTCCTCTTCCTCTTGATCTGTCTGTTCTTGAAGCCCGGAATGCCAGATCAATATTAAACTTAGGCGTCATCTTATAGCCCATATTGGCCGCCAGATTATAACGTTTAAATCCGGTTGATTTTACGATACCTTCTTCGTTGTAATAATTTCCACTCAAGCGATAGTTAACATTTTCGCTCCCACCAAATGCCGATGCATCTGCATTATATATTCTTGCTGTCTGGAAGAAAAGCCCCTGCCAATCCGTATTGTTATTAAAAGCAGGGTTCAAACTATCCGTTAGGAAAACAGGGAGGTTACTCAACTGCTCATAATTACCCAGGGAGGCAAGGTAGTTCATTTTATATTGGCGCTCTTCCGCACCAACGTAATAAACTTCACTGCGTGCTCTGGTGGATAAACCTGTATAAAAATTAACATTTACCTGTGGTTTTTCACCATTTTTCCCTCTCTTAGTTTTAATGACTACTACACCGTTTGCTCCTCTTGAACCATAAATTGAGGCAGAAGCCGCGTCTTTTAAAACGTCAATGCTTTCGATATCATTCGGATTTATACCTGCTATAAAATTGGTTTGAGTTACATCAGTAAAGCTGGATATATCATCATAAGATACCGGAACACCATCAATAATGAATAATGGACTGCTTAATGCATTTGCAGCATTCACGGTTCTGCTCATGGAAGTGTTTCCACGAACAGTAAATGTTGGCCTGGAACCCGGTTCTCCTGAGTAATTCTGAATGTTTACCCCTGCTACCCTGCCCTGCAGTAACTGATCAAAACTTGGCGATGGGAGGTTCTCGATATCCTTTGCTCTCACGGTGGATACCGCAGCAGTGGAAGTACGCCTTGAAACGGTCTGATAACCAATCACAACTGCATCTTTAAGCACATTAGGATTGGGCTGTAATCTTACTGTGATTACTTTTTGCTCTCCCACCTTGATCGTTTGATTGATATAACCAACAAAAGAAACACTAAGGGATGATTCGGGTCCTGTTACATTCAGTTTGAACTCACCCTTAGCATTGGTTTGTGCAGCATTTGACGTTCCGACCTCTTTAACTGAGGCTCCTGGTAATGGCTGTCCATTTTCATCCAGAACTCTTCCTGAAATACTCAATATCGCAACCTGGAGCTCATTGTTTTTATTGTTGCTTTTCGTCTGTACAATTAAGGTTCTTGTGTCCAGGGAATATTCAAAAGGCTGTCCGGAAAAGCTTATTTTTAAGGCCTCATCTAAAGTCGCCTTATTTACATTAATGGTTACTGGCTTTGCAATTGAAATATCAGTTGAGATAAACACCAAATCATAACCTGTTTGCTTGGTTATGGCTTTTAAAACCTTTTCAAGTGTTGCATTCTTCTCCAACAAGGTAACTTTCTTTTGTGCTAAAGTAGAAGCACTTACCTGTAACATTGTCAACAATAGTAGAGCTGCTGAAAGTTTCATGGCTAATAGAATTTTCTTTTTCATATAGGGGATCCTATATGAATTAAAATCATACAATTTCATACATTTGGTAAGTTTGGGTTAATGAAGATGAACACAGTGTCAGAGCCGTCTCATCATCACGTTAGGTTGATAACTTTTTAAATACGAGATATAGAACCAATAATCCACACTACTAGATACCAGGAGCGCGACAACGCTCCTGGTTATTTTTTGGTGAATTACGCTAAGTAGAATTATGGCATAGCGACAATCCTCCTTCCTTCAGCTTTAAATTTAATTTTTCTTGTTAATTGAAGTACCCTAAGCACTTCTAATAAGCTTTTAGAGCGGGAAATTGTTCCTCCGATTTTCATTTGACCAAAACTGTGATCAGAAATGATATCCACATCGTACCATCGTTCCAGTTTGTTCAGCACGGTACGGACATCATCTTTTTCAAATGCAAAATATCCATTTTTCCAGGCAATAACCTCTTCAACATCCGCTTCATTAATCTGAAAATGCTGATCTTCTAATGCAGCCTGTTGACCAGGTTTTAACATTTTTCCAGTTTTTGAACCATTCAGACTCACGCTCACACTTCCTTCCAGCAAAGTTGTCAGGATTGCAGCCTGATTTGAATAAGCATTGACATTAAACTGTGTACCAAATACTTCTATCTGCTGTTTACCACTCCGTACCTTGAAAGGTTTATTTTTATCTTTTGCCACATCAAAATATGCCTGACCTACCAATTCGACATTACGCTCATTAGCAGCAAATTGAACAGGGTATTTTAATGAAGACGCGGCATCCAACCACACGGTGGTTCCATCAGGCAGCAGGATCTGGTATTTCCCTCCTCTTGGTGTTGTGATCGTATTGTACTCAATAATCCGACTGGACTTTACTTCTTTGTTATTTGGAAGTACCGTGTAATCAATTTGTCCACTTGCTGTTTTAGCAACTTTTAAACCTGATTGCGTAGCAATTTCTCCGTTCTCAACATCGGTCAAACTAATCTTAGATCCATCAGAGAGCGTCAACGTGGCCTTATCAGTTCCAGGACCGATATCGGTTTGGTCCTTATGAACATACTGTTGATCCTGTTTTCCTTCATAATAAAAATAAAATGTGGCCGATAAAGTAAACAAAATTAATGCTGCAATAGAGATGCGCGTCCAAAGGGTAGTTCTTCCTGGCTTATAATCAAGGGTGTCTTGAATAATACGGACATCCGTATCATACTCCTCCTCAGACAATATTTTTGGGTTTGCTACTTCATGTTTAAGGTACCAGGTTTCTACTAAAGCTTTTTCTTCTTCATTACAATCACCGGATAGATACCTGTTCAACAATTCTTTTACTTTCGTGCTTTGCATAAAGTTTTTATTAGCGTCTAATTAAAATAAAGACAAGCAACTCGGGCTTAGGGCCCAGATGAAAATGAAAAAAAGTTGAAATAATGATAAATTTAAAAAATCACCAGCGTTAAAATAGAATCAAACTTTAGCTTCAACACTTTTAATGCATTATTAATCTGATTTTTAACCGTTTTTTCAGAGAGATTAAGCTGCGTTGCGATTTCTTTACGGGACAAATTCGATTTACGGCTTAATTCGAACACCTCCCGCATTTTTGGGGGCAGGGACGCGATCTCCTTTTCAATCAGGAAGGCAAGTTCATTTTCCCGAACCCGATGATCGGTAATTGATTCGAACCTATTGAAATCTTCCTGAATACTTACAAAATAATTAGAGGCTACACGTTTGTGTGAAATCGTGTTTAAAACGCGGTTTCTAACAGCACAGTAAAGATATCCAGATAAATTGGTTTCAATAGAAATGTTTTCTCGCTTTAACCATAAGGTGGTAAAGAGCTCCTGAATAGCATCCCTTGCTTCTTCCCGATCCTGAAGCTTTGAATAAGCATGACTGTATAGCACTGCTGTATACCTTTTATAAATTTCGGTATATGCAGCCCGGTTACTTAACCTCAACATAGAGATCAGCTCTGAATCTGAAAATGTACTATAAGATAACATGAAAACCTCTCCTGAGAACTAATGTAACATTTTTTATACAGGTTTTATATTTATCTAAACAAAAAGACTTGAATCTAAAAGAATACCCGCATAGGGCAACTATCCCTAGTATTTGTTAATTTGCTAATCGCTAAAAATTAAATCAATTATTTATCTAAAACAATATTATGCCTACACCTATTTCAGAATGTTTGTATTGCCAAAACAATGAAACCTTACATCGTTTAATGATTAAAACCGGAGATTTAGAAGTATCCCAATTGTTTTTATTTAAAGAACAATCGCATCCAGGTCGCTGTAATGTAGTTTATAAAGACCATGGAATTGAGTTTCATGAATTGAGCGACGAGCAACGTAATGCATTTATGAAAGATGTTGCAAAAGTAGCAAAGGCGATTGCTACTGCATTTAATCCCGATAAAATCAACTATGGCGCATATGCTGATACCTTATCTCATTTGCACATGCATATTGTCCCTAAATATAAAGATGGATATGGATTTGGTGGTGTTTTTGAAATGAACCCACAAAAAGTTGCACTTTCTGATGTTGAATACGCAGGAATTATAGAGAAGATTAAAGCTGAACTGTAGTTTAAATATTTCAATAAAATAAAAGGCCTTTAAATCTTACGATTTAAAGGCCTTTTATGTCTAAGATTACGGTTTTCCTTATAGGTACTAGAGAGGTTACTTAAAGGGTACTCAAAGGAGCTCCGACCCTCTGAGTACCCTATTATGGTCCTATTATCTCCCTTTGAGTGTCCTTTCGTACTGAGACCATTCCTGGAGAGTAACTGGACAAAACTATCCAGCATCTGATATTTCAGGTTCAACTAGTTTAATGAGCTTTTCCAGTGATTCCTGCCAGCCCAGATAACACATTTCGACTGGTATCACAGCAGGTATTCCTTCCTGCAGTACTTTTAATTCTGTACCTACTAATGTTTTTTTAAGCCAAATAGAGGTAGTCATTATACCAGGCATATTGGGGTCATCAAATTTGTCGGTGTACTTCAGAAACTCATTGGGTTTGATCTCCAGATATTCTCCGCCAAATGAATGGCCATTACCAGTTGTAAAATTGTGAAACGACATTTTAAATGTACCACCTATCTGAACGTTCATATCGTGTACTGTACAAAGAAAGCCATAAGGCGGCAACCATGAAGCAATCGCCGTAGCATCGGTGAAGGCCCGATAAACCTTTTCAGGAGAGCTCTTAATCATTCTGTGCAATGAAACTTTGTTGTCTGACATAAAATCATTTTTTTGTATTCCTACTCGTTTGGCTTTTCGGCTCGCCCGTTTTGTCTGTGGTAGCTGCTCCACTATCTCCTAACAAAGATGCTGGTAAAAACAGATATGGAAAGGGGGATAATACGACAATTTACAGTCAATTTGCGACAGGCTATAGAATTATTATTTATTTGCTGTATAAAATGTTATCCCCCCTGAACTTCCTTTTAGATGCCGAATATTTCCTTCAATTTCTCATCAAGGCTTTCTCCACGCAAGTTCTTTTCAATAATTCGTCCTTCCTTATCTACTAATACCAGGTATGGAATACCGCTAAACAAATATGAACTCATTACCGGTTTTGATTCAGGAGCATGAGCCTGCGTCCATGGCATTTTCTCTTCATTTAAAGCCTTTTTCCAATCATTAACCTTGGCATCAATCGATACAGCTAAAATATCCAGACCTTTGTCTTTGTATTTTTTATAAACTTCTTTCAAATGAGGTATTTCCTGGCGACAAGGCCCACACCATGATGCCCAAAAATCAATAATCAGGTATTTTCCCTTAAAATCCTTAGGTCCCCATTTTTTTCCATTTAAATCGGAATAAGCAAATTCTGGGGCAGGCATGCCATTCGCAATTTTCTTAGTTTGTGCAATATCTGCTAAAAGATCAGCCTTTTGCTTTTTAATCTGTGGCAGTTTAGGATATTTTTTCGCCAGGTTATCCAGCGCATTCATCATCAGATCGCCATCCCTCTCCCATCGTAAATATCTCAAAGCATACAGCACTGCGGGACTGTTCTGATACATTTTGGCAAGTAATTTAATTCTGGAAGAAAAATCTGTAGACAAACTGTCGGTAAGGATTTTCGCATGAACAGTCCATATTGAATCCTTTGCCACTTGTTCAGCTTTATAAAGCTGATTGTAAAGCAATATCATATTCTGATAGTTCCTGTGAAAAGCAAAATTCACATGGTTAACCACATCATTTTCCGGAGAACCTTCAATGAAGATATACGGAGGATTCTTAACGATCATTTTTGCGGTATCAATCCCCCGGAACGACATACTCACATTCTCCTTATCTGCCCAAAATTCAATTTGATCCATGTAGTAAACCCTAACTATATAAAAATCAGGCTTATCGGTTTTAATGGTAAATGAAAAAGTATTATCGGGCTTTAAAGCCACACTATCCATTGCCTTAAATGCACTATTAAAACCGTCCCCTTTATACTGACCTAAATAGATTTTATATTTCCCTGTTGGATCGGGGAATTTAACTTTCCCTTTTACCGTAATACTTTTCCCTGATTGTGCATACAATGAACTCATTGTAAGTATTACGGCTAAAACTAATCCTGCTACTTTTTTATACATTTTTTTTATGTTTTTTTGTTAATTAATCTCTCATCATTGGTGGCCTTATTTGTCCTTCGTTTACTGCATCTTTTTTTAGTTTTCTTTCCAAAAAAATATTCCTAAAGACTAGAACTTGATGCCAGTATACGCTTAGTAACCAAAAATATCTTCCAAACTTAACTTATTTACTTTTCCAATCTTATTCAGATCTTCGACTTTAACGCGCTTATCAGAAGCCACCACACAGTAAGCATAAGGCTTGTTAGCAAGTTCTTGCTGATGAAGTTTTCTGAGATTATCAAAAGTGAGCTTTTGTAAGGTCTCGTACTTATACTTACGAATATCATAATTCAAGCCTTTCTTTTGGGCAGCCAGGTAAACTCCTATTGGTCCATCCTGAGTGATGCGCTGCGTCTCGATATCTTGCAAGAGACTCTTTTTAGCTGCGTCAAATGCCTTTTCCGATAAAGGCAGAACATTCAACAACTCATTCATGCTACTAACGGCTTCGTTCATTTTATCAGACTGACATCCTACATATGCAGTGATAGAGAAAGGATCTTCCTTTTTATTTGGTGTTGCCATAGCTGCAAAAGTAGAATAAGCCAGGGCTTTTGACTCTCGTATCGTTTGAAACACAACAGAGCCCATACCTCCTCCAAAATACCCATTAAATAAATCAACCGTTGGTTCAATCGCCGGATCATATTTGGATGCATTCCTTTCCCATTTAATTTCAGACTGTACCATATCATAATCGGCAAACAAGACCTTATTTTCCATTTGTTTCATACGCTCAAACTTCAACCCCGCATCATAAGTTCTAAACTCAGCCGGCATTTTATGGAGCTCAAGGAGTGAAGCGGTAATCTCTGTTTTAGATTTAGGGCCAAAATAGATTAAGTAATGCTTGTAATTCATCAAATTGTGCAAAACACCAACCAAATCTTCTGCCTTTAGCTTGCTTACTTCCTCATTACTTAAAGTATAATTAAATGGATTTTTAGCGCCGTATGTAGCATAACTGGTTAGCCCGTACATGATCATTTCTTTACTCAATTTATTATTTGCACGATCATTCATCACTCGGCCCTTCAAGGAAATTAAGGCGTCCTCATCTGCTTTGCAATTGGCAATAATATGCTCAAACAGGGCTACTGCTTTCTCAAAATTTTCGTGTAATCCACTGATACTAATCGTTGTTTGTTCGTTACTGGTATTCATGCTGAAACTACAGGCAATGTTGTAAAACTCTTTGCTGATTGCTTCGGCAGTATATTTGTCAGTTCCTAAAAAAGACAAATAGGCGGCAGATAAAGGCAACGATTTACTATTCCAACTGCCCATATCAAAGCTATAAAACAGACGAAACGATTCATTTTCTTTATTTTGTGCATAGAACAGATCAGCATTACCAACTTTTCCTTTTTGAATGTCTTTCTTGAAATCCAACCACTGCGGTTTTATAGGACTTTCCGGCATGTTGTTGATCATACGCACAAAATCCGATTGTTTCCCTGCGTTTGTTTCTACCGGTGTAATAGCAGGCTTTTCTACCTTAAGAATATTCTTATCTTCTCCCTTGCGTTTATATAACACCACATAACCTTCGCCGAAGAATTTATTAGCGTAATTCACAATTTCTTGTTTGGTGATTTTGGCTTGTTCATCCAAGGAGGAAACGTTCTGTTTCCATCCTTCACCTTTATTACTAATAAATGCACTCATCAATGCGTTGGCGCGTGCACCATTCTGCTCCAGGTTTTGTATTTCCGACAATTTAGCATTGGCAACAATCGCTTTGATCAGCGCCTCGTCAAAATCCCCTTTCTTTAAAACATCAAGCTGGCTGATCAATATTTTTTTTACTTCTTCTAAACTTTGTCCCTCCTTAGGTGTGCCAAATAAAATAAATATACCGTAATCCTTATATTGCTGCATACCCGCACCCGCGCTCTGAAGTTTTTGTTGCTTATTAAGGTTCAAATCAAACACCCCGGCTGTACCATTGGATAAAATACTGGATATCAACTGAAGCATTAAAGCATCACGCGTCCCTTCTGCAGGGGTTCTAAAACAAATGCGCATATTTTCAGCGCTCGGACCATAAATATCCTTTACTATTGCTTCAGTAATGGGCTGCTCGGCAGCTGGTTTGTATTCTGCAACTGGCTTTGGCTGCATGTAAGCAAACTGCGCATCGATCTTTTTTACCAGTTCATCGGGGTTAAAATCGCCCGACATGATGATAGACATATTATTAGGCACATAATACTGGTTGTAGTATTCCCGAATTGCTTTTAGTGAAGGATTTTTTAAATGATCGATAGTTCCAAGAGTGGTCTGTTGACCATAGTTATGTGTTGGAAAAAGATAATAATGCATCGCCTCGTTCATCTTGTTACCATCGTTATCCAGGCTACGGTTCTTTTCTTCGTAAACGGCTTCTAATTCTGTATGAAAAATTCTAAAAATGGGGTTACGAAAACGTTCTGCCTGAATCTTAAGAAATTTATCAATAGAATTTGAAGGAATGTCTTCTTCGTATACCGTTTCTTCCACCCAGGTATGCGCATTAGTCCCTTGTGCACCTATTGAAGTCATTAGCTTATCATACTCATTAGCAATAGCATACTTCGAAGCTTCACCAGATACATTGTCTATTTCTTTATAAATCTCCTTGCGTTTATCCTCATCTTTAGTTGCATTATACTGTTCGTACAGACCTTCAATCTTATCTAGCAAAGGCTTCTCCTTGTTCCAATCCAAAGAACCAAACTTATCGGTCCCCTTAAACAATAAATGTTCAAGATAATGCGCCAAACCGGTATGATCTTTCGGATCGGTATTACTTCCTGCCCTTACGGCGATTTTTACAGCAATGCGTGGTTCCTTCTTATTAGGACTGAGCATCACGGTCAACCCATTTTTAAGCTTATAAAAACGGGTTTGCATAGGATCATTAGTTACGTATTTGTAGTTATACCCACCTGCCGATACTTGTTTCCATTCATATTTACCTTGGGCAAACGTACTTTGTATATGGCTCGATATGCTTAAAAAAAGCACAAGCGGTCCCAGGCGTTTAATTAACGTCATTTATATTTGTTTTAAGAATTGAAAATTTAAATCGTCTCTAATTCATTTTTGCTGCAGGAGTAGAATTCTTAATCAAGTCCGTCAATCCTGATGCGTATTTTTCAAACTCTACGGAAAGTTGCTCTTTAAATGCTTTTTTTGCTTCGTTGGATCCTTCAATCAAGGCCTGCCAGCTTACTTCCGTCGAATCGCCTTTTGACTTAGTAAACAATCCAATAGATACATCCTTTAACCCTTTAGGTAAAGATTCCGCTTTAATTTGATACGATAGGAATTTGTATTCACGCATCACCTGATCTATTTGCTCCGTTCTCGTAGTACCATCTTCAAAAGTGATTATCCGATCAAATGGTACTGTACTCCCCTTTATTTCTACGGATTTAATAAATCCCTTTGCGTATAGCTGAATATTTTTCAGGTTAGAAATCAACTCCCACACCGTAGCCTGATCGGCATTTACTGTTGCAAGTTTCGTTACATCCCAACGAGCTGCTTGTGCTCCTCCCATTTCTTGTGCACTGGCAGGTTTCAAACCTGCCAGTAAAATAAATCCTAAGACAAACAATGCACTATATATTTTTTTCATTTTAATTTAGTTTTTAGTTGATTAATAAGCAGGGGTTGCCCATCAACCCCTGGATTTCTTTTTACATACCGAATATTTCCTTCAATTTTGCATCAAGGCTTTCCCCACGCAGGTTCTTCTCAATGATGTTTCCTTCTTTGTCAACCACAACCAGATAAGGTATGCCGTTGAATAAATAAGATGCCATTACCGGTTTAGACTCTTTGGCATTGATTTGTGGCCAGATCATTTTTTCTTCGGCCATTGCATTTTTCCAGTCAGCCTCTTTAGCATCCACGGAAACCGCTAAAATTTCCAGGCCCTTATCTTTATATTTTTTGTACACCTCTTTTAGATGAGGGATTTCCTGACGACAAGGGCCACACCACGATGCCCAGAAATCAATAATCAGGTATTTACCTTTAAAGTCCTTAGGGCCCCATTTTTTACCAGTTACATCTGGATAAGCAAAGTCTGGCGCTTTTTGACCGTTGGCAATTTTCGCTGCCTGTGCTAATTCTGCCAGAATTCCTTGTTTCCTTTTTTTTGCCTGTGTCAGGTTAGGGTGTTTTTTCGTGATATAGTCTAAGGTAGACAGTATATATTGTTGGTGTTTTTCAGGATTCAGGAAATCCAGCGCATACAAAACCGCCGGCTGATCTTTATATTTATGAATCAGATATTTAACTCTATACTCCATATCAGAATCCACCTGATCGAAACCATTTTCCATATACTTAATCCATTTTGGTTCTTTCGCAAGGCTGGCTTGATACTGCTCTTGTCCAACAGCAATCGAACTTTGATAATTTAGGTACCTAGCCAGGTTTACATCATTAATCAGATCGTTATTAGCTGTAGTATTTTCCATGTAAATATACGGAGGGTTCTTAACTGGCATTTTGGCCGTATCAATACCCCGTAGATTCACATGGATATTATCTTTATCCGCCCAGAAAGTTAAGTAGTCAGAATATAAAACCTGTACGTCGTAAAAGTCAGGCTTGTCGGCAGGCACCTTAAATGAAAATTTGTTGTTTGCATCTAATTTAGTACTGTCCAATGCTTTAAAAGTTCGTGAAAAACCTTCGCCTACATATTGACCAAGGTAAATAGGATATTTGTTTGTAGGATCGCGAAACTTAACTGTTCCGGTAAATGTTACGGTTTTTGCTTTTTTTTGGGCAAAGCTGCTACTTATCATTAACAACGCGGCAATTGCCAGTGTTAAACCTTTTTTTATCATGGTGTTTTGTATTTTATTTTTAAGTTGTTTTTTAGTCATTCATTATTGGAGGCGTCATCTGTCCTTTTTCCTGAGCTTCTTTTCTTAGTTTATCAGCTTTAGCCGCCATTGCTTTAGCCTCTGCAACTTTTCCCTGTTTATTTAGTATTCTTTTTTTAAGGTCTGCCACCTGGATGCTGGTAAAAAGTTCAGGTTTACTCATTTCCAATTGATCAGCCCATTTTTTAGCTGCTGGAATATTTTTTTTCGGTGCTGCCGTTACCAGATCGTTAGCTGCGCCTACAATGAAATCTGCTTTACGAGGAAAGTCCTTGTCGTTCGAAATTGCATCTATTTTTCCAATAAATTTATCCCATGCATTTACTGCTGCAAACTCAACAAGGTCTAATTGCGCAAACATATATTTGCCGTCTGGTGTTGACTTCGGCTGTATCTTTCTGATCGCTGCAGCAATTTCTTTCGCATTGGCTATATCGCCTTTCGTTTCATAAGCTCTCTTAACTGAATAGACAGCCATATACATTGTACTTTGCAAATACATGTTAACGTCATTTACGCCATATTTTTTTTCAAGTTCTGCCCGGTTTGCAAAAAGATAGGCAAACGCTTCCGACGAAGGATTATTTAAATACTTTACCGCAAGTTTCCAATTGTTTTCATCTGTCAAACTTTCTTTAGGTAGTTTGTCGAAATACACTTTGGCTACTTTGCCCATTTTATCATTTTCATAGGCTTTTTCAAGCGCATCAAGATAAGCGAGGGTAGTTGCATCTGAATGATCGCCGCCGTTAAACTTTTTGGCAAGTCCATAAGCAGTGTTTTCGGGTGTTAGTGCTTTGCTGGCTTCGTTTATAAATTCGGGAGCCGACATACTGCCAACAATTTTATGGACTACTTCTCCATTACCGTCAATAAACAGGTAGGTAGGGTATCCCGTTATATTGTATTTATCTTTCAGGCCAGGTCCCTCACCTTTTTCCATATCATATTTCACATTATGAAAAGTACTGTTAAACAAGTCTGCAACACTGTCTCTGGTAAAAACATCTTTTGCCATCATTTTGCATGGACCACACCAGGAGGTATAAGCATCAAAGAAGATGAGTTTATTTTCTTTTTTTGCAGTTGCGAGCTGAGTTTTCCAATCGGCTTCCTTAAAAGCAATTTCTCGGTTTTGAGCTGATACAGACAGTGCTGCAAAGCAGCTGAGTCCGATTAATAGTCTTTTCATGTTGTTTTCTGTTTTTTTGTATGAAAATCAGTATTAGCCTTCGCCAAAGCTCAGGCTAATACTGGTTCTTTTTTTATATTGGGTTTTGTATTAAATTACCGTTCATTTTGATCTCTTCAAAAGGTACAGGATAGGGTACACGTTTATCTGTAGGTTGGATAGTGAGCGGTGTGGTGTGAAAATAATCGGTATACAACCGCTTCATTGGTAAACCGTTACGAAAATCATCATAGGTTCCATGTCCTTCCCATGCAAGTTCCAACCTGCGCTCATTTAAAGTAGCCTGAAAAGCGGTCATATTCGCTGTTGCCAGGCTCGACGTTGTCCATTCTGGAGCCTTTGCCCTTTTCCTGATTTCATTTAATGGAACAAGTGCATCCGAGTTAAGTCCTTTTTTGGCCAATGCTTCTGCTTTGTTCAAATACATTTCGGCCAAACGCAGATAGCAGGTAGCACTTTTGGATTGCGTGCTGTACCCATTTGCATCCACTTGTTCGAAATCATATTTTGTAACCGTAAAACGATTTGGAGAACGGGGATCATTCTCGGCTCTTACAAAACTATGTCTTAAATCGGCTACGTTCTGATCTAAAATTGCCATGTAATCCGGAGAAGCCGCATATTCCCCATTAATATAGTAACCGTAGAAATTTTTTGGTGTTAGAAATTCGTTAATCACGTTTCCGTTAGCGGGATCATGACTAAAGGCGAATATAAATTCTTTGTTCGTTCTGCTGTCTTTAGCAAAAACAGTTGCGTAATCCTGATCCTGTACCAAAGTAAACCGGGGAGAGGCGATTACTTTATCGGCATATTCTATGGCCTTGTCGCAATACCCAGTGTTCGGTTGAGTTGCTGTACCGCTCATGTAAAGGTATACACGAGATAATAAAGCCCAGGCACTTTCTTTAGAAGCGTAATTATTAGATTTTACTTTGGTCATTAATGTAGCTGCTTTTTCAAGATCAGCAATGACCTGTGCATATACTTCCTTCACAGTATTACGTGCCGGTTTATAACTTTTGTCCATATCAGCACTCAATGTAAGCGGTACAGCCAGGTTGGTTTCATTATTTTGATAATATGGGGCTGCATATATGCGTGCCATATTGAAATAGGCCATTGCTCTAATAAAATAGTTCTCTCCTTTAAACTGATCATACTCAACCCCTTTACCGTCTTCTATGGCATCAATAACTTTGTTGGCACTAAATATAATCCGATACGACATTTTCCAAAAGCTCGGTGTAACACCTTGTATTGGCGAGTTTGTGTAGGTATAGCCATCATCTCTGTATTGAGGGTAGGCTTGAGTAACCGCAAACAGGTTATTACCTTTAAATTCACTCATGTGAAACCAAGTCAGATCATAAGGAAAATCCCTTGCATTTTGGGTAACAAGTAAAGAGTAGCTGCCATTGGTGGCTGTAGCTAATCCATCCAGGGTTTTAAGCACTTCGAAATCAGTCTTATCATTCGAAGGTTTGATGTCTTCATCAATTGCTTTTTTGCAGCCCGACATCGATAGGGCCGTTATGCAGATGTATATTAATAATAAGTACTTTTTCATAATAAGTTGGGTTTAAAATGATAGCTGTAAACCTAAAAGGAACTTTCTGCTGGCACCATAGCCGGCACCTATACCATAGTTGTCTGACTGCCCCATTGTACCGCCTTCGGGATCAACACCATAGAATCCTTTTTTAGTAAAGATGAAAAGGTTATCTCCGCTGATGAAAACATTGGCCCTGGTCAGTTTTGCCCTGCTGATCAATTGAGCTGGCAGACTGTAGGTTAGCCTGACATTACGTACTCTGATGTGACTGGCATCTTCCCATGTTCTTGAGGTGGGATTATCAGCGCCGTCCATGCGATTTCTGAATAACTTGGGTTCAGTCGCTTGATCGCCCGGTTTCTCCCATATCACCTGTCCTTTTGCCGGTTTAATCTGGTTGTATTGAAGGATGTTATTTCCCTCTGCCGAGAAATATGTGTTTCGTGAATTGTTATATACCAGATAATCTGTCGCAAAATTCAATAAAACAGATAATTCAAAACCTTTGTAACCGAATGTATTTTGCAAACCACCATAATATTTAGGTGTGCTGTTTCCTACATTTTGAAATTGGCGCATGATATCGTCGCCGGGTTGCATACCGGTAAAAATATCATCGTATTTATTTACAGTTACCTTTTTAATTGTATTTGTCGCTGCATCAAACTCAACGCGTTCAAATTGTGGAAGTCCTGTTTGCGCATCTACACCCAGCCACTTAAAAACATGGACACTGTTGATGTCATCTCCTTCTTTAATAGTCCCTGCATTTCCATACAAAATGGTTCCATTATAGAGTTTAATAACTTTATTGGTATTGTAAGTGAAGTTAAAGCTAGTTGTCCAGCTGAAGGCCCCAACAAGGTTTCTACTGGTTAAGGTTAGTTCCACTCCTTTGTTAAGAATTTCTCCAATATTTTGATATTGACTTGGCACACCCAGAACTGCTGAAGTGCCGACACGCTGAATCAAGTTGGTATTGCGCTTCTGATAAACATCAGCAGTCATGTTAACCCTTTTGAACAATTCAAGGTCAATACCAAAATTGCGGATAAAGGCCTTTTCCCAGGTGATGCTTTTATTACCCAATTGGTTAATTACTGCTGCCGGCTGTCCGCCATACTGGTAGCTAAAGTTGTAAAAGCTTTCCGTTAAAAAGTCTTCTCCAGCCACTTTTCCACTGGTGCCATAACTGGCTCTAAGTTTTAAGCTGGTTAGATATTTATTGTTATGCAGGAATTTTTCATTCGTTACTAACCAGGCGCCACCTATTGAATAGAAATGTCCAGCCCTATTTTCAATTCCGAAATTGGTAGAATAATCCATCCTGTAGGAAGCATTAGCGAAATATCTTTCCTTATAGTTGTAGTTGCCTTCTGTAAAAATGGAGTAGGAACCTCTTGTAAAACGCTCTCCCTCATAAGATTTTCCATTGAAACTGTTAGCGGCTTCTGCAGCAGCAGAAGGTACTTTAATTCCTGTAGGAAGATTTCTTACAGCCAGCCCGTTATATTCGGAATTGCTTTTGTTGTATTCAAAACCAGCCAAACCACCAACATTGTGAACACCTAATTGTTTGTTAGCAGTAATGAGGTTGGAGGTCATGAATGAATTTGAACTTAATTTTCGCTGTGTCAGTTCACCTTTGTAATAACGACCAGCTAATGATAGCCTGTCAAGATAATTCTCACTATTACTGAAACTTGTACTGTAAGAGTTGTTTGAAGACAAAGTGATCCAATCTGTAAGCTTATATCTTGCACTAAAAATGCTGTTTAGCTGTTGGGTTTTGTTTACGTTACTATTGTATTGGAGGTCGTAAATAGGGTTATCAATCGGGTAACCATAGGTATCTACCGCCAGAGTTTCTTTAAGCGTACCATCTGCATTATATGGGGTATACCAAGGTAACAGTGCATTGCGTCCACCGCTAGTAGGGCTCGTGTTTCCCTTATCGAAGATGGTGCTGATATTGGCGCCAAAACTTAACTTCCTCGTGATATTATGATCCAAACGTAACTTTACACTGGTTCTTTGCAAGTCGTTCTGTTTTAAAGCACCTTGTTCATCGTATCTGTTTGCACCAAAGTAATAGCGGGTTTGATCAGTTCCACCAGAAAGACCAGCATCAATATTTTTGGTCAGGGCATCTCTATAAAAAAGGTCATCCCAATCGGTAAAGTTGTTCAATTCAGATTCTGGAGGCAAGTATTTTGCCAGGTAGTTTGGCTGCGTTAATCCTTCATTGTTTATACCAAAAGAGTTGATCAGCATTTTGCGTTGATAATCGTAGAGTTCGCGGCTATTCATGAACTTGATTTTGCCCATATACCTTTTACTTACACCGATGGTGCTGTTAATATCTAACTGGGCCCTGCCGGGTTTCCCCTGCTTAGTTGTGATCACCAAAACTCCCTGACTGGCACGGGAACCATAAATAGCCGTTGAGGCAGCATCTTTTAACAAAGTGACGCTCTCTATATCTGTGTTGGAAACGATATCGCTGGGGTACATCGCGTCTGCGTAAATGATACCATCTACTACAATTAAGGGGTTCAGGTTGTTGGTTACCCTGGGATTAAATTCAATGGGTAATGTGCCTTGTCCACGTACTACAAATGTTGATTTTCTATTCGGATCACCGGAAGGTTCTGTAATGTACATCCCGGCGATCTTCCCTTTTAACATGGATATCAGGTTATTGGATGTTACGCCTTCAAGCGCTTTAGTTGTAAATGTTTGTAATGAACCAGTAATTTCGCTTGGTTTCTTAGTGGTGTAACCTACTACAATGGCCTCCTGAAGTTGTGCAACCACGGCATTTAAGACAATGTTCATTTCGCTATCTTCGTCGTTGGTTACCACTTTTTCTATGCGTTTGCTTTCGTAGCCTACCGAGCTGAAAACAATACGGTAAGTGCCAGGTACCAGGTTTAAAGCAAAATACCCATTGGCATCTGTCATCGTCACACTGTTTGTTCCATCAATTCTAACTGATACACCAACTAAGGGAATTTTACCATCTGTTACTTTTCCACGTATAGCTTTTTTTGCTTCCCGGGAGAGGGAACTTTTTCTGGGAATCACAATAATCGTTTTATTCTCTATTGAGTAAGTAAATGGCTGTCCGTCAAAACACTTGTTCAGCACGGCAACCAATTCTTCACGATCTGCCCGAATGGTTACCGGTTTTGCTTGTTTAATCTGCACATTGGTAATCACAAAATCGTAACCACTTTGCTTTCTAAGTTCCTGAAAAACTTCATCGAGCGAAGCATTCTTCTTAACTAAGGTTATACTTTGCGCATGAGCTGCAAATGCGATTTGTAAGCTGGCTATACATAGCGTAATAATTATTAAATTCATCCTCATTATCCATTTCTTTAAATGACACCCTGAAAATGCCTCCGATAGAATATTTCCTATGAAACGCATGGTACAGTTGGTCAGACTATACCAGATTTTATTGTAAAATTTGTACATTTATACGTCGGTTTAAGTTGATAAATATGTTTCCAAGCATTGTTATTGAGGCTTTCTGACTTTTGATCGGGGACGCGTCAACGTTCCCGATTGTTTTCAGATAGCCTTTTAAATATTGTTTAAGGCATAACTAAAACCCTCCTTCCTTCAATTTTAAAATGAACACCCTCTGTTGCTTGTAGTACTTTAATTACTTCGGATAATTTTCTTGATCTTGAGATCGTACTTACAAAACCTATATCCGAAACATTCCCTTTATATTCTATTTCAACATCATACCATCTTGCCAGCTGGCGCATAACGGTTTTCACATCTTCCCCCTTAAATACAAAGTCTCCATTTTTCCATCCCATTGCCTGATCTGTATTGGCTTTTGAGATCTCAATGCTGCCACCGCTATTATCAGCCTGCTCGCCGGGCTTAAGTAACTTGAAATCTTTCGAACCTGGAAGCGATACCTTCACTGAACCTTCAAGAAGTGTTGTTTTTATAGTACCCTCATCTGAATAAGAATTAACATTAAAATGCGTTCCCAGGACTTCAACAGTTTGACCTGAAGAGCTCACTTTAAACGGAACAGTTTTATTATGAGCAACTTCAAAGTAAGCCTCTCCTTTTAACTCAACTCTTCGCTCCTTTAATAAGGCAAACGATGCGGGATATTTCAATATAGAAGCGGAATTCAACCAAACATGTGTTCCATCAGGAAGCGTGATTTCATATTTACCGCCATTGGGTGTTTCGATCGTATTATAAGTCAAACCTGAAGATTTTTGTGCTTCACCATTCATCTTATAAATCAAGCGACCATCAGCAGCTTTAATAATTTCCATATTAGATTGCTTTGCCAGTGCACCATTGTTGGCGTCAGTAAGAGCTATACGTTTGCCATTACCTAAGGTCAGATACGCCTTATTGCCTCCCGGACCAATATCACTTACACGAAGTTCAGACTCTCTAATTTCTCCGGAAGTATTGTAATTATAAAAGTATATTCCGAACCCTAATAGGAAAATAACGGATGCTGCAGCGGCAATTCGGGGCCACAGTTTAATTGTTTTAACCAGCGGAAGACTACTCCTTATTTCGGATAGGTCCTGTTGTAAGTCTTCCTCTGAAATTTGATATTCGGGATAAGTTACGTTAGAGATCCAATTCTCTAACAAGATCTTTTCCCCTTCCGTACAATCTCCTGCTCTATACTTTGCTAATAATTCTTTTAGTCCTTCACCATTCATATCTAACAACTTTTTTTTTGGAATATTTAGTTGTTAGTCGGCCAAGTACTACGGAGGGGTTAAAAAAAAGTAAAAATAATTTTATGGATCGATAAGGAATACCAAAACCATCAAAGAACCGAGTTTAACCTTTAAAATCTTTAGCGCATGCTGCATATGACTTTTAACCGTTTGCTCGGATAAACCTAGCTCTTCAGCAATCTCTTTTCGGGAGTAATTTGATTTTCTGCTTAAATCAAAAACGGCTCTCATTTTTATTGGAAGTGCCTGAATCTCGCTTTCAATTAAGGCTAATAGTTCATTGTGCCGGATCAAATGATCAGTAGTATTCTGACCTGATTGTACATAATTGTTAAACGTCTCGATATATCTACCAGAAACCTGTTTATGAGCTATAAGATCAATAATCTTGTTTCGCACTGCAGTATGTAAATAGGTTGATAGACTATAAGTGAGATTTACATGTTGATGATTTAACCAGAGTGAGAGAAACACTTCATGTATAAGATCTTTTACCTCTTCCCGGTTACCCAAACGCTTATAGGCGAACAGATATAACAGCCGATTATATCTGTTATAGATTTCAGTATATGCCATTCGATCCCCATCCCGAAGAAATTCGGTCAAATCCTGATCAGTATACTTACTATAGCCCCCCATTTTTAGACAAAACTTAATCCTAATATTAGAAAAATATTTCGAATTACAAAAATAAACAACACTGCCCTCTACTCCACTAATTCATTTTTGAAGCAGGAACAGAATTATTAATTAGGTTATTTATTCCTGACGCATATTACGTTAATCTTATACGCCATGAATGTATGTTGACGTTCTATTTGCTCGCTAATCGTTGCATATTCCCTGCATAATCCTGGTGTTGATTCCTAATCAGTATGTCGATTCCTGATTTTGCCTTACAAATCGCGGGCTAACCCTTAACTTTAATAAATTAATGGAAAAACCACGAAAAGGAGTAAGCAAAGGTCGTATTCCTACATACGAAGACAGTTTTAAAATTGCTGTTGCCAGAGAATATCTTGCGGGAAATTATAGCACACGTCAAATAGGAGAAAAATACAATCTAACTAGGGACAACATAGGGCATTTTGTGCGTTGGTATAGAAAGCATTACCCTGATTCCAGTACGCCTCCTGTTGAGGAGCAAAGTATAACAGCCCCATCTAATGATGATGTTTTAACTAAAGAACTCGCCCTGGCAAAACTAAAAATTACAGCTATGGAAATGATGATCAGTAATTATGAGCAGGAAACGGGGGTAAATATTGCAAAAAAGTCTGGTACCAAACCGCCTGCCAAATGAAAGTAGTATATCAAAATATTTCCTTATTAACTATTTGCAAGCTGTTTGGTAAAAGCCGGCAAGCCTGGTATCATATTCAGGAACACAAAGATCAAAAAGCAATCAAGTACGAGCTGGTGTTGCAGAAGGTTCGAAAAATAAGAACTGATATGCCTAAAATCGGCGGGATTAAATTGCACTTTATGCTAAAAAATTTCCTGGAACTGCATGATATCGATTTAGGTAGAGATGCCTTATTTACCATGCTCAGAGAAAACAATATGCTTATCAAACAAAAGAAAAGGTATGCAAGAACAACCAATTCTCATCATCATTTTAAGATATGGCCTGATCTGGTACAAAGAAAAGAGAGTAAAAGAGCAGAACAAATATGGGTAAGCGACATCACCTACCTGAGAACTAAAAAGGGGTTTATCTACCTTTCTCTTGTTACTGACGCTTATTCCCGGAAAATTGTAGGCTACAATTTAAGCCGGGATTTAAAAGCCTTTAGTTGTATCAAAGCATTCAAAATGGCCTTTAATTCAAGGATATTCCCAGACAGATCGCTTATTCACCACTCTGATAGGGGAATCCAATATTGTTGTGACTAGTATGTCAAATTATTAAAGCAAAGCAACATTAAAATCAGTATGACCCAGGATGGAAATCCATATGACAATGCCATTGCAGAACGCGTAAACGGCATTTTGAAAGTAGAATTCGACCTTTATCAAACATTTGGAAATTTTAATGAGGCAATAATAGCCGTAGATATGGCTATAGCTAAATACAACAATATCAGACCCCATTTTAGTTGCGAACTACAAACCCCACAACAAAACATAACATTGTGTTAAAAAAAGAATTAGAAACCGTTTAAAATTACTGTAAAAAATAATCAGTAATAAAAAGTAAAGGGTCTTATCCGTCTATAACTTTACAGTTTTTGAGAAAAAACTAAGTTTTCGATGAACAAAGAAGTAATGGCAAGGTTAGATTATCCTGCAGAA
>NZ_FWYB01000020.1 GCF_900176505.1 Pedobacter nyackensis | reverse complement strand
ACAGAACCTTTCGGTCCGATCACATCTTTCACAAAGAAAGCCGTTTCACTCATCATTGGGCCCCAGCCGGCTTCATACCAGCCCACAGAACCATCTTCAAAGCGAATCTGTAATTGCCCGTAATTGTAATTACCTTCCGGAATATCATTACTTAACCTTGCGCCAATAGCACTTACCTGTAAAGGCTTAGAGCGGGTCATCTGACACATCACATCTATATAATGTACCCCACAATCTACTATTGGGCTCAAACTTTTCATCAGGTTACGGTGTACCGTCCATTTGGCACCCTGACTTTGCTGATTTAAATTCATCCGCATTACCAATGGCTTTCCCATTTCTGATGAAAGTTCAATGAAGCGTTCCCATGACGGGTGATAGCGTAAAATATATCCCACCAGTAATTTCTTACCATACTTTTTAGCGGCATCAGCAACACGCTGTGCCCCCTCAACAGAATCAGCTAACGGCTTCTCTATAAATACGTGTGCGCCGCTTTCCATCGCCTTAACAGCAAAAGGCTCATGCGTATCCGGATAAGTAGAAATGCACACTGCATCAGGCTTCGTTTGTGCCAAAGCTTCTTCATAATCACTAAACAAGGGATAACCACCGCCCAGCTTTTCGTTCAACACAACTTTGCTGTTACCGGTAGATACGATACCACATATTTCAAATCCATCAAGGTTATGGTAAGCTGTGGCATGAGAGGCGCCCATATTACCGCAGCCAACCACTAAAACTCTTATAGGCTTAATAATTTCAGACATAAATTTTAATTTTTAATTTGTTCAACTGCTTTAAGTTTATCCTTAAAGAAAATGGCAAAAGCAAACAGGACAGCTCCTGCTATTAATGCAGGCATGAGCCACACTTGTTGCCATTGATAACTTGTTTCATTATTAATTGTAGTGGAATGACTTTCTGTAATAAAACCTGAAACATAAGATCCAATCAGCATTCCTACCCCATAAGTAGCAAAAGTTATTAGCCCCTGTGCGGCATTTTTTACTGCAGGACCGGCTTTGGCATCTGTATAAATCTGCCCTGTTACGAAGAAAAAATCATAGCAAATACCGTGTAGCATAATCCCTGCATATAACATCCACATGTTTGCCCCGACATTACCGTAAGCAAAAAGCAGATACCGGACTATCCATGCTGCAATGCCAATAAGCAACATTTTTTTAACCCCTAACCCACGAAACAGGAATGGGATAGCCAGCATAAAAAAGAACTCAGAGGCTTGACCCAGCGTCATTTTTCCAGCCGTATTGCTTACTCCTATGTCATTTAAGAATGAGTTGGTAAAACTATAATAAAAAGACAGGGGAATACATATGGCAATTGAGGAAATAAAAAACACGGCAAAGGATCTGTTTTTAAACAAGACTAAGGCATCAAGACCAAGTATTGCGGAGAGCCTGTTATCTGCATTTTTCTTTGCTGGTGTGTCAGGCAGAAAAAAGCTAAACACCCCAAGCAATAAAGAAGATCCCGCTGCAATGCGAAAAGTAAGCACAGAACTTTCTACACCCAAAAAACCAATAAGCAGACCAGCGACAATCCAGCCTACCGTGCCAAAGACCCTTATTGAGGGGAATTCTTTGCCTGGATCCTTGAGCTGACTAAAAGAGATAGAATTTGACAATGCCATTGTTGGCATATACAACAAAGTATACAATAAAATCAGCCACCAGAAACTACTAAAATCACTTAGCGTACTGATAAAATAAAGGGTAATTGCACCCATAAGGTGCAATACCCCTAAAACTTTTTGTGCCGCAAAAAATCTGTCAGCTATTAACCCAACAAAAAAGGGAGAAATGATAGCCGCGATAGATAAATTAGCATACGAAGATCCTACCTGTATAGCATCTGCTTTAAAATTTGTAAATAAATATGTCCCCATGGTTACATACCAGGATCCCCAGATAAAATACTCCAGAAACATCAGGGAAGATAAACGTACTCTAATAGATTTTTGCATAGTTTGGTTTGGTTATGTTTTTTTATCTGGTTTTACTTATTCAAAAAATAGATCCAGTCGAGATTAAACATATTCTGCTTTACTCCGGGAGCTTTAAAAACAAAATACAAATTATGTTTTCCTTTTGTTGCTGCAACCTCAGCCTCCAACTCTTTCCATCCTGATTTAACATCAGGAGCGTTACCGGCAGGCACCGTCAGCGTACTTACCAACAGGCCATCTTTACTGTTCAATCGAAGTTCAATGTTGCCACCTGGACCTTTTAATTGCACCCTATATTTAAGGTGTTTAATACTCGTTAAATCAACATCATTAAACATAATATAGCTTTGATTTACCAGACCTGTTACATATGCCATGAATTCTGTGGTAATGGTAGCAATGCGTACGTTTCCTTTATCAAAATCATCGGCCTGTACAATAGGATTACGTAATGAAATGTAGTCCCTACCATCCAAAGCTTCTATGCCATTAGCCCCCTGATCACGGTAAGTGGCATTTAGCAAGTAACTTCCTTCAATTCCTTTACCTGCATGATCCTTTAGTGGAATAGCATTTTTTAACGGAAGTCTTTTAGGTTTTTCGGAAAGTGAAAGGATGTAATTTACCATTTCTGCTGCATCACTTGCTGAAAGTGCAGGGTGTGCAGACATAGCTCTTTCTCCCCAACTTCCGCTGCCTCCTTCAATAATTTTATTTGATAAGAATTTGACAGCATCTTTCTTCGTGGTATATCGAGTTGAAATAGCCATATATGTTGGCCCAACGGATTCTTTATCCATTGAATGGCATGCTTTACAGTCGAGGTTGCCCAGCATCTGAGCTCCTTTCAGGTACTTATAACCACTGGGATCCTGGTTACTGGCCAAAATAACCGCTACGTCTTTCCCCTGAGGGATGTACCCGAAGGATACATTTACTTTATTTTGATCTATAGCCTTATCTTCAGCGTCTTTAACGGTGACGCTATAATCCATGATTTGATTGTCCCAATAAAAGCTACGGTTTATTGAAGTCTGAATACTTACCTCTGGTGGTGTATTCCCAACGTGAATCTTGGTTTTTGCTATCCCAACAGCACCTTTATCATCCTTAACCACTAACTCAACATTATGAATACCCGTTTTTTCAAATGTGTATTTTGTAATAGGCCCGTCTATGGTTTTACCATCTATTTTCCAGCTGTAGTTTAACTTATCATTTTTATCATAATCTACAGATTTATTGCCAGACAGGGATACTGTATGCGGGGCCCCACCATATGGCTTATCAATTTCAATCTCAGCTACCGGCCTTCTGTTTCCTTCCTGGTATTCAATGCGCACCAACTTGGCATCCGTATTTTTAGAGAACCAATTTGTTCCATACTCCAGCATGTATATGGCACCATCCGCGCTAAACTGCATATCAATAGGGGCAGAAAAATTTAAGTGCTTTAAAAACGGCTCCATTCGCAGGTAATTCCCCTTCTCATCGAACGTTACAGCCATGATCCAACCTCTTATCCATTCATAGATAAAGAGTTTCCCATTATAATAGTCGGATAATTTATATGCTGCGTTGGGGAACAGGTCACTATAATACACCGGGCCCGCAGCTGCTGTAGCGCCACCACTTCCTACTATTGGGAAATTCCGGGAAGGAATTTTTCCATACCAGATCATCGCGCTTTGCGCAGGTGGCAACTCACGTTCACCAGTATTGTTTGGCGAATTGTTGATTGGTTTGGCCGGTTCCTTTTTATCACCTGGTTTTTTAGTAGCATAATTATACATAGGAAAGGCCTGATTATTACCTAAGAAATATGGCCAACCAAAGAAGCCAGGTCCTTTTGCCTGATTAATTTCATCGAAGCTCATATATTCTCCCCCCTCACCTACAACTTTAGTATCCGGGCCTACATCCCCCCAATACACGTATCCATTTTTATGATCTATACTAAAACGATAAGGATTACGCGAACCCATGGTATAAATTTCAGGAAGTCCTTCTGAGCCATCCTTAGGGAAAAGATTTCCATCAGGGATGGAATAACTTCCATCTTCTTCCGGCTTTATCCTAAGTATCTTCCCTCTAAGGTCGTTTGTATTTGCAGAGGTCGCCTGATCATCAGCAAGCTCACGGCCCGGTCTTTCATCTACAGGTGTATACCCCTCAGTTTCTTCAGCATTGGTATTATCGCCTGTAGAAAGGTAAAGCACTCCCTTGGCATCAAAAGCCAGATATCCGGCCGAATGGCAGCAGTATTTACGCTGCGTCGGAATCTCCAGTAAAACCTGTTCTGATTTAAGATCCAGGTCTTCATTATTTAATTTAAACCTGGATAAGCGGCTGATAGCTTCTTCTCCGGCCACAGCATAGTATAGGTATACCCAATGGTTTTCGGCAAACTTAGGATCCAGCACTACACCTAACAGGCCGTCCTCAATACCACTGAACACCCCAATATTTGCAATGGTCTTTACTTCCCGTGTTTCATTGTTGTACAATTTAACTCCCCCTTTACGTTCTATAAAAAGAATGTTCAGGTTGGGCAGAATGGCCATTTCCATCGGCTCATCCAGCCCTTCAGCCAAAACAATCCTGGTATAACGACTGCTATCAGGGACAGCTAAGGTTTTTGCCTTTGTATAATCTACGGCTTGCTTTGCAGCAATAGTGAGTTGCAGTGCTTGTGTAAGTGCTTTACTGTCGGCTGTTTTATTCACAACCAATACACGGTCGTCATTTAGTGTGGGAATATTGCTATCATTTTTTTCAACCAGAGATTGCAACCATGGCCATCCACGGTGTTGAAGTGTCGTATCCTTTATAGCTAAAATACCACCAGCTCCTGATTCCGCATACCGTTTTAATTCAGGTAATGATTTATAGTCCAATTTATTTAAAGTCGAAAAAGATAAAGCCACGGTGTTAAATAGTTTCAGAGAGTCTTCACTAAAATAATGGGAGTCATTCGTAACTACGACTTTCCATCCATTCTTTTTTCCTGCTTCCTTCAGCTGAGCAGCATAATTATCGTTAGCATTTCCGGAGAAATACAACACATTTGCTACTTCACGCGTTTTAGAACAAGCCGCTACAAGAAAAACAGCAGCCAGCATCAATAAATAATTCCGTTTCATTTTTATATTCAGTTTGTGTGGTTCATTTCTAATTCCCGGAGGATTACTTCTTAACGATGTTTATCATTAAGGGCAAATGATCTGAAGCATATGTTTCATTTCCTACGTTATAATCGGAGATCCTGTATTTGTTAAATGCCTTTCTGTTGAGCATTAAATAATCAATAGTTTGCTCAGGTTTATCTGCCGGAAAAGTTGGCTTACAATCTGTGCAGAGAAATATCATTTCTTTTTCAAGGAGCCCAATAACTGGATTGTTGCGTTTCATGTTCAGGTCGGCGCCGAAAATCAAGGGGTATTTTGACTTCGTTTTAATGATCTTAATGAGTTCTTCAACCTGCAATCTCCTATCGGCATCCGTAAGATGATCCAGGTGGGCAGACATGAAAACAACCTCCTCATCCAATATTTTCAAGTGGATTAAAGCTGCTGCACGAATCTCGCCCTTTGAGCCTTCTGTAAGTGGTAGACGAAAGCTTTCGGCTTTTAAAATTGGGAAACGCGACAAAACGGCAACACCATAATCGCCTCCACTGCGGTCTATAGCCTTAGCAAAATGATAATGCATCCCTGTTTTTTCCCCGAGCTCTTTAGCCTGATGAGATTGCTTGCCAGATCTTTCCGTATAAACGTCTACCTCTTGCAAGGCTACCAAATCAGGTTGCTCACTGTTGATTACGTTTGCGATAGCCTGCAGATCTGTAAAGCCCCAACCTTTAGAAGGCGGACTGGCAATACGAATATTATAGCTCATAATTTTAACAGACTTCGCTTTAACCGTTTTTCTTTGAGCAAAAGAATTTAAAGTCAAAATCGCTAAGTAAGCGCATATCAGATTTCTCATACACTTGTCAATGAAATGGTTGCACCATTACGTTTGCGACTGATATCTGCAGCGCGTATAAATGTAAAAATTTCCATAGTTTCAGCCTCAGAAACCGGAGGTTTACCGGTTTCAAAAAAACTAATGATTTCTGTAATCATCGGTGCATAGGAACTAAATGGTCCCAGCGGAGCTATACCTTTCTCACCGAAGGCGGTGCCTGCAATGTTTGAGGCGCCCTCCCGGATTGCTCTTACACTTCCGATACGTCCATCTTCCCATACGCCGGTTAAAAAGTCAGTACCATCTTTATGAATCCTGGTCACAGTTTTACAACCTGGGCCCATTACCGTAAATAGCATTTCTATGCCATGAATACCATACCATGCCAGATCCATGTGGTTAGGTTCCAGTTCAGCAGGAGTATAAACATCAGCTCCAATCACTTTTCCGATTGAACCCGAAACTACCTTCATTACATTTGCATCATAACGCAATGCTGAAGAACTAAAAATAGGTGCATTATATTTTTTAGAAGCGGCATACAGCTTTTTTACATCTTCAAGTGTTGCAGCTATCGGTTTATCAATGAACATCCTTTTTCCTGCCTGCATAACCGGCAATGCCTGATCATAGTGGGGTCTGCCATCAATAGTCTCCAACAACACAACGTCCACCTTTTTGATCAGTTCTTCAATAGAACCTACAATCTCAACCCCCATGCCTTTCACCGCTTCAATAATACCGGGTTTCATTTTTAATGCCTGGGGAATATCTTTACTTCCATGAGGATAAGCAGCAACAACTTTGTATCCGCCCATTTCAGGGCCACCATTGTTAATAATTTTAGTGAAGACTTCGCTGTGCGAAGTATCCAAACCAATAATTCCGATGCGTTTATAAGAAGCAGAACTTGAAGGAAGATCAAAGGCCTTCGCTGAATTAAAAAATCCGATACCTGCTCCTGCCAGAGCTGTAGTTTTGATAAAGGATCTGCGGTTAAAAGATTTCATATAATTTTAGATTTGTGTGTTTAGTTTTAATCAATACTGGTCAGGTATGGATCCATTGGTAATTTAAATTTTATTAATAATCACTTCTTAAAAACAATACTTTTAATCAACAACTGCTTAAAAATAAGACTTTAAACCCAAAAAATGTAACAATTGTAGAATTCTTTTAGATTAAAAATCAACATCATCGTCATAGTTCTTAATATTTTAAAATAACTAAAGCTTTTTAAGGGTATACATTTCAACAAAGATTTATCCTTCAATCATCATCTTCTGCCCATCCATTCGGTTCGCGGGATATCCTTTATAGTACCAAAGCCGTGGTGTATCTTCTATCCCTTTCAGTTCCAGTTCAAAATTTCCAGCTGGAAGTCTGTCTGTTATAATTTTTATTCTATTCCCATCAGTAATGATTTTCTTTATCCCTATCATGAGCACTTTTCCATGCTGGATGAATCTATAATTAGTTACATTACCGGCACTAATTGCATCGATTCTTTTGTTAAAAGAAATCATCAAATCGTTTTTATTCTGTTTTTTTACAATTAATGCCAGTGGCTTATCTTTATAGATATAGCCTCCTAAATTATACTCATATGCCGTTGTTGCACTATAGCCATAATTTAGTGTTTCAGCTAAAAACCGTTTAAACCAGCCGCCCGATTTAATCATGGATTTCACAGAGCCAATATCAGCCTGCAAGCCTATAGGTATCGTCTTATTTGCATCCCTAATTTCTCTAAAAAAGGGGCCATAGGCTTTAAAATAATCATAAGAAAGATCAACTTCAGATTTTATCCAATCCGGATAATGTGTTTGAATAAAATGAATATCAGGTCTTACCAATTGGATCATTTTAGGTACATCCAAACCATTGTGCTCCCTCAGCATATCAACAGATTTTGGTCCTGCATCAATCCCCAAACTCCAGGTAGCCACAAAAATATCCGGGAAGGATTCTCTTACCCCTCCTTTACCATTCACCAATTCATTCAAAAAACTATTTACCCCATCAACCCTAAAATTTACCCATAAGTTATAAAGTGTAGTATCTGTTTTAAAGTAGTCGGGAGATTGTTTATTAAAAAAATCCGGTATGCGACGGTGATATTTTTGCTGAAATGCAGCTACTGCGTTTTCACTTACGTCGCCGTGCGAAGCTTTAGCTTTTTCTTCCCAGGAGCCTGGTAAATAAGCCTCAGCAAACTCTATCCCATCGAAAAGATTTCCTTTTAAGAGTTGCCCTAAAGCCTGTTTCTTCCAGCCCAGATATTCTTTGCTAAAAGGAGACAAAAAAGTAAAACCTTCAAATGTATAGGGGGCAATAAACTTTACTTTCCACTTTTCCCAGCCCTTTGGAAAAAAATCAGTTGAATAAGTTCCGTTTCCCAGTACCATTGCCCATACCGCAATATTCCTTTTTTGAAAAGCTTTTACCAGTTCCTTATCTACAACGTTCTCATTCGTTATAAAGTAGTGCACGGTTTTATATCCTGCCAGTTCAATTTCTTCTACCAGACTCTCCTTACTTCTGTTCAGGTAGTAAGCAAATCCGGGAGAAAATTGAATCGATGGTCCTTTTAGTGCGTTTCTTTTCCGCTTAGCAACGTCATCAACAAGCTTATCAAACTGATTATGTTTTTTACAGCTTGAAGCAATTAACTTGGAGAATAAAAAACAACTGCAGATTAAAATACTGATAAAAGCTTTAGACATTCAATATTAATATAAAAATTTACAAAGTAAGTTGTACGGTAATATAATCTGTATAAAAAAGATCCAACGCTTTAGCTTCAGGCTCAAATACAGTTCTGTATCTAAATGATCCATTCACTGGCATACCAACTAAACGGGTAACAGATTGTTTTTTATCGGTAACTGTTACGCGCTTTAGTTCACCTGTAGTGTTTGTATACTGAAGATCAAGTTGTTTTACAGCCGAATCTGCAAACATCCATTCCACATTAACATCGGTTCCTGAGCGTGTTATCGATCGGTACGCCCTGGTTAACAGCGAGGATTGGAAGCGTTCTCCATAAACCTTTCCCGATTTGGTAGATTTTATAGATGAATTACCTAATTTATCATATAAATAGATATCGAAGAAATAGGTCCCTTCTGCTATGTTAGTTAACATAGCTTTTACTGTATCTACCTCTCCTGTTTTCGTTACGGGTTTTTCCAGTGAATCTTTACGGTTATTCCAATACAACTTATACCTGATTACTTTAGGATCAGAAAGCAATAGCCAGGTTACTTCAACCCGGTTACGTCCTCCATAGATTTTTATAGAATCTGCTTTAGCGATATAAATGGATTCTCCTTTTTCAACAAATTGCTTGTAACTATCATCCATTTTTTTGCATGCAGACAAATAGATACCAGATAAAATAGCTAGACACAATAGTGAAATCTTTATAATTTTTACGTTCATTTTATTAAATATTAATATCCATTATAATTATTGCTCCTGTCCCCAAAGTGTCAGTTCAGAAATCATTACATTGGTAACACCAGCCCAGGTTGTAAGGGTTTTGAAGCGTATATATCTGTAAGGCAATGTCCCTAATGGAAAAATAAAATTTTCCCCCTCTTTAGCAACTGCAATATCTTCGTTGCTAAGTGCACCTAAGGCTCCTCCTGAAGGCTTTACTGATTGAAAACCAGAAAGCAGTGTCCAGCTGGCCCAACTACCATCTGGCCCAGGGCCATTACTTCCATAAATTTCAAATGTTTTTGGCGCACCGCTGGCAAACATCCAGGCATTTGCGTGAGAGAGCTGGTTTACTTTAATCCGGCTAAACTTGTATCGTTTACCCAAATCAATAGTAAACCAGTTAGGCAATAAAACATTCGCACCTGGTTTTTGATAAAAAATGCTGGCAGTTCCACCTTTCCACAGGTTACTGATTTCCCAGGACGCAAATTCCGGGGTATAAGTATCTGAAGGCAAAGGATAATGCTTCCATAAGTTTTTGTCCAAAAGCGCTTCAAAAAGCGGAGTGAGATTTGTCTTTAATGTATCTGAATGATTTTTCCATTTATCAACCAGAAAAAAAGCAAACTCTGTAGGTTTGGCAGGTAAACCTCTTACAGCATGCTCCTTCTCTTTTGCGTTGGTATAGAGCCTGTCGTATGCAACCCATTCGCCATCGTCATTTTTGAATAGCGTATTTACCACATATTCCTTTTGCAATTCATTTATAATCTGCATGCTTACGCCTCCAAAAGTCTCTGCAACTTTAAGTGTTGCAAAAACCGTATGAATAGGCGCAATCAAAGGCTTTACTTTTATCGCTACTGGTTCAGATCTGTTTTCAGAACGATTAACTGCATATAGGGTCACCTCATGTTCATCAGTATCCGCAAACCCTTCCAATAACAGATTGTTGGAATAAATACTTGACTTTACAGTACGTTTCTCCCCACCATTTATTGAAAAAACAGCTTCAACATATAACATATCCAGGTCATCAGGTAAAGTATAGGTTATTTTTGCTTCTCCATTTCCGTTGGTTACTTTAACATTGGTAATCATCCCTGGCTTATTGTTATTTTTAACCAGAGGCTCTATTTCTTTCTCCTTACATCCATAAATTAACAGGAAACCTATAAGGATAACTGGGAATAATATTTTCATAATTAAATTATTTAAGTTTTTACCATCCCGGGCTTTGCACCAGGTTCTTGTTTACAATCAGGTCTCTTTCACTTACGGGCCAGAAATAATCTTTAAAGTTGAATATCTGATTATAGAGTACCTTTTCGCGGTAATAAGCAGCAGCCGTCTCCTGATCAACATCCCAGCCTGTTATTGGTCTGTTTAATACATCAGGAGCTTCCTTCCACCTGCGAAGGTCCCAGAAGCGCGCTCCCTCAAAAGCCAGTTCGATAGATCGCTCCCTATGGATAATTTCCCGCATTCCCTGTGGGTTTGAAATTTTCCCAGGAGTTTTCGAGTAGTTTGTCCAGGATTCCTGCACTCCCTTTAAGCCTGCTTTTGCCCTGATCAGATCCAGGTAATGGTAGACTTCTGAGCCTGGCCCTTCGATTTCATTCAAGGCCTCTGCATAAAGCAAGTATAAATCGGATAACCTTAACATTACCCATGGCCAGTTAGTTGTGGTGTATGTTGTGGGACTTGTTATGGAATTGGTATAGTTGACATATTTTTTAGCATAATAACCGGTTACAGAATGCCAGCTTGTGCCTATTTTACCACCGAATTGACCTTTTTTAGTTTCCAGCCAATATGATGCATTATCATCAAATTTACCCAGGCCATACCACTTACCCCCATCAAAACCCAGAGAACCATAAAACCTGGACTCTCTATTAAAATTAAACTCCGCTGTGGTATACCCCTCCTTAATCTGATATTTTTCAGCCGCAGTACTTTTTCTTAAATTAAAACGCCCTGAATAATCCCATTGTATGTCTTCTTCAATCGGCACCCCATTCTTAGTATAGTAAAGTGCAGCAATCTTTAAGGGCACACCTATAGAACCAGTAGAACCTGTATAAACTGCCTGTGCAGCATCAAATCCCCTGGGGGTAGCCCATGCTTGCAAATCGGTGGTAGACGCAGCTGTATGAGCCCATATAATTTCTGAGTTCCATCTGTCCGTTATTACACGGGCGTTCATCGCCAACCTGGTATCCTGCGAAATACTTTGAGTTTGGTTATTCCCCTGAAATTCATACATTTTATAGCCCAATGAATGACATATATCAATGGCTTCTTTACAGGCATTTGCGGCCCTATGCCATTTCTCTTTGTCAGCACTGCTGCTAAACAGCTTTGTGCCATCCTTATTGCTGTAACTAGAATAGTCAGGATTTCCATTAAATAAAGGACTGGCCATATACACCAATATTTTAGCCTTTAAACCTAGTGCTATAGGTCTTGTTATTCTGCCCAGTTCAGAGCTTTCATCCCTAACTTGTAAAAGAAGATTAGGAGCTGCTTCATCCAACTGTGTAATAATATAATTAAATACTTCGTCGGCAGGTTTTCTCGAGATCCTTACCTGATCTACGGAAGCTGATACTGGTATATTCTTATCCTGGATCGGAATAGGGCCGTACATTCTCAAAAGAAAAAAATGATAGTAAGCCTTTAGAAATTTGACTTCAGCTATCCACTGGTCACGCTCATATTCCTCCATGTCTGGCACTTTGCTGATGTGCTCAAGAAATATATTGCATTGACTGATCCCAGTCCATAACGACTGGGTTATTGCACTTGGCTTGTTTACGAGATTCCCATTTCCATCCTTATCCTGTGTACCTCGCCAGAAATCCAATATCGGCGTATTTATGTTTTGCAGACCAATAGCAATTGTCCAGTTGGCCCAATAGTCAACCTTGTCTGAAGACACCCACAAATCGTCCCCACCAAACATTCCCGGGCTATGGTACATATTTCCCATTTTCGGAAGAAAGGAATAGCAGGTAAACAAATATCTTTCTGCTGTTGAGCGCATTCTAAATGCATAATCCAAGGTGGCGACATTGTCTGGTACCACATCTATATATTTTTTACAGGATCCCAGCAATGCGAAAGCAGTAACGAGAACTATTATTCTGGTAAATTTCATCTTTCAATTATTATTAAAATGTCACATTTAAGCCCAGGTTGAACACTTTTTGCAATGGGTAGCCTAGTCCGTTCCCTCCCATTTCTATATCCCATAATTTAAAATGGCTAAGCAAAAGCAGGTTTGTACCACTTAGATAGAAGCGCATATTCTGCATTTTGAGTCTCCGCGCAGTTTTCGAAGGAAGTGAGTAACCAACTTCCGCTTGCTTCAGACGAAGAAAGCTACCATTGTTTATCCACCACGTGCTTGGCTGGGTATTATTTGCTTGCGTTTCAGTACTTAATCTTGGCCATAAGGCATATGAGTCAGGATTTTCCGGAGAGAAATGATTATCCGAAAATGCCTTCATAATCTGTTTTCCTCCCACAAAAGGCTCCACTTTTACCGGATCTATCCAGAAAGAACTGATGGCAGATCCTTGAAAAAAGGTAGAGATATCAAAATTTTTAAAACCAAAAGAAAAGCCCAGACCATATACAATTTCAGGTACAGTTGGCAAACCTATTGGTACCATATCCAATTCAGTGATCTGTCCGTCACCATTTACATCTTTATACTTAATGTCGCCTGCAACATTGGCAGAACCAAAATTTTGCGCCGGCGAATTATTCACCTCATTATCATCAACAAACAACCGTTCTGCAATGTATCCCCATTGTTGATTGATAGGATATCCAACCATAGATTTCCACCATTCTTTTTGATAAGTTGGTTCTTCATAAATCGTACGTTTATTGGTAGAGTAAGTGAAATTACCTCTGGATTGCAGCCACATACCATTGCTGAAATTATGTGAATAGTCAACAGAAATATCCATTCCTTTAGCAGTAGCTTCTCCTACGTTTGCACTCAAATCAGCCGTCAGTCCCATTGTTGAAGGTATACTTGCCCGTTTCATCAGGATACTACTACGTTTTTCAGAGAAAAAATCAGCCTGGATGTTTACTTTGTTAAACAAGCCTAATTCCAATGCCAGATTAGTTTTATAAGCTGTTTCCCAGGTAATGTCTGCATTTGAATAACGGTCTACATTAATTCCATTTTTTATAGTACTACCTTCTCTTCCAAAAATAAAACGTCTGTATTCATTGTTCATATCAACGTTGGAAAGATAAAAGAACCTATCTGCATCCAATCCTATCGCATCATTACCAACCAAACCATAAGTAGCTCTTAGTCTGAAGTTATTCAATTTACCTTTAAGTGGCGCCCAGAACTTTTCGTTAGATATTGTCCAGGCCAAACCAACAGAAGGAAAGAAACCAAAACGTTTGCTTTCATGAAACCGCTCAGAACCGTTATAACCAAAATTAAACTCAGCAAAATACCGGTTATCATAACCATATGTTGTTCTTCCGGATAGTCCAAGATTTCTTGACGGTAATGACAGCTGTAAACTACCGGCCCTGGCATTTGTCCCCGATCTCATAATATACACCAATAATCCACTTAAGGAATGCTTATTGGAAAAAGTACGGTTATAGTTAAGGGCAGATTCCATATAAAACACCGTGCTCTGTTCTCTTAGATCTCCCAACAATGTAAAATCTAAAAACTCCCGCCCTGTACTTTCATTGAACAATTCTACATTATAATCCAGTGTTCTTTTATCATATTCTCTAAGCTGATAGAAAAATGGGTTGTAAGATCTTGCAATATCATAACGCGAAATCCTATTGGTATTCATCATGGTTCTGAAAGTTAACCCTTCAGTTAGAAAGGATAGCTTTTGCTTTAACTCCAACTGAGCCAACATTAACGAGCGGTTATAATCCTTATAACCTTTCACCATGTCGGCATATGGATTTATGAAAGCTTTATCAGACAGACCTCCAAACATGATATGCTGCACGGAGCGGTGAGCGGCATCCTTTGGATAATAGGGTAAAAAATTAACCGGATTGCTGCGAATTACTTTATTATACAAATCCCCTCCTCCATCTATAGGTCCGGTGTAATCGTCAAAGTTGCCATTCAGTCTTACTATTAGCTCAGTAGTATTTGTCAGGTCAATATTTACGTTTGCCCTTAATGTGTAGCTTTTGAGATCAATTCCATTGTTAAAATTATTGATCTTATCCATTTTTATAACCCCATTATCCTGGGCCAGTGAACCAGCGACATAATAACGGGCTACTTTACCACCACCACTTACATTCAAATTGTAGCGGTGATTAAAAGCCCGATCTTTAAACAATGCTCTTCTCCAATCTACGGCTGGATAAATAATTGGGCTAACTCCTTCTGCCGTTGCATCAATCTTCTCCTGAGGATAGAATGGCGTTTCAAACGGATGCCTTGCATACTGTGCTTCGTTATACAATTTCATAAAAGTAACAGGATCAGCAAGTTCAACATTTGACGTAGCCTGCGACATACTAGTTTCTGCCCTGAAAGATATGGTTGCTTTACCTTCCTTCCCCTGCTTTGTGGTTACATAGATTACGCCGTTTGCACCTCTCGCACCATACAATGCCGTTGAAGTAGCATCTTTCATAATGGAAAAGCTTTCAATATCATCAGGACGTAAACGGGCCAACTCTGTTACACCAAGTTCAACCCCATCAATCAGTATCAGAGGATTTACCTTTCCGGTACCAAATGAAGTTACTCCGCGGATAAAGAAATCTGCGTTGTCCTGGCCGGGTTCACCACTTCTTTGGTAGGCAATAACACCTGCTGCCCGTCCGGCGAGTGCCGTGGTGAGGTTACTGGAAGGTACTTTAAGATCTGAAGGCTTTATCGAAGTGATGGAGCCCACCATATCTGTTTTCTTTTGGGTACCAAAAGCCACAACAACAACATCATCAAGGGTATTTCTAGTCGCTTTTAGCACCACATTCAAAACACTAAGATTTTTCACAGGAACTTCCTGGGTATCATAACCTACCATACTAAAAATCAGGACGGCATTGTCATCCGGTATTTTCAGACTGAATCTTCCATAAGTATCTGTTGTAGTTCCAACAGTAGTCTTGTTTTTTAGTTTAATGGATACTCCGGGTATTGGCCCTACCGAATCGGTCACTACACCCCTGATTTCCCGTTCCAGGTTCCGGTTTATAACAAGGCCCCTACTTTTAATTACAATGGTATTACCCACGATCTGATAAGAAAGCGGCTGATCTTTGAAACATTCGTCCAGCGCTTGTTTTAGGGTAACCTCGTTCAAATCCAGGTCTACTTTCCTTGTATTACTAAGCAACGAATTCTCATACCAGAAGAGATAACCACTTTGTTTTTTCACTTCTTGAAAAACGCTTTCCAAAGGGGCATTCTTAACCGAGAGCGTAATTTTTTGTGCGTATCCTGAGGCATTCACCTGCATACAGCCAATAACAATTACGATAAATAATGTTAATTTCATAACCAGAAAAAGTTTGATAAGGCCCCTTGTTTTTCCATAAGGGGCCCCACAAAGAGAATAAAAATCCATACTTTTGTTTTGTTAGGGTTTTAAGTGTTTGATAATCTGTCGTTAGATTTGTGAAATAAGTTAATCCCTGCAACTGTTGTTCTCAACAGCATAACCGGTACTGTTAGCGCATTACCGGTTTTTTTTGTATTAACCTGAAGGCTGGGTTTGTAGCTATTCTTTCATACGTTTGGTGGTTTGGTTAGGTTGGTTAGACTTGTATTTCTTATTATTAATTATCAAGGCATTACGGTAATTGTCTTACCTTCAAGCCTCAGCTGAATATTACTCAGTTCAATGATTTTTATCAATTCAGAAAGATTTGCTTTCCTGGAAATTTCTCCGGTAAAAAGCCTCCTTGGGATCTCTCCTTCATAATTCACTTCAACATCATACCATCTGGCCACCTGACGCATAATCGTACGGATGTCCGCATCTTTGAAAGATGTAAGGCCATTTTTCCATGCAATAACATCACCTGCAGCTTTAACTACCTGCATCTCATCTCCGACTATTGCTTGCTGGCCTGGTTTCAGTATTCTACTTTCATTATTTCGGGCCACTTTAACAGAACCTTCGATCAGTGTCGTGTTTATACTCTGTTCATCAGGATAAGCCATAACATCGAAATGGGTACCCAGTACTTCAACCTTCATCTCGCCCACATTTACAATAAAGGGCTTTTTCTTATTTCTTGACACTTCAAAATAAGCTTCTCCGGTTAACATTACGTTGCGCTGGTTAGCGATAAAAGAGGTTGGAAATTTCAATGATGACGAAGCATTTAACCATACTTGCGTACCATCTGGCAGCAATACCTGATATTGCCCACCTCTTGGGGTCGAGATGGTATTGTAAGTAACAACAGGCTCATTCCCAGTGGCGGCAGCAAGTGCTGGATTATTAACCTGGTATATCAATTGTCCATCTTTTGATTTGGTGATACTGATCCCGGCCTCTTCGGCTATTTTACCATTGTCTGCATCACTCAGTAAAACCTGCGAGCCATCAGCAAGTGTAAGAATAGCTTTGTTACCACCTGGAGCAATATCATTTTTCAGTACTGTCCTGTTTTTATCGCCTGAATGTTGAGTATAGTTATTATAAAAAATTATACCTATAGTTATCGATATTAGCGCAATGCAAGCAGCTACAAGGTAGCTGAAAGTCCTATGTTTATAAAAAGGGATTACTTTCATCTCAGTTACACTATTGATCATTTCAAATAACTGCAACTTCGTAGCCTCTTCATTACCCATCAACTGATCGTCCCATTCGGTATCACTCTTAAAATGATTAATATAGTTGCTATACAAAGATAACTCCTGTTCAGTTGCCGTACCATCTGTTACCTTACCAGCCAGTTGCATGAATGCGTGTTTATCCATCATCTTTTAATGTGCCTTTATTATGATGGCACTTAAATGTGGCTAAACACCTGTTCCTTTTATAAAAAAAAATGGAATAAAAATTAAAGCACTGATTTACAGCGTCAAAAAAATAGAAGCCAATCTATTTAATGGAGTTTTAAGTTTCTTTATAGCTCTGAGTATATGATCATCAACGGTCTTTTCAGAAATCCCCAGCTTGTCTGCAATTTGCTTATGCGTAAGATTTTCATTTCTGCTGAGTTGGAATACCTCTTTGCACTTTTGCGGGAGATCATTCACTAACTGAGCTATCAATATTTGAAGTTCCTTAAGTTCCAATTCATTCTCTTGAAAGGCTTCTGTATCTACTTGCTTCAATTCATCGAAAAAGCTCTCACGTATTTTTCCTCTTCTTATAAAATTCGCGATCTTATATTTTACGGAACTATACAAGTATCCTCTTAAGTTTGTCTTAATATTGAGATCATTACGGTGCTCCCAAAGCCATAAAAATACAGCCTGGCAAATATCCAGACTTTCATCCCGATCTCTAAGCATGTTGAAAGATGCTGTAAACAAAAATTTCCAGTGTCTGTTATACAACTCATCAAAAGCTTCCCGGTCGTCATTATCACGGATCAATTCCAATAATCTCTCGTCGGTAAAATGTATAAAACTATATTGAAGCATTTCTAAATTTCGGTGACACTTTACTAATTGTTATAATTTATAACCGTAAAGCTAAAAGTTTACGGCATACATCTTTATAAATACCGGTCAATTAAGACAAGCTTAATCTATTATTAATAGTGAATTGCATTCTTCGATAAATAAATCTAATAATTATCAATCCTAATATTATAATATATTTCCATTTTTTTAACCTTAGGCCGACAAAACTTATAACCTACCAGATTGTTAAACCCTATATTTAGACCAATATGGAAGCAATAATTGCCGGAGCGACAGGATTAATTGGGGGCCGTTTATTACAACAGCTACTTGATCATCCTGATTATACAAAAGTGACCGCTATAGTACGAAATGAAATGGCGCTACAACATCCAAAACTTCGACAACTGGTAGTTGATTTTGATCGGCTTGAAAATCATCAGGAGGATATAAAGGGTGATGTCGTATTTTGTGCGCTGGGGACAACCAAAAACAAAACGCCAGATCAGGAGCAGTACCGCAAAATAGATTATCAGTATCCCTTAGATATTGCCTTTATAGCACATCAAAACGGCGCTTCCCAGTACCATTTGGTTTCGGCATTAGGTGCCAATGCAAATTCATCTATTTTTTACTCCAAATTGAAAGGTGAAGTAGAGCGCGACCTCAAAACGATTCCATTTAAAGGCATACATATCTACAGACCTTCGTTATTGGATGGCGACAGGAAAGAGCACCGCAGTGCGGAAGGAATAATGATTGGCCTGATGCGATTTTTAAATCCTTTACTAATTGGGGGACTAAAAAAATACCGCAGCATTAAAATTGAGAAGGTAGCATCAGCCATGTTAAAGCAATCGCTAATACCTGTAGCAGGTATATTTACCTACGATTCTGACGAAATTGAACGGCTAGGTTAAAAGTCCTAAGTCGCATTCTTGTGTAACAAGTTTGCGAACTGAATTAAGCCATACCCCATTCATTTGCTTTAGAACAAAAATATCTATACGTTTGAAAAAGTATGAAATTGCGTCAAAAACTTACAATAAGCCTATGTGCATTTTACCTGATGACCATCATCGGGATTGCATTGAATATGCACTTTTGTGGGGGTAGACTTGCTGATGTCAGCTTTACAGAAACTGCGAAATGTGGAAATTGTAAAATGGCTGAAAAGAAAGGTAAGGATAGTGATTGTTGCAAAAACACTTCAATAGAGGCGAAAGTTAAAGACAGTCATACGGCTGGATTAAAAGTAAGCCTTGCTCCGGATTTTGGCATTCAATTGTTTTTAGGCCCTTTGGTTACAGAGTCTTTTCGCAATGTCTCATCCAATTTATTTAGCTATGCCGCAAATAAGGCGCCCCCGCTTTCTTCGCGACTATCGCTTCATCTATTTAATTGCGTTTTCAGGAATTAGACCAGGAATAATTTATGAGTCGTTATAGCTCAGTTCTATAACGGTTTGATGCATCTAAGCATGTGTCATTATGAGAAGTAAAGCCGCCTAAAAAGGCTGGCATTTTTTGAATAATAAATTAAATCATATCTTATGAATACGATTAAAAGTCTAGTTATACTATCAATTATTTTATTTGCAAGCAAAGTATCTGCACAACAAATTTCTTCTGTAGACCTACAAGTTACAGGATTAACCTGCTCTATGTGTTCTCAGGCTACCGACGAATCTTTAAGGACTCTGGATTTCATTGAAACCATTGAGCCGGATCTGAACAAAAACATCTTTGTTTTAACTTTCAAGAAGGATAAAGCTGTAGATTTTGATCAGATTAAAACTAAAGTAGAAGATGCAGGTTTCTCTGTGGGGAACTTAGACGCTGTATTTAATTTCAGCAATACTAAAGTGGACGATAAAGGATTAGCTATTGCTGGAACAAACGTTTATCAGTTCCTGAATGCGAAGGATAAAACTTTGAATGGTCCGGTAAAAGCTACTGTGGTAGACAAAGATTTCATGTCTGGTTCGGCATTTAAGAAAAAAGCTACCCAGGTTAGTTTGGAATCCTACAAGACTGGATCAGGCATGGTAAATGGTAAAATGACACGTATCTATCATTTAAGCACCTAAGTCATTTTCATGAGATTTCTTAAATTTTTATTAGTACCTGTAGCAGTGGCTATGAGTGCTATAACTATGCAGGCACAGGAATTATATGTTTTTTCTGAACCGGCAAGTAATATGGCCGCAAAATCTATCGGGTTTCGACTCACTAATGAAGGTGTGTTTAGTCCGAATTTTTCCAGTCGCCTGATACCTGAGCTGATGCTGGGCTTTAATAAGAACTTCATGTTGCACGGACAAGGGTTTTTCTCGGATATGGATGGAAAATACAAAGCAGAGGGTGCCGGTTTATATGGCAAATATAGGTTTTTATCTATCGACGAAGTGAAGAGTCATTTTAGGGCGGCTGCCTTTGCCAGGGTTGGTACCAGCAATAGACCTACCTATTCTGAAGACATCAATCTTGAGGGGGACAACACAGGAGTACAAGCCGGACTGGTTTTTACCCAGTTGTTGCATAAATTGGCTTTATCAAGTACTTTGAGTTACAGCAAGGCCTTTGATAATATAGGTGATAAAACTATTACAGGTACGCCACAGCCAGATCATATGTTGGGCTACAGCATGTCTTCCGGTTATTTACTACTGCCTTTTGTATATAAGAATTATAATCAGCCTAATCTGAACTTATACTTTGAGGTGTTGGGTAAGACTAATCCGGAAAATGGCAGATCGTACGTGGATTTTGCTCCTGCAGTTCAGGTGATTATCAATAGCCGTACACGCGTTGATTTGGGCTACCGGTTTGAGGTTGCAGGCAATTTAGAAAACAGGTACAATAAAAATATGTATATGGCCCGTGTTGAGTTTAATTTCTTCAACGCGTTAAAATAGATATCTATCATTTAATAAACAAGGCTCGGAATTTCCGAGCCTTGTTTATATTCTTTTCTAGACACTAATACAAGCCTATTTCACTCACAGCAATAGCTACCGGTGCATAAAATCGTACCCTCACCCTATCTGCATTTTCGGGTTGTGGCAGACGTATGATCCGGTTGGCGCCAATACTGGTAGCTTTAGCAATTTGCACCCAGGCATTGTTTCTGTACACTTCAACCCCAACACTATCTAACCTTTGTCCGAGTTTAATATTTTCTTTTAACCTGATGATGGAGAACCGTTGTGGTTGTTTAAAACTCAATTCGGCAGTAGCTTCATGGACTGAATCATCTGTTGCCCAATAGCTATATCTGTCGTGATCCGTTAAATTGGCTGAGCCATATGCACGAATTGCCCCAGCGCGAACATTTGACAAGCTAATTTTTGCCTGCTCAGCCAGGTTATGCGCAAACACCTGCTTAATTAATGCTCCAAACTTTGCAAGGGTATCTACATCGTTTTGATGAAGTAAACCATCAGTCGTTGGGGATAAGCCAAGATCCAGCCCACCACCTAGCCCTACAGACCTGCAATAAATATTAAATAGTTGCGCAACGGATTTCACCTTATCATCCTGGTCTTTATGATAAAACCAACCCGGTCTTAAAGCAACATCGGCCTCGAAAGGTATCCACTGATCTCCATTTCTGGTTCCGGTTCCAAGGTTCGCTTCATCCATAAAACCAGGCATCGCCGGTTTTCCATTTTTTCCTTTAATAGTAATGGTAGCCCAACTGGTTTCGGGAGCCAATCCTTTCTCATTTCCAACCCACCTTACATCTAAACCTACGTCACTAAATATAGTTGCGTTAGGCTGCATTTTACGGGTTATATTTTGCCATGTGTTGTTCCAGTCGTAATATTGAGATTGATCGACCTTTCGTTGTTCTTTTTTCCCACCATAATAGCCGTCGCCGCCATTAGCACCATCGTGCCAGCTCATAAATAACTCACCGTAATTGGTATAAAGTTCTCTCAGCTGCTTTCTGTAAGCTTCAACATAAGCAGGACTACCATAATGCGGGTTATTTCTATCCCAGGGTGAGCAATATACACCAAACTTAAGCCCTTCTTTTTTAGCCGCCAGCTGGAACTCCTTTACCATATCCCCCTTACCTTTTTTCCAAGTGCTTTTGCTGATGTTATATTCAGAGGTTTTTGTAGGCCATAGTGCAAAGCCATCGTGGTGTTTTGCAACGGTAATCAATCCTTTAAAACCGCCTGCCTTTGCCGCCTGCACAATCTGCAGGGCGTTAAAATTTAAAGGATTAAACAAGGAAGGTTCTGCATCGCCATACCCCCATTCCTTATTCTGAAAGGTGGTTGGCGTAAAATGTACAAGGCAATACATCTCTGTTTCATGCCATTTCAACTGCCTTTCTGAAGGGACAGCACCATAAGGTTTTGGCGCTTCAATTTGCGCTACAGCCATAAGGGAGCAAGAAAGGCTACAAATAGATAGAATAACTCTCTTCATCATTAAATTTATTTTTCCCTAAATATAACAATTAATGATGCTCCTATGTCTCCTGCAAAATATAAATGATAATGAGCGTTCCCCAATAAAAAAGCGGGAATAATCCTCCGACTATTCCCGCTCATCTAAATCAACGCTCTCAAACATATAGACGCTTTATTAAACAGAATATTGTGTGCATTTACAATTTAATTTCAATTGCCATACGCCTTTATATCATTTGTATTATATTTAACTTATGAAACCAAAACTAACCAACACACTCCTCATCATGCTGCTATGTTTAAGCAGTACGATGTCATTTGCACAAACGAAGAATTTATTTAACGGAAAAGATTTAACCGGATGGCATAGCGACGTGCCTGATAAAGATAAAAAACCCGACATAGAGCCCTCCTTCATTATACGTAATGGATTACTGGTAAGTATGGGCAATCCCCGCGGTCACCTGATTACTGACGACATCTATCAGAATTACAGGATAGAGGTTCAATATCGTTTTGCAGGAAAACCGGGAAATTGTGGTGTATTGGTACATGCCTCAACTCCGAGAATACTATATGGAATGTTCCCAAAATCAATAGAAGTGCAGATGATGCATAAAAATGCAGGTGATTTCTGGTGTATTGAAGAGGATATTACCGTACCTGATATGGAAGCCAGACGCGGACTTAAAGCTAACTGGGGAATAAACGGAGATAAATTACGACGGATTAAACGAGTGACTGACAGTTTAGAAAAACCACTTGGTGAATGGAACAAGATGGTAGTAGAGTGTCTGAATGATCAGATAAAAGTTTGGGTAAATGATAAACTGGCAAACTACGGTACTAATTGCACAGCCAAAAGCGGACAAATAGCACTTCAGGCTGAAGGCGCAGAAGTAGAATTTAGAAAAGTAGTCCTGAAACCGATAAAAAAACTAAGCAAGGATTAATCTTTGCTTAGTTTTTATGATTAAGCTACGCTAACTGCGCCAAATACTTCACCAAAATTAGAGAAGGTATCATTAGCTGATTTAATTGCAAGCTCTTCTTCAGCTTCGCTATTTGCTGATGCATTCAATACCGCTACAAATTTACCCCACATCTGACCCGTGGCTTCTCCGTAGCCGGAAAAGAAAGATACACCATTAGTAACCCCAGACTTTTCAAGCATCTTTACAATGATTGGTCCGCCCATAATAGACCCTTCCATTACATACAAAGCACCAAGGGCTTGTATGGCATTGGTAATTTCGGGTGCAATAGCTTCTGGTAGATCATTCACATCTGAACCTAAAGCTTCAATATCCTGTTTTAAATAAGATGAGTTACGTCGTTCTGCATGATCAGGTAACAACTCTGTAGTTATATATGGCGCAATAGCTTGCTCAACCTGATTAAAATAAGCATAAAAATGTTTTAAAAAATCTGCATAGTCGGCATCACTGCGAATAGCTTTCATTTTTTGTACTACTTTTTTCTCGAGTGTAAGATGGGCTTCTTTAGTGGCGTCTTTAATTGAATTGCTTAACATAACTATATCTTTAAGGAGTAAATTTATTAAAGAAACGGAGAATTACTGATGATATTACGTATATATTCAAGTAATGCTGGAACACTTTTTCATTCCCAGAGACGTTTCATTATATAACAACCAATTTTATCCGAAAATCAACTATTTTTGCATTATGACCACCAAACCTACATCCGAAAAAAAAGCAGTTTTGCTTAAATGGCTGAAAAAAGTTGGCGTCTGGGGATTTTTATTTTTTCTTGCTAAAGGCTTGGTATGGCTTGCTTTGGGCTATTGGGTACTGAAATAAGTGATCTTTTGGTAATGGTATTTTGAAATCATGGATTACCAGCAAATAAAATTTTGATATTCAATAAATTACATTACCTTTGTATTATAATTAAATTATAAAATAATGCAACAAGGAACAGTAAAATTTTTCAATGAAACAAAAGGTTTTGGATTTATCGTACCAGCTAATGGTGACGCCGAAATTTTCGTTCATTCTTCTGGCTTAATTGACAGCATTCGTGAGAATGATTCAGTAAGCTATGACATCGAGCAAGGTAAAAAAGGCTTGAACGCAATTAATGTTAAGATTAGCTAATCAAAATATTTATAAATTGTTAAACATCCATCCTAACCGATGGATGTTTTTTTTTGTGCCTACATTTTCTTTTTCTCCAGCTTATCGTGGTACGGCAAGTACATGGGTAGTGCTGCAGAACCATACCAGCCGTAAACTTCCGCTTCAAGAAGCTTATGTTTTATAGCAGGATCTGTTTCCAATAATGCTTTCGCCTCTGTGCTTGAAGCTGCATTTAATATAAATATCCCTCGATAACTTTTATCGTTCTTTTGAAAGGGCCCGGCAACAACCAGTTTCCCCGCACTAACTAAACGTCCGATATTCCCCATGTGTCCACTGAACAGACTATCTGTTTTAGCCTTGCTTTCAGTAGTATTTGTACCTGTTTTTAAAATTACCAGGTAGTAGATTTTCATCCCATAATCATCAGATTGGAGTGAATCGGCCAGTTTCTTATCATATTTAGGATTATCTGCTTGTGCTAATGCAGAAAAGCCTGACAAAAATAAAAGACCAGCAATAACAATATGCTTTCTGTACATACTTAAAGTTAAGTTTTTTTTACTTTAAGTCTATACTATTGAAATCGGAGTTACGTAATTTTGCAGACGTTTAAGCTGGTCATTATCTGACCGCTTCATCACATTAAAAACAATGATTAATATGGAAACACTGAATAATAAAACAGCACTGATTACAGGTGCAGGTAAAGGTCTTGGTAAAGCAATAGCACTTACACTTGCAGCAGAAGGAGTAAATCTGGCATTAGTTGCCAGAACAGCAAGTGATCTGGAGAAAGTAAGTGAGCAAGCCAAGCAAATTAACCCGGCGATTAAAGTTGTATATGCTATTGCAGATGTTTCTAACATAGCAGAAGTAAATGCTGCCTGTGCAAAAATCGCTGCAGAAATAGGTAAAATAGACATCCTGGTAAACAATGCTGGTATAGGCAAATTCGGCAATTTCCTGGATCTTGAGGTCAGCGACTGGGAAAATATCGTAAAAACCAACTTGTTTGGGCCTTATTATTTCATCAGACAGATCTTACCGCAAATGTTGGAACGTAAAAGTGGCGACATTGTAAACGTTTCATCAACTGCAGGACTTAAAGGTGCTCCTTTAACAAGTGCTTATAGTGCGTCAAAATTCGGCCTGAACGGATTATCAGAATCACTAATGTTCGAAGCACGTAAATCTAACATACGGGTGTTTACACTTACACCAAGCACTATCGCCACTGATCTTGCGATAGACAATAAACTTACCGATGGTAATCCTGATTCAACGCTTCAACCTGAAGATTTTGCTGAATTGCTGGTAGCGCATTTAAAACTTCCAAACCGCGCATTGGTTAAAGATGTAAGTCTGTGGTCTACCAACCCGTAAAACATTTTAAAACCAACAACAATAATAAGGCCTGTAACTCATCGTTACAGGCCCCTATTTCATTTTAACTCCTGACTAGTTCAAGGAAACGTAAAGCTCATTTTGTGTTAACCACTTCCCACCTATCTTACGCCACATAGCAGCATAATTACCGTGGTATACATCATTTTTATAATTCCAGGTACCACTTTCCCATGCCATGTCTCCGGATTCATTTATCGTAATGGTATCGGGGATACGCTCAAATAGCGGGCTGCTTTTAGAAAACATATATTTCCAATCAGCAGCAATTTTAGCTTTTCCCACGGTATAACTCCCATCTCCGGCAATCTGCACAAAGTCTTTCATCCAATATTTTGAAACTCCCGCTACATCCTTTTTGGCAATACAGCTGTTTGAATCAAGTCTTGCTTCTTTGATTAATAAAGTATCTGTTGAATTCATAAGCCCAAAGGTAGGTATTGCTACAAAACAGTTATCAAACTTTTATACATCCAACTTGTTTACTTTATACTAATCATCAGAACATGGGACTATTAAAGACCGCATTACTAGGTGCCGTAGTATACGGTGCAGTTAAATACCTTACCAAAAAAGACCTAAACGGTCGCTCCATCGTAGACGACATAAAAGAGAGAGCACCAGAATGGATGGAAAAAGCCAAAAGCATTAAGAACGACATTAAAGTAGAATTAGAGCGCCAGCGATATTAAGATCAATAAATATTTTGCTGCTTCATAAAATCCACTTCTTCTTTGGTAATGTGCTCATCATCAATTGCCGGGGCAGCAGTTATTTTTGCTACTTTTAATTCATCCATAATGTCTACAAAGTTTTTATAGCTGGCAGCTTCTGTGGGCTTAATGATAACAAATAATGACTTTTTAGGGTCGCTAGCATTTGCGGCTTCAACTTTAGTTTTGTTAATCATTAACGATTTTCTAATCCCATCAAACCCTTCAATTACAGGCTGACTTTTACCAGTTTCGCCCATATACCAGGCTAGTTTATTGTTTTTACCTAGTAAGATCGTCATTGAACGGGATGCAGGGACAGGCTCCTGCGTATCATCCATTGCCTTGTCAGGCTTGGCTATATCCATTGCTATAGGTTTAGATAAAGAGGTAGTGAGCATAAAAAAAGTGATCAGCAAAAATGCTAGGTCAACCATAGCAGTTAAATCAACTTTTGGTACAGCTCTTCTGTTTCGGGAAATGCTTAGTTCAGCCATAATCTTTTGGTTTAAGTTAAAATGATGATGTGAAAAGGCTGAATATTCCATAATGTTTATATTCGTATTTAGAATTTAGCCATAAAACAAATGAACAACATAGTGATATTAACCGGTGCCGGCATTAGTGCAGAGAGCGGACTTAAAACATTCAGGGACTCTGATGGTTTATGGGAAAATCACCGCATAGAAGATGTTGCAACGCCTGAAGCCTGGGAACGAAACCCGCAACTGGTACAGCAATTTTATAATGAACGCCGTAAATCGGTACTGGAGGCCGAACCGAATGAAGCACACAAGGCGCTAGCCAGATTACAGGAAAAATACAACGTTCAAATCATTACTCAGAATATTGATGACCTCCACGAACGTGCGGGCTCAAAAAACGTACTGCATTTACATGGATTAATCACCAAAGCGCAGTCGGATGTTGACTCTGGCCTCACCTATCCCATATCAGGTTGGGAACTCAACTTTACTGATTTATGCATATATGGTAAACCCTTGAGGCCCCATGTAGTTTGGTTTGGTGAAGCCGTTCCAAATATGGTACCAGCCACCGCAATCTGTCGGAAAGCGGATATTTTTGCAGTGATAGGCACGAGCCTACAGGTGTACCCTGCTGCCGGCTTAACGACGTATGTACCAAGAGAAACACTTAAATATCTAATTGATCTCAACGTATCCAATATAGCTGCTAACAATCATTTAAAAATGATAGAACAACCTGCTACTATTGGCGTTCCAATGATGGTTGAAGAACTATTAAACCGAAATGATGCTTAGCTATTTATGTAGCTTTCCTGTCAAATATTAAAACTAAACTTGCATATCCACTCTGCTTATCGTAATATTGCGATACAATAATTATGGGACTTACAAAAACGGAAATATTTACGCAGGAGCAGAATCAGCTGGCACAATTGCTTAAGGCAATGGCCCACCCTGCCCGTATCGCCATCTTACAGCAGATCATTTCTGCTAACGCCTGCATTTGCGGCGACTTGGTGGACGAACTCGGCCTTGCCCAAGCTACCATATCACAACATTTAAAAGAGCTTAAAAACGCAGGGATTATACAAGGGACAATTGAAGGTGTAAGTGTGTGTTATTGTATTAACCCGGATACCTGGAAACTATTGGAAAGCCAGATAGGTGACTTCCTTAAATTATACAAAGGTTCAGCAAATTGTTGCTAGCTTTTTTTTAACTACATCAATCGTAAAATTGCAATATATGAATACTCAAGAATTAACAACCTGGCAAACGTTTAAAGCCACTTTAGAGCAAAACCCAAACCTGACATTACAATTTCAGTACGCAGCCGATAAATGGGTTGATGCCTCTTATCACATTACAGAAATCAAACAGGCTCCTATCGTTTCGGTAGATTGCGGTGGGGTAATGAATTCATGGACAGAAATCATTGTACAGTTATGGGAACCGAAAGTTAGAGATAGCGAAAGAGCGATGCAGGTAAGTAAAGCCTTATCTATCGTAAAACTAGTAGAAAAATCATTGCCACTTAATCCACTTGGTGTGGTTAAGATTGAATTCGGAAACTCCCAGTTTGATACCCGACAAATGTATCCGGGAGCATTTGAGATCTCAGGCGAGAATTTAATTATAAACCTTATACCAGATGCCACCCAATGTAAAGCAATTACACGTGGAGGCAGTTGTGGTACAACAGCTACAGGTGAAGAATGCTGTGCACCTGTAACAGAAACCAAGACTGAAAAGCCAAAAATCGAATTGAAAAATCTCGTTGCTGATGGGCCGTCATGCGCACCTGGCTCTGGATGTTGCTAACCAATTGTTTATTAAAATAAGATAGATGAAAAAGATACTTGTATTATGCACCGGTAATAGCTGCCGCAGTCAGCTTGCTGAAGGATTCCTCAGATACTTTGCGGGTGATAAAGCCCAAATTTACAGTGCCGGAATAGAAACGCATGGCGTAAACCCCAAAGCCATAGCAACAATGGCAGAAATTGGGATCGACATTTCCGGCCATACTTCAAACAACGTGAATGAATATGCAGACATAGACTTTGATTATGTCATCACGGTGTGCGACAATGCTAAGGAAAGTTGTCCATATTTCCCTACCAAAGCACAAAAATTCCACTACAACTTCCCTGATCCGGCGAAAGCTATAGGAACCCAAGAAGAAGTTGAAGCAGAATTTAGAAGGGTTAGAGAAATGATTAAAACCTATTGCGAGAATTTTGTGAAAGAAAATCTAAGCAAATAACCTTCTATAACCCTAATTTACTCAGTAACAATGTCAGCAACAAACTGTGCGCCTGCATTCGAAAGAAAGCGGCTTGGCTTTCTCGATCGTTATTTAACTTTATGGATTTTCCTTGCAATGGGATTTGGGGTAGCCATTGGTCACTTCCTCCCTTCCTCTTCTGGTTTTATTAATTCCTTTTCCAGTGGCACGACAAACATTCCTCTAGCCATTGGTTTGATTCTAATGATGTACCCACCACTTGCCAAAGTGAAATATGAAAACATGGGCCTGGTATTCAAAGACACCAAGGTCTTAAGTGTTTCACTTGTGCTCAATTGGGTAATCGGACCAATGCTAATGTTTTTTCTGGCCATTACCTTTTTGAGGGATTACCCCGAATATATGGTCGGCCTGATCCTGATTGGTTTGGCCCGCTGTATTGCAATGGTAGTGGTATGGAATGAGCTTGCGGAAGGAAATCGTGAATATGCAGCTGGATTAATTGCCTTAAACAGTATTTTCCAGATACTACTTTACAGCGTATTTGCTTATGTTTTTATTACCGTGCTCCCTCCTTATTTTGGGCTTAAAGGGCTAGATGTAAACATCACCATTAACGAAATCGCTAAAAGTGTTGGGATTTACCTGGGTATTCCCTTTGCGATGGGCCTCATCAGCAGGTACGGCCTGATTAAATTAAAGGGCGAAGCCTGGTTTCATGATAAGTTCATACCCATGATTTCCCCTATTACGCTGATTGCTTTACTATTCACCATAATGGTCATGTTTAGTCTTAAAGGCGGGCTCATTGTACAAATCCCAATGGATGTAGTAAGAATTGCCATCCCTTTGATGATATACTTCTCTATCATGTTTGTGGTCAGTTTTTTCGCCGGGCGATATTTCGGTGCAGATTATTCAAAAAGCACTTCGATAGCATTTACAGCTACCGGCAACAATTTTGAACTGGCCATAGCTGTAGCTATCGGGGTATTTGGTATCAATTCAGGACAAGCTTTTGCGGGCGTAATTGGCCCACTCGTTGAAGTTCCTGCTTTAATCGCATTAGTGAATTTAGCTTTTTGGTTCAGGAAGAAGTATTTCTTATTTGATCCCACAAATTGTTTGTAGCTTTGGGGCTATATTAAAAAATCCTCATGGCTGTATTACATAGAAAAGAAGAGAAAATTGAAGTTGTGCTTAGTAAACTTCCAAAAGATTACACTGATAAGCAATTTGTTGATATGTTTATACAACTGTACTCAAAAGATTGGGGAAAAATTAAAGCAAACTACATCAAACAATCTCAAGATAAAGAACCTGGTACGATCATCACTATGCCTAAGCCGGAAATCTATTTGAAAAACGTTCTGGAGGTTTACCTAAAGAACTCAAAATAAGACTAAGCACAAAGAAGAAGCCCCATTATGTTATGCATAATGGGGCTTATCTTTTTTATCTGATTGGGGCTTTACTTGATCAGGCCTTCAGCTTTAACCAGGACAGCAGTCAAACCATCCTTGTTCTTTCCACCTGCAGTAGCGTAGAATGGTTGTCCACCTCCACCACCTTGTATATCCTTAGCCAGTTCTCTTACAATATTAGAAGCATTCAAACCTTTATCCTTAACCAGGTTTTCAGATAACATTACCGTAATACCCGGTTTATCATCAATCAAGGTTGTGAACACAAGGAACAAATCATCAACCAGATCCTTTACAGCAAATGCAAGATTTTTAACCGCATCTGCATTAGGAAGATCTACATAAGTAGCAATCAGGTTAATTCCGTTGATGGTTTTAAGATGGTGTACGATTTCATGTTTAAGGTTCGCCGACTGCTCTAAAACAGCTTTTTCTGCATCTTTTTTCAGTTTATTATTTTCTTCAATCAATGCAGCAACGGCAGATGTTAAATCTTTATTTCCTTTTAGCAAGGCACGAAGCTCGTTAAGCTCTCTATTCTGATCTAAAACAAAGGCCTCCGCTTTATCAGCTGTAATCGCTTCAATACGTCTCACTCCTGCTGCAACAGCACTTTCTGAGGTAATTTTAAAGTAACCAATCTGACCGGTTGCCTGCACGTGTGTACCGCCGCAAAGTTCTTTAGAGTAGTGATCATCAAAGGTGATGATACGAACTAAATCGCCATATTTCTCTCCAAACAATGCTGTTACACCACTTGAGATTGCCTGATCGTACGGCACATATCTTTGTTCTTTAAGCGGGATGTTTTCCCTTACCTTTTGGTTTACCAGGTGTTCTATTTGGGCCAACTCCTCATCAGTTACCTTAGCAAAGTGCGAGAAGTCGAAACGCAGGTAGTCGGGGTTTACCAATGAACCTTTCTGGTTCACGTGATTGCCCAATACCTTTTTAAGTGCTGCATGCAATAAGTGCGTTGCACTGTGGTTATCCTGCGAAAGCAGACGCTTATTCTCGTCAATAACTGCCCAGAAAACACCTTCAACATCTTCAGGTAAAGTATCTGCATAATGAACAATTACACCATTCTCTTTTTTAGTGTCGGTAATTTCAACAAAGAACAAACGGCTATGATCTTCAAGTCGGCCGGTATCACCTACCTGACCACCACTTTCTGCATAGAAAGGAGTTTTACTCAATACAATCTGATATTGTTCCTTGCCTTTAGCAACTACCTTACGGTATTTTATAATCTTAGTTTCAGCTTCAAAGTCGTCATAGCCAACAAACTCTACTTCCAGGTCTGAATTAACCAGTACCCAATCGCCGGTATCTACCGCAGTAGCAGCGCGCGACCGTTCTTTTTGCTTTAATAAGGCCTTGTTGTATTCCTCCATATCTACTGACCAGCGTTTTTCTCTCGCCATCAGTTCGGTAAGGTCGATCGGGAAACCATAAGTATCATTCAGCTCAAAAGCAAACTCTCCCGAGATCACCATCTGATCCTTCAAAATACTATATACCCATTGATCTTCAAAAGGCTTTTCAGGCTCGATCGCATTCTCAGACATCAGGAATTCAGCCTGCTTTTTAGTGTAGTTATCAAATCGTTGTATCCCTGTAGCTAAAGTTCTTAAGAAGGAAACTTCTTCCTCCAAAACAACCTTTTGCACGAAATCCTGCTGTAGGGACAACTCATCAAAAACACCTTTAAACTGCGCTGCCAAAACAGGTACCAGTTCATTTAAAAATGGGTCTTTTAAATTAAGGAAGGTATAAGCATAACGAACTGCACGACGTAAAATACGACGGATCACATAACCTGCTTTGTTATTTGAAGGCAGTTGTCCATCGGCAATTACAAACGAAATAGCACGGATATGATCGGCCATAACGCGCATAGCGATATCTGTTTTCTCATCAGCACCGTAAGCTATGCCCGCTTTGTTAGCGATAAACTGAATCAGCGGCTGAAAAACATCCGTATCGTAGTTAGAAGCTTTTTCCTGCAACACGCGCACAAGGCGCTCAAAGCCCATTCCTGTATCAACATGCTGCGCTGGTAGAGGCTGTAAGGATCCATCTTTAAGGCGGTTAAACTGCATAAATACATTGTTCCAGATCTCAATTACCTGCGGATGATCGGCATTTACAAGTGATTTACCTGATACAGCTTTACGCTCTTCATCCGGACGGCAGTCTACATGAATTTCGGAACATGGTCCACATGGTCCTGTATCCCCCATTTCCCAGAAATTATCTTTCTTATTACCCAGAACAATGCGTTCTTCAGGCACAAATTGCGTCCAAAGCTCGTAAGCTTCAGTATCTCTTGGCAAACCTTCTTTATCATCTCCTTCAAAAACAGACACGTAAAGCTTGTCTTTAGGGATTTTATAAACCTCTGTAAGTAATTCCCAGCTCCAGGCAATGGCCTCTTTTTTAAAATAATCTCCAAAGCTCCAGTTGCCCAACATCTCGAACATAGTATGGTGATAGGTATCAATACCTACTTCTTCTAAATCGTTGTGTTTACCTGAAACCCGAAGGCAACGCTGTGTATCAGTTACCCTTGGGTATTTAGCAGGTGCTTCGCCAAGAAACAGATCTTTAAACTGGTTCATCCCAGCGTTGGTAAACATTAGGGTTGGATCATTTTTAACTACAATTGGTGCTGATGCAACAATATGATGCTGTTTCGATTCGAAAAATTTTAAGTATGCCTCTCTGATTTCCTTAGCTGTCATCCTTCTATTGATTTATTTTGAGCAAAATTAGCATATTATTGGATTATTCCGGTAAGATCGGTTTACATTAAATGGCAAAACTTCTGATCAAAGGAGCAAGGAGCTGATCTAAAATATTTTTTCAATCTCTCCATGGATACCTGACTAACTTTTCCTAAGTTTGAACACTTTAAATAAAAGCTGTAACAAACTAATAATCAATACAAAAATATGCCTTACAAGGAACGGGAAATCAATAAAATGTATTACACCATGGGGGAAGTGACCGAAATGTTTGGTGTAAACGCATCTCAAATCCGCTTTTACGAAAAGGAATTTGATGTACTACAGCCTAAAAAAAATAAAAAAGGCAACAGGTTATTTACTCCGGAAGACATTGAAAATTTAAAAATCATTTTCCACCTTGTGGATGATAAAGGCTTTACCCTAAAAGGGGCTAAAGAGCACTTAAAGAACAATAGCGGTGAGGTAAAAGAAAACCAAAAGATCATCGCTTCTCTGGAGAAGCTAAAAGACTTCTTATTAAAGCTAAACGAAGAGATTTAATTTATTTCTTAATTATTTTTTTTTATCTGGTAATTTCTACGGTGATTTAGCTTATTTAAGCTAATCACCATGAAAACACTATGCTTACTTTCTTTACTGCTACTTACACAAAATGCAGTAGCACAGGAGGACGAAAAAAACAGGGATATCATAGAGGCGCTGGCCGAAAAATCATCTGAAAACGACGACTTCTCGGAAGTAACAGAACGTCTTGGCTTCTTTCGAAAGCACCACATCAACCTGCATAAAACAACGCCAGAGGAATTAAAAAGCCTATTATTCCTCTCCCCGCTTCAAATCAACAGTTTCTTTAGCTACATAGCAAAGACAAGATTACTGGATATACTGGAACTTCAAGTCATACCAGGCTTTGATATAGAAACTATCTCCAGATTACTGCCATTTGTAACCTTAACAACATTACATGATTATGATCAATTGAAGCCTATAAAAATGCTATCTACGGGCGAGCATGAACTGATTTCCAGATATACACGCCTCTTGAAAAAGCAGAAAGGATTTAGAGATTTGCCGGGTAGCAGGTATTTAGGAAGCCCGGAAAAAGCACTACTCCGCTACAGATACAATTTCCAGGGAATAGTGTCCGCAGCTATTGTGATGGAAAAGGACGCCGGAGAACACCTATTCAATAAAAAAACGGGTTCGGATCACCTTTCAGCACACCTGGCCTTATTTAAGCTGGGAAGAGTTAAAAAGCTGGTCCTTGGCGATTACAGTTTACAATTCGGACAAGGATTAACGCTATGGTCGGGTTTTGCATTTGGCAAAGGACCTGATGTAACCAGTGTTGCTGCTAAAGATGTAGGACTAAAACCATACACATCGGCAAATGAATCATCTTTCTTCCGCGGAGTAGCAAGCACTGTAAATCTTGGCCGAAATATTTATTTAAGTTCCTTTATTTCATTCAGAAAGCTCGACGCAAGTTTAAAGATTACGACCGATGGAGGCTACAGTCTCTACAACATTAGCATGAGCGGTTTACATCGCACACAAACAGAGCACAAAAATCAAAAAACACTGGGACAACAGGTCTATGGTGGAGTATTGCAATACATTAGCGACAATCTAAATATCGGCGGCATTGCTTATCAAGCTGACTACGAACACCAATTCACCACAGGCCCACAACTTTATAACAAGTTCAGTTTTACAGGAAAACACTTTAGCAATATCGGCTTACACTACAACTACACTTTCCAGAACATCTATCTGTATGGAGAAATAGCACACAGTATAGGCTCAGGAATGGCTACAATCAATGGTGCCATGGCAAGTCTATCACGTAAACTATCAGCAGTATTATTGCACCGTAGCTACGATATAAACTATCAAAGCTTTTTCAGTAGAAGTCTGGGAGAGGGTACCGAAACCAATAATGAAAAAGGTTGGTATGCCGGATTAAATTACATCCTACCTGGCAATTTCATCTGGTCGCTGTATGCCGACTATTTCAAATTTCCCTGGCTAAAATATCGGGTCGACTCTCCCTCTGCCGGCTATGAATTACTCAGTCAGATCAGCTATACAAAAGGGAAAACGTTCAAAGCAACGATCCGGTTTAAAATAGAAAAAAAGCAACAAAACCCGGATACTGGTGACGACTATAACCAGCTCGATCAAGTGGCAAAACAAAACTACAGATTGGAGTGGAGTTGGAAATTAAATGTAAAGTTTAACTTTCACCAAAGAACAGAAATCACTCAATACCAAAAAGGTATAAAACAAAATGAGATTGGATACCTGATCTATCAGGACGTCAATTACTCACCCATCTCATCCAAACTATCAGCCAATATTCGTCTCGCCTGGTTTAACACTCCATCCTACAACAGCAGGATCTATGCTTATGAGAATGACGTTTTACACGGATCCGGATCCGGGCAATATTCAGGCAAAGGCATACGTACTTTTATGAATATCAGATATCGACCAATGAAGAAAACCGACGTTTGGTTCAGATACGGTCTTTTCATGTATCTGGATGTAAAAACAATAGGTACAGGACTAGATGAAATAGAAGGCAGCAGTAAATCAGAGGTTAAAATACAAATCAGATATCAATTTTGATAAACTTCACTCCAGACACGGCTAAAACGGAGATTGCTTTTGTAAGGATATTGGTTCCTTTTGCGCTGGGGATTTTTAGTTTTTACGGATGTGGAGCGACATACCTTTTCAACTACATCTTTTTATTTAGCCTTATTTTATTCGCCACCTTATCTGTAGTAAGCATCAGGTACAAGCATGTAAATATTCATCGATATTCAGGAATTACAGGTCTAACAATCCACCTATTAATACTTACATTAGGAATATTATGTGTTATTTCATATAAGCAACATATATACACTGATTTACAAAATATTAAAAACTTAGAATACCTTAAAATCAGAATCATCAATGAACCACAAAACAAACAGAATATAATTCTGTTTAACGCAGAATCAACCAAATCAACAATCGCAACCAACTCATTATCAGGCTACAAATTCAAAAATTACATTTTTCAGTCTGTATCTGGAAAAATCAGGGTATCTATACGCACAAATGAAGGTATTCCGCTCCGGTTAAAGTACGGAGATGAGTTGATTATACCTGCAAAGCTTTCGGTAATCCCCGCTGCACTCAATCCCAATGAGTTTGATTACAAAGCATGGCTGGCCACACAGAACCTGTACCACCAAACCTATTTAAAACCCCAGGAAATAGTTAAACTTCCTACCAATAGCGGGAATAGATTGATCCGGTTTGCATTCGACTTAAGGGCCGAGCAAGTTGCGATTTACCGCAAGCTCATCAAAAATGATGATGCATTTGCTGTTGCTTCAACACTGATACTCGGTTACAGAGCAGATTTAAGTTCTCAAATGCTTAATATTTATTCAAAAACCGGCACGATACACGCTTTATCAGTCTCAGGCATGCATGTAGCCCTGGTTTATCTAGTCCTGAATCAGTTATTATATTTTTTGAATAGAGAGCAAGCCACCAGAATCATAAAAACCACCCTAATACTCAGCCTGATTTGGTTTTACACCCTACTGACAGGCTTCTCCCCTTCTGTCCTTCGCGCTGCAATCATGATTTCCGTATTCATCATCGCCAAACTATTCAACAGAAATACAAACAGTTATAACATCATTGCTTTTGCGGCTTTTTGTTTATTGCTCTACGATCCGTTCCTGCTGTGGGATGTAGGCTTCCAACTCTCTTTTATGGCCGTCATAGGCTTAATTTATCTGCAACCTAAAATCGAGGGCTGGCTATACGTAAAAAATCCCTGGCTGAATAAAATATGGAGCACTATAGCCATGTCATTAGCTGCTCAATTAGCCACTTATCCTTTCAGCGTATACTATTTCCATCAGTTCCCCCTCTACTTTTTATTCAGTAACCTATTTATTACGCTTCCTACCGCCTTAATTATGTATATCGGACTAAGTATACTTCTTTTCAAATTGGATTGCTTAGGACCTACCTTAGAATGGCTCATTGATTTCACAAATCGTGGATTAGATCAGATTGCCCATTTACCTTTTGCAGGGATATCGGCCATTTGGCTTAGTAAAACCGAATTAGTGTTACTATGTTTCGCTTTAACCCTTTCTATAATTGCTATTGATGAGCAGCGAAAGCGTCTATTACTTGCAGCAACAGCACTATTTCTATGCCTTCAAAGTGCGCTTGCAATTGATAAACTGCAAGCGCTACAGCAAAAGAAGACCGTCAGGTATGTACTAAAGAAAAATTACGCAGTCGCAATAATCTACTCCAATAAGGCCGTTCTGTTTACAGATCTGAAACCAGAAAGTAAAGCTTTCCTATATTTTGTTAAACCCGCACTCGATCAGCATAGGGTAACACAAATTCGATTCAAGGACACTATTAATCATCCTCCTTAAAAGCAATTAAAAAAACATGTTTTCAATATCTGAAAGTATAGGTTAAATGAAAACCTTTTGGTAGTTTTTCTTCACCTTATTATATCTTTGAACAAATAACTAAATATTTGTATGACTGAATCCTTGGTTTTATATACCATTAGCCAGCGTATTGCTACCATATCCATCAACCGTCCTGAAAAACGTAATGCATTAAATCCAGAACTAGTTGCTCAATTGACGGCTGCATTTGTAAAGGCTTCGGAAGATGAAGAGGTAAAAGTTGTCGTCTTAAAAGCAAATGGCACAACATTCAGTGCTGGTGCCGATCTGGCTTACCTGCAACAGTTACAACAGAACACCTATGAAGAGAATCTGGCTGATTCTGAAAACCTTAAGCGACTATTTACTACCATCTATTATCTACCTAAAGTAGTCATAGCACAAGTTGAGGGACATGCCATAGCCGGAGGATGCGGATTAGCCACTGTTTGTGACATCACTTTTGCTGTTCCTGAGGCTAAGTTTGGCTATACCGAAGTAAAACTAGGCTTTGTACCTGCCATTGTTTCCTGCTTTTTGCTACGCAAGACAAGCGAGACTATTGCCAAAAAGATACTGCTTACTGGTACGTTGTTCTCTGCACAAGAGGCCTTAGACTACGGACTGATCACTTTTGTAACAAAGGCAGAAGATATTGCTCTAAAAGTAAATAATTTTGCATTAAGTTTGTGTAATGAAGCTTCCAGCAATGCGTTAATGGTTACAAAGCAACTCATCGGACAGACCACGAATCCCGACCTGGATAAAAGCCTTTCGGAAGCTGTGCGCATCAATGCCCGCGTGAGGGAAAGCGAAGATTTTAGAAAAGGAATTGCTGCCTTTATCAGCAAAGAAAAAATCAACTGGTAAACTAAATTATTAATAAAATATGCTTAAATCTATTAAAACAGGAGTTCTGGCGATTATTTTAATCGGCACAGCCATCATAGCAAAAGCCCAGAAAGTTATAGATGCAGGAACAATTACTTATGGGGTTGAATATGTGTTGAATGATGATCAGAAAAAACAAGTTGATGCTTCGGTTTTACCTTCAGAAAGTAAGGTAGAATTTAATGGCAATATGTCTAAAGTACAAATTGATATGGGCATGGCCATGTTAAAAATACTTACTGATGCCTCTATTAAAAATGCACTGGTACTGGTTGATATTCCAATGATGCAAAAACAATATGCAGCTAAAATGTCTAAAGAAGATATTGAACAACAATCAGGTTCATTAAAATTTAGTGGATTCACTGCAACTGGTGAAAAACAAAACATAGCAGGTTTTAATGCTGAGAAATACAATTACAAGGATAACAATGGCGCCAGCTATGAATTATGGGCCACTAAAGAACTTAAACTTGCTGCAGGAGCAATCCCTCTGGGATTTGAAGAAGTAAAAGGTACACCTATTAAATTTTCTAATTCGCAGGACGGGTATAAAACAGTACTTACTTTGAAAAATGTAAAAGAAGATAAGGTAGGTCCGTTCTCTCTGGACATCCCCAAAGGATATGAATTAAAAACTATGGAAGAACTAAAGGCAATGAGGGGCGGCCGATAAGCCTGAAATAAAAATGCTAAAAAGTCTATTTTTTTTTATCCGTTTCTTTTTATTCTGGCTGCTTTTCTTTTTTATTGATCGCCTGATATTTATACTTATTAATCATAAAAAGGTAGCTCATGTTTCTTTAGCGGAAACCACAGCTACATTTTATTATGCTTTACCCTTAGACTTGTCCATGACGGCTTATATTGCTGTCATTCCGCTTTTAAGCTATGTCTTTTGGCTTCTAAATGGCCGCAAGGTAGTCGAACTGAAATGGCTATCCATATATAACACGATACTGGTATGCTTATTCAGCATACTCTCCGTTGTTAACTTTAACATTTATAGGGAATGGGGCAGCAAGGTAAACGCCAAAGCCCTCGACTTCGCCTTTTCATCGCCAAAAGAAGCAGTGGCATCAAGTGCCTCTTCTCCAGCGGCTTTATCGATATCATTATTGATCCTGCTAGTTACCTTAGCCCTGTTCCTACAGCGCTATGTAGTTTCAAGAAAACTAAACTTCACAGCCAATCCGATTTGGCTTAGAGGACTGCTCTGTCTGGCTTTGATGGCTTCAAACTTTCTGCTCATCAGAGGAGGAGTTGGTGTATCACCAATAACCCAAAGCAGGGCTTACTTTTCAAAAGAGCAGGTATTGAACAATGGAGCAGTAAACACAGAGTGGAATCTGATTTCAAGTATCCTGTCTGCTAAAATGACTAAGGCCAACCCATATTTATATATGGATCACAAACAGGCTAATCAGGATATCAAAGCTTTGTATACTCCATTAAAGGACACTACGGTTAACATACTAAACACCAAACGTCCGAATGTAGTATTGGTTATCATTGAAAGCTTTACGTCCGACCTGACTAAAACCCTGGGCAATGAAGATGGTATTACTCCGAATTTCGACACCCTGATAAACAAAGGGGTACTTTTCACTAACATCTATTCACCAGGAAGTCGTACTGACAAAGGGCTAATTGCTACACTGGCAGGTTTCCCTACCCTTGGTACCGGAAGCATCGTAAAATGGCCGGAGAAAATGCAAAAGCTACCAGCAATATCCAAATCTTTATTTAACAACGGCTATAATACTTCCTTCTATTATGGAGGAGAATCTGAATTTGACAATTACAAAGCTTTCATTTTAAGCCATAATTATCAGAAGTTGGTTGACAAAAACAATTTCACAGGTAATGAAATGAAAACCAGATGGGGAAAATTTGACGAACTGGTATTTCAAAGGCAACTTAGCGACCTGAACCGTGAAAAACAACCGTTCTTTTCTACTATCCTTACACTAACCAATCATGAACCATTTGAAGTACCCGGAACTCCGAAATTTAAGGGTACAGATAATGTAGATAAATTCAAAAGTACCTCCTACTATACCGATTCTTGCATCAATGCTTTTCTAACCGACGCAAGGAAACAAGTGTGGTATAAAAATACACTGTTTGTATTTGTGGCCGATCACGGACACCTATATCCAAAAAACACCTACGACATCTCTACCCCTCAGCGTTACCATATCCCATTGTTATTTTATGGGGATGTTATTAAAGCTGAATTTAAGGGGCGTAAATTTAACAACATTGGCAGTCAGACTGATATTGCGGCTACCTTGTTAACGCAATTGGATATCCCGGCAATTGATTTTCTATGGAGCAAAAACCTGCTTAACCCCTATAGTAAACCTTTCGCTTTTTTCAGCTGGGACAATGGAATGGGCTTTATTGACCATCAGCAATGTGTTACTTTTGATAATACAGGCAAAATGATCCTATACAACAGCAATGAAAAAGATACTTCGCAAACTTCAAAAACACTCGATTATGCAAAAGCATATCTACAAAATGTATATCGTCAATTTATAGAACTTTAATAAAATGAACTTCAGAAACATAGTTTTTAAACTGGCATTGGTCGTCCTAATCGGCTTTTACGGAAAAACCCATGCGCAAAATAAGCCTGAACTAAGGTGGACAAAAGACGGGAATGCTTACTACCAGATTATGGATGGTGAATTGGTGACGATCTCCTTACCAGAAAATGAGCGAAAAACCATTGTAAGCAGAGATTTACTTTACTCGAGCGGTGTAAACCTGGGTAATATTAAAGATTTTGATCTTTCTCCTGATGGCACCAAAGTGCTCCTATATACCAATAGTAAGAAGGTTTGGCGTTACGAAACCCGTGGCGATTACTTTGTGGCTGACTTAAAAGCCAATACCCTTACTCAGGTAGGAAAAGGCAAACCGGCCTCATCATTGATGTTTGCTAAATTCTCGCCGGATGGAAATAAAGTTGCTTATGTAAGTCAACATAATCTTTATGTAGATGACCTTCAAAGCAAAAGTTCTAAAGCATTAACGAGTGATGGTACCGACAGAATGATCAATGGAACCTTCGACTGGGTGTATGAAGAGGAATTTGATTGCAGGGATGGTTTTAGATGGAGTCCTGATGGGCAATCTATTGCCTATTGGCAAATTGATGCGACAAAGATCAGCAACTTCCTCATGATTAATAATACAGACTCTATTTATGCTTTTACCATTCCGGTAGAGTATCCTAAAGTTGGACAGGATCCTTCTTCCTGCAAAATAGGTATTGTAAGTATCGCGAGTTCACAAACCAAATGGTTGAACATTCCCGGCGATAAAGTACAAAACTATATCCCAAGAATGGATTGGGTGCCTAATACCAATGAGGTTATATTACAACAACTAAACAGAGAACAAAATGTAAGTAAATTGTTTATCGCCAATGCTGCCACCGGAGAAACTGGTACCATTTATACCGAAACCGACAAAGCCTGGATTGATCCGAACAAGGACTGGGAATGGGTAAACGGTGGAAAAGAGTTTATCTGGATGAGCGAGAAAGACGGATGGCGCCATGCATACCGTATCAGTAAAGACGGAAAGAAACAAACCCTGATTACCAAAGGAGATTTTGATGTGATAGAGAAATCACTGGTTGACGAAAAAAACAACCTATTCTATTATATCGCTTCTCCTACAAATGCTACTCAGAAATACCTGTTCAAAACAAAATTGGCAGGAGGCGGAAAACAAGAAATGGTTACTCCTTCTATTTTACCTGGTACACACACTTACGAAATCTCGCCAAATGGCATATTTGCGCGCCATACCTATACCAGCGCAATTGTACCTCCTATTACCGAATGGATGAAGCTAACAACCTTAAACCCGCTAACAATGGCAGGCAGCATCACCAATCAGCTAGGTAAAATAAAACCTCCTAAGAACAAGGTTGAGTTTTTTAAAATAAAAACCGAAGATGGCGTTGAACTGGATGGCTGGATGAAAAAACCTGATAATTTTGATCAGACGAAAAAGTATCCTGTAGTATTTTATGTATACGGTGAACCAGCTTCACAAACAGTTACGGACACTTATGGTGCAGGTCAGAACTGGCTTTATGCCGGTAATATGCCTCAAGATGGTTACGTGTATATTTCAATAGAAAACAGAGGCGCCCCTGCCCCTAAAGGACGCGAATGGCGTAAAAGTATTTACAAAAACATCGGGATATTGAACATTCGCGATCAGGCAATGGCCGCTAAAAAGATTTTGGATTGGTCGTTCATAGACAAAAACAGGGTTGCTGTTTGGGGCTGGAGCGGCGGCGGTTCATCAACATTAAATCTGATGTTCCAGTATCCTGAAATTTATAAAACAGGAATAGCCATTGCTGCTGTAGGAAATCAGCTTACTTACGACAATATATATCAGGAACGCTATATGGGCTCTCCTCTCGTTACTAAAGAGGCTTATGTTAAAGGCTCACCAGTTACTTACGCCAAAAACCTAAAAGGTAATCTGCTTTACATCCATGGAACCGGAGATGACAATGTGCACTATCAGAACGCCGAAATGTTGATCAATGAACTGATCAAAAACAGAAAGGTATTCCAAATGATGTCGTATCCTAACAGAACCCATAGCATAAATGAGGGCGAAGGCACGTCCGAACATCTTGCACTTACTTATACCCGCTTTTTACAGCAATTTTGTCCGCCGGGAGGGAAATAAATTAAAAACTTCCATATAGCATTGAGGCCGCCATTTTAACAAAAGGCGGCCTCAATGCTTATACAAAGAAAATAATAGTCAATTTGTAGCGGAAGAATTCCGCTTGTATTTTAAAACGGCAATTGAACGATAAATCTGGATCCCTTATTTTCACCTTCACTTTCGGCATATATCCTACCTCCATGTGCTTCCACCAATACCTTTACAATAGAAAGGCCAAGTCCTGTAGAATGCTCCCCACCGGTTGGTTGGGCACTTAAGCGGGTGAAACGCTGAAACAATCGCCTTTTATCATCAAGAGTTAAACCAGGGCCTTCATCTTCAATTATAATATTCAATTTTCCCTCTCCTACCTTTACACTTACAAAGATATTGGTATTTAATGGCGCATATTTAATTGCATTATTGATTAGGTTATCGACCACTTCATTCAGTTTACCTTCATCAGCATTCATAACCTGATCCGTTTCAGATATGAAATGTATGGTCTGTCCTTTTTTTTCAGCCAGCAGCTGATTCATCCCCACCACATTGCTTACCAAATGAGACACATTTAGCTTTACCAGAAGTAATCTAACCTCTCCGGCTTCCATACTACCTGATTGCAGCAATTCATCGATAATGCGAACCATATTTAAGCTGGCAATCTTTATCTGATCGCACATGGTATCTACAACTTCAGGATCATGCTTTTTAAGCTTAATCAAATCAGCACGTACAGGTATAGTAGTTAACGGATTTTTTAAATCGTGTGCCGTTGTATTTAAAATTTGATTATGCTGAGCTTCCGACAATTTTGAAGCAAGTTTCAGCTCAATCTGATCCATTACGATATCCCTTAGGTCTCTTAAAACTTCCTGTTCATCATCGGTAAGTGTTCTTGGCTCTTTATCTATAACACAAAAAGACCCCAGATTAAACCCATCCTTTGTTTTAAGTGGATATCCTGCATAAAATCTTAGTCCAAAATCACCAGCAACCAATGTATGGCCCATTGTTCTTGGATCTAGTGCAGCATCTTCAACCATATAAAAATCATCGGCTAAAACTACAGTTGCGCATAACCCTTCTTCACGATCCATCTGTTGCGCATCCAGTCCATACTTAGATTTAAACCAAACTCTATGCGAGTCAACAAGACTGATAATTGCCACAGGCACTTTAAGGAGTTTTGCGGCAAGTTTAGTTAGTTTATCAAAGGTATGATCCGGGGGAGTATCCAGCACATCATACCTCTTTAAGGCCCTAACTCTTTCTTTTTCATCTGTAATCAGATCTTGATCTGTGTATGTAGCCATGAGATTATTAATAGAGATAACATAAAGTTATGCATTGTTCAATCGTAAAGCAAATTATAATCCTCTACTTAATAACGGCCGATCGCTTACTACTGGTATACGCATTAAAAATCCCCAATGCTCCATTACTAAAATTAGAAACCGGATTTGACGGTGCTACAGGCGGCCCACCCTCACCACTACTCTGACTTAAACTATAAAAATAACGGTAAACATTACGGTCTATACATTGCAGCTCTACATGTAGGCTATCGCCAACCATTAAATCCTCTAGTTTATAAAATATTACATCAGAAACTTTGTTGCCATCGGTAAAGCGATCTTCACTCACCATATCCTCTTCCGTCTTTCCGTTTGACCTTAATATATATCGGTACTGATTCTGTATCCCAGCGGGATCATTATAATTAACGGCCATATAATTGTTTGTGGCGCCAAAAAAATTAAACTGTTTGAAGGTCAGTGAATCCAATACTACTCTACCCGGCATGGTTGAACTTGCTGTATAAGTTTTGCCACCTACAGTAACATCAAGCGTATATTTATTACCTGGAAGTCCCCTGAGTTTGACACTTTGATATACACCTGGTGAAACTTCGGTATAACTTATCTTAGTTCCATTTGGCCTGATTAACACAACCTGGGCACCAGCAACCCCATTAAACTTATTAGGCTCTGTAAAATTATAGGTCCTGGAAACTTTTACCAGTTGATTCTCATTTTGGTCACTTATTCCGCCGTCAATAACAATAACGGGCTCGGAATTATCCAACTTAAGATCAATCACCTCCTCACAGCTGCTAAATAATGTCCCTACAAAAAGCAAAATCAGTAAACGTGTCCTATTAAATTCCATCATTCCCATTAAATAAATCATCTTATTAAAACTTAAAATTCCAGGTTACCGAAGGTATAATTCCAAACAAGGTTGTACGTACCGCCTGTGTTTTGGTTGCATCATCCGGATCATCCTTAAAATCAATAGAAAAGGCATTTTTACGATTGTATAAATTATAGATACCGAACGACCAGCTAGACTGCAATCTCTTTCCTGGCTTCCCCTCAAGTGTAGCCGAAACGTCTAAACGATGGTATGCTGGCGTCCGGGAACCATTCTTTTCTGTATAATAGAAAACCGTGCGGTCATTAATCTGGTATTTTCCACTTGGATAAGTAACTGCATTTCCAGTATTATAAACGAAAACCGACGAAAAGGTCCAACGCTGACTTGCCTTATAAATACCAACAACTGACAAATCATGTGTTCGGTCCTGTTTAGCATAAAACCACCTGCCATTGCTAATGGCATCAAACTGTCGCTCTGTACGCGACCAGGTGTATCCTAGCCAACCATTGAATCTACCAAATCTTTTCTTAAAAAAGAGCTCCAGCCCATACGCCCGACCATCACCATACAATAAATCGGCTTCTACATTTCCATTTCCGCGCAAATCTGTTCCACTCCGGTATTCTATTTGATTTTGCATCCATTTGTAATACACTTCAGCAGAAAACTCATAATTATCATCGTTAAAATTTCTGAAATACCCCGCAGCTACCTGATCAGCTATCTCCGGTTTTACATTGTTGCTGTTCATAATGTACAAATCCGTTGGAGAAGTAGATGTTGAGTTCGACATCAGGTGCACATTCTGAATATTACGTGTATAAGCACCTTTTAATGAACTCGAATTGTCCAGCCGATAACTGGCCGATAACCGTGGTTCAAGATTAAGGTAGCTTTTAACAAATTCGCCAGCCTTATAGTAGGTTGTATTTGTAGTGTTGCCATCCACATCATATGACTTGATATTACCCGGTCCCATTAAAGAAAAACTACTCAGGCGCAAGCCATATACCAGGTTCATTTTGCTACTTACTGTCCATTCATCCGACACATAAGCAGCAAGCTCAAGTCCTTTACGGTCTTCGTATTTTGTTGCATTAACACTTGATGTTTCTGTTGCGGTCAGCTTACCTGGTGCAATCGTGTGGTGAATTGCATTTACACCAAACTTCAGGTTATGATTACTACTCAAACTATACTCAAAATCCTGCTTCAGGTTAAAATCTTTGATGGCTGAATTCACTTCAAAGTTGTTCTCTTCCATGAAATTTTGAATTACATAATTGTAATTGCTATAAATTAAAGAAGTATTAGAAAATAGCCTACTGCTGTATAAGTGATTCCAGCGTAGTGTAACCGTCGCATTGCCCCAGTTAAATCCAAAAGTATCAGAAAGGCCAAGTTTATCCCTTCCAAAATACCCGGAAAGATAAAGTGTATTTTTTTCATCCAGCTGATAGTTGACCTTAGCATTTAAATCGTAAAAAAAGAGCGTATTGCTATTAATCGAACTATCCGAAGACAGCTTCAAAAAAGCGTCCAGATAAGTTCGCCTGGCACTTAACATAAACGAACCTTTATCTTTTACAATCGGACCTTCTACTTTGAGTCTGGAAGAGATTAATCCAATCCCCCCCTCAGTAGTAAATTCCTTTCGGTTTCCATCGTTCATTTTAATATCGAGTACTGAAGCTAACCGGCCTCCATATTGCGCGGGCATTCCGCCCTTATACACACTCACATCTTTTATCGCATCCGAGTTAAAAGTAGAAAAAAATCCGAGCAGGTGCGATGCATTGTAAACAGGTGCCTCATCCAAAAGGATCAGGTTCTGGTCTGTCGAACCACCCCGAACATAAAACCCACTATTCCCTTCACCGGCAGACTTTATTCCAGGAAGTAGTTGCAGTGTTTTAAGTACATCACGCTCTCCCAGCAACACAGGCACATTGTTAATTTCCCGTACATTTATTTTCTGTAAGCCCATCTGCGGGCTGCTCACATTTTCATTTCTCTTCGTTGCCGAAATCACCACTTCATTTAATTGGTTATCTTCTTCCAGAATAAAATTAATTCTAGTGTTTTTAGTTACATTAATATTTTGCTTAACCGTTTTATATCCAATAAAAGTAGCTGAAATCTCATAGCTCCCCTCCTGTGAACTAATCGCATAAAAACCATATGAATTGGTCACCACAGCGGTACTGGTATTACCTGTTAACTTCACACTTGCGCCGATTAATGTTTCGCCAGTTTTAGCATCACTTATATTTCCGTTAACAGTTATTTTATTCTGAGCAAATATGAATCGTGGTTGAGCAATTATAATAAGAAGTATCAGAATAACTCTATTGGTGTTTAGCATAATTACAACGTAAATCGTAAAAATAGAAAATTAAAATTTGCAGTTAGGATTAATCTTACCAAATTAGCTTTTCAAATATCATATTAAAATGTATCGGAAAATTGATGATTTCCTGAAAGACTGGAAAAATGAGGAAGAGTTTACCTTAAAGATTTTTAGTTTAATCAGTGCTGAAAGCAAATCCGAAAGGATTCACGAGGATGTCCGTACTTTAGACCGACTTGCCTGGCATTTAACTCAAACCATCACTGAAATGGGGAAACGTGCCGGGTTACTTGCTGAAGATTTATTGGAACACCAGGATATTCCTGAAACCATAGAAATAATCAGTGACATTTACAAAACCAACTCTGAACTACTTTGCCGTGCTGTACGATTAAAATGGACAGATTCGGCTCTTGAGGAGTTGGTACCGATGTACGGCGATGAGTGGATGAAAGGAAAAATTTTACATATACTTTTGACCCATCAAACGCATCACCGCGGACAAATGACTGTAATTATGCGTGTATTGGGAATACCTGTTCCGGGACTTTATGGTCCTTCTAAAGAAGAATGGGTTGCAATGGGCTTACCGGCTATGAACTAACATTATTAAAAAACCGACCCTATGAACGAATTCTATTGGACTTATCAGCAAACAAAATTCAGGGGTCTCAATTGGATTCCAGATAAATTTGATAAAGTAATGATCATTGTTCATGGTATTGGGGAACATATTGGCCGTTATGATCATGTTGCAGCTTTTTTCATGGAACGAGGTTATGCAGTTACCGGTATAGATCATTATGGCCATGGGAAAACGGACGGACTTAGAGGGGCTTCCCGGGGCTTCGAATTTATGTTCGATTATCTGGAAGCTTTCTTAAGTCATGTAAAAACGCAATTCGAGAAACCTGTAGTAATGTATGGACATAGTATGGGTGGTGGTGTGCTGACAGGGTTTTTGCTTAAACGACAGCCCAAATTGCTGGCAGCAGTAATTTCTGCTCCTGCACTCATCGTTGCCATGCGACCGGGTGCATTTCTGAAAGGTTCTTTAAAAGTGCTGACCAGCCTGGCTCCAAATGTTCGCGTAGGTCAGGGACTTGCTATTGAGAAAATCTCACATGATCCAGCTGCTGTTGAAAAATTCAGGAAAGATCCGTTACGCCATGACAGACTTAGTTTCAGACTGGCTAATGACATGATACAGAATGGAAGCTGGTGTCTGCAACATGCAGATCAGTTACATGTTAAATCTTTGCTTATACATGGTAACGCCGATGAGTTTACTGCAGTAGAAGGTTCCCGACTATTTGCTGAACGTGCGCCCAAAGAATTGCTTACTTACAAAGAATGGGACAATTTGTATCATGAAATGCATAATGAACCGGAAAGCAAAGAAGTATTGCTTTTTATTAACAAATGGTTAGATAGATAAAATAAAAAGCTCCCTGATCGGGAGCTTGAGCAATTCTGATTCCTGCAGCTTAATTCAGATTATTCCTTCTCAGTAAATGGGTTAAATCAACAAAATGCCCCGTGCCTACTTCGTTTAGCACAAAAAAGCTGAATGTTCCATTAATTTCCCCAAACGCCCCCAGTTTATTAACCAGCAAATTGTGATAATCCTTCATATCAATTGCAAATATCTGCAGGAGAAAATCATAAGTCCCACTGACGTGATGACAAAGAGAGACCTCCGGGACACGATTTATAAACTCCAGAAAAGACTTTAGATTTTCGCTACTATTACTAGCTAAACTAATCCCGGTAATCGACATCAGTCTACGGTCCAGCATCTTCCTGTTCAAAACAGCTACATATTGTTTAATGTATCCTTTGTTCTCTAACTTTCTTATCCTTGCTCTTACTGCATTAGGTGATAAGTGGGTTCTTCTGGAAATTTCATGAGCACTAGCCCGTGCATTTTTTTGTAATTGAGACAGGACCTTAATGTCCTTCTCATCTAGATTGTGAGGCATATAATTAGAGTTTTTTTGAATATGACAAAATTACTGACAATGGAATGCTAGAAAAACTATCCATAGATACTTTTTAAAATCAAATTATTTTCTATTGCACTCACTACGTATTCGACTTAAAAAATTAGGGCTCATCTCTAAATAACTGGCAATGTGTTTTATAGCAAAACACTGTTCTATTCCAACACCAAAAACCCTAAGAAACTCCTGATAACTTGGTCTCGCCTTCAACCTTAGGAGGTCCGTTTTCTCTAATTCATCCACCCCTTCCATCGCCATAATACTGTTTGCAAGATCTCCTGCCTCCGGTGCATTTAATTTTAGTTTTTCAAAACAACTCCTGGAAAAGGGAACAACCACAGCACCAGCAGATAATTCAAAATTAAAAGGACTAGGCTTATCATTAAAAAAACCTGAATGAATAGCAGCTATTTTACCTGGCCCATAAAACCTTACCGTCTTTTCAAATGGTAGCCCCTCCTTGTCCTTTGCATCGACAAAACAACGCCCATATCCAGACTTCAACCAGAAAGAGGCTGTACAAATTTCTCCTGATCTTACGATCCGCTCCTTTTTAGCAAATGTCCGTACCCAAAGCATCGGCGAAATACATCTACGAAGGTGATCACTAACATTTAATAAGCCATTCAAATAGCGAATAAAATCATCAACCACCTGCATATCGAATTCAGAGTGCGTGAGTTCTTCGCACACTCTACTACAAAACTTCCCGGTGTAGTCGGCCTTCTGTCCGCATCTACCAATTAAACATTTCTTATCTTTTTGCATAATTTAATATTTTCTATAAACTATACATGTTCCTTCAAAGAAACCTCGATAAGCAAGTGCTTTTATAAAATTGTTACACAATTACGTAATACTCAAAAACAGAAAAGCCTGCTTTATAATTGAATTACAAAGCAGGCTTTCACCTATAAAAATTAATATCTGTTATATTACGATACCTGTTTACCTAAATTCTGTATCCAATCGGCAAACATATTCTGTTCCATCTTTACAACCACATCTGCATGTTTTTCCCAGTCGGCCGAAAAGGTCTGCAACTGATTTATCATTTCCTCCAAATGTCCTTCCTCCTCCAAAATAATAGATTTGACATTTACTTTACTCCCTGCCTTGGTTAAAACATCCTGGTAAACAGGATATAATTCATCCGCTCTTACTTCAATAGCGTAGGTAACAAACAAATAAGCAGCAAATTTCAACTCACATCCTATCAAATCAAACTCCTCCTTCAAATAACGACAAACTGCTACATCCAGTGCATTCAAATAAAACTTAGTATGATTAGGTGTTAAAAGCTCATCATTGGTATAAGTTTTACAAAGATCTCCATCCAACTTGTCCAATTGCTTTTTCAAATAATAAGCATGACGGTGCTCTTCAGCGGCATGTTTAAGAATAATCAGGTTCACCTGCTCTTTATGTTCAGATGCCGAAATTTTCTTTGCTCCAGCATTCTCCATGTAAGACAATGTATTTAACCATTTGGAGTGTAAAACATTATCATTTACTATATTCTCCAAAATTGCCTGAATCTGCATATTTATATATCTTTTAGTGCCTGTAAAATCGTTCGGTAAATATACTCCAGATCTTCATTACTTATTACATAAGGAGGCAAAATATATAATACATTGCCTAAAGGTCGCAATACGATACCTTGTTCTAAAAAATACAGATATAATTTATCCCTTAATCCACATAAATAAGAAGTATCATTACCCGTCTCCCATTCCATGACCAGTATAGTACCAGCTTGCCTGATCGCTTTCAACTTAGGATGGCCTTTGATCTTTTCTGCAAATTCACGGTGTTTACTTTCTACCCTTTTAATATTCTCCAGTGTTTCCGGCTTCAATAAGATATCCAAACTTGCCAATGAGGCTGCGCAGGCTACAGGATTAGCTGTAAATGAATGCCCATGGTACAGCGTTTTAAGCTTATCGTCACTTAAAAAAGCCTCAAATATCTTAATGTTACAGGTTGTCACACCAAGTGGCATCGTACCACCTGTAAGTCCTTTTGAAAGGCAAAATATATCGGGTTTAAGACTTAATGCTTCGCATGAAAAGTACTTTCCTGTACGACCAAAACCCGTCATTACCTCATCTGCAATGGTTAAAATACCATGCTTCTGACAAGTAGCAAGCAGTTCGTCAAGATATTGAGCTTCATACATCAGCATTCCACTGGCTCCAAGTACCATGGGCTCGAAGATAAAGCAGGCAACCTCGTTAGACAGGTAGTTAATTTTCGATTTAAGCTGCTCGATATTCTGGGCATTGGGTAGGTCTATAAACTCTACGTCAAATAGCAATTGGTTAAAGGGATCAGTAAATATACTTCGACCGCTAACCGACATGGCGCCAAAAGTATCACCATGATAGGCATCTTTAAAAGCAATGACTTTTTTACGGGTAATTTTACCAGTATTAACCCAGTACTGTAAACACATTTTTAATGCTACTTCAACTGCGGTAGAACCATTGTCGCTATAAAAAACTTTAGACTGATCTCCAGGCAATAGGAGCAGCAAACGCTCAGCCAACTGTACGGCAGGTTCATGTGTGAATCCTGCAAATATCACATGTTCAAGTGTATTCAATTGTTCGGCAACTCTAGCTGCAATATGGGGGTGTGCATGACCATGAATATTCACCCACCAGCTGGAAACTGCATCAATATACTTTTTACCTTCTTCGTCAAACAAGTAAACTCCCTCTCCTCTTACAATAGGAATATGAGGTAAAGGGTTTTTCATTTGGGTATAGGGATGCCAGATCACCTGTGCATCACGTGTTGTCAAACTCATAATTCGTATTGTTTCAGTAATAGCTCCACCGCAGTTTTATCTGTTTTAAAGGTCACATTGTCTGTTTTAAGTTCATCCAAACCAATCCATCTGAAAGACTGGGAAGTGCCTTCATCAAAATCAAAAGCAATGGTTTTAAAACTAAGGTTCAATGGATATACTTCTTTAACCAGGTAATAGATGCTTAATATCTGACTATCATTAAATGAAGACTGCTCGTAAAAATCAGTAGTATATAAATGGCCCAGCACCTCTATTTCGGCATTACATTCCTCCATAAATTCCCTTTTAAGGGCATCAACAAGACCTTCACCAAGTTCAAGACCTCCTCCCGGAAATTTACTAAAAAGCTTACCACCCGATTGTTCATCACTAATCAATACCTGATTTTCAGCATTAATTAGCAAGCCGTATACCCTTACGTTAAAATAACTCATTGATCAAAATGTTTTTGGTTTTTAGTCGCATTTTCTATAGTCCACTTAATCTCCCCTCTAAAAGGCTCTTGTCTGACCGAACATTCCTTCATTCTGCAATAATTGCAGCAGGCCGGCAAACAAGGGTCGGCATGAATAAACAGCTCGGCCATATGATCAGCATTACCATTAATAATTTTATCTATTTCAGAAATTTCCTGATGAACACGGTTCAGATCAAAATAATAAGGAAGGGTAATATGGCAATCGATATGGAGGTCGGCACCATATTGCTGCGCCCTTAAATTATGTACATCTATCCATGGATCTTTTCTGCTTTGCTGCAGTATGTCTACAATGCTTTTTACAAGCTCAACATTACTTTCATCCATCAAGCCACCTACCGAACGTCGTGTTAGCTTATAGCCATTAAATACTATATATAGTCCAAAAATGATAGAAATTAAACTATCCAACCAAAAAATCCCGGTCATTTTAATAAGTATAATCCCAATCACCAATCCCGCACTTGTAACGGCATCGGTTAACAAGTGTTTTCCATCTGCCTCAAGGGTAATGGACTTATATCTCCTCCCCGTATTGATTAAATAATAGGCAAGAACAAGGTTTACTACCCCTGTAACCCCAATAATAGTAGCACCTTCAAAGAGCTGGACAATTGGTTTTGGATAGATAAAATCGTATCCCGATTTAAAAATGATGATAACACCTGCTATTCCAATCAGTACACCTTCAATAAAAGCAGAAAAGAACTCTACCTTCCCATGCCCATACGGATGGTTCTCATCCTTTGGCAAAGTAGCCAGATAAATGCTATAAAACGCGAAACTACTAGCCAGAACATTCACAATACTCTCCGCTGCATCTGTTAGGATGGCATTGGAATTTGTCATGAAGTAGGCTACGAACTTGGCCAGCATGAGCAATATGCTGACGCACAGTGCGATTAGTATGGCTTTTTTTTTGGGTTGCAAATTGCTGAGTTTAGCAGCCAAAAATACATTTTAACCCTGAAATTATGATAAAAAGTATTTTTTTTAGTTTATAATACCGTCAGGTTTCTATATTTGCTATTTCACAAAATAATATTTGCTTGCGCATTAAAAACTATGACATTTTTATCAAAAAGAATCAACAACCTATCTGAGTCGCAAACCATTAAAATGGCGAAGTTAGGAAGAGAACTATCTGCAAAAGGGATAGACGTTATCAATTTAAGCTTTGGTGAGCCGGATTTCTTTACACCGAACGAAGTGAAGGAAGCAGCGAAGAAGGCGATTGACGAAAATTACTCTTATTACACCCCGGTTTCAGGTTACCCTGAATTACGTAAGGCTGTTGTTGAGAAGCTTTTGAAGGAAAATGGCTTAACCTATACTTTTGATCAGATTGTGGTTTCTACGGGAGCAAAACAATCACTGGCCAATGCAGTAATGTGCTTGGTTGATCCGGGAGAGGAAGTTATCGTTCCAACTCCTTACTGGGTATCGTATTCAGAAATGATTAAGCTTGCAGAAGGTGAAACTGTATTCATCAACGCTACAGTTGAGAATAACTTTAAAATCACAGGAGCACAATTAGAAGCAGCAATAACACCTAAAAGTAAATTGTTCATGTTCTCATCTCCATGTAACCCAACAGGATCTGTTTACAGCAGAGAAGAACTTGCTGATCTGGTTGCAGTATTTGAAAAACACCCGAACATCTATATCATTTCTGATGAAATCTATGAGCACATTAATTTCGTTGGAAAGCACACGTCAATCGCAGAATTTGACTCTATAAAAGACAGAGTGATCCTGATCAATGGTTTCTCTAAATCTTATGCTATGACTGGCTGGAGAGTTGGCTATATGGCTGCAAACAAAGAAATTGCAAGTGCTTGTGATAAACTACAAGGTCAAATCACTTCTGGAACCTCATCTATCTCACAACGTGCTGCTTTAGCTGGTTATCAAAGTGGATTAGCTTCAGTAACACCAATGGTTGATGAATTCAGAAAACGTAGAGACATCGTTTATGCTTTATTAAAAGAAATCCCGGGTGTTAAAGTAAACCTTCCTGATGGAGCGTTTTATTTCTTCCCTGAAGTGAAATCTTATTTCGGCAAAAAGAATGGCGAAACAGTTATCAATACTGCTGAAGACCTTTCTTTATACTTATTGAATGAAGCCCATGTATCAACAGTTACCGGTGAAGCTTTCGGAAACGAAGACTGTATCCGCATCTCTTACGCTGCTTCTGAAGATCAATTGAGAAAAGCAGTTTCAAGAATCAAAGATGCCTTAGCTAAACTTAGCTAATCATTATATCACAGTTAATCTAACACAGATTAACCCCAAAAAAAGCAGGTTCCAAATGGAACCTGCTTTTTTTTATTCTAACTTTTTTGCTTCTAAGCCATCCTTTCTGCTCTTTAATTTTGGAGTAGCGAGTTTTATGCAGGTCCGACATTTCTAAACAATATAAGCATGCAGTGAGAAAGCCTTGGAAGATTTGCTCCTTCTTCAGGAGCCTAATATTCCAGATTTCGAATAGTCCTGCTTATATTGTTTAGTGCAGAGGCCCCATAATTACGAGCGGATCGCTTCTACAGGATCCAACCTCGACGCCGAATAAGCCGGCCAGAAGCCTGAAATCGTACCAATCAGGAACGACACCCCAATACCCAGCATTATGTTACTCATATACAATACCATATCAAAGCCCACTGCACCTAAAATCAAAGTTCCAATATATACAAGCAACAAGCCTAATAACCCACCAAGCAAACAAAGGGCTACTGCTTCAAATAAAAATTGCAATAAAATAAAATAATTTTTTGCGCCGAGTGACTTCTGAATACCAATGATATTGGTACGTTCTTTTACAGAAACGAACATAATATTAGCAATACCAAAACCGCCTACCAGAATAGAAAAACCTCCAATTACCCACCCGGCAATATTCACAACAGTAAACATTTTATCCAGCTGATCAGAAGCGATTGTACTCTTATTCAACGCAAAATCATCTTCCGATCCGGGTTTTATTTTATGAATAGCACGCATTGCTCCTCTTATTTCGCTTTCAATTTCTTCGAGTGCAATATGCTCCATCCCTCTTACAGTGATCGTGGGACCGTAACGGCCATTTTCTACATCAAACAATCCTTTTGCAAAATTTAAGGTAATGAGCATATTTTTATCCTGCGACATTCCCAGCATATCCTCCCCTTCTTTCTTAAACACACCAACAACCGTTAGCTTGCGTCCCATTACCACGATCCGCTTACCTATTGCAGGTTCTCCATTAAATAAACCATCAGCAATTTCAGCGCCCAGAATAACCACAGGTGAGCCCGATTTACTTTCATTTTCAGTGAAGTACCTTCCCTCCTGAAAATCAACAGTCCATGTTTTGTTAAAATCATGTGAAGCTGCTCTTAGCTCTGCTCCTTCTACCGAATTACTGCGATATTTAACAGTTCTCCCACTCGCTGAAACCTCATAAGAAACGCCAACAGCATGCTCCATTCGCTCTTTTAGTGCTTCATAATCCCTTAATGACGGCTCAGGTCTATTTACATATTTCCACCATGGATAATCTCCAAACCCACCCCATGGCCATTTCTGAATAAAAATAGTTTTTGAGCCTAGCTTATCAATACTAGCTTGTAGCTTTGCTCTGAAGGTATCAGCGGCAGAAAAAACGAATATGATAGCAAAAATACCGATAGTGATTCCCAACAAGGAAAGCATGGTTCTCAGTTTATTTTGGCGCAAAGCATCAGCTGCGAACCTAAAACTTTCTCCTATTAGTCTGATAATAATCATAATTAAAGTTTAGACCAAAACTACCCAAAAAGGTTACAGTAATACTTCAGTTATAATATAAAAAACATCTTCACCTAAAAAATATTAAAACTCTTTAATCAACTCTAAAAGAAATGTATCCTAATCAGGATAATATTTTGTAAATTTGCGGCCTTAATTATCACATCAAAACATATGAAGTTATCTCAATTTAAGTTTAATTTACCCGAATCGCTGGTTGCCAACAACCCTTCTGAACAAAGAGATGAAGCCCGTTTAATGGTTTTACATAAGGATAGCGGTAAAATTGAACATAAAATATTTAAAGATGTTTTAGATTATTTCGATGATCAGGATGTTATGATCCTAAACAATACTAAGGTTTTCCCTGCCCGTTTATACGGAAACAAAGAAAAAACCGGTGCTACTATTGAAGTGTTTCTGTTAAGAGAATTGAATAAAGAGCTTCGTTTATGGGATGTTTTAGTAGACCCGGCACGTAAAATCCGTGTTGGGAATAAATTATATTTCGGTGATGACGATCTTTTGGTTGCTGAGGTAGTAGACAACACTACTTCACGTGGCCGTACCATTCGTTTCTTATTTGATGGCACAGATGAAGAGTTCAGAAAGAACATCGAAATTCTAGGTGAAACACCACTTCCTAAATATATCAAACGTAAGGCTACTGCCCAGGATAAAGAACGTTATCAGACTATTTTCGCAAAACATGAAGGTGCTGTTGCAGCTCCTACAGCAGGTTTGCACTTTAGCAGAGAACTGATGAAACGCCTGGAATTAAAAGGTGTAAACTTTGCAGAAGTTACTTTACATGTTGGATTAGGTACTTTCAGGTCAGTTGAAGTTGAAGATCTAACCAAACATAAAATGGATTCTGAGCAATTCATCATTGAACAGAAAGACGCGGATATAGTAAACCTGGGAATAGAACGTAAGAAAAAAATCTGTGCAGTTGGAACCACGTCAATGCGTGCAATTGAATCTGCAGTTTCTTCAGGAAGAATGCTTAAACCTGCTAACGACTGGACCAGCAAGTTCATCTTCCCTCCTTACGATTTCAGTATTGCAAACTCAATGATTACTAACTTCCATACTCCAGAGTCAACATTATTGATGATGGTTAGTGCTTTCGGAGGTTATGATTATGTAAGACATGCTTATGAAGTAGCTTTGAAAGAAAAATATCGTTTCTACAGTTACGGAGATGCCATGTTGATCATCTAACGTAAAGATTAAAAAATTACTGATAGGAGATTTGAAACCATTCGTTTTAAATCTCCTATTTTTGTTTATAAGCACCCCATCAAAATAATCAAAAGATGAAATATTATGCCATTATAGTGGCCGGCGGATCAGGCAGCAGAATGCAAAGTGATATAGCAAAACAATTCTTATTGCTGGAAGGGCTACCTGTATTAATGCACACCATAAAAGCATTTAGCGAATGTTCATTAATACCTCATATCCTGCTTGTACTCAATATTGATCTGCACAAATACTGGGAAGAACTTTGTCTGCAACACAGCTTTAACATCCAACATGAGGTAGTTAGTGGCGGATCGCAAAGATTTCACTCGGTTAAAAATGGCTTAAAAGCTATTAAAGGCAAAGGAATTGTTGCTGTTCATGACGCAGTAAGGCCACTGGTATCTGCTGAACTCATTTCAAAAAGCTACCAGGTTGCGGAAGAAACCGGAAACTGTGTTGTTGGGGTTACACCAACAGATTCGGTAAGAAGAATATCCGAAGGAGGAAAAAGTGAAGCATTAAGCAGAAATGAACTGGCCCTAATACAAACACCACAAACCTTTGACATCGATTTACTCAAAAAAGCATACCAGACTCCTTTTAGAAATGATTTTACAGATGATGCTTCCGTAGTGGAATATTCAGGAGTTAGTATAAATCTGATTGAAGGAGAAAGACAAAACATAAAGATCACCTATCCGGAAGACCTGGAGATTGCGTCGATTCTGATGAAGAAAACAAAAAAGGCTCCTTTATAGGGAGCCTTTTTTGTTTGTTATCCATTAATATTCGTCTTCATTAAAGAAGAAGTCATCCTTGGTAGGATAATCAGGCCAAATTTCTTCAATGGTTTCATAAGGCTCACCATCATCTTCCAAGGCTTGTAAATTTTCGATCACCTCTACTGGGGCACCTGATCTAATACCGTAATCAATCAATTCATCTTTTGTTGCAGGCCATGGAGCGTCTTCCAAATGCGATGCGAGTTCTAATGTCCAATACATATTTCTTATACTATTAAGTTATTCAAATTTATTTCGCAAAAGTATATTAAAAAACATGAGCAAAACAAATTTTTTTTCTACTATTTTCAGTTCTATCATTCTTACGTTTAACAGGACTGAAACATCATTAATTATAATCGCGGAATCCAGATGTTTTCTTCCGTTTTAGCATCTGCATTCAGTTTTCGTGCCAAAACAAACAAATAATCGCTTAAACGATTCAAATAAATAGTCATTTTTTCGTCAACAAAGCTTTCTGAGGCCAAATGAACCGTTAAACGCTCTGCACGGCGACAAATACACCTTGCAATGTGACAATAAGATACGACCGTATTTCCGCCAGGCAGCACAAAATGCTTCAACTCGGGTAGCACCTCGTTCATGTCATCCATCTCCTTTTCCAATAAATTGATATCGCTTTCATGGAGATCAGGAATCTTCATTCTCGATTTTTCCGGATCAGCAGCCAGAGAGGCGCCAACCGTAAAAAGGCGATCCTGTATTTCTTTTAGTATTTTTTGATGGTGCGGCGCTATATCCTGGCACATGATCAATCCGATATAGGAATTCAATTCATCAACTGTACCGTAACACTCTATTCTTAAATGATACTTAGGTACGCGGGTTCCTCCGATCAAAGAGGTCAACCCCTTATCACCGGTTTTCGTGTATATCTTCATAAATTAAACTATTGTTTCAAAGTCGTCATTCTTCGCCATCATGCTCGACAAGCGAGGCGATACCGTTTTTACAACTTCATTCTGGTAATCTTTTTCAATCAAGCCATCCCGCATACGAACAATACGATGGGCATGCTGGGCGATGTCCTCTTCGTGCGTAACCAGGATAATCGTGTTTCCTTTGCTATGAATTTCTTCCAGCAAGCCCATTATCTCCACAGAGGTTTTAGTATCCAGGTTTCCAGTAGGCTCATCAGCCAGAATAATAGAGGGATTATTGATCAATGCCCTTGCAACAGCCACACGCTGACGCTGTCCGCCTGAAAGCTCATTAGGCTTATGAGTTACCCTATTACCTAAACCAACGCTCTCAAGCGCTTTAAATGCACGCGCATCACGTTCCTTCTTGTTTGCTCCGGCATAAATCAAAGGAAGCGCCACGTTATCCAAAGAAGTAGAACGGGGCAACAGGTTAAAAGTTTGAAAAACAAAGCCGATCTCTTTATTACGAATGCCGGCAAGCTCATTATCCGACATTTGACCTACACTGGTTCCATTTAAGATATATTCGCCCTTACTAGGCGTATCTAAACAACCTAAAATATTCATCAGGGTCGATTTCCCGGAACCGGAAGGTCCCATTAGCGCCACAAATTCTCCTTTATGAATATCCAGTGTAACAGATTTCAGCGCATGGATAACCTCGGTACCGATTACATACTTACGACCAATATCTTTAATATGTATTAATGCTTTATTTGACGCTGATGTACTCGTGGCTCTCTCCATTGCTAGTTTTTTGATGTTAGACAGTCTCCTGCATTCCAATGTTACAGCTTCCTCTACTTTTCTATGATCTTTGGCACCATAAAAAATGACTCATTGTGAAGGGCGGCATTCTTCAAGCCATCCGCTGTGCTGATCTCCTGCTTCACCTCATCTTCGCGCCAAACATTTTCATCAGCATTCATATACACCAAAGGCTCCACACCCGTGGTATCCAGTTCATTTAACTTTTCCATAAAAGTAAGGATCTTGTTCATATCAGGTATCAATGCATCAATTTCTTCTTCTTTAATGGCTATTCTTGCTAAGTCTGCTACTTTATGTATGGTTTGCTTATCTATAATCATTTGTCAACAAGTTTACTGTTTATCAGTTCAAAAATACGGTCTTTTAACTCATCTGAATCATTTATTGTCAAATTGGTCGTCAAAACAGGCTTATGGACATAAACATCACCTATTCCCGGTTTCGAGCCATATTTCGTACCATCATCCCACATCATTTTCCAGACGTTCGTTAAGCTCACCGGTACTATAGGAATTCCCTTTTCAATCGCTAATCGGAAAGGCCCGTTTTTAAAAGGCATCAACTTTGGCGGATAATGCTCGTCGGAGATTTTCCCTTCCGGAAAAATAATCAGGCTCATCCCCTTTTCCAGATTATCACCTGCACGTTTAAATGCTCTGAAAGCCGACATTTTACTATCCCTGTTTACAGGAATATCAATGGTCTTAAAAAATATCCTCAAAACCGGATTTTTCAGCAATTCATCTTTCCCCATAAAATAGAAACGCCCCTGTGCCAGCATGCAAAGAATCATAATATCATGATTCGATGTATGGTTTGAGCAGTAAATATAATTTTGATCAGCTTCCAGTGGCTCTTCGAAAGTAAAACGAGGAACAAACCCAATAAAAAGAGCACATAACCAACTCTTTAGCTTACGCAAGCCATTTAACAGACCATAGGTACCAGGATTTTTAGCCGCCAAATAATAGAACGGGTAAAAAGCCAGGGAGAAAATGGAGATAACTATTGTAGAATAAGCTCTATGTACTTGTTTAAGGATTTTAACCATTGAATTCAAAAATACTAAAAATAGCCTTTACAGGCACTAAACTGCAATTAAGGTATAAACAATCAAATTATACACAAAAAAAGAAATTATAAGCAAACTGAGTTAGGGTTTTTTCTTAATTTCGGCCCTTTGAATCCTGGTAGACTTAAAATCAAAGCAGACCAGAAGTTCATTATTTTTAATCATATAATAATCAGATGAAAGAAACGGTAGTTAGTGGTATTCGCCCGACAGGAAAATTACATTTAGGGAATTATTTTGGTGCAGTCACCAACTTTGTAAAAATGCAGTATGATTATAACTGCTTTTTCTTTATCGCTGATCTACACTCTTTAACTACACACCCTACGCCCGGCGACTTACATGGCTATGTTAAACATGTCCTGGTAGAATACCTTGCTTGTGGCATAAACCCAGAAGAAGCAACAATCTATGTTCAGTCGGACGTTCCTGAAGTAGCGGAACTGTATTTATACCTGAATATGAATGCATACATGGGCGAACTGGAAAGAAGTGCTTCATTTAAAGATAAAGTAAGATCACATCCGGATAACATAAACGCAGGTTTATTAACTTACCCGACTTTAATGGCGGCCGACATTCTGATTCACAAGGGTACAAAAGTGCCTGTTGGAAAAGATCAGGAACAGCACCTTGAATTTACACGTACCTTTGGAAACCGTTTTAACAGGTTATATAATTCAGATTATTTCCCTGAAGCATTTGCTTTTAACTATTCGCAAAACCTTGTAAAAATCCCCGGTTTGGATGGAAATGGAAAAATGAGCAAATCAAGTGGAGACGGCAATTGCATCTATTTAGCTGACAGTCCTGAGATCATTCGTAAAAAAGTTTCGCGTGCAGTATCTGATAGTGGGCCAACTGAAGAAAATCAGGCTAAACCGGAAGCGATTCAAAACTTATTTGATTTGATGAAGATCGTTTCAACGGCAGATACTTTGGCACATTTCGATGAGTTGTATAACAAAATGGCGATCCGCTATGGCGATTTCAAAAAACAACTTGCTGAGGATATGATTATTTTCAATACACCGATCCGTGAAAAAATCGAAGACCTATCTAAAGACAGCTCTTATTTACGTCAGGTTGCAATACATGGTGCTTTAAAAGCGAGAGAGAGTGCTCAGAAAACAATACGCGACGTTAGAGAATTAATCGGATTCAAACCGTTTTAATTATTAGATTTGAGATGTGTGATTTGAGATTTACGTTTCAAATCACACCATCAAAAAACATATCAAAAATATGCATATAGCAATAGTTGGAAATATAGGTGCCGGAAAAACAACACTTACAGGCTTACTGGCCAAGAATTATGGTTGGGAAGCCTTGTATGAGGCTGTAGATAATAATCCTTACCTGGAAGATTTTTATAGCGATATGAAACGCTGGAGTTTTAATCTTCAGATCTATTTCCTTAATAGTCGTTTCCAGCAAATTGTAGACATCCAGAATTTCAATAGAAATGTAATTCAGGACAGAACAATATATGAAGACGCACACATCTTTGCTGACAACCTTCATGAGATGGGATTGATGACTACCAGAGATCATCAAAACTATAAAGCAATTTTTGAAAATGTTACTTCTTTCATTAAGCCACCCGACTTATTGGTATACCTGCGTGCTTCGGTACCTACATTGGTAAACAACATTCAACGTCGCGGTCGCGAATATGAAACCAGTATCCGTATCGATTATTTATCTAAATTAAATGAGAAATATGAAACCTGGATTAAAAGCTATAGCCTGGGAAATTTGCTGATACTAGACAAAGACAAATTGGATTTCACCAATAATCCTGAAGATCTGGGTACTATCATTCAATCTATTGACGCTGAGATTAACGGATTATTTTAAGATGAAAGTACTTGGTATTATACCGGCACGTTATGCTTCTACCCGTTTTCCGGGTAAGCCTTTAGTTGATATTCAAGGCAAAAGCATGATCCAAAGGGTTTATGAACAAGCTTTGAAAGCCACAAGCTTAAGTAAAGTGGTGGTGGCAACAGACAACGAACTCATTGCTGAAGCTGTGCGCAACTTTGGTGGTGAATTTGTAATGACTGCCCCTGCACATCAAAGTGGTACAGACCGCTGTGCGGAAGTATCCAGGCATTTCCCTGATTATGATATCGTAGTCAATATACAGGGTGATGAACCTTTTATTGATCCTAAGCAAATTGATCTGGTCGTTTCTTGTTTTGAACAAAACGGTATACAATTAGCTACCTTGGTTAAAGCAATTCACACCAATGATGAACTGTTTAACAACAACATTCCAAAGGTTGTAATGAACAGTAAACAAGAGGCTATATATTTCAGCAGACATACCATTCCTTACCTCAGAAATGCGGAAAAAGAACAATGGTTAACCGCACACCAGTTTTATAAGCATATTGGAATTTACGGTTATCATGCCGAAACACTCCAGGAAATTACTAAACTTGCTCCTTCTTCACTGGAAATAGCCGAAAGCCTGGAGCAGCTACGTTGGGTAGAAAATGGTTATACCATTCAAACCCGCATTACAACAATCGAAACCATTGCCATTGATACCCCTGAAGATCTACATAAGATATGAAGCGCTATTTAATTCATTGTTTATTTCTGTTGACTATTATAAGCGCCTGTACTTCCACTGATCGCGAAGTAAAAGGTAGCACCGAAGATCATATTGTATTAAAGCCATTTAGTGATTCTGTTCAGGTAGATACTTTTAAAGTATCTCTTGCAGGAGATGTGCTGAAAGACATGACTATTAAGTTCAGCATAACCTCATTTAAGGGAAAGCTCATATACAATAAGGATTTTAAAGCCACAGATTTCATAGACAACTATAAATCTTCCGTTGATTTACAAAAGAAACGGAAGCAGGTAGACTTCATACTGAATGAGTACAAACAATTTTTAGATGATGAGAACTTCCTAGAACCGGCGGTTACTGAAAATGAGAATCCTGACGATAATACTCCGGATAAAACATTCTATGAAGAATTGAAACAATCCATGCTCAATGGCTTTAAGTATCGAACTGGAAAAGAGACCAGTGTGTATATTGCCTGGTCTGAAAAGGAGAAAAAAGTTAAGCCTTATTACAATTGCTGTAAATAATTTTTGTTTTTAATTTTATTGCAGAAAATGCACTTATTGAAGTCCAGAAGCATGTAAGAAACTAAAAGGGCCATATTTTGTATACCTCTTCAAAAAAAAACAAAAATTTTATTATGATTCTTATAAATTTTATATTATGTTTATATAATCAAACAAAGAACAACTAGTTTGTTTTCCTAAACCAGCATATTCTAACCAAATATACTTTAACAAAAATGCCCGGAAATTTTCGGGCATTTTTATTTAATAATCTGAGCAATGATGCAGTAGTTGACGCCCCATAAACCACAGATTAATACACATCAACAACCTAACAATCAACAGCTTGCGATTTAAAAAATAAAACACCTTTTAGAAGTCTTGCCATACCTGCCCAAGCTTAGAGGTACCTGCCAGGTACTTCGTTGGTCCTTACACTAATGAGGTACCAATCACCTACCTAGCGGGTACCTACAATCTACCTATTCCTCTAAAGGGCCTCTTCATGGTGAACTGGCTATTAATTTTGGAGATCCCAGAAGCCAATAATCAAAGAAAGGTTATTCAAATATCTGTCTGGTAAGAAAACGCGTAGAATTAATTCGCGGTTGGTGACTTTTGCATGAAGCAAATACAACCAAAGCCCTTGGCCCTGACTCCAAAAAAAACAATATAATTTCAAATTATTAATGCGAAAAACAAAATTTTCTTAGCTTTAAGCATTACGCTCTTACTACCAGGTAATTTATGCTCAAAAAGACTTTCATCCTTATTCTCTTCCTATTGCCTTTTTTTTCAGCTTTAGCACAAAAAGCAAATATAAAGGGCTTGGTTACGGATGCCGTAGAAAAAAGAAAGCTAGAACACAGTTCCGTACTACTTATTAACGCTGCCGACTCCATACTGGTAAAAACCACGCGGACTGACAAACAAGGATTCTTTCAGTTCGAAAACCTGCAAAAGGGTAATTATAGAGTTTTAATCTCCTATCCCAAAATGGCCGATTACATTCGTGATTTAAAATTATCCGATAATGCCAATCTCGATATGGGTGTCATTAATATGGAGTTAAAATCCAAACTTCTAAAGGAAGTTGTTATACAAGCTTCAAAAAATGCAGTCCGGTTGAAAGGTGATACCCTCGTTTTCCAGGCCGATAGCTTCGCTGTCCGCACCAATGCCAACGTGCAAGAACTACTAAAAAGATTACCTGGTATTGAAGTGGATAAAAACGGAAATATCAAAGCACAAGGGAAAGCTGTAAAAACAGTACTTGTAGATGGAGATGAGTTTTTTGGTGATGACCCACTCCTGGCTACAAAATATTTAAAGGCCAATGCCGTGGATGAAATTCAGGTATATGATAGAAAAAGTAAAAGTGCTGATCTGACAGGTATAGATGATGGGATAAAAAACAAAACCATCAATATAAAACTCAAAGAAAATGCTAAAAACGGCTATCTGTCAACGCTCGACCTAAATACTAATATGTCGGATCTTGGTGATTACGGAGGAATGGTAGGACTCTTCAAAAACAAGCTAAAAGCAGCAATTTATGGCACCTATTCCAGTTTAAATAATGAATCGAAAATCAATAATTCGATGAGAAAACTGAAGGGGGAAGATTACGACCTGATTGAAGTAGGTGATGATGGTAGCTCTATCATGTACGTTTCTGATACAGATGATGACGATTACAACATCAACTCGGCCGGCTTGCCAAAAAATTTAAGCTTGGGGGCTTATTATGCTGATAAATTCAGAGACAATAAAATGGGGCTTAAAATCAATTTTAAAAGCTTCAACAATGATAATGTGAACCATACCACATATAATTCTGAAGAATTACTACCCAACGACACCAAATTTACCAGTGCAGGTAAAACCGACAATATTGCCAATTCAGCAGGAGAATCATTAAGGGGAACATACAATTATACCATAAACCCACTGTCGACCTTAAAAGTATCTTTTGGTCTTAGTAAAAAACGAAATCAAAACAGCTCACAAAGCTCGAGTGGAACACAAGGCGATAACGGCTTTTTTATTAGTCAGAATAACCAGCGAAATAGCGGACATGGAACAAATGAAATTTATAACGGAAATATAAACTGGTCGAGGAAATACAAAAAAAGAGGGCGCACACTATCAATAGATATCCAACCCGAAAGCCAGACCAACAAAAACACAGAAAACAGCTTAAACCTGACCAATTATTTCAACAGTACGGGCTTGATCGACAGAGATGAACGTACCGACCTTAGGAAAGAAAATTGGGGAACACAGAATTCGCTGGGCACAAGAATTAATTACACCAATCCGATTTCTAAAAAGTGGACTCTTGAGGCTGGATATAGCTTTAAAACCATATCATCAGGTAGTAACCGGATGGTTTTCGACAACATCAAAGATGATGCAAACAAAATTGATTCTTTAAGTAATGACTTTAAGTTCCTTAATTTTTCAAATGTGGGTAAAATGATTTTGCAGTATAGCTACCAAAGATTCTCTATATCCAGTGGATTAGAAGCTACCCAAACCAATTTCGAATTGAATGATCAGGATAAGGGAACAGATTTCAAAAGAAATTACCTTAACCTTTCGCCCAGAACAAACCTGTTTTATAAGGTTAACAATAACACCAGCTTAATTGTTAATTACAACGGTTTCATGCAACAGCCAAGTATAGACCAATTACAACCGGTAAGACAGATCAACACTCCTCTATATCAGGTAATTGGGAATTCAGGTTTAAGACCCTCTTTCACTAACAGTTTTGGATTAAACTACAATAGCTTTCAATTCAAATCGGATCAATATATTTCCATTAATTTCAATTATAGCTTTACCAACAATGCCATCGTAAATACAGAGCTGGTCGACGATTTTAATAAACGTATATCCAGCTTTATCAATGCCAATGGTAACAATTCAATAAACGGTAACCTGAGCTATTCAAAAGGCTTTTCTAAAGCCCATATACGCTTAGGTGCAGACTTAGGTTTCAGCAGTTCAAATACTATAGCCTTAATAAATGCAACAGAGAATAAAGCATCAAACATGCAATATGATTTAAGAGGTTCCTTTAATTATTATGCTCCTAAGGTTGAGTTCAGTTACACTCCTACCCTTGCGCTTATGACCGGTAAATCATCTATTGGGGAAATCAATGACGGAAAAAGTATTACCCATGATCATGAAATTTCGGGCACAGTACAATTGCCTTTTAAACTTGAGTTTAATACATCCTTTTCCCTTTCCTTCCGCCCAGCGACTTCCACATTTGGGCAAGATCTTAACACAGCCATTTGGAACAGCCATTTATCTACCAAAGTACTCAAAAATGAAACCCTGGAGTTTAAAATATCAGTTACCGATATCCTAAACCAGAAAATAGGATACAATAGATTTGTAGGAGGTAACGTTAAAAGTGAAAATACCTATAGTTATATTCCCCGTTACGTGTTAATTGGGATAAACTGGAATTTAAGTGGTAATTTTATAAAAAAAGCAGTTGCAAAAATAATTGATTAAATGAGACAAAGGGCTATAGTTTTATTTCTTTTATGCAATTGCTTCCTTGTGTTAAAAGCACAGCAGACCTTTATTCCCTATGGAAAAATCACTTTCGAGAAGAAGGTAAATCTGATCCGGGCGTTCGAAAACAGCCCGATTCCGGAAGAGGCTAAAGAGAAAATGAAAAAATATGCACTCAGCAATTGGGAGCTCCTTTTTGATCAGGAAAAATCGTTGTACAAACAGGTAAAGAAAGAAGAAGAAAACAAGAACTTCGGCCCATTCTCCTTTTCTTTCGGAAGTCAAACAAATGAAATCTATACCGACTATAGCAAAAAAAACAGAATATTAAGGCGTAGTATCATGGAAGATGATTACCTCCTTACAGACACCATTCCAGGTGTTAAATGGAAAATTATGCATGACGTAAGAACTATTGTAGGTTATGAATGCCGCAAGGCCATAGGTGTAATTCACGACACTATATATGTGGTAGCTTTTTATACAGATGAGATTTTACTGCGGGGAGGTCCCGAAGGTTTTAGCGGATTACCCGGTACGATATTAGGTTTAGCTATCCCACGCTACAACACTACCTGGTTTGCCACAAAGGTGGAAGGCTTCGCCAATCACCAGGCTGAAATTACACCCGCAACAAAAGGAAAAAAAATAGAAACTGAGAAGGATTTAAACAAACTCCTCGAATTATTTACCCGTTACAATCACAATAAAAAAGAAAAATCTGAAGAAGCAAAGAAAAGGCTATACGGTTATACACTGTAACTTTTTATGCGCTAAGATTTTACCATATCTTTCTTAATTTATTGATTTTTTACAAAAAGAGCCAATGCCTTTGGTTTTATTTGCTAACTTTGTATCCCGTACAAAAACAATAAAGTATCGATACAATTGCTGCTTTATTTCAGAAAATCACAAACATGACTAAGTATATTTTTGTTACGGGCGGTGTTACTTCCTCATTAGGTAAGGGCATCATCTCCGCTTCTTTAGCCAAATTATTACAAGCACGAGGCTATAGTGTTACCATCCAAAAGTTCGACCCGTATATCAATATTGATCCGGGAACATTAAACCCTTATGAACATGGGGAGTGCTACGTTACCGAAGATGGTGCCGAAACAGATCTTGATCTTGGTCACTATGAGCGTTTCTTAAACGTCCCTACTTCTCAAGCGAATAATGTTACCACAGGTCGTATTTATCAGAATGTAATCAACAAAGAAAGACAAGGTGAATACCTTGGAAAAACTGTTCAGGTTGTTCCTCACATTACTGATGAGATCAAAAGAAACATGCGTTTGTTAGGTGAAACCGGTAAATATGATATCGTAATCACTGAGCTGGGCGGAACCGTGGGAGATATCGAATCTTTACCATTTATAGAGGCTGTACGCCAGTTTAAGTGGGAAGAAGGTGCACATAACGCTATTGTTATCCACCTGACCTTAATCCCTTACCTTGCTGCTGCAGGTGAGTTAAAAACCAAGCCAACACAACACTCTGTAAAAGCATTGCTGGAATATGGTATCCAACCTGATATTTTGGTTTGCCGTTCAGAACGTCCTATTTCACTTGATATCCGTAAAAAAATTGCATTATTCTGTAATGTAAATGTTAATGCGGTAATCGAGTCTATTGATGCCTCTACGATTTACGATGTTCCTTTGTTAATGATGAAGGAGCAATTGGATAAAACCGTGTTGAGCAAGCTTAAACTTGCACAGAAAAACGAGCCGGACATGGAGAAATGGAAAGATTTCCTTGGCCGTTTAAAAAACCCAACATCCGAAGTGAAAATTGGTTTAGTTGGTAAATACGTAGAACTACCTGATGCTTATAAATCAATCATCGAATCCTTCGTTCATGCCGGTTCAAGAAATGAATGCAAGGTAAAAGTTGAGTATATCCACTCAGAAGGTATCTATCCTGACAATGCAAAAGAAAAACTTGCCCATTTAGATGGTGTATTGGTTGCTCCGGGCTTTGGAAGTCGCGGTATTGAAGGAAAAATCGATACCATTAAATATGTGAGAGAAAACAACGTACCATTCTTCGGTATTTGTTTAGGTATGCAATGTGCGGTAATCGAATTCGGCCGTAATGTATTAGGGCTGGAAGGTGCTAATACTACTGAAATTGATGAAAACAGTGTACATCCTGTGATCAACATGATGGAAGATCAGAAAAACGTTACCGCTAAAGGGGGTACTATGCGTTTAGGCTCTTACCCATGTGATTTGAAAAAAGGTACTAAAGCCTTTACTGCTTATGGAAAAGCGCACATTACTGAGCGTCACAGACATCGCTATGAATTTAACAGTGCTTACCTGAATCAGTACGAAGAAGCTGGAATGATCGCTTCAGGTGTTAATCCAGAAAGCAATCTTGTTGAAATTGTTGAACTTAAAAACCATCCTTTCTTTGTTGGTGGACAATTTCACCCTGAATTAAAATCAACTGTTGCTAATCCTCACCCACTTTTTGTTAAATTTGTCGCCGCTGCGATGGAGTTTGCGAAGAAAAAAACAAAATAATAAGCGTTTAATTAACAATAATGGATAGAAATACGTTTACAGGATTATTCCTGATCATGATCGTTTTAGCCGGTTCTTTTTATTTTTTCAAGCCGAGCGAGGCTGAAATGAAATCAATTCAGGAAAAACATAGAACTGATTCACTTGAAAAAACCGGAGTTGTTGCTCCTACCCCTGCAGCTACCATTGCACCAATACCCGTAGTAGATTCAGCAGCATTAAAAGGACCTTTTGGTGGCAACATTAGCGGAACAGTACAAACGAGTCTGCTTGAAAATGAAAAATTAAAACTGACTTTCAGCAATAAAGGCGGTAAAATTTTATCAGTACAAGTTAAAGGGCACAACACTTATAATGGAAAACCGGTTATTCTATTCGATGGCGATCAGAATAAATTTGGTTTAAACCTGAACATTGGTGGTAAGATGGTAAATACAAATGATTTGTATTTTACAGCTACACAAAATGCAGGAAGCATCAGCATGCGTGCTAATTATGCAGCAGACAAATACATTGAATATGTATATGATCTGAAGCCAAATAGCAGTCAGGTAGGTTTAAACATGAACCTTAATGGTTTAAATCAGATTATTCAAAACAATACCATCACTTTAAATTGGGAAGCAACTTTACTTGAACAAGAAAAATCAAGTAAAAAAGAACAGGAACACGCTGCACCATATTATAAATATGTAGATAAAAACCCTGATCACTTAGGTGTTGCTAAAGATGTTAAAGAAGACCTTAAGGAAGGCAAAATCCAATGGTTCTCCTTTAAACAACAATTTTTCAGTGCAGCGTTAATCCCTAAAGATGCGTTTGAAAAAGGTGATCTTGAAGTTAAAGTACTTACAGAACCAGGTAAAATTAAATGGTACGGTGCTAACATGAGCATGCCTTTTAACCAACTAGCTTCACAAAGCTATGGCATGACTTTCTATTTCGGTACCAATAAATTCGACACCTTAAAAGAACAAGGCTTCGAACTGGAAAAACAAGTAGACATGGGCTACTGGCCACTTAAATACATCAACAGATTTATTGTTTTGCCTGTATTTAAGTTCCTGGAAAGCTTTGGCTGGAACTACGGATTAATCATTCTGCTTTTAACCATCATGCTAAAAGTGGCTATGTCGCCTTTAACTTACAAGTCATACCTTTCAATGGCCAAAATGAGAATTTTGAAGCCTGAAATGGATGAGATAAAAGCTAAAGTTGGCGAAGATAATCCTACACTATTACAACAAGAGTACTTAAAACTTTATAAACAAGTAGGTGTAAATCCATTAGGAGGTTGTTTGCCAATGTTGCTGCAATTGCCTTTTGTAATGGCTTTCTTCTTCTTCTTCCCTAACTTATTTGAATTAAGAGGCGAATCATTCTTATGGATGAAAGATCTTTCTACTTATGATGATTTCATCAAGTTTGGCTTTAACATTCCACTTATTGGTGATCACTTGAGTTTGATGTGTGTGTTGATGACCATATCTACACTGATCTATACTTATTTCAACAACCAGATCTCTGGTGCAACAGGACAAATGAAATATATTGGTTATATCATGCCAATCATTTTCTTAGGTGTACTGAACAGCTATCCATCAGGATTAAACTACTATTATTTCCTGGCGAACATGTTAACATTTGCTCAACAGTTCCTGATCAAAACAATGGTTGATGATGAAAAGATTCACAGAACATTGCAGGAAAACAAAACTAAACCTGCAGAAGAGAAAAAGAAATCAAGATTCAGTGCCAAATTAGAAGACTATATGCGTCAACAGCAACAAACTGCTGCACAGCAAAAAAAGAATAAATAATCATAATAGCTATTTTACTAAAAGGGGCTGTATCATGAACTTGATACAGCCCCTTTTTTATATCCATAAATAACCTATTCATTGTAAAATTTGACGTACAAATAAGGATATCTGTATAAAAATTCCAATTTTTATAGATTGAACTCAAAAGGTCATAAACCACAATCATTAAACATGTTAAAAAAACTGATTCCACTTTTACTTTTATTCCCTGCAAGCGTAAGTTTTGCACAAAAAAAGCCTTTAGACCATAGCGTTTACAACAATTGGGAGGCTGTTGGTGCAAAGCAACTATCCAATAATGGATTATGGGTTGCTTACAGCATAAATAAACAGGAAGGTGATGCAATGTTATACCTGAACAACCTGATGGCCAATACGAAGCTAAATGTGGCCAGAGGAACAAATTTACAGTTCAGTAAAGATTCAAAATACGCTGCCTTTGTCATTAAACCCTTATACAAGGATATTCGCGAGGCAAGGATTAAAAAGAAGAAGCCTGAGGAAATGACAAAAGATTCATTAGGTATTGCTAACCTTGGCAATTCAGCCATTGTTAAAGTAGCTAGAGTTAAATCTTACAAAATGCCCGAAGATGGAGCTTCAGTAATGGCTTATCTATTGGACAAACCATTAGATACAGCTAAAAAAGCAAAATCTGCAGGTACAACTCCAACACCAGAAAAAAAAGAAGATAGTGCCATTACTTTTGCTCAGGAGCTTGACACTAAAAGCAAAACAGAAGGGACAGACCTGATTTTTAAGAACTTAATTACCGGAGCTGAACGCACTTTCAAATTTGTAACAGACTACAGCTTCAATAAAAACGGTAAACAACTGGTTTTTGCAAGCTCTGGTTCAAAGAAAGAAAAATCTGCCCCTATGGGCGTGTTTCTTTTCAATACTGAAAAAGGAACGCTAAAAACATTGGTTAACGGAAAAGGTAACTTCAAAAACTTCATTTTTAATGAGGAAGGTGAATACCTTGTGTTCTTAGGAGAAAAAAGCCCTGAGAAACAGGAAATCAAAGATTTTAACATTTATTACAATTCTCCTACCCTTGATACCGCACAGATTTTAGTCGACAATGGGATTACTGGAATGCCCGCCAAATGGGTTGTTAATGGCGATGCCAAACTAATTTTCAGTAAAGATGGCAACAAGCTGTTCTTCGGTATTGCTCCGGTAAAAACACCTAAAGACACTACTTTAGTTGATTTTGAAAATGCCAAACTTGATATCTGGAGTTATAAAGACGATTACTTGCAGCCAATGCAATTAAAAAATCTGGAAAAAGACCTTAAAAAATCATATCTATCTGCAATTGAAATATTTAGCAGCGATCCAAAAATCATCCCTTTAACTGATGTAAAACTACCGGATGCTATGCCCGTAAATGAAGGAAATGCCAATTTCGTACTGGCCTCAACTGATTATGGCAACAGATTACAGTCGCAATGGGCTGGTGGTTCATTAAGAGACTATTACCTGGTTGATACAAAAACAGGATCAAGAAAGAAGATTATTGAACGCTTAAGCGGATCAGTAATGACCTCTCCTGCCGGAAAGTACATCCTTTATTTCGACAAGAGAACTTCGAACTGGTATACTTTCAATGTGCTTACCGCAAAAACTACCCATTTGAACAATGGTATGAGTGTTAAGTTTGTTGATGAAGAAAATGACGTACCTGATGATCCGGGAGCATACGGACTAGCAACATGGGTAGAAGATGATAAAGCGGTATTGATTTACGATCGTTACGACATCTGGGAATTTTCTCCGGATGGCAAAACTGCAGCTCAAAATATAACTAATGGATTTGGCCGACAAAACAAGCTTACTTTCCGTTATGAAAAATTAGATCCTGAAAGCAAATTTTTAGGCAAGAAGGAAACCATCTGGTTAAATACCTTTAACAATGCCACTAAAGAGCATGGTTGGTATAAAAAAAACATTGGCGACCGTAAAAATCCAGAGCTTGTAGTCATGGAAAAGATGACTTACACGGATCTTGTTAAAGCTAAAGACGCAGAGCGTTTCATTTTTGACAAGGGAAATTATGTAAACTCTCCTAATGTTTATGTATCAACGGATATGAAAACGCAGGTAAAACTCAGCAATACTAACCCTCAACAACAGAATTACAATTGGGGGACTGCTGAGCTGGTAAAATGGACAACACCTAAAGGCTTTAATGCTGAAGGCATCTTATACAAGCCAGAAAACTTCGATCCTGCAAAAAAATACCCAATGATTGTGTATTTCTATGAGAAACTATCAGAAGGACTTTACGGCTACCAGGCCCCTGCACCTACTCCATCAAGATTAAACATCCCGTTTTTTGTAAGTAACGAATACCTGGTATTTGCACCAGACATCAGCTACGAGACAGGCTATCCGGGCAAGTCTGCGGAAGAATACATCAACTCAGGCGTTGAAAATTTAAAGAGAAACTCATGGGTAAATGGTGCTAAAATCGGTATACAGGGACAAAGTTGGGGCGGTTATCAGGTGGCCCACTTAATTACCAGAACCAATATGTATGCAGCTGCATGGGCAGGTGCCCCAGTAGTAAACATGACCTCAGCTTATGGTGGTATGCGTTGGGAAAGCGGAATGAACAGACAATTTCAGTACGAAAAAACGCAGAGTCGTATTGGTGCAACCCTATGGGAAAAACCGGAGCTTTATATAGAAAATTCACCATTGTTCCATTTCCCTAAGGTAAACACTCCGGTTGTTGTTATGGCTAATGATGCCGATGGAGCCGTACCATGGTATCAGGGAATTGAAATGTTTACCGGTTTAAGAAGATTAGGTAAACCAGTATGGTTGTTAAACTACAACAACGACGGACATAATTTAATGCAGCGTCAAAACAGAAAAGACATACAGATCAGAGAGCAACAGTTTTTTGATTATTACCTAAAGGATACAAAAGCTCCGGTATGGATGGTTGAGGGTATCCCTGCTACTGAGAAAGGCAAAACCTGGGGTTTTGACCTGTCAGGTGAAAAACCTTAAATTTAAAATAGAGATATTAGAATCAAAACTCTAAATTTAGGGCCTAAACTAAATCATCTTTAATGGCATTAAGTAGAATCTGGTCTGCTTTTATACTCATTGCAATTGTGGTAGCGAGTATAAAATGTTTCTTTTTTGGACAAAGTGAAATTTTTAACTGGATGATCATTGGTAAGGCAGATGATGCCGCCAATCCTTTAAAAGTTGATGGGGTTATTGAAACCTGCTGGACTGCCGTAAATATATGCTTGAAACTGATTGGAATTATGGCCCTGTTTATGGGTTTTATGAGCATAGCTGAAAGAGCTGGTGGTATCAGATTATTATCTAGAATCATCAGCCCTTTCTTCTCTAAATTATTCCCTGATGTGCCGAAAGGTCACCCCGCTACAGGGCATATGGTGATGAACTTTTCAGCCAATCTCTTAGGCCTCGATAATGCAGCCACTCCATTTGGTTTAAAAGCAATGGAGAGTCTGCAGGAACTTAACCCAAGTAAAGATGTAGCTTCCAACGCACAAATCATGTTTTTGTGTCTACATGCATCAGGGCTTACCTTAATTCCTGTAAGTATTATAGCCATCAGGGCTTCTTTAAATTCGGCCAATCCTACCGAAATCTTTATTCCCTGCATGATCGCTACATTTGTTGCTACCATAGCAGCCATGTTAATCGTTTCATTTAAACAAAAAATCAATGTATTTCAGCCGGCTATTTTGGCTTGGGTGCTCGGCATTTCTGCTGTAATTGCTACATTGGTATTATACCTCGTTACTTTAAACACTGCCGAACTGCAATCATTTTCAGGCATCTTGAGTAATGGTTTATTATTACTCATATTTTTCCTGATTGTATTGGGGGGCGTATACAAAAACATTGATGTATTTGACGCCTTTATTGATGGAGCCAAAGGTGGTTTTGAAACCGCGGTAAGAATTATCCCCTATCTGGTAGGGATGCTGATTGCTATCAGCTTATTGCGTACCAGCGGAACATTTGACATTATCATCAATGCCATGAAACATATTTGTACCTCATTAGGTGTCGACTCACGATTTATTGATGGTATTCCGACAGCCTTGATCAGGCCATTAAGTGGTGGTGGTGCCAGAGGAATGATGGTTGATACCATTACTACGCATGGAGCCGATTCCTTTGCCGGTAGGTTATCCAGTATTTTGCAGGGATCATCTGATACTACTTTTTACGTAATAGCAGTTTATTTTGGATCTGTAAATATTAAAAATACGCGTTACGCAATTGGCGCGATGTTACTTGCAGATTTAGTAGGTGTTTGCACGGCAATCACACTTTGTTATATGTTCTTCGGCTAGTTAAAAAGACACAATCAATACGAGGCATTTTTTGTTCCTCCTATTAATTAACTCATACCATTTCTTTCAAAAATATATCCTTAACCGTTTTTATCTGCTCTTCGTAAATTGTTTTTCTACGTGTTCCAAAGTATAGGGTATTTTCAATGGGCACATCTCCTTCCCACAGGACTTTAATGTTGCCTGCATCCAATTCACGTTTTGATAAAAAATCAGGCATAACTGCTATCCCGTCACCGGCACTTAAACACCTGATGATCGAGCATAAATTGGGTACAATATAGTTTGGTTTAAAATCCGGACGCTTGCCAAAGTTATTATGCCAAAACCTGCGTTGATGTTCCATATCTCCGGTAGTACCATACCAGGTTTGCTGCTTTAACCAGCCCAGTTGCTCATCCCTATCCCCCTCCTTTAGGAGCTTTTCAAATCCTGCTGTCTCCGTGTTTTTCCCACAAACCAACACAATCTTTTCTTTAAAGAAGGGTTCGTAGAATAAGCCCTTATAATCACCTTTCTGAGGAGTGATGATCAGGTCGAGAATACCACTATTCAAATCACTCAACATTTGTGGATACTCTCCAAACTTAATGATCACATTAAAAGGTAAAGTGGGTAAATAAGATTCCAGTGTAAATTGAAACGTCTCAAAACACATACCTATGCTGATGGTAGGAATATCCTTCTCTACACTTTTATGAAAATGCCTTTCCGCTTCTTCCAGTTTGGTTAACGCTTCAAGTATATAGTTGTACAGTATCTTCCCTCTTTCCGTTGAGATCATCTTTCTCGAGGTTCTATCGAAAAGTTTATGACCAACATAAGCCTCCAATGAGCTTAAATGCAAACTTACCCCCGGTTGAGAGATGTATAAAGCGTCGGCAGCACCTGTTAGCGTGCCCGTTTCATAAATCGCTTTAAACGTTCTGAACCATTCTAGATTCACCATAGCTATTATAATTATGATACAAAAGTATAAATTAAACTATTATAATTATACATAGTATGAAAGTAACTTTGTATTGTTATTAATAAGATAAAACGATGAAGAGAATATTTGTAATAAACGGAGGACAGGTTTTTGGCCATTCTGGCGGTAAATTCAACAAAACCATAGCTGATAAAACGATCAGCTTTTTCAATAATAATGAAGGATTTGAAGTACGCGCTACCGACATCAACACACCATATGATATTAAACAAGAAGTAGAGAACTATAAATGGGCTGATGTGATTATTTACCACACTCCGGTATGGTGGTTTCAATTGCCTAATGAGTTTAAAAAATATATAGATCTGGTTTTCACAGCAGGACATAATAACGGCATTTACCATAGCGATGGCAGGTCATCGGCCAATCCAACCATCAATTACGGGACAGGTGGTTTGATGCATGGTAAAAAGTATATGTTAACCACTTCCTGGAATGCACCTAAAGAAGCTTTCACTTTACCGGGCGAGTTTTTCAACGAGAAAAGTGTAGATGAAGGACCAATGTTTGGCTTTCACCGGATGAACGCTTTTACAGGTCTGGAGCCCTTAGAAGGCATACATTTCCATGATGTAGAGAAAAATGCAGATGTGATAAAAGACCTTAAACGTTATGAAGAGCATTTAAACAAAATCTTCATTGAAGATTATAAAATGGAATTATCAGCATAAAAAATGCCCGCTTTAAGTGGGCATTTTTTTTAATCGAACAATTCTATTTTACTTTTATTGTTGGTAGCTCTTACTGCCCCAATGAAAAATTAATTGGTATGTTATACTTTACACGAACTGCTGTGCCATTCTGAATACCAGGCATCCACTTCGGACTAGCATTCAACACCCTAACAGCTTCCTCATCAGTTCCAAAACCAAGTTTTCTTTCTACTTTAATATCAGTAAGGGAGCCGTTTTTTTCGATAATGAATGACAGGTAAACCTTACCTTGTATATTGTTCTCCTGAGCCATTGCAGGATATCTTATCGCTTTCGAAAGGTATTTATAAAACTTATCCATTCCACCGGGAAAATCGGGTTGCACCTCCAGTCCTACAAAGGTATCATATACTGTGTTATCACCTACGGCAACCGCACCGACTGGCCCTTTTCCAGGAGTACTGATTACCACATCTACACCGTCAGGATCGCCTTCAATTGTCTTCTGCCCAGGATCTTTTGTAGCCAGATCTTTTATTTGCACAGGATCAGTATCAATCACCCTACTGTCCTCCACCACTATTGGCGGTGGGAATTTGATCTGAGCCTGTTTTGCTGGTGGTGGTTCAACTGCTGCCGGTGGTGGCGTCTCCGGATTTACAGGTGGTGGCGACTGTACAGTTATCGTTGTTACCTTTTCGGTCACTGTCTCAATGTTTTCATTCCCTTTAATCAGGCTGGCGATTTTTGGAGACAAGAACAAAAGAACAAACAGACTTCCCGCGATAAGTAATGCTTTGCTCGTATCCGATGAGCTGTCCCTTCGAAGCGCGTAAGCGCCATAACTTTTGTTTTTCTGATCAAATACTACATCAAGCCATTCATTGCCAAATAAATCGATTTTCGAACCCAACATTGCTTTAAATTTTAGAGTTAACATTATACAATTGTTTCAGCTTCATTGACCTCTCTGTACAAGGCTTGATGCTTTATTTATAATATTGATGCGAACTCCTTCGGCTTTCCATAAGCCGGATAAAGAAATATTTAAATTAAAAAACCCTTGGACAAATAAAGGATCTTGGTACTCGGCCAAAAGTCAGGCCCATTGTCAATTCATGAGAACCATTTTTATTGCTTCCAAGTTTACTGGTCACATGATCGTAGGAATATCCAATCCGGAATCTTTCGCTCACAAACACCTGTACAATAGCAGATATAGAATTTTGTTTACCTAAATCAAGCTCAGTAATATTCTTTTTCCACAAACCCAGGCCAGTTCTATAGGAGGCCCCAAGCCAGAGTTTATCATTGAATATAGTCATCACATTCAAGTCTACACTTGTTGGCCCTCTAAAGTCTTCCTTAACCATCAGACTAGGCCTAACTCTAAGATCCGGAGAAATATTAACCAGACTACCTGCAATAAAGTAAGCATGTCTGCTTCGAGCGATATTAAAAGACTGCGATCTTGAAATGCTAACTTCTGAACCGGAAAACGCATCCAGCACTGAAAGCCCCATATACCAAAAATCAGAATTGTAATAAACACCAAGACGCAAGTCGGGCTTTAGTCTATTTTCATCACCTAACGCTACAGCCTGGTCGCCCCCTTCCGAAGTATGTATCATATCTCCGCTTAAGTTATATTGCACTACGCCCACTCCTATTCCAAAACTTAACCTTTGAGTATCATCAGCATTCAGTTGCAAACGGTAAGCATAGTTTGCGGTTACAGACGTGGTAAATTGGGGGCCTATTTTATCCGACACGACCTGAAAGCCAAGGCCCATTTTCCTATCTCTCGGGTCCACTATTCCATCGATAGAGATAGCCCCTGTTTTGGGCGCTCCTTCTACCCCCATCCATTGCGAACGTAAAGCCAGTTGTGCAAACCATTCTTCCTTGTATCCCGCATAGGCAGGATTTACGCTTAAGCTGTTAAATACATATTGAGAAAACTGAATATTCTGCTGCGCGCCAGACCGCCCCGCAAATAAGCAGAGAAGAACAAGGAGAACGAACAAATATTTTACAGGTTTCATCATTAAATATTATCTTTTTAAAAGTACCCAGCTTCGACGAGTCTCTTCTGTTTTTCCTTTTTTCAATTTCAACACGTAGAAATAAGTCCCATCGTTTAAGCCCTTACCATCCCACTCATTTCTATAATTACTGTTTCTATATACCTCATCACCCCAGCGGTTATAAATAAAAATACCTACAGCCTCATAGTTTTCCATTCCAGTAATCAGGAATGTATCGTTCTTACCATCTCCGTTAGGAGTAAACGTATTTGGAATATCCAGAGGTGGTGGTGCGACATCGATTCTTACCTCAGCAATATTTGAAGGCAGACCATTTGAGTCATCAATTTTATAAGTAAACCTTTCTGTCCCGTAAAACCCTTTATTCGGTCTGTAGCTAACCTTTCCATCTTTTGCGACTAATAGCTTTCCGTTAGCAGGCTGCATCTTCACGTCTATTGTAGCTACATTTAATGGGAATAATGCCGGACGATCGTTATTTACAATCGGTACTTCGACCTCTTCCTCTGCTTTAGTTGAAGCAAAATCATCAATTGCTATTGGATATCTGGTGATATCAGTTATCGTTGGATCATCATTATTTTCAGCCGTTCCTGAGATATCTGTAACCTTTACTCCTTGCATTGTAAAACCGTCCACCTTTGCAATATTTGTGATCGATCCTGCTACCTTCTCAGCCTGTGTAGGAGTATATTCTACAGTAACAATAGTAGTTGCTCCGGGAGCAAGAGTAGTTTGCTTAAGCGTAATTGGTCCCTGGAATTTCGGATCTGACAACACAAGGTCTTGAAGTGTAACATTTCCTTTATTGGTAATTTTGAAGGTATAGGTAACTGTTTTAAACCCACGGTTCAGCACACCTGATTTAACCAATACTATTGCAGGATTGGTCTGTACTAATACTTCCGCAGTGGCAGATTTAGTCATTGGATATTCTACAGAACTTACCGTAGCAGTATTTACAACTTTACCTGAATTGCTTGTTGGAATTCCATTCTTATCAAGGTCGTTCTGACTAATGGTATATACACCTTCATATACCCAGGACTCATCTTTCTCCAGGATTCCGTTACCGTTATCTCCTTTTGGCTGATTAAGTATTCCGCCCAGAAGTGGATCATTTAACTTAATCTGATTGTGGTGGGCATTTCCGTTATTATATACGGTAATGGTGTATTTTATTTTATCACCTACGGCTGAGATAGAACTCTTGTCTGCTATTTTGCTGATCGCAATATCCAAACAAACCGGTACACTTACAGTAATCGTAAATGGCTGCCCGGCACAACCACCCGTTTCGGCTCTTGGTGTTACTGTGTAGACAACATTTTGCGCCGTTGTAGAGGTATTGATTAACGTACCATTGATGATTTTCCCTGATCCGCTGCTTGCGCCTGTTATCGCTGTTTTGTTTACTGTCCAGGTAAAGTATGCAGGGACAGCGTTACCTCCTTTTCCAGTATTATCAACATTGCTTTGCAAGTTATAACTGAATGAAGATTGTATGCAGCTAAGTGAATTAATCGCATCATTATAACCTTTAGGTACTCTATTTACCGTCACATTAGTTAAAGCAGAAATGCCACTTGCACAACCTGTAGTGTTGGTTACTTTAACTGTATAATCTCCTATTTGGTTTACGTTAAATGTTTGGTTGGTAGCACCAGGTATCAGCACTCCATTTTTGTACCATTGGTTACCTGATGGTGATGATGAGGTAAGCATTACATAACCTCCTTCACAGAAAGTTGTCCTACCACCAGGTGTAATTTCTGGCACTTCAGGGTAAGGAACTGCGGTCACCTGAACAGACTGAGACGGCGAACTACTGCAACCATTTGTATTGGTTACAATAACCATATACTGACCGCTCATTGTAGCTGTGTAGGTTTTATTGATAGCCCCAGGAATGATCTGACCATCTTTATACCATTGGTTACCGCTTGCAGCTGATGAAGTTAAGATTACTGAACTACCTACGCAGAAATTAAGTTTATCGGCATCTACCACTACTGTTGGTGTAGGTGGTAAACTATGAACAATCACTTGTACACTTGCAGATACTACATAACAACCGTTCTCATTGGTTACTCTAATAGTATAGGTTCCGGCTTCATTTGTTGTATAGATTTTGTTTGTTTCTCCTGGAATGATCAGACCGTTTTTGTACCATTGGTTGCCTGTTTCAGATGATGAAGTCAACACTACTGAGCCACCTTTACAGAAGATCAACTGATCTGCATCAACGATGATAGTTGGAACAACAGGTAATGCGTGCACTACAACTTCTTTGCTCGCAGATTCAAGGAAACAACCGCTAGCATTGGTGACTTTAACCGTATAGGTACCAGCTTTGTTTGTTGTATAGGTTTTATTGGTTTCACCTGGAATGATCTGACCGTTTTTGTACCATTGGTTACCCGTAGCTGATGATGAGGTTAATATTACTGAGCCGCCTTCGCAGAAAATCAGTTTATCTGCATCAACGATGATTGTTGGAACCGGAGGTAGCGGGTTTACTATTACTACTATTTCGTTGGATACAGAGCTAAAACAACCCTCTGAATTGGTTACCACCACTGTATATTTACCGCTTGCAATTGCCATATATGTTGGGGCTATTGCACCTGCTATAGCATTTCCGTTCAGGTACCACTGGTTACCTGCCGGAGCATCTGATGTTAATATTACTGAACCACC
>NZ_FWYB01000026.1 GCF_900176505.1 Pedobacter nyackensis | reverse complement strand
CGCTTGTACCAGCAAAGTACCAATGATAGGTCCGGTGCAGGAGAAAGAGACTAAAGCAAGTGTTCCAGCCATAAAGAATAATCCGGCTAAACCACCTTTATCAGAGTTGGCATCCATTTTATTTACCCATGATGAAGGTAAGGTGATTTCGAATGCACCCAAAAAGGAAATGGCAAAGATCATCAACAACACAAAGAAAAGGAAGTTGAATACCCCATTGGTAGAAAGGCTGTTTAGTGCATCAGCACCAAAGATCACCGTAACCAATAGTCCTAAAACTACATAGATTACAATGATCGACAGGCCATAAAATAAGGCCCGGCTTACTGCTTTGCCTTTTTTTCCACCTTTGGTGAAAAAGCTCACTGTAAGTGGCAGCATCGGGAAGATACAAGGCATTAGAAGGGCTGCAAGACCACCAATAAAACCGGTGATAAAGATACCAATCAATGAGTTGTCTTCTTTTTGATCTGCAGGCTTATCTGTACCAGCTGTTACCGCTGTTACTGCAGCAGAATCAGATACCGCTTTAACTTCTGCTGTTGCAGTGTCGATTTTAGTCTCTGTTGCTGTATCTATAGCTGGCTCAGCAGTTATTTCGGTAAAATCGAGATCAGCCGTTGATGTATCAGCTTCCTGGGCTAATGCTGCAGTTACGGAACTAAAGAAAATAAAAAGCCCAATGACAAGCATTTTCATGCTTGTCAAATAGTTGTTTAAGATCATTATTTATTATTTTACAGAGATTGAAAAGTCAACTGTTTCAGGAGGAAGACACTGAGAATCATCACATACCATGTACTCAAGTGTACCTTTTACGATTGCATTTGCACCGGTAAGTTTTACTTTTTGTTGGAACATTACTGATTTCTCAAAGTAGCTTACATTCATATCGAAAGATTTTTCGAATTTAGTAATTGCTTTAGGCTCAATAGTTTTACCAACTGGCTTGTAAGCTTTAGATGGTGCAAAAGTAAAGCTTGTTTTCACAGGTCCACCGTCAGCCATGTTTTGTGAATAAAGGTGCCATCCCTCATCAATAGTAGCTTTAAGGTATAAAGTAGCTTCAGTTTTTGAAGTTTTCTTAAAAGCATAACTCCATTTTACGGGTTTTAAAATTTGACTACTTGCAGATAGGCTAAATAGTATTCCAACGGTTAACAAGATTAGGTTTTTCATTTTTTTTATTGTTTTTTTATGTGTTAGCAAACTTATGTATTTCCGGTAATATTGACGTCATTTGAAATTGTAAAAGAAAAAATACATCATAAATATTACATCCATTTATACAGCTTCGACTCAGTTTTGATCATTAAGTTTAATCAAGATCAAATCCCAGAGATTAAAAAATGTTCTGCATATCAACGGTCATAGTAAACAGAAAGTGTATTATATCTTATCATGTCAATTTGACGAAAAGACTACATTGTTGTTACTGAGTTTATTAACTCTTTCATTTTTTTTCTATTAGTCTGGTTAGTGACCCATTGCAAACTTATCATTTTTTCAAGAAATTTAAATTCTGGCCATATCTGATGCCGTCCGTAAAGGAAATATTGCTATCGTAAAAGGCCGGGGTAATTACCAGAATTATCGCTTAAACGTTTGTTTGACTGATAATTGTTGGTGATGACGCCCGGCTTTATAGTAGAATTGTTACGTAATTCTAGAGGTAACAATTATGTGATATGCAAAATAGATACTACAATCCCCCTCCTAACGCCCTGTAAAGTTCTACAGTAGCATTAAGTTGAGCTGTTTTTATAGCAGTAAGTTCAAGCTCACTCTGTAAAAAATTACCTTGTGCAGTAATTACTTCCAGGTAATTGGCCATTCCACTTTTAAATAATAACCCGGCATTTTTTACAGATTGTTGCAAAGTGCTTACCCTGTCTTTTGAAATATCATATTGCTGTTTTAGTTTTTCTATTTTAATCAGTTCATCAGATACCTCCCCAACTGCATTCAATACAGACTGGCGAAAATGAATGACAGTTTTTTCTCTTTCTATTTTTGCCAGCTCATATTGTGTTTTTAATTCCCTTCTATGAAATATAGGCTGTGTTATCCCCCCTGAAACTACACCAAACAAAGAAGCTGGGACATTAAACCAATTGCTGGCTTTAAATGAATTTAGTCCAGCGCTTGCAGAAATAGTCAATGAAGGATACATATTGGCTTTCGCTATACCAACTCTAGCATTTGCAATTGCCAAAGAAATTTCCGCACTTTTAACATCAGGTCGTCTGCTAACCATGGTCGAAGGATATCCCGCAGAAATCATATCCGGCACCCTGGCGTTTTCCAGACTGGCTAATCGATCTATACTTCCTGGTACCCTACCGGTTAAAATGCCCAGTGCGTTTTCCTGTATGGTCATATCCTGCTGCAGTTTAGGGATAAGTTGAGCAGCAACCAATTGCTGTGCCTTTGCCTGTTGAATAGCTAATGAAGTTACCTGGCCGGCGTCAAACTGCATCTTTATAATCTGTAAAGTACTGTCATTTAAAGCCAGATTCCTTTTAGCGATATCTATTTGCGCATCCATCATTAATAACCTATAATAGCCTTGTGCTATATTGGCAACTAATCTGGTTTGAACAGCTTTTTTAACTTCAGTAGTTTGTAGATAAGCAGATAATGCTGCCTGTTTCTGATTTTTTATTTTACCCCATATGTCCGCCTCCCAGCTTAACCCCAAATTGGCATTGAAATCTTCGATATGATTCGTATTTAAAAACTGGCTGGTACTTAATCCATTCAAGCTGTTATCTGAAGGTCTATTAGAACTCCCTGCTACCTGTAAATTTATCTGAGGCAAGTTACCTAGCTTTGATTGCTTAAATAATTGTTCCGCAGACTCGATGTTCTTCATCGCAATCTGTAAATCGTAATTTCTAATTAAAGCAGTATCTACCAGCTTCCTTAACTCATCCTCTTTAAAAAACTCATTAATAGATTGATTGGCTATACTCAATGAATCAACAGCTTGTGCATTCCTAAAGCTTTCAGGAATGGCAGTCTTGGGGGATGCTATATCTTTTGAGACTTTACATCCTGCAAGCAGCAGTAAGATTAATATAGGTGTTAATACAATTTTATATGTTTTCATTTTGTTCGTATTATCTTGTTTAAGAGTAAATTATATCGGAATCTACTTTTATTGCTACTGGATTTTGCTCATTGTCCACAACTGCAGGTTTTCCGGATATCTTTTCTTGTAAATGCTGGAAAATAACATAGAGCACAGGAATTAAGAAAAGTCCAAGAAATACGCCTGATACCATTCCCCCGGCAGCACCAATACTGATTGAGTGATTACCCTGGGCAGATGGCCCTGTTGCTATACTCATTGGAAATAAGCCAACCACAAATGCAAATGAGGTCATCAGAATTGGACGTAACCTTAGTCTTGACGCTTCCAATGCTGCGTTTACTAAGGAAAGACCTGCCTTTCGACGTTGGATAGCAAACTCCACAATAAGGATGGCATTTTTAGCCAGCAACCCGATAAGCATAATTAAGGCTACCTGAACATAAATGTTGTTTTCAATGCCTACTATACCAATCACAGCAAAGACACCTAGTACCCCGGTAGGGACAGATAACAGCACTGCTAAAGGTAAGATATAACTTTCATATTGAGCTGATAACAAGAAGTATACAAAAACTAAGCAAAGTAAAAATACAACTGTAGATTGTCCGTTTGAAGAGATCTCTTCTCTTGTTTGACCCGAAAATTCAAATGAATATCCTGAAGGTAATTGGTCCTTAGCGACCTCCTGAATTGCCTTGATGGCGTCACCAGAACTAAAGCCGGGTTTAGGAATTGCATTAACCTGGATCGAATTAAACAAATTATAACGTGAGGCTGTTTCTGATCCATAAACCCGCGTTAGTTTTACCAGCGTATTTATTGGTACCATTTCTCCTGTTTTATTCTTTACAAAAACGCGGTCAATAGCCGAAGGATCAGCTCTGTCTGCTATATCAGCCTGAACCAATACACGGTAGTATTTACCAAAGCGATTAAAGTCTGATGCCTGAGCACTACCAAAATAGGCTTGCATGGTCTGTAAAATATCACGCACATTTACACCAAGCTGATTCGCCTTCTCATCATCAACTTCCAGTTGCAATTGCGGATAATCGGCTTTAAAAGTGGTAAAGGCTACGGCAATTTCTTTACGCTTCATCAGTTCTCCAATGAAATTATTAGCAACACCACTAAATTTATCCAGCTTACCCCCTGTTTTATCCTGTAATACAAGATCAAGTGCCTCGACATTACTGAAACCTGGAACCGTTGGGAAACTGAACACGAAGAAACTACCTCCGCTTATCGCATTTAGTTTTCCTCTTATCACCTCCATAATTTGATTAATGTCTTGAACCTTACCTCGCTCTTTTGTGGGTTTTAACAAGACAAATACCACAGCCGACGATGGGCTTGTTGATGAGGTAAGTAAGTTGAAACCAGTTATAGCGGTTACAAATCTCGAAGCATCGAGGGAATTTAATTCAGCTTCAGCCTGTTGCATTATTTTTGAAGTCCCTTCCAATGAAGTCCCTGAAGGTGTATTAACCGCAATAGCCACAAATCCTTGATCCTCTGTTGGAATGAAACCCGTAGGTGTAGTACGAACTAACCAAACTGTTGCCAGGATAATAATAGCCAAACCAGTAAGACTAATTGCCTTGTTCTTTATAAGAAACCTTACTCCTCCTATATATCTGTCGGTTATCGCATTGAAACTGCTGTTAAACCCGGCAAAGAATTTTTCTTTAAATCCTTTTTTAGTTCCTTCACCGTGTTCAGTATGATTGCTTTTTAAGAATAAAGCTGCCAAAGCAGGGCTCAATGTTAAAGCGTTAATCGCAGATATGATAATTGCTGTTGCCATTGTAAAGGCAAATTGCCTGTAAAACACACCTGTTGAGCCTTCCAGAAATCCAACTGGTAAAAATACCGCAGACATCACCAATGTGATAGAAATGATCGCGCCACTAATCTCGTGCATTGCTTCATTGGTGGCTTGCTTCGCACCAATTTTTTTATGTTCCATTTTAGCGTGAACGGCTTCGACGACAACAATGGCATCATCCACCACGATACCGATGGCAAGTACAAGCGCAAATAAAGTAAGCAGGTTAATAGAGAAGCCAAATAGTTGCATAAAGAAGAATGTTCCCAAAATAGCTACGGGTACAGCAATGGCAGGAATTAATGTGGATCTGAAGTCCTGAAGAAATATAAACACCACAATAAAAACCAATATAAAAGCTTCAATAAGCGTATGTACCACTTGCTCTATAGATTGATCCAATGCTACTTTTGTACTATAAAAAATATTGTGTTTTACACCTGCTGGAAAATCCTTGGCAGCTTTTTCCATCAATTTGTTGATCGCAATCTGAATCTCATTTGCATTGGAACCTGCCAATTGAATAATACCAAGCACAACGCCTTTTTTACCATTCAGACGTGTTAAACTGTTATAAGAATACGCACCGAACTCTATCCTGGCTACATCTTTTAAATGCAACACCGATCCATCCGCATTAGATCGGATAGCGATATTTTCATACTCTTCCGGCTTTGTAAGCTTGCCCTTGTACTTAATTACATACTCAAAAACCTCTTTACTACGTTCGCCAAACCGGCCAGGAGCAGCCTCTAAACTTTTATCCTGTATAGCAGCCATCACCTCATTAGGCGTTATTTTATAGGTTGCCATTTGAGTAGGATTTAACCAAACTCGCATGGAGTAATCTTTAACCCCTCCAAATATACTGGCCGAACCTACACCTGGAATTCGCTTAATCTCAGGTATAATATTGATTTGTGCATAATTAGCTATAAAAGTCTGGTCGTATTTAGCTTCATCTTCGGTATACATTCCGATGGCCATGATGAAACTATTTTGTTGTTTAGCTGTAATGATACCTTGCTGTACTACCTCCGTAGGCAGTTGACTGGTAGCCTGCGTAACCCGATTTTGCACGTTTACAGCGGCCTGATCCGGATCAGTACCTAACTTAAAATAAACAGTAATGGCTAATGTACCGTCATTACTTGCTGTTGAGCTCATATAGCTCATATTTTCAACTCCATTGATGGATTCTTCCAGGGATGGGGCAACAGAGCGAAGCACTGTTTCTGCATTTGCCCCCGGATAATTAGCCGTAACCAACACAGATGGTGGTGCAATATCCGGGAATTGTTGCAGGGGCAATTTAGTAAGGCTTAGCACTCCAAGTATCACCAGTAAAATGGAGATTACAGTTGCTAATACGGGTCTGTGTATAAATATTTTGAACATGGTGAATGTATTTATTTATTGTTAATTTTTGCAACCTTATCTGTTGCTCTTTGTGGCGCAATCACTGCACCTTCCTGCAAACGATCAAGTCCGCTCAATACGATTTGATCGCCTTCTTTTACGCCATCTTTTACCAAATAGTTGGTGCCGGCTTTACCTGCTATAGTGATGGCTTGCTTTCTCACTTTGTTGCTATCGGCAAGGGCGAATACAAATATTTTATCCTGAACCTCAATTGTGGCCAATTGCGGCACAACAAGCATATTATCGTGTTCCAGGCTCAGGCGTATTTTACCGGTATTCCCTGATCTCAATAAACCTTGCGGATTAGGGAACTTCGCCCTTACAGTAATAGCTCCCGTAGTTTTATCAAACTGTCCGTCTATTACATCTATTTTTCCCAGTTTGGCGTACACTGTGTTATCTGCAAGGATCAATTTTACGGCAGGTAGTTGTTTAATTTTGTCATTTAGCGTTTGACCAGGATACTGAGATTTAAAGTTTACAAAATCCTTTTCGCCAAGGGCAAAATAAACATGTACATCGTGTACGTCAGATAGCTGAGTTAGGGCGTCAACATCAGCAGGGCCCACTAAGCTTCCCTGCTTTTTTACTAAACGACCAATATAACCGCTCACAGGAGCCTTGATTAAGGTATAGCCTAGATTTATAGCGGCTGTAGAAACACTTGCTTTAGCCTGTTCAATATTCGCTTTTGCGACTTGAGCGGTAGCTTTGGCAGATCTTAACTGAAATTCTGAGATCACTTTGTTTTGTACCAATGGTGTTAAGCGCTCTACCTCTAATTGTGCATTAATTAAAGCAGCTTCGGCTGCATGCTGAGCAGCCAGGGCATTATTTAAAGAGGCCCGATACTGTTGATCATTAATTTTAAATATGGGCTGACCAGCACTTACGAAAGCACCTTCATCAAGGTATACTTTTTCTAAAGTGCCGCTTACCTGTGGGCGGATTTCAACATTCACCGTACCTTCAATGGATGCAGGATATTCCTGAAAGGTTGTTTCAGTACCAGAGCTTATGCTAACAACAGGTAAAGCCGGTGGTGGTGCAGGAATTGCGTTTTGTGCAGTTTCTCCAGCGCATCCGTATAAGAATAAGGCAAAAAGCGAAACAGCTATAACAACACTAGATGATTTAACAGCGTTAAGTAGTTTTGGGTAGAAGGGTTTATATTCCATGATTATAGAGTTTATTTATTTATGATATAACGTATATAAGTAATTTAACAGCGTTAGATTGTATTCGAAAAAAACAGGCTTTATAATAAAAGCCTGAGTAAATAGTTTTACTATTCGTTTATATATTTTATAATACCTTTTAGTGCGTCTTTTAAAATATGCTGATTCATCTCTTCATCTCTTCCTTTATTAACCATATTAATAGAAATGAGACCGTGTATAATAGACCAAAAAGTATAATATTTCCTGCAAACCACTCCCTCTTCAGGCTGTTCTGCGCTCATAAGATCTTTAATGGTCTCAAAAAACAGCTTATCCAGATAATCAACTTCAGGCATTGATTTCTTTTGTTCACAACACATCATATCTACTCCAAACATTAACTGGTAGAATTCCTTATGCTTAAACGCAAAATTCCAATAAGCAATCCACATAGCTTCCAATTGCTCGTCAGTTTTTGTAAACTTATTTTTTGCAGCTTTAATAGCTTTACCTAGTTCAACATATCCTTGTCTGGAAAGCTCAAATAAAATCGCTTCTTTATTAAGAAAATACTCATAAATAATCGGAGCAGTATATTCTATTTTATCTGCAATTTTCCTCATGCTTAGCGCTTGCCACCCCTCTTCTTTAACGATTTGCAAGGCAGCATCAAGGATATTAACCCTTGTCTCTTCTTTAAGCCTCTGTATACGTTCCTTACTTCCCATTACATTTAATTCAGATGTGTAAATAATCTAACACCGTTAAGCAAATCTATGAACTGTTTTTAAAGTCTGTATCATCACTTTGTCACGTTCTTAAAATATAGCTTTGCTAATTAGTTCATTCGAATAATTTTCAAAATAAAGTAAAGAAATTCGAGCTTATCGACGTAATAGTTGCAAATTAGCGTTTCTATTTAATAAAAGGAATGAGCATGAACAGCAGCGTTACATTAAGAGATATTGCAAAAGCGCTTAATTTATCTATTTCTACAATTTCGAAGGCGTTAAATGATAGCCATGAGATTGGTGCAGAAACCAAGCAAAAAGTTTTGGATTATGCTAAAAAGCACCATTATTCGCCTAACAGAATGGCCAAAGGCTTGAAAGAGGGAAAAACCAGGACTATTGGTGTTGTTGTCTGTTCATTAGATAATAATGTTATCGCCCAGATGTTGGACGGGATCCATAAAGCCAGTACAGATAAATCTTATCAAATCATTATCATGCAAAGTAAAGAATCTGAAAAGCTAGAAACAGCCTGTTTAGAATTGCTTTATGCCGGTGGTGTTGATGGCATATTGATTTCTCCTGCTTATGAAACTGTTAACTTCAATTATCTCCTATCCCTTCAAAAGTCGGGTATCCCGGTTGTACTTTTCGATCGGTTAATTGATCAGATTCATACACACAAAGTTGGAGCAGATAATTTTAAGGGCGCATATGAAGCAACAATGCATCTTATAAATAATGGATACCGAAAGATTGCACATTTAAATACCAACACCATATTAAGTATTGCTACCGATCGGTTAAATGGCTATAAACAAGCCTTAGCTGATAGTGGAATTGAATTCAGGCCTGAACTGCTACGTTCTTGTAATTACACGGGTGCCACTACCTTAAATGAGAATTTAGAACAAGCTATTAAAGATTACATGAGTCTGGAGGACAAACCTGACGCTATTTTTACGGCTACCGACCAGATCAGTACCAAATGCCTCGTATTGCTTAATAAATTAGGGTATAAAATTCCTGAAGATATTGCATTGATCGGTTTTACCAATACAGACTTAGCTGAGGCGATGAACCCACCAATGAGCACAGTGTATCAACCTGCATTCGAAATTGGTCAACTTGCTGCAGAAAAGTTAATTTCCCTGATTGAAAGAAAGAATTTTGATGAGGGGTTTGAGACTGTAATGCTGCCAACTGAAGTTCAGGTAAGGGCTTCTTCACAGCCAAAAAAATAAGGCTATCTGAAATATATTCTGATAGCCCTATAGTCATTAGTAGTACCTTAGTAATTCCCTGTAATACCAAGTTCCAGACCGCGTAATTCGGCAAGACCGCGCAACCTTCCGATTGCAGAGTAACCTGGATTGGTCACTTTATTCAAGTCATCAAGCATCTGGTGACCATGATCAGGCCTGAAAGGCATTGGCTTATCTCTAAGTGCATTTTCTGCTACAATAGCTTTCATTACCTCATACATATTAACGTCGCCGCCTAAATGATCAGCTTCATAAAAGTTACCTTCTTCATCCTTAGTAACATTTCTCAGGTGAAGAAAATAAACTCTTTCTTTTATGGCCTCAAAAATATCAGTCAGGTTATTGGATACCCCAGCGCCAAGAGAACCGGTACAGTAGCAAATTCCGTTAAAAGGTTTATCTACACTTTTTAGAATAGCAACAAGATCTTCTTTCGTACTTGCAATACGGGGTAAACCTAGAATTGCGTATGGTGGGTCATCAGGGTGTATCGTCATATTGACACCAGTTTCCTCACAAACACTGGCAATTCCGTTAAGGAAATAAGCAAGGTTCTTTTTTAAACCGTCATGACCAATCGTTTTATACTCTTCGATACTCGTCCGCAAAGCTTCAAGTTCAATTTCCTTCTCATTAGGTATTCCCATCAAGACATTGATTCTTAATTCATTAATTTCGTCAGCATTCATCGCTGTGAAGCGTTCTTTTGCTCTTTTGTTAATGCTTTCTGAATAATCAGCCTCTGCTCCTTCCCTTTTCAAAATGAAAAGATCGAAAACTGCCAGATCCAACCAGTTAAAATATAGCGCTTTTGAACCATCCGTCATGGTCAGATCCAATTGCGTACGGGTCCAGTCGAGCACAGGCATAAAATTATAACAAACTGTTTTAATGCCACATTGTGCAAGGTTACGTAAAGTAGTTTTATAGTTTTCTATATATTTATCTGCATCACTGCGATGTGTTTTAATTGCTTCATGAACCGGAACGCTTTCCACTACTGCCCACACCAGCCCTGCCGCTTCAATAATTGATTTCCTCTCGATAATATCTTCCAATGGCCAAATCTCCCCATGCGGAATATGGTGGAGTGCAGTAACGATTCCTGTTGCACCTGCCTGCTTCACATCTTGTAAGCTAACCGGGTCTGTCGGACCATACCAACGCCAGGTTTGTAATAATTTATGTTTTGTAGTATTCATTGTTTAGTCATTAATATTTAATTCACTATACACCACTATAGGCATTAAAGCCGCCATCAACCAAAATTGTTTCACCATTAACAAAGGCTGACGCATCACTTAATAGATAAATCAGCGTACCATTTAACTCTTCCGGACTACCTAATCGGCCAAACGGCGTATGGTTTACAAAACGTTGAGCTCTGTCTGTAAAGGTTCCATCAGGATTGGTTAATAAAGAGCGATTTTGTTCCGTCAAAAATACGCCTGGTGCCAATGCATTCACTCTTACTTTATCACCATAGCGCTGGGCAAGCTCTACAGCCATCCATTTGGTATAGCCCTCAATTGCATTCTTTCCCATAGTATAACCTAAAACCCTTGTTAAAGGACGCTGAGCAGCAAGTGAAGAGATGTTCACAATAGAACCTTTTCCTTTTTCAGCTATTACACGGCCAAATACGTGTGTTGGGTAAACCGTACCAAATAAATTAAGTTCAACTGCTTTTTGTGTATCAGCAATATTGATGTCAAAAAGATTCTGATCGGGAGAAATTGTTGCCCCCGGTATATTACCTCCGGCAGCATTTACCAAACCATCAATTGTGCCCCAGGTACTTAATATTTGATTTTTCGCAGCCACCAATGATTCCTCATTCAGTACGTCCGTAATAACGGCAATTGCTTCACCACCATTTTCTGTGATTGCTTTTACACGAGCATTAGCTTTTTCTTCATTTCTCCCTAAAATGGCAACCTTCGCTCCTGCTCCGGCAACAGCCAGCGCAAAGGATTCACCTAACACTCCAGTAGCTCCTGTAATTACGATCACTTTATTTTCTAATGAAAACAAATCATTGCTCTTCATATAATCTAATAAATCTGGTTAATTAATTATACCAATGTTAATGAATTTTAATGTTCGAAGTCCATATTCAGGACTAAATATTTACGAAATCGTTTGAGATTTATTAAATAAATTAGATTGCTTCTATTTCATATACAGAACCTGTATTATTGTATTCTGAAATCATTAATTTATGCTAAATCAAGAAAACATATTGGTGTTTGGTGAGTTGCTACTGCGGTTCAGTTCATCTGAAGATCAATTTATTTCTAAGAATCACACTGTTTCTTTATTTCCAGGCGGATCGGAAGCCAATGTATCCGCATCATTAGGACAATGGAATATCCCTTGCTCTTATGTAAGCTGCGTACCAGACAACGCTCTGGCAAACAATGCGCTTCAATCCTTACAGGAATTAGGGGTCGATACCAATAGAACCATACGCCAGGGAAGCAGATTGGGACTTTACTTTTTACTGTCTGCTAATGGATTAACAAGTGGCGAAGTTGTTTATGATAGGAAGTTTTCTTCATTTAGCAGCTTAGAGGCCGGAACCATAGATTGGGATCAACTTTTAGAAGGTCATACCTGGTTTCATTGGACAGCGCTTACCCCTGCTCTAAATGAAAATATGGCAGCAGTATGTAAAGAAGCCCTTACTGCAGCGAAAAAAAAGGGACTAAAAATATCGGTGGATCTAAATTACAGAAGCCGGTTATGGGATTATGGGAAACAACCCATAGATGTAATGCCGGAGCTGGTACAGTATTGCGATGTCATTATGGGCAATATCTGGGCTGTAAATAAAATGCTTGGTATCCCGGTCGATGAGAACTTAAATCGTCAAACGTCTGTGAAAACATACGCTGCACAGGCAAACGAGTCTGCAAAGGAAGTATTCAGCCGTTTCCCTCAGTGTAAGCATATAGCCAATACCTTCCGCTTTATGGATAATCCAAAGCATAACCTCTTCTATGGTACATATCATACACCAGAGCACAACTATATTTCTGATGTATTTGAGACCAATGAAGTAGTAGATAGAATTGGTAGTGGTGATGCTTTTATGGCTGGTTTAATTTACGGGTTAACCGGAAGTACTGATGGGCAAGAGATCATTAATAAGGCTACGGCTTCAGGTTATAAAAAACTCTTTGTAAAAGGAGATTTTGGTAATGGTTCGATCTAAGGACGTATAAAGCGAACCTTACTCTAACGCATCTCAATTTTTAACAATAGATTGTAACGATAAAATAATCATATACAGATGAACATAGAAACAAACCCTTTAGTAGTTATCCAGGATTACCCGGTTATTCCGGTTTATTATAATGAAGATCCTCAAACCTGTATAGAAGTATTAAAGGCTAGTTATGCTGGTGGTATCCGCGTTTTCGAATTCACAAACAGAGGTGCAAATGCCCCAGAAAATTTTGAAGCAATGGTGAATTACAGGAATGAACACCTGCAGGACATGAAGCTTGGAATTGGAACTATAAAAACAGTGGCGCAAGCAGAAGCCTATATCAAGCTAAAAGCCGATTTCATAGTCAGCCCAATTGTTAAAGCTGATCTTGCTGCAGTAGCAGCCGCCAATAAAATCTTATGGATACCTGGTTGTATGACACCTACTGAAATTAATCTGGCTGAAGAACTAGGTGCACCACTTGTTAAATTATTCCCAGGCGATACTTTGGGCATCGGATTCTTAAAAGCAATTAAACCTTTGTTTCCAAACCTTAAATTTATGCCAACTGGTGGTGTGGACGTAAACAAAGAAAATATAGACAACTGGTTAAATGCGGGAGTTACTGCTTTGGGCTTTGGCTCAAAACTATTTCAACAACCTGAAAATGCTACAAACTACAATTGGTTAACAGAACGTTGCCAATTATTAATCCAATTGGTTAACAAAAAGTAAAATAATTGCGAGTTTCAAGAATATGCTAATATATTCTAAGCATGTTCTTGAAACTTTTACATGTTATTTACTTCTTTTGATCATCGCGATCATATAGGTCGATCAATTTACTCTGCAATCTGATTACTGAATTTTCAAGATCAGCAACCTTGTCTTTTAATTGCTTAATTACCTGTTCCTGCTCGCTTACCCCTTCTTCGCCAACGTCTAAGAATTGTCTCAACGTTAAACCGTGAACCTGAGCAATCTGGTTTATTCTGCTAAAATTTGGATCTGTAATTCCAGTCTCCAATTTCGAATACGCCGGAATTGATATTTCCAAAAGATCAGCCATTGCCTTTTGGTTAACACCTTTTTTCTGACGTAAAATTCTAAATTTTTCACCTAAAGTTTTCATAATCTACGAAGTATATCTTTGTGAAGTTTCCCTTATAATAAAATTAAGAATAATTTAATAAAATATTGTAATATTCTTATAATATAATAAAATAAAACACAGACTCCATTACCTGAAATTAAAATTATTACTTCCAGAATAAATGTTCTGGACTAGAAAAACAGGTTTTAAGCTACTTTTTATTTTGTCTGAAAATAAAAGCGCCCAACATCAGTGCTACAGAAAGACCAGATAATCCCGGGAAAGAGATGAATAGAAAAAGTACGCCTGAAACTATTAACAGTGCTAGAATAAACAGAAAGCCTTGTAAAAAACTATCCATTTTAAACGCAGCAATAAATGCGAACAGGACAAATGTAATTGCCAGAATATTTATAAACATATACAAAGATGCGCATTCAATGTTAAGTTAATGTTAACAAGAATATTTTTTGCTAGAATGCACTTAAAAATGACAAAAGCCCCGCATAATTGAATATACAGAGGCTTTTGTCTATTTACAATAATATTAATTATCGATATGGCTGATACTAATAATCGTCATTTAAAGCGAATATTGGTTTTCTGGTCATCCACTTTCCACTTGTAAAATCAGGGAAGTCAATGGTTTCATTACCCATTTCGATAGACTGCTCACTTAGCGGTGTAATTGCACTCCATGCAGCAGCATCATAAACGTCAAGTGGTGTGGCCACATTTCGTTTTACAGCCTCAATAAAAGCATGGATCACAAAGAAGTCCATGCCACCATGACCTGCACCTTGTGCATCATTACCATATTTTTTCCATAGTGGGTGATCATATTTTTCAAACCAACTATCCTGGTTGTCCCAGCTATGCGCTTTACTGATTCCTTCAACATGGATACTTTTGTTTAAATCCATCCAGAGTCCCTTTGTTCCCTGTACTCTAAAGCCTAAAGAATATGGTCTTGGAAGATTTGTGTCATGTTGCAAGATAATGGTCTCGCCATTTGCACAATCAATTGTAGTAGTTACAATATCACCTAAGCGGAAATTAATCTTAGCATTTGGATGATTTTCACCACCTTTCTCAACGATATAATTATGTAATCCTCTCGATTTAGTTGCGAATGAATTCAACTTTAGGAACTTGTTTCCCCTGTTGATATTAATGCATTGTGCTACAGGACCAATACCATGTGTTGGATAAAGGTCGCCATTGCGGTGTACGGAATGGTTAGTTCTCCATTTCGCTTCAGAAAAGCCCTTTTCATTAAACTCTACACCACCACCATATGGTTTCACGCCATCGTTAAATTTAACCTCTCTTAAATCATGCTGATAACCGCCCTGTAAGTGAAGGATCTCACCAAACACCCCTTGTCTTACCATATTTAGAGCGGCAAGTACATCACGACGATAACAAACATTTTCAAGCATCATCACATGAGCATTATGTTTCTCGGCTGCCTGAACAACATCCCAATGGTCTTGCAAAGTAATACCAAGCATTACCTCAGTAGCTACATATTTAAGTCCGGCCTCCATAGACTTAATGATCATTTCTTTATGCCACTCCCAGGGAGTAGAAATGACAACAGTCTGGAGTCCCTTAGTTTCAAGTAGTTTTTTCCAGGAGTAATTGTCACCTGTAAATATTTTTGGCATAGGCTTACCGCTCTTAGCAATCATTGCTTTAGCAGAAGTAAGCATACGCTCATCCACATCACATATTGCAACCAGATCAACATCTGCTCTTTTAAGTAAAAGATTTAAGTGGTTTTGTCCACGTAAACCCACGCCTATCATAGCCACCTTAACCTTATCAGCCCCAGTTGTGGCAAATAAAGAGCTGCTTGGTAAAACGGTTGCAGCAGCAGCAGTAATGCTACTGTTTTTAACAAATTCTCTTCTGTTCATATAGTTTAGTTCATTTTAATATGTTTGGTTAGTAAACCAATGTGATTCTTTTACCTAATAAAGCTCCAATTTATAGAACAATCCAGTTATCCATATAAATAAACACCGTAAAAAAACACGCAAACGTTTGATATTTTATGTTGCAAAAGCCCTGCAACTGTAAAAAGTCTGTATTTTATCTAATGCCTGCTAATGGCAAAGTAATTTATGAAATTGTAACTCATATTTGAACTCGTAATAAACAGATCGTTAATAAATAGATAACACAGTGGTAAAGTAAATAGATATAGCATCAAACGTTTGCGCTATTTTTGACTAGCTTTAACGATAGAGATCGTAACACAGCATAGTTTTTTATTAAAATGTTAAAGTTTATTTTAATATTTGGAGATGATACCTGATAAACCAACAACCATCAAAGAAATTGCCAAGATACTTAAGATATCTGTCTCAACAGTATCAAGGGCTTTGAATGATCATTCCAGTATTGGTTTAACTACAAAAATGAGGGTTAAAAAGCTTGCCGCAGAGCTCAACTACGAACCTAATCAAAGAGCAATACAATTTTTACATGGTAAATCGTTTGTAATTGGCGTTATTTTACCTGAGTTGTCGGAATCTTTTTTTTCTGCCGCTATTAGTGGTATAGAGGATGTTGCCTACAAAAGAAACTATACTGTGTTATTGGCACAGTCGCACGATGATGCAGAGCGCGAAAAGATCCTTGTCGCCAAAATGAAAACCCAGCGCGTAGATGGCTTATTGGTATCAGTATCAAAAACGACCAGTACCTACGAACATTTTGATGTTTTTAAAAAGTCGAACATCCCGGTCGTTTTTTTCGATAGGATCCCTCCCATTAAAGATATACACTATGTAAGTTCAAACCTGGAGACAGGAACCTTTGATGCCGTGAATTTTCTGCTTAAGAAGGGGCATCGCACTATCGGCATGATCAACGGCCCCAACACCTTGCTGGCCAGTCACGAAAGAAAAGAGGGCTACATCAAGGCAATGACTGCAAACAGGTTGAAGTTTGATCCATCACTTATATTGAATTGCGATCTATCGGAAGAAGGTACCATTGCCGCAATGGATACCATGCTAAACCACAGAAGAAAACCCACTGCTATTGTTACTTTTAACGACTATGTGGCCTTATTTGCAATGAGGTATGCTAAGTCGCTTAACCTGCAAGACATTGATTTCGTTAGTTATGCAAATCTCCCTATCATTAATTACATGGATCACACCCCCATAGCTTCTGTTGAGCAATTTCCATATAAGCAAGGTAAGAAAGCAGCAGATATATTAATCGACCTGATCAATAAGCCTAAAAATGAATCAGGCACTGAACAAGCTTACTATAATGTCATTGTAGAATCGGAGTTGATTTTAAGCAATCGCAAATAATTTCGCGCAAACGTTTGCACATCTTTTTGGCTACTTAAATATTTAAGTTTGGTTTATTAACCACTATACTAACCACATGTTCGAAAATATATTACGTATCTACGGTCTTAATCCTGATGAAACAAATGTTCAACAATTTGGCGATGGTCTGATTAACCACACCTGGAAAGTTGAAACTAAGAAGGAAAACTATATATTACAAAAGGTAAACACCGAAGTATTTAAAAAACCTGTAGATATTGATGAGAACCTTACTATGCTTAGAAACTATTTAAGCAAAGCAAACCCAGAATATCTATTTATATCTCCTGTTTCTGCTTCAAATGGCCAGTCCTTAATACATACCGACGCGGGATACTACAGACTATTCCCTTTTGTAGATGGTTCAACTTCTGTTAATGCATTAACTTCAAAGGATGAAGCTTATGAAGCCGCAAAACAATTTGGAAAATTCTCAAAAATCCTCGCTGGCTTTAAGGCTGAAGAATTGAATATCACCATACCAAACTTTCATAATCTGATATTAAGGTACGAGCAGTTTACAGAGGCCTGCCGTAATAGTTCTTCAGAACGATTAGAAAAAGCGACGGAATGTATCAATTTCATTAATGAGCATCAGGATATTGTAAACACCTACCGGGAAATCATCAGCAATAAAAACATCCCATTAAGGGTAATTCATCATGATACTAAAATCAACAATGTATTGTTTGATGGCCAGAATAAAGGTTTATGCGTGATTGACCTCGATACAGTTATGCCTGGTTATTTTATTAGCGACGTAGGTGATATGATGAGAACTTACCTTTGTCCTGCAACCGAAGAAGAAACAGATTTCAGCAAGATCCATATCAGAAAGGAATTCTTCAAAGCTATATACGATGGCTACATGGAGGAAATGGCAACAGTATTAACCGATGATGAAAAGCAATATTTCAACTATGCCGGCAAGTTCATAATTTACATGCAAGCCATTCGTTTCCTTGCGGATTACCTACAAAATGATGTCTATTATGGTGCAAAATATGAAGATCATAATTTTAACCGGGCGAAGAATCAAATTGTATTGTTACAAGCGTATCTTAAACTTGAAAAGGAATTGATGAACTAAATTGCTTACAGGCCGTTTATTGCTTTGTTATTCCATACTTTGTAAGTAAATTTGAGTACAAGCCTTTATAATCCAGGTACCTGTAGCAATATATGAATACATCTAAATTGAAACTCGCTCTTCACTGGTTACTTTTTGTTGTAGGATTTTATCTTTTCTGGGGGCTCTCCTACCTCATATTAACAAAATTTGCGTTATCACAAGTTAGCAGCTTTGAGCATAATGCTGGAAATATATGGTCTCAGATGACCGCAACTGATATATTCTGGTTTGTCATGTTTATTTTCGGCATTGCAGTTGTGATCTATGTGATTAGGCTATTTATTAGGTATGCGCCAAATGTAAAAATCGCAGTATTGATTTATGCGGTATTAATTATTGTATCGGTAGCTGTTTTAGTGGATAAGCTGGCAGAAACCACAAAAGCATTGAACCTTATGCCTCATGTCATTATTAATCTGGCTTTTTTGGTGCCAATGGCAATGATGTTCTTTAAAGGAGGTGAAAATAAAAATACTACAGATCTGGAGGATGAAGATCCGGATCTGTAGTATCTATTTAAAAAAAACTAAAATAAGAATTTTGTACTCAGGAAATTCGAACTGTTACTGTCTACAATTTCATTGATCAAATGCTTGTTACTGTCATTTAGCTTCGATGCTACGAGCGATCTGATAGAGAATGATCTTAGTGCGTCCACAACAGATAAAGTTCCTTCAGCGCTGTCTTTTCTACCTGTAAACGGAAATACATCCGGTCCACGTTGACATTGACAATTGACATTAACCCTGCTCACCTGATTTACCAACGGATCAATCAGCGTAGCTACTTCTTCCTTATCATCACTAAAGATACTAACCTGTTGCCCGTGTGTAGAATCAATCAAGTATTGAATTGGTTCTTCCAGATCGTCAAAAGCGACTACCGGTATTACAGGACCAAATTGTTCTTCTGTATACAGCTTCATATTTTTGTTAACCGGATAAACAATCGCAGGATAAACAAAAGACTCAACTGTATAACCTCCATTATCATTGATGATGCTGGCTCCATGTGCCACAGCATCGTCAATACAATCTTTAAGATAAGCAGGCTTCTGTGGTTCAGGTAATGGCGTTAAAGCTACCCCCTCTTCCCATGGCATACCAAATTTAAGCTTAGCTACAGCAGCGGAAAGTTCTTTTAAAAACACATCAGCCAGACTACTGTGTATAAAAATGATTTTAAGCGCCGTACATCTTTGTCCGTTAAAAGACAATGAGCCAAGCACGGCCTCCTGAACAGCCAGTTTCACATCTGCATTTGCAGTAATAATAGCTGCATTTTTCGCATCTAAACCAAGAATTGCCCGCAGTCTGTTTACTTTAGGATGTAATTTTTTAAGTTCATTTGCTACCTTACTTGAGCCAATCAAGGTTAAAACATTGATCTGTCCAGATTGCATTAAGCCTGGAATGATCTTATTTCCACGACCATAGATGGTATTTACTACTCCTTTAGGGAAACAATCTCTAAAGGCTTCCAGCAAAGGATAATGCAATAATGTACCATGCTTAGGTGGTTTAAATAACAATGTATTCCCCATAATAAGCGCTGGAATTAACGTTGTAAAAGTCTCATTTAATGGATAGTTAAACGGACCCATACAAAGTACAACTCCAAGTGGAGATCTTCTGATCTGAGCAAGAATGCCCTGCTCTATACTAAACCTGGATGATTGTCTATCCAAATCCTTAAGTGCATCAATAGTAGCATAGATATACTCAACCGTACGGTCAAATTCTTTCACAGAATCGGCGTACGACTTACCAATCTCCCACATCAGCAACTTTACGACAATCGACTTTTTCTCAATAATCCTATGCGTAAACTGCTCTACACAATGAATACGGTCGGCAACACTCATGGTAGGCCATTCCCCGCGCCCGTTATCATAAGCTTTAACAGCAGCCTGAAGTGCCTCATCAGCCTCCTTCTCACTACACAATGGATAAGTCCCGATTACCTTTCGCTTTAAACCGTTCTCGGTTCTTATACAGATTGGCGACAAGACTTCATGCACTTCCCCATTCCAGGGCCGCATTTCTCCATTACTTAAGTACTCCCGTTGGTGTACTTCTTCTGCTAATTTGAATTCTTCTGGAATATGGTTCTCTTCCACAAAAATCGCATCAAGCTGATCTTTTAAAAACATTTAGGTAATATTAGTTTAGGTATAATTTATTGGTTATAAATCGGTAATAGGTCTGTATTTAGGTACTAAGGTTTTCATGATCGTCCAGCCAATTAAATAACATACAGCACAGATGGAGAAGATGATGAAATATCCGGCTTCTTCACCTTTAAAGCCCATAAATACGATTTGTTTTTGACCTGTATAATCAAATAATACGCCCGAACCTTTATTGATGATCATTGCGCCAATTCCACCTGCCATACCACCGATACCCGTTACAGTTGCAATTGCTTTTTTAGGGAACATATCTCCTACTGTAGAGAAAATATTGGCCGACCATGCCTGATGCGCTGCTCCTGCAATACCAATGATGATTACCGGTATCCAGTAAGTAATATAACCTAAAGGCTGCGCAAATAAAGCTAGTAATGGGAAAAAGGCAAATATCAACATCGATTTCATACGACCAGCATAAGGATTCATCCCCTTCTTCTCTACAAAATAAGTTGGCAACCAGCCACCGATAATTGAAAGCAGGGTTATGGTATAAAGTATAAACAATGGTAATGCACTTTGTGTAGAGTCCATTTTATAAACAGAGCTTAGATAAGCCGGCATCCAGAAAAGGAAAAACCACCAAACACCATCTGTCATAAATTTACCTGCTGCAAATGCCCATGTCTGTTTATATCTGAAACAATCCATAAATGACACTTTAGTAGTGGTTTCTTCTACATAATCCACAAGTTTTCTATCTGCAATTAAATCTTGTTGTATATAAGCAAGTTCAGCAGCATTAACTTTTGGATGTACTTCTGGTTTCTGGTAAAAAAATATCCAAAAGCCCATCCATACAAAACCTAAAGCACCAATAATGATAAACGACATTTCCCAACCATATGCTGCTGCTATAAAAGGAATAGATAGTGGTGCCGCTAATGCACCTACAGTAGCTCCTGCGTTGAAAATACTAGTCGAAAATGCCCTGTCTTTTTTTGGGAAATACTCTGCAGTAGCTTTAATCGCCGCCGGAAAATTTCCTGCTTCTCCTACTGCCAGTACGAAACGTGCAAAGATGAATAAACTAACACTTGTTGAGATGATTAGTGAGGTATCACTCACCTTTCCAATTGATTCTTTAGCCCCTTCAAATCCTACAAACCATTCGCCCGTAAGGAAACCAGATGTCGCTATTCCGCAAAATGCATGAATAACCGCACCGATAGACCATACGCCGATAGCCCATAAAAACCCTTTCTTTGTATCCATACGGTCAACAAAGCGACCGGCAAATAACATAGATACCGCGTAAAAAATAGAAAAGAGTGCAGTAATATTACCATAATCATTATTTGTCCAATGAAACTCTGGAGCAATAAACTCTTTCCATGTGAGCGAAAGAACTTGTCGATCCAAATAATTTATAGTGGTTGCAAAAAATAACATGGCACATATCGTCCACCTGTAATTTCCAATTTTTTCTTGGTTCATTATATTCGGTTTTTTTTTAAATTTTCCATATAGCTATTAAGCTATATTTCTTCTCGTTTTTTATTCTAAAATATGATTTAGGGCCTCAATATATGTATTTCTCCGTAATTACAGGACTAAAACGAGCCACTGCTTCAAAATATTTACGCAATCGTTATCGTAGTATAAACTTTTCGCTACCTTTTTTGGCTGATTAGTAAATTATCTTGTCATATACCTATCTAAGGCTAATCGAATAGGGATAATTAGATGAAAATAAGTGTAGGTTTTAAATAATTAAAGCTTAAAGCCACTGCTTTACGTAGAATTCACTGGGCAGTAAGGAATAGTGGGGGCAGCGATGCAGAAGCTGGGTTGATAAAAATGGCTGAAAAGGCAAATCCCTTAACAGCCATTTATAAGATTACTAATCTGCCAGTTCAAGTATCAGGTCATCTGTATTGACCATAGTACCTGCTGGTAAAGTGATTGACTTTACAATGCCATCTGAGATGGCTGAAATATTTGATTCCATTTTCATTGCCTCTATCATAAATAGCGGCTGATTTTTTTTAACCTGATCGCCAGGTTTAACAAAAACTTTAGATAACAAACCTTGTAAAGGAGAACCAATGTGATTTGACACTTCCTTATCTATCTTACGGTTTTCCAGTTTAACAACTGTGATAGATTTATCCTGAATTTCGATGTTTCTTGTTTGCCCATTCAGTTTAAAGAACACTGTACGCATCCCCTTATCATCGGCAGGTCCAATTGAAAGCAATCTAACCAGCAAGGTTTTTCCTTTGGCAATTTCTATCGTGGTCTCTTCACCCGGTTTCATACCGTAAAAGAAATATCTGGTTGGTATTACCGATACATCACCATATAGCCTGAATGTTTTTATGGCATCAGCAGTAACTTTTGGATAAAATTTATAAGCCAGATACATGGTATAATTCAGGTCATCACCAAACTCCTTTTTAAAAGCTTCAAATTCCAGATCCAGATCTAAAGGCGCCAAGTGTTTATTCGGACGATCTGTAAAAGGAGTTTTTCCTTTCAACAAGATGCGCTGAAGCTCTTTTGGAAATCCACCTTCGGGTTGACCGATCTCACCCATAAAAAACGACACTACGGATTCCGGGAAGGCAAGCTGTTCGCCTTTAGCAAAAATATCCTCAGGTGTAATCTGATTGGCTACCATAAACTGGGCCATGTCGCCCACCACTTTTGAACTTGGCGTCACCTTAACAATGTCGCCGAAAAGTTGGTTTACATCTGCATAGCGTTGTTTAATCAATTCAAACTGATCTCCCAATCCTAACGCTATAGCCTGTGGCTTCAAATTTGAATACTGACCACCAGGTATTTCATGCTCAAATACTTCAGCTGAGCTGGCTTTTAAACCAGATTCAAATGGATAATAGTATTCTCTTACTGTTTCCCAATAGTTAGAATAGGCGTTTAATGACTTCTGATCATATGGATTTTCACGCTCATGAAAGCGCATCATCTCTACGATAGAGTTGAAATTAGGTTGTGCTGTTGTCCCTGATAAAGCACCCAATGCGCAATCAATTACATCAACACCAGCCTCTATAGCCATTAAATAAGTGGCTGGCTGTAAAGATGAAGTATCGTGCGTATGTAAGTGAATAGGTATCTTAACCGTGTCTTTTAGGCCCTCAATTAGTAATTTAGCTGCGTAAGGTTTAAGCAAACCCGACATGTCCTTAACACCAAGAATATGACTACCTGCATTTTCAAGATCTTTAGCCAGTTTTAAGTAATACTCCAGACTATATTTACTGCGTTTTGGGTCAAGTATATCTCCTGTGTAGCACAAAGAACCTTCGGCAAGTCCACCAGTCTTCTTGCGCACCATCTCAATACAAGGAGCAATATTCTCCATCCAGTTTAGGGAATCAAAGATTCTGAAAATATCTACTCCTTTTTCCCAGCTCTTTTCAACAAAAGATTCGATCAAATTATCAGGATATGCAGCATAACCTACGCCATTACATCCTCTGATCAGCATCTGGATTAAGATATTTGGCATTGCAGCTCTAAGTTTCTCCAAACGTCTCCATGGATCTTCATGTAAGAACCTTAGGCAAACATCAAAAGTTGCACCACCCCAGGCCTCCATACTAAAAGTTTGAGGATGATGTTTAGCGAAACCTTCGGCAACTTTAAGCATATCATAAGTACGCATACGTGTAGCCAACAAAGACTGATGTGCGTCTCTAAAAGTCGTATCTGTATAGTGTATTTTCTTTTCTGCCTTAAGCCATTTCGAAAAACCATCTGGTCCCAGCTCTGTCAAAAGATCTTTTGTGCCTTTAGGATAAGGACTATAATGGTCTACCGGTGGCACCTCAGGCTTTTCCAATCTCTTATTCTCATCTACAAACCTTACATCAGGGTTACCGTTTACCGATACTTCACCTAAAAAAGATAGGATTCTTGTTCCTCTATCCAGGCGCTTATTAGATTCGAATAACTCAGGGTGCTCCTGTATAAAGTTTACCGTAGCTTTTCCCTGCACAAAGGTTGGGTGATTGATCAGATTTTCGAGAAACTGAACATTGTTTTTAACGCCACGGATCCTAAACTCACGTAAGGCCCTGTTCATCTTTCTTGCTGCGTCGGCTAAAGTTCCACCACTGGTACTTACTTTAACCAGCATTGAATCAAAGAATGGGCTGATCTTCATTCCTGGGTAAGTACTACCCTCATCCAATCTGATCCCAAATCCGGTCGCATTCCGGTAGGTAATCAAAGTCCCGTAATCAGGTTTAAACTCATTGGCAGGATCTTCTGTTGTAATGCGGCATTGCATTGCAAATCCATTGCACATAATCGAATCCTGACTCTTAAGGCCAATTTCATCATCTGCAAGGTGGTAACCATCAGCAATGAACAATTGCGTCTTGATCAGGTCAATTCCTGTAATCATCTCAGTTACTGTATGCTCAACCTGTATTCTTGGATTTACTTCAATGAAGTATATATTCTCCTCCTGATCAATTAAAAACTCAACAGTTCCAACATTATTATACCTTACAGCCTTTGCAATTGAAGTTGCGTAATGATAAAGTTGGTTTCGGGTTTCCTGAGTTAAATTTAAAGATGGAGCTACTTCAACAACTTTTTGAAAACGACGTTGTACTGAGCAGTCACGTTCGTAAAGGTGCATCACCTCACCGTGATTATCTGCTACAATTTGTACTTCTATATGACGTGGACGATCTATAAATTTCTCTAGAAAAACGGTATCGTCACCAAATGCATTTTTAGCCTCACTTCGAGCCTCAAAGAAGCCTTTTTCTAATTGCTCATCATTTCGTACAATACGCATTCCCCTACCGCCACCGCCAGATGCAGCTTTGATCATAAGTGGGTATCCTATACGCCTTGCCTCAGAAATAGCGATATCAATATTATTCAGTTCCTGTTCATTGCTTTCAATAATCGGTAGGCCGGCAGTTTTAGCCACAGTTTTAGCTGTAACCTTATCACCAAGGGCCAGCATAACATCAGGCCTTGGACCAATAAACACAATACCATTCTCGGCGCACTGCTTAGCAAACTCTTCATTTTCGGATAAAAATCCATAACCTGGATGTATAGCGTCTGCACCGCTATGTTTGGCCATCTCTATGATGCCAGTGATATCAAGATAGGGTTTTAGTGGTTCATGATCTTCTCCTATCTGATAAGCCTCGTCGGCCTTATACCGATGCAAAGAATATCTGTCCTCATAAGTATAAACCGCTACTGTCTGAATGTCGAGTTCACTACAAGCACGCTCTATACGGATGGCAATTTCGCCCCGATTGGCAATAAGTACTTTCTTAATATTCATGGTTCTTGTCTTAGTGAAGCAAAAATATTACAATACTCGGAAATCACAACATCGAAAACCATTTATTATCAAGGTTTTAAAGTGTAGAAAATACACTCACTATACTAAAAAAGGCCTTCCAGTAAATAACTGAAGGCCTTTTTTAGCTTACCTGTAAAAATATACTTTACAAGTATTTATTTCATGATTATACTAATCCTGGTATTTCTACCATTTCATTAACATCTTTAGCGTAATCGATCCCTGCAACATCAAACCCAAATAGGTTTAAGAAGTCTTTCTTATAACCGGCAAGGTCACCAATCAATGGTAAAGTTTCGGCAGTAGCTTCGGTCCACAGTTGTGCTACTTTAGCCTGAACAGCATCGCGCATCTCCAAATCGTCTACACGAATTCTGCCTGCTGAATCAGTTGGTGTTTCAGCAGCATATAACCTTTCGGCAAACAAACGTTGGATTTGTTCAATACAACCTTCATGTATTCCTTCTTCCTTCATCACTTTGTAAAGCAATGAAATGTATAATGGAATTACAGGGATAGCCGAACTTGCCTGAGTTACTAAAGCTTTATTTACAGAAACAAAAGCTTTTCCGTTCAGGTCCTTCAATTTATCACCAATGGTAAAGGCAGTAGCTTCCAAGTGATCTTTAGCTCTGCCAATCGTTCCTTTGCGATACACCGCTTCGGTTAACGACGGACCGATATAAGAATAAGCTACTGTATTAGCGCCTTCAGCAAGCAAATTGGCAGTCTTCAAAGCATCAATCCACATTTCCCAGTCTTCACCGCCCATTACAGCAACTGTATTTTCGATTTCTTCTTCATTAGCTGGTGCAATAGAAACTTCTGAAACTATACCAGTATGAAAATCTACTGTTTTGTTCTCAAAAGGTTTATCACCTATTGGCTTTAGTACCGAATTATGAACCACGCCAGTTTTTGGATGTACTCTTTTTGGCGAAGCAAGACTATAAATAACCAGGTCAATTTGTCCAAGATCACTTTTAATCAAATCCAATGTTTTCTGTTTTATTTCGTCAGAAAAAGCATCACCATTAATACTTTTAGCATATAAACCAGCCTTAATAGCTTCTTTTTCAAAAGCAGCACTGTTGTACCATCCTGGTGATGCAGGTTTTCCAGGTGCAGGTGGTTTTTCAAAAAACACACCAATTGTAGCAGCATCTGAGCCAAATGCACTTGTTATTCTGGAGGCAAGACCAAATCCTGTAGAGGCACCTATTACCAGTACCTTTTTCGGACCGGCTATAGCACCTTTAGATTTTACATAATTAATTTGGTTGATTACGTTTTGTTCACAACCATCTGGATGTGAAGTAAGGCATATAAACCCGCGCATTTTAGGTTCTATAATCATAAATGATTTTCTTTAAGTTAGCAATTAGAGGGGTGACTTAACATTTCAGCAAAACTAAAAGAAATTATTATAACATTTCATTATGCTTTCATAACTACGTTCCAGCCAATCACAATATTCATCCGGATTTGCAAGCACTACTTTATCTAGTCCTTCCATTTTCACGTACTTATACTCCGAAGCTTCTGTATGATTTAACAAAGGCAATTCATCAGTTACACCAAAATAGATATATTCCATTTCAATCTGAACCACTCCTTTAAATATTTCCACGTTGGTAGCGATCTCCAGAACACTCACCAATTCGCAATATAAGCCCATTTCCTCACCTAATCTTCTGGCAGCAGCATCATCTCTGCCCTCAGCCTTTCGGGGATGACCACAACAGGTATTAGACCATTTACCGGGGAAACGAGTCTTGCTTTCTGCTCTTTTTTGTAGTAGCAATTCACCCTTAGTATTAAAAATAAATACCGAAAATGCGCGGTCTCTCATACCACGGCCATGAGTTTTCGGTAATCTTAGTAATCCATCACTATATGTTGGCAATCCACTTTCTTTTGACTGTTCCGAATTATTCTTCAATTCTTAAAATTTTAAATATAACCTGTGACTATAATTCACGTAATTATTTGCTTGAAAACTCGTGCGGAGCAACACTTAGCCATTAAACAGGAGTGAAATTAAGTAAAAAGATCATATTTAATACAAAAAGAATTTCTTTATTAATTATCCAGTTAATTACCTTTGAATCAAACCAATCTAAAATCAACGCTTAAAACGAATCAAAATGAAAAGACGCCATCTGTTAATTGTAATGATTAGTGCTGTTATATGTTTTTCCGGCTGTAAAAAAATACCTATAGTTCCTGAAAATAAAGCCAAAGCAATTATTGGCAAAAAATGGAAATTAACGGGGTATACTGAAAATAATGTAGATAAATTAACAGAGAACTATGCACCCTGTGAACTCGACAATATTGATATTTATATGCCTGATGGCAGTTATATTATAGATGAGGGACTTACTAAATGTAATGACGACGACGAACAACTTCAGGAAGGTTCAAAATGGATCATTAAAGGGAATAAATTGATACTTAGTTATGAAAATGACGATTATGATATGGAGATAGAGGCTCAGTTCGAAATTTTAGAAATATCTGCTAAGACTTTAAAACTTGCAATCCCTAACTTTGATGGACCAGGAACGTTTATTTTTACCTTTACGGCGCAGTAAAACCTAAACATCTAATCTTATGATTAAGATTAAAAGAATATATGAACCCACATCAAAAGAAGATGGATTTCGCATCCTAATTGATCGGCTTTGGCCAAGGGGAATGACAAAAGAAAATGCAGCCATTCAGCTTTGGCTAAAAGAGGTTGCCCCTTCGACCTCTCTACGCAAATGGTTTGATCATCAACCCCAAAAATGGGAAGTCTTCAAAAAAAAATACCTTGAAGAATTAGCCAGTAATATAGCAGTTAAAGAAATCATAACAGCACAAGAAAGCCATCCAGTAGTTACCTTGCTGTATGCTGCACATGATGAGCAGTATAATCACGCTTTGGTATTGGATGGCTTTTTAAGAAGAGAATTGGGGTTAGCTAATTAATTTTTTGCCACGCGTTTTTCCGACATTAACATCTCAACTACCTTCTTTAGTTTCGCAGGATCTTTTGCATACTTGTCCAGGTCAATTATCTCTACCTTTCTAAAATCTACAGGATGACTTTCGCTCTGCAGAGAAATAGAACCACCTTTAAGTAACACACCTTCTGCAGCACCACCAACAGGATCAAGTTGTGGTCTTTCATAACGCAACACCTCTTCCCCATTTACGTAATGTACAATTAAGGAGTCCCCTAATACTAATACCTCTACTCTAACCCACTGCTCGCCGTTAAATGTTTTAGATCTCGATTCAATGCAATGATTTTTAATCACTTTGCCATTTAATACAAATTGCGTCCCAGGTGTACAAAGATTGGCTGTAGATCGCTCTCCATTGCCAGCACCACCTAATAGCTGCACTTCTATTGAATTAGGGAATTCCTGATCTTTAGTCATTGTTGTAGGATCCTGGCCATGAACCATAACACCGCTATTGCGGTAAGCCCAACCCGGACCATCTTTAATCTGATCACCCACAAAGCGGTATTCGACTCCAATCAGGTAGTGCGAATAAGGCTTGTTGAAAAACAAATGCCCATACTGGCTGTCAAATTTATTAGCATATTGATCATATCTCACCTCGATATTACCATCTTCAACACGAAAGGTATTACCAAAGTTATCATTCAAATCATGCTTTCTGATCTTAACTTTCCAATCTTTAAGATCCTTGCCATTAAACAATTGCGTCCACTTAACTTTAGCGGGAGGTTCAGGGATATTAAATCCAACGGATAGTAGCGGCATTCCTAAGATCAATGCCGTTTTAAAAATCGAAATAGTAAGTTTTGGTTTCATTTGTTTATGTTTTATTTGTTCATGTGTTAAGTAGAGCCTTTGATGATAAAATATTTTAATCATTTCGGGTTCATCTTTCTAAATTAATAGAATAGGGTGATTAAAAACACTAATCTCGAAATAAAACACACAATCATTTAAAAATCAACATATTAATAAAACGCAGCCAATCTTATTTCTTTATCGTATATTGATATGATCACGGTTTAAATCAAGATCATTAGCATTACAGAAAAATGGTTAGGGCATTGGTAATTTCGGGTGGTGGTAGTAAAGGTGCTTTTGCAGGTGGTATCGCCGAATATCTGATCAGGGAATGTAAACACGATTATAAAATATTTATTGGCACGTCAACAGGAAGTCTGCTTGTCCCACTGCTTTCTATTGGCGAAATAGATAAATTGAAATCTGCATTTACATCTGTTACACAGCAGCAGATTTTCAGCATAAACCCCTTTATAATAAAAAAGAAGAATGGAGTAATTAAAGCGAGTATCAATCATTTTGGGGTTATAAGGATGCTTTTGAAACAAAGAAAAACCTTCGGAGAAAGCAAAAACCTACGTCATCTTATTAGTAAAACGATTACAAAATCAGATTATAAGCGAATACAAGAGTCGGGAACTGATGTAGTTGTTACGGTATCTAATTTAAGTAATATGACTGTTGAGTATAAATTGGCGAAAGCGTACAGTTATGAGGATTATTGCGACTGGATCTGGGCTTCAACATCATTAGTACCCTTCATGAGCTTGATTACAAAAAACGGATATGAATATGCTGATGGCGGAATGGGAGATCTTGTGCCGATTTACCATGCCATACAAATGGGTGCTACTGACATCGATGTGATTGTTTTAAAATCAGACAGACCCTTAATGCAAAACCCAATTATTCATAATCCTCTGGACTTAACGTTTCGCATTTTTGGTTTCATGTTGAATCAAATTGGAATAGCTAATCTAACTATAGGCATGTTGGAAGAGTCGAACAATAAAGTGAAGTTAAATATCTACCGACCACCAGAAGGGCTAACCGCGAATTCCCTAGTATTTGATCCGGAGCAAATGAAGCAATGGTGGGATTTGGGCTATAAATACGCAAAAAACAATACCCTTGACTGAAACGCGACCAAAATAAATTAAAAAGGCAAAAATTATTATCCTTATAAATCAATCGGTTGAAGCGTAAATCGGATTATTTTTCAATTTTATCTGTTTCAGACACATATTATTTGAGTAAAAATCCTACTTTTGCACCACTCCAAACAAAAAGAGTTGATTCCGTAGCTCAGCTGGTAGAGCATTACACTTTTAATGTAGTGGTCCTGGGTTCGAATCCCAGCGGGATCACAAGATTCAAAATAAAAAGTAAAAAGGCTGTTAATCTCATGATTAACAGCCTTTTTACTTTTATAGAGGTGACAAGACTTGCAAAATTAAAACAACGGGATCAATCCCAAAACTTGTGGAGCAGGAGTTAAAATTATAGTTTTGTATTTCTATACCGTTTTATATTTATGCCATCAGCTACTGCATCCTTGCTCAGATTATTTCTGCCAGATTTTATACTAGAGAATTTTGAATTCAAAGGGGTTATTGAGGATAGTGAAACCTTCCATATCGAACTCGAAGAATTGAATAATCCCCCCTTAGAATGGGATGGGATCAAAGTTTTGTCTAAAGGCTTTTTCCCTCAGATTGTAATTCAAGACTTTCCTATCCGTGGACATAAAGTGTTTTTTCATATCCGCAGACGCCGATGGCTCAATACAGAAACTTCTAAGGTGATTTATCGGAATTGGACTTTAGTAGAAAAGGGAACGCGAATGACTGGGGATTTCGCGGCTTTTTTAAAAGAAATCAATCGATACAGCGCCGAGTAGCGTTGATGCCATCAGTTCATTCTATGGTGTAAAAGCTAAGAATCTACTTCGTCAATATCGTGATTACCTCAGTGACTTTAAAAATTGGGATCAGAAACCACATGCAAAAGAATGGCTGTTGTATCCTGAAAACCTAGGTGAACAGTTTTCTATAGACGAAACCAGTCTATCTCATGGTGAACTTTACACCATCCTTACCAACAAATCAGCGAAAGGTAAGAAAGGCGCTATTGTTGCCATTGTAGCAGGCACCAAAGCTGAAGCAGTCATCTCAGTACTGAAACGAATTCCAGAAAGAGCAAGAAAAAAAGTGACTGAAGTTACCCTGGATATGGCAGGTAATATGGAGTTGATCTGCAAACGTTGTTTTCCGCAGGCAACCAGAGTGACAGATCGGTTTCATGTACAGAAACTAGCCACCGAGGCGCTACAGGAAATGCGGATCAAATAAAGATGGGAAGCTATGGATCAGGAAAATGAAGCTATAGAAAGATCAAAAAAGACAGGCCGCCCATTTCAAGCGGAAGTACTCCATAATGGAGATACGATTAAGCAATTGCTGGCTCGTAGCAGATATGTGTTATATAAAAAGCCTTCTGATTGGATAGACAGTCAAAAGGATCGTGCAGAACTCCTATTCGGGAGGTTCCCTGACCTAAAAACAGCCTATGGACTCAGTTTTGGACTTAGTCAAATCTTTGAAAATACAACAGATAAAGTCTTCGCCTTGGCGAGATTGGCCAAATGGCATGAAAAAGTACGACAAACGGGATTCAAATCTTTTAATACAATTGCCAGGTCCATACAGAACCATTATCAGACTATATTGAACTACTTTGATAACAGGTCTACTAATGCTTCAGCGGAATCTTTTAATGCAAAAATAAAGGCTTTTAGAAACCTGTTTAGAGGTGTAAAAAACATAGAATTCTTCCTGTACAGACTAACGCAATTGTATGCTTAAAAACAGAAAAATCATTCTTGCTCCACAAGTTTTGGGATTGATCCAAACAACGTCCACTATCATCTATTGCCAAGTTATTCCGCCAAACCGATTAGAAGTCCATCTTTGCTCGAATGTAGCAAAGCCGATACGAGTCCTCCCACTGAGCCACTTTGCCAACGAGATGAGCGCCATGCTTGATAAGTCTCGATACCATCTCGTCAATATCTTCAACCGTGAACATAACGTTTAAAAATCTTATCCACGCTTTTGACAAATGCTATGGTTAATTACCCCCTCATATTGTCGGAATTGCACCCCACATGTGTCTCTGGTTTGCCTTAAATTTGGACAATCATTAAACAAATAATAATAAAATGAGAAAGATTAGAATTTTCGAACATATCTCCCTTGATGGTGTTATCGAGCACGACAAAAACTACGCGTACGGCGGATGGACGGCACCTTTTCGCACCCCTGCCGGGATGGCTATGCTTCTTAAAACGTACGGTACAGGCTTTGACATGCTGCTTGGCCGCAAGACATACGATGAGTTCTTGGGATACTGGCCAAATGCTGGAGACTTTCCGATGGCCAACGCTATAAACGCCGCAACAAAATACGTAGTCACTCACAGACCCGAAAGCCTTGAATGGGGACCAGTAAAGAACTTAGGCGAGGACATCATAGAGGGGCTTCGCAACCTCAAGTCGACAGACGGCCCTGATCTGGTTCTTTCCGGAAGCATATCGCTAACATCTGTGCTGCTTGACGCGGGATTGATAGATGAGGTTATTCTGATCGTATACCCGGTATTACTTGGCAGGGGCAAACGCCTTCTTTCGGACAGCTTTGACGCCCGAGAACTCGAATTTGTGAGCACGGCAACCACGCCAACAGGTGTGCTGCTCAATACCTACCGCCACCTCGGATCGCTGATAAGCTGATTTTCTATTGTTTTAAATCAAAAATTAAGTACCAAAGCAGCCGTTCTATTGCAAGCTTCCGCCTCAAAAATGTACTATAACTCAGTAGTCTTCCTCTTTAGTTGAAATAATAGAAGTAATATCGTTAGATTTGCCGCCCAAATGAACAAAGGGCGCGGAAAGCCCACAATACTTTTAAACAATTACGATAAACATCAATGGAAGAGAACGATTTTGTATCCATCTGGCTGGAAGAGAGTGGAAACCCCGCGATAGAGGAATTAACGCAGCTGAACCTGGACGTCGCTAGTAAAGCAGCAAAAACGTTAGCCGATAAAGGCCTTTCAGCAAATGACCTTGCTGTCTCCCTGGACATAAATCCAGACGAAATCAAAAGGTGGTTGATAGGCAGACATCCATTTAGTATAAAGATTATAAAGGAAATCGCTGGTACGCTGGCAGATTATTAGTCCTCGATTGCCTTCAATACCAAGTTGTCTGCGTTTTTCAAGGTGATCCTTCTTAGAGCCTTGAGCTGTTTTTCATTGGGCTATAAAACCAATAGCCCAAAATCTCTTAAAGTATAAATTGGTTTTGAATACCAAAACAATTCAAAATGTTCCATTGTCTTTTCAAAATCTGCTTTAATTTCTTGAAAGGTGTAAACCTGCGTATTCGAAACTGCTATCTTCTCTAAGATGGAAGCCAGCCATTCTCCTTCAGTTTTATTCGTCTGGATGTTAAAGGTTTCCTTTTTATCATGAAAAGTTAAAATCGCCATTTCCATAGAATTGCCCTTTTTATGCTTGGTATAGCTTTCTATATCGGGCTTCCCTCCTAACCAAACCACTTTAGCTGTTGGTTTAGTATTCAACTTACTATCTTCTCGTAAAGCTTTGTCAATAAAATCCGAAGGAATCATTGTTTTCGGAATCTTAAAATCAAACCAATCTTGCAATTTGTAATCGAAGCAAATGCCATGCATAAAATTGAAAAGTGATTTCTTTAAGCCAAAACTAAATTTATCATGGTCTATTCCTGTTTTATCGATATAATTGATGTCATTATTTGCAAAGGTTCCGATAGTTTCCGTCTCTTTTACCACACCAAATTTTTCCGGGTTCATCCCAACAGGACTATGCGCCGTCATCGCAAACTGATGCCAGAAGCCAGATTGTAAAACACCTGCTTCAAACAATTGTCTTACCATTTCCAGGCTATCTACAGTCTCTTGAATAGTCTGCGTAGGATAGCCATACATCAAATAAGCATGAACCATCACCCCTGCTTCCGTAAAATTCCGGGTAACCTGGGCAACTTGTTCAACTGTTACTCCTTTGTCAATTAGCTTTAATAACCTGTCGGAAGCCACTTCTAAACCGCCAGAAACGGCAATACAGCCTGATGCTTTTAGTAAAATACATAAATCTCTGGTAAAGCTCTTCTCAAACCTAATATTTGTCCACCAGGTTACAGAAATCTTTCGTCTTAAAATCTCCAATGCTACTTCCCGCATCAATGCTGGAGGTGCTGCTTCGTCTACAAAGTGAAAGCCATTCTGACCGGTTTTTTCGCTTAATTCTTCAATCCGGTCTACAATCAATTTAGCAGCAACAGGTTCATAGACCTTAATGTAATCCAAAGAAATATCACAAAATGTACATTTCCCCCAATAACAGCCATGCGCCATTGTCAATTTGTTCCAGCGTCCATCACTCCACATGCGGTGCATTGGATTTACAATCTCTATAACCGAAATATATTGATCCAATTGCAAATCACGATAATCTGGTGTGCCCACATCAAGCTGCTTGTAATCACTTCTTAGCGCGTCGTTTTTATAAGCAACCTCGCCATTCTCTAATAAAAAAGTCCTTTTATATAGACTAAAAGCTTCAGCTTTTGTAATCGCATTATAAAGCAATTCGATAGGTAATTCTCCATCATCTAAGGTGATATAATCGAAAAATTCAAATACCCTTTTATCAGAAAGAGAACGCAATTCTGTATTAGGAAAACCGCCACCCATTGATATTTTAATCTCTGGATAATTTCGCTTCACATATTGTGCACAGCGGAAAGCAGCATACAAATTCCCAGGAAAAGGCACTGAAATTAGGAATAACCTGGGTTGTATAACCGCAATTTTCTGATCTAAAATTTCAATCAGGATCTTATCCATGTAGGTATACTCCTGATTCAAAGCTTCGTAAAGCTCGTCAAATGAATTTGCACTCCTGCCTAATCTTTCGGCATAGCGACTAAAACCAAAATTCGGGTCAATACATTCAATAATAAAATCAGAAATATCCTCAAGATAAAGTGTAGCCAAATGTTTGGCCTTGTCTTGCGTTCCCATTGCACCAAATGCCCAATCTAGTTCTTCCAATTGTGCGAATCGTGATGCTTCCGGTAAAAAATCCTCCTGGCAAATTTGCAAAGCTAGGGTTGGGTTTTTGCCTTGTAAAAAAGCGATAACAGCATCAATGGTTTTGATATATTCGTTTTTTAAAGCGATAATTCGCTTTGCATTTAAACTTTTTGACTGACCAAGTTCCTCAGCATGAAAGAAAAGATCTTCCAACCCTTTTTTAGAAAACAAGGCCAAAATCACTTCAATACCCAAATCAGCTTGAGTTGAAGAAATATTTTTAGTATTCAAAAAACCTTTAATATATGCAGTTGCAGGATACGGGGTATTCAGTTGGGTAAAGGGTGGCGTAATGAGGAAAAGATCTGTTTTCAAAATGGAATTGTATTTCGATGCAAAAATATCCATAATTATTTTAGTATTCTTGAAATACATTAGCAAATGCTACCTTGCAAAATGAAATTACCGCCCTACAACACTTTTCCGACTATTATTGGTGACAAAATCTCGTTGCGTCAAATTCAACTTTCTGACGTCAATGACATTATTGAAATTTCGTTTTATGATGCTATCCAGGCAACGACATTGCAACAGGCGATAGAAATGCAGGTTAAAATCAACAAGGACTATGACGATGGTAATTCGATTCATTGGGGTATTGCAGAGAATGAAACCAATAAAATTATCGGAACTTGTGGCTACTACCGTGGGCTCGATGAAGGAAGCGGAGAACTTGGTTTCGTTTTATTACCTCAATATCAAGGAAAGGGTTTTATGACTGCTTCAATATCTTTAGCCATTAACTTTGGAATAAATAGCATCGGATTAAAGCGTATTTATGCTGAAACAACTCAAGAAAATAAGAACGCAATAAAACTGCTTGAGCGACTTAATTTTATTAAAACTGCAGATTTGGACGATAGTAGCGTTGAATACGAACTAAGGCAGGATGTAATATAGACAGTTAACCCTGTCGGCCCCATTGCCGTAATACCTCGTTAGCGGTAGTTGTTCTCATTTCTTCGTGAGTTTGTATCTCAAGTGTGTTGTCAAGTTTGATGGTATTACTTCTACAATTTTAATATCATATTTGTCTTTGTCAATACCGTCAAACAGTCGGATACCACTTCCTAAAAAAAGTGGTGCGATGTGAATGAAAAATTCGTCTACAAGCCCTGCATTGAGAAATTGCTGAATAGTATTCGCACCACCTTGTATTCTTATGTCCTTTTCTTTGGCTGATTGTTTTGCTTTTTCTAATGCACTTTTTATTCCGTCATTGATGAAATAAAAAGTTGTTGTGCCCTTTTGAACCCAGGGTTCACGTTTTTCGTGTGTCAGAACATAAACATCTGCTTTGTATAAATCTTCAGCCCAATGGACTTCTCCTTCTTCAAACATTCGTTTTCCCATAATGTAGGAACCTGTTCTTGCAAAAACATCATCAATTAATTTACTGTCTGCGCCGTATTCTTCACCGCCCTCTATATTGATATTTTTCCAAAATGCTTTTTGTTTATACATCCAGTTATGAATTGCCGGTCCATTGTCGCCAATTGGGTTGCTTGGACTTCTGTTATCGCCTGCGAAAAAGCCATCAAGTGATATTCCGCTGTCAAAGATAATTTTGCTCATAATTTCTATTTTCTTCCCTCAATTTGTTCGAATATTTAGGTGTTACTGTAAAATAAGCCCTATTAGATTTCTAGTTTTGTGCAAACGTCATCTCCTGCCAATTTTCCGTCCTTTGCTTGTCAACCACCCCATCTACCATCACCGCCCTAAACACGGCGACAGGATTAAATCCTTTGCTATTCATGATCTGGTTACCCGAAAATGTTTTCTGTATAAACTGAAATGAAAATACAGAAACACACAAACAACCTGGCTCTATTTCAAAAGTCAATTCCTGAGCAGGAATAACATCATTTTTACTATCATTTGGAATCTCAATGGTTTGAACCGGGCAAATGGTTTTATGTCCATAAGTAAGATCATACATCCCCACAGCAATATTTAAAAAACGTGAGCCTGCTTTTCGCGGGAACTTCATATCCTCCGAAACATGGATCTCTGGTAAGTTGATGGTCAAGATATTTCCGTTGATGGTTTGCACCGGCTGCACAAAAAGAATATTATTTACAGGCGAATCGGCATTAAACTCAAAACCATTTAGCTTATCAAAAGTGTTGGTAGTAAAATGATACCCGCCCGTTTGATGATACATTGCCTGTCTCATGGTTTGCTGTACAACAGTTTTAAAGCGATAAACCATTGTACCATCATAAAAATCTGTTACGATGTTCTTTAAAT
>NZ_FWYB01000019.1 GCF_900176505.1 Pedobacter nyackensis | reverse complement strand
TCAAATCAAAACAAGGGGTGCGGAAAAATGCTAATTGACAGTTTAAAACAGAATTCCAAAAAATTATGCGGTTGGGTAATCGATCATAATAATGACCTGAAACAAGATGGCTCAACCTATTATACACCAATGCAATTCTATCTGAAAAATAGCTTTATTGTAATGGACGAGAAAATTGAAACAGATATTATTTCAGCGGTTAAAATTAAATTTGAGTTATAAGTATTCAGGATCAATGGATTTGAATAAAATCATCCTCTAAAACTGCATAATGAAAATTATCTTTCCATTCTCCTCTTATTGGCAGGATTTTTCTTCGTAATCCCTCTTTCTGCATCCCAATTTTTTCAAGAACTCTAATAGATGCAACATTTTCTGTAGCCACACCTGCCTCAATTCTATGAAGAAGCAATCTTTCAAAACCAAATTTCATGACTAATAGCGCAGCCTCCGTAATGTATCCCTTGCCCCAATACTTAGGATGCAATTTAAACCACAGTTCGGCACTTTTAAACTTACCTAAACCATTACTAAGTCCAATTAAGCCGATTGGTTCCTGATTAACTAACGACACACAAAAACCATATTCTTTTCTAGGGCTATGATTCTGCTGTTCCATATATTTTCTAAGATAGTCTTTTGACTCCTCTATAGATTCGGGTATATCAAGGGTGGCATACTTTTGAACTTCAGGTTTTGAATGGATTACATAAATAAAATCTAAATCATCATAATTTAAATCTCTAATTATCAAACGATCTGTCGTTAAATTTATAATTTCAGTCATCATTTAGGCATTCTTTTCCTTTTTGAAATTTCCCCTGGTAAAGCCTCATCAGGAAAAAAATCCTTCATAGAGCAATTCAGAATTTCAGAGATTTTATTTAAATGGTTCAGATTGTACTTGTCGGGCGTTTTACCGCTTTCCACATTCCCTACAAATTTTGCATTGAGCTCCATATCCACAGACAAGCTCACTTGACTGATCCCAGCTTTCATTCTTAGCTCTCTAACTCTATCAATCACAAATTGTTCTATTTTGGAAATTTCACTCATCTAATGGCTAAGTAAAACAATATTAAAAATAAATTCACCCTGATATAGCAGGGTTTGTTATTTTATTCTTAAATTAGACATATGAAATAAAACACTAACAGAATATTATTAAGAGTCTTACGGTTACAAAATCTGACGCCGTTAACGTAGGACAGCAGAGTAATGCCATATCTATGTGTAGATGTGCTATATTTGCGCATTGAGATAGATGTGGGATCTGCTGTAAATCCATGTTAACGTAAGGCGTCAGAAACTTTAATGGTAACCATGGTTGGCAGATTCCACATTTATTGTTTCTGCTACTTTGAGACTCATTTAACTAGTAAACCAATTAAATGAGATCAATATGGAACTACAAATCTTATCACCAACAGAAGATCATGCGATTTACTCTAGAGAGTTTATCCTTCAGCTTGACCAAAAGTTCAAGCCTCTTAAAATCTTCACCTTTTCTAAAAACAGCTACCCCCAAGATGATCAAGGCCGTTTAAGGTTTCAGAATTTGTCACACTTACCAAAGGAATGTCTGAAGAGACAATAACGCATTTAGCCCATCAGGCTATACAATCAATTTACTATTCAATACTGATTTAAAACTTAAGATTATGGAAAACATTATGAAAAAACTGGATTACCAGCCCGCAAATCTAACAGATTACGAATTAGAGAGCCCTTTAAGCACAATGACTGACTTTTTTGATAACAATGAGCTCCACGATGTAAGGGAAAAAGCTTGGCAACTCTACAAAGGATGGGTGAATAACTCAGTCGATTTTGCCGAGGGGGACGAAAATGCTGATATGCTATATTTCTACACCCAGCTCATTGAATTTATAAACGCGGCTTTTATACATACCGAAAGGAGAAAACTGGAAATTACCCCCTAACGGATGAACAGAAAAGACGATCCAATTAATAGTATGCCAAAAAGGTTTTTCGTAAACACCAAAGCAAAAACGAAGCAGGGCTATGTGGGTAAGGTTTTTTGCAGGCCGCAAATGCGGGTGGGGCAAAAATCATTTTTACTCCACCCTTATCGACTTAGCCCTTGCTCCTGTTCCTGCTCGTTTTGTTTTCGTTTTTTCCTTCTTTTTCCAACGCCCTCCTTAGGATTCATTCCTGACCCTGCATTATAAACAGGCTCCATAATGACTTGAAGAAAACTGGAAACGGTTTGTCCAACACTTTCCAGCATAACTGTGGCGGTTTTAAATACACCATCAGCAACACCTTTAACCAACTCATTGGCCATAGATTTTGACTCGTAATTTATTTCTAATCCCTTTTCCAATATCATGAGCTGTTCCCGTTGCGCTAAGTTTCCATTTTTCTTAATATTTGCGTATGCTATGGTTTCATTCAGGTTTCGTTTAAAATCGAATAACTGATCAAACAGCTTTTCACCACTTTGTTTAAAGGCTACCCTATCAAATTGCCCCATCTTTTTCGAATGCGTTACATTCCTACCCCTAGAACTATTCATGGGACTAAGCCTAATCTTATTGGTTGCATCTTTTCGGCTTACAATCACCTGAATATGCATCTGTTGGCCTGCCTTTAGTTCACCCCTTTTCTTATCGCCATTCTTCACTTCTGCATCTTTATAGGTATAATACCTGTTGTTTTCCAACTTGGCAAACCACACCAGATCCTTGTTGCTGGTCACTCCCGACTTTTTAAAATTCTTGGCGTATTCCGTCATTGCCTTTTCAGCATACTGTTTTAACTTTTCCTTTGCACTCAGCTCGCCATATTGCTCCATCAGGTGGTTAATCTCCTTTTGGCTTGGACTAATATTGATGAGGAAAAACTTAGCCTCATCATTGCGCAGTTGCGCCTTATTGCTGTCGATCTTTCGCCGGACCTCATAAGGCTCAAAATCTCTACGCTCCTGATTAAACCAGCATTCAGGCGTTTCTTTATTGCAAGTCCTGTTTTCCTTTTCCAAATAATGAACCAGTCCCCCACTACTACCTTTGTTGTCGGCCGTTACTTTATCGGTAATGTTGATGTACATGATTATAGACGGTTGATCAGTTCTTTGGTCTTTTGAATTAATTCGTCCTTTTCCTTACCTGCAGTTGTAATACCAAAGGAATTTCTGGCTTTAATATAAGACTCCAGAATAAGAATGAACTTCCCTTTCAATTGCTCTTTGGTTTCCAGCTTGTTAAAAACTAGCTTCATGAATTCATCTGTTTGCGAAAATTTCCTAATCTGGGTATCCTGATTATTTAATAGAACCATCTGTTTAGCCATCAAATTATCATTATGCTTTAGCACCTGGGTATTGAAACGATCCACTATTTCCCCCAATTTAACGAGCATTCTAGTTACATCCGTCTTTATCGGAATGAGCAGTTCATTTTCTTGTGTTCGGATAAAACCGATATAATCCTTATGGCTTTTAAGCAGTGTAGTTTTTAAAAATTCATCGTTTAAATCTGATGGGTCTTTTTTACTTCTAAAAAAGTAGTCTACCATTTGGGTAAAGAGCTGGCGTTTACTTCTGCCCAGCTTTAGTGCAATCTTGTCAAATTTCAGCGCCACCGCCTCTGTAAATTTAACAGTCCTTAAGGTTTCATGCTCCATATATTATCTTGTTATATTGTTACCTATTCCTTTATTTGTATATCCAGATATGTTGTTATCCGTATATCCAGATATAAAGACACCCCTACGGGGTTCGTTTTACCTTGCTCTTACCGCCTCTGGCGGCCTATCGAACCTCCGGAGGGTTCGTGAAACAGCCTTAAGCATGGCTTAAAGGCTTATGGTCATGCTCTGCATAACCACCGCTTGCTCCTTTTCCAGAAGAGGAAAAGGACTTGACCTGCATGGAGCTTACCCCTCATCAATTTCATTGTCATTTAACAAAGTGATCTGGCTGGCCAAGTGTGGGTGGTATGATGGCTGATAATCTACAAATCCGTATATCACCAAATCCTTCATACACTTGTGGTAAGTAGCGAAAGAATGGATTGCCGAGTGTTTCATCAACTCACGCCTTGATATGCGAAAAGGATTTTTGCACAAACCTTTAGTATAGCACATCAGTATGGCTGAATAAAGGCTAAGGTGTGATTGATGGAAGCGCTTGTTTTTACTGGCAGCATTCAAAAAGCTGGTGAGTTGTTTTCCTGTTTCCATCATGAGTTCCCGATTTCGCCCAACAACTGGACAATATCCGCATAGGCGTAATAGAAAATACCGCCAACTTTTTCATAGGGTATAATGCCTTTAATGCGTAAGTTTTGAAGTGTACCCGATGAAATCTTTAACAGCTTTCTGACTTCCGAACTTCTAAGCCATTCTTTGGGTTGCCCATCATCAGATTTGATGGCTTGTTTAATTTCCTGAATAAGTTCGGACTTGAACTTTAACAGTTCCTCTTTAGTGAAAATTTCGATCTGCATATTTGCCTTCGTTTTAAGTTTACGAAGCAAATGTCAAATCAGCGTACAGATAAATAATGACCATCGATTCGTATCGGTCATGTACGATAGTTAAACCTGTTGCTATTTTTTAAGCTCTGTTACAGGAATAATTTCAAAAATCTGATGTTCTTTACGCACTGTTGTACCCTTTATAGGTATCTCACCCTTCTTCTCGACAAAATAATTACGTGAAGTTTCCAACGGAATATCTTTACCATCCTGCGAAAAATATTTACTGATCATTTTGGAATAGGGACTTTTCTTGTCACAAGCCAAGAAGTTTCTCCCTGATGGCAGGGTTAATCGACTCATTTGTTTAAGCAAATCAACCAAAGTTGGAAGGGCATTATCTTCTATGCTGATTTTCTGTAAGACCTCGTATTCATTCAGTTCGGATAATCTTGCTGTGAGTTTTTCAATTTCTTCCTTTTGCTTCTGAATGAGTTCTTCTTTTTCAGCAATAACAATATGTGATGGCCTTGCGTTCCATTGGTCTATCCTATTTAGATATTTTTGGAACTGTTGCAGTTTCTGGACACTGTTTCTATGCATTGCATGGTTTCGTGAAAATGGATCCTGCAATTCATAATGTTTGATTCTGTTCTGTACAATCCGCAAGACGTGTCGGAAAAAATCTTCTTCGCTATCGAGATTGTTTTCCAAAGCATAATTCTGATGATGAATGTAATAATCGGGAAACTTCTTTTCCTCCATTCTGTAGATCTTCAATAGAAAATGATTATCATCGTGGCCGTCCCATAAACCCATAAAGGTTCCTAAATCAAATGGATGTGGGGAAAATGAAAATGGTTTGCGGGGTTTGAAGTAGCTAGTTTTCATAAGCAAAATTCTGATTAAAGCTAAATTAAGATTTTTCAGAAAAAAATTATGATTGGTACCCTACAACCGACGACTTGGGCTTAATTAAAATAATCTTTAACTAAATAAGTTTTGTTGATAAACTTTCTGATATTATAAATAATATTTAAATCAATATAATAATACTTTAGCCTATCTTTAAATACATCAATAATTAACCTCCACACTATGGCTTCAACAACTAATGCAAAAAAAGAAATAATTGATTTTTTATGGGAATGGGCCGATCCAAAAGGCGACTGGGCTAAATTACTAGTAGACAAAATTGTTAAGAGCGAGGCGGCATTGTCTTCTATCGAACGACAGGATGTATTTGATTACTTTATTGATTCTTTAAGAACAACTAAAAAATTAACCTCAGTGGCTATAGTTAAGCCTACATTTACTGCTATCAGTAAGGATATAAAGCTAGCATCTTTATCTAATATTACTGGAGTAAATAGGCTTGCCAAAAATCAAAAAATGCTCTTTGCCGATAATTTAACCGTTATCTATGGGGAAAATGGCACAGGAAAAACAGGATATGGCAGGATATTAAGATCACTCGGTTTCAGTTACGAGCAACAAACAACGATTCATCATAATATTTTCGGTACAACGGAACCTAAGTCCGCTCTCGTTGATTTTAGCATAAATGGTTTAGCAAAAAGTTTCACTTGGAATGGAACTAATACTGATAATGCACTATCCAATATTTCCGTGTTTAACAATAATTGTGTCCAAATATCATTATCAAATAGAAAACTAATTGTTTCACCAATTGGCTTTCATTTGTTTGATATTGTCACGAGCGAACTAGCTGAACTTTCTGCTTTGTTAACCCTGAAAAAATTGGCATATCCTGAGACGTTACTTTTTGCAGCAGCATTGAACGATGGTACACCTCAATACAAATTCATCAACGAACTTTCAGAAAAATCAACGGACTTAAAGCTAAAAGAACTCTCTGACTTTCCAACAGACATTACAAAAGCGATAGAGCAAAAGGAAAAAGATCTTATTGGCTTAAATCAAGAGCTTTTAAATACTCAGATTAGAGATTTAAATAGCCAACTCACTGAGTTGGGATTATTAGTGACAAAAATTAAAAGTATCCAGTCTGCGTTTACCCAAACTGAATGGAAAGCACTTATTAAGCTAAATGAAGACATAGCCACACTCGAAGGAAAAACTAAACTTGGGTTGAAAGATATAGCTGAAGCCAATGGAATTCAGTTTTACGAGACTCAGCAATTTAAAGATTTCCTAACCTCAGCCGACCACTACATCAATCTTTTAGAGCAACCTTACCCTAAAGAGGGAGACAATTGCGCTTATTGTAATCAGCCCTTAGAAGCGCCCGCACAAAAATTATTGCTATCCTATAAGAACCTCTTAAACGATCTCACAGAAAATGATTTAAAGAAACTGGTTCAAAGCAGAGTTGAAATGGTCAATAAAGTTAAATTAATTGAAGATAGCCATATACTTAATCAACCCTCATTTGGCATGGATGCTGAATCTAAAATCTTACAGCCATCTGAATTAACTGCATTTAATAAAAAACTAAAAGGGTTTAAAACTCACTTCGTCAACAACACTCTGACAAATGACTTAACTTTTGATACGGATTACCCGATAATAATTAAAATTCTTGAGAGTAAACAAACCTCACTAACAAAAGCTCTTGCTTCAAAAAACGAATCTTTATTAACCATATCGGATAAAGTACTCGCAATGCAAAAAGAAATAAACGAGTTAAAAGACAGGAAATTGCTCGCAGACCATGAAGCAGATATTAAGAAGGTAATTCAGAACAAAAAGAGCCTAAAACTGTTAAACTCCAAAGCTTCTGATTTCAGTAGCAATTCGATAAGCCGGAAGACCAGTGAAGCACGGGATGAACTAATCAGTCAAAATTTTGACGATATTTTTCAAAACGAACTTAAAGCTTTCCGTAAGTCCCATCTTAAAATTGATCTTAGTTTTGGTACTGATAAAGGAAACTCCAAAATATCTCAAAAGATAAACCAATATCAGCTTACAGACATACTAAGTGAAGGTGAACAAAAAGCAATTGCTCTGGCAGAGTTTTTAACAGAACTACAGCTTGACAATTCTCAAGCACCCGTAATTTTTGATGATCCTGTAAATAGTCTTGATCATCATATCATTGACGATGTTGCAAAAAGATTTATTAAGCTATCAAAAGACCGACAAGTAGTGATATTTACACATAGCGTACTTCTTTTTAATAGCTTATTATATACTTCTAAACTGTCTTCATTCAAAGGTTTAGGTTGCAAATTTTTCAACACAAAAAATGAATTCCAGGAAACTGGCTTTATTACAGAAGCAGAAGAAATAAATACTACATTAAGCGTAGTTAAAAAGATCGAGGTTCTTTTGAACAATGCACCAAAAGGGCGAACTGAAAGTGAAATTGCGGGAGAAGCCTACGGTCATCTCCGCTCCGCTATTGAGCTTTGCGTGGAACATGAAATTTTTCAAGGAACAGTAAAACGTTACCAAAAGAATGTAGCCTTAACATCCTTTGCCAAAGTTGACGGGCAGTCGATTAACGACCATAAAGAAAAATTGAATGAGATTTTTGAAAGATGTTGTGGCTTTCTCGTTGGACACAGCAATCCTATTGAGATCGACAATAACCCTACAATTATAGGATTAAAAGCTGATTTTACTGAATTCAAGGATATCAGAAAGATATTTACTTCTTAATCATTTAACACTTTGGTGCCTACTTCTGATCTAGGTCAATTTTTAACTGATAGTAATGGTTGATAAATTCTTTAGCATCTCCTATTCTTCTTGTTCCAAGGAAAGGAGATCTAATGCGTTTTTAATTGCTACGCGAGGTAAGCGTGTTGTCAATCATCTAATAGGCAGAATCACTGCTGGTATGGGTCATCACGATTTCTTATTTTTCGACAGACGTAAAAACTTTCCAATTAAAGTTCGAAAACCAAATGACACTGATTGACTATATCAAACTAAGTTCGATGATCAAAAATGACCCGATCATCAAATAATCATCCATTTGCCAACTTGGAGTTTTATGCTCTATTCTGAGATGAAGTTCAAAGTTGGTACTATTATAAAATGAGGTAATTAATTAAAATTGGCTAGTTTTAGGGTGCCCCGAAAACCCTTTTTGAGATTTTTCGAAGCAGTTCATAAAAGTCATCTGCGCTAAACCCGCCCAAAAAAGCAACAGCCAAAACAACGGTACTTATACCTCCTGATAATTGCCCAGTTAATAACTGTTTTCCATCAATTAATAAAAAAACAACTGCTCCAGTTATAAATCCTAAGAGCGGGCGGACAAGGTACCAAGGCCACCACCTATGAAAATCGAATTCATTCTTAAAACAGGCTACACCAACGAAATTATTGATTGTACGTAGCTGTACACCAATAAGGCCAGCAATGCCATATAACAAAATAACCCATCTGTAAAAATTGCCATCATCGCTTTTATTGGAAAGAAAGGTTAATTTGTCGATTGCCCGGGTAAAGGAATAATAGTTTTTATCTCCACTATCTACCAATGCAATTAGCAACGCTTTATCATTCTCGGTAATTCCGTGTAAGGCACTTAACGTTCCTAATTTGGAATCATAATAAAACCAAACTGGTCCAGGCTTAATCTTTAAGGAGTCAGTTTTTAACCAATTAACCGTAATTGGTTTAACTTTCTCGGTCACAGTTTGATGAACATCATAAAACATTACCAATGCTAAAATGGTAGTGCATGTTACAAATGTGGCGGTATATATTGTAGCCTTGCGGGTGTTAATATTATGGGCAGCAGGTGTTGTCGGGTTTGCGGCCATCGCTTGATTGGCATTTGAACCCAACGTTCTGATAGCATTTCGGTTAAACCATAATAAAATCATGGGCAATAATGCCACAATAACTACTAGTAGCCCACCGCAGGCTAATAAAACAAACTCGTCTTTCATATTAAACAATGTCGTTAATTGCTTCACTAATGCCTTTAAAATAAGTTGCGATTGGATCTCTTGCCTTTCCAGTCGGCAGAGGGCTATTCAGATATTTACTAATTCTAAGAAGTCTTATCAGCGCATAGAAGTAAACATCTTCCTCTTTAAAAGGAATGAAATTTTTAAAATGTTTGGCGACTGAAACGTAAAACGAGCTTCGCCCCTCCTTAGCAAATAGGTAGCCAAGTGAAAGTACTGGATCACCGTAAAAACAAGATTCAAAATCTAGGATTGCAGCAAGTTCCCCTTTGGAGACAATAATGTTTTCTGATTTTACATCTCCCCAGACCATTCCAGTGAACCAATTTTTGTTTAATGATAGCTGATGTTGAATGTAATTAGCTATACTCTTGAATTCATTAGTACTCATTGCATCAACAGACTTTAAACTTGCAAGTCCTTCACTCACTGTTGCCTGAAGAAATGCTTTCCAACTGTGATAAGTTGATTCCTGTTCGGTTACACTTCCGAAATGATTTGAAGCCAATTCGCTGAAATTTTTAAGGTTTTTAACCAATGTCATACTGAAAACATCTTGTTGCTGACTATCGAGCTTTTCAAACAAAAGATTTTCACCAGGTACATTATGATAAAATATATAACCTAAATTTTTATGTATACCGCAAGTTATAACCTTTGGAACCTTTACTCCATTCTCGCTGGCGCATTTGAGAACAGAATATTCTTTTTCTGCAACGCTTGCTCTTGAGAATGGATGAACCTTAAGCATAATTTTGGAATCTCCTAAATTAATTTCGTATACGAAATTCATTCCACCCCGATAAACAGTTTCAATAGATACTGGCTGCGCTCCCCAATACTGTTCAATTAATTGTCTTATTTCATATTCAGAAATCATTAGGCAAACGAGGGGGTAAAAAAATGAAATGCAAATTCTTCTATGCTGGCCTCACGAAAAGAGTTTTTTTCTATCCACAGCGCAGTAATAGATTCAATTCTCAAATCCAGTTTTTTTGCATAATGAAGATATCGAAACCATAGGACCGTGTTTCTAGATAGTGGGATATTTTTTGATACCGAAATTTCAGGATAATCAAAGCGGACAGCTCTTAATATTCGTTGCTGTATATCTAATAATCCATTTTGGGGGTCATAAAAACTTCCGAGAAGTAAGTCAAACGCTAGTGCATTAGCTGTAATATCAAACTGATTCAAAGCGTCAGTAATATTTCGGCAGATCCATAGCCCGTTATAAAATTCTGGAATAACGATGATGTCATAATAAAATTCACCATCTCCATAAGCATGCCATCTATGAGTTCCAAATTGATTCAAAAATAGATCTCCATGTTTCTTCAAATAATCATGAATACGTTCAAATGCAGCTGGCGTGAAAAAAACATCCAAATCTTTAGCATGAAAGTCCGGGTTTAAAAATGCATCTCGCACTGCTCCTCCAGCTAAATAAACGCCGTTTATATTCAGCTCCTGCACAATTCCAACAAATCCAGAAAAGCTCGGAATTCCGAGTTGCAAATCAGTAACTAAGCGTTCAAATATATCCTTTGGATTCATTATTGGTTATTGTATCAATAATAAAGGTACATATATAATTTAATAGGGCATAATTGTCAAACAGGCTCCGACTCACAGTATATCCGCTAAACAAGAAACAATAAGGGAAATCAATAGTCGTTTAAAACTTTTTTGAGGCATCTAGCCGAATTATGTAAGAAAGTGATAAAATATTGAGCGCTTGGAAAACTGATGGAATCACGTAAAATTAAGAGCAAAATCACCCCATAATTCTTATGTTTTTTTATCATTAGAAGATATTTTGGAGTTTGGTTATAAGGAGCTTCTAATGTATTGAATAGAAAAATCGTCAATAACCTAAAGCTTAATCTTCCCAAGGCATTTTCCTGAAATAGCTTTCTTCAACACCTTCACCGATATGTAAATCCCGCTCAGCTCTTTGATTCATAAAGGGCTTTAGACCGGCATAAGGATGTTCATTTCGTTCTTCTCCACGATATTCGAGTCTAAATGTCTTGTAACCTAAAAAATCTCCTCGGGAAACTAGCAACGCACCTTCTTCAATTCTAAACCCTTCAAAAACGTATTCTCTGATTTGGTCACAGATGTAATTAGCTGCTCTGGTCAATTCTAAAACTAGATCCTCTAATAATGCCACATGATATTCATACCTCCTTAATGCATCTTCTTCAGCTTCGTGGCTCCAATCTGTATCGTCCCTGAATTTATCTCTGTAATATAGTTTATAAAACTTCTCAACTGTATAACCATCTGGTCTTTCGTTGGGATATTTATAATAAACTTTCATTAAGTCGTTGACCACATTCTTGAAATTTATCAGCGATGATTCTAAAAGTTGATATCTCCCTGGCCAGATCCTAGAAACGACATAATCAGGAAGTTCCTGAAGCGAATCAAATTGTTGCTTGGGGAAAATTTCGCTTGCCCCTAAAATCCAAGATGTCCAATTTTGCCAATTATTCAAGTCAGATAATGAAATGAACTTCTCTATATAGGACGCATAGAGTTCATCATCCTTAATTTTTTTGCCATCAACAATTAGGTTTTCTTTAACCCATTTCTCATGTGAGCTTTTAAAAGCCTTAAGTTTTTCTACTGTATATTCGAGTTCTTGGTCATCTACAGTTTTATGATCTGCGCTGCATAATAAGATTAAATTATCATACTTATCTCGTTGATCATTTGTTAAAGGGCTTTTTCCTCTTGGCCCATCTTCCTTTTGTGCGACAATATGTGCTTCTTCTCCTATAATTGAAGGATCATCCGTTGCAGTTTCGTCAACAACTAAAATCTTCTTGCATCCTGGAAACGCACACATATTCCCAGAGCGTCCCCAAATCATCTTATGTGTTTTAAGCGATATACCCATTTAAAAGTCCCTCTCCATCTGTCTGCTTGTGGTGATTTTTGCAATTAAACGATCCCTTTGCTTTTCAGTGGCATCTATTTTTTTAATGACATTTATCACCGAATCGATATCTTTCTCAAATTGAACGAATATATAAGTAATATCTTCAAAGTCGAATGGTAATAGAAAGGCTTTTCTTTCTTTTACTAATTTGTTATTTAGTTTTTTAAGCCTTTGTTCGATCTCAACATCAGTTAATTTTGTGCAGTCAATAAGATCGGCTTCTCCAGGAATGAACCGCCACTCCCTTTCATCATAAAACCTTTCAATCCTTTTTCTACCATCTTTAACAATTGTACGCGAATCGACTTTGAAATATGGAAACAAACTAAATCGACTTCCGAAAATATCGTTTTTTCCAATCGAACTAATATATCGGTAATAGGTATCCGAATTTTTGTGGAAGTATATAACTGGCGTTACGTAGTTTTTCTTAGCAAAAGACTTCTTTATTCCTATACCAAATTTACCATAACTATGAATATGCTTTTTAATTACCCCTAAAGGGATATCACAAAAGCACTTCATAGCAATTCCAGCCTTGTAGTCTGCCTCTAGCGTGTTCTCGTAAACATACCTTGCCTGAAAAGATCTCTTTTCCAATATTTCCAGCAACCAATCAATTTTCCTAATAAAGTGAAATAAACTGTCGCTGCTTACATTTTGGGAAATTTTTACCATTAGATATTTAAGTAACTTAACTCAATGATAAACTACCCCTTTTGACAATATCATTAAAGACGACTTTGCTGTTATTCCAAAAAAGTGACCTTATATTTCGGCTATGTACTTCTGGAATACTAACCTTCTGCCTTGTTGGGGTTTCTCCAATTACCTCTTCGTAGTCTGCAATGGTGACTTCAAATACTTTAGGACGACCTTTAAATTCAGCCTTTATCTGAATAAAGTAAGGTTCACTCACATGTTGAAATTCATAAGTCATGGCATTAAAGCGGTAACCACTTTCCACGGATTGTTTTACAAACGAATTTTCACGAAGGTTTTGTCCCTGGAGAATTGCTTGAGTAATTCCGATTAAATCATTAGTGTTGGCCACTTCTTGAGTATTAGTTTCTGATGTACTTGACTCAACTATCGTCCCCTCTTTGAGCGTAAGATGCCTAACGGTTTTAAAATTCCACTGCTCAGACATACCAGAAGTCGCGAGCCTGTCAAAATAAAGAATTGATGAATCTGTACCTAAGAGCGATTGTTCAATATTTAATACCTCTACATTAGACGCGAGCACCTCATTAAATAAGTCTTTTAATTCCTTTGAATCCGTAGACCTATTGCCATCAACTTCCACCTGCCAGACACCGGGTTCCTTTTCCTCCATATAAAAATCAAAGCTACTCACCTCATCCTGCAAGAATTCCATTCTGCCAGCTCTTGTTTTATTATACTCAATAGAACCTTTGTAAATGTTTGTGCCCTTAACTTTCGTCAATTGGGTTAATGTCTGTCCCATTTTTTGCTTTCCTTCGTCAAAGAGATATTGATAGGAATTTTGCAGGTTAAAGCCTTTGTCTTTTGATTTTAGAACAAATCCTGAAAGTGCATGACTGCTAGTACTGCTGTAAGCCTCCTTACGGATGACCTCTAAATCATCATTATCCAAAAACAGATTTGAGATCTCATTAGCAAGCGCAAGGGTATCAATATTAGTTATAAAAATTCCACGCTCCTGTGCAAATGCATTTAGAAATCCGCGATTGGTAATTGAAGACAACACTTCAACCAATTCGTATTTCGTTGGGTATATATTAACTTTTGCCATTTCTAAGATCTCATAAATGTTGGTAGGTCACCTAATATTTCCATTTCTCTCAAATCCACGTGACCCTTAAAAAGTTTCATCACCTCTGGTTTGACTTTTCTAAATTCCTCATCATCCCTGTGATAGGTAAAAATAATCAGCGGTTTATCAGTATCGATGTAGCTATGATAGATTAAGGCGTGTTTTAAACGCTGAAAGCTTTCAATATTTAAGCCCCCAAAATAAAAAACCACCTTATTCTCAATGCCCTTTTTATCCGTAAAGTCGCCCAGAATAAACTTTGAAACCATATAATTGATATTCAATATTCTGGAACGTTTAGCGGAATTTAAGTCAACGGAAGGATAATAAAATTGAAAACGACCACCCGTTTCAGCATCCAAGGCTTTTATGCTGAGATGCAGTGAGGCCAATCTCAAAATGGAATCATTTTCTAAAACATAAATTCTATTTGGCGCTTGGTTTTTGCGGCCAAGTTTGACATTGGCCTGATAGGTTTGAAAAGTAGATTTGAAATTATGGTATTCCCTAACATTATGAAACCAGATCACTATAATTCCAGTTCTTAAAGGTATATCTGCTAGGATTGGGAATTTATCCTGTAATTCTTCTGAATTTTTCAGGTTTGTTAATTTTTTATCGAGGATTGTAATCCATGATTGCAGCGATGAAGCTGAAAAGCTATCAGTTTTATATCTCTTAGCTTCAACGATGACACCTTCTGTAACATTAGTCTTCAAAGAATCTACATAAGTAAAAAGTCCATCGACCCCGCTCTTACCTTTTTCCTCATTCGGTAAATCAATATTGGAATCACCCAGTTTCTCCCAATTAAATTGTGTTAATAAAGCGGTCGCTTGGTCATTCCACATGTCTCCATTGACACCCTGATCTTCAGCCATTCTTTGTAAAAATTAGTTGTTTTAAATAATCTAAAATAAAATCAAAATCGTCTGTTTCAGACAGAAACTTAAGCACACCATTTGGAAAAATTTGAAGTGTGAAACTTTCATTTTCATTAATTTGAATCAAAAAAGAAAGTTTTACGATGTCTGATTTGTAAGATTCAATAAGTTCCGGGCCAATCGTATTATTCATCACTAAACCTGAAAACCGTCCTACAAGTTCATTATTAAAATTAAAGTGATTGATGGTTATATGATCAATCTTGTTGCTTACATTCTGTCCCACTAACAATTTATAGAAAGTGGAGACATTCAAATTAACAGGATTAAGTTCATACTCTGTACTAAGAATGGTTCGGAAAAGATATTTAACACAGTTCATATGTGATATACCTCCAATGACATACAGTATATTGAAATTCAAATCGATAGAAAAAACGAAATCACTAAAAATATATATTTGCTTCCTAACAAATTGATTTTCTGAGCTATCAAAATCATTGATAAAAGTAGACGTTCGTTTAACTACTTTAACAGTCAAAACATTGTCCGATAAATCACTTAGTGAAAGTCCATATCCTAGTTTCTCATTAAAACCAAAATTAGTAATGATGGCAACAAGGTGATCTTTAAATGCTTCGGGGTCATCAAAAGATAATGAATTGAAAACTAAACTTTTGACTCTTTTCATTCGATTTTAATTATACGACACAAATTATTTTGATGTATAATATTTTGCAATTTAATAATTAATTATAGAATAAAATCTGCATTTTAAAATCAAATCACAATAAAATTAATTTCAATACAATATTTTGTTAGAAAATACAGAATCACAACAATGAGCCATAATATATCTGAAAAAGAAGCAATAAACAAAGAAATAAAATCGTCAAAAACAACATACGCAATGATGAATACCAATGGTATCAAAACCAACAAAAAGCCTGCAAGTCGTAAGATTAGCGGCCTTTTTTGTTTTTGAACAGTACCAATTCTCGCACGAATTCCTATCCTAGGATCAATAAATCACATATAAAAAGTGAGTGATTCGATAAGTAAAATGAAGTTCCCCCGACTCACCGAATAAATACGTAACATTCTGACATATAGAAATTTCATTCATTAAACGACTTGACGCACATTAACTGCAAGGCTACATTTGTTTAACCTTAAATCAGTTGATTATGAAAACGAATTTCAGTATTCTCTTCTACATGAAAAAGCAAAAAAACTATTCTAGTGGTGATTCCCCTATCTATTTAAGGATTACTGTAGAGGGAAATCGTGTGGAAATTACTACAGGACAGGGATGCAAACCGGAAAGCTGGAATCCCAAAACCGGGACGATTAACTGGAACTAAAGAGGATATAAAAAAGTTTAATGCGTATTTGGACAACTTACAGGTAATGTAATGGTTTATCGGGCACACAAAGATATAGCCCAAGCTGGCTCTCCTATTACAGCAGAAAGTATCAGAAACAAATTTCAGGGAAAGGATGCAACAACACATACCCTTTTTGAGGCTGTTAAAAATCACAATAGGCAAATGAAAGCTTTAGTAGGCAAACAATATCCGATTGGAACCTTAAAAATACTATAAGTCTCGAAACCACTGAAATGTCAAAGCACTGGCTTTCACCGACACCACGACAACATCTATCTGCCACTAAAGACAATGCAGTACGATTCGACCGGGATCTTAGAAGATATCAGAAGCATATTGGGTACTTCTGTTAGGTTAGCTTTTAGATCGGCATAATGAACCAATGTATTATAGGTAGTATGCATATTACTCCGTTAAGGAGTGTTTTTGAATGGAGGAAATAAAATCTTTGTCATTTAATAAGGCAGCCTCGAGAATCGACTTCCAGTAATTCGATCCAAAGCTATCCAAGTCCTTTTTGATCCTCTCTAAATTAATGGATTTGATACGGTCAATTGACAGATCTCCAATAAAAGATTTGATTGCATTTTTCAAAGGAGTGACAACTAGATCGATATTTTGGGAGAATCTTTCACAAAGATGTAAACCATCATAATGACTATTAATGAGCCTAAAAATATCCTTGTCGATTGAATTGCGATTGTCAAGATAAAATTGAGCGCGAGGTGTGTTACCACCATCAATTATTTTAACGAACAAATACTGCTGCGGGGGCAAAATATCCAAATAGAGATTTAAAAAAAAACGTGTTCCATCCTTTTCCCAAATAGTACTTTTATATGAATTACATATTGTACAGCTAGGAAAAAGATTACTTGGATGTACGGAAAATTCAGCATAATCAATTTTTGGTAGAATATGATCCATAGAATTAACTTCACTAATAGTGCAATTTTGGCAAGTACCTATTTTCCTATTACTGGCGGTTGTCGTGACATCAACTTTGAGTGCTTGTACGAATTTATTCTTATAAGAATATAATTTAAGGAGGTCGGCCAACTGTTTATCTTTAAACCCGAAAGCAGAAATTTTTTCCAGCGAGTTTGTTATAAAATATTGGTCAAAGATTACATATTGATCTAATACCTGGGGCTTTACTAAGACAAGCCTTGAATGATATTCGGGATCTGCTTTCGTTGTACTTTTCTTATCAATGATCTCTTTAAGAAAATCAGCTGATTTCTTTTTCTTGTAAGGCTTAAGATTAATCATTCGGTTCTACTAAACTTGCAATAAACAATCTACTATTTAAGCTCAGGGCTCTATCACTTTCCAATTGCAAAATAATTTCCTCGTAAGACATTTTCTTTTCCACCAATTGCTCAATGATAGTCTTATATTGTTTTTTAGCGCTTTTGTTCATAAAAACCTCATCGGTCAGTACGGAGAGATTCTCCCCAAAGCACTCAATATTAATTTTATTAACCGAAGATAAATTCCCAATCTTTTCAACCACAAAAACGTTTCTAGACATCAATTCTCTAATAACCAAAGGTGAATGCGTTGCCAGTATACAATAAGACTGGAACTCCTTGACAAGTTCATAAATGGTATTCATCAGGTCGGTTATGGCATTTGGATGAAGATGCGTTTCGGGTTCGTCGTAAATGATCAAAGAATCGTAGCGAATATTGGATACGATTTCGGAAATAATGTAAAGAATAATGCGTTGACCGGAGCTCAATTGATTCTTAAAGCTCAAAAAATGTTTCATATTGAACTTATATTCATCAAAATTCTTCACCTCACTTTCCTTTAACCTAATGAATAGCTCCTCGATGGTCTCTTCATGTAAAAAATTACTCAAAATGGATCGCCAGCGATTAATACGCTCTTTACTGGAAATATCCTTCACGGTTTTTTCAAACCTAATTGTAAGCTCTAATTCGCTCATTAGGTTATTCCCCGAGGATGAATTTCGCAAGCCACAGTAGACATAATTGAATGCTGCCGAGCTTTCAGGTACAGAAAAATGATCAAAAGCGCTGTAAGACACCGCGATCACCTTACTAAAAATTGGAACGTCTGGGAGAAACTTGGTTGTTACTTTATTACCAATATCAAGGGGTAAAGAGGTGACCAATTGCGTTTTACCAGTTCCATTTTTGCCTATGAAGGCAAAGATCCGATCGGGCAGGTTTTTATTTCGGTTGTTAAAATCCAAGTCAATTTGGACCGGAGTATCAGCGAAATTTGGCTGGAACATATAACTAAACTGGTAAAGATTAACCAAATTCCTTCCTTTCATGCTAAATTTTACCGTTCGCAAGATTCTTTCTGCCTCATCATCCCGAATTAGGGAATTTTTAAATATTGAGGTATTCTCGAAATCCTCCTGTATCTTTGGAAAAATTGCAGCATCCTTCAAAGCAAACAGCACACTTTCATATTCTGACCCCATAATTGACAGCATATTTTGATAGTATGATAGGGTTTGACCAATGGAACAATAGTTAGTCGTAAGCATGGTAAAATTATCTGACAGGGCATCAACAATATTCGATTGATCTGCGATCATAATTTTGATCCCCCCTAGATGGCTTACCTCTGTATTGGCCTTATGAAAGAAAAGGTTAAACGAACTTTTTACATCATAATCGTCCCAGCCATTATTATAAACCAAGACAAATGAGGGAAACTCCTGCGGTTTTAAATGATTAAAGGCCCTGTCACTTCTCCCCTTTGGATTCTTATCAACAAAAATTTTAATATCGTTCCGCTTTACATCATGTGGTAAGCCTGCGATCTCATTACTTGCCTGAATGGTATAGAGGTCATCGTGGTTAACATCATAACCAGATTTGACCAGCTTGAATCCGACCTGAGTAATAAGCTCATTTATCGAGTTAATAAATTGGGAAGCAATAGAACCATCCACTTTTAAGTGTAAAGTGATAAAATTGGAGATAAACTTCTCGAAGTAATCATCGTCTTCCAAGATACTGAAACGGGTGTAGAATATGTATTCAAAATCCCAATCATCATTATTGATCAGGTGTTGAACAGCATCCCCATATGCATCCTGAAACCTACCGTCTGTTGATGGAAGGATTCTTAAATCCCAGATACTATTTAGGAAATCAACAAGATCCTGAGCTCCGTCACCAAAAGGGTTTTGTAACGTAATAATATGCTTAAATACTTCAATCTTGACATTTTTTGGAATTGGTAACATGCAGGTGATTTGTTGATGCGTTAAAATTAGAACGAAGCGATAAATATATGCACAACCAATGCGGAATTGCAACAATAAAATAGACATTCGGTTAAGCGCCAATTTTTTGTCTATTTAAGTTTCTTCCAAATCATTCTAAGGACAGGTGCCCAGTGTAGAATGTTGTCTTTTTCTCAAATACTAAGCCTCTATTTATTCGAAAATGATGCGGGAAGCCTGCAGTTAAAACGTATAAAAAAAGTGGTAAGCGATTCGGTGAGTCGAATTTAAAACCACACTAAATACTATTTAAACGTTGATTTCAGGACTATGTTATGATCCCATCGGGATCATATTAATGAATATACATTCAGTTTTCAGCTAGCAATATTTTTGTCATTTAAACCTTTGATTATAATAGATTTATACCTAATTTTAATTTATAGCATTTGCAGCTATAAAAGAAATTAAAAAAGGTGAGTGATTCGGTGAGTCAACAATTACAAACCTTCAAGACACCATATTAAAGCGGGATTTTGAGTTAGGGTACAATTCCCCCACTCTCCGCCAGAGTAATTAAAAGCCCAACATTGTTGGGCTTTTGTGTTTTTAAGACATTTCGGGCACTGTTTAGTGTTCTAAACGGACCAATGGAGGAGGATCAGATAACGATCATTGCTATTACAACTTGCGGAAGCTTAACTTATCAATTACATTAAGGTTTAAAATATGTTTACCGCTGTTTAGTTCTAACAAACCATAACCATTTTTAAAGCCTTTAATTTTCAGATAATCACTGCTTTTAATGTTATTTTTAACATCTGCTTCCGCTATCTGTATAGTAGCAGTACAGTTTGGCGGAACTGTTACTTCCAATCTTAAATTGTCACCTTTTCGTTCCCAATAGGTTTTAATTAAACCTGCAGGTGCATCAAAAGAAGCTTTCGCCCAGACCAAAGAAGTAGCTTTCAACGCTGGTAAACGAACCAAAAACTTCTGAAAACCTGGCGCTCCAGGATCCCTTTGTATACCAGCGACACCTTCTACATACCATGCCCCTGGATAAAGGTATGAACTATGCAGCAGCGAGTGCCCCGGAAGATCTTTTTCCCACATTTCCCAGATGGTAGTGGCGCCATTAGCTTTCATATAACCCCATCCCGGATAATCCTTTTGCGAAGTCATAGCGTAAATCAAATCGTCTCTTCCTTCTTTTCGCAGCAATTTGAACAATATCGCACCTCCAGTAATTCCTACATTGATGTGTCCTTTATGCAAAACCAGAATATCCTTTTCCAATCTTTTCATTACATCTGCCCTTAAATCTGCCGGAGGTATCTCTGCCAGCAATGCTGCCGCCAGGTTAGCCATGGAACTATCTGCATAGCTATAATCGGCGGCACGATAAAACCTTGCATGTATAGCAGCTCTGCAGTGTTCCGCTTGCTGTCCCCAGCGTTCGGCCTCCACATCTTTTCCGATTGCCCTTGCTATTTTTGCCGCCGTACGTAAATTAAACACCCTATAACTGTTGTTTAAACATAAAGTTTCCTCCTTATTATTGTTCATACCCTGGGCAGTTGCGTTAGGCCATAACCAATCGCCCAGAAAATCCCAATCCCCACCAAAACGTTGTAAGATATCATCCTTGGTATGTGAATCCAGGAACGAAAGCCAACCCTTAATCAGCTCAAAATTCTTTTCCAGTATACGTTTATCTCCCTCATGCTGATAAACAAACCAAGGTAAAGACACAACTATACCTCCCCAGGCAGGACCACCTCCACCAGAATAGGTAGGTGCTGTATGTGGCAAAGTGCCGTTGTTTAATAACCTTCCGCTCATCACTTGTTTCCGGGCAAACTTAAGATCATACATATCACCTACAATAGACTCCGTTCCCTGTACATCCCGCCAATCCTGCATCCATTTGGTATAAAATGCACCCAGTTTATAGTTATACATTCCAGTCTCACAGGTTGCATGTGCATCACCTCCATATCCCAATCTTTCGCGTTGTGGACAATCCACTACGAAACCACCGATAGACAGGTTTTCAAAAGTCCATTTTACCTTATCGTATATCCAGTTTTGCAAAGTATCAGAACATTCAAAATTAGTCGCTGCCTGAAAATTCGTTCTCACCAGCCAACCCCTGATATCACATAATTGTGGCTTATACTTTAATCCCCGGATGGTAATCCACCTACCTGAACTATAGTTAAACCGGTTACGAAAAGTTCCTTTACCGGCCGCTCCAATAATATAGGCACTATGCAGGTTAAAAGTCTGATCCATCTGTTCCCTTTCCGAATATTCAAACTCTATTTTATCGCCTTTATTCCCCCGCAGATCAACCTCCGTCCATCCGGCAAAATTAACGCCCATATCCACCCGGTACGAACCATCTGGTCTGGCCTCAATGCCAATGGCTTTAATTTCGTTAAACAGACGATTTGGTTCAACAGTTTGCGCAGATAAAATCAGGTTAGGTTGGTAAACGATTGCCTTACTCCATTTTGTTTCATTGCAAGTGATGGCATTCCAATCCGAAATTTCCTTATTGGCGTCCCACAACTCACCCCCCATCTTTGCAAAATCCCAGCTTCCCAATAACTTATTCGGACTTGCATGTGTTTTCCAGCTTTCATCAGTCTGTACAACAATTACAGGTTTTGTACCTGAAACAGGTGTTTTTCTATTGTAAATAGATGTTTGCGCAATTACAATAGGTGTGTTAGGTCTACCTGTTGTTACGTAAGGGCCAAAAATTGACCAGGAAGTCCCCAACCAAATGGCGATTACATTTTTTCCAGGCTTTAGCGCAGTCGCGATGTCATAAGCCACATAACGTGCACGTTTGGTATGATCCGTTACTGCCGGCGACAGTATATCCTCACCAATCTTCTTTCCATTCACATATAGTTCGTGGTAACCTACAGAAGCAAGAAACAGCATGGCCTTTCCTGGCTTTTGTTGTAAAAAAAAAGTTTTCCGCAACCAGGGATCGGAGAGATTACAATCCTTTTGCGAAGGGTCAAACAATTCATTTGTTCCAATCCATTTGGCTTTCCAATCATTCTGCTGAAGTAAACCCGTCGTCCAAAATGCGGTTTTACTCCAGGCTGAAACCACTCCCTTTTCATCTTTCACTACTACTTTCCAACAGTAATAACGATCGGACCGAAGCGCCTTACCTTTATATTCAATTTGCTGCATCTGATCAGAGTTCACCCAACCAGAATCCCATTCATCTCCTCTATTTTGATGAAGTATCTGTATGGCAGACGACACGATAATCCGATAGGCAGTTTGTTTTTGTCCGAATGCAGCTGCATTTGTAGCTTTATGAGTCCAGTTAAAACGTGGGCTCAGTTCATCTAATCCAATAGGATTTTCCAAATACTCACAACGTAAATTTTCAGGCTGCAGACTACTTGCTACAACATTCGCGAACGCAAATTGTACGCCCGAAATAAACAATACTAACAGTATAATCAGATTTTTCTTCATCATCATTAATTATTCACCCAGTTCAACATATGAGATCCGGAACCCAATACAATTTTCAGTTTACCGTTTTCCACGTATTGTTTCTTGACGGCTTTATGTTGACTTAACGGCTTTTGATCTAAACTTAATCGATTTGCATCAACAACTGGCAAAACAACCAGCGCCTCTGTATTTGCAGGGATAGCAACCTGCAATGCCAATTTACCCTGCTCCTTTTTCCAGTCAACCACTATATCACCAGTAATGGCTTTATAACTTGCTTTAACCCAATCAATCCCCTCCACAAATTGAGGTTCAATTAAAATTTTACTAAAACCCGTATCATCTGCCTGCTGTTTTATTCCAGCCAGTCCACTGTAAAACCATTCCATCAGGTGTCCCAGCATCATGTGGTTATTGGAAACATTTTTTAAGGCTGGCCAGGATTCTGTTAAGGCAGTTGCTCCATTACGAATCTGATAACCATAACCTGGCACATCATCTCTATTATTCATTTGATATAACAATTGTGACCCCCCCCCATCTTCCAATACCCTGATAAGGTATCTATAGCCAATGTCGCCGGCCGTAAGTGCATAACCGCTAGCCTGTATAGATTCCTTTAGATTAGCAAAAACCTTTTCCTTAAATGGCTCATCTACCAATCCCATGTAAATCGCCATAGCATAAGCGGTCTGACTTCCTGTCGAATAAATCCCTGTCTCAGGCTCGAAAAACTTTTTGTTGAAAGCTGCTTTGATCTGCTGAGCCAGTTTCTGATAACCTTTTGCTTCTTCTGTTTTTCCAAGAACTCCTGCGGCCTTCTCCAGCAGAATTGCGTCGTAGTAAAAAGTCGCAGTAGCCGTTAAAGCCTTTGGGGTAAGCTGTGATTCGCCCGGACTTTTAGGACCAAGATCAAACCAGTCACCCAAACCGTGCGATAGAATATGTGCATCCGCTTTACTTTCCAGGTAACTGATATAACGTTTCATCATAGGATAAGCCTTTTCAATTGACTTTTTGTCGCCATACCATTGATACAAATACCAGGGTATAATAACAGCAGCACTGCCCCATTCCGGAGAATCCCTGAAACCATCGTCAAATACAACATACTCTGGAACAATGTCAGGTACCAGACCAGAAGAAAGCTGCGACTCCATCATATCATCTATAATTTTATTATAGAAGAGCTGGATGTCGTAATTGTATTTCAATGATCCACCAACAAGATGTGTTTGCTCCAGCCAACCCAATTTCTCCCTATGCGGACAATCGGTACTCACATGACTCATATTACTCTTCATCGCCCAGTCAATCAGCTTAAAAGTTTGATTAAACAGGGTATTCGAACAACTAAATGTACCGATCTCTGGTACACTATTGCGCGTGTGCAACATTTGAAGCCTTTCTACTACTGGTGTTCCCGATATTGCCGGTTGACCGGCCGGAATACCGCCCTCCACTAAAGCATATCTAAACCCATAATAACTAAAACGCGGTTCCCAGATTTCTTCATGGTTACCTTTAAGCGTATAATCAAAATAATAAGGGCTTCCCGATGCTCTTTGGTCTACCATTCCCTGATCATCCAGAATTTCAGCCGGAATAATACGAATTCGATCTCCTTTCTTCCCTTTTACTTTTAGACGAACAATTCCTGATGCATTCTGACCAAAATCATATAAATAGCTACTATCTGTTATTTTTCTGATTGTTTGCTGTTCAAAAGTCTGCATCACTTTTAAAGGATAACTGGACTCTGCTTTCATTTTACCCCCAAGTCCGTCAAGCAAAATGGCTTTTTTCCAGCCCTGATCACTAAATCCAGCTTTGTCCCATCCTGTTTGTTCCTTACGGGCATCATAATCCTCACCACCATAGATGCTGCTGTACACAATTGCTGAAGGACTTGTTTTCCAGCTGTCATCCGTTACCACTTCTGTAGTGCTACCATCTTTGTAACGGATCAATAGTTTTAATCTCAGCATAGGAAAGGCTTCAGCCCTTGCCATTTTCCGATAGCGCTCGCGGTTTACATACATGAAACCCGGACCAACAATAGCTCCCAATGCATTTTTACCTATAACCAGCGAAGCAGTTACATCATAAGTACTATAAAGATTTGTTTTTGAATAATTGGTCCATCCAGGTGCCAAAAAATCATCACCTACTTTCTTTCCATTCAACTGCAGCTCATAATGCCCTAGCCCCGAAACAAATACATAAGCCTCGGCTATTGGCTTTTTAAGCTCAAAAGCTTTTCTAAAATAAGGCACGACAGCACGTTCTACAGCTTTTTTCCCCAAAGAGCTGCCATCACCATGTAATCCGGGAACAACTTTCATGGAATCTTCCAACACCTGATAAGCAATCCACCTACTTTTATCCCATTCTTTAGCTTGTAAAATGCCCGTAGAAAATGTTGCTAGCCCACTCCATTCAGAAACTTTTCCGTTTAACGACCAAACTCTAACCCGCCAATAGTAACGTTTTCCCGAGGAAAGTGACTTCCCTCCGTAAACCGTGGACATCGCTCGATCAGCACTGATTTTTTGTGAATCCCAAAGATCCGTCTTACCCAACTTAGCGTAACTAAGGCTGCTAAAAACCTGCACCTGCCAAGCATTTTGCTCAAATGATTGTTGGTCAGAACTGATGTTCCAACTGAATTCAGGCCTGGTTGTTTCTGCACCAAGCGGACTATTTTTCTGATTGCAGCTTAAATTTATCGGTTCAGTAATCGCATATACATTTACTGCAAATAATAAAAATACAGCCACGATTAAATATTTGTAGATTGTCATTCGATACATTTGGTTTCAGTTGTGGTTAGCACACACTATTAATAGCGGTGATTATTTAATAAGTATGATCCCTCTATTTAGAGATTTTCAATTTCTCAAGAATTTCCTTTATCCCTTTCATATTCATCATTAATCCATCTTCTGCATCCGGAGCAAAACTTTCATTGATAATTCCAATTGGCCCCTTATAACTACTGTTCATAATAGTTCGCATTAATCCTTCTTCCATGTTACCCTCTCCTACAGGAACCACTGTTGCCGGAATTCCACCTTTTAGTCCGGTTAGATTTATAGCGTATAAATGAGGTAAAATTTTAGGATAGAACTGTGAGAAACGATCTATCTGATGCTCGGAATGGCTAAAATTATAAACAATCCCAATATTGGGCATTTTGAGATAATCGATAATCTGGACCTGATTTTCGGGTTCACCAAACCACCCTCCATGATTATAAAGTCCAAGTGAACAACCAATCTCCGCCAATTTCCCAGCAACGTAACCCACCGCAACTGATGCAGTTTTAACCTTTTCTATCTGCGACTCCTGATCAAAACCCCAGAATGTACACCACAATTGAGTTTTAGCTTTATTTCGTTTAAGCATATCCAGTATAACCTGGAGGTTCTTGTCTTTTTCAGGGTTTGGCCCCGAGGCAAACCAGAAGCCCTGAAGTTTGATATTGTTCTCCTTCAAAACCTTCAATTCCTTATCAAACACAGGAATATGCTCATCTCTCCAATCATAAGCCAGTTTATTAATCCCGAGTTTTTTCAACATCTCTGCCCTTTCTTCAGGCCCACGCTTTTTGCTATCAAACGGTACGATACACCACGCAATAAGATTTTTCTTATCATAGATAGCCAGCTTAGCCTTCTTTTGTGCGAATACTTTTGACCCAATTCCAATTAGCATAAATAAAAGAGCGAGCGAATTCAAAAGATACTTGGCGAAACTTAATTTCAGTTGGTTCATCATTTTATATTTCTTATAAATCCTATTGTTACGTTATTTCGATTTACAATCCGGTAAAGCAAATGCGACATAAGCATCTCCCTGTGTGGTGCCGAGCTTACCACCGCCAGCGGCCGCGATGACAACGAACTGTTTACCATTTACCAGATAAGTACTTGGAATTGAATAGCCACCAAATGGAAGCTTTATCTCCCATAATAGCTTACCGGAATCCTTATCAAATGCTCTAAATTTCTCATCTCTTGTAGCACCGATAAACACGAGTCCACCACGCGTAACTATAGAGCCTCCAAAGTTCTCGGTTCCTGTTTGTGGAATACCCTTTTTTGTTAGCTCCTCATACTCCCCCAAAGGCACTTTCCATTTTATTTTCCCCGTGGTCAAATCCAATGCATTCATTGTTCCCCATGGTGGGGCTGTTGCCGGGTAACCTTGAGGATCTAAAAACTTGGTATAAGCTATTGCACCAAAAACTGGTTTCTTAGCAACAGGCTGATCTTTTCCTTTTCCCGATATCCCTAAAAGATATTGTGCAATCAATTGTACCTCATCTTCTGGGATCTGCGTAAAAGCAGGCATTGCATTTTTACCTTTTCGGATGATACTTACAATGTCCTTCAGTTCATATTTTTTCTCCAGATCTTTTAAAGCTGGGATAGCTCCCATACCTTCTTTGTTTGCACCGTGGCAACCTGTACAACCAGCCGTCAGAAAATATTTTTTACCAGGCAGTTCCTGGGTCAATGCTGTCGTGTTTGCCGACCTGTTCCAATCTTTCATGGTAATGTCCCAGGCTAATTCGTTAGCATTCACAAATAAAGTATTACTTTCGGGATCATAAGACCCTCCGCCCCATTCCGCACCACCATGTATTCCATAAAAAAGAACACCTTTTTCAGTCGGTGGTAAAAACCAACCAACATCAGCAGTTTTAAAACGTTGCAATGCAAACTGATAAGCTTCCGGGTTTAACCTGGTCAGATCTTTTTCGGTAAGCTCCTGTTTCGAAAAAGGCTCCGGCCATAATACGAAAGGTTGAGTGGGGTAAGCAATTTCCCCGGCGAGCTGACTTTTCGGAACTGGCCGTTCTTCAACCTGTGAAAGCAACTCGCCGGTAATCCGGTTAAACAGAAATGTATTCCCTGTTTTTGTAAGTTGTGCTACTCCTGACACCCGCTTCCCATTTCTTTTCAGTTCCACTAAAATCGGTGCACATGGCATATCCAAATCCCAAAGATCATGATGTATCGTCTGATAATGCCATTTCTTTTCACCCGTTACCGCATTCAGTGCAACAATACAATTCCCATACAAATGTTTTCCAGCATTATCGGGTCGATAAAAATCATCTTTAGGCTGACCGGTTGCAAAAAACACCATTTTATTTTTACTGTCAACACATAATCCACCCCAGACATTCACACCTCCGCCTTTTTTCCAAAAATCCTTATCCCCCCAACTGTCGTACCCTTCTTCTCCAGGCTGAGGAATGCAATTAAATATCCATTCTCTTTTTCCTGTTTTAGCATTGAATGCGCTGACGTTTGCAGGCGAACTCCAACTCATTGTACCCACGATAACCAGATCTCCGAAAATAACGGGAGAGGCTGGTGCTGATATACCCATTTTATCTGCGGGTTTGGAAAGACCATCATTCAGATTAATCCTTCCATGATCTCCAAACTCCTCCTCAGCTTGTCCCGTAGCAACATTTACCGCATTCAAATACGGTCCGGAGGTATAAAATATCAAAGTTTTGTTCCCTTTTTCCCAATAGGCTATTCCCCGGTTTACCCCCCCGAAGCCTTCGTTTTTGCGGGCAGGATTGTACTTCCAGATTTCCTTCCCCGTACCAGCATTTAATGCGACGAGCTCTTGCGCAGGTGTAGTGATGTACATCTTTCCGCCGACAACCAGAGGATTACCTTGCACATTCCCAGCCTTATTACCTGTATGATAAGTCCAGGCGACCTCCAGTTTTGAAACATTATTTTTATTGATTTGTTCCAACGCAGCGTATTTAGTTTGTCCTTCTGTACCTCCGGTAAATCCCCAGTTTCCCTTATCCTGCACATCAGCAACTCCGGCGGCAAAACAGAACAGAACAATCACTGGCAATCCGTATTTAAAATTTTTCATCCATTGAACTTTAAAGGTTATGTCTGCGATTACTTCACCTCATAATCAGTGGTCTTTTCCTGTTGCACGCCATTTTTAAAAGTTGCAGCTTTAATTTTCACATTGGGATTCACGTTAAACGGGCCGACATATTTATTGGAATTTTGGTTAGGTTCTGTTCCATCGATTGTATAATAAATATCAGGATTATAACTTTGTGTTTTTAATACCATCTGTATTTTCTGTGTCCTGGCACCCCTGACCATTTCAAAACTTACCTGATAGGCACTTTTGGAATAATTGATACCTAAGGCCTCATAGCGACTGTACTCCGTTTCCATTTTGAGTTTAAACCTCTCCCAGTTCTTTTTTTCCGGTTTAGACCAGGCTACTTCGGCCAAGGCGGACAAACGTGGGAATGCCATATATTGCAGCTGGTTAAAGTTCGGGATAAACTCTGTCCAGATGTTACCCTGCACACCTTTAATGTATTTTACCTCATCAGCATTTAATACTGAAGGTATAGGTTCATAATTATAAACACGTTCCAGTGTATTGAAGCCATCAATGGTAAGCGGCTCCAGGTAAGGCGCTCCCTGATAATAATCCAGGTAGAGATAAGTAGTCGGAGTCATTACCACATCGTGATGTTTTTTAGCGGCTGTAACCCCACCTGTTGTACCTCTCCAAGACATTACAAGTGCATCCGGACTAAGATGATCTCCTTCCAGAATCTCATCCCAGCCAATTACCCTTTTATTTTTAGATTTAAGTACCTGAGCTATACGATTGATGAAATATCCCTGCAGTTCATGCTCATTTTTCAGTCCCTCCTTTTTCATCCTTGCCTGGCAGTATTTACAGCTCTTCCAATTCGTTTTGCGACATTCATCGCCACCAATATGGATCACCTTTCCGGGGAAAAGCTCAGCCACCTCCGTAAACACATCTTCCAGAAATTTAAATGTGTTTTCTTTTCCTGCACAGTACACATCGTCAAATACCCCCCACTTGTCTTTCACCTCAAAAGGTCCTGGGTTTTCACCACAACCCAACTCCGGATAACCTGCAAGCGCCGAAGTACAATGCCCTGGAAGATCTATTTCGGGAACAACCGTAACATACTTTCGTTGTGCATAAGCAACAATATCCTTAATCTCTTCCTGCGTATAAAATCCACCATGAGGCACCGCATCAAAACGCTCCGGCTGTTCTTCAAAATGTCCGATCAGCGATCTTTTCCTCCATGCCCCTATTGAAGTCAGCAATGGATATTTCTTTATCTCAATCCGCCAGCCCTGGTTATCCGTTAAATGCCAGTGGAAAGTATTGAGTTTATAACCTGCCAGGAAATCTATGTATTGCTTCACTTGCTTCACTGAATAAAAATGCCTTGATACATCGAGCATAGATCCTCTCCAGCTAAAACGGGGCTGATCCTGAATGTGAAGCGCTGGTATATTTGCTGCCTCCGTTGGATTTACAGGTAACAGCTGTAATAAAGTTTGCATACCGTAAAAACATCCCTGGGGCTGATTTGAAGTGATGACAATATTTCCAGAGCTGATGTCCATGGTATAACCTTCAGCACCTACTCCCGACAGTTTATCAGAAAGCTTAAAAATAACCTGATTTTTGCCAGCTGTAGCCGTTAACTTTTTAACTGGCAATTTATAACCTGTATATACTTTTAATTTTTCAGAAAGCTGGTCCGCAATGAACTTCAGCTCTGCATTCCGATCATCATACAAGATAATGTTAGCGCTACTGAGCTTGAAGTTTCCCGGCATTACCTTTACAAATTCCGGTTCCGGAATAATTGAAAATTGTCGCGATTGTTCCTGCGCTTTTGTAACGCTGTTTACAAAAATAAAAACAGCCGCCAATAATATCTTTATTGCTTTCATGTATCAATAGATTATGTCTAAAACCAGGATTTATTATTTATAAAGTGCATACAGTTTACCCTCGCCAGGTAAAAAACTATCTGTTAATTTATGATCAGCTGTTTTATAATCAACAGCCTTTTCCAACCCGTCGACTTTAGAAATTCCTTTCACATTCGTAACGGCACTACTTGTATTAAATGTAAACGACTTATTTTCTGTTAAAGATTTGTTCACCACCATGATGTAAACCCTGCTGTCTACGGGATTAACAAAATGAGTAATCAGCATTGCATCATCCTCATTTTCTGCCTTCCATATAAAACCTGAGGGTGTTCTTTTGGTACCGGAAGGAATGCTAATACCTGCATGGTAAACAGCTATAGCATCCAATTTCATCAGTGTTTTTCCCATTTGTTTCATTTCACCGTTAATCACTGTAAATGGTGCATACAGGTCTGTTTTGTTGCCCTGCGTATCCACTATCGCCTCAGTAAATTGTTCTGTTGAACCTATTGGAGTCCAGTAAGTAAACCATACAGGCAATTTAATACCATAGGCCAGATTAGTAAAAGCACTGTACCTAAGTTCATCGGCATTTGGTCGCCTTAAACCTATAGAGCTGCCTATCGACTGCAAGTAAGCAGAGGTCTTGATCTTGTATTTCAACCCTATTCTTCTAATGATTTCAAGGTCCTTATAATAAGGAGCTTCCCTTAAAGTTCCATCATTCATGAAAGGATAATTGTCAAATGAAAGGTATTTCAAATTAACAGCACCTACCAGCTCTATCCACTTCTCTACATACTCCGTTTCATACTCCACATTTGCTAAGGCACCGGTAGCATAACTTGGGAAAAGATTAACATGTGGTACCTTTTCAGGATCCAGATTAATCAGTTTTTTATATCTGGTAGCAGCATCCTGCAAATCAGGGACCCTGGGTTCGTCTTTAATATAGTATCCTGCTGTTGCTGTATGCTTTTTGTAAGCATTCACCATTGCAGCCATATCTGCATCTGTACCATCAACCCGTTGATCGGCAACGAACATTTTCAATTGATTTGCTGCAGCCATGTTTAGCATCGCCAGTTTATTCGCTTGTGAGTAGCTTAAAGAGATATCCTGTATAAGGTCAACATTTGCTTCTCTGATATTCTTAAAATGATGATCAGTAATGTAGCCGATTCCCGGCGATACATAAATCCCGATCATCATATCTTCTTTTATTTCAGTTACCGGCGGTTTAACCGGATCTGGTTTTACTTTATTTTCCGTCTGAGCCTTGCTACAGCTATAAATACCTGAAAACACAAGCATTCCAGTACACATTAAAAGTGTTTTAATTGATCTGTTCATTTGTGTGTTGTTTGACGTTTTTTAGGGTGATACAATTTTTCTGATGCGGTGGTTCGCTTTATCCACAACATACATGGTACCAGCAGGAGTAATCGCAATTCCTGTAGGAACGGTAAATTTTGCAGCCGTTCCTGATCCGTCTAAATAACCCTGTACGGCGCCTCCAGCAATAGTTGTTACTTTGTTAGTTCCAGCTTCAATCCTTCTGATATTTGAAGCATCCGCAGCTATCGTCGGCGCATCAAATAAATGACCACAGCCTGCGACATAAATATTATCACTGGCGTCAATAGCAATACCCCAGGGATGCTCAAACCGAGCACTAAGTCCTACGCCGTCTGTCTGCCCTGTTGTACCAGCTAGCCCCGCAATTTGTGTAACAGCCCAATTGCTGGTATTTACCTTATACACATTCGAACTGCCATTGTCTGCAATAACCAGGCTTCCCTGACTATCCATTGCAATCCCTCCGGATATGACTGGCACGCTCAGTGTTCTGGTGGTCATTACTCCTCCTGGACTAACTTCATAGAGTTTATTGTTACTCGCCGCAGGCAAAGCACTCACCAGATAAAATTTACCAGTATTTCTATCTATCGTAATTCCTTGCGGAAATGGAATAATCCAGCCAAGAATCGTTGTTACCGTACCAGTTGGCGTTATTTTACGAAGCGCCCAATTCCATGTATCGGCTACATAAATATTGTTGTTCGCATCTGCTACCACAGCCGAGGGATGGTCAAATAAGGCTGCTGTACCTACCCCATTGGTATTGCCGGCAACGCCTGGGTTACCCGCAAATGTACTAACCAAACCTGCTGGGGTAATCTTTCTGATACAATGGTTGTTGATGTCAGCAACGTATACATTGCCATTGTTATCCGTAGTTATTCCTGCATTGGTTACGAAATTAAACTTAGCTATAGTCCCCTGACCATTCAAGAAACCAGCGACTCCGGAACCGGCGAAAGTACTTACGGTAGTGGTGTAAGTAGCTTTTTCCAATGTATACAATTTCCCTTCACCAGGTAAAAATGTATCTGACAATAAATGATTAGCTGCCACAAAATTTGTTGCTTCCTCCAGCCCTGTAACTTTAGAGATAACCTTAACATTGGCAACCTGATTTGCGGTTATAAAGCTAAAGGTATTGCTTGCTGTAAATGATTTATTGACCACCATAATGTACTCTTTTCCAACAACCGGATCTATAAATTGTGTGATGATCATAGACTGGGCGGCATTCTGGGCCTGCCAGACAAAATTTGCCGCAGGCCGGACAGTACCTGTCGGAATTGTAGTTCCAATATGGTAAACAGCATTGGCGTTTAGTTTAACCAACGTTTTCCCAAGCTGCTTCATTTCAAAGTTTAAAGCCTTAAATGGAATGTACAAGTCAGTCTTATTTCCCGCAGCGTCTATAATTCCGTTGGTAAAGGTTTCTGCTCCACCTGTTGGTGTCCAGTAGCTAAACCAAACTGGCTTTTTTATTCCATAAGCAAGATGAGAATAAGCACTGTACCTCAATTCATTGGCATTTGGTCTTCTCAGATCTGTTGAGTTGCCTATAGATTGGAGGTAGCCAGAAGTTTTGATGTTATATTTTAAACCAACACGTCTGATGACATCCAGATCATGAAAATATGGGACATCCCTAAACGTTCCATTTAATAGGAAAGGATAGTTGTCCATCGCCAGATACCTCAGGTTTGCAGCTACCACTTTCTGAATCCAGTTTTCAACATAATCCAGTTCATAATTGATACTTCCCAAAGCACCTGTAGCATAACTGGGAAATAGGTTCACGTGAGGATCATGGTTATTGTCGAGCGTCAGTAACTTTTGATAACGGTTGGCAGCATCCTGAAGCTGGCTAACTGTTGGTTCGTCCTTAACGTAATAACCGGCCAATGCAGGGTGATTCACATAGGTGTTAACCAAAGCCGTAATATCTGCATTAGTACCATTTATCCTGTTGTCTGCAACAACCATTTTTAAACCATGGCTATCAGCCATATCCAGCATAGTCAGCTTATCTACCGGTGAAATCCAGCCAGCGATATCTTGTATCACATCGATATTTGCTTCACTAATCGCTCCATATTGCAAGCTTGTTGTAAACTCAAATGGAGGAGCTATGTAGATCCCTATTGGCATCTCCTCTTCAGCACCATTAAGTAACATCTGTTGGTCAGCCCTGCCCATGTCTTTGACCGGCATCTCTGTGATAAATTTCTGGCAACCAGCAAAAATAAAAGCAAAAAAACTCAGTGTAAGGAGCGCAAAGCGCCCCTTATTCATGTAAGATCCAGTATTCATAATTAGTTAGATTAAATGAACTACTTATTGTGATACGATTTTTCTGATGCGGTGATTTCCTTTGTCCAATACGTAAATTGCACCATCCGCTCCGATAGCAATGCCGCTAGGCACTGCAAACCTGGCTACTCCGCCCAAACCATTGGTATAACCTTGCACATCACTTCCGGCAATTGTAGAAACCTTGTTAGTCCCCGCTTCAATCATCCTGATATTAGATGCTGAAGCCGAAATAGTCGGTCCCTCAAATCTATGACCGCAACCCGCAACATAAATGTTATCCCTGGAATCTACAGCAATACCCCATGGATGATCAAAACGAGCAACTGCACCCACCCCATCTACCAAACCGGCTTCTCCAGCTGTACCAGCAATTGCTGTTCGGGCCCAGGTAGTCGTATTTACGCTATATATCACAGAGCTCACATTGTCAGCAATAATCAGGTTACCCTTGCTGTCAACGGCCATTCCTCCCGAAAAAATTGGTACGTCTACCCCACGCTCGTTCAATACCCCCGAAGCAGAAAACTCATAAATTTTCCCGCCGTGATAATTTGCAGCTAATGCACTGCTAATATAAATTACGCCTGTATTTTTATTTATAGCAAGTCCTTGCGGGAAGGCAAATGCTTGCCCGCGGATAGAACTGACCACACCATCAGGAGTAACCTTACGTACGGCCCAGTTCCATGCATCAGCAACATAAAGATTATCATCTTTATCAACTGCTACATCCATTGGGTGGTTAAACAGCGCGACATCTTTATTTCCATTTACATACCCTTCCACGCCAGGTTTACCTATAAAAGTACTCACCACGCCGGCAGGGGTAATTTTGCGGATACAATTGTTAAAAATATCGGCCACGTAAAGGTTCCCTTTAGAATCTATATCCATCCCCGCATTACTTCTAAAATCAAACTTGGCAAGGTCCGCAGATCCATCGGCAAAACCGGCAACACCAGCCCCGGCCAATGTGCTCACCGTTCTTTTTAAAGTATACACAAATGGTTCTTTACTCGTTACCGTCTTTCCCGCAATTGTAATTTCGATATTGCCAGTCCCCAAACCTGCGGGTATTTTAACTATCATTCGCTTTCCATTGGCTCCCAAGACAGTCACTGGTTTTCCATTAATTTTCACGCTGACATCAGCTAAGTTACTGCTGTAATTATCGCCGTAGATCATTACTTCAGTAGCTTCACTACCTTCCATAGGTGAAAATTTACTGATCACAAAAGGAGCATTACTATTATGCATGTAACTATCATCAGTTTGCTGAAAAAACTGTTCTTTACAGGAGACCAATCCCAATTGAAGGAGCAGCACAACGCCATAAAAAGTGGCTTTCATTGCTTTATATCTTTTCATATTGAATATCTTTAACATTAGTTGTAACCATTATTTTGATCAAGTGCAGTATTTCTGTTGCGCTCCGACTGCGGAATTGGATACAGATCAAAAGCATCTTCATAAATCCTCGACTCTACAAGGAATGGTGCATAAGAAAAATCTCCTCCTCCCAGCTTTACCGCACGCATACCTCGTGCTTCAGGCATTACGCTTTTGCCAATACGCCACCTCCTGATGTCCCAAAAACGGAAGCCTTCAAAAGCCAGTTCAACTCTTTTCTCTCTTCTGATTCTTTCTCTCATTTGCGCTTTGGTAAGACCTGCGGGCAATGCTGGCATATTAATGCCAACTCGGGTACGTACAGCATTTACAGCATCATAAACACTATTATCTGGACTCGACAAAGCCTCATTCTTAGCTTCAGCAAAGTTCAATAGCGTTTCCTCGTAACGCATAAAAACCCAAAAATGATCACCCGGCCTGTTATCAGGAGTCATGCTTCCATTTTCATCCAACAGCTTACGCAAGTAATAACCGGTTTGAGTTTTTGCACCTTCAGCAGAAGTCAGTCCGTCCACCCCATTTACAAAAGTTTCGATCACATTCCCTCTCCAAATGCTACCGTTGTGAATGATCGAAGCGGCAAGTCTGGGATCGCGATTGGCATAAGGATGATTAGCATCGTAACCCGAACCTGCTTCATCAGGCTTTAAACCATTGGTCATTTCATAATCATCAACCAGATTTTGCAAGGGTTGAATCCAGCCCAAACCACCCTGACTAGGTACAAACATTTGTTGAACCCAACTTGTATTATTAAATGTAGATTGAAATATGATATTATTAGCAGCTCTTTTATGAAACAATTGCTTGTAATCGCCATCAACCTGATACAAATTAAGTTTCATCACATCCTCAGCAGCCTCAGCAGCTCGTTGCCATTTCTGAACATCCGAACCTGGATTGTGTAATAAGCTGGCAGCATATAGTAAAACGCGGGATTTTAACATTAAAGCTGCTCCTTTAGTAGCTCTGCCAATATTTGCCGCAGTATTTACAGGAAGTAAATTAGCTGCAGCTTCATTACAATCGTCTACAATAAAACGTACCAGCTCTTCTTCAGAATTTCTAGGAATATTCAGATCATCACTGACTTGCAAAACCCTGTCTATCAAAGGCACTCTGCCATAACGCTTATGTAATTCCGCGTAGAAGAAGGCCCTTAAAAAGTGAGCTTCACCTTTCATACGACTTTTTCCGGCAATCTGCGTAGCATTCTTTGCCGGTACAGCGTCTATTTTCTCAATAAAGCGGTTAACTTTACGAATAGCAGCATAAAGTGACGCCCACACATCAATAGGATTGTGATTTGGGCTAATCAAACCCCTGGTAAACACCTGAGGACCGTTAAAATACACAACCGGACATTTCGCTTCATCCGATGCTGCTGCATAAGTGAAACTATTTGCAGGCATCCATTCATTTGGCAGATGACTGTATACATTCGCCAGATATTTTTCTGTCTGAACATAGTCTCCAAAAACTTCTTGTTCCGACAAGCCCCCTGTCTCAGCTTTGTCCAGGTATTCATCAAATTTTTTACACCCGGAAAATGTCAATATGCCCAGGATGCAAATCATTATTAATTTAAATTTCATGTGAAAATAAGTTTTAGGGTTAGAAACTAAGAGAAACACCAAAGTTGATTATCCGCTGGGCAGGGTACACATTACCAATGGTATTTGGCTGCCAGTATTCCGGGTCAAACATAGGTTGAGCTTTCGTCCAGGTATATAAATTCATCCCATTTCCGTAAATCCGAAAACTAGATAAACTGGCGTTTTTTGTCAGCCTGATATTTTTAAACGTATAACCTATTTCTAAATTTTTTAAGCGGATATAACTGTTGTCTTCCAGATAAAGTGAGGACATACGATGGTTGTTACTATTACCGCCATAATGCAGTGCAGGCCATGTTGCTGTATTTGCTGTTTCAGGTGTCCATCTGTCCAGATGTTGGGTCCTGGCTTTCCCTCCTTCATAAAACTCCCATGACATCCCTCCAACAAGTGTTCTGCTACTGTTTGCAGCACCCTGAAAAAGGAAACTAATGTCAAAATTCTTCCAATTCACTCCCCCCGACAAACCAAAAGTAATTTCAGGAATATTACTTCTACCCATTGGCCCCATATCGTCATCAGTAATAATCCCATCACCATTCAAATCTTTATACTTTACATCTCCAGGAATCAGACGGCCATATTGTGCAGGACTAAGACGGATGTCAATTTCATCTCTAAAAAACCTTTCGGCTTCTAACACAAAAATCTGACCCAAAGGATGACCTGTTTGGTATTGATAATCATACTTTCTGTTTTCCTCATCCATAAATATGATTTTGTTCTTAGCCAGGGCAAAATTGCCACTCAAAAAGTACCCTCCATTATTGAACCTGTTGCGGTGAGTAAGCTCCACTTCAAATCCTTTATTATTAACTTTCCCCATATTAGCAGGAGGCAGATTATTTTCGCTCATCCCTAACATTGTGGGAAGGGATTTACGGGTAATCAAAATATTGTTACGCTTTTCAGTAAAGAAATCTGCGGTTACCGAGAAAAGATCTTTCAGTAATTTAATTTCAAAACCAATATTTCCTTTACGTGCTGTTTCCCAGGTTACAGCTGGATTTGCCATTGCTCCCTCGTAAATACCCTCTATCCCAACAAGCTGATCTCCATACAAATAACCATTACCTGCACTTCGAACATATTCAGAACTATACAACCATCTTCTTCCAGGTAACTGGTCATTTCCAGTTAATCCATAAGAACCTCTTAGTTTTAAGAAGTCAATAACAGAATTTCCTTTTAAGAAGGATTCTTCAGAAAGTACCCAGCCTGCAGAAACTGCTGGAAAAAAACCATATCTCTTCTCTTCAGAGAAGTTGTCTGTCCCATTATACCCTGCATTAAACTCAGCAAAATACTTGGTTTTGTAATTATAAGTTAACCTCGTTACAATACCCTGCGATACATAAGGAACTTGATTACCGATTACTTCCTGTGAACGATTTACAAGCAACAAGCCCGTAAAGCCATGGTCCTTATACTGTTTAGTATAATTTAATGATACATCCATCCACACGTCTCTTTTTTGGTTGAAAGCTGAACTAGGCGCAGAAAGAGGTGCATCAACGCCTTTGTAGGTATAACTGGTAGGATCATTGTAATCTCCTGTTCCTTTATAATCAGCAGTCATCACTGATTTAGACCTTCTAAAATCATTTTGAAAATAACCATCAAAAGAATAATTCCCTTTAAGCGTTAATCCAGGGGTAATAAAATTCAGTTTCCTTGTTAAGGATAACATTCCAGATAAAGATGAATTGAATGACTCACGGAAACCAGACTGGTTTAAAAACCGGGCTGGATTTATGAACGACTTTTCCCCGTAGCTTCCAGTAGGAAATTTTACCGGAAAAGCATTTGGTGGTATCTGATTTAAAGTCCAGAAAAGATCCGCAACAGAAATATTAGGGTCTCTTTTGTTTTCTATCGCACCAAATAGATTTAAGGACATAGAAAAATTATCATCAAAATCGATATCGACATTGGAACGGAAATTATAGCGTTTAAAACTGGAAGTGGGATCGTACTTTGGATCTTTTTCCGTTTTATATATTCCTCCCTGATCAGTATAACCAACGTTCACGAAGTAACGAGACTGTTGTCCACCACCCCCAATGTTAAAATTGGCTTGTGTCTGCATTGCGGGCTTCATCATCTCATCAAACCAGTCAACATTAGGATATTTGTAAGGATCTGATCCCGTACGGTAGGCGTTCAGGGCCTCTGCATTATAGGGTACAGTTCCTCCCGGATGATCATTGAGGTAAGCTTCATTGGCTAAAACAGCATAATTATAGGAATCCACATACTCTGGTAAACGGATCGAGGTTTGTACCGCACGCTGGACACTTGCCGAAACTGATGGCTTACCTTGCTTACCTCTTCGGGTGGTTACAATGATCACACCATTTGCACCTTTCACACCATATAATGCGGTAGCTGATGCATCTTTAAGTATAGTAATATTGTCAATTTCATTAACATCGAGTAAAGCGATAGCTCTGTAGTCTTTCTTTACCCCATCAATAGTAATCAATGGTTCCTGGCCATTCACCGTGGCCCGCCCTCTGATCAGCAATTGCGATTTGTCATTCCCAGGTTCTCCACTAATCTGTATAGCAGTTAATCCGGGTAACCTTCCTGCCAGTGCATTGGTAATATTAGCAGTAGGACTTTGTTTCAATTCCTTAAGTCCGATTGAAACTGAAGATCCGGTTTGTGCAATCTTCTTTTGTGTTTGTCCAAAGCCAAGGATAACCAACTCATCTAAAGACTCATCACTTGCTTTAAGCGTTACATTTAGCACCTTATCAGCCGCTCCTACTGTAATTTCCTGACTTACAAATCCAATATAAGAATAAACCAACACCACATTTCCTTCTGGCAATTTAATACTGTAACGACCATCTTTATCGGTACTTGCTGTAACGCCACCTCCTTTTACAGTTACAGATGCTCCAGGAAGTGGAATCCCTTTTTCATCCACCACTTTTCCTGTAATTTCTATTGCAGCCAGATAACTACTTACTTTCTCCAGAAACGATGGTATTTTTTTAGACAGAATAATATTGTTGTCTACAATTTTGTAATTAATCGGAAGGCCTTTAAATACCGTTTTAACGGCTTCTTCAATATTTGCATTTTTAAGCGTAACACTTATTTTCGGTTTATTCAGATCATAATCCCGACTCAAAAAAACATACCCCGTTTGTGCCTCGATAGAATTCAACACAGTTTTTAGTGATACATTTTTTTGTTCTAGATTTACATTCTGACCAAAGGAACTGGCAAATACGTGTGCCAATGATATGATCATAATGAAAACGGTCAACTTCATAATCAATAATAATTTGGGAGGCAGCCATAGTTTGGGCACGCCTAGGTTAAAAGCATTTATTTTCATACTTTTGATTGGTTTGGGCTAATTCGTAAATCGGTTCATATAGATTTTATCCCGGCTTTCCGGGAAGGGTTGACCCAAGCTATTTCCGCAGAGGTGCGCTAACACTTCTGCGGTTTTTCACCGGTCACCAATAGGGCGCTAAGCCCTGCTTCGTAAGCTTTTCTTCATATTCTGGTTTATTTGGTTATTTTATGGTTTTGTTTAATTCAATTATTATAATTGCCTTTAAGGCATAATGATGATGGTTTTTCCTTCAATTCTGAATTTGACATTGGCATACTTCAATACTTCAAGGGCTTTTGAGAGATTAAGATTTCTGTATACTTTACCATCAAAACTTGCTTTAGGAATTTCTCCTTCATATTTCACATTGATGTTATACCATCTCGAGATTTGTCGCATTACAGCAGGTAAATCATCCTTATCAAATAGGAAAAAACCATTCTTCCAGCCTAATGCCTCCTCTATATTGGCAGGGCTTACTGTAATGTTTCCATTATCGGATAACTGCGCTTGTTCGCCAGGTTTCAGCAAAGTTCCTTCATTTATTTTTACCGAACCTTCCAGCAAAGTTGTTACTGTCTGCTCTTCATCGCCGTAACTATTGATATTGAAATGTGTTCCAAGCACGACAAGCTGCTGTTTAGCTGTTTTCACAACAAAGGGCCGTGTCTTATCTTTAGAAACCTCAAAGTAAGCTTCTCCATTCAATTCCACTGTTCGTTTTTTCAAGCTAGCAAAAGATGCAGGATAGCTTAAAGTTGTCGCGGCATTTATCCACACCAGACTTCCATCAGGTAAACGAACGCGATAAGTTTCTCCCCGGGTAGTTGACAGTGTATTATTTTTAGATCCTGCTAAATCACCCTGGTCTTTAATTTCATAAATAAGCTGACCGTCGCTGGTCTTTGTGATTACTACTCCTGCCTCCTTAGCGAGTTCTCCGTTATGGGCATCTGCCAATGCTATCTTTTTACCATTTGCCAGTGTTAAAGTTGCCGCATTTTTACCGGGAACAATATCATTGGTCACTGCAAAATCAGATTGTGTATTGATTTTTTCCGAAAAGAAATAGTAATACCCACCCATAGTACAAGCGAGAACAATGGAAGCTGCTACAGCAATCCTAATCCAAAGCCTTTTTACAGGCGCCATATGCGTACGTTCAAACTCAGAAAAGTTATCTTCCGCATTGAATTCATGCATAATTTCCAGTTCGGCCCTAAGCTTTTCATCAGATGTAAGTCGGTCAAAAACCAATTGATTGTTCTGATCAAGGGCAATCCAAGCCTCCAGTTCTTTCCAACCAGCTTCATCAATTTTCCCTGAATTGTAATTACCAATTAATGTAATGATCTTATCGTAATCCTGTTTCATTCCAGTTCTGTATATCTGATTTTAATACTTAAACTACATGGCGTTGAAAAAGTACCGATAAAATATAAAATATTTTTTGTTGCAATAAACCATCAATAACCCTGACTTTTAATAAAGCGAAATATAGGCTGCATCCATTCATCTACCGGAAGCTGCAAGACGAAACCATGGTTGCCTTTTGGAAACAAATGCAACTCTGCATTTACACCTTTTTTTTGCAATGCCTTGTAAAAAGCGATACTATTATCAACCTTTACTACGCTATCATCGCCCGAATGCGTTAAATAAGTGGGCGGAGTATCTTTGGTTACCTGCTCTTCATTTGAAAATAGCTGTATTTTTTCTAGTGCGGGTTCTTTTCCAAGCAAATTTGTCCTTGATCCGGAATGTGTAAGATCTGCTTTCATGCTGATTACAGGATAAACAAGGACCATATAATCCGGACGAAGATTAGCCCCTTCTTTATTGGCGATGTAACACGTTTGAAAATGTGTACCTAAACTACTGGCCAAATGTCCGCCTGCACTGAAACCTATAATTCCGATCTTAGCAGGATCAATATTCCAGGTTGATGCTTTGGACCTCACCATTTTCATGGCCTGTTGTGCATCCATTAAAGGACCCATACTTTTATCCCTCATTTTATCTGCATCGGGCAAGCGATATTTTACTACTATTGCAGCGATTCCTTCCTTTATAAAAGCCTGTGCTATTGGTGTGCCTTCGGTATGTGTAACGATGGTGCCATAGCCCCCACCAGGAAAAATGATTACCGCTGTCCCAGTAGCTTTGTCGGCCGGAGGCAAATAAACAGTAAGCGTTGGTTTGTCAGTATCCTTCAAATTAACCTCACAATTCGGAATGCTATCGGGATATAGCGGCAATACCTGTTGAGCAGAAGCACTATAACAAATGAACAGCAGGGCAATCGTTTTTAATGATCTTATCATAAGATATTTGTGGTTTGTTGATTTAATAACTAAACTACAACAATCTAGAAAAGTACCGATAAAAATGTGATTTTATTCCTAGCCGTTCTTCAGACCGTAAATGAATAAGAACATTGCAAAAACATCAGGCTTAAGCAAATGTCTTAAAGTATCCAGTCCTTTCGATTTTAAATTTTTTACTGTTTGCACAGAAATCCCGAGATGTGCGGCAATCTCATCGTTTTTCAAAGATTCAAAATAGCTCATTTTAATAATCTTCCCTGCATGACCAGGTAGTTTATCTATGACCTTCATAACATCGCGTAATACCTCGGCCTGAATCAGTTCATTCACACAATCCTGTTCTTCCGAAGGTAAATTGGAATTGTAATGCCACTGGCGTTCTTTAACTCTTGTTGATACTTTTAGATGGCTTAGGCAAGAGTTTTTAACGGCGGTATAAAGATAGGCACGAATGTTCTCGATTTCAGATATCGTCGACTTATTGTGAAGTACCTTCAAGAAAACATCTTCCACAATATCTTTTGCCTCCTCCTGATCTCCGACAATCTTAAATGCGAAGTAACAAAGGGCAGCGTAATAATCAAAATACAACTGTTTAAAATCAAGAACCGCCGTAGACATATTATCTCAAATATTGATTGATGATCTGAACGGTAAGAATACAGCTTATTTTTGAAATATAAAAAGTCTTCAAATTTTTATTGTTTAAAAAATGCTAATTTCAACCCATAAAGCTGATAAAAAAAATGCCATAAGATGAAAAGACTGTTATTCCTACTCCCTTTATTTTTACTGGTTACTTCATTTAGTGGTAAAGAACTAACATGGACTGCAATAGGTGATTCCATTACCTTTATGAACGAACATCCAGCGGAAGCAGGCAACAGAATCAGTAAAGGATACATGAGCATGGTAACCGCAAAGCTTCCCTACATAAAATACATTAACCAGGGCCATAATGGCTGGACGGCCGCTGGCATTGCTAAAAAAATAGAGAATCTTGATTTACAACATTCAGATATTTATTCTGTGTTTTTAGGCACCAACGACTGGTGGGCTGGCCGACCTTTAGGTACAATGACCGACTACGAGCAAAATAACGGGAATGACACATTCTATGGATCTTATCGCATTATCATTAACAAACTGCGTATTCTAAATCCCCAAGCCCAAATTATATTAGTTACCCCAATGCAACGTGTAGATTTTGTATACCTTAAAGACATGAGAAATAACGCTTGGGGCTCTTATAAACCCAAAAATGGCCAGTTATTGGCTCAATTTGCAGATGCTGTAAATGAAATTGGTAAATACGAAAAATTTAAAATTGTTGACTTATTTCATGAGCAAAAACTGGCTTTAAAGCATTTAGTAAAACATAAACGTCTCAAAGATCCTGAAACAGGAACCTACAAAAACTTTAATTATCCAGCTTTTACAAACGTATCTTTTGATCCTTTGAAAGATGAATACCCTTACCCCGTTGATGCGATCGACATAACATATGATGGACTGCATCCTTCAGATAAAGGTTATCAAATCATTTCGAAGCTATTTGTAAAAGCCATTAAAACCAGGCATACGAACTAAAGTCATTTTATATTTATACTCACATTTTTATTTTTAGCTCAATAGTACTTAACAAAGTAATGTTGCTTTATTCCAACCAGCAGAGACCATAACCACAAAATGGAAACATTGGTGGGCTCTGAGTTCTCTAACGGTACAGCGGAGCGTTACCGGACTTCTTTAAAGCATACTGTAGAGTTTTTACAAAAAAAACAATATCAGTGACATAGACATTAGAAAAGTAAACCATGCTTTTATAACCGAATACGATTTTTACTTGCGTTAAATTCATGGCTTACCCCCACAGTTAAGTTTGATTTAGTTTAATCGGATCATTTTCGCAAATGAATTCAAAAAACACTGCCAATAGCATTACTGTTATTGGCAATGTTTTTTTAACCAGAAAATCTATTTCATACCTGAATATTTAATTTTTTGAACCATGAATGGTTTCGATGATTTAATATGCAATCGACTTAAGGGAGCACTTGAAAAGAAAGTATTCGTTAATGTCGCTAAACCCTCATCTGCAAACACTTCTGAAGAGGTCGCATCCAGCAATAATTTTAAAGAGATCTGATTCCCCTTTGCTATACGTGGAGCAATGGTTTTCCTGGCAAAACTACTTTCAAAGTTCACCTGTCCCGATTTAGTCCGATCTGTATAAAAAGTATTACTCACCTTATCATATCCGATAATCAGCTCATCCCCTTTTGAGTTACTCAGATGCAAAGAAAAACTGGCCCTTTCTGCCGTAGTCAGCTCAAGTTGGTACTTTCCTTCAAAGGGCGCTATTTTAGCCGACAGATCGTAATTCTTATTTACTTTTACACTATTGAGCTGATTTGCTTTACCTGTAATCACACTCAGTTCCTTCACCGGAACAGAAGCAAGGTAAAAGTCATCCCCTACTTTTTTTAATTTTAGGTCACGGGCAATTGTTGCAGCGCCTCTAAAACCTTGTTCAGGGATTAAATTAGCGTAAGTCCAATTGTTCATCCATCCGATAAAAATCTTTCTATCACCAGTGTTTGACCAGGTAATGCCGGCATAATTATCAGCACCATAATCTATCCAACGCGTATCTGTATGTTCCGCAGTAAATGTTTTCCCATCAAACTGCCCTATAAAATATTGGGTACCTGATCCACCGCTGGGCGCTCCAGGGTTGATGCTTACCAACAATACCCACTTCTTAATGCCATTCACTGATAAGCTAAAAAGATCAGGGCATTCCCATACCCCCCCATGCGCACCTAAGCCTTCACCAAATTCACTTAACCTGTTCCAGTCCTTTAAATTCTTTGAACCATAAAATGTAATAGACTGTTTTGTAGCCAGCGTCATAATCCATTGATTACTGCTTTCATGCCACATTACTTTCGGATCTCTAAAATCCCAGATACCCGGATTTGGCAAAACAGGATTCCCTTTATATTTTGTCCATGTTTTACCTTCATCATTGCTATAGGCAAGACTCTGGTACTGGTGCAAACCAGTTTTTGCGTCCTCAATAGTTTTATTATGATGCGTAAATATGGCTACAATAGCATTTTGCCCAAAGCCTGCAGTATTGTTCTTATCTACCACGGCACTGCCCGAAAATATAGTACCAAGACTATCCGGATAAAGTGCAATGGGTTGTTCCTGCCAATGTACCAGATCCGTGCTAATAGCATGCCCCCAATGCATAGGTCCCCAAATGGTTGTATTTGGGCTATGCTGAAAAAACAGATGGTATTTGCCATTTAAATAAACCATCCCATTAGGATCATTCATCCAACCTTTTTTGGGCGAAAAGTGAAATTGAGGTCGATAAGCTTCTTTAGTTCTTTCTTGGGCTTGCACCTCGCCATCACTAAACTGGCAGACTACAAGTAGCATCGCTACATATAATAATTTAATTTGCTTCATATTTTCTTATTTGTCTTTGCTAAAAACTTAGTGCTTTATGATTTTAAGTCCGCCAACATTGAGTTGGTTATTGTCCGCAGAAAGGCTCCATGCATTCCCCTGCAAGCTATAGATACGATTGGTTAAAGCTACTTCATCATTTACATAAAGTACCGCTACCGAACCGTCAATAACAATGCTAAAATTGTAATTTTTCCCGGCTTCTAATTTAAATGGTACCCTGGTGATCTCCTCCCCATTGTTATATGCAGCGATTCGTTGAGCAGCAGGTTCAAATCTGATCATATAGCTACTGTTGTCTGCTTTAGTATTTAAGCCAATGGCTGCCGTTCCGGTAAGATTACCAAGACTAAGACTTCCTTTAATTTTTGTACTTCCACTTATTGCCCCAAACTTATACATCGCCTTTGCTGAGGTGCCGGTTAAGACATAATTACCACCGGTATTGCTTACCATTCCAGATTGAGTTTCAACAACAGGGTCTGTTTCTTTAGTAAAATAAGAATTAACCGCAGCCGGGCTTTTCACCCCTAACTTTCCGTTACTTAATTTAAAAATCTGGTGCGTGATTAAGTTACCAGCCCAGGTTTTTGAACCGTTATCATTTTCGGAATTACGACGGTGTGCCCAGCCAAAAGCAAAACGATCTGTCCCATTAGATGCCGAACGACCTGCATAAAATTGATAGCCATCAAACATATCTCTTCCATCGGCTGGCTTAAGCCATGGACCAGCGGTAGAACTGGCCACCCTGTAATGCGTACCTGGAGTACCACTCCAATCTTCAGCAAACAACATATAGTACTTATCTTCAATTTTAAAGATATCGGCACATTCCAGCATCAGGTAATCCCCCTCAACATTCAATTCCCCCCGCAATAGCCACTGGTCATTTGCAGGGTTAGTAGTTTTATATACAAGGATAACCCCTTTCCCCTGTTTTTGTGCGCTGATCAGCATCCAGTATTCAGAAAATTCCGTGTTATAAAATACGTAGGGATCCCTAAAGTCGTTTGCTGAATACCCTTGCGGAGCCTTTAAAAGAAAACCTTGCTTCTTTGTCCAATTGTTCAGGTTATTGCTTGTGGCATACATTACTGCTTCACGGCTATTGCTGTTTGTCCAGCCTGGATTGCTGTTTTGCAACCAGCTATTGCTAGCATTATGACCTGTAAAATAGAAGTAATTCAGCTCTCCGGCCCTCACTACAGATCCTGTTCCTATCAGATGATCCTGTGTAGTTTTGTCCCCATAGGGGATTACTTCACCCTCGTAGCTAAAATCCAATAAGTTCTTAGAAGTAAACTTATGAATGGGGTGCTGACCGCTACTGCTTTGTTTTACGCGGTCGGGGGCATCATGAAGAAAGAAGATCTCAAATTGCCCATTTGCAAAATAGGGCATTACATCGCCAACCCATCCAGTTTGTTGCCCTGCACCTTCATTAGCCGACAGGGTAGGTTTTGGAAAAATATTAAATGTTTCTTCTTTAAAGGGCTCAGCAGGGCCAAACACTTTTTCTTTACTACAAGCAAGCAGCACTATAATAAGAACACTTGCTATAAAAAATCTTTTAAAAATCATGTTTCAAATCTTTGGTATGGTGAATGGCTTATTTACTTTTTTAGGTAATCGATACTATTCTTGGTTAGCTTTTGAATATTGCTGAGGTAAAGGTTAGAACCTCCGCCAGCAATAGGCTCTGAATGCCAATCGTAAGCCCCGAAGGCAATGATCACCACATTACCTGCGCCTGTAGTAGATGGCCATTCAGCAATACCAACTCTACCGTCCAGGTTATCGTCCCAGTTCTCTGAAGCCAGGTTTACGCCTCCGGTTTGTTCGCGCCAGCCTGCGCCATTTCCATAGCCGCCCCACTCATTTACAAACCACCAGGCCGTGTGATTTTTTCTAAACGTTCCTTTTTGCAATAACCAGGCTTTGCCGGGCTCGTAAGTCTCCAGTCCCTGGAAAATCGGGTGGTTTTCTCTGGTTCTAAAAGAGATGCCCCAATGATTGTTGGTTTCTATAAAACCTGCAGTGGGGCCAAAGTCACCAAAAACATTATTAGGTCCTTTTCCGGCAGGTACCAACCCCAATGCTTCTACATAACGTGTTGCATAAGTTGTCAGCAACAGGCCCCCACCGCTGGTGCGGTAAGCTTTAATTGCAGTAGTTACTTTTGAGCTAAGTGTAGCAGCTGGCAAGTTCTGATCATCATCAAAATGCCACCACATTACTTTATAATTTGATAAACGCTGCCCTCCTTCTATAGCCTGAAAAGAGACATAGTCGGCCGTTGGGTAATTACTAAAAAACCAATTCGCAGCTGCTTTTTCATCAGGATTGCTAATGTCGGCCCTGGTAGCAGCCAAGCCAATGAAAGCGTATTCACTATTCGAATTACTGATCACATTAACCTGATAAACGGCAGTCAACGTGCCTTTACTCAAGGTATAAGCTATGGTTTTAGAGAAATCCTGTGCTAAACCAGATGCCGGAGCAACCTGGATTCCCGGCTGGAGTTCAAGCGTTGGCGTAAGATTGGTCAGACTGGTTCCATCGGGCAGGATCAACGAAATCTGTTTATTTTCATGATCAATAGTTCCCTTAACCCCATTAATACTGAAAGAAATCAATGGCGGGATGATATGAACCTTTACTGAATAATCTTTATAAAGGTTTCCGTTTGTAATCCGGCAAGCTAACGCTCCGGTAAAATTAATGGCCTTTCCTAAGGCAGGCGTTACATTCGCACCTTCTGGCAATTGGAGCAATGGGGTTAACGCGGTTACATCCGTTCCAAAGGGCAGATTAACCAAAACTTCACCTGTTTGCTGGTTAATTTCGGCGGGCACTCCATTGATGCTGAATGTGCTTAGCTGTACATCAGCATTTACCATAAAACCGGAGTTATTATCTTTCTTACATCCTGTCCACATCAGCACACAAGCGATGAGCAGGCAATAAGTATTTTTGAGTTTTAAATAGCTGGTCATTCTTTTCTAATTTAGATGGCTGATTTAGTTATACCCGAGGTTCTGCACGTAACGGTTCTCACTCCAGAAAATCTGGTTTTGCGGGATAGGCAGATACTCATCCCTTCCTTTTGTGAATTTTGCATTCTGATAAATGCTCCTGCCTGGTTTTTCTACCGTAAAAAAATCGTTCATTACCTGATCAGCGATTCCCCATCTTACCAGGTCAAAAAACCTTTCACCCTCCAATGCCATTTCCAATCTACGTTCAAACCGTAATGCTTTCCTTGCATTGTCCTGGCTCCAGATAATATTCACTCCGGGCGTATAAGGCTGTACATAATATTTTGAAGTTGGCTGTCCATTGGCCATCACCAGGCGCGCTGTGCTTTTTGCTGCCCTTTCCCGGATCTCATTAATCAGCGGGAGCGCTTCATTTTGCCGGTTAAGTTCGATCAGTGCTTCCGCTTTAAAGAGCATAACATCCGCATATCTGATCATTATACGGGCCTTTGTATTTCCAAAAAACGGGGCCAGATTAATGAAACAATCACAATCCGGTGATACATTCTCTTTCATTGAATTATAGGTACCGTATAAAGGAATGTTCCTGCTCCAGGCAGTGGTAACCACCCTGGCCGGATCATATTTCCATGGCGCACCTGGTCTGGAAATGGTATGATCTACTCTCGGATCAACTGTATTTACCGAAAAATCAACATTTTGCTGATTGTAATTATCCAGTAATGGCACACCGTTGGCATTTGTTCTAAATGCATTCATCAACGTTTGCGAAGGTTTCTGAAAATCGCAGCAGCCAATCCCCTGAGGTACAGTAAGCATATCTCCAAAATTAACTCTGCCCCTGCCCGCACCATCATCTGTAGAAAATTGTACCGACATGATGGCCTCTATCCCATTTTCTGAGGATCCCGACAAAAAGTTACTGGCAAAATCCGGTTGAAGTTTGTAGCTGGAAGCTGCTACCATATCGGCCGCCTTAATTACCTCATCCAATCTAACAGGATCTATGCTGATCACTTCATGTCGGTCATTCTGTTTATAGGCCTGAAATAATCTTGTTTTAGCCAGGTAAGCATAAGCGGCATACTTATTCGCTCTACCTATCTGAGGCTGTGTTGGAGGCAATGTTTCCGCAGCGAATTTAAAATCAGCAGCAATCTTTTCCAAAATCTCATCCCTGCTAAATTCGTTGTTCTTTACATTTTTATAATCATCAGGGGACAGCTTCTCATCTATATATGGAATGTTTTTGAAGAGGTTTTCCAGCATCAGGTACCAGTAACCACGTAAAAAACGCAGTTCGGCCTTACGAACATTGATTAAAGGGTATTCATTTACTGTAAATTTTTCCAGTATACGCAGCCCCTCGTTGGCTCTTCTAATACCTACATAAATGTTAAACCACATTCCATCATAATTCCATTGGTCGGGTCTTGAGGTTACAAAAGTTTCCATCGCATGGAAAACATCGCCGTCATTAATTCCCCCACCACCTTTATAGGCATCATCAGCACGGATATTTCCATACTGGTACATGCTAAATGCCCGATTTATCTCGTCATTGCCCAATTGAGAATAGGCTGCTATAACAAATCCCTCTGCCTGCTCAGGCGTAGCGATCTGATCTTCATTTAATGAACCTTTTGGCCCAACTTCAAGCATCTTTTTGCAAGAGCCCAATATAAGTGCAAAGGTTAGTGCTATGTATAGATATCTTTTCATCACTTTTCTTATTTAAAGTTTGATTTGAACGCCTCCGGTTATCACCATTGGATTTGGATAACCAAATCCGGGAGTCTCAGGATCCAGTCCGGTAAAAGATTTAGATTTCAGTAAGATGGCCAGGTTATCACCCCCAACGTACAGTCTCAACGATTTAAGTTTTAACCTGTTAATGGCGGCCTTGTTAAATGTATAGCCAAGCTGTGCATTTCTCAGTTTAAGGTAGGATCCGTTTTCAACAAAATAAGTTGAAAACCTGGCCTCGAAATTATCATCAGTTAACGATGCCGCAGGGATGGTTGAATTGGAATTTGCGGGCGACCATGCATTGAGCAGACGGGCACCTTTATTTGATGCCGACTCAACTGCACTCCAGAAATCTGTAAAAAATTTTGCATCATTCCTTACGTCAACCGAGCCAATGCCCTGCAGCAGGAAAGAAACATCGAAATTCTTATAATTGATGGCGGCATTAAACCCATAAGTAAACTTAGGGATTGGCACCCCAATCCAGGTGCGGTCGTAATCATTAATGACACCATCATTGTTCAAATCACGATAGCGTATACGGCCAAGGCCTTTTCCGGGTTGAGCCGCATGGTTATCCACTTCCCCCTGAGATCTGAACAGTCCATCGGCAATATAACCGAAGTGCGATCCGAAAGCCCTCCCTAAAATATTCTGTCCGCGGCCATCACCACCATAGGCGTTGATCACTTCTGCCGGGAGATGGGTCACCTGATTTCTTACCCGATCAAAATTACCGTTCAGGTCAATACTTAGATCTTTGCCAATCTGACTCCGATGACCAAGACTCACCTCAATACCTTTATTTTGCATAGAAGCACCATTTACCCAGGTATTCCCCCCTTCTCCCAATACGCCGATATAAGGAGGCAACAACAGGATGTCTGAAGTCTTTTTATCATAATAGCCGATGCTACCGTAAATCTTTTGATTGAGCAAAGAGAAGTCCAATCCCATATCTATCATTTGGGTTGCTTCCCACTTTAAGTTAGGATTTGCATTTTGCGACAAATAATAGCCTGAAGGCAAAACACCACTTTTATTGCCATTGATGTCGTACGATGTAATGTTATAACTGGATAGGTAAATGTTATAAATTGCGTTGTTATTGATTTCCTGATTACCGGTTTTCCCCCATCCAAAACGGAGTTTCAAATCATCAAACACATTGGTTTTGTTTTTTATAAATGATTCTTCGCTGATGCGCCAGCCGGTCGAAAAAGCGGGGAAAGTACCAAATCTGTTATTTTTTCCAAAACGGGATGAACCATCATAACGTAGGGTTGCACTTAATAGATACCTGTCCAGGTAAGCATAATTAGCCTTAGCAAGATAGGAAAAAAGCACATTTTTAGCTCCGCTGCCACCGTTATCCTTGATGCCTGTTCCGGCATCAATAAACATATAATCAGGATCTTCAATTACAAAACCCTCTCTCGAAGCCATAAATGAATTGGTTTTATCCATATTGTACTCTGTACCTGCAAGCACATCCAGCCGATGCTTCTTACTTTCCAGTTTATAGTTCAGCGTGTTGGTCCAGGTTGTTTTCACATTATGCGTCTGGTTATTGATCACCTTGTTCACATCATTAACCAGGTAGCCGCTCTCGTATTTCTTTTGCCAGTTACGAGAAGTGTAATTACCATAATCAATACCAAAATTAGACCTGAAGACTAAACCCTTAACGAGCTTAACATCAGCAAAAAAATTACCGAACAAACGCATAAAATCATAACCATTCTGCTTGTTGTCTTCCAATACCCTTACCGGATTTTGTCTGTCATTCATTCCTGCAACCGGGCCTCCCCATCCTTTCCCATCTACGGTATGCACCGGAATAATTGGTAAAGCCTGCAGTGCGGAGTTAATAATATCTGCTGATACTTCCCTGGTTTTGTTCAGACTCAGGTTCTGACCTATGGTTATTTTTCCATTCAGCAGTTTATAATCAGAATTTAATCTGGCCGAAATCCTGTTGAAGCCTGTAGTTTTAACAATTCCCTTGTTATCAAAATACCCCAATGACATCAGGTAGCTTCCATTTTCGGTTCCGTTAGCTAACTGCATATCATAATTCTGGATTACCCCAAGCTGTGAGATCTCATCAAACCAATTCGTATTTGCCGATTTCATAGTTTGGCTGCTATTCAGATACTCAGGGACAAAAACTTTATTTAATACCGGCTGGTTGGTTGATGGATCAACTTTCCAATCGTACTGATAGCGAATCCCATTGCTGTTTGGGTCAATGTTATTGTTTACACTCGCTTGCCATAATACACGTCCGTACCCCTCAGCGTCGAGCATTTTAACCTTATTCACATAAGATGACAGAGAAGTATAGCCATTTACATTTAATTGTGTCCCTCCTGTCTTACCGTGTTTTGTGGTAATGATGATGACTCCGTTTGCAGCCCTCGACCCATAAATACTTGCAGAAGATGCATCCTTTAGTACCTGCATAGATTCTATATCTGCTGAGTTCAGTTCGTGCAGACCTGCTTTTGTTGGTACCCCATCTATGACATAAAGCGGATCATTGTTATTTAAAGTTCCAATTCCTCTGATGCGGATTGTAGCGGGAGAACTGGGTGCACCGTTGCCTGTGATATACATTCCGGCTACTTGCCCCTGCAAAGCTTTCATCGGATTGGCTACCGATTGCTTTTTCATATCCTCTACATCAACTATGGCAACAGAACCAGTTAAATCCTTTTTTCTTTCAGTCTGGTAACCGGTAACCACCACCTCATTCAATGCTTTGCTGTCCGATTCGAGCACAACATTTATCGCTTTACGCTGGTCAATTACAATCTCACGGGTTAAAAAACCCAAATATGAGACCACCAGAACGGGCCTACTTCCCGAAATACCTAAAACAAAGTTTCCATTTGCGTCAGTTGTCGTCCCTGTTTTTGTGCCCTTAAGCAGTATACTTACCCCGATTAGGGATTCTCCTTTCTTATCAGTCACTTTCCCCGTAAGGGTTTGATTCTGTGCCCTTGCAATCTGGAAAAAACAGGACAAAGAAAGGATAAGTAGAACATATTTGCTCATACGATTATTGTTTAGTTGGTTTATATTGGTTGGTTATATTTTAATGTAAAGCACTGTTAAAATATGCTTTCAGCCATATTTCTTTTCCAGATAAATCTTTCCAGATCAAACTTGGAATAATCCGGACAGGCACCAGATTTAGAGGTAATAAAAGCCCCCATTGCAACGGCATAATTCAGCATATCCTCTAAAGGTTCATCGCTTAGTTTCATAGCCAGAAAGGCGGCCAGAAATGAATCTCCACTACCTACCGTATCCTGAACATCTACGTGGTAAGCAGGATAATCATACCTGATTGCTTCCGTGTAGTAAGTAGCACCCCTGCCTCCCTTAGTGATGATGATCTCCTGAAATCCGAAACGGCTAAAAAGCGAATCAATCCTTTCCAATTCAGTACTACAAAACGGATCATACCATCCTGCTATCATTTCCAGTTCGGCAATATTTAATTTTACCATATCACATTTACCCAGCAGTTGCGTAATAAATTCCTTTGAATAATGTGGTTCACGAATGTTAACATCAAATACACGAAACTTAGCATGATCGAGCATTTTTAACAATGCAGCTCTGGATGCTTCATTTCTCGAACCCAGACTTCCAAAAATGAAAGCATCTGCCTGGCTAATCAATTGCTCGTGCTCAGGTTTCCATTGTATAAAATCCCAGGCGACAGGAAATAAAATATCATAAGTTACTTCATCATTCTCCCCAATTTTTGCATGCACCTCTGAAGTAGCATGATGTGGATCCTGTTGGATATAATTTACAGGCAAATCAATAGATTTCAGGAAATCTAGTAATTCATTTCCGACAGCATCATTACCAATGCTACTGATCATAAAACTCTTAAGTCCAAGCTTATGTAAGTGGTAGGCCACATTCATAGGTGCACCACCAGGCTTTTTTCCATTAGGTAATATGTCCCAAAGTACCTCACCGAAACACACCACAGATTTGTTAGAATAGTTTTTCATGAGTTATATTTTTATTTTTTTGATTTAATGCATAACCAGATTGGTTCCAATCTGCTCTAATGATTTCCCGTTAGTTTCAGGCATCCAACGCCAAACAAACAGCAGTTGCAAGACCATCATTGTTCCAAAAAAAGTAAATATTGCTGCCCCACCAAATGTTTCGGCAAGATATGGGAAACAAAAAGCAATTATAGCAGCCATTACCCAATGTGTAGAACTACCTAAGGTTTGTCCCTTAGCCCTTACAGAATTTGGAAATATCTCTGAAATGAATACCCAGATCACGGCGCCCTGAGAAAATGCAAAGAAAGCTATGAACAGCATCATATAAGCCGGAATGGCAAAACCACTATAATTTTCGGCATAAAATGTATAGGCCACTAAAAACAAGGAAGCTATTAACCCTACTGAGCCAACCAGCATCAGCACCCGGCGCCCCACTTTATCAATAAAATTTATGGCGATTAAGGTAAATATGAAATTGATCAACCCAATGCCTACAGTCGACAATAGAGAAGAATGTGCTCCCAGTCCTGCCATTTCGAAGATACGCGGCGCATAATAAATAATGGCATTGATTCCGGAAACCTGGTTAAAAAAAGCAAAAATCATGGCCAGCATTACCGGCTTTCTGTACTGAGAAGAAAAAAGACTTCCTTTGGTTGATTTACTTTCTGAATCTTTCTTCCCCGAATTTTTAATAGCTAACAATTCTTCCTCACAATTTAAGGGATTGATGATTCGTAAAATTTCCAAAGCACGTTCTGTAGCTCCTTTTTTAAGGATCAACCATCTCGGACTTTCAGGTATAAACTTAATGAGTACTAAATATATAAACGAAGGGAATGCCTGTACTCCTAACATCCAGCGCCATGAAGTTTCTCCCCCCTGACTGATCAGGTAATTGGAAAGGTAAGAAATCAAAATGCCCAATACCACATTAAACTGAAACAAGCCAACCAAGCGTCCGCGTCTATTGGCCGGTGATATTTCTGATATATAAATAGGAGCCACAACCGATGAAATACCAACACCTAGTCCACCTAAAAACCTGAAAACAAGAAATACATGCCAGTTATCTGCCAATGCCGTTCCCAATGAAGAAAGCAAGTAAGCTGCAGCAACAAAGTAAAGTGTGTTTTTACGACCGAAACGATCTGATGGTTGTGAACCAATAAGGGATCCGATCACCGTTCCAATTAATGCTATAGAAATGGTAAGGCCATGTTCAAATGCAGTAAGATTCCAGTATTGTTGTATAGATTTTTCTGCACCCGATATTACTGCGGTATCAAATCCAAATAAAAAGCCTCCAAGGGCTACGACCGTGGACCAGGCCAGGACGGAATGTTTGCTCATACGTTTGTTTATATAATGGTTAACGAAACGCAAATTAGGAGAAAGACGAGCCAGCAATGATCAATATTGTATCAAATACATACAAATTCCAAATAAAACACAACACACTGAAAATAAGTACATTAAAAAACACAAAAAAGGAATCAAAACCAAGATCTTCAATTTTAATACCTGAAATGTATAATTTTGATACATGATGTACAACCAAAGTAAAACGAATTAAACTTCTTGATTTTGGGATAGCTTACATTTTTTTTACTTTTACTATTCTACCCCCTTACAAAAACCTAAAAGGATATAATTCATCAAGTTGTGATCAAAAGAACCTTTTCCTTTTATAATACCATCCTATTGCTGTTACTCGCTGGTATTTGCCTCTCCGGTTGCGTTGAAAAAAAGAAAGAACAGGAATATCTGATCGGTTTCTCGCAATGTGTGGGTTCCGATCTCTGGCGTAAAAACATGCTCGAAGAGATGAAAATGGAGTTATCGCTGCATTCGGGTACCAGATTTATTTACAAAGACGCGGACGGGAATAGCAAAAGGCAAGTGGAGCAGGTTAAACAAATGCTTGAGCAGCGTGTAGACCTGCTGATCATTTCTCCGAATGAAGCACAGCCATTAACTCCTGTTGTGGAAGAAGCCTACAGAAAGGGGATTCCTGTAATTGTAATAGATAGGAAAACTTCTTCTGACCTCTATACAGCTTATGTAGGCGCCGATAACTATCAGATTGGAAAGATGGCCGGGGAATACCTTGGAACTTCGTTAAAAGCCAGGGGAAATGTGATTGAAATCATGGGCTTGCCTGGTTCCTCTCCTACTATTGAAAGACAAAGGGGCTTTGCAGATGGAATTAGAAAATTTGAAGGGCTTCACATCAGTAAACAAGTATATGGAGACTGGCTGAAAGAAAATGCAGAGGTTGAATTGCTGAAAATTAAACCTGAACTAAAAACAGCCGATATTGTTTTTGCACACAATGACGTAATGGCCTCTGGGGCCAGGAGAATTATTGATCAGCTACAGCTGAACCGCAGCGTCAAAATCATCGGAATAGATGCATTGCCAGGTAAAGGGGCCGGCCTTGAAATGGTAGGCAATGGCTTGCTAAATGCCAGTGTACTCTACCCTACAGGAGGTAAAGAAGCAATCAGCACCGCCTTCAAAATCTTAAATAAGGAACCATTTTCCAAAGACAATATACTGGGCTCACTGGTCATTGATGCATCCAATGTAGAGCTCATGAAATTGCAGTGGAACAAAATTAGCAGTCAGCAAAAAGATATCGAACGCCAGCAAACCCTTTTAGATGAGCAAAAACTCCTGTTTAAGGATCAGCAGTTGATATTGAATGTAACGATTATTACACTGGTGCTTGCAGTAGTATTAGGCGGCCTTGCCTTTTATTCATTATTGGAAAACAGAAAAATTAACAAAAAACTGGAAGCCAATAACAAGGAAATATTAAGCCAGCGGAACCAGCTGATTGAAATGTCGGAGAAAGCGAAACTGGCTACAGAAGCCAAACTGAATTTCTTCACCAATATGTCGCATGAATTCCGTACTCCACTTACCCTGATACTTTCACCTCTGGAGGATCTGTTAAAGGAGGAAAAAATAAAAGTCATTGCCGGAACCAACCTAAAGCTTATTCATAAAAATGTTTTCCGCTTGCTGAGGCTAATTAACCAGTTGATTGAATACAGGAAAATTGAATATGAGCAAATGAAGATCAAAGCCTCTCCAAACAACCTGGTAGCGTTTGTAAAAGAGATCACAGATAGTTTTCAGCACAACGCCAAAAAAAACAATATCGACCTTCGTTTTATCTCCCCACAACCTGAATTGATGGTCTGGTTTGATGCCAATATGTTGGATAAGGTCATATTTAACTTACTATCTAACGCCTTAAAATTTACAGGGACTAATGGGATAATCGTAGTTGCGATTAAGCAACTGGATGAATTTATTTACGTAGAAGTGGAAGACAATGGCGCGGGAATGACCAGTGAAGAGGCTACTCATGTATTTGAACATTTTTACCAGACGGAGGCGGGATCAACCAAGGGTTCTGGCCTCGGCCTTTCTTTGTCGAAAGAATTGATGCGCCTACACCATGGCAATATCGTAGTAGAAAGTGTAAAAGGAAAGGGTACAAAGTTCAGGGTAAGCTTATTATCCGGAGAAATGCATTTTAGTCCGGAAGAAAAAAGGCAGGAACGACTGGATAAAAAAGAATTGTACGAGCATGCACGTATCTATACAACAGACCTTGATGAGCCGGAGGAAACAACAACTACAAATGCCCTTAGTCCTTTAAAGGAGCAGTCGGTATTGATTATTGAAGACAACCCGGACCTAAGAAGCTATCTTAGCCGAAAGCTCAGCGTCCAATACGAGGTATTTACTGCCAATACAGGCGAAGAAGGGCTCATTGCAGCTTACCAGGAGGTCCCTGATTTGATTCTATCAGATGTAGTTTTACCGGGCATATCTGGAAAGGAATTAACTGAAAAACTGAAATCGGATTTACGCACCTCACATATTCCTATCATTTTGCTCACGGCACAGGGAAGTGTAGCGCAACAAATCAACGGTATGGAAAGCATGGCCGATGCCTATATTGTAAAACCTTTTAACTATGAGTATTTACTGGCAAATGTTAGGAATCTGCTCAAAACAAGAGAATTACTGAAGGCGCATTACACCAGTGACATTAGCTCTTCCGGGAAAATGCAAGTCTCAAAAAGTCTGGATAAAAAATTCCTCAATGATTTTGCAGGTATAGTAGAAGAGAACTTGGGGAACGAGAACTTTAGTGTTGATGACATCAGCAAAGCAATAGGCATATCGAGAGTACAGCTTTACCGCAAGGTAAAAGCTTTATTAGATTGCAGCATTACGGATTACATATTGAGCCGGAGGCTAAAAAAAGCAAGCTATCTACTCATCAACGAGAATTTCACCATTGCCGAAATCACCTATATGGTAGGCTTTTCTACGCCAAATTATTTTTCAACTGTCTTTAAAGCAAAATACGGGTGTTCACCAAGTGAATTTAAGAAAAAACCCTAATGAGATTGGCAAAGTTTTTTGAGAAAGGGGTGTTTTGGACAACCCCTTTTATTACTATCTGGTGAACTTAATCTCAAAGGTTATCATTTCCTTGCCCTCGGCAGTACAATACATCTTCATGATTTGAGTGTTTAAAGTCAGATTGAAAGTATTCGGATTTTGGTAGTACCAGTATAGGTCAGATCTTCTTCCAGTATACCTGTCCACTTGCTTCGGGGATCCTTCGGTCTTGCGTCGGGGTTGCTTCGGTTCTGGCTAACGTAACCCTGACTAAAATTTGAATGACGCACAAAGTATCTCCGTTTGAATAGGACAGGTATACTGGAGGTACACTGGAGGTACACTGAAGGTATACTGGAGCCAACAGCTCTCGTCGAACTAGCTTCCCATTTCCAGGATCTTATCGAACTCTTCAGCCCTCAATGGCATTACAGATAATCGGCCTTGTCTAACCAGGGAAATATCTTTCAGGCTTTCTTCAGCTTTAAGCTGCTCAAGACTTATCGGATTTTATTTTCTATTATTGAAACCTAAAAGCCCTTCTCACGACACTTTAAACCATGTATTTCAGTGTGAGGAATACCATCATGCACATGGTTCTACTTCTGCTAATCATTGTAGCGTAAAAACCTAAACGCCGCTGAAAACAGAAAAACCTCCATCGACATTGATAACTGTACCAGTGACAAATTTTGACTCATTCCCTAAAAGCCAAACCAAAGCCCCGATTAGCTCTTCCGGCACTCCAAATCGCTTAAAAGGAGTGTTACTTATCACTAAACCACCCCGATCCGTATAGCTACCATCTTCATTTGTAAGTAATTGTCGGTTTTGTTCTGTAAGGAAAAACCCGGGTGCAATAGCATTCATCCTTAACTTATCACCATAACGATTAGCCATTTCAACAGCAAACCATCTGGTATAAGCATCAATTGAAGTTTTAGCCAAGGTATAACCGAGCACTTTAGTAATAACACTTTGAGAGGCCATGGATGATATATTTACAATGCTACCTTCGCCTGTCTTTGCTATTGCTTCGCCAAATATTTGGGTAGGAATTAATGTTCCCCATAAGTTTAATTCCATTACCTCCCTAAGGCCATCCATGTTCAGTTTAAATACATCATCAGCAGGCTGAACTATTCCTCCTGGAGTGTTCCCACCAGCAGCATTTACTAAACCATGAATTTCACCAAATTGGTCTATAATTTTATCGCATGCCGCCTGAAGCTGATTTTCAATCAATACATCAGCTTTCAAAGCCAATGCTTTTCCTCCGGCATTGTTTATTTCAGCGGCTCTTTGCTCAGCCAGCTCTAAATTCCTTCCTAAAATACAAACCGTACCACCGGCATTGTGAATTCCCTTAACAAAAGCTCCTCCAAGCACACCTGTACCACCGGTTACTACAATTACCTTGTTTTTTAAAACCATGTTTAAATTTTATATAAAATTAATTAAATAGCATTCGCTTGATGCCCATTTCTAGACCGCGTAATTCTGCCAATCCTTTGAGGCGTCCAATTACCGAATAGCCGGGATAGGTATTATAATTTACGTCATCGAGTATTTTGTGACCGTGATCTGGCCGCATCGGAATGGAAATATCTTGACGTCCGCTATACAGTCTCTTTTGCTGTTCTAATATCACATTCTTCATTACAGCAAACATATCTGTGCTACCGCTCAAATGATCATCCTCATAAAAGCTACCATCAAGCTCACGTTTTACATTACGCATATGCAGAAAATGAATATGTTCCCCTAAACGCTCAACCATACCGGGCAAATCATTATCTGCCCTGGCACCTAATGACCCTGTACAGAAAGTCAAACCATTACTGGCCGACGGGCAACTGTCCAGAATATATTTTAAATCCTCCTCAGTTGACACCACTCGGGGCAAACCAAGGATTGGGAATGGTGGATCATCCGGATGGATACACATTTTAACCCCAGCATGCTCTGCATGCGGCATAATAGCTTTAAGGAAATAAGTAAGATTTGCTCTTAAAGCCGCAGCATCTGTATTGGCATATTTTTGCAATTCCACCCTAAATTCAGCTACTGTAAACACTTCATCTGTACCCGGCAAACCAGCCATGATCGTATTTACCAGATCAGTTTTCTCTGAAGCAGTCAGTCCATCTAAATACGCTTTGGCGGCCTTTTGTTGTGCCAGACTAAATTCATTAAATGCATCTTCCCGTTCCAATATGTATAAATCGAAAGCAACGACAGCAAGGAAATGATACCGCAGCGCTGATGCATTATTACTTAACCGAAAATCGAGGTTGGTACGTGTCCAATCCAGTACCGGCATAAAATTGTAGCAAATCGTTTTTAATCCGGAATCGCCAAGATTTTTGATGGATGTAATATATTTTTCAATATAATGATCACGTTCAGGTGACGCGGTTTTAATACTTTCATGAATGTTTACGCTTTCTACCACCGACCAGCGAAGTCCCGCTTTCTCAATGGTATGCTTACGCATCTTAATCTCATCAACCGTCCAAATTTCACCGGCTGGAATATGGTGTAGAGCTGTCACAATCCCAGTAGCTCCTGTTTGTCTGATGGCTGCCAGTGTAACTGAGTCTGTCGGGCCAAACCACCTAAAAGTTTGTTCTAAATTACTGATCATTTTTTTATTTTTTTACGCTGTTGCATGGTAAAAAGAAAAAGGTTTTAAAGCAACTAAAAGTAAATATAAAAATTAAATATCGCTATTCGTGCACGATAACGCATATGTTTTTTATCATAATTTGTTACTGATTATTATACGGAATGTACTATTATTGTATTCACATATTTAGCCAATCTCTTATAGCTGGCTTAAGCAAACATTGTAAATAATTACTTTATTTTTTTGTTCATGAAAAAGTTAATGCATTGTATCATCTGTCTGCTGCTGTTGGCTATTGCTGCAAAAGCTGAAGTTAAACTTCCCCGATTGGTTAGCAACGGAATGGTACTACAAAGAGACCAAAACATTCATATCTGGGGTTGGGCCGATGTTGGCGAAAAGATTTCCCTAACCTTCAAAAATAAAACATACACCACAAAAGCTAGCAGGGACCGTAGATGGGCAGTGAATATTGAGCCACAACAGGCCGGAGGTCCGTTCAAAATGCTGATCAACAACATTGAGCTTCAGGATCTGCTTATAGGTGACGTCTGGCTTTGTGCAGGGCAATCCAATATGGAAGCAGTAATGAACAGGGCAAATATCAAAGAAAATTACGGCCAGATCATCAAAAACAGCAATTACCCACTGATCAGACAGTTTACGGTTAAAAAAGACATGGCTTTTAAGCCGGTACAGGATGTAGCCAGCGATAAGGGTTGGGTAGCTGTAAATCCACAAACTGTGCTGGATTTTTCGGCCGTAGCTTATTTTTTCGCTAAAGACTTATACGAAAAATACAAGGTGCCAATTGGCATCATCAATTCAAGTGTAGGAGGAACACCTGCACAATCCTGGGTGAACAGTGAATCATTAAAGCATTTACCGGAATATGATAAAATAGCGCAAAAGCTTAAAGATACAGCTGAAGTATCCCGCATATTAAATGCACATCTGTTAAAATCAACTGCCTGGTATAAATCAATTAAAGAAGATGATCTAGGAATAAATGAAAAGTGGTTTTTAACAACTTTTCATCAGGAAGAAAATTGGGAGGAAATACAAAATTTAGCGCAGCTAAATGAGAAAATCACCATGCCTAAGTATGGTTCCATGTGGTTTAAAACGGTAGTTGATGTCCCTGAGCATTTAGCAGGGAAAGCCGCAAATATCTCCTTGGGTATGATGCATACGGAGGATGAAACTTACATCAATGGAGAAAAAACAGGTTCCATAAACAGCGGCTATACCGAACGCAATTATGCAATCCGCCCTGGATTATTGAAAGCAGGAAAAAACACCATTACCATCAGATTGATCAGTCCAACTACCGGAATTGGTTTTAATCCCAAAAACAACTATCAACTCAAATTTGGAAATGGTTCAATTCCCCTGGATAAGCCCTGGAAATTTAGATTTGGAATTGAGACCGCGCTTTTACCGAGGGGAAACGGTTTATCACTACATAGCCCTACCGCCTACTATTATGCAATGATTAAACCACTTGCTGATTATCGCATTAAAGGAATTGTTTGGTACCAGGGGGAAAGTAATATCCCCAAACCTGAAGAGTATCAAGCTTTGCTAACCTCATTAATAGAGGGATGGCGAAAAGATTGGCAGCAGGCAGATATGCCATTTTTATATGTACAACTTGCCAATTACTGCCGTACGCCTGTTGAACCAACGATTAGTAACTGGGCCTTATTGAGGGAAGCCCAAATGAAAACTTTAAAAATACCACACACGGCCATGGTTGTGATTCATGACATTGGCGAGAAAGATGACATACACCCCCGGAATAAATTAGATGTCGGGAAACGTCTGGCTTTGGCAGCAGAGCGACTTGCGTACCATGAAAACATTGTTTTTTCAGGGCCAATTTACAAAACGGCAAAAATACAGGGTGATCAGGTTTATGTTTCTTTCAATCATACCGGAACAGGTTTAAAGTCCTCGGACGGAAAATTAAACACGTTCGAGATATCGGCCGATGGGAAGAATTTTGTTGCCGCACAAGCCAAAATAGCAGGAAAGCAGGTAGTAGTTTGGAATGACACCATTACAAAACCTGTCGCTGTGCGCTATGCCTGGGCTGACAGTCCGGATGGTGCCAACCTGTACAATAACGAGGGCTTACCCGCCTCCAGCTTTAAAAGCAACTAATCATTTATAAATCTTAAAATTTCAAAATGAATTTTCAAAAAACACTTTTCATCGCCCTGTCGCTTGCCCTATCTTTAAATGCTGGTGCACAAAGTTTCAAGGTAGATCAAAATTTAATCTCCACCCCACTTACAGACAGCACCAATTTCTCCCTGCTAAATTCACGCCTCGGCAGTCGCTTCACTTTTTCATTGCTTAATGAAAAACAAAGCATACAAACCGGTAGTCTGGGTTTCGACATGGATGAGCAAACAGGCTTGCTGATTGGTTTAACTGTTAATGGAAAACTCTACTGTCTCAGAACAACAAAGCTACCCAGAAATGCAACCTATTTTAAAAACCAACAATTGAAGTTTGGCCCCTCATCCATGCTGATCAGCGGAGAAACAGCCGAGGGGATTAAAGTCAATTTTACACTAATCTCGTCCTTTACTTCTTCAAAAGACCTCGCGGATAGTTCGGCCATAAAAACACAGATCTTCCCTGGATTTTATTTACAAGTCGATGTAGCAAACGAAAGTCAGACCCCGGTAAACTGTAAACTTAAAGTTGCGATAGCTAAAACACCTGTAAAAGGTTTCAACTTCATGAGCCTCGAACCGATGAAACCAAACAACACAGAACAGTTGGTTTTATTCAGAGACAATGCCAGTTTAAACGGAAAATCGGCATTAGCAGCCATTAAAAGCCCCGCAAAAGGCACTTTTAATGAGGAAGGCTTTGGCGGCTTATTTTATGAATTTAACTTACCTCAACAAGCTAAAAAGGAATTCAACCAAATTTATGCAACCTACCACGAGGGTACTGTGGTTGAGGATAAACGTGTAAACCAGGGCCTCAAATTTTACTATACCGCTTACTGGAAAAATATTGCTGAGGTTTTAAATTATGCAAAAGAACATTATGAGCAGAATATACGCCTGACCCAAAAATTTGAGGATAGTTTAATGAATAGTACCTTAACTCCTCAGGAAAAATGGGTTTTAGCCTTAACCTTTCATACCGATCTGGCGAATACCTTTTTTCTACTGGATCCTAACCATAACGCCCGGTTCTATGTTTCAGAAGGCAGATTTAAACACCTGAGTACTGTGGATGTGGCTCATGAAACTGAGATAAGTGCCATCTTTTGTCCCTGGCGTTTAAAACTTCAGCTAAGCCAATGGACCAACTATATTGCCCGGACAGAGCTTACTGTACCAGCCAATGCGGTTCAGAATAAGCCTGCTTACCAGCAAGGCATGACCGCAGCAGAGTATGGCCCATACTTATATCATGATGTGGGTGATTTACCCTTTGTAAGTGAAACAGCAAACTATAACTATGGGCCACATATGGCAGTAGAAGAGAATACCTCATTCGTGTTATTGCTTTATTACTATTGGAAAATCAGCCATGATGATGCTTTTGTAAAATCCATGCTGGGTACCGTTGATGTTTTGCTGGGATCTGTGATCAATAGGGATACCAATGGCAATGGAATAGCCGATAAGGCTTTCGGCTGGACCACCTATGATGCAAATGAAGCGCTTAAACTTTCGCCAGACAATACCTTTTTAGGAGCCAAACAGCTAAGTGCGTATGCGGTAGCAGCCGAAATGTTCAGAGCCTTGTCCAATAAAGAACGGGTTAACGCAGTAGAAACTACCAAAAAAGGTGTGGTTGATGGTGATGGTGCTGGTTTTAAAAGTATAAATGTTGCTGTAAATAACGAAGGTTTAAGAAATAAACAGGCACTTCTTTTTGAAAAGGAAGCCAGTCTCATTCTCGCCACCTTAAAAAAAGCACAACATAAATACGGCTATATTCCGGTAAGTTTAGATGAAACTTTTCCAAAATGGAACCAACGTTCGGTAGTGATTGGTGAAGGCTTATTTTTGCCTGGTCTTGCCGGATCTAAATCGCCGGTATTAAATCAGCTTGCAGCTGTATTGAAAAAAGACTATGCCGCAACTTATGCACAAAGCGTCACCGATTACGGCATTAAATTAACCACCCAGGAAGGCACGACCTGGTTTAGCAAAACCATTGTCGCCGATGTTGTGGCAGCACAATGGTACGGTATTAAACATTCCTCTGCCCCTTACATTTACCAATGGAACAAAAATAGCCCTTATGCCTATAACGACGGTTTACTTAAAAAAGATGATGTCTGGATCGGCTACTGGTATCCGAGAGGCATATCGATATTGGGGTATTGGCTTTTACAAAAACCAGATAAATAAAATCATTTATTGATTCAATAAATCAGCATATCTCTTTTCCAGAAAGTTTTTCATAAAGAGGTTTACTTCCCACAAATCGCTAACATCATGTTGATGAAATGGCAATTGTGGCATGTATGGATAAGGGCCAAATTCACAGGTAATAGTCAAAGTATCCGACTTCAACATCAGGTGGTGTTGCACTATCGCATCCCACCATTGACAATGAAAATCAAGTGCTTCCTTCCACTCAGGCGCTGCAGGATGATTTACCTGCGGCCCTCCGGGAAAACCTACCCGGGAATGAAAATGATCCGTGCGATCTATAGCCAGATCCAGGATATCCTGCTGATCCTGCAAATAAGACTCAGCTACACAGCACCAATGAGAAAAATCTGCTGTTATTCTTAAATCAGGATATTTATGTAAATACCCGGCGGTATTAGAAGTGCAAAAACTAAACTTACCGCGGTGTGTTTCATGCAGTATCCGCAAGCCTGTTTCCTTACTTACCCGCGCTGCCAGCTCTATCAGTTCACTATTTTGTTCGAAAATAAAAAAGTCCTTCCCTGTTTGCGAATTGATAAAAAGTGGGTTGGCAGATGCCAATGCATACAGCCGCGTTTCAAATTGTTTAACATGCTCCTTAAAGTCTGCCGTAGCGGTTTCAAAGTGCTGGCCAATCCAGCTCAACCCATTGTCATTTAGCTGTGTAAACATGGCTAGCTTTTCATCCTCATCAGATGGCAGACCGGCTTCTACGCCCGCATAGCCTGCAAGCTTCGCTTTCATTGCAAAATCAGCCCATGATAAATGCCTGTTTCCCCATCTGGGGATAAAAAATTTAATTTCCATCTGATGTTTAATTTGTATTCAAGTACTGTAACTGATAGGCTTTGGGTGTGGTCCCCTTCATGCGCTTAAACAAGCGGTTAAAATACGACGGATTGTTAAAACCAGATTCAAAGGCTACCTCAGCAATGGTAAGATCCCCCTTTAATAATAATTTAGCTGCATTCCCCAACCTGATTTCATTCATGAAATCTTTAAAAGTTTTGCCTGTTTTCTTCTTAAAATATCTGCAAAATGCAGCAGTGTTCATATTACATCTCAGGGCAATATCCTTTAAGCTTAAATCGGACTTAAAATTGTTCAGCACATAATTGTAAACCGTATCTATTTTTTCTATGTCGTTACTTTTGTATTGATGCGCATAACCTATGCTACATAAATAATCGTATGGTTTCTGCGTGGCGATGCTGAATAAAATTTCTGTCAAGGCTATTGTCTTCTGTCCTTCATCAAGCGTTAAAAAACTGATTAACTTTTGTTGTAAATCCTCATTATGCCCGGCAATACAAATCCCCCTTTTCGCGTCATTCAATAGATCAAAAACGGGTTTCATGGGCGGAATGCTAAGAAATTCACTGCCTGCATAATCCTGATTAAACCTGATGATAATCGCTTCAGCACCTTTTTCTTCCGTATTTTGATAATAGCTGTTGTGGTTACGCCAGTAATGAGGCAAACGAGAGCCCAGTAGTATGATTTCGCCAGGTTTAAATTCCGAAATATGGTCCCCTATAAATTTAGTCCCTTCACTATTAATCACGAAAGTGATCTCCAGTTCATCATGAAAATGCCAGGGATTGGCAAAATATCTTACCTGCTCTCTACGTGCATCAATATAAAATTTGCTGTAAGCCGGAACTTTGAGATGAAGTGGTTTCATTGCACAAAAGTTAACTATATAATACCACAAATCACCATCAGAGCAAATTTTGTTTTATAAGAGGCAAAATTCGCGCTAAAAGCCGCTTCATTTTTGTCTTAGCTTCGTTTAAACCAAATCTAATAATTGCACCATGAATGAGATTTTCATTCTTTAATCGAGCGGTATGAAAATTTCTTACGGATGGAAAATCTGCATCCTCCTTTTCTTTAGTACCACAATTAATTACCTGGACAGGCATGTTTTAAGCATTTTAGCACCTGAGCTCCAACAACTGTATCATTGGAGCGAAGTGGAATACAGTTATATTGTTACGGCCTTTCAGATTTCTTATGGCTTAGGTGTGGTGTTAACCGGAAAATTACTGGATAAGTTTGGCACCAAATGGATATTTGGCGTTGCAGTAGCCTTATGGAGTGCCGCAGGGATGGCCCATGCCTTTGCAAAAGGCGCTATTGGTTTTAGCGTAGCCAGATTTAGTTTGGGATTGGGAGAATCTGTTAATTTCCCGGCCAGTGTTAAAACTGTGGCCGAATTATTCCCTGCTTCTCAAAGGGCATTTGCTACCGGTTTTTTTAATGCCGGCTCAAATATCGGTGCCATTGTAGCTCCCCTGTTGATTCCATTCATTGCTTATAAATTTGGATGGCAATGGGCATTTATCTTAACTGGCGCTTTAGGTTTTATATGGGTGTTTTTCTGGCTTATCACCTATAAAACGCCGGTACAAACTCCGCAGATAAACACAGAATTACCTGCTGTTAAAAGCTGGAAACAGGTAGTTTTAAAAAAGGAAGTATTAACCATTTGTTTGGTCAGGTTCATTTCAGATCCAACCTGGTGGTTCTTACTTTACTGGCTTCCTAAATTTTTAAACGAGACCAAGGCGGTAAGTACCGGTTCATTAGGATGGCCGCTGGTTACGGTGTACGTATTGGCCGATATAGGCAGTCTGGCTGGAGGTGCTTATTCCTCCTATTTAATTAAACGTGGCAAGGGCGTATATGCTTCAAGAAAACAAGCATTACTAGTATGTGCTTTAATTGCCCTCTTACTATGCGGAGTGGGTTTTACCGACAACCTCTGGATCGCGGTAGTGATGATTGGCTTAGGGGCAGCGGCGCACTGCGGCTGGACAGCAAATATATTCGCGACCATTACTGATGTTATTCCAAAAGACGAAGTTGGCACTGTGATGGGCGTAGCTACACTTTCAGCAGTAAGTGGAGGAATTATACTCTCACTATTAACCGGACGAATCCTGGCCCTTACAGGTGGCTACAGCAGCATATTCATGATCGTAGGCTGCACCTATCTGCTAGGATATGTCTTACTCACCCGTTTAATTCCAGAAATAAAAACAAATCAAACACAGGAAAATGGACTATAAAAAATTAAGTATCGCAGATCAGGCATTGTTTAACGAAGATGGTTATGTATTGATCAAAGGAATGCTAAAACCCGAAGAGGTGAAGAAGCTATATGACATTGCCATACATGATGAAGTAATCAGTAATAAATCATTCGACAGAGGCGATGCGAATGGACTGAGAACCAAACTCGCGTTATGGTATTCATTGGGCGATGACGCCTACAGTTTATTAGCGCGCTCCAAACGAATCGTGGAAGGAGCCAATCTTCTGCTGGAGGGAGAATCAGCCCATTTCCATTCCAAACTCATGCAAAAGGAGCCGAAAGTTGGGGGTGCCTGGGAATGGCACCAGGATTACGGCTATTGGTACCGAGACGGATTCCTATATCCACAGCTATTAAGCGTACTTACAGCATTAAGTCCGTCGACTAAAGAAAATGGTTGCCTGCAGGTTATTAAGGGCTCTCATCGCGTCGGAAGAATAGAACACGGCTTTAGCGGAGAACAAGTTGGTGCAAATCAGGAAAGAGTAGATGAGCTGCTCAAAAGGCTGGAACTGGTTTATGTAGAAATGGAAGCCGGGGATACTTTATTTTTTCATAGCAATACCTTACACCGATCGGATGCCAACCTTAGCGATGCCCCGAGATGGTCCTTAATTTCTGCATATAATTTAATCAGCAACAAGCCTTACAAAGGGAATTACCCGTCAGCAAGCGAAGCCATACAAATTGTAAATGATGAAACATTGTTAAAATCAGACAGCGAAGGAATACAGGAAGATGCCAACTTTTTGATTAAATAAAGCGGCCTGTTCTTTTCAGTTCTGACCTCTTTACATGATAATTAAGCTTATATTTAGTTTTTTATTATTGGATAGTAGTAATACTTTTACAAAAGAATTCAATATGCACAAATGAAAACAAATATGCAAAGCGGTGTAAAGGAGATAGCGAGAAGAGCGAATGTTTCTACAGGTACAGTTGATAGGGTGATAAACAATAGAACCGGTGTTTCAAAAACGACCAAAAATAAAATATTGGCCATTATGAAAGATCTGGATTATCAGCCTAATATTTTAGCACGAAGACTTGCATCTAAAAAAGTATTGCGCTTTGCCAGTTTAATCCCCGCTGTTTCTACAGAAACTGAATACTGGGCCGCCCCTATTAAGGGCATTGAAATGGCCGAAGCCGAGATTAAACAGTTTGGAATTGTGATTGATAAATATTTTTATGATCAGAACGACAAGCAATCGTTTGTAAAACAAACAAAAAGTATTCTTAAAACCGCGGTCGACGGCATATTGGTTGCCCCTATTTTTATTGAAGAATCATTAGCGTTCTCTAAACTTTGTAATCTTAAAAAAATCCCGCAGGTTTTTATCAACTCTGATATTCCAAATGAATCCAGACTGAGCTATATTGGTCCTGATTTATTTCAAAGTGGTCATTTAAGTGCCCATATGGTTAACTATCTGGTAAGGAAGGGGGATAAAATCCTTATTGTAAACATCTCTAAAGAGATAGATAGCTACCATCACCTGATGAGAAAAGAAGAAGGTTTCAGGGCTTATTTCAAAGACCATAAAAAGAAGGTCCGCATTATAAAAACCGACATTACACCCGACACGGACTATGCTTCCGTTTCAAAAAAACTGACTGAAGTACTCAGCGATCATAACGACGTAAAGGCGATTTTCGTAACAAACTCAAGGGTTTTCTCTGTGGCCCAGTTCCTGGAAAAAACAAATCAGGAGGACATTTTTTTAGTCGGTTACGACTTCTTACCTCAAAGCATCGAATTCCTGAAAAAAGAAGTAATCGATTTTTTAATTTGCCAAAAACCTCAGGAACAAGCCTATAAAGGCATCATGGCCCTATACCAGAACGTTGTTTTAAATGCAGACATAGAAGCAACCCAATATATGCCGATCGATATCATCACTAAAGAAAACTATAAGTCGTACCGGAACTAACCCGCTTTATTGACCGGTCATTTTTTTATACCTCAACAGGGCCTCTAAGTAATAATAATCTGCGTAAACAATCGGGGTATTGATCTCTGAATTAGCTGGTTTATGCCCCACCGAATGCTTCAAAATAAAATTATTATTCTCATTTAAATTCGCAGTATAGGCCGGGGAAGCTAAACTCGCCAGCATTTGCTCAGCAGTAGAGAAATACAAGGCTTTGTTCTTTTTGCTGTAAGTACTCAACTCTAAAAATGCGGATGCAAATACGGCTGCGGCCGAAGCATCTCTTTCCTCATTTGGAATACCTGGTGCATTAAAATCCCAGTAAGGCACTTTATCCTGCGGAAGATTTGGATGGTTGATGACGAACTGTGCAATACCTTCCGCCTGTTTAAGGTACTTTTTATCTTTTGTTTCCCTGTACATCATGGTGTAACCATATACCGCCCAGGCCTGTCCCCTTGCCCATGCAGAAGAATCTGCGGCACCCTGATGTGTTTTTTTCCTGAAAACTTTAGTTCCCGGCAAGTAGCAGATCACATGAAAACTACTATAATCTTTCCTGAAATGATGTGCTAAAGTATTATCCGCGTGAGTTACAGCGATATCATAGAGCTTTTTGTCCTTCGACTGCCTGGCAGCCCAAAATAAAAACTCCAGGTTCATCATATTGTCTATGATCACAGGGTACTCGCAATCCGCATGTTTATCCCATGATTTGATTAAACCATATGCCGGATTAAACCTTGTGGCCAGAGAACTGGCACCAGTAAGCATCGGTTCTATATATTCCTTATTTTGAGTCAGACGGTAGCCATTCCCATATGGGCAATAAAGCATAAAACCCAAATCATGTGTACTGGTATTATACTTTTCCTTGTCTAACGCTTTTGTCCATTTATCTGCTGAAACTTTCCATTGTGCCTCGCCTGTGTATTCATACAAATACCATAAAGACCCTCCAAAAAAACCACTACACCACCAACCAGAAGTCCTGTTATCTGGTGTTCCATTTTTCCTTGTGGATTGTGGAAATTGGGTTAAGTCCGGATGCGTAGCCAACATATTGGTATATTGTCTGGCTGCAAATCTGAATGCGCTGTCTACATTTACCAATGGCTTTTTCTGGGCTAAACCATCAAAAATTATCGAAGTCATTAAAATGAAAAGTACGGCTATTTTCTTCATGTTCGTATTGATGCTATGTATGGTTATTGTTGTAGATATTTCATATTAGTTAAACTGGAAACTTACCGTTGCGCCTTTATGATCTCCTTGTGGCAGACTGATGGGCACAGGTTCCATAATTTTAAGGAATTCCGAGCTAAAGGTAACATGTAAATCTGTTAATTTCTGAGTAGGATCTGAAAGGTACAGGATAGGATTTCGCGTCTTTATTGCTTTGATCAATAATACACAAGGCTGATCAACAGCAATAGAAAAATTTTGCGTTGTCAGACTGCCCGCCTCATAGAACACCACCTGTACCATCTGAAGGTCCACATGCTCAACTGCCTGAATTTCGGGAGTATTCCTTAATATACTGATCGCGCTCAACGTTCTCATTGCGCTCATCGCCAGACCCTTGTCCCCCATCAGCTCTTTTTCACTGATTCCCGGTTTTACGATATAGGCGTAAGACTGTTTAACAGGATCTACCCCATGGTCAAACCAAAGCTTAAACACCTTTCCCTCCACTGTACTTTTTGATCTGTTGGCATTTATTAAGTTCCAGCTGCCTTTCTGCTTTTCATTGGTTAAGCTGATTTTACCCTGATTTGGAAAGTAATAGGCTATGCTGTCATGCCAGATCCATTTAACATCATTAGCAATAAACCGTCCATTAACATTTATTAATTTACCACCATTAAAAACCTTTACCGGTCCCTTTTGCCAGGCCTGGTTGATGGTTGTAGCAATGGGTTCTTTAGCGAAACTATTGATATCTGTGCCCAGACATACCACTTCATCATCGAAGAAAAACCATGCTTTTTTCGCAGTAACCTCATTGTAATCCAATTGGTAAACTGTTGTTCCATATTTCCCATCAGATGCCCCGCCAACAAAACTCCCTACCCCTCTTTCTCCCCACTCAATCGTTGTTCTTTGGTCTGCCGCATAATCCCGGCCGGTAATGCCCGGAATTTTATCCCATTCCCAAACGGGCATGATGTTAAAATACTCAGCGCCACTGCGCTGGATATTGGTAGAGCCATCAGGTAAAAACTTCCCTGTTAAATTCTCCTTATTTCCATATTCGGTTCTAATGGTACGTTTAGAAACCGTTCTCACATTAAATGAATAAGCCGGTCGGTTATGCAGGGTATAGTCTCCCTTATAAAAATGGATATGAGCAGGCTCGACATCAAAAGACGGGCCTTGCAATTGCAAAATCCGTTGTTCCGCCTTTTCTAAAACAACCGCATTTTCCGGGTTCACCTCTTTTGCCAATCCCAACAAGCTGTGTTTTCCTCCTTTTGAGGTAATATTAATTTTGTCCAGTATATCATTTCTCGCAATCCCACGGCCTTCTGTATTAAAATCAATATATCTGCCCCTGATCGTTTTTAAGTAAGTACCTGTTAAATACTGATCCAGAATTTTTAGCTTTTCTGGCTGGATCGCATAAGTGGTTCCCAACAACCAGGAGGCCACCTTATATTCGCCAGATAAAAAAACCTGACCGTAGCTAGCTATCTGTAACTGTGGCCCGTGCTGACGATAGGAATAGTCATATTGCAAACCCTCTTTGTTACCTAATGAAATCGGCATAAATACCTGCTTAACGGCCGAATCCATTAGCGCTTTATCCCTGCTGATACATGCCCTGTACATCATGTGAATGGCAATATCCGACTTATTGGCCCCAATTGCTCTTACTACATCACCCTGATTCATCAGATTTAACAAGGAATCCTGTAAAGCTGGAGGCAGCGCATTTCGGTTCTTTAAGAGCAGCATGATCTCCCCGAGTGCTGTGGGGGAAGCAATATCATTTTGAAACCAATTGCTGCTTCTTGGATTTTGTTGTAACCAATACCTCAAAGCATGGATAGTTTGAACTGCCAGTTTATTTTGTGCAACCTCATTTGCTTCGTTTAAAGCCAATACCAACGCAAATTGCTTAACCCGATTTAAATGTCCGAGCGGAGCCCAGCTCGTTTCGGCCTGAGACGAATAATCAATCGCCGACCAGCCGCCATTATATTGAAGGGATAATGCATTGTTCCTGACTTCCTGATGGAGCTGGCTGATGTCAACATCTTCTTTTAAATATTTAGCGATCCTCGATTCAATAACCTGAAATTCATCCTGACCGTATGCAGTACTTATTGCCAGACAAAATAAACCAAGAACACCATAAAACCTGCAAACAAACTTTTTCATTCTGACTTATAGGAATAGCTTCATTTATCTGCTTTTTTTATTGGGTACCGAAGCCATAACAAAGGTTAATTGCCCGCCATCAGTGATTTCACTATGGATAATATACAAACGATCCAATACTTTCCCATTTAAAAGCACCTGCTTTACGTAAACATTTTTATCTGATTGATTTTTTGCTTCAACAATAAATTGCTTACCATTTTCAAGATTAATGGTTGCGTTTAATACAGCCGGACTACCGAGATCATAACGATCAGAAGCTGGTGCCATTGGATAAAAACCAAGTGACGATAGGATATACCAGGCACTCATTTGTCCGCAATCATCATTTCCTCCCAGGCCGTCGGGTCCGTTATGATATTGTTTTCCCAAAATCATTCTCACAGTCTTTTGGGTTTTCCAGGGCTGTGAAGTATAATTATAAAGGTAAGCAACATGATGCGCGGGTTCATTTCCATGTACGTAATTACCAATGATACCTTCTCTGGTGATGTCCTCGGTATGCGCAAAAAAGGCATCGGGCAAATCCATTGTAAACAGGGAATCAAGATGAGGAATGAATTTTTTATCACCTCCCATAGTCTGGATTAATGCACCTGGGTTTTGAGGAACATAAAGACTATAATTCCATGCATTACCTTCTATAAAACCCTGCCCTTCTGTCTCTAAAACATCAAAGTTTTTTCTAAAAGTCCCGTCTGATAAACGTGGTCTCATGAAACCGATAGATGTATCATACACATTTCTCCAATTTTCAGACCGTTTAATGAAGGTATTGTAAACTTCAGTATTGCCTGCTTTTTTTGCCAGCTGTGCAATGCACCAATCGTCATAAGCGTATTCTAAAGTATTGGATACCGCCGTCCTGTTTTTATCAGAAGGCACATAACCTTTATCTATATAATCTCCTATACCTTCGTAATTACGCTGATTTGCGGTAGCTACACAGGCTGCTAAAGCCTTATTTATGTCACCATTAAAATTGCCTTTAATGATGGCGTCGGCAATTACCGAAACACTATGGTAACCGCTCATGCACCAGGTATCATTTGCAGAGTTAGACCAGACTGGTAACATCGGTAAAGCACTTTGATCAAAGTGTGCCAGCATAGATTTCACCATGTCGCTATTTCTCTGTGGCTGTACAATGTTAAAGAAAGGATGTAAGGTTCTGTACGTATCCCATAAAGAAAAGGTCGTATAATTCTTAAATCCTTTGGCCTCATGTACCTTTTGGTCTAACCCCATATACTGATTATTTACGTCCATGTAAACCGTTGGACTTAAAAAAGCATGATACATAGCCGTATAAAAATTGATGGCGTCCTCCGTCTTTTTTGTTTTGACTTCAATCTTCTGCAATTCTTTGTTCCAGAGCTGCTGGCCTTGTTGTTTAACCTGGTTAAAATCCCATCCAGGTATTTCGGCCTGCATATTCATCAGGGCATTGTCGCTGCTTACCGAAGAGATCGCAAATTTTATTTTTACCTTTTCAGCTTCCTCTGTATCAAAATTAAAATACATTCTGATTTGCCTGGCCGCCATTTCCGGGAAGTTCCTGGTCTGATCAAATTTGGCCCAGAATCCTTTGTACACTTCCTTTTTGGTGAAATCTTTAGCACCATAAGACTTAAATGGCTTAGAAAAAGACATCGCAAAATAGACCTTACGATTTTTTGCCCATCCATTGGTTTGTCTATAACCTGTTACCAAAGAATCATTCACTACGCGAACATAAGTCCAGACATTTTTATTGTCGTAGTTATAAATCCCATGCATCAAATCCAATATAATATTTGCCTCTTTAGATTTCGGGAAGGTATACTGGTGAAAACCAACGCTTGCAGAAGTTGTTAACTCTGCCAAAACACCATCATCATCTAGTTTCACCTTATAATAATTGGCTTCAGCAACCTCATTTTGATGACTGTATTTTGAACGGTAGCCACTTTCTGGTTGCGTAGCGGTACCGGGGTTAAGTTGTACTTTACCTACAGTTGGCATCACTAAAAAATCCCCCAAATCCGAATGCCCTGTACCGCTATAATGCGTATGACTAAAACCTACTATCGTTGGATCATCATACTGATAACCTGCACAATATCTATAAACATCCTTATTATACTTCCCATTATCTTCATAAGAAAGCGTATCGGTATCCGGACTTAGCTGTACCATGCCAAAGGGCACAGTAGCTCCCGGATAAGTATGTCCCATCTTTTGCGTACCAATAATGGGTTTTACATATTTATATAAATCGCTCTTACTTTGAGCATTTACAAAACATGCAGTAGTCCCTATGATAGCGGTAACAATTAAACGTTTACTAAACTGGTTCATTACAAATGAAGGATTAAGCTGTAGCCTTAAATATAGGTCATTAATTAACATTTACCTTTGTTGATTTATGCGTATGCAGCAATTTTTTCTGATCGATCTGCTGAAAGGTAACTTTTTTCAACGCTGCACCATGCACATCATCCATTACAATAGGTAAGCGGTAATCCTTCTTCTCAGCTTTCAATAGGAGATTTGAGAAATTAATGTTTTTAGCATGTCTGACATAAATACCCCAGGCCGGGATTTCTTTAAACTTAGAAAACTCCGGATATCCGCCAGCCTCTTCAGGAATGCTATCTAATTTATCTAATGCGACATAGGCCATATATTTGCTACCAGCACCTGGATAAGAAATTTCAAAATTGCTGAAGGTTACATCTTCAATATATTGCCCTGGTAAACCAGCGATAATAATCGGAGAAATATTTCTTGGCATATCTTCAATTGGTCCCTCATAATCGTAACCGGCATCGGCTTTACCTAAAGGTACATCCGCTACCACATTTTTGATGGATATTCTTTTCATGGTCGACTTTTTACCCGGAATCCTTTCTCCCAGTCTTAAAAAGATAACATGTCCCGTATTGGCGCTTTTTAAGCCATCCACTATAATGTCTTCCAGAAAGCCACCATCAACACTTTGTAAAGCGATAGCAGAACGGTAAGTGTTGTATACCGTATTGTTCAATATTTTAATATTTCTGAAACCACCTTTACCCGCTGTACCTAATTTTATACCGTTTGCGCTGGTACGTACAATGTTGTTTTCGATCAGTATATTATGACAGAAAAACCCCTCAGTATGCGATTTAAGACAAATCCCATCATCCGCAGCATCAATATTATTATTGGTAATCACCACATTATCACAGTCTACCACATCAATACCATCACTGTTCCAATAAGCAACATTATTCACAGTAATGTGATCTATCACTAAATTTTTGCATCGTTCGTAGGTCTGTAACCAACAGGCCGAATTTTGCATAATCAGCTCTTTGATGTTCACATTTACGCAATTGTAAAAGTAAATCACCATTGGCCGGATGGATTCACGGGTACGATCATATTTCAAAATATCGACAATCAGTCCATCATTTGCATAAGCAATAGAGTTATTGGCTAATGCCCTACCTTGTCCATCAATCATTCCTTTACCTGTAATACCCACATTTTCTACGTCCCTCGCATGAATAAGCGCGGTATTCCCAATTCTATCATAATCAAAAGGATTGGTTGAGCCCAATAAAACTGCCCCCTCCTCTAACTGAATCGTTACGTTAGATTTTAAATAAATAGATCCTGTCAAATATCTGCCCACATAAAAAACCAATCTGCCACCACCATTTTTGCTGATGTAATCTATCGCAAACTGGATAGAGCGGGTGTTCATCGTTGAACCATCTGATTTGATATGGAAAAATGAGGCTTTATAGTCTTTGGCAAAAACAGTTGAACAAGCCATGAGCATAAACAGCATCAAAATTATTTTCTTTTGAGTTTTCATATGTATATAATTTGTTTTTTAATGGTTATGAAGCTATCATAAGTATAAATTAACGGGGCCAGCCAACCCCATAGATTGAAGTGGCTGTTCTTTCTTTTTATTATTTGACCAATACTGTGCGATCGTATTTTCTGTTAAAGATTTCATGTAATTAACCATTACCGTAGTCACTTTAATTTCAATACTATTCGCACCCTTTTTCAACAGATTTCTGATCGCATAGGCCCTACGCCCATACCATTGAGTGCCTAAATTTTCACCATTCACAATCAGTTCGGCGATACCGAATACCTTTCCTAAATCTAAATAATGAAGGCTTGCAGGATTGGATAAGGTTATACTGGTTTTATACGAAACAGTACCTGCAAAATGGGTGAAATCAGGTAAATCCTTTAAATCGGTGAGTTCAAGTATTTCTTCGTTTTTCACTGTTCCATCCATATGCATAAACGCTACTTTCCAAACGGACTTTAAGCTGATCGCATTGGGTGTTATTTCAGGAATTGGATCCCAGTTTTTTCCATTTCTATCCTTATTGAAAACAATAATTTTAGCATCGGCAGGACAGAGTTTTATTTTAAAATTTCTGTCTTTCAGGTCCAATTTAAACCGCTCGCCACTTGCCGCATCCCAAATCCAGGCTTGTTTTTTCGCTGTAATCTCCGGTAAAAATGTAGCGTCTAAATCTATACTGAGATGGGCACTTGCATTATTAAACAAAAAGATATCCGAGTTTTTCGTTTGATACCTCACCTGGGTAACGAAAGTATTTGGATTGGCGATTTTGACGTATGGTGTAATCTTATACTTCGCTTGAACCGTTTGATACCATTCGCTAAAGTTTGCTGCTGGTTTTGGCAAGAAAATGAATTGAGCTGGATATGCTTTTAATTTCATAACCCATTCCTGTACTTCTAAATCTTTTTGTTCGTGATTAAGCCAACCTAAAGATTGTTCCGGATAAGCTTCTATACAGAAAATCCGGCCTCCAGCTTTCACAAAATCATATAATTTCTTTGCCGTTTGAGGTAAGATACTTTTTACTTCAATTAAAAAAAGGGTATGATACTTTCTTGAACCATAAGTCATCCAACCACTTTTAAAGTCCGCATCTGCAATTACCTGTTCCGAAACATAGTCACAGGCATTTCCATTTTGATGGATAGATTCCCAAATCAACTGTTGATAAGCAGGCGTTACACGAGAAGGGAATGGTTCCATTTGCGCACCAAAATCACCCCACATATCACCAATTGGGGCCATAATCGCTATATCAGCAAAAAAAGTAGCCTGTTGCAATAATGCAGATTGCCTGGCTCTATAATCGGTATAATGCTTAAAATACGGCCACATGGTATTTTGTTCATTAAAATACCCACCGTAGGTGATCCATCCAGGGAAAGCAGCATCTGGTGGAGAGTAATTAAATCCGTGAAAAATCGGATGTGTAACTCCTGAAATGGTACTTTGATCGCCGGCTATTTTAAAAAGCTCCAAGGACTCATTAAATACCATTTCTGTATTGGTTAGTTCTTCAGAGCTAATGAGTTTTTTACCTTTCAAATGAGCCGCTGAGGAAACATATTTATTGATCATGGTATTCCCACGACCTAAATGCCAGGGATATTTGGTGAAATCTCTATCAGAAATCTCCTCTCCTATACCATATTTCATCCAGGTTTCGCATTCAGGGATATCCATACCAAAGGTTCCCTCTAAAGGAAAATGTCCTCTACCATAGGCTTGTGCTCTGGATTTTATTTTGTTTTCGGCACACCATTGACTAAAGCTATTAGAAAATCTTTCTCTAAAAAGCTCGGCCTTGGTGTATTCAAAATCATACCTCATCCTGTTCAGCATTTTCTCCATTTCCGGACTGATCTTTACGGCATAATTCAAGTCAATCGTATTTCCCATTCTACCAGTTCTGAAGAGTATAAATGGCAGGTATGGATACAAATCATATCCCCTTCTTTTTTGAAACTCGGCCATCATGTCACTCGTCCAATTGGCACCTTCCATTTCTAAACTATCTACAAAAAAGGAGCGGACATCAGGTGCAAGTGGTCCAATTCTATTTTGAATGGTACCACTGATTTTGTTGAGGTATTTTTTGACGGCTTTCTCATTAAAATGATTGAGTACAGGTCCGGTTCCACCGGGCGCCCCTTGTATCACCTTCATAAAGCCACATATTTTCACTAAACCATAAATGGCAAACTTTCCTTTCGGTAAGTCAATTTTTACACCTTCATCTACCACTTCATTGGTGATGTTTTTTACCTGATCCATGCTGGTTAAAGGATCTGGAACAATACTTAGTCCCAAAATTTCCATTTTACGCCCAGTATAAGGACTCAAAGTTGCCGGATCTGCTTCCTTAAAAATATCAAAAAGTGAGATTTCAGTTTTTAAAGGGCCTGTCAGTTTTTTCACGGCTACGACCACTACCTGAGCACATTCTTCGTCGGCTAAAAATCCGGCACCATACGGAAATCCTGTACCTGCTAAAAGGTCGCAGGTCATATCCAGCTTTTTCGCTTCGACTAACGTAAACTTCAATAAGTCTATCCATTCATTACTTAACCAATCCACAGACGGGATATCCATATCATCCGTATTGGATGGAAAAGAAATTGGATTGATTTCTACCCCACCAATTCCTGCTTCTTTTAGCAGTTTAAGCTCTCTGGCCAATTCAGTTCTTTCCACCTTGTTTCCATTCCACCACCACCGCACAAACGGCCTATAGCCAATGGATGGGTTTTTAAAGAGCTGATATAAATCATCATCTGTATCGTCTATCAGCGTATTTACCACTGACTTAGAAAAAGCATTATTTTTTAACATCAATAAGCTGGCAACAGAAAAAATGGCACTTTGCTGTAAAAATGTTTTCCTCTTCATAATTCCTATTTTAGCAGTACCGCTTTTGTAAAAAATCTTTCATCCATAAATTTATTCGCCACTGTTCCTCTCTTAAAGACCTAGTCCTATTTCCCTTTACCATGTATGGCGCTGGTCCAAACTCAGGCGTAATGGTTATGGGTAGTTTATTCATTTTCATCTGGCCTACCCATTTATCCCAAATCTGAACATGAGCTGCTAAAGCTTCCCCATATTCGGCATCCGCCGGATCCCAAACTTGCGAACTTTGCGTACTCCCTACCCTTGCATGAATGTGTCGGGCATGTGCAATGGCGCTATTTACCGCAGCTTGCTGATCTTCCAAATAACTCTCAGAAACGCAAAACCAATGAGAAGCATCCAGCGTTAGTTTTAAATCCAGATTTTTGGCTAATATTGGCGCTACCCTATGTACCGCATACGACCATTTATTCCGATGTGTTTCTTGATAAACCGGCGTTTGGTATTGGTCCTGAAACTCATTACAAAGGTCAAGGCAAGCTTGTATTTGATTATCGTTAAAGAATTCTCTACCGGTTTGGGCACTAAAAAACAAGGGCGTTTTAAATTCGTCTCTGATGTCCATCAACTTGTTTAAATCCTGTTTAAGGTCTTCCAGATATTGCTCAAAATTGGTATAGGGTTTAATCACTGCCATTACTATGGCAAAATCCAGGTCATAATATTTCAGCAAATCCAATACCTCTTGTACATCACATGTTTCTCCAAAAGGGAACCATTCAATACCGGCGTAATTGGCTTCTTTTACCTGTTTCAAAAAAACAGACCAGGGAATATCTTCAAAACCCCAACGCGGACACAAAAACTTCAGGGCTAAATCCATTGCTTACGATTTATAAATCAGAGGGTTTTGCTCATCATTATTCAGCAAATCGCCAACTTTAAGCGTATTCAAATAGACTTCAGGTAAAATGTTAGGTTCACCATTAAAAGTATTGCCATCAGGCATGTAAGCACAAGTCATGGCTCTTCTATGTCCGCTACTCATATTGGCGCCAGCACCATGTATGGTTAATCCGTTATGGAAAGAGCAACTTCCCGCTTTCATACTGGCCGAAACTGAAGCCACCTGTGCAAATTGTGGGTAAGCTTCGAAAATGCCATCCATGTTTTTTCCTATTCCCTTATTTACAAAAGTTGTTTCTTTAAATGATGCCGGAATAAAATATAGACATCCATTTTCTAAGGTTGCGTCATCCAGGGCTACCCAAATCGATAAAGCTCTTCTATCAGAAAAAGACCAGAATGGGGTATCTAAATGCCAGGAAGTTGGGTTTGCCCAAGGGCGTTTAAATAAGGCCTGGTCGTGCCATATCCTGATTCCACTGGCACCCGAAAGCTGTGCCGCCATTTTACCAATACGCTCATCCAACATAATCTCTTTCACTTTATCATTGGTTTGCCAAAGGTTCAGAAGCTGATCAAAAACTTTAGAAAAATATTCAGCGTCTTTATTAATGCCATCATCCATTCCAACTTTCCCTTCCTTTCCAGGCATTTTCACGCCATTCCTATCCTTTACCGCTTCCGTAACTGCTTCCCGCCATTTCGTTAGCTCTGCAGGTGATAGAAAATCTTCGATTACGATAAATCCATTAGTTTGAAAAAACTGAATCTGCTCTGTACTTAATTCACATTTCATTTTCGTTGGTTATTAGGTTTAAAAATCAAGTTTTGTTCTTATCAGATGCTTACACTGCTTTGATCATCCAAAAACAAGACTGCATTTTGGTGATTTCTTAAATGCGTGGAAGGAAATTTATCGCTGATTTCTTCATTTAAGGTGTGGTAAACTGCCTGTGCCTTTTTCTCACTAGGTACGGTACAAAAAGCATAAGATGCTTTAAGTAAAGCCGGCAGGGTAAGCGTTAAAGCGTGTGTGGGTACTTCATTGATCGTGTTAAAACAGCCATCATTCACCTGTTGGTTGCGGCATTGTTGGTCCAGATCCACACGCTTCACTAAATAAGGATCATTAATCGCTGCTACATGCGGATCGTTAAATGCCAAATGCGTATTTTCTCCAATACCTAAGCATACGATATCCGTTTCAAAGTCATTTAATAATGCGGTATACCGTAAACACTCGGCCTCATAATCGGCTTCATTCCCATTGATATAATTTACCGTGTTAAAAAGAACTAAATCAAATAAACGCGCTTTTATAAAATTACCAAATCCTTGCGGAGCGTCTGAAGCCAGGTTTACATATTCATCCATGTGGAAAGCATTGAGTCTAGACCAATCGATTTCCTTTTTCAGCAATTCCTCAAAAAATTCATTCTGAGAAGGGGCTGCACCAAATATGATATTAACAAAGGGTTGTGTGTTCAATAATATGTTTATCCGTTCAGCAACAGCGGTAGCAACCGCCGCGCCCATCAGGTTTCTATTGTCAAAAACCTTTACGGTTAATTTGTCTTTTATAAATTCTTTCATTTAAATCTTCTTAATTTTTACGTGAAATCTGCTGAGGAATAGACTATTTTTCCATTGATGATGGTGGTTTTGATGTTGATGTTTTCATCAAAAATTAAAACATCAGCATCTTTACCTACGGTTAGCGTTCCTTTTGTATTTTCGATGCCCATGATCGTAGCCGGTGTGCGGGACATCATTCTAACAGCTTCTACCAATGGAATATCGGCCATTTGAACCATCGTTCTTACCAAACGGTCTGTCGTAGCCACACTGCCGGCAAAAGAAGATCTGTCGGCCATTATCGCTACCCCATTTTCGATCGTCACTTTCATCCCGGTATCTTTATTTCCGAGAATACTATCGCCTTCCGGCATACCCGCCCCACGCATGGCATCCGTAATTAATGCGATACGATCAGGGCCTTTTATTTTACAGACCAGTTTTAATAAGGGCGGGGGCAAATGAATGCCATCAGCAATAATCTCAACATCCATTGCATCAATTAAAAAAGCGCTTTCAATTACACCTGCATAACGGTAAGTATCCCGCCTGGTTACGCCAGACATGGCAGAATAAAGATGTGTTGCCAGCGTATACCCATTTTCGACGGCTTCTAAAACTTCTTCGTAAATGGCATCAGTATGGGCTACAGCAGCAATAATCCCCTGCGATTTCAGGTATTTCCCCATTTCAATGGCGCCAGGCAATTCGGGTGCAACACTCCAGCGTTTAATCACATCACCATAGGCGATTACCTCTTTATATTCTTCGACATCAGGATTTCTGATGTACCTGGTATCCTGCGCTCCACTCTGACTAAGCGCGAAATAAGGGCCTTCTAAATGCAGACCTATAAATTGCGCTCCGCTGGTATTTTTAATATCCGCCGATTTATAAAGTTCTATCGCTTTTAACAGATCTGCTTTGGAACAGGTAAGTGTAGTTGGTGCCATCGCAGTAGTTCCATAAGTAGCATGAATTTCTGCTATTTTCAGATAAGCCTCTTCGGTCGCATCCATGAAGTCATGCCCACCTCCGCCATGAATATGGATATCTATAAAGCCCGGAGAAACATAATTTCCCTTTGCATCGATCACATGGTAATCCTGCGCTTCGATATCCACCTCACTTATTGATTCTATTTTATTACCATTGATTAATAGCGTACCGTTTTTAATGATGCGATAAGGTGTAATGATAAGTCCGTTAATTATTTTAACTTTTTTCATTGGATTTTGATACGGCCATTAAAGCAGCATGTATGTTTAAAATGTGGTAGATGTTTATCGAGTAAAAGTGGTTGTCCAAAAGGTAATGCCGCGCTATTTTTCTGACGAACGTACCTTTTGGACAACCTCTTTCAGGTATTAATTATAGCCAAGATTCTGACCCAATTTTGCATCCTTATTCAGGTCAATCTCCGTTTGGGGAATTGGTAAAAGCACATTGTAAGGCTTAATAGTTGTATTTTCCTTAATGTTTAGTCGCTGTACCCTACTCAGTAAAGTACCTGTTCTCACCAAAGTCATTCTTCTATTTTCCTCACCAATCAATTCTCTTGCACGTTCGTCCAAAAGAAAATCAAGCGTAATATCTGCTCCTGTTACCTGAGCCGCATTGGCTCTGGTTCTTAATTTATTGATACTGATGGCAGCATCATCAGGCCTGTTTTGTTTGAATTGCGCTTCAGCCAGCAACAAATAAGTTTCACCCAAACGCATCATAATTAAATCCTTAAAAGCTCCGGCTCCATTGGGATCTGAAGCGATAAAATGATTCCACTTTGTGGTATAGGGAACAATCCTAAATAAGGTATCCGCTGGTAGTGGGATTACTTTTTTTCCAAAATTTACATTTTTAGGGTCATTGTAGTAAAAGTCCCTGCGAAGATTGTATTTAGAATTACGCATATCATTAACCCCCGTCCCTGTGTACAGGCTTTTTATCACCCAAGGACTTAAACGTAAACGGCCCACACCACGTCCGCCTAATGAATCGGCAACCAGCATTCCGGCTTTGGTATCATAACCAGCTACCCAAACCCTACGGTGTTGATCCAAATTCGTAGCACCACCTGGAATATTGAATTCCAATTCCTGCACCCAAATGGCTTCGGTATTTCCCTGACGACGGCGTTGGTTGCCATAAATAAACATGTCTGCGAATGGATCACCTGCTTCAGATTTTTTAACCCCATATCTGGTATCCACTAACTTAAAGTTACCGGCAATAACCGCCAGGCATTGGGCCTCTGCTAAATCATTTTTCCCCTGTCTCAGGTACACTTCTGCAAACAGCTGCGAAGCAGCCTCTTTACTGATACGACCTGGTTTAGAAACCTGATCTATAGCAGGCAAATTAGCCGTAGCGTATAAAAGGTCATCATTGATGAATTTGTTTAAGTCGGCTATGCTAGCACGGGTAAAATCTGTTTTAGGCTCATCGTATGGGCGATCAAGCAGGGGAACTTCTCCCCATAAGGTAACCAGGAAATTATAGGCATAAGCTCTAAAAAAGCGGGCCTCTGCAGTATATAATTTACGTTGGGCATCCGTTAAAACGGCCGAAGGATCTGCTGTACCTCTCAGGATTTGATTGGTGTTGGTAATCACTTTATATGCCCAGGTCCAGTAGGATCTGGCAGCTTCATCTACCGGCAAAAGCCTTGAATAATCATGATAAGGGATAGATTCAGGATTTTCCTGGCCAGCAATCGCTACATCCGTTCCTACTTGAAAAATACAAAGTAGCGACTGTGTAACCTGCATGGTATATTGCTCCCTAACAGATGCTTGCAGACCTGCAATTCCGGCTTCTAAACCAGCAACATTTTTAAAACTATTAGCAGGCGAATAACTAGAGTCAGATTTTTCATCTAAAAAACTCTTACTACAAGAAATTAAGCCAACTGTTGCAATAAATATGAATGATAAAAGAATAAGCTTTTTCATAATTTTATTTTTAAAGATTAACGTAATGTTATGTTTAAACCAACGACAACGCTAGTCACTAATGGGTATACCCCGTAAGCAAGTGGAGCATTAGCCGGTCCTGCTTGTCGCTCTACCCCATTAACACTTAACTCAGGATCTGTTCCAATCCAATTGGTAAAAGTGTGTAGGTTACGACCGCTCGCAAACACCGACAAACTGCCTAACTTTAACTGCTCTGCAGCTTTAGTAGATAAATTGTAGCTTAAAGTGATGTCTTTTATTCTCAAATAGTCTTGTTTTGCAGGAAAAGCATACAAGCGTGGGTTTGTATAAGTTAAAGAAGGCGACTCATTGTTTTTGTTTTCTGGTGTCCAATAGCTGAGTTCTCTTGGTATATTTACACGACCGCCATATGCCTGAAGGTTTAGTAATGGATTATTGATCAGTGATCCCTGAGAAGTTTGAACGAAAACACTCAGCCCAAAATTTTTGTATTTAAAATTATTGATCATACCACCTGTCCATTTAGGCAGGCTGTTACCCAGGTAAGACTTATCCGCTTCCGTAATTTTTTTGTCGCCATTCAGGTCAGCAAACTTTAAATCTCCAGGCTTCGCTGTCGGGTCAACATTTAAAGGATCTTCGCCAGTTTGCCAAACGCCTTCTAATGTATAATCATAGATAGCATACAATGATTTACCAATAAACCACTTGTTACCTATATCATCTAAATTATCGCCATACAAGGAAAGAATTTTGTTTCTGCTGGCCGAGAAGTTAAAATTTGTAGACCAGCTAAAATTGTCGTGTTGAAGGTTTACCGTATTTAAAGTGAATTCTATTCCTCTGTTAGCTACACGACCTAAGTTGTCGAAGATGGTTGGGTACCCAATAATGGCAGGCAACTTACGTCTCAATAAAACATCTTTTGTTTCGGTTTTATAGACCTCTACAGTACCCGTAATCCTGCTCTTAAATAAAGAGAAATCAACGGCTAAGTTGGTACCCGTAGTGCTTTCCCAATTAAGATTTACATTTCCTAATATTCCATTAGCATTTAAAGAGCTAGACACTAAACCTACAGTAGTTACGCCATTGTAGATGTACTTCGTCAGCCCTTGTGTGGTAAGGGTTTGATATGCATTTATCGCCTGATTTCCAGAAGTTCCGTATGAAGCTCTTAACTTGATGTTATCAATCTGGGATACATTTTTTAAAAAACGCTCATTAGAAATATTCCAACCTAAAGCAATGGAAGGAAAGGTACCATACTTGCTTGTTCCTGCTCCGAAAGCCGAAAACCCATCCCGTCTCACTGTAGCAGTAATTAAATATTTACTTTTATAAGAATAATTTAAACGACCCATTTGAGAAACCATGGCTTCTCTGGAATAGAGTGAAGGGGCCTCAATTGTCCCTGCAGCACCCATGTTATTGAACGATAAATCATCATTAACAAATGTGCTTCCTTTAACAGATAGCTCCGTGTATTCCTTCTCTTGTGCACCATACAATGCGGTTACATCAAGATGATGGTCGTTCCAATCTTTATTGTAAGAAAGTATGTGTTCTAATAACCAACCTTCAGTGTCTGTTTTCTTTTGAATTGCTGTTCCACCTAAAGTATTACCTGCATTTGGGCCGGCATAAGAGTCGTCTTTAGTAGGCTGAAAAGTATAATTTCCATTAAACCTATATTTTAATCCTTTAATAAAAGCGGGCTTAACTTCGGCATAAAAAGTACCATTCAAGTTTTTGTCACGATTGTTTACATCCTGATTTAAACCCAACAATGGATTTCTGAAAAGGGTTTCACCAAACATTGGATAAATCGTATAATCCCCGTTTTCTTCACGTATACGTCCATAAGGGCTCATCTGAAGTGCACTGCTGTAACTTACCTGTCCCCCATCTGCGTTGCTGTTGGCAAAAAATAACGAAGTACCTGCCGTTAACCATGAGGTAACCGTTGCATCTAAATTAGAGCGTACAGAAGCACGACTAAATTGAAAGCCTTTTAATACCCCCTTTTGTTTTTGATAAGCGCCAGACACAAAGTATTTAATCTTCTCTGTACCTCCAGAAATGCTCAGGTTATGATCTTGAATGCTACCAGATTGAGAGATTTCTTTTAACCAATCTACTGTTGTACCGGCATTATAATTTGCAATTTCATATTGGTTAGGTACTGGTGGATTGTTAGGTGTCCGATTACTTTGCCTTGAAAATTCTAAATATTTCTCAACATACTCTGGTCCACTCAATGGGTGCAAATTTTTGATCTGGTACTCAGGTCCTCCATAAACACTGTATCTAATAGTAGGCTCTCCGGTTTTTCCTCTTTTAGTGGTGATTAAGATTACCCCACTAGAACCACGTGTTCCATAAATAGCTACCGCTGATGCATCCTTAAGAATCTCAATAGAGGCGATATCATTGGGGTTAATGTCATTCATAGAACCACCTAAATTGCTAAATGGCACTCCATCAATAACCGTTAGTGGCCCGGTGGCCGCATTGATCGAGTTCACCCCTCTAACCAATACGGTTGGAGAACTACCTGGTACAGATGAGGTTGTCGAAACATTTAAACCCGCTGTGGTACCTTCAATGGCAGATAGCACGTTTGTAACTGGCAAACCAGCTAATCTTTCTTTTGGCACTGAAGTTACTGAACCAGTTATATCCGAACGCTTTTGCGTACCATACCCCACTACCACGACTTCGTTCATTTGATATTTACCTTCGTCAATCAACATGGTTACATTGATGACAGTTTTACTACCCACACTGATGTTTTGCGAAATGTAGCCCAGATAACTAAAAATCAAGGTAGCGCCTTCAGGTGCATTGATTTGAAATTCACCGGAAGCATTTGTTCGGGTACCAATTTTGCTGTCCTTAACAGTAACAGTGACGCCCGACAATGCAGCACCACCTTCGCCCTTTACTATACCTTTGATCAATACAACCTTAGGGGAAAATATGGAATTAACTGCGATGTGCTTAACTTTTGTTTCCTTAACAAACTTCTCCGAAGCTGCGTTTACACTTGAAGAGAGTATTAAAACAGAAGCGCATAAAAAAACGCGCTTTTGATTAAAAGCATTGAGAAAGTTAAGAAAAGGAGAATTGCTTAATAATAGTTGTTTTTTCATTCTTTTAAGTTAAAATTCTTAATAATTGCAGGGCTGTAATGCCCTGATGTAACATTTAACGATTGAATAAAAGATGTCCCAGACAAGTTGCATCTTAAGCTAATTTTAGTTTGTTTCCCTGTTCATATCTTGGTTGGTTTAGGTTTATGTTTGTTTATACTTGGTTTAATTGAAAGATTATTTTTAGGATGCTGCTAGTTGACCTTAGTCATCAGTTCTGAATCTTGCATACTGTTCTTTTTAAATGTGGGTAACCAGCGTTTGATGAGATGTCCGTAAAAAGCATAAAACATCAGGTAGAGGTAACATGGAAACAATATCCAGTACGCGGTTCTTACATTATATAAATCGGCTACATGGCCATATATAAGCGGAAAAATAGCACTTCCACAGAGTGCCATAATCAGCATGGAAGCCCCTACCTTTGTAAAGCGCCCAAGATTATTTAAAGCCAGGGGCCAGATCCCTGCCCAAACCAATGAGTTGGCTAACCCCAACAGCACGATAAACCAGATGGAGATATCAATTGAATGACCCAAAATGGTATAAGTACCGGAGCTGTAAATAATTAATAGCGTTAATATGGCGCCCAAAAGGGTGCAAAAGCGTAACACATTTACTTGTGAAAGGTATTTTGGAATAAGGATTATGCCCAGGCCATAGCCTATAATGGTCGTAAACAAAGTATAGGAAGGGAAAACTTTTGCTTCCATAATGGGCATCCCCATTACACTTGCATAACCAATGATGGTATCAATGGCGATCACCTGTGTACCTACGTGAAAGAATATCGCTAAAACGCCTAGTATTAAATAGGGAAAATCAAACAGGCTTTTTTTATCTGCATTTATGATGGATAACTCTTCATTCTCCTGCTCGGTATCAATCTCCGGCAGTGGAGAAAAACGTATCAATATACCCAGCGTAGCCAACACGGTACCCAAAACACCATATGGAAGAATTACCCTTCTAATTAACTCATCTAAAACTACATCCCTTTCGGTCGCCCCCATTAAAGGCAATTGCTTTAACATTTCGTTATCGGCAACCTTAAATATCACAGAAGCAAATATGAGCGGGGCTAAAATCCCAGCTGCTTTATTGCAAATTCCCATAAAACTAATGCGCTTTGCAGCTTTCTCAATAGGTCCTAAAATGGTGATGTAAGGATTAGCAGCGGTTTGCAGAATGGCTAAACCAGATCCTATGGTGAATAAGCCGACCAGAAACACTTCGTAGGTTCTACTCAGTGCGGCCGGGATAAATATAAAAACCCCAATAGCCATCACCCATAAGCCATACATAATTCCTTTTTTAAACCCTACCCTCTTCAACAGATAAGAAGAAGGCAGAGACATAATAAAATAGGATATATAAAAGGCAAAGGCTACGAGGTAAGACTGAAAGTTAGTCAGCTCGCAGGCTATTTTGAAGTAAGGTATTAAAATCGCGTTGATCCAGGTAATAAAACCAAATACAAAAAATAAGCCGCCTAAAATAAACATAGAAATTAATGTCTCTCTTGAACTAAGTGAATTTACCTTTATTGATACCATATGTTTTTCCTATTTAAAACAACAATTAAATCATTAATAATCAGCATAGTTGCAATTACGTTAACGCACACGTAAAATAGACCAAAAAAATATACCCCTCCCTTATATCGTTCGCTCAGCTTCCGCTTCGTGAACGTGCACGAATATATAATATTTTTATTTAAACAAACTATTTTTATTACTTTTTTCGATAGTAATATCTTGCAAATAAGCAATTTTCAATTGGCCACCTGGCTGATTTTTAAAGTAAGTGCAAAAAAAACGCTGACTTGTTAGACGTCAGCGTTTTAAAATCAAGATACTTACTACCAATACACCGTATATAAAGCGATTAATAATCCACATATAATTATCGCCCCTACTGCAAAGCTTCTATTCGTTTTAAACATTCCACTATCAATATCAAGCCCTTTAGTAATGACTCCTCTTTTGGTTTCGAAAATGCTAATGAGGTACATTACAGCTATACAGATGATAAACACAAATCCCATACGATCCAGAAAAGGAATTTCGTAAAGCATGGCACCATCTTTCTGTTCAACCAATTTTGAAAAACCTGAAGCACTCAAAAATTTAAGATCAATAACAAAAGGTATAAACTTTAATGCGACAGACAGCACAAAGCCACCTACAGTAGCAAACAATGCAGCATTAGAGGTCGTTTTTTTCCAGAAGAACCCTAGTATAAACATGGCAAAAATACCTGGGGAGAAAAAGCCTGTATACTCCTGTATAAACTGAAACCCACCCTTTTTATCTATGCCCAATAATGGCGCAATAAAAATAGCAATCAGCATGGCTATTATGACCGTATATCTTCCTATAATAACCTGCTTGTCCTCGTGAGCGGATTTGTTGATTACCTTTTTGTAGATATCCAGCGTAAATATAGTAGCAATACTATTTGCCTTACCGGCGAGTGAAGCTACCACTGCTGCTGTGAGCGCAGCAAAAGACAGCCCTTTTAAACCTGTCGGAAGTAAGTTTAACAGTACCGGATAGGCTGTATCTGGCGCAACTTCGCCACCCTGACTCATACTGGTTTTAAAATCACCATAACCTTCTTTATAAAGTACATAAGCGGCAATACCAGGTAACACGACAATTACGGGCATCAATAGCTTAAGAAAAGCTGCAAAAAGAATCCCTGAACGGGCAGTTTTAAGATCTGCGCCCAGCGCACGTTGGGTGATGTACTGGTTACAGCCCCAATAGTTTAGATTTACAATCCACATCCCACCTATTAATACAGTAAGTCCCGGCAAATCAAGGTAATTCTCATTGTCCTTCTTCAGGATCATATGGAAATGCTCTTCGGCATGTGTGGTTAATAAATTAAAGCCCTTAATTACCCCACTCGAGCCAAAATGAGTGGCCACCAGGTCTAAGGCCAAATAGGTCGTTGCAAGTCCGCCCAATATCAGGAAGAACACCTGCACCACATCCGTATAACCAATTACCTTCATCCCCCCAAGGGTAATGATGATGGCAAAGACGGCCAGTATATACATACACACCGTTAAATTGATACCTGATATGCTATGTATGGCTAATGCTCCGAGATAAAGAATAGAGGTAAGATTAACCACCACATACAAAAGCAACCAGAATATAGCCATGATCATGGCTACCGTACCGTTATACCTTTGGTGCAAAAACTGCGGCATGGTATATATCTTATTCTTAAGATATACGGGGATAAAAAAGATAGCCACAATAAGCAGTGTGGCCGCAGCCATCCACTCGTAAGTTGCAATGGCCAGCCCCATTTTAAAACCTGAACCGCTCATGCCAATAAATTGCTCAGCTGAAATATTGGAAGCGATCAGCGATGCGCCTATTGCCCACCAGGTGAGTGAATCCTTCGCCAGAAAGAAGTCTTTAGAGTTCTCTTTATGGGCATTCTTTTGACGGTACACCCACCAGCCATAAAAAGCAACAATCAGGAAATAAATCAGAAATACGGCATAATCGAGTGTTCCGAGTGTTTTCATAAAACGCTATTTAGTATTTAATTAAATGTATCTGTTAATCAGGTTTTCTAAATATTCCTGTCTTCCACTTCTGCTTTCCGGTTCTCCCTGCTGTATCGCATATTCACGAAGGTCTTCCAGACTTAATTCTCCATCTTCGAAAGCCTTTCCTTTACCACTGTCAAAAGAGGCATATCTTTCAGTTCTTATCTTTTTGTACTCAGAACCTTCCAAAACCTGATCTGCAATGATCAGCGCACGGGCAAACAGATCCATTCCACCTATATGCGCATGGAACAAATCAGCAGGATCGGTTGAATTTCTACGAATCTTAGCATCAAAATTAACGCCGCCGCCTTGCAAGCCACCGCTTTCAAGAATGATCAGCATAGATTCAACAATCTCATTGATGTTGTTTGGAAATTGGTCGGTATCCCATCCGTTTTGATAATCACCCCTGTTGGCATCTATTGATCCCAGCATTCCAGCATCGGCAGCAACCTGAAGCTCATGCTGAAAAGTATGTCCCGCTAGTGTTGCATGGTTCACTTCCAGATTTAACTTAAAATCATTCAGCAAATCATATTTTTGAAGGAAGCCCAATACTGTAGCCGAGTCATAATCATACTGATGCTTGGTCGGTTCACAAGGTTTAGGTTCAATAAAAAATGTTCCTTTGAAACCATTTTTACGGGCATAATCCTTAGCGGTATGCAAAAATTTCGCAAGATGCTCCTGCTCACGTTTCATATTGGTATTCAATAAGCTCATATAGCCCTCACGACCGCCCCAGAATACGTAGTTTTCTCCGCCCAATGCAATGGTTGCATCCAGCGCAGTTTTTACCTGCGCAGCGCCATGCGTTAACACATGGAAATCAGGATTTGTAGCCGCTCCGTTCATATATCTTCGGTGCGAAAACAAGTTGGCCGTCCCCCATAATAACTTCACTCCTGTTTCGGCTTGCTTACTTTTGGCATAGTCCACCATAGTCTGCATCCTGCTTTCATTCTCTTTGATATCGTTACCATGATCCACTACATCGGTATCATGAAAACAGTAATACGGGATGTTCATTTTGGTTAAGAATTCGAATGCAGCATCCATCTTGTCCTTTGCCCTTGCTATAGGATCGGTTTTAACATCCCATGGAAAAATGTGTGTCGGACCGCCAAAAGGATCGGCACCATTGCCACAGAAAGAATGCCAGTACGCACCGGCAAAGCGCAGGTGATCTTTTAAGGTTTTTCCTGCAACAATCCTTTCAGGATCATACCACCTAAAAGCCAGCGGGTTATCTGTCCCCAAGCCTTCAAATTTGATTTGTCCAATTCCCTTAAAAAATTCCTGTTCTGAGTTAAATGCTGTCATAGTCTAAGCTTAAACTTATTGTTGTTATATTAAATTAGGTTTATTTTTTTAATTGTGGTTCTTATTCAGTGTCTGGAGTAATAATTCACGCCAGTCCTGGTAATGTTCTTCCAGATGGGTACCATCGGGTTCAATCAATTTCACAGGCTTTCTATTCACAAAAGCTTCTTCAACAGATTCAAATATACCGGCACCAAGTCCGGCCCCTATTGCAGCGCCGTAGCTGCCATCGTTTTCATATAGCTCAACAGGCACGCCCGTGATATTTACAAAGCTTTGCGTAAATACTTCACTTAAAAAAAGGTTGGCTCTCCCCGCTCTGATAATTTCAGGCGTCATATTATTTTCCTTTAAAATGTCGAGACCGTATCTAAAAGCAAAAGCAATCCCTTCCTGCACCGCACGGTAAACATGTGAGGCGGTATGTTGATTAAGATCGAGGTTATGAATATGAGCCCCAACAAGTTTGTTGTTCAGCATTCTTTCTGCACCGTTACCAAATGGCAATACACGCAGACCTTGGCTACCCGCTGAAATACCTGCAGCAGCTTGATTCATTTGCTCATAGCTGATGGCATTTCCAAATGTGGTTTTAGTCCACCTGTTCATGCTACCCGTACCATTGATGCAAAGTAATACCCCAAGCCGCTGTTCGGCGGCACTGTGATTTACATGAGCAAAGGTATTTACACGGGAGCCCTTATCGCAAACCAATTGATCGGTAACGCCATAGATAACCCCTGATGTTCCGGCTGTTGCGGCAACTTCTCCGGGTTGTGTTACATTGAGGGATAAGGCATTATTGGGCTGATCTCCTGATTTATAGGCTACAGGTATCCCGGGTTTTAAACCCAACAGCTCTGCTACCGGTTTTAACAATGTACCATGGGATGAAAAAACAGGTCTGACCTGAGGGATCATCGAATGGTCAAAGCCAAAATAATTCATGACATCATCCGAAAGTGCATTCTTCTCAAAATCCCAAAATATTCCTTCTGATAAGGCCGAATTACTGGTGGTAACCTCCCCGGTCAATTTCATGGCAATAAAATCACCAGGCAACATCACCTTATCAATTTTAGCGTATTGCTCCGGTTCGTTCTTTTTAACCCAGGCCAGCTTAGCTGCAGTAAAATTACCCGGTGAATTGAGCAAACGTTTCTTCAAACAATTTTCGCCAAGTGCGGTTCCCGCCGCTTCTCCGATTTCAATTGCACGGCTGTCACACCATATGATACTGTTCCTTAGGCTGCGCTGCGCTTTATCGACAATAACCAGCCCGTGCATTTGATAAGCAATACCGATAGCCGCAACATCAGCGGGATTATACTGATGCTGCTGATGGCATTGAAAGATGGCTTCCTGCACATGGGTCCACCACATTTCGGGTGATTGCTCTGCCCAGCCGCTTTTGAGTGTTATGATTTCCGACTCGACAGGCGGGTAGCTTGAAGTTGCAATAACAGCGCCTGAAGAGGAGTCCACTACAGAGATTTTTATTGACGAGGTTCCTAAATCGATACCGAGTAATAACATTTTATTTGGTTGTTTGATAAACGAAAGTAATCAAATAATTAACAAAAGCAATCGATTGCCTAAAATAATATTTGCATATTTACATCGTGTTATCTCATCAGGATTAATCACAAAATACACCATGAAACAACCAAAAAGGGTTACTATTTACGACATAGCAAAAAAACTAAATTTAAATCCCTCATCCGTATCCAGGGCTTTAAATAATAGCGCTAATGTTAGTACAACAACAAAGCAACTTATCTTAAAAACTGCTGAGGAGATGAACTATAAAGTAAATAGTGTGGCGGCTAGTCTTCGTACCGGCAATAATCAAACTATTGGTGTAATTGTCCCGCATATAAATCAAAATTTCTTCGCTAATGTAATTGCTGGGATTGAGGAAGTGACTTATGAAATGGGTTATAATCTTGTTATTTGTCAATCTCACGAATCCGCAGCAAGAGAAGTACAATGTGTAAACACTTTAACAAATCAGCATGTAAGTTGTATCATCATTTCTGTTAGCGCAGATTTTGAAGATCCCGGTCATTTAGAAAGTATACGAAAACAAGGAATCCCTCTTATTCAGTTTGATCGTGTAGCTGATGAACTCGATACCATGAAAGTCCTTAATGATAATGAAAGTGCTGCTATGGAAGCCGTTTGCCATATGATAAAAGAAGGTTATAAACGAATAGCTTTGCTTGAAGGTCCTCAGAATCTAAATATTTTTCGTCAACGTAAAGCCGGTTACCTTGCGGCGTTAAAAAAATACGATCTCCCGATCATTCCGGAGTTGATTGTCGAAAACGCCTGGACTAAAGAGCTAGGTGCCACAGCGACCAGAAAGCTATTGAACCTATCTGAGCCACCAGATGCTATATTTGCTTCAACTTCAGACTTTGCAGCCTTAGGAGCATTGGAAGTGGCAACTGAAATGAATATACAGGTACCAAAACAACTAGGCATTTGCGGTTATTCAAATGAATCATTTACTGAGATAACTAATCCCTCAATTACTACTATAGATCAGCATAGTATTTTAATGGGTAAAACCATTGCTCAACTTTATTTTAGCGAACTAAAATCTGATGTTTCAAACCACAAAAACCAAATAGTAACCCTTAAACCTGAACTAATCATACGTAAATCAACAAAAAGGCATTAAACGAAAAATTAATAGATAATGGACTTAAATTATATAAACACAATGAACTCGAAGAAGATTTCTATAACCAGTATATTAGTTGCTGGTGCACTAAGTATGGCAATTGCCCAGGAAAAGACGAAACCAGAAGAAACAGAAGTATATACCCCGGTACCTAAAATAGTACAGGCAGCCGGAGTGTTCAGCCCTGCACCATCTGATGCTATAATTTTATTTGATGGCAAAGACCTGAGTAAATGGGTGATGACAAACGATAGAGATAAGCCTGCGGTGTGGCCCGTAGCCAATAAAGTATTTACCGTAAAAAAAGGACCAGGTAGCGGCAATATCGAAACCAAACAATCTTTTGGCAACTACCAGCTTCATATGGAATGGCAGGTTCCTGCAAACATTCAAGGCAAAGGACAAGGAAGAGGAAACGGGGGATTATTCCTGGCTTCGCTGGGCAAAGGAGATGCGGGATATGAATTACAGATCCTGGATTCCTATAAAAACGACACCTATACCAATGGACAGGCTGGTAGTATTTACAAGCAATCGGTTCCGCTTGCAAACCCGACCAACAAACCGGGCCAATGGAATTCTTACGATGTGATCTGGATCGCACCTACGTTCAATGACGATAAAAGCTTGAAAACCCCTGCAAGGGTAACCGTATTGTTCAACGGTGTTTTGATTCAGAACAATTTCGAGCTAAAAGGTCCTACACAATACATAGGCGACCCAGCCTACAAACAAGCGCACGGACCTTCCCCTATCAAATTACAAACTCATGGTGATCCAAGTGCTCCGATTAGCTTCCGCAATATCTGGATAAGAGAACTATAGGTCTTAGTATTGTTGCAGTTCACTGCTTCTGACTTCCGAGCTACAAAGGAGCTTCCTAGGGGTTACATTGTCGATTCCTAAAAGAGCTATACACTAAAAACAGTGTATGGAAACAGAATTTATTTATTCCGAGCGGAGCAATAAGCAACAGAAGTTTGATAAGCGCTTAATCGAACATATTGTTCAATTAGTGGAACAAGGGGTTCCACGTAGGGATCTTATTCAGCAGTACGGAATGGCAAGCTGTACGTTGATCGATTGGATCCATCGATACAGCTCAAAAGTGTCGAAGTATAAAAGTTATACCCAAGCGGAAAAGCGCTCGGTGGTTCGAGCTATAGAATCAGGGATGAGCGTTAAGCAGGCCCAGATTGCCTTTAACATATCCTATCCGAGTGTAATACGGCGCTGGCTGAAGGAATTTAAGGAAGAAAATGCCGAACTTAGTGTTTCTAAACCTATAGAAGTGGCTAAAAAAACAGCAGATACATCCGAAGATTTAGAACTCAAAGCCTTGAAAAAGGCTTTGGAAGAAGCTAATTTGAAGATCAGAGCCCTGGATACCATGATCGATATTGCTGAAGAACAGCTTAAAATCGATATCAGAAAAAAGTCTGGTGCCAGGCAGTCATCAAAATGAAACAGGACTTCCCAAAACTTGGGATCAAGTCACTGTGTAGACTGTTTGGCAGGACAAGACATGCTTATTACGATCATCAGTGGCGGGTGCAGGACCAGGGCCTGAAAGATGAGATCGTTTTACAGCATGTACTTAATATCCGCAAGAAACAAAACAAAATAGGCACGCTAAAACTACATTTTATGTTGCAGAAGCCTTTGGAACAACATGGCATGAAAATCGGTCGGGATTATCTTTTTGAGCTAATGCGAGAGCATGGGTTGCATATTAGAA
>NZ_FWYB01000018.1 GCF_900176505.1 Pedobacter nyackensis | reverse complement strand
CAGCACAAAGATTATCGATACTATAATATTTGCGTGTTCCTTTTAGCTCATAAATCACTTGGTAGCAGCTTTTTTTTTGAGGTCTGTATTGTACTCCTGGTTGGCGATTGCAATCACCTTTTCAAGAGCTGCAATCTTCATTTCTGCTAACAAAAGTCGCTTTTCAAGCTTTTTTTGATCTTCTGAACTCAAAGGCACACCTGTTGATTCAATGGATTCTTCTGACATAAGCTGACTCTGAGTCTTTCGGTACCAAGATACAAAGGATATAATGCTTTGTTCACTCACGCCATATTTTTTTGCTACCTGAGGGTAACTGTAGGAACCTTGGATTGTCTTATGCTGGGATTAGTTTACAGTCTGTCCGATACTGAAATAGTTTTACGATTAAAAGAAACTAGTTCTTTTTTTTGGGGGGTACTTGTAAAAAAACGAATGAATTTTGGCAGCATGTGGGTTATATGATCTGAGGATCAGATCCGGCTGAAAGAAAAAATGCTTTAAAAAAGAAACGGGGACGCAGCAATCCACCGCATCCCCGTTATCTAAATTAACGCTCTCAAATATATAGACGATCAAATATTTGATTTATTGTATGAGCAATAAAAATTATTTTATTTTTCGTAAAACTCTATCGGGAGTTGGTCCGGATCGGCAATAAAAGTAAACCGTTTGCCGGTAAATTCATCAATCCGTATAGGCTCTGCCTCCACTCCTTTATCTTCCAGCATATTGATCACCACCTCCAGTTCGTCCACTTCAAAAGCGAGGTGCCTTAACCCAGTAGCCTCTGGTCTCGATGGCCTTTTTATCGGATCTGGAAAAGAAAAAAGTTCTATTGCATAAACCCCATTTACAGCAAGATCCAGTTTGTAGGATTGTCTTTCGGCTCTGTAAACTTCCCGAATTATAGTAAAGCCTAATACCTCTGTGTAAAAAGCTTTTGAAACAGCATAGTCGCTACAGATAATAGCGATGTGATGAACCTTGTTAATCATCCCACAAAACTACTTAATTTCTCTTTTTATAATTAATCACTGCCCAGGTATTTAACACTAGCGCAAATAATGCCATCGTACCCAATTGAGGTAATATATCTTTAAATCCACTTCCTTTAAGAATCACCATACGCATCACGGCTATCATATAACTAACAGGGTTAAATCTGGACAGCACCTTTGCCCATTCGGGCATACTATCAATAGGTGTAAACAAGCCTCCCATCAAAATAAAGATCATCATGAAAAAAAACATAATAAACATGGCTTGCTGCTGCGTATCACAAAAAGTAGAAATCAGCAATCCGAAGCCCAAAATCGCTAATAGAAAAACCGACGCAAAGAAATACAATACCAGCAGATTGCCCACAGGTACAATTCCATAAATTAACCAGGACACTAGTAAACCTATGGTAAAGACCACATTTCCCAGCGCCCAGAAAGGAATTAGCTTTCCCAATATAAAATGATGCTTCCTGATTGGGGTCACGTTGATCTGCTCAATGGTACCAAACTCCTTTTCTTTTACAATATTCAATGCCGAAAGAAAACCTCCAACCATGGTAACCAGAATAGCCATAATACCGGGAACCATAAAAAATTTATATTGCATAAATGGGTTATAACGATTTGATGAGGTCAGTTCAATACCAGCGGCCCCGTTAAATCTGGAAATAGGTAACAATTCTGATCTGATCTCTTTATTAAAATCTCTGATGATACTCCCCAGATAGGCCCCTCCGAGATTTGCCTTTACCCCGTTAATGGCATTTACAGCTATAAACAACTGTTGCTGATCTTCCCGCACCAGGTTACGCTCAAAATCTTGTGGAATTTCCAGAATCAGATCTGCTTCATCTGCTTCAATCAACTTCATCCCTTCTTTAAAAGACACATTATAGCCTGTAAGCTTAAAATATCCTGAAGCGGTTACTTTCGAAATCAACTTTTGAGCATAACCAGAATGGTCGTGATCAACTACCGAAAGGTTTATGTTTTTCACTTCATAATTAGCAGCAAGCGGCAGGATGATCAATTGTATAGTTGGCATCACGATAATCATCAGCAGGATCGCTCTATTGCGAAATATTTGTCTGAATTCCTTTTCCAGTAAAAACCTGATCGTTCTCATGCCAGTCTGATTTTAAAACTTTTTAAACTAACAGCAAGTAAAACAACTGTGAAACCGGCCAGAATTAGCGTTTCCTTCCAGATCGCGGCAAAGCCCAATCCTTTAATCATGATCGACTTTATAATCATGTAAAACCATTTTGCAGGAACCAAATTAGAAATCAACTGCAACGGATAAGGCATATTCTCTATTGGAAACATAAAACCGCTAAAGAGCACCGTTGGCAAAAACATGCCCATCAGAGAGATCAACATCGCCAGCTGCTGGGAGTTTGTTTTTATAGAAATAAGAATTCCTATGCTCAGGCAGGTAATGATAAACAGTGTGCTTTCGGCGAAAAGCAATAATATACTTCCATTAATTGGTAAATCGAGCACATAAACACTCAAAAGCAGAATAGAAGCTACATTAACCAGCGACAGCAAAAGATAGGGAACCGCCTTTGAAAGAATAACCAGAATTGGCTGAAATGGCGAAACCAGCAAAACCTCCATCGTTCCGGTTTCCTTTTCTTTAACAATAGAAATGGCAGTCATCATTACGCAGACCAGCATCAGCACCAGGGCCATTACACCCGGGACAAAATTTGGCGCCCCTTTTAATTGGGGATTATATAACATTCTCAGTACCGGAACGATCCGGTAAGGAACGGTTACCCTGTTATCCACTGAGCTTTGATAATCCTGAACAATAGCTGAAACATAATTACTGAGTGTGTTAGCGGTATTGGGATCCGAAGCATCGGCGATAACCTGAATTTGCGCTTTTCCCTGATGAAGCAGCGCTTCATTGAATCCGGCAGGAAAAACCAGTGCCATCCTGATCTTTCCTTTTCTAAATTCAGCATCCATTTGCACAGTGTTCATCACCGTATTTTCGATATCAAAGTACCTGCTTGCTGCTATTTTAGAAATAATTTGTTGGGAAGCCAGGTCTTTCGCCTGATCCATAACAATGATCTTTGAGTTCTTCACTTCATTGGTCAGGGCAAATCCGAAAATAAGGATCTGCATCACTGGCATTCCAAATAAAATCAACAGTGTCTTTTTATCGCGCAATACATGGGCAAATTCTTTTTTCACAAAGTTGATAAACTGCTTCATTGCCATATGTTTAATCGCTACGTTTAGCGCCTCTTGCCAACTGATAAAAAACATCATCCATTGACGCTGCTTTAAATTGCTTTTTCAAGTTTGCAGGACTATCCAGTGCTTCAATTTTTCCATCTACCATAATCGATAACCGGTCACAATATTCCGCCTCGTCCATGTAGTGCGTAGTTACAAAAATGGTAATCCCCTTTGCCGAAGCTTCATAAATCAGGTCCCAAAACTGCCTCCTCGTTACCGGATCTACACCACCAGTAGGTTCATCAAGGAATACAATTTTTGGTTGATGCAAAACTGCGACAGAGAAAGAAAGTTTCTGCTTCCAGCCCAATGGCAAAGCCTGAACCAGTTTCTTAGCTTCCTTTTGCAAACCTAGCTGCTCCACCAGTTCTTCCCCCTTGCTTTTTAGCTCCCGGTTACTAAGTCCGTAAATCCCACCAAAAAACCTGATATTTTCCAATACAGTGAGGTCTTCATACAGAGAGAATTTCTGACTCATATAGCCGATGTTCCTTTTAATATCTTCCGTTTGCTTGTACACATTAAAACCTGCAATAGTGGCTGTTCCCGAACTGGGCATCGACAATCCACATAACATCCGCATAGCCGTCGTTTTGCCCGCCCCGTTTGCGCCTAAAAACCCAAATATCTCCCCTTTCTTTACTTCAAAAGTAATTTCATTCGCAGCGATAAAATCACCAAAACGCTTAGTCAGCTTATCTGTTTTTATCACTACATTTTCCATAGCTAGCTTTTTAATAACTTGATAAAATAATCTTCAATTGTAGGTACAGCAGGTTTAATCTCTATTTGACTTAAACCTTCGCTCATCAGGTAACGCCGCAATAAATCATCCTCAAAAACATGTTTAAAGGAAACATGTGTATAGTCACCAAAAGCATAACAATCCAATACTTCCGGATACTTTCTAAGCGCTTTAATCAGTTCATAGGTTTGATCGGCTTTAATCGCATACAATTGTTCAGGATACTGCTTCACCATATTTTCAGGGGTATCGATCGACAGTATTTTCCCTTGTTGAATCAGGGCGATGCGGTCGCACAATGCGGCTTCATCCATATAAGGTGTAGACACCAGAATGGTAATCCCCTGCGCTTTCAATCTTTTGAGCATCTCCCAGAACTCCTTTCTGGAAACGGGATCTACGCCTGTTGTGGGTTCATCCAGAAACAATACGACTGGCTTATGGATAAGTGCACAGCATAAAGCCAGCTTTTGCTTCATCCCGCCCGAAAGTTTCCCTGCTCTTCTATCCTTAAATGGTTCCAGCTGTACGTAAATATCTGCTATCAGGTGATAATTCTCCTCAACGGTGGTTCCAAAAACGGTAGCAAAAAAATTCAGATTTTCAGCTACTGTAAGATCAGGATAGAGCGAGAAGCGCCCCGGCATATAACCAATTATTTTTCTGATCTGCTTATAGTCCTTCTGCACATCATAGCCTTCCACACTTGCGGTTCCTTTTTCGGCAAGCAGCAAAGTAGTTAAGACTCTAAAAATACTGGTTTTGCCAGCACCATCCGGGCCAATCAGGCCAAACACCTCTCCTTTATCCACATGGAACGAAACATCATCAACCGCAACAAACTGCTCCTTACCATAGGTTTTACGGAGTTGGTTTACCGCTATGGCATATCCGTTGCTCATATCTTTTTTAAGAAATTTATCTCTCCATACATTCCTATTTTAAGATAACCATCGTTTTTCACCCTTATCTTTACCGCATAAACCAGATTGGTCCGCTCATCTTTAGTCTGAATCGTTTTAGGTGTAAACTCAGCTTTATCGCTAATCCACTCCACAATACCTTCATAGGTTTTATATTTCTCCCCCACATCGTCGACCAAAACTTCAACTTTTTGTCCTAGTTTGACACTAGACAACTGCTTATCCGTTATGTAAGCTCTTAAAATCATGGTAGACAGATCGCTAACTTTATACAAAGGCTTACCTGCGATCGCCATTTCATTTACCTCTGCATATTTCACCAGCACAGAACCTACCGTTTTATTTACAATCCGGCATTTTGCAAGCTGATCATTTACCTGCTCAATTTGCATATTCAAAGGCTCGGTTTCTTTGTTCAAACTCGCTGAAGTAATCCCTAAGGCAGATTCCTGTGCTGCGATTTGCTTTTTAATAATGGCAACCTGCGCATTTCCATCGTCCATTTGCTTCGCAGTGGCAGCATCAACCATTAGCAAATTGGAGATTCGTTGTTGCTCGTTAACAGCCTGTTTCAATTGTTCCCGATGAGGAGCAACCTGTGCAGTAACGTCAGGTCTTTTACCTAAGACTGCCACCACCTGGGCCTCCAGCTGTTTCTTTTTCAGGTACAGCTGCGTACTATCGATATGGCCCACTATTTCTCCTGCCTTTAACTCCTTCCCCTCTTCAATATTTAAGGTGTTAATAAGTCCGGTTACCTCGGCAGATACAATTGTCTCTACCGCCTCGAATGTACCGGATGCATCAAAGGCCTGTTCCTTAGCGCTGCAGGAAATCAGAGATAAGATTACCAATGTTGCAAAAATGGTCTGTTTCATGATTTTTTTATTAAAATCTAATTACCAGTTGTGATTTGTCTATTATACAAAGCCATCAACAATTGTATTTCATGTATAACTTTGCTTTGCCGTGCCTGATCTTCGGCATTTACCTCCCTTAAATAATCGCTGGTATTGATCACTCCATTTTCCAGCTGTGCAGCAAATGATTCTTTAATACTTACACGGAGGGCGATAATTTCATCATCCGTATGCAACAGGTCGAATTGTTTATCAATTTCTGCATTCTGTTGTTTTACCATAAAATTGGTGTTCAGCAAGAAACTCTCTTTTTGCAGATCTATCTCCTTTCTGTTGATCTCTATAATGGCTTTCTCTTTTTTACTCGTGTAAAAGCCGGATAAAGGCCAGTTCATTCTAAGGCCACCGATAGCAAAAGGTTCAACAGAATTATCTAACATATTTAACGCAGGTCTACCTATCCCCCCCTGTAAGAACAAATTAAACCTTGGTAGGTTTCGCACAGCGATGTTTTGTTCTCTGACATCCAGACTTTTACGCTGACTTTCGTACAAGCTTAATTCCGGCCTATGGATTTCTGCCCCGCGAGATGGTCGTACTGGCTTTAACAACACAATGTTTTCAGGAAGAGGTTTATGAATAAACAATCCAAGTACATCCAGATAGCCTTTACGGGTAAATTTCAATTCTATGCCTTTTTGATTTACTTTAAGCAGCTCTGCTTTGAGCATGTTCAAACTACTTTTTAATGCGACTCCATTGGCCAGAGCAGCTTTTGTTTTGTCAATTCCCAATTGAACATCCTTTTTAAGCAATTCATTTTGTTTCAATTGCCCATCTATCAACAGTACACCGAAAAAAAGCTGATTAATCCTATCCTTCAGCTTATACAGTTCCACTTCCAACTGTTGACTTGCAACAGCGGCATTGCTCGCTATTGCGGCCTTTTGTTGCCTGATCGCTCCGCCATCAAATAACACCTGTGTACCTTCTCCGCTTAACCGATATTGGTCTTTACTCAATTCAGGAATGGTCCTGCCCGGAATTTGGATAGGGATTTTGGTTACATCCGATTGGTAACTGGCCTGCCCGTTGATGTTAAATTGCGGCAGATACCCTTTTGCTGCGTTATCAATTCCATAATCAGCAGCCTTTGAGATCAATTCTGCCTGTTTTACCAAAGGATAATTCTGACGGGCTAATGTATAGCATTCTTCGATAGAAAGGACTTCTATATTTTGTGCATTCGTTTGATAAAATGCGAAACAAATAATAGTAGTAAAAAATATAGATTTCATTTCCATTTCTTTATTTAACAAACAACTTAACCATTTGATTAAAAGAAATTAAAGGAAGATTATATTAATGATTCAAAACCTTTCAAAGTGCTTTTTGTTGTCGTATATGCACAAATAATTTAATGCATAAACAATTAAAGAGTTCGACTTAATTAAGTAAATTGGAATTATCTTAAACAATTAAAGCTTATCAAAATGAATCAAAATGTAATCTGTTGGTTTGAAATCTATGTGAGTAACATTGGAAGAGCAAAGAAATTTTACAGCAGTGTGTTAGGTACAAAATTTAGAGACATGGACACTCCTGCCGAAGCTCCGGAAAGTATGAAAATGGCCTTTTTCTCAGACCCGGGAAATATGGGGGTATCAGGAGCGCTGGTTGAGATGGTGGGAGCTAAAGAGGGTGACGGAGTTTGTGTCAATACGATGGTGTATTTTCCCTGCGATGATTGCAGTATTGAAGAAAGCCGCGTTGCAGGTGCAGGTGGACACGTTAGTCGCTCAAAATTCTCTATTGGCGAATATGGATTTATCGCTATTTGTTCAGATACCGAAGGAAACCCCTTCGGGCTGTATTCAATGAAGTAAAAGCAAAATACCAAGGGTGACTTTGGTGTCTAGCAATAGACTAAGGAGTCACCTTATAAATCACACCTTTATTACCGGCAAGCAGTACCAATTTACCTTTTTTAGATTTCTGTACCACGTTAAAACTCTGATCAGAAATATGGTACCAGTTCATGCCACCATCCTGAGAAACATCTGTCCCGGAGGTGCCGGTAGCCACTAATACTTTAGCATTAAGATAAGTAACACCAGAACGGTAACCACTAACTGGCTTTACTGGCTTTTCCCAGTTCATTCCGCCATCCTTAGTTACCAATACATTATTGGAGTTTTCTTTATCTTTCAGGTAATTCCCTCCAACAACAACGCCTCTCTTTTTATCGTGAAAGGCCATCGAAAAGGTCCCTGTACTGGATTCACCCTGTATAATCGGGCAGCTAAACTTTTTCCAGGTATAGGCATAGTTATCAGAAAAATAAATATTTGCAACAGCTCCACCGGTTGCAATCCAGGTGTGGCCACCCGGCAAAGTTTTAATGGTTGATCCACTTGCAGCAAATCCGGCTTCTCCTACCGTCATATCAAATTTTAAATTTGAAGTAATGGGGTTCCAGCTCAATCCACCATCCTGTGTGCGTAACAACTGCATTTTATTCAAAATGGGATCACCAAAGATGATCCCATTTTTCGCATTCCAGAAATCCATTCCATCTAAAAAGATGGCCGAATCCAGGTTTTTATACCGTTCAGTCCAGGTCTTTCCACCATCAACAGTCAGTAAAATATACGCGGGTGAACCGGCATTTACGACAATAGCTTTATGTTGATCAAAAGCTTCAATATCTCTAAAATCTAATTTTTCATAACCTGCTGGCTGTGTCCATTGCCAGGTTTTCCCAGCATCGGTTGTTTTCCCAATGTATCCATTGCTGCCACTTACCCAGGCTATCTGATCAGAAACCACGGACATCCCTCTGAGACTGGTGTTGGTACCGGTTGTTAAGGGTATCAAGTTATAGGTTTGTGCAAAACCAAAAAATGGCAGTAATAACAGCCAACAAATTATATGCTTCATCTATTTAACTCTTTTCCAGATTTCAGTTCTACCAAGTAGAGAGAAGCCAATGTACCCTCTCATATCTAACTCGTCCTTACCATTCAGTTTCATATTACACTTATAGGTCTTACCTGATTTCGGGTCATAAATGGTACCACCGGTCCACCTTCCATCATCAAAAACAAAGTTCTTTAGGATCTCCAACCCTACAATAGGTTTAGATCTTAACTTCTCATTCGGGTTTTTCAAATCTATCTTGGTAACACCTTTTTCGTCCTTAGGATCCTTTAACCAAACAATCTTACCAAAATATTTATCACCTCGTTTCGTGATATCAATATGAGCCTCATTTAGTGAGTTGATCCATTTGCCAACAATAGCATCTTTATTCTGGGCAAGGCCCGCAAAGGAAATCGCCGTCAAAAGCAATACAAAAGTTAAGTGTTTCATTTCTATAGATAGTTTCTTATTGTTAAATACAAATTAGTCTTTCCTAAGATACTAAATGAAGCATATAATCTAAAAATTATTTAATGGTCTCTTTTACCTCACCACAAGTCAACATGCTATCACCAAAATATGGGTTTTTGATGTCCTTTTCATTGCTTAACCAGGATGCCCCCTTATCATTTAAGGCCATTGGGCAATACTCTACATAAACTTCTCCACTACTTAGTCCGGCAGTTTTTACCCTCTGGATAAAATCGTTGCTCAAATCAGAGAACAATGTTCTTTGCACATCTATGTCAGTCGCCGCGCCAATCTTAGCCGCCAAAGCGGTTAAAGTAGCACCGTTATTTAACGCTTTCGACCCCAGCTCAATAGCATTTACGGCTACTTTAGCCTCTGCCATATCACCGGCAACCAGCGCTTTAGTCAGGTGAACGTAGTGCTGATAAACTGCATTTAATTTATCGTCTTTTATGATTACTCCAGAGGCTACAACTTTTTCTACTGGCGCGCCATGCCCTTCACCAGGTGCATGATTATGCCCTGCATGAGGATCTGTTTCTGCTGGTTTTTGGGTGTTTCCGCATGCTGCAAATAAAGTTACCGCAGCCAACGTAATTACAAAATTTGTTATCGTTCTCATTTTTCTGTGTTTTAAATATTTACTTATTAAGTTTTTTTTAATTAGGTGATGGTTTTATTTTAATACATCAACCGGATTTTTACCCTTTTTAAGGATATACTCGCTATACAAAAGGTAAGCACCTGTTACCACGACCTGATCTCCGTTTGTCAGGCCTTCCGTAATCTCTACCTGACTATCATTCTCCTGACCGGTTTTCACCAATTGCGGTTCAAAGGTGTCTTTGCTCTTTTTAATCCACACATGCATACCTTTTCCCTCTCTTATTACAGCATCGACAGGCAAGGTTAACACATTGCCCGTACTCGCTAAAGGAAGCAGAACATTGGCTTGCAAACCCGGCTGCCACTGATTACCGGGATTAGGAATACTACCTCTGATTTGTGTAAGCTGTGTACCGGATTGCAAAGCCGGGGTAATAAAGCTAATGGTCATTTCCTGCGGCTGGTTTTCCCATCCTGCAACAATCACTTTAACTTTCTGTCCCACTTTGATATTTTTTACCTCATTGGGATACACATCGGCTTCTACCCATAACTGACCATAGCCTTCCAATCTTAATATCGGACTTCCCTCTGTTACGTATTGTCCCTGCGTTACCGACAACTCGGCAATGACACCCCCTTCAGGAGCATAAAACACGACAAAAGGATCTTTCTTTTGTGTTTTAATCAGTTGCTGTACCTGACTTTCAGATTGTCCGTACAAAAGTAGTTTTTGCTTAGCCGAAGCCACTATCTGCTTTTCTATTTTATCGCCCTGAAATTGTTTTTCCTGAGCTACTGCCATCAGGTACTCTTGCTGAAGGGTAGTCAATTGCTCAGAATACAACTTATACAAAGGTTGCCCTTTGCTCACCTTAACACCGGTTTCCCTTACATACAATTGTTCAACACGTCCGGCAATTCTACTGGAGATGTAACTACTTTGTTCGGGATTCACCGTTAGTCTTCCGTTGAGTTGTTTGGTACCTGCCAAGCTATTTGCACCGATTACTATGGTGGTTATATTTGCCAATGCCTGTCGTGTAGCATCAATCTTTAAGGCTTTATCATCGCTGTTTTTTTCAAACGGCACCAGATCCATCCCGCAAATCGGGCAGGTTCCCATTTCATTTTTTATTACTTGCGGGTGCATTGGGCAGGTAAAAGTTTGCTGTTTTTCTTTTGCTGCACCTGCTGCTTCAGGTTTCTTTTCATTGCTGCAAGCCGCAATAAATACCGATGGAAGCACAGCCACAATGGCCAATCCTTTTAAAAATAATTTCCGTTCCATAGTTCTATTTAATAAAGCTTTCGCTATCTACGAGGTACGACGCATTTTTACTTATTTCCCAATTGCTAATGTCTTCTTTAATCTGCACCATTCCTCCAATGGTAATGCCAGCATTTACAGGTTTAGGAATTACTACATTCCCTTCCTTTTTAAAGACAATGGTTTTATTGCCAAGCATCACTACTGCCGATTCGGGGAGCCACCACGAAGCTGCAAGCAATACGGGGATCCTTGCTGTAAGCAATTCACCGACCCTAAAATCGGGCTTATTGAGGTACACTCTGGCAATGGTAAAATTCTCTCCGTTTTTAAATACTGGCTGTATCATACCAATAGTTGCGGTTTGAATGGTGCTTTTATCTGCCGTCTTATAAAATGCAAACTTATCGCCCTTTCTTACCAGAGATGCCATTGCAGGTTTTAAAGAAAACTCGGCAACAAGGCGGTCGGCATTATAGATGGTGAAAAGTGATTGCCCTGCGCTAACATACTGACCTTCCCGAAGCATTACCGGAGAGCTTACAGGGGCAGCCGACGGCGCGGGTGCTGCCGCTCCTCCTCCACTCATACCGCTCATTCCATCTCCACCGGCAGCGGGCGTAGCCGCCGAAGGGGCCGATGCCGGTGCAGCGGCGGCCGATTTCTCCAGTATATACCCATTTGCATTGCTATATACCGGAATACGGTAATTCACCTTTCCTGTCTTCAGCAATTGATTAACACCCGAAGCGCTCATTCCAAGCAATAACAAACGTTGCTTAGCGCCTTCCAGCATAGTGTGGTCGTTCGAATTCCTTAAAAAAAGCAACTCCTGCTGAGCAGCGGCCAGATCAGGAGAATAAACCTCCATAATCAGCTGGCCCTTTTTAACCGGCTGGTAATTGTATTTAATCAGCAAGCGCTCTATTCTCCCAGTTACTCTACTAGCCACACTGTTCTCATTCCGGGTATCGTAATTGATAATCCCCTGCGCTTCTACTGTGAATATTTTAGTACCATATTCCGCTTTAATTAAGGGTAATGTAGATACCACCTGCTCATTTGTAGGTTTCAACAGATGCGCAAGATCACTATCTATTTTTACAGCTCCCGGATCTTCATGAGCATCGTGATTATTATCCTTTTTCTTACCGCAAGAACTGATCAATAGCATACCGATCATTATCAAAGTAGCGGGGGTAAATATGCTTTTAACGATATAGTTCTTTTTCATAATCGGCAATCATTAAATAAATTTTCAACTTCTCGTCCAATACGCTGACCTGCATCATGGTTAATGCTTCCCAGGCAGCAATTACCTCAGGCAATTCCATCTTATTCTCACGGTAGCTTAAAAAGTTAACGTCGAGTGTTTTTTGTAGTGTAGGAATGATTTTATCTTCCATAGCATCAATACGTTTCTGCATCGACTGGATCTCGAACTGCATACCATACAGCATCCCCTGGGTTTCCTGCAACATAGCCGCCTTCTCTTTTCCCATCGCCGCAATTTCGTATTCCATTCCCTTCACTTCAGATTTATACATCTTTGCAGACCAGGGGGCAATTGGAATACTCACCATTCCCATCACACTGTAAGCCTTCGGCATCATCTTGGTTAAGGGCGACATATGATCGAATCGCAGTCTAAAGTCGGGCCTGCTTTGCTTTTTCATCGCTTCAATATTTAGCTGCATGGATTGTATGCTGTAATCCATCTTCTTAATATCGTTTCTGGCCAATGCCAGACTAGCGGTGTCAATTGTAGGGGCAGCCACAAAATCCGGCTGATATGAAGTATCGATTGTAAAATCAGCATCCCCCCGCATGTTCATCAAACTGTTTAGCCAGGCGCGGGATTTAGCAATCTCACCTTCCTGCATTCTGATCATGTTACGGTTTTCTTCCAATCCGGCAGTGGTTTTGTACACACTACCTAATTTCGACTGGTTATATGGATACCTGATCTCTTCGATCTTTTTCATCGTTTCCATAATTTTCTCGTTCTGTTTTAAAACCGCAATCTTCTGCTCGGCAACCAACCAACCGAAATACAAACGCTTAGCTTGTGCCTTATATTCGTTTAAGGTTACACCGCGGGTTTCATTTTCTACTTTACCCTTAGATTCGATAAAGCGCTTGTTGGCATTCAGTTTAACCGCATTAGGGATATCCTGTTCCAGCTGCACCATTACAGATCCTTTATCACCTTCGTCCATAATCATCTGACCGGGATAAGGGGTCATAAAAGTACCTACACCTACCATTGGTGCCATCCAGGCTGTTGCCGCTTTTGCAGTATGCTTAAAGCTTTCAGCTCTTAAACCGTAGGACTGCAGAAACAGATTATTTTTGTCTATGCGCTGCAAAATTGTATCCAGCGAAAGGACCGGTTTCTGCTGTGCCGAAGCAAAAAATGGCAACAACAGCAATACCCATGTTATTTTTTTAATGATGTACATCATGAACCTCCAATTTTCCATATTTCCTCAATTCATATTCCTTGGACATTAAAAAGATCAGTGGTGTAACCAGTAAAATATGTGTAGAAGAGGTTAGTACCCCACCTATCATTGGCAACACGATCGGTTGCATTACATCCACCCCTACTCCGGTTGCCCACAATACAGGTACGAGTCCGAACAGCGACACGCAAACAGTCATCAGCTTTGGTCTTAACCTTTTCGCTGCACCATAAATCACGTGTTCTCTTAAGTCTTCTCTGGTTATGGTTTCGCTTGAATTGCCTTTCAGTTTAATCAACTGAGCCATGGCATCATTCAGGTAAATAACCATCACAATCCCCGTCTCGACGGCAATCCCAAACAGGGCAATAAAACCTACAGCTACACCGACCGACAAATTCACGCCCCAGAAATAAATCATATAGGCCCCGCCAATCAAGGCAAAAGGAACCGTAATCAGACTTAAAAATGCCTCTCTGATAGAGTGAAAAGCAAAATACAGCGAGAAGAAAATGATAACTAAAACTACCGGAGCGATCCACATCAGGGTTTGTTTACCACGAATTAAGTTTTCATATTGACCGCTCCACTCCAGGAAATAACCTTCAGGAAGCACCCCTTTTTCCTTGTTCAACTTCTCCATCGCGTCTTTAACGGTACTTCCTAAATCTCTATCGCGCACATTAAACATCACTGCACCACGCAAAATAGCATTGTCGGAACTGATCATTGGCGGGCCGTCTTCGTATTTAATATCCGCTACTGCCGACAAAGGAACCTCACCAAAAGCAGGTGATTGAACCGGAATACGCTTAATCTGTTCTACGCTATTGCGATATTCCTGTGCCAAACGTACACTGATAGAAAAACGTTGTCTCCCTTCAATGGTATTGCCAATGGTTGCACCCCCCAAGGCACTTTCAACAATCTGATTTACATCATCTACATTTAGGCCATAACGGGCCAGTTCGTCTCTCTTTATATCAATAGAAAGGTATTTTCCACCTGTAATGGGCTCAACAAATAAATCGCTTACCCCTGGTGTGCCTTCCAATGCTGCTTTAACTTTTTCTGATACTGAAGCAATGGTATCTAAATTCTGACCAAACACTTTGATTCCTACATCGGTACGGATACCTGTAGCCAACATATTGATTCTGTTGATAATTGGCTGGGTCCAGCCGTTTACCACACCTGGAATCTGCAGTTTCGCATCCAATTCGGTCACAATATCTTTCTTGGTAATACCTTCCCGCCATTCACTTTTCGGCTTCAGCGTAATGATGGTTTCGATCATACTGATGGGTGAGTTATCCGTTGCCGTATTGGCCCTGCCCGCTTTTCCTAAAACCTTATCAACTTCCGGCACCGATTTAATAATCTTATCCTGTACCTGTAATATCCGTTTTGCTTCTGCATTGGATACATCCGGTAAAGTCACCGGCATAAACAGAATACTTTGCTCGTCCAGCGGTGGGATAAACTCTGTACCCAGATTTTTAAGCAAAGGAATAGTGATTAATAAGGCGATGATATTGATAGCAATGGTTGTTTTTCTCCATTTCAATACCGCTCTGATAACCGGCTCATAAACCCTTTCCAACACCCTGTTTACCGGATTGACATTATCGGGCTTAAACTTTCCCTTCATAAAAAAGGAAATCAGCACCGGAGCCAGCGTAATCACCAGCAAAGCATCTACAATCATGATAAATGTTTTGGTAAAGGCTAAGGGGTGAAATAATTTACCCTCTTGTCCGGTTAACATAAATACCGGTAAAAACGAGGTAATGATAATGACTGTTGCAAAGAACACTCCTCTTGAAACCTGCTTGCTGGACTTAGTAATCACCGCAAGGCGATCTTCCTCACTAATCCAGTCCGGAGATTTTTTAAATATATTTTTAAACCACGTTATCATGATGCTGTTGTTTTATTTTGATCCTTCTCCCACAATTCGTATCGTTCTGCCAGATGCTTATAAGCATTTTCACTCATGATGATACCATTGTCAACAATTACCCCGATGGCCAGTGCAATACCGGTTAGCGACATGATGTTGGATGAGATATCAAATGCGTTGAGCAAAATAAAACTGGCAGCAATGGTAATCGGAATCTGTATGATGATACTTAATGCACTACGCCAATGGAACAGGAACACGAATACGATGATCGACACGACAATCATCTCTTCAATCAGCGTGTTTTTTATAGAGTCTACTGACTCTTTGATCAATTCGCCTCTATCGTATACGATATCAAACTTTACACCTTTAGGCAATCCCTTTGACACCTCTTCCATCTTGGCCTTCACCTTGTCGATTACTTCGGCTGCATTTTCTCCGTACCGCATCACCACGATACCACCCGCACGTTCTCCTTTGCCATCCTGATCAAATATCCCGAGCCGCGTTTCGCCGGTCATCTGTACCGTAGCCAGATCTGAAACTTTTATTGGCGTACCATTCTGGTTTTTGATAGGAATATTAGAAATTTCATCCAGAGATTTAAGATAACCGGAAGTTTTAATGATATACCCCATATCACTCATCTCAAACTTCCGCCCCCCGGATTCATTGTTATTGCTTCTTACTGCTGCAATAACCTGTGGCACACTGAGCTTGTAATACAATAATTTATTAGGGTCAATAGTGATTTGATATTGCTTTTGGAAGCCCCCAAATGAGGCAATCTCACTCACTCCCGGAACAGTTTGCAAAGCGAACTTCACATACCAATCCTGAATGGCCCGTTGTTCGCCAAGATCCATATCCGGCGCATCGAGAGTATACCAGAGCACATGTCCTACTCCCGTTCCGTCGGGCCCTAATTGCGGAGTAACCCCTTCGGGTAAGGTGCTGGATATGGTACTGATCCGTTCCGTCACCCGCTCTCTTGCCCAGTACACATCAACATCATCTTCAAAGATCACGTAAATGAAACTCATACCAAACATGGAAGAACCTCTCACATATTTAATCTTCGGAATCCCCTGTAAGTTGGTTACCAGCGGATAAGTTACCTGATCCTCTATTAATTGTGGTGATCTACCCATCCATTCTGTAAATACAATCACCTGGTTTTCGGAAAGATCAGGAATTGCATCTATCGGATTCTTTTGCACAGAGAATACTCCCCATACAAATAACCCTGCAGAAAGTATCAGCACAATAAACCTATTGCGCATCGACCATTCTATAATTTTATGTACCATTTATAATAACCCTCTTTCTTTTATTGGTTTTATTAATGTGCTTTAGTGGTTTTATCTGTACGGTCGTACTTGCAACAACTATGTAGTTTACCATAAGCCTCCTCAGTAGCTTTGAACTTTTCAGTATCATAGCCTGTATCAGCAACTTTTTGCTGCACCTGATCATTGGTAATTTTAGTAGAATCGTAACTTACTGTCAGTATTTTTGTAACCTTATCCCAGTCTGCAGAAGATACTCCCGGAACTTTAAGGGCAGTTTCTATCTTTTTCTTGCACATGCCACAGTTACCTGATACTTTGATTTTTTCTGTTTTAGATTGTGCGAATACAGCACTACCAAGGAAAGTCAACGCGACTACCGAAAGGAATCTGAATGATTTCATCTTAATGAGATTTTAAAGAAATGTAAATAAAATTGGGTTTGAAGCAATGATGCTATAAGGCGCTGAAAATTATCGGCAATAGCAGCTTCGTATTGCACAGACGTACAATAATTAAAAGAAAGAGGGTATTATATTCTGTAGGTACAGTTTTTTATGAAGACAGGCGTTTTCTGTCCATTAGGAGGTGCATTGCTTAATGCTTCTCTTGTGATTTTTACAGGTATCTGAACCTGATAGTTGACGTACAATTCAGGCTGAATGATCGCAGTGGATAAAGATGCAAATTTGTAAACAGTCTGATTTACCTTTTGAGAGTTATCAACTTTAACTTCCTGTTTTACATCTTTACAGCATGAGTTCTTTTTTGTTTCTGCCATAGGCATCCCACAGAATTCACATACTTTATCAGACTGCTTAACCAGACCCCAGCTCACCAATTCGCCCATGCAATAATGAAAATGCATAGTTGCCCCACTGGAAATTCCCAGGTAAAATACGGCAAGAATGGTAAGTAGTGTCCTTTTCATTATAACAAAGATTGCAAAAAGAACGGAGATGTTTTTATAAAATTCCGTTCTTTTTTTACAAGATTAATGTGTTCGCGATTTTAACGATATAAACTATCCCCTTGAATTATAAGGATGTAGCTACATACCCTGCCTTTTCAAGCGTATTAACAACCTTTTCAGCGTCAAGCTGACCTGCTACTTCAATCGTGAGAATTTTTTCAGGATTATCAGTATCTACTGACCATTTTGCGATTTCAGGCATTTCGTTCAGGAATGGTGTTACATTGGCAACACATCCACCGCATTTGATATTTGTTTTGAATTTTAAAGTTTCCATGATATGATTATTGTTAAGAGTTTTTATAAAATAATTGATTAAGTCATGCATACTGCACTTATATTAGTTTTGCGAATTTCAAGCGTAAACTGTTACTCACTACCGATACTGAACTTAAGGCCATGGCCGCTCCTGCAATCATCGGGTTCAGCAAGAAGCCGTTGAACGGATACAATAAGCCCGCAGCAATAGGAATTCCGATCAGGTTATAAATAAAGGCCCAGAACAGATTCTGACGAATGGTTCTCACTGTAAGCTTGGATAAGCGTAGTGCTTTAGGCACTTGCTGCAAATCGGATGATACCAGTGTGATCTTTGCCACATCAATGGCAATATCTGATCCTTTACCCATTGCAATTGAAACATCCGCCTGAGCCAAAGCCTGGCTATCATTTATTCCATCGCCAATCATCGCTACTACTTTACCTTGGGCCTGCAGTTTTTTAACAAAATCAGACTTATCAGAAGGCAATACTTCGGCCTGGAAATGATCAATTCCAACTTGTCCGGATACAGATGCAGCAGTTTGCTGATTATCGCCTGTAAGCATATACACCTCAATACCGGCATGTTTTAAAGCTGCAACAGCTTTGGCCGAACCGGCCTTAATCTGATCTGCTATGGATACAATGGCCAACACCTGCGTTGCATTGGTAAAGTAAATTACCGTTTGGGCCAGTTGCTGAAGTTCTGCAACCCGCTCCTGCAATGCAGCAGCAACCTGTACATTTTGATCAGTAAGCATCTTATGGCTACCTGCCCAATACTTTTCACCTTCAAATACTGCCATCACGCCTTTACCGGTTAAACTTTCGAAGTCGGTTACCGCAGCTCCTTTTATACCATCGTTTTTAAGGTTACGCACAATCGCTTCTGCGAGCGGGTGTTCTGAAGTTTGCTCCAATGCAATCAATACTTCCTGTAATACCTTTTTGTCTTTTGGTAATTCATTAGCCCATTCTACATGGGTTACTTCCGGTTTACCCTCAGTGATGGTTCCCGTTTTATCCAAAATAACGGCATTTACTTTATATCCGGATTCCAGGGCCTCTGCATCTTTAATTAAAATACCATTTTCGGCGCCTTTACCAATTCCCACCATAATTGCCGTTGGTGTTGCCAAACCCAACGCACAAGGGCAGGCAATCACCAAAACGGTAACCATGGCCAGCAATCCCTGCGTAAAAGCATGTTCTCCGCCAAATACCAACCATGCACCCAAACTGATGATGGCTATTAAAATAACTATAGGTACAAATATACCTGCAATCTTATCTACCAATTTCTGAACGGGCGCTTTAGAACCCTGTGCATCCTGTACCAGTTTAATGATCTGGGCAAGCATAGTTTCGCCACCAACCTTTTCGGCTCTAAATTTAAAACTGCCTTTTTGGTTAATGGTTCCGGCAAAAACCTTATCGCCAGCGGTTTTAGAAACCGCAATGGGCTCCCCGGTAATCATACTCTCATCTACATAAGAACTACCATCATACACCTCGCCGTCGACCGGGATCTTTTCACCCGAACGTACCAGCAACTGATCATTGATATGTACATCGGCAACAGGAATCTCTTTTTCGCCATGCTCCGTAATCAACATTACTGTTTTTGGCTGTAAGCCCATCAGTTTTTTGATGGCCGAAGAAGTGTTTGATTTGGCCTTCTCTTCAAGCAATTTACCCAGCATAATGAAAACAATCACTACTGCAGCTGCTTCGAAATAGACATGAGGATGTAGCCCTCTATTGTGCCAAAACTCAGGATTGAAGGTATTAAAAGCACTAAACACATAGGCAATACCAGTACTTAGCGCAACAAGGGTATCCATATTGGCTGTTCCATTTTTAGCTTGCTTCCATGCATTGATGAAAAAGCTTTTACCAAAAAAGAATAGTATTGGCGCTGTTAAGGCCATCATGTAGTAGTTCCCATTAGGCATATCCATAAAGAACATTCCAATGATCACTACCGGGATAGCTAATACGGATGAATAGATCATCCGCTTTTTTAAATCCTCGTAGTTATTTTTCTGTGCTTCTTCCTGAAGTTCTTTTGCTCCGTCCTGTTCAAGGATCAGATCATATCCTATAGACTGAACGGCTTTTTGTAAAGCTTCCGGCTGTATTGCATCAGGATGGTAGCTCACTTTTACCGATTGAGTTGCATAGTTTACCTCTGCCTTATCAACCCCCTCCTGAGCACCTAGTATAGATTCAACGCTCACGGCACACGAGGCACAAGTCATCCCCAGTACCGGCATCGAAATCCTTTCTATATTGTTGTTCATAACGCGCTTTGTTTATTTGACTATACAAAGGTAAGTTGAGAACAACCCGATTGTTTTACAGGATTCAGAGATTAGTTTACAGAATTTTGCTCCAACCGCTTTTATTTTGAGAATTCAGTAGCCGCATTGCCCCATTCGTCCTGATAGTACACTATATTTTTAGTCTCCACATCAGTTGCATTTTTTAAGCCCAACAAAGTATTATTTTCCTTCGCCAGCACCATTTTTACATCCGTTATTTTCGCACCCAACACGTCATCTAGAAAAATCGCATACCTGCTATCCTTTTTTTCGTAATTGAAAGAGCTGTTTTTAACGGTTAGTTCTTTTACATGTCGGGCCCATAAACCATAAGAAGGTTGAATATTTAGATTGGCAACGTTATACTGCCCTACACCAAGCTCAGGCGGGGTGCTTTCCTTATCGGCCAAAGGATTTCCACCTTTAACCAATACATGGACGTCATTAAAGACAATATTCTTAATATACCCGGTATGCTGACCATTAGGCAATTTAAAATCGAGTCCACCTTGAACAACTTCCGTATCGGGAAGTTTATAGCCCGCAACTATCGGTGTAGCTTTAGTTTGTTTCCCATCATATGGGTTCCAGCGACCATTTTTCCCTCCATGTGAACTTCCTCCATATACTTCAGAGATATCAATTCCATTAAGGATGATGTTCTCTACTTTCCCGATATTAACATTTTTAACCAGCAACTCATCATGTTTAATTCCGTTTTCCATAAAAACATACCTGCCTACTTCTGCACCAAGAATACGTGCACGGTTAGAAATAGAAATAAAGAAAGGGGTCCTGGTCCTAAGCATTTTTGATCTCGAATGCAGCTTGCCAGTATGTCCGCAATTCAGGTGGATGTCGCTGATATGCGCACCATCATTGGTAGATATAGAAAATCCCGCTTTATTGGCGCCCAGTACATAAATATTATCCACACAAATATCTTTTATATCATCAGCGGTTTCCGAACCGATCTGAAAGAGGTTACAATTGGTATCACCTATAATGTTGCGCACTTTGTAATTTCTGGCTGGTCGTGTAAAGCCCAAAGCGCAATCTGAGCCCGGCTTAACCAAATCATCAGAACTTACTTTTGAATAGATATTAGTTACCGTAACATGATTGCAGCCCATAAAATCATAAATATCACGGGCATTGGTCGAATTAAATTTACCAAAATAGGTGTCATGGACATTGATATTGTCCGTTCCGGTAGCCAACAACACAAAATGCCCTGCACGTTCTATTTTTAACATTCCATCATGATCAAATGATTTTGTACCATCCTTTAAGCTATAATAAGGTTCATCTTTGTCCGCATCATACCATAAATCTTCCTGGCGATGTATCCCACCTATTTCCAGATTGGTACATAGTTTAAGGGTAAACATTTTATCGGCTCTGTTATCCGGAGTGTTGTTCATTACATTATCACCATTAACCAGGTTACCATTGCCGGTTATCAATCCACTTCCAATAATCTTAACATTATCCAGCCTTTCACCAAAAAACATGGTGTTTCTGAAATAATGGTGTCCAACATCCTGTTTGGTCATGTAGTTTTCAGGATCTGCATATGGCCCTGGCGCCGTTGGTGAAAGTCCGGAGCGGTATTTTTTATCACTAAACCAGGTTGTTTCGGGAGCATCAGCACCTTTCATTCCTTTAATAACTGCTCCTTTATCTACATATAGATAAACATTGCTTTTCAAATGAACAGTTCGCACATTATAAGTTCCTTCAGTAAACAGCAGAGTTCCCCCACCAATTTTATTCAGCTCATCAATAGCCTTATTTATGGCTAGGGTGCGATCTTCATTTTCAGAGGGAATTACACCAAATCTTTTTACATCCACCTTCCCGGAATAAAAGCTTGTGGTATTGGACAACCCTTTATGAGGGCCATCCATAACAGATAATCTAAAAGTATAAAACTGACCGGGCTTTAAATTTGAAACCACCGCCGTCCCATTGGTTTTATCTATAGCAGCTGATGAAGCAGTCCAGTTTTTCCCTTTGTCCAGTGATTGCATTAAACGCATATTTAAAGGAGCTTTACTTAGTGAAAACTTAAAGTTCACTTTAGTATAGGTACCAGGAGTTTCTTTGTAATGAAGGCTTTTATCTACCAGTCGTTCAAAGTCCGACACTGTACTGGTTGCCACGAGCGTTGCAGTTTCGTTGCCTGTTCCTGCACTAGTCAACGCTTCAGGCTTTGAAGTGGTATAGATAGCTTTAAAAGGATAGCTACCAGCATTCAGCAGCTTCACACCCGCAATTACAATTTTAAGATCGGCACCATTTGAAGGTCTAAGGTCCAGATGCTCCAATGAAAGAATCGTGCCATCGGCAGCTACTTTCGACAGGTTAAATTCTCCTACTTTACTATATGAATATTTAGTACCTACGCGACCTATAGACTGGCTTGCGAGATCTTTTAGCATTACATCTCCACGGCCTATAACATTCACTGTGGTATTTGTGGGCGTAATTACGATTCCTTTGGGTATAAAAATTTTAACTGTTGCATCAGGACTTCTTTGTCCAGCAGTAAAATAAAGCGTCAAATTGGTTGTGGTATTAGCCGTTAATGTTTGTTTTTGGAGGACTAGCTGGCCACTAAGTGCCATAGTCTTTACTTTGATCTGATAAGTTTTGCTGGTTTTCCCATCTTCAGCCAATACCACTAAGCGATCGCCACTTACCAACTCACCTTCAGTTTTCGCAATGCCATTGCTATTTAAAACGGTGTATTTTTGGTTTGAGCCATCCTTTGCTCTAATTTGAGCATGAAGATCTTTGACAGTAATATTTGTTGCAACCAACCCTTTATCTTCAGGCGTATCAACCGTAAAGCGATAAGTACTTCCGCCGATCAGTATCAGACTGTCGTTGGTTATCTTAGCAATATTGGCTGCCCTCGTACCGAAAGTTATTTCAGAACTAAACGCAGTCAGTTTGCTTGAATTGGACATAACAGGTACTGTGATTCCCATTAGCCCTACCATCACTAACAATAAAAACTTCTTCATTATTTTCGAGTAAAACATTTAATTAAACACGCCTATAAACATGATTGAATAAGATATCCATCCATTTATTTAAACCTAAAACTAGACAAATAAAGACATTGATAATTATTGAATATTTACAATTTCATCAACTATATCAGCAATGGTAATAACTTCATAGTATTGTCATATACTGTAACACGGCAAACACTTTACCATCAAAGCTGTAATTTCAAGATAAATGAAGCGAAAAATAAACCTATTGCCCTTTGTGGTCGTTACCATCCTATTCTTTTTATTAAACGCCTATGTACTGTCGGGCATACATACGCTCAGTAGCAGCCCAATTATAGCTCCGATATTCTGGACTTTCATAGCCATCATAACAGGCTCACTTATTTATGCAATTCAGAGAATGCGCGACAATGGCATGGATATCTTTTTTAAAATCGCAACGCATGCTTTCCTTGTTCTCTTTGTGGCGGAAATCGTTTTTGTAGTGATGTTATTGCCTTCTGATACCTATAGCTTATTTTCCGGTAAACCACGTAATGTATACTGGGTTGAATTTGCCATGTCCCTTTTTGTACTTACAGTCTTGATCTTTATTTATGGTATTATCAAAGGAAAATATGCTTATCGGGTAATAAAACACACTTTATATTTCGATAATCTTCCGGATAGTTTTGAAGACTTTACGATCACCCAGATATCCGACGTACATGCAGGAAGTTTTCAAAGCCCTAAAGGTGTTCAAAGAGGCATAGACCTGATCAAGGCACAAAAATCTGACATTTTTGTTTTTACGGGTGATTTAGTCAACAATAAAGCTGAAGAAATAGTACCCTGGATTAGTTATTTTTCGCAGATCAAAGCGCCATATGGGCAATTTTCTATCCTGGGAAACCATGATTATGGCGACTATATTAAATGGGATACTGAAAGCCATAAGAGGGCTAATCTGGAGCAATTAAAATTGCACCATGCTGATTTGGGTTTCAAGCTCATGTTAGATGAACACGTAGAACTGCATAAAGATGGTGAAAAAATAGTCCTTGCCGGTGTAGAAAACTGGGGCATTGGCTTTGGAGAACGTGGCGACCTTAAAAAAGCCTTGACTGATGTAAATCCAAATGACTTTAAAATCCTGCTTTCTCACGACCCGACCCATTGGGATGCTGAGGTAAAAAAACATCCTTCAAAAATAAACCTCACACTTTCCGGTCATACCCATGGTATGCAGTTTGGTATCGAAGCTTTTGGTATTAAATGGAGTCCGGTTAAATACAGATATGCACATTGGGCAGGTATAGCAAGTGAAAATGGCAGGTACCTGAACATTAACAGAGGCTTCGGATTCCTTGGTTTTTCGGGCCGAATAGGCATCTGGCCGGAAATTACAGTAATAAAACTTAAAAAATCCTAAGCTAATTTTATCACAGAACGGTTGTTTTCCAACAAAATCGGAATTGAATTGTTTTAATTCTATACTTTTGCATAGTAGGATTAATTATATCTACGAAGCCTTAATGGAACAAAACAAATTAAGAGAAGCAACCTTGACAGCAGCAGCCGGTACTGATGATTTAAAAAGAATATTTCAGGACAGAAAGAGAACTAATATTTTACATAAGATAGAGCAGCAAACGCTGTCTTTTTTGGTTACAAGAATCCCTAAGTCTATTACTTCAGATATGTTAACCTATATCGGAACCTTTGGTTCGATGATGGTTCTTGCAGGATTTATACTGGCTAATTACCAAAATGATAGAAATTATCTTTTACTTGGTGTTTTCGGTTTGGCAGTTAACTGGTTTGGAGATTCATTGGATGGTCGTATAGCCTATTACCGCAATACCCCCCGTAAATGGTATGGTTTTTCACTGGATATCATCATGGACTGGGTGAGCACTGTACTTATAGGCCTGGGTTATCTGGTATACGCACAAAAAGCTTATGAATTAATTGCCTTTGCGTTTGTAGTGCTTTATGGCTGGGCCATGATCATTTCGCAACTCAGATACAAAATAACTGACATTTACAGCATAGATTCAGGACTGGTTGGTCCTACCGAAATAAGAATTATACTGGCCTTGATATTCGTTTTAGAAGTTGCCTTTGGTGGTCTGATAGAATATTTTGCTACAGGCATATGTATTACCCTTTTCATCATCAACATCATCGACACCCGAAAACTTTTAAAACTTGGGGATATCAGGGATGATATGGAACGTAAGGTTAAAAATAGCGCTGCTTAATGAGTAAAAAGAAATCTGTTTTTGTATTTGCTAAAGCTCAGGTTTCGGCGTTTACTGGAGGGATGCTTGATTACGTTGTCATGATTTTGTGCACCGAACTGCTGCACATTCATTACACCATTTCGATCGCAATCGGCGGTATTATTGGTGCTATACTTAATTTCTCCTTAAACAGATACTGGACATTTAATGGGAATAAAGCCAGCGAATTGGCTGTTGGTACTCAGTTGCTGAAGTTTGCTTTTGTAGTAGCAGGCAGCATCGCTTTAAAGTCATCAGGTACTTACCTTTTTACTACCTGGTTAAAGCTTGATTACAAGATTACAAGGATTATGGTCGACATTATTGTTTCCCTGGGTTTCAACTATGTATTGCAAAAATATTGGGTATTCAGAAAGAGACAGGTTCAGGAAATGAATAATCCGGATTAAAAAAAAGGCTGCGTATAATTACACAGCTTTTTTTATGTGTACATCATGATACACCCTATTCGTATAAATTAAACTTTCTTGTTTTTTAACACAAATGGCTGTAATGATTTTTGCCATATCTGATAACCATTAGGCTTCATATGCAGGTTATCCTTTAAAAAGACATCTTTAAACACTTCACCATTTTCATCAATCATTGGAGTCCAAACATCTGCAAAATCAGTTAACTTTTCTTTCTTAGTGTACTTTTTAAGCGCTTTATTAAACTCCACATACTTATCTTTCAGGTTCCAGCGGGATACGCTTGGTTTTACTGAGATAAAAACTACAGGCACTTCAGGAAAAGCTATTGCGATCTTTTTTCTTAGTTCCTTAGCCTGTTTGATCAATGTTTCAGTATCTACACCGGAGGCTATATCGTTATCACCTTCATAAACAAAAATCTTGGCAGGCTTATAAGGCATAATCACCCGATCTGCATAGTATAGCAGGTCTACAAATTTCGAACCTCCAAAACCTCTGTTAATCACATAAGCATCCGGGAAATAAGTCGCAATATCCTTCCAGTTGGTGATAGAAGAACTGCCTACAAATAAATTGGCTCCTGGTTGCACATTTTCAATTAAATCTCTTTTGTCAAATGCTTTAATGTTCTTTTCAAATGTTTTAGGATTATAAACCTGAGCAGAAAGCGCAACAGGCAAAGAAATAAAACAGGCTAGTAAACAAATTTTAGTCAGGAAACGGAACGAAGAATTAAAGCGGTTCATCTAATGAGTTATTTTAGTGATTTAAACAATTGGTTACTCCAATATATCCTAAAGTTATTAAAAATCCGCTATAATAACGTCTACACTATAAAATCAAAAAGCCCCTGAATAGAAATTCAGAGGCTTCTTTTAAAAACTGTTTTCCCTTCTTTTATTGTTTCCAATACCTTAATATCCTTTAGGTTCTCCGGATTAATGATTAGCGGGTCCAATTCATTTTCTGTTGCTATTTGAGCAGAAAAATTACCTTCTTTGAGGAGGCCTTAGGCGCTGTAGCTCTTCGCTACAGATGCCAGACTCCGGGAAGAACGGTTATTTTTCCCTTTCTTCTTTTTTTTCTTTTTAAGCCATATTATAAAACCTGTTACCGGGAGACTTGCAGCGATCAAGCTAGCTATACAGGCTATAATTTTTCCGAAAAGGCCAAACAACCTACCAGTATGTAAATCATAATTTGTGGCCTCAACTAAATCGGCTTTATTATAGGCTTTATAAAATTTAGCCCGCAATAACATACCTGTTGCTGCATCGAAATAAAAAGTATTCTGATTGCGTGCCCATTCATAGGGATAGATCATCCTTAAACGCAACTCGCCGCTCTTCCTGATGGATATGCTTGTTGATTCTGCACCGGGATACTTAACCGACATATTGCGGTACATATTGCCATATCTTACCGGGAGTGAATCAATTACTGCAGGTTTAACCGACACCTGTTTTTCCCCATCACTAAGTTTCGTTCCGGTAAAAAACGCAGCAGCTGTTTTAACCTCTTTAAATGCAAAAAACAATCCGGTTAATGCGATAACGATTAAAATTCCTGAGGAATAAAAACCCAGTACATTATGCAAATCGTAGTTGACCCTTTTAAAGGATCCACTCCATTTAATGGTGAGGGCTTGTCTGAGCATGCGCATCTGACGTGGAAACCATAACACTAGTCCCGTGATTAGCATGATTACAAAAATAACTATCGACCAGCGCTGAATAAATTTACCGGTTTCACCCAACAGCAAGGTCATATGGATTTCTTTTACCGTATCCAACCAATCAGTCCCCCCCTTATACACCAGATTTCCATCATATGGATTAAAGTAATATACTACACCCTTTTTAGCAGAAAGCTGTACAGTGGCATTTGGCTTTCTTTCTGTAATTCTGATCCCCGATATTTTTTCTCCAGAGGTGATTTGTTCAAAATTTCTGAGGATACTTTCAAGACCTATAAATGGCCTTTCTTGCGCTTGAACATACAAACGATCCTTTTGGGTAAAATCCCTGATCTCCTCTTCAAAAACGTACAAACAGCCTGTAATACCAACGACAAATACAACTAGGCCGGTGCCTAAGCCCAGCCATAAATGTATTTGTCTCGTTATTTTTTTAAATGTTTTAATCATTTTAATTAAAAGGAATAACCAAGTGCAAGATTGAACCTGCGGCCGTTTCCTCTAACATAGTTAATATCACTTCCATAAAACTGTGAAATACTTGGATAATAGGTTCTATTAAGCACATTTTCAATACCAAGGTTTACCTTTAATGGCTTTATGATCTGGTAGGAAGCCGCCAAATTAAACAAATCGTATGCTTTTACCGGACCTTCACCAATTAAATATTTACCCTTTTTCGGAACAAAACGTTCTCTGCTGCCAATCTTCATCCAGTTCAAATCTATCAGTAAATTCTTAATACCTGAGTACTTTGCATAAATAGTGGTTTTTGAAGGAGGAATACGGGTGGTATTTAAATAAACATCTAAATCTCCATCAAATTCCCCATCATTATCCACGTCACCTTTACCCCCTACTTCAGCATAATTACCCCCTATAGCTAAGGACGGAAGTAATTGATAGTCGGCCTGAACTTCAAATCCTTCTACGCGCTCAGGAATTCTTTGCGAAATATAAACCCCATTAACTTCCAACAGATTAGCTCCTAATTTTGATGTACTGTAATAATATGCGAAACTTAAATTCAAATTACCCAATGAACTACTAAAACCAGCTTCGTAATTGTCTACAATAATAGGTTTGGTTTCCAATTGCGACAAAGTGTTACTTTTAGCCGCTCTTAATACTCTTCCCAGTTCAAATACAGAGAAAGACTGTGCATAACTGATGAATGGGTTGAATTCCTTGAATTTAGAATACCTGGCTCCTGCATTGAACACAAACGCATTATAATTTAATTTACCTCCCTTTACATCGATACTACCCGCACCATTTGCGCCTGTAGCTAATGTCTTAAAGTCCTTTACATCAATATTGATATTTTCTGATCTTAACCCTGCTTTAATGGTCAGGTCAGTAAATAAGTTTGCTGTAGCCTGCAAATAAGGTGCAAAATTAATCATGTTCATTTTTGGCACCCACTCTCTTCCATCAACCAGGTTCTGAGCGGTTTTATCATTCATGAAGTCCAATCCATAGTTTACCTGCATTGGCACTTGAGATGTTAATTTGAATGGGGTATTTAAATTTAACCTGGCTCCCTTTTTAGTAGAAGTAATGGCTGATTGTCCGCTTCCAAAGAATGAAGCTGAGTTTGAATAAATGGTATAAAAATCCTGATAATAAACATTAGCCGTTAAATCTGTTTTCCCGAAGATCTCCTGATTGGTATATTGAAGATTTGAATTGTGGTTGTAACGGGTACCTTCATCAACACCAACCCTGTTTCCATAAACACCAATTGCCGGAGTCTGACCATACACACCAATTTTAGTCACATAACGTGAATCCTGACGTGAGCTATAGTAATTATACATCAATTCCAATCGTTGTTTAGCAGAGATATCATAACCTAGCTTTGCAAATCCGTTATATGCCTGGGTTTCGCCAAGTCCATACTCAGGTGAGATTACTAAACCTTCTGCATCCCTGTATACACCCGTTTTCTCATAAGCTCCACTAATTACATAATCGAATTTTTTAGCTCTTCCATAAAATTGCTGTACAGCGCGGTAGCCTATTGTACTATCCCCTTCTAAATTACCAGTTAATCCAATTTGCGAATATCCTCCAAATTGCTTTCCTGCATTCCCTTTTTTAGTAATGTAATTGATCAAACCTCCTTCGGCTCCATTTCCATAGATAGCTGTAGCACCTTTGATTACTTCTACACGTTCAATCACAGATGGATCGATACTTCGGATGTCTCTTCCTCCTGCTCTAAGTGGTGTAGATTGAGGAATACCATCAATAAGGACAAGGACATTTCGCCCTCTTAAAGTTTGTCCGGAATTACCGGTTTGGTTTGTTGATGAACCCAGGCCAGGTACACTGTAGGACAATATATTTGCCAGATTGGGACTTATAATAGATTGAGTATTGATCTCTTTTGCGGTAAGAATAGTTACCGAAGATGGTGTTTGCGCTAAAGATTCAGCTCTCCTACTGGCAGAAACAATCACCTCAGATAATGCACTTTGATCTTTTAACACGACCTCAATATAAGAGGTATCATTTGCTACAACCGATACTTCTTTTTGTTGCTTTTCGTAACCAGTTATAGAAATAAGCATCAGGTGATTGCCTGCCGGAACCCCTTTTAATAGAAATTTACCATTTTTATCAGAAGTTGTTTTAATGTTCAACTTTCTGATCTGAATATTTGTAAAAGCAATATTTTGTTTGAGAGAGTCGGTTACAGTTCCGCTTATGGTTCCTTTACCGCTTTGGGCAAAAAGGCTCCATGGTAGGAACATCATTAAAGCAAGAATAAAAAATCGTAAATCTTTAAGGGTCATAAACTATATATTTTGCGCAAATATATAGTTATTTAGATTTAATACAAATAAAGATAGAAGTATTAAAATTATACGATAAGCTGGAATTTAACCAGCTTATTTAAAATGCCTGATTATAAATCAGGCATTGCTTTCCGCATATTTTTTAAAATTATCCAGAATGGCCTGCCAACCGGTCTGTTGCATTTCAACAGGATTAATAGCTTCGGCTTCAAAAACCTCCGTCACCTTTGTGGTTTGCCCATCAGCTGCAAAAGATATTTTCACCCTTCGATCATCACCAAGTGTATAAGCAATCAGTTCATTGGTTTTCACTTCATCATAAACGCCTCCAAAGTCAAACCCAAAGCTGCCATCTTTAGCTTCCATACGAGATGAAAATGCTCCTCCAACTCGTAAATCATTTTCTGCTTTAGGCGTGTGCCAATCTTCTGAGGCATTATTCCATTTGATAATATGTTCAGGTTTAGTCCAGAATTCCCAAACTTTATCAACCGGGGCGTTCACTACTGCTTCAACTGTAATGGTCGTTTTATTTTTAGTTTCCATGTCGTAATTTTTATGATTATTAACAATGTAAAAAAAATAAAGTTCCCATCCATTTCCGTATCAGATTCTTAAACTTATAATATCCTTTACTGCATGTTCGACTTTTGGAAAAATAAAAGAATAACCAGAATCAGTAAGATGCCTTGGTTCAACCCATCGGCTTTTTAAAATAAGCTCAGTTTCTGTCCCAATAAATACAGCCCCTAGTTCAAGCAACCATGCAGGAGATGGAAGCCCAAATGGAACACCATACGAAGTACGAATTAATTTCATCAGCTTTGTATTTTTGACTGCTTCAGGTGCTGTACAATTGATGACACCACTAAGTTCCTTGTGCTCCAATAACCACTCCGTACATTTTGCTGCATCTTGTTCATGTATCCAGGATACATATTGCTGTCCATCCCCTTGCCTTCCACCGAGACCAAATTTCACAAGGTTAAGTAAACGCGGAAAAGCACCGTCACTTCTTCCAAACACAATGCCCATACGTAAGGCTATTTTCCTTGTGCGAGGGGTATTTGTTTCAAAGAAAGCTTGCTCCCACTGGCGGCAAACATTTATAGAAAACCCATAGCCAATTTCACCAGTTTCTTCATCCTGAGGATGATCTTCTGCATGACGATAAATAGTTGCAGAAGTTATGTTTATCCAAAGTTCCGGTGGACTTTCCAGCTTGGCTATTACATTTCCCAAAAGCAAAGTCGGATTTATCCTTGAAGATATAATCTCCTGCCTGTTCTTTTCTGTATACCTGCAATTTACATTCTTGCCACAGAGATTAATCAAAAGATCAGATCCTTCTAAAGCATCCTTCCATTCTCCTTCATCGATTCCATTCCAAACTATCGTTTTAACATTCCCTTTTGGCAATGCTGGTTTACGACTTAGAATAACAATTTCTGTTGCCAGATTACGGTAATAATCTGCAAGTACTTGTCCAAGGTAACCATTACCTCCTGCCAGAACTATCTTATTGTATCTCATATCTATGCGTTTAAAAGGATAACTAAAAGAATGGCAACACGATACGACACCCAGGTAATCGTCAACACCCATCCTATTTTTAAAAGACTACATCTACGGATGTGCTCTAATAACATTAAACCCGCAACTGCCATAAACCAGACAACATAAAAAACAGGACTAATGGCAAACCATACGGATAATAACATGGCCGGCAACAGCAGCAAAGCACCTGCAAAAGAGATTGTCATCATATTTCCCAGGTAGGCCCAGGTTTTCTCTTTATTAACCAAAATGATCACTAGCCCCTGGAATAAAATCTGTCCACCACAAATAAAGTACTCACGGTAAGCATGGCCAACAGGAAGCAGATCTCCCATCAATCCTGTATAAGAAGAAAGGATATAAGAAGTAACAAACCAGGTAAAAACCAGGTAAGCAATACGATAATGCAATTTAAATGTTGGTTGGAACTGGAAGCCTTCGCCTTTTGCAGGGGGCACAATTACACGTCTGTTGTAAGCTATAAAAGCATATACTTTGCTCATTAACCAAATGAAAGGCTTAAACCTAAAAAGCGGACCTAAAAAAGGCATCATCAGCGCAAAGATTTTAAAAAGGCTTTCAATGCCATAAGTAACCTCTCCTGTTTCCTGATTGACTAATGCGATTTCATTGGCGGCCCTTTGCCTATCGACCATTGGACAAGCCTGAGCAGGCAATTCCTGATAGGCAGCCCTACCGTCCTGGTCTAAAAGTCCCGTGCTTACAAAAGCATTGGTATACATTCGGCACATCGGACATTCTTCATCAAACAAGATCAGGTGATTTTTAAGCGTTTTCATATAATCAGAGTTAATATTAATTCATTCAAAAAGACAGGCTACTTGAACATTTTAAAGATTGATCCCCAAAACCAGCTTTCTTCTGCTTTCAGCATGGTATCTAATGTTTTATCCACATTTTTAGCCAATTTATTGATGTCTGTTACAGATTTATTGAAAGTAGCAAACTCAGGATCTTTCACATCCCCTTTAACATTGGATAACTCATCTAAAATTTTCAGGACAGGATCCAGCTCTCTTTTCCTTCGTTCTTTGGCTACTTGCCGGGCTATATTCCAGGTATCCTTATCTGCGTAAAAATACTCCTTCCGCTCACCGGCTTTATGTTGCTTTTCTACCAATCCCCAGCCAATCAAATCCCTTAAAGTCATGTTCGCATTCCCTCTTGAGATGCTCAAATCTTTCATAATTTCTTCTGTTGTCAGCGCCTCTGGCGATATCAACAATAAAGCATGAACCTGTGCCATGGTACGGTTAATCCCCCATTCGGAGCCTAACTTACCCCATGCCTCAATAAATTTTTGTTTTGCTTCTGCCAATTCCATGAACAAATATAATAAACATTATTAAACTTTCAATAATTACTGAAAGTTTAATACATACACATCCTTATAGATCATTGAACTCATGTAACGAATTCAGCGGCAACAATTAAAAAAGTATTCAGCAGGCAATTCAATTCATAAAATATAACTTACTTTATGCGCAAAATACCGTGTTTTATGATAAATGAATTTGCATTAATAACCGGTGCCAGCAAAGGCATTGGAAAATCTATGGCATCGCAGCTTGCTGGAGCTGGCTATCATTTACTCCTGGTTGCAAGGTCAGAAGATGAACTGCAACAGCTTGCCGCTCAAATTCAAGATAAATACAACAATAAAGTATTTTATCTTCAGGCCGACCTGTCGACAGAGACTGCGCCTTTAGAAGTTGCCGAATGGGCTCGTCAGCATACAGACAAATTATCAGTATTAATTAATAACGCAGGTTATGGTCTGTGGGGTGATTTTGAGCAACTTGATCTTAATGCACAAATGAATATGCTGGCATTAAATATCAATACCGTGCTTAGCTTAACACATCATTTACTTCCACTATTAAAACAGCAAAAGCAGAGTTATATATTAAACCTGTCAAGCACCGCAGCCTACCAGGCAGTACCAACTCTCGCATTATACGCAGCAAGTAAATCATTTATACTTTCCTACAGCAGAGCTTTACGTTACGAGCTGAAAAATACAGCAGTTTCAGTAAGCTGCCTTTGCCCCGGCCCCACGGATACGGGCTTTGCCAATCGCGCAGGATTAGATGCACTGGCAGATTTGGCCAAGAAATTTAACATGTCGCCCGAAAACGTAGCCAGCATTGGAATAAAAGGAATGTTTAACAAAAAAGCGGAGATCATACCAGGCTTTCTAAATAGGCTATCTGCATTTGGTGCACAGTACCTAAATAAATCTCTCATTGAACGGATTACCGCCGGATTATATAATCGATAACTCAATCGTTATCTGGCTGTTCAAGAAATAATTCAATTTATTTACAAATAAATTTGATAATAGAAATATTTTCATACTTTTGTAAAGTCTACTAAAAAGATAGACTTTGTTTAAATGACTAAAAGTAACCATAGCCTTACCGCATTTACCATGCGAATGTGTCTCCTAAAAGGCACAGGTTGTTGCTGTTGTTGCTAATCAGATTCTCATTTACTGATTAACCTCCTTCAACATCTGCCTACCTCCGCAGATGAGCTTATTTAACATTTTCTAATCTTTAAAATCCAGATCATGGGCAACTCCTATATAAAATTCACCCTGGGCAACAAAATCACTGCCGAACAAAAAGACTTTTTCAACCAAAACGGTTTTATCCACTTTAAAAGTTTCATTAAACCAGAAACGGTAAATGACATTATAAAGGCATCGGTACAGGTGCAGCAGCAATGGATAGAAAATGAAAAGGTAAAAGTAAATGGGATCCCGATTAAATATGGAAAAGATCTTGATGGCTCTGCTATTGTACAACGCTTTGCCTTTTTAAATCAGCACCACCCCCTATTTGCAGAGCTTACGCACGACCCTCGGTTTGAAACACTATTGGAACTCATTGGACAGGGCGCCAGATTAGGTACTGAAGAAAAAGACGGAATGGTACTAAACCATTATGTAAACGGGCATGAAAGTAAGTTTACACAAATGGGCTGGCATACAGATGGTCTAAGAGACATCTTTCATGGCCAAAAATTAAACCCAATGCTGAATGTAGGTATTCACCTAAATACCCTAAAGCCTGAAAATGGCGGACTAAGGGTTTTACCCGGAACGCACAAACAGAGTTTATATCAAATGCTTTTCCGTAAAAAATATTTTTTAGACAACAAAGCCGACGCAAGTGAAACCGCAATTATACCGGATGCCGGTGATCTGACCATACATGATGGCCGTTTGTGGCATCGTGTTGCGCAATCATCAGTAATTGGAGAAGAAAGCCGCAGAAGGGTCATCTATATTCCAATTATTGCCGGTAAATATGAACCGAAAAATGAAAATAGTCCTACCGCTTTCTATCAGCGTTTTGCAAACCTGGTTAAATAAAGGGCATATGTTGATCGCGTTAATTATAAGCTACCTGATACGTTCAGGAAAATTGGTTTTCTTACAGAAAACCACGCAGCAAGTACAGCAATTCATTAAATTGAGTACCAAAAGATTTTAGATGTTTGGTTAGATCTAAATTGTGTGGGTAAGCCAGGCCATTAAAAGCCTGGCTTTTTTATGACCGAATTCCAGAAGCTTTTACCGCAATTATGTGCTGCAGTACGAAGAATCTTCTTTAAATTTGCGGCATGAATACTGAAATAGCTGTTATATTCGATATGGATGGCGTAATTTGCCATACCAACCCTTACCATTCCCTTGCCTTTCGTGAATTTTTCTCAACAAGAAGTCTTAATCCTACAGACGAAGAATTTGCGCAGCATATGTATGGCAAAAGCAATAGCTATATTCTAAGTCATTTTTTAAAACGTCCTATTGCCGGAACCGAGCTTCTGGAAATGGAAGAAGAAAAAGAAGGATTGTTCCGTAAAATATATGAGCCTCATATTGAGCCCATAGCTGGCATTATTGAGTTTATGTCGGATTTAAAAAGCAATAATGTTAACCTTGGGGTAGCCACCTCAGCTCCATACGCCAACCTTGAATTGATTTTAAGTAAAGTTGATATCCGCGAAAAAATGGGTTCTATAATGGCTAGTGAAGATGTAAAAAAACACAAGCCTGATCCTGAAGTCTACCTTACCTCAGCCATTAATTTAGGTATGAAGCCTGAACAATGCCTGGTATTTGAAGATTCTTTCTCTGGTGTTACCGCAGGTTTAAATGCCGGAATGCGTGTGGTAGGTGTATTGAGTTCTCATACTAAAGAGGAACTTCCCCCTTGTAATTTATATATCGACAATTACACAGATTTATCATACAAAAAGATCACAGAACTGTTCCAGCAATAATTCTCTTAGCTTTACACCATGGAAAATGAAAACAGAAATCCTTATGTTCAATTCAATGAGCAAATATTAAAGGATTGGAAAGAGAATGGCGTTATCTATATCAAACTGGTTGAATTAGACACCGATCTTCCTGTGAAATTCTTTGAATTGATTCCCAACTCAGAAATCCCAGATGCCGGAGAAACCATTTATCATATCGATTCCGAAGACATCACTGAGCTTTTAGAACCTTTAAAACAAGTGAAGTTCTTAGTGCATGAGATTTACCTTGAAGAAGACGAATAATAGCTGATTAAAGCTTAATTTCAAACAAACTGAATGACCCTTCTTTATAATGCAAAGGCAAACCTTCGGTGTTCTTTAATTTTGTTACGCCAAGATAAGTGAAGCCACAACTCATGTAATAATTGTTCAGTTTGTCATTTCCACTTCCTGTATCCAATCTGACATAAGCTTTGTTGTTTTCTGCGGCATATTGTTTAACCCAGTCTACGATGTGCTTTACAAAATGCTTACCCCTGTATTTAGGATTAGTGGCTATACGATGGATATACACTGCAGGATCTTCATCCTTTTCTTCCCAGATTAAAGGATCGTTTAAAGCCAATGTAAAAACGCAGGCTACTTCTCCATCAATCACAATCTGCCACTGCAAACCATTTTTAATGGTCTGCTCCACCATGCTTCTTTCAAATCCTTGCCATTGCAATGATCCAACAGTTTTCTGATGAGCCGTAGCCGCATCATAAAGCTTAAATATGGCATCTACATCCTGATTAGTGCTTTTTACAATCTCCATCGGTCTAATTTTCTATTCTTTTATTCAAATCTAATCAATTTATCAAAGTACAGCAGATGACTTTGCCCCTTCCCAGCCAATTATAGCTGTTTTACGGGTATTTCCCCACATATAACCGCCAAACACACCGGTCGACTGAATTACACGGTGACAGGGAATTAAAAACGCGATCGGATTACTGCCAATCGCTGTGCCTACTGCTCTTGATGCGTTAGGTTTTTCAATTTGTCTGGCAATTTCACCATAGGTAGAAAGCTGGCCCATCGGAATTTTCATCAATGCCTCCCAAACCTTCAACTGAAAATCAGTACCTTTTAAGTGCAACTTTATTTCAGGTAATTTACTCCAGTCATCCTGAAAAATAAACAAAGCATTCTGCTGAATAACATCAGATTTACAATTAAAGGAAGCATTAGGGAATTTCGCTTGTAAAAGCTCAACAGCCTTATCTTCATCATCATTAAAGGCCATATAACATACACCTTTAGCCGTAGAGGCTACAATAAGCTTTCCAAATGGACTTTCAGCAAAACTATATTGGATGACAAGATTTTTGCCTTCATTTTTATACTCTGCAGGAGTCATACCTTCGATATTCACGAATAGATCATGTAACCTGCCCGTTCCTGAAAGTCCGGTTTCGAATGCAGCATCAAAAAGGGTCAATTGCTTTTCCTTTAGCATCTTTTTAGCATGTGCTACGCTGATGTATTGCAAAAACTTTTTCGGACTGATACCTGCCCATTCTGTAAAGAGCCGCTGAAAATGAAAAGGGCTCAAATGCACTTTCTCGGCAATTACGTCCAGGTTAGGTTGCTCCTTAAAATTCTCTTTGATATAGTCGATTGCCAATGCAATGCGGTTATAATTGAGTGTGTCCTGCGTATTCATGATCCTTTATTTTACCATACAAATATCGAATTCTTTTCAAGCCAAAAAACCCGAAACTTGCTTTTGTGATTTTTCTATCCATATTTTAGGGTACTAAAAATTTGATAGAGCCCTTAATATTTGGTAATCTTGATCCTTCTTGCAAACAAAACGAACCATCAATAACTAAATTATAACATTCCATAGGTAATGATTACAACAGCACCAAGCGCAGACCTTTTAAAAACGAAACAGCATTTTGAAATTCTCGATGGATTACGAGGAATAGCAGCCTTGGCAATTGTACTTTTTCATTTTATGGAAATGGTTTATCCATTTAGCGAAAATTTCATTGCACATGGTTTCCTGGCGGTCGACTTCTTCTTCTGTTTATCGGGCTTTGTAATTGCTTATGCTTATGACGACCGCATGGTAAAAATGGGCATGATAGAGTTTTTAAAATCAAGACTAATCAGACTGCATCCTTTAGTTATTTTGGGCTCAGTTTTAGGTTTGCTGGCCTTTGTGTTCGACCCCTTTGGCAATCAATCTGAACTATATGGGATCGGCAAACTTCTTTTAATATTTCTTAGTTCAATTTTACTCATTCCTTATCCTGTTATCGGCGAACGCGCATTTAACCTCTTTGGTCTTAATGCCCCTGCCTGGTCACTGTTCTGGGAATATGTTGCCAATATTATTTACGCTTCTATCCTCTACAAACTCAGTCGCCGCTATTTATTTTTATTAACCATTATTGCTGCCGTAGGACTCTGTTATGTCAGCCATAAAGCTGGCGGATCGTTACTGGGCGGATGGAGTAAAGACAACTTTTGGGACGGCTGTGCCCGTATTTCCTATTCCTTTTTAGCGGGTATGCTGATTTATCGTTCCAACTGGATCATTAAAAATAAATTGGGCTTTATCGGTCTGTCTATTTTATTGCTACTATCCTTCCTGATGCCTTATTCAGCATGGAATTGGTTTACCGAGCCCTTTGTTGTATTATTCTATTTCCCTTTAATCGTTGCATTGGGAGCGGGAAGTAAATTAACACAAGGTTTTAAAAAGCTTTGCCAATTCTCAGGAAATATATCCTATCCCCTATATATGGTTCATTATTCCGTAATGTGGATGTTTTTAAATTATTACACAATTAACAAACCGGGAACTAGTCAATTATTCTTCATTATCACCATTGGAACAATACTATTGGTAGGCTTAGCTTATCTGGTAATGAGATTTTATGATACTCCTGTAAGGAAGTATTTAACCAACAAAAGGAAAAAAGGTTGAGGATTTGAGCGTTAGCCGATTAATTCTTTGTTGACATTTGCCTCTGCGAATAAATCTCTTGCTGCCTTTGGCGATTATTATTTTGATACAAAAATTGTCCGTCCCTCAATTTTAAAATGCGCGCCTCCTGTAGACTCCAGAATCTTCAGTACCTGAGAAACATTATCCAAACGTGATACACCCCCGCCGAATTTCTCTGTAGGTATTTCCCCTTTATAAACAACATTCACGTCATACCATCGCGCAATCATGCGCATGATATACTGTATATCATCATTCTCAAAAAGAAACTTGTTGTTCTTCCATGCTACAGCACATTCCGTATCAACCGGAGTAATCGAGATTGAATTTTCATTAACCCGCGACTGATTACCGGGTTTTAAGATTTTAGATCCGGCCTTTGCCGACACCCTTACACTCCCTTTCAAAAGTGTAGTCGTTACCTTTTCCTCATCCATATAAGCGTTAACATTGAAATGAGTCCCCAATACCTTAATCTTCTGCCCCATGGATTCCACTATAAAAGGATGGGCTTTATCTTCCGCCACCTGAAAATAAGCTTCTCCTTCAAGTTTTATGCTACGTTCTTCTGAGCTGGCAGAATAAGTTAAACTTGAAGCCGCATTCATCCACACCTTTGATTTATCTGGCAAGGTTAAAATATAAGTTTCGCCCCTGGCGGTAGTTAGCGTATTAATTTTGTTCGGGTCTCCGTTGCCATTGCCAATCTGATAAACCAATTCTCCATCTTCCAATTTAATTACACTGATGCCCGCTTCCTGAGCAATCTCACCTTTTAGCGCTTCAGCTAACTTAATCTTTTTCCCGTTTGCCAGTGTTAGCGTGGCACCCATTTTCCCGGGAGCTAAATCCTGCGTCACCAGGGGATCCGTCAGAATTATATGTTTACTGTAATCAAAGAAGTAAATACCAAAAGCAATTAAGGCAATAACAGCGACTGCACCTGCAACAATTCGCGGCCATAACCTAACCGGTTTCTCAGCCGGCTCAACCTCAATGGTGGTATTGATCACTTTTGCAAAAGACTGATTTAACAAGGCCAAAAGCTCCGGTCTGTTTAGCAGCTGATCAGCAAAAGGACCATCTAAACTTTCATCAATCAAACTTAAAAAGGTTTCTCTTTCGCTGCCGGATTGCATACGCTCAAGAAACTGCCGTGCTTCCTCTTTCCCCAACTGATTGTTAAGGTATTTATTAAAAGTGGCTTTCAGTTCTTCTAAATTTTCCAAAGCTTATTCATTTAATACTATTACACTTGAAAACTGACAAGCATCTGCTCCAAAAAAAAATAAATTCCAAGTATTTTTTTGAGTGTTATCGCAAAAGCACTCGACAAAGAAAACCAGCTATCAAAAGATGAGCTAAATACACTAATAAACCAGAAATAAGGCTATAGGTTTTTTAAAAAGAGAAAAATAAGCGACCGCATCCCAAATCTCGAATAGCCATCTTCATAAAAAGTACCAGGAGATACAATCTGGACATGTTTGCAAAAGACACTTTGCTATAAAAACTGGTGGAAAGATGTAATTAAGTAGAGAAGATTTCTAATTTTACATATCTTTCTCCCCTTAAAAAAAGCAAAAATGAAAAGCACATTGGGTTTAAAAAAAGTAATTGTATTTTCCCTACTGGCCCTGATGGCCCATACATCCGAAGCACAATCAAATAAAAAACCCAATGTGCTTTTCATCATATCAGATGACCTGACAGCTACTGCTTTATCTTCCTATGAAAACAAGGCATGTAAAACCCCGAACATTGATAAATTGGCCAGTGAAGGAACGCGGTATACTAAAAGTTACTGTCAATACCCTGTTTGCGGACCTTCCCGGGCATCCCTTATGTTCGGTTATTATCCAACAGCCACAAAAACCTATGGCTATGTGAGCGGAAGAGAGAATGTAGGAAATCAAAACGCATCACTTCCAGAACTGTTTAAAAACAACGGTTACTATACAGCCCGCGTAAGTAAAATATATCATATGGGAATTCCATCGGATATTGAAAAAGGAACAAACGGAACCGACGATGAGGCATCATGGACAGAGAGATTTAACAGCAAGGCAGCAGAGTGGAAAACCCCTGGGGAAGCAGAATTGGTACAAGATAACCCTGATGGAAAAATTGAAAGAATTGGCGGAAATAAAATGACCATTGTGAAGGCTGATGGTGATGATCTGGTTCATGCAGATGGAAAAACAGCCGAAACCGCCAGCGCCCTTATCCGTAAGCATAAGGCTGAGCCCTTCTTTCTTGCTGTTGGTTTTGTTCGTCCGCATGTACCTTTTGTAGCACCAAAAAAATATTTCAATTCATATCCCTATCAGGATATAACCGTTCCGGATGTTATAGAAAATGACTGGGATGATATTCCTGCAAATGGCATAAACTATGTAACCAGTAAAAATGCCATGATGAATCCTGTTCAGGAACAAAAGGCAATTGCTGCATATTATGCATCGGTATCCTTTATGGATGATCAGGTAGGAAAAGTGTTAAAAACACTAAAAGAAGAAGGATTGGAAGATAATACGATCGTTGTTTTCACTTCCGACCATGGCTTCCATCTTGGGGAACATAAATTCTGGATGAAAGTAAGTCTGCATGAAGAATCGGTACGTGTTCCAATGATTATTAAAGCACCAGGGAAAAAGCCTGCTGTTTGCAATACTTTTACTGAGCTGGTAGATCTTTATCCTACATTGGCCGAGCTGGCAGGGCTAAAGCATTCCAAGCATATTCAGGGAAAAAGTCTTGTAAAAACGCTAAGCAAACCTACATATGCGGTCAGAGATGAAGCATTTAGTGTTTCTCTTAATGGAGATGCATTTCTTTTGAGGTCAAATGAATGGGCTTATATCCAATACAAAGAGGATGCCTCACAGGGGATTGAACTTTACGATATGCTAAAAGATCCCAAACAGTTTAATAATTTAGCCAAAAACACAGACTATGCGCAAACCATAAAGCTGTTACAAAAACGGTTGGCAGATAAGCTTAAAGCTGTTCGAATGAATGGGATTGAAGAAAAATGATACTAGCTTCACATCAGTGTTTGCTCAGCTAGCATCTGATGGGCTGATGATTAATTCTCAGCCCTGAATGTATTTGACACTAATTTTCTAGGACGCTTATTTTTAAACGGCTCAGTACTGCTTGCACTACTTTGTAATTCTTCAGAATGGAAACGGTTAGGTTTAAACACTCTCGGTTTCTCTGCTCTATTCTCATCGGCCGGTTTAACACTGATCTTCCTACCCTTCAACACCATACCATTGATAGCGGCAATTGCCCTATCAGCACCTGCCTGATCCTCCATTTCGATAAAACCAAAGCCTTTATGTCTATGGGTCACTTTATCTTTCAGTAAATCTACGCTGTGTATCATCCCATGGATGCTGAATATGTCAACCAGTTCAGCTTCCTGTATATCTAGTGGGTAACCCACCACAAATAATTTAATCATGAATCTATTTAAAGCTGCAAATTTAAGGTTTAATACCTCAATAAAAGAATTTAGAACTCTTCAATACCCTTATTCCACTTAATTCGAATTTCTCAGTTTCCGGTCCACTATAATCAGTAATAATTGCGTTAATCAAATTCAAATCAGCAAACTTCAAATACGTTTCCTTACCTACTTTACTCGCGTCACAAAGAATGTAAGTATAGCTGCTTTGTTTTGTCATGGCCAATGTATTTGAGGCCTCGCTTTCAGTTCCGGCAAAAAGCCCCGCTCCTGAAATGCCATCAATGCCTAAAAATGCTTTCGATGCCCTATATCTTGCAATATGTTCTTGCGCTATTGAACCATGTATAGCCTGTCGTTTCTGATCAATTTCACCGCCAATCAGATTAAGAGATACTGCAGTACCATTCAATTCATTAACCACTGGCAATGAATTGGTAATCACCTTTATCTTTTTATTTTTAATGAACTGACACAACCTAAATGCGGTACTACCACAGTCGATAAAGATAATATCACCTTCTACGATCTCTTCGGCCGCTCGTTTACAAATTTCATCCTTAGCTTTTATATTTACAGCGGTCTTATTCACAAATGAGACCGGCTTTATCAATTGTTCCACCTTCATCGCTCCGCCGTGAGTACGATAAATATGGCCATCAGAAGCCATTCTAGCCAGATCTCGCCTTACAGTAATCTCAGAAACCCCTAATTCATCGGCCAACCGGCGATTATCTACCTCTCCAAGTTCATCAATAATCTGAAGAATCTTTTGCATTCTCTTTTGAAAAGTCATATCAACACCTTAATTTGGTCAAAAATAATCATAAACAATCACAAACAATCACACATGAATGCTATAAATATAACAAGTACTGAAATTCTATCCGACAGCTGGTACACATTAAAGAAAATATCATTTGAAATCACCGCGAATGATGGCACAAAATCTACTCAGGAACGTGAAGCGTATGATCGGGGAAATGGAGCTACCATCTTGTTGTACAATAGGTCAAATAAAACAGTTGTATTAACCCGGCAATTCCGAATGCCGACTTTTATTAATGGAAATGAAACCGGCTATCTTATTGAATCTTGTGCTGGTTTGCTCGACAAAGACAATGCTGAAGATTGCATCAAAAAAGAAACTGAGGAAGAGACTGGTTTCAGAATAGATAAGGTTCAAAAAGTGTTTGAAGCTTATATGTCGCCCGGTTCAGTTACCGAAATCGTCTATTTCTTTACGGCTGAATACACTAATGAGATGAAGGTACATGAAGGCGGGGGCTTGATAGAGGAAAATGAACATATTGAAGTTTTAGAGCTTCCTTTTGGCAAAGCGATTGACATGATCACTACCGGAGAAATTAAAGATGGTAAAACGATTATGCTTTTACAACATGCCTTAATCAACAAGCTAATGGGGTAAAGGAATTATGACTATTTGCATCTTTTCCATGATTAGAAATTGATATTATGACAAACCTATTCAAATACCATATGTTAAATTATTACTATCAATCTCAATCATTACGCAAGTACACTAGTGATTTCAAAAATACCACCTCACATCTACAAATAGCGCTTGTTTGCATTGATTAAATTTTACCCTTTAGTCATAGCAGTCTACGTCATCGCTCTTTTTAGAAAACGTTCCTAATCTGTTGGAATTTGCTGACAGATTATAATTATGTGGAGGGAATAAAAATGACACGTTTAATATTTAACAAAAGAAACAATATTTTCGATCCCATCTTTAACGACAATATTATACCAGACAGTAAAATCCCAGGGATACCGACTGTCAGCATTAGTGAAACAGACTCTCATTACTATATTAAGCTTGAGACTAAAGGTTTGAGAAAACGGGACCTTATGATTCGTCTCGATAGAAAGCTCTTAAAAATCTCTGTTGAAAAATCGGAAGAAATCGGGAATGTACAGTTCTTTGCGCTACCCGATTCCGTTGATGACAGCAATATTAAAACAAGATTTACAAAGGGAGTATTGAAGTTCAATGTCGCTAAAACAAAAAGGAAAAATAGTGGACAGGCAAAGAAGCATAAATAACACCAAATAACTCTTCTATTCCTGAGTTAACGCGGATAGAAGAGTTAGAAATTTAAGGTAATAGACTAATCAGACGCCTTTTTCTTAGGCACTTTAGCACCTTCTTTTCGTGCTTCGGAAAGCCCAATTGCTACCGCCTGTTTCGTAGAAGTTACCTTTTTACCCGTTCCGGTTTTCAGCGTTCCTTCTTTTTTTTCATGCATAGCTTTTTCTACTTTTTCGCTTGCTTTTTTCGAATACTTTGCCATAACATCATCCCCCTCATATTTCGAATTTATTTGAAGGTTTAGAAATTGCTTTGGAGGCTATAACTTTCTGCTTTCCCCAGTCAAAATCTTCTTTAAAGTCCTCATCAGAATGAAAATAATATCCTTTTTTGTTTATTATTTTATCATCCTCAGGTAGCCTCATTTTCTTTGATTTACCCCTATCCGATTTCATAACATAAGTATTTGTGAATCTCTTAAACAAACGCATATTGGAAAGGTTTCGATTTAATTTACATTCTCTTTGTTATTAATTTTCTGCCTTTCTTCAGGCAAAAAAACTTTCTACCAGAGAATATGACCTAAATGAGTCGTTGAAAATAAGCCCCATTGGCAATCCTGCCAATCTGTAAACATATGGAAGAGCAATCCAACAGCAATTATCCGTGTTTTAGGGAAAAACAATAGTATAAAGTAAACAGCGATAGCGTAATAAGAATGCAAAGGGTGATAACCAATGCTACATCTTCCGGGATCGAAAATTGGCGTGGCGAATAAATGGTCAACATCTACCAACATAGTAGCGATCATGATCAGCCATGCTTGTTTCCATTTATCTTTAAAAAAAATAAATGCGATTAAACCAGGTGCTAAAAAATGTAAACTGTAATGGACTAAAGGCTTTAGGATGTGTAATAAATCGGCGCTCATATTTCCGTAAATCTAAACATTAAGGCTATTCCTTTTTGAATAAAATCCACTTTATTCCTTCAAACTTACCACCTCAACCATGGGCAATGAAACTAATCTTACTTTCCCTTTATCATCTAAAAACTTAAGTCTTAATGTCTTTTTCTCTTTAATTCTTCCGTCCTTGGTATCTCCCAGCAAGACTTTACATACCCCTTCCTGAGTTAAATTCTCCACTTTTTTGCTACCATACTCAATAATCTTATAACCTGTTTTAACCCCTGCCTTTTCCGCAACAGAATTTTTCCAGACAATTCCAACAAAAAAATCATTCCCTTCTATTTTAAGATCAAAACCTGCTGTTTTTCCAATTAAAGCTACAGCATTTTGAACAAGCGGCTCAAAATAAAAGCGTTCATTGATAAAATCCAATGTAACCTTACCGTACTTTAACAGCTGCACACCCAATAAAGAATAAGGATGGTTTCCGGTATTGACTATAGGGTGCTTAATTATAGCCTGTCCAATACTCAGTTCTTCAAACTTTAGTTTAATTTTCTCGCTTTCAGCTTCGGTACCAGAAGCCACCTTAGAGGCTGCACCGTAACCTCTGGCCACAATGTATGGGTCTAATGGCGTTGCCTGGTTTACGTATTTATATGTTTGATTCGCAATGCTATATAGCCCCCCGGTCATTCCCGTATCAAACAATGCATTTTCTATAAAAACTTTTCCAAACTTCAGCTCTACCAACACGGAGTTCTGCGCTTTCAACACAATCATTTTATTCCCAAACCTTTCATCCGGCTTCAGCCCTGCAGAACTACCCGATATAATCAGTCTTTTATTTTGCAAATCTATCTGTACAATATTTTGCTTAAACACATCCAGCCCTAAAAAGCCCTCAATATTCAGACAAGCGAGTTGCGGAATGGTCCTATGCATATCAAAAACAGTAACGGGCACATTGTGCAGCTTTAAGTTCCCAATCTTTAAAGAGGAAAGCTTTGCCCCCTTCATTTCAGTAGTTTTGCTGCTGGCATCTGTTACAGCCTTACCCGAATCTAAAACCAGGTTCATCTCCTGCTGTAATTCTTTAGAGACTAGCGTGGGCGCTCCCGTGTCAAAGAAGAAATTGCGAGGCCTACCCTTTATGTCTACTTTAACAATAATCATATTGTTTTGATACTGAAAAGGTATAGTGTCTGGACTTACTATCGCATCCTGCGCATCAGCACATGAAAAACCTAGCAGCATAAAAAATGCTGCTAGGTAAAATTTGTTTTTCATTTCTGCTATTTATAGGTTTTAGCCAGTTTTAAGGCTTCGTAGGCATTTACAATTCCGCCCGTAGCAGAAAGCGTAGAAAAAAGCACCTCTGTTGGTTTCTCTGCTCCCGGCAACATAATGGCACCAGGTATTTGGGTTACCGATTTAAGCAGGACCTCCTTCAGCTGTAGATAAGTTAAGTCTGGAAAGCGAGACCAAACCAACGCTGCAACTCCACTCACGACAGGGCAAGCCATACTGGTACCCTGCATGTTCTTGTATTCACTACCCGGAACAGTCGAATAGATCTCTGTGCCCGGCGCAAACAGATCCACCGTTGTTTTCCCATAATTGCTAAAAGAGGCTGCTTTGGCTTCGGGGCTAGACGCACCAACAGTAATTGTGTTTCGAGCCTTTGTACCATCTAAAAATACCGCATCTGGGAAAGTCCTATCGACATCCAGGTTTTTCGCATCGTTACCAGCCGCCTTCACAATCAATACCCCGTTTTGTTCGGCATATTTAAATGCATCATCTACCCATTGTTTTTGTGGTGAAAAGGGCTTACCAAAACTCATATTGATAATTTTGGCACCATTGTCAACAGCATATCGGATAGCATTGGCAATGTCTTTATCATACTCGTCTCCATCTGGCACAGCGCGTATGGCCATGATCGAAACATTGTCGGAAATACCATCTATCCCAAGCCTATTATTACGTTCTGCAGCAACAATACCGGCTACGTGTGTTCCATGGTCAATATGAGCTAAGGAAAGTATATTGTTTCCGTAGTAACGAGATGAATTTTCTTTAAAATCATCTCCCATTAAAAATCTGTTATCAACAGCAGAAGCTTTAACACTCAGGTACTCCCTTTCATTTGAAGAAATCATACCCTCCGAATACTTCTGGATAAAAGGAGTCAGTAAAATAGTATCCGGTACTTTCTTAAACATCACTCCCATCATCACGGCCGATTGTGCCAACATAAGCATGCTGTCCGTTGGCTTATAACCGGCATAATCTGCCATATGTAACACCTTTCCCGGGTTTTTCTGCTGAATTTCCTGAACCAGTTTCTTATTTTCTTCTGCCAACTGCTTTGCCACTGTAACAGCAAACTCTTTGCTCCCCAAAACCGATTTTGTAACCACAGAACGGAAATAAGCATACTTAGGATTTTTTCGGTAATCGTCAAAAGAAATGTTTAGGTACTGTTCCCTTAACCGTAGGTATTCCCTATCAGCTTCCAGATTGGTTTTAACCACATTGGTTTTTCCATCAGCAGTGCCAAGGAAATTCCAGCCATGAATGTCATCTATGTAACCGTTCTTGTCGTCATCCTTACCATTACCTTTAATTTCTTTCCTATTAGTCCATAGGATATTTTTCAGATCAGCATGGGCAGTATCCACTCCCGAATCTATAATGGCCACAATAAGCTTTTTCTTTGTTTTACTTTTAGGAAATGCCTGATAGGCTTTATCCAGTTCTATGCCATGTACTCCGTCTTTGCCGAAGGAAAGGTGTTCCCAGTTTTGAGGAGCAACCGGTTTTTTTGCTTTTTCGGCAGTGTGGTTCGCCATTCCCGGGGTCGGTACTACAACCTGTGCATCTACATTTACAACATAGCCTGTGCCTAATAATAAAGCAATGTATAATTTTGAAAATTTCATCTTGATCTTGGTTCTTTTATGATTGTTCTTAGTTTTTGGCAATGGTCTTCAACAGCATCTCTTTAAAGCCCGGTTTACTTGGATATGGCCCATAAGAATCTACAAACTTGCCTTGCTTGTCAATAAAAATATAGCGTGGCATTACATGAAGCATGAGCTTTTGTTCCAGGTTATCCCTGTTATCTGCTTCATTCTTTTTACGCTCCGAAATGAGTTGGATACCTTCAAGCTTCTTTTCTTTCACAAATTTTCTCCATTTTGGTATCGCATCTGTTTGTTCCCAGCCGATAGTCATGAACACCACATCCTTACGGCCTTTCATTTCCTTTTTAACAGCGTCGAAATAAGGCATCTCTTTGATACACACACTGCACCAAGTGGCCCACATATCGATGATTACGGCTTTCCCTTTGAAATCAGATAATTTCATCATTTTCCCATGCTGGTCTGGGAGTTCAAAATCCGGTACCGGTTTACCTGCCATTATCGGGGAGTATAAAGCCAGTTGCTCATTCACTTTTTTCTTAAAGCTTTCGTCCTTAGACAACCGGTTTACATCTCTGATCAGATCTACCATTTCAGCCCCCATCATGTGGTAATTGTTACTCGAAAAAATGTTCATTCCAACAAAGTCGGTTTTCAATTCCTCATTTTTCAAATGGTTCAAAGCATATTTTGACTGGTCGTACATAGTAGGTTCAGGTTTTCCCGACCGATAATGCAGCATTGCCACATAAGCATTGAAAAAATTTGAGAACTCTCTGGTTTCCTTGTTTTGAAATAAAGGATCATTGATACTCAACACTTTTAGCAAGTCGTAAAAACTTTGCGGCAAGGCCGATCTGTCTTTTTGGTTCCTCACAAAATTCCTGCGGGCAGACAATTCTACAAAATCAGCAAATACTTTATTTTCGGTAGCCTTCAAAGGTTGTTGTTTGACCAGCACGGCAGCCCTTTCCCTACAGTTTAGCACCTCTTTTTCAAAGTTTTCCATGTTGATGTCACCTTTCCAAAACAGTTCACTGTTCCAGGCTTTTAAAATTTTCCTTTTTAGGGTATCAACTGCCAGATTCTCCCTTTGTTCAAAGACTGAGTGACCTGACGTTAAAGTATGTCCGGATACCATTCCCGAAAAAAGAAGTAGGAATGAGGCCGCTATGATAAATGATTTCATTTGTGTTTTATATTTAATTATGGTACCAATACTGCATCGCCTATGGCCTGCAAATCAACATTGTGAACAGTTTTGTAATAGTTGATCACCAGGTTATATTTCTGTTTTACCAGTCCTTTTGTATCATTTGTTGGTTTGAGGATGGTATTGTCTAGTGTTGCTTTAGAATTATTCGTTATCGCTTTAACATAAGTCCTAAGGTCATACAGTTGTGGATTATTCTGAGATTTTGCCCTGGTATCTAAAAAGCCATTTGCATACATCGTCGATATTGAAACTGTCAGCGTATAATTACTAACAGAAGCAAAATTGGTTGCCATGGCGACTTTACCGGTACTAAGCATGTAATTCCAGTACTCAATGTGCATATCGCCTTTAAACAACGCTTTTTGCGTTGTGTTCATCGCATCAAATGAAGGCGCAAAGTTGCTTATCGTAATGTGATAATAACCCAAAATTGTATTCGGAAACGTTCCTGCAGTAAGCCCGGTATTGCTTAAAGTATTATCAGCACTATTTGGATTTACCAGTCTTTTCAGATTTTTGGCTAAAAGAACTTTAAAAGGCAGTGTCCTCTTCAAAAAGGTATCGGGATAAAGACTCAGCCAGTTTTTCTGCATAAAGGGCAAAACTTTTGCGACAGCCGCTTCATCAGCCTGCTCACAAGAAAATCTAGTGCTGAATAAATTATCTGTACCAACGGCAGCCGGCACCCAGGCAAAATCTACAGCAGGGTTAAATTTATAAAGAAAGTAACTACCATAATTTTGATAGATGTTAACCAGGTCCGTATCAAAAGCATTTGTCCCCTGCGGAAGCTTGTATTCAATTTTGGATACACTGGGCTCAAGCACTTCCTTTTTTTTGCATCCCGGCAAAACAAATCCCAGGAAAACTATCATTAAAGCTATGTATTTCATCATCTAAAAGTTTAAGGGTTTTGTACAAGTTCAGAATTGGCACGAGTCGCGGTTTGCGGAATCTGCAAAGTAAACTCACTGTCGCCCGGTGAGATGCTTTTTGAGTCTGTTCCGGTAGCCGACAGCTGTATGGAATGGCTAACCGGCAAATTCCATCTTCTCAGATCAAACCATCTCTGGTCCTCAAAGCACAATTCCCTACGACGTTCTGCCTTGTAAAACTCAAACAGTGCTGCAGGATCAGTAATATTAATGTTCTGGAATTTAGAAGTAGTAATGCGTTTGGAACGCAACAAATTCAGATCAGCCAGCGCTTCACTAATCCCCTGTACATTACCAACAAAAGCTTTTTGGATATTGGCCTCTGCCCTGTTCAAATAAGCTTCAGACACTCTAAATGCCTTACTATTCTGTACAATGGCAGTTAATGATCCGTATTTAAAGCCATAAAATTTGTACCAATTCAAAACTCCTGTATTCTGATTGTACTGTCCTGCATAATTAAAGTACAACACATTTCGTCTGTCATCAGGTCCATAAGCATCGGAAAGGGCAGCAGACACTGTAAAAGCAGCCTTTTCAAACAAAATCCCCGGAACTCCAGCACCTAAAGGCGCATTCGCATAATCCCCATCATATCCATATCCCCAGTATACTTCCGGACTAACCAGGGCATTGGCCATCTGGTATGCAGGACTTGGTCCATCAAAGCCAGATGGAGGATTGGCCGCTACTTCATTCAGGTTCTTCAGGGTTGATTTAACAGCGAGTGCCTTTGTGGCGTAATCTATACTCTTGTCCCATTGCTTTGAATACAAATAAACTCTTGAAAGCAACAGGCAGGTTGCACCCACACCCGGATGATAGATATTAGAAGCAGATGTGGAACTTAATAAGATATGGGCCTCCAGCAGATCTTTCTCTACCTGGGTGTAAACCTGGGCAACCGTTGCTCTTTTAATCAATTCTCTGGTCACGTCCGAACTCAGTACCAAAGGCACCCCTAAATCACTATCCGGGTCGCTTCCATTTGCTCCGTATGCTTTACCATATAGATTAACAAGGTTAAAGTAATAGAAGCCACGAAGAAATAAAGCTTCTCCCTTTATTTTGGCCTTTTCAGCTGGCGATCCCGAAACCTTATCCAGATAATCCAACACCACATTACATCCTTTTATTCTTGAATAATAGGTAGTGTAACTATCGCTTCCGGATATACCTGAAACTGGCATATCTTCAAACATTGTTTTTTTCCACAGAAAGGCGGGTGCCCATCTGGATAAGGCCGCAATTTGAAATGGATCGTTCAGATAGTTGGCTTCAACATCATCTGTGATCACATCTATATAAGTATGGAATGGATCGGTCAATGGGAATCCTTCACCAAGCAGCGTTTGTGCCAGGTCGGATGCAGTAGTAGGTCGCAATAAATTCTGATTGCTTTCTTCCAGAAACTTTTTACAAGATCCCAATAGTAAAGTAAATGAGAGTAAACCTAAGGTTATATATTTTTTCATAACTGTCTGATTAAAAACCTACGTTTAAGGTTAGCGAATACGTTCTTGGAATTGGCAGGTTGTTTCCTGATACCTCAGGATCTATCCCTTCAAGCTTGCCCGACGCGATATAAAAAAGATTGGTTACAGATGCCTGTAAACTACACTGCTGTATACCTGCTTTAGCCAGCATTTTTGGTGGAATGGCGTAAGTCAGACCAATATTCCTGCAGCGCAGGTAATCGGCATCAACAACCCTTACTGTTGAATAATCATACAGGCTATATATTGGATAGCTTGAATTACCGATATAGGTAAAAGATATATTCGCTGTAGGCAATGAAGGAATATTGGTAAATGCCTCATCCCCAGGTTTCCTCCAGCGATCGTTTAATATCGAAGACAGGTTTTGCGTTGGGTATGGTGCAGACTGGTTGCTGTTGTTGTACAATGGTGCCAGAAACTTTTGTGCCCCGACGCTAACCGTAAAACTCGAGTTCAGACTAAAACTCTTATAGCGGATATTCGTACCAAATCCACCTGTAAATTTTGGATCAAGTTGTCCTGCATAATCCATTAACAGCGAAACATTCTTTTTGCTGGCATCTGTTAATGTTGGGATATTGAAGGTTGGATAGCCAGTTACAGGATCCAATCCTTTGTAGTTAAAAGCAAAAAAACTGCTGGCGGCATACCCCTCTATATAAGCGGTACCATTGGCCAGAGCGTTCCAGGTTTCAAGTTGGTTGTTTCCAGATTTCGTAACCTGATTAAAATTCCTTGCTGTATTGAAATTAACCGCCCAGGTAAAGTTTCTTGAACTAACAGGCACAAAATTCAGGTAAAGTTCATAACCATGGTTGTTGATATTCCCTGCATTTACAGGCATGGTGGCCACTCCATATTCAACTGGAATTACAACTTCTGCAAGTGCATCAGTGGTCTTTTTATTATAATAGTCTACACTTCCCGAAATACGGTTACTCAAGAAAGCGAAGTCAAGCCCTAAATTTACCGTTGCTGTTTTCTCCCAGCGTAGGTCAGGATAGCCCAGGCTTTTTATATTCAGCAGTCCCTCTCCTGTTACGGTACTAATGGATCTGGTTGGATACCGCAGTATCAGTTCAGGTCCGAAGTTTTCAGCCACATTTCCCTGGAAGCCATAAGTTCCCCTGATAGAGAACTGGCTCAGCCATTTCAGCTTGTCACTAAAAAACCCCTCTTCCATTACATTCCACTTTATGCCTGCAGACCAGATGGGAAGGAAACGGTTGTTTGTAGATTGGCCGAACCTGTTGGATGCATCGGTTCTGATGGTAGCATTAACCACATATCTATTGTCCCAGTTATATGTAGCTGTACCAAAGTAAGACACGAAATTAGCTTTCTGATCTGTTATGCCAGGTATGCTCCTGTAGAGTAAGGGACTTTGAAGCGGTACTGAACCTATATTGGTTGGAAGATAAGTAATTGGAATCTCTGCAAAAGTACGTCCACGCTCGGGCATGTAACCGAAATTGGTTTGTGTAAGGCCATCATATATAGAACTCTTTAATTCAGATCCGACAAGTACCATCAGGTTATCCTTCTTTGCCCTTAAAGATTTGTTAAAAGCGATGGTATTCCTGAAAGTATATGACTGGTTGTTAACTCCTGTGGTATTCAGCACACCACCTTGCGGCAAATAGGAAGCAGCATAAGCAGGTGTACCCGGAACTGCAGAGTTATAAGCATTCATCCGGAAATTTTGCCCGATATAGTAAGATTGAGCTGCCGCGTAACTTTCTCCATTCGTTTGGGTATAAGTTATACCTAGAAGCGATTGAAAGGTAAAGTCCTTCAAAAATTTGTAATCCAGGTTTGTAGTGGCAGAAAAGTTAGTCGATTTATTCTTATTCCCTGTATGATCCCTTTCATTAAGGATACTAAAAGCCGCAAAATCATTGCTCTTTTTATAGGCATAATAGCTACCGTCTTCATTATAAGCTGGAATGGTCCTGCTGGTATTGAAAGCATAATTAAAAGGATTGATCTGGTAAAAACCAGTTGTCTTCCCCATATTGCCCCCTAACCTAAAGCCCAGTTTTAATTTTTTGGATACATCTACATTAATACTCAGGTTCCCGTTGTAGGTGTCCTGCCCATTACCAATGGTATTTCCACGGTTATTTGCATACCCCATAGAGGCATAATATCTGATCTTATCGGTTCCTCCCGATACGCTTAAAGAGTGATTCTGGCTAAATGGATTCTGGTATAGTAAACCAAACCAATCCGTGTTCATGGTTTCCAATTTCCCCACCTGGGTGTTAAACTGTTCCTGGGTAATGGTTTTATTAAGTAGCTTGGTTAAATACCCTTCATACGAAAGGTTATCCGGTGTAAATTGAAAGCTTAAGCCTCTGGCATAAATTTCTTTAGAAACATCTATACGCTCCTTGGAATTCATCAGGTTAAAATCATCATAAGATGGTGCTCCTGAGATAGACAAATTAGTCACATAGTTAAATCTGGCAGGACCAGCTTTACCCTTTTTAGTAGTAATCACAATTACCCCATTCGCAGCTTTAGTTCCATAAATAGCTGTTGCCGAAGCATCTTTCAAAACAGAAATATCCTGGATGTCTTCAATATTTAAAAAAGAAACCGAGCTACCAATCAAGTCCCTTATCCCGTTGCTGCTGGTGGTATTGATCAGCGAATAATCAAAAGGTAGACGATCTTGCTGGATAATGCCATCCACTACCCAAACAGGCTCCTGGTTACCCAGTAAAGTAGACGTTCCCCTTACCCTTACTTTTGGCGAGGAACCGATTATCCCTGTCTGGTTGGCTACCGAAACACCGGCAAGCTGCCCCTGCAATAGCTGATCAATACTCCTGATACCCGCAGCCTTAATGTCATCAGCCTTTACAGTTGCTATCGAACCTACCATATTACGTTTTGTAATATCCTGGTATCCTGTAGAGACCGTTACCTCGTTCAACACATTTGCTGAGGTATTCAGTTGTACATTTTGTTTAACTTCTGTAACTCCAACTGCGTTAATGGAAGTTTTAAATGCTTCAGCACCTACATAGCTAAAAATTAGCATTGACCCTCTCCTTACATTGATGCTGTAATCCCCATTGTTGTTACTGGTGGTTGCATGCTCATTCTTTGAATCCCTAATGCTAGCACCTGGAAGTGGGTTACCATCTTCATCAGTAATCTTTCCTGAAACATTCAGCATAAGCCCTAAATATTCGCCTGCTTTGGTAGTCTCCCCTACAAGCAGAATATTTACCACATTGTTGTCAATGGTATATTTTAAATTGGTATCCTTAATCAAAAGCTTAATCACTTCTGTTATGGATTCATTTTTTACATTGATAGATAGTGGGCCGTATTTATCCAGCTCCTTTACATTGTAAAAAAACTCCATATCAACCTGCTTTTTAACCTCATTAAGTATAGCGGTACGCTTTGCATTTTTCATGTTCAGCGTAATTTTCTTACTCTGCGCAAAACTAGTCTGACTAATCAGCAGTAGGAATATGAATGTAAAAACGAGTTTTTTTAGGCAAAGCAATTTCCCTCCGATAATCGGTTTAGTAAATTTTTCTCTCATTGAATAAGCTTTTGTGGTTAGTTGATTTTGTGGTGGTTATTTATTTTTCTTATTGTATATGTATATCGTTTGACCTGATATTTTGTATTTAAGTTCATTAGATCGTTCTATAACTGATAAAACGTCTGTAATATTTTTTGATTTACGAAGTTTACCGCCAAATCTGAGTGCTTTAAGGTCTGGCGACTCGAAATCTACCTGATAATCATACCAACGTCCCACCTGCTCCAACACCTCTTCAAGTGAATTGTCGTTAAACACCAACCAGCCATCTTTCCATGCAGTATAAGGATATACATCCACTTCAGATTTGCTAAGACTTTGTGTCAGCGGATCAAAATTAGATTGCTCACCCGGAACCTGGAAAAGTGGTGCTTTACCTTTGCGGTTTACGCTGATACTTCCTTCTACCAGAGTAGTGCTGATTTTTTGATTAAAGGTATTGATGTTGAAGGATGTTCCCAGCACTTCAACCTGCATTCCATTCAGGTTCACCATAAATGGTGCATGTTTATTTTTGGTTACTTTAAAGTAGGCTTCTCCACTTTCCAGATAAACCATCCTTTCTCCCGCTCCGTTTAATACCGCCGGGTAGCGCAACCTGGTTTCAGAGTTCAGCCAAACTTCTGTTCCGTCGCTCATCACCAGTTTATACTCTCCGCCCCTCGGCACTACCAGGGTATGGTAAACATTAACTGCTGCCTTGGCCGATTGGTAGCTGATTGCCCTTGCAGAATCTGACAATACCGCTGTCCCATCAGTTATTTTTTGTTTTGTTTTATTATTAAGGGAGATAGATGTTCCATCTTCCAGGATCAGAATGGCTTTATGTTTATCCACTATGTGCTTAGCAACGTTCGATTGATCTGTACTTTTTAGCGTATTTCGCAAAGCGAACCATCCTAATCCTACCATTAAAATAATAGACGCTGCATAAGCCATATAGCGCGCAAACGGATTTAAACGAACCTTTACCGGCACATCCATTCTCTCCTGTATGGCCAACCATCCTTCTTCCACATGTATTTGAGGAGCCCTAATTAAAAGTTCCTGAGAAAGCAGTATTTCCCTGATTTCTTCCAACTGAACTTCTTCATCTGCATGCAAAATATCTGCTGCCTGTTTATGCAGCAGAACAGCCTCTTTTTGCTGTAACTCAGCAACGAATGCCTGCACTTCAGAAGAATTATACTGATCGTAGTTGTCCATATCTGTAGGTATGTGATAAAAAAATGAAAACGGGTGATCGGAAATGAAAAAAAATTAAAAGTTTTTTATTGACGATAGTAAAATGACCAGGATGGTAAGGTCGTTCATATCCTCACGGATAAAAGCATAGGCTTTTTTAATCTGGGTTTTTACAGTATTAATAGATATACCTAACTGATCAGCGATTTGCTGATAGGTTAACCCTTCTTTATTGCTTAAAACAAAGATCTTTTTCCGCTCTACCGGCAATTTCTCAATAGCCAGGGCTAAGCGATCGTGCATGGTTTCATTTTTAAGCAGCTGATTTAATTCCTCTTCCGGATCGAGGCTTTCTATCTCCAGAGCGTGATCATCCAGGCTAATGGTCAGTTTTTGCTTATTCTGATGTGCCATACACAGATATTTGACCGATCGGGCAGCATACGCTTCCAACGATGATTGAATGTTCAGCTTATCCCTCCTGTTCCAAAAATCAAGAAAAAAATCCTGTACCATGTCCTTTGCGACATCCATGTCTCCCACATGTCTGAATGCCATCAAACACAAGAAACGATAGTTATCTCTCACAAAGCTTTCGAACTGAACTGGGGTAATTATCCCCCCATTTTCCTGTGCCATTTATCTGTTAACCAAGCATAAACTATTTAAGGAGCGCAATAATCCATGCAATTATAAGATTTAAATACAATAAAGTCGCAAGAGATGATGGTAAATTGGTTGTTCTTAGCAGTTTAAATATTTTTATCTTTACAACATGAGAAAAACGCTACTAATATTAGTTGCAGCGATTGGACTAGCTGCATGTTCAAAAACAAAATCTTTTGAATCTGTTTCGAAGGGAATGACAAAGGATAAAGTAATTGAATTGATCGGTGAACCTGAACAGAAAATGCCAATGTTTATTGCCGAATGGTGGATGTATCCTACAGATAATAAGGTAATCGTAATGCACAGCGATACCGTACTAAGAGTCGTGATGGATTTAAAATCTGTCCAGGACAGTATGAAATCTATGGGTACTGAACTTCAAAAATTACAAGATCAAATGAAAAACCTGTCAGAAGGCGTAAAATAATACAAAGGCCCTGAGGTCATCAGGGCCTTGCTCTACCTATAAAAAGAGCCTGAAATACTAAATCAAGAATTTACTTCTTTAGTTCAATAGTTGCCAATACCGGAAGGTGATCAGAAGCATATCCTTCGTTTATAATCCTGTAATCTTTCACAGTAAACTTTTCTGGTTTATTCAACATGATGTAATCAATGGTCCGATTAGCATTTACAGAAGGAAAAGTAAACGGACAATTAGATGCACATGCATAAGTTAACTGCTGCTGCAATATTTTGATCGTATTTGAGGTTGGCTGCGCATTCAAATCTCCGGCAATGATCAAAGGCTTATCTAAAACCTTAATATGATTTACAAGCTCCTTTGCCTGGTGATCTCTATTCGCATCAGAGGTTAAATGATCAAGATGCGTAGAGGCGAAATTAAATCCTATACCTTCTTTTTCAACAACAATCATAGCTACAGATCTAAGTTCACCACCGAGTTCTGGGGTTACTGAAAGTTCATACCTTTTACTTTCAATAATAGGCAAGCGTGATAAAACCGCATCACCAAATTGCCCACCCTGGTAATCAATTGCTTTTGTATAAAAATAGTACATCCCGGTAAGTTTTGCCAATTCCTTCGCCTGATCTACGTCTTTGCCAGATCTCGTCGTATTCACGTCTACCTCCTGCAATGCCACCAAATCAGGTTTCTGTAAATTAATCACATTTGCTATTGCCTGAAGATTCCTTGCCGAAGCGACTTCAGACGGAGGATTACCGATGTGAATATTATAGGTCATAACTTTAATCACAGGACTTCCTTTTACCGGATCCACAGGTACTATCGGTTCTTGTTTACTTTTACCACAAGCTGCTGTCAGTAAAAATAATAGTGTAAAATGAATAAACTTCATAATTATGATTCGCTGTTTTGATTACTTATATAAGGTAAACTGAGTGATTACCGGCAAGTGCGCACTGGTAGATGCAGTACCTACAGTATACCCCAAAATCTTGAAATCCTGAGATGTCCTGTACATGATAAAATCAGAATAATTTACAGGTGTTGCAATGGGTGTATTCGCCGGACAGGTGGTACAAGGATACTCCCAGTTTTTTCCAGCCATAGTTAAATACAAAGGTCCATTTACTGGCCTGTCGTTAAAATTTCCGGCAAGGATCATTGGTTTGTCTTTATAGTTTTCCGTAATTCTGATCAATTCAGCAAGCTGTACATCCCTAACTGCTACAGTGGCATTAAGATGCGTACCTGCAAAAATTATTTTCTGACTGTCATTAACCTGCAATTCAACTACCGCAAGCGGTCCTTTTTCTACGTTCGTATTTCCTGTTGGGAGTATAAATGTTTCCTGCTTTACAATCGGATATTTAGAAAAAACTGTTGCTCCGTATTGGCCTCCCTGATAGGCTGCTATAGATGGGGCGAAAACATAGTTAGGCATTCCGATTAATCCTGCAAGCACTTCAGCCTGATCCATTCCATTACTGCGGGTTGTTTTAATATCCATTTCTCTCACCAATACAATGTCAGGCCCTTGGGCATTAACAATATTTGCAACCGCATTCATATCCAATGCGGTACCGCCCTTACCTACACTCAATACCTTAAACGACATCCCCTCACGTTGCGCTTCTACCCTAAAAAAGGTAGTTTTCAGCGCTTCGTTTACAGGTTTATTACCACTAACCTCAGCAATACTTACCGGAAGCAGATATTGCTTAAATTGCTGTAAAACACCTTTCGTTTTGATCTTTATTTTTAGTGGAGCCGTGGATATTTGTCCCTTTTTGATTATACCGGCGGTCCCTTCAAACGTATAGCTGTCTGCAGGTAAAACGGCATAACTGGTTTCATTAGCCTGATTATATCCCGCCACCAACTCCGGACTTGCTTTGAAGGATACCTGCACATCTTCTTCCAGGTCGGCTGGCCCGCCGTAAGAGGCACCAAAAATAATGGTGTTCAATGTATCCGCCATTATAAAAGTTCTGCTTGCCGGCGATTCTGCCGCCTGAGACATATATATTTTAACATAGTCATCAGGATTTGCTATAGCCATATCGTATTTACAAGACGTAAATAATCCACTTGTCAGGAAAATAGCAATTATATATAAATATGATTTTAATTTCATGTCATTAGCCTTAAAAGTTACCAACCAGGGTTTTGAACCAGGTTTTTATTCTTGTTAATTTCCGACTGAGGTATAGGGAATAAATAATAGCTTTTTCTAAACACACGTTTTTCAAAAACTACTCTTTTATAAAATTCCGGAGGATTGGCATTGATGTTCATCCCATAAAAGTTACCCCCATCAGTTTGTTCTGCTATTTTCCACCTGCGGGTGTCAAAATATCTGAAATGTTCAAAAGCAAGTTCTATTTTGCGTTCCTGACGGATGAGTTCTTTAACTTCTGCTGGTGATGCAGGAACAGGTAAAGGATTCGTTCCTACCCCAAATTGAGGTATTCCGGCACGTTCCCTGATCTGATTCAGATACTTCAAAATATCAGTGTTCCCCGGATCAGATTCATTCAGCGCCTCTATGTAATTCAACAATACCTCTGCATATCTGAACAACAAGTATGGCCGGGGTGTCCAAACAGAAGTTCTCGGATTTGAAGATGGCGAAACATTTTTCCGGATGAAATACCCGGATCTTGGATGATCCCATGATCCTGCAGGCCCAGATTCACCAGTATTATAAGTTTGAATAATCTTTACACCTTCAGTTGTATTTATCCACTGTGCACCGTTATAATTTATACTTGCGTAAAACCTTGGCTCTCTGTTTACATACATATTGTAAGTATTAGCCAAAGTATAAGGAGGTTTTGCAGCTGCCGTAAATCCTGTTTCTACATAGCCAGACTGCGCATTAATTATCGGAGATCCATCAGCATTATAACCGGTAATAGGACGTAAACCATTCGCCATATGGTATGAGTCAACCATAGACTGTGGCGGGCCTGTACTTGCATATCCACTTGCCAGCCTTGGTGTAAGTGCCCTTTCATAACCATTGATGTTACTAGTTACCCTTGCAAAAATAACCTCTGAGTTCCATGGCTCAAGAAAAACATCTCTGTAAGACAAGAGTGGATCAAACTGTCCTGAAACATTGTTCTTTTTATATAAGCTTAAAATATTTAAATCTATAATGTCTTTAGCAGCCTTTGCTGCTTTACTCCATTTAGTGGGGTCGTATTGTGTATTGGCCAGGTTCTTCCCATCCTTATTTTTGAAGCTGGAATATTCGATGTTACCATTAAAAAGCGGACTTGCAGCGTATAGCAATACACGGCTTTTAAGTGCCATACAAGCCAGTTTAGTTGCGCGTCCAAGTTCAGGATCACCCTGAGCTGTAAAATGTAACGGCAAATCCTGGGCTGCCAGATCAAGCTGATTGGTAATATAATCTACACATTCATCATATGAGTTTCTCGGCAAGTTTAAAGGCTCATCTCCAGCCTGCAGGTCGGGTGGTAAAACATCTTCGTTTAAGATGGTTACAGGTCCCCACATTCTCAATAAAGAAAAGTATAAATAAGCGCGGACATATCGTGCCTCAGCAGTCCTGAGCACAATTTTATTCGCATTCATCTGCTTATTCTTTCCTATATTATTGATAAAAGTGGTTGCTGAACGGATGCCCACGTAAAAATCTTTGAAATAATTATCATAGTATCCGGATGCAGGATTCCAGTTACCAACATTCATCAAAAAGGTTAAATATCCTGGTCTGTCATAGGTCACATCCCCTTCATCAGATAAACCTATCCATGGTGAACTACCGGTAATGTAAGTCTCATCTTTCATGAAAGCATAAACATTAGCCAGGTATTCTTCCGATGTTGTTTCCCGTTCAAAAACCTGCTCAATGGTCAAACGATCATCAGGCACCTGATCTAAAAAGTTCTTCTGACAGGAAACACACGTTAATCCAATACAGAACAGTAATATATATTTGATTTTATTCATCTCTTTATAGTTTACAATTAGAAATTAACGTTTATGCCCATGCTATAGGTAGCCGTATTAGGATACTTTGCACCTCCGGGATAAGCGGCATCACTTCCATCACCCAATTCTGCATCCCAAAGTTTAAATGGAGAGAAAGTAAGCAGGTTTACACCGGAAAAGAAGATATCAGCATTTTTAAGCTTAACCCTGTTTACAAAGCTTTTTGGAAGTTTATAATTTAGCTGTAAGGTTTTTAAACGAATATATCTGCCATTGGCAATCCAGTGCGTACTTCTGGTATAATTCTCATTAATGGTCCCCGGCGTTAAACGCGGATAAAAAGCATTTGGATTTGGGTTCTCCTTAGTCCACCTATCATCAATGTTGTTAAACAGGTTCCCCCTTGATAAACCCTGTTGAAAAGGTACAAGTCCCTCACCATTCAGCCAGATATCCATATTGCCAACCCCCTGGAATAGCGTAGAAATCGTAAATGCTTTATACCCCAATGTAAAACCAAAACCATACATCAGTTCTGGAACCTGACCATACCCAATAGCAGTCTTATCATATGCATCAATTACCCCGTCACCGTTAAGGTCTTTAAATTTCAAGTCTCCTGGAGCAATCGTACCTGATTGTCTTGGGCTATTTTGTATTTCCTCCTGAGATTGAAAATAACCAAGTGACAGGTAACCCTGGCGTTGTCCTACTTTTAAGCCCTTTGTAGCCAGCCATGGATAAGCAGGATCAGGTAGATCATCTTCAATTATTTTATTCCTGTTAAAGGTAAAATTCCCCATCAGCTGAAAACTGAAATCCTTACCTATCTTTCCGTTATAGGTAACTGAACCGTCTATCCCCTTATTGTCTATTATTCCAACGTTAGCATATGGATTGTTTAGTATCCCTACATAGGAAGGAAGTGAATTTCTACGCAGGAATATCCCTTCTCTATGCTCGTTAAATACATCTAACTGTAAAACAAGATTGTTGTTGAATGTATTTAAATCAAGTCCCAGATTTGTTTTAGTAGAAGTTTCCCAGGTCACATCAACGGCAAATTCATCTATATCCAAACCATTAAAAGCTTTAGGCGTGCGTCCAAACCCGTAAACACCTGATGTACTTTTTACCGTACCCAAATAGGCGAATCTTCGGCCTCCTATATTACTATTTCCCACCTTACCATGAGATCCCCGGATTTTTAGCAGCTGAACATGATCCTTTATTGAGCTAAAAAATCCTTCTTCAGATATCACATAGCCCAAACCTACCGAAGGAAAGAATCCGTACCTTTTTTCAGGAAGAAAGTTTTCTGACCCATTGTATCCAAAATTAAACTCCGCAAAATATTTGTTGTCAAAACCATAGGTCGTTCTCATGGCCAAACCTCGGAAACGATAAGGTAAAGAAGTCTCCAGACTTCCCGCCTGCGTATTAATCTCATCGCTCTGATTAAATAAGGTCATGGCCCCCAAACTATGTTTACCGAAAGTTCTGCTGTAATTTAATGCAGCCTCATTGTAAAAGGTTCTCGACCCGGTGTTTACTCTTTCATAAGCAAGGTATTCTGTTCCCTGTCTTACCGCTTGATAAATGATATTTCCATCCGCATCCCTCCCATTTGCCAGCCAGGTATCCGGAGTTTTGGTTCGTCTTAAACTCACATAGTTATAGGCATCGAAAGAGAACATGCCGGTTACAGATAAACCTTTGGCTAAGAAGTCCAGTTCCTGCGTTAACCTTAGGTTAGAGAACAATTGGTTCCTCCATTGATTCGCATATCCTGTTTGTGTTAATAAAGCATAGGGATTTTGTACACTGGAGGTGGCGACATCAGCAATTTTACCATCTTCATATTTTGTAGGATGCAAAATGGGTGTCATAAAAAATGCTTTCTCAAAAATATCTTCTGAGTTAGATCCTGGAAAATTAACATTAGAGAGATAGCCTTGAACACCCAATTTTATTGTAGTAGTGCTGCTCGGTTTTAGCGTAATATTTGAAGTTAAATTGTACCTTTTTAACCTTACCTGAGAATCATAATTCGCCAGCTCGTCGGTTTTATACATTCCCTTTTCATCATAATAGCTGGTTGCTACGTAATACACCGCACGCTCAGATCCTCCATTAATATTCAGGTTTGCTCTTCTGTTACTTCCAAAATCATTAAACAACTCTTTATACCAGTTTACATTAGGATAAAGGTAACGATCGGCACCTGACTGTGTTAACTGAATAGCATCGTCAGAATACCTTGCAGGAGCACCATTATTTGCCAAAGCCTCATTAGACATCCGCATGTAGGTAACCCCATCAGCAAATTCCGGCAATTTTGTAAAAGAAGTAATGGCCTCATTATACCTGAAATTGAACTTCGATTTACCCGGTGTTCCGCTTTTGGTTTTAACGATAATTACACCGTTGGCTCCTCTTACCCCATACACGGCAGTGGCTGAAGCATCCTTAAGGATAGAAAAGCTTTCAATATCTTCCGGATCAACATCAGAAAAAGACCTCGGGACATCATCAACCAATACCAGAGGTTTGCTCAGGTTATTGCTAAACGTAGAGATTCCCCGAATCCAAATATCCGCATTGTCACCTCCGCCAGGTTCGCCGCTTCTCTGTACGGAAACTATACCAGCAACCCGTCCACCTAGCGCATTATTTAAACTTCTTACGGGAATTTGCAAATCTGAAGGCTTTATACTCGCTTGCGCGCCAACTACACTAATTTTCTTTTGAGCACCGAAACCAACTACCACCAGTTCATCTAAAACAGAGTTGTTCTCTTTCATTACCACGTTTATTACCGTTTTACCTTTAACGGGCACTTCCATAGTGACATACCCTGTATAAGAAAACACGAGGATATCGCTATCCTCTACATTAAGAATAAATTTACCGTTCACATCAGTACCAGTTCCTTTTCCGGGTTTATTCTTTATGGTTACACTTACCCCGATTAGTGTTACACCCGTAGAATCTTTTACGATACCCAATACATCTTTGAACGGTGCCGGTTTATTATCTGAACTGGCACGTCTTTTACTCACAAGTATCGTTTTCTCAATGATTTTAAAATTCAGGCTTTGCTTATTCAGCAACTCTTCGAGTACATTTTCCAGGGTTCCACTTTTAACAATGCTTACCCTCGGCAGCTTGCTTAGCACTTCATTTTTGTATAAAAAATTATACCCGGTCTGTTTACGAATCAGCTGAAAAATTTTCTCGATTTTTTCATTGCGTTCATTTAAGGTTACCTCTTGCGAATAGGCAGTGGCGTTTACCTTCAGACTGATGAGCAAAATAATAAAAACAGTAAGTTTCATAATGAAAATAATTTTTCGCAGTTCTGGCCAGCTTAAAAAGCCAATACTGAATTTCCCCCATAGCAGGCAGGAATGTAAAGCATGTTTCATACATTTGTTTTGTTTGAGTTTGTATTTATTGGTTGAATCAATTTTCCATAACGACTTAAACATTCCATCTGTCCCGGCTGCAACCGGGGCAGATTATTTAAGTTGTTCCATCTTCTATTTTTGTAGTCGTCTATTCCATCATCTTTAAATTTTAAGGTTTAATTTATTTGGTTTGCCTTTTAGATTAAAAAGAAACAATTACTTTTTTACCTTCTAAACTGTATTTCATATCACTTACTTCTTCAAGCATCAAAAAGGCTTTTGAAATTGGAACAGCTCTGGGTATATAACCAGTAATATGTTCTCTCGGGATTTTACCTTTATATTCGATCTTTACATCGTACCATCTGGACAACTGTCTCATTGCTTCTTCTAACTCCGTTTCATAAAAAGAAAAGACATTATCTTTCCAATCCACAAATGTTTGTGCATTTACTTCTTTAACATTTAAATTGCCTTTCATCAACTGAGCCTGCTGTCCAGGTTTTAGAATTACATTTGGTCCCTTTTCCTTAGACAATCCTCCAGAAACAAAAACCTTAACAGCACCTTCCAGTAAGGTTGTTCTTACGGACGGTTCATCCGCATAATTATTTGCGTTAAATCGTGTTCCTAACACCTCAATTTCCTGAGTATTCATTTCCACCTTAAACGGGACGGACTTATTATGTACAACTTCAAAATACGCTTCGCCATTTAACTTCACTTTACGTTCCTTCAAACCAGCAAATGATGTTGGAAAAGTAATAGTAGTAGCGGCGTTTAGAAAAACTTTACTTCCATCAGGCAAAAGCACCTCGTATTTACCACCATTTGGAGTAGCTATCGTATTATACTTTACCGGCAAACCTATACTTTCTTCACTCGCAGGTAATTCGTAAACTACTCTTCCGGTAGTATCTTTTACAATCCTTAAACCCTGCTGTACAACAACTTCTCCATTACCGGCATCTGTTAAACTAATTTTTCTTCCGTCGGCCAATGTCAACACCGCCTTATTACCACCCGGAACAACGTTATTTACCAATTGCTGATTAGCATTTTTTGAGGAACTTGAAAGAAAATAATAAGCAGAAAAGCTCATTACCAGCAAAATAGAAGCTGCTATGCTAATTCGCACAAATAAATTCCTCCTTACAGGCACAAGTGTTTCGCCTTTATTTTGACTGATCATTTCCCACATATCATCTCCAGCATGCAAAAAATCCCTGTCAGACAAGTCGCTGTTTATCCCAGCACCATTTAAAAGGAACCACTTTTCTATAAGTTTCTTTTCTTCTTCTGTACAGGTGCCGGCTTTATAAGCTGACAAGATCTCTTTAGCGTTTTTCATTCATTGCAAAGGTTTTTTATCAATGGTCCTTATAACTATGACAATCCTAAATGAACGAGTGGGTAACGAAGGAAAAAAAATTTATATAATGGACAGAAAATAGCTCAGTTTACCTAGCCGCTGGCGCAAGACTTTAAGTGCACGCTTCATATGTGTTTCTACCGTTTGTTCAGACAAGTCTAACCTTTCAGCAACTTCCTTATTGCTTAGGAACTCGTTTCTTCGCATCATAAATACCTCCCGCATTTTCTGTGGTAATGCTGCGATCTCCAATTCTATGAGCTTTTCAATGTCTTTTTCACGAATCTTGTAGTCAGATTCTTCTGCGGATTGATCTATCATTTGTTGTAAGGAATTGACATATTCCTCTTTAATAAGATCATGTTTAACGATATTCAGAATGTTGTTTAATACCGAGCGGTACAAATAGCTATTCAAGCTTGTCTTTATTTTAAGCGTTGCGCGGTTACTCCACAACTTAATAAACAGATCCTGAACAATGTCCTTGGCCCTGTCCTGATCATGTAACTTTTTATAAGCGAAATTAAACAATAAAGATTGGTATCTATTGAAAACCTCAGCAAATGACTGCTCATCTCCCAACTTAATGAGATCTATCAATTCCAGATCAGTACATGTTTTACTAGCTGACATCGTTTTTTACACTACTGCATTCCTGTTGAAATACGCCGGCAATATAAAAGAATATTATTAATATCAGTATTATCTCATGTTATACTTCCATAAAGTAAAAACTGCTAACATAAAACTCAAAGCTATGGAGTTATCAAAATGATGAATTAATAGATTTTAGCTATCGGAACATAGAATTAAATGATTGTGATTATTAGTTCCAAAACCATAATTTTATAAGTAAGCAGAACACCTATTATAAACATGTTCAATACTTTAAACTTATAAATATGGATAAAGAATCAAACGATATCAGCAAATGCCCATTTCATAATGGCAGTATGAAACACAATGTTGGCGGTGGTGGCACCAAAAACCGCGACTGGTGGCCTAACCAGTTAAAGTTAAACATTCTGCGTCAGCACTCCTCGTTATCCAATCCTATGGCCGAAGATTTCAACTATACCGAAGCTTTTAAAAGCCTCGATCTGGAAGCCGTAAAAAAAGACCTTCATGCACTTATGACCGACTCACAGGATTGGTGGCCGGCAGACTTCGGGCATTACGGTCCCCTGTTTATTCGTATGGCATGGCATAGTGCCGGGACCTATCGTGTAGGTGACGGTCGAGGCGGTGCCGGAGAAGGACAGCAACGTTTTGCTCCGCTTAATAGTTGGCCCGACAACGTGAGCTTGGATAAAGCCCGCAGACTACTTTGGCCTATTAAACAAAAATATGGCCGTAATATTTCCTGGGCCGATTTAATAATCCTTACCGGAAATGTAGCGCTCGAGTCAATGGGTTTCAAAACATTTGGTTTTGCCGGTGGACGCGCAGATGTATGGGAACCGAATGAGGATGTATATTGGGGAGCTGAGAACACATGGCTTGGTGGCGACCATCGCTATGCGCATGGATCAGAAGGTGTTGTTGAAGGACACGGCGTAGTCTCATCAGATGATAATGCAGATGGCGACATCCACTCACGCAAACTGGAGAAACCACTTGCCGCAGTGCAAATGGGCCTCATCTACGTGAATCCAGAAGGACCAGATGGCAACCCCGACCCTATCGCTGCCGCTAAAGACATCCGTGATACTTTTGGCCGTATGGCAATGAATGATGAAGAAACTGTTGCCCTGATTGCAGGTGGCCATAGTTTTGGTAAAACCCATGGTGCTGCTCCTGCAACCCATGTAGGTAAAGAGCCAGAGGCGGTTGACCTCGAAATGCAAGGTCTGGGCTGGCACAACAGCCACGGCACTGGTAAAGGTCCTGATGCGATTACAAGTGGGCTCGAAGTAATCTGGACAAAAACGCCAACCCAATGGAGCAATAATTTCTTTGAAAACCTGTTTGGTTTTGAATGGCAATTGACTAAAAGTCCCGCCGGTGCACACCAGTGGGTAGCTAAAGATGCAGGAGATATTATTCCTGATGCATTTGACAGTTCAAAGAAACATGCCCCTACTATGCTTACCACCGATCTTTCCTTAAAGTTAGATCCGATATATGAAAAAATATCAAGGCGTTTCTTCGAAAACCCAGATGAATTTGCCGATGCTTTTGCCCGTTCATGGTTTAAATTAACCCACCGTGATATGGGACCTCGTTCTCGTTACCTGGGGCCTGATGTGCCACAGGAAGAACTGATCTGGCAAGATCCTATTCCTGCACTTGACCATAAGTTAATAGACGAAAACGACGTTGCGGCTTTGAAGGCAAAAGTATTGGAATCCGGATTGAGTGTATCTGAGCTAGTTTCTACCGCGTGGGCTTCAGCTTCCACCTTCCGTGGGTCTGATAAGCGCGGTGGTGCTAATGGCGCCCGCATTCGTCTGGCTCCTCAAAAATACTGGCAGGTAAATAATTCTGCACAGTTACAAAAGGTACTAGATGAGTTAGAGCGCATTCAGAAAGATTTTAACGGAGCGCAAACTGGTGGTAAAAAAGTTTCCTTAGCAGATTTGATTGTACTGGCCGGTTGTGCAGGTATTGAAAAAGCAGCGAAGGATGCAGGACATTCGATTACAGTTCCTTTTGCCTCTGGCCGTATGGATGCTTCGCAGGAACAAACTGATGTAGAATCAATGGGCTACCTGGAACCGCTTGCCGATGGTTTCCGCAATTACCGTAAATCAAAAATCCCCGTATCTACTGAAGAGCTACTGATTGATAAAGCACATTTGCTTACCCTTACAGCGCCTGAATTAACCGTGTTACTAGGTGGAATGCGTGTATTGAACACAAATTTCGATGGTTCTAAGCATGGCGTTTTCACCTCCCGTGTAGGTCAGCTTACCAACGACTTCTTTGTAAACCTCCTCGACATGAATACTGCATGGAAAGCGGTGTCCGATGACAAGGAGTTGTATGAAGGTAGCGATCGTGCTACAGGTGCGGTAAAATGGACCGCTACACGTGCAGATCTTGTATTAGGCTCCAACTCAGAACTAAGAGCTATTGCTGAAGTTTACGGAAGCGCAGATGCGCAAGACAAATTCCTGAAGGACTTTGTAAACGCCTGGAATAAAGTGATGAATTTGGATAGGTTTGATTTAGTTTAATCGGATCATTCGTTTTACGAATTGCGGGTGCATCATAAATCATGATACACCCGCAATTTTTTATTACTGTCTGGTGAACTTAATCTCCATTGTTTTCATTTCCTTGCCTTCGGCAGTACAATACATCTCCATGATTTGAGTCTTGTCATCCACAAGTTTATATACCTCACGCATGTCCATGTCCTTACCGGTAGCAGGATCAACGCCTTTTCCTTTAAAATTGATAGTCTTTGTGGCTTCATCCCAGGTGCCTTCCATCACCATAATGCCCGTACCCATATTGTCTACCCAGGTCGAAATAAATGTTTTCTTCGCATTGTCGTAGCCCAATAGGCCCATTCCTTCAAAAGGCTTGCCCATCATTGTACCCTTAAAATTAGTTTGCTGGTAGCGCCCGCCCAAAATCATCATATCTTCACAAACGCCTTTACTCTTTTGTGGTGGATCGCCGGGTTTCATCCACATGGTTACGTCTGCATTCCACTTCCCATCGCTTTTGGCGATCATCTTGTGTACATCCCCTGGCGTCATGTAGGCTTCCCAAGCTTTCATCATGGCATCATCCTGCGCTTTAACGCTGGTCATAGCTAGCATTAGCAAAGCCATAACACATAATGTTATTTTTTTCATAGCATAAAAATTAGTTTTCCCCTTATCTAAACACCAGAGACTTTCCAATGTTTGCAAATTTGCTAAGTCTGAGAACTTCCTCCAAGCATAGGATTAAATGTAAAAGAGCTCCGACATCCATCTGAGCTCTTTATTATCAACTAAACCTAAACTTATAAATACTAACCAAATATTTATACCACAAATCTAAAGGCTCATTATTAAAGCAGTGTTAACTCTGCATCAACTGTTATCAAAATTAAGGATAACCATAAGATAACATAGCTGCACCACAGATTTAAACTCAGTTGCCTTGCTTTGCATTAAGAAAAACAATACATCTTATATGGAAAACAAAGCAATCAAAATCACAGCCGACCTGCAAATGTTCATCGATAAATTCGAGCCCAACAAATTTAAAATCATGTCCAAAGGCATCGAAATTAGAGGCATCAACGATATGCACCGCAACATCAGCCAGGCTAAGGGTATCATTGAAAGATTGGAACTTAACCTTATCGTGTCTCACAACGCCGAAATGCTAAGTTATGGCGGATTTGAAGTGAACAATCTTTAATTTAGCCAACTAAATTAAAGATTACCTTACAATAGTTATTTTGGCACTAATAGTGTTCGACACTATAGCACTAAAACTATTTTATAACATTAAAGATGAAAAGCTTACTTAAAGAATTGGCACTTGCGGTAATACTACTTACCGCAAGTGTTACCGTAAATGCGCAAACAGACACCATATATGTTTACGGTCCGGGTGGCCCGCTCTCAGCAATAAAAGCCTGCGCCACCCAATTTACCGCAACTACAAAAATTCCTGTTAAGGTTATTGGTGGGCCAGAAAGTAAATGGCTAACCAACGCAGAAAGAAATGCCGATATCATCTATGGCGGAGCTGAATATATGCTTACCCAGTTTATACACGCCCACCCAAATATGGTAGATGTAGCCACCAGAACGGCCTTGTATCAGAGACGGGCCGCAATCTTAGTGCGACCTGGCAACCCCAAAAAAATCACTTCGTTAAAAGATCTAACACGACAAGGCATTAAAATACTTGATGTTAACGGCGCTGGCCAGTTGGGCCTTTGGGAAGATATCGCCGGCCAGGAGAATTTAATTGGTCCCATCCAAAAAAACATTGCCCGATCTTTTATCAATACTGCTTTAGCTATTGAAGCCTGGAAGGCAGACCCTGGTTTTGATGCCTGGATTACCTATGCTTCATGGCATGAAAATCTTAAGGATATCACCACGGTTCTAGAATTGCCTGTTACCTTACGTGTGTATCGCGGTACACCTATTGCGCTTACGCAAAACAAGAAAAACACTGCGAACGCCCAAAAATTCATTGTTTTTTTAAAGAGTACAAAGGGGCACCAGATATTTCAGCAATACGGCTGGGAATAAGCGCTTCCAGAGCGCTGCCTAAAATGGCTACAGCATCTTCCATTTCTTTTTTATCTAAATTACCAAACCCCAACCGGGTAGCTGTAAAGCTTTTAGTTTGGTACAAAATAGTTTTTGGGAGGAATAATCCATTTGCAGCACATTTCTCCTGAAACTTGACCAAATTGAACTTATCGAGCCATTGAACCCAAATAGCCAATCCACGGGGTGGGATATTGAACTTAATCCTCCCCTTCAATTTTTCAGTCAACAAAAAAGCAAAATAATCTCGGCGTTCTTTATAAATCTTTCTATTCTTTTTCGAAAGGCGATGCACCTCACCATCCTGAATCCAATCGGTCAACACCTGCTCTTTAATCACATCGATTCCAGGCTCCAGAATATTTTGATGTTTTTCCAGTTCTTTAATGAACGCTATTGGTGCAGCGACAAAACCGTAGCCAAAGCCTACAGGCAAGGATCTTGCGAACGATCCAACATACACCACCCTTTCATGTGAATCAAAAGCCGCCAATGGCAATATTGGATTATTATCATAATGAAAATCAAAATCGTAATCGTCCTCTAAAATGATAAACCCATATAACGTAGCCAATTCAAGTACCTCCATCCTCCTTTTAGCGCTTAGCGGGATTGTAGTTGGATAATGATAGTTAGAAGTAAGGTACAGTATCCTGATGGTGTGCTCCTCGCAAACCTTTCTCAGGTAGGCAGTATTGATCCCCTCATCATCAATAGGTACAGGAATAATGTGTGCCCCGCTATCAGATAAGGTCATATTAGACAAATAATAACCTGGAGCAGCAACAACAACCTTATCACCGGCCGAGATCAGCAGTTTCGTAACTAAATACAAGCTAATCTCATGACTGGTTGTTGTGAGTAGGTTTGATTCAGAGATCCGCAAACCTCTGGTTAAGTTTAGAAAATTAGAAAACTGCTTTTTAAAAGTCAGATGCGACTGAGTCTGGATCTGTTCCCAGGTTCGTTTGGCCTTTTGTCTCTTCAATTTTGAGACATAAAGCCTGGCCAACACATCCGTATGAACGAGTCTTAAATCTGGCAAGCCATCATTAAATTGCAAGGCCAAATCACTTACCTCTACCGGATTTTCCAGGATTGAGGAATGCTTAAAAGTAAAACTCGCAGGAATCTCTAGCTTCTTTTTGCCCGGAACGGCCTCATTTGTATTTTTCTTTTTTTGATCTGATAAGATGAATGTCCCCTTGTTTGGCAGGATCTCGATAAAGCCTTGTGCTTCTAAATCCTGGAAAGCTTTGATCAATGTGTTCCTATTTACAACTAATAACCTGCACAAAATGCGTGTTCCCGGGAGTTTTGTACCCTCCGGAAGTAATCCCAATTGTATCGCTTTAATAAACTCAAAAACTATTTGAAGATAGATTGCTGTGGTTTCGTCTGGTTTAAGCTGGATGAAACTTTTGAAAGGAATTTGAACCGGACCATCCATTTTCTTGAAACTGGTATACTTTAGTGGTACGGCAAGGTACTACTTTTGTCGAAATTTATAAAGAATGAAGAAAATTTACTTTGCTTTACTAATGCTTTTATGTGGTGATTTATATGCACAGAAAGGCTTAGACACCGTTATCAGGATCAAAGAAGTAGTGATCAACGAAAATGGATTCAGTACGCCCATCTCTAAACAAAACAGAAATGTATATGTAATCGATAAAGATATGATTGCCAAACTACCTGCCCGTACCATCCAGGAGTTGTTGCAGTATGCAAACGGCGTAGATATCAGGCAAAGAGGGCCTTTTGGAAGCCAGGCCGATATCAGTATCGACGGAGGAAGTTTTGAGCAGACCGTAGTGCTTTTGAACGGTGCAAAAATCATTGATGCACAAACTTCTCACAACATGCTAAACCTGCCCATTCCGGTTGAGGCGATAGAAAGAATTGAGGTGGTCCGTGGGCCTGCTGCCAGAATCTATGGAATCAACAGCTTAACGGGGGCTATCAATATCATCACCAAAAAACCTACTAACTCAGGCTTCCTGATCAGCACGCACGCAGGTTCCAACTTCGAAAAAGATTCGGAAGGAACAGGAAAAACATTTTATGGCGAGGGCATTCAACTTGGGGCAGCTTTAAGCAAGAAACAACAACAGCATTCCATCTTTGGATCTTACGATAAAAGTAATGGTTATCGATATAATACACAGTTCGATAACGCCAGACTTTTTTATCAGGGGAACATTCAGATTGATGGTTCAAATGAAATCATGACTTCGTTCGGCTATACCAACAATGAATTCGGAGCAAATGGATTTTACGCAGCACCTGGGGATAAGAACTCAACTGAAGCTGTCCAAACTACCCTTGCTGCTATTCAATCAAAACACCTTTTATCCAGCAAATGGACACTCATGCCCAGACTGAGCTACAGGTATAATTTCGATGATTACAGCTATTTAGGGGCTTCTAATCCAACTGCAGGCCGAAGCAAGCATTACACCAATTCAATAGCAGCCGAGGTGATCAGTACGTATAAAACCAGCACAGGTGAATTTGGTTTCGGAGCAGAGGTAAGAAGAGAAGATATCAGGTCTTCTAATATAGGCCAGCATCACCGCGAAAATCTAGGCATCTATTCGCAGTACCAGACCTACCTGTTCGAGAAGCTTAATCTGAATTTTGGCACCTATTTAAATTATAATTCTGATTATAAATGGCAAATCTATCCAGGGCTGGATGCAAGCTATTCAATAACAGATATGTTTAAAATTATTGGAAACATTGGGACAAGTCAAAGGATCCCTTCCTTTACCGACCTTTATCTGAACCAGCGCCCCGGAAATATTGGAAATCCAAACCTTGAGCCGGAAAATGCACTTCAGGGAGAACTGGGTTTCAAGATCATCAAAGGGAATTTCACTTTCAATTCTAATTTTTTCCGCCGTAGGATTAGCAAGTTTATAGATTGGACGCGAGTGGTTAACACCAATCCATGGCAAAGCAACAATTTAGGAGATCAGGTTACAGGGGGGATAAATATGCGCTCAGACTATTCCATGAATGTTTCAGAGGCATCTAAACTGAATATAAACCTCGCCTATTCTTATTTGGATTCTAAAAATAGTGATACGGAAGCAGGGCTTGCCTCGAAATATCAGATTTCATCGCTGAAACATCAATTGACAAACACCGTTAATTTCCAATACATCAATTTTTCAGTAATGGCCGCTACGCGTTTTAATCAGCGAGTATCAGGTCCATCGTATTGGATAAACGACTTTAGATTAAGTCAGTCCATTCAACATTTCACGATCTTTTTGGATGCGCAAAATATCTTTAACACAAAATATTATGAGATTGGCGCCATTCCGCTTCCTTCACGCTGGATCGGCTTAGGGGTTAAATTCGTAAATTTCTAGATACTACCGCTATTAATGCAAAATGTCCAGATCCCCCCATCATAATGTCTATTTCAACCTACCCTAAAGACCCTAATTACCTGTAAATTAGTCTACGACTTAAATTAAAAATCCTATAGCAATGGGAAAAATAGTAAATTTATTAGAAGCAAAAGGAAAACTCTAAATACTCAATTAAAATCTAGAAACATGAAAATTAGAAGTTTAGTACTCACACTATGTTTAATCATGGGCAGTCAATTGGCAATGGCGCAGGTAAAAGTAGCTGATCTGGTAAAGGATTGGGAAAGGTCAAAGGCCTATACAAAAGAATATCTGGATGCAATGCCAGAAAGTGGCTATGCTTTAAAGCCTACTCCAGAAATGCGATCTTTTGCAGAGCAATTATTACACCTGGCAGAGGCTAACTATGCTTTCGCTTCGGCAGCTACGGGCACGAAAAGTCCATTTGGTCAAGGAGAATTGGAAAAAAACAGTGATAAATCCAAATCTAATGTGAGCAACCTGGTGCTAACCAGCTATGATTTTGTGATCGATAATATAAAAAAGATGTCTGACGCGCAACTGGACGAAACCATCAAAATGTTTGGAAAGTTCGATATGTCTAAAAGAATGGCTTTGGCTAAGGATTTTGAACATCAGGCACATCACAGGGGTCAAACAACTGTATATCTTCGATTGGCAGGCGTTACGCCTCCGAAGGAAAAGCTGTTTTAAGCGTTTACAATTGGCCTATGTAAGGGTTTGATTTACCAAATGGAATAAACTCTACGCGGTATGGTGTATTGGCACACATCATACTCCATAATATATTACCATTTTTATCGGTAAGGAACACCTGATTCTGTTTAGAAACACAACTTAAAACAGTATTATCACCAATCAGATAAGCACTTCCCATTCTGTCTGTAAAGATACCTTCCTGCAATTTTACCTGCAATTTTAAAGATGCTTGTTTGGCTGCTTCGTTTAAATCAAAGGCTAATATTCGCGAACGTTTTTTACTGGTACCATTATCAAATAACATAAGCGTTTTTTGATTATTTACATGCACGGCATGTCCCTGATCAAACTCAGCCCCTTTGGGCAATGCAAAGTCGCCTCCCCTGCCAAATTTCCACATCACCTTTTTGTTTGCCGTATTCACTTTCCAAATCTGTCCATTATTATAAAATGAAATGATGTAGTTCCCATCGGTATCAATAAACAGACTATTTGCATGCATCCAGTCTTTTGCTTCTTTTATAATATTTTTTTCCTTTAAGGGATCGAGCGCTTCAAATACACTCCAGCTCCATATTTTTTTCCCAGACTTATCTAACACTAATATACCGTCTCCTTTTACCGTATCTGCCGCTTTACCACCTACCGCTCTTAAATCGATAACTTTTTCTTCTGCACATAAGGTGACGTATTGATTTTTTGCATTAACTAATATTTCGTGATGAATGGTTTGTTTAAAATCCTTCTCCCCTTTTTTTAAATGAAAAATGGTATCACCTGCCAGCGATAATTCCAAAATTTCGTTACCATAGCTGGTGGGATAATCCATTGGAGCTAAAATTGAAAGAATGGTTTTGTTTTGGGTAAAGTGAGCTACTTTAACCCCGGTATTGTTAAATCTCTGATACCACCTTAAGGTCCCCTGATAGTCCAGCATGCCTATAAATCCGGGTGTTTCTCTGTTATAAACCAACATACTACCTTCCTTAAATTCAGTTGGCAGCGCTTGTTCATCACTTTCCCTTACATGATACAGACCTAATAATTGGTCCGGAATATCATTTGTTTTAAAAGAATATACATCTGAGTGAGACTTTAGGCTTCCACTCGTCAATACAATACGATATTGATAAGTTGCATTAAATTTCAAGTTGGTAAGCACTATTTTGAACGCTGTCTTTTGAGTAGAAACAGGAGTTGTAAGTAATTTATCTTTCTGTCCATTTGGCCAATACTCAATATATGCGTCTTCAGGTTTAGCACAAGAAAAATCAACAGATACCCTCAATGCGTTTCTATCTGCAGTTTCATTTAATGAAATATTTTTGAAGGTACCAAATACACTGTCAATACACGAACTACCACAGATTGCGATGGTCATTATTCCAGTAACAAATATTCTTAATTGGCTTATTTTTGAAAACATCTAGTACAATATTTATAGTTATAAATCAGCGGGTTCGAGCGCAAACAATTAAAATTAAATTAAGTAATACCCAATTAAGAGCATTACTTAATTTAACGAAAGTTAAAATCTATCTCCACAAAATGTTTTGTTCAATTTTGTTATTAGTTTGTAACTCACCTGTCGGAATTGGGAAAATATAGTGCTTAGGTTGTAAAAATGGAGCCCCGTGCTTATTTGTTTGTGTAAAATGGGCCTTTAACTCAGCAGGTGTATACCAACGTTTTAAATCATGCCATCTATTTTGCTCAAAAAACATTTCCAACAACTTTTGATGACTAATTTCATTCATTACACTCGTTAAATCAGGAAGATTTACTGCCGTTTTTTCTACCAGACCCGCTCTTGCTCTAATTCTCTTAAGGTCAGCAATTGCTGCTGCTAAATTTCCATTTTTCGCAGCAGCTTCAGCATGCATCAGTAATACCTCTGCATAGCGCATAATTACATTGTTAGCAGTAGAAGGAGTTGCAGACCAATAATTATCTGCACTAGCTACACCGCTCCAACCATTGGTAAATTTATTGATTAAAAACTGGTTGGTTCCTGATACATCTAACAATGATTTAGGGTCGATTTTGGATATATTAGCCTGAGCGGAAGCCCAAAGGTCGTCAAAAGTTTTAGTACCTCCATACCAGGTGATATCAGCTTCACCGAAATTTGAACGTTTCCATGATAAGCTATAATACATCCTTTTGTCAAACTTAGTATCCGAACCAACCGGCCTTTGTTCCGACTTAAATTGATCAATAAGATAATTGGTTGGAACATATTTAAACCATCCGCCTCCACCAGGAGGCCCTATAAGCTGAGGCAAATAATTATACATAGGTGAGTTTGCACCTTCAACACCCCAAGGGCCATACGGATCGCCAAAAGGGCCATAAACCCATTGAAAAACAGCTTCTTTGTTAAACTCATTTTTGCTGGTAAAATTTTCTGAATAATCAGCGATCAAATCGTAAGTATATGGAGCCGTATTTAACAAGGCTAAAGTAGCCTCAGCTTTTGGATAATCTTTGATATACAGATAGGTTTTACCCAAATAAGCAATGGCTGCTCCACTTGTTGCTCTCCCCAAATCTGCAGTAGGTCTTGTAGGAAGCAATCCATTTTTGGCATCTGTAAAATCTGAAATTGCTTGTGCATAAACCTCCGCTACAGGTTTACTCGGCACAAACTGATCATCTGCAGTTTTTGCTGAGGTAATAATAAGTGGCACATCACCGAAATTAGACGCCAATGTAAAGTAACAAAGTCCACGTAGGAATTTCGCTTCGGCAATATATGCATTCCTCACATCGTCACTTACCTTTACCTTTTCAGCATTAGCCAATACCAGATTAGCACGATAAATGGACTTATAAAGTGCGGAAAAAGTAGAAGATGCGTCTGAATTCGTGGCTTCATTGGTAAATAAAGCTATGTTAGTAGTAGCGGCCTCTCCACCTGGAAATGTAAGCACATCATCACCCAAAGAATTTATGTTCTGGATACCCGTAAATGCTCCCCAATAGCCATATAAAGGCTGTCGTAAAAGACTATAAACAGATGCTACAGCCGACTTTAAATCGGCTTCAGTTTTCCAAAATTGTTCTTCAGTATTTTTATTTGGATTTGTTGTTTTAAGAAAATCTTTTTTACAACCATATATCATAAACAATGCAAGTGGAAGTACCATTGCCATTGTCTTAATTATATTCCTATTCATAATTTCTATAATTATTCAGTTAAAAAGATACGTTCAAGCCAAAGGAAACAATTCGTTGCAGTGGGTAACCTCCACTGTCGAAACCTCTTTTAAGTGGATCACCATCATTTCCCAAATCCGGGTTATACCCTTTGTACTTTGAAAAAGTAAATAAATTCTGACCTGAAACATATGCCCGTATTTTTCCAACGTTTAAATGCTTTGCAATATCTTCAGCTACCGAATACCCTAGTTCAAGCCTCTTTACTCTTACATATGCACCATTTTCCAACCAACGATCACTATTTCCCCGGGAGTTTAAGTTTACATCTGCAAGTGTGAACCTTGGGAAATTCGAACCACTGTTTGCAGGAGTCCAGGCATTTAAAACGTCGGTCGACAAATTGGTATATGCGGTCATTTGCTCTGTCCAGATCCTGCCTCCGTTATAGATTTTATTTCCAAAAACCCCTTGCACCAATAAATTAAAATCAAAATTCCTCCATGCTAATGTAGCCGTTAATCCCGTTTCAAAAGTTGGAATAGGACTTCCGGTATACTGTTGATCATTATTATCAATTTTACCATTATTGTCGAAATCAACGAATTTTATGTCTCCAGGTGAAGCATTAGGCTGTATTTTTTGACCACCTGAGCCTTTATAGTTATCAATCTCTGCTTGTGATCTAAATATACCCGCTGTTTTAATTAAAAAGAAGCTTCCTATAGGATGCCCAACCTTAGCGCGTTCCAGATCACCAAATTCCTGATTACCACTTCCAATAGTAATGGCGGTCATTCTATTGCGCATAGAAGTCATATTCCAGCCTATTTTATAAGAAAACTCACCAGCTTCATCTGCGTAATCCAAAGCCAACTCTATTCCTTTGTTATTAATTGTACCCGCATTAACTGTTGGTGTACCGGCAATACCAGAACTAAGTGGTATAGGAACTGCCAGCAATACGCCGCTAGCTGTTTTATCAAACCAGTCAAAAGTCAATGACATTTTACCTTTAAAAAATGTAGCATCAAGACCGGCATCAATCGATTTTGATTCTTCCCATCTTAAATCATGGGGAGAAGCCGTTCCACTAGGAATAGCCCCCACTACAACCCCACCATTGGTAGCAAAGTTTAAGTTATTACTAATTCCATTAATTGTAGAATAGTTTGGTATCTGATCATTTCCGAGCAAACCATAACTCCCTCTAATTTTTAAGGAATTCATAAATGCGGAAGCACCTGAATTACCATAGAATTTTTCATTGCTGATATTCCAACCGGCAGATACAGCTGGAAATACACCATACCGGTACCCCTCAGCAAACATGGAAGAACCGTCTCTACGAATTGATCCACTGATCATGTACCTGGAGTCGTATGAATAAGAAACCCTTCCAATAAGAGATTCTCTCTTGACATTTCCTAAGCCTCCTCCTACTGATTGGTTGGATTTTTCAGATGCAAATGAATAAACTCCGTTTGGGAGGTTACTTCCATTTGCACTAAAATTATTGCTCGTATCCTTTTGGGCGGTATAACCGGCAAGTAATGAAATATTATGTAATCCAATCCTTTTATCAAAACTAAGGGTATGTTCTAATAACCACGAACTAGAATATCCAGCATTTTGACTTAGTCTTGGTTTGGCAAGTATTACATTACCATCATTATATGCATAGTCATAATTATTACCAAAGCCCCTGTTTTCTGATATTGCACCATTGATTTTATACTTCAATTGATCAATCAATCTAACTTCTGCGAAGAGATCCGCAGTTATAGAGCTGTTATTATTTCTATAATCACTGGAATTCAAAATAGCCACAGGATTTGAAAGATTTTTCATTCCTGAGTTTACTCCACCCCAACCGCCTGGCAGATTTGCTGGATTATAAACCGGAACAGTTGGAGGCACAATCAATGCGCTCAATATATTGCTATGAGATTGATCTCCTCCCGGAGGTAGTGTGCGTCCACCAGTTTTATTGTAAATAAATGTCTGGCCAATCTTTACACGTCCTTTTTCATATACTGATTTCGCTCTGAAATTAGCGCTATTGAAATCCGTTTTTATAATCGTCCCTTTTTGGTTTAAATAGCCACCTGATAAGCTATATAAAAAATGCTCTGATCCTCCAGAAATCTCTGCATTGGCTTTGTAAATTGGAGCAGTCCTGAAAATCTCTTCCTGCCAATTGGTATTTGTTCCATTATAAGCAGGAAAATTTCCTCCTACAGAATTTAATAAATTAGTCCACTGCTCACCGTTGAGCACAGACATGCGCTTAGCAATCGATTGGCTGCTATAAACTGCGTTAAAGTTAACTTTAGGCTCTGTATTCTTTCTGCCCAATTTTGTGGTGACTAAGATAACACCACCTGCGGCCCTGGATCCATAAATACTGGCAGCTGCCGCATCTTTTAACACTTCAATATTCTGTATATCAGAAGGATTCAATCCGTCCAGACTACCAAAAGGCATTCCATCAATAACAACTAATGGACCAATACCATCCTTACTAAGGGTTCCGGAACCACGAATTGTAATGTTTGACCTCGATCCTGGTGCACCAGTACTTGATTCAATAGTTACTCCGGCAATACGCCCCTGAAGTGCATCTGTTACATTATTAGAAGCATTTGCGCTGATTTCATTTACATTTACAGATGCGATTGCACTTGTAATTTCTGTTTTACGTTTGGTTCCATAACCGATTACAACTACTTCAGTTAAATCGCGCAGCTGGGGTTTAAGGCGAATATTCATCATGCCCCCTTCCTGAACCTTTATCCGGGTAACTTCATAACCCACATAGGAAATAAGTAAAACAGCATCTCTATCTGGCACATCAAGTTGAAATTCACCATTAAGATTAGTCGTGGCAGCCAGCTCCGTACCTTCAACCTTAACAGAGGCTCCCTGGAGTGATCTCCCATTTTCATCCGTGACTTTACCTTTTATTAATATTTTTTGTCCATTGAGTTGCGACGTAAGTTGTGACAAAGAAAGCAATGTTCTTGTTTTAATGACAACAGTCTTATCAACAATGGAATAAGCCAGCGGCTGATTAACAAAACATTGATTCAATGCATCCTCAATAGATACATCCTTCACATTAATATTGATATGGTTTGCCCTTCTGATCAGGTCTGTATTACCAATAAAATAATAACTCGTTTGGCTTCTGATCTTCCTGATAATCGTTTCCAGTGAAGCGTTTTTTTCGCTCAGGGAGATCTTTTGCGCTTTGGTCGAAGCACTTACCTGGAGTAAACATGTAACTAATATGAGAATGGTTAACCTCATTATACGGATTATTTGTCCAGAATTTGAAGCAAGCAGCTTAAATCTGAATTGATCGTAAAATTTCATACATTTGGTTTGTTTTGGGTGTACAACGAAGTACTTCACGCTTTTAAGAGCGAAAGACCACGTCGATAAATTGATTAGTTGTCAAGCTGAATTTTTATCCTGGTATATTCAAACACCGGTCAGGGGTGTTCCTGCATCCCTGACTTTGTTTAAACTACCGTTAGTTCTGTAATGATTATTGCATAACGATAATTTTCCTCCCTTCTATTTTAAAGTGGACATTTCCAGTTAGTTCTAACACTTTTAATAAGGATGAAATATTTTTTGATCGTTCAACTACCCCTATAAAGGATAATTCTCCCTGTTTTCCTTCAAACTGACAGTCCACATCGTACCATCTGCATACCCTGCGCATAATGTTTTCCAGTTTTTCATCATTAAATACGAAGTAACCATTTTTCCATGCAACAGCTTCTTCCAGATTAACTGGCGTAACTTTAATCGCTTTAGTATTTTTATATAGCTGAGACTGTTCACCAGGAGTAAGTATTTTTTGATTGCCCTGAGCGCTTATCTTAACTGAACCTTCCAGTAAAGTTGTCTTTGTTGCCAATTCATCAGTGTAGCTATTGATGTTAAAATGAGTACCCAATACTTCTACTTCCTGGTTTTTCGTATGTACAATAAACGGCATCTTTTTATTTTTGGCTACTTCAAAATAAGCTTCTCCAGTAAGTTCCACTAATCTTTTCCCTTTAAAAGAAGAAGGGAATTTAAGCGAAGATGCTGCATTTAGCCAAACATGAGTACCATCTGGCAGTATGATCTGAAACTCTCCACCTCTGGGTGTAGTCAGGTTATTCATCACTACTTCTCCAGTTTCGCTGCTCGAATTTCCAGATAAAGAATTTGCCTTATAAACAAGGATACCATTAGCGGCTTTAATGATTGAACCGCCAGGTTGATTTACAAGCTGATTAATTGTTGAATCGGTTAAGACCCTGCGTTCACCATTGGATAGTGTAAGAATAGCCTTATTTCCTCCAGGCAAAATATCAGCTTTATTACTGACTGTATTCGTTTTAACAGATGGCAAAAATTTGGATTTATAGAAAATTAATCCTGCGCTCAGCATAATCAGCAGTGTAGCCGCCGCAGCCATCCATAATCTGTAACCAGATCTTTTTGACTGCTTGTCTACTTTAGCGTGAATACCAGTCCATATTTCTTGTTCAATATCCGCTGTCCATTTATCTTTCTTTCCTGCGCTGTCAAGCGAGATTAAAATATCATCTTCCAACTGGTCATCAAAACGACCAGTTTTTATCATAGCCTGTAATTCATGCCATTCTTCTTCAGAAATGATATCCTCTTTATAATATTGCAACAGTGCATAAAAACGGGCTTTGCTCATTATTGTAATCGTATTTTAACTAAAGACGATTCATAAAAGCAAATGGCCCAATCAGGAAAAAAAAATAATTAAAATACTTAGGAAAGGAAGTGTTATAACGGTATAAATATGTGATTTGAGGTAATCGCGTACACTCTTGCGACTCAACTCTAAATGTCGCTTTACCGTTAATTTGGAAATATTCATTTTGATAGCGATCTCAGCGTAACTAAGCTCTTGTTCATTGATCAAAAGCCAGGCTTCCCGCTGTTGAGGAGGCAATTGTCCTACCGCGTTCATCAACAATTTATCGTATTCTATTTGTTCAATCTTTTCATCTATTGTACTGACGGGCTCATTTTCTCTCAATGAGAGTTCTCCAAAAAAAGTGGTTTCTAAAGTTACTTTTTTAAAATGATCAAGCGTTAAATTCTTGGCAACAATAAAAAGGTAGTCTTTCAAACTCCTTACATTTTTTAATTTTTCACGATTGTTCCAAAGTTTGATATAGACTTGTTGTACTAGTTCCATAGCAATGTGCTTATTTTTTACATAAGCCATTACGGCATTATAAATATTCTTGTTAGTTTGATAGTATATTTGGTTAAAAGCATCCTCATTACCAATTACGAGCTGCTCTAACAATGAATTGTTTTCATCGGCATTTAGTTTATCCAATTGTAACATATACTATAAAGCCCTAAGTTCATCCGGAGATATAACATCCCTAATATAATTATTTTAATTTGTTGTTCAATTATCCTTTTTAAAATATAAAATATTTAATTGAACAACAAAAAATCTGTTTCTGCAATATCTGGCATCTCCTACAGGATTTTCCGCCAGGATATCAATACGTAGGCGTGTAGCCCTTGCTATTCCAGTAATCAATGATGGGCTGCCATGGGCCTAACCTATGCTGTTTTTCTGTAAAAGGATCCACAAAAGGCTGGTGTGCATAATCTATAGCTTTTTCGCCTGCATGTGGGTAATCTAAATTTTTAGGATTTGGTCTTTTATGGATGTCATCGGAGTTTACAAAAGAAGCGATATCCAGGGCCTCAGCATCAGTTAAAAAAGGAGCATCAGCACTGGCTTTATCATAAGGCATATTCGTCTTCAGCCATTGCGCCTGTTTAATATTTCTGTGCATGCTTGAGCCAGGCTGGTAACCCTCAGGGCCCCATAGTGGAGGATAGAGATAAGTGAGCTGATTCTTTTGTAACATACCCTCGCCATCCTTTCCATGGCACCGCTCACAATGTCTTCCATAAAGCAATTGTCCCCGTTCCGGACTTGCCGCAGTTGTGGGTAAATCAATACTTTTATTCTTTTGTCCTTTAAAAGGGTCTCCTTTAGGCACAAAGGAGTTGATCCACTTAAAATAAGATAGTAAGGCAACCATCTCCTCTCCATCCAATGGAAGAGGTTTTCCATTATGCGGGCGCATCACGCAATTATTTACCCTTTCGGCAAGTGTAAGGATTTTCCCTTCCCTCGCCCTGTATTGGGGATAATCCTCGTGGGATTTCATCAGGTTGAAGGAGAATAATTTTGTGCCTGCATCCTGATGACAATTGGTGCAACTCATTTTGTTCCCCAAAAACTTTCCTTTAATGCCATTTGGACCTATATAATAAGCTGTATTGAGCATTAGTTGTCTGCCATATTTAACAGCTGTACCAAACTTACTGTCAGGAATCTTTGTGGTATCAATTTTTATAGGTTGAGACTCGCTCTCTTTACCTGCCTGTTCATCTCCTTCCGCCGAATTGCATGAAAAAAAAGCAATTCCGGAAACAGCTACAATAAAAAGCGCAGGAATCAAAGCGCCTCTTGAAGTCTTGGTTAGGGACATATTAAGTTGGTTTAGTTTAGGTTAAGTACTGGTAATAACTAATTTTATCTATAAGTATTATTTCATTGGAACAAAATACATCAAAAATCTACGCGTAACTATAAAATATTCCCTTTAGAAAACTCAGACTATAATAGACATTTTTTATATATTTACTTAACAATCCAAGTAAAAAAGGAAACAAAATCAACGGGTTATACAATCGGTCTGTCCTAAAAAATAAAATTCTTGTCAATGAAATATATTAAACAGCTTGACAGTTTAAGAACTTTAGCAATTTTAACCGTAATCATAGTTCACTGGTTTCCGAAAGATAACTCCGCCTACCTTGTTTCGGCATACATTAATGCCCCAAAAATATTTTTTACGATTAGTGGATTTTTAATCACGGCAATTTTATTAAAAGCCAAAGTCAAAACTGAGACCACATCAGATAAATATAGAACAATTAAAAATTTCTTTTTTAAACGTGCGCTTAGAATATTTCCGGCTTATTTTTTAGTACTTGCCATTTGGTTTTTTACGGGACCTGCAACAGAAAAAATTTCCTACAAATATTTTTTGACTTTTACCGCCAATATCTATATCTACAAAGTACAAATCTGGCCAGCTCTTGCACATTTGTGGTCAATTTCTGTTGAGGAGCAATTTTACCTTATTTGGCCATGGTTAATCATTTTTTCCAATCGCATCACAACTTTGATGATTATCATCATTTCTATATTAACCGGCATAGGCGCTCAGTTTTTAAATCACAATCAATTTGCCAACATCTTAACCATAAATAATCTTGATGGCATAGGAATAGGCGCTTTACTTTCATTTTTATTAATCAAGGAACCCGATTATCTACTCAAAAAAAGAAAAATCATTTATTGGATCGCCATAATATGTTTCTTCTTATCTCTAATACAGTTATGGTTTCTGCCACAAACCCACCATTTTGGTTCCGGGACGTTCATATCAATCATGACTGCCGGATTGCTAATGTATTTCATATCGAATGGAAAAAACGAGAATTATACTTTTTCATCTCTGTTTGATAATAAATTACTGATGAGCATGGGAAAAATAAGTTACGGTCTTTTTCTCTATCATTTTTTAATACCCTATTATACCTATAACGCTTTCACCCGCATCGCTGATTTTTTACACATCCCTTTTTCTCCCACAATTCGGAACTATTTATGGATGCTGGGAAATTTTATCATTTTGCTATTGCTTGCAAAACTTTCTTATCATTATTTTGAAATGCCCTTCTTAAAATTGAAAAAATACTTCAAAGACGGCATTCAGGAAAATCAAAAAATATTAGAACCTGTACCTAAAAACAATTAGGATCTATTTAAGTATCCTATGTCATAATTTAATAATAGCTTCACGAATAATGTGGTGGATACATAACAAAATATAAAGAAAGATAAAAAAAGCAAAATGAATGAGGATATACGGTAGTCATACCAATAATGGACTGTTACATCAAAATACTGGTCGATAAATCCGATGATTATGGGTATTAAAAATGAGGTAATAAAACCATGATATAAATAAATCCCATAAGTTTCTTTTCGGGGGTTTAAAAAATGAAATTTTGGTGGCGTATTACATATTTTAATCAGCAATGCAAACACCGATATGGAGTAGAGTTGATTACTAAATCTCAAAATATTAAACACCGTAGTAAAATTATTCCTGTACAATTGATAACTCTCAATAATTGATATAGAGAAGAGCGCCAGGGTTATAAGTATTAAAACATTGATATTAATTCTTAATATTTTCTCGATTAGATTGTTTTGTCGAATAAATATGCCTAACCAAAGGTAAAAAACGAATCCAAATAATGCAGTAGTGTGCGACATCGCATAGGCAGGGATATACACCAGAAATATCGAATAAATGACCATGATCACGAATAGAATCAAGCCGAAGACTTTGGAACGTATGTATTTATAGAATAGCAGTATTATCCCAAAGGCCAATAAGTAATTAGGGATAAACCAAAGTGGACTATAAAACATAGACCACTTTAAAATGTCAAGTGCAGCGGATATACTAAAAGTGTTTTTTCCAATATAGAAGTGCGATATTAAAGTGAAAATTTCAAATATCACTAAAACTACTATGTATGGTTTACCAATAGTTCTTAGCCTTCTTTTGAAATAGGATAAGGGGCTAATATTTTTTAAATTCTCTCCTATTAAAAATCCTGAAATAAGGTAAAAGCAAATAACTCCAAACTTAAAAATTTGCATGAATGATAAATATATCATTGGGTAATCAATTTTATTAAGGATGTTAGTTACAGTTTCATTTTGTTCAAAAAAGGGTATATGGGCCCAAACGATACCAATCATTGATATAAATCGTATGAAATCGACAAAAGGATAGTTTATTTTATTGACAAGGGGCTTTTCCTTCTCTTTTGGGGTAGAAATAACTTTGAGCATTAATTGGTAATTTTAATTTTTTGGAAAAAATACGGTATATTATTGACAATTAATGCTCAAAGTAAATTTTAATTATTCAGGCCGCTGTTTTCTCCTTTAAAATGGAATCAATTGAACACACTGTTTAATTTCATGACCGAATATAAACAGTGTGTTAATTAATAATTAGATGACTAAGCTAATTACCAACCTAATGTTTGTGTGAAATCAGGGTTTTTTCCACTTAGTTTATCGATTTCACCTTGAGGAATAGGAAGGAAGTAATGCTTTGTCTTATCAAATACACGTTTTTGAGACTCGAAATAGGCAAATGTAGTATCTGTTGCATTGCTTGATGAAATGGTGTAATTCACTCCGTAAACAGGTCTATTATCAACTACTTCGGCAATCTTCCACCTTCTCACGTCCCAAAACCTATGTCCTTCAAAGGCAAGTTCTATACGTCTCTCGTGACGGATAACATCCCTCATCAGGTCCTTAGTAAGGCCGGGTGTAACATCTGGCATCCCTGCTCTTTTACGAATCGTATTCAAAGCAATATATACGCTTGCATCTGCACCATTTACCTCATTCTGTGCCTCGGCATAATTCAGCATCAGCTCAGGTGTTCTGAAAATCGAAAATGATTTGTTTACTCCACCAGAACTGTTGGATAAATTCAATCCCTCAGTCATGTATTTTCTCCACCAATAATTGGTGCCAGGTTCATTGGCATTGTCTTTATCGTTGCTATAAATGTTAATTTTTCTATTTTTCCAGGTTGCTCCGGGATAAAGTACTGTAGCGTAAAATCTGGGATCACGATCTTTATAAGGATGTTTAGGGTCCCAACCCGAACCAGCATTTTGAATGGAGAGACCATTCTTCATTTCAAATGCATCAACAAAGTCTTGTATTGGACCACAGTTGGACCAGCCGCTATAGCCTAAAGGTTGCATTACCTGATCTAATCCAGCGCTTGCACCCGTTCCAATATTACGCCCCCAAATACATTCTGAGTTGGCATACTTTAAAAAGGCGTCGGCAAATTTGGGTTCTAAAGTGTAACCTTGAGCCAAGGCTGCATCCATAGCTTCTTTAGAAAGCGTCGCAGCCTTCTGCCATTTTGCAGCATCATTACCCGGATTGAACAAAGTACTGGCATAATAAAGAAACAGTCTGGATTTAATGGCTTGGCAAATAGTTTTGGTTGCTCTGCCCCACAAACCGGCATCATGTTTAGCTGGTAAATTAGCCATGGCTGCATTAAGGTCGCCCTCAATAAAACTTACTACGTCCGAATATTCACTTCGTTTCAAAAACACGCCCTCCCCATCCGTTGCCGGAGAAAGTGGCTTGTCCATAATAGGGATTTTCCCCCAACCTCTAAAAAGCACAAAATGATTAAAAGCACGTAGCATTAATACTTCTCCTTTTAATCTACTTTTTCTACTTGGAACATTAGGATCTTCGGGTATCAGATCAAAATTGGTTAGAAAAAGATTACAAGCTCTTATTTTGGTGTAAGCATTTGTCCAATCCTCTCCAAGGGGAGAGAAATTACTTGGATTCCATGCACCGGTATTAAATAAAATGGCTCCATTTGCCCAGCGCTGTTTAGCTTCATCTGTCATTGCTGCAGTTACATATGAATTCCCAGCACCATAATTCCAGGAAGGAATTGTCAGATATATATTATTTAAAAAGCCCTCTGCGTTATCTATATTTCCGAATACCTCTGCTTCGTTTATATAATCACTCGGCACTCTATCCAAAAAATTTTTCTTACATGATGTTACCACGGAGATCAGTAACATTACCAGTAAAGTGTAGCTATATTTTTTCATCAGTATACATTTAGTTTTTTAAAGGTTTAAAAGTTCATGGACACCCCGAAATTGTACACTTTCATTGTCGGGTACAAAGCGGTTCCGTTCGCTGTCTGTTCAGGATCATAATCTTTATATGGAAGTTTGTCCCAGGTAGCCAGGTTTAGGCCATTGGCAAAAATCCTAAGCGAGTTGATTCCAATCTTTGATAACATCTCTTTAGGAAAAGTATAACCCAGCTCTACGTTTTTAAGCTTGAGGTAATCGGAACTATAAATGAAAAAGGTACTAATCTGCGAGTTATTCTGGCCGCCTGCCAAACTGTAGTGTACAAGCGGATAAGTTGCGGTAGCAGCGGTTTGGGGAGTCCATACATCGCCAACACGAGCAGGGCCCAGGTAAGGAACGTAGGTTTTGCCGCTAAGCGCCCCCTGAACCAGTACGCTTAAATCAATCCCTTTAAAGGAAGTACCAAGAGATGCGCCTATGGTATTATTCGGAAAATTATTGATCTGTATGGCAACACGATCACTCTCGTTAATGATGTTATCGCCGTTCATGTCTCTGTAACGGATATCACCAGGTTTTACCACTCCCGCAAAACTCTGTTTTGGAGCAGTATTTATCTGATTCTGATCTTGAAAAAGACCTTCCGATATATAACCAAGCTGGTAGCCTACCGGTAGACCGGTAAGGGCCTGATATGGGAAAGCAAGATTGGGCTCATCACGAGCAAGAATTTTGTTTTTGTTATATGTCCAGTTTACATAGCCGAAGAAATTCACCTGACCTGCTTTTTTATTGAAATTTAAAGAGGCTTCAAATCCCTGGTTCAATACCTTACCAACATTGATTGCTGAAAGCCCCGCAATACCCAGATAAGTTGGAATGGTTTGAGGGGTAGTAAGGATATTGGATCTGTTTTCCCTAAATACATCAATCTCAAGTTTTATTGCATTGTTAAAAAAGCCAGTCTCCAGGCCAATGTTGGATTTCTGGGCACGTTCCCAGGTGATATTTGGATTTCCTGTTCTATTTACATTATATCCTCCAGACAAAGCCGGCGAGGTACCGAAATCGAATCCACCGCCACGGCTGTAATCAGAGATAAACAACCATCTCGAACCACCAATATTATCGTTACCCACATATCCGAACGATCCACGGATTTTTAAATAGTTAATAACCTTTGAACTGTACCAAGACTCAGCAGAAACTATCCAGCCAGCGGATACGGCAGGAAAGAATCCATAGCGGTTTCCTTTTGGAAAGTTTTCCGAGCCATTATAACCGACATTGACCTCAGCAAAATATTTTGAGTCATAGTTGTATGCTACTCTGCCCACAAATCCCTCATAAGCCTTTGGCAGATCATTGGCCACCGAGGTATAATTTCTGTTAAAAAGTGTTAGGCCCGAAAAAGAGTTTTTACCGAAACTCCTGTCATATTGAAGCTGTAGGTTATAATAATAATACCGATTGGCAGAGGTGCTGTAAGTTTTGGCGAGCGAGGTCTTCTGAGAGAAAGGGATATAGGTCTCTAGACCTGTTACCGGATCTTTGCGATATCTAAAAGCATCAAATTTCTGTGTCTGGCTATAATTTATGGCGGCATAATTTTCAAAGGTATAAAGTCCTTTGGCACTAAATCCCTTGGTAATGAAATCAAGTTTATGGTTAACCTCGATGGTTCCGTTGGTGCTGTTCCAGAAGTTATCATAGTAACCACTATCATTGATTGTCCCAAGGGGATTCCCAATATCATTGGCATTTATCCTGCCCGCACCATAAGTACCATTTGGATTATACACAGGGGTAGTATAATTCTGCATCAGGTTTACATAAGAAAAAACAGTTGCATAACCGGGCCCTGGTCCGGTACGCTGTTCAATTCTAGAGGCAAGATCCACCCTCACATTCATCATATCTGTTGCAGCGATATCAATATTAGACCTGAAATTGTAACGATCGTATTTTTGGCTTACGCCATATTTGTTGTCTTCAGCTCCTTTAAAAAGCGTACCCTGATTCAGGTAACCAAGAGACACAAAGTATTTCACACTACTGTTACCACCATTCATGTTAACATTGTATTGCTGCTGAGGCGTAGTTGATTTAAAGATCACATCGTACCAATTGACATCGGGGTAGGTATAAGGATCTGTTTGGTTCTGGAAGAGTTCGATTTCTTTTGCCGTCCAGATCGGATTAGTGCCATCATTTACAGAGCCGGCATTGTCAAGGGTGGCTTTCTGAAAACTGCTAAACCGCTCAGGCAAACGTTGCGGAGTCTGCACGCCGTACTGTCCATTGAACTGTATTTGCGTTTTTTGGACCGTACCACGTTTGGTCGTTACCAGGATAACTCCATTAGCTCCCTGTATACCGTAGAGGGATGTGGATGCAGCATCTTTAAGGATACTGATGGAAGCAACCTCGTTCACATCGATATCGCCGAAATTGGCATCGCCCCTGGGGAGACCATCGATAACAATCAATGGTCCTCTGCTAGCCCCATAGGTACCGATACCACGGATATAAATTGTTGAGGCATCTGCTCCTGGAATACCGGAAGACTGGATAGTGGTTAGCCCAGGCAGGCGTCCTGCAAGCGCATTGCTCAGATTGGAGACAGGACTTTGTTTTAGCTCCTTTGTCTGAACGGTAGATATGGCAGCTGTTACGCTTATTTTCCTTTGGGTTTGTCCAAAACCGGAAACAACCACCTCGTTCAGGCTTCCCGCTTCAGCTATAATCTGGATTAACATTTCCGTTTTAAGGTTTACCCTTACTTCCTGAGCTGCATAACCAATAAAGGCCACCTGGATGATATCATCTGCTTTTACGTTTTTAATTTCAAAATAACCATTTGGATCGGTAATCACAGCAGAAGTAGAACCCTTAACCCGTATGGTGGCTCCAGGTACTCCTTCATTTTTCTCATCGATAACCCTGCCCCTGATGTTACCGAATAAGGCTTTGGGCATTTGATTTCTTTCAAGAAGTTGTTTATCCTTAATTATAATTGCCGATCCTTCCACCGTATAGGTGAGCGGCTGGTTGGCAAAGCATTTCATCAAGACCTCCAGGAGTGGCATGTCTTTTACCTTTATGCTCACCTGGTTGGCCTTTCCTATCAGTAGGGCATTGAAAAAAATATCGTATCCACTCTGGTCCCCAATTTTCTCCAGGACTTTTTCCAAAGAGGCATTTCGCTCATTTATTGTAACAGTTTTCTGCGCATAGCCAGATGCACGCACCTGAAAGATAAGGGCAAAAAGAAGAATCGCAGTTAGCTTCATGATCAAAAGAGTCTTTTCATTCACATAGGAAGCCCTATACGAATTAGAATCGTAAAATTTCATACATTTGAATAGTTTAGGTTGAAGACGCCCTGTTTCCAGCACATCGTGTTTGGTTGATTATTAACATTGATTAAAGGGTGGGGAAGCCTATTATTTTATCCGGGAGTGTGTCCAGCACTTCCGGATTATGTAACCGCTACCCATTTTAGATCTATGGCATAATGGTTACCCTCCTTCCTTCAACTTTTACATTTACATCTCCGGTAAGTGTGAGTATCCTCAGCGCTTCCTTTAGATTTTTCGACCTGGATATCCGGCCTCCAAAAGGTAGATTTTCAACATTCCCTTTATAGTCTACTTCAATATCGTACCAACGGGAAAGTTTTCTCATAATTGATTTTAGACTTTCGTTCCTGAATATGAATTTGCCGTTCTTCCAATCTATTGCTGCTTCCGCATCAACATTATTGACCAACAATTCGGTTCCTTTCAGCTGAGATTGCTGCCCTGGAACAAGACGGGCGATCCGGCTATATTTACTTCCCGATGAAACTAATGGCCTCACTGCTACACTCCCTTCCAAAAGGGTCGTTCTGGTCATGCCATCATCATCATAAGCTGAAATATTAAAATGTGTTCCAAATACTTCTACATGCTGTTTTCCTGTTTTTACAATAAATGGCCTTGAACTATCATGTGCAACCTCAAAGTACCCTTCTCCCTCAAGCTCAATAACCCTGTTATCTTTAGAGAATGTAGAAGGGTATCGAACACTTGAAGCTGAATTTAACCAAACCTTGGTACCATCAGAAAGTACCACCTGAAATTTACCACCATTTGGCGTGATTACCGTGTTGAAAGTGACCTTTGAACTTTCAGCCGATAGGTCGCTGGCAACCAGGTCATACACCAATCTGCCTTCAGCTGTCTTTTTTATCTCCTGCCCTCTCTGGTCTGCAATATGCCCTTTATCGGCTTTACCCAGATCTATTTTAGATCCATCGCCCAGGATCAGTATTGCTCTGTCTCCTCCAGCTAAAATCCGGCTCGCATAATCGATCTGTACTGGTGTCTGCAGTTTGTTGGGCTTGATTAAAAACAAAGCCGTTCCCACAATGATAAGGATTACCGCGGCAGCCAACCACCTAAACGGTAAAACAAACCTGCTCCGCCTTGCTTTATTGGTATCCAATTTTTGGTCTCCCCATAGGTCTTCCTCGATTTTAAACAACAAGCGGGTCTTGAGTGTTTCCTCCTGTTCAGGGCTAAATACGCTATACTTCTTTTCACCCATCCTATCACAATAGGCCTCAACCAGTATCTTTTCATCCGGGGTGGCTGTATTGTCCAGATACCTTTCGACGAGCGATAAAAAATGTTCCTTTTCCATAGTTATATACATATGTACCAAAAGACCAGGGATACCCTACGCTTTAGCAAATGTTTTTTTCGGAATAATGGGAATGATAAAAAACGCTTAGGATTTGGACAAAAAGTAAAAAGACGTAACAGCAAGACAGAGTTCAAGGTTAAGACCACTCCTGATCATCTTAAGCGAAATGGACATCTTTTTTTCTACGGTTTTTTCAGATATTTCCAATTTACTGGCTATCTGTTTATAGGTTAAGTTCTCCTCTCTGCTCATCACAAATATAGCTCTGCAGTCCGAAGGTAGCTGACTGATCAGTTGCGCTATAAGATGTTGTTGTTCTTTAAAGAGCATTGGATTTTCCAATACGATCTCACTGGTAACCATAGCAAGCCTTGTATAAAAAAGCTGATCTGTTTTCTGCTGGCGTATCAACTTCAGGACTCCAAATCTAACAGCCTGAAACAAATAAGACTTTAAAGAAAGAATCTCTACGGTCTCCCTACGTTTCCACAAGCTTACAAAAACTTCCTGAAGTGCATCGGAGGCTGCATTTTCATCACCAACAATATTATATGCAAAATGATGGAGCGACTTCCAGTAGCGATTGTAAATTTCGCTAAATGCTTTCCTGTCCCCATTTTTCAACATGGAAATCAGATCTGAATCAGAAATTAGGAGCTGGCTGGTCATTTAATTTTCAAAACGAATCTAGTAATAAATTATATATCAACCGATAATCTTCATCGGCTTTTTTTTGTCGTGGCCTCTCCGGTGCAGGTTTTACCTTAACTTCTGTATCAATAACTTCTCACAAGCAATTTGGCTAAGTACGACATTTGTTCTCCCATCATAACTTACTTCTCTGGTTCCATCAAAAGCTTCTATTAAATCGATTGTAAGGATAGTTCCCAATTTTAAATCTCTACTATTTAAAAACTTCAAGAAATCATCAGAGGAGTGAATAACACCAAAAAGCTTAATGGTTTCACCGGTGCTGCATTCACTCAACTTTCTTTGATCAAGAAATTCAACTCTTCCATAGCTGTCAGGTATAGGCGCACCATGAGGATCAAATTTTGGATGGCCCAGGATTTCATCCATTTTATCAAAAAAAATGCTAGAACTCACATGCTCAATCTGCTCTGCAATATTATGGACTTCATCCCAGCCAAATCCCATTTTCTCTACAGATACATTTCAGTAAGGCGATGCTTTCTAACAATTAGGGCAGCCTCCTTTTTACCTACTTCAGTAAGGGTAACAGGCTTATAAGTTACATAACGAACAAGCTTTTTTTCCGCAAGCTTCTTCATCATACTATTGACTGTAGGCATTTTTATTCCTAGAAACTTACTCAAATCGTTTACGCCAATCTTTCCGTTTTCGTCAGCCAAAATGAAAAGTGCTTTCAGGTAATTCTCTTCTGTTTGGGAATTCATCTAACAAAGCTAAACATAATATTACGCTTTAATATTCGCTTTAATATCGACTTATCAAATAAATTATGTTAGTATAACCTAACTTTATATATTTGCATAATATAACTCTAAAATTAGATTAATGAAAAAAGCATTACTTATTGTATTGTTTCTCCTTGGGTTTGTTGTTGTTATACAATCCTGCTCCAAGCTAGGACCTGCTGCTCCTAAAGATGAAGATTTACTAGATGGACCTGTCGAAGGCTTAACCAATGAGCAAAGCCGAAGATTCTTAGCTGGGGATGTAGCCTTTAATGATGAAGTATTTACTCCAGAAACAGGATTAGGGACCGTTTTTGTAGCTACAAGCTGTGGTAGTTGTCATGCAGGAGATGGTAAAGGGCATCCTTTTACTACACTTACCCGCTTCGGACAAATTGACGAAACTGGGAACAAATTCCTACATCAGGGCGGTCCTCAATTACAAAACAGAGCAATACCTGGTTATATGCCAGAACAAATACCCTTCGGAGCAACTTTTTCCAAATTTACACCTCCTGCAAATACTGGATTAGGATTTTTAGAACTCGTTTCTGACGCAGATATACTAGCAATGGCAGACCCTAATGACAATGATAACGACGGGATTTCCGGGATACCAAACTATGGTAATTTACCAGATTATGTAGTGCCCTTTGCTCATGCAATTGAAAAAACCGGAAAATATATTCATCGTTTTGGCAAAAAAGCAGCAGCTTATAGCCTATTGCATCAAACCGTAAATGCCTATAATCAGGATATTGGAATTACCTCTAGTTACGATCCTGTAGATGTTTATACGCGTTTAGCAATTGACCCGGAGATTTCTACCCAAACCGTAAATGATGTGGTGTTCTATTTACAAGCGCTTAAAGCTCCTATACAACGTCAGCAAAACGATCCTGAAGTACAAAATGGAAGAATGATATTTGATCGCATAAATTGCTCAACATGCCATAAGCCAACTTTAAAAACAGGTGCATCTTCTATAACTGCCCTATCTAACGTTACTTTCCAACCATATACTGACCTACTATTACACGATATGGGGCCTGGACTTGACGACGGCTACACTGAAGGAACGGCAAAAACTTTTGAGTGGAGAACTCCTGCGCTATGGGGACTTGGTCTTTCTACAAATTCTCAGGGAGGTCAATATCACCTAATGCACGATGGTAGAGCTAAAAGTATTGAAGAAGCTATACAGCTGCATGGTGGAGAATCAACAGGTAGCAGAAATAAATTTATCCAGCTCTCAACATTAGAAAAAAATGCACTTATTAAATTTTTAAAGTCACTATAACCATGGAAAGAAAAGATTTTATAAAAAACTGTGGTCTTGCCTGTTTAGGTGGCATAGGAATTTCCACCCTTTTAGAAAGTTGCAGTTCATTACAAATTTTAACGGGACAAATAGCAGGTGATGATTTGGTTGTACCGCTATCTGATTTTGTAAAAAACGCTAATAAGAAACAATTCAAGAGGTATATCATTATCAACAATGATCAGTTAAAATTTCCTATTTGTGTGTACCGCTTTAATGAAAGTACTTATACTGCATTGTGGATGCAATGCACCCACCAAGGTGCCGAATTACAAGTATTTGGGGATAAACTACAATGTCCGGCCCACGGCAGTGAATTTAACAACAAAGGGATCATGCAAAATGGCCCTGCTGCCACCAACCTACGCACATTTGCAATCGCTGTTGATAAGGATCAACTTAAAATCTCTCTTAAAGCAATATGAAGAAATTAATTACCACACTCACAGTTATACTAATCACTTGCTATATAGCAGAAGCCCAAATTGATCCCAAGCTTCTTAAAAAATCGACAAGCGACACCGCAAAGAAGTCTTTAAACATGGATGCAGTTTATGAACGACCGTTCATAGCCGTTGGAAAATTACCTGTTGCATTAGGGGGCTATATGGAAGCGAACTGGCAACATTCAGGAACAGATGGTGTTTCTGAAGGCCATCAATTTCAGTTCAGAAGAATGACCTTATTTGTTGCTTCCACAATTGGCAAACGCATTAAATTCTTATCGGAAATTGAGTTTGAACCAGCCGAAAAGGAAATAGCAATAGAATTTGCTGCACTTGATCTGGAACTTCATCCCCTACTCAATTTAAGAGGTGGAATGATTATGAATCCTATAGGTGCATTCAACCAAAATCATGATGGGCCTAAATGGGAGTTTACTGATCGTCCCATTGCCATGACGCAAATGTTGCCTGCAACCTGGAGTAATGCCGGGTTTGGTATTTATGGGAAACATTATAATACAAATTGGATGTTCGGCTATGAACTTTACGCCTCCAGTGGGTTTGATAATTCGATTATTGCTAACCGGGAGAATAAGACCTTTTTACCCGCCGCAAAAGAGAATTCAGAAAGGTTTGAAGAAATGGCAAGCGGCGAACCGCTATTGACGGGAAAAATTGCAGTGCGACATAATAAAATAGGTGAAATCGGATTATCCTACATGGGGGGTATTTACAATAAATGGCAAGATGATGGAATTGTTATCGACGACAAAAGACGCTTAGATGTATTTGCTATTGACTTTAATACTACTTTGCCAAAGCTGAATACTTTTATTACTGCCGAATGGGCTTGGATCAATGTAGGTGTTCCAGCAACCTATTCTCAACAATTTGGGAACAAACAACAAGGCGGCTTTGCTGATATTGTACAACCAATTCTAAAAAGAAATATGCTAGGTTGGCAAAATGCCGTAATCAATCTTGCTTGCCGTTTTGAGTATGTAGATTGGAATGTTGGGAAATTTAAAGAAACTGATGAAAATATTGGCGATGAACTATGGAGTATAATGCCTGGTATTAGCTTCAGACCAAGGCCGCAAACAGTTATAAGGGCAAATTATAGAATTCAAAGTCAAAGGGATTTATTAAGCAACCCACCGAGCCGAACAGCTGCAATACAATTTGGAGTATCAACATATTTTTAATCTATCATTATGCAGTGCCTGTGCCTGCAGATAATCAATAAGAAAAGGGTTGCTTTTTACGAGCAACCCTTTTCTTAATATTATGAATAAATTCTTCAGAGATTTTTGTTTAATGTCGACTTTTACAGCCTCTGGCCTTTCGGGCTAGAATATGATTTCTTTCGTCGCTGTATCGGGTGGCAGACACTGGCTCGCATCGCAGGCTTGATAATATAAACTTACTGTTGCTTTGGAACCTTTTATGGAGTTACCTGGCACGGATAGTTCCTGTATAAAACAAACTTCATCTTCATATATCATCACTCCCGGATCTCCAGGCATAGGCTTAGCTGCTGACGACTGCCAGTTCCCTACCTGCTTTACTCCTAAAGGTAATTCCAGGGATAGCTGAGATTGAATAAAAGGAGATTCCGTTGGCACATAGCTGTAAATGTGCCAGTTCTTAAGCAATTTTACTTTCAACACCAGTAGCTTCTTATCTGCTCCATTACCGTCAATCAGGGCGGCACCCAGCATTACAGGATTAAGTTTGTCGGGTGTAAGACAGTTAATCTCTGATAGTGCTTTCTGTACCCTGGTATCCGTTTTGCCCAGATCGTCTGCTTTTTTATTTGACGGTGTCCAGTCCGAAGGTGCAACAATGAATTTATAGCCACCTGCTTCCGTAAAGAAAAGGTTACGCCTGTTTTTGCTCAGCCAATTGCGCCACTCAGAAGCGGTATTGTAATTTTGATTTGTATATCGTTTCAGCAGGCGCATAGCTTTCTCCTTGTCTTTATTTTGCGCCAGCATCTCTACACAGGTTTCCAGTAAGCGGAGATCGTTATTGGCAATGCCCAGGCTTTTGACATCCAAATCGATACTTCCACTTCTTTCCATGGTCCCATTGAAGTATTTAAGATTGTCCCGGCAATAATTAACCAGTGATAAAGTATCCATCTGAACGGCCAAAGAGTCGGCCCCGGCAATACTTTTTACAAATTCATACCTTTGTTGCAGGAAACTGTTCCATTCTATTTTCGGGGCGGCTGTACCTGGTTTACTACTTTTTTCCCACATGGTTTTATACCTGTTAAATCCATCTAAAGAAGCCAGGTCGGTACCCATTGCAATACTCGCCCGTTCCACTGGAAATGGATCGGCAGATAACCGTACAACGGGCTGCTGACCATCAAATTTTTTGATATAGCAAATGGAATTTATAAATACTTTTTTGGCTTCTTCCGTCATATCTGATGGAGCAGCATTGAATCCCCAAAGTAAAAAATTACCATGTCTGGCAATGGCCGCAGCATGTTGGTCTTTTGCACTTACCCCTCCCGAAATAAACTCGGCATCAGGTTCATTAAGCCCCAGATGAAAGTAAACAACCCCAGGTGGGTAACCTGTTCCTTCATAAACACTTTCTTTTTGCACTCTCCACATAGGAACCTGTTCTGATAGCTCCTTACTGAAGAGTTTGGCTATTACCGGCGTTTCTTTTTTAGGCATAGTGATTGATACCGGCACAGGGTTTTTAAATATTTCGTGTGCGGTATTGATATTATATGCATCGGCACCCAGACAAACACATTCCGGAGCAAACTTTACCCCAATTGAGAAAACCATTCCGCCGTTTCCACTTAAAAGAATGACGGGTTTACTGAAATTTTCGGGCAAATATTTAGCATAGATGGTCTTTATTATACGACCGTCTGCATCCTTGATTTTTTTTTCAGGAACGAGGGGTTCCGGTTGTGCATCAAAAATGGTAACATCGTAATCATTGGACAAAGCAGGTTTATAATCTCTTGCATCCACTAACGTTACTGCCTTAAAATGCTGATCCAGAAATTGTTTAAAATCCGGCATTCGTGTTGGCCCAAGATCATGGTTTCTCTTAGGCCAGCCAGATTTTGCGTCTGGAATTGGGTTAGGGCGTGAAGGGTCGTTCCCAACATAGAGTATTTTCAGAGGAATCAGGGATGCTGATTTTTGTCCGAATGCCAGCATACTGCAAACGCAGCATACCAGCATGAATATTATTCTTTTCATGTTATTTCCTTTAAATGATCAGATGAACTGTACAGGAATTATCTTTTGGCATTTAATGCCTCGTTAATCTTTGTCTGGGTAATATCCTGACTTGGTCTTGGAGCATCAATGTCGAAGATTTTTCCGTCACGACCAATGATTACATAGCGCGGGATGCCCTGGATGTTAAAGGCTTTCCCTACCGGGCTATCTACACCTGAGTTGGCTTGAGAAAGTACATGAATTCCTTCTATTTTGTCATCAGCAATAGCTTTTTTCCAGGCATCCATCTTACTATCCAGGCTGACATATAAGAAAACCACATCTTTGTTATCCTTAAATTTTGCATGTAGCTTAGGGCTTCCATTTTTCATTTCATACCTACAGGGCGAGCACCAGCTGGCCCAAAAATCCATGTATATTACTTTACCTGCAAAATCTTTTAGGGTCACATCTTTACCGTTCAGGTCTTTTAAAATAAAAGGTGGAGGCGTTTTTCCGGCCGATAACTTATCCACTTTAAGATAATTAGCCCTTAATTCCTTTGCCTGGCCTTCGGTGGCATATTTAGCTATAAAATCGTCCATTAATGGTCTGATCAGAGATAGCTCTTTTGTGCTACCCACGGCCGAATTTACAATCCCAAAAAGAGCAGCACGCTTTAGCTTTTCCGGGTATATCTTTTCAACAAGCGCAATCTTAAATTTCACCTCTGCTTCAGGCGATAAGGTTTTGTCCAGTGTTCCCAGTTTAAACTTTTCCCGATTGCTTAAAAAAATCGGAAAAACATTTGTCATAAATCCTACATAGTCAGGATTTGTGGTGAACTGGTCATCTATTCTGATATCTTTTTCCAGATCCCAGTAGCTATCCGGAATACATTCAGAGAATTTCTTTTCGGGGGTAACATAGTATCTTGGGAGCAAAATTGGCAGCCCCAGCTTTTCACATGAAAAAGAAATATAACAGTCGTTATAAAATGTGGCACTAACTTTTTGCCTGTTAGCTTCCAGCGTATTCAATTTCAATTGCCCAAGTTCATAATAAGTTTTAATAGCATCTGCCGGGCTCAATATTTTATCACCAATTTCTTTCCCCTTCTTTTCGTATGCTGATGCATGAACCCTGGTACATTCGTGGAATACCCTGGTATTTTCAGCACCCTTACCCGAAAATGAACTATTCTTATCAAAATCAGTTACTATATTCAACTGGTCCCCTTGTTCCAGATATAAAGTCATGCTCCTTTTTTCCGGTTTATCAAACCCCATTCTTACCTTTAAAGGTTTATCGTGTTTAAAATTCAATACATATCTGTTGTCCTTCCCAGGTTTGGCAAAGAATACTTCACCATAATCAGCCACCCAGATAGAATCGGGTTTTATTGATGTAATTTCGATGGTTACTTTAGTTTCAGCTTTTTGTCCGAATGTTATGCCTGTGTACACGCATAGCATGAATATCATGATTAATTTTTTCATTGATCTGTACTTTAAATTGTTTTAATCCCTGGTTCCTGTTTTTACGGATTTTGCTTTAACTCAGGGTTCGCATTCATAATGTATTGAGGAAAACGAAAGGTTAACCTCTCCGCTTTTAATGGATATGATTTCACAATGTTACCTGCTGCGTCGTATACATGATGTACCATACCAACCGTGGATTTGTAAGTGTCATCAACCGAAAGACGGCGCATGTCCCACCAGCGTTCACCGGCGGTCGCATACTCCCTGATTCTTTCCTCTAAAATGTATTTGGTAAGTGCTACTTTATCTGAAGCAATACTTACCGGAACATCAGCCGCGGTTGGCACATCTTTCTGCATTCTTGTTTTACGGAAAGTGACTAAATCCTTAACGGCATTTGTAAGGTCTCCAGCACGTGATTCGCATTCGGCTTTTAACATGTAAAGGTCCGGAACATTTATGCCCATATTGTTATACCTCCCATAACACCTCATCATTTTAAGCGGATATATAGCTCCGGTTGGCGGGAAAGGCGCTGTGTTGAAAAAATTAAGGCGCAGATCTTCTTTTACATACAATGCAGCCGTTTGAGGAGTCACCGGAATAGCGGAATATATATAGCTATAAAAATTAAGGAAGTTTTTCAGGTACAATACTTCTTTATCGGTGGCCATGGCAAACCGGTTGGGGCCTGTGATCGGATTAATGGGATAAAAAGCGCCTCCGGTACTGAAGATTCCATTGAAATCATGCAATCCCACTGGGATGCTGGCATTTGACAGGTTCGATATAGACGAGGTAAAGAGTGGTAGGGCCTTATCAAACTGCTGCATATTCACGTACACTTTTCCCAGGATCGCTTCTCCGGCAGACTTAGACATACGGTTCCTGCTAATGATCTGGACCGGCAGATCAGGGATTGCTTCTGTTAAATCGGCTATGATCAGATCGTATCCGGCCTGTACAGAGGAACGTGTAAAGGTAGTCTGAGTTACGTCCGCTACTTTAACCAAAGGAATACCGGGATCTGAAGCGGCAGTAGCGGCATTGTAGGGTTTGCCATAATAATTAACCAGCATAAAATGCACCCATGCCCTGCCTGCAAGTGCCTCGGCACGCAAAGCCTTTTTCTGGGCATTGTTTCCCTCTTTGGAATCCATTATCTCATTAATCACCTTGTTATAGCTGTACAACTGCTTTTCCAGCTGGCCCAACTCGGAAACATTTTCGGTTGGCAGATAAATATCATCCTGATATTCGAAAGCTTTCTGGTCAGTCACACTGGCTACTCCGGATCCTACACTATATAAAGGTGCAAAACCTGCCAGCTCATCAGACATCACTATTTGTGAGGCCCGACCCAGCGTAGTAAGGTTAGGATCATTTAGTAAAAGTTCATAATCTGATGTTTTGGTGGCAATAGCAACGCCCTTTGGCACAACCTCAAGAAAATCTTTCCCGCATGAGCCAAGGCCTATTGTTAATATAGCAAGACTGGCTATTGTGATTATATTTTTATTGTAAAGCATGACTTTCGTATTTATAAGGTTAAATGGATACCTACATTAAATGCGTTTTGCCCTGTAGGAAGGGACCTTGAGCCAAAACGAGCGTCCTGAAATTCAGGATCAATGCCATCGTTATTGGCTTTCCACAGCATAATATTAGACATACCTGCCCGCAGGCTCAGACCTTCAACTTTTATTTTGCCGGTAACAGACCGCGGTAAAGTATAAGTAAGGCCCAAATCCCTTATTTTCATATAGGAAGCGCTAACTGCATTCGTATTTCCATACCTATAATAGTCTGTGTTTATTTTTGAGTTATCAGCGATTGTTTTATAGCCTGGGATATTTGTCCGGTTCTCATCACCAGGTTTTTGCCAGCGGTTGGCAAAATCAGCATGCAGGTTCCCGTTTTGAAAATTCTGATTTCCAATAAAACCGTAGCCATTTGTAGATTCTGTATAGGTAGTGTTAACATCCCTGAACATTACATGACCAAGGTTGTAAACGATATTGACATTAAGCGAGAAACCTTTGTAGCCAAATGTATTGGACAGCCCCCCACTCCATGCCGGCTGAAACACACCCATAAACAATACATCGTTTGCTTTAGGCAGCGCTGCACCTGTCATACCTATCGATGCAGTACCATCGGAAAGCCTTACCAATGGATTACCGGCAGCATCCAGCCCCGCATAATCATAGGCAAATACTGAGAATGCCGGATAGTCTGGCAAATATTGTGCATTGATTTTATCACGCCCAGTAGCAACAGCCGTCAGTAAATTGATTTTGGTAATTTTATTTTTATTGTACGATAGCGTAAAGGAACTACTCCACTGGAAGTTATGGTTACGGATATTTACAGAATTAATAGCAGCCTCTACTCCTTTGTTTGACAGGTCCCCCACATTCCCTACGATAGTAGGAAAACCAGTTAAAGGATTTACTTCCAGCGGTCCGATCAGATCAGTTGATTTCTTTTGATAGTAATCCAGAGAGGCATTCACACGACGATCCAGTAAAGAAAAATCCAGGCCGATGTTAAGCGTGCTGGTCTGTTCCCAGGTCAAATTCTTATTACCGGCAGTTGCTACACGATAACCTTGTCCACCAGGTACATATGGATTTGGAATTGGCGACAGTACATCCTGGCTGGCACTTTTACCGGGCAGTGGGGAGTTTCCGCCAATACCATAAGTAACTCTGGCCGCCAGGTCATTAATAAAGCTGATGCCCTGCATAAATTCTTCATTACTGAGGGTCCATTTACCACCAACACTCCATGCAGGTTTGCGCTGTGCAGATTTATTGATACCAAAAAGATTGCTTTTATCCTGCCTCCAGCTTGCATTTAAAGTATATCTTTTATCATAGGTATAGCCAAGGTTGGCATAATAAGAGCGAAACCTTAGCAGGGATTCATGTTGTGCAAAAGGATTCTCACTAAGCTTTGCATTGCCACCAACTGTGGGCAGGATACCTCCTGCTATACCTGTAGCCGCCAATGTATTATAGTCCAGCAATGTAGCCGTTTCGGCATTCTGGTCATAGCCATATACGATACTGCTTGTGATGATATTTTTTTGCTCCTGTACTTCATATCCTGCCAATGCATTAAACTGATGTAGCTGGTTTTTTGAGGTAAAATCATATACCAGTTGATTTCTTACTGTCCAGTGCTCATCCGTTAAATTAGATGCGGCATACTTGCCCCCGGTATTGGGTAAATTATATTTAACGGTACCGTTGTTGTTCTGAGCAAACCGGAGGAGTTGTATATTCTGATTGTAATTCCTATTGTCATCATAGTTCGTGGTACGGTTTGTTCCCCTGATGTAGCCAAACACGCCTTCGTAACGCAGGCCTTTATAAAGGTCAATCGTAATTCCTGATGTAAGCCGGGCCATGAAATTGTTGCTGTTGGTAGCGCCGGTTTCCTGGTTGGTTAGCGGATTGTAGTTCAGGTTCCGCCCTGTTAAACTGGCCACAGGACCAATGGCTTCATTGGGCAATAGGCCCAGATAAGACATATCTATGTTGTTACCAGATGCATCCCGAAACAGCTGATAAGGGAGAAAGCGATTATCAGGTGAGACAGCCCGCTTTGAACCTGTCCGCTGGTTGGTCAGGTCGCCAATAAAATATGCTTTAATCCAATTATTAAAAGCATAATCGTGCCGGGTGTTGATTTTAAAAGTGTTATCCTTGTTACCTGGCGTATAACTTTGATTTCCAGTATAGGCCAGAGAAGTATAATTGGCATATTTTTCAGTTCCACCCGACAGAGAAAGGGTATGGTTCATCAATATTTGCGGACGATAAAAGATGTCTTTCATCTGGCTAAGGTTATTGATAGCACCCAAACTATCCAGTTTCGCATCCCTTACCGATGCTGAGATCCGTCCCCGGGCAAAATCCCATTCAATTTGCCTGTCGGGTGCGTATCCGGTACCACCTGTTACCGGAGAGTATGTAGGATTATACGTGAAATTTACCGGATCAAAAGTCTCTTTGGAAGCCTGTATATATTGCTGACTGTTCAGTACCGGGAAATATTCAATATCTGGCCTACCCTGAAAACTGGCAAATGCATCATAGTTGATCCTCAATTTTTGGCTAATTTCACCTTTTCTGGTGACGATTACGATCACACCGTTTGAAGCGCGGGCACCCCAGATAGAAGCCGCTGTAGCGTCCTTTAATACCGTTACATCAAGTACATCCTGCGGATTTATGAATGAGATATCAGGTACCGCTATTCCATCCACTACAAATAGAGGAGAAGCACTGGTATAGTTTTGTAAAGATGGCAACGTTGTTAAGCCGCGGATAAGAAACTGCTGCTTTCCCGATGTGGGTGAGTTATTAATCACCAGTCCGGGTATCAAACCGTCTAAACGCTGGATAATGTTGTTGCTTGTTGCCCTATTGGCTACTACATCCATATCCGGCTTTGAAAAAGAACCAGCACTCCGCTCCTTTGATATCTTCTGGTAACCGGTACTTACAATTATCTCTTCCAGATTCCCTGAAAGCTTCATTTTAATGATGCCCAGGTCTTTTGCAGCCTTAATCGGATAGTCCACATAGCCTGTATAAGAAATAACGATAAAAGCCTTTTCATCTACGTCTTTCAGCTGGAATTCTCCTGCTACATTGGTTACGGTAACCGCCTTCCTGCCTTTAATCATAGATGAAAAGTCACCCGTCTTTTTATTTTCTGAAAAATCAGCAAGAACAACACTTATTGTTGCCCCTGATAGCGGCTTACCCTCTTCATCTACGACCTTACCTTTTACATCAATCTCGCTGAACAAATCCATTACCTTATCCAGGATCGATTTCTTTTTACCTTCGATGACCACAATCCTACCATCAATATTGTAGGTAAGCGGAACTTGGCTAAAAAGTGCTTTCAATGCCTCGTCTAAGGTTGCATTGTTCAGTTTAAGGTTTACCAAACCGGCATCCCTTATCAACTTGGGTTCGAACAAAAAGTCGTAGCCCGTTTGAGACCTTATCTTTTTGAGGACATTTTTAATGGAAGAATTCTGTTCGTTGAGTGTTACCCGCTGAGCAAAGGTTGCGGCACTTACCTGCATCATGGTCACTATTAATATGACGGTGGTTAATCGCATAATGAGCAATAGTTTACAACTATAAATTTTATACATTTGTTTAGGTTTTGGTGAGCATGCTGCCTTCAGCTTCGAAACTCTGGCATAATGCGTTACATTGATAATTTAATATTTATCTAAGCCAAACTCAGGTCAGAGGTGTTAACGCACTTCTGATTCTTATTTTAAGGCTTATATTGGACGGTATCTATTTTTCCACTATAACCCTCCTTCCTTCTATTTTAAAGTGTACATTTCCTGCCTGTTCTATTTTTACGAGTACATCAGAGAGTTTGTTTTTCCTGGAGATCCATCCATCCAGTTCAATACTTTCCCTTAGGCCGGGATCGTATACAATGTCTACATTATACCAGCGTGCAATTTTCCGCATTGTTGTTTTAAAATCTTCTCCATTAAATACAAAATCATTGTTTTTCCAGGCCATTGCCAACTCTATGTCTGCAGGGATGACCTTAAGCTGGTTGTTCTCAATTACTGATTGCTGCCCCGGTTTCAATATGGCTTGATTGATCTTCACGCTTCCTTCCAGCAGCGTAGTTCGGGCAGTACTGTCATCGTCATAGTTGCTGATGTTAAAATGTGTACCCAGCACTTCTACCCTTTGTTTTTTACTTTGTACAATGAAGGGATGGGCCTTATCTTTTGCCACTTCAAAATAAGCTTCACCATTTAGTGTTACGATACGTTCTCCACGTTTGCTCAGGGCCTTATGGTAAGTAAGACTTGAGGCGGCATTCAGCCATACACGGGTGCCATCCTGTAAGTCTATCTGGTAGGTACCCCCGCGCGGAGTATTGATGGTAATCTCTTTTTCTAAAAGAGACAGGTCTTGCGATCCGGTTTTCACCTCGCTCCCGTCATTATATTGGAGTTGACTGCCTTGTATGCTTAGTCCGGCTTTCGCATCACTTAAACTGATGGTACTGCCATCTGCCAGGGTGATAAAAGCTTTGTTGCTACCAGGAACAATATCATTATCCTGGAGATTCCTCCTTGCTGTGCTTCCCTCGGGATGACGGGGAGCAGATGTATAGTATAGTAGAATACCTAAAGTAATCGTAGCTACTGCAGCGGCGACCCCCAGAGCAATCCTTATACGCGGCCATAATTTAACCGCTTTGTTTTCCTCCTGCAGCCTGGCCCAAATCCGGCCAACACTTTGATCTGCGGCTGTGTTTTCAAGTTCCAGCGGTTCGTTTCGCCAGTTTAAATACCAGCTTTCCAGCATAGCCACTTCTTCATCGGTACAGTTACCAGCATCAAACTTTTCCAGCAGTGTTTTTACTTCGTATTTGTTCATAGTATAAAGAATCGGTTTTGCCCTGATTAATACTATAGACCCATAGCTACCTGGCAACAGGTAGATGATTTTGAAAAAAAATGAAATATTTTACTACCGGACCAGAAAAACCAGGTATACCAGCAGACCAAACTTGTTTTTTAGTATTTTCAAGGCATTTGTAACCTGCTTGGATACAGTCTGTTCTGAAATCCCGAGCTGTCCGGCTATTTCCTTATGCGATAAATTCTGTTTACGGCTGAGCTCAAAAATTACCCTCATTTTTGAAGGTAATGCAGCTATCTCTTTTTCAATCATGGCTGTCATCTGGTTTTCCCTTACCAGGTAGTCAGTTATATTGCTTACCTGTTCGCTAACCTGCTGAAATGAGGAAATGTATTCAGATTCAATATCTTTATGTGCCAGTAGTTTAAATATGCGGTTGCGGACTGCGGTATAGAGATAGCCCTGCAAATGGCTTTTTAGTTCAAATGTTTCACGTCTGTTCCAAAGCGTAGTAAAAAGATCGTGGATCAGGTCTTCCGCCTCCTCCTCATTTCTTAATCTTTTAAAAGCATGTGCATACAACAGGTATTTGTACCTATCGTATATTTGAGTAAAAGCAAGCCTGTCCCCCCCTTTTAACAATGAAACAAGTTCCTGATCAGAAAGATTGCCCTGTGCAGCCATCATATTACCTCTTTGCCTCAATTATATTTAATTTAAACTATTTTTCTTCCAAGGGCGTATTGAAGACTTATCTACAATTTTATAAATATTAAATGACATTTAACGGTATGACTATAAAAATTCATTTCAATCAAGTTGAGAAGCCTGCCTCCTGAAATAAGGCGCATCTGCTAAATAATGTAAAATAGATTCAGGATCTTTATCTGCGATCTGGTTGGCCGTAAATTCCTGAAGGTGTCCCAGTTTTAGCAAGGATCCACAACCCGCCTCTTTAAACAGTTTGCTAAGTTTTTCATTTTTGTCAATATGATAGGCGTTAAAAGCCGGGAGCGTATCAATCTCCAGATATTTTTTATCCTCCTTAACGACACTTAGGAGGCGTCCAAGTTTTTCACCTTCAAAAGTATCGTTGTTGGTTAGAAATAAAAAAGTATGGATCACTAATTTACCGGCATCCATTTTCAGGACAAGATATCCAACCTTCTCATCAGAGACTCTAAATTCAACATGACTTGCATCTCCTTTCCATCGGTGCGGTATTTCTGACTGTATGAAGATGAGTACCAAAATTCGATGCATGATTCCGGGGGTGATATTTATTCTTTCCTGTAGCCTGTCGAATGCATGAGTGGTGATATATATTTCAAGAGGGATATCCAGGCTTATGGTATTGAAACCCAATAATGATGGTTTAACATTAACATGCTCCCATTCAAAGTCTTCAGAAAAGTAGCCCAGACGTATAGCATTACGCATGCCTTTCCTTGTTTCAATTGTTTCTTTCTTTGGCTTAAAGGAGTCGATAATAATCTCATTCCCCATATTGAATTCCGCAAAACAAGGACTCTCATCAAGATCAGCCATATAAACATGGTCATTATAATCATTCAGCATTAAGCAGGTATCAGACACGATTCCAATTAGTGCGTCCTGCAAATCATTATGAAATTCACCATCACGCGAGCAGAAAGAGAAACACTCCTTAACTTCCTTCATTTTAGGATCAAAATCCGTTTCAAACATATTAATACTACTAGCCAATGTCATCCCTTCCTCAAGGTACCAGCTAATTGGAATTGAATTGCCATTTGGAAAAGTAACTTCTACACCCTCCATTAGCTCATACAATAGCTTATTGAATTGAATTACCCTGCTCTTGGTGATAGATGATCCAGGGGCTGGTATAGCTTTTAGCATCTTGTAACGAATTTCAAAAAGCTTTTCTAAATAGATATCAGTGAAATAATCATATAGATCTTCACCGCCCACCAGGGTAATTATTTTTTTTGTACGATCCAAAAAGCGTTGCTTCATGGCCTTGCGTAGCTGCTCAACCTTAACTACCGACTTAATTGCCGCTTGTTTCTTTTTTTTTCTGTCCATTCAGTTGTATTTGGTATTGACGAATTTAAAAAAAAATCACAAACAGCGTTCATTAAGATCCGCTAGCCAGAAGTGTCCCCATGCCTAATAATAAAATTGACCCACTCATATTCCTTAATCAACAGACTCAGGGTTTCCATTTTTAAACGTCATATCCTGCCAATTTTCTGTCCTTTGCGGATCTACCTCCCCTTCCGCAATTACCGCCCTAAACACCGCAACAGGATTAAACCCTTTACTATTCATGATCTGGTTCCCTGAAAATGTTTTTTGTACAAACTGAAATGAAAATACAGAAACACACAAACAGCCTGGTTCTATTTCAAAAGTCAATTCCTGAGCAGGAATAACATCATTTTCACTATCATTTGGAATCTCAATGGTTTGAACCGGGCAAATGGTTTTGTGTCCATAAGCAAGATCATACATACCCACTACAATATTTAATAAGCAGGAGCTTGCTTTTCGCGGGAACTTCATATCCTCCGAAACATGGATCTCTGGTAAGTTGATGGTCAAGATATTTCCGTTGATGGTTTGCACCGGCTGCACAAAAAGAATATTATTTACAGGCGAATCGGCATTAAACTCAAAACCATTTAGCTTATCAAAAGTGTTGGTAGTAAAATGATACCCGCCCGTTTGATGATACATTGCCTGTCTCATGGTTTGCTGTACAACAGTTTTAAAGCGATAAACCATTGTACCATCATAAAAATCTGTTACGATGTTCTTTAAATTCCTTCTTAAATCTGCTGCAAGGCTACTGCTGACACCAAATTGAGTTGCTGCTTTTCTTGTGCTTTCGGTTTGCCCCTCTTTGGTTAACCTCGATTTGGCAGTAACCAATTGTGTGTTACCACGTCTCTTGTAAACAGCAGGACCTATTACGCCAGTCAGGAATTTTCCATCAAATTTCGCCATAATCTATAAATTTAAGTATAGACCAAACAACAGCTATAGTAAAAGGTTTGGAAAGCCTTCGAGAAAACAGCAAGTATAAAACATTCAAACTCTAACTAAAGTCCAACTATTTACAGGAATAGTTGGACTTTAGTTGGAGTATAGTTGCAGTATAGTTGGACTTTAATCCTTAGCTGAACCTTAACTACTTGCGCGTATATAACTAAAATACCTATACAAAATTTAGCTCCTTATTCCTGATTTCGCTTTACTTCGTCCTTGAGCTCACGGGCAGCTTTTATCGCTCCATCCTTCGATAGTGCCATCACATAAACGCAAATTTGTTCGCCTTCAAAAAAGTAATGTCCGTTGGTGGCAAGTTCGGTACGTTGCAAATCAATAACATAGTGAGCAGTAGCCTCATCGTTATGCATATTAAGCTGGACAAAAAAGCAATCTCTGGTGATATCGGTATAAAAGCCAGGGTTAAGCTGGCATTCAACAATTTGGGCATCCCCGAATGTTCTGAGCCTGCTTATATAGGCTTTGGCAGTTTCGAAATCATCAAAGGCTACATGGATAGGGATATCCAAGTCACTAAACTCCTTGATAAAATAAATAGTTTCGGTGGTTTTTGGCTGATTGAGTTTCATACTATTGATTTAAAAGATGAATAATATGAGTCCAGATGGGAATTTAGAAGAAGCCGAGATGATCTGTTTTAACCACCAGTAGGGTTAAAAACGAAGATGCACTATAGCGGACTCTAAATACCGCTCTACCAGGTTTCTCACGACCTTGTCCACGGGTTTACAATAGAGCCCATAACGCTATAGTGCACCTTCAAAAGTACAATAATATTCGTTATGGGCATTAATCTATTGTCTCCGAACGGCATTTGTGAGATTTTGGTAGAAGAGACTCTTTGAATTAATACCTCATTTAAGAAGTAAATGATATGTTGTTTATTTTCTTTAGTTCATAGGCCTGATGTTATGGTTTTAGGATCTATACTTCGGTGTAAATCAAAGCGTTTACCCGTTAGGTTTACCTTGATTACATCTATACCCCAATATAACTAAAAAACCTAAAAACAACAACAATTATCTAAATAATTAATATTAAAATCTAAATTGTAAAATATTAAAAATAATTCCAATATTTTGGAAAGCGCTAGCATCGATCCTATTTTTATAGTTATTACAAGCTCCTCCACCCCATCAACAGCTCCAATTATAGTACAAGTAGAAATAAACATAACAAAAATGTTATATTCTTAATTTTATTTAAAATAATTTTATCAATATATTGAACCAATTAATTTTATTTTTAAATCAACGCTTTCATCTCTCCATTGTATAAAGGACTAGTAAAAGGAACGGGCATTGCGACATCAGCCTTTTCAATTGCGAGGAAAGCTTCCTCTTCGTAATTAATCCAACTATTGTATATAAAAACCAAACTATTTATGCCACATCAAGCCAAATTGGAGCTACTAAGCTTTGGGAATCTTCTGTGTACTGATTTTGACCCTTTAAACATTGCTACTACTTTACAAGTAAAAACGATTGACAAGTTGAAACAAGAGGTTTCAGCCGAAGGACATAGGATTATCAATGAATTTAAAAATGCACCCTGCCGAAATTTAGAAGAAATCCATTTGGAACGGTATATACAATCTCATCAGCGTGAAGCCATCAATTTAATGGACACTACCGGAAAACATATGGAGAGCTTGGAAAAAGAACTTATTGAACCAGATACTTACCACCAGGCCATAAGCTTATACCAATGCATCATAACAACGCTCGAAAACATGCTCAACCATATAGAAAAAGAGCAGAGCAAATATTTTGACCTCAGCATATTCGTTCCCTATACCTACCGTATTGAATCGGCCGAACTACTAAACCGCAATCTGAATGTATTAAAAGCCAAACTGAAAAGCAAATCCATAGATACTGCTTTACAACAAACGATCCTGGATTATATAACCCACCATTGCGCGAGAGAAAGCTGCAGTTATCAACAGCTCAACTATGCTAAATTAATGATGGATAATATGCTTAATCTCCTTTCAGAGAACAAAGATATAGACTGGACAGAGAAGGCTATGGTAAACCTCATCTATCTGAATTTTAATACAGAAAGCTTTCATGATTATTGCAAGCATTACATTGCTTCCAAGGTAGGTACCGAACTCACCTTTGCAGCGCAAGTAGAGAAGTTTAGCTGGTACGCAAAGGAAATAAAAAATATATACCTGAAGCCAAATGTAGCCTGCGAAAAGGACAACCTACCAATTTCGGAATCGATACTTACTTACATTAGTCTCGAGCTGGTGCACATTACAACAATACAAAGTCCGCCCTTTGAAAAACAACCTGCTGTAGATTTAACTGAGCGTGCTGACAAACTTGATTTTAAACTTCCATTTAAGCTAACCGTAGCTCAACTTGCTCTATTTATAGAACTTTTTATCCGGCTACGGTTCATCTCCATCGAAAAGGGAAAAATGATGACCACCCTAGATTTCATTGCCCAAAATGCAACCACAATTGGCACAGACTCTATCAGCACATTGAGTTTAAACAAAAGTAGGAAACCTGATACCCGCACAATAGATTGGATGATAGAAACACTGCAAGCTATGATCAAAGTATTAGAAGAAATGACACTTGAATAAAAAAATATTTTCTACGTTTTTAGCGCTTTTAAAGGGGGTTAAGCCCGGGTTAACTTAACCCCTTAACCCTTTTTAGGGTTTAAGAATTCTTCAATTTGTTTCAGGTTACCGACAAGGTGTTAGCTGGCCAGCCACCTCCGAAGGACCTACACATAAGGGCTAAGGCCTGCATGTAATTAACAGATTTATTAATTTTTAAAACCTATCATTATGGGAAAATTATCAAGAGGATTCCTGGGCGGATTTCAGGGACAATTAGGCACAGCTTACGGCTGTTTTTGGAGACTGATGGACTTAATTAAGGCCATGCCACGAAAAGTAAAAAGAGCAGCAACTGAAGCTCAGGTGCCAGCCAGGTTAAAGATGAAGTTAATGACTTCATTTTTGGCCCGCTTAAAAAAGATCATCAACATTGGTTTTAAACATGCCGCAGCACCTGGCCAGGCGGCTATGAATGCTGCTGTATCGTACAACCTAAGCAATGCCATTACCGGCATATCACCAGATTTCACGATAGATTTCACTAAACTGTTGCTTAGCAAAGGCAGTCTGCCACTACCTCGCATGATTACAGCAACTGCTGAAGCCGCAGCGAAGGTGAAGTTTATATGGGAGGAAAACTATGCCGGTAGCGAGGATGGATCGGCTGATGACACCGCCAGCTTTATAGTGTATAATGAGACGAGAAGTCAATTTATAGTCCTAACCGGTGTTATAACCAGATCTGCGCTGCAATATACCTTGCAGCTGCCACCTCCTTTTGTTGGTGATACCGTACACTGCTACATCAGCTTTGTAGGCATTAATGGCAAAGAGGTTAGCAACAGCTTATACCTCGGAGAGCTAGTAGTGGTGTAATTAACCAGATTCCTTTTAGGGGAAGCGCAGGCTTTTATCGAACCTGCCCTTCCCCAATTAGGGATATCTATAAACAAATAATCTAAAACGTTATGAAGACAACATTTTTAAGCAAGTCGGCAGTTTTTGTGGTGATTAAGTACGCTACCGACTTTATATTTTTTGGACTGCTGCTGTTGGTATGGTTTACTGCACCTAAAATTATGCAGTTTGAAAATAGTACTGCCGGGTATATAGACCCTGCGATTTGGCTCCTGGTGCTACTGGCATTCATTAGCTTTTTAATGATACTGCCCTTATGCTGGTGGTTATTGCAGCGCTCCTGGAGGGCTTTGGGGTTACCCGGTTTAGGATTGATGGTTTCACAATTTAAATTCTTGAAGATATGGCAACAGTTAGGATTTTACTTTGCATGTTTTGCTTTGCTATTGTTGGTGGCCGTGGGCTGTCTGGCAGCAGTGATGTAAGCCATGAGCAGATTGTTGCCATTGCACAATCGCAAATAGGGATTAGAGAAGCGACAGGTAATAATGATGGTCCGGAGGTAGAAGCTTATCTAGCCAGTGTTGGCTTAAAGAAGGGCGAGCCCTGGTGCGCAGCTTTTTTAAGTTGGGTATTTAAAAAAGGAGGTTATTCGGCGCCTGTTACAGGTTGGTCTCCCGCCCTGTTTCCTTCGCGCAGGCTGGTTAAAATACCTGCACCGGGAGTTTTGTTTGGAGTTTACTTTCCCTCGCTAAAAAGGATTGCGCATTGCGGCGTGGTTGAAAGGGTAAACGGCAATTGGCTGAGTTGTGTGGAAGGCAATACAAATACAAACGGATCGAGAAATGGTGATGGTGTGTATAGGAAGCTAAGGCATGTAAAGACTATTTACCGCTATTCGGACTGGATCAATAACAATTCAAAAAAGAAAGGAGCTGCATTATGACACGGAGTTTAATGATAAAAAAAGTAAACCGCTTGCATAGAAGCGGAGGGCTTTCAATGCTATCGGAATTAGATAGGTTAATGAAAAAGGAAGAGCAGCGGGTATTGAAAACAAAACAGAAAGCATTAAAACGTCAGTTTAAAGAAACCGGAGGTGAGTAATGCTGTATCCTATTAGAAGAATGCTAGAGCTGATTTGTCTGATTTTAGCGCTTTCTGCAGGTTGTATGTTGTTCAAAAAAAACACAAAAACTACGATGGAGAACAATTTAGAGACGAACCACAAAACTTACCTGGAACGTGTAAACTTAAAAACTGCGAGCAAGGAAACGAATATTTACACGTATTGGAATGATAGTTCGGTATTCCAGTATCAGAACATCCGCGAAAATATAGAAGAGGCGAAGCGTAGTACAGTTAATACGGATGAGAAGCAAGTGATGCAGCAGCGGGAAACGATGAAAAAAACTGAGCCTCCGGATTTGTGGGTGTATGGAGTAGTTATAATTATTGGGATTGGAATTTTGATTTTCGTGGTTAAGTTTTGGAGGAAGAGGTAACGAAGAGCCGCTTATCGTAGTAAAAGTAAAAAGCCCTTGGAACATTTTGTTCGAGGGCTTTTTGAGATGTTTCCTACCTATACTAGGAAGTAAAAAAAAGTCCTGCTGCAATACGGTCAACAGCCTGTGCCATACGTTCAACTTGTTGCTCCGTATTTTGCGCTTGCTCAATCCAGGAAATGTACTTCTCCCTTTCCTGCGCTTTCCAGCTTTGGAAATGAGTTAAAGCTTCCGGATCATCCTCCAGACAAAGTAAAAATTCCGCCCGAACATCTAATTCTTTGATCCGGGCGAACAACTGAAGTCTGATCTGATCTCCGGCCTGCTTGCCTATCGATTTCCTGATTTGCGATTTTACAGGAAGGAAACGCTGCCCGTTCCCAAGCGATAACAAACCCATTTCAGAGACTTCAAAGTCATCAAACAGTGCACGAACTTTATCCCAGCCTAGTGGTTTGCCTGAAGGGGTCTTAATTTCCGGCAATCGCACAAAGGTCCAGCCCCCTTTTCCGGGAAACTTTTCCAACATCAGTATTTTGTCTAATAGTAAAGCACTCATTTGATCATAAATACAACTTTTTAGCTTTGTTCGATTTCTTTTAAGCTGTCCATTTTCTTGTAAGCCAGGAACCCTTTGATATCCTCAAAGTGCTCGCGTACACGCTTATTACCAAACTCGAATACTTTACTTGCCAGCCCATCCAGGAAATCCCGATCATGGGATACCAGAATCAAAGTGCCATCAAAATCCTTAAGCGCGTCCTTGATAATGTCTTTCGTCTTCATGTCCAAATGGTTGGTTGGCTCATCCAGTATTAACACATTTACAGGTTCCAATAACAACTTGATCATGGCTAAACGAGTTTTCTCGCCTCCAGAAAGGACCTTAACTTTTTTCGTGGTATCATCGCCACTAAACATAAAGGCACCTAAAAGGTCTTTTATTTTTATAGTACCATCACTTAATGGAATCTGGTTAATGGTTTCGAATACCGTTATATTTTCATCAAGTAATGCAGCCTGGTTTTGGGCAAAGTATCCAATCTTTGCATTGTGACCTACTTTTAATTCACCTTCAAAATCGATCTCGCCCATGATTGCTTTGATCATGGTCGACTTACCTTCACCATTTTTACCAACAAAAGCCACTTTTTCTCCCTGCCTGATCACCATCGATGCTTTTTCGAACACCACATGATCACCATAGGTTTTAGTGAGCTCTTCTACGATTACTGGATACTGACCCGAACGGGGAGATGGTGGAAATTTCAGCCGCAATGCTGAAGTATCCACTTCATCGATTTCAATAACTTCGAGCTTTTCGAGCATCTTCACACGCGACTGCACCGACAAGGTTTTCGAGTAAACCCCTCTAAAACGGTCTATAAATTCCTGGTTATCGGCAATAAAACGTTGTTGTTCCTCATAAGCTTTCAATTGGTGAATACGACGATCCGCACGCAACTGAAGATAATGGCTGTATTTGGCTTTGTAATCGTATATTTTACCCATCGTAACCTCAATGGTACGATTGGTAATGTTATCTACAAAGGCACGGTCGTGAGAGATTACCATCACTGCTTTTGCCGAGTTGATTAAGAAATCTTCCAACCATTGTATACTCTCGATATCCATGTGGTTGGTAGGCTCATCCAATAAGATGAGATCCGGTTTCTTTAACAGGATTTTAGCCAGCTCGATACGCATGCGCCATCCACCCGAAAACTCGAAAGTTTGGCGAGTAAAGTCCTTGCGCTCGAAACCTAAGCCCTTTAACACCTTTTCTACCTCTGCATCATAATTGACCTCTTCGATTGAATAGAATTTCTCACTCAGTTCCGATACGCGTTCGATCAGCTTCATGTAGTCATCACTGTCGTAATCAGTACGAATAGTAAGCTGCTCATTCAACTCATCAAGCTCTATTTGCATCTGGTTTACCTCTGCAAAAGCTTTCATCGTTTCTTCAAAAACGGTAACATTATCATGGGTAAGCAAATGCTGTGGCAAATATGCTATTACTGCGTCCTTTGGCCCGCTTACGCTACCGGAAGTAGGTTTAGATGCATTGGCAATGATCTTTAGTATGGTCGACTTGCCTGCGCCATTTTTACCCATCAGGGCTATCTTATCGTTCTCGTTTATCGAAAAGGTTACGTCACTAAACAGGGTGGTTCCGCCAAATGAAACGGAGATGTTATTTACATTAATCACAGTATGGAAATATTGAATTGCCGGCAAAGATAAGGGAAAGTCCTCGGATTTAAGGAGTTTTATCTACGATCTGGTTGACGGTAAAATATTTCAGGTTTAGTGAAATTACCAAGGTATTTAGTTTAACCAAAAAATAGTATTGTTTACCAAACAAAACTATTGTATTTTTGCATCAAACACTTTAACATGATACTAAAGGCAACAATCAGTCAAATCATACATGCTCAACGTTTAAATCTGGAACATAAGGATATAGGACTAAAAAGGGATACCTTGCCATTATTGCCAGATTTAGCTTCACATGCACTAATAGTGTCAGGAATAAGGCGATGCGGAAAAAGCACTTTGTTATTTCAATTATTAAAGAGCAAATATCCCGCAGCATTATACTTAAATTTTGAAGACCCCAGACTTTATGAATTCGAAAACAATGATTTTTCCAGACTAGATGAAGTGATCAAAGAACAAAAATTTACGGTTCTAATGTTTGATGAAATCCAAATTATACCAGAATGGGAGCGATATGTGCGACAAAAATTAGATGAGGGTTATAAGATCGTAGTAACCGGATCAAATGCATCGTTATTGAGTAGAGAATTAGGGACAAAATTAACAGGCAGACACATTACTAAAGAATTATTCCCATTTTCATATCATGAATTCATTTCTTTTCAAAAGCTAAAGGCATCAGCAGATTCATTACTTACCTATTTAAATGTTGGAGGCTTTCCTGAATACCTAAAACAGGGATCTGATGAGATCCTGAACCATCTTTTTGAAGATATACTTATCCGGGATATTGCAGTTCGCTATAACATCAAAGATGTAAGAACGCTTCAGCGACTAGCCCAGTATTTAATTTCAAACGTTGGAAAACTTATATCTGGGAATAAACTCAAGAATATTTTTGAGGTTGGAGCCACAAGTACCGTGTTAGAGTATTTATCACATATGGAATACTCCTATTTATTACATTTCATTCCAAAATTCAGTTATTCACTTAAAAAGCAAATTGCAAACCCAAGGAAGGTGTATGCCATTGACACTGGTTTGATCAATGTCAACTCGGGATCTTTTACTGAAGATAATGGACGTAAATTTGAGAACCTAATCTTTTTACACCTTCGCAGGACTTATAAAGAAATATACTATTTTTCTGAAAAAGGAGAATGCGATTTTATTGCATTTAAAAACGGTGCTTTTAATCAAGCCATTCAAGTATGTTATGAATTGAATCCTGATAATCTGAATAGAGAACTCAACGGAATCATTGAAGCCCTTGAATTTTTCGATGTTCAGGAAGGAATGTTAATAACCATTGATCAAAAAGATAAGTTTGAAAAAAATGGCAAGATAATCAACGTAATTCCAGCTCATGAATTCATTGTGAATCATTAAATTGGTCAGACGCCGTCTGACCAATTTAATGATTCATCAAGAAAATTTAAGCTGATAATGACTAAACGCAAAAAAGCCTTAGATTTCTCTAAGGCTTTCGAAGGAAACTTTTCTTATTTTTTAACTATTTCAACAAACAATTAAAAAAATACTTTTTCATCTTGAAAATAATTGGTAAAATAAATAATGTTTTAAAGTTTAATTTGCTTTTTTAATCTCGGTTCTTCTGTTTGCCTGATGTTCTTCTTTCGAACAGGCAACCCCGTTAGCGCAACGGTTTACTAACCTGGTCTCACCATACCCATGTGCGCTGATTCGGTCTTGAGCTATCCCTTTGCCTACAAGATACGCAACAGCACTTTCTGCTCTTTTCTGTGAGAGCCACTGGTTATAAACATCCACCCCCCTGCTATCGGTATGTGAACTCAGTTCCAGTTTGAGGTTAGGATACTTGTTCAGCAACACCAATACTTTATCGAGTTGTACAGCCGCATCAGGACGGATATTGTATTTATCAAAATCATAATAAATATTTGGCAAAACGATAGCCTGGTCTGTAAAGAATTGCAGGTAAAGGTCTTGAATATATCTTTTTGCAGTGTCTGTTTTTACCTGCTCATTTGCCGGTATATAATTCTGCTTAGTACCCGTTAGTTTGTAGCTGCTATTTTTCGCTACGTTAAACTGATAAAATCCTTTGGCATTGGTAAGCAAATCCTGTGATTTTCCATTAACGGTTTCAAGGGTTACTTTCGCACCTGCGATCGGCAGTTTAGTTTGCTGATCATATACAACACCCGCTAAAATTACATTTTCATCAACTGGGCGGGGAATAAACAAGCTGTAAATATCGTCTGCTCCATTTCCTCCTTCCCGGTTAGAAGAGAAAAGATAAGTACCCGGTATATCCGATAAAGAAACCGCAAAGTCGTCCCTCGATGTATTTACCGGATATTTAAAGTTTATAATTTTCGGTGCGTTCTTTAAATTTAAAACTTTAAAAATATCAAGACCACCCATTCCCACATAACCATCGCTGGCAAAGTAAAAATCCCCATTTGCCGCCATCACTGGTGTACGTTCGTTACCCCTGGTATTAACACTAGCCATGTTTTGAACCTGGCCCCAGGCACTATCACCATTGCGAACCATATAATACAGATCTGTACCACCTTTTCCCCCTGGCCTATTGGAGGAGAAATATAGGGTATCTCCAACCAAAAATGGATCGCTTACCGAGTAAGATCCTACATTATTAATCGGTAGGGAAACAGGCTTGCCCCATACACCCGAGCTATTTAAACGGCTACTGTAAATTTCTATATTGATGGTGCTAATTTTTTCGTAGGGTTTAATACTTTCAGGAATCCGGGTGAGGGTGAAAAACATTTCATTACCAGCATGGTTAAAAGTTGCGGTGCCCACGTGGTAATTGGTCCCGGCGTCAATAGGGAAAATACTCAGATTATTACCCGCACTATAATACAGGTGGTTATAATTGTTACCCGTCCAGGAGTAAATCTGATCACTGGGCTTTATCAATTTACCATCAAAACGCAGAAAAGGCTTATGTTTTTTAACTGATGAATCCTTACCCCCTCGTAAACTACGATCTGATGTAAACACCACTCCGTTTTTATAACTAACAGGCGCCCAATCGGCTGTTTGTGAATTAAGCCGGGTTTGGTTTTCTATTTTAACATTAACCGGATTGGCCGTCCACACTTTAGCTGAATCACAGGATGTGATAAGCCGTTCAATTTGCTGATCATTTATCAAACTATCCCCTTTAGCCCGGTACTTTTGAAAAACAGATTTGGCAAGATCGTATTTTCCATTCGCCTGTAGCGTTAAACCATAAGCAAGGGTGGTTTTGGCAGCAACGTCAGGCATGTTATCGGCTTTCGCATACCATTTTTCTGCTGCTGCGTAGTTAAAAGTTTTCCGGTAACTTTCAGCCAATCGATCAGCGGTGTAAGTTGTCGGGTTCCGTTTATAAGCCTCCGTGTATAAAGTAACCGCCTTCGTAAAATTATAAAGTTCGAATTGTTTATCCGCCTCCTTGCGCAGCGCCTGACCTCTGGTTACAAGTCCTACCAAACAAAAAGCAGCAATTAGTATATAGTTCTTCATCAGTATATATTTTCTTTTTAAAATACCCTTTGTGTGGCCATTCTCAGGCGTGTTCTGCGGAAATAATAAGCCAATGAAATCTCGTGACTTCCTCCACTGTAACCTTGTAAAGGTCCTACAGAAAAATCATAGGCATATCCCAACCGGATATTACTTTGGGGAAAAACTTCTAATGCAGCAACAAACGAGTCGCTGTTGCTCAATTCTTTCTGTAAATAAGACTTATCCCATATCTTAATTCCGGTACGATAAGAGCCGCCCAACCATATACTTTCACCGAAAAGAAGGAATGCATTTAAATCAAGATTGGTAGGTCCGCCAAAGTCTTCTTTCAACAGGAAAGAGGGCTTAAGGTTAATATTTGTACTAAGGGGGATAAGCATGCCCGCAGTCAGATATGCATGGATCTGGGGTTTAGCCAAATTCCTGAATTTTTCATCATTGTATTGCGAGGCAATCAGGTTATCGGCTGAAATACCTGCAAAGTATTTGTCATTTGCAAAGTAAATACCAAAACTCGCATTGGGTACAATCAGATTCCTTGAAGCATTAAAGTTAAGCTCCGGATCATTCGTGGAGAGCTTGTCTCCATCGATTCCATATTGGGCCACCCCTCCACTCAGACCAAAAGCCAGCCTGGAGCTTCCTTCAGCATTAAGCCTGATCCGATAGGCATAATTTAAGTAAACTGAATTATTTCGCTGTGCGCCAAGCCTGTCGTTCACTGCTTGTAAGGCCAGCCCTACATTACCCTCATTGGCAATTGCATCTACGACAATACTCCCTGTTTTAGGCGCACCGGTTATGCCTGTCCATTGACTGCGATAAAAACTATGCAAATTCAGCACTTCTTTATAGCCAGCATAAGCAGGATTAATGTATATACCATTAAATAGATATTGACTGAACTGGGCATCCTGTTGTCCAAAAACTAATTGGCTTATGGAACTGAAGAATGTAGCTAATACGATGAATTGCTTTTTCATTACACGACCTTTTAATGCATTGCTAATTTGATGTTCTTAATAGTGTGATATACCCTTTATAGGTTCTCCAGCCTGATGTGGTATTTTTTTTCACCCTGAGCACATAATAATAGGTGCCTTCATTGAGTCCTTCGCCCAACCAGTCGTTCTTATAATTAGACTGTTTGTAGACTTCATTCCCCCAACGATTTACGATGATCAGCTCATTTTCTAAATACTGGTCCAAACCTCTGATTTCGAACCGATCATTTCGTCCATCTCCGTTGGGTGTAAATAAAGATGGAATATCGAGGACTTCACCATCGAATAGTACAACTACCGTTGGGTTATCATTATTCTGTGCCGTACCGGACACATCACTTACTGCTCCTCCTCCAATTGCAACTGCGTCTACCTTAGCGGTATTTGTAACCAGGTTAGCCGTTTTATCTGCCGCAGTTGTGGTATAGATAACCGTTATTGAGGTACTTTGTCCGGGAGCAAGCGTACCTGCAATTGTTCTGCTACTGATACCTAGTTTTGTATCAGTCAAAGAAATACCGTTCAATGTAATGTTGCCTGTGTTTGTAATCACAAAGTTATAGCTCACTGAGTTTCCGTCTGGTGATACAGCTGCCGTTTTAACCAGCGCTATTGCCGGGGTAGATGATATCTCGGTAAAGGTGGGTGTACTATTGTTTTGGGCGGTGCCCGAGACATCACTCACTGATATCCCGTCAGGCGACGCAGCATTTACTGTTGCTGTATTGGTCACCCCTTTAGCATCGCGGTCCGCCTGAGAGATCGTATAATTTATCGTGACTGTGCTGCTCGCTCCAGGTGCAAGGATGGCCGATACGGAACGGCCGGCAACACCAAGTCTGGGATCGTTTAGCACAACATTGGACAAAGTTACATTTCCGGTGTTGGTCACCACAAAGCTGTAGGCAATCCTCATGCCGTCACTGGAGACAGCCGCTGTCTTGACAAGGGCGATAGATGGTACAATAACAAAAACTGTTGCTTCGGCAATATCACAATTGCCCGAGTTCAGGTTTTCGCAGATGCGGTAGCTCAGGGTATAGCTTCCTGCGGCGGTGCCGGCTGCTATGCTCACCGTTCCGTTGGCATTCAGGCTAAGCCCTGAAGGGACACTCACTGCGGTTAGGGTAACTGCCGATGGACTGAGGATGACGCCGTTCAGCAGGTCATTGCCCAGCACCGAGGCGGTTACACCACCGCTTGCCCCATTAACAGGAGTTGCTGTGTAATCATTATCTATGGCATCTATCGGGGCCATCGAGACCACGATGGTCGCTGTAGCCATATCGCAATTGCCCGGGTTCAGGTTTTCGCAGATGCGGTAGCTCAGGGTATAGCTTCCTGCGGCGGTGCCGGCTGCTATGGTCACCGTTCCGTCGGCATTCAGGCTAAGCCCTGAAGGGACGCTCACTGCGGTCAGGGTAACTGCCGATGGACTGAGGATGCCGCCGTTCAGCAGGTCATTGCCCAGCACCGAGGCGGTTACACCACCGCTTGCCCCATTAACAGGAGTTGCTGTGTAATTATCATCTATGGCATCTATCGGGGCCATCGAGACCACGATGGTCGCTGTAGCCATATCGCAATTGCCCGGGTTCAGGTTTTCGCAGATGCGGTAGCTCAGCGTATAGCTTCCTGCGGAAGTGCCGGCTGCTATGGTCACCGTTCCGTTGG
>NZ_FWYB01000015.1 GCF_900176505.1 Pedobacter nyackensis | reverse complement strand
AGAGAGTATCGTTCGACTTGCATGTATTAGGCCTGCCGCTAGCGTTCATCCTGAGCCAGGATCAAACTCTCCATTGTAAAATGTTATGTTTGAACACTGACCATTCTTAACTTGTATTAATAATAGTCTTATTCTAATTTGTATTGTCTAGTTAGATTCTGACTTGAAAAAATAGCTTGGTCTTCATGTACTTTGAAAATGTACTATCTTACCTCGCTACGCTTTATAAATGACATCTCTTTAATGAACTTATCGAATCTCCTCGCGGTTCTTCTTTTATATCTTAGCATCTCCTATTCTTCAGTTTCGCTCCGGTCTTAATGTTCCGGATCTCTTTTAAAATATTCAACGTTTCAATCTTTTTGTTATTGTTAGCAAACTCCGTTTGGTAACTCCCGTTCTGTTTGGGATTGCAAAGGTAGAAATCTTTTTAGCATTGTCAAGTTTTTTATTAAACTTTTTTCCTTTTTATTTCCAGTGCTTTAAAACACTAATAAAGAAATACCAATCTCTAATTCTAAGCCCTTAAATCAACCTCCTCTATATCCTTTTCACCATTTCCCTTCCTCCGAAGCGGGATGCAAAAGTAGGAAAATTATACGCCCCCACAAACTTAAATACAGTAATACTTCAAAGAAAACCCTAAGTCCCTATGCCAGAAGGATAATAAATGAAATCAATCAATGCTTATACTATAGCCTCAAGTTGTGCTGCTCATTTGCTATACCATATATAGTATATAGAGATGTGCCCATTCACACTCGGTCTTTCCTTATAGTCAACATAAGGAAAGGCTATAATGAACGGGTAATGGACGGGCATTCATCGGACAAAGCCGTTCAGTATCCATCTAACATCCGCTAATTATAAACGACAATACCCAGACCCAAGGCAGTCCAAACCTTATATTTACATCAATCAAGAAACACAGTAAGGGGCCTGGGAGCAGATAGACGAGCTTTCCAAAATTGGTTTTACAAAAATACCTCTACAGGTATTCAGGCAAAACATCAATATCGCTATGAAGTTCCTGGTATATCGATTGGCCTGAAGGTAATCCCAATCTCTTGGAGTGCAAGGCTTCGAAAAGTAAAAAGTAGCGAAATGCTTTTTCCAAGAAACTTGATACTACAGTAGGCAAGGAAATTCTCGAAAAGAATTGATAAAAATCATAATTGAAGCGCTTAATACACTTCAATTATAACTGGAGCTACAAGCTATTTCGCCTGAACAAATATAGGAGTTTCTGTCGTTTCTAATTCCAGAAGGCCATCATTTGTAGGAACCTCCTTAGTTATCATCTGATCAGAACCAGGATTGAGTGAATAAATTAATGCTGTTTTAGTACCGCTACCTAAATCCAGCTGATATTTCTCTTTTCTATCAACTTCATCGGGAACAAACAGCACATACATCATTTTGTTCCCAAGTTTATATATATCAACTATAGGATCGTTGCTAATAGTATTGTAGTAATTATAGTTACCCATTAATTTTGTTGTCTGATAAATATAATCTGAAGCTGGTCTCCTTTTATTCTTGGAAACCAATCCTGAAAATCCAAATGGGTTACTTGTTTCCGTTCCAGGATCATTATTATCATATAATTGATAAAAGAACAACTTATCAATACCAAGCCTTGCATACATTAACCCCAATCTCAAAATCCAATCAGCTTGAGTAAGCTCTTTAGATTTTGCCCCTATTGCTATGGCTCGCTGAATACTATTATCACTTAAATCATAGCCTGTTTCAGTAGACCATATTGGAATAGCCTGGCCCAGCGATTTAACGTAGTCAGTAAAAGATACTGCAATTTTAGTCATGTCATTGGTTTCCGGTGCTACCCCTCTCCCTTTACTTCTAAATGAAGCGAACCAACCGGTATAATCATTCGAATACATATGATAGTTGATCACGTCAAAGCATAAATCAATGCCACCCGTTTTCTTCACCCCCCTATTCTTTTTACACCATTCTACCATTCTCTTTACATACTCAACATTAGGTTTGGCAATTCCACCCATTACAACAACCATAGTTGGATCAGCATTTTTGATCCCAACGCCTTTACCTAAAGTGCCTTTATGTCCATCATAAAAAGCTGAAAGTTGCGCAGCATACTCTTCTGGCGTTTGTTCACAATCCTTGCCTTTCCACCATTTATCGGGCTCGTTGCTACTTTCGACATATTTAACATAACCTAAACCTATAACCGGATCAGCAGACTCTTTCGGCACTTGAATCAGTCTTTTGTCTATGTTTCGATTTCTGCCATAACGAGCTGCAATTTGAAAACCCGCCTTGCCAATCTCTTTATAAGATGATGGTTTATCCCGCACCGCCTTATAATCAATTGGAATTAGATCTCTCTGTCTTTTAGCTGCAGGATAAGTATTTACAATCCAGACTGGCGTTATTTGCAAATCAATAAGAACATCTATACTATCCTGATGCGCTTTATGATAAATCTCATCATAACTCCAACCACCTTCTGGCTTATGGTTAAAGCGAAATACTCCTTTTTCAGGTTCAATTCTGTCCCAATCTAAGAAATGTCTAAAGCCACCAAAAGTTTTAATTAAACTATACTTTGCCGTATCAAAATTATAATGGTTATCATAGAAATCCCATTCGAATCCATTAATACCAAACATATCTTTTATCTTAACTTTTTTATCCCGTAAGGGTTTAACTTCTACTGTACTCCTATTTTGATCAGGACTGCACCTGGTAAAAACCAGTGTTACTAACAAAAGAAAAATTAAACAGAGGCAATTTTTTTTCATATAAGAAACAATTTATTAGCTAATATAAATATTATAATGAAATTAAATCTAAACGGAAAGCACTAATCCTAAATAAGATACCGACAACAATGTGCAAAAAATTCCCCACAAGATACTTTAAAGCAAATGAATTAGCAGCCATTATAAAATTATAATTGACAAAAATTCCACTATATCGCACATTAGATCTCAAAACCAGTTAAATTGTCACAAAAAAGTCATTATTAAAACAATATAAGTACGTTGGCACAAACAAAATCATGGGAAAAACATTCTACAAGTATTAATTTCAAAGAATGGGTAAAAAAAAAGTAAAAACACCCATCACCACTAAAAATTAAAAAAATAAAAATTGTATAAATTTTATTACAATTGCATGTACAAGGGATAAAGTAATTTATATGAATAAACATTTAACAATGCACTTAATATTATGTGCACTTTTTTTTGTATTCGGATGCAAAAAAAGTCCAGCCATTTTAGTAGATACTACCCCTCCTGAAATTCACGTCCCACCTACTGTTCCTAATCCTCCAAAAGATACTGCAGTTGTCCTTCCTCCTAATGCCACAATCCTCGAAGTTGGTACCGGGAGTGGTAATCTTTATATTGATGCTAAGCGCCTGGGTATTTTAGGAAATACTGTTATAAAAATAAAAGGCGGATCATATAATGAAATTCAAATTACCAATTTCCTGAGTGAAGACAATGGCACTGTACATATTGAAAATGATGGTCTGGTCGAAATGATTGGTGACAAGCAACTAACTTTTTCGAACGTCAAAAACATCATTTTTTCTGGTAAAGGTACACCAGGCATTGATAAAGGTTTTGTGTTCAGAGACAAAAATTCAGATGCAGCTTCAGTTCAATTAAAAAACAATATAGATAATTTCACTTTAACAAATGTGGTATTTAAAAACCTCGATACCTATAATGTTATTCAATATGATTCTCGTAAAATTTACGACGGTAGTGACGCTTCATGCTCAAAAAATCTAAAATTTTTAAATATTGATTGCGATAATACAGGAACTTTAATCAGATTTAAAGGATCTGCTGAAAATGGCATTATCAGTGGATTGTTACGCAATGTAGAAATTGCATACGTGAGTTTTAAAAATTCACCATCCGTTGGTAGTGCGTTCGTTATGGAAAATGTGGATGCTTATGATATCCATAATAATTTAGTACAATATGTAAATCAGAATAATAGTAATCATAATGGAGTCTTTTATCTGCAGGGTAATGGAAAATTCTATAACAATATAATTAGAGACCATCAGGGAAATTCACTCAGAGCCTGGGTTTACAGTATTGGAACAACTCCACAGAAGACACTAATTTATAACAATATTGTTATAAACTCAAGAGAATACAGCGCGTTTGAATTGCAATCATTTTCTAGAAACCTAATGGCTGGAAGAACTACCTATACAAATGCTGAAGTATTCAACAATACTTGTGGTAATCTACTACCAAAGGGAGCCTTCCCTGCTCAAATTCTGGATCTGTATAGCTTACGCGGAGGACAATGCAATATATTTAATAACATAGGTTATAAGTTTACACTAGTGGGTCAAAACAACACAAATTTCATTTGGAACGAATTGAGTGATACAAAGGGAAATGGCTTCAACAACAAATATTTCAAATCCTATCAGGAAGCTGGAATTGTTGACGAAAATCAGTTCAAACTTACTCCAGCCACTGCTTTAAAAAATAGCGGAGCAGCCTTATCTGGCAGAGGTTTAGAAGCGCTCACGAATCAGACTGTAATCTATGACATCTACGGTACTTCAAGATCTATGTCTCTTCCTTCCATTGGAGCAGTAGAATAACATAATGAATTTTATAAAAGCAAACATTTTAATTCCGATATTAATCAGCCTGTCTGTAAATTGTTTCTGTTGTAAAAAAAAACAAATAAGTCCCACTCTTCCAACAAAGGAAACTAAAATCGATTCTGACACCCTTAGTCTTAAAAGTATTCGCTTCAGTGATTTACTAGGTGTGAATGGATTCGAATGGGAGTATACTTTCGACAACTCCAACAATCTGGATCCAAATAAAGTTGACCTTATCAATAGCTTTACAGGGTTTAGGCAATACCTTGATTGGGAAAAGATTGAGCCGAAAGAGGGTTTCTACGATATGGGTTTCTATGATGAAATTTATAGGAAAAATAAAGAGCTGGGGATAACCACTCTCGTGTGTTTGCAGATTATGCCAACCTGGATGAGAAAATCTTATCCTTCATATAATACGACTGATCCATATAGTAGCTTAAGGGACTATACCCCGGTACCCAATGGTAGTAATAAAAATTTGCCGGCATCGTATATTGCAATGGCGAAAGTAGGATTCCAAATCGCTGCGAGATATGGTGAGAACAAATCAATTGACCGGAATTTAGTGAAAGTTGCCCCGTATGAACAAAATGCTCCTAAAGTAGGATTAGGCATCCTAAAATACTTAGAATGCAGCAATGAACCTGATAAAGACTGGAGGGGACCTAATGCACAACAGACTCCCGAACAATACGCTGCCCACCTCTCTGCTTTTTACGATGGCCACATGGGGACACTTGGTGCAGATGTGGGGGTTAAAACCGCTGATCCGACTATGAAAGTGGTAATGGCAGGAATAGCAGACCCAAACCCAGCTTTTGTAAAACGAATGATTGAGTGGTGTAAAATCAATAGGGTAAAAGATGGGAAATACTCCTTGTGCTTTGATGTAATTAACTATCATCATTATTCAAACGAAAACTGGCAGAAAGGAAAGGCCCCGGAGTTATCTGACGTTGGATTGGTTGCTGACAATTTCATTAAATTAAGTAAAGCCCATGCTAATGATACTGATATTTGGGTTACTGAATGTGGATTTGATGTTAATCCAAAAAGCATCCAGGCAGTTGCATCTATTGCAAATAAAACAACACGCCAGACACAGGCAGATTGGATACTTAGGACAAGTCTGTTGTATGCAAGAAAAGGCATTAAACGGACCTTTTTCTATATGTTGAATGATGTTAATTTGAATGATCCAACTCAATACGCTTCAGCGGGGCTTATCGAAAAAGGTGAAAGAAGAATTTCTGGGGATTATATTTACCAGGCAAAAAAATTAATGAGTAATTACGTTTATGTCAGTACGACTTCAAATGATCCCATCGTTGATCTCTATACCAATGGATTGAAAAAGATGTATGTGTTGACGGTTCCGGATCAAAAAGATAGAAAAACAACTCATACACTGAACATAGGAAAAGAAGTTAAAGAAGTTACACTTTATAGGCCTCAGGCAGGCTCAAATGAAATGAGCTCCCAAAAAGTAGCGGTTAATGATAAACTTGTAATCAATGTTACCGAAACTCCTACCTTTGTTAAAATCGAATAAAACCAACAAAGACCTGGTTATCTTTTTGTTACAAAATTAAGGTAATTAGACTTTAGCAATTGAATAAGTTCATAATAACCCTGGCCATATATATTGAAAAAGGTGAATTTGTTGTAGCGCTTATTTAGGTAATAATAACCGATAATTAATCCTGTAAGTGTGCTGGCTATAGATGCCGCGGCCACGCCATATACACTACCTGTAAGTTTTATGGCGACCAGATCTGTTACAACAGTAACGATAACCATTAACATAACTTTTAAAAAATTAATTTTTGGCAAATGGATAATATCTAGTGTCAATGCAAAAAACCGTTCTGCAGGATATAACAGAGAGATCAACATAAATATCCTCAATATATTGGGTGCCTCAGTGTGGCTATATTTTGCCCCCCCCAGAATCAAAATAGCATAATCAGCAAACACAAAGCCGAAAATAAGTAGGGGCATCAGTATAAATGTAATCAGACCAATGTTTTTCTTCATTACCTGTAACAGTTCAAGTTTCTGATTTGAATTAAAATATGCAGATAAGGATGGCATTGCTGTAAAAACAAAACTACGAAGAGGAATTTCCACAACCTGCATAAGCTTAGTTCCTGCATTATAGATAGCGAGATAAGCTGGACCTAAGAAAAGTTTTATAATAAAGGCATCAGCCGAATTCAATAATGTCGCACTCAAGTTAGTCCCTACGCTAAACTTACCAAAGTTATATAGCTCTTTCACCCCAGACCAAGTTCTGAATCTAAGCTTACTAATAGCTGTCCACCCGCAAATTAATGCTACGGCACTTGATATAAAATTAGCGGATAAGTAACAGTAAAGCACAGTGTGTATATCTATCTTACCAAAAAAAATCACGACAATCAACAATGCCAGGAAACACCCTTGATTGGAAAAATTGAGTATTAATAAGCGGTCAAACCGTTGCTTCCCCTGTAAGATGCAATTAGAAACAAAAAATGGAAGAGAAAGTAAATAATTTAAACTAAAAAACTGTAAAAACAATGTGATACTGGTATCCTTTACGTGTAAAGAAACAAAATAGGCTGGAATATTTATAACCATAAATACCAAGGTGATTCCAATAGCAATAAACCATGTTGATCCTATAATTTCATCCTTTCTATTTTCATCAGAACCAGAATAAAATTTCACAAATGCCGTAGATAGAAAACCAGATCTGAAAGTATCTACCAATAAAAGTACGGTTAGAAAAAAGCCCCAGTTTCCCATATCTTCCTGGGACAAAAACCTAAAGAGCATCGAAATAGTAACCATACCAATTAAAGCGTTGATCCCATTACTTGCAAGAGACAAAATATGTTTACTCTTAAAAATATTAAATAACAATAAGGCTTTATCTTTCATAGATTACGGCAAATACTTATTTTGACAATGAACTTAGCCTTGCTACAAAAGCCTTAATTAACCCACCCTGCTCCATCAATCTCCTATCAGACGTCCAAACCAATGATCGAATGCTACTTATTCTCTCAAGCCTCCCAAATTTAGTCTTTAATTTCAGCGCCAGATACCCATCCTCGTTTGCCCCTGGTGGATGCTCATAACCGCCAACTTCTAAACCTTGTAATTTCCTATAGGCGGTACTGCAGCCATAGGCATACATTGCTTCTTCCATATTTCTTTGGATTATTCCTTTAAATACGTCTCCAACGGTTTCATATAAAAAATATGGTAATCTACCGGCAGATGAATCCGGTAAGAAGGCAAACCTTCCGTAAACACACGCAACCTCCGGATCTTCTAATAATGGTCTACCCAACATGTTCACCCAATATGGACTGTAAACCGAATCCGCGTCGGCATTCATAATGATCGTTCCTCTCGCAGCTTGAAGACCAGCATTCCTTGCATTTTTCACACCCTGCTTATATTCGATAATATGAGTTACTCCCACCAATTCGATTAGTTCTTGTGTCTTATCGGTAGAATTATTATTAACTACAAGAATTTCGACCGATAGATTGGTAATAGTTTTGGTCAATGAGGATAAAGTTCTCAATATTGAATCCTCTTCATTGAAGGCAGGAATAATTATAGTTATGTCAGGATTGACCGGACTAAATCGCTTTAAATTTTCACGAATATCGTTCGCGCGCTTTAAAAACCACTCAGCATCATGCTGTTGATCTTTGATATACGCAGGAACATTAAGAGGTCTGAAAGACATTGTTTTATATTTTTGTAGTTTGTAAACAATCAATACTTCGCATCATTATAATCTTCCCGATTTCATTTCTTCTACTACATAGGCGCATGCCTGCACACTGTTATAGTGAATCCTATTCATTTCAATAAACTCATTTGATCAACTCCTGATAAACTTCAAGTAATTGTTCTGCTGATGATTTCCAGGTAAATTTGGCTGCTCTTTTTACTCCTTTTGCTTTCATTTCGGTCATCAATTCAGGTTGAGACAATATATAATCTATCTGATCCGTAATATTCAGATGATCAAAGGGGTCAACAAATAGCGCTGCATCAGCAGCTACTTCAGGCATTGACGAAGTATTAGATGTTATTACTGGAACGCCACACGCCATTGCTTCTAAAATAGGTAACCCGAAACTCTCGCGAAGGGATGGATACAAAAAAAGCGTACTACTATTATAAAGTTGAGGCATTTCTTCAGATGGGATGTATCCGGGAAACAAGAATGCCTCCTGCAAATCCATTGCATTCATCTCCTCCAATAATTCGAAAACCAGGTTCTTATCGAAGTCAAGTATAACCAAAGGCAAGCCGTCCGGAGACCGACGTCTATATTCGACATATGCCTTTATCACATTTACGGTATTTTTTTTAGGAGCTGTATTGCCTAAAAACAAGATAAAGGAACTTGGAAGCGAATAACACTGCCTAAATTCTGCTATTTGTTCTGGCTCAAAAGCCATTGTAAATTTAGGGCTAACCGCATTATAAATAACCTTCACATCCCCATCAGCTAGGTTCAGTTTCTTTAATATCGCTTCACGCTCAAAATTGGAAACTGTAACAATGATCCTACTCATTTTAACAATTCTGGGCACAATTAATCTTCTATATATATTTCCAAAATTTTGATATGCCGTTCCCTTAAAATCCGTTTTTTCCAAATAAATTATATCATGCAAGGTGAGCATCAATGGAACCGAGAGCCATAATGCGGATGTATTACAGGTTGAGTGAAGAAAATCAAGCTTATCCCGTCTTACTGCCGCTGGCAACGAAATTTGCTCCCAGGTAAAATAGGATTTTGCACGCAGCTCTCTTATTTTAAAATTTGAAGTCTCAACAATACATTTATCCACATCTTCTCTAACATAAATAATATACTCATTATAAGTATCAAGCTGTTGAAGTTGCTTGATTATTTCAAGCGCAACGACCTCCATTCCATGCTTCTTTTTTCTAAACAGTCTTTGTACCTCAATACCTATCCGCAATTTATTTCTCATGAATTGTTGTTATTATTTCTAATGTTTACCTATTAACGATTTCTTCATGGTAATGCTCAGTGGCTACAGATACTTGATTAGCTTTCCGTACTTTCAAAAGAGCCAAAATCTGAAAATATATAAATTTGGGCGCATTTTTAAGTGAGTGATATATCTTTTTATCTGCCTTAAAATGCGATAAAGCCATAAAGACTGAAGCGAAGAACACAAGGATTGAGAACAACCAATAGCTAAGCATTATTGGAATAAATATTATATCCAAAACAAGACATCCGAACACCAGAATTAACAATATAAACAATGGTGGCCTCAGCAACATTACACTAAATAAAAGTTGATTAATCCCCCCCCCCTTTACTGCTTTCCATAACAGCTTAAATCCAAAAAAGAGATATTTAAACCAAGTATTGATCCAACGGGATCTTTGGTTCACCAGTTGATCAGTTTTGGCTGTTTTCTCGTCATACACAATTGCCTTTTCAGCGAAAGCGATTCTATCACCAGAAGATACAATTTCATATTGCAGGATTTTATCGAATCCAGCGCCCTTATAATGATTATCTTGTAGACTTCTTTTGTAAAGACTAGTTCTAAATGCCATACCAGAACCTGAAAGGGCAGCTGAGGACCCTGCTTCATACATTAGTTTTCTATCTACAAAACGATAGAAGATATCACCGGCTTCATCCAAACAAGCATAGGTTGTATCAAGGTTTTTGGCGGACCTTACACCTTGAATAGCGGAATATCCTCCAGCAAAAACCCGATTAAGTTCATTAAAATAGTCTGGATGCAAAAGATTGTCGCTATCAATTATCGTCAAGTACTCATGTGCTCTTTGAAACCTGTCTATGGCATAAAAATGTGATTTTGTATTGCTGGCCAATACTGATTCAGGCCTGAAAATAATAACACGTTCGTCTGTAAAGTTTAAAGTACTGATATCACAATTATCTGCCACTACGTATATAAGATAATTTTCATAATTAGCATTCAGTATCGATTCAACAACCATCGGGATCAGATTTACGTGTTGATAAGCTGTTACAATAACAGCATAATCTAACTCTGAAGAACCGCTATTTTCAAAGTTAATCCTGGCAGAAAATTTTCGCAAAGCCCAGTATACAAGAGGCATTAGAAAATGAACTCCAATTAGGATCTGTAAAACAATAAATATGTATAATACTATATTCATTTTAAGTGTTCGTTTTTTATGGATTCATAAATCGCTTTCACACAATTTCCCCAGGTATGGCTTTCCGCAAATGTCCTTCTCGCTTGTTGAAGTTCAGCACTATCTTCTACCATAGCTTGCTCAATACTCACAATGTACTCTTCTTTTCCATCTGCTAAATACACATGATCTTTGAAAAGATCCATAGCCCGAGTTTTGGTTGCCACTGTTGGCTTTCCCAAAGCCAAATACTCATCGACTTTGCGGGGATAATTTCCAATCGTAACCTGATTAACCAGCTGTGGATTAATACAAACATCAAAAAATTGTATATAAACTGGTAAATCTTCTAATGGTTTACTCCCGGTAAATATCACATTTTCTAACTGATGTAACGCAGATTTCTTAAATTCATCATCCTCTGGACCAACTAAAACTATCGTCCAGTCACTCCTTTTAGCAGCTATATATTTAATCAATTCTATATCCAAACGCAAACTTTGCATCGCACCTACATATCCAATAACTGGAGTAGTTATATTGCTCAGTTCTACAGGTTTTAAAGCTGCCGCGTCTTCTTTAAAGATTTCTAAATCACAGCCCTGGCCAACGTAATATGAATTCTTATTAAAATCCTTACAATAATCAGTAAGATAAAACGAATTAGCTATACATAAATCACTTTTAGCAATAAGCTGAGGCTCTAAACGTTCGCCATGCTTCTTCCAGTAATCAACAGCAAGCATAAAATCTCTGGAATAATAAATACTGATATCCGGCTTTAGAAAATCATTAAGGTAAAATCCCTTAAACATCTCGCTGTCATTAAATAAGATAAAATCTTTAAAGTTTAACTTTTCAATCGCGGCTTTTATTGATTTTGAAAAATTTGAATTATTCCTTTTGTTAAAAAAATCAAAAATGTACTTGTTATTTATCCAGTTAATGGATTCCACCAGGCAGTCAGGATAAAGGTTCCATAAATTTTCGGAAACAGATACCAACCCGTCGCGTTTCTTCTCAATGACTTCTATACGCTTTTTAACTTTAGGGTCACCAATACCTTTTAATTTCGTAACCCGATCTAGCGGAGAATTTACATATAGAACACGATTATCTTTAGCTATTTCTTGGGCAATATTTTTGCAGTTACTCCCAATCTCTGTATCCCAGGCCTGTTGCCCTAGTATGATAACGTCTTTGTTAACCATTTGCATAATATAAACAAATTAATTCTTTTTCCATTCTCCCTCATTGAAAGAATACTGCTTAATGATCCTAGCCGGGTTCCCCACGGCAACACTATAGTCAGGAATATCCTTTGTCACCACACTCCCAGCTCCAACGACAACATGCTTACCAATGGTAACACCAGCGGTTATAACACTATTTGCCCCGATCCACACATCATCCGAAATCACAATCAATTTCTTAGTTTCCTTTTGTAGGCTTGGTGGTACATTTGGATCTTCATATCCATGGTTCAAACCAGAAACAACGATATTCTGTGCTAACATTACGTGGTTACCTATCGTTACCGGCCCAATTATAACACTTCCAATACCAATCATGGTCTTATCACCAATAATTACATCACCAACTCCATTATTGATAGTAACAAAGTCTTCAATTGTTGACTTACTTCCCAATTCAAAGCGGTTAAATGGAAACACATCCATTCTACTTCGATAACGAATAATGCTCTGTGAACCTCTTTTGTGTTTAAAAGGGTTTAAAAATAACCTAACCCATAAACGTGGTTTATGATCATTTGAAGGCATTAAAAGCCAATGAGCTATTTTTTTTAGCCTTGGGCTAGATTTTATTTTATCAACTATTGACATATCGAAGTGTTCATTAAAAATCTATAACACTGAACTACTTATTCGCTCTAATTTCACGAAAAAAAGCAATAGCGAAGCATATCAGACCTGGAATCAAAAAAATCTCAAAAGGCATACTTTATTAATTATTAATTTAGAACTGGCGTATCATGGCTTTGATCAAACTCCGGGCACATAAAAATAAAGGCAAGTGACATCGCAACAACAATTGCTGATGGCATTGCATTCATTACCTCATTACCATAGCTGCAAAAAAATATCCCTGCAGTAGATGATAGGAGGGCAATAGCCTTATACCTTAGTTTAATGTTTCTGATTTTCCAAATAATACCACAACACTTCCCCAAGATAAACATCATCATACAAAACCAAAATGTAAAACCAACAATTCCATACATCGCCCATAATTTCACCCAATAGCTATCAGGTTCAATTGTAGACAAAAATTTGTCTCTATTATATTCTTTACCCCATGCACCGATAACACCAAGCCCCCCACCAAATGGATGGCTTTTCAAATACTCCGCGAGAATGTGCTGATTCTCCAGTCGTACATTTAACGATGCTTCTTTGGGATCAAAAACCGTACGCATTCTGTAAATAGCATAGTTACCATTTCCAATCGTTGTATACTTTAAAACGAACAAACACATCAATGCAGCTATAGCCCCAAGAACTAAAATCTTAATGTTCCTAGTCAGAAATATGGCAAAAAAAGCCCCAACCACGAGTGCAAACAAAGCACCTCTAGTTCCTGAAATAAGCATCCCATACACGAAAGCACCAGAAATCAGTACCATAAGAATTCTTATCCATGTCCTAAACGGACCAAGGGCAATCATCAATGCTACTAAAATAAATGACGCTTGTGAAGCTCCAAATTGACCTGCATCATTATAAAAGGAAAACACGCGCAATTTCCCCCACAACACATGAGTAACTGCTCCTCCCATATCCAAAAACCTTTGTTCCCCCGCAGAAGGTCCAATATGCTCTTGCTTAATCCCATTCAGTGTTGCCAGGAAAGACAATGAAATTATCAATCCTAAAAAAAGATTCAGTTTATGCTCCGAATCAAACAATAGAAAAACAAGAGGAATGATAAGTATCGGAAACAATGCAGTACTTCTCACTTCCTGTACCCATCCCCTGATACTTGCGCCAGCCGGATTAATTATTTCTACCACACTAATAATAAACCAAACGAACATCAACTTAGTTAAAACATTATTTATCCGTTTCCAGTCAAATTCATTGTTTAATATAATTACAGCCATCCAAATGAGTATTAAAAAAACTTCTATACCTATTCCAAATGGGACGGCAGAAGTGAGTTCCCTCGAGAATAAGTTAATGATAAAACAATATATCAAAAGAGTAACTAAACCAATGGATGGATCTTTGAATAACAGTATAATATATATGACGAAGAAGGCAGCGAAAATAAGTATGATTGGCCCTGCAAGCGTAGTAATCGTGAGAATACTCATACCCAAAGAAACAGCAAAACCTAGAACTGCCAGGATCAATGTCTGCTTTGTCTTGGATAAAGAAGATAGAAATCGAATCATCGCTGCAAATAGAATACGGCCTTTGTTAATTTTTAATGTTTTCCAGTTTAACTTTATTAATCACCCATCCTAAAAAGCCTGGTCGATCTTTAATATAATCAACCAGTTGCTTATCTTGATCGGTGATTGTATTCCCGGCTTCAAACACGGCAATATTATTTTCTGTAAATAAAAGCCATTCCTTAGAGAGATTAATATCACTTAAGCTGTTTATATCAATAATAATGACATCAAACTCTTTTCTCAAAACTTCAAACCCTGATCTTAAACTAACCGCATTCTGCATTTCAAGCAGTGATGTCCCAGAAGAACTCTTATTCATCACTGTAATTAAATCTTCCGTTTGAATTTCACGCTTTACTAAAAACGTTTCAAAATCCTGATTTAAAGCCAGTTCCTTCGAATTTGAATTAGTAACACTTACCTGCCCCCCAATTAACAACACTTTACTTCCCATCATTGCAAAAGCATAAGCCAAACTACTTGCAATAAAAGACTTACCTTCATTTGCCTTTAAACTAGTTATTCCCAATATCTTGGTATTTTCTTTCGCAAAAGCACTGGATATTTCAAATCTTAAAGATCTTAAAAGATCTTTATATACGGAAAATTCTGGATTATGTTCCTGGTCTTTCCAAATACTTCTGATACTTAAATCAGCATTCTTCATGTAGTTTAGGCTTCCTAATACCCTTGAGTTTGTAGCCTGCTGCAGCTGTTTTGAATTAACAATAGTATTGTCTACCAGAAATATTCCCATTAGCCCCAAAAAACAAAATGAAAAACTGGAAACACCGGCTAGAGCTACATACAAAATACTCTTAGAAGAAAGTGGCGATCCTGGTAATCCAAATTGTGCAACTTGTAGCTTCAACGCGATGTTCTGTTCTGTCCTGTTTTGATTGTAGGTATCCAAAGCTGTCATGTAATCCTTTGTGGCAAGTTCTGCCTCCCTTTCATAATTCTGAATTCCAGCATCAAAAGGCACCATACTATTATACTTAGCCTTTAGCGCGGCTAACTCATTGTCTATTGACCGAATACTTCCAGCGGCCTGACTTACAGCGGTTTCAAGATTCAGCTTTTGTTGAACTAAAACTTGCTTTGATGCTTGTGGATTGGTTACGTTATCATCAGACATACGTGAACTTAAACGATCAATCAGACGATTCAGAGAGTCAATTCTTAATTTGTGCACTAATTTAAACCCCCCGTCTATATAAGCATCATTTGCAACCTTCAACTGGTTTTTGAGATTCACTATTGCTTTATTGTCAACAGTCGATGTACCTCCTGAAAACACATCAGTCCCCCTTAATTTAACATTTATATCTGCAATAGCCATTCTATTGGACTGAATCTCGCGAAGCGCCTGAGCCTTTCTATCTTCATTCTGAGAGATTTGACTGTATACCATCTCCGATTGCTTATCGAGATTCAATACACCATTCTTCATCTTGAATTCCTTTAAAGCCGAATTTTTTTGATTCATCGCAAACTCTTTTTTTCTAAGTAAAGAATCCAAAAGTTCAATAGAGCTATTTTGGTTTGTATTTACATCACGCCCATAAGAATTGATGAACTCCGTCGATAAAGTATTCACTACAAATGCCGAAAGATCTGCATTATGTGAAGTAAAACTAACGTTAACGAAGTCGCTACCATCGGGCCGGTAGATATTCAGCTTCCTTTCAAGATCATCTTTTCCATACTCCATGGATCCGACCAGATCGTACAATTTGTATTTACCCTTATTATCAGCTATAGACAACACCTCACCTTTTTGGAGCTTATCATTATATAGACTAATCAGTTCTGTTCGCTGCCTTGCATTTAGAGAATCCAACTCCTTACTATATCGCTTAAATGAATTCTTTGGATCTTCGAGGTCATGTAAAATAAGTCTATAAGAAAGACGACTCATTATTCTTCTCATTTTCATTCTTTCAATGATGTTTGAGAATTGCTGGGTGATCTTGAAATAATCCATACTCTGATTACCGTCAACCACAACCCGTTTAGAAAGATCAATTATTCCAGTCGCAATTTGGGCCTCAGAATAATACTCCTTAGGTAAATTTTTAACTAGAAAAAAAGTTATGGCTATTGCTACAACTGGAACAATAATCAAAATCCATTTGTATTTATTAAGAAGTCCTAAAAAAGCTTTAATATTCATTTAAAATCCTAGATAAGTTATTTTACGTCAGCCAATTTCATGCCTATGATCTCTTCCAATGCATCTTTTGCGCTTAACAAGTTTACTTCAGTTTGTATTTTTGATGTGGTTGCACTAGTTAAATTAATTCTGGATTGGTTGTAAGTATCAAGAGATATCTCACCTTTTTCGAATTTATATCTCAGATTATCGGCCGTATTCTTATTGTCTTGCATACTGGCAGTATAAATTTTCAACTGACTAAGCTGTTGAATGTAGTTATAATATCTTTTTTTCACTTCAACCTCAAGTCCCAATTCATATTCTTTCGCCTGATATTGAGCTATTTTATAATCGGACTTAGCTTTTCGTGCATTAAAAGGCTTTTGAAGAAAGGTTCCCAAGTTCACATTAACACCAAATTGAAATCCATTTACATTGTAAGGATTTATCGGATCTAGAACAGATCTATCATCAGGTCTGTAAAAATATGAAGCATTAAAGATATCAAGATAAGATAATGCCGTAATTGGCAATTCATTTTTTGCCTTAGAGATGGTTTCATTATAAGCCTTGGCTTTAGGATAATTCTCTTTTGCTAAAGAAATGTATTTCTCAAGGTCAGCATATTTAATCTCTCCAATGATTGATTCTTGCGCATACACATTGATACTTAAAAACATCAGAGTTACAACGATAATGTTTACTAACTTTTTCATGAATTTTCTTTTTTGGTAGGTTAATTTATATTTTCTAATGACTATTTAAACTTTTTCTTTCTGAATCAATGCTGGTATTGTCTTCATGATAATCTTCAAATCTAATAAAATCGAATAATTCGCTGCATAGTAATTATCCAGCTCTTTCCGTTCTGTTTCAGACATATCTTTCTTGCCTCTTTTGCTGATCTGCCATAAGCCGGTTAACCCTGCAGGGCCTAAAAACCTTGTCGACCATTCATTTGTAGTTAACTGTTCAGCTTCATACAACGGCAAAGGTCGGTTACCGACCAACGACATGTCTCCAATGAATACATTGATCAATTGAGGTAACTCATCAATACTGGTTCTTCTTAAAAAAGCGCCTAATTTTGTAATTCTTGGATCATCCTTGAATTTGACAAAGGCAGCCTTACCGTTCTTTTTATTAGATTCATTAGCGTACTGATTGAGTTCGGCTATAGAAGCAATCATCTGATCAGCATCACTTCTCATCGATCTAAACTTATAAAAATCGAAGATTTTATAACCTGCTCCAACTCTTTTACTTCTGTAAATTGCTTCTCCTTTTGACTCTAATTTTATCAAAATAGCCACAATAACAAACAGAGGCATCAGGAATAACAAGGCCGCTCCTGAAGCCAGAACATCAAAAATTCTTTTCGTAAGTGGTGTCTGATACTCAACGTCCATTTGTTGAGACAATTCCAGCAGTTTGGGTTTGATCAGTTTAAATTTGATCAAAAAATTAAGGCGTTCATAAAAATCCTCAATTGGAAAAGGATAGGTATAATAATCGTTTACCTGTAGCTTCAAGGCGCGCCTTCTCCATTCCTTGTTTTCCTTTACGCCCAGTAAAACAATAACTAATCCATGAAGTAAAGGGTTGTTCTTGATGTAAGAGACCTGATTAAAACATTCCGTATTATCATCAACTTCTATTAAGATAATGTCGGGCAGGCTTAACAACGAACGATTATCCAGATAATGCTTAAAATCATCAGGATTGTCTAAGTGTTCTATATTGAAGTTAGATTCAAAATCTTCAAATACAACATTCTTAAGAAGTTTGCCGAAGTACACAATCTTTGCATTTATCTCAGGTCGATTCATAGTTGCTGTGATCATTACGAAAGGAGTTGTGTTATATGAGATTTCAAAATTGTAGGATTAAATGGCTTTTCCAGAAAACTGTCTATTTTGAATGACATTTCCTTCACTTTATCTTCTAAATCGTCTGCTCCAGACAACAAAATAACAGGTGTATTTCTATAAAAACCACTTATTTTAAGATTTTTTATTAGCGTACTTCCGTCAAAATAGGGCATCATCAAATCAGATATAATTAAATCAGGATCATTTCCTTCCTCCAACCAGGCTATTGCCTCTATCCCACTTGTCTTTATAACCAAAGTATATTCAGAAGAAAGTATAAAATTCAACAGCTTAAGTATACTTGGTTCATCATCAATAACTAATATCGTTTTTTTATTATCTTCCTTGCTATCCATGGTACCTTAAGCGTTTTAACCTTCCTGTCTACTAAAATTAATTCAAACTTAAACAAATAATTCCAACTACTTCTTTATTAAAATGACTTTTATTTCAACAACTAAGTTATATGTAAAAATAACAATTTGCTATAAAAACCAAAATCCGTGTAATATATTTTAACACACCAATTCCATGCAATACATAAGTGCATTGCTTATAAAGCAGAATTCAATAATTATTTAGCATTGATCCTAAAAGAACCGTTTCGGATCTCACCTTCCAAACAAGTGCTGAGCTCATTAGACACTACACGTCCAAATGAGTCAATTATCATTAATCTGATGCCCTGAGCTTCCAAAGATTTAAGCTGTGTCGTCAAATTAAAATCTGTTAAATAAAAAAAAGAGATATCCTCACTACCATTTTTTATTGCAACATTATAATTTTTACCTTGAACAGAATAGTTCAACTGACAATCACTACATTCCACGCGTAAAACTCCCTTATTATTAAGAACGACACCTGATAAGTCATTCGTTAGGGATTCTTTCTTGCAGCTAGCGAAAGATAAAATAAGAAGAATCAATAGGGTTGAGATTTTCATTTTTATTACGTTACTGATTAATACAAATGAAAAAACCAGGCCATTTTACTTTTTAATTAATTAACTACGTAAAAACACATAAAATCATCGTACTATCTAGCTTATATTCAAACAAATAACTGATAATATAAAGTATTTAAGAAAGGACCAATTGATATAAAAAAAGATAACCCTCCCTTAAAAATACCCAAATCGGGGATTTTTCTCAACAATGAGACCATCCATAATTTCCCACTACAGCAGCAAAAACCCTTCATAGCGCATACATTAAACCAGAGATCATTCCTAAATAAAGCCATCGATTGGTATTTTATTCATAAACACGCCCTTAAAATACTTTTTTGTGAATTTTATTTGCACACTTTATCTATAAATAACTATTTTTACTCTGTTGTTAAAACAGTTTATCGGCAGCCATTTTCATATGAAATATACACCTCTTCCCGAAAATGAAAAAGAACGATTAAAAGTGTTACACAATTCTCAGGTTTTTGATGCAGTTTATGAAGCGCATTTTGAACGAATCACAGAGTTAACCTCATCAATATGTGAAACAGGCTTTGCGTTCATTACATTATTGGATCAAAACAAACAGTGGTACAGGTCGAACAAATTTCTTACGACCGAAGAGATTCCTATTGAAAATGATTTTTACCAGCAAACAATAAAAGGATCAGGCATCCTGGAGGTACTTAATGCTTCAAATGATAACAGCTTTAAACCAGACCGGAATCATCAGTATATTAAAATCATATACTACGCAGGCATTCCTCTAATTGATTCCAGTGGCGTAACTATAGGTACACTATCAGTCTTTGATACTAAACCAGGAAAAGAACTTACCTTAAAGCAAAAGAAACTGATGGAGTTGCTCTCTCAGGAAGTAATTTCATTGGTAAATGAGGTTAAAACCAAAAAAGAATTAAGTCATTTTCAAAAGCTCTATAAGTTATCGAATGATTTAATTTGCGAGGCAGATACTAACGGTTCCTTAAAAAGAATAAATCCCGCATTTACAACCCTTTTAGGGTGGTCTGATGAAGACTTACTGAACAACTCGTTTTATAACTTTATTCACCCTTATGATTTACAGCCTACAAACGACGAGTTTAAAAAATTAGCCCTTAGCAAAGGCAGCGTGGCCTTTATCAATCGTCTTAAAACAAAAAAAGGCGAATACAGGACGTTACAATGGAACGCCATATCAGAAACCGATTCACATAAAATACTGGCAATTGGAAGAGACATTACTAAAGAAAAAAATCTTCAGCAAAAAATCCTCCACAATGAAAGTAAATTAAAATCACTTGTAGAGAACGTCCGGGGATTTATGTTTACACATGATCTATCCGGCAATTTTCTATTTATAAATAACAACGGAATCCAGCATTTAGGTTTTACAAAAACTGAAATGCAAAGTATGAATTTAATTGACCTCATCCCCCAGGTATACCATACTTCCTTTAATGAATACCTCCAAAAAATCAAACTTAAAGGAAAAGCCGAAGGTCTGATGACGACCAGGGATAAAAAGGGTAATCATAACGTATGGATTTATAATAATACGCTAGACAACACCACTGCTAACAAGCCTTACGTGATCTGTAATGCTATCGATATAACGGAAACACATAATTTCATTCGTGATTTAAAGAATAGAAATAAAAAACTCAATCAAGCAAACAACATTGCTCGTCTTGGAACCTGGGAGTTAGATCTGTCAGCTCAAAAGCTCATCTGGTCAGACATTACGCGGGAAATATTTGAAGTGGACGCTTATTTTGAACCTAATCCCGAAACCGAGCTCTCTTTCTACAAATCAGGAAAGAGTAGAGATAGCCGTTTCAATGCATTAAACGCGGCAGTGCTTCATGGAAACAATTGGAATCTTGAATTAGAATTAACTACAGCAAAGGGTAATAATATTTTTATAAGATCAATAGGCATCCCTGAAATTCATGAGGGCAGGTGCACTAAAATAATTGGCACTGTTCAGGATATTACCAAAATTAAAGAAATGGAAGCGAGTCTCATTTCTGCTAAAGAAGATGCTGAGCATGCCAATAAAGCAAAATCAGAATTTCTGGCAAATATGAGTCACGAAATCCGTACTCCATTGAACGGTATTATAGGTTTTACGGATCTGTTGATTAAAACTCAGCTTAATGAAACTCAGCAACAATACCTATCTATAGTTGCCCAATCTGGGAATGCCTTGCTTAATACCATTAATGATATCCTGGACTTCTCTAAGATCGAAGCCGGAAAACTAGAGATGAACCGATCTAAGTTCAGCCTTTATGAAATGGCAGCTGAATCTGCTGATGTCATAAAATATCAGGTTCAAAGCAAAGGCCTGGAAATGCTCCTGAATATTTCTACTGATTTGCCTAAGTATATTTGGGCTGATGAGCTGCGACTCAAACAAATCCTTATCAATCTGTTGGGTAATGCTGTGAAGTTTACTGAAAAAGGCGAGATAGAGCTAAAGGTAGAAGCCCTGACAAATCCGGAATTGCAGGAGATTAAGTTCCGCTTTTCAGTAAGAGATACAGGTATAGGTATTAATCCGGACAAAAAACTCAAGATATTCGATGCTTTTTCGCAAGAAGATGCCTCAACAACAAAAAGGTATGGTGGAACCGGACTAGGTCTGACCATTTCAAACAAGCTATTAGGCCTGATGAACAGCAAGCTCCAGGTAGAAAGTACCCGAGGAAAAGGCAGTACTTTTTACTTTGAAATACTGCTACAATCAGAATCCGGTGAGCATGCAAATATCCAAAACATTGATGCCATAAAAAGAGTTCTTATTGTAGATGACAATACAAATAACAGACTGATCATCAACAAAATGCTTTCTTTGAAGCAAATCAATTCTGTAGAAGCTAAAAATGGCGCCGAAGCGATTAAGCTGATTTCAAATGGTGAAAGATTTGATGTCATATTGATGGATTACCATATGCCTGATTTAGATGGTCTTGAAACGATAAAAAAAATAAGAGAAATATTAAAAGACACAGTCAAGGATCAACCAATTGTATTATTACACAGTTCTTCAGATGAAAAAATTATAAAAATCTGCGAGGAACTCCATGTCCACCATCGACTATTAAAGCCACTTAAACTTAAGGACATGTATAATGTGCTTTTCCAGGTAATTTCTAAAAAGCCTGAAAAACATGGAAGTAGATTAATAGAGCCTGAACGAATAGATGATGCAATTCAGGTATTGATCGCTGAAGATAACGCGGTAAACATGTTATTAGCGAAAACGATTGTCAGAAGAATCGCGCCAAATGCAAGCATATTTGAAGCAAAAAATGGTTTGGAAGCATTAGAACTTTATAAAAATACAGCAATTGATATCATTCTTATGGACATTCAGATGCCGGAAATGAATGGATATGAAGCGACAAAGAAAATAAGACTAACAAACGACCAGATTCATGTACCGATCATAGCACTTACTGCCGGGAACGTAAAAGGAGAAAAGGAAAAATGCTTTGCAGCCGGAATGGATGATTTCATTTCAAAACCGGTGGTAGCTCATACCATTGCACTTTCTTTGAAGAAATGGTTAAAAAATCCAAAAGAGAACCCACACAGTAACTTACCGGTATCAACTTCAGAAGATCCCGATTATCACTTTAATATTGAATTGCTAAAAGAGTATGTGGGAGATGATGCCCGAGTGCTTACCAAAGTATTGTCCTTATTAAGAACAGAACTCATGAACTTCTCTAAAGAGTTCAAAGAGCACGTGCTAAACAAAGATTTAGCCAAAATACAGGAACTGGGTCATAAAATGTATGATACTTCAATCGTATCCGGCTTAACAGGGCTGGCCGTTATTGCGAAAAAAATAGGATCACTCACTACGTACAACGATGCTGAAATAAACAGTTTATTATCGTCAACCAGTCAGGAGATAAAAACCGCAATTAGCTTAATAATCAAATGATCCCGCAATTTGTTTTTATCTTTGGTTAATTAAGTCCCTTCAATTTGAGATTTCAATACATATCAAATCTAAATCTAAACAAAGCCTTCGAACGCGGCCTGGCATTGTTGTTTGTCCTTACAGTTGGTATGCAATATACTTACGGCCAAACAAAGCCATCCATAGATTCGCTAAGAAAGGACTCCATTAGCACACAATATGATGTTGGGGATTTATTTAATAGTATTTTCCATCCAAAAAGAAAAGCAAGCACACTTGGTAAAAAGTCGGCCGTTACCATTATACCCAATGTTGCTTATAACCCCAGTATCGGGGCTCAGATTGGTATAAAGGCTGTGGCAGGTAAGGTATTGGGCAAAGACAGCAATACCCTGATGTCTATTGCTGCAACATCGGCTTCCATAACGACCAAAGGTATCATCTATTTTTACCTCAACCATAATGTCTACACCCCAGGCAACAAATGGAACCTTCAGGGCAGTATGGTAGCAGCAAGAACCGTTGTACCTGATTTCGGGTTGGGCATTGGAATTGCTGCAACCGGAAGTGAAGCTGACTTAATTCTTTCAAATCCTGAACGTAAAGGCTATGTACTGAAAGCAGAATACTACAATTTCAGGGAAAAGGTATACAAGCAAATTCTCCCTAGCGTATTTGTTGGTGCCGGTGTATCTTTTGACATCAGAAGGAACATTGAAGTTAGTGGTGACAATGACCTGACGCCTTACAATATTTACAGTGATCGATATGGTTTTGACAGAGATCAATACCAATCTAACGGTTTACTTTTAAACGTTCAATACACTACCCGCGATAATCAGAACCGTGCTTACAAAGGTATCTATGCAGATGCAGGTATCCGTGTAAATCAAACCTGGATGGGAAGTACCAAAAGTGCAGTACAAATCACTACTGATTTCAGGAAATACTGGAGCTTGTCTGAGCGGAACCCGGAGCATATCATCGCTTTCTGGAATTGGGGATCTTATTTATTGAGTGGTGCCCTGCCTTATCTTGAACTGCCCGGCACGGGAAGAGACACCTATTATCGCAGTGGAAGAGGTTATACGGTCACTTATTTTAAAGGGCCTCAATATTTTTACTCGGAAGTTGAATATAGGTTTCCCATCCTCAGGAATAAATTTCTTAGCGGCGTCACCTTCTTCAATATACAATCCACTAACGACGAACTAGGCACCAAGCTGTTTAAAAAATGGCAGCCGGCCGGTGGTGCTGGTTTACGTGTACTCTTCAATAAAGCTACCCGTACCAATCTATGTCTGGATTATGCTTTTGGAAATTATGGTTCAAAGGGACTGTTTCTGGGATTAACTGAAGCATTTTAGGCGCGCATTTGGTTTCAATTATATTTATTAATTTAGTACTATATATAACGCCTATGAATACTCAACAAATCTTGCCCGTTCTCATCATGCTTCATTTTTATCTGAGCATTAGATTTGCATTTCGCGCCTCTTTTAAATACGCAGAAGTATATTCATTTTATTATACAATACTGGTAATACTCCTTCCTTTCGCTGGTTATTTTATCGCCATGCGTAGACTTAAAAAAGAACAGGATGCCCTGGATTGTACTGAAGAAAATATCTCAACTGGCCCTGTTCAGTGATAACTGAATATAGATGGGCACATGATCTGAAATTTGTCGTGCAGATTTAAGGTCTACAAAATCATCATAAAAATGGATGATACCGGAACTTATAACGCCTAAAGATTCAGCATTAAAATAGAAATTGTCATATTCCGACGCCAAACTTACACCGTTAACACTTTGCATTTTTAATGAAGTTTTTTGTCCCACCAATGCAGAAACGTAGCCCATTTTCCGTAAAGGGTTAAAAACACTATGGGATTGAGGAAGATTAAAATCACCGCAAAATATCAGGTTATCATTTGGGTATAGTGCTGGAAGAGACTTAAAATGCTTGATTTCTGTTTCAGGTTGCTTCGATTTAGTTATGGCATGAAAACTAGCCAATGTAAATGACTTCTGCCCTATTACAAACCTACAATAATAAGGTTCACGATCTATATGCTCTGCATATGTTGCTTCAAGCCAGGCCTCACTGTGTTTTCTAACTTTGGCTGTCTTCCATAAATAAGCGTACCGCTCAGTTTTGAATGGGGTACCCGATGTTGGGTCGCTGATCACGTAATCCCACTTGCTTCCCATACGATTTAGCTCATCGGCCAGTCGGGCGACTGCCTGAGCACCGCCATAACCAGCTACCACTTCCTGAATAGCGATGATGTCAAAACCTTTTACAATTTTAGCGATGTAGTTCAACTCTGCATCACTTTTTGATTTACCAAAATTCTTTAGGTTCCAGGAACAGATGTTTACGTTTTGACCGTAAACCGAAAAACTTAAAAATAACAGGAACAGGATAAAATACTTTCTCAAAATAGGGATCGGAATAAAAAATGCTTAAAAAAATGCAACTACGCTTTTGAGAACATGCGGTTAAACGACTGCATAAAGACCTTATAGTCTTCACGGGAAATAACCAATGAGGTCTGGAAAAGATTAACCGGCTCATTTTTGTCATCCAGAGACTCAAAATTGACTTTCACGCCATTGCTTCCAGCCCGGAAATCTTCGTTAAATGGAATTACATTGATGATACTATTTACTTTAACAGTCCTTACTGGTAGCTTTATGGGACCGTAATGTAGCTGGTGGCTGATTGATTCTCTGTTTAAAATGATGTATTCTGAACCGTAAAGGTTCCATATCGAATATCTTAAAAACAAGACCTCAAAGGCTACAATAAACAATGTGATTACACCAATTCCGCCAAAGGCAAACAACAGGATAACAGCTATAATTAAGCTATTTAATAGATACAGTGAGGCTTTTAAGGCTAGAGATGGTTTAACTGTTATTATAGCAGACAGGTTATTTCCTTCATCACTTACCTTAAAATTTCCTGGTTTCATATTTATTAAATTAACTGATTATTTTTTCGGTCAAAGCTAATAAATCCTTTTAGAATACCCGGTGCCGGCAGCTACAATTGTTTTCTTACCACCCTATCCCATAATCTTCACCATGGTTACTTGATCCTCCCCACAGGCTACCATGTTTCCAGTCGAAATAAATTGCATTAATCGGACCACTGGTCCTATCACCAAAACTTAAGGAGTAACCCATTTTTTTCAATTCATTCCTTACAGCCTCAGTGGTATTGCTGTTTAATAAAATCTGACCAGGTTTAGGTTCCCTATCGGAAGTCTTAGTTCCCCCGAGCGACAACCACAATTGATTTGAATTGAAGTTAGCAGCTTCGGCGGCTTGCTGTACGTTCATACCAAACTCCGCCACGTTTAAAAAGAACTGCAAAAGATTTTGGTCCTGAGTGTCGCCTCCCTGAACTGCCGAAGTCATAAATGGTTTCCCATCCTTAAGTGCCATAGCCGGAGATAACGTAACCCTTGGTCGCTTACCAGGCGCAACAACATTAAAAGGATTTAATGTCGAATCCAGCACAAAGCTTTGCATTCGCTGACTCATACCTATTCCTGTATTCCCTGCAATACAAGCCGGCAACCAGCCTCCACTAGGCGTAATAGAAACCACCCAACCTTCTTTATCAGCCGCTTCAACTGAGGTAGTCCCCCGCCATAACCTGTCCTCATAAATCTCCTTAGGAGAATAATTACCCATATCATGCTTAGGGGCAAAATTACGTTTTGATGTGTCCAACTCGAACCCACGCTTGTTAAGGAGGTTTCTATAAGGATTAGACAATCCCTCAAACGGATATGGATCGCCTGGACCTATACCAGCATCATTCTTTACATACTGAATTAACGTAGCACGCTGTTTGGCATATTCCTTACTCAACAAGCCTTTTATTGGCTCAACCGGTTTAAAATACGGATCTCCGTAATAAAAATCACGGTCGGCAAATGCAAGGTTCATCGCCTGGTAAACAGTATGAATGTACTTAGTGCTATTATAACCCATGCCTTTAAGGTCGAAATTCTCCAGGATATTCAAAGCTTGCAGCATAACAGGACCTTGTGTCCACTGTTGCATTTTGTATACATCAATTCCTTTATAGTTCACCATGAGTGGTTGTTCTACCAAAGGTTTCCATTTTGCCAGATCTTTCATCGTAATCAATCCCCCTTGCTCCTGGCATCCCCTTACAAATTCGCGCGCAATGTCTCCCTTATAAAAACGATCATACGCGGCCATTAAAGCAGCTTTTCGGCCTTTACCCTTTTTTCGTGCAGCTTTTTCAGCAGCCACCATTTTGTTCAAAGTAAGCAATAAATCCTTTTGCACAAAGATCTCCCCTGCTTCGGGTGCCTCCCTTTGCTCATCGGAATGCGTTAGAAAAACCTTTTTACTATAGGGCCATTGTTTAATCAATGATTTTTGACGTTCGATGTAATTGGCTGCCTGCGCTTCTATCGGATAACCAGCAGCCATTTGAATAGCTGGGACAAGCACTTGCTCCAGGGTCATTGTGCCATAATTAGCGAGCATATAAATGAGCCCGCCTGGAGTTCCCGGTGTTGTAGCCGCCAAAGGCCCATATTCTGGAGGAAAATTATAGCCTTTACTTTTAAAAAATTCTACGGTAGCGCCTGTCGGTGCAAAACCCATCGCATTAATAGCTATAACTTTTTTGGTATGAGGGTTATAGATCAGTACCTGAGTCTCTCCACCCCAACTCAGCGTATCCCACATGGTACAGGTAGCTGCAAGCATTGCACAAGCGGCATCCACAGCATTTCCCCCTTTTTGAAAAATCATGGCGCCCGCAGTAGCAGCTAATGGCTTGCCGGTAATGGCCATCCAGTTACGTCCATGTAAAACAGGTTTTTGGGTTTGCTGTGCAGATAAGGATATATAGCAGCTAGCGAAAAGGAGCAACAACGGATATTTCATATCAACAGTAATTTATCCTAATAAAATTAAGATAAATTACTGGGATTGATATTAATCATTTTCCCGGATAATGCAATAGTAGATCACGTAGAACCAGCTTAAAATTCCTGCGAGAATCGTGGTTAGTACTGAATGGGTTCTGGACCAGCAAATTGCTATAGCTAAAGCACTACCAATACCTATACCATTTCCGACAACGGTACTGCTAATGCCTTTCTCTGAATCAGCAAAAACAGGCAGAACACTTATAAATAAAATTGTAATGATTAATGAAAGCGCCTTTAAATACATATTTTTTAAATAATTTACTTTAGCTAAAGGTATTGATAGTAAATTATAAAACAAATATGCGTTAATTAAGCTTTCTTTGGAGGAAGGTCAAATGCAATAGCTTCGTGCTCAAAATGTCCGTTGTGTGCACCATCGCAGAAAGGCTTGTTTTTAGAAAGGCCACAGCGACAAATAGAAAGGGCTGTTCTGCCTTGTAATCCATAAGCATTACCATTTCTATCAACGATTTCAAAATCGCCTTCAATCTTCACCGAACCGTTATTATTAATTGTAAGTTTTGTCTTTGACATAATTTATTAATTTGTCGCAAAACTAAAACAATGGGAAGAGAGTCCGTAATATCATTTCAATTTAGAAACGTTATCTATTGCGGACATTCTTCCCATTGAATTTATAAGAAGTAAGTAGAGATTCTTATTAACCAAATATATTTTTAAACGCAGACCAGCAGGCATTTTTAATTTCCTGAGGGAGGTTATCTTTCACATAAAACTGAATACCTTTGTCTGTATAAAAATGTCTGAAATAGTTACCCAATCTATCAGGCTTCTCACCTGTATGGATATTTTCACGATTATTTAGCCAATGAGCATAAGTCACTTCAACTCTATGCAATGCATCTTCCAGCTCTTTTAATCTTCCTGAATCTTTATCTACCAACATCAAATCACTGTAATCATTCATAACACTATGGCTTTAAATAGCAAAGGTACTGATTAATATTAGTCTTTAGGCTATAAGCGCCAAGAATGCAGTCATTTCGTAACGAAAATGAATCTGTTATAACAAAAGAGAATAGAATATACAATCTGTCCAGTCCTTAGATCAATACATCAGGAAACTTTCAGGATTTGTAAATAAAATAAAAGATTAGCATCTTGATGCTAAATTATTGAAGTATGACAATGGCTAAGGATCAGTACAATTTCCACTTGAAACCTATGCAAATAAACCTCATTACCAAAATTGTAAAGTTCAGGGTAAAGGAAAACCTGGAGAAGAAAAAGTAATTTAACCGCCTTAAAGATGAAGGAAAATATTTCCCGCAAAGATTTCATGAAGTATGCCGTAGTGACAGCCGCTGGATTGCCCCTCACTTTATCCGGATTAAGTGCTTTTGGCTTACCCCAAAAAAAACAGGATAGCTCTGTTCATACAGATAAAGTAAGTATCAGCATTTTTTCCAAAAATCTGCAATGGCTTAACTTCAGAGATATGGCAAAGCTTACTGCAAAAATGGGCTTTGATGGCATAGACCTTACCGTACGTGCAAAGGGCCATGTAAGCCCTGAAAATGTGATAAAAGATCTGCCTTTAGCAGTAGAGACTATCAGAAAAGAAGGCCTGGATGTTTACACCATTACGACAGACATTAAGGACGCAAATGAAAAACATACTGTTGATGTTTTAAAAACAGCATCACAACTAGGTATTAAGAATTATAGAATGGGTTGGTATCCTTATCATAATGAAGCCGATCCAATTACGACTATTAATGGTTTTAAAAAGCGTTTAACTGATTTGGCCGCATTAAATGAGCGATACAATATTCATGGTGATTATCAAAATCATACAGGACTATTTGGAGGCTCGTTATGGGACCTTTGGATGGCTATAAAAGACCTTGACCCAAGGTGGATTGGTTGTCAGTTTGATGTTAGACATGCTACTGTAGACGGTGCAAAAGCTTGGCCAACAAGCTTTAAACTAATTCGCAACCACATCGGTTCTTTACCGGTAAAAGATTTTTACTGGGCAAAAGAAAATGAAAAGTGGTTAACAAAAAACACTGCTTTGGGGCAAGGAATGGTGGATTTTAAACAATACTTTCAGCTTCTTAAAAAATATAACATTATTAAACCCATATCATTACATTATGAGTATCCTTTGGGCGGAGCGGAATCAGGTGCAACTACACTAACTATTCCGCAGGATGACGTAATCAATCAAATGCAAGGGGATTTGCAAAAATTAAAATCCTGGCTTAAGGAATATGAAATTCCGCAGATGTAATTATTACACTATCATGTTCAAAAACCTATAGCGTGGCACTTTGAACACCTAACTTTGGCGCATTAAAATAATATCCGCCGAGTTTTGAACAACACAATAGCACTTAAACAACAAAATCAGGGCATCTCTACCCTACTTGCATTTGCTTTACTACCCCTATCTGGTTTTGCAACAGACATATATATTCCTTCTTTACCTTCCATGGCATCAACCATGCAGGTTAGTAGTTTACAGGTACAATTAACTTTAAGCCTGTTTTTAATCAGCTACGGAATCTCGCAGCTCTTTATCGGAAGCGTCCTGGATAGCTTTGGTAGATATAGATTAAGCCTGATATCCCTGGTAATTTTCGCAGCAGCCAGTATTACCATAGCCAATACCCATAATATCTACCTCATTTACCTGATGCGGATTGTTCACGGCTTTACCGTAGGAACTATTATTGTAGCTAAACGGGCTTATTTTGTCGACCTTTTTACCGGAGATAAACTGAAACATTATCTAAGCCTATTTTCCATTATATGGTCTACAGGACCAATTGTTGCCCCATTTTTAGGAGGCTACCTGCAGACTGTATTTGGATGGGAGTCTAACTTCTATTTCCTTGCCATACTGGCGATCGTTTTGGCTATCCTGGAATATTTCTATAGTGGAGAAACCCTGCAACACGTTTCAGAATTCTCTTTAAAAAAGATAACAGGGGTATACATCACTATGATAAAAACGGTAAGCTTTAGTCTTGGGATTGTAATGCTGGGTCTTGCGTACACCATGGTGATGATCTACAACATGACCGGTCCCTTTATTATAGAGCACCATTTACATATGACCCCTATAATAGCAGGTTATAGCTCTCTGGTACTGGGATTTGCCTGGATGGTTGGAGGCTTTATAGGTAAAGCAACCATTAACAAGCCCTTCTTTAGAAAGATGGCTACCAATCTCTTATTTCAAATCGCATTTGTTTTGGTTATGATCCTGACTGCACAGTTCATATCAAGCCTTTATACAATGGTATTATTCGCCTTTCTTATCCATGTTACGGCTGGCTACATATTTAATAACTACTTCACCTTCTGCCTGGGCCAATTTCCGAAAAATGCGGGGATTGCGGGCGGTTTAACCGGTGGTATTACTTACGTAATTGTGTCCTTCTTAAGTTATAGTGTGATTTCATTCTTACCGGCAAAAGACGAACATCACCTTAGCAGTAGCTATTTGATACTAACCGTTATGTCGGCATTGGTTATGTTCACCATTTATAAAATGAGCAAGAAAAACACTGAGCTTAATGCATAAGCTCAGTGTTGCTCATATGATAATACCGTCCACCCATAAAATCGACTTCTTCAACCGTCTTAAAACCCAAACCGGCATACAATTTTTCTGCTTTAAGGTTCTCTTTATTAACCAATAAGCCAAGTGTGTGCTGACCACGGCTAACAGCATGGTCGATCATCGCTTTAATCAACTCTTTACCAATACCTTTACCTTGTTTACGCGGAGAAACACTAATACAGTCAAGATAATACTCACCAGACTGCGTCTCATTCTCCGGGGAGTGTTTAAAGCCATAGGTCTTATCAAGGTAATCTAAAAACGGCGTCCTTAAAGTCTCCAGATTAGCACCATCATAAGCATTAATCATCCCACACACCCCCTCTTCATCCTCATAAACCAGTGTATTTTCATAGCTATACTGATTAGCAGGCAATGCCGCAAACTTTTGAAATAACGGAACCGCATCATTTGGGTCTGAAGAGCCAACAAATTTTGCTGCAAGATCATCCATTGCAAGGATAATGAGTTTACCTAATTCTGGTGCATCTCCGGGAAGAGCTTCTCTTATCATATTAATTTCGATTAGTTTTTTTATGTATGAAATTTAAATAAACTGAAAGTACAGCTGCCGTAGCAAAACTTATTGCTGTTGCGGCATCTATAAAATTTGCAGACAAGTTATGACCTGTAATTTTATCTGCATAATATTTCACAAAGGAATTGGGTAATTTCGTTTCCCCAAGGTGTTCTTTGATCTGCCATTGCCAGTCAGTTATCGGGCAATAACCTAAACCATACCAGATACCCAATATCAACCAGGAACCTGCAGTAAGTAACACAACAATAAAATGTAACTTCCTTGTTGACGGCCATATCCAGCCCAATAGATTAAATCCAATAATAACCAAATGCAGCACCGTAAAGAAGAAATCAAAAAGCTGATACATAGACAGAAGTTAAAGCAAATGGTATTTATCTTTAAGGTGCAATAATTGTAAAAAGATAAACCATAAAAATAACCACCAGCACTATTCCCTGCAATACATTCGTCTTACCTGTTGCCAGAGAAAGCATAATGGTAAACATGGACAGCAACAATAAAACCGTCGACTTCATATCAATACCAAGCGTAATACTCATTCCTGTGAACATAGAAACAATGGCTACGGCAGGAATAGTTAATCCAATACTGGCCAGCGCTGATCCCAAAGCAAGGTTAAGACTGGTTTGCAAACGGTTCTTTTTAGCCGCCCTATATGCCGCTAGGCCTTCAGGCAACAATACTACAGCGGCAATAATTACTCCGACAAGTGATTTTGGTGCACCGGCATTTACCACAGCATTTTCAATATCAGGCGCCAGGGCCTTAGCCAGTAAAACAACAATACCCAAACACAAAAGGAGTAAAAAAGCACTGAACAATGCGACCTTAAAAGTAGGTGGCTCTGCATGAATTTCTTCGTTACCTTCTGCATCAGGAGGTAAAAAATAATCTCTGTGTCTTACTGCCTGTACCAAAACAAATGCACCATAAAGCACCAGACAAACGATGGCTACAAAAATCAATTGAACCGAACTGTATTGAGGTCCTGGCGTGCTTACCGTAAAATTAGGGAGAATAAGTGTAAGTACTAATATCGCTGTAAGTGCTACTAGCGCAGCGCCTACGCCAGGTAAAGTAAAAACCTGTTCTTTATACTTTACTCCCCCAGTAAGTAAACATATCCCGATAATACCGTTTAAAATAATCATCACCGCAGCAAAAACAGTATCCCGTGCAAGAGCTGCAGTTTCGGGGCCGCCGGTTAGCATCAAGGAAACAATCAAAGCGACTTCAATAACCGTAACTGCCAGAGCCAATAACAATGTACCGAATGGTTCACCCACTTTATGGGCTACTACTTCAGCATGATGTACAGCAGCAAGAACAGCTGCTACAAGCATAATTGCTAAAAAAAAACTATAAAAATCTCCAAAATTAAGCGACAAACCAAAGTATGCCAGCCAAGCTAGCAAAGGGGAAACAATGGTCCATAAGGGTAAGGGTAGCTTTTTCATCATAAGTTCCTGGCAACAATATAATACTAATTAAATTTATTTTCTTAAAATAGCAACCCTTGTTTTACGAATTTGACGCTCCGCCTGTCGATTCAATTGCTGATTATGCGACATCCAACCACCCAGTACACCAATCAAACTCCCCACAACAATATCCAACAAACGCGCAGAAATTAACTGATTTGGATCAATGTTCATTCCCTTCCCTATCTCCGCCAAAAACACTGTCATTGGGGTGATAAAAATAACAGCAAGTCCATAATGCCTTACGACCAGCATTTCTATCACAAACTGCAATAAGAGTATACTAATACAAATGGTTAAAGGTGTAAGGTTCAGTTGAAGAAAAAGCCAGGTCAGTCCCATACCTATAAATGTACCTGAGATACGGTGAAAGCTCCGACGCCAAACATGAGTTACACTAACACCTTGCATAATAGCAAGACAAGAAATAGGTACCCAATACGGATTCTCAAGTCCAAACACATGAGCAACCAACAATGAAATAGCAATAAATACCCCTATAATGATGGATTCAGTAATATTGGTATAGTTTCTCATCCTCGGACTAAAGGCATCAAGCTTACTGGGATATTTCCTTACAATATACAAACTGTAAAGGAAGGCCAGAACACAGGCAAGCATCGTTCCTAAGGCTACCAAACCAACTTTTACCGGAAGGTCCATCTGATCAAAAGGCATACAACTTCCCATGGAAGCCAGCATGATAAAAAAGAAATTTCGGGGTAGATACAGGATTACCAGTCCACCTATACAAGCCTGAATTCCATAGTCGAGCCTACCGCTATAAAAACCAATCAGTAATGGAATACCGGTCGACAGAGAGGCTAAAACGGGTATATGCCAAAGTCTTTCAGTTTTCTTTAGCTGAAACAACTGTTTTAACTCCCTGCCAATAACGTCTTTTAATGTTTCTGTCATTTGATAAATCAAAGATAAGACTTATCTGCAGCAACAATAAACTAATACCTGTTATGTCCCGGTTTCGAAAGTACTAGTATGCGTCGTAAATGATTACCTTTTCAAACAAAGCTCTAAACTCATCTAAAAAGGCCTTATGCACTTCATGCACCTGGTAAACGTCATGCGCGGCAAGATCTTCAAAAAACAGAACTAATGAAAAGGTATAAGTGGTGTCAACTACAGCACGTTCAATAGGTGCAGGTGTACCAATATGCATGTTTTTAATCACTTCAATTTTCTCCAAAGATTCTAATCCTTTACGGAAAGCTTTTTTTTGATCTTCAGTGGTGTCGGCTTTTAGCCAGAATAATACGTGGTGAGCTATCATTTTTTAGTTCTTTTTTTTGCGAATATAATAATGATCTTGTAGCATTCTTCACATGTTCTGCGTTTTATAGATAACAAACCCAAACACAACAAAGCTTATGAAAACTAAAAGCTACATCGTATTGATGCTTGTACTGATAATCGCCGGGGCATCCGCTTGTAAAAAGAACACAGAGCGTACAAAAGAAGCTGAAGAACTAAAACTGAAAAACCTATTTGCAGAAATCAAAAGCTTATCAGAGCAGGTAAAATGTGAAAATGAAGCAGATTGGAAGTTTAGACCAATTGGATCTAAAGCTTGTGGCGGTCCAACAGGCTATGTAAGCTACTCTTCAAAAATTGACACTGTAGCTTTTATACAAAAGGTTGAAAAATATACCGATGAACAGGCAAACTTCAATAAAAAATGGAACATAACCTCCGACTGCATGTTTGTATCACCACCAAAAAAGGTAGTCTGCGAAAATGAAAAGCCTAAACTGGTATATCAATAGGTTACAAAGTATCAATATGGTTTAAATAGTTCATAACAACAGGAACATCAGCTGCTACCCAGTCAAGATCAGGTAACTCACTATTGTCTAGCCAGGCGTATGCAGCATGTTCCTTTAACACGATCTCACCACCTGTTATCCTGCAAACAAAGGGTATTAGATTTACTGAAAACCCGGGGTAAGCATGTTGGTTTGAATTCAGTTCAGATAAGATTTGAATATCCACATCCAACTCCTCTTTAATTTCTCTGATCAGGCATTGCTCAGCAGTTTCAGCGGACTCGATCTTACCGCCCGGAAACTCCATTTTTAATGGATGCGACATGCTTTCACTCCGCTGTGCAACAAGCACTTTTCCATCTTCAGCTACAATAATAGCACAGGTTACTTCGATCATCTCAATTGCAAATTAACGACGTAGCGTAAACGACACCTGCACATTGTAAGAAACATTAACGATCTTCCCTCTTTCTAAACCTGGCTCCCATGCTGGAGATTGACTAACTACCCTTGCAGCTTCCACAGACAATAAATGATGAGGGTTCTTCGTCACAATTATATCCTTAATGGAACCATCTTTCATAACCATAAATTTCAAATGAACTTTACCCTGTATACCATTTCTCTGGCACTCCCCCGGATATCTGATTGTTGTTTTTAGAAAGGTATAGAATTTTTCCATGCCACCCTTAAACTGAGGTTGAACAAACACCTTGGTGTAGTGATAAACATTCCTCTCCTTGTCCATACTCTCGCCAGCTACCAGTTTACCATCCAGATACTGCTCTTTATATTTAAGTCCGCCCATCTCAGTTTCACCAATCCATTCTCCATCATAAAGGCCATTATTTATGCTGCCGCTTTCCGTAACCTGTGTAAAATCCTTATCATAAAAGCTACATATACCTTTACCATCCACCACCAGATCTTTACCGGTTGAATCTTTAACACTTTTGATGTATTTTGAGGTTTTACCATCCTTCATGGTTTGATAACCAATAACAGTGTATAGGTTACCATTAGGATAGTAATGCATTGCCGTATCTATTAACTTCCCCATTTTATAGGTTCCCATCATCTGTTTCCTCCCATTTTTAAAATAGGATATGTACTGACCTTGATACAAGACCGGATCTATCAAACTCGAAAGCCCCCTGCTTTTGATGCTGCCATCCAGATAATGCTCATTAACAATAAACAAACTTGATCCCTCTGCCGGTTCCTGCACAATACGTAAATAATCAGCACTATCGCGCAGCTTTACATGTTGTCCGCTGTTCTTTAAGAAGTAAAGATTTTGCCTTTGCGCATTTGCTGCAAAACCTATAAATAGAAATGATAAAAATAGAAAGCGTGAATTCTTCATGTATAAATTAATAATGGATTAAGATAATATATTTTAGATATAGTACAAAAGACTATATACTTAAATCTAAATTCATGAACTCATTTATCGCTGCGTATGTTATTCCGATAGTGTTCTTCACATTGCTAATACCAGGCATTGTGGTCATTTTCAAACTTCTTAAAAAACATTTATAAAAATTAGTCGGAACTCGACAAAACAGAAAAGCTTTTAAATGAGAAACGGGAATAAGTCGGAGAGACTATTCCCGTTCATAAGGTCGATCCACCACAGATCAACCTAAACCAAACTAAACCGATTAGTTAAAAACAAATTCTGTGCCAGAAATTAAAGCACATTAAATCGGCCATTTTACTACAACTGTAGCATTTTTTATACCCCACTGTCCTATTTCAACAACTTGTCGATTGCCAAATAAGTCATCGGATGATAGTTTGGTCTTGCTTGCTTATAAATTTCCCTTGCGGTCTTTAATCCTGCAGGTGTAGCCATCATTTCTTTGTACAATGGAATAATATGCCACATCCTTCCATTTTCCAACAAATAAGCTTTTATTCGTGCATCAGCAGTACCATAGTGGTGACGAATGGCCAACTCGTACCAGGCCAGCTGTATATCCGTATTGTTAGACGCTGTAAAACCAAACTCAGCATCCAGCACAGTCATTTCTTTAGCTGTCAGATTTTCAGGCAACTGACTAATAAAATAACGTCTTTCATTGCTTGATACAATTGCTCTACTCAGCCCTTTTGCTGAGCCAGTTTTCTGCCAATTGGCCAATAAGTCATCGATAGCCTTAAACCGTTCAGATCCAACCGCAACCACATTAGATGGAACACCGGAACCATATACCCATTTATTTATTTCCAGTTTATTTTCCAGGACTTTATCCCCCTTAATCAGGTTCTTATTCAGATAGTCCAAAAACTGTTCTGTGGTTAAAGACTGAAAAGCATGGCTGTCAAAATAACCTCTTAAAAAAGCATCAAACTTTTCTCTGCCTACAGCAGCCTCAATCGTCTTTAAGAAGAAAAAGCCTTTCTCGTAAGCAATGTCGTTGGTCCCCTCATCAGGATTACGCCCAGTATAATCAGTCTTTAAATGTGTATCCTTATTACCCGCTCCCATATCCTTAATCGCATCATCTAAAGCATGCTTAGCGAATACTTCCTGCATCGCAGCTTCATCCTTACCAAAAATAGCTTCATCAACACGACGCTCAAAATAATTGGTAAAACCTTCATTCAGCCAGAAATCATTCCATGTAGAATTGGTTACCAGATTGCCGCTCCAGCTATGCGCCAGCTCATGACATATAATACTCACCAATGAGCGGTCGCCGGCCAATATAGTAGGCGTAATAAAAGTCAGGTTAGGATTCTCCATTCCCCCGAAAGGAAAACTAGGTGGCAACACCAATAAATCGTACCTACCCCATCTGTATGGGCCATAAAGTACCTCTGCTGCATGCACCATTTTACCCATATCCGCAAATTCCCAGGTAGCCTTTTCCAATACTGAAGGCTCGGCGTATACTCCTGTCCGTTCATCAACAGCCTTAAAGACAATATCGCCAACCGCAAGGGCCAGTAAATACGACGGTATAGCATGTTTCTGCTTAAACTCGTAAATACCGGTATTGTTTTTTGCCTGTGGGTTTTCAGCACTCATTAAAGCCAGCAAATCTACGGGAACCTGTATTTTGGCATGGTAAGTAAATCGTATCCCAGGGCTATCCTGACAAGGCACCCAACTGCGTGCAGCGATAGTTTGCGACTGGGTAAAAAGGTAAGGTCTCTTTTTACCTGCAGTTTGTTGCGGGTTAAGCCATTGCAAAGCGCTGGCATCCTTACCTGTGGTATAATAGATATTAACCAGTTTTGTTTCTGGCGAAATAGCCACTTTTAAGGCTCTCCCCATGTATTCAGCCTCCGGACCAAAGGAAAAGGTAGTCTCCTTTTCGGCTGTACCAAGTGTTACCTTAGCAATGTTCAACTTGCTGTCATCAAAAATGATTTCACTGGCTTTTGCTTTATTGTTGATGATCCAGCTTGCCTTTCCGCTAAGCTGCTGTTGCTCAAAATCAACCTTTAAATCAAGGTTCAGATGTTCAACATAAGCAACAGAAGGCTTAGAAAAAGAATGCGTATCATCAACCATAACCTGGTCTGATATTGTAGTTTTTTTAGTATTCTGCTGACAAGATAAAATCATCAGAATGGGAATCATTAGTGTTAGTCTTTTCATGAAATAAGATTACAAACGCAATCTATAAATTTTTTCAGTGAAGAAACATCTTATTTATTACTGATCTCCTGCACATCAATGAAGTCCGGACCGCCATCAACCGGATAACCAGCAACCTTTACCCCTTTTACAATTACATCTTTTCCTTCGTGTGCTTTCAAATCAACCTTACTACTTTTCAGTGCATACATTTGCTTGCCGGTATTCAAAAGATGCGTTCCATATTGGAAAGTCGACATGCCCATAGGGTTCAATTTCCCACTTAAAGTAACCTCGCTTTTACCCGCACCAGGTTTAACTGCTGTACAACCCGCTATGGCAAGTCCAACAACTAATAACAATACAATTCTTCTCATGTTCAGTATATAAATGATTAAAAAATAAAATTACAATAAATCATTGGCAAGATTGGCCAGTTCACTTCTTTCACCTTTATCTAAGGTAATATGTGCATATAAAGGATGATCCTTAGCATGCTCTATCAGGTACGACAAACCATTACTTTCCGCATCCAGATAAGGTGTATCAATCTGATAAATATCACCGGTGAATACGATTTTAGTGTCCTCACCCGCTCTTGATATAATCGTCTTTATTTCGTGCGGGGTTAAATTCTGAGCCTCATCAACAATAAAAAAAATCTTACTTAATGTCCTCCCCCTGATGTAAGCCAATGGGGTAATCACAATCTTTTCAGTACTCACAAATTCATCAATCTTACCCTGCATTTTAGCATCATGATTGTACTGCTCTTTTATAAACCTCAGGTTATCCCATATTGGAGCCATATATGGGTCAATTTTCGATTTCACATCTCCAGGTAAAAAGCCGATATCTTTATTGCTCAAAGCCACTATAGGCCTGGTTACATAAATCTGCCGGTAATCTTTGCGTTGCTCCAGCGCACTTGCTATAGCCAGTAATGTTTTACCCGTGCCGGCCTTTCCCTGAATAGTAACCAGCTTTATATCTGGGTTAAGTAAAGCATCAATGGCAAAAGCCTGCTCATCATTACGTGGCGATATATTAAATATAGTACGTGATGCAACAAGAAAAAGTCTGCGCATTTTAGCATTGTAATAAGTAGTTGCGACTTTGCGCTTGCCCTTCAAAATACAAAAATGATTAGCCTGCACCTCTTCAATCTCCAATCCAGTCGCATCTACACTACCTTCAGCTTTTAACAGGCTAAACACCTCATCGGGAACATTAGCTAACAACGCCTTACCGGTATAGAGTTCATCTACATTCTTTATCTTACCTGTTTCATAATCTTCAGCATGGAGTTCGAGTGATTTAGCTTTTAAACGCAAACAAATATCTTTAGATACTAAAACCACTCTTTTCTCCGGGAATTCCTGTTTTAGGCTCAGCGCTGCATTGAGTATGCGATGATCAAATTTACCTTTACCAAAAACTTCTTCGGCATCCACCCCATCTGGTTTATAATCCATCACCACTTTAAAGCGACCACCTTTTTTACCACTAAAAGGTATCCACTGGTTTATAATCTGATCTCCCGAAGCACCATCCATCAGCCTGATGAAGCTACGCGCCTCAGCATTACGCGTTTCATTCCCATTTTTCATATTATCCAGTTCTTCCAGAACCTGGATCGGAATGGCAACATCATGCTCCTGAAAGTTTTTAAATGCAATATGGTCGTAAAGAATTACAGAAGTATCCAGGACGAATATCTTCTTCTCAATAGTGGAGTTTTTTAAAGCTTTACTCATGGTATATAAAAATAGTGAAATTCTATTACCTGATGAGCATATTAATAAAAAAAGAAAACGGAGACTCTCTTCTTTCGATTCAAGTTCTCCGCTTTCACCTTTCCTGCAGCCTTAGCCGTAAGAAAAGCACCAATTCGATTTTTACTTTACAATTCGTAGTATTCTTAGCTCCTAAGAACTTTGAAACCCGTTAAATTACTACCCTAATCCCATTCCTTAGAATGTATTATTCGTCTGTAATGTCTGTTCCAGATTCAGATGATGTTCTTCAGTCTTTCGACTTTAGTTACCTTAGATCTTCCTCGCAGTTGCCCTTGAGTCCGAATCCTTACTGATCTATCGAAATTTCCAGAACCTTTTGCCCGGAGGCCAAGTATTTCTTTTTGGAATATTTCTTTCAGACTGCCAAAGTACTTCCTAATTGATAGATCTAATTTACAACTAATAACTCACTCATACAAAAATATTTAACATTATTTTTGTAACAAATTATTAACTGATTACCAACAGCTTATTAACAGGTTTTAAACACGTTATTAACAACACGAACTACTTACTTTCCAGTTCTTCAACAGTAAAAGCCTTTTCCCGTCCTTTTAAGCGTTTACGCAATTTAGCAACCTCATCTATACTGATTTTACCAGCATTATTCTGCCAGGAACCACGGATAAAACTCAACACCTGAGCCACATCGTCGTCTGATATTTCCTCGCTATGCGCTATTCCAGGCATATCAGCAGATATTTCAGGAGCTTCATATACATGTCCATTTACCTTTATCGGCCCGGTTAATCCAAACAACACAATCGAAATCAATTTATCCTTATCTCCGGTTACCCATTCTGACTTGTTTAATGGCGGGGCAAGCGAACTAATACCGTTGCCATCCGCTGCATGGCAAGTCTGACAACTGGACGCAAACAAAACTGCTCCCTTAGGAAACTCCTTGCTCATTAATAATGGGTCCCTATTCTTTTGCGTATTCCTTACACTCGTAACAACACGCTGCAATTGCTTATTGATCACTAAATTGGTATCCGGAATCAAACGTAATACCGATGCTGCAAAATCTTCTTCCCTGTAAGCCAGATTACTCACTACTGCCGCCGAAACATACGGATTAGCGGGATATTTCTTCACCAAATCAATTAATAACTGATGCGCAGCATTCTCATTAAAAGGTTTGATATAATTAGCTACAAAAGCGATATATGAGGCAGCCAACTCATCTTCTTCTTTAAGTAAATGCACCAATGCATCCACATAAAAGCGATAAGATGTTCCATTGATCACAGATGGCAAAACACTTAAAGCCTGCATTTTAACAGCCCAGTCGGCCGACTCCAATAAAACCAGCACCTCATTAGTTTGCAGCGCAGATAATCCTTCCAGAACCCACAGCGCATGAATCACAAGTAAAGGTTGTTTTACATCCTTAACCGCTTGCCTAAGAAAAGGAATTGCAGCCTTCATTTTACCATCAACCAATATTTGCTGAGCCATATCCCGAACCAGTCCGTTCTCATTACCCAATAAAGTAACAAGCACTTTCGGGTCTTGACTAAACTTAGCAGGCACTGCTTTTTTACCCTTTGGAACGATCTTATAGATCCTACCGCAACCCAATGGCTCGCTAAGTTTTCTTCGTTCTATTACATCCCGTAAATACGGCGTCACATAGGTTTTATGCTGGATAATACCTCGGTACATATCAACTACATATAATGCTCCATCTAAACCATTATACAAACTAACCGGTCTGAAACGCTCATCAACGCTGGCCAGAAACTCTTTTCCTTTATAGGCCTGCACCCCCGTCACCACAAGTCCTTTTTCGCTAAGGATATTTCGCTTAATCAAATTAGCTGCCGGTTCAGCAACAAAAGCATTAAAATCATAGGCTGGACCAAATAGATTTCCACGATAAATAACCGGACCACATGCCGCAGTAAAATTCTTTAAACGCAAACTGTCGTCCAGTACATCCGACATATAACCTCTGTTTACACCAGGAGTTGGCCTAGCCGGATAAACCCTATTATCTCTCACTGTTCTTTCAGAATACCCATTCACACTTTTCTGATGGCTATTTGCAACACCTAAGCCAGGAGTAAAATAATCTCCCATCAGGTTGATGGAGTTGTCGTTATAATACAGCCTGCCATAGTTATCCTGACTAATCCCCCATTGCCCCCTAAAGTGCGTATCCTCTGTAATCCATCTGTTACCCATTTTACGGTAGCGTTTGCTTGATTTAGCATTATAGATCCAGTTATCCATAGCCCTTAGTAAGCCATTGGGCTGATGTTCCACATTACCCTCATCAGCATATTTAGGGTCTACCAATGTTCTGTTGCCCGGTCTGTCATCTTTAATATCATAATACCAAAGATTGGGCGTCTCTGCCACCAAAATACCTCCGTCAATTAAGCAAATTGCTCTCGGCAGCACCAGCGAATCCAGGAAAACCTTCCTGTCATCCATCAACCCATCACCATTTTTATCCTCAAGGATTACTATTTTACCATTTGGGTGTTCTTCACCTTTTCCATTAACATCTGGCATGTACCCCACCATTTCAACCACCCATAATCTGCCTTTAGCATCAAATGTCATGGCCACAGGTGCGACAACCAGTGGTTCATCAGCTACCAGCTTAACTTCAAAGCCTTCCTCAACCTCCATCAGTTTAATCGCTGCAGCAGCATGAATCACAGGAGAATTGGTCGTATCAGGTGCAACATCATGATTAACAGCAACAGTCTTTTTATAGCTTTGACATTGATAAAGTGTGAAAACGACAAAAACAAGCAGTACGTAAACGTATAATTTCATAAATATCTAAAGCTCCCCGTTTTCTATTGCAGTAATTTTAACCAGCCTTTTTAGATGACGTTCCTCACGGGAGAAACTGGCATTTAAAAACGCAAAAGCAATATCTTTAGCCAGTTCAATACCAACCACGCGTTGGCCCATACAAAGGATATTTACATCATCATGCTCCACAGATTGATGTGCAGAATAGGTATCGTGGCAAACACCGGCTCGTATTCCTTTAAACTTATTAGCCGCAATACTAACGCCAACAGCACTTCCGCAAATCAGTATACCTCTATCCCCTCTTTTATCAAGAATAGCCCTCGACACGCCAGCAGCATGATCCGGGTAATCTGTTGGCGTCGTATTGCTTGTCCCCAAATCAACCACCTCGTACCCGCATTTTAATAATACATCAACCAAAATGCTTTTGTACTCAAACCCTGCATGATCTGAACCTATAACTACTTTCATTCTAATCTATTTTTTATACCCAAACGGGCAATTCATCTTAAATGCACTAATGTAGTTACATTTTTTTTAAGTTTTATTGTAGCGTTAGCATGACTTTACACGTCCTTAATAGAGTTACATTCACAAACCCTAAATTTCAAACATGAATATCTCTATTAAAAAATTAAGTGCAGTCGCTTTATTATCAATTTCGGCTTTAACATTTCAATCTTGTTCAAAAGATCCGGTTGCAGCTCCTGAAATTGCCTACTTAAACCTCATTAATGCTTCTCCGACCGTAGGTACTTTTAACATTTATTTAGATAAGAATCTGATCAACCAGAACGGAGCAGTAGCTTTCAATGGCAGCACCGGTTATAGTCAAACCAGCCCGGGTAGCCATAGCGTTAAATTTACTACAGCTAGCATGCAGAACGTAATTACAAAAAACATCACGCTGGAAGCCAACACCATTAATTCTCTTTTCTTAATTGACAAAGGGGAAAACATAGACTTCTTTAAAATTAAAGATAACCTTGGCAACCTGGCTTCAGCCAAGGCCTTTGTGAGATTCATCAACCTTTCGCCTAATGCACCTGCGTTAAACCTTGCTGTTAAAGAAGGAGAAGTTGTTATAAGCGACAAAGCGTATAAAACCAGTAGTGAATTTATTGAAATAGAACCTAAGGCTTATGTTTTCCAAATCAAGGACAAAGCTACAGGCACTACTGCTAAAGCAGAACTGGAAAGCGTAGAACTTAAAGCAGGAAAATCTTATACCATTATTGCTACCGGATTACTAAATCCATCTGATATTGAACAACCATTTGGCGGAAAGCTTATGATCAACCAATAAGCCAGAATGTATCATTTTACCATGTCATAAAAATAGAAAAGGGTGCTCACATACATTGTGTAGCACCCTTTCAGTTTATTTGTGTTTATTATCCTCTTCCACGTCCGTGATCATTGCCACGTCCATTACCATGTTTGTCTCTATCTCCGCGGCCTCTGTCACCGTGATCCCTATCTCCACGTCCTCTATCATTACGATCCCATTTACCGTGACCTCCGTCATTGTCCCATCTGTCGTTTCTGTCGTGTCTATCGTGTCTGTCATTATCTCTTGAATAATGTTTGTTACCATATCCATGATGACCTTTTATCACATAGTACCTTGAATCATTACTATATCTGATCACTTGCTGCCCCCTATGACTTCTGTATCTTGAATAAGTAACACGATCTCTATCAAAATACCTGTATGGATCTCTTGAATTTACAACCACCTTATAACCACTGTACAAATCATAACCTCTGTACCTTGAAGGAAGAGACGCTGAGAAAATCCACCTTCCACCATTCAAATAAATGAACTGTCGATTTGGCACATTGTAATAACACTCAACATCCGGGAGGTAATAATAATCTACGTAATCATAACCTACAGGTCCCCATAATGGTTGTGATCCAATGTTTACATTTATACTCACCTGTGCCGAAGCCTGGTAGGGCATCCATCCTAATACACCAAGCAATCCTAATACTATTAACTTTCTCATAACCTTAACAATTAATGTTTCATTTGTGTGTTGTTAGGTCAAATCTCCACAGCGAAGATGAAATCAACATGAATTTTTTAAATTATTTATTTATTTTATTTTTCATCTTAATTTCATCTTCAAGCCCCAGATTTGTACTCATTTAAGTAACGCACATCATAAAGCACATTTGTGTTTTATCCATATATTTACATCATGAGCAGTAATTCATTATTCCGAACCCTTACCGCAGTCATGCTTTTCATTTGGCTTCCGATTGGTGCTTTTGCCGGTAATAACACAGCTATATTCCCGACTTCCAATCCAGACCTTTACCAGGATAAAAGAGAAAAGAAACAGGAACGCGAAAAAGAAAGTAAAAAGCCAGAGGTAAAGGAAGTCCCACAATCCAGAAGACAGGAGAAACCGGGAGAGGTAAAATCTGATAAAAGAGAACGTCCTCAGGAAAATAAAAGAAGAAACTAAACCCCAGACATGAAAGTTCTGATTGTAGAAGATGAAAAAACGCTCGCCTATGAGATGGAAGATTTCCTGAAAAAGGCATTTTATGTTTGCGACCTGGCGCACAATATTAAAGATGGGCTCGAAAAAATGGAGATGAATAGCTATGACTTCATCCTACTTGATCTGGGCCTGCCCGATGGCGATGGTCTGACTTTGCTGCCAAAAGCAAAAAAGCATAATCCCGACGCAGCATATATCATTCTAACAGCAAGAGGAAACCTGGAAGATCGCATTACAGGACTCGACCTGGGTGCCGACGATTACCTGGCAAAACCCTTTTCATTACTGGAACTCCAATCCAGGATGCAAGCCATAGCACGCCGTAAATTCAATGTCAAAGAAGAACTATTGCCTTTAGGGGATTTTAAACTCGACCTGCAAAAACGATTGGTCCTATTCGGTGATAACCAAATAGAATTGTCGCGCAAAGAATTTGACCTGCTCAGCTATCTTTTCCTGCACAACAATCGTGTACTCACCCGAATGCAGCTTAGTGAACATATCTGGGGCACTTTTGCTGATGACGATTACGATTCCAACTACATTGATGCGCATATTAAAAACATCAGAAAGAAATTAAATACCTGGGCACCTGCCGACTTCATTGAAACCGTTCGCGGTGTCGGTTACCGAATAAAAAAATAACGTGAAGCTATCCTCCAAACTAATCCTCTTCATTACCAGCTCTAAGCTCGTAGTAGTATTGTTATTTATTGTATCCCTACCTTTCCTGGTAGATGGGATTGTTTCCGAATACACCAATTATTCGCTCCGCAGGCAGCAAGACAAGGTGATTCAGATTGTCCAAAAAAAAGGCATTGAGCATTACCTACAGGGCGAGGATAGCTATGGTAGCTACACCATGCTTAAGGAGGAATACATTGCACTTGAACCCGCCATTAAGGGATTACCAATTGATACCATCAAAACCGCACAAAGAGTGGTAGAACAGGATACCCTCAATTACAGAATACTGATGCATACCTTTAATTTCCAGCAGAAACCCTACCTACTGGAAATCGGAAAGACCATCTCCAGTATCAATCAATACAACAAGCCCTTACAACGAATCGCTTTATACGTATTGATGGGCTTAATTGCGATTACGTTATTGTTCGACCTTCTATTTACCCGAATACTCATCAGGCCTTTAGGGAAGATTATCAAATCAAAACTGACGAACAGAAAATTTCCTTTTAAAGACCGCTTTATTCCGGTAGAAACCTCGACCTATGATTTTAAATACCTCGATGAGTCTTTAATCTTACTGATGGAGCAGATTAACGAAGCTTTTGAAAAGGAACGTGAATTCACGGCCAATGCCTCGCACGAACTGATGACACCAATCAGCATCCTTCAAAATAAAATGGAGAACCTGATTGGAGATGAACAACTGAGTGATAGTGTTGTGATCAGAATTGTAGAAATGATGAAAACACTGGACAGATTAAAGAAAATCTCTAACTCCCTGCTCCTGATTTCAAGAATTGAAAACGAACAATTTGTTAAATCCGACACACTAAAACCTGCAGAGCTATTAAACGAGGTGGTTGAGGAAATCAGCCATCGTTTAGAAGAAAAAGAGCTTCATATCAAACTTAAACTAAACCCGAATTTATTCCTGAATGGGGTTAACAGAGACCTGCTCTTCCAACTGTTCTATAACCTGATCAATAATGCCATTAAGTACAATGTAAATAAAGGCAGCATCATTATTACCGACCAGCTAAGCAACTCCGGATATTTAATTGCTATAGCAGATACGGGTATCGGTATTGCAGCCGAAGAACAAGCTTTTATTTTCGACCGATTTAGAAAAACCAATTTAAATAAGAATGTAGGATATGGACTCGGGCTTTCAATAGTGAAGAGCATTTGTCTATATCATGGCATCACTATTAAGGTTAATTCTGAGGTAAATGTAGGCAGTACCTTCAGTTTACTTTTTCCTGCAGGGATCTATACAGAATCCATGTAAAATCAGAAAAGGCCTGTTTACAGGCCTTTTCTGATTTTATATTAAAAAAATATACTTATTAAGTACTTAACAAATCAAAAGGAAAAATGTCAGGAGAATTTTGAAATAAAACAGATATTAGCAACTCTATATCTAAAACTATAGCTATGAAACAATTATTCCTTGCCCTTTTCATCACAGTTGGTTCAATAACTGCAATGGCACAAAAACCAATACCCGGAACCGATATGCCAAGAGCCATTTTCTATAAAGCGGATGGGACCACCTTTTCTACAGATAAAATTGCTAAGGGACCTAAATCGCTTATCATCCTATTTGATGCAACCTGTGATCATTGCCAAAAAGTAGCTTCAAACCTATCTAAAAGAAGCAAAGAGTTGGCCGAAGCCAACCTATATCTTGTTTCTCAGGACGAATTCCGTTCTATCAATTATTTCATGGACAACTTTGGAAAGCCATTAAAAGACATGAAAAATGTTACGGTATTACAAGACCGTGACCATGTATTTGTTCCACTGTTTCATCCTCAACAATATCCTTCCCTATACTTATACGGTAAAGATAAAAAACTCGAGTTTTACTCTAGCAATGAGCGCGACGTGCCTAAATTCTTTAACAGAATAAACGGAAAGTAGTATTACTCTATTCTACCGTCTTATACGTCAGCCCCATATTGTAAAACATAAAGGCCCACTTATCCGCAATCTCTTCAATAGCTTTGTCTGTAGGTTTTCCGGCACCATGACCTGCATTGGTTTGAATACTGATCAGGACCGGAGCCTTACCTCCCTGATCTTTTTGCAAGGTAGCAGCGAACTTAAAAGAATGTGCAGGTACAACCCTATCGTCATGATCCGCAGTGGTAACTAATGTTGCTGGGTATGAAACTCCCAGCTTCAAAGCATGCACCGGAGAATATTTATACAAATATTCAAACATCGCTTTGTTATCCTCAGAAGTACCATAATCATATGCCCAACCTGCGCCTGATGTGAATTTATGGTAACGCAACATGTCCAGCACCCCTACAGCCGGAAAAGCAACCTTAAACAATTCCGGACGCTGCGCCATAACAGCACCGACCAGCAATCCGCCATTAGAGCCACCCATTATAGCCAGGTAATCTTTAGATGTGTATTTCTTCGCAATCAGGAATTCGGCTGCAGCAATAAAATCATCAAATACATTTTGCTTTTGCAATTTTGTACCCCCAACATGCCATGCCTCTCCGTATTCGCCTCCGCCACGTAGATTAGCTACTGCATAAATTCCCCCCTGCTCCAACAAAGCTACTACGGATGTGCTAAAAGCAGGTGTAAGACTAATGTTAAAGCCTCCATAACCATATAAAACGGTTGCATTTTTACCGTCCAGCTCAATTCCCTTTCTATAGGTAACTATTACAGGTACTTTGGTACCATCCTTCGAAGTATAGAAAAATTGCTGCGACTCGTATTTTAAAGGATCAAAATCTACACCTGATTTCTTGTACAAAGTAGATTTACCCGTGCTGATGTCGTATTTAAAAATCGTAGTGGGGTAAACGTAGGAGGTAAAAGTATAAAACAACTCCTTTTCTTTTTCCTTACTGCTAAAACCAATAGCGGTTCCCAATCCAGGAAGTTCAATTTCATGTTCGAACTTACCGCCTCTATCGTATTGAAAAACCTTAGTCACCGCATCTACAATATAATTAGCAAACAGCTTACCGCCGCCTGCCGAAGGCGTTAAAACATTCTTGGTTTCTTTAATCAAAACCTTCCAGTTTGCCGGTCTGGGATCTGCAGCATCAACAGTAACCACACGACCGTTTGGCGCCTTTAAATTAGTATAGATATAGAGTTTGCTACCTTCATTATCAATAATGGAATGATTTTGATCAAAGTTATCCACTACATTGACAATAGCCGAATTCGGCTTATTAAGGTCTTTGATATAAAGCTCATTGCCGGAGGTTGTATTTGCTGCCGAAATGATCAGGTAACGCTCATCCTCCGTAAGATCAGCTCCTACATACCTGCGTGGAGTTTTTTCACCACCGAATATCAGCACATCATCTTTTTGATCCGTTCCTAACTTATGGAAATATACTTTATGGTATTGAGTAAGGCCCGACAACTGACTACCCTCCTTGGGCTTATCATAGCTGGAATAATAAAAACCTTCATTTCCCTGCCAGGCGATGCCCGAGAACTTCACATCCACAAGCGCATCACCAACGATTGTTTTATCAGCAGTTTTCATTACCACTACGGTTGTCCAGTCTGAACCACCTGCAGATAGTTGATAAGCACAAATGCTGCCATCCTTAGAAAAATCAATACTAGCCAAGGAAGTGGTAGCGTCCTTAGAAAAAGTATTTGGATCAAGGAAAATCTCAGGTTCCCCTCCTTCTTTCTGACGATACAATACACTTTGGTTTTGTAACCCCGTATTCTTATAATAGTAAGTATACGGGCCTTCTTTAAAAGGTTGCGAGTACTTCTCGTAGTTCATCAAATGAGTTAAACGCGTTTTAATCTGATTGCGGTAAGGAATCTGTGCCATGTACTTTTGCGAAACGGCATTTTGTGCTATCACCCAGGCTTTAGTCTCCTCCGACCGGTCATCTTCCAGCCAACGGTATGGGTCTACTACTTCAGTTCCAAAATAATTATCTTTTATGTCTTCTTTCTTTGTCTCAGGGTAAGTCATTACAGGTTTTTGTGTATTCTTCAATTGTGCGTCGGCCATTATGGGTGATAATATAGCCAAAAGTAACAAGCCTTTCCGGGTAATTGGTTTCATAAAAGCAAAAAATTAAATATTTATACTAGAATAAAAAGCAATAGAATATGCTTCTTTATTATTTCTTTTTTTCGATAAACTCTTTGGTGAAGTGTTCTTTATGTTTGGGCTGAGCAAATTTATCGGCATTATAAGACTCAGATTTACCTTTGGGAATAGATAAAGAAACCCATTTTTCGCCACACAGCATTTTTCCTATAAACACCATTTGTCCGATGTGATATGGATAATGAGCAAGTTGTCGATTAATGGCCTCGGTAACCGTATGTCCCATGTTACGTATAAAGATTTCCTTCCCTAAGTCCTCATCTTTTAACGCATATAAAGTATCCAGAAAACACTTCCAGCCATCATTCCAAAGTTCTAGTACAGCAGCTTTAGTAGGAACATCATTATCAAATTCTGTTTCCCTGTTACGCGTCGCCTTCTCTCCGTCCGAAGTCAGGAAGTCCGTCCAGCGCGAAATCATATTACCGGAAAGATGCTTTACAATGGTAGCAATACTATTGCTATCGGCATTATATTGCCAGAACAATTGCGCTTCCGAGACTTGTTCCATTGTCCTTTCGCCCAATATTTTATAATACTCAAATTGCTTTTTAACACTTGATAGGTAATCCGCTTCCATAAATACCATTTTAGGTAAATTAAAATTACGAATTAAAAAAAACAAAAAGGGTTAATTCACAGCCATTCTTTTGGTTCTGGCAATCAGTACCCATGCGAACAGCGCTCCTGTTAAGGCCATTAGCGTGCCCACTGTTACAGGTGAGGTATAACCATATCCTGCCGCCAATGGTAAGCCACCTAAAAACGCCCCTAAAGCATTACCAATGTTGAAACTAGCCTGACTTACAGAAGCAGCCAGCATTTCAGATCCTTTGGCCGTGTTGATCATCAACATCTGAATTGGCGCAGCTAAAGCAAAAGCCACAGCACCGGTAACGAAAGTCATTACCAAAGAAAGCGTTTGATTATCAGAAACAAAATAAACAAAAACCAGCGAAATAGCCATTGTGATTAACAGAGAAACTGAGGCTTTTGCCGGGGAAAATTTATCGGCCAGCTTACCACCTATAAAATTACCTACCAACATACCTAAACCTGCCAAAACAAGGATGTAAGTAATAGAATCAGAAGAAAAACCTGAAACGTCAGTCAGCAAAGGTGCAATATAACTGTACCAGGAGAACAAGCCACCCGTTCCGATTGCGATCATCAGAATGATTAACCAGGCCTCAGGTAATTTAAAAAATCCAAGTTCTTTCTTTAAATCCCTATCCTTGGTTGCCTTCATAACAGGCATCCAAACCTTCAGACTTAAAAGGGTGATTAAACCTACTGCAACAATGATGACAAAGGTGTATCTCCAGGAATAATTGTGGCCAATATAGGTGCCAAGCGGAACCCCGATGACATTGGCAATAGTTAAACCAGCAAACATCAGGGAGACCGCCTGCGCAGCTTTCCCTTTTTCAGCCAGTTTACTGGCAACTACAGATCCCACACCAAAAAAAGCGCCATGAGGCAAGCCTGCAAGTAAACGCGCAATAAACATTGTGCTATAATCCGGAGCAAACGCTGATAATGCGTTGAAAGCAACAAACATCATCATCAAAGCCATTAATATCTTTTTTGGAGGATAACTTCCAGCAATGGCCACTAAAACCGGAGCGCCTATCACCACCCCCAGCGCATAAGCGGAAATCAGATGCCCCGCTTGAGGAATAGTGATCGATAAATCTTTAGCAATATCAGGCAGCAAGCCCATCATCACAAATTCAGTGATGCCAATTCCTAATCCCCCAAGTGTTAGTGCAAGTAAGCTTTTCTTCATTTTGTACGGCAGTTAGTGTAATAAATACACGATGCAAAATTAGGTAATAAATTATCCCCGATTAGTCTTTATTAGGTAAATTTTGCATTCGATATGAATGCTATATAATTACTGGTAAACTATGCAAACTTATCGCGGGACAAAGACAACATGCACTCGTCATTGAGTAGCTGTTGAGTAAGGGATGAATAAGCATTCATTAAGCCTTGGGGTATAGCAAGGGTTAACCAACCCTTACCCAAAGGTTAATCAAGGGTTATCCAAATCTGAGGTAAAACAAAAGAAAACACATCATTGTCAAAGCAAAATTGGATTCAATCTCTAACAGATTATTTTTTTATTAAAACACTATAGCCTGCCCTGTGTTTATTAAGACAAAAGATGTTTTACCTCAATAAAAGAAGTTATGAATTACAGAAAACTAGTTTCCGACCGCTTATCAAATATGTCATATAAACCGACTGATAGTTCTGGCGCAATTGTAGCCTTATTAACCGGACTTGCAGTTGGTGCGGTATTGGGTGTGCTATTTGCCCCTGAAAGCGGTAAAAGAACAAGAGGACGAATTTCCGATAAAGCGTCAGACGCAGCAGGAAACATTAAGGATACCCTTCATACCATGAAGGAACGTATATCTACACAAAAAAATGATTTGGTTGGCCTAAAAGACCGCGTTGTTGACAATATAAAAAGTAAGGCCAATGAGGTATCGCAGGATTTTAAAGACTTCAAAGATGCTAACTTAGGAAAAGTAAAATCAGGCATAAGGGAAGCTGCTGATGAAGCCAATGAGGCTATTCAACATGGCTAAAACAGTAAACTAAAAAATTAAATAAACCAACCAAAGGCTTTCAGGTAAAACGAATTAATCAGTTTTATCTGAAAGCTTTTGATGTTTAAAGAACATTTGTGTGATGGGAATCAATAATACCCCACACAAGGCAAATATGACAAAGGATACCCTTAAATTAAATGCATGCGCCAGGTATCCGATTAACGGTGGACCTAACAGCATTCCTGTAATCGAATAGGTTGCAATGATAGAAATGGCCATTCCCGCAGAATATTTTTTCGATGCGCCAGCCAATGCATACGACATTGGAATAATCGCAGCTGTACCAAATCCTACCAATGAAAAGCCAATCATAGCTGGCCAGAAAAGCGGAAAAACAACAGCAAGACCAATCCCAAAAATGATGCACAATGCACTCATGATATAAGTTTTGGCCATCCCGAAGCGGGCTACAATCAAATCCGAAAGAAATCTTGAGGTCGCCATAAAAGTCATAAAAATCAGATACCCGTAAGTAAAAATTTCCACTTTTATAATCTCCTGGAAGTAAATCCCACTCCAGTCGAACATCCCCCCTTCACATATCGCACAGAGAAAAACAACCATACCCAGGTAAAATATATAGGGATCAGGCTTACTTAGTATGAGTTTGTTCCCCGTCTCCGCACGATCCCCCTTTAGTAAGAATTGATACGAATACAAGGTTACCACAAGCATTACAACGGCAACCACCGCAAAGTGAACGTGTATAGAAACATCCAGCCCCAATAAAAGCGTAGATAACAGAATACCAGCTATTCCGCCTATACTCCAGTATCCATGAAAAGAACCAACGATCTTCTTTTCGAACTGCTTTTGCAAGGTAAGTGCCTGGGTATTTACTGAGATATTAAAAATTCGCGTTGTAAAGGCAAATAAAACCACCGCCACTACTAAAGTAAAAGTATTGTGAGCAAAACCAATAAATGCCAGTGAAAAGGCATTAAGCCCATATCCTACCGTTAATGGAACCCGACTATTGTACTTCGACACCAGCCAGCCAGAAAGCGGTAAACCCAGCAGTGAGCCAATTGGCAATGCCAATAAAATACTCCCTAATTCAGCCTCATTAAAATCAAAAGCGGCTTTAATTGTGGGAATCCTGGAAGCCCAGGTTGAAAAACTTAAGCCCGACATAAAGAAAAACAGACTTAAATAGAAACGGTGTTTTGTTGTAGAAATCATTACAGAGGTATTGCGCCGCAAAGCTAGCAATTCATTCGCTGGTATTTTTTTTAATACTGTCAAACGGGAGTAAATCATTGATTTTTAATACCCATTAGGAATTTAAAAAAAATAAACTAGATTTACAAAAAACTTTAGGGGTGCCTTGCGCTGAGATATACCCTTTGAACCTGATGCAGTTAGTACTGCCGAAGGGAAAAGTAAGAGCAACTCCTTGTTGTTCTTTTTCCATTCCTGCTACAGGCAATCCTATAGTTTTTCTATTTTTTTTTAAATTATGGAAATAACTATAAATCAACAATTACATCAGCTTAAAGACACTTGTTCTGTTGAACAAATGCTTTCTATTGTGCTTTCCGGCGAGGCGAAAGGCATTGCCGTTGCCATCAATCAAACTATTGTTTCTAAATCTGACTGGTCAGGCCATCTTTTAAAAGAAGGCGATCAGGTTATGCTCATAAAAGCCACTCAAGGCGGATAAATCTATAAAAACCAATCCTTCATTATAATTTAAAAATATGAAAACCGAAAAAATTCCAGACGGACAAGTGATCAGCCGTACTCCTTTCCCGGCATCCCGTAAAATACATGTTAAAGGACAACTACACGACATCGAAGTGGCCATGCGTGAAATCAGTTTAAGCGAAACCAAGATACATAACGGTTTCGGATTAACAGAACCAAACCCTCCAGTAACAGTTTATGACACAAGTGGTCCATACACAGATCCTGAAGCAAACATTGACGTAAAACAAGGCTTAAACAGGTTAAGAGAAAAATGGATTACCGACAGACAAGATGTAGACCAACTGGATGAGATTTCATCTGACTACGGACAGCAACGGCTGGCAGATTCGAAACTGGATGTTCTAAGGTTTTCGTACCTAAACAAACCATACAAGGCTAAAGAAGGTATGAATGTATCTCAAATGCACTACGCCAGAAAAGGAATCATTACTGCTGAGATGGAATACATAGCCATTAGAGAGAACCAACGAATTGATCTGTTAAATGAGCAACTGGGCGCACAATACGAGGTAATGAGCCACCAGCACAAAGGTCATAGCTTTGGCGCCAATACCCCTAAAGGTTATATTACCCCAGAATTTGTGAGATCAGAAGTGGCTGCTGGAAGGGCTGTAATACCTTGTAACATCAACCACCCTGAATTAGAGCCAATGATTATTGGCCGCAACTTCCTGGTAAAAATCAATGCCAACATCGGTAATTCGGCAGTTACTTCATCCATTGAGGAAGAAGTAGAGAAAGCCGTTTGGGCATGTAGATGGGGCGCAGATACCATCATGGATCTATCAACCGGCAAAAACATCCACGAAACCCGCGAATGGATCATCCGCAACTCCCCTGTTCCAATTGGTACAGTTCCAATTTACCAGGCTTTAGAAAAAGTAAATGGTAAGGCTGAAGACCTCACCTGGGAATTGTTTAGGGACACCCTGATTGAGCAGGCTGAACAAGGCGTTGATTACTTCACCATTCATGCGGGGGTTTTATTGCGTTATGTACCGCTAACCGCTAAAAGGGTAACCGGAATCGTATCGCGTGGAGGCTCAATTATGGCAAAATGGTGTTTAGCCCATCATAAGGAGAATTTCCTATACACCCATTTTGAGGAAATCTGTGAAATCATGAAGGCTTACGATGTAGCATTCTCACTAGGTGACGGACTTAGACCGGGTTGTATTGCTGATGCCAATGATGAGGCTCAGTTTGGTGAATTGGAAACACTTGGTGAACTGACCAAAATTGCCTGGAAGCATGATATACAAACCATCATTGAAGGTCCCGGACACGTGCCAATGCATTTGATTAAGGAGAATATGGAGAAACAACTTGAGCATTGCTCAGAAGCGCCATTCTATACTTTAGGTCCGCTAACTACGGATATCGCACCGGGATACGACCACATTACATCGGCCATTGGAGCCGCCATGATTGGCTGGTTTGGTACAGCGATGCTTTGCTATGTGACCCCTAAAGAGCACCTGGGCTTACCAAACAAAAAGGATGTGAAAGATGGCGTGATCACTTATAAAATTGCTGCACATGCTGCCGATCTGGCCAAAGGACATCCTGGCGCACAATATCGCGACAATGCCCTGAGTAAAGCGCGCTTTGAATTTAGATGGGAAGATCAGTTCAACTTATCGCTCGATCCTGATACCGCTAAAGAATTCCATGATGAGACATTACCTGCAGATGGTGCTAAAATCGCTCACTTCTGTTCGATGTGCGGTCCCAACTTCTGCTCAATGAAGATAACGCAGGATGTAAGGGAATATGCAGCCAAACAAGGTGTAGATGAGCAGGAAGCACTTCAAAAAGGCATGGCTGCCAAATCTAAAGAATTCACTGAGAAAGGCAGCGAGATATACCTATAAACAAAATAGTTATGAATTTTTAAAAATGAAATTGATCGTTATATCAGACCCTATTTGTTTTGAAGCTGAGGCTAGCTTGATCAACCAGCTTTTCGATGCTGGCATGTCCGTTTTTCATTTAAGAAAACCGCAGACTAACAAGCTAGCCTATGCTAAGCTGATTACGCAGATAGACGAGTGTTATCATGATAGAATCGCTTTGCACCAATTTCATGAGTTGGCCACCAACTTCCCATTGATAAAACGACTGCATTATCCGGAATGGCTTAGAAAGACTATTGCAGAGGAAACTGAACACCATAAGCAAGCAATCATTAAAAGCACATCCATCCATGATTTAAAAGACATGAATCAGTTACGGGGATTTGATTACACCTTTTACGGGCCTGTGTTTAATAGTCTTTCCAAACCAGGATATGCTGGCGTAGCTCATGCTGACCTGGTGCTCCCGGAGCATAAAAACGCTTGTAAAATCATTGCCCTCGGTGGAATAGATGCTAAAAAAATCCAGCAGGTAAAGCACATGGGCTTTGATGGACTGGCAGTACTAGGCGCCATATGGAATAATAAACAACTAACATTAGAAAGTTTTACATCCCTGATAAACAGAAATATTAAAAAATCGAATTAAAGTATATAATTAACACAAATGATAACTATAGCTGCAGATAGACCTTATGTGATGAGCATTGCCGGATTTGATCCGACTGCAGGTGCAGGACTTTTGGCCGACATTAAATGTTTTGAACAACATGAGGTCTATGGCTTTGGGATTTGTAGTGCTTTAACCGCACAAACAGACCAGTCATTTCTTAAAAACAACTGGTTAAGTGCAGAGCAGATTAACGATCAAATGATGCCTTTACTGCATCGCTTCGAAATATCAGCTGTTAAAATCGGACTCATTAAAAGTATAACCGTATTACTGGAAGTGTTAGCCAACCTTAAAAAACGTGCACCAAACATCAGGATTGTAATGGATCCGGTTTTGAAAGCCAGCGCAGGCTATGAGTTTCATGATTGGGAAGATGGATTAAAGCAACTGCGGCCTGTTTTAAAGCAAATTGACCTCATCACCCCAAATTACCCTGAAATGCTAAGTCTGGGGGGAAAAACTGAAGTATTTGAAACAGCAAGAGCCTGGGCTGCCTATTGTCCGGTGCTACTTAAAGGGGGCCATCTGGAAGCTAATATCGGTACCGATTATTTATTTGAACACGGACAATTACATGAATTAAAGCCTGATGTTACTAACATCCACCAAAAACATGGATCAGGCTGCGTTTTATCTGCAGCAATAACAGCAAAACTGGCCCTGGGACTAAGCTTGTCGGACGCCTGCATACAGGCTAAAAAGTATGCTGAACAATTTTTAAATAGTAACAACACCCTTTTGGGGTACCATAAGTTATGATAGACAAACTACACTATATATCCCAATCTCCTACCGGCGGTTCTCATTTAGCGGCCATTGAAAAGGTTTTACTTGCAGGCGGTAAATGGATACAACTAAGGGTTAAAAACCAAACGGAGACTGAAGTATTGTCATTGGCCCGCGCAGCTGCTTTATTATGTAAAACACATGGTGCCAAACTGATTGTAAACGATTACCCTCAGATTGCTTTAGAAGCAGCTGCACATGGTGTGCATTTAGGCCTGGATGATATGCCTATAGCCGAAGCAAGAGCACTTGTCGGGCCTGAGATGATCATCGGAGGAACAGCGAACACTTTTGCTCATATACAGCAAAGAGCGAATGAAGGTGCTGATTATATCGGATTGGGTCCTTTCCGTTTTACCACAACCAAACAGAATTTAAGTCCGGTAATTGGCCTGCAGGGATATATTGATTTGATGGAACAAGCCCATAAAGCTGGTATCCAAATCCCATTTATTGCCATTGGTGGGATTGAATTGGCTGATATTCCTTTGCTCATGCAGACAGGAATACATGGCATAGCTATTTCCGGAGCGTTAACCAATCAGCCTGATTTGCTGCAACAAATGACTTCAACCCTAAATTAAAACCTTATGTTAAAGATAGCAGACAAAATATTTAACTCCCGACTGTTTACTGGCACCGGAAAATTCAGTTCATCCTTAAAAATGGAAGAAGCCCTACTGGCTTCAGGTTCCGAACTGGTTACAGTAGCCCTAAAAAGAGTCGACATCAATGATAATCAGGACGATATTTTAACTCATTTAAAGTATCCCCATATCAATTTACTACCCAATACATCAGGGGTAAGAAATGCAAAAGAAGCAGTTTTTGCTGCACAAATGGCTCGGGAAGCACTGGAAACCAATTGGATTAAGCTTGAAATCCACCCCGACCCCAAATACCTGATGCCTGATCCTATTGAAACCTTAAAAGCAACTGAAGAACTCGCTAAACTAGGCTTTATTGTATTGCCATACATCCATGCAGATCCGGTTTTATGTAAACGGCTGGAAGATGTAGGAACGGCAGCTGTAATGCCCTTAGGCGCGCCAATAGGTAGTAATAAAGGGCTTAAAACAATCGACTTCCTTGAAATCATTATCAGCCAAAGTAACGTCCCGGTAATTGTTGATGCCGGTATCGGCGCACCGTCTGATGCGGCCAAGGCTATGGAAATTGGAGCAGATGCCGTATTGGTGAATACGGCCATAGCGGTTTCCGGAAATCCTGTACTAATGGCTGAAGCATTTAAAATTGCTGTTCAGGCGGGCAGAATGGCTTATGAAGCAAAACTGGGAGCTGTTGGTTTACATGCCGCAGCGAGCAGTCCACTCACTTCTTTTTTAAACGATTAAGGCATTCACAACAATTCTCTTTCATTAATCAATTTAGGATGGCAAGTTTTAACGACATTTTTGACCAATACAGCTGGGAAGACACCAGTAAAAGCATCTATAGCAAGACCAGTGTAGATGTTGAACGTGCTTTGCTGACCTCAAAACGTACATTAGAGGATTTTAAAGCCCTGATATCCCCTGCCGCGGCCCCTTACCTCGAACAGATGGCACAAATCAGTCAAGCTTTAACTTTAAAGCGTTTTGGCAAGGTCATACAGATGTATGTCCCACTCTACCTGTCTAACGAATGCAATAACATCTGTACCTATTGCGGTTTCAGTTATGACAATAAAGTACGTCGCAAAACCCTCTCCCCAATGGAAATCATGCAAGAGGTTGCTGCAATTAAGGAAATGGGCTACGACCATGTTTTATTGGTTACAGGTGAAGCGAACCAGACCGTGCATACCGACTACTTTAAAAAAGTATTGGAATTGATCAGACCACATTTTGCTCATATTTCTATGGAAGTGCAGCCTTTGGATCTTGGCGATTACGAAGAATTGAGGCCCTACGGTTTAAATACCGTCCTGGTATATCAGGAAACCTACCATCAGGAAGATTATAAAAAACATCACCCAAAAGGCAAGAAGTCGAACTTTAATTACCGACTGGAAACACCTGACCGACTGGGACAAGCCGGCATACATAAAATGGGATTAGGCGTTTTAATTGGTCTGGAAGACTGGCGTACGGATTCGTTTTTTACAGCCCTCCATTTGAACTACCTGGAGAAAAAATACTGGCAAAGCAAATACAGCATCTCTTTCCCAAGATTGAGACCATTTAGTGGCGGACTGGAACCAAAAGTCGCCATGAGCGACAGAGAACTCGTCCAGCTGATCTGCGCCTACAGGTTATTTAATGAAGAAGTAGAGCTCTCTATTTCTACTAGAGAATCCAATGCATTCAGAGATAATGTCATTAAACTAGGCATTACCTCAATGAGTGCGGGCTCAAAAACCAATCCGGGCGGTTATGCCGTCGCTCCACAATCGCTGGAGCAGTTCGAGATTTCGGATGAACGCAGCGCCACAGAAATAGATGAGATGATAGCCGCTCAAGGTTATGAGGCAGTTTGGAAAGATTGGGACAATAGTCTGGTTTAAACGAAATAAAGCAAAATGAACGCATCAGATTTAAAACGGTATGACAGACAAATCATACTTCCCGAAATAGGAATTGAAGGTCAGCGTAAACTAAATAATGCAAGCATATTGGTTGTTGGTGCCGGTGGACTGGGCAGTCCGCTACTGCTTTACCTCGCAGGTGCCGGTATTGGGCATATTGCGATTGTAGATCATGACATCGTTGATGAAAGCAATCTACAGCGGCAGATCCTGTACAACATGACCGATATAGGCAAAAACAAAGCGAATGTTGCGGTAGACAAGCTTAGACTTTTCAATCCGGATATTCAATATACTGCTTACCCCCTCAAGCTTAGTCCCGATAACGCAGCAGAACTGATCGGGCAGTACAGCCTTATTATTGATGGCTCCGACAACTTCCCTACCCGGTATCTGGTTAATGATACCTGTGTTGCCCTAAACAAACCATTAGTTTTTGGATCTATCTTTCAGTTTGAAGGACAGGTATCTGTTTTCAATTATGAAGGCGGCCCTGATTATCGTTCTATCTACCCCGAACCACCCTTACCTGATCAACTTACAAATTGCGGTGAAAGTGGTGTAATTGGGACCTTACCTGGTATAATTGGCAGCTTAATGGCCAATGAGGCTATCAAAGTAATTTGCCACTTTGGCGAAGTTCTCTCCGGACAACTACTCATTTTCAACGCATTAAACAACAACACACAGCTTTTTAGATTTAGTACTCCACCTAAAAAACCACTTTCAAACAGCGCAAAAAACGGACATAAAACCAAGTACACCAGCATTAACATCGAGGATCTCGGAGTATGGAAGGTTAATAATATCCAGTATCAGCTTATTGATGTGCGGGAAGCCTATGAATATGAAGAATACAATATTGGTGGTTGGAATATCTCTTTATATGATTTAAATGATCATTTGAACGATCTATTACCCCAACAAAGACTGGTGCTCTGCTGTTCGGCCGGTACCAGAAGTAAAATAGCGGTTCAGTTGCTTAGAGATAAGTTTGAGGGACTGCTGTTCACCTTAATTATTCCTTCAAAATCAATTCAATCTGTTTAATTCAAAAAAAAAATAAAAAAAACGCATATATTTTTACCAACCTATAAAATTTTCCGCATAGACTTACAATAATTTAAACCTTAAATAAATTATTAACCAGAAAAATGTTGCTGTGATTATGGAAAAAATTATCCCAAACAAAGAGTTACTACCAAAAAAGTACAAGATTCAGGAGTGTATCGATAATTTAAAAAAGAATGAGTACAGGATAGTGCTCAGGTCAATACCCAACATCATTGGAAAAGGAATAAGCACATTCTACAACTACAGGGATATACTGATCGATGACAAAGAGGATATCCCCTTTAAAATTGCCAGAAAACTTGAAATTTTGTTCGGATTGGAAAATGGAGGATTGGAAACGAAAAAAACAAAAGGGAAACATTACTTACAAATCATCGAAGAACATAGAAAACGACAATAGATTACTACCTTTGTAAAATGATAGCAATAGGACAATACAACGACCTTAGAATTATAAAGAAAACTGAAGAGGGTCTGATTTTAACAGAAGGTGAAAAAGAGGTATTACTTCCCTATGTTGATGTTCCTCAAAATGCTGAAATAGGTGAAAACCTAAATGTTTTTGTATATGTGCAGAAAGATGGCAGACTTCAGGCCACGACTAAAAAGCCATTAGCTTGTGTAGGTGATTTCGCTTACCTGACTGTTGTTGATGAAACTGAAGATGGTGGTGCCTTTATGGACATTGGCCTAGGTAAGGATATTTATGTACCTAAACGTGAACAGAAACGCCCAATGTTTAAAGGCGACAAACATGTGGTATATGTATTCTTAGATGAAAGCAATGACCGTATGCTGGCTTCTTCCAAGCTTGTAAACTTTGTTGAAGAAGAAGACATTGACCTTGAAGAAGGTGATGAAGTAAGCTTGTTAATCGTTGATCGCTCTGACCTGGGCTATAATGCCATTATTGACAATAAATATATCGGACTTTTATATACCAACGAATTATTTGATGAATTGAACCCGGGCGAGATGCGTAAGGGCTGGATTAAAAAGATTCGTGTGGAAGGCAAAATAGATCTGAGCTTACAGCCTATGGGCTATGGACATATCCTTGAAACAAAAGATGTGCTACTTGCCGAGCTGAAAGATTGTGGTGGTGTAATTTCATTGGGAGATAAAAGTACTCCGGATGATATCTATCACCGTTTTAAAATCAGCAAAAGCGCATTTAAAAAAGCAATTGGTGGCCTATACAAAGAAAGATTGATTACCATTTCTGATCATGAGATCAAACTATTTGTAGATACAGAAGCAGAATAGGCTTTTCAGCAAAACATAAAAAATCCCGTTAGACAATGCTTAACGGGATTTTTTTCGTTTTAATGGATCTTGTTAGATGTTCTTTTTCTTCAGCTCTTTTACTGCGTAATCGCATGCGCGGGCAGTTAAAGCCATAAAAGTTAAAGAAGGATTCTGACATGCAATAGATGGCATACAAGAGCCGTCGGTAACAAATACATTGTTTACCTCATGCATCTGATTCCATTTATTTAATACCGATGTTTTCGGATCGTTACCCATTCTGGCAGTACCCATTTCATGGATAGCCATTCCAGGATAACAACCATTATCATAAGTCTTGATATTCTTCATACCAGCAGCTTCAAGCATTTCAGCCGCGTCGTTCATCATATCCTTACGCATTTTCTGCTCGTTCTCCTTGTATTCGCAATCAATAGCCAATACCGGCTGCCCCCATTTGTCCTTCTTGGTCTTATCGATATACACCTTATTCTCGTAGTAAGGAAGCATCTCACCAAAACCACCCAAGCCCATGCTCCAGGAACCCGGAGTGCTCATTTTTTCTTTAAAATCATTACCAAAGGCAAGTTCGGCAATATCACTTTGCCAGTTTTTACGACTTGCGCCGCCCTGGTAACCAAATCCGCGCAGGTAATCACGTTTATCACTACCCACATTCTGGTACCTTGGAATGTAAATGCCATTAGCCCTGCGACCAAAAGTATATTTGTCTTCAAAGCCTGGAGCATCACCCGATGCACCGCAACGGAAATGGTGATCCATTAAGTTATGTCCCAACTGACCGCTGCCATTTCCTAAACCATTAGGATGCGCTTCGGAAGTAGAATTTAGTAAAATAAAGGTTGAACCTAAAGTAGACCCATTTACGAAAACGATCTTTGCATAAAACTCCATTGTTTGGTTCGTTTCTGCATCGATTACCATTACGCCCTTCGCTTTTTTAGTATTCTTATCATAAATGATATGGTTTACAATTGAGTACGGTCTTAATGTCAATCTTCCTGTAGCTTCAGCTGCTGGCAATGTAGAAGACTGGGTGCTGAAATAAGCGCCAAAAGGACAACCACGACTACATAAATTTCTATACTGGCAATTACCACGTCCTTTATGCGGAACGGTTAAGTTGGCTACACGACCGATAGTCATGATCCGCGTTCTTTTATAATGTTCCTCTATACGCTTTTTAACAGATTTCTCTACACAGTTCAGATCCATTGGCGGTAGGAACTGGCCATCAGGTAATAAGGGCCAGTTTTCTGCTTGTCCGCTGATACCTGCAAAGCGCTCGGCATAATCATACCACGGCGCAAGATCTTTATAACGGATCGGCCAGTCGTTACCATGACCGTCTTTCGCATTATCTTCAAAGTTATGATCACTTAGGCGGTAACTCTGACGACCCCACATTAATGATTTCCCACCAACATGAAACCCTCTGTACCAATCAAAACGTTTATCTTCTGTATATGGACATTCTAAATCGTTTACCCACCACTTCTCATTAGCTTCCTGATAAGGATAATCTCTTTTCTGAACCGGATGAGTTCTTTTTTGCTCTTCAGTAAGCTTATTGGCATGCTTCAATTCCCAGGGATCTTTCATTGCAGAATCGTAATCCTTTACGTGCTCAATGTTCATTCCACGCTCCAGCATCAACACCCTTAACCCCTTCTCCGTCAACTCCTTTGCGGCCCAACCACCACTAATTCCCGATCCTACTACAATAGCATCGTATGTATTTTCTTTTTTTAAATCTGTATTTATATTCATGATTTACTTATTCCTTAATATTAAAACGTTAACTGGCCCATGATTTCTGTCCGGACTTCAGATCTGTAGCACCATCGTAACGGCCGGGTATCGCGATATACTCACGCGATTGCGTACAACCAATTTCTGAAGCATAATAGCCCAGTATGGTCAGATCTCTCGCTAAAACAAAGAAATAAGGCACACTTCTTTTTGCTGCTTTATCTGCTTTTATTTTTTCGATGGTTTCCGTTCTCATGTTGCCTACCAATTGTTCACGTTCTTGTACGGTAAGGGATAAGAAATCTTTATTAAAGTCTTTTAATGATTTTGCCTCCATGTCTTTCAAACCTTCTGCAAAAGCCATTTGCATCTTAGCAGGATAGCAATCGGTAATCATCATTGGGATGAAACTACCTAATCCGGCAGCTTTGGCACCACCGGCATCTTTTGTAGGAGGAATAATAATATCTGCAAACTCCGCCAATATTTTTTCCTGATCCGCAGAAAATGAAATTGAGTTTTTCTCATTTTCCGGAAGGGTAAAACTTTGAAATAAAACACCAAAGGTTGTTGCCGAAATTGCAGTTCCGAGCAAGACCGCGGTATTTTTAAGCGCTTCTCTTCTGTTCATTGTTCTTTTTTGATTTATTGTGTGGTTAAATTGTGTGTTTATATTTTGGCACTAAATGAGGTACTGAAATTAGGAGTAATTTATCAATATTCAAAATTGACCGCTCTACTCAAAAGGGGTCAAAATTAACCGTTCTACTCTAAGGCGCCATTAATTTGCTCCTGAAAAAGGAGCAAAAGAAAGCTATGCCTTTTCGCAGAAGGTAAATTTTGTTTCAATAACTGCAAAGAGAATGGAGCAAAATTTTGTGCAGAAGGTAAATTTTGTCTCTATAGCATGGTGACCGGAGATGGTGGGGACAACATGATGGGACCTAGGAACAACAAAGGATGTTACTTAAATAGTTTGATGATTTATTAGAACAGTTTTCTAAAAAGAAAATATGCCTTTTATGAGAAGTCCTAGCGTTCTTTCGGCCCTTCTTCAGGGACGAATTAATGCAGACTTAGAATAGAACGGCTTATTTTCTTTAAGTTAGAAGTTAAATCCAACAGATAAATACAACATACTTGCTTCTTTAGATGCGCCTACACTAGCCTGAAGCAAAATAACTTCACCTGGCATAACGTATAAACCACCACCATATCCTTGATGCCATTTGCCTGAACGTTCACCCTTTTCCCATACCCTACCTACATCAGTAAAACCGAGCATACCTACAGTTCCTGGAACAAGATAAGAAGTGAAATTAAAAAGCTTAAGCCTCAGATCAAGGTTATTATACAACATACTTGTACCAGTAAAACGTTTGCTGTTAAAACCACGCAAACTATTCACTCCACCCAACTGCATACGTTGGAAAAACGTAGGATCACCTATAGTTGTACCGGCACCAATACGATTGGCTATAACAAAACCTGATTTCCCTGGGTTGAGGTAAAAACGGAATTGTGTAGTTACCGATCCGTAACTACCACTGCTTTTATCAAGACGCTGTTGTCCGATAAATGTAGTTTTCCAGTAAAGACCGTTTTTAGGAATAGCAATATTGTCTCTGGTATCATAAACAAGGCCTCCTGTTAAACCACCATACAGCTTATCAGAAAATATCTCCTCCTCCGGATTCGCGGTGTTATAATCATTAAAGAATCGTTCTTCATTTTTAGAAGCAGAACTGGTGTAATAAGAGAATAGCACCCCAGCATCAGCCTTTAAGTGTTTGACAATTTGTCTGCTCAACTTAACATCTGTGTTCAGGTAATTATAATAATTTCTGTAATAAGAAATCCCCCCTTCCCGCACATCATCAATTTCCTCATGATCGATATTTTCAGTATTGTTACCTAACCCGAAGAAATTACTCAGGTTATTTGGCCCAAGCAAATTGGCATGAACAGTCAGGTCATTATTACCTACAGCCTTTTTAAAATCAGACACATAATCGAGTACAAACGACTTCCTGCCACTGTTGTAATTTGCCCACAATTCATGTTTACGTGCATAAGGCGTCTTCCTGAATCCTTGCTTTTCAATAATATAGCCTAAACCTATCTGTACGCCCTCATCAATATTATAACCCGCATTAAAAAGAACTCCCGAACGATCATACAGGAAGCTGTTCTTGTCAAAACGGTTAACCAATGAATCATTAGACAAGCGGAATTTAGAAAGCGACCTTTCAGGAAACTTATTCGCAGGATCGGGCTGGTCATAAATAAATGGTTTGTTCTTTACATCAGTTGCTACCTTGTACTCGTTAGCTACCACTGTACCAATTAAGCGCACGCGAACACCTGATGTTGAAGTACCTTCAACGGTAAATGTATCCTCACCGCCAATACCAAACAACCTTACCTCTTCGGTAATCCCCTGTACAAAAGTTCTTTTGTATACCTGCCGACCTTGTTTGCTTTCCTTATTGATATTATGAACAACAACCTCAACGTCTCCGTTGTCCAGGTTTTTCACCTTAAATATTTCCTTTTTTTCAGATGCAGGCACATCAACATTTATAGATAAAAACCGGTAATATTGCATTGCAAGTGTTTCCAGTTTATCCCTTCTCGAGGTAAAGTGTCTGATTAGTTCAGGACCCGAAAGCTTAAATACAGTATCAGGCATCTTACGAAAAGTCTTATCAATCAATCCGTCTGTAAGCTTTTCCTGCACATATTTAACCTCCGACTGCCAATCCTGCTCAGCCAACTCGTTTAAAAAGTAACGGTCAAAATATCGCTCATTAAAATTCCAGTGGTTCACATCCCTAATATTATCGCTATAAGGCTGTAAATGTGATTTAAGCCATTGGTGGTTTAATACCCATGGAAACACACCTGAAGTTTTGTAAAAAACTTTATCCCTGTCGCGGGGTACCGGCAGATATAAAGTTTCATCGCCATCTCCCATTGCTTTAGGCTGCCAGCGCCAATTATCCTCATGCCTGTCCCAATCACCAAGCACAAAGTCAAGCAACCTCGCCCTTAGGGTCAGTCGTTGGTCGACCTTATTATCATTATTTTTCTGAATCTTTTTCTGAGCCTTCTCTGTGTTATCAGTCTTCTCTTCAAAAGGGCTTCTTTCCTCTATCAGATAAACGGCATTCGCAAAATCCTTCCTGTATTCTTTCAAACCAGGATCATCACCTACGTATACAATTTCAGGCTTTGCATGTGCTAAGCCCAGTGCGCCTGCTAAATCCGGCACAACCAATGCAGCAAAAGGATGATTGGTAGATACCTGATCCTGTGCAATATCTTTAGCAATGGTCTCTTTAAGGTTTTCTGCCAAACCTCTCTCCGGATATTTTTGTACGGTACGTAAGGCCCATTCCTTTCCTGTAGGGTCGACAAGGCGTAGCGAGCGCGTTTGCATACCTCCCCCAAGCTTTACAATGGTTAACCCACCTTTTTCTTTCTGAAGATCGATAATACGCATCTTTACAGGCGTTGCCCATATTTTTCGATAGCTTTCACCCAGCCAAAACCTATGAAAGCTACTTACCTTATTGTATTCAGGAGCGACAGCTATAGTAATAGAATCTTTTAAAACCGGTTGTTGTGCAGAAGCATTGGAAAATGCCATAAAAAAAACCGGACCAGAGAACAATAACGAGAAGAGACTCTTCTTAAAGCACATACCAAATCAATTATTTAATATCTAACGCCTATTCTAAGCGCTTTTAATCCTTCTACCCCTTGTAACTCTTCAAGTTCAAGATGCTCAAGATCATCATTCAACAAACGCTGGCTTTGCAGCTTTTTAATATATCCAAGGTACGCTTTAACTTCACTATTATTAAAATATACAATAGCTATTTTTCCAGGCTGTGTCAGGCGTTCTGAAGTATCTTTAATCAATGCCTTATCTATACGTTTCTTTACCATCTGGTAGCGAATATTGTAACTACCTTCCACATCAAAACGTTGCTCATCAATCCTGAAACTAATGTCGATCTGCTTCTCGTATACAAAAATAAGCTGTGTTGTCTCTAATGGAATAGAAAAATAAGGCCCCAGATTATTGGTCGTCCGCGCGATTTCCGCAAGTACCCGCAACTGCTTTAACCTGAAATCATGTATAAGATTTGGAGTAAATGGAATACGAGGCGCGATAGACTGTCCCAGGTACAGATCAAACTCTACCCCATCTGTCCTGAACTTTTCAAAATAGCAAGGGTAGACACTCTGTATTTCCGCATTAAATTCATCAAGGTGTCGGGTTACCGCCACATTGATCATCTGCATGCTTTTTTCGTAACGCGCTCTGTTCTCAAAAACTTTCCCTTTTTCGCCGGTTAGCTTAAAATAACCAGCAACAATATCTTCAATTTCGGGATGAGCAGCTTTTAAATTATGTAATGAAGCCGGAATTTGTCTTTGTAAATAATCCTCCGTTTTAAACATTTCACGGTCCGATAACTCATCAACATGCTTGTTGGTCCATATGGCTGCACCATGTGGAATTTCATTCTCGGTACATGCAGTAGCCTTATGCCTAATCGTGTTCAAAGTATTTTCGAGAATCTCAAAATGAGCATATAAATCTCGTCTTATTGCTGCGTTTCGCTGGATACTGGAGTTCCTGATATCTATTGCGGCATATAAAGGATACACCCCTCTAAAAAAAACAGGTTCGATGGGGAAGTTCCTTTCTCTGGCTCCCGACTGCACATAATTATAGGCAGCTTCATTAAAACGCCACTGTACGGAAGGTTGTAAAGCTGTAAATTTATCTACAATCACATCCTGAATCTCATTGTTAAAATCGGCAATAACATTCTGAAACAATTGCGCCAACAACGGAAATGCAGCATCTATTTTGCTGAGCGTATTACCCGTGAACTGACTTGAATCTTTGGTATAAAGTTCCAAACACCCCACCAACCGGGCGTTGTAGTACAAAGGAAAAAGCGCGTAAGATTTAATACCTACAAGGCCCAGCAATTTCAACATCGGATACTTCCTTTGATCTTCATCGGTAACCTCCGGAAAAATCAAAGTACGCGGATGTTCCAGATATTCATTGATCAGGCTATCATGCTCAACATCCTCATTGCCATGCTCCCGGGCAAGCTGAACCAATACACTGCTAAATCCGGTCAGTTCATTGATCTGAACCTTATCATTCAGCTTAATATAGGGAATCATACCAAAATCGATATGATCAGTTCCTACCAGTGTTTTCAGGGCCGTAGCAATCTCTTTGGTATGAAGACCTTGTTGGGTCTCATTGTGTTCAATAATCAGGTTTTTCACTGTCTCCAAAGCATACTCATCCGTTACATCGGTTAAGGTAACAATAGAGATCCCTTCGACAGTAAACAACTCAGGGGGAATCAGTTTAGTTAATAGTTTAAGCGTATTTCTTTCATCCTTAATATAATCCTTTACATCTTTAAGATTATACTCAGGCATTTTAATACTGGTGGTTATATCCAGAAATCGGGTATCAATATTTAACCGGTAATATTTGAGTAACTGGGTTTCAGGATCTATTGCAGAATGAATGATAAACTGCTTTCCTGTTAAAGAGAAGCTGTAAAATCGCTCCATTACCATATTATAAAATGCCGATAGCAAATTCTTCTCCATCTCCTTTTTTGGAGGCAGGCTTAGACCAGATTTTAAATGACACCTTTCGGCGTCCATCAAAATACTGTAAAAAGCATCTGTTCCGTAATGAAAACATGGAGAAATGGGTGTACCCAGTGCCCAGTACTGCTGACTCTCATCATTAATAATCGGAGATAAAGCCGTGTATATCAATTCAAAAAGCACAGTGTACTTACTCGTATCTTCAGCCGATATAGGATATTGAAGCTCGGGGTACATCCTAAATTGCTCCAGTATATACTTATAGAAATTGATCTTGGCAGTCTTCTCCGTCTCTACTCTTCTTTCTATATAGTTAATAAAAGGACGTAAAGACAGCTTAATATCAGCACCAACAAGAACTTGTCCTGATCCGGTTATACCTTTATTTAGATTTAGCGTTATTGCTTGCATTAATATATTCGTTATGGAATCTGGCAGCTACGCTTCAAATTTACTATCTGTTGCTGTATATTTAGTAAAAGAATGGTAATTATTTCTTTTCAGTTACTAAATATTTAAACTTTAAAATATTACCATCTATAACTTCATCTCCTTCATTTGAAATATAAAGGTTTAAATCTTTATCAAAAGCAATCCCTTCAGGCTGGTTAAACATAGAGGAATTTAAACGGTGCGTCTCTTTAATTTTCCAGTTGGAATCAGCTACAAGTAATAGTTTATTCGTTGAGGAAAGCACATACCATTCATTAGTCTTAGGATTTCTGGTTAATGCGGAAGGACTTAAACTCGCTTTAAGCTCAGAATTAAGTGCTTTAATCTGATTTAAATCCATCTTAAACGCTCCTGCGGCAACTAAACTATCTGTCCCGGATTTGTAATCAAAAACATAGCCGCTCAATGCTTTAGTCTTTTTATCGATCCCGCATTTTTTACATAAAACATAAATCTTATTGGTTTCTTGGTCAGCAAAGAGCCCTTCATATTCCCCATGTGGCACCACTTGTTTATGCAATTTAACCAGGTTCGACTCCTTTTTCACAACTTCAGTAACAGGGAAGGAATAAATATCACCGTTACTTTTAAGCACAAAAACCATTTCATGAAGAAAAGCAACGTCTTCAAAATCACCCTTGGGCGCAAATTTCATATTGGACTGCTTTTTCACATCCCAACCCTGCCTGTATAACTTACCGTCTTCATCCTGCACACTATACACGGTATCACTATTTGCTTTATAAAAAGCTATTCCGGAAATCTCCTGTAAACTGGATGGCATGTTAAATTTATCGGGCTTTGTAAAATCGTACCCTTTAGGGTTGCTGTATTTACCGCTTGGATTTCTACACGAATAAGCAAAAAAAGCCGATGCCAAAACACTGATACATAAAAAAAACAGATATAATTTTTTCACGGGCTATTTCTTTTTTACATCTAATTTATAAAAGTACTGAATTATCAGAGACAAGTTACAGGGTTACTACAGCAGAAGCGATAATAAAGGCCAGCACTGCCGCTATAATACCAAACATAAATACACTATAAGCTATTCTTAGTAACCGATATTTACGTCCCAATACCACCCCTTGTGAATAAACATCCTTGATTAAACTTCCGTAAAGAAAATCACGATCATCCATCATCTTGTTCATTCCATTTTTATAATCTTCTAAGCTCATCCGATAAAAATTACCGAAGAAAAGCAGGTTTACCTTTTTCTCTTTGATGTCTTCAGTTGTAAAAAGACCTTCCGGTATGGAGGGTCTGGTAGCCAAGATAGAAAAAACCATGGTAATCACACAAATGATCAATAAAAGTAAGGTTGGAATAATCAAATGAGGATTATCTTCGAGCTTACGGAGCAGCAAACTCAATATCACCGATAGGATAATGGAATTGGTGGATATCATGATATGAGCTTTGTTATCGGCCATATCGCTTAACCGCTGATGATTTGTTGAAGAAATCCTGAACATGGTTTCAATACCACGTTTAGGCTTTTCGGTCATTTTACTCTTTTCCTCTATCAGCTCTACTTTTTTCTCGGGTTGCGGCTTGCTTTTTCCCTTCCCCTCTTTACCTTCCATTTCGGCAAGATTTTCGGCCTTTTTACTATTTAATAAATTCTGACAAAAATCAGTATGATAATGATGTGTTTTGAAAAGTCCTATGGTTTTGGTTCTCCATTCTGCCTTATCAATTTGCTTATCGCAGAATGCTTCAACCTCCATACGCATCAGCTTATTTCTAACCTTAAAACTATCACTTCCTAAATGAAACAAATCAGCATCACAAACGATTTGCTGTAATAATCCCTCCGGCTGCTGAGGCATTTTAGTAGCCATAATACAACCTTTCACATCTAGTATGATATCCTCAGGCAGCGCTTTATCTTTTAAAAATTCAGCTGCAAGCTCAGCTCCTTTTGCCTCATGCTGGCGACAATCAAACAAATAGCCTAAATCATGAAACCAACTCGCTGCAACCACAACAAAGTGATCACGCTCCGAGAGTTGATAATGGTCGGCAATCCTGATCACATTTTGAACTACTTGTTCTGTGTGTTGCAGGTTATGATATATAAAGCGCTCGTCATTTTTTGTCTGAAACAGATTTACAATATGTGCACGAAGCTGATCTAATAGTTCCTTATACTGCATCTTTTATATTGTTGTTTTTATCATATAACACTGCTATCACCACCATATTATATTCAACGCATAAATATGAGGCTTTTAATTTATTATTATTGAACAAAAAATTGATTAGTATCATTTTTGATTCTGATTGTTATCATAGTAAGATGTGACAACAAGGCTGAACTTTGGTGAAAATAAATTTCATCTATGTTACAGCAAAAAACGCTCAAATCAGAGACCTATTGTTACCACTGTGGAGACGACCTGCCTGTAAATTTATATTTACACGATGACAAACACTTTTGTTGCCTGGGCTGCAAAGGTGTATATCAAATCCTTTCCAATCATAATCTCGACAATTATTATGCCTATAATGATATACCGGGGCAAACGCAAAAAACTCAGTCTAAGCATTTTGAGTACCTGGATGAACCCGAAATTATGTCAAAATTGGTGAACTACACCGATGACAAAATCACCTCCATTACTTTATACATACCGGCCATTCACTGCAGTTCCTGCATATGGCTACTTGAAAATCTGCATAAAATAAATCCTGATATCGTTCAATCCCGGATAGATTTCTTGAAGAAGCAGGTCGCAATTATGTTCAAACACGAACATACCTCCTTAAGATTAGTTGTTGAAATGCTGGTTTCAATTGGCTATGAGCCCTTGATTAGCCTGCAGGATGTCGTAAAAAAACAACAATCAGACTTTTCAGAAAGAAATCTGGTGAAAAAAATAGCTGTCGCAGGTTTTTGTTTTGGGAATGTAATGCTGCTTAGCTTTCCTGAGTATTTCGGATTGTCTGATCTGGAAATACAATTCAAGTTCTTTTTTGGCTGGCTAAACCTCGCATTTGCATTACCTGTCACCTTTTATTGTGGAAGAGACTATTTTATTTCGGCCTACCATAACCTTAGAAAAGGAATACTGAACCTTGATTTCCCGCTAGCTCTTGGCATCACTGTTATGTTTATCCGCTCCCTTGTCGAAATAATTAGCAACACTGGTGCCGGCTTTGTAGACACCCTTTGTGGTCTTGTTTTTTTCCTTCTGATAGGAAAATGGATGCAGCAACGAACTTATCACCACCTTTCTTTTGAACGCGATTACAGATCCTACTTCCCGGTTGCAGTGACTTTAATTAAAGAAGGTAAAGAAAAGCCCGTTCCATTAAATGAATTGAGTACAGGCCAAAGGATGCTGATCAGAAGCAATGAAATCATTCCAGCCGATGCTATTTTATTGAAAGGCGAAGCCGAAATCGACTTTAGCTTTGTAACCGGCGAATCGAAACCTGTAAAGAAAACGCTGGGTGAAGTAGTATACGCCGGCGGCCGACAGCTTTTAGGTGCTATTGAACTGGAGGTGGTTAAACCTGTTTCGCAAAGTTACCTTACAGGATTATGGAACAACCAGGCTTTTTTCACCGAAAAAAACAGAATTAAAACATTTAGCGACACAGCCAGTAAATACTTTAGCATCGTATTGCTGCTAATTGCTCTTGGATCAGCGGCTTTCTGGCTTTTGTATAAAGGAAATTCACAAAATGCGTTTGACTCCTTCACTGCTGTGTTGATCATCGCTTGCCCCTGTGCACTGGCATTGAGCAGCCCTTTCACGCTCGCTGCAGTACTAAGTATTTTTGATAAAAATAAATTCTATTTAAAAAGTACAGCTGTGGTAGAGGAATTGGCAAGGATCGACACTTTTGTGTTCGATAAAACAGGCACCATTACCAGCCCTGAAGCTACTGGCTTCAACTTCGAGGGAATTATTACCGATGAAGAAAAACAATTATTAAGTGATCTGGCCCGCAACTCCGGTCACCCTTTAAGCCGCGAACTGGTAAAATTATTAAACAGGGATAAAATTTATCCCGTAGATGAATATGTTGAAAAAATAGGAAGAGGAATCAGCGGTAAGATTAACGGAAACACAGTGAAATTGGGAGGTTCCACGTTCCTTAATCTACCGTTGGTTGTCTCTCCTTCAAACAGCAATGTCCATGTCATGATCAATGATCACTACCTTGGATATTTCACTTTCCGACAGCGATGGCGTGAAGGTTTTAAGGATTTAACCTTTAAGCTGAGCAAGTGGGCCGACTTACATTTAATTTCAGGCGATAAAGATCACGACAAGCAAACGCTTATCCCCTTTTTCCCTCGCGCACAGCAAATGCAATTTGAGCAAAGTCCACAAAACAAGCTCGACTACATTCAGCGCCTTCAACAGTCGGGCAAAAAAGTCTTGATGTTTGGAGACGGGCTCAATGATGCTGGTGCTTTAAGGCAAAGTAATCTTGGTGTGGCGGTTACCGACAACATCAATAATTTCTCTCCGGATTGTGATGCCATATTGGACGGAGCGTCCTTCCATAAGATTCCTCAGTTTATACAACAAGCAAAAGATGCGGTAAAGATCATTCACATCAGCTTTGGCATATCCTTGATATATAACGCCCTGGGTTTATACTTCGCTGTACAGGGGCTATTGTCACCACTTATTGCAGCCATATTAATGCCGGTAAGTACGGTCACTATCATTCTATTCACCAGTCTGACTGCCAGACTTTATGCTGCTAAAAACAAATTATTATGAACATGATTTACGTATTGATAGGCTGCAGTATTTTACTTGCACTCATTTTTCTTGCAGCCTTCTTTTGGGCAAGCAAAACCGGGCAGCACGACGACACCTATACCCCTTCGGTGCGCATACTGTTTGATGAAGAAATCTCGGAGCAAAAAGAGCCTCAAAAATATGATGAAGATCATTTTTAACTCCAATATGCATCATTCTAATATACTACACCCGGCACTAATTTTACGGCCATAAACCTTTCATTAATTTCACATGACAGAAAAATTTTACTACGACAATAAGATCGTCAGAAACTTTGCCATAGCTACCATAGTGTGGGGCATCATTGGCATGACGGTTGGATTACTCATTGCCATGCAACTTTTCAAGCCCTCATTAAATATGGGCTCCCAGTACACTACCTTTGGCCGTATCAGACCACTTCACACCAACGCTGTTATCTTTGCTTTTGTTGGTAATGCCATTTTCATGGGCGTATATTATTCATTACAACGTCTGCTTAAAGCGCGAATGTTTAGTGATATACTTAGTAAAATACATTTCTGGGGTTGGCAGCTCATTATTGTCGCTGCTGTCATTACACTTCCTTTAGGATTAAGCTCTTCCCATGAATACGCCGAACTGGAATGGCCAATTGATATTGCCATTACGTTAATCTGGGTTGTATTTGGTATTAATATGTTTGGTACCATCATCAAACGAAGAGAGAAGCACATGTATGTGGCCATCTGGTTTTACATTGCCACCTTTGTAACTGTTGCAGTATTACACATTGTAAATTCTTTTCAACTACCTATTTCTGCTTTTAAAAGCTATTATTTATATGCCGGAGTTCAGGATGCACTGGTACAATGGTGGTATGGCCATAATGCGGTTGCGTTCTTCTTAACTACACCATACCTGGGAATGATGTACTACTTCCTTCCTAAAATGGCTCAGCGTCCGATATACTCTTACAAATTGAGTATTCTACACTTCTGGTCGCTCATCTTCATCTATATATGGGCTGGTCCACACCATTTGTTATACACCTCCCTTCCAGGCTGGGCACAATCTTTAGGTGTTGCCTTTTCAGTGATGCTGATCGCACCAAGCTGGGGTGGTATGATCAACGGTTTACTTACCCTTCGAGGTGCCTGGGACAAAGTGCGTGAGGACCCTACACTAAAGTTCATGGTGGTGGGCTTAACCGCTTATGGTATGGCAACTTTTGAAGGTCCAATGCTGGCCTTTAAGCAAATCAATGCCATTGCACACTATACCGACTGGATAGTAGCACACGTACACGTTGGTGCACTTGGATGGAACGGCTTCCTTACCTTTGGCATCCTGTACTGGTTAATACCTCGAATTTACAGAACATCTTTATACTCTAAAAAACTAGCCTCTTTGCATTTCTGGATTGGTACTTTGGGAATTATCTTCTATGCGGTACCACTATATTTCGCAGGATTTACACAAGGTCTGATGTGGAAAGAATTCACTGAAGAAGGTATGTTAAGGTATCCCAATTTCCTTGAAACCCTACTTCAGATTATCCCTATGTACATGTTAAGGGCAATAGGTGGCGCATTATACCTAGCTGGTGTAATTGTAATGACTTATAACCTGATAAAAACAGTAGGCACAGGCAAATTGCTGGCTAACGAACCAGTTGAAGCGATGCCATTACCTCAAGAATATGTAGCGCAAGGTTCTGATAAAAAACTCCACCGTTTGCTCGAACGTAAGCCGATGGTATTTATGGTGCTGTCTTTAGTTGTTATTCTTATTGGTGGAACTATCGAAATGATGCCAACATTTACCGTAAAGTCGAACATCCCAACGATCAGCAGTGTAAAACCTTATACGCCATTGGAGTTGCAGGGTAGAGATCTTTATATTAAAGAAGGCTGTGTAAGCTGTCACTCTCAAATGATTCGCCCTTTCCGCTCAGAAACAGAAAGATACGGTGAGTACAGCAAAGCTGGTGAATTTGTATACGATCATCCACATTTATGGGGATCAAAACGAACAGGACCGGATTTACAACGTGAAGGTGGGAAATATGGTAATGTATGGCATTACAATCACATGTTGGATCCGCAAACCATGTCGCCCGGCAGTATCATGCCACCGTATGAATGGCTGATTACGCAGACTTTAGACACGACCACTACCCGCAGCAAGATCAATGCGATGCGTAGCCTGGGGGTTCCTTACCCTGAAGGTTATGAGTATAAAGCGAACCGAGATCTGGATACACAGGCTAAAGAGATTGCAGAGGATCTGCAGAAAAACAACATTAAAGTAAAAAGTGATAAAGAGATCATTGCATTGATCGCTTACTTACAGCGACTTGGAACAGATATTAAAGCAAAGTAACACCATCGACCATGTTTAAACAATTTTTAGATCAAGCCACCGGGAATAATGGCTACCTGCTTGCTTCCCTTGGAATTTTTATGCTCTTTTTCATCCTGGTAGGCGTACTGCTGCTGACCATGAAAAAAGAGGAAGTAAATTATATGAGCGAACTCCCTTTAAAAGATGACGTAAAATGAATGATATCTTAATCTGGGCCTTACTGTTTATTGCAGTAAGCATATTAATAGCAGCTGTGCTGGTTTTAAGAGTAATCAAAATCTATGTTCAGCAAAGCCTGTCCCCTACTTATTTTGCATCAGCAGAAGAAAGAGAACAACATCGTTTAGCTCTGGAAAAACTGGAAGCAGAAAAACCGGAGAAAAAGTCGATATGGACCTGGATGCTGGGACTTAAACCACTTTCTGAAGAGAAGGACCTGATCATGGAACATGAGTTTGACGGCATTGCTGAGCTCGACAATCCTACCCCAGCCTGGTTTATGATACTTTTTTACGGAACCATCATTTTCGCCATTGGCTATATGGTAAACTACCATGTAATTGGCTGGGGACAGTCGCAGGAACAAGAATATGTAGCTGAACTGCAACAAGCAGAAGACAATCGCATAGCTTTATTGCAAAAGCCGGGTGGCGGTGGTGCAAATAAAATCAATGAAAGCAATGTAGAAGCCTCCAAAGATGAAGCTGTATTACAAGCCGGCGCTGCTCTTTTCAAGAATGTCTGCACCCCCTGCCATGGAGAGCACGCAGAAGGAACTGTTGGTCCTAACTTAACCGACGACCACTGGCTTCATGGCGGAACCGTAAAAAACATCTTTAAAACTATTAAGTACGGTGTTCCTGATAAAGGAATGATTGCATGGGAGAAATCGATGAATGCCAAGCAAATCTCCGACATCACCAGTTACATTATGTCATTAAAAGGAAGCAATCCAGCGGGAGCAAAAGCACCTCAAGGCGAAAAAGAATAACATGTCACAAAGTCCAGATCATTTCAGAAACCAGATTTCAACGTTAACCGATGATGGGAAGAGTCGTAAATGGATTTACCCTAAAGTGGTAAAAGGAAAACTATACAAGTATCGCTCGGTACTCAGTTATTTCTTCCTTGCCTTATTATTTTCGGCGCCATTTATGAAGTTAAATGGGGAGCAATTGGTATTACTAAATGTTCTGGAAAGAAAGTTCGTGCTGTTTGGCATCATTTTCTGGCCGCAGGACTTTTACCTCTTTGTACTCGCATTGCTCACTTTTATAGTGTTCATTGTATTATTCACGGTAGTATTTGGCAGGGTATTTTGCGGATGGGCCTGCCCCCAGACTATATTTCTGGAAATGGTTTTCCGAAAAATTGAAATCTGGATAGAGGGAGATCATCTGAGACGTAAGAAATTAGATGATTCCCCTCTAACTGCTGATAAAGTCTTCAAAAAGACGCTGAAGCATGGAATCTATATTTGCATATCCTTTCTGATTGCCAACATTTTTCTCGCCTACATCATCGGCACAGATGCACTGTTAAAAATCATTACTGAACCGGTATCCCTACACCTTACCGGATTCCTATCCATTTGTGTTTTCACTTTGGTCTTTTACCTGGTGTTTTCAAAAATGAGGGAACTCGTATGTACTGTAGTTTGCCCTTATGGTCGGCTGCAAGGCGTTTTACTAGACAACCAAAGTATCATTGTAGCTTATGACTATGAACGGGGTGAACCGCGGGCAAAACGCATTAAAGGCGAAGAAAATCTTGCAGGGGATTGCATCGATTGTAAACTATGTGTAGATGTTTGTCCTACGGGAATCGATATCCGTAACGGTACACAAATGGAATGTGTAAACTGTACGGCCTGTATAGATGCCTGTGACATGGTGATGGAAAAGATTAGCCGCCCAACAAGACTTATTGGCTTTAAATCAGAAGATGAGATCAAGAAAAAACAGGCTTTTCAAATCAACAAGCGTATCTATGCCTACGCTGCAGTTTTAATGATACTGGTTACTGTACTATCCTACTTACTGCTGACAAGAAGTGATGTAAAAACAACTATTTTACGAGCTGGTGGAACACTTTATCAACTTAGGGATAAAGAAAAGACAGTAAGTAATCTATACAATGCAGAACTGATCAACAAAACAAGTAAAAGCATCAGATTTCAAATTGTACCGGATGATCAAAACGCAAAAATCCAGTACATCCAAAAACAGGATACGCTGGCTTACGGAGGCGTTGCTAAACTTACTTTCTTTGTCATCCTTCCACAACAGGAAATTAAAACGTACAAATCTAAAATAAGCTTTAAACTCCTATCAGATGATAAGATTATTGATCGGTTTGAGACCACATTTATTGCACCACCTAACGACTAAAAAATGAACTGGGGAACAAAATTAATGATCGGAATGCTTTGCTTTATGAGCTTTATTGTAGTGCTGGGTGTATTAATGTTCAATAGCAAGACTGATGCACTGGTAGATAATGACTACTACGAAAAGGGCCTAAATTACGACAAAGACTATAACCGTAAAGAACAGGTAAAAATTGATGATGCTGCTCCTATAATAGAGATTACAACAGACAACATCCTACTTACTTTTAAAAATAAGGCTGAAGGCAGTATTAAGCTTGTCAGGAATTCAGATAAACGAATGGACAAAAACATCACCATGCTGACAGATGCTGCTAACGTAGTCAAAATCCCGCTTCAAGGGATAGAAAAAGGGCAATGGCGTTTGATTATATCGTGGACGAGCGAAGGGCTCGACTACCTAAATGAACAGGAAATACTAATTAAATGAGTACAGAAAGACTAGCCTTTATGATTGGATTACTTGGCAGTGTGCATTGCATTGGCATGTGCGGTCCTTTGGCATTTGCCATTCCTTCATTAAAACAAGGCTGGTTTTACCTGACTGCAGATAAACTAATTTACCAATTGGGCCGCATTATGGCTTACTGTGTTTTGGGCATAGGAATTGGACTCATAGGCAAGCAGATCTGGTTAGCGGGCTTTCAACAGGGCGTTAGCGTAATAAGCGGCGTTTTTATTGTTATGGCAGCCTGCGCCAGACTGTTTATGTTTAGTTTTTTCAAAAGCAAATCTTCCTTTCTACTTGGGCCATTTAACACCCTATTTAACTACGCCCTAAAGCATAAAGCCAATCATCTCATCATAGGTTTTATCAATGGCTTCCTGCCATGTGGATTTGTGTACCTCGCTCTTGCAGGCGCATTAAATACAGGAAGCGTACAAAACTCCGTTATTTATATGTTTTGGTTTGGCATGGGAACCTTACCTTTGATGTTCATTGCTATGCTTAGTGCAGGCTTTACAGGGATAATGTTTAGACGAAGAATTAACCGTGCGGTCCCTTACCTGATGCTTTGTATTGGGATATGGTTTATTTTAAGAGGACTGGCCCTCGATATCCCCTATCTAAGTCCGGCAGAAGCAACAAGCATTAGCAACTGTAAATAAAAAGAAATGAACGATATTCAGCATAAAGAAGATATACAATACCTGGTAGAAACATTTTACCATTCGGCATTAACAGACCAGCTTATTGGACCTGTTTTCAGGGCTGCAAATTTCAAACTGGAAGCGCATATACCGGTAATGGTTGCCTTTTGGGAAACCATACTTTTTGATGTAATTACCTACAAAGGAAATCCTATGCTTAAGCACCTGGAGCTTAACCGGACCGTGCCTTTAAAACCAGCGCATTTTGAACGCTGGATGAAAATATGGACGGATACGGTAAACAATAAATTTGAAGGTCCCATTGCCCAAAAAGCAATTGTTAGAGCTACATCCATTGCACAGTTGATGGAGTATAAAATAAATAAGGCCGATCAAAAGACCGGCCTTTAACAACTCATTACTTGAAAACGTTAACGAGCTAGCTATTTTTTTATATCTCTAATCGGCTAAACTAAACTGCTGTGTTCCTGGTTGGCTTTCCCATAAACGGGCATCCAGCATCATACAGATATTTCTTAAGAACCTTTTACCAAAGCCTGTAACCTGCAATTCATAAGGAGACAATACAACCAGGCCATCTTGTGCAAGCCAGCGCATTCTTTCTATTCCTTCTGCAAACACATCGTTTTCCTTCTCAAGGGATGTCCAATTGGTATAGCCTTTACACATGATATTTAAAATATGCTTACGAATGAGTAAATCAGTATTATTCAGGGCATGGCCTTTAACGATAGGAAATTCACCTTCATTAACCAGTTCCCTGTAAGTTTCGACAGTCTTCGCGTTCTGAGCGAAAGCATCCCAGGTATCACTAATAGAGGAAACACCCAAGCCAACCATCAGGCGACTATACTGATGGGTATACCCCATAAAGTTCCGATGTAAAGTACCATTCTTTTCAGCCTGATAAAGACTATCCGTGTCGAGTGTAAAATGGTCCATTCCAATTTCCACATATCCACCCTCTTTTAGCAGTTTTCTGCCAAGTTCATACAACTCCTGTTTACATTCCGGAGAAGGGAGATCGTTTTCTGTGTATCGGCGTTGGCCAGGTCTCATCCAGGGCACATGCGCATAACTATAAAAAGCAATACGATCTGGTTTTAACCGCAACACTTCTTCTATCGTATCGCCCAGGCCCGAAAAGGTTTGATTTGGTAAACCATAAATAAGATCATAGTTTAAAGAGTAATAACCATTTTTCCGTGCCAAATCCGACACCTTCTCCACCTGCTCAACGGACTGAATTCTGTTGATGGCCAATTGCACCTGCGGATCAAAATCCTGAATACCCAGGCTTAATCTTTTGAATCCTAAATTGCCAAGCGTAATTAGATGAGCTTCAGTTGTATTTGCCGGATGAGCTTCGAAACTAAACTCAGCTTCTTCGTGTACCTCTGTATCTTTCAACAATCCATTAATCAATAGATCGAGATGCTCAGGACTAAAGAAAGTGGGTGTACCACCGCCAAGATGTAACTCTCTGATTACGGGCTTAGTGCTGAAAAGATTTAGATAAAGCTGCCACTCTTTTAACAAAGTCTCAATATAAGGCCTCTCTACACCATGATTCTTGGTAATCCTTGTATTACAGCCACAATAAGTACATAAGTCCTCACAAAAAGGAAGGTGTATGTATAAACTGATACCATCTTCGCTATTACTTTTGTCGAATGCCCTAACTACGGCCTTGCTCCATTTATGAATGTCAAAGCTTTCCGCTTTCCAATAAGGAACAGTTGGGTAACTGGTATAACGCGGGGCGGCCACGTGATACTTTTCAATTAGTTCTTTTTTATTCATGAAGATGAGAATGGTGATTATTTAGGGTTGAATGGTTATCGCGGTCGCAAGATTTAGAACAAACACAAGCTAGGCCTAAACAGCTCTTCTGTTGCCATTTGTCAAGATTCAATATAGTTTCTTCAGCTAATGCCATGGGTAATTCGGCATCTGTAAGCCCACTTAAGGCCATTGAAGGGACGTTTGCCACTCTCATAGCCCTTGATGCTGCTGCTTCCCTATCAATATGATCAGCCGAAGTAGAGCGTGTAGCAATGTATTTCACGCCCATATCTGCCAGTTTATTAATCACATCGGCAGACACATCATCATCCTCAAATACAATTACAGCCTCTTTTCCTGTAGCATAACTTACGGTATCGGCATTTAGCACATTAGAAATCAGGGTAATCTCGTGCTTTTTATGGTTGGCGATCGCCAAAGGTTCTTTTTCAAATAGTTTTATACTGTAAGCTACGACTTTCATGTAAATTGATTATTAATAACCAAATTTAACAGATTCATACCTTATAGGAAATGAGTTTAATCAGACGGGAAAATGATCTTCATCAATTTTTCACATTTTGTAATCTGGTCTCATCTAAAACAACGATTTGGTTCCCTTTCTTATCAAGAATCTGCTCATCTCTGAAGTCGCTTAAAATACGACTTACCGTTTCGGTAGCCATTCCAGCCATAGCAGCCAGGTCGTCCCGTGATATTTTCAGGTATTGTATTTGCGCCGGCTTCTCTTGTCTGCACAGTCTGATCAATACTTCAGCCATTCGCTTCCTAACCGAATGATAAGCCAGCTGCAGCAACTGTTCTTCTCTATCCAGTAAATTATTAGAAAGTATATGGATAAACTGCTTAGTCACCTCCGGAAATTTATTCAATAGTTCCTCAACCATTTCTTTAGGCAACAAACAGATTGTCGAATCCTCCAATGCTTCTGCAGTTTCCGAGTATTCTTCATGGCTCAATAGTGCTGGGATCCCCACATAGTCATCCGTAGTATATATTCCGGTAAGTAGTTCACGTCCATCTATACTCATTTTAACCGTTTTTACACGTCCACTCAGCACCAGATAAATACCTATTACGTCATCTCCTTCATAATAAATAACCTGTCTCTTTTTAACGGTCCGAACCTTGCGATCGGCGATTAACTTTTGAAGTTCCTCAATACCCGATGTACCACTAAGCAGGTTAGATAGTTTATCCAATGACTGACTGTAAAAGCGTTGGAGTCTATCCTTCTTACTTAACCTTATTTCAATAGCATTAAGCAACTCTACATCATCAAAAGGTTTAGTAAGATAATCATCGGCCCCCATTTCCATCCCTTTACGCATATCAATCCTTTCGGCCTTTGCCGTCAGAAAAATGAAAGGAATTGCAGCCGTTTTAGGATGCTTATTTAACATATATAGAACACTGTACCCATCTAGTTCGGGCATCATGATATCACATAAAATGATATCTGGTAAATGTGCCGTTGCAACATCAATACCTATCCTACCATTATGAGCCTGAAAGACTTCATAGCCCGCAAGCTCTAATATCTCAGTGGTACTTTCTCTAATGTCTTCATTATCTTCAATAATCAGTATACGCGTCTTCTTCATTATTTATTAAAAGATAGTTTAAAGGTAGTCTCTTTGTTAATTACGCTTTCAAAATGGAGTGTTCCATTCATCAACTTAGCATAACGTAATACAATATTTAATCCCAAACCGGTACCTGGAATATTACCGGTATTATTGGCTCTGAAAAATGGCTGGAACAAATGCTTTTGATCAAGCTCGGGAATTCCTATGCCATTATCTTTAATCGTAACGATACATTGTTCATCGTTGATCTCTGTATTGAACTCAATAAAGGTATTCTCTCCGGAGTATTTAATAGAATTAGAAATCAGGTTAATCATACAGTTACGAATCAGGTTCTGGTCCAGCTTGACTATGCTCTCCAGTCCGGTATGCTGATAAATAATATGTTGGTCCTGTTTAGCTATCATCTGCATTTCTTCCGTTATCTCTTCAGATAACTTCACCAGATCGAAAGAATCAAAGGCAGGCTCAACAATTCCAGCCTCAAGTCTCTCCAATGATAAGAAGTCATTTAAGATTGTGGTTAAATTTCCGACAGCATTTTTAATCTTACCAACATGCTTGGTGATGTTCTTGTTATTAAAAGGCTGTGCATATTTTTCGATCAGAGAAGAAGAAAGTTGAACTGAGCTTAGGGGAGTTCTGAATTCGTGTGAAGCCATAGATACGAACCTGCTTTTCATCTGGTTAAGTTCTTTTTCCTTCTCTAAGGATAAACTTACTTCTTCCTTAGCTTCACTTAAGGCCTTTACAGTTTTCCTTAAAGACTTAGTACGTTCTTCTACCAGCTCTTCCAGCTCTGCAGCATATTCCCTTAAGCGTTCTTCGGCTTCCTTTTCTTTGGACAAATCGTGGATAAAGCCTGTATATATAATACGATCATCGTACTGTACTTCACTTACCGCCAACCTAAATGGAAAAGTACTCCCATCCTTTCTTAAGCCTCTTACTTCCCTGCCTTTACCAATGATACGTTTTTCGCCCGTAGTCTGATATCTGTGCAAATAGCCATCATGTCCACTTTTATCTGGTTCAGGCATTAACATCTTAATGTTGTGCCCTTTTACTTCTTCAAGTGCATAACCAAAAAGCTTGAGCGCCGCAGGATTGAGACTTTCAATGTGTCCTCTTTTATCGATAGTAATGATCCCATCAATTGCAGTTTCTATAATTGCCTCTAATAACCTGACTTGCTCCATAATGTACTTTTCACAAATATATGATTTTATCGATCATGAAATTATCGCCTCAGTCATATTAAAAAGTGATTTTCATCATATTTTAAATTAAAAATAGTCTGCTACTTTGTGATCTAAATCTTACAATATAATTTCATGAACCATACCTTTCATATTCCAGTACTGGGCCTTGGCTATTCAATAGATACACCTTTAAAAGTTGCTAAATATGGCATATCATCCGTTGTTTCCATTGTGGATGATGAACTTACCGAACGCATGCGTAAATATCATGCAACGCAAAATAACGAAGCTTATACGCCTATTGATAAAAAGGCAGTCGACAGCCGTGCATCAAGAATAACAGCCTATCTGAATTTACTGAACAAACTGGTTAATAAACAATTTAAAAGCCTGTTAAATGAAAAACCAGAAGCTGGAACGGCCCTAGAAAAGTACTTTGAGCTATTGCCTGATCACTCTGTTTTAAAAAACAGCTATAACAAGGTGTTGACCATAACGGATTCGCAGGAAAGAGCATTAGCGCTTGAAAGCCTAAAAGATAAAATGAAACCCGGAAGCATTGATGTAAACATCATGTCGAAGGTAGATAAGGCAAATTACAACATGAATGACGAATACCTGGGCGATGATTATACCGATGCCCTTGCTGCAATGCGCGGTTTTGCCAACAGCGATCTTGAATCCTCAATCATCATATCGGCCGGATTAAATCCAAGATTATACAGTTACATGGAAAAATGTGCTGATTTCTACCCCGATCAATCTGGTATACTCCGTAAAAACGTCATTTTAAAAGTAAGTGATTTCCGCTCTGCCCTGATCCAGGCAAAGATTCTGGCTAAAAAGGGCATCTGGGTGTCAGAGTTTAGAGTTGAATCAGGACTAAACTGCGGTGGACATGCCTTTGCTACGGAAGGTTTTCTATTGGGACCTATCCTGGAAGAATTTAAAGAAAAACGTGTTGCACTTGCCGCTGAGTTATATGATATTTATGCTGCTGCATTAACAGCAAAAGGCTTTACTCCTTGCGCTACCCCAGTACAACGGATTACCGCGCAAGGTGGTATCGGCACAGCCGAGGAGCATCAGTTTCTGATCAATTACTACCAGCTGGATGCAGCCGGTTGGGGAAGTCCATTTTTACTGGTACCGGAAGCTACGAATGTAGATGATCATACGCTTACGGATCTTGTCAATGCCGACCATACCGATTATTACTTGAGCAATTCATCACCACTAGGTGTCCTTTTTAACAGCTTTAAGAAAAGCAGTATAGAGCAACAGCGATTAGAACGAATAGCGAAAGGTCGTCCAGGAAGTCCTTGTACCAAGAAATTCCTATGCACCAATACAGAATTTACAGCATTACCAATTTGTACTGCATCGAGAGAATATCAGAACTTAAAAATTAAAGAACTTCAAAAACAGGACTTACCAGAAGAAAGTTATAAGCAGCAGTTTGATCACATTACAGAGAAGGTATGTCTTTGTGAAGGATTATGTGCTTCAACGTATATAAAAAATGATATGCTTAAGCCAAAAGAGAACAAAGCTGTAAGTATTTGTCCGGGCCCTAACCTGGCTTATTTCTCGGGGAAATATAGCTTAAAGGAAATGGTACAACACATTTATGGGAAGACGAATTTACTGGATAATGTAGCACGTCCTAATCTGTTTATTAATGAATTAAACCTGTATGTTGATTATTTAAAGAAAGACATTTCAGATCAACTGGATGAACTAAGCGTTAAAAAAGCCCGCTACTTTACTAAATTTAAAGAGCAACTATTATTGGGTATAGATTATTACAGAGGATTAATTCCTGAACTTAAGAAGCAGACGAACATCACCTTGAATGAGATGCAGGAGCAGTTACTACAGGCAGAGCAGCGTCTGATCGGATGTGAAATTTAGTGATTACAGGGTGTATCATTATTAATGCTACACCCCGTTTTTTGTATTAACCAAGTATCGACTACATTTTAAAAATCTCTGCTAATTTTTGATCAATGTCCTTTTCTTCGATGGTATGAACCAATATTTTCCCTTCTTTATCTAATAAAACATAACCTGGCAAAGAGGGAATCTGATACAATGTAGACACTTTCGCCGGCATATTTTTTATCGGAAACTCATCACAAAGCTGTATCCATGGCATTTGTTCCTGATCCATAGCTTTGAACCAATCACTCCAGCGGCTGTCGTTAGAAACGCTTACGATTTCAAAGCCTTTATCCCTGTATTTGGCGTATACATTTTTCCAATGTGGGATGGCTTCCCTGCAAGGCTTACACCAGCTGGCCCAAAAGTCGATCATTACATACTTACCTTTGGTAGAAGATAGCGCAAAAGAGGTACTATCCCTTTTCAGCAAAGTAAAATCAGGCGCCTGCTCCCCTGGAAGCACACGTTTTCTCTTGGCTACGTCGCTAACCAGGAGCCTAAAATAAGTGGATTGTTTTGCTTCGTCTTTAAACTTATTCAAGATGACATCCATCTCGTTTAAAGGCATACTTGAATTGAACCGGTAGTGATTATTGAAGATATATGCACCTGCAACCGATGTAGGGTTTTTAGTTATAAAATCATTGATCCATTTGATTTGCCAGGCTTTACTTAATTGCCCTACCGAATCAAATTTAGACCTCATCTTTTCCTTCAATTTCAAATCCTTTTCCGCTTCGTATGCTTTGTTCAAGGCAGCAAATTCATCCTTAAACTTCAACTGCTCCGGCTCGTTCTCGTACTTATTGTAAATATCATGGTTGGCAGATCCGGTTACCTCAATTTTTTTAAGGTTAGCACCTTTTTCACCTCCATACGAACTATAATCGTAATGTTCAGCTCCGGTTGTGTCGGCTTTAACAGCGATGGTGCCATTTTCTACAAAAATCTGTGTTGCCCAGTTGCCGGGCGTAAAAATCAATGTCATCATTTCAGGATACTTCACTGTTCCTTTTAGCTCAAAAGAACCATTTTTAAACGTTACGCTGTCCAGAGTCGTTGAGGTTCTATCTTCCTCATTATAACTCACCAGCTTAACCAGGCCGGAATCAACGCCATTTATATTACCCGTAATGTGGTAACCATTATCCTTTTGATTTTCGGAACAGCCGGTACTGGCAAGCATCAAACCAGCCATACCAAATGTTAATCCTAGTTTTATTAATCTATTGTTCATAGGTCTATTTTATTAAGATTGATGAGGTGACCATAAACGATCGCCTCATCAAAATTTTATTAATTGAATAATTCTGCCATTTTTTTATTTAACAACTCACCTCTTAAATCTTTGGCGATGATTTTACCATTAGGATCTACCAATAGCGTGCTCGGAATGCCGCGTATCCCATAATAAGTAGAAACCTCATTTTCAAATCCTTTTAAATCAGAGACCTGAGTCCATGGCATATTATCGTCTTTTATAGCCTTTATCCACTTATCCGCTTTATCATCAAGTGAAACACCTACAACTGTAAAGTTTTTGTCTTTATATAGATGATAAGCCTTTAACACATTTGGGTTTTCCGCTCTGCATGGTCCACACCAACTTGCCCAGAAATCTACCAAAACATATTTCCCTTTAAAGTCAGCAAACTTAACAGGCTTTCCTTCGGTATCGTTCTGCGTAAAATTAAGCATAGACTCACCTATGGCACTTCTTTTAAGTACTATAAGTCGTTCTGCAATGCGTTTACCTTCCAGGCTTTTTTGCGCCACAGGATCAAGTTTAGCAAAAGCCGCGGCAACATCTTTATAACTGCCCATTGCAGCCCTATCAGAAACTAAACTAACACTAAAAGCACTCTTTGGGTGTGAAGCAATGTACTTATTAGCTCTTTCACGTTTTTGCGTTCTCAGCTCTTCCAATTTCAACTCCAGTGCTACTTGCTCTTCTTTGCTAACCTTGCCATATTTCTGGTACAAGGGCGACTCCTGATCCGTAAGATCTTTTAAAGAATTTTCATAGGCGTCCGACTCATCCTGTGTTTTTGATCCGGTAACCTTAAGGTTATGCAATTCATCCATGGTTCCAGTAAGGTTGATATTCCCACTTTCTGCAAAAAACTGAACATAACGATTAGGGAACATGATGGCTACCTTTTGCGGTTCAGTCATTTGCGCTGTCCACTTAAACTTTCCCTCTTTTACCTTTAATGTGTCGGTAACAGGTTTGTCGCCCCGATAATAATGAAGCATTAGTTCATCAGCTTTCAGGCCTGTTATGCTGCCCGAAACATTTGCAGTTTGTGCGTACGAAGCCACTCCGCAGCATAACAAACCCATGGTAATAAATTTCATTTTCTGTAACATCATTTGTTTTTTTATGGTTAATTAAATATCTCAGCCAGTTTCTTATCCATAGCATCATCGTTCTCACCACCACCGCCATAACGGCCTATAATAATGCCATCTTTATCTATCAGAATCTTTGTAGGTAGGGTGTGAATTCCAAATGGTTCACTGATATCTGCAGATTTATCATAACCTGTTGTGGTGCGTTTTAATCCGCGCAACACATGTTTCCAAACCCCGATCTGATCCTTCTCTACTGCTTTCTTCCAGGCTTCCAGCGAAGAATCATCATCAGATACGCCAACGATCTCCAAACCTTTATCCTTATACTTGCTATAAAGCGATAACAGATGTGGATTACCTTTACGGCATGGCACACACCAGCTGGCCCAAAAATCAAGCAACACATATTTCTTCCCTTTAAAATCAGCAAGATTTAACTGCTCCCCGTTGATGTCTTTCGTGTTAAAAAGAGATGCTTTACTTCCAGGAGAACCGCCTGCCAAGTCCTTTATTTCTTTCAAGACATCTTTTCCATAGCTACTAGCCTTAATCTTTGCCGACAATGCATTATAATACTTCTGAGATTCGGCCAATGGCATTGAAGATACTTTCCATTTCAAAAGACTAGCCGCATAATAAGAATCCGGATGTGTTTTGATGTATTCCAGATCCAGCTTATTACGCTTTTCATAGAAAGGCTCCATCTGATCCTTTATACCGCTTGCTTTTTCTTTCAATGCTTCCAATTCCGGCTCAGACTTTTTTGCTTTAATTGCGGCTATGTATTCCTGGTTTGCTTTTTGGTAAGCATCTGAAATTGGCTTCATCCCTTTAGTAACAGATTCCTTTACCCGTTCCTGAGTAGTATATTCCAACTGTGTTTTAGAACCAGTCAATTTCAAGCTTTTAAATTCTCCCGCTGTTACATCCATCGCCATCAAAGCTGGTTCAATAAAAAAGGTTGCGCTGTTAGGGTCATTCATGTCCATGCTCTTTACAGCACCGATTAAAGAAGCCATCACAGGATCTTCCAATTTACCTTTAAATTCAAATGTGCCATTTTTGATGGTCGCACTGTCGGCTATTGATTTTCCATCCACATTGTAGAACAACTTCAGCATTCCCTGCGTTTGTCCCTTAATTTTACCCTTCAGGGTAAAAGGTTTTTGCTGTCCAAAGCTGGTCATTGTACCTGCCAGCATCAGCATGGTTAATAAGTATGCTTTCATCTATTTATTGTTTTTAGTTATCAGATGAAATCTTTGATGATTAAAATAATCATCAAAGATTTCATCATTTTAATTAGTTTTTAGCGTATCCGGTATTTTGTTCCCCAAATGAAGGATTATATTTAAACTCAGCTTTCGGCACTGGGATAATGTATTGTATTTGACTGGTAATAGTTGGCTTCAATTGCTGCACAGTTGCAAATGGTAAGCGTAGTAAAGCCAACCACTCTATACCATCCTCAGCCACTAAACTTTTAGAAGTCTCCTTATATATTTCAAGTAATAATGCTGCAGGTGTTGTCGCAGTTTCGACAGCCAGGTAGGGCATATTATTAACTAAGGCCGTAATACCTGCCTTTTCCTGAATCTGATGTACCAGCAATCTGGCATCAGCTAAGCTCCCTCCTGATCGCACAATAGCTTCAGCCTTTAGTAAATAAACTTCAGTTAGACGGAGTGCATAATCTGTTTCCGAAAGTTCAGATGGCAAAGTATTTTGCTGGTAAAACTTAGTGAAGTAAAAAGTATTTGGTGCGGAGGTAGAAGGGTTTGCGGTACCAATTATCCAGGCTTGGCGCGGGTCGTTAGCATAAAGATCCTTCAAAGCTGATTTTGCAACATACAATGAGGATGCCCCTGGCCAATACTGCCTGCTCCTACTATATGGATCGGTCATTTGTAAGGCCTGTGGTTTCAGGCCCAAAATAACCTCTTTACTAGCAAGTCCACTTTTATGAAAGATGTCCTCTGCCTTAGCTTCCAGTACAAAAGGACTGCTTTGCATAATGGTATTTGCAAGAGTGATCACTTCAGTGTAGTCAGCTGTTCCTGCTCTACACATCAGCACACGCATTTTGAATGCCATAGCAGCCCATTTAGTTATATAATAACTGGGATTGGTTGCCGGAGCATTAATGATAGCTTCATCCAGGTCGGCCATAATAAAATCATAGCTATCCTTTACCGTACTACGGGCTTTATTGATATTGGTTAAGTTCGACAATTCATCCCTCAACAATACCCCCTGAGTACTGCCGGCTTTATACCATTCTGCATAAAAAGCGAGCAATTTAAAATGCCCATAAGCACGTATAAAACGAGCCTGGGCCAATATTTCCTTTTTTCTATTAGCGGTGAATTTAGCATCAGGCAATACATTAACGCCTTTAATTACCCCGTTGGCAGCATTAAGCGCTCTGTAAGACTCATCCCAATAATTACCACTGGATTGCTCCGTTAAATTATCCTCATCATCAAAACTTCCAAAACCATAGCCCAAATAGCCGGCAAAAGTAGCCGGTAAAATCTGATGCCTCTGCCATCCGGTTTTAATGTTCGTTGCGTTTGCAAAATTGTAATAAGCTCCATTTAAAGAGATTTGTGCTGTCGCTTCATCCAAAATGGTATTCTCTTCCACCTTCGCATTTTTTGGTAATGCGCCCAATTCTTTTTTACAGCCGTACATACCAATCATTAGTACGCCAACTATCAAACATTTATATAATGTGTTCATATGCTTTCTTAGATAATTATGTCTTAATTAAAAACCAAAACGAAGTCCAAAACTAAACTGCTTAACAGCTGGATAACCACCCGAATCACTATAACCTCCTATTAAACTGTAAGGATCATTACTTACTTCAGGATCAACCCCCGGATAATTGGTAATGGTAAATAAGTTCGTAGCTGAAATGTATGCTGAGGCACCAGTAAGTTTTAGCTTATCTGTCAAAGTTTTAGGAAATTGATAGCTGAAGGTCACAGACTTCAACTTTACGAATGAGGCATCGTAAACATTATTACTGGCTGCATAGGAGTAGGAACTTTGGCCCAGAATTAATCTTGGTCTGGTTGCACCCGAGTTTTCCGGTGTCCATCTTTCTAAAATTTTCACACCTTTATTGGTACGTTTTGAAACATCTTGGTTCTGCACATCAGCCAGATAAAAAATATCACCACCATAAGAGAAAGTAGCCAAGGCCATCAAACTAAAGTTTTTATAGGTTAAGCTATTGGTGTATCCTCCATAATATTTAGGTTCAGCTTTGCCAATTACCTCATCTTTAAAATAGCCAAGTACCGGAGCATCTAAAATATATCGGGCGTCACCAATTCCTACATATGGTGTTATACCATAAGTTACAAAGAGGCTAGCTTTTTTATACGCATCCACTTCCGCCTGCGTTTTAAGAAGACCATCAAATACTCTTCCATATAACAAGCCTAAAGGCTCACCTACTTTCAAAACAGTATTACCATAATTGTATACTGTTGGATTAGCCGGATCAGCAAAATCATTAGAAAGCGCTAGTACCTTAGATCTGTTTCCAGAGATGTTAAAAGTTCCAGACCACTGAAAATCTCTATTTCGTACAAAATCGCCCCGAAGTTCTAATTCAAGACCACGGTTTCTAATGTTCGCAATATTAGCTGTTACCCCAGAGAAACCAGAACTTGTGGCTACTGTAGCAGGAAATAACACGCCTGTGGTTGATTTTTCATAATAGCCAATACCACCACGTAAGCGGGAATTGAAAAAGGCAAAGTCTATACCTGCATCTTTCTGTAGGGTAGATTCCCATTTAATTGTATTGTTCCCGAGCTGAGAGGGCGATAAACCATTCAATCCCGCATAAGAAACGGGCGCATATAGCGTATAGAAAAGATTATCTCCAATATTTTGAGTACCTGTATATCCGGCACTTGCCCTCAGTTTAATTTCATTTATCCATTTTACATCTTTTAGAAAGTTCTCCTGCGATATTCTCCAGGCTACACCACCAGAAGGGAAATAACCTACCCGATTTTCTTGCGGGAACTTAGAAGAAGCATCAGAGCGTCCTGTAAACGTAAACAGATATTTTTCAAACAAAGCATAGTTCGCCCGCATATAAAAACTGAGCAACGAGTTTTGTGCAGAAACCCCGGTTGAAGGCAAGGTTACCGCAGCCGATGAAAGGTTATTTAAATAAGTATCATCAGGAAAACCTTGTCCACTTGCAGAAAAGGAGTTGGATTTACTAATTTGCCATGAAGTACCTACCAATAAATTCAGGCGGTTATTTTCATTGAACTCCTTATCCCAGGTCAGGGTGTTTTCATAAAATGTATTTACATCCTGAGACTGTGCCTGAGTAGCTGTTCCGTTGTTAGAGCTGCCTGTGCCATTTGAGGTAGCAATTGCCACCGTACTAGGTACATAATTATTCTGGCGGTAATTGTAGTAATTGATCGCAACTGAACTTCTGAATTTCAAATCTTTCAAAATATCATACTCTGCCGCAATACTTCCAATTAGAGAAATCGCATTCGATTTATTTACTCCTTTTAAAAGAAGCAATGGATTTTGAAAGCCCTCATAGGCATAAGCTCCAATTGAGGCTGGATCAATTATCTTAATACTGCCATCTGGATTATAGGGATCAACCGTAGGTGGCGCATACATAGCCTGAGTGTACAATCCATTGGTAATATTGTTGGTGCTAAAGCCATAGTCAAGATTGGTATTAAAACGAAGCTTACTGCTAATTTCATTGTCCAGACTTACTTTTCCTGCCAATCTGGTGTAATCTGTCCCATGTACTGTTCCCTCATTTTTGTTATAGGCCACCGAGGTATAATAGCGTGAGCCTGTTCCACCTCCCCGAACTGAAATATCCGCATTTTGAGTAATCCCATTTCGCAACACCAGCCCCATCCAATCCGTATTTGCTGTACCAAAGTAAGTTGGATCAGTTAAAATCTGAGTAGCCAGAGCATTTGGAGTCAAAGCAGGTATCTTTGCAGCTCTGGCATCATTTAGATTTTTCGCTGCTTCTTTCACAACCATGATATACTGATCCCTGTCCAATAGCTTTTCCTTTTTTGGCACACTTACACCCGCATAGTAATTGGCTTCTAAAACGGGCTTTTGGTTTTGCTTACCTTTTTTTGTAGTGATAATAACCACCCCATTGGCAGCCCTCGAACCGTAAATCGCCGTTGCCGAAGCATCCTTCAAAATATCAATCGTTTCAATATCATTGATATTCAATCCTCCTAAGCTATTCAATCCACGGGCAAAAGATCCTGAAACAGAAACGTCAGGATTATCATTCCCAAATCGCTCTACCGGACTTACAATATCTGCAGCACTTTGCAGGTATCTGTTCTGTATCTGCACCTGTACCCCATCTATAATATACAAAGGATCATTTCCACCCAATAAAGAAGTCCCACCACGGATTCTTATTTTTGCGACTCCACCTGGTGATCCATCAGCCTGTACAACCTGTACCCCGGCAGCTTTACCACTCAGCGCCTGATCAACCGTTGCAAAGGGTACATCTTTGATTTCATTCACACTTATCGAGGCCACTGATCCCGTTAAATCCTTTCTTCTGGTACTTCCATACCCCACTACAACTAGGTCATTGAGCTTATTCAATTCTGGTTGCATAACCACGACCATTCCCTGTTTAGCTATACGTTCTACACTGATCATACCTACACAAGAGAATATAAGAATAGTGTTTTCTTCAGGAGCATTTATGGAGAACTTACCATCAGCCTTCGTAGCTGTAGCCTTATTACTCCCTCTAACTTTCACACTTACACCTGGGAGTGGCGATCCATCGATACCTTTTACGGTACCCTCAATAATAAGTACAGCGATATCGCGGTTACGTGGTTCAATAACCTTTTCTTTCACCAGAATGGTTTTGTCGTAAATACTGAAACTGAATGGCTGGTTACTAAATATTTTATCAAGCACGATCCCTATGGGTGCATTTACAACATCCAGCGTAACAAGTGCCGATTTTTTAATCAGTTCAGAATCGTATAACAATTGAAAGCCTAATTGCTTTCTGATTTGCTGCAACACCTTTTTTAGTGGGGCGTTTTTCTCTGTAATGGTTATATTTTGTGAATAGCCTGCTGCAGAGACATGCAGACAGCAAACTATCATTAACACAGTGGTTAATTTCATAATTAAAATCAGTTTAGATTTTAAATAATCAGAACTGCTGCCACGTTTTTTATGGCCGCGCAGTCCCTTGCATAGAATATTGAAATTCATACATTTGTAAGGTTAAGGTTGGTTCAGTTGATTAATTCGAAAAGATTGCTGTGATGTGCCTTAATCATACCGGCTGCGTTCCCGCGCATCCGGTATATTTTTTTTATGGCTTTGTATAATTACTACATAGGCTCTTTTTTTAAATCCGTAATTTTTATTGTTTTATCCTCTATTTTAAATTGAATATTTCCGGTCACTTCTAGCATTTCAAGCACTCTGGACAAGTTAACATTCCTTGATATAAAGCCCGTAAAGAACCTGTTCTTAGGAATTTCATCATAGTCAACACTTACATTATACCATCTTGAAACCTGCTTCATAATATCCTTCAGATCGGTATCATTAAATAAAAAGTTACCGTCCTTCCATGCAGTTACCCCCTCTACATCGACAACTTTAACAGAAAAAACATCCTTTAACGACGCCTGTTGTTCAGGTTTCAACAAAACAGAATCTTTTCCTAACTGCTTATTTTTGACTTTTTCCAGATTGCGTACGATTACTGACCCCTGTAGTAAGGTGGTCCTGATAGCCCCTTCATCAGGATAACTATTGATGTTAAAATGAGTCCCCAATACCGAAAGCTCCTGCTTTCCGCTTTTCACAACAAATGGTAAATCCCTAGAATGAGTCACTTCAAAGTAAGCTTCGCCAGTAAGTTCAACTTTACGTTCCTTCAGTTTGGCAAATGATGTTGGAAATTTAAGGGATGAGGCTGCATTTAGCCATACTTTGGTACCATCAGGCAAATTAACCTGATACTGACCGCCCACAGGGGTTGCAATGGTATTATAACTAACCGGATGGTTGACATTTACTTTTCCGGCGGTATAAGTCAACTTTCCATCTTCATTCTTTGTAATCGCTATACCTGCCTGCTCTGCAAGGTTACCATTCACAGCATCACTTAAGTTAATGGTTCTCCCATCGGCCAGCGTAAGCACAGCTTTGTTTCCTCCAGGAGCTATATCCTGCTGAACCAGATCCGCAGATGATTTTAAAAATGAGGTGTTAAAATATAAATATAAGGTTGTAGAAAGTGTTAGCAACACTACAGCTGCAGCAGCATATTTGATGTATCTTCTCCATAAAGGCACAATAACTACCGGCTTGATTTTTTGATCAATCCGTTGTTTTAGCTTTTCCTTAATTGCAGTCTCCTCCCCCATATCTGCTTCACTCCAGGATGCTCCTGCTTTCTGATACTGGTGATAATATCTGTTGTACAAAGCTATTTCCACATCACTGGCACTCCCATCAGTTATACGCTCAACCAGATTGCGAAACTCTTCCTTCTTCATTTTATGGCTTTTATATAGGTAAGGCACTTCCCAGCCCCTCAGCACCTACGCCATTTGAAAAAAAATAAATTAATATAAAAACATATATACCGAGAACCTCCCCAATTGTTTCCTAAGCTGCTTTAAAGCCTTGTTTATTTGATTTTCAACTGTTTTTTCGGTGATGCCCAATCGTTCAGCAATTTCTTTATTCGTTAGGTGCTCCTTCCGACTTAGTCGAAAAACCTCCTGACAGCGGTCAGGCAAGTCTACCACAAATCGCTCTATCATTTCTCTCAGCTCTTTTACTTCTAAAACCTCATCAGGAAATTCAGCATTACCCGTTATTTTAGGGATCCGGTCATAAAAAGATTCCCTGACTTTTCCATTCCGGATGTAATTGGCAACTTTATACTTTACAGCGACTAACAGATACGCCTTTACGGAGTTAATTTTCAGTTCAGACCTACTTTCCCAAAACCAGATGAACACATCTTGAATTACGTCCATACAGCCTTCTTCATCTTTTAAAACGTTAAAGGCCGACCGATAAAGCACAGACCAGTACCGCTCATAAATTTCATTAAAAGCAGCAGCATCATCTTGTAAAGATGCCATCAATTCTTCATCACTAAGCGAACTGTAGGAAATCATTTTTGATTTACTTCGGAATAATATAAAACTAAAATCCAATGTTAATTAAATATTTTCAGATTACGCTAGGTTTTAAAGGCAATCTAACATCAAGCGCACTTAATTTCTACTTCTTTCAAAACAAAAAAGGGAAGTGCATGGCGATTTACACCTGCTCTTCCCTTTAAACTAAAAAACGTTCAGTTTGTAAACGCTATTTTTTATATTCGGCCAACAATAGGTCCATATCATTCAGCAGCTGTTCCACCTCCTTATCCTGCGTACCATCGTAAGCCCCTCTGATACGTTTTTCTTTATCCACCAGGACCAAATAGCCCTGATGTATAAATCCACCAGGTGCAGCCTTATCTTCCTGAGCAGAAACCAAATAATTACGCTCAGCAAGCGCATAGATTTCGTCCCTTGATCCCCATAAATACTCCCATTACGTAACAATTTAAAAGCCGGTATGGTCCTAAATAAAGAATCAATAACCATTCTACCATCTACCACTTTCTCTGTTGTTTCTAACTGTAAAAAAGGCATATCTTCTTTTTAAAAGAGAAGATATGCCTTTAAACCTGAGTTTTTATTTCAGAACTTAAAAACGAAGGGTGCAGCTGGCAACCCCGCATTATTACGTAAGGTACCTGTCATATAATTTCTAAAACAATAGCGCAGCTCAACAGGTTCCTTAACCTGATCACTCCAAACCTTCACCCGATCAGTACCATTTATAATCAGGGCATCAGCATTAAAAAAAACGCCATCCTTTCCAGCTATTTCAAAACCTGTAACCTTCTCATTTTCGGGATTCAATCCATCCTGACCAAAGTCAAAAATCACTTCTATTGCCGTAGATTTTCGCTGAATCGATTTAAATACTGGGCCAGAATACTGGAAGCCTTCTTTACCGTAAGTTTTAGCCAGGGCCCAATAGGCCAGGCGCTGACCAACCTCAATCTTATGTGGAGGATGGATAAATACTTCACTACCTAAATCAGCAGTTATGGCCATCCCCACATGTGGTATTTCATTCATCAGTTCCAGTTGAGCTTGCCGGAAATAGGCCCAGTCCAACAAGTCTTTGCCACCTGATTGCCATGGAGCAAGCTGAACGTAATAAAACGGCATTTCGGGAGCCTTAAAAAATGTCCGCCATTGTTTTACCATCTCAGTAAACAATAATTTATATAAGGCAGGATTAGCAGCATTCGCCTCCCCCTGATACCAGATTACCCCTCTTATAGAAAAACCCTTCCATGGGTTAACCATCGCATTCCATATCAATGTCGGCGTTCCCGCAGCCCATCCAAATTCCTTCTGATGTACATCAGGAAGCTTTACGTCCTCAAATTTCTGCAAGGTGCTTTTACTCATCCACGCTTCTATTTTAGACATGCTCCAGGAACAGTTTATCAAACCGATAGGGAAATCTAACGATTGTTCCAGCATCCCACCAAAAAAATAAGCCGTAGCTGAGAATTCTGCTACATCCTTAGAAGAAAGTTCTTTCCATTCTCCTACAATCCCATGCTCAAGTTCGGTGGTACTCCATGCATTTTTAACGGTATAAAGTCTGATCTTCCGCTTAGGATTAGCGGCCGCTATATGTTTTAAAGTACCAAAAACCGGCTGTCCCCGGAATCCCTTTACCGGCATTTCCATATTCGATTGTCCGGAACAAAACCAAACTTCACCAATAAGAATATTTTGTAGAAGCAGTTCTTCACCATCATTAAAACTAATCTGATATGGTTTTGCAGCAGTTGCTGGTGTAGAGAGGGTTATTTCAAATTGCCCGGAAGCATTAGCTGTGGAAACATAAGTTCTCACACTCCAGCCTGCAGATACCCGCACCCTTTTATTGGGTCCGGCAGTACCCTTAAATGTCACACTTGATTTCTGTTGCAAAACCATATGATTTCCAAAAATAGAACTAAGCTTAACTTTTGCCTGCAATTGCAAGGAGAAGCAGATCAACAGAACTATTATGGAAAAAAAGGAAATTTTATTCATTACTAATGCCTGATTACTTTTTAATGGTGCCAAGGTACTTATCAATCCCGGTTTTTAATGCCGCAAAATAATTGTAGCGCTTTACATGCACCATATCAAAAATGAAATAGCCATCACCAGCATTAATTGCTGCGTCCACAGTTTGAGCGACAGCAGTATCCATTCCTCCGTTCTCCCATCCTGATCCATTGCCGACATCCGGACCACCTGCAACTTTTGTATCTCCCTGCATGAGGGTTTTCGCATTTTTGCAGAACCCTTCAACTGTCCATTCACCCGAGCCATAAATCCTGTCTGTGGGCGCATATGCCCCAATCAGGATAAAATCCATATGATCTGCGTAGCCAAAATCTTTATAAGCGGGGCTTGCCCAAGCCGGGTAGAACTGTGCTGTATTATATTTCGGACTAGCCCAGTTTACGCCAACATCATAATAAGTAGAATACCAGCCGCCTACATATACCCCAAACTGAATCTTGTCATTTGCAGATTTAACACGTTCTCTGGCTTTTACCATAAAATCATGTATGGTTTTTACCCTAAATTCCATCCATTTTTTAAAGTGCTTCGGCATAGTAGCAGGCAGCGGATATGATGGTGTACCGGGTACAATAACATCATTCGGAAAATTGGTAACTGTTTCGCCAATATATTGTTCAAACTTCTGTTTAGTAACAGCGGAAAAATCACATACGAAATCATTATATCGGCAACGATCTAAAAATATACCATCAACATTATACTTCGCCAGGTCTCCTATGATATTGAGCATATACTGTTGCACCTCATCATTCGCCGGGTTAATAAATTTAGTACCGTAGCTATTGTTTGGGTCCTGCGAACTGGTAATATCCATTACGTTTACCAGTCCACCGGGAAGATTTAAGGTCGTAGCCCATTCTTTCTTAGTACCTTCTCTGAAAAGCATACCTTGTTGCCCCAATCCATATGCGTAATTATTGCCGGCAACAAAGGTATTTATGGCTGCATGAATTTTAAGGCCTACCGCATGACCTTCATCAATAAAAGCCTGCAAGTAATCCCATGTCGCGGTACGTTCATGGAATCCATATGAACCGGACGACCATACATCCAGCTTTTTCACCTGTTGAACCTGTGTAGAGTTGAACAGCACATCCCCCATGCTTGGCCGTACATCTACTACAACATCCGTAATACCTGCATCGGCCAGTTTTCCAAGGTCTCTTTTAATATTTTCTTTACTATTTGCATAATCCGGAAAATTTGCCGCAGCATCAATCCAGATGTATCTTGGTTTTGCCGCCTGATCCGGTTTTTTATCCCATTGCCAATCTATCGTATCATTCTCCTTTTTACATGATGACGCGAATCCAAATAAGCCCAAACCAGTTGTGGCTATTAAGAAATTCTTCCTATTCATATTCGGTTAGTTTTAAGTCTTTTTAAAGAAAGGGGCTTTAAATAAACTCAAAGCCCCATAATTTTATTTTACATCCACACAATTAAATTCGTAACAAGCTAAGTTGCCCGCATTGAAATCAATCGTAAAGACCTGCATTTTATAGCCGTCCGCACTTGGTGCAATTAAAACATCACCACTTGCCGATACCTCATTACCTACAGAGCCATATTTAGCAGAAAATACTAAGGCACTGGTTTTATCTACATTCCCAGTAAAGCTGGCCATAGCAGAAACATCATAAATGTATAATTCTGATGAAATACCCCAGCCCGGGAAATGACTTGGACAATAGAATGCTAAATATTTAGCATTGTTGAACTCTTTAGCATCAGCTAAACTGTTGTTTATGCCCCAACCATTACCTGAAGTTTGATCAGCCAGGCTCATCGCTTTGGCGTTACTTCCATCCAGATAATATAAATTGTTTACACCGCCGTCATAGAATCCTAAGAAAGCACCATCTGCAACATTAGTACTTCTGGAAGTTACTTTAGTGCCGTTTACACCAGCACCCCAGAAAGGAATATTACCTGCTGTTATCACTTCGGCAGTGCCTGCAATACCATTAGTTATTACCCATCTTACAAACTTATTTGAACCTGCACCCGCAAGTCCATCGCATGTGGCAATGATAATTGCCCTGGCATTCAAATCCCCATGAATAGAGAATTTACTTCCTACAGGAAAACCTGATGTGTTGATCCAGGTTAAGAAAGGCTGAGGAGCAACCGTAACCGCACTGGTTTTGTAAATTCTTAATGTCTCGCCTGCATTCGTGTAATCGCCAACAATAATATTTCCCGTACCATCGCTGGCAACAGCGCCATTACCTTTTGCAGCCCCTAAGTTCATTACACCGACATACTTGCCAGTACTTCTATTATAATATTTAGGTGCTTGTCCATTTGCCGTAGAAACGACAAGGAAATTCCCAGCTGCAGCTAAACTTGGTTTGCTACCATCAGTATAGCCCAAAGTACCCAGATTAAGATTAAAACTTAAATTCTCTGAACCACTTCTAAAACCATAGGTGATTTTAGCCGGAGCAGTTTTCATAACGGAATAAGTAGTTTTAGACACGCCATCATGTGCGATAACAGTAATCTGTGTCGGCGAATTCAGATTAACACTTTGTAAGGAACGATCTAAAGTGGCGTGCGCCGACATGGTTACATCGACAGCTACAGCTGACAAATCTTCCACTGTAATTAAGGAAATAGTCTTCTTATCCTGATCAATTAAACCAGTTACTCCCACAGATTCTATGGAGAAGAAAGTTATGCTTGACTTTTTAGATTTCGTGCGCTCGCCCCTGATTGAGATCCTCTTTTGATTTCCCTGCTGATCTGTAAAAGTGAAGAAATTCTCTTTTGTCAGATCCAGAATACCAAGCTTAGGTTCGATTTTACAATTGTTTGCCAGGCTGGCTTCAATTTTCATTGCCGTCATATATGGCGTAGTTTCATGATCACTATCCTCCGGGTAAAACCAGGGAACAGGGATTACAATTTTATCAGTTTCTGCCCCTGAAATATCAAACTTAACAGCTTCCAGCTCTTTCAGGTCTCCGGTAGCAAATTTAGCGACCAGGCTGGTAATACCTTGTCCGTCAGTTGTAGGCTGTACATACGCTGCTTTTTTACAGGATGCAAAGACAACTACAACTGCGATAATTATATTGAATATGTGCTTTCTCATATTTATATTCCTTATTAATACAATTAGTTCCACTCTGGAAATTGTTTCACTGCGGTGTTGTTGGTAATTTCCGATGTCGGCAATGGAATGCGGTACATCTTAGCAGGGAAATTGCGATCCTGTTTATCACAGTCCACATAGGTATATCTAAACATATTTCCTATTTTTTCGACCTTAAGGCCATGAACACGCGTTCCTGTAAATGCGTTTTCAGCCAGTTTCCAACGCTTCATATCCCAGTAATAATACCCCTCAAAAGCAAGCTCCACTTTACGTTCCTGCATAATTGCAGTCATAAGGGCGGGGCCGTTTTTATCCACGTATGGCAACCCTACCCTGGCCCTTATTTTACGTAAAGCAGCATTCGCTTCTGGCGAACTATTTGAACGATAACAGGCCTCAGCGTAGTTAAGCAGCACCTCTCCTAAGCGGAAGGCGGTCCAGGGTTGTGTAGATCCATCTTTACTCAGATCAATGTTCTCATCCAGCATTTTTTTCAGGAAATATCCTGTAACTGTACGTCCAGCTGGCACAGCATCCTCCTTCCAACTTGCCCAACCATCTTTTCCATCAACAAAAGGCTCAATTGTGCGCCCCTTCCATGATGCTCCGTTATATAATATACTCGCTTGAAAACGCGGCTCAAGGTCTTCGTACGGCGGTTGAGCTGTTGTTCCTGAAGTGTTATGCCACGCGGTCCAGTCAGGAAAGCCTCCTATTGTTTTTAGCTCATAAGACTCTACCATCTCTTGGGTAGGTGTGCCCATTGCACCAGCCCCCTTCCTATCCCCTCCAGGTGCATAAGTAGCATCAAAATCATGGGTAAAAGATGCTTTATTGTAACTGTACTGCAAAATAGCTTCAGAGCTTCCTGTTTTAAATGCATCTGCATAATTACCTGCCAGTTCATAGCCCATTTCCATCACTTTTGCACCAGCAAGCTTTGCTGCTTCCCAGCGCTCTGCATACAGCATGGCTCGTGATAGTAAAGCATAAGCCGCACCACTGCTCACGCGACCGTTTGGATTATTGTTTTTAACCAGGTGCTGTGCGGCAAAATTCAAATCAGCCTGTACAAAATCCCATCCCTGAGCTTCAGTGCTCAAACCTTTATTTTTTTCAATTTTAGATAGGTCCTCATTATAAATGATTACCTCTTTATAGCGTTTTACCAGATCAAAGTATAACTGAGCACGGAAAAACCTGATTTCGGCTTCCAAACGATTTGTTTCGCTTTCAGAAAAAGCCCCATACTTTTTTAAGTTTGCCAGCGCCTCATTTACACGACGCACCTTCTCGTAAACGTTAGACCAGTTACCCAGATAAACAGCAGCGTAATTAGGCGTAAGTACACTACCACCGTAAGCTATTTCATTTGGGATATACATATATGCATTGTAGGTCATGGATGAGTATTTGAATGCATCTGTCAAACCATCTGTCATGCCGGCAATACTCTGCCCGGTGCTGAAATTGCCAAAATAATTCAGATCATGATAAAAACTGTTAATCGCTATTTCTGCATATTCAACCTTACTCCATACCAGCTTATCAGAGGCAGCATTGGTTGGTGTCATATCCAGGTACTTTTTACAGGAGGAAAAACTTAAAGCGACCATCCCAATGATGGCGGCTTTTAAAATATTTGTTTTCATTTGAATCAAGATTTAAGGTTTAAAAAGAGAGTGTTGCACCAGCCATAAATATTCTCTGCTGTGGATAATATCCGTTGTTCACACCCGGAGATTCCGGGTCAACACCTTTTGGTAATCCTGATATTGTAAAAATGTTAGATCCTTCCACAAAAAGACGAAATGTGCCAAGTCCCATTTTTTCCATCACTTTTTTGGGTATAGAATAGCCAATTTGAGCCGATTTTAAACGGATATACTTTCCGTCTCTAAACCAAAATGTTGACGCCAGACCATTATCACCACCATGTGTTGTAGAACTCAGTGTCATTCTTGGAAAGGTCCCATTGGGATTATCAATGCTATAGGCATTTTCAATCAGGAACAACGGAGAGTTTGCGCCCTCTTTAAATGTTTGTGTCCAAATGGTATTGTCATCATAATAGTTATAATAAGTACCTGTTAATGACACATCAAACAACATTCCTCCAGTCAACTGAGCGTTAATATCAAAACCATTCCATTCAGCCGAAAGATTCAATCCATACGTCAATTCAGGTCTGTTCGGTCGGCCAATTAGTCCCCTATCCTGGTAATCAATTTTACCGTCACCATTCAGGTCTCTATATTTAATATCCCCAAGATTTGGGCGACTGCCATACCAGGCCGAATTGTCTATTTCTTCTTCCGAACGGAAAAGTCCATCAGCAACCCAACCCGAAACAATTCCAGTCCTTCTTCCGGTTACCTTTTGAATTTCCGGAGCATTCTCACTGTCAGGATATTTGATCCATCTGTTTCTGGCAAAAGTAACATTAGGAGAAATTCGATACTTAAATGCTTTACCAGCTAAATTGAAACTGTTATTGTGTTTCAGCATCAATTCAAAACCTTTTGCATCTGTTGCACTAAAGTTTTCGTAGGAGAAATAATATCCGCCCATTGAAGGTGGATAACCGGCCGACATCCCCGTCAAGATATCATACGTATAAGTGTAAAATGCGTCAAACTCAATTCCTAGCAAGCCCTTCCACATGCTTAAGTCAGCTCCCACATTGTAAGAAAGCGTTTTTTCCCAGGAAAGATTCGGATTGGCTATTACACTTGTATATAATGAATTTTGCAAAGCACCATTCATAGGCAATTTGCTACCGAAAGCGTAAGTACTTAAGAATGAAAAATCAGGCACGCCATCATTCCCCAACAAACCCACGGAAGCCCTGATCTTTAAATCATCAATGGTAGTTTGCTTACTCATAAAATCTTCCTTAGAAACTCTCCAGGCTAAGGATGCAGAAGGAAAAAATCCCCAACGTTTACCATCAATATTTCCTGCGAACTTATAAGAGCCGTCATACCGCCCGGTGAATTCCGCGAGATATTTTTCATTATAATCATATTTTAATCGGAATACATACCCTAAACTTCTCGATCCGGAACTCCATCCACCAATAGGACTATCGGCCGGTGTATTCAGGCCTAGCTCTGGCAGTTCCGGGAAAGCCACATCTTTAGCATATGCAGATAATGAGTTAGACTTATTGTCGCGAATTTCTACCAGGGCCAAAACATCAAAATTGTGCTCGCTAAATTTATTTTTATAAGCCACACTACCCTGTCCTACTAATTGTGTACTTTGATATTGGCCTTCCCCTAATGCATTAAAAGATCTACCTCTTGGATCGAGCATTTTATTAAATCCCAACTTACTGGTTGCATCTGTTAGCCTTACTGAATTTACCGAATAGTACGTATCCAGATTCTTATTATGAGAAGTACTGTAATCGTAAGATCCGGTAGCTTTAAAGCTTAACCCTTTTACCCATGGTGTATTGTACTGCAAGGAAAGATTGGTCTGTAGATCTACAGCATTTGTTTTTTTATATCCCGATTCATTAATAGCGGCAAGTGGGCTATTTGGTGCCCCAGAATTATTTCGGGGTGTAACACCGGTATAAAGACCATTGTATTTTATCGGTAGATAAGGATGCATACCGATTGTTTGTTTTGCAATTGAAAACCATCCTTGTTCACCTAAATCAGGGCTGCTATCGGTACCACCGGAAAGAAATCCAGGAGTTTGTCTGTATCCCACATTCCCTGCTACACCTAAATCTAAATTAACATGTTGCGCTACTTTAGTGGATATATTACTCCGTAGGTTATAGCGATCATATTCAAAATTTTTGATATTTCCTTTATTGCCCAAATACCCAACCGATACAAAATAATTGGTATTGTCTTTTCCGCCCTGAACAGAAAGATTGTGCTTGGCGGTACGTCCTGTACCAAAAACTTCATCTATATAATTTACATTGTCCCAACCATCGGTAGGATCTCCGTTTAACATGGCATCTACATCAGCCTTTAAAAAAATCGGCGTATACTCATTTCTATTCCTAATCGTTCCATTGGCCAGTTTATCCATCATATCAGCCATGTTGTAATAATTGGCAAACTGAGGACCATTCATAAATTTAGGAAAATTGGCATTTAAAGAAACGCCCATTGATCCGTTGTAGTTTAGGGTTGGTTTACCTGAAAGCCCTTTCTTGGTGGTTACAATAATTACCCCTCCAGCAGCCTTCAATCCATATACTGAAGCTGCAGCACCATCTTTCAAAACCGATATACTTTCTATATCATTCGGGTCTAAATCATTAATGGAACGCGGCATCCCATCTACAATATAAGTTACTGCATAATTTGAGCCTCGTATTCGAAGCGAAGCCTGATCAACTCCAGGTTCCCCAGATTCCTGAACTGAGGATATTCCGGGTAGTCGGCCATCCAATAAACTTGATACATTTGTTGAGGGACCTTTCAACAATTCTTCACCTTTTATAGAAGATACCGCGCCGGACAAGTTTGATTTCTTTTGTGTGCCGTATCCTACCACCACGACTTCACTTAAAGCGGTCATGTCTATTTTTAAAACAACATTGATCACTTTCTCAGCCTTAACTTCCCTGGTTTCATACCCCATATAAGAAATCACCAGGATTGCATTTTCATCTACATTGCCAATGGTAAACTCTCCATTACTATTAGTTCTGACTGCTCTAGTTGTTCCTTTAATGGCAATAGAAGCGCCAACAAGGTTATTTCCGGTTTCCGTCAAAACTCTGCCTTTAACATCAATAGCCTGTAATTCAGCTATCAGGTTATCCAGGAAGTTTTTCTCTTTGGCTTTGATTAAAACTGTTTTCTCATCGATGGTATACTTCAGTGGTTGTCCTTCAAATATTTTGCGCAAAACAACATCAATCTCCGCATCTTTAATATCGATACTTACTCGTTTAGCATCTTTAAGTATGGTGCTGGTAAACAAAAAGTCGTAACCACTTTGCGTTCTTATTTGATCAAATACCTTTCTCAGGGGCGCGTTTTTTTCAGACAGTGTTATTTTCTGCGCAAATGAACTTGCGCTAACCTGTAAAATAGCCGTGATTAGAATTAGTAGGGTAAACCTCATAATCAACAGAATTCTTGCGATACAGTCTGGCGGCTGCACCATTTTCTTTAAGTAAAAATTGTACATTTGATAAGTTTGGTTAGGCGATTTTACCTTTTCATTTGCAAGATGGGCCAGGTAATCGCAGTTAGTTGATATGTTTTTAATGTATTGACAATCCACACTTTAGTCAGGATTCCGATGACCGTCGGTTTCCTGGCTTTATAAGATTATCGGTTAGCTCAGTTGTTGATAACGATAACCCTCCTTCCTTCTATTTTAAAATGAACGACTCCGGTTGATTCCAACATTTTCAACATCTGACTGATGTTCTTTTTGCGCGAGAGCGCACCATTAAATCTTTCCTTAGAAACCTCTCCTTCAAACGTAACTTCAACATTATACCATCTCGAAATTTTACGCATCACGCCCTGAATGTCTTCATTATCAAAATCAAAAGTTCCATTCTTCCAGGCAACAGCCTGTTGAATGTTGACTTCCCTGATTAAAAACCCATCCTGCTTAGCCAGCGCTTGTTGCCCGGGTTTTAGTAGTTTTTCTATTGATCCGTTCGACACCCTCACTGATCCTTCCAATAATGTTGTTTTTATCCCAGGCTCATCCAAATAACTATTGATGTTAAAGTGAGTGCCCAACACCTCAACTTCCTGTTTATCCGTTACTACAATAAAAGGTTTTCTTTTTACTTTAAGACGATCATCTTGTTCCTTAACCATGGCCTTAGTTACCTCAAAATAAGCCTCTCCAGCAAGTTTAACTCTACGTTCTGGCAATGTATTTAGCGTCGTAGCATAAGTTAAGCTTGAAGCGGCATTTAAAACAACCAAACTTCCATCTGGTAATCGTACCTGAAAAGTCTCTCCTTTTGCCGTTGAAAGTGTATTGTAAGTCAGGCCTGACGATGCGTGAGGAATGACATTATAAATAATTTGCCCGTCTGCAGTTTTAGAAACTACCACGCCCGATTCTTTTGCCAATTCTCCATTTTGCGCTTCAGATAAAACAATCTTTTTTCCGTTTGCCAGCGTAAGTGTCGCCGAATTTCTACCGGGAGCAACATCATTAGCATAAACTGATTGAGCCAGGTCGTTGCTTCTTTCGGCCTGACGGATGGCCATTAAATAAAACAGACCTGTGCCAAAAGCAATTAGCGCAACTGCTGCTGCAATGCGCGGCCAATACGCCAATCTTGTCTTGGTTATAACTATTTCTTCAGGCAACTGGTTACGAATCTCTGCCTTTATCATGGCTAGTTTTTCCGCTGATAAATCAACTGGCTCATTATTGAGTTCAAACAGCCATTTTTCTACAGCAGCACTTTCAGCTTCAGTACACTGACCTGCATTATATTTTCTAAGTAATTCTCTCTCTTGTTCTGTCATACCTAAAGCGGATAATTCCCGTAATCAATGGTATGACGAGGAAGTCCCCCCTATACGTGCAGAAAAATTTTTCTTTTTTTTTAAAAAATTAAAACTTCATCAGAAAAGCAAGGAAAATGAATGAGCCCAACTTAGTCCTCAATCGCATTAAAGCATTGGACATCTGACGATGAACGGTTTTTTCCGAAATAGACAATTCATTCGCTATTTCCTTATAGGTATAGTTGGATTTTCTGCTCATCTCAAATATTTGACGCATTTTGGAAGGTAAAGCATGTATTTCCTTTTCAATATAAGCCATTAGTTGTTTTTCCCGCACCAGATGATCCGTTTTAGCTTCTTCTTGATCAATAGGAATACAGCCAATGTATTTATCTGCCACCTTTCTGTGTAGAAAAAGATCAATAATCCTGTTGTTAATAGCTGTAAAACAATATGCGGGAATAGAAGAGCTGAAATTAAGCAATTCGCGTTTCATCCACAATACAGTGAAAAAATCCTGAACTACATCCTTTGCCTCCGCCTCATCTCTTAGTTTTTTATAGGTATACACAAATAACAACTGAAAATACCGGTCATAAAATTCGGTATAGGCAACATGGTCGCCACCTTTTAAAAGCGCAATCAATTGCTGATCTGTATATCTGCTATAATCTATCATCCGCTTTATTTCCAGTAGAAAATACTTTGAAATTGCTCAATGATAAATAAATTTTAGGAGATATAAAAAGGCCAACCTAAATTTCAGCGCTTTGCCTTGGATATCCATCCAAAAACAAACTGCCATTTTTAAGATTGGCCTGTACTACCGATGAAATCGATATGAATGAATTAGCGTTTGTATTCTTTCAATAATACATCCATATCTGCTAACAATTGCTCGAGGTCCTTGTCTTGCGTACCATCGTAAGCCCCTCTGATACGTTTTTCTTTATCTACCAGGACCAAATACCCCTGATGGATAAATCCACCAGGTGCAGCCTTATCTTCCTGAGCAGAAACCAGATAATTACGCTCAGCAAGCGCATAGATTTCGTCCCTTGATCCCCATAAATACTCCCATTGCGTACCCTCAATGCCCAATTTTGTAGCATAAGTTTTCATTCTTGAAGGAACATCGTATTTTACATCAATGGTATGCGAAGCCAGCTTAACTTCCGGATTGCCTTTATATTTCTGATATACCTTTAAAAGATTTCGATGCATCACCGGGCAAATAGTTGGACATGACGTAAAGAAAAAATCAGCTACGTAAATGGTACCGTCGAAATCCTTTTCAGTAACTTCCGTACTGTCCTGATTTAACAATTTAAAAGCCGGTATGGTCCTGAATGAAGAATCAATCACCGTTTTACCATCTACTACCTTTTCCGTTGTTTCCAATTGCAAAAACGGCAAACGCTTTTGCTTATCCTTGCAGCTAAAAAGAAACAAGGTCAATAGCGCTAAATACATTCCCGATCTATTCATTTATTTCTTGAATTTGCTTAAATATTCACCAGATACTTTAATCTCAACTTTATAAAGACTGTCGATTGTCGCTATTTTAGATTTTTCAGCTTCGAAATATTGTATAGCTTCATCATTTGATTTACCGGTTACATCCGGTTCAAACTTATGCATCCAATCATTCATACTATCTTCTGCTGTAGTTAATTTGTTCAGCAAAGCAGTAATTTCTGCTTTCTCCTTAAGCGTATCTACTTTAGGATACTTCAACTTAAGACCTTTTAAATCCTTAACTAAAGTATCTAAGGCCATCTGATTGTTTATGATCTTGCCATGATCGGCCATCACCACATCGTGAAACTTCATCACTTCATCCCTTACGCGCTTATAATCACCTTTTTGTGTACAAGCTATTGCTGCCACACTGATCAGCAGTATTCCAATTGATTTCTTCATCATTATATATTTGTTTTTTTATGGTTATAAAGCTTGCCAAGCTTAGTTATTATTAATTATAAAATTTAACAGTCTTTACTGCTTTAAATAAGTGTAATGTATGCTAGCCCCTTTTTCTCCTTCTCTAACCCAGGCAACCAGCAATCCTCCATTAACAGGCGTTAAAACAGCATGGTTATCAGCTTCTAAACCTTTAGTCAATTCTATTTTGTTTTCTGGCTCTCCATTTCCTGAAATCCTCAAAACTATTTTGCTCATACCTGCCGGAGCACTATGGCTCATTGTCATGCCCGCTTTCGAATGATCCATATTCATATGATCATGTCCATGGTCTGCTGACTCTTCGCAGACCATAGCTATTTTCCCATTAGCTAAGGCAACCAACTGAGGATGCTTACCTGATGCAGTAATCAACTGACGGGGACGAAAACCGGATTCTGTGGCCGATGTTTCGTACAATCCCGAACTTCCCCCTGCTGTAAACCATACCGCATGAAGTGTATGATCAGTAACGGCCAGCGAAGGTCCTGAATGTGGGCAACCATTAATTTCCCAGTTGTCGTTACTAATCGTTTTTGCTTCACTAAACGTCTGGCCATTATCTGTCGACTTCTTATAAACCATGTCCCTTACCTGTTTATCTGAAAGTGCCGTCGGGAACATAATGCTTCTATAAGCCATGTGCAGATTTCCCTGCTCATCTGTCATGAAATCTGTCCTGCAACACTCGCAAGTGCCCTTATCCAAACAGGTTTCTGCCGCAAAACCCTTTCCCTTTTCGGTCCGGTTAAAAAACAAGGCAGAACCTTTAATCGACTTACCAAAGCGACCATCTAACCATACTGCAGCAAGTTCACCATCTTTTAACCTGGTCAGATCAAAGAAACTTCGTCCATAGGCATGACTGGTATCCGAATGTAAAAAGTCTGGGTCTGACCAGTTTTTACCATCTGCCGACATGCTATAATAAATTGCTCCGGCATATGGACTCTTTTCGTTAGGGAAACGTTTTGCAAAGACAGCCATAACGGTCCCATCTGATTTAAACACAATCTTAGCCATACTTTCCGCAGAAACACTGCAACCGGCTGAACCTGGAACAGTAACACTTCTACCAAACTGATCTTTCTGCTGATCATACACAGCATACTTCAATCGGTACAAAGAATCCTGAACATCCTGTTCAGTCCAGCACAACACCGCATTACCTTTATGATCCGAGGTAAAATAAGGTCCAACAGCTTCTAACCCTGAAGTATTTAATGCTTTAGATTCATTTACACCAGGTTTACCATTGCAGGCAGCCAGTAATAGCGTAACAACAAGTAGAGGAAAACTGATCTTCTTCATCTTAATTAAAATAAGTATTTAACATTTAAACCGCCATAACCATTTCTTTTTGGTGATGGATTAAAATAAGCAGGCTTCGCGCCGCCAAATCCTACTGCATTTAAAGAAACTATAGAACTATATCTTTTATTCAGGATATTATCTAAACCTGCGTACAGATTCACTTCCAAACATTTAATGAACTGTTTCTTATATCCAACTTTTGCATTTGCTTCCTGATAAGCTGGATTGTAAACCGAATTTGCATCATTTAGCGGTAAACGGTCGCTGTAAAAGTAACTGCCATAAAAATATAAGCCTGTTTTAGTTTCCAGATCAAGACCTAAGTTATATACACATGGAGCAATACCTGTTAACCGGTTCCCATCAAAACTTGCAGTTACCTGATTTTGCGCATTAAGCGTTTTGTAATCTTTAAACTTGAAATCGGAATATGTCACCGAAACAAATGGGCGCAGACTTACCACTTCATGCTGGTCATCAGCCTTTAGGATCTGATAAGACATCGCTAACTCAGCACCATTATGGCTTGTTTTTCCCGCATTGTTGTAAATTGTAATTCCCTGTTGTATAGACTGTCCAATCAATTCACCTTTCATATCTAATTTAAATACAGCCAGATCATATTCAAGGCGAGATTTCAGCAAATTTCCTTTGGCATTTAGTTCATAGTTCACCCCCTTCTCAGCTTGCAGGTTTGGATTAATGGAGCCATCCACATTTTTAATCTCTGAGCCTGAAGGAGGAGAAAACCCTGAACTTACACTGGCATGCAGACTTAAGGCCTGACCAAAAGTATGGCTTAGCGCTATACGTGGCGTAGCTTGTGGATTAAATTTTTTAATACCACTCTGGTTTGGCTTCAAATAATCATGCACATCATAGTGCAGACTATTATAGCTTATCCCAAGCGTCAACGTGGTCTTTGTGCTTAAAGCCGTCTCGGATTGATAAAAAAGTGAATATTGCGTATTCTGATAATCGGTATTCCCACTGATTGCTCCCTCTACCCCCTTATTATTTACGTACTGTGTGCCTTTGGTCAGGCCCTCATTAAATTCTGCACCAATGGTAAAACGGGTAGGGAAACTACTAAAACCCGGATCGTAAGTGAATCGTGTTCTTCCGCCGTAGCTTTGATAAAAGTTACGCAGGTAAGCATATGGAAGTGGGTGATCTAGATCATAGAAATAAGTAAATATGCTGGTGGTGTTTGAAAACTGATCGTTAAAACGATACTGTTGTCCCAATCCGATCCTTGTCCAGGTTTGGTACCTTGCCGCTGCTTTATCCAGATTGGAAGGGTTTGCCTGTAGCGGATTGGCAGCCAACTGATCCTCTGTAAGCGAACCCGGAATTTGCGAATGCTGCGTTGTCCTGTTTAACAACAGCGTAATAATCCTTTTATCACTCGGGAAAAGCTGAAAATTACCGGTCAGGAACCTCCGCATGTCATTGCTATGCTCCCGATAACCATCATATTCCTGCCATCCATAAGATACATAACTGTTCACTTTATCTCCACCACTGCGGTAGGTCGTTGCCAAACGGTGTAAACCATTGGCTCCTATTAATCCTGAAGCCTCCAAACTCTGTTCCTGATATGGAGAACGTTGCAGTTGAAAGTTGATTACTCCTCCTGTACCTGCGCCATAAATGCTGGAGGCCGGACCTTTAATCACCTCTGCACGTCCAATGCTATTCACATCCAATGCTTCAATCCGCGTCGTTCCATCCGCCTCAGTAACGGGTATTTCGTTGACATAAATTTTGATGTTTCTAATGCCATAGGAGGCTCTGACACCATTTCCACGAATGGAAATACGGGCTTCGGATAGCGTACTTTGATCCATACGAACACCCGGAATTGCATTAAATGCCGATTGAAATGAAACTGCACTCCCCCGGTTGATGTCTTTGGAAGTAACCAATGCGACTGAACCAGCGGTCTCCTTACTGGTCTTATGGCTATTGTACCCCGCAACCCTTACCTCGTTTAAGCTTAGTCCATCTACGTCGAGTTGCACATTGAGGTCGTTTTCATTGGGGTTTAATTTTATATACTGTGTTTTATAACCTGGCAACATAGCTATGATCGTATCCTGCTGCTGACTAGGATTTAGCTCGAAATACCCCTTACCATCGGATATGGTTAGTTGCTGTTTCAATCTGTTTAAAATAACAACATCCGCTAATGGCTGACGTGTTTGAGAATCGTAAATATGGCCTTTGATAGGCTGTGTCTCGGCCTGGCTCTGTAAAAAACAGAATACCAAACCAATAGATAAAATAAAATATCTGTATGGGCTCATTAATTAATGATAAAGGAAGAAATTAACCGTTCTCTTCAGAGAAGGTAAATTTCTTGGTTAACAACTCCAAAGAAGGTATTTAAACCTACATAGGATGTAAATTTCTTGGTTAACAAAACTAACAGAGGGCATAAATTTCCTTGTCAGCGTACGTAAAATTGGGTTTAAACTTAAGAAAGAGTATCTGTTGTTTGTGGGGGATGAAATATAGAATTCTTAATGTTTTGCGGCATCCCTGTAGAAGCTGGGATATGAAGTTTTGTTTCCGCTAATGCATACCTTTTAAAAACCAGTGGTGTTACCACCAAAGCATCCTGAACCTGTGTTTTTTGAGCCTGACGTTCCTGCTTTTGTTCCTTATCCTGCGCCTGCTTTAGCTTTTTCATCAGGAAACATTTACCATTACAATGCAGTTCAGGTTTGTTCTTGTTCTCACAAAGTTCCGCAGCTATATACTTCTGATTAAGCTCAAAACCTGCAAAAACAAACAGGTTCGCAAAGTTTGTTGTCAGCAGACTTAACAGAAGCAATATGGAAACTGGTTTCAATAACATTTCGTCGCAAATGTAAGTATCATACGCGATGAAAACGAGAGAAATGCTAAAGTATTTGCAATAAAAATAAGAAAAGCAGACTAAAAGCCTGCTTTTCAAAAAAATGATCAAATCTTCTATTTAAGTATAGAAGTTGGTTTCTTATTTTCATCAATAGCCACAAAAGAAAACTCTCCGGTTACGGCCTTTTCTCTTGTTTCCGCGTACATCTGTTCAATATAGATCTCAACCTTTACTTTTAGGCTGGTGTTTCCAATATGACTTACCCTTCCAACCAGTTCTACAATAGTACCTGCCGGAATGGGTTTATTAAAGTTGATGCGGTCACTACTTACTGTAACCATAATCTGCCTGCTAAAACGCGTAGCCGTAATAAAAGCCACCTCGTCCATCATATGCATGGCTGTTCCACCAAACAAGGTATCATAATGGTTTGTTGTATTCGGAAAAACTGCTTTAAAAATGCGCGTTTCCGAAGCTTCAATTTTTTCTTCTAATGTCATTTAATCCTTTTTAGACTGGCGAAGATTACCCCACTTCAAGTACGTGGCACCCCATGAGAAGCCTGCACCAAAAGCAGTTAATATTATTTTATCGCCGTATTTAAAATCATCTTTAAAGTCCCATATGCACAAAGGAATGGTTGCTGCAGTGGTATTGCCATAACGGTCGATATTCACCTTTACCTGATCCGGAGATAACCCCAGATAGTCACCTACAGACTGGATGATTCTTAAATTTGCCTGATGTGGAATCAGGTAATTGATTTGTGAACTTACCAAATCATTCGACTTCAACACTTCATTACAAGTATCTGTCATACCTTGAATAGCGGCTTTAAATACAACCCTACCATCCTGACGAACATAATGTAATTTTTCATCAAGTGTAGTCTGAGATGCAGGATATTTAGATCCACCTGCAGTAACAATCAGGTTTTCCTTACCAGTACCATCTGTTCTAAAAAAGCTGTCCATTAAGCCTACAGGCTCTTCTGTTTGCTCCAATAAAACTGCTCCGGCGCCATCGCCAAAAAGAATACATGTATTTCTATCTGTATAGTTTACAATAGCACTGTTTTTATCAGCACCAATAACAACTACCTTTTTACAGCGACCGCTTTCGATCATACTTGCTCCGAGCGTCAAAGCATATAAAAAACCGCTGCAGGCAGCGTTTGTATCAATTCCCCAGGCATTTTTCAAGCCTGCTTTTTCACAGACCATACTACCTGTACTTACCATTACGTAATCAGGTGTTGAAGTAGAAACGATCACACAATCAATTTCGTCCGGATTAACATCACCGTCCTCCATTAACCGCTTTAGCGCGTAAGTTGCCATATCTGAAGTCGCAATTTCCGGGTCGTTTACAATCCTCCGCTCCTTGATACCTGTTCTGGCAACTATCCATTCGTCATTGGTATCCACCATTTTTTCGAGGTCTTCATTACTCAAAACTGTATCTGGAACATAACCTCCAACCGCGGTAATCACCGCATTTTTCCTTATTCTCATTTGTGCGTACGTAATTCTGTAGAGAAGGCAGGCATGGTACCTGCCCTTCTTTTTTTTACAAAGTTACAGCTTCTTCCACAGATTCCCGCAGTACTTTTGCAGCTGCGACCATTTCTGTTAAAGCTTTTTTTGTTTCTTCCCAATGTCGGGTCTTTAAACCACAGTCTGGATTTACCCAAAGCTGACTTGCAGGAATAACTTTTCTAGCCTTTTCCAGCAGTGTAACCATTTCTTCTTTTCGAGGTACACGAGGCGAATGAATATCATAAACCCCGGGCCCAATCTCATTTGGATACTTGAAATCGGCAAAAACATCCAACAACTCCATCTGCGAACGCGAACATTCAATCGTGATCACATCAGCATCCATATCAGCAATGTTCTGAATGATATCGTTGAATTCAGAATAACACATGTGCGTATGAATTTGGGTGTCATCTTTTACGCCACTTGCAGAAATTCTAAAAGCACGAACTGCCCATTCCAAATAGTTTTGCCAATCGGCCTTACGCAATGGCAATCCTTCTCTTATCGCAGGTTCATCAATCTGAATAATCTTAATGCCAACGCTTTCCAGATCATTCACTTCATCCCGGATAGCCAATGCGATTTGTGTACAGGTTTCCGATCGCGGCTGGTCATTCCTTACAAAAGACCATTGTAAAATAGTTACCGGACCGGTAAGCATGCCTTTTACCCATTTATCTGTTAAGGATTGCGCATAAGCAGCCCACCTTACCGTCATAGGCGCTGGGCGATATACATCACCATAAATGACAGGCGGTTTTACACAGCGACTGCCATAACTTTGCACCCAACCATTTTTGGTAAAGGCAAAACCAGCCAGCTGCTCCCCAAAATATTCCACCATGTCATTCCGCTCAAATTCACCATGCACAAGCACATCAATGCCCGCATCTTCCTGAAAGCGGATGGTTTCTGTTGTCTCTGCTTCTAACAAAGCATCATATTCCGCCAGACTTAAATCACCCTTTTTGTACTTTGCTCTCCAACTTCGCACCTCTGGCGTTTGCGGAAATGAACCAATAGTTGTAGTTGGGAATAACGGCAGATTTAGCGATTTGCGTTGTAATTCCTGGCGGACAGAAAAGCGGCTATGTCTCTGATCATCTGTTTCAGTGATCGCTGCTACACGCTGTTTTACAACAGGGTTATGAATCAAAGTTGAAGCGCTGCGATTTTCATTCGAATCAAAATTAGCTACCAGTCTGGGATCAGCAAGGTCTTTGTCATTGGCTAATTGCTTCAATACAACGACCTCGTCAATCTTTTGTTTGGCAAATGCCATCCAATCCTTAATTTCAAGAGGCAAGGTCTCTTCATTCGTTTCAAGATCCAGATCACATGGTGAATGAATTAGTGAGCAAGATGGACTGATGATCAACCTATCATGGCCTACACTTTCAAGTGCAAGCTCAATTAAGTTAAGGGATTTTTGAAAATCATTCTTCCAGACATCCCTTCCATCTACCACTCCTACAGATAGATACATGTTAACTAGAATCAGTTCTAAAACCCTTTCCAATTGCTCAGGACTACGCACCAGATCAATATGTAAAGCATAAACCGGTAATGATGCTACCAAAGCGGCATTGTCCTGCAACGCCCCAAAATAAGTAGCAAGTAGTATTTTAAGCTTAGGAAATTGCTTTTTAAGCTCGGTATAAACATATTTATAAGCGACTCTATCTTTTTCAGTAAGATCCAGAGATAGAAAAGGCTCATCAAGCTGAACCCACTCCACATGTTGTTCTTCCAATTTTTTAAGCAGATCGACGTATACCGGCAATAGGTTTTTAATCAGGTCAATCCTGTCAAAATCACTTTCCTTTTCCTTACCCAGCAACAAATAAGAAACAGGCCCAATAATTACCGGTTTGGTTTTAATACCTAATCTTACACTTTCACTATACTCATCTATAATTTTGGTTGAGAACAGTTTAAATTGTTGATCCTTCAAAAACTCCGGAACAATATAATGGTAATTGGTATCAAACCATTTAGTCATCTCCATGGCTGTTATATCGAGTCCGTCTTTCTGATAACCTCTTGCCATGGCAAAATAAAGGTCGAGTTCGTTGTTCCTTTTGTTTAAAATAACCTCATGGTAGCGCCTTGGAATAGCCCCTACAGTAAGTGAAAGATCTAATACCTGATCATAAAAAGAAAAATCGTTAGAGGGGATCAAGTCTATCCCGGCCGCTTTTTGCAGCTCCCAGTTCTGTTTACGAATATCCTTACCGGTTTGAACCAGACTTTGGATACTAGAATTGCCCGACCAATACTGCTCGCAGGCTTTTTTGAGTTCTCTTTTACTACCAATACGCGGGTAGCCCAGATTGTTTGTTAGCATTTTCTTGCTTTTTAATTGATGAAAAAATCAGTTAAAAGCTCTTTTGCTGAACTTCGCAATGCTACCGGAGATAAAAAAATAAGAAAAATAGAAATGCACAGACACAGGCATTCTATTGAATGTGTGTATTTAAAAATGCATCAAACCTAACTCGTGCTTCATATCGCGAAAGCATTGTCAATTCGATAAAGGCAGGTCTCCTGACTTGTAACATTTTCACCATCCTTCCCATTCCTTATTGAAACAGTGGACATTATTGGTAAAAACTTTGCTTGTTACTTACAGTTGCGCGACAGTTCGTGATTTACACACGATTCCCTATTAATCTACAATTAAGTAAAACCGTTATCGGTTGATGAAGAAAGTAAAGAACTTATATCGGCGTAAAGGTACTGTAAAAAACTTTCTTTTGGTATACACTATTTACTACATTTGAAGTGCTTCCGGATCCAAATGATATCTTAATAGAAAGTAAAAAGAATCTAACAAGGGTTAAACAGGAATTCTACAGGGATTTGTCCCTGTTAACCCCCTGTTGGGTCCCTGTTCGATCCCTGTCGGTCCCCTGTTGGAAAAAACCAAAATATAGGGAAATCACGAGTCGTTTTAAACCTATACTACATTTATTAACCTGAGGTTAATAGTCGACATATATCCTTATCACTAATCCTCAACAGGTAATGAAAAACAGAATTTACTACCTTCTCCAATTGCACTTTCAACCCATATATTGCCACTTTCCGCTTCAATAAAGTCTTTGGATATCGCTAACCCCAGTCCTGATCCCGACTTATTGTTTCCGTCAGTTGGTACCTGAAAGTACTTCTCAAACAAGCGTTTCTGATATTTTTCCTCAATTCCTTTGCCAAAATCGCGGACGGAAAACTCGATGGCATCCCCATTCTGTATCACCTGCACAACCACTTTTGATTTCTCCGCACTATACCTCAGTGCATTAGATAAGAAATTAACCAGCACCCAGGCTGTTTTCTCGATATCAACATTGATCTGCGGGAGATTATTCCTGGATATCAATTCCAATTCAATAGCTTTCTGCTCAGCCTGAAAGCGCACAGCATCCATGGCATAAATGGCAATCTTGCGAGGGTCTGATTTCACAAAATTCAGTTGGAGTTTACCGGTTTCAACTTGTGCCAGGTCTAAAAGTTCCGAGGTTATTTTCAGCAAACGTCCACAGTCCTCTTTAATGTGTTGTACCAGTTCCTTTTGCTCCGGGTTCATTGAACCAACACGTTCATCATCCATTAACTTTAAACTCATTTTGATGGATGATATCGGCGTTTTTAACTCATGAGACACTGTCGCTATGAAATTGGTTTTAGCCTCATCCAGCTCTTTGAACTGGGTAATGTTTTTTAAAATATACACCTGTCCGGCTGCTTTATCCATTTTAAGTATTGCATAATCGCCCCCATCGTCGTAATTAGGCACCATAATTTCTCTTCTTTCCAGCTGAAAATAAGATTCCTTATGATCTGCATAAATCTTCATAGGTTTATCAGTACCAGTCTCCTCTAGAATACGGTTCAACAGATCGTTCTTTTTCCTAAGTTCCATTGCGTTCATCCCAACAACTGCTGCCTGATCAAGGTTTAACAACTGACTAGCTACTTGATTAAGGAACAACACTTCCTGTTGCTCATTCAATCCGATAATAGCATCTTGCATTTGCTCAATAATGGTTTCAATCCTTAGCTTCTCAGATTGAATTTTAGCCAGATTGCTATTCTCCCATCTATTTAATTCAGCAGCCATAACATTAAATGAACCAGCGAGTTCCGAAAACTCATCTGAACCTTTAAACTCCAGCCGTTGTTTATAATTCTTCCTGCTGATTTCGCGTATGGCATCAGCAAACTCTCTTAAAGGATTGGCTACAAAACCCGGAAAATTGACGATAAAAGAGAACAAGATCAGGAAACAAACCGAAGCAGCAAAGATCACATACATGGCAGCCTTCTCTATGGAAGACTGTGCGACTGCATTTTTCTTTACAATAGCATTCATGTTCAGGTCGTCGATTAATTTCAAGTTCGACCTTACTTTACTCAAGGCTTCCTGTTTAGTTGATAAAGAATTTCCAGGATCAATAACACCAGAATATGCTGCATTTAAAGCTGCTACCGCTGTCCCTTCACCTGCTTCAGTAACATTTTTACGTTCCAGATTGAGTTGCTGATCAAACTGCGATATGGCAGATTCCGACAGCGGTAATTTGTTCTCATCCAGTATGGAACGCATTTTACTCGTATAGCTCAGCGTTTCATAATTATCTTTCAAAATAACCTTCGACCTGATGGAGATTTCATTCATGTAGTACAAAGAAATACACCCAAAAAAAAGTATCACCACGAATAGGAATCCGAATCCGAGGCGAAGTTTGTTTTTTATTTTCATAGTCTTCTATCTTTATTCTATTTAACTCAAAATCACTAAATCTATATCTGTAGCAGAAATCCTTCGCAAAAGTTGATTAAAAATCGCAGTTCTCATGATAATTTGTAATAAATTTAAATGTGGCTTTCCAATACATATGGTTGTCACCTCTTTTTCCTCTGCAATTTTTAATATCGTTTGTGTGATATGGTTACTTTTAACTTTGATCACCTCTGCTCCCAGCTCTGTTGCCAGCTTAAAATTATTAATCAAATGCCGCTGTAAATCTAGCTTTATCCGATCCCCACTTTCATGGCTTCGCTGTACGTATAAAACTATCCAGGGCGACTGGTAGTAAGAAGCCAACCGCGCTGTTTTACGGATAATCACTTTAGCTGTGACATTATTAGTTGAGATACAGGCCATGAAACGCTCCGGGCGCAACTTAATCTGTTTAGGTATTTCTAAACTAATCTTTCTTTCTAAATGGTGCGCGACTTCCTTTAAGGCGAGCTCACGAAGCTGTAAAATCCTTTCTGATTGAAAAAAGTTATTTAAAGCACGCTCGATTTTACTTTTATCATAAATTTTTCCGCTTTTTAAACGGTCGATCAGGTCATCAGCCGTCAAATCTATATTAACAATCTCATCTGCCAGCTCTAATATCCTATCCGGAATCCTTTCGGTTATGGCTACACCTGTAATCTTCTCAATCTCCTCGTTCATACTCTCCAGGTGCTGGATATTCACTGCCGAGATTACACTGATACCAGCCTCAAGGATATCAACCACATCCTGCCACCTTTTGCCGTTCTTGCTGCCTTCTACATTGGTATGGGCCAATTCGTCGACGATAACGACTTCAGGATGGATGTTCATAATAGCATTCACATCCATCTCTTCCAGCTCCTTACCTTTGTAAAACAACCGCCGCCGTGGGATTACTGGAATGCCGGCTAACAGTTCATGTGTTTCTGCACGGTTATGCGTTTCGATATAACCAATTTGTATATCAATCCCGTTTTTCAACAAAGCATGGGCTTCCTGCAACATCCTATAGGTTTTACCTACCCCCGCACTCATGCCTATGTAGACCTTAAATTTTCCTCTTCTGGATTTTTTCACCAGCTCCAGAAACTTCCTTACAGAATCTGATCTATTTTCTTCTTCCATTACATTTTGCCATTTAACGATGATCAAAAAGAAACCGCTATACTCGCTGTAACTGCAGCATTGGTATTAACCGGAGTCTGATTCCGCATAAAAACCTTATCCTTACTATCGTAAACCTTTCCTTCGAGTCTTACAACCGCATTACTGATTGGGGCATAATCCAGGTTTAAAGAATAACCGGTAGTTTTAAAGCCGTTTGGTGTACCAGTAGTTATGAAAATACCATTTTTATCCTGATAATGCTCTACCCTTCCTGCTACTTTCCATTTATCCGCTAAGCAATACTGAGCAATGGCAACGGGCGACAAGACTTCATTATGACCTTCAGTATCTCTGGCTTTATCTTGTGTACCATAATCAAATCCCACTGTTAGGCCAAATCGATCTGTCAGCTGAAAGATACCGTAAACATTGTGATAAAAACGGTTTACACGAACCTCATCAGTACCTTCTGTCCCCATGTAATTACTATAGTTTACCGTAATCTTATCCGTAGGTTTCCAGGTTAGCTGTAAACCAACGGCCGGTTTGCTGTTGCCGTTTAAGCGGTTAATACGCTGCCAACCATTCAAATACAAGAGCACTGCAGAGAATTTACCATCATTAGTGGCATAACTCAGTTTGGCGCCCGACTCATAATAAGGCGTGTTTTCTGAAGAGATGTTCCTTGTTAATACCCAGCAATCCTTTGATACTGCACTTTCAAAGCCAATATGTGAAGAAAATATACCGGCATCCACCCATAAATTGATTGTTTTAGAGAGTTTCAAACCGGCATTGGCTTCATAAATATTTTTTAATACTCCGGGCTCGGCAGCTAAATTGGCATTGGCATAAGTACCTGCCATTACAGCAAGATTAGCCCTTACTGTGCCATTGTCGAAGCTCCCTTTAATAAAGCCAAGGTTTAAGTTCACCTCGTTGTGACGATTGTGAGCGTAAATAAAGCCAGGTCTGTTGTTGTCCGATGGCTTATTAAAATCGTATCCATAATAAGTTTCCAGGTAGCCCGACACTTTAATCCTGGGTTCATCCTGTGCGTAAGTACAAACAGCAGTACTCAAAGCTGCTGATAGCAATAATAATTTCTTCATGTTATTTTCTTAATTCGTCAAGGGCAAGGTTTAATTTCAGCACATTTACAACCGAAGGACCAAACATGCCCAGCAAAGGACCCACCGTATTTTTCACCACCAGTTCAGCAACTGCTCTATCGGTTAAGCCCCGGTTTGCAGCAACTCTTTTGATCTGCATGATTGCTCCTTGCTCAGATATGTTAGGATCTAATCCACTACCTGAAGCGGTAACCATGTCAGCAGGGATATCAGCCTTTTTCAGATATGGATGATATTTTAGCAGCGTATCAATCCTCGCTGATACAACAACCAGATAATCAGGATTTGAAGGACCTTTATTTGAACCTCCTGATCCGGCCGCGTTATAGTCGACCGCCGATGGCCTGCCCCAGAAATATTCTGGCTTAGTAAAAGACTGACCGATTAAAGCATAGCCTGCCACTTTACCGTTTTTAAAGAGTTTCTCACCTCCACCATTCCCTTTAAAGAAGCTGCCTCCAAAGGCAACCATTAATGGATATATTACGCACAGTAGCAACATCAGCACTACAGTAAGGCGTATAGATTGTAACAAGTACTTTTTCATGTTTTTTATTTTTAAACAAACAATCCAACAAACAAATCGATCAGCTTAATGCCAATAAATGGAGCTATTACTCCGCCCAGACCATATATAAATAAGTTTCTGCGCAGCAATGCACTTGCTCCAATAGGCTTATAGGCCACACCTTTCAAAGCCAGAGGAATCAGGAAAGGAATAATGATCGCATTAAAAATTACCGCCGATAAAATGGCACTTTCCGGACTGTGCAGCCCCATGATATTCAAATGCGATAGCGCAGGAATTGAAGCGATAAATAAGGCGGGCACAATGGCAAAATACTTAGCCACATCATTGGCAATGGAGAAGGTGGTTAAAGTACCACGGGTAATCAGTAATTGTTTACCAATCTCCACGATTTCGATCAGCTTAGTTGGATCATTGTCCAGATCCACCATGTTACCGGCCTCCTTAGCCGCTTGCGTACCGCTGTTCATAGCTACACCAACATCGGCCTGTGCCAATGCCGGAGCATCATTGGTACCGTCTCCCATCATGGCTACAAGCTTACCCAAAGCCTGCTCTTCTTTAATGTAATTCATTTTATCCTCGGGCTTAGCTTCGGCAATAAAATCATCTACCCCAGCTTTTTCTGCGATAAACTTCGCGGTTAGCGGATTATCTCCAGTTACCATTACTGTTTTAACGCCCATTTTGCGCAGGCGCTCAAAACGTTCGCTGATACCCGGTTTAATGATATCCTGTAATTCAATTACACCAAACGCCTTTTCATTTAGGGCAACAACCAGAGGCGTACCTCCATTGCTGGCGATTACTTTCACCTGCGCTTCAATGTCCATTGGAAAAGGATTACCGGCCATTAGCACGATATTCCGAATGGAATCAAATGCTCCCTTTCTAATGCGTTTTCCATCTGGTGTGTCAATACCGCTGGAACGTGTCTCGGCAGTAAACTTGATAAACTTTGCACCCTCAGGAGCATCGCTCAGGATATGGTTGTCCTGTATAACTGCCAGTTCAACAATTGATTTTCCCTCAGGGGTTTCATCAGCCAGCGAGCTCAACACACAAGCATCAGTAAAGTTCTTAAGCGACACACCTGCCGTAGGGTAGAAATTAGTGGCTTTACGATTACCAATAGTGATAGTACCGGTTTTATCCAGTAACAAAACATCAATATCACCGGCAGTCTCTACCGCTTTACCTGATTTAGTGATCACATTGGCACGCAATGCTCTATCCATCCCAGCTATACCGATTGCAGAAAGTAAACCTCCAATTGTTGTAGGAATCAAACACACAAACAAGGAGATTAAAGCCGCTATGGTGATCGGCGTATTGGCATAGTCAGCAAATGGTTTTAAGGTGATACATACAATGATGAATACCAGGGTAAAACTTGCCAACAGGATGGTAAGTGCAATCTCGTTCGGGGTTTTCTGACGGGATGCACCTTCAACGAGAGCAATCATTTTATCCAGAAAGCTTTCGCCGGGTTGTGTACTTACCTGCACCTTAATCTGATCAGACAGTACTTTAGTCCCTCCTGTTACTGAAGACTTATCACCTCCCGACTCCCGGATTACTGGAGCGGATTCGCCTGTAATGGCCGATTCATCAATAGTCGCGATACCTTCAATGATCTCCCCGTCTGTTGGGATGGTATCACCAGCTTCACATACAAATACATCACCTTTTTTAAGGAGATTAGAAGATCGGATTTCAATAGTTCCGTTGCTCAGTAATACCTTTGCAGGTGTTTCTTCCCTGGTTTTTCTTAAGCTATCAGCTTGTGCCTTGCCTCGTGCTTCGGCAATGGCTTCAGCGAAATTGGCAAAAAGAACTGTAAGCAATAGAATGAGGAAGATCAGGAAATTGTACAAGGGAGATCCTTGATCAGTATGCGTAAACGAGTATATCGTAACGAAAGCCATGATCAGGGTACCAATCTCAACGGTAAACATTACGGGGTTACGAACCATAACCCTGGGGTCAAGCTTGATAAAGGATTGTTTCAATGCAGTTTGCACCAAAGCGGGTTCAAATAATTTATTAGAAGTTTTCATCTATTTATATATTACTTTCTATTTAAGCATCGTAAAGTATTCTGCCAAAGGACCTAAGGCCAGTGCAGGGAAATAAGAAAGGGCGTTTAAAACCAGAATAACTACGAAGGTCATCAGGCTAAAAGTAACCGTATCGGTTTTCAGTGTACCTGCAGATTCAGGAATGTATTTTTTAGCACCTAATAACCCTGCAATAGCTATAGGCGCAATAATTGGGAGGAAACGACCGAGTATCAATACAAAACCGGTGGCCACATTCCAGAATACATTGTTATCGCCCAGACCTTCAAATCCGGATCCGTTATTGGCATTCGATGAAGTCATTTCATACAACATTTCGGAGAAACCATGGAAACCGGGGTTATTTAACCAGTTCTGAGGTTGAACCGCCCAAGCAGCTTCGCCATTATTGGTAAATACATAACTAGCTATTGCTGTACCTGAAAGAATTAAAAAAGGACTCAACAGCGTAACCAATGCCGCTATCTTAATCTCCCGGGCTTCAACCTTATGACCCAAAAACTCTGGTGTACGGCCAACCATTAAGCCCGAAATAAATACGGCTATAATCAGGTAAATGAAATAGTTGAGTATACCTACTCCACAACCACCATAAAACGAATTGATCATCATGCCCAGCAATTGCCATAAGCCTGTAAGTGGCATGGTACTGTCGTGCATACTGTTTACCGATCCGGTAGAGATGATGGTAGTTACGGTGCTCCAGTAGGCCGACAATGCCGGTCCAAATCGCATCTCCTTGCCTTCCATTGCTCCCGTGGCTTGTGAAATACCCATTTTTTCTATAGCCGGACTACCGCCCAACTCACTGATGAGTGTTGGTATCATTAACAAAAGCATCCCAATCGTCATTACACCAAAAATCATCCAGGCAAGTTTTTTACGACGGATGAAATAGCCAAAGGCAATGACCATTGCGATCGGAATGATGACCTGAGCGATCAATTCTACCATTGCAGTCAGGTAGCTTGGGTTTTCTAATGGATGGGCAGAATTTACCCCGAACCAACCACCACCATTTGTACCCAGATGTTTGATGGCAATAAATCCAGCAGCAGGACCTCTTGAAACATTTACTGTGTCACCCTGCACTGAAATAAACTGGTCTTTACCTTCATAGCTGGTAGGTGTACCATTGAAGGCTAATATTAAAGCGATTACTAAGGACAAAGGCAACAACAAACGGGTAATAGACTTCACAAAGAAATCCCAGAAATTACCCAGTTTTGCAGATGTTTTATCTCTAAAAGCTTTAAACAGAACCACCGCAGCAGCTATACCGGTTGCACAGCTTACAAACTGCAAAAACATCAGTACAAAATGCTGCGTTAAATAGCTTACACCACTTTCTCCTGAATAATGCTGCAGGTTACAGTTTACCACAAAGCTAATGATGGTATTAAAAGAAAGGTCAGGTGCCATGCCTGGATTACCATCAGGATTTAAGGGTAATTTATCCTGATAGATTAGTACAAAGAATCCATACACCAACCAAACCATATTGATGCTCAGCAGCGCTTTCATGTGCTGCTTCCAGTTCATTTCTTCTTTTGGATTGATACCGGACAATTTGAATATGCCGCTTTCAATCGGTTTTAGAAAGTCTGTCCAGACTTGCTCTCCGGCAAATACCTTTGCCAGGTACTTGCCCAACGGAATAGCTATTACCAGCGTTAACAGGTAGGTAGCAATAATTCCAGGTAATTCAGTGTTCATAGCTTTTAATTAAAATTTTTCTGGTTTAATCAGCACGTAAATCATATAAATGAATACTGCGATTGCGATAAGGAATAATGCGATCATGATTTTTAGATTTTCTCGAACCAGTCGATTGATTTGTAAAATACCCAGCACATTAGCAGCAGGGCAAGAAGAAGTAGGATTGTTAACATAATTATGTTGTTTTTGATAGGCAATAGCCAATTGGCATACCATCATTGCCAATAAACACGTAAACAACTGACTATCAGACAACAAAAACAAACAAAATACAAATACACAATTTCCTAAACCAAATAACCCTTCCATTTTGGAAGGGTTATTTATCATTTTGGTATATTTAACCAAAGAAATCCTGATGATGATTATCTCTATACAACCGACACTAGAAAACGAACAGATAAAACTAATCCCTTTAACTAATCATGACTTTGAGGGGCTTTTTCATGTGGCTTCAGATCCCGAAATATGGATGCAGCATCCTAACAGGGACCGATGGAAACGGGAAATTTTCCAAACTTTTTTTGATGATGCCATCAACGGTAAAGGTGCTTTTAAAATTATTGATCACAGTACTGGTGAGATTGCAGGCAGTACTCGTTTCTACGATTACAATAAAGAAGATAACAGCATTTTTATCGGCTACACTTTCTTTGCCACCAAATACTGGGGTACCGGAATAAATCCTGTAGTAAAAAAGTTAATGATGGACTACATTTTTCAACAGGTTGACAAAGTATATTTCCACGTTGGCTCAACAAACCTCCGATCGCAAATTGCCCTCACAAAAATAGGTGCTAAGAAAGTCGCAGAACAAGACTCTTCTAAACCTGGAGGCCCCTTAAACCTGAAGTTTATTTACGAAATCAACAAAACTGAAAAACAACTCAGAGGGCCTCTCTAATACAATTTACACTTTAACCGTACTTTAATATCGTCTGTTTTTTTTTCAAGCTATTTTTTGAAAAGAAAAATTACCTTCTCTGATGCGGCCTCAGGCGCTGTTGCCCTTCAGCAACAGATGCCAGACGCAGAAGAGAACGGTTATTTTTCAATTTTCCTATACAAAGTCGTCAACCCTATCCCTAATAACCGAGCAGTTTCCGTCTTATTTCCCCCTGTATATTTCAATATCTTATCGATATGCTGTCTTTCTACATCTTCCAATTTCATCATGTCCCCTTCCGCTGCAATACCGGCTGTATGAAACTCATATGGCAACAGATTCCCATCTAACAACGAGCCATCGGCCAAAATCACCACCCGTTCCATTACATTTTTCAGTTCCCGGATGTTACCTTTCCAGGAATGCTTCAACAGCAAGTCCTCAAATTCTTTATCCATCGTAAAAGCCGGTTTATTTACCTTATTGGCAAACTCCTTTAAATAATGGCGGGCAAGCAACAAAATATCCGACTTACGTTGGGTCAAAGACGGCAGTTCAATAGAAAACACGGAAAGGCGATAAAACAGATCGAGTCTGAACCTACCGGCATCAGCCTCCTCTTTCAATCCCCTGTTTGTAGCTGCGATAATCCGAACATTCACCTTGGTGGTTTGCGTATCGCCTACTTTGATAAAAGTTTGATTTTCCAGCACCCGTAACAACTTAGCCTGCATATCCAGATTCATCTCCCCTATTTCATCAAGAAATATGGTCCCTTCATTAGCTTCTTCAAGTAAGCCCTTTTTATCTTTCACCGCACCGGTAAAGGCACCCGCTTTATGGCCAAACAACTCACTTTCCAGTAATTCGTGGTTAAAGCCACTGCAGTTTACTGCTACAAAAGGTTTCATTTTGCGCAAGCTCTCGTAGTGAATGGCCTGGGCAAAGACTTCCTTTCCCGTGCCGGTTTCACCTAATAAAAGAACTGTTGTATCTGTTGCAGCCACCTTTTGAGCAAGGTTAATGGCTTCATGTATGGCCTTCGATTGCCCCAGGATACTACCGAAACTATATTTCTTAACCACCTTATTTTCGAGCTCATTAACCCGATACTGCAGTTTTGCTTTGTCGAGGGCTTTATAAACCAAGGGGATAATTTTATCGTTATCGTCGCCTTTAGTGATGTAATCGAAAGCGCCATTGCGCATAGCCATTACACCATCGGCGATCGTACCAAATGCAGTGAGGTTAATCACCTCGGCATACGGTCTTATTTTCTTGATTTCCTTTACCAGTTCAACGCCATTAAAATCCGGAAGTTTCACATCGCTAATCACCACATAAACCTCATGGTTAGCGAGCAACTTTAAACCTTCCTTTCCTGTGTTCGCCTGCAATACCTTAAAACCTTCCAGTTCTATGATGCGCGCCAGAAGGCTGCAGATCTTTTTCTCGTCGTCTATAATTAGGACCGTATACTGCATAATGATAATTTCAACAATATTAGTAATTATTTTTCATGACGCATTTATGGCAATAGTATACCTTACCAAAATGGCAGGGTAATTTCATTTTAATTACATTTGCGTTCCTTCAAATTATCATTATTCTTATGAAGCTACAACTTTCAACTTCCCTCTCATTTTTGACTGCCGCTGTAATTTTCATTTCCTCTTGTCAGGATGGAAAAAAATTACCCATTCTAGGGCCAAGAGCTGCAGAGACCGTTAAAAACGCTGATGGATCTACAAGTATCGATACCGTATACAAAACCATTCCTGCATTCAGTTTTTTAAATCAGGATTCAGTAGCGATTACTAACGATAAGTTTAAAGATAAAATTTACATTGCCGATTTCTTTTTCACTTCATGCAGTACCATATGCCCTACTATGCATAGAAACATGAAGGAAATATTTGAGAAATATAAAGACAATCCTGAAGTGATGTACCTTTCTCATACCATCGATTTTAAATATGACACTCCATCTGTACTAAAAAAATATGCGCAGAAACTAGGGGTAGATGATGGCAGATGGCAATTTGTTCATGGTAGCAAAGACAGCGTTTATAAAATCGCGGAAAATGATTACTTAGTTGCAGTCATTGAAGACAGCACTGCTAAAGACGGTTATATTCACCAGGGATGGTTGGTATTGATCGACAAGCAAAAACGCATTCGTGGTGCCTATGATGGCACAGATACCAAGCAGGTAGCGCAATTGATGAAAGACATTCCTGTTTTACTGGCAGAAGATAAAAAATAAATTATGCGCAGGTTCCTGATCAGTTCAGTATTACTCATTGCCCTTACTTCTATAATTTATTCCTGTCAGGATGCGGGAAAAATTAAGCAGGACGTTTACTATGTAAATGGCAGGGACCTGTACATTAAACATTGCCAGAATTGTCATGGTGCCAATGGCGAAGGTCTAGGTATTTTAGCACCTCCGCTTACCGACACCCTTTTCTTAAAAATGAACAAGCAAAAGCTTGCCTGTTTCATCAAAAATGGGATAAAAGACACGATTGTTGTCAATGGCCAAAAGTACGAAGGTACCATGCCTGCATTCCCTGAATTATATGATATCGATATCGCACAATTACTGGTTTACATCAGCAATTCATTTGGTAATAAACAGGGTATGTATACCCCCGAACAAGTATCGGGGGATTTAAAAGGTTGTAAATAATCCTGCTGGAAAGTTATCCATAATAACATATGTAAGCTACATCAGCATTGCATACTACATCGAAAGAAGTACCTGCTGCTACATCAAACTCATCCTTTTCATCATATTTATTGAATTCTCCACCTGCCAGTTTTACTTCCATACTACCGGATATTACGATCATTTTTTCGGGTGTAGAGGCAGAAAAAGTATAGATACCTTTTTTCATCACGCCCAGGGTAGCTTTACCCTTTTCGGTTTCCAGGCCCAGGCTTTGAACTCTTCCTTCAAAGTAAACATTGTGACTTACGGCTTCATTTAGAGAATTGATTGGATTACTCATAGTTTTCGTGGTTGGTTACGGTTAATGTTGAGTAACAAATGTATTGAAATAAGCTTAATTTTAAGATCTTTTTCAAATCAGCTCCTGATAAGTTTTTGTATCTTTGTACAAAATGCAAGCTGTTCTATCGCTGGCCCGATTAAAAAGGGAAAGAGGAAAGTCCGGGCAACACAGAGCATCTCGCTTCCTAACGGGAAGAGGCTCAGGACTGAATGCCTGAGTTATGGAAAGTGCCGCAGAAAACATACCGCCGATGGCTTTTTAAGCACAGGTAAGGTTGAAAACGTGAGGTAAGAGCTCACGATTTTTCCGGGCGACCGGAAGAGTGGTAAACCCCGGGAGTTGAAAGACCAAATAGGCTAACGCATGTAGGGCTGCTCGTCCGATGTTAGTGGGTAGGTCGTTAGAGATAAATGGCAACATTTATAGTAGATTAATGATAGAATTTCGATTTATCGGAAACAGAACCCGGCTTATAGGCTTGCATTTTTTTATTTTATAAATGGGTTATTAATAATATGAATTATATTAGTAGCCTAACCTCAAAAATGATTAGCATTACCTATGGCAAAATTATTGATAATTGATGATGAACGAGCAATAAGAAACACCCTTCGAGAAATTTTAGAATACGAGAATTACGAAGTTGAGGATATTGATAATGGTGTTGAAGGATTAGAACTCATTAAGAAAAAGAAGTTTGATCTTGTCCTTTGCGATATCAAAATGAACAAGATGGACGGTATGGAAGTGCTGGAGCAAGCGCTTGCGTTTAGTCCGGATCTTCCTTTCATCATGATTTCTGGCCACGGTACGGTTGAAACAGCCATCGAAGCCAGTAAAAAAGGTGCCTTTGATTTCATTTCTAAACCACCTGATCTGAACAGGTTACTCATTACTGTTAGAAATGCGCTTGACAGAGGTAACTTAGTTACCGAAACCAAAGTCTTAAAAAGAAAAGCCAGCAAAACAAGAGATATTCTTGGTAGCTCTGATAACATCAATAAAATTAAGGAAACCATTGAGCGCGTTGCTCCTACTGAAGCAAGGGTTTTAATCACCGGAGCAAATGGTAGTGGTAAAGAACTGGTTGCACGTTGGTTGCACGAAAAGTCTCAGCGTGCTGAAAATCCGCTTATTGAAGTAAACTGTGCGGCTATACCTTCTGAACTTATAGAAAGTGAGCTTTTCGGTCATGAAAAGGGTTCATTTACCTCAGCTGTAAAACAACGCATTGGTAAATTTGAATTGGCTAATGGCGGTACTCTGTTTCTGGATGAGATTGGCGACATGAGTCTTTCTGCACAGGCAAAAGTACTTCGTGCATTACAAGAGCACAAAATCACCCGTGTTGGAGGCGAAAAAGAACAGGAAGTAAACGTTCGCGTACTTGCGGCAACGAATAAAGATCTGTTAAAAGAAATTGAAGCCGGTAACTTCCGTATGGATTTATACCACCGCTTAAATGTCATCAACATCCATGTACCTCATTTAACTGAACGTACAGAAGATATTCCTGAGATCGCATTGAACTTCCTTGAAGAAATTTGTCGCGATTATGGTATGCCGGTTAAAAAGATTAGCGAAGGTGCTATGTCTGCCTTACAGGCTTTACCATGGACAGGAAATGTTAGGGAGTTGCATAATATGATCGAACGTCTGATCATTTTAAGTGATAAAACGATTACTGAGAATGATGTGATCTCTTTTGCCAACCCTGGTGGAGGAACAAATATAGGTGCTGCCGGTTCAAATAACGGGCATGCGGTCTCTAGTGGTAGTCAGGCAGTAGATTATGATAAATTCAGTAATTTCCAGGATTATAAAGATCATGCGGAGCGCGAATTTATCAAGTTCAAGCTGGAGAAAAACAACTGGAACGTATCAAAGACTGCAGATGACATTGACATACAGCGAAGCCATTTGTATAGTAAAATCGAGAAATTTGGTTTGAAGCGAGTTACAGAATAATATAATATTCAAAAATAGCCTCCCGACAAAAATCAGGAGGCTATTTTTTTTATGGTAAGGTTGTTAAATCAACCGTGGAGGGCTTAATATGTATAAACTCTAAATTCCGCAAGATGACTTGATTGTTGCTTCCCTTCGAGCATTGTTAATTTTATATGTTTATACCAATTTGGTTCAACAGGATATTCCTGAGCTTGCTTTAATGCCGGATTGAATACTAAATTATCTCCAATAAGGGTCCAGACTGTACCATCTAAACTGGCCTCCAGTTTAAACTTTGTAAAGCCATTAGAATTGTTTTGACGAGGTATCATTGCAATTTTTGTAACGTAAGTAGAGTCTACCATATTAAATGCTAGCCAATGAGGGAATGGGGGCTCCTGAGTTGACCATGAGGAATGCCAGAATGTATTGATATCTCCATCAACTACAGCAGCCACATGCCCGTTTATAGCTCCTTCACCAGTTAATTCCTCAGAACTGGCTGTAACCTTCCATTTACCTCTTGCAGCAGCTTTTTCTACTAACTTAGGAACAACTATTAAAATGGTTTTTACTGTGGGGTTAATAGTGTAGCCTGAAGCATCAGTTATGCTGATTGGTAAAAGATAATCCTTGGTTGAGTCAAATTTATTTGAGAAATATTTGATATTAATCAGTTCTGAAGATACTTTCCCTTTAGGAATAGTTACATCTGTGCGGTCTATAGTATAAGCATCGGTGGGAAACTTTTGATAAAGAGGTAAGGCAGAATTGCTACGTATCACATTTATGCTATCAAAAGCTCTGTTGTCTATTGCTACTTTAATCAGAATTGGGCTTGCCGGCAGACCTACCGCACCAAACCCTACACCAAAACTAATTGAACGGGCATTATCTGTAAACGGAAAAATCTGGAGTTCCTGCAAACCGCGGTTTGCCTTTGCCAGAAAAACTTGAGCACCCTTTTTAGTGTCCGTCTCCTCGTTAAATGCGTCATTCTTTGTGCAGCTGAAAAATATACCGAGGCCAAGAAGAATGAGTAGGTGATATTTTATTTTTGTATTCATAATTTTTAATCTAATGAAGTCTAAAGTCGTGTATAGCTAGTAACCTGGAAACTGTACTAAAAGCTTGTTTCTATCCATCTCATTTTGCCCGTACGGGAAGAAATAATATTTCCTTTGCCATACTTTTCTAACTGTTGCTACAGTACGTACATGGAATGCCGGATCTGATAATGAGGTACCTGCATCTATATTCATCCCATACATTGCCCCACCCTGATTAGACCCTGGTTTATCGGCTATTTTCCAACGACGCACATCGAAATAGCGCATACCTGCTTCATAGCAGAATTCAATTCTTCTTTCCAGCCGAATTTCTTTACGCATTTCATCCTGACTGAGCGCTCCTGTTAAAGCGGGGATTCCTCCTCTTACACGGATCTCATTTAAATATTTCAATATATCCGGGTGACCAGGTTCAGCCTCGTTAAGTGCTTCTGCATAGTTTAAATATAATTCAGCTAAACGGATTAACATTGCTGGTCTGTCGTTAGTAACCGAAGGATTAAAATTAATATTCGGGATTATGTTTTTACGTGCAGTATAACCTGTTTTAGGCCAGTCACGTGCATTGCCATCCTTACCTGAACTGCCTGTTTTAAAGAATTCAACCCTTGAGTTATTTTCTGTAGGCGTATTAGCTTTTGCCACCCCAGGATTTACCGAACCATTAAAAGTGACATCAACATAGAAACGAGCTTCCCTGTTGCGGTACATTTGATTGGTTCCCGCAACATATAATGTCGTTGTTTTAGAACCGATTCCAATAACACCTCCGGTATTTGGATAAGTATTTTCATTATAAGTTGAGTTTGTGAATATAGAAGAACCATCCTTCATTCTAAAATCATCTACCAGACTTTGCAGAACTCCCATTCCATTCCATGCACCTCCTGAGATTGAACGTGGAGAACAGTGACGCTCCCAGCTCGCATTTTCATCGGAAGCACTCCTTAACCAGATACCTTCTGTTTTCCATCCATCCCAGAACATGTTTCTACACGACAAATATGCTGCCCTGAACGGATCATCATCTGCAACTTTAAATAGATCCTTACCGTTAGCAATAGCCATATCAATAGCAACTTTCGAAGCATCAGCAGCTTTTTTCCATCTTGTGGCATCAAACGATTGATTAAATAGCTGCTTGCCATCAAAGTTCTTGAAATCACCAAGTTCGGTATTACCATTAAACAATGGGCTTGCATGATATAGCAAAATTTGAGACTCGACAGCTGAAACAATCAGTTTATTGATTCTACCTGTTTGAGCAGGATCTAATTCAGTTGAACTTCCTACTGCGTAGTTTTGCAAAGGCACATCCGCTTTGGCAATAGCCATTTCAGAAAGTACAAAAGTTACGCATTCGTCCCATGAGCTTCTGGGAATTTGAAAATTGTCTTCTACACTTGCCGATTTTAGTGGCATTAATACTACCGGGCCTAGTTCTTTCATCATTAGCCAGTAATAATAAGCCCTCATAAACCTGGCTTCACCTTTGTACTGTTTGATTAATTGTGCCCCGTTAGGTAAAGCAAGGATCTCCTTGTTATTATCTATATTTTCTAAAAAGATAGAAGCAAGACGGATTTTCTCATAGTATGCTCCAAAGTTTGAAGGGGAACCATCAGCTGTAATTGCTCCATTATTAATTGATGGGGCTGTTCCTACCCCCCAGTTAGCAAACTCGATTTCATCACTGATGCCCGTGTACTGATAGGTATAGGGAGCCGCCCAAATATCAGGAACCGAGCTATATAAACCTGTCAACCAACGCTCAGTTTGACCTCTGTTTAGAAAAATATTATCAATAGTGATAATGTTATCAGGTATATTATCGAAATACCCCTTTTTGCAACCTACAGGTGTAAGCATTAACAGGCAAACAACTCCTGCCAATGCTTTTCTAATATGTTTATATTTTAAAGTCATGATCTGTTATTGAAAGTTTACACGTAAACCAAGATTGTAAGTGGTAATATTTGGATAGGATGCACCCCTTGCATCGCCAAGTTCAGGATCCCAGAATTTCCATTTAGAGAATGTGATCAGGTTTGTACCATTAGCATATATTCTCAGGCGCTTAATGGCTACTTTTTCAAGAAATTTCTTGGTGACAGTAAAGCCAATCTCTGCACTCTTTAGGCGAATATAATCTGCTCTTTTAATCCACCAGGTGCTGGTATTATAATTTGAAGTAATATCCTGACTGGTTGACATTCTTGGATAGAATGGGCGTTTATTAGGATTATCAGGCGTCCAACGGTCATTTGCATAGGCATACATGTTTCCGAAAGTAGCACCATTAGAGAATGGTTGTGTTGCAAAACCACTTGCATAGTTAAAATCTACGAGTCCTGAACCCTGGAAAAACAAGCTCAAATCAAACCCCTTATAACCGCCACCAAAGCTAAGTCCATAAACTATACGGGGAACGCTTCCATAGCCTATTGCAGTTTGATCATTAGAATTGATAATACCATCACCATTTAAATCTTTATAACGAATATCACCCGGTCTTACATCACCTGCTTGAACAGCTGCATTGGCTATCTCATCTTCAGTTTGGAATAACCCGGTTGCGATGTATCCAAAACGCTGGTTGATAGATTGTCCTATCCGATTTAAGTAATCATATCTCCAGGGTGGCAAACCATCAAATTCTGCTAAGTTTTTATTCGTATTAAAGGTTCCTCTGAAAGAAAAGAAATTTTGATTAGTCCAGTTTTTGGTATAGTTTAAAGTGACATCAATCCCTTTATTGTTGGTAATACCAATGTTTCCGTAAGGAATATTACCGGCGGTAAAACCAGAGTTGTATGGAATCACATAGTTAGGTAATAAAATGCCTGTACGCCTTTCTTTAAACAACTCAACGATTAACTGCAGGTCATCATTAAGGAAATTTAACTCGACACCTAAGTTTTGGCGACGGGCAGTTTCCCATTGTACATTCCCGCCAATGCGACTTTCGGCATACCCAGTACCCCCTCTTAGCTGACCAGGTTCACCAAAAGTATAAGCACCACCATCGCCAATTGTTGTTAAATAAAGAAAGCGTAATGCATTGCTTTGAACTGCTGAGTTACCGGATAAGCCATAAGTATAACGTAGTTTAAAATGAGAAACAACATCTTTAACCGATTCAAAAAACTTTTCATTTGACACTACCCAGCCCGCTCCAATTGAAGGAAAAAGACCGAAACGACGAGAAGGCACAAAGTTATCTGAACCTGAGTATCCGAAGTTACCTTCGATAAAATACTTGTTCATATAGCCATATGTTACCCTACCTACTATATTACGCTGACGATAAGGGATAGCCTTTGTCCAGTTATCTATTCCGCTTAAACCACTTCTGTAATCTGACTGATTGAATAGCAATAAGCCTGAAACATCATGATCACCAAATTTTCCTGAGTAATTTAATGATGATTCGGTGTAAAATCTTCTGTCACTTTCATTGCTCATTCCGAAAGCAAGGTCGCTGCTTCCTGGAGTCGAGATCGTACTTATCAAATTCCCTTCAGAATCTCTTGCAGTTGCATAATACGTTTGCAGAGTCCTGAAACGACGTTGGGTATTAATTCCTTTAAAATCGAAGGCAAACATCGTAGAGGCAGACAAACCTTTTACTAAAAAGTTGAGATCCTGAGTTACCCTGATGTTTGATCTGACCGTATTGTTATAAGCATTAGATACACCAGATTGAGTTAAATACATCCATGGACTTGCTCCCGTTCCGGTTAATTGTGGCCATTGCCCATTTGAATATTGAATTGGAATAATATGAGGTGAGGTTTGAGTAGCAATATTAAAAATAGCATCAATACCAAAATTGGGCTGATTAACATTGGTTATGAATCCATTAATCCCCAAATCTAGTTTAGTGGTTTTTGTTAAATTAACACCAACATTACTGGTAAAGTTGAACCTGTCAAGTTTTAAATCAGAATTATATGCCTGATTTTCATCACGCTTAAACTGACCTTTTTCTCCAAAATATCCAGCTGAAATATAATATGTTGCATTTTCGGAGCCTCCGCCGACATTTAATGTGGCACGTTGATTAAAACCGTAATCATTAAACAACTCGTCATACCAGTCCACATTTGGGTATAAATCCGGATCTTCGCCGCTTGCATGTTTAGCGATTCGTTCTGCAGAATATAAAGGAGCCCTTCCACGCATGGTTAAACCCTCATTATATAATGACATAAATCCAGGGGCATCTAAAAACTTAGGAAGTTCTGTAAACTGACTTGCAGCTTTATTAATTTCTGCATTTATACTTGGCCTTCCAATCTTACCTTTTTTGGTATTGATCAGGATAACACCATTAGCGCCTCTGGCTCCATAAACAGCAGTTGCCGAGGCATCCTTTAACACGGTAAAATTCTCAATATCCTCAGGGTCAATATTTGCAATGTCCCTATCAGGCACTCCATCAACAACCAACAGCGGACCTTGTGGGCTAGAAGCAAAAGTTGCAATTCCCCTTATAAATATGTTTGAGCCATCAAATCCAGGTGCTCCACCACGTTGGGTTGCAACAACCCCTGCTAATCTACCCGCTAAAGCACTTGTTAGATCTCTAACCGGAAGCTTTAGTTCTTCAGGTCTTAATGTTACCTGTGAGCCTACCACGCTGGCTTTCTTTTGCTTACCATAACCAACAACAGCGACCTCATTCAAGCTGCCTTCATTTGGTACCATCACTATGTTTAGATCTACCCTATTCCTTACAGGAACGGCTTGCGGCTTATAACCCAAATAAGAGAATTCCAATGTGTCCATAGGATCCACCTCAATGGCATATTTACCCGAATTATTTGTTACGGCACCACTCTTTTCTCCCTTTATCTTTACGCTTACGCCAGGCATAGGCATAGATAGTTCGTCCTTTACTATACCTGATATTTTTAGTGGTTTAATGCTGTTCGTTTGTCGGTTAGTCTGCTGTTCGGCTTTTTCCTTAACTACGATAGACTTCCCCTTCAATGTAAAAGTTAAAGGACCTTTTGCCAACACCTTATCGAGAGCCTCTTCCAGTGTTACTGCTTTTAAATTTAAGGTCATTGGTTTTATCTTATCCATATCAGTAGAGAGGATAATAATGTTATAGCCAGATTGCTTCCTGATAGATTTCAGTACATTATCCAACGGCATGTTTGTAACGTTCAGCGTAATTTTATTTTGTGCTATGCTCGCTGCATTGACTTGTAATAATGCTGCTATTATTAAAATAACGGTCAACTTCATTGCTAATAGAATTTTCTTGTTCATACAGAGATACCTATACAAACCAGACAAATAAATTTTCATACATTTGGTTTAGTTTGGTCAACGATTACACATAGCATTCCCATGCTATCTGGTAATCAGATTCGATTAATTGTTTTGTTAAGACTGGTTTTTGGAAGGATGATCCAAACTATATTCCAGGGGTGCTCCAACACTCCTGGTTTTTATTTATAAGGTTATTATGACCTGGATACATCACTAAGTAAAGTTTATGGCATAATCGTAATCCTCCTTCCCTCGGTTTTAAATTTAAACTTCTCTGTTTCCTCCAGTAGCCTTAATACCTCAGCCAGTTCTGTTTTTCTGGATATCATTCCGGTTATCTTAGTCCTATTATCGGCTATACCTTTACAGTTCACATCTACATCATACCAACGTTCCAACTTACGCATGATCATCGTGAGGTTATCATTATCGAAAATAAAATAGCCTTCTTTCCAGGCAACAACCTCCTCAATATCTACTTCTTTTACACTAAACACACCAGGTGTTAAAACGGATTGCTGACCAGGAATTAATATTTTATTATCGCGGATGGCAGACTTACGGCACACTTTCACCCTGCCCTCCAATAAAGTTGTTCTGATTGCGTCTTCATCACTATAAGCGTTTACATTGAAATGAGTACCCAAAACTTCTATTTCCTGATTATCCGAAACAACCCTGAAGGGTCTTTTCTTGTCTTTTGTTACTTCAAAATAAGCCTCGCCAATCAGCTCAACCTTTCTTTCATCACCCTCAAAACAGGTAGGGTATTTTAAGGTCGAAGCAGCATTTAGCCACACTTTTGTGCCGTCAATAAGCGTAATCTGGTATTGACCACCTTTAGGTGCCTCAAGCGTATTGTGCTTACCCTTATGTGCTTCAGAACCAGAAATCACTCTATATGCTACCTGTCCATCAGCAGTTTTAGTAATTTGTACGTTGTCCTGCAGCGCCAATGTACCTGTTACACTATCTGTCAACTCAATACGTTTTCCATCTGATAGTGTAAGATAAGCCTTATTTGTACCTGGTTTAATTTTATCATGCTTTGCGATTTCTTCGCTACGTTTATTAACAACATCAAAAACAAAGTATGATAATCCCAATCCGAAAACAATAAATAAGGAAGCTGCGATAAGCATACGCTTGATGGTAAAAATACTGTCGGCAGGGGGTTCAATATAGTTGGCCTTAGCTAGTTTTGATGATATACCGTCCCAAATTTCATTGCTTGATTTTTCATAATCAGGTTCAGGTAGTTCGTCCTTTAAATTATTGCTTTGTTTATTGTACCAGTTTTCAACGATGGCAATTTCTTCAGGTGTACAAATTCCTCTATTATATTTATCAAGTAGTTCTTCTTGTTCCGTTTTATGGCTTTTCATCGCTTTGTTTATCGCATATTTGAAGCGATTTATAAGTATAACGATTTACAGGAAGGCAGGTAGTAGATGATGTTAAAAAAAGTTAAAAAAACATTAAATGCGCCTAGCTTCTCTTTTAAAATATGCAATGCATTACTTACCTGTTTTTTAACGGTTTTATCAGAAATATTTAACTGTTCCGAAATTTCTTTATGGGTCTTATATTCTTTACGGCTCATCTCAAAGATCACCCGCATTTTAGGGGGAAGAGATTGAATTTCCTGCTCTATCTGACGAGCTAGATCACGCTGTCGAACCCGGCTATCTGGAGGATGCGTGTCACTTTCCATTTCTTCCTTCAGGGAAATCATGTATCTAGCCTTTACTTTAGTATGCTTAACATGGTCCAGAATCTTATTTCTCGTAGCCGTATACAGAAAAGCAGCCAAAGGGCCATGAATAGTAGTGCTTTCGACTTTTAACCAAAGCATAGCAAATACTTCCTGAACAACATCCTTTGCTTCTTCATCATTCTGAAGCATCTTTCGGGCATGACGATACAATATAGCCCAATACCTGTCATAAATTACCCTGTATGCAGTTTTATCTCCTGACAGAAATAAACTCAGTATCTCCTCATCTTCAACTTGTGACATTCTGCTATTCATCTCAAATACTTAATAAATCATTTTGAATTTTCCAAAATTCAATTAGTAGTATAATCAAAAAAGATTGTCAATTCAATAAGGTTATTTGTGTGTGGAACTAAGCTAATAAATAAATTCACATAAAAGTTACGCAAACGTTTGCGTAATTTACTATTCCATGTAATCTGCTTGTCTGCTTAGTAAAGCTCGATACTTATTAAAAATTGAGGTCTTCGAAACGAAACCAAGATACCCACCATTTGCATCAAGCACCGGCAATAACCAGGCATTCTCCTTTTCCATCTTTTGCAATACGACCTTTAACGGATCAGAAATCATAACCACATCGGGAGCCACCTGCATCAAATCATTTACAGTGTGCTGATCTGAATGGTTAATTCCTTTTTTTAAGATATCTTCTACATACACCAGCCCTTTAAAAAGCTGATCTTCATCTACCACCGGAAACAGATTTCTTTTAGACTGCAGAATCTCATTTAGACGTTCGGCAATCAATTCACCCTCATACAAAATCAGATAATTCTTTTCAACCAGATGCTTCAATTTCATCATATTTAAAACTGTAGTATCCTTATCTTCAAGAGAAGATAGTTCTCCCCGCTCTGCTAAAGGCGTGGCATAAATGGAGTGTTTATGCTTGCCTCGGTTGATGAGGTATGAAATGGCTGAGGTAATCATCAATGGAACCATTAAGATATAGCCGCCTGTAATCTCGGCAATTAAGAAGATACCGGTAAGTGGTGCATGCATGATCGCGCTCAATGAGGCTGCCATACCTGCGACGATAAAATTGGCCACATTTAGCTGAGCAATGCCCAGCGTATTGATGCTAAAAGCTACGACAAAGCCAATTAAGCCACCCATAATTAAGCTGGGCGCAAAAGTTCCTCCATTACCACCCGCACTTAGGGTAATTAATGTAGCTGCCGATTTAGCAAAAACTGTAACTATAGTAAACATCACCACAACCCAGGGTAAACTACTATAGTCTGAAAACAGACTATTAGCCACCAGCGCCGAGTAATTACCCCCTAAAAGGTTCTTAATGGTGATATACCCCTCTCCATACAAGGTTGGGAATAAAAACACCAGTAACCCCAGCATCAATCCTCCCAATACTACCTTTTTATAAGGATTGCTTACTTTATAAAATGAGGATTTAATGAAAGTATTGATTTTGGTAAAGTAAATAGAAAATATGCCGATCAATACTGCTAATAACACATAATAAATCAGGGCATCCATCCTCCAGCCTTCTGTAACCAGAAAAAAAAGTTGCTGGTTATAAAACAGTCGCGCCACTACCGCTCCTGTGGCTGAAGCCAGTAACAGGGGTATAAAGGCAGGAATGGTAAATTCAGGCAACAGAATTTCTATCGCAAATACAATTCCGGCAATCGGACTGTTAAAAGCAGCAGCAATACCGGCCGCAGCACCGCAAGCGAGCAACATAGTGGTCTCACGGTAAGATAAGCCTAAAAAACGGCCCACAACAGAACCAATACCACCACCACTGGTTACAATGGGTGCCTCCAGACCTGTTGATCCGCCAAAACCAACGGTCAGAGCAGCTGTAATCAACTGTGAATAGATATTATGGGGTTCTATTTTACTTGATTTCTTAGAAATCGTATACAGCAAAGGTGTCAAACCCGTTTCAAACTTTCCCTTTCGGATAAACCTGCGGACATACATGACCGATAGCAAGATCCCAATAAAAGGAAAGAAGAAAAAGAGATAATATTTATACTGCCAATGAAAACCACTTTGTAAGAACTCTTCAATGTGATGTGTAATGGCTTTAAGTAGAGAGGCAGCAAGTCCAGCAAGTACACCTACTATCAGTGCGGCAATAACCAGAAAATTCCTGTTGGAGATCTTTGTTTTCCTGTACTGATTGATTTGGTCTATATAATTCACTAACCTAACGTACATCTCTATCTAAACTCTAGGCATCAAACTTATCCAACAATTTGATGAGTGTTGCAAAATCTTTAGGATATGGAGCTTCGATTACGATGTCCTGTCCGTCCAGACCTTTAAACACAAGATGTTTGGCATGCAGGGCGAAACGCTTCATAATAGGTTGCTCTTCTTCGTCCTTAGTTAAACGATAGCCTTTTTTAATGCTCGACAAAAATACTGGTTTACCTCGATACATATCATCACCGGCAATTGCAGCACGTTGTGTAGCCAGGTGAATCCTGATCTGGTGCATACGCCCTGTGATAGGCTTACATTCCACCAAAGTATAATGTCTGTAATGCTTTATGGTATTGAAGATGGTTTCGGCACGTTTGCCTTCTTTACGGTCGATTGTAACGCTTTTATTCCCATCATTTAAAATCGGCAGGTCTATAAACAGATCCTTAAAAGTAAACTGCCCGTCCACAACCGCATGATAGGTTTTATTTATTTTACGTTTTTCAAACTGTATGGCTACAGAACGATAAGCCTCAGGTGTTTTTGCAATAATAATAGCACCTGAGGTTTCTTTATCCAAACGATGGCACACTTGTGCATCAGGAGAATATTGTTTTGCCAGTCGAAGTATGTTTACCTCTCCCGAACCGCCACGTTCGTCTAATGAAGCTACAAATGGCGGTTTATTTACAACGATGTAATCATCGTTTTCGAATAGTATAAGATCTTTAAAAGAAGGATATTTCAATATGATAAGAATTTCTTAGCTGCAAAAGTACTAAGAAAGTTCGAATTTATACCCCACACCTTTAACTGTAGCCACATATCTTTCACCTAATTTCTCGCGTAGCTTACGAATATGCACGTCAATTGTGCGGTTCGTTACCACTACAGAGTCTTCCCAGATGTTCTTTAATATAGACTCTCTTGTATATACTTTCCCTGGTTTAGAAGCCAATAGGTACAGCAATTCAAACTCTTTTTTAGCCAGAACTACCTTTTTACCATCCTGATAAACCAGGTAAGCTTCTCTGTCAATTACCAGATCACCTATCTCTACTTTATTATCAGATACTTCATCGGCGCTCGAATTTCTTCTCAGGATAGCGTTTATACGGCTAACTAATGCACGTGGTTTAATAGGTTTTGCGATATAATCATCAGCCCCAACGTTAAAACCAGCAATTTCAGAATACTCCTCACTGCGGGCAGTAAGGAATACCATAAATGTATTTTTAAATTCAGGAATAGCACGCATTAATCTACAAGCCTCAATACCATCCATCTTAGGCATCATGATGTCCAGGATAATTAAATCAGGATGTACCTTCTTAGCAATCGTAATTCCCTCCTGTCCATTTGCTGCCAAAAAAACCTGGTAACCTTCTTTTTTTAGGTTATACTCTATCAGCTCTAATATATCTGGTTCGTCATCAACAATAAGTATCTTCTGTTTTACGGTGCTCATAGCTTTAATTATTTGTTACGAAATTAGGTAATCAATTATAATATAGCGTTAAACTCAAGTTAACAAATTGTTAATACCCTCATGTATATTAACATGAATTTAGGGTTAGCGTAAAGTTTTACTCAAAAATGCTTCCAACTCTTCACCACGAAGGTTTTTAGCAATGATTTTTCCGCTTGGATCAAGAATAAAAGAACTTGGAATAGATTCAATAGAATACAATACAGCAGTAGGACTCTCAAAATCTTTTAAATCACTGCCATGTGCCCAGGTTAGTTTATCCGCAGCAATGGCGCTTTTCCAGGCTACAGCATCTTTATCCAGAGATATACCCAGAATAGTGAAGTTTTTATCTTTGTACGTGTTATAAGCTTTAACCACATTAGGATTCTCCTGTCTGCATGGCGTACACCATGATGCCCAGAAATCAAGCATTACATATTTACCTTTAAAATCCGACAATTTAATGGGCTTACCATCTACACTATTAATGGTAAAATCGGGTGCTTGTTGCCCAATTTGTACCGATTTAAGCTTAGCTATTTTAACTAAAAACTCTGTTACAACAGGGTTATCATTAAAACTGCTTTTAATCTTATCTGAATATTCAACCAATTCCTTTTCATATTCCGCAGGATTTAAAAGGTTCATCGCATAAAATCCAACCAAAGAAGTGGTGTTATCCTGAGCAAACTTCAGAATAGCTTTATTTAAGCCATTAATCTCCTGAGTATATGCAGGTTTCATTTGCTCCATGATCACATCTCTTTTATCAGGTTGTGCTGCTACTGCCTCATCAAACTGCTTTTGGATTTCAGAGATTTTTCCCATATACTGGTTTTTCACCTTATTCAATTCTTCCAGTTTATCAGCTTCCATCGCTCCTGAAATCGTGTAGGCAAGCGTCTTATCTGTAAGATCAGCATTGATTTTTATGTGGTCGCCATTTTTAGCGATAATCATATATTCACTATTGCCTGTAGAAATCTTGAAAAAATCTACCGCAGGTGCGCCGTGAGTGAATTTAAAGTCGCCATTTTTCGAAAATACGGTAGAATCCAATGGTAGGGCACGATCTTTCTGGAAACCAAACAAATACACTTTACTTCCTGCTGCTGCATTTTTAAACTGTCCCTCTACCACAAAAGTGTTTTCATTTTTACATGCTACAAAAACAACACATAACAGTAATATATAACCTATTCTCTTTATCATACTCGTAGTTATTTTAACTTTTCTTCTAACAATTCATTTACTTTCTGTGGATCGGCTTTTCCTTTGGCAAGCTTCATCACCTCACCAACAAAAAGTCCCAATACCCCCTTTTTCCCTTTCTTATAGGCTTCCACCTGAGGCTGGTACTTCGACAGCACATTATCTACAAAACCTGATAACTCATCAACGTTTTCTTCTATCAGCAGATTTAATCGAGCTGCCAATTCTAAAACGCTATCTACAGGTGCTTTAAACAGCTCCGGCAACAGTTTTTGAAGCGCAACCTGTTGAGTAATTTTCTTATCATCCACCAAATTGATCACATCGGCCAATTGCTCAGGGATCACTTTAAAGTCGGCTATTCCTATTTCAGCATCATTCAACAATGCCCTCACAGAACCTGTAAGCCAGTTAACCAGGCTCTTTTTGTTATTCACATAAACCAAAGCTTTATTAAAATAAGCCAGCAGGTCATGATCTTCGGCTAACATAGTAGCTTCCGACGCCGTAACACCATAGTCAACCACCAGTTTCTTGGCAATCTCCTGTGGCAACGCGGGCATATCGAATTTCAATTGTGCCAGCCATTCATCCGAAATATGCACAGGTGCAAGATCGGGGTCAGGAAAATAACGGTAATCATTTGCTTCTTCTTTAGTCCGCATAGGTGCCGTAGTACCCTGATCCGCATCAAAAGTAAGCGTGCTTTGTATAATCCTTCCTCCGCTTGAAATCACTTCTTTCTGGCGACCAAACTCAAAGTCCATCGCTCTGCGTACATTTCTGATAGAGTTTAGGTTTTTCACCTCGCAGCGTGTACCAAATTCAAGCGTGCCAAATTCTCGGATAGAGATATTGGCATCACAACGTAAACTCCCCTCTTCCATATTCCCATCACTCACATCGAGGTGGCGCACCAGTTTTCTGATTTCTGTTAGTAAAAGGGAGGCTTCTTCAGCACTTCTGATATCAGGTTCAGTTACGATTTCAATTAAAGGTACACCGGCCCTGTTCAGGTCGACGAACGAATATTTATCATCCTGATCATGCAAACTTTTGCCTGCATCTTCCTCTAGGTGGATTCTGTTAATACCTATACGTTTTTCTTCACCATTACTTAAGGTTACGTTCAGAAAACCATTCTGACAGATAGGTTTATTGTCTTGCGTAATTTGATAGCCCTTAGGCAAATCTGCATAGAAGTAATTCTTTCTATCAAAATAATTGATCTGATTGATGGTACAATTTAATGCCAACCCCATTCTTACGGCTTTAGCCACAACTTCCTTGTTTAACTTGGGCAAAGCACCAGGTAAAGCCAAAGAAACCGCAGATATATGCTCATTGGGCTGTGCACCAAATGAAGCGCTATCTGAGGAGAATATTTTTGATTGTGTATTTAATTGTACGTGGATCTCTAAACCGGATACCAATTCGAATTCTGATGGAGAAACTGCAGTTTTCGTACTCATTTATAGGCAATAATTTTTCTTAGTCCTTCATGTATTTGACATACAAACATAACTATTTATACGTTACCAAATACGCTGTAACTACAATTATACTTGTTATAATTCCCCCGGTAACCTGAGAGGCTTGCTATCATAAACCAGATAATCAACTGTTACAAACTCGTAATCGGGATGTGGATTAAGAATCTCTATTTTCACTTTGTGATCTCCTTTTGCAAGCTGATATCGCCAAAACAGGTCTGTCCTTGCTTGATTTGCTCCGGTTGGGAAATTGGCTCGTTCTACTTCCCTGCCATCTATGAATAGTGCGCCCTGTAAAACATGTGCTGCTGCATTTGCTTTCTTTTTATGCGCATATCCGCGTATTACAAAGCCGATCCCGTTCATATTGAATTCCAATTTATCCTGAAAAGTTTTTGCTAAAGAAATACGGCCGACAGGAAAATGACCTGCAAAGTTTTCTTCAAATCGAACTGTTTTTGGTGCAGAAATTGTAATTATCACCTGATCATCACGCACGCTCCCACCATTTTTAAGAATATTTTTCAATGCATGGTTATAGCCCATTTCATAAACCTTATTTAAAGAGACCTTTGTAAAACTAAAATCTCTATGTTCAGCCTTTTTAAGCGGGGTGATCCATTTCTGAGGGATTTTATCATATCCTAAAATCACCCCAAGGATACCTGCAGCACTAGAGGGATTACAATCCGAATCCTGTCCCGCACGTGTCGATATTTCAAGTGTTTTTGTAAAATCTCCTTGTCCATATAGTAAGCCTATTACCACATAAGCAGCATTAATCTTTGCATCAATATTTAAAGGATGAAACACCATGCTTGGACAACCTACATCTTCAGCCCACTTTTTCTGGACTTCAAACCAAGTTCTTTTCCAGTCGGTCGGATACAGCTTATGCCATTTAACCACATCAGCTATGCACTGATAAAACTTACTTTGCACAGGAATTGCCTTTAGTGCTGTATTTACAATGTAAGAAATATCATTATTTATAAAAGCGAGCGCATACATGTTAGATATAAATACGCCTCCGTACCAACCATCACCTGAATTCATGATGTGACCAACCTTATCGCTAATATCCGAAGCTGTATTTGGCATTCCAGGACTCATCAGCCCAATAAAATCAGACTCTATCTGGAAATCTATGTCATCAGCATGAGGATTATTTAACCAATGGCCCGACTTAACCGCAGGTATCCCCTGTTGAATATTATAGCGTCCAGCCTGATTGGCGTGCCATAACTGATATTGAGAAGCAGCAAAAGCCTTAGCAAATGAATCTGCCGGTGCATCGAGTCCCAAACGGTCAAACACTTCCACAAAAGTCAGATCTACATAAACATCATCAAACAGACCAGGAAAAGAAGTCATAGCTTCATTCACGTAATCATCATGCCATTTAATGGTTTCATAATCCTGTATAAAGGTCCCCTGATACTGGAATTCAGAAGGCCAGCCAAAAGTAACGCCAATTGTTTGTCCTGCCCAACCACCTTTAATCTTATCTTTTAAAGTAGATTTAGAAATAATCTTTTGCGCTAAAATCCGTGTCGTACTACCTATGCCAATAACAGACATCAATAGCACCATGGTCCAGAAATTCTTCATACGCTAATTGTTGAGGAGAACGATTTGTCCGGTTTTAACAGATTCATCGCAAGCAAAAGCAATTTTCAGACTATTTATAGCGTCATCTGTAGGTTCAGTTAAATCGATATCCTC
>NZ_FWYB01000014.1 GCF_900176505.1 Pedobacter nyackensis | reverse complement strand
ATCAATCATTGAATTCAGGCCGTAAATTAGCACATTCGCTTTCTCCAAGGCCTTTTCCAAGTCCTTTATGCGCTTTTTTAACTCTGCGGTGTCTTTAGTTTTTGGCTTTTCCATAGGAGTTAAAGTTACAGCTCCTTTCTCTAATTTCTTCTTATACCGGTTAACCCAATTGGTTAGAATATAGGTGTTTGGTAATCCATACTTTTTTACAACAGCTGCTGTGGATTGATTCTGGTAGACGACCAGCTCTATCAATTTTTCTTTAAATTCTGCAGGATAATCTAACCTTGCCATTACTTCTTTGTTCATCGAAAACTTAGTTTTTTCTCAAAAACTGTAAAGTTATAGACGGATAAGACCGGTTTCCCAAACTTTTCCACGGTATTTTTCCAATTCTTTGGGTCCAACCTGTTCTGGTGTTTCAAAATCAGTACCATCTTCATAATCTTTCAGATCTAAACGGTTGTCGACAATAATTTCAGGCTGCAGTTTTCTAATCTGTTTTAGCAGTTCAACAGATCCCCAATCATCACGCCCTTTCCCATGCTTACCAGGATAGGAATAGTCGGCCCAAAAAATATCTATTTTGCCATATTTAGTAAGTAGTTCTGTTACCTGGTTGTACATGTATTTACGATATTTGGCCATGTCCCTGTTTTTGTTTAAGGCGGTATAAGCATCTTCATTGCCTTTTTCTGGTCTTAAGGGATGGATAGCATCTACAGTAAAATCTGGGTGGTGCCAATCAATAAGGGAATAGTAAAATCCTATTTTTATGCCTTCGGCACGGAAAGCTTCTACAAATTCCTTTATCAAATCTCTTTTTGCCGGTGTATTGGTTGCTTTGTAGTCGGTATACTTGCTATCAAAAAGTGTAAAACCTTCATGGTGTTTTGTGGTTAATACGGCGTATTTCATGCCGGCCGCTTTAGCTTCTTTTGCCCATTGCTTTGGGTTAAATAAATCGGGGTTAAACTTGTCAAAGTATTTTTGATAATCCTCATTTGTAATGTGTTCATAGCTTTTTACCCATTCGTGGCGGGCCGGCAACGCATAAAGCCCCCAATGGATAAACATACCGAAGCGGGCATTTGTCCACCATTCCATTCTTTTGGTTTTTTCGGCAGTAGTTTCTTTGCCAAGCCGTTTTTGAGCGCTTACTGTAAGTGCCAGGTTTAGCAGTAATAAAATCGATAAAATTGTTTTTTTCATTGTGTGTGGTTTGTTTGTATAAAGAGGTAATTTAGCGATGGATGTGTTATGAAAATAATGGGATATCAGCAAAGTATTAAGTGAAATTGGTCTGAATGTTTTGAAATCTCCATGATAGTATTGGAAATGGGTTAAAAAAACATCAACATTGATCAATGTTTGAATTGTTTAGAAAGACTGTTGTTGTTATTTTGCGTCCTTATCTATTTATTTTACTAACAAATTTAAATTGCTAATTACAGAACCATATTCATTCTTTCAAAAGGGCTAGCTGGATGCTTCATCTATGTAATTATATATAATCTTTTTAACAAACACACACACATGAAACTTAATTATCTAAGGTTTGGAACAACCGCTTTTATATGGTTGTTAGGAACTGCACTCGTGTCTGGTCAGCAACTAGCTGGTCAGTCAGAAATTGATCTGAAAGATCTTTCTTTATTTAAGACTCCGGGGAATACCTGGGCGCTTGCAGGAGGCGTTACGGCTAATTTAAACGAAACAAACGTTTTAAACATTGCAAAGGGTACTGGAATTTTAGTGAATGTACCTTCTAAAAAAGATCATGGATCAGATCTTTTAACAATTGCTGAGCATGGTAATATCATTCTTGAGTTAGATTATTTACTAGCAAAAGGATCAAACTCAGGAATCTATCTTCAGGGGATCTATGAAATCCAATTAGAAGATTCATGGGGTTTATTAAATCCAACATCAGCTAATAATGGTGGTATTTACCAGCGTTGGGATGATTCAAAACCAGAAGGTCAAAAAGGATATCAGGGATATGCACCTCGCCAAAATGCAAGTAAAGCACCAGGGTTATGGCAACATATTAAAATCGCATTCCAGGCTCCAAGTTTCGATGCATCTGGCAACAAGATCGCTAATGCAAGAGTTTTAAGTGTAGAATTGAATGGTGTACTTATACAAGATAATGTTGAATTGTTTGGTGCAACCAGAGGTGCAAACGATAAAGAAAAAGCAATTGGTGCTTTACGCTTGCAAGGCGATCATGGTGCGGTGGCTTTCAGAGATATTAAAATTTCCAAATTACCTGCCGAAATGTTAAATGGTGGGCCAAGAAATGGAAACGATACGGATCCAATTTATATTGATGTTGCTACAACTCCAAATATTCGCAGTTTTGTTAATATTCAGGGAGGACCAAAAGTAGTTCACGCAATTTCTGTAGGTAGTCCTACTCAGGTTCACTTTAGCTATGACTTAGACAATGGTATTTTGTTCCAGGCCTGGCATGGTGAGTTTGTGGATGCAACTCCAATGTGGCACGAAAGAGGTGACGGTACTTCAAAACCTCGCGGAAGTGTAACAACCTTCACTAAAAAGCTAGTTCCTACGCTAACTAAACTTACCGATCCCAAGGGAGCAGCATGGTTAGTTGATACTACCGGTACAGGATTTAAAACTAAAGGCTATACATTAGATGGTCAGGGGCACCCTACTTTTAACTATAATATCTACGGTACTAAAGTTTCTGATGCCATCAAAGCACTTGAAAATGGTCAGGGATTAAGCAGAGAGATCGTTCTTGAAACTCCAGTAGATAACATTTATGCATTAATAGCTGATGCTTCAAGTGTTGAAGAAGTCTCTAAAGGACTTTACCTTATAGCCGGACAATCTTTTTATTTAAAATTTGACGATACCAAAGACAAACCTGTGATCAGGGATGTTGACGGCAGGAAACAACTTATTGTTCCTGTTCGTGGTAAGTTAAATTATTCGATTTTATTTTAAAAAGGGGTTAGGTCATGAAATATACTTTTAAGACGCTGGCAATGCTGGCTTTAAGTTTTAGTTTTACAATGGTGTTTGCTCAGGAATCACCAAAAGAAGAAAATTTCTTCAGAATAAATAAGGTAAGGATGCCTGAAGGTCCAATTTTAGAGGTTGGTGGATTGGTTACTTTACCAAATGGAGATCTAGGTATCTCAACCAGGAGAGGAGAGGTTTACATGGTAGAAAACCCTACAAGCAAAACCCCTTACTTCCGCAAGTTTGCATCAGGCTTACACGAAGTATTAGGTCTTGCTTACAAAGACGGTGCATTGTACTGTGCACAACGAGGTGAACTAACCAAATTGATCGATAAAAATCAAGATGGTAAAGCTGATGTTTATGAAACTGTTTATGCCTGGCCATTAAGCGGTCACTATCATGAATATAGCTTCGGGCCAAAAATTGCTAAAGATGGTTCTTTCTTTGTAACTGCTAACGTCGCTTTTGGTGATGAAATGTGGTATCGTGGCGAAAGTCGTGTACCCATGCGTGGCTGGACCATGAACATTACTGAAGAAGGAAAAATGCAGCCATGGGCAACAGGTATGCGTTCGCCGGCAGGTCCAAACGTAATCGACGGACAATTTTACTATACAGATAACCAAGGCGACTGGTTCGGTTCTGGTGGTATCTGGAAAGTAGAAAAGGGAGATTTTTTAGGTAACCCTGCCGGATTAAGATGGACAGGAAGAGCTGATTCTCCGGTTAAACTTAGCGAAGCGTTCTTCAGGTCTAAAATCGACGAAAGAAGAGACAAAGACGCACAAGGAAGAGCTATCAAACCTGAAAACAGAGTGAATGAAAATTTCAAGATGTTATGGGAAATGAAAAAAGACTTCCCTGAATTAAGATTACCATCAGTATGGCTTCCACATGGTATCCTTGGTATTTCAAATTCAGAACCCATTAAAATCCCTCAGGGAGCTTTTGGTCCTTTCGAAGGTCAGGTTTTAGTAGGCGATCAGGGTATGAGTCTCATTTCAAGGATATTCTTTGAAACTGTAAATGGTGTAGAACAAGGTGCTGCATTCTTGTTCAGAAGTGGTTTCCGCTCTGGCGTATTAAGAATGGCATGGGGGAATGATAATTCATTATTTGTTGGAGAAACTAACCGTGGTTGGGGTTCTGCAGGTGATGCAAACGAAGGTCTTGAGCGTTTAGTTTACAACAACAAAATACCTTTCGAAATGAAAGCTGTCAGAGCAATGCCTGATGGTTTTGAAATCGAATTTACTAAACCTGTTGATTTAAAATCAGCAGAAGATTTAGCTTCTTACAAGGTAGAAAGCTTCTTATATAAATATCACCCAGTTTATGGTTCGCCTCCAGTTAACACAGAAAAATTAAAAATAAAAGGTGTTAAAGTATCTGCTGATGGTTTAAGGGCAAGACTTATGGTTGATAACCTTCGTCAGTATTATATCCATACGATCACTGTTGAAGGTGTTCGTTCACAAGAGAATGCTTATCAATTAATTCACCCGACCGCTTACTATACTTTAAACAGTATTCCCAACGGAGAGAAATTATCGATGAATGGTTTAAGTACCAAAAACTCTACTATTGATGCTGTAGCTAAGGTAGTTCCTGGAAAAGTAACGGGTAAAAAAACAGCGGTAGATACTAAAGCAACTGCTACTGAGAAAGCTGTTGCAAAAACTGCTGCAGCTCCAACTTATGCTCAGGTTAAAGGTTTATTAACAAACTATACTTGTATTGCTTGCCATGACCAGGCAAAGAAGCAGATCGGACCTGCATTCATTGAGATTGCAAAACGTAAATATACTGCAGAAAAGATTCTTTCTTTAATCCACAATCCACAGCCTCAAAACTGGCCAGGTTATGCGACAGAGATGCCGCCAATGCCGCAGGTGACTAAAGAAGAGGGGATTAAAATAGCTAACTGGATCAACTCTTTGAAATGATAAATAATTCCTAGCTGGTGTACATTAAAAGCCTTAGATTTTCTCTAAGGCTTTTGTTTTTATAATATATTTTTCCATGGCCCAGTGATGGCAAGTGTCAGTCCTGGTGATTGAATATTGATAAACAGCGTGTTTCCAGAGGGTGAAAATACAGGCCCTGCAAATTCTGAATTTCGGTAACCGATGTTTTTTGCAATGACATATGTTTTTCCTTGCGGTGTAATCCCGATCACCCTTGCATCTTTTTTGTCTTCACAGATGATTACGTCTCCCCAGGGAGCTATCGTCAGGTTATCACAATTTTGAAAGGTTTCAATATTGTTAGGCTCAATAAAGAGTTCCAGTTTTCCGGGGGCGTCTTTTTCTCTAGCCTGGCCTTCAAATTTACTTGGCGTGTACTTAAAGATTTGTCCTTTTCTGTTACTACCACCATCGGTACAGGCAAAAAACAGTTCATCTTTTCCATACCATATACCTTCCCCCCTTGAGAACCTTGCAGCACCCAGTTTAAATCCTCTTAACCTCAAATCACTATCAGGCGCTTCCACATCAGCAAGATCTATCCATTCTACCTCAAACGACTTCTTTTCAGGAAATTTGTCAGTCGTTAAATTTGGATAGTTACGGGTGTCTGCACTTTTCCATTCTCTAATGACAAGACATTGAAGTTTCCCGCCATTGTGTAATTTGCCATAAGCATTGGGCAGGTACCTGTAGAAAAGACTGTCTCCCTCATCCTCTGTCTGGTAAACGATGCCTGTTTTAGGCTGAACAGCAACGGCTTCGTGTGTGAAACGTCCCATAGCTTTAATAGGATGGGGATTAGCGATCCCAATTTTCTCTGTTGCCGGTACTTCAAAGTTAAAACCATGATCTTTTTCCAGGCCGTCACTTGCTTTCAAACTGCTTTCTTCACAGGTGATCCAGGATTTCCATGGGGTTATGCCGCCCGCACAGTTTCTTACGGTGCCAATTAAACTAAGGTATTGTGATTCTACTTTTTGTGTTTTTTCATTGTAAACCAAGGTAGTAGTGCCTCCAACACAGGTATCTTTACCATTGCCAAAGTCATATATCTTGTCTTTATTGATTTTATGGATCAGCTCATTGTTTTTTCCAAAAGGGCCGAGCAGATCTGCACCTGGTGAATTTTCATGATTTCTGATCAATATTGTTTTACCGCTTGGAGTTGAAAATGCACCCATTCCATCATACATCCCAGGTACAAACAGCCCATCTTTCATCAGGTCTCCTTTGCGGGAGATGATTCTGGAACTGAATCCTTTTGGTAAGCTAAGTGTGTCCCCTGGCTGATAACTGAGTGGACCAAATCCAACTCCTTCCCGGGTAGTTGCCAATAAATCAATCGCCGCATTGGCAGCGAAGTTGTTTAGACCAATAAAGCCTAAACTAACCAGACTGGTGTTTCTGATAAAATTTCTTCTTGAGCTGTTCATATGGTGAATTTACTAATACAGGATTAAGTTAATATTAATTTCCTGAGCTTTTGGTAATAGCATATTTTTATAAAGCTCCTTTCCGCCCAAATCTGCATTAAAGGCTTATTTTTTCCTTTCCTGAATCAATTCACATCGGAGTTCCTCCCTGTTATCCGGTATTAAGAAAGTTTTTGTGTTTTTTTTGAATCATTTAGATCACTTGAGGTACTTGTTAATAAATAACCACCTATAGAAGATGATCGTCTTTCAAACGCTATTGGATAATAGCGGGAAAGAACGCAGGCAATAAACAAATATTAATCAAAACGAACAAACTAAGAAACAGACAGAACCAACCAACCAATCAATCAACAAATCAATAAACCAAGAACAAATAAACCAAATGTATGAAACTTAAAAATTTACTTTTTAGTAGGGCATCTTTTTTTATGCTGGTATTAGTGGGTGGAAGTTTAGCATCGGTAGCAAACGAACTAAGCCACCCGGCACTTGTGAATGCAAGACCAAATAGCAAGAAAAAACATATAGACCCTAAAACAATGAGTCAAAACGAAGCGTTGGACCCATTGTTTGAAAAAAAAACCGATGCTACCTTTGCTATTATTAACGGTAAAGTGGTTGATAATAAAGGGAATATGTTGCCGGGAATTAGCGTCAAAGTCGGCCGTACGGGTGCCTCAGCACAAACAGATGGAAATGGTAATTTTCAAATTGAAGCAAATGTGGGAGATGTAATCTCTTTTAGCGCGGTTGGTTATATTCCTAAAAAGTTTACCGTTTCAAATGAGAAAACAGTATTGACCATTACACTCGAAGAAGATGACCAAATATTAGATGAAGTAGTTGTAGTGGGTTATGGTACACAAAAAAAGGTGAATCTAACCGGAGCCATTAGCACAATTAAAACGACTGATATTGCCAGTATTCCAGTCAGTAATTTATCAAATGCACTAGCAGGACGTTTACCTGGGGCTACAATTGTAGGTTCATCAGGTTTAGCCGGTGCTGCGTCAAGCATTCGTGTACGCGGTAGTTCTGTTGAACCACTTTATGTAATTAATGGGATCATAAAAACGAAAGCTGATTTTGATGCGTTAAATGCGAATGAGGTAGAAAGTATTAGTATTTTAAAAGATGCTGCAACGGCATCTATTTACGGGTCAAAAGGGGGCGATGGGGTTGTTTTGGTTACCACCAAAAAAGGTCTTGTGCAAAAACCAACTTTTGATTACTCGAACTCTTTTTCATTTTCCAAAACAACACAGGCACAGCAAGATTTTACCGCTACAGAAGAGTTAAGATACAACAATAATGTAGCAAGAGGAAAGGGGGTGCCTGAACCAATTGGTCAGGATCTTTTCGATTATTTTAAAGATAAGAATTACAGCATCAACGATTACATTTGGCGGGATCCAAGCGTTCAGGAGCATAATATAGGGTTAAGAGGTGGTTCAGAAATTATACAATATAATATGAACTTATCCTATCATGACGAAAATGGTTCATATAATAATTTGGATTTTAATCGCTATAATTTTCGCGCTGACGTTACAGCCAATGTGTCAAAAAGAATAAAAATTAACTTTAACCTAAGTGGTAACCAACGTAATTACAACAGATGGTATTGGCCTTATGATGATCCGGCAAGTACAACTGTTGGAGATTTTTATCGTGCTACTTTTAACTGGACCCGTTTGTATCCATTTTATGTAGATGCTGCTGGAAATCCATCTACCAATATCAACGATTTTCCGGTAATTGCAGGTTCATGGAGCCCTGTTTGGGCCGTAAATAACAGCCCGGCTTATATCCATAATAAACTGCGTACGCTTGACGGAATTTTGCGGTTTGATTTGGATTTAGGCGAATATCTACCGGGTTTATCTACCTCGCTTCAGGCGCAATACAATGCTAATGATAATAACATTAAATCATTTGTTGTTTTTAATGAGGTTTATAAATTTCAATCGAACCCAAATAGCCCAAATAATAAATATGTTCCGGGGCCAATAGATCCCGCACAAATTAATATTCATACGATGAGTAATAATTATCCAAATATTCGGGAAGGATTTGGATTGGGCGATGGCTATACGTTAAATTGGTTTTTAAACTACAATAAAACCTTCGGTAAACACGCCATAAACGCTATGGCAGTTTATGAACAAGCGAGAACAAATTCAAAAAGTTTGACCGGCATGCGCCAAAAGCTGCTTATCAATGGTATTGATCAACTTTTTAATGCATCGGATGATGCTGTTAATAGCACCTTTTCAGGTCGTGAAGGTATCGAAACACGTTCCTCAGTTATTGGTCGTGTAAACTACAGTTATGCGGATAAATACATTGCAGAATTTTCATTCCGTGAAGATGGTAATTATAGGTTTGCACCGGGCATCAGATGGGGATTTTTCCCTTCCGGGTCAGCCGCCTGGCGTTTAAGTCAGGAAAGCTTCATGGAAGATATAAAATGGTTATCTGAATTAAAGTTGCGTGGATCCTTTGGTACCTCTGGTAACGACTTAGCTGGGATTTCATCAGATGCAATTGCTCCGTTCCAATGGGCTCAATATTTTAACAAAGCCAGTGGTACCGTTTTTGGATCAGGTCTGGCTGATGGCCTTGCCCCAGGTACTTTACCTAATCCAAATGTCACCTGGGCTTCCTCAGAAATGCTTAACATCGGTTTGGATTTTGGCCTTTTTAATAATCGATTAACCGGTTCTGCGGAGTATTTTACTAAAAAAACCTCGGATATTTTAATTCCAAGATTAGCTTCTACCCCTAACACTTTAGGTGCAGCTTTGCCTGCTGTAAATTATGCTGAAAGATCCTGGAAAGGTTTTGAATTCTCGGCTGGCTGGAGTGATACTAAAGGAGAAATAAATTACTCCGTTTTTGCAAATATGGGTTATTCAAAAGATCAATGGGATATTTTTGATCAACCTGCTGCCTACACTGATGGTACCTACCTGAACAATTGGAGGAGCGTGATTGGCAAGCCCAATAACCGGATATCTGGTCTGGAATCATTAGGTATAATTCGTACTCAGGCACAATTAGATGCATTACCAGCTACTTATACGCAATATGGTCTTAAGCCAAAATTGGGTTATATTTTATACAAAGATATCAGAGGTGCAAACTTCTCAGAAGGCCCTGATGGTAAAATTGATGCTAATGATGTGACTTTCTTATCCGATAACGCAATTCCACGCATTAATTTTGGTTTTGGCTTTCGTTTAGCCTGGAGAGGAATTTCATTATCTACCCTTTTTCAGGGTGTATCTGCGTATGATAAAATAGTAAATACCGGCAATACTGCATCAGGAGGGGTATTCCAAACAGGAGACAGACCATATTTTGCAATATGGGCCAAAGATTACTGGACTCCTGAAACACCTAATGCTAAATATCCAATGGCATCCGATATGTTTGGCGATCAGAATGTTGGGGGTGGACCTTCGACTTTTTGGATTCGTAACGGGGCTTACTTACGTTTAAAGAATATAGACTTGGGTTATGAGTTACCTGGCAAATGGGTTAAACACCTTGGCTTACAAAAAGTAAGGGTGTTTGCTAATGGTACGAACCTATTTGTAGCATCAGCCTTTAAAGAACATGATCCTGAACAGGAACGTTTAGATTCTTATCCTTTAATGAAAACTTATACGGCAGGTTTAAATGTTACATTTTAATCTATAAAAATTATGAAAAATTTAAAATTCAATTTATATACATTGCTATGTACATTTATTATAGCAATAGTTTTTAGTAGCTGTAACAAAGTTTTGGATGAAGCAGAAAATTTGAGTCAGTATCCAGCCGATGGTGTTTTTAACAATGCAGCACAATCAAACGCTTATCTAGCCAATTTATATGGTACTTCACTACCTGCCAGCTGGCCAGTAAACGATGGTAATTCTGCAGATGAAAGTGGTGGCATTACCCCAGCTGATGCCATTAACCCAAACAGTTCGAGGTCTTTTTGGCCGTATGTGGAGATTAGAAAACTTAATATATTTATAAATTCAATACCTGCAGGTACCTTGCCTGATGCAACGAAAACTAATTTAGTTGCACAAGCAAAATTTTTGAGGGCATTTTTATACTTTAAAGCCGTAGTTTATCATGGTGGGGTACCGATTATTAAAGAAGCGCAGGGGCTAAATGACGACTTAAAAGTACCTAGAAATTCAACTGCTGAATGTTTTACTTTTATTGAAGGTGATTTGAACGATGCAGAAGCTGGCGTGCCTCCAAAATATAGTGGAAACGATAGGGGGCGAATAGATCAGGCAACGGTTAAAGCATTTAGAGGCAGGGTTTTGCTGTACAAAGCATCTCCACAATTTAACTCTGGAAATCCTTACGACAATCAGTACTGGACAACTGCTTATACGGCCAATAGTCAAGCCAAAGCCTTTTTAGATGCAAACGGTTATGGTCTGTTGGATAAATACAGTGATGTTTTTACAGTAAAAGGCAATAAAGAATGTATTCTGTCTATAATCGGCCTAAATCCAGGCAAAACGAATTTACGCGGGGATGATGCCGTTCGCCCACTTTCAGAATCGAAAAATGCCACGGGGGGTGATCAGCCCATTTGGGCCTTAGTGCAAGCTTATCCAATGTTAGACGGGAAAAAAATAACCGACCCAACTTCTGCCTATACTTATAATGAGCAAAGTTTCTGGTTAAATAGAGACCCGCGTTTTGCTCAGACCATCGTTTATAACGGTGCTCCTTTTGCGTTAAGTGGTAAAGCAGGTCGTCGTCAATACACTATGAAGAATATAGCTTCATCACTTGATGCTTTTGGTTTTGCAATTCAGGGCGAGAATCACTATCGCACAGGCTTTTTTACAAGTAAAGGTTTAAATTTAGCTTTACCTGCGCCGCCTACAACCAGCGATTATGATTGGAACGAAATGAGGTACGCAGAGGTTTTGTTTAACCTGGCGGAAAGTGCAAATGAAACCGGGCATGGTAATGAATCGTTGGCGGCATTAATTGCAATAAGAAAGCGGGCCGGTATTTTACCTGGGGCAGATAACCTATATGGTTTAAAAGCAGGTATGACCCGCACTGAGATGCGTACAGCCATTTTAGATGAAAAGTATCTGGAATTTGCTTTCGAAGGAAAGCGTTATTGGGATTTACGCCGCCATCGTCTATTTGCCACTAAATTAAATGGTATACGTAAATATGGTATGATGGCCGCTACGGTTAACGGCCGTACTGCAGACCAGGTAAATCAAACTGATTTGAATGGCGCAGCCGCTTACTCATTATTACCAGAGAATTTTGGTTATACAGTTACAGAATTGATAACTTCAGGACCTACCGTAATGGTGGTGCCTGATACCTATTATTTCTTTCCAATTCCATTAAGCTACATTAATCAAAACCCTAACTTAAAGCAAAATATTGCCTGGGGTGGTACATTTAATCCTGAACTATAAATAAGGCATACTTCTTATTAAAGTTTACTATAAACGAGGTAATTTCCATTACCTCGTTTTTTATTAAAAAAGTGTTATCGCAAGTGTTTGCCAAATACGCTTAATATTTTGATGAAAACTCTTAATAAATGGGGTTTCGTAATTTATAATTTCGTTAGTAACCCTCTTAAGTTTATGAAATTGTAAAGTCAAATGACTATATTTAATATATGGCGTTTAACTATAGTTTATTAATGAAAATCTTTTTGATACAGTTTTCTTATTAAATAATAGTCAGATTGGGGGGGAATTATATGAGGGCATATCCTTGTTTTACTGATTCGGAGTTGATCACATTACTTTGTGATGGTGATGAGAATGCTTTTACAGAAATATATAACCGCTATTGGAAGCAGGTGCTTTATTATGCTGCTCAAAAAACGGGTGATATGACCGCGGCTGAAGATATTGTCCAGGACGTATTTGTATCTCTATGGAAAAGGAGAGGAGAGTTGGAGATCAAGTCAGAGTTTAAGAATTATTTAATTGTCTCTATAAAGTATAGAGTATTGAAGTTTTTAAACAGGGAGCGGACTAAAAGATTAGCTGAAGAAAGTAATGGGTTGACATATGATCTGTTGGATGATTCTACTCAGCAATATCTTGATTTTGATGAGCTTCGTTCTGCCCTCGAGGAAATGATTTGCCTGCTTCCGGAAAAGAGTGCGCTAATCTATCGCATGAATAAAGAAGATGGGCTAAGCCATAGGGAAATTGCATATGAGATGGGGATGTCAGAAAAGGCGGTTAATTCCAATCTGGTCAGAACAAAAAAAATACTTCGTGCAGGCCTGCACACCTTCCTATTTAATTTCCTACTATAAAATGTATATTTCTTGTATCATTTGGTTGAGTTGGGATACTTATTAATATATATCTACGTAGAAAGATGAACGAAATAAAAGATAAGATCAGGCTCCAGGAGCTTGCCCACAAATATCTTCAGGGTAATCTTACCAGGGAAGAAAAAAATGAGGTTGATGATTGGTTTAATCAAACTTCAGATGAACCGGTAGAAGTTCCTGCTTTGTTTGCAAATGATGAACTGGCACACAAAGAAGCTATTTTTAACAAGATAAAGATAGAGTTAGGACCTAAACGCTCAGGAATGTTAACCTTATGGAGAGGGATTGCGGCAGCTGTCCTCCTTATTTGCACTATAGGTGCAGGAATATTGTATTTCAAACATGATCAGAGCGCTGTAGAAAAGACTGTAAAAATTGATAAAAATGATATTCCCCCAGGTAGCAGTGGGGCAACATTGACCCTTGCTAACGGAAAAAGAATTTTACTATCCTCAGTGGTTAATACAGGGGTATTGAAAGCAGCAGGGGTTGAGGTACAGAAAAATCTAAAAGGAGAATTGATTTATAAACAGGTAGCTGTTGGGAAATCGATAGAATTAGCATACCATACGCTAACTACTGCCAAAGGCGAACAATATCAGGTGATTTTGCCGGATAATTCCCATGTTTGGTTAAATTCAGCATCTTCGATTAAATTTCCGATTAATTTCGCCCGATCAAAAGAGCGTAGAGTGTTTATCACCGGACAGGCCTATTTTGAAGTTGCTAAAGATAAAACCAAGCCCTTCAAAGTGGTATCCGATGGTCAGTTGGTTACAGTGTATGGAACTCATTTTGACATCAATGGTTATAAGGATGAAGCCGGAACAAGAACTACGCTTCTTGAAGGAAGTGTAGATGTAAATGGTACTTTGCTAAAGCCAAAACAACAAGCCATAAATGAAAATGGAGTTTTGAAAGTAATGCCTGCTGACGTGGAAAGTATAATAGCCTGGAAGAACGGTTATTTCAGGTTTACTGGTGAAACCCTTGAAAGCGTGATGCGGAAAGTTTCAAGGTGGTATAATGTAGACGTAGAGTTTCAGTCTCCCTCACTTAAAGCTATTGAATTTGGAGGGGTAATGACAAAATATGTAAATGTTTCCAAGGTATTGGAAAAGCTTGAACTTACAGGAGAAGTGTCGTTTGAACTTAAAGGAAGAACCATCATTATTAAAAATAGGAAATGAAACCATCATAAGCATACGGCGTACAAACAGCAATGAACCGAGCTTGCGAGTTCTTGAACGGCAGAATCAATCAATGCTACGTGAAAAATATGCTTATGATAGCTTCATAACCTTTAAAAGAAAATATATACTGATGAAAATTAAATAGCTACATGCTTAAAAGACTTTTGACAATGAAGCTAACCGTTATTCTTTTAATCATCGGTCTGTTACTCGTTTCTGTAGCAGGCTTTTCTCAACGTATTACTTATGTAAAGAAAAAAACATCACTATCACAACTCTTTGACGAGATTTATAAACAAACAGGGTACGGTATTATCTGGTCAGAGAAAAAGCTAAAGAATATGGCCGCTTTTGATGCCGATTTCCATGATGCTCCTCTCGAAACGGTACTTAAAATCAGCTTAAAAAATCAACCCTTAACTTATATAATTAAAGATAAAACTATTGTTCTCCGGGAACGGGATTCTGTATCAGTTGGTCCTGGTTCTTCGGCAACACTTTTTGATGTCATGGGAAGTGTTCTCGATGAAAATGGGAAGCCTTTAGCTGAGGCAACAATTAAAGTAAAAGGGATATTAAAGGAAACCATTTCTGATGTAAATGGTAACTTCTTTATCGAGGGGCTTGATAAGGACAAAGAACTCATCATCTCTTTTGTGGGGTATCATACGAAACAGGTTAGCGCTGCTGCGGGGAATCTCATCGTGAATATGTCATTGAAATTAACTGATCTTGAGGTCGTGCTGATCTCTGTTGGTTATGGTACCTTGAAAAAGACTAGTGTAACCGGAGCTGTGTCGACGGTAAATGCAAAAGATTTTCAATCAACACCAACTTCAAGTCTATCTAATTTGCTGGCAGGTCGTTTACCGGGAGCACAAATTGTTAATAATTCAGGATTTGTTGGCGCAAACTCGAATATATTGGTTCGTGGAGTTGGTTCAGGCACAGGAGGTACATATCCGCTCGTGGTGATCGATAATGTGGTCGCTTCCAGAACAGATTTTGATGTGCTGGACGCAAATGAGGTGGAGTCGATCACATTATTGAAAGATGCAGGTACAGCAGCAATTTATGGTTCAAGAGCGGCAAATGGTGTATTGTTAGTAAAAACAAGATCAGGTGGAATTAACCAAAAGGCAGAATTTACACTTAAAGCTTATACCTCTACAGATCGTACAACGAAACCTATTCCAGGATATACGGCAACGGACGAATTGGTGTATAAAAATAACCAGTATATACATCAGCAGGAAATTGCAGGGCAGCCAATTGGGGCCTTGCCTTATGGACAAGCGGCTTTTGATTATTATAAAGACAAGTCATACCACCTGATGGATTATGTGTGGCGAAATCCAAGCGCTCAGCAATATGATCTGACCGTCTCCGGTGGAAGTGAGGAAATTCAATATTTTATGCTGGCCGGTTTTAACAAAGCAAATGGTTCTTTTGAAAATACAGATTATAATAGATATAATTTTAGAAGTAAAGTTGATGCCAGCATTTCTAAAAAATTAAAAATAGGGTTAAATCTGAGTGGTTACAGGCGCGGACTTGATCGATTTTACTGGCCGTATGATGCTGAGGAAAGTCAAACAGTACAAGATTTTTACAGGACGACTTTCAATTGGTCCAGACTTTATCCTTTTTATACCAAGTTAGATGGTACTGCTACTGATAGATTAGATCCACAAGGATTACCTGCTTATGGAAGTGGTGGTTGGAATCCTGTTGAAACCATCTATGATGCAGGTTACCGCAAAACAGTATACAACACGCTGAATGGTATTTTAAATATTGATTTAAAAATCCCATTTATTCCCGGTTTAAGCACCAGTGTTATGGGTAATTATAATGTTAATACCAGAAATAATAAATCATTCATCAAATTCAATAAGTCCTATCCCATTAAGTTCAAAAGCGATGGGGTTAGCACAAGGAATTATTTGCCTGTAGGCCTGGATCTTGAGAATCCGAATATTCACAATTTGAGCAATGCTTTAGAAGCAGTTGTAGAAAATGTAACATTGAGAAACTCATACCAGTTAAATTGGTTTTTGAATTACAGCAGAACCTTTCATAAACATGATATTTCAGCTAATTTGATATATGAGCAAAGTGAGAGTAACGCTAAAGTGTTAACGGGCTCTGCAGGTAGACTAATATCGAGTGATATAGACCAGATAATGGCAGCTTCAAAGGATGCTTCTGACAGATCTTTTAACGGTAGCGAAAGTGCTAATGCAAGATTAGGGTGGATCGGAAGGATACACTATGAATATGATTCCAAATATATTGCTGAGTTTTCCTTCAGGGAAGATGGATCATATATATTTGAGCCTGGTCATCGTTTCGGATTTTTCCCATCGGCATCTGCAGCCTGGCGCATTTCAAAAGAAAAGTTCTTTAACGTAGATTTTATTAGCGAACTAAAACTAAGAGGCTCTTACGGTACAACAGGTCATGACGGTACTACCGACGGTAGTATTGCAGCTTATCAATGGCAAAACAATTATTATCCGGGTTCTTCATATGTATTTGGAAACATCGACCAGTTCGGAATAGCACCAGGAAGATTTCCTAATTCAGACATAACCTGGGAAAAAACAAGTTCGTATGATTTGGGACTTGATTTTGGATTGTTTAATGGAGCATTAAGTGGGGAATTTGATTATTTTAAACGCAGGATATCAGATATTTTTCAAACAAGAGCACAAACCCTACCGGGTACCTTTGGAGCAGTTTTACCGCAAGTAAACTATGCTAAAAAAGATGTAAGTGGTTTTGATTTCAGTTTGCAATACCATAGCAGGACTGGTGAGATTTCTTATTTAATAGGTGCAAATGTTGGTTATGCTACAGATAAATGGGTAATTTATGATGAGCCTGCAGCTATACAAGGAACATGGCGTAGCCAGATTGGACAACCAACCAATAGATTGAACGGATATATTTCTGAAGGAATTATCAGAGATCAAAGTGTTGTTGATGTGCTCAAAATCAAAGGGTTTAAGCAATTTGGAAGAGACCCAATGATTGGCGCATTATTATTTAAAGATATCCGTGGAGTGAATTATTCTGAAGGACCTGATGGAAAAATTGATGAGAATGACAAAACATATCTTTCAAATAATCAAATCCCCCGCATCAATTATGGCATAAATTTATCCGTTGAATGGAAAGCTATTAAAGTCGACATACTATTACAAGGTGTTAGTGCTTATGATAAAATGGTTTCTACTGCAAATACAAATGACGGGGGCGTATTTCAGTTTGATAGACCTTATTTTGGCCTGTGGACAGATGCCTGGTCAACGGAAAACCCAAACGGCAAATACCCGAAAATTATTGGATGGGGATATGAAGAGTTAGGTTTCGCTCCTTCATCTTTTTGGATTGGAAGTGGGGCATACCTGAGATTGAAAAATGTTAATATTTCCTACAGCCTTCCCGGGAAATGGATAAATAAAATTGGAATCAAACAAGCACAGGCATTTTTTACTGGAACAAATCTACTTACAATAAGTGCTTTTAAAGCGTATGATCCTGAGCAATTAGCCCTCGACTCATATCCGATTATGAAAGGGTTTACCGGAGGATTAAATATTGTTTTTTAACATGAAAAAGATTAGCTATACAGTTTGTTTTCTAGCTTTTCTTATATCCTTATTAGGATGTAAGAGAATTCTTGATATAGAAAATGTTTCGGCATTTGATCCCAATAAAGTATGGAATGATGCACAATTGGCACAGGCATATTTAAATAATATATATCCTAATGTATTTGGTGGATGGCCAGTTAATAATGGTGGTAATGCTGATGAATTATTTGGCAACCTTGGCGTTGATGCTGTGACCCCCAATAATACCACATTTAAAAGATGGCCATATGCAACAGTAAGAAATATAAATGTTTTGCTTAGTGAAATCGACAAGGGGGGCATATCAGCTACAGCCAAAGATCCTATTAAAGGCCAAGCTTACTTTATGAGAGCATTTTTGTACTTTAATACAGTTATTTATCATGGTGGAGTCCCAATTATTGATAAACCACAGAACATTAATGATGACCTTATGGTTAAAAGAAACTCAACCAAAGAGTGCTTTGATTTTATAGAATCAGACCTCCAAAAAGCTTCTGTTTTGTTACCTGATAGATTCACCGGAGATCATCGAGGTAAAATAGATAAAGCGACGGTGATAGCTTTTTTAGGTAGAGTTTTACTTTATAAAGCCAGTCCGCAGTTTCACCCGGCTAATCCATACGGTAATACAGATTGGATTAGAGCGTATGAGGCAAATCAGCAAGCAAAGGATCAGTTAACAGCACTGGGATATGACTTAAATCAGGATTATGCAGGGATTTGGGATAAAAATAATAAAGGGAATAAGGAAGCAATATTTAGTATTGTATATAAAAAACCGAATAAAATTAATGGAAGACAAGAAGATAATTGCAGGCCATTAAGTGAATCTAAAAATAGTACAGGCGGAGATCAGCCTATATGGGAAATGATCCAGACCTACCCAATGAAAGATGGTTTTGAGCCCGGATTTTCTCCAACTTATACTTACAATCTGCAAACTTATTGGACGAATCGTGATCCTAGATTTTATGCTTCTGTAATATATAATGGAGCTACTTATGAATTAAGTGGTAAAACTGGTCGTAAACAATACACCGCTGCTGGTATAGCTCATCAGGATGATATGTTTGGCCCTGGACAAAATTATCCAAGAACAGGTTTTTATCCTTTAAAAGGAATGGATCCTGCTTTAGCACAAACTAATGTAACCAATAATGAAACAGACTGGATAGAACTTCGATATGCAGAAGTTTTACTAAATTTTGCGGAAGCAGCAAATGAAACAGGAAAGACTAATGAGGCATTAGATATGTTGCTTCGTCTACGTAAGCGTGCAGGTATTGAACCCGGAGCAAATAACCTTTATGGTATTGGAGCGGGTCTGAGTAAAGACGATATGAGAAAAGCGATATACAGAGAGCGGAGAATTGAATTTATTTTTGAGGGTAAGCGCTTTGATGATTTGCGAAGGACAAGGCGCTTAAATGAAACGGATGGAATGAGGAAAAATGGCTTGCTGGCAACATTAAAAGATGGCAGGAATCCTACAGATGGTGGCGCTTATTTACTTAAACCGGAAGATTTTACTTATAAGATATTACCACTTTTGGGAAATGGTACAAATGTGATGTCGACGCCAAATGCCTATTATTTCTTTCCAATTAATAAAATCGAAATCGATAAAAATCCCAACCTTATTCAGAATGTTGGCTGGGATGGTGGAACATTTAATCCTACATTAGAGTATTAAACTTTGATTTGTAAAATAGACAATTTTCTGTTGATGTAATTTTTTGATTTTTTTTGAGTCATTAGCACGGTATAGGGTACTTGTTTGTAAAGACCACCAAAAAAACTATTTACAATATATGAAGCACTTAATTATTATAGGATTTTTTATTTTAAGTATCTGGCTCCCTGTTTTAGGTCAGAACCAGAAACAATCAGATTGGTTGTTGAGCGCCGATGCCTACAAGGCGAAGATTAGTCAATCAGGCGAAGATATTGTACTTAACAATGGCCTGGTACGGAGAGTGTTTAAAATTAAACCAAATGTAGTATGTATAGACTACGTTAATCTTGGAAATGGTCAGCAATTATTGAGATCAATAAAACCCGAGGCCCGGTTAACTATCAATGGAAAGGATTATAATGTTGGCGGGTTATATGGGCAAAAAGAAAATGCATACTTAAGAAGAGCATGGCTTGGTCAGATGACAGCAGGCAAGAATGATTTCCAATTTGATAAAATTGAAATGGATATCATCAAGTCTCATATCGACTGGAAAAATAAGTTTTGGACAAGTAACGGGAAGCGGCCGAGCGGGAAAAAACTGTCTTTTTATTATCATGCCGGGGCTCCTGAATTGTCGGGAATAGAAGTCGTGGTAAACTATGAATTGTATAATGACCTACCATTGATCGTAAAGTCATTGACTGTCAAAAATACCGGGAAAAATGTATTTAAGATCGACCGTGTAGTGAACGAGATCCTGGGAATGGTGGAAGAACAGAGTGCTGTTGTAGGAAGACCTGATCAAATGGCAAAGCCGCAGGGAATATATATAGAGAGCAATTATGCTTTTAACAACGCAATGCGTTATGATATTAGTGATCAAACAACGCACTGGAAGGTAGATGCTGCGTATACGTCTCAGGTTAATTATGATTACCAAACACCCTGTTTGTTGGAGGTTTATCCGGATAAAGCACTAGGTATAGAGATAAGACCAGGAGAAAGCTTTAATTCAATACGGACTTATGAGTTGCTTATGGATAGTTATGATCGGGAAAGAAGGGGGTTGACTATACGAAGAATGTATCAGACCGTTGCGCCATGGACCAACAGTAATCCCATATTTATGCATTTGGTAAGTCGTAATGATGAGCAGGTTAAAACCGCAATAGACCAATGTGCAGCAACAGGTTACGAAGCACTTATCCTGAGCTTTGGAAGCCACTGCAATACAGAGGATACAACCCAAGCTAACATCAAAAAATGGCGGGAAATAGCTGATTATGCTCACCAAAAGAAGGTGGCTATTGGTAGTTATACCCTTTTTAGCTCCAGAAAAATTAGCGATGAAGATGATGTAATTAATCCGAAAACCGGAAAACCAGGTGGCGCTTTTTTTGGAAACGCTCCATGCTTTGGAAGTAAATGGGGACTTGGATTCAGAGATAAAATCAAGACTTTTTATGCTAAAACTGGTTTTGACATATGGGAGAACGATGGACCATATCCTGGCGATGTTTGTGCCTCAACAACGCATCCTGGTCATAAGGGGTTAGAAGATTCACAATGGACACAGATGGAGATCCAAAAAGAGCTTTATCACTGGTTAAGTGAAAGAGGAGTATATATTAATGCTCCTGACTGGTATTTTTTAGATGGGACTCATAAAATTGGCATAGGCTATAGAGAAGTAAATTTCTCTCTGCCAAGAGAAAATCAGATGATCCTTAATCGTCAAAATATTTTTGATGGTACCTGGGAGAAAACAGGTTCTATGAGCTGGGGATTTGTTCCGTTAACGGTGTACCAGGGGGGAGGGCCAGAAGCTGTACTTGAGCCGTTAAACGAGCATTTGACAGATTATGAACAGTTAATGATGCAGTATTATGGTGCGGGTGTTCAGGCTTGTTATCGAGGTCCGAGATTGTATGATACAGAGGTTACCAAGAAAATGGTAATAGGTGTGATAAACTGGTATAAAGAATTCAGGAATATACTAAATTCGGATATAATTCATCTTCGCAGAGCCGATGGAAGAGATTGGGATGGTTTGTTGCATGTGAACCCAAAGCTAAAAACAAAAGGCATGCTGATGCTTTATAATCCACTAGATGAGAAAATTACAAGATCAATTAAAATCCCTTTGTACTATGCCGGATTAACAACCGTTGCGAAATTGAAGGAAAAATATGGCCCTGCAAAATCTTATAAACTGGATCGGAATTACGAGATTAGCTATAAGGTTACACTAAACCCTAAAAGTTATACTTGGGTGCAGGTAGAATAGAAAAAAGAAACACACACAGACGACATCATGAAAAAAACAATCTTAATTACTTTTACGCTGCTTATTCATTTTTTGAATCTGTCTGCACAACAAATCAACTTAAAAACGGATGATCTGAACTTAAATATTTCCTCGTCGGGGCAGATCACCACAATGTTGAATCCTAAAACAGGGAAAAATTACCTGGCTATTGGAGAAAAGGCCCCTTTATTAAGTGTTCGCACCGCCAACGATTGGGAAGAACCAACGCAAGCTGTATTTAATAGCAAATCCGGTATTATTACGCTGGATTTTACAATCTCTAAGGTTTCTGCAGAAGTAAAAGTTGTCCAAAAGAAAACCCATTTGGTTTTTGAATTAATTCGTTTAAATGCAAAAGATAAAGTAAATGCAGTTAACTGGGGTTCGTATCCAACTATTATTGGACAAACGATTGGAGAAGTAGTTGGGGTGGTACGTGATGACACCTATGCAATCGGACTTCAATCATTAAATGTGAAAACTATCGGAGGAGTTTTAAAAAATTCTGAAGGGGCAGATTATTCGCGAGGTTCGGTGGCAGTTAGTCAGCCTTATGGAAGTAGCTTACAGGCATTTAGTCTGGATCGATCAAAAGACCGGAAAATTACAGTTTGGAATCAATATCCTAATATGCCGGTTAATGCCATCCCCAATGAAACTACTATAGGTTCTAAGATCGCACTTTTTGGATGTCCCGAAAATCAGGTGTTGTCTCATATAGGGGTAATTGAACTTGCCGAAGGTCTTCCTCATCCGTTGATTAATGGTGTTTGGCACAAACAGTCGCCCGAAACCGGAAGGGCCTATATGATTTCTGATTTTGATGAAAGCAATATAGATACCTTATTGGATTATGCAAAACAGGCCGGATTGATGTCGGTTTACCATGAAAGTCCGTTTCAATCCTGGGGTCATTTTGTTTTAAATCCTACAAGTTTTCCCAATGGTAATGCAGGAATGAAAGTTTGTGTTGATAAAGCATCAAAAAAGGGAATTCGTATTGGTGTACATACGCTTAGTAATTTTATCAACACAAATGATCCTTATGTTACACCTGTACCTGATAAACGACTTGCTTTAACCGGTTCTTCTACATTAACAGAAAATATAACTTCGTCGGCTACTGAAATTATAGTTGAATCTGATGAGTATTTTAAAAACATAAAACCAAGTACCTTACATGCTGTGCAAATTGGGGAAGAAATTATCCGTTTCCGTGAAGTCACATCAGGACGTCCTTATAAATTGTTGGATTGTCAACGTGGAGCCTATGGAACAAAGGCATCAGCTCATGAAAAAGGAGCAGCGGCAGGTATGATGATGGATTATCCTTACAATACACTTTTCACAAATTTTAACCTTCAACAGGAAATCGCCGGAAACTTGGGTCGTTTTTTTACTGAAACTGGTGTTTCGCAAATGGATTTTGATGGTCACGAAGGATGCTTGTCTTCCGGAGAAGGTGACTACGGTATGCAGGCTTTTGCCGAAAAGGTTTTTAAAGAGACCAAACACACGTTGGTTAACGGCACAAGCCGCTCTAGTCACTATTATTGGCATATGTGTCATTACTGGAACTGGGGAGAACCATGGTATGGTGGATTTCGTGAATCTCAGGGCGATTACCGTTTAGAAAACCAGCCTTTTCTGGAAAGAAACTACATGCCTAATATGCTGGGATGGTTTTTACTTTCGTCAACAACAATGGCAGAAGATATCGAATGGATGATGGCAAGAGCCGCAGGTTATAATGCAGGTTTTGCTTTAGTTGCACGTTATAAAAATCTCCAAAAAAATCCAAATACTGCTCAATTACTAGGCCTTATCAAGCTTTGGCAAGAAGCTTATAAAAAGAAAATTTTCTCTGCGGATCAATTGACAAGATTAAAGAATCCTGAAAACGATTTTCATCTTGAGCAGAATAATCAGGGCTGGAAGCTTTATCCATCTAAAAAATTCAAATTTGAACACACCAAACAAGTACTTCAACCCGGACAACCAACCTTTTCTGAATGGCAATTTGTAAATGGTAATACGGAACAACCATTAAATTTCACCCTTACTGTTATGGGAAAAGAAGGTGTGATCAGTAATCCATGGATAGAATTGGATGGTTATTTTAAGCTTGAATTGCCAGGCGAATATGAAGCTGGAAATTCAATCGTCTGCAATGGAACAACTATTAAAATATACAATAGCAAAGGTGGTTTTAAAAAGGAGATTGAGTTAAAACAAGCTATTCCAAGCTTGAAAGTCGGAAAGCATACCATTAAATTTGATTGCGGATTTCCTGATGAAAATGAACTGACAAACAGGTTTATTATTAAAACAATTAGTAGTCCGGAAATAATCTCAAAATAGATAATTTCTGCTGCTCCAGCGTGGTAATAAATGAGTACGGAGAAAAGCCTTAGAGAAATCTAAGGTTTTTTGGGTTTAATAGGATTTTAATTCCCCAGCTTTACCACCTAACTTTAATGCCATCTACTATACTGAATATGAAAAACAAGATCGATGAAATGCTGTCAACCTATGGACTGAGCGAAGAAAGCAGTATTTTACCTATGTTGGACAATTTTCTTGATGAAGAAGAGATCAGGGAGTATTGCTGGAGGGTCTTAAATACTTATCCCCGATTTAAAAAAAGAAGACTGGATTATTGGAATTGAAGGCGGGGATTTTATTTACAGTTTTGATGATCACTATATTTTTATCACAGACGATATCTGGAACTTTAATTTGATTGCCAGACAGCCGGTACTAGAATTACTGGCTGAAAAGATGAAAGCGTTAAAGCAAACATCCAATGAATAGCATGTAGGGACTGCTAAAAGATGAGAAAAATTCTACTCTCCTGTTTGCTGTCATTTATTTTTTTTATCTCTAATGCAGAAGCATTCCTACCTGTTGCACCCCGTACAGAACGAAGTTTAGAGGATATATCACCATTGTAAGACCGGATTAAGCAACATCCCTGATGGGGGATCTACCTATGGATTGAATTTAAGCGGCGTTTTAACTAGAGGTATATAAAACTTAACTATTATTTTGCTATATTGTTATAAATCAGTTTCTTTTATTTGTATAATAAAAAACACACCCCTATTTATTAATTATTAATTAAATCGCCATGATAAAACTCTACTTCATTTTTGTAATTTTATTTACTTCAAACATATGCTTAGTTAAGGCGCAGACGGGCATTGGTACGATTACGCCTCATGCAAGCGCGCAGCTTGAAATTGCTTCAACCAATAAAGGCCTGTTAATTCCCAGGGTTGCGCTAGCCAGCAGGCCAGCCGCTCCGGCAACCGGCCTCATGATCTATCAAACTGATAGTACTCCCGGTTTTTATTACTACAACGGTACTGCATGGGTAAATATAAGCAGTATGAGTACGCTGACAACCAATCTGAATACCAATACGCAGACGCTTTCGTCTGATGGTACAATTAGCGGTATGAAACTTCTGCCTGAAGGTGGGATGACTGTATATGGGGTAAGGAATTCTTCAATTTCGACTACTCCAGAGTTAAATTTTCAGCTGGATAAGGCGGGGGGCTTTGTAGTTAAAGGGGTTCTTGGCACCGGCACCATACCAGCAAGCGGATCTGGCGAACGCATGATGTTCCATGCTTATAAAGGTTCTTTTAGGGCGGGTGGTGTAGGAGTTGGCAGTGATAGCTGGGATGAGACTTATAACGGTTTTTACTCGTTAGCTACAGGCTTTAATACAAAAGCTGCCGGTAACTATACCGTAGCTCTTGGTTATCAGAGCAGTGCGATGAGTGCTTATGGCATTGCAATGGGTTATACCAGTATTTCTCATGGTACGTCTGCTGTAGCAATAGGTTACAGGTGTACGGCGAACGCGGATTATTCTGTAGCACTCGGACATCGTGCTTCTGTAAGTGGAAAAAGCGGATGTATGGTAATGAATGATGCTTCTAATACAGATAGTTTGTTAGCTACACTTAACAATCAATTCAGCGCAAGATATGCAAACGGGTATAGATTGTTTACAAACGCCACTAAAACGGTAGGCATAAGTTTGGCGGCTAATGGAAATGCATGGGTTTCAATTTCAGATTCTACCAAAAAGGAAAATTACAGTAAGCCAGATCATGGATATTTCCTGGCAGAGCTTGGTAAATTGCGTATCGGTTCATGGAACTATAAAGTTCAGGACAAAAGCATGCGCCATTACGGTCCGATGGCACAGGAAATTTTCTCAGCGTTCGGAAAAGACAAAATAGGTACAATAGGAACGGATACGACTTTGAATACAGCTGATATGGACGGCATTATGATGATCATGCTGCAGGGCTTAGAGAAACGTTCTGTGGAACAATTGACGCTTACAAGGCAATTGACGTCAGAAATGGCCGGCCTGAAACTGGAAAATTCATTGCTGCAGGAGAAGATTGCCAAAGGCACCGACCCAAAAGCACTTAAAGAAATCATTCGAAATCAAACCATAGTAATTGATCAGCAATCCCAAAAAATTACACAGTTAACTGCCGAAGCTGCAGAACTAAGAAAGATCAAGCAGCGTCTCGACTCATTGGAGCAAGTCATGACAGCTACCGTGAAGTAATACTCTTGTAATTGATCACTATGTAATGATATGGAATGAAAAAGTATTATAAAATAATAGTTTTACTCCTCTTGGGTCAGTCCTTTATAACAGGTGCGCAAGCACAGTTAAAAGCAGGACCAGAGGGTATATATGTAAAAGCGGGATCGATATTATCATCAGATGGTTTGGTATTAAAGCCTTCAGCAGATCTGATATTAACTGATCTGAGTTTAGAGAAATCAGCCACGCCTGTTTCGGGGGATGGGGGATCAGGAATAAACAGGAGCTATAAATTTAGTGCTCCGCTAACCTTTACGGGAACCCTGGGCTTTAGTTATTTTACTGGAGAACTCAATAGCAACGCTGAAAGTCTGCTGCAACTGTGCTATAAATCCGCAGAAGTCGACATTGCTTATACCGTTACAGCAGGTACTTCGGTAAATACTGTTGATAAGTATCTGGAAAACACCTTTACCAGCACCAGTTTTTCTACATTGTCTGCAGCCGATCCGGCAATTTTTGTACCTCCTGCTTCGGCACCAACAACTACAACTGCTGCTGCTACTGTGATTGCCATTACAGGGGCCACATTAAATGGAACAGTAAACGCGAATTCTGCAAGTACTACTATAACATTTGCCTATAGTACAGATGAGTCTGTGGTTTTGGCCGGAGGCGGAACGGTTATAGCTGCTACACCGGGTACGGCTTCAGGAATAAGTAACACAATTGTATCTGCAACCTTAATGGGCTTAAGCCCATCTACTACGTATTATTATAAAGTTAATGGATCTAATAGTGCTGGAGACAACTCTGGCTTGGTATTAAGCTTTACAACTAACGCAGCACTCTCTACCAACGCCAACCTATCTGCTCTGTCGCTTAACGAAGGCACTTTGTCGCCGGTTTTTGCGTCCGGGACTACCAGCTATTCAGCCACGGTTGGCAATAGCGTAACCTTGGTTACGGTGACCCCGGCTCTAGAGGAAGCCAATGCAACCATTCTGGTGAACGGGGCTGCGGTAACAAGTGGCAGTGCATCGGGCGCTATCATGCTGAATGTAGGCAGTAATACACTGACCACTTTGGTAACTGCCCAGGACGGTACAACGACGAAAACATATACGGCAACGATAATTCGTTTGGCTGCTCAAACGATTACCTTTAATGTACCTTCGGCAATAATATATGGCGATGCCGACATAAATTTGCCTACGACTGCAAGTTCCGGACTAACCATCAGCTATACATCTGATAATACATCAGTTGCCACCATAAGTGGAAATATCGTAACCGTAAAAAGTGCAGGTACAGCAAAAATAACAGCAAGTCAAGCTGGTGACGCTTATTATGAGGCTGCCAGTCCGGTAGAACAGGATCTTATTGTCAGCAAAAAACCAGTTACTATAACGGCAGATGCGAAAAGCAAAACCTATGGTGATGCTGACCCCACATTGAGCTATGTGGTTACTACCGGTTCATTAGTTGGTGCTGATGTCTTCACGGGTGCACTGACCCGCATCCCGGGCGAGAGCATCAACACTTATGCAATTATGCAGGGCACAGTAGCCTTGAGCAATAACTACACGTTAACATATGCGTCTGCAACCCTTGCTATCACCCAAAAAGTGCTGACCATTATTGCAAATGACCAGAGTAAAACTTATGGTGATGCCCTAATCTTTATAGGAACTGAATTTACCCCTGTAGGATTGGTTAACGGAAATACTGTTACAGGAGTTACCTTAACCAGTGATGGTGCAGCTGCTATATCCAGTGTAACAGGAGCTCCATATCCCATTACCCCCGCTGCAGCTACCGGAACTGGCCTCGATAATTATGCCATCGCCTATACCAATGGTATACTTAGCGTTGGAAAAAAGGCACTTGCCATTACAGCAGAAGACAAAGAGAAATTTTCAGGGGGGGACAATCCGATCTTGACAGCCAGATATACCGGGTTTGCCAATGGGGAGGATAATTCGGTGCTTTCGGTTCAGCCGGTGTTAAGTACCACCGCCACAATCAATAGTCCGATTGGCGATTATGCCATTACGGCTGCAGGGGCTAATGCTGTCAACTATAGCATTACTTATATCCCTGGTGTTCTGAAAATCAAACCAGCTGCGCCAAACGTGATTACATTAGCTGCGATAACTTTATATGAAAACCAGTCTGCGGGAGCGAATGCAGGTACTTTTAGTAGTGCTTCCGAAGATCCACTCGATACATTTACTTTCAGCATGGTTGCTGGACCTGGTGATACAGACAACAGCTTGTTTGCAATCAGCGGAAATAAGATCAGTACAACTGCCAGTCTTGATTTCGAGAACAAATCCAACTACAGGATCAGGGTAAGATCAACCTCCCGCTATGGACTATGGCTGGAAAAGGAACTTAGTATTACCCTGAATGATGTCAATGAAGCGCCAACGCTGGCTGCCATTGCCAGTCAGGCGATTTGCTATGCCACAACTACACAATCCCTACCGCTGACTGGTATTTCTGCTGGTCCTGAGACCAATCAAAGTACCACTTTAAGTGTTAGCAGCAATTCTTCGCTAATTGAAAATCTGAATGTAAGTGCTAACGGAGGTCTAGGGAACTTAACCTACCGGATCAAGGCGGGCGCAGTTTCCGGAACAGCTACCATAACTGTAACGGTTAAAGACAATGGGGGAACGGCTAATGGTGGAACAGATACCTTTAGCAGGGCATTTGTTATCACCGTGAACCCTCTTCCGGTTGCATCCATTAGCAGCGATAAGGGAACACAGATGAGTAAGGGAGAAATCGCTGTACTGACTGCCACAGGAGGGAGCAGCTATGTATGGGCAAATGCTTTAGGAATTATTAGCGGCCACAATACTGCGATCCTCACGGTCAGACCTTCGCTAACCACCACGTACACCCTAACGGTAAGCAATGTAAGTGGTTGTACGGAGGTTCAGCAGTTTACTATTACCATTCTGGATGATTATGCCAAGATTAAAGCCACCAATATCCTTTCACCAAACGGTGATGGTTATAATGACAAATGGTTGGTCGATAACATTGATTTTTATCCAAATAATGAAGTGAAAATCTTTGACCGATCCGGAAGACAGATCTATAGTAAGAAAAACTACGACAACAGCTGGGATGGTATGCTAAATGGCGCCGCCCTGGACGAAGGAACCTATTTCTATATCATCGATTTTGGTAATGGTAGTCCAAAATTCAGAGGGTTTATCACTATTCCAAGAAAGGAGTAAGCCCCTTTTTTGAGTTCAGTCCGTAGGGGAGGACAGCAAGAAGCCTTAGATTTCTCTAAGGCTTCTTGCATTTAGGTAATAATAAGTGTGCAAGGGCTTAATTGATCTCAAAGCTGTAAGTCGCCCCCTTCCAAGTGGCTGAGTAATCCTTATCATGATGTTTACCTGGAGTTTTATCCATATGACTGATTTCTACCACGTACCTTCCAGGCCATAATGGAATGAATTCAAAAGAACCGGTTTTGTCAGTATAAAACTCTTTAGACCATCCAGTCGGTGAAAAAACTGTTACGGCTTTTTGACTGGCAGCAGCATCCTTAATGAAAGCATTCATTTTGACCGTGTTTTTTACTTTTAGTGAGGTAGCATCATTTATATGCAATCCAAGCGTGTTGGTATTTTGTGTGACTATAGGAGCAACCTTACCTACACTAACGCCAGCACTGGACAGGAAATGGTACTTTGTAGTTCCTCCCAGTTCTTTAGCCTCGTGACTTACCATAACGGTAAATGAACCGTTTTGATCAGGTGTAAAACTTCCTTCAAAATAGTTCACACCGGGTGTTACTTTAAGCTGTGTTTTCTTGTTGTCAGGACTTACCAGCCATAGACTAAATTCCTTTACATCAGAATACCATGTTGAGACGCTATCCCGTCCCAGATCAGCATATTCGCCATAATAAACTTTAACTGTTTGCTTCTGACCCACCTTACCCGTAGCAGGTGTTTCAATCCAAAGTGCGTGCGCGAAAACGTTACTGGTTCCCAGCATAAGCAGGGCCGTAACAATCGCAAAAGATATTTTTTTCATCAGTATAAATTTGTTTTTTATCGGTTTCTATTAATCCACCATTACTGCTTTTACAGCAGGTTTTGCAACTGGTTTTCTCAACCTGTCATTATTTTCTGTCTGAGTTGAATCAGGTTTATCAGTTTTACTTTTTTTCTTTTTGAACTTACGGCCGTACCAGACCAGGAATCCGGTAATAGGAAGAGAGGCGCCAATTAAAGAGGCTAAAAATGCCATAACTTTACCGGGAAATCCAAGTATACTACCCACATGAATATCATAGTTCATTTTTCTGAGCTTGGTAGAGAAGTTTGCTGTTTGATAATCTGCCGAATATACATCTGCTCTTTTTAGTTCGGCCAGGGTATGCTGATCAAAGGTATATCCCTGACTGTTGTAAAACTGTCCGGTGTTCGGGTATACTGTAATACCAATAGTGGCTTTTGGTTGTGAAGTATCTGGGAAATTGTAATAAAACCCCTGAGATTTTGGATGTTTGATAATCACCTTGTTCCAGGCCAGGTCCATTGCTTGTTCTGCTGTATAGTGTTTATTGGCCTGCAGAGAGTCCGACTCCAAACGTTTAAATTCAGCTAATTGATCTCCACCTGAGGTAACCCAATACAAACCCTCGCTGTACCACTTAATGCCATATACCATTCCGGTAAGCGCAATAGCTAGTAAAAACAACAGCGAATAGAAACCCAGAACGTTGTGCAGGTCAAGGTTTACACGCTTAAAAGATGCGCCCCATTTGATTTTAAAACTCTTATCGCGGGTACTTTTGTTCCATTTTTTTGGATACCACCAGATTAATCCTGTAATCAGCAGCACCACAAAAATGAGTGTACCATAGTTAACTATTGGTCTTCCAATTTCATAAGGCATCCATAAAAAGCGGTGGCCATTAAGAATGAACCTAAAAAAGTCTGTTTCCCCTTTTTTGCGTACTTCTTTGGCGATTACGTCTCCGGTGTAAGGATTGATTTTAAGTGTAGTTCCGCCACCTCTTCTTCCGCCGCCACGTGCTTTTTTGCCTTTTTCTTCTACTTTATCTTTCAGGTTTAAGTTGATGGCACGACCTTGCTGATAAGTAGCATACGCAGGTTGTTGTTTCGGATAATCGCGTGCAACAATGGCATACAGCTGAGCAGGTGTAAGCACTGGTTTGTCCTGCCTTTCTACTTTTGTTTCCGGTTCCAGCAATCCATTGATCTCTTCATTAAAAACCCAGATGCATCCTGTTAAACAAACAATTAAAACAATGACACCAGAGATAAGACCTAGCCAAAGATGAAGCCATTTGTTGATCCTGGTAAAAAGAGAATCCTTGCTCTTCTTCTTTTGGTTTGTATTATTATTTCCAGTCATCATTGTTTTATTGTATTAGTCTTTTCGAATGTGTTATTTAGAATATTTATGATGTTATTGTAGGTGTTGGATCGCAGTGATCACACCACCTTCAACTTTTAAGCCTTGCGTAGCTGTTGCATTAGACGCATCGATCTTGTATACATAGGTAGCTCCACTTATCAGATTCACACCGATATAACCGGTTTTTCCATCTTTTGGGCTATAGTTGTTAGTAGTTACACTTGAAATGGTGGATACTTCAGGGAATCCTGTTACCGCAGTTACAGTTTTAGCTACCACATCAACAATTGCTAAGCGCTTACCTACTACATAAGCACCTTTCGTTGCTTTTGGCTCAATATTGGCGACAAACTTGTTTTTGCCAATATATAACCAGTTGGTGATTACATATCCTTTAGAAACTTCCTCAAAATTAAAGAAGTAGCTTTGGTCAAATTCAGTAGCATTTGCATTGATGCGGGTAATGGCAGAAGGTTTTGTAGAAGTCAGTTTAGAATCAGTTAAATTATCTGTCGTTTCAGTGTTGTCATCAGTAGCTACCGATGATGAAAATGCATAAACATCGCCATTTTCAACTACACCCAAACCATCTGTAAAATACCTGCCGATGAAGCTTGTTCTGGTATCCCTGATTGTCTTTTCGTACTGCATTCCCGGATAAGAATATACCGCGATTCCTGCCTGATCTGGAAATTTAGTCCAGAAATTTCTTCCATAAATACTGAAGAAAGGTGCAAATACCTTATTTCCTACTTGTTTGATCCAGCTCAGGTGAGCAATCTCACCATTACCGCTTGGCGCTATCGCATCTGAAGTGCCTTCGGCCACTTGCGCATTGGTTGCTGTATTGACGCGATACCAGTTATACACAGTAGGTGTACCTGTCGCAGCGATTGCCCTTGGTACCCTAACCATCAGGATATCATCATTTATTGGTGCAAAAGCATGTACCGTTGCTGAAGTAAAATCATTCAGTTTATTTAATTTACCTTCTTTTACACCATAAACAGTTACAGCACCGGGACTGCCCTGACCATAAAGCATGCTAAAAAACTTGTTATTTGCAGTTACATAATACCTATAGGTACCATCCTGCTCCACACCGTTACCGATGATCGACGCCGCGCCGCTTTCCAGGCTGCTTGCTGTAAGCAGGTAATCAGCCTTACCCGCAATCGCGGTCGGTGTAACTGCAATGATATAATTTCCAGGATTTTCCGGAATTATTTCCCTGTCCGCTTTCTTGTCGCAAGAACTTAAAACACCTACAAATGCCAGGGCAAGAAGGGTTTTGGTAATTGTTGTTTTCATATTGATTTTTTTAAATTATTATAGTTGTGACTTGTTGATGAAATACCTGAAGTTTAAATAGAATCCGCGACCTGGCTTCTGCAGGGCGAAATTGTCAAATACTGGTTTGTCTGTAATATTTCTTGCTTCCAGGGAAATGTTATAGCGACCGTTTTTCATGCTATAGACAAAATTCACATCATGAGAAAGCTGTGTTGGAATGGAATATTTATCCTCTTCTACAGGATTACCGAAACTTGGCCAATCCAGCCAGAATCGGTTTACGAAGAGCAGATTATAACCGATAGTCAGGTTATTTCCCTTTCCAAATACATTGCGGAAAGATCCGGATACATCAGCATTGCCAAACAGGTAAGGAATATTTGGCATCTGATCCAGATAGGTAAGACTTTCTGCCGGATAATAATCTCTTGTATTGGGATTCCAGTCCCGCTTTTGCAAATTTCTAAGCATCTGGTAGGTTACAGTAGCGCCTGCACTTAACCAGTTTTTATAAGAATACCTGATCTCACTGTCAAAACCTGTGGTACGGACACCATCGCGGTTATCAGAAGTTGTAAAGTCTCTCAGAGGTCCGGTACCACCCACAATCCTGCTAAAGATAAAGTCTTTAGAATGCCTGTAAATGGCGTTCGCAGTTACGGAAAAGCGATTAACTTCGTTTACTTTGAACCCGTATATCACACCCAAATTGAAGTTATTACTCTTTTCCGGCTTCAGTAACGGATTAGCGGCCTCATTTTCCAGGTTACCAAAAATCTCGTTTGCTTCCGGCATCCGGTTGGTTAGTTCATAGGAACCGCGGACTTGTAAGTCCGGTTTGATGTAATAAGCCAAGGCAGTACCATATCCAAATTTATGGTCTGTATTTTTTTTATTAGCGCTGTTCACAACGCTCTTTAGGAGAATGTACTTACTAAAAATATTCAGGCTCCATTTGCTGTCCACATCGTAGGAATACCCAACACCGAGCACATTCTTGTCCATTTTTTTTGGTGCATTCAGTTGATTTAGATCAGGGAATAACAAGTTATCCGATTTTCTGTCGAAGGTGGAGAATACGTTATTGATGGCTATCGCCTGGTGATCTGTGAGCTTATAGCTAACCATTGCTGTGGCAAGTCCATTGTTATTTCTGTACTTTATATGTTGTCCGCCATCATTCTCACCCATACTAATCTTAGAATCGCGAATCCCGTCCCAGTCATAGTCTGCTTTAGCCGTATCGATTGTTGTCTCATATCCCAGATTATAGTTGGCATTTATAGTCACATCCAATCCTGGAATTAAATCTGTCTTTTTGTATTTTAGTGATGGCATGACAATGTTTCCGCGTCTGTGCAATTGTCCATAAACAGCTATAGGTCTGGCTGCAGTCTGCATTTCCTTATAATTCTGACCCAGCGTCATTCCAACTAATAAATTATCGGCCCAGGATTTTCCAACAACACCCACATTACCGATCAAAGTCTCATTGTGATAAACATCATGAAACCTCCTTACAGTAGCCGACTTTTTGTCTGCCTGCATATTGTTTTGCAGTAAGGTTCCAATGTTGATCTTATAGTCGTTGTCGGCATAATTTTGGAAAGCACTCAACTGTAACGTCAATCCGCTTTTTGAAGTAGCTGCGGCATTCAGCACACTGCGGTGCGTATTGAACGAACCATAGGAGTAAGAAGCATCCACATAATTTCGTTTACTGTTGCTTGTTACGATGTTCACGGCCCCACCAAGCGCATCAGAACCTAGCCACATCGGTACCACACCTTTATAAACCTCCACACGCTCCGCAATATTGATCGGAATGTTGTTGATCTGAAAGGAAGAACCGAAATTATCCATTGGGATCCCGTCAATAAAATAACGGATATGGCGACCGGAGAAACCATTTAAGGATACGTTAAAATTGGAACCTACACCGCCGGATTCCCTTACCCTGACACCCGCAACACGATCCAGCGCTCCTGAAATATCCAGGGTAGTATTGTACAGCTTAGTTGCATCAATTGCAGTCACATTAAAAGCCTGCCTGTTCACCTCCTGTGCTTTGGTACGGCCTATAACGTTTACCGTTTCCATTTGCTCAATGCTTTCTGCCAGCTGAAAATTGACAACCCCATTATCACCGTTAAGGAGTTTAATCTCTTTTTTTTGCGTCTTAAAGCCAATGGCATTTACCAATACTATATAATTGGCTGGTTTTACATTCCTGATTTCATAATTTCCATTGTGATCAGAAACGGCTCCATATTTAGAATTTTGGAGTTTAATTGTTGCAGCAGCAACTGGTACTCCTGCGCTGTTTTTTAGATTTCCGCTAATGCCAGGGAGCTGACTTTGAGCTTTTGTAAAAATTACATAGGTACATAACATACCCAATAGCAAAATTTTCTTAATTTGCATGACTTTTAACTACGATTAAAGGTAAGCCGGCATTAGCCGGTTAGCCACACGGGTCCGAAACCGTGTGGCATTTTTTTTATGATGCAAATATATACTTATTTAGAACAAGTCCAAATAAAGACTGGAGGTAATTAATTTAAAAGTAATTTCCGAATTTCATTGCTGAAGTTCATCTCTGATGAAAACCCCTCACAGAGAACTTGAGCCTGTCGGTGCTGGAGAAGGGTAATTTCATTACACATAATGTGTTTAGAAAATAATTACAGATATTGTTCTCCAATATAAAATATGAATGGAGTCAATAGACAAAAACGATGAAGCTTATTGGATGAGTGCATTCAGGGATGGCGAGAGTCAGGCTCTTGAATATTTCTATAAATTACATTATAAAACTTTATGTTATTTCGCCATTCGGCTAACGCAGGACGAATCGGAAACAGAAGACATTGTCTCTGAGTGTTTCGTGAAAATTTGGGAAAAACGTGCAGATTTTAAAACAGCAGAGAATATTAAGGCCTATTTATATATACGTTGCCGTAACGTATGTCTTACCTATCTCAGAGATTTGAAGCGCAAAACAGCTGCCCAACAGCTTTACTTCAATCAACTCGAACAAAGCGGAAATACTATTTTGCACGAAATTATTGAAGCTGAATTTCTGAATGTATTAGATCAGGAACTTAATTTTTTACCTGAAAGATGCAGGGAAGTATTCAACCTTATTTATTTTGAAGGCAAAAAAACTGATGAAATTGCATTTCAACTCAATTTATCTGTAAAGACAGTACGAAATCATAAGGCCAGAGCGGTTGATCAGCTTAAGACTGCTTTCTTGAAAAAGAATCTTTCTGGACCTTTTTATCTGGCTTTTTTACTATTTATTGATGGATTTGGAAAATAATTGAAATTCTTTTGGGCGTTTTTACGTTTTTGGAGCTTCTATACTAAACCAATGTTAAATTATCAATTCTGCTCCATATGTTTGAAACCGAATTTCATATCTCAAAGCTTCTTGTAGGGTACTTTCGGGATCAGCTGACTGCTGAAGAACTGGACGAATTAAATCTGTGGAAAAATTCCTCTGAGGATAATAAGATCTATTTTAATCAGCTTATGGATGAACATATTGTTCAAAATAAGCTTCAAAGATTTCAGGAACTTTCAAAAAGTATTGAACAAAAGGTTTGGAATAAAACTTTGGAAAAGCTTGGTGATTCTTTTCCGGTAATAGCTACAACAGGTAAAGGAAGCGTTATGCTAAATCTTTGGTCCAGAATTGCAGTTGCGGCAGCTGTTATTTTTGTACTTGCAGGTGGTCTCTGGTTTTATGAACATAAAATTAACAATAAGTCATTAACGGCTACCCATATCAATGATATTCCGGCCGGGAAAACTACAGCTACTTTAACATTGGCAAATGGTAAAAAGATTGTATTATCGGACGCAATGAATGGTCAGCTGGCCGAAGAAACAGGAGTGTCGATTACTAAAACTGCCGATGGACAGTTAGTTTATAAAATGAGTGGTGAGGGTAATGGAGAAATCAAGTACAATACACTTACCACGAGAAACGGGGAACAGTATCAGGTGATTTTACCGGATGGAACTTTTGCGTATTTAAATGCGGCCTCGTCAATTACCTTTCCAACAACTTTTACTCACGCTAAAAAGAGAGAGGTTACTTTAGATGGCGAAGCTTATTTTGAGGTGGCTAAAGATAAAAAGCATCCCTTTATTGTAAAAACAAACACGCAGGAAGTAGAGGTTCTTGGAACACATTTTAATGTGAAAAGTTATGCTGAAGAATCTATTGTGAAAACTACTTTGCTGGAAGGAAGCGTTAAAGTCGTTTTCAAAAATCAACAGGCTATATTAAAACCTGGGCAGCAATCGCTGGTTACTCCCAGCTCAAATAATGAACATATTAGTATTAATTACGACGCGGATGTAGCTGAAGCAATTGCCTGGAAAAATGGGGTTTTTGAATTTAAAAATGCGAGTATCCAAGAGCTGATGTTGAGTGCAGCACGCTGGTATGATTTAAATGTGATTTATGAAAAGAACTTACCTGATCTTAAAATATCAGGAAGAATATCGCGTAATGTAAATTTCTCAGGCTTTATTAATCTGTTGCAGTTTGGCGGTGTGAAGTTTAAAATTGAAGGAAGAAATATAACTATACTGAACGAATAAATTGAATATCCGCAGGTTGATAAAACCTGAAACAACCAATTAACCAAATATTAAACCTAAAGCAGTAACCATGAAAAAAAAATACCTGGAATAAACTAGGATTTTGGGAAACAAATAGCCGGTAAGTGTTCGTCCACTTAGCCGGCCGTATCTGGGTTCCCAACTATCAGACTCGATTAATTGAACTAAAAGCGTTTAACCCAAACAATACGAAAGTATGAAATTTAAATTAAAGCCCGGGGCTATATGGTCCGGTATGCCTAAAATTTTTTTGGTTATGAAATTAATAGCTATTATTTTATTTATAGCACTTACAGAGCTGCATGCCAGTAGCTTTGCCCAAAAAATATCTATTAGAGAAAATAATATATCTATTGAAAAAATACTACTACTCATCGAAAAGAAGAGTAACTATCATTTTGTATATTTTAGTAAACTGGATGTGCTTAAATCGAAAACACTAAGTGTTGACTTTAATGATGCTCCCATTAATGCGATACTAGACAGATGTTTATCTGATTTGCCTGTAAGTTACACCATTATACAGCAGACAATTGCATTAAAAGAGAATACCACTGCTATTACGACCCCGTCTGAAATTGTACAGCGACTCAAAATAACCGGTATAGTTTCCGATGAAAATGGGAAGCCACTTCCTGGTGTTACTATTCGGCTTAAAGGTAGTGCTATTGGTGCAACAAGTAATAATTTGGGTGTATTCACTTTAAATGTTCCGGGAAATAAGGCTACGCTCGAATTTAGCTCTATTGGATATGAATCGCAATCAATCGATATTAATGGACAAACTGAAATTAAAGTAAAGTTAAAGTCGGCCTCTTCAAAACTTAATGAGATTGTAGTTGTGGGATATGGCACCCAATCGCGCAAACTGGTCAGCTCTTCCATTTCACAAGTTGATGGGGCAAGTCTAGCTAATCAGCCTGTTGGTACCCCTGGTGAGGCTTTAGCTGGTTTAGCCGCTGGTATTCAGGTTCAAAGTGATCAAGGTGCAAAACCCGGAGAGGCACCGACCATACGTGTGCGGGGGATTAGTTCATTAAGTTCATCTAACGACCCGCTGTACGTAGTTGACGGATATCCTTTAGAGTCTTCTGCTAATTTTACATTGCTGAATCCCAGTGATATTGAGTCCATAGAAATATTAAAAGACGCAGCTTCTGCATCGATTTATGGATCCAGGGCCGCAAATGGGGTAATACTGGTTACTACTAAGCGTGGTAAAGTAGGTAAAACCGTATTTGCACTTTCTAGTCATACCGGCGTACAAACCGTAACTAGTCTGGTTGATGTCCTGAACCGCGATGAGTTTATCTCCAATATGAAAGATATTTATCGGATTAACAAAGGAACTTATCCGAGTATTTTTAATACAAGTCCTACTACACTGCCAGATGTTAACTGGCAGGAGCAGATATTCCGCAATGCTCCAATCAGTAACATAGAGTTTAATGCTTCGGGGGGTAGTGATAAAATAAGATTCAATGCTTCTGCAGGATATTTTAAGCAGAAGGGGGTATTAATAGGTACTGAATATAGCCGGACTACTGTGCGGTTAAACCTGGATGCTGATATCATCAAGAATTTAAAATTCGGATTTTCCGTATCACCATCATACACTGAACAATATAGGCAACCTGCTTCAGGACAGTTTAGCGGGGCGGGTGTTTCCGATCAACTCATAGGTGTACCAGGTCTTCTTTCAAATTATAATCTTCCGGGTCCGTTAAATCAAGCCCTTACAATGCCTCCGGTAGTGCCTGTTTATCGTGATAATGGAGATTTTGCGGAGGCTTATGATCCAGCTTTAAATTATATCTTACCACCGGCCTCACCTTTCTTTCCTACAAATTATTTTAATCCGCTTAATATCATTACTCAGGCTATTAACAGGGGTAGGTCTTTTAAAACCCTTAGTAATGCTTTTTTAACTTATACACCAATTAAAGGATTAACCTTGAAAACTTTCATTGGTGCCACTTTAGAGAATACATTAGTTCACGCTTATATTCCTGCAACAATGGCTTCAAGCCAGTCTCCGATGGCCTCATTTTCCAATCCATCACTTGTCGGAATCTATGCTTCTGATAATGCACGCAACAGTTTTGGATGGGTATGGGAGAATACAGCAACATTTGACAAAACTTATGGCAAGCATCATTTCAATTTATTGGGACTATTCTCGGCACAAAAATACACGTCGCAGATTAATTATACAGCCGGCTTACCGGGAACTTTTGTGACAACCGCAGTAGAGAGTCCATTGGCTTCTACAAATACCATTGGTACAGAAGGGTTTGATGCCAACGATTTTGTTTCCTATGCCGGAAGGTTGACTTATGACTATAGTAAAAAGTATTTGCTTACTGCAGCCATAAGACAGGATGGATCTTCCAAATTTGGCCCAGGTAACCGTTACGCAGTATTTCCGTCATTTTCTTTGGGCTGGAGATTAGGTGAAGAACGTTTTTTTAAGCCAATATTTGAAAAGATTCGTGTTAATGAGCTAAAATTAAGAGGTGGCTATGGTAAAACCGGTAATGCCAATATTGGAAGCTTTACTTATGCCAATTCAATTGCGCTCAACAAGAATTATGCATCAGGGAATACCAAAATTTATGGGGCGCAACAAACAGGTTTTGCGAACCCCTACCTGACATGGGAAAAGAATACTCAAACCAACTTTGGTGTTGATTTGGGCGTGCTAGAGAATAGGATTACCATTACTGTGGATTATTTTAATCGTATTTCTGAGGGAATGTTGTTGAATAAAGCATTGCCGGCTATTGTAGGCTATGCTTCTTCCTACAAGGCTAATCTGGGAAAACTAAACAACAAAGGATTAGAATTTAGCGCCAACACAAATTTCAGTATTGGCAGTGTTAAATGGAAAGTAAATGCCAACCTCTCTAGCTACAGAACTAAAGTACTTGACCTTGGAGGTCCATCTGCTTTACCTGCTGTTGCTGCTATTTTTGGATGGAATAACGCTTACCAGGTAAAAGTTGGCCAGCCGCTTGGCATTATGTATGGCTATACCGTGCTTGGTGTATTTAAAAATACTGCCGATCTCAGCAGTCATCCTCATGTTCCTGGTGGAAATAAAGTTGGAGACTGGATTGTAAAAGATCAGGATGGAGATGGAAAGGTTAATGCAAATGACATAACCGCCATAGGTCATGGCTTACCTGATTTTACTTACGGATTAACTAACTCCTTTCAATATAAAAGGTTTGATTTGAATGTATTGATACAGGGAGTTCAGGGTGTAAATATAATTAATGGTAATTTAAGGCAGCTTTTAGGGGGTAATGGTAACCTGAATACGTCTAAACGCTATTATCAGAATTATTTTGATCCTGCGCAGCCAGACCGTGATGTGGAATTTCCAAAGCCAGCTAATGGGAGTAGTATTGGTACTACCAATGCACTTGTTAAAAATGCCGTGGAAAATGGATCTTACCTGCGGGTAAGGAATATTACCCTTGGTTATCAGCTAAACGAAGCATTGATTCGTAAAGTTGCACTTAAAACCCTGCGGGTTTATGTAACAGGTCAAAACCCATTTCTTATTACTAAGTACAGCGGCTATAATCCCGAAGCGAGTGTGAACGGTTCAGACCCAACTACACCCGGTGTAGATCAGGGTACTTACCCAATTGCACGAACTTTTATTGTAGGTATCAATGTCGGATTCTAACTATTAATCAGATAAAAATGAAAAATATAAAATATAAGTTAGGCGTACTTATAGTTGCCTTAATGCTCTTCTCGGCCTCATCGTGCAAGAAATCATTTGTTGATATCATTCCACAAGGGCTAGTTCCTGTATCTACTTATTACGCATCGGAAATAGACATAAAGAATGCCTTAACTGGTGCCTATAACAGTTTAAGACCTGTTTATAATAACCACTGGGCATTTGCCGAATTGCCATCCGACAATACGCAGACCGTTGGAGAAACTGAAGCTGCCTGGGGAGAGCAGGATAAACTAAGTTGGACACCTTCTTCGACCAATATACAAACGGCATGGGCCAGGTATTACACCACTATAGCTTATTGTAACCTGGTATTGGATCATATCGGTCCCGTACCTATGACAGAAGCTAACAGGAATAGCTACATAGGTCAGGCAAAATTTTTACGTGCACTAATGTATTTTAATCTGGTCCGCATGTTTGGCGGGGTGCCGTTGGTACTTAATGAAATCACTTCCGAAAGCCAGGCATATAGCTATGACCGTACTCCGGTGGCACAGGTGTATGCTCAGATAGAAGCAGATCTGATAGCGGCTGGATCGGTGTTACCTGCAAGCTATACAGGGGTTAATATTGGAAGGGTAACCAGTATTGCTGCTAAGGCGCTACTTGGAAAGGTCTATCTATTTCAAAATAAATTTCCACAAGCCGAATCAAAATTGGCAGAGATCATTCCTTCAGCACCTAGCCCCCTCACTAGTTATGACCAGGTATTTGGTTTAGGGCGTGATAATAACGCGGAGATTATTTTTTCAATTCAATATTTAACTGGCGGTTTTAGTGAAGGAAATACCTTTGCAAGTGGATTTGTACCACAATTGTCTGGCACTACTATTATTGGTGTTACAGCCCTGAGTTTGAACCTTGGATCAAAGGATCTTTACAATTCATTTGAACCTGGTGATCTTCGCTTGAACGTGTCGTTAGGTGTGTTTTCTTCCGGGGCAACAGTTTATTATTATGCTAAAAAGCTGATTTATCCAACAGTTCCTTCAGGAAGTGAAGGCGATAATGACTGGCCTGTATTGCGTTGGGGAGATGTAATTTTGATGTATGCGGAAGCATTGAACGAGAATGATCATATTCCTGAAGCTTTAATTCAATTGAATAAGGTAAGAGCGAGGGCCGGATTAACACCAAAATTAAATCTGACTAAGGTTGATACTAGAACAGCAATACAGAAAGACAGGCGTATAGAGTTGTGTTTTGAGGGCGAAAGATGGTTCGACCTGATCCGCTGGAATATTTACGTCCCGGTGATGCAGGCTTTTAAAACAAATTATCCACCAACTAGCGGGGCCTTTGCCAATATTGTACCTGAGTTAAGCCTCTTCCCAATTCCAACCAGGGAGATTAGTTTAAATCCAAACTTAATCCAGAACCCGGGGTATTAGCGCTGGTTGAGAAATTATTCATGCTTAATAAATAAATAGATGTATAAATTATTTTTATATACGGCTTTCGCCTGCGTATGTTTTGTATCCACTATTAAACCATCGTTGTGTCAAACTAAAAAGCAAATAGAAAAACCTCAAAATAAATCGGCAATAACAATTACTCCGATTGCTAAAGGTTGGGCAAATAACTCCATTAATGTAGTGCCATACCGTAAAAACTCATTGGTAACCTTTAAGAACACGCAGTATACTGCCTATTATGATAGTGCACATTATGTTGTTTTAGCGAAACGAAAGTTGAACACTTCGGTATGGGAAATTGTAAGAACCCAATACCAGGGAGATGTGGACGATGCGCATAATTCTATAAGTATAATGATTGATGGAGATGGGTATTTACATCTTTCCTGGGACCATCATAGTTACGGAAAACACCTCACTGGGTTGAATTATTGCAAAAGTGTAGCAGCCGGCTCTCTTAAGCTATCTGATAGAATTAGCATGTCTGGCTTACATGAAGATAAGGTTACTTATCCGGAGTTTTACAAACTTCCTAATGGCGATTTGTTGTTTTTCTTTCGGGATGGAGAATCGGGGAATGGAAATGTAATATTGAACAGCTACTCACTAAAAACCAAAAAATGGACCCAGGTTCAGCATGCATTTATTGACGGTGAAAATTTAAGGAATCCGTATTGGCAAATTGCGATAAGTAAGTCGGGAGTTATTCATTTATCCTGGACCTGGCGGGAAACGCCAGATGCGGCATCTAATCACGATATCTGCTATGCCAAATCTTCTGATGGGGGAGTAACATGGACGAAGTCAAACGATGAAAAGTACGTGCTACCTATTAAGCAATCAACTGCGGAGTATGTTAAACGGATTCCCCGGAACAGCGAATTGATTAATCAAACTTCGATGAGCATAGATGATGCGGGTACTCCATACATTTCAACCTACTGGAAAGAAAATGGAAGTATTGCGCCTCAATATCACCTGATCTATCTTAAAAATAATCAGTGGATAAGTCTGAACCTCGGCTTTAGGCAACGTAATTTTTCGCTTAGTGGCGGAGGGACTAAAGGGATTCCTATTTCCAGACCCCAGGTAATTACCTGGAAAACCAAACAGCGTGTTTCTGCAGGGATTGTATTTAGGGATGAGGAGAGGGGTAATAAGGTGTCAATTGCTATTTGCAAGGATATCGAAAACCCGCGCTGGGACTGCCTGGATCTTAGCACTAAGGGAGTGGGATTGTGGGAACCGACTTACGATTCAGAGCTCTGGGGAAGTAAAGGCATGCTTCATCTATTCTTGCAAAAAGTTGAACAGAAGGATAATGACGGGAAAGTATCATTGGCTTCCCAAATGATTTCTGTTCTGGAATGGAGGCCTTCAAGTAATTAATTGTTAAAAAATAAAACAGAGATAATGAAAATAAAACAAAGCTATTGTGGTTTATTCATCGCGTTTTTTCTGCTGCAAAATAAAGCCGAAGCGCAAACAACCCCGCAGTTTTCAGCTGGATATGATCCACTTAGTGTTGGTCATAAAGTGACTGATAGGTTTATCAAGTCTGCTCATGTATTGTATGGGGCAACCATCGCGTACTCAGAAGTCTGTACCTGGTATGGGGCATTAAAATTTGCCGAGGTTAGTAAGAACCCTCAAAAAACAACCATGCTGGTTCAAAGGTACGCGTCTTTTTTTGGAGTAGATAAAAAACTAATGCCTTTGCATGACAATGTGGATCATTCTGTATTCGGTGCTTTGCCATTAGAATTATACCGTCAAACAAAGGATGATAGATACCTTAATACAGGTAAGCTTTACGCTGATAACCAGTGGACTGTACCGTTAGGGGCAAAGTTGACGGATTCGCTTAAAAACTTTGTACGAAAGGGACATTCCTGGCATACCAGGTTATGGATTGACGATATGTATATGATTACCCTGCTGCAGGTTCAGGCCTTCAGAGTTACAGGAAATGAGATGTATATTAAACGCGCTGCGAAGGAGATGGTGTTTTATTTGAAAGAACTTCAAAAGCCTAATGGCCTATTTTATCACGCTCCAGATGTGCCATTTTATTGGGGCCGGGGCAATGGCTGGATGGCTGCGGGTATGACAGAGATGTTAAAATCATTGCCGTTGAACAATCCTGACCGACCTTTTATTCTAAAAGGGTATCAAACCATGATGAAATCTTTACTTAAATACCAGTCTGATGGTGGTATGTGGAGACAGCTGATCGATGATAGCGGCTCATGGCCGGAGTCATCCAGCACCGGAATGTTTACTTATGCGATGATTGTTGGTGCAAAAAGCGGATGGTTAAAAGATCCGAAATACTTAGTAGCGGCAAAAAAAGGATGGAAAAGCCTGGTTGATCAGATTAGTGAGAAAGGCGATGTTAAGGAGGTGTGTGAAGGGACAAATAAGGAAAATGATCGGCAGTACTATTTAGACCGCAAAAGGATAACGGGCGATTTTCATGGTCAGGCCCCTGTGTTATGGTGTGCTTTTGCCTGGTTAGAAAAATAAGCTAAACATTATTAATAGAATTATTAACCCGTTGACTTAAGTAGTCAACATAAATTATTTAGACATGAAAATAAAATTTAAATGGCAATATGCATTGCTTTCCATCTCGCTTGTGTTTGGTGCTTTTTTTTCTTGTAGTGCTGCCAAACCTACGGGCGATGTGGTTACGAAGTACAAAAATGTGTTAATCCTGGGCAATAGTATTACGAGGCATGGGCCTAAACGCGATATAGGCTGGTCTGGAGATTGGGGAATGGCTGCTTCGGCCAGAGATAGTGATTATGTGCACCTGCTGATTAAAAAATTTCAGGCTATTGAGCCTGGTGCCATTGTTCGTTTTAGAAATATAAACGATTTTGAAAAGGGATACTGGAAGTATAATTTATCGCAATTGGATGACCTAAAACAATCAAAGCCGGATTTAATTATCCTTAGACTTGGTGAGAACGTAGAAGTTGGCACGATGAAGGCAAATGACTTTAAAAAATATTACGCTGGCCTTATCTCTTACCTTACTGCAGATAATCCAAAGGCGAAAATCCTTAATGCCTCTTCTTTTTGGAAAAAGGAAGCTGTTGCAAATGAAATTCGAGCAGTAAGTGAAGCCCGGGGTGATCAATTTGTGGATCTGAGTGTACTATCTACAGATTCGACTAATATGGCATTTGGTAAATTTCAGCATAAAGGCGTTGCGATGCACCCTTCAGATAAAGGAATGAAGGCAATTGCCAAAAAAATTTGGGGAGCATTATTTAAGCAAAACCAGAGCTCATCAATTATGCTTGGTGCTTACTATTTTGATGGCTGGGCAGGTTTAACACCACACCTTACACCTGAATTGGCTAATGACTTTCCTGAGCGTAAACCAATTTGGGGCTGGGTAACCAGCAAGCAAGATGTTATTGAAGATCAGATAGACCTTGCCGCTAATTCGGGGCTCTCATTTTTTAGTTTTTGCTGGTACTTCACCACCATTGAAGAGTTTAAGGATAATCCCAGGAATAGGGCATTATCGTTTTTCCTGAATGCAAAAAACAAAGAGAAGTTAAAGTTTAATCTCCTTGTGGCCAATCATGGCAATTACATTATTGGTCCACATAATTGGAACTATCTGTGTAAATATTGGATAAACCTTTTCAAAAACCCTCAGTATGTTAAAGTTGAGGGGTCCCCATTATTAACTTTTTTCAGTGCGCCTAGCTTGATTAAAAGTTTTGGATCAGGTGAAAAGGTTAGTGCTGCCTTAAAAGAACTTAGAGCTATGGCAAAAGAAAATGGATTGCCAGGGGTTACTGTTGCTATTTGTCATAATCCTGATGCTAAGGCATTTCAAATGGTGGCAGAATGTGGGTTTGATATTGCTACAGGCTATAATTATCATGAATTCGGTTACGAGAAAGACAAGTTTAGTGTGCCTATAGAAAAACTGGAAAGCGGGAGTGTATGGGTTTGGAATGCGCTTAGAAAATCTCCATTACCTATCATACCTACAATTACTACGAACTGGGACCCAAGACCATGGCCAATTCAATATAAAAACTCTCCGGGTTATACCGGGTATTCAGAAAAGTCTGTTGAATCGTCAATTAAAGCTGTAAGGAAATTTATGGATGATAATCCTGATGAAATAACAAAAGAACGGTTTGCATTGGTATACGCCTGGAATGAATATGGTGAAGGTGCCTGGCTGACCCCCTCAAAGCCATTAAAAAAGTCTTTGTTAACAGGAGTTAAAAATGGTTTAAAGTAATAAGCACATCCTTAAATGTCTGGATTATGAATAATTGGATTATCAAAATAGCATTCTGCCAAATCTTTCTTTTTGCTATGATTTCGCAGGGATCATTGGTTGCACAAAGCAATGCTAAATGGAAGGTTAATGACGTGCTACAGCCACCTTCAGCACTACATTTGGAGGGTTATGTGGCCGACAGGTTAAATGGCTCTTTAGAGAATCGTATTCTTGTCCAGAATATTAACGATCTGATTAAACCTTTTAAGCTGGAGCACAGAACGGAGACTACTTTTTGGCAAAGTGAGTTTTGGGGTAAATGGTTTACCTCGGCCATACTTGCTTACAAATATCACCCAGATGCAGGCTTAAAACAGCTGCTTGACGAGGCCGCCACTGGATTATTGGCTACGCAGGCAGCCGATGGTTATATTGGAAATTATGCGCAAGCAAACCATTTACAACAATGGGATATTTGGGGACGAAAGTACTGTATGTTGGGTTTGTTGGCGTATTATGACCTCAGCCGGGATAAAAAGATGCTTATTGGTGCAATCCGTATTGCCGATCATCTGATCAGTGAACTGAATGCGCAGGGAGGGATTATTGTTACTAAAGGGAACTACAAAGGAATGGCAGCCTCATCTGTACTTGAACCGATTTGTTTGCTATATAGCTATACCAATGATGTGAAATATCTTGATTTTGCAAAAGAAATTGTGAGACAATGGGAAAGATCTGATGGCCCCCAATTGTTAAGCAAGTCTATCATAAAAGTAAGCGAACGCTTCCCCAAACCCAAAAACTGGTATAGTGCAGAACAAGGGCAAAAAGCTTATGAAATGATGTCTTGCTATGAAGGCTTGCTTGAACTTTACCGCTTAACAGGTAATGATGCTTACAAACAGGTGGTCGTAAACAGCTGGGAAAATATCAGAAATACGGAAATCAATATTGCCGGTTCGGGCGCTTCAACAGAAATGTGGTTCGGCGGAAAGGAGGTACAGGCTTTTCCAATACATCACTACCAGGAGACCTGCGTGTCGGTTACCTGGCTTAAACTAAATAACCAATTGTTACGGTTGACAGGTGAAAGTAGGTATGCTGATGAAGCAGAAAGGACTTATTACAATGCTATTTTAGGTTCTATGAGTGCTAATGGGGCAGCTTGGGCAAAGTATACACCATTGAATGGACAGCGTTTACCGGGTAGCGGGCAGTGTGGTATGGACCTGAATTGCTGTGAGGCCAGCGGACCAAGGGGACTGTTTAATTTCCCATTTCATATCGTGATGGGTAGAAGAGAGGGGTTACAAATAAACTTTTTTGTTCAGGGCACTTATCAACTGGAAAGCCCTTTAGGCCAAAGGCTCAAAGTTATTCAGTCTACCGATTACCCAAAGTCGGGAAGTATAAATGTAGAACTGGATATGGATAAGCCAGAAGCATTTGAAATTGGTATTAGAATACCTGAATGGAGTAAAGTGAATAAGTTAACTGTAAACGGTGGGGATGTTGTTGATGTAAAGAACGGCGAGCTGATCAGGATAAAACGCATTTGGAAAAGAGAAGATAAAATTTCACTCGAATTGGATATGCGTGGCCGGCTTATAGAAAGTGGAAATGGAGTCCGGAGTTTTGCAATTATGCGCGGACCAATTGTATTGGCTCGGGATTCCAGATTTGAAGGTGTTGGGCTCGAAGCTATTTTAGAACCAGTCACTGATCAGCAAGGGTATGTCCCACTAAAGGAATTACCTGGTAATCCTACTGAATATTTTATGCGTTTTGAGGCTGGATTTATTCCTGAATCCTATACGGAAACTCCGGCAGGGCCAGTAACAATATCTCTCTGCGACTATGCTTCGGCTGGGAATGGTCATAACAACTCATTCTATAAAGTATGGATGCCCCAATTAATTAATCCCAAAAGCAACGGATCATTTCATCCATAAAAATCAATTAAAACTGTCCGCTTAATGAAAGAAAATATAAAAATCTACGTGTTCATGATTTTTTGCCTTTTTACCACTACCCGGCAAAAGCAAGAATTACAGCAGATGGAATTATGGTTAGCAGTACTAATGTAGTTAAGCCCGTCGCTGTACGTTATGCATTTAAGGATTTTGTTATAGGAGATTTGTTTAATACAGGTGGGCTCCCAGCATCCTCTTTTAGATCTGATGATTGGCCAATAGAATAGGTACATTTAACGCAAACGCTCCTATGAAATTATCGCTTCTTTATTATACTTTTGCCGATATTCTAATGGCGATAACCCGGTAATTTTTCTAAAAACCTCCCGAAATGCTTTGAGGTCCGAATACCCTACTGCATACATTACTTCACTAATTGTTTTTCGACTGGTTTCAAAAGCTTTCTTGGCCGATTCAATTTTTACGCGTTGTGTATATTCAATCGGTGTATTTCCTGTAGCCTTGATAAACCTTCTGTCAAAATTCCTTCTGCCAACAGAAAAATGGGACGACAAATGTTCAATAGATATTTTTTCATCGAGTTTGCTTTCGATATAGGCCTGTGCCTTTTTTACCATTTCGTCATCGTGCTTCTTCTGGCCAGTAAATATGGTAAAGGCAGATTGGCTTTGCCTGTCTATTTCGATCTGAAATACTTTGGAGCAGAAGACGGCTGTTTGCCTGTCGTAATATTTTTCTACCAGATAAATCATTAGATTAAGGAAAGAATATGCCCCTCCGTTCGTATAAATTCCGTTTTCATCGGTAATAAGTTGATCAGCATGTAAATTCACCTTAGGAAACATTATCCTGAAATTATCGGCTGCTGCCCAATGAGTAGAGCAATTTTTACCATCCAGCAATCCTGTTGTTGCCAGTAAAAACGCGCCGGTGCATATACTTGCAACTTCAGCTCCTGCTTTATATTGGTTCGCGATCCAGTCAATCAGTGATTTGTTTCCTTTTACAGCCTCCTGATAATTATGATTTAATGAAGGGATAATAATGAGGTCGGTTTTGTTAATTGCCGCAATATTAGTGTGCGGCTTTACCGTAAATAATCCTTCATAAAAAATTACTCTTTTAGAAATACCGGCTAGTTGAATTTTAAACAATTCCTTTTTTCCTGTGTTTAGCCAGTATTCATTGGCCCTGGTAAATATTTTATATGCGCCTACAATGCTACTTAGGTTATTCTGTCCATTCGGAACAACTATAGTGAGGTGTTTCATCTGTTTAATCATGTCGGGTTCATGGTTTCTTTCTAACGAATATAAAAAACTTGACTGTCCAAATCAACCCATCATAATGTCTATTTTACACCTTATATATCAAGTTTTTGGGGCTTATTTTTACTTAAAAAAAGGAGGAATTAATCATGGCAGATATCTTGCATAGAATTGGAATCAAATCGGCATCTCTAGAGGATGTTTATCAGGCATTGACTACCAAAGATGGTCTTGCCGGCTGGTGGACAAGCAACACTGAGGGAGAAGGTAATCAAGTTGGCGATATCATCAAGTTTCGCTTTGGAGCGGGAGGTTTCGATATGAAAGTTTCCGAACTTAATGCGCCTACCCATGTGGTATGGGAGGTGGCAGAAGGACCAGAAGAGTGGATGGGTACAACCATCGATTGGGAACTGAAGCAAGATGGCGATTACGTTATCGTGCTTTTCAAGCACCTGAACTGGAAGGAACCAGTAGAGTTTATGCATCATTGCAGTACCAAATGGGCAATATTTCTGATGAGCCTAAAGTCTCTTATGGAAACGGGAAAAGGTACTCCTGATCCAATTGATGTCAAAATAGACAATTGGAACTAGTGCGAGAGTAGAGTTGTGCACAGCAAGGAGCCTTAGAGAGATCTAAGGCTTTTGTTTTGTAGTTTAATGAGACGCTTATCCACGGTTAACGACACAAAAACTGGCTATTAAAAAAAAATGAAGAAATATTTGTGTAGTTAAATGACTACGTATATATTTGTAGTCAAATAGCTACACGATGAATTTAAGACGAGATGTATTTCAAGCCATAGCAGATCCAACAAGAAGGGCTATACTTCTGTTGGTCGCTTCGCAATCCATGACTGCAGGTGCAATAGCTGCAAACTTTGACACTGCAAGACCGACCGTTTCAAAACACCTGCAAATACTCACAGCCTGTGATTTACTCGAACAGAAGCAAGAGGGCAGAGAGATTTACTATTACATTAATGCAAAAAAAATGAAAGACGTAGCTGACTTTATCGAACCATTCCGCGAAATGTGGGATGATAGATTTAATAAATTGGAAACCATCATGAAAAACTACACACCAAAAAAATAGCATAGTATGGAACGTAAAACAAAAATCAATGCCGAAGATGGCAAACAGGAAATTTTGATAACCAGGGAATTTGACTTGCCATTGGAGTTATTGTTTAAAGCATATGTAGAGCCTGAAATTGTTGAGCAATGGATGAGCACTAAAGTGTTGAAGCTTGAAAATGAGAAGTATGGTGGTTACCAATTTGAAACAACCGACCCTAAAGGAAATGTAGTATTTCGGGCCAATGGAGTAATCCATGATTTTGTTCCAAATCGTAAAATCGTACGAACTTTTGAAATGGAGAATGCGCCTTTTGACGCCCAGATCGAGTTTCTGGAATTTGAAAAGCTTAGTGACGATAGAAGTAAACTCAGTATGCATATTGTATATAGATCAATCGCACTTAGAGACCAGTTGTTGCAGTTGCCTTTTGCTCAGGGAATCAATATGGCACATAACCGATTACAAGACATCGTAAACAAATTAAAATAACAAAAATGACAAAGAGAAATAAAATTATCTATTGGATTGCTACAATCTGGCTGGCATTAGGAATGCTATCAACTGGAATAGTGCAATTGTTAAAATTGAAAGAGGAAGTAGATATGATGACAAATTTGGGTTATCCGCTCTATTTTTTAACCATATTGGGTGTTTGGAAAATATTGGGAGTTGTGGCAGTGCTAATCCCTAAATTTCCTATACTAAAGGAATGGGCTTATGCTGGTTTCTTTTTTGCCATGTCGGGTGCAGTGTTTTCTCACGTAGCTAATGGAGATGGTGTTAAAGATTTTTTTGGGCCAATATTATTGTTAATCCTGACTTTTGTATCTTGGTATTTCAGACCTGAGGATCGAAAAATCAATTTAAATCATTCATCTTTATAAAGATGAATGATTTAAAGATATCTCTCCAGTTCTACAGTTTCATTTATGGCTGTTTTAAAAGAAATTTTATCGCCTTCAATTGTTTCAGCCTTTTTTCCATTCCGTACTAAAAGCACTTTTTTACCCGGCCATGGATTAGTTATATTGCAAAGTCTTCCTTTTTCACTTAAGATTTTAACATCAGAGACAACTTCTTTTTTTAAGCTTGCTGAAACCAGGAAGCCTCCCCAGGCCCTTATGTTTTTAAAGCTTGCATTGTTCGTTTTTGGAAAACCACTAAACAATCGAATGTGATTACCAACACTCATGCAAAGCATTTCATTGATTGCATTAGTGACGGTACAACTGTTTTCGATCCCATGGGGATTGTTAAGTTGAAAGCCATTCGGATAAGTCCTCAAAGCATATTTATGTAATTCATTTAAAACAACAGCAGGATCATATCCAACCCTGATCGCTGCGGTAAAAAAACTGCTGCTGGTATTCGAATCATTCCAACGTTGCATTTCACCAATAGTATTACGGGCAATAGTCAGTAGTTCTTCCTTGCTGTCGAGCGTGATCGCATTCGCAGGGTAAATATGTTGAATGCCTAATCCATTGTCATTCCACCAGGCAGTTCCCTCTTCTGTATATCTAAATACTTTCTTACCATTCCGGGTCTGAACAGGGAAATCGCTGAGTTTGCTTAAAATATCTCTCCATTTATCTTGCCTGTTCTTATCTATTTTTAGCGTTGTACTCAAGTCAAGGATCAAGTCAAACGTATTTCTAATAAGCCCTAAGGATAAAATTGGATTTTTATCATTTCCTGAACCTTCATGGATAGCGTCGCCATAAATAACATATCTTCCATTTTCAAATTTTAAGTAATCCTCCCAGAAATTTACCACGGCCAGTGCATAGGGATATATCTTTTTACCGTAATGATCGTCGTAGGTACAACGCCAATACTGAGCCATATTTAATAGCCCGTAAGCGGCATTGGAGCGTTGCCCAAAAAATAAGCCTTCTTGTTCTGCATTTTTAGAATTTAGAAATAAAGGATGGTTTTTGGTGACTTCAATACCCATGGGTCCAATACCTACGGGATATAAAATCCCCCGGGTATGTGTAATATTTTTAGCATACCATTCACCCCTTGGTATAAAATCAAGAAGCGGAGCGTCGTGCGGAATGGTTTGTTCCAGACGGTTGGAAGAACACATAGCATAAAACGGAGCTTGGAAATTATAATTCAGATGATAATCTCCATTCCAGGCTGGTCTATCTGAGGTTGTCCATCCGAATATTCCGGGAGGAAATTTTGGATCACGACTACAGGCAGCCATCGTGTATAGTCCCTCATAATAAGCTTTCATTAAAATGCTATCTTCAATAATTACAGAAGATTTGTTCCAGTAGGTATTCCACCATTTATTGTGTTGCTCCATTATTGTTGAAACCGAACTCTCGTCGACTTTTTTAATGCGGTTTAATACATATTTCAGGGGTTCTTTATTTTTGAACTTACTTTCAACTGCAACAGCAATAAGTACTTTTTTACCTGGATTCAGTGTAATTGTATCTTTAAAGTTGATTGTTTTTAGCGCTAGTGCTACTTCGGAGGCAATATCTACACTATCCGTAAAGGCACGGGTAAACCAATAAATATTATTTGTCTTCCCGCTTTTTAAGTTGGCTTGAGGATTCTCAGGACTGGTTAAATGAATAGAAACTTTTGTCGCTTTATGAATCGCTTTCAGCTCAATAAATATCAGATTTTCTGTTGCTGATACCCATGATTTTGCTGCTATCTGTTGTGTGTCTTTATTTAACAAACAAGTAGTAACGCCGTTTTTTATCATCTGCTGGGCGGTAAAACCTGCATCATTCAAACCTTCAATATTAATATCCACAAAGCCTGCTACGCGTGGCCCAGATAGGTTGTCGGATTGTGAACGTAATCGCCAAAAATCATTTTTTGACACGTAGTAGCGCAAACAATTATTTTTATATCCGACACTCATAGTCACATCGCCATTTCCCATCAGTGGAGCATCAATCGAAACATCATTCGGAATACGTGCAGGGCGTTTTGTCCAGGTGTTTTTAAACAGCTCAACCGGGTTGATTTCATGATTGTAATTTTGAGCAAAAATGCCAAAGGGGCATAACAACAAAAAAGGAAACAGTTTTAATGCGTTCATAATTTTTTATGCTAACTGCTGAGAGCTCTGTAAATTCTGGCAGTAGGTAATTAAATGCTTTGGTATAAAGATGTAAAAAAAAGTCAAGACACGCTCATTAAGAAAACAAGACTGCCTTTTTTTTAAGCAGCCTTAATTTGTAACTTGGGCGCTGAGAAGTAAATAAATAATTCATTCGTATAAAACATGAACAAATTAAAGATAGGTTGGGCCGGGTTAGGCAATATGGGTACTCCGATGGCTTTAAATATCCTTAAAGCCGGATACGAACTGACTGTTTTTAACCGCGACAAGGACAAAGAACAGGAATTGATTGCAGCAGGGGCCAGGTCAGCAAAAAGTCTTCAGGAGCTCGCATCGCATTGCGATGTAGTCTTTACGATGCTTTCTGATGATAAAGCAGTTAAATCTGTTTATAATGAAACTGACGGTTTGCTTTCGGGATCAAAAACGGGAACACTGATGATAGACATGAGCACAGTTGCACCAGATACCTCCCGCTATCTTTCTGCACTTTGCAAAACCAAACAGGTGTCATTTTTAGATGCTCCGGTTTCGGGTAGTGTGCAACCCGCCAAAGAAGGTAAATTGATCATCCTGGTAGGTGGTGAAGCGCAAGATTTTGAAAAGGCCAAGCCGATTTTAGATGTACTTGGTAAGCTTGCTTTGTATTTAGGAACTGCAGGTGCGGGGAGTTCGGCTAAATTGGCTATCAATTACTTGTTAGGTATCAACATTCAGGCATTGGCCGAAACTGTTCTTTTTGCTGAGCAAAATGGCATTAGTAAAGAAAATATGCTAACCATTATCAATGAAGGCGCTTGTGGAAATGGAATCATTAAATTGAAAACACCTGCTGTTTTGAACGATAACTTCCCACCAGCATTTGCTTTGAAATACATTGTTAAAGACTTAAAGCTTGCAAAAGGAGCAGGGTTAAACTCACCACTTTCCAATCCATTATTAAATACATTTGAAGCTGCGGCAGCAGATGGGCTTGGAGAGGAAGATTTGATGGCAGTAATTAAGTATTTGAAGAGTAGCTCATAAAGCTATAGCTTTATCAAGGGTAGAAAACTCCGTTTTTACATTTTTTAAAAAAAAAATAATTCCGCCATAACGGTATAGTAGAGCCCGTTTTTGCCCCATTTTTGCGAGAGGGTACGGGACCCCTTGGGACTGCCCATAATTACATTAATTCTTTTCATTTGTATCCAAGGTAAATATAGAACTGTTTCAGGCAGATAGTAGTCTGGAGTTGTGGGGGGCTTACCGGGGCGTTGCTGGGGTATTGCTGGGGCCTTGCCGGGGCCCCAAGTCTCAGGAAGGCCTGGGCAAGACTCCGGTAAAGCTCCGATAAAACAGAGCTGCATATTTTGTTCTTGTTTGCCTTGTATTTCCTTTCGTTTGGAAAGGAATAATAAAATGTTAAACAAATAAAAAATGTATTATGGCAATCTTTAAAAAAGGCATTTTTGGTGCCGCAAATGGTAAAATTTTCAATTTGGTCTCGTATCCATTAAAAGGCCAGCAAGTAGTCAGAGGAATTGGCAAGAGTAGAAAACCACTAACAGATAAGCAATTGAACAACAAGTTGCAAATGAAAGTGATCATGGATTTTTTTCGAGCCATGGACACTTTGCTCAGAACAGGCTTTAATCCTAAAGCTAACGGAACTACAAAAAACTATCACAACCTGGCTATTGCTTATAATAAGCCAAATGCACTTAAAGGGTTCTACCCCGACGTAGAGGTTGATTATTCTAAAATTATAATTAGTGTCGGTGATTTACCTCAGCCAGTAAATCCTAAAGTGGAGTGGGTAGAAACAGGGTTAAAGTTTACCTGGAATGCTGAAAACATGACCTGGCCATACAATCGTGATCAGGTCATGTTACTGGCTTATGCACCGGCTATAAAAAAACATGTATTTTTCAATAGCGGAGCAAGAAGAATGGAGGGACAGGATATATTGAAAATGAATCCAGCCATGCGTAATCAATTGCTGGAGGTTTACATCTCTTTTGTATCTGATGACAGACTAAGGGCTGCTAATAGTTTATACCTGGGACAAGTTATTGGGGCATAGGTGCAGCGTTTGTTTTTACAAAATGTAGGTTTTTCACCCGTAATGATCTGGAACAGGGAACGTTTATACGTGGTTTATCTGATGGTTATTTGATAACGAGCAAAGTAATAAATTCTTATCACCTGTGAATAGTGTTTTTGTTGTAGGGGAAAATTTATTTTATAGATTTGCCGGGTGGTAATTTTTTTACCTGTAAAATCCCTATTCTCGAATGAATGATGAGCTGTTAATTACTCAGTTTGAACGGAAAATGATCTGTTTTTTCTTTATTAGAAAATTTATGGGATTTTTATGGTAACTAAGTCCATCCCTATTTTTTTTGCAGCAGCTTCTTTTTTCAAACATGACCCGAATTTTTCCTAATAGCATAGTAACATTTTTGTTGTTTTTCGTTCTTTCTTTTGCTCTCGATACTCAAGCTCAAACCAGGTATTATGTCAAAGCTACTGCAACCGGTACGGGTACAGGTACAAGCTGGCAGGATGCATTTACAACCCTAACTGCAGCGATCACCAAATCCGTTGCCGGAAATGAAATCTGGGTTGCCAAGGGAACATATGTTTCAGCTGCTACAACAGCCGGTACTTTTATTCTCAAAACAGGTGTTCAGATTTATGGTGGTTTTGCTGGGACTGAGACTTTACTGAGTCAGCGTGTTGCCGCAGCAAATGGTCTTTTTACGCTTAACGAAAGTGTATTACACGGGCAAGATGTTAACTATCATGTGGTTAGCTCTGCAAATAACAATACTACTTTGCTGGATGGTTTCACCATTACCCGTGGTTTATCGGCAGTTTCAACTTCTCTTTCCGGACCTTATATTGGGGCGGGAATTTATGTGAGCAGTGGCGCTGCAATATTTCAAAATCTATGGATTAAGGAAAATAATGCTTCAGCAGCCGGGGGTGGAATTTATAATGCCGGGACATCTGCGTCTTTTAAGAATCTTATTGTAGAGAATAACAACCTTCGGAGTGTAACTGCCGGAGCAGGTATTTATAATACGGGAGGATCTGCAACTTTTGAGAAAATTATTTTTAAAAACAATACAGGGGCTTCTACTGGTGGTGGATTTAACAATCTTGGAGCCAGTGTTACAATGACCGATGTTAGCTTCGAAAATCATAGTGTGACTACTAATGGAGGTGGACTATTTAACACCGGGAATAATCTAACTGTCAACAGAGCCTCTTTTATTGGCAACTATGCTGGTCAGCGGGGTGCGGGATTATATACTGCTGCTATCGGAGCAGGTTTTGTGCTGAGTAACACTGTGTTCAGCGCAAATGCAGTAACAGGCACAAATGTATCCTATCTGGGTGCCGGTCTGTATTTCGCATCAGGAACAGGAAATATCTACAACTGTACTTTCAGTAACAACACAATTCCTTATGCAATTGCCAATGTGAATACTTATGGAGCAGCCCTCTATTCAGCCGTTACCACATTTAATGTATATAACAGTGTTTTTTGGAACAATAGACGGGGTGGAGATGTTCCCGATCAGCTAAATATAACGCCTAAGATTGGTCTTTACTATAATCTTATTCAGGATGGATTTGCCAATTCTGAAAACACGATTATCGGAAATCCTGAATTTGAAAATTCGACAACCCATAACCTGAGGTTGAAGAATGGATCTATAGCCATCAATGCGGGAATAAATGCCCAGGTAGTAGGTGGTACTGACATCGCTGGAAATACGAGGGTGGTCAATGCAGCAGTCGATCTGGGAGCCTATGAACATTCAATAGGTGCCCCGGCATCCATTGTACTTCAGCCTTCAACTATTGGTAATGTAACCCGAGGTATTCCATATCAACTACAGCTAACAACTACAGGCTCCGGGGCTGCAACCTTTCAGGTAACCTATGGGAGTTTACCTTCTGGAATTAAACTGAATGCGCAGACGGGACTGTTGAGCGGGATCGCCATGATAAATGACGACTATACATTTGTCGTGAAAGTTACCCAGGGGGGACAAATAGTCAGCAGGCAATATACCATCAATGTGAATGCTTCTCCTGCCAGATTGCATGTGCGGGCAGCATCAACTGCGGGAGCGAATTCGGGTGCAAGTTGGGCTGATGCTTATATCAGACTACAGACGGCCCTCGAATTGGCGAAAAGTGGTGATGAGATCTGGGTAGCAAAGGGAGTCTATTCTCCTGTCCAACATCTTGATTCTACTTTTAACATGGTTTCAGGGGTCAAAATTTACGGTGGTTTTGCCGGGACGACGGAGACATTGCTGACTGAGCGGATAGCAAATGCAAAGGGAAAATATACTGTCAATGAATCTATATTAAGTGGAAACAACGTGAATGCCCATGTGGTAACCAGTATTTTGGCTTTAACCCCGGAATCAACACTTGATGGCTTCACCATCACTGCCGGATCAGCCAGTTCAACCGGTGTGAAAGGCTATGGCGCAGGTGTTTACATCAGTAACATTCCGGGAAATGGAACATATAGCAATCTCGTTATTAAAAATAACAATGCCACTATTTATGGGGCCGGAATGTACAACAACTCAACGGGGATCCGCCTGAAGAATGTTTCGTTTGAATACAATGCGGTGACGACGACCAACAGGTATGGTGGTGGACTTTACAATACTGGCGCCAACCTGGACCTGAATGATGTAAGCTTTAAAGGAAATTCAGCGGTAAATGGAGGTGGAATGTGGAACAATGCCGCAGGAATCATTATGACTAAAGCAACGTTTGAGGAAAACGTTGCAACAAGCGGTGGAGGACTTTATACTACTGGCGCAATCAATCTGAACCAGGCATCTTTCATTAAAAATGCCACTACAGGTAATGGCGGAGGTATTTATGGTTCCGGTACGATTACAGTCAACAACTCCATATTCAGTGCAAACAGCATAACAGCGGCAGTAGCAACCACGGCTACAAATGGTGGGGGGATGTATTTCAGTGGTACCGCAACCGTTACTAACTGTACTTTCAGTAATAACACAACGAATTATACGGTTGCAGGTGCTACCACAATAGGAGCTGGTTTATATGCTGCTCCTGCAGCATTCGGCATTTATAACAATATTTTCTGGGGTAATAAACGTGGCAATGATGTGAACGATCAAATTGGTGGAACGGCCACCAATCTGGCCAACAATCTTATTCAGGATGATTACATATATGGTGCTAATAACCTCATCGGTAATCCGGAATTTGAAAATGCGCTGACCCACGATTTGCGTTTAAAAAACGGTTCAGTAGCCATTAATGCGGGAAACAATGCCTATGTAGGACCAGCAAACGACCTGGGTGGAAATACAAGGATAATCCATAATATCGTCGACCTGGGGGCTTATGAAAATACAAATGCAAGTGCCGGATCTCTGGCGCTCCTGCCGGCTACTTTGCCGGTAGCCCGCAGGGGAACAGTATATAGTCAGCAGCTCAGTACCTCCGCATCTTCAGGTGTAATCACCTGGGAACATACCATTGGTACACTTCCATTGGGCGTACTCTTCAACAAGCAAACTGGAATACTTAGTGGTGTACCTATGTATTCGGGAGCCTATACGTTTGTCATCAAGGCTACGCAGAATGGGACAATGGCGACAAGGCAGTACAATTTACAGGTAAACGATGGAGCAACTCGCTGGCATGTTAAAGGCAATGCCACAGGTGCCAATAATGGTGCAGACTGGACAAATGGATTAACCAGGTTGCAGTCGGCCTTGGGCATGGCAAAGAGTGGAGACGAAATCTGGGTAGCAAAAGGAGTTTATGCGCCTGCTGGTCATGTGGATTCTACCTTCAATCTGGTATCCGGCGTGAAACTGTATGGTGGTTTTGCCGGAACGGAAACACTTCTCTCTCAGCGTATAGCTGATGCCAATGGAAAATTTACGCTTAACAATGCAGAACTCCATGGTTCCTCAGTAAACAAACACGTCGTTTCCAGCACTACGCCCATGTCCGTAGAGACGCTCTTAGATGGTTTTACGGTTTCAGGTGGAAACGCCACAGTTGCAGCTATTTATGGTACGGGGATTTACAGTCTCGTGGCGGCGGTAAATGGAACCTACAAAAACCTGATTGTTAAAAATAATACAGGTGCTACACTCGGTGGAGGAATGTACAATACCGCTATCGCGATCAAATTGGAAAACGTTCATTTTGAAGGTAACTCGGCTACGCTTTCTACCAGGCATGGCGGTGGATTTTACAATAACGGAGCAAATGCGATATTAAACAACGTAACCTTCCGCGGCAACCAGGGTATCCAGGGTGGTGGGATGTACAATACGGCTATTAATGTAACGATCAATAATGCAGTTTTTGAAAATAACAGTGTAACAACTACGGGTGGTGGCCTGGTTAATACAGTTGCCGGTTTTATCCTGAACAATGGGGTATTTGAAAATAACGAAGCGCCGGCAGCTGGTGGTGGATTTATGAATTCAGGTACGGCTACACTTACGGATGTAACCTTCCGTTCAAACCGATCAAATACAACAGGTGCCGGTATTTCCAGTACAGGATCATTAAACATCGATCGCGGGCTATTCGTTAACAATATTGCCTTACAGCACGGCGGTGGTATCTATATGAATGGTATTGCTACCTTCACAAATGTTGCTTTTAGTCGCAATGCGGTAACTTCAACAGCTGGCTATTATGGTGGTGGTATATATGTTGCCGCGGGTACTACCAATATCACCAATGCTACTTTTAGTAAGAATACTGTAGCGCGGACGCTCCTGAATAGCGGCGCTGGTTTATACCGTGCTGGGGGTACAGTAAATGTTGCTAACAGTATCCTATGGGGGAATACCCAGGGAACAGGCCTGTCCGATCAGCTCAATACTGGAGTCAGCTCTGTGATCAATAGTACCATTGAAGATGGATATGCTACCGGATCAGCTATCCTAGTAGGTGATCCTCTATTTACAGATCCTGTAAATGATAACCTGACTTTAAAAACAGGATCACTTGCCATAGATAAAGGTAATAACGGAGCTGTTGGTACAAGTAAAGATATCGAGGGCAATCCAAGGATTTATAATGCTATTGTAGACCATGGTGCCTATGAAAATCAAGGCGGGGCTTCCCTCAAAATTGCACCGGCAACACTTGGAACAATTACCAGGGGCGCATTGGTGGATATTCAGATGACCGCAACCGGTGGGACAGCTCCTTTTACCTGGAGTATCTTAAGCGGAGAACTGCCACTTGGACTATCGATCACTCCTGGTGGACGGATTTATGGCCGGGTGATGAAACCTACGCCTGGTGGAGATACATTCGTGATTGCTGTAAACAATGCTACGCTTATTGGCAGTAAACAGTACACCATTGATGCTATTCCCGGGTCTGCACGTTTCTACGTGAATAAAGATGCCATAGGAAAAGCAACAGGTGCGAACTGGGCAGATGCCTTTACCGATTTGCAGCCAACATTAAGTTATGCGATTGCAGGAGATGAAATCTGGGTGGCTAAAGGTACTTATTCACCTGGACCGGATGTAGGCAGTACTTTCACCATGAAGTCGGGAGTAAAATGGTACGGCGGTTTTGCAGGGACAGAAAATGAATTGACAGAAAGGGTAGCAGATGCCAATAATTTATATGCGGTTAATGAAACCATTCTTACAGGAAATAATAAAAGCTATCATGTAGTGACTAACCTGGAGCAATCTACAAACCAAACTGTTGTAGATGGTTTCAGTATTATGGGTGGTAGAACGGCAATAGGATCGTACAGTACTATTCCCTACAGTGCTGCAGGTATCTATAACAATGCCGGTGAAGCGGTATTCAGAAATCTCTGGGTAAAGAACAATAATGCGGATAGGTTCGGTGGAGGTATTTACAATAACGGCCCATCCACCTTTGAAAATATTCGCCTCGAGAAAAATATTGCTAACCGCGGAGCAGGATATGGCGGTGGTTTATACAACCTTAATGCGTTTGTGATCCTGCGTAACCTGACTTTCGTAGAAAATGAAGCCGTCCTTGGCGGGGGCATGTTTAATACTGTTGCCAATCTGAGCGCAGAAAATTTAACTTTCTTAAGAAATAAAGCAACCACCTCTGGTGCTGGTTTATACCATAACGTTGGTACCCTGAACCTTAAAAAGAGTTTGTTTGAAGAGAATACAGTAGTAGGGAATGGAGGAGGATTAATGAGTACTACTGGTCTTAACGCAGAAGACCTTGTATTTAAAAATAATACGGCTACAACAACCGGTGCCGGAATGATGAGTGCCGGAACGCTAACCTTAAACAGAGTTTCTTTTATTGGCAATACATCCGCACAATATGGTGCCGGACTTTATAACAACGGAATTTCCAGACTAGATAATGTGGTGTTCAGTCAGAATAAGATCACCACAAATTCTACTGTAGGTTATGGTGTGGGAATGTACAATTATGCCGGGGCATCAGTTTTGAGTAATACCACTTTTAGCAACAATACCAGTGCCTACACCCATGCCACCAACAATGCCGGTGCCGGGTTTTATATGCGCAGTGGTTCTGCATCCATTTACAATAGTATTTTCTGGGGTAACAAAAGAGCCAATGCACTGTCTGATCAGATTGCAGGTGTGGTAACTATTACCAATAGTATTGTCGAAAATGGCTACGCTGGTGGAACCAAGATTTCTATTGGGAATCCATTGTTTACCAATGCTGCTGTAGATAACCTTAAAATTAAAGGCGGGTCAGCAGCGATCGACGTGGGTGATAATTCAGCGAGTGGAACAGCACTCGACCTGGCCAATCTGCCAAGGGTGGTTAATGGAATTGTGGACCTTGGTGCTCACGAAAATCAAGGTGGTGAGAGCCTGCTTATCCTACCTGCATCTTTACCGGTTTCGGTTCGTGGTACCAATATAAGTACACAATTTACCGCTACCGGTGGTGGAACATCGCTTACCTGGAGCATTTCTTCAGGGGCTTTACCTACAGGACTTAGCTTTAGTGCAGAGGGGCTGCTTTCTGGAAGAACGATGTTTGTAGGGAACTATACTTTCGTAGTATCTGTTACAGATGGAGAGTTCGCCGGCACAAAGCAATTTAATGTTGTGGTTAGTCCAGGTTCAACCAACATTTATGTAAGCGAAGGAGCAACTGCCGGCCGTAAGGATGGTAGTAACTGGCCAAATGCATTTACCGATTTGCAGCTGGCACTGGGACAGGCAACGGCCGGAGATCAGATCTGGGTAGCCAAAGGGAATTATAGTCCTGGATTATTGGTTACCTCTACCTTTGCCTTGAAGGAAAATGTAAAGATTTATGGGGGTTTTGCAGGTACTGAAGAGAACCTGGCCGCAAGAGATACCAACCTTATTCATACGACCAACAAAAGTATCCTCGATGGAAGTAAGGGTGTAGCCAGTTACCATGTGGTATCCAGTACTACAGCTGTTACTTCGGAGACCATCCTTGATGGATTTACGATTTCCGGAGGCCGTACCCTAACCACCACAAGTACCAGTTACCCTAATGTGCCCGACCAAGGTGTGAACTACTATGGTGCCGGTATTTATACCAGTCTGGGGCGACCTATATTTAACAACTTAATTATTACCAACAACACTGCACTTTTTGGTGGTGGGGCTTTTGTGCTTTCAGGAGTAGCTACTTTTACCAATACCAAATTTATTGCGAACAGCACCATTGGTAACCTCGGTCGCGGTGCTGGTCTTTATAACCATACTGGCGGTATTACCGTTGATAAGGTGCTTTTCGAAGGAAACGCTATTACTGCAGGATCTGCCACTTATGGTGGGGCTATTTTCAATAGTGGAACCGCATTGATCAGCAATACTACCTTTAAAGATAACATTACCGGTGGTACAGGTTACGCTTATGGTGGGGCATTTTATAGCAACACAAGCTCACCGGTTAAAATTTCCAATACTACATTTACAGGAAACCAGGCACTTAACGGTGGTGCGGTATATATTCAGGCAGGTGCACCGGAATTTACCGATGTTACCTTTAAATCAAACCGATCTAGGGCCCTGGGTGGTGCTGTTATTTCGGCAGGTACGCCGCTCTTTGAACGTGTGTACTTTATTGATAATGAATCAACGCAGCATGGTGGTGCATTACAGACTACAGGGGTAGCCAGATTAAATAACGTAGTATTCAGTCGCAACCGTATCGTCGCTTTAGCTACTGCAGGCGCATACGGTGGAGCAATGTATGCTGCTAATTCAGCTACGCTGACTAACGTGACTTTCAGTAACAACAGCATCTCTAGAAATGCTGCGGGTGGTGGTGCTTTGTATCGTGCAGGCGGTACTGTTACGATCAGCAATAGTATCTTTTGGGGCAATACCCGTGAGGGAGGCGTAGCCGATCAGATCCAGGGTGTAGTCACCATTGATAAGAGTATTGTACAGAATGGTATTAGCGGGGGAACCAATATCGCCATTGGCAATCCGCTCTTTACTGATGCGGCGGCAGACAATCTTCGTTTAAGAGGAGGATCGCCTGCAATTGATATGGGCGATAATGCCAAGGTGACTGGAGCTACTGATGTGGAAGGAAATCTGAGGATCTTTAATGATGTAGTGGATATGGGGGCCTTTGAGAATCAAGGTACCGCCAGTCTGATCATTAGTCCGGCTACCCTGCAGGCTTTTAGTCGTGGGGACTTGTTTGAAGTGCCTCTTACTGTTTCTGCAGGAGGCGCCAATCTGGTATGGAGCATCACTTCCGGTGTATTACCGTCTGGACTTAGTTTGGATGCCGCCGGAGTATTAAAAGGCAGACCACTGGAGGCAGGAACATTTACTTTTGTGGTTGGGGCTACGGATGGCACACTTGTCGGCAGAAGACAATATACCTTACTCGTAAATCCAGCATCTACACAGCTATTCGTTAATGTTGCTGCGGTATCTGGCAGGAATGATGGTAGCAGCTGGGAACATGGGTATACCGACTTTAAAGTTGCCATAACCAAAGCCCTTGCGGGAGATCAGATTTGGGTAGCTAAAGGGACTTATAGTCCGGGATTACTAGCCACAAGCTGGTTCACCATGAAAGAGGGTGTAAAAATATACGGAGGTTTCGCCGGAACAGAAACAACACTTAACGACAGGGCCATGCCGCTGATCCACACGAGCAACCAGACTATTTTGGATGGTAGCCAGGGTGTAGCAAGCAGACACGTTGTGTTTAACAATATTGCACTGAGCAATGCCACTTTACTGGATGGTTTTACCATTAGCGGTGGACAGGGCCTTGCAGGTACTGACTCCGATAACAACCGTGGAGCAGGTATTTACAATTATGCAGCTGTAAAAGCTATTTTCAGCAATCTACGGGTCATCAATAATAAAGCAGAAAGAGGTGCTGGTATCTATAACATAGGAACGGCCGTTTATGATAAAATCTTATTCGAAGGAAATGAGGCCAACGCTGTAGGTGGTGGTTTCTTTAACCTCGGTGGAAACATCACTATGACGGATGTGACCTTCCGCGGAAACAGTGCGAAACTGAATTCCGGAGGTATTTCTCAAAGTGGTGGTGTGCTGAATATTGATCGTGGTTCATTTATTGCCAACACTGCCGGTCAGCAGGGCGGGGGTATGTACAACAGCTCCGGAACGGCAAACCTGACGAACGTTATCTTCAGCAGAAATGCGGTCACTACAGCAGGATCAGGTTACTATGGTGGAGGTATGTATGCTGCTTCGGCAACCAACCTGAACAATGTTACCTTCAGTGATAATAAGATTGCCTTTACACATGCCACTACGATTGGTGGTGCGGGACTCTACCGTTCGGCAGGTGTGGTAACGGTGAACAACGGTATCTTCTGGGGCAATACCCGCGGAAGCAATGTCCCTGATCAGCTTACTGCCGGACAGAATGTTCGTAACACAATCGTTCAGGGTGGTTATGCAACAGGCGTAAATATTTTAATCGGAAATCCTTTATTTGCTAACCCGGCACAGGATGATTTGCAGCTAAAAGGTGGATCACCAGCAATTGATGCTGGTGATAATTTAAGCAATACAACAAGCACAGATCTTGCAGGAAATCCAAGGATCACCAATGATATCATCGACTTTGGTGCTTATGAAAGTTTGGGTGGTAATGGTCTGAAAATTCAACCTGCTGTATTCCCTTCATCGGCGCGTGGACTTGATCCTAACTTCCAGATGAGTGTTACAGGCGGTGCTGGAAATTACACCTGGACATTGCAGTCGGGCACACTGCCTACAGGCTTGGTGTTGACCAATGATGGATTAATCACAGGACGACCAACTGTAGTAGGGACATATACTTTTGTAATATCGGTTACTGATGGTACGCTGGTGGGTAGTAAGCAGTTTAATGCTGTTATTACCGACGGACCATCGCGACTGTATGTGCGACAAGCGGCGACAGGAAATAACAATGGTAGCAACTGGGCGAATGCCTTTACCGATCTTCAGACAGCATTAACGCAGAGTAAGGCCGGGGACGAGATCTGGGTGGCCAAAGGAACGTATTATACCGGACCTTTAGCCAGCTCGTACTTTACTTTAAAGGAAGGTGTTAAAATGTATGGCGGTTTTGCCGGAACAGAAGCACTCCTTACAGAAAGAAACATAGATAACATACGTACCGCAAATGAAACCATCCTGGATGGTAGTCAGGGTACGGTGAGTTATCACGTTGTATATAATGCCGCGGCACTAACCAGCGCTACCGTACTGGATGGTTTTAGTATCCAGGGCGGGAAGGCAGCGATTAATAGTACCGGAGCCAGTTATTATGGCGGTGGTATTTACAATACCAACGGGGCTGCTGTTTTCAGTCATTTATGGATTAAAAATAACATTGCAGCATACGGTGGTGGTTTATACCATATCGGAGATGCAGAATATACAGACATCATTTTTAGCAATAACCAGTCAAAAGGAACGAATGCAAGAGGTGCGGCGGTTTACAACGTGAAGGGCTTCAAGCTGACAAAAGGTGTTTTCCAGAACAACCAATTGGTAGAAACCGGTAGTAGTACAGCATACGGAGCAGCGATATTTAATTCAGGAGCACTAATGCTGAATGAGGTGAAGTTTGAAAATAACCTGATCAGCAATGGACAGGGGGGAGCTATTTATTCCAACTCAGGAGCAATTGTTGATATTAGTAAAACTGAATTTACAGGAAACAAAGCAACAACAGGGGGTGCAGTATTCCTGGCAAATGGTACAACCACATTTACCGATGTACAGTTCAAGAACAATACGTCGACAAGCACTGCCGGAGCTATGTATGCTGCAGGAGTAGTCAACATCAACAGGGTTTCGTTCATCAGCAACTCTTCATTACAACATGGTGCGGCACTATGGTCGGCCAGCACGCTGAAAATCGACAATAGTATTTTTAGCCGAAACAGTGTGACTTCTACCGCAGGGTATTACGGTGGAGCTATTTTCCTGAGTTCTGGAAATGCACTGATCAATAATACCAGTTTCAGTAACAATAGCATTGGTTACAATAAAGGAACGGCAACCTTGAGTTATGGTGGAGCTGTGTACCGCTCAACTGGTACTGCAACGATCAACAACAGTATCTTCTGGGGCAATAAACGAGGAAATGATGTTCCTGACCAAATGAATGTGGGGGTTATTATTGCTACCTCTATTGTTCAGGGCAATTATGTCGGTGGAACTGATATCAAAATCGGAGACCCGATGTTTGTAAATGCAGCTGCCGATGACCTGCACCTTAAAGGAGGTTCACTGGCGATTGATGCGGGTGAAAACAACTGGCAGGTTTTTGATAAGGATCTTTCGGGTAATCCAAGGGTAGTAAATGCAACCATAGATCTGGGTGCTTATGAGCAGGATGGCAATGGCCGACTGATGATCAGCCCTGCGGTTATCAATCCTATTTCGAGAGGAACTGCTCTGGATCTGCAACTGGTTGCTACAGGAACTGCATTGCCGGTTAGCTGGACCTTGCAGACAGGTAAATTGCCTACGGGTGTTACCTTCTCTGCAGATGGAAAATTTAAGGGAGTACCTACGGTTGTGGGCACTTATACCTTTGTTATCGGAGCTACCGACGGGCAGATCCTGGGTAGTAAACAATACACCATCATAGTACAAAACGGTATCAGTCGCTTGTTTGTTAATCGTTCAGCTGCAGGTGATAACAATGGTAGTAACTGGGCAAATGCATTTACGGATATACAGCCGGCACTGGACCTTGCAGGGGCTGGCGATGAGATCTGGGTAGCCAAAGGCACTTACTTTACGGGGCCACTGGCTGCTTCAACCTTTAAGCTAAAAGAAGGGGTGAAGATGTATGGTGGTTTTGCTGGAACAGAGCTGGTGCTGACAGACAGGAATATGGCCGATCTGCGTAGTGTGAATGAAACGATCATGGATGGTAGTCAGGGTATAGCCAGTTACCATGTTGTAACTAATGTACTGGCATTAACCTCAGCTACGATCCTCGATGGATTTAGTATCCAGGGCGGTAACGCAACCCTCATCAGTGGTAACAATTATCAGGGTGGTGGTATCTACAACAGCCTGGGCGCAGTTCAGTTCAGCAACCTCTGGGTAAAGAACAATAACGGAACTTATGGTGGAGGTATCTATCACAATGGAGACGCAACATATACGAACATTATGTTCAGCAACAACCAGGCAAAAGGAACAAGTGCAAGGGGTGCGGCGGTTTACAATGCGAAAGGTTTTAAGCTGAGCAAAGGGGTATTTGAGAACAATAAGATTTTGGAGTCCAGCAGTTATCCTGGTTATGGAGCTGGTATCTTTACTACAGGAATGTTGGATCTTTCTGAAGTCGAATTCAAAAATAACAGTATTCTTAACGGACAGGGAGCTGCGATTTACAGCAACTCCAGTGCAGTGATTAAAATTAAGAAAGGAACTTTTACAGGAAACAAAGCCACAACCGGGGGAGCCCTGTTTATCGCCAGCGGAAGTCCGGTGCTCGAAGAGGTTGTTTTCACAGATAATGCAGCTACTACAGGTGGAGCCATTTATGCCAGCGGGGTATTGATGCTTAACCGCGCTTCTTTTATTCATAACATAGCGGTGCAGCATGGTGGAGCCATCTGGTCCAACAGCAATCTGAAGATCGATAACAGTATCTTCAGTCGGAATGAGGTGACTTCAACGGCAGCTTATTACGGTGGTGCTATTTACATCAGCTCTAATGATGTATTGATCAACAACAGTAGTTTCAGCAAAAACAATATCGGCTATGCCAAGGGTACCGCGACTTTGAGTTATGGTGGGGCTTTATACCGTAATTCGGGAACAGTAACCATACACAATAGTATCCTCTGGGGTAACACCCGTACAGGTACGATCGCGGATCAGCTCAATGCCGGAGTTATTGTAGGGAATACCATCGTACAGCAAGATTATGCTACTGGAACGGACGTTAAAATTGGCGATCCATTGTTCCTGGATACAGCGGCAGATAACCTGCAATTGCAGGGTGGTTCACTAGCTATTGATGGTGGTGAGAACAGCTGGCAGGCTTATGATAAAGATCTTGCTGGTAAAGCCAGGGTGATCAACAATAAGATCGACCTGGGTGCTTATGAAAATGAAAGTACTGAAAGATTGATCATCACCCCTGAAACGATTGAAGCAATCACCAGAGGAGCTTCCCTGAATCTTCCATTTAGTCTTACCGGAACCAGTCTGCCGGTAACCTGGAGTCTTCAGGCAGGAAAACTTCCTCCGGGTGTGTTATTGACGGCCGATGGAAAACTAACTGGTGTACCGAATATTATTGGCGTTTATACTTTTGTGGTTGGTGCTACGGATGGAAACCTAAGTGGTAACCGACAGTACAAAGTAACCGTGCAAAACGGAACCGGCAGAATGTATGTACATGAGGCTGCTGCGGGTGCAAACAATGGCAGTGATTGGACAAACGCTTTCAAAGACTTGCAAACGGCATTAGAACTTGCCGGAGCAGGAGATGAGATCTGGGTAGCCAAAGGAACTTATTACAGTGGTCCGCTGGCAGCATCGACCTTCAAGTTAAAAGAAGGTGTGAAGATGTACGGTGGATTTGCCGGAACAGAGACGACCATTGAAGAGCGGGATACGCTAAAGATCAGAACAGATAATGAAGCCATTCTTGATGGTAGCCAGGGTATTGCAAGCTATCACGTTGTGTACAACGCAGCTGCGCTTACGAGTGCAACGGTATTGGATGGTTTCAGTATACAAGGGGGAGGATCGGCGGTTAACACCACAAACAATAGCGTTAATTATTATGGTGGAGGTATTTACAATTCACTGGGAGCGGTAGTGTTCCGTAACCTGTGGATCAAGAACAACCTTGCTGTATATGGAGCCGGTTTATATCACAATGGTGATGCCAGCTATACAGATGTGACCTTCAGCAACAACAGATCTACCGGCTATTATGCACGTGGTTCTGCAGTATATAATGTAAAAGGATTTAAGCTGAACAAAGGGGTATTCGAAAACAACAGAATTATTGAGAGCTCCAGCTATCCGGGATATGGAGCGGCGATGTTTAGTACTGGTATTGCCGATCTGAATGATGTTAGGTTTGAAAGTAATACAGTGACCAACGGGCAAGGTGGAGCTATCTATGTTAATTCTAGTGCGGTTACCAACCTGAGCAATGCAAGCTTCAATGGAAGCAGGGCTACTACCGGAGGTGCTTTATACCTTGCAAGTGGTACAGCTAACCTGAGTAATGTTAGTTTTAAAGATAATGTTGCAACAGCGGCAGGTGGAGCAATCTATGCCGGGGGTGTATTGAACATTGACCGTGCATCATTCCAGAACAATAATTCGGGACAACATGGAGGTTCAATCTGGAGTAGTGCTACGTTGAAGATCAGCAATACTACTTTTAGTCGAAATAAAGTTAACAGTAGTTCGGCTTACTATGGAGGGGCAGTATTTATCTACACTGGAACAGCCACTTTAACCAACACAACCTTCAGTAAAAACAGTATCGGATATTATAAAACCGGAACGGTGAATTATGGCGGTGGATTGTACCGTAATTCAGGAACGGTGACTTTAAACAATAGTATTCTTTGGGGTAATATCCGCGGAGAAGGAATGTCTGATCAACTGAATCTGAACATCAAAACAACCAATTCCTTGATCAGTGGTGGTTACACTACAGGGTTAAATATCATAGATGCTAATCCTGCTTTTGTGAATGCTGATGCGGATGACCTGGCACTTACCGGCTGCTCTCCGGCAATCAACACAGGTGACAATAACCTGGCTCCTGCGGGCACGGTAGACAGGCTTGGTAATCCAAGAACAAAGGCAGTAGTGATTGATTTGGGTGCTATAGAATACCAGTCGGATGTCATCACATTAAACCCTGAAACTTTACCTCAAATCCCACGTGGAGCGGCATTCAGCCAGCAGTTGCAGGGAGGTGGCGGAACAGGCACTTATACTTATAAGTTGATTTCTGGTAAACTTCCTGATGGATTGTCGATGGATGCATCAGGACTGATCACCGGTAATCCTATTGTGATCGGTAAGTATACTTTTGTAATCAATGTGACCGACGGAACCTTATGTGGTAACCGCGTTTATAATATGGATGTGGTAGCTGGTACAGGAGTGGTACGTATCCTGGTGAACCAGGCGGCAACAGCCGGTCAGAACAATGGTAGTACCTGGGATAATGCTTACCTCGATTTGCAAAGTGCACTGAAGGTATCCCTTGCGGGCGACCAGATCTGGGTGGCTAAAGGGACTTACAGTCCGGGAACATTGGTGACTTCTTACTTTCAATTAAAAGAAGGGGTGAAGATGTATGGTGGTTTTGCTGCTACAGAGTCAACACTCGCTGAAAGGGATTCTCTGAAAGTTAGAACGGTTAATGAAACCATCCTGACGGGTAACAATAACAGCAGACACGTAGTGTACAACTACAATGCCCTAACTGCGGCGACAGTGCTTGATGGATTCAGTATCAGTGGCGGCCGGTCGGTGCCTACAGGTACAAGCACTGGCGAGCCCTATATCGGTGCCGGTATTTACAACAGGATCGGAGCGGCAACATTCAATCACCTCTGGATTAAAAATAATAATTCCAATACTTATGGAGGTGGGATGTACAATGGAGGAACAGGACTAATCAGCAATGTCATTTTCGAGAACAATGGAACGCTCAATGCTTCTGGGTCCTATCGCTACGGAGGTGGTTTGTACAACGTAGGAGTGGCAACAATGCGACAGCTCGAGTTCATCAACAATACCGCTGCTTATGGTGGAGGTATGTATCAGGCCACAGCAGCAGTAACCATTAATAACATATCATTTAAAGACAACAAAGCAACACTGGGTGGGGGCTTTTACAGTTACTCAGGTAAGGTGACATTAAATAATGCCACTTTTACCGGAAACACAGCTACCCAACATGGTGGTGGTTTATACCAGTGGTCATCCACATTGACCATCAATGGTGCTAAGTTCAGTCGCAATAAGGTGACTGGTACAGGTGCTTATTTTGGTGGCGCATTATACCAGTATACGGGAACCTCAACGCTGGTTAACGTGACCATGAGCACCAACAGCATTGCTTACGTGAATGCTACATTAAACAAATATGGTGGTGCGATCTATAGAAATGCAGGAACATTGAATCTGCACAATAGTATAGTTTGGGGTAACCAACGTGGTAATGGCGTAGTCGATGAGCTTAACCTGAATATCAAACCTGTGAGCGCTTTGATTCGCGGTGGATATGTGGCAGGAAAAGTAATCGTGGATAAAGATCCGTTGTTTAACCTAAGCAATGAAGATGATCTTTTCTTATCGGATTGTTCTCCTGCTATCAATATGGGTGACAATTCCCTTTCTACGGTTATCTTGAAAGATCTTGCAGGACAGCCGAGGATTAAAACGGAAGTTGTGGACCTGGGTGCTTTTGAAAATCAACAAGACAGAATCAATGTTGGTCCGGCGGTATTGCCTGAAGGTTTAAGAGGGGTAATCTATGAGCATCAGATGGTTTCTTCCGGTGGGTCGGGAAGTTATACCTACGCGGTGAGTTATGGTTCATTGCCGGATGGACTTCTTTTGAGTCCGTCGGGAAGAATAAGTGGAAGGCCGATCAATGCAGGCCTGTATACCTTCAACATCACGGCCAGTGATGGTACCTTATGTGGAAACAGACTGTATACTTTTGAAGTGAAAGTTGGTACAGGAAAAGTAAGGATTTATGTAAACCAGGCGGCAACCTCAGGTATGAACAACAGCGCAAGCTGGGAGCATGCATTCCTGGATTTGCAAAAAGGACTTAGCTCTGCAATGGCAGGAGATACAATCTTCGTGGCCAAAGGTACTTATACACCAGGTTTGAAAGTAAACAACTATTTTACCCTGAAAGAAGGCGTTAAGATATACGGTGGTTTTGCAGCGACAGAAAAGGAACTTGCGGATAGGGATTCGACGGCTATCATGACGACTAACGAAACCATCCTTGATGGGGCAAACAGAAGTTACCACGTCGTATTTAACAGGCTGGCTTTAACCAATGCTACGGTATTGGATGGATTTACCATTAGTGGAGGTAAAAGTGCCAATGGAAGCAGCACAGCTGACCCATACAATGGTGGCGGTATTTACAATGCTCTTGGAAAGGTGATCTTTAAAAACCTATGGGTTAAAAATAACTATGCTTATTATAGCGGTGGAGGGATTTTCAATAGCGGAGCAGCCACCTTCAGCAACATCACCCTTGAAAAAAATACTGTAGTGCAGCTTGGCGGTGGACTTTACAACAATGCTGCAGCTACTTTTAAGGACGTCAAATTCATTGGTAATAAAGGTAGTCAGGGTGGAGGAATGTACCACATCACTGCTGCCCTGGAGATGAAGGATGTAGTGTTTAAGAATAATACTGCAACAGCAACCGGAGGTGCTTTCTATAATGCAACCAATGGAAAACCTACCATCATAGGTGGATTGTTTGTGGGCAATACAGCTGCGCAGCATGGTGGTGCCATTTACCATTACACAGGTACTTTTAACTTGATTAATGCGGCCTTTAGCAGAAACAGAACTACGGTGAACGGTTACCACGGTGGTGCCTATTACCATTACACAGGAACGACTAACATCGTAAACGCAACTTTTAGCAACAATACCTCTGCTTATATCAACGCTTCAACAACCACCAAATATGGCGGAGCGCTGTATCGTAATACAGGGACCGTAAATGTTGCCAACAGTATCTTCTGGGGGAATACGCGTGGAAACGCAATCCCGGACCAGATGAATGCTGGAATCGTTGTTTCCACAAGTACCGTACAAAACGGATATGTAACCGGAACAACCATATTGACGAAGGATCCTCAGTTGGCAAATGCTGCTGCAGATGATCTGTCGCTGGCACCTTGCTCGCCGGTAGTCAATATGGGGGACAACACAAAGATTACGGGAACAACCAAAGACCTTGCGGGCGAAGATAGGATCAAGCACACAACGGTTGATCTTGGTGCTTATGAGTTCCAGGGTATTTATCTTGAAAATGCAGAACAGCAGCTTCCGGCCGCCGATCAATGGACAAGCTACAGCCATCAGATTCAGTTGGCAGAAGGTGGGGCATATACCTACGCTCTGAGTCAGGGTTTATTACCTGATGGCTTAGGTTTGAGTAGTTCCGGTCTGATTTCCGGTGAGCCATCTGTGGCGGGAGATTACGAATTTACACTGGCTGTTCAGGGTGCTGATGTTTGTGGCTCACTGAAAGTAAAGATAAAGGTGAACCCACGCGCTGCCTATATCATTGAAGTATTGAAACCTTATCCTGTACCTGTTAAGAAAGATACAGGAACACCTTTCGACCAGTTGAACCTGGTGACACAGGTAGAGGTGGTGATGAGTGATAACAGTCACGCTATGTTCCCTGTTACCTGGCAGCCTGGTAACTATGACGGGAATGTGGAAGGTATTTACCAACTAACAGGTACGTTAACTGTTCCGAACCCAGATGTGAACAGAAACAACCTGACGGCAACGGCGAGGGTCGCAGTCATTACGCCTATATATCCATATATTATTGCTGTGGCGCCTCTGCCTCCAGTAAAGGTACTATCCGGTACGCCATACAGCGATGTGTTGCCGTTATTGCCTAAACAGGCACAGGTGACTTATGATGATGGGGTTACCAGGGAAATGTTAAACCTGACCTGGAAACAGGGTAATTATAATTCTAAGGTGGGTGTATATCGTTTATATGCTACCTTGGGTATTAAGGAAGAGCATGCTAATCCTGCCGACTTTGAAGCAAACGTAGATGTATATGTGCAGCACAATATTATTGCTGTTGAGGATCTGGCGGACATAACTGTGGATTTGAATACACCTGCTGCCAACCTGCCATTGCCTGCTGCAGTAAGGGTAACTTACCATGATCAGACTACAGGATTCCTGAATGTGATTTGGGACAGGTCGCAATACATAGCCGATAAAGGTGCGGAGTATGACCTTAAAGGAACGCTCCAGTTGAATGACTTAGTTTCCAATACAGGTTTGTTATTTGCCAACAATAAAGTGATCATCCGTAAGAACATTGTTTCTGTGGAGGGTAATTACGCGGCAAGTACGCCTTACGACACTCCATTTGATGAGGTGATCTTACCGCAAACAGTAAAGGTTAATTTTGATGATGGTACACAGGATACTGTGGGTGTAGAATGGGCTCCGGGTAGTTACAACAAGCTGCAAAGCGGTAACTATACACTTACAGGAACTCTGCTCCACAACGAAAGTATCGACAATAAAAACAACATCAAGGCACAAATGATACTTACGGTATTGCCAAAGCCTAAGAATATCGTAAGCATTGCAGTGTTGGATACGGTGAAGGTGAGCTATGGTACATTGCTTGCGGCAATTCCCGAGCTGACTGCAGCGGTACAGGTAACTTATGACGATGGTAGCACGGGTACATTGAATATGACCTGGGATACCGAAGGTTATGATCCATTGGTTCCTGAGGTTTACTCCTTTATTGGAGATCCGGTGTTGATCCCAGGCGTTGTTAATAAAGACGCCAAAACAGCAGAAATAAACATACAGGTAGGCAATAAAAAGATAATTGCCGTACAGAATCCAACTGCAATCATTGTTAAATACGGAACGCCGGTGGAAGATATCCCTTTCCCGGAAACTGTAAATGTGACTTATAATGATCAATCGGCAGGTACCGAAGGTGTCATCTGGAGTTCTGCAAGCTATAATGCGCAGCTTCCTGGGGTATATGAGTTCAAGGGAGCATTGGTTACCGGAGATGATATTGATAATCCGGATAGCCTGATGGCAACAGTGAGTGTGACTGTTGGACCAAAACCGCTTGAAGTGGTTAGTGTTGCAGCAAGTACTATGCTTGTGCCTTTCGGTACCAGCTTTGTCAATGCCCAAACTTTGTTCCCTGCGCAGGTGAATGTGACCTACGATAATGGCACTACGGGTATGCTGAACGTAACCTGGGAGGAGGGTGATTACATCGCCGATATACCTGGTGTATATGAGTTGAAAGGTACTTTACAGCTTCCTGAAGATATCCTTAATCCGAATGATGTGGAAGCTGTGCTAAAGGTAACTGTGGGCAAGCACCTCATCGATACTTATACCAGTCCGGATACCATAACGGTCGTTTTTGGTACTGCTCCGGAATCAATTACATTGCGAGGGCAGCTGAATGCAAAGTTTGTAGATGGCGGTAATGAAGATCTGGGTGTGGATTGGGATCTTACTCCGTATAATGGAAACATTGCCGGATCTTATTTACTCAATGGAAGCTTTACGCTGACTGATGAGGTAGAGAATCCTAAGCCGGTAAATCCGCAGATCGTGGTGACCGTATTGCCAAGGGAGAAGCTGATTGTTTCTTTAAAAATAGATACCATAAATGTAGCATTTGGTACTTCATTAGAAAGTTTACAGTTTCCGGTGATCAGCAAAGCTACACTGGATGATGGCACATTGATCGACATTGCCGTACAGGATGCCTCGTTCAAGTCGCCGCTTTACAATGGCGATGCTGCGGGTGAATATCTTTTTGAAGGTGCTATCATAGTGCCTCAAGGAATTTTAAACACGAATAACCTGACGCCGAAAGTTGTGGTGGTAGTCGACAGAAAACAAATTGAAAGTATAGAAACCCTGCCGGGAATCAGCGTAGATTATGATACTGAATTTGATGCGCTGACATTGCCAGAAGCCATAAAGGTAACTTACAATGATGCCTCAGAAGAACTACTCTCTGTATCTTGGACTAAGGGTACTTATGATGGTAAAACTGCCGGTGTATATACCTTGCAGGGAACTATGGTTATTCCTGATGATGCTGATAATCCGAAAGGGTTGCAGCCTGTAATTACGGTGACCGTAGCAGAACGAATTAAAAAACTGCTTTCTATCACAAGAGATACGGTTGAGGTGAGCTATGGAACGTTGCAGTCGGATATTTCATTCCCTTCTACAGTAACAGGCTTGTTTGATGATGGTAGTACATTGAGCCTTAATGTAACCACATGGGCGAATCCAGATTATGATGCAACAAGTCCAGGTTCATATGAGTTTAGTTCAGAAGTGGTCATGCCAGCCCTGACTGAAAATCCAGATTCGATTAAGGCCGCAGTTACTGTAAAAGTGGCCCAACGCTATATTGTTAGTGTAGCAGATCCGCTTGCTTTAACTGTCCCTTATGGTACAGCTTTCGGAACGTTGATGTTACCGGAGATGGTGATGGTGACGTATAACAACAATGAACAGGAATCCTTGTCGGTTAACTGGGATGGTAGTACTTATAATGGCGTGCTTGCCGGTGATTATATACTTCCGGGTACATTAGTTCCTGGCTCGCCGGAAGAGAATAAAGACAATAAAACAACGTCTATTAAAGTAACGGTATTGCCTAAACTGCTGGTACTGGATTCTGTGTTGGTGAATACACCGCTACATTTTCCATTCGGTACCACACAAGAGCAAGTTCTTGCGCAGTTAGGAACGCAGCTTGATGCGATCTTTACAGATGCATCAACAGGTAAAGTTGCCGTTAGCTGGGAATCTCCACTATTTAATGGTAATGTTCCCGGATCTTATAGCTTTACCGGTCTGCTCGACATGGAAGGGAAAGCGGAAAACCCTGATGACATCACAGCGAAGGTAGGGGTGATTATCGATAATAAAAATGTGATTGCTGTGGAAACCCTGGCGGATCTGATTGATGTGTATGGTAAGCCTTTCTCTGCACTTGGTCTGCCGGCAACAGTAATGGTTACTTACGACGACCAGACTACAGCCAATCTACCGGTATTGTGGACTGAAGGTGACTATGATGCTACACTGTTGATCCCGCAAATCATTCATGGAGAATTACAGCTGACCGATGATGTGAGGAATGATGCAAACCTGCAACCTCAGATTAAGGTAACACTTTGGAAAGACCTGCTTTCGGTAGCAGAGATTGCGCCAATAACGGTGAAGTACGGAACGCCTTTTGCAAATCTTGGCCTGCCGGCATCCATTGAGGTAACCTACAATGACGGATCGAAAGAGTTGTTGAACATTACCTGGGATCAGGCGGCCTATACTGCTGCTCCAATAGGGGAGCTGAACCTTACAGGTGCACTTACTTTATCGGCGAATACCTTCAATACCACTGATCAGGTTGCAAGTGTAAAAGTCACTATTGAGAAAGCTGCACAAACCATCACTTTTGCACCAATAGGTGATAAAAACTATGGTGATGACCCATTCAAGTTGATCGCAACTGCTTCTTCGGGATTGCCTGTAGTTTTTGAATTGCTGGAAGGTAAACTCGATCTTAATGGGGACATGGCAACAATTGAAGGTGCCGGTGATGTTGTATTGAAAGTTTCACAAGCCGGAGATGCCTTTTTCGCCCCTGTGGAAGCGCAACAAACTTTTAAAATCAACAAGGCGATGCTGACGGTTTCAGGAGATACCTTAACGAAATACTTTGGCAAGGAGAATCCGCCGTTTACCTATCATATGAAAGGATTTAAATACGAGGAAACAGGTACTCATGTTCGTGCTGATGCTACGCTACAGGGAGAACCTGCTTTCAGTACAACGGCAACGCTGAGTAGTCCTGCGGGAGATTATCCGGTAACACTAAGTGTGGGTACTTTACAGGCCGATAACTATGAGTTTACCTTTGAGCCTGGATTGCTGACTGTTAAAAATCTATACCATACCATTACTTTTGAGACAATGGGTGGAACAACCATCGATCCAATCCAGGTGGAAGATGGAGCTAAACTTCCTGCGGTAACGACGACAAAAGCGGGAATGATTTTTTACACCTGGTTTAGTGACCAACCTATGGAAACAGTTTTTAATTTTGACGCTGGAATCACGGAATCCATGACGCTTTATGCGGAATGGACGATGACTTCGCTACCGGAATCCGGTGCGTTGAGTATGCGGACTGTGGCCGACTATATGCTTGGACTGAATGAGCTGACTACGGCTGAACGTGCGGCGCCATTTTCACTGTCGCTATTGAACGGGAAAAGTCACCTGGCAAAGAAGACTGCACCTTTCAAACTAAGCGATTGGTATGGGTACGGACCGATGAAAAAAGCATTGTTGAATACCAGTACAGTAACTGCGAAAAATGAAACTTCAGTCGCCATAGCGATAGCACTGCTCAGTAATGGTGGGACAGCTTTAGCAGCCAGTGGTATCTGCTGGAGTACAGATGAGCATCCAACCATTGCGGATACAAGGGTTAATGCAGCTAATATTGGCGATAGCCAGGTGGTAGTAGATGGTTTGATTGTAGGCGTAAACTATTACCTGAAGGCTTTTGCCATCAATCAGGCGGGAGTTAGCTATGGCAATGAGCTGGTGTTTAGAATTAAAGAAGATGGTTCAGTAGAAATGATTAAGAAATAAAAAAGATATGCAAATCAAACAAAAATGGAGCGGCCATTTAATCAGGTTTATGGTGCTCGCTTTAAGTACCTGGTGCTTTCATCCTACGGATGCTAAAGCCCAGTTTGTGGGGAATCCGCTGATTCCTAAGGAAGGGAAAGTGATCATCTATACCAATGATGCCAAAGGTGGTCATCATCAGGTGGCGACCGTAGCGGATAGGAATAACATTAGTGCCGACAGGCGTCAGCCGGGAATGTTGTGTACGGTGATGGACGATGGTACCGGGAAGACCAAAACTTTCCAGCTGATCTGTAAGGATTTGCCTGGGGAGCTGAATGATAATGCCAATTGGATTGCTTTTTCGTCAGGCGCCAGTGGTGGTACCATTGGGAGCTTTAATGGTAATCGTCCCATTACAGGGGCTTACTATAAAGATGTAAACCCGGGGACTGATGATCTGGCTAAATGGATAGAGGCAGTTTTTTATCCTTCACTGGGGCCTTCGGCTTCACTTACAGCTACACCATCGGGTGTGAAGGAAATGGGGGCAGCGGGTAGCACTTCGGTTTCTTTGTCGTGGACTGCTGGAAGGGCTGCTGCAACGGAAGAGATTACAGAGATTATTGTAAACGGCACCAATGTGTTTACGGCTTCACCTGCCGCGGGCGCTTCTGTAAATGGAACGCAAAGTGCTTCAGCTGGGAATAATGTGAAAACTACATTTACAATGTCTGTAAAAACATCAGATAATAAAACTGCATCGGCCAGTGCTTCTATCGACTTTCAGTGGAAACGTTACTGGGGCTTTGCTTCCGGTGGTGAAGATGGCGTATCTTTTGCGCCAACAGACGCACAAATTCTGGCATTGTCTGGTAGTGAGTTTGGCACCTCTGCAGCAGTATCCAAACCCGTTACGCCGAGTGGCAGACAGAAATTGGTGATTGCCTATCCGGCTTCATGGGGAGGGAGTAAGGTTATCGTTGGTGTAAATGATTCTACAGGTGCCTTTGAGAAGACAACACGGTCGTTCACCAATGCAAGTGGAGGAACAACATCCTATGTGATTTATGTGCAGAAGGATAATACTGCCGGGGCATTAACCTTCAGTGTTGAGTAACAGTACGTTCAGCAATTTTTATTTTAAAAAAGAGACAAATGTTAAAAATAAAAGCTTTTCAAATGAAAAATATCTATTCATTTTTAATAGTGATGGCATTGGCCAGCCTTGGTGCATCGGCACAGGTGAAGGTGATTGGTGCGGTGGAGCCGAATGACCTTACAGATAAATATCCAACACACAATGAGATCTATGGTAAGGGCGGTTTTCGCTCGGTAGCGGATGTTGCCGAACGTAATGGTATTACCCCGGCGAGAAGAAGTGCAGGGATGTTGGTGTATGTTATTTCAGAAGAAAAACTTTACCAGCTCAAGGGAGGCCTGGTAGATGCGAATTGGACAGAAATTGCTTTCGGAGCAGGAAGTGGTGGTGGTACTGGTAGCGTTGTAGCCATTGAAAAAGGTGGAACGGGTGCAGTTACTGCGGAAGAAGCAAGGGTAAACCTTGGACTTGGAACCATGGCTATTCAGAATAAAGATGCAGTAGAGATCACCAATGGCGCAATTGATGGAACATTAATTGGTAAATTGACACCCGCGGAAGGTATGTTCACCATCCTGGATGTGAATTCGGAATTGCGTGTGACCGGAAAGGTGATGGTTTCGGGAGATATCACTGCAACAGGAGATGTTACTGCGAATTCGGATGTACGCCTGAAGAAGAATATTGTAACCATTCCTCCGGTATCGGAGAGCTTGAGGAGACTGCATGCTGTTTCTTATGATCGTAAGGACATGAATCTACATCAGATCGGGTTTATTGCACAGAATGTGCAGGAGTATTTTCCTTCCCTTATCCGCATAGATAATGATGCTAACAAAACGCTATCGCTAAATTATCAGACGATGACAGTTCCTTTGTTGAAGGGCTGGCAGGAACATGATGAAGAAATTAGTCAGCTTAAAACTGAGGTTGATCAGTTGAAGAAAGAACTTAAGGAGTTGAAGGAGCTGTTGATGCTCAATGCAAAGGGAGGAAAATAGTATAAATTGATTGCTCGAATAGCGCTGATGTACACACATATGGCAAATATTATTTATCATTGCTATTATATTCGTAAACTTAGATCGAGAGCCAAATAAATGTGTGACTATACTCAATGCAGCGATGCTGAACTTGCCGCACTTTTGCGGTCTGGGGATGATGCTGCATTTAAGGAAATCTACCAGCGCTACGATAAACTGCTTTTTCTTTATGCCTTTAGTAAACTCCGTAATGAAGAAGAAGCGAAGGATGCAGTTCAGGATGTGTTTTTGTGGGTGTTGAAAAACAAGCATGTATTAATTCTCAAAACAACGCTTTCAGGTTACCTATATAAATCAACTTTAAATCGGGTGTTTGATATCTTCAGGCACAGGGACATCGTTAAAAAATACATCGAAGCGGGGGATTATTTTATCGAGACAGACACTGAAGAAACAGATTATCTGATCCGTGAGAAAGACATTGCTTTATTGATCGAACAAGAAATTGCCAGCATGCCCCCAAGGATGAAAGAAATTTACAAACTGAAGCGAAAGCAATACTTAAGTACAAAACAGATTGCTGAACAGCTGGATATCTCAGAAAATACAGTTTCTAATCACCTCAAAAAAGCATCAAAACATTTAAAAACGAAACTTGGTGTAGTTATTTACGTACTGCATATTCTGAATTCATGAAACTGATTGAAATTATTGTGTCTTATTATCAGGGTGTTAAGTAATTATTTGAGGTTTTGGTAACAATTTTTTAAAACACGATAGCCAATCCGCATTTCACAATCGCCTTTGTTTTCAGATCGGGGAAATAATCACAATCGATATGCAAAGGAAAAGCGTCAAATCAGTGCTTGAAAAAATTTGTTCGGGAAATTATACTCCTGAAGAAGAAATCATTGCTAAGCACTGGCTGCATAAGCTTAATTCAAAAATTCAATCTGGATACTCGGACCATGATTTGGAAAGGGTTGGCGATGAGATGTGGGACGTATTGATGAAAGAAGAACTAAATCATCCAACTAAAATCTTTAAACTATGGCCTCGGATAGCTATAGCAGTGGCAATTATGATGGTTGTGAGTGCTGGATTAGTCTTTTATTTCAATCATATAAATTTAAAATCTTCTTATACTGCTGGTATTGCGCCTGGAAGAATGGGTGCTACCCTTACACTTGCCAGTGGTAAAAAGATCAGGTTATCTGATGCAGCGAATGGCGAAATTGCTAAAGAGGCTGATATTCGTGTTACCAAAACGGCTGATGGTCAGGTAGTATATGAGATTGCTTCTCAGACTCGTAATGATGACAATAATCGGTCCTTGCAAGGAGGAACGACAAAATATCCCTATAACACCCTCAGCACCGCAAAAGGCGAAACCTATATTTTAACATTACCAGATAAAAGTAAAGTTTGGCTCAATGCTGCTTCGAGTTTAACTTATTCTACCACTCTCAATGAACATGGGGCGCGCAGAGTAAAGCTTGAAGGTGAGGCTTACTTTGAAATTTTTAAGGATAAAGCACACCCTTTCATTGTAAAAACAGAAAATCAGGAGGTAATAGTTCATGGAACCCACTTCAATATCAACAGTTACGTTGACGAAGGACGCACTAAAACTACACTCTTAGAAGGTGCTGTAGGTATTACGACTGTTTATAATGCAAGGGAAGTAATGCTAAAACCGGGGCAACAAGCTGAACTTGAAGGCAAAAGTATGGTGGTAAATGTGGCGAACCTGGAGGAAGTACTAGCCTGGAAAAACGGCTTGTTCAAATTTAAGGATGCAGATATTCGTACTGTTATGAGACAAATGGCAAGATGGTACAATATAGAAGTTATTTACCAGGGCAAGGTGCCTGATATTGTCTTTACTGGAGAAATCTACAGGAACGAAAATGCAAGTCAATTATTTAACATGCTAAAGTTTTATAAAGTAAACTTTAAAGTAGATGGCAAAAAAATCGTGATCATTAACTAAAACCAATTTTAAAACTAAACCAAAAAGATATGGAATAATAATTACCTGATATCAATGAGGTAACTAAATGAAAAGCCGGAAAGTGTTGGTACCACAATCCGGCTAAAAGTTGAGTTACCCTTTCCGCTCTACATGAGTATTGCGGAATAAAAGACGATGTAAACCATTTTTAAGTATGAACTCAACCCGCACAAAAGTATGAAAATAAATGCTTTTAAAACAGGGGCGCAATCCTTTTGGTTGCCACCCAAGATCTTATTGATTATGAAGTTGACCACTTTCATATTAATTGTTTCCCTAATGCAGCTAAGTGCTAAAGGATTTAGTCAGAAGATTAGTCTGAATGGAAAGGGGATGCTAGTCCCAGCCGTTCTGGAATCTATTAAAGCGCAGTCAGGTTTTGTTTTTCTATATAACAGTAAAAACCTGAACGAGTTAAAGATAGATGTGAAACTGAAGAATACAGATATTACTACAGCCCTGAATCAAATTTTTAAAGACCTGCCTTTTTCTTATTCTATAGAAAATAAGAATGTGTTTATTAAAGAAAAAGAAAAGTCTGTAGTAAACAAGGTGATGGATTATTTTTCGGATGCGGACTTTAAAGCGGACATTACTGTAACAGGAAGGGTTAGCGACGAAGGAGGAAAACCTATTCCGGGAGCTTCGGTAACCATTAAGGGAACCAATAAAATCGTGTCAACTGATGCAAATGGTAAGTTTACTTTATCTGCAGGGCTTAATTCTACACTGGTCATCAGATTCGTCGGTTTCGAGAGCCAGGAAATTCGGGTAACCGGAACTGCCCCCTTAAATATAGTATTGAAGGCTGCCTATAATCCACTAAATGAAGTTGTGGTTACAGCATTGGGTATTAAACAAGAAAAGCGTGCGCTTGGCTATGCTATAACGGAAATAAAAGGTCAGGAAATTGCGCAGACACAACGTGAAAATTTTCTTAACTCCTTGCAGGGCAGAGTTGCCGGTTTAACTGTGGCGCATACTTCTGGCTTGCCCGGGGCTTCAGCTTCTGTCGTGATTAGGGGCATTTCTTCTTTAAGTGGAAGTAATCAGCCCTTGTTTATTGTGGATGGCCTTCCTATTGATAACAAAACCTTTAGTACAGGGGACCTGGCTTCTGATATTCCGGGGAGTGCTACTTTACTTTCTGACAAGGGAGTAGATTTCTCTAACAGGGCTGCTGATATTAATCCCGAGGATATTGAATCTATAACTGTGCTTAAAGGCCCAGAAGCGTCGGCCTTATATGGTATTGATGCGGCTTCTGGTGCAATTGTGATCACGACTAAAAAAGGTGTGGCAGGAACAGGTAAAATAAATTATGGGAATAGTTTTAAAGTCGTGAAGCTGATTAAGACTCCTGAAATTCAAACTGTATATGGTCCGGGAACGGATGGTATCAGCAACCCTGATCTATTGAGTTATTTTGGGCCAAAATATCCTGAGGGGACGAAATTTTACGATAATATTGGAACTTTCTTTCAGAATTCACTAACTAACCGTCATTATCTTTCTTTTGAAGGCGGAGTTAATAAAAAGATAACTTACAGACTTACCGGCACTTATTTAAATGAAAATGGTATTGTACCCAGTACAGCGCTTACCCGTTTAAACCTTGGTGGGACTACCTCTGCTAATATCACCAAATACTTATCAGCCAACATTACATTTGGCTATACATCACAAAAAAACGACCAGGTTTATAAAGGAAGTGGTGGGGTGTTGCTGGGATTACTTACCTGGCCTTCTGCCGATAATGCTAAAGAATATCTTAACCCTGATGGTACAAGGCGTACCATTCAAGAGGATGTTACCCTGACCAACGAAGTAGAGAATCCATATTTTAACTTTGAAAAGAATGTGAACCATACAGCAACTAGTCGGGTAAATACCAATGTTGAACTCGCATTTGATCCTGTTAAGTGGTTTTCTACTCAGGGACAGCTGGGTATTGATAATTATACCAATGAAATTCTGTTGGTACGCCACCCACAATCCAATCTTGGTTTTTCAAAGGGCGGGGTACTGGATGTGGCAACTGCGGTAAACAAAAACCTGAATGCACAGCTTTTAAATACAGTTAAACAGGATTTTGGTAGGTTTAAAACGAGCTTTCTCCTGGGAGGGTCATTAAACCAGTTTAGCTTTGTAACCAATGCCGTTAATGGAGAAGGTTTCCTGGACCCTGATTTTTATAGCATAAACAATACCGATCCGACGAAACACCGGGGAAGGACTGTTTTACGTGAAAGAAGGTTATTGGGTGTATTTGGCAATATGACAGTTAATTATAATAATATCGTGTACGTCACCGGGTCGTTTAGGAATGATTGGACTTCAACACTACCGCTTAAAAACAGGTCATTTTTCTCTCCGTCGGCTCAAATGTCATTTGTGTTTTCAGAGTTGAATCCGTTTAAAACCCTTACCTGGCTTACCTATGGTAAATTGCGTTTCTCGGGCGGGAGTGTAGGAAAAGATGCGCCACCATATGGTACTAATCCCGGACTTGAAAATCAACGGACTACGGGGGGTGGCTTTTCTTATGGCTTTACCGCACCAAGTCCTGATTTGAAAGCAGAGCGGACAAGATCAATGGAAGCGGGTGCCGAGTTGAAGTTTTTGCATAGCAGATTAGGTGTGGACCTTGCTGTATACCGGAAAAAATCTATAGATCAGATTATTAAGGATTTAAGATTGAGCTATGGTACTGGTTATATCCTTCAGGTATTTAATGGAGGTGATGTAATAAATGAAGGGATAGAGCTTCAACTGGACGCTACTCCAGTTAAAACAAAGCACTTTACCTGGGATATACTGGCAAATTTTAATGCAACAAGAAGCGAAGTGGGTATTTTACCGCAGGGGTTAGAAGAATATTACAATTCGGACGTAATGCAGTACCTGAATGTGCGTAATGGAGTAAAGCCTGGTTATCCGGCTACTACTTTTACCACGCCTTTGTACAAAAGGAATAATCAGGGAGAGCTTTTAATTAGCCCTGTTACCGGACTGCCATTACGGAACTCGGCTATATGGGAAGTGGCTGGCGACAGGAACCCTGACTTTACCATAGGTTTGACCAATAGATTTATCTATAAGAATTTCTCACTTAACTTTTTAATCGATTTTAGAAAAGGCGGCGACATTTTTAATGCTACTGAACACTTTCTTACCAGTCGTGGGTTGAGTAAACATACTTTAAATAGAGAGCAACCCGTGGTTATTAAGGGGGTTTTTTATGATGGAATGGAAAACACAGCCAAGCCAAATTATAACAATATAATAGTTACACCTTATTACAATTCGACCAACTTTTATTCAGTTAACGGGGCTATTAATGAGGAGGATTTTATTGAGAAAAATATCGGCTGGATAAGAATGAGGGACATCACACTTTCTTACAAGTTTGATCAGAAGTTTCTAAAAAGAACGGGCGTGTTTAAAAATGCGAGTATATTTTTTACTGCTACAGACTTGTTTTTGATTACCAATTATACAGGGCTTGATCCAGCGGTAAGCGGCAGTTCTGCTGCGGTTGGCGGAAGTGGCGCTGTAGGGTTTGATTATGGAACTTTCCCTATGCCAATGGGATTGAATTTTGGGATTCAGGTAGGACTTTAACTAATGCGTACGAACATGAAAAATAATATTATAGTAGTGCTGCTGGCTTTAGCTGCAATGTTTACTGCTGGGTGTAAGAAATACCTTGACATCAATACGAATCCTAATTATCCTCAAAAGGTTGCAGCCAATCTTTATCTGTCGCCCATTCAGGCAAACATAGCACTAGGGCTTCAAAATGATGGCCGGTTTTTGGGTAAATATGTACAAAATTGGGTTGGTAATGCTTCTAATGATTTGTGGGATAGGCATGGACACAACCAATATGCAGCATCGGGTGCAGATTTTGGGGGCGAGCTTTGGAGAGTAGTGTATTGGAGGATGGGGCAGAATTTATCTGATATGATTGCGCTCGCTGAAAAGGAAAAGCGCTGGGATATTGTTGGAGCAGGCAAAGTTTTGCGGGCATGGGGATGGCAGATGCTTACAGATATGCATGGAGAGATCATTATGAAAGAGGCTTTTGATCCCAATAAGAAAACATTTCAGTATGATAGTCAGCAGGATATTTATACTGAAGTAGTGCGATTGTGTAAGGAAGGAATAGCCGATCTGGAACGTACGGATGGTGCCTCTTCTAAATCATATTTTGGACAAGGGGATATGATTTATAAAGGGGATAAGGATAAGTGGATTAAATTTGGTTATGGTTTGCTGGCCATCAATGCTTTGCATTTGTCTAATAAGACCGACCTTTTTGATGCAGATCTTGTTATTCAATATGTAGATAAGGCATTGTCTTCAAATCTTGATGATGCTATTGTGCCGTTTGCAGGTAGCGTGACCAGCGATGCCAGTTATTTTGGCCCCAGGAACAATACTGTCGCAACTTTCAGACAATCTGAATATGTGGTAAATCTGATGAATGGAGGGGCAACTTCAGGGGTGGTTGATCCGAGAATGAACAAGATGCTGGTTCCTGCACCGGATGGAAAATTTAGAGGCTTGAGCCCGACCTTCGGGTATGGGACACTTGTAACAGCGCAGCGTCCGTTCACCTTGTGGAGGACAGTGGCTGTTCCAGCACCTGGAGTGGGCAGTTGGTATATTTTTAACGACAATTCGGGTTTTCCAATCATGACTTATGCACAGCTGCAATTTATTAAAGCAGAGGCAGCATTAAAAAAGCAATATAACAATATTGCGCTACAGGCATATGTAAATGGAATTTCCGCACATATTGATTACGTTAATGAAATTTATTCGAAAAATACCCCGGTAACTGGGGTTACAACAGTTTCGGCTACAGAAAAAAACGCCTATTTATCCAATATTAACATTGTCCCTAATGCATCGTCATTGACAGTTCAGCAGATTTTACTTCAGAAATATATTGCACAATGGGGCTGGGGATTTATCGAAACCTGGACCGATATACGTAGAAATCATTACGAAGCCGCAAAATTGAACGGATTTATGGTTCCGACAAACCTGTTTCCAGATAACAATGGTTTACCTGCTTATCGCATGAGGCCCAGGTTCAATTCGGAATATGTGTGGAACCGTGATGCACTTGGTAAAGTAGGCGGTTTAAAGACTGATTACGCAACTTTTGAAATGTGGTTTACAAAACCTTAAATAATATGGAGATGGAAAGAATATTAAAACATATAATGCCATTATGGGCAGTATTAATTGCAGGTTCTCTTTTTTTATCCTGTAAGAAGGACGGTATTAATTACAGAAATTCGGCGGATACTTATGTAGATAAGGACAATGCCCGGATATTAAGTGTACATGCTTCTCCGGACGGACCTCAGTTGGATTTTTTCTTTAACCAGGTTAAGATAGCGGGAGCGCAGCCCTCTTCATTAACCGGACTTGGTGAAGGACTGGCCTATAATAAAACAGGTTTACAATATGTTGCCGGTTATGCAAGTATAAAACATGGACCAGGGAGGTTAAGTATTGTTACACCTGCCGGAGAAACGTCCGTTCCAGCAGGGACGGTTATGTATTCCCAAGACCTTAGTCTGGACAAAAGTAAAGCATATTCCATTTTTGCTGTGGGTCCAAAAGTAAACATGACTGCGCTGGTGCTGGAAGATAAATTTATTTATCCCCCGGGGAAAGCAGCCGTCCGTTTTGTGAATCTTTTATCAGGGTCGCCGAGTGTAAAAGTGAGTTATAGTTTTACCGCCCTTGGCCAAACGCAGCCTGTTGCAGGCGAATTTGCAACAGGGATTGACTATAAAGGTGCTACAGATTTTCTGCCTGTTGAATTTGGTCTTTATGTGTTTCAGGTTAAAAATGCTGCTACGGGCGCAAATATTGGAGGAACAGTGAGTTTAACGGCTTCAATTACTAAAAACTTTTCTCTCTTACTTCGGGGGGTGATGGGGAGTACAGTTACACCTCCTTTAGCAACTACAGTAACTCAGGATAAATAAATATTATAGATATAAGCTATGAGAAAAGTACATTTAATGTTGCTGCTGGCCATGCTATGCCTTTTTCCGGGAATAATTTATGCACAGGCCAATCAGTCTGCCAGTATTTCAAACCAGTGGATAGAGGTTGTATTTAATAAAACCACAGGTGAACTTCAAAGACTAATCAATAAGAAAACGGGAGAGAACGTATTGAAAAACTGGTCGGCAAAAAAGAGTATGCCTTTCGGTTTACTGGTTCGTAAAGGTAATGAAAAGGCTCAGCTGGTTACTGCCCCTGGTACAGAAAATGTGAAGGATAACAAGCAGTTGGCTGTGGGGGTTAAACTAGATACGGAAGTGGATGGTACTTCGGTTATTCAAATCCGCTATCCGCAACTATTTACTGAAAAGGGAATTTTAAACATTCTTGCTGAAGTTACAGTGCGCATTCCTAAAAATAGTAAGGAAAGTTTCTGGTCTATGTCGTTATCCAATCAAGAGGATAATTGTACCATTGATGATGTTCGATTTCCTTGTTTTTTTGGTGTGTATTTAGGTGATACCTGGAAGGATGATGAGTTGGTGTACCCTTATCATTCGGGAGAAAAGATCTTAAACCCCGTAGAAAGCTATGAAAAGGGTAGTGCTTCTATTGGCTGGAGGTGGCAGGATTATAAATATACTTACAAAGCAGGGGCATCCACAGCTATAAAGGATAAGGACGATTTATATTTCAGAGAGTTTAAATATTCGCCTCGACTTTCAATGATGTGGTTGGATTATTATGATCAAAATGGCGGTTTGTATATGGCTTCTTATGAGGATAAACCAGGAATGGCCGCAATAAGGGCAGAAACCCCAGGGAAAGATATGCCAGGTATGGGCTTTTATATGATTAAAAATCCCGATTTGAAAAAGGGACAAAGCTGGCAATCGCACAATTATTCTGTAGCACTCCATCCGGGCGATTGGCACTGGGCTGCTGATCAGTACAGGAACTGGAAGCATCAGTCTTTGCAAAAATATCTGAAGCCATATCTGACACCTGATTGGTTTAGTAAAAGCCCGGGCCTGGTTGCACATTATGATTTTAAGTATCAGAATGGATCTGTCGTACATCGGTTTAAAGACCTTCCCAGATTGTTGAAAGAGGCAAAGGAAATGGGGTTAAATCATTTGCTACTTTCGGGATGGCATGTGGATGGTTTTGATAATGGTTTCCCCATGTATACGCCAGACCCCGAGCTTGGTACTGAGGCTGAATTTATTAAGTATATAAAAGAAGTGAATGATGCCGGTGGACATGTCATGTTTTACCTTAATTCGAGGTTGTTTAATATGAAGTATACTGACTTGAAGGATAAAATAGACCTGTGGGCTGTTAAGAATGAAAAGGGAGAAAACAGGGTAGAAAAATATGGGAATGGAAATATCAGTTTTGCTGTCATGTGTCCTAATTATTCCGGCTGGCAGAATCAGATGTTCAACACCATTCAATATCTGGTGAAAAAAGCCGGTGCTCATGGGATTTATCTTGACCAGCTAGGCATGGGAACTCCGGAACTTTGCTTTAATAAGGCCCATCATCATGAGCATGATCGGTGGATAGACGGACAAATGCAGCTTCTGGAGCGGGTTCATCAGGATATAACTGTCCCGGAGGCGAGTGAAAAGGATAAACAGGTGGCAATTATTTTTGAAGGTGCAAGTGATAATTACGGCAATTATGCCAGCGGGCAGTTGATCTCTACATTTTCTCATTACTTTACCGGGGCATTTCCCGAATTATACCGGTACACCTTTCCAGGGCAGACACTTGTTGATATGGTGTATCCATCAAAGAACCAGGTAATGCGTCCGGTACACATTTCCCGTGTGTCGAAAGAAATGATAGATCATTCGTTCCTGCTGGGTAATTACCTATGGGCTTATGACCTGGAAGAAGACAATTCATTCAGGAATGATCCGGAAATGATGGCCTATCTAAAACAAGTTATTTCCTTACGGAAGGCCTGGCTGTCGAAGTTTGCGAATGCCTTATTTCGGGATGATCTGGGGCTCGAAACAGGGAAATCCGCTATTGTAGCCAAGCATTTTGACCTGCAAAAAGGCAAGCTCATTACCGTTAAAAATGTTTCAGGTAAGAAGTGGGAACTGATGGTAGACACTTATGGCAAAAAAGTTACCAGGGTGATGCTTTATAATATGAGCGGGGGCGAAGTCAGTATTCCATTCAAACAGGTGTCCTATAAAAATAAGCCTTACCTCAGGATTGAAAGCAAATCAGAGAGACTGGCCTTTTTACATTTTTCCTATTAGTCAGTTCATAAACCGTATTAAAAAATGAGATTATTAGTAATTATATTTCTGATCGGCCTTGTTTGCTCTGGCTGCGCGATTAAACGCGCTAAACAAAATCGTCCTTCCAGGCCGGGTGTGATACTGGGCGTTCAGTCCTATAGTTTTAAAGACTATTCCCTAGATGAACTGCTCAATGCGATGGTTAAATTGGGAATAAGAAGTTGTGAACTTTGGGAGGGTCATGTGGCATCGGTACCTATTGTACGCGACCCCAAAGCGTTAACCGCATGGCGGATGAATATCAATCCCGGACATCTAAAAGAAATAAAAGAGAAGTTTAAAAGCCGGGGGCTAAGCATACAGGCTTACAATGCCAATTTTAAAGATAATGTAACTGACGATGAGTTGGAAAAAGCCTTTCAGGCAGCAACATTTTTAGGTACAAAATGCATCACGTCATCTGCAACTGTAAGTCTCATGCCAAGGCTGGATCGCCTGGCTAAAAAGTATCAAATTATCGTAGCCATGCACAATCACGATCTGGTCAATAAACCAAATGAATTCTCTACTTCTGAGTCGTTTAAACGCGGTATGGCCAATCTTTCCGGGTATATACAAATTAACCTTGATATTGGTCATTTTACCGCTATTAACCAGGATCCTGTGGCTTACATAAAAGAAATGCACAAGAAAATCCCATGTGTGCACATCAAAGACAGGAAGCAGAACAGGGGTGCAAGAACTCCCTTTGGTAAAGGTGATACGCCTATTGGCGAGGTATTGCGGCTGATACGTGATCATAATTGGCCCATTGTAGCCAATATTGAATTGGAGTATCCGGGTGATACGATTGAAGAAATGGAAAGAAGCATCGCATTTTGTATAAATGAGCTAAATAAGTAATAATCGGGCTATAGAAATGGACAATAAACAGACAAACGACGACAAGAACATTGCCGCTGGCAGAAGACGGTTTATAGGATCAATGGCTACTCTGGGTGCATTTTTTATTGTACCACGAAGCGTACTTGGTGGCAGGGGATATATTGCCCCCTCTGATAAAATTAATCTGGGATTTATAGGTGCCGGTAGGCAATCATCGGGGCTTATGACTGTATTTAATAGAAATAATGCTGTTCAGATTATTGCCGCTAGTGATCCCTATCAAGATAAGTTACTTGGATTTTGCAAGCAATCCGATCAGCTTTATTCAAATAGGAAAGGAAATGACTATGCTTCATGTAAACCTTATCAGGATTTCATGGAAATACTATCGTTAAAAGCTGTGGATGCAGTTGTGATAGGTTCTCCTGATCATTGGCATGCCGTTCACGTAGTAAAGGCTGTTGAAGCAGGTAAAGATGTGTATTGTGAAAAGCCCCTTTCGTTGAGTATTGATGAAGGACGAAAAATGGCTAACGCAACCAGGAAACATAAACGGATATTACAAACCGGGAGCATGCAGCGCTCCTGGCCCGAATTTACCCAGGCTGTAAAGCTGATCCGTAACGGCTATATTGGTGAGCTAAAGACTGTTAAAGTTAGTGTAGGTGGGCCTCCAAAGCCCTACGACCTTATCGAACAGCCCATTCCTTCGGGTGTAGACTGGAACATGTGGCTTGGGCCTAATGCCTATGTGCCATATCATCAAGATCTTGCCCCTCCACTGGGATCAAAGATGTGGGCCCAATGGAGGGCTTACAAAGGGTTGGGGGGTGGCGACCTGAGCGATTGGGGTGCTCACATGTTTGATATTGTACAATGGGCTATGGGGATGGATGAAAGTGGTCCGGTAAAGATACTTTGGCCAGATGGGAAGGATTTAAAATACCTGACGATGGTGTATGCCAATGGGGTGCAGGTAAGCCATGAAGATTTTGGGCGGAAACATGCCATTCGCTTTACCGGAACAAAGGGAGAGATTGATTTGGCCCGAAAATTTTTGGAAACCAATCCGGCAGCCCTCAAAACCCAGGTTATTCCGCGTAATGATCAGTTAGTTTTAGAAAGTAGAGACCATTATGACAATTGGATCACCGCAATCCATTCCCGCAAAGACCCGGTATGTAATGTTGAAACAGGACATCGCTCTGCCAGCGTATGTAACCTGGCACTTATCGCCTATGAGCTGAAGCGGTCGCTAACCTGGGATCCCCAAAAAGAACACTTTGTCAATGATCCGGAAGCTAATGGAATGAAAAAGCGCAGGTTGAATGCAAAATGGGGTATTTAATTTATATGTTATGAGGTATAATTTATCAATAAAAATAATTTCTATTATTTTTCTGATCGTGTTGTCGGGCTTGGGTAATCTTTATGGTCAGCAAGCAACAATCAGAATAGGTCTTTGGCAGGATGGTGATTTAAGTAAATGGGGTGGTACTGAGGCTTCAGATTTGAAACGATTGTTTGAAGAAACCGGAGGGAAAATAGCTTTACTTTCAACTGATGACCTGCTGCTTGAGGAAAAGTTGAATACAAAAAACGTTAACATTCTTGTATTGCCGTATGCAGCATATCCGGCAATAGGTAGTAAAGTGTTGAACCAATTTCTGTCGCATGGTGGTAACCTTATCGTATTGGAAGGTAATCCGTTCAATCGATTGCTATTCAAGGATGGGAAAAAATGGATGCCGTCCGATTTATTCTCCAGTGTGGAAAGAGAACTAAATGGTAAGGGGAGATGGAGTCTTGGGGTTTCAGACAGGTTAATGACTGAAGGTCTGGGAACAGTGGTGGATCCATATATTCTCAGTGCTAAAAAATTAGGGGGATACACAGACGCTGGTTTTCCAGTAAGCGGGTTATCATCAGCTACCTCAGCTTTTGTTTTTGAAATTCGATCAAATCATACCCATGCTATTATTCTGGAGGCCAGAGAGAAAGATGGCTCCAGATGGAAGCATGTTGTTTCGGTTAGTCCGCAATGGAAGGAAATTCGGGTCCACTTCGGTTCATTTTATCCCTATGCGGCTAAGAAAGGAGCTGGAAGCCTTAGTTATATACGCCCTGAATTGCTGAAGGCTATTTATTTTGGTATGCTTAGAAGTGGGGTGGGGAGTGGTAGTAAGCACTTTGAGGTCCGGAATATGCGTTTTATGAAAGGAGCTGTGGGACCGGGAATTCCTGCCAGGATGGATGTTCCAATGCCTGGAAGACAAGCTGTAGAAAGAGTATATGGAAATCTTATTGCTAAGGGGACTGAAGAAAAATGGCCACAGATGTTTGTTGATGCTCCGTTGGTTAATCTATCTAAGATAGCACCCAATACCGGCTACATTTTAGCTAATAATTTACCGCAGGTAAACTTTAAGAGAAGCTTAGAGAGCTGGCTCCTTGAAGCTCCGCTAATTAAATTCAATAGCAAAGGATCAGTTTTAAAAACTAAAGAGCGATTTATTCCTATCTATAGTGATTTAAATGGCAATTTTGGGGCGAGAGAAACGGTTGCTGCTATTTTTATAAGTTCAGGAAAGGGTGGGCGAGGAAATGTTAAGTTCGCGTTTGGCCTTAATGGACTTAATCTTGCAGATCGGAATGTTTCACCTTTGCGTAACCTCATTCATCAGGTAGTTAGTTATATCAATTCGGGAGTTTATCTATTTGATGCTTCTCCGAGTTTTCATATGAATAGCAACGCGCAGGCAGAAATAAGTCTACATACAGCATTCGGGGGAACGCAGATCGCAAACCCTAAGCTGAAGTTTAGGTCTGTGGTTAAATCGGCCAACTTTGAATTGGTGGATACTGTACAGGTTTCTGGCAATACGCCGTGGTTTAAAAGTCCCATTGATGGGTTTAACTGGCGAAATTATACCATTCAAAATGAATTGTACAACGGAAAGCAGATGACCGATCAAATAGAGTGGAAAGTTGATGTAAGAACGGCTGTCCGGGACTTGAGTGATTTTCTAGTAAAAGCAGGACGATCAGGCAAATTTAGCGGGGTCTACTTTGTGGATAGCCGCGGAGCCAGGACTTTGCTTGGTGCTTACGAATTGTTTGGTGACAATCGTTATCTGGAGACTGCAATTAAATGGGCCAATGTTATGATGGCAGAGCAAAGAGAAGATGGGGGATATAGAATGGGATATGGCATAACTTCAAAAGGAGAAGAATGCTATGTTGCGGACGGTGGTGAAATAGCTTTGGGTATTGCCAGGATAGCTGCTTATATGGAAAAAAAGGAGCAGGCTAAGTTATTACATAGTTTGAAAAGGTATATGGATTTCCGGGCAGGCTTCAGGGTTTCCACTGGAGGTATAGGCGTGGGTTGGTGCATACAGGATTATAGTGCACGACCAATAGTTCCACTTCCCAAGGCCGCTCGTGTGTACGGAGCAGAAAGAAATATATACACCATTAGCTGTACGTTAGGTGCGTCATGGGCATATTATAGCTTCATCAAAGATACAGCAGGTATACGGACAACCATTAAAGACGGAGGATGGTACCAGTCCAGAAGTCCTCTACTTACCGGGGCGGCTGCAGAAAGCTACATTTATGCTCATAAGTTGTCTACATCGAAGGTGTTAAAAGATCAGTATGCAAATTATTTGCTTGCCGCATTGGTACCTGAGCGTGCTAAAAATAATTTGTCGTGGTGGGTTGATGTTAATGGAGGCAGGGCCTCCTTAGATCTGCATAGCCTGGTCTATGTTTATGAAAATATTAAAAAAGATAGCAGGATACTCGCACAAATGAGTCGTGCTGTAAGTGCCATTGCATCGGAGCAGTCAGCAGAATCTATTTATCGGTTAATCGGTAGGGACGATTTGCAATTTAACGAATGGGTTTACTTGTGTTATAGTGGGTTAGGATTACTTGAAGCGATAGAACCGGGAATTACACTTAGGAAGATAATTTAACCAATTTTATAGTTTATGAAAAAAATATTTTTAGTGTTGTTGCTATTGGTATCTGTCCAATATGCTGGTGCTGTTTGTTCTGGTTTTTCCATTGGCAAGAGTGAAAAACTAGGCAATCAAATTCTTAAAACGAAAGACAAACTGTCTATTTATACTGCAAATGGGATAGAGTTGACAATGAGGAGGGTGCAGAAAGACTTTATTGCCGGTAAGCCCAGCTATTATGACATCTGGCAGCTTTGGGAAAGTTTTGCTGTTGAACATGGAAAACGCGTAACAAAGATTGTGCGTGGCGGAGAATGGGAAACGGCCATCCGACTGAAACAGGATTTTGTAGGTGGCAGTCTGCATGGTTTTGAAAAAAAGACTTCCGTTGAATTTATGCTGGATGGAAAACGTTTGGATGAAGCTGCAGACGTACCTTTAACGCCTTTCAAAAAAATGGTTGTCAAACAATATTCGGATTTATATCAGTTAAATAGTGAGACCGAAAAGATTGCTACTATAATCAAAATCTGGGAAATTGGCGAGCAGAATGAAATTACCATCAAGCAGGAAATTAAATGGTTAACAGAGCAGAATGTTGTTGCCGCCTATATGACCATGATACCTGTGGTAAGACAGGAAAACGGCGTATTGGTAACCAGCAAGGCTAGCCGTGACGATGTAGCGGGCATTGTTGATGTCTCGCAAGAAGGGCATGTGAATGACCTGGGGGCCAGAAATAAAAACAGCACTTCTAAAAAGCTCAAAATATGGGGCGAACACTACGGTATTGCTATCCATGTCGACAGAGGAAAAAACTTGCCAAATGGCTCTTTATGGGTTTCTAATGCCAAGATGTATAACAAAGTGTATCTTGACTATTGTGGCAATCATGTGGTAAAGGCAGGAGAAATTTTTAGCATAACCTCATTAATCAGTTTTTTAGTATATCAATAAGGGGTGACTAAAAATTGTACAGTCGCTTTAAGCACCTAAAAGCGAAAACCATATGGTTTTTCGCTTTTTATATAAAATGCAAAACAGTATTATAAAATAATATTCCGTTTGAATGCGCAGCCTAACTCGATAATAGAATCCGTTTTCGCAATACCCGGTATGTTATCTATTTTTTCATAGAGTATTCGTCTCATGTGTTCATGATTTTTGGCAATGATTTTTATATATAAGGTGTAAACGCCTGTAATGTAGTAACACTCCGTTACCTCAGGTATTTTCTTTAATTCTTCAATAATACGGTTTGAATCATGATCCTTTTCGAGCGTTATGCCAGTAAAAGCTCCCCAATCATAGCCTATTTTTTTTTCATCCAAAACAGGTTTAATTCCTGTTAAAATACCTTGTTCCGTTAATCTGGATATTCTTTGGTGGATCATGGTATTTGATACGCCCAACGCAGTCGCAATGGCCGAATAGGCCATGCGTCCATCTTTTTCAAGTTGTTTTAAAATCTGTATGTCAAATTCATCAATAGCGTCCATGGTTATCTCTTAAGATTAATGTGTTTTTCTAATTTCGGGTAATTTAAGTTAATTTAACTTTTTTATGGTATAAATAAGTTAAATTTGTTTTATATCGAAGGTATATAAGAAATGTCTATGCCTTCGTTTCAATTGATTAAATTATTCAATAATGGAAAATCTAGCGAAATTAAGTAAAAGCGAAGAGTTAATAGAAAAAGAAAATAAATACGGTGCGCATAATTACCACCCGCTGCCTGTAGTATTAGAAAAAGGCGAGGGAGTCTTTGTTTGGGATGTTGAAGGAAAAAGATATTACGATTTTCTTTCTGCCTATTCAGCAGTGAATCAAGGTCATTGTCACCCTCGAATTATAAATGCATTAAAACAGCAGGCCGAAAAACTTACGCTTACTTCTCGTGCTTTTTACAATAATAAGTTAGGCGATTTTGAAGAGTTCATTTGTAATTTATTCGGTTTCGATAAAGCTTTAATTATGAATTCTGGCGTTGAAGCGGTTGAAAGTGCAATGAAGCTTTGTAGAAAATGGGCGTATCAGGTGAAAGGTATTCCTACGAATCAGGCAAAAATAGTATTTGCCAAAGGAAATTTCCATGGTAGAACTATTTCTGTAATCTCTGCATCTGATGATGAAAGTGCAAGAAAGGATTTCGGTCCTTTTGTAGAAGGAATGGTTCATGTTCCTTACAATGATGTGGAGGCTTTCGAATCACTTTTAAAGGAGGATAACAACATCGCAGGTTTTATAGTGGAGCCTATTCAGGGTGAGGCTGGGGTAGTTGTGCCAGATAGTGATTACTTACCACGTATTAAAGCTTTGTGTAAAGCATATAATGTGCTGTTTATCGTAGATGAAATCCAAACAGGAATTGCGCGCACAGGAAGCATGTTAGCTTCATACGAAGTAAATTCTGAAGATAAAAGTAGCAAACCGGATGTTTTAATATTGGGAAAAGCGATTTCAGGTGGAGTGTTACCTGTTTCTGCGGTTTTAGCCAGTGATGAAATCATGTTAACCATTAAACCGGGCGAACATGGTTCAACTTATGGTGGAAATCCACTTGCCTGCGCAGTGGCTCAGGAGGCTTTGCAAGTTGTAATTGACGAGAAGCTAGCTGAAAATGCCGGTCGATTAGGAGAGATATTCAGAGCAGGCCTGGAAGATATTGCCAAGAGAGTAGGTCTTATTAATCTGGTAAGAGGTAAGGGGTTGCTAAACGCTATAGTGATAAATAGTGATGAAGATTCTGATTTGGCATGGAACATTTGTGTTAAATTTAAAGAGAATGGTTTGTTGGCAAAACCTACGCATGGTAACAAGATCCGTTTAGCTCCTCCTTTGGTAATTACTGAAGAACAAATAAGAGAAAGTCTGGCCATCATTGAAAAATCGTTGTTAGAGTTTGCATAGGATTTATGAAAAGATCGATCAAACTCATAAAAAATAGGTCTGATATTGGGGCAGGAACGCGGGGGTCGGATATGGGGATTGATGCTATTGAAGTTGCCGCCATTAATAAGGGCAGTGAATATTTTAACAATTTCCCGTTTGTAGATGTAGAAACGCATAATGAAACGATCTACGAAAAGGACCGCAATTCTTTTGCTAAAAGAATTGAGAAAGTACTACAACAATGTACCCGGGTTGCTAAAGTAGTTGAACAAACTTTATTGGAGAAAGAATTCCCTTTGGTATTTTCTGGAGATCACTCATCGGCTTTAGGAACAATGAGTGGGATCAAAACTGCACATCCGGATAAAACGCTGGGTGTGTTTTGGATTGATGCTCATGCTGATTTGCATTCGCCTTATACCTCTCCTTCGGGGAACATACACGGAATGCCTTTGGCTGCCGCACTAGCCAATGATAATTTGAACTGTCAAGTAAATAAGGTTGAGGGAGAAACCCTGCTTTACTGGGATAATTTGAAGACTATAGGAACCAATCTGCCTAAATTGAAACCCGAACATTTGATATATTTCGGTGTTCGTGACACCGAAGAATCTGAAGATATTCAAATACAAAATTTAGGAATTAAAAATTATAAGGTAGAAGAAGTACGTTTTCGTGGTTTAGAAACATGTGTAGAGGAGTCGCTAAATAAATTGTCAGATTGTGACATGATTTATATTTCTTTCGATGTTGATAGCATGGATTGCGATTTGATTTCTTATGGAACCGGTACACCTGTTGCCAAAGGATTTGATCAGTACGAAATCATTGATATCATTAAAAGGATCATTGCCTCCCGAAAGGTTATATGCTTGGAAGTGGTAGAAGTTAATCCTTTGCTTGACACCAAAGGGAACAAAATGGCCGAAACTGCTTTCGAAATATTGGAACAAATTACTCCTTTTGTTGAGGAGAACAATTAATATATTCCTATTTTTCCTCTTGGGGCACAAAAGGCGAAAATCATATGGTTTTCGCCTTTTGTTTTTGCAATTCTGATGAATTTCATATTGCAAAATTAAAGCTTTAATTTCGACGTCAAAATAAACGACTCGCGTGAAATCTAAAGTGCTCCTCATGCTATTGGTCATTTGCGTTTCAAATGCCCTTGTGTATGCTATTTCTCTGCCTAATGCAGATGTTAACCCTAATGGAAGTTCCAGGAAAAAAAATAGGGATTGTACTGCAACATTGTCTGGGGATAATTGTGTTGGAAGTGTACTAACTGTTACAAGCAGTGAGCCGGTTGCATCCATATCTTGGGAGTTGAACGGTACAACGATTCTTACCCAAGGCACGGTTCAGCAAAACAACGGAGTTGTTGTGGCTGGGGGAAATGGAGGAGGCACAGGAGGAAATCAACTGAACAGCCCCAATCGATTATTTGTTGACGCGCAAGGCAATCTTTATATTCCTGATATGGGAAATAATCGCGTTCAGAAATGGGCTCCCGGTGCAACTTTTGGGGTTACTGTTGCTGGCGGTAATGGATCTGGCTCTAATGCCAATCAATTTAACCGGCCAACATCTGTTGCCGTTGATGCCGCAGGCAATGTTTATGTAGCGGATCAAAATAACAATAGAGTGCAGAAGTGGGCTCCCGGCGCAACGGCAGGAGTTACCGTAGCTACATCATTAAACACGCCAACAGGAGTATTTATTGATGCGCAGGGTAATTTATTTGTTTCTCAACAAAATGGAGCAAGTGTACTTAAGTTCCCAGCAGCTGGCGGTACTGGAATTGTTGTGGCCGGAGGAAATGGCTATGGAAGTGCTGCAAATCAGTTGTCAACGCCCACAGGAATCTTCGTCGATGCTGCCGGAAACCTTTACATATGTGATACCGACAATGGTAGGGTACAAAAATGGGCGCCTGGAGCTACTAGTGGAGTCACTGTAGCTAGGAGTAATGGTAGCATCTATTTAGGTAATCCACTTGGGGTATTTGTAGATGGTAGCGGGAATATTTATGTTACTGATTATACAGGCTATAGTGTGCAAAAATGGACCCCAGGCTCATCAACGGGCATCATCATTGCAGGAGGCAATGGTCAGGGGACAAACGCCAATCAGGTTACACCAGTTGGAGTATGGATGGATGCTCATAATAACCTATACGTTACTGATTTTTCGAGTAATCGGGTAATTAAATTTGCTAATATCTATACTGGAACCTTAACCACAACTTTGCCCGGAATCTATACGGCTAAAATTAAGACAACTACAGGCTGTGAAGTCGTTTCGAACCAAATTGTAGTTGCAGACAATAAAGTTGCGGGCATAACCATTACAAGCAGTGCAAATACGGTTTGTAGTTCTTTTCAGCCTGTATTTACTGCGAATACGGTAAATGGTGGTACAAATCCTGTTTTCAAATGGAAAATTAATGGAATTGATGTAAGCGGAGCAATAAACGCTACCTTTTCTGATGCGGGCCTAAAAGTGGCCGATGTTGTGACTTGTGAGCTTAGGAGTAATGAGGTCTGTGTGCAAAATGCAATCGTTAATAGCAATCCAATTACTTTGCAGGCCCCTGATCAATCTGCGAGTCCTTCAGTTGTTATTTCAACTGATAAAGATGAAATTTGTCAGGGGGCACATATTACTTTTAGTGCTCAGGTAACCAATGCAGGAACCAATCCGGTATACCTGTGGAAGGTTAATGGAAATGATGTGTCGGATGCCCCACATGGTGCTGTTTATGAAACAAATCTGCTCAACGATCTTGATGAAGTTTCCTGCGTAATTACCAGCGACGCCCCATACTGTCAATTGTTATCTGTAGTTAGTAGCAATAAGATTAGCGTCAAGGTAAAGCCAAACTTAACGCCCACCTTGGTTATAACTCATAACCAGACTGAAATTTATAAGGGTGCAGCAGTTACATTCCAGACTAGTGTTGTTAATGGAGGAGTAAATCCTGTATTTGACTGGCAGGTAAATGGAAGGTCGGTTGGGATAAGTACACCTGGTTTTACAACAACAACGCTTGTAGATGGTGATGAGGTAAGTTGCACTATGATTGCAGATTTAGTGTGCACATATAACGCTGTAGCAGGATCTAATGGCATCGTTGTGAAAGTAATCACACCAACTAAAATATTACCTCCAACAGCGTTCAGTCCCAATGGAGATGGGATAAATGATCAGTGGCAAATTAGAGGTATTTCAGCTTTTCCCAATTGTAAGGTTCGGATTTTTAACCGCTATGGAGGTGAGGTGTTTAAATCTGTGGGATATAGTAAGTCCTGGGAGGGAGATTACAAAGGTAAACTTTGCGATCCCGGAGTTTTTTACTACGTCATTAATCTGGATCATAAGCAAGTAATTTCGGGCAGTTTAATGATCATGAAGTAGTAATTAATTTTTTGTTTTATCTTAGGCAGTACCGATTAACTTTTAACTATGAAACAGATTTGCACGATTTTCTTAACAGTTTTTATGTCAGTTTTTTCATTCACAGTTTATGGACAGGCCAATAAACTTCAACAAAGAATGGAGTCTATCATTAATGGCAAAAAAGCTGATGTTGGTGTTTCCGTATTATACCTCGAAAATAAAAGATCTGTTTCTGTAAATGGTGATAAGCATTATCCCATGCAGAGTGTGTATAAGTTTCATCTCGCTTTGGCCGTACTGGATCAAGTGGATAAAGGTAAGTTCAAACTGAATGAAAAGATTTTTGTAAAAAAGAGCGACTTGTTACCAAATACATGGAGCCCGTTAAGGGATAAATATCCTGGTGGAAATGTAAGTGTAGCATTGACTGAAATTATCAAATTTACAGTTTCAGCGAGTGATAATAATGGTTGTGACATCTTATTCCGACTATTGGGCGGACCAAATAAGGTCCATCAGTATATAGCTGGTTTAGGAATCAAAGACTGTGAAATAACTGCTACTGAAGAAGAAATGCATAACGACGATAAAGTGCAGTTTCGTAACTGGACTACCCCAAAATCGGCTAATGCCTTGCTGGAAAAGTTTTGCAACGGGAAAGTGTTAAAAAAGCATACTGGTGATTTTTTGATGAAGGTAATGGAGGAAACTACCACAGGACCTAATAAAATTAAAGGACTCCTGCCTCCAGGAACAGTTGTAGCACACAAGACAGGCTTTTCTGGAATGAATAAGGAGGGCGTTACTGCGGCTTCAAATGATGTGGGGATTGTTACGCTAAGAAATGGAAAGAAAATGATCATTTCCGTTTTTGTATCCATGTCTAAAGAGAGCGAAAAAGAAAATGAAAAGATCATCGCTGAGCTTGCAAAGGCTGCCTGGGAAGAAGGTAATTAAAGTATGGACATCTTTTTATCGCTAGTGGCTATTTTTTACGGACTTTAAAAAGCTGTTAAACGCAGTTGTCGTGTATTTAAATGGTATTTTTCCTTTTTTATCTGTACCTCTTAAGCTATGGTTAAGGGGCTTTTTTTTGTCCAAAGTTGTACATTATTTTATAAACATTGAACAACTTAATAAATTATTTAAAAAGATTTGGGAAGTATTGTTTTAAATTATTAAGTTTGTTTAAGCATACTAACCTAATATACAATGATAGAAAAGGCGCAATCATTAAGATCTGATATCATAAAGCATCTTTACTATAAGGATTCACTTTCACTTGCTCAATTAAGTAAACTGACTAATAAAAGTTTACCTCTGGTGACTAAGGTTGTAAATGAGTTGATGGCAGATGGCTATATTAAAGATCAGGGACTCGCGCAATCTACCGGTGGTAGGAGGGCTTCTTTATTTCTTCTTAACCCAGAAATGCAGAAGTATATTGTTTCTATTGCAATGGATCAGTTCACTACAAGGATGGCGATATATGATCTATCTCGTACAATTGTCTTTCCTACTAAAACTCTTGAATTGATCATTCCGGGTGATGCTAAGGCAGTAGATAGATTAATAGCCTTTATTGATGAAAATATAAAAGCTTCCGGTATTGATATTGAAAAAATATTAGGAGTAGGTATTGGTATCCCTGGTTTTATTGATGTGGAAGAGGGGATAAATAATTCTCATTTAAGAACGAAAGATGGTAAGCCTCTCGCGAAATACATGTTGGATAAATTGGGACTTCCAATATTTATGGACAATGACTCCAGCTTAATTGCTCTGGCTGAACTAAATTTTGGTGCAGCTGTAGGAAGACAAGATGTGATGGTAGCTAACATAGGTTGGGGAACAGGGTTGGGGATGATTGTAAATGGAAAGCTATATAGAGGAAGCAGCGGTTATGCCGGTGAGTTTAGCCATATACCGCTTTCCAATACTAATAATTTATGCTCTTGTGGTAAACGTGGCTGTCTGGAAGTTGAGACTTCGCTCTTAGTAATGACAGAAAGAGCTAAAGAGGAAATAAAGAACGGGGCTGCAACAAGTATGACTCAGTTGTTTAAAGAAAGCGGCCGAAATGTAGGTGAAATTTTCCTTGAAGCTGCAAGCAATCATGATCCACTTGCAGTATCTATTCTTTCAGATGCTGCTTTTCTTATTGGAAAAGGATTGGCTACACTAATCCATATTATGAATCCTGAACGTATTGTATTGAGCGGTCGCGGTGCCATAGCTGGCAAAATATTATTACCATCAGTACAACAAGCGGTGAACGAATTCTGCATCCCGAGGATTGCAGGTCAAACCACTATTGTCGTTTCAGAATTAGCCGCAGATGCGGAACTGCTTGCTGCTGCAAGTCTGGTTATAGAGAACAGTAAATTCGATTAATAAATCGATCAATAAAAATATTATTAATTATTAACTAACCTAAATACTAACCCAAAACTTTATCAACATGAAAAAGATCTACTCCCGGTGTTTAAGTGTTTTATTGTTAAGCCTATTAACAATAACTGCTTATGCGCAAAAAAACATTTCGGGAACCGTAAAGGATGCTACGGGAACACCTATCCCTGCAGTCAACGTCCAGATAAAAGGCACTAAAAATGGTGCAAGTACAGATGCTAACGGTAGATATGTCATATCTGCTGCAGAAGGGGCTGTGCTCGTTTTTTCTTATATAGGCTATAAATCACAGGAAGCTCTGGTAGGTGCTGCCGCAACTATCGACATGGTACTTCAGGAGTATGATACTAACCTGAGTGAGGTTGTCGTTACTGCCCTTGGTATTAAACGGCAGGAAAAATCATTAGGCTATGCAGTGAGTACGGTTACATCCCAGCAATTGACAGAGGCTGGTAACACCAACTTCGCATCAGCATTGTATGGTAAAGCCGCTGGTGTAAAAATCACTACGGCCCCGGGTGGGTCTGGTAGTGCGGTAAATGTGCAAATCCGAGGCATCAATTCCATAAGTTATAACCAGCAGCCACTTTATGTAGTAGATGGGGTAATGATCCGTAACGATGCTCAGAATGGTGCAGGTGGTGCCAATAATAACAATTATTGGGATGATCAGCGTATCCGTGGAAATGGTATCCTGGATATTAATCCTGCCGATATAGAAAGTTTAACTGTGTTAAAAGGTGCCAGTGCATCGGCATTATACGGTTCGGATGCAGGAAGTGGTGTAGTGGTTATTACTACAAAAAAAGGCTCAAAAAGCAGAGGCCTTGGCGTCGACTTTAATTATCAGGGATCCGTGGATAAGGTGGCCTTTCTTCCTAATTTCCAAAATGTTTACGGCCCAGGTTATGATAGGGCAACCAACTTAGCCAATGCCGGACGTGAAGATGGCTGGATAGCAGATGCAAGTTCGCCAACTGGTTTAAGACCTTACTTCAGAGCTTATGCCAGTTTTGGACCAAAAATGGAAGGTCAGCAAGTAAAATGGTGGGACGGTTCAATTCGTTCATTCTCTGCACAGCCAGACAATTATAGGGATGTGTATGAAACAGGCTATACCTCTAATGCCAATGTGGCTATATCGAATCAAACTGAAGGAGTTAACTATCGTTTCTCTGCTTCACGTTTGGATTTCAGGGGGACACAACCAGGAAACACGGGTTCAAAAAACTCATTTAATCTGAATTCTACGGTTAAGCTTTCACCAAAGGTGTCTGCTGATGTTATTGTGAACTATGTTAATACCATTACCCATAACAGACCTTATCAACTAGGGCAGGTGTTGGGATCCTTCGCCGGTTTTTTCAGTCGCGCGGAAGACATGAATCTGATGAAACAAAAGTTCCAAACCAGTAATGGTTACAAATATGCGACTTTCGATCAGGTAAATCGTCCTGAGCCTTTTATTTACAATATCAGGGCTACAAATCTGCTGGATTTCTACTGGCAGCAATTAAAGAATAAGTATGATGAAAATGAAAACAGGTTATTGTCAAGTGCAACCTTAAATTGGGATGTAGCTAAAAACCTGAAATTCAGAGGTCGTATCGGTAACGATTATACAGGTGTTAGAACTGAAAACCGTCAGTATACGGAGATTCCTTCTGCTCTAAATGGTACTAGCAGTACGGGGTCATATACAACTACACAGGGACAGTATGCCATTTTATATGGAGATGCATTGTTGACCTATAGCAATAAAATTGCTGAAGATCTGAATTTGTCTGTTAGCGGAGGTTATCAGGCGCGTGACGAAAGTTATAAAGATCAGAAATCAAATACCAGAGATGGATTAGTGTCAGAGAATTGGTTTTCGATCAGCAACTCATTCGGTGTTCCGGAAACAAAAGATGACAGGAAATCGCAGTTAAAGTATGCTTACTTGGGTATTCTGAATTTATCCTTTAGAGATTATCTGTTCCTGGAAGGAACTTTTCGTCAGGAATATGCTTCTACACTTCCTCCGGCAAACAATAACTATTCATATTATTCAGTAAATGGTGGTTTTGTTTTTAGTGATGTTTGGAAATTGCCTGACTTCTGGAACTATGGTAAATTAAGGGCGTCTTATGGTGTGGTGGGTAATCCGCCTCCTATATATGAAGCAAATGTTGCCTATACGCAAACTTCTTTGCAAACCATTAATGGATCCGTTACTTCATTGAAAACGGCAAAGGCATATGGAAATGATTTATTAAAACCGGAGATGAAGCATGAGGCTGAGTTTGGTTTAGAGACGCGTTTCTTAAGTGGCCGTTTGGGCATGGATTTAAGTTACTATGATAACAGGGTTAAAAATCAGATCGTTCCATTACAGGTTTCGACCACAGTAGGAGCTGGTAGCCAGATCGTAAATGTTGGTGAAGTAGGAAGTCGAGGACTTGAATTGGCGCTGAATGGAAAACCTATATCCGGTAATTTTAGCTGGGAGACCAGAATTAACTTTGCTACAAACAAATCAAGGGTAATTTCATTAATGGAAGGCTTGTCTGAGCTTGTATTTTATCGTTCTGATCAGGATATCGCAAAAATCGTTGCAAAAGCAGGAGAAGATTTAGGTAATATTTACATTTTACCAAGACTTACCGATGATAAGGGTAATTATATCATCAATGATGATGGTTTCTATGTAATGGATACTAAATATACGAAGGCAGGAAATATTATGCCAAAATTGACTGCTGGTTTTTCTAATACCTTCAGCTATGATAATTTTTCACTTAACTTCACAATCGACGGACGTTTCGGTGGGAAAATGATTGCACCTAACCTTAAATATATGCGTGGTGCTGGTATGTTAGAAAATTCTATGCAATATAGGGATGCTGCCAATGGAGGATTGACCTATACCAGCAATGGAAAAACTTATAACGATGGTGTTTTGCTACAAGGTGTAAACCAGACAACCGGGCAGCCAAATACCACAGTTCTCTCTGCTGCTGATTATTACCTTACTACCTATAACTGGGGACAAGGATCCCTGGCTGAAGGAGAACTTTTTGACAACAGCTATATCAAAATGAGAGAAATGGTATTGGGTTATAAAATACCAGAGTCGGTGACAAAAAAGTTGAAACTTAACAATTTGAGAGTGTCCCTTGTAGGACGTAACTTGTTCTATCTGTGGCGTAACTTAAAAGATCTTGATCCGGAAGCTCCACTTGGAAACAAATGGTGGTCTCAAGGTGTAGATGTAGGTTCAAGTGCTGCATCAAGAAGTTTTGGTTTTTCTTTAAACGCGAATTTCTAGTCGCATTAATATAGATATTATGAAAAAGTTAATAACAAATACAGCTTTCTTTTTAGTGGTATTAACAACATTCATCGGTTGTAAGAAAGATGTTGCAGATAAATATTTTAACCCGGAAAAGGCGACCACTGCTAGTCCTGCAGGCCTTTTTACAGCGATGTTAAATAACGACAGAATTGCGGCCAAGTACTGGCATGTCCGTACTTTTCTGTCTCAAATGCCAGGGGTATATGCCCAGACAACCTACGCTGCAAATGGAAATTCCATTTATAAGCAAAGTGATCCGTATTCCCAAAACTATTGGGATGATTTTTACGTCCCAGAAGGAAATGGAAGTGGTGTGATGGCTTTATACCGTGCGATGGAGGTAAGTTACAGCAAGCTGCCTGAAGCAGAGAAAGCTACTCAGGCTACGATTATGCAAGCAGCTAAAGTAGTTTTAATAGAACAGGCAGCTAAAATGGTCGATTTATGGGGCGATATACCTTATGCTGAAGCAGGGAGTCTGGAAACTAAAGCAACGATTAACCCACCAAAGTTTGATGAACAGAAAGCTTTGTATACCCAGTTTATAAGTGACCTCACTGCCGCAGCTGCGTACTTTAAGGCAAATCCAACCAATTCAAGTTTCTCGAAAGCAGATATTCTTTTAAAAGGAAATGTAAATCTTTGGGCAAGCTATGCGAACTCTCTGAAATTAAGGTTGCTGATGCGGATTTCTAAAGTAGATGAAAATACCGCCAGAACGGGGGTATTGGAGATGCTCAATAATCCTTCAAACTATGCTTTGGTTGATGGCGGTAGCAATGGATCATATAACCCAGGTGTTTCTGATATTCTACTTCAGCCCCTTACAAACAGTACAAGTGATTTGCATGATGCCTTTTTAGAAGGCAGCTGGTATGCAACAGACTATATGTTGAATACAGTAATGCTTCCTGCAAATGATCCGCGTATCCCGGTAATTTATGATAAATACGGCCGTATGGTTAATGGTAAATTTGTTCCAAATGCCAACTACAGAGCGATGCCGGTGACATTTACCACTACTCAGCAGGATAACAGTTTTCCTGATTATTCCGTATTGGACTCGGCGACTTTTCTTTTTAATCAGAAATTACCAGGAATCGTCATCACTGCATCTGAAGTAAACTTTTTAAAGGCAGAGGCGTTTGAAAGATGGGGAAGCACTACCGCTGCAAAAACCGCTTATGATATTGCACTGAGACAGTCGGTTACTTTCTATCATTATCTGAATAGCGTGAATCAAGGTGGGGGGTATGTAAATGTACCGATGCCGGCAAGTACTGTAATTGATACCTGGGTTAATTCAGCTTCGGCTGGTTATAGCGGTACGGCTACGGACAAGTTGGCTAAAATTTACATTCAAAAATGGGCACATCTAGGCGTATTGCAATCTATGGAAGCCTGGTCTGAATATAGAAGGACAGGATATCCGGTTTTGACTTTCCCTTCAAATGGTAAATTAGCTGGTTTTGATACACCGCCTACCAGATTGGTTTATCCTGCAAGCGAGATGACGTATAACAGTGTAAATTATCAGGCTGTTCAGGCTAAAGATACACGTAAAACTAAAATATTCTGGCAACCATAAACCTGGTTTAATGGTTCGGAAATTTATATAAATCATTGTCCTGGCTGCTCCTGTAGCCAGGACAATTTTATAAATGCCTATAATTCCTATAATAATGAGTACTTTATAATCATAAAAATATGATGATGAAAAGAGAGATAATCAAAATTGCAGTCTTGTTGATAGGTATTTGTAGCAAGGTGGTTGCACAAGATCATGGTGTTCATCATCAGTCAACTACTTACGAATGGCCCAAAGACCCGCTGGTAAAACAAAAACTGGACAAATGGCAGGATCAGAAGTTTGGGATGATTATCCACTGGGGACTCTATGCAGTGCCCGGGATCATAGAATCCTGGTCTATATGTTCCGAAGACTGGATTGAGCGGGACAGTACAATTACCTATGACAACTATAAGAAATGGTATTGGGATCAAAGCAAAGATTTTAATCCTGTAAAGTTTAATCCGGAACAATGGGCAAAGGCAGGTAAAGCCGCAGGCATGAAATACCTTGTATTTACGACCAAACACCATGATGGTTTCGCCATGTTCGATACCAAAGAGTCCGATTTTAGTATTGCTAAAGGGCCCTTTGCCACGAACCCCAAAGCAGATGTAGCGAAACATGTTTTTGACGCTTTCCGTAAGGAAGGTTTTATGATAGGTGCCTATTTTTCTAAACCAGACTGGCATTCACAATATTACTGGTGGTCTAAATATGCGACTGCCGACAGGAATAATAATTATGACATCAGGAAAAACCCATGGCGCTGGAATATGTTTAAACAATATACCTTTAACCAGATCGGCGAATTGATGCATAATTATGGTTCAGTTGATATTCTTTGGTTAGATGGAGGTTGGGTAAGACCATTGTCAACCGTAAACGATGAAGTAAGAGCCTGGGGGGCTGCGATTCCTGCCTGGGATCAGGACATAAACATGCCAAAAATTGCTAGTATGGCCCGTAAGGCACAACCTGGGCTGTTGGTGGTCGACAGAACGGTACATGGTCCTTACGAAAACTATCAGACGCCAGAGCAGAGAGTTCCGGAAAAGCAATTGGCCAATCCATGGGAAAGTTGTATGACATTAGGTGGCGCATGGGGCTTTGTTCCTAATGATCAATATAAGTCAGCAGCAAAAGTAATCCATACACTGGTTGAAGTTACTGCAAAAGGAGGGAGTCTGCTACTAGGTGTCGGTCCTAAAGCAGACGGGACATTTCCTCAGGAAGTAATCACTCGCCTGGAAGAGATTGGGAAATGGGTAAATGTAAACGGAAAGGCAATTTACGGTACAAGGATTACCAAAGCCTATCACGATGGGAATACCTGGTTTACACAAAGTAAAGATGGTAAGACTCGTTATGCGGTTTATTGCCCGATAGAAGGTGAAAAATTGCCATCCACAATCAGCTGGACTGGAAATACACCTAAAAAAGGTACTTCTGTCACCCTGATTGGTACAGGTAAAAAAATGAAATGGAAAGAGTTGAGTGGTAAAATCTTTATTGAATTGCCTGCGGCTGTTTCTAAGAATGAAGGTAGCATTGCATTGGCTTTTGAATTTGCTCCTGCGGGTTAATCTATAAATACCTATTAAATTACAATAGATGAAGTATGTAGCCATAAAGATTGGTGTTGTTCAGTTCCTGCTTGTTTCGGTGGGTGTCGTTATGTTCACGAGTAGTGGCTTTGGACAGGCTAAGCCTAAAGGGAAGTCCGAAAATAAATTAGAAAATGCGCTTTACAAAGATCCCAAAGCCGATATTGAGGCTCGTGTAAAGGATTTATTGTCGAGAATGACGCCAGAAGAAAAGTTTTGGCAACTTTTTATGATCCCGGGCGACCTGGACGGAGTAAATAAGAACCTATACAAAAAGGGTATTTTTGGTCTGCAAATAGGGGCTGCATCTCAAGGCGGAGGAGAGGCTGGGCAAATGCTGAGCTATAACCGTACGCAAGAAAATGCCTATACGCTCGCAAAGAAAATAAATACCATACAAAGATATTTTTTGAAGGAAACGCGATTGGGTATTCCAATCATTGCCTTCGATGAAGCCTTGCATGGATTAGTCAGACAGGAAGCCACAGCCTTTCCACAGGCTATAGGCCTGGCAGCCAGTTTTGATACGGGTATGATGGGCAAGGTGGCAGATGCCATAGCGTATGAAGCCAAAGCGAGAGGTATAAGAGATATTTTAACGCCTGTTATAAATATTGCTTCAGATGTACGCTGGGGAAGAACAGAAGAAACTTATGGTGAAGATCCTTTTTTGAGTTCCCAGATGGGGCTAGCTTTTGTAAATGCATTTGAATCACGTAATATCATCACAACGCCTAAGCATTTTGTTGCAAATGTGGGGGATGGTGGACGGGATAGCTATCCGATAAGCTTTAACCATCGCCTATTAGAAGAAATTCATTTCCCTCCTTTTAAAGCCGCTATACAACAAGGAAAAAGCAGATCGTTAATGACGGCCTATAATTCAATTGATGGTACTCCGGCAACTTCTAACCACTGGTTGTTAACTCAGAAGTTAAAGGAAGACTGGGGCTTTAAAGGATTCGTCATTTCTGATGCGGGTGCCGTAGGTGGTGGAAATGTATTGCACAATACCGCTAGCGGATATGCTGAAGCCACAAAACAGGCGATTACAGCGGGGCTGGATGTGATTTTTCAGATAGAGTATGATCATTATAAATTATTTATCCCTCCTTTCCTGGATGGATCAATTACCAATGAAAGAATAGACGATGCGGTTTCAAGGGTGCTGCGCGCAAAGTTCGAGTTAGGTCTCTTTGAAAATCCGTACGTTTCTGAAAAAGAAGCGAAAGCATCTTTAACTGATGAAAATGGTAAAACAGTGGCGAAGGAAGCGGCTTTAAGTTCGTTCGTGCTGTTGAAAAATGAGCGATCAGTTTTACCACTAAAGAATGTGAAAAATATATTACTGTTGGGCGAGGACGCACTTGAAGCCAGGTTGGGTGGTTATAGCGGAACGGGTAACCAGAAGGTGAATATTTTTGAAGGCCTGAAAAGACGGGCAGGCAATGAAATAAAAATACAATATAGCAAGGGAAGCAGTAGAGAACCAATATTGTTCGTGCCAGTAAAGCAGGAGTTTTTAAAATCTGGGATTTCAAAAGGGTTGAGTGGGGCATATTTCAATAACCTTTCGCTATCCGGTGAACCGGTATTGAACAGGATAGATAAAAATATAGATTTCATGTGGACGCTTTATGCTCCCGATAAGTTGTTGGCTAAAGATCAGTATTCAGTGAGATGGACCGGTAGTATTCATGCACCAAAGTCAGGAACCTATCAAATCGGCCTTGAAGGGAATGATGGTTATCGTCTTTATATTGATGGTAAACTGCTGATTGACCAGTGGGAAAAAAGGTCTTACCATACCCGTTTGGTGCCATTCAACTTTGATCAGGATAAATCCTATGAAGTACGTATAGAATTCAAAGAACCTAAAGGGAATGGGTATATCAAATTGGTTTGGAATTATGAAGTGCCTGACGACCGGGATAAAGAATTAGCTGAAGCAATTAAAATGGCAGAAACTGCGGATGTAATAGTTGTTGCAGCCGGAATAAAAGAAGGTGAATTCCTTGATCGTGCCTATCTGAACTTGCCGGGGAACCAGGAGCAGCTTATTCAGGCAATGGAAAATACCGGGAAACCTGTAGTTGTTTTACTGGTTGGGGGAAGTGCGATTACCATGGACAAATGGTTTGATAAAGCCGCGGCAGTATTAAATGTTTGGTATCCTGGTGAAGAAGGTGGAGTTGCTGTAGCTGAAACTTTATTCGGCGACTACAATCCCGCGGGTCGTTTACCGATAACATACCCGGTTCATGAGTCTCAGCTCCCTCTGGTGTATAATCACAAATCAACGGGCCGCGGAGATGACTATAATAATTTAAGCGGTGAACCCTTTTTTCCTTTCGGTTTCGGGTTAAGCTATAGCAAATTTGAATACAAAGATCTTAAGTTAAGTAAAAAGGAGATTAAGGCAACAGAACAGATTACGGCGAGTTTTACCCTGCAAAATACGGGGCAGTACGATGGAGATGAAGTGGTACAGTTATATCTCAGGGATATGCTTGCCAGTGTGGCCAGACCGGTTCTGGAATTGAAGGGATTTAAACGGATCAGGTTGAAAGCAGGGGAACTTAAGCAGGTTTCATTTGAAATTACACCTTCAATGCTTAGTATGTTAAATGCCGAAATGAAATTAGTTATAGAGCCTGGTGACTTCAGAATTATGATTGGGTCTTCCAGTAAGGAATTGGCGCTAAAGGACATCGTAAAGGTTATTAATTGATACAAAAATATGGGAGCCCCCAGTAACACACACAATAGATTAACCAATAACAAATGAGAAAATCCTTACTATATTTTTCCTGGAGCTTTAAAACTCCTTATTTGATACTGTTTGTGCTTGTTGTATGTTGTGGAATTAAATTGAATGCACAGCAACAATATGAACTGAATTCAGGTTGGCAATGCAAGCCTTTAAAAGAGGTGAGTGTCTCTGGTGCAACCATAACAAAACCTGGTTTTAATATGTCAGACTGGATGCCGGCAACGGTTCCCGGGACTGTACTTACCACTTTGTTAAACAACAATAAAGTGCCTGATCCTTTCTATGGAATGAACAACCAGTTGATCAAGGATGTTTATAGTACCGGAAATGCCTATTATACTTATTGGTTTGTGAAATCATTTGAGCAAACGGCTAAAGGCGACGAACAAGTCTGGTTAAAACTTAGAGGTGTAAATTATAAATGTGAGCTGTTTTTGAATGGCAATAAGGTGAATGCTCAAACGCATGAAGGGATGCATCTGCGCCAACAATATAACATTACCAAACTGCTGGCAGCAAACGGACAAAATAGATTAGCCGTATTGGTTTACCCACCGGATTTTCCAGGAGCACCAAATGGTGGTCAGGGCGGAGATGGAACAATAGCCAAGGGCTTAACTACTCAGTATACAGCCGGATGGGATTGGATACAACCCATAAGAGATCGTAATACAGGAATATGGGATAAAGTATTCATCGAAAAAACCAATGGGGTTAACCTGCAAAACCCTCATGTGATTACATTGGTTCCGGGTAAACGTTTGCCTGCAGGCAAACAGGAAGCTGCAGTGATCCGTACTTCCGGTGAAATTGAAAACCCTTTAAATAAAACTGTGAATGGTTTTTTACAATATACACTGGAAGGGAAAACGATAAAAACAGCCGTGCAGTTAAAAGCCGGAGAAAAAAGAGTGGTTAAGCTTCCTGATTTTCAGTTGGTAAACCCAAAATTATGGTGGCCTAGTGGGTATGGTGAGCAACCACTTTATACCATCCGCATGCAGTTTGTAACGACTGGTGGGCAATTGATAGATGAAGAAACTGTTAAGGTCGGTGTCAGAGAAATTACTACGCAATGGAACGAACGTACCAGAAGTAGAGAAAACTATGTAAACGGACAAAAGATCTTTATTAAAGGAGGGAACTGGGTAATATCAGACGCTATGCTGCGGTTCTCTGAGGAAAGATATGATGCAGAAGTTCGCTTCCACCGCGATATGAACTTAAACCTGATCAGGATTTGGGGAGGTGCAATAATCGAAAGACCGGAATTTTACGAAGCTTGTGATAAATATGGAATGTTAGTGTTCCAGGATTTTTGGTTTAGCGGCGACTGTAACGGTAAGTGGACCGATCCTTTGAAAAAAGATGATCAATGGACGCGCAGACAGTATCCTGACAACCACGAGTTGGTATTAACGGCTGCAGAAGATCAAATTAAAATGATCAGAAACCATGCTTCGTTGGCCTTCTGGTGCGGAGGTAATGAGATTACGCCACCAGATGATATTTTGTTTGCACTTAAAGATAGGATTCTTCCTGAATTAGATGGTACCAGATATTTCTACGACTATTCTAACTCTAACGATATGTCTTATAATTTCCTGGGTGGAAACGGAGATGGACCATATACCATACAAGACCAAAAGACTTTCTGGTCCTTTAAAACTTATCCATACAATTCAGAAGTTGGATCTGTAGGGGTAGGAGATTATGCTTCATTAAAACGTTTTATTCCTGAGAAAAATCTGATCGCTCCTCAAAATGGAAAGGAACCGGATTCAGTTTGGGCTTATCATAAATATATTCCTTACGATCAGCATGTCGATCCTTATGGAAAAGCTAAAGACGCTAAGGATTTTGCAATGAAAGCGCAGTTGGTGAATTATGACCAATACCGTTCGTTAATGGAAGGTTTCTCCGCACATATGTGGGATTGGTATACAGGTGTGATGATCTGGAAAACTCAAAACCCATGGACTGCAATGCGTGGCCAAATGTATGATGCTTATTTAGATGTAAATGCATGCTTGTATGGTTTACGGAAGGGCGGAGAACCATTACATATCATGATGAATCCATTAGATAGCATGGTTACTATAGTAAACAATGGCTTTGGTATTGAACGTAACACTATGGTACAAGCCAATGTGTATGATATAGACGGGAAACTGCAACAGCAAATTCAGGCCTTTACAGAAGTAGCTGCATCTACTACACAGCGAACTTTTCCTATCAACGAGCCACTTAAAAAGATTAAAAATGGGGCATTTGTTGTCTTGAAATTATTAAATGCGCAGCAAAAAGTGCTAAGTGAAAACTTATACTGGTTGCCTGGAGCAGATGGTAAGTACACTGGTTTGCAGTCCATGAAAAACGCTGTATTAAAGGTTGAGACACGTAAGGCAACAAAAGGAAATATCGAGCTTATTTTAAAGAACGATAAAGCCAACCCGGTAGCCTTTTTTAACCGTATCGCATTGGTTAATTCAAAAACCGGCGAAAGGATTTTACCTGCATTCTTTTCTGATAACTACTTAACTGTACTACCAGGCGAAGAGAAAACTATTCAGATAGATTTTCCTGCTCAAACCAATGTTCCGGTAAGCATCCAGGTATATGGCTGGAATGTTAAAGAACAACTTTTACCCTTAAATATTAACTAGTCCATCAATTGAACCGAACCATGAAAAGAAGAAATTTTATACAAAATACCGCTTTGATGGGAGCAGCATTGCTATATAATCCATCACATCTGTTTGCTATGGGAGATGACTTTCCTGTGGTAAGAACACCTCTTGCGCAAAGAAAATTTGTAAGTAAGACGGTAGAAGAGGCTATTAAAGCCTTTAAAGCAGGTGTTGCAGATAAGGAGCAAGGTTGGTTGTTTGAAAATTGTTTTCCCAATACCCTGGATACGACTGTTTTTCACAGCATGATCAATAAAAGACCAGATACTTATGTAATCACAGGAGATATTGATGCCATGTGGCTTCGTGATAGCTGTGCACAAGTTTGGCCATACATTCCTTTTATTCACAAGGACGAAAAGTTAGCTACCTTAATAGCAGGTGTGGTAAACAGACAAACACAATTCATTATAGAAGATCCTTATGCCAACGCCTTTTATAAGGATGTAACCATGGTAAGCGAATGGAAAACTGATTTGACGGATATGAAACCGGGTATCCATGAACGTAAATGGGAGATAGATTCATTGTGTTATCCAATAAGATTGGCTTATGCTTACTGGAAAAAAACAAAGCATAAAGAACCATTTGATGCAAATTGGATTAAGGCTATTAAACTAACCTTACAGACTTTTAAAGAGCAACAAAGGAAAACAGATCGCGGGCCTTATCGTTTTCAGCGTGAAACGGCAAAACCTACCGACACACTCCCAATGGATGGTTATGGTTTTCCGGTTAAACCTACCGGGCTGATTTGCTCTATGTTCAGACCAAGTGATGATGCCACCATTTATCCTTATCTGATTCCTTCTAACTTTTTTGCGGTAACCAGTTTAAAGCAAGCAGCAGAAATGATTGCAGCCTTAACTTCGGAAACAGTATTGAGTAAAGAATTGTTGGCTTTGGCCACTGAAGTGGAAAGCGCTTTAAAACAACACGCTACTTATAAACATCCCGAATTTGGTGAAATTTATGCATTTGAAGTAGATGGTTATGGCAACCACAATTTAATGGATGATGCCAATATCCCTAGTTTACTGGCCTTGCCATACCTGGATGCTATGCCGGTTTCTGATCCTGTTTACCAGAATACCCGTCGTTTTTGTCTTTCACAAAGCAATCCTTTCTTCTATAAAGGCGAAAATTTTGAAGGTATTGGAGGTCCACACGTAGGCAAAGCTGACATGATTTGGCCGCTGAGTATTATTGCCAGAGGATTAACAAGTACCGATCAGCAGGAAATTAAACATTGCCTTAAAATGTTAAAAGCTTCACACGCAGGTACAGGTTTTATGCATGAGTCATTCCAAAAAGACGACCCATCTAAATTTACCAGAAGTTGGTTTGCATGGGCGAATACCATTTATGGTGAGTTCTTGTGGAAAGTTTATAAAGAAATGCCTCAGCTTTTAGGATAGTTATAATGTGTAATGTTATTAAGATGAATAAGATAATTGCCATAACTGCGCTGTTTTTAGGGATTGCCATACACGCCAATGCTCAGGGACTAAAAATCAATGAGCCCGAAGAGTGGGTTAATACCCTTATGGGCACAAACTCTAGCTACCAGCTTTCGAACGGGAATACTTATCCCGCAGTTGCTGTTCCCTGGGGAATGAATTTTTGGGTGCCGCAGACCGGTAAAATGGGGGATGGCTGGCAATACACCTATGATGCTTATCGTATCAGAGGTTTTAAACAAACGCATCAGCCTTCGCCATGGATGAACGATTATGGTCAGTTCTCTATCATGCCGGTTACCGGACGTTTAAAGGTTAACCAGGATGATAGGGCTAGTTGGTTTTCACATAAAACTGAGGTCACTAAACCTTATTATTATAGCGTTTACCTGGCCGATCATGATGTTACTGCCGAACTTACCCCAACAGAGCGTGCAGCACAATTTAGATTTACCTACCCTAAAAGTGATAGTTCATTTGTGGTGATAGATGCTTTTGACAAAGGATCGTATATTAAAATTATTCCCTCGGAGCATAAAATTATCGGCTATTCTACTAAGTATGCGGCTGGATCATTAGTCAATTTTAAAAATTATTTTGTCATTTATTCTGATAAGGCTTTTAGTCTGGCTAAAACTTATGCCGATAAAAAAGAAAGTCGTTCATTAGAGATTTCGGCTGAGCATGCCCTTGCTGTAATCGGTTTTAAAACCAATAAAGGAGAAAAAGTTAACCTGCGGGTAGCATCTTCTTTTGTAAGCATGGAACAGGCTGAACTCAACTTGCAGCGGGAGTTGAGCAAAGACAATTTTGATCAAACTAAGCAAAAGGCAAAATCCTCCTGGAACAAGGCGATGAGTCGTTTAGCTGTAGAAGGTGGAACGGAAGAACAAACTCGTACCTTTTATTCCTGCTTATACAGGATGCTGATGTTTCCAAACAAACTATATGAGATTAATGCAAAGGGGGAGCCTATTCATTACAGTCCGTATAATGGGAAAGTACTTCCCGGCCGTATGTTTGCCGGAACAGGCTTCTGGGATACTTTTCGTGCGCTTTATCCATTCTTAAACCTGGTATATCCTGGTATCAATACAGAAATGCAGGAAGGTTTGGTTAATTGCTATAAAGAAGGAGGATGGCTGCCGGAATGGTCGAGCCCTGGTTATGCCAATGTAATGATCGGTAATAATTCTGCTTCAGTAGTTGCTGAGGCTTACCTGAAAGGGTTAAGAGGTTATGACATCAATACCTTATATGACGCCTTGATTCATGGCGCAAACAACGAAGGTCCGATGGACGCTGTTGGAAGAAGAGGTGCTCCTTTTTATAATGAATTGGGTTATGTGCCATACAATGTAGGTATTAACGAAAATGCGGCAAGGACACTGGAATATGCTTACGATGATTTTGCTATTTATAAATTAGGGAAAGCATTGGGGCGTCCAAAGGCAGAAACAGATCTGTATAAAAGCAGAAGTTTGAACTATAAAAAGCTATTTGACCCATCTAGTGGGTTAATGCGCGGTAAAAATAAGGATGGTTCTTTTGCCACTCCTTTCAACCCTTTCAAATGGGGGGATGCTTTTACAGAAGGCAACAGCTGGCATTATTCATGGAGTGTTTTTCATGATGTTAAAGGCCTTATTAATCTGATGGGTGGCAAAGAAAAATTCAACACTAAGCTTGACTCTATATTTATACTGCCTCCTGTTTTTGACGATAGTTATTATGGACAGGTTATTCACGAAATTAGAGAGATGCAGATTGTGAATATGGGGCAGTATGCACACGGAAACCAGCCCATCCAGCATGTACCCTATTTGTACGCTTATTCCGGACAACCATGGAAAACTCAGTATTGGACAAGAGAAATCATGAATAAACTGTACAATTCCGCACCTGATGGTTATTGCGGAGATGAAGATAATGGGCAAACTTCTGCCTGGTATGTCTTCTCGGCAATGGGTTTTTATCCGGTATGTCCTGCTGCGGGTCAGTATGTAATAGGGGCACCTTTGTTTAAAAAAGTAACCCTAACCTTAGAAAATGGAAAAAAAATGATTATCTCTGCCGAGAATAACCAAGCGAATACGCCTTATGTTAGCAGTATGACTTTAAATGGAAAGCAATGGACAAAGAATTGGTTAGATCATTCAACCCTTTTAAATGGAGGTACATTAAAATTCAATATGTCGGCCAAACCTAACTTAAACAGAGGAGCTGCAACTTCAGATCAGCCTTATTCGTTATCTGAGGAGTAAAACCATAATATACTGATTTAATAATAATACGATTTAAACTACATACAAATGAAGCATACTGATTCAAATGAAAGTGCTCAATCCGGGCAAAGTTATACCACACCATTAATCTCTTTAACCTTTCTATTCTTTATGTGGGGTTTTATTACCTGCATGAATGATATTTTAATTCCGCATTTAAAGGGACTGTTTGTATTGTCTTATTTAGAAGCAATGCTGGTGCAGTTTTGTTTTTTTGGTGCCTATTTTACCGGTTCATTAATTTATTTCCTGATCTCTTATTTTAAAGGAGATCCGATCAATAAAATCGGCTATAAGAACGGTTTGTTGCTCGGTTTAATTATTTCAGCCCTTGGTTGTTTGATGTTTTATCCGGCAGCAACACTTTCTGTTTATGGTTTGTTTTTAGCTGCATTCTTTGTACTTGGTTTAGGATTTACCTTATTGCAAATCACTGCCAATCCATATGTTTCTTTACTCGGAAAAGAAAGTACAGCTTCGGGTAGGTTAAACCTCGTACAGGCTTTTAACTCTTTTGGTACCACAATAGCACCAATATTGGGTGGTTATTTAATTTTCCATTTCTTCGCTACAGAAGGGACCCTGTCTGCAGAGGCTACTAAAATGCCTTACCTTATCTTTTTCGGTGTTTTTGTATTGCTTACTTTTTTTATTTATAAAGTGAAATTACCTGCTTTTAAAGGTCATGAGTCGGAATTAGATGGTTTGGGCGCTTTACGTTTCCCTCAGCTTAAAAGAGGGGCTTTTGCGATCTTTTTTTATGTAGGTGCAGAAGTAACCATAGGTAGTTTTATGATCAGCTTTTTAGAGCATGGCGATATCACCGGAATGAAAGAAACTGTGGCAAAAAACTTCCTTTCTCTGTATTGGGGTGGAGCAATGATCGGTAGGTTCCTTGGTGCAATATCTATGAGTGATGCGCTTAGTCAAGGTAAAAAAATGCTGTATATGGTGTTGGTGTGCGTTGGATTGTTCGTTTTGATCTATGCGATTGTAGACCTTAGTTTCGAACAGATGCAATGGTTCCTGTTGTTTATTGCCGCCAATTTAATCGGTTTTACCATCGGTAAATCAAGTCCGGCTTTAATGTTGTCGTTATTCGCTACTGTCAATATTGTATTGTTGCTGGTTACAGTAATGACTGGTGGTGCGTTATCTATGTGGTGTCTTGTTGGTGTTGGATTGTTCAATTCAATCATGTGGTCTAACATTTTTACCCTATCTATATCAGGTTTGGGTGAGTATAAAAGTCAGGGATCTTCCTTATTGGTTATGGCTATTTTGGGTGGTGCAGTAATTCCACCATTGCAAGGTAGTTTGGCAGATACCGTAGGTATCCAACTCTCCTTTTTGATACCGGTAGTTTGCTATGTGTACATTACCTATTTCGGCTTGTTCTGCATGAAGAAATTTAAGTCTGTTGAGTTTGAATTAGAAAAGGCAACCACTTCTGGTCATTAATTTCAATTTTGCATATAAGATGAAGAAGATATTTTCCTTTACGCTCATTTGTGGTTTTGTTGCCAATTTCTGTGCAACGGCACAAACAAATCTGACCAAATATGTAGACCCGCTTATTGGTTCTGCAGCACATGGACATGTATTTGTAGGTGCAAACGTTCCTTTTGGGGCCGTGCAGCTAGGACCAGCGAATGTTTTTGGCGGATGGGATTGGTGCAGTGGTTATAATTATGTAAGCAACACCATTACAGGTTTCACCCATACCCATTTAAGTGGAACAGGGATAGGTGACCTGAATGATATTCTGGTTATGCCGGCTACCGGTCCGGCTCAGGCCGATTACGTTTCTACTTTTTTACATGAGAATGAGGTTAGTCGCGCTGGATATTATAGTGTGCAACTAGATAAATATCAGATAAAGGCCGAGCTCACAGCATCAGAAAGGGTAGGCTTTCATCAATACACTTTTAAAGCGCAGGATAACCCGCATATCATGCTCGATTTAAGTACAGGTTTGGGCTGGGACACGCCTACAAAGACCTATGTAAAGCAAATCGATGCAACTACGCTGGTTGGTTACCGTTTTTCTAAAGGTTGGGCAAATGATCAGCGCTTGTATTTCGCAGTCAAATTATCTCAACCACTTTCTGGTATAAAGCTAACGGATAGCCTTACTGCACTAAATGGTACTGAAGCAGAAGGTAAACGAATCAAAGCTGTGATAACTTTTAACACCATCAATAATGCTGTGTTAAAGCTTAAAGTTGGTCTTTCACCAGTTAGCTATGAAAATGCATTACTAAACTTAAATACAGAGATTCCTCATTGGGATTTTGATAAAGTAAGGGCAACTGCAGATCGTAAATGGAATAAAGAACTGAGCAAAATAGCGATCAAGGCAGATGCTCCAACGCTTAAAAAATTTTATACCGCAATGTACCATACCATGTTCGCTCCATCATTATTTAATGATGTAAATGGCGATTACAGAGGTACAGACAAAAAGGTGTATCCAAAAGCTGATTTTACCAATTATACTACTTTCTCCTTATGGGATACCTATAGAGCTTTTCATCCTTTGTACACCATTTTGCACCCTGAAAAGGTCTCAGATATTGTTAATTCATTTCTTGCGATTTACAAGCAGCAGGGAAAACTTCCTGTATGGCATTTAATGGGAAATGAAACCAATACAATGATCGGTTACCATGCCGTTCCAATTATTGCTGATGCTTATTTAAAGGGCTTTAAAGGTTTTGATGCAAATCTTGCTTATGAGGCTGCAAAACATAGCGCAATGCAAAAGGTTGATGGTATAGATTACGCCCAAAAGCTAAAGTATATACCTGCCGATAAAGTAATTGAGGCTGTAGCTAAAGGGCTTGAGTATGCAATCGATGACTGGTGTATCGCCCAGATGGCTAAGCGTATGGGTAAAACTGATGATTACGTTTATTTTAGTAAAAGAGCTGGTTTGTATGCCATGTATTTTGATAAGCAGACAGGTTTTATGCGTGGTAAGTTAGAAAATGGCAATTGGCGTACGCCTTTTGATCCTGTTGCTTCTAAGCATAGAGAGGATGATTACACGGAAGGAAATGCATGGCAGTATACCTGGCTGGTACCTCAGGATCCTAAAGGCTTAATCAAATTGTTTGGCGGAGAGAAAGGTTTTATTAATAGACTGGATTCTTTGTTTAGCATAAGCTCTGCAATGACTGAAGGTAGTTCTCCTGATATTACCGGTTTAATCGGACAGTATGCACATGGCAATGAACCTAATCATCATATCCCTTATCTGTATGCTTTTGCCGGCCAACCATGGAAAACAGCTGATGTTGTTCGTAAGGTAACAGACTCCTTGTACACTGTAAAACCTGATGGCTTATGTGGTAACGAAGATTTAGGACAAATGTCATCCTGGTATATTTATTCTGCACTTGGCTTTTATCCGCTTAATCCTGCAAACGGAGTTTATATTTTTGGATCTCCTACAGTAGATGATGCAGTGATCACTTTAGCCGGCAATAAAAAGTTTCATATTAAGGTAGTTGGTAGCAGCAACCGCAATAAATACATCGTTAAAGCAGTATTGAATGGTAAAAGTTATACCAAATCCTATTTGCAGCATCAGACGATTGTTAATGGTGGTGAGTTGGTTCTTTATATGGCTGACAAGCCCTCTACAACCTGGGGTGTTGCATTAAAAGATCGACCGCTTTAGGTAATTGAAAATAGTATGATAAGGCCATCTGTTATTGAAACAGGTGGCCTTATTAATTTTTATCTTCTTCTATTGGACCGTTTTCAGCAATGTCTTCAATTTCCCTGTTAAGGAAATAAGATAAACCTGTCCTGATTACTACAGTTCCTGCCAATATTCCCAAATCCTCGAATGATGGATTAAGGATGGTATCAATAATGTCTGATGCAATCAGAAACTCTAAACCAAGTAATAGATAATAACCTACTTCTATTTTGATTTGAATGGTTTTGGCCAGTGAAAAGGTATTCTTGAGTCGGTTGACCTCGTTGCTGATAAATTTCAGCAAACCAAGTGCAGCGCCATAACAGATAATAGCGATACTGACGTAGCTGATGATCTCGGATATAAATTGGAGCACGTTATCCATGAGCCGATGGGGTTTACATAAAAATAGCAAATTATTTTAGATGTGACCTTCTGCTCATCATTTAATCTTGGTGTGCTATAGCTTTTCGATCTCTTCAATTGAAAGCGAAGTGAATTTCGCTATTACCTCATTAGACATTCCATCTTTTTTCATTTTAAGTGCAATGTTGATCTGAGTTTGTTTTGTAGCTTCTTTGGTTGCCTGTTCGGCTGCTTGTTCAGCAGCTTGTTTCTTAGCCCAATCCATGCCACCTTTCCAATCAGATTTAGCTTTCACATCTGATTCGTATAATTCTCGCTGCTCTTTGGTTAACTTGCTCACTTCGGCAATTTTAAATATCTTTTGAAATATCCTTTTGTCCAGGAAGCTCGGGATCTTATTCAGGTGGCTTAAGTTTTTTAGAAGATAAAGCCATTTGTCCAGATCAGACGCTAATTCATGTTCCTGTTTATCAAAGTTAGGTAATTCGAGGAACTTGTAACCCATACCTTTGTAAAAAACTTTACCTGTATCGGTGTTCGTTAATGCTATGTTATGCAAATAATTGTTGTTGATGTTATTGAACTGAAACTCCATAATTCCTATGAGATAAACTTCTTTTAATGGTATATTCCAATCCTGAGTTCCTCTTGGTAGTTGTGCACTGATCAGTCTGGACATGTAAAATACACACCTATCTTTAAAGAATTCCTGTCCCGTTCTCTGCATCTCAATAATAAATTGCTCGCCATCCTGGCCAGTACAGGTTAGATCGAAAAGTACTTTTTTCTCTTTAGCATTACTTCCTCCATGTTCAGTCGGGCTGTAACTAAGATCGATAATGATCTTTTCTCCTTGAAAAAGGTCGTTTAAAAATTCGATAAGAATATCTTTATCAGGTTCATTTCCAAATAAATGCTTAAACCCGAAATCAGTTAATGGATCGATGTAGCGGCTAGTCTTTTCTGTCATAAGTAGTAAATTGATTAAATAGGAGAAATCTATGTTTCTTTAATTAGAAATAGGTAAAGGTTTAGTAGATGTTTTATTTTTTTCTCTGAATTTTAACTGGTGCTGATTGAATTGTATCTTGGCTGATTAAATTTCCTGATCTTATGAAAAGAATTATATTTTCCCTTTTTCTGGTTTTATTAGTTACACAGGTAAAAGCCCAATCTACTTTTGTGCGCTTTATGACCAATAAAGATGACATCACCATTATGTTGTACGACGAAACGCCAAAACACAGGGATATGTTTTTGACGGGGATAAAAAAGGGTTGGTATAAAAATGCAGAATTTAACCGTGTCATAAAATCCTTTGTAAGTCAGGGGGGAGAATTGGACGATACCATACTAAACAGAGAAAAGCGACATCCGGAGCTTGGTGCAAAAAGGTTCGCGGCAGAAATTAAACCAAACCTATTCCATAAAAAAGGAGCGCTAGGAGCTGGCAGAGATGATAATGCGGAGAAAGCATCTTACTTTACACAGATCTATCTGGTAGTAGGGAAAAAGCAAACCGATGCACAGCTGGATGCCATCGAACAAAAAAAGAACAGAAAGATTCCTGCAGCACAGAGAGCAATTTATAAAACAGCAGGAGGGACACCGCATTTGGACCAGGACTATACCATCTTTGGTGAAATCGTAGAAGGCATGGAGGTGGCAGATGCCATCAATGCTATGGCTACAGATAAGAATGACGTGCCACTTAGTGCGGTTGTTTTTAATCCGGTTATACTTTCTAAAAAACAGGCAACAAAATTTCAGCAACAGCTAAAGAAGAAAAAGATCTACACCCACGAATAATTATTAAAGGGAAATAGCGTTATAGGAAATATCATTGCGATTTTTTCAATTCAGCATATACCAACACACACAATTGGTTAGAAAATGAAATAGGCTAAGGACTGCATGCCCTTAGCCTTTTCATTAATTATTCAAATCTGCTGTTATTTAAGTAATTTATCAATTGCAGCAAGCATACCTTCAAATTCTTCTTTGTTGTATAGACGGGTAAGGTAAGCGATTTTTCCTTCCTGGTCGATCACTACATTTCTGGTTACGCCACTTTTTTTATCTGCAAAACGGCCAAAGATATCTGCATTCGGATCAAGAGCCAATGGATAGCTGATCTTCATGTCCTTCGCAAATTTTTGTACCACTTTTAGTGGCTCATCACGATCTACACCGATCAACATTAATCCTTTATCTTTATAAGCCTGCCATACATCCTTTTCCAGGTGTGGCATTTCTTCGCGACATACCTCGCACCAGCTGGCAGTAAACTGTAGAACAACTACTTTTCCTTTCAACTCGGATAGGCTAGTCGTTTTTCCGTTGGATAAAACCAGTTTAAAATCACTGGGTACAATATCTCCCACTTTTACTTTATAACCGCGATCATCCGGTTTGGTATCCTGGGCCATTACAAAGGCCGGGAATAAACAGATCAGGTAAACTAATAATGTTTTCATAGCTAAGTTTATTTATTCCACCAGAGTGGAGTGGTGATCACATCATCTCCCTGGGCAGTAAGTGCCTGCTGGTAATTGGTTTTGTTTACACTTTGTTCTTTTAACGGATAATAGATACGCTTAGGTATACCATCTCCGAACACTGGCTTAAATACGTAATTAACAGTTCCGGTAGGAAGTACTCTTGTCCAAACGATATCATTTGGTTTAACCAAAAAGCTAGGGAATCCCGTACGGCGAATTTCCGACCAGGCCTCCAATCCTTGGGTATAAAGCGCAAAGTATTTTTGTGTCAACACCCTTTCTTTAGTTGCTGCAGGTAGATTGTTCGCGTAGGTCTGCGCAGCTGGTTGTGCAATACCCCAACGGGTCAGGGAGGCTACAACCCCTTTTTTGTATTCGCTATCGCTCCAATTTTGGTATTCAGAGATCAAAAATGCTACCTCCGCATATTCCTGAAGTACTTCGCTAAAATCTGCTGCATTAACCAATATGCCTGGTAAGCTGATGTCGGCAGGCTTATTAACTCCGGCAACTTCTAACGGTAAACCGTAAGGCTGACCAATAAACTCATTGTTTTTATTAGGTCGTGCATAGATTGGTAAACGAGGATCTAAGGTGTTAAAAGGCCCCAATTCTCCTTTTAAGGAATTGATGAGGATGTGTGATACCGCAAAATCCTGACGGTTAGCCGTAACCGTTCCTTTGTAAAGCGGAGCTTCATTTGGCGCCGAAATACTGTACTTAAATGCAGCGGTATGTGTATTGGATGTAAATACACCCTGAGCCAGCGCTTCAGCAAAATGTTGTTGCGAAAGCGTAGGTAATTTACCACGGATTCTAGTGGCTAAGCGCAGACGTAATGAGTTGGCAAACCTCGCCCAGTTTTCATTGTTGCCTTTGTATATAACATCCGAAACGCCAAAAGTATTGGCTGTTGGATATTTCCATAAAGTATCAGCTGCCTGTTTTAGTTCATTCAGCATATCCGTATAAATTTTTTCCTGGGTAGCATACTTTGGGGTATAGTTATCAGGGTTTTGTTGCAGAGCTTCAAATGAAGGATCTGCACCAGCAAATGATTGGTAAGGTATATCCCCAAATGCATCGCTCAGGGAATGAAAGGTAAAGACCTTTAATACACGGCAGATCGCAATCTGGTTGGCATTTGTACCTGCAACAGCACCTGCAGCAGCAATGGCCTTAGTGGCCGGATTGGTATTTAGTTTTATGATCTCATTTAAGTTATTTAAAGCCTTAAAACCATCAGCCCAATAACGATCTGATGTGTTTTTCGGAATATCGTAACGACTTTGATCTGTATAAATATTCTGACTGTAGTACTGTGCAAACAGCATGGTGCCATTCAATGAAAAATCCAGGTTCCTTACATTGTCCATGATCTGTTTCTCAGCAGATAAAATAAGGGTAGGGGTAGGCACATTGCCCGGTCTGTTCGGATCTATATTGATTTCTGCCAGTTTATCGTCGCTGCACGAAGCAAATGCTGTAAGTGACAATAATGCAAGGGCTGATATTTTGTTATAAAAGTTCATCTCAGTAATTTTTTGGGTTAAAACTTAACACTTACATTTAAGCCATAGGTGATTGGAACTGGAATGTTACCTCCCTCTATGCCCTGTACGTTGCCGCCACTGTTGGTGAATTCCGGATCAATGTATTTACTCTTGGTGTAGATGTTCCAAAGGTTTCTGCCGTATGCAGTTAGCCCAAGAGAGCGGATAGCACTGGTCTTTTTCAGGTCGAAAGTATAACCGAGGGTTAGCTCCCTTAATTTAATGTACGAAGCATCAAAGACACTAAAGGTGGTAGGTCCATTGTACTCATTTCTTGCCCAGGCCAATGCCGAAATGTTCGTGTCATTTTTACGGGTATTGGTCACTGTGTATGAACCATCAGGATGGAAAGCTACATCAGCTTTCACGCCATCTACAACAATGCCGGTTTCCCTGATGCCATTTGCTGCAGTACGGTCTAACACGCCTGAATACATACCTACTTTATAGGTCTGCGAGAAGAAACTTCCGCCCATTCTTCCATCTATCAGGAAGCTTAAACGCATTTTTTTATAGCTGAAGGTATTTTGGAAACCAAACAGATAATCCGGTAAGACACTACCCAGCGCTACTTGTTGTGAGGTTTTAAGGTAAGTCCCATCTGCCTGTACCACACGTTGTCCATCTGGTGCATACACAAAATCATTACCCATGATTTGTCCGTAAGGTTTGCCTTCCTGAGCTACTAAAGTTACCAGCAGATTGCTTAGTTCCAGCGTGTTTACACCTTTGTCCAGGGAAAGCACTTTGTTCCGGTTTCTAGACCAGTTAAGCGTACTGTTCCATTCAAAGTCATCACTTTTTATCGGGGTACCATTCAAGGTAACCTCTATACCTTTGTTGTTTATTTTTCCTGCATTTAACACCTTGTTGTCATAGCCAAAGGCTGCAGACATAGGTACAGGAAGGATCTGGTTGCGACTGTTGTTGTTGTAATAGGTTACATCAAGTCCCAAACGGTTTTTAAACATTTGTACATTTATCCCCGTTTCTACAGAACTGGTGATCTCTGGTTTTAACATAGGGTTATTTAGTGTAACTGGTAAACGGTAAGATGAACCTCCGTTAAATGACTGTTGCGGTTCAAAAACAGGTAACAGTTGATACGGATCAGTATCATTACCTACCTGTGCCCAGCCTAAACGTACTTTGGCAAAATCAAGCCATTCCTGTTTTTTTAAACCTGGAAGTTCACTAAATACAAAGCTTCCGGTTAGGGACGGGTAGATGAATGAATTATTGTTTACAGGAAGGGTCGACGACCAGTCATTGCGTAAAGTTCCATCCAGATATAGCATTCCTTTCCATCCGGCAGAGAAATTTCCGTACAATGAATAGACCTGTTTGTGATAAAAGTTATTGTTATTAAGTACAATAGGTGCGTTTTTAAGATTGTAGTATTGCGGGATAATTAGGCCCCCCTGCGTTAAACCATCACTTATACGGCGTTTTACATCTCTGATGTTTCCACCAATGTTTCCCGATAAGGAGAACTCATTCCATGTTTTTTTAGCGCTAGCCAAAAACTCGTAATTGAATTCGTTAAAGTGGTTGGTGTATTCTTGATATTGTGATTGAGAACGGGAGTATACCGCTATGCGGTCCTGGTATTCAGAAGTATACACATCAGCATGTACTCTTCCCGTTAATTTAAGCCAGCTATTGGCATCTATAGTGAAGCCCATGTTTCCATAAAGCCTATCGCGGTTTTCTTCCATGTAACTTTCGTAGGCAGACCAGTACGGGTTGTCGATAAAGCGGGTTGCTTCATCAGTTGGCGTATTCTGGTAACCTGTTCTGTTCCACGGACGCGCCGTGCCGTCAGCTCTTTTGTATTCGCTCAGTTTTTTGTAATCAACCTGTACGCCACCCCATTGGAAGGCTTCGAGCATGATGTTACGGTTAGAGGCACCGGTCCATGGTCTTCCCATAGTATTGTTTTTAATAAAATTCAGGTTGCTGAATACATTTACAATTCCAAGTTGTGTAGCGCCTGAAAAGTTTACGGCATTACGACCTAAACTGGAATTTGGAACCGTACCCCGAACATTTTTATTGGTGTAGGATAAACGGTAATGGGTTTGACCACTGGATCCGCTCACCGCAATGTTATTGGTGTTAGCAATACCGGTACGGAAGAAGTAGTTTACATCGTCTTTAGGGTAAACCCAGGGTTGCGGGTTCAAGTAGTCGGCCGGATATTCCGGATCCAGGTTATACCAGTGTAGTACCGGCGTTCCATCAAGTTTTGGTCCCCAGCTTTCATCAGCAGCATAGTCCACAATATTATATTCTTTACCATTAATTGTTGCCTTAGCAAAGGTGTTGGCGTAGCCCTGCCCATATAAATGCTGTCTGGTAGGTAAACGCACAATATTTTCCAGATCAAGTCCGGTATTTAGCGTAATGTCGAATTTATCTTTCTTACTTCCTTTTTTTGTCGTTATCAAAATTACCCCATTGGCAGCTCTTGAGCCATATAATGCAGCGGCAGAAGGTCCTTTAAGGACTGAAATATTTTCTATATCATCCGGATTGATGTCCTGAATCAGATTCCCTACATCTTTACCGGCACTTCCATTCACAGTAGATGAAGTGTTCAGATCTGAGTTGTCGATCGGGGTGCCATCAATTACATAAAGCGGTTGGTTATTTCCGGTGATGGAATTGATTCCGCGAAGCAGAACGCGGGTTGATCCACCCATGTTACCACCCGAGGAGATTACCTGTAAACCAGAAACCTTACCGGAAATTGCGCTTAATGCGTTAGTTGGTCGGGTGGTCAATTCTTCTGATTTCACTTCCTGAACAGCGTATCCTAGTGCTTTTTTCTCTCTGGAGATGCCCATTGCAGTAACTACAACTTCATTTAATCCGGATTGCGCCGATTGTAAAACAATCTTGCCCATGTTGCTGCTGGCCTTTACTTCGCGACTAACAAAGCCAAGGAAAGAGATTTCAAGAATGGGATTGTCATTTACACCTTTAAACACAAATACACCGCTGGCATCAGTTATCGTTACCTTTGTAGTACCCTTAATCTTAACTGTAGCGCCCGGCAGTGGCATTCCCAGTGTGTCTACCACCTTTCCGGTAATGGACTCTTGCATAAGCGCTGTTTGTGTAGCTATATTGGTTTCTTTCTCCGTAATGATCACCACTTTATCGGTGATGCGGTAGGTAAAGGATTGGTTTGCGAAGCATTTATTCAGGGCTTCTTCCAGCGATACATTTTTTACATGTATGGAAACTGGTCGTGCTTTTACAATCAATGCATTGTTATAAAAGAAATCATATCCACTCTGTGTACGGATGTCTTTTATGACCTGGTTAAGGCTGCTGTTGGTTCTGTTCAGCGTAATTTTCTGCGCGAATACACCTTTGGCAGATACTTGTATCATAGCCAGTAAGATGAAAAATATCGATAAGTTGATCCGCATGATGAGTTTTCGATTAATACTGTGGCTTCCACCACGTTTAACGTTTAGGTAAAAAATCATACATTTGATTTTAGGGTTTAGATAATTGTCAATTAGATAAGATTCCGCTTAAGCCGCGGATTTTAGAGCCCTTACATTCTGCCGGGGATGGGTCCAATCATTCCCGGCTTCTTTTAAAGATCATCTTTATGGGTAATGTTAGGGCATAACGATGATCCTCCTTCCTTCAACTTTAAAGTGTACATTTCCTGTGAGTTCCATTACTTTTAGCAGTACAGAAACGTTTCTTGAATTAGAAACTTCTCCTGAAAAGGTCTGACTTAAATCTACCCCCGGTTTGTATACCACATCTACATCGTACCAGCGGGCAATCTTATTCATGATGCTTTTAATATCCTCGTTAAACTTGAAATAGCCATTTTTCCAGGAAATTTCTGATTCTGCATCAACTTGTTGTACAGTAATCTGATTGGAACCGGTTAAAATAGCTTGTTGATTGGGCTTGAGCACTACATTATGCTGCTGAAGGTTTGAGTGACGAGCGCCGGAAGCTGACACACGAACGGAGCCTTCTAATAGTGTGGTTTTTGTGGCATTCTCATCCATATAGCTATTGATGTTAAAGTGTGTGCCAAGCACTTCTACAATTTGATCTTTACTTTCGACAACAAAAGGCATTCTGCGCTCCTTGCCCTGGTTTGCTTTATCCTTAATCATCATTTTCGCTACTTCAAAATAAGCCTCTCCGGTTATTTCTACTTTCCGATCCCGGGCGTTAAAATTAGTAGGGTAGCTTAAAGATGACGCTGAATTGAGCCAAACCTGAGTGCCATCAGGTAAAACGACTTGGTAGTTTCCGCCTACTGGAGTACTTATGATGTTTTTTGCAGAAGTTTGACGCTGATCTGTTGTTGTGGTATTGATTTTCGTACCATCGTTATAGGCCAGCGTACCGGTTTTAATTACAATCCCTTTTTTATTACTGCTCAAATTAATGGTTTGTCCGTTGGCCAGGGTAAGCACGGCTTTATTTCCACCTGGAGGTACATCAGCTTTTGCCATCACTGGAGACTGCTGTACCGGTGAGTTTTTAATCAGATAGGTGTACAGGCCAAAGCTGATGGTTACAAATGCTACAGCTGCAATACCTGCCATTTTTGGCCACAGGATGTTTCGTTTTTTAGGCGCAATGGCTTGCTCAAGGGAAGCCAGTATCTGCTGTTTATCTGCTAAACGCTCCTCCGCATTCATATCCGGATAAATTTCCAGATCTCGTTCTAGATACCACGATTCCAACATTGCTTTTTCTTCTTCAGTACAATTTCCTGCTAAGTATTTTTTTAACAGTGCCTGTGCCTTATTTTCTTCCATATCCTATCAGACATTTAATGCCCTATAAAGAGATACAGTTGAGTGATATAGAGGGGGTAAATAAAAATGAAAATAATTAAGTGTTCATTAAAAAAGATAGGATAAGATAGATTCCTAGTTTGTAACGCAGTATTTTTAGCGCGTGCTGAACATGTTTACGAACAGTGAGCTCAGAGATGTTTAGTTGACAGGCAATCTCTTTATGGCTTAGGTTTTCTTTTCTGCTCAATTCAAAAACCTCCCTCATTTTGTAGGGCATGCCGGAAATTTCATGCTCAATAATCTCCGTTAACTGTTTTTCCCTAACCAGGTGATCAGTAAGGCAGGTCCCTTCATTTATAAAACTATCTAAAGAGGTGATATATGCAGATTCAATGCGTTTGTGCGATAGCACGTTAAAAATGCGATTCCTTACCGCTGCAGAAAGGTAATTGAGCAGACTAGGTTCAAAAGATAGTGTTTCGCGCTTTTCCCATAAGGCTAAGAAAAGCTCATGGATAATGTCCTTTGTTTCTTCTCTATTGCGCATCCATTTATAGGCATGGGCATGAAGCTGCCAAAAATATCTGTCATATATTTCAGTAAAAGCACTACGATCACCATCCTTCAATAATTGGGTTAGCTCGTAATCACTTAAAATACTGAGTTTTGACATATTGTATATATTATCTATGGCGAAGGTAGATATTTTAATGTTAATTTAAAATCTAAGTGTTAAAATGAAACCGAAATGACCTGGATTCTATCATGTAGCGAACTGGTATACTCAAAAAATAAATATAGTAAATTAATAATTACTGATAAGGTGAAGGTATTTACTGCTCAAAAGGTACAGTGTGTGTTAATTTTTGTAGTTTAGAATCGCTAACCAATCCAAATGAACACTTATAGTAACTACAGTGAGAAAAAACTGCTTAATCTTCTTGCACAAGGAGATGCAAATGCGCTAAGTAGTCTGTATTATTTACATGTCAAACAACTAAACTATTTTGTATTAAGGACAGCTAAGTCATCGGCACTTGCAGAGGATGTTGTGCATGATACTTTTATTAAGGTTTGGGAAAATCGTGAGAAAATTGATTGCGAGCAGCAGTTTAAGCCGTATTTGTATACCATTGCCCGCAGGCACCTGCTTAATCTGTTGAAGCGGGCCCAACATGAAGTTAACATCATGGAGGAGATCAAAAAAAGTACAGTTAGTGAAGAGAATGCTACTGAACTTTTAATCGATTATACGGAAAGCAGTTCGATATTCATGGAAGCGATAAATAGTTTGCCAGTACAAAGAAAAGAAGTCTTCATTCGCTGCCGGATTCAGGGGCTGACTTATAAGCAGGCAGCAGAAGAATTGGGTGTTTCTGAAAGTACAGTCAATAATCAAATGGTTAAAGCCCTTAAAACTATCCGAGGTTTTATTGTAATGCGAACTGCCGTGCTGGTCTTATTGGCAGCTGTAACAAAATAATTATATTTTTTTTTCTCCCGGATAGATGTATCGTTGTCGCCATTTGTATTAGTTACAAAAGGAGGAAAAATTGAACAACGAAATCATACAGTTATTTATAAAATATTTAAACAATCAATGCAGTAAAACAGAACTTGAAAAAGTACTAATGCTGATTGAGGAAGGCAGTTATAAAAGTGAATGGGAGTTTGTACTGACTGAAGACGCTGCGGCATTGGTAAATAGCGACCACCAATTGGCGCTGTCATTTGAAGTAGTCTCTGGACTTCATGATAAAATACAACATACGATTACCGAAGAAAATAATAAGACAACTACGCTTTCTTTAAGCGTAGCACTCTGGAGAAAAATTGCTGCCGCTGCGGTTATTCTGGTGACCCTCGGTGCCGGGACTTTCTATTATTTTTCCGGACAAAAGAATATAGGTGATTTGGTTCAGGATATAGCTCCTGGTGGTAATAAAGCAATACTTACATTGGCTAATGGTAAAAAAATAATCCTTACCGATGCAAAAAATGGTGAGCTGGCTGCACAGGGTGGCGTAGTGGTGACCAAACTAGCTGATGGAAAAATTGTCTACACCGTAAAACCGGGTAAAGCTGGAAACTCAACACCCAACACGATAGAAACACCAAAGGGTGGACAATATCTGATTGTATTGCCTGACGGAAGTAAGGTGTTGCTGAATGCAGCCTCGGTATTGACTTATCCGGCTTCTTTTGCTGACCTTAAAGAGCGACGTGTACAGTTAAAAGGGGAAGCGTATTTTGAGGTGGCAAAAGTTGTAATGAAGGATGAAGAGGCAAAGCACAAGGAACGCAGGATGCCTTTTATAGTCGTAACCGATAAACAGGAAATAAAAGTATTGGGTACACACTTTAATATAAACAGCTATGCTGATGAACCGCTTACCAAAACTACATTGATTGAAGGATCAGTATTGGTTGAAGCCGCTGGAACCGAAAAAGTGCTTTCACCTGGAAAACAGGCTGTAGTAGGCCCCGATGGTTTGACAATTACCGAGGCCAATATTGACGAAGTTTTAGCCTGGAAAAACGGATATTTTATGTTTGAAAGCGAAGATATAGAATCGGTAATGAGAAAGATTTCAAGATGGTATGACGTAGAAGTTGTATTTGAAGGTGATAGACCCAAAGATGGGTTTGGTGGTACTGTGAGCCGTTTCAGCAATGTATCCAAAGTCCTCCAAAAATTACAATTAACCAATAAGGTTCACTTTAAAATAGAAGAAAGGAGGATTATAGTTACCAAATAACTACTCAACCCATAAAGTAATCTTAAAAAGAAAAAAGCCAGAAGTGCTTGCAACACAACTGGCCAATACCTGGATTACTAAGTCAATAAAATGCGATTTAACCAACTTTAACCCGCGGACAACTATAGATCTTTAAGGATCAAGGTTAACCTGCGAATAACCAGACTAACAAATGTATAAAAATTATGCTAATGAACTTGGTGTACCCAACAGGTATGTCGATAAACTATTGCTGATTATGCGATTAACCACCGTGATATTAATAGCAACCATAATGCAGGTGAGTGCAGCAGGTTTCGCCCAGAGGATTACCCTTTCTAAAAAGAAGGCGACCCTGAAAAGTGTTTTTAAGGAAATACGAAAGCAAAGTAATTATGATTTTATCTATACGGATGAATTGGTGCAAAACGCAAAAACGGTAGATATAAATGTAAAAGAAGCCTTGCTGGATGATGTGCTGGACAGGCTATTTATTGGCCAGCCAGTGTCTTATACTATAGAAGACCGTACAATTGTATTAAAGGAAAAAATAGAAATTCCATTAAAGGGCAGACTTGCTATCCGTGCAATTGATATACGTGGCCGTGTTACGGACATGAAAGGACAAGGAATTCCGGGTGTAACGGTACGGATAAAAGGTGAAACTGGTGGTGGTACCACCAATAGTAACGGAGATTTCAGTATTGCGGTTACCGCGACCAACGCTGTTCTCCTCTTTTCTTATACAGGTTTTACAACCCAGGAAATTGCTGTTAATGGCCGGACGACTATAAATGTTATACTTAAAGAGGTGGTTGGTGAACTCGAACAAGTTGTTGTAGTTGGTTATGGAACGCAAAAAAAGATCACGGTAACCGGATCTATCAGTTCAGTGAACATGGCAGATATGAGAACGCCAGTAGCCAGTCTGTCCAATGCATTGGCTGGTAAGGTAGCTGGTATCATTTCCATGCAATCCAGTGGTGAACCCGGCTATGATAATTCTCAATTCACCATTCGCGGACTGGGAACTTTTACCGGAAATACTTCACCACTTATTATTGTGGATGGTGTACAGCGAGATGATGTAAACGGCGCTTTTGGAGGATCTTTTAACAACATCGATCCTGAAGATGTTGCCAGTATCTCCCTGCTTAAAGATGCTTCATCAACAGCCATGTACGGTGCAAAAGGTGCCAACGGCGTACTAATCATTACAACGAAAAGAGGGGTAGCAGGTAAACCGAAAATATCTTTAAAAGCAGAAACCGGAATAACCAGTTTTACGGAAAGACCAAAAATGCTGAACGGAATTCAATACATGGAGTTGTTCAATGAGGCCAGAATCAACATGGGACTGCTGCCTAATTTTTCTAACGAACTGATACAGAAAACGGCCAGTGGCCTGGATCCTTATCTATATCCGAATGTGAACTGGATTGATGAGGTTTATAAAGAACATTCAACCTTAACCAACGCAAACTTGAATATAAATGGCGGTACAGAAACTGTACGTTATTATATTTCGAGTTCATTTTACAATCAGACGGGGCCCTATAAAGTTGAGAAGTTAAACGGTTACAATCCCAACCTGAATTTTAAACGCTATGATTTTAGAAGTAACATTGATGTCAATGTTACCCGAAGTACACTCTTGCAATTAAATATTGGTGCGATGCTGGTAAACGCACGTTATCCGGGTATAGGTGCGGGTAGTCTATGGTACCAGTCTTATGCCACAACCCCTGTTGCTTATCCAACAAAGTATCCGGATGGGAAATGGGCGGGCCCGACACCCAATGGAGGTGTCAACCCATTAAATGCAGTGCAAAATAATGGTTATTCTGATGAGTTCAGGCCGGCTGTGCAATCTGTTTTTACGGTGACTCAAAAGTTAGATGCCCTGACATCAGGGCTGTCATCCTACGCCAGATTCTCCTTTGATAGTTATGGGGACTTTAACAACAGAAGGACTGGTGTTAACGACAACTGGCTGGCTATAGGCCGTGATGGCAACGGTGAATTGTTGTTCACTCAAAACAGGATAGGGCAGCAGTTTTTAGGTTATGGTCAGGGATCAGATGGTGAAAGGATCATGTACCTGGAAGGAAACTTGAATTACGACCGTACCTTCAGCAATCACCGTGTGGGTGCCATGTTTTTGTATAATATGCGAAACAGACTTAAAAGTACTGCAGGAGATGTGATCGATGCAATCCCATTCCGTAATCAAAGTCTGGCCGGAAGGATCACCTATGGTTATATGGATAAATACCTGCTGGAAGTGAATGCTGGTTATACAGGTTCTGAAAACTTTCAAAAGGGAAGTAAATTCGGACTTTTCCCTTCTATATCAGGGGGCTGGGTAATTTCCAATGAGAATTTCTTTAAGCCATTTACCAATACGTTCAACTTATTAAAGCTCCGCGGTTCTTATGGTGTTGTGGGGAATGATAACATTGGCGATGAAAAGAGATTCCCCTATTTAACGCAAATAGGTGATGGTTCAAGCACCGGGTTCGGGCTAAACGGTACCTGGTATGGAGGCTTAACGGAAAATCTGATAGGAGTAGAAAATCTGACCTGGGAAAAAGCATACAAGGGAGGCGTCGGATTTGAAATAGGGCTGTTCAATAAGTTAAATCTTATTATTGATGGATTTGATGAGCGACGTAAAAATATTTTAATCATGCGTGAATCCATCTCTTCCATAGTCGGATTAGGCGGAACACCAGTCTATGCTAATTTAGGGGAGATGAGCAACCGTGGTATGGATGCCAGTATTGAGTACAATGACCAGATTGGTAAAGTTGGTGTAAGGGTATTTGGTAATATAACCTATAGCAAGAATAAAATCATTTTTGCCGATGAGCCGGCAAGGAAGTATGCTTATCAAAGTCAGGCTGGTTTTGCCCACAATGAATTTTTTGGCTATGTAGCTGATGGTTATTATACTGATCAGAATGATATTGATTCACGTCCCGAGCAAAAATTTGGTGTGGTGAGGCCTGGTGATATCCGTTATTTAGATCAGAATGGTGATGATGTTATTGATGCTTATGATGCAAGAAGACTAGGTAAATCACCATTTCCTTCCTGGTTATATGGTGCCGGTTTCTCTATGGCCTATAAAAAATTCGATTTGTCATTGTTCTTTCAGGGCGTTGGGGATGTAGGCGTCATGGCAAACGGGTCGCTTATTCCCGGCAATGGTGCAGGTGTAAATGGGGTAGGTGTCGTGCCATTTTCGGGCCTGGGACAATACCCGAACAATACCATGGCGCAAGTGTTAGACCGGTGGACTGTAGATAACCCACGCCAGGATGCATACTATCCCCGCTTATCGGTGGGTAGCCTTTCTGATAACAATTATCTGAACAGTACACACTGGCTTAAGGATGGTTCTTATGTTCGTTTAAAACAAGCTTCTCTGGGTTATACACTTACTTCAGAAAAGATAAAAAAAGCAGGTACCCCTGTGTTGTACTTCTATGCATCGGGACAGAACCTTTTGACCTTCAGTAAATTCAAAATATGGGATCCTGAACTGGGATCTAATGGTGCAAAATATCCCATTACAAGGATGATGACTTTTGGGATTAGGGCTCAGTTTTAATAACCATTTAATAATGATTACGATGAATAACATATTTAAAAATATTCTTTTAGGCAGCATTGCATTGTGCTTATTGCTGTCTGGCCCAGGCTGTAAATATTTAGATGTAGCACCTGATAACCTGCTGACCTCCGATATGCTATGGGAAACCAGGGCAAATGCGGAAGGATACCTGAACCAGGTTTATGGACGTATTGGTATTCCTGCCGATGACTATACTATGCTGGGTGGAAGCGATGAGACTTCCTGCAGTATTCCGGGGGTGAACGTAAGACACATGACTTCTGGCAATTGGAATGCACAAAGCAATTATTGGTATTACTGGGGTCAGAATTATGCAGGCATCAGACAAAGTATTGTATTTGAGCAAAACATAGATAAGATATCTGATGTTGTAATTGGCGCTGATCTGAAAAAACAATATAAGGCCGAAGCTCTATTTTTAAGAGGCTGGTTTTATTGGAAACTGTTAAGACAATACGGTCCCTTTGTTAAAATTACAGGGCAGTTAAGTCTTAATGAAGACTATAACAAATACCCTCGTGCACCATTTAATGAATGTGTGGAACACATCAATGACTTGTTAGACAGGGCAGCGGCTAATTTACCAGCTACCTGGTCTTCATCATCAAATTATGGAAGGGCTAACAAAGCCTCTTGTCTTGCCGTTAAATCTCAGTTAACCTTATGGGCAGCTAGTCCATTATGGAACGGCAATCCAAGATTTGCAAGTTTAAAAAATAAAGACGGAGTAGCCTTGGCTCCATCACAGTATGATGTGAATAAATGGAGGGCTGCTGCTAATGCTGCCAAGGCAGTGATAGATCTGACCGGCTACAGACTTTTCACAAATCTGGATGAAGGCGATAGCCAGTTTGATCCATATCTCTCTTTCCGTAATTTGTTTCTAACAAATTGGAACACCGAAATCTTATTTTCTACCAACATGGCAGGCTCATGGCAGTGGGGGCACGAAGTCCGTTGTGCACCGAAACCAGGTGGATATGACATGCAAAACGCCACCCAGAATGTTGTTGATGCATTTTATATGCGCAACGGAAGGACAATAGATGACCCACTGTCGCAATATGTGGAAACCGGATTTGTTCAAGTTGACGATCCGGCTAACTGGGGCAAATCCAAAGATGGTTTAAACAGGGGGTATGTTAAAGGAAACGCTAATATGTATGCCAATCGTGAAGCCAGGTTTTATGTAAGCATTCAATATAATGGGAAACCTGTTTTACCAGCACTTACCCAGGATGATAGAAACTTCTTTTCTTCTGATGTGAACAAAGATGGTACAGGAAGAGCCGAGTTCTATTATTCAGGGAAATCTGGAGTAGGGGTAAATAATAACGGTGACATTACAGGTTATGATGTGCTCAAAAATGTAAGTCCTGCTTCCAACATCAGAACGAGTGCAGTGGTTTACCGTCCCTTTATTCATTTGCGCCTTGCAGAGATGTACCTGAATTATGCTGAAGCCTTAAACGAAATTGAGCCAAATAACCCGGATGTTTTAAAATATGTGAACCTGGTAAGACAACGGGCCGGTGTTCCTGATTTACAGGTGGTTTATCCTGCTGCAGTAGGGAATCAGAATGAAATGAGAAAACGTCTTCTGCAGGAAAGACAGGTTGAACTGGCATTTGAAGGCGACCGTTATTTTACACTGATCCGGAGACTGATGATGAATGATTCAAAAGTGCAGACTATTTACCGGATGAATACCATCACGAATGATGGCAATCAGGGCTTTGCTTTTACAGATTTTAACAAACGTACGTTATTGCAGACCAGGGTATGGAACGATAAAATGTACCTTTTCCCAATTGCGCAGAGTGACATCGATAAAAATGCTTCACTGGTACAAAATCCAGGCTGGTAATGAAATTCATTATTTATTAATATGCATAAGATTATGAAAAAATATATAAATGCATGCTTATTCATTGTCGCTGTTTTGGTGGTGGTGACTACAGGCTGCAAAAAGGAAGAAGAAGGATTTACACATGATGCGTCCGCACCAATAACAATTGATCAGCTTCTTCCGGAAAAAGGTAGTGGTGGCACAGAGATTTTGATCAACGGAAGTAATTTTACAACAGATACCTCGCAGGTTAAGGTTACCCTGAACGGGAAGCAATTGAAAGTAATTGGGGTTAATGGTAAACAAATGATGGTTGTAGTGCCTAAAAAGGCTGGTTCTGGTGTAATTACAGTAACTATTGGTAGCAAAAGCGCCACAAGCAAAACTGCATTCACTTACGAATATATGCGGACAGTAACCACGCTGGCAGGTTCTGGGGTTGCCGGATTTGCAAATGGACAGGGAACGGATGCTAAATTTAGCTTTAGTGGCGAATCCTGGTATAGGTGCAGTGGAATTGTGGTTGATGATAACCTTAACGTATATGTTACGGATGTAGGTAACCATTGCATCCGGAAAATTGATAAGGATGGAAATGTCACGACTTTTGCGGGTAATCCGAGTAGTGGAGGTTATCAGGACGGTAAGGGGACAGCGGCTAAATTTAGTATTCCTTATGGTCTGACAATTGACGACAAGGGTAATTTGTATAGCGCTGACCCGGGCAATTGGGACATCAGAAAAATAACCCCGGATGGAACCGCAACTATTTTTGCCTGGGCCAATCAGGAGCCCTGGAGTGTTGCCTTTGATAAGAAAAGCGGAAACGTATTTTACACCAGCTGTAATTCGCCGGGAAATGTTTATCAGGTTACCACGACAGGTGTAACCACTCAAGTCATTAGTGGCCTTAATTACCCTTCATCAATGGCTTTTGATAATGCAGGCAATTTGTTTGTGACCATACATGGTGATCATGTGATTAAAAAGTTTCTGGCTGGCAGCTGGACAGGTAGTATTGTTGCCGGTTCAGGAGTTGCAGGCTATCTTGACGGATCAGCGAAGAGTGCAAAATTCTCATTACCCTGGGGTATGTCTATCGATGCTACAAATAATTTATACATAGCTGGAAATGGAGCGGGTGGCGGTGGTCTTTCAAATCCAGACCAGAGTATCCGCTATATTGATGCAGCCAGCTACGAAGTCAGCACCTTTGCCGGATCTGGCACTTCCGGAAATGTAAATGGCATCGGAAAATCGGCAGCCTTTAGTGCCCCTGCCGGCGTTACCGTAGATAAGAACGGGACCGTTTACGTACTCGACAGAAACAATAATTGCGTTCGGAAAATCGTATCGGAATAAGAAAAATACACACAAACACACAAATGCTGTAGCAGGTTGAAGACACGTTGTCTTTAACCTGCTGCTTAATGGATTTAAATCATGGATACATCAAAATTAAATTGTTTTAAGGGAGTCTTCCTTTTGGCAACGGTATTGTTATGCTTTAGTGTTTTGACTGCATGCAGTAAGAAGAGTATAGCAGGGGCTGAGCAGCCGGATGGGCAATCTGCCGATAGGGATATTTATGTTGCAGTTAATGGAAATGATTCAAATAAGGGGACATTGAACGCTCCTGTAAATACCATACAAAAAGGATTGGAACTGGTTACCCCCGGTTTTACAGTTTTCGTAAGAGGTGGGACGTATAAAGAGAAATTAAACTTTCCCAGATCGGGGCGTAAGGACAAAGTAATCACTTTAAAATCCTATCAGGCTGAGAAGGCAATTGTGAGTGGTGAAGGACTTTCGGTGTTGGGTAGTGAGGCACTGGTTACAATAAGTTCGGTAAGTTTTATCACCATCGAAGGATTGGATGTCTGTGATTTTAAAAGTGCTGCTGCATCTGTAAATGTAGATGGTATAGTCGTAAAGGCTGGTTCAAGCAATATTACTTTAAGAAAGAACAGGGTATACAATATTGAGAATAACGCAACGGCGGAATTGTGGAGAAGTGGACATGGGATACATGTAATTGGAAATACAGATGTGGCCATGACTAAAATCCTGGTGGAGGAAAATGAAATATTTGACTGTAATACAGGATACAGCGAGAACTTAACGATAAATGGTTATGTAGATGGCTTTGAGGTCAGAAAAAATAAAGTGTACAATGGTGAAAATATTGGGATAGTTGCTGCGGGTGGTTATGCCGCCAATTCCAATCCCGCTTATAATTATGTGCGTAATGGAATCATTGCCGATAATGAGGTGTTTAACATTGACGGTAGAACAGGTCCCATACCTGCATTCAAAGATCACAATGGTGCAATAGGTATTTATGTTGATGGAGCCCGGAACATTATTGTCGAAAAAAATCTGGTGAAAGATTGTGGCCGTGGGATCGGTATCGTTAGTGAGACCAATAATTTTCCTACCCAGGAATGTACCGTTAGGAATAACCTGGTTTACAACTGTTCATTAGCCGGGATTTACCTGGGTGGCTATATTGGTTATACTGGTGGTGGTACCAATAACTGTTATGTGATTAACAATACCATTTATCATAACAATAAAGACCTGGGCTATTCAAATGAAGTTGAGGGGGAGATCAGGCTTACGGAAAACTGCAATAACAATGTAATCAATAACAATATCATTTATCCAAGAGCGGAGAGAGGTGTATTCATCAATAAGCAGATAGTGGGGGGAACAAATAATGCAGTTTCTAATAATTTATATTATTCTGAAGGGGTAAATATTTGGCGTTGGAATAATATCCCTTATACAGATTTTAACCTCTGGAGAGTGGCATGTGGTGATGATACGGGTTCCACAGCGGGTATAGCTCCACAATTTATGAATACTGTTATTTATGATCTGCATCTTAAGCCGACATCAGCAGCAAAAAACACCGGGATTATTACTTCAGCTACAGTAAACGGCACAACTGATAAAGATGGGCAGGCACGTGTAGTGAATAATTTGATTAGTAAGGGAGCATATCAATAGCCATTGATAATCAATAGCTGTCTGTTTTGCTTTGGATGCTTATTTTGCAAAAAAATAAATATAGTAAATTAATAATTATATATTTGCAACCTCAAAACTAACCACCTTATTTTTCTTATTCAGTGATTTAATGAATTGAAAATGGATGTGTTATAATGATTGGATTGAATAGGTAACAATAAAATATTTTCAATGGTTAATTCGCAATTTGTAACAGTAGGTTTGATTAAATCTTCGATTAGTTGCAATGCATTTTTGACGTTGAGAGCTTAAATAACAGACAAAAGCCTTAAGCCTGATGGTAGAGGCTTTTTAACTTTAAAGACAACCCAAATGCTGAATTTTGTTCTCTTTGGCCCACCGGGTGCAGGCAAAGGCACCCAATCTGAAAAATTGATTGAAAAATATCAATTGATCCACATTTCAACAGGCGATCTTTTCAGGGCACATATTAAAAATCAATCTGCGCTTGGACAGCGTGTGAGTGCTTTAATTGCTGACGGGCAATTGGTTCCTGATGAAATTACCATCGCTATGCTGGAAGAGGAAGTGGATAAAAATCCACAGGCTAAAGGATTTATATTTGATGGTTTTCCGCGTACGGTGCCACAGGCACAGGCCCTGGATGAGTTTTTGATGAGCAAAGGCAGCACTATTGCAGGAGTAATTGCTTTAGATGTTGATCAGGATGAGTTAACAAAACGAATCGCTCAACGTCAGCTTGAAACCGGTCGTGTTGATGATCAGGCGGATAAGCTGAAAAAACGCATTGAAGAATATTTTAACAAAACGGTTCACGTTTTGCCATATTACGAGGCACAAGGTAAATTGAGTAAAGTGAATGGTATCGGTAAAATCGATGACATCTTTGCAGATTTAAGTGCAGTAGTAGACCAGTACTAGTACAAAAACATTATAGATAGCGGGACAGAACACAATGCTGCCCGCTATTGTTATTTATAAAAAAAAAACAGAGAAAGATTATGTCGCAGGGTTCCAATTTTGTAGATTATGTAAAAATATGCTGCCGTTCCGGTAAAGGGGGGGCGGGCTCTGCACATTTGCACCGCGACATAAGAACTGCTACAGGTGGTCCGGATGGTGGTGATGGTGGTCGTGGTGGACATATCATCCTTAGAGGTAACTCCCAGTTCTGGACGCTGCTACACTTGAAGTATCGTAAACATATTATTGCTCCTGATGGTTTATCGGGCTCAAGCGGAACATCTACTGGTAAATCTGGTAAAGATGAGATCCTCGACGTGCCTCTGGGTACCATTGCCAAGGACGCTGAAACAGGTGAAGTATTATTCGAGATTACTGCGGATGGGGAAACAAAAATCCTGACTCCAGGTGGTCGCGGAGGCTTAGGTAACTGGCATTTTAAAACACCAACGCTGCAAACGCCTCGTTTTGCTCAACCGGGCGAAGCTGGAAAAGAAGAGTGGGTTGTCCTTGAACTGAAGGTACTTGCCGATGTAGGATTGGTAGGTTTCCCTAATGCGGGTAAATCAACTTTATTGTCTGTAGTTTCTGCTGCTAAACCCGAAATCGCTGATTATCCTTTTACTACCCTGGTGCCAAATCTTGGTATTGTTTCTTATCGTGACAGCAAATCGTTTGTGATGGCCGATATACCGGGAATCATTGAAGGTGCTTCTAAGGGTAAAGGACTTGGTTATCGTTTCTTACGTCATATTGAACGTAATTCAGTATTGTTGTTTATGGTTCCCGCAGATACGCATAGAACCATATCAGAAGAATACGAGATTTTGAAATCTGAACTTAAAGATTACAATTCGGAACTGATGCAAAAACCGCATTTGCTGGCTATTACCAAATCGGATATGCTGGATGAAGAATTGACTGAGGAAATGAAAAAGCAACTGCCTAAAAATATTCCCGCAATATTTATCTCATCTGTGGCCCAAAAGGGACTTGTACAGTTAAAGGATATGCTTTGGGAAGCGATAAACGCCCATCAGGTTTAATCGTTATTCTTCTATAAAATTCTTTAGGTTTTTACTAATGATTTCTGTCCATCCGGCGGCAAAACTTTCTTTAGCAAAGTTTGGGTCGTCTTTGGCCGGAAAGCTTTCTAAACCACTATGTGTTAATTTTACGCGTGTGCCTGTTCCTGCTTCGAAAAGTTCAAATGTAACTAATGAATTTCCGGGGTAATTGTCGTAACTCCATGTATAAGCCAGTTTTTTACCTTCTTCTGCTTCCATAACTTTACAGATATGCAGGTACTTTTTGGTATCGCTGCCTGCCAGGAATTGAAATTTAAAACCTACTTCAGGTTTGAATTTTTCCAGATCAAAATACCACTGCTTCATTTTTTTTGTATCAGTAATGGCTTCCCATACTTTGCTTGGAGGTGCGCTAAAGGTTCTTTCAATTACAAAGGGGTCTGTTTTCATGAATTATTTATTTTGTATAAAAATGATAACTATCCTTATAAACCCCGGGCAGGTGTAAACGGTTTTGATTATTAAAAAATTCCGATTTCAATGATTGTGAAAACATGAACAGGAGGTTGCAGGGCAAGGTGTCACAAAATGTGATACCATCTAAACGGGGGTATCCGGTTAGTATCAATAAGAAAATAATGTAATTTGTGATTTTTTAATGGTTTATTTGTTTAAGCATTCATAACTGGTTCTTTTGCTTGAATATGTATTTTGTTTTTAAATGGAAATTGGGAAACTTTTAGAAGGTATTTTACCGGAAGCACGCATTAAAGTGCGGTTAATTGATTTGGTGGCTTATGCATCAGATGCAGGGTTTTATTATTTAAGACCAAAGGCAGTAGTGCAGCCGGTTGCTGAATCGGAAATTGTTGCACTGTTCAGATTTTCTCATCAGTATCAAATCCCCCTGGTTTTTAGGACGGGTGGTACAAGTTTATCCGGACAGTCCATTACCGATGGTATTCTGGTGGATTTGAGCCAGTACTGGAATAAAATGCTTATTGAAGATAATGGCGACCTGGTGAGGGTGCAGCCGGGGATTACCGGGAGCATGGTGAATGCTTATTTGAAGCGCTATAAAAGAAAGATCGGACCCGATCCATCGAGTATTGATGCCGCTATGATGGGTGGTATCCTGTCTAATAATTCAAGTGGTATGTGCTGCGGGGTTAAACTCAATTCATACCATACTACCAAACACATCCGTTTCATTTTGCCTGACGGCAAGACTTTTACGACTGAAAATACGGATGATTACATTCGCTTTGAACAGGAGTGTAATCATATTTATACTGCAATAAAAGGTATGCAGGAGCAATTGGAAAGCAATACTGAGCTTTATGAATTGATCCGCAGAAAATACGAGACTAAAAACACAGTCGGCTATTCGCTGAATGCTTTTATCGATCATCAGCATCCGCTGGATGTATTGTCGCATCTTTTAATTGGTGCCGAAGGAACACTTGGTTTTATTGCCGAAGCGGTAATGGAAACTGTTCCTGATTATCCTTATAAAACTACAGCCTTTTTATATTTTCCGGATATCTATGCCGCTTGTCAGGCCATTATCCCTTTAACGGTTGCTGGCGCTGAGGCAGTTGAATTGATGGATAGGGCTTCGTTAAGATCTATTGATAGCTTAAAGGGAGTACCCGAAAGGTTAAAGACTTTACCTGAGACAGCCGCGGCATTGCTGGTTGAATTTCAAGCCAATACTTTAGAAGAATTGAATGCAAAGAAGGATGTGTTTTTATCATCAGCTTCTTCCTTATCGATGCTTGAAGCGCCCTTGTTTACCGAAGATGTAAAAGAACAGGCATTCTTTTGGAAGCTCCGGAAGGGGATGTTCCCCGCAGTTGGTGCTGTGAGGGCCAGTGGTACAACTGTGATCCTGGAGGATATTGCTTTCCCAGTGGCAAAACTTGGGGATGCGATACTCGATCTTCAACAATTGTTTAAAAAATTCGAATACCATGAAGCGATCATCTTTGGTCATGCTAAGGATGGTAACATTCACTTTGTAGTAACGCAGGCCTTTCATACGGCTGCCGAAATTGAGCGCTATGACTTGTTTATGCAGGATGTGGTGAAGCTGGTCGTTGAAACTTATGATGGTACTTTAAAGGCTGAGCATGGAACGGGCAGGAACATGGCTCCTTTTATTGAAACGGAATGGGGAGGCGAGGCTTATCAGATTATGAAAAATCTGAAGGCTGTTATCGATCCGCAAAATCTGCTCAACCCCGGGGTAATCATCAATGAAAATAAAAATGCACACATCACCAATTTAAAGCCTTTGCCTTCTGTAGAGCAGGAGGTAGATAAATGTATTGAATGTGGCTATTGCGAGCATAAATGCCCAAGTAGGAACATCACCACTACACCGCGTCAAAGGATTGTGATACGAAGGGAGCTGGCCATATTAAAGGCAAAGGGCAATAGGCAGGACTTTGATCAGCTAGTTACTGAATACCAATATGATGGTCTGGACACTTGCGCAGTGGATGGCTTATGCGCTACAGCTTGTCCGGTTGATATCAATACCGGTGATCTGGTTAAGCGTTTACGCAGGGAAAACCATAGCAGGTTCGCTAATGATGTGGCTTTAACGGTTGCGAAAAACTTTGGTGCTACAGCCTTTACGGTGGGATTGGCTGTAAAAGCCGGCGACATTGTAAACAATATTTTTGGTGAATCGACCATGAGGAACATTACAGGTGGATTGAAAAAGGTCATACCTGCTATACCTTTATGGAGTAATCAGTTGCAGGCAACCAGCGGGGGAATTGAAGGGAATAGGGAAGGATCAATAGTTTATTTTCCTACCTGTATAAACCGGATGATGGGTGGCGCAAAGGATGCAAAGAAAAGTGTACCACAAACATTTATGAGCGTTTCTGCGAAAGCAGGGATTGCTGTATTGATTCCTGATGATATCAATAGTATATGCTGTGGACAACTGTTCTCTTCTAAGGGGTATAATGATGCTTATGTTTATACTTCAAATGAAACCGTAAAAAAACTTTGGTGGTGGACCAAAGGGGGTAAATTACCTGTGGTACTCGATGTCAGTTCATGTACGCATACCTTGCAGCATTGTCGTGCAGTACTTACCGAGGAAAATAAAGCCTATTTCGATCAGATGAGCATTATCGACAGCATAGATTATCTTCACGACTATGTGATGCCAAAATTGAACAATGTTCAAAAAAAGAATAGCATCGTTTTACATCCTGTTTGTACATTGAAAAAAATGGGACTGGAGAGTAAATTATATGCGATTGCAGCACAGTTTGCAGATCATGTTGATGTTCCGTTAAATACGGGCTGCTGCGGAATGGCGGGTGACAGGGGATTCCTTTTTCCTGAACTTACTGCTGCAGCCACAGCACCGGAAGCCACTGAAGTGAAAAGCAGGGAGTATTCCGGTTATTATTCTACTGCTAAAACTTGTGAAATGGCGATGTCTGATGCAGTTGGCAAAAATTATGAGTCTATTTTATATTTGGCCGATGAATGTTTGTAAGCCTTCACATAGTGCCCAATTGATTGAAGCAATAGAAATAGATGTTAGAAAGTAAATAGAATTGTAAAAGGAGTATGAATTTTTTTTTAAGGATAATGGCGTTGATTTCTGTATTCACAGTAACAACTCAATTAAAAGTTTGTGCACAGGAGAGACCAAACGTTATTGTGTTTCTTGTTGACGACATGGGCTGGCAAGACACTTCTGTCCCTTTTTGGACTCAGAAAACTCCTTTGAACCAACTTTACCACACGCCAAATATGGAACGTTTGGCAAAAGAGGGCATGAAATTTACGAATGCTTATTCAACTTCTGTTTGCACACCAACCCGTGCAAGCTTAATGAGTGGTATGAATGCTACTCATCACCATATTACAAATTGGACCTCTCCCCAAAAGGATAATAACACGGATAGTCAGGATCAGCAGTTTGCCCAGGCCAACTGGAATTTTAATGGTTTGAGTCCTCAGCCAGGAGTTCCGAATAGTGCGTATGCGACACCGTTTCCCGAGCTTCTTAAAAAGGCAGGTTATTTTACCGTACATGTAGGAAAAGCACACTGGGGTTCAGCAGGAACTCCAGGTGCCAATCCTTATAATTTCGGCTTTATGGTGAATGTTTCAGGGCATGCAGCAGGCCACCCTCAGAGCTACTTTGGAGAAGATTATTACGGAAATAAGCCTAAGGAAAACAGCTGGCAAGCTGTCCCTGACCTTGAAGAATATTACGGGACAGATACTTTTTTAACGGAAGCTTTGACGTTGGAGGCTATAAAAGCACTTGATGCCCCTATAAGGAATAAGCAACCCTTTTACTTGAATATGGCTCACTATGCTGTTCATGTACCTTTACAGGCCGACATTCGTTTTTATCAGAAGTACCTTGATAAGGGGCTTGACACTCGGGAAGCAAAATATGCTTCTTTGATTGAAGGAATGGATAAGAGCCTGGGAGATTTGATGGATTATCTAAGGTTAAAAAAAGTCGATAAAAATACCATTATCATTTTTATGAGTGACAACGGCGGCTTAAGTCTGGTTCCTGCACGTGGCGGACAGGCTCACACACAAAACCTCCCCCTTAAAGCCGGTAAAGGTTCTTTGTATGAGGGAGGAATACGTGAGCCTATGATTGTAAAGTGGCCTGGCGTGGTTAAACCTGAAAGTGTAGCTAATCAGTACGTAATCATTGAAGATTTTTTCCCAACTATTCTTGAAATGGCAGGAGTAAAAAAGTATAAAACAGTACAGCAGGTTGATGGAAAAAGTTTTATTCCCATATTAAAAAATGCTGCTTATAAAGATGATCAGCGAATCTTGTATTGGCATATGCCCAATAAATGGATCCCGACAGATGGTCCTGGAATTAATTATAAAAGCGCTGTTAGGCAGGGGGATTGGAAACTCATATACAACATGCGTGACAGAACTAAGGAATTGTATAATTTAAAATATGATATAGCTGAAAATAGGGATGTTGCAAAGGAAAATCCAGAAAAGGTTGATTTATTGTCGAAGGCATTGAGTGCACAATTAAGAAATTGGCAGGCGCCAATGCCGATGGATAAAGCGATCAGCAAATCGGTCCCGCTACCAGACGAATGATTGCCTATTTAGTGAATAGTTGTGTACCTTTGCAGGCATGCCTTATTTTAAAAAACTGCTTGATCTGCTTAAAACTGAGCGGGAAGAAGATTTACGAGCTTACCTAAAGCAAAAAGAAACACTTTCTGTTGCAGAACGCAGAGCAAATGGTTTAACATGGTATCCTATTGCCATCAGGGGCTCAGAAATGAGCAGGGGAGACTATCTTACTGTTGAGGTGGAACGTACTACGCATCAGGACCTGAATCATCAATTGCGGTTTGGAATGCCAGCAGTATTGTTCTCTAATCATGATCCTAAAAATGACCGGGTTGAGGGAGTGATCGCCTATCAGGGTGGAAGTCGCTTAAAAATTACTTTGCGTACGGATGAATTACCTGATTGGGCCAGAGATGGTAAATTGGGTATCGATGTCCTCTTTGATGATCATACTTATGATGAAATGCAAGGGGCTGTTAAACGTGCTTCCTTACGGAATGAACAGGGTGATGATCATCAACTGATAAAAGTGTTAACGGGAGCAGATACACCTTCTTTTGCCACTGATATTTTTCATTATCCTATTGCTAAGTTGAATAAAGTACAGCAACTTGCTGTAAACCGTATTGTTGCTGCAGAGCAGCTGGCCATTGTACACGGCCCGCCGGGTACAGGTAAAACAACTACGCTTGTGCAGGCAATTAAGGCGTTAATAAAAGATACGGGTAGACAAATTTTAGTGGTGGCGCCAAGCAATACCGCGGTTGATTTGCTGGCTGAAAAGTTGTCTGACGAGGGCTTGAATGTACTGCGTATTGGAAATCCTGCAAGGGTTTCGGAAAAACTGTTTTCTTTAACTTTAGATAGCAAAATGGCTAGTCATGGCGCCATAAAAGAGGTTAAAGACTTAAAAAAGCAGGCAGCGGAGTATAAGCATATGGCCCATAAGTATAAAAGGAATTTCGGCAGAGCGGAGAAGGAGCAACGCAAAGCACTTTTTGATGAGGCACATAAGATCATGAAAGCTGTTGCTAATACTGAGCAATACATCATGGATGACCTGATTGAAAAGGCTCAGGTGATTACTGCAACTTTGGTTGGTGCCAGTCATTATACAGTTAGAGACCGTAAATTTGATACGGTTGTAATTGACGAGGCCGGACAAGCATTAGAACCTGCTTGCTGGATACCAATTTTGAAATCTAAAAAAGTGATCCTGGCTGGAGATCACTGTCAATTATCGCCTACTATTAAATCCAATGAGGCTGCTAAAGCCGGTTTAAGTACTACATTGCTAGAGAAATGTGTAGCCTTGCATCCCGAAGCAGTTGTTCTGTTGGAGGAACAATACCGGATGAATGAGAAGATTATGAATTATTCTTCGGAGGTGTTTTATGAAGGGAAACTGAAAGCACACGATTCTGTAGCCAGTCATTTGCTATTTGCCGGGGATTCGCCTTTGGCTTTTGTTGATACTGCAGGTTGCGGTTTTGAAGAGAAAACTGAAGGCACCAGTACTTATAACCCGGAAGAAGCTGTATTTCTGTTGAAGCATTTATCGCAGCTGATTGCAAGTTTGAGTACCCGATATACGATTGAGGATTTTCCATCGGTAGCAGTTATTTCTCCTTATAAACAGCAGATTCATGTATTGAAGGATTTACTGCTTAATCACCCTGTATTGCAGGAATACGCAGCTAAAATCTCGGTAAATACTATCGATAGTTTTCAGGGGCAGGAGCGTGATATCGTTTATATTGGAATGACCAGGAGTAATGATGAGGGGGTGATAGGCTTTTTATCCGACATCCGTAGGATGAATGTGGCTATGACCCGGGCAAGAAAAAAGTTAGTTGTAATTGGAGATAGTGCAACACTATCAAGGTTGCCTTTTTATGCTGATTTTATTACTTATGCGGAACAGATTGATGCTTATCAGAGTGCATGGGAATTTGCTGATGTAGATTAAATGTCTATAACTTAATCTTCATCAGACTGATCACCACTGCCAAATTCTTCATTGTATTTTCTTGCATTTTCATCTGCAGTTGAATTGCCCTCTCTTTCACTTTCAAGGTTACGGTCTAAACGGTCGTTCCATTTATCTAGCCCATCAGGGTGAATGCGTTTTTTGTTGAGGTTAACGTTTGCTTTTTTTGCGTCTTTAGCTGAGGTTTGGTTTTCGGGTTCTGCTCCTTTTGGTTCTTCTTGATCTGCTCTTTCTGCTTGCTCAGTCTTTGTTTTCGGCTTTTTCATCTGTATATAGTTTGTTTTTTATCGGTGATGAAGTTATCATGAGTTTTATTCATTGCATTGGTTACATATAGGTTAAACAGTGCGTCGACTGAATAGGTTTTAAAAATGATTTTGTAATGCGAAATCGGGAAAATTTTGTATTGACAGTTTGTCGATTCCTAAAAGAGCTATACACTAGGTCTGATACGGGTTTTACTTTACAGTTTTGAGAGGGGTTAATAATTATAAAATTAATTGTTTTTCTTTAGTTCTATTATACTTTTTTCTACAGTTTTTCCACCGCTTAATTAACGGTTGTTCAGTAGTATGAGCAATTACTGGTGTGAGATAATCGCAACTCATATGTGGACGAAGATGATTATAAGAGTCAATGCTTTTAGCAACCTCATGCATCGCTTGACTCCTGGATTGAAAAATACGATTAAGCTTAAATTCTGTTTTGAGAATCCCATTTATCCTTTCGGCT
>NZ_FWYB01000013.1 GCF_900176505.1 Pedobacter nyackensis | reverse complement strand
CGTAGGAATTTTGAGTGGGGCTGACCTTAGTACGAGAGGACCGGGTTGGACTAGCCTCTAGTGAATCTGTTGTTCCGCCAGGGGCATTGCAGAGTAGCTACGCTGGGAATAGATAAGCGCTGAAAGCATCTAAGTGCGAAACTAGCCACGAGATGAGAATTCCATATAGGACCGTAGCAGACTACTACGTTGATAGGTTACAGATGTAAAGGTGGTGACATCAAAGTCGAGTAATACTAATCATCCGAAGCTTTCAAGAGCAGTAAACTGTTGTTTGTTCTTCCTAACTTAACTTCTTTCAATAATATGTCATTTGTTTAGTGTAACAGCATGCAAGGCGAGAGCTGCGCAATAAAAGCGAAAAGATATATACTAAATGATTAAAAATATTTAGGTGCCTATATCGGTGGTGTCCACCTCTTCCCATTCCGAACAGAGAAGTTAAGCCCACCAGAGCCGATGGTACTGCGGTAACACGTGGGAGAGTAGGTCGGTGCCAAATCTTAAAGAAAGCCGGTAGTCAATAGACTATCGGCTTTTCTTGTTTATAACATTTTGATGTTATAGGGATTTTTTACAGGTCTTGATTCTTCTGGAAATTACTGGGGTAAAAATTTTCCTGGATGCCGTGAATTACCTCTGAGTCTCTAGGATTTTTTCTATATACAGAATTTTCTGGAAATCAAAGCTCCTAGTTTAAAATCGCTAGCGGTTTTTTTGAATATCAGTAAAAATTGTAGCTTGGTTCAATTCTCCTGAATACAACTCTGGATAAGTACCAGGTATTTTTTGTTTACAACATAGTTTTTTCTATTTTTGTTTTAATAATCAAAAGCAGGCACATTAATGTAGGATATCATTTTTTTTTAGAAAATAACAGGTTCGGATCAGTATGTTTCGATAGTTTTTAATTTTTAAAGAAATAAATATGATACTACAAAGTGTTTCTTATATTCATTCAGATAGAGATTTATTGTTTTCTGATATAGATCTTAAGATAAATAAAAATGATAAAGCAGCCTTAATTGGCAACAATGGTGTTGGAAAATCCACGCTTCTTAAAATTTTAGCCGGGTATTTAGTGGCTTCAAACGGGGTTGTAAGCTCCGATTCACAACCTTATTATGTGCCGCAGGTTTTTGGGCAGTTTAATGACCATAGTGTTACCCAAGCACTTAAAATTGAAGATAAAATAAAGGCATTAAAGGACATTCTGGATGGTCATGTTACAGATGAAAACATGAGCCTTCTTGATGATGACTGGACAATTGAAGAGCGTTGTCGGGAAGCTTTGGAGGGCTGGGGACTTGGTGATTTAGACTTAACTCAAAAGATGGGTAGGCTAAGTGGTGGCCAGAAGACAAGAGTTTTTTTGGCAGGAATACTTATTCATCGTCCTGAATTAGTTTTGTTGGATGAGCCTAGTAATCATTTAGATACCATTGGTAGAAGCCTCCTGTATGATTATATCAGGTATACTAAAAGTAGCGTGCTGGTGGTAAGTCATGACAGAACCTTATTAAATCAGGTTAATATGGTTTACGAGCTCAGCAAAAATGGAATTACTGCTTATGGTGGAAATTATGATTTCTATGCCGCGCAAAAAAGGATTGAAAGTGATGCCTTAAGTCATGATGTGAAGAGCAAAGAAAAGGCCTTGCGCAAAGCCAGAGAAATAGAAAGAGAATCCCTGGAACGGCAACAAAAGCTTGATGCCAGGGGAAAGAAAAAGCAAGAAAAGGCTGGTCTACCCACAATTTCTATGAACACGCTAAGAAATAACGCGGAGAAAAGCACTTCCCGTTTAAAGGGCGTTCATACTGAGAAAGTTGGGACTATTTCACAAGAGTTGACTCAATTACGTGCTAACTTGTCTGATCTGGATAAGATGAAAATGGATTTTGACAATTCTGCTTTGCATATAGGAAAGATATTGGTTACAGGAGCGAATATTAACTTTGGTTATGGTGAAACTTTGCTCTGGAAAGAGCCTTTGAGTTTCCAGATTACAAGCGGCGAGCGTATTGCTATAAAAGGGCTCAATGGTTCTGGTAAATCAACTTTGATTAAAATGATTTTAGGCGCAGTTCAACCCAGGCTCGGAAACATGGATAGGGCTGATGTAAGGGCAATTTACATTGATCAAGATTACTCATTAATTAACAAAGACCTCAGTGTTTACGAACAGGCACAAGAGTATAATAGCGGGGAATTGCAAGAACATGAAATCAAGATTCGTTTAAACCGATTCCTGTTTAGTAAAGCATATTGGGATAAGCCCTGCAGCGCACTTAGCGGGGGTGAAAAGATGAGGTTGATTCTTTGTGCTTTAACGATTAGTAATCAAGCGCCAGACATCATGATATTGGATGAACCGACAAATAATCTGGATATACAGAGTGTTGAGATCTTGACTATCTCCGTGAATGAATATAAGGGGACATTAATAGTCGTATCACATGATGAATATTTTTTGAAAGCAATTAATTTTGAGCGTTCAATTGATGTAAATTAATTGGTTGTGGGAGAGGAAAGTGGGTGCCTACCTTTTGATAAGGCATATGCCAAAATTGATGCTGAAGTACAGTATGATGGATCAAATAAGTTCGGTATCATTCATCCACATGATCAGAACGAAACTGATTTGTTGGCGCCTGGATAGTATCTGATTGAGGTTAAACTAGTCCGTGACCCTGATTTCAGAGTAGAAACAAAGATTATAAAAGAATAATTTAAAACAGAACTCCGTCCGGAAAATATGGATTCCGGACGGAGTTCTGTTTTAATTGAATTATTGATGAGGCTATTAATCGGCTAGCACACCAAATTTACCCATGTTAAAATCCGCGATAGCTTGATGGATTTCTTCTTCTGTGTTCATTACGAAAGGACCATAGCTTACGATTGGTTCATTAATTGGCTCACCGCTCAGCAATAAGACAACGCTTTTCTGATTGGCTTTGATATGAATTTCTTCACCCTCATTTTTAAATAAGATAAAACTATGTTCAATTGCCATTTCACCATTTACTTCTACACTACCATTCACCACTAATAAAGCAGTATTGTGTCCGAATTGGATAGACGTTGTTACTTCAGCGCCTTCATTCAATTTGATATCAAACAAATTAACAGGGCTATAGGTTGCAGCTGGACCTGCTACGCCATTAAAGTTACCGGCGATCACATTCACTACCCCTGCATTGTCTGGCAGTTCTACTTTACCCATACCTGCAGCTGTTAGCTCCTGATAATGTGGAGTAACTGATTTATCTTTTTTAGGAAGATTTACCCATAATTGCACCATCTCGAAAGGTCCGCCTTTTTTAGAAAATGCTTCCTCATGGTATTCTTTGTGTAAGATACCATTACCTGCTGTCATCCATTGTACATCGCCGGAATTGATAATTCCTTGACTGCCAGTGCTATCATGATGTGCTACCGAACCTTTGTAAGCAATAGTTACGGTTTCAAATCCTTTGTGCGGGTGAACGCCCACGCCTCTAAGATGATCTGAAGGACCGAAATCATATTCAGGATTAAAGTCCAATAGTAAAAACGGACTTATTCTCTCCTGAGGAATACCTGCACCTGGAATGTAGTTAAACACCCTGAATCCGTCACCAACCATGTGTGGCTTGCCAGAATTTGTCACGATTTTTTCAATTAGCTTTTTCATTTTATTTCTCTTTTTTTAAGCAATATTAAAACAACCTCTTTTGTTTGATTCAAAACAAATTTCTATATAAGTAGTCGTTTCATTTATTGTACACAAAGATACTCTGGTTTAATAATCGCGGTATTGATGTAGGATAAGATCTGCTTCAGCATCAAAGGTGTAGAATCCTAAACTTACAGATCCGGAGGTGGCGTCTGTTACGATTACAGCAAATCAGGTGGATATTTTGGCCAAATTGAAATCTAAGAATGCAGAACTTCTTAAGTTCGCGGAAACCATGTCCACCGATCATAAGCAATAATTGCTCAGGTTGTTGCTTTGGTAACCAAATTGAAAGTAACCCCTAAAGACAATGCCGTAAGTAAAAAGTAGTATTGAGGATGATTACAATTTTTTGGGGTTTTTAATTTGATGGGGCAGAGGCGCTGAGTTTATTTTTCAATAAGAGTGTAATGCAGGTTGCAGCTACAAATGGAAAAGTGAGTTGGGTAAGTCCCTTTGCCGACATCAATAAGCCTATAGCTAAAGTTAAAGCTACAGAAATACCTACCCAGATTCCGTCTCTGACTCTATCTCCTGCAAAAAAAATAGCACATAACACCGCATTATAGCCAAACAAGCCCATTTCTATGGTCTCTGCAGGAATAGCGAACTGCATAGCAATCATCCCACCAAATATGGATGCAGCGAGCGCATACAAAGCCGAAATCGGTGCATTAATAAATACACCAATAAAAAATGCGATACCTGCAAATAGACTGCCCTGGAATATAACCTGGCCAAAGCCTTTTGTCGCAGCGCTGAAATCATAAGTTATGTTTGTTTTTATATTGAGTAAGGCAGAGGTTGGTACCGGATATACCTCATAAAATATATACAACAGTATCCAGGTAACCAATACAAAAGGCAAGGTGAAAACGGGTATTTTTTTAACGATAAAAAAGTGCTGTATGATGGTTGCCAGCATGGAGCCAACTACCACGGCCACCCAGGTGATTACTACAGGTTCAAAGTAAAAAGGAAGCGCTACGCCAACCAGTGCTGCACTAAAACCATATAAGCCCTGTTGTATTTCTTCTCTATTGTACTGAAGGGCTTTTGCTGTCATTGTGCCGCATACTCCTGCTAGAATGGCGCCAAGGCCCATAAATATAGAACCGTAAAAGATTCCGGCTAAAAAAAGGATGCCAGTTATTGCATTTTCCTGAAGCATGATTTGTCCGATACCTTTTAAAACCGCTAATATAAAAGGGAACCTTTGTTCGATTTCTTTCATAGAAATAAATCTACGTAAAATTATAACAGAAAATCGAATATGAAAATGTAGGGTTTTTACAATGTTGAAGAAATTTAAAGAGCCTCCTATCGGAATCGAACCAATGACCTACTGATTACAAGTCAGTTGCTCTACCAGCTGAGCTAAGGAGGCTTTTAATATTTCAAATTTGCTATCGGATAAGTTAATTATTCCTTGTTAGCAATGAGGCTGCAAAATTAGAACTTTATTGGTTTATACCAAATTGTTTTTGAAAATATTTTGGTGTTTTTATGGATGATATTCTGCGTCAGGTAGATAAGTTTTTTGGGGCTAAACATTTCCATATTTAATATGTTGTTCCTTTAAAATTTGTTATGAAACCTTTAATTTGTCTCACTGTACTGTTATTCATTACTATGCAAAGCAACGCACAGTTAAAAGCCAGAAGCTATACTGATGGAGCGCAGAAGTTGAATGGTTTGGCTATTGGCCCATCAGGTCAATCTAAAAGTAAGGGTGGAATACTGATTCTGCCAGCCTGGAAAGGAATTGACCAGCATTCAAAAAACGTAGCGTTGGAATTATCAAAGTTAGGCTATCATGTATTTATTGCCGATATATATGGTGAAGAGAACTATCCTACAGATGTAAATAGTGCCGGAAAGATGGCTGGATATTACAAAAGTCATATAGATGAATACCGTAAGCGTATTAGCCTTGCCCTGGAGCAGCTTGTCAAAACAGGAGCCACACCATCAAAAATTGTTGCGATTGGTTACTGCTTTGGTGGGACGGGAGTGCTTGAAGCTGCCAGAGCTAACTTTCCCATTAGGGGAGTTGTTTCCTTTCATGGCGGACTTGACAGGGATACCTCGAAAGCAATTGTTCCAATAAAACCGGAAATACTGGTTTGCCATGGAGCAGATGATCCTTTTGTACCACCTACTCAGGTAGCAAGCTTTCAGCAGGAAATGAGAGACGCTAAAGCAGATTGGCAAATGATTTATTATGCAAATTCAGTACATGCTTTTACTGAACCTGAAGCGGGTAATGATAGTAAGGGTGCTGCATATAATGAAAAGGCTGATAAACGCTCCTGGCAACATTTTATGTTGTTTTTGAAAGAAGTTTTAAAGGGAGATTAACTTCCCCCTTTAACTCTGTTTTGAATATCTTCACTTGCGCTTTTGCGCTCTTTTTTGCTCAGGTTTTGATTCCCAAATCTGTAGGAGAAGGATAACATAATCCGGCGACTGTCGGGCCTTTTGTCCGTTTGCATATCAATGTTCTGAAACAGTGTTTGCTCTTTGTATCTGTTGCTTTGAAAAATATCATTCACCATCAGCTTTATACTGACTTTATCATTCCATATCGTTTTTAGTGCACCGGTTGACACCGCGTAATTTGCTTTATAGCTTGATATCCAATAAACTGAACCAGAATAATAATAGCCACTTAGCTCAAAACTATAGCTACCCGCTTTAAAAGAGTTCTGTGAATTAAAGCTATAACTGGTTACCTTGTTGTCCAGGTTCCCATTTTCTACACTTCCTTTGTATTCATTACGGAGTACATTGGCAAAGTGAGAACCTGTCCACCAGTCGAAAATAGCAGTTGAGGCTGTAAAGCTAACACCGTAATTGATGAGTTTACTCAGATTTTTCGGCATCTCGAAAGTTGTATTTATCGCATCAATCTGACCACTTATCCAGGTGATTACATCAGTAGTTTGATTATAGCTTACTGCTGTGGTATACTTGCCTTTAAAGGTGTGGCTCAATTGGAAGGTATTGATCAGTTCCGGTTTTAAAAACGGATTACCTTGATAATATAGTAATGGATCTCTGAATAGTATAGATTTGCTTTCAGACAAGACTCGTTTGTGGTTTGTTCGGCAGCAAATTTAGATTATTTGTAATTAATCTAATGAATCTTTATTTTTTAGTCCTGTCCATAAAGCTTTTGTCATTCAGCTGTGCTTCCACTTCTTCTATGGCCTTCATGATGTTGTTGCTGGTATTTGTTAATTCCGTTAAAGCATCAACCATAGTTTGCCATACCGGTTGCATTTGCTGCAATAGCTTTTTCCCCTTTTCCGTGAGCAATATCAGCCGCTTACGCTCATCCTGCTTGTCTTTTTTCGAACGGATAAGCTTCTCTTTTTCAAGTTCTTTCAACAGGCTAATGGTAGATGGGTGGGTATAGCCAATTTCAGCAGCAAGTTCAACAACACTCAACACAGGTTTGAAGTGCAGGGTATAAATCACCGGAAACCATTTAGGTTCAAAGTCGATACCATTTGCTTTATAAATCTGGAAGCCATCTCTTCTTAACTGCTCACTAAGTCGCTGGAGCCGGGTAGATATACCCAAAATACCCGATTCATTTATAACGTTCATATGTGAAAATGATAAAATACATCATCGGCCTTCATTCTGGGGAAATAGGGAGGGAGTGCATCAGCGCTGATTTTACTAAAGCCATTCTTTTCATAAAAGCGGTGAGCTGCTTTAAGCATACTTACAGTGCCCAGATAAATATCGGTAATGTCATTTGCCGAGCAGAACTGAATCAGGTTATCTAATAATAGTTGCGCTATGCCGTGTTCTTTCCCTCTGAACTCCTTTTTCACAAACATTTTGCGTAGCGCGCAGGCCTGATGACCGGTATTGATCAGCGCAATCGTACCTACCAGTTCATCTCCATACTTTGCGCCAAGAAAGGCACCGCCGCCCTGGAGATAGTTTGCCTCAATGTCCAATAGATCAGGTTGATCTGCTAAAGTTACAGGGACATTAAATTCAATCTGCTGTATTGGTAAAATCAGGTTGATGATTTGCTCACAATACGAATTATTTAAGGGTTCGATGGTGACGGTAATGCTCATTTTATACTGGGGTTATGTACAAGTATACGTAGTTAGCTACATATATTGAAGATTTTGTAATAAAATTTAAAAATCATTTTTATGTAATAAAATCAGGGAAAAAGTAGTACGTATTTCAAAACGAGCGAGTTGATTTCAATAAAAGTGTAAAAAATGTAGATTATATTTTGAGATTGCATGTAAAATTTAATTTTGTGTTGTACTTTTGCGGAAAATTTCAATGAAATGACTCGAAAAAATAGTAATCCAGACAAAACTGTGGATGTTGTGTTAATTGGAGCTGGTATTATGAGCGCTACCCTAGGTATGCTACTTAAGGAACTCCAGCCGGATATCACTATCGAAATTTTTGAAAGACTTGATGTAGCTGCTGCCGAAAGTTCTGATGCATGGAACAATGCCGGTACAGGGCATTCGGCTTTTTGCGAATTAAATTATACACCTCAACAGGAAGATGGATCTGTTGAAACTAAAAAAGCGATTTCAATTGCTGAATCATTCGAAGTATCTAAGCAATTCTGGTCCTTCCTTGTTAAAAGCAAGCTGGTAAATAGTCCTGAAACATTCATCAAAAGCATTCCTCATATGAGCTTTGTGTGGGGAGAGGAGAATGTAGATTTTTTGCGTAAACGCTATGAGAAATTGCAGGAAAGCGACTTGTTTAAAGGGATGATTTATTCTGAAAATTTTAAACAGCTTGCAGAGTGGATGCCTTTAGTAATGAAAGACCGTAGTGCAACTGAAAAGGTTGCTGCAACAAGAATGGAATTGGGTACTGATGTTAATTTCGGTGCACTAACCAGAATGATGTTCAGTAAATTACAAACCAAACCTGATGTTAAACTTCATTTTCACCATGACGTGAAAAAGTTGAAACAAAAGAATAATTTGTGGGAGGTAAAAGTTAAGGATGAAACAACCGGACAAAAGAGAACAGTAAAAGCAAAATTTGTATTTATTGGTGCCGGTGGTGGATCATTACCTTTGCTTGAAAAAGCAGGTATCCCCGAAGGAAATGGCTTTGGTGGTTTCCCTGTTAGCGGACAATGGCTTAAATGTGTTAACCCAGATATTATTGAGCAACACAATGCAAAAGTGTACGGGAAAGCTTCAGTAGGAGCACCTCCAATGTCGGTACCGCATCTTGATACCAGGATGATCGACGGCAAGAAAGCATTGCTTTTCGGTCCGTATGCCGGATTCTCAACCCGTTTTTTAAAACATGGTTCATTGTTGGATCTACCTTTATCGATCAAAGCAAATAATATCCGTCCGATGATCTCGGCAGGATTAGATAATATCCCTTTAACAAAATATCTGATTGGTCAGGTTCGTCAATCACCTGAAGATCGCATGGCTGCTTTAAGGGAATATTTCCCGGGAGCAAAAATGGAAGATTGGGAACTTGAAACTGCAGGACAGCGTGTGCAGGTAATTAAAAAAGACGAAAAGCATGGCGGTATTCTTGAGTTCGGTACAGAAGTAGTAACTGCTGCAGATGGTTCTATTGCTGCTCTTTTAGGTGCTTCACCAGGTGCTTCAACAGCGGTTTCAATTATGATTACCTTGATGGAGAGTTGCTTTAGCGATAAAATTAAAACACCTCAATGGCAGCAGAAGCTTAAACAGATGATCCCGTCATATGGTGAATCTTTAAACGGTAATTTGCAGCTTACAGATAATATTCGAACGCAAACTACGCATGCATTGGGCTTGTAGATATTAAAATCTAATTATATTCAAAGGCTATCCTCAACAGGGTAGCCTTTTTTATTTGTATATTTAGAAATATCTGATCAATTATTAAGCTAAATTTAATCATTGAATATGCCTCGCTGGTCTAAAATTATCCTCAAAATATTCGCAGTACTTATTGTATTGATCCTGCTCCTTTATGTTGCCGTAGCCCTGTATGTAAATGCCAATAAAAAAAGTCTGCTGACCAGCATAACCAAACAACTCAATAAAAACCTAAACGGTACGATGAGTATAGGAAGTATGGATCCGACTTTCCTTAAGGGTTTCCCCGGGGTATCGTTAACCCTCAAGGATGTGATGCTGAGAGACAGTTTATGGCATACGCATAAGCATGATTTGCTTAATGCTAAGGCACTTGATATCTCGGTAAACTTATTTGGCTTGTTAAAAGGTAATGTACAGATCAGTAAAATAAGCACTAGTAATTCTAGTATTTACCTTTTTACGGATACCAATGGATATAGCAATACCACGGTTTTTAAAAAGAAAGGCCCTAAAGAGAAGACTACAGCCGATGGATCATCCCCGGCAGAAATCAATAAATTCGTTTTGAATCATGTAGATTTTGTAGTAGATAATAAAAGAGGGAACAAGCTTTTTCACTTCGTCATAGATGATTTAAAAGGGAAAATCGATTATCCTTTTGGAGGCGGATGGGATGCCGATATTAAATTAAAAGCCCTCGCGAAAAGTCTAGCATTCAATACCCTCAAAGGAAGTTTTATAAAAGACAGATCATTGGAAGGATCGTTTAAGGTGAGTTATAATGAAAGTAATGGTATTGTTGATGTAGCTCCTAATAAGTTACTTATTGGAGAAGATACTTTTATTATAGGAGGCAGATTTGATACCTCAAAAGAGATTACTGATTTTACCATTAATATTGAAGCACCAAATATTCTTTGGAGAAGTGCCTCTGCAAACCTGGCTGCTAATATTACGGAAAAACTCAATATGTTTAACCTTGATAAGCCAATCTATGCCAAATGTACGCTTAAAGGAAATATGGGCCCCGGTGGTGATCCAGAGATCAACGTTGAAGCTTTGATTAAGGACAATGTGCTCACGGTACCGGGAGGTGTGATTGATGATTGTAATTTTAAAGGGACATTTACTAATAATCACATCAAAGGGCAAGGCTTTAGCGATGAGAATTCGGTAATTAAGCTCTATGGTTTTGAAGGTCGTTATAAAGAAATGCCTTTTTCTATAGATACTGCTTTCATCAATAATCTGGTAAAACCAATTGCTACCGGTATCTTTAAATCACAGTTCGAAATCGCTAAGTTAAATCCTGTAATTGGCAACGAAACTTTAAGCTTTAGCAGGGGGACTGCAAATGTGAACCTGGCTTATAAAGCAGACATTGTAGATTTTAAATTGAACAAGCCTTTGGTCTCGGGATCGGTTACTGTTAATGGTGCCGACATAAGCTATATTCCAAGGAAGCTTAATTTTAAGAACACCTCTGTTCTACTGAATTTTACAAATAACGACCTGTTTATAAAAAACATACGTCTGCAAAGTGGTAAAAGTGTTGTTTTTATGGATGGGGTAGTTCGTAACTTTCTGAATCTCTATTATACTGCACCTGAAAAGATTTTATTGACCTGGAAAATTAGGAGTCCACAAGTGCATCTGGGCGAATTCCTAGGTTTTCTTGGCGGTAGAAGGTCGGGGGCTAAAGGGAAAAATAAAAAGAAAAGCACCTTCTCCGACGACTTGAATGAAGTGTTTGATAAAAGTAACGTGAATATGCATGTTACAGTTGATAAACTCTATTACAATAAGTTCTTAGCTACCCACGCCAATGCTGAATTGCTTCTTTCGGAATCTGGTATATCCTTAAAGAACGGAAGTGTAAAACACGCTGGTGGCTCGCTTAAAATCAACGGACACCTTAGTCAGAAAGGTAATTTGAACAGGTTTACTATGAATACTATTTTGAGTAACATTGATGTACGTGATTTCTTCTATTCATTTAATAATTTTGGGTTGACAAGCCTCACATCAAAAAACTTAAAGGGTTATCTGTTCTCAAAAACAAACCTTTCCGGAGGCATAACAGATCAGGGAAATCTTGTTGCAAATTCGATCCAGGGCGACCTGGTGTTTGACCTTAAAAAAGGAGCCTTGCTTAATTTCGATCCGATTATCAATGTGGGGAAATTTGCTTTTCCTTTCCGCGACCTCAACAACATTACTTTTGATAACCTGAATGGTAAATTCAATATTAAAGGTCATAAGATTACCATTAGCCCTATGCAAATTAATTCAAGCTTGTTAAATATGGATGTTGCAGGCGTTTACTCCTTGTCCACAGGGACAAACATATTGGTAGATGTTCCTTTAAGAAATCCTAAAAAGGATGCTGAAATAACTGATGTTGATGAGAAAAAATCCCGCCGTATGAAAGGGATAGTATTACATTTGCTAGCCACTGATGGTGAGGATGGAAAGATTAAAATTAAACTGAATAGAAAGCGGGAACAAAGTAAGTAAAGAATTATATTTGAGTAAATCTATAACCCCAAATTATACAATATGAAACGTAATGCAACTGCCGTTTGGAATGGCACAATCAAAGAAGGTTCCGGTCATATTACTACTGCCAGTAAAGTGCTCGACCAGACTCAGTATTCTTTTAATAGCAGATTTGCCGATGGTATTGGTACAAATCCTGAAGAATTGATGGCGGCAGCGCATGCAGGCTGCTTTACCATGAAGTTAAGTTTAGATTTAACTGAAGCCGGATTTACACCAGGTACCCTAGAGACAACAGGTACAGTTACCATAGATAACGGTGTAATTACCAGTTCAAAATTGGTGTTAAAAGCAAGTATTCCTGATATCAGTGAAACTCAGTTTCAGGAAATTGCAGCAGGAGCAAAAGCAACCTGTCCGGTAAGTAAAGCCTATGCCAGTATCGACATTACATTAGAAGCATCGCTGGTTTAAAAAATATTTCTATAAAATCTATCAATTATCCTCCTGTTTATTTCATAGATAGGAGGATTTTTAGTTATTTTCGGGCTTCATTACTCATTTTCAACCCGAACCACAAATGAACAAGCCAATACTTGTTTTGAAATTAGGTACTGCCTCCATAACCACAGCGAAAGGTGAACTTGACGAGGAGGTAATTGCTGATGTTGCCAGTCAGGTAGCTAAAATTGCAAAAGATTACCATCTGATCCTTGTATCATCAGGCGCAGTAGCCGCCGGAAAACAGTACATTAAAAACTATAAAGGAAAAATTTCTGAGCGTAAAGCTGCTGCCTCCATTGGCAACCCGCTATTGTTAAATACCTACTCTAAACATTTCAACCCCTACGGCATATCTATCGCTCAAAGTCTTTGCGAAAGACAACATTTCTCTAACAGAAAGCAGTTTTTGCAATTAAAGGAGACCTATGAAGAGTTATGGAAGAACGATGTTATTCCTATTGCTAACGAAAATGATGTAGTTAGTAGTCTGGAATTGAAGTTCTCTGATAATGATGAGTTAGCGACGCTACTTGGTGTTGGTTTTGGTGCTTCTGTGATTTTATTGGGTACTTCCGTTCCCGGAGTACTGGATAGGGAAGGTAAGGTGATTGACAGGATTGAAAGCATCAACAACGATATATTCTCACTGGCCGATAAGAACAAATCAGATCTTGGTCTGGGTGGGATGATATCTAAGCTTACTTTTGCCCATCTGGCCTCTGTTATGGGTATTAAAGTGGTTATCTTTGGTGTTCGCACACCGGAAGGTATTGTTAAGGCTGTTCATGAGCAAACGGGTACAGTATGTGCGCCAAAAAACTGTAGCATATCTGCCAGAAATAAATGGCTGGCCAGCGGTAGTCTGGTTACCGGACGCATAATGGTAGATAGTGGTGCCTGTGAAGCCATAAGAAAGCGTAAAAGCCTGCTTGCCGTAGGTGTGCTTCAGGTGATCGAAAAATTCAGTGATGGCGAGATCTTCGAGATCACAGATGATCAGCTGAATATAGTTGCCGTTGCCCGGGCCAAAACTTCTTCGGAAGCAATTGTTAAAGATTCAAAACAACATAACCTGGAAATTGCAAACGCCAGTGATATTGTAATACTATAAATAATGGAAAACATTCAACAACAGTTAATTAATGCAAAGAAAGCACAGCAGTCTATTTCTTCGCTAAGCGATGAGGGCAAACAAAACCTCATCAATAGCCTTGCTGTACTGATTAAGGCTCAGTCTGAACAGATTATTACAGAAAATCTAAAAGATTTAGAAAAAATGCCCGCATCAGATCCCAAAAGAGATCGCCTGTTGTTAAATGAATCCCGCATACTTGATCTTGCATCCAGTCTTAATGATGTAGCGCTGCTTCCGGATCCAACCAATAAGGTGCTTTCTGAATACACCCTCGCCAATGGCTTGTTTATTCAAAAGAAAACAGTACCTCTGGGGGTAGTAGGTGTCATCTATGAATCCCGACCAAATGTTACGATCGACGTTGCTGCTTTGTGCATCAGATCAGGGAATGTTTGCCTATTGCGTGGTGGTCAGGATGCTTATCATACCAATCTGTTTATCGTATCCTTAATTCAACGTGTTTTAGTAGAACAAGGCCTTGATAAAAATGTAGTACAGCAACTTCCGGCAGATAGAAAGTATATTTTAGATATTCTTCAAGCCGAAAAATATATCGATGTGATCATCCCACGTGGCTCAAATCAATTGATAGAATATGTACGCAAAAATTCGCTGGTTCCGGTTATCGAAACCGGAGCAGGAGTTTGCCATACGTATATAGAAAAGACGGCAAACCTAACCGAAGCCGCGGCCATTGTAGTAAACGCCAAGGTATCCAGACCTTCAGTTTGTAATGCACTGGATACGGTGGTGGTCGACAGCGCTATTGCTGAGCCATTCCTCCATATCCTGGCTCCATTGCTTTCGCAACATCAGGTAGAACTATTTGCTGATGAGCATTCTTTCTCTATTCTGAGTAGCTTGAATTATCCAATGGTAAACCAGGCAAGTACTGAGGATTTTGGTAGAGAATTTCTTGATTTTAAATGCTCCGTAAAGATTGTCGAAGGACTTGATGAGGCGCTGGAACATATTGCTCAGTTTTCTTCAAAACATTCCGAAGCTATCATCTCTGAAGATCCTGCTAAAAGTGAAAGATTCTTAAATGAAGTTGATGCTGCGGTTGTCTATCTGAATGCCTCCACCAGATTTACCGATGGGCAGGTGTTTGGCTTAGGAGCCGAAATAGGTATCTCCACACAAAAACTCCACGCACGTGGTCCGTTTGCACTTGAAAAACTTGTTACCGAAAAGTGGGTAGTTAGGGGTGAGGGGCAAGTGCGTTAACCTTTCGCCAAAAATCTGCTTGCGATATAATTCCCCGATTTGGGAAAATATTGTATCGTGAAAATTGATGTTGCAACATTAATGCACCTTGTTGTATCTCCATTTGCAGGGCTTTATTTGGCCTGAATTTTGAAAATACTTAAGTCTGGATTCCACCAGATATATTAAACGCAAGTACTTGAGATCAGACAGCTTACTTAGAATGCTTGAAGTAATAGATGATTATGCTATTCTCTTTTTAGACAGGCACGGAAATATTGAGAATTGGAATAAAGAAGCGGAGAAGATTAAAGGATACACGGCCGAAGAAATTATAGGTCATAATATCAGTGTGTTTTATAATGAAGAGAGCAAAAGAAACAGATTACCCGAACTCCTTATAGAAGAAGCAAAATTAAAAGGCAGGGCTCAGCATGAAGGCTGGCGTATAAGAAAGGGGGGTGAGCTGTTTTGGGGCTTCATTACCATTTCTGCTATCTACGACGACAACCATCAGGTAGTCGGGTTCTCTAAATTTGTGCGCGACCTTACGGCTAAGCGGCAGCTGGAGAAAACAACAGAAGAATACGCCAGGGAACTGGAAATCAAAAATAAAGAACTGGAGCAGTTCGTGTACATTGCCTCACATGATTTACAGGAACCACTCCTTACTGTTAAGAATTTCGTTGAATTGTTTAAGGATGAATACCAGGATGTTTTTGATGATAATGCGAGATTGTACCTGCAGTTTATAGATCGTTCCACGGAACGAATGCGAAATCTTATAAAAGGTTTGCTGGATTATGCACGACTTGGAGGTCAGCAAGCTAAATGTTTAGTTGATTGTAATCAGTTAATGGATAGCTTGCAAAATGATCTGTTTGGTAGTATCAATGCTACGGGAGCTGAGATATATTATAAAGATCTTCCAATTGTTTATGGTTTTGAAACTGCATTAAGACAACTTTTTCAGAATTTATTGAGTAATTCATTGAAATTTAAAAGACCAGGAGTTGCCCCCAAAATCTTTATCTCTGTAGTTGGTAATGATAATTTCTGGCATTTTGAATTTAAGGACAATGGTATTGGGATTGAAGAGCGCTACAAAGAAAAAGTGTTTATCATGTTCCAGCGTTTACATAGCACAACCGATTATGAGGGCTACGGTATCGGATTGTCGCATTGTAAAAAGATAGTAGAACTGCATGGCGGTACGATTAGTGTGGAATCCATTTTAAATGAAGGAAGCACTTTTAGCTTCACGCTTAAAGTATAAATTTTATAAAAACTTAAGGGAGCCGATAGTAATAATTGATATATATGTATGAAAAAGTATAAGGATCTTGATTGCGTATTATTAGTTGATGATGATATTTCTACAAACTTTATCCATCGTAGGATCGTAGAAAATGCTAAAATAGATGTAAATGTTAAGGAAATTACATCTGCAAAAGAGGCATTGGACTACCTGACCTATTCTGGTAAGTATGAAGGACAGGAAGATGCTCCTAAAGCGGGGATCGTCTTTTTAGACATCAATATGCCTGGCATGAATGGCTGGGACTTTATCGCAGAATACAAAAAGCTGGATGAAAAACACAAAGCCAGAATTGTGGTGGTGATGCTAACTACCTCACTTAATCCAGATGATGAGCAGCATGCTGCTATGGTTGAAGAGATAGCTACTTATCTGCATAAGCCCCTAAACATAGGAGCTTTTGCAGAAATCGCAAGTAAATATTTTGAGGAAATCAAAGAGGAATAATCCTGAGGTTAGTATACCTCAAGATCATTCATTACTGCTTTAATCTTATCGCCAAGACTGACGTCTGTTTCTTTAAAACTCTGTTTATCCTTTAATGGCGCATTTACACTGCAATAGAACTTAATCTTAGGCTCTGTTCCTGAAGGACGTGCGGAAATGATACTGCCATCTTCAGTGATAAATTGCAATACATCTGATTTCGGAAGTTCCAACGCTGTTTTTACACCTGATTTTAAGTCCGTCTGCATGCCAAGCTCGTAATCTTTTAAGGTCTCGATCTTCGATCCACCTAAAGTCGCAGGAGGGTTATTTCTGAATTTCTCCATCATCGCTTTAATGTCCTCAGCGCCACTTTTTCCTTTTTTAGTAATGGATACCAATTCTTCTTTATACAAACCGTATTCTACATACATATTTAATAAAGCATCATAAAGGCTACTTCCTTTATCCTTATAGAAGGCGGTCATTTCTGCGATAAATGCGCAGGAAACTACTGCATCCTTATCCCTTACTAAATCGCCAATCAGGTAGCCGTAGCTTTCTTCGCCACCACCGATAAAGGTTTCTTTACCTTCCAATTGCGTCATAACCTGGCCTATCCATTTAAAACCTGTTAAGGTATTGTAGTAAGTTACATTTTTAGCTTTAGCAATGGCTTCAATTAAGTTCGACGTCACAATCGTTTTAACGATATATTCTTTTCCTGTAAGTTTTCCTTTTTCCTGCCATGCGGTTAACAGGTAATTGATCAGTAAACTTCCGGTTTGGTTTCCGTTTAACAGCACAAACTCGTCATCGTTGTTCTTTACAGCGATACCTACACGATCCGCATCAGGGTCGGTGGCCAGTACCAGATCAGCATCGATCTCTTTTGCTTTCTTCAAGGCCAATGTAAGTGCTTCTTTCTCTTCCGGGTTAGGATAAACCACTGTAGGGAAATTACCGTCCGGTTCACTTTGCTCTTCAACTACAGTTAAGTTGGTGAAGCCAAATTGCGCCAATGCTTTAGGTACCAGGGTAATTCCTGTTCCATGAATAGGAGAGTACACAATTTTAAGGTCTTTCTGACGGGCGATTGCATCCGGGGATACCGATAATGCGGTTATTTTATCCAGGTATAACTGATCAATTTCTTCGCCAATTGATTCAATATTACTTTCTACACGATCAAATTTAACTTCATCAATACTTTTGATCTTTGCCACTTCATCCATTACCAGGGTATCGTCAGGTGCGGTGAACTGACCACCATCAGCACCATAAGCTTTGTAGCCATTGTACTCTTTAGGATTGTGAGAAGCAGTAAGCATAACACCGCTTTTACAGCCCAGGTGACGAATGGCAAACGACAATTCGGGAGTAGGTCTTAAAGCTGAAAAGAAATAGACATGTATGCCATTAGCTGAGAACACATCAGCGGTGATTTGAGCAAAGTAATCAGAATTGTTCCGACTATCGTGTGCAATGGCCACCTTGATTTTTTCTCCCGGGTATTTATTGTTCAGGTAATTTGACAATCCCTGAGTTGCTGTACCTATAGTATATTTATTGATCCTGTTTGATCCGGGGCCCATTATCCCGCGTAACCCTCCGGTTCCAAATTCCAGGTTTCTGTAAAATGAATCTGTAAGTTCAGTAAAAGCTTCCTTATTTAAAAGGCTCTGTACCTCTTCTTTGGTGTTTTGATCGTAATTTCCATTAAGCCATTCGTTAATTGTGCTTTGGGTAGCTTGTTCTAATTGCATATATAATTGTCTTTCCAGATTTTATTTCGTCTATTTTGCGTTTATTATGCGTGTTTTACCTAAATTCACGCCCGATTACAAGTATATGACCATTTTGGTTAAAAATAAAATACTTGAAGCAAATAAATATAGCTATTTATAGCTTCAGAACAACTAAAACAATTAAAGAACTATGAAAGTATTAAAGTTTGGAGGCACTTCTGTTGGAAGCCCTGAGCGCATGAAAAAATTGCTGGATATCATTAATCCTGCAGAAGAACAAATTGTGGTATTATCGGCTGTGTCTGGTACAACCAATAGTTTAGTAGAGATTTCAGCCAAACTTTTAAAGGAAGATAAACAGGTTGCGTTAGATTTAATCAACGCATTGCACCAGAAATATAACGAGTTCGTGATTGAGCTTTTAGCTGAAGGCGATTATCGCGAGCAAGGACAGGAAGTTGTAGATTACCATTTCAACTTTTTGAACACTTTGGCTAACGATATCTTTACACCTGTTGAAGAGAAAGTTGTGCTGGCACAAGGGGAGCTGCTGTCTACTACCTTATATCATATCTACCTGAAATCAATTGGCGTACCATCTGTATTATTGCCTGCGTTGGATTTTATGAAGATTGATGAGGACAATGAACCCGATGTTCCTTATGCAACCAAGCATTTACAACCGATTTTAGATCAACATAAAGATATTAAGTTATTCATCACACAAGGATTTATTTGCAGAAACAGCTTTGGCGAAGTAGATAACTTGCGTCGCGGAGGTAGTGACTACACTGCATCTTTGATTGGTGCAGCTATCTTAGCTGAAGAAGTACAAATCTGGACTGATATTGACGGAATGCACAACAACGATCCAAGGATCGTAAAAGGTACAAAACCAATTTCTCACCTTTCATTCGATGAGGCAGCGGAGTTGGCTTATTTCGGTGCGAAAATTCTGCATCCGCAATCAGTATTCCCTGCACAGAAATACAAAATTCCTGTTAGGTTATTGAATACCATGGAGCCGAAAGCTGCGGGTACATTGATCTCAGCAGAAAGTGAAAAAGGAAAAATCAAATCTATCGCTGCAAAAGATGGTATTACGGCTATTAAGATCCAGTCGAGCCGCATGTTATTGGCTTATGGTTTCCTGAGAAGGGTATTTGAAATCTTTGAAAGATATAAAACTCCGATCGACATGATTACTACTTCAGAGGTGGCGGTATCCTTGACAATTGATTATACAGAGAACCTGGATAAGATTGTCGAAGAGCTGCATGCTTTTGGTTCTGTAGAAATTGATAGCGACCAGTCGATCGTTTGTGTTGTTGGTGATTTCAGTGCGGAGAAACATGGTTATGCTGCGCGTGTATTGGATGCGATTAAGCACATTCCATTAAGGATGATCTCTTACGGCGGAAGTAATTATAACATCTCGTTGCTGATCAATACCTCAGATAAAACGGAGACTTTAAAAAGTTTACATAACAGATTGTTTGAATAGGAATCAGGTAGGGGTTAGCGTCTTTTTATCCAGACAAGGATCCCTATCGATATCAAAATGAGTACGAGAAAGAGCTTGGTTCTTCTGTCGTACTCTTTTTTACTGATATTCTGATTGCCAAGATCTATACGGTTTCCTATGTAGATCAAGCTTAGTACAATTACAAAAAATATAACAAGATATTTAAACATTATGTTTTCTAATAAAGATATATCACACTTCGCAAACTTAGAAACACCTTTCTATTATTACGACTTAAATCTGCTGCAGGATACATTGAATACTTGCGCAGCGGCCGCGAAGTTATACAATTTTCATGTGCACTATGCCATGAAGGCGAATTTCAATGCTAAAGTTTTGCAAAGTATTAAAGCCGTAGGTTTTGGTGCAGATTGCGTAAGCGGAGGCGAAGTAAGTAAAGCTATTGAAACCGGTTTTGACAAAGGACAAATTGTATTTGCCGGAGTTGGTAAATCAGACAAAGAGATTAACCTTGCATTAGATCAGAATATTTTCTGCTTCAATGTTGAGTCTGTTCAGGAATTGGAAGTGATCAATGAACTGGCAGCGAAAAAAGGTAAGAAGGCAAGCGTTGCCATTCGTATCAATCCAAATGTGGATGCGCATACCCATCATAACATTACTACCGGTTTAGATGAAAATAAGTTTGGTGTAAACTCATGGGATTTGCCGCAATGTGCGGAGATGTTAAGAGCATCAGCAAACCTTGAATTTGTTGGTATCCATTTTCATATCGGATCACAGATCACTAACCTCGACGTATATAAAAACCTTTGTGTACGTGTAAATGAGTTTGCTATCTGGTTTGAAGAACGAGGCTTTGCTGTTAAGGTATTGAACGTTGGTGGTGGTTTGGGTATTGATTATCATAACCCTGATCAGCAGATACCTGATTTTGCCAACTACTTTAAAATATTCTCCGATTTTCTGGATATTAAACCTGGTCAGGAAGTGCATTTTGAGTTGGGTAGGGCTTTAGTTGGACAATCTGCTTCATTGATTAGCAGGGTGCTATATGTAAAGAACGGTAAGAAGAAAAACTTTGTTATCCTGGATGCCGGGATGACCGAGTTGATGCGTCCGGCTTTATATCAGGCTTACCATAAAATTGAAAACTTAACCAGAGGTAATGAAGCTACTTTGAAATATGATATTGTAGGACCTATTTGTGAAAGTACAGACTGCTTTGGAAAAGAGGTAGAGCAACCTGAATCATTCAGAGGTGATTTGTATGCCATCAGAAGTGCAGGTGCTTATGGCGAAGTTATGGCTTCAAAATATAACCTTCGTGATGAAATCAGATCGGTTTATAGCGAGGAAGCTTAATACTTAATTATAAAAAAAAGCGGGCATTTCATAGAAACGCCCGCTTTTTTATTTGCTTCAGATTTTAGTCTTCAAAGAAATCAAGTAGGCCACCCAGGTAATATTCATCCAGGCCTTCTGTGAAGTCATCATAATCCGCTTCAGGGATATTAGTTTGTACAAACTCCAACGACGTTCCTCTTTTATCTTCATGCAGTTTAATGGTAACAATAGAAGGTTCATTTCCTTCGCCAAAGTACCATTCCTGTACGATTTTCTTGCCATGATCAAATTCCAGGTTCTTACCTACAATATCTCCGTCCCAGAAAGAAAACTCTGTATCTGGCTCTTCTGTAAACTCAACTTCTGATCCTGTCCACAATTGAATGCTTTGTGCTTTTGTTAAGGCTAAATATACTTCTTCAGGAGAAGCAGGGATCTGATAATATTTTTTAAAAGTCTTCATTAATTTTATTTAAATGCATTTATTCCTGTAACATCCATCCCTGTAATTAACAAGTGGATGTCGTGTGTACCCTCGTAAGTTACCACAGATTCCAGGTTCATCATGTGGCGCATGATTGAATATTCGCCTGTTATACCCATGCCACCGAGCATTTGTCGGGCATTTCTGGCTATATCCAATGCAATTTCTACGCTATTTCTTTTGGCCATTGATATTTGTTCAGGTGTAGCTCTGTTTTCACTCTTAAGGACACCTAATCTCCATACTAACAGTTGTGCTTTGGTGATTTCGGTAATCATTTCGGCCAATTTCTTTTGCTGTAACTGAAAACCTCCAATAGGTCTGTCAAATTGGATGCGTTCTTTGGAATAGCGTAAAGCTGTATCGTAGCAATCCATTGCAGCACCCAAAGCACCCCAGGCAATTCCGTAACGCGCCTGGTTTAAACAGCCCAGTGGACCTTTTATACCGGTAATGTCCGGGAAAATATTCTCTTTAGGTATCTTCACATTGTCGAATACCAGCTCGCCAGTTGCAGATGCCCTAAGGCTCCATTTGTTATGTGTTTCAGGCGTAGTAAAACCTTCCATGCCACGCTCTACAATCAATCCGCGTATCTTGCCCGATTCATCTTTTGCCCATACCACGGCGATGTCCGCGAAAGGAGCATTGGAGATCCACATTTTTGCACCGTTCAGCAAGTAATGATCATCCTTATCTTTAATATTGGTAACCATTCCACTTGGGTTCGATCCGTGATCGGGCTCTGTTAAACCAAAACAACCCATTAACTCACCTGTAGCCAGTTTGGGTAAATATTTCTTGCGTTGTGCTTCTGTGCCGTAAGTATATATAGGATACATCACTAATGAGCCTTGCACTGAGGCGGTAGATCGGATACCAGAATCTCCACGTTCAATTTCCTGCATTATTATGCCATAAGCGATATAATCCAGGCCAGCACCGCCATATTCCACAGGGATAGTAGGACCAAAGGCACCGATCTCTCCTAATCCTTTAATGAGTTGCTTAGGGAACGCTGCTTTTTGGGCATAATCTTCAATAATCGGACTTACTTCTTTTTTAACCCAATCTCTGGTTGTGGAGCGGATTAATTTGTGCTCCTCAGACAACAACTCATCCAATAGATAATAGTCGGGGGCCTCGTAAAGGTCTTTTTTTGCAGATTTGTTCATTGTTTAAACTATATTTGGTTAAGCAATCGGCTGTCCATTCAAAGGTACTAATTTCGGGGTATGGCTGGTTAATACCTAATAAAAAATTAATTTCGCCACATGGCTCAAGATCGTAAATATATTCAGACCGTTGCACTTAAAGATGTTAAATGCTTTGCCTTACATGGCTATTATCCTGAAGAACAGTTAACCGGTATCTACTTTCTGGTTGATGTTGTAGTGGAGTTTAGTCGTTTTGGCGATACAGAGAACCTGCAGCATACCGTAAATTACGAAATTCTGAATACCATTATATTGGAAGAGATGGCCAGAACCCAGAAAATGCTGGAGACGGTGGTAAAGCATATTATAGACCGTTGCCTTGACCATTATCCTTTTTTGCTTAGTGCAACAGTGGGGATCAGAAAATTGAACCCGGCTATGCCGGGTCAGGTGGGACATTCGTTTGTGCAGTTAAGTTATAAAGCTGTTTAGCGTTCCAGCTGCTCAAAGGAAATCATTCTTTCTTTTTCATGGTGTGGGATGGGGAAGGAGCTTTTACTGGCATAATCAAAAGCCACGCAGGTGGTTTTTCCTCTATTGCAAATTTCCTCTTTTCCATGTACCAGCTTTACAAGCAGGTACTCCAGGTCAAAACTACTGGTACCAATTCTCGAGGTACGCACATAAATGCTGATTTTATCTTCTATAAAAACCGGTAAAATATATTCCAGCGAAGCTTTAGCAATAACTACCCCGGTTTTTTTCCAGTCCCATTGTATCGCATGGTTCCAGTATTTGGACCTTGCTATTTCCATATAGGTAAAATACTTGGCGTTGTTTACATGGCCCATCATGTCGAAGTCCGTGAACCGTGTTTCTATAACAGTTTTATACTTAAAACTGTCTAAACTATTGATGATCTCTGTCGTTTTGTCTTGTTTTTTTATTTGTTTACGCCAAAATGTCTTAAATATCATAGGTAAAGGGGTTGGTATGAGAGTTGAATATAGGGTTAATATAAATAGTAAACTTAAAAATAGGAGAAAATAGCAATGACACTAGTAAAATTTAACAACAGAACCAGAAACACTGCGCCTTATTTTAACAATGTTTTCGATTCATTGTTTAGCGAAGCATTAAATAAGAATTTAACCATTAACAAAATACCGGGTGTAAATATTCTGGAGTCAGAGACCGATTACAAAATTGAATTAGCTGCGCCGGGGTTAACTAAAGAAGATTTTCAGATTAACCTGAAAAAAGATACGCTATCAGTTTGGGCCGAGAAAAAAACGACCGAAATTGAAGAGAAAAAAGATTATACAAGAAAAGAATTTGACTACTACTCTTTCGCAAGGTCGTTTGCACTGCCTGAAAGTGTAGATGGAGATAAAATTACTGCTGAATATGTGAACGGCATCTTAAACATTACGATTGGTAAAAAAGATGAGTCGAAATCAGCTACAAAGGAAATAAAAGTTTCATAATTTGGTTTATTTGGTTAAGGTTGATAAGGGCATGTCGTAAGACTGCCCTTATTTTTTTTGATTGGAATTATTTCAATAGTCCTGTTCTCCGTTTGGCGCCCCTTATTCCTTCACTTCTTTAAGGTCGTTTTTATTTAACCAGCCTTTAGTAACCTGTCCGTCTTTATTGGTATGTATTACATAAATAAAGCCGTTGTCCTCCTCAATTACATTAAACTTGGCATTGTTCCATAGACCCAGTACACCGTTTCTTTGCGAAGTACCATTTGCAGCTTCATAAAAGTAAACAGTTCCTTTCGGTAGTTGATACTTCTTACCTTCACTAACAATTACAGCAGTATTTTCCTTTGCCTTAGCTTCAGCTTCCGCACGTTTTGCAGATGCGGCTATCTGTATATCATATTCCTTTTTAAGACTATCAATTTCAGCCTGCTGAGCGGCCGTATCAATGGCTACCGGTTGGATTTTTGCAGTTGTATCGGGCTCGTAATGTGTTTGAATGCTACTGGTGTCCACTGCCGCTGTATTGCTGGAATCAGCTATAGCTTCCTTATTAAGCTTTTGATCTGTATTCATGAACAGGCCATATGCGGAAAGCATTCCCAAAATAACTATAGATAATATCATTATTGCAAAAACAGGTCTCGATATCATAATCTGATCTGTTTTTGGAGGTACACTAGCTGCTTCTTTTTGAAATAATGGAGCAGGTTTGGCCACCGCTTCGGCAACAGGCGCTACTGCATCCCCACCTCTATGTATAATGGCATCCTGCAAAGCAACACCATTGGTATATCTCTTTTCAGGGCTCTTTTCTAAACATTTTTTAATGATGTTTAAAAGCCACAGCGGTACATTGGTCTCTTTTTTCCGCTTCTCTGCATCCCAGCTTTCAGGCAATCGGTTTTTGCGTAGTGCCATCAGATCAGGTACCTCAGCCTCTATGTGCGAAACCATAACCTGGTTGCGTGAGCTCTCGTTTTTATTGATTAGTGGGAACGGTACGGTTCCGGCAAGTAGCTCGTAAAGGATAATACCATAGCTGTATATATCCGTCTGGAAAAACATCTCACCATCGTGCTGCTCTGGTGCCATAAACTCGACAGCACCGGCATGGCGCAGACTGGTGCGACGTTGCTCGTCGGACATAATCGCTAAACCAAAATCCAGCAATACATAATTGCCAGTCTCCGTATTGAATTTTACGTTGTTACTTTTTATATCGCCATGCTTGATACCAACGCGGTGGCAATGTGCAAGCGCATTAGCCAATTGTTCGGCCAGTTTAATTACCTCATGAATGGTGAAAATAGGATTATGAGGCGGCATTAAAAGCTTCTCCAGATCAGGTCCTTCAATGTATTCCATCTCAATGAAAGGGAAGGAGCCGCTCTCGGTAAGTCCTGAGCCCAATATTTTTACTACATTGGGATTCGGCACTTCATTTACCTTCTTTAGCTTCTCTACCTCATTTTTAAACTTGATGAAGTTCTTATCATCCTCACTTTCTGTATGTATGGGGGTGGGCATAATCTTCACAGCCGTGATGATGGTGCCTATGCGTTTACCCTTGTATACAGAACCCTGGCCGCCGGTACTTAGGGCACCCAGATTTTCTAATCCTTCTGTTATCGTAAAAACTTTACTCATTATACAATATTAATTATTATTGACTTCAATATAGCTAAATTCCAAAACTGCCAGTTCACCTAAAATGATTTGATCGCCTTCCTGCAGCACATGGCCCAGTTCGGCTACATTTAATTTTACAGGTGTATGGTCCCCCACTGATCTCATTCTTACCTTGTTGCGTGGCGGTATGCCACCTTCATCAGCAAACAAAAGAAAGGTTCCAGTGTTGCTGTCCCATTCAATATGGGCATGCTGCCTGCTGATAAATTTATTAGCCTCATTTGTACTGCCATCAGGAAAAGCAATGTGGTTAATCCTGAAAAAGCCATCACTTACCTGTACTTTATGCTCTCTGCCGATGTTGATCTTGCCATCTGAAGCAGTAATCTTATATTCCTTTTTCTCCGATTCTCCATTCAACGTACGGATATAGGCTGTCTTTGACTTCGTAACCACTACATGTTCGGGCGTTTTGATGTAAAGCGCCGCGTTTATCCTGGATAATTTTATTGCGTCTGCAGGCAGTTCATCAACAAAATTGATCTGCATAGTCCAATTTTCAGGTAAATCTATGGCAAAATCATCAATTATGCGTTGGATTTCATTTTTAAATCGTGCTTCATCCTCAAAATAAACAGCCGATTCATACATGTACTGCTCTGCAGGTAAACAGGCTATAAGCAAAGCAAGGCCTTTAATTTGTTTTCCCTCACCACCCTCAAGCTTTTGTAATTCCTGTTTTATGGCGGTAAGTAATAACTCACGTACAGTTTTTACATCCTGTGGTGGCTCTTCTTTGCGTTTGTTAAATAGATTAAACATATAGTCTAGTTTAAAATTTGCTTGGTTTCTTTTTGTTCTTTTTTTAGGTAGCCCAGTTTGAGCAATGCTGGTACCACATGCTGACCTGCAAGACGTACAGCTTTACTGGACCCTCTGGTAGATTCTATCCTGATACAGACCACAATATGTCCTTTACCGTTTGCCTTTGGAGCAAAGAAGGTGTACCAGCCATCGTTTATTTTTCCATCTTTCCAGATCCTTTCAGGCGTACCTGTTTTACCCGCTACTTTTAAGCCAAGTGTATAGGTTTTGTTTGCACTTTGCTTTAGCATATAACTACTAATCAGATCGGCATATTGCGGGTCGTTGGCAATCTTAATGGCTGGGTTGACCGAAGTAGCCGAATCACTGATCTTTAACACATAGCGGTTGGCCACCAGTTTGCCTTTGTTGGCTACACCTGAAACCAATCGGGCAATAGCAGCAGGTGTAGCGATCAGCTCACCTTGTCCCCAGGCCATTCCGGAAATACCTTTTGCTCGTGTTCTACGGATACGCGCAGGATCGTATTTAGGTTTTGTATTGAATTCTGTTTTCTCCCAAAGCGCTCTCCATTTGGTCTCCTGCTTAATATTACTGGTGTCTCTGCCATAATAATACCCACCTACACCATGTAAAAACATACCGGTTTTTAAGTATAAGGTTGCCATTTCATCCTGCAAATGTGCTTCATTCGCTATTTTGATGAAGTAAACGTTGTTTGATTTTACAATTGCACTTTCCAGGGTGATGCGTCCGGTTTCATCGGGCTCAATACCTTTGGTCCGGATCCGCTCAGCCATGTTTACTGTAAAGGTTTTCTTAGCTGCATCAGGCCCCAGTTTATTAAATGCGGCCATAGTCGTAAGTACTTTTGCAGTCGACCCTGGTGGCGTAGCAGTAGTAAAGCCCAGGTCGGCAGTGGTATACCATCCGGCCAGCTTATTCTGCTCTGTGGTGGTCATATTTAAAAGATCCCAGTTTTTAACAGGTGGCAGAGGGTAAACCGCCGAAGTCAGCACATCGCCTGTAGCATCTTCCATAATAACGACAGATACACGGCTGTTTCTTATGGCTGTATCCTGAGCCATGGTATTTTGAATGGTGGTCTGTAAGGCAGCATCAATGGTTAGCTTCACATCTCTGTTGCGCTTCTTAAATGTCTCAACGTCATTGCTGTTAATACCCGCCAGCAGAAGAGGAGCGAGTGCTGCATAATCTCTTTTGCTTACGGTCATTTCTTTTACACCTCTTGGCAAGAACCTGTTTTCGCGGTATTTGTTGGCATGGGTATTAAAAGATACCGTGGGCGTTTGAAAGCCTCTCAGTTCTGCTGCATGTTCGTATTCTGCAAAATAACCATTCGTACTGCCGTTAAAAACGCCCGTATTGTTGTCGCCAATCCAAAAGAATGTTTGCTCTTCAAAAGGATAATACCTGTCCACACGCTTATGTTCTGCTGAGTCGAGGTTATAACTGACACCTGCGGAACTTAGTTGATGGGCTTGTTTTTTGATGTGTTCCGGTTTACTGGTTGCCAGGATGCGACCATTTCTGTCGTACAAATCCCCAGCCGCCAGTTTGTTCATTAAGATGGCAATACGCGGATTGTAACTGAACATACGTGCGCCACTTCTGTCGGCCACCAATGCAGGTTGAACTACCCATTTTTTATTGTGAGTGATGTAGTTAGATACAGTTATCGTAAGTAATAGTATAGCTATACTGGCTGCAAGCAAGGCCGGTACAAGGTTTTTATCCTGCTGCCTGGTGATGTAAGCCATTTGTACATCTGTGCCCTTTACCTGTGAGACTGAAAGTAGAAAGCCGGCTGCCAGCATATTGGCTACCAACGACGAACCTCCGTAACTGATAAATGGAAGTGCTACACCCGATAAAGGCAATGCGCCTGTAGAGCCCCCGGCAATGAGCAGGAACTGTATAAATAAGCTGATACCCACACCAGCACATAAATAGAACAAGAAGGGCATACCCGTTTGCCGCCCAATGAGAATAGCCCGGTGTAAGAATATCAGGAACAGGATAAATATACCGATAATGCCTGCCCAACCAAATTCTTCACCGATAGCCGGTAAGATCATGTCGGTATGTGCTTCGGGGATGGTCTTGGCAAAGCCCTGGCCAACACCCTGACCGCTAATGCCACCACTTGAAATAGCCCAGATACCATTAGCTACCTGATCACCGCCATATACTTCATTGTTCCATGGATCCTGCCATATCGACTTACGCTCGCTAAGTCTGTTTACAGGACCTGGAATTAGTTTATCCAAATAAGGAACCTGATCGATCAACAGAAAGGCAGCCATTACTACAATGATCATTATAGCCGATTCACTCGTCTTTTTATTGATGACCATGATCAACGACACCAATGCAGCGGTAACTAAAGTGGCAATCCATACATTGAGGAACCAGGCACTAAAAACGTAGATAATGATTGCAGTAAGCATCATCATAAAATCGCCCCTTGAAAAAGAGAAGAGGATGATGAAGGTAAAGCAAACCACCATTGCCGGGCCCAGGTCGCCTAATAGCAAATACATGAGTATGGCAACCAGAATGGCAATTAAGGCGAAAGAGAAGAAGAACCAACGTTTTTGCCAGCTGCTGTATTCGGTAATGAACCGTTCGTTTGAAGCGAAAAATCCGGCCAGAAAAAGGATGATGCCGTATTTTACAATTTCGCTGGGCTGGACACCGAAAAGGTTCACTTTTACACCGCTACCTTCAGGACCGGTACCAAATACTATGGTTAAGGCCAATAAGCAAAGTGCCACTATGGCCCATTGCCATCCTTTGGCTTTGCTGAATGCGTTTCTTACCAGAAGCATGCGATATAAGCGGGAGTCGACATTGAACTTGCGCATGTTTAGCGAAAGCATAATTCCAATGCTCAAAACTCCTAATCCATAAAACACAAGGCTATCTCTGGCCAGGAAGCGATCGCGTAGTGGATCTTGCAAACTTAATAGCGTAAGGAAAGAAAGTCCCGTCATCATGATGATAATGGGCAATATCAATTGATCTGCCTGTGGATACCTGGCCTGTAATAGAAAATGAAGTAAGAAGAAGCCGGCAAAGAAGCAAGCTACAATGATCCAGTACCACTGGTTGTAGCTTTCGGGGGTACGTACAATCAATGATTTTTCCTTTTTAAGGATCTTGAAATCACGCGTTGAAAAGAGTTTAATGCTATGTGGCGATTGCCTGAAGTTAAGGGAGGCATCTTTATCAAGCTCCTGAAGTCCCTGCGACTTTCCGTATTGAAAGCCTGGCTTTAAGGGGAGCACTCCATAAGCTTTATTATCAGGCAAGTGTTGGAAATGATATTCCCCATTTGCATCCGTGCGTACATAGGCGATGAAGTCGTTCACCACCTCCTCCTCGGTATAAGCGGTGTCCTGCGGCAAGATCATTTGTAAGCGCACCAAAACCCCTGCAACTGCTTTTTTAGCGGTGTCAGTAATCTTTCCACTTATGCCATAACTGCCTTGCGCAAAATCTTTGACTGAGGGCAATTGCTGAGGCTTCTTTTGTTCCTGCTTGTATTTTAAAGAATCCGTTCCGGTAAAACCGAGCAATAGACGTGAAGCTATAACCCGTTCTTTGAAATTCTTCCCGCCATCAGCGAAAGCGATATCAGCAGGGACAAAGAATCTGCGTTTATTCAGTTCTCCGATATTGTCTATAGGTTCTTTGCTTATTGAAAACTGATCTGTAACTACATCTTCAATCAGGTCGATGTCTTTTTTATCTTCGAAGTAATATCCTTTAGTGAGTAATTTCTTAATCCTTTTACCTGGATCAGCATCATTTATGTTTACCATTGTACCCTCCGTCAAACGCGGGTTTACATCAGTAAAATTTTGCTGCTGGGTGTAATAAAGCGTAACAAATAAAGCACCCAATACAAGGGTAATGAGCAGTAAAAAAATACGCTCAACCTTTCTGTTTTGGGTAGTTAATGTTTGTTTGGCCATATTAATGATTAATTTAGATGATTTATGTTATGATTTGATTTGTAGTTATTTGGTGTTTTATTTTATTTGAGGATCAGTTTTAATGAATTGTACATTCTTCAGCAGGACACCTTTTTTCTGTAGTGAACTTACATCATCAAAATTCTCTAAAGTAAAGTTTTCCAATAGGGTACTTTTATTGGTCGGTGCGATTAGAAATGCGGGGCCCTTATAGCCGGTATCGCTTTTAATGACCAAGTTGTTTTCGGCCTTCAGATACAGACTATCTCTGTGGATTTTTATAGGTTCAGAAATCAGTATTGGCGATTTAAAAATTGCGGTATCCAGTATCAGTATATTTCCTTTTAGCTTGTTCAGCGTATCTTGAAGTTTAAAGGCCTGGGAGTTTTTGGCGTTTGCAGTAGAGTCGGTAATTTGGTTTCCTTCAGTTGTGGCATTTGTGTTCGACTGTTTCCAGAAAAAATAGACTATCGCTGCCAGTATTAAAAAGCCAATAAAAAATAGTAGCGGATTTAATTTATTGCTTCGCTTTGGCGATTGTTCCTTAATTGTAACTAAATCAGTTTTTAGCGCTGCCTTTTCTTCTATAGGATGGGAAGTTGCCGGAACAATTGTTACTGTCTTCTTTTTCTTCAGTTGAGAGATGGGTTTAGTCGCTTCATGTACAAAAGCAGCTTTATCATTTTTAACCAATACCACGGTAATGTTATCGCGGCCACCATTTGCATTAGCGACATCAATTAACTCAGTACTTTTTTGTTCTAGTGTAAGGTCTTTTAGCAGCACGTTCATGATGCCTTCTTTGTTCACCATATCCGATAAACCATCGCTACAAAGCAAGATCAGATCGCCAGGCAGAAAAGGAGAGTGTCCGGTTTCAATATAATCGTCCTGCACACCGATATTTCCAGCAAAACCGAGTGCCTTATTGATCTCGTTTCGTTTAGGGTGTTGCATAGCCTGTTCTTCAGTCAAGCGTCCGGAATCTTCCATAAACCCAACGAAGGACTGGTCCTTAGATATTTTAATTAAGGAATGGTCACGCAACAGGTATAATCTGGTATCGCCCACATGCGCATAATAGAACTTATTGTTTTTTAGATCAGCCAGCGCTATAGTAAGCACGCAAGCCATGTCTTCAAGTTCTTTATTCTGTTGCTTGGCTGCCAGAATCTGGTCGTTAGCTTCGGTAATGGCCGTTTGCATTAACTGCGAGATGTCGCCTTCAGGCATATCCATCAGTTCTAGTATCGTTTTTCTGGCAATGGCAGCAGCAACTTCGCCGCCGGTATAACCACCAACACCATCTATTACGCAGGCCAGGACAAAGTCTGTCCCCGATATTTTCTCGGCAATAAAGGTATCTTCATTATTGCTGCGTACTTTTCCAGTATCGGTTAGTCCAAAATAATTTCTATCCATCGTTTTTGCTGGTCGAATTTTTAATAGACACAAAGTGTGCGATGAGTAAGATCAAACATATAAGCAGTAAGGCTATAGAGAGGATTTGCGACATAGGGTTAAGCTTTAAATATGTTAACGCCAATAATGCCGTTGAGGATAATCCTTGAATTTACAGGAAGCTCTACCCATTTTGGATCATTAGGATTGCTTCTTTCTACAAGATTTTCGTTTAGAATTGTCTTTTCTCCAAATGAGGCAAGGAAAAATTTATCTTCTGTCTTGCTATACCTGATTTGCAGGTGAGGGGAGTTTACCCATTCAGATGGAATTTTGAAAATGTTCGCATCTTCTCTGGTTTCCTCATTACCTGAAACGGTGATGTCGTTAGACTTCATCAGGTATTCTAATTTTTGTCCGGAATATGCTTTATCAGGTAGGGTAGTTTCAAATCTGGCCAATAACACATTTTCCACGACTGCTTCATTTTTCGGCGCAAATTTTAAATTGGCCAGGTATGGGATTTCATAATAGCCTTCGCTGTAAAATATAAAATCCTTTAGGATGTCGTTGCTGATGTCGAACGTTTGAGCCAGGCCGGTTTGTCTGGGTATAAAAGTAACTCTCAGATTTTCCTGTTTTTGCCCACCATCTGGCATTAATTTGCCAATAAAGCCTTTGTCGCCGGCCTTATAGTCGGGGTGTGAAACAAAGCGGAATACCCATTTATTGCTGGATGGTTCGACTCTTTTGCCAGTAGCGGCGTAGTCGTTCAGTATTTCATAAAACTTCTTTACAGATTCCTGCGCAATTAACCCGAAGAGACCGTTCCTGTTGTCCATAAATGTACGGTAATCATCAGTGTTCAGGCAGATGATAAACTCATGGTAGAAAACCACGCGCTCGGCAAATGAAAGCTCCGCAATAGATTCTTTGAACTTCTCAATGATGTAAGTATAAACAGTATCGGGTGTAAGAGGCTGTGCTTTAGCAACCGGATCGGTATTGTTGTTACTCAAAAACCAATCTTGTATACCTATTCGCTGCCAAAAAGAAGGTTTTTCTTCCATTTATAAACGTTTTTGTCGTGTAGATTTTTATATAACGGTAAAGCTAGTTATTTCTTGTAAAAAATAACTATTCTCTTCAATTGCTGGGGGGCAGTGTTTGTAAGTCTATGCAGATTCTGTGTTATCCTGTAAGAAAACACAATAAATATTTCAAAACTACACAACAAAAAGCCCTGAAAATACTAGACTTTCAGGGCTGTAAAATTATAAGCTAATCAAATCCTAGCTATAACCCAGGATCTTCAATACTTGTTTACTATTTTGCTCTTCACCAAATACTTCAAAGTTGAAAGTTTCATCTCTATTTCTTCTGATGATCACATGCTTAGGACTAGGCAACAAGCAATGGTGTATACCGCCGTATCCGCTCAGTACTTCCTGGTAAGCTCCGGTATTGAAGAATCCAAGGTATTGTACTTTACGTGTTTTTGGCATAAACACACTGTTCATATGCGCTTCCTGGTTATAGTAATCCTGTCCATCGCAGGTAATACCACCAAGGTTTACTCTTTCGTATTCTGCATCCCAGTTATTGATAGGAAGTAGGATGTATTTTTGGTTCAAAGCCCAAACGTCAGGTAGGTTGGTGATGAATGAACCATCCAGCATCAGCCATTTCTCTCTGTCGTTCTGTTGTTTACGACCCAATACCTTGTATAAAATACCAGAAGCTTCAGCAACAGTATATTTACCAAATTCGGTAATGATATCCGGTTCAACTACATCATGCTCTGCACAGATCTCTTTGATTCGTTTTACGATCTCATTAACCATGTACTCGTAATCGAAATCAAATACCAATGAATCTTTAAATGGCATACCACCACCGATATCAAGCGTATCTAATTCAGGATTGATCTTTTTGAATTTGCAGTATAAGGTTACATATTTCTCTAACTCGTTCCAGTAATATGGAGAGTCGGTAATACCAGAGTTGATAAAGAAGTGCAGTAATTTAACTCTGAAGTTAGGATTTGCAGAGATTTTATTATTGTAAAAATCAATCACGTCTTCCATACGGACACCTAAACGGGAAGTATAGAATTGTGAGTCTGGCTGCTCCTCTGCTGCGATACGAATACCCAGGTTACAAGGTGTATCCATTTCAACCTCATCATCAAAAAGGTTAAACTCCTCTTTGTTGTCCAATACCGGGATGATGTTTTTGTAGCCATCATGCAACATATCAATGATATATTGTTTGTACTGATAGGTTTTAAAACCATTACAGATTACGGTAATGTCTTTGGTTAATGCACCTTTTTTCTCCAGGGCCTCAATCATCGGCATATCAAATGCAGAAGAAGTTTCGAGGTGGATACCATTTTTAAGGGCTTCTTCAACAATATGTCTGAAGTGCGAACTTTTGGTGCAATAGCAGTATTTATAATCGCCACGGTAGTTGTTCTTGATGATCGCTGTTTGGAACAATAACTTAGCCTGCTGAATTTTCTTACTGATCATAGGAAGGTAAGTGAAACGCAATGGTGTACCATAGGTTTCAATCATCTCCATCAGATTGAGGTCTTGAAAATATAATTCGTCGTCTATTACGCTGTAACCTTCCTGAGGGAAACCAACACTTAGATCAAGAAATTCGGAGTAACTCTGCATTTTTTTATTTTTGAACTATTATTTATAAGGTTTGGCAAATTAAAATAAGTTAATTTTGGGCTCAAAGATAAACACTTTATAAAATACACCCGTATTTTTTTTATGACTAAGACTTTAAAAATTATAGAAGTAAAATCCGAGATCGGCGCCGGCACACGTGGAGCAAGTTTAGGAGTGGATGCAATTAAGATTGCAGCCCTTGATTTTGGAAGCAGATTTTTTAAAAAGCATAAGTCTGTAGAGGTTCCTAATGAGAACCATTTGTTGCTTGAAAGTACCGGTAGCCCCTTTGCGAAGCGGATTTCAGGAATTCTTACGATGGTAGAGCGGGTGAGTGATCAAGTGAGCGAGACACTTAGTAAAGGCGAGTTTCCGGTTGTATTGGCTGGTGATCACAGTACTGCTGCGGGTACCATTGCCGGCATAAAAGCGGTGCATCCGAAGTCGAAATTAGGGGTGATTTGGATAGATGCGCATGCAGATTTACATTCCCCTTACACAACACCGTCGGGAAATATGCACGGAATGCCGCTTGCGATGGCTTTGGATGAAGACAATTTAGAGGCAAAAGTGAACAAGCTGGATCAGGAAACGATCAACTACTGGTATCAACTTAAAAACGTGGGTAAAATAGCACCTAAGATCAATTATCAGGATTTGGTATTGATCTCGGCAAGGGATATGGAGCGGCCGGAAGAAATGCTGCTTAAAAAGCATAAGGTTAAAATCGTTACTACTGCCGAATTGCGGAAAAGAGGAGTAGAGCGGACGGTAATTGAAACGCTTCAATACCTGGAACACTGTGATATCATTTACGTTTCCTTTGATGTGGATTCATTGGACCCTACAGCCTCAAGAGGTACGGGTACACCAGTAGCACAAGGTTTAACGGAAAGAGAAGCCGGTAAGTTAATGTCGGGATTGATTACCAATCAGAAGGTTTGCTGCTTTGAAATCGTCGAAGTAAACCCAACATTAGACCGGGAGAATCAAATGGCAGAGCATGCATTTGAAATTTTAATTAAAGCGACTAACGCTTTCAGAAACGAATAGTAGATTTGTGGATTATTAGCATATGAACATCGAACAACATATAGTAGCTGCAACAATTGCAGCTGTAAAAGAATTATATAGTCAGGAATTGCCTGAGAACCAAGTGAACTTACAAGATACCAGGACTGAATTTGAAGGACAAATTACCATAGTGGTATTTCCTGTAGTGCGCTTCTCTAAGAAATCACCGGAAGCAACAGCTACTGATCTGGGCGAATATTTAGTAAAACATATCGAAGAGGTTACTGCATTTAACGTAGTAAAAGGCTTTTTAAACCTGAGCATTGCAGATTCATACTGGGTAAATCTGTTTAACACAGCTTTGTTGAATCCAGAATTTGGAACCTTTAAACCGAATGGTAAAAAGGTAATGGTTGAGTATTCTTCGCCAAACACCAACAAGCCTTTGCACTTAGGTCACGTAAGAAATAACTTATTGGGTTATTCTGTTGCAGAATTGCTTAAAGCCAGTGGTTATGAAGTGACTAAGGTGAATCTGGTAAATGACAGAGGTATTCACATTTGTAAATCAATGCTAGCCTGGCAGAAATGGGGTAATGGCGAAACGCCTGAAAGCGCGTTGATGAAAGGTGATCACCTTGTGGGTAAGTATTACGTTATTTTCGATAAGGAGTACAAGAAAGAAATTGAGGCTTTAAAGCTGGAAGGACAAACGGAAGATGAAGCGAAGAAGAATGCGCCTTTAATTAAGGAAGCGCAAAAAATGCTTCAGGACTGGGAAGCCGGAGTTCCGGAAGTGATTGAGCTTTGGAAGAAAATGAACGGATGGGTATATGACGGTTTTGCCGTTTCGTATAAAAACCTGGGCGTTGATTTTGATAAATATTATTACGAGAGCAATACCTATTTATTGGGTAAGGATACGGTTGATGAAGGATTGGCTAAAGGCGTTTTCTTTAAAAAACCTGATGGTTCGGTATGGATCGATCTTACTACTGATGGCTTAGATCAGAAGCTTGTTTTGCGTGCTGATGGTACTTCAGTATACATCACTCAGGATTTGGGTACCGCCCAGATGAAGTATGATGATTTCAAGATGGACGAATCTATCTATGTGGTAGGTAACGAACAGGATTATCACTTTAAGGTATTGTTCCTGATTTTAGAGAAACTAGGCAAAAGCTGGGCTAATGGCCTACATCACTTGTCTTACGGTATGGTTGATTTACCAAGCGGTAAAATGAAATCTCGTGAGGGTACAGTTGTTGATGCGGATGATCTGGTTGCAGAGATGATAGAGACAGCAAGAGCTAAGACTGAAGTGTTGGGTAAAGTGAACGATTTTGATGAGGCAGAAAAAAAGAGCTTATACTATAACATCGGTATGGGTGCTTTGAAATACTTCCTGCTGAAGGTAGAACCGAAAAAGCGTTTGCTATTTGATCCTGCAGAATCGATAGATTTCCAGGGAAATACAGGTCCGTTTATACAGTATACGCACGCAAGGATTAAATCGTTGTTGCAGAAAGCCGGTTATGACTTTGCTTATGCTGGTATTGCTGATGCGGCGATTACACCTACAGAACTCGAAATGATCATGCTGCAGGCTAAGTATCCATCAGAGATACAAACGGCTGCCAGAACGCATAGTCCGGCTATTTTAGCTAACTATCTGTATGAGGTTGCTAAGATGTTTAATAAGTTTTATCATGAAACGCCACCAATTATTAAGGAAGAGAACGATGCAGTTAAAAACCATCGTTTGAATCTAAGCTTTGTAACGGCTAATATATTGAAAGATGGGATGCGCATTTTAGGAATTGCGGTTCCGGAGCGTATGTAATATCTGTGTTTGTACACATAGTGTAAAAAACAAAAGAGAAGGTTAATCCTTCTCTTTTGTTTTTTCTACCCCTGCCTTCGCTGGTACTGGTTTCTTTTTCCTGAAGGATGCAAATGTCATCGGACTTTTAGCAGGTCTTTCATCACCCAATAAAACACCCCACTGTCTAAATACTTCCGTTCTATCAAAAATAACTTTTAGTACAGCAATAATGGGCATGGCGAGGAACATCCCTGAGACCCCAGCAATATGTCCTCCTATGATCACACCTAAAATCGCAAATAGGGCATTAATCTTCACCTTAGAGCCTACAATTCTAGGCATCAGGATATTGTTGTCTAAAAACTGAACTATCGCTATAACACCTAAAACAGTAATTACCGGCCATAATTCCGTAGAGGAGGTAAGCGTAAGTAATACACCTATAATGTTACCAATTAAAGCACCTACATAAGGTATCAGGTTTAGAATGGCAAAAATCACACCTATTAGCAAGGCGTGTTTTATGCCTATTAATAATAAAATTCCACCGAGCAGGATGGTCATATAGGTAACTTGAATAAGCAAACCGACCAGATAATTCTTGATAATAGCCTCGGTTTCAAAAATAGCATCCTTTACTTTTGGATGGTGGTCTGTTTTAAACCACATGAAAATGAAACGTAGTAAAATGTCCTTATAAAAGAGCATTAAGTAAATGTAAATGGGAAGTAAGCCCACAAACACAAATATAGAACTTAAGGTAACAGCGGCTCCACTGGCGGCTTTTCCGGCCATCCCCAACAGATCATTACTTTTATCATTTATAAATTTAACTTGCTCAGTGGTTGAGAAATCACTGATGCTACTAATCCATTTGCTGATTGCGTTTAGATGGGAGCTCACGTTTTTCTTGATTTCCGGGAAATCTTCAACAAGCATACCTACCTGAGCAGAGAAAAACCAGACAATCAGGCCTAAAAAAATAGCGAGTAAAAGGATTGGCAGTAGGATAGCGGCAATTTCCGGGAATTTTTTATTGATTAAAAACCGATATACGGGCAGCAATAAAATGCTGATAAAGAAGGCCATGATAACGGGCATAATGATGTCACTTGCAATGACTAAAGTGGCACCAATTAACGCTATTCCGAGCAGTTCAATTGACCTTTTTACGGTAAGGGGCATGTCTTTCATTCGTAATTTGTTTGGTTTTGGGATGGTAAACTATAAAAGGTATCGAATGTTTGGCTAATTTTGTGCCACAAATCAAACTTAACAAAGATTGCCCATGATTACAAACGAGACTATAGTTGCCTTATCTACGCCACCCGGAGTGGGTGCTATAGGAGTAATCCGCCTTTCAGGAAAAGATGCTATTGCTATCACCAATTCAGTTTTTAGCGGAAAAGACTTGCTTAAGCAGGATTCTCATACCATACATTTTGGTTTAATTAAAGATGGTAATGTAGTTATAGATGAGGTTCTTGTGAGCTTATTTGTGGCGCCAAAATCTTATACTAAAGAAAATGTAGTGGAGATCTCTTGTCATGGTTCTAACTATATTATTCAGCAGATTATTAATTTGCTGATCAGGAAAGGTGCTTCGGCGGCTAAACCAGGCGAGTTTACTTTAAGGGCGTTTTTAAATGGAGGCTTAGATCTTTCACAGGCTGAGGCTGTTGCTGATCTGATCTCTTCTGATTCGGCTGCGGCGCATAGTGTGGCTATGAATCAGCTGCGGGGTGGTTTTAGTACCGAGTTAAACGTGTTGCGCGAGCAGTTGATCCATTTCGCTTCGATGATTGAATTGGAACTTGACTTTGCGGAGGAGGATGTTGAATTTGCTAACAGAGACCAATTACAGGCGCTGATAGATAAGATCACTATTGTGTTGAATAAACTAATCCGTTCTTTTGAATTGGGTAATGTAATCAAGCTTGGTATCAATACGGTTATTGCCGGCAGACCAAATGCAGGTAAATCAACTTTGTTAAATGCTTTGTTGAATGAAGATCGCGCGATTGTAAGTGAGATTGCCGGTACAACAAGGGATACCATTGAAGAGGTTTTAAATATCAATGGTATTAATTTCAGATTAATAGATACGGCTGGTATTCGCGAAGCTACAGATACGATTGAGGCAATAGGTGTAGAAAAGACCATGCAGAAGATTAACCAGTCGGCCGTATTGGTTTATTTATTTGATGTGGTTAACCTTACCTCTGAGGAGATCGAGGAAGATATTCAGCGCTTACACAAACCTGGATTCCCATTTTTGGCAGTTGCCAATAAAATGGATCTTTCGTATAGCGATAGGTTAAAGGAACTTAAATTACCAGCTGATATTACTTTTATAGCTATCTCAGCTAAGGAACTTCAACAGATAGAGGAGCTGAAGCAATTGCTGTACGATACAGCAGTGGGAGATAAGCTGTCTGACAACCATACCATGGTAACGAATATCAGACACGTTGAAGCATTGCAAAGGACCAGGACGGCTTTAAATAGCGTTGCCGAAGGATTGACTAATCCGGTGACTTCTGACTTCTTAGCGATGGATATTAAGCAAGCCTTGCATTACCTGGGGGAGATCACAGGGCAGGTGACTACCGATGATTTGCTGGAGAATATATTCAGTAAATTCTGTATCGGCAAATAATCGATGATAATTACTGCATAATGGGCTGTGCGCTAGTAGCGGGAGGCAATCGTTTCTTTGCGGACTTGCCCTTTGCTACTATTGCAATGATATTTATATAATACTCAGTTAATTAGATTCTGTTTTTAACGAAAGGGTTAAAAGAAAAACTGATTCTGTTTTTGCAATAACGCTATGAGGAATTCCGGCATGGAGCACAAGCATTTGACCTGTAGTACGGTCGGCCGTTTTTTGATCTGTTTTGAAGGAAATATGTCCCTCAAGCACCTGAACACTAATCATACCCGGAGCTTTATGCGTTTTCATTTCGGCGCCCTCATGAAGCGCAACTAATACAATGCGCATACCTTCAGATTTAAAAATTGTGATTGCATTACGATCACTATTTTTATAAGATTCTTCTTCTTTGATTTGTGTTTTTAAGGAAAACAAATCCATTGTTACCATAGGAGCATCAAGGTCACGTTCTCCCTCGGGGCGTAACGGAGTAGAATTATTTGATTTTCTTTCTGTTGGATTGGTTTCCATAATTATATTAATTAGTTTTTGAAATTTACGAAAAATAAAGTGCTTTCTTAAAGTGAATTATTGATTAAGATCAGATTTTTAAACGATGTTAATCATCAAGCCTGATCTATTTAGTCGTTACTTTTACCCTTAGAATATGGAGAGCGATAACAGGATGAAACAAGTAGTAAGTATCGTGTTAATTTTACTTTTAGGTGCCCAATGCTGGAGGAATATGTAAGGCTTGTTGACTTTCAAACTTTAAATAAATACTATCCTTAAGAATTATGATTGATGAAAATTTATTGATGCAGTTCGGATCCAAGCTCGCCAGTTTTGACAAGGGGGAAGTTTTATTTAATAAGGGCGATATGCCCAGGTATTATTTTCAAATCCTTAGCGGAGCTGTAAAGATGAATAATTTCAATGATGAGGGAAAAGAATTTGTTCAGGGGCTTTTTAGTGAGGGTGATAGTTTTGGCGAACCTCCACTTTTTCTTAAAGACACTTATCCTGCCAGCGCAGTAGCGATTGTATGTTCGAGAGTTTTTCTTTTACCAAAGGATAAATTTATGGAATTGCTGAGGGCTAATCCAGAGATCCATCTCAGTATGACTACCAACCTTGCCAGAAGACTTTATTATAAGTCGATTATGGCTTCAGAAATTTCTTCACAGGAACCTGAACACCGGGTGTTAAGGCTGATTGATTATTTTAAAACGAAGATAGATAAAGTGCCTTCAGACCAGAAGTATAAGGTGGAGATTACCCGGCAGCAAATTGCTGATCTCACTGGTTTAAGGGTAGAAACGGTCATTCGGTCTATAAAATCGCTTGAAAAGAAGGCTGAGTTGATCATCCGCAACCGCAAAGTTTTCAGGTAAATATCTCCTCAAATATCACGCTTATTCTTTCTCCTTTTTATGATCTCACTCATAAAAACTGGACTCCTATGGCTATAACTTTGAGGATAATTTAGAACTATTAATCATCATTAAAAATCACAAAAAATGAAACAATTACTAAATATCTCAGGATTAGCCATTGCTTTTATGATTACGTTTTCTTCATGCGGAGGAAATGCCGAAAAAGAATCTACAACAACACAATCTGTCGAAACATCAACGCTGGAAGCTGAACCTATAAAACCGGTTGAGGCTAAACTGAACAATGTGGTAGCCCTGGAAGGAAATGATCAGATGCAGTACAGTCAAACAGAGTTTAAAGTTGCCGCTGGACAGGCGATTACCTTTACGCTCAAACATACCGGTAAACTTGAAAAAAATGCCATGGGCCATAATTTCGTTTTGCTAAAGCCAGGTACCGATGTAAATACTTTCGCACAAAAGGCCTTGGGGGCTAAGGACAATGATTACATTCCTAAATCAGCAAGTGCCAGTATTATTGCACATACCAAACTTCTTGGTGGTGGAGAATCAGACACCATCACTTTTACAGTTACTGAAAAAGGCACCTATGACTTTATCTGCTCTTTTCCTGGCCACGTCTCTATGATGAAAGGTAAACTGATTGCGGAATAACAGAAGGTCTAATTTAAGTGAATAGAGAACGAAAACTTTGGATCGGATTTGCGCGATAAATTTGAAGAGATAACAGGTTCCGATTTATTTGAGAATTTTGGACGCACTTTAAGTTTTTTAATCGCATCGGAGCAAAAATTTGAAGTGCGGACCACTATTTGATTAACGAGAAAGATTTTGGAGAGATGGTCCGGTACCTGAGCTTGATGAAATATACAGGTACCTATTATATCCAGAACTTCCTTAATGGTGTTCCTACAATTGGCAATTTAGGTTACTCTGTTAACCAATTGAAAGGCATTGCTTGGTCCAAGCACAATATGAAAGTCGTTTTCAGGTAAACACAGCAGATAGCAACCATCATAAAAATTATACTGATGAATATCAATTTAAACACCCGGATAAAAGCATTATTGGATGTGGACCGGGAAAAGGTAATTGACAGTCTTATAAAAATAAATCGCAATTTCTCAAAGCTGCGCAATCCTGTCTTGCGTAATTTACTGGCCCGTCGTGTAACTATTGCAGAGGCCTGTAAAATTGCCGGTTGTAGTCCGAGTGATTTCTTTAACAGCATGAAAGCCATTGGTTTTGTTATTGATGAAAAGATGAAAGAGCCGGTAATTGCAAAGGTAAATACCATCGATTTTGAGCTGCAGACAAATGTCTATCAACTGGATGTTCGTCCGCTGCTTTCCAAAGATCAGGACCCGCTCAAAGAAATTCTTAACCTGGCTAAACGAATTGGGCCAGGAGAACGTATGAAGATCATCAATTCTTTTGAGCCAGTACCATTAATAAATTTACTGGCCGAAAAAGGTTTTTTGCATTTTACTGAAGTTGTGAGTGAAAAATTAATCATTACCTGGTTTGAAAAGACCGCGCAAAAAATTGCATTAACAGCCTTACCTGTTGAAGCTCATGATGAAGCTCCGCAAGGACTATTTGGTAAGGTATTAAGCCGGTTTCCTGTACACAAGATTACATATATCGACGTTCGCGGGCTAAAAATGCCCCAACCGATGATTCAGATTTTGGGACAACTTGAAAAGCTGAATGCCGATGAGTTGCTATACATTTACCATAAAAAGGTACCTGTATACTTGCTTTCCGAACTCAATAGAAGGGGGCTGCTGTCCTTGCTTAACCGTAAATCAACTGATGAAGTGGACATGCTAATTTATAGATCATGAGCAATATCAACCACAATAACCCACTTTATAGAATTGTATCAACCCATTATTTAATTGCAGGTCTGTTTTTTTTGGTGCTGGCCGGAATGCTCTTGTTTTCCCTTGAAGCCTTGTCCGGTCATTACTTTCAGCCTAAAATTCTGGCTATGACCCATACGGCTGCTTTAGGATGGGGCAGTATGATTATTTTTGGTGCTTTGTATCAACTACTTCCCGTTATCCTGGAAACAAAGTTATACAGTATCAAACTAGCCTGGGCTAGTATTACTTTCTTTGTGCCTGGAATTATACTTCTGGTTTATTGTTTCTGGATTTTCGATCCGGGGAGGTATATGCAAATTGCCGGAGTGTTGGTGTTTACCGCAATTACATTGTTTAATGTAAATGTTTTTTTTACGGTTAAGCATAAAAAACAGGAATCCATTTTCCAGGAATTTATAATTACAGCCTGTTTATGGCTTACTTTAACGGCACTGCTTGGTCTGTTGATGGTTTTTAATTTCCAATATTCATTCCTGCAAAAAGACCATTTACATTTTCTGAGATTACATGCCCATATGGGAATTGCGGGTTGGTTTCTGATGCTTATTATCGGTGTCAGCGCTAAATTGCTACCTATGTTCCTGATCTCTGGATATGAAAAAAAACACTTACTCTTATTAGCCTATTTTTCCATTAATGCAGCATTGTTATTGTTTTTACTGGACGGCTATCTTCATGGGATTAGTGGTTATACTTATTTGGTTTTGTTATTGGGCCTTACCGGAGTTTGCTTTTACCTATTTTATATTTTCAGATGTTTTCAGTCCCGCATTCGCAAGGATGTTGATTTGCCCATGGTAAAGAGTTTGCTTTCGTTTGTTTGTCTTGCTGCAGGGATATTGATTTTACCATTTATATTGTACTATCATTTAAAAAATGATGCTTTCGCAGTAAACCTGTCCACACTGTATGGAAGCCTGGTTTTTATGGGCTGGATCAGTCTGCTGATATTAGGTCAGACCTTTAAAACCCTGCCGTATATCGTATGGGTAAAGCACTATGAACAGCTTACGGGAAAGGTTAAAACACCCCTTCCATCTGACCTGATCAACAAAGGCTTACTTTATGTACAATCTTTTGCTTTCTTTCTTTTCCTGCTGGCATTTATTTCTGGTTTCCTTTTTAATTCTTTTACGCTTAAAAGCATTGCTGCAGGCAGTCTGTCGGTAACTGCATTAAGTTATTTTGCACACCTTATTGTCCTTCTTTTACATCAAACAAAGACAGCAGATTATGATCACATTTGATATTCCTGAATTTTTATTTGTCATGAAAATTACAGTTGTAGATGCTTTAAAAACAGTTATCGATCCTGAATTGCACGCCAATATTGTTGATCTGGGCTTAATATATCATGTCAAGGTAGATAATATAAATAAGTGTATCCTGATCGAAATGACCTTGTCCTCCAGAAACTGTCCCATGAGTGAGAGTATTTTATCGGCTGTTAAAAATTGCATCATACGTACTTTTCCGGATTATCAGGCTGAGGTGTCACTGGTTTGGGAGCCAGAATGGAACTACAGGACTATACCAGAAGCGGGATTAAGGAAACTTCGGGGCCTTTGATTTACATAGATTATTTCAATGTGATTGAGATCATAAACAGCGTGCATCATAGCTGGTAAATTTGTATTCATATAATAGAGTCACCTAAAATTAATATTATGGAAACGATGAACACATTAAATGTGACGGCTTTGGAGCCACGCTTAAAACATCCAAAAATTTTCGAAATGTATGACGGTCTAAACCCCGGACAGGCTTTTGTAATTGAAAATGATCATGACCCCAAGCCCCTGTATTATCAGTTTCTGGCAGAGCGAGGACAAACATTTTCCTGGGATTATCTGGAAAATGGGCCTGAAATTTGGAAAGTGAAAATTGCAAAAAAGGAAACTCAGGGTAATGAAGAAACTATAGGTGAAATTGTAACTAAAGACTATAGAAAAGCCCATGTGTTTAAGCGCTTTGGTATAGATTTTTGCTGTGGAGGAAAAAAGACTATTTCGGAGGTTTGCGAAAAAAAGGGAATTGATGCGATGGAAGTGCAAGGAGCCTTAGCATTGCTTACCGGTGAGACGACAACAACTGAAAATGATTATCTCAGATGGGACATTGGATTTTTGACAGATTACATCATCAATACACATCATCAATACGTAAAAGAGAATACCCCATTTATTATGGAACTCGCTAATAAGGTAGCGAAAGTACATGGCAGTCAACATCCAGAGACCCTCAGGATTGCCCAGCTCTTTAGTCAGGTGGGGGCAGACTTAATGTTACACATGAGCAAAGAGGAGAGAATCTTATTCCCCTTTATCAAGGAATTGGCGGCAGTTCAGCACCATGGAGGTTCAGTGCCCACTAGTGCTTTCGGAGAAGTATCCAATCCCATCCAGATGATGGAATCTGAGCATGAGCAGGCCGGTGAAGCATTGCAGACGATACGCGGAATCACCAATAATTTTACCCTGCCACAGGATGCCTGTAACTCCTATACCATACTCTACAAAAAGCTTGATGAATATGAGAACGATTTACATAGACATGTACATCTGGAAAATAATGTGCTGTTTCCTAAAGCTATTGCAGCAGAAAAGGCACTGCAGATAACTGCAGATTGATATTGAATAACCTGATTGTTGAATGAGCCAAGCAACCCGAATGCTTGGCTTTTATTGTTAAATACTTTTCAACCGCCTAGTTTTAATCAACATAGCCAGACCGCTTGCCATCGCAATGGCGGCGATGAATAAAACGATAGGTGTATTGGCCGAGGTTTGACTCATCATTACATCTAAGGCCTGGACCATTAAGACGACCTCTTGTAAGATTACCCCGAATATAAAAATCAGCAATCCTGATTTGTTTAATTTAATACCTTTTCTGCTTAGTAGCTCATGGAGATAACCAAGAATGAAAAATGAAATCACACCGAGAAAACACAGATGGAGATAGCCAATGATTACTGGCCTGAGGGCAAAGGCAAAATTACCAAAATAAGGAATGATGGATAAAGCCTGTAAAGTGATTTTGAGTGCAAATGACATGTAGGCCAGGCTCCATAAAAGAGTTGTCATTTTTTTGATAGCAATGTCCGCACTAGTGCTGATTGCTTGTAAAAGTTTGTAGCTATAAAAAAGCGCAGCAAGTTGAATGGTAGCGGAAATTGTTCCAATCCAAAATAAGTAACCTGGAATTTTAAGACCGAATATAGACAGTAGATAGTTTGGTATAACGGTTATGGCCAGGGTCAGGAATAGACATTTGTTGATTTTTATAAAGTGTAGTTTGTTCTTTTCTCTTAAAAACGAAAATAATAACCCAAAACAGGAGAAAATGAACCAACCGTTGTATTGAAAATGCAGAAAAAAATAGATGGCTGCAAAATAAAGCTCCTGAACTACGGTGCGGTTGGCCATTAGGTAAGCAAGTCCAAATACTCCAATGGAAGAAACAGCCCATAAAATTAAGGCTGTTTTAAACCAGATACCTATATGTTTTTCCTCTTTAATCTTGTTGAGATCCTTCCAGTAGTGATAGATAAAAAAATAGGATACGAAAATCGATAAGGTGGAAAAAGTAATTGAAAATAAAGCATAGCCCTGTAAGATAAAGGCAAACAACATGCCGTATGCCGTTGCCGTATTGGCGATCAGTAACCAATGGTATTTCCTATAATTGGTTACAAGACCGGATCTAAGGAGATGATTTACCATCAAAGCCATTAAAGCGAGCGTTACCCAGCCAACAAAAGCAAAATGGGAGTGACCGTGTAATAAGTTCTTTTGATTAATTAAAGGTAATGGGAAATTGATCTTGTACCGTAAAATGACACCTGCAAGGGCTACGATAAAGAAATTGATCAGTGCAATTCCGATCCACCTACTGCTATTGAATTGAATAGTTGCCATAATGTGGGACAGCGCGAATCTGCTGCTTTAAAATTTCTTGAAGTAAGACAATAAATGTCATTAAAAATATGATCACAATCTAACGTTAATATGATTGAAATCATATTCTGAGGATGGGGTATTCCGTAACATTACACTATAAAAATAAATCAATAAAATGTTATGAAAAAGCTGTTTTTGATGTTTTCAATAGCCTTGTTTGTCGCGGGATGCGCAGGTGGAGGCAATTCTGATTCCAACGGTTCGACTGAACAATCTGCTGCTGACGAGACAAAAACTCCTGGTACGGAAGCTTATGATCCGAATAGAGGGGAGGGTAAATTCAAAGATGTAAAGATTAATGATAAACTGGATGCGGAAATGGCCGACCGTGGTGAAAAACTTGCGGACCTAAAATGTATTTCCTGCCATAAGCTTACCAACGAAAAATTGGTTGGGCCGGGTTGGGCGGGTGTTACAAAACGCCATACGCCGGAGTGGATCATGAATTTTATGACCAATACTGATGCGATGATAGATAAAGACCCTAAGGTACAGGCTATGCTTGAAATCTGTATGGTACGAATGCCGAATCAAAATCTAAGTGATGGTGATACAAGAGATATCCTGGAATTCCTAAGGAAAAATGATGGTGTAAAATAATAAATGATAGATATGAAAAGAAACTTATACATTTTGTGTTCATGTGCAGCATTGTTAATGCTGATGAACCTTTCAGGTTGTAAACCAAAAAATGCGGGTGACGCCACTGGTGGTGATGCAGCCGGAAGGGTGTATGTTGCGCCAGGAAAATATGATGAACTTTATAACTTCGTTTCCGGTGGCTTTAGCGGTCAGGTTAGTGTTTATGGGATTCCTTCCGGACGCTTGTTAAGGGTGATCCCGGTTTTTTCCGTTGATCCTGAAAAAGGTTGGGGGTTCAGCGAAGAAACTAAGTCCATGTTGAATACCTCTCATGGAGAAATCCCTTGGGGAGATCAGCACCATCTTGCACTTTCTCAGACTAATGGAGAGATAGATGGACGCTGGTTATTTGCAAATGAAAATAATACGCCACGTATTGCCAGGATCGATTTAAAAACCTTTCGTACTACAGAAATCATTGAAATTCCAAACAGTGCGGGAAACCACTCTTCACCTTTTATTACCGAAAACACGGAATACGTAGTTGCTGGAACACGTTTTAGCGTGCCTATGGATAATGAAGATGGAGATGTGCCAATCGATTCATACAAAAAGAATTTTAAGGGTACTTTAAGCTTCGTAAGCGTTGCTCCTAAAGAAGGTGAAATGAAAGTTGCTTTTCAGATGGTGTTGCCCGGTATGAATTTCGATTTGAGCCATAGTGGTAAGGGGCCAAGTAGTGGATGGTTCTTTTTTAGCTGTTACAATTCAGAACAAGCGCACACCTTGTTAGAAGTAAATGCCTCTAAACGAGATAAAGATTACATTCTTGCGGTAAATTGGAAAAAGGCAGCGGAGTATGTTAAACAAGGTAAAGGAAAAAAAGTTAAAGCCAATTACGCACACAATACCTTTAGTGAAGTTACACATAGTGCAACATCAAAAATGGAGACCGAAACTACCCTTATTGATGTTAAAGATTTTCCAGATCTGGTTTATATGATTCCATGTCCGAAATCTCCGCATGGCTGTGATGTGGATCCATCTGGTGAATATATAGTAGGTAGTGGTAAATTGGCGGCACTTATTCCGGTGTTTTCTTTTAGTAAGATCCAGAATGCTATTGCAAATAAAACATATGATGGTGATTACGGTGGGATTCCTGTGCTAAAATATGAAGCTGCATTATATGGGGAAGTTAAGAAACCAGGACTTGGACCTTTGCATACGGAGTTTGATGGTAAAGGAAATGCTTATACTACTTTCTTTATCTCTTCCGAAATAGTAAAATGGAATATCAAAGATTTAAAAGTTTTAGATAGACAGCCAACTTATTATTCGCCAGGACACCTGAGTATTCCAGGTGGTGATACCAAAAAGCCTTATGGAAAATATCTGGTTGCTTATAACAAGATCACAAAGGACAGGTTCTTGCCTACTGGGCCAGAACTCTCTCAAAGTGCCCAGCTTTTTGATATTAGTGGTGACAAGATGAAATTGTTGCTGGATTACCCAACTATAGGTGAGCCGCATTATGCTCAGATGGTTCCTGCAGAATTAATTGCTAAGAATTCTCAGAAAATTTTCAGATTGGATGAGAACAAACATCCTTATGTTACCATGGGAGAGAAAAATTCTAAAGTGGTTAGAGAAGGGAATAAAGTACACGTTTATATGACTGCAATGCGTTCACATTTTTCTCCAGACAATATCGAAGGAGTAAAAGTTGGGGATGAAGTTTACTTTCACGTAACTAACCTGGAGCAGGATTGGGATGTACCTCATGGTTTCGGTGTAAAAGGGAATAAAAATGCTGAATTGCTGATTATGCCTGGAGAAACTACTACCCTAAAATGGGTTCCTGAGAAAGCGGGAATGTTCCCAATCTATTGTACCGATTTCTGTAGTGCTTTACACCAGGAAATGCAAGGTTATGTTCGGGTTTCCGTAAAAGGATCGAAAGTGCCGATTTCTTTTAGCCTTGGTAAAAACTCTGAAGCAGCAGAGGAAATGCTTAAAAAGTAGTTTTGAATAGCCCAGCTGATGCTTCATGCATAGCTGGGTCTATTTTTATGTGATCCTATAATTATGAAATCTAGAGAATTAACTGGCATAAACAGAAAAATAGTATTGGTATGTGGACTTGCTTTAATTGTGGTTCTTTTTGTTCCACTATGGCAAATAGAGTTGGCTGCACCACAATATCCTGAGGGACTTGTGTTAAAAATGTATCCCAATAAATTAGCTGGAAATGTTGACATCATCAATGGACTTAATCATTACATCGGGATGAAGACACTCCATACGGAAGACTTTCTGGAATTTACCGTGTTGCCATATATCATTACTTTCTTTGCTGTGTTTTCGCTGGCAGTGGCCATCTTTCTTCGAACTGCTAAATGGTTATTGAGTTTATTTACCCTTTTTGTAATTTTTGGAATTGTTGCAATGGCCGATTTTTGGCGATGGGAGTACCAGTATGGACACGATTTGGATCCCAATGCGGCCATAAATGTTCCCGGGATGAGTTATCAGCCTCCACTTATTGGTTATAAGCAACTGTTGAATTTTGGAGCTTACTCGATTCCAGACATTGGTGGCTGGATATTTATTGGTGTAGGAATAGGTTTGCTAACGGCAATAATACTTCAATTTAAGCATCAAAAAAACACGGCTGTTATGAAATGGAAAACACCAGCGCCCTTGTTTCTTTCACTGATCTTATTGATGGCTTCATGTAGTGTTGAGCCTAAACCTATTAAAGTCGGTAAGGATGCCTGCGTTTTTTGTAAAATGGGGGTCATGGATAAGCGCTTTGGAGCGGAATTGATTAGCAAAAAGGGAAAGATCTATAAGTTTGATGATCTCCATTGCCTGATGGAATTTAGCAAAGAAGCAACAGTTAAAAATGTGGATATTCAGGGTATGTATCTGGTGGATTATGAGAATCCTCATGGTTTCATTGATCTGCAGAAAGCCTTTTTGTTTAAAAGTGAAGCACTTAGATCGCCCATGGGAAGTAATATTGCTGCTTTTCTTACAGAAGAGCAATTAAAAGCAACTACGCAATCTATAGAAGGGAGAGTGGTACAATTGAATTCACTGATGCCAACGCTTAAATGAAAAAAGTCTTATATCTCATACTGATCAGCTACTTTGCAGTTTTCTCTGCTGATGCCAAGGTTATCAAGGTTGGTAAAACGAGAAGTGTAGCATTTATACAAAGGGCGGTAGATCTTTCTCAAAATGGGGATACTATCCTTGTTGATCCGGGATTATATAAAGAAAAAAATATCATCATTCAAAAATCGATCACTTTAAAAGGTATCAATTATCCGGTGCTGGATGGCGAAAATAAATATGCGATCATTTCAATAAAAGCAAAGAATACAACCGTAGAAGGGTTTAAATTACAGCATACCGGACGTTCAGAGATCAGGGATCTGGGGGCAATAATGATTTACGACAGTTACAAGGTATCGGCGTTAAATAATATTTTAGAGGATACAAATTTTGGTATTTACGTTCAGAACAGTAAACGCTGCACTATAAAAGATAATTCGATAACGGCTTATGGGAAAGATGAAGTTCAAAGTGGAAATGGTATCCATTGCTGGCGCTCTGATAGCTTGATTATCATTGGTAATAAAATAAAAGGGCACCGTGATGGGTTGTATTTTGAGTTTGTAAAAAACTCCCTGATCTGGAGAAATGTAAGCACACAGAATGTACGGTATGGCATTCATTTCATGTTTTCTAACCGCAATACTTATGTGAGCAATATCTTTGAACGCAACGAAGCAGGGGTTGCTGTAATGTATAGTAGCAACATTCGCATGTACAATAACCATTTTTTAAACAATTGGGGAGACGCAGCCTACGGAATTTTATTGAAGGACATTACAGATAGTGATATCTCCGGTAATCATTTCACTAAAAACACGGTTGGTTTACACATGGAAGGCTGCAGCAGAATTAAGCTTTACAAGAACATCTTTAATAACAATGGTTGGGCGGTTAAAATTCAGGCCAGTTGCGACAAGAATGATTTCAGCAGGAATAATTTTATTGGTAATACGTTCGACATTGGGACAAATGGATCCCTGGTACTGAATACATTTACTGGAAATTACTGGGACAAATACGAAGGATACGATCTTTTTAAGGATAATATTGGTGATGTGCCTTATCATCCGGTTAGCATGTATTCTATGATTATAGATAGCAATCCGGCCGCTCTAATGCTATTTAGAAGTCTAATTGTTTCCTTATTAGATAAAACAGAAAAAATCCTGCCGGGTGTGACTCCAGAAAATTTAAGAGATAACAAACCGGTAATGAGACCTATATCTTTATGATAGTAACAAAAAATATTACGAAAACCTTTGGTAAATTAAAGGCTTTAAATGACATCTCTGTTTCTTTTAATAAGGGGGAGTGTATAGCTCTGCTGGGGCCAAATGGCTGCGGAAAAACCACGCTAATCAAATCTATTTTAGGAATGGTCGTGCCAGACAAGGGGTCTATTGAATTCAATGGCCGGTCTATAAATCGTGAGTGGTTATATCGAAGTCAAGTGGGATACATGCCACAGATTGGTCGTTACCCAGAAAATATGACCATTGCAAATGTTATCGAAATGATGAAGGATTTCAGAAAAGACAGTAAGGTGCATTTAGATGAGGATCTTATACAAAGCTTTGACCTGGGCGCATTAATGAATAAAAAAATGCACACCCTTTCAGGTGGTACCCGACAAAAGGTGAGTGCTTGTCTGGCATTTCTATTCAATCCTGATGTTTTAATTCTGGATGAACCTACTGCCGGCCTGGATCCTGTATCTTCTGAAAAACTGAAAGATAAGATCATTCTTGAGAAGGAAAAAGGAAAATTGATTTTAATCACCTCACATGTTTTAAGTGAATTGGACGACCTGATTACCGAGGTGTTTTACATGCAGGACGGACGGCTGATGTTTTATAAAAAACTTTCAGAATTAAAGGCGGATACCGGGGAAGAAAAGCTGTCAAAAGCAATTGCTAAAATTATGGTCGCTTAAAACATGAAAAAAATATTAAAATACGTAATTGTAGATATCATTCAGAACAAGATAGTTTTAATCTATACCTTTCTGTTATTGTTGATTTCATTAAGTGTCTTTAACCTGGAAAGTAATGCTGCAAAGGGCTTGCTCAGTCTTTTAAACATTATACTCATATTGGTCCCCTTAATCAGTATTATTTTCTCGACAATTTATATTTACAATAGCTCGGAGTTTATAGAGTTACTGGTTAGTCAGCCTGTCAAAAGAAAGTCCATTTGGCTAAGTTTATTTGGTGGATTGGCGGCATCATTGTCGCTCGCTTTTTTTATTGGAGCGGGCATACCAATCCTGATGTATCATGGCGATGCAACGGGTATCACAATGATTTTAACTGGACTATTTTTAACGGTTATTTTTGTAAGTATAGCTATGTTAGCTGCGAGTATTACCCGCGACAAAGCAAAAGGGATAGGGCTATCCATATTACTATGGCTCTATTTTTCTCTCATCTTTGATGCACTGGTCTTATTCTTTTTATTTCAGTTTCAGGACTACCCGCTGGAAAGCGCTATGGTGTTTTTTAGTTTTCTTAACCCAATTGATTTAGGCCGCGTTCAAATCTTGTTGCAAATGGATATTTCTGCGTTAATGGGCTATACAGGGGCAATATTCAGGGAGTTTTTTGGGAACCAGGTTGGAGTGGCACTTTCTTTTTTTGGATTATCTATCTGGATTGCAATTCCACTATTTATATCACTGAAGAAGTTTAGTAGGAAAGATTTATAGAAAAAGATATTAATTTATAAGTAATATGGAATCAAAAATTATTCAAGCTGCCGAGGCAGTTAAATTTATAAAATCAGGAAATAGGGTTTTCATTCACGGTGGAGCTGCAACCCCGGTGTGCTTAGTTAAGGAGATGCAACAAAGGTCTGCTGAGCTTGAAAATGTTGAGCTGGTTAGCATTACCTCTTTGGGAGATGTTACTTTTGATCTGCCCGAACACAGGAGGTCTTTCTTTTTCAATTCATTATTTGTTTCTGCCGCAACCCGCGCAGTGGTAAATAGTGAACGTGGAGACTATGTGCCGATATTTTTGAGTCAGATTCCTCAGCTATTTCGAAAAAACATCTTGCCGATTGATGTAGCCCTTGTACAGGTATCTCCACCTGATATTCATGGATATTGTTCATTGGGTACTTCGGTAGATATAGCGAGAGCTGCAGTCGATATGGCGAAGGTTGTGATTGCCCAGGTAAATAGCCGAATGCCCAGGACGCATGGTGAAAGTTTTATTCACGTCGACAGGCTTAATGCGCTGGTTTATCATAATGCTGAACTGCCTGTCGTAGATTATTCTTCAGATGTTAATGATGTTGTAGGGAAAATTGGATATAATGTGGCATCTCTTGTCGAAGATGGTGCTACCTTACAATTGGGTATAGGAAGTATTCCGGATCAGGTTCTTAAAAATCTAAGCGGTCATAAAAACCTTGGTCTTCATACCGAGATGTTTTCTGATGGGGTTATAGACCTGATCCATAAAGGCGTGATCAATAACAGTGAAAAGAAATTGAATATAGGAAGATCTGTAACCTCATTTTTAACTGGTACCAGAAAGCTATATGACTTTGTTGACGACAACCCATCGGTTCGCGTAATGGATATTAGCTACGTGAATGATACAAGCATAATCCGGCAAAATCCTAAGGTAACTGCAATCAACAGTGCTATAGAATTGGATCTGACTGGTCAGGTATGTGCCGATTCGATCGGAACATACCAATATTCTGGTATTGGAGGTCAGATGGATTTTATGCGTGGTGCCTCATTATCAGAAGATGGAAAACCCATTATAGCCTTACCTTCTCAAACTCAAAAAGGTATCAGTAGGATTGTTCCATTTCTTAAGGAAGGCGCTGGTGTGGTTACCACCCGGGGGCATGTTCATTGGGTAGTAACTGAATATGGAATGGTAAATTTATTTGGCAGATCTCTGAAGCAAAGAGCAAGAGCACTGATTGAAATCGCGCATCCAGATCATAGAGAAGTTCTAGATCGGGCATACTTTAGCAGGTTTAAATGATAGTATTTTGGTTTGCTGTCGTTGTTTAATCAAATTTTGAAGCAAGGTGTAAAAAATGCGCTTATAGCAGTTGATATATTGAGGCGCTAAAGTTCCTAGGAAAAAAACACCTTGACCGAATGATTTTTCGGTCGCCCAAATGATTCATAAATCTGGATTTAGGACGAGTGGCGCGAGTGGGATACCTATAAGCCTGCCATCGCGTGTATCGGGATTGTTTTTTTGAACTAATCCCTTTTAAGATTGTTCTATAATTGTCGTTTTTCAGAGTAGTCAGATGTATGTGTTTGAGTTGTGGCGCTGTTTTCTGTGTGCTTGTCGCTTGATGGTAAGGAATTTAATTTTGAACAAATGACTACTCGGAGAACGACCTAGGACAATACGCAGTTATATCTTTTTCAATGTATCTATCATCACAGAAATTTATGTTGTGGAATAACCGAGAGGCTAGCTTGGGGATTAAATTCAGAATTTGTAAAGCAGGCTTTTACATTGTGTAGAAATGTGGAATGACTATAAACAGGTATTTATTTTTTAAAAACCAGTATTTATTTGCTAAACAGAGTTCTTTGATTGTTGTTGTAATACTGGTAATTAAATTGAATGTAAATGAAAAAGCTGATTTTCTTTGATGGCGGAAAAGAGACATTTATTGATTTTTCCCAGGAACGCGAACTGGTCTATTGGTCCACCGTTTTAAATGTTAAACCCGAAAGTATCAAAAGCGCTGCGCGGGCGTGTTGTAGTAATGAGGTAAGCCAAATTACAGCGTATTTGAAACAATCAAATCGAAAGTAAATCGGGTACATGGGTATTCTATTTAAGCCATAAAATGCTCCACCCTCCGCCATAACTGGTGCATTGGACTTCTCCAATCTCAATTATTCAGTATACAACAGCATTCTTTGAACTTTTTTCAAAAAATAAATATAAATCATTGAACAATCTCAGTTTTAGTGTGTTGATGGTATTCGCGGACCAAAAAGGTCTATTAGGAATGCCATTGCAGCCTACGACTATTTTTATTACGAATTAAAACAGGATTCTTCCAGATTCCTTCTGAATACGGCTAGTTGTTTGTTTGAAAAGTTTGCAATTGCGGTATCGCTGAACATGGTGCCCTTTTCCATTAAGGCAATAACCTGGTTATGGTCTTCAATGGTAATGGATAGATATTGTTTGTCAAAATCCTTGCGGCCAGCTTTTTTTAAAGCGGAAATGAGTTCATCGGGAACAAAAGTTGTCGAATCGGCAAGCGTAATATTTCTGGGCTCTGCAAATGGCTTTAAGTCTGAATAAAGCAGAATGCAAGCATCTATAGCTTTTATGGCATATTCCCTGACTTTTTGATTTTTTGATTTCTCTTTAGCCAGTTTTGAAAGGTTGATTTCTTTCGCACTGTAAATCGATAATTGTTTTATGAATTGTTCAATGCTGACTGTATCCTTTTGTTGGCTGACAAATATGTTTGTTGTTCGTGTTTTGTTATTTGCACTGCTTAGTGCTATTGTGCAGGCTGCTAATGCTGCGATTGAATAGTTTTTAAAATTTTCCATGATATACAGATTAAAAAAATGAATGTTAATCCAAGTTAAACAAGAGTTAAATTCAGATAGTGGCATTGCGTTGCGGCATTCCAAGACGATTAAACAATCGGTTTTGGTTTTGGTTTTGGTTTATTTTTTTTGAACTAATCCGGACCCGGATTGTTTTTAAACAGTGTCTGACTAAGCTCCTGAAATTGAACCATGATGGAGGTTCATTAAGAAAGTCCCATAGAACGGTTATAAAACGAGGAAACGACTTATGGAAACAAGTAGAATAAAACAATTACATGAATTTGGCCAGAGTATTTGGCTGGATTTTCTTGACCGCAACCTGATTGACTCTGGTCAATTAACAAAACTCATTAAACAGGACGGTTTGCGCGGAATGACCTCCAATCCGGCTATATTTGAAAAGGCAATCACAGGAAGTACTGCCTACGATGCGCAAATCAGGGATCTTGCTGCTACTCATCAAAATAATGAAGAGATTTTTTATCAACTTGCCATAACTGATATCCAAAATGCGGCTGATAAATTCGAAGCTGTTTTTGCGCAGGAATTAGATGGATATGTTAGTCTGGAGGTTTCTCCTCATCTGGCTAATGATACGAATAGAACTATCGAACAAGCTATAGAGCTTTGGAAAAAACTGGATAGAAAAAATGTGATGATCAAGATACCGGCAACAACTGAGGGAATACCTGCGATCCGAAAAACAATCAGCGAAGGTTTAAATATCAATGTTACCCTGCTATTTGGCCTGGAAAGATATGAACAGGTAGTTGATGCTTATTTATCAGGAATTGAAGACCGGGTAGATGCAGGCCGACCGGTGGATGAAATTGCTTCAGTTGCGAGTTTTTTCCTAAGCCGGATTGACGTACTTGTTGATCCGCAATTGGAAGCTAAAGGATACCCTGAAATGAAGGGTGAGGTGGCCATTGCATGTGCCAAACAAGCTTATCAGATTTACAAACGTATTTTTAGTAGTGATCGTTTTTTTAAGCTGCAAGCGATGGGAGCAATGCCTCAACGTGTGCTATGGGCAAGTACCGGAACTAAGGATCCGTCTTTTTCCGATGTCAAATATGTAGAGGCCTTGATTGGGCCAGAGACCATCAATACAATTCCTTTAGAGACGCTGGAAGCTTACCGCGATCATGGTTGTCCGGCCAGTCGCCTGGAGCATGATATAGATAAAGCTATCTCAACTCTGGAGCACTTGCAAAATATTGGGATTGATCTCAGGGTTATCAGCAATCAGTTAGAAAATGAAGGCATCGAGAAATTTAATCATCCTTATGATAAGTTGTTAAAGGCTATTGAGGAAAAAAAAAGATCACGATTTTGACTTTACTTGGTAGGTGATAGAATACTTCCACCACACTAAGAAAGACCCGGCCGATATATCAATGATGAACTCCTTAAGCGCACCTTAAGCTGGAACCACGATGCTTACACCAGTTTCATTAAGATCCAGGAGAAGGTCAGAGATTGATCGTTTCGGCAGCTGACCGAGCAAGGCTAAGTGAATTTCGTCTTGTTTGTTTGGATTGATCACTCTTGAACAATATTGGCTGCCATCTGGATAGCAAAAGCTAATTAAGACGCGTTCACTGGGGTGGTCTATGTCTGGAAGGGTTGATAGTTCTGCATATAAGTTAGCATAAACCATTTTGATGTCTTCATGCTTTGGCAGGATGAATAATATTTCATCTCTTCCGCGCTCAAAATTATTTTTTACCACCCAGTTTGTCTGGTTGTAGTGGGTTTGGAGGTTTTTTTGAAGTTGGATTTTGTAGGGGTGTTTCATGTTTGGTTTGGTATGCGCTACTAAGTTATCATTTTATTTAATGCATTAAAGGGGGGGCTGCTGTTAAGTTAACTTACAAAGTTATTAATAGATAAATTGGAATCCGTTATGACCTAACCGTGTGCAGACCTAAGTGGTGCTTAATACCAATAAGTAGCTTGTAGGTACCCGCTAGGTACCTGATTGGTACCTCATTAGTGTAAAGACCAACAAAGTAGGTAGGAGGTACCTATGAGCTGGGAAAGGCTATGCCAGACTTCTTACAAAGAGCTAAGAGCTATTCATCGGCTCGTTACAATGATAATTTTAATGTATCTGTTGAAGATAAGTCAGGAAAGTGAGGCCAGTATGTCGGTTTAGAACTGTTCGACCAGCCTCCTAGTACGAAAGGGTGATTAAAGGTTCATAATAGCGAGTTTAAAGGATGTTCATAGGACACGTAGCCCTTTGAGTACCCTTTAATATACCTGTTTAGGACCTATGATTTAAACGGTGTAGTAAGAGGAAAGTACAGCGACACTTTTGTTGATCCTAAGGCGAAGTTTATCATTGATAACCATCTTTTTGTCAATGATAACACTTGTTCTTTCTGAAAACAATCTTGCGTTGGCATTTGTAATAAGATGACCAAGAGGATCTAGATGATGAAAGCTATAAAAGACAAGTCCCACAGCCTTATGGAGTGTATAGTTCAGTAAACTAAAGTTTAAACATTAAACCTAATTGTGATGAACGAAGAAAATAATCAAAGTGGATCCCTGCTTTCAGGGCAGGACCCACACCAAAAAGAAGATATGGATCAGGCGACAAGAGCTAGTGCTGCTTCATTTAATCTGGAGCCTGAAAAAGGGATCAGCCCGGACCCTGATGAAAATATAAATGTTAAGGAAAAAACTAATATCAAGGAAGGGCGACCAAAGGGGGACGAGAATTTCACTGGTGATATTTCGAGTAATATTGAGGAATTGGATGACACCCCGGATTTAAGCGAGGGCGAGTTTGACGTTACTCCCGAAGATCTGAAAAATCTGAATGCGCAGGACAATGACCAGGACAAAGGGGAGCAGGATGAGATTATTGGGCTTTCTTGAATTATAAAAAGAAAATCATAAATACATGCTTATGAACCGAATCCCTGAGATTTATCACTTTACTGACGATGGTATTATTCCCAATAGCAGGCATCCGGTATTGGTGTTTCGGCAGGTTTTTAACCTTGATCCTGATTTGGGTGCGGACTGGCTGGAAGGTCATTTTGCAGAGAATGGCTGGACAAATGCATTTCGTTGGCGTGTCTATGATTACCATCATTATCATAGCAATACACACGAAGTTTTAGGTGTTTACGCTGGGAATGCTTCATTACAGTTGGGTGGCGAACATGGACAGCAGTTACAAGTTGGTATCGGGGATGTAGTGATTCTACCTGCTGGAACTGGGCATAAATCTGTTTCACATAGTAAGGATTTTGCAATTGTCGGCGCCTATCCGGATGGAAAAGAACCGGATCTTATCCGTTTGGAAGATGAGCGTCCAAAGGATGTGCGTGAAAAGGTAGACACGGTGCCTTTACCTGAAAATGATCCCTTGTCTGGTAAATCTTCTGAAGGTCTTTTGAACTTTTGGAAATGAGTGTACTGCGTGTGGTCTGGGCTGGGTTCGGTTCAGGGATCGGGTACAGTGTACGGAGAGGAGAATAAGACCCGTAATTTGCAATTAACATGGTCAATTGCAATAATTTCCTTTGCTGCTATAAAATTTCTGTAAATTGCGTCGGGGAATGAACATGAAGGATTACAGCGAATTAACCGACCAAATGCTCGGGCAACTGATCTTGAGGCAGGATAAACTTGCGTATACAGAAATTTACAAACGTTATTGGTCACTGCTTTATCAACATGCACGGAGAATGCTGCAGAACGATGAAGAAGCAAAGAATGTTGTACAGGATGTTTTTTTAATGCTTTGGTCACGTGCGCCAGGTTTGGAACTGTCCGGTTCACTAGCATCTTATCTTTATGCTGCTGTACGTAATAAGATTCTTAATATTTTCCGCAAAAACAAAATAGCTAATGAACATCTGGCATCCCTGGAGGCATTTGTTGATCAGGGAGAAAATATCACTGATTATCAGATCAGAGAACGTGAACTTTCCCAAATTATAGAAAAAGAGATAGCTCGCTTACCTGAGCGTATGCAGCAAGTATTTTTAATGAAAAGAAATGAAAATCTGTCTTACAAGGAGATCGCAACTGCGATGGGAACTACAGAGTTAACGGTCAAAACCCAGATGACTAACGCCCTAAAGGTACTGCGAAAAAAACTTGGTGCGGCTAATTTTCACAGCGCTTTCCCCTTTTTATAAATTTATTTTTAATTCGGATACAGCAGAGTATCTACTGAAGTGTCTTTACTATAATAATGCATCAATACAAATAGTATGGGCTATAATAAAGCGAACAACCTGATTGAAAAATATCTGGGTAAGAAAGCAACTTTAAAGGAGGAAGAAACAGTTGAAAGCTGGTATATTAACTATGCGCGCAACAAAGAAGACAAACTTCCTGAACCGGATTATGAAGCCGTTGAAGCCGAAGTTTGGTCTATTTTAGAGCCAAAGCCTAAGCGCAGCTGGTCATGGCAGAGGATTGGCATCGCCGCTTCAGTAGCGTTGATGTTAAGTCTGGGCATCTATTTTTATAATTCAAGTGATAGAAAAATGGCTTCGAAAGCTAAATATGCAACTGATATCGTTCCAGGTAGAAACAGAGCAATCATAAGGCTGGCCAATGGTAAACAGATTTACTTAAGTGACTTGAAATCAGGGGTGTCAATTAAAGGTAAGCAACTGGTTTATGATGACGGCTCAAACATTGAGGCCATCCATGCGAAAGATGCTGAAGTTTTGACCATAAGCACACCCCGTGGCGGACAATATAATGTTGAACTGCCGGATGGCACCCTAGTTACCTTAAATGCAGCCAGCACACTCAAATTTCCTTCAACATTTTTAGGAGCATTGAATAGAGTTGTTGAACTGGATGGTGAAGGCTACTTTAAAGTGGTAAAGAATAAAGATCATCCATTTATTGTGAATACAACTAAACAGGATGTTAAAGTACTGGGCACGCATTTTAATATTAGTGCTTACGCAGATGACCCAACTACACTAACCACTTTGGAAGAAGGCTTGGTAGAAGTCAGATCAAAAAATGGAAGTAAGGGAACGCTATTAAAACCAAACCAGCAATCCATATTAACGGCTTCCAATCGCATCACAGTAAAAGAGGTTAACGTTACGGATGAATTGGCTTGGAAAAATGGCCTTTTCATTTTCAATGAGGAGAATCTGGAAAGCACTATGCGTAAAATATCCAGATGGTATGATGTGGAAATTTATTATCAGGATAAGTTGCCCCCGATGTCTTTCCTTGGGTCTATATCCCGCTCAAAAAGCTTATCTACCGTCATTAACCTGCTGGAAAAATCAGGTGGTGTTCATTTTAAAATTGAGGGAAGGAGGGTGATTGTCATGAAGTAATTTTACGTTCCAGGCGGCAATCACAAAAAACCGGAATCCGACTAGGCATCGGAATCCGGCAACATTGGATTCACCCGTATAAAAATTGTGCTAACAAATTCAACCGTCCACGAAATGCGTATAGGCTCCATTGGAGCTATAATGTATCGTGGGGAATAAACCCAACTAAACAAATGTATGAAATTTTATCAGCTATATAGCCCGGATTACGGAAGCTATATAAACAACCAACTATTGCGTATTATGAAATTAACCGTACTCATAATTACCTTATGCTTACTCCAGGTAAGTGCCGCTACTAAGGCACAAACCATTACCTTGAATGAGAAAAACGCCCGGCTTGAAAAGATCATTAAATCAATCAGGGATCAAACTGGATATGATTTTATTGGCAATGCAGATCTTATTAAATCTGGAAATCCCGTCACCATAAATGTCAAAAATGCTTCAATAAATGAAGTTTTAAAGATCTGTCTGGGGAATCAGCCACTTTCCTATACTGTGGAGGACAAAACCATCATCATCAAAAAGATTGTTTCAAGCGTTGAGCTGATTGACCAACGTGCATCGCAGATTCAAGGGACCGTAATTTCAGATGATGGAGAGATTCCTTTGGGAAACGCGACCATCATTGCAGTAGGCACAGATATCAAAGCTTACACAGACAAAAATGGTAGGTTTTCGATCAACATTCCTGAATCAGTAAAAGTGCTGCGTATCAACTATGTCGGATATGAGTCCAGGGATTATAAAATAGATGCGAACACAAAAAAGGTAGTGATCAGGCTTTCCCTTCAGAACAACTCCCTAAATGAGGTGGTTGTGAGAACCGGTATTTACAAAAGACCAGTAGAAAACTTCACAGGATCGGCAAAAACCATCACCGCCGAAGAATTAAAAAGAGTAGCTCCTTCCAATATTCTCGCAGCAATTGGTATCCTGGATCCTTCATTCAGAATGCCTGAAGACATCAGTTTAGGTTCAGATCCAAACAGGTTGCCTGATATAGAATTGCGGGGACAGAATAACTTTCCGGATCAGAGTGTTAACCAAAACTCTTCCGCCACATTGAGGAATGTATTTGGAGACAAACCAAATGCACCTTTATTTGTGTTGGATGGATTTCAGGTAACTTTGCAAAGAATCTTCGACCTGGACATGAATAGGGTTGAGCGGATTACCATTCTAAAAGATGCAGCAGCAACTTCGATTTATGGTTCGCGTGCTAGTAATGGTGTGGTGGTCATAGATACGCGCCAACCTAAAGAAGGTTCCGTAAGAATTTCTTACCGCGGTGGCATTACGGTAACGGCCCCCGACCTGAGCAGCTACGACATGATGAATGCTGCTGAAAAACTTGCGTTCGAAAAAGAAGTTGGCTTTTATAAGGATAGCGGGGCATGGCCATATTTGCAGACACTGCGTGATGCAGAATACAACGAAAGATTGAAAGCAGTAACCAGCGGGGTAGATACTTACTGGCTGTCTCAACCCTTGCAGACAGGTTATGGCAATAGCCATTCTCTTTATCTTGAAGGGGGCGATCAGGTAGTGAGATACGGAATAAACCTAAGCAGTCAGAATGATGTGGCAGTGATGAAAGGTTCTGGCCGTGATCGCATAAGCGGTGGGGTAAACCTTACTTACCGTAATTCAAAACTGTTATTTGGGAACGATCTGAGCATCAATAACGTAAAAGGAACAAACAGCCCTTATGGCAGTTTTGCTGATTATACAAAACTCAACCAGTATTGGTCGCCATATGATGAGAACGGACAGTTTGCCAGATTTCTCGGTGAACCAAGAAGAAACAACACCGGAGTGCTATACGCTTACTACGGAAATCCTTTATACAATGCAGCGTTGCCTGGTAAAAATTTTAATGAGCAGCTCGGTTTCACCAATAACTTCAGATTTGAATGGTCTGCGTTGAACTGGCTGCGCTTCATGGGTGGGATAGGTTATACACATAACAATACTTCATCAGATTATTACTTATCGGCTAGAAATACAGCATTTGAATCGCAGCCGATCACAGAACGCGGACGATACACTAAAAGCACAGGTAAAACAGATCTGATAGATGCCAATCTGGGTTTTGACATCAGGAAAACATGGAAGAAAAACCTCGTATTCTTTACCGGGAGCATAAATGCTAACGAGGGAAAAGAGCAAACTTTCAATACTTCGGTTATAGGCTTTCCTAATGAAAAAGTGGCAGAATTGATATTTGCCAGCAAATACGATCCGATAACAACAAAACCCTCCGGAAGCCAGGGAATCAGTCGACTGATCAGCGGAAGAATGAATGCCAACTATGCTTACGACAACAAGTATCTGCTAGATTTTTCTGTCAGTCTGGACGCTTCATCACAGTTTGGAAAAGACAGAAGTGTGGCTCCTTTCTGGTCGGCCGGTATGGGCTGGAATATTCACCGTGAAAAATTCATGGAGGATGTAAAGTTCATTTCTTTTCTTAAAATCCGGGGTTCTGTAGGTACTACAGGGGATCAGAACTTTCCTCCTTATATGGCATTAAGTACCTACACTTATTTTACTGATCAGTTTTATCTGAATCAGCTGAGTGCTAGCTTATTCGGGTACGGAAACTCGACTTTGGGATGGCAAAAAAGCTTGAAACGTGGTGCGGGTTTAGATGCTACTTTATGGAACAACAGGATCAGTTTCTCCGGTGATTTTTATTACAATACCACCAACGACCTCATCCTCGACATTACCACTCCACCTTCATTGGGTTTCAGCAGTTACAAGGAAAATGCAGGTGCATTGAGGAATATAGGATGGCAGGGTAGTGTTAATGTCAACATCATCCAAAAGCCTAAAGAAGCTTTTTACTGGAGAGCTGGTTTATCAGCTTATGGAAATACAAATACCATTACTCAGATATCAAACACTTTGAAGAAGTTGAATGATGCGGCGAATTTGGCAGACAACGATGTAAAAGACATAAACAGGAAAAAACCAAAAAGCTATTATCAGGAAAACCAGTCATTAACAGCCTTATACGTGGTAAGAAGTTTGGGCATTGACCCGGCAAATGGCCAGGAGATCTTCCTGGATGCAAATGGCAATGCAACTTATGTATGGAACTCCAACGACAAAGTTGCTGTAGGTGATACCAGAGCACGTGTGTCCGGAACACTGAGCACGGGGGTGGATTACAAGGGCTTTGGGGTTAATATTTACATGACCTACCGCCTTGGAGCCGATCTGTATAACCAGACATTGGTAGACCGTATAGAAAATGCCGACATCACTTACAATTTGGATCGCCGGGTATCCAGCGACAGGTGGAAAAAACCTGGAGATCGAACCTTCTTTAAAGGTATTATCGGTAGTGCGGATGGTAAAGCTGTAGTGGAAAGTACACTCGCAACTTCAAGATTTGTACAAAAGGAATATATGATTGAGGCTTCAAGGGTATCATTTAGCTATCAGTTTCCTGAGCATTTGAAATGGCTTAAACAAGCGCGCCTTTCCAATACCAGACTGGAGCTGTATTTCGCAAATCCTTTCCAGATCTCTACGATCAAAAGGGAGCGTGGATTGGACTTTCCATTTGCACACAACTTTACTTTCAACATATCCACAAGTATATTTTAATTAAAACTATAGCTTTATGAAAAAGCCACTATATATCTTACTATTCTGCCTCCTTGCAACGGGGATTTCCTCCTGCAAAAAATGGCTTGATGTAAAACCCGGCACCCAGGTGATTCAGGACGAAATGTTCAGTACCGAAGCAGGCTTTAATCAGGCTTTACTGGGTTCTTACCTGCAAATGGGGACTGGGCTCTATGCAGATAACCTGACCATGACAACCATCAGTGCCATGGGACAGAACTATCAAACCACCTCAACTGGCCATCCCTTGCTGGAACATACCAGATACAATTATACAGCTCCAGTGGTAAAATCAACCATAGCAACAATATGGAGCAATATGTATAAGGCTATTGGTGGGGTAAATAATATCCTCGACCACGTAGACCAGGCCAAAGGTGTATTCCTGAAAAACCATTATAACCTGGTAAAAGGTGAGGCTTTGGGTTTAAGGGCGTATATGCATTTTGATTTACTGCGTATGTTTGGACCTGTTCCTGTAAATGGGGGTTCAGTAAAAGCCATTCCGTATATTAAAACATTCAGCAAAGAGGTAAGCCCATTAAGCACCACCGCCGAGGTTATTGAGCTTTGTCTAAAAGATCTGGATGAAGCAGAACAACTGTTATCCGTATATCAGGAAATTGTATACAACACAGAGGCGAGTGCCGACGAGTTTACCAACTATACACGTAATCATTTTAACTACTGGGCGGTAAAGGCGCTGAAAGCACGTATCTACCTGTACGCAGGCGATAAAGTAAAGGCACTCCAATATGCGAAGGAAGTCATCGCTTCCGGTAAGTTTCCATTTGTAAACCGTAGTACTTTTAACCTGACGGCCAACCAGGACCGAACCTTCTCTACCGAGCATGTGTTTGGACTGAATTTGCCTTTAATTAAAACGCTTGTAGACATCCGTTTCCGTCTGGAAGGAAATACAAGTTTCCAGGGTTCTACTTTCTTTCTGACTACTGCAACCATGAATACGGTATTTGATATTGCTCAGGGTGGTTCTACCGATTACCGTTACCTGTATCATATCAGAACATCTAATGGATTCGCGTATAGCAGCAAGTTCTGGCAGGATGGTATTACCAATCTGCAGCTCAGCAATCAGGTGCCATTAATCAGGCTTTCAGAAATGTATTATATAGCCGCTGAAGCTACCACAGACCTTACGGAAGCAAGAACCCTGGTTAACGAAATCAGGATAAATCGCGGATTGGCAGCATTGACTTCCACTTTTAATGAGACGATCAGAATGCAGGAAATTGCTAAAGAGTACATCAAAGAGTTTTATGCTGAAGGACAATTGTTCTTCTACTACAAACGTTTGGGGACACTTCCGGTTCCGAGGTCGACAGTGACTATGACTGCGGCAACCTATGTGTTTCCACTACCTGACACTGAAATTGAATTTGGTAACAGATAACCTTAAAGCAACGAAAAATGAAAACTATATTTCACATTCATAAAATTCAATTCCTCTCACTCATCTTGCTGCTAATTATGGCTTCCTGCAAAAAGGAAGAATTGATGTATGAAGATAAGGCGGGCATTTATATTGACAAAGAAAAATTTGTTGGGGTTAGAGATAGCACTAGCTATTCCTTTGCTGAAAAGGCCAATACGGTAATGTTAGATACCATTTACATTCCTGTAAAAATTTCGGGTAACATGTCTCCGGTAGATCGTATAGTTCCACTGAAAGTGGACGAAAACTTAACTACGGCTCTTGCCGGAACACACTATCAAATACTGGAGACCAAAATTAAAGCAAATGAGATCACCGGAAGGGTTCCTATTCTCATCAAAAGAACAGCAGACCTCAAAGCGAAGCAGGTAAGGCTGTATGTGAAAATTGCGACCAGCGCGGAGTTTCCACTCCAAATTATGAATACCAAAACTAATAATACATTCAACGGAGAACCAGTCGGTACGTATGTGCCCGGTTACCTGATCAAGTTGAGTGATCAGCTTTTAAAACCTGATACCTGGGATGCCTCCGGCAGTTGGTTTAAGCTCTTTTTTGGAACCTACAGTGCCACGAAATACAAATTTATAATTGACATCACAGGAAGAGTAGTGTGGGGCCCGAGAGCCCGTGATAGTGCAGAATCTCCTACGGCAGCACAGATGTATATTTATCTGGCAAAACTTGTTTCAGCACTATATGAGTATGAAAAAGTAAATGGGCCAATGATAGACGAAACAGGCAATCAGGTTACATTCCCTAAACTATAAAAAAATGAAATCTAATATATTATCATTACTAAGCTTTGTGATCCTTTCCATGCTACTTGCAGCATGTATGAAAGACAAGAGCAACTATGATTTAAAACCAATCAACGAAATTAAAGTTACTGCGTTGAGCACAGGCGACAATATAGATATATTGCTGAGTGATACACTTCGTATTACGCCTACAGTGACACAAGACAATGTTACCAATGGTATGTATACCTATAGCTGGTATATGTTCAGCGATGCTTTTGGGCCTAAAATTGAACTCTCTGATAAAAAGGACCTGAAGGTTGCCATGAATGCGCCATTGGGTTGTTACACACTGATGTATGTAGTAAAAGATGTCAGTACAAATATTACCTCGACAGTTCAAACCCACCTTACTATCATATCTAGGTTTGGAAGTGGTATTGTAGTATTGGAAGAAAAACCACAAGGAGGCGATATCAGCCATCTGGGGCTTGATGGCACAATTTTCAGAAATCTATATAGTGAGGCTAACAAGGGCAGCTACATTCCTACGCCTGTAGGCCAGTTGACGGGTTTTTACTTCAAATCAGGAGAGCAGATCCAAAAACCATTTTACGTGTTCGTATCTGCTCCCGGCAGGACTACCATGCAATTGGATCCAGAAACTTATCAGGATGCCGGTCCTTTTTCCGGACTATTAGCAAGCCCTCCACCTGCACCGGTAGAGTTATCGGCAATTCAGGGATATTGGAGCGGAAATGCGATTTATGCGCTGGTAAATGGCAAAGTCCAATTCGGTGCACCAAGTGCGAGTACACCTACTTTTGATGGCGCATTGCTTGGCGATTATGAGGTAGCACCTTTCATCATCACCTCTACAACCGCAGGGAAAGCAAACACCCCCGCGATTACAACAAACTTCATTTGTTATGATCAAAAAAACGGACGTTTTCTTTGGTTTACAGGTGGCAGCGTAGGCCAATTGAATACCTACAGCACAGATATGTCAAGTCCGGGAGCATTTGATCCGAATAACGTAAAGAAAAAATGTGTATATGCCTGCTACTCTAACCAGTATGCCTATTACAACTGGCTAATGAAGGATGACGCTGGAAAAATGTATTTCTATCAGATATATCCAATAGGTACACAAAAAGCAGCGGCAGCGTATGCTGAAATTCCTGCATCTGCAGCGATGAGCAGTGCGACAATCTTTGCAGGTTCTACACAACTTCCGCATATCTATTATGTTTCTGGAAACAATGTAATGGTATATGATTATAAGTCCAATACTGCTACAATAGCTTATACAGCAGCTAGCGGTGAACAAATTACAGATATGAAGTTCTCTGTAAGCAGGGTAGCAGAATTCAGTACCTCTTATCAGATTCTGAGAACAACAGGTAAATTGTATATATCAACCTATAACGGAGCCGAAGGAAAAATAAATGAGTTTGATGTTTCTCCCACAGGAGCATTGGGCAGTCCGGTTAAGACCTATTCGGGCTTTGGAAAAATAACAAGCATGTTCTATAAAGAAAAAAGATAACCCATGAAGAGTAAATATATATATGTTTTTGCGCTTATGCTAGCGCCATTATTTGGCGCTGCACAGATGGGCAATCCTTTCACTTTAACAGGTAAGGTGTCTGATTACAAGCGTGCAGTAGATCAAACCATTTATTTGAAATTTAAACAGAATGGCAAAGAGATAAAAGACAGCACAAAGTTGATCAATGGTACTTATACTTTCAAAGGCCGGATCTCTTATCCCGCTATAGCAGTAATTCAGCTAAAAGTTGCAGATAGTGTAGAAAAATATTATGCAGTTACACGCATGCTAAAAGATTATGTCCATGAGTTTTACATCGATAAAGGAAAGCTCAGTGCAAATGCGGTTCAAAAACTAAACAGCACGATCGTTAAAGGCTCAAAGGCTGATGCAGACAGACAAGAACTGAAGGCAAAGTTAGATCCATATTATGCTACCAATACTAAAATGTATAAGGAAGAAGGGGCCCATGCGTATAAAAATAAGGATAGCCTAGGTATAGCCAACTATACAAAGAAAAGGTCTAAAATTGATTCCCAGATAGATTCAGTGAAGAAGACTTATCTGTTTAACCATCCACAATCCGGCACAGCGTTGAACATGCTAAGAGAGTATACCCAATTGATCTTAGAACCATCTGAAATAGAACCTTTGTTTAAGCAGTTCCTACCGGAAATTAAAGCTTCAAACGAAGGACAGGCCTATGCAAAGCGCATGGAGATAGCAAAAGTAACTGCCCTTGGTGCTACAGCTACTGATTTTATCTTAAAAGATAGAAATGGTAAAGAAGTTAGTCTGGTTTCACTTAAAGGTAAACTGGTATTGCTTGATTTCTGGGGCAGTTGGTGCTTTCCATGTCGCCAAACCCATCCGCACTTGCGTAAATTATATGCGGAATATAAAGACAGAGGATTGGAGATTTTAGGTGTCGCAAATGAACACGGAAAGCCCGAAGACAATTATAAAAAATGGACTGTAGCATTGGATCAGGATCAGATGAGCTGGATCAATGTTTTAAATGAGCAAGTAGAAAAGGGAAAACTATCTGTGACTGAAAAATATAATGTCAGTGCGTATCCAACTAAAATACTGATCGATAAGAATGGGATTATTATCAGGAAATTTGTGGGTAGTGGCGAAGGAAATGCTAAAGCTCTGGATGATTTGATCGCCCAGATATTGTCCAAATCATAAAAAAGCTGTCTCTATCTCATTGATAAAATATTTAATAATGAGCCGATTATTTCAGGTAATCGGCTCATTGTTTTTGTTATATTTGAGTTGATTATATAAACAATTTTTATTACTCGTTTATGAATAATTTTGATTGGACCTCCTTTACAAAAACTATCGCAATTAAGGCTCCTTTAACAGCTATTTACAATTCCTGGACTAAGGGCCAGGAATTGGAGAAGTGGTTCCTCAAACAAGTGATTTTTACTAATGATACCGGGACACTGATTGGGTCCGAGCTGAATGTTACCGCCGGGTGTGCTTATACCTGGTTTTGGTATTTATATGAGGATCCAATGTCTGGAATGATTATAAAGGCAAATGGTAAAGACTTTTTGCAGTTCAGCTTTGAAGGAAAATGCATTGTAGATGTGAATCTGACGGAGCAAGCTGGTTATACCATCGTGAAACTAAGGCATTATAATATACCTGAAGATGATCATTCTAAACAGTTCATCAGGCTTGGCTGTTCAAGTGGCTGGGCTTTTTATTTGGTTAACCTAAAATCTGTTTACGAGGGCGGGCTCGATCTTAGAAATAAAGACGAACACTTGGAATCTATGATCAACAATTAGAGGTATAATTGTTGATCACTGTTTTAAGTAATGCAGCGCTACAATAAGATTTATATAACAACGAGCACAATAAAAGTAAATTTCTGACGCTATATTTGCATTATGAGTTTACCGATGCGCATCAACTTTGATGAAAAGGATTATACCTACATTATCATCACGAAGGGAATAACAAAAGAAACCAGTTTAATCCAAATTAACCTGGATGGCAAAGAGTATCAGCTTGCTTGCAACTCAAAAGGGGACTGGGATGCTGTTGATGCTACTGTAAGCGATCATCCTGGACTACTTAAAGCCATAGGAAGAAATATCAAACTTCGGTATAGGTTGTAAAAAATAGAAGTGTTAGTAACCACTTTTATATACAAAGGCATATAGAAGTGGTTACTAGTGTTGTTTTATTTTCCGGGTTTCAACTCCGTACTTATTGCAATTCTATTCCATGCATTTATGGTTACGATTGCCATTATAATTTGAGCGATGGTATTTTTATCAAATAACTCTGCTGCTTTTTTGTATGTTTCACCAGATAAGCCTTGGTTATTAATTAATGTAATTTCTTCAGTCATGGACAAAATCACTTTTTCTTCTATAGTAAATAAATCTGTCTCACGCCAGGCATTAAGCAGAAAAATACGTTGAGTGGTTTCTCCATATTTCAGCGCGTCTTTTGTGTGCATATCAATACAAAATGCACACCCATTAATTTGAGAAGCTCGAATTTTTATTAGTTCTTTAAGTGTTTTAGACAATTGGGTTGTTCCCAGATAACCTTCCAAAGCAAACATAGCTTTATATGCTTGTGGCTCAATTTCGTTGATGTTTATTCTATCTTCCATTTTTATTTTGTTTTAAATGAACAGGACAAAATTCGGAAATAGAAAATGATAAAAACTTAAACCAGTTTAAGAACGTTTTTTATTTCTGATTTCACTTAAATATTCTGGGGTAAATCCTAAAAAAGATGCGACTAAATATTGTGGAATCCGCTGTACAAATTCAGGTTGACTTTCACACAGGTGATTATAGAATTCTTCTTTGGTTAAGTCATACAGATATTTAATTCGTAGCTGTGATGCTGCATAAGCTCGTTGGTAGATAAAACGAAAATAGCGTTCCATTTTCGGGTATTCTATCAATAGTTTTTCCTGGGACTGACGGTTAATGATTAAAATCTCCGAATTTTCTACTGCCTGAATGTAAAATTCGGTCGACAGGCCTCGTTCATAAGCAAAGTTGTCTGTAATCCACCAATTTTCAATCGCAAATTCAGTAGTTTGTTCAATACCTTTTTTATTTATAAAAAATTTTCGCAAGCAACCCTTAAGGACAAAATAATGAGATTTACAAATTTGTCCTTCAACAAGCAAATTCTCTTTCTTCCTGACCTTTTTAATCTGAAAAAAAGGTAAAATACCTGCGAATTCTTCTTCGTTTATTTCGATGAATTTTTCTAAATGACTTTTAAATATTTCTGACATGATTTTTTTTCAAGGGTTTTAAAGATTGTGGAAAAAAGTTTTTGAAGTTATCTACTTTTCTAAAAGCTTTTTTCAGTTCTTCTTTTGAAAAAGGTTTAAGTAGGTAATCAATACCATTTGCTTTGGTGGCATAAAAGTAATGGTAAAATCTTAGGAGCGGCTAAGGCTGTAAATTAAAAATTTTAATAAGCTAATTCTAAAGGAGCGTATGATAGTATTGCCAGGGATAAGCATTATCTTAGTATAAGAAAATAAGCCATGACACTGATCAGGACCGATTTCCAAACTCCATTTCAAATGCAATTTTCGTTTGAGTCAGTAATTTTAAAAATTGAACAGCTGGCAGAAACAGAAAATAATGGGGATTCAATGCGTAGAAAGCAATTGCTGGAACGAATTTCAGCCTTTCCTGAACTCAGAACCGGGATTTCAGATACTGCTATATTCGAAAAGCAGGTTCCGTTAATCACTGAACTTTTGGCTGACTATTTCCCTGTCCAGCTTACGCATAATGAGATCAAAGCAGTAGGCTTACCTTACAACAATCTGATTTTCAACCAGACGGGGCGCTTTAAATCTATTCTTAAAGAAGCCGGCCAGGAATTTGAATTAAATATCAGAGATTTTGATGGGCTGCAATTGTATATCATGAGCTGCTGTATCATTCTGAATAAATTTTATGGCACCCGACTTGATTTTGGAAAACCGCTGTTTTACGATATTCCTACCTCTGAAGGCATTATTAAGCATTATCGAATCCTCTATAATGCTGATTTTTTGGACATTATACCTACAGATAAAGCGGTTCCCCTGACCAGTGAGGACATGAATAAGTTAATGGATAATTACGATGACTTGAGCTTGTGGCAGACTAAATTTCCATCGGAAAGCTATGTATTGAAGGGTTTCACAATCATTACGCTTTTTGATGCGACGATAGAAAATGCGGTTTCCATTTTCAAGGGAAAGCTTTTGGATTTTGAATCTAACGAGTTTCAGCAAAGCCTTAATTCAATTTTTAGCTCCATATTCCGTTTGAGTGATCTCAGCGTCGGCTATGTGATGTTTTGTCATGAAGGAAATAGGCTCAATGAAATGACCATGGTCCAACGTAAACACAGTATTATTTTACCTGGAAAGACTAATCCAGTTGAGGATTTCCTGGTATTGGAACAGTATTGGCAAATGATTTCCGGCAGACAGTACCTGGCAATTTCTGATATCGGGGAATTTGTTTCAAAGCATCCAGATCATTCAATTGTTCGGCCCTTGCTCGACAGTAAATCCGGTAGTTTCATTTTGGCACCTGTAGTTAAAAATGGCATTATTCTCGGGGTTTTAGAAGTCTTGTCGCCACATGTCAAGGTACTCAATAGCATTACTGCACGCAAACTTGAAGTGGTGATGCCTTACCTAAGTGATAAGCTGGAAAAGATAGCCATTGAAATGGAAAGTAACATCCAGGCGATGATACAACAGAAATATACATCACTGCATCCAAGCGTAAGCTGGAAATTCCGACAGGCGATTAAGGCAGAATACAATGAAATACCTGGGGAAGGACAGACCAGCGAACAGGAAATCATCTTCGAAAATGTCGTCCCTTTATATGGACAGGTTGATGTAAAGGGATCATCAAAGTCCAGAAATCTTAGTGTAGAGAAAGACCTCGAACTGCAACTTAATTCAGCTCTTTCTCTAATACAACGTATTAAGGAGGATAATCATACAAAACAATATGCTCGTTTTAACAAGGAACTCAATGAGCTGTTAGTTATCGTGAAATCCTTTTTTCGGGCCGATACTGAACAGCGGGTTACTGATTATTTAGCAGGTACCATTCAACCTTGGCTTATGACTATTCGTGCTGATCAATATAAGGAGGCAATAAAAGAATATACAGAAGCCTTAGACAAACAAAACGGTGTGTTCCATACTTACCGGCGGAAGTTTGATCAGACTATCAGCCAGATCAACGGGTACTTTGGTGATACCCTTGACGAAGAGCAGGTAAACGCCCAGCGTATTTTTCCACACTATTTTGAAAGATTTAAGTCGGACGGTATTGAACACAATCTCTATGTCGGACAATCTGTTTCCCCTAAACTAAAATTTGAACCGGCTATGTTGTCTGATTTGAGAATCTGGCAGCTAAGAACGATGTGCAAGCTCGAGCATATACATCATTCAAATTTGTCAGAATTGCCTTATCCATTAGAGGTTAGTTCTTTGATTTTGGTATATAGTACACCAATAGCGATTCGCTTCAGATTGGATGAAAAACGTTTTGACGTAGATGGAACTTATAATGCCCGCTTTGAGATGGTTAAAAAACGTATCGATAAGGCACACATCAAACATACTACAGAAAGGATCTCACAGCCTGGAAAGATAACCATTGTATACACTTCTGAAGTAGAACAAAGGGAATACCTAAAATACATTAGGATTTTGCAGCAAGAAGGGAAACTCTCTTCAGAGTTGGAAAATTTTGAGGTCGAAGAACTGCAGGATATTACAGGTTTAAAGGCACTACGAGTTGGGGTTATTTACAATTCATCGCAAATATCCTAATGATACCCTTTGGGATATAACATGTTCCTGCTTCTTCTGTTTACCTTTTGCAGATGTTATGGTTTTTTTTGTTGTAGGGTGAAAAATTAAAAATGTTAATTCTGTGTGGGCTATTTTGGGTTTTGTGACATACCTGTATAGGTAATACTATAAATATTTATAGATTTGGCTGTTAAAGGTGAAGATGTACGCTGAAAGTTTAAATAGTGTCGGGGACAATGAGCTCTTGCTCCAGCTGAGTGAGGGGAGCAGGGATGCTTTTGATGTTTTATATAATAGATACTGGAAGTTGGTTTTTAATACCGCCTTTAAAAGGTTGAATGATATGGAACGGTCTCAGGATATTGCTCAGGATGTATTTACTCAGCTTTGGGTTAGGGGCAGCAAAAGTCCAATTGAAAATCTTCCCGCTTATTTAAATGTGGCTGCCAGAAATGGTGTATTTAAACATCTAGAGAAAGAAGGCAGATATGCTGCACTTCCTGATAACGCAGGTGACCTGGAAGGTACCCTGGGTAATGCCGACGCAAAAATATTGCATGAGGAGTTTCTGGAAGCCTTTCATCAGTTGATTGAAGGACTGCCTACACAACAACGTATTATCTTTAAAATGCGTTTTGAAGAAGATTTGAGTAGTCAGGAAATTGCTGATAGGTTGCAGATTTCTCCAAAAACAGTAAGAAATCAATTAGGTAAGGCATTAAATAAGCTTAGAACTTCGCTAATGCTGTTTTATGCGGTCATTTTATATTATCAGGCACGATAAAAACTCTGGTTTTTTTGTTGTTGTAGGCTGAAAAAATAAAAATTTTAATTCTGAGTGGGCTATTTTGGGATTTGTGACTCATATAGGTATAACAAGGATAATGAAAAGCGCTTACAAAGATTATTTTAGAGGAATTCTCACAAAATACAGGCAACAGAAGGCCAGTTTAGAGGAAACAAAGTTCCTGGAAACTTATTATAATATGTTTGATGTCAAAGAGGATCTTATTAATGATGAAAATGAACCATTGTTTTCTGAATTAAAAGATGACATCAAGGCAAAGATAGATCAGCGTATTGCCGGTCCAAAGATTAAGAAGCTAAGCTATAGCTGGATCAAATACGGAGCGGCAGCAGCAGCACTGTTGTTTGTTTCTGTTTCAATTTACTTTTTTGTTTACCAACAAAAAGATGATCCTATAGCACAAATGGACCGTGCGATTAGTCCTGGGGGGAACAAGGCTATTCTTACACTGGCAAACGGGCAGCAAATTGTACTGAATGATGCCGCTAAAGGCGAAATTTCTAAGCAGTCGGGGATTAGTGTCAGCAAATCTAAGGATGGTGAACTGATTTATACAGTAGTTGACGCAAATGAAAAGTCAACAGAAAACGCACGGAATACAATTTCTACTCCTAAAGGCGGGCAATATACCATCATGCTTTCAGATGGAACCAAAGTAATGCTCAATTCCGCTTCCTCTTTAACTTTTCCTACATCTCTTAACGAGCAGGATCGTATTGTTGAGCTAAATGGTGAGGCTTATTTTGAAGTTGCGAAGCAGAAAAACAGGAGGTTTAGGGTGGTTTCAGGTCTGCAGACTGTAGAAGTATTGGGGACCCATTTCAATGTGAATGCCTATGCTGATGAACAAACCATAAAAACAACATTGTTGGAAGGTGCTGTAAAAGTTTCTACAGTTAAAGAATCAACCTTAATTGAACCTGGAGAGCAGGCGGTGCTGGATAGGGCTTATGGAAATACTATCGCTAAACATCGTGTTAATATAAACAGGGAAACCGCCTGGATCAATGGTATTTTCTCCTTTGAGGGCGATGATCTTAAATCTGTAATGCGACAGATTGCCAGATGGTATGATCTCAATGTAATATATGTAGGCCCGATAAGCGAGGAAAAATATTTTGGAGAAATCTCCAGAAGCAGTAAACTTTCAGAAGTGTTTAAAATACTGGAACTCAATAATGTAAATTTTGATGTTGTAGGGAAAACCGTTAAAGTGTCGTATAACCAACGACCATCCCAGCAATAGTTCCAAAATCAATAAAATAATGAACCTAATCTTTAACCGACTAAACCAACCACAGATGATAAGAAAGCTACAATAGATTGAGAACCACAAAAGATTTGACTAAAAAACCGGAAGTGTCTCACCACTTCCGGTCAAAAAAAAGTCAGCAGCCAGATGTTGAGACCGGGTTGCTATTTATTCACTTAATTCTATTCCAAAAGTATGAAATTAACTTTTCTTTACAACCCCGTATTTTCTATGTGGCGGGTAAAGTACAAATTACTAATAGTGATGAAATTAACTGCTATTTTATTACTGATCGGCACGATGCATTTATCTGCTGCTAGCTATTCACAAAGTGTTACTGTTTCCAGGAAAAACACCACACTTGAAACCGTTTTCAGGGATATCAAAAAACAAACAGGGTATCTGTTTTTCTATAGTGGGAAGGTTAACCTGAACAGGCAAATGTTGAATGTAGAATTGAAGAATGTTCCTTTGGAAGAGGCACTTAAAGCATGTCTTACTGATCAGAATTTAACCTTTAACATCGTCGACAAGACCATTGTAGTCAGAAATAAGGTGGTTGATAATACTATAGAAACCGCCAGCAATTGGATCGACATCACAGGAAAAGTGATTGACCCTCAAAAGCAGAGTGGAATTCCTGGTGTAAATATTACCATTAAAGGGAATAAAAGTGTAAGGGCCCAAACCAATAGTAAGGGAGAATTTAAAATTGATGCACAACCAGGAGATATAATCATCTTCAGTTACATCGGATTTAAAGAAAAAGAAGTAAAGGTAGGAGACTCAAAGTTTTTAACGGTGAGCATGGAAGATCAGGTAAACCTGATGAATGATGTAATTGTTACCGGTTACCAGACCATTAAAAAGGAGAGTTATACGGGAAATGCCATCGTTATTCAGGGAGAAGACCTGAAAAGAACTAACCCGCAAAATGTACTGAAAGCTATTCAGTCATTCGATCCTTCCTTCAGATTGCTGGATAATAACCTTGCCGGATCAGATCCAAATGCCCTGCCAAGAATCAATGTACGGGGTGCTACTGCACTACCAGGGATCCCCGAAACTAAGGATGACGTGTTGGACCGGAACAATTTATCCAGTTCATTTAATTTACCGGCTTTTATATTAGACGGTTTTGAAGTCTCTCTGCAAAAAGTAATAGATCTGGATATCAATCGCATTGCGTCTATAACACTGCTTAAGGATGCAGCTGCAACAGCGGTTTACGGATCAAGAGCGGCCAACGGGGTTATGGTTATAAGCACAAAGGCTCCTGTGGCGGGTAAACTGCAATTGGGATATAACTATGAACTTACTTTTTCCGGACCAGACCTTTCCGACTATCAGGTGCTCAATGCCAAAGATAAAATAGCTTATGAGCAGCTTGCCGGGATGTACAAAACAGGCGGATCCAGCGGCGATACTCCGCAAGATGTATTAGATGCACAGCTGTTTTCCAGATTAAGAAATGTTGCTAGTGGTGTGGATACCTATTGGTTATCACAGCCACTTCGTAATAGCTACGCACAGAAACACTCGCTTAATGCCCAGGGTGGAGATGAGACTTTTCGTTATGGCATTGATGTCAGGTATCAGACCCAGCCGGGTGTAATGAAAGGTGCCACAAGAGATCGGTATAGTGGAGGTATGAATTTCACGTATAATCCTTCTCCCAAACTGATCTTGAGAAATGATCTTTCCATCAACCAGACCAATGCTGTGAATTCTCCATATGGCAGTTTTTCTACCTATGCCCTAATGAATCCATATTTTCCTAAAGCAGACAGTACTGGTCGTGTTATTCAGGAACTGGCGAACTGGCGTGTAAACACATTTAGAAACCAGGACAATCAGTATAAAAGTGTATATGTATTTAACCCCTTATTTGAGGCCGGGTTAAGCAATTTCAATAAGGAATCCTATCTGGAAATAATCGACGCCTTTTCTGCTGATTATAAATTATCATCCAGTCTGCGCATCAAAGGATTGATCAGCTTAAATCAAACCAATTCAAAAGCGGATATATTTCGTTCACCTTCCAGCAACGAATTTTATGAGTATGCTACGGATAAATTGAATAACAGAGGAACTTACCGATATACAACGACCAACAGAACTGCCATTGACGGAAATTTAACCATCAATTATAACAAGCAGGTTGGAGACAATTTTTTCAACCTTGTACTGGGGGCCAATGCCCTTTCTGCCAAGTCTGATTTTAAATCGGTTGAAGCGCAGGGATTCTCTAACGACCGGTTTACCAATATTGGTTTTGCCCGGATTTATAAAGAAAATTCAGGCCCTGCTGGCAATGTGCTAATCAACAGGACGGCGGGAGCATTCTTTTCCGGTAACTATTCTTATAAAAACAAATATCTGTTTGATGGATCGTTCAGGATGGAGGGATCTTCTGCATTCGGATCAAATAAACGTTTTGCTCCTTTCTGGGCAGTAGGTACGGGATGGAATATTCATAATGAAGATTTCCTTCAGGGATCGGCGGTAATTAGTCAGTTGAGGCTAAAAGCCAGTACAGGAACACTTGGTTCTGTAGGGTTTGAACCTTATATGTCCAGATCTATGTATGGATACTATTCGCAAAACTGGTATTCGACCGGTATTGGTGCCGCTCAGCTCGGTTATGGTAATAGTAATCTGCAATGGCAAAAGACAAACACATATGATGCCGGACTGGATATCGGATTTTTTAAGGATCGCATAGTCCTTTCCCCACGCTACTATTACAAACTTACCAAGGGATTGATTACGGATATCAGCCTTGCCCCATCTACAGGTTTTACTACTTATAAGGAAAACCTGGGCGATATGGCGAATAAAGGATACGAGATCTATCTTACGGCTAATGCGCTTAATGCTTCGGGTTGGAATGTCAACATAACCGGTAACCTGGCCCACAATACCAATACATTGGTCAAACTTTCAAATTCCTTAAAAGTTCTGAATAATAAGATCGACGATCTTCAGAGTGATCCTGCCTACAATGAAAATGCTGCAAATGGCTTGTTATCAATGCCCTTACTGCGCTATAATGAAGGTCAGTCGCTCAATACCATATATGCAGTAAAATCTTTAGGAATTGATCCGGAAAATGGTAAAGAGATTTATGTAAAAAGGGATGGGACTTTAACCTACGACTATGATATTAAAGACACTCAGCCTGTGGGTGATAGTACACCTAAGGTTGCGGGTAATCTGGGTAGTAATATCAGTTATAAGAATTTCATGGTCAGTTTTAGCTTTTACTATCGCATGGGAGGGGAGATTTATAACCAGACACTGGTAGACAGAATCGAAAATGCTGATCCCCGCTTTAATGTAGATAGGAGAGCATTATCGCAAAGATGGGTTAACCCGGGAGATCCTGCTTTATACAAAAACATACAGGATCTGTCATTAACCAGGGCAAGTTCAAGGTTTATTCAAAAAGAGAATTTAATAGACCTGCAGTCGGTTTATATGTCGTACGATTTTAAAAAGGATTTCGTTCGTAAAGCCGGGTTCCAGACTTTAAGAACAGCGGTTACCATGAATGATATTTTCAGGGCATCGACCGTAGAAATAGAGCGGGGTATAGATTCACCTTTCGCCAGAAGCATCACATTTTCTTTACAGGCCACCTTCTAAAAAACAGCCACATGAAATCATTAAAATTAGCTTATATATTTATTATCTGCTTGCTGGTTTGTACTTCATGCAAGAAATTTCTTGATGTACAGCCAGAGTCCGATGTAACAAAGGAACAATTATTTACAACCGAGGAGGGTTTCAAAGAAGCATTGAACGGGGTTTATACCTATTGTGCCACCCGCGATTTATACGGTGGTAATCTTACCGTGTCTAATCTGGACATTATGGCCCAAAATTATACGCTTACAGATCTTAATCTGCAGAAAATTGCCTCATTTAAATATACCGATCAGACGCTGATCAGCAAATACGATCAGATCTGGACAAATTGCTACAAGGCTATCAGTAATTGTAACGCCATACTTGAAGTGATCGATCAGAGGAAAGCCGTTTTCCAGGATAAAAACTTTGAGCTGATCAAGGGAGAAACGTTTACTCTGCGCGCTTACCTGCACTTTGACTTGTTAAGGATGTATGCGCCGTCATTTAAAAATAATCCAAGCGCTCCGGCAATTCCTTATGTAGCTGCGGTTTCTATAAAAAGCACCCCTTTTTCTACTGTAACAGAGGTGTTGGATAAAGTAATTGCCGACCTTTCTGCAGCTAAAGTGCTGCTTCGGACCTCTGATCCTATTTTAAGTCCAGGCTACATTATTGGTTACCCTGGAAAAGTCTATCCGGATGGTACACCAGAAGCAAAGAAAGCAACTGAGACAAATAGTTCTTCCCTGTTTCTTCAGAACAGAAGGCACCGCATGAACTATTATACGGTATGCGGCCAGCTGGCCAGAGTCTATCTGTATAAAAATGACCTGCCAAATAGTTTGCAAAATGCCAAAGAGGTGATAGACGCTAAAAAATTCCCCTGGACCCAGAGCGCAGACTTTAACAATACAAATCCGGAACAGAGAGATAAAGTTTTTTATCCGGAGCTGATTACGGCCTGGTTTGTTTCACAAGACAATAACCAGGTTGATCATTTCGCAGCTTTATTTTCAAAAAATGACGCGATGTACGTGCCTTCCATTACACAGAAGGACTTAATCTATGAAAAAGGAACAGTAGGTGCGGATGACTGGCGTAGGGCACAATGGTTTCGCGATGTACCATCATCCAATAACGCTGGAAAAGCTTTTTTACAGAAGTACACGACAAATTCCACTCCTTTAAAAAACCTTCACCCAACGGTAACGCCGGGTTTACGACTATCGGAAGTTTATTACATTGCTGCGGAAGCCAGTTTCGACAGCGACCCGATCAATGCAACTGCCTTAGTAGATACGGTACGTAAACACCGTGGAATTGGTACGCCATTGCCAAAGAACATCACCAGAAGCGAATTTATAGATAAGCTTGTGGGTGAGGCACGAAAGGAATTTTACGGCGAAAGCCAGATTTTCTTTATGCATAAAAGGTTAAATAGGGACGTAATTAATGCCAACGGGCTGATCTATCCTGCCTCTAACAGCATTTTTGTTTCCCCAATTCCAGTTGACGAACAAGCTTATAGAAACTAAACACAGCGATTATGAAAATGAACATATTTTATGTTTTTATACTGGGCACATTGCTACTTGCCTGTAAAAAGAACGATATATCCACTTACGAATCCATTGATAATATTTACTTAAATTATTACGATAATAAAGGCGTTTTTGATACGGCTGCAGTCCCTTATTCCTTCTCTACCAGTCCGGGATTGGCAAAAGACACCATTTGGGTACCGATTGTGGTATCAGGTAAACGTGAGAAGCGTGACAGACAGTTTATTTTAACTGTCGTAGATACGGCCACGACCGCAGAAAGGGATAAGCACTACGAACCACTCAAACCTTTTTACATCATGCCTGCTGATTCGGGCAAAATAAATGTTCCGGTGATCATCAAAAATATCGATCAAAATTTAACCAGTAAGTCTGTCGCCTTAACATTTAGGCTTATTGGAAATGCTGATTTTAAACAGGATTTGCCGGTTAAGCTGCGGACAAAAAAAATAGTTTATTCTAACAGACTGGAAATGCCGTCATGGTGGATGTTCTGGCAAGGACAGCTGGGACAATACAGTAGGGTAACCCATCAGTTGTTTTTGATTTCCGGTGGAAAGGATCTGGTAAACCCAACAATGCCAAATGCATATCTTGAAATCCCCAGAACTTTGTACTATCTGGAAAATGTAAGACTGTTTGTTAAGGATCCCTTTACCTGGGTTACCAGAAATCCACAGTTAGGATATGCCCTTACCAAGCGTACAGATGGAACTGAGGATTATGATTTCTACAATACTGCATCGCCTGCAATCAAATTTTATGTAAAATTCTTTCCTCAGGTAAACGGCTATTTCTTTATCAATGAGGCTGGGAAACAGATCATCATGTAGTTCACGCATTAAAAAAAAGATCATGAATTTGAAATATATATATGTACTGGCGATCACAGCCATATTTTATACATCCTGTAAAAAGGATCTGGGAAACTATTCCTATTCACCTCCTTCAGCGCCTGTTGTAGAAGGGGTTAAGGATGTTAACTTCCCGGCACTTACCGGCGATACGCTGGTTATACAACCTAAAGTCAGTCTGGACGGAGCGGACCCGCTGAAAGATCTCAGTTTTGAATGGCGGATATTTGTACTGGAGGAACTTAAGGATATCGTTTACACCGGTTATCCATTAAAAATGCTTTACGGATTAGGTCCCGGCGAAAGACCCAGTACTTTGATTGTTACCGATAAAAGAAATGGCCTTATTTATAAGTTCAAGTTTAAGGTAACAGGAACCACACAATTTTCTACAGGGACTGTAGTATTGAGTAGTGACGGCGGCGTCGCAAAATTGTCATTCGTAAAGCCAGACAATACGGTGCTGCCAAATATCTATCAAAACCTTAACAACCAGTCTTTAGCCAGCAATCCGGTGCAGTTATACTATTCAAAGCCACTGCCTTTTCAGCTCCTGAGCAAGGAAGAATACTGGGTGTTATGCAATGATCCTACAAAGGGGAGTACAGTAGTTGATGCGAATACTTTGCTGCACAAAGATAATTTCAAATCGCAGTTCTTTTTACCTCCTTCAGTAGTTTCTCCCGGACGCATTGAGCCGGTAATGGGAACCATATCAAATGGAGTCATCAACAATAAATTATACATCGGTATATCGAGTACGGCGCCATTTGCACCTGATTATGGGAAGTTTGCGAATGAACAGAATGGCGACTACCAATTGTCGAACTTTTTTACGCATGGCAGCTCATTTTATTTTGGTTTTGATAACAAAGCAAAAGCGTTTGTCATTTTTGGTGGAGATGGGAGCTACCTTGGTACAACCTATCTGGTTAAAGAGACCAGTATATTCAATCCTAAAGCCATTGGTCTGCAAAATCTAATCTTTATGAAAGCAGGGGAGTCGGGTACTTCTTATGCATATTTTAAGGAGGCCGACGGGAATACCTACGAATTAAAATTCAGCTACAAACTTACCGGAACTGATAAGGAAATTATTCCTGAGCATAAGCGTCTGTTTAAAGGCTCATCATCGGTAAATGCAGATTCAAAATGGGTTCGTAACAACCTGAATGTATTCTATTTTTCATCGAATGATAAAATATGGCGGTATAACCCGGTAAACGAAAGCTTAACCGAATTGGTTGCGAATTTTAATGGTAAAAAAGTCACAATGCTGAAAATTAGTGAAGATGGAAATACGCTAACCGCAGGTACCAATGGCTTTGTTTATGTGCTCGATGTAACTGTCGGCAAGGATGGCAACATCACTAAAACCATAAGCGGTATTCCGGGTGATGCAGTTGATGTAGTAGTCAGATAATAGAACCAGAATTAAATAATTAAACACAAATACATAATGAAACTAAAATTATTGATAGCCATCGCCATAGCACCTTTTATGGCAATAGCACAAAAACCGGATTTTACCATTACAGGTAAAATAGGTAACCTGAATGCACCTGCAAAGATCTATATTGACTATAGTTCAGAAGGAAAGGGAAAATCGGATTCCGCAACCTTTGTGAACGGAACATTCAAATTTACAGGGAATATAGCAGGAATTGCCTCTTCCAGGATGACCTTATCCCGTGAGGGCATCAGAGATAAAGAAATTTATGGTACCAAAGGCTTGGGGGATGTAATTTACGTTTCCTTTGGTAAGGAAAACATCCAGATCAATTCTGCGGATTCACTTTACAATGCGAGATGGACAGGCTCTAAGGTTTATAATGAACTACAGGCTTTCGATAAAGAAGTCGGTCCTACTGTGATGACCGTACACCACAATGCCAATGTAGCCATTAGCAGGGCCACACCTGAACAACAAAAAGATTCACTTTATTTCAAGTCCCTTGACAAACAAGTGCAGGCATTCAGAAAATCAAGAGGTGAAAAGATGCTGGCTTTTGCAAAAGTAAACCCGGATTCTTATTTTGCGTTACAGGCTTTGTCAGAATCTGTTAGCGGATATGGTATCAAATCAGACGTTATATTGCCATTATTTAATAAACTAAGTGAGCCGCTTAGGTTATCTTATACTGGTCAGGGTCTTTATAAAATTCTAAATTCCACTACAGTAACTGCTCTGGGCTCAAAGGCGCCTGATTTCACACAAAAAGATGTAAATGGTAAAGCCGTATCACTATCAGATTTTAAAGGGAAATATGTGTTGGTTGAGTTTTGGGCCAGTTGGTGTTCTCCATGCCGTGCTGAAAGTCCTAATTTGCTGAAACAATATGCAGTATATAAAGATAAGGGATTTGAGATTCTGGGTGTTTCTGTAGATCACGATAAGGCCAAATGGATTGAGGCCATTAAAAAAGATGGCTTAACCTGGCCTCAGGTTTCCGACCTCAAAGGATGGGAAAGTGACGCACGAAAGGTGTATGGTATATCGGGCGTACCGGCTAACTTTTTAATCGCGCCGGACGGTAAGATCATTGGCAGTCATTTAATGGGTGAAGTGCTCAATAAAAAACTAGCTGAATTACTGAATTAATAGATACTTCTGCCACTGCATACTGCCCGGACAATGCTATATGACATTGCCGGGCTAGTAATGCCCAACATATAATTAAATCAAAGGGTACCTTTTAAAACTGTAAATGATAGTTATTAAAAATACATTTAAAACAACTGTATTCTTGCTGTTGCTATGTGCCCAATCTTATGGTCAAAATTTTCATCCCAAAAAATTACAAAAAACACTACGCATAGCTATAGAAAAAGCCTATGGTGCCAGTGTAAGAATATGGGGTTTTGATACTTTAAAAAAAGTTCAGACAAGTGCGCAGTTTAGTGGAGTTGTTGTTACTGCCGAAGGCCATATATTAACAGCGGCACACGTGAACCAGCCGGGTAATACTTATTTAGTCACTTTCCCCAATGGGAAATCGCATATTGCATTAGGGCTTGGTGAAATTGAGTTTGCCGAAAATAAGAACTTCCCTGATGTTGCTATCATGAAAATGATCGGGGAAGCTGTTTGGCCTCATGCCGAAATGGGCTGGTCATCTTCGTTAAAGTTGGACGAACCATGTTTAAGTATCGCTTACCCGGAAACATTAAATCAACCACTGCCCACCATTAGGTTTGGCCGGATTACTAATAAAAAAAATGAGTTTGGGTTTATACAGTCTACGTGTATCATGGAGCCGGGAGACTCTGGAGGTCCGTTGTTTGATCATTTAGGACGGGTTATCGCTTTACACAGTGCAATCGGAATCGTTGAAGATGATAATTATGAAATCCCCGTCGACTTTTACCGAAAGTACTGGACAGCCTTAAACATCCTTAAAACCTATAGCTCACTCCCTTCAATTGAAGATGCTATTGGCAATGATCCACATCGATCAGCTATTATGAATAGCCCTGGTCTCAAAGATCTACAGCTTAGCTTTGCACCTCAGTCTACTCAGTTAAAGGTGAGTTGTTTACGTATCAGCAGTATGATGAACGGCAAAGAACAACATGTCAATGGAACTTTATTATCCGTGCCTCAAAGGTCTGCCGGTAGCAATATTTTTAGTAGCCTTATAATCAGCAAAAGTTCGTTAATCGGCGATCATCCAATTGTATTAGCCGAAAACAAATCTTTTGTCCTTAAAGTTATTTCGCGTGACCCCGAAAATGACCTTGTTTTGTTGCAGCCGCTATCCACAATTAAGGGAGGGATACAATTAAAACAGTTTAATAGGGATAGTTTAACATTTCAGAAACTTGGTGAATTCCTGATTTCTCCACAATCAGATCAACCTGATCAGATCAGTATTATCGGAAGTATGCATTTTAAATCTCCAAAAAGATTTAGTATTGGATATTTAGGTGCTATGGCGACATTCAAAGAGGCCAATATTGTGATTACCGCGGTGCAACCCAATTCTCCAGCCGGAGTAAGTGGTATAGAGGTAGGTGATCAGGTCTTAAGTATTAATGGAATAGCTATAAATAAGCCCGAAGATTACGGAGCAGAGCTTGTGAAGTTCTGGCCATATGATCATCTTAAATTTAAAATAAAGCGTTCGGATAGTTTGTATTCGAAAAACTTGACTTTGGACTTCTATAGGCCACCTTTGTCAAATCATCCTGCAGAACAATTCTCAGGAGGTAAAAGCATAAGGCGTGATGGATTTAACCAGGTATTTAGTCATGATGCCAAAGTCAAACCTGACGAATGTGGTGGTCCCGTTTTTGATATTAACAATAGTTTCCGTGGCATTAATATCGCGCGTTCCAGTAGAACAACCACACTTGTTATTCCTGCAGTCGTGGTACTAAGGTTGATTGGGGATTATCAAAGCAATCTGATGGCAGTGCCATAGTACTGTGTGGCGATAGCAATGGTTGGTACGAAACCGGATCGTGTAGAGATATTCACATCTCTGCTGTTAAAGAGCGGATTAATGCGAGAATCATAAGATTCAAAAAGAAACCGCTCGTATATCGGGAATATCCGATATTATCATCGGGCTGTCATCTCTTTATACTTAATAGGGATATCGGAAAAAGTCGATGTACATTTGTGTTATGAATATAAAACAGTTAGAGGTATTTAAAGCACTTTCCAATAAGACTAGGTTGGAGATCCTTCAGTGGTTGAAAGATCCTGAAGTGAGTTTTCCGGCGCAAGTTCATGCTGGATTTGAAGTTGGGGTTTGTGTTGGAGAGATCCAAAAAAAAGCAGGACTAACCCAATCTACTGTTTCTGAATATTTATCTATTCTTCAACGGGCTGGCCTGGTCGAATCAACGAGGGTAGGACAATGGACTTATTACAAACGTAATGAAGCAGCCTTTGAGGAGTTGAGCAAAATTATCCAATCCGATATTTAAATAATATATGCATATGAATACTGACAATTTATTCAGACCGTTTAGTCTGAAATCATTAAATATAAAGAACAGAATTGTAATGGCCCCAATGACGCGGTCCTTCTCTCCAAATGGAATCCCTACTTCAGATGTGGCCGCTTATTATCAGAAAAGAGCGGAAGGTGAGGTTGGCCTGATTCTTTCTGAAGGAACAGTGATTGACCGGATTGCTTCTTCCAATGATGCTAATGTCCCTCGTTTCCATGGAACAGCGGCCCTATTCGGATGGGAGAACGTGATTAGAAGCGTTCATTCAGCAGGAGGGAAAATGGGGCCTCAGATCTGGCACATGGGTATTATGGACAACCACCATTCTGGTTGGCTGCCATCTGAACCTTTTGAAGGTCCTTCAGGCTTGAACAGGCCGGGCTTTAACAATGGAAATACCATGACTGAAAACGACATTACCGAAGCGATTCTTGCCTATGGCCGGGCAGCGGCTGATGCAAAACGTTTGGGATTTGATACTGTTGAGATTCATGGTGCCCATGGTTATTTGATTGATCAGTTCTTCTGGGAGGGCACAAATCTGCGCACAGATGGTTATGGAGGTAAAACCTTGCAAGAGCGCAGTCGTTTTGCGATTGAAGTGATCAAAGAAGTGCGGAGACAAGTGGGGGAAGATTTCGCAATCATTCTTCGTTTGTCGCAATGGAAACCTGCCGATTATACCAACCAAATGGCAAAAACACGGGAAGAATTGGAAGCCTGGTTAACCCCCATGGCTGATGCAGGAGTAGATATTTTCCATTGCTCACAACGTCGTTTCTGGGAACCGGAGTTTGAAGGTTCCGACCTGAACTTCGCCGGATGGGCAAAAAAAATAACCGGAAAGGCAACAATTACAGTGGGTTCTGTAGGTTTGAACGGCGAATTTTTAGCTGCTTTTGCAGGAGAAAGTTCTGAACCAAGTTCATTAGAGGAATTGATGCGTCGTATGGATAGAGGTGATTTTGACCTTGTAGCGGTAGGAAGGCCATTGCTGGCAGATCCAAATTGGGTAAAGAAAATTAGAGGAGGGCATTTAGGTGAGTTAAAAGGCTTTACCAAAGCTGCGCTTAGTGAGCTGGTTTTAGATTAACCAGTATTTTTAAAACAAGTAAAGACCGTATCACATAATTTGCGATACGGCCTTCGTTTAAAAAAGATTTTTGTTATGTTGATTAGGTAGAATTACATAAATTATAAGCGTAAATTGAGAATTAATAACAGTTACAATGAATAGTAATAATAACACAAGAGTATATAAAATGTCTTTTGCAGGTGTTTATCCACATTACATTCAAAAAGCGGAGAAAAAAGGACGCACAAAAGCTGAAGTTGATGAGATCATATTTTGGTTGACAGGGTATGATAAAGAAACATTGCAACAGCATATCGACAATAAAACCGATTTTGAAACCTTTTTTACCCAGGCACCACAAATAAATCCAAATGTTTCAAAAATTATCGGTGTAATCTGCGGTTATCGCGTGGAAGAAATTGAAGACCAACTCATACAAAAGGTGCGTTATTTAGATAAGCTGATTGATGAATTGGCAAAGGGTAAGGTGATAGATAAGATCTTAAGGAAGTAATAGCCTGGAAGATTGGTTGTTAAGGTTTTAAATGTAAGTTTTTTATTTTTGTAGTTTTAAAAATTTGTAAACTTTTTGTAATCTTGAAAAACTTAAATAATTAAAGAACAAAGAGTTGTGTGATTTTTCTTGAAACTTTAAAAATATAGTTCTTGCGTTCGGTTGTCAAATAAGTATCTTTGTAATCTATTCTTTACTTAAAAAAACGCTAAATATTATGAAAGCCGAAGCCCTGGAACAAGCCCAAGTCACTTACACTACTGATGAAGCCTATCGCAAATCTCTTGACTATTTTCAGGGCGATGACCTTGCGGCGCGTGTATGGGTAAATAAGTACGCACTAAAGGATTCTGCTGGTACAATTTATGAAGGCACTCCTGATGATATGCATCATCGAATTGCAGGTGAGATAGCTCGTATAGAGGAAAGATATCCAAACCCTTTATCAGAAACCGAAGTGTTTGAATTGATCAGGAACTTTAAATATATCATTCCCCAGGGTAGTCCGATGACAGGTATTGGTAACCCGCATCAGATCGCCTCACTTTCCAACTGTTTCGTGATTGGTAATGATGGCGATTCCGACTCTTACGGAGGAATCATGAAAATTGATCAGGAGCAAGTGCAGTTAATGAAAAGACGTGGTGGCGTGGGGCATGACCTATCACATATCCGTCCTAAAGGATCACCTGTAAAGAATTCAGCATTAACTTCTACTGGTATTGTTCCTTTTATGGAGCGTTACTCTAATTCTACCCGTGAAGTGGCACAAGATGGCAGGAGAGGTGCACTGATGCTTTCTGTTGCGATTAAACATCCCGATTCGGAAGATTTTATTGATGCAAAAATGGAGCAGGGAAAAGTAACCGGTGCAAATGTTTCGGTGCGTATTGATGATGCATTCATGAATGCTGTGGCTTCCGGTGAATCTTATCAGCAACAATATCCGATAAACAGCAGTAATCCCGTTTACCAGAAAAATATAGACCCAACACAATTGTGGAAGAAAATTGTCCACAACGCATGGCGTTCAGCAGAGCCTGGTATTCTATTCTGGGATACTATTTTAAGAGAGTCTGTACCAGATTGTTATGCAGATCTAGGTTATCAAACGGTTTCTACTAATCCGTGTGGTGAAATCCCATTATGTCCTTATGATTCCTGCCGATTGCTGGCGATCAATCTCTTCTCTTATGTAGAAAAACCTTTTACTTCCGAGGCTTATTTCAACTGGGAGTTGTTTAAACAACATATCCATGCTGCGCAACGTATGATGGACGACATCATCGATCTGGAGTTGGAGAAGATTGATGCAATTCTTGAAAAGATAGCTGAAGATCCTGAAAGGGAAGAACTTAAGCGTACTGAGATGAATCTTTGGTTAAATATCCAAACCAAGGCTAAAGAAGGAAGAAGAACAGGTATTGGCATTACTGCTGAAGGCGATATGCTTGCTGCAATGGGACTACGTTATGGTAGCGATGAAGGAACGGCATTTGCTGTGGAGATCCACAAAACCATCGCCCTTGAAGCTTACCGTTCTTCTGTAATCACTGCAAAAGAAAGAGGTGCCTTCACGATATTTGATGCTAAACGGGAAGAGAATAACCCATTTATACAGCGCCTGAAAATTGCTGATCCCGGTTTGTACAACGATATGATAGAGTATGGCCGACGTAACATTGCTTTGTTAACGATTGCACCTACTGGAACAACCAGTCTGATGTCGCAAACCAGCTCTGGAATTGAGCCTGTGTTTATGCCGGTATACAAAAGGAGAAGGAAAGTAAATCCGAACGACAAAGATGCACGTGTGGATTTTGTAGACGAGGTGGGTGATTCCTGGGAAGAATATGTGGTTTTCCACCCTCGCTTTAAGCAATGGATGGAAGTAAACGGTCATGACCTTACCAAAAACTACGCGCAAAAAGAGTTGGATAAGCTTGTCGAACTCTCCCCATATTATAAATCTACTTCAAATGATGTTGATTATTTGAAAAAGGTTAAGATGCAGGGTGAAATCCAAAAATGGATTGATCACTCCATCAGTGTAACGATCAATATGCCTTCAGATGTAACTGAAGAATTGGTTGGCGCAGTCTACATGGAAGCTTGGAAATCAGGGTGTAAAGGGGTGACTGTTTATAGAGATGGTTCACGTTCGGGAGTCCTTATTTCTAATGACGCACCTAAAGCTGAAGAGACACAAGCGGAAAGTCAACACACATTTTCAACTACAAGACCGACAATTTTGGCAGCTGATGTAGTGCGTTTTCAGAACAGTAAAGATAAATGGATTGCCTTTATCGGCTTAATAGATGGAAAGCCTTATGAAATATTCACTGGATTTGTGGATGATGAAGACGGTATTTTATTGCCAAGATGGGTTAATGATGGTGTAATCATTAAAAGTCGCGAAGCCGATGGCAGTTCACGATACGACTTTCAGTACAAGAACAAACGTGGTCATAAAACAACAATAGAGGGGTTGTCTTACAAGTTTAACCCTGAGTATTGGAATTATGCCAAATTGATATCTAGTACATTGAGACACAGTATGCCTATTGAAAAAGTGGTAGATCTAATTAACAGTCTGCAGTTGGATGAAGCCATAAATACCTGGAAAAATGGGGTTGCTCGTGCGCTAAAACGCTACGTTCCTGATGGAACTGCTGCAAATAAGCAGCAGTGTCAGAATTGTAACTCTACCAACCTGCATTACCAGGAAGGATGTCTGACTTGTAAGGATTGTGGTTCGTCAAAATGTGGCTAGTCCTCAAGTCTAAAATTTCTCAAATAAAGATTATGAAAAAGTACCCTTTCCAGTTGGTAGGGGTACTTTTCTTTGGAGTTTACCTCACTCTCCATTAAACCTTAATCCTACATGAGCACGCACTTTATCCAGCATGGCTATCATTTGTCTGGACATATCATGATTGATGACAGGACTTTCTAATATGTTGTTGTTGATCAGTTGACAAAAATGCTCTATTTCGTAATTAAAACCACCCGCTGCAAAGGGAATATCCAATTCAACGATGCGGCCGTCCCGATAGTCAATGGTGGCTAAAGCAGGGTTCCACCAGTTTTTGTGAATAGTTATGTTTCCTAAGGTGCCGCAAATGAGGGCATCGCCTTTACCATGCAGATCAAAGCCAGTATAAAATTGTCCGTAACCGCCTTCATGTTCAGTTTGAAAAATGGAAAACATATCAACCGCTGTGCTGCCGAGTCTGCCCATCGCCTGAACTTGTTTGGTATCGCCAAGCCAGTCAACCGCTAAAAAAGCCTCATAAATTCCAATTGCCATGATACTGCCTCCAGCAAGCTCATGACTTAAGCTTGGATGGCCTTCCTTGATATCGGTTACAGAAGATCCAGCCCGCAAATATCCTATTTCACCAATTGGGTCCGTTAGTAGATGTTCTTTTATTTTCCTGTACAACGGATAGAATGGGGGTTTCATTCCCTCCATAAACAGAAGGTTTTGTTCTTTAGCTACTTTGAGTACCTCTTCTAAATTAATGAGGTTTATAGATGCCGGCTTCTCACATAAAACATGTTTGCCGGCCTTCAGTGCCGCAATGCTATAGAAAGCATGACTGTCAGGCAGGGTGGCTATGTAAATCGCATCAATATCGCTTGCCAACAACTCATCAATATTCGAGCAGGTTTTACCTCCATATTTATCAACAAAAGATTTTACGGATTCAGGACTTCTTGACCAGGTTGCTGCCATTTGCGCATCTGGTATTTCTTGTAATCCCTGCATAAATCGATGCGAAACGCTGCCACAACCAATAATACCCCAGCGAATGATCTTATTAAGCGATTTACTCATTAATTCCATTAGCTGCATTCACAATATCCAATAGCCTTTGCAATCGCCAGCCCACAGGTTCGCATACCCGGGCATTACCTCCTCTTAAGATGGTGAAAGATTTCTCCAAAAATCCCTGAACATCGGTGATTATAACTCCGGTATCTAACTGTGCTGTTTCTGGTAATTCTATGCCGTGGAATGCTGCTTCCCAATCTTCTGCTGTCATAGGGGCGAAGTTAAGAAAAAGCCTTTATATTTACTTTTTTTGGAACAATGGCGGTATTGCGATTGCTGTTTGTTTGGGGAGATGGATGTCTGAAACCAATTTTTTATAAGTATTGCGAGTTTAACTCAAATACAATAAGTTTGCTGCTTATGAGTTTAAGTTCCGCTACTGATCTGGAGCTACAGTCTTTCTTAAAGCAAGACAGTAGGGAGGCTTTTGAAGAAATTTATCATCGTTACTGGCGACATATGTACCAGGCAGGTTTTTTCATTTTGAAAGACAATGACTTAACGCGCGACCTGGTACAAGAAATTTTTATCAAATTTTGGGAACATCGCTATCACATTGAGATTACTTCTTTAAAATCATACCTGATGAATGCTGTTAAATATAAAGTGGCTAACAGCATTCGACATGAAAAAGTGAAAGAAGTGTTTTTTACGGAGGCACAAAAAGTAAATCTGGATTATTATTACCCTGATGATCAGCTCGAATTGTTACAATTGAAACAGTTTATCCATCAGGCTACCTCTTCTTTACCTCCAAAGTGTCGGGAAATATTCTTTTTAAGTAGAAACGAGCATTTAAGTAATAAAGAAATTGCGTTAAAGCTTGATATTTCGGAAAAAACGGTAGAAAACCAGATGACCATTGCTTTAAAAAGATTAAAAAAGGCATTAGGTAATCTATATTTCTATTGTTTTTTGGTGTAATTCTCTTTAAATAAAAAAAGTATTTATTTTTTTTGGGGGGTATGCTGTTTTGAAGTGACTTGTATGTATATGGGGAAAATACATCTTGACAAAACAGAAATTCTTAATCTGGCATCACGGATTAGTGAAGGTGCTGCGACTGATGAGGAAATCAGGAGATATAATGTAATTTATCGTCAGTTTCAGCAGTCAGAGGCTACTCCAATGGATACAGAAGGAGTAAATCTGTTGAGAGAACAAATGATAGAAAATATTAATCAGCAGCTAATCCCTCCGGCAAGGGCCAATATTCGTTTATGGATAACCAGGATTGCCGCTTCGATAATTTTAATTGGCTCGGTTGCTGCTGGTTTTTATTTCCTGAACAGTTCGCAAAAGGATTTAGCTAAACAAGCGGTTGTTGTCCCGGGAGGAAACAAAGCTATATTAACCCTAGCCGATGGTAAAAGGATAATTCTGGATACGGCCCATGGTCTCATTAGTAAGGAGGCAAATATTGCTGTGTCTAATGCTGCCAATGGCATTATTAGCTATGAAAAATTAAAGTCCGCATTAAATGGAACCCAACTGGAGTTCAATAAGATTGAAACACCCAGGGGCGGAACTTATAGGGTTAACTTGTCTGATGGAACGAGAGTCTGGCTAAATTCAGCATCCACATTACGTTATCCTGTGGCATACTCAAAAGAACAAAGAGTGGTAGAGTTGGAAGGTGAAGCTTACTTCGAAGTAGCAAAAGACCGCAGTCATCCTTTTAAAGTAAAAAGCAAAGGACAGATAGTGGAAGTGTTAGGTACACATTTTAACGTGAATGGATATGATGATGAACCATTTACAAAAACGACGCTGTTAGAAGGATCAATCATGGTATCGACAGTTAAAAATAAAATGGTATTAAAGCCAATGCAGGAGAGTCTGAATAGTAATGGAGTACTTTCCGGACAGCAAACTGTCGATGCTGATGAAGCAGTAGCCTGGAAGAACGGATATTTCCAGTTTAACGATGAAAATCTGGAAAGTGTAATGCGACAGATTTCCCGCTGGTATGATGTCGAAGTGGTATTTGTTGGGAAGCCTTCAAATAAAAAGTTTAACGGGATGATTTCCCGTTCAAAAGGTATAAAAATAGCGCTCGAAATTATGGAAGCAACCGGAAACGTAAGGTTTAAGATGGAAGGGAGGAAGCTTATTGTAAAGACTTAATCCCTGTCCCACACATGAAGCTTTAAAAAATCAGAGGCGTTCGAACCGCCCCTGATCAATTAGGTTTCATTATTAATTATTGCTCGTAAACAATTATCAATCACACTAAACCTAATAACAAATGTATGAAATTTTACATGCTATAAAGCATGGGATGAAGCCCTATGCCTATAAAATACTGTTGACTATGAAGCTCACCACTTTGCTGATTTTTTTTGGCTTATTACAAGTTAACGCAACCTCACGTGCCCAGATTACCATAACCAATAAGCAAATTACGCTGGAAAGGGTTTTTAAGGAAATCCAGAAGCAAGCCGGATATGATTTCTTTTACAACAATGACCTGATCAGGAAGTTACCGCCTGTTTCTCTGAACGTGAAAAATGCTAGTCTTGCAGCTGTGCTAGAGGAAAGCCTTGTGGGACAGCCTTTTCAATACAAGGTGGTCAATAATTCTGTAGTCATTACCGCCAGAATAATTTCAGCACCGCTTGAAAAACATGTGCCTGTTAGAATAGAAGGAACGGTTAGGGACGAGAAGGGCAAACCAATCCCGGGGGTAACGATTATAGTAAAGGGAAAAAGTGCTACCGCCACCAAAACGGATAAAGATGGACATTATGTATTGATGAGTGTAGATGATGAGGATACCCTTATATTTCGTTATCTAGGATATGCTGTTAAAGAAGTAGTTATTGGTAGCAAAAGAACCATTGACGTGAAGCTTGAGCCTGTTGAAAGTAAGCTGGATGAGGTGACCATCTCTACCGGTTACCAGCAGATCAAACTGGAACAAAGCACTGGTGCAGCTTCAGTTATTGGACATAAAGAATATGATAGCCGTATCAATACTACTGACTTTTTAACGGGATTACAGAGTAAAATTCCTGGTTTGCTGATTAACAACGATATCGAATTTGAAGGGAATAGTCTTTTTCAGATCAGGGGGATTTCTACCATTAATGGAAGTAAGCAACCATTGATTGTGATGGACGGCTATCCTACTGAACTTTCCCTGGCTACGATTAATCCGAACGAAATTGAATCTGTCACGGTTCTAAAGGATGCTGCAGCTTCAGCTATTTATGGTGTGCGAGCTTCTAACGGTGTCATTGTCATCGAAAGAAAAAAAGCCAAAGTGGGTAAAACAAGTATCGGTTTTCGTTCTACACTCAGTCTCACACCCAAAGAGAATTATGAGCGTTATCGTTGGGATAAGGATGGGGCAAATATAGCTGTTAATTTTGCCAAAGAAACCAATGGAACATCGGCCTTATTATCCTGGCTTTTGATGAACAATGTCGCTGCAGGAAGTATAAGTATCTTTACTCCTCCCGTAAACATCATGGCGCAGCAAGCAGCAGGTGTAATTACTAAAGAAGAAGCAGACAGACAATTTACCAAACTTGGAAATTATGACAACGCCGCAGAGTATGGGCGTTTGTTTTTGCAAACGGCAGCTACTCAAACTTATAATTTAGATTTTTCAGGTGGCACGGAGAATGTACTTTATTACATCACTGCTAATTATAACGATAGCGACTTATCACAAATTAAAAATGGTAATAATCGTTTTGGACTGTCAGGTCGTTTGAACCTAAAGTTTTCAAAACGATTTTCGATGGAGTTAAATACTAATTTTCAAGAATCAAAATCAAATTCAGTTCCTATACCAAAAATCAACAACCTCTATACCTATGAGCGTTTGCAGGACGAGAATGGGAATCCTATGCCTATATTTTCAGGCTCTTACATGAATCCGTTTTATAATAAAATGATTATGTCTTTGGGGTTATTTGACAACATGAATTATCCTGTAAGAGATATTAATGAGGTTAGCGATCGCATCCATACGGTCAATAACAGAGTGACCACAAATTTTCGTTATGACTTGGGACAAGGCCTAAATATTAACCTTGGAGCAGTATACGAAACTGCACGTACAGATACCAGGCATTTGGCTAGTGAAAATTCGACCCAGGTAAGGCAATTCGTTAACCGTTATACAGAAAGTGGAACGAATGGATTGATTTATAATTTGCCTAAAGGAAGCTATTTAAGCCAAATTGCGGCAAGTACCGAAAGTTATACCATTCGCGCTCAAGTCAACTATAATAAGCGAATCACTGAAGATCATTCGCTTAACCTGATATTTGGTTCAGAAGTAAGACGTGTACTAAATAAATCGAATTCGAGCGGTAACTTTGGTTACAGCGATGAAACCTTACTGCAAAGGCCTGTAAATTATATTACCATACAAAATACGGCTTTTGTTACCCCTTACGCAAAATCGAATCCAGCTATTTCCTATGACGGCTTATTTGCACAGACTTATGACGAAGACCGCTTTCTTTCAGCTTATTTCAACGCGGTTTATTCTTTTAGGAATAAATATTCGCTGACCGGAAGTGCACGTATTGATCAATCTAACTTGTTTGGCTCCGACCCGAAAAACCGTTATAAACCTGCCTGGTCTATCGGAGCTGGATGGAATATTGATAGAGAAAAATTTATTCAGAACCAAGAATGGATCAATTCCTTTAAAATCAGATCGGCTCTGGGATTTAATGGAAATGTCGCGAAAAATGCGCTGCCTGAAGTGATTGCCAAAGCGGGGTTAAATCAGTTTGACAATACGCAAGCCATGCTTTCTCTTTTATCACCGGCAAATAGCAGGATCCGTTGGGAACAAACCTACAATTTAAATATTGGTATGGATTACCGGATATTCAAAAATATTACGGGCAATATAGATTATTACATTAAAAAAAGTAAGGAACTACTGGCGAGTAATCTAATTGATCCAACTAAAGGTATAAATTCAGCGATTATCAATGAGAGTTCGATCCGGAATAATGGTCTGGAAATTAGTTTGCATGCTGACTGGATGAATCGCAGGACATTTAATTGGAATACAGGGTTTGTTTTTTCACATAACAAGAGCAAAATATTAAAGGTTCACAATGCGAGTATCCTGCCTAATGCCAGATCCTTTATGTATGCTACGGGTGGCAGGACCAGTTACCTGAAAGGTTATGCTGTCGGAGCTATTTTTAACTATCGCTATGCCGGAGTAGACAGTAAAGGAGAGGCTTTAATTTATGATAAAGATGGTAATACCAAGAACTTTTATGTGAATGATGCGGGATTAGATGATGTCGATTACGTAGGTCCTTCAATTCCTGCTTATAACCTGGGTTTAAGCAATAGGGTAGATATTGGAAATTTTTACGTTTACGCAATGCTCAATTATTTCGGTGGTTTCAGTGTAAAAATACCAATATTGGATCCTTCCGTAACCCGCCCACTGAAAGGCGCTGGCAATTATTGGAGAGTGGCAGGAGACGAAAATATACCGGGTGTACTTCCTGCATTAAAGTATCGTAACTATAATAATTACATGCAGGCTACTGATCGGTTCAATTTAAACGGGGCCTATGTTACACTTGGCGATCTTACGGCTGCCTATAGTCTGAGGGGTACCCAGCTTTTGAAAAAAGCAGGACTTTCTAACCTTGAAATCAGGGCGCAAGCTTCAAACCTTTATACTGTGGCGATGAACAAGGAAAACTACAGTGCTGCTACACGTAGTTATGAAAAATCTTATCTAACGCCTACCTATACGATGGCGCTAAATGTTAATTTCTAATTTTTTTCAAATGATAAAATTTAAGGCAATGAAACAAAATATACATCATCGACTGACAGTAATGGCTTTGTTTGGCCTGCTATTGATGTCCTGTAATAAATACCTGGATGTAACGCCCAAAGGGGTGCAAATGTTAAGAACAGTGAGAGACTATGATTTATGGTTGAACAATACTGAACTTGAAACATCTTTTCCTTCAGACTTAAACCTGCTATCTGATCAAAATGACAAACCTGTTATTTCGACTGCATTAACCAGTACTGAAGATCGAGTGTACACCTGGCAGGCGCAGTTTATAGTGGAGGCTCCCGGAAACGCTGCTTTGTGGCAGAATTACTACAAGGCTATTTACTTATATAATACTCTGATTACCGGTATTGATGCGGCTACAGGAGGAACGGATCAGGAACGGAAAAAGCTGAAAGCAGAAGCTTTACTGGGCAGGGCCTTTGAATACCTTGGTCTGGTAAATTTGTATGGAAAGGCATACAACCCAGCCACAGCAAGCCAGGATCTTGCCGTACCTTTTGTGACATCTATCGATGTCACTGAGCCAGTACCCGACCGAAGTACAGTACAGCAAATTTATGATCGTATCGTAGGCGATATCACTGCCGCAATTCCGGATTTGCCAATAAATAATAATATAAATCGTTTCCGTGGTAGTGTTTCAAGCGCATATGGTGTGCTTGCAAGAACATACCTGTATATGGGGAATTATGCAAAAGCAAGTGAAAGTGCACAGTTGGCACTGAATAATGGCCCCAATATCATCTTAGATTATACCCCTTTAGCCGATGCAAAAGGTATTCCACACCTCATCAAAAGGTCGGATGCTATTTATGCAAGACTTGGCGGAATTTCCTATTTGGGCAGTGAAATTCCCACACTTGATTTTTTGAAATCTTTTGATAAAACAGACCTGCGTTTAAAGCTCTACTATCGTCTTCTTGGAGACTTTAGTTTTACTGTGAGAGGCAGAACTACATTTTGGCATGCTGGTGCAATTGCAGGCGGCTATATTAATTGGGGAATTTCGGTGGCTGAAATGCGGTTAATAATCGCCGAGGCCGCCGCGAGGGTGAATGACTTAACCAAAGCGTGTGACGAACTTGATGCGATACGGAAAAAACGTTTCCCTGTTGCCGGTTATCAGAAATATAGTTCGACGGATAAAGAACAGGTATTTCAGAAAGTAATGGCCGAAAGAAATTTTGAAATGGCTTACACCGGAACACGCTGGTTTGACATGAAACGGTTAGATGCCCAAGGGCGCATGCCAGTTGTAAATAGGTACAACGGCTTGGGGGAGGTTATTGCAACCTTATCACCCGGCAGTAACAAATATACGCTGCAGATACCAGTACAGGTTATGTATTACAACTCCGACTGGACGCAGAACCCACTTTAAAAAGTAACAATTACATTGAAAAAATAATACATGAAAAAAATATTGATTTATATAATGCTGTTCGTACCCGGTACGTTAGTGGCACAAAGCAAAACATATATACTAAAAGGTAAGGTAGGTTTAAATACGGGTGCCAAAGCCTATTTGAATTGTCCACTTCCGTTCATTAGCAAGTCAGTCGACATAAAGGACGGACAGTTTGAATTTACAGGGACAATTGAAGAACCTGTCTTAGCTACTTTAACAATCAACCGTAAAGGCACAGGTTTTAGCAGTAAATCTGAGCGGTTATCTGTTTATTTAGATGCCGGGACTATCCAGGTGATCAGCCCTGATGATGTCATCTCCAATGCAAAAATTAGTGGCTCAAAAGTCAATGCCGATTATGAAAAACTTCAAAATGCATTAAAGCCTGCAAATCAGAAAATGGTCGTTGTTGACGAAGAATATAATCTGATCTCAGTTGACAAACGAAAAGACAAGGTATTCATGGCAGATCTGGATAAGCGGAATGATGCGATTAAGGCTGAACAAAAAGTTGTTTATCTCGCCTTTACGAAAGCTAATCCTAATAGTTTTATCAGTCTGCATACGTTAAGTAAGTATGGCGGCCCTATTCCTGAGTACAGCGTTGTGGCTCCGTTATATGCGAAATTATCGCCGCAGGTAAAAGCGACAAAATCTGGTAAGGAATATGCGGGACAGTTAGCGGGTATGAAAGCAACGGCCATCGGACAAATGGCTCCGGAGTTCACGCAAAAGGATACTGAGGGTAATCCAGTGAAGTTATCCGACTACAGAGGCAAATATGTACTTGTTGATTTTTGGGCGTCCTGGTGTGGGCCTTGTCGTGCCGAAAACCCCAACGTGCTTAAAGCTTATAATGCATATCATCCTAAAGGACTCGAAATTCTGGGTGTGTCCCTAGATATAGAGATGATGAAGGACAACTGGTTAGCGGCCGTAAAAGCTGATAAACTGCCATGGAAACAGGTGTGTGATTTGAAAATGCCGAATGAGGCAGCTACGTTATATGGAATTAACGCTATTCCGCAGAATGTATTGGTTGATCCCTCTGGGAAGATCATAGCAAAGAACCTGAAAGGTCAGGAATTGCATGATAAACTGGCTGAAATATTAAAATGACTATAATGAAAAGATTAATATTAAACTTAATCCAAAATAAAGTCTAAAAAAGAGCCGCTGAGCAAATGCTCAGCGGCTCTACTCATTAACGATTGAGTTTTGCTTTGATTTGTTGCTGCTTCCCGTTTATATTGAGGGTAAGGTCGATATTCCCCTTTTCATAATCGTTTCCAGCATTTTCTTTGATACTGATTTCTGGCACTTTATCGCCATTGTAAGGATAAACTACGGAAACAAATTTTTGTGAGTTGGTATCCTTTTTAAGTTTTTCAAATACGAAAGCAGGTCTGGCCATCTCTTTATTGTACACATAAGATACCTTGCCTTCTTCTTCATTAAGAGCTACTTTGTCAGCATTTAGCGATTGAATTAATAAATTATTTCCATCTCCGTAAGTGGTATGAACCCTGTTCTTGGTCTTGTCAAAAATGGGTTTGCTATCTTCCTTCAGTTGCCAGTGTACGCCCAGATTTCCGGTAGCTTTGCCGATAGCATTGTCAATGATCAGAAAATATTGCTGATTAATGAACAGCATGCTGCGCTGATGGTTAAGTTCCGGGTAGCTTGGGTTGGTAAAAGTAAGGACATCAAGGTTTTTACCAGTTTCCCATTTGTTTTCCTGGGACTTGGTAATGACCATATTCTGATTGTCAAGGGTTAGTGTGCTATGTATACGGGTTTGGCGATACCAGTTTCGTAGTTTCATAATCGCTCCGTCTCCACTGTATACAAATACGCCGGCATCAGGCGTGAAGTTCCTGCCCTTTATAAAAAGTTCGAAAGTTCCATTATCTGGCTGGGCATGAAATTCTCCAGGGGGACTCGCTTTTAACACCATAACAGTAGCATTTTTATCCCATCCATTTCTAAATGTATAAAAGCCCGAATTGCTTAATGCTTTGGATAAAAAGTTTGGGGCCTGACCTTCTCTGCCATCAGTTGCCAAATACTTTATGACCTTGTTTGTTGGAAAAACCTTATTCCAACTAGCAAATTGTTCCATCCTGAATTTTTTATCGATAATCCAGGAATCGCCAAACATAGGCGTGTTATAATCTGGCAGGGTAATACTGATTAGTGCCGTAATCATATTTTCTACAGTTTTGACGTAGGATTGTGGAAATTCTTTTTCCAGGTTAACCCTTTGTGCAGAGCGGTAAGCTTTTAGAAATATATCTATGGCCGCTACATGGTAAATCGGCGAGAGCTCAAACTGCATCCCATCTGCAAACACCTGTTTTTTGATTTCGGTGTTAAGCACTGTTATGCCACTTTGTCTCCATTTTTGAGCGTCTTTAAACTCAGGAAACGACACACCGGCAAATAAGACACGTTGTGCTTCAAATAAGCGATGGTTTCCCACTTCAGCATAATTTGAAGGTAAATAATCTGCCTGTTGATGGTAGCTTTTTAAAAATTCCATTAAAAAGGCCGGACTGAAATTGGGAGAGTTTACAAACAGACTAAATGTTGGGGGCAGACTTTGTACTCTGTCCGAAACTTCGAGTGCGCGCCATACAAACCTATCGTTATCCTTTGAGAGGCCCAAAGGATTTTTTCTAACCCAATCACTATATTGGAATACCCATTCTTTAGCATATTTTTCATCGGCTGTGGCGTGATAAACAAGGGCCATTGGTTGCCACCATTTTACACGGTGCAACTGCCAGCGTACTTCATTGTCCTTTACGGGCCACATTTGCCAATTGATATCCTTGCCATAATCAAAATAACCGTAGCCCTTGTGGGGCTGAAACTGGTGGATTAAAGCTTTGTCGGCCATTTCCTTTGTAGCCTGCTCCACAGGTTGGTGTATATTAGCAGGCTTCTCTGAATTGCTGAAATCAGGTTCTTTAGCCTTGCTTTTTTTTCGATAGTACGCGAGTAAGGCTTTAGCGGCATCATCATATTTGCCTGCCGTAAAAAGCTGATTTGTTTTTTCCAGACCCGGATGGCTGAGATTAATGGGGTCAAAGCTTTGTTTTGTGATCGGGGAATCTTGCGCCTTACCGAGTGCTGCACAAATAAGCAGACTGCAAAGACTTATGGTTTTTTTGAGTTGCATGCTGGTTGGGGATTTTATAGGTTTAAATCTTGTTTGATAGCATTGATTTTTCCATTGATGTTGATGGTCAAATTGATTTTTCCGGCTTCTGGATCGTGACCTGTGTTTTCCGTAACTTTTATATTGGGCACTAAACTACCCTGGTAAGGATACAATAGGGAAACAAAACTTTGGGTATTATGGTCGTTCTTAGGCTTTTCAAATACAAAGGCAGGCCGTAGTGTTTCTTTTTGGTATTGATAGGATACGAAGCTTTCTTCCTCATTTAAATTAACCTTGTCTTTATTCAATAATTGGATCAAAAGATTATTGCCATCGGCGTAATTTGTGTTTACCATGTTTTTCTTATTGTCGCAAAAAGGCTTGCTATCTTCTTTTAGGGTGTAATGAATACCCAAATTTCCTTTAGCGGTTCCTATAGCCTTATCAATGATCAGAAAATAAGTTTGATCAATGAATAAAAAGGTACGCTGATGGTTCAGATTGGTATAACTTGGATTAGTATAGCTTAAAATACCCAAGTTTTTTTCGGTTTCCCATTTGTTCAATTGGGCCTTGTTGATCAGTGTATTGCTGTTGTCCAGCGTAAGTGTTTGGTGAGCTTTTGTAGAGCGGTACCAGTCCCTTTTTACGTTTTCCTGGTTGCCAACATTGGCATATACAAAGCTACCAGCATCCGGGGTAAAATTGCGGCCTTTTACCCATAGTTCAAACGTACCATTATCTGGGTGGGCATGAAATGCTGCCAGCGGCCCCGCTTTTATCTGCATTACGGTTGCTTTTGCATCCCAACCGTTTCTAAATGCATAAAAACCGGCGTCAGGTAGCCGACTGGATAGATAGTCGGGCTTTTTTCCGGAAGATCCATCAGTAGCGTAATATTCAATCACCTTGTTCTCTGGAAAGACCTGTGCCCAGGTTTTATAGCTTTTAAGCATGGCGTCTTTGTTTGTTAAAAAAGCATTTCCATACAGAGGAAAAGTATAGTCAGGGAAAGAATATTTGCCAACGGCCATCACCATTTTTTCTACCAGGTTACGGTAGCTTGCCGGAAATTCATTTTCAGCACTGTTCATTTTGGCAATCTGCAATGCATCCAAAAATATTTTTATGCTGCCTATATGGTAGGAGGGAGAAAGCTCAAATTGTACGCCATCAGGCAACACTTGTTTAGGAAGTTCTTCGTTTAAGACGGCGATCCCGCTTTTCCGCCAGACTGCAGCTGTCTTCATTTCAGGAAAAGTACTGCCTGCGTACATGAGGTGCAGGGCTTCGTACAAGCGGTGGTTGCCAATATCAGTATAATTGGCCACTACGTAATTAGCCTGCTCGTTATACGAGTTTAAAAACTCCATTAGAAACTGCGGAGTAAAGTTAGGGGAGTTGAGGAACAGGTTGAAATAGCCGCTCCAATGGTTTAGCCTAAAGGAAACGACAAAGGCTTTCCATGCATATTCCTGGTCATCAGGATAGGCACCCTGTCTATTTTTTCTAACCCAGTCGCGCAGTTCAAAAATCCACTCTCTGGCATATCGTTCATCGGCTGTTTGGCGATATGCAACCCCCAGGGGCTCCCAAAATGCGGTTCGGTGTAAAAAAGTAGTGAGCAATTGGTCTTGCACGGGGCGGTATTGCCAGTTGATGTTTTTGCCGTAATCATAAGCGGGATAGCCCTTGTGGGGCTTAAATTTGTGACGCAAAATATCATTGGCCAGATCCAGCGTATTCTCGTTTACTTTTTTGCCTGCAAACTTTTGCGCATCGCCCGGATTAAAATCAAGATGTTTCACACCGGTACGATTGCGGTAGTATTTTAAAAGTTCTGTGGCTGCATCATTGTATTTACCGGATAAAAAGAGTTGATTGATTTTTTCCAGTCCCGGATAGTTCAGGTTAACATGGTCAAACTGCGCTTTAGTAATACTTGTTTTTTGTGCATAGATCCCTCGCGAACACATAATTAAAACAGTGAACAGAATAATTCTTTGTATGTGCATGAGGTTAGTGGTTTTCTAATTGTTGTTTCATACCAGCTATTTGGTTTTAAAAGTGAAGGTAGGGGAGAATACAGGAAGAGTCTTTTAAATTCCTGCAGAAATGTTTTGAAATTGGTTAAATTGTTAAACCGTCCTATCTAAATACAGCACAATGGGCAATTTTACGCCCTGGGATGCTGCGTATATCTCTACGTTACATAATTTTCAATTAGTTTTACAATAATCCTTAACTTAGGCCTTATGAGGGCACTTTTACCAGGGGTTGCTATATTTTTAAGCAGTATCCCATCATTTTCACAAATCAATACGAAAGCTACTGAGGCTGTGGTTACTTACGGGTTTAAAAACAATGGTAAGGAATCAAAGGCTGAACAAAAAATGTTCGTTAAAGGGAATCAGGTACACCTGGTACCTCAGGGTCGTCAGACGGAACAGCAGTATCTTCAGTTGGTTCAAAAAGCCAGTTACCAGGTACAAAATAGTAATGGTGTCGCTTATACACTTAAGAAGAACTTTTCTGAATATGTAAAAGCTGAATTGCTTCCTGGAATAGATACCATACTCGGTATTCCCTGCAAAAAAGCAAAAGTATTTATTCGCTCAAACACCATAGAGGTATGGTACACAAATGATCTTAAAATTAAAGGAACGCCCAGCATTTCTATTGCTCCGGGAATAGGTTTGGTACTTAAAACGATTCGCAATGGAAGTTCTGAAACTATTGCAAAGCACATTGAGTATCGTACAGTGACTGCAGAAGAGCTGGCCTGGCCAAAGGGTTGGGGTACTGTGTTAGACGAACCAGCTTACCAGCGACAAATAATTGAAAGTCGCTATACAACAGTTACGATTTTCAACAACGAACAGATAAGCTTTGGCAACAAAACAGAAAACCCCAAAGGAGAGCAATCAAATGTTACCTATCATTTCTCCGGTGGAACAATTATTTTAAAGAAAGTAAAGTTGCCGGCGACAAAAGCAGGTCAACAGTTATTTGTTGAATTGGCACAACACTCTAATGGGGATGCATATGATCGTACCGGATCTGTATTTATGATTCCTACCGACAAGCCTACTTCTTACCTTAATGCTTTGCAAAATGGCATTCAGACTTTACCAATATATTCAGCCAGAAACGGAAAGAAATATCAGGGCGTTACGGCTACAGATAGCTATTTACCCCCACTGGAATTGATGCGGTTTTTCACCTCTTTTGGTGTGAAACATTTTAATGCTCAGGCAAAAATAAAAGGGTACAATTGGGCAGATTCAGTAGTCTACAAGCAGGATATAACTGGATTGTTGCCACGCTTACAAGGGGAAGTATGGGTTGGTGTTTTTATAGGGAACTATGATAAAGGTGGACACAAAGCGAGTCTTTATTTCAAATATTATCCAGGTTATGAAGGCGAAAGTCAGAAAGAAGAGAAAAAATGGATTATGCCTGCATTTAACACAACCAATCTAATGGAAATGTCGGGGCAGGAGTATGGAACTATGTTCGATCAGGATTCTCTTACCGTAACTGTTGATATACCTCAGGGCGTAAAGAATCTTAAATTGAGATATCTTACAACTGGTCACGGCGGCTGGGGCGGCGGTGATGAATTTGTACCAAAACAAAATGAAGTTTTTGTAGATGGCAAGAGAGTCTATCACTTTATCCCATGGAGAGAAGATTGTGCCACATATCGATTTTTAAATCCTGCTTCCGGAAACTTTGGCAATGGTTTATCATCATCTGATCTTAGCCGTTCTAACTGGTGTCCGGGAACAATTACTTTACCTGTAGAAATCCCCCTCCCGGATCTTAAACCCGGAAAACATACCCTTCAGGTAGCCATACCACTTGGTAAACCGGAAGGTGGAAGTTTTAGTGCCTGGAATGTATCAGGAACATTAATTGGGGATAAAGAGTAATAACGCATTAGTTTCCTATCAGATCTAATCAGGTTAAGGCAAGCGTTCTTGATAGAATTCCTCTATCATCTTATCTTTAACTGTTCCGATAAAACGGCAATGGTTCGATTGCTTAATTGTCCCATAGTATTTTATTAGGCTGCTCTCCGGATCACACCCAGAACGATTGCTATGATAGCGATTACGATCAGGATATGAATGATTCCGCCGGTATAAAAACCGCCGAGGAAACTTATGGCCCAAATAATAACCAAAATGACTGCAATGGTATAAAGTAGATTTCCCATGATATTTTAGATTTTAGTTAAAGTATAAAGTATAACATTGCTACCGGGGATATGTTTTGTGAAATAAATCCCGAATTTCACGTTGATTTCATAATCATACTGCAACTTTGGGGTAATGAAAATGTTCATCTAATAAATGACTATACTTATGAAAAAGATATTTTTAACTCTTCTTGTTGTAATTGGCCTAATTTCATTCCGAGCATCAGCACAAGTGAGTATAAACGTAAACATCGGATCACAACCCTTATGGGGACCTGTTGGTTACGACCATGTGGATTATTATTACCTCCCGGATGTGGAGAGTTATTATTATGTACCTAAAAGACAATTCATTTATCTGAATAATGGTAGATGGATTTTTGCAGCTTCATTACCTTCAAGATATAGGAATTATGATTTTTATAACGGATATAAAGTAGTCATTAATTCAAGGGATGCTTATCGTAATTTTGATCATGATAGGGTTTACTATGCAAAATATAAAAAGAGACACGATCAAAAGCTGATTCGCTATAGTGACGATCCACGTTACTATGTGGTTAAAGGTCATCCTCATGGAATGCCTCCCGGACAAGCAAAAAAAATGTATGGAAAAGATGCAGGAAAAGGTAAATGGAAAGAAAATAAAGGTGGTAAAGGTCACGGAAAATATTAAAAATATGATAAAGGCCCCAGTATGGGGCCTTTATCATATAGGTTTACGTTCCTTAAATAGTAATAACGGTAAATGTATATTATAGGCTAGTTTTCTTGTTAGACTACTGTGAAATATGCGCTCAAAAAAACCATATTCTTTGGTTACTGCAATGACCATTTGCATTTGATGTTCATTTGAAAAGTCCATTACTCCTTTGGCAATATCTTTATTGTTCGTATAATAGTACTCAGGCTGTTCAATGTCCCATAATTGGTGCATATGAGTAATTTCGGCTATGGTATAGGGATGAAAGTGCTCTTCATTATGGTCTACATTTAAGATAGATAATTTTGCGCCAAGTCTGTGTATTATTCGCTTTATGGCAAGGGCAGGGGTAATTTTCGACACCTTTTTCAGGTCACATGCAAATACAACCTTTTCTATTTTTCTGAATGTTGTATGTTCGGGTATAATTAATAACGGAATAGTCGAGGTGCGGGCAACACGAATGGTATTACTGCCAACGAAAGTTTGCTCCAGTCTGCTTTTTCCTGCTATGCCCATTACCATAAGTCCGGCAGACTGATTCCTGTTAAAGTCGTTGGCTATTTCATCTAGTGGCCGCTGGTCGATATAGGTATCAATAACTACTTGCTTACTCACCCGGATTTGAAGCTCTTTTTTTAAAGTTCTCAGTTGAGTTAAATTTCTCTGATGTTCCTGTTCTGCAAGTCTAATATTCTGTAAGTGCATTTCCATAGTGGTTGGAACGTGTTCTGAATAGCATATCAGTAGACGCGAACAATGCAACTGCGCGGTTAAAGCGGCGGCATAATTTGCAGCATTTAGGGAGGCATTGGAAAAATCGGTAAAAATCAGGATTGTTTTTGTATGATCATTTTTCAGTTTTACCGTTTCTTCACTGCTAATTCCTCCTGAACCTTCCATGATACAAATTCCTGTTTTTTTTTTGCCGGAACTGTATGTATTACAAATTATCAAATGAAAGGTTTGATCTTGTGCTAAATAAAATCTGATCCCAATATCATCTAACTCCGTTGTTCTGATTTCGACCTATTTGAGCAATTCTTCTAAAAAAAAACGTCTCTTTTGTAAAACATTTATATCTTCATCAGATAATAACTTTATACCCAACAATCATTCCGGCTAGGAACACACTGGTTTTTATTGTGATGTCCAGTAAAATTTTTTAGATAAGATTGTTGATGGTCTTGATAATCAGGTGGAGAAATATTGATGTTGGAAATAGTAATTTTATGGGACTAGTAATTTTTACTAAAATATAGCCAGTTGCTATTGAACCGAATAAATAACCTTAAAATAACAAATTAATATTTCTCATATGGATATGACAATAAAAAACGAGCGGAGGACTTTTCTTAAAACAGTTTCGGTTGGTGGATTAATATCTTTAGTAAGTCCGGCGTTATTATCAGCGGCCCCGACTGAAAAAAAGGCAAAGATTGCTTTGTCCGAAAATGATATCATTTTATTTCAGGGAGATTCTATTACTGATGCCGGAAGAAGCAGAGATAGTAATGATTTTAATAATGCAGCGGCGTTGGGCAGGGGGTATGCTTTTTTAGCGGCCTGTGAACTGTTGAATAAACATGCGGACAAAAACCTGAAGATCTACAATCGTGGGATCAGTGGGAATAAAGTTTACCAACTCGCTGAACGATGGGATAAGGAATGTTTAGAATTGAAACCAACTGTACTGAGCATTTTAATCGGCGTTAACGATTATTGGCATAAGCATAGCGGAAAATACAGTGGCACCTCGAAAGTTTATCAGGATGCCTTTAGAAAGTTGCTGGATACAACCAGAGAGAAGCTGCCGGATGTGAAACTGATCATTGCCGAGCCTTTTGCCGTAAACAAGGTTAAAGCAGTTGATGATACCTGGTACCCTGAATTTAATGAATATCGGGTTGCAGCACTGGAAATCGCTAAGGAATTTAAAGCTGCCTGGATTCCCCTTCAGAAGGTTTTTGATGACGCCGGGAAAAGAGCCCCGGGTAAGCACTGGACCGGAGATGGCGTACACCCTAGTCCTGCTGGCGCACAGTTAATGGCCAATGCCTGGCTTGAGGTACTTAAATAAAATGACGGAAATTCTATTTATGCTACTCATAGTTGTCAATAACAACCATAAGTAGCGTGAATACAACTATAAGTTTTTGTATCTTTTTGATTCTGGAAGTACATCCAAATACCTTTGTTGTATCGAAAAAATAAATAAAAGATACTTATGTTAAATACTAAAATGATCGGCAGTAAAATTGCCGAAGGACGAAAGAAACTAAATATCTCTCAGGCCCAGCTTGCCGAGCGGCTATTCATTAGCCCTCAGGCAGTCGGAAAGTGGGAACGGGGAGAATCAATGCCAGATATCACTACTTTTAACCGTCTCGCGGAAATTCTGAGTGTTGATCTTAACTACTTTTCAGAAAGCTCCCAAACTGAGGCAACTGAGGTTGCAGCTCTTGAGCCATTGGCTAAACGATCCGCTGAATTGCCCGCCGCAAAGCCGGAGAAAAAGCCTAACTGGGATATGTCAGGCGGAAACTGGGTTGACGCTGACTTTTCCGGGTTGAAAAATCTGCAAGACAAATTCAGTTCATCAAACATAAAGCACTGTCTGTTTATCGGTTCAGATATGTCGGGTCTTCTGCTAAAAAGTAATAATGTTGAAAGCTGTGACTTCTCGAATTCTGACATCAGCAGGAGCCGTATTCAGAGTTCCAACTTAGTAAACAATTTATTTAAGGACTGTTCACTGAAAGAAGCTGAATTTTCAAAGAGCTATCTCAAAGGTTGCGATTTCTCCGGTACCAATTTTAGCGGAGCGAATCTTCTGAAAAGCAATCACGTTGATAGTTGTGACTTTTCAAGTTCTGACTTCAGCAGCTGCCAGATTCAGAGTTCCAGCTTAGCTAATAATTTATTTAAGGACTGTTCACTGGAGGAAGCTGAATTCTTAGAAAGCCATATTAAAGGCTGCGATTTCTCTGGTTCCAATTTTACCGGTGTGCGGTTTAAATCTGGAGCCTTCGTAGATAATACGATCGCAAATGCTGCGTGGAATCGTACTTCTTTTATTGGAATGCAGATTGACGATATAGCTTTTGATGGTACATTGGAGGACTGTTATTTTGAAAATTGCGCCTTTAACAGGGTTACAATTCAGAATGCAATGCTTATTAATACATTCTTTAAGAACAATAGTTTGAAACGAATCCGCTTTGTTGACTGTCAAGCGGATCGGATGACCTATGAATTTCTGAAAAATGGGAAAGCAGATTTAAGTGGTATCAGGTTGTTAGTACCTTAAAGAGGAAATAAATTATATCTATAATCAAATATACAGGTTGCAGACAATTACTGTTTTAAAAGTGCCTGAACAATCCTATTGTTTAGGTCAAGGATATGGGGTGGTCATAGTTTTTAAATTTTCCGAATTCAGCTTTAAGATGATGAAAAGGATCAGCATACTCAAGATCGCCCCGAAGTAGCACCATACAGAAGTAAGATAATCCATATAGATGATTGCCGTGAACACATAGGAGACCACAAGCCCCCAGCCCAAGAGCCTGAGCCATTTGTTACTCGAAACAAATGGTGAAATGGCCGTTGCCAGCATATAGGGGATGCCCCTGAGGAGTTTGCTCTGAAAAGGGAAATCAAGTGAATATCTGATATGGTGTTCCTCTATTCTTGCCGAGGCCTCAAAGTACAATAGTGAATAGCCCAGATACAGCGCCGCCAGTACACCTGCGCCAAAAAAGCAGAACAAAATTTTCTTCCTAAGGGGATCTCTCTCGAACAACAGCATAGACAAGGGTACCAATATGGGCCAGACAATCTGGGCAAAGACCAGAAACAGGTACATTGCCAGGTCACTCCACCGCGCATAGGCAGCCTGGGAAAGTGCCAGCCACAACAGACCCTCAATAACTTGTTGCACCGCAAAAAGGATCGGAATACAAGCCAGTACATATTGTGAAGAAGTTTTTGCCTTAACCAGCGCAACCGTGCCCACCAACAGCAGGCCGACACCTGCCACAAAACTCGCCGGAGCGGAAAAACACATCAGCTACTTCTTTAGCTCTGAGGAAAATTCATCAGGTAGTAAAGAAACGCCCGGGTGTAACAAAAGTTTACTATTGCTGGAAATTCATTGGAAAAAAGGTTTTTGTATATTTGGTTTCCTAATGCAATTTAATGATTGCTTTTCTACCAAAAATATGATGAATCATCTCCCTAATTCTTTAAAAAGTATCATCGCTGTTGCTCCGGTGCCAATGGCTATTACGGATATCCATATGCGTTACCTGGCTGTGTCTGAAAAATGGATTAGCTTTTATAGTCTGGAAAATAAAGAACTGATCGGGAAATCTCACTATGAGATTTTTCCTGAAATTACTGATCGATGGAAAACAATACATAATGCCTGCCTGCAAGGGGTAGATCAACAATGCGATGAAGATAAATTTGAGCGTGCTGACGGAGAAGTGATGTGGCTGAAATGGGAAGTGCGGCACTGGCTGGCAGAGGATGGTGCAATTGGAGGAATGATGATGTACAGTGAGGATGTTACCGGAAAAAGGACTGTGGTCGTTAATGAAAAACGGTTCCAGTTGTTTATGGATGAGTTGCCCGGACTTTGCTGGATTACCGATAGTAATGATATTTTAAAATTTGCCAACAAGTGTTTTTTTGATACGCTTCATCTCACAAAAGATGTTATCGGAAAGAGCAACGAAGAAATATTCGGATTGGATATTGCCAGAGATGGACAGCTTAATAATATGGATGTCCTGGAATTCGGGCACAATAAAGTGTTTCATCAAACTGTCAGAGATGAGCATGGACATCCACAATATTATAAGACTTATAAATTTCCTTTTCCGGATGCGGGAAGCGAAGGGGATATGGTTGGTGCCATCGCGTTTAATATCACAAAACGTAAGCAATTAGAGGAAGAGCTTTATCAAAGTGAAGCGCAATTTAAGCAAGCCTTTGAACACTCTTTAATTGGTATGGCTTTAATCAGCCCTGAAGGGCAATGGAAAAGAGTGAATAAAAGTCTGTGTCAGATTCTTGGCTATTCAGAAGAGGAAATGAAACAGCTGAGTATACAGGACATTACCCACCCTGATGATCTGGCCAATAGCATTGATGTTTTAAATGATTTAGCATTAGCCAGAATTGGAGAGAAGAAACTCGAAAAAAGATATATCCATAAAAACGGTGATCCTATCTGGGTAGTAATTGCCGCCACTATGCTTTATGATAGCTCAGGCCACCCTTTACATTATGTTTCGCAGATAGAGGACATTACTAAAAGAAAGGAGATAGAAAATGATCTGGTATTGAGTGAGAAAAAATACCGTACTATTTTTGAGAATGTTCAGGATGTATTCTACCAGACTGATCAGGAGGGATTGGTTAGGGAGATCAGTCCTTCAATAGAGCAGCATTCGGGTTACCATCGTAAAGAGATTATAGGAAAACCAGTGTCGAACTTTTATTACTATCCTCAGGACCGTGAAAGGATTATAGAGAACCTCAGAATCAATGGTTCTGTGATTGACTTTGAAGTCCGGTTAAAAACCAAGAATGAAGAATTGCGTTATGCATCCGTGAATGCCAGATTGATTGTTGAAAATGGTGCTATTACCGGAACAGAAGGCAGTATGAGGGATGTAACCACAAGAAAGTTTCATGAAAATGCACTTAAAGCTTTAAATACAGAATTAACCGCTTCCAATGAACAGAAAAATAAGCTGCTTTCTATTATCGGGCATGATTTGAGGAATCCAATATCGGGAAGTCTACAGCTTTTGGATCTTACTTTAGCAGATTTCGAATCTAGTTCAGCCGATGATGTACACAGCTATCTTTCGATGATGAAGCGGGAACTTTCTAATGCAAATAATTTGCTTGAAGACTTATTGACCTGGGCAAAATTGCAGTTTAATGCAGTAAGTTTTAACCCGGTGGAGATAAAAGATCTGTCAAATCTGATAGGTAAATGTATCCAAACCATTTCGCCAATGGCGGTCAAGAAAAATATTGAAATTGTACAAAGTGTTAAAGGAGAATTTTTACTTCATGCAGATACGGCCATGCTGGAGACCATTATCCGTAATCTGCTCTCCAATGCAGTTAAATTTACTAATGCTGGAGGGATGGTGACCGTTAAAGCTGTGGGTGATGATAAAGGAGTTAAGTTTTGTATTAAAGATACCGGTCAGGGAATCCCTAAGGATAAGTTAACGGAGCTTTTTTACAAGAACTCTAATTATACTACCTATGGAACTTCAGGAGAAAAAGGAACAGGCTTAGGATTAAGCCTTTGTTATGATTTTGTATTAAAGCATCATGGGCAGCTATGGGTGGAAAGTGATGAAGGTATTGGAACGACCTTTTATTTTACAATACCTGAGTAGAAAAAATATCATTTTATGAAACTTCCGCAGAAGTTCTTTGGCCGCCGACAAGAGATTGCTGCTGATTTTTTGACCGCACTTGATAAACATGCTGATGATATTCGATCTGGAAGGGCTGTAGAAATATTTGAAGTTAGAGATTTTGCGGAACTGGTTCATGTTCACCCAACCCACTTTAGCAACACAATCAAGTCTGCGACAGGACATTCACCGTGCTACTTCATAGAAGAACGGCTTATAGAAATATCAAAATCTATGTTACAAAACCGTGATATGAAAATTTCTGAGGTTGCCAGGACACTAACCTATGATCCGTCTAACTTCACAAAGTTCTTTAAACATTTCTCAGGGCAGACACCAAAACAGTATCGTGAAGATTATTTCAAGTCATTAACTTAAACTGTCACCATTTTTTAGGGTAGATTCCATCTAGCTTTGCCCCATCAATAAATAGAAAATGGAAACACAAAATAAAATTGCCTTAGTAACTGGCGGTAGCCGTGGGTTAGGAAGGAACGCTGCACTAAAAATCGCAGGCAAAGGGATTGATGTCATCGTAACTTATCAATCAAAAAAGGAAGAAGCAGAAGATACTGTTAAGCAAATTGAGAAGCTTGGTGTTAAAGCAGCAGCTTTACAATTGAATGTTGCTGATATGAAAACTTTCCATGAATTTTTTACAGCAGTAGAATCCGTTCTTAAATCAGTTTTCAATGCTGAGAAATTTGATTTCTTAATCAACAATGCAGGTATAGGTATTCATACATCTTTCGCCGAAACCACTGATGAGCAATTTGACAATCTGGTTAACATCCAATTTAAAGGTCCATTCTTTTTGACACAAAAAGCCTTACCATTTCTAAATGATGGCGGTGGAATTATCAACGTTTCTTCAGGCTTGGCTCGTTTCTCTATCCCTGGATATGCTGCTTATGCCGCTATGAAAGGTGCTATGGAAACCTTAACGAGATATCAGGCTAAAGAATTGGGCGCAAGAGGGATTAGGTCGAACATTATTGCTCCTGGGGCTATCGAGACCGATTTTGGTGGCGGTGTAGTGCGTGATAATGAGCAGATGAATGCAGTGTTATCTTCCCAAACTGCTTTAGGCAGAGTTGGTTTGCCTGATGATATCGGCGGTGTAGTAGCCTTTTTGTGTACTGAGGATGCAAGATGGATTAATGCGCAACGCATTGAAGCTTCAGGAGGTATGTTTTTGTAAGTATTTACCCTTGCCATCCTATACAGGATTACCTTCTATACCCAAGTTCAGCACCGCCGGAAACGGATAATGTAGTTCCGGTAATGAACCTGGCCTTATGAGATAGTAAGAAAACACAAGCATCTGCAATGACATCACCCTCCGGGCAATATCCCAGAGGGTGAATCTCATCCAGATAGTTTTCAATAGAAACCGGGCTGGGTTGTTCTTTACTCCATTTGCGCAACATCGGTGTCCATACCCCCGCAGGCATAACTGCATTTACCCGTATTTTATCAGCAGCATAGTCTAGGGCCATTGATTTGGTCAATGCATTCATTCCCCCTTTTGTTGCCGCATATGCCGCATGGTTTTCCTGTCCTATATCGCCCACCAGGCTACTTGTGTTTAAAATAGAACCATTGGTTTTTCTAAGTTCTTCTAATCCATAACGAGCTGTATATAAAACGCTTCTTAAATTTACATTCATCAATTGTTCCCATTCCTCATCACTGGTTTGATCCAATGGTTTTGATGGTGATGCAATGCCGGCATTGTTATGTATAGCATCTATTCTTCCATATTTGGCTATAGTTTTTTGGATAGCTTGTTCCACATCAATGGCTTTTGATACATCGCATGCTACACCAAAATGCTTTGGACCTAAAATATCTATTGCCTCGGCTATCGGACTGCAGGGTAGTGCTGCTACAACAACGATTGCACCTTCTCTAGCATATGCTTTGGCGCATTCAAGGCCAATCCCCATAGATCCTCCCGTGAGGAAGATGATTTTATCTGTTAATAACTGCATAGAATTGAGCGTTAATTGGTATGAAATACTTCTTCCATATTAGTCCAGGTTTCTTTTTTTGCGACTGCTTCAGGCAGGGGTTGCTGACATGGATCTGTTTCTTTCCACCAGCGTTGTGTTTCCGGATCTGCAGCCATCTTTTTCATATCCGCATCAAAATCCTGTCCTTTATACTCGAAATAGCTAAAAAGATAATAAGCGCTATCTATTTTTTGCAGGTAAATGGAGTAGTTTTGGATGTTACACTCCTTGATTTTTTTTAATACAGAGGGCCATGCGTTGGCATGAAGATCTTTATAATAAGCCAATTTTTCAGGCTTCAATCCGGTGATCGAACCAAATCGTTTTACTGGAGTGTGTTTAATTTCCTCTTTGCATCCGGCAAAAAGCGCAGCTATAAGCAATCCTGTGATCATGTATCTTTTCATTATGTTATCTGAATAAGTAGTATAATACGGCCGTTACCGTTAACAACATGGCTGATAAAAATTTGTAATTTCCAATGCCACTCCATGCCTTGCCTTGTAGCGGTTCCCAGGGGGATTTCCAATAAAGTTCTGCACTTTCTGCAGTGTGTTGGACTGGATACACGTAAGAGAAAAATACTTGTATGCTTACACAGGCACAGAATAGATAGAAGGCCATCATCATAAATGGAATATGTCCGATAAATGATTCAGGATATAGTTTATTAATTGCAAATACAATAACGCCCAGTGCAGATCCAATCCATAGGGTTAGCTTTGCTGACGGCGCTGAGGCCCCTTTCCAGAATACGCCTAGTAAAAATACACAGGTAATAGGAGGGGCAATATGGGCAATGATGTCGTTAATCCCACTAAATATACTTTCATATCTGTTCAACAGAGGCAGCAAGCCAAGTGAAAAAATTAGGGCTATACCTGCCGATATTTTTCCCACACGGATCAGTTGTTTGTCTGACGCCGTAGGGCGATATCGTTGATACATGTCATAACTCACCATCGTAGAGATGGAGTTTAAGGCGCCCGAAACCTGACTCATTAAGCCGGACAATAGTGCAGCCACTAGTACGCCGACTAAGCCTGATGGTAATAGCTGCGTGATCATTAGTGTATAAATACCTTTAGAATTTACATGGCCTTTATCATCCAATCCCAAACTACTGATGTCCAGATGCCCTGTTTTTGAAAGGGTGTAGGCAAACAGACCCGGTAAAACAAAGATAAATACCGGTAGTATTTTTATAAATCCGCAAAATAAAGGGCCTACTCTGGCATGGTTTTCATCTTTAGCACCCAGTACGCGCTGCACTATGGTTTGGTCGGCGCACCAATACCATATCCCCAATATAGGATAACCTAATAGTATGCTATACCATGGCATTCCACTACTGTCGCCATGCGGGCGTAGCATGGATAATTTATCCATTTCGCCATTGCTCTTTAATACTGCTGTCATGGAGTCCCAACCGCCCATTTTGTCGAACGCCGCATAACTGATAATAAAGGCCCCTGCCAGCAGTACTACAGTTTGTATGGACTCCGTTACGACTACAGCTTTTAATCCGCCTATGATCGTGTAGATAGCAGTTATGATGCATATTACTATAATGCTTACATACATATTCAATCCAAACAAGGTTTTGAGGACAATACCTCCTGCCAGCATAGAGAAGGCAATGTGTATAATGATGGCCGAAACTACAGAGATTACAGCCAGCCAGTCTCGGCTGGAACGATCATATCGTTTTTCCAGAAAATCAGGTAAAGTGGCTACGCCGGATTTGATGTAAAAAGGAACAAAAAATAGGGCCAGCAGAATAAGTGTAAACGCCGCCATCCATTCAAAGTTTCCATTCAGTAAACCGCTGTCGAAGCCACTTTGTGCCAAACTTACCAAATGCACGGTTGAAATGTTAGTGGCAAAAAGCGCCAGGCCTATGGCTGGCCATTTTAATGTTTTACCGGCCAGGAAGTATTCGCCGGCAGCGTTGGCCTTGCTTTTACGGCGGTGGCTGATACCTGCCCAAAGGCCTATAACCAGAATGCCGAGGATATATAAGATGGTGATGCTTAAGTCGAGGGATTTTAACATTTTTCGTAACTAGTTTAATGATTTTAAGTCACAGCTGCTACCTGGTTCTACTGGTGTTTTATAAACACCGCCTTCTATTTTCACAGGGTGTACAAAATGCTGTTGTAAATGGGGGATGTGTTCTAAAAATAAAGCCTCATGTCCCATAGCAATGTGGTTAAACAAGACCAGGTGTTGGTGCAACTGTCCCATGTCACCCACATGCGGTACTACCGGGATATTGAATTTACGGCATAACAAACTAACGGTAATAAACTCGCTGATACCCCCAACTCTTACTGCATCTACCTGTATAAAACCTGCTGAACCTGTTTGCAGGTAGTTTTTAAAAATAATGCGGTTAGGTACATGCTCCCCCAAGGCAAGTTTTGTTGGGGCAATTGCTTTGGCAAGCGTAGCATGGGCAAGTATATCATCCGGATGGGTAGGCTCTTCTATCCAATAAGGGTTCATACTTTGTAGATCTTTACATATTTTAAGCGCCTGTGGTAAGGTCCATTGCTGATTAGCATCCAGCATTACCTTGATGTCATCACCGGCCTCTTCACGAACAATATGGGCCCTGCGGATGTCTCTTTCGGGATCAGCGCTGCCAACTTTAAGTTTCATGGCGGTAAAGCCTTCGGCTACAGCTTTCCTGCAGTTTTCACGTACCTTTTCATCTGAATAGTTAAACCAGCCGATCGAAGTGTCGTATCCTGGGTAGCCCTTTTCTATAATCTGAAACCTGTCTGACTTGCCAGGCTGATTGTTTTGAAGCAAATGCAGGGCCTGTTCTGTGGTCAATTCATCTTCAAGGTAGGAGAGATCAAGGGTATTGACGATTTCTTGTGGAGTCAGGTCAGTCAATAACTTCCATAGGGGAACGCCTCTCTTTTTAGCCCATAAATCATAACAAGCGTTGGTTACAGAAGCTAAAGCTAAATGAACAACTCCTTTATGCGGGCCTAGCCATCTAAATTGCTGTTCGTTGGCAAACTGATTGAATACAGCGCCGAAATTAGCCATCAGTTCTTCAATATCTCTACCCTTTAGCTGTTTGGCATAAAAGGCTGCAGCTTTACATACCAGATCATTTCCTTCGCCAAGCGTAAAAGCAAATCCGGTTCCGATATGACCGCTGTCATCTATTAGGTTGGTTACTGCATAAGAATATATCGGATCCCGGTGAATAGCATCACTTCCTGCCCCTTTACCTAAGGGGAATCTTGCGTCGTTTATCTGAATCTTTTTAATCATTGGTTCTGCGTTTAAGCTTTCTAATTTCCATCAAATGAATAATGCGGCTGTTTTAATGGATTATTCGACTTTTTTTTATAATATCATTTCTGATTTTCAGGAAATTACCGGGATATTTTCAGCATTGGAATTTAATTCCAGTACAATCACGGTGTCATCAATGTTTGGTAATTGTTCAGGTAATTGTAGCGTAATAACACCGCTGGCATCCTGGCTAAACTTGATTTTACTGCCTTTTAACAAATAAGCAGTGTTAACTTTTACGCCAGCTAGTGACGGAAGTATTAACTCAGCAGTTTTTCTTTCAAAAACGTGGATATATAATTTATTGCCTTTGCGTGTTGCAGCAAAGGTGTTGTTCGGCTTAAAAGGCCCGCCTTTGGTGTTGTAAATACTTTCTCCATAGATTTTTAGCCAATCTCCCATTTCTTTAAGCCTGGTAACTTGGCGTTCTTCTATTCGACCATCCATCATTGGGCCAACATTGAATAGCAGGTTTCCATTGCCTCCGGAAGTTTTTGCTAAAGTCTGGATACATTCTTTTAATGTTTTTAGCTTATCATTTGGCTTCCAGGCCCATTGGTTACAAATGGTCATACAGGTTTCCCACGGGGATTGCATGTTGAGTTCTCCGATCTTTTGTTCGGGGGTAGCAAAATCACCCACAATTTCAGGGGATAATTTAGGATGACTTCCAGAATTACCACCTCCAAGTCTGTTGTTAATGATAATATCCGGATCTATCTTTTTTAAGTAGCTGTAAATCTCTACGCCATACTCATTTTTCCATGGATGCTCCCAATTGCCATCAAACCAAAGCATATAAGGCTTGTATTGGATTATAATTTCCTTAAGCTGGTTCTTCATCGTTGCTACGAATTTACTTATATCTGCTTTTGGATCAGCGTCTTTTGCACCTGCGTTGCGCATAGGATAATTTGGGTCATGCCAATCCAGCACTGTAAAGTAAATGCAGAATTTAATGTCATACTTTTTGCAGGCTTTGGCCAACTCACCAACAATATCCTTTTTATAAGGAGAATTCATAATGTTATATGCTGAAAAAGCAGTCGGCCATAAACAAAAGCCATCATGGTGTTTGGAGGTTATGGTTAGGTATTTCATACCGGCCTCTTTTGCCGTTTTAACCCATTTGTCTGCACTAAATAATGTTGGGTTAAACTCCTTGTATAGATTATCATACTCTTTGGTAGAGACTTCATTTCCTCTGCTCCACCCAATTTCGGTACCACGTAGGGTTACAGGGCCCCAGTGGATAAACAGACCAAAACGCAGGTCCATAAAATTATCCATAGTGGCTTTTGAAGTTCTAATGGCAGGATCTACACCGCTGGTTTGAGCCTTAGTTTGATAGGATAGGGAAAGGAGAATTAATAAATTGAATAAATGTTTCATGTTCAATTGATTTAGGTTTGTGGTTAAATCAAAAATATAATCTTTCGCTTTTCCGTACAATGAATTATGTGGCTGTTTTAATGGATTATTCGATTAAACTGAGAATTTAGAACTTATCAATTGTTCAAATAGTTTTTGTATCATAGCAAAACATTTATTTGCATCAATATTAACCGAAAGGACAAATGTCAGCTAGTATAAAGAAACCAAAGATTAGAGATGGATTTGAAGGTCAGAAACTGATTAGTTTACCGGGGATGGTTTATAGGAATTTGGGATCCACGACTATATTAAACCAAATTTTTATTACTCATATCGGTTATTTCCCTAAGGCTTTGGGGCATTTTAGGGAGCGGAGAAAAGGCTGTGATGACAATATTCTTATCTATTGTCTACACGGAAAGGGTTGGTATGAAATAGATAATAGAAGATATGAGGTTTGCCCCGGGCAATTTTTTCATATTCCTGCCACTACAAAATACCTTAAGTATGGAGCTGATGAGGAGTTGCCATGGACCATATTCTGGGTACATTATTGTGGAGCGGACATGGATGCTTTCAATACCATGTTGAATATTTCTATTACTGATGGCCCCAGGGATATTCCATATAACGAGAAAGGACTTCAAATATGGAGCGAAATGTACAAATCTTTGGAAATGGGTTACAGCCGGGATAATCTGAATAATGCGAATATGTGTCTATATCATTTTTTATCCACCTTTCTCTATCCCGAACGACATTTTTTAGATACTGATGATAAAGATATGATTAGAGAAACGATTGTCTTTATGCGTGATAGTCTGGAAGAACGATTTATTGTGGAAGATTTTGCTGTCCGTTATCAATTGTCTGCTTCTCATTTTTCCAATTTATTCAGAAAGTCGACAGGTACTTCTCCAATGGAATATTTTATTCAATTAAAGATTCAAAAATCTTGTGCTCTGCTTTATAGTTCAACCACTAAGATTAAAGATATTGCGTTGAGTTTGGGATATGATGATCCTTATTATTTTTCTCGTTTATTTAAAAAATTAATGGGTATATCACCAGAGCAATACAGACTTGCTAATTGTGTTTTAAGATAGAAAGTCTGTATTGCCTATTTGCTTAAATGCTGGTGGTTTTATCAAAATATACAATCAGATCGTAGTTCTTCGAAATGGATAATGTTTTGCTTTCTGGAGAACTTAAAGCTCCAATACTCCTCATCCTAAGTGGTTTGGTTAGAAATTGGTCTAGCACCGCATCACTGGACGCGGCATCGATGTCCAAGATGAAGTTTTTGTATTGGCATTGGTTAAAGAAATACTCATACCACTTTTCCGACTTCAGTTCGCCGAAGTAATAGGGCTGGAATCCCAGAAGCGGCTTGTTTTTAGCTATAAATACATTTACGTATGCTTTTCCAGAGTTGAAATCGGTACCGATCACATAGTATTTCGAGCCATATTTTTTGTTCAGGTGGGTTCCGAGGGAAGGATGATTATAAAGTTCCGTCTTTGTGAGATGACCATTGTGTGCCCAAATAATTAACTTGTTATCCCTTGCCCGTTCCTTTAACCATGTAGCATTTTTAGCCATGTAGCTATCCCTAACGGACATTTTCCCTTCATATCCAACAAGCTGGTAGAGCATTTCTACATAATGTCGGTTTATGTCAGATAACTTTGTGGTTTGAAGTTTTGATATTATTGATTTAATGCTTTTCATTTCCTGCCTGGTTAGTTCGCTGTTAAATGGTTTAGCAAGGTAGGCTTCTATGAGATCTTTATCTGTTTTGTCAAGGTGGGGGATTACGGCCAGCAGCTTCTTAAATATGTTGGTATAGTTTCTAACCTCCAGGCCATAGATATGGACTTTATCAGCCTCGGGCTTGTTCCGATTGTATAGCCTCAGCCATTCAATCATTGAGTTGTTGCTCTTCATTATCGCAGTGCCAGCCAAATATATGATGCTATCGGCTTTACCAGTTATGTAATTATCCATATGTTCTATGGCTATAAAGTCGCTCTCAAAGGCTATGTTTCTGTAACCAAGATTGGTGACTAAAAATCTGATCAGGCGATCTTTGTAATTGAAAACTTCGGCAGTGCCATGCGTAACCTCGCCTAATGCAATTAGTTCTTTGTCTTTCAATGTTTCCTTTAAAAAAAGGATGTCCGCAAAGCTGGTGTCGCCCCTAAGGCTTTGAATTGGTTTGATTACTTTGTTAAGACTCGTTACGATTGCTGTGCTATTTTGCTGAGCATAGATTTTAATAGGAGCGAGGGCCAACAAGGCAAATGATAGCAAGAGGTTATTTTTGAGCATACTAGGAGTAGTTTATCCTTGAAGGTAGTATTTGTTGATGATAAGGGCCAGGAGTTTAACATAAATTAACGTAATACCTCATCTCGAAAACGGAAAGGAGGTCAAATGACCTCCTTTCTTACTATAAGCTATTAATCCATTTGATTAATTCATCACGGCTCTTGCCAGTTTTTTGTTGCAATTTGCCTAGCATTTCATCATCTTTTCCTTCTTCATAAGTGAGGTCATCATCTGTCAGATCGGCATATGCTTGTTTTATTTTTCCCTTAAGCTCATTCCAGGCTCCTTTAATTTCTAGCTTATCCATAATATGATTTTTAATAGGTTCAGTTAATGAACAACCCATATGCTTTTTAGTTTTGGGGACTCAGGACGCAAACCATAACCATTATCCAGTGTTGTATAAAAGTGTCATCAGACATCTATGAATTCAATATGAGAATATTTATTACCGGATCAGCTGATGGTTTAGGGAAATCGGCCGCCCTTACATTGATAAAGCAGGGACACCGGGTGGTGCTGCATGCTCGTAATGAAAAACGTGCGCAAGATGCGTTGGCTACGGTTAGTAGCGCAGAAGACATTTTGGTTGCTGATTTGTCCAGCATAGCGGAAACGAAAAAGTTAGCAGCTGATGTCAATGCGATGGGAAGCTTTGACGCCATTATTCATAATGCGGGTGTTTATCAGGTTTCTGACCTGGAACTCAGTATTGACGGCTTACCGCTGATTCTTGCCGTGAATACCATTGCATCTTATATTTTGACGAGTTTGATCCATAAGCCGAAAAGGTTGGTTTATTTAAGCTCCGGGCTGCATTTGCAAGGCGACCCTAGGCTCAGTGGCTTACAGGGTAATAAACCCAGGGTAACTTATGCAGACTCTAAGTTGCATGTTGTGATTCTGTCCAACGCAGTTGCCAGAAAGTGGCCTGGTATTCTTTCCAACTCAGTAGATCCAGGTTGGGTTCCTACCAAAATGGGGGGGAAGGATGCTCCTGGTAACCTTGAAAGGGGAGTTGAGACGCAGGTTTGGTTGGTAACAAGCAACGATGAAAAAGCCATCGTAAGTGGCCGCTACTTTCACCATCAGCATCAGGTGAATTATTTATCTGCTGCAGACGACCCCAACGTTCAGGACAGATTTCTTGCCTTGTGTGAGCAGATCAGCGGTATTAGTTTCCCGGAAGGCGGTGTACTTTCGTGAACACGTTTTTACTGTCTATTGCAATTATTTAGTTATGTTTGAGTTCAATTCTCAGTATATTTTAGTGGGTTATATATATGTTTAATCAGAGTTTAGATTCATACCAGAATGAAAATGCTTTGTTGACTGGTGTACATCAGGGTGACGAGCAGGCCTTTAATCAGATTTTTAGACATTTTTATCCTGTACTTTGCATATTTGCTAATCGTTTTTTACTAAAAGAGTCAATAGCTAAGGATCTTGCGCAGGATGCGTTGATTAAAGCCTGGGAGCGAAGATCTGATTTTGAAAGCCTCCCCAAACTGAAGTCTTTCTTGTTTACATGTGTGCGTAACGCATGTTTTAATGAATTGGAAAAGCAAAAAGTACAACAAAAATATCAGGAAGTATTAGTGAAATCAGGCCTGGATGTTGAACTGGATACGCTTGAAAAAATGATCCAATCGGAAGTGGTCATTAGAATATTTGATCAGGTTGATACTTTACCCGAGCAATGTCGTAAGGTGATTCGCATGACCTTTGAAGAAGGTAAAAAGCCTAAAGAGATAGCAGAGGAATTAGGAATCTCCATTAGTAATATTAGCAGCCAGAAGTTGCGTGGTCTTAACCTTCTGAAAGATAAGTTGTCTGATCAGGACTATCTTTGTGCGGTAGCTATATTCTCGTCAGCACTCTGGCGGTAGCCATTCTGGATTTATTAAAATATTTTCATTTTCTTTTTGACATTTTGGATAGCCTTCCTGTTATAGTGAAAATAACAGGGAGAACTAAACCAATGGAAGAGAAAAACGTAGAAATTTCGTCGCGCATTGCTGGATTGATTTCAGGATATCTGTCTAACCGTTTAAGTGTTAAAGAAGTGCAGGAACTGGAAAACTGGATCAATAATTCTTCTGCCAACACCACTATTTTTAAAAGAATAATGGACGAAAAGAGCTTAGAGGAGCAAGGCAAGATGTTGAGTAATTTAGATATAGAGACTGATTTACTCGCCACAAAAGCAGAAATGAGTTTTACTGCAATTGCAGGTGATCGTAAACATTTAAGTCTTTGGCCTCGTTTTGTAGCGGCCGCATCAATCATCTTAATTGTTGGTGCTGGATTACTATTTTACTTAAATCAGCAACAAGAAAAACCTTTGGTGCACTATGCAAACGATGTTGTACCCGGAATGCAAGGTGCAACGCTGACTTTAGCCAACGGCAGGAAAATTAAATTAACTGCTGCATCAGAAGGTAACCTTGTTAATGAATCAGGTGTAAGCATTACCAAATCTTCAAACGGTCAGCTTGTTTATGAAATAAAAGATCAGGCAACAGACCAGGGAAATATTTTTAATACGCTTACGACCGCTAAAGGCGAAACCTATCAGGTAAGGTTGCCTGATGGCACACTTATTTGGTTAAACGCTGCCACATCTTTAAAATATCCGGTTTCATTTACCAAACTTAAAACCCGTAATGTGGTACTATCAGGCGAAGCTTATTTTGAAGTAGCAAAAGACAAGGCACATCCTTTTGTGGTGGAAAGTAATGGGCAGCAAGTGCAGGTTTTAGGTACGCACTTTAACGTGAATGCATACACAGATGAACCAAGTACAAATACGACCTTACTTGAAGGTAGCATAAAAGTAATAGCTGCAGGTTCGGCTGTTGTAGTTAAGCCCGGCCAGCAAGCCAGTTTCAGCGACAATAGGATAAACATCGAAGCGGTAAACGTAAATGCTGTGGTGGATTGGAAGAATGGGAAGTTTAGATTTAAGAATGAACCGCTTAGTAGTATTCTGAGGAAAATTTCAAGGTGGTATGATGTACAAATTGAGTATCAAACGGATCCGGATAACATGCCTACTTTTAGTGGTTCAGTTTCCAGGTTTGATAACGTATCTGCTGTTTTAAAAATGTTGGAAGAGACCAGTGATGTTAAATTTTTAATTGAAGGAAAAACGATAAAAGTGCAATAAAATAAAGGGCCTGACCAGCCCATTTAATTAATCAGATCAATAATCAACTAACAAAACGAAGATGAATAAAGCGCTACGAAAGAGAAGTTAATATCAACGGGTTTTTAAGTAAAAAAGCCATGAAAGTGTTACTAGCACTCGCATGGCCAATGGCTGAGTTAACCCCTAAAAACAATTTTGCGAAGAGTCTTAAAACGTATTAACCCTAACCAAAACGAAAGTATGAAAATAAATGCTTTTAACCTAGGCATGTTGCGACAGTGGCAGCCTAACAAATTATTGTTAATTATGAAGCTAGTCATAATTATTTTTATCGCCAGTCTTATGCAGGTCAGCGCCGCTGGTTTTGCTCAAAGGCTTACTTATTCTAAAAAGAATGTTTCACTCGAACAGGTTTTTCAGGAAATTGAGAAACAGACGGGATTCCAGGTGTTGTATTCTAATCAGAAAGTAAATGATGCTAAAAAACTGAATGTAGATTTCAATAATGCTAACCTTCAGGAGGTAATGGAGTTTTGCCTTAGAAATCAGCCCTTAACCTATAAAATAGAGCAGAAAACTATTCTTATAAAAGAGAACACTTCGGTTTCTCAGCTTAAACCAATGATTGTATCGGCTATTGTGCTCAGTGGAAGAATAACTGATGCCAAAAACCAGCCAGTCGCTGGGGTAAATATCGCTATCAAGGGCAAAAAAGTGGGGGTGATATCGGACAGTGAAGGAAGGTACAGTATTCGTGTAGAGGAATCGGATGTGCTTATGTTCAGTATGATAGGCTTTAAGACACAAGAGTTTGCTGTTAAAGGTCGTCAGCAATTGAATGTCACCTTACAGGAAGACATCAGTCAGCTGGAGCAGTTTGTAGTTACAGGTTATGGTAAAAAGAAGATCAGTGAACTAACCGGTGCATTGGTTACTCTCAAAGGTGAAGAACTAAGGAACGTAACCTCAGCTTCCATCATCCAAAATTTACAAGGGAAAATTGCTGGTATGATTGTGAGTAACCCCGGAGGCGATCCTGCGTCAACAGCAAATATTAGTGTAAGAGGCGTTGGATCATTAGGCGGAAGTTCATCTACGCAACCACTGATTGTTATTGACGGTCTGATCCAGGATGCTGGGAATATTGGTAATGTAAGTCCAAATGATGTAGAATCAGTAACCTTGTTGAAAGATGCAGCTTCAACATCTTTATACGGTTCAAGAGCTGCCAACGGTGTTTTAGTAATCACAACTAAAGGCGCTTCAATATTACCTAATACAAAACCTCAGCTAAATTTCGAATCAAATTATAGTTGGGAAAACCCTGTATTCGGGAAATACAAATTGATGAACAGTGAGGAACGATACGATCTAATGAATCAGGCATACAGCAATGATTACAGAAATCAGAATCCTGGTAAAACAGAAGCAGAGTTACAGGCATATTTAGCTACTGTGATGCCTAATAGACAAGACGCATTATCACATGATACCGACTGGATGCGTGAAGGTTACAGGACCGGTCAGATTCAGCGCTATAATTTATCGCTGATGGGCGCTTCTGAGAAATTTAGCTATTATGCAGGTGGTACCTATCATAAGGAATTACCGGTAGCCGTTACCGATAAATATGAAAAGTATAGTTTAAGGATCAACACTGAATATAAACCCACCTCCAGATTAACTATTAATACCGGCTTTAACGGAACTTTTTCTCCTACCATAAATTCAGGACTTAGTAATTATAGAACAGCTTTGTATACCATTTTGCCATGGGATTATCCTCGTAATGCCGATGGCAGCTACCGCTTAGGTGGTACCAACGATGCAACCTGGTTTAGTAAAGGTGCTTTTAATCCTCTATATAGTACCCAGGAAGGGTTAAACTATAGATATGACAAATTATATATTGCAGGACTGGATGCTAAAGCCACTTATAGTTTTAACTCATGGCTCAATTTTTCAACGGCTAACAGGATCACACTATCAAACCTTAAGAATGGTTTCTATATTGATCCGAATGATCTTGCTTCCGGCAGACCGGGCGGATCCTATTCCCGAACCATTAACCAAGGTATTAATTATATCACCTCAAACCTCGTTTCTTTTAAAAAGCAGTTTGGTTTGCATGAATTTAAAGGCCTTGCAGGCTTTGAATTTAATAACGTCCGTTCTGAAAGTACAGGAGGTAGCACAACCAATATCACTTCTGGAGTGCCGTCACTGGCGTCCGGTACTTTTCAGAGCATTTCGGAAAGCATTGCGGAGGTTGCCTTTTTATCTTACCTGTCTGAAGCAAATTATAGTTACGATAACAAATATTTTATTTCCGGTTCGTTTAGAAGAGATGGTTCGTCGAAATTCGGAGCAAATAACAGGTATGGCAATTTTTATTCTGTTGGTGCATCCTGGACAGCAAGTAATGAAGTATTCTTAAAAAATAACAAAACCTTAACCAACCTGCGTTTAAGATTGAGTCATGGTACAACCGGTAATGCTGATCCCGTAGGGCCTTATTCGATTTATGGTATATATAATTACGTAGATGGAACCTCGCTGTACGATGGAAAGTCGGGTATAATCCCAGGGCCTAATGACGACAACCCCGATTTGCACTGGGAGGTGCAACGTATGACAAACCTAGGGCTTAACCTTGGGCTATGGAACAGGTTAAACCTCGTTGTAGATCTTTATGATAAAGTGAATACCAATATTCTGAGAACTGTTCAGGCACCGATTACAAGTGGAGTTGGTGGGGTAGTTAAAAATATAGGTAAGATTTCAAATAAGGGTATTGAAGTAGATGTCAATTCCCTGAACTTTAATGGTGCATTGAAATGGTCTACAGGCATTAATGTCGCTTTTAATCGGAACAAGGTGCTTTACTTAACCGATGTACCAGTTGTTTTACCTACTACAGGCGGGTTTGTAACTGCTCCTGGTTACGCGCTGGGTACCATTTATGGGATAGTTTATAAGGGAGCAGACCCCGACACGGGAAAACCATCCTATGAAAAGATGGATGCCAATGGCAATAAAAGCACAACTTTAAACATTAAGGAAGCGACTTTACAGATCCTGGATTCACAACAACCTGATTTTTCGGGTGGATTAAGTAATTCTGTAAGTTATAAAGGAATTACTTTAAGTGTTTTGGTAAACTTCGTATCTGGTTTAAAGATAGATAACCAATTGCGGAATAGTTTGTTCAATATTCCATTTGAAGCGGATGGTGCTTCAAAAACCAGGAATAATGTTGTCCTTCCTGATGGGCAGACACGATGGAAGCAAAAAGGCGACCAGGCTTTTGCACCGGCGGCTACTATAATCGGTTATGCGGATGCCAGAGGTTATACAACCACACGATTTATAGAAAATGCAAGTTTTTTAAGGGTCCGCAATGTTAGGCTTGATTATAACCTGCCTTCAAAATGGACAGATAAAGTGAAAATTCAGAATGCCAGATTTTATATCTCAGCAGATAATGTATTTACCATAACCAAGTACACAGGTTTTGATCCGGAAATGGGGGGCAGTACTGCTGAAAGTCCTTCCAAGTATCCGATCAATAGAAAAATCACCCTTGGTCTGAGTATGAACTTATAAGTTGGCAATTCATTTAAAACATTTTCAATCATGAGATTAAAACATCAAAAATATAGTTTGCTCCTTTTAACATTATTGTTTTTAGCGGCATGTTCTAAAAAGCTGGACTTAAAACCTGAAACAAGTCTGGACGTTGATAAAGCGCTTACCGGTGAGGGCAATCTTCGCCTGGCCACCAGCGGCAATTATAGTCTGCTCAATTACATTAATTACATGACAGCGTATTTTCACCTGACGGAATCGCCGGTAGACAACGTTGAGGCTACATCAGTATTTGATCCTGGTGGAACCAGGCAGTTTGGTGCCTATTCCTATAATCACTTTCCGACCATGAGTAATTCGAGTGATGTATATGCTAATGCTTACAAATTAATAAGAGGTGTTAACAATGTAATTGTTTCTATCGCTGATGATGCAAGCCCGGCTTTGTTGCAATTGAAAGGAGAAAACTTGTTTTTAAGAGCATTTGCTTATCAATCCTTAGTGAAGGTTTTTGGAAGACCCTATGTTCAGGGTAATGGAAGTCATCCGGGTGTAGTCATTATTGAGAAACCAATTCCAACTTTGGAGCGCCCGGCAAAACGTCAGACAGTAAAGGAGGTTTACGATTTTATGATCGCTGATTTACTAAAGGCAGAATCGCTTATGACTATCGATAACAGTAATGCTTTTGCTACCAAATACGCTGCACAGGCTATGCTCTCGTCGCTATACCTGAATATGGGAAATAATGCAAAAGCAATAGAATATGCAGATAAGGTGATTGCTATGACAGGTAAATTTTCGCTTAGCCAAGGTGATGCATACAAAACCTATTTTTCGACTAATCATAGTGTAGACAAGGAGACTATATTTTGCATCAAAAACCTTGATGGGACAGGTAGTGGTTTTTTCTATTATAACCAGAGTTATACGGTTGAGAAGTTTGCCGCAGTTTCAAAGCCTTTATGGGACTTGCTGAACGAGGGTACTGGAGATCTGAGGAAAAACTTTTATAAAGCATTAAAAACAACCAGTGGTGAAACCTGGAATTTTACTACCAAATTTGTTCAGAATCCTGCTGTCAATACCACTGAAAAAGTGAGTTCGCCAGCCATTTATCGTCTGGCAGAAATGTATCTGAACAGGGCCGAAGCGAATGCAAAACTAGGAAACGGGCAACAGGCGCTTGATGATGTAAATACCATCCGCAGACGGGCAGGACTTACAGGCACGGACTTATATGCCTTGGGTAGCTTACGTGGCCGGAGCAGTATTTTACAGGTTGTTTTAGACGAGCGCCGACTGGAGCTTGCCTTTGAAGGCGGACAGCGAAGAGACGACCTGCTCAGGAATAACCTCCCTATGATCAGAAACTATGGTAAAGCAGGCGTACCGGGTTCCAACATTACCGTGCAGCCAACCGATTTGCGTGTAGTTTATTTTCTGCCATTGAATGAGGTTAATGGTGTAACCAATTCTTTAGAACAAAATCCTTAAGTATGAAAACTAATTATATCACTATAAAAAGCCTGATTTTAGGTTTACTTATGTTCGGCTGCCTTGCCGGTTACGGACAACAAAAAGATACTTTTACCCTTTCAGGGAAAATAACAAACCAGGATTATGAATTTATGTATCTGCGGTACAATGGCCCTTCGGGGAACATTGTGCTTGACAGCGCCAGAATTATCGGGGGCACTTTTCAATTTAAAGGTCATATTGCCGAACCCACTGTGGCCAACCTGTATGGGAAAATGACAAGCCAGAGCATGGATGATCCTAACTTCACTAACGTATTCCTGGAGCCTGCGCTGATGACTGTTAGTGTTAGGGCAGGAGATTTCAAAAATGCTGCCATGAAAGGCTCTGTGAGCCAGGAAGAACAAAAGGCCCTGGATAAGCTCAAAGCTCCGATAAGAAAAGAAATGGAGCCTGTTCTGGAGGCTTACAGAAAGGAAAAAAATCATGAGAAAGCTGCCGAGATCAGGGAGCAGTTTGAACCATTCAATGCCAGGATGGATAAAATAGATTATGCGTTTTTTGTGTCACATCCTGACTCTTATGTAACTGCTTATATGATGCGTTTTAAAATAGGAGGACTAAATGCTGTCCAGGCAAAGATAATCTATAACAGCTGGACACCACGAATTAAACAAAGCAGTTATGGAAAAAATATTGCTAAAGAAATTGAAAAGCTGGAAAATGGCTCTCCTGGAAGTATAGCTGCAACTTTTACTGCAAAGGATATCAATGGAGAAGAAATACGACTTTTAGATTTCAAAGGAAAAAAGTACGTCATGATTGACTTTTGGGCAAGCTGGTGTGTGCCTTGCCGCAAAGGGAATCCGCATTTGATTGCAGTATACAATAAATATAAAGACAAGGGTTTTGAGATTATTGGGGTGGCAAGTGATGACAGTGCAGTTGGGGCATGGAAAAAGGCAGTTGAGCAGGATAAAATTGGCATCTGGAAACATATTCTGAGCGGCTACAACAGGAACGCCAGTGAAATTGAGAAATCTGAATTTTTGAACTTTCGCTATGGCATCCATACCTTACCTACAAAAATCCTGATTGACAAAACTGGTGTAATTGTAGGCCGTTATGGTGGCGGGGGTGAAGATGATGCAGCAATGGATAAAAAGCTGGCAGAGATTTTTGGCAATCAGCTATAACTGAAATACTTTCCATTAAAAAAAGTGGCATCCTACTGATGCCACTTTTTTTAATGGAAAGTCAAAGCTATTTGTATCAGTACACCGATCATTGCTGATGAAGCAAAACTCACCAATGTTCCTACAAGTACATATTCTGTTTTGAGTTGTGTATTGTTTTCTTTTTCACTGAACCTTAGGATTGATTTTGCAGTCATAAGGAACCCGATTGCGGTATATTGAGACATGAGTACGAAAGTGAGAATTAATACTCTTTCGCATATACCAATCCATTTACCAGCACTAGCCAGGCCGAGTTCCTGTTCTTCGGTACGCTTTAGTATTGCTGGCGTTACCGGTATATGTTCTTCTTCGTTACTCGTCTCTATAATTTCTTGCTGAATCCGTTGATCTTCTGCTGCCTTTACTTTTTCTCTTGTAATCTGGTCACGCCATTTCTGGGTCGCTTTACCGATAATGATCCCTAATGGCCAGCTGATAAATATGTAACCTGTAGCAATGATCCAGAATTTAGAGCTATTGGTGATTTGCTGGGTAAATGGCTGGATGGCCCCCCAATTGTTTTCAATACAAAGCCACAGCATGACTATGACAAACAGGTGTGCAATCTGGTCGGCGATGAAGTAACTAAATTTATCCTTATCTGCTTTTGATTTTATGTAGTCAATTAAAAGGTGCGAGCTAAGGATGACCAAAGGAATAATCCAATTATCGTACATACCGGAAAACAGATAGGCAACAATAGTAGTTACAATAACATGCAGGTAAAGTTTGGTTGATTTACCTTGTTTTTTTTCACGGTCTGTTACCCAGCTTTTGGGTTGCAGTACAAAGTCAGTCAGTAGGTGTGCGATAACTAATCTCAGTAGTAGGTTAATTTCCATTGGTCTATTGTACTAGGGATGCAATGTGTGCTATGGTCGGTTCAAGTTCTTTCCAGCCTGCTGTTTTCAATCTGCTATTTACTGAGGGCTGGGAAATGGATAGCATTTTGGCTATTTCTTGTTGGTTTTTACCTTCAAGCTGCCAGAATATTACTTCTGCTTGTCCTTTGTTCCAGTTCCCTAAATATTTATTAACGAAGTTAAGTATTATTTCAATGGTCGCATTCTTTTGTGGATCCTTAGTGTGGATAGAAAGATATTGATCCTCTTTCATAGCATCGAAATTTCTTCCCGAAAGGTGAAAGGCTTCTCCGTCAGAATTTAATACGTTCTTACCATGGTAGGAGACTTCGCCTATCCCTATGGAAATTCTTGTACTTAGATAAATACTATTCTCTTCGTCAGAATGTTTTTTGAACCAGCAAACTAGCTGAATACTTTTGGTTATGGCAGATAATGCATCTTCAAACAATACCTGGTAGCTGTCGCCTCTGAAGATCTCTGCATTCGCTTTTTTGCTAATCCAGTTCTTCAATAGGTATTCTGTGTCTTCAATAAGTGCTTTTCTACGCTCAGCGGGTAGTTTTGTGAAGTTTATAATATCTCCTGTTATTACAGCTAGTGTTTTCATAACGTTTGCCTAATCCTCTACAAGTATAGAGTGTTTGTTCTATATATGCAAATTATAGATGTTATATTCTATAATTAATAATTATAGAGGTTTGGTTCTATAATCATACTGAATAGGGCTTTCCTTCTATATGAGAGGTATGTCATTTTATTAATAATTCCAATCAATTCAGGATTAACCTTGTTTTTAAAATACTATTTAATTAAAGCAGGCATCTATGGAAACTAACAACATAGTTGAGGGCGTGATTGTTGTGCTATTGATATTGCTGATCTTTTTCCTGTTCAGTAACAACAGGAAAAATCAGAAAAATATGGAAGAGGAGATCAAGAAGTCGGAAATTGATCCCGAAAAACATGACAATGAGGGTGTTTAGTTATTTGTAAGGATAATTCTTCAGAAAATCCATAATTACGAGTGTGGTTTCCTTTGTTAAATTTGATGCATTATCTTGAATTACTTTTTTCTCTTTACCTTCCAAATTAGCTAATATTTGAGCCTGCATACTGATAGAAGTTTCGAGCATCGCTTCAATTCGTATTATCCTTGAAATAATCAAAGACTGGTCGATGTTATAATTTTCTAATTCATTTTCCATATTAAATAGTCCTAATGCATTCCATCTAAAAACCGTCATAAACATTGTGAGCAATGCTTTTAACCTTGTACGCTTGGGATAAAAACAATTAAATGCCAAAATGGTTCAATTTTTAGCTGGACAGATATGTCATTTTATCAAGAATTCAAATCAATTAAGGAATAACCTTTGTTTTTAAATTACTAAACACAAAAAAATATGGGATACCACGAATGGAAATCATGCATTGATGCATGTCTGCAATGCGCAGCAATTTGTAACCACTGTGCAAGTTCCTGCACTAAAGAAGAAGATGTCAAAATGATGGCAAGTTGTATTGAACTGGATATGCAATGTGCCTCGATGTGTTATGCTGCTGCTCAACTTATGAGTTTGGGAAGTTCTGAAGCCAAAGAGCTATGCAGGATTTGTGCGAAAATCTGCGATGCATGCGGAACTGAATGTGGTAAACACAATACTGAGCATTGTGAGGAATGTGCAGAGGCTTGCCTGCATTGTGCAGAGGAGTGTAGAAAAATGGCTGCTTAATGCGCCAATTAAACAAATGATTTATGAAAAAGCAAGAAAAACCTGGCCATGATACTGATAAAGCACTAGCTAAAGCGGGTAGTGTACCCCCTCCTAATAAGAAAGAACTTAAGACTGATGAGCCGCTTTCGGAAAAAGACGAAGTAAAACAGGCGGAAGAGGAGCAACGTAAACGTATGAGAAGTGAGAATTCTTGATTCTGAGTGCTATATTGTATAAAAAAATGGGTTGCGAATGCAACCCATTTTTATGATTTTAAACGGATGGATTTTACCTTGTACAATCGGCGGTCCAGGTGGCGCCATCTTTAGAGACTAACATTTTTAATGTACTAGCATTAATGGTAATACCTGTTACCCCACTTCCAATACTTATATAAGTATTATCACCAGATTTCTCAAACTTAACCCCTGTAACATCAGGGATGTTATTACCAAAAAAGAAGTTGTATGTTTCTCCTACTTTGGAAACGGTAATTTTTCCATCTGAACTTGTAATAGTGGTTCCATCTTTATTATAAGAAACAGAACCTTTATATGTACCTACAAAGAAATCAGTTGTAGCTGGATCTTTGTCTTTTTTACAAGCGATCATAACCATTGTTATGATTAAAAATAAACTCAAAACTTTAATTGCATTTTTCATAATTGTATGATTTGATGTAACATGATAGTTACAAAGGCCGTGCCGCAATTTGTTTTATGGTTTTATTTATAAAACTTCCACGTGCGCCATTTGTTTACTAATCATTTAAACAGGAACCATGTCAAAAATTGCAGAACCCTGGGAACCCTTTGAGATTCAGGTGCTCATCGAGGGGCAGATAGAAAAAATTCTGGTCGTACCTGACCAGGAAGAAGCCAGATATCAACTTTTTGATGACCTTACTTCCCTGGGAAGCGTATGGTCTGAACAGAAAGAATCAGGTATGGTGTGGTGCGCCGAAGGCATGATCGCCCGCGAGTTGTTGGATCAGGTAGGCGAGCAAATAGAGCAAAACACAATGTGGCTCCGGGAGGAAGATATCGGCCAAAGTAAGCGGGGGTCTGGTATTGTTCCAGGCGATCAAATACAGGGAAGTGATGCTGATCAGGACAAAGGCGGTGAAAATGATTGCGGCCTTATACCCGACGATGACCTCAGAGGCAGCGATGCAGATATCGACCGGTAGTTTATTTAATACCATTGGAAGGCCATTTAAATTTTACGGAAATGAGTTTGTTGCAATTGAAAGTAATTGGCTGCGGTGATGCCTTTGGTAGTGGGGGAAGACTGAATACATGCTTTTATGTAAATACAGGCGGCAGCCGGTTTTTGATGGACTGCGGTGCGACTAGTCTTCCGGCATTAAAGCATCATGGAATCAGCATAAATGATATCGATGCAATCGTGATCAGTCATTTTCATGGAGATCATTATGGTGGAGTACCATTTTTGCTGCTGGATGCTGCAATCCACGGTAGAACGGAAAAAATACAGATCATCAGTCCGCCCGGCGGGAAGGAGCGAATAGCTGCCTTGCTGGACTTGCTTTATCCGGGTACACCGATACTCGAGAAACTGAATGTGAACTTCCTGGAATACACTGCCGACAAAATGTTAAATACGGAACATTTTAGTGTAAGGGCTTTTCCGGTGATCCATTCTGAAAAGGCTTTGCCCCATGGGCTGCGGGTTGAAATTTTGGGTAAGGTGATTGCTTATTCGGGAGATACTTCCTGGACAGAAGCGCTGCTCCCATTAAGTGACGAGGCTGATGTGTTTATCTGTGAATGTAATTTTTTCAGCACGCAGGTAAAAGGACACATGAATTACCTGGAACTGGAAAAGCGATTGCCAGAATTTTCTTGTAAACGCATACTATTAACACATTTTGATCAGGAGATGCTGGAAAGACTGGGTCAACTAAAACTAGGGTATCTGACTGACGGAATGAACCTGGAAATTTAAATCAGGTCATCATCATCGTCGTCTATATTGAGACTGAGGTCGTCATCAGCGTCATGATTCAGGTCAAAGTCATCGCCTTCCAGGTCTTCTTCTACGGGGAACTCTTCGTCATCTTCATCGTCCTGATCGTCGTCGTCATCTTCTGGGTCTCTGGGTGGAACTTGATCGGTGAATGCGGGATCCAGTTCATCAGTTTCTGAAGTAATTGCTGGATCAACAAGCACGGTTTGGTCTTCACCATCGACTTGTTGCTGATGGTAATTCCCTGTTGTGAATGTATCGCCTTTAATTTCCGGACTGCGCTCCGCAGTCATATTTTCTTTGGTTTTCATAGCCGTATTTCTTTAGGTACGCATCAAAAACAGTTAAGTCTTAAAAAAGTTCTTTGAATCCAAAATCTATAAACAATACTGACGCATACCTGTTTTTCTTATAAAATGATGGGTCTGAATCTGGATTAGCTTATGAAAATTGCATCTTATAACATTAACGGTATCAATGGCCGTTTGGATAATCTTTTGCGCTGGCTGAAAGAAACATCGCCGGATGTGGTATGTCTTCAGGAGTTGAAATCACCCGATAACAGGTTTCCGCAAATTGCGCTATTGGATGCAGGATATCATTCCATTTGGCATGGGCAAAAAAGCTGGAACGGGGTAGCTATACTTTCTAAATATGGCGAAATCGAGGAAACGCGTAGAGGACTTTCAGGGGATGCTGAGGATCTGCATAGCCGGTATATCGAGGCGTTTATAAATGGGGTGGTCATTGGTTGCTTGTACCTGCCCAATGGCAATCCATTCCCAGGGCCCAAATTCGAGTATAAGCTGAAATGGATAAAAAGGTTAACTGCACATGCGAGCAAGCTCCAGGGTTTTAATATGCCTGTTGCGCTAGTCGGAGACTATAATATTATGCCTACGGATCTGGATACCTATAAGCCTGAGAAATATATCGATAATGCGTTGTTCCGTCCTGAAGCCAGGAAACTTTTCGAGGCATTGATCAAACAGGGGTGGACGGACGCCATACGCAGGTTACATCCTGATGAGCGGATTTATACCTTCTGGGATTACATGCGAAACGCCTACAGCAGGGATGCCGGCTTACGTCTGGATCATTTCCTGTTGAATTCAGCGCTGAATGAAAGCCTGCTTTTGGGCGGTGTAGATAAACATGTTCGCGGCTGGGAACATTCAAGTGACCATGCACCGGTTTGGATTACACTTAAAGTTGAAAGAAATTAAAACGCTATTGCTGTTTAAAGAAGATGTTTTGTGCTAATATTTATTGGATCAGGGTGTAATGATCTTTTCACGTTGTTTTTCATTGTCTCTCCTTTTGTTGCCTAAATTTGGTTTTGGGACATCGTTTTCATTTATTATCTCATCAGGATTATTTTCGGGTTGATCATTCAGATTTTCAGTTGCCGGCAACTCATAGCTGCTTCTGCGATCTGTACTGCTATGATATTTAGGAGTAGTTAAGTCCTCTGTTTTTTCAACGTTGTATTTCGAAGAACCGGGTTTTGGTGTTTCACTTTTTTTCATCGGTATATAATTTGTTTTTTAAATGTGATGATTTGCGATGGCTTTCATTTATCTGTTTTCCAGCTGGTTATCGGTTATTTAATAATAACAATTCCCCTGTTTTTGTTTTTATTTGTTGCTGTTTCAGGGAATAAGGTGTTGTTTCGCATGTTTGGCACGTCATTAGCTTGCTAAATACTATGATGAAAAAAATATATCTGATAGCCGCGATTGCAGTATTAATGATTACAAGCTCATGTTACTCGGTAAGGACAGCAGGAAATAGTGGTAAGGTACCTCCTGGACAAGCTAAGAAAGGGACCGGCTCAAAATCAGCCAAGCCTTTTGCACCGGGCCAACAAAAGAAAAATTGATAGCGTGGGAGGGCGCCAGTAATCCTTAGGCGCTATTTTTCAAATATAACCGTATCTGCAGTGGCACCTAAATCGAATAAATGTTTAGTGATGTTTTTTACAAATTCACTGGGCCCGCATACATAAAAATGTTGTCCGAAGTCGGTTATATTCTCAATAAGGTAGTTCCGGTCAATCCTTCGTCCTATATAACCGACAATATTCTCTCTGGTAAACAATTTTATAAAATCATGGCTTAGCATCTTCTGCAACTCCTCTTCCATAATTACATCGGTTGAAGTTTTATTAGAATAAATTAGTTTGTTGCCTCTTAGCCGTCTATGCTTGTATAAGTCCCGGAGTATCGATATAAATGGAGTAATACCTGCGCCTCCGGCAATAAAAACACCTGGTCCCTTGTATTGAATAACCCCAAAAACATCATGAAGAATTAATTCATCCCCCGTATTGGAACGTCCAAGCATATTGGTTACTCCCTCGTGGTCTTCGTATATCTTGATCATAAATTCAAGATAATTCTGATCATTTAAATTGGTAAAGGAAAAAGGTCGTAGTTGGTTCTTCCATCCCGGAAGGTTAATAGAAACTTTAGTGGCCTGACCTGAAATAAAACTATATCCTGTAGGTTTTTCAACTACAAAACGTTTTACATCATGGGTAATAAAATATGCTTCAAGGACTTTAACAATATGATTACTCATTTTACTTGATTTATGATCACCTGGATTCTTGATCCATATCAGCAATTTTTATAATTAGGTAACAAAATTGACCTCTTATAGTTTTTTTATGATTAAGCCGAATCCGCTTCGCGTTGATGAAATGTGCCAGTGATTTTTCTAAATCTAGAAATTTTTAATAATTTAAATCAGATTAGCTACATTTAAGGAATTATTCGCAATCAAATAGTAAAGAGTATATGTTGAAATCAAATTATCTACCTGAACTTAAAACAAAACAGATTTCCGATATTGCTAAAGGTGATATCATCGCCAATCTTGGAGAAGTATTAGAAGTGACAGAGCATGACGAGCATTTTCATTTTGTCATTAATCGTTTGAAGCAAAAACAAGTACTAAAATTCGAAAAGGATAAATTCTTAATTCTATTATAGGCTATGATGAATTCATTTCATAGCGATTTGAAAGTTGCGAAGGAATTGGTTTATGACAAATGTGATTTCGACTTTACAAATCCTATACTGAATTCGGAAAGTGTAGAATATGGTGCTTGCAAATTTATACTTAACGGAAAAACAGTTCAACACCGGATTTCTAAAATCACGCCGACAAAAACAGGGCAATTCGTAACTATCTGGAAAAGAAACAAGAACGGTATAACTGAACCTTTTGATATTTCAGACGACCTGGATTTTATAATTATCACAGCAAGAAGTGGTGACAATTTTGGGCAATTTATTTTTCCAAAATCAGTATTGGCGGACAAAGGAATAATTACCCGAAACGGAAAAGAAGGAAAACGTGGTATTAGGGTTTATCCTCCTTGGGACAATGCCACCAATAAACAAGCAATAAAAACGCAAAGCTGGCAGATAAAATACTTTTTGACGATTAAAAACGATGACTCTTTCGACTTTGATCTGGCAAAGAGGCTAATTACGTAAACATGGTTTTTACCTGCATCCAGATTACCTCGTTGACTGGTATGCCCATTTTTTCATTCTCCAGACGGGTTCGTAAAGTGCGTTCTCCGGGATATGAAACGTATTCGCCGGGTTTAACCGCTGATGCTGATTTGGTGTATGCAATAACCTGATTTATCAATTCCTCATGCATATGGGGCTGACGAATGCAGATGAAACACTGTGATACACCGGTTTCGTCTGCATTGGCTGATATTTTACCGGTAGAATTACCGCCACTAAGTGCTACAACTAACAAATCGAGCATTAGTGCAAGGCCTGAGCCTTTCCAGTAACCAATTGGCAATGCCCGCTTTGATTTTCGAATAAGGCTAGGGTTGGTACTCAGATTTCCATTTTCATCGTAACCACCAGGAAATGGCAGTGATTCATTTTTTAATTCATATTCCTGCATTTTACCATAAGAAAATTGCGACATAGCCATATCTAGTACAATATGACCACCTTCACGAGGTATAGCAATCACCATGGGGTTGTTGCCCAACACGGGAGCCTGACCACCCCATGCCGGCATATTGGCTGTTGCATTGGTGAAACAAATTCCAATACAACCCTCGTCTGCAGCTTGCCAGCCATAAGTTCCTCCACGCATCCAATGGTTGGTATTTTTAATGACTGCACATCCTATTCCATTTTCTTTAGATAGCTCAATAGCGCGGTTCATACCGTGCGTAGCATTGGACATCCCAGGCGCAAAATTCCCATTCCAACGCTCAATTGCACCATTTTTTTCCAGTAATTCGGGTAAAGCTTTTGGTTGAACCAAGCCTTGCTGTACATATCGTACAAAAACAGGAAACCGGTTCAGCCCATGTGAATAGACTCCATCACGGCTGTTAATAGCGAATATTGTAGCACAAGTTTCAGCAGTTGAATCGGGAAATGATAACTTTAAAAGTATTCTTTTAAATTCATCTTTAAGTTCTTCAAATGGTATACGCATACAGTTGTTCTCTTCTAAATAATTCGAAGATAGTTAATCTCAGACCTTTTTGATCTCATTCTCTAAAGTATAGTCCAAATACGGTTAACGAGGCCAATAACAAAAGTACTGCGCCAACCATCAGCCAAATGCTTATTGAACTTGAAACAGTGGCATAAGCCAATCTGAATAGCATAGCTGCCGCTGCAAACAGCAAGAGTGCAATCCCCATTTTTCGCTTGTTTCTATCCAACATGATATTCAACTTCTTTAATAAGAAACAGTTAAAAACTTAAATGGTTCAACTGTTTCTTAATCATAACTTCTCCTATCTTTACGGCAATATTCTTGGTTTTTAGAAATGAGCAAAAACATTAGTATTTTCAATTGGAGCGGGGGTAAGGACAGTACACTGGCACTTCACCATATCATGAGGGATCCAAATTTCGACGTCCGTTACTTACTGACTACCGTTAACGAGGCCTATAACCGGGTAAGCATGCATGGGGTAAGGGAAAGCCTTTTAATAGAACAAGCAAGCAGCCTGGATATTCCCTTGTATCAGGTTCGTTTACCTGAATCACCGGATATGGCAATCTATGAGGAGCAGATGAACAGGCATTTGATGTTGCTTAAAGCTCAAGGCATAACCCATTCTATATTTGGGGATTTGTTTTTAGAAGATTTGAAGGTTTACAGGGAAGCCAAGCTTTCTGAAGTTGGTTTGAAGGCTGAATTCCCGCTTTGGAAAAGAAATACTACCGAGGTTTTAAAGGAGTTTATTTCCCTGGGCTATAAAACAATTGTAGTCTGTGCTCAGCAGGGACTTGAAGATTTCTGCGGTAGAATAATAGATGATCGTTTTATTGAAGATCTCCCTGCTGGAATAGATCCCTGCGGTGAAAATGGAGAGTTTCATACTTTTGTTTTTGATGGGCCCATATTTAAAAAGCCTATTGGTTTCACCTTAGGAGAGAAAGTATTTAAAACATATCCCTCACCGGAGGGTGGGGCAGTCCAGGGATACTGGTATATCGACCTGATTGGGTGAAAACGAAAGCCAATATACCGAAACTTGGGATCAATGCATTCCAGATTGTGAATTCAGAGAACTGTTATAAATGATACAACTTATAGCATAAATATTACTATTGGGTTTAGATCATGGCCATTAACTTTGTATAAAAAGTGTTTTATGTCATTAGAATCAATTTCGCGCAAAGATTTTATTAAAAACTCATCTATTCTGCTTGCAACAGGGGCAAGTGTATTTACTGCAACCCATACCATCGCGGCTGAATCAGCGCATTCAGGTAGCACGCAACGGTTCAATTCTACAAATACAGCTAAAAGCTTCACCTTAAAAAATGTAAGATTGGAAACTGGCTTCGAATATGAAGATGCTGAAGTTAGCCATACAAAAACGGAACTGTTTACAGTTGAAATTAAAGACGGGAAGATAAAGGCCATTCTGCCAAATAAGCCAAAGGCAGATGCCATCGATGCGAAAGGATTATTGATGCTACCTGCATTTAAGGATATGCATATCCATCTGGATAAAACCTTTTATGGCTTGCCATGGAAAGCAAATCAAAGTAAACTTAGGTCAGTAAGGGACATGATCGCCTATGAGCAGAAAATTATCCCTGGTTTACTTAAAACATCGATTCCTCGCACTGAAAAGCTGATTGAGTTGATGCAAAGCCATGGTACAAATTACGCCAGATCACACGTTAATATCGATCCAACTTCCGGATTAGAATCTTTAAGAAATTTGGAGAAAGCGCTCGAAAACAAAAAAGATACTTTTCAGGCAGAGCTGGTGGCATTTCCGCAACATGGTATTTACTATACAAAAACGGAACAGTTAATGAAAGAAGCTGCCAAAATGAATATTGATTTTATTGGCGGACTGGACCCTTATACGATAGATGGTGCTATAGAAAGGCATATGGATTTAATCATCCAGCTTGCAATAGATAACAACAAAGGGATTGATATTCATCTTCATGAGTCAGGCGAATCAGGGATGAAGACCATAAATTATCTTATTGACAAAGTGATAGAAAATCCTGTATTAAAGGGTAAAACCTTTATCAGTCATAGTTTTGCATTAGCTTATCTTGATAAAAAGAATACAGATGAAATAGCAGAGAAATTGGGACACGCAAAGGTTGGAATTATCTCAACCATTCCATTTGGACGTACCATCATGCCCATACCAACGCTCTATAAATATGGGGTAGATGTGATGACGGGTAACGACTCCATTATTGATTGGTGGAATACTTTCGGAAGTGGCAGCATTCTTCAAAAAGCGAACCTTGCAGCTCAGCTGTATGGATATCGTACAGAGTTTGACCTTTCAAGAATTTTAAAACTAGCTACCCATAATATCCTTCCGCTGGATGATAAAGGAAACCAGGTTTGGCCAAAAGCAGGAAACAAGGCAGATGTAGTGCTGGTAGACGCAAGTTGTTCTGCAGAGGCGGTTTCAAGGGTTTCAGCAGTAAAGTCATTAATCCATCAGGGAAAAATCGTTTTTTAGTCCCATACAGGGAACTGATAACTTGCTTTGCATGATAACAAGCTACCATCTGATAAATTTTAGATGGTAGCTTGTTATTATAGATTAGTTTGTACCAGCAGCACGTTGATACAAGCCGATTTCAGCAATTGCAGGATTGAGTCTTGAAGAAATAATTCTCAATCTGACTTCATTTGCGGTAACTGAAGGAAAGCGAAGGAGACGTTTAAAGCCGATAGTAGTGCCTTCGGTGGCCTTTTTCCATTCTTCACCATCCTTATATTCCATTACAAATTGCTCTACACGTTGTCCGACTTCCAGGTTCTCCTGTAACAGCAGCAAGTCAAAAGTCTGTGCTCTGTTCATCTTGAATTCCAATACTATTTCAGTTTGATCTGCCTTTGTTTTCCACCAGCTATTGGTTTTTTGATCATATAATACATTTGTTTTCTTTTCATTGCTTCCTTTAAGCATGGCACCTTTCAATAGGTTACTGGCAAATGTTTGGTCCAGTTGGTTTCTAAATCCTTTTAAGGATTTTATATCACTTTCGCTGATCAGTCCGCGCGTATCAGGGGGAATATTCAACAATAAAACACCATTTCTTCCAACCGAACTATAATAAATATCAGTCAGTTTTTCAGGACTTTTTACCTTATCATCTTCCTTAGGATGATAAAACCAGCCCGGACGGATGGATACATCTATCTCTGCGGGATACCAAACCAGGCTTTTAGCTTTAGAAATTTTCTCTCTGCTTCCGAGGTCGTTAGACACCATATCACGGGGTGCGAATTCAACATCCTTTTGAGAGTTGGCTGCTATCGCTTCAGGAATAATCTGATCTCCAGGCACAACACTCCATTCTGTTTCCCTGCCATATCCGGTTTCTGTTCCAACCCATCTCACATCTGGTCCGGATACTGCAATGGTTGCTTTAGGCTGTAACTTGCGAATCAGGTCATACCAACGTTGATATTCATATACCTGTTTCTTGCCTGTCGGCCCTTCACCATTTGCACCATCAAACCAGACTTCATCAATTTGTCCGTAATTACTAAGGAGCTCTGTCAACTGATTGATGAAATAATCATTGTATTGCATACTGCCGAAATAAGGGGAGTTGCGGTCCCAGGGGGAAAGATAAATTCCGAAACCTATACCAAACTCTTTACAAGCTGCAGCAGTTTCTTTAACAATATCTCCTTTCCCTTCTTTCCATGGGCTGTTTTTAACGGAATGTTCCGTGTATTTACTTGGCCATAAACAAAATCCATCATGGTGTTTCGCAGTAAGGATGACCAATTTAAATCCTGCGTCTTTACAAACTTTTACCCATTGACGGGCGTCCAGCTCTTTGGGATTAAAAATTTTAGGGTTTTCCGAGCCACCACCCCATTCTTTATTCGTAAAAGTATTGATGCCGAAATGAATAAAAGCTGTCAGTTCAAGCTGCTGCCACCTTAGCTGTCTTGGTGAGGGGGTAACATTTGCTGCTTTTCTAACAATATCAGCCTCAGTATCTGTCGGGCTTATTTTAACAAAATTCTTATCTGTAAAAATTTGCGCCTTTCCCATCTGGGGCAAAACAGTCATCATACTACAGCCCAAAATACACATCATGCGTCTATATGTGTTGGCTATTGAAACATTATTCTTCATTATTGCTGGATTAAAAAAATCGATAAAATAACCGGTACTGGCTTCAACTCAAAGAAAGGATGAAATTCAATTGCAAATACAATCGAATTGCCAAAATATTCAGCGATTTTGGCAATTCGATTCAATCAGTTTTGTATGGGAGTACTCGTTGATTTGACTCCAGGTTTATTTACCAATAGATTTCCCGTAATAACGATATAAATCAGGCTCGAAATTAGGTGGCAAAGGTTCTGAAAGATCATATTCTGGGCTCTCTTTTATAGCGTCGGTTGGGATGTCGGTATAAAATTTATAAGAGTCCCACTTAGCTTCTTTAACCCATTTAGGCGCGATCAGAACTTTTTTCCCGGGTAACCATTTCCCTGTATCAACCACAAGAAAGTGGATACTCCAATTGGTATCATCGATAATTAAATCCTCAATTTCTCCTATTTCACCATCAATGGTGTGAAGTTCGCTGCCTTTTACTTCGCTTGTGCTTCGAAGGTGCGGATCACCTGCACCATCTCCAAAGTTTCGGGCTGCAATGCTTTCCTCAAACGGAATCCTTGATTCAACCATTCCCAACATTCCCATCGCGCCATAAAAACCGGTTCCAATACGAGCGCTATAGGGCCAGGAATAATGTTCATATAAAGCGAGTTCATGTTGACGGGATACAGGCATTTCAGTATCTATATCCGGACTATGTTTTACTTGCTCCTTGGTGAGGTTTACCGGAAAGCTTTTATTTTCCCAATCCGGTTCTTTTAATGCAGAAGGAGCGATCAGTACCTTACGGCCAGTCAACCAGCTGCCAGTTTTTACAATCAGATACCTTATTGTCCATGTTTCATCGTCAAAATAAAACTCGACAACTTTCCCAATTTCACCATCGGTAGCACCCATAGTGAAGCCTATTAAGCTTTTTACATTACGTTGCATAATTTCTTATATTTAATTGTTGTAAAAAACCATTGGATGATCATAGTTTAACTCTTTAATAAACAATCGACGGCCCAATGAGTTTATAAAAAGAATAACCCCATTTTATGAATATTGAAGCAATTGAAATCTGCACTACTGATATTCGTCAGACTGAATTATTCTACACCGAAGTCTTGAACTTCAGGCTTCTGGAAAAGAATAAGGAGATGATCAGCTTTGTAGCGGGTGATTCAGTGCTTACTTTTAGATCGGATGAACATTTGGAGCGTCCCATTTATCATTTTGCTTTTAATATTCCCAATAATCAACTGAAGGAAGCGATAGAGTGGTTGAACGGCAGGGTATATTTACTTACCGTCGATAAAGAAAAGGATAGCTATGTAGCAGATTTTTCTAGTTGGAACGCTAATGCTATCTATTTTCAGGACAACAATGGAAACATACTTGAATTTATTGTGCGTTATGATTTGGATGACCAATCTGAATTTCCATTTACCGGACAGTCGATTACTTGTATCAGTGAGATTGGGTTGGTTACAGATGATGTTTATCAGTGTATTCGTACATTGACTGCGTCCCATGATATACAATTGTTTACAAAACAGGCACCACAGCCAAGATTCGCTGCATTGGGTGATGATCATGGCTTGCTTATTCTTTCTGAAACGGGACGCGATTGGTTTCCAACAACTATTCCTGCCCGGAAATTTCCACTCAAAATAATGGTTAGCACTGAACAAGAAAAGTTTAATCTGCTTCTGAACCAGAAATAACAAAAACTACTTGCATTAGTTTTTGTTATGGTACTGCATTATGGATCTATTTTTATGACGTTCTGATTCATGTTCGATTTACTAGAAAGGAGGGGGTATGTATTTGAAGAAAGTTGTTGACAGTAAAGGGCAGGCTCGGATTTTTAAAAATAGCTATTTGGAAATGCTAACCAAGACGCGTCCCTGGGTTATTTATATGATCTATGTCCCATTAATTATTTTTCTGGTGCTTTATGCAGAAGCCACATTTCACTACTCTGCAGGGTTAATTTCGCTGATTTTTCTTATTGCAATGCTTAGCTGGACTTTGTTTGAATATCTTGTCCATCGCTTTCTCTTTCATTTTCCGGCTAAAAGCAGATTAGGTAAGTGGTTGGTGTATATCTTCCATGAAAACCATCATGAGTTCCCCAACGACAGGTCCAGGCTGTTTATGCCTCCGGTTCCGAGTATGCTGATGGCTTGTATGATGCTTTTATTGTTTTGCGGGATTTCATTTTTACTATTCGGCTCAATAGGGTATGCATTCGTTTTTTTCTCTGGTTTCATAACGGGATATCTCATTTACGTTTCTATTCATTTTGCCATACACGCTTATGCACCACCAAAATATTTTAAAGTACTATGGCGAAACCATCTTTCGCACCACTATAAATATCCTGATAGGGCTTTTGGTGTGAGTTCGATGTTTTGGGATAAAATGTTTGGTACCTCTATAAAAAACAAGTAGTCGATAGCAAGCAGGATGCCTGGGAAAAAGCAATTTGCCGATGATAAACTTCCATGGCTTCATGTAAGTGATTTGAAAGGCTGGAAAAATGTAGTAGGCGAACTTTATAATGTTAGAGCTGTGCCTCAAAATTTCCTGATAGACCCTAATGGTGTTATTGTAGCGAAAAATTTGAGGGGTACGGAATTAGCAGCAAAACTTGCTTCAATCTTAAAGTAATGCCAACTATTTGATTGTTTCTATATCTTTATACCTGATTCTTTAACGATTAAATGCCCAACATGGATAATAGTGAATTAGCATTGCGATCAGTTAATGTAATCAGGTATGTAACTCCCTTACGTGAAGGGGGCTCTATGCCCGCGATTGCAGAGGCTGATGATGGATTTTTATATGTACTTAAATTTCGTGGAGCGGGGCAGGGTGCCAAGGCACTGATTGCCGAAATATTCGGAGCTGAAATAGCGCGGGTATTAGGCTTACGCGTTCCGGAAATTGTATTTGCCAGTTTGGATGAAGCCTTTGGCCGAATAGAACCAGATGAAGAAATACAAGACCTGCTAAGAGCAAGTGAAGGGCTTAATCTGGCCTTACATTACCTTTCTGGGGCCATTACGTTTGACCCACTGGTTACGAAGGTCGACTCAAAACTGGCTTCGCAAATTGTATGGCTTGATTGTTTGCTTACCAACATGGATCGTACCGCCAGAAACACAAATATGCTGATCTGGCATAATGAACTATGGCTTATTGATCACGGGGCATCCTTATATTTCCACCATTCCTGGCAAAACTGGGAAGCACAGGCAGTGAGACCTTTTGCGTTGATTAAGGATCATGTTTTGTTGCCCTTTGCAACTGAGCTTGAGCAGGTAGATCAGGAATTTAAGACCTTACTTACTCCGGCCCATATCGCCTCAATCGCCGCATTAATACCTGATGAATGGTTAATGGATGAATATTCATTTGGAAGTCCAGCTGAACATAGACAAGCTTATGTCTATTTCCTGGAAACGAGATTGGCACATTCAGAAATTTTTGTAAAAGCAGCAGAAGATGCAAGAGAAGGACTTATTTGAGTATGCTGTTATTCGCGTTGTGCCTAGGGTAGAGCGAGAAGAATTTATGAATGTTGGCGTTGTGGTGTATTGCGCTAAACAAAAGTTCCTGGATGTTTTAATCAAACTTGATCAGGAGAAATTAGCTGTTTTTTGTAAGGAGCTTGATCCTTCAGTATTGGAAGAAAACCTAAATGCCTTTAAACGTATTTGTGCAGGAGGGAAGCATTCGGGGCCTATCGGACAATTAGATGCACCATCCAGGTTCAGGTGGTTAACCGCTACCCGCAGTACTGTTATACAAACATCGAGGGCTCATGCAGGCTTAAGTAGCGATGCGAAAGAGACCTTGTTTAAATTATATACCGAAATGGTACTTTAATTAAAAGGTACTTCAACTAAAAAGGGGCTTGTATTACTACAAACCCCTTTTTAATATTTATTATAACCTATTTTACACGTTCAACATATTCACCTGTACGTGTATCTACTTTTATCTTATCGCCTTGGTTCACAAACAAAGGCACTTTTAGTTCTACGCCATTTTCAGTAGTTACATTTTTCAATGCACCTGAAGAAGTATCACCTTTAACAGCTGGTTCAGCATAGGTAACTTCCAGTTCCACAAAGTTTGGTGCAGTAGCCATAATAGGCTCTTCACTTTCTATAGATACGATCACATTCATACCTTCTTTCAGGAATTTTGCTGATGGACCGAATAATGCCTTAGGAATGTTGAACTGATCAAAAGTAACGTTATCCATTACTACGAAATAATCACCTTCCTCATATAAATATTGATAGTCACTAGTCTCAACACGGCAAATTTCAACCTGCTCGTCAGTTCCTAAACGGGCCTCAACAATTTTCCCGGTTTTGATATTACGAAATTTACCTAAGTAGAAAGCGCCACCTTTACCTGGTGTGCGGTGTAAGATCTCTGTAACTGTTACTAGTTCGCCGTTAAAACGTAAAATATTTCCTACTTTAATTTCAGATGCTTTTGCCATAAAAGATTTAATTGTAAAATTTGTGCCTAAAGATATGGGCTTTTTTTTTAAAAAACTGAACCTATTCGAAGTTCAATTGTTATAAAATCATTCCAATAAAATTTCTATAGCCCAAGATCTCCCTTTTCGTTTTATTGTCAATCCTTACTGTGCTTTATATATTAACAATGAATACTGTGGTAAAAAATGTTGCTATAGTCGTGGCTCATCCAGACGATGAGACCCTTTGGACGGGTGGAACCTTGATAGATCATCCCGGGTGGAATGTCTTTATAGGCTGTTTGTGTCGTAAAAAAGATGCCGAGCGTGCTGAGAAATTCGGTAAAGTTCTTGATCATTTCGGCGCAAAAGGAAAAATGGAAGATCTGGATGATGGACCAGAACAAAAGCCTCTGCCGGAGAAACTAGTACAGCAAAAAACTATAAAGCTACTGCCGCATAAGCATTTTGATATCCTGATTACGCATAGTCCGGATGGCGAATATACGCGTCACCGCCGGCACGAAGAAGCAAGCAAGGCTGTGATTAAACTCTGGCATTCAGGAAAAATACAGGCTAAAGAGCTTTGGCTATTCGCTTATGAAGATGGCAACAGAATGTATTTTCCCAGGGCAATAACTACCGGAGTCTCCTGTACGAAATTGAGTAAGGCTACCTGGCAACATAAATATGATATCATTACAAAAATCTACGGTTTTGATTTAGACAGCTGGGAGGCGATGACCACACCTAAATTTGAGGCATTCAGGAAATTTGTTAAGCCAGAAGAAGCATTAGAATTGTTAACCGTGCTGGAAGGGAGGTTAGATGAGAGTACTAGTATTATATGATTATCCGCCTTCACCTGGTGGTTTGGCTACTCAAGGTGATCTGCTGTATCGAGGTTTGACAGAGCTGGGCGTTGATGTTTATCCTGTAAATTCTACATCCGACTTTGAAAAGGAATGGTATTACCGCTGGTTTAGGCCCGACCTAGTAATTGGGGTAGGTTATTGGGGTCATCTTTCCGATCTGGTACTTCATCCTAATAAGCATGGAATTATGGCTGTGCCCTGGCTGGTGGCTGATGGTTACATTGCAAAGCATCAGGATCTACTTAATAAGCTACCACTAATCCTCGTTACCTCAAATTGGGTAAAGGAAATGTATGTTCGGGATGGTATTAACGCTGATCTCATCGAAGTATTACCTGTGGGCTGCGATACTGAAACTTTTGTTCCAGTAGGTTATCGCGATCCTAAAATAAGAGGCGTTAGGGAAAGTCTGGGTTTATCCCCTGATCAATTGATGATTTTGACTGTGGGGGGGGATGGAGCTTCTAAAGGATCCAGGGAGGTGATGCAGGCCTTGGCGCAAATCGATGGAGAGGTACCTGATTGGAAATACGTTTGTAAGGTTTGGCCACAGCCCCGAACCCAGGTGCAGAGTTTGACAGACCGGCAACTAGCTGTTGACCTTGGTATTGCCGACAAGGTGAGTTTTGTAACCAACATCACTTCCAGAAATTTGATGCCCTATCTTATCGCTGCCTGCGATATTTATGCGGCACCATCGCGGTTGGAAGGATTTGGAATGACTCAGGTTGAGGCTGGGGCATGCGAAAAACCTGTGGTAGGTATTGAAGCGATGGGGATGCTGGATACATTGGTACACAACAAAACCGCATTGCTGGCAAAAGTGGCCACAAAAGTTATCGTAAATGAGGTGAATATTCCGGATGGAACCGAATCCGGGAATTTGATTAAAATTCTGTTTGATACACCAAGGACAGTAGATTATCGGGCTGATGTAACAGATATTGCTGCTCATTTAAAGCGGTTGATGATGGATAAAGAATTGCGATTGAGTTTAGGAAAGGCCGCAAGAATTCATGTAGCATCGCATTTTGACTACCGCAAAGTCGCTAAACGCCTTTTAGAGATCCTAAAGGAAAGGTTGGAAATAATTTAAGTGTAAGGTTATGAACGATTCAGATAAAGAAATGATCCAAGCCACAAGAAGGGCTGCAATTAAAGTTCTGTTACATAATAGGGTTGGGCCTTTTAATGATCTTCCCCGTACAGCAGGATGGGGGTATCCTGAGCCATATACAAGAGATCTATTGATAACACTTCTTGGCATAGGTGTACTAGATGATGATCGGCTATTAGAAAGTATGCGGGTGGTACTGAAAACCCTTGCTGAAAACCAGAGTCCAAATGGACACATCCCTTCATTGGTACATGATAAGGAAGACCGCGGTGCAAGTGATACTACACCATTGTTTTTATTGGCCGCAGGTATTTATAATAAAATAACAGGCGATTCGAGCTTTCTGCTGAAGCCTATTTTAAAGGCAATGACCTGGATGAATTATCAAAGACCTTCAGATCATGGTCTGATCGCTCAGCAACCTACCAGCGATTGGAGGGATGAGCAATGGGTACTTGGGTATGGCTTGTTTGTTAATACTTTAACCTATAGCTATCTAAAGGTTTTTGGCCTGGATGCTGAGGCCAGTCAGATTCGAAGTGAGATGAGCTTGTTTACCATTACAGGCAAGGTGCAGCATGCGCATGTACATGAAGGACTGGTGGTGAAACACAAGCCATATTACGCGCTGTGGTCTTATAAAGTTTTTAGCAGTGAAAGGTTTGATTTGCTGGGGAACAGTCTGGCCATCTTATCTGGAATAGCCTCACTTTCAAGGGCACAAAAAATGATTGCGTGGATTGAAAATGAGTGCGAGCATATGAAAAAAAGTGGTCTACTGGGATTAGATCTTCCTCCTAATTTTTTTCCATTTATTCAGCCTTACGATCCGGATTGGAAACCAAGATATGTTGACTTTAATTTACCGGGCCAGTATCATAATGGGGGAATCTGGCCATTTATCTGTGGCTTTTACATTGCTGCATTAGTTGCAGCAAAAGAATACAAGCTCGCCGAACAGAAATTAGTAGCCCTAAGTGAACTGGTTGCTAAGTCGGCGGATAAAACTAAAAACCTTGATTTTGGCTTTAATGAGTGGATAAGGGCAGAAGATGGTGTGCCTGCCGGGCAGGATTGGCAAAGCTGGAGCGCCGCAATGTATATATATGCCGAAAAATGCGTATACGAAAGAAGTACTCCCTTCTTTCAGGAAATGAGGAGCTATTAGTAAGCAAGCGCAATCATTAGGAATTACCTTTCGATAGAAGTAACCTCATTTCTGGTAACTAGCTTATCTCCAAGATAGAATTCCATTTTCAGTACGGTTGCTGAGGGCGCATACCATAGCAACATCTTGTTCTTTGGCATTTTTTCTTTCATGGCCTCCATCGATTTTTTCATCTGCTCTGTCATACCCGCTATTTCTATATCGGCCTTTATAACAGATGATATTTTGTAAGCCGCATAGGTTTTAGTACCAATGGTGATGTCTTCCTGGCTTTCTACTTTTCGATCTGTTACATGACTTACTATTTTCATCTTCTTGCCTCCCTGTTCCATGTTCATACTATATTCTGTATCAGGTAAGCTTTGACCGGTGGATAGGCGGCTAGGGAAGGATAAGCCACCTCCTTCAACTTTAGCTTTATTATCTTTTGGCAGTAAGCCTGATATGTCCATAAAGAGGCTTTTTCCGTCACATTTGTAAACCAACGTACGAAGTTTATTGTCGTCTGCTAGTGTATCCATACTTTGAATTTCGATTTCAGCAACCTTAAAGGCACCTTCTTCATAAACTTTGGTTACCGTAGCAATTTGCTTATTCGTTTGCTTTCCCTCGGCATTGTAAGTTGCTGAATGCATTTTTACACCTTTTTTAAATAGTAAACTATTGCCACATTCATCGTCGGAACTTTCATGTACCCGCTTAGCCTCTGAAACAGCTTCCTTAACATCTGCATTAGTCGAAGTTTGAGTTCCTGAATTGTTGCATGAAATAAAAGAAAGCATTAATAAGCCTGCAAAGAAAAACTTGACCTTTGCTTCTGTGCTAATATTCTGACTGTCGTTCATGATACTTTAGTTTAATGAGGTGACAACAATCTAGCTGAGTATAAGTTTTAAGGATTTTGGTGGTTATATCCCATTCATTTCTGTTAAAATGACAGGCTTGTCAGAAGTTACCAGGATAGTATGCTCATGTTGGGCTACAAATCCGCCTTTATTGCCAACAAAAGCCCAACCATCGGAAGCTTCATCAGCAATTGTAGATTTGGTAGCAATAAATGTTTCTATGGCAACAGTCGAGTTTTTTTTAAACCTTCTTAATTTGTCGTAGGGATCATAATAATTCGTCAGGGCGTCTGGTTCTTCATGTAAACTACGTCCTACACCATGGCCACTTAAATTCCGGATAACCGTATAACCGGCTTTTTTGGCTTTGGTTTCTATTAGTTTTCCAATATCACAGATCCTTACGCCTCCTTTAATTTGGCCGATAGCGCTAAGTAATATTTCTCTTGAAGTATCCACCAAATGCTGTAGCTCTTGAATATCTTCCCCAACTATAAATGAGCATCCATTATCCGACCAGAAGCCATTTAACTCGGCGGAGACATCAATATTTATGATATCTCCATTTTTAAGAATTACCTGGTCTGACGGAACGCCGTGCGCAATCTCATTGTTTACACTAATGCAGCTATAACCGGGGAAACCATAGGTTTCAAACGGCGCTGATTTTGCACCCATTTCCTCCAGTATTTGCTGCCCGTATTTATCAATATCTTTGGTAGACAGTCCTACACGGGTATACGCTCTCATCATTTGCAAGGTGGTAGCCACAGCATCACTCACTCTTTTCATCCCTTGCAATTCTTCTTCTGTTTTTACTATCATAGGATCTATATATCAAGGCAAAGGTATATGCTCTGCAATTACCCTCATAGTAAATATTAGACATAGGATTATTCGATTGAAACTCCTGTTTTTCATACATTTGTACCATGCCGATACAATATCTGAAGCAAATACAGTTAGGGAAGTTCAACAATAATGGCTACAGAATTGCCCCATCTCAAGAGGTTGAATCTATTGTTGAAGGATTTTATGTTTTCTCTTCCGATCAAACAGAGGATTCACATCTTATCTTCAATGATGGCTTTCCTGTGCTTGTCTTTTTGCCAGGCATAGATGATAGTATAACGATAACTACAGAAAGTAACACATTCGATGTAAAATCGGCATGGGCAAGTGCTGGTGCGATACGAAATGTATATGTAAAATATAATGTTCATGCCGATCAGGTATTTGTAATCCGGTTCCACCCGGGAGCGTTTTATCAACTGTTTGGTTTGGATACACAGCATTTTAGATATAAGCCAATCATTCCATTTGCGGAGATCGCCGAAACTTGTGGTTTCAAATTAACCGATTTCTTCAACTGCAGTTCTATCAATGATAAAGTCGGATTTGCAGAATCACATATTCAAAATTCTTTCTCAGGGATTAAAACGCCTGATGTCCTCCATCAATCATTAAACTATATCCGTAATACGAAAGGACAAAGTACGGTGCAAAATGTTACAAGAGATATTGGCGTGAATTATAAATGGCTGGAAAGGAATTTTGCGAAAAATATTGGACTATTGCCAAAAGAGTATATTCTACTTCAACGCTTTCTCCATACCTATATTGAACTAGTAGATAGCAAAGGTACTGATTTGATGTTTGTTGCTATATCAAATGGATATTATGATTATAACCACTTCTTGAAAGACTTTAAAGCTTATACAGGAAAAGCTCCTTTGGAATACTTGAAATTCCGACAGTCATTTTGCTAAGTAATTTATGAAATCTCAAATTTACTGGAAACTTAAAACTACAGCATTTGTTTGTATTGGGTACACGTTCTAATTGAGAAATTGTTAAGTCCAAAACGAATTTTCTATTGGAATTTTAAATCCTAATTTTATGGAAAAAATAATGGTTTATTTCGACATGCCTGGTGTGTCAGGCGAACAATATGACCAGGTCTGGAAAGATCTGATCGCGGCCGGTTATCCTCATCCAAAAGGATTGCTCCATCATGCTGCTGCACCAACTCCCAATAGCTGGTTGGTAGTAGATGTTTGGGAATCTGAGGATCATTTTAATGAATTTGGCAAAATATTGATGCCAATACTTGCCAAAAATGGCATTTCTAAAACTGATCCGGTTATGTTGCCGCTTCATAATATGTATAATGCAACCCAGGAGTATGAGTCAAAAATCTAAGCGCACATTTAAGTATTCGTTTTAAATGCAAAAAGCCTCGCAATAAAATGTGAGGCTTTTTATGATAATGGTTGTTTCAGCTTTTAAAATTACAGCATGTTTTCACTATCAATTAAGTTCACTTTTTTACCCATTTTTTTTTGAATTACTTCAAAATGATGTAGTTCATTCTGACTAACAAGCGAAATAGCATCTCCTGGGCTGTCTGCACGGCCGGTTCTACCAATGCGGTGAACATAATCTTTAGGGGATCGTGGTAAATCATAATTAATCACAAAAGGTAGGAAGTTGATATCGATTCCTCTTGCCATTAAATCTGTAGCCACTAATACTTTAATCTTGCCTGTTTTAAAAAGAGCTAAAGTATCGCTTCTGTTACCCTGGCTTTTTTTGCTATGCATAGGTCTTGCATCAATATTATTTTTGCGAAGCTTGTTAACGATGGCCTCGGCCAGGTGAACTGATGAAGCAAATACCAATACTTGTTTCATTTCATGATGCTTGATCAGGTAGCGCAAAAATGGTCCTTTCTTTTCATCCGAAACGATATATGCCACCTGATTGATAAGGTCTAGCGATTCCTCTTCAGCTTCTATCTTGATAACCACTGGTTCATGAAGCAGTACCTGATTAATATTTTGAAGGTCACTACTCAATGTAGCAGAGAACAATATGTTCTGGCGTTTTTCAGGTAAAAGCGCAATGATTTTATTCACTTCTTCTTTAAAACCTAAATTCAGCATCTTATCTGCTTCATCAAGAACCAATGTCTCGATACTGGATAGATGCACCGCATTTGAATCAACCAATTCCAATAATCTACCAGGTGTAGCAACAAGTACATTTACGCCCTGCAGTGCCATCATTTGCGGGTTAATGGAAACACCACCATACACGGCCAATGTTTTAATTGATTCAGGAAGCGCCTTACTAAAAGACTGAAAAACATCTTTTACCTGTTGAGCCAGTTCACGTGTAGGCACTAAAACCAATACATTTGCATGGCGATTTTTTACCCCCAATGATTGTTGTAAATTCGTTAGAAGCGGTAAAACATAGCTCGCTGTTTTTCCTGAACCTGTTTTAGCGATACCTAAAACATCTTTTTTATTTAATATGGCCGGTATAGCCGTTAGTTGAATAGGAGTGGGTACTGTGAAATTCTGATTTACCAGTGCTTTTAGTAAAGCCGGAGATAAACCTAAGGATGTAAAAGGCATGTTGCTCAATATTTTTTTGTAAAAATACGTAAAATACATTGTTAAGCAGATAACACCTTAACAAACTGTATACCTATAAAGGTGTATTTTTAATTCGATCGTTTTTATTTGAAAAAGGAATGTTTAATTTAGGAAATGCTCCGGAAACTCTTGCTTCATGTTTTATTGCTTTTCATGTGCTCAGCTGTGCAGGCACAACTGAATATCAGCAGTGATGGCCATCAAATTGATCATGAAACCGCAAAAATACAATACCTGCTTACTCCAAATAACGATTTTAGTGATGCCGCATTTCTCAACCTGCAGGAGGATAAGTGGCAGAACTTTACCACTACAAAAACGCCAGATAGCCATACTCCTTACAGTGTTTGGTTTAAAATTCCAATCAACAGCTTATTAAAATATAACAATTTCAGTTTTATCGATATCCATAATCCACATATCAATTTTTTGAAGTGTTGGATAGTTAAAGATGGAAAGATCATCAGGAAATTTAATCGGACGGGTGATAATCTTCCCTTTTGGACCAGGCCTTTACCTACTACTACTTTTGTTTATCCCATAAGCGGAGCACTATATAAAGATGCAGATTTTATAATTGCAACAGATAAAAGGTATACCAAACTTGATCTGCCGGTACACTTTTATACAGAAGCGCAATACCTGAAAGAAAGCCAATCGGAAAGCATGGTTACAGGTTTATTTATTGGCGTTCTGTTTTTTGCACTTATGTTCAATTTCTATTTGTACATCAGTATGCGACTTAATTTGTATCTGTGGTACAGCCTTTACTTATTGATGATCATTTTATATCTGGGGACAAGCATGGGGGAGTTGTTCAAATATTTTTACCCGGAATATCCATTTTTAAATGATATCGTTCGATCAACAGTATTTGCACTTAGCTTTGTTCCACAGGTCAACTTTTTTAATGAGCTGATGGATTTAAAAGTCAAAATGCCAAAGGTTTATCGGTTCAATTATTGGCTTTTAATTGTTTTTGTTACCGTCCTTTTTGTTGCTGTGGTAACTTCTGCATACGGTAATTTTAGAGTCCAGGGTTTCTGGCTGCAGGCAAACAGACTTGTAAGTCCATTAGTAATGCTGGTTATCCTCCTGGAAGCCGTTTATTGTTTTTATAATCGTTTAAAATATTCCTTATTTGCTGTGGTTTCTTTTTTCGGAATTGTAGTGTTTATGAGCATTTACGTGCTACATCAAGTGGAGCTCATTCCAAGGAACAACTTCACTGCTACAGCGGTTTACTGGGGGCTACTTTTTGAAGGTATGGTAATGGCATTGGCGTTGGCCTGGCGCTTTAAATCTTATAAGGAAGATTCCGAACGACTGTACGTTGAAAATCAGCTTCAACAAGAGAATATTTTTAAGGAGACTGCTAAGTATCAGCAAAAAGAAATGCAAAGGATGTCGTCCTTGTTACATGATACAGTGGGTGCAAATCTTGGTTTTTTGAGATTGGAAACGGATAATATGCCATTAACAGAGGAGGGCAGAGCAAAAATTGCGTCAGCCATCACTCAATTAGGTCATGAGGTTAGGACGATGAGTCATGGTTTTTCACCATTGATTTTACAGGGCAAAGGACTATATCAGTGTATTGCCGAGATGGTACAACTAATTTTAAGAAATAACCAGGTTGATTTGCAGTTTGAATGGTTGGGCAAAAAAGAAGGGATGACGATACAAAATGAGATCCTGATTTATCGAATGATACAAGAGATTTTGCAAAACCTGTTGAAACACTCAAAAGCAACATCAGGATTCTTGCAAATCATCATAGAGCAAGGATTGATTTCTATATATGCTGAAGACAATGGTGTTGGGTTGAAAGATAACACGGTAAGTGATGGATTGGGTTTAAAAAGCCTGGAGAATCTTGTGGAATTATTAAAGGGCAGCTTTAATATCGACAGTGCCGAAAATAAGGGTTTTAGTATTTCTATTGAATTTAATCAGGCTAATCATGAAAAAGTATAGTATTGGGATAACGGATGATCATCTGTTATTTGCAGAAGGAATTAGTAATATGATTGCTAACAGAGCCGATCTGAATTTGAGTTTCGTTGCTGCTACTGTGCCGGAGATGTTAGCATTTTTGGCCAAAACACCTATAGATTTCTTATTACTGGACGTGAATCTTCCTCCTTTTAATGGGCTAGAGCTTTTAACTGAGTTAAAACAGCGATATACGGAGATGAAAATTATGATTTTGTCCATGTATCAGCCCGCAGATATTAGTTTAGACCTGATGACTTTTAAAGGTGATGCTTACGTGTTGAAAATATCAGGAAAGCATATTTTGGAGGAAGCATTTGATGCGATGAGCAAAGGAATCATTTATTTGGATCCAAACATCATTTCCAAAAAGACGCAGGAAGATGCCTTTACTCAACAATTGAGGTTGACGAAGCGTGAGAAAGAAATTATTTCTTTGATTGCGGAGGGCAAAACCAGCAAAGAGATAGCAGGTTTACTTTTTTTGAGTGAACTAACCATTAAAACCCATCGTAAAAATATCAGCGAGAAATTAGGGACAAATAATGTGGCTAATCTACTTTCTAAGATTTCGGGTAAATAGTGAGAAAAGATTAAATCTATTCCAAAACATTGGTTTTCTCTCTAATATTTTACTATTTTGATTTTATTGTTAATTATTTAGAAAATTGTTGTTGCTGTAAGGTTTTATAGTTATATTGGGGTATGGATGTGATCAAGGCAAACCCAATGGGCAAACGCTTTGATTTACATGGAAATATAGATCCATAAACCAAAATATCAGGCCTATGAACTAAAGAAAATAAATAACATATCAATTACTTCTTAAATGAGGTATTAATTAAAGAGTCTCGAACTCCAAATTCTCACAATTAATGAACCGAGACAATAGATTAAAACCCATAACAAATATTATTGTACTTTTGAAGGTGCACTATAGTGTTATGGGGCTATTGTAATCTGTGTTCATGGCCGTGAGAAGCCTGGGGTTGCGGATTTACTTTAGGCCCCGCTATAGTGCATCTTCGTTTTAACCCTACCCGTGGTTAAAACAGATCATCCGGCCTTCTTCTAAATTCCCCTAGACTCATATTATTCATCTTAAAAATCAATAGTATGAAACACAATCAGCCAAAAACCACCGAAAGTATTTATTTTATCAAGGAGTTTAGTGACTTAGATATCCCTATCCATGTAGCCTTTGATGATTTCGAAACTGCTAAAGCCTATATAAGTAGGCTTAGAACATTCGGGAATGCCCAAATTGTAGAATGCCAGCTTAATCCAGGTTTTTATACCGATATCACCAGAGATTGCTTTTTTGTCCAGCTTAATATGCGTAACGATGAGGCTACTGCTCACTATGTTATTGATTTGCAACGTACCGAACTTGCCACCAACGGACATTACTTTTTTGAAGGCGAACAAATTTGCGTTTATGTGATGGCACTATCGAAGGATGGAGCGATAAAAGCTGCCCGTGAGCTCAAGGACGAAGTAAAGCGAAATCAGGAATAAGCAGCTAAATTTTGTATAGGTATTTTAGTTATATGCGTGTCGCGTCCTAAAAAAACTATAC
>NZ_FWYB01000011.1:177256-182870 GCF_900176505.1 Pedobacter nyackensis | reverse complement strand
GTAGCCGTAACACCCGTTACCGTACCGGTAAAAGCTGGTGAAGCTAATGGTGCTTTTAAAGCAAGATCAGCTACACTTCCTTTTGCATCTAAAGCTGTCTGGGTTGCAGTACTGATTGGCTTAGCCAAGTCAGAACTATTATCCACATTACCTAAACCTACCATTGCAGCAGTAACGCCTGTTACTATACCAGTAAATGCTGGTGAAGCTAAGGGTGCTTTTAAAGCTAAATCAACAGCACTACCTTTTGCATCCAAAGCTGCTTGTGTAGCGGTACTGATTGGCTTAGCCAAATCTGAAGTATTATCAACATTACCTAAGCCTACCATAGTAGCTGTAACTCCTGTTACTGTACCGGTAAAAGCTGGTGAAGCCAGAGGTGCTTTTAGCGCCAAATCAGTAGCACTACCTTTTGTATCTAAAGCTGCTTGTGTTGCAGTTGATACGGGTTTATTAGCATCGTTGGTATTATCAACATTACCCAGTCCTACCATTGCAGCAGTAACACCTGTTACTGTACCGGTAAATATCGTTGAGCCATTAAATGTTTTATTACCTGAAATTGTTTGTGTCCCTGTAGTAATCACACCACCATTAGATGCATCTGCTGGCGTAAGTTTTAAAACCCCATCATTTAACGTCATCCCATTAGGATCAGAAGCAGCACTGATTGCTCCGATTGAGTTCAAATTACTCAAACCGGGAATCCCCTGTACCCCCTGTATTCCTTGTGGCCCCGTTAAACCAATTGGTCCTTGAGCACCTGGCAAACCTTGTGCTCCAGTTAAACCACTTGGTCCCTGAACACCCGGCAAACCTTGTGCTCCGGCAGGTCCTGTAAGGCCAGTAGCCCCTTGAATTCCTTGCGCTCCCTGAGGACCAGTAGCCGCAGCAGATTCGTTACTAGGCGTCCATTCAGTACCATTCCATTTCAATATTTGTCCTGTTATCGGAGCTGTAACACTGATAGCTGCCCCCTGTAATTTAGTGACTGTAGGATTAGGGTACCTCCCCCCCAAATCGCCCGCAGCTGCCCCCACCGGAGAAGCAGAGCTTGCATATATAGCATAAGGTACTGACTGAAGTTGAGAAGTCCCCATATCAACAAAATTTCTTCCTCCAGCCGGATCAATCTCTACCTGGAGGAACTTATTTCCTGTAGCCCAGTTTATCTCAGCCATTCTCCCGCTTTGCGAAAGAGCCCCGCTGCTACCAATCACAGCTGTAAATAGCCCAAATTTGTTAGTCGTACGCTGTCTGGTTTCCGTGTACACACTAGAACCATTTGCGCCTCCTTCTCTGATGGTTAACCTTAAACTAATAGACTGTTCTGCAACAGCACTCCCATCAGTTTTCCTGGCCACCCCCTGATAATTAATTTGGGGCAGTTGCTGAGCAAACACCTCGGTAAAGCCGAAAAGAATGAATACAAAAGCAATTAAAAGAAAGCGTGATTGGTAAAATTTAGTCATATAAGATTTTAAGTTCTTTGAGTTTTAATTCAGAATAGTGATATAGCCCTTTATAAGGTCGTACCTTCTATCACTTTCAAGTTTGATAATGTAATAGTAGGTACCTTCAGTAAGTGGTGCACCTAACAGACATCCATTCCAGTCATTCTGGTATTTTTTCGCGTGATATATCGTGCGTCCTGAGCGATCAAACACAGTCACCTCATTCTGAGGGAATTTTTCAATACCCTTTATTTCCCAGACATCATTAACCCCATCGCCATTAGGACTAAGAATGTTGACTGGAAAAACGATATATGGGCTGATATTTAGTAAACTGGTAGCTACCGGCTGTAAAAAGCCGCTGGTGATACTTACCTGATTATTAACCATAGTTTCAACAAGCGCAAGTTCCCCTACACTCCACTCGTATATGACGTCCTTTTGCGTGTAAGTACTGCCGGTTGTATTGACAACAGCAGACGATACACGCTGTGCCCGACTACTATAAGCAGCCGACAGCATGAAAAAAAACAGCCAATATCTCATGTAAACATGATAATTTCTGACATATTTAATTACTTAACTCCAATAAAAAATGATTCTCGATTTGTATCCCGACAAATAATATAGAATTCAAAACGAAGGTATTAAATTCGTACGTTTCGCAACCATGTTATAACACAAAATACCTCCAACTATTCAATAGTTGTAAAAACAGAGCAATCACCCCCCTCATAACACACTCAAAAACAGGAGATAATAAATCTATTTCAATACGAAATTTCATAAATTATTTTTCACAAAAAAGCCCCTGTGAATGAATTTCACAGGGGCTTTCCTATTATAACTCGAGGTTACTTGCTCAAATTCAATCTTAAATTTAGTTCAAAACTACCATTGGTGTAACTACTCAAGGCCGAAGTCTGCGTGGTATAAGTACCACTGATCAGGTATTTCTTTTTATAATCCATACCCAAACCGAAGGTAGCATTTTCTGTACTGTGATACATCGCTAACAAAAAGACCTGCTTATTGGCAATACTAAATTGTGCCCCAGCATCCCAAATATTGTCAAACCCTTTCACCCCGCGGTATGCAACTTTAGGTTCTACGTCCATGCCCTCCATTCCTTCGCTGATACCAATTTTATAACTTACCGCTGTATAAAAAGTAGCCACATCAGCCAATTTGATTACATCTTTTTTCAATACACTTTTAAGGTTAGGAATAGCAGCCTGTACATTCAGTTTATCCGAAGTATAAGCTACCCCAAAGTCACCATCCAAATAAGTTTTACGGTCGTTATACTGCCCTACAGTTGGATCATTTGGATTACCATAAATATCCGCATTCTCTAGTCGCTGACTCATGAACCCCAATGACACCCCAAAGTGTAACCTCTGGTTACCTTCATTCAATTGCAGGTGATAAGCATAACTCCCCACTACCCGTGTCTGTCTTTGCAAACCGGCACTTTCATTGTTCACAGTAAGCCCTACACCTACTTTTCCAAAACCATAATCGGCTGTCAGGCTCTGGGTTAAAGGGGAACCCGGTACATTGCTCCAAAGCTTGCGGTAAGCCCCGTTTAATTTTATTCCTTCTCCTGCACCGGCAAAAGCTGGATTAATTAAATACTGGTTGATATAATACTGTGCCGATAATGGGTTCAACTGTGCTTTTACCGTAGTACTGATTGCGCTTACCACAATCAGTACTAATGTTTTATACATTATTCTCATTTCTTTTCCTTAATCTGTTTACTCCGGTCTGGTTATGGTAGACTAATATCCTTCTAAGGTTATAAATCCGGTTGAAGTAGTACCTGTTATAGTTACCTGAGTAGTTGATGTACTAGTTACTACACTGGTTGCAATTTGGTTACTTGCAACCGCACTCGGGCTATAGGTAAAGGCCGTTGGAAACGTATACGTTGCAGTGCCATCCAACGCATTTAAATAGACAATTACCTTTTTATAACTAGTTCCTTGAAATGGCATAGAGAATATAGCATTTCCTGCTACTGAACCACTTGTTGTTGTTTGCAGGGTTGATAGGCCAATAGCACCACTGGTATTAACTAAGGTTACATTGCTATTGCCCAACTGGATTTTATCACTTGCATTAACAACAGCACCATTTCCGATGGCAGTGGCATTGGTTAAAGCACTAGAAGTAACATTAGAATTATACCCTATTGTGGTATTATTACTTCCTGAACTGTTATTACTTCCTGAACTGAACCCAACCGCTACATTATAATTCCCCACGCCATTGTTGTATAAAGACTCCGCCCCCATTGCTGTATTTTTGTTTCCAGTAGTATTGCCCTGTAATGCTTCCTGTCCATAAGCGGCATTTTGATAACCGGTACTGTTACTTATCATGGTTAAATGACCAAAGGCAGCATTATGATGTCCAGTTGAATTTGATTCTAGTGTTTCAAGACCAACTGCCGTATTACTGGCTCCAGTAACATTGCTCAGCATTGATTGTCGCCCAATAGAAATGTTTTGATACCCTGTAGTATTGCTGACTAATGCCTGGTAACCAATGGCAATATTGTCATCTCCAGTGGTAATTGACGTAAGTGCTCCAATACCAATACCTATATTTCTATCTGCACTACTCAGTACACCTGTAGTTTGGTGACCAATCAGCAAACTGTTTGAAAAGTTAGCTCCTCCACTTTTAGAATCAGTAAGTCCGTCCAAAGTTGTTGTTGCAGTTGTTAAGTAAGTATTTGCATCTACACTACCATCTGCTTTTAAGAATTGTGCAGAGGTACCGCCGGTCTTAACAATTGTATTTCCAGTTATTGCTCCAGTTGAAGTAAGCGAGGTCAATGTACCTACAGAAGTAATAGCAGGTTGTGCCGCTGTGGTAACTGTAGCCGCGCTGCCTGATACATTACCGGTCAAATTTGCAGTGATTACACCCGCAGAAAAATCGCCGGAAGCATCTCTTGCAACAATTGTACTTACAGTGTTTGCATTAGTGGCGGTAGTAGCTGAGTTTGACACTTTTCCTGCGGTTGCAATAGTAGCTAACTTGGTATCAACGATCGCTGCGCCGGCAGCAATTTTACTGTTATCTATCGCTCCGCCAGCTATGGCCGGCAAGGCGGCTGTTCCTGTTAAATCTCCAGCCAATTGTATCTTACCAGTCGCAGATACAGTAGCGTCGGGTACGGCAGCTGTTATAATGGCATCTTTTACAAATGCCGTAGTAGCTATTTGTGTAGTATTTGTTCCTGCAGTTGCAGTTGGAGCCAATGGTGTTCCCGTAAGGGTCGGCGATGTCAGATCTGCTTTTAACGCCAAACCGGTAGTCAGCACCCCTTCAGCAGTTGTTGCTCTGGTAACTTCAGCTGTTAAGCCTGTTGTTCCTGTTGCCGAAGCCCCGTCAACATATGTTTTTATAGCCTTAACACTTGGATATTTGATATCAGAAGTTGCATCAACTGAAACATCGGTACTTTTATTTGCAGCAGCTTCTTTGGTAGCTACGGCAGTAGTCAACACACCTTCTGCTGTTGTAGCTCTCGTAACTTCATTAGCCAAACCAGTAGTAAGCACACCTTCAGCAGCTGTTGCTCTGGTAATTTCAGCTGTTAAACCTGTTGTTCCTGTCGCCGAAGCCCCGTCAACATAAGTTTTTATGGCCTTAACACTTGGATATTTAGTATCGAATGCTGCATCGGCTACAACATCAGTTGATTTATTGGCAGCAGCTTCCTTGGTAGCTACAGCAGTAGTCAGCACGCCTTCAGCAGCTGTTGCTCTTGCAACTTCAGTTGTTAACCCTGTTGTTCCTGTTGCCGAAGCTCCGTCAACATAAGTTTTTATGGCCTTAACACTTGGATATTTGGTATCGGAAGCTGCATCGGCTACAACATCTGTTGATTTATTGGCAGCAGCTTCCTTGGTAGCTACAGCGGTAGTCAACACGTCTTCTGCTGCTATTGCCCTTGTAATTTCAGTTGTTAAACCTGTTGTTCCTATTGCCGAAGCCCCATCAACATAAGTCTTTATAGCCTTAACACTTGGATATTTGGTATCGGAGGCTGCATCGGCTGAAACATCGGTACTTTTATTTGCAGCAGCTTCTTTGGCAGCTACAGCGGTAGTCAATACGCCTTCTGCTGTTGTTGCACGTGT
>NZ_FWYB01000011.1:0-176921 GCF_900176505.1 Pedobacter nyackensis | reverse complement strand
CCTGTTGTTCCTGTTGCCGAAGCCCCATCAACATAAGTTTTTATGGCCTTAACACTTGGATATTTGGTATCGGAAGCTGCATCGGCTGCAACATTGGTGCTTTTATTTGCAGCAGCTTCTTTGGCAGCTACAGCTGTAGTTAACACGCCTTCTGCTGTTGTTGCGCGTGTGGTTTCCGCCGTTAATGCATTTGAATTGGCTAATATAGCTGCATCAACATAAGTAACAGTGGCCTTGCCATTAAATATCAGCCAGTCGGCTTTACTTAAATACCCATCGGTAGTGGCATCTGCTTTACCAATTGTAGCGGCTATATCACTTGGCAGCCAAACAGTTCCATTCCATTTAAGGATCTGTCCATTAAGCGGTACCGCAGTACTCACAGCAGCGCCCTGAAGTTTGGTTACTGTTGGATTAGGGTAAGTACCTCCCAAATCTCCTCCCGCAGTCCCACCTGGTGCGGCAGTACTTGCGTAAATGGCATAGGGAACAGACTGAAGCTGAGAAGTGCCCATATCTATAAAACTTCCACCTCCTGCAGGATCGATTTCTACCTGGAGAAATTTATTGCCGGTAGACCAGTTCACAGTGGTCATTGAACCGGTTTGCGAAAGCGCTCCTGTACTGCCAATCACCACAGCATATAAACCAAATTTGTTTGTGGTCCGCTGCCTGGTTTCCGAATAAACGCTGCTGCCGGTTGCCCCGCCATCACGAATAGTTAACCTTAATGCTATAGATTGCTCCATTACCGGGCTGCCATCAGCTTTTCTGGCCACCCCCTGATAATTGATTTGCGGAAGTTGTTGAGCCTGTACCTGTATACAGCTAAACAGGATCAATGCAAAAACCGCTAAAAAAAAACGTGTTTGGTAAAAATTAACCATATGTGTAGGAATAAGTGTTATTTTATTAGAGTAATGAATCCTCTTACTACGCCGATCTTACCGTCTTTTTTAAGCTTAATGCTATAAAAGTAAGTACCCTCAGGAAGTGGAACTCCCGAAAAATGGCCTGTCCAGTCGTTCTGGTAATTGTTTGTATGAAACAGAGCCCGGCCGGAAATGTCAAATATAGTTAACTCATTATCCGGAAATCTTTCGATATCCTTAATCTCCCAGGTATCATTTTTCCCATCCCCGTTAGGTGAAAGAATATTAGTGGCAAGGACCGGAAATCCTTCTGTAATGAAATGTATGGGCAGAACTGGCTGCAACAGACCGTTGGTAATAATTGCACGGCTATTTGTCATAGTTTCAACAAGGGCCAGTTCGCCAACGCTCCACTCAAATATAATTCCGGTGTTGTGAGTATAAGTATTGCCGGTGGCGTTGATAACTGTCTGATTCGTGGTTTGCGCGTCGCTCTGTCCAACAACAAATGCGACTATTAAGGAAGACAATAGATACTTCATAATGGGGATGAATTTGAAAATCTTTTTAAAAGGTACTAAAATTAAATCCAAAACTATCAAGAACATTACATAATAGTTAAATTTTAACTGCAGATTTTATACAACTATTCAATAGTTATAGTTAATTAGTAAAACTGCTGAAGTTATCAGAAAGGTTTATGACACTTGTTTTTGTGAAAAATAGGGTTTAGGCATCAGGCCAGCTTCTTTTTTAAAGGCATTGTAAAAAGTAGCCAGATTTTTAAAGCCAGATTCATGAGCAAGGGCTTCTATAATTATTTTTCACAAAAAAGCCCCTGTGAATGAATTTCACAGGGGCTTTCCTATTGTAACTGGAGGTTACTTACTCAAATTCAATCTTAAATTCAGTTCAAAACTACCATTGGTGTAACTACTCAAGGCCGAAGTCTGCGTGGTATAAGTACCACTGATCAGGTATTTCTTTTTATAATCCATACCCAAACCGAAGGTAGCATTTTCTGTACTGTGATACATCGCTAACAAAAGGACCTGCTTATTGGCAATACTAAATTGTGCGCCAGCATCCCAGATATTGTCAAACCCTTTCACTCCGCGGTATGCAACTTTAGGTTCTACGTCCATGCCCTCCATTCCTTCGCTGATACCAATTTTATAACTTACCGCTGTATAAAAAGTAGCCACATCAGCCAATTTGATTACATCTTTTTTCAATACACTTTTAAGGTTAGGAATAGCAGCCTGTACATTCAGTTTATCCGAAGTATAAGCTACCCCAAAGTCGCCGTCCAAATAAGTTTTACGATCATTATACTGCCCTACTGTTGGGTCATTTGGATTACCATAAATATCCGCATTCTCTAGTCGCTGATTCATGAACCCCAATGACACCCCAAAGTGTAACCTCTGGTTACCTTCATTCAATTGCAGGTGATAAGCATAACTCCCCACTACCCGTGTTTGTCTTTGCAAACCGGCACTCTCATTGTTCACAGTAAGCCCTACACCTACTTTTCCAAAACCATAATCGGCTGTCAGGCTCTGGGTTAAAGGGGAACCCGGTACATTGCTCCAAAGCTTGCGGTAAGCACCGTTTAATTTTATTCCTTCTCCTGCACCGGCAAAAGCCGGATTAATTAAATACTGGTTGGTATAATATTGTGCCGATAGTGGGTTCAACTGTGCTTTCGCCGAAGTGCCCATGACAACAAACGCGGATATTAATGCTGCTTTATATATTGTTTTCATCTGTTAGATCGATTGTACAAAAATATTTAAATTATTTATCGGGCCGACTCTCCTCTGACTACAGTAATATAGCCTTTAAATTTAACCCTACCGGTTCCAAAGTCGATAATATAATAATAAGTATCTTCAGCCAATGGCGAACCATTAACAGTAGCATCCCAACTATTGTCATATCCTTTTTTGCTGTATATCAAGCGACCGCTTCTATCGAAGATTTTCGCCTCATTATTCGGATAAAAATCGATATTATCAATCACCCACTTATCGTTAATACCGTCACCATTCGGTGATAAGATATTGGCCGCTTTAATCTTGGCCAAATCATCCAGTACCGTTAAAGTAAAGGTTTGTGCTTGCGAACATCCACTGGCATTAGTCACTGTTACGGTATAAGTAGTCGTTTCACGTGGCCTTACTGTCAATGTTGCCGAATTTAGTCCATTTTGAATGCTGTTGTGAGGTACCCAGGCATAACTGGAGCCACCCACCGCATTTAGGATTACTGTTTCACCTTTACTAATCTGTGTACCTTTATCGCTATTTATAGCAACAATTGGCAAAGCATTGATGGTGATCACAAAAGTTCTGCTATAAGTGTCCACACCACCGTTGGCAGCACCACCATTATCTTTAACGGTTACAGTAATGGTAGCCGTTCCTGAAACGCCGATTTTGGCTTTGTAGTTTACAGAGCCAGTAATACCTGAACCCGTTACATCTAAACTTTCAAATAAGTTCGCATTGGTGCTGCTTACGCTTAATGTAGTGGTTTGTGCAGTCTCGGGGCCGGCACTGATGCCATTTAAAGCTACCGTTTGATTTAAAGTCGTGTAACAAATCGTTTGATTATTAATTACTGAGAGTGTTGGAATTTCGTTTACATCACTTAAAGCAATAGTAAAGACTTTCTCCAGACTCAAGCCATGCTGTGTTGTGCTTTTGACACGAATACTATAGTTGGCTTTAGACTCAAAATTTAGACTTGCTGCCGTATTGATGGTATTTCCATTAATAACAAATGAGGCGTTATCAGTATCACCGATTCCACCAACCAATACATAGGTAAAAGTTGCTGAAGGATCATCTGAAGTGCTACTCAACATTCCTGCATTGGTTCCGGCGGTTTTGTTTTCAAACAATGTAACTCCAGCAAGGCTAATGTTAGTTGGTGCACCAGGTTTTACTTTCAAAATACCATCTACATAAGTAATGTCGTAATTTGCAGCAACAGCTCCGTTAGCTTTAATTGGGTAATTACCAGGGGCGCTGCCTAAGGTAGCCGTAGTAGTTATTGTAGGAAGCGTACTCAAAGCCGTACTACTTTCTCCGGTAATAAAACCTGTATATTTAATCGTAAACACCGGGTTTTCAGTACCTGCAAAGCGTTCTTTATCTTCAGCTGTGACGGTTAAAGCCTTCTTGTTCACTGTTAAAGTTTGCTGCACATTAGGCGCAGGATTATAATTGCTATTTCCTGTCTGACTTGCAGTAACCAAAGTACTTCCAGCTTTCAGAATTGTTGCCATGTTACCAACAATAGAAACAACAGAAGGATCAGTAGCTGTATAGGTTACAGGAAGATTACCTGAGGAATTTACATTACCCAGTGAGAAAGCAACGTCACCATAAATCTTCACTGTAATCGGGTTGAAAGTAATAGTTTGGCTATGATCAAAGGTATAAACATCACCGGCAGTATAACCTCCCGAAACGTTTCCAATCACATCTGTGATACCTGTTCCAGTGGCTTTTAAATCCAGTCTCAGTGTTCCGTCGCCCGTTACTGCATTTACAGTTACGGTATATACAATATTATCAATGGTTGAGACATTCGAAATTGTTCCATTCGTACCGGATGTGGTTAATACAAAATCATTCACATCTACATTGTTCACCTTTTCAGAGAAGGTAACAGTGTAGTTAACACTACTTGCATTGGTAGGACTAACATTTGCGCGCACTATAGCATTGACAGCAGGCGCAACATTATCAATAACATAATTATTACTGCTGGAGGTTCCTGTTCCGATATTGCCCGCTGCATCAACAACCCCCGAATTAGTCAGTGAAATCAAATTGGAATCATCGACAATAGAGGCGGTAGGTGTAAAAGTTGCTGTCCAGGTAACATTTCCATCAGATGAACTGACTGCTGTTAAAGTACCATTAGCAATAGTTAGATCGGCATTTGTAAAACCAGAAATTGCTTCATTAAAGGTAATCGTAACCAATGATGTTTCTCCAATACTAAGCCCTGCATCGGCTATTACTATGGTAGCCGTTGGACGTGTTGTATCAATAGCATAATTATTAGAGTTGGTAGTGCCGGTTCCCATGTTTCCGGATGCATTTTGTATGCCGGTATTGTCTTGTACAATCGCATTGCTAGCGTCTGTAATGTCAGTAGCAGGTGTAAAAGTTGCGGTCCAGGTAACCCCACCGTCTAATGAGCTAACCGCAGATAAAGTTCCGTTAGCAATGGTTAGGTCGTCATTGGCAAAACCGCTAACAGCTTCGCTAAAAGTAATGGTTACCAAAGAAGTTTCTCCAATCTTCATTGCGTTATCGGCTACAACAATAGTAGCTGTCGGACGTATGGTACTTATAGTAAAATTAGCAGAATTAGCAGTTCCCGTTCCTGCATTACCGGCTAGATCTAAAACACCAGAATTATTCAGTGAAATCAAATTGGTAGCAACGGCAATACCAGCAGCAGGTGTAAATGTTGCTGTCCAGGTAATTCCACCATCAGATGAGCTAACAAGAGTTAAATTCCCATTAGGAATGGTTAAGTCGGCATTAGTAAAATCGCTAACAGCTTCGCTAAAAGTAATGGTTACCAAAGAAGTTTCTCCGGCAATCAGTGCTGCATCGGCAACAACAATCGTAGCTGTCGGACGTTGACTGTCAATGGTATAATTATTAGAATTGGCAATTCCACTTCCTGCATTACCAGCAAGATCTGCAACACCCGTATTATCTAATGTAATCACATTGCTTGCATCTGTAATACTAGCTACGGGTGTCAAAGTCGCCGTCCAGATAATCCCATCAAAGGAACTAAAAGCAGATAAAGTTCCATTAGCTACGGTTAGGTCGGCATTGGTAAAACCGCCAACAGCTTCGCTGAAAGTGATGGTAACCAGAGAAGTTTGCCCAATAGCCAGCGCTGCATCAGTTATTACAATTGTAGCTGTTGGTCGTTTGGTATCGATAGCATAATTATTTGAGTTAGTAGTGCCACTTCCGGTATTCCCGGATGCATTTGAGACACCTGTATTATCCAGGGTAATTAAATTGCTTGCATCGGTAATGCTAACAGTTGGTGTAAAAGTTGCAGTCCAGGTAATTTCACCATCAGAGGAGCTAACAAGAGTTAAAGTCCCATTTGGAATGGTTAAATCGGCATTGGTAAAATCACTAACAGCTTCGCTAAAAGTAATGGTGATTAAGGAAGTTTCTCCAATCTTCATTGCGTTATCGGCTACAACAATAGTAGCTGTCGGACGTATGGTATTTATAGTAAAATTAGCCGAATTGACAGTTCCCGTTCCGGCATTACCGGCTAGATCTAAAACGCCAGTATTATTCAGTGAAATCAAATTAGTTGGATCGGCAATATTGTTTGCTGGTGTAAAGGTCGCCGTCCAGGTAATTCCACCATCAGATGAGCTAACAAGAGTTAAAGTCCCATTAGGAATGGTTAAGTCGGCATTAGTAAAATCGCCCACAGCTTCGCTAAAAGTAATGGTCACCAAAGAAGTTTCTCCAGCAATCAGTGCTGCATCGGCAACAACTATTGTAGCTGTTGGACGCGTAGAGTCGATAGCATAATTATTAGAATCGCTAGTCCCGCTCCCAGCATTACCCGATAAATCTGCAATACCTGTATTATCCAGCGTAATTAAATTGCTTGCATCGGTAATACTTGCTGAAGGTGTAAAGGTCCCGGTCCAGGTAATCCCACCATCAGCCGTGCTAACAGCAGATAAAGTTCCATTAGCAATAGTTAAATCGGCATTCGTCAAACCGCCAACAGCTTCGCTGAAAGTGATGGTAACCAGAGAAGTTTGCCCAATAGCCAGCGCTGCATCGGTGATTACAATTGTAGCTGTTGGTCGTTTGGTGTCGATAGCATAATTATTTGAGTTGGTAGTTCCACTTCCGGTGTTCCCGGATGCATTTAATACACCTGTATTAGCCAGGGTAATTAAATTGATTGCACTGGTAGTGCTAGCCGTTGGTGTAAAAGTTGACGTCCAGGTAACCCCACCATCTAATGAGCTAACCGCAGATAAAGTTCCGTTAGCAATGATTAGATCGTCATTAGCAAAACCGCTAATCGCCTCGCTAAAAGTAATGGTTACCAATGAAGTTTCTCCAATCCTCAATGCATCATCGGCGACTACAATCGTAGCTGTTGGACGAGTCGTATCAATGGTATAATTATTAGAATTAGTTGTTCCGGTTCCTGCATTGCCAGCGGCATCCGCAACACCTGCATTATTCAGGGTAATTACATTAGTAGGATCTGTAACACTAGCTACAGGTGTAAAAGTTGCCGTCCAGGTAATTCCACCATCAGATGTACTTACTGAAGATAAAGTACCATTGCCAATTGTCAGATCAGCATTAGCAAAACCGGTAACCGCTTCGCTAAAAGTAATAGTTACCAATGAAGTTTCTCCTGCAATCAGTGTCACATCAGCAACAACAATCGTAGCTGTTGGACGAGTCGTATCAATGGCATAATTATTAGAATTAGTTGTTCCGGTTCCTGCATTGCCAGCGGCATCCGCAACACCTGCATTATTCAGGGTAATCAAATTGGTTGGGTCTGAAACACTAGCTAAAGGCGTAAAAGTTGCCGTCCAGGTAATCCCATCACCTGAACCGACAGTAGTTAAAGTACCATTTACAATGGTGAGATCATCATTTGCAAACCCGCTAATAGCTTCACTGAAAGTAATGGTAACCAAAGAAGTCTCTCCAATCCTCAATGCATTATCTGTTACTACAATAGTAGCTGTTGGTATGGTATGATCAATGGTAAAAATCTGTCCAGAGGTATACCCACCGGAAACTGGAACTGCCCCTCCGTTTTGTATCCCGGTTCCACTGCTGTTAAGATCTAATCTTAGCGTCCCATTACCAGTGACCGGATTCACAGTTACGGTATATGTAGTGCCAGATCCTGATACCGATGCAATGGTACCAGCCGCTGTCTCTGTTGTTGTAAGTGCGAAATCGCTGACATTCACACCAGTAACACTTTCCGAGAAAACTACAGTAAATTGTTCTGAACTCCTATTACTTGGAGTTGTGCCCACACGGTTAATAGAACTTACAGTTGGAGGTGGTGGGGCCAAGCCAATACCATTAATAGAATGATTTGTTTTTGATTGATCAAGAAGATAGCCGCCTCCCGAAATATAAATCCGAACCTCATCAACATAGTCAAATGAACTACCTAAAGTAATTAGGTTGTTTGCATATCCGCTAGTAATTCCATCATAAATAAATGTAGTAGAAGCGACCTCAACACCATCCCTATATCCTTTAACGGTATTTGTTAAAATCTCTGTATCACCCCAATTTGAATAATTAAAATGATTGAGACCAAATTCTTTGCCATCCTTTGACCTGATTGACATTCCTTTTGCGCCATCGTTTTCATTAGGTGTCAAACCACCATCACCATAATAATTTTGGTAAGAAATAGCACCAAAATTATTACCTGCAATATTCGAGATACTCAGTACTTCAATTATAATACCGGGAATATTCACAGATCCACCTTCACCATCTTCGGCAATCCCGTCGGTCCAAGCACCATCAGCAGTAAATGTTAAAGTAGCATTTGTCGTCAATTGCGCCCTCGTCGCAAAAAAAAACAAAGAAAAAAATAAAGAAAGTAAAATTCTTTTCATGTGAGATTGTTATTAGATATAAATTAAATCGTTATAAATTTAAAACCGAGCAAAACGAGCAAGCCAATTAAACCGGTAGTTAAATATAATATTAATTTCTATTTCTATCCAACTATTCAATAGTTACAACAAAAAGAAAAAATCAGGAAACTTTTTTTTGAGAAAAGAAGGTCTTAGGCATTAAACCGGTTTCTTTTTTAAAGGCATTATAAAAAGTAGCCAGACTTTTAAAGCCAGACTCATAAGCGATTGCCTCTATAGTCATCAGTTCAGACTTTAACGGATATTGTTCAATAAAAAACCCAATCCGGTATCCATTGATCCAATCACGAAAATTTTTACCCAGTAAGTTATTTAACACAAAAGAACAATGATGTACCGGGATGTCCAGTTCACCAGCCAGATCCACAATCTGAAAATCATTCTGAAGATAAGGAGCCTTATTTTCCATATACGACTTCATAGAATCTGAATAGGTCGACAACTGGTCTGGCAATAATTTCACCTTCTTGGAAACCAAGGTCGCCGCTACAACTGGCTCTGGCAGCTCCTTAACCACTTCCACAGCATCATTACCCAGGTCGACCGATACAAACAGGTACCCGTAAAACATACGCGGCTGATGAAGGATAAACACCACGATAACTAAAAGTACCAGGCAATTCAGCAAAATGAAAGAAACATTAACCATAGGCTCTTTCATATCCCATACAATCAATGGCATAAAACTAACCACCTGAAAAAAAGTTCCGGCTTTAAGGAAGAAGAATATCCATTTTCTATCCGAATCACTTATCAATGTATGAATAGTCTTTGATTTCAGTACAGCAAACCAACTGGCACATAAGTACCCCAGTAACAAAGCAGGCCTCCCCAGATAATAAAACCAGGCTGCAAAATTCCCACTTCTTTCTGTAATAAAAAGCTGCTTATTATCTGTAATCTGATTGGCAATAACCTCCCATCTGATAGATGGAGAAAAAGGCAGAGGGAGCACATGAATCAAAGCCAGCACTGCCGGAATAAGATGAAGCCAATCCAATTTACCAAAACGAGTACGAGCACTTACAAAATTGGCAATATACAGGTAAAAACAAGCTGGCCCCAGGAAATATACAGGCGTGAATAATTGGTAAAAGAAGGCTAAAAAGTTATGCTGATTCGAACTGACGAGCAACATAACCAGAACCTGTCCAAATCTTGAAAAAAATATAATAGAGAGCAAGCGATTCAATAGCCTAGACCCTCGTTTTGCAAAAAACAAATGCAAAGAAAGCACTAGTAAAAAAAAACAGCTAATGCTGGCAAAAAAGCTCGACACCTCCATAAAGAGCCTGCAAGGTAGAGGTTTTTCTTCAAAAAATAGCAAGAATCAGATTTCTATTACCCTTGATTTTACCGACTTTTGCTAACATATTTTTTCAGGAGTTATTGAGCAAAAAAACAAAAGATGGACTTATTCAACACTGATACACCGGGTTCTAGAAATCTACTCCCCTATGACGGATCGGTGCAATATTTCGGTAAACTCATGTCTGGGCAGACTGCCGATCATTATTTAGATACCCTGTTGCATAATATTGAATGGAAAAATGATGAGGCGGTTATCTTCGGCAAGCACATTCTTACCAAACGAAAAGTTGCCTGGTATGGTGATCAGGAATTCGAATACACCTATTCCAATACGACAAAGCGCGCCTTACCCTGGACAACAGCCTTGCTCGAATTAAAAAAAATTGCGGAAAAAACCTTAGGCGAAACCTTCAACTCTTGTCTACTTAACCTTTACCATAATGGCGATGAGGGTATGGCCTGGCATAGCGATGGCGAAAAAGATCTTAAAAAAAATGGTGCAATCGGCTCCATGAGTTTTGGTGCTGAAAGAAAATTCGCCTTTAAACATAAACAGAACAAGCAAACGGTCTCTCTCATCCTGGAACATGGCAGTCTACTGGTAATGAAAGACAATACCCAAACCAATTGGTTACACAGACTCCCTCCTACTAAACTTACACAAAAGCCCAGGGTCAACCTTACCTTCCGTACGATTGTAACCTGAGCTTTAGCTTAAACTATTTACTTATATAAAATCTTCCCGGTGCGGGCTAAACACATCAATCAATACCCCTGGTTCCAAACAAACACAACCATGCAAAGTACTTGGCGGTACGTAGAAACCGTCACCCGTTTTCAAAACCCGCGTCTCATCTGCTATGGTTAACTCAAAAACGCCGCTCTCCACATAACTAACCTGGGTATGAGGATGCTGATGCACATCGCCCACCGCACCTTTCTCAAACTTAACCTTTACCAGCATCACCCGATCATCATAACCGTAAACCTGCCTTTGAATCCCCGGAGATGCATACTCCCATTCAAGATCTGAGCCAGTTTGAAAGTTTGGGCTTTTTAATAAGTCGCTCATATTCCTATTATTTGTACAAGGTTGCAAAAATAACACTTAAAAGCGCAGGCTTACTCGTATTCCATCAAAAATTTAATAAATCCACCTACATTCACTGATATCTTTAGTATTTTTAAACAATCATCCCAACCGCTCTATGGAAATACATTCCGGCTATGCTACACGCAGGCCATTTCTTTTTATTATTATCATTTATCTTCTTGCAGGACTGGCTTGGTTACACCTTGGCAAAATCATTATAGGTACTATTGACAGGAACAACCCCAACACAGACCTTCGCTTTCTGTACGACTTAAAAAACATTTCCTTTATGTTTTTTACAGCAGCCGCCTTATACTTCCTTCTCAGGGCAAGGCAGAAAAACCTACAAAAAGCGGAAAGTAATTATTTTAAGTTATTTGAGGCTTCGCCAGGAGCAGTGTACGTAATAGATAAATCCAACTTCAGATTTCTGGCAGTAAATAATGTAATGGTAAATAAGTACGGATATAGTCGTGCTCAACTGCTTAAAATGACAGCACTAGATATTCGTCCTGAAAATGAACGAGAACGATTAAGCAAGTACCTTCTGTCAGATCACGACGAAGGTCACGAAACGGGAATTTGGCTACATCAGAAGAAAAATGGGGACCTTTTTTACATGCTGATCTCTCACCACTCCATCAAATTCAAAAACATTGACGCATACATTGTCATTGCTATTAATGTTGATCAAAGTGTGCGAAATGAAAAAAGACTCAAGGAAATTGCCTGGACAAATTCACATGAGATCAGAAAACCGGTCAGTAATATATTGGGGTTGGTAGCATTAATGAAAACTGACGCCTCAGTCGAAATAGTCGACTCTAGGGTAATCGAAATGCTAATCTCTTCAGCAAATGAGCTTGATACAGTCGTAAAAAAGATCAACTCACATGCCGAAGAGTGGGAAAAGACCAGCTAGGAAGTAGCTACGTCTTTATCTTGCTTTGGAGGTCTTGGACCTCTTTTATAAATCACAAGTCCGTTTAAAAAGTTGCGCAGAATCTGATCACCACATTTCTTAAAATTAGGATGATCATCGGCTCTAAAAATATCTCCAAGCTCACTCTTACTCACCTTGAACTGTACCAGTTCCATTATTTTAATGATATCATCATTCGTAAGCGATAATGCTACACGTAGTTTTTTAAAAATATCGTTATTACTCATATTACATTGCTATTTCAATCTTTACCTTTTTATTCTTTATTTTCTCATTAAGCAGAGCACCCAATACACGAGGCACCATCTTCCGCTTTACAGCCACATAGGAAGCCTGATCCTTCACCTCAATTAAGCCAACATCTTCCTTTTGCAGTCCACCTTTTTTCAACAACAAACCAACAATATCGATTTTGTTTACCTTGTCTTTTTTACCAGCAGCGATGTACAAGGTTTGCCACTCGCTATCCCTCGGAAGAGAAAAACTACCTTTCAAATTCTCCGTTTCCATATCACTTTTCAAAAAAGGATACTTCTCATCATCCGCAACAATCAGGTAAGCAGTACCTTTTGCATTCATACGCGCTGTACGGCCGTTACGATGCAAAAATGCATCTTCGGTATAAGGAAGCTGATAGTGAATGATACATTCCACTTCCGGAATATCCAAACCTCTTGAGGCCAGATCCGTAGTAATCAGAATTTTAATACTACCGTTTCTAAATTTCAACAGAGCACGCTCACGTTCATCCTGTTCCATTCCCCCGTGAAAAATATCATGGGCAAGATCCTGATCAATCAACAAATCACTAATGCGATCAACCGTCTCCCTATGGTTACAGAAAATCAACATGTTCTTATTACCAACCTTGCAAATCAACTTCATCAAGGTCTCCAGCTTATCTTCCGCAGTCGTAGAAACTCTTTTCAGCTTTAAATCCGGGGCAACAGCAGCGTCCTTCAAAAAATTAATCTCTACAGGCTTTGCAATTCCAGTAAAATCAGGGATATCTTCCATCGCAGTTGCGGATGTTAACAAACGCTGTTTTAAAGAAAGTAGCTTACGGATGATATAAGACATATCCTCCTGAAAACCAAATTCAAGTGCTTTATCAAATTCATCCAGCACCAGGGTAGTAATAGACGATTCGTCGAAATTCTCATGACGAAGGTGGTAAGCAATCCTTCCTGGTGTACCAATAAGTACTGCAGGAGGTTGCTCAAAGTTATTCCGTTCAGTTCTTACAGCGTGCCCACCATAACAGCAGTTCACTTTGAAACCCGTCGACATTTGCCTGAATACCATTTCGATCTGCAAAGCCAGTTCGCGGGAAGGAACCAGGATCAACGCCTGTACACCCTGAACATCTTTCTTTAAATTATTTAATACCGGCAGCAAGAAACCTAACGTTTTACCAGAACCGGTAGGTGCCAGCAAAACTATATCACTCCCATCCTTACTTGCAGCCAATGTGTCCAACTGCATTTGATTAAGGGAAGTAATCTTTAATTTCTCCAGTATCTTTTCTACCATCATGGTGCAAAGATAGTGCAATTAAGCCTTAAAAATTCAGATACTTCTTCCTTAAGTACTTCAGCGAGCTATTCAGCTTCACATCCAGATTCATCAGCATACGTCCCCGTTCAGAAATCCAGGACGTCATTTTTTTATTAACCTTCCTAACCGGCATGTAAACACGATCCTCGATCACCTCATCATAATTAACCGAGGCCATGCTTTGTTGTAGCAGGTAAAACTCATTTAACAATTCTGTCTTCATAATACTCCTAGTTTAGTTTACTTCTCTTTTATATTAATGAATCGCAATTCCTTGTTATAACAATTATAAATCAAAAAGGGTTTCAATAAAGCTAATCTGTTGACAAATAGATAATTGTTGACAAATAAACAACAATTAATTAACGATTTTTAAATTTTATACACCTAATTTTAAGAAACCTAAATACGGGTTGTTTAAAATTAACACCAATAAACGTATGAACTGGAAGAAATTTAGTGGAGAAATCATCCACGCACCTATCTTAGAAGAGGTAGAAAACGCAATCATCAGGGAAACCGACAACGGCTACAAGCTAAAGGTCTGCATAGGTACCGACTCACAGGTAAAAGGCGCACACACGGATTTTGCGACAGTAATTGTTTTACTTAGGGAACATCATGGTGGATTCATGTACATCCATCAGGAAAAAACCACTCAACAGATGAGCATCAAGGAAAGGATGCTGGTTGAAGTGCAAAAATCTATTGAAACCGCCTACTCTATTTGCGATCTCTTAGATCTGTACAATGTTGATCTGGAAGTGCACGCAGACATCAACACGAGCCCAATGTTCAAATCAAATAAAGCATTGAACGAAGCAATGGGTTATATCTTAAGCATGGGCTTCATCTTTAAAGCAAAACCTGAAGCATTTGCAAGCTCTACCTGCGCAGATAAAATGGTGCATTAATCACCATTTCTGAGTAGGATTTACCGGTACTGCCTTAACTGCTGGTTGAACAGCGGCCCTACCTTTCATCGCCTCTTTAAAACGCTCCGCAAAAGCATTAACCGCCCTGGTTGTCGCTTTTAAGTAACTAGCCCACTCTCCGGCATTCAACTTTCCAGGCTTAGTTTCAAGTGGCGTACCAACAGTCGTTGAAGGCACAAAATTGCCATAGCGATCCCTTTGGTAAGGAATGAAATTAAAATCCGTAAGCCAGAAACGATATTTACCATCCCTGTTTTCTACATAGAAATTATAAAGCACTTCACCCGAAGGCCGACTTAAAACCAATGCTGTTTTATTGATAATCATTTTTCCTGAAGCATGAATCAAGGAATCTACCGCTAATGATTTCTGTTTTAGTGATTTGGCAGAGTTTTTAAAAAACGCAGCTAATCTTGCATCTAAGGAATCTTTAGTAGCCTCCTTCAATACAACTACCTCATAAAAAATCAACTTACCCCTGTCATCGTTCAACAAAGGCTTATCCTGTCCGAAGGCGGCAAGCGTAAAAAACAATAGAATAAATGGAGTTAAAAGTTTCATTTTATAAAGGTATAAAAGGTATATACAAAAAGGGGCATATCATAAGATATGATACACCCCTAAAATTAATCACAAGACAAACTAAAAAGCATAAACCGCTGCCAAAGAAAACTGTGATGCAGTTTTTGTTGCTGCCCCACTGCTTTTCACAAACGCCTGTGTATAGTCCTTATCATTATCCAAACGAACTTCCGGAATAAAAGTTAAGCCCCCGGCTTTAATGTTCGCAGAAAGTGTGCCGGACAAAATTGATGCGTCTGTCGCAGCTCCAACGCCTTTGATGTTAAAATATTCACCCCTCAAGCCTAAAGAAACAGCAGGAGTAAATGCATATTGAGGATATAGTGCCGCACCGCTATACCCACCATTATCATTCGAAACCGAATAATCAGCAGCGTTTATTCCTAATTTAAACTTATCTGTAACCTGATAAGCAGCAGTCAAATCAACAATAGTCCCAACGCCATCAGCACCATCAGAAAAACCACTTAAGGCATTCAAATAAGCTGTCAATCCTTTTACTGGTGCTACCATCAATTGAGCACCCACATGCGACACCCCATTAAAATCCTGATAAACATTCCAATCATTAAACAAACCTACCATCAAGCTAACCTTATCAGAAAAAGCATAAGCTCCCTTAATACCTGCGTTCTGAAATGGCCCTGCGCCGAAAAGATACGAGGTAGAATAGTTGAAGTTAGCCACAGGCGAAATCACTTCATACCCAATAAAGGTCCCCATATAACCCGCAGTCATGGTAAACTTGTCTGTAAAAGCATAATTCACGTATAGGTTCTGGATGTGAAATGACTCCCCGTCTTCACTTGGCACAATTGATTGAGCCTGTCCACGTGGTCCAAAAGACAGCTCTCCAACAAATGATGCCTTACCTGTGCTTTTCTTTAAAGTCAAATCAATCATACCTATTGAGACTGAATTCTGCTCTGAAGCAAAGTATGTCTTGATATTTGGCGTCTTTGCAAAATCATACTTAAAATAAGTATCCACTGATCCTGAAATTTGCAAAGGCGCTTCTACAGTCTCCTGGGCACTGGCCGCAGAAGCAATTGTCAATGTAATTAAAGTTAATAGAGATCTAAATTTCATAATCGGTTTGGTTTTAGGTTGAAATTTCGGTTGGTTGTATAGGCTTAACTAAATGGCATTCTCAAGCTCCTCACCTGTTGAAGAAACGATCAAAGTACCTTGAGTATATTTTTCATTATGCTGACTCGCATCTAGTCCTTCTTCTTCTTCTTCAGAAGTTACACGAATTGGCTGTACCAGATTGATCAGTTTAAAGATGACAAACGACATGACAAAGCTGAAGATGACCACAATCACCACACCTTTTAACTGAGTAAGGAAGAATGCTGGATTACCGTACAGCAAGCCATCAACACCAGCACCATTTACAGTCTTGGTAGCAAATACACCTGTCAATAACATACCTACTATACCACCAACACCGTGACAAGGGAATACATCTAAAGTATCGTCAAGACTTGTTTTTTGTTTCCATGATACCGCAAGGTTTGAGATAACCGCTGCAATCACTCCGATAAATATGCTGGAAGGAATACTTACAAAACCCGCTCCCGGTGTAATCGCTACCAATCCTACAACAGCACCGATACAGAAACCCAAAACCGATGGTTTTTTGCCTCTTGAAACATCAAAGAACATCCATGACAAACCTGCCGCGCCTGCAGCAATGTTAGTTGTGATAAAAGCTGATACCGCTAAGCTATTTGCACCCAATGCAGATCCGGCATTAAAGCCAAACCATCCAAACCAAAGCAATCCTGTACCAATTAATACATACGGGATGTTAGCAGGAGGTACTTCACGATGCTCAACATGTGATTTTCTACGTTTCAACACTAAGGCTCCGGCTAAAGCAGCCATACCCGCAGAAATATGAACTACTGTACCACCAGCAAAGTCAAGCACGCCCATCTGAAACAGAATGCCATCAGGATGCCATGTCCAGTGTGCCAATGGTGAGTATACGAACAACGAGAACAATACTATAAATAAGATATATGAAGTGAAACGAATACGCTCAGCTACAGCGCCTACCACTAACCCAGGGGTAATAATGGCGAACATCAATTGAAACACAGCGAATAAAGAAAGTGGAATAGTAGCAGCCAAACTCCATGAAGGGCTTGAATTTACACCCTGAAAAAAGAAGTAGGTCATAGGGCTGCCAATGAAACCTCCAATGGAGTCACCAAAGGCCAAACTAAAACTAACTACCACCCATAGTACAGAGATTACTCCCGCAGCTACTACACTTTTAATCATGGTAGAGAGTACATTCTTGCGATGAACCATACCGCCATAGAAAAACGCAAGCCCCGGAGTCATTAAAAACACCAATGCTGAAGCTATTAATACAAATGCGATATCTGGTGCACTGTATTTTCCCTCATCAAAATTAGGAAGCAAGGGAATAAATAGAGCTAGAACTGCAATTATTAATAAAACTGCGAACGGCCCCCACTGTTTAAACAAAACTTTTGCCATGATTTTAGATTTTACTTGTTATAATTATTAGTTTGTTTGATTTTTATTTAAATCTAGGCATTAATTATAACAAAACACAAAAACACACTAGTAAAATCAACGAAAACGTTATAATTTTCATCACAAATCACCAAAAACAATGAAACAATTAGAATAAAACTCTAAATATTTTGAATAAATCAAATATTCAGACTCAAAACATAGTTATTTTTTGATAAAAAAATAAAAATCACATAAAAACAGAAAAAAATTCAAAAACAAGCAATCGATGCTAAGAGAAATCATAAAAAACAAAACAAAAGGAAATAAAAATCCTCCGAATAACTTTTCGTATATTTAAGAAGCATGAAATTATAGTTTTTCTGTTCTCCCATTGGATATGGAGAAATAATGGCCGCAAGAATAAGCCAATAAGATATCGTAGCCAACGAGCTGCTACGTATTTTTAGTGTTATCCGGAGATCAGGAGATGAACTCCGGATAAAATCTGCTTAATGAAAGAAGAGTGTCGAATCCACATCTTTAAGCTGACCAGATGGCGCTTTATACTGCAGGTTTAGCGTATAACCGCCACCACCTTCTATAAATAGCAGTTCAAAAGGATGATAACCTTTCTCAAGCGCTATCTGTGCTGTTTTTTCAACGGCAGGATGCAAGCCGTCATTATCGATCAGCAACCGATTACCCAGTTTTAATACACTTCCATCGTCAGAGCGAAGGGCAAAGGAATAAATACCAGTTTCCGCTGCATAAAAATACCCCTTATGACGGGTAGCAAAACTGTCAGCAGTTTTTTCCACAGGAATCTCAATTACAGCACTAATATTTTGCTTTGCCAGATCGGTTTCCTGAATTGCATTTACCGTTTTATAAAATTTAGGATAGTACGAGAAATTTAAGCCCTTCTGAGCAGTAAATAATTCCACCGGCTTCAGGTAATTTTGCTGTTCGTAATTAATGGTATAGACATCACCTCTATTTCCATTCGACCTGAATGCGGCTACCTTAAACTCCACAGGCCTGGTTACTGTCAGATCTTCAGTAAATATCTTTGATTGCATCGTTGGCAATGTACCGTCAGTTGTATATCTAATGGTTAAACCCGCTAATGGTTTATTGATATGTAATATACCTTTATCAACAAATACACTCTGTGTAATAAAACCATCCAGATCAGGAAGGCGATAGTTTACGCCCATGGCATCCAGCAAAGGAAAATGCTTATGCACGCGCTGCTCAAAGCCAGTCCAATCTTCTCCACCTTTATACCAGGCTACTTCAGCCATCGCCAACATCCTTGGGAACACCATATACTCTAACCTTCTTTCAGAAGGAATGTATTCAGTCCATATATTCCCCTGAATACCTATTATAAATTTCTTCTCTTTTTCTGTGAGGTTGAACTGATAGGGATCAAAGGAATACACTTTTTTCAGCGACCCTCCATCCTGCTGAGCATCAAAATAACAAAACTCACCAGGTGTCATGATCACATCATTACCTTTTTCTGCCGCGTGTTTGGGTGCAGAAGGCACCCATGTCCTCCAGTACATCATCGTAGCTGTTGAGGAAACACCTCCATCAAGAATTTCATCCCAGCCAATTAGCTTCTTACCCTTCGTATTGAAAAACTTCTCCATCCTGCGCACAAAATAACTTTGTAACTCATCTACGCTTTTCAATCCTTCCTTACGCATCAAAGCTTCACACTCCGGCACATTTTTCCAGCTACTTTTTTCAACCTCATCAGCGCCAAGGTGAATATATTTACTCGGAAACAACGCAGCAATCTCTGTAAAGACATTTTCTGCGAACTCAAACGTAGTCTCTTTACATGGACACAAAGGCTCAGAGAAATCTTTGGCTTGTCCACCTTTACCATGAGAGGTTAGCCATGGCATCAGGTTCGTTGCCGCCATCATATGACCAGGCATATCAATTTCCGGTATAATTTCTATTCCTTTTGAGTATGCATAGGCAATCAGGCCCCGCATCTCATCCTGCGTATAGAAACCGCCATACATTCTTTTACCATCTATTACTTTAAAATGCTTTTCGGGTATAGCGTAATCAGGGTTTGTCTTAGACCGGGCAATACATTCTGCATCCTGATCATTCATATTTCTCCAGGCACCCTTTTCTGTTAGCTCAGGATATTTCTTAATCTCTATTCTCCAGCCCTGATCATCTGTTAAGTGTAAATGGAATTTATTGAATTTATAATAAGCCATCCTGTCGATCATCCTACGCAGATAACGCAAATCAAAAAAGTGACGCGAGACATCGAGGTGTATTCCTCTCCATGCAAAGCGAGGGGCATCCTCAATTTTCACACAAGGAATAACGATTGAACTGAACAGTGTTTTACGCATAACCTGTTTAGCTTGAAATATCTTGGCTCCCATCATTTGCTTTAAAGTAGCTACAGCCCAAAAAGCTCCTTGTACAGAAGCCGCATTAATCACAATCGCATTCCTATCTACAGACAGCGTATATCCTTCATTTTCTATAGAAGCATCAAGATTTAGGGTCACCACATTTACCGGCCCCTTCTCTTTTTTGAGATTCGCAGAAATAGCCCTTAATTCATTTAAAGCGGGCGCCAAGCGCTGCGCATTTTCTGCTAGAATTATCTTCGTTGAATTACTCCACTGAAAAGTGCCAGAAGCAGGGATTAGCTTTACAGGCCGAGGTATAATTGCATAAGTAGGTTTTGCTTGCTGCCCAAAAGTAGAAAGCGCACAAAAAAAGAGCACTAAAGTTATCTTTAGGCTCCGGTTAATCATTTTTTTCATTATACGTGTTTAGATGGTTTCCTAATTTAACCTATTTAGGCAGATATTCCGATCCCTGCACTACACCTCTACGTTCTATTTCCTTGTCAATATAAGTTTGAATAGCCGATTTATTCAGTCCCCAGTTTGGAGCAATCAGTAAATCCCAATCCGATATCCCAAATAATCGTTGTATAACAACATCAGGCCTAAGTAAAGGAATCAATTTGCACAACAAATCAGTGTATTCTTCGAGCGAGAACAGCTTAAACGGCTGTTTTTTATATTTAGCACCCATTATAGAACCCTCAACGATGTGAAGGTGATGGAATTTCACGAATTTAATCTGAGGGAATCTATTGATCTCATGAATATAGCCCAACATCATTTCCTCTGTTTCCCATGGGAAACCAAAAATAGTATGCACACAAAGATCAAGTTTTGAGTTTTCAAGCAATTTAACGGCTTCAACAAACTCACCATGGCTACAACCTCTATTGATCTGATTTAAGGTTTCGTCATATATCGACTCCATCCCCATTTCCAAATCCACATCAAAACGATCCGTATAACTTTCAAGTAGCGCCACCTTTTCGGCATCAATACAATCCGGTCTGGTACCCACTGAAAAACCAACAACATCTTCGGTATTTATAGAAAGTGCTTCATCATACATCATCTTTAAATAATGTACTGGTGCATAAGTATTGGTATTGGGTTGAAAATAAACAATAAACTTATCTGCTTTATAAAAGCCTTTACCTCTTTCCATCCCTTGCTCCAGTTGCTCGCGGATGGTAGGAAGTTTACGTGAAAGCTCAGGTGTAAAAGAGTCGACGTTACAGTACGTGCAACCACCATAACCTTTACTACCATCACGGTTAGGACAGGTAAAACCTCCATCAACAATTACTTTAAATACACGCTGCCCCTTGTATTTTTGTTTAAGGTGCGTACCGTAATTATTATATCCCTTTATGCCTAAATCTAACAGAGTTCCCAATTGCTTTATGTTTTCTGCAAAAGTACGGCTTTTTAATTTATTCTGTTGCCCTCCCAACAAAAGGACAACAGAATGAATCATAAAATTACTTTAGCAAGGTATTTATGGCAGTAACCGCTGCTGCTTCAGAAGGCATTGGCGCATCCATATCTACCATTTTAAAGTCCTTATCGATCAGTAAGCTTCTAGGAATACCTACAATATTATAAGCCTGCAGTTTAGCTCTGTTGATTAACCATTGGTATCCATCGGCTTTACGACTCTCCACACTTTGCTTCCATGGTTTTTCGCTATCGTCTATAGATAAGGATACAAAAACCACATTCGGGTTATCTTTATATTGCAATTTAAGTTTCTCAAAATGCGGCATCTCCTGCATACACGGGCCACACCAGGTTGCCCAGATATCCACATAGATAACTTTACCATTTAAGCTACTTAAACTAACCTGATTTCCTGCCAAATCAACTGTTGTAAAGTCAACAGCCGTATCGCCTTTTCCGAAAGACATCAAATGCTGCAACATTTTACTTGCAGCCACTTTATAACTCTCTGTTTTTAACGCAGCTATTTTTTCTTTAAAGGTTATCAGTTGTTGCTTGTCACTTACTTTTTGCATTTCTCTAACCAAAGTATTGGCAGTATACCAATCTTTGATCTTTTGGATATCAGCCGGGTCACCCCCTTGCTTTATCACATCATCTGCAATATCACGGTATACCACCATCTTCATCAAAGAAGCATCGGTAAAACCTTTGCTGTATGTTGCAACTTTTAACGAAACTGCCTTCAAGTAATTTTCAGTATAAGTTTTAGCGGCATCACCTTTTAATTTAAACATATAAGTACCATAATTCTCACCATTGTTGATACTATTAATCAAATCAGCCTTGATACGCGCTGTTTCCAAACGCCTAAATTCCTTAGTTACATTTTTAACAGCAGCCAGCTCTCTGGTACGCAAAGCAGCTCGTTCTTCAACCGCAGCCACAGTAGCCTCAGGTATTTCCTTCACATACTTACCACCTTCAATGAAAGAACCTCCTTTTGGAAAAGGTGTATTCATCATATAAGTATTTGCCGCTGAACCTTGTCCTTTAAACGTAGCCAGCTTTGGATTGCCCTTATCTATAAATACCTCCAGATTATCACCAGGTGTAAGATAAAGTGCATTTCTGCCTAAGCGATAATAATTAGGAGCGGCAGCTTTAAATTTTACACTAAATTTCCCTTCCGCATCTGGTATCACCATCCTTTCAGCAGATGGAGGAAGCAGATACTGGAACTCAGATAAATCTTCAATTTCGACCTGATTACTAAAACCCTTTAATTGGCCTTTCACGGTTATCCAACCTTCCTTCTGTTGTCCGAATGCACTTGCCAGCGTAAACAGGCTGAGGCAATATATCAAGGCAACTCTTTTAATTATCTTCATGTTTAATTTCATCTATTTATTTTTTTCCTTCAGTTGTCAGGTGGACCTTTGATGTCGGGTTCATTTCACAATTGATCCTTTACGTTGTAGCATTAAATTAATCATCAATTCGAGTTCATCTTCATTATCACCATCTGTTCTGAAATTTGAAAATACAACGCGACCCTCTTTGTCTATGATGAAATTTGCCGGAGCAGCACCCCTATTGTCAAGATTACCTTTTTGTCTGCCTTCAATATCTTCCAAAGGCGTGAAGCTATAGCCACTTCCTTTCATAAAGGGCACAACATATTCATTTTGGTCAGACACGATATTGATCCCTACATAGCTAAAATCTTTTCCTTTAAACTTACGGACAACATTTTCGAAGTGAGGGAATTCACCTCTGCATGGTCCACAACCGGGGAACCAATAGGTCAGCAACACAACTTTCCCTTTGTAATCAGACAATGAAGTCTGACCAGGCATCAGGTAGTTTTTTAATGTAAACGGTGTTGCCGTCTGCGCATTACTGTTAATATATTTCAAAATGTCGGTATTTACCTGACCTTCATTTTTGCCCAATTTGACACCATAACCATTAATAACTAATTTCAGTTTAACGCCAGGTTGTTTCGCAAAAGAAACAATTAAACTATCATAAGCGGCATTGGTATTACCTGCCAGTGCATAGGCTTCGGCTTTTAAAACCAGTATTTCTTTATTAAAACTATAATATCTTGGCAGTTTCACCTGAGCCAACAATGCCAGGGCCTCTGCGGATTTCTTTTCTTTCATTAAAGCTTTCGCATCATTAACACGTTGCGCTTGTAATTTAAGGTTGGTCCAATCCTTTTCCTGCTTTTCAATTTTAGCCATATCCTGTGCCAGCTCTAAAGCCTTTTTTGAATCTTCAGCCAACAATAAATCAAAATAAGAAGTCATACCACTTGCCGACCAGTTAAATTTGGCTGGTGAATAGCTGGTACGCAACAACTCATAATATTTCATCTTATCGGCAATATCTTTTGAACGCGTAGCATACCAATATAAGGCCTGGGCACCACGATCACTCTCAGGAAAACGTTTAGCAACACCCATTGTTAAATCATGATATGTTTTTGGGTCTTTGTCGCGGAAACTACTCGAATAATAAAATGCATAGGAAGCATTTTGAGGATCACTCTCTGTTGCTTTCTTTAAATACTCATCCCCGCCTTTGAAATCGCCCCAGCGTTGTGCATCTGTCCATAAACCACCCCAGGCTTCTGTAAAATTAGTATCAATGGCAACAACTTTTAGCAGATAAGGCTTTGCTTTAGGGCTTTCATGATTCAAATATGCTTTAGCTAAAGCATAAGGTACTATGGCCGACTTAGGGAATTTCTTCATCCACTTGTCGTACTGCGCAACTACCGCGGGGTTGTTTACACCTGCTGCTTTAATATATGCATCATGAGCAGTTAAACTATCAGGAGCAGCTTCAACAGCTTTAACTAAGGTCGAAAGTGTTGCTTTATCTGCAACCGTTTCAGCTTTTTTACCTTGAGCAATGCTCAGGGTTGGTATGGCAAGACTGCATATTAATGCAATTTTAATTAATCTTTTCATGCTATCAGGGTTATGCTTAGGTAAGGAAAAATATTTAATAAGGGTTTTGTGCGATTTGACCTTTACTGGCATCCATTTCTACACCATTAATAGGTACGAGCAAACGATTTGCACTTAGGGTATACGTTTTAGGCGCATTCATATTTACACCGGTAAGATTTACCTCAAAGAAATCACGGACTACCGTAACATTATCAGCAGGATAATCATTTACACTAAAGCGACGAATGTCGTACCAACGCAGCGCAAAAGGCATTTCCCTCCTTCTTTCCTCTAAAACCTTTTTAATGGCATCATCTTTATCTATAGCTGTTAAAGCAGTATAAGTACTCATTCGCTTTTGTCTGAGTATATTCACCGTATTCATTGCCCCCGAAGCATCTCCTTTACGAGCCAGTACTTCTGCTTTGTTTAACAAAACTTCTCCAAAACTAGGTCCTTCCGGTATGTACCTTCCATCATTAAATACTGTATACCTGAATGCACTTGGAGTAACTACAGAAAACCTTCTTCCCCCGTTAGGAATCATGAAACTCTTGTAACGTAAATCGTTTTGAGTATCATACAAGGCTAACAACCCATTACTTGGAACAAACCATTGGGCGCCTGTGTAAGCATAACGTGTATAATAGAATTCAGACCAATACAAAAACTTGGAGGCTGCCCAGTCATTCTGCTCAACATATTTTAATGTAGCTGCGGGGTTAGCATATGATACAGGAATTCCCGGCACCAGTGTATTATAATCTACCAGCTTAGCCGTTGCAGTGGTCAGCGCGATTTCCGCTTGAGCCAAACTCTGATCATACTCTCCTCTAAATAAGTAAACACGGCTCAAAAATGCTGCAATAGCTTTCTTACTTACTCTCCACGGACGAAGTGACTCAACGTCATCATTGGTTACTTTTTGAGCCTCAGCAATGTCACTCAGGATAAAATCGTAAGTTTCCTGTAAGGTTGCTCTTTTTAAAGATTCTGTATAATTCACAGTCTTCTTTAAAGGTAATCCTAAAGCATTTAGATTTGCAGCACTATACGGCGCACAGTAGTAGTTGGCGAGCACCCAATAAGAATAAGCTCTTATAAAATAAGCATCTGCTTTTACACGTTGTCTGCGTACATCATCGCCGGTTACCTGATCTATATTTTCGAGAATAAGATTTGCAGTAAAGATCTTTTTAAACTCTCCTGACCATAGGGCATCAGTAGCTGCAGCAACCACGCCATCAACACTATTCACATAATATTGTAGATTATCAATAGTAAAAGCAGTTGAATTGTTTTGATATAGCGCTTTTGGAATTTCTGTATCATCTGTGCTGTAAGCAGCGGTCTGAGAAGCTATATTAGAGAAATCAGTTGCATTGTCTACCAAGGCCTCTAACTGATCTACTGTCTTGATACTGGCTTGCTTTTTGGGTTCTTCTGAAAGGTATTTTTTACACCCCGCAAATAGGATTAAACCCATAATTATCATTAACGATTGTTGTAATTTCATAATGTTTAGGTATTAAAATTGAAGGTTTACACCGAAAGTATAAGTTTGCACAGGTCTGTTTGTACCAGGCAACCAGTCTGGGTTATACCCTTTACTGTTCGCATGCCATACCATTCCCAGGTCACGGGTTTGCGCAAACACTTTTACATTATTTACCTGTATGGCTTTTGCTAGCTTTTTAGACAATCTATATTCCAATGTAAGCTCTTTACATTCTATGTAAGAAGAACTTTCTACAAAGCTACTTAATGCCGGGGCGTAACGATCCCACAGGTAAGTTTTTGTTTCATTAGGATTTGCAAAGCCAGGAACATCAGGATTACCAGCAAGGACATCACTAATGTATTTACTTACAAAAGATTTACCGCCACCTACGGTAGTTGCATAGCTGAAACCAGGATTACGATACACACCACCCATTTTACCTACAAATACTGCGGTAAGGTTAAAGTTGTGCACCCTGATGTTATTTACCCAACCCAATGTATGCGGAGGTGTTGCAGTACCTTCATAATTTAGGAAAGGCAAGCCTAATCCCCTGTTGTATAGAGATACATCATTAAACGACTGTAAAGTACCATTTGGACCGGCAACCTGAGGCACACCGTCTTTCATTCCCATATAAGTGAATGAGTAAACCGCATTTACAGGTTTCCCTTCAACAAAAGCCCCTTCTATCATCTGAAACACATACAGCGAAGGGTTATACAAACTACTGATATTATTGTAGTTGTATGCGTAATTAAATGATGTGGTATAATTAATTGGCGTATTAGGTATATCTACATTTGTACCCAATAAAATTTCAACACCCCTGTTGGTGATCCCCGCATTGTTAAACTTTTGGCTGGTGGTACCCGTTGCAGCCGCCAAAGCTACTGTACCAATAATTCCCTCTCCTTGCTTGTTATAAAGATCAACCGACCCGAACAACTTGTTATTTAACAAGGCGAAGTCAACACCAAAGTTTGTACTTGTAGTTTTTTCCCACTGTAAAAAAGGATTCCCATTATCGGCAACTCTACCTGTTATGGTACCTGTACTCGCGTTCAAACTAGAACCAATATTCAAAAGTGCTTTTGTAGAAGTACTTCCATCTACGTTTCCGTTTTTACCATAAGTTAAACGAAGATCTAAACGATCTACTGCACCAATATGATCCATGAAATTTTCGTTCTTCATGTTCCACTTCGCACCTACAGACCACAATGGCGACCAGCGCATTTTAGGATCATCAGTAATGAAGTTAGAGGCATCACTTCTTACACTTCCCGTTAGGGTATATTTATTGTCGTAGGTGTAAGACGCATTGCTATAGAAAGAAACGTACTTGGTCCGGCCCCAGTCAAACACAGTGTTTCCACCTGGGATCGTAGCATTGGTACCCTGAAAATTTTTAAATTGATCAATAGAGCTACCATAACCATATGGAGGAGCGGTAGCCTGCAATTTATCAGAGTAATAGCCATAAACATAAGGATTAGCACGTTGATTTGTAGTATACTGCGCCATTTCCATACCTGCAATTACAGAAATACTATGTTTCGATCCTATGTTCTTATCGAAGTTGAATTGGTTCCTGAATAAGTAGCTCTCCAGATCGAGATTATTGACATCGTATTTGGTACCATTAGAAGCGGTAAACTCACGTCCTTTTAATATCCCCCCTTTTGGGATATAAACCTTTCCTACGGTTTTAGTAGCATTATTATACTCGGTCATCCTGTTTATCAATCCCCTAACAAAGAAAGTATTCTCATCAAAATAATCCTTGTAGTCCGTCCTTGCTCTTTCGTACTGAAGCTTGGTATCAAAAGTCAGCCCATTAACTATTTTCAAGTTAAGCCCTGTCTGGATTCGCATACTTAAGTTCTCAGTTTTTAACGATCGTCCGTCAACTTCACGCAACAGATTATATGACCAATCCGAATAGGTAAACTTGTCTGTTGGGATAAGTGCCAATTGTTCACGGTTATATATATTTAGGTTCGTCCCATAGCTGCCGTCAGCATTTAACAAAAGTTCATAGGGAGAGAGGTCCTGAATTTCAGCAATAGTAGCTCCACTACTTTCCTGATCTTTATACTGAAGATTGGCAGCAATGTTAAAATTAAGTCTCTTGGAGATTTTAAAATCGTTATTAAAGTTCAGGTTGATTCGATCATAACCATTTTTGATAAATGCGCCCTTGTTATTCTCATACATTAAAGACACATATGTTTTAGAACGCTCAGTGCCCGACTGCAGGTTTACATTATATTGATTTAGGATTGCTTTACGCATCAATAAATCCTGGACTTGCGACCTGTTGCTGATTTTGCTTAAACGATCAAGACCAGCATTCATATCTGCAGCACTTACTGTGCCTCCTCTGTTTGCATACAGTAATTCCTGGGCCAAAGTAAGCGATTTGGTAATATCACCGAAAGAGCCTGCGTACGGACTCAAAACCCAATTGTTCTCAAATGCTTTACGTTCATAGGCAACATGATCGCTTGAATTTGCCTGCGTAAATGCCTGATCAAGATCTACCCTGTTTGATATTCTTGAAAATACATTTGCATCAATTGTTAGCTTTTGATTTCCTTTCGCTCTCTTTGTTACCACAACGACTACACCATTTGCAGCACGAGCACCCCAGATAGAAGCAGCAGCGGCATCTTTCAATACCGTTACAGATTCAACGTCATTAGGGTTGATATCTGAAAAATCACTGTTTGAAACAGGAAAACCATCCACTACAACTAAAGGTTTTCTATCTGCATATAAACTAGTATTACCACGAATGAGGAAGTCCACACTGCCATCTGCATTTTCTTTAGCTTGCATTCCGGCAACTGTCCCCTGTAACGCGGTCGACAAGTTGGATACCGGACGGCGATCCAGGGTCTCCCTGTTTACCTGGCTAAACGAGCCAGTAGCACGTTCCTTTGATATTTTCTGATATCCAGTAACCATAACCTGCTCCAGGCTGGATAATTCTGGCTCCATCTGTATTTTTAAAAACTTCCCACTACCAACAGTTACTTCCTTTGTTTTATAACCGATAAATGATACTGTCAGAATGGTAGTCTCCTCCACTCCTGCCAGTTCAAACTCACCGTTGCTATTGGTAATTACGGTCTTCGTCCCATTTTTAACTTTAATGGTCGCACCGGGTAATGGGCCTCCGTCTTCGCTTACCACTACGCCCTTTACGGTTATAGCTTTAAAAAGATGGATTACCCTATCTAAAATACTAACCTGCTTCCTTCTCACCACAATGGTATTCTGGTCGATGGCATAAGTTAAAGGCTGATTGGCAAATACGATATCCAACAACACTTTAAGGTCTGTATTAGTTGCATTTATATTGACTCGTGTTGCAGCCTTCAATTCGTTTGGTTCGTATAGAAAATCATAGCCACTCTGGCTTTTAATTTCTTTAAATAGCTGCTGTAGGGTGATGTTATTTTTAGACAAATTTATTTTCTGCGCAAAACTTGTTGCGCTGACCTGAAGTAAACTTGTTAGGAGAACGATGCAAGTTAGGTTAATCCGCATGATGGTTCTTTTAGAAGGCATTGGTATTTTTTGCCATAAACAGGCATTATAAACCTGCAAAAATTGTAGGTAAATTTTCATACTTTTGGTTTAATGGGTTAGTTGATATGGTTGTTAACAGCAATTTGAAGGGTAACCCTATATTCTACCGGGAGTGGCTCGAATCACTCCTGGTTTTTTATAATTACCCAGTTATACGTAAAAATCTATGGCATAACGATAATTCTCCTTTCTTCTATTTTAAAATGAATATCTCCTGTTAATTCAAATTTTCTTAAGACTTCTGACACATTTTTAAAGCGTGATATAGACCCTTCAAAGGATCGATTGTGAAAATCTTTCGAAAAAACGACTTCCACGTCATACCAACGCGCTATCTTACGCATAATACTGCGCATCTCCTCATCCTTAAATATAAAATAACCATTTTTCCAGGCTACCTCGGCATCTGTGTCAACATTTTTAACATTTAATTGAGCCGCCTTTAACAACGCTTGCTGCCCCGGTTTTAATATAATTCCAGTTTTAATGACATCGTCGTTTGCCCCAATACTTATTCTCTTCACCTTTACAGCTCCTTCTACCAATGTTGTCCTGGTCTCCGCATCATCCGCATAACTACTAATGTTAAAATGAGTACCCAAAACTTCAACTTCCTGGTCATTGGTCCTTACCAAAAAAGGCATTCTTTCCTTAGCCCTACGTCCATTAGCTGCGCCATGTACCTTTGCCACTTCAAAATACCCTTCGCCTCTCAACTCCACAACTCGATTATCGCTTCCTGTAAATTCAGTTGGAAACTTAAGAGACGAACTAGCATTAAGCCATACCTTTGTCCCATCGGGTAAATTAACCTGATATTGCCCACCCTTTGGTGTTTCTATGGTGTTATAGCCAACTTCTTCTTTTCCCTTGGTCTTAACATGTGAAACTTCATAAACAATTTGTCCATCCGCTGTTTTCTGAATAGACAATCCTGATTGCTCTGCAATTTTTCCTGCAGCAGCTGCTGTCAATTCAATTTTTTGTCCATTGGCCAGGGTTAATACTGCATTATTACCACCAGGTTTAACATCGTGCGTTGCAAAATCACTTAAACCTAAACCAATAGAATTATCGTCTAAATAAAAAAAGAGGCCCACCGACAAGGTGATCAGTATCAACGCGGCTGCCGCAATACGTGGCCATAGTTTAATAGCGACCTTTTTCTTTTGAATGGGCTGCTGATCAAAGCGGCTATCTCCTATAATACGCTGGTACAACATGGCTGATTGTAAATCAGAAAAAGGCTGTCCAGTGGGACGACTATCCCATATTTTTTGCATAAAAGTATATAATTCTTCATCATGATTTGACAAAACGACTAAATCCATCAGCTCATTGTATTCCTGTATAGAAATCTTATTACTGGAGTAAGCAATCAATAAATTTTGCAGTCGTCTTTTGTTCATTTTGTTTTATTAATCCTGATATTTACGCGAAATCTATAGGTAATACACGGCAGCCCCCTTATATAACTAGTCGAATAGTAATTATTTTTTCAGATTACAAATAAATGCAAAAATGAATGTAAAAACACATGATGAAAGTCAGCTAATTGCAGATTTACTGAAGAGCGATGAATCTGCCTTTGCCCGGGTGTTTGACATTTACAAAGCAAAACTGTATAGTTTCGCCTGGCGGTTTTTAAAAAACCGAGAGTTAAGTGAAGAGGTTGTACAGGAGACATTGATTCTTTTATGGACCAATCGACTTACACTTGACATCAGGTACCCCTTAGGTCCCTACCTTTATACTATTGCACGAAGATTAACATTAAATGTGCTCCGCAATGCGGCTACTGCAGGTGCAGCAAGGGAGAAGCTTTGGATTGACCTTAACCAGGCGCATAACGACACTGAGGAGGCTATTTTATTAGCTGACCTGGAAGCTTTTACAGAACAAAGTGTATCAAAATTACCAGCCCGGCAGCAATTAATTTTTAAATTAAGTCGTTACGAAGGTCTTACCCACGAACAGATTGCTGAAACCTTGAATATTTCTAAGAGCACGGTAAACAATCATTTGGTTGAGGCCCTTAAAACCCTTCACAAACAATTTAAAGACTCTGGAATATCTTACAGCATACTAATCGCCTGGTTATTTTTGAAATGAAACTGTCAAAAACCTATTTATCTATCCTCATGGCTTCAATTTCGCTCATGTATTTAGTTAGCGCAGCCCTATAGGTTAAGTCTTGCCCAGCCAGGTTAGTTAAAAAGCTTTTAAAGTCATCCAGATCTACCGCAGTAAATCCCATTCTTACAAACAGCTCTTTATCGGTATCCCAATTGGCCATATTGATTTTCTTTTGCGCCAGTTCTCTATACAGCAACAAGCCTTTCACAAAATCCTTATAGGCAATCGTTTTTTTATAATCATTAAAATAATCAATAAGCGTACGATAAGTAGCGGGTTTCCCAATTCTCACCTGATCAAGCAGTAGTGTCCCAAGCATTGATCCCTTAAGAAAAACACTATCTATACTTTCGAAATTACCACAATGCTTAAGGATGGCGATATCGCGTTTCAGCAGACTATCCTTTTCAGAAGTTTTATGCTTAACAAAATAAGGCTCTGTATCCAGTACTTTTCCACAGTCTATTTCCTGTGCAGTCGCAACAGTACATAAAAAAACGCAAATGGAAAGAAGCAGATATTTAAAAGGCATAATTTATAGGAATCATTTAGAAAGCACAAAGGTATAAGCTTATCATTAAAAAGGCTGCCTTTTTACAAAGACAGCCCTTTAAAAACTTTATTAGTTTCGTTCAAATTCAACTCTTCGATTTAAAGCCTTACCTTCTTCGGTATCATTTGATGCCACAGGCTTGGTAGCACCATATCCTTTAATAGATAAATTACCAGAGCTTACTCCTGCGTTCACCAGGTACAACTTAACAGAATTTGCTCTATCCACAGATAAAGACATATTGTGCGCAGCAGATCCTTCTAATGAAGAATGACCGTTTAAAATGAATTTCACAGATGGGTCTTTCTTCATCTCACGAGCTACTTTGTCCAGGATTTCAAATGAAGCTGTTTTCAATACGCCCGAGTTAAACTCAAACTGAACATTGCTAAAATTATAATCTGGCTTTTCCGCAACCGGCGCAGGTTCTGGCTTAGGCTCAGGAACTGGTTCAGGTTTCTTCTCTTCTACTGGCGGTGCAGGTGCTTCAACAGGTGCTGCAGGTTTAACAATTGCTTTCTTTGTCTTACATGATTGCGCCGAAATAGCTAGCAGCCCAATAGCCGCCAATAATAAACTGGTTCTTGAAAATTTCATTTGTTTTGTGTCTTTGTGTTCGTAATGATAAAAAAATAAGTTTCACATCTAAAAAAGAACGCCCATTTAAAACGAACTATTTACACAAATAGTGCTCATGAAATTTAATTCCCTATTTCAACACCTCCTCAAGCTTAGCTGCTAAATCATTACCGCGTAAATTACTGGCTATGATCTTGCCATCAGGACCGATCAAATAATTTTGCGGTATTGACCTAACACCATAAAGACCAGCGACAGCATTTTTCCATCCCTGCAAATCACTCAATTGTGTCCATTCCAATTTATCCTTCTCAATAGCTTTCAACCAATCCTCTCTTTTTCCAGGGTTATCTAATGAAACACCTAAAACTGTAAAGTTTTTATCTTTAAACTTATGAAAAGTGGCTACAACATTTGGGTTTTCTGCGCGGCAGGGGCCACACCAGCTAGCCCAAAAATCTAAAAGAACATATTTTCCTTTGAAATCAGAAAGCTTTACATCTTTACCATTTACATCGGTCTGTGCAAAATCTGGTGCAATAGCACCTTTTGATGTCTTCTTAGCCAATGCGATTTGTTTCGCAAAAGATTGTCCGGCGGCACTACTTTTATTTGAAGCAGATAAAGTGCTAAACAATTGCTCTGCTTTTTCCACATCAAGAGGTGAACCACTTACATCTTTCAAGGCTGAAAAACTAAAATACGAATCCGGGTTCTTTAGAATATACTCCCTTTGAATTCTTTGCTTTTCTTCATTAAATGGCTGAGCCTTTGATCTTAATCGTTTAGCCAAACTTCCATCTTTTTTCTCTGCCTCAGTTCCCGCAGCCCATTCTTTATCCAGATTTTCAAGTGCCAGCTTCTGAGGCGCTATAAGCTTGCTGTACCGGTCATAATCTACACTTATTTTAGCTCCAGAAATAGAAGCATACTTAATAGAATCCTTTACAGAAACCACAGTGGCACCATTTTCTACATAAATGATGTAATAATCAGGATTCTTTCCAAGCCCACGTTCGCTATGACTAAGTTTCAATATGGCATGTGTAGGTCTCGATACTTTACCGGAAAATGAAAACGCTCCATTTTTCACTTCACAAGAATCTATTTTCCCTATTTCGCCAGGCATATATACTAAATATGCTTTTGCTCCTTTTTTAGGCTTTGATACTTTTCCTTCAATACTAAATGTATCGTTTTGAGCCCAAACAAAAAGTGGCAAAGACAATACTGCTGTTAATATTACTTTCTTCATCATTTTATCTTTATTTTAGGCTTTACTTTTTCTCTCTAATCTAGCCTTTTCTTTTTCTCTGATACCTTTAACCATTTCAATCTGGCTGTCAATTGTTTTAGTCGATTTTCCGCTTTTAACTGCATTCTCACGAATTTCATTACCTATTTCAAGCGCCTTTTCTACATTGTAATTTCTCCACAGAATATAGAAATAAGTTTCTAAATAACGAGGATTTCGATTCCTTTCCAGCAGATCTTCCATCCACTTGATGCCAGCCTTACCCAAATCTCTTCCTCCAGTCCAATTGCCTAGCATACTAGTCAACGATACGGTATAAGCATCATTCTTTTTGCCATACTTATTTAAGAAATCCGTACCTCTCTTCATATAGAGATTGATGTCACTTTTCCCTTTATCATCCTTTGAGTCAAAAATGGCGTAAAACTCAGCATACTCATCGTAAAAAGGGTAATTCTTGTCTTTGAACAACTTCATTTTGGCATCAAACTCGGTCAGATTATTATTGATGAGCCCTCCAGTGTGTAAACCCTTAAAATACCAAAGGTAAGAGGTCGCAATAGTACTATCGATCTTTGCCTTTCCTATGACCTTGTAATAATCCTTTATATTTTTCTCCATATAGTCAAAAGGAGTTGAGAAAGGACCTACGTTAAGAATCTTCATCAGACCATAGGTATCTTTGGAAGCTTTTTTATCCTTTGGAAGAGACTGAAAGTATTTTTCAAAGTCGTGTTGCGCCTTGTCACCACGGTAAGACCTGATCAACATCTGGAAGTACTTATCCATAAAAGCTTGGTCTCTGTTACCGGCATCCCATTCTTTGACTAAGACTAGCTGATTTTTATTAGGATCCAAAGCTGTTTTACCTAACTCGACAAAGGCTGCCACATCCAAACCACCCGCTACAGAGTGTGCCGTGATACCATTTGCATCCAGGTACATCAAGGTAGGATAAGCATTTACTTTATATTTTTTGCCTAACTCAACACCATAGCCAGAATCATCACATTGGATCTTGACATTAATAAATTTATTATTATAAAAGTCGCCTACAGATTTTTGTGGAAATATATCGGCCGACATGACCTTGCAGGGACCACACCATGAGGTGTAGAAATCCACAAAAATCATTTTGTTTTCAGCCTTTGCCTTTGCCAAAGCCTCATCAAGGTTATGTAGAAATGTGATGCCCTGTGCATAAGTAATTACAGGGGCGCATGCTATCCCTAAAAGGAAGATGCAAGCAACGATCAGTTTTTTAAAATTTTTCATTTGAATATAATTTTGTTTTTTAATGGTAATGAAGCTATCATGAGCAATATTCATTGCTATTTGTGAGCGTTAAAAATCCGGCCTCTTTCCCTCTCGTTATTTTCAGGCTTTGGAGGCATCATGACCTCCAAAGCCTGAAAATGATATTAAATCTGAATACCAAATGCGGTAATTCTTCCGAACCCATCGTAGGTACGGATATAATCGGGGTTAGTCACTAGCCCGCCTACACCTAATGTTTCAATTGGAATGGTTATGATCTTTCCTTCCTTGGTACTTTCATTATACGTACTGAGAATCACCAATCGTTGGGCAGCACTGAATGTTACACGTTTAGACCAATCAGTAGGGGCACTTGTACTAGGCAAATACATACGTCCTGCTCCTCCGTCATAAACCCCTGCGCCAAAATAAATATTCATACCAGTGATCTTCTCTCCTGGTTTTACTGTATAGCGCAAGTTGGTTGTAGAGGGCGACCCAATTTCAGTGATCATTGCATAAACCTTGTCCTCCGTCGCATAGAATAAGACCTGCTCCATGTTGGAAGAGGTAAAGTATTTCGCTTTGTTAATATCCGGATTTTGACTGATGTCATTGGCTGCTACACCCATAATTCCCGAAAATGGATTCACTAGTTTAAGTTGGTAAGCATAATATTTGTCTTGATCCCGTTCCTTCATTATAGAAACAATTCGTGAATCGTAGCCTTCAAATAGGTGCAAACAGGTCTTGTTACCCATATTATTCGGGTCGAATTTGGTCGCTGTATTGCCCATATCTGTCGCAGGGAAATTTCTAAGTGGATCCGCATTAGAAGTCATCCTTGGCAATAAAAGGAAACGATTATTCAATTCATCGTATACGACTCCGCCTGATTGTACAACCCCTGGATTCTGTAAGCCCAAAATCTTATTGGCTTTATAACCTTTACTATCTGAGGCCAGGAACGAGTAGACAAATTGTCGATTGTCCCCGTATCTACCAAAGCCTTTTCCATCATTGAGGATATACTGATGTTGGTTCATATAGTGAGCTGTTGAGATATCATCGGGCTGGATCTTATCTGGTGAAATCACAAAAAGCTTAGCGTCTACATCTTTTTTCTGATAGGTGTTGGGGTCAATACGAATAAAGGATTTATCCGTCATGAAAGTAACATCCTTATAAGAATTATACTTGTGGTAACTAAGCTGTTTGACAATGCCGCTTATTTTTTCACCATTGGCGGTACTATAAGCATTACGCATGATATTTGTATTTGCACTGTCTTTGGGTATGGATGTGGTAAAGTTAAACGCCATAATCAGATTGACATCGCTATTCTGTTCATCGCGGGTATCTGCTACAATAAGACCTTGACCAAATGGGGAAATAACCGTGATATCCCAGGTAAAAAAGGCTTTGATATTATTGCTGGAATCCGTTGCCGTAAATATCAACTTGTAGGGGGTTGCTGATGGCACTTCAGTGATTTCAGCATTTAGTTGCGCTTCGGCACCTACCACACGTTCATAGCCTTGATAGGCATTCATCGTCCATTTGTAGATCAGATGTTCTTGGTTGCCATTTTTGATGGTCACGGTAGGCTTTACACTTAGTATCCCCTTTTGGAATACAGTATATCGTACGGGTAGACCTGCGGTATCAATGCCAATGTTGGAGACCTCATGCAGATTCAAGGTTGATTTGTCCTTCATACAGGAGCCCATTAACACAGCGATACAAAATAATATATAAATTATATGTCTCATTTTCTTTAGTTTTAGTTATAAGGTAACTGGAAGTCCCTTGCTTGGGCCATCATCGTGAACAAAAGGGTCGTTGGGGTGTTCTAAATTATATTTGATAAGTGCTTCCTTTACTTTTAATCCCAAGGCTTGTATTTCCCCTGCGCCCATCCACCAGGTTACAGGGTCAGCACCCGACAAGCTAGGGTTGTAAGGGAAGGAAGTTCTTCCAGTAACCTGCATCACAAATTTGTACCAACCTGTAGAGAATGGCACACCAAGGTAATAGCGCAACCATTGGTTCCAATTGACAGGTTGTATGATTTTTGCTGTCCAGGTTACTTTGGACCTGGTGCCAAGCATCGTTCCAAGCTCTTTCGATGGCAGTAATTGCAAATTCAGGTCAACCAGGGAAGTATCTACGGTCATGTTACGTTTCAACACAATAGCAACACGTCCTTCGGTGCTATTCTTGGGTAATACACCTTCTTTGATTTCAAACCATTCGGGTTTGGCGGTCGTAGTGTTATCGAAGACAGGCTCTACTTTGAAGCTGCGATCATAACCCTTCAGTTCACCAGATAATCTGACGGTAAGGTAGATGGTCTTCGATTGCGCCGTCAGATCCTCAATAAAAGAATAGGAATAGCCAGAGAGTCCGTATAGAGATGGAGATTCGTCCTTATAGATTTCCAACTCTTCTTTCTGGCAGGCGGCCAAAAGTAGCAGAACCAAGAAGGAAAGACTAAAAAATGCTTTATTTGGTTTCATAATATTTGTATTAGAGTTTTACACTATTAGTTGCCTATTTCGATTTCGCGTTGTGGAAGTGGTAGTACATATACGCTATTGTTCATCACCTTATTGGTGCCTGGAATAGTCGTATTGCCTCTTCGTTTAAAGAAATAGAAGAGTTGGCCTTCGCTGATAAATTCCTTACGGTATTCCAGTTGAATTTCGGCTTGTACCTGTGCTTGATTTAAACTTTCACTAAGCTTGTAGGTCGTAGCAATCCCTCTATTGGTGCGTACCGTGTTCAGTTGTTCTACTGCCAAAGGGCTATTCCCCAATTCATTGTAACATTCTGCTAAAATGTAATACATTTCCGGTAGTTTGATCAAAGGCATTCGATCTTTGAAAGTTGAAGCGGTCACAAAGGTGAATTTCAATAATAAATATTCCGTTGATGAGACCTTGTTGTATAGCTCTTTATATCGATAATCCGAAAGGGACATTCCTCCCTTGGTATTGATTTCAAACAAGGTATTGGCAATACTACCTACTTGCGCCAGCCTCCTGCTGTTTACATTTAATCCATCTGGGCCATATTGAGTAATATAGGGTTTAATATACTCGAACATATTCTGCACATTCAAAGCAAAAATATGCTCGGTACTAAAGGTATAATCCTTGCTTACTGCATTCGGGTTATTGATATTGCCATTATGAAAAGTCACGAGTGTAGTCCGACCGTTGGTAGTTACAATTTCCGCTGCATCTCTGGCCTTCTCATAGTCTCCTCTCCATAGGTACAAGCGGGCTTGGGTGGCTTTAACTGCATAATAATTAAAACGCATTCTTCTGTTGCTGTAGAATTGATCCTGGTTTGGAACCTCAACATCTGGATCGAACTTTTCCGAGACCGCATCGTACTTAGATAGTAGCGCTTCGGATGCTGCAAGGTCTTTTTCTACCTGACCTAAATAATCTCTACCCGTAGTCGGCGGTGTAATCTGCTTAGAATATGTATTTACATAAGGGAGTCCAATTACATCTAAGCCTTGCGGCGCATTTTTCAAATTACCATAACCAAAAAGTCTATAGAGATCCAGATGTATAAAAGCCCTTAACCCCAGAGCCTCGCCCTTAATCATGGCGTAATTAGTGGGATGCATCTTATCTTTATAGCCATCGATGGTGTTGATGATATTGTTCAAATTAGCAATTACGGAGTAGCTTTTTGACCATATGTTGTCCTTCATGCTCATGAACGAGCCATTAAGAAATTGGTAGGTAGAGATATTTGCATAGGGATGTCCCGCAGCTGTAGTTGGATACTGTTGAGCCAACACATCTACAAAACCTATGGTACTTTCAAATCCATAAGCACCTTTATCGGTCATCAATAGATACGCTCCCATTAACGCGTCCTTAAAGCCCTGTTCGGATTTAAAAAGATCAGCGGAGGCTATTTCCGATTTGGGCGAAACGGAGAGCCATTTTTTGCAGGAACTCAGGCTCAAAATGACTAAAACAGGTAATATAATTTTTTTCATTTCTTTAGGTTTTAAAATGTGGCAGATAAGCTAAATGAAAATTTTCGCGCAAATGGATAACTCAATCCACGTTCCGTGGGTATGGTTGAGGCCGTAAATACATCATTGGTGTAAAGGGCACAACGCAAACGCTCAACCCTCATTACTTTCAGGTATTTCCAACGGTAGAAATCATAAGATAAACTCAAAGAAGCAAGAGATATTTCATTCTTATTCATCACAAACCGATCCGACGCTTGAGTGCGGACAAATTGCCTTAACCATGTGCCGTCCGGTTGTTGAATTTCCACAGACCCCAATGCTTTAAAAGGCTTGATATCACCCGGTTGATGCCAGGTTCCATTGAGTACACGTTTGTCCACATTGTAACTCATATCCACATTTTCCACACGATCAATCAAGGTTTGGTTGTACATCTGTCCACCATAAAGGAATCTAAAATAAGCCGAAAGCCCAATTCCTTTATATTCTCCATTCAGACCAAACGAACCAGATACCTTAGGCATCTTATCTCCAACAACAACCTGATCAGCAGGAGAATAAGCATAAACCTTCTCGTTATTTCTGTTTAAGAAGATTTCCTGACCATTGGCTGGATCTATACCCAAAGAACGAACCGCCCAAATCGCATCCATAGAGACACCATCATAGTATTTGGTAACCGGTCTATTGTTGAATCTATCTCCCGCTATTTTATCCTGTGCTTCGTTATAAGTTTTCAGCGCATCAGATATGGATACAATTACGTTCTTATTTTTGATTGCCGACCCTGTCACCGAGAAGTAAGAGCGATTTTTAGGATCAGAATAAACATTGTAAGTCAACATCAATTCCATACCCGTATTCCTAATCTTACCCAGGTTTTCTTTTATACTCGAGAATCCTGTCGAAGGCGGGAGTGTAAAATCCAATAAGGTATTTTCGGTAATAGATCTATAGTAATCAAACCTACCCGTTATTTTACGCAGGAAAGAAAAATCCAATCCGATGTTGTAATCCATTTTTTGTTGCCATTTCAAATCTGGATTGGCCAAGCCCTTGAGGTAAGATCCCAGGAAACCCTGGTACACTTTGTCCATAAAATAATTGTAGGTAGAGATGGATTGGTAAGAACTGAAGTTTTGCGAACCCGTAGATCCAACTGAAGCTCTGACCTTTAATCTTTCAAAAGCATTAAGATCCCTCATCCATCTTTCATTGTGAATGTTCCAGCCCACACCGGTACTCCAGAAAGCACCCCAGCGTTTATTGGCGCCAAATTGCGAAGAGGCCGAACCACGAAAAGAGGCATCCGCAAAGAACCTGTTATCATAGGAATAACTCGCAATGGATAATATCCCCAGGTCGCGGGTAGTTCCTTCTGTTCCTGTTGGTCTGTTTTGGAATTCGCTGTATTGCTTCGCAAATAGAATATCATTCATCCGATCATTAGGGAATCCCTCGGTATTGTAAATGACTTCTTCAAATGTACGTTCGCTAATGCTAGCGCCCATATTAACAAATAGTAAATGTTTTTCTCCAAATGGTTTGTTATAATTAATATTGATATCGCCCGAATAGCGCATTTGTGTACCCTCATTCTTCTTGTAGGAACCTTTCCTAAAAAAGTCGTCATCCTTATAACTATCAAACTTCAGGTGATTAGCAGGATAAAATTCATCTGCATGGTTCTTTGTATTGGTAAAGCTTCCACGCAAGAGCATTTTTAATCCGGTCATCAACATAGCTTCGGCATAGAGATTATTGGTAAATTCCGTGTATTTTTTGGATAACTTTGTGTTTAATGTAGAATTGTACAAAGGATTTGCGAAAGATATTGTGCTGGTAGCAGTACTTCCTACATAAGGCACAAGCCCTGTTTCTGCATTTTTCTTTAAATTTCCAAATTCATCATAAGGCGTCCAGTAAGGATTCATTTTGGAATAATCGGCGAAAGTTCCATACGGCGAATCATTGCTGGTTCCATCAGTATAGCTAATGATATTGCGGAATAAGAACCCTTTAAATCGATAAGACATCATCGCTGAAGTCGCTATCACACTTCTATTGGAGCCCTTCATAACACCAGCCACATTATTGTACGAGAAATCAGTAATTAATTTCAAATCTCGATCCCCAAATTCCATGGATACTCCATGTTTCTGGCCAATGGCATTGCGTAGTGGCAATGACATCCAATCGGTATTGACACCCGAAAGCACGGCCTTAAGACGCTGGTTGTATTGCTGGTCTAATGTCAATTGGGTGGCATAATTGGGAGCGTATGGACTGATTTGAGAATACATACCATAAATCCGTTCTGCTTCCAGTTTTTCTGCGGAATTAGTCAGGTTATAACTGCTCAGATCTGGTAATTCCGCATCTAAACTTCCATTGTAACTGATCAAGACCTTATTCGCTGTGGTTTTCTTGGTTTCAATGACAACGACTCCATTAGCGGCTTTTGCGCCATAAATAGCTTTGGCCGAGGCATCTTTGAGGATAGTGACACTTTCAATGCGATTCATGTCCAAATCGACAACTTTTGTCAGACTCACTTCAAAACCATCTAAAATAAAGAGCGGCTGATTCGGGTTATTAACATAATCACCTTTCAAATCGGTTGATGCATCTTGTGGGAATGATGAATTACCGCGAAGTGTCATTTGAGGCATTGCATTTGGATCTGAACCCAAATTCAAATTGTCAAAGATCATTAAGGATGGCTCCAGGACTTTCAAACTCTGAACAATGTTCTTATGACTCACACGCTGCAGTTCTTCTTTGGAAATACGATTAGCTGCACCGGTAAAGGTATTTAGATTTCTATCAATAATACCTGTAGAAACCACATTTACCGCCTCCAATTCAGACGACTGTGCTTCCATAACAATATTAAAAGGACTGCGTTGGCTTGCCTGAACTTCCTTTGTTTTATACCCGAGATATGAAATGACCAAAACATCCTTATCATCCAGGTTTTTAAACTCAAACTCTCCCAGATTATTTGTCTTAGTAGTTTTACTACTGTTTTTAACTTTTACAGTAGCATTCACTAAAGGCTTTCCCTTTTCATCCAGGACTTTACCTTTTACATCAATTGGCTTTCTGGCATTCAACAAACCTGTCATCAATAAACTAGCCTTTTTAACGATAACTGTTTTTTCCTCCAGGGTATAAATCAAGGACTGATTGGCAAAACATCGATCCAGAACATCCTTAAGGTCACCCTTACTAATACTGATACTGATGGGTTTCTTTGCTTTAATCAGGTCGGCATCGTAAAAAAAATCATATCCTGTTTGTTTTCTGATCTCTTTAAATACCTTTTCAAGTGGCGTATTTCTTTCATTTAAGGTTATCAGTTGCCCTCTTGCACCAAAAGAAACCTGCAAAAAGGTGGTGACTAAGATTAATACAGTCAAATTAACTCGCATGAGCAGTTTTCTCCTATTTATTTGCCTGACCTGGCTAGGAATAAAATCCATAACCAATAGGCATTTAATGATGTAGCCAGAAAGACTACATACAAATTTGTAAAAATTCATACATTTGAATAGTTTGGGTTAGTGATTATAAATTGTGTTTAGTCGCATCTTTTGACGCATTGCCCGAACGCTGTCAAGGGTGTTACCGCATCCTTGACTTTGTTTTTTATAGCATAGTGGTCTGAATTAGGGGGAGCTTTTCTCTTTCATTTTCGGTTTGTTTGGTTTTTAGGTTAATAGTAAGGTTAATTTTGTATTACAGTTATTTTACGGCCTTGCACTTTAAAGCTCACCTGGCCTGTCGACTGCATAATCTTTAATACTGCCGATATGTTTTTTGCTCTGGATACTATTCCTCCAAAATGCATTTCCTTGTCAGGTTTCTCCATATAAAACACCTCTACATCATACCATCTCGATATTTTGCGCATAATAGATTCCAGACCGTCGCGATCAAAAACAAAATCGCCATTTTTCCAGGCTATTTCATTATCTACATCTATACTTCGCACTTGTATACCATCACTGAGTACTGCCTGCTGGTTAGGCTCGAGTACAACTTGTTTATTACTTCCAGACACCCTTACACTGCCTTCAATTAAAGTAGTTTTGATACTGGCTTCATCGGGATAAGAATTAACATTAAAATGTGTTCCAAGCACTTGAACTTCCTGTCCCATACTTTTCACGATGAAAGGCTTATTCTTATTTTTAGTTACTTCAAAATAAGCTTCGCCAATCAACTCAACTCTCCGATCCTTTAACTGTGCAAAATTTGAAGGGAACTTTAATAACGACGCGGCATTAAGCCAAACCTTAGTACCATCAGGCAAAACTACATCGTATTGGCCGCCCCGTGGGGTACTAACAGTAAGGTTTTCTGCTGGCAACACAGCTCCTCCTTTCTTAGCCCTGATGGATTTTGCAGAAACAACAGATCCATCATTATAAGTTAATTTACCTGCATCTATAACTATCCCCGTTTTAGCATCACTTAAGCTAATCGTCTTGCCATTTGGCAAGACAAGCGTAGCCATATTTTTACCAGGAGCAATATCTATATCAGCCATAACATGACTACCATCTTTATCACCTTGCTTATTTATATAAAAGAACATGGAAAATCCTAAAATGACACCTATTGTAGCTGCCACAGCGATACGATACCATAATCGGGTTGTTTTTACAGCTTTATCACGTTCATTTAAGGCTGCCATTAAATCATGATCCAAGCGGCTAAGCAATGACTGAACCACAGGATGTGATTGACGAGCATCATCCTCAACTTCCAGTTCACGCTGAATAACACTACTCAACTCATGATTGCCTGCTGAATTATAAAAGCACTCCAGCAACTCATCAAGCTCTTCTGCCGTATAGTCATTATCCAGATACCTTTGATAAAGTGCTTTTATGTCTTGCGAATTGTTCAATTTCTGTCTTTTAATAGCTAATACGCCTGGGTTTGAAAAAGTACTTAGTCAACATTAAAAAAAACTAAAATTATTTCAACTGTCTGCTGATTAAATCCCCTTTAAGATCATTCCGACGAGTAGCATCCAGCCTTTCCCGGATTCAGACATAAAATGTTGCTTTAAAAACTTATTTGCCTGAAATAAGTGGCTATTAATGGTTTTAGCATTGATCCCAAGAATTTGTTCTATTTCTTTGTACGACTTGCCTTCCAGTTTACATAGCGTATATATTCGCTTACGCTGGGGCGGCATTAGATCAATTGCCTCATGTAGTAGTTCTGCATTTTCCTTTTTGAACAGTTGCTCTTCTATATGCGTATATATTTCAGTACTTGCCAGAATCATTTTATCACGCATCCCCCTATCGCGGGCAGCCCGACGGTAATAATCCATCGCCATGTTCTCGGCAATTTTAAATAAATAGGATTTGAAAGATTTTTCAGGATCAATCTGGGCCCTGGTATCCCATATCTTTAAAAAGAGATCCTGCAGAATTTCCAGGGTCAGGTCCTCGCATTTCAATAACTTAAACAAGTTACCCGCAAGTCGTTTTTTGTATTGATTATACAGCGTTTCAAAAGCCGACTTAGAACCATCCTTCAACGAAGCGACCAATTCCTTTTCAGAAAGATTGCTGTATACCATTTATTGCCCCCAAGTTAATTAGTTAACGCTTCTGCAATCTTAAATAATTATTTCCATTTGGTGGTTATTTATTTTTACAGTTATGCAATATTCAAGGCACTTCTACAAAAAATTAAAGGGTATCTTTTTAATGGTTGATCCGGACATAACCGAACCAACCATTAAACTAACGATTAATGCGAATGTCCTTCGTGTGAATGCGCAGTATCAATAGCAACTGAATCTGCTGGTGTTTTTTGAGTAGAATCAGCTACGTGATCATGTGCTCCATGAACAGTTCCATCTTCGTGTGTATGGGTTTCTTCAGTTTTTGCTGTGCTGTTGCAGGATGCTGCAAATAATCCAATGGTAATGGCCATTGCCAGAATAGTTTTTTTCATGTTTATAAATTTGTTGGCAAGTATATTAAAAATCATCACCTGCTTCCAACTGTTTGCATGAATATTGTCCCTGAGTAACAAAGATTTTTCATCTTCGGGAAGGAGTTTTAAGATTTATTGATCACACCAAATGCCATTGTTTTCCATTTGATATAACCAAGTTTCGCACATTGATCAGCTACTTCGGTCTCAATACTTGCAGGCACATCGTTAACAATCTGCCAGCGAACGCTATATTTACTATTGTAACCGATGTAAATCACTACATCGTCAAATAAGGGCTCAACAGTTTCCAGTCCCTTAAGGTGTGTATCCTGTAGTTCTTTTGCAAAACGTACAAGTCTTTCGTTCATCACTTTTGCCAGCGGTGGTGCAGGCTTAACATCTGGTTCTATAATCGCAAGTACAGTTACAGTCATCGGCTAAATATCAGTAATACTACTATTTTTAGCAAATCTAATTAATTTTCCTGAATTTATTAACATCTTGGTGGCGGATACAAAGTTATTTTTATGAGCAATATGTTATTTATTGTTACAATAATCGACTTTTCCGAGTAAACAACTGTCAGATAACCACTTGCTACAAACGAATTAAATCCACAATTACAAACATTTCAACAATAGGCACAACAGCAAAAAATTCAATTAAATTTGCTGCATGAGTAATGGCGGTTCTTCCAATTCAATTTTCGACAAGGTCCTTTCTTTCATTGAGTATACGAACAGGAATATTTTCCTGACCGGAAAAGCCGGTACAGGGAAAACAACGCTACTTAAACGGATCAAAGAAACCAGCTCGAAAAAGATGGCCATTATTGCGCCAACAGGAGTTGCAGCGATGAATGCCAAGGGCACTACCATCAACTCATTTTTCCAATTGCCTCCAGGCTCCTTCTTTCCAGGCGACATTAGTCTGGAAAACCTGCAATCAGGAATACTATCCATTCAATCGATGGTTTCCGATTTAAGCTATAGCAGAGAAAAGATAAGTCTTTTTAATGAACTGGCGCTACTGGTAATTGATGAGGTATCAATGGTACGCTCCGATTTATTGGATGTGATCGATGCCATATTACGTAGCGTAAGAAAAAACAATGCCCCGTTTGGTGGTGTACAATTACTGCTTATCGGCGATCTGTACCAATTACCTCCGGTAACAAAAAGAGAAGACTGGGCCTTTTTAAGTAAAGCGTACCCTTCTCCTTATTTTTTTGATGCCCTGGTCATCCGCAGAAATCCAGTTTTGCAAATAGAGCTGACAACCGTGTTCCGTCAAACTGAACCGGAGTTCATCAATATATTAAATGATATCAGAAACAACCAGATCAACGAAACCGGTCTGGCCCTATTAAATAAAAGATACAATTCGGAATACAATAATCCGGATGAGGTAAGTCCCATTATCATCACTTCGCACAATGCCGAAGCCAATACCATCAACAAGGAAAAGTTGGACGAACTCTCGGGTACTGAATATACCTTTGAAGGCGAAGTGAGTGGCGAGTTCAGAGAATTTGGTTTACAGGCCGAGCAAAGTCTGAAGCTGAAAGAAGGTGCCCAGATCATGTTCATCAAGAACGATACGGGCGAAAACCGGAAATTCTACAATGGAAAAATTGGCAAGGTAAAATCTGTTAGAGAGGGAGAAATCTATATCTCCTTTCCACAAGAAGAAGATTTGCTGCTGGAAAAAACCTCCTGGCAGTCCTTCGAATACAGAACTGATACCGAAGAAGCCATTGTACAGCAGCAAGTAGGAGAGTTTTCGCAATACCCGATTAAATTAGCCTGGGCAGTAACCATTCATAAAAGTCAGGGTTTAACATTCGACAGTGCCATTATTGATGCTGGGAAATCATTTGTTGCCGGACAGGTTTATGTGGCTTTAAGTCGTGTTAGAACACTTAACGGATTGATCTTAAAATCAAAGATCAGTACCGATAGTTTAAGATCGAATACAGAGGTAATTAATTACATGAAGCCGTCGAAAGAAGAAGAGTTGGACAATATTTTGGTTCAAGAGCAAGAAAGGTTTATCCTTCAATTGGTACTGGATCACTTCTCCTTCAGTCGCATCTATAGCGGATTGGAGACCATGGCCTCCAACCCCGAGGTTGTCAAATCAATACTTCCTGAATTCAAATCTTTACTGGCGCAACTCAACAAATCAGTTAATGATCTGTTGGGCTTGTCAGACCGCTTCCAAACCCAGGTAAAACAATTACATCAACAAACTGGCTTTAAAGATCAACAGGCATTGCAAGCCAGAATTGAATCGGCCATCACCTATTTCAGCAAAGAGCTCAACCTGCAACTCATCAATCAACTCAATAAGAACATAAGGGTTAAACCAAAAAACAAAATCCAGCAACAACTGCAACACCTGATGCAAAAATACAGACAGGTGATTGAGACCAGGATGGTGTTGATGCAGTACGCCGGAGGTTTATTGAAAGAACCAATTAAACCGACTGATTATACAGACTGGATCAGTAAACATAAAGCCCCTAAAAGCACGAAGTCAAACGCACAAGCCAATGATCAACCAACTATAAACCTCCAATTGTTTTAAAGCGTTTTCCGCTCTACTGAACTATTTCCTTTGGTCGGGTTAAATAATAAATCGGTATTCCGATAAGCACGATAATAAGTCCCGGCCAGGTAAACTGTGGTTTGAACCAGATTAACAAAAGACAGAAACTAATTCCCAGAACAATATATATGGCCGGCAACAGCGGATAGCCAAATGCTTTGTACGGACGCTCAGCGTGGGGTAATCTTTTCCGGAGAATAAAAATACCACCGATAGTAAGTACATAAAATATAACTACAACAAAGGAGATCATATCCAGCAGATCGCCATACTTACCACTGAGGCAAAGAATCGCGGCAACCAGACATTGTGCCCAAAGTGCCCATTGCGGTACACCATGCTTGTTTAATTTTCCAGCACTTTTAAAGAATAAACCATCTTGCGCCATGGTATAATATACCCTTGAGCCAGCAAGTATGAGACCATTGTTACAGCCAAAGGTTGAGATCATGATCATCACAGCAATCAATGCTGTACCCATACCGCCAAAAATAACTGTAGAAGCTGTTACGGCCACCCTATCCTTTGTAGCATGTGCTATTTCATCCATAGGTAACACCGCAAGGTAGACCAGGTTGGCACATACATAGATAATAGTCACAATAAGTGTCCCCAGGAACAGACTAAGCCCTATATTTCTTTTCGGGTTTTTCATTTCACCTGCGATAAAGGTCACGTTGTTCCAGGCATCACTACTAAAAACAGAACCTACCATAGCGGCAGCAATACCACCCAACAAGGCAGTTCCGGCAATTGGGGTTACACTGAATCCTGCAGCAGGGTTACAGCTATCTACTAACGCAGCCTTTGTTGCCATCCAGGTATTGGTCCAGTTAGCATTCCATACTTCCGGCTTAAACATGACAAAACCTGCGATAATCAAACCGAAAAGCGCGAGTAATTTGGTGGAGGTAAAAATATTCTGAATCCATTTTCCGCCTTTTACACCACGGGTATTGGAATAGGTAAGTAATGCTATAATCGCTATAGACATGATCTGCGCAGAACTTACAGAAAAATAGGTTGGACTATTACAACTATCAAGCCCTGTCTGTATCTGAAGCAGTTTATTGTCTTCACTCAATGCCGGAATCAGGTAAGCTGCAAATTTGGAGAAAGCAACCCCTACTGCCGCTATAGTACCTGTTTGTATCACCGCAAAAAAACTCCAGCCATATAAAAAGGCAATCAATTTGTTGTAAGATTCTTTAAGATAAACATACTGACCGCCAGCCTTTGGATACATACCGCTCAATTCTCCATAACTTATAGCAGCAGTCATGGTCATCAGCCCGGTGATTACCCATACGGCTATCAGCCATCCGGCACTCCCCACATTTCGTGTAATATCTGCACTTACAATAAATATCCCTGAACCTATCATTGATCCAACGACAAGCATTGTACCATCTAAAAGCCCAAGCTCTCTTTTAAAAGAGCTATCCTGATTTTCTTTCTCCATTTTTTTGGTTTAATTTGGTTGGTTTTCCAGGGTTTTTATCTCTCAAATCGAAATCAGGAGGCACATCCCTAGGCGCTAAGATATTTAAAAATCAGTATTGTCTGCTAAAACCAATATATTTTTTGTCGGATAACGGCATAAGGCATACCTTACCACGCCTTCTACTTTCCTCCTATTACAGCGTTTTAAATTTAGGTCCATCATAGGTTACTCAAAGGCTATTCAAAGGTCTACAGGCCCTACGAACCTCCTTTAAACATCCTATGAACCGCCTTTTTTCCTCCTTTGGTACTAAGAACCTGGTCAAAGGACACCTTGACTTGATATCAACCAGATACTCACGGAATCAGAACACTTGACGCCCCAAACGGCAATTAAACTCATATTCAATAAAATATTTTCCTCTTTTTAAAATGAAGCAGCTGTAAAATAAAAAGTGGCCCCAAATGCAAAAAAATGCGCAATGGATTATATTTTAAAAAAAGGTTAGCAATCAATTGATTAAAAATTTGTTAATTACATATACACAACTATTTTTGTTGTAAAGCCTATTTGAAAAAACGCATCAAGAACCACCGCGGATCACGAATATGCAAAACCAAACGAAAAAATTAAACAACCTAAACGAGAAGAATTAAAGTATGGAGTTTTTACAAAACAATTTAATTTACATGATCCCAGCAATGGGCTTAGTGGGTATTCTGGTAATGGCTATTAAGAGCGCATGGGTAAACAAACAAGATGCAGGTGATGCGAATATGCAGGAACTGGCCGGCTATATTGCCGATGGTGCCATGGCTTTTTTAAAAGCCGAATGGAAGGTGCTAAGTATTTTTGTGGTATTTACCGCAGCTATATTGGCTTATTCCGGAACGGTACATGAAATAAACGGGATACCCTTGCATTCCAGCTGGATCATTGCTATTGCCTTTATTATTGGAGCCGTATTTTCTGCAACAGCGGGATATATTGGGATGAAAGCCGCAACCAAGGCAAACGTTCGCACTACACAAGCGGCAAGAACAAGCTTAAAACAAGCACTGAAGGTATCTTTTACCGGTGGTACTGTGATGGGACTTGGTGTTGCCGGCTTGGCCATTTTAGGTTTGGGAGGTTTATTCATCGTTTTCCTTCAGATATTTAATGTAGTTGAAGCCAACAGTACAGAAATGAGAACAGCGATTGAAGTGCTGACTGGTTTTTCGCTAGGTGCTGAATCAATAGCCTTATTTGCTCGTGTTGGTGGTGGTATTTATACCAAAGCAGCCGATGTGGGCGCCGATTTAGTAGGTAAGGTTGAAGCAGGCATCCCTGAGGATGATGTGCGTAATCCTGCTACAATTGCCGATAACGTGGGTGATAACGTAGGTGACGTAGCCGGTATGGGTGCCGATTTGTTCGGCTCATACGTAGCCACCATTCTCGCAACGATGGTACTGGGACAAGAAATTGTAGTGGATAAATTAAATGGAGTTGCAGTAGACAACCTGAATGGTTTTTCTCCCGTTTTACTACCGATGGTGATCTGCGGGTTAGGAATTCTGTTTTCTATCATAGGCACCTGGTTTGTTCGCATTAAAGGCGAAGATTCAAACGTGCAGACAGCCCTGAACTTAGGCAACTGGGGATCCATCCTGATTACCGCCATTGCTTCTTATTTTGTGGTGATGGCCATGCTGCCCTCGCATTTACATTTGCGTGGCGTTAGCTTTACCAATCTGGACGTATACTGTTCCATCATTGTAGGCTTAGTGGTAGGTACTTTAATGAGTATCATTACTGAGTATTATACGGCTATGGGTAAAGGCCCTGTTAATTCAATTATCCAGCAATCGGGAACAGGTCATGCCACCAACATCATTGGTGGTTTATCTGTGGGCATGAAATCAACTGTTGCCCCTATCCTGGTTTTAGCTGGTGGTATCATTTTCTCTTATGCCTTTGCAGGTTTATACGGAGTGGCGATCGCCGCAGCAGGTATGATGGCTACTACTGCGATGCAACTGGCTATCGATGCTTTCGGACCAATTGCTGATAATGCCGGTGGTATTGCCGAAATGAGTCAACTCCCTCCGGAAGTACGTGAACGCACCGATAACCTGGATGCCGTTGGTAATACGACAGCCGCTACAGGTAAAGGATTTGCGATTGCTTCTGCGGCATTAACTTCATTGGCGCTATTTGCTGCCTTTGTAGGTGTTGCCGGTATCGATGCTATTGACATTTATAAGGCCCCGGTTTTAGCGGGTCTGTTTGTAGGCGCCATGATTCCTTTCATTTTCTCGGCCCTATGTATTGCAGCAGTTGGTAAAGCCGCTATGGACATGGTACAGGAAGTTCGTCGTCAGTTCCGCGAAATCCCCGGAATTATGGAATATAAAGCTAAACCTGAGTATGAAAAATGTGTAGCCATCTCTACTAAAGCTTCTATCCGTGAAATGATGCTGCCAGGCGCTATTGCATTGCTGGTTCCGATCATTGTTGGCTTTGGGTTCAAAGGAGTTTTTCCTTTAGTAAGCTCAGCCGAGATATTAGGTGGTTTATTGGCAGGCGTTACTGTTTCGGGCGTATTGATGGGAATTTTCCAGTCGAACGCCGGTGGCGCATGGGATAACGCCAAGAAATCATTTGAAAAAGGTGTATCCATCAATGGAGAGATGCATTATAAAAAATCAGAACCGCATAAGGCTTCCGTAACCGGAGATACTGTTGGTGATCCGTTTAAAGATACTTCAGGTCCTTCAATGAACATCCTCATCAAATTGATGTCGATCGTTTCACTGGTTATTGCACCATATATTGCCGTAAGTGCTTCAGACAAAGCAAAGGTTAAAGCATATTTAAAGCAAATCGAGATTATAGCTGCTCCGGGTATTCCTACAAAAGTCATTTCAGTGACCGAAACGATTCAAAGTGTGAAAGATACCACCGTTACCATCCGATAGTTAACAATATTGTTAAAAAATAAAAGGGATTTCTAAAAAAAATCCCTTTTATTTTTAGATATATTTTCTTTAGGTTTGACAATCATATGATAATTATGAATTTTGCATTAATGTGCAGCTGAAAAAGATTATCCAAATTAATCACCATTACAAAAACTAACTTATTAAACTAAACCACAAATTATGAATTTTAGAAAGTCTATTGACTTACTCACCATGGAAGCTGCAGAGAGCGGTGAGGGAACGCTAAAAAGAACACTTGGGCCGGTAAACCTGGTTGCTTTAGGTATTGGCGCCATCATCGGAGCCGGACTTTTCTCCATTACAGGTTCTGCAGCAGCCAACAACGCTGGTCCTGCCATCACCATATCATTTATTATTGCAGCTATAGGCTGTGCTTTTGCTGGCTTATGCTATGCTGAGTTTGCATCAATGATCCCGGTAGCTGGTAGTGCCTATACCTATTCGTATGCAACGATGGGCGAATTTGTAGCCTGGGTAATTGGTTGGGATTTAGTGTTAGAGTATGCTTTGGGAGCTGCAACAGTATCCATTAGCTGGAGCAGGTATCTGGTCAAGTTTTTGGGTTATTACGACCTTCATCTCCCTCCACAAGTAACGATGTCGCCTTTTGAGCATGCTACCTTGTTAGATGGCACGGTGGTTTCAGGGATGTTTAACTTACCTGCGGTATTTATCATTGTCTTAATGTCCTTTGTATTGATCAGAGGAACGAGCGAATCGGCTTTTATAAACGGACTTATTGTAGCCATTAAAGTGGTGATTGTTTTCATATTTATATTATTAGGATGGAAATACATCAACACAGAGAACTATACTCCATATTTTATCCCTGGCGACAAGCCTGGTCATGAGAGCGTGTTTACACACGGATGGGGAGGTGTAATACGAGCCGCCGGAATTGTATTCTTTGCCTATATCGGCTTTGACGCGGTTTCGACAGCTGCACAAGAGGCAAAGAATCCTAAGAGAGATATGCCAATTGGTATTCTGGTTTCCTTGTTTATATGTACCATACTATATATCCTTTTTGCACACGTAATGACAGGTGTTGCCAACTACGATCTTTTCAAAGGTCAGGATGGTATCGCTCCGGTTGCTGTTGCGATCGACAACATGGGGGCTAAGGATGCTGCAGGTGTAGTTACACCAGCATTTCCATGGTTAAACAAATTGATTATCCTTGCTATTTTAGGTGGTTACGCTTCAGTAATCCTGGTGATGCTTTTGGGACAATCAAGGGTATTCTTCTCAATGAGTAAAGATGGTTTATTACCTAAAGTATTCTCAAAAGTACACCCTAAATACAGCACTCCTGCAAAGAGCAATTTATTGTTCATGGTATTTGTAAGTTTATTTGCTGCATTTGTACCAGCTACTGTAGTTGGCGAGATGACCAGTATAGGTACCTTATTGGCCTTTATCCTGGTATGTATTGGTGTGGTTATTTTAAGAAAACGCATGCCTGATTTGCCAAGAGCATTTAAAGTGCCTTTGGTTCCATTAATTCCAATATTAGGTGTAGCAGTTTGTTTAGGTATGATGGTATTTTTACCATTAGATACCTGGGTACGTTTATTGGTTTGGATGATCATTGGGGTAAATGTTTACCTGTTCTATGGTATGAAAAACAGTCTGCTTTCTGACAACAAACAGGAAACATTAATGAAAAGCACTAAAACAGTTTCTTACATAGGATTGGCATTAACTGTTCTTTTAGTTATTGTAGCCATCATTCACCACCACATTACCGATGGCAAGGATATGGGCTTATATTACTTCTCATTGATTTTTGCAGCTGCACATTTTATTCTTTATGTGTTTAAAGCAGCTACAGCAAGTAGCGTAACAGCTAAATAATATATTCAATAATCAAAAAAGGCTCCTTGTACATAGGTATAAGGAGCCTTTTTCTTTATAAGCCGTTTCTCTACCTCAGGTTAACTCCTCACATAAAACACCGTTTTCCATTAAGATGGCCCTCACCATGTCTGTACAAGGGACAGACGACATTACTTTAAGCAACTTGTCTTCAAATGAAAACAACCAGTTTTGCTTACCAAACAACAAATTAAATACAGGTTTTACAGCGATCATATCGATTCTGTTTTGTACTGATGTTTTAAAGACCACGGTGCTCATAGCTTATAAATTATAGCATAAAGATGCAGGGTCTGCCACACAGTTAAAAGATTAACAAGGCAGAAATAAACAAAGCCCCGGTGAACTGTGAAAAATAGTCGGTGAATGTATCAGGACTCAAAACTCCGGGCGTCTGCTACTTTACCGATAATAATGATTGCAGGATAGGTAAGTCCACCCTCTGCAGCAGCTATAGAAAGATCTTCAGCTTTGCAAACAACCTTTTTCTGATTTGGCAATGTTGCATGTTGAATAATTGCTGCCGGCATATCTCCAAGCCCTGCATCCTTATAAATCCCAGCGATTTCTACCAGTTTTTTCATCCCCATATAAATAACAACCGTTGCAGAACTGTTGATTGCACACTTAAGGTCTTTAGATAAACTACCATCTTTTTTGGTACCGGTAATAATCCACATGCTTTCGCTAACCCCACGATGTGTTAAAGGAATACCACTGAACCCACCAGCTTGCATGCTGCTGATTCCAGGTATATAATGAGCTGGTATCCCATGTTTTTCAGCAAAAAGAACTTCTTCGTATCCTCTTCCAAAAATAAAAGGATCTCCTCCCTTCAAACGAACCACCACCTTATGTGTTAAGGCATATTCTTTTATCAGATCATGAATAACTTCCTGCGGAGTATAGTTTCCATAAGGTTGTTTACCCACATATATCATTTTACAATCCTTCGGAGCCAGTTCTAATAGCTTTGTGTTGATTAAATTATCATAAAGTATCACTTCCGCTCTTTTTAAGACCCGATATCCTTTTAAAGTAATCAATTCTGGATCTCCCGGACCCCCTCCTATTACAAATAACCCAAAATCATCTAATATTTCCGACATATTCCACAAAATAACTGATAAAAATTATATAAACAATTAAAAATACGATGAAAAATAAATTATTCAATGATTAATATCATATTATTTTGATTTTAACCTCACAAAAACATACATTTGAATAACAGAAACAATACAAAAATCAAAATACAACCAACAAAACCATATAAATACAAATATTTAAAGCACAAAAACAACAAATTAGATTAAAATACAAAACAAAACATCAACAATCCATATTGCAAATTCAATTACACTCAAAATAATAAAATTCTAAGATCATGAAACACAAAAAAATAGTCATAATTGGAAATGGAATGGTCGGATATAAGTTTTGTGAAAAAATAATAAGCAAATCAAACGATTTCGACCTCATAATTTTCGGAGAAGAGCCAAGAAGGGCATATGATAGAGTCCATCTAAGCGAATACTTCAACGGAAAATCTGCAGACGACTTATCTTTGTCTACAGAAACCTGGTATGCGGAACAAGGAATAACACTTTATCTAAATGACCCTGTAAAAGAAATAGACAGGGACAATAAAACAATACACTCTTCAAAAGGTCTTACAGTAACCTACGATTATTTAATTATTGCTACAGGCTCTGCTCCTTTTGTACCTGATATCCCTGGCATAGATAAAGAAGGCGTTTTTGTATATCGAACAATCGAAGACCTTAATTTGATCAAAAATTATACAGCTTATGCTAAAACAGGTGCTGTATTAGGAGGGGGATTACTAGGCCTCGAGGCAGCAAAAGCCTTGATAGACTTAAACCTTGAAGAAACAAACGTAATAGAATTTGCGCCTCGTTTAATGCCCAGGCAAATTGACAGCGCCGGAAGCGGAATGCTGCAAAGCAAACTTAAAGCATTAGGCCTGAACATCTACACCAATAAAGGGACAAGCAGTATTGAAGGCACAGACCGCATAAGCTCATTAAAATTTAATGATGGCAGTGAATTAAAAACAGATATGCTGGTTATCTCTGCCGGAATAAGACCAAGAGATGAATTAGCTAAACTTTCGGGTATTGAAGTAGGAACAAGAGGCGGGATTATTGTAAATGAATATATGCAAACCAGTGATCCCGCAGTTTTTGCCATAGGCGAGTGCGCTCTCTTTGATCATAACATTTATGGATTAATTGCCCCGGGTTACGAAATGGCCGAGGTAGCAGCAGCTAAACTGTGTGACGATAACAAAACCTTCAAAGGTTTTGACATGAGCACTAAGCTAAAATTGATTGGTGTGGATGTGGCAAGTTTTGGAGACCCTTTCACAACAGAACCGGATGCAAGATCTATTATTTTTGAAGACAGTCATAAAGGCATATATAAGCGCATCAACATCAGCAATGATGGAAAACAACTACTTGGCGGGATATTGATCGGAGAAGCTGAAGCTTACAACATGTTGCTCCAAACTGTAAATAACAAAATATTACTCTCACCCAACCCTGAAGACCTTATTCTAGGTTCAAGAGGCGGCAGCTCCCAAACAGAAAACGCAGGACTGGCAGGACTTCCGGACGACGCGCTAATCTGCAGCTGTGAAGGCATATCAAAAGGCACAATCTGTAATGCAGTGAATGAAGATGGTTGCGAATCAGTTGACGCATTGAAGAAATGCACAAAAGCAGGAACAGGATGTGGCGGATGCATACCTATGGTAAAAGACCTCATGTTGCATACCATGAAACAAAATGGCAAATACGTTAGAAATGTAGTTTGCGAGCACTTTCATTTAAGCAGACAGGAACTTTATGATCTGATAAAAATACATAACCTAAAAAGTTACGAGCAAGTACTGGATAATCTGGGCAAAGGAGATGGTTGCGAAGTTTGCAAACCATTGGTATCATCGCTTCTAGCGAGTCTGTGGAATGACATGATTCTTAAAAAAGGTAATGATACCGCCCAGGACAGTAACGACCGCTTTTTAGCTAATATACAAAAAGGAGGCACCTACTCTGTGGTTCCACGTATCCCGGGAGGAGAGATTACTCCCGAGAAACTAGTTGTTATAGGTCAGGTTGCAGAAAAATACGGCCTTTACACCAAAATAACCGGCGGACAACGTATAGATATGTTTGGCGCACACCTAAGTGACCTTCCCTTAATATGGGAAGAACTAATAGCTGCTGGTTTTGAAAGCGGGCACGCTTATGGCAAAGCCTTACGCACCGTAAAAAGTTGCGTTGGCAGCACCTGGTGCAGATTCGGCTTACATGATAGTGTTAGCTACGCCATCAGAATAGAAGAGCGTTACAGAGGACTGCGCGCACCTCACAAATTAAAATCAGCCGTTAGTGGCTGCATCCGGGAATGCGCTGAAGCACAAAGCAAAGATTTTGGAATTATAGCCACAGAAAAAGGTTGGAACCTATATGTATGCGGCAATGGAGGCAGCAAACCGCAGCATGCCCTATTACTTGCTGCTGATGTGGATAGCGACACCTGCATTAAATACATTGACCGCTTTTTAATGTTTTACATCCGCACCGCCGATCCTTTAACGCGGACCGCTCCATGGCTGAACAAGATGGAAGGCGGCATGGAATACTTACGAAATGTGGTTGTAAATGATAGCCTGGGCATGGCAGAACAATGGGAGCTGGAAATGCAGGCGCTGGTAGACAGCTACCAATGCGAATGGAAAACAGCCATTGAAGACCCGGAAATCAGAAAACGATTTAATCACTTTGTAAATGCACCAGAAGAAAAAGATCCTAGTGTAAAATTTGATGAGATGCGCGGTCAGAAAAAAGCAGCTGACTGGACATTAGCTTAACCCCAAAGACAGAAATCATGATAGAAACAACAACAAACTGGTTTGCAGCCTGCCGCGTAGAGGATGCGGTAGAGAATGGTGGAGTATGTGTGAAATGTGGAGATGATCAAATTGCACTGTTTTACTTTACCCGCCGAAATGAATGGTATGCTACGCAAAATCTTTGTCCACACCGCCAGCAAATGGCCCTAAGTCGTGGAATGATCGGGTCCTCAGGAGAAGATCCTAAGATAGCCTGTCCCTTTCATAAAAAAACCTTTTCACTGGCAACAGGCGAATGCCTCAGTGGGGATGAATGTGCGATACAAACATATCCGGTAAAAATAGAGAATGGACTAGTATATATAGGCCTAAAGAACTAAGCACAAATTGTAACAAAAAAGATCGTTTGAGCATGAACAAGAACTATTACAAGAGTCATTTAAAGTTAGACTTTATAGCCATGACTGGTCAGCATAAGCTGAACAGTGCAAAGGTTCTTGTAATAGGTGCAGGAGGACTAGGTTGCCCATGTCTTACAGCGCTGACTGCTGCCGGAATAGGAAATATCGGCATTGCCGATGGAGACATCATCAGCACTTCAAATATTTCGAGGCAAACGCTTTTTAATTATGCGGATACCGGAAAGTCTAAAACAACCATTGCAATCAATTCACTCAGGCTTAAAAACCCTTACCTGCTTTATCATGAACATTGCTTTTTTGTGAACGAAGAGAACATTTTAACACTGATTGAACCATATGATATTATCGTAGATGCTACTGACAATTTTCATGCAAGGTATTTAATCAATGACGCCTGTGTAATAAAAAACAAACCCTTGGTTTATGGGGCTATTTTCCAAAGTGACGGACACCTAACAGTATTCAACTATCAAAAATCGGCAACACTTCGTTGTCTTTTCCCAGAACCTGACCAGGAAGCAGGTATCCCTTCATGCGCAGACACTGGCGCTTACATGATTACAACCAATATCATTGGAACCATGATGGCTAATGAGGTTATAAAAATCATCTTGCAACAGGAGGATGTATTAATCGGAAAACTACTGTCTTTCGAGTCGTTGAACAATCAGACAACCTTTACCACCTATTACCCGAATAAATTTTCGGCCAACAAAAGCATTTCCAGGTTTAACACTTTACAAAAAACTATTGAACTGACAGCGGAAGAGTTTGCAGGAAAGACACAGACGATAGGCATTGAGGTGATCGATGTGAGAACTGCAGCAGAAAGAGCAATTCAAAATATAGGCGGCAAGCACATTCCATTACCAGAACTAAAACTACTTGATTTAAACAGATTTGCTTTCACGCAGCATTTTTACTTCTACTGTGAAACCGGAGTTAGAAGTTTGCAGGCAGCCAAATGGCTACGGGCAAATGGCTATAAAAATGCATTCAGTCTAAAAAATGGAATAACAAATTTCAACGACATAACAAATCTCAATTACCAAATTCAAAAACTCTGACCCATGCGCGATATCACCGGTAAACAGATTACATTAAGAACAGCACATGCTGTAGCGGTGATTTATTGCACAATAGAAACCATCGCCTTAATCAGAAATAATGAATTACCTAAAGGCAATCTGTTTGATGTAGCCAGAGCCGCCGGATTTTTAGGCGCTAAGCTTACCCCTCAGCTGCTCCCACATTGCCACCCGGTAACTATAGATGGCATGGACATCAGCTTCGAGATCAATGACACAGAAAGACCAGGAATCACGATTAGCGGAAACGCCAAATCTATAGGAAGAACAGGTATTGAAATGGAAATGCTAACCGCAGTTTCTATAGCAGCTTTAGAAATTTACGATATGCTTAAACCCGTTGACACCACCCTGGAGATCGGAGGCATTAAACTATTACAAAAAACAGGTGGCAAAAGCGACCGCAAAAAATATTTTTCAACCCCTCCTGTTTGCGCCATTTTGGTATGCTCCGACTCAACCGCCGCGGGGAAACGAGAAGATAAAAGCGGGGTGATGATCAGACAAATGCTGGAGCAGGTAAACGCAAAAGTAGCAGCCTATGAAATCGTTGCAGACGATAAAGAACTCATCCAGCAACAACTGTTAAAATGGGTAGCCGAAGATGTTCATTTTATATTCACTACAGGAGGAACCGGATTAGGTCCCCGCGACAATACAGTAACTGCAGTATCAGAAATACTGGAGCGCGATGCAGATGGCATTACCGAAGCCATGCGCAATTTCGGACAAATGCGCACGCCTATGGCTATGATGAGCCGCGCGGTAGCGGGATCAATATCAAATACCCTGGTCCTTACCCTTCCAGGCAGCACGGATGGCGCAAGAGAATCTCTGGAAGCAGTATTACCCGGCATATTCCATGCCCGAAAAATGATGAAGGGAGGAGGGCATTAATATGAAGACTTTTGAAGAAGCTATTGAAATCATCTCCAACATCTCCACTCCTTTTAAAAAGGAAACCATTAACCTGGAAGAAGCCAACGGAAGAATACTGGCGGAAAACATTTATGCAGACCGCGATTATCCACCTTTTAACAGAGCTGCAATGGATGGCTATGCCATCATGGAAAGTGACTGGGAAAAAGGCATCAGAAAATATAGCATCATAGACACCATCTTTACTGGTCAGCCGGCTAAACACCCCTTGGTTTCCGGTGCCTGTTATAAAATAATGACAGGTTCGGCAACCCCAGAAACTGCAAGTATCATTATCAGAAGAGAAGATGCAGAAGAATTTGGCGACAAAGTTGTTTTGCACGCAAACGCAATTAAAAGTTATCAGAATATTGCGCAACAAGGGGAAGACACTCAAAAAGGAACATTACTCCTCTCCTCAGCCCTAAGATGTACACCTCAGGTGATAAGTTTATTAACAACCGTTGGTAAAGCCACCCTGCAGGCCTACGCCTTACCAAAAGTAGCTATTGTGACCACTGGTGATGAAGTCGTTAGCCCCAACGCCACGCTCCATCCTTTTCAGATTCGCAACAGCAACCAGTACCTTTTAAAATCGCTTTTTGAACAATGGAAAATACAACCTGTTTTATGCGAACATGTGAGTGACGATAAAGCTAAGCTGACTACCACATTAACAGCTGCGCTGGAAGCCGATCTGGTTATCATCAACGGAGCTGTTTCAGCTGGCGATGCCGATCATGTACCTGCTGCACTTCGCGAACTAGGCGTCAAAATACTATTCCACAAAGTAAGTATTCGTCCAGGCAAACCCTTACTGGTAGGAAAAACACCTTCCGGAACAATTGTTTTCGCCTTACCTGGTAACCCACTTTCCTGCCTTACCACATTTACCATTTTTGTTGAACATTACCTATACCTGTGCTTTGGATTTGAAAGCAGACCTTTTCAAACCATTCCACTTTTGGAAAGCAGAATTAAAAAACACCCGTTAACAGAGTTTTTCCCTGTAAGCACAGGGCTTTGTGGCGGACTAAACCTCTTACCCTTCAATGGCTCAGGTGATGTTACTTCTTGCATAAATGCCAATGGGCTCGCCATGCAGCCGGCAGTCTCAGCGCAACTAAATAAAAATGACATCATCAATTTCTATCCATTTAACAATTATTTCAAATAACCATTATAAGCAAAAAACGGCGCCATAATCAATCATTTTAGAACCTTAACCTAAACCAACATGACTGCTGACTTTAAACCACTAAGTAAACTAAACATCTTTTCAGCCAAGGGCATTCAAATGCGAACCTTTCATATCACATGGGTGACCTTCTTTTTCTGCTTCTTTGGTTGGTTTGGAGTTGCCCCCTTAATGCCACTGATTCGGGAACAGTTGCATTTGAGTAAAAGTGAAATTGGCAACATCATCATTGCCTCCGTTTCAGCTACAATTATTGCCCGCTTAATTATTGGAAAACTCTGCGATACTTTAGGCCCCCGTTTATCCTACACCATACTGCTTGCAGTGGGCTCTATTCCTGTAATGTGTATTGGGCTAAGCAACAGCTATGAAAGCTTTTTATTATTCCGCTTTGTTATCGGAATTATTGGCGCCTCATTTGTCATCACTCAGTTTCACACCTCAATGATGTTTGCACCCAATGTGGTGGGCACAGCCAATGCAGTAACCGGAGGTTGGGGCAACCTGGGCGGTGGAGTTACCAATTTAATTATGCCGCTTATTGCAGCTGGGTTTGCCGGATTAGGATTTGTGAACCAGGCCGACTCCTGGCGCTTAGCGATGGTTGTTCCGGGAATAATCCTACTGATCATGGCTTTCATTTATTACAAATACACTAAAGACACCCCTGCAGGAAACTTTAAAGACCTGGAACAGTCGAACGTTAAAACAGCGAAAAAAGGTTCTTTTGTAACCGCCCTAAAAGATTACCGTACCTGGGTCCTTGCGCTTGCCTATGCTGCCTGTTTTGGCATTGAGATTACCGTAGACAATGTAGCAGCCACCTTTTTTACAGATCAGTTTGGCGCATCGATGATCATGGCCGGAGCCATGGCCAGCATATTTGGCGGGATGAACATTTTTGCAAGAGCACTTGGGGGATATGTGAGTGATAAAGTAGGCAAATCATACGGGCTTAGGGGAAAAGGAATACTACTAGGAGGTTTACTCGTGTTGGAAGGCGTAGGAATTAGCCTTTTCGCACACACACATTCACTAACTATGGCCATAATAGCTATGCTATTCTTTGCACTCTTCCTGAAAATGGCCAATGGAGGGACTTACGGCATCGTACCATTCATCAATAAAAATTCTATTGGAACGGTAAGCGGTATTGTAGGCGCAGGCGGTAACATTGGCGCAATGCTGGTGGGCTTCCTGTTCAAATCAGAACACCTCACCTACGCCGATGCCTTCCATTACATTGGGATTGGCGTAGCGATTATAGGTTTACTTGTGTTTATCACCAAATTCCAGGTTAAAGAAGCAGAGAAGACAGAAGCCATCATACCAGAGTTACAACAAGCTTAATACAAACATTAAGAATCAATTTATGCCAGCGCACAGAAATAAAACATACACAAGTACCTGCTGCTATTGCGGGGTGGGCTGTGGCGTAAAGATAACACTGGATAAGAACAAAAACATAGCTGTTGAAGGCGATAAGGATCACCCGGTTAACCATGGCATGCTTTGCAGCAAAGGCCTTAACCTACAATACACGGTTAACGACAAAAGCGACCGACTGCTCTATCCCCAAATGAGATACAGCAAAAGTATGCCTTTGCAAAGGGTAAGCTGGGATGATGCTTTGAACAGAACAGCAGCTGTGTTTAAGACATTCATCGACAAATACGGTCCCGATTCAGTGGCATTTTATGCATCGGGACAATGCCTCACTGAAGAGTATTATGTAATCAACAAGCTGATTAAAGGCTTTATTGGCAGCAATAATATAGATACCAATTCGCGCTTGTGTATGAGCAGTGCCGTTACAGCCTATAAAATGTCTTTAGGAGAAGACAGTGTACCCATTTGTTATGATGATATCGAGTTGGCGGATTGCTTTTTTGTTACAGGAGCCAATCCGGCATGGTGCCACCCAATCCTTTGGCGTCGTGTGGAGGCTTATAAAGCTGCTCACCCTGAAGTTAAACTAATTATTGCCGACCCAAGGGTAACGGATTCATGTAGTCTGGCTGACCTTCACCTTCAAATCAATCCAGGGACCGACGTTACACTCAACCACGCCATAGGAAGGATACTTATAGAAAAAGGTCACATCGATCATGATTTTATTGAGCGCCGTACAGAAGGCTTTAAAGCTTATCGGAGCAGAGTATTTGAAAGAACATTAAAAGAGTCTGCCGGAATCTGTGGAGTTACTGCAGCAGAAATAGAACTTGCAGCAAGCTATATAGGCAATGCAAAAAGCTTTTTAACCATGTGGACCATGGGCTTAAACCAGAGTTCCATTGGTGTAAATAAGAACCTGAGCCTGATTAACCTGAACCTGATTACTGGCCAAATAGGAAAACCAGGCTCTGGCCCATTCTCACTTACCGGGCAACCGAATGCTATGGGGGGGCGGGAAGTTGGAGGTTTGGCAAACCTATTGCCTGCACATCGCGACTTACTTAATGAAACACACCGCAAAGAAGTGCAGCAGTTTTGGGGTGGAACGACCATTTCAGGTAAAGCTGGACTTACTGCAACGGAAATGTTCGAAGCCTTAAATGACGGGCGACTCAAAGCGATATGGATCCTTTGCACAAACCCCATAACCAGTTTGCCAAATGCCCGCTTTGCAGAGCAAGCTTTAAAAAAGGCAAAATTTGTAGTCGTTCAGGAAATTACAGACAAAGCCGAAACCCTCGCCTATGCTGATGTGATTTTGCCGGCCGCCGCGTGGACCGAAAAGGAAGGCACCATGACAAATTCTGAAAGAAGAATCAGTCACCTTCAAAAAGTAACGGATGCTCCTGGTGAAGCTTTACCGGACGCAGAGATTATCTGTCGATTTGCAACAAAAATGGGCTATAAAGGTTTTGCATACAAAGGCATGGAGGACATTTATAAAGAACATACCAAGCTTACCCGCAAGTCGAGCATCGACATCAGCGGTTTGGACTACAAGCAGATTGACGATTGCAAGACCGTACAATGGCCTTACAACAAAAAAACACAAAGCGGGACAAAACGGCTATTTACTAATCATATTTTCCATACCGCATCTAAGAAGGCCATCATACACAATCCTTCTGATGAACTAAACAGCGAATTACCGGATGAAGATTTCCCTTTTATTTTAACCACAGGAAGGGTGCGCGATCAGTGGCACACGATGTCGAAGACCGGCAAAGTAAGTAAACTGAAACAGCACATTAAACATGCTTATCTGGAAATCCACCCTATTGACGCAGCATTAATGGAGATTTCAGACAATCAGGTGCTGACTGTGAGATCCAGACGTGGAGAAGTACAAGTAAAGGCAAGGGTGTCGGCCACAATAAAACAAGGGGTGGTTTTTCTTCCGATGCATTGGGGCAAAATTTTGGGTAGCGATCTGAACCGGGCCAACAACCTTACCAGCACCATTATAGATCCGATATCAAAAGAACCCGATTTTAAATACTGTGCCGTCAGTATAGAAAAGTACAAAAAGGATTTCCAACGCATCGTAGTAATTGGTGCAGGTGCCGGAGCACATGGATTTGTAAGATCATACAGGGAGCTTAATAAAGAGGATCAGATTACCATTTTCAGCAAGGAGAATCTTCCTTTTTACAATCGGGTAATGCTTCCCGACTATATCAGTGGCACCCAAAAATGGGAACAACTGGTTAAGATGAAAGACGAAGAAGAACCGGCATACAACATCAAACACCTAAGAGGCGTAGGCATTGAAAAAATTGATAGAGAGAAAAAATATGTAACAGATGTAACAGGTCGAAAAACGCCTTACGATGTACTCGTGATGGCTACCGGCAGCAGGGCAACCTTACCAAAAAATGCACCCTCGTTACCTGGGATTTTCACCATGCGTAACCGAAACGATGCGGATAATTTTAGACAACACATTCCTAAAAATGCCCATGTAGTTATAGTTGGAGGTGGCTTGCTTGGTCTGGAAATGGCAGCCTCCCTGCGAGAAATCGGCGTACGTATTACCGTTGTACAGCGGGTATCCAGATTCCTGAACCGACAATTGGACCCACTGGGAAGTCAACTTTTACACGAAGAAATGGTCGACCAGGGTTGTGACATTTACTACAATGACGAAGTGCAGCTTTACTACGGCCGATCGAAGCTAACCGGAATTGAGTTAAAAAGCGGCAGAAGAATAAACTGTGATGCGGTGATATTAGCCATAGGCACTACTCCAAATATTGAGTTAGCCAGAGAATGCGGGCTGGATTGCAAGCGTGGAGTATTGGTAAATGAGCGTTTACAAACCAGCGATCCCTCTGTATATGCTATTGGCGAAATCGCTGAATTTGAAGGCACGCTTTACGGAATAACCGCAGCGGCAGAGCAACAAGCAGAGGTTGTGGCCAAGTTCCACAATGGCGACATCAGCACATATTACCAGGGCAGCTTATTCATGAATATTATAAAAATTCATGGTTTTGACCTCTGCAGCATTGGCCTTTCAGAGTGCCCGGATCAGGTTAACTACGAAGAGATTGTCTTTATTGACAAAGCCAAACGCTACTATAAAAAATGTATCATCCACCAGGACAAGCTCGTAGGCACCATCTTAATAGGTGACAAGAGTGAATTCCTGGAGTTCAGGGATTTAATTGCCAATAAGACAGAACTGAGCGATAAAAGACTACAGTTACTCAGAAGTGGGAAGAAAACAGAACCTGTGATCGGCAAACTGGTGTGCAGCTGCAACAACGTTGGCGCAGGGAACCTACAAAAGAAAATTACGTCTGGATGTACAGACCTTATACAACTTTGCGAAAGTACAGGAGCAGGAATGGGCTGTGGGTCATGCAAACCGGAAGTTAAGCTCATTCTTCAGGAGGCATTGCAGACACAACTAGAAAAAACACTTTAATATGGAAGGCAGGGAAATTAAAAACCATCAGATCAAAGTTAACCTCCCTGGAGGCATTGTATCCGTAGGCGACCTTTCGGTGATCGTGGAAATACTGGAAAAGGCTGGTATAGAAAATGTAAGATTCGGAACCCGCCAACAGCTTTATTTCTCAGCAAGTTCTACGCAGCTGGAGGATATCGAGCATGGTTTCCTCATGTCGGATACTGACTTTGAAACGGATGCAGACCGACATCCGAATATAGTGAGTTCCTATGTAGCAGAAGAGCTATTTAATAGTGCAAACTGGCTACGTGAAGGCGTATACAAGGACATACTAGATACATTTAGCTATACGCCTGGACTTAAAATCAACCTGATTGATGACAGTCAGACGTTGATTCCCTTTTTTAGCGGAAACCTAAATTTCATTTCCTCGGACATTGGCAATTACTGGCATTTATATCTGCGCTTCCCTAAAACCAATCACATTTATTACTGGTCGTCTTTGGTTTATTCGGAAGACATCGCGGTGTTAAGCGAAATGATTGAATCCATGATTCTAAGTCAGAAAAATTTATACTACGACCAGCCAGAAATTGATGGAAATCAACTCGAAGCAAACGTTAGGGCTAGTGGTAATTTTCTTTTTCAGTCTCCTATATCTTTACTTAAGGCCCCGGAATTTCAGGTGCCCTATTATGAAGGCTTTAATAAATACAACGAAAAGTACTGGCTGGGCATTTACCGGAGAAACGAGCTTTTTCCTGTTGCCTTTTTAAAGGATCTCTGCAACATTTGCCGTAAAACCAGAATTGGACAGCTTTATACTACTCCCTGGAAATCCATCATCATCAAGGGTGTAGAATCTGCTGACAGGAAACTATGGAATGCTGCACTGGATAAAAACAGGATCAATGTTCGTCATGCTTCAAATGAACTGAACTGGCAAACCGAGGACCTCTGTGAAGAAAGCCTGGCATTAAAACACGAATTGATCAGGCAATTTAATGAGTACGATCTCAGAACCTTTAAGCTTTGCTTTGCCATTAAAATCAACCCTAAGAGTGGACTCTTTGGATCTGTAGTGATCAGAAAGCAAACAGCAGAGGGAACAGAAACTGATGCCCGATTTGACTTGCTCCATACGATTGACTTCAATCCCAATTCAAAGCATTACCACACTTATGCCAAGGGCATCAAAAAAACGGATTTACTTCCCTTTCTTATACAGCTTTGCGAAGATTACTATTACCTGCAAACTCTGGCCGCAGGGAAACAAACGGATAACTATTACGAAATCAACCAAAATATTGAGCAGGAAGTAACTTACGTGCAACAATGCAGTGTTTGCCTCAGCATTTATGATGAGGTATGGGGAGAAGAAAGTAAAGGAATACCAGCTGGAACTCCATTTTCTGCCCTTCCTGAAGAATATTGCTGCCCACTTTGTGAAGCAGACCTCTCTCAATTTACGCCAATTATTAAAGAAACCCTAAACACATTTTAAGCTATGGAACTTGACATCAGTATCGCATTTGCTTTATACCTGGTAGGTTTTCTCTATGCATCAGTGGGTCATGGTGGTGCCAGCGGATACATTGCTGTACTTTCCTTATTTGCCATCCCGGTTACCACTTACAAGCCGCTTATATTGATTTTGAACATCCTGGTAGCAGGCATGGGTTTTTATCAATTCTGGGAAGCGGGTTATTTTAAATGGAAACTTTGCAGGACATTTCTTATCACCTCCATTCCAGCAGCGTTTATTGGCTCCAAATATTCCCTTGAGGGCAATATTTATCATTTTTTGTTAGGATTAGCCCTGGTACTACCCATCATTAAACTATTAGACATCAAGCCCAATGAAAATAAAGCTTCAAAACCGGTAAAACTGATCCCAGCGCTGTTAATCGGCACACTAATCGGCGGACTTTCGGGAATGCTAAACATTGGTGGTGGCATCTTTTTAAGTCCCATCCTCATTCTGCTAGGCTGGGCAAACGTAAAGGAAGCGGCTGCGGCATCGGCCTTATTTATTGTATTAAACTCTATTAGCGGCCTTTTAGGCAGCTCAGCTACGCTCGTTATAACCCCATCAGCAATTACCTGGTTTATTATGGCAGCCGCCGGAGGTATTACCGGTGCCTATTGGGGCAGCAGCAGATTTCAACACATCACAGTACGATACCTGTTGAGCGCCGTACTGGCTATAGCATCTGTTAAACTTTTATTTTTTATGTGATGGAAGCAATTAAAGACCATTTGGGAAGAACTTTTAAAACACTGAGAATTAGCCTGATTAACACTTGCAATCTGGCCTGTACTTATTGTAGCTATAGTAATGAGGAAAACCACAAAAATGACTCAACCAATAAGGGCGCCGGGCTGACACCAACAGAACTGATGAACCTTGTTATTAAATTACACGAACGACTAAACTTTAGTACCGTCAGGTTTACAGGCGGTGAGCCATTACTATACAAAGAGCTACCTGCACTGATTAAAGGAACCAGAGCGCTAGGGATTACAGACCTCAACCTAACCACCAACGGACTCTTACTTCATAAAAAAGTACCAGCTTTAAAAGCAGCGGGTTTAACAGCGATCAATGTTTCGCTTGATGCAACAGATCCAATGACATTTTTTATGATGGCAAGGAGACATGGGCTTGAACAAACGTTAAAAGGCATAGATGCAGCGCTCAATGCCGGAATTGCGGTAAAAATTAATTCCGTCATCATGAAGGGCCTCAACCATATGCAGGTAATTCCATTATTAAAATATGCAGCGGATAAACAGATCATCATCCGCTTTTTAGAAATCATGGCAATGGGGCATTTACATGGAAAGGCCGACGAGTACTTTTTTCCGCAAAAGGAAATACTTGAGTTGATCAGTAAACAGTATCGATTTGCACCTATCCGAAGAAAACCGGGAGCTACGTCCAATTACTGGCAAACAGAAGAAGGGAATATTTTCGGCATCATTGCCAATGAAAGTCATCCTTTTTGTACGGATTGCGATCGTTTGCGACTAGATGCGTACGGAAATATCTATGGCTGTTTAAGCAGCAACTCCCCTATCCCACTAAGGGATTTAGAAGCTGCAGCGCTTGATTCCTCTTTAAGGAAAGCACTTGCACAAAAACAATCAACAAAATTTACTGGAAGCAAACTGAGCATGCTTCATATAGGAGGATAAAAAAATGAGAATACAGGTATTTGCAGTATTAAAGACCTTTTTTAAAAAAGAGTTTGAACTTAAAGCACGAATCAATACGATAGCTGAGCTAAGAACACATCTGCGAGTGGTCAATCCAGATGCCGCAGCGGTACTGGAACTCTGCCGTTTTGCTGTGCAGGACGAATTCGTAACAGATCAGTATATCTTAACAGGGAATGAGCATATCGTTGTCATTCCACCAAGCAGCGGAGGTTAATATGGATTTCATTACTAAAAAAGAAATAGACCTGGTTGCACTTCTTCAGAAATCTCATTGCCCATCGGCCGGAGCAGTGGTTTTATTTAGCGGAGAGGTCAGAAACCACAATATCGGCAAATCGGTGAGGTATCTTGAATACGAAGCCCATACCAATATGGCTACTAAAATGATTGCAGAAATCCTGTTAGCTGCAAGGAACCGCTGGAGTTTAAGCATCGCCTTCGCACAACACAGAATAGGAAAAGTAAAAGTTACGGAATCTGCGGTAGTGGTGATTACTGCCTCGGTACACAGAGGTGAAGCATACGCCAGCAACCGCTATATCATCGACAGGATTAAGCATGAAGTGCCCATCTGGAAGTGTGAACATTTTGCAGATGGCACTAAAGAATGGGGAGGTAACTGCAACTGTGCTAAGGATACCGGAGATGTAAATAAACACCTTTACGAATTTGAATCTGTATGATTAGGGGCGTAGTATTATGCGGCGGAGAAAGTAAGCGGATGGGCCGCGACAAAGGCCTGCTTCCCATGGTGAACAAAACCTGGGCACAACACGCCGTAGACAAGTTGCAGTCCTTAAACATCCCGGTCCTTGTCTCCATTAATAAAACCCAGGCGCGTAACTATCATTGTTTTTTTTCTCCCGAGCAGTTGGTTATCGATCAGGTAGCGTCTAAAGGTCCACTAACTGGCTTATTGAGTACACATCTTAATTATCCAGATGACAACCTATTGTTACTAGCCTGCGACATGACTGAAATGGATGAAGGCACTTTACAAGCTTTAAAGAGCAGTATAATAATATTTCCGGGCTTTGATTATTACCTGTTTGAACAGAGAGATTTTATGGAGCCTTTATGTGCGATTTACACATCGAGGATATTAAAAAAGCTATACCACAATCTTCATAATGGAGGCTTATCAAACTTTTCGTTGCATAAACTCATTAAGCAGGGCAACTATAAAACACTGTCAATTATCGACACTAAAAGCTTCAGCAATCACAATACAGCAACCAATAAACTCAACATATGACAAATCACTACAAAAAATCAATCTACCTCTTTGTTAGTCTTTCTCTTTTGGCCTTAACTGCCAGATCACAAAGCAATGCTGTTCAAACCAAGGCCACACTTTTTGAAGGTGTAATTGTTGCTGGTTATGTAGACAAAGGCGCCTTCATCAATTGCACAGGACCAGCCATCAAATTCTCTAAAAAACCATTCGCGGTATTGTTGGGATTGCTACCCAGCTTACGGATTAAAAAAGATAAAGTGGCAGCAGCTGCTCCACAAAACTCCGTAATCACCCCCAATCTGGGTGTAGGTATTACCGCAATCTACAAACATCTAGCCATTCAGGTTCCGGTATATTACAATACCAAAACAAGTACCAGGGATGGAAAATGGAACCCGGGGATAGGTATTGGGTATAAGTTTTAAGCTAATTAAGATTCCTGCGTAAGGAATCTTAATTTTTCTTCATTTATGATAGCAATCTGCTTCCCTGATAAAGCGATCAGGTTCTCGTTTACAAGTTCCGTTGTCATCCTGAATACGGTTTCATAAGTGGCACCAGTAAAAGCTGCCAGATCCTGCTTACTGAGTTCAATATTCAAATTACCGGCTTCAGTAAGTCCGAATTGATCCTTTAGCTGTAACAATGCAACTGCAAGCCTGTTTTTGACGGACATCAGCGCCAGATTGCGCATTTTCTTCTCGGATTCCTGTAATTCGTCAGCATAAAACAACATCAGATTAAAAGCAAAATCATGATTTACTTTTAAGGTTGCCATAAAAAACTCCAGATCTATAAAACAGAGCGTCGTTTCTTCAAGAGCCGTAGCAGAAATCGGGTAAACTGAGCTATATGTACCTAAGCCACGATGTCCAAAAATTTTACCATCATTAGCAAAACGTACAATTAGTTCCTTATCACCCCAGTGCTTATGTACTTTAACGTTCCCCTTATACACAAAATACACACCTGCTACAGGATCGCCTTCCTTAAAAATCTGTTCTCCCTTTTTTGCTATAAAATTCTTTCGGTGACTGTCGATTGTCAGCTTCCATTCTTTAAGCACCAACCTGCACATCAGACAGGTTTCAAGATCACAGCATTTACCCTTTTTCATATTTTCCGCAGCTTTTAAGTTGCAGTTTCTAATATCCTGATCTTTTTACTATCATTTATATTTTCGTTGTAAATAATACAACTCTGTTGGCGATAGGGCTATTCTATTTTTAAGCTTGATTTCATTTTCACCATCTAATCCAGGTGAAATACCTGCTCCAACGTTATACTAACCGGCGAATTATCTGAATTAGTTTCCATAATATCAGCCATGTAAGCCCACCATTTTCGTACAATCTCTGTAGTACCCAGGTCCTGGGATGATGCACCATCCTGGTGCTGGACGGCAAATAAGGTGTTGGTTTCTTCATCCAGAAAGATTGAATAATTACTTATCCCATTGCATTTTAACAATGCCGCCAATTCCGGCCATATTTCGTCATGTCTTTTTTTATACTCAGCTTTAGCACCGGCTTTCAATTTCATTTTAAATGCAATCCTTGACATAGTTACCCCTTTATTGACAAAATATAGATTTATTAACAGAATGGCGTCCTGCTGCATCCTGTCCCCTATAAACTACATTATATATTTCATTACTGCAGAAGGCTATGCGGTTCCTACCACGAAGAGAACCATTTTTTTTATGTTACTTTGTAAAATAAATCAACAGCTATGGAATTTAATTTCAGTCAGATTCTTTCGACATCAATGGTCCTATTTGCCATCATTGATATTTTAGGGGCTATACCTATTGTTATAGAACTTAGAAAAAAGGCGGGACATATCCAGTCTGAAAAAGCAACCATAGTTGCCACCATTTTAATGGTGATCTTTTTATTTGCCGGAGAAAGCCTTTTAAAGGTGATTGGTTTAGATGTAGCCTCCTTTGCCATTGCAGGTTCAATGGTGATCTTCTTTATTGCTATGGAAATGATATTGGGCTTAACTATATTTAAAGAAGGTGACGCTCCGGAAACGGTTTCTATTGTCCCTCTTGCTTTCCCACTAATTGCGGGTGCAGGTACCATGACAACCCTCCTATCATTGAAAACAGAGTATGCGACTCAAAACATCATTGTGGGTATCCTGATTAATATGCTCTTTGTTTATTTTGTGCTAAAGAATACCGAGCGCTTAGAAAGGCTTTTCGGAAAATCAGGCCTGAATGTATTGAGGAAAGCTTTTGGTATTATCCTATTGGCGATTGCCATTAAGCTGTTTCGAAATAATACAGGACTGTAATATACAGCAGGTGCTGCATTAAACACCTGCTATACAAATACACTAATTTGTTTTAACCAAACGGGCAACGAACATCGTATCTGCCTTATGGTTATATCCTTTAATGAGTTCCATCTGCTCTAACTTTAGAGGCAGGTGCTCGACCAGATAAGCAATCACTTCTTCATTTTCCTCTTTGAATACCGAACAAGTAATATAAATCAAGGGCTTCCCTTCTTTCAGATATTTTACAACATTCGTAGCAATGTTTTGCTGCAGCTTTGAAAAATAACTGATTTTGTGCGATTCGAAATAGTATAACATTTCGGGTGTTCTTCCCCAGGTTCCTGAACCAGAGCAAGGTGCATCCAATATAATCCCATCAAATTCGTAATGATGCAGATCCTGCTCATTGTTCTGAAGTAGATCCAACACCTTTTTCTGATACTTCTTTAATCCCGCTTCTCTGAAACGTTCATCAAGATTATTTAAGCTATTTTCTCTAACATCACTAACCAGTAACTCCACTTTAGGTTCCAGATCATGCAGAAGTAGCGACTTACCGCCGGATGCGGCACAACAATCCCACCATTTATCCCATGGCTGAGGCTGAAAAAAGCGGCCTGTCTGCTGGGATGAAAGATCCTGAACCTGATAATTTCGTTGTTCCGCTAAAATCTGATCCAATTTAGTACCATTAGCAACGGCTATGGTATTGTCGCCAATCTTTTCAGCAACAACCCCTTCTTTGTCCAGTATCTCTGCTACTTTCTCCTGCTGACCGGTATTTACTCTGATAAACAGATCGGGTTGCGTAAAAAAGGATTGAAAGAATTCCTGCTTATCAATGCTCTCCGAAAGTGATTCATGAAAACTAAAAACATCAGACAAGTCAAATGCAGGGTATCGTGACTGGATCAATGCCAGTTTTTCGGAAACTGGAAGTGCAATATGTTGATTCAATTCCGGCAAATGCGCTTCTATCACCAAACTTGTGGTATGATTACATAGAAAGTCTGCAATTGCCAAACGAAGCACCTTATCTTCTTTAATTAAAGCCTTTCCAAGTCTAAAAAAACTGTAGATATAACGAGAAGCCCAACGTCTGTCGGACGAGCCCATTTGCTTATTCTGCTTAAAATAAACGAACAAAAAGCGATGCAATGGCAATGCCCCATCATAGCTCTTAAAAATCTGTTCAAAAGCCCGAATCTGGTGTTCTACTCTCATTCTACAATATTTAAAGCAAAGTTCTTATAACGTAACAGCATCAGACTGGTGTTGATATAGCCAAACTTAACATCATGAACAAAATGGAAGGTGTTATGAAGTCCCCTATAATCTTGTTTAGTAAGGTGCTTTAGATAGTCGTCCCCATAAGCGGAAAGTAGCTTTCCAAAATACAAACCGATATCAAACCCCTTAAAGGCATATTCTCCTGGTTCAAAATTAAATGAAGCTCTGTACTTTTTAATAAAGTTATTCACCTCTGGCCTGGTATAATCAACCTTATACGAAGATGAAATAATGGTATTTAAAGCCTGTAGCTGGTCAGTATTGTAATTCTGTTTAACCCAATCCGGATGTCCAAAAAGCGAAACATTCAATCCCTTTTTCTTCATCTTCATTAGTTTATCCAATGTAGGCACGACGAACTTTTTGTCAGGCGAACTTACAATAACTACATATTGTTTCCCCTTCTGTAACTTGGTTTCCAAGGTGAAAACAGAAGCGTATTCCTGCAATGAAAAGCCTTTTTTACTATGTTCAAAATAAGCTCTTAATGGCTTCGCCATCACCTCATCAGATGCTCCTTTAGGATTGATCAATACCACAACAGTAGTTGCAGAATTGTACGTTTTAGCAATGTAGTTACCAACCTTTTCTGCATGAAGGTCGATGTTATTAACGATCGATATCAGATTAGGATTAGCAAATTCTGTAGGATGAGAAGCGGCAAGAGGGTTTACAACAGGGATTTCCCTGGATATAGAAAAATTGGTAATGTACTTTAATCCTTCAGGGTATACGGGACCAACGATTAGATTACCTACTAATCCGGCATTGTCAATTAAGTTAGAGATTGGATTATTGTTGTCCTGGGTATCGTAAACCTTTAGCTTAAAGCTTTTACCTGATGTTGCGGCAGAATCAATACCGAGCTTAAATCCCTGGTAAAAATCTATAGCAAGAGCAGCCTTTTCGACATCAGCTTTGGTTGCAGTTTTTAGCTTAATTTCATTCAAGCGAAAAGGAGCAAGTAAAGAAATAATAGCCTGCTGAGATTTTGCAGCAGGCTTTTCTATTTTCTTTTCTTCCTTTGGAGGTTCGGGCTTTTTGCTGACCGTTCTTATTTTTGGAGAACAGGCCGACAAAAAAAGCACCGAAAGTATTAGGATATAATACTTATTCCCACTCAATTGTTGCAGGGGGTTTTGAACTAATGTCATATACAACTCGGTTAATTCCTTTTACTTTGTTAATTATTTCATTAGAAATTTTTGCGAGTACGTTATATGGTAAATGGCACCAGTCAGCAGTCATGCCATCAACAGATTCAACAGCACGTAAGGCAATTGCATTCTCGTAAGTACGCTCATCACCCATTACTCCTACTGATTGAACCGGAAGGAATATTGCACCTGCCTGCCATACTTTATCGTACAAACCAGCTTCTTTTAAGTTGTTGATGTAAATGGCATCAGCTTCCTGCAGGATCGCTACCTTCTCAGCAGTTACTTCACCAAGAATACGGATAGCTAAACCTGGTCCCGGGAAAGGGTGACGACCGATGATAAAGTGCTCTAATCCTAATGATCTTCCTACTCTTCTAACTTCATCTTTAAACAAAGTATTCAATGGCTCAACCACTTTCAATTTCATGAAATCAGGTAAACCACCAACATTATGGTGTGATTTAATGGTTGCAGAAGGACCTTTAACAGAAACCGACTCAATGATATCAGGATAGATTGTACCCTGAGCTAACCATTTCACATCCTGTACCTGGTGAGCTTCATCATCAAACACCTCAATAAATACGCGGCCAATAGCTTTACGTTTCAATTCAGGGTCTGTAAGACCAGCAAGCTGACTTAAGAAGCGTTCTTTAGCATCAACACCTTTGATGTTTAATCCTAAGTGCTTGTATTGCTCAAGTACACCTTCGTACTCATCTTTACGCAGCAAACCATTATCTACAAATATACAGTGTAGGTTTTTGCCTATAGCTTTGTGTAATAATATAGCGGCAACACTTGAGTCAACACCACCCGAAAGGGCAAGTACAACTTTATCTTCACCTAATTGCGACTGTAAAGCCGCGATAGTTGTTTCAACGAAAGCATCCGGAGTCCATTCTTGCTTACATCCACAGATGTCTACCAGGAAGTTTTCCAGCAATTGTTTACCATCGGTACTGTGCGTAACTTCTGGGTGAAACTGTATCGCATAGGTATCAGTATCTTTAACCTGATAAGCAGCTACTTTTACGCTTTCAGTACTTGCAATAAGTTCAAAGTTTTCAGGAACCTGAGTAATGGTATCACCATGTGACATCCATACCTGCGAATCAAGGGCAATATTTTTAAATAATTTATTGCTGTTAGACACATAATTAAGGTTGGCCCTACCATACTCACGAGTTGATGATGCCTGTACCTCACCACCCGATTGCTGAGCGATATACTGGGCGCCATAACAAACGGCAAGCATTGGATAATTGTCGAACGTATTAAGGTCTACCTGAGGAGCATCATCCTGACGAACAGAATATGGGCTACCTGAAAGGATAATACCTTTAACGTTTGAAGTAATTTCAGGGATATTGTTAAATGGATGAATTTCACAATAAACATTTAACTCGCGTACCCTGCGTGCAATTAACTGTGTATATTGGGATCCAAAATCGAGAATTATGATTTTTTCTAGCATGGCCAAAGTTAAGAAAACTTCTGTGGCGCTACAAGCAGGATTGTTAATTAACCGTTATTTTCGTACTTAATTACCTCCACACCAAACCTTTTTAGGAAATCTACCCCTTCATCAGAAGGTAAACCTTTGTAAGCAGCGTAAGAATCTTTGTAATAAACTACCTTAATACCCGACGATAAAATCAAACGTGCACAGGCAATACACGGTGACAAAGTAGTATACAAAGTAGCACCTTCTATTTTCGAACCATTTTTGATGCCATATAAAATAGCATTCTCTTCCGCATGTAGCGCCAATGAACAGCTTCCGCGTGAATCTCTTGCGCAACCATCTTCAGGCCATTCTACATCACAATTATGTGTACCAGCGGGCGGACCGTTGTAACCTATGGAGATAATTCGCGTGTCTTTAGTTAATACTGCTCCTACCTGTGCACGCACGCAATGCGAACGAAACGCAAGGTCGGTAGCTAAATTCATAAATATGTTGTTGAAACTTGGTTTTACAGTCATTCTATTGATTTCTGCCATGATATTTATTAAAAATCACGGTCATTTATTTAATAATAATATGGAAAGGATGTCTTTTTTTGGGGCTAATTTATGTTTAAAATTGCATATTAGCACAAAATATACGTTAGGTGAATGTTTGAAGCTATATTACAAGGGATAGGTGCAGGAGTTTTATTTTCTTTTTTAACAGGGCCCGTATTCTTTTCAATGATCAAAACGAGCATTGAAAAAGGATTCAAGGCTGGATTTTCGCTAGCGATAGGTGTCATATTAAGTGACATCATCTTTATCAGTTTAACCATATTCTCTTCCCAGTTTGTTGATTACAACTCAACATACAATCAATATATAGGAATCATTGGAGGTTTATTTTTATTTGGCATTGGGTTATATTACCTGATAAACAAAGTAAAAGTAAGTTACAATATTGAAGAGGCAGTCAAGATCAGAAAGCGAGGATACATCATAAAAGGCTTTTTCATGTGTCTGCTATCTCCTTCCACCCTGATGTTCTGGATTATGGTAGGTGGGATTGTATCTGTGCATCTGCATTATGAAATGGCAGAAAAGATTGCATTCTTTATCGTTGCCATGGCAACGCAGCTGTCTGTTGATTGCTTAAAAACTTATTATGCCGCTAAATTGAGGTATAGGATCAAAGAGAAAACCATTCAAAACCTGAATAGGATTGCTGGGGCAGTCATATTGTTATTCGCGATCAGACTGTTTATTGAGGTGATCATTAAATATTATTCAAAATAAGCCATTCTATTCTGAGGCTGGAATAAGTTGCGCTGAAGAAGCGCAAATGAATCCTATGCCTCCTCATAGAAGACATATTTTGTTTCAATAGCTACACCACAAAACGCAAAAAAGAAGCAAAAAGAATAGGCCTGCTACAATCATGTAACAGGCCTATTCCTTAAGTTATATTATGTGCTACCTGTAAGTAGTAAAAGGCTTACTATGAGGAGGTATAGGATCCATTGATACTCTTCCGCATCAATTTTTCAGCCTTCTAATAGCACAGCTTTTTTACCCCCTTAGTAGGCTCTTTGGTTATTTCCTTCTTTCCAGTTAACAAAGGCTTTATTAACAACCTTATTACCACCTGGAGTTGGATAATTACCTGAGAAGTACCAATCACCAGTGTGATTAGGACAAGCTACGTGTAAGTTATCTAATGTCTGATAGATTACTTCTACTTCAGCAACAGTACCTGCCGGAGTAATAATCTTAGTAATCTGTGCAGAGATTTCTTCTTGTGTAAATGGTCTGTAAATATCCTTCACGTGGTTTACAATCTCCTCTTTAGGCAATAATAAAGAAGCTTTACATTTTTGATAAACTTCTTCGATTACATTTTCCATTCCACGAGCCTTCAACAATTGTATGGCAGCTTCAAATGCAACGAATTCGCCCATTTTAGACATATCAATGCCATAGCAATCCGGGTAGCGGATCTGTGGGGCAGAAGAAACAATAATGATCTTCTTAGGATGTAACCGGTCGATAATTTTAATGATACTCTGTTTTAAGGTCGTTCCCCTTACAATCGAATCATCAACTGCTACCAAAGTATCTACATGGTCCTTAATCACGCCATAGGTGGTGTCGTAAACATGTGCCACCATATCACTCCGCTCAGCATCCTGAGTAATAAAGGTTCTCAGTTTCACATCCTTTATCGCCAGTTTCTCAACCCTTGGACGCATAGACAATAATTCATCTAATTCTTTATCGTCCAATATATCTTTACGACCTAGCAGAACTTCTTTCTGCACCTTTCTGATATAGCTATGTAAGCCATCTACCATTCCATAAAATGATACTTCAGCTGTGTTAGGAATGAAAGAGAATACTGTATTTTTCAAATCAGCATTTACCGATTTCAAAATCTGATCGCACAATAAAGCGCCTAAATGCTTTCTTTCTTTATAAATTTCAGCATCACTACCTCTTGAGAAGTAAATGCGTTCAAATGAACATGCTCTTTTCTCTTCCGGTTCTCTGAAAAGCTCCTGTGTTACAGTACCGCTTTTCTTAACGATAAGTGCATGTCCGGGATCTATTTCTTTTACCTTATCAAACGGAATATTGAAAGCAGTCTGTATAGCTGGTCTTTCTGAGGCAGCAACCACAATCTCATCATCTGCATAATAATAAGCAGGACGTATTCCTGAAGGGTCACGAAGCACAAACGCATCTCCGTTACCTACAATACCCGAAATCGCATAACCACCGTCCCAGGTTTTAGCCGAGCGACGCAATATCTTAGCGATGTCAAGGTTCTCTGAAATTTTATGGGTGATCTCTACATTGTCAAGACCTTCTTTTTTATAGCTGTCAAACAATTCCTGATTCTCGTCATCCAGGAAGTGACCAATCTTTTCCAAAACAGTAACTGTATCAGCCTGCTCCTTTGGATGCTGACCAAGTTCGTATAACTGCTCCAGTAATTCATCTACGTTAGTCATGTTGAAGTTACCTGCAATTACCAGATTTTTAGTCATCCAGTTATTCTGACGTAAAAATGGATGGCAACTTTCAATGCTGTTTTTACCGTGGGTACCATACCTTAAATGGCCCAGTAACACCTCCCCAATAAAACTAACATTTTGTTTTAACCACTCAGGATCTTGCATCAGTTCAGGCGTTTCGTTCTGAATATCTACAAACTTGCTCTGAACGTATCCAAAAATATCTGCTACTGCATTCTGGGCCATCGACCTGTAACGGCTAATGTAACGGTGACCAGGCTTAACATCTAATTTGATTGTAGCAATACCAGCTCCATCCTGTCCACGGTTGTGCTGTTTTTCCATCAAAAGATAAAGCTTGTTGAGTCCGTAAAGTGCAGTACCGTATTTTTCCTGGTAGTATGAGAGCGGTTTTAAAAGGCGGATAAAGGCAATTCCGCATTCATGTTTTATCGAGTCACTCATTCGTGTGTGTTGTTTGAGCCGCAAATTTACCGTTAATAATAATTAGAACCTAGAAAGAAATATAAAGAAAATTTCGACCGGCCTAATGTGGCGAAAAACAAAAACGGGCTTAACGGCTACTTAAACAGCACTTTCAATATTCACACAATATTTAAAACGACTGCTATTTTCCTTTTGCTCAAGTCAATAGCATGTAATTTTTATTTACTTATTCCTATTTTATCAATAAGGGGAGGCGCGAATGGCGACAATCTCTTCGCCAAAAAATATAGAGGCACTGGAATTGAAATCTTCCTGATCGCCAGAAGTGAAAAAGGCAGTCTTCCCTTCTTTAGCTATTTGACTCTCTAACTCAGGATGATTTTGGAGATACAATACCAAACTATCAGCAACAATATCAGATTGCCCCAGCAAATTAATCTCTGGCGGTAATATCTCCCTTATTTTAGGAACTAACAATGGATAGTGGGTACAGGCCAAAACGATACAATCTATATTGCTGTCTTTGCTCAACAATTCGTTCACATACTTCTCCACGAAGTAGTCAGCCCCCGGACTCAGGTGCTCATTATTTTCTATTAAAGGCACCCACATTGGGCAACTTTGCTGCGCAATCTGTACACCAGGGAAGAACTTATTGATCTCCATTAAATAAGATTCAGAATTGATTGTCCCTCTTGTCCCCATTACTCCGATGCGTTTGGTCTGTGTGTATTCACCTACGATCTCAGCGGTAGGTCTAATCACTCCTAACACACGATGGTTAGGATACTTATAGGGCAATACATTTTGCTGTATAGAGCGTAATGCTTTTGCTGAAGCGGTATTACAGGCCAGGATTACCAGTGGGCAACCTTGGGCAAACAGCCACTCTACACACTCAAGGGTGTACTGATATATGGTTTCAAAAGAATGATCCCCATAAGGTGCGCGGGCATTATCGCCGAAATAGATATAATTGTACTCAGGTAGTTTTCCAATGATAGACTTAAATACAGTGAGGCCACCGTACCCTGAATCGAAAACACCTATTGATTGCTTATTCTTCATTATAAAAAAAGGCTGTATCATGATTAATGATACAGCCTGCAATTTAAATATTTTAGCTTATAAAACCTTTTTTCAAAGGTCACAGCAAGTTTTATTTTTTAGGTGCTACTGCTGCTGCAGTGATACCTAATTTAGTTCTTACTAAAGCAGTGATATCTTCACCACCATCCCAGTAAATTAAAGCCTGGTTTGCAGTATCAAATACATAAGCAAAACCCTTTTCTTTAGCTACTGCTTTAATTGCATTGTCAGCTTTCACTTGAATAGGGTTAAACAATTCTGCATTTTTAGCTTCTAATTCTTGTTGAGCTTTAGTTCTTGCGTCGTTAATACGTTTTTCAAGATCCTGAAGTTCAGTACCCATCACTTGCAATTCTTTAGTAACTGCTTCTTTGTTAGCCTCACTCATCGTCTTCTCTTTATCTTGAGCTGCTTTAAGTTTAGTCTGATATTCAGAAATCATTTTCTCAATTTCAGCTTGTTTAGCTTTCTGGATGTTTTCTAATGTTGTACGCGCAGTTTTAACCTCAGGCATTGCCTCAATAATCTGCGCAGAGTTTAAGTGTGCGAGCTTTTGTTGTGCATTTGCAATGTTAGCAGTAAACAATAATCCTGCTGCTAAAAAAAATGCGCTAATTAACTTTCTCATTCTATTTGTCTTAATAATTGTTTCTAATTTTTGTTCAATATATCTATTTAATTGCTGATTCAGGCTTATATCCTAATTTTTTTATCACATCATTGCTAACGTCATAACCACTACTTGCATAGATCATCATTGTTGCTTCGCTGCTTTTATCAAAGATAAAATCAAGTAGTTTCGCTTTAGCAATCTCTGCAACAGCCTTGGTTACATTGTTTTGAATCGGACTTAACAATTTAGTTCTGGCCTGGAACAATTCACCTTCAGGGCCGAATATTTTACGCTGAAATTCCTTTGCCTCTTTCTCTTTTTCAATAATATCGTTCTCTCTTCTTTTGCGCATATCATCAGTTAATAAAACCTGATCAGCCTGATATGCTTTATACATTTTATCAATCTCGATGAAATTATTATCCACTTGTTTCTGCCATTGTTGAGACAAAACGTTCAACTGATTTAATGATGATTTATAATCAGGTAAATGTTTAAGGATATACTCTGTGTCAACGTAGGCAAACTTCTGTGCAAATGCACCCGAACCTACAAACAGCAAAATGCAAATTAAAAAATACTTTTTCATGGGCTTCTGATTTATTTAAAAGTTAAACAGCGACCTAATTAAATCCGCCCAATTGCTGAGCGATACTAAAGTGGAACTGTCCTTTGTTGGCATCCGGTGATCCTGGAATTTTATCAAATCCATAACCCCAATCTATCCCTAACAAGCCAAATATCGGTAAAAATATTTTTGCACCAAAACCGGCCGACCGTCTAACGTTAAACGGATTAAAATCAGAAAACTTATCCCAGGTGTTACCACCTTCAGCAAAAGCTACTAAAAACGCTGTAGCTTGCTGACTAGCGATTACCGGATATCTTACTTCCATTACATACTTGGTGAAGATCGGGCTACCTGATTGCTGAGCAATATTAGGGTTTGATCCTACCGGTATTACTGAGTTGTTGGCATATCCACGCATCGCGATTAATTCAGACCCCTGAAGGAAGTCGAAACCTTGCATACCGTCACCACCCAATTTAAACCTTTCGAAAGCCGACTGACCAACGGCACTGTTGTATGAACCTAAGAAACCAAACTGCGCTTGTGCTTTAACAACAAACTTACCTGCTAACCTTTGGAACCACTGCGATTCAAATTTCCATTTATGGTACTCTGTGAATTTATAACGTTGCTGATCTGAAGCAGTCTCATAGTTCACATTGTTCAACAATGAATATGGAGGTGTTGCCTGAACAGTAAATTTAAAGTAAGAACCTCCGGTTGGGAAGATTGGGGAATCTCTTGAATCCCTGCTCAACTCCTGAGTTAAGTTAAAGTTATATGAAGTACCTGTGCTGAATAAAAATCCACCATAGTTCTTCAGGATATACTGCTGTGCATTGATCGCATGTGTTAACTGGAAATAGTTATCAGGGAAATTCAACCTTCTACCCAAACTAACTGTAACACCATTTAAGCGGATTTTTGAATACTGACTGCTATTAGGATCAATCGTACCATAGTAGCTTCTTCCACCGTTCGACTGCAATGAAGTAAATGCACTCACACCAAAACTGATTGGTTTTTTACCACCTAACCACGGCTCAGAGAAGGAGAAACTATATGACTGGTAATATTTACCATTGGTTTGCCCACGTAAACTTAATTTTTGTCCGTCACCTTTTGGCAATGGCTTATAAGCTTTTAAATTGAATAGGTTTCTTAACGAGAAGTTGTTAAATGTTAAACCTAAAGTACCGATGATGTTACCACCACCAAAACCACCTGATAACTCAATCTGATCAGAAGGTTTTTCTTCTACATGGTACTCAATATCTACTGTACCATCAGCCGGGTTAGGCTTAGGAATAGGATTAGTTTTTGACTCATCAAAGTTACCTAACTGACCGATCTCACGAACCGTACGGATCAATTGATCTTTAGAGAACTTTTCACCTGGCTTAGTACGAATTTCACGCATCACTACGTGGTCATTTGTAATGGTATTACCAATTACAGAAATACGGTTGTTCGTGTACTGAGGTCCTTCGTATATTCTCATCTCCATTTCCACAGTATCGTTGTAAATTTTGGTTTGAACAGGCTCAACGTTAAATGTTAAATAACCATCATTAAGATAGATGCTGGATACATCATCACCGTTAGCACTTCCTCTTAACTTCTTCTCTAATTTCTCTTCGCTAAACACCTCACCTTTTTCAATACCTAGTGCGGTTTTCAAATAATCAGTGGTGTATTTCGCATTACCTACCCAGGTGATGTTACCGAAATAATATTTAGGACCTTCAAACAAATCGATCTTAATGCCTACAGCTTTAGGGCTATACTGATAAATGCTATCTTTTAGAATCACCGCATCACGGTAACCCTTATCATGCATTTTAGCGATCAGTTTTACCTTATCCTCATCATATTTATCCTTGTTGAACTTTCCTGAACCAAATACTTTATAAAAAGCCTGTTGCTTAGTTTTCTTCAAATACTTGCGCAATTTAGCTGAGCTAAAATCTTTATTTCCGGTAAAGTTAATCTCATGAACTTTAACCTTACGGCCTTTGTCAATAGCGACCTGTAGGACAACGCTATTTTCCTGACTAGGATCAGGTTTGGTTTTATATTCAACATTGGTAAAGAAATAGCCTTTACCCAATAAAAATTTCTTTATGGTCGCCGTGGTGCTGCTATACAAGTTATCATTGATAATTGCTTTACCCGCTTTTTCACCTAACTTCTCCATCAGATCCGTTTTCTGTGATTTACTGATTCCGGTAAATTCAAAAGAACCTAAGCGCGGGCGCTCAACCACTTCAATATCAAAATAAACGGTATCCTCAACGATTTTAACGATATCCAACTGAACATCATCAAATAAGCCTTGAGCCCAAAGATTTTTGATGGCATTTGCAGTCGCCTCACCTGGAAGTATAATTCTTTCCCCCTTAATCAGTTTCGATAAGGTGATAATTACTTCCTTATCCAGATACTGAGTACCGGTTAAAGTAGTACCTCCAATGATATACTCTTTAGGATTGAAATAATCCAGTTCTAACCCTTTAACTTTTAGAGAAGGAGCTGCAGGATTGGACTGAGGACGTGTGATCTGTGCCATTGTTGGTAACCCAATCAATAACAATAATATAAGTTGGTATATTCTTTTCATTACAATCTAAAAATCGATGCTAAGTTAATTTAAACACATGTTAAAAAGTGTTAAAAGTAAAATTAGTTAAGTTGTTCACTAATTTTACCGAAGCGGCGTTCGCGTTTTTGGTAGTCTACAATAGCCTCAAAAAGATCTTCTTGTCTAAAGTCAGGCCATAAGACATCAGTAAAATACAACTCCGTATAGGCCATTTGCCATAACAGAAAATTACTAACCCTGTGTTCGCCACTGGTTCTGATCATCAATTCCGGATCGGGCATATTTACCGTGGTAAGCTGAGCTGAGAATTGCGCTTCGTTAATATCTTCAATATTTAATTGCTGATCCTTAACCTGTTGCGCCAATTTCTTTGCAGCTTCAATAATTTCCCATTTGGCACTATAACTCAAGGCCAAAGTTAAGGTACAGCGCGTATTATTGGCTGTCTTATCCATAGCACTCTTTAAGTCTTCAATGCATTTCTGAGGAAGAGAAGAAATGTCTCCTATTGCGTTAAGTCTGATGTTGTTCTTGGTAAGTGTTTCGGTTTCCTGGTTAATGGTTGAAATCAACAATTCCATTAGCGCATCCACCTCTTCTGCAGGTCTGTTCCAGTTTTCTGTTGAAAAAGCATAAACCGTTAGGTATTTGATACCTATATCCACGCAACCTTCAACAATATCTTTTACTGATAACACACCGCTTTCATGTCCGAAAACCCTAAATTTACCCTGATTTTTAGCCCATCTTCCATTACCATCCATGATGATAGCGATGTGTTCAGGCAAGCGTGTGATATCTATTTGTTCTTTAAATCCCATGTACTTCCGCAAATATGCTTAAAATGTATAACATTTTTGGGACACAAAGGTATAAGATATGCCAATACCTACAAACATATATGTATCCCTTTTTCTAAAATCGCCTCTCTGAATACCTGGATAGCCATATTGTGTGAGTGAAGGATCCGAAAGAAACTTACGATCAGCCAAATAGGCATCATTTTCCCAGACATTTGGATCAGGATATTTGCCACTCACATCGTCCAGATAATCCGTAAAAGCGGTTCGATATCCGACCTGTGAAAATAAGCCCAGATTGTTTTTCAACTGCAATTTAAAGCCTATTCCATATGGAACATTAAGGGCATATGACCTGCACGCCTCCGTTTGCCCCTCAGTCTGGTAAAACCTTAAATTGTATTCTTTATCATTATAAACGGCCTTCGGACTATAGAAAACCCCACCTATTCCTGTAAAAATATATGGTGTAAACTTCTTAGTTCCGCCCCCGGCGAAGTAATTCAAAAAATTAAAATCAATCTGCAGGTTAACTTCATTCAAAGTCGTTTTGAAATTTATATTGCGGTCTTTAAACTGACTATTAACAGACTCAGCATCATTTGCTTTAATTGTACCATGGGTATAATGTAAGCCTACAGACCAATACCCATCAATGTTCAACTTGCCATAACCACCTATCGAAAAACCGCTTATTTTTAAAGGATCATTTTGATTCAAATCCCCCATATAACCTGCTCCACCTCCCATCAATCCAATCTCTAAAGTCTGGGCATGAACCCCCAATATCCCCCAGAAAAAAGTAAAAAGATAAACAAGTGGCTTAATATATTGCATGTTAATAGTTCCGGGTATCAATCCCCCAAAGAAGTTTATTCCTTAACGTTGTCAGATAGCTTTCATTGTTAAGTCTGATCAGGTTTACATGAAAATTAGCCCTGTTTAGGGTAAGCTTTACTGATCGATCTACAGTCTTCGTTCTTGAATCACAAGACACCAGGAATTTGGTACTTCTGGCCTCTACCTCAAAGGTTAGTGAAACATCATCCGGGACAATAACCGGTCTGACATTCAAATTATGAGGTGCAATTGGAGTAATAACAAAATTCTGAGAACTCGGATAAATAATAGGTCCGCCGCAGCTTAACGAATAAGCAGTAGAACCTGTTGGCGTTGCTATAATTAAACCGTCGGCCCAATAAGAATTTACAAACTCATTATTCATATAAGCATGAATAATCATCATCGCAGAGTTATCGCGTCTGTGAATAGTAATGTCATTCAGTGCAAAATTCTCTTCCTCAAACAAGTCGATGGTTGAATCCAGACTCAATAAAGTTCTTTTATCCAGCGAATATTCTTTATTCTTTAAAGCTTCAATTGCCGTTTTTATCTCGTCTTTATTGATACTGGCTAAAAAACCAAGTCTACCGAAATTGATTCCGATTACAGGGATTCCCGAATCGCGCACTAATGATAAAGTATCCAGCAAAGTTCCATCTCCCCCCAGACTAATCAGTACATCCGTGTGCCCTACCAGCTCTGTATGCTGTTCAAAGGCTTCAATATTATTGGATAGCTTAATCTTATCCTGAATGAAATCAAGATATTTTTTATAGACATAAACAGGTGTTTTATACTGATCAAGAACATTAAAAACCTCTTGAACATAAGGCAACACACTGTTATTAAACTCTCTACCGTAAATTGCAATCCTCATCTAAAAATTGATTTTCATCCGTATTATAAATACAATTTTACACATTCAGATAATTCATAAATGAATTGAATCTGTCTTCCGTTCCGTCATCGGTTCTGGTGCTATTAAATACGGATTTCACGTGGTAATCATAACGCTCAAAAGAAGCTATAATCCCCGATAATTCTGTTTTATTAACCTTCAAAGTAACTTCCAGCTTGGTCGAATCTGGAAATGACTGCACATAAGATGAAAGGATCTGTGCATTATCAGCTTCCACAATCTGAGCCATGTGTGCCAAAGAATTATTTCTGTTACTGATTTCTAAAACGATGATCCCCCCAGGTTCTTTTAAGGCGAAAATATCTGAAGCATAAGTTAAAAGGTTCCTTTCAGTAACAAGTCCAAGATAGTTTTTCTTATAATCAAGCACAGGTACGACCGAAAGGTTCAATAGGTTTAGCAGCCGGATTACATCATATACATGCGTATCTTCATAAACAAAGGGATTTAAGAGCGATAAGGAAAGGCCTCCAATTGGCTCATTTAAATCTTTAACCTCTATCAATTCATCTTCCGACAATAGCCCTAGAAACTGGCTTTCATTTACTATGGGTAAATGCATCAATTTGAACTCAGTCATCCGCTCTAAAGCCTTCTGAGCAGAGTCAGATGTTTTTAGAGGTGGGATTGAATTTGATATGAGTTCAGATGCTTGCATTATTTAAGTAAGATTCTATTTAAAAAGGTTTCCAGATATCCATTAAAAACTTCCGGGCGCTCCATCATAGGTGCATGCCCGCATTTATCCACCCAGTTCAGTTCTGAGTTTGGTAAAAGTTCATGAAACTCTTCTGCCACCTCCGGTGGTGTTACTTTGTCTTGTTGTCCCCAGATCAATGAAACAGGGATTGTAATTCGTGATAAGTCCTTAGACATATTATGCCTGATGGCAGACTTTGCCAAGGCCAGAATACGAATCACTCTTGAGCGCTCATTTACCGTTTTATAAACCTCGTCAACCAATGATTTGGTTGCTGTGGCAGGATCATAAAAAGTAAATTCTACTTTCTCACGGATATAATCGTAACTCTCTCTTTTTGGGAAAGATCCTCCAAAAGCGTTTTCATATAAACCAGAACTACCGGTTAGCACTAGAGCCTTTACACTTTCCTGATGCGCAAGGGTAAATACAAGCCCAACATGTCCACCAAGAGAGTTACCAATTAAAACAACCTGATTAAGCTTTTTATGTTTTAAAAATTTGTGTACGTATTTAGACAAGCTTCTAACACCGAGTGTTAAAATGGGTAGTTCATAAATTGGCAGAATTGGTACAAGAACGTGATAATTTTCTTTAAAATGATCAATTACCGGCTCCCAGTTGCTCAACTCGCCCATTAAACCATGAAGTAATACCAGGGTTTCACCTTTTCCGGCTTCTATATATTTAAACCCGCCTTCGTCTATTACTTCGTATGTCATATATATATTGTGTATTGATTATTGCTACTAAGTTAGTAGAGTAAAATTATTAAATGTAATTTAATGTATTAATTTATTGAAAATAACTCAAACATTGTAATTGTATTGCACAATTTATGCCAATTGCTTTTTCACCAGTTCAGCAATGAGTTTTCCATCAGCCTTACCTGCCAACTCTTTGTTAGCCAAGCCCATTACCTTACCCATTTCCTTAACCGAAGTGGCGCCTGAATCTTTAATCAACTGAACAATAATCTGCTCAATTTCCGCAGCATCCAGTTGTTTAGGCATAAAAGCACTGATAACAGCTATTTCTTCTTCCTCAACTATACTAAGGTCTTCCCTGCCTTGTTGTTTATAAATATCAGCAGATTCTTTTCTTTGCTTAACCAACTTCTGTAAAAGTTTCAATTCCGTTTCTTCTGTAATTTCTTCGGAAGTTCCCTTTTCAGTTTTAGCTAATAACAACGCAGCTTTTATAGCTCGTAAGCCTCTTAATTTAGCCTGGTCTTTCGCCAGCATAGCTTGTTTTATTTCCTGATCTATAGTATTTGATATCATGATTGTTCTTCTTTATTTTCTATCTATTATTGTTCCTGTAGCTTGTGCTGTAGGCATAATTAGCATATCATTAATATTAACATGTGGTGGTCTGCTTACTATAAACCAAATGGCCTCGGCAATATCATCCGCGATCAGTGGCTCCAAACCATCATAAACTTTTTTAGCTCTGTTCTCATCTCCCTTGAAACGCACTTTCGAAAATTCTGTTTCCACCATACCGGGATGGATCGCAGAAACCTTTATTCCGTAAGGTAGTAAATCGATCCTCATGCTCTTATTTAAAGCATCAACCGCATGTTTTGTTGCGCAATATACATTACCATTAGGGTATACTTCTTTTCCGGCAATAGAGCCAATGTTGATGATGTGTCCACGTTTTTCGGCTACCATCCAGTTTGAAACTATTTTGGTGGAATAAAGTAATCCTTTGATATTGGTATCAATCATGGTATCCCAATCGGAAATACTTCCCTTATGGATAGGATCTAGACCCTGACTCAAGCCTGCATTGTTGATTAAAACATCTACCTTTTTCCATTCGGCTGGTAACGTTTCCAGGGCATATGATAAATTTTCAAAATCCCTGATGTCCTGAACAATCTTTTTCACCTCTATACCATACTTATCTTCCAGGTGTCTGGCTCTTTCAGCTAGTAACTCGGCCCTCCTGGCTACCAGTATTAAACGATAACCTTGTGCTGCAAACAAATGTGCACATGCAGCTCCTATGCCTGAAGTTGCTCCGGTAATTAAGGCTGTTTTCATTGGGTATAATTTTATTTTTCAATGGTAATGAAGCGATCATAAAAATGATCAGGCAAAGCTATAATTTTTTTATCAGTATAGTTGTGTTTTTGCCCTTAGGCCCTACTCAAAAAATAAACTGAAGGTAACATGACGTAGCATCAACTTATCAATTGGTGCTGAGTAAGGACTTGGGTCATTCTTTAAAATGCTATTTAAAGAATAGGATAATTTAATTTCGGGCGACATCTTAAAGTATTCAAAGTACAGATCCATACCGAAACCGGCCTCGTAAGACAAAAAACTCGCTTTATTTTTCAGAAACTTCTCCATTGGTGGATTAGGCGCATCATTGCTTCTTTTCTTTGACGCAATGTCCATCGAATACTTTGCTCCTCCTATTACATAAGCTCTGAAATTATTTCTCCTGTCCGATTTTAGTTTAAAGCCAAGAGGCAGATCAATCATGGTCGACTGCACCTTTCTTTCTATTGGAGCCTCTTCTCCTCCAAAATCATAATAAGCCAACCGATCGTTAAACACAAGTGTTGGTGTAAGTCGCAGATCTGCATTTTCTCCCAAACGTTTGTTGATTACAAAACCAATTCCAAAGCCAGGTGAACTTACCGAAGAAAGGGACCTTAGCTGTCCCGATACCTCCGATCCTGTTTCGGGATCAATGTAAGGTTTCTGCCAGCTGTACTTTTTTAAAATCTTAAATTCTGAAGAAAGATACTGAAAAGTGAAACCAAAATGTAAATTATCATCATCTACCCCGCCACCCCAATTCTGAGCACTGGCCGTATGTACAGTCAGACCACATAAAAGCAGCAGAGATAGTTTAATTTTATTTAACACCTGTATAGATTGCACTTATTCCGAAAGTCAAACGAATATCGTTACTTTTCTTAAAACCTACTTTATCCATTAACTTAATAAAGTCCTCCCCATCCGGAAATGCGGCGACGGATTCCGGCAAGTAAGTATATGCACAATTGTCCTTTGAAAAGACCTTACCAAAAAAAGGAAGCACCTGATTGGAATAAAAATTATAAGCTTGTTTAATAGGAAATGCTCTTGGTTTAGAGAACTCAAGAATCACAATTTTACCTCCCGGTTTTAACACCCTATACATATCGGCCAATCCTTTTTCCAGGTTTTGATAATTCCTTACTCCAAAGGCTACAGTTATGGCATCAAAGTGATCATCAGTAAACTGCAATCCTTCAGAATCGCCCATTTGAACTGAAAAAATATGCTGAAGTTTCCGGTCATTGATTTTTTTTCTTGCGACTTCCAACATTCCTTCTGAAATATCTACGCCAATTATTTTTTCCGGCTTCAGAATATTAATCGCCTCAAACGCAAAATCACCGGTACCGGTAGCTACATCAAGTATAATCCTGGGTTTTATAGATTTAAGCTCTTTAATCGCTCTTTTTCTCCATATAATGTCAATACCCAATGAAAGAAAATGATTTAAAAAATCATAAGTTTTCGATATATTATTAAACATTGTGGCTACCTGCTCTTTCTTAGTAGCGTTTTGAGATTGGTATGGTGTAATATTTTCGCTCATAGTAAGCAGCAAAGATAAGTATTGTTGAATTCTATTTTTCTACCTTTGTCAAATGATTATAAAATCAGCAACATTTATTTGTAGTAATACAAAGGTTTCGGCGTTACCTACAGCCAATATGCCTGAATATGCATTTATCGGCCGTTCAAATGTAGGTAAATCATCATTGATCAACATGTTGGTAAACCAGCATGGTTTGGCAAAAACCTCACAAAGACCTGGTAAAACCCAGCTTATCAACCATTTTCTAATCAATGAGAAATGGTATATTGTAGATTTACCTGGCTATGGCTACGCCAAAGTATCAAAAACCAGCAGGGAAAACTGGGAAAAATTCATCCGTAACTACATCACGAAGAGAGAGAGTTTACAATGTGTATTTGTTTTAATTGACAGCAGACTGGAGCCCCAGAAAATTGATCTGGAGTTTTGTTGCTGGATGGGTGAAATTCAAATTCCTTTTGCACTAATTTTTACAAAGGCCGACAAACAATCCGCAGTAAAAACGGATAAAAATGTTGCTTTGTTCAAGAAAGAACTAAGTGGATGGTTTGAAGAGATTCCTCCCACTTTCGTAACTTCAGCCGAAAAAGGTGCCGGAAGGGATAAAGTTCTTGACTTTATTGAAGAGGTAAACCATGATTTTGTGATGCCGATTTTGCCACCTTCTAATTCTTAAATTTATACTTGTACATGAAAAAGTATTTTTCATTGGTTCTGTTTGCGCACTCTATTTTTGCACTACCATTTGCAATGATTGGTTTTTTTCTGGGTGTTACCACTACCGAAAACCCCTTTAACTGGCTTAAGCTTGCACTGGTCTTGTTGTGCATGGTGTTTGCCCGTAACGCGGCTATGGCTTTCAACCGTTATCTGGACAGAAATATAGATGCCAAAAATCCTCGCACACAAATGCGTGACATCCCGGCGGGAAAAGTATCTGCAAGTGAAGCGTTGACATTTGTAATCATCAATTGTGTGCTTTTTGTCATCACTACGGCTTTCATCAATAACCTTTGTCTGTATCTTTCACCTGTAGCCTTATTTGTGGTTCTGTTTTACAGTTACACCAAAAGATTTACAGCACTATGTCACCTGGTTTTAGGCCTGGGTCTATCGCTAGCGCCAATAGGCGCTTATATTGCCGTAACAGGTGTGTTTAACCTGGTACCGGTTCTGTATTCATTAGCCGTACTATTTTGGGTTAGCGGATTCGATATCATATATGCCCTTCAGGATGAAGACTTTGACAGAGATGAAAAACTACATTCTATTCCGGCTGCCTTGGGTATCAGGAATGCATTAAACTTGTCGATAGGCCTGCATGTTTTATCCGCAGCCTGTGTAATACTTCCAGTATTCTTCACCGATTTTAGCTGGGTATATTATATTGGTGTAGCTTTTTTCTGCTTCATGCTAACTTATCAGCACTTACTTGTAAAACCGAACGACATCAGTAAAGTAAACAGAGCTTTTGCAACCACCAACGGTTTCGCTTCTGTTGTTTTTGCCATATGTTTTTTACTGGATGCTTTTTTAAGAACTCATTTTAATTTTTAGATTCAATGATCAACCTTACTATACCTCAGAAAACAAGAACCTATATCCCTCAAGACCTGGAAATTGAATGGAAAAACCTCGAGTCCATTTTCAATGAATTACTCCTGCGCCCTATAGATAATGTTGATGAATTAGAACAATGGCTTAAGGACAAAAGTGAGCTTGAAGCCGCTTTAGAAGAGGATTTCGCATGGCGTTATATCAAAATGAGTTGTGATACAGCTAATGAGGAACTGGTAAAAAACTTCCAATACTTTGCTACTGAAATTGAGCCTAAGATTTCTCCGGTTGCGAATCAACTGAATCAGAAATTTAATGACAGTCCTTTTATTGATGAATTGGATCAGGATAAATATTTTGTTTACATCAGAGCCATCAGAAAGGCGCTTGAAATTTACAGAGAGGAAAACGTTGAACTGTTAACTCAACTACAGGTTGCCCAGCAAAAATACCAGAGTATTACCGGTGCAATGACAGTAATGATTAACGGTCAGGAATATACCCTGGAGCAAGCCTCGAACTTTATTAAAGATACAGACAGACAGGTTAGACAACAAGCCTGGGAAACCATACAGCAACGCCGATTGGTTGACAAAGATGATTTAAACATGTTGTTTGATGAATTGATTGTTATGCGTCACCAGGTTGCTTTAAACGCAGGTTTTGAAAATTACCGCGATTACATGTTCCAGGCGTTGGGCAGGTTTGACTACACTGCTCATGATTGTTATCACTTCCATGAGGCTATAGAAAAAAAGATTGTTCCAATTTTAAAAGCTCAGGCTGAAAAAAGAGCGGAATTATTGGGTATTGAAGTGCTTAAACCATGGGATATGGAAGTGAGCACCACCGGAAAACCTGCTTTAAAACCGTTTAAAAATGGTAAAGAATTGATCGACAAAAGCATTGAATGCTTCAATGTGATCGACCCGAAATTAGGCCAGATGCTTGCCACAATGAAGGAAAACAACCTTTTCGATGTAGAAAGCAGAAAAGGTAAGGCTCCAGGTGGATACAATTACCCATTGGCTGAAACCGGTGCTCCATTTATCTTTATGAATTCTGCCAATTCGTTCAGAGATTTAACGACTATGGTGCACGAAGGCGGTCACGCCATCCATACTTTCCTTACTGCAAACCTGGAGCTAAACGATTTTAAACATTGCCCTTCAGAAGTAGCTGAACTAGCCTCAATGAGCATGGAATTAATATCCATGGACAATTGGGATATCTATTTTGATAACGAGGAAGACCTGATCCGCGCAAAGAAAGAGCAATTGGCTGATGTACTTAAAACCCTTCCATGGGTTGCTGTAATCGATCAGTTCCAGCATTGGATTTACACTAACCCTAGCCATAATGCAGCCGATCGTGAAGAAGCCTTCAAACAGATTTATACGCGCTTTGGCGCAGGCTTTACCAATTGGGATGGAATAGAAAAGGAATTTGGAAACGTTTGGCAAAAGCAATTGCACCTTTTTGAAGTGCCTTTTTACTATATAGAATACGCTATTGCTCAATTAGGCGCCATTGCAATTTGGAAAAACTACAAGGAAAACCCTCATAAAGCATTACAACAATATCTTGATGCATTAGCTTTAGGTTATACCAAACCAATAAATGAAATTTATGAAACTGCAGGGATCAAGTTCGATTTCAGTTTGAATTATATTGAAGAGCTGGCATCATTTGTTAAAGATGAATTACAGAAATTAGGATAGTTTACAAACTAAATTTATATGTTTGAAACAATACCAGCCAAACTAACTAATTTATGCTTGATAAACTGTTCAGGAAAAAATCCGTTGAAAAAATACTTGCAGATGCCGAAAAGGGATATGGAGAACACGGAACTTCCTTACACAAAACACTCGGTGTCAGAGATCTGACTGCCTTTGGGATTGCCGCCATTATTGGAGCCGGTATTTTTAGCACTATCGGAAAAGCAAGTGCTGATGGTGGACCGGCAGTAATATTTCTATTCATTTTCACAGCTATCGCCTGCAGTTTTGCGGCATTTGCCTATGCCGAATTTGCTTCTATGGTACCGGTTTCGGGAAGTGCCTATACCTATTCATATGTTGCCTTTGGTGAGCTCGTTGCCTGGATTATAGGCTGGTCGCTGATTATGGAATATGCCATTGGAAACATTACAGTGGCCATTTCCTGGTCCGATTATTTCACGGGACTACTCTCCTCCATAAACATTTCGGCCTTAAATATTAAAGGTATAAATCTGCCCGACTGGATGACTATGGATTACCTTACGGCCTACAATGGTCATAAGCATGCCGAAGCACTAATCAATGCTGGAAAGAGCTATGCAAATCTTGATGACGCCACCAGAATTGCCAATAACGCCTGGGCTACTGCACCAAAAATAGGCAGCTTTCACCTTGTTGCAGATTTACCTGCGCTAGGGATCATTATATTCATCACCTGGTTGGTTTACCGCGGGATGAAAGAGTCGAGGAATGCCAGCAATGCGATGGTGATTGTAAAGCTCGCTGTAATCCTATTAGTGCTTTCTGTAGGGATCTTTTATGTGGATACCAGCAACTGGAATCCTTTTGCACCTAATGGTGTATCAGGTGTATTAAAAGGCGTTTCTGCTGTATTCTTTGCCTACATAGGCTTCGATGCCATATCAACCACAGCAGAGGAATGTAAAAATCCGCAGCGAGATCTTCCCAGGGGGATGATGTGGGCAATTATCATTTGTACGGTGCTATATGTAGCCATTGCCCTTGTGCTAACCGGTATTGTTAATTACAGTTTATTAGCCGTAGGCGATCCTTTAGCCTTTGTATTTGATCAAATAAATTTGAAACTTATGAGCGGTATTATTGCCGTAAGTGCTGTTTTTGCCATGGCAAGTGTATTATTGGTATTCCAAATGGGACAACCGAGAATATGGATGAGCATGAGTCGTGATGGTTTATTGCCTAAAGCGTTTTCTAAAATCCATCCTAAATACCAGACCCCTTCCTTTTCTACCATTGTGGTGGGGTTTGTAGTTGCTGTACCTTCCTTATTCATGAACCTGACCATCGTAACCGATCTATGTTCTATCGGAACCCTATTTGCATTTGTTTTGGTTTGCGCAGGCGTATTGGTTCTACAAAATAAACCGGATATAAAAAGAGGTAAATTCAGGATTCCTTATGTAAATTCTAAATATGTAATACCTGTATTGTTTATTGGCCTTCTTGCAGCTGGCTTTACTTTATACGAGAAAGAGACCAAGGCATTTGTGTTTAACACTCCTGCATTAAACGAACCTTTAAAAATCATTACTTCCTTAAATGATACCGAGCGGACTGTGATCAAACAAGAAATTGTTGAAGCACAGACAAAAGCCAACACTGTTGTTAACAATGTGGATGCAGAAGCTTATTTGAATAAACTAACACCGGAACAATACCGTGATTTTATTGATCAATCAGGTATCAGCAGTACTAAAAAGTACGAAACTGGCTGGAGTCTATTTAGACATAAAATACCGATGTGGATTTTCTTCTTCATCAGTATTGCAGTCACCTATTTCTGCATCACTAAAAATCTTTCTCTTATACCGGTTTTAGGATTACTGAGCTGCCTGTATATGATGTGCGAACTGGGCATATCTAACTGGATAGGTTTTGGCATCTGGCTGATTGTTGGCTTGGTAGTTTACTTTTTATATGGATATAAACACAGTAAACTTAGTGTAGAAAATAATCCCCAATAGAAAATTTTTTGTAGATTTATTATAATATATTAATAATATACCATACATTAGAGTGGTAATCTGTAACGAGTTACACAAATGCTCTTTTTTCCCCAATTCAGGGAAAACATACCAAGTAGCATGATTAAATTGCCCTCCTAATTATCCCTATAGTTGTATGGTCGGACGACCAACAATAAAGGCTCCTCCCCGGAGCCTTATTTGTTTAATCAATTTCCGATTCAATTATTTCGATATCATTACAATAGTATTTAACTGAAGCAATGCAATTAACTTTGTATCGAATACAACAAACTATTAAGACTATTAATTGTTTTCATTGAGACTAACGTCAAGACATCGAACCAAAAGACAATAAGCGCGCCTGCCAAGGGCATAAAACTGCTTTACGATCTAAGTTCGCCACCTATTTTCTACTTAAACCTTTAGTAAAATGAAAACAATGAAAATGACTTCAATGGCGTTGCTGTTGGGATTATTCCTGACACTGAGCGCGAATGTGTATGCACAAGACCCGATGACTGTGGCTCCTAGTGCCTACAAAAAAGTTCTTCTGGAAAATGAAAAAGTACGGGTAATGGAAGTTGAACTTGCGCCCGGCGCTGAAGTACCTTGGCACAGTCACCCTAACCATGTCGTGTACGCTTTAGCAGATGGAAAGCTGGAACTGACTGAAAAAGGCAAAACCGCAGTTGTTGCAGACGTCAAAGCAGGTGAGGCCATGTACTTTCCTGCTGTAACCCATATGGCAAAAAACGTTGGGGAAACCACGCTTAAAATGATTGTAACCGAACTAAAAATGGGGAAAATGAGTAAAATGAAAAAGATGTAAATGTTAATTACTCGGGTTACTTTTAAAAAAGCAGGGTGGCGAAGTTTAATAACCACCCTGCTTTTTTTGAAAAAATTACGTTCTCAGAAAGAGCCTTCGCATTCTTCAATCTTCAGCGAAGTAATGCAACTCTTAAAAAGAACGACTACTGTTTAAATTGGCAACCTGTTCAACTCAATATCATCAGGTGTAACAAATATCAACGGAACTTTTTCAACGTTAACATAACTGGAATCTAATCCAAAACTTCGCTCTTCAGAAAGACTCAGTCGTTTCAGAATGAAATAATAATCCATAATGGTACGTTCGTAAAAACTTAGCTTAGAGAATTTAGACAAATGCTTTTCTAAGAGTACAAATCTAAAATCACCAGCGATTTTATGTTTATTCAATGAAGTGTACTGACTGGTAATATCAACCTCGCCATTTTTAACGAGCTCTTCAATCACCTTTCTGTATAACAAATTAACGCGCTGTTCGACCCTGAAACCAAGCTTGAAATCTATCCGGATCAATTTACCCGGAATTAAAAATTCCACCTTATAATCCCTTGTAAAAGGCTCATCAACCACATCAACGTGCACTAACCAGTAAACATCCGCTCTTTTAGGCTCTTTCTGAATAATTGAGTAAATGATCTTCGACTCAATCTCTGTTTTAAAATTCGCGCTGGTTAAATACACCAATTGCGAAGAGTATTTTGGAACTGAAATATCCTCACTCAGTTCATTAATGATCTGATAGTAATCTTCAATTTCAACATATTTAACAAATCTGTTCTTGATTTTTCTGGCTACATACCAACTCCACATTACAGTAAATAACGCCGAACCGATCAACACGGTTACCCATCCTCCATGTAGGAATTTAGACATATTACCCACTAAAAATGTAAGCTCAAGGGCCATATATATAGCTAAGAATATCCCAATAGCATATAATGGAACTTTTTTGCGCTTCATGTAGGCAGCAATCAGTATTGTGGTAGATAAGAACGCAAGGTTAATAGCCAAACCATAAGCTCCCTCCATTCGTCCAGAATTCTTAAAGATCAAAACAATAACAATACAACCGGCCCACAATATCCAGTTTATTGAAGGGACGTAAATTTGTCCTTTCATGTTACTTGGATAATTGATCCGCACTTTAGGCCAAAGGTTTAATCTTACGGCCTCTGATATCAATGTAAATGATCCTGTGATCATAGCCTGGCTCGCAATTACCGCAGCAACTGTAGCCAAAGCTACCATAAACAAGAGATAAGGAGCAGGAACAATCTCAAAGAAAGGATTTAAAGTAGCGTCATAATTACCATGTTTTAAAATCCAAACTCCTTGTCCCAGGTAGTTCAAGATCAGCATAATCTTAACAAAGATCCAGCTAATCTGAATATTGGGACGTCCACAATGCCCCATATCCGAATACAAAGCTTCCGCTCCGGTTGTACATAAAAACACACCACCCAAAATCAATAGAGCTTTAGGATTATTGACCAATAAATTGAAGGCGTAATACGGATTTAATGCTTTAAAAATGGTTAAATCCTGCAAGACAAACAACAAACCGAGCAAACCCAGAGCCCCAAACCATAAAAGCATGATTGGCCCAAACAACTTACCAACAAGGTTAGTACCGAACTGCTGTATAATAAACAGTCCCGTTATGATCGCCAGTACGATCGGGATAACACTTACGGTTGGAAATTTCAGCTGTAAACCTTCAATTGCCGATGTAACAGTTATACTCGGTGTAATGATCCCATCAGCTAATAAGGCGCAGCCTCCTACAATTGCAGGAATAACCAGCCACTTGGCATTTTTACGCACTAATGAATAAAGGGAAAACACCCCCCCCTCACCTTTGTTATCCGCCCTTAGCGTTAACACGACATACTTAATCGTAGTTTGCAAAGTTAATGTCCAAATGACACATGAGAGCGCGCCAAGTACCAGGTCGGCAGTAATAACCTGAGGATTCGGCATACCAATCACCGAATTAAAAATTGCTTTTAAGGTATAGAGTGGCGATGTACCAATATCACCATAAACGATACCTAAACTTACTAATAAACCGCCGGCAGAAAGGGCATTAAGGTTTTTATGACTTGACACTATTTAATGATAAGATTTGATAGTTATTTAACTTTAAACTAGGCAAAAGTACAGTAAATAAACAAAATTCAATCCATTAATATTTAGGGAGAATTTTAGACTAAATAAAAAACAAAAACCCGCCGTAAACGAATAAACTTGTTAAATATTGTTAAATATTGAAATAACAAACAAAATCATTGATTTTTTTATTTTATTATTTATATTTTTGGCAACAACCAAGCATGAAGAGAAAACTACCTATAGCGTACTTCCTTAACATTTCCTGCATAATTTGCATGAGTGTTTTGTGCAGCGTTAGTGTTTTTGGGCAGAAAAGCGACAGTTTATCGGTTGGTATCAGGTCAAAAAAGATCAACAAAACTCCTCAAATCAAGGCAAATATTCCTACATACAAGCCAAAGTTCAGTGTGGGCTACATTCCATACAACGACCTGGTTTCAGGAAACAAGAATGCAAACAGCCCTAAACAGGATAAAATTCTTTCCGTTTTAAAAGTCTATCCAAATCCTGTGGATGATCAGATCAATATCATCCTACGCATGGATAGAGAATCTAATCTTTCGGTTAAAATAATGGATTTACTGGGCAATGAAATTGTTACCCTCGCAAATGAACGAATCCCTGCAGGTGAACAAACGAAAAGCTATACCATTCCAAATCGCTTAAATAGCGGCATTTATTTCTTAAAAATAATGTCAGGCTCTGAAACTATTGTAAAACGTATCTCTGTTTTATAATAACCTCTGCACTATACTTCCTGCTAATTCTTTCTTATTTTTGGAACACAAAGTCGTTTTGACTTAATTCTTGTTATCATTTAATACAAATCCAGCATGAAGATAATTGCCATAGGTCGCAACTATGCCGAACACGCCAAAGAACTAAATAACCCTATTCCAACCACTCCGGTTATCTTTTTAAAACCCGATACGGCCCTTCTAAAAGACAATAAGCCTTTTTACATCCCCGATTTCTCATCTGACATTCATTTTGAACTGGAAGTGGTTTTAAAAATAGCCAAGGAAGGAAAACACATATCAGAAAAATTTGCGCATAAATATTATGAAGAAATAGGTTTAGGTATAGATTTCACAGCACGAGACATCCAAACTGCCCACAAAGCAAAAGGATTGCCCTGGGAACTGGCTAAGGCATTTGATCATTCGGCGGCTGTAAGTAACTTCATTCCTAAAACGGACATTGAAAATATCTACGATCTACCCTTTGAACTAAAAATTAACAATGAAGGCAGACAAAATGGTAATACAAAAAATATGATATTTTCGTTTGAAAAGATCATAGCCTTTGTGTCTCGTTATATCACTTTGAAAAAAGGCGATCTTATTTTTACCGGGACTCCTGAAGGTGTAGGCCAGGTTCATCAGGGTGATAAACTGGAAGCCTGGTTACAAGGACAACAACTACTTAATTTTCACATAAAATAGCCTTAATGATTAAAAAAAATGTACTGCTGGCCGTTGGAATACTTTGTTCATTAAACAGCTACAGTCAGCAAATATTTAGCAACAATAAATATCCGCTTGTAGATTTCAGAGCACCTTTAGATCTGTCTCCTCCTGCGCTTGCAGGTTCCTTTGGAGAACTCCGGGCTAATCATTTCCACTCAGGAATGGACTACCGTACCAATCAACGTGAAGGTTACCCGGTATACGCCATTGCCGATGGTTATATTTCGCGTTTACGTGTGCAGAATGGGGGCTTCGGACTGGCTTTATACATTAATCATCCGAATGGCTTTACTTCAGTTTATGCACACTTGCAACGATTTGGCCCTAGAATAGCTCAACAGGTAAAATCTATTCAATACCAGAAAAAGACCTTCGAAATAGATGATTTCCCCAATGCCACAGTTATACCTGTCCGCAAAGGTGATCTCATCGCATATACAGGAAACACAGGTGGCTCGGGTGGGCCACACCTACATTTCGAAATCAGAGATTCCAAAACGGAAGCTACCATAAACCCGCAACTGTTTGGATTTGAAATTGCCGACAACATCTCTCCTGTTATCCATTCTATGTACGTATACCGTCTAAACGGTAAGCCCTTTAATGAATTTGTCCCCAAACAATACTTTCAGGTTCTTGGTTCGGGAGGCAATTACCAGTTGAATAAAGTATCGACCATTAATCTGGGTGGGGAAGTCGGTTTTGGGATTGTAACCACCGACAAGCACAATGGGGCATCAGGTACCAATGGCGTCTATTCTATAACACTTGAATTAGATGGACAGCCCGTTTATACCTCCGCCCTGGAAAAATTTTCGTTCGAAAACAGCAAAGCCATCAACTCCCATATTGATTACCCTACTTACATCAATACCAAAAGAAGCATACAAAAAAGTTTTGTTGATTTGGGTAACCCTCTTAAAATTTATTACAATCTCGTAAACAATGGTAAAATAGCTTTTACAGATGGGAAACTACATAAGCTGAAATACACCGTTACTGATGGGAAAGGCAACAAAAGTACATTGGCTTTTAATGTTCAGGCTGATGCCAAAACCCTTATCGAAACACCTGAAGCGAGCCCTGGTGCTACAAGCTATGCTTACAACAATGTAAATGAGTTTAACAATGCCGAGGTAAAAGTGATTATCCCTAAAGGAAGTCTATACAACGACCTGAATTTCACCTATAAAAAGCTGCCTAAACCGGCTACCAATGCCTATTCGGCCATACATCAGATTCACAACAATCTTACTCCTTTACATACCGGCTTTGAGCTTTGGATTAAAGCGGATAGCAGCTTAAACAAATACAAGGAAAAGGCAGTTATTGTAAATACAGGCAGAGCATCTCAGGGTGGATATTTTGAAAATGGCTATGTAAAAGCAAAGCCGCGTACTTTTGGCAGTTACTTCATTGCGACTGATACCATAGCTCCTACCGTTACACCCCTAAACATTTCTGATGGCAAAAACATGAACGGTATCAGCAAAATGTCCTTCAAAATCAGAGATAACCTTTCGGGCATAAAAAGCTTTAATGGTTATATTGATGGCAAATGGATCTTAATGGAGTTTGACAGCAAGACAGCCACCCTATGGCACACCTTTGATGAGCGAACCAGCCCGGGAAAACATACGTTGGAAATTATTGTTACTGACATGAAAGACAACAACAAGAACTATTCAATTACTTTTTATAAATAGCATTATGAGTGAATTAAAAGAAGGTCAAAAAGCACCGGATTTTTCGGCAAAAGACCAGCAAGGCAATACGGTATCGCTTGATCAGTTTAAAGGAAAAACGGTAGTTCTGTATTTTTATCCTAAAGATGACACCCCGGGTTGTACAGCTGAGGCCTGCAATTTCAGAGACAACTACCAGGGATTAACCGCTCAGGGTATTGTAGTTTTAGGTGTTAGCACAGATGATGAAAAATCACATGACAAATTTGTGAACAAGCATAGCCTGCCTTTTACGCTACTGGCAGACACGGATAAGAAAATTGTAGAGGATTATGGCGTGTGGGGCGAAAAAAACATGTATGGCAAGAAGTACATGGGAACTAACAGAACGACCTTTATAATTGATGAAAATGGTGTTATTGCGCATGTTATCAAGAAGGTGGATACTAAGAATTCTACAGCTCAAGTATTGGAGTTACTTTCAACAGCGAAGTAAATAAAATCTTCTCTTCCAGGGTAAAAAAGTTGTGCTTTCTCAGACGGGCATGACTTTTTTACTTTCTTTAACCAACAATCTAATCTTTTCATACAGTTCTGTAGCCTGAAAGGGTTTCGATATATAAGCGTTCATACCAATTTTCAGACATTTTTCACTTTCCCCCTTAATGGTGTGGGCTGTCATAGCCACAATAGGTATATTCTTTTTATAAGAGTCAAGGTTCCGAATATGAATGGTGGTTTCATAGCCATCCATCTCAGGCATTTGAAGGTCCATCAAAATGATGTCAAAATCTACCTGGTTATATTTATGAAGGGCAATCTTTCCGTTTTCAGCTACCGTAGTCTGATATCCTTTCTTTTGCAGCAGTTTAATCACCAGCAACTGGTTTATTGTATTATCTTCAACAACCAGCACGCTTATCCCTTTCCCGACCTCCGATTCAAGTATGCCCTTTGATGGATCGTTCGCTGACGTTTCCCATTTTCCACCTGCATTAGCCTTAAAGAATGACATTCGAAAATAAAACTCAGAGCCTTCATTTTGGATGCTTTTCACTTTTATTTCGCCCCCCATTAAAGTAACTAAATGTTTTACAATGCTTAAACCGATTCCGATACCACCAAACTTGCGCTTCATGTGGTTACTTCCCTGTTCAAATGGATTAAAAATCTCTTCCTGCTTAGAGGATGGAATCCCAATACCACTATCCTTCACATTGAATTCAATTAGAATCTGGTCTTCCTGATCGGATATAGTCCTTACAAAAATAGAAACACCACCACTTTCAGTGAACTTAATGGCATTGGAGGTAAGACTTAAAATGATCTGACTTAGCCTTATTGAATCGCCATAGATTGCATCAGGTATATTCTTATCGAGGGTATAACTTAATCCAACTCCCTTTATTCGGGCTTTAGATTCCATGAGCATACAGACCGATTGAATAGAGTCTCTTAGATTAAAAGGAAGGCAAACAAAACTGATTTCCCCGGTTTCAATATTGGCAAAATCAAGAATATCATTTAAAGTAACCAAAAGGTGATCGCCGGATTTAATGATCATTTTTATAGATTCCAGCTGATCCGGGTCTTTTAAAGACTCCTGTAAATAACGGGCAAAACCCAATATGGCATTCATCGGTGTACGAATTTCGTGGCTCATATTAACCAGAAAATACTCCTTTACTTTTTGATAATGTCGAGTTTGCTCCTCTTCTTTTGACAACAAGAGGCTTAACCGGTCAACTTCAGTAATATGTGTTTCCAGTTTCCTGACCAGTTCGTTAAAAGTCCAGAACAGTATGCTCATTTCATTTTTCGACTCTCCGTCGATTCTGGCTTTCAGGTCACCTCTTTTGATGCGTCCCGCTCCGGTTACAATGCCTTTAATCCCTTCTACAACACTATCTCTTACCGATATCGCAATGATAATGCCGGCGGAACCACACATCAAACCTATTGTTCCGAGGGTATAAGCGGCTATAAATGATAATCGCAGCCACAAACTACATAGTCCTACCAGTACCAATACACCAATACCGTAAATAATATAATGTATCCGCTTTAATATGGATATTTCATTCAATCTTCTGAATAGAATGCGGAACATATAAACTCGTTAACAATTAAACTTCCTGTATTTACAATTAATTACAATAATAGGCAACACTCTATTTAGTTTGCCTATTCATTTTGTTCAACTATTGCGAACGAAAAGTATAGAAAATAGAAAGGGCAAAGCTTTTAAAGCTCTGCCCTTTCTATTTTAAACCATGGATAAAGCTATGCTTTACTCCTGATCTTATGTCCAGCTACAGCATAATAGCAAATAAACAAGTAACAAGGTACCATGATCCAATAAGCATGATGAGGGTTTACAACATCTGCTAAATAACCATATAATAATGGAATCACAGCGCCCCCAGCAATACCCATAATTAATAGAGAAGCACCTGTTTTTGTAAAACGGCCTAAGCCCGCTATTGCTAAAGGCCAAATTGCCGGCCACATTAATGAGTTAGCTAATCCTAATAAAGAGATGAATAATACCGATACATAACCATCAGTAAATATCGCCGCTATAGATAAGATCACGCCCAATATAGCAGAAACCTTTAAAGCTGTTTGTTGGGAGAAATATTTAGGAATACACAATATTCCAATGATGTACCCCACGATCATACTAACAAGCGTATAGGTAGTGAAGAATTTAGCCGTTGACAATGCTATACCTTGCGAAGATCCGTAGCTAATTACGGTATCACCAGCCATAACCTCAACACCAACGTACAAGAAAAGCGTTAAAACACCTAGTAATAAATGCGGAAACTGCATAATACTTGTTTTATTACTATTTGCTAAGGCAACATCATCATCTTCTTTATCTGTATCTATTTCTGGTAGATTTGAAAAATACACCAATACGGAAAGTACAATAAGCACAGCTATAATAGCAACATAAGGTAAAATTACTTTATGGGCTAATGCATCCAATTCCAATGCTTTTTCTGTAAGATTCATATTTGCAACTCTTGCCGTTACCCCGTCAGCGTCTTTTAAAGTTACTGCACCTAACAAAATTGGAGCAATAGCACCGGCTACTTTGTTACAAATCCCCATTATACTGATACGTTTTGCGGCACTCTCTGGTGGTCCCAAAATCGTAATGTATGGATTAGATGCTGTTTGAAGCACCGTTAAACCTGTTCCCTGGATAAAAAGTCCCAGAAGGAAAAGAGAATAAGTTCGGGTTAATGCCGCAGGAATAAATATCAAAGCACCTACTGCCATGATTACTAATCCAACAGCCATACCTTTTTTAAACCCTGTTTTTTTAAGTACCCATGCGGAAGGCAATGCCATTACGATGTACGCGATATAAAAAGCAAAAGCTACCAGATACGATTCAAAATTGGTTAGCTCACAAGCAATTTTCAAATATGGTATGAGTACAGAATTGAGCCAGGTTACGAACCCGAACACAAAAAATAAAGCACCTATAATAAAAATAGGACTTGAAGAATTTTTAACTGTCATAATGGTTATCTAAATGTTTAGTTTAAGGTTTAATGGTGTGTGATATGTACTTTTTTAACTATTTTAAAAACTTGACGGTCTAAAAATATAAATTTTCATTGAATTACCTGCTTTATTAGCTTTTTTCACGCAAACGTTTGCCTAAAAGCATTGGATCTTGTCAAATTACCATTAGATGTTACCCCCAACGTATTTTTAATTACATTTGTTCCATTAATCAAAACCCCAATTAATGAAACATAAAATAAATGAATTAGAGGATATCGCTGCTCAGGTAAGAAGGGATATTGTTAGAATGGTACATGCCTGCCAATCGGGTCACCCGGGAGGTTCATTAGGTTGTGCAGATTTTATGACTGCATTGTATTTTGAAATCATGAACCACTCTACTGATTTTAAAATGGACGGTAAAGGCGAAGATTTGTTCTTTCTGTCGAACGGACACATCTCACCGGTTTTTTATAGCGTTTTAGCTAGATCCGGATATTTTGAAGTAAGCGAGCTTGCAACATTCAGAAAGCTGAATTCAAGATTACAAGGTCACCCTACTACTCACGAAGGCTTACCTGGTATCAGAATTGCCTCTGGGTCTTTGGGACAAGGTTTATCGGTTGCCATTGGTGCAGCCCAGGCTAAAAAATTAAATAGAGATCATTCAACAGTATTTGTTTTACTTGGGGATGGTGAGTTACAAGAAGGCCAAAATTGGGAAGCCATCATGTATGCTCCACATAATAAGGTTGACAATCTGATTGCTTCTGTTGATTATAACGGACAACAGATTGACGGACCTACAGAAAAGGTATTATCGTTGGAAAACCTTCAGGCTAAATTTGAAGCTTTTGGATGGCATGTGATCAATTCTGACGGTAACGATATGGATGCGATTGTAAAGGCTTTACATCATGCTAAATCATTAACAGGTAAAGGGAAACCTATCCTGAACTTAATGAGCACTCAAATGGGCTATGGTGTTGATTTCATGATGGGATCACATAAGTGGCATGGTGTTGCTCCAAATGATGAGCAGCTTACAGCAGCCCTTAATCAATTAAGTAGTACCCATAAAGATTATTAAGAATGAAAAAGTATACATACACTGAAAAAAAAGATACACGTTCTGGTTTCGGAGCAGGATTGCTTGAAGCTGGGAAAAAGAATCCTGAAGTAGTAGCGCTGTGTGCTGACCTTGTTGGGTCCTTAAAAATGGATGCCTTTATTAAAGAATTTCCTGAGCGTTTTTTCCAGATCGGTATTGCAGAAGCTAATATGATCGGAATTGCAGCAGGTTTAACCATTGGTGGTAAAGTCCCTTTTACCGGAACCTTCGCTAACTTCTCTACAGGAAGGGTGTACGATCAGATCCGCCAATCGGTAGCTTACTCGGATAAAAATGTTAAAATCTGTGCTTCTCATGCGGGCTTAACCTTGGGTGAAGATGGTGCAACCCACCAGATTTTGGAAGACATAGGCTTGATGAAAATGTTGCCAGGTATGACCGTAATCAACACTTGCGATTACAACCAGACTAAAGCTGCTACCATTGCCATCGCAGAACACCACGGTCCGGTATACCTACGCTTTGGCCGCCCGGTTATCCCTGTTTTTACTGATCCTGATCAGAAATTTGAAATTGGAAAAGCCTGGATGGTAAATGAAGGTACAGATGTAACCATCATTGCTACCGGTCACATGGTTTGGAAAGCAATTGAGGCTGGAGAAAAACTGGCTGAATTAGGAATCGATGCTGAGATCATCAATATCCACACCATTAAACCATTGGATGAGGAAGCTATATTGAAATCAGTTAAGAAAACCGGTTGTGTGGTTACTTGTGAAGAGCACAACAAATATGGTGGACTGGGAGAAAGTGTTGCAAGATTACTTTCAACTGAGTTGCCAACTCCACAGGAGTTTGTTGCGGTTAACGATAGTTTCGGCGAGAGTGGCACACCAGATCAACTGATGACCAAATACGGTTTAGACAGCGTTAATATTGTTGAGGCTGCTCAAAAAGTAATGAAAAGAGCCATTAAAGTAACAATTAGCGAATAATAAAAAATTCAATTAATGAAGCAGGTTGAAGATTCAGAGATTTTAGAAAAGTTCTTAAACGTAAAAACTCGTGATGAAGCCTTTAACCTGCTTCTGAATAAATACCAGCAGAAAATCTACTGGCATATCAGGCGTTTGGTAATTGACCATGATGATGCCGACGATCTGGTACAGGATACCTTTATAAAGGTTTGGAAGAATCTTGAAAAATTCCGCAGTGACGCTCAACTGTATACCTGGATTTATCGCATTGCGACCAATGAAACGATTACTTTTTTAAATAAAAAGAAACAGCGTAACAACACCCCGTTAGACGAGGTATCTGCAGAACTCGCTGAAACTTTAGTGGCTTCCTCTCATTTTAACGGAGATAAGGTTCAGCTAAAACTTCAACAGGCCCTGCTTACCCTACCCGAGAAGCAACGACTAATATTTAACATGAAGTACTTTGATGACTTGAAATATGAGGAAATTTCGAACATCACAGGTACCAGCGTAGGGGCCTTAAAAGCCTCATTTCACATCGCGGTGAAAAAAGTTGAAACTTTTATGCTAAATGAAGACATTACCTTTTAAACCTTTTGGCTTATAATGCATCAATATATTTGAAATGGATAATAATTTAGAAAATAACGATTGGAAGAAGGAAGCCCCCATTTTGGCGGCCTTGCCTATCCACAATCCTTTTTCTGCTCCCGAAGGATATTTTGACGATTTATCGCTACAGATTACAAATGTGGTATATCTTGAAAAAATGAAAAACAAAGTGGCTGAACCGGGTTTTAACACACCTGAAAACTACTTTGATGAACTTAGTCAGGATATCAATACTGAAATACTAACATCACGCCTTAAATCTATTTCAACTGCTCAGAATTTTACTGCTCCGGCAAATTATTTTGAGCAAATGCAACAGCGAATCCTTGATCAAACGGTTAGAAAAGAAACTAAGGTATTGCGCTTGTGGCATTCAAGACTGTTAAAATACGCTTCGGCCGCCTGCCTGGCGATATTATGCAGTATTGGTTTTTATTTTTACCAGCACAAGTCTGCAGGCAGCAAATTAGCGTATATGGATATGGCTACCGAGCAGATGCTATATGACATTGACGAACAAGTGATCATTGATCACATAGAGGCTAATGGCCTTGAACAAGCAAAACCATCGGCTTCAGAGCTAGCCATGGAAAACTATATCCTCAGCAATTACTCGCAAAGTGATATTGCTGGGAATTTATAATCTATCATCTAATGAAAAACCTAATTATAGCTGTCCTCTTCATACTCCCAACTTTTGCTATCGCACAAAGGGGTAGCGAGCGCAATGCTGAAATTGAATCTTATAGAATTGCCTATTTAACTCAAAAACTTGATCTGTCGACCGAAGAGGCCAGGATTTTCTGGCCAATTTATAACGACTGGCAACGAGAGCAGGATCTTTTACGTAAAGAACGCACAAAAATGATCAGTTTCAGAAAGATAACAGAAATTGAGGCGCTGTCTGACACGGAGGTTCAAACATTGATTCTGAATGATTTCAGCTTTAAACAGAGGGAATTAAACCTGGAAAAAAGATATTTTCTAAAGTTAAAATCCAGCCTACCTATAAAAATAGTCGGCAAATACTATAGAGCTCAGGAAGCTTTCAAACGAGAATTACTGGCTAAATACAGGGCCAACGCCTCGCCACAGCGAAATTAATTCGTATTTTTGTGTATGCTTACACAACGTCAATTATTTCTGCAACATAATGCTCAAACAACCTTAGAACCGCTATTGCTGGAATTTGTCAAAGCCAGCGGGATGTATCTTTATGATACAGAGGGCAAAAAATATATGGATTTAATTGCCGGTATTGGTGTAAGCAATGTAGGGCATTGCCACCCGGCAGTTGTAACAGCGGTACAACAACAGGCAGCAAGTTATATGCATATTATGGTTTATGGAGAGTTTGTTCAAAACCCTCAGGTAAATTTTGCTAAAGCGCTTTCTGATGTGCTTCCTCCAAATTTAAATTGCACTTACTTTGTAAATTCAGGAGCTGAGGCCGTTGAAGGAGCCATGAAACTAGCAAAAAAATATACTGGACGTTCGGAAATCATTTCCTGCTACAATTCTTATCATGGCAGCACCCAAGGCGCCCTTAGCCTGATGGGTAATGAGGAATTTAAGCAAGCCTACAGACCACTTTTACCACATATAAAATTCATCAACTACTGCCATTTACCCGATTTGGACCTGATTACTAACCAAACTGCGGCTGTATTTATGGAAACCATCCAGGGTGAAGCTGGAATAAAAGTAGCGGACAAAGCTTATTTCACAGCACTTAGAGAAAAATGTACAGCGACAGGCACATTGCTTGTTCTTGATGAAATACAATGTGGCTTTGGCCGTACCGGAAGAATGTTTGGTTTTGAGCATTTTGACATTGTCCCTGACATACTGCTATTGGCTAAAGGTATTGGCGGAGGAATGCCTATTGGCGCCTTTATCAGCTCCAAAGAAATGATGCTAACGTTGGCAACAAATCCGATACTAGGTCATATCACAACCTTTGGTGGCCACCCAGTAAGTTGTGCAGCAGGATTAGCTACTTTGCAAACCATCATTAGCGAAAACATTGTAGCAGGCGTAACCGAAAAAGGTTTACATTTTAGAAAACTACTTCAACATAAAGCCATTAAAGGAATACGCGGTATTGGATTAATGATGGCTGTAGAGTTCGAAAGCTTTGAGGTAAACAAAAAGATTATTGATGCTTGTATTGCAGATGGCTTAATTACCGACTGGTTCTTACATTGCAGCAATGCGATGCGTTTAGCACCACCACTGATTATCACTCACGAAGAAATTGAAAAAGCTTGTGCTATTATTCTGAAGAATATTGATGCGATAGCATAATATCTTAAATTTTTTAGCTCATTTTTTGGCGCTTGATCAGATAAGCTTGTAATATCGGATAAAAGCCCTGCGCAATATCGGCATCTATCATATCGATTTTGTATTGGCTGCATTTTAATTGAATTTCCTGGCGGTATTCCTGCATACGGGCAAGGTAAGCATCCTTAACCTTTGATGTATGGGTTTTCAATGAAGCTCCTGTTTCCATATCGACAAATTCATATGGGCGGCTCTCGAATTTAAAATCTACTTCTTTAGCTTTATCAGTAACATTGAAGATGATGACCTCGTGTTTATTGAATTTCAAGTGCTGAAGCGCAGCAAACAAGCCTTCAATATGATGTTCATCCTGCATTGTGCTGAGCATATCACTAAAAATAACAACCAGGGAACGCTTATGAATCAGTTCGGCAATTTGGTGCAATGCGCTTTCCAAATTTGTCTGCACATTCATTTGTTCCTGGTTAAGAATCTCTTCCAACTTTGCAAACAAAAACTTTTGATGTGTAGTTGTTGATTTTGCTGTGGTATTCAATACCAGATGATCGGTAAAGAGGCTTAAGCCAAATGCATCACGCTGCCTTTTTAACAGGTAAATCAGCGCAGCAACAGCCTGTACTGAAAAATTGAGTTTGTTGTATTCCTTTAAAGGGAAATACATGGATGATGAAACATCAATAATAAACTGACAGCGCAAATTAGTCTCCTCTTCATAGCGCTTGCTAAACAGTTTATCGGTCCTGGCATATAACTTCCAGTCTATATTTTTAACGTTGTCACCAACATTATAAAGCCTGTGTTCAGCAAACTCAACAGAGAAACCATGAAAAGGGCTCTTGTGCAGTCCAGTGATAAAACCTTCAACCACCTGTCGGGCTAGTAGCTCGAGGTTAGTATTAAAATGTAGACTTTGTTCATCGATGGGCGACTGCATAGTGTAAATATAAAAAAAGCGTTCATAATGTTATGAACGCTTTTTTTATTGGTATTGAAATATATTACAACAATTGCTTGTCTAATTTTTGTGCAAGTACTGATTTAGGCACAGCACCAACTTGCTTATCTACTACTTCACCGTTTTTGAAGAACAACAAAGCCGGGATGTTGCGGATGCCAAACTGAGTAGAGATTTGAGGGTTGTTATCAACATTAACCTTTCCTACAATTGCCTTTCCGTCATATTCCTTTGAGATTTCATCTACAACAGGACCTACCATGCGACATGGACCACACCATTCCGCCCAAAAGTCAACTAAAACGGGTTTATCTGATTTTAACACAACTTCCTCGAAGTTAGCATCTGTGATTTCTAAAGCCATAATTCTATTTTTTTTAAATTAGTTATCTTATCTATTGCCTGAGTCTGATTTACTTAATCTATGGCTCATGCAGGTTGCAAATATATAATCAATTGTAATGCCATCAAGTTTGGTAATGCCATTATGACATTAGTTCAACTTTGAGGTCACATTTAAAGCGTCCAATTCCGCTAAAAAATCGTTTGTAGGGTTAATTTTAAACGACTTTGAGGGCATTTTCACCACCACGTTTTGCTCTCTATCGTATACATCAAAGAGCAATTGACAGTTTTGCTGCTCAGTGCTGGCCTTATTATTCTCAAGAATGGCGTGCACCTGAGCCATAAATTCATCGTTAACGCGCTCTATTGGCACCTGTATGGTTACACTCTTAGCTAATTTGTCTCTTAATTCTGACAACAGGTTAATCGAGGTAATTTTAAATTCCCAATCTCCTTCTTTTCTAAAGCGCTCTCCTACCCGTCCACGGATTTGCAAAAAGTATCCGTCAGTTAAAAACTGTTTGAATTTGATGAAATCGTCCCCAAATAAGGCCAGTTCACAGGTGTCCTCATAATCTTCGAACACCATTGTACCGAAAGGTTTTCCGGTTTTTGTCATGCGTTGTGCGGCAATAACGACCAATCCCCCCACTACTAGTTCCCTGTTCTTTATGCTTTCAAACTCGGCAAGAACTTCTTCATTGGTGTCACCGGTTCTTATTTTATTCACCAAAGCCAAGTGTCGTACTTTATTCTGACAGAATTCCTTTAGCTCTAATTTATAATTATCAAGAGGGTGCCCGGACAAAAATATTCCGATAGCATCCTTTTCATATTTTAGTCTGTCTATTAAACTCCACTCGGGCGCAACGGGTAAGCTAGGCTCAAGAATAAGATCGGCAACAGTGCCTCCAAACAATGAAGATTGTGAAGATGACTCATTGCTCTGAAAATCATTGGCATACTTGATTACCTTTTCAATACCATTCATTTTGTCGTTAATCCCAACAAAAAAATACTGGGCGCGATGATTACCGAAGCAATCAAATGCACCGCTGTAAATGAAACTTTCGTAAGCTTTTTTATTTACGGTACGCGTGTTCGATCTTCTGGCAAAATCATAAAGATCTTTATACATCCCCTTCTCTGCACGGTCTTCAATGATACTTTCTACAGCCTTATCACCAACACCTTTGATACCGGACAGACCAAAACGAACTTCGCCCTGCGTATTTACAGAAAACTTAGTACCCGACTCGTTTACATCCGGTCCAAGTACCTGAACGCCCAATTGCTTACACTCTTCCATAAAGAAGGCTACCTGCTTAATATCGTTCATGTTGTTGGATAGTACTGCAGCCATATATTCAGCCGGATAGTGTGCTTTTAAATAGGCTGTTTGATAAGCAATCCATGCGTAGCAGGTAGAGTGCGATTTGTTGAAGGCGTAGGACGCAAAAGCTTCCCAGTCTTTCCAGATCTTCTCTAATGTTGCCGGATCATGTCCCTTTTCCGCAGCCTGCTTTACAAACTTTGGTTTCATCTTATCCAGAACTTCTTTCTGCTTCTTACCCATCGCCTTACGCAAAACATCGGCCTCACCTTTGGTAAATCCGGCTAACTTTTGCGATAAAAGCATCACCTGCTCCTGGTATACGGTAATTCCGTAAGTTTCTTTCAGATACTCTTCACAAGCATCTAAATCGTATTTAATCTCTTCTTCACCATTCTTTCTGCGTACAAAACTCGGGATATACTCCAGCGGTCCGGGACGATACAAGGCGTTCATGGCAATTAAATCCGCAAATACTGTCGGTTTTAATTCCTTCATGTATTTCTGCATCCCTGTACTTTCGTACTGGAAGATACCGATCGTTTCACCTCTCTGGAAAAGCTCGTAAGTCCTGACATCGTCGATCGGGAAGTTATCCGGATCAAGGTCTATATTATGTCTAAATTTAACCAGTTTAACCGTATCCTTAATCAGGGTCAAAGTTTTCAACCCCAAAAAGTCCATTTTCAGCAAGCCGGCGCTTTCTACCACCGAGTTATCGAACTGGGTAACATATAGATCTGAGTCCTTTGCTGTAGCTACAGGAACGAAATTGGTAATATCGCTCGGCGTAATGATTACCCCGCAGGCGTGAATACCCGTATTCCTTAAAGATCCTTCCAGGATCTGTGCCTGTTCCAGTGTTTTAGCACCCAGATCTTTTGCTCCTGCCAGATTTTTAAGCTCCAGTACTTTCTCGTACTCATCCGCACGAAGTGCTTCTTTTAAGGTCTTTTCATCAAGTGTAAAGATCTTAGCCAGCTTCATATTAGGAATCAGCTTGGCAATTTTCTCCGCCTCAAATAATGGGAGATCCAATACCCTTGCTGTATCTTTTACTGAAGACTTAGCAGCCATGGTACCATAGGTGATGATTTGTGCCACCTGGTTGGAACCATATTTTTTGATTACATAGTCCATTACCCTGCCACGGCCTTCATCATCAAAATCGATATCGATATCGGGCATGGATACGCGGTCGGGGTTCAGAAAACGCTCAAAAAGGAGATCGTACTTGATTGGATCTATATTGGTAATTCCTAAACAATATGCTACCGCAGAACCTGCGGCAGACCCCCTACCGGGACCTACAGATACATCCAGATTTCGGGCCTCAGCAATAAAATCCTGTACAATCAGGAAGTATCCCGGATATCCGGTTTTTTCGATGGTCTGCAACTCGAAATCAAGACGTTCCTCAATCTCAGGGGTAATTTCGCCATACCGTTTTTTGGCACCTACATAAGTTAAGTGTCGCAGGTATTTATTCTCACCCCTTTTACCACCATCCTCTTCATCTTCCTTAACCAGAAATTCCTCGGAGATATCAAATTTAGGTAAAAGGACTTCGCGGGCGAGTTTATAGATTTCGATCTTATCGACAATTTCCTGAATATTAACAATTGCTTCCGGTAAATCAGCAAATAGTCCCTTCATTTCGTCAGGTGACTTGAAATAGTACTCCTGATTGGGCAAACCGAATCTAAATCCGCGGCCTCTTCCTATTGGGGTTGCCTGTTTTTCACCATCCTTCACACATAATAAAATATCATGTGCATTGGCATCTTTTTTATTAATGTAATAAGTATTGTTAGTAGCAATCAGCTTAACATCATGTTTTTTTGCAAGTGTTACCAGCGAGGTATTTACAATATCTTCATCCTCCTGGCTATGGCGCATCACCTCAACATAAAAATCTGCACCGAACTGCGATTTCCACCAAAGCAAGGCTTCTTCCGCCTGCTTTTCACCGAGGTTCAACAATTTACTTGAAATCTCTCCGTATAAGTTACCGGACAATACAATGATATCCTCTTTATATTGTTCAATAACGGCCTTATCTATCCTAGGGATATAGTAAAATCCCCTGGTGTAAGCTATAGATGACATTTTGGCCAGGTTATGATAACCGGCTTTATTTTTCGCCAATAATACTACCTGGTAGCCATTGTCCTTTCTACTCTTGTCTTCATGATTTTCACACACGAAAAATTCGCAACCTACAATTGGTTTGATGATTGCCTCTTCAGGAGTTTTTCCTTCGTCGATAGCAGCTTGATTCCTGGCTTCTACCCCTTTGTTGTGATTAAGTACCTGTGCAACAAAATGAAAGGCTCCCATCATATTGGCATGATCGGTCATGGCTACAGCACCCATTTTATAACCTGCAGTGGCCTTTATCAGGGAAGGGATATTTATGGTCGACTGAAGAACAGAGAACTGGGTATGGTTGTGTAAGTGCACAAAATTTGCCGATGCGAGTTCCTTTTTGTTCTCTTTCAGCGTATCCTTAGAAACTTTAGGCGCTTCGGTCTGTTGTAAGCGCTTCCTGATTTCCTCTGAAGCAGACTTTAGGTTAACGTGATTTAAGCCTACCCGTTCAAATACTTGTGGTGTATTTTGTTTAAAACGTTGTATATAGGCCTGATCAGTCTGTAATTGATCAAGCCTGAAAACCTCTAATTTGATCAGCTGTAAAAAACAACGTGTAGTCGCCTCCACATCGGCCGTTGCATTGTGGGCTTCAGAAAATGGCTCACCAAAAAGATATTGGTGAAGTTCTGTTAACGTTGGCAGTTTAAACCTTCCCCCACGTCCACCTGGAAGCTTTAACAGTTCAGCTGTAGTTTCGGTACAAGTATCGAGCACTGGCATTTGCGCCATCGGACTGTCAACACCGAGACGGTGAAACTCACAACCCATAATGTTCACATCGAAGCCAACATTTTGTCCGACAACAAATTTAGCTTTAGACAAAGCCACGTTAAATTTCTCTAGTACTTCGGCAAGTGGTATACCCTGTTCTGCCGCAAGTTCTGTTGAAATCCCGTGAATACGTTCAGCATCGTATGGAATATTAAATCCATCGGGGCTTACCAGGTAATCCTGGTGTTCAATCAGATTACCGAGTTCATCATGTAATTGCCATGCGATCTGAATACACCGTGGCCAATTGTCCGTATCGGTAATTGGGGCATTCCAATTGCGTGGTAAACCTGTGGTTTCGGTATCAAATATTAAATACATAGCTGGTAATTATTCTCGTTTTCTGAAATCAAAATGAAGGCTCAAAAATACGGAATTTTAGCTGCGTTTGATGAAAGCAATTGTAATTTTAAGCAGGTTCCTTTTCAAGCTCCTGACGCGGGGCTTTATGTCCTTGAGATACAAGTCTGCTGGTATCGTAACCTTTCTTGTTACATCGATCAACAATCTCCAACAACAGCTCCTTTGGTAATTCGGGCCTACGCGACATAATATAAAGGTTCTTATGCTTAGGGTGGCCCACTACTACATAAGAATAATCCTCAGCGAGCTCAATCACCCAATAATCATGCTTAAATGGCCATACAACCTGGGCTTTGAAAACGGCATTCCCTGTTCCCCGAACTACAAATAATTTAGACCTTATGTACTTTCTTTTTTGCTCTCCTACAATGTTGTAAGTAGTAAAAACGGCATAGTACCCATCGGGATGGATCACATAAGTTTCTATTTTCCTTCGCCAATGCTTGTCCATAAAGGTAGGAGTAGAATACAATGAATACCACTTCCCTGCGTACGCCATAATATCTACCCGTTTTACTGGTTGGTTATTCATAAGCTCCGATTATCAAGTATTTGGCAAATGTAAATTCTTTATCATAAAACCACTAACGTTAAATAAAGTTTTCAAAAGCATTTTTTAAACACATCTTATTTTCTAACTTCGACAGAAGGTAACATAAAACAAATATTTATGAAGATAACAGTTGTAGGCGCGGGTGCCGTAGGTGCCACATGCGCAGATAATATTGCCAGAAAAGAATTAGCCGAAGAACTTATTTTATTAGACATCAAAGAGGGGTTTGCTGAAGGCAAATCAATCGACATGATGCAGACATCGGCCTTGTTAGGTTTCGATACTAAAATTAAAGGTGTTACCAATGATTATGCGAGCACAGCCGACTCTGAAGTAGTAGTAATTACTTCAGGACTACCACGTAAACCAGGCATGACTCGTGAAGAATTGATCGGTACAAATGCAAATATTGTAAAAGGTGTTACCGAGAATATCTTAAAATACTCTCCCAATACGATCATCATTGTGGTTTCCAACCCAATGGACACCATGAATTACCTTACCTTAAAAACTTCAGGCTTACCTAAAAACCGAATTCTTGGTATGGGTGGAGCATTAGATTCATCAAGGTTTAAATATTACTTAAGTCTGGAACTAGGCTGCTCTCCTGCAGATTTAAATGCTGTAGTTATTGGTGGCCATGGTGATACAACCATGATTCCATTGATCAACCATGCAACCTGGAACAGTATCCCGGTAACGCAATTATTAACCAAGGAACAGCAGGATAAAGTTGTTAAAGCGACAATGGTTGGTGGCGCTACATTGACAGGATTAATCGGCACATCTGCATGGTATGCTCCGGGAGCAGGAACAGCTACCATGGTTGAAAGTATTGTGCGTGACCAGAAAAAACTAATCTCTTCAGGTGTTTACCTGGATGGCGAATATGGACAAAAGGATATATCGTTGGTAGTACCTGTCATTATCGGCAAAAATGGTGCTGAGAAAATCCTTGACTTCAAACTAAGTGATGAAGAGCAGGCTGCATTTAGTAAAAGTGCAGAGGCGGTACGCAGCATGAATGCGGTACTGACTGATATGAAACTAGTTTAGCAAGCGCATTTGAATGAGAACAATTTCTGTTCCCCTGATTTTAATAAATTTACAAGACGACGGTTTCCACCTATTGGTGGAAATTGTTGCTTTTGGGCAAAAGCTATTAGCGGTGGTTGATACCGGGGCCTCGAGATCTGTTTTCGACAGGTCGTTTATCGAATCTCATGTCAAAGAGATAGAACATACCGAAGAAGCCCATGCCACTACTCTTTTTACAACCTCCAGCACTTTACAGGCAACCATCCCTAAATTAAAGGTGGGTGGCCTGATTTTAAAAGATTACGAAACTGTCGCGCTTGATCTGGAGGCCGTAAATCAAGCTTACGAAGGCTTAGGACACCCTCCTATCGGGGCAATAATTGGTGGCGATCTGTTGTTGCAGTTTCATGCAACAATCAATTACCGGAAAATGAAATTGTTCCTGTATAAGGAATAAAAAAGCTGCCATAGATTTTATACTCCATGACAGCTTTTTTATACGATTGGGATTACTTTGTTTTCTCTAAAAATTTAGCCAATTCCTTCTAAACAACAACTAATTGCAGGACGAATCCCCAATAAAAAAGAGGGTACCTGCTGGCACCCTCTTTTTGTTATTTTGAAATAAAAAATTACCTTCTCAACGGGTATTTTTTACTATGCATCAATCTTCGCATATTTTGCATTACGTTCAATAAACTCTCTACGCGGAGCAACTTCATCACCCATCAACATAGAGAAAGTATGATCGCATTCAGCAGCATTTTCTATAGTAGCTTGCATCAAAGTACGTGTTGCAGGGTTCAGGGTTGTATCCCAAAGCTGTTCAGCGTTCATCTCACCCAAACCTTTATAGCGTTGAATATGTACGCTTTCTTCTTTACCTGCACCTTTTAAACGTTGTACGGCAGCATCACGTTGCTTATCATTCCAGCAATATTCAAACTCTCTACCCTTTTTAACCTGATACAAAGGCGGCGCAGCAATGTAAACATAACCCGCTTCGATAAGCGCCTTCATATACCTGAAGAAGAAAGTTAAAATAAGTGTTGTAATGTGTGAACCGTCAATATCAGCATCCGTCATGATCACAATCTTGTGGTAACGAAGCTTGGTAATATTTAAAGCTTTATCATCTTCCGGAGTTCCTATGCTTACACCTAAAGCTGTAAACATATTCTTGATCTCATCATTTTCATAGATCTTATGCTCCATTGCTTTCTCCACGTTCAGGATTTTACCTTTTAATGGAAGGATAGCCTGGAAGTTACGGTCGCGGCCCTGCTTAGCAGTACCACCCGCCGAGTCTCCCTCCACCAGGTATAACTCGCATTTTTCCGGATCACTATCAGAGCAATCGGCCAGTTTACCAGGTAAGCCTGAACCGCCCATAACACTTTTACGTTGAACCATCTCACGAGCCTTACGCGCTGCTGCACGGGCTGTTGCGGCAAGAATAACCTTATTAACGATCATTCTGGCCTCTTTCGGATATTCCTCCAGGTAAATACCCAGTGCTTCACCTACAGCGATATCTACGGCACCCATAACCTCGGAGTTACCCAATTTGGTTTTGGTCTGTCCTTCGAATTGTGGCTCCTGAACTTTTACAGATATTACAGCTGTCAATCCTTCCCTGAAGTCATCACCTGTAATCTCAAACTTTACGTTTTTAAGCAAACCGGATTTATCAGCATAAGCTTTCAATGTCCTGGTTAAACCTCTTCTAAAACCGGCAATGTGTGTACCTCCCTCATGTGTATTAATGTTATTCACATAAGAATGCACATTCTCAGAATAACTATCGTTATACTGTAAAGCAAGCTCTACAGGAATACCATTCTTTATACCTTCAACATAAATAGGCTCAGGAATCAACGAAGGACGTGTACCATCAAGGAACTGAACAAATTCTTTTAGTCCGCCTTCCGAGTGGAATAGTTCCGTTAAGAATTTACCGTCTTCCATTATTTCACGCTCATCAGTTAGCGTTAGCTTGATGCCCTTGTTCAAAAACGAAAGTTCTCTTAATCTAGAGGCTAAAGTATCAAAACGATACTCTGTGGTTTGCGTGAAAATAGTCGGATCTGGTGTAAAGGTAATTACCGTACCTCTTTTATCAGATTCGCCAACGATTTTAACATCGTATTGCGGCTTTCCTTTTTCATATTCCTGTGCCCAGATCTTACCTTCACCGTAAACTTCGGCCTTAAGATGTGTCGACAATGCGTTAACACAACTTACCCCCACACCGTGTAAACCGCCAGAAACTTTATAAGTATCCTTATCAAATTTACCACCCGCGTGTAGTACAGTCATTACAATTTCAAGAGCTGATTTTTGCTCCTTTTGCATGATCCCTGTAGGAATACCACGTCCGTTATCTTCAACCCTGATAGAGTTGTCTTTTAAAATATTTACATAAATAGTATCAGCATGACCTGCCAATGCCTCATCGATTGAGTTGTCTACTACCTCATATACAAGGTGATGTAAACCTTTAATCCCAGTATCGCCTATATACATCGAAGGGCGCTTACGCACCGCTTCTAATCCTTCTAATACCTGTATATTATCTGCCGAATAATTTGACTTTGGATCTTTTTCTTCGCTCATATTTTTTTATAAAACAATAAGATTCAAATTTAACCAATTATGGTCAATTTAAGGCAAATGTGGATAACTATTTGACCAAATAATGGCCTAAAAACATTCTAAAAACGATACTTCCTTAGGATACTAGTTTTGAAATTTTATATTTGTTGAAATTTATCCGTAAAAGATAAGTCATATGGCATTGAAATAAACGTCAGAACGCCTATCAATCAGATAACAAACACATTTTTTGACAAAAAAGAATAATTAATATAGATGAAAACAACATTAAAATTAAGCGGTATTGCTACAGCGGTTGCTTTAGTTTCTGTTATGGCATCATGCCAGAATAAAGATGATAAAGGTACTGCACCTAAAAAAAACGATTCAACGACAGTTTCAAACAGCGAAAAAATTGTTTATGTAAACTCTGATTCTCTTTTAACAAAATACAGCTACTTTAAAGACCTGAAGGTAAAATTAGAAGCAAAATCTAAAACTGCACAAACTGACCTTGCTTCTAAGCAACAAGCTTTTCAACGTGAAGTTGCTCAATATCAGCAGCAGGCTAATACCCTACCTGCCGATCAAAGAGCTTCTACAGAAGAAAGATTAGCACGTAAACAACAAGAATTACAAGCTTATACGCAAAATGCGGGCGCTGCAATTCAAAATGAGCAAGCTGCAGAAAACGAAAAACTTTACGATAAAGTTGCTGACTATTTAAAAGAATATGCGAAAAAGAAAGGCTATAAAATGGTATTGGGTTACTCAAAAGGTAACGGTACAATCTTATTTGCTGACGAAAGCTTAGATGTAACCAGCGAAGTAATTGTTGGCTTGAATGAAGCTTACAAAAAATAAATTCTATTACTGAATTGTGATGCCCCCGATCTGTCGGGGGCATTTTTTTTGTACTATATTTAGGTATGGATAAAATAGATCAACACGAAAAATTCATGAAGCTGGCCATACAGCTTTCAGAAAAAAATGTACTGGATAGCATTGGAGGTCCTTTTGGCGCAGTGATCGTAAAAGATGGAAAAGTAATTGCAAAGAGTGCAAACAAAGTTACTGCTACAAATGACCCAACTGCGCATGCAGAGGTATCAGCGATACGACTGGCGTGTAAAAAGTTAAAAACATTCGACCTGTCTGGCTGTATCGTTTACACCAGTTGCGAACCTTGTCCAATGTGCTTGAGTGCTGTGTACTGGGCAAAAATTGACATCATCTATTACGCCAACACCAAACTGGATGCAGATGCCATCGGCTTTAGCGATAAATTCATCTACGACGAACTAGATAAACCCATGAACCAACGCCAGCTTACCATCAAACAAATAATGCGTGATGAAGCCTTAAAGGCTTTTAAACTATGGGAACAAAGCCCTATCCGAACAGCATATTAAATTCTTATTTGCCTCCAGCTAACACCATACCTATCATGGTATCTAGTTCCCTTACAACTGCATCTGCAGATCCCGAAAAGCCCGTTGATTTAAAACGTATATTTCCATCCGGACCTATTATATATTTAGTAGGAATTCCGTCCACTTTATACGCGCTTACAACATCAAACTTTGATGGATCCTGTTTATTTTTGGTATCAAATAAAACATTAAACGAAACCTTCTTTTCTGCAATAAAGTCTCCAACCAATTTTTCACGGTTATCTTCTGTTTGCCAGGTATTCACAAAAAGGAAAACTACATTAGGATCGGCCGCGTACTTGGTAACCGCTTTTTGCATACCCGGAAATGAGGCTACACAAGGTCCACACCAGGTAGCCCAGTAATCAACAATAACCACTTTGCCTTTTAAATCCGACAACTTTACTAATTCTCCCTTTAAATTCCTGAGCGAAAAATCGGGTGCAGGCATATTGATCATTTTCTTTGCCCATTCTTCACGCTCTTTGGCTAGCGCCATCTTTTCCACACCTGCCAAATAGGTTTCAAAAGGCTCTTTAAGCTTCTTACTTTCATAAAGTACTTTGAATCGTTCCCTTATTTGATCAGTACCATTACCCGCTCTCAAATAACTCTCAGCGGTTGTAAATGCTTTCTCCTTATTTCCCGTCAAATCTAAATACATAACATAGCGCTCATTTTTACTAACATTGTCAAATGGCTTTGCTTTTTCCTGATAAACCAGCGCTTCAGCATTGTTACCCATGTTATGCATGATCAATGCATAGGTATCCGCATAATTCGCATAAGCTTTGGTTAAACCATCTAAATATTGTTCTTTTGAAAAGTAAAAAATGGGAACTTCGTCATTTTTTGCAGCAGTCGCCAAATCCAACGATTTTTTAGAAAGATCTGCAGCTAAGGCCGTCTCTTCGTTCTTTTCCGCTAAGTCCCAGGCAACAATATTATACAGGTCAGCCAACCTAGCTTTATCATCTATCTTATTTGCATACTGCTTGAATTTATCATATTTTTTTTCGTTGGCATACACCCGTGCAAGTTGTGGGAATATAAACGACATCCTTTTCCGGTCGCCATCTTTGTTCATATCCAAACCAAACTTCTGAATGAATTCATTAAGTCGTTGCTCCATTACAGTTCCCGCTTTCTCGGCATATATTGAATTTAAAACACTGTTCATCGCACTCGGACCTTGAGGAAATTTGGCAATAACTACTTTAAACATAGAATCAGCTTTCGGCTTTTGTTTCAAAATAGAATACATATTACCAATTAACACTAAGTTTTCTTCAGTCTCAGGCTTTGTGGCCGCCAGCTTATTGATATTATCATTAATCATCTTCCCACCGGTTTCTTTATCCTCCATGTAATTCAACCTAAGGTAGGAGATCAAAGATTTTCGCTTTAGTTTAGGGTCAATTCTAAATCCTTCATTATAAGCGGAAATCGCTTTTTCAGAATTTGCCTTCATTCCCAGATAATACCGTCCAAAAAAATCGTATACATAAGCTTCATTTATATACGCCCCGCCCGGTATTTTGCCATTTTTGGATAACTTAACAAAATACCCTTCAGGAAAATCATCCTTTACTTTCTCAGATGAAAATGCCAGCGCAACCAAATTTGTGCTATCAGTTGTGGGCACTTCGCCTTTATAAACCCCGCCTTCTTTAATCAAACGAATCTTAGTTGGCCCTGGCGATTTATATGTAAAAAGAAAAGCATCACATTCAATATTATTCTTTCCCGCAAGATTAGTACCCACCGGATCATAAACGAATTTAATCACATCTCCTGCCTCAGGAAGAGTTTTTGAAAACTTTATATGCTGACTGAGAACAGAAAGCGGCGCCATCAAAGACAGCAACAGGAAAGCACTATTGAACAATCTCATAATCATGGGTTTATATAAAAATGATACTTAAATATATAGTTTTCCATTCGAAAAAGAAAGTACTACTAAAAAAAGATCTGGTGGAATTAATGTAATTTTGTTTGGCTATGAAGTATGAAGAAAAAATAAAAATCGAGCTTGAATTCTGGAAAAGAGAAATGATGCAAAAACCTTCTCTTCTAAATAAAGTTACGAACAGTGTTCAGAAAAAGATCAATAGCTATATCCCCAAAAAAGTTCATCAAGCCATTACAACTGCCATGAAAGGTATGGTAAAGACCGTGCTCTACGGATCCACTTACACCACAACAGCCATGCCGCCAAAGGAAATGAGCATGATTCATCGGGAGGCACTTATCCTGCAAAAAATAGATAATTATTGCAAAACAGGAGCTGCCGAAGGAGGCATAACAGGTGCCGGCGGATTTTTAATGAGCATGGCAGATTTCCCAATCTTAATTGGTATAAAACTAAAAATGCTTTTTGAGATTGCCGCGCTATACGGCTTCGATGTAAAAGACTTCAGGGAGCGCCTTTACATCCTTTATATTTTTCAATTGGCATTTTCGAGTAAACAAGGCACTACAAAAGTTTTTCTGCATCTTAAAGATTGGGAAAGCCAGCGCTCCGCTCTTCCCGAACAACCTGAAGATTTTGACTGGCTTACCTTTCAACAGGAATACCGAGACTATATAGACCTCGCTAAACTGGCACAACTCCTCCCGGTAGTTGGCGCCGCAGTTGGTGCTGTGGCCAATTATCAATTGATTAAAAAACTAGGAAAAACAGCTATGCAAGCTTATCGATTACGTTTACTGGATAAACCGGCACTACCTGCCTAATCTTCCTCAAACATCCCCCCTATTAAATCATCAGTTTCCCGTCTGTCTTTTTTAGTAGGCCTGCCCGTACCGCGATCTCTTTTAAGCGCCGGTGCATGGAACATAGATTTAAATCCGTGTGTTTCCTCTAGCGGAGTAATGTCTTTGTACTTGGTGACCGCAATCTTCGATTCTACCCTGTTATACAGCAATTCAACTACCTCAATTACTTTCTTCTCTATTCCCCTCGACACCTGATATACATCCCCGGGTTTGACAATAGCCGAAGGCTTCAAATTCTGACCATTAAATTTAACACGGCCCGCTCTGCAAGCCTCAGTGGCCAGACTTCTGGTCTTAAACAACCTGATGGCCCATAAATATTTGTCTATCCGTAATTTTTCCTGTTCACTCATAACACCCCAAAAATAGTTATAATAACAATTTTATAAACTTTTCTAGAGGAAAATACACAGAAAAGATCGCTCAATACATAAAATTGATTTATTTTGTCAAAAAATAACAATCAATCATGATAGCACAATTAAAAAAGTTAGTAGAAGCCGCTTGGGACGACAGAACTTTATTAGAATATAGTGAACATTGCGAAGCAATTGAAACTGTAGTTATGCAGTTAGATAAGGGAGAATTACGCGTTGCAGAGCCTGTGCTGAACTCCTGGGGCGTCAATGAGTGGATTAAAAAAGCTGTTATACTTTACTTTCCTATCAGACAAATGAAGGAAATGGAAGTTGGCCCTTTTATTTTCCATGACAAAATGAAATTAAAAACTAATTACAAAGAAATTGGTGTAAGGGTTGTTCCTGGTGCAAGTGCACGTTATGGAGCATATTTAGCCAAAGGCGTAATTATGATGCCTTCTTATGTAAATATCGGCGCATATGTTGACGAAGGTACTATGGTGGATACATGGGCAACTGTAGGTTCATGTGCTCAAATTGGAAAACATGTACACTTAAGTGGTGGTGTTGGTATTGGTGGCGTTCTAGAGCCAATTCAAGCTTCTCCGGTAATTATCGAAGATAACTGTTTCCTGGGTTCAAGAGCTATCGTTGTTGAAGGTGTACGCGTAGAAAAAGAAGCAGTTTTAGGTGCCAATGTGGTATTAACAGCCTCTACCAAAATTATTGATGTAACTGGCCCAACTCCTATTGAATATAAAGGCATCGTTCCTGCACGTTCAGTAGTAATTCCTGGTAGCTATGCAAAGAAATTCCCTGCAGGTGAATACCATGTTCCTTGTGCCTTGATCATTGGTCAACGTAAAGAATCAACTGATAAAAAGACTTCTTTGAATGATGCATTAAGAGAAAACAACGTAGCAGTATAATTTAATAAATAATGAAAATTGGTTTTGATGGAAAAAGAGCTGCTAATAATCTTACCGGCTTAGGTAACTACAGTCGCTCGCTAATTGCCCACCTGGCAAATTATTTCCCTCAAAACCAATATTTCGTTTACAGCCCCAAAGTAAAAGACAATCCCCAGATTAAGTTTTTTACCAACACCAAGGGAATTCTGCTCAAATTACCTGAAACAAAAGGCTTGCTGTGGAGAACACTAGGCATTAAAAGACAGCTGATAAAAGATCAGATAGACCTCTATCACGGCTTAAGTCATGAACTTCCAATTGGCATCCATAAAACCGGTATCCGATCTATAGTAACCATACACGACCTCATCTTCATCCGATTCCCCCAGAACTTCGGAGCTATTGATCGCTTTATCTATAAGCTAAAAACAAAGTATGCCTGTGAACAGGCCGACCGTATCGTTGCTATTAGTGAGCAAACCAAACAAGATATCATTGAATTTTACAAGGTACATCCCGAGAAAATTGAAGTCGTTTATCAAAGTTGTGACGATAGTTTCAAATCAATTGCGGATGATGAAGTGAAAAAGGTGGTGAAGCAAAAATATAACTTACCAGATCAGTATATTTTAAATGTTGGCACCATCGAAACCAGAAAAAACCTGGTTACTTTGATAAAGGCCCTAAAAAATGTAAATGAAGATTATAAGTTGGTAGTTATTGGTAAAAAAACAGCTTACTTTAAATTGGTAGAAGAAGAAATCCAAAAGCTTGGATTAAAGGACCGGGTAATGTTCTTAAAAAACATCCCATTTACCGATCTTCCTGTCATTTACCAACTCGCCGCCACTTTTGCATACCCATCAGTTTTCGAAGGGTTTGGTATACCAATAATCGAGGCGCTATACACCCGCGTTCCGGTCGTTGCTGCAACCGGCTCCTGCCTGGAAGAAGCCGGAGGTCCATCGAGCTTATATGTTCAGCCTTACGACCACGTTGCAATGGCTAACGCCATCAACACCATATTGGCAGACCCCAATCTGCAAACAGAAATGAAAGAAAAAGGCATAGCTTACGTTCAAAAATTCAATAATGAGCAGATAAGCAGGCAAATGATGCAGTTATACACTAAAACTTTAGATAAAACTGTAATTTTACCCTATGCTAAGAACAGAAATTGAAAAGGCACTCGCTGTTTTAAAAAATGGAGGAGTAATCCTTTACCCAACTGACACGGTTTGGGGATTGGGCTGTGACGCCACCAATGAGCAGGCCGTTGCAAAAATCAACGAAATTAAAGGTCGCGCTGCCGACAAAAGCTTTATCATTCTTTTAGACACCGATGCTAAGTTGCAGAGTTATGTAACAGAAGTACCTGATGTGGCCTATGATCTGATTGAGTATACTGAAAATCCACTCACCCTCGTATTCCCAGGAGCAAAGAATCTGGCAAAAAATGCAATCAATGCGGATGGAAGCATAGGCATAAGAATCGTGAAACATGACTTTTGTCAACAACTGATTCAAAGATTTCGCAAACCTATCATATCAACTTCAGCAAATATATCCGGTGCTCCAACCCCACTCTTTTTCGACGAAATAAGCGATGAAATAAAAGAGCAGGTTGATCATATCGTTGATTGGGAACAGGAGATCAAAACGCAAAAAAAACCATCAACCATTATGAAATTAGCGCCCGGAGGTCAATTTTCCTTTATTAGAAGGTAAGTTTTACTACTTTTGCAATCTCATCAATGGAACAACATTTACAACACCCTGTTTTTAAAGCTCTTGCCGACATAGCCGACGCGCATCATATTGAAGCCTATATTATTGGGGGTTATGTGAGGGATATTTTCCTGCACAGGCCATCTAAAGACATTGATATTGTAGTGCTTGGAAATGGAATTGAATTTGCCGAACTCGCAGGGAAACAGCTGAAAAGTAAGGTAGCGGTTTTTAAAAACTTTGGTACGGCAATGCTAAAATACCAGGACCTCGAAATAGAATTCGTAGGTGCCAGGAAAGAATCATATCGCTCAGATTCGCGTAAACCCATTGTCGAGAATGGTACGATTAAAGATGATCAGTTAAGAAGAGATTTCACCATTAATGCCCTTGCGATCTCCTTAAACAAGGAAAACTATGGCAAACTGGTTGATCCATTTAATGGCTTGGTAGATCTGGAGAACAAATTAATCAGAACACCATTAGATGCAGAGCTTACCTTTTCTGATGATCCGCTACGCATGATGCGTGCCATTCGCTTTGCTTCACAACTCAACTTCTCAATTGATGAACAGGCAATAAATGCCATAAAGAAGCAAAAAGAACGCATCAGCATTGTTTCCAAAGAACGGATAACTGATGAGCTGAACAAAATCATCCTTTCAAAAATCCCATCCATTGGATTTAAATACTTATTTGATACAGGGCTCCTGCATCTTATATTTCCACAAATGTCAAATCTTTATGGCGTTGATATCATAAACGGCAAAGGACATAAAGATAATTTTTATCATACTTTGCAGGTACTAGACAATATCTGCGAAGCTACTGAAGACCTTTGGCTACGGTGGGCTGCAATTTTACACGACATTGCGAAGCCTGCAACCAAACGCTTCGAAGAAGGCCACGGCTGGACCTTCCATGGCCATGAAGACAAAGGTGCAAGGATGGTACCCAAAATATTTGCACACCTTAAACTTCCTTTGAATGAAAAGATGAAGTTTGTACAAAAGATGGTACAACTACATCTCCGCCCTATTGTTCTGGCACAGGAAGTGGTAACCGATTCGGCGGTAAGACGACTCTTATTTGATGCCGGAGAAGATATTGAAAGTCTGATGATCCTGTGCAATGCTGATGTAACCACCAAAAATGAATACAAAGTAAAAAAATACCGCAATAACTTTGAATTGGTAAAACAGAAGCTCAAAGATGTCGAGGACCGCGATAAAATCAGAAACTGGCAACCTCCTATTTCCGGAAATGACATCATGGAAATTTTCGGATTAAGCGCAGGAAAAGAAGTTGGCCTGATTAAAAACGCCATAAGAGAAGCAATTCTTGAAGGCGAAATAACAAACACATACGACAACGCATTACAGTTTATGCTTGAAAAAGCTAAAGAGTTCGGGCTTCAGCCAATAAAGCGTTAATACAATTATATAAAGTATATTTTATTTTTTAATTTTATACCTAGAAAAGAGGCTAAAATGGCAATTTATAGATTTAGAATAAGTTTCGAAGATTTCGATGAAGTAGTAAGGGAAATAGATATAAAGTCCACCCAAACATTTGAAGATTTACATAAAGCAATACACCGCTCTACGGGGTATTCTGCTGAAAAATCATCTTCATTTTTTGTGAGTACTGATAACTGGATAAAAGGTGATGAAATTGCTTATTTGCCAGTTCAGCGTAAGATCGACAGAGGAGTGACTTTGATGGAAAATTCCAAACTTAACAAGTTCATCGAAGATCCTCATCAGAAATTTTATTACATCTATAACTTCGATCGTCCTTTTGATTTCCATGTAGAACTCATCAAGATCATTCTTGATACAGATCCTAACATCGAATATCCATTCCTGGTAAAAAGTACCGGAGAAGCCCCTAAAATAATCGAGAAGAACAACTTTGATGCTGTAGCTGTATCTTCAAATCCTGTATCTACAGAGTTTGACTTCTTAAATGAAATGGACTTCGTACCCGAGGATACCGAAGAGATTGAAGCAATGGGTGGAAGAGGAATCAACACCGAAGAAAAATCAGAGGATGCTGAAGAAGACTCAGACGATACGGACGAGTTCGCAGACAATGACTTCGAAGACGAAGAATATAAGGAAGACGATTATTAATGCCCTATTATGGCATTAAATAAGACTTTAGTCGTAATCGTCGGTCCAACAGGAATAGGAAAAACTGCCCTGGCCATCTCATTGGCCAGGCACTTTTCTACTGAAATTATCTCAGCGGATTCCAGACAGTTTTTTAAAGAGATGGAGATCGGCACTGCAAAGCCCTCCGCCGAAGAACTGGCCGCTGCCCCCCACCATTTTGTAAACTCCCATAGCATTCAAAATCTGTTCAGCACAGGTGATTTCGAAATACAGGCCATTGACCTGATTAATCAGCTCTTTAAAAAACATGAGTTGCTGGTTATGGTAGGTGGATCAGGCCTTTATATCGATGCCGTATGTAACGGGCTGGATGATCTCCCTGAAACAGATCTCGCCATCCGTGAAAAGCTAAACCAACAACTTGCAAATGAAGGGTTGGAATCCATTAAAAAACAGCTCAGCGAATATGACCCCGAATATTACAACAAAGTTGATCAGGCTAATCCCCAACGCATGATCAGAGGTTTGGAATTCTACTTGTCTACAGGTACAAAACTCTCAGCGCATTTAACCAATAGCAAAAAGGTAAGGCCATTCAATATTATCAAAATCGGACTGAATATGGACCGTGCTGAGCTCTACAACCGTATAAACACGCGGGTAGATAAAATGATGGAGTCGGGATTGCTTGAAGAAGTTAAAGGATTAGTACCGTTTAGGAAATACAATGCTTTAAATACAGTGGGCTATTCAGAAATATTTGCACATCTGGATGGTGAACTTACCTTACCTGAAGCCGTTGAAAAAATAAAACAGAACACCAGGCGCTTCGCAAAACGCCAGTTAACCTGGTTTAGAAGAGATGACAGCACTGTCTGGTTTGAACCCGGACAAGATCATGCCGTCATCGATTATGTTACTCAGAAGACCAATTAAGCCTGAGCAGCTGGTCCACCAAAATTCATTGGAAAACCCGGAGGCTCCTCTTGTGTCTTAATACGTCCATTTGCAGCTTCATACTTTTCAATATTATCTTGCATAGCAGCTAATAAACGCTTAGCATGCTCAGGAGTCAATATAATTCTCGATTTAACCCTTGCTTTAGGAACACCAGGCATTACCCTGATAAAATCCAGTACAAACTCCGTATTGGAGTGGGTGATAATAGCCAGATTAGAAAATATACCTTCTGCAATTTCTTCAGAAAGTTCAATATTCAGTTGATTGTCGTTGTTTTGTTCTTCCATATAACAAACTTAGATAAATTTTAGTATTGAGTGGTCAAAAAAAATCCCCCAACTTTAAAAGAAGGGGGATTTAAGAAATAATATATTAAAGTATTAAGCTTCTACTTCGTCTTGTTTCGAAGCTAATAATTTATCGTATTCTTCTTGTGAACCTACAATGATACGCTCATATCCACGTACACCAGTACCTGAAGGGATTAAGTGTCCAACAATTACGTTTTCTTTCAATCCAAGCATGTTATCACGTTTACCAGCAATCGCTGCTTCGTTCAACACTTTTGTAGTTTCCTGGAACGATGCTGCTGAGATAAATGATTTCGTACCTAATGACGCACGAGTAATACCTTGTAGCATAGAGCTCGCAGTTGCAGGTCTTGCATCACGTACCTCTATTTGTTTCAAATCTCTACGTTTTAATTGAGAATTCTCATCTCTTAATTTACGTAATGAAACAATCTGACCAGGTTTAACTGTGTTAGAGTCACCAGCTTCAACGACAACCTTTTTATCATAGATCTCATCGTTTTCGATCATGAAGTCCCAACGATCTACAGAGTTGTTCTCTAAGAAAGTGGTATCTCCCGGATCTTCGATGTGAACTTTTTGCATCATCTGGTGTACAATAACTTCAAAGTGCTTATCGTTAATTTTCACACCTTGTAAACGGTAAACCTCCTGGATACCATTCACTAAGTATTCTTGTACAGCAGCAGGTCCTTTAATTGCCAAAATATCAGCAGGTGAAATTGAACCATCAGATAAAGGCATACCAGCTTTCACAAAGTCATTATCCTGTACCAGGATGTGTTTAGACAATGGAACAAGGTATTTTTTAACCTCACCGTCTTTAGATTCGATGGTCATCTCACGATTACCACGTTTAACACCACCTAAAGTTACCACACCATCAATCTCTGTTACTACAGCAGGGTTAGATGGGTTACGTGCTTCGAAAAGTTCAGTTACACGTGGTAAACCACCCGTAATATCCCTTGTTTTTCCAGTTGCACGAGGTATCTTAACTAAGATCTGACCTGTTTGAACCATATCACCCTCGTCGATGGCAATGTGCGCACCAACCGGGATGTTATAACCTCTGATCAATTCGCCTTTTTTGTCAACGATCCTTACAGAAGGGTTTTTAGTTTTATCACGTGTATCGATAATTACTTTCTCACGGTGACCAGTTTGCTCATCCGACTCCTCACGGAAGGTTACACCCTCAATGATTGCATCAAATTCAATCTTACCGGCAAATTCCGAGATAATTACCGCATTGTACGGATCCCATGAACAAATCCTGTCACCTTTAGTGATTTTAGCTCCATCCTCAACATATAAGAATGAACCATAAGGAATGTTATTTGTCATGATGATCTTACCAGTAACTGGCTCAACGATCTTAAATTCACCTGAACGTCCCAATACAATCTGCGTATCACCATCTTCAGTTTTTGTAGCAACCGTACGAACGTTTTCAAATTCGATGACACCATCAAATTTAGCCATGATCTGAGATTCTGCAGCAATGTTTGATGCAGTACCCCCAACGTGGAACGTACGTAATGTTAACTGTGTACCCGGCTCACCGATTGACTGTGCAGCAATTACACCTACAGCCTCACCTTTTTGAACACGTTTACCAGTTGCTAAGTTACGACCGTAACATAGCGCACAAACTCCTCTTTGGTTTTCGCAGGTTAATACCGAACGAATTTCAATACCTTCTAATGGAGACTCTTCGATTTTTTTAGCAATCTCTTCAGTTACATCCTGTCCGGCACCTACCAATAATTGTCCATCTAATGGATTGAATACATCATGTAGTGAAATACGACCCAAAATTCTGTCATATAACGGCTCAACAATGTCTTCGTTATCTTTCAATGCAGTAGTAAACATACCTCTCAATGTACCGCAATCCTCAGAATTAACGATCATATCCTGGGCCACATCATGTAAACGACGTGTCAAGTAACCAGCATCGGCAGTTTTCAAAGCCGTATCCGCCAAACCTTTACGAGCACCGTGGGTAGAGATAAAGTACTCTAATACCGACAGACCTTCTTTAAAGTTTGATAAGATCGGGTTTTCAATAATCTCACCACCTGAACCTGATTTCTGAGGCTTAGCCATCAAACCACGCATACCGCATAGCTGACGAATCTGCTCTTTCGAACCACGGGCTCCAGAATCCAACATCATATATACCGAGTTGAAACCTTGGTTATCGCTAGATAACTGGTTCATCACGAATGATGTTAAACGGTTATTAATACGTGTCCAGATATCGATAATCTGATTGTAACGCTCGTTGTTGGTAATGAAACCCATGTTATAGTTGTTTCTTACCTCATCAACTTCTGCAGAAGCTTGTTCTAATAAAACTTGCTTCTCAGCAGGGATGTTTACATCCTGTAAGTTAAATGATAAACCACCACGGAATGCCATTTGGAAACCTAATTCCTTAATGTCATCAAGGAACCTTGATGCACGTGCCATACCTGTGATTTTAACAACCTCACCAATGATATCTCTTAATGATTTCTTGGTAAGCAATTCGTTGATATAACCTACTTCCGCCGGAACCATTTGATTAAATAGTACACGTCCTACAGTAGTTTCTGTCAACTTATTAACAATCGTACCATCCTCTAATTTTACATTTACTTTTACTTTAATAAATGCATGAAGATCAATACGTTTCTCATTATAAGCAATGATAACCTCTTCCGGAGAATAGAAAGAAGAATCTTGTCCTTTAACTACACGTCCTTCGTCAGTTCTGCGGCCTTTAGTAATGTAATAAAGACCCAAAACCATATCCTGAGAAGGTACAGTAATAGGTGTACCGTTTGCAGGGTTCAGAATGTTGTGTGCTGCAAGCATTAATACTTGCGCTTCAAGGATTGCGGCGTGCCCTAATGGTAAATGTACTGCCATCTGGTCACCGTCAAAATCCGCGTTAAAAGCCGTACACACTAATGGGTGTAATTGGATCGCTTTACCTTCAACCAATTTAGGCTGGAACGACTGGATACCTAATCTGTGCAACGTAGGCGCACGGTTTAGTAATACAGGGTGTCCCTTTAAAACATTCTCAAGAATATCCCAAACTAATGGATCTTTCCTGTCTACAATTTTCTTTGCAGATTTTACTGTTTTAACAATACCTCTTTCTATCATCTTACGGATGATAAATGGTTTGAACAGCTCAGCTGCCATGTCCTTAGGCAAACCGCACTCGTGTAATTTAAGGTTTGGACCTACAACAATTACCGAACGTGCCGAGTAATCCACACGTTTACCTAATAAGTTCTGACGGAAACGACCTTGTTTACCTTTCAAAATATCAGAAAGGGATTTCAAAGCACGGTTACCTTCAGTTTTTACAGCATTAACTTTACGTGAGTTATCAAATAACGAATCTACAGCTTCCTGTAACATACGTTTTTCGTTACGTAAGATTACCTCTGGAGCTTTGATCTCGATCAAACGCTTCAAACGGTTGTTACGGATAATCACACGACGATATAGATCATTCAAATCTGAAGTCGCAAAACGACCACCTTCCAAAGGAACTAAAGGACGTAATTCTGGTGGAATAACCGGAACAATCTTAATGATCATCCACTCTGGGTTATTCTCGATACGTGATCTTGAACCGCGGAAAGCCTCAACAACCTGTAAACGTTTCAAAGCTTCGTTTTTACGTTGCTGAGAAGTTTCGTTTGCAGCCTGGTGACGCAAATTATATGATAATGTATCTAAATCAATACGTTTTAATAAATCCTCTAATGCTTCAGCACCCATTTTGGCGATGAATTTATTAGGATCTTTATCATCCAGATATTGGTTTTCTTTAGGCAACTTATCCAGAATATCAAGATATTCTTCTTCAGTTAAGAAATCCATAAACTGAATACCTTCTTCTGCCATAAAACCTGGCTGAATTACTACATAACGCTCGTAGTAAATGATCAGGTCAAGTCTCTTTGTAGGTAAGCCTAATAAGTATCCAATTTTATTTGGTAATGAACGGAAATACCAGATATGCGCAACAGGAACCACCAAATTGATGTGTCCCATACGCTCTCTACGCACTTTCTTTTCCGTTACTTCAACACCACAACGGTCACAAACAATACCTTTATAACGGATACGTTTATATTTACCGCAATGGCATTCGTAATCTTTTACCGGACCAAAAATACGCTCGCAAAACAAACCGTCACGTTCAGGTTTGTAAGTACGATAATTGATAGTCTCAGGTTTTAACACCTCACCACTAGAGCGCTCTAAAATAGCCTCCGGCGATGCCAAACTAATGGTAATCGAGGTGAAATTGCTTTTTAATTTATTATCCTTTTTGTAAGACATAGCTCTTTTGTTTGAAAGTTGAAAAATTTAAAAAGTTGGGATGCTTAACAGCACCCCAACAAAATAACTTTCAACATTAGTCTAACGTAATATCTAAACCTAATCCACGTAACTCATGCACCAATACGTTAAACGATTCTGGTACACCAGGAGTAGGAAGGTTCTCGCCTTTTACAATCGCCTCATAAGTTTTGGCCCTACCGATAACATCATCTGACTTAACAGTTAATATCTCTTGCAGGATATTGGCTGCACCAAATGCTTCCAATGCCCAAACCTCCATCTCACCGAAACGCTGACCACCGAACTGGGCTTTACCACCCAATGGTTGTTGTGTAATCAATGAGTATGGTCCGATTGAACGGGCGTGCATCTTATCATCAACCATGTGTCCTAATTTCAACATGTAGATAATACCTACAGTTGTTGGCTGGTCAAATTTCTCACCCGTTAAACCATTATGCAAATAAGTTCTGCCTGAAGCAGGAACACCGGCTTTAGCGATCCAATCTTCTACCTCCTCATGTTTAGCACCATCAAAAATCGGAGTCGCAAATTTAACACCCAATTCTTTACCCGCCCATGCCAATACAGTTTCATAGATCTGGCCCAAGTTCATACGTGAAGGTACACCCAGTGGGTTCAACACGATATCAACTGGAGTTCCATCTTCAAGGAATGGCATATCTTCATCACGTACAATACGGGCAACAATACCCTTATTACCGTGACGACCGGCCATCTTATCCCCTACTTTCAACTTACGTTTTTTAGCTACATAAACTTTAGCCATTTGTACAATACCTGATGGCAATTCATCACCAACACTGATGGCAAATTTATCACGTTTGTAAGCGCCTAGCTCTTCGTTTACACGAATACCGTAGTTATGTATCAATAATTTGATCTGATCATTTTTGTCATCATCAGTAGTCCATTTGTATGGATTGATGTGCGCAAATTCAAGATCTGCCAAACTTTTCTGAGTAAACTTAGCACCTTTAGGGAACAACAATTCTTTATAAACGTTGTATACACCCTGAGATGTTTTACCATTCACAATCTGGAATAGTTTGTCTACCAATTCATTTTTCAGATTTGAAACAGCCAGTTCATATCTCTTATCTAATTTCTCTATCGCCGATTTTTCTTCAGCTTTAGTAGTTTTCTTAGCTCTTGAGAATAACTTAGTGTCAATTACTACACCTCTGATAGATGGTGGAGTTTTCAAAGATGCATCTTTAACATCTCCTGCTTTATCACCAAATATCGCACGTAATAATTTCTCTTCCGGTGAAGGATCAGACTCTCCTTTAGGAGTGATCTTACCGATTAGGATATCACCTTCTTTAACCTCAGCACCGATACGGATGATACCGTTTTCATCTAAATCTTTAGTAGCTTCCTCAGAAACGTTAGGGATATCTGGTGTTAATTCCTCTTCTCCACGTTTTGTATCACGTACTTCCAATTCAAACTCTTCAATGTGTAAAGAGGTAAAGATATCTTCACGAACAATACGCTCGCTAATTACGATCGCATCCTCAAAGTTATATCCTTGCCAAGGCATGAAAGCAACTTTTAAGTTTCTTCCTAATGCCAGCTCACCATTTTCAGTAGCGTAACCTTCACAAAGTACTTGTCCTTTAACAACTTTCTGACCTTTCTTAACGATTGGTTTCAAGTTGATACAAGTATTCTGGTTGGTTTTCTTGAATTTGATTAATTTATAAGTTTTACTATCACCTTCGAAAGAAACCAAACGATCGCCGTCGTTTCTAACATATTTAATAGTGATCTCATTTGCATCCACATATTCAACTACACCATCACCTTCAGCATTGATCAGTGTTCTTGAATCGCGGGCTACGCGACCTTCCAAACCTGTACCAACGATTGGAGCCTCAGGACGCAACAAAGGTACGGCCTGACGTTGCATGTTCGATCCCATCAAAGCCCTGTTCGCATCATCATGCTCAAGGAAAGGAATCAACGATGCAGCGATCGAAGTAATCTGATTAGGTGCCACGTCCATTAAGTCTAATTTCTCAGGCTCAATAACCGGGAAGTCACCCTCATAACGCGCTTTTACACGTGATGTAGTGAAATTACCTTTATCATCATAAGAAGCATTGGCCTGGGCAATCGTTTTACCATCTTCATCTTCAGCAGATAAATAGATAACCGGTTCATCCATGGCAACAATACCATTCTCTACTTTTTTGTATGGCGTTTCAATGAAACCTAAGTTGTTGATCTTCGCATGTACACAAAGAGAAGAAATCAAACCAATGTTTGGTCCCTCTGGAGTTTCAATCGTACACAAACGACCGTAGTGCGTATAGTGAACGTCACGAACCTCGAAACCTGCACGCTCACGTGACAGACCACCTGGGCCTAAGGCTGACAAACGACGCTTGTGCGTAATCTCTGCCAAAGGATTCGTCTGATCCATGAACTGTGATAACTGGTTTGTACCAAAGAATGAATTAATAACCGATGATAAAGTACGGGCATTAATCAAGTCAGTTGGCGTAAACACCTCGTTGTCACGAATGTTCATACGCTCACGAATGGTACGAGCCATACGCGCTAAACCAACACCAAATTGAGCGTATAATTGCTCACCTACTGTACGAACACGACGATTCGACAAGTGATCAATATCATCCACCTCTTCTTTAGAGTTGATCAGTTTAATCAAATATTTAACAATCGCAATAATATCTGCTTTTGTTAAAACCTTTACATGATCAGGAGTGTCCATCTTCAACTTACGGTTGATACGGTATCTACCCACATCACCTAAGTCATAACGTTTATCCGAGAAGAACAAACGCTCGATAATACCTCTAGCAGTTTCCTCATCAGGTGGTTCTGCGTTACGCAAAGCACGATAGATGTTTTCAACAGCCTCTTTTTCAGAGTTAGAAGTATCCTTTTGTAAAGTATTATATATAATGGTATAATCAGCCTGGCTTGCACCATCATCTTTAGATAAGATGATCGTTTTAACACCAGCATCAATGATCATATCAATATGGTCGTCTTCTAATACAGTATCCCTGTCTAAGATCACTTCATTACGATCGATAGAAACTACCTCGCCAGTGTCCTCATCCACAAAATCCTCTACCCACTTCCTTAATACTCTTGCAGCAAGCTTACGTCCGATGTATTTCTTCAAACCTGATTTGCTAACCTTAACCTCATCGGCAAGATCAAACAATTCAAGAATGTCCTTATCAGAATCGTAACCAATAGCACGCAATAAGGTGGTAACAGGGAACTTCTTCTTACGGTCGATATAAGCATACATTACGTTATTCACGTCAGTAGCAAACTCGATCCATGAACCTTTGAAAGGAATTACACGGGCAGAATATAATTTAGTTCCGTTTGTGTGACGGCTTTGACCGAAGAACACACCCGGAGACCTGTGTAGTTGCGAAACAATTACACGCTCTGCACCGTTAATTACAAACGTACCTTTAGGAGTCATATAAGGTATGGTTCCTAAATATACATCTTGAATGATGGTTTCAAAATCTTCGTGTTCTGCATCATTACACGAAAGCTTTAATTTAGCTTTCAATGGAACACTATAAGTTAACCCACGGTCAATACACTCAGGTATATCATAACGTGGTGGGTCAATAAAATAATCCAGGAATTCTAAAACAAAGATGTTTCTAGAATCTGTGATTGGGAAGTTTTCAGCGAATACTTTAAACAGACCCTCTGTGTGACGGTTATCTGAAGTGGTTTCTATCTGAAAAAATTCTCTGAATGATTGCAACTGCACATCTAGAAAATCCGGGTAATCTATGATATGCTTACTACGTGCAAAATTTACTCTTTGGTCGACTTTATTTGCCAATGGACTAAAGTTAATTTACTTTAAGAATAAACTATTTGTTTGATTTGCCGTTAAATGCATTTCATCAATCAAACTAAATGAAATGTTTATAAACAGGTATAGACTCCGACTATACAGTCGGAGTCTATGTTAAAGTTATATTAAATTAAGTTATTACTTAATTTCAACTACAGCTCCAGCTTCTTCTAATTGAGTTTTCAAAGCATTAGCTTCGTCTTTAGAAACACCAGCTTTCAATTCTTTTGGTGCACCGTCAACTAAATCTTTAGCTTCTTTCAAACCTAAACCAGTTAAGTCTTTTACCAATTTAACTACTGCTAATTTAGAACCACCAGCTTCTTTCAATATTACATCAAAAGTAGTTTTTTCTTCAGCTACAGGAGCAGCATCACCAGCAGGACCTGCAACAGCAACTGCAGCAGCAGCTGGTTCAATACCATACTCGTCTTTTAAGATTTGAGCTAATTCGTTAACTTCTTTAACTGTTAAGTTTACCAATTGCTCAGCAAACGCTTTTAAATCTGCCATTTTTATAGATTTTAAAAATTTACGTAAAAATAATTTGTTTAATATGAACTTTTAAGGTGTCCTTAACCTTCTCTTTCTTGAAGAGTTTTAACAATTCCTGCAATTTTGCCACCACTTGACTTTAATGCCGATATCACGTTTTTAGCTGGTGACTGTAATAAACCAATGATGTCTCCAATAAGCTCTTCTCTTGATTTCAAGCTCACTAATGCATCTAAATGGTTATCTCCAACGTATATTGATGAATCGATATAAGCTGCTTTAAGCTGAGGTTTATCAGATCCTTTTCTCAACGCTTTAATCAGTTTCGCCGGAGCGCTACTTGTAGTTGAGAATAATAATGCTGACTGACCTTTAAGGGCTGCAAAGATTTCTGATGCATCGCCTTCCAAACCTTCAATCGCTTTTCTGATCAAAGTGTTTTTAGCAACTTGCATTTCAATCCCGCTTTCGAAACATTTACGACGGATACTGTTTATTTTCTCAACAGATAAGCTAGATGTATCGGCAATGTAAAAATTACCGAATTCCTGCATCTTCTCTTGAAGAGCCGAAACGACTACGTGTTTTTCTTCTCTGTTCATAATTAGATCCCCGCTACTGATTTAGTTTCGATTGCAATTCCAGGACTCATAGTTGAAGAAACATGAATGCTCTTAAAATAAGTTCCCTTTGCAGCAGATGGTTTTAGCTTAGAAATTACTTGAAGTACTTCTAATGCATTTTCATATATTTTTTCTGCTGGGAATGATACTTTTCCTACTGAAGCGTGTATAATGCCACTTTTGTCAACTTTAAAATCAATCTTACCGCCTTTTACATCAGTAACTGCTTTACCAACTTCGTTAGTTACAGTACCTGACTTAGGGTTTGGCATAAGGTTACGTGGACCTAAAACGCGGCCCAGTTTACCTACTTTTGCCATACAAGCAGGAGTAGTGATAATAATGTCAACATCAGTCCATCCACCTTCAATCTTGGCTACATATTCGTCTAAACCTACAAAATCTGCACCTGCCGCTTTAGCCTCTTCTTCCTTATCAGGAGTACAAAGAACTAATACACGTACAGTTTTACCTGTACCGTGTGGTAAAGTAGCAATACCACGTACCATTTGATTGGCTTTACGTGGGTCTACACCTAATGAAACATCAATATCAACTGATGCATCAAATTTAGTTGTAGTAATCTCTTTTACCAAAGCAGCCGCATCCTTTAAAGAATACGTTTTACCAGATTCTAGTTTAGCATGTGCCTTTTTTTGATTTTTTGTTAATTTAGCCACTGTTGTAAACTGTTTTTTGTTAATTAATTTGTCCAAGGTGCATCACCACTAACGGTGATTCCCATACTGCGTGCTGTACCGGCAACCATACTCATTGCCGATTCGATAGTAAATGCGTTTAAATCAACCATTTTATCTTCAGCAATTGACTTAACCTGATCCCAAGTCACCGAACCAACTTTCTTACGGTTGGGCTCAGCAGAACCACTCGTTAATTTAGTAGCATCCTTAAGTTGGATAGCAACAGGAGGGGTTTTGATGATAAATTCGAAAGACTTGTCAGCATAAACAGTAATTACAACTGGTAATACTTTACCTGGCTTATCTTGGGTACGAGCATTGAATTGCTTGCAAAATTCCATAATGTTCACCCCCTTAGCACCTAACGCAGGCCCTACTGGTGGCGATGGATTTGCAGCTCCACCCTTGATTTGTAATTTAACAAGCGCACTGACTTCTTTTGCCATTTTCTGTTTTGTTAATTAGTAATACTCAATGTTATTATGTTGGAAGCATGTAACATTTAAGATCTTATTATTGTTTCAAATAGTTTAAACTATTCTTTTTCAACTTGCATATAGTTAAGCTCCAATGGAGTCTTTCTTCCGAAAATCTTAACCATAACTTTTAATTTTTTCTTCTCTTCGTTAACCTCTTCAATAACGCCTGTAAAACCATTAAATGGTCCATCCATTACTTTAACGTTCTCTCCAACATAATAAGCTACGTTCATGGTTTCACCTTGCTGGCTCATCTCATCAACTTTACCTAAAATGCGGTTAACTTCTGCCTGGCGCATAGGTACCGGATTTCCACCCTTATCCCCTAAAAAGCCAATCACACTATTAATGTTCTTAATAATGTGCTCTAATTCTCCATCTAAAATAGCTTCGATCAAAACATAACCAGGATAGTAGTTACGTTCCTTTGCGATCTTCTTACCATCCTTCATCTGATAGTATTTCTCCATTGGTATCAATACCTGAGGTACCAAATGAGAAAATCCTAAACGACTAATTTCTGAATCGATATACTGCTTTACTTTCTTTTCTTTACCGCTAACAGCTCTAACTACATACCATTTCAACTGACCATCCATTGAGCTCTATTAATTAGAAAGTGATTTATAAAAAGTATCTAAAACAAAAGTAGATCCCTTATCCATTGCAAATACTACACATGCAATGATTAATGAAGCTACTAAAACCAACACCGCAGAATTTTGTAATTCTCCCCATGTAGGCCAGGTAACCTTCTGGGTCATTTCTTCGTACGATTCTTTAATAAATTGAACTACTTTAGCCATAATTATCTTTTTGCACGGGAACAAGGATTCGAACCCTGATCAAAGGTTTTGGAGACCTCTATTCTACCGTTGAACTATTCCCGTGTATATTAATTCTTATATTAAGAATCAGTACTTTTCATTTAAACAAAGTACTTAGGTGATAAAGCCTAAGTACTTTGCTTTATTTATCTATACTTCCCGAAGGAGATATTGACTATTTTACAATTTCAGTTACCTGACCAGCACCTACTGTTCTACCACCCTCACGGATTGCGAAACGTAGACCTTTTTCCATTGCGATTGCGTTGATCAATTTAACACTGATTGTAACGTTATCACCTGGCATAACCATTTCAGTTCCTTCAGCTAGTGAGATCTCACCAGTTACATCTGTGGTACGGAAATAGAATTGTGGACGGTATTTGTTAAAGAATGGAGTGTGACGTCCACCTTCTGCTTTTGACAATACATAGATCTCAGCTTTGAAATCAGTGTGAGGATTAACAGAACCTGGTTTACAAATAACCATACCACGACGGATATCAGTTTTCTCAATACCACGTAACAATAAACCTACGTTATCACCAGCTTCACCATAATCAAGGATCTTACGGAACATCTCAACACCTGTTACAGTTGATTTAAGATTTTCTGCACCCATACCCAAGATCTCAACTGGATCACCAGAGTTGATTACACCACGCTCAATACGACCAGTTGCTACAGTACCACGACCAGTGATCGAGAATACATCTTCAACAGGCATTAAGAATGGAAGCTCAGTTAAACGTGGAGGAATTGGAATGTAGCTATCAACAGCATCCATTAATTCCATGATTTTACCTACCCATTTCGGATCTCCGTTCAAGCCACCAAGAGCCGAACCTTGAATAACAGGGATATCATCACCAGGGAATTCATAGAATGATAATAATTCACGAATTTCCATCTCTACTAATTCTAATAACTCAGGATCATCAACCATATCCACTTTATTCATGAATACAACTAATGAAGGTACACCTACCTGACGAGCCAATAGAATGTGCTCACGAGTTTGTGGCATCGGACCATCTGTAGCAGCTACAACGATGATAGCTCCATCCATTTGCGCAGCACCAGTAACCATGTTTTTCACGTAATCCGCGTGACCTGGACAGTCAACGTGTGCATAGTGACGGTTAGCTGTTGAATACTCAACGTGTGATGTATTGATAGTGATACCTCTTTCTTTTTCCTCTGGAGCAGAGTCAATAGAATCAAATGAACGCGCCTCAGATAAACCAGCATCAGATAACACTTTAGTGATAGCTGCTGTTAAGGTTGTTTTACCGTGGTCAACGTGACCGATTGTGCCGATGTTTAAGTGCGGCTTGCTGCGGTCAAACTTTTCTTTTGCCATGTTTTTATACTTATTAGTAGGTTAACTTTTTATTTATTATTTGTTTTGATACTATTTCAACACGAAAAACCTTGTTCAGCTGCTTTCTACAACAGTTTCACAAAGCATCTCTTTTTTGAGCCAAAGATGGGACTTGAACCCACGACCTCTTCCTTACCAAGGAAGTGCTCTACCGCTGAGCTACTTCGGCTTTTAATCTTAATCTGCAACCCGTTTAACCGAAACAAAGGTTAAACTTCCACGCCTGCAGACTGCCCAGCTTTTTCCATTTTTGAGCGGAAGACGAGGTTCGAACTCGCGACCTATAGCTTGGAAGGCTATCGCTCTACCAACTGAGCTACTTCCGCTTTTGATTGCCAATCTTTCGATTTTAAATCTATGGTGGGGGGAGAAGGATTCGAACCTTCGAAGTCTTGCGACAACAGAGTTACAGTCTGTCCCATTTGGCCACTCTGGTATCCCCCCGCTTTTAATTTGCCAACACCTTACGACATCGAAATTAAAAGAGCCTCCTATCGGAATCGAACCAATGACCTACTGATTACAAGTCAGTTGCTCTACCAGCTGAGCTAAGGAGGCTTATATATACACCGCTGATAAATCAAGCAATGTTTTCTACAATATTAATCTTTCACAGAACTTCTCTCATTCTTGTTAGGCCTACGCCCTCTCTGAATGGGAATGCAAATCTACAAGAATTTCTATATGATGCAAAATTATTTTCAAAAAAAAATTGGCAGAAGTAAATCTGCCAATTTCATATCAAAAAGCTAAGAAATATCTACCTAATAATCAGATACTTCATTTGCATTCAAAAGAATCTTGTGTTCGCTCAACTTAATTCTCGTCTTATCTTTATGTTTAGTGATTTGCTTTCTTAACGACTCTATTGCTAAATCCGTGGCCTCTTCAAATGTTTTACATTGCTCTTTCGCAAACATCGTAACCCCCGGAACGATTAATTTTATCTCACTTATTTTATTTGCCTCATCGTCTACATTTTCTAATTTTAAATAAACTTCACCACTAATAATCTGATCAAAGAACTGATCCAACTTATCAACTTTTTTCTGAATAAAATCTAACAACTTCTGGTCTGCATTGAAATGGATCGATTGAACTGTAATTTTCATGTTTTCCTCCTTTTTTTACGCCTTTGGATGGGCCTGTTTATATATTGTTTTTAATCTCTCGACTGAATTATGCGTGTAAACCTGCGTAGCAGCCAAACTTGCGTGTCCCAATAATTCCTTTATTGCATTGAGGTCTGCTCCTCTATTCAACAGACTAGTCGCATAGGAATGCCGCAACACATGCGGGCTTTTTTTGTCCTGCGTCGAGATAAAGGCCAAATAACGCTGCACAATCCCTCTGATAAATCCAGGATAAGCATCCGCTCCTTTATCTGTAACGATTAATCCCGTCGTTTTGTTATGAAAGTTTTGTAATGTTTTCAGTGAAATATAATTTTTCAACTGTTCTGCCAGGCCTTTACCTATGGGGATGATGCGCTCCTTGCTCCTTTTACCCATTACACGGATCGTTGAATCATAAAAATTAACATCAGCATCCTTAAGTGCCAGCAACTCGGCCAAACGCATCCCTGTACCGAATAAAGTCTCAATAATCAACTTGTCCCGTACCGAAGGGAAACTGTCATCAAACAGCTCTTCAGAATCCAGCAACAGGTCCAGCTTAGTATCCTCTATAAATACAGGAAGTTTTTTAGGAACCTTAGGCGCTTTAACCAAAGCCATCGGACTGGCCGTGATTATATTTTCACGCAGCAGGAATTTATAAAAACTGCGAAGGGTCGATAATTTCCGGCCTACAGAATTAGCAGATACCTCATGATCCATTAAAGTGACCATAAAATCTCTGACATGTACATACTTCACTTCGGTGAGCGACAACTCAAAAGTTTTCAAAATAAAATCACCAAACTGGGTCAGATCAATTTTGTAAGACTGAATCGTATGTGAAGAATATCTCTTCTCGTGCTGCAAATAGGTTAGAAATTGCTCAACCACCATAGAAAACTTGTATTGCTCGTTGAAGTCAAGATACAAAACATAGTTCGACTAATTGTTTTTATTTTAACATAAAATTTAAATTAACCTCAAAATAAGCTTTAACATCAATTAACCAGCTAACCTTCAAATTATTCTCGTATATTAACTATAATTAAAGAGAATGAAACATACTGGCACAATCCGTTTTTACACTTTTAATAAAATATTATCTGACTTAATTTTTATATTTATAATCATATTTAAGAGAACTTGAACTAACCATTCACCGTTTTATTCAAACATTTATAACAAAATTAGATGAAGAAATGGATTGTAATAACCTGGCTAATACTGCTTTTCTCTGCTGTGGCTGCATTGTTTTGGTATAGCGACTGGGTATACCAGCAACCAACCCCCGTCCCAGAAAACTACCAAACAACCAATTTCGGTCAACTTATTACATTAAAAGCACCATTAGCAGCGCTTAAAAACAAACCCCTTTTCCTTCATTTTTTTAATCCTGATTGCCCTTGTTCGCGATTTAATATTAAAAATTTCAAATCACTGGTTAAGCAATATAACACTCAGGTGAACTTCTCAGTAGTCGTGATGACCACAAAAAACTATACCATTGAGGAGATTCAAAAGAAATTTGACTTAAATATACCTGTCTTATTTGATTCCGCCATAGCCACTTCCTGTGGAGTTTACTCTACCCCCCAGGCTGTTCTACTTGACAATGACCATAAACTATATTATAGAGGAAACTATAACAAGAGCAGGTATTGTACAGAAGAAAAAACAAATTATGCAAAAATGGCAATAACAGGTCTGCTAAACGACCATGCAACAATCGCCTTTAACAAATCCGCATTGCAAGCCTACGGTTGCCAACTACCGAATTGCACAAAATAATAGGAATCAAATATGAATAAAGACATTAATGCCTCCAATAACCAGACACGCACTTTCTTTTTTGAGGTTAAGGAAAGATCAGATAGGTTAATGAATTATTTCCTGATTAGCTTCTTTTTAGTTGGACTTATCTTCGCAAGATACTATGACACCTGGTTAATCGGATTTGGAGTGGGAGGGATTTCTTTACTTGCCTATTATTCTACCAAAATAGCTTTACCCAACTCCTCGCTTTACCAATACGTATTAAGTACTGTACTGGGCATCTTTATGGCCCAGTTTATTTATCAGATGCATGGGATGTTTGAGATGCACTTTTTCGCTTTTATCGGTAGCACCATGCTCATAACTTACCAGAAATGGAAATTGCAGATCCCCATACTTATCGTGGTGGTTTTTCATCATACAAGCTTCAGCCATCTTCAAAACATCGGTTTTTCTGAAATCTATTTCAGCACCCAGGATTACATTGATCTCCAAACCCTCATCACCCACCTCCTCCTGGCCTCCGTTATATTTTTCATTTGTGGATTATGGGCTTATCAGCTGGAAAAATATAGCACATTACGGAAGCTGAATGAAGAAGCACTTGATAAATCCAATCAACAACTAAGAAAATTTAATCAGGAATTGGAAGAAGCCCGCCAGGATGCCGATCAGGCTAGTCAGGCGAAGAGCATATTCCTCGCTACAATGAGCCATGAGATTCGCACCCCAATGAATGGAGTGATTGGTATGTCGGCCCTATTGGGAGAAACCCTTTTAACCGATGAACAGCGAAGGTTCAACGAAACAATTAGTACCTGTGGAGAAACACTGATCAATGTAATCAATGATATTCTGGATTTTTCAAAAATAGAGTCAGGGAATCTCGAACTAGAAAGAGAAGACTTTGATTTGCGCCGTTTAATTGAGGATGTACTTGACATTTTTGCAAGTAGAGCCGCACAACCACATTTGAACGTAATTTACCAAATCCAGGAAAATGTGCCACAGCAGATTATTGGGGATCATTTGCGATTGAGACAGATTTTGACCAACCTTGTGGGTAATGCAATGAAATTTACAGAGCGAGGGGAAGTTTGTGTGTTTGTACACTTGGAAAATACCGGACCCGATGGACAAGTATCATTAAGATTTGACATAAGGGATACCGGTATAGGCATACCCGAAGATAAATTAAGCAGGCTATTTAAAGCATTTTCCCAGATAGACTCATCTACTACTCGAAAATATGGAGGTACCGGGCTGGGCCTGGCCATCTCTGAAAAGCTAGTCTGCTTAATGGGTGGGCAAATTTGGGTAGAAAGCACTCCTGACCTAGGTTCAACATTTTCATTTACCATAAATACTTATATTGGAAATCGGAACAGATATACACCCCTTCAGGATGAAAAACTGATTCCGAATAAATTATCAACAAGCTTTAGCAAGAAGTTTCCATTCACTATACTCGTAGCAGAAGATAACCAGATGAACCAACATGTGATTCTGAATATTCTACGTAAAATGGGTTATTTACCTGATCTGGTTAAAAACGGACAAGAAGCGATTGAAGCAGTCAGTCAGAAGGACTACGGTATAATTTTAATGGACATACAAATGCCCATCATGGACGGACTGGAGACCACCCAGATCATTCGCAAGACGGTTATAAAGCAACCTGTTATTATTGCACTTACCGCTAATGCGATGACAGATGACGAGGAAGCATGCATGAATGCCGGGATGAATGACTATATCCGCAAACCCTTTAAACCAGAAGACTTAATGAATAAGCTGGAAAAATGGCATTTAGTCCCCATTGAAAAATAAAAAAAGCGCCACCGAATAATCGATGGCGCTTTAGTATGATAATTAACTATCAGAACTAGATCGTTCCTTCAAGTTGCATATTTTGCTTGTAAATAGCATGTTTAACTAGTGTACGACGAGCTACAGACTTTTTCTCATAAGCTTGGCGGCTACGTAATTCTCTTAACACACCTGTTTTTTCAAATTTCTTTTTGAAACGTTTTAACGCCTTATCTAATGATTCGCCGTCTTTAATATTAATAATAATCATAACGTAAAATACCTCCTCTCGTTGTTTTTAGGACTGCAAAGGTATAGCTTTCATTTGATAATCAAAAGAATATATTACTTTTAATTATTAATAAGCTAAATCGACATACATAAGCTGTTATTTATTTATATTTAAATATCTATATATAGCTATCTATGAAATCTAAAAAACCACTATTCATTGTACTGGGTGTTATCTTCCTCATCCTTGGCGGATTTTTCTACTACCGTTACTACTTTGTATTTGGCGAAGGTGTTAAAGCCGGACAACTCAACTATGTAGTTAAAAAAGGATATCTATTTAAAACCTATGAAGGTAAACTGATCCAGACCGGATTTCGTACCGGGCAGCCTGGAGCTATACAATCGAATGAATTTGAATTTTCGGTGGGTGATAAAGATATTGCAGAGAAAATGATGCTGAACAGCGGAAAAATATTCGAGCTACATTATAAAGAATACGTAAACAGCTTGCCATGGAGAGGTTATAGTCCTTTTGTGGTCGACAGCATCATCTCCATAAAATAATAAATCCGGGTATCGTTAGATACGCCGGACTTACCAGTTTTATATTTGGTTAGAATATTCGTTTTTAAATTGAGCGTACTAGTCTTTCAGTACTTCTCTTGCAATTACTATTTTCTGTATTTCTGATGTTCCCTCTCCTATTGTACACAGTTTACTGTCACGATAGAACTTCTCAACCGGGAAATCTTTAGTATAACCATAGCCACCAAAAATCTGCACTGCTTCTGTCGAACACCTCACAGAAACTTCCGAGGCGAAGTACTTAGCCATAGCCGATTCCTTTGTCATAGGTAAACCTCTATTCTTTAAATCTGCGGCTTGTCTAATCAACAAATCTGCAGCTTCAATCTCTGTAGCCATGTCGGCCAGTTTAAAGCTGATCCCCTGAAAGTTCGCTATCGGTTGTCCGAATTGGTGACGCTCCTTTGCATAAGCAACTGCAGCTTCGTAAGCACCTTTGGCTATTCCCAGCGACAATGCCGCGATAGAAATTCTTCCCCCATCCAGCACTTTCATGGCCTGTTTAAATCCATCTCCTACATTTCCTAAAAGATTTTCTTTAGGAACGCGACAATTGTCGAATATCATCTCCGTAGTTTCCGAAGCCCTCATGCCCAGTTTATTCTCTTTTTTACCGGCCGAGAATCCCGGTGTACCACGCTCTACAACAATTGCAGAAATACCTTTAGAATCGCCTTTTTCACCTGTACGTACCATAACAACTGCAATATCACCGCTTTTACCATGTGTGATCCAGTTTTTAGCGCCGTTAATTACATATTCATCCCCGTCCAGAACGGCCGTAGTCATCATTCTTAAAGCATCGGATCCTGTGTTGGCTTCTGTTAAGCCCCATGCACCTATCCACTCAGCTGTAGCCAATTTAGGCAGCCACTTTTGCTTTTGCGCTTCATTACCAAAAGCCAGAATATGACCGGTACATAAAGAATTGTGTGCGGCAACAGATAAACCGACAGAACCACAAACTTTTGCTACCTCAACAATCACATCTACGTATTCCTGGTAGCCAAAGCCTGATCCTCCATAAACTTCTGGAACCAATACGCCCATCAACCCAAGTTCACCCAATTGCTTAAAAACTTCCACAGGAAAATATTGCGCTTCATCCCATTCCATCAGTTTTGGTCTGATATTTTTTTCAGCGAAATCTTTTACCATTCTTCTGATCATCTCCTGATTTTCTGAAATACTAAAGTTGTATCCCACAGAGTTATCCATCGTTTCTAACATATTTTATTGTTTGAATTTGAGCAATGATAAACAAATAAAATCACAGCTTCACAAGCAAAAATTCGTCAAAAGATAGAACGAAATGGTATTTAGTTCATTAACCTACCCTATCATTTCTGGGCAAAATAAATACAGCACAAAAAAACTTTTATTTTTTTTCAAAAAAAATGCTGAACAGGCTCAAAAAACGAAGGAAATGAAGGAAATCACCGTAAATTAATAAGATGCCAGAGAGAAAATTTTATTGCAATAAGGCTCCAAACGCACTCTTCCGTTAAGGAAATCCAGTCCTATAATGAATGAGTATCCGGCAACCTCAGCCCCTAATTGCATAACCAATTCAGAAGCAGCAACAACAGTCCCGCCTGTAGCCAGTAAATCATCATGAATCAAAACTTTTTGTCCGGCTACTAAAGCATCCTCATGCAGCTCTATCGTTGCCGATCCATACTCAAGGTTGTAAGTCTGCTGTACAGTTTTGTAAGGGAGCTTACCGGCTTTCCGGATGGGTACAAACGGGACATTTAAAAGCTGTGCCAATGCCGGGCCAAACAAAAAGCCCCTGCTTTCTATACCTGCTACCACATCTATTTCAATGCCCTTTAGCTGCGCAGCCAAAGCTTGCGCGATCTCCAGGCACAATGCAGCGTCTTTAAGTATAGGGGTAATGTCTTTAAAAACGATTCCGGGTTTAGGGAAATCATATACATCCCTTACAGTTGACTTTATTTTTGATTCGATCATAATTAAAATTCAAGATAGGCAGCCAAACGATCAATCGTTTCCTGGTTTAAGATGGCCACTTTATTTAAGTCTGCAAAATTACTATATTTTCCATGTTGTTTTCGATATTGTATCAGTGCATTTACCTGCTTATACCTGATGTAAGGATGATTTTTAAAATCATCAATCTCGACTGTGTTGATATTTATCTTTTTTATTTTAGATGCATCAACGATTATTTGGTCCTTAATTTCAATATACTTTACAGAATCCAGTCCAAATACTTCCATCAATTGCTCTTTTTTATAAAATCCCCCTATTCGTGCTCTGTACTTCACAATACGATTTGCAAAGGCCATCCCAATTCCTTTTATCTTATCCAGTTCAATTGTATCAGCTCCATTAATCTCAATGATTTCAGACTTAGCTTTTACCAAAGACGATTTAGTATACGCTTTAGGCTTGATATCCGAATAATCCACATTAGGGGGAACAATCTTAACATAGGGCTCCAGCTGCACATACATTTGTTCAGTTATCGTATACATTTTGCGCAAATCTTCCTTAGTCCTGAACTGGCCACCTTTAGCTCTGTAGTTCAAAATAGACCGAGCCTGTCTGGCAGATAGTCCCAACCGTTCCCATTCCAACTGCCCAATCGTATTCGGATCAAAGACAAAGCGCACAGCTTTCTTTTTAGCTACATCTTTACCATTGCCCTTATTTACTGTTGCCTCAGCGATCTTCTGTTTATCTTCAAGAGCCAGTTTTAAAACCGCAAGTTCATCGGCTTCAGTAATGGGTTCTTCCGACTTTATTAAACCATATATATAAGGAAAAATCATCATAAGTAGAATCAAACCCATCAAGACCATTAAACCATTGAATTCTCTTTTGGTAAAACTAAAATAGGTAATCAGCCATCTCTTCATAGGCCAATTTAACCAGGATATTTAAGAACAACCAACCCACCATGCAAAATACTATTAGTTACTTAGGATTTACCGGAACTTTGCTCCGCCCTTAATGAGGCTATGGGTCCCGGCAAGAACTCATCAACACCCGGCCAACCTCCCAGAAATTATAAGGAGCAGCACCTTTTGCTAACTCCAGCATATATAGCGTGAAGCTTTAGCCCCTATCTAGAAACAGGCTATGCGGAAACCGCAATGATTTTATACATCAGGCCCGATTATACAATAACCCAATGTTATATTTTAAGCAGGTAACGAACTTTAAAAATATAAGTCTTATTTTTGAAATTGCTTTACAATTCATTAATCCAATTTAAATGAAGATCATAACTACCAAAGAGTTTGCAAAGGCCACTAAGATAGATAAGTTAGGGGTACCCGGATTAGCGGCTTTGCTCATGGAGATGATGAAATTAAACGACATCAACAAAGTCTTTTCTCAAAACGAGCACTTTAACGGGCTCGAATTTGTTGACAAAATATTAGAAACTATAGGGGTAAGCATAGATTTTGATGAAGATGATCTTAAAAGCATACCTAAAACAGGCGGCTTTATTGCAATTGCCAACCACCCTTACGGAGGAATTGAAGGATTGGCTCTTGTAAAACTATTATGCACAGTAAGGCCCGAAGCCAAGGTGATGGTTAATTTCATCCTTAAAAAAATCCCGAATCTGAGCGAGTTCTTTGTTGCGGTAAACCCTTTCGAAAACGTTCAACATACGTCCAGCATAAGTGGATTAAAAGCAACTTTTGATCTGTTACAAAATGGAATTCCAATCGGGATATTCCCTGCAGGTGAGGTTTCGACCTTTAGTTTAGATAAACAAGAAATCACGGATCGCATATGGCACCCTGTAGTTGGTAAATTAATAGCCAGAGCAAAAGTGCCGGTTGTCCCAATTTACTTCCATGGTAACAATGGGGTATTGTTTAACATCCTGAGTTTTATTCACCCTACCCTCAGAACGGCTAAGTTGCCATCAGAGTTTTTAAATAAACAGGGACTTAAAATAAAGGTCAGAATAGGCAAGCCGATCAATATCGAAGACATTTCGTACCGGAACAATACCAACAAATTACTCGATTTTTTAAGGGCCCGCACCTATGCACTGGGTACCGGACTGGAAGAAGAGAAGAAATTGTTTAACCCTATCAACCTTTTCAAGATTAAGAAAAAGCCGGAGCCGATTATCGAGGAAACAGATCGCAATGTGATTGTTGAAGAGATTGAGGGACTGGAAGGCTTTAGGGTTTGGCAGGAAAAGAATTACGAAGTATACATTGCGCCAACAGTCGCCATCCCAAACATATTAAGAGAAATTGGTCGCTTAAGAGAGATCACCTTTAGAGAAGTTGGCGAAGGGACCAATAAAAAGATCGACCTAGATAATTACGACATTTACTACAATCACCTATTTATATGGGATAAGGAACTGCAAAATATTGTAGGTGCTTACCGCATTGGTAAGGGCGATGAGATTTTAAATACCATGGGTCGCAGGGGATTTTACCTTTCTGAACTGTTTAAAATTAAAGAGCCATTCTATCCCTTGCTACGAAAAGGTATTGAGCTTGGTCGTTCATGGATCAGAAAAGAATATCAGTTAAAGCCATTACCCTTATTCTTACTATGGAAAGGTATTTTAAAATACCTATTGGATAACCCACAGTACAGATATATGTTCGGACCGGTTAGCATCAGCAACAACTTCTCTAAGTTCTCTAAATCGCTGATTGTTGATTACATCACTAAGAATCACTTCGACTACGAGCTGGCACATTATGTAAAGCCCAAAAACAAGTTTAAAGCCGATTTATCTGCCATTGATAAAGATCTGCTCGTTGAAAGTAGTGAGTCTTTAAAAGACCTGGATAGCTTAATCTCTGATATTGAAAACACCCATATCAAGATTCCTGTTTTATTAAGGCAATACATGAATCTGAATGCAAAAATCATTTGCTTCAATATAGATCCGAAGTTTTCTGACTGTCTGGATGGCTTCCTGGTTGTTGATATGCAAAACATTCCGGCGGAAATGCTGGAGAAGGTAGGAAAGAATTTTTAAAACAAAAAGCCACGACATCCATCGTGGCTTTTTGTTATCAACTAAACCTAAACTTTATAAATACTAACCAAATATTTATGTCACAAAAGTAAGGTCATCATGTTAAGGGCTTGTTAATTGTTCATTATGATAAAAAGTTTTAAAGACTAAAGCTTAATATACATTCTATGTTAATTCTATGTATATTTAATATGAATATAATATTAACCAGCTATGAACCGTCTGCTCAAAATATTCGGTACGCTCTGCCTGCTTCTGATCATGGAACAATCCTATGGTCAGGCCAAAGGGTATAACATCAGCTTCGAGTTTTATAACGACACCTTCAACCTCAATATAGACTCCTCCATTATTGTAAGCAATCAAAAAACGCTTTCAGAACAAACGGTTAAATCTTATTATGCAAAACTGAACAACGGAAAGTACGGCTCTGTTGTAGATACGCTGTTGTCTTATAAAAAGAAACACCAGCTAAATGACTGGTTATATTATCAGCTCATCCGGAAAACAGCTCAGGCTATCAGTCCGAAAAAGGACAACTACGAGCGCTATACCTTTTACAAATGGTTTCTGTTAGGCAAATCTGGTTATGATGCCAGGTTAACAATTGCCGACAACAGGATCATCTTCTATGTATATAATGATGAAGATATTTCGGACATTCCTTTTGCCATGTTTAAGGACAAAAAGTACATGTGTTTAAATCACCATGATTATGCCTATGCTGACCTGAATAAGGTCCCACCTTACAACATGATCAGTATGCCGGAAGCTAAGGGTGCCTTTTCTTATAAAGTGACCAGGATGCCCGACTTTAAACCGGAAGACTATTATGAAAAGCAATTACAATTTAGCTATAAACATAAAGTTTATCACTTCAACATTAAACTGAATACGGATGTAGAGAATATTTTTGTCAACTACCCGGTGGTAGATTTTGAATCGTACTTCAACATTCCATTGAGCAAAGAGGCTTATGGTTCATTGATTCCTTTGCTTAAAAAGAACCTCAACGGCATGAAACAAAAAAAAGGCATAGATTATTTAATGCGCTTTACCAGGTATGCTTTTTTATATGAAGAGGACGATAAAAACTTTGGCAAAGAGAAACGGCTTTCCCCTGAGGAAACACTATTTTCTAAGTATAGCGATTGCGACGATCGCGCTGCCTTGTTCTTTTACCTGGTTAAGGAAATTTACGATCTGCCAATGATCGCGTTGTTATACCCAACACACATTACTATGGCGGTACAATTTGATAAACCGATAGGTACCCCTATCGTTTATAATGGAAAAACATATTCTTTTTGCGAGCCTACACCTCAAAAGGAGAATTTAAGTATAGGACAGATCTCAACGAATCTAAAAAACTTACCTTATAGGGTGGTGTATGCCTATGAACCTGGTCTTAAATAACACAGAGTTACCGCATTTGTTATAAACCAAAACAGGCTGCCTCAAGAGGACAGCCTGTTTTACAATTGACTTCTTTAAATAGAAATCTTAAATTCTATAAGTTAGCTAATAAGTTCACACCATCAACTGTAGCCCATTTACCAGCAGCAAGAGAAGCTCCTGTTGCAGTAGTATTTACACCCCAGTTGGTACCAGGGAAGCTAGCAGCTGAAACTGTAAAACCTGCACCACCTGTAACGAAAATATTTGGCGTGTTGGTAACTTTAACATTCGTTAATTTGATTTTACCCCCAACTACCTGATTCGTATAGGTAGTTAAATCCAATATTTGAACAGCACCACCGTTAAAGGCAGTAGGAGTTGTTTGGTTAACATATCCATCGATTACGATATTGCTATAGTCACCATTTCCTTCTTTCTTAAACTGGATAGCATCTAACTGAATTTCACCTTGTCCTTCTGTTGTTGTACCAGCAGCTCTTTTTAAAGTGATATTAGTAACTTTTGGCCAAAAAGCATTGTTTACACTTTTTGCTTCAACTTCCATTCCATAATTAGCAACACCAGTTTGATATGCAAACCAGTTTGTATTGTCCTGGCCTTTCCAGCCATCTTGCCAGTCAAACGCATCATCCCCATTACCATAAGAAATTAAATTCTTTCCGCTAACGGTACCACCGTAAAACTCGAAACCATCATCGTTACCTTTATAAGAAACAAGGTTTTCAAGTACAGTACCAGATCCTACTGAATAGAAAGAAAATCCGTTATGCTCTTTTGTTTGTGATGTGATTACTTGTCCGGCATATTCTACTCTTACATATTTTAAAGAACCACCATTGTGTGCGGCGTTTGTTCCACCATAACTTAAGCTTAACCCATCTTCCGAAGTTGCAGATGTAGCTGATGAAAGACCCACAATCGGAGCATCACCATACATAATAATACCTGCCCATGATCCAGCGACTTTTGATTTTTCAGTGAATACGATTGGCTCATTAACTGTACCTTCAGCAATTAATTTACCACCGTTTAAAACGACTAAACCTGTTTCACCATTTGTTTTATCAGCAGTGATGGTAGATCCTTTTTCAAATGTTATGGTCACACCTGATTGGATTTTAACCATTCCTTTTAAAGTGTAATTGCCATAAGCAAAAGTTTTACTGGTTGTAAGGTTTCCACTGATTTCGCCTACAACTGGCTCTTTTATAACTGGCGCATCATCATCGCTTGAACAACCTGTGAAAATCGATGCTGAAATTGCAATTGCAAATAATACTTTTTTCATTTTTAAAAGATTTGTTTTCATTTCTTCAAATTTAATTCTTCAATATTTTCAATAGGTTAATTTTACTTTACCCTTAGATCATCAATAGGTTAAATAATTGTTAACTGATTTTTGATTTTAAAAGGTATAGCCCAAGCCTAGAGAGAAACCTACACCTCTTTTGTAATCCTTTACTGTCAGATCTTTCTCTACAATGTCTATCTGGCTCTTATCTCCTAATTCAACTTTATAAAGTGGGTTTAATATGTTTTCTACACCAACTTTTACATCCCATTTATCGCCAATTTTATTGTTCCAAATGAAATCCAGCTTACCAAAAGGTTTCTCATAATAGTGATCCAATCCATTTGTACCTACTGCATAAATACGTTCTCCATAAATATTATAAGCTAAGGTCATGGTGTTTTTCCATTTCTTACTAAATTCAGCCTCATACTTTATATCCGCATTAATCAACCATGGCGAAGCTCCCTGCAGCTTACGTTTACCACTGTTACCAGGCATTGCAGCAGTTTCAGTACTATTTTTAAGTCTGTCAATCGTCACTTCAGTAACCATCAATGAAGTGTTAAAGCCTACTGAGAAGTTTGAAAGTGATTCCGTTAATCTTTTTAATTCAAGTAAGAACTCTAATTCTGCCCCATACAAAATTGCTTTCTTAGAGTTGTTATAGGTAATCTGCAAACCACCACTGCCTGCTGATTGAACGAATAACCTTTCAATAGGGTCTTGTAAATACTTTGCAAAACCTGTTATGGCTAACATTTCTTTATTGGATGGAAACAATTCATATTTCACATCCAGGTTGTAATTCTTGCTATTGATCACGTTTGGATTACCATTTTCAATAGTTGCATCAGGGTTAACAAACTCCAGAGGGAATGCTTCCATAATTACTGGTTTCGTTAATGTTTTAGACGCTGAAATCCTGAAATTCGAATTGTCATTTAAAGCATATTTTAAATTCAGGGAAGGAAGGATGTCAAAGTTCTCTTTTACAATTTTCTCAAAAGGAGCATCAAAGCTTCCTGAGTTTCTGTACCTCGTTATTCTTTGCGACTGTTCAAATCTGGTACCTACATTTAAATTAGTTTTGTCACTTAACCTTAAAGCCAAATCTGCATACCCTGCATTAACTGCCTCTTGCATTCTTGCCTTATAAGTCGCGTTTGATCCATCTCTGTAAGTGAAACTGCCATCAGTGATTTCAGAAGAAAATTTAGCATCCGGCTGATTGGTATTAAAGATTACATTGTTTGAACCCATATTTTGAGAAACAAGGAATCTGAAAGTTGATTCCATTTTATTAAATGATCCATTGTAACCTAAAGAGAGTTTATGTGCTTTAGTTAAATCTTCATTTCCAAATTTCCAATTGTACTCTGCTAAGCCAGAAGCATAAAAGCTACCATCGAAATCCATGTATTGTCTAACTATGCTGTTACCGGTATAGTTTACTGAGCTGTTTTCATCATCAACACGTGAGCCTCTGAAGGATTTTCTATCAGGCAGTTCAAATTTTGTTTTCGAATAAGATACGCCTGCCTTTACACTATGTCTGTCGTCTTTAGTCAGTTTATAACCACCAGTAAGTTGAGCATTTAAAAAGTCCGTATTTTGCAACTGATTTAATCTGATAAAAGAATTATTTACAGTAGCCTGGCTATTGGTATAACCTAACTGATCCTGGATCATGTTCTCTGTGCTTTTAAGATAAAAAGCATTCACTCCTAAGTTTAAGCGTTCCGTCCTGTAGTTGATTGCACCCAACACAGATGAGTTCGTAGAGAACTTGTACTTGGTAGTGTATAGATTATTATCATAATTTCCCTGAGCGGTATTGAAAAATCTATCTACACCCTCTCTTACCTGGAAATTGTTATCGAAATTTACAGACACAAGGTATTGCAGATAACGCTGATTTTGAAGATTAATTTTTTGAGTATGCAAAATACCAAAGCTGCTATTCAAAGGAGCTGTTTTTTCCTCTACATCAAAACCAGAACCAAACTGTGTATTGGCCTCATCCGGTGTCATGGTGTAAGCGCCAGGAACCTTACCAACTACCTTAGGAAGGTCACGCTCATTTCCTGAGAAACCTACAAAATCACTAAAGGAATTGGCGTCTTTAGAAATCAGGAACTTCCTGAAGTTGTTATTGGTTGTAAAGCTAGTTCCTATATTAATCTTAGTTAGGCTTTTCTCTCCTTTGGCGGTAACAATATTAAATGTACCCCCTGCGAAATCACCATATAAACCTGAGTTAAAGGTTTTATAAGTTTCCAATACACTTACGATATCTGTTGGAAACAAATCCAAAGGAATAATCTTTTTGAACGGGTTATTTGAAGGAACCGCCAGACCGTTAATCAATAGATTATTGTATCTGTCTTCCAAACCACGTACAAATAGACCTCTACCGTCTACCTTTGTGATACCTGTAATCTTAGTCAATCCTTCCTCAACATCGCTTACGCCTTTTCTCGACATTTCCTGTATGCCGATACCCTGCTTGATCTCTGTTGAGTTTTTTTGATTCATAAGAATAGCAGTTTGTGTTTCTCTGCTCGCCTGTCCAGTCACAACCACTTCATTCAGTTTTTGTGAATTAGACTCTTCCATGATCAAATCTACCGAAGTAGTTCCCGTACCGGTTACTTCAACATCAGCGATGCTCTTAGTGGTATAACCAACATAAGAAGCTTCGATAGTATATTTACCTGCTGTTAATGCACTTATTACGTAGCGTCCTTCTACATCAGTAGAGGAGCCTTTTGTAGTACCCTTGATTTTTACCGTTACACCGATCAGTGTTTCACCCGTCTTCTTATCAGATATCTTACCTGAAATTTTTCCCGTTTGTGCAAATACTGTTGCGCTAATAATTACGAATAGTACAGTAATTATTGCTCTTTTAAGGTTTAGTTGTGATTTCAATTTTGCCGTATATTAATTTCCAGCAAAGTTATTACCACAATGTTAGCCCTATGTTAGCGCTAAATTACCATTCGTTTACCAACGTGTTAATTCTATGTTAAGTGCTATTAAGATCAGTATCTTAGCCCCACTTTTTTACAAATAAAGTGTAATAACCAAATTGGGCCGATTAACAAGAACTTAACATCTTCTAAAAATGAGGGCTTCTTTCCTTCGATTTTATGACCTATGAATTGACCTATCCAGGCTACTACAAAAATCACTGCACAAACTAACCAAAATGCAGGTCCACCAGCTGTCTGCCAGTATTCTAGCTGAACGATGAAGTAACTCATCAAACTTATTACCCATAGCATTAGAAAGGACAAAACAGGTGATAAGGTGAAGTAATAATATAAAGAAAAAGCGATCAGAAAGGATGCCCAGTTTAAAAACCCGTTATACTTCCCTAAAAATTCAAGGTGAGGAAAAGGGATGGCCCATACCAGCCCCAATAAGCTAAACACAATTAACGGGACACAAATCCAATGAATGATTTCATTGGTATGGTTCTGATGACTTTCTGCATATTTATCAAAAAGTACATCAACCTTGCTTTTACTTTCAATCGCCATTGCCTTATTTTGATCCTTCTTCATGTTATGGTAGTTTTCTTTGTAAAAATAGAAAAAGCGGTAGACTAATCTACCGCTTTTATGAAATACAACAATTTTGTTGCGCTTTTACTTTGCAAATGAAACCGATCTGGTTTCTCTGATTACCGTAACTTTAATCTGTCCCGGATAAGTCATCTCTGTCTGTATACGATTAGAGATATCAGCAGCTAACAATTCAGCTTGCTGATCAGTTACTCTTTCACTTTCAACTACCACACGTAGCTCTCTACCTGCTTGTATAGCGAAAGTTTTCTCTACACCTGGGTAAGAAAGGGCTAACTCTTCCAGTTCTTTTAAACGTTTGATATAGCTTTCTACAACTTCACGACGTGCACCTGGACGGGCACCTGAAATCGCATCACAAGCCTGAATAATCGGCGAGATCATTGAAGTCATTTCTATCTCGTCATGGTGAGCACCAATAGCATTACAAATTTCAGGATGCTCCTTATATTTTTCAGCCAGTTGCATACCAAGGATTGCGTGTGGCAATTCCGGGTTATCATCAGGCACTTTACCTATATCATGTAATAAACCAGCACGTTTCGCCATTTTAGCGTTTAAGCCTAGCTCAGCAGCCATAGTAGCACAGAAATTAGCTACCTCACGTGAGTGATGTAACAAGTTCTGACCATACGACGAACGGTAACGCATACGTCCTACCATCCTGATTAACTCAGGGTGCAGACCATGGATACCCAGATCAATCACTGTACGCTCGCCAATCTCAACAATCTCATCTTCGATCTGCTTCTTGGTTTTAGCTACAACCTCTTCAATACGTGCAGGGTGAATCCTGCCATCAGTTACCAAACGGTGTAATGCTAAACGGGCAATCTCTCTTCTTACCGGATCAAATCCTGATAAGATAATCGCCTCAGGGGTATCATCCACAATGATCTCAATACCTGTAGCAGCTTCAAGGGCACGAATGTTACGGCCTTCTCTACCAATTACACGACCTTTGATCTCATCACTTTCGATATGAAAGATAGAAACAGTGTTCTCAATAGCAGCCTCAACAGCAGTACGCTGTATCGTCTGAATTACCACTTTCTTAGCTTCTTTAGTTGCAGTAAGCTTAGCTTCATCTACAATATCTTTCACCTGAATCATAGCCTGCGTACGCGCTTCCTGCTTCATGCTATCGATCAATTGGTTTTTAGCTTCATCAGCGCTCAGGCCAGCAATAGTTTCCAATTGCATAACATGTTGATTCTTTAAAACATCAACTTCTTCCTGTTTCTTTACAGCCAGCTCAGTTTGTTTTTCCAGGTTCTTTTTGTGGTTATCAAGTTCCTGTTCTTTTTTGTTATAGTTCTCTAAACGCTGATTGATGCTTTGCTCCTTTTGCTTGATGGCATTTTCGCGTTGGTTGATCTGGTTGTTTTTGCTATTTACTTCTTGCTCATGTTCAGATTTCAATTGCAGAAACTTCTCCTTTGCTTCAAGTAAGCGGTCCTTTTTTAAAATCTCGGCTTTGCTTTCTGCGTCTTTAAGCATTTTCTTCACCTTCGTCTGGGCCGCAATCTCCTGCGTTTTTAGCAGGTTTCTCAGCAGGTATCTCCCTACCAGCACGCCGACAACGGCGCCGACCACCAGGCCGATCAATACATATCCTATTATATCCATTCTCTATTTTTATTTATTGTTTAATCAGATACAATCTTTATGATTTTTATCAACCCCTTCGGGATGTTGATCCTATCTGATTATTTTTCTCGTTAATTTATCTTTGTTTGTTTTGGTTACAAAACCATAAAAATGGTTTCAAAAAAAAACCGCAACTAAATTTATCAAGCCCCAAGTTTTAAAAACCTCAACTAATTATAATTAGGATTTGAGTCATTTTCAGGTACATAAATGCAAATGAAATACACCCTCTTAATCCTATAAATATTGAAGTGTTAAGTTTTAAAAATAGTGAAACTCAAAAACGTAGCTGCGGCTATATCTTCGTGCTAATCTTAACTTATATAAAGAACGTACTTATTTTGTAAAAAATCCGTTTAATAAACTATCCAATTCCTCCACCTTCTCGGCAACAGCAGTGTCCTGATTCTGGACTTTGTTCTCTACCCTCAATACTGCCGTTGCATAATGCAGTACTGCCATAGATAGCAAATCCTGTTTATCTCTAACCGCATAATTTTCCTGATAGTCCTTTATGCGCTCATTAATAATCTTGGCTGCCCGCCTTACAATTTCTTCCTCTTCCGTACTAACCTTTAAGGGATATATACGATCGGAAATAGTTATTTTTATCGAGATTTCTCCCATTTCTTAGCTTTGTTTCACTTTTAGGTACTACTTATTTTTTAAGTAATACAACACACTTGTCTATTTCACGCACAAAATCGTTAATTTTTTGCTTTATATCAAGTGTCTTTTCACTTGTGCCTTCGATACTTTTCGCCAACTTCAACACCCTAAGCTTTTCTTCAAGGTCCGAATTCTTTGTCTTCGCTTTATCAAATGCACTTTTTACTGATTCATTTTCCAGCTTAAGCAGCTCATTTTCTTCTTGCAAGGCACTACAAAGCTCCATTAAGCGGGTAGTTTTATGCAATACTGAGGTTAATTGATCTGCAACTGATGACATGAATAATATATTTTTATTTCTTACTTTCTAATTTCTGCTTTTACTGTTTGTGCTAAGTTATGAATAATCTTTTGCATAACTGCATCAATTTGCTTATCGGTTAAGGTTTGCTCCTCATCCTGAATGGTAAAATTCAACGCGTATGACTTCTTACCTTCAGGTAATTTATCGCCAACATACACATCAAATACCTGCACATTTTTAATCAATTTTTTCTCTGATTTAAATGCAACGGTTTTTAAAGCATCAAAAGTAACTGCTGTATCTACCAACATCGACAAGTCTCTTCTTACCGCTGGGTATTTAGACACCTCCTTGTTAACAATCTTGTTCTTCCTTACCATATCCAGTAACAAAGCCCAGTCAAAGTCTGCATAATAAACATCCTTATCCACATCAGCTTTCTTCTTATCCGCAGTCGTTGCCGCACCAAAGCTCACAATTACTTTATCTCCTCTGAAATACTTCAATCCGAAAGCAAAGCTCTCGTCATTTACTTCATCAGATTGATAACCGGTAATACCCAGGCGGCCGATGATTGCATCCACTGCAGCTTTTAAATGATAAAAGCTAACCGATGTTGGCTTTTGGTTCCACTGCTCAGTCTGGTTGCTACCAGAAAGCAATACCAATAGACGCGGACGCTCTACATACTTCTCATTAATCAGGTGATAAGTCTTACCAAATTCATAAAACTTAATATCAGCAGTCTTCCTGTTCTGATTGTAAGCAACACTTTCTAAAGCTGGCATTAACAACTCCTGACGCATCACATTCAAATCCGAACTTAATGGATTTAAGATCTGTACAGCTTCTTCAGGATTTTTTGAATAAACACCTTTGGTTAAAGAATTACACCAAATCTCTAAAAAGCCATTTGCTGTTAGCATATCAGCAATAACATGTTGAGTTTGCTCTTTATCAGGTTTCGAACTATAAGACAAAGAAGCATTTATTTTACTTGGAATTTCAATATTGTTGTAACCATAAATCCTAAGCACTTCTTCAGTAATGTCGCACTCACGTGTTACATCCACTTTAAAAGCAGGGACTTTCAGGCTCAGGCCCTCAGCAGTTTCAGCAACTACTTCGATGCCCAATGCAACAATAATAGCTTTAATCTCTTCCGCAGGGATTTCAGCACCAATTAATTTAGTAATATTTTGATAGCTTACTGCTACATCAAAAGCTTGTACCGGATTAGGGTAAAGGTCGGATACCGAAGAGGCAATCGTTCCACCACCTAGCTCAGCGATCAACAATGCTGCGCGTTTTAAAGCTACAACAGTCATATCAGGATCAGTACCACGCTCAAACCTGAATGAAGCATCAGTTTTTAAACCGTGTCTTTTCGAAGTTTTACGTACCGATACTGCATTAAAATAAGCACTCTCTAAAAAGATATTAGTAGTGCTCTCGCTTACGCCCGAGCTTTTACCACCAAAAACGCCGGCAATACACATCGGTTCTTCAGCATTGCAGATCATCAGATCTTCTGATGAAAGCTTACGCTCTACACCATCAAGCGTTACAAAAAGAGTTCCTTCTGCACATTTCTTAACCCTTACCTCTCCTCCTTTGATCTGATCTGCATCAAAAGCATGCAATGGCACACCCAGATCGTGTAAAACATAATTGGTAATATCTACAATATTGTTAATCGGTCTGATACCGATCACTTTCAATTTATCTTGCAACCAGTCTGGCGAAGCCTTAACAGTAACACCGCTAATGGTAACACTGCTATACCTAGGACAAGCCTCTGTATCTTCAACCTTTACATCGATTTGTAAATCTTCGTTATCAGTTTTAAAGCCCGAAATATCAGGCATCTGTATATTAGTACGGAAATAAGCAGCTAAATCTCTCGCTACACCTAAATGTGATGCAGCATCAGCTCTGTTTGGTGTAAGGCCAATTTCAAAAAGGTAATCATCTTCCAATTTAAAATAAGCTTTCGCTGTTGTGCCCACTACAGTGTCTTCAGGAAGAACCATAATACCATCATGAGAAACGCCTAAGCCAATCTCATCTTCAGCACAGATCATCCCTACAGATTCTTCTCCTCTTATTTTTGACTTATTGATTTTGAAAGGCTCGCCTGAATTCGGATATACGGTAGTACCAACAGTTGCCACTACAACCTTCTGGCCCTGGGCTACATTGGGTGCACCACAAACAACCTGTAAAACTTCAGGTCCACCTACATTTATAGTCGTTACGCGTAGGCGATCAGCATTTGGATGCTGCACGCAGCTCAACACATGACCTACTACCAATCCATCCAGACCACCTGCAACAGGTTGTACTGTTTCCAGGCTTTCCACCTCTAAACCTATATTGGTTAATATCAAAGATAGTTCCTGTGGTGTTTTATCTGTTTGAATGAATTGTTTTAGCCAGTTGTATGATATCTTCATTTTTATTCTATAAAACGCAAAGATATTATTTTAATGCTGAAAGCAGAAAGCTATGGGCATCTAAATTAAACCTGCATCTCCAAAGCTATAAAATAATTTATCTGTAATAATTAAATGATCCAGTACGTTTAGATCGAGTACTCTGCCAGCTTCAACCATTTTCTTAGTCATGTTGATATCCTGTTGACTGGGCTTCAAATTCCCGGAAGGATGATTGTGTGCCAGAATCACATAAGTAGCATTATGCTCCAGTGCGGTTTTAAAAATAACTTTCGGATCTGCTACTGTTCCTGTCACCCCACCCTTACTGATTGGCTGTTTGCCAATCACATAATTGGCGCGATTCAGCATCAATATCCAAAACTCTTCATGGTTCAAATCTGCAAACACAGGCAACAAGATCTCGAAGGCCTCTGTGGCTGTAGTTATCCTATCGAGCTCAGCTCCTGCGGTTTCTTTCCTCCTTCTTCCAAGTTCCAGTGCGGCAACGATAGAGAGCGCTTTAGCTTCACCAATTCCTTTAAATTTAGAAAGATCCTTTACCGAAGCTTTTCCCAGCGCATCCAGATCATTGTTATAAAATGACAGAATCCGTTTACTGAGGTCTACCGCCGTTTCATTTTTACTACCGGAGCCAACTAAAATAGCGATCAGCTCTGCATCAGTAAGGTGCCTGCGGCCATTAAGTAATAGCTTTTCACGGGGCCTGTCAGCTTCTGCCCAAAATTTTATGCCAATCTTCTCCTGGTAAGGGTTCATCTTTACAAGTTCAAATTTTTGAACAAAAAAAAACGGGATATGCGTTAGCACATCCCGTTTATAATATTGTAAAGCTATGTTTATTTTAAGCCATTAACAAATTTAGTCAACTTAGATTTGTTGTTAGCTGCTTTGTTTTTATGGATAACATTCTTTTTGGCTAAACGATCTAGCATAGAAACTACTTTAGGAAGTAATTCTAATCCAGTTTTTTTATCTTCAGCAGCACGCAATCTTTTGATAAACGTACGTGTTGTTTTTGCCTGATATCTGTTACGTAAACGTTTAGTTGCGTTTGCTCTAATTCTTTTTAATGAAGATTTATGATTTGCCATTTTTTGTTATTAAAGTATTTTATAGTTAGAGCAATGCTCTGTTTTTCTTTCTTTTTTCGGACTGCAAATATAGAACTAATGTTTTTAAATTACAAAAGCATTATGCAAATATTTTTTACATAATTGCTTTTTGTCCAATTATTTCAGACAAAGGTATAATTTCTGCTGGTTTTAAACTCAAATCTAAAGAAAGGTTTATTGCTTCCTCGCTTACCGGGCTCCTATGCTAACCTTTTGCCCACCACATCCCAATCCACCACATTCCACCAATTGGCAATATAGTCTGCCCGCTTATTCTGATATTTAAGATAATAAGCATGCTCCCACACATCCAGTCCCAACAAAGGCACTCCCTTTATTTCGGCGTTATCAAATAAAGGGTTATCCTGGTTGGCAGTCGAGGTGATCTTTAAAGTCCCCTTATCATTCACCAACCATGCCCAGCCCGAGCCAAAGCGCGATGCCGCGGCAGCCGAGAACAGCTCCTTAAATTTATCTACCGAACCAAATGCCTTAACGATACCTTCTTTTAATTTCCCTTGAGGTCCGCCTGAAGGACCGTGCTTTAAAGTCTCAAAAAAGAAATTGTGGTTCCAGGCACCTCCACCATTGTTGCGTGCCTTAGCCGAAAGCTTTGAGGCATTGTCGAAAAACTCCTTCATTGTTGAATAAGGAATATTCTCGGCAGCAATAGCGTCATTTACATTTTTAATATAAGCGGTATGATGCTTGGTATAGTGGATTTCCATGGTAAGCGCATCAATGTATGGCTCCATAGCACTATAGGTATATTTCAAAGGGAATTGCGTAAACTTCAAGGGAGCAAGACCTGAACCTTTTTCATCAGTTACTGCAGCGGCCATTGCGGCCTCTCCACCCAATAAAATCGGGGTTCCAATAGCAATCGCCAATGAAGCAGTCAAAGTATTCTTAATAAAATCCCTTCGGGTATTTGATTCCATAATTAAGCTATTTTTATAAGGTTTAAATAATATAACTTCATTTAACACAAAATGTTCTCTCCTCCTTACCATTTTTTACAAAGCCTGAACAATTACACTTGATAGTTATTATTTTTTATCTTTGACCTCAAATAAACCCAACGGAAACCTCATGAAGAAGCGCATCGCCATATTTGCCTCAGGATCAGGATCAAATGCTCAAAAAATAATGGAGCACTTTAAAAAGAGCACAGAAGTCGAAATCGCTTTGGTGCTAACCAATAATCCTGATGCTTACGTTTTACAACGGGCAGATAATTTCGAAATCCCTTCTCATGTGTTCGACAGACATGAATTTTATCAGACAGACAACATCATCGATCTTTTAAAAAATCTGGAGATTGATCTGATTGTGCTTGCCGGCTTCTTGTGGTTGATTCCCAAAAATCTCATTGTCGAATACCCAGGTCGTATTGTCAATATTCATCCTGCTATTTTACCTAAGTTTGGTGGAAAAGGTATGTATGGCGACAATGTTCACAATGCCGTAATGGAAGCTGGAGAAGCCGAAGGAGGCATTACCATACATTATGTAGATGAAAATTACGATGAAGGAGAATACATTTACCAGGCTAAGTACCGCATCGACAAAGGCGATAATCTGGAGATGGTCAAATTCAAAGGGCAACAACTGGAACACCTGCATTACCCTCGAATTGTGGAGACTCTCCTGAAAAAAATAAAAAAGTAAAGCGAAGAATTACTTCGCCATACTGTTTATCCAATCCCGGATTAATTGGATTCCTTCTTTATGTGGCAATGTCCTTGCCAGCTCAGGCATTGCTGTACCGGGCTCTGTGCTATTCATCCTATAGGCCAAAATAGAATGTTCAGCATCCCCTGGTATAATATCATAATCTAATCCCCCAGCACCTCCTCCGGCAGATACAGGTGCTTTTTTAATACCCAGATGATTAGGATTCGTTTGTTCATACTCTAAAAATAAACCTGTATTATAAGCATCGCCTCCCTTAGTATGGCAATGCGCACAATTGATATCAAGGTATGCCCTGGCCCGCTGCTCCAGACTAAAACGTTTTGCATCCGCCCAGTCAGGCAGCTGTGGTACTCCTCCCCCTTCTGGTAAGCCCTTTAATACTCCTTTCGCAGCCCAGGCTTTAAGCTGATTAGTGCTTTGTCCCCTAACAACAACATTAAGGTTTCTTGCCTTCGGTCCAATCGGAATCAAAGCATCATCTTTAATGTGACAACGCTTGCAGTCGTTCGTATTAGGTACCTGATAATTAGTCAATAGCTTATTCCCATTATTATCAAGCAATTCAATTGGAATCTTCGCTCCTGTGATGTGCTTGACAGCCTCCGTCTGTTCCTTATTCCATAAATAATCCATCACCTTCCAGTTTTTATCCCCCGGATCTTTAACCAGCAATCGGGTTTCGATCATGATCTTTTCGTGATTCACATTGGTATAAGCAAAGTTCTTAATGATGATCGTTCCTTCAGGAAAATCAAGCGCTCCCTCATTGGTATAATTCATTGCTAACCCTTCAGGCAATACGATGAAACGATCTTTGATGGCATAATCTGTAAACAACGCGGTGCTGATGTCATAAGGCAAAACACCTTCCCTGGCTTCCAATTTATTCAGCTTATTTTTGAAAAAGCCATAATCAGACAGCTTTTCCTTAAACACAAAAGCATTGTCGTGGCCACTTTGACCAGATTTGTTTTTGCAACCCTGACCACCGATCAGGGAAGCTGAGATGCAGAAAAAAAGAAGAATTCCTAAAATATAAGTTGTGCGCATTTATACTAAGTTTACTTGCAGAGATAAGGAGTGATGTCGGTATTAGGTTTCCAGTTTTTAGGGTTACTGATGTTTAAAAAGTCGGCGTTTACAAACAGGTTATCTCCCGTCTGCTTAATGCAAATACCATCAGGATTAACCCCGGTTCCTTTTGTTAATATATTGTTGGAGATACCATCATACATAATAAAAGGAATACGCTTATTTTTCCTCGAAGGATCGCTGGCGTTCAATTGCTGCTCAACGGCCACCAGGATTTTACCAATACGATGTTCATAAGCCGGCTCAGGAAATGCAGTTCCCATTTCTATCGTATTATCGTGAATCTTGATGTTTTTAGAAATTGGCGAATAATTGGCATTTATTTTTTCTGCGGCTTTATCATCAACCGCAAAGCCAGAAGCAATCGTAATTGCCGAACTGTTGTTATTAATGATCCGGTTATTATAAATTTCAATATCCGAGGCTGCTAATATAATAACACCACTACCAGGCGATGCATTACCTACACCCCAGGAGGTTCCAAAACTACCTGCCTTTGCAAAATTCCTGAAATTATTATCGTGGATGTAATTATTATAAGCCTTAACATGCCCCCCTTTCTTAGAAAGATCCGGCAGATCGAAAATCAGAAAACCCGCTGTATTGTTATAAAATTCATTGTCGTACACCTGAGCATTGGAAGTATTTTCAATTTCACAACCCGCAACATTTTTAGCCGCTTTACACTTTCTTACAATAGCACTATCCGTCTGCCCCACATAAATACCTGCATCCGAAGATCCTTCGGTATAACAGTTTTCTATCAAGACATTTTTACACATCACCGGATAAATGGCGTAGCCTCCACTGGTTGAATCAGCCTTACTCCAAACCGCATGCAGATTGGTTACTGTTACATCACGGCTTTTATTGATCTTCAGCAAATCGCCTTTTGAATCGCGAATCATCATCCCGTCGATAGTAAAACCTTTAACATCGGTTACCCTGATGCCTTCCCCGCCCTGACTTTGTTCTTTAAAATCAAGAATGGTTTTATCGTAGCCCTCGCCCTGGATCAGAATGTGATTTACCTGAGCAATACTTAAGTTATCGAATTTATAAGTGCCTTGTTTTAATATAATCTGCGTGCTGTCTTTTAAGGATAAAAAGGCTTCAGCAATTTTCTGCTCTTCTCCAGGCTTAAAGGTTAAGGTAGTTTTATAGCTTCCTTCTTTCAAAGACCTATTCCCCACACAAGAGGAAAGGGAGGCAGCAACAACAAAGATGATTAATAATGAAGATATTGATTTCATGTTAAAGAATGTTATAGGCATAAGTTACATAGTATACAGCGCCAATATTTGGGTTGGCAATCCCTGTTGAATAGTATCTGTTGGTTATATTTGTGGCGCCCAACCTAATTCCTGAGCGCGCCTTAATAAGTTTATAACTTACCTGAGCATCTATAACAGCCGAGCTAGGTACTTGCCCTTCAGCTAAACCACCTGAGACAACATAGAAATAACCTGGTTTATAACGCAGGGTGGTTCCGAATGACCACTGTTGTTTCTTCCCGAAACCACTGTTACCAAAATCCACATTAACGTGATAGTCCGGCGTATTAAAGTTATTCACCTGACTGTTGTTTTTGTTCTTGATGTGGTCCGAGTAGTAATTAACCTTAGCCATAAAGTTGTGCGACAAGTCGACACTAACACTTGCGGCATAACCATAAGTATTTACACTTTGTCCGCCATTAAAGGCGATGTTATATTGCACATAGGTATTGTGATCTTTAAATGCGTTTACATCATCGGTCCCTGGTGTATTTGCAACATTCGCGTAGCCAATAAAGTTCTTCCAGGTAGAGTAATACCCCAGCACATCAAACATAACACGCTTTCCAATTAATGCTGCGTACCCCAATTCAAAGGCATTTACCGATTGTGGTTTAATATCATTGTATTCGAACCTTTTTAAATCAGAAGCATTACCAGAGTCCTGAAAGTCACTCACACTTTCCAGCGTATATGGTGGATATTTATTAAATTGATAATTGTCATTTAGCAATAAAGAAGATCCGCCTGAAGAATAGCTGTTAGTCCCATTAAGCGTATTTTGCAAAGCCTGAATATTTGAAGGGAAGCTATAAGCATTTTGGTAAGAAAAGCGGATAAAATTCTCTTTAATGAATTCGTATACCGCTGAAGCTCTTGAAGTCACTTTAGGTGAGGCAAACAAAGTATTCTTATCATACCTGAAAGAAGTACTCAAACTTAATTGGTCTGCCGCCACTTTTTTTGCCAGCTGAACATAGGCACTATACTCCTTTACATTGATAGGCTTGCCTTTGTCGGGGAATAAAGTGTTTTTACTGTTTAAACTGTATAAACGCCAGTTCACGCCACCAATCACACTCATAAACTTCACCAGATCTGTAAAGTTATATTGTGCTTCAGCATTGTATAATTTACTACGATCAAGGAATAAAGTACCACCCTCAGAGATAGGCGTATTAGAGATTTTCTCTTTTAATGCATTAAACTCCGGGGAGCCCAGTTCGGCACGTCCCTGATCAGCAAAAGCCCGGGCAGCTAAATGGGCTTCATTTAGGGGAGCTCCTCCTGCAAGCGAAGCAAGCAAAGCACCGGTATATTCCGGATACCAGCCGCCCACATTACCATCATAACTAGTTTTCCAGCCTTCATTAATCAACTGAGCCGTAGGTCCGGCAATGATCGTTCTACCCGAATTTTCTGAAGTCGTATAAGCCCGTACAAACCAGTTTTCACTCCTCACCTCCGCTCTATACTGACCAACCTTAAAGTCTTTAATCTGATATCGGGTATCATTAGTATATACAATATTCCCGGTACCATAGGTTCCTGATACTATCGCTTCCAGCCTGGAATTGATCTTATACCTTAATTCGGCATTTACTTTAAGCAACTGGGCTTTATTATCCAGATAACCATACTCAGGATAACCTGTTCTGGCAACATAATTCGGCTTCACAAGCAATGGGTCAATAAGTGGAGCGAGTGATGGATCACCTGCAAGTGCCCCTTGCAAAAACGGATTGATGTCAACACTGGTAGCTCCTCCATAAAAATTCGCCCCGTTATAATTTGGGTCTGTAAATCTTGTTCCAGGACCATTTTTATTGGCACTATCCGTGGCTACCCAATCGTTTGCCCGTGTATATTGCCCATTAACTTTAAAGGCCAGTTTCTCATTGATCTTTTTAGCATATCGGATTGTCCAATCGTAATAGGGCGAAGCGCTTACCGGATCATAATCTCTGCTATTTTTAACGTGGTTCACACCCTGGGTAACCAATACGCTTAAGCCCTGATATTTAAAAGGATTCTTTCCTGTCATCACCATAGTTCCATTTAATCCTCTGGAACCATATAGCGCAGATGATGCACCTGAAAGCAACTCTACATTATCCACATCTAGCTGCGTTAAACTAATGGCAGAACCTAAGGGAAAGTTAAGCCCCGGTGCCTGGTTATCCATTCCATCAACAATTTGGGTAAAATTCGTATTACCACTGGTGTTAAATCCCCGGGTAGAGATACTGGTAAAACCAATACTGGACACGGTTACATCGACCCCTCTAAGTCCCTGAATCATGTCCATATAATTCAGCTGAGGCGAATTACTGATTTCCTTACTGCCAAGCTGCTCAATGGTCACCGGCGATGATAATTTCTTCTGCACCATCCTGCTTGCGGAGACGACTACTTCCTGCCCTAATATGGAAGTTGGATTGAGCATCACCTCAACTGCGGCAGAACTACTTGCTACATTAACCTCTTTAGTTTCATAACCAATAGAGGAAAGGATCAGCACAAGGGGAAATTTCTTTTTAATGGTCAATTGAAACCTTCCACGATCATCTGTGTAAGTGCCTTCCGAAGAATTTTTAACATGAACAGATACCGCCGGAGCACCTTCTAGTGTGGCGCTGTTCTTAATCGTCCCTTTAATCACCTGGGCATTTAAACTGCCGAATGAAAAGAGCGAAAGAATCAATAAAAATAGTCGGGTTACTTTCATTGTGTTTGGTTTTGGTTTATGATTACTTGATGCAATATAAATCACAAAATCATCCTTACACGATGACAAACAGCTGTTTGGGATGAAACTAGGCTATAATGGGGTGAATGGACTGATGGTATGCCTCAAACTTTTTTTGATGTGAGGCCGATACCGGAATCTGTAAATCGGGCAGTGGATCAAACTGAAGTATATATCCCTTATTGGTCTTTCTGGAAGAAGAAAGCGCTCTAATATTAATGGTGTATGATCTGTGAACCCTAATCAATCCAGCGTAATTACAGGTTGATTCAATCTTTTTTAGCGTAGTGCGGATCAGTTCAGTTTTCACCTCTCCCCCTAACAGATAATGAACATCAACATAGTTATCTTCAGATTTAAAGAACAGAATATTATTGGGATGAAGGGTTAAAATGATCTTTCCATTTTCATCGCCAATAAGCAGGTTATCTGAAAGCTGCCTGGGCTCGGTCGCTACCTGAGAAAGGTTATGCGCCAGGGTATATTGTTGTGCACCAAATAAAATGAGTAAAGAAATAGCATATGGAGGAATAGCAATTAATAAAACATAACTGAATGTATCCAGGTAATTATATAGCGTAAAATCCGGATGATTATCTAAAATCCAATCGCAGGCCAGTATCCCAAATGTTAAAATCATGATCTCTCCAATAAAAAAAAAGAAATATTGTCCGTAAGTAAGCTGCTGCAATCTTAGCCATTTACGTAAACCAAACTGGGTAAACAGAAGTGTCAGGGTTCCGGCAAGGGAAAAGGTACTGAAGATCTTAAACAGGGTAAGTTTGCTTACGTCATACCATCTGTTGATGTTAAAAGGCACAAATGTATACATAAAAAGCAGACTGATTACCGTAACAATTATGGTAAAAATAATTTTATTAGCCCTGGTGTTCAGTAATGAAAAGCGGCTTTCCAAGACAGTTTTAAAGAAGGAATTAGCCATAAAAGATGTTGTTGCCGGCATAAGGTATATTTGGATGCTTTGATGAAATTAAACATTTTTTGTGTTAACCATTATACTGAATAGAAAAATATAAAGTAATTTTAGTAAACTCGCAAAAATTTTAAAGCAAAAACAAGGATATAAACTTGGCTTTATTGTCGCGTCCTAAAAAAACTATACACCTGGTCTGATACGGGTTTTACTTTACAGTTTTGAGAGGGGTTAATAATTATAAAATTAATTGTTTTTCTTTAGTTCTATTATACTTTTTTCTACAGTTTTTCCACCGCTTAATTAACGGTTGTTCAGTAGTATGAGCAATTACTGGTGTGAGATAATCGCAACTCATATGTGGACGAAGATGATTATAAGAGTCAATGCTTTTAGCAACCTCATGCATCGCTTGACTCCTGGATTGAAAAATACGATTAAGCTTAAATTCTGTTTTGAGAATCCCATTTATCCTTTCGGCTATGGGGTTCTCATAAGCTTCTCCGTTTTCAGTCATACTGATAG
>NZ_FWYB01000002.1:25236-908899 GCF_900176505.1 Pedobacter nyackensis | reverse complement strand
GAGGGTGTAAAATAAACTGTGTCAAAATAGTTAATTGTTAACTTAGAGACACAGTTTATAAAATGAGAAAAGATGAGCAGCTCGATTATGAGCAAATGAAGCAAAAGGCCCTTGAGCAATTGCGTTCGGGCAAATCCTTGTACGGTAAGGACGGAGCTTTTGCTCCCTTACTAAAAAGCTTTTTAGACTCGGCATTAGAAGCGGAACTTGAAAGCCATTTAGATTCTGAGGAACGCCTTTCAGGCAACCGTAAAAACGGCAAGACCAGTAAAGAAGTACGTACTTCCTCCGGTACCATTACCATCGACACCCCAAGAGATCGGAGCTCTACCTTTGAGCCTGAGTTGATTCGCAAACGCGAGACTATTCTTGCAGAAAGTCTGGAGACTAAAATCATTGGTATGTATGGGCTTGGAATGAGCCTTAGGGATATTTCCAAACACATAAAGGATATGTACGATACAGATATCAGTCACAGCACTTTATCAGCCATTACAGACAAAATTATTCCAGAAGTAAAGGAATGGCAATCCCGTCCATTGGAGGATCTCTATACTATTGTATGGCTGGATGCGATGCATTACAAAGTCAAAGAGGATCATCGCATGATCTCACATGCAGTTTACAATATAATCGGCATAGATCGCCACGGTTATAAGACCCTTTTAGGAATGTATGTTTCTCAAAATGAAGGCGCCAATTTTTGGCTATCGGTGCTCACTGATTTACAGAACAGAGGGGTAAAAGATATTCTGATTGCCTGTATTGACAACCTGAATGGGTTTCCTGCTGCTATCAATACCGTATTTCCACAAACGGAAATCCAGACCTGCGTAGTACATCAGATCCGCAACAGCTTGAAATATGTAGCTTCAAAAGACCAAAAAGCATTTATGACCGATCTGAAGCCTGTTTATAAAGCTGATACACTTGAACAGGCAGAACTCAGATTGGATGATCTGGAGGCTAAATGGGGTAAGAAATATGAAAAAGTGATTGAATCCTGGAGGAATAATTGGTCAAAATTAACCAGCTATTTTCGATATGATGCTGCTGTACGCAGATTGATTTACACCACCAACACCATTGAAGGATTCCACCGACAGGTACGAAAGGTGACTAAAACAAAAGGAGCATTTACTTCTGATATGGCACTACTAAAACTAATTTACCTGGCACATAATAACATTAGCCAGAAGTGGACAATGCCATTGAGTAATTGGGGTATCACTGCGCAAAAACTTGCCATTTGGTTTCCTGATCGGATGGTATTAGATTTGAACTAAAATGAACAAGGCAGTAACTCTAATGAATCACCGCCTTGACACAGTTTATTTTACATACCCGAAGTAGTAGCCTTCAGATAGCCCAGGTATTCCTCGCTACTGATCATCTCTGCACCTAAGCTCATTAAATGATCATTAGGCAGCTGACAGTCGATGATGCTATATTTCTTGCGCTGACAAAGCGAAATCAGTGCGTACTTAGAAGCATTACTTACTTTACTAAACATACTTTCTCCGCAAAACACATCATTGACCTGAACCCCATATAAACCACCTACCAGGTGACTGTCCTGCCAGACTTCCACGCTATGTGCGTATCCACATTTGTGTAATTCTATGTAAGCCTCCTGCATGTGCCCGGTGATCCAGGTGCCGTCCTGATCTCTTCTACCTATTTTAGCGCAATTTTCTATCACTTCCTTAAAGGATTGATCGTAAGTAACAGAAAAAGCATTCCGTTGCAACAGCTTCGACATACTCTTGCTAATGAAAACATGCTCAGGGAAAATTACGCAGCGCTCAAGAGGCGCATACCAGCATATAGGATCATCCTCACTAAACCAGGGAAAAATACCATTATTATACGCCAGAATCAATCTTTCTGGCCTTAGATCGCCTCCTATGGCCAATAACCCATCAGAATCCGCTAATGCCGGATTTGGGAAGACAATCTCATTATCGTCTAACTTAAAAACCATTTACAATATTACACACTAAAAATATCAAAATCTAATCTATCAGGCCAATTTGCTTTGAGTGACACATAGCCTCTTCATTATGGTTAAACAAACAAGTCCTGATTCCATGCAAAGTCTCCACCTCTTTCAGTAAAATACCCGCTTCGGCTGCTTTGTCCGGACGAGCATTTCTGATATATATGGCCTCAATTTTTCCAGGATACTTATTGGCAATACGGGTATAAATGGTAGGATCTTTTTGCGAATTGTCGCCTATCAGCACAAACTTTTGATTCGGAAATGCATCCAAAATACGCATTACACGCATCAATTTACCTTCATGCCCAGTCCTCCCTGTTTTTATAAGATCTCCCCACCTTTTAATCTGGTTCAGTAAAAACGCCCCTTCAGGCAGTTTGTTATGTCTGAAAGTTTCCAGGAGGTAATCATACAGGTTCCATTCACTACTCGAAACATAAAAAAAAGGGTTGGGCTGAAACTCATCAGTATTAGCGCCTGCAAGTAAATTATAGAACTTCCGCGCATCAGCAAACGTTTTTCGTGTCCGGGGATTTTTGATAAAAAGCTCCCTTAACCGTCTGACAATAGTAGCCGAATGTGAAACGATTACCGTATCATCAATATCAGATATAAACCCATATTGAGTAATATGAGGTACATAAACCAACCCTTCACCGGCACTCATAACCTCCGATTTATCATTCAAGGCTTCAACTTTTACCTTATGCCAGCCAGCCGACACCTCTTTTTCTGCCTTCCACTCAAATTTAAAAAAACCATCATACTCCGTATGCCCAAGAACAGTCTGGCCATTAAATAGCAACCTGACTTTCACGAAAGGATACGGCTTAAGCACAAACAGTTTTAAAAGATGCAGCACATTCACAAAAAGGTTATTGCTGTATACCTGTTTAACTTTAGCTTTAAAACGGAACACATGTCCATATACAACTAAATTATGTGTGTGCCCATAACCATGATATAATTTAACGCTGACAGATTTATTCATCACTATTTAAAACAGACTAGCACAGCGGTTGTTTTGCTTTTACATGAGGAAAGAAAAGAGTTCGAATTTAAAACTGCTGTTTATTATAAATCCTGGCTCCGGAAACAGGAAAATAAATTTAAAAGAAGCAATTGTAACCTATTTTGAAGATAAAAAATATCCATTTGAAACACACGAACTTCAGAAAGATTGTTCGGTAGAAAAGCTCAAAGACATCATCCAAAAATCGAATGCTACAAGAGTAATTGCCGTTGGGGGTGATGGCACATTAAAGCTTGTTGCCGAATGCTTGCTGGGAACAGATAAACCTATCGGAATCATTCCCGCTGGCTCGGCAAATGGCATGGCCAAAGAGTTAGGAATACCACTTGACATTCAGCAAGCACTTCATGTAACTATAAATGGCACGCCGAAAAAGATTCATGCAGTTATGATCAATGAAGAATTGTGCATACACCTGGCCGATATTGGCTTTAACGCCTATATTGTTAAAGAGTTTGGTGACCTGCCAGGACGAGGCATGCTTGGTTATGCAAAGGCCGCATGGAAAGCATTGTGGACTCACAATAAAATGGATGTAGAATTTAAAATCGAAAATAACCGCATCCGTTCACAGGCAGCGATGGTGGTTATAGCCAACGCAACCATGTATGGCACAGGTGTAAAAATCAATCCGGAAGGAAAGCTTGATGACGACCTTTTCGAGATCATCCTTGTAAAGAACTATTCAACGCTGGAAATCCTGAAGATCTGGGCTACCAAACTGCCTTTTAACCCGAAAAACATAGAATCCTTTCAAACGAGCAGTCTGGAAATTAAAACGAAACGCAAAGCACATTTCCAGGTAGACGGAGAATATATTGGCAAGGTAAACATGCTAAGAGCGCACATCATTCCTGAGGCCATCCATATCATCGTATAATAGACTATTTGCAATATTTCCCGAGCATTTCATCTGCCAGCGTTGAGCCCATATGCTTCACAAAAAGAAAATCCTCACAGGCGCCCTGTTTATCCTTTTGTTTAAGCTTCCTCAAGCCATCCTTTATCCGCTCACTGAAATACTCGTCGTCATAACCTAGCTCGTCTTTTAACTGAACAAACCGGGCTTCTTCCTCTTTTTTATAAGTCCCCTTTTCTTTGTTCCTGTAAAAATTCAGAATGGAATTGGTAAGCCCTTCATTGGTTCTGTAAGCCATAATTGCGCTCTGTATCTCCTGAGGGTTTTTACCCTCACAATTATAGCCGGATAGGCTAAACTTCATTGGAGCAATGAGGGATACTGTTGTATCTTGATTTTTAGGTACAATCCATTTGCCACTACTCAATCTGATCAGCCTAAGGGCTTCATCATCCAGATCAGTACCTATGCCGGAGCTAATTTTCGAATAATAGACTTCGCCGGTTTTATTCAGCTTAAAGCTGATAACGACTGTACCCTGAATACAGTTATGCAGGGAGTACCGGGGGTAAATGCTATTTGCTGTAACAAAAGTCTCCAGCCCACCCTTTATTACAGGCTGAGCCTTTAAGCAAAATGCAGATAGAACAAAAAATGCCAAAAGTATTCTCGTCATACCCTAATTTACGCATTTTTATCCAGAATAAGGAGGGAAATTACTCCTCCTCAGTACCGTTTTCTTTACGTTCTTTAGAGATCTTATCGAACAGCTTATCCATGTGTTCAACATACTCATTCGTATCATCTACAAAGAAAGTTAATGTAGGAATCACACGAGCCTGGTGACGAATTCTCGCACCTAACTTATACCTGATCTCACTAGCATGTGAATTTACTTCAGCTACTGATAAAGTGGTATTATTTGTATTTAAAAAGCTTAAATAGACCTTAGCAACCCCTAAATCCGGAGAAACGCGCACCTTAGTGATAGTAACCAATGTATTTGGCAAATATGCCGCTCCTTCACGCTGAAATATAGCAGCTAACTCTTCTTGTATAATCCCGGCAAATTTCTGTTGACGTTTACTTTCCATAATGGTTCCTTTCTTCAATTAAAATAACAACTTATCATAAGGATAGCGCTCCGTGTGTAAAGCGATAACTTTATCGTATAATAATTGTTTAAATTCTTCTAAATTCTCTTTGTGCAGTGCTGAAATAAATATTGCAGGAGCATTCTCTGATCCCATCCAGCTTCTTTTAAAATCTTCAAGCGTAAGCACTACCGGCTCCTCTTCTTCATGATCAGGCTCAGGACTCACATAAGCATCAATTTTATTGAATACCATGATCGTTTCCTTATCTCTTGCTCCAAGGTCTTTCAACGTCTCATTTACCACATTAATCTGATCTTCAAAACTAGTATGTGAAACGTCAACAACATGAATCAGGATATCAGCCTCACGCACCTCATCAAGCGTAGATTTAAAACACTCTACCAGATGATGTGGCAATTTCCGGATAAAACCTACAGTATCAGACAATAAGAATGGCAAATTCTCTATCACCACCTTACGAACTGTAGTATCCAATGTAGCAAACAGCTTATTCTCAGCAAATACCTCTGATTTGGAAAGCATGTTCATGATGGTTGATTTCCCAACGTTGGTATAACCTACCAATGCAACGCGAATGAGTTGTCCACGGTTTTTACGCTGTGTCTCATTCTGCTTATCAATCAGTTTCAACCGGCTTTTCAAGAGGGCTATCTTTTCAAGAATCATCCTTCTATCACTTTCAATCTGCGTTTCACCAGGGCCACGCATCCCAATACCACCTTTCTGACGCTCCAAGTGAGTCCACAAACGCGTTAAGCGCGGCAATAAATATTGCAGCTGAGCCAATTCTACCTGCGTTTTAGCCTGAGCAGTCTGGGCCCTTCCGGCAAAAATATCAAGGATCAGGTTACTACGATCCAATACCTTTACCTGCAGCACTCTTTCTATATTTCTTAGTTGTGATGGTGAAAGTTCATCATCGAAAACAACCATATCAATCTCTTCAGACTTAACGTAAGCCTCTATTTCTTCCAGTTTTCCGGTACCTACAAAGGTGGCACGATCCGGTTTAAGCATTTTTTGGGTAAATTCACGCTCAACCAAACCACCGGCAGTATCAACCAAAAAAGCAAGCTCATCCAGATATTCTCTGGTTTCCTCAGGCTTTTCACCGGGCCTGATCACACCAACAAGCACTGCCCGTTCCTGTTTAACCGCTGTATCGTAATATTTCTGTTTTCCCATGTAAAGTACAAAGATACAAAAGTTATACCGAGATCAATTGCTTTGAAAACTCTTCCATTGCCTGCCCCGGATTAGGTGTTTTCATAAAATTCTCGCCAATCAAGAAGCCATTAAAGCCCGCAGCCCTTAGCTCATTAATGGTTTGAGGTGCACTAATGGCACTTTCCGAGATCTTCATAAACTCATCAGGTATCTGATTTACCAGATCAAAAGAGGTTTGAATATTTACTGTAAAATCGGCCAGATTACGGTTATTTACGCCAATCGCATCCAAATCTTTACAAATACTACGCTGCAATTCTTCCAGATTATGGACTTCAAGCAACACATTTAAGCCAAGGCTCTTTGCCAATGAAGAGAAGTTTTTGATCTCTGCAGGTGTCAAAATAGCAGCAATCAGCAAAATGATGTCAGCACCTAAGGCTTTTGCCTCAAGAATCTGATATTCATCAATCATAAAATCCTTTCTCAAAACCGGAATTTCATTCACTGCTCTTGCCGCCAGCAAATCATTGTTATGCCCACCAAAAAAATCTACATCTGTAAGCACAGATAATGCTGACGCACCTGCCGCAACGTAAGCCCGTGTTACATCTTCCACTGTTACCTGGTCGTTAATCACTCCCTTTGAAGGAGATCTACGCTTAAACTCGGCAATGATACCAGTCCTTTTTTCATCCAGTAAAAAATCCTTAAACACGTATGGATTACGGTTAAAATGCAGACCGGCTTCCAGTTGCTTCACCGAAACGGACTGTTTAGCCAATGCTACTTCCTCCTTTTTACGCAATACAATTTTATCTAAAATATTCATATCTAGCTTTCTAACCAGTTTTTCATCATCTCTTTTCCATACTCAGTAAGCACACTTTCCGGGTGAAACTGAACGCCACGCACATCAAAATCATTATGCCTTAAAGCCATAATCTCTGCAGCCGCATCGATTGCTGTTACCGTTAAGCAATCAGGCAAGCCTTCGTTGTTCACTACCCAGGAGTGGTAACGACCTACATTTATAATCGTTGGACAACCCTGAAATAGCAATTCCTCCTTATCCACTACCGTAATAGGTGTTGCAATACCATGCATTGGCCTGCCTAAATTTAACAAACTTCCACCAAAAGCCTGCGCAATGGCTTGTTGCCCAAGGCAAACACCAAATATGCTTTTAGTAGGCGCATAAGTTTTTATTACATCCAGCAATAAACCTGCTTCCTCCGGGATCCCCGGTCCAGGTGATAAAATAATTTGATCAAACTGATCTACATCAGCCAGATCAAACTTATCATTCCTCCAGACTTCCACATCCCTACCCAATTCATTCACCAGGTGGACTAAATTATAGGTGAATGAATCGTAGTTATCAATAACCAATACTTTCTTTTGTATGCTCTTGTCCATTTTCTTAAATATCTGTAGCCATTTGTATTGCTTTGCGCAGGGCTGCAATCTTATTATTTACTTCGTTCAGTTCATTTACTGCAACAGAATCGGCCACAATGCCTGCCCCTGCCCTGTAATGCAACTGGTTATTTTTACTCATAAAGGTCCTGATCATGATGGCATGATTAAACTGGTCATTAAAGCCCATATAACCTATCGCACCAGCGTAAAAGTTACGACCTAAGCCCTCGTATTCATCAATCAGCTGCATTGCCCTGTATTTAGGGGCTCCACTTAGCGTACCCGCCGGATACGTATCTGCAACAACTTTAAACGCCGATACATCAGGCTGAAGGTTACCACTAACTTTCGAAACCAGGTGAATCAAATGAGAATAGTACTGCACCTCTTTAAACGACTTCACCTCAACACCGGTACAATGTCTGCTCAGATCATTCCTGGCCAGATCCACCAACATCACGTGCTCAGCGCTTTCTTTAGGATCTTGCTCCAGCTTTTTTGCCAGCTCTGCATCCTCTTCATCATTCCCTGTCCGCTTAAAAGTACCTGCAATCGGGAAAATATTAGCCACATTATCTTTTATCGTAATCTGTGCTTCAGGTGAAGAGCCAAAAAGCTTAAAGCTGCCGTAATCAAAATAAAACAGGTAAGGCGATGGATTGATAGACCTTAAGCAGCGGTAAACATTAAATTCATCACCCAAAAAGCCTTGATTATAAGCTCTTGAAGGGACAATCTGGAATACATCGCCTCGCAAAATGTGTTTCTTCATTTTCTCTACGATCTCCATAAAGCCCTCATTGCTCAGGTTCGATTCCTCTTCACCATCTATTTTAAAGCTATATTCAGGGAAATTCTTGTTCTGAATAATGTACTCCAGTTTTTCCAGATCCTCATTATCATCTCCATTGAAGGTATTTTTAAACAGCGTGATCTCATTTTTAAAGTGATCAATAGCAATAATGTACCTGTAAATATGATATTGCATAACCGGGATCTCCTGATCCTTTGGTGTAACTGCACTAAACTTGATATCTTCAAAATGCTGTACTGCATTCCAGGTAAAATACCCGAACAAACCACTCGAAATGTATCTGGTATCTTCTATTACACCTGGTTTAAAAGCTGCTTTAAAAGCATCAATCTCTTCAGCCAATACAAAATCTTTCTTCTCTTCTTTCTGGCCGTCGGGGAAGTAGGTTGACAATACGCCATCCTGTAATAAAATGCCTGCTACCGGATCGGCACAAACATAACTTACTGAGTTTGAGCGACTATGATAGTCGGAACTTTCCAGCAAGATGGTATTAGGAAACACATCCCTTAACCGCAGATAGATACTCACCGGAGTGGTTGTATCTGCCAATCTTTTCTTGTAAGCTGTGTTGATGATGTAGTTAGTCTTCATGTTAACTGGTATATGCTAATAAATCTTTTAATACACGCGGAAAAAAATTTTAAAACAAAAAACCCGACGTGTGGTCTACGTCGGGTTTTTCAATGTGGTTTGGTTTAGGTTGATAAACTATAAGGTACACAAAGCTACGACTAGACTCTTTTGGGGAGTACTACGCCATTGCCATGTATGAATATTGTTAATCATATATCACAAAAATATAAATAAAACTTACAAAGCAAAATTATTTTTGTAATTTTTATGAGATACCAAAGAATGAACGGGTCGGATCGACCATTGTCATCTGTATAATTGATGCTATAATAACGATTAATGCAAGTCCGAAATAAAGCGCTACAGCCTTATGTTTCGCCGCCGGATCATCACCCTTTTTCGACCGTGCATTACCCACAGTAACCAAAATGGCTGCAAATATCATCATTCCAATGTGCTCCATCTTCCAGTACCTGATGCCTGCTTCAACAAGCGGACTCAAGAAATACAACACCAATCCGATCAAGATCTGAGTGTGTACAAATATTAAAGTGAAAAGATTTACTTTTCTGTTTCCTTCTGTGTATGGTTTTTTACCGAGCCATCCAGACAGCGCCTGAATAATTGCTAATACCAATAAAATTAAAACCAGGTAACGCCAACCTGAATGTGCGCTTTTTAAAATCTGATACATAAAATTTTTTCTTTCAAACTTAGCTAATTACTTTTTGATTAGTATAAAAGGCAATTACTAATTGATATTTAAAATCATTACAAATTAAAGAATCCGTTCAGTATTAAATAAGATTAAAATTACCCCAAGTTATAAATAAATTCGGCCTGGCTGGCGAGAACTGCCTTCAAAATTGCCGGTAATCCCCCCACTCTTCCTCACAATTCAATCTTAAATTTGTTACATCTATAACATTAATTCTAATATCATGGAAAAACTACAATTCAACATCGATATCGATGCGCCGAGAGAAAAGGTATGGGAAACACTTTGGAACGATAAAACCTATCGGCAATGGACATCTGCATTCAGTGAAAATTCGAGCGCAGAGACAGATTGGAAAAAAGGAAGTAAAATCCTATTCCTTGACGGGACTGGCCAGGGCATGGTTTCGAAAGTTGCCGAAAGTGTACCTAATGAATTTATGTCAATCGAACATTTAGGCATGCTTAAAGATGGCGTTGAAGATCTCGATAGTGATGAGGTAAAAGCCTGGGCAGGAGCACATGAGAATTACACCTTAAAAGATGCTAATGGCACGACCCAATTATTGATAGAGTCGGACATCACTGAAGAATACAAAGAGATGATGGCCAACATGTGGCCGAAAGCATTGAATAAATTAAAGGAACTGGCCGAGCAATAGGCCAAAAACAAAAAAAGAGTAATCTCATCCAAGATTACTCGTTTTTAACTAACTTATTATTCATAAAAAAACTGGCTGTTGGGGAAGGAGTCGAACCTTCAAGGGGTAGTTAGCTACAGTTCAAAAATTAATTTGTGGTCAACCCATAAACTGCGTTTATCCATTTATCCCCACCACCGAGACAAGAAGGTGTGTCTGCCAATTTCACCACCCAACATTATTTAAAAGTACTAAAATTAATTAAGTAGTAAGATTTTGGTTTAGGTTGATTTTAATCTTACTACTTAATAGCTGTAGGGGAAGGAGTCGAACCTTCAAGGAGTAGTTAGCCCTTACGGGTTTTCCATTTTCTCCACCACCGAGACAAGGAGGTGCGTCTGCCAATTTCACCACCCTACAGAGTATAAGCAAATGTTAAAGAACTATTTTTTGTTACTTGCTTGATACAAATGTAACAACAACCTCATTATGTTACAAATATTTTAATCATTTAATTTTATTTTTACCAAATTAATAATTATATTTGATTATCGTTGACAAATATCAAAATCATGCTTAAAAAAGAAAGCCAAAATTTAGAAATTGATAACCTGGATATCGACATCTTAAAACAATTGATGCACGACGCCACGAAGCCTTATACTGAAATTGCAAAAGATCTGATCGTTTCTGGTGGAACCATACATGTTCGGATGAAAAAACTACAGGAAATGGGCATCATTAGGGGCTCCCATTTAATCATTGATCCGCAAAAAGCAGGTTATGACGTTACGGCCTTTTTAGGTATTTATTTAGAAAAAGGAATTCAATACAAGGACGCTGTAGAGCAGTTAAGCAAAATCAAAGAGGTTGTTGAATTGCATTACACTACAGGAGCCTATAGTATGTTCGCCAAAATCATTTGTAGAGATACGAGTCACCTTCGACATGTGTTGAATGAGGAAATACAAGCGGTACCGGGAATACAGCGCACAGAAACGCTAATTTCACTGGAAGAGAGTATCAAAAGACAGATTGAGTTGTAGCTCGATCTGTCTTTTTTAAAACTAGACGCCAAGTTCCTTATCCAGATACTCAGAAACCTTCTCTACAGCATCGCCAATCGTACCGCTTAAAATCGTAATAAACGAGCCGGCCTTTGCGGTAGCAATAAGGTATTTCAAACAATCATCACCACTGTTGTTAATCATCACCTCCAAATCAGGCTTAACCTCAGCAATCCCTTCCATCAACAGATCTATCAGATCCTGCGGAACTCGTCCACGAAGGTATTTTTCCTGACAAATGATGATCTTATCAAACATCCGGGCAGAAATACGTCCGGTTTCCCGAATATCTTCATCTCTTCTATCGCCAGTTGCAGAAATTACACCAATATGTTCAGTTGCCTCAATAGATTTCAAATAGGCCTTAATGCCATTATAACCATTGGAATTATGCGCAAAATCAACCAGGATCTTAAATTCTTTAAAATTAAAAGTATTCATCCTGCCAGGCGTTTGGGCTGCTGATGGGATAAATGTTTCGAGCGACATGCGAATATCTTCAATCTTATATCCCCATAAAAAAGTAGCCAATGTAGCCGCCAACACATTCTGGATCATAAAATCTACGCTACCGCCAAAGGTTAATGGAATATGCGTTACCTTTTCTACCCTTATTTTCCAGTCGCCCTTTTTAATCGTTATGTAACCATTCTCATAAACTGCAGCTATCCCTCCTTTTTTACTGTGCTCTGCAATAACCGGATTATTTTCATCCATGCTAAAATACGCCACATTACAATCGGCATTACCCGCAATTTTTACACAGTATTTATTGTCTGCATTCAATACAGCCCATCCTGTTCTTTTAACCGCACCAATAATTACCGCCTTCACCCTGGTCAGGTCGTCCAGCGTATGAATATCTGAAATCCCCAGATGATCCTCCTGTATATTCGTTACCACACCGATATCGCAGTGATTAAAGCCCAAACCAGCCCTTAAAATACCCCCACGGGCAGTTTCCAGCACAGCAAATTCCACTGTAGGATCCCGCAATATAAACTCAGCACTAACAGGACCGGTTGTATCACCCTTCATCAGCATTGTATTCTGCACATAAATACCGTCAGAAGTCGTAAAACCGACTCTTGTACCATTACTCTTCACAATATGAGCGATCAGCCTTGTTGTAGTCGTTTTTCCATTGGTGCCTGTAACAGCAACAATAGGAATCCTTGCCGATTTCCCAGGAGGATAAAGCATATCAATTACCGGAGCAGCAACATTTCTTGGCAAGCCTTCACTTGGGGCAAGGTGCATCCTGAATCCCGGTGCCGCATTTACTTCCAGTACCACGCCACCATTCTCAGGTAAAGGCTGGGTAAGGTTTTCAGCCATGATGTCTATTCCGCAAATATCCAAACCAATAACTCTTGAAATGCGTTCGCAGATAAAAACATTCTGCGGATGCACAAGATCTGTTACATCTATGGATGTACCACCCGTACTCAGGTTAGCCGTAGATTTCAGATAAACAACTTCGCCCTTCTGCGGAACACTCTCCAGGGTATACCCCATCTTTTCCAGCAGATCCAAAGTATCTCTGTCTATACCAATTTCTGTTAATACATTCTCATGCCCATACCCCCTTCTTGGGTCTTCATTCTCTTTATCAATCAGTTCCTGTATCGTTTGCTGTCCATTACCTTTTACATGAGCAGGAACACGCAGAGCAGCAGCCACCATTTTATGATCAATGACCAAAACCCTAAAATCATAGCCCGTAATGAAGCGTTCAATGATGATTTTCCGCGAGTAGTTCTTTGCATACTCAAAAGCCGCCATCGCTGCTTCATCGTTTAGTACGTTAATAGAGGCTCCTTTACCATGATTACCATCCAGCGGTTTAAACACCAATGGATAACCTAGCTTTTTTATCGCATCCGGTAAATCAGCCACATCCGAAATGGTTACGCCTTTGGCCACAGGAATTGCAGAATCCTGCAAAATCCTTTTGGTCTCATCTTTATTGCAAGCAATATCAACTGCGATACTATTAGTCCGCTCGGTCATTGTTGCCCGAAAGCGAACCTGATTTTTACCATAGCCCAACTGTACCAGCGAACTTTTATTTAACCTGATCCATGGAATATCCCTTGAAATAGCCTCATCTACGATAGAACCGGTGCTTGGGCCAAAACGCTCAATCTCCCTCAGTTCACGCATGCGCTGTATATCAACCTCCATGTCGTACTCCTGATCATTGATCAGTGCTTCAGCAATTCTAACAGCCGCTTCCGCAGCGTATGCCCCAGCCTTTTCCTCTATGTAGCTAAATACAACATTATATATCCCTTCTGTCTTGGTTTGCCTGGTCCTTCCAAAACCAGTTTCCATACCAGCCAGCGTCTGGATTTCAAGCGCAATGTGCTCAATCACGTGGCCCATCCAGGTACCTTCTTCAATGCGAGCCAGAAAGCCCCCTGGTACTCCTTTAGAGCAACGATGGGTATATAAACTGGGCAGCAACTTAGCGATCCGCTCACCAAAACCTTCTATTACATTTGTTGGACGTTGCTCCATCTCTTCAAGATCCAGACGCATCTGAATCAGTTTCTTTCTTCTAATTGACCAAATATTCGGTCCGCGAAGCACCTGTATACCTAAAATGTTCATGCTAAAAATATTATTGTGTGTTGATTGTGACCGTATTACAGGAATAGTGTAGAAGTATCTTGATACGGTCAAATGGGGATATTAAAGTATACATATTTTTCTGATTTTATGTTATTCCCGACCAAATTGTTGGTATCTATTTTTTCAGCCAAAATATGCCTTCTACATTAAGGAAAAGTTAAGCTTAACATCAGTTAATATTAATTTAAAAATGCTGATGTTAAGCGTAATGACCATATCTTTGAAAAAAAAAGGCTATTAACCCATTAAAATGACTCCAAAAGGTAAATTAATAATTATAGGCGGTGCAATAAACACGGGAAGTTTTACGGAAACAACGTTTGGATTGCCCCTGAATATGAACTTCTTTGAAAGAGGCATTTTAAGAAGAATTACTACTGAATCATCAAAAAATATAGCCTCTCGATTCGAGATCATTACTACGGCATCTCTAATACCGGAAAAGGTCGGCATAGAGTATGTCAACGCTTTCGCTCAGCTTGATGTTCATGATGTAGGTGTACTGAACATTGCCAGTCGCGAACTAGCTAATGATGCAGAAAACTGCGCCCGGGTAATGGCGGCAGACGTGATCATTTTTACCGGAGGTGATCAGCTTCGCTTATCCTCCATCTTTGGAGGTACTCAAATTCACCGCATCCTGCTCGAAAAATACCAGAACGAAGCGATTGTGATTGCAGGAACATCTGCCGGAGCTGCAGCCAGTTCAAAAAACATGATCTATCAGGGTAGCAGTAAAGATGCCCTACTAAAAGGAGAAGTTAAAATTACAGGCGGATTAGGCTTTATTGATGGCGTAATTGTAGATACCCACTTTGTTCAGAGAGGAAGAATAGGCAGGCTATTATATGCCGCAGCCAGTAATCCGGGTATATTAGGCATAGGTCTGGGAGAAGACACAGGTCTATACATTTCGAATGGCAACACCATGGAGGCTATTGGCTCGGGAATAATCATCTTAGTAGACGGCAGAAACATGACCGACACCAACCTAACTGATGTAGAAATGGGGCAACCTGTATCCATCAGCAACATGACAGTACACTCCATGTCTGCTGGCGACGTGTACGACCTTAATCTGCATCAGCTCACTATCCACCATCCAAAATCAATTTCAATAGACTAACCAATGAAAATTATTATTCATGGTGGTTTTTTTAGCGAGTCCTCAACCAATCAGGAAACTAAAAAAGCAAAACAGGACGCCTTGTCCAACATTGTACAGCAAGGCTATGCATACCTCAAAACACATACCGCCCTGGAAACCGTAGTTTTTACAACGGGATTACTGGAAGACAATGAGCTATTCAATGCCGGCTTAGGATCACAGATTCAAAGTGATGGTAAAGTTAGGCTTAGCGCTTCTCTAATGGACGGCAAAACGCAGAAATTTAGCGGTGTAATCAATATTGAGAACGTGCAACACCCCATACAGGTATCAGAAAAACTATTGGCTTACGATGACCGCGTACTAAGTGGAGAAGGAGCATTAACATTTGCCCGCAGTAACGGTTTCGGTTTGTACGACCCCATTACTCCTCAACGCCAACGGGAATACGAAACAAAAAGAGACGAATCATTACGCAAAGGGACAGTAGGCTGCGTTGCCTTAGACCAATATGGCAACCTTGCGGCAGCAACCTCAACAGGCGGTAAAGGTTTTGAAATTCCCTGCCGCGTTAGCGATTCAGCGACTGTAGCCGGTAATTTCGCTAACCAGCACGCTGCCATTTCCTGTACAGGTGTTGGCGAAGACATTGTAAGTGCCGGGTTAGCAACAAAAATTGTTACCCGTGTAACGGATGGCTTCACATTAAAGGCCGCTTGTGATAAATCATTTCAGGAGCTATCAGTTTTTGATGGCTTCGCCGGCGTTATCGGTATCACCGCAAGCGGAGAAGTATACCATACTGATTCTCACCCTTACATGGTATGGGCCGCTATTGACGAAACACTTAAAGTTTTCGGGTAAATTTTTATTCCCTCCATTTTTGTCTAAGATCCGCTTTTCCCTTTTAGGTCCTTAACAGGCATCTTAAAGGTTACTCAAAGGTCTCCGGATCCTTTAAAGGTCCTATGATCGACCTTTAATCCACCATTCTTTCTCCTTTCGTACTAGGAGGCTGGTAGAAGGAATTATACGCAATTCCATAAACCTATAAAGGATCCATTCACAAATGGAGCATTAAACACAAAGACATTTAAACACAAAAGCATTTAAACAACGAAAGGGCAGGAGTTCAACCCCTGCCCTTTTTTATTGTGAAAAAGAAAATTGCCTTCTCAGAAACGGCCTCAGCGTTCTTCGCTTCTTCAGCGAAGCAATGCAGCCGTTGAAGAGAATGGCTGTTTTCTTCCTTTTTCTTCCACTACTTGAACATATTTTTCAATGCTTCCAGTTTCAATTGTAAATCTCCTTCAGGAAGCTTTTCTTTTTGCCCTCCTTTTTGGTTCTGCTGTGGCTTAACTGATTTTTTAGCATCCGGACGGGCAGAACCTGCAGGCTTTTTCGACCTGTCGCCACCACCCTTTTGATCCTGCTTAGCTTTTGCACCAAACTCCTTCTTCATAGATAAAGAGATCCTTTTACGCGCTACATCAACCTCAACAACCGTAACCTCTACCTTTTGGTGCACTTTTACCACCTCATTAGCATTAGCTACGTACTTATCTGCCATCTGACTGGTATGCACCAAACCATCCTGGTGTACGCCGATATCTACAAAGGCGCCAAAATTGGTAATATTGGTTACAATACCCGGCAGCTTCATACCTACTCTTAAATCAGCAATTTCGTTTACTCCATCAGTAAAGCTAAATACCTCAAACTGCTCACGAGGGTCTCTTCCCGGTTTAGCCAGCTCAGCAAGAATATCATTTAAAGTTGGCAAACCAATATCCTCACTTACGTATTGCTGAGGCTTAATTTGCTTCTGCAATTCCACATCCTTAACCAACTGGTTAACGCTGCAGTTTAAATCTCTTGCCATTTTATGCACCAAAGCATAGCGTTCAGGGTGTACACCACTGGCATCTAAAGCCGCTTCTGCATTCCTGATTCTCAAGAAGCCCGCAGCCTGCTCAAATGCTTTATCTCCCAAACGAGGAACCTTTTTCAAGCTCTCTCTGTTCTTGAAGGCACCATGCTCATCGCGGTAACTCACGATGTTTTGAGCCAATTGCGGACCCAAACCCGAAACATAGGCTAACACCTGCTTAGAAGCCGTATTTAGCTCCACGCCAACCTTATTCACACAGCTCATCACTGTATCGTCCAGGGAAGCCTGCAATTTATTTTGGTCAACATCATGCTGATACTGCCCAACCCCTATTGATTTAGGATCTATTTTTACCAGCTCAGCCAATGGATCCATTAACCTGCGGCCAATAGAAACAGCACCTCTAACGGTAATATCCTGAGTAGGAAACTCCTCACGAGCCACCTCTGAGGCAGAATAAATAGAAGCCCCATTCTCACTTACCATCACTACAACAATAGCAGGAATATTCAAGCCACGTACAAACACTTCTGTTTCCCGGCCTGCGGTACCATTACCGATGGCAACGGCTTCAATTTCATATTTGGCACAAAGCTCGATAAGCTTATCTGCCGCTTTTTTAACATTTCCCTGTCCTGTATGCGGGTAAATGGTCGTGTTTTCTAATAATTTACCTTGCTTATCCAGACATACCACCTTACATCCGGTACGGAAGCCCGGATCGATAGCCAATACGTTCTTTTGTCCCATTGGCGCGGCAAGCAACAACTGACGTGCATTCTCTGCAAATACACGGATAGCTTCCTCGTCTGCTTTCTCTTTAGACAGGTTACGAATCTCCGTTTCCATTGCAGGGCCCAGCAAGCGCTTATAACTATCCTGTACCGCCAGTTTAACCTGATCAGCACAAGCATTATTACCTTTAACAAACTGACGTTCCAGAATATCAATAGCTCCTTCTTCTGCAGGCATAGCATCCAACTTCAGAACACCTTCATTTTCACCTCTACGAATTGCCAATACCCTGTGAGAAGGCGCTGTTTTAAGCGGTTCCTCCCAGTCAAAATAATCCTTATACTTAATGCCTTCTTCTTCTTTACCCTTAACTACAGTAGATTTAAAAGCAGCTTTCTGCTGGAAATAATTCCGCATAGCCGTTCTGGCTTCAGCATTTTCATTAACCAACTCGGCAATAATATCCCTCGCTCCGGCTAATGCATCGGCTAAAGAACCTACGCCCAGCTCGTCATTTAAAAACTTCCCAGCCTCAGTTTCAGGCGCCACCTTGCCTTGTTCCATGATGAACAAAGCCAATGGCTCCAATCCTTTTTTCCTGGCCTCTGACGCTCTTGTTTTGCGCTTAGGTTTATATGGAAGATAGATATCTTCTATAGCGGCAATGTTCGTTGCCCCATTGATCTGTTTTTCAAGTTCCGGAGTAAGCTTATCCAGGGCTGCTAAAGCCTTTAAAATAGCCTCTCTTCGTTTATCAAGCTCTCTTAACTGTTGAAACCTGTCGCGGATGGCAGCTACCTGCACCTCGTCCAAACTTCCCGTCGCTTCTTTCCTGTAGCGCGAAATAAAAGGAACAGTCGCTCCCTCATCCAGTAATTCAATAGTAGCGATAACCTGCTTTTCCGTTACTGCCAGTTCAGCAGCAATGATTTTAGAATGATTGCTCATTTATTTTTATTTGATCTCCCAACGTACAATTGCCGTCAAAAATAAACCTAACAATTGACATCTCAAATAAATATATCGTTAACAAAAAAATCCTGCCGGTATTACCGGCAGGATTTCATATGATTTTCGACTCTATAAAGAGACCTTTTTACTATTTGTTAACGTACATTACCTCTTTAACAGCTTTTATTACTCTTTCTGCATTAGGTAAACTAGCAGCAATAAGTGTAGGTGCGTACGGCAATGGAACATCTGCACAAGTAATACGAAGAACAGGAGCATCTAAATAATCAAATGCATTCCTTTGAACATTAAATGCAATTTCAGAAGAAATTGAAGCCAATGGCCAAGCCTCTTCAACAACAACCAAACGGTTGGTTTTCTTAACAGACTCAATGATCGTTGCATAATCGATAGGACGTACAGTACGTAAATCGATTACCTCAACATTAATTCCTTCTTTAGTCAGTTCTTCAACTGCTGGATTTACCACACGGGTAAGCATTTTACCAAAAGTTACGATAGTTACATCAGTACCTTCTTTAACGATATTAGCTTTACCAATTGGCAGGTAATATTCCTCTTCAGGAACTTCACCTTTATCACCGTACATTACTTCCGACTCCATGAAAATAACCGGATCCGGATCGATGATCGCTTGTTTAAGCAACCCTTTAGCCTCATAAGGAGTTGAAGGAACTACTACTTTCAAACCAGGACAGTTTGCATACCAGTTCTCAAAATTCTGAGAGTGCTGCGCACCTAACTGACCAGCGTTACCTGTTGGACCACGGAATACGATTGGAACAGGAAACTGTCCACCACTCATAGACAACATTTTAGCTGCACCATTAATGATCTGATCTATAGCAACCAGAGAGAAGTTAAAAGTCATAAATTCTACAATCGGAGTCAATCCGTTCATTGCAGCACCTATAGCAATACCGGCAAAGCCCAACTCAGCAATAGGTGTATCGATTACACGCTTTTCGCCAAATTCGTCAAGCATACCCTGACTTACTTTATAAGCACCATTGTATTGCGCAACTTCCTCGCCCATAAGGAAAACGTTTTCATTTTTACGCATTTCCTCGTTTAAGGCTTCACGCAAAGCTTCTCTAAATTGAATCTCTCTCATTGTATATTCAAATATTAACTGGCGCAAACTTAGATAAAATTGCTTTCAAATGCAAGTTTATCCATATCTCCGACGCCTTTGAAAACAAAGTCTTTACACGAAGAAAGGGATGTCTAAAAACATAAATATTACCTGGTGTTTCAATTACACTTTGTAACCCGCAAATCGGCTAAAATAATTTGGCATTTTACATTCCACACAGTGTTAAATATGGAGAATAAGCAAAACCGGCTTCATTGGATGTTGGGACAAAAGGCATGTCCTCATCAAACAATTCTCCAAGTTTGGCCTCCAGGAAAACAAGAAATTCTGTTTTTATGTTTTCCAATTTCTCCCCTTTCAGTTTTATCTTCTCTTTTCCTTCAATAAAAAACGTCCCTTCTTTACGCATATTCCGGATGCTATATAGGTTAGGCTCAACCTCCTCAACAGCATTTGCCCTTTCAAAAACATAGGTATAGAACAAGGTCTGAATCAAAGCCTTGTTTTGCTTGTTCGAATTCGTATCAAAAACATCCTTCAGGTTGCTATATCTCAAGATGTCGCTTCCCGTTTTATAATCCACTATTCGTGTAATCCCGTTTTTACGGTCTATCCTATCTATAATCCCATGCAGCGTGATGCTTTTTTCATGGCCTTTAACCTTAAACTTAAATTCAACCCGATCCTTTTTCTCTAAAGCTAAAACCTCAAAAGGCGCTTCGATCTCGTCATAATCCAGAATCAGATTCGCATATTCCTCTACAATGGCCAGCACCACCTTCTGCATCCCATTATGACTCACCTGCAGGTTTTCATTTTCAAACATGACCTGCGAAAAAGCTTTCACAGCCAATTCAGGCACGCTTTTACGGTGTTCTTCTATCCTTTGCTTAGTGATAACGGTATCCTCAGCCATTAGATCCCCGTAAAAAGTCTCCAGCACATAATGCAGCATAGAGCCGATATAATTGGCTTCCAGATTTTCGGAGATCTCCTTCGGCTCCTCTATTTTAGCAACATACTTATAGAAGAATTGCAGCGGACAATTCACATAGGAGGTTAAGGCCGATGCCGATAAAGGCGTTTCGCCTGTTAAATATTTATTCAAAACTGCCATTACCTTTTCATCCTTTTGAATGGTAACCGGCAACTTTTTCTCTGTTGATATGCGTTGTTTATGCTCCAGGTAATTGAAAGTATATCCACTTTCATATTCCAGTTGTCTTAAGAAACGCGTTGGCTCCCCTGTATTCGTATCATCCGCCTGCGCATTATATACCAAACTCACTTTAGCCGATCGTTGCAGCAAACGATAGAACATATAGGCCGAAATGGCATCCTGATTTTCAATAACCGGCAAGCCATAGGCTCTGCGAATGCTATCGGGAATAAAACTCGGTGAAACGCTTGTTTGCGGCAATAAACCTTCATTTACGCCTAAAATATACACTTGCTCAAAATCAAGACTCCTGCTTTCCAGCAGTCCCATCACCTGAATCCCCTGTAATGGCTCTCCACTTAAAGGAACAGCAATTCCCTGCACTGCCTTTTGAATAAGCGACAGCACGAACGACAATTCCTTTGCACTGGTTAAACCTGGAATATAAGCCTTCAGTGCATCATGCAAACGATTCAATTCCTTTATAGTTGCGACAAATAAATCCGCCTCCGTTTGTCGCAGCGTTTTATTCGCCAATTGCTGTTCCAGGATATGCTTAAAAATAGCCTGCAGGGTATTAGTGGCCTCTTCACTGTTTTTGACCCTTGTAAAGAAGGTCGCCAATAACCCTTTTTGCCCCTGCAACCTCGACAAAGGCACTTCAGCCAATTGCTCGGCCAGCAGTTTTTGCTGAATCTTACTTCTCAATTGCTCCGTAATACCCGTTAGTGGGTGCGACAAAAAGGCTTCAACCTCCTTATAATATACCGTATCCTTTTCGCCCTGGATCAATTGCGCCTGTACGCTCAGCCACAAATCTGCCAGACCAAAAATGGACGAGGCCACCAATGGATAGCCCATGGTTACGTTTATATCTACCGGGTGTTTTTCAACCCCATCGTAATAATGTGTAGGAATGGTTTGCAGTACGGGCAGCAACAAACTCTCATCTGCAAGAATAAGCGCAATCTTTCCTGCGTTATCTTCAGTATTCAACATCGGATAATCACGCTGCAGTGCGGTACTCAATATTTTTGCCTGGGCAACCTGCCCCTGGGTCTTATAAACGTTTACCACCTTTGGATTTGCTCTGATCAGCTCCTTACTCTCGCCCAAAGCATTCAGCAGGCCATTTACTTCAAAGTTTTTCCTTAAAAACAAACCCGCTTCCTGTAGTGGATCATTGATATAATAAGCATCTGTATCAAAATAAAACAAGGTTTTCCCCTGCGCCTGCCAGCGCTTAAATACCACAGCTTCAGCCCTGCTCAAGGCATTAAATCCAACAAAAACCAATTTATTAAAAGAATTGGTAAAGTCAGGCTGCCCCGACTTCCCTTCAGCCAGCTGTCGGTAGATATGCCCCATCGTAGTAAGCCCCTTCTCTTTTAAGGCTTCATGGTACCCCCGGTACAAATCAGGCATCCGCTGCCACATTCGTATAAACTGCTCCTGCTGTTTTTTATGCTTACCTTCCGAATAAGAACTCCAGAAACCTTTTAAAAACTCCTGCTGTTCTTCGGTCAGATAATCAAACTGATAATCTATCTCGGCAAAGTCTTCCAACTGTTCAAACAGCTTTTCGGCATTCACCAGATCGTTGTCTATTTGCGCGAAATCGCTTAAAATAATCCTGGCAATTGGATAAAATTTTGCCGGCTCTATCTTATTCTCGCCACTTTGCATGGCCAGTTCATTATACTTTTGATAAAGCGTAAAGAACTGGGTAAAGGCATCGGCCACCTTTAGTTCACAAGAAAGTGCAAAAAATTCCTGTATAGTAAAGAAAGAAGGACTCCAGAAAGGCTTATTGATAATTCTTGCCAGGTGATCCTGCAGATAAGCCACAGGACGCTTATTGTTAAAAATGATGGCGGCATGTTGTAACTCGCCTCCTAACTGCGCAACCAATCCCTCTGCTACTTCTCTTAAAAACGGCTTCATCTATTTATTTTTTCTTTTTCAGTTACACCAATTTCAACGTTCCACTTACTGCATAAAACAAATAGGTTTTCACATTCGTATAACCCATCGCCATCAACAGCGCTTTATAGTGACTAACCTGCTCATCATGCTTATCGCTTTCCTGTTGGGTAAACTTATAATCAATGATCGTTACTTCATCCCCATTCATCAATACCTTATCCGGGCGATAACTCTTGCCTTTAGTATCAATAATACTGCGTTCATTTAAACTCTCCTCACTTCGACCCAAAATCTCCTGCAAGCCTTCATGCTGCAAAACGGCAATGGCCTGCGCTTTTAAAAACGGAAGCTCCTCTTCTTTAAAAAGTCCCTCCAGCAACAGCGTCTGTAAAACAGACTCCACCGCATCAGCATTACTTGCCGCAGCCAGCACTTCATGCAATATGGTTCCGGTACGACCTGGACTTTCGCCAGTCAGCAGGTCAATTTCCCTCCGCTTTAAGTTGGCATCAAATACCTGACTCAAACGGTCAGACACGGGGTAATGCTCCATTTCAATCTCTTGAACCGTTCTGCTTTTTTCAGTCTGTTCAGGCACTTCTCCTGCTATCAGGTAATTTCCCTCTTCAGAAAGCCGCTCAGCAAAAACCTTACAAAGCAAGTCACCGATATTCGTAATCGTATCCGTCTTTTTCCCCATCGTACTGATATAGAGGTATTCCTTTGAACGCGTTGTAGCTACATAAAGCATATTCAAAGCATCCATATTGTTATACAACAGCTCCTCAAAATAGGGCTTAGCTACACTTGAACGACCCAGGTCCTTGTTATATTTCAATGGAATACTATGCAAATGATGATAAGGTGTACCTGTTGCCGGAACCCAGAAAATACCATTGGGCTTTCCATTAACATCCCAATTACAGAAGGGTAGCATCACCGCCCTAAAGGCCAGACCTTTGGATTTATGAATGGTAATAACCTGCACCGCGTCCGTATTATCTGAAGAAGGCAAAGTTTTTCTTGCACCCTCTTCTTCCCAGAAAGATAAGAAAGCAGCAATACCTTTCTCACCATGCAAAGCAAAACCGCCCATTAAGTCGCGTAAGGCAAACAGGTAAGGCAAGTTGGCTGCATTCCTGCTTTCGCCAAGACCATAAGTCGCAATTATTTTTTCCAGTAAAGCCGGTAAAGGCTGCTGCATCCAGGTCTGCCAATGTTCACATAGCCCTGCAGGCAGCAAATCGGCCATCTGCGTAAGGTTCTTAAATTTCAACGAAAAATAATGGTGTGGCTCAACAGGCTTTCCTTGCAATCCGGCATACAAACTGATGCAGTTTGCTTTATACAAAGCCGTATTCTCTGAGAGCCCCGCCATCACCTGCAAGGTATTGATGATCAGTTTTACAGCGCTGTTGTTGTTCAACAATAATGCTTCACCCGAAATCACATCGATCCCCTGGTTCATCAAGGCCTCTACCGCAGCAACAGCTTCCGAATTAGAACGCACCAATACGCAAATATCTTTCAGCTTGTATTTTCTCACATTGATCAGTACCTCCAACTCTTCCATCATTTTAGCTAAAGCCAAATCCCTGAAAGTAGTTTTTGTCAAAGCATGCCCTTCCAGATCTTCCTTTAACACGTTAAAGTTGATCGTTCCTCCCTCTAGTGTAAACGGAGTCGTTTTCTGTTCGGCTTCAGCATAAACATCGGCTACAATGTGATCGAAGCCACGTCCCCGCCACCAATTCAATACTTCTGCTACATCCTGCTCTGCAATGGTCCCGTTCAGGTTGGTCTGCATCAATTGCGGCAACTGCTTAAATAAGTAGTTATTAAACTGAATGATGTTTAGCGTGCTCCGGTAATTCTCTTCCAAACTATCCTCTAGTACATTTTCAACCTTAACATCCAGCTTTGCCTGCTGATGTAGAATGTTCCAGTCGCCATTACGCCAACGGTAAATCGATTGCTTCGTATCGCCAACAATCAGGTGATCAATCAGTTTTCCACTAGGCGAGGCCATAGCGTTGGTAAGCAGTGATTTGAAACTATCCCATTGATTGGCCGAAGTATCCTGAAACTCATCAAACAGGAAATTACGGTATCGGTTGCCCATCTTCTCCCAAATGAAGGATGGATTATCATCCGCATCATCAGTTATCCCTTTTAATAGCGTTTGCGCATCGCTGATCAGCAAATTCGGACTTTCATCTCTGTAATCTTTCAGCAAAACAGCCATTTCCTGCATTAAACGCAGGTAATATAAATTCTTATTGAATGCCTGAGCCAGCAAATAACCGGCTAAGCCCTCCTGATAAGTATGGTATAATTTTGATAAGAGCGGATTTAATTCTCCATAGGAACTGCTCTCCTGTCCTTTTTGAAACCACTCTTCCGGCTGGTCTATCAATTTATCCAAACTGCTTATTTTGGTTAAGTCTCCGGCAACTATTTTGGAAAGATTGTGTAATGGCGAACGAGATTTCCCCTTTAAACTGGAAACATCAATTCCCTCCACTTCAAAAATCTGTTGCGCCTGTTCTGCCAGTTCCTTGACGGTATTTTCAAAAGTTTCTATCCCCAGGCGGGTAACTTTATTGTAATCCTTGAAAAGGGTATCCAGATCAGACACCTCTCCCAACTGCTTAATCGCGTTTTCAAAGGGCTGATAACGTTCTTTAAAGATCTCGTTCGTCAGATCGATCAACTCCCGACGGTAATTCCAACTCAGGTTATTGTTGATGCGGTCTAAGGCCAGGTCGATAATCCATTGCAATAAAACAGGATTTTTATCCAGGGCTTTATCCAGGCGATTGGCCAGTTCATTCTTCACCTTATCGTAGTTCATCTCCAGGCCATAACCAGCATCAAGACCAAGCTCAAAAGCAAAGCCTCTGATTACCTTTTGCACAAAACCGTCTATAGTGCTTACAGAGAAACGACCATAATCATGCAGAATCTTACGGTATATTTTATCAGATCTCAGTTTTAAAGCAACCGCATCCATATCGGGATGTGCTTTTAAAACCAGCGTCCTGTAATCGTTAATTTTTTTCGAGGGGTCGCCCTCAGCAAAGCCTTTCAACACTTCCATGATCCGGCTTTTCATCTCTTCAGTCGCCTTATTGGTAAAAGTTACAGCAAGAATCTCCCTATACTTCGTTTCACCCGACACCAACAGTGTTAAATAATGTGCTGTTAAACTGAATGTTTTGCCCGATCCGGCAGAGGCTTGTAATATTTTTAAAGGCTGTTGAGGCATTAGGTAAAGCTATTAATATTTTATAATATCGGCAGACAAAATAATCATCGGGGTCAATGCTTATCCTGAAAATACATTACCATACATAACTGATAAATACTTAAAATTGTATATAAATTCAAAAAAATGAGAAAACTTGCGTTAGTATTATTCGCTTTTATCGCCATATCTGTATCGGCCGTTGCACAAAACAACCAACCTGCAAAAAAGGAACCTGTAACGATTTACAATCCCAAAGCCAATGCAAAGGCGGATATCGATGCTGCCGTTGCAAAAGCCAAAAAAGCCGGCAAGCATGTGTTTATACAAGTTGGAGGCAACTGGTGCAGCTGGTGTATTCTATTTCACAAGATGGTTGATGCTACCCCTGAACTGAAAGATTACCTAAACAACAATTACGAAACCGTATTGGTGAACTATAGTCAGGACAATAAAAATACTGAAACAATGGCCCGTTTGGGTTATCCTGGCCGTTTTGGTTTCCCTGTATTTGTTATCCTTGACGGAAATGGAAAGGTAATCCACATCCAAAACTCAGCCTACCTGGAAGAAGGGAAAGGTCATAGTGTTAAAAAGGTAATGGAGTTTTTAAAGGGCTGGACAGCCGATGCCATTAAACCGGAAAACAACAAATAGAGCCCTGTAAATCAGGGTTTCTTTTTCTTCTTTGCAGCTATTCTCGGAGGTCTTTCGGCCATGGTAATGGTATGGCCTAACATATCTCTGATAGCTACTGAAGCGCAAACGCCACCAAAGGCTGCAGGCAGGTAAGATATTGTGCCATAGGCAGACCGTTTAAAATTACTGCCATCCGTCATCAGCAGCGCGTCCTTCGAAGTCTCCTCAGTAGAAAATACAGCTTTGATCTGGTTATAATTTTCATGTCTTTTTAACCGTTTTCGTACGTACTGTGCAAAAACACATTGGTAAGTATCCGGTAGCCAGGTCACCCTCACCTGAGTAGGATCCATCCTACCTCCAGCACCCATTGAACTTACAATTGGGACATTTTTTTCCAGGGCTTTAGCCAATAAGATAACCTTGGGTGTAAGACTATCAATACAATCCATCACGTAGTCAAAAGGCTGCTCCATCAATTCCCTGCATTTCTGAGGGGTTAAAAAGTCCCTCACAACATGAAGTTTAAGATCCGGATTGATCGCTAATAAGCGCTCCTGCATAATATCGGCCTTACTTTGGCCGTGATTGGTAGACAAAGCCGGTAGTTGCCGATTCCGATTACTCGGGTCAACAACATCGCCATCTACAATGGTCATCTCACCCACACCGGAACGGCAAATAAACTCCGCTGCAAAAGAACCGACACCACCAAGTCCCACTACCAGCACGTGCTTTTGCTGCAAAATATTAATCCCTTCATCCCCCACTAATAGTGCAGAGCGCGATAACCAGTTTAAATCTGACATATTAAATAAGCTTTATCTTTTCCCAACTGGCAAAAATAAGCGCTTTCACCTCCTCAATGGTACATTTTTTTAAATTTGCTGCCGCCTGATAGATTTCCCTGATATCACAATGAGCATCATCGGTCTCAAGGAAGAAAACCTCTGCCTCCTTAAGCAGGATTGCAGCACCGGACTCTGCATTCAGAATAGCTTTACCAAATGAAAGATAAAACCCATTAAAAAGCAGTTGACGCCCCAGTTGTTCGTTTTTATTATACCCATGAATGATAAGCGGCACAGTGGGTTTTATTTCTTTTTTTAGCGCGATCAACTCATCAAAGCAGCGCACACAATGCAAAATCACCGGTTTATGAATGTCGACCGCCAGCGTCAGCTGTTTTTTCAAAACAATCAGCTGATTTTCCAGGCTTTCCCCTTTCAGGCGATCCAGTCCACATTCTCCAATCAATTTTACCTGAGTCTTTTTTGCGGCCTCAACAAGCCTTATATAATCTGCTTCCAGATGATCCATTGTTGCAAACCATGGGTGCAGACCTACAGAAATATCCCTATCCTCCGGCAATGCGGTTTGCATGCCGGTAAGCGAAAGACTTAAAATACTCCTGACTTCCGGGTCTGTTCCTTCCTGGTGTGTATGAATATCTAAAAACTGCAAAACGTCCTATTAATATCCTTCACCGTATTTAAAGAAACTGTTTACCGTAACTGGTAGTTTCCCTGTAGCAATCACTTGCTTCTTAATTACAGCCGCAGCTGCCTTCTGCATAAAGGCCTCTTTCTGATAGGCCACTACCAGGCCTTTACTTTGCTCCAGACCCGGCAATGAAGCCAGATTATAAGGATTAGCAAATAAGGCAAAAACGGCATTACTTAAAGACATATCCTTGATGAACTGTTTCAGATCAGCACTTAAAACCATTCCATTACCTGGACGTGAGCGAGTGTCATGAATACCTATAATAAGCTGATCGAATGCTTTCAGATCTCTTAACACCTTTGCAATTGCATTAGCGCTGGCATTCTTATCAAGGGTATAGAAAACCGCGTTTTTATAATAAGCGCCCAGTTCGCGCTGAAAGGTAGTCACCTCTGGTGTACCTATACTGATGATTACCGTCCGCTTCTCTGCACTCAGCTGCTGGATGTTCTCCTTGCCTCTTAATAAAGTCATAGAAGCTTCGGATAGTTGCTGTAACAAAGCCTGACTTTCCGGTCGGTTCACCCCTCCAAGAACATTATTTTCATCAATCGGAGCTTTAACATTTAAACCTGCCCAATATTTAGCCGTAAGGATTTTCCGCACACTTTCATTAACCTGATCCATGCTAAGTCTTCCCTGGCGAACAGCCTTACGCACCAACTTTATTGCCCTGGCGCTATTCTCTGATAATTCTATAATATCGTTACCGGCTATGACGCCCATGACATCCGCCTCCCCATTTTTAAAATTCTTCACCACGCCGTTCATACCCATAGCATCCGAAATCACGATACCTTTAAAGCCAAGTTGCTCTTTCAACAAACCCGTAACTATAGGTTTTGATAAAGTAGACGGCATATTTGGGGTGTTATCCAAGGATGGAATATTCATGTGTGCAATCATTACTCCTGCTGCACCGTCTTTAATCAATTCTCTGAAAGGATAAAGTTCTAAACTATCCAAACGTTCCTTTGTGAATTTTAACTGCGGCAAATCATAATGCGAATCTACGTCCGTATCGCCATGGCCGGGGAAGTGTTTAATACTCACCAATAGTCCACCATCCTGCATACCTTTCATATAAGCAGCAGCTTTAGTTGCTACATTGTACTTATTTTCGCCAAAAGAGCGGAAATTGATGACCGGGTTTTTAGGATTGTTATTTACATCCACATCTGGAGCCAGGTTCATATGCATCCCAATCCGTCGGTAATCCTTTGCCACTTCAAGCCCCATTTTATAAAGGAGATCCTTATTTTGAACTGCTCCTAATGCCATTTGATAAGGATAAGAAATCGTGCTATCCAAACGCATTCCAAGTCCCCATTCCCCGTCAGAGGTAATCAATAAGGGTACACGGGCTAACGACTGGTACTGATTGGTTAATATGGCTTGTCGGCCTGGCCCGCCCTGGAAAAACACCAAACCACCAACACGCTCTTTTCTGATTACTTTTCCTATCGAATCTTCGAAGGTCTTACCAAAATTGGTGTGTGCTCTTACAAAAAACAATTGCGCAATTTTCTGACGTTTACTTAAACGTTTAAAGACTGAATCTACCCATGCATTTGGCTCTGCCAATGTTTGCAAATAGGTTTTCTGCTGTGCCTGAGCACTAAATAAAGTTGCTGATAAAAGTAAACTGACTATAAAAAAACGCTTTACATTCATTTGTATAACAATTGGTTAAACGTCAAAGTTAAGCAAAAATCCATTTAATGGATTTAAAAGGAATCCCGCAGATAATTGGCACAGCCAGATTCCCCTCCTGTTAGTATGGATTGTCCAATTGTATCAAATTTGATACAATTGGACAATCCATACGCTTAACATCAACCGAACAGTCAGCCCGAGTTAATGCGGGCTAATCCCCAGCTGCACACCTATTTTAGGGGATTTTAACATATAAAATTGTCTTTTTATTCAAAACTGGCACATTTCTTTCCTATGGTAGTATAACAAAACACATAACACATGAAAAAGATAATTATTTTGGCCTTAGGCCTATTTGCAGCTGGTGCTGCCAACGCACAGAGCCCAATTAGATTGGGGATTAAAGGCGGTTTAAACCTTCCAAACATCATTAAAGATAATGGAGACAATGATTTTAAAACAAAAGTAAATCCTGGTTTCAACGCCGGTGTAACTTTAGATATTAACCTGATTAAAGGTTTGGCCTTTACTCCGGAGTTACTTTACTCGACCAAAGGTTACAAAGCAGAAACAGTATTCGGAGATTTCACTCAGACCACAAGTTTTATCGACCTTCCAATTTTGGCCAGTATTAATATTGGTGGTAGTGGATTAAACCTGGTAGCTGGTCCTCAAGTATCTTTCTTACTATCTACAAAAAACAAATTTGAAAATGGTATAGGAACAGCTGAGCAGGAAATCATCGAAGACAAATCGGACAGATTTAAAAAGAGTTTGGTTGGTGGACTAATTGGTTTTAGATATGACATCAACAGCCAATTTGATATCCATGGCCGTTACGCACTGGATTTCCAGAAAAACAATGAGGACGGATCAAGGGAGACTCCTGAATTTAAAAACCAGGTTTTCTCAGTGGGTGTAGGCGTAAAATTCTAGTCTTTACTTAATTTCAAAAAAAGCGGGCTGTATCATAAAAATGGTACAGCCCGCTTTTTTTATTTCAAAACCAGAGAATTTCGCATGGTATCTTTTACTTTCGATAATGATTGTTTATACTTACGTTTTATTACACATCATTGCAATTATAAATTATGAGCAAATTTATTTTATCCTTTGATCAGGGAACCACAAGTTCAAGGGCAATTGTATTTAATAAGGAAGGAAGTATTATATCCATCGCACAAAAGGAGTTTAAACAGATTTACCCTCAACCAGGATGGGTAGAACATAACGCCAGTGAAATATGGACCAGCCAAATTTCTGTAGCCACTGAAGCTATAGTAAAAGCAGGACTTACCCCTACCGACATTGCGGCAATAGGTATCACCAACCAGCGTGAGACTACAGTATTATGGGATAGGAAAACCGGAGAGCCTCTGTACAACGCTATTGTATGGCAAGACAGGCGCACTTCTGGTTATTGCGATGAACTTAGAGCTAAAGGTCTGGCCAAAAATATACAGGAAAAAACAGGACTTATTTTAGATGCCTATTTTTCGGCGACCAAAATAAAATGGATCCTTGATCATGTAGAAGGTGCAAGAGAAAAGGCGGCAGCAGGAGAAATCGCTTTTGGAACGATCGACTCCTGGTTGATCTGGAATTTGACTGATGGAAGAGTACATGTTACTGATGTAAGTAATGCATCAAGAACAATGATATACAACATTCACACACTTGACTGGGACCAGGAATTACTGGATCTCTTTGATATTCCAAGAAGCATTCTCCCGGAAGTTAAATCATCAAGTGAGGTTTACGGGGAAACAACCGGCAATGTGCTTGCTGCAAAAATTCCAATTGCAGGAATTGCAGGCGACCAGCAGGCCGCGCTATTCGGACAAATGTGTACACAGGTGGGTATGGTGAAAAACACTTATGGAACAGGCTGCTTTATGCTGATGAATATTGGCGATAAGCCTATTACTTCGCAAAACAACCTCATCACAACCATAGCCTGGAAAATAAACGGTAAAGTTCAATATGCACTAGAGGGCAGTATTTTTATAGGCGGAGCTGTAGTGCAATGGCTAAGAGATGGGCTGGGTATCATTCAAACATCAGCTGATGTGGAGAAACTGGCACTCCAGGTAAAGGATACCGGAGGCGTATACCTGGTTCCTGCATTTGCAGGACTTGGCGCACCGCACTGGAATCAGGACGCAAGGGGCACGATAACCGGCATTACCAGGGGAACAACGGCATCACACCTGGCCAGGGCTGCTGTAGAAAGTATTGCTTTTCAAACCATGGAGGTATTAAAAGCTATGGAAGCCGACTCTGGGCTTAGCATTAAAGAATTAAGGGTAGATGGAGGCGCAACAGCCAATGATATGCTGATGCAGTTTCAGGCCGACCTGCTGGATACTACTGTAATTCGTCCGAAAGTAACTGAAGTAACCGCTTTAGGAGCCGCATATCTCGCCGGTCTTGCAGTAGGTTACTGGGACAGCATGGACGACATTAGCGGACAATGGAAAATTGACAAGAACTTTAATGCTGGTGCCGCAGAGAACATTCCCGAACGGATTAAAGGCTGGAACAGAGCTGTTAAGGCAGCAAAAGCAGCCGCAGAAGATTAACTAAACCTATAAACACATTTTAATTTAGCCTATATGTCTCCTTTTTTAGCCGAAATTCTCGGCACAATGTTTTTGATTTTGTTGGGCAACGGAGTTGTTGCTAACGTGGTTTTGAAAGGAACCAAAGGGAATGGCGGTGGTTGGATAGTGATCACTACTGCCTGGGCGCTTGCTGTATTTGTTGGGGTGGTTATTGCCGCCCCATATAGCGGCGCGCACCTGAACCCGGCAGTAACCATTGGCCTGGCCATAGCCGGAAAATTTAGCTGGGTCGATGCACCCACCTATATTGCAGCACAGTTTATCGGTGCCATGCTAGGGGCTTTCCTGGTTTGGTTGTTGTTCAAAGACTTCTATGCCGGAACGGAAGACAAAGGGGCAAAACATGCCACCTTCTGCACCGCGCCTGCCATTCCAAATACAGTCTCCAACCTCATCAGTGAGATCATTGGAACCTTTGTGCTGATCTTTGTGATCTTTCACTTTACAGGCGCTGAAATGGGCGTAGATAAAAACCCTATCGGATTAGGCTCTATTGGTGCCCTGCCGGTAACATTTCTGGTTTGGGTAATCGGTTTATCTCTTGGCGGGACCACAGGTTATGCTATTAATCCAGCCAGAGATCTTGGCCCGAGGATTATGCATGCCATATTACCCGTTGCCGGAAAAGGTGGTAACAACTGGGGCTATGCCTGGATTCCGGTAGTTGGACCAATCATTGGCTGCGCATTGGCTGCTGTTTTATACTTGTGTATAAAGGGATAGGGCCGTTTAAAAACATCAGAACAATATTTCACAAAAAGCCTAACTAGTCCAGATCATTAGTTAGGCTTTTCAATTAAAAACCCACCACCGGGTATCGAAAAGTATAATACACGGACATTAAATTAGCCTGCTATCGTACTGGTATTCGACTGCTATTGGACTGGTCTCCTACTGCTTATATCAGATTAAACTCTATTTTTAGCTAACTTTATTACCATTTCCGGTTATACTCACTGATATTTCTTATTTAACTTCAAGTTGTGATCCTAATGTCAGGTCACTGTAAACCAAATATTTATGGGACGTATGAAGTTTGGCCCTCTGGGGCCGTTTATAGGAAAAGTGGGCGCATTAATTGGGTATATCAGGCGTGGGACATTTGTAGTAAGGGCACTGCCACATCCATCGCATAAACCTGCTACAGAAAAACAACTTATTTCACGAAAACAATTTTCGATGGCGATGCAATTCGTGAAACCAATTAACAATTTTGTAAGTTTCAGCTTTCATCCCGACACAAAGGGGACTACCAGAATACCACAAAACGCTGCGACTTCCTATTTAAGAAAATTGGCAATACAAGGCGATTATCCAGATTATTGGATTGACTTTTCTAAGGTAATTATGAGTAAAGGCGACTTACCGCTTCCTCTTCGCCCATCGGTCGAATTGTCAGATCGCACGTTAACTTTTAAATGGGAAAATGATCCGGAAACATGTTATAAACGGAATGAGGATCAGGTTTTACTCATGGCCTATTTCCCTGATATTAAACATGCGAATTTTGTTGTTGGTGGAGCCAGAAGAACGGCGGGAATGGATATTTTACAAATTTATCCAACTTCAACAGGTATATCCGGGGACCATGGGACTACAGCTGTAGAAACTTATATTGCTTTTATCAGTAATGACAGACAACAGGTATCTGATAGTATATACCTGGGCAGATTGGAGCTTTATTAAACAAATAAAGCTGCTCGAAGTCGAACAGCTTTATCAATTTTACGATCTATTTTCGTTATGCGGAGAGTGAGAGATTCGAACTCTCGATACCCTTTTGGGGTATACACACTTTCCAGGCGTGCTCCTTCGACCACTCGGACAACTCTCCGTTTTTGCGGATTGCAAAAGTAGAAAAATTTTTGAATGCTAAGGAATATTAATCAATAACCGTAATCTTTAGCATGTTGGTTTTTCCTTTGGCTTCCATAGGAATTGCAGCAGTGTTAATGATAACATCTCCCTTTTTGATCATTTTAAGCTTTTTAAGCAAGTTATTCACGTCCTGAATAGTTTCATCAGTACTTTCAAACTTATCGTAATAGAAGCCCTGTACACCCCATAAAAGACTCAATGTATTTAGCAGAGATCTGTTACTGGTGAAGATATAAGTAAGTGCTTTAGGCCTGTTGCTTGATATTTCAAAAGCAGTGTAACCACTTAATGTCATAGATACGATACCAACAGCATTAGTTTGTTTCGATAAGAAACAAGCTGAATCGCAAATTGCATCACTTAGGAAACTCTCAGAATTTGGTTTAAGGAATTTTTCCGGATGGAAAGGATAATTGTTCACCTCAATGTTCTGAATGATTTTCTGCATTGTTTCGATAACAATTAGCGGGAATTCACCAACTGATGTCTCACCACTCAGCATCACTGCATCAGCACCATCAAGTACCGAGTTGGCAACGTCATTCACCTCAGCACGTGTTGGCCTAGGCGTAGTGATCATACTCTCCAGCATTTGAGTAGCAATAATTACCGGTTTTGATGCTGCACGGCATTTTTTAACAATCATTTTTTGCAACAAAGGAACTTCTTCCATCGGCATTTCAACTCCAAGATCTCCACGGGCAACCATGATACCGTCTGAAACCGCAATAATCTCATCGATGTTTGCAATAGCTTCAGGCTTTTCAATTTTAGCGATTACACGTGCAGTTTTACCCCTTTGCTTAATGATGTCTTTTAATTCAATAATATCTTCAGCATTACGTACAAAAGAAAGTCCGATCCATTCTACATCGTTTTCGAGAACGAATTCAAGATTTTTACGGTCTTCGAGAGTAAGAGATGGGATAGAAACTTTTGTATTTGGCAGGTTCACTCCTTTTCTTGAAGTCAGGATACCACCATGAACAATTTCACAAATTACTTCATCCACAAGATTGGTTTCAATCACGCGCATTTGCAATTTACCATCATCCAACAAAATAATTTCGCCAGCTTTTACGTCTTTCGGAAAGCTTTCATAAGTGATATAAATACGCTCTTCGCTACCGATACATTCTTTGGTAGTGATCACCGTCTGGGCTCCGTTAATCAACTGAATTCCACCGTCCTTAACCATACCAATTCTAATCTTTGGACCTTGCAAATCTGCAAGTATACCAACGTTATAATTGTGTTTTTCATTAAGTGCGCGGATGGTATCCAGAACCTCCTGGTGATCAGCCTGAGAACCGTGAGAAAAATTTAAACGGCAAACATCCAGTCCGGCATTAAACATACTATATAAAACTTCAGGTTTAGCTGAAGCAGGGCCTAATGTGGCAACAATTTTTGTTCTAGAATGAAATGGTTTCATTGAGTTATTTTTTTTATTACAGACCGACAAACGAGCGTTTATCAATATACAGAAAACCGATGCCAGCCTGATTTTTTAAAGTTATCTGCTTTTTTATGTAAATCAAATATAGTGTATTTTGTACACCTTCACATATAAAATTTACATTATCAAATTTTCTTTCGATCTTAATTTTGCAGGGTCAATCTGCGCAGCAACCTGAATATCAGGCATTTTGTTAAGTCCGCCAATAATATAGTTCAAATCTTCTTTGTCAATATATTGATGAATAACCATAAAAAAATCAACTTTATTCATCTCCGGAATTAAAAATCCTTCGGCATTTCGGTTGTTAACGACGTAATATTCGATCTCTCCCTGCTCAACAAAATAATAATATTTAGAAAAGGACAACGGTTCTTCATCGATATTAAAGTAAACTTCGTGGTCATCAATCTTTTCGAAATCAAAATTTAGAAGGGTATTAATCTTGTGGCACAGAACATAATCCTTTAAAGAGGCTGTAATCGCTATTAAAACAAAATCGAGATCTAAGGAGAGTTTTAAGTAAGTTTTGTTCAAAACAGAATATTTTACGGAAATACGAAATTATAAAACTAATTTTACAATGATCTTCAAATTTTGCATTGATGTTCAAAATAAAAACATTAAAATTGGTACTGAAATAAAAACATTTGAAATGTGTAAGAATTTATTTTTCTTTGCACTGAATTATTTAACCATTAAATTATAACATTATGTCTGATATTGCTTCAAGAGTTAAGGCTATTATCGTTGAAAAATTAGGTGTGGATGAAAACGAAGTTACACCAGAAGCTTCTTTCACTAACGACTTGGGTGCGGATTCTTTAGATACAGTAGAACTTATTATGGAGTTTGAAAAAGAATTCAATGTAGCAATTCCTGATGATCAAGCTGAAACCATTGGTACAGTTGGTCAAGCAATTGCTTACTTAGAGAAAAACGTTAAGTAAAAATACGGTTTCCGTATAATCCGTATAAATGGAATTAAAAAGAGTAGTAGTTACAGGGCTAGGTGCGCTCACTCCAATTGGCAATACCATCCCAGAGTTCTGGGATGGTTTGATCAATGGGGTGAGTGGTGCTGGCCCTATTACCAGTTTTGACACGTCAAAGTTCAAGACCAAATTTGCATGCGAGCTTAAAAATTTCAACGCTGAAGATCATTTAGACAAGAAAGAAGCCCGTAAATTAGATCCATTTGTCCAGTACGCTTTAGTTTCCACAGAGGAAGCTGTAAAAGATGGTAATTTCGATTTTTCACAGCTGGACACCAATCGTATTGGTGTAATCTGGGGTTCTGGTATTGGCGGATTTAAGACGTTTCAGGAAGAAATGAAGAACTTCTTCTTAGGTGATGGTACGCCACGCATAAATCCGTTCTTTATCCCGAAAGTTATTATTGACATTGTTCCTGGCCATATTTCTATAAAATATGGATTAAGAGGACCAAATTTCGCAACAGTTTCTGCCTGTGCTTCAGCCACAAACGCTATGATCGATGCTTACAACTATATTCGTCTGAATATGTGTGATGTAGTAATCAGCGGAGGTTCTGAAGCCATCATCAACGAAGCCGGTATAGGTGGATTTAACGCCATGCATGCCCTTTCAACCAGAAATGACGACCCGAAAACAGCTTCCAGACCATTTGACAGAGACCGCGACGGTTTTGTTGCTGGTGAAGGAGCCGGAACGATCATTCTGGAAGAACTTGAACATGCTAAAAAACGTGGTGCTAAGATCTATGCTGAGTTAGTTGGCGGAGGAATGAGTGCTGATGCGAATCATATTACAGCTCCACATCCGCAAGGTTTAGGAGCGAGAATGGTGATGACAAATGCCCTGAATGATGCCGGATTAACGACTGCAGACATTGATTACATCAATGTTCATGGGACATCCACTCCATTGGGAGACATCTCTGAAAGCAGAGCCATCGTCGACTTATATGGCGAAGACGCATACAAATTGAACATCAGTTCAACAAAATCAATGACAGGACACTTATTGGGTGCTGCTGGTGCAGTTGAGGCTATTGCTGCAATTCTTGCAGTGAAAAACGACATTGTTCCACCAACAATTAACCACTTCAATGATGATCCTGAATGTGATCCGAAATTAAATTTCACTTTTAACAAGGCGCAAAAACGCACCATCCGTGCTGCTCAGAGCAATACATTTGGTTTTGGTGGTCATAATGCGTCTGTGATTTTCAAAAAGTACGAAGAATAGATCGCTTTATATGGAAGCTACGTGATGTCGCTTCCTTTAATTTTTTAGTAATTAATGCCATTATTTAATCTGTATAAGCTTTATCTTTCGCCTGATAAGGTCTTTATAAGAAAGTTGAAAAACATATTAGGCTTTGTGCCTGGAAATGCCATTTTGTATAAAATGGCATTCAGGCATAGGTCTGTGGCAAAGATTCTAAAAAATGGAAGCAGAAGCAGCAATGAACGTCTTGAGTTTCTAGGTGATGCGATATTGGGTTCTGTAATTGCAGAGTTGCTTTTCAAAAGTTATCCTTATAAAGAAGAAGGATTCCTTACAGAAATGCGTTCTAAAATTGTAAACCGGGCCAATTTGAATCAGCTTGCCCGCAAAATGGGATTTGATCAGCTGATTGTATTCGACCAAAAAGCTGTAAACATCCAAACCAAGCATCATTCTATGCTTGGAGATGCTTTCGAAGCGCTAATTGGCGCCATTTACCTCGATAAAGGCTACAATTTCACTAAAGATTTCTTACTTAAAAGGATCGTTAAGCCCTATGTTGACATCCACACCCTTGAGCTTACTGAAACCAATTTCAAAAGTAAACTGATTGAATGGTGCCAGCGCCATGGAAAAGACATTACTTTTGACATGATTGATAATGAGGTTGGGGAAAGCACTAAACTTTTTACCATTCAGGCGGTTATTGAAGGTGAAAGCTACGGCATCGGTCGTGATTACAACAAGAAAAACGCTGAGAAATTAGCTGCAGAAAAAACCTGCGAAGCCCTTTCTATTTAAGCTTCCTTAATTTTTCCCCAGGGTATCTGTATACTTTTTATACGAATCTCTAATGTGCTTAATGGCATCATACTGTGTCCATTTTTTAGCTTTTCCATATTCAGGTCTATAATCCAGCATAAATTTTTCGAGATGATCTCCTTTCAGATCGGTATTGTTCTGTATTAAAAATTCATTAAAGAAACCATCAATCAGGCTCTGCTGCATTTCAGTCTCGTAGAAACGTCCAAATCTCCTTGCGTTCTTAGGTGTCCTGCCAATCAATTCATAAACGGCCGTTAAAGGTTTAAACAAAAAGGCAAGAAATGGCGGTTTACCCTGGTAAAAAGAGCCCTTATTTCTATATTCTCTTTTCATTGCATCGAATTCCTGCTTTTTGCTTTGCCCGCTGATATTTACTTCTTTCAGCATTCGTCCACCCTGCAGGTAAACCAAAATATCCTTATTGCTGGCAACGACTACCTCGGTATCAGAGAAATCTCTTTTAATCACTAACAGCGTATCGCCAACACTCGCTTTAATTTGAAATAGGCCAAAATCATTACTGGCAACCCTATATCCTGTCCGCTTATTGGTAACCTCCGAACCGGCAATACGATTTGAGGTCCCCTTTTCAAACACAACACCACCCAATAAAAAATCCTGAGCCAGGACAGTGGGGATGGAGCTTAGAAAAAATGCCCAAAACAGTAAAATATTTAGTGGATTATACTTCATCACAGATCAGATATTGATGTAAAACTAACCATTGTTTAGCAATTAGCTTAGTTAAAAAAAGTTAAATGAGTTTGAAAAGCCAATAAATTATATCTTTGCACATGATAAAATCAATGACAGGATATGGCCTGGCCTCTATAGATCATCAAAATGTAAAATTTGCTGTAGAGATTAAATCCCTGAACAGTAAATTTTTAGAGCTCAATCTAAAATTACCTAAAGCCTTTTCAGATAAGGAATTACTATTACGCAACGTATGCAGTAAAGAAATAGAACGCGGAAAAGTCGGCGTTTCTATAAATATTGAACGTGGTGAAGAAGCTTTAAAAGGTGCCACCATTAATGCTGCATTACTAAGTAAATATTACAAAGAACTGGAAGCGATCAACATCAGTTTAGGTGCAAATTCAAGCAATCTATTACAGGCGGTACTTAACTTTCCAGACGTGATCAGCTATGTTGATGATGAGGTAAGTGAAAATGATTGGGCAATCCTGAATGATACTTTCAATAAGGCATTAGCTAATTTCAATCAGTTCAGAGAAACTGAAGGAAGTGTTTTAAAAGCTGATCTGGAACTAAGGATTAAAAATATTCTTAGCTTTTTCGGACAAATCGAAGTATTGGAACCGCTTAGAATTCCTCAGATCAAGACTAGATTAAACCAGTTTTTAGAAGAAAACGTAGGTAAAATCAATGTTGATCAGAACCGTTTAGAGCAGGAATTGATCTATTATATCGACAAATTAGATATTACTGAAGAAAAAATACGCTTAAGAAGTCATTGTGATTATTTTAATGAGACTTTAAAAAGCAAAGATGCCAATGGAAAGAAACTAGGTTTTATCTCACAGGAGATTGGCAGAGAAATCAATACCATGGGTGCTAAGGCTAATGATGCGCAAATCCAGCAACTGGTTGTTGGTATGAAAGAAGAACTGGAAAAAATTAAAGAACAATTATTAAACGTTTTGTAAGTACCAATGAAACAAGGTAAACTCATTATATTTTCTGCACCGTCTGGAGCAGGCAAAACCACTATCGTTAAACATTTACTTACGAAATTTCCATCGCTATGCTTTTCGATTTCCGCTACTACGCGTGAATCACGTGGGGATGAAAAAAATGAAAAAGACTATTATTTTATTTCCAAAGAAGACTTTCTGCACAAAATAGCTCATCAGGAATTCGTTGAGTTTGAAGAAGTTTATACCGGTACTTTTTATGGTACTTTAAGATCAGAAATTGAACGCATCTGGGATAACGATCAACATGTGATATTTGACATTGATGTTGAAGGAGGCTTGCGTTTAAAACGTAAGTATGAAGACGATGCTTTAGCTATATTTGTACAGCCACCTTCATTAGAGATCTTAAAAGAACGTTTAACCGGCAGAGGGACTGACAGTCCGGAAAAGCTTCAGGAACGCTTTGTTAAGGCGGAAAAAGAACTGGCTTACGCGGATAAATTCGACGTAATCCTTAAAAACTTTGATTTAGAAACAGCTTGTCTTGAGGCTGAAAAATTAGTAGGAGATTTTTTAAAGAAATAACCATTATGACAGGACTCTTCTTTGGCTCATATAACCCCATCCACATTGGTCATTTAATTATAGCCAACTACATGGCCAGTTTTACGGGTCTCAAAGAAGTATGGCTGGTGGTCTCGCCGCACAATCCATTAAAGAACAAAGACAGTCTGACGAGCATGTACGACAGGCTGGAAATGGCTAAACTGGCGACCGAGACATCCGACAAGATTAAAGTCAGCGATATTGAATTTAACCTGCCCCAGCCCTCCTATACCATTGATACTTTAGCTTATTTACAGGAGAAATATCCGGGTAAAGCGTTTGCGCTAATCATGGGCGCAGACAACCTCGCCTCTTTCAAAAAGTGGAAAAATTACGAGGTTATTTTAAAAAACTATGAGATTTATGTCTATCCCAGACCTGGGATAGACATCTCTGAATGGGCAAATCACCCCTCAATTAAGATCACTGAGACTCCTCAGATGGACATTTCTTCCAGCTTTATTCGCAAAGGAATTGCAGCAGGTAAAAATGTACAGTATTTTGTTCCAGACAATGTGCTCTCTTTTATAGACAGCAAGAACATGTATCGTTAAGTTCTGTATATCAAAAAGATAGTTGGTTTTTTATGGAGATCTATCCGCTCCTGGCGCCACTGACCAACTGACATTGTTTTCACAAATTCATCTTCTGCGGTTAGGTTACTGGCTACGCAAAGTAAAGTTTGGGCCGCAGCATTTTTAAGGATATCCTCAAAAAGGTGGTTATTACGGAAAGGTGTCTCGATGAATATCTGGGTTTGCTTTTTAGTCTGCGCCAATTGCTCCAACTCCTTAATCCGTTTGCCTCTTTCTACCTTATCAATTGGCAGGTAACCGTTAAAAGTGAAGCTCTGTCCGTTAAAGCCTGAGGCCATTAAAGCCAGCAAAATAGAACTTGGTCCTACCAGTGGCACTACCTTTATTCCACGTTTGTGTGCTTCCAGAATCACATCAGCTCCCGGATCAGCCACTCCTGGGCATCCTGCCTCACTCATCAGTCCCACATCTTTTCCCGTCATCAATTCCTTAAAATAAGGCACCATGGAGTCGTTACGCTTGTGTTTTCCGTAATCATGGATTACCAAATCACTTTGCGGAGTTTTTATTCCGGCCTCTTTTAAAAACTTACGCGCTGTCTTCTCATTCTCAACAATATAAGTGCTTAAAGCGTTGATGGTCTCCCCTAAAAAAGCCGTATAAGATTTTTGAGCAGCATTTTCTGCGAGAGGAACAGGGATAAGAAATAATGTACCTTTTGTCATTCGTAATTAGGATTTAACATACAAAATAAGAGAATTATTTGGTGTAAAGCGCACAATTCCTCAATTTAATTAAATCTGGCCTCAACATCACAATGTAATATTTTAGTAAGGACATTAAACTTTTTGCGTGTTTTGGACCTCAAATTGATACAATAAAAACGTTAGGTAAAATTAATACACACACAAATGAAGAACATGATCAAATTACCGGCTATTGTACTTGGGCTATTGCTCTTGTTAACCGGCACAACACAAAAGGTTATGGCCCAGGGGGAAGATGTGTCTTTACAATCTTTCTATGACGAGCTGTCTCCTTATGGAACCTGGATACAGGATCCACAGTATGGGTACGTTTGGCGACCGGATGTAGAACAGGGAGATTTCAGACCTTATTACACTAACGGGCGCTGGGTGATGACCGAGTATGGAAACACCTGGGTATCTAATTACGACTGGGGCTGGGCTCCTTTCCATTACGGAAGGTGGGTTTATAACCGTTATAACGAATGGGTTTGGATCCCTGATACTGTATGGGGACCTGCATGGGTAAGCTGGAGAACTGGTGGTGGCTACTATGGATGGGCACCAATGGGACCTAGTGTGAGCATCAACATCAATTTCAACATTCCTGACCTGTGGTGGGTATTTATTCCGCAGAGAAATATTTATTACGACAGTTTTCCAAGATACTATTCACGTAGAAATGTGGTCATCATCAACAACACGACCATCATTAACAATACTTATGTGCGCAACAGGAGAACCTATTATACCGGTCCAAGAGCTGACGATATCAGACGTGCAACCAGACAGGATGTAAGGGTTTATAATGTAAATAATACAGGCAGACCGAGCAGAACCCAGATCGATGGAAACAGTGTAAACATTTACACACCAAGACCGTCGAGAGGAAGTAACAATGCCGTAGCAGCGCCAAGACGATCTATTAGAGGCGAAGGCCACACCGCCATAAGGGAAGGTCGTAATCCGGCTCAGGATGGTTCAACAACAAATCGTCCTTCCAGAGGTGAGACCCAGAGAGATAATAACAGAACAGGCGTAACAACACCTTCTACAAGAGAAGGAAGGCCTGTTTACGATAACAATTCAAGACCTTCAAGAACTGAGAATCCTCGAAGTACAGGATCAAATCAGTCGGAAAGGTCTGAAAGAGTAAGGCCAACCAGAGAGAACCCAACACAAAGGCCGCAGCAAGTGCAGCCGGTTCCTCAACAACCTGCAGAACGTCCAGCGCAACAGCAGCAACAAAGACCTGAAGCACAACGTCCGCAAAGACAGGAAATGCCACAACGTCAGGAAAGACCTGTGCGTGAGCCGCAACAACAAAGGGCTGAAACTCCTCGTCAACAACAAAGGCAAGAGCAACCCCAACGTCAGGAAAGCAGACCGGCACCGCAACAGCAACAACAAAGGCCTGAGCGTACTCAACAAAGTCCGCCGCCTTCAAGAAGCAATGAAAACAGAGGCGGTAGCCAACGCGAAGAGCGTGGTGGTGGAGAACGTGGTGGAGAAAGATCTCAAGAAAGACAAGGCCGTGGTGGAAGAGGTTAACCAACCAAGCTAATTCTGGAAAAACCGATGAATATAATCGTCGGTTTTTCTTTTATATATTATAATTATCTTTGCAGCCGCGTCAAGCGCACAGGCTTAATTCTTTATGATTCACCCAGAAATAGAAAAACGAAAAACATTCGCCATCATTAGTCACCCCGATGCAGGTAAAACAACCTTAACGGAGAAATTCCTACTCTTTGGCGGCGCCATCAATACGGCTGGAGCGGTAAAACGCAACAAGGCCAATCAGAGTAACACTTCCGATTTTATGGAAATAGAGAAACAGCGTGGAATCTCTGTGGCTACTTCTGTAATGGGATTTGAATATAGTGGCAAGCGTATCAATATCCTGGATACACCTGGTCACAAAGATTTCGCAGAAGATACCTACCGTACTTTATCTGCCGTGGATAGTGTTATCCTGGTTGTGGATTGCGTGAAAGGTGTGGAGGAACAGACGGAAAAACTAATGTCCGTATGTAGGATGCGTAATACTCCGGTAATCATTTTCATCAATAAAATGGACCGTGAGGGTAAGGATGCATTCGATTTGCTTGATGAAATAGAAAGTAAATTAAACATCAGCCTTTGCCCTTTATCCTGGCCAATTGGACAAGGACATACATTTAAAGGAGTTTACAGCATTTATAACAAACACTTAAACCTGTTTGAACCTGACAAAGCAAAAATCAGTGCGCCGGTAATTGAGGTGAACGACCTGAACGATGAGAACCTGAACAAGTTCTTAAAACCTAAGGAGCTTGATGGCTTAAAAGGCGACCTGGAACTGGTACACGGGGTTTATGGTGACCTGGATAAGAGCATGTATATTGAGGGCTTACTGGCCCCAGTGTTCTTTGGTAGTGCCATCAATAACTTTGGTATCAAGGAGTTGCTGGATACTTTCATCAATATCGCCCCAAGTCCGAAAGGCCGTGAGGCAGAGCAACGCGAGGTTGCTGCAGAAGAGAAGAACTTCTCTGGTTTTGTATTTAAAATCCATGCCAACCTTGATCCTAAACACCGCGACAGAATTGCCTTTATGCGGGTTTGTTCAGGTAAATTTGAGCGTAATAAATTTTATTATCATACCCGTCAGGACAAGAAACTGAAATTCTCCAACCCAATGGATTTCATGGCCAATGAAAAAAGCATTGTTGAAGAGGCATGGCCTGGAGATGTTGTAGGTTTGTATGACAGTGGAAACTTTAAAATCGGCGACACGCTTACAGAAGGAGAAAAACTTCAATTTAAAGGCATTCCTAGCTTCTCTCCTGAGATATTTAAGGAATTAGAGAACAGAGACCCATTAAAAACAAAACAGCTGGAGAAGGGCATACAACAGCTTACCGAAGAAGGTGTAGCACAATTGTTTATCATGCAGCCCGGAAATCGTAAGGTGGTTGGTGCTGTAGGTGAACTTCAATTTGAGGTAATTGCCTTCCGTCTGGAGCATGAGTACGGTGCTAAAGCGGCATTCAGGATGCTGAGCTACACGCGCTCCAACTGGGTAACTTCAAAAGACAAGACAAAGATGGCAGAATTCCTGAAAAGGAAGCAAGCGCATATCGGGGCGGATAAAGACGGCAACCCAGTTTATCTTGCAGACAATGAGTTTATGATCAATATGACGATGAGGGATTATCCGGATATCGAGTTCCACAAAACATCAGAGTTTAAATAACCCCCTGAATAACGAATCAAACAAAAAGGGCTTGTATCACATGGATACAAGCCCTTTTTGTTTATAAGGTGCATTTCCTAAGCCAGCAAAGCTGCAATCGCGCTATGTGTCTTTTCAAATTTAAACTGCGACAATATTTCTTCCATCATCACTTCAATTTCATTATTGCACAGGTTCCCGATACTTCCTTCGTGGGTATGGTTTACAGCCTTTCCAGGAGCAAAAGTTCCGTTATCTATAGATTCACCAACTATTTTATAAGCTTCCCTGAAAGGGGTGCCATTTAATGCCAGTTCATTCACTACTTCAACACTAAACAGGTAAGCATACTTTTTATCCTCAAGAATATTGTCTTTAACGCTAATGTTCTGCAACATAAAAGTGGTCATCTCCAAACACTCATTTAAAGAAGTGATTGCAGGGAAAAGGTTTTCTTTTAACAGCTGCAGATCGCGGTGATAGCCTGAAGGCAGATTCGTGATCATCATGGCAATTTCGTTTGGCAAAGCCTGTATTTTATTGCAACGCGAACGGATCAGTTCAAATACATCCGGATTCTTTTTATGCGGCATAATGCTTGATCCGGTTGTCAGCTCATCAGGGAAGCTGATAAATCCGAAATTCTGATTGATAAACAGGCAAACATCCATGGCCATTTTTGCCAGGGAAGCTGCAACCGAAGACATCGCCTGCGCTAATATCCTTTCTGTTTTGCCCCTACCCATCTGGGCATATACCACATTATAATTTAGGCGTTCAAAGCCCAGCAGCTGTGTTGTCATTGTCCTGTTTAAAGGGAATGATGAACCATAGCCCGCAGCAGAACCCAATGGGTTTTTGTTGCAAATCTTCCAGGCAGCAAGCATCAGTTCCATATCATCAACCAGGCTTTCTGCATAAGCCCCAAACCACAATCCAAATGAGGAAGGCATGGCGATTTGCAAATGCGTATAACCCGGTAACAATTTAGCTGCATGCATATTGCTTAAAGCAATCAGTTGTTCAAACAACACGTTGGTATTGCCAACCATTTCTTCAATGCAACTTCTGAAATACAGTTTCAGATCAACCAAAACCTGATCGTTACGTGAACGTCCGCTATGTATTTTTTTCCCTGCCTCCCCTATTCTTTGGGTCAGCAGCCACTCTACCTGCGAGTGTACATCTTCAACAGTATCTTCAATAACAAACTTTCCGTCTGCTATTTCCGCATAGATATTTTTAAGTTCCTTTTGAATCTGGGCGAGCTCATCGGCAGTAAGCAGACCGATGCTTTCCAGCATTTCTACATGTGCAAGTGAGCCTAAAACATCAAAAGCGGCCATTTGTAAATCGAGTTCCCTGTCTTTACCTACCGTAAAAGTTTCAATATCTTTATTTACATCAATATTTTTTTGCCAGATCTTCATGTCTTTTGTTGTGGTTCTATTTTCCGTTAACAACGGAGTTGAGCATTTTTATATAAAGGTCAATACCTTTTTCAATTTCTTCGATATAAATGTATTCATCGGCCATATGCGAGCGGGCTGAATCGCCGGGCCCCACCTTTACGGAAGGAATACTCAGCAAAGCCTGATCGGAGGTTGTAGGGGAGCCATAAGTTGTCCTGCCTAAAGAAAGTCCAGCTTGTACAATTGGATGCTCTTTATCGATAGATGAAGGTTTTAACCTTACCGAGCGGGGCTTCACATCACAATCTACATTTGTTCTGATGATCTTTAACACCTCCTCATTCGTATAAGCATCCGTTACCCGCACATCAACGGTGAAAGTACAGGTTGCCGGCACTACATTGTGCTGAGATCCTGCATTGATAATCGTAACTGACATCTTTAGGGGGCCAAACATTTCTGACACCTTAGAGAAGCGGTAGCTACGAAACCAATCTATATCCTTCAGGGCTTTATAAATCGCATTGTCGCCTTCCTCCCGGGCAGCGTGACCGGCTTTTCCATGCACTGTGCAATCCAATACCAAAAGTCCACGTTCGGCGATGGCCAGATTCATTAAAGTAGGTTCACCAACGATCGCAAACTCCAGTTCTCCCAAATCAGGAAGTACATACTCCAGACCATGCGTACCAGAGATCTCTTCTTCAGCTGTAGCGGCCAGACAAATGTTATAGCTCAAATCCTCCTGATCATGATAATACAAAAAGGTCGCTATAAGCGAAACGAGACATCCTCCCGCATCATTACTACCTAAGCCATACAATTTACCCTCTTCAACTGAAGCCGCGTAAGGATCGCGTGTATAGCCCGTACTTGGCTTTACCGTATCATGATGTGAATTTAAGAGCAATGTTGGCTTAGCCGCATCGAAATGCTTGTTGTAGGCCCATACATTATTCAGCTTCCGGTTTGTTTGTATATTTCGCTCCTGCAAAAACGCCTCAATTGCATCAGCTGTCTGATCTTCTTCCTTACTGAAGGATTGAATGCTGATCAATTGTTTCAACAACCCTAAACTATCTTCCTGCAGTTTTGCAATCATCATATTTATTCTTTTGTATAAAGAGCTCCGGCTTTCGCTGCCGAAAGTTTAATTCCTTTTATTAACGAAGAACTGAAGCCATGATGCTCCATTTCGTTCAATCCGGCAATCGTACAGCCTTTAGGCGAAGTCACCTTATCAATTTCCTGCTCAGGATGCGATTGCATCTGCAACAGCAAATCGGCAGCCCCTTTAGCAGTCTGCACCGCCATTTTCAATGCCTCATCCGCGTGGAAACCGATTTCTACCCCACCTTGTGATGCGGCTCTGATCGCTCTCAAAAAGAAGGCGATACCACAAGCACAAAGCGCCGTGGCTGAGGTCATCAGGTCTTCGTTTATTTTAACTACAGCACCCACCGTTTCGAACATTCTGGTTACTTCAGCTACATTTTCGGCAGTTGCATTATCCGTAGCCACGCAAGTCATCGATTGCCCAATGGCTATTGCTGTATTTGGCATAGCACGGATTACCTGTACCGTTTCGCCAATTTTGTTTCTAATATCAATACAGCTCACTCCCGAAGCAACAGAAATAAACACCTGTTTTTGGGGATCAACAGCCGGTAAAATTTGCGAAAGCAGGTTGTTCAATTGCTGCGGCAATACCGCTAAAACAACAATGTCAGCAGCTGCAACCGCAGCAGCATTATCATCGCTAACCACAAAGCCCTCTTTGGCCAATGCGGTCAGTCCCGAAATATTACGTCTTGTTAAAGTGATCTGATCTGCTGTGGCATAATTCGATTTAACTAAGCCTTTGGCTAAAGAAACACCAATGTTTCCACTTCCCAAAATGGCTATTTTGCCTTTAAACTTGTTCATAGTTTACTTGATTAATCTGGTTCCAAAATTACTTCCATTAATTTGTGGCAGTTCATCAGCCTTACCAATGTATACGGCTGAAACGCCACTTTTAATGGCTTCAAAAGCATTATGCAGTTTGGGGATCATTCCTCCCGAAACCACTCCTTCTTCTTTTAGTGCGTCAAATTGCTCCATCCTGATCTCTGTAACCAATGAGTTCTCATCGTCTACATCCCTTAATACACCGCGCTTTTCGAAGCAATAAATCAACGAAGTTTCATATAATGACGACATGGCCACTGCCACCGCAGCAGCAATTGTATCGGCATTGGTATTTAAAAGTTGTGCATCCCCGTCATGTGTAATGGCACAAAACACAGGTACCAGCCCTGCATTCAGCAAACTACTCAGCGTTTCAGTAGAAACTGATGAAGCATCCAGATCGCCCACATATCCATAATCAATATCCTTAACCGGGCGCTTTACCGCTTTTATTAAATTTCCATCCGCACCTGTAAGTCCGATTGCGTTGCAACCTTTTGCCTGCAACTGCGCAACCATATTTTTGTTGATCAGTCCGGCATACACCATCGTTACAACCCTAAGGGTTTCGATATCGGTGATGCGTCTGCCTTCAACCATTTTAGCTTCAACCCCAAGGGTTACGCCCAGTTCTGTAGCTATCTTTCCACCACCATGAATTAAAATCTTATCTCCAGGCAACGCTGTAAAATCCAGTAAAAACTGATGCAGCTTTTCTGAGTTGTCAATTACATTACCACCGATTTTAATTACACTGAGTTTTTTCATTGGGATCTAATTTGTTTTATTTTAACGCTTCTAACATTTGCTTTAACACGGCCTGCGCTGCCCATAAGCGGTTTCCGGCTTCGTGTATAACCAGCGAATTAGGACCGTCCAGAATTTCCGAAGAAAGTTCCAGATCCCGGCGAACCGGCAAACAATGCATCACTTTAGCATTGTTGGTTTCCTTTAATTTATCATTATTCAGCATCCAGCCTTCAGGATAAGGGAGTACTTTCCCATATTCTTTATAGCTCGACCAGTTTTTCACATAAATATAATCCGCTCCGGCCAAAGCCTCATCGAGGTTATGCGTAATATTTGCTCCAGGAGTAAAATCTTCACTTAGTTCATACCCCGCAGGTTGAGCTATGGTAAAATCAAGCATTCCCTCCTCCTGTGCTTTACACATCCATTCGGCAAATGAATTGGGTACCGCTTGCGGCAAGGCTTTAATATGCGGTGCCCAAGCCAAAACAACTTTAGGTTTAGTTGCCCCTTTCCAGGTTTCTTTGATGGTAACCAGGTCAGCTAAACTTTGCAGCGGATGACGCGTAGCACTCTCTAAACTCACGACAGGTACCTTGCAAAACTTGATGAATTTGTTAAAAAAATCCTCGTTATAATCCTCTTCTCTGCTAATCAGCTTTGGAAAAGAGCGCAAGCCCAGAATATCACAATATTGACCCATCACTGCTGCCGCTTCACGAATGTGTTCTACAGTTGTGCCGTTCATCACTATGCCATCCTGTGTTTCCAAAGCCCAACCTTCTTTGTCCATGTTCATCACCATCACATTCATCCCTAAGTTAAGGGCTGCCTTCTGAGTGCTTAAACGTGTACGCAAACTTGGATTTAAAAAAACAAGACCTAGCGTTTTGTTTTTACCCAGGTGCTGGTGGGCATAAGGGCTTTGCTTAAGTGCTAATGCATCATTAACCAATTGGCTGATGTCTTGCACATCATTTACTGAGGTAAACTGGTTCATCCTTTTAAAGCGGTTTTAAAATCATTTAAAAATTGATCTGCCTGATCCTTAGTTAAATTTAATGCAGGCAACAGTCTGATTACGTTAGGCTTTGCCTCACCGGTAAAAATTTTATATTTAAATAGCAGGTCTTTCTTTACGGTCGACTTGTCTTCAGGCAGGTCTATCCCGATCATCAAACCACGTCCACGTACTTCATTTATCCCCTCTATTTGTTTCAGTTCATTAATCAGGTAAGTGCCGATCACCTCGGCGTTCTTCATCAGGTTGTCCTGTTCGATAATTTCCAACACGGCCAATGCAGCTGCACAAGCCAGGTGGTTACCACCAAAAGTAGTACCTAACATACCATGCCAAGGCTTAAATTTAGGTGCAATAGAGATTCCTGCTACCGGGAAACCATTGCCCATACCTTTAGCCATCGTATACACATCGGCGTCAACGCCGGCATAGTCGTGCGAGTAAAACTGACCCGTTCTACCATAACCGCACTGCACACTATCAGCGATATAAACCGCATTATACTGATCACAAAGTGAACGGATCTTTTGCAGAAAGCTCACTGAAGCCTCTTTAATACCACCTACACCTTGTATGCCCTCGATAATTACCGCAGTAATTTCATTTCCATAAGCTGCAAAAGCATTTTCTAAAGCTGCCTCATCATTATGTGGCAAAAAGACAATGTTATCGGTTTCGTTTACCGGCGCAACAATTTTAGGGTTATCTGTAGCAGCAACAGCTAAAGAAGTTCTGCCATGAAAAGCTCCTTTAAAAGCAATTACCTTTTTTCTACCATTGTAAAACGAAGCCAACTTTAGTGCGTTCTCGTTAGCTTCAGCACCAGAGTTACACAAGAACAACTGAAAATCTGTTTTCCCTGAAACCTGACCCAATTTCTCGGCAAGCTGCGCCTGTAAAGGAATCAGAACCGAGTTAGAGTAAAAACCAACTTTATTAAGCTGATCGGTTAAACGTTTTACATAATGTGGGTGTGTATGGCCAATTGAAATTACGGCATGACCGCCATACAAGTCTAAATATTCCTGGCCATCGGCATCCCAGACAGCACTTCCGGATGCTTTTACTATTTCTATATTATTTAATGGATATACGTCGAATAAGTTCATGTTCGTGAAGGTTTTGCCTTAGCTTACGCTAAGGCTTTGAATGAATAATTTAATTGATCAGAAGAGCGTGGTTAACTTAAAATGCTACCGCCTTTAGCCGGAGCCCTTCAGTCTCTTCCAATCCAAACATTAAATTCATATTCTGAACTGCCTGTCCGCTTGCACCTTTTAACAAGTTATCTATTATACTCACAACAAAAAGCTTATTACCATGCTTTTCTACATGAACAAGTGCTTTATTGGTATTTACCACTTGTTTTAAATCAATGTTCTTATTGCTTATGTGGGTATATGGATGCTCAGCGTAATAATTTTCATAAATATCCTGCGCCTCCACTGCTGTCAAATCACTTTCAAAGTACATTGCAGCCAGAATTCCTCTCGCAAAATCACCACGTTGCGGGATAAAGCTTATCGTTTGATCAAAATCAGGATTCAGCATGCTCAGGCTTTCTCCGATTTCGTTCAGATGCTGATGACCAAAAGCTTTATAAACCGATAGGTTATTGTTGCGCCAGCTAAAATGTGAAGTGGTAGACAAGCCCTGCCCTGCTCCGGTAGATCCGGTAGTAGCATTGATATGTACTTCACTCTTCAACAAACCTTTAGCCGCTAATGGCAACAAGCCCAATTGAATGCAGGTAGCAAAACAACCTGGGTTAGCAATATAGCTCGCTTGTTTTACCTTGTCTCTGTTAAGCTCCGGCAAACCGTAAACCCATTTGTTACCCGCATTGGCAGCTAACCTAAAATCCTGACTTAAATCAATGATTTTAATTCCTTCTGCTATCTTATTCGCTTCCAGAAATTTCTTTGCATCTCCATGTCCAACACATAAAAACAACACATCAATATCGTCAGAAAGCATATCTGTAAAACGCAGGTCAGTATCTCCGAACAAATCTGTATGCACATCAGAAATCAGGTTTCCTGCATTGCTGTTGCTATGTACAAATTTAATTTCTACAGATGCGTGATTAACCAGAATACGGAGCATTTCGCCTCCTGTATATCCAGCACCACCTACTATACCAGCTTTAATCTTCATGGTCATTTACTTTATGCCAGATCATTACCTGGTTGCCAAAAATCTTTGAGAATCCTTTTACATCTTCACCACTCCATGCATTGTTCATTTCACCGTAGCTACCAAACTTATTGCTCATTAAGTCGTGTTCAGATTCGATGCCGATGATATTGAAACGGTATGGTAACAATTCAACGAATACTTTTCCACTAACTACTTTTTGTGTGTCAGTTAAGAACGCTTCAATGTTGCGCATAATCGGATCATGAAACTGTCCCTCATGTAACCAGTTGCCATAAAAAGTAGACAATTGCTCTTTCCATGAAAGCTGCCATTTGGTTAAGGTGTGTTTTTCAAGGGTATGGTGTGCCTTGATGATTACAATCGGCGCCGCAGCCTCGAAACCTACACGTCCTTTTATACCAATAATGGTATCACCAACATGAATGTCTCTGCCAATACCGTAAGGTTGTGCAATGGCTTGTAATTTCTGAATTGCAACAACAGGAGATAATGTTTCTCCATCAATACCTACCAGTTCACCTTTTTCAAAAGTCAGCTCCAACTTACGTGGTGTAGTTTGCGACACCTGAGTAGGCCATGCTTCTTCCGGTAAAGTTTCATTAGAGGTAAGTGTTTCTTTTCCACCTACTGAAGTTCCCCATAAACCTTTGTTGATTGAATATCTTGCTTTCTCAGCACTGTATTCAACCCCATGGGCATTTAAATATTCTATTTCCGCTTCGCGGGATAATTTTAAGTCTCTGATTGGTGTAATGATTTCTACGTTAGGGATGATGATATTAAAGATCATATCAAAACGTACCTGATCATTACCGGCACCTGTGCTACCATGAGCAACATAGTCGGCGCCAATCTTTTTTACATAGTTGGCTATCGCTGTTGCCTGGCTTACACGTTCTGCACTAACAGAAAGCGGATAAGTTGCGTTTTTTAACACATTACCAAACACCAGGTATTTAATACAGCCGTTATAATAGTTTGTAGTTTCATCAACTACAGCATGAGAAGCTACGCCAAGGGCATAAGCACGTTTTTCTATTTCCTGTAACTCTTCTTCGGAGAATCCACCTGTATTTACAATTACAGAATGTACTTCAAGTCCACGGTCCTGAGCCAGGTAAATACAACAAAATGAGGTATCTAAACCTCCGCTAAAAGCTAAAACAACTTTCTTCTTCATCTTAATATAACAGCTATTTAAATAAAACACTAAACATTAGAAACAGGGATTTCAGTCCCTTTTTTTGTGGCTTTGTTTTAAGCACCAATCTTTGCTTGATGCGCATAAAGCGCTCATACAATTTAGGTTTCTTATGCAGCTCCTCTGCAAATTTCTTAGCTACATCATGCTTTTGCTCCACCGGATCATACAACATCGCGGTACACATACAGTTTTTACGCTCCTTCATTTTTAAAATGTCGAAGTTCACGCAACTCTGACAGCCCTTCCAGAATTCTTCATCCTGTGTAAGTTCCGAATAAGTAACGGGCTCATAACCGAGATCAGAATTGATCTTCATTACGGCAAGGCCTGTTGTTAAACCGAAAATTTTAGCTTTAGGATATTTCTGTCTTGAAAGCTCAAAGATCTTCTCTTTGATGGCGTGCGCCAGTCCTGCCTTGCGGTATTTAGGACTAACGATAAGGCCAGAGTTGGCTACAAACTGTCCGTGGGTCCAGGTTTCTATATAGCAGAATCCTGCCCATGAACCATCTTTATGAAATGCAATTACGGATTTACCGTCAGCCATTTTCCCTGCTACGTACTCCGGAGAGCGCTTAGCGATACCCGTACCTCGTGCTTTAGCCGATTCGGCCATCTCTTCACAGATTTCTTCTGCAAAGACACGATGTTCAGGAAGTGCAACTTGCACTATAAAATCGTTTATATTCATTAATAAGATAACGAAAAAATATAAATGTTTTGGTTAATTGTTTTTTGAGAGGCAATCCTCTGGAAATGCGCTGAGCCTTCACTCAGAGATTTACTCACATGCGCGGCGTGTAGTTTTGCCGATTTGTTGTCACAAAAAATACGGGTCGCAAACGTTCAATAAACAAACTTCTGGAAGCAATATTCTTTGCTTCGACAATAGAAAGTTTATGTGTTGTGTGCTTAATCATTTTCTGTGTATAATAATAATTTGAATGAGTTGAGGCGCAAAGGTTTAAATAAATATTGAGTTGTGCAATACGTTTTTTATTTTTTTACATTTTTTAGTTAAAACAGGCCCTTAAAAGGCTCTCAAAAAGGAAGAATTTTTAGCCGACTATTCTAGCATCCGTTTTTTTTTCCAAAAATAGGCATTTTGAGCTGCTGGCGACCCTGCCAATTGTTAAGGTTTCATTAAATAATCAGGTCTTAATTTAAGAAATTCCAGAGACGCAGACCTTGGTCTGCCATGAAATACAATTTAACTTAACGTTGAAACCTGAAATAATGAGATAAAAGATCCGGGCGTCCTTCCATCATATTGGTGATCATCTCTGCTCCGGTTACGGAAAAGGTAATTCCATTTCCCCCAAAGCCCAATAGAAAATAACTGTTCGGAAATTTTGGATGCGTACCAATATAAGGCAAGCCATCTTTTGTTTCCCCAAAAGTACCGCACCAGCAAAAGTCTTCAATAAAGGTAATCTTCGGTAAATACGTCTTAAGTGTTTTTACCAGCTTATCCTTTTTTTTATTCAACAGCAGATCGCGTTTTATGGGATTTCTAAACTCCACATCCTCCCCTCCAACAAGTAAACGTCCCTCTGCGGTAGTGCGCATATACAGGTAAGGAACATCGGTATTCCAAAATAAGGTATTTTCACAAATAGCTGCATGCTTATCTTCCTTCTCACTAATCATGGCATAAGTGCTTTTCAAGTTCACAATTTTATCCGGCAGCATGCGCTGTGTTTCATATCCCGTACAATAAATAATCTTTTTGGCATGGATCTCCGATCCGGTATGCATAAACGCTCTGACGCTCTCCTTTTCGTATTTCACCTTTAACAGCTCCGTTTTATCAAATACCTTTAAACCTTTCCCGGCATTAAAATGAAGCAGATCATGAGTAAAGCTAAACGCATCAATACTTGCACCGTCGACAGATAAAATCCCTCCTTCGGCGATCAAACCATATGATTCCATCAACTGCTCCTTATCGAGCCAACTTACCTCAAGGCCCGCCGCTGCCCGAGCTTCAAATTCCATTTTCAACCATTTTACATCTTTACGGTTACCTGCAAAATAAACAGAATCCTTTCGCTCAAATCCGCTGCTTGATTTAATTTCATGGACCAGGCTTTGCAGTTTATATATTGCATCCTTACAGGCCAAATAACTACCTACCGCTCCCTGTTCACCGATCAATTGTTTTAGCTTATAAAGCGGGATATCTATTTCATATTGCAGCATAGAAGTTGTTGCCGAAGTACTGCCGTTCGCAATTTCTCTTTTATCAATCAATATCGTTTTATAACCTTTTTTAACGGCAGCATGAGCCATTAATGCCCCGGTTATACCGCCACCTACAATTAACAACTCAGCATCCAGATTCTCCCTCAAAGAAGGATAAGAGTGCTTTATTCCATTTTTAACCAACCAGAATGGCTCATTTGAACGTACATCCATAATTTTAATTCGTAATAGGATAACAGGGTATTTGTAAATGTGTTTTATACTTTCTTTATATTTACCCTAACACAAACAACAAATGAACCTTACCACCGACACCTTTTAATATGAAAAAGTGCCTTGTAATCCTATGTCTGCTCAGCCCATTGGCGGCTTTGTCGCAGGACATCCAGCTAACCAGAACCATCCTCGATACCCTCACTTCCAAAACTATGTGGGGAAGAGGTTATACCAATAATGGTCTGGAAAAAGCAGCCGAATATATCAACGCAAAATTTGAAAGCTATGGATTAAGTCCGATGGATGGCAAAACATATAAGCAACATTTCTCATTCCCTGTAAATACTTTTCCGGGCAAGATGGAGCTTAAAATAAACGGACAGGCACTTGTTCCCGGAAAAGAGTTCATTGTAATGCCCGAAAGCGTCGGAAAAATCGCCCACGGCAAACTGATACAAAAAGACAGTTCAGTATTTATTTCAGCGACAGATAGGATAGTCCTGATTTTAAAAGACAAGCTTACCTGGTCTGTAAGTAAACACGTAGCCGATTACACGGGGATTGAAGTCATTAAACCGATGGCAAAAAAACCGGAAACCATTGATGTAAATATTGAGAACCAATTGGTCCCTGATTTTAAAGCTGTAAACCTTTGCGGAATTGTAAAAGGAACCTTGCAGCCTGATTCTTTCCTAGTCTTGACCGCTCATTACGACCATCTGGGCGGCATGGGCAGCAGCACTTACTTCCCGGGGGCGAACGACAATGCCAGCGGCGTATCCTTTTTACTCAGCATGGCAAAATATTACGCAGCCAATCCAGCGCCCTATAGTATGGCATTTATCTGTTTCTCAGCAGAAGAAGCCGGACTAGTAGGCTCGAAGCATTTCACGGAGCAGCCACTCCTCGATCTGAGCAAAATCCGATTCCTGATCAATCTGGATATGGTTGGCACGGGAGAAACTGGTATCACGGTAGTGAATGCGACGGAGTACCCTAAAGAATTTGACCTTTTGAATCAGGTTAACAATGCCCATAATTACCTGGTAAGAATCAGTCCAAGGGGCAAAGCAGCAAATAGCGACCACTTTCATTTTACAGAAAAAGGGGTCCCCTCCTTCTTTATATATACCACCGGAGGCGTGAAAGCTTACCACGATGTTTACGATCAACCTGAGCATCTCCCCTTCACGGAATACAACGACCTATTCAGCTTATTTCTAGATTTCAACGACAAATTGATGAAATAACTATTTTTCACATTAATCAGCATAGTTTAAACCAATTTCCTTTAATTTCGTTGTTAATAAAAAAACTAGATTATTATGTTAGATAAATTAATGGCGGCACAACAACAAGCCGAAGAGATAAAGAAACGCCTGGATACAATTTCTGTTTTTGGTGAAGTTGAGGGTGGTGCAATCCGTATTACTGCTACGGCAAATAAAGCCGTTACAGCTATAGACATTGATGAAGAGTTTTACAAACAGGCCGACAAAGAAGAACTGGAAGAGCTATTACTTACTGCCATCAACAAAGCCTTAAGCCAGGCCGATCTGGTAAGCGCTGCAGAAATGCAGGCCGCAACTAAAAATATGTTCGGTGGCCTTGGTGGCATGTTTGGACAATAATACGATCTAATTTAAATCAGATACAGATGAAGTATACTTATTATGGTCAATCCTGCTTTCTGCTTGAAGGAGATGACAAGAAGTTTCTCTTTGACCCATTTATTACCGGCAATCCTCTTGCAGATCATATAGACATCAAAAGTATCCAGGCCGACTACATCCTGGTGAGTCACGGTCATGGGGACCACGTTGGTGATCTGGTTGAAATTGCCAACAGGACCAATGCCAAAGTCATCGCTATGGTTGAAGTTGCTACCTGGATTAGAAATCAAGGCGTAAAAAACGTCATTGATGTAAATTTTGGCAAGGCGAAATTTCCCTTTGGAATACTGAGGACGGTTTGGGCGACACACTCAAGTTCAAATCCCGACAATAGTTATGGAGGAAATCCTGCCGGTTTTGTACTCGAACTGGAAGGAAAAGCCATCTACTTTGCCGGAGATACTGCACTAACCGTAGAGATGAAGATCCTCGCTGATCTTTACAATCTTGATTACGCAATTCTTCCTATTGGAGGCCATTATACCATGGATGTTGATGATGCAATTGTTGCCACAAAATACATTGATTGCGATAGGATCATTGGTGTACATTACAATACATTCCCACCAATTCAAATCAACCCTGCATCGGCAACAGCCAAATTTAAAAGAGAAAATAAGATGTTGTTTTTACCGGAAATCGGGGAAACGATTGAGCTTTAAACACAAAATGGTGTATCATTCGTTATGATACACCATTTTGGTTTCAGGAAGGCGACGATGTTAATGCGCTGCCAACCAATTATTACCTTCACCGATCTCTATTTCAATCGGCACGGTTGTTTTAATTGCGGTCTTCATCCGATGTGAAATGATCTTCTTCATGGCCTCAACTTCCGTTTTCAGCACATCAAACACAAGCTCATCATGCACCTGCATGGTCATTTTCGACTGCAGTCCCTGCTCTTGAATATCACGGTGAATGTTTATCATAGCCACCTTGATCAAATCTGCCGCAGAGCCTTGTATTGGAGCATTTATCGCATTTCGTTCTGCAAAACCACGCACTGTCGCATTTGCAGAGTTGATATCACGTAAATATCTTCTTCTACCCAGAATGGTTTCTACAAATCCGTTTTCACGGGCCGAGTTCATGGTGTCCGACATAAACTGCTTTATGCCCGGATACTGCGCAAAATACTGATCTATAATCGCAGCTGCTTCCTTTCTTGGAATACCTAAGCTCTGAGATAAACCAAAGGCTGACTGACCGTAAATGATGCCAAAGTTTACTGCTTTTGCATTACGACGCTGTGTTGAATCCACCTCTTCAATAGAAACACCATACACCTTCGCTGCTGTAGCCGTGTGAATGTCTATTCCTTTGTTAAAGGCTTCCAGCATATTTTCTTCCTTGCTAATCTCAGCAATGATACGAAGCTCTATCTGAGAATAATCCGCAGATAGTAAAATGTGATTTTCATCCCTTGGAATAAAGGCTTTACGAACCTCTCTTCCCCTTTCGGTACGAATAGGAATATTTTGTAAGTTAGGATTATTCGAACTTAGCCTTCCTGTTGCAGCAACAGCCTGATTAAAGCTGGTATGTACACGCCCGGTTTTAGGGTTTACCAGCAGAGGCAATGCATCAACATAGGTTGATTTTAACTTCTGCAGCTGACGGAAATCCAGGATATCCTGAACAATGTCGCTCTTATGTGCCAGAGCTAACAAAACATCCTCTCCGGTTTGATACTGACCGGTTTTGGTTTTTTTAGCCTTAGGATCCAATTGCAGTTTATCAAAAAGCACCTCACCCAATTGCTTTGGCGAAGCCAGGTTGAACTTAACGCCACATTTATCATATACATTCTGTTCAAACTTCCTGATATCCAGTTCCAGTTCTTTAGAGTAATTGATCAGGGTATCCATATCAATTCTTACGCCTTCAAACTCAATATCAGCAAGCACGTAAACTAAAGGATTCTCTACTTCTGTAGCCAGGTTTTCGGCATTTAGCTCTTTTAACAAAGGCGTAAACACATCGGCCAACTGCAAAGTAACGTCAGCATCCTCAGCAGCATAATCTACAACCTTTTCTGCCGGAACATCCCGCATATTGCCTTGCGATTTACCTTTGGAACCGATCAATGCCGTGATCGAGATTGGCGTATAGTTTAGATAATTCTCCGATAGTACGTCCATATTGTGACGCGTATCCGGATCAATCAGGTAATGTGCCAGCATGGTATCAAACAACCTGCCTTTTACAGCTATACCATACCATTTCAGGATCAAAATATCGTATTTGATATTCTGTCCTATTTTAACAATATTTTCGTTTTCAAGTACTGGCTTGAATTCGTCTACAATTTGTTGTGCTTCTTCTCTTTGAGCAGGCACAGGTACATAATAACCTTCGCCTGGCTTAACGCTGAATGATAAGCCGACTAAATCCGCCAGGTTCGCATCTGTCCCGGTTGTTTCGGTATCAAAAGCAATTTGTTCCTGCTGCTGCAACAGCTCAATTAATGATTTGCGCAATTCAGGGGTATCTGCCAGTTTATAGTCGTGTTCTGTATCCTCGATTGTTCGGAGGGGCACTGTAACCTGCTCAGGAAAAACAGGTGGCGGCGGTGCTACAACCACTTCAACCTGTCTATATTCACCTACAACATTTCCAAAAAGATCTGTTTGCTGAGAAACCATCGTTGTAGTGCTCCTGATAAAGTCATCACCAAATACCCGCTTACCGATTGTTCTGAATTCTAACTCGGCAAATAGCGGTTCCAATAGTTCCCTGCTAGGTGTTTCAACCTCAAGCGATTTCTCGTCAAATTCTACCGGAACATTTAGAATAATGGTTGCCAACTTTTTAGAAATCAAGCCTTGTTCAGCATAAGTTTCTACATTTTCCCGTTGCTTTCCTTTCAGTTCATGCGAATGGGCAATGATATTTTCAACCGATCCATATTGTTTGATCAGGGATTTAGCTGTTTTTTCTCCAATACCAGGGATTCCAGGAATATTGTCGACGGCATCACCCCATAAACCCAGAATATCTATCACCTGCTCTACACGTTCTATTTCCCATTTGGCCAATACTTCCTTTACGCCCAACACTTCCATGTCGTTACCCATACGTGCAGGCTTGTAAATAAAAATATTGTCGGACACCAGCTGAGCAAAATCCTTATCCGGAGTCATACAATACACCTGGAAGCCTTCTTTTTCAGCCTCCTTGGCCAGGGTGCCAATGATATCATCAGCTTCATAGCCATCCTTTGTAATAACAGGAATTTTAAACCCTTCAATCAGCTTAAAAACATAGGGAAGAGCTGCAGAAAGATCTTCCGGCATAGACTCGCGATGTGCTTTATAGGCTTCGAAATCCGTGTGTCTTTCGGTAGGTGCTGCAGTATCAAAAACTACAGCTATATGTGTTGGATTCTCCTTTTTAAGTACCTCCATTAGGGTATTGGCAAAGCCCATTACCGCCGAGGTATTGATTCCTGTCGAAGTGAACCTGGGATTTTTACTCAATGCAAAGTGAGCTCTGTAAATGAGCGCCATCCCGTCAAGAAGAAAAAGTTTTTTCATCAGTATATAATTTGTTTTTTAATGGTTATGAAGCTTGCATAAATTTATGCAGGTTTCATTAGAAATATTATTTATGTTTTATCGGGTTCCGATTTCAATTTAATTTTACTCGGATAAAGGTACTAATACTGGATGATTTTCCGTTATTTGATCATTATGAAAGGGATAAAAGAATATGCTATGCTCCTGATGCTTTTATTGGCCTCAGTAGCGATAAAAGCTCAGGATATTGTAGTGATTTCGGAAGGGAATTTTGTGAGAGGAACGATACAGGGCACTGATTTTTCGACCGTCATACTCAAAAATGAAGACGAAAGTCTTTCTCAGTTTAAGGCCAAAGACATTAAAGAGTTTTTGTGGAATGGGGATACCTATGTAAGCAAGCCTATCCTGATTAAGAAACGCATGGAGCTTCGCTTTTTCAAAGTTATAGCGCGCGGAGCAGTGAACCTATATAGCATTGGTGGTAACACCGGAGCTGAAGAGCCGCAGCAAAAAAGAACCCGCATACGTCCAAGTATTGGCATTGGAGGTGGAACAGGTGGCTTTGGCGGAATAGGCGGCGGCGTAGGTATTACAATTGGTGGTGGAAGAAACAGGCAAGACGATCAGGCGAGACAAGCAGGTCCTACAGGCTATTTTATAGAACGTTTTGGAACCGGACCGATGGTAGAACTTCCGGTCAACGCAGGCAATTCAGACAGTAAAAACCAGCAGATTAAAAACGTGTTGTTGCAGAAGCTAAGCAATGATGAAGACCTTGCCGAACGCATAAAAGCTACAGAAAGCTTTGATGCAAAACTGATCAAGGCCTTTGTAGCTGCTTATAACGAAATGCACAAATAAACTTACCTGCAGATGCAGTCGACAACGTGATCATTCACCATGCCTGTTGCCTGCATATGGGCATAGCAAATGGTCGTTCCGAAGAACTTAAAACCTCGTTTTTTCATGTCTTTGCTAATGGCGTCAGATACTTCCGTTCTTGCAGGAACATCCTTCATGCTAAGCACATTATTCAGGATCGGTTGTTTGTTGGGAAGAAATCCCCACATATAGTCGGCAAAAGTGCCAAACTCCTTTTGTATAGCAATAAATAGCTTGGCATTGGTAATTGCTGCTTTAACTTTTAGCTTGTTCCTGATGATGCCGGGATCATTCATCAAACGCTCCTCATCAGCCTCAGTAAATGCTGCAACCTTTTGTACGTCAAAATCAGCAAACGCTTTTTTATAGCCTTCTCTTCTTTTTAAAATAGTGATCCAGCTTAAACCAGCCTGCGCACCTTCAAGAATAAGGAATTCAAACAAGACCTTATCATCATAAACAGGTTTACCCCATTCTTCATCGTGATATTTAACATATAAAGGGTCGGTTCCGCACCACCCGCATCTGATTTGCTCTGCCATCATTTACAAACTTAATTCATCCCAATATTCAACTGCCCTGCGGTAATGTGGAATCACAATGGAGCCACCTACCAGATTGGCAATCATAAACACCTCATTGATTTCTTCATTACTTACACCTTCATTGAAACATTTTTCGAGATGGTATTTGATACAATCATCACACCTCAACACCATTGATGCTACAAGCCCCAGCATTTCTTTAGTTTTTACGTTCAATGCCCCTTCCGCATAAGTAGTGGTATCTAAGGCAAAAAAGCGCTTGATATTGGTATTGGCGGTCTCCATGATCCTATCGTTCATCTTAGTCCGATAGTCGTTAAATTCTTCTACTAGTTTTCCCATTTTATTAAATTAAACAATCCAGTAAATTTGGTATCCAATTTATAATTCTACAAGAGGATCCCAAAGGTGCTTTTTGAAGTTCTGTATTTTATCCCCTTTTACAACTATCCCTTCTTGCTCCAGCAATTCCTGCATTAACTCGGGCGGATCAAAATGGAACTTCCCTGTAAGCAGTCCGCTGCTATTTACCACCCTATGGGCAGGAACCGGCGGATGAGCCTGACCGGCATTACTCATTGCATAGCCAACCATGCGGGCAGAGCCACCAGCGCCCAGGCTTTTAGCAATGGCGCCATAAGAGGTAACTCTCCCTTTAGGGATTAGTCTTACTAACTCAAAAACCTGGTCGTAGAATGATTGCTCCATTTTAAAATTCAGCTATTACACCAAAGAGAATTGTATATAATTAATGCTTTTATCGTGTTTTAAATAAATGCGTTCATAATGAGTTTTGATAGAAAGTACCTCATCATAATATTCCGATTTATACAACTGATCTGTTTTCTTATGGCATTTCAGTCCAAGCTCTTCTACTTTCTCAACTGTATAAAGATATAAACCGTCATTATCCGTTTTTAAATTGATTTTACCGTCCGGTTTTAAAAATGTACGGTATTTATCTAAAAACCCTGGGTAGGTTAGGCGTTTCTTTTCACGGCTATCCTGAGGTTGAGGATCCGGGAAAGTAATCCATATTTCATCTATCTCATTTTCGCCAAAGAATTCCATGATATCTTCAATCTGGATTCTCAAAAATGCCAGGTTAGCAATTCCCTCATCCATCCCTGTGCGGGCACCTCTCCATATCCTGTTGCCTTTCAGGTCAACTCCAATAAAATTCTTTTCTGGAAACAATTTAGCCAGACTAACGGCATACTCACCTTTACCACATGCCAGCTCCAACACTACAGGATGCTCATTTTTAAAATGCTGCGATGCCCATTTCCCCTTTAATTCTTTGCCAGCATCTAGCTGATAAACATTAGGGAAGGTATCAATTTCAGCAAACTTTCTTAATTTATCTTTACCCACTGCTTAGTTTTTTATACAAACTTAGGCAAATAGTTATTTTATACCTCGTCATCCTGAATTTAATTTGCTTCGGAGATCTTTGAGGTTAGTCTCAACATCTATCGCATAAAGCGCATACCATAAACTATCATGACCAATTTTTGTATCTTTTAAGATACCAGAGTCTCCCGATGACGACAAGAATTAGTATTTTTGAAATCTCATTTAAGATACGTGGAAAAAAACGCAAAAATATATGTTGCAGGACACCGGGGAATGGTTGGTTCTGCGATTTACCGTAAATTACAGAAAGAAGGCTATAGCAACCTGATCACCAGAACATCGGCTGAACTTGATTTACGCAATCAACAAGCTGTTACCGACTTCTTTGCTGCAGCGCAACCCGAATATGTTTTTCTGGCTGCTGCTAAGGTTGGAGGTATTGTTGCCAACAACACTTATCGGGCTGATTTTCTTTACGAGAACTTATGTATCCAAAATAACGTTATTCATGAGTCTTACAAAACGGGCGTTAAAAAGCTGATGTTCCTTGGATCAAGCTGTATTTATCCTAAGCTTGCACCTCAGCCTTTAAAGGAAGAGTACCTGCTTACCGGCTTGCTTGAAGAGACCAATGAGCCTTATGCCATTGCTAAAATTGCGGGCATTAAAATGGCCGATGCTTATCGTGCCCAGTACAACTGCAATTTCATTTCTGTAATGCCTACTAATTTGTACGGCTATAACGACAACTACCATCCACAAAATTCACATGTATTGCCGGCCCTGATTCGTAAGTTTCATGAGGCTAAAGTTAATCAAAGTGCTGAGGTTAACATATGGGGATCAGGCACACCTATGCGTGAATTCCTGTTTGCCGATGACCTTGCTGATGCTTGTTATTTTTTAATGGAAAATTATAACGAACAAGGACTGGTTAATATTGGTACCGGGGAAGACCTGACTATTAAAGACCTGGCTTTGTTAATCAAAAATATTGTAGGGTTTGAAGGTGCACTTACCTTCGACAGCAGTAAACCTGATGGCACACCACGTAAACTAATGGATGTTTCCAAATTACATGCACTAGGCTGGAAGCATAAAGTAGAACTTGAGGAAGGCATTAAATTAGCTTATCAGGATTTCTTAAGCAAACATAGTTAAAATTGATATATTTGCTAAAGTAAATAAACTTTAGCTATATGACATTAGTTCAACTGGAATACATCGTAGCGGTAGACACCTACAGAAGTTTTGTAGGTGCCGCTGAGAAGTGTTTTGTTACCCAGCCTACCCTGAGCATGCAGGTTCAAAAACTGGAAGAGATGCTGAACATTAAGATCTTTGATCGCAGCAAGCAACCTGTTGTTCCAACAGAAATTGGCGCTCAGGTTATTGAACAGGCCCGTCTGGTTTTACAGGAAAGTCAAAAAATCAAGGAAATTATCAGCAGCCAGCAACAGGAGGTTACCGGAGAATTAAAAGTTGGCATCATCCCCACCATCGCCCCATATCTTTTACCAAAAGTTATTGCAGCAATGATGGAAAAATATCCGGATTTAAAGCTCCTCATCTGGGAATATACTACAGAAGACATCATCCACCATTTAAAAACCGGCGTACTGGATTGCGGAATTCTGGCCACACCATTGGTTGATAGCGCCATTAATGAGCTTCCCTTGTATTACGAGAATTTCGTTACTTATATCAGCAAGAACAGCAAATTATACAAAAAAAAGGCTATCGATGCGGATGACCTGGAGGATGAAAACATATGGCTACTTAACGAGGGGCATTGTATGCGCTCGCAGGTCTTAAACATCTGCCGCTCTACCAAACACAACCGACTTCAAGGCTTAACCTATAACACGGGCAGTGTAGAAACGCTGATCAGAATGGTTGATATTAATAATGGTGCTACTTTATTACCGGAACTGGCTTTAGAGGAGCTTAGCAGCAAGCAACTTAGCAAAATAAGACATTTCAAATCTCCTGAACCGGTTAGAGAAATCAGCCTGGTGACACATAAAAACTTCATTAAAAAAAGAATGCTTAATGCGCTTAAGGAAGAAATCCTTGCAGTGATACCGAAAACAATGAAGCAGAAGAAGAAAAAAGACGTGATTGGAATTTAATTTTAACACCTCAAAACAGACTGCCATAGGGTTGTCAGTGGCCATGGTTTTCTTTGTATAAGCAAATAGCTCAAAACAAGATTAATCATTAAAAAAATCAACCATGACAACGAAAAACACAACCGACACCGTTACTGAATCGACTTTATTCATTTCTTCTGATAACCTGTTAAATACATGGCTAGGTCACCGTCGACTTACCAGACGTGTGATAGAAGCCTTCCCTGAGGATAAATTATTTAACTACAGTATTGGCGGCATGCGCACATTCTCCGAGATGATGAAGGAGATCATAGACATTGGCGGTCCGGGCATAAGAGGCATTGCGACTGACAACTGGGAGAACACCGGAAGTCTCGATAAACATACCTTAAACCCTGAAGACAGCACAAAGGAAGGTCTTTTAAGGCTGCTAGACGAAGGGACAGCAGAGATCATGGAATATTGGCCTCAAATCTCAGAAGAACGCTTCCAGGAAATGACAACGGTATTTGGCCAATACGAGGGACAAGTCTTTTCAAGTATACTTTACTTTATTGACAACGAGATCCATCATCGCGCACAAGGAACTGTTTACCTTAGGGGCTTAGGCATAGAACCACCTGCATTCTGGAACAGAGATTAAGCAAAAAGACGAGATACAAAAAAAAGGGCTGTATCATTAGGATACAGCCCATTACTATATAATTATTCCTGTCTTGAGAGACAGAAAAATAAATTAAGCTTTTTTGAAACGCTCAGCTACAGCATCCCAGTTAACTACGCTCCAGAAAGCAGCGATATAATCAGGACGTCTGTTTTGGTATTTCAAGTAGTAAGCATGTTCCCATACGTCCATACCTAAAATTGGTGTACCTTTTACTTCAGCGATATCCATTAAAGGGTTATCCTGGTTTGGAGTAGAAGAAACAACTAATTTTTTATCAGCACCAACGCTTAACCAAGCCCAACCTGAACCGAAACGAGTTGCACCAGCTTCAGCAAATTTAGTTTTGAAATCTGCGAATGAACCAAATGCTGCATTGATCGCTTCAGCTAACTCACCTTTAGGCTCGCCGCCTTTGTTCGGACCAATAACTTCCCAGAACAAAGAGTGGTTGTAATGACCACCACCATTGTTTCTCACAGCCATCGGAAATTTAGAGATATTTTTAACGATTTCTTCGATGCTTTGGTTTGCTTCCGGTTTACCTTCTAAAGCTTTGTTTAGGTTGGTAACATAAGCCTGGTGATGTTTACCATGGTGGATTTCCATAGTTTGTTTATCGATATGCGGTTCTAATGCATCTGTTGCGTATGGTAACGCTGGTAATTCAAAAGCCATACTATTTATGATTTAAATTTAAATAAATTATTACTTGGACCTACAGACTAAACATCTGCGGGCTTCAACAGCAAATATAACAATCAGGGTCAAGTTTTGTTCCCTGCTTTGTCATTTTAACCTCTTTTATTTTCGAAGAATTTTTTCATCAATGAGCCACATTCCTGGGCCAGAACCCCACTTTTTAAAACTGTTTTCGGATGTAATAAATTGCTACTCTTGGTTGTAAATCCTCTTTTAGGCTCAGGGGCACCATATACCACTTTCCCAATTTGAGTCCAATAACTTGCACCTGCACACATTACGCAGGGTTCAATGGTTACATACAAAGTACAATCTTTTAAATATTTGCCGCCGAGCGTTTGGGAAGCGGCTGTAAATGCCTGCATTTCCGCATGGGCAGTCACATCATTTAACTGCTCTGTTAAATTGTGCCCGCGACCTACTATACGCCCCTTACAAACCACAATTGCCCCTATTGGAATCTCTTCTGCCTCGTAAGCTTTTTGTGCTTCCTGTAAGGCCAAACGCATGAAATGTTCATCTTCTGCACCTGGGTTATCTTCTTCTGAAAAATTATAAAAGCTCATGCCTCAAAGATAGTATTATATCATTTTACTCCCATTAGGAACTTTACCATTTAAAGTCGTGAGCACAATATCTCCGTTCTCGTCAGCAAATCCTGTGACTAAAAACTCCGACATAAACTTACCAATCTGCTTTTTAGGGAAATTCACGACCCCTACAATCTGTTTTCCAATCAGCTCTTCTTTCGTGTAAAGTGCAGTAATCTGTGCGCTACTCATTTTGATTCCAAACTCACCAAAATCAACTTTTACCTTATAGGCCGGCTTTCTGGCTTCGGGGTAATCCATTACTTCCAGAATTGTTCCAGCACGGAGGACTACTTTCTCAAAATCATTCCAGGTTATTTCTTCCATAATGTAAAATTATAAATAAAGGGAAATAATCCTGCCAGAAGTCACCAGGAAAGGTGTCCCCCCAATCTATTTTTCCAAAAAAATTAGCTTCTCAGAGGAGACCTAGGCGCTGTTGCCCTTCCGAAACAGATGCCAGACTCCGAAGAGAATCCCCCCACTTTCTTTTCCAAAAAAATTAGCTTCTCAAAGGAGACCTAGGCACTGTTGCCCTTCCGCAACAGATGCCAGACTCCGAAGAGAATGCTAATTTTTTCTATTACTTTTGCAGCATGATCGATGTAACACTTAAAAAAGGCAAAGAAAAAGCTGCCATGCTGCGCCACCCCTGGATTTTCTCTGGTGCAATAGATAAAATTAAAGGAAAGCCTGCAAATGGCGAAGTAGTAACCGTAAGGTCGTCCGAAAAAGAGTTTCTAGCCTATGCATATTACAACGATCAATCAAGAGTAGCACTCCGCTTATTAGAATGGGATGAAGATGTTGCTATCGATAAAAGCTGGTACGAACAAAAACTAAAAAGCGCAATTGCTTCCCGTGCTCATGTATTAAATGATGACACCAATACCTGCAGACTGGTATTTAGTGAGGCTGATTTTTTACCGGGCCTGATTGTAGATAAATACGCAGATTTTCTATCCCTACAAGTATTAAGTGCGGGAATTGAAGCCGTGCAGGAAGACATCATTGCTATATTAAGACAAGAATTAAACCCGAAAGGGATATTTGATAAGAGTGACGCCGGTGCGCGCAAGCACGAAAACCTGGAACCAGTACAAGGGTTGCTTTGGGGAGAAACACCACCAGAATTTATTGAGGTAAAAGAAAACGGCATCCTTTATCACATCAACATTGCTGAAGGGCAAAAATCAGGCTTTTATTGCGATCAACGCGACAACAGACAAATCCTTGCGGCTTATACAAAAGACAAATCGGTATTGGATTGCTTCTGCTATAGTGGCGGCTTTACCTTAAACAGCTTAAAGAACGGAGCTGCGCATGTAACCAGTGTAGACAGCTCGGCATTGGCCATGGAGACTTTAAAACACAACCTTGAACTCAACGGCTTTAGTGCAGACCAACAGGAAAGCATACAGTCGGACGTAAACAAACAACTTCGTGTTTTTAAAGAAGAAGGGAAGACCTTTGATGTGCTGGTATTAGATCCACCTAAATATGCGCCTTCCAGATCGGCTTTAGACCGCGCTGCAAGAGCTTATAAAGACTTAAACAGACTTGGAATGCACCTGCTTAAAAAAGGCGGCATATTGGCTACATTTTCATGCTCTGGTGCTGTTGATTTGGAAACCTTCAAACAAATCATCGCCTGGGCTGCTTTAGATGCCGGTAGAGAAGTTCAAATCATCAAACAGTTTAGCCAACCGGAAGATCATCCGGTACGCATCTCTTTCTCTGAGGGAGAATATCTGAAAGGATTATTGCTAAGAGTATTGTAATTAGGCATACAAAAAACGGGCTGTATCATCATAATGATACAGCCCGTTTTTTGTATGCATTTTGTTATGCATTCGTCATCCCGGCGAAGCCGGGATCACACTAATCTTCAGGAAGGTTATCATACTCCCCTTTCCAGGCGTAATAGCCAAATATGACTAATCCTGCACTGATAGGAATAAAGATAAACAATATAATACCCCATTGTAAAGCGGTATTCGTTTTATGTACCCCTTCTTCTGCCAGGCCTATTTTTTCGAAGGCCTGCATAAACATAAATATGATGGATGCCGGACCAAGTACAATCCAAACTAATCCTAATGCTTTTTTTAATGCGTTCATGAGCTTAATGTTTTAATGGATTTCTGAATCACCCTCGTTATGATCGGGCTTTTTATTAGATAAGTATACAGTGCCTATTAGTAAACTTAGGGCAGCAATGCCTATTGGATACCATAAACCCGACAAAGGTGTAGAACCTGAGAAACTGGCAATAAGTGTTGCAATAAACGGCACCAGCCCCCCGAAAACCCCATTACCCACATGATATGGTAAAGACATTGACGTGTACCTGATCTTTGTAGGAAACAATTCCACTAAAAAGGCTGCTATCGGTCCATAAACCATTGTTACCAGCAAGATCTGGAAGAAAATCAACAGCACAAATTTCCAGAAAATGGGCGTTGAGAGTTTTTTGTCTTTATATGCATCCGGCAATTCAACTGCAGACTTAGCAGGATCGGCAAATTTAGTATGCGACTGTACCTTTAGAAATGATCCACCATCCAGTAATGAAACTGTTGAAGAGGTGGTAATCAAGCTATCTGTTGTTCCTGCAACAGCTGTACGCGTCACTACAGGGTTAGAAATTTCGGCAATATCCTTTTGCTCAATTTTAGAAACATCCGTATCGTCAAGAAAGATCTGATAAATGGGACGGTAAAAGATCACCCCCAACAACATTCCTGCAAGCATGATCCACTTACGACCGACCTTATCGCTCCATGAGCCGAAGATCACAAAGAAAGGCGTTGCAAAGGCTATCCCCCACAAAAGAATGTATCTGGAGTCGTTAAAATCGACATGACAGGTGTTTTCTATAAAAGATTGTGCGTAAAACTGTCCGGTATACCAGATCACCCCCTGGCCCATTGTGGCACCAAACAGCGCAAGTAATACCATTTTAAAGTTCGTTTTGTTATTGAAACTTTCTTTTAATGGGTTTTTAGATACTTTACCTTCTGACTTTAGCTTAGTAAACATTGGGGACTCATGCATTTTCATCCTGATGTAGATAGAAACACCTACCAGGAGGATTGAAAGCAGGAATGGAATTCTCCAGCCCCAGTCGGCGAAACTTTCTGCGCCAACGAGATTTTTGGTTAACACGATAATTCCAAGGGATAAAAACAAACCACCGGTAGCGGTTGTCTGAATCCAGCTTGTAAAAAATCCTCGCTTATGGGCCGGCGCGTGCTCCGCTACATAAGTGGCAGCACCACCGTATTCACCACCGAGTGCTAAACCCTGTATCAATCTTAGGATGAGCACCAATATAGGGGCAGCATAACCAATACTTGAATAAGAAGGGATCAGTCCTATCAGAAAGGTTGATCCGCCCATCAGTACCAATGTTAGCAGGAACGTGTATTTCCGGCCAATTAAATCGCCTAACCGACCGAATACCAACGCTCCAAAGGGGCGTACAATAAAACCGGCTGCGAAAATGGCTAATGTGTTGATTAATGCAGATGCACCGGCATCTGCAGGGAATAATTGTGATCCAATAATAGTGGCAAGACTTCCGAAAATGTAGAAATCATACCATTCAATTAGCGTCCCCAGGGAAGAGGCGCCAATAACTTTAAAAATACCGGTTTGTTGTGGTTCCTGGCTCATACTTGGTTTAAAGGTTTGACTTAAAAAATAAATCTACAATTTATTTCCAATTATGAGCAAGTCATTTTCGTAAAAATATTAAAATTATTTAAATATTTTTCACATTATCGAAATGTTTAAGGCGTTTCATTTACAACTTCGCATTTTTAACACTAATGCTTCGGCAAAAGGGCTGGAGATTTTATTCTTCTTCTCTAAAGAAAACCTTGTAATAGTTCATGGATTTATCATCATCAAATCCCTTTTCTATCAGCTCCTTATCGCCATGAATATATATATGAAAGTTCTTATCCAACTTTAATACGCTCTTATAAGCTCTAGCCTGTTTTTTTACCGCAGCACCGGAAATGTCAAAGCTATCAGGGATAGGCTGATCAAACTCGTCTTCGAAGCTCTTCTTATAGTTTTTAAACGCCTCAATTCCTTCAGCATTACCAATAACCTCATTAGAGAACTCTTCCAGATCAAAACTTTCCTTTTCCTTGAAGTACTTCATGGATTTGTTCAGCAGATCTATTTTATCCGCCTTGGAAATATCAAATTCCTCATCAAGTTTCTCTGTTACGAAGTTTTTGTATACACCTAAAACACCTGCAGTCTGGTTAAAACTATCGTTTCTGATCTTTAATTTCAAAAACTCATCTTTCCAGTATACGGCTTCCGCACTTCGTTGATCAATTACAGCAACCTTGAATCCTTCTTCCTTATCTGCGTTAAAGATCAAACACCCCTTATCTAACTTATTAATGTTGATGGCTTCCTGCTCATAAGTCAGGCCAAAGCCATCCTGCTCAGGGAAGACCTTTAAATAGCTTTCTTTTGTTTCAGACTTAAAGATACCGATGGCATCATGAAGCTCTCCTTCTATCTGCACATTCTCAAAATAAGCTACATACAGCTCACCTGATTTAATTTTTGGGTGTCCCGAAACATCATACAGATACTTAGCCAGCTGCTTACTGTTTTCATGAAAAGTTTCGCCGTTTTCGAATATCTCTGCAGCGAAATGATAAGCCTCATTTAGGTTTAAGTCTCCATTAGGGTGAATAAAGCGATAAACTTCATTTACCTTTTCATAAGGACTTAAAAAGTATTGTTGTAATAAATTACTAAGCGTAATGTCTCTGATCGCGATCGATTTCTCAGACAATACATAAAACTCATCCTCGGATTTGTTTCCGATACGGTGTATAGATAATTCGGCCAGTGAGGCCTCAAAAAAAGAAATCATTAAGAAAAATTAGTGTTTAATTTCGTCTTCGCTTGGCGTATTACGCAGTTCAACAGGATGTTTCGCATTTTTCTTCATCTTCAGATTCAGCATTTCTACCAGAATAGAGAAGGCCATTGCGAAATAGATATATCCTTTTGGAATGTGCTGATCCAATCCTTCTGCCAATAGAGAAACTCCGATTAGCAACAGGAACGATAGCGCAAGCATTTTCACCGTAGGGTGATTGTTTACAAAATTACTGATTGCACTTGCAGATAACATCATGATGATTACGGCAATAACTACCGCCGTGATCATAATTTCTACGTGTTCGGCCATACCAACAGCGGTAATTACAGAGTCCAGAGAGAATACGATATCCAGCAATAAAATCTGGATGATCACACCACTAAAGGAGTATACTTTGCCCTTAATTTCTTTCTCTTCTTCGCTTTCCAGCTTATCGTGAATTTCATGTGTGCTTTTATAGATCAGGAATAATCCTCCAATAATCAGGATCAGATCACGTCCGGAGATGGCCAGTTTATCCAACCATTCGGCATTGGTGATGTTTACCAATTCGCCCAGATTAAACAATGGTGCAGTTAAGGTCATTACCCAGGTGAGAGACAGTAACAGAAGTACACGAGTGACCATTGCCAAAGCAAGACCAATCTGTCTGCCTTTTTTCTGCTGATGTGCAGGTAGTTTACCTGACAAAATAGAAATAAAGATAATGTTATCGATCCCCAGAACGATTTCGAGAACGGTTAGGGTTAAAAGTGAGATCCAGGCCTCAGGGCTGCTTAAAAGTTCCATGTGTAAAAAAATGTATGCGAAGATATAAAAACAATATTATAATATGCGCTAAGCTAAGATATCAAACATTGCAATATTTTCAAAATAAGGCCCGTTTCTTGAAATATTTTTAATATAACGCGCTAAATTCATTGGGGTTTGAAATATCCCATTCAAAATCAATATTTTTGCCACCTAATACTTTAATCAGAATGTTAAGAACAACTACTTGCGGAGCTTTAACAATTGAGAACCTGGGAGAAAATGTAACCCTGTGTGGCTGGGTTCAGAAATCGAGAGATTTAGGCGGAATGACTTTTATAGATATTCGCGACAGATATGGCATCACCCAATTGGTTTTCAATATGGATGACAATATTGAACTATGCGAGGCTGCCCGTAACCTGGGCCGTGAATTTGTAATCAAAGCAAGCGGAGCCGTAGTTGAGCGCTCAAATAAGAATCTTAAAATGCCTACAGGCGAAGTGGAAATAAAAATCACTGCCTTAGAAATATTGAATGCAGCAAAATTGCCACCTTTCTTAATCGAAGATGAGACTGATGGTGGTGACGACCTGCGTATGAAATACCGTTACCTGGATCTTCGTCGTAATCCTGTGCGTAACAATATGATCATTCGTCATAAAATTGCTCAGGCAGTACGTCGTTACCTGGATGGTTTAGATTTTATAGAGGTAGAGACACCTGTATTGATCAAATCTACGCCAGAAGGTGCAAGGGATTTCGTGGTACCAAGCAGAATGAATGCCGGTGAGTTTTACGCTTTACCGCAGTCGCCACAAACTTTCAAGCAGTTATTGATGGTGTCGGGTTTCGATAGATACTTCCAGATTGTGAAGTGTTTTAGAGATGAAGATTTACGTGCGGACAGACAACCTGAGTTTACACAAATTGACTGCGAAATGTCGTTCATTGAGCAGGAAGATATATTAAATACTTTTGAAGGGCTGATCCGCACTTTATTTAAAGAGATCAAAGGTTTCGACCTTCCGGAAGTACCAAGAATGCAGTATGCTGATGCGATGCGTTTATACGGTTCTGACAAACCTGACACTCGTTTTGAGATGCAGTTTGTTGAATTGAACGACATCGTTAAAGGAAAAGACTTCCCGGTATTTGACAATGCAGAACTGGTTATTGGAATCAACGCAAAAGGTTGTGCAAACTATACGCGCAAGCAGGTTGACGAATTAACTGACTTCATTAAGCGTCCGCAAATTGGCGCTACAGGCCTAATTTATTTAAGACACAATGAAGATGGCTCATTGAAATCTTCTGTAGACAAGTTTTACAACGAGGAAGAGCTTAAAAGGTGGTCCACAGCACTAAATACCCAACCGGGCGACTTAGCGCTTCTAATGGCCGGAAATACAGAAAAAGTGCGCAAGCAATTGAGCGAGCTACGTCTGGAAATGGGTAATCGTTTAGGTCTTCGTGATAAACAAACTTTCAGCGCGCTGTGGGTACTTGACTTCCCGCTATTGGAATGGGATGAAGAATCAGAGCGTTACCATGCTATGCACCACCCGTTCACTTCTCCTAAACCGGAAGATATCGCCTTATTGGATACCAAGCCGGGTGAGGTTAGGGCAAATGCTTATGATATGGTCATCAATGGAACAGAAGTTGGTGGTGGCTCTATCAGGATTCATGACAGAGCTTTACAAGCTTTGATGTTCAAGCACCTTGGTTTCTCAGCTGAAGAAGCTCAGAAGCAATTCGGATTCTTAATGGACGCATTTGAGTTTGGCGCACCTCCACATGGTGGTATTGCTTTTGGATTTGACAGGTTATGCTCTATTTTCGCAGGATTAGACAGTATCCGTGATGTAATCGCCTTCCCTAAAAACAACTCTGGAAGAGATGTAATGATTGATAGTCCTTCTACAATTGACGAAAAGCAATTGAATGAATTGAAAATAAAAACTACGGTTTAATCTTAGTTTTAAGATATAGAAAGCAAAAAGCCAGGCATAATGTCTGGCTTTTTTGGTTGATAACAACATTGATCTTTCGACTATTAAACTTTCCTCCTCCTCTCTTTTGAAACCGTCCTTTTGTCCTCCACAATTAATTATCCGCGCTCCCTCTACGCTTAAAACCTATTTCCTTGCGTGGAACATCTTCCTTTTCAATGAACTTACTCAAATATGCAAAGAGGACCTCTATCTTTTCATCCTGCTTGATCAGCCTTCGCTCCACATGTTCAACGAGCAGTGATACATCTTTATGCAACAGTACCACCTCTCTTAATTTCACAAAAATCTCTATGATACGAATGCTCATTTGTATTGCTTTTTCACTTTTCAGTACATTCGACAGCATAAGCACCCCATGCTCTGTGAAAGCATAGGGTAAAGCCCCTCCCAGTGCCTGTTTCGATGGTATCGCATTTTGCGATACCATGTTTTCGACCTCCTCCTCGGTCAGTTGCACCACAAAGTTATCAGGAAATCTTTCCTTATTCCGCTTTACCTGCTCCCTTAAACGTATAGCTTTAACACCGTATAGCTCTGCAAGATCTCTGTCCAGCATCACTTTCTGTCCTCTGATCAAATAGATCTTACCAATTACCAATTCCTCAGGAAGAATGTCCTTTGTTGAGCCCATATCACGAATATCCACAAACTCATCTGTATTAACCACAAATCCGTTAAAGAATTAAGTTCAACGATAGCATCCCCCTTTGGTGCCAAGGCCTCGACAACTGTAACCCTCTAAAGCCAGACTCAAGATTCACTATCAGACCTAAAAATAGAGCAAAAAAAAAACTTCCGGTGCGTTACCGGAAGTTTTTTAACTAATAAGTTTCACTATCGGGAGGAATCCCGTAATCCACATATTGTGGTGTCTTTTCAGTTTTCTTTGTAGAACTGCTAAACCATGATTTCACAGCATTAAAAATAGCCGACAAATGCTCAGCATCTAATGTTTTGCCAACTTTGTTCGAAGCCAGACCAACCAATGTTTTAGTTAAAAATCCAGACCCTCTGAATAAAGTAGTGTTCATTAAAAAGGGCAATACCATCGACATGATGCCGCTGCTGATATTCAGCTTATCATCGAGTTTAAGAAGAGAGGATGATGAAGCGTACTTCTTGATCATCCCACCTATCGTAAACTGCTTAAAATAGCTCTTAGTATCGTTAAGCAACAAATCTCCTTTAAGCTCATGCTCGGCTTTTAAACTGGACACCATAGCGTGTAGTTCTTCCAGGTTATTGATGTTATATCTTCTGCTCGTCTTCTTCATCCTTGTCAGCCAGTTTATTAAAATAATTCTTGATGGTAAAGTTGATGATAGCCTTCTCAATATATTTTTCCTTAGCAAAATATACAATGAGCGCCAACAGGAGATAGATAAGGGCTACACAGCCAAAACCGCGGGCGTAACTGCCCAAAACATCTGATAAAAAGAGGGCTAAAGTAAACGTACCAAACAGAAAAGCTAAAATAAAGCAAATGATAACAACTGCGTTAGTTACTACATCGGCAAATATTTTAGATACCTTCTCTACAAGATACAGCCTGGTATACTCTACCCGCGTATCTATGTAATCTTTGGCATCTTCAAATAAGCCTTCAATACTTTTTTCTTTATCTTCCTGCATGATGATAGGGTTTTAGCTATTTTTAGGCGTGCTCCAAATCGTCATCAACAAATTCTTCTTCAGATTGACGAAGCTTAGTTTTAACAGAGGAAACAACTTTATCCTTCAAATTACTGAGGTTATTGATCTCATCTGCGGCTTTATCCTTAATAGAATCACCAAGATCTTTCAAAGACTGACTCAATCTGTCTCTGGTTTCGGTTCCTTTTTCCGGAGCAAACAGCATACCCAATGCGGCACCAGCAGCCAATCCAACCAATAGTCCAACTAACACTTTTGAATTATCATTCATAACATTTAAATTTTTATGGTTAACGATACATTAATTCTCCGGAATGCTATAATTACAACCTTTCGGGTCAGAAATTGTTTTAATTCTTTCCGATCTTTTCGAAGTGATTGAACTTGTTTCGTATATTTTAATTGACAATATAGGACACAAAAGCGGATCAAAATCGATCCTGATATTCCTAATAAAAGTACACCAATAACTAAGCCAGTTTTTTTGTTATTTATCCAGATTAATAGCTCTCATTTTATTGTAAAGTGTCTTCCTGTCTATGTTCAGAATTTTAGCCGCCTTGGTTTTATTGAAATTAACCTCTCTTAACACTTTTAAAATAGCCTCATACTCAGCTTCCAATGCTGCATTTTTTAAGTCCCTGGGACGCTCTGTGCGCGACATGGTCGTCTCAATCGCATTCGCCTTTGCATAGGTCGAAATTTCTAAAGGAAGTGCCTTAAGTTGAATTTCCTGAGATTCAGTTAACAAAGTAGCCCTCCTGATCACATTTTTCAACTCCCTTACATTACCTGGCCAGTTGTACGTTAAAAAGCACTCTTCAACCTCTTGTGAAAAGCCCTGCACACTACGACCAAGTTCCTGATTGGCTACCTCAAGGAAGGTATTTGCAAAAATCAGGATATCTCTTCCACGCTGACTCAACGGCGGAAGATCTATAGAAAACTCGTTAAAACGGTGGTATAAATCTTCTCTGAACTTACCTTTCTGAATGGCATTACCCAGATTCTCGTTTGTCGCCACGATGATACGCACATCCAGATCGATTTCTTTTGTGCTTCCTATCCTTTTGATCTTACGTTCCTGAACGGTTCTTAACAGGGCTGCCTGAATATCGTAAGAAAGATTCCCTACCTCATCCAGGAAAAGCGTACCGCCATTAGCCATCTCAAAATGCCCAATTTTAGTATACAACGCTCCTGTAAAAGATCCCTTTTCGTGTCCAAAAAACTCACTACCTGCCAACTCTTTAGTTAAAGAGCCACAATCCATAGCTACAAAAGGATTATCCTTCCTCGGACTGTTTAAATGGATTGCTTTAGCAACAGATTCCTTTCCTGTACCACTCTCCCCTGTTAAAATTACACTGTAGGAAGTTGGCGCCACCAACTGGATCTGTTTTAACAATTGTTTAGATGCATTACTTTGGCCGGCAACAAAGTTATCTGCCTGATTGTAAACCTGCTTTTGAGGCCTCTGCTTCGGTGCTTCTGAAGCTTCCGCCGTAGGACCAGCATTAAGCGCGATCTGTGTTTCTATCGATTTATTAATCGTGTTTAGAATCTCATCGGGATATAGCGGTTTAGTGATATAATCATAAGCACCAAGCTTAATCAACTCCACAGCTAGCTTAATATCAGAATATCCAGTTATAATGATAACTCCTGTTCTGGGATATTTTTCCTTGATTTTAATGAGCATCTCCTTACCGTCGGTATCTTCCAAACGGTAATCGCACAAAACTAAATCATAGTACTCCTTAGACAGATATTCCATCGCTGAAACACCGCTTGTAGCTGTCGATACACTAAATGAATTACGTGTTAAAAATTTGGATAACAGTATCCCAATGTTTATTTCATCATCAACAATTAATATTTTTCTCATAGGTATTTCCGAATAACACTGAGATAAATATAGCTAGTTTTCGTTGCTTTGGGAAATATTCTCTACACTTTTTGCAAGAACATTCGCTCCCCAAACATATGGCCATACCGAGGAAACCATAAAAAAGAGATCCAAAAACCTACTTTAAACGTTTTAAACAACTATTTCCCGGAGAAAGTAGGTTTTCTCTTCTCTAAAAAAGCACTGGTCCCTTCTTTAAAATCAAGTGTATTGAAACACTTACCAAATTCTTTTATTTCGGTTTCAAAACCGTTTTCATCAAAGGCAAGTGCTGAATTGACAGCTTTTATTGCAGCAGCAATCGCCAATGGAGCACGTAGTTTAATCTTGTTCAATAACTCTTCTGCTTTCGCAATCAGTTCAGCCTGAGGAACAACATGATTCACCAATCCGATTTTTTCAGCCTGAGTGGCAGGAATCATGTCTGCTGTAGCAATCAGCTCAATTGCTCTTCCCTTACCTACCAGTTGCGTTAACCGTTGTGTACCGCCGTATCCCGGGATTAAGCCCAGTGAAACTTCCGGCAAACCTAACTTAGAAGTGTCTGACGCCACGCGGATATGACAAGCCATAGCAAGCTCCAGTCCACCTCCTAAAGCAAAACCATTGATGGCCGCAACAAAGGGCTTAGGGCATCTTTCTATAGCATCAAAAACACGTTCCTGTCCTATCCTGGCCAATTCTTCGCCCTGCACTCCCGTATAATCCGAGAACTCAGAAATATCTGCACCTGCTACAAAGGCCTTTTCGCCTGCTCCGGTTAAAAGAACACCTCTTACTTCATCTGCACTTGAGGCAAATGCAATTACATCAGCCAGTTCATTTAGCGTTTCTTTATTTAAAGCGTTCAGTTTTTGCTCCCTGTTAATGGTCACATATAAAATCTGCTCTTTTAATTCTGATAAGATGTTTTGATAAGTCATGATTTAAAAATTACGGTTTTCAGTAACCCAGCCTTTAATATAGTTTACAATTGTTTCCATGGTTGTGCCTGGGGCAAATAATTCGCCGACCCCAATTTGCTTCAACTTGTCCATATCTCCTTCCGGGATAATTCCACCGCCGGTAAGCAAAACATTGGTCAGGTCCTTTTGCTTCATGATCTCAACAATCTTAGGAAAAACGGTCATATGTGCCCCCGATAAAATGGAAACGCCTATTGCATCCACATCCTCTTGTAAGGCTGCATTCACCACCATTTCAGGCGTTTGGCGCAATCCGGTATAGATCACTTCCATACCAGCATCCCTTAAAGAAGTAGCGATTACTTTTGCACCACGATCATGGCCATCTAATCCAACCTTGGCCACTAAAACCCGGATAGGCCTTTTTAATGCATTGCTCATATTTTATGCTAATAAGTAGGTTGTAAATGTAACTAAATTAGCCGTTTTATGTTAACTTTGACCGAAAATTTACAGCTGATATGAGTGAGGAAAGATCATTGAACTTTATTGAAGAGATCATTGAGAACGATTTAAATAGCGGAAAATACAAAACGTTGATTACCCGTTTTCCACCTGAACCTAATGGGTATTTACACATTGGTCATGCCAAAGCTATTTGTTTAAACTTTGGTTTAACAAAAAAATACGGAGGCTATACAAACCTGAGGTTTGATGATACCAACCCTGTAACCGAGAAAACTGAATATGTTGACAGTCAGCAGGCCGATATTAAATGGCTTGGCTTTGAATGGAAAAACGAACTATATACTTCCGATTATTTTGACACGCTTTACGGATACGCTGTTAAATTGATTGAAAAAGGTCTGGCTTACGTTGACCATAGTACCGCTGAAGAAATTGCCGCTTTAAAAGGCACGCCAACAGAACCGGGCAAAGATAGCCCATACCGCAGCCGCAGCATCGAGGAAAACCTGGATCTGTTTACACGCATGAAAAATGGTGAATTTGAGGATGGCGCCTGCACCTTGAGAGCTAAAATAGATATGGCCAGTCCGAACATGATTATGCGCGACCCGGTTATATATCGTATCAAACATGCAGAACATCACCGTACAGGGAATAAATGGTGCATTTACCCAATGTATGATTTTGCACATGGCCAAAGCGACAGTATAGAAAGCATTACGCACTCTATCTGTACACTTGAATATGTTTCTCATAGAGAATTGTACGACTGGTGCATTGAAAAGCTGGAGATCTATCCTTCAAAACAATATGAATTTGCCCGTTTAAACCTTTCTTATACAGTAATGAGCAAGCGTAAATTGCTGCAACTGGTTAATGAAGGTGTGGTAAGTGGATGGGATGATCCAAGAATGCCAACAATAAGTGGATTGAGAAGACGTGGTTACACGCCTGAAAGTATCCGTGAGTTTTGCGAAAGAATTGGTATTGCCAAAAGAGAAAACCTGATTGAGCTTAGCTTACTGGAATTCTGTGTACGCGAGCACCTTAATAAAACCGCTAACCGTGTGATGGCTGTTTTAGATCCGATAAAACTGGTAATTACCAATTATCCGGAAGGACAAGAAGAAATATTAATCGGCGAAAACAATCCTGAAGCTGAAGATAAAGGTGGAAACAGAGAAATCCCTTTTAGCAACGAATTATGGATTGAGCGTGAAGATTTCATGGAAGAACCTGCAAAAAAATGGTTCAGACTGGCTCCTGGAGCAATGGTGAGACTTAAACATGCTTACATTGTTAAATGCGAAGATTTCGTAAAAGACGCAGATGGAAATGTAACTGAAATACGCTGTACCTATATCCCTGAATCTAAAAGTGGTGAAGATACTAGTGGCATCAACGTAAAAGGAACGATCCACTGGGTAAGCACCAAACATGCGAAAAGTGCTGAGATCAGAATGTACGACCGATTGTTCACTGTAGAATCGCCAGATGGCGAAGAAGGTGATTTTAAGGATTACCTGAACCCGAACAGCATCGAGGTGATTAAACAGGCTTATATTGAGCCTTACCTGGCAACAGCAGATAAAGATGCGCGCTACCAGTTCATCAGAAAAGGCTATTACTGCCTTGATAAAGATTCAACACCGGAACACCTGATCTTTAACCGCACGGTGTCATTAAAAGATGCCTGGGCTAAAGGAAACAAATAACATAAAAAAAGCGCCTTAAGGCGCTTTTTTTATTACATATACTTTTTATAAATATTAAACAGGATCAGCTTATCCGCTGGAGTAAGCTCTCTGCTAATGTCTGTTTGTACAAAATGTAGTTTAAATGCTTCAATAGCCGCGGGTAGGTCACTCGTATTGTAACCAATGATTCTTAGCGCCAGCTCTGCGTTGAAATCATCAGGAGGCAAATTCAAAACATCATCATACCAAAACCCGAAGCCTTGTTTTGCCAAGACTTTCCATGGAAAATTTCTCGGATCATTTTTTCTTCCCGGAGCAATATCAGCATGTCCAATAAAATTGGCCACCGGAATATTATAACGCTTCTTTAAAGCATCTAACAGCACCACGAGACTTTTAATCTGCGCATCAGTAAAAGGTTGATCAATCCCGTTATTATCCAATTCAACACCTATAGAAGAAGAATTCAGATCACTATTATTGCCCCATTTACCTATTCCGGCATGATTTGCACGCAGGTAATCATTCACCATTTGCACCACAGCGCCATCCTTTCCCACAATATAATGCGAGCTGACCTCACTTTTCCCTTTTACCAAAAAGGTGTTGATGGTTTGCTGTGTTGAGTTCTGAGCAGTATGGTGTATAATTACAAAATTGGGCTTACGGATACCAAAATTAACCGATCCCACCCAGGATGGCACCGAGGGATCGAGCGGCGGAATCTGCTGCTCGGGAGGTGGCACTGTCTTAATGATTTCAGCAAAGGTCTTTGCTTTTCCCTTATATATTTTCTCAGTAGCCGCATACTTGTTAGTTGAGCAGGCTACAAATAAAAATGAGGAGAGAATTACGGCTACAATTTTTGTAAATTTACTGTGTAATACCATGTTGAGTAGATAGAAGGTGTGAAATTACTATTTTTTACTATTTTAGTCGCAAATTTTTCGATATATGAATCCCGGACTACCTCATGTCGGCCTCATAACCTGTAAAAACAAAAGATATATGAAACACATCGGCAAAGCAACAGTTTTTATCGCTGGCTGCTCAATTATTATGGGGATCGCTTCTTGCGGCAATCCTCAGGGAACCTCCAATCAACAGACTAAAAAGGCTACTTCCGCGGAAGATAGCTTACAAACATACGTAAACGACCGCCTGGCCATCTACGAAAAAGTAAAATTAACCACCAATATCAATGAACTGACCATCAATGAACGCAAGATCTTGCCTTTATTGATACAGGCGGCTCAAATTATGGATGAGTTGTTCTGGAAACAAGCCTACCCGCAGCGCGATAGCTTATTAACCACTATTAAAGATGAGAAAACAAAAGAGTTCATCTGGATCAATTATGGTCCTTGGGATAGATTAAATGGAGATAAACCATTTGTTGGAGGTATCGGAGCAAAACCTGATGCAGCAAGCTTTTACCCTGCCGGGATGACCAAAGAGGACCTGAAAAATTCTGATGTAAAAGATAAAAACGGGCAATATTCTGTTATAAAGAAAGACAGTGCAGGGAAATTAATGTCTGTGCCTTATCATGTACTGTATGCTACTGAATTGCAAAAAGCATCCAGCTTGTTAAAACAAGCCGCTTTGTTAGCTGAGGATGCAGGTTTTAAGAAATACCTCAACCTACGTGCTGATGCGTTGGTTAGCGACAACTACACCGCCAGTGATTATGCCTGGCTGGATATGAAGACTAACAATATAGACATCATCATTGGCCCAATTGAGAATTATGAGGACAAGCTATTTAATGCCCGCGCTTCTTATGAGGCTTATGTATTGGTAAAAGATAAAACCTGGAGCAAAAAACTTGCAAAATATGTAGCCATGTTACCTGAGTTACAGCAAGGCTTACCTGTTGATGCCAAATACAAAAAAGAAAAGCCGGGAACGGATTCGGAACTGAACGCTTATGATGTGGTATACTATGCAGGCGATTGCAATGCCGGATCAAAAACCATTGCGGTAAATCTTCCAAATGACGAAATCATCCAGCAAAAAAAGGGGACCAGACGCTCACAACTAAAGAATGCGATGAAGGCCAAGTTTGATAAAATCTTAGTGCCGATTGCTAAAGAGTTAATCGACAAAGATCAGCTTCAATACATCAATTTTGATGCTTTCTTTGCCAATGTGATGTTCCATGAAGTGGCACATGGATTAGGTATTAAAAACACCATCAACGGCAAAGGCTTTGTTAAAGAGGCTTTACAAGAACAATATTCATGGTTAGAAGAAGGAAAGGCCGACGTTTTGGGTCTTTATATGGTAACGGGCTTACTTAAGAAAGGCGAACTTGAAGGAGATATCAAGCAGTATTATACGACTTATATGGCCGGAATTCTTCGCTCAGTGAGATTTGGCGCAGCTAGTGCGCATGGAAAAGCAAACATGCAATGCTTTAACTTCTTTAAAGACAATGGTGCATTCATCAGAAATGCAAATGGAACTTACAAAGTCGATTTCGTGAAATTCGAAGATGCCATGAATAAATTGAGCAAAATGATTATTATGCTTCAGGGTAATGGAGATAAAGCTGCCGTTGAGAAAACATTACGTGAAAAAGCCATTATTACTCCAGAGTTACAGTCTGACCTTGACAAGCTAACCAAAAGTGGAATTCCTGTAGATATTGTTTTTGAACAGGGTGTAGATGTACTTGGCGTTAAGTAGTCAAGTGCCTGTTTATAATGCCTTCAAGCTCTTCGATATCGAAGGGCTTAGCTAAATACCCATCTGCTCCTGCCTGATCTGCCAGCGACTTTACATCGTTGTTGGCAGAAAAGTAGATTACTGGTATATGCTTCAACGAATCGTGCGCTTTTAATGCCCTTGTAGCATCTATCCCACCCACATCAGGCAACCAGTTATCCATAAAAATAATATCCGGCATATAAGCCAATACCTGATCAATAATGTTGTTTGACGTTGAAGATGTTTTAATGGCAAAACCGGCATCCTCCAGAATAAAAGTGCATAGCTCCAAAATGTCAACATTATCATCAAACACAAATACCTTTTTCATAGCAATCATTTATAATCGGGGAATTAGAGTAACAAATTTATAAATTCTGCAATATCTTCTACGCCTAATGTACGGTCTATTTCGACATTAAGTTTTGCCTGTTCAGGCATATACGGAACTTGCGCCGAATCCGGATCCTGAATTAAGACTGTCCCCCCCCATGCTTTTACGCTTTTTAAGCCATTCACCCCATCGGAATTTGAGCCCGATAATAGCAGGCAGACCAGTTTTCTCTGATAAACCTCTGCGGCAGTTTGAAAGGTCGCATCAATGGCTGGTCTTGAATAATTGATCTTTTCCGAGTAATCCAGGGAAAAAGTTTCATCCTGCTCAATCAGCAAATGATAGTCAGAAGGAGCAATATAGATCGTTCCGGCCTTTATCTTCTCTTTCTCATCCACCTCCTTAACATGAAGACTGGTACGCGTAGAAAGCAGTGAGGGCAACAAAGAATCTGTACCATGTTTTCTGTGTACAACGATAATGATCGGGAAGCTAATCTCCACGTTCACTTTAGGAAGAACCTTTAGCAATACATCCAGACTACCTGCTGAACCTCCTATAATAAATGCTTTACATTGTTTCATTAACCTATCTTCCTCCAAATTTTTTCTCCAGGCAGGCGCTTATACTTATTGGCCATACGCGAAAATTCAATGGTTTCTTTTGTTCCTAGTGCAAGATAGCCCAGTTCGTCCAGACTTTCATCAAATAAATCCAATACCTTGTGTTGCAGATCTCTGTCAAAATAGATCAGCACATTTCTGCAGAGGATTAACTGAAATTCATTAAATGAATGATCAGAAACCAGATTATGTGTAGAGAATATGATTTTACGTTTCAATTCATCATCAAACTTAACCAATGAATAATTAGCGGTATAATAGCTGGAAAAATCTTTAGTCCCCCCTGATAAAATATAGTTTTCGGAGTATTGCTTCATTTGGCTAAGCGCAAACATACTTTGAGCAGCCTTTTCCAGCACTGAGGGGTTAAGATCGGTCGCATAAATCAATGATTTGTGCAACAAATTCAGCTCCTTTAAAATAATAGAAATCGAATAGGCCTCTTCCCCTGTAGAACAGCCCGCAAGCCAGATTCGGATAAATGGGTAAGTGCCAAGCTTGGGCAGAACCTCTTCCCGCAATGTCCTGAAAAAAGATGGATCTCTGAACATTTCGGTTACATTCACCGTGATCTGTTCTACAAAGCGCTTAAAATAACCCGGATCATTTAAAACCTTGTACCTGAATTCGGCAAAGCTCAAAGCCTTATCCAGGGCATAAACCCTTGAAATACGCCTTTTTAAAGAAGCCCTGGAATAACCGGTAAAGTCATAGCCATACTTCTCCAAAACATCAGAAAGCAAAATCTCAACGTGTTCGTCGGTAATTACAAGTATAGCCAAACCCTCAATAATGAAATTAATTGGTCAACATCCACAGGTTTCGAGATATAATCTGATGCGCCTGCGGCAATGCATTTTTCTCTGTCACCCATCATTGCCTTAGCCGTAACAGCCAGAACCGGCAATTGTTTGTATGCAGGGATCTTCCTAATCTCCATCGTCGTCTCATATCCGTCCATCTCAGGCATCATCATGTCCATGAGCACCACATCTATCCCCGGATTATCTTTAAGCATTTGCAGGGCTTCTTTTCCATCCATTGCCGCCAACACTTTCATCTTATGTTGCTCCAGGGCTTTGGTTAAAGAGAATATATTCCGCACATCATCATCCGCAATCAGCACTGTTTTATTATTTAATACTTCATACAGGCCGCCAAGCTTTTCTGAGGTACCCTTTTTTTGTTTGTTGTCGACTTCCTTTTCTTCTACCAGGTGAAGAAAAAGTCCTGCTTCGTCTAAAATACGCTGGTAAGAGTGCGCGGTTTTGACCACAATTGAATCTGCATATTGCTTAATGCGGCTTTCTTCGCCTTTTGACAAGTTTTTACCTGTAAAAATGATGATCGGCAAATTCTCAAGCCCCTTACTCTTTTTTATGGCATCCAGCGTTTCATAGGCATTTTTATCCGGGATTCCCATATCCAGGATAACACAATCCACTTCGTTTTTGTTTAATGCCCCAATACTTTGGGTCACATTGCTAGCCACCTCGGTATGTATGCTGTAGTTACTGAGGAAATAGCTCAATGCCTCGGCATGCTGTTTATTTTCTTCAACGATTAAAACCTTTTTTGGATACCTGCTCAAGGCCTCTTCCAGTTTCTGAAAAATTTGCTTCATATGCTCCAAGGCAACCGGTTTATTGATAAAATCAACCGCCCCTTTCAGCAAACTCTCCTTCTTAACTTCAAGAGAAGACATGATGTGAACAGGTATTGGCCGCGTAGCAGGATTAGATTTCAACTCTTCCATCACCTGCCAGCCGTCTTTTACAGGCAACTGTATATCCAGTAATATGGCCAGGGGCTTATAATGATTGGCTAACTCTATGCCCAGATCACCCCGAACCGCTACAATCCCTTTATAATTCCTTTTTCGGGTAAAAGTGAGCAAGGTCTTCGCAAAAGACGTGTCATCCTCAATAATCAGAATCACGCGGTCGCCCGGCTGGATGTTATTCCTGTCGTCCTCAATATCCTGCGGAATATGGGATACTGTAAAACGTGAGGCAGCAACAGGTTCAACCTGCTCTAGATGAGTTGGCAGTGCCACAGCATCCTGAGAAGAATCAGCAATAAGGTTCATCTTCCGTTCCACCGGCAAAGAAAAAGTAAATTCACTACCTACATTTTCATTACTGGTTAATGTGATTTCACCACCAAGCAGTAAAGCCAATTCGCGACTTATTGACAAGCCTAGTCCTGTTCCACCAAACTTACGGCGGGTAGATCCATCCGCCTGTTGAAAGGCTTCAAAAACCAAGGTCTGCTTGTCTGCAGGAATCCCAATACCTGTATCCGCCACCTGGAACAGGATGTTTTTACCTGACTCGTCCTTTTTGATTTTAAGTGAAACGCGTCCTGATGCCGTAAATTTGATCGCATTGGACAATAAATTTTTCAAAATCTGCTCCAGTCGCATTTTGTCAGTACGAACAGTAGTAAGCTCAGTATCCATCTGGACGATCAATTCCAGATGTTTATCTTTTGCCAGTGGACTGAACAGTGAACGCATATCCGTGACTACTTCTGAAAGGCTAACATCGCCAAACTCAAGCTTCATTCTACCGGCTTCAATCTTAGAAAGATCCAGAATCTCATCGATCAAACCAAGCAGTCCTTGTCCGGAACTTTGTATCACATCTGCATATTCCTTATGCTCTTTGTCAAGCTCTGTATTTTCAGACATTAACTTAGACAGCAGTAAAATAGAGTTTAAAGGCGTGCGAAGCTCATGAGACATATTAGCCAGGAACTCCGATTTATATTTAGTACTACGCTCCAGTTGTTCGGCTTTCTGTTGTATTTCCAGGTTCCGTTCCTGAATAAGTTGATTTTTCTCTTCCAGTAAACTGGTACGTTCTTCCAGTTCGTGATTGCTTTGTAAAAGCTCCTCCTGTTGCACCCGTAGTTCCTCTTCAGAGGTTTGAATCCTCTGAGTTTGCGCTTCCAGTTCGGCATTCAAGCCTTCCAATTCTCTATGCTGCCCCTGTAGTTCTTCTGCCTGTGCTTGCGTTTCTTCCAGAAACTCCTGCAGTTTTCTACGGTTTTGTGAAACGTGAATCGCTATACCGATGTTATCGGAAATGCTATTTAAAAACTCAAGCTCTAGTGGCGTGTACGCATGCAGGGCGCCAAACTCCATGGCCCCAATAACCACCGCTTCACTATAAACCGGCACGGCAACAACATTGCGTGGTCGCGTGGTTCCGGCGGCATAGCTGATGGTTAGTTCACCTTCAGGAATATCATTAATCAAAATCTGCTTTCCCGATTGCGTTACCTGCCCTACTAATCCTTCACCAATGCTCAGGCTTTTATGCCGCTGATCATCCATCAGCGAATAACTTCCCACCAGATGTAACTTTTTATCTGCTTCAATAAGATAAAATGCAGCAACCTGACTATGTGTACGCTCAACTACGTGTTCGATTACATCATTTACCAGCTCTGGAATATCCTTCTCACCAACCATTTGATCGTTCAGGGAGGCAATACCGGATTGCAGCCATTCTTTATCTGCTAAAAGGGAGAATGAGTATTGCAAGGATTCGGCCATGGTGTTTAACGACCCCGCCAGATTGCCCAGTCCATCCTTTTCCTCCTCTTCAAGCCGGACCTGATAATCTCCATTTGAGATTCTATTGGCAACGCCTTCGATAACAGCAATCCTGTTATCCATTTCTTCATTTTTATCCTGCAACTCTTGTTGCAGCCTTGAGCGCGTATTAAAGTCAAGTAAAACCCTTCTGTAAAAGAATACGGTGATGAGAATAGCCAGAAGGGCTGCAAAGATGATCAATGAAGGGGTATAACCGGCAAACTTATTCATTGTTGCCGTCCGTAAATTCAGCAACCTTCCTTCTTCCGCCTGCATCACTTTAATCAAATCCCTTGCCGCGTTCATATACGACTTTCCATCAATCAATTCAGCAATACCGACATTACCGCCACGAGTTTTAACCTCTATGGTATTTTTTATAACATCCAATCGTTGTTGTACAATGCCCCTTAGCATTCTTATACTCCGCTGCTGAACCGGATTATCTTTGGTTTCAGATTCTATATCGTCAAGTAGATTTAGTACATGTTGCCTGGCACCATTATAAGGTTCCAGGAATTCCAGCTCGCCAGTGAGTAAATAACCACGTTGACCCGTTTCAGCATCTTTTAACACAGAAATTGTTTCGTCCAGTTTAGCAATCACCTCATTACTGTGAGCAACCATTCCCCCACTTTGAATCAGATTTCTAATGCTCAGATAAGAAGCCAGAGAAGTAACAAAAAGAATCAGTAACGATAACCCTAAACCAATACGCAGGTTATTTTTAATAGATTTTTTACTCATACGACGATTTAATTTATTCTACCTCATGAACAGGATTCAGAGGGAGTGTGAAATAAAATTCAGAACCTTCACCTAATTTACTTTTTACGCCGACTTCGCCGCCGTGACGCTGAATGATTTCAGCAGAAATATACAAGCCTATACCTAATCCCTGAAAATGAATTGCCGTTTCTTCGACTCTATAAAACTTTTCAAATACGCTTTTCTGCAACTCAGGGGCAATCCCTATTCCAAAATCACGAACACCAAGATATAGCTCATTTTCACTGGTATCAATATTTATCTGGATCTCCTTTGTTCCCGGAGAATATTTAATCGCATTGGTTAAAAAATTAACAATAACCTGCTCGATCCGCATTTCATCGGCATAAATCTCTTTAGGGGGGATTCCATTTATAGTAATGGTAAATTCGGGATTGGCGTGATGAATAACTTCCAGGACTCCTTCCAGCAAAGTATCGAGGGAAAAACTCTTTTTATTAAACTTCAGCTTTCCACTCTCTAATTTTGAAATATCCAACAAATCAGCAATGAGCTCATTTAACTTTTCCAATTGTACCTGCGCCTTAGCCAAATGCTTTTTAACAGTAGGAATATCTCCCTTATCGACGCTTCGGGCCAGCAATTGAACGTAGCCCTTCACACTAGTTAAGGGTGTTTTTAATTCGTGACTAGCTATACTAATGAATTCATCCTTTTTCCGCTCTGCTCTTTTTCTGAAAGCAATCTCATCGAGCAATGCCTTTTGTATTTCAATCAGCTTGCGATTTTGCTCATAGATGCGGTAAAAGGTCTTCACCTTTAACAGCAGAATGTCCATGTCAACGGGCTTGGTAATATAGTCCAGGCCTCCCGACGAATATCCTTTTGTAATAAATTTAAGTTCTGTATTTGCTGCCGACAGAAAGATAATTGCTGTTTCCTTAGCCTTGCTGTAGCCTGAAATGGCTTCAGCAACTTCGAAACCATCCATTCCTGGCATTTGAACATCTAGGATAATCAACACGTACTCATTTCTAAGTACTTTTTTTAAGGCTTCCTCTCCTGATGATGCGGTATCGACTTCAAAATTATGCTTCTCCAAAACCTTTTTTAAAGAGATCAGGTTTTCGGGGGTATCATCTACAATTAATATCATTATTAAAAATCAATAAAGCTTCTAAACTATGATGAGCGCAACAACTTTGCAATAAAGTTATACAAGTTTATAAGTTTAAACTTATAAATAAGGATTAAGTTGTAAAAAATAAAATTATAATCTGTTAGAATTAAAAGTATCTCCCTGCCTAAAATCACCGGTATCAAATCCCTTTTTAAACCAATACATCCTTTGGGCTGATGTGCCGTGGGTAAATGCATCGGGCACAACCTCACCTTGTGCTTGCTTTTGAAGATGATCATCACCAATGGCGTTGGCAGCAGTTAGCGCTTCTTCGATATCGCCTTCTTCCAATTTAAAATTGGCAAGATTTTGCGCATGATGCGCCCATAGTCCGGCAAAGAAATCGGCCTGTAACTCTAGTTTAACAGATAATTTATTGTATTCAACTTCGCTCAGCTGAGCTCTGGCACCCTGTACCTTTTCGGAGATACCCAGCAGATTCTGAACATGGTGCCCTACTTCATGTGCTATCACATAAGCTTGCGCAAAATCGCCCGCAGCACCAAAACGGTCCTTCAGGTCTTTGTAGAAAGTTAAATCGATATAAACTCTATGATCGGCCGGACAATAGAAAGGTCCTACTGCAGCACTCGCGTTCCCGCAGGCAGATTGCACACTGTTATCAAACAGGGTAAGTACCGGAGGCTCATAAGTAGCGCCCATTTGCTGAAACTGTGCGATCCAGACAGAATCCGTGGACTCGAGAACGCCGGAAACAAATTTACCTTCAGCATCCTGAGGGACACCTTGTTTACCCTCAACGTTGGCCGACTGGCCTACGGGTAACTGACTGACTAATCCGGAGAAATCCTGCCCGAAGATAAGACCGAGTACAACAACGATAATTGCCGCGCCTCCGCCCAATACCTTCCCGCCAGTCATCCCCCTTCTGTCATCAACATTACCACTTCCTTTACCGAACCATTGCATATAAATTCCTTTTAATTTGGTTAATAAAAAGTCTGTGACAATTGTTATACCAAACTAAAAGGATTTACGCTTAATTAAAGGCTGCTATTGCTTTATGAATTCTTTTTATCGTTTCTTCGGCACCAATCGCTACTGCAATATCAAATACTCCGGGGCCAAACTTCCCACCGACAAGCATAATTCTGAAAGGCAGCATTAACTCTCCGGGTTTAAAATTATGTGCCGCAGCAAGTGTTTTAAACCTTTCTTCCAGCTCAGGGCCGGTCAGCCCGTCTTTTACCTCTGAAGCATAAGCCTCAAAAAATGAAGCCTTTTCATTACTCCATTTTGGTTTTACCGCATCCAGATCATATTGCCCGGGTGCAATAAAAAAATATATACTTTGAGCAACGAAATCTGTTAATAATGTACAGCGGTCTTTAATTAGGTCAATAACCTTTCCCAGATATATGTCATCGTTTAATGCAGTTCCTTGCGCTGCAAAAGCATCCTTCACAAAAGGAAGTAAATCCTGCGCTGCAGTATTTTTAATCCATTCGTGGTTATACCATTTTGCCTTCTCAAAATCAAATTTGGCACCTGCCTTACTGATTCTTTCTATAGAGAATTTCTCGATAAGGTTAGCCAAAGAGAAAATCTCCTGATCTGTACCATCGTTCCAGCCAAGCATCCCCAGCAAGTTCACAAAAGCCTCAGGCATAAAACCCAATTCTTTAAAGCCTTTTGTAAGGTCTCCTGTTTTAGGATCCGTCCAGTTTTGGGCATATACTGGGAAACCTAATCTATCGCCATCTCTTTTACTCAGTTTACCGTTTCCATCAGGCTTTAAGATCAAAGGTAAATGTACCCATTGCGGCATTTCGTCACCCCAACCTAAATATCTCCATAACAGAATATGAATTGGTGCTGATGGAAGCCATTCTTCACCTCTTAAAACATGACTGATTTCCATAGCCTTATCATCCACTACAACAGCTAAATGATAGGTTGGCATGCCATCTGCTTTTAAAAGCACCTTATCATCTACTAAATTGGTTTCAAAACTAACATGACCTCTGATCAGATCAGTAAAAGAAACCATTTCGTCTGCAGGCATTTTTATGCGTACCACATGCGGTGTATTGCTTGCCAAAAGCGCAGCAACTTCATCTTCAGGTAGCGTTAAGGAGTTACGCATTTCTCCTCTTGTGGCCAAACCATATGTAAAGTTTGGTATTTGTTTTCTTTTAGCATCCAGTTCTTCCGGAGTATCAAAAGCGTAATAGGCATAACCATCGGCAATCAGCTGATCAGCATATTGCTTATAACTGGCTTTTCGCTCACTTTGGCGGTAAGGGCCAAAATTACCTTCATGCGTTGGGCTTTCATCTGGAATAAGTCCACACCATTCCAAACATGAAGCAATGTATTCCTCTGCGCCTTCCACAAAACGGGTTTGGTCTGTATCCTCTATGCGCAAAATAAACTTACCATTGTGTTTTTTTGCAAACAGGTAATTAAATAAAGCGGTACGTACACCGCCTAAATGCAGTCCCCCGGTTGGGCTCGGGGCAAATCTTACTCTTACTTTCTTTTCCATATTACGAATTACAAAGATATATTTTTTAACGCGTTACCGTTCTATTGATACATTTTTGAATCGTATTTTGTAATTTGCCATCACAACCTATGAATCCATACGAGAAAAAACGACGCTGGAAATTCTTTTTATTAATCTTTGCCATCGTTATCGGCACTGCTTCAGTTTTTTACAGCGACTTCTTTGTAAAAAAAATGGAACGCGAAGAACAACTTCAGTTTCAACTATATGTAAAAGTAACTGAGCAGTCGCTGGCCATGTACGATGACGACAGGTATACCAGCTTAATAGACCTGATTCGTACCAATACAAAACTGCCGGTTATCATGATTGATTCGGAAGGGGCAATTCTCTCCTATCAGGGGCTCGACTCTACCAAAACCAATTATGAGGTAGAAAAGCAGCCTAACAAGACTTACGATCCGGGCTATTTTTCCCGGGAACTCCGGAAAATGAAAAAGCAGCATCCACCAACACCAATTATAGGACTGGATGGAACCCGATGGTACATTTACTATAAAGATTCGGCCACATTAACACAGCTCCGTTATTTCCCCTACATCCAGCTAGGTGTAATTGCGCTATTTTTACTTACCGCATATGTAGCCTTCAGTTCGGCCCGAAAAGCAGAGCAGGACCAGGTATGGGTAGGTATGGCCAAAGAAACAGCACATCAGCTTGGGACTCCAATATCATCGCTGATGGCTTGGGTAGAACTAATCAAATCAAGATTTGATGCCGAGGATGATCCATTAATTGCCGAGATGGAAAACGACATCAAGCGACTGGAGGTTATTACCGACCGCTTTTCTAAAATAGGATCCAAGCCTATCGTGGTAGATCATGTGGTTTATACGGTGATTCATAATTTCGTAGAATACTTCAAACTGCGCACTTCCGATAAGATCAATTTTAAGATTACGGGAGACGAACAGGTTCGTGCATTGCTAAATGTCCCATTATTTGACTGGGTGATAGAAAACCTGCTCAAGAATGCTGCAAATGCCATTGAAAATGAAGGGGATATTACCATAAACATCATTGAAAATCTGGCAAAAGAAGAGGTTTTTATAGATGTGACCGACACGGGAAAAGGGATTGCCCGCTCAAAATTTGACGCGGTTTTCCAACCGGGATATACCACACGTAAACGTGGCTGGGGCCTGGGCTTGTCTTTAACCAAAAGAATCATTGAGAACTACCATAATGGCCAAATTTTCGTCAAGGACTCTGAACTTGGCAAAGGCACAACCTTTCGTATCATTTTAAAAAGCAGCATCACTTATGAACCGACCTCAAACACATGAGTACCCAGTATGGGCTGAACAATACATCAGCCTTGTTGAAGGAGATGTATTGAATTTATTGAATAGGCAGGCCTCCGAGTTTCCGGATTTTATAAACGATCTGGTTGAAAAAGCCGATTATGCTTATGCCCCTGATAAATGGACAATTAAGCAACTTATTGGCCATATCATCGATACCGAACGTATCCTTGCTTATCGTTTAACCTGTTTTGCGAGAGCAGAAAATCATGCCCTTCCAGGCTTTGATGAAGACGAGTATGTGGCCAATGCACATTTTCAAGATAGAAGTTTACTTAGCTTTTCAGAGGAGTTTACCTTACTCAGAAAGGCGAACATGTTTTTATTCAACTCTCTGTCAGAAAAAGACTTAGACAGAAGCGGAACGGCATCTGAAAGACAGATTACTGTAAGAGCGCTGCTCTTTGTGATCGCGGGTCATGTTATTCATCATACTCAAATTATCAAAAGTCGCTATTTATGATCTGGTTTACCGAATTCAGTCCTGAGCAGCTTAATGACCGCCCCTCGAATCATATGGGCGCCTTCCTTGATATAAAATTTACTGAGGTTGGAGAAGATTCTCTTACGGCGACGATGCCTGTTGACGAGCGCACACATCAACCTGCAGGCATTCTGCATGGCGGAGCTTCAGTTGTACTGGCAGAAACACTGGGAAGCGTAGCCTCGTATATGTGTATTGACCCGGGAAAGTATCAGGCCGTTGGACTTGAAGTTAATGCAAATCACCTCAGACCCGTTAAATCTGGTCTGGTAACAGGCGTATGTAAACCGTTACATATTGGCGCAAAAACCCACGTCTGGGAAATCAAAATCTACAATGATAGAGGAAAAATGAGCTGTATCAGCAGACTTACTGTAGCAGTCATCAATAATAAGCCCTGATCGGGCTTATTTCCATCGCGGGCGGTAATTAAACCGCCGCAACGACTATTTTATTTCGATTGGAAGTTCGACTAAAGTCTTGTCCCAGGCCATAACCAAATTGGCCCCCTTCGGCTGTTCCGTAAAAGTAACAGAGAAGGACTCAACTGGTTTGTCCAACGTTTTTACCGGTACGTCAACCCGAATTACATCTTTCTTTTCATCGTAGGTAAAAGCACCCCAACGATCGGTTTGCTTATTAACGATCAATGTCCATTTATCCTTATTCGGGATAGCAAACAAGCTATAAGAACCTGGTTTAATGGATTTCCCGCCAATGCGCACGCCTTTAAAAAACTTAACCTCGGTACATTCATTAGCGCCAACACGCCATACTTTGCCATACTGTTCCAGCACACCAAATATATCACGTCCTTTTTTAGTTGGGCGCGAGTAAACTACCTTTATGGATGGAGTTGCAGCATCCTTAGCTTTCGCTACATTTAATGGATAATATACAATATCCGCAGGACTGGCATCAACAGGAGCAAATTTTGGTTCCTGTGCTTCAACCGCAAAGGTAAACATTGCAAATACAGCAATAAAACTTAATCTTTTCATTAAAGAAGTCCTTTAAAACAATGCCATTTAAGGCCTAATATTGGCGTCCTTTAACTATTCCGTTCAAGAAAATCGCGCCAAATATAAATCCGATAATTCCACCTAATATAGCACCGCCAAAGCTACCTGTTGTAATTACAGCAGTTAAAATACCAAAAAACAGGCCTAAAACATAATAAACCCAGTCTAAACTATTGTTGTTTTCTTCTTTAATCATTATACTAATTCTTAGGCCCCAAAGATATTGATTTATTTTATCCGAATACAAATATTGCCTCTTATTTCCCAAGCAAATCATTAACCGTTACCAAATTATAGCCCTTTTTCTTTAAATAAATGATCAATTCGTCCAATTTATTGTAAAATTTATCCACTCGCCTGGGATCAGTGCCTGCATGAAGCAGTAACAAAAAACCGTTCAACCCTTCCTTAGCTTCCCGATCAACAATAGACTGGTAGATCTCCTCACTTCCAACATAGCGCTTTCCCATCTCAGGGTAAGTATAGTCCGCATTGGAACGCGTACCAGGTGTATAATTAATCAGCGTTAATCCTGCGTCGGCAGTCCAGGTTGCAACGCTTTCATTATACCATTCAAACGGAGGCAAAAACAAAGGGGCATTCTTCTTTTCAATGCCAAACCTTTTCATCGCATCATAATTAGCATCTAAATCGGCCTGAAAGGCTGTCTTTGTCACCAATAAACTATCCCGTTTCGTCCAGTCACAATACAGCAGATGCTTGTTAGAGTGTGCACCCAAATAGTGATTACTGGTTTTTAGCGATTTTATAAACGGGTTGAATTGAGGGTTGTTGTAAAAATCGCCTGTAAAAAAGAAAGATCCCTTTATTCCATGCTTATTTAGCGTTTTATTGATTTGTGGTATACCATCGGCATATTCATGGCCGGTGAACATCAACGCCATCTTTTTTTCATTGGTTTTCCCTCTGATGATCGCTCCATGGTCCTTTTGAAACTGAGCTGGTTCTGCGTTAGCCCTGCTATCATAAGCGGCGAGTAAATAGACCAATGAAGCCGTTCCATCCATTGTAGGCTCATTGGTACTGTAATCACCAAAATCATCGTGGTAGACGACCAGATCCGACTGAAATTCGGCATACTCATCCGGTTGGTACAAGGTGATGCCAATAAGATTTTTATAAATACTTCCATAAACCGGGCCATCAACGAGCCCCCCATCTATAGGATATTTGAATAAATGGGTAAATGCTGAATGTGGATCCTGCGGGGTATCTCCCGCAGCAGGTAAACCGTAAACCATAGCGGTGCCCCAGGGATTGCAGCCAAATAGCCAGTCGAAATTTGCCTGAGCGAGCTCCTCATAGCTGTTGTCACCACTTTCCTTATGATAAAGGTAACTCTGAATGACAAACGAAGCCGTTAGATTATTTGAGCACCAGATAAATGGAACTCCTCTATAAAAAGCGTTCTGTTTTGCCCTTTGCCAAACTTTGTCCAGCCCCTCTTTATAATAAGTCAGCGCATTTTTTAAAATCAATTTGTCTTTTGTTTTTGCGATTTCATAGTGCCCAAAATTGTGAAATGGGTACCATTGGTAATGCCTTGCCGTATCAGCGCCCATCCATGGCGTTACAGGCTCTTGCGCGGCATATCCTGCAGCTTGCGTTAGAAATTTCTTCCCCCCCGTCATTTGGTAAAGCTCGGCCGCAGCCAACTCCATATCATCGGTCCAGTTGTCTTCTTCATAAAAATATGGCGCCCTATTAGGTGCCGTTTGCTGTACACCAGGCTGTTTTAATCCAAACGCATACGCCGATTTAGATTTGCTTTGAAGTAAGTGCGCATAAGGAGCATCCGTACTAAAGATCCTGCTACCCAGCGCGAAAGCACTGCTAAACTTCCCGGCAATGGAAGCCGTCCCGGTCGCCCGGCTTTGATATTTTCCTAATCCCTGGGGCTTACCGTTTGCAAAATAAACCGGCCGCTTCTTCCCTTTGCCATAATCCACATCATCCTTTGTAGGCAATCGCAAGCCCTTATGATCCCGATCGTCGGCAATTTGATTAAACAGCCAGTCTTTCTTCGGGTGCATCTTCAATAACCATTGTAAGCCCCAATTCGCTTCATCCAAAACATCTGCTCTACCATTTTTACCTTCCAGTCCATTTGTCTGGTACTGATCCGAAAAAACCTGCGGGAAATCGCGGTATGCAGCAAGTAAATGGTAAGTCGCATTTGCGGATGTTGTAGCATATTGCAAATAATCCGAAGCATCATGCCAGCCCCCACTTACATCAATAACTGTACTATCAGGCATAGGTCCGTACATGGTATATCCATCCTCTGTATGGCAACTATCTTTTAAGTAAGGATTAAAACCGCTTCGCTGCTGCCGCATATACCGCAAAGCAAAATCAGCAGTATGCTGATAAACATTTTTGTTAATGATCACTTCAGGTGATAGCGTATTCCCTACCTTAATAAAGTAACGACCGGCATCTTTGAAATCACTAAAGTTCAACCTGCAGGATGTTTTAAAAGGCCCATAAGCACCAAAAGGCTTCACGTTTCGGGAACTGTACACCACTTTCCCTGTTCCCATTTCTATAATATCAAACTTTTCTGGCTGTTCTTTTTTCTCCTTGCTTACCCAAACAGCCACTTTCACTGATTGTGGCTGATAGCCCATAAGGTTTATTCTGATCCATGAGCTCCCGGGATTCAAATCCTGGGACAATGCATGAAGTGAAAGTAAGATCAGGCCTAAAAAACAAGTGCACCAAACACATAAAACCTTCTGTTTCATCAGCATAGAATTTCCTTTTAAGGTTAAAAATCTATTTGGTCTTTTATAAAAATAACAAAGCTTTGCCAGCAATTTGTCAATTATTAAAAATAAGTACAGATTTCTAAAGCAGTTAATCAATCGATTGATTAGTGGTGTCGCACAAATTTTGAAATGGAAAAAATAGACAATTGGGTTATGATGCAACCTCTACCCGTCAAATCGCTAAAGAATCTTCCGCCAACATAGCGAGGATCAATTATTATTTTTGGATCAAAAGAGGGGGTTTTACAGAAATTCAAAAAGAATGTCGCTGTACCGACAGATCTGCATTAAATAAAAACGGCTGTTAGGACATCCCAACAGCCGTTTTTACCCCAAAAAAATAACAATTAATTCATACAACCTCTAGCGTCTCCGCTAAACATGTATATTCCTTTAGAGATTTGTTTAATCTCTATGCATCTAAGTTAAAAATTTTGACTAAAAAATCAAAATAATTTAATTACCTCCAAAGGCCGTTTTTCGGATCATTTTTGCTAGATTAAGCGCGAATTTTTTCCTTTAAACTATGATGCAAAAACTACGCGCAAAAGGTCAGAGAGAGTCTATTTTTAACAATGAAGTCGTATCCCGGTTCGAACTTTATAACAGTCTTTTCCTTACCCTTCCGTTTTACAAGATTAAAGATACCGGTACTTTACTACCCCTTTTTATTAAATACTGTGAAGATGGAGTAAACAATCATGATACTCCCGCAGAGATTATTAATGTTTTCTTTAAGAAGTATACCCAAAAGCATACGAAGAAGGACGTCGTAGATCTTTTGTTCCGGTTTATCCAATACATAGAGCGTCAGGTGGTACTTTTTGACGCCGTCGAGGATGCATCTTTCAATAAATTAAATGCCGCAGATGAACATAACGCCTTGTTATCTTATCTGAAAAAAGGAGTTGACAATAAATCACTTAATGATAAAATTGAGAAACTGATTGAGGAGTTCTCTTTGCGCCTGGTATTAACTGCGCATCCAACACAATTTTATCCGGGCAGTGTTCTTTCTATCATTACAGATTTGACCACAGCCATTAAAACAAACGACATATCAAGCATTAATCTTTTACTACAGCAATTGGGTAAAACGCCTTTCTTTAACAAGAAATCGCCTACACCCGTGGATGAAGCTCTGAGCCTTGCATGGTATCTGGAAAACGTATTTTACTTTGCAGCAGCCAACATCCAGTCGGAAGTTGATAAAAGTCTGAATGATTATAACCTGCAGTCGAAAAAAATCATTGAACTAGGCTTTTGGCCGGGTGGTGATAGAGATGGTAATCCGAATGTACACGCCGATTCAACGGTACAGGTATCCAAAATGCTACGCCAAATCTTGTTCAGATGCTATTACCGCGACTTCAGAAGCTTGAAACGACGCATCACCTTTAGAGGGGTTGAGGATACCATTGCCATTGTACAGGATGTATTGTACAAAAATGCGTTCGATCCTAATATCAAGATGGAAAATATTTCCAGTTTCTTAATCGAGAACCTTAATAAGATTGCGACAACACTGAATGATGACCATGACGGTCTGTTTGCCGACCTGGTTACAGATCTGATCCGTAAAGTAGAGCTTTACGGTTGCCATTTTGCTTCGCTGGATATCAGACAAGACAGTAGAGTACTAAGGGATGTGCATGCTTTTTGTCGTCAGAGCAAACCTATTGTATCCTTGTTCCCGGAAGATTATGATTCCCTCACTGAAGCAGAGAAAATCAAAAACCTTTCGTTCAAAAGCGCTAAATTAAGTGATACATCGCACTCAAATGCTTTGATTGATGACACTTTGCAAACGATCTCAGAACTAAAACAGATCCAGGAAAGTAATGGAGAACTTGCCTGCCATCGTTTCATCATCAGCAATTGCCAACAGGCAAGTGATATCCTGCAACTGATTGAACTTTTCCTTTGGAACGGATGGGAAGAAGAAAACCTGACGATAGACTTTGTTCCTTTGTTTGAAACTGTACATGACCTTGCAGATGCTGCAGAAATCATGCATACGCTGTATTCACATCCATTTTACAAAGAACACCTAAAGAGACGCGGCAACAAGCAGCACATCATGCTGGGCTTCTCGGATAGCACTAAAGATGGTGGTTATTTAATGGCCAACTGGTCTATTTTTAACGCCAAAGTTGCGCTGACAGGCACCGCTAATCAACACAATATACAACTGGCATTCTTTGATGGTCGCGGTGGACCACCTTCACGTGGCGGTGGTAAAACACACCGTTTCTATGCTTCTATGGGGAAAGAAATTGCCAACAAGAACATCCAATTGACTGTACAAGGGCAAACGATTAGTTCACAGTATGGGTCGATCGACAGTGCTGAATTTAACATTGAACAACTGATCAATGCCGGGATATCTGCCGGAGTCAAAGAAGTGCATAATATCCTACTCGACCCCCTACACAAAAGTCTGCTGGATGTAATGGCGAAAGACAGTTACGAATCCTTCCTTGCTTTACGCCAGCATCCATTATTTTTAAGCTATCTGGAGAAATTCTCGCCATTAACTTTGCTGTCTAAAATTACAATTAGCAGCCGTCCTGTTAAACGTAATTCGGGGGGATCATTGAAATTGGAAGACCTGCGCGCAATCAGCTTTGTAACGGCATGGAGCCAGTTAAAACAAAACATTCCCGGATTTTACGGAATGGGAACGGCCTTAAAGAATCAGGAAACAGAGGGCAACTGGGATAAAGTGGTGAAGACCTACCAGGAATCGGGGTATTTCAAAACGATCATCGACAACTGTATGATGTCGATGAGTAAGTCAGATTTCTCCATTACTGCTCACTTTGCTAATGATAAAGAGTACGGCGCTTTCTGGAAAATGCTAAATGACGAATTTGAGCTCTCTAAGCGCATGCTTTTAAAGCTATCGGGCCATGAGACCTTAATGGAGAATTACCCGGTTGAGAAGAGCTCTATTGCAGTGAGAGAGAAAATTGTTCTCCCTTTGGTACTCATTCAGCACTATGCATTAGAGTTATTGCAATCTAAAATCACGGATGAAGAGCAGCAATCTTACGAAAAGCTGGCTATAAGAACGGTATACGGCATTGTAAATGCAGGTCGAAACCTGGCTTAAAAACCATAAAGCATAAAAAAGGCGACCTTAACGGGTCGCCTTTTTTTATCGTTGGTTAAAATTAACGGTCAATTGATCCCATCACTTTCTGGCCAAATGCATTCAATGCATCTTTCTCCGTTGCTCCTGCTTTTACGTTCTCATGAACTTCAATCGCTCCGCAGATGTTAGTGATCATCTCTCCTGCCACATCAATTTCTTCCTCGCTTATTCCTCTGAATTCACAAAAAGCTTCTAAAACAGTTAGTGTTGCTTCAAGGTTTTCGGGAGTGCTATTTTGAAATAGCTGTCTTATAACTGGAATTTTCATCTGTATATATTTGCTTTTTATCTGTTATGAAGCTATCATGAGTTTTTATTATTGTATTTTCGAGCGTAAACTCATGATGGTTTCATTATTTTATTTTATCAAATAATCCATTTAATACTTCTGCTTTATTGGTCTGAACCTGTTCAACCAGAGCACCGCCTTCGAAGGCTGCAAAAGTTGGCAAATTATCTACGTTTGCCAATTTGCGTGATTCCGGGAATTTTTCAGCATCTACAATCAGAAAGGCAACGTCCTCATTTTCAGTAGCCAGTTTTTTAAACTTTGGCTTCATGATCCTGCAGTTTCCACACCATGATGCCGCATACTGAACCATCACCTTGTTGTTTTCAGCAACATACTGTTGAAGATTATCTTCTGTTAATTCTAAAAACATATTTTTTAATTTATTAGTTGGCGCTTAAATACTCAGCTACGCCAGTTCTGTTTGCACTCATTGCTTCTTTTCCTTCTTCCCAGTTCGCAGGGCAAACTTCGCCATGTTTTTGAACGTGAGCATAAGCATCAATTAAGCGCAAATATTCTTTTACATTTCTACCTACTGGCATATCGTTAACACCTTCATGGAACACTTTACCAGTCTCATCAATTAAGTATGTAGCTCTGAAAGTAACGTTTGAACCAGAGAAAGATTCGTTTCCGTCTTCATCATATTCAACATCCTGATCTACTATACCTAAGATATTAGCTAAGTGTCTGTGTGTATCAGCTAAAATCGGGTAAGTTACACCTTCAATACCACCGTTATCTTTCGGTGTATTTAACCATGCAAAGTGAACTTCGTTTGTATCGCATGAAGCACCGATTACAATTGTATTTCTTTTTTCGAAATCAGGTAGAGCAGCCTGGAAAGCGTGTAATTCTGTCGGGCAAACAAAAGTAAAATCTTTTGGATACCAGAATAATAAAACTTTTTTCTGTTTGTTTACGGCTTCTTCAAATACGTTGATCTTCAAATCATCGCCCATTTCTGACATGGCATCGATGCTAACACTTGGGAATTTTTTTCCTACTACTGACATAATTATTTTTGTGTTTATTGTTCTTATTTTGACGATGCAAAGGTAAGGCTATATCTAGTCAAAAACAACCGTATTCAAGATATAACAGATACTTAATCTTGATAAGCATATAGAATATATCTATATCATCAAAATAAAGATTAGTTTTCGTCTATGGTTTTTTTAAGCGTTCGCTCGAACAGCTTATAGATGCGACTGTATTGGTCTGTCCAGCTTACCGGCTCGGTAAATACATGCCCTTCTTTCTGGTAAGCAACAAGCTCCCAATTGCTTTTCCCCAGTGTCTTAAGCTGCCTTGAAAGCCGCTCGATATCTAGAAAGCCCACATTATCATCTAACACACCATGACAAATCAACAGATCACCTTTTAAGCCTTCTGCAAAATAAATGGGGGAACTGCGTTTATAAGCCAACTCATCATTGTATGGTTCATTGAGAATACTGAAAGTATAATCCTGATCATAATGCGCCCAATCTGCAACCGCTCTCAGTGCCGCTCCACTACGGAAAACCTCAGCTTCTTTAAATAAGGCCATCAGTGTAATAAAACCGCCGTACGAGCCGCCATATATACCTACATGCCTAGGATTAACATGGTATTTATCAACCAGCATCCTCACACCGTCGACCTGATCAGTCAAATCTTTTCCGCCCATATGTCTGTAAATCCCTGTTCTATGATTTCTGCCATAACCAGCGCTTGCGGTATAATCAATATCGATCACTGTATACCCATTGTCGGCCAGTAAGTTGTTAAACATATATTCCCTTGAATATAGACTCCACCAATAATGCGCATTCTGCAAATAGCCTGCTCCATGAACAAAAACCACAGCGGGACGATTTGGATGAGGCCGCTTTGCTGGGTAAACCCTTGCATAAATATCATCACCATAGCGATTTTTAAAAGAAACCAGATCAGGTACCATCCATTTATACGAATTAAATTCAGCTGTTGTAGAGGAGGTAATCCTCATTGCCTTTGCACCAGGTTGATTTCTCTGCAAATACAATTCCCAAGGCTTATTCATATACGAATAATTAATGGCCAGCCAGCGCTCGTCAGGCGAAAGTAAGACCTCGTTACCGCCTTTCATCCTGGTGATTTGAGTTATAGTTCCCCCATTCACCCCGATCCGGTAAAAATGAGTAACTCCGGGGTGCGCTTTATTGGCTGTAAAATAAAACCATTTCTTATTCTTCGAAAGCTGCAGACTTTGCACTTCCCATTTGCCTGAAGTTAATTGCCTGTTCGCGCCTGTTTTAACATTTACCACATAAATATGAGCGTAACCACTAGCCTCGCCCCTATAGAAAATCCTATTCTCATCAAGCCATTCTACTACTCCCAGGCCCGGACCACCAACCCAGGCATCATCATGCTGACGGTCAACAACTGATATTTCGTCAGTTGTTGCGTCCAGTTTCATCAACCACAAGTCTTTATTGTCCTTAGCCTTTACCACATAAATAGCTAGAGTACCTTTTTCATTCCAATGCGGCTTTGTCAGCTCAACTTTACGATCCAGGTTTTCGATTTTACGCCTTTTCAGCTCTAATGGATACTCTTTAAGATAATCTGGCAAGTCTTTAATTCCCGGGATTTTAGCTAACACTCTAGCGCGGGAAACGGTATCCCTTCCGATATTCATGGAACTCCCTTCCGAATCAACTTTTTCGGCGACCTGCTTTTCTGATTTTTTTATATTACCCGAAAACACATTAACCTGGTACAGCGCTCTCCGGGCATTCCGCTCAGGATTCCAATCAAAATACAGCGTTTTACTATCTGCAGACCAATGAAATCCTGAGGGTGAAACCCCCTTCCATTTTTGGTCTCTCATGATCTTCTCCACCGTTAGTGGGGCTAGCTGCTGGGCGCTGGCCGCAGAGATCAAGAAACAGAAAAACACCACCAGCTTCTTCATGGTTAAAAAAAATTATCTGATCACCCTACCCGTCCTGTCCAGATTTACCTCAATCAAATCCAGATATCCATCTACCAGAGCGGAAAACTCACGACGCGTAACGTTTCGGTTCAAATCAAACTTATTTTTGAATTGATATGTTGACGCCCATTTTTTCTCAATCTCCTTCTTTGTATTTTCCGGCGCTTTATTTCCAACCATACAAATCATGCTGATTAAAGATCCAAGTGTCATATTCGGCTCCTTATGGTCATCAAACCAAATCTGGGCCTTATAATAAAATTCCTTCAGTGGTACTTTTATTTCGGCGATAGTAACTTCCGATTCCGGAGAAAAACTAGCCTCCCCGTTCACAATAGCGGCTTTTAAAAAGCCCGTCAATCCAACCCTCTGAATTGCCTTCCAGTTCGGATCATTAGCTTGAATATCTGCAAATGGCATTACTGCGAGCTTAAAAGCGATTAGTTCCTTTTGTATCAACTTTAAATCTCCCAGCGATGTTTTTGTCTTAAAAAACACAGCATAAGCCGCTACTGCACCCCCAGCCTGCCCTCCTGCCATACTTTCCTGCTTAGGATTCAAAACAACCAGATTCTCCTGCTTGGGAAGCAGGAAACTATAGAAAGGAATAATATTAGCTGTTGTGCCATCAAGTGAATAACCTGAGGTCACGCTTAACCTGTAAAGATTGTCGGCATAACTTAATGCCTGCCAAAGTTTATTTGTCTGAGCCGGAAGTTCCAATACCTCGTTTACAATACCAGTACCATCAGCGTTAACCAGCACCTCTGCTTTTATTGTCCGTCCGTCGGCCAATTGTACATTCCAGTTTCTGCCCGATCTTTTTATCCTTGCCCACTTTACATTCCTCAATATGGTTAAATTCTTGATGGTATCCGCCCAGGTTTTCAGCACAGCATTAGCACTCGTTCCATCAACATACACCTTGGCCGTACTATCCTGCATCCCTTTGGCCACACGCATTCGCTTTAAAAAACCCGCCTCAATGCCCGAGCTAATATTCTTTTCAGGTGGGGAAATAGTCAGATCAGACTGCTGAATCAGCATAATCGTTTTTACACCGGAAAGTGCCGATTGAAAGCCTGCACCCACCGCATTATTCCCATTGCCAATCACCAATACTCCGGTTTTAAGGGTTTGAGCGACGGCTATTTGAGTAAATACCGAAATTATGAAAACAATAAACAATCCCTTTTTCATTATATATAATTTGTTTTTTTATTGGTTATGAAGCTTGCAAAGCTTATTTATTGTATTTTGTGTGTACTTATGTTTTGTATATTAGTTAATGATCTGCAATATCGATTAAATGACTTTGTATGGAATGAATAAATAACAGGAAATAACCATGACGCAAACCATCATCTCAGTTTTCGAAGCTCAGCAAAAACATAAATATACGCTTAGAAACAGCAATTCAGCGCAAAGAATTGATAAATTAAAAACTTTAAAGGCCGGAATAGAGAAATACGAAACCCGTATCTATGAGGCCCTGCAAAGCGATTTAAGAAAAAGCCACTTCGAAGCCGCTGTTACGGAACTGATATTTGTTTATGGGGAACTTAACTTTGCAATCAAGCACTTAAGCAGCTGGATGAGGCCCAAACGTGTCGGAAAAACAATTACCAGCCTTACAGCAAAAAACAGGATCTACTATGAACCAAAAGGAGTTTGCCTGATCATCTCCCCATGGAACTATCCCTTCCAGCTACTTATAAGTCCGCTTATTTCAGTTATTGCGGCCGGGAATTGCGCTATATTAAAACCTTCTGAACTTAGTCCCGCAACTAGTGCGGTTATCAACGCACTGATCAAAGAATGCTTTGACGAGCAGGAAATTTGCTGCATTGAGGGAGACGCGGCAGCATCAACAGCATTACTTGACCTACCTTTTGATCATATCTTTTTTACCGGAAGCACTGCTATTGGGAAAGTGGTAATGGAAGCCGCGGCCAAACATTTGACTTCTGTTACCCTCGAGTTGGGCGGCAAATCGCCCACGGTAATAGACCAGAGCGCGAACCTCAAAAAGGCTGCAGAAAAAATTGCCTGGGGCAAACTGCTCAACGCCGGACAAACCTGTATCGCTCCTGATTATGTCTTAATCCCCCAAAACAGGCAGGAGGAATTTATAAGCGAATATGCCATTGCCGCCAACAAGCTGTTTTTTAACAGCAACAAACAGATCAATGAAAATGCATACGCAAAGATCATCAATGAAAGGCATTACAAAAGAATATCCAACCTCATGCAAAATGCTACCGAAAACGGAGCTAAAATAGCGTTTGGAGGCGAAAAGAATGAATCAAATCACACCATAAATCCAACAGTACTTACTCAGCTCCATATGGATGCTGAAATCATGAAAGAAGAAATATTTGGCCCGGTTCTACCCATCATCACTTATCAAACTACCGATGAGGCGATACAAGAAATCAACAGCAGAAGTAAGCCTCTAGCCTTGTATATTTTTAGTGAAAACAAGAAAAACATTGCACAGCTCATCAAAAACACCTCCGCAGGAGGCACTTGTGTAAATGATGTGCTGATTCATATTTCGAACCCTAAGCTACCCTTTGGTGGGGTAAACAGCAGCGGAATGGGGAGCTGTCATGGCTTTTTTGGCTTTAAAACTTTCTCACATGAAAGAAGCGTTGTATTCCAGTCCAGAATGAATGTAAGCAATCTGATATATCCACCATATGAGAATAAATACTGGGTGCTAAATTGGCTTAAAAGACTAATGTAGATTAGCCTATTCTTACTGAAGTCATGGTTAAGGAACCACCAACCGCCTTGTCATTAAACAAAGACAAGCCTTCATGAGGGTTTTGCAGGCCCAATGTATACATCAGGGGTAAATAATGCTCTGGTGTAGGAATGGCCAACATAGCCTCTCTACCTAAATTCCGGTAATCAACAAGCTGTTGGTGCTCGTGATTCAGGATTAGGTTTTTAAACTTATCATTCATTTCCAAAGCCCAGTCGAACCCACCGCCATTGATCATTTCCCAACTCATCATCCTCAGGTTGTGTACCATGTTACCGCTACCCAGAATTAAAACTCCCCGCTTACGAAGATCATAAAGTTCCTTTGCCAGATTGTAATGGTAGGCCGCATCTTTGGTATAATCCATACTCAATTGCAACACGGGAATGTTCGCCTCCGGATACATATGCCTTACAACGGTCCATGCGCCATGGTCGAGCCCCCAGTCATGATCTAACCCAACCACTGTACTTGAAATCAATCCGGCAGTCTCTTTTGCCAATGCCGGATAGCCCGGAGCAGGGTATTCAACATCAAATAAAGCTTGCGGGAAGCCTCCAAAATCGTGGATAGTTTTCGGAAAATCCATTGCCGTAATGTGTGTACCCCTGGTAAACCAGTGTGCAGAGACTACAAGAACTGCCTTGGGCTGTGGGATATCCTTAGCCAGGCCGGCCCATTTGGTACTAAACTCGTTATCCTCGATCCCATTCATCGGCGAACCATGGCCAATAAACAAAACGGGCATCAAAGTCTCCTGCAATGGCAGACTGCCTATGAAATTATTAAACTGAGATAAATTAGACATCATTATTAAAATTAAATAGGGTCGTCCAAAAGGATGTTTTGTCCTTTTGGACGACCCTATTGTTTGGATTACTTAGCCTGAGTAAATTCCAGGTTTAAAGTAACTTTAATATCTTTAGCTACACCCGCGCCAGTCGGATCATATTTAATGTTATAGTCCAGCCTGTTAACGCTTGTAGTTGCCATAAAGCCTGCTTTGGTATTTCCTTGCTGATCTTTAGCGGTACCGCCATAAACCACAGCAAATTTCACATCTTTAGTCACGTCACGAATGGTTAGTTTACCGCTCAAAACGTAAGCATTTCCTTTACCCTTTTTGAATGAAGTACTTTCAAAAGTCATTGTTGGATACTTCTCTGCATTAAAAAAATCATCTGTTTTAAGGTGATTATCTCTCATATCAACACCAGTATTGATGCTGTTTACATCTACCGTAAAGTTAATTTTTGCATCAGTAAGGTCAGCTTTAGCCGCTACAATCGAACCGTCAAATTTTCTAAATGATCCATCTACGAATGAAATCCCCATGTGCTTAACCGAGAAGTTCACAAAAGAGTGCATCGGATCTACTGTCCACTTGGTTTGTGCGAATGACGCAACGCTGATTGAAATAGCAACCAGAAATAAAAATAATTTCTTCATAATCTTCAATAATTAAGTTACAAAGCTATAACCATTCTCAGCCCTAATTGTTGATCTATGATAAGAAATAGTCCTTCCAACATTTCATACGCTTTAAGAATAAAGCAGATTTACCTTAACTTAGCCGGGTAATTAAACTGACAATGAGGAATTATTTTACCCTAATGCTTTGCCTGTGCTTTATTTCAGCCTTTTCTGCAAAGCCAAAAAATCAATACGTTAAAATCAAAACCGCTCAGGGCGAATGCATTGTAAAGCTATATAACGAAACGCCTCAACACCGCGACAACTTTCTTAAACTAACTGAAAAAGGGACTTATAACGGAACCTTATTCCACAGGGTGATCAAAGATTTCATGATCCAGGGTGGTGATCCAGATTCTAAAACGGCTGTTAAAGGGGCTGTTCTTGGCGAAGGAACTGTAGGTTATACTGTCCCTGCTGAATTTCGTGATAGCCTGTTTCATAAAAAAGGAGTTCTTGCAGCTGCAAGAGATGACAACCCTGAAAAAGCCTCTAGCGGATGTCAGTTTTACCTGGTACAAGGTAAAATTTTTACCGACGAACAATTAGACAGATTAGAAATAAGTCGTCTAAAGCATAAAATCCCTCAATCACAAAGAGAAATCTATAAAACATTGGGAGGCACACCACATTTAGACAGAAACTATACCGTTTATGGAGAAATCGTGAAAGGAATTGAACTGGTAGATAAAATTGCCGCTGCAGAAACAGATGGTAACAATAGACCGCTTGCAGATGTAAAGATGGACATTAGCATTTTGAAACGCAGAGAAGCAAAGAAACTTGAAAAATCACTGGCCAAAGAAGCCAAAGCATTAGCAAAAACAACAGCATAAAAATCAATAATACCGATGAAGATTATCTCTTATAATGTAAATGGCATTCGCTCAGCCTCCACCAAAAACTTTTTCGGATGGCTGCAAGCTACAGATGCCGATATGATCTGCCTGCAGGAAGTCAAAGCATTGCCTTCACAAATCCCTGAAATTATTGTTTTAATAGAACAGTTAGGCTATCACCATTATTGGTTTCCGGCCGAAAAAAAGGGATATAGCGGGGTTGCTATACTAACCCGGGTAAAACCAAACCATGTTGAATATGGTTGTGGCGAAGAATGGATTGATAAAGAAGGAAGGATTTTAAGAGCCGATTTCGATGATTTTTCATTGATGAGTCTTTATATGCCATCCGGATCAAGCGGCGATGAAAGACAAGGTAAAAAATACGAATTCATGCGTTTCTTCGACACTTACATCGGTGAATTACGTAATGAAATCCCTAATTTGATCATTTCAGGGGATTACAACATCTGCCATACTGCCATGGATATCCATAATCCCAAATCAAATGCCAATTCTTCCGGGTTTTTGCCTGAAGAGCGCGAATGGATGGAATTATTCTTAAGCAACGGCTTCATCGATACCTTCCGCCATTTCAATAAAGATCCGCATCATTACACCTGGTGGAGTTTTAGGGCCAACTCTAGAGCAAAGAACCTGGGCTGGCGTATCGATTACCACCTGGCCACTCAGCCAATGCTGGAGAAACTGAAAAAAGTAACCATTCTGGCCGATGCTATTCACTCTGATCACTGTCCTGTTTTACTTGAACTAAACCCTTAAATATGTCTGCATTGTTCATTACCAATATCGGTTCTCTTGTTGGATTACATCCTCAGGAAACCCTAATGCTAAGGGGAAACCAGATGCAGGGGCTTCCAACACTGGAAAATGCATGGGTTTTATGCGAAGACGGAAAGATTTCAGACTTTGGAAAGATGGACCAACTACCGGTTGACTTGCCAAATACCGCATTTACGCATGATGCCAAAGGGGGCTTTGTATTCCCTTCCTGGTGCGATTCTCATACCCACATCGTCTTTGCCGCCTCACGCGAAGAAGAGTTTGTGATGAAAATCGACGGAAAAAGTTATGAAGACATTGCCGCGGCCGGAGGTGGGATTTTAAACTCTGCCCGTAAACTTCAACTGGCTTCAGAAGAGCAGCTGTACAATTCTGCAGCAATCCGCCTGACAGACATGATCAAACAGGGAACCGGAGCTGTAGAGATAAAAAGTGGGTATGGATTGACAACTGATAGCGAACTCAAAATGCTGAGGGTAATCCGCAAACTGAAAGACAATTTCCAGATTCCTGTTAAAGCCTCATTCCTTGCCGCCCACGCTTATCCTCCTGAATATAAAAACAACCATGAGGGTTATATTAAGCTGATCATAGATGAAATGTTGCCGAAAATTGCGGATGAAGGTCTGGCCGATTATATGGACGCTTTTTGTGAGCAGGGCTTTTTCTCTGTAGACGATACCGACAGACTTTTACAGGCGGGCGCTAAATACGGATTGAAACCTAAAATACATGCCAACCAGCTATCTGTTTCAGGTGGAGTTCAGGTAGGTGTGAAGCATCAGGCCATCTCAGTAGATCACCTGGAGGCTACCGATGACGCAGTTATTGAAAGTTTAAAAAGCGGTGATACGATTGCGACATTATTGCCTTCCTGCTCGTTTTACATCAACATTCCATTTGCCAATGCAAGAGGCCTGATCAATGCAAATATCCCGGTTGCTGTGGCAACAGATTATAACCCTGGCTCTACTCCTTCCGGAAACATGAACCTGGTGGTTTCTTTAGCCTGCATTAAACTTAGAATGCGTCCTGAAGAAGCTATAAACGCAGCCACCATCAATGGCGCAGCAGCAATGGAACTAAGCCGCGAAGTTGGCAGCATTGCCAAAGGCAAAAAAGCAAACCTGTTTATTACCCGACCAATGTCGTCACTAGCATTCCTGCCTTATAGTTTTGGGCAGTCGCAAATTGACACTATCGTCTTAAACGGAAAAATAAGCTAATGGACGGCCTTAAAATCTACGGACAGGAAGATGTCAACTCAGCGACTAGTCTTCGCTCTGGAGAGACAAAAATAGGTGAGAAGGCCCAATTTGTATCAACACTGGAAGAAATAGCCATTTCAACGGCTCAATTTGTACTGATTGGCATCCCGGAGGATATCGGTGTACGCGCCAACCATGGCGTTCCCGGTACAGCCACAGCCTGGGATCCGGCACTCAAGGCCCTTTTAAACATCCAAAGCACTCCATTTTTTTCCGGAGAGGAGTTGCTGATATTGGGGCACTTTGATTTTACCGATCCGGCAGCCCATACCTTAAGTAATCTGCAACAAAAGGTTGAAGAGATAGACGCACAGGTTTATCCTGTAATTCAACAGGTAATTGCGGCCGGAAAAGTTCCAATTGTAATAGGTGGAGGGCATAATAACGCCTATCCGATGATAAAAGGAAGTTCACTGGCCTTAAACAAGCCAATCGATGTCGTCAATATCGACGCCCATGCGGACTTAAGACCTACTGATGGCAGACATAGCGGTAATGGATTCAGTTATGCCATAAAGGATGACTTTTTAAATATTTATGGCATTTTTGGCTTACATCAGAACTACAACAACAATGCGATACTCGAAACTATATCAGAAAATCCCCGCATACATGCTGTGTTTTTTGATAACCTGCTGAAAAGTGAGCAACCGCTTTCCGATCATTGGAAAGGACTGCTTAAACAAACAGGGCCATCTACAGGCCTCGAGCTCGATCTGGATTGCATCGCAAATGTTTTATCCAGTGCTATTGGCCCTTCAGGCTTCAGTTTAAACGAAATCAGAAAACTTATTCTGACATCAGGCAAAAAATTCACGTATTTACACGTTTGCGAAGGCGCTGTTGCCTTAATTGATGGCAGGAAGGATCAAACTACCGCCAAGACCATTGCGTACCTTATAAGTGACTTTATTAAGTCACAAAAATAAAAGAGTCCGTATCTTAAGTGATACGGACTCTCTGTTTATAGGATCGGTTAATACTTCAACACCTTTATCTCTGTACGCCTGTTTGCCTGATGTTCGTCTTCATCGCATTGTACGCCATTTGCACAACGGTTTAATAAACGCGTCTCTCCATAGCCCCGGGCTATCATTCTGCTACGATCAACACCTTTGCTAACCAGGTAATTTACCGCCGCCTCGGCTCTTTGCTGCGACAAACGCATGTTGTAAGCATCTTTACCACGGCTATCGGTATGAGAGGACAACTCGATTCTCAAAGTAGGGTTTTGAAACATCACGTTTAATAAATTGTCCAATATCCTGCCTGCATCTGGCCTGATGTACGACTGATCAAAGTCATAATGGATGTTCTTAAGCACAAAGACTGCACCTGCATCCAGGTTATTAACCCCTAGCTTTAAGGTCACATAAAGCGTTTTGCTTCTGTCCAGCCCTTTAGTCGTTACACTTTCTGTTTGCGAAAATTTACCTGCCTGATTGGCCACAATGTTATAGGCCGACTGTTGCTCCAACTGATAAACAAACTTAGCTTCTGCATCAGAAATCTGCGTCATATTCTGACTATTTCCAGAATTGGTCAGCACAGTACCGATACCTGGTAATTTTGAATTGTCGTTAGCCCTAATCGTCTCCCCGATCAAAGTAAATCTCGGATCGTCGTGAAAAATCTCTTTATAGATCACATTCCCTGACTTGTCGAAATCAGCTAGCCCTATTTCAACCGGCATAGCAGCTATTCCGTTTTTCAGTGCTGTGACCTGATAAACGCCCTTTTCGGCAGCTTTTACCCGCTCTGCCTGGCCATCAGCATTACTGATAGAAGTATTATCAATGCTATTCCGACTGATTTTAACCGTCACCCCACTCAATGCTATCCCCGTTTGTAAATCTTTTACCACAACCAGGATATCTTTCGGCTGCCCAGTTGCAGGCGGAGCAACAGCTTTAGTCATCGGAGCTACGGGTGCGATTTTGCGTTTAGCGCCAAATGTATATTTAATTCCAAGGCCAACATTTACAGCCTGTATATAGGTTTTTTGAGTAATGGTTTGTTCTTCATAGAAATCGATTAAGTTAGTGATTTGGTTGTCTTTTACATTCAATACATCAGTTGCATTAAGCCCTTTTTTCTGGTTGTATTTTGTGATGTGGAACTCGCTGGAGTCTCCACCGAAGCGTTTCCCAAAAGTTCTTAAATAATCTGCCTGTGCAAATACGCCCCAATGATTGTTTATGGCGTACGACAAGCGCAAACCACCTAAGCCCATCCAGGCCTTGGTAATTCGTTTAGGGTTGCTGGTGTAGTAAACATCAGCCATATTCAAAGATGGGCCAACAGCCTGATTTACATAGATAGATTGTTTATACTGCGGGAAGCCTTGAAACAACACTCCCCCACGAAGAAAAGCCTCCAGATCGAGTTTACCAAAGTTCGATTTATAAGTGGGGCCAATGCCAACACCGATGTGTTGAAATGAAGCATGGTTAATGTATTCCGGTGCAATGTATCCATTTGCAAAGAATACGGTATCAAATTTCCTCATATTGTGGTTAAGGAAACGGGCGTCTATGCCTAAGCCCCATTTATTCCCTTTAAAGTACTGATCTATGGCCAGACCGCCGAAATACCCGTTCTTTGCGCGACCAATTTCATTTTTATAGTCGCCCAAAGGCATACTTAAGCCACCAAAGGCTGAGATCTGAAGTTTACCACTGTTATTGGGCGATGAATCCTCCTTCGTTTGCCCCCAGGTAAGGCCGGTTATCAAAACCGCCAATACCACTAATATTAACTTTTTCATAATTTCTCCTTTAGTTTAATACTACACTGTTTGGAGATATATCAATAGAAATAACATTTTGTTACCCCTGATCTGAAATTTAGGAGATAAAGAATTGTCTGCTCAGAATGTATAAATTCTGTCTGGGGTAATACACAAATCCAGGCGGACATCATGTTCATTTACATCGGTGATGATCTCAACAGGTTCAAACATGCATAAACCTATCTTACGCGTATTTATCTTCTGTAAAAAACGATCGTAAAAACCTTTACCATAACCAACCCTATAGCCCTTTTTATCAAAAGCCAGCATAGGAATAATGACAATATCAATCCCCCCGTTATGCAACTCTCCTTGCCCCGGTTCCAGGATATTGTAAAGATTCTTAACCAGACCATCCTTACCCCGATATACATAATTGGTCATCAATGCGCTGTCAAAATCAGCTCTGGGAACAATAATTTTTATATGTGGATGATGTAGATAAAGCCAATCGATAAACAAAAAAGTATCTGGCTCTTTCTTCTCTGCAATAGGAAGAAATATGTGAATGGTATTTACATCTGACAGATCTAATGAAGAGAAATGATGCAACATTTCCTGACTATAAACAGCAACCTCCTCTTGTGAAAGCGTTTTCCGTCGTGCATTTGCAGTTTTTCTGAGCTCAGCTTTTGTCATCAAAACAAAGATAACAATTACTTGCTATAGGTCTCAACTCTTCAATAAGCCCCAATAAAAAAAGCTTATAAAAAAAGATGGCTTCGGGAACCACTCCGAAGCCACAATCAACCTAAACCTAAAACTAAACTATGAAAATTCTTATTTTACTCTTTCAACATAGTCACCAGTGCGTGTATCAACCTTAACTTTATCGCCCTGATTGATAAACATTGGGACTTTTATTTCTACTCCTGTCTCTACTGTTGCATATTTCAATGCGTTTGTAGAAGTATCGCCTTTAACTGCAGGCTCCGAGTAGGTTATTTCTAATTCAACATGTGAAGGTGTTTGTGCCATAATCGGCTCGTCACTTTCAAATGCGATAATTACATTCATTCCTTCTTTCAAGAACCGTATACTTTTACCGAATAACAATTTCGGTACGTTAAACTGTTCGTATGTAGTATTATCCATTACTACTAGTGCCTCACCATCTTCATACAAATATTGGTAATCGCTGGTTTCAACACGGCAAATCTCAACCTCTTCATCTACACGGAATCTATATTCAACCAGTTTACCGGTTTTAACGTTCCGCATTTTAGCTTGATAAAAAGCGCGTAAATTTCCTGGGGTGCGGTGTAGAAATTCCTCTACTTGTACCAATTCTCCGTTGAAACGAAGGATGTTTCCATTTTTTACTTCTGATGCTTTTGCCATTTTACTTTGAAATTGTGCCTAAACTTTCGGCCTTTTTTCGTGCCGCAAAGGTAAAGACTATTTTTGAATCCTGCAATAGTTATTGAAAAATAATTTTATAAAGGTATTTTAATCGCTAAATAGCCCCTTTTGAGCGGTTTTCAAATATAAATTTTAGTTATTTATAATCCGTCAATTCCACAAAATGGTTACAAAAGGAATACTCAGACTCCTGATTTGAGCCTATGATTAGCATTCTGTTTGAAGAAAACTTTTCGATCAACTGAAGATACCAGGCCATTCCCTGTTTATCAAGGTTCGAGGTCGGTTCATCCAGCAAAAGGATTGGGGTATCACTGCAACAGGCTAAAGCAAGCTTAGTGCGCTGTTTCATTCCCGAGGAGAAGTATTTTAAAGCCTTGTCCTGCGATTTCGCCAGTCCGAGCAGGTCTAATACCGACTCTTCATCCATACCGGCTAAAAAGGCTTTAAACTTAAAATGAAACCTAATGGTTTCCTGAAGTGTAAATTCCTCAATTAAATCCAGGTAAGGCGCAGCAAAACTTATAGATTGATAAATAGATTCGACGGGAACCTCAGCCCCCGCATGATAGCTAATTTTACCTTCTGAAGGAGATAAATTGCCGAGTAAAACACTTAGCAGGGTTGATTTCCCTGAACCATTTGGTCCTAAAACTGCGTATTTTTCAGAAATGTTAAACTGATAGTTAACATTTCTGAAAATCCACTCCTGGTTAAAGCGTCTTCCAACGCCATCTAAGTTAATTGTCATGTATCCGATCGGTTAACTTCCCGAACCAAAGCCTTTCATTACTCCCCTATTAGAATTTCTGATGAAATCTACAATCTCATCACGGATCTCAGTAGGTGCAAATTCAGCTTCTATCATGTCCAGGGCCTTTGTTACGTTATTGTGTTTCACAAACAAAACCCTGTAAATTTCTTGTATCTCGTTGATTTTCTCTGAAGAAAAACCTCTTCTTCTCAAACCAACAGAATTAATGCCAGCGTAGGATAAAGGCTCTCTTGCAGCCTTAACGTATGGAGGAACGTCTTTTCTAACCAATGAACCACCGGTTACAAAGGCGTGCGAACCCACTTTTACAAACTGATGAATAGCCACCAATCCTGCCAAAACCACGTAGTCGCCAATCGTAATGTGACCTGCAAGTGTTGTACTGTTTGAAAATATACAGTAATCACCTACCTCACAATCGTGAGCAATGTGCGAATAAGCCTGAATCAGGCAGTTACTGCCAATAACAGTCTTCCATTTATCTTTAGTACCTCTGTTGATGGTTACACACTCACGAATAGTTGTATTATCACCAATTTCTGCCGTAGTAACTTCTCCGGCAAACTTTAAATCCTGTGGAACACCGGAAATTACAGAACCGGGAAATATCCTGCAGTTCTTGCCTATTCGTGCACCATCCATGATCACCACATTAGAGCCAATCCAAGTACCCTCACCTATTTCAACATCTTTGTGAATTACGGCGAAAGGTTCAATAACCACATTGTCGGCTATTTTTGCCTGAGGGTGTATATATGCTAAGGGTTGTATCATGTAGTTTCGTTTTCTTTTACTTTTACGATTTGGGCCATCATTTCTGCTTCAACAACCACTTTTCCGCCGACCATTCCGACGCCTTTCATCTGTGCAATTCCTCTTCTGATTGGCTCCATTAAATCGCATCTGAACACGATTGTATCACCAGGAGAAACCTGCGCTCTAAAACGTACATTATCGATTTTAAGGAACAAGGTAAGGTAATTTTTTGGATCAGGAACCGTACTCAACACCAGAATCCCTCCAGTTTGAGCCATAGCCTCAATCTGAATCACACCCGGAAAAACAGGTGCTCCCGGAAAATGCCCCTTAAAGAACTCCTCGTTCATGGTTACATTTTTTACACCAACCACATGGGTTTTACTCAGTTCCAGAATCTTGTCAATAAACAGAAACGGCTGACGGTGAGGGAGAATGTCCATAATCTGGACAATATCGTAAAGCGGTTTTACAGTGGTGTCATATACATGATGCACCTTTTTATTTTTTTCTTTTTTGATCGCTGCTTTAATTTTTTTAGCAAAAGCCACATTTGCAGCATGACCAGGCCTTGCAGCCATAATATGACCCTTTAAGTGAACGCCAACCAAGGCTAGATCACCAATCATATCCAATAATTTATGTCTTGCAGGCTCATTCTGATACCGCAATTCCATATTATTTAAAATTCCTTGCGGAGCAACTTCTATTTCAGACCTGTTAAAGATTTTTGCCAGGTGATCCAGCTCATCTTTAGTCACTTCCTTGTCAACAATAACAATCGCATTATTTAAATCACCCCCTTTAATCAGGTTATTTTGCAATTGATACTCTAACTCGTGCAAAAAGCAGAAAGTCCTGCATGAAGCAATTTCCTTTTTAAATTCAGCAATGCTGGAGATACCTGCATGCTGACTGCCCAAAACCGGAGAATTGTAATCAATCATGCACGTAAACCTATAGTCATCTAAAGGCATCGCAACAATCTCAACTTTTCTATCCGGCTCAGTGTAAGTAATGTTATGCGGAATTTGGAAATACTCTCTATCCACACTTTGCAACTGAACACCCGCCAGCTCCAAAGCATCTAAAAACTGAATCGCACTTCCATCCATAATTGGCGTTTCAGGCCCATCAAGCTTCATCAGAACGTTATCCAGATCCATCCCAACCAAAGAAGCCATAACGTGCTCTACCGTGCTTACACTGGCACCATTCTGGGTAATCGTTGTTCCCCTGGCTGTGTCGGTAACATTGTCGCAATCTGCATCAATAATCGGAGCTCCGGAAATATCTATCCTTTGGAATTTAAATCCGTGATTTTCAGGTGCAGGACAAAAAGTAAGCGTAACATTTGCTCCGGTATGCAGACCCACGCCTTTAACCGAAACCTCGTTTTTTATGGTCTTTTGTTTAACGTTCATTATTGTTTTTGTATTGTACTATATTGTTCGATGATCGCGTTAAGCTCTTTGATTTTAGCTTCCAGACTAGCGATCCTTTTCTCCACACTTGGCAACTGCTTAAAAATAACAGAAGCCCGCATCCAATCTCTTAAAGGTTGGGCCGGACTACCGTGCCATTGTTTATTTTCTTCTGTGGTATTAAAATTAATTCCGGCCTGAGCACCAATTTGAGTACCCTTGGCCAATGAAAGGTGCCCTGCGATACCAACCTGGCCACCAATGATAGACTTTTCGCCTAATTTAGAACTTCCGGAAATACCTGTCTGCGCAGCAACAACACTGTGTTCACCGACATCAACATTGTGCGCTATCTGAATCAGATTGTCAAGCTTTACGCCTTTTCTGATAAAGGTAGAACCCATTGTAGCCCTGTCTATGGCCGTATTTGCACCGATTTCAACGTCATCCTCAATCACCACATTACCAATCTGGGCAATCTTGGTGTAAGTCCCATCTGCTTGTGGAGCAAAGCCAAACCCATCACTACCAATTACAGTATTGGAATGAATAATGATATTGTTACCCAAAACAGAGCGGTTATAAATCTTTACCCCTGGAAAAATCGTGCAGTTTTTTCCAACCACAGAATCTGCACCAACAAATACCTGTGCTGAAATCTTGCTACCGTCACCAATCTCCACATTTTCAGAGATATAGGCAAATGCGCCAATAAACACATTCTTACCAATTTTTGCTGTTGGATGAATAAAAGACGGCTGCTCAATTCCCACCTGAGTGTTACTTTGATTAACGGCCTCGTTATACTTGTCCAGCAAAACTGAAAACGCGCTATAAGGATCAGCAACCTTAATCAGGGTGCTGTTAACTTTTTGAGAAGGCACAAAATCCTTCCCCACTATTACCACCGACGCATTTGTCAGGTATAAATAATTCTCGTACTTGGGATTAGATAAAAAGCATAAAGAACCAATCTTACCATCTTCTATCTTAGAAAGCTCGCTAACCTTAACGTTTTCGTCCCCTTCAATGGTACCATCTATAAACTCACTTATCTGCTTGGCAGTAAATTGCATTTTACAAAGTTATATGTTAAATTGATATGAACAAATAAACCTATTCAGGTTATCTACCCTTCTTATTAAGGAACGGCCTAAAAAAAGGATAATTGCCATTTGTTTTATTTTATTCGCTAATTAATTCGTGGATAGCACAGTATGTGCTTTTTTACCGTTCGATCTAAAGATTCTAAGTTAGATAAATCAGATGCTTTTGCAATGTCAATAATTGTATTGTTTTTCAACAAAATATTGATATTCCCGCTCCCGGCATTGTATGCCCTGTTCCTGATCATATCCGTAAAAACAAAATAACAAACCTCTGTCTCACTTACATTTAGAAAAGCTGCAGTCTTCACACGAAGCTGTTCAACCCGCGCAGCATCTGGTACATCATTACTGATTTCCACCTTATAAAGATTCCGCTGCGTAAGCATCCCGCAAAGCGCTGATAATATCCTGTCAGAATGCTCAACCCAGACCTTTACCGAAGCAAAAATATCCTGGTCGTCCAGCTTCGAAAATTGCAACAAGTGCTCATCTGAAGAAAAGAATTCAGGCTCAGTAATGTCATTTTTTAAAAAATGTTGCAAGGCCGGGGTAGCAAATAACATTTCGCCATTAGTAGCCAGATATTTTGCCCGTTCCAAAATCTTCACCAGCAACATTTCTCCGGCGATCACTGCTTTATGCAAATAAACCTGCCAATACATCAGTCGCCTGGCAATCAGAAATTTCTCTATGGAATAGATCCCTTTCTCTTCAATTACCAATTGATTATCCAGCACATTGAACATCTTGATAATCCTGTCGAAACTGATTACGCCCTCGCTCACACCAGTAAAAAAACTGTCGCGGTTTAAATAATCCATCCTGTCCAGATCCAGCTGACTCGAGACCAGCTGAGGAAGAAATGTCTTCGCATAATCCCCCTTAAAGATCTTGATTGCCAACGCTAACCTCCCTCCAAACTCCACATTCAACCGCTCCATCATCAGCAAGGAAATATCCTCATGTTTAATCCCGTTCACCAAAGTATGCTCCAATGCATGAGAAAATGGCCCATGTCCTATATCGTGTAGCAAAATGGCAATCGTAGCCGCTTCTTCTTCCTCCGCAGTTATCTCATGTCCCTTGCTTCTCAGCACCTCAATCGCCAAACTCATCAGATGCATAGCACCCAAAGCATGGTGAAAACGCGTATGCAAAGCCCCCGGATATACCAAATGGGTCATACCCAATTGCTTGATATACCTTAGCCTTTGAAAATACGGATGTGAGATCAGGTCAAATACGATTTCAGAAGGAATATTTATGAAGCCATATACCGGATCATTTATGATTTTCTTTTTGTTCAATCCTTAAAAATAAATTATACGGTACAAAAATTGCTATTTTTATCCATAACTTAAGAAAGAGATAGCTCTTTTAGGGGATTATTTTTACATTATACACATATAATGATGCAAGAGACTAAAATTCTATGGGCTGATGATGAAATCAACCTGTTAAAACCTCATATATTACTACTTAACGAAAAAGGATATCATGTAACCACTTACACAAATGGTAATGATGCCCTTGAAGCATTTGGAAAAGAGCACTTTGACCTGGTTTTTTTAGACGAAAACATGCCTGGAATGAGCGGCCTGGAAACCCTTACCGCCATAAAAAACATCAGAAATGATGTTCCTGTAGTCCTGATCACCAAAAGTGAAGAGGAAAATCTGATGGAAGATGCTATCGGATCTAAAATTGACGATTACCTGATTAAGCCGGTGAACCCTAAACAGGTATTACTGACCATTAAAAAGATCATCGACAACAAACGGCTGGTGAGTGAAAAAACTTCTATGGCGTACCAGCAGGATTTTAGGCGCCTGGGTATGACGCTAAATGACAAGCTGAGTTATGATGAATGGGTAGAGGTTTATAAAAAACTGGTCTTCTGGGAGCTAGAGCTCGAAAAACTAGATGATCCACAGATGCATGAAATTCTGACCATGCAAAAATCGGAAGCTAATATGCAGTTCTCGAAATTTATCGAAGACCATTATCTGGGTTGGGTAAACGGTAAAGATAAAGCTCCATTGCTTTCCAACGAACTGCTTAAAAAGAAGGTTTTTCCTTTAATCAACACCACAACACCAGTTTTCTTTATCCTGATTGATAATCTGCGTTATGATCAATGGCGTATTATTAATCCCCTGATTACCGAATATTTCAGAATGGACGAGGAAGATACTTACTCAAGTATTTTACCTACTGCAACCCAATATGCACGGAACTCTATATTTTCGGGCTTAATGCCTTTAGAAATGGAAAAACGCTTTCCGGGATTATGGCAGAATGATGATGATGAAGGCGGAAAAAACATGCATGAAGCAGCCTTCCTTGGTGATCAGATTAAACGCAACCTACGTAAGGACTGCAAGTTCAGCTACAATAAAATCCTAACCTATGATGATGGAAAGGCTTTAAATGAGCAGATCAATAACTTAATGCAAAACGAATTCAACGCCATTGTTTACAACTTCGTCGACATGTTATCTCACGCCCGTACGGATATGCAGATGATCAGAGAGCTGGCCAATGACGACGCAGCTTACCGCTCTTTAACCTTGTCGTGGTTTGAACACTCCCCATTAATGGAGCTGCTTAAAAAGATCTCTCAGAAAAAAGTAAAACTGGTTATCACTACCGATCATGGTACCATAAGAGTAAAACATCCGAGCAAGGTAATTGGCGATAGAAACACCAATACGAATCTGCGTTACAAACAAGGCAGAAACCTGAATTTTAATGCAAAAGAAGTGTTTCTGATTAAAAACCCGCATGAGGCACAGTTGCCTAAAATCAACATCAGTTCTAATTATATATTTGCTAAAGAAGACCGGTATTTCGTTTACCAGAACAACTATAACCAGTTTGTAAACTATTACAACGAAACCTTTCAGCATGGCGGGATTTCACTGGAGGAAATGATCATCCCCATCGCAACTTACAGTTCCAGATAAAGTATTCTTTGCTAAATGAATTCTTTAAATTTGTACAGATTTAATTTTGATGATGAAACTTGAGGTTAATGGATTAGCAGGCCTTGATCAGGCTGCTCAAGCTATTTTAGCACATGCTCAGCAAGAGCGTATTTTTATTTTTGAGGGTGAAATGGGCGCAGGAAAAACTACCCTGATCAAAGCCCTTGCGAAGGCAATGGGCGTAACAGAAGTGGTTACCAGTCCAACATTTTCAATTGTAAACGAGTACGACGCCAGTGGCGAAGTCATTTATCATTTTGATTTTTACAGGATAAAGAACCTGCAGGAGGCCTATGATATTGGCTATGAAGAATATTTTTACTCCGGGAATACCTGCTTTATAGAGTGGCCGGAAAAAGTTGAATCGCTTTTACCGGAGCATTATCTCAAAATAGAAATCACTGCGCCGAATGAAAGTGACCGATTATTGTCAATTTCTAAAATTTAAAGAACCAAACATGCTTTATATCAGCTATTTTGCTTAAATTCAATCCAAATCAATAATTAACAATGGCTACAGGATTACGCGAAGGTATGGCCTCCATTGCTCAGAAAGGGTTAATACAACCTAAGGAGGCGCTGTCAGAAATAAATAAAAAGAACAACAGCTTATACATTGGCATCCCGAAAGAAATCTCTTTTCAGGAAAACAGAATTGCATTAACACCGCTTTCTGTTGCGCTGCTGGTTCACAACGGACATAAGGTGATTATTGAAGCCGGAGCCGGAGTAGCTGCAAATTTCTGTGACAATGACTATAGTGAGCAGGGCGCAAGGATTACCTTCAACAAAAAGGAGGTCTTCGAAGCCGATATCATTGTAAAAATAGCGCCACCTACCATCGAAGAAATAGCTTTGATGCACAAAGGGCAGACCTTAATCTCTGCCCTGCAAATGGGGGAACTGAAGGTATCCTACCTCAAGGCGTTACTCAATAAAAAAATCAACGCCATTTGTTTTGAAAACATCAGAGATGAAGGAAATATTTTAAGCGTAGTTCGATCCATGAGTGAGATTGTTGGGTCAACCTCTATTTTGATTGCCGCAGAGTACCTGAGCAATGTAACCGGAGGAAAAGGACTGATGCTGGGCGGTTTTACAGGCGTCCCGCCAACAGAGATTGTAATACTTGGCGCAGGAACTGTGGGCGAATATGCCGCCCGTACAGCCATTTCCCTTGGCGCAGAGGTAAAGGTGTTCGACAGCTCACTTTATCGCCTCAGACGCCTTCAAAACAACCTTGGAACCCGCGTATTTACCTCAGTAATGCAACCGATAGTGCTGGAAAAAGCAATCATCACCTGCGACGTTGTAATCGGAGCCATCAGGGCCCTGCATGGCAGAAGCCCTTGCATTGTCATGGAAGAGACAGTGGCCAGAATGAAACCAAATTCGGTCGTGATAGATGTAAGTATCGACCAGGGCGGTTGTTTTGAAACATCAAAAGTAACCAACCATAAAGATCCGGTATTCAGAAAACATGATGTGATCCATTACTGTGTGCCAAATATTGCTTCCCGGGTGCCTAGAACGGCCTCTTATGCCTTGACCAATATCTTCACTCCAATTTTAGTGGATATAGGTGATATGGGCGGCCTGATGAATGTAGTATGGAGTAAACCAGGCATCAGAGAAGCCCTGTATATCTATCAGGGACACTTAACCAGTAAAGACCTTGCCGCCATGTTTAATCTGCCTTTTAAGGACATCGAACTACTTGTAGCAGCCAATCAATAAGGATTGTTTTAAAAATTGTCATGTATATGCGTCATAATGCGCACCATCTCCTTTCGTACCTCCGCTGTTGGAGTGACAAAGTTGTTATTCATGAAAGAAAAAATAAAGGTCTTTCCCTTTTTTGTAAGCACATAACCACTTTGGTTATGAACCCCCGAGAGGGTCCCGGTTTTACCAAAAACAAAAGGTTCATTCGTTTTAGGATAAGCATTTCTAAGTGTACCACTCTTGCCTCCTGCTGGCAGCATATTGAATAACCTTTTGGGATTATTTACGGTTCTATAAATCATTTCCAGTAGCCTAACCATATCCCTGGGCGTAAACAAATTGTATCTCGAAAGCCCTGAACCATCAGCCCATTTGGGTTTATCAGGTAATTCCGACAAATAATTCTTCTCAATATAAGCGATAGCCTTGCCAGTATTCAATTCCTCACCAAGCTGATTGGCATAAACCAGCAAGAGCTGCTCGGCAATAAAGTTATCACTTGGCAGCAGCATTTCCTTCAGCACCGAATCCGTTTTTAAATTATATATCGTTTTTGCATCAGCAGGCATTTTTAGCTGAATTACCGAAACCAGCTTGTGGAGCGTATCTGAAAGCAGACTAAGCGTTACAGGAAGACTTACTTTATACGGAATCTGCTGGCTATAATTTACTGGAAAAGGGACATTTGGATATTTAAATTGATTGCTCCCAAAATCTCGCTTAACGCTAAAAGCCTTGTGATTAGATAGCGAATCGGTGCCAAAACAGTCACTAAAATTCCCTGGCATAACAACCAGCTTACCATCTTTAGTCCTAACATCTACCAGATTATCCATTATCGGCAACTCATTGATCTCAGCCTGATAATAATCATTGTAATCATCCCATTGCCAACCGCTCCCATAAAAATCTCCGGTGTACCTTCCGGGTGCGTAAAACAGCTTTTTATGCGTTGATCTTAAAAAATCAGCGGCCTTGGTGCCTTTTAGTTTACTTTGCAAAAAAGAAGGATCACCAGTACCCCAAAAGATCAGCGAGTCGCCCCTTTCTACATACCTAAGCGAAGGAATCGAGTCTGGAATCATTTTTAAGCCCGCGTAAAAGGTAAAAAGCTTGGTATTTGAAGCAGGTGTAAAATATTGGTCTGCATGCCGCTCAAACAGCATGCGTTTAGTTTCTAAATCATATAAAGCAAAACCCGCATAATATTGTTTTAATACCGGAGAACGGGTAAAAACCCTTTTTACATTCCTCGAGATTCTCTGTTCTGTTGAGCACCCTGCTAAAATGGTCAAAACCAGCAATGCAGAAGGCAAATAGAATTTTAAATGATTTAGATTAAACGCAATACTTTTACATGAAGATCTTAGCATACTGTCACTAATTTATTAATTTAGTTTAATGAAATTGTTAATGAGCAAGATTAATTTCAGGGCATCCGTCACCTACCTCATTATCCTGGTGATTTATACTTGTGCCACCCTCAGCGCTCAGGCGCAACATTTCTATTTTACAGGGAACAAAAGCAAGGATGCCATTGGATTTGACCTTGTTAAAAACCTGATCATCGTCCCCCTTTATCTGAACGGAAAAGGACCCTTCAATTTTATTTTAGATACCGGTGTTGGCCCTTTAATCATTACAGATGCGGCTTTAATTGACAGCGTTGGGATTAATATAGCCAGATCTATAAAAATATCCGGCCTGGGAAAAGGTGATGAAATCGATGCTTTTCTGTCTAACGATCTATCTGCAAAAATTGGGGATGCTCATATAGATCATATCCCCACAGCAATATTAAAAAACGACATTTTTGGTTTATCCAACTACCTGGGTACAAGGATTTATGGGCTACTGGGCTATTACTTTTTTAATAGCTTTATCGTGGAAGTAAAGTATTCGACCAAAAGACTCCTGTTCAGTGATCCCGGGGCAAAAATTAAAATCAAGGGAGAAGGCATCCCCATTGTGATAGATTCTTATAAGCCCTACATCAAGATTAATATTGAGAGCCCTGAACATGGCAAACTCGATCTCAAAACATTGGTAGATAACGGAGCCAGTCACGCTCTTTCTTTAGAACGGTTAAATGAGCAACCCTTTCCGGTTCCTGCCAATACCATCCCCGGAAACCTGGGGGTGGGCATGAGTGGACCAATAGATGGGAATATCGGCCGTGTTTCCCTTTTGAAAATAGGTGATTATACCCTGAAAAATGTGCTCGTCTCCTATCCCAAATATGATGATGTTGCTGCTAAAATTTTGCTTAAAAACCGGAATGGGAACCTGGGTGCGGATGTGCTGAGCCGATTTAACATCGTATTTGATTACTCCAGGAATTTCATGTACCTGAAAAGAAACAGCCAGTTTAATCGTCCCTTCGACCACGATATGTCTGGAATAGAACTGTATGCGGATGACGATGGAAAAACAAATCGTTACTTAGTAAGCCGGATTGAGCCTGGTTCTCCTGCTCAACAGGCTGATATTCAGGTAGACGACGAGATCCTTTTAATTAATTTCGTACCGGTATCTAGCTATAAATTAAACGAGCTCAACAACCTGCTCAAATCTGTGGATGGCAAAACGATCATTTTGTATTTACAAAGAAATAAAGAGCAGCTAGTTAAGGTCTTTAAGCTCAAACGAAGAATATAAATGATTCTTATAACTTTGCTTCTTTAAAAGAAGCCTTAACCATTACATGACGAAATCCTGTATTTTAAACACACTAGCAGGCCTGGCGCTACTGATTAGCAGCTGTAATAGCACCTCTAAAGACAGTCCCAAAAAAGTTGCAGGCAAACTGTCCTTTGATTCAATTATAGGTATAAAATATTACGAGGTAAAACGCCGTTTCAGTACCGGACTTTCCTTTAATGAGCTGGGCTTTCAACAAGAGCCAACCTGGATCATTCAGTTTAAATCGCAAGACACTATACTGGCCTATAGCCCCCAAAAGAAAAGGATGCAAAGCTTCTTCCTTCATTACGATCATGGTGAAGTGTACAATTTTGCCAAAGAGTGGTTTAAAATAAAGAAGATCAGCAAAGACAGCATGGTGTTTCAGCGGCTTCATTTAAAAGGGAAAGAGATCTCGAAGGACATCCGTTCAGACGTAAATATTACCTGGTACGCAGAAGATTACATCAAGAAGGTGCTTAAAACGACCCCAGCAGCGTTACAACGCCCCACAAAAGCCGACACGCTATATATCCGTAAACTAGCAGAAAAATCGAATAGAAACCCTGATAACCGCGACAGCGCCTTTGCCGGTCGCCAACCGGTTGAGTTCAGACCGCTAAGCAAGATGATCAAGGTAAAGAAAATCAGCACGGTTGATAAGCTAAATGGCAGAACAGAATCCTATGATTATCTATTCCCACGTTACCGCATGGACATTGTAAAAGCCTATGATGATTTTGGCTATGAATTCTCCGCCGTTGTTGATGAAAAGGGCAAAATACACCTGGGTTCATTCCGTGTAGATTTCCCTGAAAATTATGAACCAAGGAAGAAAACATTGGAGGCAATAATCGATGTATACCTCCAAAATCTTTTACAGGTTATTCCCGGTAAAACGCTAGGAATTCCGCACTCCAGCGAAATTAATATCATCGTTGCAGGCCGAAAAAACGGCGAATAAGGGGGCTTTTATTTTATATTTATCAAAAAATGAAGCGTTTGTATATTATTAAAAATAATATGTACCTTGCACACTTAATTTTTAATAAATAATACAATGCAAGAAGGAACAGTAAAATTTTTTAATGTAACTAAAGGTTTCGGATTTATTATCCCTGCAAACGGAGATAGCGAAATCTTTGTACATTCAACAGGCCTTATCGACGAAATTCGTGAAAACGATAAAGTTGAGTACGACGTAGAAAGCGGCAAAAAAGGGTTGAATGCGATTAATGTTAAAGTAATCTAGATTATTAAAAACATAAATTGTACAGCATCGCGGATAACCCGCGATGCTTTTTTGTTTTAAAGGGCTTTATAACCCGTTTCTAGGGATTATTTTCTGTTCTTGATTAGTTCCAGCAGCATTTCCGGCTCATTAGTAGTGATGAACTCTACTTTATTGTCTAACAACCAATTCATTTCAGGCGCTGTATTTACGGTCCAGGCGTTAATAGTCAGCCCCAGCTCTTTTGCCTTGGCAAACCATTCACCTTTTTGGTAAACGCCATACTGATAATCTGCTCCGCTCATTTTTGCTGCTTTAAGCTCTTCTAGAGACTTTTCGCCTTTCAGATACGCAATGTGAGCTTGTGGTGCAATTTCGGCCAGTTTCTGCATTACATCCCAGCTAAAGCTAATGTAATCCACCCAGGTTTCTGCTTTCAGCTTTTTTACCAGATTAACACAGGCTTCCGCAATGGCGATATCTCCAGCTCTTCCTTTCTTAGTCGGCTTGATCTCGAAAACCAGACGTGTGGCTTTTTGCTTGATCCCTTCTTTGATATAAGCTTCTGCAGTTGGGATGGACTCCCCATTACTTAATTTTTTTTGAAGGAGTTCTGCATAAGTGGATTGTTCAATATGCAGACCCTGGTAATCAGCGTCATGGTTTACCACAAGCACATTATCTTTAGTCATGTGGACATCAAATTCCGAACCATGGCAGCCAATTCGTATCGCCTCTTTTAACGATGCAATAGAATTCTCTGGAAGCTGATTTGTTTTCCATGCACCTCGATGTGCTATCACAACATTTTTATTCCATGTTTTAATGACTTTCTTTTGCGCAAATACGCCACCTAATGTCGTGACCATAAGGATAATGATTAAAGATGAATGTTTCATTTTTGTGTTTTTTTTTACTAAAATATCATTTAAAAAATAATATCTCCGCCTTCTTAAAGTTAATTAATTGTGACTACTTAAATAAAACCAATATTAATATCTCTATTTTTATAAAAAACTGCCCTGATTTTTTTGATCAACCAGCAAATGAAAAGTAATTATGATCTTTTAATTTTCAAGATTAATGAGTTTACACGAAAGTTTTACCTCAACAAACTTTTGCGCGGTAGCATCTATGCCGCTACTTTGCTACTAGCTTTATATCTATTTTTGTTTGTTCTGATCTATTACACCCACCCGGGCACCACGACCAAAACTCTACTTTTTTTTGGCTATCTGCTGGTCGCCCTTTCAGCGCTATCGATACTGGTCATTAAACCGGCTTTAGCCTACTTCAGGCTAGCCAGGAATTTAAGTACAGAGCAGGCTTCGGCAATCATTGGCGATCATTTTTTTAGCGTTAAAGACAAATTACTCAATACCCTTCAACTTAAGACAATGGCTGATGAATCACCCGCGAACAGTCAGTTGATAATGGCCGGGATAGATCAGAAAATCGCAGAACTAAGCCCCATTCCTTTTTCGAGTGCAATTAAACTCGGAGAAAACAAAAAATACATCAAATATTTTGTTGCTCCGGCTAGTATTATTCTACTCATTGCCATCATCTCCCCAGCCATTTTAAGAGAAGGAACGAACAGTTTTGTACACTACAACAAACAAATATTACCCAAAGCTCCATTCGAATTTCAGCTACTCAGCACCAGGCTTGTCGTAGCGCAGGGCGATGATCTTCCCATTAAGCTGAAACTTACAGGGAATGAAATTCCTCAGGAGGTCTATGTTTCTGATGGCACCAACACTTATAAACTCGAAAAAGAAAGCAATACCCGGTTTAGCTATACTTTTAAAAACCTCCAAAAGAGCCAGGAAATGACGTTCTCTGCAGGTGGTTTTAATTCTATGGCTTACGTGATTGATGTAAAGCCACGCCCTTCTGTAATCAACGTAACAGCGACCCTACGCTATCCTGCGTATTTAAATAACAGGGAAGAAACCATTAAAAATGCGGGCGATCTCTTATTACCGGAGGGCACCCATGTAACCTGGCTACTAGAAACCATAAACAGCGACAAACTTACCTTCGCCATCGGCAATAAGCAGCAGGTATTATCCGCTTTAAACAATAGCTTCACCTATAGCAGCACCATTCGCGAAAATTCCAGTTACAGTGTCGTGCCTAAAAATAACTTCATCAGTAGCAAGGATTCACTAAGTCATCAGATCACTGTGATAAAAGATGAGTTCCCCGGTATTGCAGTAACTGAAGCGCCCGACTCCTTAAGCAGTAAAGCCCTGTATTTTTCCGGAAAAGTAACCGATGATCATGGGTTTAGCTCCCTTAAATTCAAATACCATATCAAAGAAAGGGACCAGATCAAGACTACAGTAAGCAGGAATATCCCAATCAAAAAAGGACAGCTGGAAGGTTCATTCTTTTACTTCTGGGACCTGAACGAGCCGCTTATAAAACCTGGACAAACGCTGGAGTACTATTTCGAAATCGCGGATAATGACGGCGTAAACGGACCAAAAACGACTAAGTCTGAACTTAAAGTATATGCCATACCTTCGTCACAACAGGTGGCTGAAAAAATAAATGAAAGCAGTCAGGCCCTGAAGCAAAAAATGGAGAAAGCCATTAAACTGGCCGGACAGGTAGAAAAAGACAGCAAGAAACTGGGCGAGACCTTGCTGGATAAAAAGCAGATTTCATTTGACGATAAAAAACAGATTGAGCAGCTCCTGGAAAAACAAAAACAACTGGAACAGGCTGTTAAAGAGATCAACGACCTGAATAAAAAGAATACGCTTCAAAAAGAAGAAAACAACATGCTTAAAGAAGAACTGGCAGCTAAACAAAAGCAAATAGATGATCTTTTTAACCATGTACTGGACGAAAAAACAAAGGCCTTGCTGGAGAAACTACAGAGCCTGATGGATCAGAACAATAAAGACCAGACTCAAAATGAACTATCGAAAATGCAGATGGATAATAAATCGCTTAAAAACGAACTTGACCGCATTTTAGAACTCTACAAGCAATTGGAATTTGAACAGAAACTGCAGAACAATATCGATCGTTTAAATGAGCTTGCCAAGGACCAAAAGGAACTATCGAAACAAACCCTGAATAAGGATGCCCCTGTTAACGATTTAAAAAACAAACAAAAGGAACTGTCGAAAGATTTCGATGAATTGAAAAAAGAATTAAAAAATCTGGATGAAAAGAATCAGGAACTGGAGCATCCAAACGCTTTTCAAACGCCGGAGAAAGAAATGAAGGACATTGAGCAGCAACAAAAAAACAGCGAAGAGCAACTCAATAAAAATGACCGAAAAAAAGCTTCCGATAGTCAGCAAAAAGCGGCAGAGCAAATGGAGCAGCAAGCTAAAAAACTAAACGAAATGCAGCAGGAATCTGCTGAAATGGAAAACAACTTAAATGCCCAGGAATTACGCCAGCTACTGGAAAACCTGCTCAAAACCTCTTTTGATCAGGAGAAGGTAATGCTTAATCTGCGACGTCTAAACAGTAATGATCCGCAGTATACCAGCAACGTGCAAAAGCAGCGTGAAATAAAAGACAACATGAAAACCATTGCCGACAGCTTGTTTTCATTAAGTAAAAGGGTTCCACAGATTGAATCTGCGGTAAATGAAGAGATGCAGAAGATCAACTTTAACATCAATAAGAGTCTGGAAAACCTTGGCGAAAGAAATACCGCTGCTGCCAGTAAAAACCAGCAATACACCATGACCTCGGTAAACAATCTTTCTTTAATGCTGAATGAGGCTTTGGATCAATTGCAAAACATGATGAAAAATAGCAAGGGCGGAGGAAAAGGTAAACAGAAACAGAGCATGAAACAGTTGCAGCAAATGCAGCAGCAACTGAACAACAATATGCAAAGGGCCCGTGATCAGATGCAAAAAAATGGCAATAAAGGAGCGGCACCTAAGGGTACAATGAGTGAAGAATTTGCCAAAATGGCCCAGCAGCAACAGATGATCAGGGAGGCGCTGCAAAAAATAAACAGAGAAGACAATAAAGACGGGAAGGGTGGATTAGGCAACCTCAACCAAATGATCGAGGATATGAAAGCCACCGAATCAGAACTGGTAAATAAACGGTTGGAACAGGAAACCATGAAGCGTCAGAAAGAGCTGCTCACAAAGCTCCTGGATGCAGAAAACGCACAACGCGAGCAGGACCAGGACAGTAAAAGGGAAAGTAAAAGTGGAAAAGATCTGCCTCCTTCTTACCAGAAAATGCTGGAAAAATTTAAGACAACAGAGAAAAATGAAACAGAATGGCTGCAGAAGTTACCGCCAAATCTGAACCATTATTACAAAAATAAAATTGCAGAATATTTTAAATTGCTAAATTCGGGGCAATAATTACCATCAGATGAGCAAAGCGAGCATTCATTTTTTTACTGAAGACACCACCTACACCCTTAAAAAGAAAACCATCATTAAAGATTGGATCAAATCTGTTATTGCGGCAGAAGGCTATGTGTTGCAGGAATTAAATTTCATCCTTTGCTCTGACGAGTATTTACTGCGTATGAACCTGGATTACCTTAATCATGACACTTATACCGATGTGATTACTTTTGATAACTCTGAGGAGCCTAAAACGATTGTGGGTGATATATTTATCAGCATAGAGCGTGTACAGGAAAACGCAAAGCAAATTAAAGTATCAACGGCTAATGAGCTCTGCCGTGTCATGATCCACGGAACGCTTCATCTACTGGGCTATTTAGATAAAACTAAAGCAGAAAAGTCGAAGATGACTGAAAAGGAAGATCATTACCTTTCACTTCTGGTTAACGCATAAAATTTAACTCCTGATTTTTGTTAATCAAAAATGGGCATCCGAATGCTGACCCAAAATTCAGCAGCCTCACCTACTATTCAATTTTTTTCTTCCCTTAGCGACCTGAATGAAAAGCTCTGCGGCAAAATATAACACTCCTGGAGAAAATAACCAATGAAAATTGCAGACTTCTTCATGATTTTGAACACCGTTAAAACGCATTTTTCGAGAAAATACAACACAACTCATTTACACTGTTTTTAGCCGTTTTAACAGGTTTTCATATCTTTATGATTAATGTATTGGACTGAGGTCTTTTTATTGCTCTAAAGCGCGCTAACGAGGTCGTTTTTCAGTCCAAATTACCTCCAAAAACAGTCAGCAAAATTTAAACGCTTTAACAATGCAACATTTTTGTTACATTAGATCTGCCGTGAATTTCCGAGTGTTCAAATCATCAAACCAATTTACCGAAAAGGGAATCCCTGCCTTTTGTCAGCCTAATTTAAAAATCGCTTTAAACCTATAGTTCCCAGCCCAGTGATTTGTTTCGTTTTTAACTTCTCTTGATCAGCAGTAAAGAAGAGATCAATCAGTGTTCGATACATACAAATTTATCTCCCGTTTATACCTCGGTTTAAACCATATGAGAACTATATCAACGACCCTGTTTGCACCCTGTTTAGACCCCGTTTACACCCTGTTTAGATATGGGCTAACCCGAACGCTGATCAGTAGCTAATCGGTGATGAATCAGAGGCTACCCAGGCACCGAAAAAACAGTATAGCTGAACACCTAATATTCGCTAGCTATTTGTCCGGTAAAATTTTATTAGATTATTTTAACACTTTTGCTCTGTACATTCAAAAGCGCCAGCTACATACCAAATAATTATTGCTTACTTTTGTAGTAATTTCTTATCTATAATATCGTTAAACACAGACTTTGAGCACACTTATTGCAGCCGAAAACTTAGGCCATGCTTACCACGACGAATGGCTATTTAAAAATTTAACCCTGGGCATCCAGACGGGGCAACGCGTAGCGTTGGTGGGGATTAATGGTGCCGGAAAAAGCACCTTGCTAAAACTTCTTGCCGAAAGGTTCTCTCCTTTGGAAGGAAAAATAGTGAAGAATAAATCCACTAAAATAGGATTTTTAGACCAAGAACCCTCATTTCCAGATGGTTACTCTATCAGCGACTTTATATTTTCACTTGAAAATAAACAACAACAGCTGATTAAGGAATACGAGGAACTGATTGAGGATCCCAATCCGGATGAAAAGAAATTAAACCGTTTGTATGAAGAACTGAGCGAACATAACGCCTGGGAGTATGAACACGAAATAAAAACCATCCTGAGCAGAATGGGCATAAACCATTTGCAACAAAAGATCTCTACCCTATCAGGTGGACAGAAGAAACGTCTGGCATTAGCCAAACTGTTAATTGAAGATCCTGAGATTTATGTATTGGATGAGCCTACCAACCACCTGGATATTGATACCATTGAATGGTTAGAGAAATTGCTGACCACAGGAAACAAAACTTTACTGTTGGTTACCCATGATCGTTATTTCCTGGATAATGTATGTAATACGATTGTAGAACTCGATAGAGGCAAAATCTACAACTACAATGGAAACTATGCTTACTTCCTTGAAAAGAAATCAGAAAGAGAAGCAGCTGATGAAAGTACATTTCAGAAGAACAAAAATCTTTTGAAAAAGGAGTTAGAATGGATGAGAAGAATGCCTGCGGCACGTACTACAAAATCTCAATCCAGGATAGACTCTTTCTATGACTTAGAAAGCAAAACCAAACAAAGATCCGACAATCAAAAAGTCACTTTAAACGTGAAAATGTCCAGACAAGGGAATAAAATACTTGAACTGGATCATATCGGTCAGTCGTTTGATGGCAAAAATATCATCAATGATTTTAGTTATACGTTTAAACGTGCAGACCGAATTGGTTTAGCTGGTAAAAACGGAACGGGTAAGTCTACCCTACTAAATATCATTACAGGTTTTTTAAAGCCTGAGAAAGGAAAGGTAAACACCGGCGAAACTACGGTCTATGGATATTACAAGCAAGGAGGTTTAGCCTTCAATGAAAAAGAGCGTGTAATTGATATTGTAAAGTCGGACGCCGAATATATCAAAATGGCCGATGGTCAAACCATTTCCGCATCGCAACTTTTAACCTTGTTCTTGTTCCCTCCTAAGAAGCAACATGGAATGGTGGAGAAATTAAGCGGTGGGGAAAAGAAACGTTTACACCTGATGAAGGTCTTGATGCAGAATCCAAACTTTCTAATTCTGGATGAGCCAACGAATGATTTGGATATTGACACCTTAAATGTACTGGAAGAATTCCTTGAAAACTTCCCAGGCGTTTTAATTTTGGTTTCTCACGACAGGTATTTGTTAGACAAAATGAGTGAGCAATTATTCATCATGGAAGGCAATGGAGAGGTAGCAATTTACAATGGTAACTATTCTGAGTACAGAATAAGCTTAGATACACCAAAAGAAAAGGTAGAGCCAAAACAGAAAGAAACTATTGAAGTATCTAGCCCTGCTCCTGCTGTAAAAAAATTGAGTTATAAAGAGCAACGCGAATTGGAAGAATTAGAAGTAAGGATCGCTGAGGTTGAGAAAGAGATCGCAGATTTAACTTTATCACTTTCTCATATTGACAGCGCAAATTATTTAGAACTTCAAACAACAACGCAATCAATAGAAAAATTAAACAACGAACTAGAAGTAATAACAGAACGTTGGTTAACGCTTTCTGAACAATAAAGACTATTTAGGGTGATGTACCGTTTATAAAAAGGACGATCAGGAAGCAAGAAAACGAAATGATGTTATTCAGTTTTAAAGACTAATAAGAACAATCCCTACCAGATCCAATCTTTGATTTCAATATAAAACAAAGCATAATTACCTTAAATAAAACAATAAAATAAATTAAAAAAACAAATGTTTCACGTGGAACCCTTCCGAAAAAATCGAATATAAGCTCCATACGTTCCACGTGAAACAATAACTAATAACAAGACGAAATGTTTAAAGAATATGATGTAATCGTCGTAGGCGCAGGCCATGCAGGTTGTGAAGCTGCAGCCGCTGCAGCGAACCTTGGGTCCTCTGTCCTACTGATCACAATGAACATGGAAACCATCGCACAGATGAGTTGCAACCCAGCTATGGGCGGTGTTGCAAAAGGTCAGATTGTGCGTGAAATAGATGCGATGGGTGGCTACTCAGGAATAATAAGTGATAAGACTACCCTGCAATTCCGCATGCTTAACCTTTCAAAAGGTCCGGCCATGTGGAGCCCAAGAGCACAGAATGACAGAAAGAGATTTGCAGAGGAATGGCGTCTTGCTTTAGAGCGCACACCAAATGTAGATTTCTGGCAAGATATGGTAAGCAGCCTAATTATAAAAAACAATACAGTGGTAGGGGTTAAAACTTCTATCGGCGTAGAGATAAAAGCCAAGTCTGTTGTATTAACCAATGGTACCTTTTTAAACGGGCTTATCCATATCGGTGAAAAGAAATTCGGCGGAGGAAGGACAGGTGAAAAAGCTGCAACAGGGTTAACAGAACAACTTACAGAACTAGGCTTTGAAGCCGGTAGAATGAAAACTGGTACCCCACCCCGTGTTGATGGACGCTCGCTAAATTATAGCGTAATGGAAGAACAATGGGGAGATGAAAATCCAGGTCGCTTTTCTTACACGAATGTAGCACTTCCAACAGAACAACGTTGCTGCTGGATTACCTATACTAATGCCAATGTGCACGAAACCTTAAAAGAAGGATTTGAAAAATCACCTATGTTCACTGGTCGTATTAAAGGACTTGGACCAAGGTACTGCCCTTCAATCGAAGACAAAATAAACCGCTTCGCTGAACGCGAAAGGCACCAGATATTCGTTGAACCAGAAGGCTGGAATACTTGTGAGATCTATGTAAATGGCTTCTCTACGTCCCTACCTGAAGACGTTCAATACAGAGCTTTAACACAGATACCAGGCTTCGAAAATGCAAAGATGTTCAGACCAGGATATGCGATAGAATACGATTATTTTCCACCTACCCAGCTGTCTTTAACGCTCGAAACCAAGTTAATCAGCAATTTGTTCTTTGCAGGCCAGATTAATGGTACAACTGGATACGAAGAGGCTGCTAGTCAAGGTTTTATAGCTGGAATCAATGCACACCAGAAGGTAACAGACCAGCATGAGTTAATCATGAAAAGATCTGAGTCTTATATAGGTGTTTTGATAGATGACCTGGTAACAAAAGGCACCGAAGAGCCGTATCGAATGTTCACTTCAAGAGCAGAACATCGCTTACTATTACGTCAGGATAATGCCGATATCAGACTCTCTCCTATTGGCTACAAACTTGGACTGATCAATGATGAGCGTATGGAGATCGTAAATAAGAAGGTCGAAAACTCCGATGCAATTGTAGCTTTTGCTAAAAAACAAGGTATAGAAATGAGCAGTGCAAATGCCATGCTTGAAGAACTTGGAACGAGTGCTTTAAATCAAAATGTAAAAATAGTTAGCTTATTAGGCAGACCACAAATTGGCATAAACGATGTAAGAAAAGTTAGCCCTGCTTTTAATGAAATGCTAAATCAATTTGATAAGGAAACTATCGAGCAAGCTGAAATCAAAATCAAGTACGAAAGCTATTTTGAAAAAGAGCAGGAGATTGTGAACAAAATGCAGAAGATGGAAGATAAGGATATCAATCCTAACTTCGATTATTCACAACTCGTATCTTTATCAAAAGAGGCTCGTGAGAAATTATTGAAGATAAAACCACGTACATTAGGACAAGCATCAAGAATTTCTGGTGTTTCACCATCTGATATATCAGTTTTAATGGTCCATATTAGCAAATAAGATACAAATCACTGATTTATAAATAATTAACTAATAAAAAAACACATTAAAAACTGACCTCATTAGATGAGTTTTAAGACACTTTTAAGAATTCGTAATGATATTGGTTAAAAACAGATATAAATTAAATATAACGCATATAAATGGCTAAAAAACGAATTATAGAAAACTTCAGGAATTTTATAGCGCTTTTTTTCATAAGCATTCTATTTTATGCTTGTGCAAGCATGCAACAGCCTCAGGGAGGACCAAAAGATACCGAGCCGCCGAAGATTTTGAAGATAACACCCAAAAATTTAAGTGTAAATTTCACTGCGACAAAAATTGTACTTGAATTTGATGAATACTTCAAAATTCAAAATGAATCTAAGGAATTTACGGTATCCCCTGAAATGGCAAAAGCTCCATTACTTAAAACTAAGGGTAAAAGACTAGAGGTAAGTATTCAGGATACCCTGGAAAAAAATACAACCTATACCCTTAATTTTGGTAAAGCGATAGCGGACGTAAACGAATCAAACGTTGTAAAAAACTTTACTTATGTTTTCTCTACAGGGCCAAAATTAGATTCATTAAGCATTAAAGGAAAAGTAATCAATTCCGTTACGGGAGAGCCTGAGCTTGATGCACTTGTATTTATACTTCCCTTAAAAAGAGATACTATTTTTGGGAAAAGTAAACCTTCTATATTTACAACTACCGATAGCAGTGGTAATTATTCGCTAAATAACTTAAGAAAAGACACTTATAAGATTTATGCACTAAAGGAAAAAAATGGTGATAAAGTTTATCAGCAAGCATCAGATGAAGTAGGCTTTTTAAAGGATTCTATCGTTTTAGATAAGGTTATGGATAACGTTAATCTAAGTATTTTTAAAGAGGATGCTACCACATTTAGAGTACTGGATAAACGCTTAAACACAGATGGAAGCATTACTTTTTCTTTTAACCAGAAGCTGCAAAAACCAGAAGTTACGGTAACAGAACCTCCTGCGTTGGATGCCACAAAAATCATAAAATTTAGTAAAAACAACGACTCATTAAGGATATGGCTTAAAGATTTGAGTTTTGATTCTACTAAGATTGCCATAAAAGAAGCTGGAAAACTACTACAAAGCGTGACTTTTACAAGGGGTAAAAAGGAAACTTATACCAGGGTAATAAGCGAATCAGATAACATAGATAATCGCATGTTAAACCCAAATAAGCCGCTTAAATTAACCTTTAATTTCCCCATAGAAAGTACTGATCTGACAAAGATCAGTTTATTGGAAGACTCCGTAGCCCGCACAGGGTTTACTTTTGTTAAAGACAGTACCGACCTCCTATCCTATTATTTCAGGTACCCATGGAGACCTAAAAAAACATATGAAATTAAGTTTCAGGCAGGTGCTGTAACAGGTATTTTTAATAGCAAAAACAAAGAATTTATCAAAACATTCGAATTGGCTAACAAGGATGATTATGGTACTTTGATCGTAAAAATTGTTCCACCTGAACTTAACAAAAGTTATATACTTGAGGTATTGGATGGCAATAAAGGTGTAGTAAATACCCTGGTAATAACCAGAGATACAACGGTAAAATTTGCCAATTACAGAGCAGGAAAATACTGGTTAAGGATCAGTTACGATACCAATAAAAATGGTAAATGGGATACTGGCAGTGTTAAACTAGGCCAGCAGCCCGAAAAAATATGGAATGAACCCAAAGAGCTTTCAATAAGAGCCAACTGGGAACGCAATGAGACGGTAACTATTCCAAAGGAATAATTACATAAACCAGTCGGAATACATGATGTAATTATCCGGCAATTTATTCAATAAAGCCCGTTGCTCTTCAGTAATGGGCTTTATTTTTTTAGCGGGTGTACCAGCATAAATATAGCCGCTTTCACAGTGTGTATTTTCCAATACCACAGCACCGGCAGCGATAATACAATACTCCTCAACAAGGGCATTATCCATGATAATGGCCCCCATTCCGACCAAAATATTATCTTTAAGTATGCAGCCATGAACGATGGCATTGTGCCCTACAGAAACTCTGTTTCCTATTGTAGTAGAAGCTTTTAAATAGGTTGCATGGATCACTGCACCATCTTGTATATTAGACTCATTGCCAATCGTAATGCTGTTTACATCACCTCTTATTACTGCATTAAACCACACAGAACACCTATCCCCCATTACAACATCACCAACTATGGTCGCATTTGGGGCTATAAAACAATCACTACCCCATTCCGGGTTTTTATCTTTAACTGGTAATATTACTGGCATAACTTAAAAAATTGTATCTGTTAATTGCTCAGAATGATTAGGATAATCTGTAGTATAGTGCAATCCTCTACTCTCTTTGCGGACCATTGCTGCTTTAATAACTAAGAAAGCCACCTGAATAATATTCCTTAATTCACATAGTTTTACAGACACTTTATTTGCTTTATAAAACTCTTCTGTCTCTTCATGAAGTAAAAATAAACGTCTTAAAGCACGCTCAAGTCTAAAATCAGAACGAACAATACCTACATAATCACTCATTAATTTCTGTGTTTCACGAAGGTTATGTGTAACCAGAATATCTTCATTTGATTGTGTAACACCAAATGCATTCCAATCAGGAATATGCTCTGGAATCACATTATTCTTAAACACTTTAATCGCATCTTCATATATCCTATGCGCAAATACAGGCGCCTCCAATAAAGAGTTAGAAGCTAGTCTATTGGCACCGTGAAGGCCAGTTGAGGAACATTCTCCACATGCATATAAATTTTTAATAGACGACCTGCCATATTCATCTACCATAATCCCACCGCACATATAATGCGCAGCGGGTGTAACCGGTATAAGATCCTTAGTCATATCAATACCTATGGATAAACATTTGGCATATATATTAGGAAAATGTGCTAAAATATCAGATTTCTTACGGTTTCTTATATCCAGATAAACAAAATCTTCGCCTGATTTTTTCATCTCTGCATCAATAGCACGAGCTACAATATCACGTGGTGCCAATGAACCACGTTTATCATATTCATACATAAATTCATCGCCATTTTTCCTGCGCAACACACCACCAAAACCACGAACAGCTTCGGAAATCAGAAATGCAGGATACTCTCCAGGGTTATATAAAGCGGTTGGATGGAACTGAATAAACTCCATATTCCTCACTTTACCTTTAGCACGATAAACCATCGCCATACCATCACCTGTAGCAATTACAGGATTAGTTGTGCTGGAATAAACATGTCCGGCTCCACCAGAGGCCATGATAGTCACACTAGCTAAGATCTTTTCCACATCGTTAAGCTCTGTATTAAAGGCATATATACCATAACAGTTGATATCTTCGGAACTTTTATCCACATGCTCACCTAAATGATGCTGAGTAATTAACTCCAAACAGAAGTAATGTGTTAATATCTCTATGTTTTTATTCTGATGAATTTGTTTTAATAAGACACTTTCAATCTCATATCCTGTAACGTCTTTATAATGTAAAACACGATGTTCAGAGTGCCCTCCCTCCTTTGCCAGATCGTATACACCAGACCTATCCTTATCAAAATTGATCCCGTAATCGATGATTTCCTGAATTCTCTGAGGTCCTTCCTTTACAACAATTTCTACTATCTTCTTGTCACACAGCCCATCTCCCGCAATCAACGTATCTTCTATATGTTTTTCAAAAGAATCATCTTTATCTACCACTACAGCTACGCCACCCTGGGCATATTTAGTATTAGACTCATCTTCGTTTGATTTTGTAACAATTAATACCTTCCCGTGCTTCGCTGCCTTTAATGCAAAGCTTAAACCGGCAATACCCGATCCTATAACCAAAAAATCTACTTTTCTCATTCGTATACTATTGTTTTTCAATTTATTATAAAGCCAAAATAAGCTCTATTAACTGTTCTGCTTTGGAAAAAATTCCTCAGAAATACACAATTTTCCCGCAATTGTTAACAACGTTGATATTAATGTGAATTACATGTCTATATAAACAGAACAAATATTTTTGAATGTTTAAAGCTAAGCTAAAAAGGGAATTTGCCACAATATTTTGAGTTATTTTTAAGCATAGTCAAGGAGTTTATCCACTTTTTGAACAACAACTAACAATAAACATATTCCTATTGATAAAAATATGGTCCAAAAAATATCTCGCTGGAAATCAGCCGATATTTTGAATAAAAATGTCATATAAATGTTAGTAAATTATTAATAACTCAAATAACAGAACAAAAAAAACATATTTATAAACGTTATCAACACACTAATAAACAATAGAAATCTATTTATATTAAAATAATTATAATTTATTGAACTGTTGAAACTGCGTACCTTTACAAAATCTTAAAAACAGTTTTCAAATCACTCAAATGAAAACAGGAACGTTGATAAGTATATTAAAACTTGCAGTACGCATTGAAAAACTGAATAACTTAACAAGACAAAATGGACACCTTAGCCGAATTAAACAGAAAAGGATATATTGAGGAACATATTGATCCAACACTAGATCTCTTTGAAGAAATTGAAAAATTAAAAAAGGAAAAAAATGCAATCATTCTTGCACACTATTATCAGGAACCTGATATACAGGATATTGCAGATTATATTGGTGATAGTTTAGGTCTTTCTCAGGAAGCAGCTAAAACGGAAGCTGATGTAATTGTATTCGCTGGAGTTCATTTTATGGCCGAAACAGCAAAAATTCTTTCTCCTGAAAAAACGGTATTGTTACCTGATTTAAAAGCAGGATGTTCGTTGGCAGATAGCTGCCCACCGCACTTATTCAAAAAATTTAAAGAAAAATATCCAGATCACCTCGTGATCACGTATGTGAACTGTACGGCCGAATTAAAGGCAATGAGTGATATCGTTTGTACCTCAACAAATGCGGTACAAATTGTAGAAAGCTTGCCGAAAGATCAAAAAATTATATTTGGCCCGGACAAGAATTTAGGTGCATGGGTAGCTAAAAAGACTGGTAGAGAGTTAGTTCTGTGGAATGGTGCCTGTATGGTCCATGAGATATTTTCCAGAGAAAAAATTACAAAATTAAAGGAGCGCCATCCGAATGCAAAGTTCATTGCGCACCCTGAATGTGAGGAAGCGGTGTTAAAAATGGCTGATTATATTGGTTCAACTACTGGATTATTGAAATATACCATCAATAACGACGCACGAGAATTCATTGTAGCAACAGAAAGTGGAATCATTCACCAAATGGAGAAAGCTAATCCACTCAAAACTTTCATTCCGGCACCTCCAAATAACAATTGTGCCTGTAATGACTGCCCATACATGAAAAGAAACACACTTGAGAAATTATATTTGTGCTTAAAAAATGGTTTGCCGGAAGTTTCTGTGCCTGCTGATATTATTGTAGCCGCCAGAAAACCAATAGAAAGAATGCTGGAAATTTCAGCAAAATTAGGACTATAGTGAATGTTAGTAACTATGTTAATTAACTGTAAAAGAATAAGATAATGTTTGAAAATAAAGACCGTACGGATATCGCTGAATTGGGTGAATTCGGACTGATTAAGCACCTGACAGATAATTTTAAGGTACAGCATGAGAGTAGTATTAAGGGAATCGGTGATGATGCTGCAGTATTGAATTTTGAAAACAAGGAAGTCCTGATTTCTACGGATTTATTGCTTGAAGGTATTCATTTTGATTTGGCATATGTACCGATGATGCACCTGGGTTACAAAGCGGTGCAGGTTAACTTGAGCGATATTTATGCGATGAATGGTACGCCAACGCAGATTACGGTTTCTATAGGGTTATCGAGCAAATTTCCGCTTGAAGCTGTAGAAGAAATCTATAAAGGTATACAGCTTGCTTGCGATAAGTTTAATATTGATTTGATTGGTGGCGATACGTCGTCCAGTAAACAAGGTTTAGTGATCAGTGTAACCAGTATTGGTCATGCAGAAAAGGGCACTGTTTGTTACAGAAATGGTGCGCAAGAAGGTGATTTAGTTTGTGTTTCTGGTGATTTAGGTGGTGCTTATGTAGGTTTACAAATCCTGGAAAGAGAAAAGCAGATATTTTTGGAAAACCCTAATATTCAGCCTGATCTTGAAGGAAAGGATTACATCATTGAGCGTCAGTTGAAGCCTGAAGGCAGAAGAGATATTGTTGATTTACTGGCTCAGATGGATATTATCCCTACTTCTATGATAGATGTTTCGGACGGTCTGGCTTCAGAAATTTTACACATCTGCGGACAATCTGATAAAGGGGTTACTTTGTACGAGGAAAAGTTCCCTATCGATCCTATGACCTATCAAACTGCAAGAGAATTAGGTCTTGATCCAACGATTTGTGCTTTAAACGGTGGTGAAGATTATGAATTGCTATTTACCATTAAACAAGCTGATTACGAGAAATTAAAACACGATGTAGACATTAGCATCATCGGTCACATCACTGAGAAAAACTCAGGATGTAATATGATTTCCAAATCTAATGTGGTGCATGAATTGAAAGCACAGGGCTGGAATGCTTTTAAAGGCTAGTTTGCCAAAATATCATCATGATCTAAAAATTTGGTGTCAATCTGCTTTGTTGCTTTGGCACCTAATTTTTTGATCTTCTCCGAGGTGTTTGAAAGGTTTCCTGAACCTGTGGATAACTTGTTAAGTGCTTTATCATAAGTATCTTGCGTTAGCTTTAAATTTCGACCTATACCTTCCATATCCGCTAAGAACCCAACAAATTTATCATACATATTGCCACTTAAACGGGCAATTTCCAATACGTTTCTGTTCTGTCTTTCCTGCTTCCAAATGCTGGCGATGGTACGTAAGGTTGCCAGTAGGGTTGAAGGACTAACAATAACTACCCTTTTATCCCAGGCATAATTAAATAGTTCGGCGTCTTTTTGTACTGCTATTCCAAAAGAGGATTCTATTGGAATAAATAGCAATACAAAGTCTGGCGAATTGATTTGATAAAGTTCCTGATAGTTTTTAGCAGATAAACCCTGAATGTGTGATTTGATGGAAATCAAATGCTGTTTAAGCTCTATTTCTCTTTGCTCATCAGTATCCGCAGTAACTACTCGTTCATAAGCTAATAAAGAGACCTTAGAATCGATTACAATATGTTTATCGTCCGGAAGGTCGATAATTACATCCGGTTGCATCCTGGCCCCCTCAAATGAGCTTAAACTGGTTTGTATCCGGTACTCTCTATCCTTGATTAAACCGGAGCGTTCTAAAACTCGCTCCAGAATTACTTCTCCCCAGTTTCCTTGCTTCTTATTATCGCCTTTAAGTGCTTTGGTGAGATTATTCGCATCTTCCTGTATTTGCTTGCTTTGATCCATCAGTTGGGAAATTACTCCTTTTAGTATATTCCGCTCATCAGATTCTGCCTTGTAAACTTTATCTACTTTATCTTCGAATGCTTTGATATTTTCTTTTAGTGGATTTAAAATCACATCCAGGTTTGCGCGATTTTGCGCTGTAAACTTCTCTGTTTTTTCATCCAGTACTTTATTGGCTATATTTTCAAATTCCAGTTTAAAACGTTGCTGCAGTTCGGCAATATATTTTTCCTGTTCAGCCTGCATTTGTTGCTGGGCCAATAAGTTTTGCTCTGCTTTGATCACTTTACCGCGTTCTACCATAAAAATTGAGCGAAGGTCATTCAATTCATCATCCAGTTTTTGCTTTTCCTCCCTGAGCCAGTTTAAAGCTTTTTGATGTTCCTGCTCCTTTAGTTCGAGTAAGGCCAGATGCTGGTTACTATTGGCTGGCTTTTTAAAAAAAAGCACCACCAGTAGTACTAATATTATGATCATTATTGGGATTAAAAATGCTTCCATGCTAATATTTTTATCAAAAGTGATTAAAATCTATGTAAATATCAAATGTTGATTATTTGCTACTAATTTTATTTGAATAACTACACTTGAGTAGTTAGGCTAATTTTTTATTAATAATTAAATACAGTCCTCAATTGGTAAATAAAAGCTAATTATCTGCTTAAAAACGATTTAAAACTGGTTTTAAATAAAATAGGAACGTTTTTTGTTCAATACTATGCGGAAACAGTCATGATATAAAATGGGAACGTATTTAGGTTTGATTATTCCGATACTGGTGGTTAGCATGTTCGTGCAGTGGAGATTCAGAAACAGATTTTCAAAATATGCCGAAATGCAGTTAAATTCAGGTTTTTCGGGAAGTGAGGTGGCAGAGAAGATGTTGCATGATAATGGAATATTTGACGTGAAGGTTGTAAGTACAGATAAAGCTTTATCTGATCATTATAATCCTGAAAATAAAACGGTTAATTTAAGTACAGATGTATACTATGGACGGAGTGTTGCAGCTGCTGCCGTAGCTGCGCATGAATGTGGACATGCAGTACAGCATGCAAGAGCTTATCATTGGTTGCAATTGCGTACGAATATGGTTCCGGTAGTGAGTATTACCTCTAACTTATTGCAATGGATATTGATTATTGGTGTTTTACTCGTTGCTTTTACTTTTAATCCGTTCTTATTGGGTATAGGGGTGCTTGGATTAAGCTTAATTACTATTTTTAGTATCATTACCCTACCTGTAGAGTTTGATGCCAGCAAAAGAGCTTTAGCATGGCTAAAAAATAATAAAGAAGTATTGTATACTACGGAAGAACACACACAAGCAAAGGATGCGCTTTGGTGGGCAGCCATGACTTATGTAGTTGCTGCATTAGGTGCCCTGGCAAACCTATTCTACTATGCCTCTATTCTATTTGGAAGAGCTAAATAGCTTAATTTAAGCGGTAAGGAACAATCAGTTCAAATTCCGGTATATCAACTATAAAATCTTTGTGATCAGCAATGCGTTGCATAAGGTAATTTCCTTTCATGCTACCCATATCTGTATTCAAATTACAAGCTGATACGTAAGCATGACTTTCGCCAGGTTCAATAACAGGCTGCTCTCCTACTACACCTTCTCCCTCTACTTGTCTTTGTGTACCATTGGAATCAAAAATAAACCATTGCCTTCTTTTAAGCTGAACAGCATACTCAGTTAAATTCTCGATGGTAATGCGATAAGCGAACATAAAATGCCCGTTAACCGGGTTGGAATGTTCATCCTGGTAGCTTGTATCAACTGATATTTTTACGCCTAATGTGATCGCTGTAACCATTTTAACTTTATTGTTTTAATAAGTAGTTTTCAAAAATCAGGCCATTTCACCATTGAGGTGAAGGTTATGATATTTGTATGCTATTTCGTCTAATATACTATGAATAGTATCAATATTTTCTTCTTTAACTAATTGCATTCTATAACCTTTAAAGTCTGGAATTCCTTTAAAATAGTTAGCATAATGCCTTCTCATTTCAAAAATACCAACCCTTGGTCCTTTCCAGGCAATTGATTTTTCGAAATGCGTTCTGCAAACTGATACCCGTTCTTCAATAGTTGGACCTGCCAGAATTTCACCGGTATTGAAAAAGTGTCTGATTTCCCTGAATATCCATGGATAACCAATAGCAGCTCTGCCGATCATGATCCCATCTATTTCATATTCCAGGCGCCAATCCGCTGCTTTCTGAATGCTATCTACATCCCCATTTCCAAAAATAGGGATTTTAATTCTTGGGTTACGTTTGATCTCACGGATTAATGTCCAATCTGCCTGTCCTTTATACAATTGTGCCCTGGTACGACCGTGAATGGTTAATGCCTGTATACCAATATCCTGCAAACGCTCAGCAACTTCTTCTACATTTTTAGTGGTATCATCCCAGCCTAATCTGGTTTTTACCGTTACTGGCAAATGTGTGGCTTTAACAACCGCTTCAGTCATTTTTACCATTTTGTCAATATCTTGTAATAATGCAGAACCTGCACCTTTACAAGCTACCTGTTTAACCGGACAACCGTAATTGATGTCCATTAAATCGGGTCCGGCAAGCGTAGCAATTTCAGTTGCTTCGCGCATATGATCTATCTCACTACCAAATATTTGAATACCAATTGGTCTTTCATACTCAAAAATATCAAGCTTAGCTCTGCTTTTTGCAGCATCTCTGATCAGTCCCTCTGATGAAATAAACTCAGTGTACATCATATCAACCCCACTTTGTTTACATACGAAACGAAAAGGTGGATCGCTTACATCCTCCATGGGAGCAAGTAACAAAGGGAATTCTCCCAGATCAATATTTCCTATCTTTACCGACATTTCTCTATCTTCATTGCCAAAATTAACGGCACAAAGGTACAAATATTACAGAAAATGAACTCCATACAAAAATTGAGGGAAGAGAACAGCCCTTTCGTTCAGCTGCTCATGCTGGTATTTTATGCGATAATTGGTTTAATTGCAGCTTCTGCAATTGGCTTTGGTATTGTTTACCTGATGTATGGGGCCGATATTTTTAACAATCTGGATGAGCTGATGGGTACTAAGCCCCAATATTTACCTGCGCAAAGGATTTTTTTAACCGCTCAGCAGTTTGGTCTTTTTTTATTTCCTGCTTTGTTGTTGGCTAAAACTGAGGGACAAAGGTTAAATGTATTTTATGGTTTTAAAAAGCCGGAACTAAAATCGTTTTTTATCGTTTTGCTGCTCATGATTTGTTCGCTGCCTGTTATGGAACTAATCGTTAATTTTAATCAGAAAATGGTGTTGCCAGCACAGTTTAAAGCGCTTGAAGACTGGATGAAAGCTGCTGAAGAGCAGGGAATGGAAACAACGAAGGCGCTTTTAAAAATGGACAATATGGGCATATTTTTGCTCAATATTGGAATGATTGCCTTATTGCCTGCTGTAGCGGAAGAGCTGATGTTCAGAGCCGGTGTACAACGTATTTTAGGCCGGATGTTTCATAATCCGCATGTGGCTATATGGTTTTCTGCTTTTGTATTCAGTGCCATTCACATGCAGTTTTATGGCTTTTTACCAAGGTTATTTCTGGGTGCGGGTTTTGGCTATCTTTATTTCTGGAGCGGCAGTTTATGGTATGCTATATTCGGTCATTTTATAAATAATGCTTATGCGGTGTGTGCAGCATGGTATATGCAAAAAAACAATATACCTTTGTCGGAGGCCGATAAGACAATAAATGTAGCCTGGTATGGCTATATCATCAGTGCTGTAATGACCTTTTTGCTATTTCAATATTTTAAAAAACAAACTAAATGAACCCGACATGATTAAAATAATCATCAAAGGCTCCCATCTGACAATTAAAAACAAAAAATAAATAGATGAAAACCAGAGCAATAACTGCTTTCTTTTTTACCATTGTGATGCTTGGCTCTATCTTTTTAGGCGCCTATACTTTTACTTTTTTCTACCTGATTTTAAGTCTTGTAGCATTGATGGAATTCTTTGGTATGATTAAAACTGTAGGTATCAAACCGCATAAAAACATTGCTTTATTGGTTGCTACATTGATATTTTTAATGACTGCAGGCTATCATTTATTGCAGTTCGACACTAAATTTATGTTGCTGATTATCCCTATAATTTTCTCTGTATTTATCAGTGAATTATATAAAAAGGATAAAACGCCATTTACCAATATTTCCTACACATTTGTGGGTTTTGTTTACATTACAGTGCCCTTTTGCTTTTTTTACGCCCTAGGGTTTATGCAAAATACTGCAGAATATAATTTCCATTTGCCACTTACTTTTTTACTGTTGCTTTGGGCTAGTGATACGGGTGCTTATCTGTTTGGAACTAAATTTGGTAAAACACGTTTATTCGAACGCCATTCACCAAAGAAGTCATGGGAAGGTTTTTTTGGTGGCATGTTGATCAGTGTATTGGCTTCTTATGCCATTTCTTTATGTTTTACAGAACTTAATCCGCTTGTATTAGGTGGAATGTCTGTATTGATTGTTTGTTTCGGTACACTCGGAGATCTAGTAGAATCTATGCTTAAGCGAAGCCTTAATGTAAAAGACTCCGGGAACATATTACCTGGTCATGGGGGTATTTTAGATCGTTTTGACGGCCTTTTGATAGCAGCTCCTATTGTGTATACCTACCTCTATCTGATCCTTAACTAAGCTATTTCTTTTTTACTTTATACATGCTCATAATGAGTAGTGGACCGGACATGGACTCACTATGGACTTGTATAGTCCTTTTAGGAGTCGGCAGAACACTACTTTTTCTTTAGGGGTTGCAGTAAATATTCCAGACCGTTTAGCTTAATTTCATAAAGTGTGGCGATCATCTCGCCTAGTTTACCTGGCGGAAAGCCCTCCTGTTGGAACCAAACTAAGTAGGATTCCGGTAAATCACACATGGTGCGACCTTTATATTTTCCAAAGGGCATTTTCATGGTAACAAGGTCTTGCAGCAGCTGAGGATTCATTTTATTGGGTTTATTTAACCACCATTTCCAGCATTTCTACAGCTTCGTCTATCGTATTCAGGTTATCAAAAGCAATGCGCAATGAATCTTTTACTTCCTTGAGGTTGCATAAACGTGGATGGATCTGTGCAAAATGCAATATTTTATTGAACATTACAGAATCAAAAAATGCCGATTGCTTATCGGTGATGAAATAGCCACGAAGGATGCCTTTTTTAAAGGTTATCTTTTCGAAGGCTAATTTTTTAGCTACCCACTGTAACCTCAACACATTCAGCATCGTTTTTACTGGTGCAGGAATTGGACCAAAGCGATCTTTTAAAGAGCCTTCAAAGGCCTTTAACTGCGTCTCATCTTCAATTTTTGATAGTTCTGTATACAGGTTATACCTTTCAGTAATATTGGTCACATAATCATCCGGGATATATAGTTCCAGGTCGGTATCAATCTGAGTAAAATTAACAAACGGACGTAAAGGCTCATCTTTAAAGAGGTCCTTAAATTCATCTGTTTTAAGTTCCTGAATGGCCTCATCCAGGATTTTATGGTACATCTCGAATCCTATTTCGGCGATAAAGCCACTTTGCTCTGCGCCTAAGAGGTTTCCACTACCTCGGATATCTAAATCCCTCATCGCAATATTAAAGCCGCTCCCAAGGTCTGAAAACTCTTCAATAGCACTAAGACGTTTTCTGGCTTCAGAAGTGAGGGTAGATAGTGGCGGACTCAATAAGTAGCAGAAAGCTTTTTTATTGGAGCGTCCTACCCTGCCCCGCATCTGGTGTAAATCACTCAGACCAAACATATGTGCATGGTTGATGACGATCGTATTGGCATTTGGAATATCCAAACCAGCTTCGATAATGGTTGTGGCTACTAAAACATCTTTTTCACCATTGATAAAATCAAGCATGACATCTTCTAGCTGGTCGCCATCTAGTTGTCCGTGAGCAATACCTATGCGTGCTTTTGGTACCAAAGTTTTAATCAAACCGCCTAATTGAGGCAAATCGTTTACGCGATTATGGATAAAGAAAACCTGCCCACCCCTGTCCAACTCAAATTGTACAGCTTCCTGAATCAATTTATCATTAAAAACATGCAATTCTGTGTTCACCGCCTGTCTGTTTGGTGGCGGTGTGCTCATGATGGATAAATCTCTTGCACCCATTAACGAGAAGTGTAAAGTACGTGGTATTGGTGTTGCTGTGAGTGTTAGCGTATCTACGTTTACACGTAAAGCACGTAGCTTTTCTTTGGATGTTACCCCAAATTTCTGTTCCTCATCAATGATCATGATACCCAGATCTTTGAATTTTACGTCTTTACTAAGTAAGCGGTGTGTGCCGATTACGATATCAACTTTACCTTCAGCCAGTTTGGCGAGGGTTTCTTTAATTTGTTTATTGGTTTTAAAACGGTTGATGTAATCGACCGTACAAGGGAAATCTTTTAAACGGCCTGAAAAGGTTTTAAAATGCTGTAAGGCAAGAATCGTTGTAGGTACCAGAATAGCGGCTTGTTTGCCATTTGCAACGGCTTTAAAGGCAGCTCTGATGGCAATTTCTGTCTTGCCAAACCCAACATCACCACATACCAGTCTGTCCATTGGATGAGGTGCTTCCATGTCCTTTTTAACATCTGCAGTAGCCTTCTCCTGATCAGGAGTATCTTCATAAATAAAAGAAGCCTCTAGTTCCGTTTCCAGGTAGCCGTCCGGACTAAAAGCCGTTCCAACCTGGGATTTTCTCAAAGCATATAGCTTGATCAGATCGCGGGCGATGTCTTTAACTTTTTTTTTAGTCGTCTTTTTAAGTTTATCCCAGGCTTCGGTACCCAATTTATTCATTTTTGGGGCTGTACCATCCTTTCCACTGTATTTAGCAATGCGGTTTAAGGAGTTAATATTTACATATAGCAGGTCATTATCTGCATATACGAGCCTGATCATTTCCTGGGTTTTGCCGTTTACCTCTACTTTTTCAAGTCCGGCATACTTCCCTATTCCATGGTCAATATGGGTTACAAAATCGCCTGGTTTAAGGTCTCTCAGTTCTTTCAGAGTGATGGCCTGACTGCGCTGATAACCTCTTTTAAGCTTGTATTTATAAAAGCGATCAAATATCTGGTGATCGGTGTAAAAAGCTAGTTTTTGCTGCCCATCCACAAAACCTTCCCTTAAAGGAATGTTTACCGGAGTAAATTTAGCCGTCTTATCAATATCGTCAAATATGGCATATAGGCGTTCAGTTTGCTTGGTAGACGAACTGAAAATAAAGTTGTGTATACCTTGCTTTTCGTTTTCCTTAAGGTTATGGATCAGCAAGGTAAAGTCCTTGTTAAAAGAAGGTTGAGGTTTTGTTTCGAATTGAAATACATCATCTGTTTTATAGAAGAATTGCTTTCCAAATTCAATAAGTGGGAAATCATGGAACATATCCCCCATCATTTTTTCGTCGGTGAAGGCGAATTTGGGGTCTATCCAGTCCTGATTTTCCTGCTTCTCTTTTGCAGGAAGCGCTTTCCATAATTCGACGGCTTTTTTATAGCCGCCTTTAACAATGTCTAAGGTAAATTCTACATCCTTAAACCACAGTTGGGTATCTTTTTCTATATAATCAAGAATACTGATGTTGTTTTCGGTGAGGTATTTAGACTGTACATTTGGAATGATGGTCAGTGTTTTTACATCTTCAACAGAGAGCTGACTTTCGATCTCGAAAGTACGAATGCTTTCTACAATATCGCCGAAAAACTCAATACGATATGGCAGATCATGGGAAAATGAAAATATATCAACAATACCACCACGGATAGAAAACTGTCCGGGTTCATACACGAAGTCGGTACGGTTAAAATCGTAATCGAATAAAAACTCATTAATGAAATCGATGCCTAATTTGGCATTTAAGCTGATTTCAAGCGTGTTTTTTTCAAGAATTTCACGGTTTATAACTTTTTCAGCAATAGCTTCCGGATAGGAAACTACGATTTTTCCATATTCCGAATGGTGGTTTAATTCATTTAAAACCTCTGCCCGAGCCAGTACATTAGCGGTGTCTACCTGTGTAAAATCGAAGGCCTTACGAAATGACGAAGGGAAAAGCAATACTTCTTTGTCGAGTATGCTTTCCAGATCGGCCAGGAAATACGAGGCTTCTTCTCTATCAGGAAGTATAAATAATTGAGGCTTATGTAAAAGAAAATAAGTAGCCACTGCTATTGTTGCGTCGGAAGAACCCACTAAGCCTTTAAGCTGAAGTTTGGTGCCCTTGCCCGCGTTAAGGGCCTTTGCCAATGCTACAATACGCTCATCTGTTTTGTATCTGTTGATCAGGTCGCGAATGTTCACATTACAAATGTAATATTTATGGCGAGCTTTAAATGTAACAAAATTTCAATCATCTGATCTAAAGCTTAAAAGGGTAAAAAAGAGAGGAGTACTGCGTTCTGGCGGAAAGATTGTTTACCTTTAGGTAAAAATGATGCTGTAAAATGAAAATATTAAAGCGTTTGCCGTTTGAATTAATCGTTTGGATTATGGCTTTGGTGTTGCTTGGAATGACGGATGTACATGACCATGGTTCGGAACCACATTTTACACTTTGTCCGCTGGCCAATATGGGCTTTACCTGGTGCCCGGGTTGTGGAGTAGGAAGGTCTATTGCGCATTTGCTGCAGGGCAATTTTGGAGCAAGCCTGGAGCAGCACTGGTTTGGTATACCGGCATTGCTGATTATAGGCAGTAGGATAGTTGGTTTGATTAAAAAGAATTTTATTACGCTTAAGGAATTAGGCTTAAAGTATAAGGAGGAAAGATATGTTTGATTCACCATTTATGTCGCTGCCGGGCATCTCGCCACAGGAATATGCGTATTTGCAAAGTGCAACTACAGGATTTAGCGAACAACAATTAAGAGCTTTTTTAATGATCTACAGTAGCAAAAGAAGAAATCCGGATGATATGATTCTTTATTGCATCCTTGGGTTTTTTGTATTTGGATTATCAAGGTTTTTAGTAGGACAAATCGGTATGGGTATTCTATATTTTTTCACTGCAGGATTATGTTTTATCGGGACAATTATAGATTTGATTAACCATAAAAGTCTTGCTTTCGAGTACAACCAGAAAATGGTGTTTGAAAGCCTGCAAATGGTAAAAATGGGTAATCTTTAGTAAAAAAATCTCGTATCTTTACCTGATATGAAGTTATCTGTTTTAATAAGGCACCTGGAGGCGTTTGCGCCTTTAAATTACCAGGAAGATTACGACAATTCGGGCTTGATAGTGGGCGATCCCAATGAGGAGATACACGGAGCATTAGTTGCTTTGGATTGCGTAGAAAGCGTTGTTGATGAGGCTATACTGCATAATTGTAACCTGATCATTACGCATCATCCCATAGTTTTTAAGGGACTGAAAAAGATTACCGGAAAGAACTATGTAGAGCGGGTAGTGTTGAAGGCAATAAAAAACAACATTGCTTTGTATGCGATACATACGAATCTGGATCATGTGCAATATGGGGTAAATGGAGTGATTTGTAGCCGATTGGGTTTACGGAACACGAAGATATTAAGCCCTAAAAGCGCCATTTTAAAGAAACTGATTACTTTTTGTCCAATTGCTCAGGCAGACGTATTAAGAGATGCGCTATTTGCTGCAGGAGCCGGAGATATTTCTAATTACAGCGAATGTAGTTTCAATTCAGAAGGGTTTGGCACCTTTAACGCAGGTGAGGATACAGATCCTTTTGTAGGAGAAAGAGGTATTCAGCACCTGGAGCCTGAGGTTAGGATAGAGACCATTTTTAAGGTTCAGGATGAGCGAAAAGTACTGCTAGCTCTATTCGAGCATCATCCATATGAAGAGGTAGCCTATGATGTTTATGCATTAGAGAATAAACTGGATACTGTTGGAGCCGGAATGATTGGTTGGCTGGAAGAACCAATGGAAGGGGCTGAGTTTTTGAGGTTGGTAAAAAACAACATGGATGCTACTGTGATCAGGCATACACGTTTGCTACCTAAAAAGATCAGAAAGGTAGCTGTTTGCGGTGGATCAGGTAGCTTTTTACTGAAGGATGCCATTGCCGCAGGAGCAGACGCTTTTGTCACCGCGGATTTTAAATACCACGAGTTTTTTGATGCCGATGAAAAAATAGTGATCGCAGATATCGGACACTTTGAAAGTGAACAATTTACATCTGATTTGTTGATAGATATTATTCAAGAAAAATTTCCTAACTTTGCAATCCGTTTAACGGAGCATAACACAAACCCCATAAATTATTTCATTTAATGGAACAAACTGTAGAGCAAAAGCTAAAAGCTTTATACGAATTACAAACCCTGCATACTCAGATTGATAAAATACGTCAGATACGTGGCGAACTTCCAATGGAAGTTGCCGATTTAGAAGATGACGTTGCAGGTCTGGAAACACGTATACAAAAATTCAAAGGCGAATTGGATGATACTGAAGATGCCATTGTAACGCGTAAAAATATGATCAAGGATGCTCAAGGCCTGATCAAAAAATATGAAACTCAATTAAAAGACGTTAAAAATAACCGTGAGTATGATGCCTTAACTAAAGAGGTTGAGATACAAACGCTTGAGATTCAGGTTTGTGAGAAGAAGATCAGAGAGTTCGGATTTGACATTACTCAAAAAACGGAGATTTATGATAAAGCGCTTGCTGATTTAGAATCAAGAAGAAAAGATCTTGAGATTAAAAAAAGTGAGTTAGAGACCATTACTGCTGAAACGGAGAAAGATGAGCAAGGCTTGCTTAAAAAATCAGAGAAAGCTGAAACTCAGATCGACGAAAGATTATTGGTTGCTTACAACAGATTGAGAGGAAATGCAAATAACGGTTTAGCGGTAGTTACTATCGACCGTGATTCATGCTCAGGATGTTTTAACCAGATTCCACCTCAACGTCAGTTGGATATCCGTCAACGTAAAAAGATCATCGTTTGCGAACATTGTGGAAGAATTTTAGTTGACGAAGCGCTTACTCAGGAAGTGGCTCCGGTTTAAAACCAGCTATTACAATATTAAAAAGGGTCAGAAATTCCATCTGGCCTTTTTTTTGTGTTTAAATTTACCCTTATGAAGTCTACACTACCCATGAATAAACTCTTTTTCGCTCTTTTCCTGCTCTTTTTGCCAGGATCATTGTTTGCTAAATTTGATTTCAATGCAAATTGTTTAAAAGCATACGGGCTTATATTTGAACTTAAACTCAATGCTGCGAGGCAGATTATTGCCGCCGAAAAGCGAAGCAATCCAAAGAACTCTATCGTTCCTTTATTGGAAAATTATGCTGATTTCTTTCAGCTGTTGTGCAGCGATAGTAAGGATGAGTTTGAGCGCTTAAAAGGACACAAAAATGCGAGATTAGATCAGATTGAAGATGATGATGCGCAATCGCCTTATCGGTTGTATGCACAGGCAGAAATTAACCTGCAATGGGCCTTGATCAGAGGACGGTTTGGTGAGCAGTTTAATGCGGCAATGGAGATAAAAAAGGCAAATGTTTATCTGCAGGAGAATACAAAGAAATTTCCTTCTTTTCAATTGAATGCCAAGGGGCTGGGGCTGATTAATGCGGTTTTGGGTAGTTTACCTGATGGCTTGATGAAGAGTACGCTTTCGACTTTTGGTATTAAAGGGAATGTAAAGACGGGATTAGCCATGATGCAAAGATTGGCAACGGGTTTACCGGCTTCTTCATTTGAACCTTTTTATGAAGAAGTGGTCTTTTATTATGCATTTGTGCTGACAGATGTGACACATAGTGAAAATGCGTACGCAGAAACGACGAAATATGTTTCAAGGATCTCAGACACCAGTTTGCTTAAATCTTACCTTAAAGCTTATGTATGTGCCAAAAGAGGGCATAATGAAGAAGCGATTACAACCTTAGGGGCAAAACCTACAGGCCCCCAATACCAGTCCTTTCCTTATCTGGATTATCTGATGGGCATTGCGCGATTAAATAAGCTGGATATGAGCGCTGCAGCTCACTTTAATAAGTTTTTGCAGAGTAATAAGGGGGTAAGTTACATTAAGGATAGTTATTTGCACCTGGCCTGGATCGAATTGATTTCGGGTGACGGTAAAGGCTATAATCAGAATATAGCTAAGGTTAAGGGGGTAGGATATGCTATTCATGAACGGGATAAGCAGGCTTTGCAGGAGGTAGCAGCTGGTGTGCCTAATGTTGGACTTTTAAAGGCAAGGTTGTTATTTGATGGTGGTTATTACAGCAAATCAATGGAGATATTGGCTGGAATTAAAGCGGAAGATTTAACTGCTGTAAAGGATAAGACAGAATATTATTACCGCCTGGGCAGAAATAGCGATGAGCTAGGTAAATGGGACGCTGCGCTGGAGAACTATCAGAAAGCAGTGAATTACGGTAAAGGTTTAAAAGCTTATTTCTCGGCCAAATCGGCCTTAAGTATGGGGAAGATCTATATGATGAAAAAGAGCTATCCCCAAGCCAGAACTTGTTTTAATACAGCTATCAATATGAAAGGCCATCAATATGAAAACAGTATTGAAAGTGAAGCCCGAGACAGTTTGAAAAGAATGAATTAAAAGCGGTAAACAAATGCGTTGATATGCATACCTGCGCCAACTGAAGCAAACACGGTATAATCACCCTTATTAACCTTGTAGCCTTCAACATGACCTTTAAGTACGAGGTCGAGTAGAGTAGGTATGCTGGCGACCGAGCTGTTTCCTAACCAGGATATGGTCATAGGTACCAGATTTTCAGGTACAGTATCCAGGTTGTACAACTTAAATAAACGTTTCATAATAGCTGTATCCATTTTACCATTTGCCTGATGAATGAAAACGGTTTTAATGTCTTTTATGTCAATACCAGATTTATCAATTGCTGTTTTTACGACTTGTGGTACGTTTAATACGGCAAATTCATACAGCTTTCGGCCGTTCATTTTTAGGTAAGCATTTCCGCTTTGCTCATCTGGGTTATTGCTTTTTCCCATAACCAGTAATGAGCCGTGATTAATAGCGTGCGTTTGTGTTTTATGAGCAATGATACCTAGTGGAGCATCGTCTTCCTGTGCTTCGAAAATAACCGCTGCTGCGCCATCTGAGAAGATCATACTGTCTCGATCATGCGCATCGATGATTCTGGATAGGGTTTCTGCACCGATAACCATTACACGCTTTGCATCGCCGCTTTGGATAAGGTAATTGGCTTGTATGGCACCCTGTACCCAACCTGGACAACCAAAAATTAAGTCGTAAGCTACGCAATCAGGATTTTCAATTCGTAATGCCTGTTTAATTTTGGCAGCCAGTGAAGGAAGAATATCCATACGGTTACTTCCCATCTTAACATCTCCAAAATTGTGACAGAATATAATGTGATCAAGCGTTTCTTTATCAATTTTGGCGTCGTCTATTGCTCGCTGCGCGGCAATCGCAGCGATAATACTGCTTACCTGATCCTCATCTATATAACGACGTTCGTTAATTTCTGTGATCTCTGAGAATTTGCTGATTATTTCGCTGTTTTCTTTGTCCAGCTTTACGCCATTGTCGTAAAACGTGGCGTTTAAAAAGGCATTTCCTGCGATAATATTTTCTGGAATATAGCTTCCGGTACCCTTAATAACTGAGTTTAAGTTTGTTTTAATGCCCATTTTGAACCATATACTGATTTGGTGTACAGTATAAAATTAGAATAAATATATTAGATTATGAAAAATCTTCAATTAAAAATACGAATAATTCCTTTGGTCCATGAGCGCCGAGTACTAAAGTTTTCTCAATATCGGCGGTTCTGCTAGGTCCAGTGATGGTGCTGATCATTGATGGAATTTGATCGCTGTATTTGTTTTTTATCAATTTAAAAGCATCCTTTAAATCCATTACCATTTGTCCGGTACGGGCAATAACAATGTGATGATGCGGGAAGATGCTTAATCTACGGCCAGCGGCATTCTGATTTGAGACCATAACAGAGCCATTACGGGCAATTAAGGCTTCGCATAGTGTTATGCCTACCTCTGCCATTTCAAAGTCTTTATCGGTCTGATAAAAGGGAAATTCATAGGCAGCAAGCAAATCCTGTAATTCAGGTTCCCAGCAGTATATTTTTCTCCAATTAAATTTTTCGGCTAGCTGCAGGATGTTTTCAATAAATTCTATTCCATTTTCACAGTAGATGAAATTGCCTGAAACTGCGGTAAGCTGTTCTGCAAATAAGATTTCCGGATATTCCCGGTGGTCTGGGCTCTCTGTGTAGAGGGGAGTATCTTCTAAATTTGGATAAGGATTATCTCTTCTTTCCAGAAGGGCTTTTCTTATCTTTTTTAGCATGAGCTCTTTTGAAGAAATGTTTTCTTGCATAAAAGATGGATTTGCAGCCATTCCACATATTGGAATGGCTGTTCCATAAATATTGTGATTAAGATTCTGTTTGTACCGGGTTTATTGGTGTTGCAGTGTCGCCAACTCCATCATGCAACAATCCTTCGGCTGCAGGCTTCTGATCGCCTGTACCATTTACAAATTCGTCGTAAGTAGTACGGTTATCAAAAGGACGTTTGCCTAAAATTTCCTCTAAATCGGCTTGGAAAAGAATCTCTTTTTCAATTAATTTTTGAGCTAGTTTTTCTAAACCGTCTCTTTTTTCTGTAAGTAATGCTTTAGTTCTTACGTATACCTCAGCAATTAACAGACGAACTTCGTGATCAATCATTTCTGAAGTTTTTTCAGAATATGGCTTGTTGAAGTTGTATTCGTTCTGAGGATCATGGAAGGATACATTCCCAATGGTACTGTTCATACCATAAATCGTTACCATGGCATATGATAACTTGGTGATACGTTCCAGGTCATTTTGTGCACCTGTAGATATTTTACCAAAAACGATGTCTTCAGCAACACGACCACCCATAGTCATACACATTCCATCGGTCAACTGTTCTGTAGTATACAGGAACTGCTCTTTAGGAAGGTATTGTGCGTAACCTAATGCGGCAACACCACGGGGAACGATAGATACTTTTACCAAAGGATCGGCATGCTCAAGGAACCAACCAGCGATGGCGTGACCGGCTTCATGATAAGCAACGATTCGTTTTTCTTCCGGAGAGATGATTTTATTTTTCTTCTCTAAACCACCAATTACGCGGTCAATAGCATCCTGGAAATCCTGCATGTCTACAAAATCCTTATTGCGACGGGCAGCAATTAGCGCTGCTTCATTACAAACGTTGGCAATTTCAGCACCTGCAAATCCCGGAGTTTGTGCAGAAAGCTTTTTGGCATCAACGATCTGATCGGTTTTGATTGGTTTAAGGTGAACTTTAAAGATTTGTTCACGTCCAACTAAATCAGGTTTATCAATTGATATTTGTCTGTCAAAACGACCTGGTCTCAATAGGGCAGAGTCTAATACATCCGGACGGTTTGTAGCTGCAAGAATGATAATTCCTGAATCAGTACCAAAACCATCCATTTCAACCAGTAACTGGTTTAGTGTGTTTTCACGCTCGTCATTTCCACCCATCATGCTGTTTTTACCACGAGCACGACCGATCGCATCAACCTCATCAATAAAGATGATACAAGGCGCTTTATCTTTGGCTTGTTTAAACAAATCACGAACACGTGAAGCACCAACTCCAACAAACATCTCAACAAAGTCTGAACCTGAAAGCGAGAAGAAAGGTACTTGCGCCTCGCCGGCAACTGCTTTAGCCAATAACGTTTTACCTGTACCCGGAGAACCTACCAATAGGGCTCCTTTAGGGATTTTACCCCCTAAATTGGTGTATTTTTTAGGGTTTTTAAGGAAGTCAACGATTTCCATAACCTCTTGTTTCGCCTCTTCAAGACCAGCTACATCGTTAAAAGTAACGTTTACCTGACTTTCTTTATCGAATAGGGTGGCTTTTGATTTTCCGATATTGAAAATCTGACCACCACCGCCACCGGCACCACCGCCCATACGACGCATGATAAAGATCCAGAAAGCGATAAATAATAAAACAGGTAAGATTATAGTTAAGAACCAGGAGTTAAAAGAACTCTGTCTGGTTATTTTTTCAGCCAGCACCTGTTGTAATGGAGGTATGTCTTTTTGAGCCTCTTTCAGATCCTTATCCAGCTGATCAAAAGAGCCTGCATTGAAATAAACTGTCGGGGCTTCTGCAGCACCAAAATTACTCTTGCTCAGGTAGTCTTTATATTTAGGAAGTTTAAGTTTGTCCTTTTTAATGTAGACCTCAACTTTAACCAGATCTTCGTGTTTGTAGGCGATTAATTTATCTACATCACCCGGTATCAGCATTTGTGTTTCAAATGTGCGATACGGAATGGTCTTTGCAGTATCCCCGCTAAACAGGAATTGCAGTAAGATCAGCCCTAGAATAATAGCAGCATATACCCAAAAAATATTAAATTTTGAACCTTTTTGAGGTTTTTTAGGAATATTTGGGATCTTCAATTTGGGCTTCGTATTAGGATTCTCTTTCATCATTTAAAAAATGGAGGTGAATGATTAGGCGCTTTGGTATGACGTAGACTGGGCATCTCCCCAAAGGTCTTCAATACCATAAAATTCGCGCTTTTCGGTTTTAAATATGTGAACTACTACGTCAAAATAATCAAGGATAATCCAGTCGGCATGCTCCTGACCTTCTTTTCTCCATGGATTAGTTTGAGTTTTCTTATAGATTTCTTCTTCTACACTATCGGCAATTGCCTTTACCTGGATAGAGGAATCTGCGCTGCAGATGATAAAATAATCAGAAACTGAACTGTTAAGTTCTCTTAAATCTAGCCTTACAATGTCGTGTCCTTTTTTTTCCTGTATGCCTGATACAGCTATCTCTGAGAGGTATGTAGAAAGGTTTCCAATTTTAGTTTTTACCATTAAAATGTTTTAATTTTGATAAACAAATATACAATCAACACTTGCAAAATAACACTTTTCCCACATTATTTGTTGGTCAAAATTTGATCAGATTACCTGAGGTTGATTCTACCAATAACTTTTTAAAAGCAATTGTGTCAAATTCCGAGCCATTAGCCGAAGGGACTGTAATTATGGCAGATAAACAATTTGCTGGTAGAGGGCAACAGGAGAATACCTGGTACTCGGAACCTGGTATGAACCTTACTTTCAGTATTTATCTAAGCCCCCTCTTTTTACCTATAACCAGTCAGTTTCTACTTAATATGGCTGTTAGTGTGGGTGTTAGGGATGCGATAAATGATTTTTTAGGCGGTGGACTGAAGGTGAAATGGCCTAATGATCTATATTATAATGATCAGAAACTTGGAGGGATTTTAATTGAAAACATCTTATCGGGAAGTAAATATAAAGCTGGTATCGTAGGAATAGGAATCAATGTAAACCAGTTGAATTTTGATCCGATGCTATTAAATCGACCGATTTCAATGGGTAAAATTTTACAACGGGATGTTAATTTATTGGAGCTTTTAGCAAAAATTTGCACTCATATTGAGGCTCAGTACCTGAGATTAAGATCTGGGAACTTTAATAGTTTGCAGAATTCTTACCTTTCCGGGCTGTACAGATTTAAGGAAAAGGCATCGTACCGGCGTCTCGGGGAAGTTTTTGAGGGAACGATAATAGATGTGACTGAGCAGGGCTTGCTTGTGATGTTAAGTAATGGGATTGAAAAGCACTATAATTTTAAAGAAGTAGAATTTTTAAACAACATTTAAAGATTATGGTTATTTTCACCGACTCAGTAGTAGAAGTATTTTTAATCCGACGGAGAAACTAAATGAATAAAATAAAAAATATTGGAGTATTAACTTCAGGTGGCGATGCTCCTGGAATGAATGCTGCCATTAGGGCAGTTGTTAGAGCGGCAATTTATTACGATTTACAAGTTACGGGTATTTTAAGAGGCTACGAAGGTTTAGTTCATGGAGATTTTATCGAGATGAACAGGAAATCTGTGGCCAATATTATTCAACGTGGAGGTACAATCTTAAAAACAGCACGTAGTGATGCTTTCCGGACAACGGAAGGACGTGCTCAGGCATATGAGCAGTTAAAAAAACATGATATAGATGCGTTGATCGTGATAGGTGGGGATGGAACATTTACAGGGGCTAATTTATTCAGCGCTGAATTTGATTTCCCTATCGTTGGCTTGCCTGGTACTATTGATAATGATTTGCAGGGAACTGATTTTACGGTCGGTTACGATACGGCTATCAATACCGTTGTAAATGCGGTTGATAAGATTAGAGATACAGCTGAATCGCACGACCGGTTGTTTATCGTTGAGGTGATGGGAAGAGATTCAGGATTGATTGCTTTAAGGAGTGGTATTGGTGTTGGAGCTGAGGCAATCCTTATTCCGGAAGCTAATATGGGTGTGGAAGGATTGATTACCAGATTGGAAAGCGGTCGTAAGGATAAGGCTTCTAAGATTGTTGTGGTTGCAGAAGGTGATGAAGTGGGGGGTGCTTTTAATGTAGGAGAGGCTTTGAAGAAGAAATTTCCTAACTACGACATCAGGGTTTCTGTATTGGGGCATATTCAGCGCGGAGGTAAACCTAGTTGTATGGACAGAGTGTTAGCTAGCCGTTTTGGTGTTGCAGCAGTTGAAGGAGTAATCAATGGTCAGTCCGGTGTAATGGTTGGACAGGTAAACAGAGAACTTGTGTTTACGCCATTTGGACATGCTATAAAGCATATAGATGCTGAGGAGGTAAGTCCGGCCTGGTTAAAACTGGTAGAGATATTATCATTATAATAAAAAAGGCCCTTTAAAGGGCCTTTACTATTTTATTCAATAATTACTGCGGTACCTGTTGCGGCTACCATCAGCATGCTACCACCGCTTCCTACGGTTTCGTAATCAAGGTCTACACCAATAATGGCATTGGCGCCCATTGCTGCAGCATATTGCTGCATTTCATTTACTGCGGTCTCTTTTCCTTCTCTTAATACTTGTTCATATGAACCGGATCTGCCGCCAACGATATCGCGGATTCCGGCAAAAAGGTCTTTAAAAATATTGGCGCCAATGATGGTTTCGCCACTAACAAGGCCAATATATTTGACTATTTTTTTGCCTTCTATTGTGTTTGTTGTTGTAATCAGCATATGGATATTTTTTAAGGATTTGATAGTTGGAAATGGATAATGTTACAGTTATTATGACAATTTCTCGAGAACCTGCTGCCACGTGTCTACACGCTCGTAACCTGTAATCAATAGGTTGTGGGGAGAGGAAAATAATAATTTCCGCCCCTCAAAGCCTTGAAAGTTTTTAATGCGATCGTCTATCATTATATCTACATTGACAATTTTGTCGCCACAGAATATGATGTTTTTCCAGCTTATAAAAGGAAAATGATCGGCTAGCCAGTCGAGTTTATCTTCTAAGGAGTTTCTAAATTCTGTTGCTGCCGAAACGATATATACTTCATTGTTTTCTTGCAGTCGTTTAACAGCCTCAATGCTGCCTTCAATAACAGGAAGGTCTCTAAAAAAGCCCTTTTCATTGATGTAATCGAACCATTTGTTGTTGGCGTGCTCAGGAACATGATGATAGATTTCGTTGCCCGGATCAACAATAAGATTTAAAGGCACACCATAGTCGCGATTATATAGTTTAATGAATTTACTCAAGGGATCAGCTAACACTTCATCCATATCAATGGCTATTCTCATTTCATTTTGTTTTATTCAAATATCTTAAATCATGGAATAGTTTAGGTAATGAATTAAAAAATATTGCATCTTGTTAATCATTAGTATTTTACTTACTTTTGCAACCCCGCAAGCATGAAGCTCCGGGAACTATGTTGAATACATAAAAACAAAGAAGAAATGGCAACTAAAATCAGATTGCAAAGATTCGGTAAAAAAGGGAAACCTTTTTTCCACGTAGTGGTAGCGGATTCCCGTTCACCAAGAGATGGTAAATTCATTGAGCGTTTAGGTTCTTACAACCCAAACACCAATCCTGCAACCATTGATATCAATTTCGATAAAACTTTAGACTGGGTAAACAAAGGTGCTGAGCCTACGGATACTTGTCGTGCTATCCTTTCTTACAAAGGTGTTTTATACAAAAAACACTTAGAAGGTGGTGTTAAAAAAGGCGCATTAACTGCTGAGCAAGCTGAAGTTAAATTTGCTGAATGGTTAGCTGCAAAAGCTGGTCAGATTGACGGTAAAAAAGACAGTTTAACTAAATCTAAAGAGGAAGTTAAGAAAGCTGCTTTAGCTGCTGAAGCTAAGAAAAATGCTGATCGTGCTGCTGCTTTAGCAATTAAAAATGCACCGGTTGAAGAAGTTGTAGCGGAAGAAGAAGTAGTTGAAGAAACTGCTGCTGCTGAAGAGGCTCCTGTAGCTGAAGCTCCTGCTGCTGAAGAAAACAAAGAAGAACAAGCATAATATTTTTGTTATTCTGAATGATAGCGAAGAAATTTCATGAAAATGAATTCTTCGCTATTTTTATTATAGGTATTTATGACACAAGAAGAAGCGTTTTACATAGGGTACATTACCAAGACAAAAGGGTTAAAGGGTGAGGTTCAATTATTTTTTGAATATGATGAACCGGGATTGTTAGATCTGGATGTGGTTTTTGCAGAGATCAATGGTAAAATGGTTCCGTTTTTTGTGTCGTCCTGTAAGTTGCAAACCAATAATACGGGCAATTTTTATTTCGATGATGTTGATCATATAGACAAAGCTCAGGCTTTGGTAAGGAAGAAAATCTATCTTCCCTTATCTAAGATGCCGGATCGCTCGGACGACGATTTTCATTACAATGATCTTAAAGGCTTTATCGTTTCGGATGAGACGCAGGGAGAATTGGGGGAAATTATTGAGGTGAATGAATATCCACAGCAGTTCGTAGCAACGGTTTTATACAAAGGCACGGAGATTATGTTCCCTCTAAATGAGGACATGATTGTTGAAATTGATGAAGAGGAAGAGACTTTATTGGTGGATCTGCCGGAAGGATTACTGGATATTTATCTGTCAAATTAATTTAACTTTACAACATGCGTTTCGATATCATATCTGTTTTACCTGATTTGCTGGACAGTCCTTTTGCTCATTCTATTCTTCAACGGGCCCAAAAGAAGGGCATAGCAGAAATTGTTGTCCATAATTTGAGGGACTACGCCACTAACAAGCAGAAAAGTGTGGATGATTACCCTTATGGTGGTGGCAGCGGGATGGTGATGTCAATAGAGCCTTTTGCCAGGTGCATTGAGGCGCTTCATGCTGAACGCAAATATGATGAGGTTATCTTCATGAGTCCGGATGGTGAAACTTTTAACCAGACGATTGCTAATGAGCTTTCAGGAAAGGGAAATATCATGGTCCTGTGCGGTCATTATAAAGGCATAGACCAACGTATCAGGGATTTATTTGTGACCCGGGAAATCTCAATAGGTGATTATGTACTTTCTGGTGGCGAATTGCCAGCCGCAGTGCTTGTTGATGCTATTGTGCGGTTAATTCCGGGGGTTTTAAATGACGAAACTTCTGCATTGTCTGACAGTTTTCAGGGTGAATTGCTGGATGCGCCTGTTTATACGAGGCCGGCAGACTGGAGGGGGCATAAGGTTCCTGATGTTTTACTGAGTGGCCATGAGGCTAAAATCAATGAGTGGCGCCACGATCAGGCGTTGATCCGTACGCAAACCCGCAGACCAGATCTCTTAGAGGATTAATATTATTTTCAGGTTATCTATTTGTTGCTACATTTTTTATGTAGTTTAATTGGTTGTGCCTTATTTTTTTGTGTCCCGTTAAAGGTGTTGCTAAAAAAATAATTTAGTTTATTTGGTTATTGTATTCGAATTTTAGTAGATTCACGCTAAAAAAATATGCGTTTGTCGTTATTTTAAGTACGAAGAGAAGAATCGAATTAACACTAACTAAATATACATGCCATGACAAACAAAGTAAGGAAGTACAAAATAAATGATTTTTTGTTGCGCCTGCCGGTATCTCAATACAGAGAAGCGGTCAGGGTTATCCCAAAAGTTTTAGGGGTATCCTTAAATACGTTTCATAATTACCGGAATATTCTAATAGACGATTTACAGGATATTCCTCATGAAAAAGTGATGCTGTTTGAAAAATTATTTGAAATGAAGGTTGGGGAGCTGAGGAACAGAAATATGAGCTGTAAACCTTTAAAGGAGCTTTTGCAATCTGAGGACTCCCGTAGATAGTATACTAAAGATCAGCTAACCTAAATTTTAAGATATGTATAAGTATAAGATCAATGAGTATTTATATCAGTTGAATGTTGTTGAGTATTCTGCGGCAAGGAAAATCATTCCAAAAGAATTGGATATTTCATTAAATACCTTTCATAATTACCGTAACATAAAAAGCGATGACTTGGCAGACATTCCCTATCACCTGGTCAGAAAAATGGAAATTCTGTTTAATATGAAGAGAGGTGGTCTCGAAAATATAACGATTAAGGGAACCGATTTGAAAACATTAATTTATCAAAACCAGAAAAAGTAAATATTATTTTTTTGTTTTTATTTTTTTGAATTGCATTGTTCAAGTAGTGGTTTGAGCTATTTGTATCAATCGCCCTAATTGATGAATTAAAGCGGGTTCATCGCTTTCAGATTCTTATTTTAGCCTGATTACTAAGGTGCTGTGTTTTACTTTGGGAATGTGGAAATTTAAAAGAATGTGGAAAAAAATAAAAAATGCTTTTATTTTTAAAATAAAATCCCTAATATTGCAGTCCGATTTTAAACAACAAAAAGTCGGCTTAATAGCTTAAAATCATGGATTTAGTAAAATTTGTTGAAGAGCAGGTAATCGCAAAAAATGACTTTCCTGCCTTCAAATCAGGAGATACAGTGAGTGTTCACTATAAAATTCGCGAAGGTAATAAAGAACGTATTCAAATTTACCAAGGCGTAGTATTACAACGTAATAGCGTTGGTGCTAGCGAAACGTTTACCGTTCGTAAAATGTCTAACGGTGTTGGTGTGGAACGTATATTCCCTATCAATTCTCCGAATATCGCTAAGATAGAAGTTAATAGCCATGGTAAAGTTCGCAGAGCGAAATTATTTTATCTACGTGAATTAACTGGTAAAGCAGCTCGTATAAAATCTAAAAGAGTTTAGATATTTAAAAAAAAATATATTAACCTCACCGATCATATCGGTGAGGTTTTTTTGTTTGTATATCTTTGCGCCAACTAACTTAATATAATAATGAAAGAACTGTTAAAGAAATTTGAGGAGAAGCGACCGGAGATTGTTTTTGAGTGGAAAGATAAGGAGTCTGAAGCTGAGGGCTGGGTTGTGATCAATTCGCTGCGTGGTGGAGCTGCCGGTGGTGGTACACGGATGCGTAAGGGCCTCGACAAAAGAGAAGTTGAATCTCTTGCGAAAACAATGGAAGTGAAATTTACGGTATCAGGACCTCCGATTGGTGGAGCGAAGTCTGGTATCAACTTCGACCCTGCTGATCCTAGAAAAAAAGAAGTATTGGAGCGCTGGTACAAAGCTGTAATGCCTTTATTAAAAAATTATTACGGTACCGGTGGGGATTTGAATATTGATGAGATTCATGAGGTGATTCCTATTACGGAGAATTATGGCTTATGGCATCCTCAGGAAGGTGTAATCAATGGTCACTACCATGCCAGAGAAAACGAACGTATTCACCAGATTGGTCAATTGCGTTATGGCGTATCCAAAGTGTTGGAGGATTTGAATTATACGCCTGATATCAAAAGAAAATATAAAGTTGCGGATATGATTACCGGCTACGGTGTAGCGGAGTCGATTGCACATTTTTATAGCATATGGGGTGGTGAATTAGCGGGCAAAACCGCAATCATTCAAGGCTGGGGTAATGTAGCAGCAGCTGCAGGATATTATCTGGCTCAAAATGGCGTAAAAATCGTTGGTATTATTGACCGCGTTGGTGGATTGATCAATAAAGAAGGTTTTACTAAAGAGGAGATCATCGCTTTATTTAATAATAGAGTTGGAAACACATTGGTGTCTCCGGATCTTATTTCTTTTGAAGAGGCTAGCAAGCAGATCTGGAATGTAGGTGCAGAGATATTTGTTCCTGCGGCAGCATCTAGACTTGTTAAACAAGATGAAGTGGATCAGTTGATCGCTGGTGGCCTGGAAGTGATTGCCTGCGGTGCAAACGTTCCTTTTGCGGATAAAGAGATTTTCTTTGGAAGCATCATGGAGCATGTTGACGAGCATGTTGCCGTAATTCCTGATTTCATTTCAAACTGCGGTATGGCAAGAGTTTTCGCTTATTTGATGCAAAGAAATATAGAGATGAGTGATGATGCTATATTTACAGATGCATCTCAGGTGATCTATAACGCAATGAAAGCCGTACATCTGGAATCTGATAAACGTACTGGACTTTCTAAAACAGCATTTGAAATTGCATTAAAACAATTGGTATAATTAATATGGACAATCAATTTTTTGAACAGATTTTCTGGGGTAATACGGCTAAACAATACTGCGTTTTTGTGGGGATTGTTTTATTGGGGTTGTTGTTTAAAAGATTGGTTTCCAGGTTATTTAGTCTTTCGCTTTTTAAGATATTTAAGAGTTTTGCCGAGGAAGTTAATGGCGATACTTTTGTTGCGCTGCTTATTAAGCCAATAGAGTCATTCATCACCTTTTGTACCATATATCTTGCGATCAATAAGTTAAGTCACCCACTTGATATCGTGCTTTGGGATAAGCCGAAGACGAAGCTTGAGGTGACTATTGGGGATTGTTTAGATAAAATTTTTCTATTTCTGATTATCCTTGCAGTTTTCTGGATTATTTTAAGAATAATTGATTTTATAGCCTTTGTGTTAAAGCATAAGGCTATAAAATCTAATAATAGGGCCGATGATCAATTGGTGCCGTTTTTAAAAGAACTGACCAAAACATTAATCTGTTTTCTTGGATTTTTTGTGCTGCTCGGCTTTGTTTTCGAAATCAATGTCCTTACACTGATAACAGGTTTAGGTATTGGTGGTATCGCAATTGCCCTTGCCGCCAAGGAAAGTCTGGAGAACCTGATCGGATCATTTACCATATTTCTTGATAAGCCTTTTACAGTTGGAGATGTTGTTAAGGTTGATGGAATTGAAGGAACGATAGAAAAGGTTGGCTTTAGAAGCACCTGGTTGATTAGTCCGGATAAAACCACAATCGTAATCCCTAATAGGGCTATGATCGACGGCGTACTTGAAAATGTAACACTCAGAAACTATAGAAGAGTGAATTTCTTTATCGGAATCACTTATGAAACGGATCCGGCAGATATTAAATTGATATTAGAGGCAATTGGAGGCTTTCTGGCGGCACATCCGGATACAAAGGATGGTTATGCTGCTTTTGATAATTTTGGCGATTCTGCCTTAAATATTCAAGTAGTTTACCTTGTTACAAACATGGAGTTCGGTAAGCATGTAAAAGTGAAAGAAGAAATCAATTTTAAACTGATAGAAATTGTTAAACAATATAGGTCAGACTTTGCCTATCCAACACAAAGATCAATTGAGGAGAAAGCTTACTCAACGAATTAGCCAATAAAAAAGCGCAGACAATATATGTCTGCGCTTTTTTATATCCTAAAAAGAGGATTTACCCCTCAATTATTATGCAAGTTCAGCTAATACGGTAATACCGCCTTTTACTACCTGATTCAGCTCCAGATTTACCTTGGTGCCTAGAGGTAAGAATACATCTACTCTTGAACCGAATTTGATAAAACCGAATTCTTTATTCTGTTCAACTTTATCGCCTTCCTTCACATACCAGACAATTCTTCTGGCAAGCGCTCCGGCAATTTGTCTGAACAATACAGGAGTCCCGTTTTTATGTTCTACAACAACTGTTGTACGCTCATTTTCTGTAGACGATTTAGGATGCCATGCAGCTAAATATTTACCTGAGTGGTATTTAAAGAACTTAACTACACCTGAAATAGGATTTCTGTTGATATGGACGTTTACCGGCGACATGAATATGGATACCATTAGTCTTTTATCTTTAAAATATTCTCCTTCTTCGGTTTCTTCAATCACTACAACTTTTCCATCTGCAGGACAGATTACCAGATTTTCACCGGTAGTAAATGTGCGGGATGGATTTCTGAAAAATTGTAAAACGGTAACTAAAAGTGCGAATGAGAAAATATAGATTAGCCACCTTAACCAGGTTATATCATCGAATTTATAAGAAATAACGGCATTCAGAATAAAGATGAAAAGTACTGATAATGCAATGGTAGTGTAACCTTCTTTGTGTATGGTCATTGATATAGATTGTATGTTGTATGTTTTCACAAAATTGTGAAAAAAAAATTACATTTAAGGCAATTGAGACGGAACAGTTTTCTCACTGTAGATATCCTTAAGGTTTCTGCCAAGCCCATTATAGTCTAAACCATAGCCCACCACAAATTCATTTGCGATTTCAAAAGCCACATATTCAAGCTCATCAATTGGCTGTTTTAAGGCTTCAGGTTTAAATAATAGCGTGCATACCCTAACTGATGCCGGGTTTTGCTTGTGCACTTCGCTGAGTACGTGTCTAAGGGTAAAGCCAGTGTCTACAATATCTTCAACAATAATGATGTCTCTATTGTGCAGGTTGTCTGGCAAACCGAAGGTTTCTTTTATTTTTCCGCTGCTTTCAGCGCCATCATATGAGGATACGCGAATAAACCCAATTTCACAAGGGGTTTCAATTTCTCTAAGCAGATCGGCCATAAAAAGAAAGCTGCCATTTAATACCCCGATAAATATGGGGCAGCGGTCTTCGTAATCTACATTTAGCTGAATACCAATCAGACGGGTGCGTTTGCTGATATTGTCATTATCTAAAAGAATTTCGAACGTTCTATCTTCTATTTGAATTTTATTCATGCTGGTTATATTAAAGCTGGGTGGCTTTTTCTTTTTCCTTCTCTTTTTTTCGTTGGTCCCTTCGTTCCTGCCTTAATTCTTTTCTTGTTTTGGTCGTATCAGTTTTAACGGCCGGAGTAGTTGTAGTATCCTTTTTCTGTTTGCCAAATATCCGGTCGAACAGACTTTTTGAAGCATCGTGCGTTTCAACAGCCGGTAGTGGATCTTCGTTGTCAAAATCATTGGTGTCTATTGTTGCCGTGTCAGGGAGCAGATATTTTCTTAACCCTTCACGCAAGCGAACATTGTAAAAGCCATAGCCGCTACTATCCGTTGGGGTAAGTCCCCGGCCAGCCATAATCTTGCCTATAAATTTAAAATATGGATACATGTAGTCCTTAAGGCCACCATCATCTTTAAACTTATATAGGGCTATTTTAGGTCTGGGAACAATATTGGCCAGGAAAATGCCTTCGCCAATATTCAGGTCAGATGGCTTTTTGCCAAAATAGTATCGGGTGGCCTCTCCAATTCCGTAAATGTTCTGCCCCATTTCAATGATGTTAAAGTACACTTCCAGCATTCTGTTTTTACTTACCAGACGATTATTTTCTATCAGCCAGACGATAAGGATTTCCTCCGCCTTTCTGGATAAAGTTTTTTGTCTGCTGAGGAATATATTTTTAACCAGCTGCATGGAAATGGTACTTCCACCTCTTACAAATCTCTTTTCCTTAAAATTAACGGCAATGGATTTACGGATAGATTCCAGCACAAAGCCTTTATGGCTAAAAAATGAAGGATCTTCCGAGGTTAATATCGCGTTTTTAAAGTTGCTGGAAACCTCAGAAAGCGGTGTATAGTTAGGATTGGCAGGACCAATCAAGATGTCGCGCATTGGTTTACCACGCTCATATGGCGTATAAACAAAGTCCTTATTTATCTTTTGCAGGTCTGTTTTTCCCCATTTCAGGATTTTAAAATTAGTTGGCGTAAGGCCTGAATAAAACTTTACGCTATCCGGTAGCGAGCTATCCAGGTAAAAATTCAGGTCATAACGTATTTTACCACTTACACGCATTCCATCAAGAGATTCGAATAAGCCCTGAGGGAAAGCACTTAATACCTCCTGGGCATCCTGATCTGGAGCATGGAGTTTTACTTCATAAATTTTATTCGGAGAAAGGGTATATTTTAAATAAGGGTGTATGGAAGCTTTTTTCAGAAATACGGTTGATGAGCTATCCAGAGCGACATAATTTTTGCCAATTAACATATCCGCATCAATCTTTGCATCAGGAACGATGATGTCATTGGATGCAATTTTAGGATGGTTGATGAGTAAATTTTTTATTGACCACGAGCCTGATATTTTGAAATCATCACCACTGTACTCGGCACTTTTCATCTCAGTTCTTACCGTGTCGAAGCTAAATTTAGCTCGCAGTTTACGTTCCAGATAAGGGAGTTCAACTTTCTTATTATCTGCAAAAAGCATGATGTCCATTTGTTTTTTTCCTGGTTTTACCGTTCCGTTAATATGCCAGGTCGACTCGGTGCCATTCACTAAAATGGTTGAATTCAAGTCACCATCTTCTATTGTAGCTTTAGTGGTTAGGAAAGTAAGTTTAGCGGTGTCGTTATCGTTTACATTCAATAAAAAGTCCTTAATCTCCATATTGTCCGGGATCTTATACAAAACCTGGTTCAGGAGGTTATGCGCCAGGTCGGACAGGTCAACTTTAGATTTCTTTTCTGTATCGTCGTTCTTTTTTCTTTTCAGCAGGAAATCGAGATTGCTTAAGGAGTCTTTAAAAACGATGTTCAACTGGCCAACATTCAGGTTGATTTCAGAGAGCTTAACATCACCAAAAATCAAAGGAAAGAGTTTAACCCCGATGGTCATGTCGGATATCGTGGTCAGGGTATCACGGTCTTTTGGAACTACCGAAACATCTTTCATGTGTATGGTACTTAATCCCTTAAAGCCATATTCGGCGATTTTCACCTCCAATCCGTAGTCTTTCTCTGCTTTGGCGATGGCCTTTGCCATCATTTTATCTAAGAGGGTTTCTCTTTTGTTGTAGGCAATAATGCCAGCGGTAATCAGCAGAAGAAGAAAAATCCCCAATACCCACACTCCGGCTTTTACGTATTTTTTGGGGATGTTAATTTTTGGAAGGTGCATGCTATAAAATAGATTTTATTGCTAACGTTAAACTCTGGTGTTTATTTCGTGTTAAAATTACAATAAAAAGGAGCATTCCCCGACGAGTTATTCACTTTATTGCAATATTGTTGGTGGTGTTCATGGTTGCTATCACAGTTTTAGCTAGTTTTGAATAATTATGATTAGCCCAGAACAAGTCCTAGCCGCTTTGAGAAATGTTGAAGATCCCGATCTTAAGAAAGATCTGGTTACGCTGAACATGATCAAAGACTTAAAAATAGTAGATAAACAGGTAAGTTTTACCCTTGAGTTGACAACTCCTGCCTGTCCGATGAAAGATATGCTGAAAAATGCATGTTTAAATGCCGTTAAGCATTTTGTTAGTCAGGAAGCAGAGGTAGAGATCAATATCACTTCAAGGGTAACTAAGCCTATGGATACCACACAGCTTAAAGACATCAGGAATATTATCCTGGTTTCTTCAGGTAAAGGTGGTGTTGGTAAATCTACTGTGGCCAGTAATTTAGCTATCACCCTTGCTGCTGATGGAGCTAAGGTTGGCTTAATTGATGCGGATATTTATGGGCCTTCAGTTCCTACCATGTTTGATCTTGTGGGTGCAAAACCTAGCGCAAGAGAAACTGAGGATGGGAAGACCCTGATATTGCCGATTGAGAAATACGGTATAAAATTACTTTCGCTAGGCTTTTTTGCGGATCCCGATCAGCCAGTGCCATGGCGTGGACCGATGGCTTCTAATGCAATTAAGCAACTTTTTAATGATGCCGACTGGGGTGAGCTGGATTATCTGATTGTAGATTTACCTCCGGGCACTGGAGATATCCATATTACCGTTACTCAGAGTTTCCCTATCGCAGGTGCAGTGATTGTTACTACACCCCAACAGGTGGCTTTGGCCGATACACGTAAAGGATTGGCGATGTTTAAAATGCCAAGTATCAATATTCCGGTTTTAGGTGTAATAGAGAATATGGCTTATTTTACTCCTGAAGAGTTACCGGACAACAAGTATTACATTTTTGGAAAAGATGGTGGAAAGGAGCTGGCGAAATCATTCTCAGTACCGTTCTTAGGAGAGATTCCTATTTTACAGAGTATAACTGCAGGCGGCGATAGCGGTGTGCCGGTAGCTTTAGATAGGACCAACAAAATAGCAGTATCTTTTGCAGAAATCGCCGGCAGAGTTGCACAGCAGATTGCCATAAATAATGCACAAACGGCAGGAGACCTTTCTTTGACCGTTTAAAAATGGTTCAAATGAGGAAAAAAATTACTATTTTTATATTTTAATAATTTACCAAAATGAATTTAACTGAACAAGTAGAGCAAGCATTAGAAACGATCAGGCCATATTTAATTGCTGATGGTGGAAATGTTGCTATTGAGGAGATTACGGCTGAAAATGTAGTTAGATTGAAATTATTGGGTAACTGCGGATCCTGCAAGATGAGTTTCATGACGATGAAAGCAGGTGTAGAACAAGCGATTATGAAAGCTGTTCCGCAAATTACCGCTGTTGAGGCGATTAACCTGGTTGAACCGGTTTAGTCGATTTAACACAATTTAACTAGCCGTTTTATTTATAACAGCTATTTTTGTAATTATGAAGTACGCACTAACCATCATGTTGTTTCTTTTAGGCTCTTCAGTGTTTGCGCAGCAAATTACAAAGGAGAAACCATTGATTCAATTTACCGGTATCATTACCGATGTGGATAGTAATACGGTTGTACCTTATGTTACGGTTACCAATTTAACCAATAAGGGACAGCGTTATGCTGCCAATTACAAAGGATATTTTTCATTTATCGCCCATCCTGGGGATACGATATTATATACAGCAATAGGTTATAGAGACCTGTTGCTGGCTATTCCTACTCAGACTGCAGACAGTAAGTATACTGCCATGATTAAAATGAAGGCAGAAATTGTAAATCTACCTACAGTAAGGGTTTACCCTTGGGCAACGGTAGAAGACTTTACAAGAGATTTTATGTCTATGAAGATTGCAGATGATGATTATGTCATCGCAGCTCGTAATCTTTCGGCAGAGAGCCTTACCGGTCTAATTCAGAGCTTACCACGTGATGGAGGAGAGATTCAGGGTATTAATTATAGGCTAAACCATGATCGTGCTTTAAACAAGAACATGGTTCAGACTAATCCTTTATTGAACCCATTTGCATGGGGTAAGTTAATGCAGTCTATCTTTAAAGGAGATAAGATCAGAAGCGAAAGTAATTAACGTCTTTTGTTTTGGTGCGGAAAACGCATCTTATAATCCGCTTTTACATTCCCTTTAGAAATCGCATCAAGCTTGCTTTTAAGCATTCTTTTACGCAATAAGCTTAGGGTATCTGTAAACAGCTTTCCTTCAATATGATCATATTCATGCTGAACTACACGTGCAGGCATTCCTGTAATGGTTTCCTCATGAAGCTCCCAGTTTTCATCATAGTATCTGATTAGTACATTAGGCTTGCGCATAACATCTTCTCTAATATCAGGAATACTTAAACAGCCTTCATTAAAAGCCCAGGGTTCACCTGTTTCTTCAATGATCTGGGCGTTAATGAATACTTTTTTGAACGGGTTTTTATCATCCTCATCGGCTCCAGTATCAACAATAAACAAGCGGATCGGTAAACCTATCTGCGGCGCGGCCAGTCCAACGCCATGCGCATGATACATGGTTTCGAACATGTTGCTTATTAATTGTTTAAGGTCCGGGTAATTCTCATCAATAGGTGTGCATACCTTTTTCAGAACCGGATCTCCGTAGGCTATAATGGGTAGTTTCATAGTGCAAAAATACAAATATTACCCTAAAGGATAAAAGGTTAAGGATGTAAGATTACTTTCATCTAATATTTCATTGGCAATATTGGCCATATCAGCAGTACTTACGGCCTGAATTTTCTTGAATATGATTTCAAGGCTGTCAATATTATCATAATCGATCAGGCTTTTTGCCATGGCCACGATCAGGCCAATCCTGTTTTCTTCTCCCAGTGCAATCTGACCAATAAACTTATTCTTAGCCTTTTGTAGTTGAACTTCAGTTAAGGGTTTGTCTTTTACCTTTTTGAATTCTTTAAGGATCAGCGCTAATGCTTTGTTCACTTTTTCCTTGTCTGTACCAAAATACAAAGTAAAAATACCCGTATCGCTAAGTGGGCTGTAGCTGGTCTCGATGGTATAGGCAATGCCGTATTTCTCTCTGATCTGTAAATTCAGGATAGAACTCATTCCGGTGCCGCCAAGCAGATTATTTAACAACAATAAGCCAGTTTTGTAGGGATGGTGTAAAGAGTAAGCCTGCGTACCCATCATGATATGTGACTGTTGAATGGGCTTTTGAAAACTTTGTATAAGAACTGGCGCCTTTACCGGGACTATCCGTGTATTTTTATATGGATTGGCCGGGATGTCCGCATAATGCTTTGATCCAATTTTTACCAGCTTGTTTAAAGAGTAATTGCCTAATACTGCAATCACAATTTTATCGGTATGATAGTTATCCTGAATAAACTGCAGAATATCCTTTTTATTTAGCTTATTTACACTTTCGGTAGTGCCCAATATGTTTCTACCTAGTGGATGACCCGCCCAAAGCAGATCTTCAAAATCATCACATATTGCTTCCTCCGGCTGATCGAGATAAGAGGAAATCTCATCCAGGATCACACTTTTCTCTTTTTCCATTTCATCTTCCGGGAAAGTTGAATGAAAAACGATATCATTAAACAGTTCTAAAGTTCTGTCCAGATATGGATTAAGGAAAGAAGCATGGATGCAGGTGTATTCTTTAGTCGTATAGGCGTTCAGGTCAGCTCCCACGCTTTCCAGTCTGTTCAGAATCTGGTTGGTGTTGCGTTTTGCTGTACGCTTAAAAATCAGGTGCTCAATAAAGTGTGCCAAGCCCGATTGCTCGGCTTTTTCGTCTCTGGAACCACTGTTTATGATGATACAGGCATGAGATATTGCAGATGCTGAAGGTACATGAAGTAAGCGGATGCCATTTGGCAAGGTATGAACGTTGTATTCCATTAAAGGGCAAAGGTACACAGAAAAATATCATGGGATTATAATTTTATCAGAACTGTCAATTTGACAACAAAGGGAGTTTGGAATGGCCATTGATAAGGGTGTTATGTACTTAAAAATGAGTTTACATATGAGCATAGAAGAAAAAGGAAGCATTTCCATTCACACGGAGAACATTTTCCCAATAATCAAGAAATTCCTGTATTCAGATAACGAGATCTTTTTAAGAGAACTTGTATCAAATGCCGTTGATGCGGTACAAAAAATCAAGCGTTTAGCTGCACTTGGTCAATATAGCGGAGAACTGGGCAATCCATTAGTAGAGGTTGCAGTAGACGAGGAAAAAAAGACCATTACCATTACAGATAATGGTTTGGGTATGACCGCCGAAGAGATTAAAAAATATATCAACCAGGTAGCTTTCTCTGGTGCGAGTGAGTTCGTTGAGAAGTTTAAAGATGCGAAAGATGCAAACGAGATCATCGGTAAATTCGGTCTAGGCTTCTATTCTGCATTTATGGTTGCGGATCTTGTAGAGATCCAGACCCTTTCTTATCAGGATGGTGCGGAGCCTGCCCGTTGGGTATGTGATGGTAGTACTGAATATGAAATTACAGCTGGTAACAGAACCACTAGAGGTACTGAAATCATTTTACATGTCAATACAGAATCAGAAGAGTTTTTAAGCAAAAATAAGCTGGAAGAGATTCTGGATAAATATGGTAAGTTCTTACCTGTTCCAATTAAGTTTGGTACCAAAACAGAACAGGAAGAAGATGGCGAAGATGAAGAAGGAAAACCTAAAACCAAGAGTGTTGAGGTTGACAATATCATTAATACCACGAATCCAATCTGGACAAAAGCACCTGCAGATTTGTCAGACGAAGATTACCTTTCGTTTTATAAGCAATTGTATCCTTTCTCAGAAGATCCTTTGTTCTGGATTCACCTGAACGTAGATTATCCTTTCAACTTAACGGGTGTTTTATACTTCCCTAAAGTGAAGAATGATTTCGATATGCAACGTAACAAAATCAAATTGTTCTCTCGTCAGGTGTTCATTACTGATGAAGTAAAAGACATCGTTCCTGAGTTCTTAATGTTGTTACATGGTGTAATTGATTCACCGGATATCCCATTAAACGTATCAAGAAGCTTCTTGCAGGCAGATAGTAACGTTAAAAAGATCAACAGCTATATCACTAAAAAAGTGGCTGACAAGCTACAGGAACTGTATAATAAAGACCGTAAAGGTTACGAAGAGAAGTGGAGTGATATTGGCTTATTCGTGAAATATGGTATGGTGAGCGAAGAGAAATTTTACGAAAAAGCGAAAGACTTTGCTTTGTTAACCAATACTAGAGAAGAGCATTACACATTAGAAGAATACCACAATAAGGTGAAAGACACACAGACCGACAAAAATGGTCAGGTTGTTTACATCTATGCTAATGATCCGGCTAAGCAGGATAGCTTTATCCAGTCAGCCAATAAAAAGGATTACGATGTGTTATTGATGAATTCTCCGATAGATAATCACTTCATCAGTCAATTAGAGCAAAAGCTTGAAAAAACGGCCTTAAAACGCGTAGATTCAAGTGTAGCGAGCAAACTGATTGACAAAGACGATCACGTAGAGTCGGTATTGACAGAAGATCAGTCTAAAAAAGTTAAAGACATCTTTGAGAAAGCGATAACAAAACCTGGATACAGTGTAGAAATTGTGGGCTTAAATCCTGATGAATTACCCGTTACTGTGACTATGGATGAGTTTATGCGCCGCATGAAGGATATGGCTGCAATGGGTGGCGGTATGGGCTTTTATGGCAGCATGCCGGATAGCTACAAAGTGGCGATCAATGGTAACCATAAGTTGATTGGAAAGATCATTGCTACAGATAACGAAGCAGAGCAGGGTTTACTTGCTAAACAAGCAGTAGATTTAGCTTTGCTTGCGCAAGGAATGTTAACAGGAGCGGAATTGACGGCTTTTGTTAGTAGAAGTGTAGAGTTGATTTAAAACCCTCTTAAGAAAGGTTGAAGGCCGGATGTTCAAAATGAACATCCGGCCTTTATTTTTTTATGTCTGGTAACAGGCAAAGCATCAGGATGACGAATAAATTATCAGGCTGCTATTGGTCTGCTATTAGACTGGTATTGGTTTGGTATCGGACTGCTTTTAGCAGTCTGATGCCATGTTATAAAGCAGAGTCTTCTCAGCCTAATTTGATAACCCGCCACATGGCTTGTTGCATAGGCTTGGGTTTGATTTAGATGAGTCCTGTGTTTCCTTAGATCAGACTTTGTAGATCCGCAGGAGAGTAGTTGATTGATTTTAAGGTTTTATTATCATTTGTTCTGTATACCAGGAACAGTGATTCTTCTTCTTTGTGATAAGCATCACATTGCTGAGTCGTTCTATAATGCTGAATGGTTTCATTAGCTTCTTCAATAGATTTGCAAGCCTTACTCATATTTGAGCGGTGTACTTCTTCAAAAAGGGCTTTAAACTTATCAGCTAACCCAAATTCAAGAATCGCACCTGATAATACATATTGCAGGTCGCACAAAGCATCCGCAACTTCAACAAAGTCGTTCGCTTCGATGGCTTCTTTCAATTCGTTCAGCTCTTCGGCTAATAATGAAACTCTCAAATTTGCACGCTCTATAGCAGGGATGCCTGGTGTTTCTTTTATAGGGTGCTTAAAGGTTTTATGGAATTCTGCTACTTGATTTAGTGAATTTGCTTCCTGCATTTTTTTAGGGGTTATGTTGTGAGTTAAATTTACAATGTTTTTCTGTCCACAAAATTAAGGGATTAAAATTAATTTGTCAGATCGGGGGGCAAACATTACGGTTGTCCAGTCTTGGGGGCTAACAGCAGCGTTAAACGGATATGGGCTTCAACAACATCCAGCCCAATCTTGAGCGGATCTGCTCTGGGAATAAAAAAATACTGCCGGCTGTAGCGTTTTTGTATCAGCCCTCGTTTTAATAAGAAAAACAGTTAATGGCCATTAACGCATTGTTTTAAGAATTTTAAAAAATTAAATCATGGAGCCTTTGTCAGTTTGCAAATAATGACAGCTTCGAACCCCTTAAAAAATATATGATTATGAAAATTTCCAATTTCAAAGCGATATTTAAAACCTTTATTGCCGTGGTTACAGTTTCAGTAGTTTTTGCTGCTTGTTCAAAAGAGAAAATAGAGCCTCAGCAAGTAGCTGGTCTTTCTTTCATTAACGCTTTCCCTACTGCCGATTCTGTAGATTTTATTGTTGACCAGACTCGGGTTAATCTAAAACCGTTAAAATACAACAGTAAAATTGATTATCTGAACCTGTTCCCTGGAAACAGACTATTAGGTATAGCCAAACATGGTAAAAACAAGTTTCTTGCTTCACAGCGTTTTCCTTTAGCTTCAAGTGTAGGATATTCATTCTTCGTATTGGATACAATGGATTCAAACCCTAAAAAATTCCTTTTGCTTGAAGATGACCTAAGTGCTCCTGCTGCTGATAAAGCCAAAGTTCGTTTCGTGAACTTAAGCAAGGATGCACCTGCATTGAGCCTTGCTGTTAATGGAGGTACTACAGATTTGTTTACCAACAAAGCATTTTATGAGTCTACCGCTTTTACTTCTGTTGATCCGGGAGAAAGCTTAACTTTTAATATCAAAGCGGGTGAGTCAGTTAAAACTACATTGCCAAATGTTAAAATTGAGAAAGGTAAAATCTATACGATTTATGCCAAAGGTATCTCAACAGCAACAGTGGATAGTTTAAAATTAGGAGCTGCAATTTACACACACAAATAATATCTGCTTATATTTGAGGGTGTTCGAAAAGTTCCGGTCTACCCGTAATTTTTCAAGCACCCTCATTTTATTGTTTTGGTTTGGATTACAATGCCGCTAACAATGATCACCTGTAAATGACGTTTTTAACCTGTAAAATAGATGGTGTACTAATGGAACTCATATAAACTAACCCTAATTGCTGAAGAAAGAATGCTCAAGTTTGAGGACGCTATAGCGGGGTGTTTAAGGAACGACAATAAAAGCAAAGAAATGATGTATAAATCTTTCTATGGCTATTTAATGGGCGTAACTTTACGTTATGTGGACGACAGAAATGATGCAGAAGAGTTAGTTAATGATAGTTTTATAAAGATTTTTAAAAGCATAGGCCAGTTTAATGGACCTAAGTACGAAGATCAGTTGCAGAAAGCTTTTAAAGGCTGGATAGCCAGAATTTCGTCCCGAACGGCGATAGATTTCCTACGTGGTAAAAAGACTTTTTTATATGTAGACGACATTACGGAAGAGCAGCAGCCGCTCATTGAGCTGAATGCAATTTCACAATTAAATGTGCAGGATATTATGAAGCTTTTGAATGAGCTGCCTGAAACACATAAATTAATTTTTAATATGTACGAGATTGAAGGCTTTTCGCATGAAGAGATTTCAAAAATACTGAACATCCCAGAGAGCTCATGCAGGGTTTATTTAACAAGAGCAAAGAACAAGTTGAGAGAGCTGTATAAAAACTCCCTGATGAATTCATATGAACCGACAACAATTCAAAATATCCGAAGCGTATGAAACCGGTAGATGACGAGCTGTTTGCTCACATAAAGGAAAGTTTGACGGAGCATGAGGAGGCCTATGTTCCGGGTGCATGGGAGCACTTTGAGAAAAAAGAAAGCAAAAGAATCGGATGGTATTGGCTTGCCGGCTTAAGTAGCGCTGCCGCTGTCCTTTTAATCGGGTTTGCCTTATTCTATTCTGCAAATAACACGCCTGATCATAGGATCGTGCTGGAAGGAAAAGTTAAACCGATCAAACAAAATGTAAATAGATTGCCGGATACACCTTCAGCGGTGATAAATCCCGGTGCTGCAACCCAAAACCTGGAAACAGAAGTCGCCGAGAACGAAGCTGTGGTTGCGCAAAGAGAAAATAATCAGGTGCATAATAACCCATTGATTGTTACGGTTAAACAACCAGATCCGATTAAGCATGATGCTATTGTTTCAAATGTGCAACCTGTGATTTCTCCGAGACAAATTAATGCGTCAAACCCCGTGGTACGTGCTGATCAAAATGGAGTAAAGCAATCTGTTAATGATTCAATAGCCCTTGCCAAGGTTGAGATTAAAGAGAAGCCTGTTGTTGAGGACAATAAGCCTCGCAGTTTTCAAGAGTTTCTTGATGCTGAAGTTAAAGCGAATAAAGGAACACTGGCTGCGACAAAATCGACAACTAAAAAGATTGATAAATGGGATATGGGTGTTGTTGTTGCCCCTTCTATTGACAACAGTAAAAAACTGAATATGGGCTATGGATTTAGTTTGGATTACGCTTTATCCAGTAAAGTTTCTATTAGCTCAGGAGTTTCCTATAATGAAATGGGGGCTTCAAAAAGTGCAATTAGTAATGCTAATTCTGCACCAAACTCTCCTGCTGCTCCATCTGCAATGGTAACGGAAACAAAAAGTTTGCAGTCCGTTGAAGCTAGCCTTGTAGGAATCGATATTCCTCTTGGGATCAAATATAACCTGAGTAAGAAATTATATACCAATGTTGGGGTGTCTGCTTTTGCTATTTTAAACCAGACGCAACAGCATAATTATCTGCGGGGGACAGTAGAATATGTTCCTTCCACTATGACTAATGTTGCAGGTTTTAAAGCTGTTTTCATGGAAAAAAAGGTTTCAGAACCCGTTCCTGTTGAAGAGATCAGAGATGATAAGTACTTAGGGTTTTACAATCTTTCCTTTGGGTATAAGCAAAGCATATCCGGTAATAAAGCATTTTCTGTAGAACCTTTTATGAAGTTGCCTATGAAATCCTTTACAAAGGAAAACCTGCACCTTATGGGTACAGGGGTGAGGTTGAAATTTGATTTTTAATCAAGTTTACTCTTCTTTTAATTCCTTTAATATCCTTTCTATCTCTTTTGCATATATTGAATAGTAAGCCTTAAGCCAACAGGTTCTAAATAAAGGAAGTATAGAAACTGCTGATCAGCTTTAAACAATGGAATGTCAAAAGCGAACACCATTAAGCTCGGTGAAGAATAATCTCGTAACTTTACAACAATTGTTAGCTTTAATAATAGATCATGGAGAAATATTTCACTAAAAAGAACATTATAAATGCATTATTTTTTGGCTTTATTTTGTTGCTTATTTTTGTTCCTTCAACCAAGGCCCTAATGATAAGAGGCTTGATGAAGGTTGGACTGTTCAGTCCTTCTCTTGAAAGCCCTTCAGTTGAGACTGCCATTGAAACCGCTCCTATGGATCTTTCGGGTATCAAGTTTAAAGATGCCTCGGGTAAGGTGCTGGATTTAGGCGACTTAAAAGGGAAAGTTGTTTTTTTGAATTTCTGGGCCACATGGTGTCCTCCTTGTATCGCCGAAATGCCTTCTGTAAACAAGCTATATGAACAGTTTAAAAACGATAAGGAAGTTGTTTTTATATTGGTTGATGCTGATGGAGATTTTGCAAAATCACAAAAGTTTATGGATAAGAAGGACTATAACTTGCCTGTTTATATTGCCGACAGCAGTGTTCCGGAAGTGATCTTTAAAGGTTCTTTGCCAACTACTGTTGTATTCGATAAGATGGGACGGGTCTCTTATAATGAGGTGGGTGCGGCGAACTATGCCAGCGATAAGTTTGTCGAATTTATAAAGCAATTAAAGGCATCAAAAAAATAAGAATTCTGTAAATCAAACACATATTTTATGCAAGAACCATTTGACATTACGATAGGGACAACAGATTACGCGGTATTTCCGGAAGGCAACGATACTTACGTTATTTTTAAGGATGGAAAAGAATATGTTCATATTCAAAAGGACACAGAAGAGCAATGGTTAAAGTTGGATGATGAAACTGCGCTTCCTCTATTTGAAGCTAATGAGGAAATCAATGCCATAGGCAGAGCGATAATAGCTTATGTGCCGGAAGAGGAAGAAGAAGAAGAAGATGAAGAAGAGGATTCGGACGAATTCTTATTGAATTAGCCCGACCAGCTGTCACGGTCAAGGCTTCGGTAATGAATCGCTTCAGCCAGGTGCTCTAATTTGATCTCTTTGCTCTTCGCAAGATCGGCAATGGTTCTCGATACTTTTAAAATGCGGTCGTAAGCCCGGGCCGAAAGGCCCAGCTTTTCCATTGCGCCTTTAATTAAACTTTGCCCTGCAGCATCTATTTTACAAACGTTCCTTACCATATTAGGACTCATCTGAGCATTATAATACAGGTTGTGACTGGCGCTAAACCGCTTATCCTGTAAAGCACGGGCTTTAATTACCCTTTCTCTTATTGTTGCACTGTTTTCGGTTATAGAGGATGACGTCAGCTCATTAAAGTTTACAGGGGTCACCTCAACATGGAGGTCGATTCGGTCTAGCAAAGGGCCTGATATTTTGCTCAGGTATTTCTGGACAACGCCAGAACCACAGATGCATTCTTTTTCAGGATGGTTATAAAAGCCGCAAGGACAAGGGTTCATCGAGGCAATGAGCATGAAGCTGGCAGGGTATTCAACACTTGATCGCGATCTGGAGATGGTTACACAACGATCTTCAAGTGGTTGTCGCATCACTTCAAGTACGCTACGCTTAAATTCAGGCAATTCATCTAAAAATAGTACGCCATTGTGGGCCAGCGAGATTTCACCGGGTTGTGGATTGGCACCACCCCCTACCAGGGCCATGTCGGAAATCGTATGATGTGGGCTCCTGAACGGGCGTTCTGTCATTAGTGATTCTGCTGCATTCAATTTTCCGGCTACAGAATGTATTTTTGTTGTCTCTAATGCTTCCTGTAGGTTTAATGGAGGTAAAATGGTAGGCAGACGCTTAGCCAGCATGGTTTTTCCTGCCCCTGGAGGGCCAATCAGAATTAAGTTGTGTCCGCCTGCTGCGGAGATCTCCAATGCCCTTTTTATGTTTTGCTGTCCTTTTACATCCGAGAAGTCTTGCTCATAGCTACTTACATTGTTGAAAAACTCATCCCGGGTATTGACAATTACAGGTGCTGGTTTTTCGGTACCATTAAAAAAAGCGATCACTTCCGTTAAGTTACGCATTCCATATACCTCCAGCTCATTTACAATGGCGGCTTCCCGGGAATTGTCTTTTGGGAGGATAAATCCTTTGAAACCTGCAGCACGCGCCTGGATGGCGATGGGAAGTGCGCCTTTAATAGGCTGTAAGCCGCCGTCTAAGGAGAGTTCTCCCATGATGAAGTGTTTGTCTGTCTCCGGGCTTTCTATTTGTTCTGAGGCTGCTAAAATAGCTATGGCGATGGGGAGATCGTAAGCTGAGCCTTCTTTGCGGATATCCGCAGGAGCCAAATTGATGACGATCTTTTGTCGGGGCATTTTAAAGCCGGCCGATTGGATGGCACTTTCAATCCTTCTGAGGCTTTCCTTAATGGCATTATCGGGCAGGCCTACAATGTGGTATTTATTGCCTCCACCTATACTCACCTCTATGGTAATGGTTAAGGCATTCACTCCAAAAACAGCGCTGCCGTACGTTTTTATTAGCATAAATGTGAATCTATGCGGATTTGAAATGAGGTTGGTAAAGAATTGCCATTTATTTTAAAAATAAGGCAAAAAAAAATCCCAACCTATTAGTGGTTGGGATCGGTTAGGTTGTTGTAATATGTTTTACCTCTGTGGCATTTTAGGCATGTTTTTCATCATCCTTGCTGCTGTTGCAGGGTTGGAGAATTGTTTCATCACTTTACGCATATCTTCAAACTGTTTAATCAGTTTGGTTACTTCCTCTATTTTATTACCTGAGCCTTTTGCAATACGCAGTCGTCTGCTTTGCTGAATGCTGTCAGGGTTTTCACGTTCAAATTTAGTCATCGACTGGATAATGGCTTCTACATTTTTAAAAGCATCATCTTCAATTTCAACGTTTTTCATCATTTTGCCAACACCAGGAATCATGCCCATCAGATCCTTCATGTTACCCATTTTTTTAATCTGCTGGATCTGGTTGTAAAAATCGTTGAAGTCGAATTTGTTTTTACGGATCTTTTTCTGAAGTTCGGCAGCTTCTTTCTCGTCAAACTGCTCTTGTGCACGCTCAACAAGGGAAACCACATCACCCATCCCTAGAATACGTGAAGCCATCCTTTCAGGATAGAACACATCAAGGGCTTCCATTTTCTCGCCGGTACCGATAAACTTGATCGGTTTGTTGACTACAGATTTAATGGAAAGGGCAGCACCACCGCGGGTATCACCATCTAATTTCGTTAATACAACCCCGGTAAAGTCAAGTCTGTCGTTAAAAGCTTTTGCCGTATTAACCGCATCCTGCCCGGTCATGGCATCAACAACAAACAGGATTTCGTGCGGTTTTGTACTTTCTTTTACAGCAGCGATCTCGTTCATCATCTGCTCGTCTATTGCTAAACGACCTGCTGTATCTATAATGATTACATTATTGTTTTGTTTTTTACCTTCGGCTATACCTTCCATGGCAATAGCAACCGGGTCTTTAGACGCCGTATTTGCATATACCGGAACACCGATCTGCTCGCCCAGGATCTGTAACTGATCTACGGCCGCCGGTCTGTATACGTCGCCCGCTACCAGTAAAGGTTTCTTCCCTTTGCTTTTAAGGTAGTTCGCCAGTTTCCCGGTAAAGGTCGTTTTACCCGCACCATTCAGACCAGCAATTAATATGATGGTAGGATTTGCTTTTAAGTCAAGCTCAGTAACCTCACCGCCCATTAAGGCCGTAAGCTCATCGTTCATTACTTTGGTAAGCAACTGACCCGGAGAAACAGCTGTAAGTACGTTTAAGCCTAAAGCTTTTTCTTTTACCTCATCGGTAAAGCTTTTTGCTGTTTTATAGTTTACGTCGGCATCTAATAAAGCCTTACGGATCTCTTTCATGGTCTCGGCCACGTTGATCTCTGTAATGCTTCCTTGTCCTTTTAAAACTTTAAACGCACGATCTAGCTTATCCTGTAAATTTTCAAACATTTTCTTTAATGCTTAGTGTTCAATTTTTTGTAGCCTCAAAGGTATTAAATTTGGAGGAAACAGTTGGGATTAATTAAAAAGTATTAACGTGGGAAGACAAACATAACGCCCAGTGCGAGCGACTGGCTACCCTGTATCTTGGTATCATTGTCTCTGTCAAATAAACCAACACCTGTTAAGGAAACGTTCATTAAGCGGTTTAATTTCGACGTAATGGAAACATCCAGCCTGTGATCGACATTCACCAAAGCTCTGTCGTAAGGAATAAACATCTGATACCTGGCTTTTAAAACCGTATTGGTAATTACTTCTTTCTCAAAGTTACTTACAATCTGAAAAGCCAGCTCATTCTTGAACTTTTTACCATATTCTACGCCATATTTTGGAGCAATTGGCTTATTCGGATCAGTTGGAATGTCATAAACCGCGGTGTCTAGAACAAAGGTTTGCCTGGCACTACCAGTACCAATTCTGGTAGAAAAATATTTATTCGGTTTATACTCAAAACCGAAGGATTCAGTAAGATAGCCGGGTGACATGAATTTGGAAATAAGATTTGGAACTTCGTTACCCTCTTTATTTTTACTGTAAGAAAAACCGGAATCAAATTGTGATTCAAAGTTAATGGAGCCGAAGAAATACCAGTTTTTAGACAATTGTAAAGCAGCTTTATTATCCCAGAAAATCCTATCCCTGGTCTTTTTCTGCAGCTGATCTTTGTTTTTTATCTTTCCATATTCAAGAATAAGCTCGCTGACATAGCTATAGCTTTCCTTGCTGTATTCTGCTTTGTAATTAACAAGGCCACCTACGGCTAAGGAGTTTACACCTCCGCCTTTCCAGTTGTTTGAAAAGGTTGCCTGGTTGACATTGATGCCTACGGATGTTTTGGTTTTCCAGTAATTTACCCGGGCATCTACTACGCTTGGGGTTAATTCAACGGGCTTAAAAGAGATAGTCCCCGTTCTTGATGGTAAGGGGCTACGCTTTAATTTGATGTCGAGACCTTTAGTGTTAATAGGAATAGTGTCGATCTCCTGAGCATGCAGGGTTGTAGTACCGCAAAAAATTAATAGTAAATAGGCATAAAAACTCTTCATTACTACAAAGAAAAACAAAAAAGTGACGTATTAAAAGTTTAATAGTAAACTATTTGCATAAGACGTGGCAAAATCAGGAGGTTCTGATGTATTTTAGCCAGGAGAAAAACTTCCTTTTCTTTAAATAATCGAGGTTCTGATCACAGGCATAGGCCTCTCTTTCGAACACGATGTTAAAATAAGCACGATGATGATTCCGGTAACGAACCAGGTTAATTAAGTAGTTGATTAGATAGAGTAGGTAAAAGGGAATGATAAGTAGCTCTAGTTGTTGCCTCAAATGGATGCGCTCATGGTTTACTAATATCTTGTCGGTTTTCTGATACTTATCCCTTAAAAGGATAAAAGGAAAGATGGCCATGGCATTGGCGGGAATTTTAGTAAAGATCAAAAATCGCGTTTTCAAAACTTTTCAATAGTTATTTTCGGCAATGCAGGCAGTCTGAAGGCTGATGGGTTACGTTTATAATTGGCGTAATTGTTTTTCAGGTATACCACAAAGGCATAATCAGAGGCGCTTAATACAAAATCGTAGGATGGGCGGTACTGTTGCATAAAATCTTCGGCTTCAAAATCACCTATTTGTAAAACGCGTTTTACGTAGTCAGGTTTAAAGCGATAGTCGACTATTGCTTCTCTATAGTCTTTTTCCAGTATTTTTTGCAGATGGCGAGCATTTTTCCCCTCGCGGCTAAGCAGGTTATAGATGGCATCTATACCTAATCCGGCGCCACCTAAACCCAGATTAAGCAGGTCTTTTGCTTTTCCCTTATCCAAGGCGTATTTGTATTCTTTTAAGGTTTTATCATGGCGTTCTCTGGGGGTGTACTTATCGCCTATAATGGCAACTTCTTTTAATGAAATACCTAGCGATTTTAATTGGAAGTATACTGCTTTCTGATTATTAATGACTAGCGTGTCCAGTGCATAGCCTTGTAAAACCGCAAATAATGTATCACCTGGGTTGGCCTTAATGGTAAATTCTCCTTTTGGGGTATTGTAAATGCCCTCGTCGTTGGTCGAATTGTAAATATAAACCTTGGCCAAACGAAGCTTGGAATCCTTATCTATCACAAAGCCTTTCACCGATGGATGTTGGGCAAATGCTTTAAATGTTAGGCAGTAAAAGAGGATTATCAGGCTAAAAAACTTCATTTAATACAAAATTACAAGATAAGTATATCGATGTAATAATATTAACATTATTTAACTAAGACTAGTTTTTGTCCGATTTTAATTCCTTCGTCGTTAATGTTGTTTAGTGTTTTTATGGTGTCGACAGCGACGTTAAATTTCTTAGAAATGCCATAAAGGGTGTCGCCCTGTTTAACGGTGTAAGAGCCTGGTTTAAAAACAGGAGCCGTATTACTTGCTTCTTCGGTCGTTGGTGTCGGGATTCTCAGCGTATCCGGTGTTTTCATCACTTGTTTTGAAGGAGGACTCACTACCGGTGTAAATTTCTTTTTCTCATTGGGGATGTTCGCATTTATTTCTGAGAACACTTTGTCTTCGCGCTTTAGTTTATCCTTCTCTGATTCCTGTTGGTCGTACTGGTAAAGCTGGTATCGATCTATTACACTAATCAGCATATCCGGGTATTTAGGGTTTGTTGCATAACCTGCCTGTTTTAAGCCCAGAGCCCAGTTTTTATAATCATTTTTATCCAGTTCAAACAAAAAGCTATAGCGCTTTCTTTTTAGGAACTCTGAGTGGTCTTTATACGATTCACGAGCGTCTTTATATACCCTGAAGCAATCGTCGACTTTATCGTCTTCTTTAAAATATCCCTTTCCCTTCCAATCTGAAGTACATTTAATGCCAAAATGGTTGTTGGCATATTTAGCCAGACTGCTGTTGCCGCTTCCCGACTCAATAATGCCCTGTGCCAGAGTAATACTTGCAGGAATGCCGTATTTGTTCATTTCCTCAATAGCAACAGCCTTAAAAGTCTCAATATAATTCAGGGTAGTGTATGATTTAGCATTGGGATTAGCCTTGCTGGACGCTTTTTCAATTTGTTTATTGTTGCGACTATATTTTGTTGATTTACAGGCGTTCAAAAATATAACGGCTAGTAGTGCTAAAGCTAATGTTTTGTTGTTCATTATAATTTAAGTTTTTGTCCGGGTTTAAGGGCAGCGCTTTTTAAACCGTTCTTTTTCATGATTGCTGTTGGTGTGGTACGGCGTGCTTTTGCAATGTTGTGCAGGTTGTCGCCACGTTTAACCGTATAAGTTTTTGTAGATGAGCTTTTACTTCTGTGGGATGCTACAGGTTGTGGTGCAACAGGCTCTATATAATCGTCAGGTCTCTCGTCATATTGTACAAGGTCATTTTTTTTAATGATACCAATAATTTGTGAAGCCCAGGATCTGCTTCTTGCATATCCACCTCGCTGAATACCTTTTGCCCAGTTTTTATAATCATACTGGTCGTATTTATCAAATAGTTTGCTATAGGAGGCCCTGCTTTTTAAGAATTCAAGGAAATGATTATAGGATTCACTTATCGTGGGATAATCCCTATAGGAAGAACGAATTTCGGTATTACTGTTGGCGCCTTTAATTCCGAAATGATTGTTCAGGTAGCGGGCAATTTTACTGGTTCCAGAGGCTGATTCATGAATGGCAACCGCCAGAATGATACTGGCTGGGATGTTATGCTCGCGCATTAGTGTTTGTGCCAGTTCTGCATTATCGCTGATATAATTTTCGGTTGTTTGCGCTTTGGCGCTAAAAATATAGCAGGTTACAAATAGCCAGATGTACAGTACTTTTTTTATCATGCTTTATTTTTTTCTGATGACAAATAGACCGTCCCTAACCGGAAGGATTAATTTTTCTACTCTGTTGTCTGCCAAAATCTTATCATTAAATGTAGTGATGTTTTTAGTGTCCTTGTCTGGGTTGCTGTTCAGAACTTTTCCACTCCATAGTACATTATCAACAATGATTAGCCCACCAGGGCGTACCCTGTCGAAAATCAGGTCGTAATAGGTACCATTGTTCTTTTTGTCTGCATCGATAAAAACCAGGTCGAAGGTTTCATCCAGTCCACTAATGGTTTCATTGGCATCGCCAAGGATGTACTTGATTTTATGATTGTATTCAGATTCTGCAAAGTTCTTGCGAACCATTTCTTCGAGTTCTTCGTTAATGTCGAGGGTATAGAGCATGCCGTTTTCGGTTAAGCCTTCGGCAAGACAAAGTGTTGCATAGCCGGTAAAAGTGCCAATCTCCAGAATTCTGACAGGGCTCACCATTTTACTGAGCATACTTAGTACACGGCCCTGGTAATGCCCGGAAAGCATCCTGGGCATCAAGACTTTAAGGTTGGTTTCTCTGTCTATTCTTTGTAACAATGCACTCTCGGGTTCGCAATAGTTGAGCAGCAGTTGCTGCATATCTTCATTAATTAAGCTCATAAACGTTGTGTTTCCATAAAATATTGCAAGATTATGGTTGCTGAAATGGTGTCTACTCTTTCTTTGTTTCTCCGGTCCTGTTTTTTTAACCCGCTTTGCATGATGGTTTGATGCGCGAGTTTGGACGTGAAGCGTTCATCTATCCAGTGTTGCGGAATATTCGGGAATGTTTTTTTTAAGGTATTGGCAAATCCTTTTACATGCTGAGCAGATTCGGAAGGCGTACCGTCCATTTGCTTCGGGTCGCCAAAAACAAAGGCTTCCACTTGTTCAGTCAGCAGATATTTCTTCAGATATTCAATGATATCCTTAGGATGTATGGTGTCCAGTCCCGTTGCGATAATTTGCAGGGGATCGGTAACGGCTATTCCGATACGTTTGGTTCCATAATCAAAAGCAATAATTCTGGGCATGTGGGCAAAGATAAGTAAAATCCTAAAGGGTCATGAAATGTCAACTTTAGAGTGGCATTACACCCAAGTCTTAAAAAATTGTTATTTTGCACCAAATGCAGTTTAAAGAGATCGTCGGACAGGAGAATATAAAGCAGCAATTGATACAAACAGTTGCCGAGAACAGGATTAGTCATGCTCAGTTGTTTCTGTCTTGTGATGGCAGTGGCGCTTTGCCTTTGGCTATTGCCTATGCTCAGTATATCAATTGTTTGGATAAGCAGCTAGATGACAGCTGTGGGGTTTGCTCTTCATGCCGTAAGTATGAAAGGTATATCCATCCGGATCTGCATTTTTCCTATCCTTTCTTTGCTTCGAAAGATGTGAGGACTGCTGTTGACGTTCTGGAAGAATGGAGGAGTATGCTGCTGGCCGATGCTTATTTTGATATGGACATCTGGCGTTCTAAATTAAGTGCAGAAAACAAGCAGGCCAATATCAATATTGCCGAATGCCACGACATCATTAAGAAATTAAGCTACAAGGCTTTCGAGGCTGAAACGAAGGTGCTAATCATGTGGCTGCCCGAGTATTTGGACAAAGAAGGAAACGCTTTGCTGAAGATTATTGAAGAACCGCCTCAGAACACTTTGTTTATTCTGGTTGCCAATAATCAGGAACAGATTCTTTCTACGTTATTGTCACGTACCCAGATTGTTAAAATACCTAAGCTTTCACATGCAACAGTAGAAAGTTATTTGATGGAAGGTCATGGTTTGTCAGAAAATCAGGCTACAGAATATAGTTTTCTGGCAGATGGGAACCTGATCGAAGCCAAGTCGCTGGTGACGAATACGCACAATGAAAATGCGGATAAGTTTGCGGAGTGGCTGCGGATGGGGTATGGAAATCGGGTGTTGGACCTGACGACCTTTGTGGAGCAGGCTGCAGGTTGGGGAAGAGAAAACCAAAAGAACTTTTTAAAATATGGGATCAGTTTTTTACGCGAATGCAGCTTGTTGCTTAGCGGGGCTGAGGATCTCGTGAAATTACCTGTCAGGGCATTGGAAACAGCTAAAAAGCTCTCCACTCACGTATTGGATCTGAACATGGCGGATGCCATAATCACAGAGTTGGAAAAAGCGCATTATCATATTGAACGAAATGCGAACCCTAAAATTCTGTTTTTAGATGTATCTTTACAATTGGTAAAAATAATTAAGTTTAAAACGTTCCCGAAAGGGACTCAACATATATATAATTAATTATGGGATGTGGAAGTTGTTCTACAGGTGGCGGTTGCGCCCCCGCAGGCTGCAAAAGTAATGGCTCGTGCCTTACTGGCGGATGCGGAAAAATGGAAGTTTACGATTGGCTGTCCAATTTGGATATGCCCTCAAATTATAAGCCTTTTCAAGTAATAGAAGTTAAATTTAAAGGCGCAAGGAAAGAGTTCTTTGTGAACAATGATAACATTTACCTTGAAATTGGCGAGTTGGTAGCGGTTGAAGGACCGACTGGCGGCTATGATATCGGTCACGTTTCACTTACCGGAGAGTTGGTAAGAATGCAAATGAAGCGCAGGAAAACTGCGATTGATCAGGTAACGAGAAAAGTTTACAGGAAAGCTACAGAGGCCGACGTGGAGAAGTGGAAAGCTGCTAAAGCGATGGAATGGGAAACCATGCACAAAGCGCGCACGCTGGCACTGGACTTGCGTTTGTCGATGAAAATTAGCGACGTAGATTATCAGGGAGACAAAACAAAAGCGACTTTCTTTTACACTGCTGAAGGCAGGGTAGATTTCAGGGAGCTGATCAAAAAAATGGCGGAAACGTTCCGTATCAGGATCGAAATGCGCCAGATTGGTATGCGTCAGGAAGCGGGCAGATTGGGCGGAATAGGCTCTTGTGGTCGTGAATTGTGCTGCTCTACCTGGTTAACTAACTTTAAAACAGTATCTACAGCTGCGGCAAGGTACCAGAACTTATCTTTAAATACTTTAAAACTAGCCGGCCAGTGCGGTAAGCTGAAATGCTGCTTAAACTACGAGCTGGATACTTATCTGGATGCGTTGAAGGATATTCCTGATCGCGTAGATAGCTTGCAAACCGAAGTTGGTGTAGCGAGACATCAGAAAACAGATATCTTTAAGAAAATCATGTGGTTTAGTTATCCGAATATGGAAGACTGGATTCCTTTAAAGGTTGACCGTGTAAAAGAAATCATGGCCATGAACAAGAAGGGACAGAAACCTAATAATCTTAAGGAAGAGGCTGTTGAGGTAGCTACAACAACGATAATTGATAAAATTCCTGATTATGAGAATGTGGTTGGACAGGATAGTTTAACCCGTTTGGATGATAAACCTAAAAACAAAGGGAACAGGAATAACCGTAATAACAATCAAAACCGCAATAGAAACAATGCTGATCGAAAAGAGGGGGCAGAGAAAGCGGAGAGAACTGACAGGCCAGAGCGTGTTGACAAGCCGGAACAGAGAGGTCCAAAACCTCCCCAGCAGTCTAAAAATAAACCTGAGGTAAAGAAGGAAAACGCTCCAGGCGGACAAGCGCAACCTAAAGCTCAGGGTGGACAGCCAAAGGTTAAGGCACCTGCGGGACAGGAGCAGCCTAATGCCGAAAAGCCTGCTGGAAACAAAAACAACAGAAATAGGAATAATCGTAGAAAAAAACCAGCGGATAAGCCTAAAAATGAATAATAGTAAAGTTTTACTTTTGGTCACAACCGTTCTTACATTGTTGTTTAGCGGTTGTGATACCAATGATATTGCTGATAGTAATCAAACAATGCCTTCGCGCAACTGGAGTTATGCGAATAAGGTAAAGGTGGTGGTTGATATTCCCGACAGTAATAAGCCTTATAATATTTACTTCAAATTAAGGCATACTGCTGATTACCGGTACTCGAATATTTTTGTGCTGTTTAATGTGAAATCTGCGAACAAAAAGAGCAGTAGCCGCTATGAATTTAAGTTGGCAGAGGCAGATGGGCAATGGACCGGATCGGGTTCGGGGAACTTGTTTACCTATACTTTGCCTATGCTTACTCAATATAAGTTCCCGGCTCCAGGAAGGTATGAGCTCGAACTGGAACAGAATATGCGTGATAACCCCCTTAAGGAGGTTAGTGACGTAGGAATAAAGGTTTCAATTGTTAATTAGTTAAAGCAGCGGTAATAGCTGTTCAAGGGCCATACCACGTGAGCCTTTTAATAGAACCAGGCTATTGTTTATTGGATTGACTTTTAAAAATGCCTCTGCTTCCGCAGGGGTGTTAAAGAAATTACCTTTATGGGTGTCTTTTGCTTCATAGAAGTATTTTCCTATGAAGATCAGGGTATTTACCTGTAGTTTTTCGGCCTGTTCAATGATCAGTTTGTGTTGCATTGCCGACTCCTGACCTAACTCAAACATATCTCCAATAATGACTGTTTTATTGTTGCTGCTTAAATGCTCAATATTGGTAAGTGCTGCGGCCATACTGCTTGGATTGGCATTGTAGAAGTCGCATATCACCGTATTGCTGGCCGTTTTTGTGATTTGTGAGCGGTTGTTATTAGGCGCATAACCCGCTAAACCTGTATTAATCTCATCAGGGCTTACTTCAAAAAATTGTCCGATGCAGATCGCAGCGAGGATATTCTCAAAGTTATAGGTTCCTGTAAGCTGCGCTTCTGTGTTAAATGAGCCTGATTTACTACTCCAACTGAGTTCGATAAATGGATCGGATTTGATTAACCGGCCATATACGGTATTGATTTCTTCTGTTCCGTAATAAATAATTTTATTGAGATTGGCTTTTTCACTCATCTCCATTAAGTAGGGGTTGTTGCGATTGATGAAAGCAAAACCTTCATGTGCTTTGAGGTAGGCGAACAATTCTGCTTTCCCTTTTTTTACGCCTTCAAAGCCGCCAAAGCCATCTAAGTGGGCCATACCGATATTGGTGATCAATCCGTGTGTAGGTTGGGCTATACCGCACAGAAATTCGATTTCTTTTTGGTGATTTGCTCCCATCTCTATTACCGCAATTTCTGTTTTTGAGGTAAGGGAAAGGATGGAAAGTGGAACACCAATATGGTTGTTTAGGTTTCCTTTGGTCGCAAAGGTTTGGTATTTCTGCGAAAGTACGGCCTTGATCAGTTCTTTGGTGGTGGTTTTCCCATTGCTTCCTGTTAAACCAATAACAGGGATACTGAGTTGGTTGCGGTGATGACGGGCCAGATCCTGTAGCGTGGTTAAAACATCAGCAACAAGGATGCATCGATCGCCGGTAAGATAGGTTTCATTGTCAATAATGGCATATGCAGCCCCCTGGTTGATGGCTTGCGTGGCAAATGTGTTGGCGTCAAATTTATCTCCTTTAAGGGCAAAGAATAAGCAGCCATCAACGATGTTCCTCGTGTCTGTGCAGATGGTTGGATGATTGAGGAAATGCTGATATAAAGATTCGATGTTGGCCATATGTTTATTGATAATGATTGGTAAAATTACACTATGAAAGAGAAACAAAAAATATTCTTTAGTACTTTGGTATATTAATTCCTCATTATGAAATACTTTCTGCTTCCATTTCTGTTTTTATTATTGGGGATTGGTGCTGTAAAAGCGCAAGTAAAGTCGCCGGATGAGTTTTTAGGCTATCCTTTAGGAAGCAAGTTTACTCCGCATGAAAAGGTACTGGAGTATTTCAAATACCTGGGGAAGGCTACTAAGAACGTAAAGATTGTGAGTTACGGGAAGAGCTATGAAGGTCGTGAGCTACTGGTGGCGATTGTATCTGCAAAGGGGAACATGGAAAAACTGGAGCAGATCAGGAAGAACAATCTGGATTTAAGTAAGGGGCAGAAAGTAAGTGTAAAATTAGCTAAGCAGCCGCCTATATTGTGGCTAAGTTATAATGTGCATGGGAATGAGGTCAGTTCAACGGAAACTGCAATAAAGACCTTGTATGCGCTTGTAGAAGCTAAAACGTCGAGTATTGAAGAATGGCTAAGGAATGCTGTAGTTGTTATTGATCCGTGTCTAAATCCAGATGGCAGGGAGCGTTATGTGAGCTATTTTAATAGTGTTGCGGGTATAAAGCCTAATCCCAATCCGATGGCAAGGGAGCACATAGAACCCTGGCCTGCTGGTCGTTCTAATCATTATTATTTTGATTTGAATCGCGACTGGGCCTGGCAATCGCAGGTTGAAACACAGCAGCGATTGGTTTTGTATCGCGCGTGGATGCCTGAAGTTCATGTTGATTTTCATGAACAGAATTACAATGAACCTTATTATTTTGCCCCGGCAGCTGAGCCGATACACCAGGATGTAACCGCCTGGCAAAGGGAATTTCAGATGACGGTTGGTAAGAACAATGCGAAATATTTTGATCAGAAGGGCTGGAAGTATTTTACCAGGGAGCAGTTTGATTTGCTGTATCCTTCGTATGGGGATACTTATCCTTTGTATAATGGTGCTATAGGTATGACTTATGAACAGGGAGGAATAGGTGCGGGCTTGGCTGTAGTTACCATTGACGGGGATACATTGACGTTAAAGGATCGGATCGCCCATCATTATACAGCCGGTATGGCTACACTTGAAACGGTGTCAAAGCATTCCGATAAGCTGGTTGATGAGTTTAGAAAGTACTTTGAAAAGGCCTTGGTTAATCCTCCGGGAATTTTTAAGAGCTATGTGGTAAAGGGACAAAATCTGGGCAAACTGAAGCGAATGGCCCAGCTTTTAAAGAAGAATGGGGTGGAGTTCGCTTTTGGAGGAACGCAGTCGATGACGGGTTTTAATTATGAAACCGGGAAAACGGATGGCTTTAAAATAGAAAGGAATGATTTGATTGTAAATCTGGCACAACCTGCAGCGGTATTGGCAAATGTGCTCTTTGAGCCACAAACCAGCGTTAAAGATTCAAATACCTATGACATCACTGCATGGGCCCTGCCTTATGCTTATGGATTAAATGCTTATGCGGTTAAAGAATCCATAAAAGGTAAGTACCTGTCTGTTGAAGAGCCAGGGGTACCGGGCAATGGGCAAAATCCTTATGCATGGCTTTTGCCCTGGAATTCTATTGACGATGCAAAGGTGCTGATCGCGTTGCAGAATGCCGGGATAAAGGTTCGGGTTGCTGAGGAAGGGTTTTCAGCTGGAGGAAGGGCTTACCCGGTAGGGACATTGCTGGTATACAGAGTTGAGAATGAACGTACGGTGAAAGCTTTGTCGACCAAAATTGCTGATATAGAAAAGCAATGGAAGACTTTGTTTTACCCTGTAACGGGTGGTTTTGTAGATAAGGGCAAGGATTTTGGATCGTCAGTTTACCCTGCTTTGACTGTGCCAAAGGTGGCGGTTGTTGCCGGGCCGGATGTTTCGGCACAAAGTATGGGGGAGGTTTGGCATTTCTTTGAGCAAGAATTGGGTTATCCTGTAACGACAATAGGGGTTGATGATATTAATAACCTTGATATTAATAAGGTAAATACGTTGATTCTTCCGGATGGATCGTATGGAGAGAATTTGAATGAAAAAATACAGGATTGGATAAAGATTGGCGGGAAGTTGATTCTGATAGAAGACGCGATATTAAGTGTTATCGGTAAAAAACCGTTTGATATTCAAAAGAAAGAATATTTTAAGGATGAGCTTGCGGCGAATTCTGTATTAAAATACCAGGACAGAAAACAAGCTAATTTATCCAATGCAATTCCTGGTGCTATCTTGAAGGTTGAACTTGACCGGAGCCATCCGATCTCGGCCGGGCTGGGTAATTATTATTATACTTTAAAAACGGACGACAGGCTGTATGAGTTTCTTAATCGGGGCTGGAACACTGGTATTCTGAAATCGGGCAGTTATGTAGCTGGAATTGCCGGTGAGGGGGCGCTTAAAAAGCTAGGTAACGGGATGCTTTTTGGTGTGCAACCTGAAGGAAAAGGCGTAGTTGTTTATTTTGGTGCCAGCGTACTTTTTCGTTCTTTTTGGGAAAATGGAAAACAAATGTTTGCGAACGCTGTTTTCTTAGTGAATTAATCTCTGAAAAGCGTTCTCTGTGGAAGTATCTTATAAGAATCATTGTTCTTTAAGTAGTTTTTATTACACGTGTTTTCGCTTCTTTTATATACCAATTAAGTCTAGAATTAAGGTAGTCCCCCGAATGATGTTTTGAATTAAGATAAATGGTTTGAGTGCTTATTAACTTAAATTTTAATTTATCATGAAAAAACTTATACAAAGTTTGTTCATTTTGGTGCTTGTTGCTGGAGCTGCAATGGCACAGGATCGGACAATTACTGGTACGGTTACAGGAAAAGATGATGGACTTCCAATTCCAGGTGTTTCTGGAAAAATTGTTGGGACCTCTATAGGTACATCAACAGATGCAAATGGTAAGTATGCCATTAAGGTTGCGTCAGGGCAAGCTTCAATCGAATTTTCTTCTCTTGGTTATGTGCGACAGGTAGTCGCTGTAGGCTCGTCAAATATTGTTAATGCGACGATGGTTACTGACGCGAAGCAATTGGGAGAGGTTGTGGTTACTGCGCTTGGTATTAAGCGGGAGGTTAGAGCGCTCGGTTATTCTGCTCAAAGTGTTAAAGGGGATGATTTGACAAAAACTGATCAGGGAGATGTCTTAAAATCACTATCCGGTAAGATTGCAGGTGTACAGATCACCTCTTCATCAGGTACCCCTGGAGCCTCTACTTATATTCAATTAAGGGGGTCAAATACTTTAACGGGGAACAATCAGCCTTTATTTGTGGTAGATGGGAATCCAATTAATAATGCCCAAAATTATTCTGGAGATCCTTCGGATGCTGAGAATAACTTGCTGGCAGGAGCTACCAATTCGAATAGAGGGGCAGATATTGATCCTAATGATATCGAAAGTATAACAGTTTTAAAGGGGCCTGCAGCTGCGGCAATTTACGGTATCGAAGCTGCAAATGGGGCTATTGTAATTACAACTAAGAGAGGTAAAGCAGGGAAAATTCAGGTGGATTTTAATACCGGAGTATCCTTTGATGCGATAAATCGTTATCCTGGCCTCCAAAATCAGTGGGTTAAGGGCTCTGGTGGTGTTCTTTCTCCCTTTACTTCATCCAATCGTTATTCTTGGGGGCCACATGTAAATGACGTATCCTGGAATGGAATTCCTAATGAGTTTGATTCTCACGGGGATGTTGTTTTAAAAACAGACCCTTCTGCTAAAATTCCGTTTGTTCCTTATGATAACTTAGGCACCTTTTTTAGAACGGGTTCCACTTTCACAAATTCTGTTGCAATAAGCGGCGGTAATGAGATCGCAACATATAGAGCTGCTGTGAGTAATGCTTATTCTAATTCAATTGTTCCATTGCAAAATTTTCAGCGTACTTCGGTTTCTTTTGCAGGGGATTTAAAAATTTCTGAAAAATTAAAGATCTCCAGTAATGTAAATTATATCGCCAGTGATGGAAATATGCCTCAACAAGGAAGTAATGTTTCCGGTATTATGCTTGGCTTAACCAGAACACCTATTTCATTTGATAACTCGAATGGTGCCAGTAAGGCGGATGATCCAAAAGCATTTTTATTATCTGATGGATTGGTTCGTTCTTATCGGAATGCAGTTTATGATAACCCATACTGGACAATTAATAAAAATCCTTACTCTACAAATCTAGGTCGTTTATTGGCTAATATTCAAGCCGATTATGATATTGGCCAAGGTTTTACAGCGATGTATCGCGCCGGTATGGATACTTACCAGGATAACAGACATCAGTATTATGAGATTCAATCGGGTGCATTCCCTGATGGACGAATTTTCGATGATCGCTATACTTATAGAAGTTTAAATACGGATTTAATCATTGGATACAGTAAGGATATTTCAGAGAACCTTAGGTTTGATGGAAAGGTAGGTGGTAACTTATATGGCAGAAAAATGGATGAATTGTATACACAAGGGGATAATCTTACTGCTCCTGGTTTTGATAACATCTATAATGCAAGTGCTGTAAAATCTGCAAACTTTATTACCCCATACAGAAAATCGGGTCTTTATTATACGTTGAATTTATCTTATAAATCAATGTTGTATTTTGAAACGACTGGAAGAAATGACTGGACCTCAACTTTGCCTAAGGGAAGTAATTCCTTCTTTTATCCTTCTGCTAATGTAAGCTTTGTGCTTTCGGAGCTTGATGGGCTAAAAGGAGGGGATGTTTTGAGTTTTGCTAAAATTCGTGCATCTATAGCTCAGGTAGGTAAGGATGCAGAAGAGTTTAAGACAAGAACTTTTTATGCACCAACTACCTTCCCTGATGGTTATACCAGTGGTATTTCCTTCCCAAGTGATGGTGTGGCGGGCTATGGTTTATTCAATGTGCTTGGAAATCCAGATTTGAAACCAGAAAAAACTACGGCTTATGAGATTGGAGCACAATTGCAATTTTTTCAAAATCGTTTGGGAATTGATATTACCGGATATTATAGTAAGGGTAAAGATCTGATTTTGGAAGCTCCTATTTCCGGAGCTACAGGTTATCAGTTTATAACTTTGAATTCTGGTTCTGTTAGAAATAGAGGTTTAGAGATTCAGGTTACCGGTACGCCTATAAAGAATACAGATTTCGAATGGTCTGCTTTTCTGAACTTTAGTATGACAAGGAGTAAAGTCCTTTCATTAGCTGATGGGGTTCAGCAGATTACTTTGAATGGGTTTACGGGTACGGTAATCGCTCAGGTTCCGAATATGCCAACGGGGATTATTTATGGATATGGATATACCAGGGATGATGCGGGAAATATTGTTATAGATGATAATGCAATAGCAGATGGTGGAGGATATCCGGTTGTAAATACGGGCGTTCAAAAAGAAATAGGAAATCCTAATCCTAAATTTTTAATGGGTTTGGGGAATACATTTACTTACAAGAACCTGTCATTATATACATTGCTAGATTGGAAATTTAAGGGTGATATCTGGAATGGAACACGTGGTTCGCTTGCCGCGATAGGTACTTCTGATTTAACTAACAATAGAAATACAACGACGGTGTTTCCTGGAGTGCTAGGGCATTTAAATGCGAATGGTGATCTGGTTCACTTTACCTCCCCCGGTGTTGAAGCGCCTGGACCTGGAGGTGTAAACTCAGTTGGGGTGCTTTTAGATGAGGCTTGGTATACTGGTAATGGTGGTGGTTTTGGTAATTTAAATGAAGCTTTTGTTGAAGACGGATCTTACATTAAATTAAGAGAAGTCGCGTTGTCTTATGATTTCAAAAATGTCTTCGGAAACATGAAAAATCCTTTTGTTAAAGGGTTGACCGCTGGTTTGTTCGCAAGGAATATTATTATTTGGACACCTTACCACGGCATCGACCCCGAGACTAGCTTAACCGGTTCTACAAGTGCGCAGGGTATTGACTATTTTAATAGTCCAGGCACAGCAAGTTATGGTTTGAATCTTAGATTTAAATTTTAATCTATCTAAAACATTAAGGACATGAAACGAATATTTATAAATAGAATTAAGAGAAACCAAATACTTGTACTGCTGTTAGCGGTATTGGTCGTTTCTTCTTGTAAAAAGAGTTATTTTTATGATGGGATTAACGATGACCCATCTCAGTTAAAAGATCCGGTTCCATCAAATTTGTTAGCTGGAGTGATTCAATCTACAGGCTATCTTGTTGGGGGAGATGCATCAAGGTTTACAGCAAATTTTATGCAACAGGTAACGGGGTCTGCAAATCAATCTCTTTTGGCAAATAATTATGAGGTGTCTGCTGATGACGTGGACAATATGTGGACTGCCGGTTTGTATCCTAGTATAATGAGTAATGCAAATTCGTTAATTAAAGTTGCAGAAACGAAAAATCAAAAGCATTATGCTGCTGTTGGACAGATCTTAATGGCGTATAATTTGGGCTTAGCTACAGATTTATGGGGCGATGTTCCATATACTGAGGCTTTTTTAGGTAAGGCAAATTTGCAACCAAAATACGATAGTCAAGCAAGTATTTATGCCACTCTTGATAATTTATTGGCAACTGCCATCACTACCTTAAGTACTGACGACGGTAGTCCATTTCAGCCTGGGGATAAAGGAGATGACATGCTTTTTGGGGGTAATCTTCAGCGTTGGAGCAGGTTTGCTCATTCGTTAAGGGCTAAATTTTATTTGCACCAGGCAAAAAAGGACAATACAAACTATGCTAAAGCTATTGCTGAAGCTGCATTAGGCTTTCAGCCAGGAGAAATGGCCGCTATTAATTTTTCGGGTACAAGTGTGGGGACGCAAAATCCATGGGCCCAATTTAACGAACAACGTGGTGACATTGCTTTTGTTGGTACTATTTATGATAAACTTGCGGCCGCAGCTGATCCCAGGTTGGAGGCTTATCAAACTGTAGATGGACCGGATATCTTTTTAGGGCCTCTTTATGGAAGCTCTAACTCTCCTGTTGTTTTAATGAGTTATGATGAGCTTAAATTTATTGAGGCTGAGGCTCACTTTCAAAAACCAGGGCAGGATAGAATCGCTGCTGCGGCGGCTTATAATGCGGGAGTTGTAGCTAATCTAACAAGGACAGTAAATAGTGCTTCATATGCACCAATCGTAGCTAAAACTGCTGTGACTATTACATTAAACGACATCATGACGCAGAAATATTTTGCATTGTTTCTTAATCCGGAGGTTTGGACTGACTGGAGAAGAACAGGGTTGCCTGTGTTAACAGCTCCAGCTGGAAGTTCACTGGGTGGTGCTTTACCAAGGACATTGCTTTATCCTTCAGGGGAGCAGAGGTACAACTCGAATGCGCCTAAAAACACGTCGATGTTGAGGCGTGTTGGATGGGATGTTCAATAGATTTTAAGATCAAAAGATATAATGATGAAGGGTGTCCAAAAAGTATGAACACCCTTTTTTTATTGTCCCATTATGCATTGCAATCACCGAGTAACTCCGGATCGGAATCTGCACAAAAATTGGAGCTGTTCAAATGACAATGAGGCCAACTGTACAATTTAAGGCATTAGCCGCAATACTTGTGCACGAACTCTTCATAGATGAATGTAAAGTCTAGTATTCCATTGATCTTGCGAATAAGGTTATTTTTTGCTTTAAGGTTGGGGGGCAGCCTGTGACTTTGCAGATTAATATGTAAGCCTAGGGCCTTACTGGTTTTTTTTTGTAAAAAAAAATGATGTTATAATAATAGTCTATAAGAAGTGTTAATTAATGTTAAAAGTTTTGTTACATGAGTTGTGTCAGGGGCTTATTGTAATTAAATGTTAAATATCGCTCGATATTCAATATAATATTTTGTTTTAAAACCTTTTTGTAGCTTATGGTGTTTGTATATTAAGTCATTGAATAGTCATAAATTAACATCTAGCTCTTTTTAAGCTATGCAAGCATATCAATATCTCTATATTAGACCATTATTAACTAACCTAAATTTTAATTTCTTATGAAAAAACTTTTACAAAGTTTGTTCATTTTGGTGTTTATCGCAGGAGCTGCGATGGCGCAAGATCGAACAATTACTGGTACAGTTACGGGAAAGGAAGACGGTCTTCCGCTTCCTGGGGTTTCTGTAAAAATCGTGGGTACTCAGAATGGTACCTCAACAGATGCAAATGGTAAATACGCTCTTAAGATTGCATCGGGACAAGCTTCAATTGAAGTCTCTTCAATAGGCTATCTTACCCAGATAGTATCGATTGGTTCATCAAATGTATTAAATGTGGCTTTAGCTACAGATGCGAGGCAACTGGGCGAAGTTGTTGTAACTGCAATGGGTATAACAAGAACTGCCAAATCTCTTGGGTACGCTGTTACTACGATAAAGGGTGATGAATTGACTAAGGCCAGAGAAACTAATGTAATCAATTCCCTTGCGGGTAAAGTTTCAGGTGTTAGAGTTACGTCTCAGTCAGGGACTGTAGGTGGTTCTTCCAAAATTATCATTAGAGGGGCGTCTTCGTTTAACTCAACAGGAACATCCAATCAGCCAATATTTGTAATTGATGGATTACCTGTAGATAACAGTTCTCAGCAGATTAATACCATTACAACCAGTAGTGTTCCTCAGGGAAGTGCAGGTTCTGATTATGGTAATAGAGCTGGGGATTTAAATTCAGATGACATCGAAAGCATTACCGTCCTGAAGGGAGCATCTGCTACAGCGTTGTATGGTGCAAGAGCAAAAAATGGCGCGATTGTTATCACGACTAAAAAAGGGAAGAAAGGACAGGCTTCGGTATCTTTCAATTCTTCTACACGTTTTGACAATGTGCTAAAGCTTCCTGAATTTCAAAATGAATATGCTCAGGGAGTTCAAGGAGCTTATAATAGTGCAAATCCGACTCAGAATAGCCCAAGCGTGAATGGTTGGGGCCCTAAGATCAGTGAGGTTCAGGACCGAACATATACTGATTACCTTGGTCGGAATATAACTTTACAAGCTTATCCGGATAATGTTAAGGATTTCTATGAAACAGGTAAAACATATATTAATTCAGTTTCATTTGAAGGTGGGGGTGATTCTGGCGATTATCGTTTCGGATTTACAAATACTACTCAAGACGGGATCGTTCCAAATGAGAAGCTTAGAAAGAATTCGTTGAGCTTAAATTCTGGCCGAAATATTTTCAAAGGTTTAGATATTAGGACGAGCGCAAACTATACGCGCACAGCAGCGGATGGCCGTCCGGTACAGAGTTCAAACAATCCAAGTGTATTGCAGTCTATCGTTTTTGGCTTGCCTAGAACAATTGACGTAAATTTATTAAGAGATAATTACGTTGATCCTGTTACTAAGCAACAGATTGCTCTAACACCAACCAGAACTGGTAATAATCCATTTTGGGTAGTGAATAACAACAATTTCTCTAACGTTGTCGATCGCTTTTTTGGAAATGCAATTGTTACATATAAACCGCTTGAATGGCTAACCATCTCTAACAACTTAGGTACGGATTTTTACAATGAGTATAGAAAGGGAGTGACCAGACAAGGGACAATTGGGTCATTAACTGGTGATTTTTATGCAGCAAACATTTATAACAGGATTATAAATAACGATTTGATTGTCACAGCTGAGCAAAAGCTAACTAGTGATCTTGATTTAAAGGTGATTGCTGGTTACAACGTTTTTGAATCGTTTTATCGCAGAGATCTTACTGATGCTCAGCAATTGACGATTGATGAGTTGTACAATTATTCAAATGCAGGGAGTGTGGTTACGACCAATACTTCTAATAAAAGAAGAATTCAAGGCGTTTATGGTGACATAGGACTTTCATACAAAGACTTTTTATTCTTAAACGTTACAGGAAGAAATGATTGGTCTTCGACATTACCTGTTCAAAATCAATCGTATTTTTATCCTTCGGTGAGTTCAAGTTTCGTTTTCAGTGAAGTTTTGCCTAAAACCTCTTGGTTTAACTATGGTAAATTAAGAGCCAGTTATGCAAACGTAGGTAGTGATACTGAGCCTTATCAAGGTGCATTTACTTATAGTCCAATTAGTGCTGCATTTGCGCAGTATGGCTATGGTTCAACTTTTCCATTTAATGGTGTCTTGGCATTCAGTAGTCCTTCAGCTATCCCGAACTTAAATCTAAAACCGCAAAACCAAGCTTCGTTTGAGATTGGTACTGAATTAAGGTTCTTAAATAGCCGTGTAAATCTAGATGTGACTTACTACAATACGAATACTTCAGATCAGATAGTAAGCTTACCACTTCCACAATCGACAGGATATTCGACTGCACTAAGAAATGCAGGTTCAGTTAAAAATCATGGGGTTGAGGTTACTCTAGGTTTAGTCCCGGTTAAAGTGTCTGATTTTACCTGGAACATGGACATCAATTTCTCTAAAAATGTACAAACAGTTGAGTTGCCTAAAGAACTAACGTCTTATTCACTGGCTAGCGGCTGGAGCGGACTGTCAATCAAAGCTGAATCTGGTAAGTCATTTGGTATCTATGGTGTTGCCTGGCTGAGAGATGATGCAGGAAATATAGTTATTGATGCTGCTAACGGATTAAGAAAAACAGCTAGTGACAAGAGATTGGGTAACATGAGCCCTGATTGGCTAGGTGGTATTAATAATACTTTTTCTTACAAAGGAGCATCTCTTAGTTTCTTGGTTGATATGAGAAAAGGTGGTGTAATATTCTCTAACTCTGTTTCTACACTGAGAACGAATGGTCTTGCGAAGGAAACTTTACTAAACAGAGGTAATATATTTATCGACAAAGGGGTTGTTGCTTCAGGTGCTACATTTATTCCTAACACGATCCCTGTTACAAGTATGCAGGAATATTGGGCTCAATATTCAACTACAAATACAGAAGCAAATATCTTTGATGCTTCTTACGTAAAACTTCGAGAAGTTAGATTGTCCTACCTGTTGCCATCGAAACTTTTTAAAGGTGGGGCGAAATTCATAAAGGCTGCAGAAATAGGACTTGAAGGTAGAAATTTATGGATCATCCATGATAATGTTCCACATATTGATCCGGAAGCAAACTTTTTTGGAACTGAAAGTGTAGCTGAAGGTGTTGAGTTTAATTCAATACCATCTACAAGAACCCTTGGTTTTAACATAAGACTTAAGATTTAATAGAAATGAAAAAAATTATATATACGTTTAGTGTATTAACTTTATTGTTAACACTATCATCTTGCAAAAAATATCTGGACATTAATAAGAGTCCCAATACAGCTACCGCTGTAGATCCTAAATTATTATTTTCTTATGCATCAGTCGCCTATATAAACCTGAGGTCTAGCGGAGATTTATACATCCCTGTTGGACTCGCTAGTCAAAGTTTGGGCGGAGGAGGTAATAATCCTACAGGATGGTCTGGAGGCGATCCTAGTGCAGATACTTATACATTTTCTGCAAATTTTTTAAATAACACCTGGGTTTCACTTTATGTAAGAGCCGGAGCTAATCTTAAACAGGCTATTAAATTGTCTGAAGCAGCAAGCCCGGTTAATAATAATGCTGCAGCACAATGTAAAGTGCTCCTAGCGATGGTTGTTTACGATATCACTACTACTTTTGGTGATGTTCCTTTTACAGAAGCATGGAATCCTGACATTATTTATCCAAAGTTTGATGATCAAAAAACGGTGCTTGAAGGAACAATATCTATTCTTGATGAAGCGCTGGCCCAATTTGATGAGGCTAGCCCTTTGAAAATCGGAGCAAACGCTGACGGGTACGACTTGTTTTATAAAGGAGATATTGCTAAGTGGAAAAAACTGGCAAAATCGCTTAAGTTGCGTTCATTACTTACCATGGTAGATAAAGATCCTACAAAAGCAGCTGCTGTTGGGGCGATTTTTTCAGCAGGGACTACAAGTTTAGTGAGTTCGGCAGCTGATAATGCCTTGATTGCGTACCAGGATATTGCAAATAAACGAAATCCTAAATATGCGATTGGTTTACAGTATAACAACGGGAATAACTTTTTCTTTGCGACAAAACCTGTTACGGATATTATGGACCCAACACCAGCGCTTGCAGTTGCTGATCCAAGATTGCCGAAATTCTTTGATAAGCCGGCTACAGCTACAAAGTATGTAGGGGTTGTGCCTGGTGATGATGGTGTGGATGCTTTAAATCCGAGGATAGCCAAATCCCTTCATTCTCCTACAGCGCCAGAGGTAATGTTCACTTATCAGGAGCAGTTGTTTAATGAAGCTGAGGTTTATGCAAGAGGATTAGGTGTTGCAGTTGATTTAGCCAAAGCAAGCCAGCTATACAAAAATGCGCTACAAGCATCGTGCTTATTTTTTGGGGTTGATGCGACATCATCGACTAATTTTTCAAATCAATACCCGGTTGGTGTTTTTAGTTCACAGGCTGAAGCTATTAGGGCTATCCATGCTCAGCAATGGGTTGACAAAATGGATAGAGGCTTAGATGCATTTACTCAGTGGAGAAGGTCGGGGGTTGACGGAAGTGAAGTGCCTGTGCTAACATTGCCACTTGGTGCTCCTGCTGGACCGATCTTTAGGAGATATGAGTATCCTATATTAAATGAGATCTCCAGAAATCCTAATGCGCCAAAAACGACAATTAAGTACAATGAAAAAATGTGGTTTGATTTATAATATGAATATGAAAAAGATAATAGTTTTACTATCGATAACTGCCGTTTTTTTACTACAGGCATGTGAAAAAAAAGGGCCAGGAGATAATTATGATTTTAGTAATAGTTTACCTCCGTATGTAGCACTAAGTAGCACTGCTGCTGTAAGTGTTAAACAAGGAACAGCAGCCAACATTTCGTTCCTTGTAAAAACGGCTATACAGCAACAGGTAACAATTACTTATAAAGTGACCGGAGCTATTAATATACCAAGTGCAACAGTAGTTCTGAACAGAGAAGCTTTTACCGTTGCCGCTTCTATACCAACCGCAGGAAGTATTGTTGCTCCGGCTACTACAGCTACTGCAACTTTAACTTTGGTAAGTGCAGTTAAGGCTGATGGGACAGTTTTAACTATCGGATCAAAAAATGATCCTCAAAATCAGAAGGTGGTGATTAATGTTAATTTATAATTTGATTCTTTAATCATTAGGAACGATAATTTATAGGGCGCCTTAAATAGAACAAAGAGTCTATGAGGCGCCCTTTTTAATTTGAATGCCTGTTGTAATTATGATATCTTATATTCAGGATCTTTTCTTCGCACCGTATGTTTTTATAAGTGTGAAGATATTTTGCCAGGAAATTCTGGTAATAGGTCCCTGATCGGAAATAACATATTTCGCGAGCAAGGTTGTACTAATCATTTTAGCTACAGCCTTTTTTATTGGGTCAATCGAATAGTGCTGTGATTCCCGATAGATAGCTTTACTACCTTCCCTATTACCATTGCTCTATTGTCGTCAATATGCCCCACAGGGAAGTTAAAACAAACCGGATAGTCATATTCCTTTACAATATCCCAGATTACCTGCTCGGGACTCGCGCCAAAAGAAATAGTCTCTGGAGTGATTTCATTAAAGGCTCCTACTACCAGTCCTTTTAACTTAGCCAACTTGCCACTGCGTTTCAACATGCGCATCATTCTGTCTATTGAATATTCGCGCTCACCAACATCTTCAAGGAATAAAATCTTATCTGTAAAATCAATCTCTGAAGCGGAACCTTGTAGCATCACCATAAGTGTTAGGTTACCCCCAATCAATGTGCCTTCAGCGATTCCTGGTTTGCAAGGAAACGTGCTGGTATAATCATATTTAACCTCTTCTCCGAATAGTACTTTTCTTAGTGATTCTAATGATTGAGGACTCGCAGAATGAAATGTGTAAGGCATTTGTGCATGAATGCTCTGAGTGTTAAGTTCGGCCAGCAAATGAGAAAGCAAAACGGTAATGTCACTAAACCCGATAATCCATTTGGGTGTTTTCTTGAATTTTGTAAAATCTAACTCATCAATTATCCTGAGGGTACCGTAACCTCCTCTTCCTGCAATAATGGCCTTAATTTCGGAGTCGTCGAGGAAAGTTTGAAGGTCTGATGTCCTTAAAGCATCGCTGCCGGCAAATTGGTGATGCGCAGCGGTAACAGTTTTGCCGATTACAACCTGCAGGCCCCAGCTTTCGAGAATAGCAATGGCAGTATCAATGTCGCCGGGTAATTTCTTTGCCGGACAAACGATTGCAATTTTGTCGCCCTTTTTTAAGTATGCTGGCTGTTTAATCATAGGTAAAAACACTTATCTTTGCCAAAATAATAAAAATAGTTTTGGATAACAGTAAAATAAAAAGATATACCGTTACAGCGGCATTGCCCTATACAAACGGACCGGTACACATAGGACATTTGGCAGGTGTTTATTTGCCTGCGGATACTTATGTAAGGTACCTGCGCTCTAATAATAGAGATGTTAAATTTATTTGCGGCTCTGACGAAAACGGTGTTCCGATTACGTTAAAAGCTAAAAAAGAAGGTGTGTCACCTCAGGTTGTTGTTGATAAATACCACAAAATTATCGGTGATTCTTTTAAAGAATTTGGTGTTTCTTTTGACATTTATCACAGGACATCATCTCTGACACATCACCAAACGGCTTCTGATTTTTTTGAAACCTTATACGAAAAAGGTGTTTTTACAGAAGAAGTTACCGAGCAGTATTATGATGAAAAGGCTCAAACTTTTTTGGCCGATCGTTACATTACCGGAACTTGTCCGAAATGCGGAAATGAAAACGCTTACGGTGATCAGTGTGAAAGCTGCGGCAGTACATTAAATGCTACTGACCTGATCAACCCTAAGTCTACATTATCCGGCGAACCTCCGGTAAGGAAAGAAACGAAGAACTGGTTTTTGCCTTTAGATAAATACGAAGATCGATTAAGAACATATATTGACAGCCACAAGGAATGGAAACCAAATGTTTTTGGACAATGCCAGTCGTGGTTAAATGCAGGCTTACAGCCTCGCGCCATGACGCGCGACCTGGACTGGGGCGTTAAAGTGCCGGTGAAGGATGCGGAGGGTAAAGTGCTTTATGTTTGGTTCGATGCGCCAATTGGTTATATCTCGGCAACTAAGGAACTTTTTGAATATGCGCGTTTGGGCGTTTGGAATCCTGTAGCTGAAGAGTATTACATCAATCAGAATGAACTAGAGGGTGGAAACTGGGAAGATTACTGGAAAGATGAAGAAACGAAGCTGGTGCATTTCATTGGAAAAGACAATATCGTTTTCCATTGCATCATATTCCCGGCGATGTTGATGGCTCATGGTGACTATATCCTTGCGGATAATGTGCCTGCTAATGAATTCCTGAATCTGGAAGGTCAAAAGATCTCGACTTCTAAAAACTGGGCGGTTTGGTTAAATGAGTACCTGGTAGAGTTTAAGGATAAGCAGGATGTGTTACGTTATGTATTGACGGCAACGGCTCCTGAAACTAAGGATAATGATTTTACCTGGAAAGATTTTCAGGCAAGAAATAACAATGAATTGGTTGCTATCCTTGGTAACTTCATAAACAGGGTAATGGTATTGACCCATAAGTACTTTAATGGTAAGGTGCCTATGTGTATGGAAATTAAGCCTGAGGATCAGCAAGTGATTGATGAGTTGGCTGCATATCCTTCAAAAATTGCGGCTTCTATTGAAAACTATCGTTTTAGAGAGGCTTTGGGTGAGGTGATGAATGTTGCTCGCTTAGGAAATAAATACCTGGCTGATACAGAGCCCTGGAAGGTTATTAAAACAGATGAAGATCGCGTACGTACCATTTTAAATATCAGTTTGCAGATTGCTGCCAACATAGAGGTCCTAATTGAGCCATTCCTGCCATTTACAGCGGATAAGTTGATGAAGATGCTGAACTATGGCGGACATCAGTGGGAAGACGCTGGTGCGGTTAATTTGCTGCATCGTGGGCATCAGTTGAATGAGCCAGTATTATTGTTCGATAAAATCGAAGATGAAGAAGTACAGGCGCAAATTGATAAACTGAACTTAAGCAAAGCTAGTAATTCGGCTTCTGTAGCGATTGTAGGGTCTGCGAAAGAGAATATTCAATTTGAGCAGTTTACAGCGGTTGATATTCGTGTAGCGACCATCATTGCTGCGGAAAAGGTGGAAAAGACTAAGAAGCTATTAAAATTGACCCTGGATACAGGAATAGATCAGCGTACGGTTGTGTCGGGTATAGCAGAGTATTATAAGCCTGAAGAGGTAATCGGACAACAGGTAAGCTTAATCGTTAATCTTGCTCCTCGTGAGATTAAAGGCATTGTGTCGCAGGGCATGATCCTGATGTCGGAGGATGCAGACGGTAAGCTGGCTTTTGTGGCGCCAATAGCTCAACATAATAACGGCAGTGTGATCAGGTAGTCTGATCACTTTGCTTTTTAGGCTTCTTTAACTTTCGTGTCTTCTTTTCTTTAAAGATCATTTCGCGCCATTTGTTCTGAATGTCAATTTCTCCTGGGCAAAAGGCTGCTTTTAGGATGGCAGATGGGCTTAAATCCTTGTTGTTGATCATAGCTTTTCCCGCGAAAGTTTTTTCAAAATAATATAAGCCCAGGGCAATAACGCAGAGGGCGCCGGGTGCGCCTTCAAAATTTAATTGTTGTGCAGGGAATGTAAATGGGTGGTTTTTAAGCTCAATTTCAAATGATTGCACTTCCTGGCTTTTATATTGGTCGTTTTTCAGGTCAAATAAAGTTACACTAAAGGCAACAACACAGTATGTGGCACTAGACGGAAACTTAATATCCTTCGGAATCTGCATTTCCGGAAAATCAATAGTCGCAGTTTGTTCGGTCAAACTTACGACAGGTTGGGCAAAAAGGCAGCTTTTTACCAGTGAAACGTCGTTAAATTCAAAGCCGTTAAGGCGGCTGAAGTAATCCTGGCTGAAGTCGAATTCGTTGTCCTTTCCAGTAGTAGCTTTTTGAAGGATCTGATTGCATTCGCCTGTAAAGCGTGATATCATACCCCCATCGTAATAGCGTACTATTTTTTCTATATTGCCTCTAATGTAAGAAGCCAGCGTACTCGCCCGCCCAAAAACAAACGCGGCATCAAAGGTGGCCTGGGTCATGTCTATTTTGGCCTTTTTAGATTTGCCTTGTACAACTTGTTTCTTCCCATTTTTTTTGAATATGAGATCTCCAGCGGCTCCCCGGATAAATTTACCATCAAATGTGGCCATAATAAGAAAGGATTAAGAGGTTAATTAAGAACGGTTCGGGAACGGCTAGATATAATTTCATATACAATGTAAGTTACTTTTATATCATATCCAAGTTTTTATGGCAAAACATGGACCTGATATGGACTGACCATGGACTCACTATGGACTTGCAGTACGGGATGGTCCTAAAATGGAGCCGTATATTCTAGTGTTCGGGATGTTTTAATAGGAGAGATTGTTTGTCAGACAGAAAGCAGAAGATGGTTTCGTTAAGATTTTCCTTTAAGGAGCTCAATTTTTTCACGTTCGCTTTGGAGTAAGCGTTCCAGAAGTTCTACTTTTTCGTTATAAAGTTCGATGACTTTTTCTAAAGGATTGAAGTTGCAAACATTGTAGGAGCCAATTGATCCTTGATTAACACTTGTGTCATTAAAGGTGTTAAAATAATTTACAATGCCTTCTTCACTGAAATTTTTTATGCTGTCTATTGTTACTCCTAAAACAGCAGCAATTTTCTCCAGTGTAGAATCTTCAACTTCTTCGCTTTGTTCAATTTTTGAGATCGCCTGTTGACTTACACCTAATTCTGTAGCCAATGCGTCTTGTTTAATCCCTCGTATTTCACGAATGCGACTAATTTTTCTGCCAATATGCACTTTGTTGGTTTTAGCTGTAGTTTCCATATGAGCAAATATAATTAAAAGCAATCATAGTAAACAACAATTGTAAGGTTGTTAGATACAACTGCCTGTGGTTCTTTACGGCCAGTTCTTTTCGAACATTTGAACTCAACTAAAATCAAAAATTATGAAAAGAAACAGCGTACCTAAGCCGTTAAATGAAGTACATTTTAAAGAGCTTATTCTGTCACTTGCAAAAAAGTTTGATCCTTTGCAGATCATATGTTTTAGCCGGCGTTTTTCATCAGCTGAAATTAATGGTTGTTTTACTGGCGGATCGCTAGTTCAAAGTGGACACTATGCTTTGCTTATGGTTACTGAAAGTCAAAGTCGTATCGACCATGAGGTGCAGGATTATGCCAATGCGCATTATAAGCAAGGTACAGTTACTATTCTGTGCCATAGCAAAGCATCGATTGAAGAAGCTATTAAAGCCAACAGCCGGTTTTTTATCGGTGTATACACAAGCGGGGAATTGCTCTATAGTCAGAATGGCTTACCGGAATTTGACTTTGAAATATCTTTTATTCCTTTGAACGCGGCCGAGGGCGCACAGAAGCATTTTAATCACCGTTTACCTCTGGCCGAAGGCTTTTTGCACGGAGCTGTACAATGTTTGTTAAAAGATCAACATAAGGTTTGCGTGTTTATGCTGCATCAGGCGATGGAACAAGCATGTATTGCTTTGATCCGGGTGCATATTGGTTATCGTTTAGAAATGCATAATTTACATCGGTTGCTTCGTCTGAGCCTTTGTTTTTCGGAGAAACCGTACGGGTTGTTTGTTACTGGCAACGTAAGTGACGACAGGCTTTTCGATATGCTGATTAAAAGTTATTCCCAGGCTCGTTATAAAGATAGTTTCTCCGTAGATAAACAAGATGCCGAGTTGCTTTACGATCGCGTTTCGGCTTTTTTAACGCTAGTTAGGGAGATGTGCGAAAGTAAAATAGCTGAACTACAGCAGCAGGGAGAAGTGTATGAAAATGCTTTGTTAAAAGAAGCATGAAGAATAAATAGAGCACAAATAAATCGTCATCAGTGGTTTGTGATAAAATTTACTACCTGCAAAATTGTTTAATCTCTTATTTAAACAAAGTGTTTTATTGTTATATTTGCGCCTCCTGTCAAACATATATGTTTGAAACGGGCATGGTTTCGTAGTTCAACGGATAGAATAGAAGTTTCCTAAACTTTAGATATGGGTTCGATTCCCGTCGAGACCACCGGGAAGGTGAAATACTCCTTCAGATGGCCTTTCTGTTACAGAGAGGCCATTTCTGTTTCTCAGAACTGGATAAACTAGTCGGTATCTGAAAACCAAACCGACAATAGTTTTCCGTTGTCGTGGTTACAATACTTACTTAAAATGGCAGAGATTAACCTCAAAATTAGGAGGGCCTAATGCAGACAAAGAAACTCCAATCAACGTAGTTAAGCACAAACCAATAATTTCATTTATATATAGTAAATTTAGTGTTTTATAAGTCTTAAACTCTCAGAATGGAAAGGACTATACAAGCTCTTGAGTCTTTATTTACAAAAAAATGTAGTGGTGCATATCCTTATGGGGTGGACTCAAATTATTCGAGAATAGTAGAAACCTTAACCAATACCGTAACCTACAGGGGCAATATCAACCTGGCTACGGCCAATTATTTTATCCGTTCCAAAACCATTACAGACTATTAATATGAAAAAGATAGCACTCATCGCCGTATTCCTGTTGTTCGCTGCCTATGGCCATGGCCAGACCGGAAAAACCGGACAGGAGAATATTCGTATCGATACCATCAAGGGGAGCGGAAATAAGCTTGATACAATCATCACAAGAAAAACCGAGCTCTCGTTTAACAATACCTTCCCTAACAACTACAAGAGAGATGAAACGGTAGTGCAGGCCTTAAGACCCTACATGGTTTCGGAGATTGTAGATCCCGGAAATCAATCGCACCCCATATATCTGTGCCACCTAAGGGAGGCTCGACAAAGATTGCCTGAGGCCAGGCTCGCCCTTTTACAGTGCATCAAAACAGGCAAGATGTCCAGGGAATACATGAGTAAATACAATCTCGCTAATGAAACCGATCTCAATTCAATAACGTTTCTGCATATTCCCGTTTATTACGTCACCCCCAATGTTGCTCTATTTCAAATTGGAGAGAATGTTGCCAAATATTATAATCTTGCGACCGGAGGGTTTACATACCTAATGTTCAGGAGCAATAGACTGGTCGGCTATTTAAACTTTTCTAACGGCAATAGTAAAATAGTGTGGATGCCCAACTTTATTACGGGAGGCTATACTCAAATAAAGAAATTAGGTAAAAAGCCCATTGTTCTAAACCTCGAGGTTCACACAACAAACCCCAAAAGTACAAAGGGGCACATCAACTTGTTTGGATACATAGACCATGGTCATCTAATTTACTCTCTTTATGACGAAGGGATAATTGAAAAAGTAGCCATGGATGCGATCGCAGAGCCTTACGTCTTTTTTAAAAAATCCTATACCCTTGAAACTGCTGAATCATTTTTATTCGGAAACAGCGGTCGTTCCACTGTTAACGAGTGGCTGGACAAGGCGGTTAATAGGTTGAAGAGCAAACCATAAAAGGGAAGGTTAAAAAATACACCTATCGCTGCATTCCGGTTGCTGACTGACTTAGTTTTGATCCGATGAACGAATATAAGGAATGGGTGGAGTTTGTTGTTGAAGCTTTGGTGGAAAATCTGGTGCCAATATAAGGGTAAATAAAAGGGAAACTTATTTGATCAAAAATGATCCGATTTGAACAAAGATGACTCAATTTAAGTCATAAAAAACAGCGTTCTTTCTTCCGTCGAGACCACTCCTTTTGCCAGTAGTTATATATAACTGCTGGTTTTTTTGTATTACGGGGCTATATAATTGTGATACGTAGACGATTTCTATACATGGAGAAGACAACAAATGCTCCTTGTATAATGTTGCCGAAGCAGAAGTAATTCCAACAGATCCGTTTTCTGAATTTTTTGAAATGTTTCTGAATGGTGAGGTGTTTAATGGGCTTGGTGATTGGAGGTAAATGGTTGAAAAACAGAAGCTACCCATTGGTGGTACGGAGGGAAGGACTAAATCGCACTAAGCTTAATCAGCGTTTTATCGCATTTTCTTGTAAAGAAACAGTTACATGTGTTACTGAGGTATTTAAAATTTGTAAATTATTCTTATGAAAAACAAAAACGCTTGTAAGTATCTGGTATTCGGGATATTCTTTCTCGTTACGTTTCTATTCTCATGTAAAAAAGATAGATTAAAAGAGCCGGAAATGCCGGGAATTAGACTTAAGGATAAAGTTTATATAGGAAGTAGTGATGGTAGTTTTTATGCATTGAATGCCACCAATGGTAATTTGATTTGGAAGTATGCAGCTAAAGATTTCTCATATTCTGATCCGATTGTTGTAGGTGAAACGGTCTATGCAGGGTCAGTAGATGGGAATATGTATGCATTTGATGCTATTAATGGTAGAGTCAAATGGAAATTCTTTACTGCTACAGTTGGTATTGAGTCAAGTCCAGCTGTTTCTGATGGCATAATTTATTTCGGGAGTAATAATGGCTTTTTTTATGCCTTGAATGCCGAGACCGGTGAACTTAAATGGAAAATTGAAACATCAAAAAATGTCAGTTCCAGTCCGATCGTTACTAATAATATAGTCTATTTCGGGAGTTCAAATGGTATCATGTATGCAGTTGGTGCAAAGACCGGGAATTTAATTTGGAATTATCAAACTGAGGGCATGATTGGTCAGTCCAGTCCAGCTTTAAGTAATGGTGTTATCTTTATTGGGAGTCGTGATGGTCATTTGTATGCTTTGAACGCGAACGATGGCAGTTTGAAGTGGAAGTATTCAACAGGTGGAATATCTCTGGAGCAGGCTAGTCCTGAAGTAAATAACGGGTTGGTACATGTTGGAGGCTGGTATAACGTAAATGATTTTAGTATCGGTGGATCTTTGCTTGCTCTTGATGAGGTCACGGGTAAATTAAAGTGGGAGAGCCTTAAAGGGATCGGTATTGGCGGTCGTCTTTTTATTTTGAAAGGATTATTGTACGTATCTGCTGATGATGGATATTTTCATGCATTCGATGCGCTAACAGGAGTGGAATTATGGTCTAAAAATATATTGCCAAATGGTTCTGGATCGGTTGGTGCTAACGGATTGGTATTCGTTGGTGCTGGTGGTTATAAAAATATTTATGCTTATGATGCAAGAACTGGAGATGTTAAATGGAAGAATTCAGATATGTCTGGAATCTCCACCTCCACTCCGTGTCTGATTGATTCTCGTGGTATTGTTCATCGTTAATTAAGAGTAATTTTTAATAAGGAATAGTAAGGTCAATCAGAGCCTGGTGGAAAATCTTGTGATATTATAGAGGTAAATAAAAGGAAAACTTATTTGATCAAAAATGATCTGATTTGAACAAACGGGACTCAATTTAAGCCATAAAAAATGACGTTCTTCCTTCCGTCGAGACCACCGCATAAAGCAAAACCCTCTTTAATTCTATTTAAAGAGGGTTTTTTAATGACTTGTTTTTTGGTATAAACATAATGTAACCTTACGCTTTTCAGGTGATGTTACTCCATTGAATTCGACTCATATTTATTTACCAAGGAATCAAGGGTCTTGCTCTGATAATACTCCAAGCAACTTTTTAGGATTGGTTTTTTTTCTTCATAATCTGCTATTACTGAAGGACTAATTTTCGAGGCCGTGATTTTCGATAAGTTATCGACAGCATCGTATGCGTCTTGGTTATAAGCACTGATATCTCTGTATATCCCCATACTAATATCATTGGAATAGGTTGAATCCGCAGTATTCGCATAGGAAAGGCAACTGCAAAAAGCATAGTCCTTCAGCCATTGGCGCCTAGACTCAACTGAGGTACCCGGAGGTTTATCAGTTGAGTTTGATGTTTGTTGATTCGTGCAGCTTCCCAAGTTTATTGATAAAAGCGATAAAAATAAAAAATGGTATTTTCTCATTGCAATTTCCATAATGTTATCTTAGGTACACCTCCTGGTGCATTATAAACGTGCGGGAGACCATAAAGTGTACATTTCGGTGAATGTGGTTCTTCCCCGGTTACAGGAAAGTGTTGCTATGTTTAAATTCTTTGTAAGGAACAATGGTCGATTATTCTTTAAAATAATCAGCCTTTAATACTGAAGGTAGCTATATTTACCGGCCTGATTTAGCTTCAAGTATTTCTGCGTAGGTATAACTAAAGTCAACAAGAAGGTAATTTGCACCCACTACTAATTTCTGGACTTCCTTTTTAAAGGTAATGTGAAAAGCACTTTTTTTGATTCTAGTTTCAATTTTAGCCAGATCCTCTGCGCTAATTAATGATGATTTTTCTATCAAAAAAACCAACTCCAAAGGATAGCCCCTGGTATTGTACTTCATTGCAATAAATAATCCACCTCGCTTTGTTGCCATCTTTTTCAGCTCGTTTAATGGAATAACAGAGGCGCATATGTCTTTAATAATATCATGATCAAATAATATATATTCGTTAACATTTAATCTGAAATTTAGGTTAGGCGTAACCTGTTTTACATTATCTAATTTATTCCTAGTATTGGAGATTTTAACATAGTCTTTTCCACTGTCAGTAGTCGTTCTTTTTATTTTAAATGTTATACCAGAAGCTTTGACCTGTGTTGTGTTGATGGTTGAAATAGGTTGCTGTGCTTTGCACGCTAGTGCAAAACATAAAAACACGATTAAGAGGATATTTTTCATCAGTATATAATTTGTTTTTTAAAGGTGATGAAGCTATCATGAGTTTATTCATTTCGGTTTGTGAGTGTAAACTCATGATGGTTTCATAGGATTTATTTGCATGGAGAAGTTGAAAAAAACTTCAAGTAAAGATACCGGTTTCATATTAAGAAGTATTTGTCCTTTATCAGCGTATCCGGAGTTAAATTGGAATTTCTTTAAGAAGAAATTGTATCTGCCCTGAAAATCATCAAATGTTGTGGGGTATTTCTTGTTATTATCTTTTATTAAATTAAGCCAACCACTATAGTCTTCTCTCAATTCTTCATCTGCATTCATAAATGCACCATATTCCACAGTATTGGTTTTCAAGAGGTCGGTAAATACTGCTGTTTCAAATTCAATATTTGTATAGCCATCAGGATAGCCTTCTGAGGTAGCGATGGCATAGGTATCAGTAGCGATAAACATATCCTGAAAGGCATGAAAAAATTCATGCTCGAAAATATTTGGATAATTAAATGAATCATCATTCAAGAAGGAAAATGTTGAAGTCACCGGATTATAGGACTGGGGTACAAGATTATTTGAGTTCATCATAAAGTCGAATTTTAAATTATTCGACGCCATATGCCTATACAGCTGTTTGTGGATACATGCCCATCTTTCATTACCATCTCCAGATAAAAACCTGCTCAACATAGTCCTTAGTTTTGCCAGTTGTGCCTCAGATAAATTGGTATTCCTCATAATTTTATTTAATGTATCCGTTGGATTTGACAATGGGGGTAATACTATGCCACCTATGGTGTCCTGTGGGACAGCAATACCATCACAATCCTCATAAGTCGGTTCCATTAAGGGGCCGTTGCCAGTATGCCGTTTTTAAGGTACAGCATCCCATTATGGATGACTTTGATGCATATTGATTCATTCACCTTAAAAATCAAATTTCATAAATGAAAAAAGAGCTATTAGTGATAACTATATAACTAAAATGGATACTATTATATCTATTTTAGTTATATTTGGATATAATAATATCCATTATGAAATCAAGGAAGGCTGTGATCTTTCCCAAGTATCAAAAAATTTGGGACCAGCTTGGTGAGAATATCAAGTTGGCGAGAAAACGTAGGAAACTGACTGCCATTCAGCTTGCTGAACGCGCTGCTATTGAAAGGCTAACCCTTCGAAAAATAGAGAGAGGTGATCCTAGTGTATCTATGGGGGCTTATTTCAATGTGCTAAGGGCATTAAATTTACAGGAGGATTTCCTTAAACTGGCTGTTGATGATGAGCTTGGTAGAAAACTTCAGGATCTAGATCTGTTAACCTAATGGCAGCAACGAAAACAGATATATGGGTGTATGCTCATTGGAAAGGTATGGATGCCTCGAAATGCATTGGTGTAATATCTGCACAGCAAAGTAAAGGGAGCAGAATATTCGGTTTTGAGTACGATAAAGACTGGCTAAAGTCAGATCAGGTATTCTTGCTTGATCCCGAAATTGGATTATACTCAGGAACTCAATATCCAGATAAAAAAGACAATTTTGGTGTATTTATGGATTCGATGCCCGATACATGGGGGAGAAAACTCATGCTTCGCCGTGCTGCACAAACAGCGCTCGTAAAAGGAGAGTCAACACCAAAACTATACGAAATTGACTTCTTGTTGGGCGTCCACGATGTTTCAAGAATGGGTGCACTCCGATTTAAGTTGGACCCTAACGGTCCCTTTCTAGATGACAACAAGGATAATCCAACCCCACCAATAACGCATTTGCGAGAGTTGCAGGCCAGTGTTAAAGCATATGAAGAGGATGAGGAAGGAAAAAATGGAGATGAATGGATTCCAATTCTTTTTGCACCCGGATCGTCATTGGGTGGAGCTCGGCCGAAAGCAAATGTTATAGATTTAGATGGTCACCTATGTATTGCAAAGTTTCCTTCAAAAGCTGACACAACTGACAAAGCAGCATGGGAATACCTGGCATACGAACTAGCCTGCAGAGCAGGAATTAATATGCCTATCTGCACTCTTGAAAAGGTAAGGGCGCCATATCATACATTTTTGTCGAGGCGGTTTGATAGGGAAGCAGAGCAACGGATTCATTTCGCATCAGCAATGACCATGACAAGGAACAGTGAAGATACCATTAGAGATGCGACCCCGAGTTACCTTGAAATAGCCGAATTTATACAAACATATGGTTCAAACATAGAGGCGGATTTACATCAATTGTGGAGGCGGATAGTATTTCATATGGCGATCTCCAATACCGACGATCATTTTAGAAACCACGGATTTCTGCTGGAAGAAAAAGGTTGGAGATTATCACCCGCCTATGATATTAATCCCTCAATAGATAAAAATGGACTGGCTTTAAATGTTGATATGGATAATAATGCGCTGGATTTCGAGCTAGCTAAAAGTGTTGGTCAATTTTTCCAGCTTAATAAAGATCAGATGGATAAAATTCTCGATGAAATCGTTATGGTCACTAAGGATTGGCGGGCATTAGCATCGAAATTGGGGATATCACGCGCCGACCAGGAGACCATGTCTCCTGCATTTACATTAGTTACAGGATAGCTTATTATGGGAGCTGTTGGTTTTCTTTAGCTTAGTCCCTAATAAAAGAGTTTGAGATCGGCGAATCTGGACATATTATCTTTTCGCCCTTTCCATTGGATGTTCTTTCAGTAATTGTTCTGTTGTATAGAAATCCTTTTTAGTTTCGGTGGCCTTCCTTGCTGCTTTCACTTTCTCCGGAGAAATAGCAGGCCCGTTATTTCCGAATGATTTACGGAGATAAGTTAATACTGCTGCTACTTCATTATCTTTCAATAAGCCTCCAAATGGCGTCATAGGAACTTGTCCGGGGTACTTTTTACCATTTACCTCTATCGGCCCCATTATGCCTTTCAGTACCAGTTTGATGAGTCTATCGTCACTCCCGTTTACCCATATATTGGGTGTAAGCGGGGGGAAGCCTGCAGCTGTGAGCCCTTTGCCATCAGGTTGATGACAAGTTGTACAGTATCCTTCTTTGTTATAAATAATTTTTCCCTGGTTAAATAATGCAAGTGTTGCGCCTTTGAGCGCTGTTTCTTCCTTTTTCACTTTTTCTTCTGCTACATTTTTCCCGTTCAAATGTGCCACAGCGGTTTTATGGGCATGAACCATCCAGCTATCCAGCGGCAATTTACTGGCTTCTGCTAAAACAGGAAGCCCTTTTTCCTTCCCGATCCATGAAGCAGCTACAATAGCCGTGAGCCTTACACGGTTATTTTTATCCCTGGCGGCTTCCATCAGTAAGTTCGCCTGGTCTGGCAGCTGGTGTCCGGTATAACGTACTACCTGTACTGCCGCAGCTCTTGCACGATAATCTTTCGCTTTCAATACTTGTTTTAAAAGTCGCTGATCTACTTTGTTCATTCCCCAGCTCACCCACAGGCCTTCAAGTAAATGATGTTCATACCTGGCGTCGCTGGTATCCAGTTTCGCTACCCAGGTTGTGAGTTTAGCCAGTACCTGAGCAACATCACGCCCCCTAAGTTCCCGGCGGGTCCTGTAACGGGTCCGATACTCGGGCAGTTTCAGATTATCCAGGAGTTCTTCTATACTGGCACCCGCTATTTTTGCCGGTTTTACCAGAGGCCTGGAAGGATAAGTAATGCGGTAGATCCTTCCATGTGAATGGTCACGCAAGGGGTCCCGTGCATTGTGCTGCATATGCCCGATGAGGATATTATGCCAATCGATTACGAATAAGGAACCGTCGGGTGCAAACTCCAGATCTACCGGGCGGAAATTAGGATCATCGCTCACCAGCAGGTCCATACGGAAACGGGTTTTATAACCTGTTCCGTCGTCTTCCAGCGTATGTTGTTTCGTTCCCAGGAAACCAATGGTATTGTTGATCAGGAAATCTCCCTGAATATCATCAGGAAAATGGCGGCTGGATACAATTTCAATACCTGATGTTGGTCGTACCAGATGCTGCTGTTCTATCAGTTGTCTTGATTTGTGTGTGGCCTGACCATATCTTGGCAATATTGTTCCGGGAAGCATCCAGCGAAAATCGGGACTAGATGTTTCCGCATAAAAGGGCTGCCCCCAATCATCGAATGTAATGCCCCATGGATTTGGAATGGCCAGTTGTGCCGTGCGTTCCAGTTTCCTGCGCCGTGGGTCGTATCTGTAAAAACCACCATTGGTAGCATAAACAGGCCCGTAGGAAGTTTCTACATTGGTACGGAGGAACACCCCTTCGCCCGAATAAATGGCCCCGGAAGGATCTGTTGTGAAGGCATGACTGCTATGGTGCGAGTCGTGGTCATCAAAACCGCTTAACAAAATTTCTTTCTTATCTGCTTTATCATCACCATCGGTATCTGTCAAAAGGATTAGATTAGGTCCCTGTGCTACGTATACACCTTCCGGTGCAATCTCAAAACCGAGTGGTAAATGGAGTCCATCTGTAAAAACAGTTTGTTTATCTGCTTTGCCATCCTGGTTGGTATCTTCAAGAATAATGATCTTGTCGTTAGGCTTTGCATCTCCTACCTTATATTGCGGATAGCTGGGCATGACGGCTACCCACAGCCGTCCTTTATTATCGAACGATAACTGTACAGGTTTGGCCAGGAAGCTAAACTCCGTTTCTGAAGCAAATAATTCCACCTTGTAGCCTGGAGGTACTTTCAGACTGTTTACAGCTTCCTGCCCCATGAGATACTTAAGGCTACCGGTTTTATTGCTGGATGTATAGTTGGTTTTAACCTCTGGTAAAACGCTTGTATGCTTATCAGCAGCTTCCAGATTCATTTTCGTCCCTTTAGCGGCAGCCAGCCAGATAGCAGTGTCCCTGATCGTTGTCATCTCACGGATCTTCTTTATTTCGGCAGGAAAATTGTCTGGCCCATATGGTTTATACCTGCGGCCATATACGTGCACCCCATTAGGAATTTTGAAATCGTTCAACCACATCCAGTTCTTTTCCATTACGGCATCGTGCACCAGCTTTCTATTGCTTTCTGCCGAGGAAGAACCTTCCCCAAAGATCTGGTCTGCCAGCAATACCCCGAGTTTTTTGTATCCTTCTTCATTCAGTTGAGAACCATCGATGGTTAATGGCGCTGTAGTAGCTGCATACCATTTTAATGAAGGGTTGAATACATCTACGAAACGTACTTTATTTTGTGCAGCAATCTCCTTCATTGCACTGGTGTATAGCTGGAGGTTTTCATTTTCCTTTCGGCCATCTGGCAGATCGTAGCTGCTTTTACTGCTAAGGTTCTCAAAAGCAATGGGTGAAACAATCACCAGCTGCGGCGCCGAAGTACCATTATATTTTTGCTTCAGTGTCCATTTAATAAAAGCATCAAGTTCTGCTTTATAGTTGTCAAGCCCCGCTTTTCCTGCAAAAGACTCATTAAATCCAAAAAAGGAAATGATCACATCCGTTTTGAGTCTGCTGAGCCATTGATCAGGCGTCTCAAAAAAACCTTCACCGGGGTCATCCATTTCTAATGTGCCACCGGCATCTTTCCTTTTTACAAGGTTTGCCCTTTCTACCTGGAACTTTTCTGCACCGGGAAAGGCCCATGGAGAATTCCTGCTGGCATGAGGCCGGAAGCCAGGCGTTTCCCCCTCGTCGCACATATTGCGGATGAATAATTCATGCGTTGGAAAACGAAGCTGCAGTTCTGTTTCAAAATTATCATAGTTGATCATTCTCGATCCCAGGTTGTTGCCAATCAAGGCAATACGCGTCCCTTTAGCAATGGCTAGTGGAGTATCTTTATATTTAAAGGCGTTTATAATTACCGCTGCAGGTACAATTGCAAAGAGGCATAGCAAGCTGATCTTTATTAGTCTCATGATCTCTGACGGATTTATTTAGCAACACGGTAAGGTACCTGGATATCCATTTTACCTTTCCATTTCTTTGGCACTTTCAGGCCTAGTTCATCGTGAACGGCATTGATCACGAGCCGCTGAAAAGATTCTATCCTGAAATCTTCGGGATGGCCAAGCGTGGTCATAAAAATCTTTCCACCGAAAGCGTTGGTGCCAGTCCAGGCAACGGGGTTTTCTACAGCTGCTCTTTGCGGGTTTACCGCTTTGCCTGTGAGCAAGATAGTAGAGCCTTTCAGCGGATAATCCGGCACCACATGGTACAACCATGAGCGAACGTAAAAATCCTTTGCTACTCCTGTGAGGATAGGGTTGCCGGATGCTTTGGGAACGATGCTCACATCTGTGCTGCTATTGTGTCCATAGTGTGTATGTTTAGCTTTGCCTCCCCAGCCCGGAGGCGTATTCAATGCAAACTCCCCGAAGGCATTCCATTTTTCGCTGACATGCCCTTTGGGAAAATTGAATGCATGTGTAGTGGTGCGGAAACCCATCACAGGTTTTCCCGACTTCAAGTAGGCTTCAATATGGGCAAGCTGTTCAGGAGGAAGTCTTCGCCAGCGCAAATAGAAAATGGCTAAGTCTGCATCCTTTAATACTTCCAGCCCTGGAATATTCTCTTCGCTGTTGTGGTCCGGAGATGCTTTGAGAACGACGGCCCTCATGCCATAGTTCTTTTCCAGTTCTGCCGCAATGATGGGAAGGGTTTCTTCACCACTGTATTCATGATCTCCACACACAAAAACCACGAGTGGCTTTTTAGTCTTTTTCGGAGATGGCGCACAGAACAACACTGTACTTAGGGTTAACAATAAACCTGCAAAAAAAGTATTCATCTTAATAAGGATTAATGATTATCATACAAACGAGTTACGGTTATATACGCTGTTTAATTCGGGCTGCCGGCCTGTAAGTACTGCCACTACATTATTTACGGTAAGCAGACACATCTGCCGGTATGTGGATGCGGTAAGGCTGGCGGAATGCGGTGTAACAATCGCAGCCGGGTGCTGTACAACAGCCAGGCTCTGCACAGGTGGTTCATCTGGCAGCACATCTGCAGCAAAACCGGCAATGGTCCCCGCGTTCAAAGCATCCAGGAGTGCTAAATGATCTATCAGCGCACCCCTTGCCGTGTTGATCAGGAATGCCCGTGGCTTCATCAATGCGAGTTGTGCTGCTCCGATTATCTCATTCGTTTCATTGCTTAAGGGGAGGTGCAGACTGACTATGTCAGATTGCTGCAATACTTCTTCCATAGGCTGGCCCTGTGCTGATCTGCTCCAGTACAGGACTTTCATACCAAAGGCTTCTCCCAGTCTGGCCACCCGTTTTCCGATATTTCCCATTCCCAGTATGCCAAGGGTTTTGCCGTTCAGCTCATCACCAGCATATTGATTGCGCCAATTCCAGTCGTTCTGTTTAACACGGTCCACCGATCTGTACATATCGCGCATTAACATCAGCATTAAGGCGAGGGTATGCTCCGCAATGGTGGCAGCATTACTGCCAGGGGCATTGATCACCCTGATTTTTCTTGCAGTTGCTTCGGCCACATCTACATTATCCAGGCCCACACCACATCTGGCTGCCACCTGTAAATGGGGGCAGCCTTCCATCAAAACCTTATCTATATGCTTTTTTCCCCTCGTAATGATGGCGTGTACTTCCACATTGTTCAGGACATCTTTTAATTCGGCTTCATCGTATCCTGTGAATACGTTCACATTTTCCTGCAATACCGCTAGTGCTTCCTCTGCGATGGTTTCAAGCAACAATACGTTTTTCATCAGTATATATTTTCTTTTTAAAGGTTATGAAGCTATCATAAGCATATTATTCATTAGCTCTTATTGTTTAATTGCATTCATGAGCTCGCAAGCTCGGTTCATTGCTGTTTGTAAGCTGTTATGCTTATGATGGTTTCATCATGGCTTGTTGTGATACAAAGTAGCGTCGTCAGATTTTAATCCTCTGAAATCGTTTCTTTTTGAAACATACAGGCCCTCTTCGTACAATTCATCTTTAAAGATGCGGTCATCCACTTCCGCTCCTGGTATAGAAGAAATCTCTACCAGGTTGCCTGAAGGATCACGCACAAACATCTGCATGGCACCATCAGGCAGCTTTCTTACTTTTCCCCAGGGATTTACGTCTATAGCGTTCAGTTCTTTCATGCGAAAGAAGATGCTGCTGAAATCGTCTACCTGCACACAGATATGCCCGCGAAATGAAGTGCGGTCTTCCCATTCCGAAATATGCAATTGCTGTTCATCATTAAATTTGAAGAACATCACGGGATAATCGAACCGAAAAGCGGGTAGCGGTTCAAGGCCTAGTTCTTGTTTGTAAAACTCGCCTGCTTTTTCCAGGTTATCTACGATGAGGGTAACGTGGTTAATTTTAAGTGCTTTTGCCATAAGTAATGATTTAAACTGACTGCTTAAACTGTTTCACAAAATCCCAGTTAGGGGTTAGCCCCAATCCCGGAGCTGAGGGCGCGCTGATCTCACCATTTATAACAGAGATCTGTTCGTTCACCAGCTCGTACATCATAGGGTTTCCGCCCAGAGAAAACTCAATAATAGTTGCAGAAGCTGAGGCAAATGCTACGGTTAGCCCGGCCATAAAAGAAAAGGCCGAACCCCAGCAATGAGGTGCCAGCTCTACCTGATGTACACTTGCCAGGTGGCTTACGCGCATCGCCTCTGAAATACCACCAATGATGGCGGCATCCGGCTGGATAACATCTATAGCCCTGATTTGTAAGAGATCATGGATGTCAAAGCTGGTAAACTCACTTTCGCCTGCGGCGATGGGTATGTGGGTGGAAGCCCTTACCTCTGCTGTTCCTTTCCTATTGTCAGGACTGATGGGCTCTTCAAACCAATATACATTACAGTCTTCCACACCCCTGCAAAATTGCTTCGCCTCCGGTACGCTGAAAGTTCCATGTGCATCTACCATCAATTTGATATCCGGCCCCAGCGCAGCTCTCGCAGCCTTTACCCTGTTTATGCTTTTCTGCACAGTATCGTCCATCACCCCAACACGCATCTTCACCCCTTTAAACCCCTTACTCACGTAGCCTTTCAATTGTTCGCCGATATTCTCCTCATCTGCCCAGCCTCCACTTGCATAAGCGGGCATTTTCGCTCTGCAGGCCCCACCCAGCAAGTCCAGTATGGGAACGTTCAGCATTTTTCCCTTAAGGTCCCATAACGCCGTATCAACGCCACTCATGGCGGATATGGTAAGGCCCCGCCTGCCAAGGATAGGAAATTTTCTTCCCCTTGACAACGCATAGTGGTCTCTTGTTCCGTTATACATTTCTTCCCAGAGGCGGGTGATGTCTTTTACAGACTTGCCCAGCAGTACGGGTTTCAGTTCATTTTCGATACAATTTACAATGGAAGCGCATATTCCGGAAGAGCCTACCGCAGCTTTGGCTTCTCCAAATCCCTGTAATCCTGAATCTGTTGTTATCACTACAAGGGTCATGTCAAAATTGGTGAGCAGCCCATAGTCTGAAGTGTGTTGTTTTGCTTCAGGAATTGGGCAACGTAACCAAAATGCTTCTACATTAGTTATTTTCATTAGAATATAATTTGTTTTTTATTTGTGATGAAGCTATCATGATTTTTTCATGCTTTAGATAAGTTTTGATAAGGTATGATATGATTCTTTGGTGAGCATGGTATAAAATGCGTCTGTAACAGAAGAACTGCCATGATCTATCAAGAATTTCTCCTGCTCAGGGCTAAGATTTTCAGGCATTTCATCGATGCAGCCAGGGTAGGGGTTGGCGGGTGTACGATCCAACGGCGCACAGAACTCTACAGAAAGCACACTGTCATAATTTACTTCCCGCAGTGTGTCTATGATCTTTTGCCAGTTGAGGTGCCCCATTCCCGGCGCCATCCTGTTATTATCTGCCACATGAAAACCTACCAGCTTGTCCTTCGCCATTCTTATGGCTTCGAACATATCCCTTTCTTCGATATTCATATGAAAGGTATCGAGGCACACGCCACAGTTTGGGCCAACTTCTGCAGCCAGTGCCAGCGCCTGCTCTGCTCGGTTGATGAAATAGGTTTCAAACCTATTGATAGGCTCTATGCCCAGCAATATGCCAGCGGCTTCACTGTATTCATATATTTCCTTCATGGAATTAATAGCCCGGTCCCATTCTTCTTCAGGTCTTCCGTCCGGCACTATCTTTCCTACTGTACCCGGAACAACTGATACCATATGACCATCCAGCTCTTTCACCATTTTCACTACATCCTTTACATACTGTACAGAAGCGGCGCGTTGCGCCTCGTTGCTGGCCAGCAGGTTACGTTCCCCAAGCATCAGCGTTACAGAGCCCCAGCAGGAGAGGCCATGCTCCTTCATTAGTTTTCTCAGGTCTTTTGTGTTGTACTGATCCGGGCTTCCGGCTATTTCAAGCCGGGTATATCCGATAGCAGAAACCCTTCGTATTGTTGTTTCTATAGTTTCAGCACGCATCCAATTGTGTATCGCGAGTTCCATAACGAGTTATATAAAATGTGGTCAGGTTTGATTGAAGACTATGCTTAGCAAAAGCCTACTATAACAAACTTATTCAGATTTCGGTTGAAATAAAAATACTTCATTTGCCAATTTCTGATACTATATTTACCTTAATGCTTAATTATTGCTTCCGAAAATAAGTATTGTACTAAAAAACAATCATATGAAAGCTTCTTACCGACATATATCTACTCCTGAGGATGCCAGTTTTGCCATCAAGGAATACTGTCAGCCGCGGTTTACGAATACTTTTCATTTTCACCATGGGTATGAAGTGATCCTGATCGTGAAAAGTTCAGGCCATGTATATGTAGGCAACAAGGTGATGAATTATAACGAAGGAGAGATCTTTATGTTCGGGCAGGGCTTGGTGCATTGTTTTTCCAATGACAACTTATCTAAAAATACCCCTGATGTAGCACACGCCATAGTAGTACAGTTCACTGCGGATTTCATGGGAAAGGATTTCTTTGAGAGCCTGGAGCTGAGAAAGATAAAAGAACTGCTGCAGCAATCGGCTTATGGTATAAAATTCAGTAGCGCGGGGCCTTCACTCAGCGCCCTGTTCTTCCAATTCCAGCCTAACCAGCAGATGAGGAACCTGATTCTGTTGCTGCAGGTACTGGAAGAACTGTGCCTGCGCAGTAGCGAAGGCGCTTTATTACTAACAGACGATATCAGGAAAATACGGTTCAGGGAAAGTGATTCTAACAAACTGGGTTCCATTTTCAACTATGTATTTGAAAATTATCATCATAATATAGATATCAGCTCGGCGGCTTCCATGGCCTGCATGAGCAAAGCAGCGTTTTGCCGTTACTTTAAAAGAAGTACCCACAAAACCTTCTCGCAGTTTGTCAATGAGATCAGGATCAGCCATGCTACTAAATTATTAATAGGGAAAGAATATAACATTACAGACATCTGTTATGCCTGTGGTTTTGATAATGTTTCCTATTTCAACAGGCAATTTAAAATTCACCAGGGCATATCACCCAGGGAATACCGTAAAGTATTTATTGAAAGGAACACCAGCACCCCTTTTTTGCGACCTGCCGATTGAAATGTTATTAAAGAAGGAGGAACATAGCTTTAACAAGTTACCCCAATGGAGATCTGATTTCTATTTTAGAAGGATAGTTGTGACCTTGTTCTTTATATTTTACGACAAGTGATTTTGCTGGACTAGTAATTACGTGTATATTTAAGAGCTCTTGACCATCATGATATTAACTGCTTAACAAACCTAATGCGATTAGCCCATTTAATACTTGCACATTGTAGTCCATTGCAACTTGAACGGCTTGTGAAGCGATTAATCTATTCTGAAACAGATGTTTACATCCATTTAGATAAAAAGAGTGACTTAACAAAATTTGTTCATCTGGCATCACTACCAAATGTTCTTTTTATTAAAAATAGAACTAAAGTTACCTGGGGCGACTATACCATGGTAAAAGCGACGTTGGATAGTATGGAGGAGATATTAAGTAACCCTTATGAATATAGCCATATTAACTTACTAAGCGGGCAAGACTATCCTTTAAAAGGTCCTGCCGAAATACAAAGCTTTCTATTTTCAAATCCTGGCAAAACTTTTATGAAGTCCTTTTCAATTTACGAGGATTGGAAAGAGGCTATTGAACGATTAACAAAATACCATTTTAGTGAGTATAATTATCCGCTTAAATATAGAATACAAGGAATATTGAATAAAATATTACCTCCAAAAAGGCTTCCCAATAATTTAAATCCTTATGGATTGTCGCAATGGGTTACGATAGCTCCTGCACATGCAAGGTATGTGATAAATTATTTAAAGGAAAATAGATCTGTAGAGCGCTTTTTTAAGATGACATGGGGTGCTGACGAGTTGGTTTTTCAGACAATCCTCCTAAATTCTGTCTGGAAAGACAATGTCGTAAATGAATATTTACGATATATAAAATTTCCGAAAGGGGGATCAAGACCAATTGTGTTTACAATGGAAGATGCAGATGACATAATGATTTCAGAGCGGTTCTACGCTCGAAAGTTTGACATGGATATTGATAAGGATGTGCTGGATTATATAGATGCGGCAATAGATAAGAAAACTTAATTATTGGAGCGATTTTACTCTTGCTGAGGTTTATTCTTATATCGTATTAATATTTTAGTTAGAATTTTTACAAACCTATATAATGTGCGTTTGCTAGGATGTAGTTTAAACGCGTACGTTACTTGCATAAGGGCCGCCTTAGGGTTGTTTTGTGTATGGTAGATTCGGTCAGACAATATACCAATGTAAATGGCATAATTCATTCTTGCTCTTGTTTTTAACGCTTTTCGCTTATCCGCAGGCAAATAGTTTTGGATAATATTAATTACGGCGGATATGTCTTTAATGTTTTGACCAGTTGTTAAAGAGTTACCTGTAATGTTGTTGGAATGCACCCTATAATAGGCTAATTTTCTTGGTGAGTAGGCAACCGGATAATTTGCAGCAATTCGAGTCCACATTTCCCAATCTTCACCATAATGCACGGCAAAAAAACTACCTAATTTTTCATATACTTCGCGTCTAACGACTATACAAGGTGTTTGTAGCAATTGTCCCTCAGCTATTTTAAGTACCCAGTTATCAATTATGCCAGGCTCCTTTAATATTTGCTCACTATCCCAAAGCCATTTGTCATTTTCATCAATATCAGAACAACCGGTGAATGCGGCGCCCGCCTCAGGATGGCTTTCAAATAACCCGCCAATTTCCTGATAAAATCCTGGTTTAACTAAATCATCGCCATGCAAGATATGTACAAATTTCCCTTTTGCTCTGTTGATACAAGTTTCAAAATTTCTTAGACTACCTACATTACGTGGTTGTTTGAAAAAACCAATACGCCCCTTGCCCAGTTCATTTACTAAGGCCTCTACATCGCTATCGGTGCTAAAATCGTCTATTACTTCAATCTGCATTTGTTTTGCATCCAGAGCCTGCGCTAAGACGCTCTCAATCGTTTTGCGCAGATAATGGATGCAATTGTAAGCAGGGATCATAACCGACCATTCGGGCTGATTCGTATCGGCTGGTAATGGAGCAATTTGAGGTGGCGATTTGGGAGTACGTTCAAGCATTTTATTTGTGATTTTTCTTCAATATTGGGGTTATTAAGATGAGTAATAGTTTTGCCAGCTTTTAATTCCGTTTTGATAAGCTTCTATCTCTTTTTGATCTTTCAACTTACTTTCCTGGCGCTTTAAAACGATCATTACGTTCTCAAGCATTAAGCTTTTATCTGCTGACATATTATAATCGTGGATGCGATAGGCTGCAATTTTTTCAGTATGAGTTATGGTTGGGAAACGTTGAGTGATGTTTAGGTTAATATCATAATCTTCACAGGCTTTTAGTCGTGGATCAAAAAAGTAGGAATAAAAGAGTTCACTTCTATACATTACAGTGGCTTCCATAGCTATATAGTTGCCATGTAAAAGTCCCACGTAATTTTCAGCCCACCTTTCCATTGGTTTTTCTGTTGGTAAAAGGTTTCCGTTATTGTCAACCTTATCATGTGAACCAGATATAAATGCTACTTCTCTATTATTAGAGAAATAACCGAGATTTATTTTGAAAGCCTCTGGGTACAAATAGTCATCAGCATCTAAAAACACCAAAAAACTACCCGTACTGTGCCTTACACCGGTATTGCGAGCACCAGAAAGGCCCAAACGATTAGTCCGGACATATTTAACTCCCGGATAGCTTTTACACACATTCGCTGTATCGTCAGTCGAGCCATCGTCTACAACGATGATCTCTGCGTTTTGATGAGTTTGATTTAATACACTTTCAATGGCCTGACTTAAATACTGTCCATGATTATAACAAGGTATTACAACTGATACAACGGTATTCTTGTCAACCACTGCGCTTTCTTCCAGCGATTTAAGGTATAACAAGCTGCCGTCTCTTATTACATTGCGGTGCTTGCGATAATACAGCCAGCCCGAAATACAACCATGAACCTCGTTGAATGTATTTAACAGGGAATTAAGTCTGAGATGTTTGAGGTCCTGATAGATCTTTTTCAAATAATAATCAGGCAAGCTCTTTTTTACACGAAATAGATCTCCGGCATGACCATAGTTTTCATGTTGTACAAGTACAGAGCTAACCTGGCCACGCATGTAATTGAAAATCTGACTTTTTAAGGAAGCCATATTATCGCGATGCTGATGGTATACAAATAGCTGCGGATAGTAATTACATTGAAAGCCTTCTGCCATTATGCGATACCAAAATTCGGAGTCACCGCTACAGCCAGATGCGCCAACATCTAGCCGTTCATCAAACCATCCAACAAGGTCAAAAACCTCACGTCTGAAAGCCATATTTGCACCAGCACCGATGTCCCATGCAGGGACACCAATATTAACATTGTCAGCAAAATACTCCTTACCAAAAATCTGCGGTAAATAGCCTTTGTTAAAGCCCCAATCTTTCTCAAAAATATATTGTGCTTTGGTTTTTAAACTAACCGGTATAACGAGACCGGTAACAGCCATAGTTTTTGGGTCTTGAAAGGTAGTTTTAAGTAATCTTGTCCAGTTGGGGTCAACAATTACATCGTCATCGGTATAAGCTATTATATGGTGTGTTGCATATCTCGCACCTGTGTTGCGTGCTACATCTAAACCTTTTCGGGGTTCTTTTACATATTTTACAGTAGGATATTTTTTAATAACCTGTTCCGTACTGTCATCGTCAGGGGCGTTATCAATTACTATCAGTTCAAAATCCTTATCGTACGAGTTCATCAACGCTTGCACGCAGTCGTCAATTGCTTTTGGCCTGTTACGGGTACAAATTACAACTGAAAGCTTTTCATCAGTTGGAGGACCTATTTGTAAAGGAATGATGGTTTGTAGTTCTTTTCTGAGGTTTTCCTGATCGTTTGTTAATAGATATTTTTTCCATGATGCCTGGTCATCCCTTTTTTGTAAAGAGGCGTAATAATCAATAGCCTTTTGCATGGCATCAGCAGCTTTCTGCCTTAAGGTACTACTGTCAAAGCTGTTGTTTTCATTATAAAACCAAATGTGTCCTAACGGAATGTTTTTCCACCAAAAAACCAGGTAATAATTAGCCGTAGATGGCCTAAACTGATCGAGTTGATCAATCTGAAGATGCTCAATGGCAAAGGGGCTGAAGTTTTCCATATTTTAAATTTCCTCCTGCTGTAATTGTACTTTGAACTTTGGCCTTACTGCGCCTGGCCAATCACCATACCATGCTGTGTTTGCTCTAAAATCCTCAACATCAAAAGACAAGCAATCTTCAAATTCAAATAAAGCACTGCTCGTGTTTTTTACAAAAATTAAGTTTATTGAATAAGAACCGTTATTTAAAAAGTCACCAGGGATGGTGCATTGACCTTTGATCAAGCCTTTTTTGTATGGTCGAGCCAGCGAGTCAACATCAAAAATACACTCACCCATCACGGTATTTAAGGCGATACTTACCCCCAAATCCATCTCTTCTTTTGGCAAGTACCAGAATTCAAAATCAATGACCAAAGGTGTTCTGATATCAATAATATTACTACCAGACAGGTATTGCGGTAGCATCTCCACCCGTTTAATACGGATGCTATCATTCCCTGGTGCGGTATCGGGATCTGCATATATTCTATGTAGATAAAGGGTTTGCTCTCGCTTTAAGTAATTTGTAATTACATCTTGTGTATTCCCCATATCGATAAGCCGACCTTTTTCCAGATAAATTGCTTTAGTACATAAGTTTTTAAGTGCCTGTGAATTATGGCTTACAAAAAGTACGGTCTTACCCTCCTCTGCGGATACCTGTTTCATTTTACCAAGGCATTTTTTCTGAAATTCGGCATCGCCTACCGCCAATACTTCATCAACGATAAGTATTTCGGGGTCTAAATGCGCTGCTATGGCAAATGCGAGTCTAACGTACATGCCGCTTGAGTAACGCTTTACCGGAGTGTCTAAAAAGCGCTCAATGCCTGAAAAAGCTACAATTTCGTCAAACTTGGATATGATCTCTTTTTTTTGCATCCCCAGGATCTGACCGTTTAAAAATATATTTTCACGCCCTGTTAGTTCAGCATGAAAACCAGTCCCAACTTCCAATAAGCTTGCAATGCGGCCTTTACCTTTAATTGTTCCGGTAGTTGGTAGCGTAATGCGCGACAATACTTTTAATAAGGTTGATTTTCCAGCCCCATTTTTGCCCACAAAACCTACCACATCGCCTTTCATGATTTCAAAGTCGATGTCTTTAAGCGCCCATAGGTCATTTGCTTTGGGTTCAGTGTTAATACTGCTCGTTGTTTTATTGCCGCCAGCTGAAAATGTATTTTTCCAGAAATTTTGCAGGTCTTCTTTAAATGATCCGGACCCTATTACTCCTAAGCGATAATGTTTTGATATGTTTTCTGCTTTTAATATCAGGTTACTCATATTTTATCCCTTAAATAATGTCCATTACTTCTGTTTCTCGTCTTTTAAATAAGACCAAACCGAGCATTAATAAAATAGTAGTACTAGCAACCGCTAATAACAAATAATTATACTGTATCGCACCCTGATTAAAAAACACAGCTCTAAAAGTTTCTATGATAGGTGTTAAGGGGTTTAGCCAAAATAAAAATTGATACTTTTCAGGCACCAAAGAACTTGGAAAAACCACCGGGGTAACAAACATCCCTAAACGAAGTATGTATTGGAAAAAAGTATCTATATCGCGATACCGCGCTGTAAAAACAGAGATCAATAAGCCTGATCCTAATGCAAAAGCTGCGGTTAAGATGATTAAAAAAGGGATAAGCAACAAAGTATAGGATAGGTCAAACTGATCATATACGATATGATAGAATAAAAAGATAACTACAAACAGCATCAGCTGTATCGACAATCTTACCGATTGAGTAATGATATTACTTATTGGTACAATTAATCTTGGGAAATATACTTTATTGAAAATGTGTGCATTGGTGATAAAAGTGTACATGGTACCCGAAATATTGTCGAAAAAGAAAGTCCATATAATAGTCCCCGACAAATAGAACAATATTTTAGGAACACCATCAGTTGATAGTTTCGCAAAACTGCCAAACACAATTAAGTAAATTATGGTGGTTAAAAGAGGCTGTAAAAACATCCAGACAGGACCAATTATGGTTTGCTGGTAACTGGCAATTAAATCACGTCGCACAAAACGCATAATTAACCCCCGATAAGAATAAAGGTCACGCAGACCTAATTTAAACCAGCTTTGGGTTGCGTTTATTTCCCATTGCCAATCTGCTGTTATGTCTTCTTTTTCGTTAAGATTCATTTAAGCTAAGGTATTATTTCTCATCCAATTGTTGAGGTGAAACTCAAATGTTTTTCCATCCCAATTGCCGACCTGGAAACGTGGGATAGTGAGTTTGTCGGTGTCGGCTTTAAAATGCTGAGGGTCTGTTGTGAATGCCAGTCCTACACCTGATTCAGCTAAGATGTCTAAGGTGTTTTGATCCCGGCCACCATGCGGATACGCCAGGTATTTAATAGGATTGCCAGTTAATTCTTCTAAATGGGTAATTCCACCCTGTATCTCACTTTTTTGATAATTATATGGAAAATCCGGCAAGAAAGGATGTGTCATTGTATGCGCGCCAATAGTAAATAGCTTGCCTGACTGTAAATCTAATAGCTCCTTTTTATCCATTGTAAAATACTCGGGCCTGTTATTCGTGTTGTTTGCCCAGGTTTCAAGCGTTTTGATAAAAGTTTGTTGCTGTGTTGCCGGCATTTTCCTTAAAATAACACAAAGGTTTAAATACAGATCGGCAGGGCTAACCATATTGCCCGAATTACCAATATCCCATGAGATATTATCCGGCTGCTCAAGAATTAATTTGTCGGGCAGATTAGGCGATTGCAAGCAAATGCGTTCCAGTGCATCCCACCAAAATTCTTGCTGCTCTCCAATGGAATTCGTGGGAATAAAGAATGTTGCCGGTAGATTATATTTTTCGAGTAAAGGTTTGCCTGCTAAATAATTATCGCGGTAACCATCGTCAAAAGTAATGATTGCGGTATTGGTTGCCATTCGTCTTTTATTTCCAAGTATATCCGCCAATTCTTTTATGGAGATTACATGGTAGGCTTTTAATACCTTTAAGTGTTCTTCGAAATGCTCGGGACTAACGGATAGTTCCCAGGGGTCTGATAAAGGGGTAGCTATCCGGTGATACATTAATACAACACCACGACGCGTATACTTTTGTTTAATAGAAGATAACAAGGAGCGAAACATCATTTTATTTCTTTAATCGGATTGTTATAACGACATCATACGAAGTATCTCTAACCTCAAGTTTGGACTTATCCGTCTCAACAATTCCAACGCCGTGCAAAAATGATATTGCTGCATATATATTTCCGTATGCCTGCACTGTAAAGCTATCAACAGGAAAAAGCTCCGAGAATACGCGGTTCATAGATGCTTCGTTAAAAGACCAGAGCCAGTTTTTACGCCATTCGCCACCCTCAATAGGGCTAATGCCTGGGACTGTGACTAACAGTATGCCATCTTTTTTTAGCATCCTGTAGCAATGTTTTAATGCCGATGTATAGTCAAATATAAACTGCAATGTTTGCGTAAGGATAATGCAATCAAAATGATCTGAAGGTAAATTGTCGGCCTTACTTAAATCGGCAATATAGGTTGCCCCTGGAGCGCCTTCATTTACATGCAATACGTCGCTTTTGGTAACTTTTACACCACCATACTTTAGTGTATAGGCATTATCTGCAATTTCTAAAACGTTGCCTTTAATAGCTGCGGATTCTGTTTCTAAAAAATTCTCGATATAGTAACGGTCAACCGGTCCGCCGCGGTCATAGCCAAAATCATTGCTAAATGGTTTCCCTGACTTAAAATCACCCCAGTTGATTTTTCCCTGAGCGGGTACAAATTCAGGATACAAATTAAAGCGGTTTGCAAGCCTTTTCATAAAAGTGGGCAAGTGCCTTTTTAGGGTAGCTTTTAAACTGTTGTTCATTAATTAATTTTAAAAATAGGTTTGAATACTCTTGTTTTATTAATCGTATTAATCTCAAGGAAAGGTAATAATAATAACAGAAGTTTCGGTAAAAATCATGGTTTTCCTCTTTCTTATCCTACATCAATGTAAGCCTAGGTGTGTTTGCCTAATTTTGAGTCATTAAAAAAGGAGATATTATGGAATTAGGAATTGGAATGTTTGGTGATTTGTCAATTGATCCGCAAACAGGGAAACCACGTGAAGCAAAGGTAAAGCTTCATGAGATTCTGGAGCAAATAAAATTGGCAGATGAAGTTGGATTGGATGTTTTTGGTTTAGGAGAACACCATCGGCCGGACTATGCAGTTTCGGCTCCCGAGATCGTTTTGGCTGCGGCTGCAAGTATTACCAAAAACATCAAATTAACTAGTACTGTAACCGTTTTGAGCTCGGCAGAGCCTGTAAAAGTATACCAGGATTTTTCTACTATTGACTTGATTTCTAATGGTAGGGCAGAAATTGGTGTGGGCCGTGGTAGCTTCATTGAATCCTTTCCGCTATTTGGTTACGATTTAAAGAATTACAATCAGCTGTTTGAGGAGAAGCTTGACCTGTTGTTGAATATCAATAACAATGAAGTTGTAAACTGGACTGGTGAGCTTAGGGCGCCAATGGTAAATCAAATGGTATTGCCGAGAGCAGTAAACAATGGTAAACTACCTATATGGATTGCCGTTGGCGGAACACCTGAATCTGTTTTAAGGGCTGCAAAATTAGGTTTGCCTTTAATTGTAGCCATAATTGGAGGAATGCCGAAGCAGTTTCAGCCTTTAATCGAGTTCTACAAACAAGAATATGTTAAGCACGGACACGATGTGACTAAAATGCAGATTGGAATACATTCACATAGTTTTGTGAGTGATGCTGAAGCTGATCTGGACAAGTACTATTCTAACTATGCTGCACAGATGGATAGGATTGGAGCTACGAGGGGTTGGGCACCTTATACTAAAGCCCAATATAACGGGGGCAGAAGCAAAGAGGGTGCTTTATTTATTGGAGAGTCTGCTGCAGTAGTAGATAAAATCTTGTATATGCATGAGCTGTTTGGTATAACCCGCTTTATAGGTCACATGGATGTTGGCGATCCTTCGCATAAGGAAATGATGAAGGCAATAGAACTTTTTGGAACTAAAGTAGCTCCGGAAGTAAGAGCGGGACTATTATAATATTATCGCAAAAAATTATCTTGAGAAAAGGAAATCATGTAAATTGCGCAAAAATGAATTATGAGCACGATAAATGTTATTCCGGAATACAAGGATTTTAATGAGTTTTATATTCAAGCGGTTCTTCCTTACAAAGAAAAAAATCCGACTGACATTAGGTTAGATGGAAAAATGCTAGGGAGTACAAGGAAGGTCTCAGCTTATTTTTGGTATTTGGATAAGAAATGGGAAGTTGGAGCAGATACGCATATAGATAGATTGAAACTAGCTTTTGAGGCATGTAAAGAGAGCGATGAGCCATTCAAAATAAAATACACAAGAGATAAAAAAGGAGAATATTTAGTGATTAAAGGGCAACCTTTAAGAGATAAAAAGTTTTACGTTTATAGCGTGGATTCAAAATAATCATGCTGTGGCATGAGCGTCTGAAAAAGGGTGAATCATTTTAGAATGTTTCACCCTTTTTGTTAATTGGCCCCTAATTGATCAATTGAGAGCGAGCCGATTTTCATCATAAATGGAGCTTTGATTAACGGGAAAAAAGAGTTATTTTAGGTATAACCCTATTATACTCTCAAATGAAAAGATTGCTTTGCATATTCTTTTTATTTCTGGCCTGTTTTACTACACAGGCTGATGTTTTTGTCGTAACCAGCAATGCCGATAGTGGCCCTGGGACGCTACGCGAAGCACTTACTTTGGCCGCTGCGAATGGAACCCTTGTCTACGATAATATTAATTTTGATTTACCTGGAGATACGGAGACCGATAGAACTATTTTACTTCAAAGTGAATTGCCTTTAGTTAGTAGCCATGTTATTATTGATGGCACTACTCAGCCTGGGCCGGATTTAGGTAATGGCGAGGCCAAAGTTATGATTAAGGCTAATCGATTAGTTTACCAATCCTCTTCGTATGCCTTTGGCTGTTTCAATATTGTCAGTGTTACCAATGTAGAAATTTATGGCTGCGCTTTTGATCAATTTATAGATTTAAAGGTAACAACAAATCCAGATGGCCAATTGGCAGCAGGTAATGGAGTTTATGTTGTGGCAAGCAGTGATATAACAATTGGAGGTCCACGTAGGGGGAATGTTTTCATAGATAATGGTCTTGGAGTACATGTATCAGCTGATCAGAATAATCAAAATAGAAATGCTAAAATTAAAGTGCAAGCAAACTGGTTTGGACTTAACCTCGATGGATCAGAATCAAGTAACAGTAAAAGCGGGCATGCAAGTATTGTAGCCGACGATATGGAATTTGGAGGGCCCGATCGAACCTACGGTAATGTTCTTGGCGGTTATTCTGTATCGGGCGTATCTATTAATGGGAGTAATGTTAAAGTTCGCTCTAATTGGTTTGGTTATCTGGGAGACAAAAGTTTAGGGATTCTAGGGGTAGGCGTTTCATTAGGTATTATGAATGGTGAATTTACAGATAATCTAGCCAATCGATTTGGAATTGATATAGGCGGGAAAAACTTAAGCATATTGCGGAATAAAGAATTCGCTATACCAATACAAATTTTAAGTCCGGGTATAAGACTTAATAATGCCGAGGACATCCAAATTGGGAACGATAATATTGCTGATGTAAATGAGTTTCTGCCCCGTGACTACGGACCACTTTTTAATTTTGGCAGCAAGAATGTAGAAGTAAGAAAAAATATTATTCATTGCACACAGTTTGCTTATAGTATCCGGGATGGAGTTGCTGTTAAAATCCAGGTACTCGTAAACAATGATTCGGAGTATTCGGGCACAGCGACCCCAAATTCTGAGGTTTACATCTACAATGACAATACTGATTGCCCTTCTTGTAGTCCATTGCAGTTTTATGAAAAAGTAAGAGCTGATGTAACAGGTAAGTGGGGCATCACAGGCAATTTCAGCAACAATAGATTTATCGCGAATACCACATTAATTAATACTTCGAGTGAATTTACCCAACCACGGATTTTAAATGGGATTGATGGTCATTGGTACATAAAAACTGATCCTTCTTGCGGTGAAAGCAATGGTAAGCTAGCATTAGCTAATCCGGCTAATTTATTAAAGGTAGAATGGTATGATTCCAATGATGTAAAGGTTGGAGATGAATTGAGCGTTGAAAATTTGCCTCCCGGAGAATATTACGCAAAGGGGTACAATGGAAAGTGTTACACCTTATCGCCTAAGGTTGTTTTATTTAATGTGGAGCTCGAATTCGTAACCACTGACTTAAAAATTCAACAACCTGGATGTGGTAAAAATAATGGCTCTATCAAGGGCTTGTATTATACCCTTTCCGTTGGTGCTGCTGTTAGTTATAAATGGGTGGATGAAAATAACCAGGTTTTGCCTACTGGGGATTTAGACTTGAACAATGTTGGGCCCGGCAGTTATACTTTAGTGGTAACTATGGGAACAAATTGTACAAAATCTTACGGACCGATTGTTTTAAAAAATACTATTGGCCCTGGGATTAACCGTACCGACGCCATAATTATGCATGCAAATTGTGATAATACTGATGGTAGCATAACTGGTGTTACGGCAACAGGATTTGGCAATATTCAATTTGTTTGGAAAGATGAAAAGGATGTAATCGTTGCTCAGACTGCTGATTTAATCAATGTTAGGACGGGCAAGTATACTTTGGAAGTTAAAGATGAAAGCGCTTGCGGGATCATTAGCTCCTCATTTGAAATACCAGCTGAAAATACAATTGGTTTTGATGAACAGGCGGTTTACATAACCAAAACTACCTGTGAAAACACCAATGGATCGATAACGGGAATAAAGCTTGTTGGTACTGGCACTGTAAAATGGTTAAATGAAAATAATGTTGAAGTTGGTCAAGATCTTGATCTGATTCAAGTGCCATCCGGAAAGTACAAAATGGTTATTTCCAATGCATATTGCACAAAAACAAGTTCGATTTTTACCATTGAAAAATTTTTGCTTCCTGCCCCTGTGGTTTTACCAGTTCAGATATGTGCAGCCGGTAGAGCCACAATTGTTCCAGATCAGATCCATGGGGGCGAATTTTTATTATACCCAAGTTTGACAGCCACACAGCCAATAGCTACTACAAAAGATATTTTCAATATTCAAGTGAGCAAAAGCGAGACTTATTTTGTGAGCTATGCCAATGGTATTTGTGAAAGTGTCAGGGTGCCTGTATTGGTAGAGATTACAGAGAATTCTTTAGACATAGCTAATGCCTTCAGTCCTAATAATGATGGGGTTAATGATACCTGGAGGATTAATGGCCTTAGGAGCTACCCTGAGTTCGTGCTAAAAATCTTCAGTAGATATGGTCAGAATGTTTTTACCACCCGAGACCCTCATTTTGCATTTGATGGAACGAGACGTACTGGAGCTCTGCCAGTAGGGGTCTATTATTATGTCTTAAACTTAAGAGCGGGTTGCTCAACAATTAGTGGTAGTTTAACGCTAATAAGGTAAAATTCAACGGGTCGTTTTTATATATTTGCTTTATGTCATCACATCATATCATCAGAGAGAAACAGGAACCTGCACTTTATATTCATCAATTGGGCACGTTTAATGAAGAGTACTTAGGGCAGCTATTGGAGTGGAGCCCTACCTTAATCGTTAATGATTCCATTTATGAAAAGGTAATCAGCATGGGTTTAAAGGTCGATGCTGTTGTGAATTCTTCTGGTGATCATGTGTTTCAGGAGAATACAAAAGTAATTGAGGTTAAAACGGAAGATCTTGATGCGGTGTTAGATTTTTTGATAGCGGATGAATATCAGGCCGTTAATGTGATTGATACAACAAGCAATTTGAGGGAGTTGGGTAGCTATATTGCCGAAATCAATATTGTAGTGCTCACGGAAACGGAGAAAGCATATGCCATTAAATCCGGATTTAATGTTTGGAAACCTAAGGGGAGTGTATTCAAAATTGAAGTGCTGTCTTATTTCGAAACCAGCAACCTGAAACAGGAAGAGAATGGTGATTTTGTGGTGATCAATGATGGTTTCGTTGAGTTTAAGTTTACAACAGAATATTTATTTATCAGTGAGGTATTATGATTCTTTTAAGAAAAGCCAAAGAAGAGGATATTGAAAGCATTCAGCAGCTGGCGAGTAAGACCTGGCCTGATGCTTACGGTAGTATTATCAGCGCAGAACAAATCAGTTATATGCTGGAAAAGATGTACAACCGTGGCGAGTTGCTCTCACAGTTAAAGCAAGGTTATACTTTCTTGATTGCTGAGGAGAATGATAAGGATCTTGGTTTTGCTGCTTTTTCTACAATTGATTCACAACCGCATATTTATAAACTGCACAAGTTATATGTGTTGCCCGAGGCACATGGTAAGGGCTTGGGTAAGCTGTTGATTAATGAAGTAACAGATCTGATCAGGCAGGCCGGAGGAAAGTCGGTTGAGCTCAATGTAAACAGGGAAAATAATGCCGTTGAGTTTTATAAAAGAATCGGCTTTAAAATAAAAGAAACCGTTGACCTTGATGTTGGTAACGGTTTCCTTATGAATGACTATGTGATGCAGATGGCGATTTAATCGTGCTGCTCTACCAATCTTGGAATCCTTGAGGGGGTATCAATCCCCTTGATAATACTTGTAGCGCTAAGTGCAATAGCTTTAATGGTTGCTAGTATATTCGCAGTATCTAATGTGCTGTATTCATCTTTTTCTGTATGATAAAACTGATCTGTATCGATTTGATCGGTACTGATCGTATGAGCAGGGACACCTAATGCAGCAAGTGTTGCATTGTCACTCCTGTAGAACAGGTTCTGTTTGGTGTATGGGTCAGGATGAAAAGTAAACGGTGTGCCATTTAGGTTTTTTTGAAGGATCTTACCAAAGTCAGATTTATCATAGCCTGTAATAAAAGCCGTGTTTTTACCAAATTTGCTCTCTTTTCCGATCATTTCAATGTTAAACATCGCCACTACATCATCCGGGTTGAGTTTCTTGGAGAAATGTCTTGAACCGAAGCCTCCGATTTCTTCGGCTGTAAAGGCCACAAAAACTAAGGTGCGCTCATTGTTATTTAATGCTTTGTAGTATTTTGCCAATGCAATCATAGCGGTAATACCCGAAGCGTCGTCATCAGCGCCGTTGGCAATACTGTCTTGCTGACCGTCTTTTACCTTCATGATGCCCAGGTGGTCGTAGTGTCCTGAAATGACTACCAGTTCTTTGGCTCTGGACTTACCGGGAATGATCCCTGCAACGTTAAACAGTGGTTTTCCCTTTAATTCGAAGCTTTGTCTGAATCCGGTTTCTCCTTCCAGTGGCAGGAGTCCGATGCTTTTAAACTCCGACTCAATAAATTGGGCGGCCTTCTCAATGCCCGGACTAAAAGTCGCTCTGCCCTCCATTTCGTCGCTGCTTAGGGTTTTTATTAGCCCGTCCACATATTCTGCGGTTATAATTTTATTGATGTCCTGCGCCCATGAGAACTGGGTAAACAGCAAGGCTAATAAAGTGTAAAAGGTTTTTTTCATCAGTATATATTTGTTATTTATTCGTAAAGTTGGTTTTTTCTTTTTTCAATTTCTGTGGATACCCGTGTATCGTGCACCCCATCTATGGCAGCTATTTCAAAATCTTTGTCCTTGTCGGATTCATACTCCTGGGCTATCTCAATATTTTCTACTGAATTGTCGTACGGCCCTCTACTGCTCATCAATTTTACGAAAACAGGCAGACATTCAAAAAAAATAAACAATAATCCTATAAATGTTACAGCAAGATAGGTACTCGTGTCTCTCGATCCATCCCGGTTAAAACTAAGCTGGCCGAGCGCCCAGTTTCGGTCTGCAAAGCCAGCGATATTGGCAAGACTATCCAATTGCTTCCCTGTATATAGTTTTTCGGTCATCAGGCCATCAAATTGCTTTCGACTATCGATAAACTTTTCAAGCGTACGAACATCAGCTGTTAAGGTATCCAGGTTCTGTTCCCTTTGTTTCAATTCTGCTTCTTTTCTTTTGGCGTAGGGCCCATAGCCCATTACTCCCGAAGTTTCGGTGGTTTTATTTCCGAATATTTCAAAGTTCAGCTTCTGTCGGTCGGTTTTTATGGCGCTGGCCATCGAATCTCTTTGTGCTTTGGCATCGTTTAGTTTGCCCATTTCTATGGCATATTTGTTTTCGAAGGCTGCGTTCAGGGTATCGATATTTGAGCGCTGATTGTTTAGGTAGCTGACTTTTAAACGTTCTTTGATCTCTTTGTCGAATATTTTAAGCTCCAGCGGGCGGGAAATTACAATCCCGATCATGATGGCCAATAAGATCCGTGGAGTAGCCTGCAGGATTTGCTTGTTCGTAGAAGCGCTTTTATTGATGCTGGATACGATATATCTATCCATATTAAAAATGGCCAGGCCCCAGATGATGCCAAAAAACAGGGCGAAGAACACAGCTCCCTCAGCTCCCTTAAAAACAAAATACATGGCATAACCACCTGATAGGGCTGCAAATAGTCCGGTAAAGAATATGGTGGCACCGATACCTATGTACTTGTTCTGTTCTGTTGAGTGCTTCTCTAACGTTGAGATGTGCACACCTGAACAAAACCAGAAGAAACGGGATATAGCATTCATGATGTAGTCAATTTAGTAAAGAGTTGACTATTAAACGCTCGGGATATTAAGTTGTTACAGAATTTTGTGTTTTATGGAGACTATAATTGCCACATTTTTGTATCATTTATTGCTAGATTCTCAGGATGACGACCGATTTAATTATCTTTGAAAAAATCGAAAAACATGATAAAAGAAATAACCGTTCAGGAACTTAAAGAAAAGCTCGACAACAATGAAGATTTTCAATTGATCGATGTAAGAGAAACATTTGAATATGAAACTTCAAATCTTAATGGACTGAATATTCCTTTGGGAGGTATTTTAATCGAAGCGGATCAGATTTCTCAGGATAAACCGGTAATCATTCATTGCAGAAGCGGTAAAAGAAGTGCTGTTGCGGTAATGCAATTGGAGCAACAATTAGGCTTGACTAATTTATTTAATTTAAAAGGCGGTATTCTTGCATGGCAAGAGGCTTTTGATTCAAATATGCCTGTTTACTAAGTATGGGAAAGAAGATCGCATTAAATGTTTTTTACAACCTGGGTATCATTCTTTCTATTTTTGGAATGATATGGGGTTATAACAACAAAACTTATATAGCAATAATCCTATTTGTGGTTACGGCTGCATTTTTTCTTTATTTAAAGCTGCAGCTGGTAAAGGAAATGCGTAATTCGCTTAAAAACCGGAAGTAAATAACGAAGGTTTTATTCCTTCAAGTCCTAGGCCTGGCAGCTGATTTAGCTGGTATTTGCCGTCTGTCATTTGTGGCGCGGTAAAAGGATTGTTTTTGGTAAGCCATGGGCCGTCCAGGTCGGCCCAGTCGCACAATGGTGCTAAAGCCATTCCAGCTTGTGTGGCGCAGGAAGTTTCACTCATGCAGCCAATCAGCACTTTCATGCCTAAAGCTCTTGCCTTAAGGATCATTTGATGTGCTTCATACATTCCGCCGCTTTTCATCAGCTTAATATTGATGCCGTGATAGGCGCCTTTTAAGCCGTCTAAATCTGCTAAGCGTTGAACGGCTTCGTCGGCTATGATAGGGATGGGGCTACGGCCTGTAAGCCATGCGTTGCCCTCTAAATCGGCTTTGTCCATCGGTTGCTCTACCAATTGTACCCCTTGGTCGTGTAACCAATAAATCATTTCAATGGCCTGCTTTCTGCTTGTCCAGCCTTGATTAGCATCTACATACAGGGGTAAATCACTAGCACTCCTTATGGTGTTGATCAGTTCCTTGTCATTATCCCTTCCCAGTTTAACTTTTAAAACCTTAAATCCTTTTGCATCAGCTACCTTTTCCCTGATTACCTCAGAACTGTCAATGCCAATCGTGTATGATGTAAGCGGCATTTTTAAAGGGTCTGCGCCATAGATCTCATAACAAGGTTTGTTTAGTAGTTTTCCATTGATGTCATTCAGCGCAATATCGATGGCAGCTTTTATAGCAGGATGACCTTTCTCGATGCTATCCAGATACGCCTTGATCTCCTCAAAATTAAATGGATGAACAAATCGCTGCCAGTCTACCTTCTTTAAAAAGGCAACCGCTGTTTCTATGCTTTCGCCCATATAAGGTACCATCGAAGCCTCGCCATAGCCGCAAATGCTTTCAACGCTCTCAACGCTCTCAATGCTCCCTGTGTTTTCCTGGGTTAGTCTGATGAGCATCACGGGAGTGCTGGTACGTGTGAACTTAGCGATAGAAAATGGGTGCTTTAGCTCGAGGTTATAGGCAGTATAAGCAATCTTCATGGGAGAAAGGCTTTTGGTAATTTAAAAGTTATAAAAGTTGTAGCAAAAGCGAATGTAAAAATAATATGCCTAATATTGTGCCCAGTATGAATAGCACGATATACCAACCCTTTAAAAACTTCGATTTCAAGTACAAAAACTGCTTTTTAAGTGGAGATACATTTGAGTCGCCGATTGAAGAAATTAATATATTACCATCATGGTTACTTGAGGTGGCAAACTTTAGTGGCGAAGAGCAGATTAAGCTGCTTGATGAGAGTGTTAGATCATACAATGCCTTAAAAGTGCCATGCAGTACAGAAGTGAAAACTCGTTTTATTGAGCCTTTAGAGGATAAAATAGCTGCGGCTTTTGCCAAAGGCTATGCAGGAGTGTCTGAACTGGATGAGGCTGATCTTTTTAAATGGATTGGCAAGTTTATGTACAGCCTGATTTATATTGAAATGAATGCTGCGGTGCGTTTGCAGCAGCTAAGTGCTGATGGCGTTAACATGTCGCAAGGCCTGATGCATAAGTTTGGTAACCTGAATACGATGGTCCAAAGCATTTACCGTGAGGTGGTGTTTGAGGATTTTACACCATGGTCAATTGTTGTAGTTCCATTGGAAGACAAGGAAACTCCTTTTAGTTTCAGAGATGAGATCAACACCCTTACTTTTTCCTTAAAACTTAAAGATTTTGGAATTGTAGCCTGTTTGCAGGATAATGGTACCAACAAAAAATATCACCAGGAACTGCTTGATCAGATTGGTCATACTCCTTTGTCGGCACCACAGTTTGAAGAACTTTGTGCCAGGTTCTTTTATTCGGCTTACTTGTTTAACCGACTGCCTGAATATGCTATTATGCCTGTAGAGGGCGCTGTGTATATTGATGCAATGCCATTAAAGGGGACGTTAAATAAGTCTTTGTTCGACCATTGGCAGCATAAAACTTATGCTCAGGTATTGCAGGATTTCTGGAAGCCATGGGGACATACATTGTTCGAGATCATTAAAGATCCGACTAACCCAATCAGCTATTTTACACCTCCATCACTGCCCGAAACCCATTAGCCAATTTTGGTAAGTAATTGGCCCAGGAAATGAGGAATTGCTCCCGGAACAATGATTACAGTAATGATCAAGCCACTTAGTGCGCCGAAAAAGTGAGCGTCGTGGTTGATGTTGTCTCTGGATTGTTTAGAAGCGTATACGCAGTAAATAAGGTAAAGTGGACCGAAGATGATTGCCCAGATAGGAATAGGTATCGGGAATATCATCATGGAAGAAAAAGGCTGGAATAAAATATAGCTAAACAACACGGCGCTAATTGCTCCGGATGCGCCTAAGCTATTATACCACATGTCGTTCTTGTGTTTAATTACGGACGGGATATCACTTAATAGCAAGCCTAAAATATAAATCACTCCAAATTGCCATGAGCCAATCATTGCTTCGAGCTGAAAAGCGAAGAAATAAAAGGTCATCATGTTAAATATCAAGTGCATCCAGTCGGCATGAATTAATCCGCTGGTAATTAGTGTGTACAGTTTGTGTTTTCTTGAAACGCTATATGGATGTAGCATAAATTTGCCATATAGGTCATTGTTGCTAAAAGCGTAAATGCTGGTTACAATGGTTAATAAAAAGATAATTGAGGCAACAGGGGTATGATTTAAGTATTCCATTATGATTGATTTCCGATTAATATAGTGTTTTTGTGGACAGTCCGACTTGTCCGAAATGATATTTTAGCCCAATTGAGAAGTAAGTATAGATGTCGGGATTCCCGGTTTTAAACCTAATTGATGAGTCGTCGTATCCATCTAATCCTTCGCCAAGTGTAATATTGGTTTGGTAATTAAAGTTAAGACCGTATCGGTAATATCCCGATTGATTCATAAAGTTGAAGGTGATGCCGAGGTTTAAAGGAACCAAAAGATCTTTAGAACTATCCTTTCCCGGAAATTCGGTGCCCATTGGGTTATCGAAACTTTCTCTTGCCACAAAGCGCATTTTGTTCATTACGATTCCTGCACCTGCGCCGGCATATAAACCTTTGATGGCATTGGTAAAACCGCTGCGTTTGTAGTCAATTAAGCCGCCCAGATAAAGCTTGCCATTAAGGGTGAAGGTTTTGTAGCTATTGATAAATTGACGGCCGTAAGGGTCGCTGTTGATATCGCCTCCATTGATTTCGCCTACCTGACCTTCTGCCCCTAAACTAATAAAGGGGGTAAAGTGGTAATCAAGAGTTCCGTAACCAGATAAGCCAAAATCATGTTTAGCTACGTCGGTAAATGATTGCGTTATTCCTACTCCACCACCCACCACCATTTTATAAAAATTGGATTGGGCATTGACATTTAAACAAAGTAAGAACGATAGTAACGATGTTAAAATTGATTTCAAGTTATCTTAAATTTAAGTATGTAGGCAAAACTATAATCTTTATATAACTTTGTGGTTTTATAAGATTATGCTAAAATATATAAATAAAAACAAATCCCTTCAAAACAGGTTCACAAAATATGTGCAGATCGATACGCAGTCGGATCCGCAATCACCTACCATTCCTTCAACTGAAAAGCAAAAAAACTTAGGAAAGGTCTTGGTTGAGGAGTTGCTTGAAATGGGCGTAGCTGATGCACATTTGGATGAGTATGGTTACGTTTATGCAACTATTCCTTCTAATTCTGATAAGCAGGTTCCTGTAATTTGTTTCTGCTCACACATGGATACGTCTCCTGATTGCAGCGGTTACAATGTAAAGCCGATTATTCACGAAAATTATCAGGGGCAGGATTTGGTACTGCCAGATGATAATTCTGTGGTATTAAAAATGAAAGAGCATGCTGATCTGAAAGACCAGATTGGTAATGATATCATCACGGCAAGTGGTACCACATTGCTAGGAGCGGATAACAAAGCCGGTCTTGCTGAGATTATGGAAGCTGCTGCTTTTTTAGTACAGAATCCTGAATTTAAGCATGGTACTATTAAGATCTTGTTTACTCCTGACGAAGAAATCGGTCGTGGCGTTGATAAGGTGGATATCGAGAAGTTGGGCGCTGATTTTGGTTATACGGTTGATGGTGAAACATTGGGTTCTATTGAAGATGAGACGTTCTCTGCTGATGGAGCGGTATTGACTATTAAAGGTGTAAGCGCACATCCGGGCTTTGCTAAGGGCAAAATGGAAAGTGCGATTAAAATCTTGTCAGATGTGATCAGTTCATTGCCTGCTGATTGTCTTTCTCCTGAATCAACAGAATTGAAAGAAGGGTTTATTCATCCTGTTACCATTAGTGGTAATGTAGAGCAGGCTGAAGCTCGCTTTATCCTTCGTGCGTTTAATGATGAGGAGTTGACAGCGAATGGTGAGTTATTGGACGCTACGGTACAGAATATTATCGAGGATTTCCCTAATTCAACTTATGAATTGAGGATTACGGAACAATATCGCAATATGAAACAGGTGTTAGATAAACACCCTCAGATTATTGAGTTTGGTATTGAAGCTATAAAACGCGCCGGAATTACGCCTAAGCAACAAAGCATCAGAGGTGGTACCGATGGCTCAAGATTGTCGTTTATGGGCTTGCCTTGTCCTAATATTTTTGCGGGAGAGCATGCTTTCCATGGTAAACAGGAATGGGCTTCTGTACAGGATATGGAGAAAGCGGTTGAGACGATTGTTAATATTGCTGCGATCTGGGAAGAACGCGCATAAATGCTTCTTTTTAAGACTAACGCGTGCTAATTAACGCGCGTTAGTCTTGCTAAATATTGGTCCGAATCATCTTCGAAAATAACCTCTGCATTCCAGCCAGTGGCTTTTGCAATATCAATTAGCGTCTTCTGGTCTACATAGATCCATTTGAACCAGTTTCCTTTTACGCTTTTGTACTCATATCTAAAACTCACTTCGCCAAAATAACCATGCTCAGGGAACGGTATTTCCAGGTATAGGTAAGAAAGGTCTGAGCTGTCGAAAACTAACTGCCCATCCTTATTGATTAAGTCTTTTGCTTGTTTCAAAAAGGCTTTCAATCCTGGGATTGATCCGGTAAGACCGATACCGTTCATCATAAATAACAGGGTGTCGTATTTTTTATTACCTTTTGGTACATTGTATTTGAGAATATTCCCTTCGATCGCTTGTTTTAGGCCACGTTGCTTCATGATGGTTACCGCGGCTGCGGATATGTCCATGCCGGTGATATCAAATCCTCTTTTTTGTAATACTAAGGCGTGGCTACCTACGCCTGCACCTACATCCAGCACCTTGCCTTTGCAAAGGTCAAGGGCTTTTAGCTCCAGTTCAGGCATTTCTTTTTCGTCCCTAAAGTAAATGTCGACAGGCATTTCCTCTGGTTCATCATAGGAATTGTGCACCCATAGGGTTTCTGCCGGTGGTTTTATAAACTGGTCTTTTAAAGCTTCTCCGAAAACATCCATGCGGCAAAGATAGAAAAAGAGAAGCTTCTACAGTTCAAATTCCTGGTGATATTCGGGGATAGCTACATTTTTAAAACCAGCGTTGCATACCTTTACAGCGAAGTTTTGCTGTACATCGTAATCACCGTGTACTAAAAATACTTGTTTCACTTTTGTGGGGTCCTGGACGGATAGGAATTGTAAAAGATCCTCATAGTCACCATGTGCACTCATTGATTTAATTGACCTGATTTCGGCTATAACATCGAAATTTTGTCTGAAAAACCATACTTGTTTTTGTCCCGCCATTAAACGGCCTGCTAATGAGCCCGGACTGGCATATCCTACCATTAGAATGGTATTCCTTTGATCGCCGATGTTATTTTTGATGTGATGTCTGACCCTTCCGCCCTCAGCCATTCCTGATGATGAAATGATTACGCAAGGCTGCGGGTCATTGTTTAACGCTTTGGATTCTTCAACACTTTCAATAAACCTGAGCCCTTTAAAGTTAAAGATATCATGATCTACTTTTTGTATTTCTTTTACGCCGTAGTTATAAACCTCAGGATGGTTTTTTAATACTTGTGTCGCTTCCAGCGAAAGGGGACTGTCTACGTAATAAGGGATATTCGGTAGCTCTCCTTTTAACTCCAGGGAGTTTAGTGCGTAAAGTAGTTCCTGGGTGCGTCCAACGCTAAATGCGGGAATGATTACTTTGCCTTTTTTGTCTACGCAGGTGTGCCTGATGACCTCGGCAAGCATGCTTTCGGTTGGGGCAAGTTCGGTGTGTAGGGAATCTCCATAGGTGGATTCCATGATGATGTAATCTGCCTGAGGGAATTTTTGAGGGCTTTTAAGTAGCAGGTCGCCATATCTACCTACGTCTCCACTAAAGGTGATTCGGGTTTCTTTACCATTTTCGTTGATTTGTAAATGGACTGCAGAGCTGCCTACAATATGGCCGGCATCGGTAAATTCGACGGCAATATCGGGACTTATATTAAAAATATGATCGTAAGGATAGGTTTTAAACAGGCTAAGGGCTTTTTCAACGTCTTTATCCGTGTAAAGTGGGACTTCGGGTTCGTCAGCTGGTCTGATTTTTCTGTTTGCATATTCGGCATCCTGCATCTGTATTTTTGCCGAATCCAATAGCAGGATTTCGGCTAGGTCTCTGGTTGCAGGGGTGCAAAAAATAGGGCCTCTAAAACCTTCAGCTACCAAACGGGGCAGCAGTCCGCAATGGTCTATATGGGCGTGCGACAAAATGAAGTAATTCACGTTTATCGGCTTAAATCCAAATGACTCGTTTAAACTTTCGGTAATGTCACCCATTCCCTGGAACATGCCGCAGTCTAACAAAATCTGCGTGCCATTATTTAGTGTGATTAGGTGTTTACTACCTGTTACAGCGCGTGCTGCCCCATGAAAAGCTATCTTCATTTAATAAAATTACGCTCTTACTTTAGCTATTGTCTCTTTAACCTGATCAGTCATATCTGCCAGTTTATCTTTGGAGGCGTCTAATAGGTCGCAAAACCAGTCCGTCATTTTATCTTTTACTTCGCCGCCTTTATCTGTAGATAATATTAATGCAACAGCTGCACCTAAGGCAGCTCCTGCTAATACGCCTGCAATTATTTTAGTTTCTTTCTTCATGGTAATGTATTGTTAAGTGATGAAATTAAGATCAGGTGTTTGAGCCCCGATACATTAGCTAATGTTGAATTAACAAAAAAAGGGCCGAAATAGTTTCGGCCCTTTTCTTTATTGTTTAAATGATGTACCTCCATTAAAGTAGAGGTGGGGATTCTGTTACTTTACGTTTGGACCTTCAAAGAAGACAACTGTATTGTTGAAATTATATGCTAGCTGCATGTTTATAGTTCCATTGCTCTGGAAAGTGAATATCATTGGGCCCGGATTAGAAGATGCATACATGTTTGTCGCGCTTGAAAATAGAAAGCTAGAAAAGGTGATTGCAGCAAAAGCAGGATAAGATTCGCCACTTACAGGTTCAATGGCTACTTCATTGGTGCCTTTGCGTGTGATTTTAATTTTAACATTTTGGTATTCTACTGTATTAGGCGAAGTGCCTAATGTTAACTTTCCCTGATAGGTTTGTGAAACTGCAGCTGATTTGTCGGTGTTTTCTGGCTCGTCTTTGTCTTTACTACAAGAGGTGATGATTACTGAGAATAATAATAAAATAGGGATGATAATTGCTTTTTTCATGATGATTGATTTGGTTAAAAAATTATTAATCCTCCCATCAGAAAAAACTGTGCCAAAGCGACTTATTCTAGATAACTGTTGAATAGAAATTACTTTTTTTAACGTGTAGTTATAGTTTTAGTAGTTTAAATTTAGTTTTGTGGGGTTGCTGATTTCTTAAAATGATTGGTCGTGTAGTTTTCTGTACAAAGGTACACTGGCTGTAAAAAGAAACAGGGACAGTCTTTCGACTCGTCCCTGCTATAAAGATGGTTGATCCACCACAGATCAACCTAAACCAAACAAACTGCAACTATAACGGAGAATGTTGTTGAAAAGTTTGGGGCTAATTCGTAATTGTAATTTCATGACAGTTTGCTGACATGCCAGGCTTAAGATTAACGGGGCATGGATAATTCCCTTCTCTTCAATAACGTCCGGATTTGAGTGCGTTTTAGAGATAAGCGAAGAGCATGATTTTTTATAATTGATTTCTGCTTAAATAAATATATGTTCAACTGTTTGGTAATTAAATATTTCTATCTATCTTTGCAGTCCCTAAAATCTTAGGGGAATAAATAATTGTTAAACAAATTAAATACAAGCAAGTGAATACGTTAAGTTACAAAACTGTCTCTGCCAATGCAAAAACTGTTAACAAACAGTGGGTTGTTGTGGATGCTGAAGGCGAGATTTTGGGGCGCTTGTCATCGAAGATCGCTATGATCATCCGTGGTAAAAACAAGCCTGAGTACACCCCACACGTAGACTGCGGTGATAACGTTATCGTTATTAATGCAGACAAGATCAAGTTGACCGGAAATAAAATGAACGACAAAGTTTATACTTCCTACACTGGTTATCCAGGTGGTCAGCGTTTCATTTCTCCAAAAGAGTTAATGGCGAAACATCCTAAGCGTGTTGTGGAAAAGGCAATAAAAGGTATGTTACCTAAAACAAAATTAGGTGCAAAATTGTACACAAATCTTTTTGTTTATGCAGGTGCTGAGCATCCGCATGCAGCTCAATCACCAACAACCATTAAACTTTAATTAAGGAAGAAATGTCAGTTACAAACACTTCAGGAAGAAGAAAGACTGCAGTTGCTCGTATCTATTTAAAAGAAGGCAACGGCACAATTACCGTAAACGGTAAAGATCACAAAGAATATTTCCCAACATTGCCTTTACAATACATCGTTAACCAATCGTTCACAGTTTCTGAACTAGTTGGTCAGTATGATGTAACTGTAAATGTAGCCGGTGGTGGCGTTAAAGGTCAGGCAGAAGCTGTTCGTTTAGCTATTGCTAAAGCTATTGTTGAATTAGATGCTGAGAAAAAACCAGCATTACGCGCTAAAGGGTTAATGACCCGTGATATGCGTATGGTTGAGCGTAAGAAACCAGGACGCAAGAAAGCACGTAAGAAATTCCAATTCAGTAAACGTTAATCTTAAGGAGACAAAACAATGGCAAGAACTACATATCAAGACTTACTGGATGCAGGTGTACACTTTGGTCACCTTACCCGTAAATGGAACCCAAAAATGGCCCCATACATTTTCATGGAGCGCAATGGTATCCACATTATAGATTTAAATAAAACTTTAACTAAAACTGAAGAAGCTGCTTCAGCAATCAAACAGATCGTTAAATCTGGTCGTAAGATTCTTTTCGTAGCTACTAAGAAACAAGCTAAAGAAATCGTTGCTGATCAAGCAAAAAAAGTAAACATGCCTTACGTAACTGAGCGTTGGTTAGGTGGTATGTTAACTAACTTTGCTACTGTTCGCAAGTCAATCAAGAAGATGGTTACCATCGATAAGATGACTAAAGACGGAACTTACTCGATCCTTTCTAAGAAAGAGCGTTTAATGATCCAACGTGAGCGTATCAAATTAGAAAGCTTATTAGGTGGTATTGCGGACTTAAACCGTTTACCTGCTGCTATCTTTTTAATTGACGTTAAAAAAGAACATATCGCTGTTAGCGAAGCGTTGAAATTAAACATTCCAACTTTTGCAATGGTTGATACCAACTCTGATCCTTCTAACATCGATTTCCCAATCCCAGCGAATGATGATGCTACTAAATCTATCTCTTTAATTACTGATGTTATCATCAAAGCAATTGAAGAAGGTTTAGATGAGCGCAAACGCGAAAAAGACGAGGAAACTGAAAAAGAAGCTGTAGCTGCTAAAGCTGCTGCTGATGCTCCGGAAGCTGCTGCGCCTGGTGCAAGAAGAAAAAAAGTTGAAGCTGATACTGAAGAAGGTACAAGCGAAGAAGCTTAAATAATATAATTGGGTTGTGTATGGTGCGTTGCAGGTTTACTACAACACGTCGTGCACAACCCTTGTTTTTTGATAATAAACTTAAAAAGAAATAAAATGTCTACAGTACAAATTTCTGCAGCTGATGTAAACAAATTGCGCCAACAAACTGGTGCTGGTATGATGGACTGCAAAAAAGCGTTAATCGAAGCTAATGGTGATTTCGAAGCTGCGGTTGATTATTTACGTAAAAAAGGTGCTAAAGTAGCTGCTTCTCGTCAGGATCGTGATTCTAACGAAGGTGTAGTTATCGCTAAAGCTACTACTGATGGTACACGTGGTGTTGTAGTTGAATTAAACTGCGAAACTGATTTCGTGGCTAAAAATGCTGATTTCGTTGCTTTGGCTAACAAATTCACTGATTTAGCTATCGAGAATAACCCTGCTACTTTAGAAGAACTTTTAGCTCTTGAAATTGACGGACAAAAAGTTTCTGATATCATCATTGAAAACACTGGTAAAATCGGTGAGAAAATTGGTATCTCTAAATTTGAATCTGTTACAGGTGAAAAAGTTATTCCTTACATCCACGGTAACTACCGTTTAGGTGTATTGGTTGCTTTAAACCAGGCAGGTGCTGGTGTTGAAGAAGCTGGTAAAGATGTAGCTATGCAAATTGCTGCTATGAGCCCGGTTGCTTTAGATAAAGGTGATGTTGACGCTACTACTATCGAGCGTGAAACTGAAATCGCTAAAGATCAAATCCGCGCTGAAGGTAAACCAGAAGAAATGGTTGAGAAAATTGCTGCTGGTAAATTGAATAAATTCTATAAAGACAACACTTTATTGAACCAGGAGTTTGTTAAAGATTCATCTAAAGATGTACGTAAATTCTTAAATGATGTTTCTAAAGATTTAACTGTTGTTGCGTTTAAACGTATCCAATTAGGAGCTTAATACTTAGTTAATTTTTTTAGAAGAGCCTTCTGTTTTCAGGAGGCTCTTTTTTTTGCCTTATATTTGGGTTCTACAATACACGAATATGATCGCAATAACCAATTGTAAGCTCTTTAAAGACGGTGCGCTGTTGACAGATCAATCTGTTCTCATCGCAAACGGAAAGATCCAAAGGATCTCCAATGAAGAAATTCCGACAGAATATCAACGGATTGATGCAAATGGGGATTTCGTTAGTCCTTCCTTTATTGAACTTCAGATTTATGGCAGTGGTGGCCCGCTTTTCTCCGCCTATCCAACGGCTGATACATTGAAGCAGATGGATGACGATCTGATGAGCAAAGGGACTACAGGCTTTTTAGCTTGTGTAGCGACCAATAGCATGGAAATCATTTACCAATGTCTGGATGCTGCAAAAGCATACATGCCACATGCCAAAGGTTTTTTGGGGTTGCATCTGGAGGGGCCTTATCTTAATTCTAAGCGTAGAGGCGCGCACATCGAAGCTTATATCCATAAGGCAGAACTTGATGAAGTAAAGCGTTTGCTCGACTATGCCGATGGTACTGTGAAAATGATGACACTGGCGGCCGAACTTCAGGATGATGCAGTGATCAATTATTTATTAGATCATCATGTGCTTTTATCTTTAGGGCATAGTGATGCTAATTTTGAGCAGGCTACGGCGGCGTATAACAAAGGCTTTAAGACAACCACACATTTGTTCAACGCCATGCCTTCGATTCATCACAGGGCTCCTAATTTGCCTGTGGCGCTGTTTAATCATCCTACCGCTATGGCTAGTATCATCGCTGATGGAAATCATGTTGATTTTGAAATGGTGAAGATGAGTTATAGCCTAATAAAGGAACGTCTGTTTCTAATTACTGATGCAGTAACGGAATGCAATATCGGCCCATATCAGCACGAACTTTCGGGGGATAAATTTGTAACAGCAGATGGAACGCTATCCGGATCTAACATCACCCTGTTACAAGCCGTACAGAATTGTGTGGAGCATTGTCAGATACCTTTACATGAGGCTTTAAATATGGCTTCAGCTCAGCCTGCGAAGCTTCTGGGTATCGATGATCATGTAGGTGCTTTGCGTGTTGGTAATCGTGCTAATTTGCTGTTATTAAGCCCGGAACTTGAGCTTAAGAAAGTTTTTGTGGAGGGTTTACACATTTGATCCCTTATTAATTAAAACAATTAGTTATTTTTGAAGCCATGAAATATAAACGGATCCTATTAAAATTAAGTGGCGAGTCGCTGATGGGCGAAAAGCAATATGGTATTGATAATGAGGTGGTAAGGCAATATGCCGAAGACATTAAGGCAGTACACGCTCAAGGTCTTGAAATAGCAATCGTTATTGGTGGTGGGAATATTTTTAGAGGATTAAGTGCTGAAAAGTCTGGTATGGACCGTGCACAGGCTGACTACATGGGAATGTTGGCTACTGTAATTAACAGTATGGCTTTGCAAGATGCTTTAGAAAAGGTAGGGCTGAAAACACGTTTACTTACTGCTATTAAAATGGAGCAGATCTGTGAGCCTTTCATTCGCAGAAGAGCTGTACGTCACCTTGAAAAGGGCCGGGTAGTGATTTTTGGAGCCGGAACAGGTAACCCTTATTTTACTACAGATTCGGCAGCAGCATTGCGTGCCATTGAAATAAAAGCTGATGTGGTATTAAAAGGTACACGTGTAGACGGAATTTATACTGCTGACCCTGAAAAGGATCCTACAGCAACTAAATATTCTGAGATTTCTTTTAAAGAAGTTTACGCTAAAGGATTGAATGTAATGGATATGACTGCCTTTACGCTTTGCGAAGAAAATGAATTGCCGATTATCGTTTTCGATATGAATAAAACAGGCAATTTCATGAAAATTGCAAACGGTGACGGGATCGGTACATTGGTTAAGAACTGATTCTAATAAATTTTATATTTTTGGTTAAATTTTACAAAACATGAATGACCTCATAAAGAAACAATTACAAGATGCCCAGGCGAACATGGACAAGGCGATTGACCATTGTGAAGCTGAATTGACTAAAATTCGTGCAGGAAAAGCTTCTGCAGGGATGTTAGACGGCATATTTGTAGATTATTATGGTAGTGCTACCGGCTTATCTCAGGTAGCAAGTATCAATACACCAGATGCACGTACTTTGCTTGTTCAGCCTTGGGAAAAGAATATGTTAGTTCCAATTGAACGCGCTATTATGGAAGCTAACATCGGAATCAATCCTCAGAATGATGGTGTGGTAATCCGTTTGGTTGTTCCTCCATTGACAGAAGAACGCAGAAAGGAACTCGTTAAAAAGGTTAAAGAGGAAACAGAACGTGGTAAAATTACCATTCGTAACATCCGTAAAGATGCCAACGAAAAGATTAAAAAATTAAAAGGTGAAAGTGTTTCTGATGATGAAATCAAAACAGGTGAGGCTGAAGTTCAGAAAATAACAGATGCTTATATCATTAAGGTTGATAAACACTCAGAAGCTAAAGAGAAAGATATCATGACCGTTTAAAGACGGATTATAATCTACTTGTAAATTAAAGGGAATGGAGCTAATGCTTCATTCCCTTTCTTTATTTTTGACAGCTATTTTCGTTTTTCTCCATCCAAACATATAACGCATGAAGATTCTATACAGCTATTTAAAAAATTATAAGAGCCTGATTTTTCTAGCCCTCTTTCTGGCTGCAGTTAACCAGATATTCTCTTTCCTTGATCCGTATGTTTTTCGCCTGATCATTGATAAATACGTAACCAATTATAAAAGCTACTCTACGGAGGAGTTTATAAAAGGAGCAGGGGTACTTATTTTATTGGCTATGGGTGCTGCCATGGTGTCGCGTATTGCGAAAAACTTTCAGGATTATTATGTGAACGTGATTACACAGCGATTAGGGGCACAGATTTATTCTGATGGGCTTGCGCATTCGCTAGAATTGCCTTATCAGGTGTTTGAGGATCAGCGTAGTGGCGAAACGCTTGGAATATTGCAAAAGGTTAGGGTAGATACGGAGAAGTTGGTTCAAGCCTTCATTAACGTGTTATTTACCAGTATTATTGGGATTATATTTGTTACGGTTTACGCCATATCAGTATATTGGGTGATCGCCGTAGTTTATTTTTCTGCTATTCCCTTGCTAGGTTTTTTAAGTTCCTTTCTAAGTAAAAGGATTAAAAAGGTACAAAAGAATATTGTGGCAGAAACTACTTCCCTGGCGGGATCAACTACCGAATCTTTACGTAATATCGAGCTTGTAAAAAGTTTAGGTCTGGCCAAACAGGAGATCAACAGGTTAAATTCTACGACCACTAAAATATTAGGACTGGAGCTTAAAAAGGTTAAATACATCAGGAGTTTGAGCTTTATACAGGGAACATTTGTAAACCTGTTGCGTAATGGTTTGTTGTTTTTGATGATGTACCTGATTTTCGCCGGACGGATTACCGTGGGCGAGTTCTTCTCGTTGTTTATTTATTCGTTCTTCATTTTCGGTCCTTTGCAGGAGCTGGGTAACATTATAAATATTTACAGGGAGACAGAAGTGTCATTGAATAATTTCGAGCGCATCATGTCTATTCCAAAAGATAAAAAACCTGATAATCCAGCTACCTTAACTAAAATTACCGAGCTGGAATTTGAAAATGTTGGATTTAAGCATCAGTCGGCCAACACAAATGCGCTGAACAGTATCAATTTCAAAACGGGGATAGGGGAAACTGTAGCCTTTGTTGGTCCATCAGGATCTGGGAAAACTACGCTTGTTAAGTTATTGGTTGGGTTGTACGGTCCAAAATCGGGAGAGATTAAGTACAATGGCATTCCTGGTCAGCATATAGACCTTGACGTATTGAGAGAGAAGATCGGCTTTGTAACTCAGGATACACAATTGTTCTCCGGAACCATACGTGAGAATCTGCGTTTTGTGAGACCGGAGGCTACTGATGAGGAATGTTTAAGAGTATTGCAACAGGCGGCTTGCCAGAATTTGCTGGCTAGAGCTGATAAGGGATTGGATACGATGATTGGTGAAGGTGGTGTAAAAGTATCGGGTGGTGAGAAGCAACGCTTGTCGATAGCCCGAGCACTATTGCGTAAACCGGATATCCTGGTCTTTGACGAAGCCACCTCTTCATTGGATTCATTGACGGAAGAAGAGATTACAGCTACGATCCGTGAGGTATCTGATATAGACAACCACATTACCATTTTAATCGCACACAGGCTCTCTACGATTAAGCATGCGGATAGGATCTATGTGCTTGAAAAAGGCAATGTAATAGAACAGGGAACACATAACGAATTAGTCGCACTCAATGGCTTATACTATGCCATGTGGAGACAACAGATCGGTGAGCGTTTGACCACCGTTTAAACTTTTTGTTCGTTAATTTCTTCGAGGCCTAATTTGATTAGGCCTTTTGTTTTTAAATAGGTGATCCCTGCAATAGCAATGGTCATGCTACCGCCAAATACTACGGCTGGTACGGTACGCATCAACTTTGCGGTTAAGCCGGATTCGAATGCGCCAATTTCATTGGAAGAACCAATGAACATACTGTTTACTGCCGATACTCGGCCCCGCATTTCGTCGGGTGTAAGGAGTTGCATAATCGTAGAGCGGATGATTACACTTACGCTATCAAATGCACCTTCCATGAACAGGAACATCAGGGTAAGATAGAAGTTTTTAGACAAGCCATAGCAGATGATGCTTGTGCCAAATCCGGTAACTGCAATAAGCAGGTTGCGCCATGGCCTGTTCATAGGTGAAAATCGGGTCATAACCAGCATCGTGACTACTGCACCCATTGATGCTGCCGCACGCATATATCCAAGGCCTTCTGAGCCAACTTTAAGAATGTCTTCAGCAAATACCGGTAAGAGAGATACTGCACCTCCAAAAAACACGGAAAATAGGTCTAGGCTCATTGCCCATAGCATCATTTTGTTTTTAAATACGAATTGCACGCCTTCAGTAAGACTTTTTACAATGCTCTCTTTAGGTATATAACTTGGTAAGTGGGGTTTTAAAAAGAAGATACAAGCCAGTGCAATCGCTATAAATGTAATGATGACGAAATAAGTTATAGTAATTCCGTAGAATGCATAAATCAGACCGCCGGTAAGCGGACCAAGAATGGAGGCTAGTTGCCAGCTTGAGCTATTCCAGGTGCTTGAATTGGGGTATAGTTTTTTTGGAACTATCGACGCCATGATCGAGAAGGATGCCGGACTAAAAAAACCTCGGGCAATACCAATCCCAAATATCATGCAATACATAGTGGGTACGATATAGCTGGTTGGGATATATGCATGCATTTGCTTTGTGGTTACTGCCATCATAATTAATGAGCATAAAAATACCCCGGTAAATATTTTCAGCAGCAAGCCTCTTTTTTCAGTTTTATCGGCCACATAACCGCCGTATAAAGCGATGCAAATGGCAGGGATGGCCTCACATAGGCCAATTAAGCCAAGGGCAAGCGGGTCTTTGGTAAGGTGATAGATATGGAAGCCTATAATTACGGCCTGCATTTGATAAGCGAAGGTAAAGAAGAAACGCATCCCGAGGTATGATCGGAATTCTCTGTAACGCAGGGCCGCGAAAGGGTCAGGTTTCTCTATAGGTTTTGGGTCTTCCAACAGAAAAGTTTTTTAAACAAATGTATGCCATCGCCTTGCAATAACATACATTTATTTAAAAAAGTATTTTACATGATTTTGTCGTAAAATGAGAGGTAGGCAGTTCTCATATCGTCAGCCTGATTTATGGCTGCCGATGCTGCTATTCCGAAAATCCCGGTATTCATCAAGGGGTCTATATCACTAACGGTAACCCCGCCAACAGCGAGTACAGGTAGGTCGATATTTAGGCTTTTCAATTCTTTCATGGCATTTTGATAGCCCTTAACCCCTAATAAAGGAGCGTTATTGGGTTTGGTTATTGTGGTATAAAAAGGGCCAAAACCTGCGTAATCGGCACCTTCATTGGCTAGCCTGATTAAACCTTCTAATGTTGTGGCCGACCCGCCAATGGTTACCGCTTCGCCCAATTGCTCGCGAAGTTTTATAAAGTTAGCATCAAAATCTTCTATATGGAAGCCTTGTATATCGGCTTTGCCGTTTAAATGTACATGATCCGTAACGATCAGGGTAGCACCCCAATCGTCACAGATTTCTGCAATGGCATTGATATCTATCAAAAGCTCATCGTCATTTTTAGTGAAGCAACGGTATTGTATCCATTTTGCTCCAGCCGAGCAGGCAATTTGCGCCTGTTCAATATGGCTGTGTTGGTGGATATCGTGCGTAATAAAATGTAGTTTTTCGATGAACTTTTTCATGGTATTGGTATTCCTTATGTTTTAAAATTTCAAATTTAACGAAAGTAGGAAATTAGTTCCGGCCTGAGGGAAGTAAAAGTTTTCGGTAACAGTTGCCCATGGGTAAATTGAACTATAGGTATAACCGTTGCTTTCGTATTTTTTGTTGAATATGTTGTTGGCTAATAAGCCGATATTGATATTTTTAATGCCTTTTAAGCTAAAATCATAACCTACTCTGGCATTATTTACCCAATAAGCATCTAGCTTGCGGCTATCATTTTGCGTATTGTCCATAAATTGTTTGCTGACATACTTGCTTTGGAAGGCTACAGCAAGGCCGGATAGCGGCTTGTATACCAGTTCGCCGAAAAGGACTGTGTTTGGCGAGAAAGCGATATCAGGATTGGCATAAGTTGTTGCCTGGACGTTGATCAGATCAAAATTGGCATCATATTCAGAAACGTAATCAATATAGTTTTTGATCTTGTTTCTGCTCAATGCAGCATTAGCGTTTACCGCAAATTTAGAACTGATAATATAAGAGCCATCCAATTCAAGACCGATGCGTGAGCTTTTATCTACATTCTGACGGTAAGGGTCGCCGCCATCATTAACCTCTCCGGTAAAAATCAACTGATCTTTATAGAACATACCATACACATTAATACCAACATTGAAATCGGTATTTTTAATGCGGTACCCAGCTTCAACATTGTTAAGGTTTTCTGGTTTAGGTACTGGTAAACCTATTTTTAGATTGGTAAAGTCATCGCGGTTTGGTTCTTTATTCGCCACGCTAAATGACGCATATAAATTACTCTGTTCGTTTAAGAAGTAAGTAGCACCAAATTTAGGATTGAAGAAATTGTAGTCGTTATGGAAATCTAATGGATTACGGTTTTTGTCTAATCCAGTGATGTCGTATTTTACATTTCTATATTGTAAATCGGCAAATAAGCTCAGTTGGCTTATCGGACTGTAGTTTACTTTAGCATAGGTATTGAAATCGTCTTTATTCCCCTTGCCATCATAATAATGATAATCGTTTGTTGCAGTTGAGGCATACTGAGCCCAGATTACCTGGCCAAAATGCTTGCCTCTGTATTGATTGTATGCACCGCCAAGGGTGAAGTTTAAATCAGACTGAGGATTATAGTTGAAGGCATAAGTCACTCCGTAAAAGTCGTTGTCTAACCAACGGCGACGAACAAGGTCTGTCCTGCTTACATCTATCCCACCTGCATTTGCATTAGGCAAGCCATATTTAGAAAATTTCTGGCTGTTTTTGTATTCTTCATAATAGCCTTTACCCTCGGTATAATGGAGGGCTCCATTAAATGAAAACTGTTCGTTGAACTGTTTTGCATACAATGCCTGGTAATGATTTTGGGCGTAATTGTCGTTTTGATCCTTGTAGGTAAACTGGTTGTATTTCCTGTTATCAGAATTAAATAAATTATCACGGTCGGCGTCTGTGTAATATAAATAATCTTTATTGTTGTCGTAATGGGTTTGCAGACCGGCTAAATCGCCTCTTAGTTTTGCCTCCGGAACACCGCTCCAGGCCTGGTAGGTTTTTTCCGTACCGCCAAATATGTTTATCCTTAACAAATCTGTTTTTCCATGGTAAGCACCAGATAGGAAGAATGATTTCAGGTCGGAAGCACCACGGTCTACGAAACCATCAGATTTGATGCGCGACAAGCGACCGTCAAAGCTCCATTTGTTGTCAATTAATCCTGTACCAACTTTAACCGTATTTTTTAAGGTGTTAAATGAACCAAAAGTGTTGTTTAATTCTGCATAGGCATTTTCCGAAGGAGCTGCTGTCTGGATGTTTAAACTTCCGCCGAAGGCACCGGCACCATTCGTTGAGGTGCCTACACCACGTTGGATCTGGATGTTATCTACAGAAGAAGCAAAGTCGGGCATGTTTACCCAAAAGATGCCCTGACTTTCACTGTCGTTATAGGGAATACCATTGATGGTTACATTTACCCTGCTGGCATCGCTACCTCTGACTCTTATTCCGGTATAACCTACCCCTGCACCTGCATCAGAAGTTACCACCACGCCAGGTGTATTGTTTAAAATAAAAGGCAAATCCTGACCAAAGTTGTTTTCCTGAATTTCGGCTTTGCTCATGTTTTTGTAAGTCGTAGCTGATTTCTCGTTGGCTCTGGTTGCATTTACAATTACCTCGTCGGCCAAAAATGCAGTTGGTATTAAAATGAAATCTACGATTGTGTTTGTCTCAAGTTTTATGGTTTTCTCAATGGTTTGATAACCAATAAAGCTTGCGGTAATAGTATAGTTTCCTGCTTTAAGGTTGTTAAACTGGTATTTTCCCTCTGCATCTGTAGTAATTCCTGTGTTCTTATTTTTAAGCCTTACAGAAGTTCCCGGTAATGTTTTGTTTGATTTCTCGGACGTAGTTCCCGAAATACTGAATTGTGCTGTAGCCAGAACCGGCAACAACAGCATTGCCACTATAGCAATAAATAATGTTCTCAATTTTTAATTTTTTAGTTAAACCGCTGCAAGTAAGGGGCACTTACAGCCCAGTTAAACTCCATAACTCCAATCCCTCCGCCGGCATTATCCGGATCAGGTGCATATATCTGCGTACAGATATAATGGGTATGCTCTCAGCCTGTTTTTGTGTTTTTGCAAAACAAGGCACCCCCTTTTGATAAAGCAAAGGTACCTGCTTATTTTGTTAATAACAAGAAAGGGAATTTTGTTTAAGTACGGCGAAGGAATTCGTCAACGACTGTAACGGCATTACTTAGCCTGTTTTCCTGACCGCTAATAATGGTATAGTTTGCATTTAGCGCCTTTAATTCATTGTGCCAGACCTGCATAAAATGCTCCCGTTTATGAGGGAAGTCGCGCAGTGGATCTTCCTGCCATGGCAGGTCAATATCCATTAATAGGTACAGGTCATAATTATAATTCGGTAAGGCATTTAGCACAATTTCCGGCGTTTCGCTAAATACCTCATCACTCCATATTTTTACAGTAAGGAAGGTGGTGTCGCAAAAGATAAAATCCTTTTTAGCAATGCTTAGGATGGATTCTTCAAGAGCCAGTTGTCCGTGAAACATATTTATTTCGTCCTGTAAATCACAAGGTGTGGTTAAGGCTGCGCAATAATAGCGGGCATATTCAGGTACCCATAGGGTCTCATAATGTGATGCCAGTTGTTGTGTTATGGTCGATTTGCCAGTGCTCTCAGGCCCGACAATAGCTATTTTTTTAATTTGTTTGTCCACGATAAGCCCTCCTCCATTCTAAATATCCCACCGATGCAATATAAACATATAGAGCGTACATAAACGCAGTTGCGTATAAGTCTTTATAAATATACACCCCAACGTAGATGATGTCTACAAAAATCCAGATCAACCAGTTTTGTATGATTTTTCTGGCCAGAAAGATTTGAGCGACCAAACTACAGGCTGTACAAAAGCTATCTATATAAGGCAATGAGGCGTCAGTATTTGTATAAAGAAAGTGCCCGAGCAGGAATGTAAAAGTAATGATGGCTACAATTGAAAGCAGGGCTTCTTTTTGTGTGAGGTTGACGATAGGCCTTGAAGCCTCCGGATTATTCCTGTGTTTACTCCAATAGTACCATCCGTAAATGTTCATCCCGAAGAAATAAACCTGCAGTCCCATGTCTGCATAAAGTTTTGATTCGAAGAAAATGAATATATAGATCACTACGCTGATGAGGGCGATGGGCCAACTGTAAATATTATTCTTGGCTGCAAGCCATACGCATAGTATGCCTGTAAATACACCAAACCATTCTAAGGCGCTGGTTTGAATAAAAAATTGAGTGAAACTGTCTTTGAGTAATTCAATCATCGCCCCAAAAGTACTAAACGGATTTGCATTAAAAAATCCATGGATGCTCATACTGAAATTAAACGCGGTATGCCATAGATACAGAAGTACAAATTAAACCGTTATAGATATGATAAATGTTAAACTAAAATCTATGAAAATGAAAAAGGTAAGTTTAAGTTTTTTAATGGTAGCAAGTGTTTTATTTGCCCTATTCGCATTCACTTTGGTGAGAAGCGGTGGGATTCAAGGAAAGGTTTCACCTGCAGATGGAGTTGAAATAGTTATGGCCGTATCCGGAACGGATACTTTAAGAGCAGAGTTGAACAATGGTAGTTTTTCATTTAAAGATGTTAAGCCTGCAACATACACAGTTTGGGTAAAAGCCAAAGCACCGTACAAAGATGCTTCGATAGAAAATGTAGCTGTTGTAGATAGCGCTACGACTGATGTTGGCGAGATAAAACTCGTGCAATAACAGTTTGATTAGTATTTAATTAGGGGGATTTCAGATCCTCCTTTTTTATTTGTTAGGGTTTTTTAAAAAATAGCTGATTTTTAATGCGTAAAACTGTAACTTTGCATCCCGACAGAAGAGTCGGAGTTTTTCAACCTGTTTCAGGTATATCTCTTGGCTGCTCTAGTCCGAAAATAGCATTTTTTTACCATATTATACATTAGACTTTTCAAAGCCTTATGCCTAAAGACACCTCCATACGCTCAGTACTAATTATCGGATCAGGACCTATTATCATTGGTCAAGCTTGCGAATTTGATTATTCGGGATCTCAAGCCGCCTTATCTTTAAAAGAAGAGGGGATTGAAGTTTCAATCATCAATTCGAATCCTGCAACAATCATGACCGACAAGGTGATTGGCGATCATGTTTACCTCTGGCCTCTAACAGTAGATTCGATTGAGCAGATTTTACAGGAACGTAAAATTGATGCTGTATTGCCTACTATGGGTGGACAAACAGCGTTGAACCTTTGTATCGAAGCATCTGAACGCGGGATCTGGGAGAAATATGGAGTTAGGGTAATTGGTGTAGATGTTGCTGCAATCGAGAAAACTGAAAACCGCGAAGCCTTCCGCCAGTTAATGGTTGATATAGGTGTAGGGGTAGCTACATCAAAAATTGCCAACTCGTTCCTGGAAGGTAAAGAAGCCGCTCAGCAAATAGGTTATCCATTGGTAATCCGCCCTTCTTATACATTGGGTGGTTTTGGTGGCGGTTTCGTGCACAAGAAAGAGGAATTTGATCAGGCTTTACAACGTGGACTTGAGGCTTCACCAACCCACGAGGTATTGGTAGAGCAAGCTGTTTTAGGTTGGAAAGAATACGAATTGGAGTTGTTAAGGGACAGTAATGACAATGTGATCATCATCTGCTCTATTGAAAACTTCGATCCAATGGGTATTCACACGGGTGATTCTATCACTGTGGCGCCTGCAATGACATTATCTGATCGTTGCTATCAGGACATGCGTAATCAGGCGATCAAAATGATGCGCGCGATAGGAAACTTCGCTGGTGGTTGTAATGTACAGTTTTCGGTAAATCCTGATAACGATGAGATCATTGCCATCGAGATTAATCCAAGGGTTTCCCGTTCATCGGCGCTGGCGAGTAAGGCTACGGGCTATCCAATTGCGAAAATAGCAGCTAAACTGGCTATTGGTTATAACCTGGATGAGCTTGAAAACCAAATTACAAAAACTACATCTGCATATTTTGAGCCGACACTTGATTATGTTATCGTAAAAGTTCCCCGCTGGAACTTCGATAAATTTAAAGGTGCAAATACGGAATTGGGCTTACAGATGAAATCTGTAGGTGAGGTAATGGCAATCGGACGTACGTTTATCGAAGCAATACAGAAAGCTTGTCAGAGTTTGGAAATAGGTAGAGCTGGTTTAGGTGCTGATGGTAAACATAACCGTAGCATCGACGAGATTATGCACGGCCTTGAGCACCCAAGTTGGAATCGTTTATTCCTGATCAAGGATGCGATGAGCATGGGTGTGCCACTTGAATCTATCCGTAAGGTTACGCGCATCGACAAATGGTTCTTATCACAAATACACGAATTGGTTCAGCTGGAAACAGAATTGAAACGTTATTCACTAAATAATATCCCTAAAGATTTCTTCTTCACCTTAAAGCAAAAAGGGTTCTCTGATATTCAGATAGCTTACCTGCTTGGTAATGTAACAGAAGATGAGGTTTATGACCGCAGAAAATCATTAGGTATCAAACGAGTTTATAAAATGGTTGATACTTGTGCTGCTGAGTTTGCTGCACAAACACCATATTACTACTCAACTTTCGAAGAAGAAAATGAATCTATAGCTTCAGACAAGAAAAAGGTAATCGTTCTGGGATCAGGTCCTAACCGTATCGGTCAGGGCATCGAGTTTGATTACTCTTGTGTGCATGGATTGCTTGCTGCAAAAGAGAGTGATTTTGAAGCCATCATGATAAACTGTAACCCGGAGACGGTTTCTACAGACTTTAACATGGCTGATAAGTTATACTTTGAGCCGGTGTTCTGGGAACATGTACGCGAAATTATTGAGCTAGAGAAACCAGTAGGTGTAATTGTTCAGTTAGGCGGTCAAACGGCCTTGAAAATGGCTGAAAAGCTACATGAAATGGGTGTGAAGATCATCGGTACTTCATATAATGATATGGATGTTGCTGAAGATAGAGGACGCTTCTCAGATCTGTTGAAAGAACTTGAGATCCCTTATCCTAAATACGGTGTTGCAGAGAATGCTGAAGAGGCAATCGTTGTAGCAAATGAAGTAGGTTACCCAGTGTTGGTTAGACCAAGTTATGTACTGGGTGGACAAGGAATGAGCATCGTGATTAACGATGAAGATCTTGAAAAAGCGGTTGTAAAGTTATTAGGTGATTTGCCAGGTAACCGCGTACTGATTGACCATTTCCTTGACAGAGCGGAAGAAACTGAGTCAGACTCTATCTGCGATGGGGATGATGTACATATCGTAGGATTAATGGAGCACATTGAGCCTGCAGGTATTCACTCTGGAGATTCTTTCGCAGTATTGCCTCCATTCAGCTTGTCTGAAAAGGTAATGAACGACATGGAGACTTACTCTAAAAAGATTGCGAGAGCGTTAAACGTAATTGGTTTGTTAAACATCCAGTTTGCGGTTAAAGATGAGAAAGTATATGTAATTGAGGCTAATCCAAGAGCTTCAAGGACTGTTCCTTTCATTGCTAAGGCTTATGATGTTCCTTACATTAACATTGCCGCTAAAGTGATGCTGGGTGTGAATAAACTGAAAGACTTTACTATTGAACGTAAACTTGAAGGTTATGCAATTAAAGAGCCAGTATTCTCTTTCTATAAATTCCCTGAGATAACTAAAGAATTAGGCCCGGAAATGAAGTCGACAGGAGAGGCAATCAGATTCATTAAAGATACTGAAGATCCTTACTTCAGAAAGCTTGTTAAAGATAAATCAATGTACTTATCTAAATAAAACAAAAAATGGCTGTATCGTGAGATACAGCCATTTTTTGTTTTATGTTCATCGCCATTCTAAATTTATTTTGCTTCGCAGCGAATCCTCCTTAACGTTTCGTCCAGATTCTTGTATTCAAGTCGAGATCTTTAATGATCCCATACATAAATCTGATTATTTCCGTGTCTTCATTTAAAGAATTCGAGGTAAGCAGGCTTTTATGGACAGGCGGCTCAAAGTAATCCTTGCTTAAGGGAAATGCAATAAAAATGCAGGATCCTATAAACGACATTGAAATGGTATAACTGCAGCGTTTATTGAGCTCGTTTAGCCGTTCCATCATAGCTGGGGTCAAAATATATCTTGCTTCGACCTGATCTGTTGAGTAGGTTACGAATTCATTGTTAAATTCAGGGTTTTCCAGCTGCACCAGTGTTCTGCCTGAAGAACTGAATATGGGCATTGATTTTGATATCCAGGCTCCCAGAGCGGTCCCCATATCTTTAGGCCTTACTACGGTTACTCCATTGAAATTTTTGTTAAAATCGGCATAAAATACAATTCCTTTTAATATCGTGTGCCAGTGTTCCTGTCTGCCATTTTTTGTCTGCGTAACGGTTTTGTATTCGGCATGAAGTTCGGAAAATGAAAATGTCGTTTTTCCAGTCATTCCTGAGATCTGATCTTCACTCCTATAGCGATCCGGCTCCTTGTTAAAAAGTTGAGAACTGATGAACTCATTTTCCGACAAGCCTAGTGTATAATCCATTTCCAGGCTTTCGTCTATAGTTTTGAGGACTAAAAGGATTACATCATGTTTGAAGCGGTGCCTGTATTCAGCAAATTTTGCATTGGTTTTAGTAAGCAAAACAAGGCCTGTAATGACGATTATTATACCGATAATAAGGCCGGCTATAGCGAATACACTAGAAATAATTCCGCCCACTATTGTTAAAATGCCAGCCCCTATACACAGATAGCTTTTTACTTTTAGTGCAGAAACTTCTTTTCTTTGATTTTCTAAGTCAGCAAGGGCGGTATTTATATATTCTCCGTTTAAAGTATCGATTCCCATTAGCTATTGAAAAGCTCTTTTGCACTAATGTTTTTTCGTTCCTCTTCTGTGTTGGCAAGCACATTTATCGCCTGGTAATTCATCATGCCCGCAATGATACTTCCTGGGAACATCATGATCGCATTGTTATAATCGGTAACCGAAGCATTATAAGTTCTTCTGGCTGCCGCTATCTGCTCCTCGCTTTCTGTCCAGGTAGTCTGGAGGTTAAGAAAATTTTGATTGGCTTTTAAATCCGGATAGTTTTCAACGTTAAGCATTAAGCCCTTCATGCTTGTGCTTAACTGGCTGTCAATTTCCAATTTTTCTTGATTACTGATGTTGCCAGTCATGGCCTTACTACGTAATTCGACTACCTTTTGCAGTAGCCCTCCTTCATAAGTAGTGTATTGTTTTACTGTTTCAATCAAATTAGGTAAAAGATCAAAACGTTTTTTTAACATGACGTCAATTGCAGAGAATGCATTAGTGACCTGGTTTTTTTTCCCAATCAGGGAGTTGTATAGACCGATTCCTATCAAGAGTAATACAACGAGAACAATTAGAGCTATTATCATTTTTTTGGTTGAGTTTTTATAAATATATAAAAAATTCAAAAAAAATCCTCGTTACCATACCGATAACGAGGATAATCATCCCTATTGTTTTGTTAAAGTTCAATGAAGAACGTTAACGATCATACTAAGGCAATTAATAGGCCATTATTAAAAAGATTTCTCTTTAAACTTTAAGTAACTGAAATTCAGCCGTGTATATTATTAGTTAATTTTTTATGTTTTAATCAATTGAGGAAATAAATACTCGAATCGTGTTAATTTGAGGTTGTAATTTCTCATATTTCCACGTTTTAGCCAAAAAGCAAAGAGAACACATCCTCTATTTTACTTACGGCGGTTAATTCAATTTTATATTTCGCAACAATTAGTCCCTTCATGTTGTAATTAGAAATAAAAATACGCTCAAAACCAAGTTTTTCTGCTTCTGAAATGCGTTGTTCTATCCTGCTAACGGCTCTGATTTCACCTGAAAGGCCGACTTCTGCTGCGAAACATATTTTTGATGAAATAAAAATATCCTCGTGAGAAGAAATGATGGCAACCAGGATGGCCAGATCAATGGCCGGGTCCTCCACCTTAATTCCACCGGCTATATTTAAAAATACATCACGGGTGCTGAGCCTAAATCCGCATCGTTTTTCAAGTACAGCCAAAAGCATATTCATGCGTTTGGTGTCGAAGCCATTTGAAGAGCGCTGAGGTGTTCCGTATGCTGCGGTACTCACCAATGCCTGTGTTTCAATTAACATTGGCCTGGCGCCTTCTAAAGTGGCTGATATGGCAATTCCACTAAGTTCTTCATCCCGCTGTGAAAGTAAAATCTCTGAAGGATTTGAAACCTGTCTTAGGCCTGTGCTGTGCATTGCATAAATGCCTAGCTCGGCAGCTGCTCCAAATCTGTTCTTTATAGATCGTAAAATGCGGTATACATGATGTCTGTCGCCCTCAAATTGTAAAACGGTATCAACCATGTGTTCGAGTATTTTAGGCCCTGCAATCGTCCCATCCTTCGTGATGTGACCAATCAGAAATACTGGAGTATCTGTTTCCTTTGCAAAGCGTAATAATTCCGCGGTGCACTCTCTCACTTGAGAAACACTACCCGGGGTTGATTCAATGTGTGCCGAATGTAAAGTTTGAATAGAATCGATAATGATGATATCAGGACCAAGAATTTCTATCTGTTTAAAGATGTTCTGTGTTGATGTTTCTGTTAAAATGTAGCAATCGGCCTTAGGTTTATCAGTGATGCGCTCTGCTCTCATTTTAATCTGCTGCTCACTTTCCTCGCCAGAGACGTATAAGATTTTTTTGCCTGAAATATTTAGGGCAAGTTGCAGCATTAAAGTCGACTTACCGATTCCGGGTTCCCCTCCAATTAAGGTTACAGATCCGGCCACAAGGCCTCCACCAAGCACCCTGTCTAATTCCTGGTCGCCCGTCAGCGTTCGCTCCTCACTGATGGATTGGATATGATCTACCTTATTGGGTTTGCTCACGCGATGGCTTTCCCCGCTAGCCTTCCATGTAGGGACTTTGGCTGCTGATTTTTCAATCACCTCTTCGACAAAGGTATTCCATTCGTTACAGGATGGGCATTTGCCCAGCCATTTTGCTGATTCATATCCACAACTCTGACAAAAATATGCTGATTTAGTTTTAGCCAATTTATTTAAACTTTTAGGATTGATATTGAAAAATTGCCCATAAGGACTCACGAATTTATGCTAATTTCCATAAATAAGCTGCAGATAAAAAGAAACAGGCCTAATCTCTGTTATGAAATTAGGCCTGTTTAAACAAACGTGTTTGTTATTATAGCTTGATCTCTTCGTCTTTAGAAGAAATGAAATGGAATTCGGTAAGGTTATACGATGGAACCGCTTTAACTTTTATGCGCTGTCCAAATTTGAAGAACCATTTCCACTGTAAAGAAAACAATCCTTTTTTAATGTAAGCTTCAATGTATGGGTGTACACTAAGCGTAATATTTTTTTCGTTTTGCTCCTGCAAAATATAGGTCAGATTATTTTCAATGTCATCCATTAAAACAATACTCGCCTTAATTTCTCCCGTACCATCGCAGGTAGGGCATTTCTCGCTGGTCACGATGTTCATTTCAGGTCTTACACGCTGACGGGTGATTTGAACAAGGCCGAATTTACTTGGAGGAAGAATGGTATGCTTAGCGCGGTCCAGCATCATCAGATCTTTTAAATGATCGAATAACATTTTTCTGTTGGCAGGCTTATGCATATCAATAAAATCGATCACAACAATACCTCCCATATCGCGTAAACGTAGTTGACGGGCAATTTCTTTAGCCGCTTCTTTGTTTACCTGGAGTGCATTTTCTTCCTGATTTTCTTTGCTCGCCGTTCTGTTTCCGCTGTTCACATCAACAACATGCAAGGCTTCTGTATGCTCTACCACCAGGTAAGCACCGCCAGCCAGATTTACCGTTTTTCCAAAAGCATTTTTAATTTGCTTCTCGATACCGAAATGTTCAAATATAGGCTCCTTATGCTTGTATACTTTTACAATCTTTTCCATTTCAGGAGATATCTCATGTACATATGAGCGGATATCCTCAAAAAGACTATTGTCGTTTACATAAACATTAGTGAAGTCTGTACTTAAAATATCACGGATCAGTGTGGATGTACGATCCATTTCACCCCAAACACGTTTAGATGGTTCTGCATCAGGTAGCTTCTTAATGAAGTTTTCCCATTTGGTTACAGAATCCAAAAGGTCTTTCTGAAGTTCGGCAACGCCTTTTCCTTCAGATACTGTTCTAATGATTACTCCAAAATTCTTAGGTTTAATACTTTCAATAATCTTTTTTAAGCGATTACGTTCCGTATTACTCTTAATTTTTTTAGAAATAGAAATTACATTAGAGAAGGGTACCAATACAATATATCTTCCTGCTATAGAAAGATCAGAACTTAAACGAGGTCCTTTTGTTGATATTGGCTCTTTTGCGATTTGGACAGGTAGAACGAGATTTTTACTTACAACCTCTGATATTTTACCTGCTTTGTTAATGTCCGCTTCTAATTTGAAATTATCTAATAGTGTGCCATTAACAGAGCCATTACGCTTGATTTTTGTGAGCTTTATTAAAGATTGGACTTGCGGACCCAGATCGAAATAATGCAAAAATGCATCTTTCTCATAACCAACATCTACGAACGCAGCATTTAGACCCGGCATAATTTTCTTTATACGGCCTAAATAAATGTCGCCAACAGCGTAATTGTTATTGATCTGCTCCTTATGAAGTTCTACAAGTTGTTTGTCTTCAACTAAAGCTATGGTTACTCCCGAGGGAGATGAATCTATAATTAGTTCCTTTACCAAAAGCTACAGATTTTAAGGCATCAAATGCCTTATTAACACATGGACAATAAAAAAAAACATTGCTACCAACAACTAAGGCTACGATCAAATCCTAGCCTTAGTTGTTGAGCAATACATTAAGAAAAATTATTTTTTCTTATGTCTGTTTTTTCTTAAACGTTTTTTGCGTTTGTGAGTAGCCATTTTATGTCTTTTTCTTTTTTTACCGCTTGGCATAATTTTAAAGTTTAAATATTTTAAATCTGTTTATTATTTTTTGGTTTTTAATGCAGTCACTCTTTCGTCAATGAATTTCGATAAAGTGGCATTAGCAGCTAACTTTTTGCTTTCTAAATAAGCATCGATAGCTTCGTCATTTTTCCCAAGATTCTCATATGCCGTAGCTAAATAGAAATAAGCATCCGGACTTGGTTTAATCGCGATAATGCTGTTAAACCTTGTGATGGCCTTGTCAAACTGACCTGATTTTATTGCAAAAGTACCTAAGCTCATATTTGCTTTTAAGTTCTTAGGGTCCTTTTTTACTACATCCATTAGCATAGCAATACCTTGCATTGGAGCACCCATACCGTTAACGATAGTGATACCTAACCCGGTTTTTGCATCTGCACTGGTTGAGTCGGCAGCCACAGCATTTGTATAAGCCGAATTGGCTTTCTGCAATAACACTGGCTGTAATAAGCTATCACGGGTGTTATCAAAAGCTTTTAGAAACTTTTCACCTGTTAATAACCAGTTGTTTAAATTAGGCTCTTTAGTAGCAACAATCTCTAAATATAATGCGCTTGGAACAGCTTGTTCCAGATCATCCCATTTTTGAGCCAATAACTTCGCCGCTGGAACTTTTTTGTTTTCAGAAGCGGATTTAAAGGTGTTTTCTAATGAGGTAATCTCTGCAGCGAGACTAGCATTTAGTAAGTTTTTACCGGTAGTAGAAACCTCATCTAAGTTAATAGAAGGAGCCTCGGAAGGCATCTGACCACCCGCAGGTACACCCGCAGTTGGTTCTTCTTTTGGTTTTACCAAACCTTTAATATCCCTCGTAAACAAAAATGCTACTAGCAAAACGATAGCGCCTATTAGAATAATTTGTTTTGAACGGATACTTTTTATCATGGCTATTAAGCTTCTACGCTAAGTTTTTTTGAGTTGCTTTTTACTTTGTCAACAAAAACTTTTGCTGGTTTAAAACTTGGTACAAAGTGCTCTGGGATAATAATCGCTGTATTTTTTGAAATATTTCTTGCAGTTTTTTGTGCTCTCTTTTTTACAACAAAACTACCAAAACCTCTTACATACACATTTTCGCCACCGATCATACTGTTTTTGATGACCTTGAAAAATGCCTCAACGGTTTCTTGTACATCTACCTTTTCAATTCCTGTTTTCGTTGATATTTCTGAAATAATATCTGCCTTAGTCATATTTTTTGTTTTTATTAATTTACTGTGTGTTGTATTTTATCAATGTTTTGGGGTTGCAAAAGTATTGCTTTTTAATGAGATAGGAAAATAAAAGATGATTTATTTGCAAGACCTTCCATCACCGGATTGCAAGTTTTAATAAAATCAAATAATTACGACGTATTTTTGCCTGCATGAGTTTTCAATCAGAAATCGTAAACTGGTATTTATTATATAAACGTGATTTGCCATGGAGAAACACCAAAGATGCCTATGTAATATGGTTATCTGAAGTTATTTTGCAACAAACTCGTGTAGAACAGGGGCTGCCTTATTTCAATAGGTTTTTGGATAACTATCCGGATGTTGTGGCCTTTGCTTCGGCAACAGAAACGCAGATTCTTAAATTATGGCAAGGCTTAGGTTATTATTCCAGAGGAAGAAATATGCATTTCACTGCAAAACAGGTGTGTGAAATCCATAATGGACAGTTTCCTACAAAGTATGACGAGTTGATTAAGCTAAAGGGGGTGGGTGATTATACTGCGGCGGCTATTGCTTCTTTTTCATCAAATGAATCCAAAGCTGTACTTGATGGGAATGTATACAGGGTGCTTTCCCGATACTTTGGCATAGAAACCCCAATAAACAGCAGTGGTGGTAAGAAGGAATTCTTAGCGCTGGCACAATCGCTCATTTCTGATCAGGATGCTTCGGTATATAACCAGGCGATTATGGAATTTGGTGCATTGCAGTGTAAACCAAAATCACCAGAATGCAGCGTATGTCCGCTTCAAACCGGATGTTTCGCCAGAAATAATAATCTCGTGGCTACGCTTCCTGTTAAATTGAATAAGCTTAAAAAACGAACCCGTTACTTTAATTATTTTGTTTGTCTTACAGAGGAGAATCTTCTGGTAAAGAAGCGCAATCCCGGCGACATATGGCAGGAGCTCTATGATTTTCCATTGATAGAAACCACCCAAAATTACCAGGATGATCAGGAAAATTTTTTAACACAGTTGAAGGGTGGTTTTGGCGAAGATTGCAAAATTACAGCATTAAGTCAGCAAAAACATTTATTGACTCACCAAACTATATATGTTCAATTTTTTGGTTTAGATAATTATATCGTTAACTTTAGTAAAGGGGCAGATATAAAATGGGTCTCATTACAAGAGTTTGATGAGTTACCACAGCCTAAAGTGATCACTAATTTTATGGATACTTATTTTATTAAATAGAAAAACCAAATTTCATGTCAGGCATTAATAAAGTTATTTTAGTAGGACATTTAGGCAAAGATCCTGAAGTCAGACATTTAGACGGAGGCGTAACTGTTGCTAGTTTTCCACTGGCCACGTCAGAGACCTATAATAAAGACGGCAAAAGAGTAGAGCAAACTGAATGGCATAATATTGTTTTGTGGAGGGGATTGGCCGAGGTTGCTTCGAAGTATTTGCAAAAAGGCAAGCTGGTTTATATCGAAGGGAAATTGCGTACGCGATCTTTTGAAGATAGAGAAAAGGTAAAAAAGTATGTTACAGAAGTTGTGGCGGAGAATTTTACTATTCTTGGAAGAAAAAGTGATTTTGAGCCACCGGTAAGCACGGAAAATACAACTCCTAAAAGCGAAAGCGAGTATACGGATGTTACAGATCCATCGGGGGATTTACCTTTTTGACTGAAATAAAAAAGGCTGTATCATGATGTGATACAGCCTTTTTTATGATATAGTTTTTATATTATTCTACAGTAACCGACTTAGCCAAGTTTCTTGGCTGATCTACATTGCAGCCTCTTAGAACGGCAATATGGTACGATAACAACTGTAGAGGTATGGTTGCCAGTAATGGTAAAAATGCCTCACTTGCATCAGGTATTTCAATGCAGTAATCGACCATTTTCCTTACTTCAACATCGCCTTCAGTAACAATGGCGAGTACAATTCCTTTTCTGGCTTTTACCTCCTGGATATTGCTGATTACCTTCTCGTAAGAAGAGTTTTTGGTAGCAATTACCACAACCGGCATTTCTTCATCAATTAAGGCGATAGGACCATGTTTCATTTCTGCAGCAGGATAACCTTCGGCATGGATGTAAGAGATCTCCTTAAGCTTTAAAGCGCCCTCTAAGGCTACAGGGAAACCGCTTCCACGACCAAGGAACAAGCAGTTTCTCGAATCCTTAAATTTCTCGGCAATTTCCTCAATCATAGCATTAGATTCTAATGCCTTTTGAATTTTTTCTGGAATGCAGTCCAGTTCCGTAAGCAGTTCAACTAATTTCGAATGCGTTACCGTTCCTTTTTGTTGGGCCATATAGAAAGCCATCAGTGTAAGCACGGTAACCTGAGCGGTAAATGCTTTTGTTGAAGCAACTCCAATTTCAGGACCCGCGTGTGTATACACGCCAGCGTGTGTTAAGCGCGGTATAGAGGCACCAACCACATTGCAAACACCAAATATAGTAGCTCCTTTTTCTTTGGCCATTTCAATAGCAGCCATTGTATCTGCGGTTTCTCCAGATTGAGAAATGGCAATTACTACATCTTTTTCGGTAATGATTGGGTTTCTGTATCTGAATTCTGATGCATATTCAACCTCAACCGGTATACGTGCATATTCTTCAATCAGATATTCACCAACCAGTCCGGCATGCCATGAAGTACCACAGGCAACGATAATAATCCTATCTATATTTTTTAGCTTGTCTGCATATTCTTTGATACCGCCAAGCTGGACTTTTCCTTCACTTGGGTAAATCCGACCACGCATACAATCTCTTATTGAGCGTGGTTGCTCAAAGATCTCCTTAAGCATGAAGTGATCATAGCCACCTTTCTCCAGCATTTCCAGCTTCAGCTCCAATTCCTGAACATAAGGTGTTTGGATTACATTATCCAGACGTTTGATCACCAGTTCATCGCGTTTTAAAAAGGCAATTTCATTATCGTTCAGATAAATTACATTTTTGGTGTATTCTACGATTGGCGTAGCATCCGAAGCGATGAAATATTCACCGTCGCCAACACCAATTACCATCGGACTACCTTTTCTGGCTGCAATCAGTTGTTCAGGTTGATCTTCGTCCATTACAACAATGGCATATGCACCGTTCACTTCATTTAGTGCTAATCTAACTGCTTCTAAAAGATCGGTATCATCGTTTTTGTAGACTTCTTCAATCAAGTGAATCAATACTTCCGTATCTGTATCACTTTTAAACTCATGTCCCCTTGTTTGTAGTTCTTCTTTTAGGGTTGCATAATTTTCGATGATTCCGTTATGGATGATGGTAAGTTTACCACTGTTTGAAGTGTGAGGGTGTGAATTTCTATCAGATGGAGCACCATGGGTTGCCCATCTGGTATGCCCCATTCCAATCGTTCCTGATAAGTTTTTACCGGCAGCAAAATTTTCAAGCTCCTGTACTTTGCCGGCTTTTTTATAGATGTTTAATCCAGTGTCATTAATTAAAGCAATACCGGCACTGTCGTAACCACGGTATTCTAATCTTTTTAGCCCTTTGATAACGATAGGCCAGGCCTCTCTATGGCCGATGTAACCAACTATTCCACACATATATTAGGTTTAAATATTAGGTTTAAAAAATAAATCCCCCAAAAATAATTATTCTTGGGGGATTTGACTATAGGTTCAGATCAATTTAATTTATCTGTGTATAGTAGATGTTAAGTTTTAATGTCTTTTCGCCTGCTGCTGCACCTTTCTTGTGCTTGCTGATTACAGAGCGGGCAGCTGAAGTTACCGAAGGGTTTATATTAAATTCAGTAAGCGAGCTTGGTGCCAAAAATGTACCATAATCTTCAGTTTTTCCATCCAGTAAATCCTGGATATAACTGGTTATAGTGAAAATATATCTTTTGTTAACGGAGTCAAAATAACCGCCGAATAAAACTTCATTTCCAAGTGCTCTAGGGTCTCCGTTGTATACGCCTTGTATGCTGTTGTCGTTGTCAGGTACATTGGCTCTTTGTCCGGCTATGTCATATCTGTAAAGTGACAGACGTTGGGCTGCACTAAAAGGAATAACATCTGTTCCAGCACTTAGGTCAATTACCAATTGCGCTTTGTTTACAATAACCTTGGTATTTGGATTGTTTTTAGCTTTTAAGTCGGCTACAAATTTCTTTAAGTAAGGGAAAGAAATTTTGTTTTTCAATCCTGCTAAAGCTTGTAGGTAGGTGATGTTCTCTGTAGAGTTCGTAATCTGATCTTTTAAAGCGGTTGGGTGTATGTGATTAACAGTGGTTGTTACAGGTCCTGAGTTATTACCAATCGGGAAATTTACAGCCACAGTGTCTTTAGCGGTTGGCGTAGTTGCATTTGTCCTTTTGTAGTAGATCGCAAGATTACCATCTGTTCCGGCATAATTCAGGAACATAATGCCTCCGGCGCCTGTGGCTGTCGAAGTTACTTTCAAGCCTTTAAAGAATTCGAAGAACTTGTTAGGTCTTGATAACTTTGCTGAATCTGCTAAACCAATAAGCTGGGTATTAATAAAAGTATTATTTAACTTAATTCTAATTTGTGGAATTACAGTTCCTAAAGTATCAGGTTTACCGGTAACAATCTGTGTAATTTTGAATTTTGTATTCGGCTTAACTTTACCAGAAAAAGTTCCAATAGAAGCGCCTGTAGCTGGCCAAGTCTGGTTGGTCATGTACTTTTGCTCTTTTGAAATGTCCTTATCCAGCTGCTTTACATCGATTGTATAAACTGAAGTTGTTGTATCGCCATAGAACTGAGATGCATAAGGCAAAATAAGGACAGCTGAATCAATTACTGCATCTTTGCCGAATTTAAAATCATTGCTAGGGATGCTAACCGCCATAGCCAAACTAGCCTCACTCGTGCCGAAAGTAGGATCGGTCATAAAGCCTAAAGGATGTCTAACTAATGATACACCTGATGTTGGATCGTCTACTAAAGTCTGAGATGCAACGGTCGCCGAATCCATTAATGTGCCTTTTATCTCTTGGCCAGATTCCAGATCCAAACCGATAGTGTTGGAGTCTTTACAGGAAGCAAAAAGAAAAAGACCTATCAACATGGTTAATAAGTCTTGTTTTGTAAATTTCATATTTAATTTAATAATACCTGAGTTTATGCTATTGAAGCCAATTCTTCATCTGAAATCTCCTCGTATAAAGCGTAGAAGTTTTCAAAATTTTCTGTTAAATTATAAGCTAAAGTTGGCTTATTAGAATCTTTAACAAATTTTAACACATCCTTGTGTATATTTTCATCGGCTAATACAACTGCATCAGAGTAAGATACGGCTCCCATGTGTAAAACATCGCAATTTGCATTTTCAAACATTTTAGTGTCATCAGCAGTCATTGAATTCATGATTGCTTTTTTATGCATGTCGGCATCTAAAGTCTCGGTAAAGCAGTTTTCGTATATCGAGTAAACTACTTTTGAGTTTTTAAATGTAGGGTCGTTTTTGTAAGTCGTTTTAATGTACGCAGGTACTAATGACGTCATCCAGCCGTGGCAGTGAACAATATCAGGAGCCCAGCCTAATTTCTTAACTGTTTCCAGTGCACCCTTGCAAAAGAAGATTGTTCTTTCGTCGTTGTCAGCATAGAACTTGTTTTCCTTATCTCTGAATACATACTTGCGCTGAAAATAGTCTTCATTGTCAAGGAAGTAAACCTGCATACGGGCAGCGGGGATAGAGGCTACCTTAATGATTAAAGGATTGTCATTGTCATCGATGATGATGTTCATTCCTGACAGACGGATAACCTCGTGCAATCTGTTCCTTCTTTCATTAATGTTCCCAAACCGCGGCATTAATATGCGGATCTCAAATCCCTTATCCTGCATTGCCTGTGGTAATTGACGGGTAATTTCAGAAATCTTTGTGAGTTCAAGGAAAGGCGACATCTCGTGTGTAACAATCAGTAGCTTCGTTTTTGCCATCTCCATATTCTAAATAAAAATTTATGTTAAAGAAAAGATTATCAAGGGGCAAAGGTAAGCAAAATAATAACATTTATCAAGATAATGCGCAAGATGTTTTGTTGGGAATGTATAAATAACCAACTTTGCCCCTTGAAATTTTAAAGGCTGGTTTGAAAGTAATAAACACCATAGCGGCATTAAAGTCGCTGCTTGAGCCAATTAAGTTGGTTCAACAGAAAATTGCCTTGGTACCTACAATGGGTGCTTTGCATAAAGGACACGTGTCGCTCATAAAAATAGCGCAGCAACATGCTGATGTAGTAGTTTGCAGCATTTTTGTAAATCCTACTCAGTTTACCGACCCTAAGGATCTGGAAAAATACCCACGGCCATTGGAACATGATATGAAAATGCTTCAGGAGGCAGGTTGTAATGTTGTGTTTATGCCATCCGTTACAGAAATGTACCCTGAACCAGAGGAATGGCACATTGATCTTGGTCCGGCTGAGTTTCTTTTAGAAGGAGAATTTAGAAAAGGACATTATCAAGGCGTAACCCAGATCGTAAAAAAGCTGTTTGATGCCGTAAGTCCAGATGTTGCTTTCTTTGGCCAGAAGGATTTTCAGCAGGTGCTGATGATTAAGAATATGGTCGCCTGCTTTAATATGCCGATTCAGATTGTTTCCTGTCCGATCATAAGAGAAGATGATGGTCTGGCGATGAGCTCAAGAAACATTCATTTATCGGTGGCAGACAGAGAAAATGCGCTTATATTAAGTAGGGCGTTGGCTTATGTAAAGGATAATTTTGCAAACCAAACCATTCCTATGCTTTTAGAGGCGGCGAAGAAGCTGATCAATGAAACTCCTGGGGTAGAACTTGATTATTTTACTATTGCCAACGGAGAAACCTTGTTGCCGGAAGAAGATAAAGATCATCATGATATCGTGGCTCTTGTTGCCGCAAAGGTTGGTGAGACCCGTCTCATAGATAATATGATACTGAATTAAGAATAGAAAACCTCCCATCCATAAAATTAGCTAACTTTGTAGCATGATTATCGAGATATTAAAATCGAAAATACACCGTGTTAAAGTAACACAGGCTGAATTGCACTATGTTGGTAGCATTACCATTGATGAAGATCTGATGGATGCTGCTCATATCATTGCAAATGAAAAAGTACAGATTGTAAACAACAACAACGGCGAGCGGTTTGAAACGTATGTGATCAAAGGTCCACGTGGTAGCGGAACTGTTTGTTTAAATGGTGCGACTGCAAGAAAAGTACAGGTTGGCGACATCCTGATTATTATGTCTTACGGATCGCTGCCTATAGAAGATGCTAAGAAATACCATCCAATATTAGTATTCCCTGATGATAACAATCGCCTGCTGAAATAAAAAATGCTATGCAGCCATAGTAATCTGATTGAGAATATATAAATTTGGCGTAACTTATTATTATATAATATTATTATGCTATTTCAATTAAGTGAAGAACAATTGATGATCCAGCAGGCTGCAAGAGATTTCGCGCAGACTGAATTAAAACCTGGAGTTATCGAAAGAGATGAGCATCAGAAATTTCCTGCTGAGCAGGTGAAAAAACTGGGCGAGCTGGGCTTTCTGGGTATGATGGTGTCGGAAAAATATAATGGCAGCGGTCTTGATGCTTTGTCTTATGTTTTGGTTATGGAAGAATTATCTAAAATAGATGCTTCAGCTTCTGTAGTTGTTTCTGTAAATAACTCTTTGGTCTGCTACGGACTGGAACTGTTTGGTTCAGAATTTCAAAAAGAAAAATATTTAAAGCCTTTGGCTGCCGGTGAAAAGATCGGGGCCTTCTGTTTATCGGAGCCTGAAGCTGGTTCTGATGCTACTTCGCAGCAAACAACTGCGGAAGATATGGGCGACTATTACCTGTTAAATGGCACTAAAAACTGGATTACCAACGGGAATACAGCTTCTACTTATCTTGTTATTGCACAGACCGATAAATCTTTAAAGCATAAAGGTATCAATGCTTTTATTGTTGAAAAGGGGATGGAAGGTTTTACAGTAGGGCCGAAAGAGAACAAAATGGGTATCCGTGGTTCTGATACACACTCTTTGATGTTTAATGATGTTAAAGTTCCAAAGGAGAACCGCATTGGTGAAGATGGCTTTGGTTTTAAGTTTGCCATGAAAACACTTGAAGGCGGACGGATTGGTATTGCTGCTCAGGCATTGGGTATTGCTGCCGGAGCATACGAATTAGCACTTGAGTATGCTAAGCAACGTAAATCATTCGGTAAGCCAATTGCAGAACATCAGGCTATAGCTTTTAAACTGGCCGATATGGCTACGCAAATTGAGGCTGCACGGATGTTGGTTTATAAAGCTGCATGGTTAAAAGATCAGGGACAGCCTTATACATTGGCAGGTTCAATGGCGAAATTATATGCTTCTAAAGTAGCGATGGATGTGACTGTTGAGGCTGTGCAGATTCATGGTGGATATGGGTTCGTAAAAGAATACCACGTTGAACGATTAATGCGTGATGCAAAGATTACCCAGATCTATGAAGGAACTTCGGAAATCCAAAAGATGGTAATTTCAAGAGAGATCATCAGATAAGTGATAGGATCGTATATTAAAAACGGGTGTTCAGTTTGATCTGGACACCCGTTTTTATTTCTGGTAGTTTCTTTTTAATCTTTTTCTGTTCCGCCAATAGCGCCAAATACGGCTTTGATCAATGCAACTACAATAGCCAATATTGCTGCTGCCCAAAAGCCTGATGTATTGAATCCGATCATCATATTGTCAACTAGTAAAATCATCATCACGGTAATGATAAAAGAAACGAGTCCGAGGGTTAAAAAGTTGATAGGGAATGTTAGTACACGTAGGATAAGTCCGATTGTAGCATTGGCGAGTGCAATTAGGATGGCTGCTACAACAGCGGTTCCAAAACCGTCGACTGTAACGCCCGGTACCAGGTAGCGTGCGCCTATAAATACGGCTAGTCCTGTTAATAAAATTTCTACGATAAGCTTCATAATGTTTAATTTAGTGGAATGGTTAAAGGGTTTCTTCAGCAGTTTTCCGCCTTCTTTGGTGTCGTTTTTTTGTTCGCTTGTTCATCTGCAAATAATAAGCCACTTTTAATTACTTTTTCTGCAGATAGCACTTCGATTGCATTTAATGGCATCGATCCCGTGGGTTTGTTGCAGCTGCAAAGCGCATCTGCCGGGGATTCAACGTTGAACAGTTTGATCTCTGTTCTTCAAACTCCTTCAGAGCGGGATTCAACCTTAAAGGAGCTTCCTGTACCAGGGAGGGTTCTAGTTACAGACAGTAATCTGGTTTTTATTCCGGCACAGCCTTTTGTTAAAGGGAGGGATTACCTCGTTATCACCTATCTGAATGCTCGCTTTGGCGATGCGAAAGATCTGGTCAGTGGCAAACTGAAGCCGGAGGTAAGGCCAATTCAACAAGTACTGACAAGGTAAGTAATGCGTAATCTCTTCGACTAGCCTCCCAGTACCAAAGGAGGAAAAAAGGTAGTTTAAAGGTTGATTGAAGGAGGTTCATAGGGGGGGTAGTCCTTTGAATACCCTTTGATATACCTGTTTAGGACCTTTGATAAAAAAGTGGATCTTAGACAAAAGTAAGATGGGGATGTAAGTAAACTCGTTGGGTCTATTTACTTGATTTTTAATTTATAAATATTTTTCATACCTTTGCGCTGTAATAGAGGTAAGAGGGGGCAGAAGTCCCCTCTTTTCTATTATTGGCAAATTGGTTATGCAAGTAGAAAAAAGAGTAACAGAATTAGTTGAAGAGAAGATTTCGGATAGGCCGGAGTTGTTTTTAGTTGAGGTGAAAATGCTGCCAAACAATAAGCTTATCATTCATGTTGATGGCGATGAGGGAATCAGTATTCAGGATTGCGCAGCTATCAGCAGGCATGTAGGTTTTCATTTGGAAGAAGAGAACACCATTGAAAAGGCCTATAATCTGGAAGTTTCTTCTCCCGGTGTTGGTGAACCCTTAAGGCTGAAAAGACAATATGTAAAAAATATTGGACGTGAGCTGAGTGTGAAACTGACCGGTGGTGAAGTGAAAGAGGGTAAGTTGTTAAGTGCTGATGAAAACAGCATAACCATAGAAGCAAAGGTTAAAGAAAAAGGTAAAAAGGTTCAACTGGTTGAAACCAGTATAGCTTTTAATGATATAACAGAAACAAAGGTTTTAATTTCATTTAAATAAAAATGAGCAATATTAATTTAATCGATTCATTTCAAGAGTTTAAAGACTTCAAGAACATCGACCGTCCTACAGTGATTAGTGTGCTGGAAGAGGTATTTCGCAGTATGCTGCGTAAAAAGTATGGTACGGATGAGAATTGCGACGTAATTGTTAACCCGGACAACGGAGATTTAGAGATCTGGCGTACCAGAAAAGTTATGGAAGATGGCTTTTCTGAGGATGATGATCTGGAAATTGAATTGGCTGAGGTGAAGCAATTAGATCCTGATATGGAAGTTGGCGACGACTACATTGAGCAGATCACTTTGGAAAGCTTTGGTCGTAGGGCTATTTTAGCTGCCCGTCAGACATTGGTTTCTAAAGTATTGGAATTAGAGAAAGACGAGATCTTCAAAAAATATAAAGACAGAGTTGGCGAGATTGTTACCGGTGAAGTTTACCAGGTTTGGAAAAAAGAAACTTTGGTACTTGATGATGAAGGTAACGAGCTAATGATGCCTAAAACAGAACAAATCCCCGCTGATTATTTCAAAAAGGGAGATGCTGTTCGTGCGGTAATCTTGAAAGTTGATATGGTAAATGCTACACCAAAAATCATCATTTCGAGGATTGCTCCTGAGTTTTTACAGCGTTTGTTCGAAATTGAGGTGCCTGAGATTTTCGACGGTTTAATTACCATCAAGAAAATCGTTCGTGAACCAGGAGAGCGTGCTAAGGTTGCTGTTGAGTCTTACGATGACAGGATTGATCCGGTAGGAGCTTGTGTCGGCATGAAAGGTTCACGTATCCATGGTATCGTTAGAGAGCTTAAAAACGAGAATATTGATGTAATTAACTTTACAAACAATATCTCACTATATATTACAAGGGCATTGAGCCCGGCAAAAATCACTTCTATTAAGTTGGATGATGAGACTAAACATGCTTCAGTTTATTTGAAGCCTGATCAGGTTTCTCTGGCAATTGGTCGTGGTGGACATAACATTAAATTGGCTGGTAAATTAACTGGTTATGAGATCGATGTGTACCGTGAAGCAGGTGAAGAAGATGAGGATGTGGATATTGAAGAATTCTCGGATGAAATCGATAGCTGGATCATTGATGAGCTGAAAACTATTGGTTGTGATACAGCTAAGAGTGTGTTAGCACTGTCTGTTGATGAGTTGGTGAAACGTACCGATTTAGAAGAAGAGACCATCAAAGAAGTGATGAGCATTTTAAAATCAGAGTTTGAATAACGTTGGCGATGATGTTTAACAAATTATGTAGTAATTAAAAACTAATTGCCTACACATGAAATAAACAAGAATAAACGTTACTTTTGTATAAGAATTAAAGAAAAAATAGGATATCAATGTCAGACGACAAACCAATAATTTTATTTAAAGCAGTTAAGGAACTTAACGTAGGTATTGCTACGGCCGTTGAGTTTTTAGAAAAGAAAGGCTTTTCTGTAGAGAATAAACCCACTACTAAGCTCTCCCGCGACATGTATAACGCATTGTTGAAAGAGTTTCAGGGCGATAAGATCGTTAAAGAAGAAGCCAATCAGATTGTTATTGGTAAAATTCGTCGTGATGAGCCAGAAGTAACTGATAAAGTTGCTGAAGCACCTAGAAAAACTGTTGAATTTGAGAACGAGGGAATTTTAATTAAAAACCTTAACTCATTTACTCCTCCGGCTGAGAAGCCTAAGGAAGAAGCGGCTCCTGCTGAGAAAGTAGAAGAGAAAGCTGATGAAGGATCTTTACCTGGTGTGAAAATAGTAGGTAAGATCAATCTTGATGATTTGAATGCAAAAACACGCCCTGTTAAGAAAGAGGAGGCACCAGCACCAGCTCCGGAACCTAAGGCTGAAACGCCTGTTGCTCCGGTAGTAGTACCTGTTGCTCCTGTAGAAAAAACACCTGAACCGGTTAAGGAAGTAGAGAAGCCGGTTGAACAGCCTGTTGCAGAAATAAAACCAGAACCTGTTAAGCCTGTGGAAACACCTAAAGCCGAGGAGCAACCAAAACCGGTTGTTGAGGCACCTGTGGTTAAAGCTCCTGAGCCAGTAGTTGCCCCAAAAGTAACTCCTGAACCGCCAAAAGTTGAGAAACCTGAAGAAACTGAAGTGATTAAAGCACGTTCGGTAAAACTTTCTGGTCCAAACATTATTGGAAAGATTACCTTACCGGTAACTCCTGATCGTAAATCACAGCCTGTAGCTTCTTCGGGAGAAAGTGCTGATGCGAAAAGAAAGCGTAAACGCAAAAAAACTCCTGGAGGACATCCTGGTCAGCAAGGCCAGGGACAAGGACAACAAGGAGGTGGTCAGGGTCAGCAAGCACAAGCTGGACAACCTGGGGTACCAAAACCTGCACCTACGTTCAGCAACAGACCAGATTTCAGGAACAATACAAATAATACAGCCAACAGGCCTAACTTTAGAAATAGTAAACCGGGATCTCCTTCCGGACCTAAAGAAGAGCCTACGGAAAAAGAAATACAAGATCAGATTAAAGCAACACTTGCACGTTTAAGTGGAGCAGGTAAGTCTGGTAAGTTTGCACAACGCGCCAAGTTGCGTCGTCAGAAACGTGATGATGTAGCTTTGTCAGCTGATGAGGCGGCAATGGAGCAGGAATTACAATCTCGTGTACTTAAAGTTACGGAGTTTGTAACCGCAAATGAATTGGCCACGATGATGGATGAGCCGGTTACAAAAATTATCGCGACTTGTATGAGTCTTGGTATGTTTGTTTCCATCAACCAACGTTTGGATGCCGAAACTTTAACAATTGTTGCTGACGAGTTTGGTTACGAAATTCAATTCGTTAAACCTGATGATGAAAGTGACATCGTTATTGAAGAAGAGGATACAGAAGAAGATTTATTACCAAGAGCACCAGTTGTAACCATTATGGGTCACGTGGATCACGGTAAAACATCATTGCTGGATTATATCCGTAAAGCGAATGTGGTAGCAGGTGAGGCCGGTGGTATTACCCAGCACATTGGAGCTTATATGGTAACTACACCAACTGGTAAACAAGTTACCTTCCTGGATACACCGGGTCACGAGGCCTTTACGGCGATGCGTGCTCGTGGTGCCAAGGTTGCGGATATTGCAATTATCGTTGTTGCTGCGGATGATGCGGTGATGCCTCAAACAAAAGAGGCGATTAATCACGCACAGGCTGCAGGAGTACCATTGGTATTTGCCTTCACAAAAATTGATAAACCGGGTGCAAATACTGAAAAGATCCGTGAACAATTAGCAGCCATGAATATTCTGGTTGAGGATTGGGGAGGTAACTTCCAGTCGCAGGAGATTTCAGGTAAGAGCGGTTTAAATGTTGACTTACTATTAGAGAAAGTTTTATTAGAGGCTGAATTATTAGACCTTAAAGCTAATCCTAACAAACGTGCTACAGGTAGCGTAATTGAGGCTACATTGGATAAAGGACGTGGTATTGTTACTACTGTACTGGTTCAGGCTGGTACTTTAAAGGTAGGTGATCCTATCCTTGCAGGTAGCTACAGTGGTAAAGTTAAAGCGTTATTTAACGAACGTGGTCAGAAAGTAGATAAAGCAGGCCCATCAGTACCGGTACAGGTATTGGGTATGCAAGGTGCGCCTACTGCAGGTGATAAATTCAATGCACTGGAGAGTGAAGTTGAAGCGAGAGAGATTGCAAACAAACGTTTACAATTGATGCGCGAACAAGGTCTTCGTACACAGAAACACATTACGCTTGATGAGATTGGTCGTCGTTTGGCAATCGGTAACTTTAAAGAGCTTAATTTGATCGTTAAAGGTGACGTGGATGGTTCGATCGAGGCGTTATCAGATTCATTACTGAAACTGTCTACTCCAGAGATTCAAATCAATATCATTAGTAAAGCGGTAGGTCAGATTTCAGAGTCTGATGTATTGTTAGCTTCTGCTTCTGATGCGATCATCATCGGTTTCCAGGTGCGTCCTTCAACAGGTGCACGTAAACTGGCCGAGGCTGAACAGATTGATATCCGTTTATACTCTATCATCTATGATGCGATCAACGAGATCAAAGCTGCGATGGAAGGTATGTTGGCTCCTGAGTTTGAAGAGAAGATCACTGCTAACGTTGAGATCAGAGATACCTTTAAAATCACGAAAGTTGGTACAATTGCCGGATGTATGGTGTTGGATGGTACGATCACACGTAACAGCAAGATCCGTATTGTTAGAGACGGGGTAGTTATTTACACTGGTGAACTGGCTTCATTGAAACGTTATAAAGATGACGTGAAAGAAGTATCAAGAGGTTACGAGTGCGGATTGAACATCCAGAACTTTAATAACATTGAGGTAGGTGATATTGTTGAAGCTTACGAACAAGTTGAAGTGAAAAGGAAGTTGTAAAACTTCTAAGATATAATTAAATGGAAAGCGCATTGGAGGTTAACTTCAATGCGCTTTTTTTGTTGTAATCAACTTTTAGTTGTTTTTTGATAATGCTATTGTAGGTTTAATTCCATTCGCTTGGTTGGAGAAAAGTCCTCAATATTTTGTGTTCTAAAAGTATTTTTTATTGTTTATGCCAGAATATTGTTGACGTAATAATGGGTCTCATTCGTGTAGTGTAATACCGTGTTCACGTAATTCTTAGATTTGCTGTTTTTTATATTCTGATTTTCGAAAAAAATAAAAGTATGAAAAAATTATTATCGCTTTCATTAGTATTACTTTGTTTTCTTTATTCTTGCAAGAAGGAGGAAAGTCAACAAAACACTAATTCTGACAAGAGAATAACGAACGAGAACAATCAATTTAGTGATCTCAAAGAGCCGATCTTTTCAATTTCCTCTAAAAATGGAAAAAGGATGTCTGTAGCAACGACCAGTGATGGTTCTGGATGTGTATCCACTTTGCATACGCAGTCTCAAACATTTGATAAATTAAGTGTATTAGACCCTACCTCTGACATACTATATGTGGGATCTCTTTTAGATGGTAATAGCATCCAAACAGGGCAGTACACTCCAGTTATTCTTTCTTCAGATTATGTTCGTAAGCCAGTCACGTTCTCCGTTTCAATTGAGGGGGCTACCGGACCTATTTCCAAGACAATCGTTCCTCAGCTTAGCTCGTTTAGAGATGCTATGCAGGAAATCACAAATAACCCTGTAAATGGAGAGCAGCCAGCAAGCTTCACCTTTCAGGTAACTAAAGTAAGATCTAAAAAAGAAATAGAGATGATCGCCGGAGCCAACCTAAGTATCGGTTCTTTTTTTACGGCTGTCGCTAATTATGATGAGAGTAACGTTAACCCAAATATTGATGGATATATTTTGGGATTACCGATTACAAACTAGGTAGATGCAAAATCATTTTTTGGACAGTTTCCTTTAGTTGTGTTATCTTCTTGGTGCTTTCGAACAAGTTGAAGTGAAAAGGAAGTTGTAAAACTTCTAAGATATAATTAAATGGAAATCGCATTGAGGTTAACTTTAATGCGCTTTTTTAATGCGATAATAATATCTTTTTAAGTAACAAAAATGATAGTTGAGAAATTTTGGAGCAGTGTTTGATGTTAGCTGATTGAGGTGGAATCCTGGATTGAGAAAAATGAATTTAAAAAGAAGTATAGCTAAGAGAGTTAATAGAATTTTTGCCATAGAGAAAGGAAAAGTGGCTGAACGCCCAATTATAAACTTGTACAATACTAATTATGATAAACGGGTATTGATATCCTATATACAAGCTCCTTTTAGGGAGACTAATAGCTTTAAACATCAAAATTACTTGACTTCTCATATTGTTGCAGAAAGTTTTTCGGAGCGGTGTTACAATGTTGATGTGATAGATTATCGAGGTGATTTTGATATAGAATATGAGAGTTATTCAGCAATTTTTGGCTTTGGAGCCAACTTTGAGCGTTCTTTTTACAGTAAGAGAAAAGATATTCCGAGGATTCATTTTATAACTGGAGCACATCCGGATTTACAGAATGCAATGAGTCTACAAAGTGTGAATGACTTTTACGACATATCCGGATTATGGTTACCAACAGAAGCTAACATCATTGCTGATAATTGCTATTATTCAACATTTGGTCCAGATGCCTCTGTTATTTTGGCTCAAGGTTTTGTATTCGAAGATCATAAGAAAAGAGTTAAAGGGAGACTACACTCACTAAATAATAACATATTGGGCGTGTTTAAGGAATTTAGGCCAAAAGAGGGAAGTAATAACAATTTTTTATACTTAAGCGGTTCACGTTTGATTACAAAAGGGTTACATATTTTGCTGGAGGTAGCTAAACAACGTAAGGATTTAAATTTTTATATTGTTGTATTTGATATTGACCAGGACCTTAGTCGTTATTATCATGATTTGTTATGGAATAGTTCTAATGTTTTTTTGTATCAAAATCTTCGGATGGACTCGGAAGAGATGAGGCTAGTAGTAGAGAACTGTAGTTATTGCATTGCTCCTAGCTATATAGATGGGCTTCCTGGGGGGACTATAGAACCTATGGTAGCGGGCTTAGTTCCCATCGTAAGCAAGTACTGTGGCTTTCCGTCCGAGGAGTTTATTTTTGAACTAGGGGATTTATCTGTTTCCGGTTTAAATGAGACGATTGATAGAGCATTGAGCATGGATAATCAATCTTATCTAGAAGCTAGTAATGCGGTTAAGGACTATGCCCTGGAGAATTATTCTGTCTCCAATGTAAAGCAAGCACTATTGGAGATATTGGATGCGGAACTTCTATAACCTTAAAATAATATAAATACTAAATCGTATACTTGCGCCTATTTCTGTGTATTTCTTTAAAGGGATGCTAGTTAAAAAAGGAATTATAAATTAAAATTCTGATGAAAAGTAAAATTACCGGAGGGCAAACGGAAGTCGTGTTTAACACTAAAGTATTAAATAAGTACGATGTAAAATATTATAGATGTTTGGAAACGGGATTTATTCAAACAGAAGATCCATTTTGGTTGGAAGAGGCATATTCAACTGCAATTACTAAGCTCGATATTGGTTTGGTATCAAGAAATGAGTTGCTAAGAAATAAAACCGTTAAGCTTTTGTCCGATTGTTTTGATGGGAGTAAGAGGTTTTTGGATTATGCTGGTGGATATGGGATGTTTACTCGTATGATGCGAGATATGGGATACGATTTTTATCATCATGATATTTACTGTCAGAATCTTTTTTCTGAGTTTTTTGATCTGGCGAACTGTAAACAGCAGTCAGATTTTGAAGTAGTCACCGCATTTGAAGTGTTTGAACATTTGGCAAATCCACTTGAAGAAATCGGGGCAATTTTGCAGTTTGGTAATAATATTTTGTTCACTACGGAGTTGCAGCCAATAGGGTTGGAGAATATATCTGATTGGTGGTATGTTGTACCAGAAACGGGCCAGCATATTGCCTTATATACTAAGAAAGCTCTGGAGTACATTGCGAAGCAGCTCGGTCTTCATTTACTATCCGATGGAATTAGTATGCATTTATTTACAAAGGAGAAGCTACCTTTCAATCCGTTTGTTGAAAAGGAAAGAGAAAAAGAGCCATTTCTGATCAGAATGATGAGGAGAAAGCTTAATCGTTTTGATCTTAAGCATAGTGCTCAGACACGGAAAAGTTTATTGCAGGACGATTTTGAGTATATAAAAGCAAAGCTACATTAATGCTTTGATGGTAGGTTAAGGTGAGGCGTATTATAATGATTGACTGTTTTCAAGCTCTTCGTTTAACAGCAAGTCCAAAGTTTGAAAAATACTAAGGTCGTAGTCCCAATTGAGTTCTGCTTTCGCTTTAGCATTGTTGCCAAACATGTCTTCTATCTCCGCGGGTCTGTATAATTGATTATCGATTTGACATAAGTGGTGAGGAATGTTTAACTTGTCAAAAATATAGTAAATAATTTCCCGTAAACTTATTGTTTGCCCTGAACAAATCAGGTAATCTGAAGGGTTTTCCTGTTGCAGCATCAAGTACATTGCCTCAACATATTTTGGCGCATAACCAAAGTCCCTTCTGACATCTATATTTCCTACCTTTAGTGCATTGAGGTGCCCTTTGGTTATTTTTATGCTATCCTGGATTACTTTTTTTACAAAAAAGGTATTTTGTCTCAGGTAAGATTCATGATTGAAAAGAATGCCACAACTGATGTGTAAGTTATAGCTTTCTCGGTAGTGAATACAGGTAAAGTGCGCTGCTACCTTTGAAATGGCGTAAGGGCTAAGTGGGTGTAATATGCTATCTTCCGTAATGGGTAAATGATTTACCTTGCCATACATTTCACTGCTGCTGGCTTGATAGAAGCGTATATTTTTATTCAGCATTTTGATGACTTCCAAAATATTGAAGATACTAAGCGTATTGAATTGAAAGGTGCCTATAGGTTGCTGGAAAGATAGAGAGACTGAGCTTTGTGCAGCAAGATTATATATTTCTTTTGGCTCAACCTGTTCAATAATTTTAAATACCTGTGATATATCAAGTAAGTCGCAGGTTAGAAGTTCAACCTGTTCTTTTATTCCAAGGTATGAGAGCCCAGCTAAGTTAGAGCTGTTGTAGCCCCTAACCAGACCAATGACACGGTAATTTTTATTGAGCAATAATTGTGCGAGATAAGCACCGTCCTGTCCCGTTATTCCTGTTATTAGCGCTATTTTTTGTTTCATAGTACTTTTTTATAGATATTAAGACAGTCCATTGCGGTCTTTTTCCAGTTAAATTTCTTTGCCTGCTCAAGGCCTTTTAATCGATAACTTTCTCTAAGTTTTGGATCTTCCAAAAGAAGGGTTATTTTATCTGTTAAATCTGCGGTGTTATTTAATTCAAAATAGACCGCTGCCTCACCGGCAACCTCAGGGAAAGAACTGTGGTTAGCCAGGATGACAGGACAACCACAAGCCATTGATTCTAACACCGGTATACCAAAACCTTCATATTCCGATGGGAATACAAAAAATAAGGCCTTTTTGTAATAAATGGCAAGTTCTACGTCCTGAAAATTCTGCTGAATTACCTGCTGTTCTAAGTTCAGTTCACTGATAAGTTGGTTTTCCTCCTCGGTGAATGGATTGCCGCCTGCACATAGTAAATGTATCTGAGCGTTTTGTTTCAATACAGGGGCAAGTGCCTTTAAAAAAAATGTGAAGTTCTTATAAAGCCCCCTGTTGCCAATAAATAGAACATACTCCTGAGGAAGATCCAGCTTGATTTCTAACTCAGGTTTTATGGCGTGAGCAAGATGAACAACTTCAATTTTTGAAGCATCAACATGCGGGTATAGCACCAATATGTCGTTTTTTGTACTATTAGAGATGGCGATTATTTTAGTTGCCATCTCTAATAGTAGCTTTTTATTAGGTACAGTTACGATGTCATCCCTAAAGTATTGCGGGAATAGCTCATGTATCATATCGTACACCGTCAGGACAAAGGGTTTATCTTTTAAGTGATCTATAAAATATGGGTCATAATAAGTTGGGATAAACAGATCAAATTGTTGTTTCTTCAATAGTTCGATCGTCTTTTCTGTATTTTTCCTTTTTAATTTTTTTGGACGGTAGGAACGAAAAATTTTACTGAATTTAATGAAAATGCTGTTTTTAGCTTGAAAGCTATTAGCGAACAATGGACTTTCTTGATAATGGATGTTTTCAGTATAAAATAAAGGGCAATCTATTTGTATTCCTTTGATTTCATTTAATTGACTCCACATTTCTGTATAGTACCTCGAAATGCCTCCAAATTTTTGTTCGTTAAATATTTTTGGGTCAAGGAGTATTTTTATCATTACTTTTGCTTGGAATATATTGTACACTGCTGGAAGATAATTTTAAACACAATTAGCATTAATAAATTAGGCTTAGTTATGTTATGTATCTACCCGTTGAAAATTGTAAATATAAGAAGTAATGCCTATTATAACTAACTTTTAAGACGATATATGGGATCGAATGATCTGAAAATTTCTATTATAACGATTAACTATAACAATGCTAAAGGCTTAGAAGAAACTATAAATTCGGTGGTTTGCCAGACCTATAAAAATATAGAGTATTTGGTTATCGATGGTGGCTCTGATGACGGTAGCGCTGAAGTTATAAAGCGCTATAGCAATGGAATTAATTATTGGGTGTCGGAGCCTGACAAGGGTATTTATAATGCAATGAACAAGGGTATAAGGGCTGCTACAGGGGATTATTTGCTTTTCATTAACAGTGGAGATATTCTAACTCAGAAAGGCATAATGGACCAGGTGATTCAATTAGGTCTGGATAAGGATCTTGTTTATGGGGATATTGTGTTTGTTAAGGATGGACAGCGTAAAGAATGGCCTTCTGCAACTCAACTTTCTTTTGATACTTTTCGTACTGCGGGACTACCTCATCCCTGTACGTTTATAAAAAGGGTGCTATTTGATGAGGTAGGTCTCTATAATGAAGCACATGTCATTGTATCTGATTGGGAGTTTTTCTTATTAGCTACCTGTAAATACAATGCAAGTTATAAGCATATTCATTTGTTTATATGTGATTTTTGCGAGGAGGGAATCAGTTCCGACCCTCTTAATCAAGCTCTTATACAAGAAGAACGTAATTCTGTTCTTGAGCAGCACTTTTCTTTTTTTATAAAAGATTATGAGGCATATGATCTCATGAAAAGGGAGTTGAATAAAGTCATGTTTTTTGTTAAAGTAAAGCGTTTTTTTAGAAAATTAAAGCAAAAATAAGGCTCAAATGACTCAGAAAGCGTTGGTCTCTGTAATTATCCCTTCCTACAATTATGAACAGTACCTTCCTTATACTTTGGATTGTCTGATTAATCAGTCGTATCAGCATATTGAAGTTATAGTTGTTGATGATGGGTCAAAGGATAATACAAGGGAACTCATGCAACATTATTTGAAGATGGACTCCCGTATCCTCTATTTTTATCAGGAGAATAAGGGGCTTTCTTCCGCAAGAAATTTTGGAATTCATCATTCAAAAGGGGAATATGTTCAGTTTCTGGATGCAGATGACTTGGTTTCAGAACATAAATTAGAACTGCAGGTTGAACACCTTAATAATCACCCGGATTTATATATTTCTTATACTGATGGCTGTTATTTTGCAGATAAAAAACCTTCAGAGTTGTTTAAAACTTTATTATTGACAGAAGAAGAGTGGATGCCAAAATTGAATGGCCTGCACTATGAAGCCATTGAAGTCCTTGTAAAAAGAAATATAATGCCGGTCAATTCGGCTCTAGTTAAAAGCACTGTATTTGAAAAGGCGGGTTTATTCAATGAAAATCTCAGGAGTCTGGAAGACTGGGATTTTTGGTTAAGGTGTGCTTTCGCAAATTTAAAGATTCAATATTTAGATGATGAACGGGCTTTTGCCTTAGTAAGGGTCCACAAGAACAGCATGAGTCAGGATAGGTCTAAGATGTATAGTTATGAACTGGAATTGAGATTGAAAATCCAGGATGCGATCCAAGAATCTTCTGCTTTGAAAGCAGAACAAGTTGAGGTATTAAATAAGTTGAATACAAGGAGCATGCTAGGGGTGTTAAGCTTGTTGATTCGTTCGGTTGGCTTGTTTAAAGTGAATAATCATTTGCCGCTCGCTAAAAAGACTGGAGTTAAAATTTTTATAAAATCTTATCTGAAGGCATTAAATGATTCACGAAAATCTTAATCGGTTTTTTTTAGCTTTCCTCCCCATAAATGTTTAAAAACAAAGTTCAACTTACTTAAAGTACTTTTATTGGAGGTATATAATAGCGCACTGAAATTTTTATACATCAGAATAACCAGACTGAAGCATATATACGAGGTTAATCGCTGTCGATACAGCTGAAGTAGCTGTGCTACAAAATCGGGGTCTTTATTGTGTTTGAATTTCAGAAGGGTCTCTAATTCTACAATTGTGTTTTGAATTTTTCTATTACCGGTAACTGCAGTTGAAATGTTCTTCCTTTCCAATTTTAGAATATTTGTATCGGAATTGTCATGCTGCCTGTATTTAACCAATGGAAGGTTCAGGTAAGCAATGCTTCCCATATTTGTAGCAGTATAGGCTAACCACCTATCGTGAAAGACGCCCTTTGGAAAGGGTAAGCTGCCTTGTTCTACCAGTTCTTTTTTAAACAGACAGGCATGTCCTGATACAGAATTGAAAAACAGGAATGGCCTGAAGTCATTGCCAGCATACATATGGATAATGTCGGACATCCTCTTATTCATGGTCTCCCCATCATCATTAATAAATTCAGAATCGTGGTAGATTAGGAGGTTGTCACCAATATGGTCAACCATTTTGCTGATTTTGTCCAGGGCCCAAATATCATCCTGATCAGAAAGCGCAATGAAATCTCCTGAGCAAAGTTGAATTGCCTTTTCAAAATTCTTAATATAACCCAGGTTTTCTGCATTCTGGTATAGTTTTACAAATGGAAACTTTGTGATGTAATCCTGAATTATCGAGACTGTCTGGTCGGAAGAACGGTCGTCTGTAACAATAATTTCAAGATTTGGATAATCCTGATTTACTAAACTATCTAGTTGTTCGATGAGGTAGTTTTCGCCATTATAGGTACATAGCGCAATAGATATAAGAGGAGTTTGCATAAATCTAATCTGTAAAAGTCTGCATATCGATTAATCGCTTGTAAAGCCCATTATGAGCCATGAGTTCAGAATGATTTCCCTTCTCAACAACCTGGCCCTTGTCAATAACTGCAATTTGATCTGCATGTTGTATGGTACTCAGGCGGTGTGCGATGACAATGGATGTTCTATTCTTCATGAGGTTATTTAATGCCTCCTGGACTAGTTTTTCCGATTCCGTATCGAGTGCAGAGGTTGCTTCATCTAAAAGCATAATCGGCGGATTAGCCAATACAGCACGGGCAATGCAGATCCGTTGTTTCTGGCCACCAGACAGACGATTTCCTCTATCACCTACAAATGTTTGATAGCCGTGTTCTGTATTTAATATAAACTCATGAGCATTGGCAATTTTTGCTGCCGCAATAATTTCTTCTTCTGTGGCTTCCGGTTTCGCAAAAGAAATGTTATTGAAGATCGTGTCATTAAATAATAATGACTCTTGATTTACTGTACCCATTTGGGCACGTATACTCTCAACAGTTAAATCCTTATAATCTCGGCCGTCAATTTTAATGGTGCCGGATTTTGGGTCATGAAAGCGAGGGATAAGATCCATTAATGTACTTTTTCCGCCTCCAGAAGGGCCCACCAGCGCTACAGTTTTGCCTTTTTGAACAGTTAAATTAATATTCCTTAATACCTCTTTTGCACCGTAACTAAAGGAAACATTTTCAAATGTTAAAGCCTGGTTAAATTCATTTATTGTTTCGGCACCCGGTTTATTTACCATCTCTGGTTTGGTATCAATGAGTTCCAATACACGTTCTCCGGCAGCTATACCTGAGTGGATTCCGCTGAAGGCATCAGTTAAAGCCTTTGCAGGGCGCATTACTTGTGAAAATATCGCGATGTATGCAATAAACTGCCCAACTGAAAGTGCGCCCGGTTGCTTGCTCATGATTAATGATCCACCATACCATACGATAAAGGTGACCATCAAAACTCCTAAAAACTCGGATACGGGTGAGCCCAATTGTTGCCTCCTTACCATTTTTCTATTCAGATTGGAATAAAAAACATTTTCATCATGGAACTTGTCTTTTATTCTTTGTGTAGCATTAAATGCTTTGATGATTTTTATACCACCTAGGGCTTCATCTAAAAACCCGATCATCTTCGCAAAAGACTCATGCGATTCTTTGGCTTGCTGTTTTAATCTTTTTACAATCTTACTAATAATAAAGGCAGACACGGGGATCACCATTAAGGAGAATAAGGTCAGCTTTACTGATATCGTTAATAGGGCAATTACATAAAAAATGAGTGTAACGGGCTCCTTAAATACCACTTGTAAGGTGTTGGTGACTGTAAACTGTACGACCTGCACATCAGAAGCAACTTTTGAAATGATATCTCCTTTGCGCTCATTATTAAAATAACCTACATGTAAGTTCATCACATTGTTAAATACTGTCTTGCGGAGATTCAATAAGGTGTGTACTCTTAAATCTTCCATAGTCCTTTGAGAAAAGTACTTGAAGATGTTAGAAAGCAATACGGAGATGATGATGATAATACAGATATAACTTAATGTTTTTTCCGGCCCATAGGTAGCCAGGGAATGATCAACAAACTCCTGGAATTTTGCAGTGATGTTAAAATTAGAAACTGCAGCTTCAGTTGGTGCCGGTGCAGCTTTGGTTTCCCCGTCTGACATCATTACGCCGAAAAGAGGTGATAATAAGGTAAGGTTTAATAGCCCAAAAAGTACAGCAAGTAAGGTGGTGATAATATATGGTATTGCAAATTTTTCTATTGGTTTTGCAAATGATAATAATCTGAAATAGGTTTTCATTTATAAAAATTAGGCTGCAAAGTTACGCTTTCTATAATAAAAGGTAAGTTGTTACAGGAATACTACATTCTTGTTGGAAATAGAGTCGTTAATCTTATCGATAATATCCTGCACTTCAAGCTCAGAATTGTGTTTTTTTTGGAGTGATACAATGGTTGCTCTTGAAGCTTTTACTTGAGGGATGTGCTGCAGATATTCCTTATAGCTTGCCATCATCCATGATTTTCCGAGAATCAGCTTCGGTAATACCTCCAAAAGGAATAAATAAGCAGGCCATATCCATCCTCTGAATCCATTTAGGTGGATTTTGTGAAATATAAACCTGTTCCGGTAATAGATCTTTTTAATAAAATCTGATTTAATCTGAGTTTTTGTACTTCCGCTAACCTGATGAAAACAGATTGATTGGTGCTCATAATAGCATTTCCATCCAACAAGCCATGCTCTTAAGCATAGATCCGAGTCTTCGGAAGAGAAGGGAGAGTAGATTTCATCAAAGCCATTTAGTTCTTTGAGTTTTTTGGTGTCTACTAGAGCATTTGCTCCGGAAAGGTAGGCCGTATAGGCATTTTGTTCGTTCGGGTCAGTGGAATAATAAAAACGATTTGCTTTAAGCCGGCAACCCTTGCGAAATAAAATCCGGGCTGCATCTTCTATTTTACTCCCGTCGGCACTCATAATCCGACCCATTACTCCAAAGGTGTCCTCGTGTTGGAAATATTTCCATTGTTTCTCGAAGTAGTCTTCAGTAAGTCTTACATCCGAATTTAAGAGAAACGTGAGTTCATATTGAGCTGCTTTTATGCCTTGGTTACAGGTATAAGAAAAACCGCGATTCTTATCATTTACCAGCAGGTTAATCTCAGGATAATTTTGTTCTATAAAATCTATGCTTTGGTCTTTTGAACCATCGTCGATGACAATGATTTCGAAGGGAACCTCTGCTTTTTTGACTGCTTGAAGTACTGATGGTAAATAGGCTTCCAGTAAGTGTTTGCCATTGTAGTTTGGGATAATGACAGAAAGGCTTTTCTTCATCATGATTATTTAACGATCTTATAATTACGGTATTCAAATAGTCTGATTCCTGTTAGATCTTCTATTTTTTGTAATACTCTTCTTTTAAAGTTCATTTTGAGAGTTTTTTTCGTCAGATCCTCATTAAATGTCCAGTTTGTTGCTGCTATCCTGTTTTGAATCACTTTGGGATGTGTGCCTTCAAATCTAACCAGACGATCTGCATTCCGCATATCAAAAGCTTCCTGAACCGGAAAGTTCTGCTCAACCCAGTCTTGGGTTTGATAGAACTGATTAAAGTTTCTGACCTTTCCTTGCAGGGCCTTAGGTGTTTTTACCCAGCCATAATGGTAGATATAGGCGTCAATTAGTTTTACCTTTAACTTCCTTTCATTGATTCTGAAACCTTGTGCATCTCTGTAAGAATGTATTCCAGGTAAGTTTTTCAGCACCCGGATTTCTCTTCTGTACCAACGTCTTGACTCCGCATAATAGTCATAAGAGCCATAGAAGTGCACATATTTTAAAAGCAGCCCTTCTATTTGCTCATCATTCAGGTTATCTTTCATCTCCTGTTTGATCACATCATGGTACTTTTCATGTATGCACTCATCACCCTGTATATAAATCATCCAATCAGTGTCCGGTGAAATCGCTTTTAGAGCTTTGTTGGTTTCCTCTGCAAATACCTGCCCTCCTTTTTGAAGAGAATCATCCCAAACCGTATTGATTATTTTTATCTTATCGGGTGAAATTGATTTTATAAGTTCGGCTGTTTCATCGGTTGAAATCCCTAAGGCAACAACAAATTCATCGCATAGCGGTAAAACAGAACGAATGGCTTCCGCTACCGGGTAGTCGTTTGCGATTGCATTTCTTATAAAGGTAAAGCCTGTAACTTTCATTGATGGTATTAAAAAGGTATTTTTTGCAAATGTAAGTTTTATTAAAGCAGAATTTGCTTTGCACTATTGGTTTACCTTAAGTACAGGCTGTGTTAATTGCTGTTTTTTCCAATGTGTGCCTTTCTGATATAGCAGCTTACTTAGTGGATACTTAAACTTAAAATGACCATTATAATCTATTCCAAGTTTACGGTACGGGATGTTAGGGTTTTCCTTTAAGCATTGCTTTATCGCCTCTGAATAAACCGTTGGCCCAGTCATTTTATGTACGTCGTGCGGGTATTTGTTATTCCTGATGTTGTCGGACATCAATTCCATAGTTTTTTGCAGAAAGGGGTGATTGGCTTCAAATACCAATGCCCACTGTACGGATAAACCAGGATTGCGCTCATCAGAAATAATGGCAACATCATCCGGTAGGATGAAATCATTTAAACTCCCTTTTATCGAGCTGTCAATATCCAAATAAATCCCACCCTTTTTTAACAATATGGCATACCTAAAGAAATCAGCCTTTGCTGCACCAATGTTAAGTCGCTGATATAGCTTCAATGTCTCCTCGCTATAAGCTTCTTTCAAAAATGATTCAATCCTTTTATCATCATAGAATTCATAGCTGTAATCCCGGTTTTTGTTTCTGAATCTTGAAATGTGCCAGCGTGTAATAAATGGCAGCTTATCTGATTTAAATGTTTGGTAGATGATCTTCGGTATTGACATTCCTAATAAATTCTATTTCTTTGTAGCAAAGATACTTTATTAATGGATGCCAACGACCCACTTTTAAAAGGAATTGAACAGGGAAGCTTTCTCGCTTTGGCAAGAGCATTAACTTTTGTTGAAAATAGTACCGCCTACTCAGCAGATTTGCTCCGTCTATTGAAAGTAAATGGTGAAGTGCCCGTGATTGGGATTACAGGCCCTCCGGGGGCAGGTAAAAGTACCCTGGTAAACGCTATTACTTCCAAGTTTGTTCAGGACAATAAGCGGGTGGCAATTCTTGCTGTTGACCCAACTTCGCCATTTAATTTTGGTTCTTTGCTGGGCGACCGGATCAGGATGTCTCAGCAATTTAATAATCCTAATGTTTACATCAGGTCGGCAGCAACTCGGGGTGCTTTGGGAGGGATCTCTGCCAAAACCATTGAGATGGTGGATGTCATGCGCTCGGCCGGTTTCGATCTGATTATTGTAGAGACCGTAGGTGTTGGTCAGTCTGAAATTGAGATTGCCGGACTGGCAGATAAAACAGTGGTGGTGCTTGTACCTGAATCAGGTGATGAGATTCAAAATATAAAATCGGGACTGATGGAGGTAGCTCAGGGTTTTGTGGTGAACAAAGCCGATAGAGAAGGTGCTGATACTTTTGCTAATAACCTTAAAAAACTAGTTCATCAACAACATCAGCATATTCCTGTTTTTAAAACTGTAGCGGATAAGCAGGAAGGTATAAGTGAGTTGTGTGACTGGCTGCTTGAGCCCGCTTTTGTTGATAATAAACGCAAATCGTTTCTGCTTGCAGAAAAAGCTTTTAAAATTATACAGCACTACCGTATGGCCAATGTAGACAGAAGGAAGCTACATGCTGATATTGAGGAGGCTATGAAGCAGAAGGACTTTAATATCTATCGTTTTACTGATAATTGGGCCTGATCGTGATCATTGACCTGTCTTAAAAATAGGACTCATCTGTATTGTGGCTCAAATTGGCAATTAAGGCTGTTTTTACTGTTTTATCAGGTAATTGAAACACTGCTGAAGTGTATTTTGAACACCGATTTTCTAAAGCTTCATTTCTTTTAAGGACATATGTAGTTTTTTTTAGTGTTTTAAAGGCCTGCAGGTGTATTTTGGCGCTTTTGGTACAGTTATTTATGAAGGATTTAGAAGTTTGGAACGGAGTTTGTATAAGTGTTTTGAGAATTTAAAAATTTGTTTAATTTTGCTACACAAAAAAATTATACAATTAAAATTTGTTTAACCTTAAAAAAGAAAATTATGAATTATTCTACTTTAAAAAAGAGTCTTGCAGTCTCTTTCGTAGCATTAATGGGAGCGACGACTCTTGCTAGTGCACAAGATGCAACGACTTCTTCTTCAGCCAAGGTATTTGGTGGAAGATCACAGTACAGAACATGGTCAATCGGTGTTAACGCGGGTGTTTTATCTCCATTCGTTGCTATCGGTGGTACTAATGATTTCAACAAAATGGACGTTAACTTAGGTTACGGTATCTCATTGAGAAAACAACTAGGTCATGCATTTGGTTTAGAAGGTAACATTTTCCGTGGAAAAGTTTCTGGTACTAACGAAGCTGGTCCTGATGCACTTGGTGGTGGTATTAGAGGTTTTGAAACTGAAATGCAATATGGCGTTGATTTAAGAGGTGTTGTTAATGTAGCAACAGTTGACTTCTTACGTCGCGAAAATTCAGTAAACTTCTTCGTAACTGCTGGTTACGGTTTGCTTGCTTATAACCCAATCGTTGACGGAAATGACAGAAAAGGACAATTCGGTGAAGATGGCGATAAAGATTTCATCAAAGAAGCTTACATCCCAGTTGGAGCAGGTGTTAAATTTAAAGTTTCTGATCGCGTAGCATTCAACTTAGGTTACACTATGCACTTTATTGACGGTGATAACTTTGATGGAGTATATGCAAAAGCAACTACTAAAGATAAATTCTCTTACGGATATGCTGGTTTAGAATTCTCTTTAGGTTCTAAATCTAAACCGAACTTGGATTGGGTTAACCCATTAGCTTTAATGTATGATGAATTGAAAGATCCTTCATTACGTAACGAAGTTGAAGCTTTGAAAACTCGTGTATCTGCTGTTGAGGCTTCTGTTGAAGCTTTGAAAAAAGATAGCGATGGTGACGGTGTATCTGATCAGTTTGATAAATGCCCAGGTACTCCAGCTGGTACTGCTGTTGATGGTTCAGGATGTCCTCTACCTAAAGCACCAGAGCCTACTGCTTTAAATGCTGGTAACTTAACTGGTTTCGAAACTATCCAATTTGAATTCAACTCTTCAGTTTTAAAAACTGAGTCTTACCCTACTTTAGATAAATTATCTTCAGTATTGCGTGAAAACGGTGGTAAAGTAACTGTAAACGGTTACGCTTCAAGCGAAGGTACTGCTGCATACAATTTGAAATTATCTAAAGACAGAGCTAACTCTGTTAAAACTTACTTAGTTAACTCTGGTGTTAACGCTAGTCAAGTTGTAACTAAAGGTCATGGTGAAGCTAACCCAATTGCTTCTAACGATACTGAAGAAGGTCGTATCCAAAACCGTCGTGTTGAATCAGCTAGAAACTAATTATTTCTAAATTAAATACGAAAAAGAGGGCTTCAATTTTGAAGCCCTCTTTTTTTTATTTATACCTTTGTGTACGTATGTACTTATTCAGAAAAAAGGGTCCAAACAGACCCACAAATACCAATATCAAAATCATGCACATTATTAATGCGATTGCAATTACTGTGTTTGCAGCGGGTATATTGTGGAAACTTATAGATTGGTTTTTTTAAGCATATGATAGCTTCATTACAAATAAAAACAAAACTATAACCCAATGAAACCTGCATAAGCTTACTTATTACAAAACACAGTGAATAAGCTTTGCAAGCTTCATAACCGTAAAAAAACAATTTATATACTATGAAAAAGGTAATAAACACCATCGACGCTCCAGCTCCAATCGGACCATATAGCCAGGCAATAATTGCTAATGGCTTTTTATTTTTGTCAGGCCAGATAGCAATTAATCCTGAAAATAATGAGTTAACTGAATCTTCTATAAAAGAAGAAACACACCAGGTAATGAGGAACATTAAGGCTGTGCTAATTGAAGCGTCTTATAAATTTGAAGATGTAGTGAAAACTACTATTTTCTTGTCAGACATGAGTTTATTTGCAGAGGTAAATGAAGTTTATGGTTCTTATTTCGTTCGTGATTTTCCTGCCCGTGAAACGGTTGCTGTAAAAGGTTTGCCAAAGGGTGTAAATGTGGAGATTTCAATGACGGCATATAAAGGTTAAGCTTTGCCTAAGTCAAATTTACGGTATTTTTTCGCAGGCATCTTATCATTTGCTATCTGGGGGTTTTTCTCAATTCCTTTAAGGAACCTGAAGGCTTTTCCTTCGGAAGAGATCCTGTATTACCGTATTTTTACTTCTCTTGTTTTTATCTGGGTGGCCATTCTTATATTCAGAAGAAAGCACTTGAAAAGTGACCTGGCTTATCTTTCGTCAGTAACCACCAAAGAGAAGCGTAATATTCTACTGCAGCTTGTTGGCTCAACGCTGTTGCTTACCTCTAACTGGTATACTTATATTTATGCGGTAAACAATGTTAGCCTGCAGTCAGCAGCCTTCGCTTATATGGTTTGTCCGCTGATTACCGCTTTTGGCGGGTACCTGATTTTAAAGGAATCATTATCAGGTTTGAAATTGATTTCGCTTGGAATCGCATTGCTCAGTATTTTACTATTGGCTACAGGATCATTTGTCGAAGTGTTATGGTCTGTCGTTATCGCTTCTTTATATGCATTTTACCTCATCATTCAGCGTAAAATGCAGAACCTGGATAAGCTGAATGTGCTTGCCGTTCAAATTGGCCTGGCCGTTATATTGATGCTGCCTTTTTATTTATTGAAGCATGAAGGTATTCCTCAAGGGCTCTGGTTTTGGGGAAATATCACCGTTATTGCAGTTTTCTTTACAATTATTCCCTTGTTTATGAGTTTGTATGCCTTAATAGGTATTCCTTCATCTACTTTAGGGATCATCATTTACATTAATCCGATCATTGCATTTGCTGTGGCCATCTTTTATTTTGGAGAGCATGTTGATGCACATAAGCTGTTTGCTTACTTACTGCTCCTGGTCTCAGTGATCGTATTTAATTGGAGTATAATAAAAGATATCTTTACATTTAAGGGTAAACCATCATGAGCAAACGCTCGGGAGCTTGAAAAATATTGCTCATGATAGCTTCAATACCATTGAAAAAAGATTATATTCCATTGAAAAACCATTAAAGCTTTGTTTGCTTCAACATTAGACACGACTATCGAATTTCTGAAGGGCGTAGGACCCAAACGCGCAGAACTTTTGCAGAAGGAACTGGGTATCTTTACTTACGACCAGTTGCTGAACTATTTTCCTTTCAGGTATATAGACCGTACCCGGTTCTATAAAATAGCTGAACTTAGTCCGGAGCTCCCTTATGTGCAGATATTAGGTAGGATTACGGGCAAGGAACAGATTGGCGAAAAGCATAAAAAGCGAATTGTAGCAAGATTAACTGATGAAACCGGATCTATCGAACTGGTATGGTTTCAGAGTTTAAAATGGGTGGATGAGCATGTAATGAAGGGGAAGGTTTATATCGTGTTTGGTAAACCTACTGTTTTTAACGGGAGTTTTAGTATTTCCCATCCGGATCTGGAGACTTATCCACGGCCTGCTACTATTACAGGAAACCTGAGATTGCAGCCGGTTTATAATTCGACCGAAAAGTTAAAGAAGTTTTTTCTGGATAGTAAGGGTATTCAAAAGCTGCAGACGCTATTACTCGAACAGCACCTCTACGAGGTTAAGGAAACGATCCCCCTGTATATCCTCGATAAGTATCACATGATTTCGAAGAAGGAATCTATTCTAAATATTCATTTCCCTAAAGATGTTGCTATGCTAAAGAAGGCTGAGAATCGCCTGAAGTTTGAAGAGCTTTTCTTCATTCAATTGCAAATGCTGCACAATAAACAACTCAGGGAACTCAAGTTTAAGGGGCATTTGTTTCCGGTTGTAGGGGAGCGTGTAAATACGTTTTACAATGAGATACTCCCTTTTGAGCTTACCGGTGCGCAGAAGCGTGTAATCAAAGAGATCAGAATAGATACGCAACGTGGTATCCAGATGAATAGATTGGTGCAGGGAGATGTAGGAAGTGGTAAAACCGTGGTGGCGCTGATGAGTATGCTTCTGGCTAATGATAATGGCTACCAGGCCTGCATGATGGCGCCTACGGAGATATTGGCCCGTCAGCATTATGAGTCTATTGCTTCGCTTCTGAAGGATCGTCTTGTTAAGGTTGCAATTCTTACCGGGAGCACCACCAAAAAGCAACGTACGCAGTTGCATGCGGCATTGGAATCTGGTGAAATTGATATTCTGGTGGGTACCCATGCCTTGATTGAAGATAAGGTGGTGTTTAAAAACCTTGGTTTGGTAGTAATTGATGAACAGCATCGCTTTGGTGTTGAGCAACGGGCTAAACTGTGGCGCAAAAATATCATCCCCCCACATATATTAGTTATGACGGCCACGCCTATACCACGAACACTGGCAATGACGCTGTATGGCGATTTAGATGTGTCTGTGATCGATGAATTACCAGTGGGAAGGAAACCTATAGAAACGAAGCATTTGTTTGAAGGGCAACGTCTGAGGATGTTTGGTTTTATGAAGCAGGAAATTGCTAAAGGCCGGCAGGTGTATATCGTTTATCCGTTAATTAAAGAAAGCGAGAAGGTTGATCTTTTACACCTTGAAGCGGGTGTGGAGCAGATGAGTTACCAGTTCCCAAGACCCGATTATCAGATCAGTATTGTTCATGGTAAAATGAGTAATGCCGATAAGCAATATGAGATGCAGCAATTTATAGATGGAAAGAGCCAGATTATGGTGGCTACTACCGTAATTGAGGTTGGTGTGAATGTTCCGAATGCATCGGTGATGATTATTGAAAATGCCGAGCGCTTTGGACTTTCTCAGCTGCATCAGCTGCGGGGGCGAGTAGGTCGTGGTGCCGAGCAGTCTTTCTGTATACTGATGTCGGGAAATAAACTAAGCGCTGATGGAAGACTGCGTCTTGATACCATGGTAAAAACCAATAATGGTTTTGAGATTTCAGAGATAGATTTGCAGCTTCGCGGGCCGGGTGATATTACAGGGACACAGCAAAGCGGTGTGCTGGAGTTAAAATTGGCTGACCTGGCAAAAGACCAGTTGATTTTGCAGGAGGCCAGAAATACGGTTATTGATTTGCTTACGGCAGATCCACATCTGGAGCTGCCGGAAAATAGTTTGCTGAAGACATATCTTTCGAAGCGACGTGTAGGTATCGCATTCGATAAGATCTCCTAATTAATCCTCATCACTTCCAGGTAAAGATCCTGCACCAGAATAGGCTCCCTTACGAATAACAGGCACGCCAAGGTGTTTATATAATTCATCAAGCTGCATCAGACTGCCATTGGTTAAATTACCTAAAAATATAATGACAATATCCTTTTGGAAATCACGTACATAGATGTGTCTAAACCCATGCCACCAACCTGTATGGTACACCACTTTCCGGTCTTTTTCTCCATCAAACATACGCCAGCCGTATCCATAATTGAAATGACCTTTAATCGCTTTGTTGCGGCCTTTGTAAGCTGAATCCAAGCTTTTTTGCGTTAATAATCTGCCGTTCTTTAGATATTTATCAAATAAGACTAAGTCATGCAAAGTGCTATAAATACCTTTATCGCCGACAGGACCATCTAAAAAGTTTTGCACTACAGAATATCGCCAGCTGTTGCGGTCATGACCTACTACGTCTACAGGGATTTTCTCATATTCCGCTTTAGAATAAACATGTGTATTTTTCATTCCTGCTGGCTTAAACACATGTTCCATCATGTATTGCGAGAAGCGCTGTCCCGTTACCTTTTCTACAATTGCGGCTAAAACCATGAAGTTGGAGTTGTTGTAATGGAAAAGCCGGTTGGGTTTGGTATAAGGGTTGGGTTTTTTTTCAGCAATAACCTGCATTACTTCCTGGTTAGACACCCCTTTTTTCATGTTGCGTTTTTCCTTGCGCCAAATGTCGTCTATGAAGTATACATAATTCATCATCCCACTACGGTGAGATAAGAGTAAGTCTACGGTTATTCCATCGTAAGGAAAGTTGGGATAGAATTTTTTTACATCATCTGTTAGTTTTAATTTCCCCGCTTCCACCAGTTGCATGATGGCTACTCCAGTGAAAGTTTTGGTAATGGATGCCAGTTCAAATTGTGAGCTTATTTTCAGACTGTCGCGGTGCAGGTAATCTGCCCAACCTATTGCTTTTTCATACAGGATTTTTCCATCTTTCGCCACAAGCATATTCCCATTGAAGCCGTATTTTTTATGTAGGTTGTGAGCAAAGTCAGCAATCCATTTATCTCCCTTTGCAGGATTATAAACTAATAATAAACTGTCAGCTTTATCGTCATCTTTGACTCTTATTTTTTTATTTGCTGCGGCCTTTTTAGCTTTCTCTTCAGGACTTGAACAAGATGATAGTAATGAGAGCGATAAAACGGTGAGTGATAGGGCTATGGTTAGTAGACGAAACTTCATGAACAATGCAATACAGGTTAAAAAGTCGAAAAATAAGGATTTTTAACCCTTTAAACGTAAAAGAGTTTTAAACATTGCATACTTTGTAGTTGATTAATTACATAAAACCAACTCATTGAGGCACAAAAACCTTAAATTTGCCGCAACAAAAATTAGAACACTATGAATTTTAGAACCGAACACGATACGATGGGTGAAGTGCAGGTGCCTGCTGATAAATATTGGGGTGCTCAAACTGAACGTTCAAGAAATAATTTTAAAATTGGTCCGGAGGCTTCTATGCCTAAAGAGATCATTCATGCTTTTGGATATTTGAAAAAAGCAGCTGCATTAGCCAATACTGAGCTGGGTGTTTTAACTCAGGATAAAGCAGATCTAATTGCAAAAGCTTGTGATGAAGTGATTGCTGGTAGTCTGGATGATCAGTTCCCTTTGGTAATCTGGCAGACGGGTTCTGGTACGCAAAGTAACATGAATGCTAATGAGGTTATTGCTTATCGTGGACATGTTTTAAATGGTGGTGATCTTGCTGATGATAAAAAAGTATTGCATCCTAATGATGATGTAAACAAGTCGCAGTCATCTAATGATACTTATCCTACGGCAATGCACATTGCTGCTTATAAACAAGCGGTAGAAATTACCATTCCGGGTCTGGAGAAATTACGTAACACTTTAGCAAACAAAGTAGTTGAATTTAGTGACATCGTAAAGACAGGTCGTACTCACTTTATGGACGCGACTCCTTTAACATTGGGACAGGAGTTCTCAGGATATGTACAGCAGATTGATAACAGCGTTAGAGCAATTAAAAATGCACTGGTAATGATCAGCGAACTGGCATTAGGTGGTACTGCAGTAGGAACCGGCTTGAATACGCCAAAAGGATATGATGTGTTGGTTGCTAAAAAGATTGCTGAATTAACAGGCTTGCCTTTTGTAACTGCTCCGAATAAATTTGAAGCTTTGGCGGCTCATGATGCAATGGTAGAGCTTTCTGCTGCATATAAACGGACTGCAGTTGCATTAATGAAAATTGCTAATGATGTAAGGATGTTGAGCTCTGGTCCACGTTGTGGAATTGGTGAGATTATCATTCCTGACAATGAGCCGGGATCTTCTATTATGCCTGGTAAAGTTAATCCTACACAGCCGGAGGCATTAACAATGGTATGCGCGCAGGTGATGGGTAACGATGTTACTGTTGGAATTGGCGGAAGTAACGGCCATTTCGAACTGAATGTTTTTAAACCTGTTATTGCTGCAAATGTATTGCAATCAGGTCGTCTGATTGGTGATGCATGCGTTTCATTTAATGATAAATGTGCTGAAGGTATTTTACCTAACCTTCCGGAAATTAAGAAGCACTTAGAAAACTCTTTAATGTTGGTTACAGCATTAAATCCTCATGTTGGTTACGAGAATGCAGCTAAGATTGCTAAAAAAGCACATAAAGAGAATAAAACATTACGTGGTGCAGCTATCGAATTGGACTTACTTACCGGCGAACAATTTGATGAGTGGGTTCGTCCGGAAGATATGGTTGGTAGTTTAAAATAGGCACCGAAATATATTTGTATGGGTATGTTGAGAATGGTGTTTTTTCTGCTTCTTATAGTGTGCGTGTCTGCTGCATGCAGGCGATTGCCGGATGTGCAGGGAAAAGGTGAAGTTTTTTTACAGGGGGTATGGAACCAGGATAGTATCGCAAATGCTGATAAACTGTTAAGCTATACACAGCATAAGTTTAAGTTTACCTGCGATTCGTTTTACGTTGACCTGACCACACATTCCAAAGTAAACTATTATTCCGATTCCTGTTTTAACGGAGGTGTATGGAAAGAGTATGCCAAGGGTGTGTACGAAGTAAGAGGAGACAGCTTATTTTTAGCGGGTACTTATACTAAAGCAAATTATAAACAAAAAGTATCAGGTTGTTATCAGATTGGACGGTATGTAAAGGCATTTTACATCAAATCCTCTGAACCAAACAACCTCCACTTGGAAAGTATAGGCAATCAAAGAGCATGTAATCTGGTTTTAAAAGAACGGATTATCTGTGAGCCTAAAGCATTGTAAAAAACGGCGGTAGCACTTAAAATGCTACCGCCGTTTTTGTAATCATCAAAGGTTCCATCTGACAAGTAAAACCGCCTAAGGACATACAATACACCTGAAAAAACATAAAAAGAAACAGATGAAAGCAAGAAAGAATTTAATGACGAGGGGCTGTAAGGCCATATTGGCTTTAGCAATTGTTTTATATCTTCCGCTAAACGCGGGCGCCTGGGGAATGCTTGGACATAGGATTGTCGGACAAATTGCAGAAACCCACCTTACTGGCAAAGCAAGAAAGGGCGTGAAAGGTGTTTTGGGTAATGAGAGTCTTGCCATGGCCAGCAACTGGGGCGATTTTATAAAATCAGATCCTGCTTATGACTACTTGTATAACTGGCATTTTGTGAACCTGCCTGCAGGTTTGGATAAAAATGGTGTGTTTGATATTCTGGGCACTGAGAAAGGAGCAAACGTATACAATAAGATTCCGGAGATGGTTGCTGTTTTAAAGAACAAACATAGTACTGCGGATGAAAAAAGACTGGCTATGCGTTTGATCATCCATCTTGTTGGGGATTTGAATCAGCCGATGCATACTGCAAGGAAAGAAGATCTGGGTGGAAATAAGGTTTTTGTAACCTGGTTTGGAGAGAAATCTAACCTGCACAGGGTATGGGACGAGTCGCTTATTGAATACCAGCAGTTGAGTTATACCGAATATGCAAATGCGATCAATTATCCAACGCCTGTACAGCTAAATACCTGGAAAGGTAGTTCATTAAAGGACTTCGTTTATGGATCTTACATGGCTTGCAATCGCATTTATGCGAATATTAAGCCTGAAGAGAAATTAAGTTATAAATATAATTTTGAATTTATAGGTTTGCTGAATGAACAGTTGCTAAAAGGTGGCATTTGTTTGGCTAATGTACTTAACGAGATTTATAGTTAAATAATAAACATATATACTGATGAAAATATTGATGGTTTGCCTGGGTAATATATGCCGCTCGCCACTTGCCGAGGGGATTATGAGACATTTAGTAGATGACCAGAATCTAAACTGGGAAATATCCTCTGCCGGGACAGGTGATTGGCATGTGAATCAGCCTGCTGATAGAAGAAGTATTGCTGTTGCCCGAAACTTTGGGTATGATATTTCTGAGCAAAGGGCAAGGCTTTTTAATCAGGATATGTTTGAAGATTTTGATCATATCCTGGTTATGGACCAGAATAATTTAAGAGATGTGCTGAAGATGGCTTCAAATGACGAACAGCGAAATAAAGTAAAATTGTTTCTGCCTGATGAGTTGGAGGTAACTGATCCTTATTTTGATGATCGCCTGTTTGAACCTGTATTTTTGGAAATAGAAGAGCGTTGTAAGCAACTTATTGAAGAGTTTAAATAGAATTTTGTAATGGAACAAAGCGCTCAATTTAAGTTGTTTATGCTTTTGCTTGGTTGCAAGCCTGAAGGAAGGCATACTGAACAGCATGATGTATTTTTTGCAATAGGTCAATCGATAGCAGATTTGAAAATAGATATTGCTGATTTTTGGCCCGAAGCAAAAGAAAAAATACATATCGATGCCTGGAGGGAAGTCACCATGGTGGATGGATTTAGCTTGAAAATTCTCCCTGCCGTAGAAGCTTCTGATGCCAGTTTGAAGAAGCTATTCTTCATTAACCTTGGCGGATATAAGACAGATGAATTTGACGAACTTCATTATAAAATGCTTATTGTTGCAGATTCATTAGCGGAGGCTAGCAGTCGGGCTAAAGAAACAGCCTTCTATAAGCATACCTGCTTCGAAGGAGCGGTTTCACATATTGACGATAAGTATGGAGTAGATGTTGATGACGTTTTTAATGTCGCAGATGTGCTTCCGGCATCGGCGAAAAGTAGGTTTTGCATTCAGATAGAAAAGGGATCGCATGCTCCAGAAGACGCTTTCCATCTTGGTTACCTACCCATGAGTAAGGTCTGATTATTCTCCTTTTTGTTTAGTATCCAGCTGTTTACTCTAAAATTGTTATATATTTACCCGATGAACAAAATTTGTTTAGTATTGGTTTTTCTTTTTGTTTCCGGTAAGGCGATGTCTCAGGCAAGTCCTTATTTGTCACAACAACCGCAGTCGGTAAATGGAGCTGTGAATATTGTTGTGTCTAACCTGGAGGAAAATACTGGTGACGGATATTTTGCTGATGCGGAGAAAAACGAGCGTAGAGGTGATTTGAACGATGCTGTTACCTTGTTTGGTAAAGCAGCATTTGAATACAATAGCGCTAAAAAATATACTCAGTATGGATCAGCCTTATTGAGACTTGCTAATGCTCATTATTTATTGGCTCACTATAGTGAAGCTGAGCAGGTTACACTTAATGTGGCCTTAAAGAATTATTCTAAAATTGGCAGTAAAACAGGGCAGATGGAATCTTACCGTCAGCTTGGAAAAATATATCTGGCAGCGAATAAATTAACCCAATCCTTATGGTTTTATACCCAGCAAGGAATATTGGCAAAGCAAATTGGGGATAACAATGCTTATATAGAGTCGATTTTGGGACTCGCACAGGTAAAAACAAAGAAAAAAGAATATACACTGGCGTTAAAGGATATAAACAGGGCTGAACTTCTAGCTAAAACTTCAAATCCTGCCAGATTTAAAACTCAGATTAGAGAAGCCAAGGCTCAGATCCCCGCCAAGGTGATTGCAAAGAAATAACAGGTCAGGCAATAAATGAGATTAAAAGTAGTTTTTTGTATTACTGATGTAATTGTAATTTCAAACTTTTAGTATGTTTACAGAAAAGAGACAGTGTTATACTGTCTCTTTTCTTTTTATTTATGAAATTGGTATCATATTAGTGCTGTGTATAAAAATGGATTTTAAAATAGTTAAAGAGATGTTAAAAAAGATATTACTGGTAACCTTCACTGCGGCTGTTCTTGCGTGCCATGCGGCACCACAGCCTCAACAAATGGTTCAGGGCGTAAGCAATATTGTGCCCGATGAAAAACAGGCTCTGGTATGCAAGGAGATCGTTGCACTGATTGAAAATTACAACTATAAGAAGATAAAAGTTAATGATTCGATCTCTTCATTGGTTTTAGATAAATATATCAAGGATCTGGATCCATACAAATATTATTTCCAGGCTTCGGATATTAAGGAGTTTGAGCAATTCAGACATTCGCTGGATGATGATTTCCGTAATGGGAATCTAAATGCTCCATTTTATATATTTAACGTTTATTTGAAGAGATACAACGAATTCATCAACTATGCTTTTACTCAAATTAAAGCAAAACAGAGCTTCAACACGAATGAAACTTATGTTTTTGATCGTGAAAAGATGCCATGGGCAAAATCAAAAACAGAATTGGATGATCTTTGGAGGAAAAGGGTTAAATATGAGCTTGTAAATTTAAAGATTGCAGGAACATCTGAGGCTAAGAATGCTGAGACGCTGAAAAAACGTTATGAGGCACTTAAGTCGCAGGCCACAAAATTAAACAACCAGGACGTTTTTCAAACGGTAATGGATGCATTTACTGAGACTATAGATCCGCATACAAACTATTTTAATCCTAGTAATGCGCAGCAGTTTAACGAAGATATGGCCCGATCTTTTGAAGGTATCGGTGCCAGATTACAACTGGATAATGAAGTGCTGAAAATTGCTGAAGTAATCCCAGGTGGTCCGGCTTTTAAAAGCAAATTACTAAGTGCTGGAGATAAGATTATTGCTGTAGCACAGGGTGATGGAGAGTTTGAAGACATCATTGGCTGGAGAATTGAAAATTCAGTATCTAAAATTAAAGGTCCAAAAGGCACAAAGGTTAGGTTAAAGATCATTCCTTCTGGCAAGGAAATGTCGGCCAAGCCAGTAATCATTGAACTGGTAAGGGAGAAGATTGTAATGGAAGACCAATCGGCCAAAAAGAAAGTAGAAACGATCTTGTCAAATGGAAAGCCTTACAAAATAGGGATCATTTCTGTACCTGCTTTTTATGCTGATTTTAAAGCTGCGAACGCCGGTGATCCTAATTATAAAAGTACAACACGTGATGTAAGGTTATTGATTGATACTTTAAAGAACCGCGATAAAGTGGACGCTATTGTAATGGACCTTCGTGCAAATGGTGGTGGTTCTTTAGTGGAAGCAATCGATCTTACAGGTTTGTTTATTGATAAAGGACCTGTGGTGCAGGTAAAGGATCTTAAGGGTGATGTAGAGGTTAGTGACGACACCAACTCAGGTGTAGCATGGGCTGGACCATTTGGAGTGATGGTGGATCGATTAAGCGCTTCTGCGTCGGAAATTTTTGCAGGTGCTATTCAGGATTATGGAAGGGGAATTATCATGGGTACCCAAACCTATGGTAAAGGAACAGTTCAATCTTCAATTGACATGAACAGATTGGTTAATCCATCTATATTGCAAAGGCTATCGGCTTTGGTTAATAAAGGCGGCATTGCAGGGAAAAACGATGGGGTTAAGTTGGGCCAGATCAATCTTACAATGGCTAAGTTTTACCGTGTTACGGGTAGCAGTACCCAGCATAAGGGTGTAATGCCTGATATAGAGTTCCCATCTTTATATCCAATGGATAAAATTGGAGAAGATACTGAACCTTCTGCTCTGCCTTGGGATGAGGTGAGAAAGTCTAATTTTGCTTCTATTGCTGATTTGAATCCGCTTAAGCCAGGATTGATCAGCTTACACAAGCAAAGAATGGACAAGTCGCTTGATTATAAAATTATGGAAGAAGATATCGCCGAAGCTAAAAAGCGTGAAGGAGAAGTGTCGTTACCTTTAAATGAAGTTAAATTGAAAGCAGAGAGAGACAGTATTGAAGCTAAGACTCTGGTTAAGATAAACATATTAAGAAAATCAAGGGGATTGGCTCCTGTGAAAAAAGGAGACAAGATCAAGAAAGAAGAAGGCTTTGATTTTATTCAGAATGAAAGCTTAAGAATTATGGCTGATTTCATGCAATTGGCAAATCCTAAGGGGAAAGCCGTTGTTAAAGCTTCGCCTGCGTTTAATTAAGACGAAGGTTTTAAATTAAAAAAGGGCCCGCATCATAATTATGATGCAGGCCCTTTTTTGTACTTAACAATTCAGTTTTTTACTGTTATTTCTTTTCTTGTATCGTTTTCTGCATCTGCATAGCCATCATTTCTTTCATGGTGCGATTCATTCCCTCTGTAGATCCATCAAGGAAAATAACATTGCCTTCGCTGTTCTCCGCAAACTGTTTGATAGATTCTGTCCACATCGTGAATAAGATTACCGAGATATCCAGGTTAGCTTCTTCCATTTCCTGAGCAGCTTTAGTCATACCGTGTGCAACTTCAGCTCTGAATAAGGCTATACCCTGTCCGCGTAACTGAGCAGCTTCACGTTCAGCTGCAGCAGCAATTTTAATGGCGTTACCATCAGCTTCAGCACCTTTGGTTTTGGTAATCAATAAAGCCTGACCTTCATTCTCAGCGGCAGCTTTTAAGTTATTAGAGGCCACAACGCGACTCATTGAGCGCATGATTTCCTCATCAAATGTAATGTCGTTTAATTGCAAATCCTGTAAATGATAGCCCCAGCTTTCCAATACCTGGTCAATCTGGTGCTTAACATGATCTACGATTTCATTTCGTTGTGCCAGTACATTGGCTTGGTTTTGCGTAGCAACATAGGCTCTGATCGACCCCTCTATGGTGCGGATTAAAGCTTGCATTAAGTTTGTTGAGTCCACAAACTTAAAGGCTACATTTTTGATGGTCTCTTCATCGTGGTTGATTACTGAATAAAGCAACATGGCCTTAAAGTAAACATTTGCCTGATCCTGGGTAACCGCCTGAAAAGATAGTTCAACCGATCTGTTCTGTATAGAGATGCGGGAATGAATGGTTTCTATTAAGGGGATTTTTAAGCTAAGTCCGGGACTAAGCAATCTTCTGTATTTTCCAAAAATTGTAACTACAGCAATTGTGCCTTGTTTAACGGTAACAAATGAACTGATCAAAATAATTACAAGGAGTAAAAGAATGATGTACGTTGTATACATAATGGGTTTTTATAGGTTATGAATATAATGATATCAAGGTACTAAAATTCTTGTCTTATTTGAATATTTAATGATCAGGTTGTTGAATTTTCATACAGGGCATGGATATTGTAATACAATTAATACTAAATCATAATCATTATGAATGTTAAACGTATTTTTGGCGCTGTACTGACCATATTAGGTATTATAGGCCTTATTTATGCCGGTTACGGCTTCGTAAATCATAGCCTTCACAGCAGGGAACTAATTGTTGCCGGAATTATTGGCTTAATATTTTTTGTATCGGGCATTGGCCTGGTTAAAAATACAAAGGATGAGTCTTAATCTTTTAACTGGATTCGCCCCGTTGTAGAGAAATCTAAATTGTGTGCGGGGAAATCAATATCAGTTAGTGATTTGATTTTCTTGAAGGCTCCGTCCTGGTTATCTAACGTCAGGCGATTGATCTTATCCTGTTTTACAGAAACAATATCAGCAAAGAGGAAATCTCCCTTGCTGTTTATTTTGAGTTGTACTAAGGGGGCAATTCCATTTGGGCCTTTAAGACTAAACATGCCATAGGTGCAAAAATTGCCCAGGCTATAAGCGATAAACTTGTTTTTGTAGACTTCTACAGCTCGGGTTACGTGGGGGCCATGACCTAAAACCACATCGGCACCAGCGTCAACTACAGCATGAGCAAATGCATATACATTACCGCGGTTTTCATTGTAAAATATTTCCTTTTTTCGGGTTACATGTTCAGATTTAGCACCTTCTGCACCACCATGAAAAGAAACAATAACAATGTCGGCTTCCGCTTTTAAACGCTTAACCAGCTGTTTGGCGCTGTCAACTTTATTTATCGACACCGTATTCTCGTTTGGCGCAAAAGCACAGAAGGCATATTTAACGCTATCCTTTTCAAAAATTCGGAATGGGTGCGACTGCAATCCCGCATAATGAATATTGAGCGAATCTAAGATGGCCGCTGTCTGTGTTCTACCTCTAAGTCCGAAATCACCTACATGGTTATTGGCAACGCTTAATAAGTTAAAACCAGCCTTTTGAATGATACCCGCATAACGTTCCGGCATTCTAAAAGCGAAGCAACTGTTGCTGATGGTGTCTTTACACTTGGTTGATTTACCATTGTTTAGAAAGCAGCCTTCGAGATTACCAAAAACGATATCGCCTTTTAAATAATCGGCTACAGTTTTAAAGCTATTAACCGCATCATCAGATGGCAGATTTGATTTGCTAGGGTAGGCTGAGCCTAACATAATGTCGCCAACAGCTACAATGGAGATCGTATCCTTTTTTATCACCCTAGGGGTGTCCTGGATAGGTAACTGTTTAGGAACACTGGCGGTGTTGCTGCTGCAGCCTAAAAAGGCAAAAGCGATTGCGGTAATCAGAAAACCGGAGGTAGAAAGCTTCATCTGTATTTGGGTATAAAAAAAGTCCTTCTAAAATGCTTAGAAGGACCAGTATTGTTAAAGGCTAGGATTTTATTCCTGAATCAGGTCTTCCTTAATACCGTCTAAAATGCGGCCACCTTTGTAAAAATATCTTGAGTAATAAGGTTCGTTTAAATTACTGATAACCACACCACGACTTGACGATGCATGTGCAAAGCGGTTGTCGCCAAGGTATATGCCAATATGTGTTATGCTTCTGCTTTTTATTTTAAAAAATACCAGATCGCCTTCTTTCAATTCATCTTTAGGCAATGGATCAACCATGCTAAAAATATCACGTGAATTTCGCAATATGGTAGTGTTGAAAACTTTATCGTAAATGGCTTTGGTGAAAGCCGAACAGTCGATGCCTTTTTCTGTATTTCCTCCAAATCTGTAAGGCGTTCCAATCCATTCATAAATGAATTTGTACAGCTTTACGTTAGAAGTTGCATCAACAGCAACACCCATAACCTGTGAAAAATATTGTGAGGCTAAATTATCAGGATCTGCTAATTTGTTGGTTTCCTTTGTTTTCGTTTGTGCCTGGATAGCTGAATAGCTGCACAAACCAATTAGGGTGGAAAACAAAAACTTTTTTATCATGTTATACTGTTAAGTTTGGGTATTAGGCACTTACACTTAAACGTACACCACTACGGGCTTATTGTTAGGGTGGCAAACATATACATTTTACAAATGTTATCCAAATGTCATTCAATTTATATTGAAAGTTATTAACATTTCAACAAGAGAACGATATTTTTTCCGCCATATAAGTTTCGGCTACTTCGGTTTTGGGTGCAACATATGATTGCATTCTTAAGGATCTGTTTGCTTTTAATTTGTTAATGTTGGGATATGTGCTAATATTGACCTTGTTAGAAGCATTGTACGATGTTAGCAATTCTATAACCTTAGTGTGCATTTTACATCATTTGCTTCGATATATTGCAATAAAAAAGTAGCTTTGCTCTCGTAAAAAAATCAACACCCCAAAATGAGTGCAGTAGAAATAAATAAAGATACCTATCTAAAGTGGTTTGAGTCGATGTTGCTGATGCGCAAGTTCGAAGAAAAAACCGGTCAACTTTACGGACAACAAAAAATCCGCGGTTTTTGTCATTTATATATCGGTCAGGAAGCAGTAGTAGCCGGAGCAATTTCTGCTATGCAGCTAGGAGACTCCATGATTACTACGTATCGTGATCATGCTCATGCACTAGCCTTGGGCGTAAGTGCGGATAGCATTATGGCAGAGATGTATGGTAAAGCTACTGGTGTATCTAAAGGTAAAGGTGGCTCTATGCACATGTTTAGTAAAGAACATCATTTTTATGGTGGACATGGTATTGTAGGTGGACAAATTCCATTGGGAGCAGGTATTGCATTTGCTGAAAAATATAAAGGCACAAATAATGTAAACATTTGCTATATGGGTGATGGCGCTGTTCGTCAGGGTGCTTTAAACGAAGCGTTCAATATGGCCATGCTTTGGAAATTACCTGTTGTATTTGTTTGCGAGAACAATTTTTATGCAATGGGAACTTCAGTGGAGCGTACCACGAACATGACTGATATTTACAAAATAGGTTTAGGTTTTGATATGCCATGTGCTCCGGTAGATGGTATGGATCCGGTTGCTGTTCACAATGCAATGGATGAAGCCATTCAACGTGCAAGAGCCGGTGAAGGTCCAACCTTCCTGGAAATGAGAACATACAGATACCGTGGACACTCTATGTCTGATCCTGCTAAATATCGTACAAAAGACGAGTTGGAAGAATATAAAGCTAAAGATCCTATCGAGTCTGTAAGAGAGGTTATACTTAAAGAAAAGTATGCTGATCAAGCTTGGATTGAAGGAATCGAAGGTAAGATAAAACAGATCGTTGATGAGTCTGTAAAATTTGCAGAAGAATCTCCATTCCCTGAAGCATCAGAATTGTTTACTGATGTTTATGTGCAACAGGATTATCCTTACGTAAAAGATTAATTAAGAACTCATTTCAATAGATATTATAGAATGGCTGAAATAGTTAGAATGCCCAAGATGAGCGACACCATGACTGAAGGTGTGATGGCTAAATGGCATAAAAAAGTTGGCGATAAAGTTAAAAGCGGCGATGTAATGGCCGAAGTGGAAACCGATAAGGCGACCATGGATTTAGAATCATACTGGGATGGTACCGTTTTATACATTGGTGTAGAAGAAGGTAAGGCTGTTCCTGTTGATGCGGTTATCGCTGTAATTGGTAAAGAAGGTGAAGATTACAAAGCAGCACTTGCTGCTGAAGAAGGCGCTGCTGCGGCTCCTGTAACTGAAACTAAACCAGTTGAAGAAAAGAAAGAAGAAAGCGCTCCAAGCGCAGCAACAGGCCCAAGTGAAGCTGATCTTACAAAGATGGGCGTTACAGTAGTTAGAATGCCGTTGCTAAGTGATACTATGACTGAAGGCGTAATTGCTGAATGGCATAAAAAAGTTGGTGATAAAGTTAAAGAAGATGATATCCTGGCTGACGTAGAAACCGATAAGGCAACTATGGAAGTTATGGGTTACGCTGAAGGAACTTTATTGCATATTGGTGTTGAAAAAGGACAGGCCGCTAAAGTAAATGGTATCATCGCCATTGTCGGCCCTGAAGGAACGGACATCAGTGGAATTTTAAGTCAGGGTGATGCACCGGCTAAGCCAGCTGTTACTGAAGATAAAAAATCTGATGCACCAGTTGCTGAAAAAGCTGCTGAACCTCAGGAAGAAGCTCCTGCTTCATCTGGTGGTGGAGAACGTTTAAAAGCATCTCCGTTAGCTAAGAGAATTGCAAAGGATAAAGGAATTGACCTTGCTCAGGTTGCAGGTAGCGCAGATGGTGGTCGTATCATTAAAAAAGATATAGAAAACTTTAAACCAGCTGCGGCATCGGCAAAAGCAGAATCTTCGTCAGCTCCGGCTGCAGAGAAAGCTGCGCCAGTTATCCCTCAGTACGTAGGTGAAGAGCGTTTTACCGAGAAGCCAGTATCGCAAATGCGTAAGGTGATCGCTAAACGTTTAGCGGAAAGTTTGTTCACTGCGCCACATTTCTACTTAAACATTAGTATTGATATGGACAATGCAATGACTGCACGTACGGCTATTAATGCAGTTGCTCCGGTTAAGGTTTCATTCAACGATATTATAATTAAAGCTGTTGCTGTTGCATTAAAACAACATCCTGCAGTTAACTCTTCATGGCGTGGAGATAAAATCCGCTTCAATGAGCATACTAATATTGGTGTAGCTATGGCCGTAGAAGATGGCTTATTGGTTCCTGTAGTTCGTTTTGCTGATGGTAAGTCATTATCTCATATCTCTGCAGAAGTTAAAGAGTACGGACAGAAAGCAAAAGCTAAAAAATTACAGCCATCGGATTGGGAAGGTTCTACTTTCACCGTTTCTAACCTGGGTATGTTTGGTATTGACGAATTTACATCAATCATCAACTCTCCGGATGGTGCAATTTTATCTGTAGGTGCGATACAACAAGTTCCGGTTGTTAAAAACGGCGCAGTTGTACCTGGCAACGTTATGAAGCTGAGCTTGGGCTGTGATCACCGTGTGGTTGATGGCGCTACGGGTGCTGCCTTCCTGCAAACGCTTAAAGGATTGCTGGAAGAGCCAATCAGGTTATTGGTTTAATTAGAAAACATATCTGTTTGAATTTTTAAATAGATAATTACCATAAAATACTAAGGTTGTCTGTGTAAAAGCAGACAACCTTTTTTTATGCCTCTTAGTTTTGTACTTTTGCGCCATGTCGAATATCAAACCCTCTTTAGCAAAAGGAACCAGAGATTTTTCACCTCAGGAAATGGTGAAACGCAATTACATTTTTGATACCGTGAAAACAGTATTTAAAAAGTATGGTTATGCCGAAATACAAACTCCTTCTATGGAGAACCTTTCTACTTTAACCGGTAAATATGGTGATGAGGGCGACAAACTAATCTTTAAGATTTTAAATAGTGGGGATTACCTTTCTAAGGTAAAGCCTGATTTATTGACTCAGGCCAATTCCAATGCGATGATTTCATCGATTAGCGAGAAGGCTTTAAGGTATGATTTAACAGTGCCCTTCGCCCGCTACGTGGTGATGCACCAGAATGATATTTCTCTTCCTTTTAAACGTTTCCAGGTACAGCCGGTATGGCGTGCAGATAGACCGCAAAAAGGACGATACAGAGAGTTTTATCAGTGTGATGTGGATGTGGTTGGTTCTGATAGTTTGCTAAATGAAGCTGAGTTTATCCTGATCTATCAGGAAGCACTTAGCAACTTAGGCTTGAAGGACTTTACCATAAAGATCAATAACCGCAAGATTCTATCTGGTATTGCCGAGGTGGTTGGTAAGCCTGAACTGATTATCGACATGACAGTAGCCATTGATAAGCTGGATAAAATTGGCCTGGATGGTGTGATTAAAGAATTATTGGAACGTGGGTTTGCTGAAGCGGATATTGACAGGTTAAAGCCAGTTATCTTATTGGAAGGTACCAACGAGCAAAAGCTGGATAGCCTTAAAACCGTACTTCAGAGTTCTGCTATAGGATTAACAGGTATCGCTGAAATTGAAACGGTATTTGATTATGTACAGGAGATGCTTAAAACAGACTCATCATTAAATCCTGATGTGGAACTGGATGTAACCTTAGCACGTGGACTAAACTATTATACGGGTTGCATCTTTGAGGTTAAAACCAACGAAGTGGCTATGGGTAGCATCGGTGGTGGAGGAAGGTATGATGACCTAACCGGTATGTTCGGTTTAAAGGGACTAACAGGAGTTGGGGTTTCTTTTGGTGCCGACAGAATTTATGATGTACTGCAAGAACTTAATCTTTTTCCTGAATCTGCAGCTGTCGGTACAAAAGTACTGATCAGTAATTTCGATAAGGACGCCGAAAGATACGCCCTGCCGATCTTACAGCGTTTACGTAGGGCTAACGTTGCCACAGAACTATATCCTTCCTCAGCGAAGCTTAAAAAGCAAATGAGCTATGCCGATGATAAGCGCATCCCTTACGTAATCTTAATTGGAAGTGATGAGATGCAGACTGGCTTCTTAACGATAAAAGATATGCAGAGTGGATCGCAGAAGCAGTTATCAATTGAGTCAATTGTTGAATTGCTGAAAGGCTAGTTAATTAGCCCTCGACATAAACTTTGTCAGGTTTCCTTTTGCTGTTGTGCTGATCTTGTTTTTTAGGAAGCTGGTCCAGCCCAACAGTAAACCTGTAAAGCCAAGCGCCTGTCTGGCCCATTTGTAAAAGCTGAATTCGTCAGTATGGTTTACAATTTTCCCATTTTCAATAATAAATGATGCCTTAATCTGGTTATGGACCTTGCTGCCTGTCGCTGAAAAAGTATACCAGGCATCCCATTCAGCATGTGTGCCGTTTTCATCTTCGCGGATGTTTTTGAATTCGATGCGTAGGTCTTTGCCGTTTTTAAGTAGCATCGCCCACATCGACTTTACCTCTAAAGCATTTAGATTGGTAAAAACAGGATCACTAAACGTAGCATTGTCGGCATAGCAGTCTTGCATAGCTTGTACATTCTTGTTTTGAAAGCTCGCATAAAATTGACGGATCAGGTCTTCGTTAGCACTCATAAGGACGGGTTTTCGTCTAATTTACGAAATTACCTTCAATCCATTGGACTCGTATTTGCCATCCGTTGTGGTTTGATCCATTTGTCTTGCCTGAGTCATTAGTATATACGGAAATGGGCTTCTGTATATTTAATAAACGCAGTAAATAAAAAAGACTATAATAAATGAAACCTTTTTCATCTATTATAGTCTTATATGTAGTTTTTAGTTTTAGGTTAAGAAAGGGAGTGACTGTGGCGGTTGTTCCCTTTCTTTTTTTACCCCCTTTTCTGGGCTCCTTGTCATCTCTTAGCAATGTTCTAATCCTATAGGGTGGATTTATATTGAATTCACTAATTTTGACCTGAATTGAGGGAAAGGCATTTATATATTCATCGGATATTATCGATTTTGCTGTTATGGGTATTTGCCATAGCACTTACGCCTTTTGGTGCACTTCACCATCATGATCATCACCACAATCATGCACCTAAATGTGTAACGAAAGAAAAGACCTGTACGCATAAACTGCATGTTAGCAGTCAGACCGAACACTGTTTAATCTGTAAGGCTCATTTCGAGAAAAACTATATTACCACAAAGCAGTATGTTCAGATTTATACTGTTAGTAAACCTGTAATCCGGGTTTATCAGATCGTAAGTAGTTCTTATACCAAATTAATTGATCTGGCGCTTAGGGGGCCTCCCGTTGCCTAATAACCTCCTTACACAGGTGAAATAACCTGTCTGATTTCTTAATTATCTATTTTGATAGACCGGTATCCCGTATACTGGTATGTCTTTTTTAAACAATTTTTCTAAATGAAAAGATTACATCTTTTATTATTCATAGCGCTATATCTGTTTTTTCCTGTATCGACTTTCGCATCCGAAATGGCCCAGTTTAGGGGTAAGGTTGTTGATGCGTCTACTCAGGCCCCGCTTCCGGGAGCAACCATTTACATTACAGATTTAAAAGCCATAACCATTACTAACAATCAAGGTGAATTTATATTGAAAAATGTCCCTGCAAAAGGGAAGTTTTTACTTGAAGTTCGCTTTGTGGGCTACAAAACTTACTCAGTGTTGGTCGACCTGGCCACTCAGAATAGTTTAACTATTGACTTGTCTCCTTCGATTATCGAAAGCGCCGAAGTAGTAATTACTGGTTCGCCTTTTAGTTCAAACAATAAAACCAACAGCTTGTCGGTAGTAACAGTTGGTAAAACAAAATTGGCTCAATCTGGAGGAACAAACCTGATTGATGCTATTGCGAAGATCCCGGGGATTTCGCAGGTGAGCACTGGTGGCGCCATTTCTAAGCCCATCATTAGAGGTCTTGGTTACAACAGAGTGTTAACGATGGTTGATGGTGCAAGAGAGGAATCGCAGCAATGGGGTGATGAACACGGTGTTGTAGCTGATCAGTTTTCGGCAGCAAGGATAGAGATTTTAAAAGGACCTGCAAGTTTATTATATGGCTCAGACGCCCTTGGTGGGGTGATTAATGTAATCGATGAGCTTGTCCCTGCTCCTGGTGTACACAATGGTACATTTACCTCAACCTATAGCACCAATAACGGTCTTACAGCCTCTTCTTTAATGCTGCAAGGTAATGAAGACGGTTTTGTTTATCGTGGGCGTACATCGTACAAAAATGCCTTTGGTTTTGGCTACAAGGATATCACAGTGCCAAATTCTGGCTTTAATGAGATGAATTTTAATGGAATGCTAGGTTTAAATAAAAGCTGGGGTTATTCGCATTTAACATTTTCGCGTTTTCATACCAATGTTGGTCTGGTAGAGGAAGGACCTGATGAGCAGGGCCGTTTTATGAACCATGATGGAGAAGTTCTGAGCCAGTCTGAAGCCAAGGAAAGACGATTGGATTTACCATTCCAGAATATCACGCATTACCGTACTGCCTTAAACAGTAATATCATTTTGGGAAAAGGTCAGTTGAAAACTGTATTCGCATTCCAAACTAACATCAGAAAAGAGTTTGAAGAAAGTGCACAAGAGCCAGGACTAAACCTAAATCTTAAGTCATACACTTATGATGTGAAGTACAATTTTCCAGCTATAGGTCAGTGGCAACCAGCTATTGGTATACAAGGGATGTATCAAGACAACGTTAACAAAGGGGAGGAATTTTTGATTCCGGATTACAATAGCAATAACATTGGTGCATTTGCCTATCTGAAACGCAATTTCACTAAAGGAGCTATTAATGCGGGACTTCGTTACGACTATAAAAAGGTAAATGGCAAAGACCTGAACTTTGATGGCGAACAGATTTTCACCGGATTTAGTAACGAATTCTCAAATGTCTCTGCTTCATTAGGTTTTGCTTTCGAGATTGCCAAAAATATGGTGCTTAAAGGTAATGCGGGTTCGGGCTTCAGGGCACCAAACATTGCTGAGCTAGGTGCTAACGGAAGACATGAAGGTACTTTTAGGTATGAAATAGGTAACAGTGACCTTAAACAGGAAACCAGTCTGCAATTCGACCTTGGCTTGGAATATACTGCCGAAAGTGTAACCTTTGGTTTGAATGCTTATGCCAACAGGATCTTTAATTACATTTATCCGGGTAACTTTAATGAGGAGACGATGCCTTTTCAAGACGAGGATGGTAGTTCTCATGATCTGCCGGTGTATCGTTATGTACAAACAAATGCTGATCTGGTGGGTGCCGAGGCTTCAGTAGATTTTCACCTGGTGAAATCTCTGCATTTTGAAAACTCTTTTTCTTACACCAGGGGAGTGAATAGAGCTACGGATCAACCCTTGCCTTTTATTCCGGCCGCAAGCATCAACAATGATATCAAGTTTGAGCCGAACATTAAAGGGTTCTTGGATAGCTATATTAAGGTCGGTGTAACGAATGTGCTTAAGCAAGGTCGTTTTGATAGCTTTGAGACGCAAACCAATGGTTATACTTTATTGGATGCGGGGATTGGAACTACGATCACTACTGGGAAAGGAAAACTTAATATCTGGGTAACTGGCCAGAATCTGTTAAATAAGGAATATTATAATCATTTAAGCAGATATAAACCTGTGGGAATTTATAACCCCGGCCGGAACGTTACATTTGGTATTTCCGTCCCATTTTTATAACCGGATTTGTCCGAATGGATAGCCTGCGCATTGCCACCCTAATGTGTTCTGGCAGTGTCTTAGTTAGCCCATATCTAAACAGGGTCTAACCTCGGTCTAAACAGGGTGCAAACAGGGTCGTTGATATCGTTTTCAACCTGTTTGTACCCTGTTTAAATATTGTTAAAAATGAGGGTGACTCGGACACTTCTTTATGCCTGCTTTGACACTGTCTTAAGGGTGTTACGTTTAAATTTGTTTCAAAAAATAAATTATGTGTAAGTTTAGGCCTTTCACTGATTTTATTTGTTGATTCAGAAACGACCCATGTTAAAAAAAATAGCCTTATCCCTTATCTTCTTTTGTTCATCTGCCGTTGCAGTATTTGCGCAAAAGTCCGATACCTTATCCATCACTTTAGAGAATGTTAAATATGCTTATCCTGTGAAATACTTTCCGATATCGGTAGAAGGGCAGGATGTACGCATGGCTTATATGGACGTGGCGCCTACACAAATGGCAAACGGCAGAACGGTAATGCTTTTTCATGGTAAAAACTTCGGCGGGTATTATTGGACTGAAGTGATAAAGTCTTTAACCGGTAGAGGATTTAGGGTAATTGTTCCTGATCAGATTGGCTTTGGTAAGTCGTCAAAACCATTTATACATTATAGTTTTCACCAAATGGCCGCATGGAACAAAGCCTTGCTTGATGCGCTGGGTGTGCAAAAAGCAAGCGTATTAGGTCATTCAATGGGCGGGATGCTGGCAACTCGATTTGCATTGATGTATCCTGATCAAACGGAGAAGCTGTTACTTGAGAATCCAATAGGACTGGAAGATTACCGTCGTTTTGTGCCTTATATCTCTACCGAACAAGCTTATGCAACAGAGCTGAAATCAACAGCGGAGAGTGTTAAAAAGTATTATCAAGGTTCTTATTTCACTATTTGGAAACCAGAATATGAAGAATTGGTACGTATTGCAGGTGGCGTTACAAATAGCGCTGATTTCCCACGCGCGGCTAAAGTTTCGGCAATGACTTATACCATGATCTACGAGCAACCTGTAGTGTATGAATTTATCAATATAAAGGTGCCAACGGTTCTGTTTATTGGTAAGGAGGATAAAACCATTGTAGGTAAAGGCTTGCTTAGTCCTGATCAACAGGTTTTATACGGACAATACAGGTTTTTAGGCAAGCAAACTGCTGCGAAAATACCAGGCGCTAAAATCATCGAATTTGATGCTTGTGGGCATATCCCGCACATCGAAATCCCAACAGAATTTACGGTAGCACTATTAGGTAGCCTGTAAATTATTTCTTTGCAGGGTCCTGTAAAAAGGTCTCTGATAATATGTGATACAGCTCTGGATGTTTATCTTTTAGTTGCTGAGGCTTCTCAAAAAAGTACTCAGAAACAACTGCAAAGAATTCTGCTTCATTCGTGATGGCGTATGGATTGATATCTGATTTGCCCTTTTTTATATGCTGCATTTCCTGATGAATCATTTTTACCCATGGACGGGTATATTCATGTTTCATCAGGTTGTCGGGAACACCATCTGTTGCACCATCAGATTTGTCTAATAAATGCACAAACTCATGTATGGCTGTGTTCTCTTTATCCACAGCGTTGGAGAATCCGATCAATAAGGCCGAACGGGATAAGATCATTTGTCCATTCATGTAGCCTTCGCCTACCATACCAAGGATACTTCTCTCTCCGCCCTCAAACTGAAAGTCTTTATTAAAAGTATCAGGGTATAAAAGCACACTCGTTAAATTTTTATATCTCCAATCCTCAAAGCCAAACACTGGTATAATGGCACTGGAGGCAACTAATACGCGATCTAATGACTCAATTGTTATGCCGACGCCTTCTATGCGCACATAGCCTAAAAATGCAGCTAGCTTATCTTCAAACTTTAGTTTGTTTTCATCATTTAGCTGCTGGTAAAAATGTACGCGCTTTAATAGTAAGTCACGCTCTTCTTCCGTAAGCTTTACCATGTTCTTCGATTTAGAAGTATTGCCACGGAGTATAAAGTAGACCACAATGACAAATATCGGAATGAGGATAAACAGTATGGTATCCATAGTTTAAGCCTCCAGAATTTCAAGCTGTGTAATCACATCTGATTCTGTTATTGGGTAGGCCTGTCCATTTCTAATGCTCTGGTATACGGCTTCAAACAATGGCAGGTAATTTCCTGTAAGCGTAGGAATAGTTTGTTGTGTTCTTTTGCCTGCTTCATCAATAAGGGTTAGTCTACCCGTCTTATCGACAGGCTCTTTCCCATAAATTGCATCTGTAGGCTTTATGCCCTTCAACAATTGTTCTTCCTGTACATCGACTCTGTCTTTTATAAATGTACCATTGCTACCGTGCAATACAAATGCAGGCAGTGGATCGGCAACCAGAAGGTTGGCGTGTACAAAGACGTTAACGCTGTTTGGGTAGCTTAAATGGATGGAGAAATAATCATCTACTTTAGTGTCTTTTCTGTTTTTGCCCAGTATTTTGTTAAAACAATCAGGCTTGCCGAATAAACTGATGGCCTGGTCCAGTAAATGCGGACCAAGGTCGTATTGGAGTCCGCTCGCAGCCAGAGGTTCTTCTTTAAAAGTCTTTGGACCTATGGCAGCACGGTAGCGGTCAAATCTGAAATGTACTTCATTTAATTTCCCGAGTTGTCCGCTTTCTATGATTTGTCGTACTGATGTGAAGTCGCTGTCCCATCTTCTGTTCTGGTAAACAAATATTTGTTTATTTAGATTTTTAGCCAGGTTAAATAGTTCTTTAGCTTCGTTTGTAGTTGCTGTAAAAGGTTTTTCAACGAGAATATGCTTGCCAGCATTTAAGGCTCTTGAAGCATATTCATAATGGGTGTGGTTTGGGGTATTGATGACGATGAGCTCTATCTTTTCATCAGCAAGTAAGTCTTCAATGGTGTTGTAGCTAATGATGCCGGGATAATCGGCAGCAGCATTTTTATGGCTGCGTTCAGTTACAGCACGTAATTCGAATTCCGGATGGGCGTGGACAAAGGGTGCGTGAAAAACTTTGCCTGACATACCATATGCCATTATACCTGTTACAATTTTTGAGCTCATTCTTAATTTTTGTATGATGGATTATTTTGCTTTCGCTTGTTTATTCAAATGCTAAATTTACTTAAATCACTTTACAAGTATGTAAACTCATTATGGTTTATTGTAATAAAGCTGCATAGCTAATTGTATCTTTGCTGTATGAAGCCTGCAGAAACACATGCAAAATGGAAAATTTTGCAACAAAAGATAGCACAGGAGTTTGATTCTGATATCCCTGATTTGAAGGTGGTACTGTTTTTAATAGGTGTACAGGAACTTGGTAAAGGACCTGGCAAATATAGTAAACGCCAGAAAGAGGAATTGATGCATATCGCTACCTGTCGCTTGTTAAGCGAAATGGGTTTCTATGAACTGGAAGGTCTCGATCAGGACGGCTGGCCACACTGGAAGTTAGTTAAGCCGGTTCCATCTTTTGCGATGATGGAGCAAGAGCTATTGCTAAAATCACTGGCAATCCATTATTTTGAAGATATCTACGGAGAGCATCAGGACGCTGCGATTTAATTTGTAGTCTCCTAGCATAAAAACCCTTTAAAAATTGAAAACCCGAAGTACATTGTACAACGGGTTTTCGTTTTCATAGGTGGATGTAAATGTCTTGAACTATTTGCTTTTTTGCTGAGCTTCTTTTTTCAATTGATCGTTTGCAACGATAACCACTTCAACCCTACGGTTTGCAGCTCTACCTGCTTCAGTAGCATTGTCTTCAATTGGTTCAGAGAAACCTTTTCCAACGGTGATTAAGCGTGATGACGGAACTCCTTGAGAAACTGCATAGGCTTTAACAGCTGCTGCTCTTCTTTCAGATAAGCTCATGTTATAAGCTTCAGTACCTTTATTATCAGTATGGCCAATTACTTTAATGTCCGTTCCAGGATATTGATTGATTGAGCCAGCTAATGATTTGATGTTTGTTTTTGCTTGTGCAGTTAAATCAGATTTGTCGAAACCAAATAAGATACCACTGTCGAACTTAACGATAATACCTTCGCCTTCACGAATTACTTCAGCGTTAGGGATTGCGTTTTGTATTTCAGCAGCTTGCTTATCCATTCTTTTTCCGATAAAACCACCTGCAGTACCACCTACAGCAGCTCCAATAATGGCGCCTACAGCAGTGTTACCGGCCTTTTTACCAATGATAGCTCCAATTACACCACCGGTAGCAGCTCCAATACCTGCTCCTTTTTGAGTTTTTGTTAAACTATCGCAACCCTGAAATGCCATGGCACCAAGGGATAATGCTATACTTAATGTTGCTATTTTAAATTTTGAAGTCACCATAATCTTGTCTGTTTTGACGAAAGCTAAACAAACCTGATGCCAAGTTTTGTTGTTTCCGGTTTATAGGCACTTAGATTATTAAAAAAAGAGCAAAATGCGGTTGAATGTAAGGAGAGTGAAGGATGTGTAACTATGCTGTGACTATAATTCTAGACAATGTCTTTTATTCAGAAAAGTATTCTTCCAGTTCTTTTAGGGTGTTTTCGTCTTTATTGAAATCTTTAATGATCAGACCTTTTTCTAGCAGGATAATTCTATCGCACACCTCCGTAACATGATTTAAATCATGACTAGAGATCAGCGTTGTTATTGCACTTTCCTTTTTAAGGGATTTCACAAGTGTTTTAAGTCTGATTTGCGTAGTGGGGTCGAGGTTGGCAAAAGGCTCATCCAATACCAGCAGTTCGGGCTTTTGCATTAAAGCGGCGGCGATGCCAATTTTGTTTTGGTTGCCTTTAGAAAAGTCGCGGATGTATTTCCCCTTATTCAGAATCTCGCCATTAAAGAACTCTTCATATTGACTGAGATAATCGGTTACCTGTACAGATGTAAAATTATGTAGGCTTCCAACAAACATGAAATACTCTTCAGCTGTCAGGTAATCAATTAAAAAGCCTTCATCAAGGTAGGAAGCAGTATAATCTTTCCATTTATCACTACTGGCCACATCTATCCCTTTCGAAAATACTTGTCCATGGTCTGGGCGGATCAGATCCAACAGCATTCTGAATAAAGTCGTTTTTCCAGCTCCATTATTGCCAACCAGACCAATGGTCTCTCCGACATTAATTTTTAATTCGCTAATATTTACAACCGTTTTGTCGCCGTAAACCTTCTTTAAGTCTGTAATTTCTAAGATCATATTTTTCTCTAATGGTTCTCCCTGTACTTTCGTATGTGCTCAATGCTCTCAAACGTTCTCAAGCGCTTTCGAATGCGTTCGACCGTTAAGTTGCTCTAAAGCCTTCAGCAATTTTATATCTTCTCTTTTTTAATGATTTTAACAGGATCTCAATCCAATAGGAACGTGTAAATAATGCTGCTAATCCAGCTATGCCAAGGCAAGCAACTCCCCAGTAAGGATGGCCAGCTAATGAAAAAGGTAAATAGAAAACGTAGGGAATCAGGAAATAAGGAATTGTTAAGATAAACTGAGTGGCACTTACGCCCTGATAGTTAAATGTAGCGCCTTTATTTAAGTCGATAGCTTTGGAATTCCATGTTGCAAAATAGAGGACAACCACAGTACCTATGCCTATGTTATAAAAGTAAGCTGCAAGCTGTATGAATAAAAGCTTGAAGCTGATTAGTCCATAAAAGCTGGTTAGAATGGTTACTGCTGTCGAAATAATAGTAAAAAGCAGAAATTTTGCCTTAATAAAGTCCTTAAGGTTGGTTTTGTTTACGAGTAATCCGTCAAAGTGGGCCGCTTGCCAGCCAAACATGAACTGCCCATAGATACTAATGCTGCTCCCTGTCATAAATACAGCCGCAAAAATCATCATATTAAACTCATCCTTTTCTATTAATGACTTTTTATAAAACAGGAAGCCATAAAGGACAAAGAAGAGGCTCATCATTATGGCCGATCGGGTCCTTTTATGTCTAAGTATCAGCTTAATTTCCAGTGCAGTCAGAACGCCGACGGCTCCAAATCTGTCCAGAAAGGGATAATCAACGCTTACCCTTTTTACCTGCGCTGTGGTTAACTCCTCGGTATACATGTTGTTGCGCAAATACCTGGAGTTTATGATATAAATGATGACGGCGGCTAAGGAGAAGGTAAGACCGCTTAGTGGATATAGGATAAGAAAGCCAAATACCCGATTAGAGATTTCTGCAATAGAAAGGATATTAAAATACTGGAGTGATGCCAGTGTAGCAATGACAATAACAGCTAGTGTAATGGCTTTTGTACTTACAGTAGTGAGCCGCTTAATGAATAATGCCGCATAATTGTTAAAGGCACATAGTGAAACGATAGAGACAACGTACATTAAGGCGACAAGGGAGCCGTATACATCGGCAATGGCGGTACAACAGAAGGGGACAAATATAAACAGAGGTAATATGTTGAAGGCGCTAAATAATGACCTTAGGTTTAAGAAGTTTACTATTTTTTGTCGGGTGATCTTTAAATGCAGATAAGGGACAATACTTAAAGTTGGCAGTTCCTGCATTTGAAGCCGCATTAAAAAGTCGAAGGTAAAATAATATAGGATAAAACCATTAAAGACATGAAAAACATCTTTTCCGGGTAATAGCTTTTCTATAATTACTTCCATTCCAAAGCCTACGGCAATGGCGATAACTATGATATAAAGTATGGCTAAACCCAGAAAGATTTGTGCGGCAATGCTAACACCCTTGTTTCTTGAGCGCCAAAACGCTTTCCATTGGTGACTTAAAAAGACCGCTATCATATTAATAGTTGTATTTGTTTTTCCAGTTTTTCCTTAGCTGTTCCCTTAGTTTGTCCTCCGCAGGATTATTTCCAGGATCGTATAGTTTTGTTCCGCTCAATGGCTCAGGTAAATATTCCTGTGGGGCAAAATTGCCTTCATATCCATGTGAATATTTGTAGTCTTTACCATATCCGATATTCTTCATCAATTTAGTAGGTGCATTACGAATATGCAGTGGAACGGGTAAATTACCTGTTTGTTTGACCAGCGCCTGCGCCTGGTTTATCGCTTCGTAAGCGGCATTACTTTTAGCAGAAGCAGCCATATAGGTTGCTGCCTGTGAAAGAATAATTCTTGATTCGGGATAGCCAATCACATTAACGGCCTGAAAACAATTATTTGCCATTAACAAGGCATTGGGGTTAGCATTGCCAATATCTTCAGCAGCCAGAATCAGTAATCTGCGGGCAATGAACAAAGGATCTTCGCCGCCCTCAATCATTCTTGCCAGCCAATAAACGGCTCCATTGGGGTCGCTGCCTCGTATTGATTTTATAAATGCTGATATGATATCGTAATGCTGTTCTCCAGCCTTATCATACAAAGCCAGGTTTTGCTGGGCATGTGCTAAAACATTCTCGTTGGTTAGTACTATTTTATTGCCACCAATGCCATTAATTGCAATTTCGAGTACATTGAGTAGTTTTCTGGCATCACCTCCGGATAAACGAATTAAGGCTTCATGTTCCTTAATCGTAATTTTTTTCTCTTTTAGGAGTACGTCTTGTTTAATGGCTGTTTGCAGTAAGCCGGCCAGTTCATCTTCATCCAGTGCTTTGAGGATATAAACCTGGCAGCGTGACAATAATGCGGAGATGACTTCGAAAGATGGATTTTCTGTTGTAGCACCAATTAAAGTGACCAGTCCACGCTCAACAGCACCTAGCAGGCTATCTTGTTGCGACTTACTAAATCTGTGGATCTCATCAATAAACAGGATCGGCAGGCCCATGAAACTATCTTTCAATAAAGCTGCACGGTCTATCACATCCCGGATGTCTTTAACACCTGAGTTAATCGCGCTCAGATTAAAGAAAGGGCGGTCCAGCGTTTGCGAAATGATGTAGGCAAGTGTTGTTTTTCCTACTCCGGGTGGCCCCCAGAATATCATCGACGGCAGTTGTCCGCTTTGTATGGCCTTTCTTAATACTGCATCAGGCCCTACCAGGTGTTGTTGCCCAACATATTCGTCCAGATTCTGTGGGCGCATACGTTCGGCTAAAGGAGGGAGATTTTGCATAAAAGTAAAGATACAAAAATGTGGGTTATCCCTCCTCTAACAAGAAGCATTTACTACGACGCTTTTGGTTTCTTTTTCCAGAATTTACGTTTTGGCTTTTCTGCGCTTGTACCTGGTTTTCTTGCAGCCTTCGGTGCTGATGGATCTGCTGCGGTTTCAACCGGGGCTGCGCCAATATGTTCCGGCAAAGGCATTCTTTCAACTTCTTTTTCAATTAGTTTCTCGATGCTAGCCAGTTTGCGTTTATCCCTATTGTTTACCAGTGTAATGGCTGTACCTTTTGTCGCTGCTCTGGCTGTACGGCCAATTCGATGCACGTAATCTTCTGCATCATGAGGTACATCAAAGTTCACTACCAGGTCTATGCCTTCAACATCAATACCGCGACTTAAAACATCAGTTCCGATAATGATTGGCAGCTGCTTGTTTTTAAACTTCAGCAATATCCCTTCTCTCTCTTTTTGTCCAAGGTCAGAATGAAAGGCTTCAGCTTTAAGACCCAGTGTTCTGAATACTTTACCAAGGTTTTTTACCTTTTCCTTTGTTGAGGCAAAAACAATAATGCTTTTGTACTCATTTGTTTTTAAGATAGAACTTAACAAAGGCACTTTTTGCTCATCATGAATCATGTATACCTGTTGAGAAATTCCTTCTGCAGGCTTAGATATGGCAAGACTGATTTGCTCTGGATTGTTGAGTAGGGTTGCGGCAAGCTTCCTGATTTTTGGAGGCATTGTGGCCGAAAACATAACCGTTTGTCTTATCTGTGGCAGGTAACTTACAATCTTCACGATATCATCGTAAAAACCCATGTCCAGCATCCTGTCGGCCTCATCCAACACCAGGTGCTGTAATTGATCAAGCTTTAGTACTCCTGAAGAAAGATGTGAGATCAGTCGGCCCGGAGTAGCAATAATGATGTCTACGCCTTCACGCATAGATCTTTTTTGCTGCTCATAGGCAATACCGTCGCCGCCACCATAAACGGTTAGGGAGCTGATATTGGTAAAATAAGAAAGCGCCTCTACCTGCAAATCTATTTGCTGGGCGAGCTCTCTTGTTGGGGCCAGTATCAATGTATTGTTATGACGCACCTCAGTACCAGCAATCATGTTCATGATGGGTAAGAGATAGGCGCCTGTTTTTCCTGTTCCTGTTTGTGCGCAGGCAATTAAATCTTTCTTAGCTGAAATGAGTGGAATCGCCTGCTGCTGGATTGGGGTTGCATTACGGAACCCCATTGCTAATAACCCTTCTAGTAGTTCGGGGTTAAAATTAAAATCTTTAAAATCCAATATACTTTTATGTTGTTAGTATTTACCGTATAAAAGTAACCTTTTTATTTTACTTATTCTTATCTGCGTAGCCAAACACCTTTTGTAAGAGCGGAGTAGACCTTGATCCCAGGCTCTCTCTGATCTTAAGTTCTTCCTGTGCTACCTGTATAAACATCCCATCAATAGCTTTTTGAGCTACATAATCAGAAAGGTCAGTGCTAACAGGTTTCACCATTGGAAGTCTGTTGTATTGATTGGCGGCATCTCCCCAATATTTGGTTGCACCGACTTTGGCCAGACTGGTATTGATTGACGGTTTAAATTTTTCCATCAGCTGGGCAGTCGTAACTCTTTTAAAATAGTTGGTTGCTGCATCTTTGTTACCGAGCAATATATTGGTAGCATCTGTAATGGTCATTTGTTTGATCGCCGAAACGAAGATTGGCTTTGCTTCCTTTGCAGCATCTTCCGCAGCGCGGTTCAGACTTAAAATTACATTGTCAGCCAATTTTCCCATCCCCAGTGTACGTAAGGTTTTCTCTACCTTTTGTGCTTCCGGAGGGAAAAGGATTTTTACCGCCATATTGCCCATAAAACCATCTTTTGCCGAAAGTAAATCTGCACCGCGTGATGTTCCTATTTCCAAAGCTTGTTTTATCCCGGATGCGATCTCTAATGTGCTTGGCGTTCCAGTGGTTGTTCCGGTTCCAGTCGTTGTTTTACTCCCTATTACTGTTTTCAAGACATCTCCAATTTTAAATTGAGCCTGAGCGGTAGCAGCATTCATTAAAAAACAGGCGAATAGAGCCGGGTAAACAAGTTTTGTGCGTTTCATTATCGTGTGATTGGTTATTTTTTGATCGAAGATAGCAAATCTTCGGCCATTAATTTTGCCGACTTGGCCAGTCTAATGAATTCAGAACGATAACCCTCTTTGTCTGTTCCCATTGCTTGTGTGGCCGTACGGATTACGTGGTCAAACGTGGCATTTTGCTTAAAGTCTGATTGCCTTAACAGCATGCCAAATTCAGCTACGCTTGCTGCGAATTTAAAGTTACTACTCGCACTTTCAAATGAGGCGGATTGATCGACAACAGCCTCCTGTAAAAGTTTACTCGAATCCCCATCAGGGTCTTTATAGCGAAGTTTTACGGTGAGCATCTCTTTGCTATTTCCACTGCGGGACTTTTTGTTTTCCTGGTATTTTAAATCATCTACCGAACCCGAAAAGCTACTCTTTACGCCAGTAGGGATCACTTCATATAGGGCTGTTACCGTATGTCCTGAGCCCATCTCACCGGCATCTTTTTTGTCGTCGTTAAAATCTCTGTCTTCCAGTAACCTGTTTTCGTAACCAATTAAACGATAGGCCTGTACTTTGTCGGGATTAAATTCAACTTGTAATTTTACATCCTTGGCAATGGTAAACAGTGTGCCACCAAATTCGTTAATCAGTACTTTTCGTGCTTCGCTGATGTTATCGATATAAGCATAATTTCCATTCCCCTTATCAGCCAGGGTTTCCATTTTGCTATCTTTTGTATTACCCATGCCATACCCCAGCACCGTTAAAAAGATCCCGGTTTTACGTTTCTCTTCAATCAGGCTTTCCATGTCTTTATCACTAGATGCACCTACGTTGAAATCGCCGTCTGTGGCCAGGATCACTCTGTTATTTCCTCCTTTGATATAGTTTTTTGAAGCTATATTGTAGGCCAGTTCAATTCCGGCGCCACCTGCAGTTGATCCTCCTGCGCTTAATGCATTCAGCGCATCTTTGATTTTGGCTTTATCATTTCCAGATGTAGCAGGTAATACCAGACCGGCATTCCCTGCATATACGACAATGGCTACCTTATCTTTCGGACGTAGCTGGTCGGTTAATAATTTGAATGAGGAAACCAGTAAGGGAAGTTTGTTAGCATAATTCATCGAACCTGATACGTCGATTAGAAACACCATGTTCGATGCAGGAAGGTTGTCTGTTGATATTTTTCTTCCCTGCAATCCAATCTGTACTAATTTGTGCTTCGTATTCCATGGTGCAGTGGCAATTTCTGTAACAATATTCACCGGGTCTTTGCCCTTTGGTTGCTGATATTCATAATCAAAGTAATTGATCATTTCTTCAACTCTCACCGCATCCTTAGGAGGTATGCCACCATTGTTGATGAATCTGCGGACATTGCTATATGCCGCTGCATCTACATCAATAGAGAAGGTAGATAGCGGATTTTTGTAGGTATTTTGAAAGCCGTTTTCTTTAATGGAAGCATAGCTTTCTGTGTTGGGCTGTGTAGGATTATAGGATTTATTTGAACTACTTACTCCTCTAATCATAATATTTTGTGATGCCGTAACTACCGCCCCTGTAGTTTGACTTTTCATTTTGGGAGCATAGCCGGTTATAACTACTTCGCTCAGCGTCTGGTGGTCTTGCTCCAGGGCAACATTGATTACTTTCGATTTACCGATTTTTACAGTAAGGGTTTTATAGGCTAAGTAAGAAAACCGAAGTTGCTGAGTATTGTTTTCGACCGTAATACTGTATTTGCCTTCTATGTTTGTTGTTACGTATTTATTGACTGATGTACTTACGATTACACCGGGGGTCGGCTGCCCGTAGGTTTTATCGGTAACAGTTCCTGTAATTATTTTATCTGATGCGCGACTTTCCTGAAAGCCCATAAATATCAGCAGAAATAGAGGTAGTAATATCGTTTTCATAGTCTTCTGTTTTTTTAATGATGTCGGCTTTATAGAATTTCCATACCAGTGTCAGAAAATATTTTTATACTTGAGCAGATTATGTCATAAACAGCCCTTTGAAGTTTATAAAAAATAACGCCAGGATACAGGAGCAAGATGATGCTGCTTTAATTGCACACTACAAAAGTAGCGGCAATCTGGAAGCATTGGGTAAGCTCTACAACAAGTATATGCACCTGGTATTTGGGGTTTGCCTGAATTATCTGAAGGATGAGGAGCAAAGCAAAGATGCAGTAATGCAGATTTTTGAAGAGCTGGTATTGAAGGTAAAAATCCACGAAGTACAGAACTTCAAAAGTTGGCTGCATGTGCTTACCCGTAACCATTGTTTAATGGCGCTCCGCAAACAATCAAAGAATACTACCGTCTCAATAGATGATACTTTTGTGGAAAACACTGATTTTGTGCATCTTGATATAGATGATACGAAAGAGAGGCAGCTAACCGTTATGGAAAAGTGTATGGAGACGCTTTCTAAGGAGCAGCGCGTGAGTGTTGATCTGTTTTATTTACAAGAGAAATGTTATAAGGAAGTGGCAGACCTAACAGGTTATGAAATGGTGAAGGTGAAGAGTTATATCCAGAACGGGAAAAGGAATCTTAAAATTTGTATAGAAAAGAATAACGGTGAATAAGGATTGGTTAGATATAAGTGTTTTAGAAGATTACCTTGATGGTAAGCTTGATGCTAAGACCATGAACAGGGTAGAGCGTGAAGCTTTAGACGACCCATTTGTGGCTGAAGCATTGGCGGGCTTAAGCGAGTCGCCAAAACGCTCCCTGCAATCTATATCCATGCTTCAGAAGCAATTGCATGAAAGGGTTGCCGAGCTTCAAAGTGTAAAGAAAACATCAGTCATTACCTGGCAGCGCTTAAGCATTGCGGCAACTGCTGCGGTGATGTTTATTGCAGTAAGCGTTATGTTCTGGATGCGTGAAAATAACCTTCAGAAGGAACTGGCAGGCAGACCTAAAAAGGTTGATGTAGCCATTGCACCAAGAAATCCTGCAGAAACACCTGCGGTACAGGCTGATCAGGTACAAGAGAAGGAAATTGACCAGGCGATTAAGGATGCAAAAACGAATACCTATGCAGCGAGGGTAAAGCCGAAAATCAAATCGGCTATTCCCCAGACCGCGCCACAACAATTAAATGAGGTGGCAATAACCGGATATGCTGTTCAGCAGAAACGAAGCATGACTGGCGCAGTTTCTTCAGTAATGGTGTTAAATGCGACAAATGTATTGAGTGGCAAAGTGGTCGCTCAGGATGATGGAAAACCTTTACCTGGAGTTTCTGTAAGGATTAGCGGTACCGATTTAACTGCGGTTACAGACAGCAATGGCGAATTTAAAATCAAAGCAGATACTGCTATAAAAGAGGGAAAGCTTTATGTTAGTTATATTGGGTTTAAACCGATGGAGTTACTCGCTAAAGCGAACCAACCTGTAAATGTCTCCCTGGCGCCGGATCATCTGGCGTTGAATGAGGTAGTGGTTACAGGTTTTGGTAAAGCAAAGAAAGAAAGGATAATGGATAGCGCTAAACTTAATACAGGAACTCCGAGGTACACTACAAATGTTCAGATCAGAGGCCTGAGCACGCTACCAAATAAGGAAGCAATGATTTCCAATCCTATTGGGGGCTGGGAAAAGTTATTTGAGTATATCAAGACAAACAATACTTTCGCTAAGTCTGAAACGGCAGGGCAAAGTGTTGAACTGAGCTTTAATATCGACAAAGATGGAAGCCCTACAGCGATTAAGGTGTTAAAAGGTGCTGATGACAAGTATGAAGAGGAAGCAATCAGATTAATCATCAATGGTCCTAAATGGGAGCAGCCGAAGAAGGCGGGCAGCAAGATGACTTTTATAATAGATTTCTAGATAAATAAAAAGCCGCAGTTATAAACGTTATAAACTGCGGCTTTTTATTAGAATATTAAGGTCTTAAAAACTTATGGTTTAAAAGAATAAGTGTATTACGCTAAATACTATAGCTGCAAGTGTTGCTGATACCGGAATGGTTAAAACCCATGCCCATAACAAACTTACTGTAACTCCCCAGCGTACTGCAGAAACCCTTTTTAACAAACCAACACCAACAATAGAGCCAGTAATGGTATGTGTTGTAGAAACCGGGATACCGAAGTGCTCAGTGATACCTAAGGTTACGGCGCCAGCAGTTTCAGCTGCAACACCTTCAAAGGCGTTTACTTTAGTGATTTTCGAACCCATAGTCTTTACAATTTTCCATCCACCACTCATTGTCCCTAAGGCAATGGCAGCATAACAGGAAATTGGAATCCACTCTGGCATTGCATCGCCAGTGTGTAAAACGTTACCTGCAACCATAGCTACGTAGATTATACCCATAACTTTTTGAGCATCATTACCACCATGAGTGAAACTCAAGGCTGCAGATGAGATCAACTGCAGACGTTTAAACCATTTTTCTGCCACAGAAGGACGGGCATTTTTTGAAATGTGCAGGATGATGATTGAGATAATCACCGAGATCACCATACCAATAACAGGTGCAAGTACAATAAATGCTACCACTTTTAATATTGGGGCAAGGTTAATGGCCGACATAACGCTAACACCTAAAGATGCTGCTTTTGCCATACCCGCTCCAGCGAAACCACCAATAAGGGTATGCGAAGAGCTGGAAGGAATACCAAACCACCATGTAAATAAGTTCCAGGTAATAGCGGCCAAAAGACCTGCTAAAATAACTTCAAGTGTAATAAAGTTCTCTATTACAGTTTTAGCAATGGTATTGGCAACTTTGTGATCAGTGAAATAAAAATATGCAGCAAAATTGAATATTGCAGCCCATAATACCGCCTGAAAAGGCGACAGTACCTTTGTAGATACGATGGTTGCAATAGAGTTTGCTGCGTCGTGAAAGCCGTTTATGTAATCGAAGGCAATAGCCAATACGATTACAACAACCAATAAAGTAGTTACCATTTTTTAGAGGTTTTAAGCGTTCTTTACCAAAATAGATTCCAGCACATTCGCTACATCTTCACATTTGTCAGTCGCCAACTCTAAGGTTTGCAATACTTCTTTTTGTTTAATCAACTCAATCGCGTTAGTTTCGAATTCAAACAAGCGTGCAATGGCAAGATTACAAACGTAATCAGCTTGATTTTCTCCACTGTTGATGCGTACACAGGCATCGGCAATAACGCGGATGTTTTTAAAGCTTCTTAATTCCTTAACCGCTTTCTCAAGATCGGTACACATTTCCACTAAAAGCTCAGCAAGTTTAATCATCGCATCGCCAATATGGGTTATGTTATACAGTTCTATATTACTAGCCGAAGCGTGGATATAATCTGCAATATCATCAATCGCACTAGCTAGTGCATGGATATCTTCCCTATCGAAAGGGGTGATAAAGTTTTTACTTAATTCAAGAAAAATCGAATGAGTAATGTCGTCACCAACATGCTCCAAACGCTCCACCTCTTTGATGTATTCTTTTCTTTTTTCAAGATCTGTTGCACTAAGTGCAAGCAATAAAGCCTGAGAGATTTTTAATACGTTGCTTCCCGCTTGCTCAAATAGTGGTTGGAATTTCTTGTCTTTCGGTGTAAAGAACTTAAAAATGCTATTCATATTAATTTAAAATATGGTGCAAAAGTATGAGTACAATGTTAAGTTAGTGTTAAGTGTTAACATATTTTTACAAATATATCGGACTGTTAGCCAATCTTTTCGAGTGTAAAGGCAAAGGTTGTCCCGATTTGTTGGGTGCTTCTTACGGATATAATTTGCTCATGAGCTTCTAAAATATGCTTTACAATGGCTAAACCAAGCCCTGTGCCGCCTTCTTCTCTTGATCTGTGAGAGTCTATCCGGTAGAAGCGTTCAAACAATCTGGCCAGGTGTTTTTCTTCAATACCTATTCCGTCATCTGTTACCTCAATTAAATACTGATCATGTAATTCGAATATTTTAACAGCTGTAGATCCATGCGCTTTCCCGTATTTTAAAGAATTTTGGATCAGATTGATCAATACCTGTCTGATTTTTTCACGATCGGCTCTTACAAAAGCGGGGTGGGTATATTTGTCTTTAAATGAAAGCTTAATATTTCTTTTGCTGGCGGTGTCTTCCAATCCCTCCATTACTTCCCTTGCAAGGGGAACAAAATCAAAGCGCTCATAATTAATCGGGATCTCGCCGGTTTCCAGTTTGGAAATCGAGTCCAGGTCGTTAATCAGGTAGCTCAGGCGTTCAACATTCCTTCCTGCCTTATTCAGAAATTTAGCTGCCATTTCCGGATCATCTGTTAAGCAATCCTGAAGGGTTTCTATATAGCCCTGGATGGCAAATAGCGGAGTTTTAAATTCATGAGATACATTGGATAGAAATTCTCTTCTAAATTGTTCCTGTTTTTTCAGGACTTCAATCTCCCTTTTTTTCTCTCCCGCCCATTCTTTTACTTCATGCTCCACATCATTAATAGGATCTGAGCTGACATATTCGCCCAAAGCATCTTTAAGATCTTTGCCTAATTTTAGGTTGTGGATCATTTTATAGATCAGCACTATTTTAGAATAGATGTATTTTTCGAGGAGATAGTAAAAGACAATATAGCTGGTAATAAAGGTTACTGCGAAAGAAACCAACATATAATACCAGTCCTGCTGGAAATAGAAATTTACCAGGCCTATAGAAAGACCTACTGCAACTGCAGCAATTAATACCAAAATACTTAATTTCATCCTTATAAATTTACTGTAAGAGTGTTGCTTACGCTGTGAGCAATTTACAAGATATATTTATAATTGTATACTAATTCTTTCCTTCCCATTCATTATAGAACTGTTCCAGGTAGAGCCGCATGAAATCATGGCGTTGTTGTGCGATTTTTTTTCCCGTTTCTGTCTTCATCAAGCCTTTGAGCAATAGTAATTTCTCATAAAAATGATTGATGGTTGGGGTGGTTGAGTTTTTATATTCCTCTTTACTCATATTGAGCTGAGGCTTTATCTCGGGATCATAAAGCACTCTGTTTTTATATCCGCCATAGGTAAAAGCGCGTGCTATTCCAATCGCACCAATGGCGTCTAGTCTATCGGCGTCCTGCACCACATCTAGCGCTGTAGATTTAAAGGTTACCACACCAAGACTTGCTTTGTAACTTAAATTCCTGATGATCTGCTGTACGTGATCAATAAGTTGCGGACCTAAGCCCAGCGTATTTAAAAAGTCTCCGGCCGTTTTTGGACCGATTTCTTCATCACCGTTATTGAATTTAGCATCGGCAATGTCATGTAGTAACGCTGCCAATGCCACTACCAGTGCATCCGCTTTTTCAACCGCATTAATGGCAATGGCATTTTTATAAACACGCTCTATGTGAAACCAGTCGTGGCCGGCTTCAGCACCTGCTAGGGTATCTTTAACAAATTGTACAGTTTTCTCAATGATAAGATCCATGAAATAGCTATGGGTTCTATACTGTTGGTTTAACAGGTCTTTCGTCTACAGGCCTTCTGCTGCCGTCATACAATTCGTATTCTAACATGCGACAATCCAGCTTACCATTATAAAATTCTACTTTGCGCTCGGCTTTTAAGCCAATCTTTTTAGCCAGATCAGGATTTCCGGTAAATATATAGCCGAAATAACCTTTGCAGGACTGCTTCATAAAGTCGCCCATACGTTTATAGGTTGCTTCCAATTTGGAGTGTACACCCAAACGTTCTCCGTATTCCGGATTAAATACCACCACACCTTTTCCGGTTTCAGGAACCTGAGTGTCGGCAAAATCACATACTTCAAAAGTAATCAATGTATCTACACCTGCAGTTTTAGCATTTCTGCGGCTCACATCAACAGCATCTTCTGATAAATCGGTAGCAACAATTTGCAGATCAACGTTTTTAATAACCTGATCTTTTAATATTCTGCGTTCATTAAAAAACACCTGTTCATCGTAGCCCATGATATGCATGAAGCCGTAGTTCATACGGAACAAACCGGGGCGACGGTTAGTGGCAATTAAAGCAGCTTCAATAGCTAAAGTTCCGGAACCACACATTGGGTTTATAAATGGAGATTTATGATCCCATTTGGTACTCATTACTACGCCTGCGGCCAGAGCCTCCAGCATTGGTGCTTTCCCCGGAATTTTACGATAACCATGTTTGGCCAAAGTTTCTCCCGAGGTATCAATGAATATATCAGCTTCGCTATCTTTCCAGTATAAATGGATCACTGCTTTGTTGGCGTCAGATCCTGAATTTGGGCGGATGCCTTTTTTCTCTTTAATCCTGTCGACAATCGCATCCTTTACCTTTAAGTTGGCAAAAAGTGGAGTGGTGATAGTTGGGTTATCCACATTTGAAGTTACTGAAAAATAGCCAGAAAAGTCGATTAGGTCTTCCCAGGGCATGTCTACCATTTCGCGATATAATTCTTCAGGGTTATTGGCTTTAAAGCTTTTCAGACAATATAAAATCTGGCTGGCACACCTTAAATTCAGGTTTAGCTTAATGCATTCTGACAAGGTGATGTTCAGTTCTACGCCTGTGGGGAAATCTCTTACAATTTCATAACCCAGGTCTTTAACTTCCCCTAATAAATAAGGAGAAAGGCGTTTATTGCAGGTTATAATAACCTTACTTTTTGTGTGGAAAACTTGCATAATATATTGTGCGAAGTTATCAATAAAAATATAGAGATTTGAACTTCGTAGTAGAATAAAAGAGTATTTGTTATGGAAATAAAAGGAAAAGTGCATGAAATCGGTGCATTACAGCAAGTGAGTGAGACTTTCAAGAAAAGAGACCTGATTATAGAATATGCAGAAAACCCTACTTATCCTGAATACATCAGGTTTGAGGCTTTACAAGATAAAACGGCTTTGTTTGATAGTTTAAAGCAAGGTGATGATGTAGAAGTTTCATTCAATTTACGTGGTCGTCCGTGGACTGATAAAGCCGGAAAAACATCTTATTTTAACAGTTTAGTAGTATGGCGTATCAATGCGTTAACAAATGGCGCAGCGGCAGCATCTACTCCAGCATACGCGCCACCAGCGGATTTAAACAGCGCTCCTGGCGAGGAAGATGATCTTCCTTTCTAAGAACTTTTTTAAAGTAAACAAATTTACCAGTATGCCGGAAATACCTTCCGGCATTTTTTTTGGATAAGAATTTAACTAGTATTCTGTGTCTTTATTCAAAATATTGTAAATCAAATATTTGGACCTTTGTTTTTGTGGAGGTTTACTCAATTAGCCTTGCCAATCCTGCTCCAGATTTCATAAATTTTTGCGCCTTTACTACTTAATCCACTATGGTGCCAATCGCCATTTTCCAGTTTGCCATCGAAATTTAATGAAGCGCCAACGCGACTGTTGTCCCGGGAAAAGAATTCGATGTGCTCTGTGTATTTCCCGTCTTTAAATGTATAGCTGCCACCGCCGGTTCCTGAAAACTGCTTTTTTTCCGGATCCATCGCTACCCATTGGAATTTGCTGCCGGTAAGTAGCTTGTAGGTCTGCCGACTACCCGTTTGATGGATAGGTGTAATTTTACCATCCTGCATTCGTCCTGTAATTCGCCAAACGCCAGCTAGCGGTGCCTGGCCCTCATCTACCCGTTGGAAATTTACCTGGCCTTGTGAAACGGATATGGATAGTTGATTGCCTGTGAAAGAGAATGGGACGTCGATTGCATTGCCAATCTTGGTAGAATCCATGCTGTTAAATAATACACGGGTAGAAATTACTTTATTATTTACTTCATAATTACCGCCATCCGAACCTATAAATTGATTGCCCTGCTGAATGGTATGAAAATAAAACCCATCCTGGAAGAAAATATAATGAAGCTTTTCGTCCTCATTAAACGTCCATGCTCCTTCTACCTGGGCAGGTGTTTGTGCTTTCAAATTACTAAAGGTGATCGTCAATGCAAGAATAGAGAATAAAAAAGTTTTCATAATTTCTATTTCAATAACGTTTAACATGGTGACTAAAGAGATAATAAATATAATGTTTATCCTTCACGACCGTGTTAAATTTTGTTAAATAAAGGGACTTTATGTGAACGCTTCTCTATTTTTGAGTAATCTATAATGAAGAAGAAGAGCCTTTGGCTAATTACCGGCCTCATGACCGTAGCGTTGCTAGGGGTGTTTGTAATGCAATTGTATTACATCAGGGAGGCTTATAATCTAAAATCTCAACTTTTTGAACAGGATGTAAAGCAGGCTTTAAATGCTGTCGTAAATAAGGTGCAAAGACGTTATGCGGCCACCCATATCACTAAAAAGGATTATGAAATCAGAAAAGAGCGTGAGCGCGATTTCAGAGACAAAGCACAGCAGATCGTTGATTTTAAGGAACGCTACAAGGAGAAAGAAGCTAAGCGGAAACGTGAGCAGCAAAAGAAGATTATAGCCAACCTGAATATGCGGGATAGTATGGTTAGGGCAAATTTCCTTAAGCCGGAGCTGATCAGTGAAGAGGTATATCAGGAAATCTCAAATGTAAACCATAAAGGAAGCCCCTCTCTGCAGGTGCAGGTCGATTTCGGTATTGATGCTTTTGGTAACGTACGTGGTAATGTGAATCAAACGGTTGTTTCCAAAAGGATTTCTACCTTTAGCATGGCGCCCGATCGTTTGGCCGACAGCATCAGGTATCTTGCGTATAATCCTCAAAATCTTAATCCGATAACCATAACGCTTGAAAGGGTAACGCCTGATCTTGCACTCAAGTTTAATATTGAAGATAAGATTGCTATTCAGAAATATAATGAAGGGCTGAAAGAGCTGGTGGAAGATACCGTGGTTTTGGAAGGGAATAATTTAAACTACCTGGAAGATGTGGCTAAAGAAATGCGCCAGGTATATGTGCCCATCAATCAGCGGGTGTCAAGAGATGTTTTAGATACAATCATAAAGAAGGAGTTGCTGGACAGGAATGTAAACTTAAACTACGATTTCTGGTTAAAGCTGGCGAATAAGGACTCAGTTCTCTATCAGAAAGCCTCAAATCTTTCGACAGATATTCTGCCCCAGAATACTTATCGGACAACCTTGTTCAGTAATGAGATTTTCCGTGATCCGGGGATGTTGTATTTGTATTTTCCCAATAAAAATTCTTTGATACTTAGCAATATGTGGTTCACCATGGCCTCTTCTGCAGGATTGTTGCTGGTGTTGATCTTTATTTTTGCTTATACCATTTATGCTATATTGAAGCAAAAGAAGATCTCTGAAATGAAGAATGATTTTATCAATAACATGACCCATGAGTTTAAAACCCCGGTGGCTACCATTATGATTGCCAGTGAGGCATTGAAGGACCCGGAAGTCGTAGAAGATAAAAGCAGAATTAGTAGACTTGCAGGGATTATTTACGATGAGAATGTACGTTTAGGAAATCATATAGAACGTGTTTTAAGTATTGCGCGACTAGAAAAGAAAGAGCTGAAGCTGGAACAACGTGAAGTAAATATTCATGATCTGATCGCTGCGGTTGTAGATAGTATGAGCCTGCAGTTGCAGAAAAAAAATGCAAAGCTAACCATGAACCTAAGGGCTTTACATCCGATTGTTTATGGCGACGAATTACATCTTTCTAACGTATTTTACAATCTGGTTGATAATGCAAATAAATATAGTGCTGAGGATCCTGAAATCACAATTGAAACAAGAAGCACTGATAAAGCGCTGATTATTGAGATTACAGATAAAGGAATTGGGATGACCAAAGAACACACTAAACGTATTTTTGATCAGTTCTACCGTGTGCCTACGGGCAACCTTCATGATGTAAAAGGCTTCGGACTCGGATTAAATTATGTACAGGATATTGTTGATCAAATGAACGGGACCATAAAAGTGCACAGTGAGAAGGATAAAGGAACTACATTTGAAATAAGTTTACCACTAAACCACAACTAATGAAAAGAATTCTATTGGTAGAAGATGATCCCAACCTTGGATTACTTTTGCAGGATTACCTTCAATTAAAAGGAAAGTTTGATGTCGTATTATGCGTTGATGGAGAAGAGGGGTTACGTGCATTCAGTAAACAGGAATTTGATCTTTGCATATTGGATGTGATGATGCCTAAGAAAGACGGCTTTACCTTAGGTAAGGAGATCAGAAAGATCAACCAGGATATTCCAATCATATTTGCTACTGCAAAAGCAATGATAGAAGACAAAGCCTCCGCTTATGATCTGGGTGGAGATGACTATATCACTAAGCCGTTTAGGATTGAAGAACTTTTGTTGCGCATCAATGCCTTGCTTAAACGTGTCGCGGTAAAAGAACATGTGGATCCCGGACCGGCACAGACGCAGTTTCAAATTGGCGATTATACCTTCGATTATACCACACAGTTGATTCATTATCAAGGCATGCAACAAAAGCTTTCTACTAAAGAAGCCGAATTGTTGCGTTTGCTTTGTATGAAAAAGAACGCTGTGCTTACCCGCGAAGAGGCATTGTTAAGCATATGGCATGACGATAATTACTTCAATGGTCGTAGTATGGATGTTTTTTTAAGTAAATTAAGGAAGTATTTAAGAGATGATCCTAAAGTAGAGATTCTGAATGTACACGGTAAGGGCTATAAGTTACTGGTCAATTAGAGTAACATCATTTTGATTAAACTATCCATATGTTTGCCCCACCTGCTCTTTAATTTAGTGAGCGCCTCTAAAACCCCTTTGTTGTCTGTTGATTTACCTTTTACTGGTGGCTTTATTTCTGCGGCGGGAATGGACTTATCTGCTACCGTTTTGGCAAACCAGGTGGTGTTATCATGCGGAAGCGCAACGCCAAGGATCATACCAGGTAGTCCGGTAAATGATTCCGGTCCTCCGGAAACAGGGATTTTATCGGTATAAAATGCAACTACATAAACTGAATCCATGATAACAGCATTTGCTCTGCGACACTCGTAACCTGCAATAGTGCGCATTTCACTGGTCAGTTTCCAATTGATTTTCCTTGTACTATCTTTTACCAGGAAGGTCTCCTCAAAAAACGTCTTTTCTGTGGTGAAAGTGTTTGTGTTCAGGTCTGTATAGGTAACGTTTGGCTGTTCTCCGCTGGGGCCAAACATACCTCGGCTATTCTCTTCGGCAACAGGTTTAAAAAACGTCTTGTTCTCTGAAAACGTAAGAGTGCTTTTGAGTATTTTAAACTGTGGTATTGATTTTTTAAAATCATCAAAGGAGCCGCCCAACATGCTTCCTCCCGCCAAAGATTTTTTAAGAGCTGCGTGCTGATTGATGCTTTTTTCAAATTCTATGACACCACTAAAGGTAAATCTTGCATTTTGAGCAAATAGGCTATTCATGCTGAAAATCAGGGCTGCGAGTAAGATGAATCGTGTTTTCATTGTGTTTTTTATTATAATCCGCCCATTTTATTAAAGTCCCAAGTTAAGGACAGCATAAAATAACGTTGAATAGTGGTGTAATTGCTTTGATTAATGGTGTTGTTGTAAACTGACCTGCTGAATCCGGAATTTTGGTTGAGCAAATCTTTCCCTGTTAACGAAAGGTTCAGGCTTTCTGTTTTCAGGAATTTTTTATTGATCGATGCATTCCATATCAATCGGTTCTGCGAATCCTTAAAAGCTTGACTTTTACCCGTGTACTGATAGTCTCCATTTGTATTGAGTTCTATTTTACCGGGTAGGCGCAGCATAAGATCGAAATTCCCATTTGCTCCATAGCTGTCGTTGTTGGTCTGTACTCCAAGTAAAGAAGTGCTGGAAGTATTATAACTTGGGATTAATGATAACATGATCTCATATTTTTCATTGTGCCTCTGTATGCGTGGGCCAAATGAGTAGTTAAAAGATTTTGATGTATTTAATGAATTGTTAGATATGTTATAGCTGTAGTTGCCACTCATATTGGCTTCGATATTCAGGTGTGTTTTTTTGATTTTTCTACCAGTTGATACATTTAACTGAAAATTTATAGGCGTCTTATCGCTTAGATTTATGCTCTGGATAGTAGTTTTACCAGCCTCATCAGTAATTGTATTGCTTGTAATGGCATCGGAGGTAAAACCAAAACCACCGTTTATCATGAGTATCTGCTCGCTGAGGATCTTAAATGAATGATAAGAAAGGCTAACATTGTTATTAAATGCTGGTTTTAAATTGGGGTTACCCAAAACGATGTATAGTGGGTCTGTATTGGCTCTGTATGGCTGAATCTGTTCTATCCCTGGCTGCTGGGTGGTGCCGTTGTAATTAACCCGCAAGGCAGTAGCTCTTGAAATGCTATAGGTGTAATTTACCTGGGGACTCCAGTTTATAAAGTTTCTTTTTAAGGTACTGTCCTGATAGATGTCATATTGCTTAAAGCTTACGGCAGTAAGTCGGGTGCCAAAATTAACGGTCGATTTGTCTTTCCTATAAATGAAGTTAAGTCCGCCATTATTAGTCAACTGGGCGAGTTTGAAGTTGTTGCTGTATTGGCGGTCCAGATTCTGGTATTCGCCTTCTGTGTTCTTGTTGAAGGATTTTTTATCTGAGCGGCTGTTGTTCAGACTTAACCCGTAATTAAGCACAAGAGAAAGGGTTTTTGAGATAGGCTCGGAATAAGTTGTATTTGTATTAAATGAAGATTTTAACGTATTGTTTGTTTTTAGTTGATCTACATAGGCGATACTGTCCTGTTGGTCTTGCTCATCGAAGAACTTATTTGTCGAATTTAGGTAGCCTGTACCGGTGGTTTGATTAAGGGATTGCTTAAAGTTTACTGATACTGTTCTTCCCGTCTTTCTGAATTTTTTGGTCCATAATGCAGTGGTATTAAATCCTTTGTCATCCCCCTCATTGTTAATTGTTCTGGTGCCTTTGTTTAAAAAGGTGTTGTCTTCTCTTTGGGTTGAAGATTCGTAAATGTCTGTTGAATTGCTGTTTTTTAACGATCCGCTTACAGAGACTTTAAGTGTTGAGCTGGAGTCTATTTGCATGGTCATTGTTCCGTCCAGTTTCTGGTTGAAAGAGAAGCTATCGGATTTCTGGTTGGAGGCGGCGGTATTTGTTTTGCCTGGCAGCGCGTTTATGCTTAGACTATTGGTTTCTCCTTCAGTATTAACAGAATTCAACTTGTAATTGGTATTAATACCGTACTTGTCTTTCCATTTATTTTCGTAATGCAATCCTCCGGTTCTGGTTACAGAGATTCCGGTTCCTCCTCCACCCATACTAAAGTCATCTCCGCCATCCATTGAGATCATCATCCCTCCGTCGTCTGAATAGTCAACGCTGCCAAAAGATATATTGTAGCCCATAGGTTCATTGGTGTTTCCTATTGACCCATATGCGGCATATTTCTGTTTCCCTTTAAAAACATTTACTGTGGCCTGGTTCTGGTAAAAGTCCTTCGTGCCAATTCCCGATTTTAGCTTTCCGAAGTAACCATTCTTTTTATCTTCCTTTAATTTAAGGTTGATGGTTTTTGATTTTTCTCCGTCATCTATTCCTGTAAAGGTTGCCTGATCACTTTTCTTGTCGTAAAGTTGTACCTTATCAATCATATCGCTACGCAGATTTTTAGTAACCAGGGTTGGGTCGTCGCCAAAAAACTCTTCCCCATCTACAAGTACCTTGTTTACCTTTTGGCCTTGTGCGGTGATTTTTCCATCCTTGTCTATCTGGATTCCTGGTAATTGCTTTAAAAGGTCTTCCACCTTAGCGTTCGGTTGGATGTTATAGCTGCCGGCATTAAACTCCGTGGTGTCACCCTTTATAGTGATTGCTGCTGATTTGCCTTTTATAATTACCCCTTCTAACAGCGTTGATTTCAGCATAAGGTTAACACTTCCGAAATCTTTAGCAGGATTAATGGTGTCCAGTGTGAAATTCTCCGCGTAATCTGCATATCCGGGATAAGTAACCAATAAAATAAACTTGCCAGAGCGTAGGTTGTTGATCGAAAAGGAGCCTTCATCGTTCGCTCTGGTGTATTTTACCAGCGTAGAATCTTTTTGATTCAATAGTGTTATGGTGGTGTTGACCAGTTTATAAGTGGCCATGGTATCAATTACCGATCCTTTAATGGTGTAAGGGCGTTGTGCAAACGAAAGCATGGTGTTACATACCATTAAGAGGGCTAAATAAGTCAGTTTCATTATGGGGATTTTGCTGGGATAAAGCTATAATTTAAAATTCTATGAACATATGACTCATATTGTTAAAATTTGTTAAAGAAGTGGGAAAATAAATTAACCTAATTATTGTTTACTTTTATAAAAGCAATTAACACGATTAAATTGTCTCTATGAAACTCAAACTTCCTTCTCTACATTCGTTATGGTTAAGCTTCCTTAAGGTTGTTTCTCGTTTTCCTTTGCAGGTTCTGGTGGCAGTAGCAGCTACTGTGGCATGTTGTATCCTTGTTGATACCAATAGGAAAGCCGAAGAACACCTGGTTCTATTTATTGCGGTATGTAACCTGGCTTTGACCTTGTTGCTCACCGCAGATTTGTATGCCGAAGCAAATCAACTAAAAAATGCGAAAAGATGGGGATTGCGACTAATAGCGGTACTGATCTGTACTGCCTTGTATTTCGTGTTAAATCCAACTTTTTATCTGGCGGATGTTTACCGGATCGCACTACTTGCTTTCGCTTTTCATTTGCTTGTAGCCTTTGCTCCATTTATAAATAAGGGAAGTGTTAACGGTTTCTGGCAGTATAATAAATCCTTGTTTTTAAGATTTCTTACTTCCGGATTGTACGCTGGAGTACTTTTTGTCGGGCTGGCAGTAGCGCTTCTTGCTATTGATGGCTTATTTAATGTGAAGATTGGCTGGGAAACCTATATGCGTTTGTTTTCAGTGGTGACGGCAGGGTTTATGACCATCTTTTTTCTTGCAGGTATACCTGACAATTTTGAAGCACTGGATAAGGATGAAAGTTATCCTAAAGGGCTTAAAATATTTACCCAGTATGTACTGATCCCTCTAATGTCTATCTATCTGGTGATTTTATTGGTGTATGAAGCTAAAATCATCATCAATTGGGAACTGCCTAAAGGGCTTGTCTCCATGCTTATATTAGGTTATGCCGTTTTTGGGATTCTTTCTTTATTGCTCGTTTATCCCATCAAGGAAAAAGAAGGAAACGGCTGGATGAAGTTTTTCTCCAGGTTCTTTTATGTGATGATGATTCCATTAGTGCTGCTGTTATTACTTGCGGTTTGGAAAAGAGTAGGCAATTATGGTATTACTGAGTCCAGATACATCCTTATTATATTGGCGGGCTGGCTGACCTTAATTACTGCCTATTTTCTGTTTAGTAAAAGACAAAACATCAAAATTATTCCGGTTAGTTTATGTGTGCTTGCATTGTTGGCGACTTACGGACCACAAAGTGCATTTTCTGTGTCTAAGTATTCGCAAATAGCCAGGTTAAAAAAGTTGATGGCTTCTACTAAAGAAAAGGACATTGAACAGCGTGGAGAGGTGGTCGATTATTTGGTAGATCGACATGGTTTAAGTGCTCTGCAGCCTTTTACCAAGGTGAATCTAACTGCGCTGGAGGATAAAATTGAGCAAAAGGACACGACTCAATCCCGCTATTCCATTAAAAGCAGTAAAACGGATACAGCCTATGCTTTACTTCAGCTAAAAAGGGAGCGTCGTAGTTTTATGGATAACCTCAATTTTATGCCTTTGGAGGAGAATCTGGTATCTGTTAAGGGCTATGATTATTTCATTCCTATTGAAAATTATACTCAGCAGCAGACTTTGAAAATAAATAACCTGCCTGTTTTTGTGGAAAAGGAAAGTCAAACCGGAAAGCTCAGGGTAAAGATCGGAGTATGGCAGGGTGAATTTGATCTGCAGAAGTTGGCGATAGCCGCAGTTGAGCAATTTAAACAGGGTAAATTAAAAGCGCGACCTAATGGGGGACGAGCTTATTTTCTGCCTCAGGACTCCCTTTCCTTAACGCGAAATCTGGGCAACTACGAGGTGAAACTGGTGTTGTTATCACTCAATACTTCTGATAATACAAGTGATCTGGAAGAGTTTTACAGGTTCCTAAATTACAATGGTTACCTGCTAATTGGGGTAAAGTAGTCAATTCTTGTTAGCTTTGCAGTATGCTGAATTCAGAAACTGCTAACCCCGCTGAGCTTGCGGCCAGATTTGTAAACTATACCTCTAAACATATTTTCCTTACCGGAAAAGCGGGTACGGGTAAAACTACTTTTCTTAGGCGTTTAATAGACCTGACGCATAAAAAGGCTGTAATTGCTGCGCCAACAGGTATTGCTGCCATCAATGCAAACGGGGTAACCATTCACTCTTTATTTCAGCTTCCCTTTGGGGCTTATTTGCCTAAGCAGCCTGCTGCTGATGGCGACCATTACAATCAGCAATACAATACACCTAAGTCAATTGTGCGCCATTTAAACATGACTGCTGCCAAGCGTAAAGTGTTGATGGATATGGAATTGTTGATTATTGATGAGGTCAGTATGCTTCGTGCGGATCTGCTGGATGCTATTGATATGGTGCTGCGGTACATTAGAAGAAACAATACAGCAAGCTTCGGCGGTGTGCAGGTTTTGTTCATCGGCGATTTGCACCAGCTACCCCCGGTAGTGAAATCTAATGAGTGGACCATGCTTGCTCAGTTTTATAATAGTGCTTATTTTTTCGATGCGCATGCATTACACCATGAGCCACCAGTTTATATAGAGCTGGAGAAGATATACCGACAAGCAGATAATGTGTTCATTAATCTGTTGAATAATTTAAGGAACAATGAGGTGACAGCTGAGGATGTGGCTTTGTTGGAAAAATATTATCAGGCTGATTTTAAGCCTTCCTTAAATGAGAAATATATTACGCTGACTACGCATAACAATAAAGCGGATACCTTGAATAAGCAGCGCCTGGAAGAGCTTAAGGATGTCGCTTATCTGTATATGGCTAAGGTTGAGAATGAGTTCAGCGAATATGCCTACCCGGCAGAGCATATCCTGGAGCTTAAAATAGGCGCTCAGGTGATGTTCATTAAGAACGACCCTACAGGCGAACAGCGCTTCTTTAATGGTAAAATTGCAACTGTTGTTGCGCTTAAACCGGATATGATTGAAGTGCAGACTGAAGGTAACAATGAAAAGATTGTACTGGAAAAATATAAGTGGGAGAACATCAGGTATACTACGGATAAAGTAACAGGTGAGATCAAAGAAGAACTGATCGGTACTTTTACGCAGTATCCACTTAAATTGGCCTGGGCCATTACGGTGCATAAAAGTCAGGGTTTAACATTTGATAAGGCGATTATAGATATTGGCAATGCTTTTGCGCCCGGACAAATCTACGTGGCACTATCCAGGTTAAGATCTTTAGATGGGTTGGTACTGACCTCCCTTATTTCGGGCTCCGGCATCAGGCAGGATCAGAACGTAACGTTTTTCTCCAAGAATAAACAGGACCCATCAGCGCTGGAAGGTAGGATTCAACATGAAACGGAAACTTTTTTGAGGTCTTACCTGCTTCAGTGTTTTGACTTAACTCCCCTTGATAATTATGTATACGAACACGTGCATTCTTATACAAAGGATATTAATAAATCGGCCAAGCAAAAGCATGTAAAATGGGCTGCGCAGCTGTTAAAAGATCTGAGTGAAGTAAAGGGAAATGCCAATAAGTTTTTAGCGCAGATTAGGAGGTTGTATGAGGATAAATCTGAAGCAGGCTTACAGACCCTGCTCGACAGGGCAACTGCTGCCGAGAATTATTTTAATCCCTTGCTTTCGGGGTTCTCTAGAAGGATATTTGAGCGTATGGAACTGGTAAAACAGGATAAGCAGGTGATTGCCTTTTTAACCGAGTTACTGGAAATGGAAGCCTTATTCTATGAACAAGTGAAGAAAATCCGCAAGGCTACCGCTTTACTGAGTGCCACCATTAGCGGGAAAGAGTTCACCAAGAAGGATGTAAATGCCTTGTTGAGTCAGGCAGAAAGGGCTGCACAGATGGAGACCGTATTTGCGATGCCGGGTAAGCTTGATTTTACGGAGAAAAAGGGTAAAGCCACTAAATCCGGGACAGCTGCTAAAGCGAAAGCACCAAAGAAAGAGAAGGAGCCTAAGGTAGATACCAAAGAACTGTCGTTAACGCTGCTTAAAGAAGGGAAGACCATTCAGGAAATTGCGGAGGAACGCAAAATGGTGGTTGGAACGATTGAAGGGCATTTGGCACATTATGTAGCGCAGCAAGAGATTTCGGCCAAAGATATTATTGGCGCTAAAAAACTGAGCAAGATTCTTGACGCCATAAAGGAATTAAAAACCCTGCAGATGAATCCTATAAGGGAGCGTTTAGGCAGGGATTATTCATTTGGCGAAATTAAGATCGGTGTGGCAGCGCATCTGGCCGAAAGAGATTAAAGGTTGGGGCTAACCTAAATGGTTACCTCTCCTTCAAAAACCTTTTGTGCGGGGCCGCATAAGAATACATGGGTAAATTGCTTGCCATCGTAATCGAACTCAATGCTTAAATCGCCACCTAATACTTTTACCGGGGTTTTTATGTGTCCGGTTTGGTTTTTATGTTGCGCCATGGATAGGGCTACAGCAGTAACCCCTGTACCGCATGCATAGGTTTCATCTTCAACGCCACGTTCAAAAGTGCGTACAAAGAGATGATCGCCTTTATCTTCTACAAAATTGACGTTAATGCCTTCTTTTTTATAAGTGTCGTTATTCCTGATGGTTTTTCCATGATGGAAAACATCATAATCCTCTAGTCCATTCATTTGAGCAACATAGTGTGGCGAACCTGTGTTCAATACAAAGGCCTCTCCGTCTTTGTTAATGGTATCTATGTCGATCATTTGTAGGTCTACCCAGTCCCCTTTTTCAGAAATTTTGGCATAATGTGGACCGTCAACGGCCAGAAAGTCAGTCTCTTGGTTGATAATGCCCAGGTGTTTGGCAAAGGCGACAATACATCTCCCCCCATTGCCACACATACTGCCCAGATTTCCATCAGCATTAAAATACAGCATTTCAAAATCATAATCAGGGTGATTTTGTAACAGCATCAATCCGTCGGCTCCAATTCCGAAACGCCTGTGGCACAGTTGAAAAACTGTGTTTTTGTCCGTATCTTTAAAAGAAAGATCGCGGTTGTCTATCAAGATAAAATCGTTTCCGGCGCCCTGGTATTTAGAGAAGTGAATTTTCATAGTTTTTTAATGAGCTTAGTCATTTAACATTTTTTAACAGTATTCGTGACTTACTACAGATGCAAATATCGTTGATATGGTATTAAATTTGAACATATCAGTGAAAGAAAATAGCAGGTAGCTAGATAAGTAAAATAAATTTAAACTAATATATAAATGAAAAGGATAGGATTAATAGCGTTGGCTGCATTTATAGGTGGTGCAGCTGCAATTGGTGGCTATAAATTGTTAGAGCCGAAAAATGACGGATTACTGTCATTTGCCGATCAGCAAAAGGTAATTTTTGCGAATAACCCAAAAATCTCTTCAGCGGGAGCTGTGGATTTCGTGGAAGCTGCTGCGGCAGTATCGCCAGCAGTAGTTCATATTAAAACATCATATACAGGTGGTGGGGAAAGCGCAACTAGAGGTCGTCAGTCATCTCCAATGGACATGTTTGAAGATTTTTTTGGTGGCGGTGGTCGCAGGATGCAACGTGCTCCAAGAGCAGCATCAGGTTCTGGCGTGATTTTAACCCCTGATGGTTATATCGTAACGAATAACCACGTTGTAGATAACGCAGATAAAATTGAAGTGATCTTATCTGACAGACGTAAAGTAAGTGCAAAAGTGATTGGTAAAGATCCGAATACGGATTTGGCTTTGATTAAAGTTGAAGCAACTGATTTGCCGGTGGTGAAAATGGGTAACTCTGATAATGTTCAGATTGGTGAGTGGGTATTGGCAGTAGGTTTCCCGCTTGATTTGCAGACTACCGTTACCGCGGGTATTGTGAGTGCAAAAGCACGTAATATAGGTATCCTGGCCAGAGATCAGCAACAGCCTTCGCAAGAAGACTTTGAAGAGTATCAAAGAACAGGAAAAATGCCTGCACGTGCAGCAAATACCAGTATTGAGTCTTATATACAGACAGATGCGGCGATAAATCCAGGTAACAGTGGTGGTGCATTGGTAAATGCTAATGGTGAGTTGATTGGTATCAACGCGGCGATTGCTTCTCAAACAGGTACTAACGTAGGTTATGGATTTGCTATTCCAGTTAACCTGGCTAAAAAAATATTGGATGATTTTAGAAAATTTGGAACGGTTAAACGTGGTTATATCGGTGTAACTTTCTCTGCACTTGATGCGGATGTTGCAGAAAAACTAAATATACAAGATAATTCAGGCTTGTATGTTAATGAAGTGCTTCCTGGTAGTGGTGCAGCAGCAGCAGGTATTCAGAAGGGTGATATCATTAAAAAAGTTGAAGGAAATATCATTTATGACTCTCCTGATTTGCAAGAGAAAATAGGCCGTTTAAGTCCTGGCGACAAAGTACAGCTTACTTATTTAAGAAATGGGCAGATGAAAGATGCGCAGGTGACTTTGAAAGGTGAGGGAGCTACAGTGCAGCCAAATGCAGTGGCAAAAGTAAACAAAGGTGCCAGTATAGAAAAGTTAGGCGCTTCGTTTGCTCCAGCTTCAGCAGAACTTAAAGGTAAGTATGGTGTAAGAAGTGGTGTGGTTGTAACGGGTGTTCAGCAAGGCAAGATCTTCGATTCTTTAGAAATTTCTAAAGGTTTATTGGTTACCGCTGTGAATGGCAGACCGGTAAACAGTGCCAAAGATGTTGAAGCTGCATTGCCACAGTCGAGAAACGGTATGACTACCATTTCAGGTATAAATGAGGAAGGTAAATTTACTTACTCGTTCTAAGCTTTAAATAAAATTTATAAAAAGGCCAGTGTCATCGTGACACTGGCCTTTTTTCATTTTTGCAACCCCCTTAGAGATTTATCATAATATTGTAATCTTAGAATGTTTCTAAATAGCTTATTTATGGATTGAATTAACCGATTAATTCTTTTATTAAATACTTTTGCACATAACAGAAATAAAAAAAAACAATCTAATGGCAAGTTTCGGAAACGCTTTTTCCTCATCAATAGGAAAAAAATTAATAATGGGCATTACGGGCCTGTTTCTCATTTCATTTCTCTTAGTGCACTGTTTTATCAATGCGTTGATATTTGTGAATGACGGCGGGTTAACTTTTAACATGGGTGCACATTTTATGGGTACTAACTGGTTAATCAGGGCTATGGAAATCGTTTTATTCGCAGGCTTACTTGCGCATATTATCCAGGGTTTCAGGTTGGTATTTCAAAACCAGGCAGCACGTCCGGTTAAATATGCGGTTACCAATGGGGCTGCAAATAGCAAGTGGTATTCCCGTTCAATGGGTTTATTGGGTACTTTGCTTTTGATCTTCTTAATCGTCCACATCAACAAGTTCTGGGTAATGTCTCGTTTTACAGGTATCCCTACAACAGATGCAAATGGTAATCACGACTTATTTGCAGTGATGGTTGAAACCTTTAAAGATCCATTGCTGGTTATACTTTACGTATTGGCGATGGTTTCATTGGCTTATCACTTATTGCATGGTTTCTCTTCAGCATTTCAAACTTTAGGCTGGAACCACAAGAAGTATACACCACTAATTAAATCTCTTGGCGTGTGGTATTCAATTATCATTTCTTTGCTGTTTGCTTCTATGCCAATTGCAATGTACCTGGGCCTTATTAAATAATTTTAGATCTTAAAGTTTAAACAACATGGCAGAAATAAATGCTCATATACCTGAAGGAGAGTTAACAGAGAAATGGACTAAATTACGTTCTTCTATGCCATTGGTTAATCCGGCCAATAAAAGAAGCATAGAAATCATCGTAGTCGGTTCTGGGCTGGCAGGTGCTTCGGCAGCAGCAACCCTTGCTGAAATGGGTTATAAGGTTAAATGTTTTTGTTTCCAGGATTCACCTAGAAGAGCGCACTCTATCGCGGCTCAGGGTGGTATCAATGCAGCAAAAAATTATCAGAATGATGGCGATAGTACTTATCGTTTATTTTATGATACCATAAAAGGTGGTGATTACCGCGCACGTGAAGCTAACGTACACCGTTTGGCTGAAGTAAGTGCAAACATTATAGATCAGTGTGTGGCACAAGGTGTGCCTTTGGCCAGAGAGTACGGAGGTTTGTTAGACAACCGTTCTTTTGGTGGTACACAAGTTCAACGTACATTCTACGCTGCGGGTCAAACCGGTCAGCAATTGCTTTTAGGCGCTTATAGCGCTTTGGAGCGTCAGGTAGGTATGGGTAAAGTTGAAATGTTCACCCGTCATGAAATGCTTGAGGTTGTAACAGTGGAAGGTAAAGCACGTGGTATCATTGCCCGTAACTTGCTTACCGGTGAATTGGAACGTCATTCAGGACATGCCGTATTGCTTTGCAGTGGGGGGTACGGAAACGTATTTTACCTTTCTACAAATGCAATGGGTAGTAACGTAACAGCAGCATGGAAAGCACATAAAAAAGGAGCTTTCTTTGGTAACCCTTGTTATACACAAATTCACCCTACTTGTATCCCGGTTTCCGGCGATCACCAATCTAAATTAACCCTGATGTCTGAGTCGTTACGTAACGACGGACGTATTTGGGTTCCTAAAAAGAAAGATGATACGCGTAAGGCTTCGGAGATCCCTGAGGATGAAAGAGATTATTATTTAGAGCGCAGGTATCCTGCTTTCGGTAACCTTGTACCTCGCGATGTGGCTTCTCGTGCCGCAAAAGAGCGTTGTGATGCAGGTTACGGAGTTGGTAACTCTAAATTAGCGGTTTATCTTGATTTTAAAGCCAATACTGAGCGTTACGGTCGTATTGAAGCCAATGTACAGAACATCCATAATCCTGATAAAGAAACCTGCATGCGTTTAGGCCGTGAGGTGATCAAGGAAAAATATGGTAACCTGTTTGATATGTACGCACAAATCACTGGAGAAGATCCTTATGAATTGCCAATGCGTATCTATCCTGCGGTTCACTATACCATGGGTGGTTTATGGGTAGATTATAACTTGATGACAACTGTACCGGGCTTATACGCTTTGGGAGAGGCTAACTTCTCTGACCATGGTGCTAACCGTTTAGGTGCTTCTGCATTGATGCAAGGTTTAGCTGATGGTTATTTTGTAATTCCTTACACTATTGGTGCTTACTTATCTAAAGAATTGTCTACAAAACCAATTCCTCAGGATCACCCTGCATTTGCAGAGGCTGAAGCTAGTGCCAGATCAATCATTGATAAGTTCTTCGCGATTAAAGGAACAAAATCAGTTGATCATTTCCATAAGAAATTAGGAAAGATCATGTGGGAGAAATGCGGAATGGCACGTAATGCTAAAGGCTTAACTGAGGCAATTGCTGAAATTCAGGAACTGCGAAGAGAGTTCTGGAGCGATGTTCGTGTACCAGGAGAAGCGAATGAGTTTAATCCTGAGCTGGAAAAAGCTGGTCGTGTGGCCGACTTTATAGAACTTGGCGAATTGATGTGTATGGATGCATTGAATAGAAATGAGTCTTGCGGTGGTCACTTCAGAGAGGAATACCAAACTGAGGAAGGTGAAGCAATGCGTGATGACGAAAACTATGCATACGTAGCAGCATGGGAATACAAAGAAGGTGTGAAATTTGAGCTGCATAAAGAAGAGCTGAAATTTGAAAACATTAAGGTCGCACAAAGAAGTTATAAATAATAGCTAAGTACTAAAATCTCAATATCATGAGTACAGGAAATATGAATTTAACGCTGAAAATCTGGCGTCAAAAAAATACCAAAGCCAAAGGTAATTTGGTTGATTATAAACTATCAGGGATCTCTCCTGATATGTCCTTCTTAGAAATGTTTGACGTATTGAACGAAGACTTAATTTCTAAGGGCGACGAGCCTGTTGTGTTCGATCACGACTGTAGGGAGGGTATCTGTGGTGCCTGCTCTATGTTTATCGATGGCAGACCTCACGGACCAAAAGACGGAATTACAACTTGCCAGTTGCACATGCGTTCATTTAAAGATGGTGATACCATCGTTGTTGAACCATGGAGAGCAAAGGCTTTTCCGGTAATTAAAGATTTAACTGTAGATAGATCTGCATTTGATAGAGTTATTGCTGCAGGAGGCTTTATTTCTGTAAATACAGGGAATGCACAGGACGCTAACAACCTTCCAATTCCAAAGGTACAGGCTGATTCAGCTTTCGAAGCTGCTGCTTGTATTGGATGTGGTGCTTGTGTGGCTACCTGTAAAAATGCTTCGGCCATGCTATTCGTGTCTGCAAAAATCTCTCAGTTGGCACAATTGCCTCAAGGACAGCCAGAACGTTACCGCAGGGTACAAAGTATGGTTGCTCAGATGGATGCTGAAGGATTTGGTAACTGTACCAATACCGGAGCTTGTGAAGCTGAATGCCCTAAAGGAATTTCTTTAGAGAATATTGCACGTATGAATAGAGATTTTTATTCTGCAAAATTTGTATCTGAGGAAGATATTTAATAGTTTTATAGCTCGAGACAAGGTATTACACGAAGAAACCCGGCCAAATAGGTCGGGTTTCTTTGCTTTTAGGATTTATGGTTATTGCTACTTTTTCTCTTTTGTCTCAGCAGCTTTTTCAGTTCCTTTTCCTGCCTTTGTTGTGATAATGATTACGCCATTGGCTCCTTTTGCACCGTATATCGCTGTAGCACCGGCATCTTTAAGTACAGTGATAGATTCAATGTCATTTGGTTTTATATCCGAGATACCCTGATTTTCCATTATTTTTCCGTCTATTACATAAAGTGGTTGATTTGCTGTGGTGCCGTCGGCAGTTTTTATTTTCCCATTTTCGTCCATAAAGCGGATACCTAAGTTTCCCTGACTAGGGCCTTGGGGTGTTCCGGGCTTGCTTAAGCTGAAGGTGATTGGGATATTGTATTTTACACGTACTGCTTTGCCATTCTGCATCCCCGGAACCCATTTTGGTGATTCAGCTAATACTCTTACGGCTTCTTCATCTGTGCCAGAACCTAAGCTTCTTTCAACTTTAATATTGCTTAGATCACCATCAACTTCAACAACAAAAGAAAGGAATACTTTGCCTTGAACATTATTCTTTTGCGCCTCAATAGGATATTTTACGCTTTTTTGCAAATAGGAATAAAAATTTTGCATCCCACCTTCAAAGCCAGGTTGTTTATCTATGGAAACAAAGTCATAGACTTTTGTTTCATCGTTTGTGCCGTTAGCTACTGTTGGATTTCCTCCATAACCCATTATGACAATGTTATTCAATGCTTTATAACCTTTTACTGTGGGAAAATTCTCGTTCCTTTTAGGCGTATCCGTTTCACTAAGTAAAAAAGTAACCATTAATGTATATTCGCCGTCTTTAATATCCTTATAGTTTTGATAGCTAACAATTACTCTCATTACCTCAGCATCACAACCGCCGCCTAATTTGGTGACAATCGCTGTGTTATCTACCAAACCATCAATCACTTTAAACTTAATTATGGTATTTCCTTGTAGCTTGGCGTCGTGGGCTGCTGCAGGATATCTAATGGATTTTTTTGCATATCTGTAAAAGTCTTCCCAACCAGCTTCAACTATGCCTGTTGTTTGCGCCGTAACGCTGGCCTTTTTTAAAGCTTGCTTTGTAACTGGTGTGTTCATTGACTCCTGCACTACTTCCTTAACCACTTCCAAAGGATTGTTTAAAGGGATTTCATCAGCGATTTCCTTGATATTTTTATTGTTTCTGATGGTGGCTGACGACATCGTTAATGCGATGGCAAATAGCGGAACAAACAGGCCATACTTCAAGATGGCTGCTTTTCTTGATCTTGGTTTGTGCAACATAAAAATTCTTTTTTTGATGAGTGATTTATTGAAAAAACTGTTTGTTAAAGTATTTGCAGGCACACCAAAAGTTGTGCTGAGGAGCAATAAGGCATATTGTTCTTTGTCGCCCTGAATCTTCGCTGCTGCTTCATCTGCCAGATATTCGTGGATGTATTTTATCGAGTTTTTATAGCCATAAATGATGGGATTGAACCAGGTAAATATGGCCAGTACTTCAAATAGGAGTATATCCAAGGTATGAAATTGTTGTATGTGGACCTCTTCGTGTTTATGAATGGTTGGCTGCTGAGGCAAATTGCTGTCCACCCTTTTTTGTCTAAAAAAGGAGAATGCAGCGCCTTTGTGGGTTCTTTCTAATCGTCGGACAACCGAAAATAGCTGCCAGATGAACTTTCCGAGGAAGAATAATACACCCAGGAGGTAAATGAATACAACGACATTGCCTGCACTAAATCTGTCGGTAGGGGCGTCGCCTATCATAACCTGGGTCATCAGGTCGTTTAACTGTTCGGCACCTGCATATAAAGGCTGCGTGGCTTCTTGTTCGGTAAACCATTCGAACCGTAAAAAGGGAATGGCCAGTGAGCAAAGACCGGCTAAGAGCAGATAGATGCGATTCAGGGTGAAATAAGTTTCATTGTCTAACAATAACTTATAGAAGCCATAAAATACCAGGAGGTAAATGTTGACTTGCAGGATGTAATGTGCCCAACTCATCTTGGTCTGTTTTTAATTTTGTTAATCATCTTAAGGATTTCATCCACATCACTCAGGTCTAACTTCTCTTCTTTAACAAAGAAGGAGAACATGCTCTCTACTGAGTTCTCGAAGTAGCCATCTAATAGCTTTTCTGTAGCATGTCGCTTGTAATCATCTTTACTGATGAGGGGAAAGTATTGATGTGATTTGCCAAAAGCTTCGTGGCCTACGAAACCTTTGGTCTCGAGAATACGGATGATGGTCGAAACCGTATTATAAGCTGGTTTTGGCTCTGGTAAAAAGTCCATCACTTCTTTCACAAACCCCTTTTCTATTTGCCAGATGATTTGCATGATTTGTTCTTCAGCCTTGGTTAGATCTTTTAGTTCCATATTAAATTTCGATCAGACGTTGATAATGATTTGTTATTCCGTTTCGTGCGCACTTGGCAGTATAACTAAAATCTTAGTATGAAGTTATAACTAATATTTTAGTTTTCAAAATATTTAGCACTTTTTTATTGAGAAGCTTTTTGGGAGGATATTAAAAACAGGGTGGATGTGGGTATTAACAACAAAAATGGCGGTATCCACCGCCATTTTTGTATTATTAACTAAACTGAAATTTATATGCTGATTACCACTGGCCGGAAGCCAGGAGTAAGGAACAGCCATTTGCTGAGGTAAATGTTACCTGGAAAATGAATTTACTACTTTGGTAAAAGTATTCTTCATCGCTGGAGCTTTTGAAGCCATATTGTCATTTTGCTGATCAGAGCCAGCTGTAACAAATGTCAATAGTATAACGATGAATACCGGAACCAGCAGTAGTAAAAATGGCGATGTATTTGCTAACCTTTTCATAAGTTGGTGAATTGTTTCTTTTTGATGAAACAAATAGAACAAATAAAAACAGGCTGCTAAAATGTTTTAGACCAAGGGGATATTATCCTAGATAAACGGTTAATTCAGGTAGTCTTACCCTAAACCAAGCTAATTCGGGATTTCGTAGAAGAAAAATGCCAGTTTGTCGAAAGTCTGCCTGCTAAAATAATTAGATTTGTGTAATTTGATGGATGACATTTTAGTTTATATTGATGAAAAACAAAGGCCCTTTAGCTGTACACCTCTTTTTTTGGCTGCTTATATTAATCGTATTGCTTTGGGATACATTTAGTGCAGGACAAAAGCCTTCCACATACGAAGTGATGGTAAAGTTTGGTTATTTCGCCATTATCAACCTTTCCATTTTTTACATCAACTATTTCCTGTTGATTCCAATACTGGTGAAGCAAAAAAAGCGATACGGGCTTTACATGGCTTCTATTTTTATGCTCATCGCTATTATGGTGGTCATAAAAACGATAGTAGCCAGCTTAAACAGAGATTTCTTCTTAACTTATTTTAGCGAAGAGACCGGAAAGATCGCATATGTGGAGCTGACCAAGTATGTCGTTTTTGCTATTTTCGTTTCGGGCTTTTTTATAGTGGTAAGTGCGCTTTTAAAGTTTGCTATAGACTGGTCGGGCAGTGAAAGGATACAGCGCGACCTGGTGAGCGAGAAAAGGGATATGGAGTTGCAGTTTTTAAAATCGCAGTTAAATCCTCATTTTCTGTTCAATTCTTTAAACAATATTTACTCACTAGCCTATCAAAAATCGGATAAAACACCTGATGCCATTTTGAAACTCTCGGAGATTATGCGTTATATGATCTATGAAAGCAATGATAGCTGGGTATCATTGCGCAAAGAGATCACTTATGTACAAAGCTATATTGAGCTGCAGAAGCTAAGGTTTAAGGATGGGGCTGCTGTTGAGTTTACCTTGCATGGCGAGATAGACGACCAGCAGGTGGTGCCCTTGATTCTGATCTCTTTTGTTGAAAATGCATTTAAGCACGGGGTGGCCAATGATCCGAAAGATCCCATCAGGATCAATATCATTGCCAACCAGAAAATAATAAACTTTAGTGTAACCAATAAAAAGAGTAAATATAATAAAGATGCAATGGGTGGCGTAGGGCTTAATAATGTGGAGCGTCGCTTGCAATTGCTTTATCCCGACCGGTATAAATTAAATATCGTAAATTCGGCAACTCATTATACTACTGAACTAATGCTAGACCTATGATAAAGTTAAAATGTATAGCTGTTGATGATGAACCTCTCGCACTCGATATCATAGAGGATTACGTCTCCAAAGTGCCATTCCTTGAACTCGTTAAGCGTACCGAAAATGCCATCGAAGCATTGCAAATGGTGCAGGCGGGTGGGATTGATCTGGTGTTTCTGGACATTCAGATGCCGGAACTTACAGGAATACAGTTCTTAAAGATTGCCAACGGAAAAGCCAGCTATATATTAACCACTGCCTATTCTCAGTATGCATTGGAAAGTTACGATCTGAATGTTTCCGATTATTTACTAAAGCCCATTGCATTCGACCGCTTTTATAAGGCTGTAGAAAAGGTGCATAACCAATTGAAAGGTGGCAGTTCAGGGGCGTCCACTATACAGCCTTTAATGGCCGCTGCACCCGCTCCGCAACCGGTTAACCCTATACAAGACTTCATTTTTGTAAAAACAGAGCATAAAATTCAAAGGATAGAACTGGATGATATCCTTTACATTGAAGGACTTAAAGACTATATATCCATCTTTACTAAAACAGAGCGGGTAATTACTTTGCAGAATATGAAAAAGATGGAAGAAACCTTACCTAAGGGGCAGTTCATCAGAGTTCATAAGTCGTACATCATTGCGCTAGATAAAATTGAAAGCATCGAACGTAGCAGGATATCTATATGCGGTAAAATTATCCCGATAGGAGATACCTATAGGGATGAATTTTTTAGACATATTGACAATAAGAATATTTGATTAAGCCGGTTTAACCTGGTTTAACTTTACTCTTATTGCATTTTCGACTTCAAGTACAATCTCTTCCGGGTTTTTATTTGCCGGGTCGATTGGCGACAAAACCGTCCACTTTAACTTCTCGCCGAAGCTTAAAGGGTAAGCGCCGTACTGTACAAGTTTCCATGAGTTTTCAATAGCTACAGGCACAATCAATGCATTGGGAATGATTTTTAACATGGTTGCGATACCGCCCACCTGGAAGGGCTTTATTTGGCCGTCTTTAGCACGTGTGCCTTCAGCAAATATCATGGCCGACCAGTTATGCTCTTTCATTCTGCGTCCAAGCTTTATCAGCTCAGAAACGGCCTGTTTGCTGTCTTTACGGTTTATATTTGCGCCACCTCCGTATTTCAAATTAAAGGAAATAGAGGGAATACCTTTGGTCAACTCAATTTTGGAAATGAACTTTACGTGATATTTTCTAAGGAACCAGATCAAACCCGGAATATCATACATACTCTGGTGATTGGCTACAAAGATGATGGGTTGGTCGGATGGCAGATTCTGATCATTTACAAAAGTAATAGAACTGCCCAGCAACAAATCAGAATAGGTTAAGAAGAAATTAAGCGCATCTACGGATGCCTTATGTGCCTTGTATCCGAAAAACTTGTAACAGATCCATTGTATAGGATGGAAGATAACGAGAGATAACCCAAAGGAGATGTAAAATAATGGACTGAATATATATCCAAAGAACTTGTTCATAGTTTACTGTGCGTGGATGAAAAATTATAAATGACCTTCCAGGATTAATATTTTGGTTTTTAAAATGGCGGCAACGCTCATGCTGTCGGTAATTTCTCCATTGACTACCATCTGATAGGCTTCATCAAAAGGGAGTTTACGTACCACCAACTCTTCTGTTTCTTCAGGCGAGGATTCCCCATGGGTTAATGCTCTTGCCATGTAAATGATGCCAAGCTCATTACTTACAGAGTTAGACAGATGCATGCGCTGTATTTCTATCCATTCAATTGCAGTAAGCCCGGTTTCTTCCAGCAGTTCACGCTGTGCACTCTCCAAAGGATCTGATTCAAGTGGACCTCCGCCTTCTGGAATTTCCCAGCTGTATGCTTTTAAAGGAAAGCGATACTGACCAACGAGCCAGGTGTTGTGGTTTTCATCCAGTACCATGATGCCAATGGCATAGTTTTTAAAATGGACCTCACCATATATGCCTTTGCCGCCTGAAGGGTTGATCACATTGTGTTCAGTTAACCCAATCCAGTTGTTTTCGTAGATTTTATGGCTTTCGATCGTTATCCAGGGATTATGCTCTTCCATGCCCGCAATATACGAATTTCTGATTTCAGCAGAGCTAATTGGCTTTAGGCGGTGTTGGAACTTTTTTAATTTTCGTAAAGCGGTAATTCAAACTCATGGTAACATTACTGGTATTACTGGTCGAGTAGCTTTGCAGACGGAAGTTAATTCCTTCACTAAACAGGGTGTTATTGCGACTGCCAAAAGGATCGGAAATGGTTATCCTGGCGCTCAGCCTGTTTTTTAGGAAAGCCTTTCTCGCGGCCATACTACTCGTTATAGATCCTTTGGTGCGGCCCTGCGCATTCGCATTATTCGCGTAGTTTATATTGGTTTCGAAAGCGGTTCTAAGCGGCAATTGCATGGATAGGCCTAGTGCACTACGTATGCTCAACCCATCTCTGTTTAGTGCACTGTTTAATGAGGAGGTATATTTGCTCTGTGTGAGCGTAAAATTGACGTTGGCCGACAGCTTTTTGCTTGGTCGGTAGTTTCCAATCAATACTATTCCGAAAATATCATTCGAGCCAACATTGAAATAGGTGGTCTCGGAAGTCGCAACTCCGTTTACAACATTTACTGAACGATAACGTTCAATCACGCCGCTACTGGTAGAGTAAGATAAACGAGGGGTGAAAGACCATTTTTCGCCGAATGCACCAAAGCTGATGTCCATCTGATGGGTATAGGCAGGAACAAGCCCTGGATTACCAAATGAGACATTTAGCGTGTCGTTGTTATTGATCTGCGGATTTAAAGCATTTTCTCTTGGTCTGTTTACGCGGACACTGTAGGTGGCGCCGATATTGTATCTTTTCTTAAAAAAATGATTGATCGAAATATTGGGGAATAAGCTTAGGTAAGGCTTGATGTTGTAGCTGTCGCCGGTCGACAAGTCGAAATCTACATCTGTTAACTCTGCCCTGATGCCTGCTTTAACGCCAATGCTTTTCCCTTTGTAGTTGTATGAGGTGTATCCGGCAATGATCCGCTCATTGTAGAGGAATCGGTTACTTAGCTTCTCCGCAATTACATATTCTTGTGTGGCGAAATTAAAATCCCTAACCAGCATGTCGTTGTCGTTCTTGCGCTGATTGTATAAGATGCCTGCCTCAAACTGATCTCGTTTATTAAAAACGGGCCTGTCGTAATCCAGGTTAAAGTTAAGGCCATTGTTGCCTACAGCATCGGTATTTTCACGTAGCGACGGCTTAAGCGTAGTTGGTAAAGTGTAATGCTGATCCAGTAACCTTAAATTATCATTGGCGCTATTGTTATAAGTCAACCCAATAGTTAGCTTGTCACCGCTTTCTTTTCCCTTCAGACTATAATCAGCATTAAACACTACATTATGACTGCTTCCGTTGCTCGTACTCAGTTGGTTACGTACCCGTTTTAAGGCAAGTTCTTCACTTAAGAAATTAAAATCAGTACCGGCGTTATTATGACTGTTGTTGGTGTTGAAATTGGTGCTTACGCGAAGGTTCTGCTGGGGGGTAATGTCCCAATCCAGGCCTCCTCTAAAATTCCCTCCATTACTATTGCTTCTGTTGCGGCCGTAATTGTCGTAGTAAAAGGTGGTGTCTTTAACCAGGTCGAAGTTTTCCCTATAGGAGTGAGACGTGCTTCTGCCAATATTAGTTCTGTAAGCTGCACTACCGGTTAGCGAGTAGTTTTTGCTACGGTAGGAAGCGTTGGTGTTTGTATTGGTGTTACCTTGTAAACCAGCCGTGATACCTGCATTACCATTAAAGCCAATTGCAAAACCTTTTTTCATGACAATGTTGATGATTCCTTCGCCATCGCCGGAATATTTGGCCGGCGGATTGGTCATGACTTCAATCTTCTCAATCGCATCGGATGGCAGAACATTCAAAAGGTCGGAGATATTGGAAGTCATATAATCTGATGGTTTACCATCAATAAATATCCTGGTCGACCGCTTCCCTGCGATAGTAGCTTTACCATCAATATCCACCTGTACCATGGGTACATTTTTTAGAATGTCTGTTGCAGTGCTTCCTTCGGCCAGAATAGATTTATCTACGTTATAGGTGATCTTATCGGCAGCAAACTCTATCACAGGTTTTTCGGCTGTAATGGTCACTTCACTCAGGTTGTTCTGTTCGCTGCTCAGTTTCAGTGTGCCCAGGTCACGTTCAAAGTCCTTTTGCGTAAGGATAACCTCCTTAACGGTGAGACTGGTAAAACCGACATAGCTTATTTTTACCTTATACGTGGTCAGCTTTAGGGCATTAAATTTGAAAAAGCCATTCTCATCTGTCGACGTGGTAAGGAAAGGGCGTTCAGAATCGGCCTCGTAAACAGCTACAACAGCAGAGGGGATAGGTAATGCCCCTACTTCTTCAATTACTTTACCTGTGATGATACCTTTTTCGGCAGCCGCATATAAATCAGTGGTACTGATGAGTAGGAGCAGACTAAAAATGAGTGTTAATTGTTTTTTCAATGCCTGGTTATGTTGGTGATGGTGTGTTTAAAATGATTCTTCGTCAGAACGCATTTCCTGATCGGATTTTTTACTTTTTTTCTGGAAGGTTGTTTTTCCGAAACGATAAGAGAAGGTAAGGTTTCCTACAGGACCGTATCTTCTTCTTTGAAATTCTGTTTTGGTATTATCATCATCAAACTCCATACTCCATTTACGGGTATTGAAGACGTCTCTTACATTAAAACTAAGGGATGCTTTTTTACCAGGGAAGTCATATTTTGCACCTGCATCTGCAGACCAGTTGGCATTTCTCTTTCCCTGAGCCATTACCTCATCAGATTCGTATTCACCCTTAACCTGTAGTGTAATGCTGTATGGTAGGACAAAGTTGTTCGTTACATTGGCATTCCAGCTAAAGCCTGAGTTGCCCCTGATATTGTAAGCTGGGACAGCAGCGATATCACTATGGTATACATTCACATTTGTGGTGAAGTTCCAGGCTTTCAGGACATCCACTTTACTTATAAATTCAAATCCACTCGATAGCTCTCTTGTTAAATTCTGAGGCGTGGTGATAATAACTCCTTCATCATTCGCGCTTGATCTTACCCTTTGAATCAGGTCATTTGTACGACGCATATATGCTGTAGAAATTAAGGTTACTTTAGGCCAGAACTTGCTATAGCTCAATTCAAAGGAATGTACGTCTTCTGGAAGCAGGTTCGGATTACCACGGCGCCAGTTAAATCGGTTGGAATAGTCTGTAAATGGATTGGTATCCCAAGCTCGGGGTCTGTTCACTCGTCTGGAGTAACTTCCCTGTAACTGCTGTTCTCCTTTAAATTTCTGAGTCAGGTAAATGCTAGGATATAAACGTTGGTAAGAGATTTTTCCAGGTGTATAGCTGATATTCCCGTCGTTGTCGTATCCACCAGAGTTGGTGTTCAATAATGCATCTTCTCCTCTGAATCCGATCTGGTAGCCAAAGTTTTTATACTGGTTCTGATAGTTTAAGTATAAGGCATGAACCTGATCTTTGCTATCGAACAAATTAGACAGGGCATAATTTGCGTCATACATGCCTGTGCTGCTGTTAAACTCAGTAGCTTGCGAATTATTATCTGAATAGCGTATCTGACTGCGGTAGCCGGCCTCCATTTTTCCTAACTTACCCAGTGGCAATGTATAGTCGGTTTGGATATTGTAGTTGCTATTGTTACCATTATTAATATTTCTCAGCAATTCAGTCTCTTCAGAAACGGGTATTCCTCCACGATCATAAACAGATGTGCTGTAATCCTGAAATCTATCATTATTACCAGTAGAATAACCGAAGTTGAAGGTTAATTCTTCCCCTTGCGTTTTAAATTTATGGCTGTAATCGAAGTTCAGGTCGTAGCTATTTCCGGAACCAGAGTTACTGGTGTTTCTGGTGCTGAATTCAAGCGGGTTTCTTTGCGGTCCATATTCGTAAATCATGGCCAGGTCACTTTCTGTCTGATTTCTGCTGTTGAAACCTCCTGATAAGCTTAAAATGTCTTTTGCGGTAAGGTAATAATCAATACCTGCTTTAGCATTGTGACTTTTGTCTAATCCTGCAGACTCCATTGTCTGATCGGCGAAGGTCAGATTCGTTATCGAATTAGGCTTTTTATAAGTAATGTTGTTAAATCCACCTCCTGGTCGGTTACCATAGCGGTAGCCATAATTTCCATAGAGATTAACTTTGTTATTCTGGAAGCTTATGCTGGCGTTGCCATTGTAATTGTCCCTATTGCCCGCTGTTAAGCCTACATTGCCATTTAAACCAAGTTTCTTATTTCTTTTTAACACGATGTTGATGATACCCGATTGCCCTTCAGCATCATATTTTGCTGAGGGGTTAGTGATAACTTCCACAGATTCAATAGAACTTGCCGGTATAGATTGGAGGATCTGCGCAATGTCGCCACCCGCAATTAATGAGGGTTTACCGTCTATCAGAACTTTCACCCCGGTAGATCCTCTTAAACTTACATTCCCGTCTACATCGGTCTGTATGGAGGGCACATTCTGTAAAAGATCTGATGCTGAGCCTCCTTCAGATACCAGACTCTGATCTACCGAGAATACTTTTTTATCTATACCCAGCTGCATCGTACTTTTTTGCGCGGTAATGGCTACTTCCTTTAATGCGGTTCCCTTAGCTGGTTTCATTTTAACAGTACCCAGGTTGATGGCGTTTTGCGCAGCGGAGATAGAAACGGAATCTCTAACCATGGTTTGGTAGCCCACATAACTCACTTTAAAGGTAAACACGCCATTTGGCAAGCCTGTTATGGCTAAATTTCCATTTACATCAGCTTGTATACCTTTTACAACAGCTTTGGTCTTACGGTCTATGACAATGGCAGAAGCAAAGGGAATGGTTTCATTATTTTGAGCATCTGTAACCTTTGCGGTTATCTTTCCATCGTTAGTGGTTTGTGCATTGATTTTTACAGTCGTAATACAAATAATAAGGGTTAAAAGCAGTACTTTGTAGTAGAAATTAGTCATTAAGGAATTCTTTTGTGTGTGGTTTGTTTTAGTTTGGACAAATAAACGACTAGGAAGTTTAAAAAACGTGGCGTAACTATTTTATTACAGGGAATATGGTCAATTATAACAATATTTTTAATACCGAAGGATTGAGCTATTCAGCTTATAGAAACTTAATAGATGAGCTTTTGGCAGCAGGTAAAACTACTGGGGTAGATCATTCTGATGCGATGTTACATTATACCAAGATGAACGTGCAGAGAATGAGTCGGCTAGATAAAACGGTTCATCTTCGTAAAGAGGTGTTATGTGCTTTAGATGCCGTACGTGATAGTTACCGTTTGCTGGTAATTTCTGAGGGATGGTGTGGTGATGCTGCGCAGATTGTGCCTGTATTTGATAAGGTTGCAAGAGCCTTCCCCACTAAGCTTGAATTGAAATTTGTGCTGCGGGACACCAATCTTCCTCTAATTGATCGGCATCTTACTAACGGAGGTCGAGCAATCCCGGTATTATTGGTGTTGGATAGTAATGGAGATGTTATCGCTAAATGGGGACCAAGGCCGCAATTGTTACAAGAGCTATTGGCAGAATGGAAAAGTGCAGAAAGTGATCCGATGGCACTTGCAGAAAAACTTCACGGATGGTATGCTAAAGATAAAACCCTAACCACACAGCAGGAACTTGCTGTATTGTTCGGCAATGGGAAAATAAAATAGGAAATTTTAAAAGGGTTATTCTACAGAAACGGTTAACCCCTCCTGTTTTAAAATCTTGCGATACACTTCCATTTCAGTAAAAGAGCCCTCAAGTACTGCACATTTTCCTTTATTGTGCACTTCCCATGCAATTTTCTCGGCCTGACTTTCGGAATAATCCAGGTATTTCATCATGCAATGAATTACATGATCAAAAGTGTTCACATCATCGTTCCAAAGTATTAAACGATGAACAGTTTTTAATGAAGTAAGTATTTCTTCTAGTGTAAATGTTTCCTCTTTTGTTTCTGTGGACATCCCGCAAATTTAAGCTAATTTCAAAATAATGTTGTAGTTAAAGTTATTTTTGCTTAAAATTATTCATAAAGCCAAGTATTATGCAGCGTTCAAAGATTGCCGGAATAGGTTATTACGTTCCCAAAAATGTTTATACCAATACTGATTTGTCGCGTTTCATGGAAACTAGCGATGAATGGATACAGGAACGCACCGGAATTAAGGAGCGTCGGTTTGCTGATCGTTTGGGTGAAACCACGACGACCATGGGAATCGAAGCTGCAAAAATTGCTATCGAACGGGCAGGCATTACAGCTCAGGATGTTGATTTTATCATTTTTGCCACGCTAAGTCCGGATTATTATTTCCCAGGATGTGGCGTATTACTTCAACGCGAGATGAAGATGAAAGAAATAGGTGCATTGGACATTCGTAACCAGTGTTCGGGATTTGTATACGCTTTATCTGTTGCCGATCAGTTTATCAAAACCGGTATGTATAAAAATATATTGGTTGTTGGGAGCGAGAAGCATTCCTTTGCTATGGATTTTGAAACGCGTAGCCGCAATGTTTCTGTGATTTTTGGAGATGGTGCTGGTGCTGTGGTACTACAGCCAACGCAAAAAGAAGGACAAGGTATTCTGAGTACGCATTTGCATAGCGATGGAGCAGATGCAGAATTACTGGCTATGTTTTACCCGGGTTCAAATGCTAATAAATGGTTAAAAGATAAGCCCGGTTATCCGGATCAGGAGCTTGGCGGGTTATTCATGACTGCAGAGCAACTGGAAGGTGGTGCTGCATTGCCTTATATGGATGGACCAGCAGTATTTAAAAAGGCTGTAGTGAAGTTTCCTGAAGTGATCAATGAAGCTTTAAAGGCGAACAATTTAACTGCTGCCGATATTGATCTCTTAGTGCCACATCAGGCCAATTTGCGGATTAGTCAGTACGTACAACAATTGCTTGGACTGCCTGATGAGAAGGTGTTCAACAATATTCAGAAATACGGTAATACTACTGCTGCTTCGGTACCTATAGCACTTTGCGAAGCCTGGGAATCGGGCAAAGTAAAAGAAGGCGACCTGGTTTGCCTGGCCGCCTTTGGTTCTGGTTTTACCTGGGCTAGTGCCTTAATCAGGTGGTAAATATTAACTTCCTTTAGCTGATCGCGTCATTTGCTCAAAAGCATCCCACATCTCATTAGGTATGGCTTCGAGGCCATTAAACTGACCTGCACCCTGTAGCCATTCACCGCCATCAATGGTGATGACCTCGCCATTGATGTAGCCTGAAAAATCGCTGACCAGGAAGGCGGCTAAATTTGCCAGTTCCTGATGCTCGCCAACACGTTTTAGAGGTACACGGTTTTTAAAATCGAACTTTTCAGCCAGATCGCCCGGTAATAATCGTTCCCATGCTCCTTTAGTAGGGAATGGTCCAGGTGCAACAGCATTAGTACGGATCCCATACTTGCCCCATTCAACCGCTAAAGAACGGGTCATGGCCAATACACCTCCCTTCGCACATGCCGATGGCACTACATAGGCCGATCCGGTAAAGGCGTAAGTGGTTACTATATTTAAAATGCTTGCCGCTTGTTTTTCTTTTATCCAATGCTTGCCAAAAGCCAGTGTACAATTCACAGAACCTTTCAATACAATGTCGATAATGCTGGAAAAGGCATTGGCCGATAAGCGTTCGGTAGGTGAAATGAAATTGCCGGCTGCATTGTTCAATAGGCTGTCGACTTTACCAAAAGCTTTTATACTTTCTGCAAGCACATGTTCTACCTGTTCGTACTCCCTTACATCACAAGCTACGGCAAGTACTTTACCTCCGGTTGCCTGCTCCATTTCCAATGCTGTTTTTTGCAGCACATCAAGTTTTCGGCTGGTAATAACCAGGTTGGCACCTAATTGAAGGAAATAAGTGCCCATTGCTTTTCCAAGCCCTGTACCGCCACCGGTAATTACAATGGTTTTACCTTTTAAGGCGTCGTCTCTTAACATCGGTTGATTAAACATGGCTTATTTCTTTTGCAGGTTATCAATAATTGTCTTTAATATATTCCTGGTTGCAGGTGCCCACCATTGTTTTAGCATAACCGCCAGGGCTTCGCTTTGATCGGCGCTGGTGCTCGCAATCAGATCTTTTCGGATACTTAATTTGCTTTGTTCCCAGGTATTGCGTTCCATAGCCATGTACTTTCTAATTTTGCGCTCTGCTGCGGTAAGGATGCTTGCCGGATTTACCAGCTCGTCTACCAGACCTACCTGTAGTGCTTCGTCCGGGCTAAAAAGTTTTCCTTCTAACAAGCTGCGGGTAGCAGCAGCCTGGCCAATCCAAAAGGCATATAGGTTGAAGATGCTGTTGGGCACAATGATACCTACAGGCACTTCATTTAAACCAATGATATATTTGCCTTCAGCCATTACGCGGTAGTCGCAGGCCAAAGCAATTACGCAGCCCCCGGCAGGACTATGCCCGTTTATTGCCGCTACCAAAGGTTTTCTAAAAGAGGTAATATTGGCTACGAAATTTAAAAACAGGTGCCAAAAGGATTCTGCTTCGGCTTCATTGTAATTGTAGAGTTCTATAAGGTCTAATCCGGCCGAAAAGAAAGGTTCTTTTCCTGTAATGATCACTCCCGCGATGTTTGGGTCGGAAGCTATGTTGTTCAGCATATCATTCAGCTCAGTGATCATCTCCCTGTTCAGGGCATTAGATTTACCTCTGTCTAAGGTAATCAGGCTTAAGTTGTCTTTTATGGTAACTTTTATAGTATTCATTAGTCGATGTTTATTTTACTTCATAAGTGTATACGGCTCTTGCAAGGTGGCCCATTACGTCAATACCTTCCACAACCACCCTGTAGGTTCCTGCTTCATCAGTATTGAAAAAGCTGAATGCGGCCTTGCCTTCAGTGTTGGTAACGATGTTTGGCTGCCAGTATACGGTGCTGCGCAGATCAGGTTGGGTACCAGGGCTTGTAGCGTCGTATTTTGGAGAATAGAATTCGCGGATGAGGTTGTAGCCTTTAGGATTATAGGTGATGATACCAGGTACAAAACGGGATCCTGAAGCACCGTTCCCTGTTTTGGTGGTGATCACTAATACGCCACCGCCGCCTTGTGAGCCATAGATTGCCGTATTTCCAATAGATTTTAAAACCTCAATACTTTGCACATCAGTAGGCATGATATTATCCAGGAAGTCGGGTTCCACGCGCATCCCATCTAATATGATCTGCATGGGCTGCTTTCCGCCGAGAGACATGCTTCTCATCAGGTAGGCTGTCCCATTTTCTATCATTAAGCCCGCTATCCTGCCTTGTAAACATTGGGAAAGGGTAACGCAGTTTTCCAACATCTCTGCAGTTACCACAAAGTCGGCCCTACCAGAGCCATTTAAGTTTGCCGAATTCGGTACAGCGTCCCTTTTTTTTACAATATTTACCTCATTCAGAATGATACTGCGCTCCAGCAAGCCGCGTTTGGTTAGTTCATCAAAATAATTATTACTGCTTTTTAAATATCCCGATAAGGCTTCATTAACGTTTATTTCTATATCGCCGGTGTTTTTGTTTTTTGTTACAATCTGCCCGGGTACAGCATCCAGTTTAATCTCTACATTTTTTTTGTTTTTAGCGGTTCTCCCTTGTACCAGAAACTTAGTGCTGTCGGTAAAGATCAGGTTATCGAAATTAAAACGTCCCTGAGCATCAGTTAAAGTATCGATAGCAAAAAAGCCACCCGAAGAAGAAAATAAGGATACTTTACTGTTTGGAAGTGGTTTGCCCCCATAACTGGTTAGGGTACCGCTGATAGCCAGAGATTTTTCTGCTTTAAATGGAGCGGCCGGCATTGAATTGTTGATGACATTTTTCCATGAAAATCTGCGCCATCCCTGAGTTAACAAGAGCTCGTCCAGATCTTGAGCTGTTTGCGCGTCATTTTTAAGAAAATAATGGTTGGGTTGCTCTACGTATCCGGCAAGGTCGGACTTAAGTAACATGGTGCTAAGAATGTTGGTTTCATTTTCAGGATCCGGTTTTACCACTGCTGTATTGGTAACGGCAACAGAAAAGCTGCCCCGGGAAACTTTATTGTTAAACTGGCTATTTAGGTTGATATCCACCTTTCCTCTTTTTGCATAGCTTGGCTGTAAGTTTTCTATGGTCGTTTTAATGCGGTCTTCTATATTGTTCACAAATGCCAGTCTTTCACAAACCGGTACATTGGCGCCATTAAATAAGGTAAATTGTATGATGCCGGAAGGCAATTCTTTTTTAGGAATGGAGGCGGTAATGATTTGTTTTTGTGACGCTGGCTTGGTTACAAAATATACGGTTCCACTATGTTGTGCCACTAGTTTCAATTCCGTAGGGCCTGTTAAATCAGGACTCATCATTATTTTAAGACTAACCTTTTCAGGGTCTTTGTTGTTTACCGATAAAATATAACCACTCAGCTGCGTTTTGGGTAAGTTGAAAGTTTGTGTTGAGCCATCTTTAAACTGAACTTTTGCTACATAGGTTTTGCCCGGTTGCGGATTGATGATAAATGTTCCCATACCCAGATGTCTGCTTTCAAACCGGTTTACTTCTGTACCGTCGCTATCTGCGATTGTTCCCGTTACGTCTACACCAAGGCCTGCGGCATTTACAGCTTTTATGGCAACCTTATTAGGTAGCGACTCAATGAGGTTACCTCCCTCAGGGAAAAATTGTACATCAATATTGTTCGATGCAGCTGTGATAGGAATGCTTTTTACGATTTTTTCTTTGTTGTTCAACGTAATTGTCGCAATGATTTTTCCTGATTTGTAGAGGGCAGGCTGGGGATTGGAAAAGTTGATGCTCACTTCGCCATTGGCATTGGTGGTTGCTTTGCCTTTGTCTATGTTTTTGGCGTTCATCTGAACTTCATAACTTACCTCACAATTGGGGTATGGCTGATTGTTTTTGTCAGTGAATTTAATTTGAGCACTTACACGATCAACAGTTTTTTCTTTACTATAATTATAAGTGGTCGCAGCAAAAACTTTATTGGCCCATGAGTTCCCTATTTTGATGGTTTTATCGAAGAAGTATTCCGGGCCTGCATTCCGCATCAATTGGGTGTAAGCGCGTATGCGGTAATTTCCTTCGGTTAAGGTATCAGGTAGTTTGAAATCTCCCCAGGTTATTCCCCCGCTCATGGGTAATTTTAAATGAGTTTTTACTGCATCTTTTTCATTAATCAGGTCAACATATAGTACTTTACTAATATCAGTTGGCTCATTGGTTTGCGTGTTGATGATATAGCCTTTAAACCAGACATCGTCGCCAATAGCATAGTAAGGCTTGTCGAGATGCAGGTGTACCTTTTCCTGAGGATGGTTTTTGTTATATTCCTGTAAGCGGTTGATTAAAATGGTAAAAGGATCGTCGGCTAATTTATTGATGAATGAAAAGCAGATGCAAAGCATCAATAAGGCAGGAACGATAAGTTTAATTTTCATAGTGTGAGCATAAATAACAAAGCCTCAATATACAAATATTGAGGCTAAATGTTATAAATTAATAACTTACACGATGTTGTTAGAATTTATTCTTCCACATCATACTTTCAACCGGTTTGGTTGTTTTGTTATTGTATTTCGCATTGTTTTTTGCGTTGTACATGGTTTCGATACTACCTTCAACAACAAAATAGATCAACTGGCCTATAGGCATACCTGCGTAAATACGGACGGGCTGTGCGCAGGAGATTTCGAGGGTCCAGGTGTTGCAGAAGCCGACATCGCCTTTTCCGGCGGTAGCGTGGATGTCGATACCCAAACGACCGGTGCTTGATTTACCTTCCAAAAAAGGCACATGAGCATGAGTTTCCGTATACTCGAGCGTTACACCCAGGTATAATGTGCCAGGTTGTAGTACATAACCATCTTTAGGGATCTCGAAATGTTCAATCTTATTGTGTGTTTTTGCATCAAGTACTCTGTCTTTATACGTAGCAAGGTATTTACCCAGGTGAACATCGTAAGAGTTGGTTCCAAGGCATTCAGGCTTAAAAGGTTCAATTATTATTGTGCCTTTATCTATTTCTTCTAAAATTCGTTTGTCAGACAGGATCATTATTATAATTAGTATTTGGACGAAATTATGATTAATTTAAGATACTTTTGCATTGTTTTCTAAAATAGAGATGCCTGTAGTTTTTAATAAAAATATCGACGAGGATACCATACTAGCAGTATGGAAAATCGAGGAAACTGAAGAGCAGCTGCTTTCAGCCTTACAGCTGAAACAACATGAGCTTGATGTGATCTCTTCCTTAAATAATGGCAAACGCCTACTGCACTGGTTAAGCACCCGGGTCCTCCTTAGGACGATGTTGAACACCTCTGAGTATATTGATTGTCAGATGGATGAACACGGCAAGCCCTATCTCCCTAATCTTGGGTATCATATTTCCTTAAGCCATTCTTATGATTATGCTTCAGTGATTATTGGCAAGACCAAAAAAGTAGGGGTTGATATTGAATTGATCAAGCATAAGATAAAAAGCATTAAGCACAAATTTCTTTCAGATATTGAGTTGGCACAACCACAAGTTGGCGATAAGATTGACGGTTTATATGTTTGCTGGTGTGCCAAGGAAGCTATTTTTAAATGGCATGGTCGTAAAGGCCTGGAGTTTAAAAGGGATATTTATATCAAGCCCTTTAAATTGAAAAACGAGGGTAAGCTAACTGCTCTGGTGTCGTTGCCTGAAGGTAATCAGGAACTAACTGTTCAATATTTTAAAACCCAGGATGGTTATATGTTGGGTTACGTGGTAGGTTAATTGTTTCAAAAATGAATAAGAAAGTTGAATTTATAGATTGGGGTCTTGTGGATTACCAGGAGGCATGGCCTAAACAGGAGGTTATTTTTGATCAGACTGTTGCGCTAAAAACGCAGAACCGTACCAATAATACTCAGCTTGAAACTCCTAATTACCTTGTTTTTTGCGAACACCCGCATGTGTACACACTGGGTAAAAGCGGTAAACCCGAAAACCTGTTGCTTGATGAACAGGCATTATTGAATAAGCAAGCTACTTATTATAAAATTAATAGGGGTGGCGACATTACTTACCATGGCCCCGGGCAAATTGTAGGTTATCCGATTTTAGATCTTGATAATTTCTTTACAGATATTCATTTGTATTTGAGAACCCTGGAGGAAGCTGTTATTTTAACACTTGCCGATTATGGCATTGCCTCAGGCAGGTACGATGGATTTACAGGTGTATGGCTGGATGCCGACAATGACAAGGCCCGCAAGATTTGTGCAATGGGGGTAAGGTGCAGTCGCTGGGTAACCATGCATGGTTTTGCCTTTAATGTTAATACTGATCTTGATTATTTTAAAAATATTGTTCCCTGCGGTATTGATGATAAGGATGTGACTTCTATGCAAAGGGAGTTGGGTTATAAACTTGATATGGAAGAAGTAAAGGGGAAATTGAAACAGCATATTGCTGCGTTGTTTAATATGGAATTACACTAATTTTCTTAAAACAAGAAAACTAATATAGTTTTGATTTTTAATTACATATGTTATATTTACATATTAACTACTTAAAAAACAAACTATGGATTACAACTCTGACTACTCATCGGTCGGCACAGGTTTTAGTGCCGGAATGATCTTTTTTTGGCTTGCACTTATGGTGCTTGTCTATGCCTCAATGTGGAAAGTATTTGTTAAAGCGGGGAAACCAGGCTGGGCAGCAATTATTCCTATTTACAACTTAATTGTTCTTATTGAAATTGTAGGTAAACCAACAATCTGGATACTTTGGTTGCTTATCCCTTGTGTTAACATCGTGTTTGCCATTTGGTTGATGAACTTAGTGAGCAAAAGCTTTGGTAAATCTGAAGGCTTTACCGTAGGATTGGTGATTTTACCATTTGTGTTTTATCCTATTCTAGGTTTTGGTGATGCTAAATATTTAGGTCCATCAGCTGCGGAAGCTCAAAATGGCTTTAATAACCCTTTCGGTTCAAACAATCCATTCAATAAACCGAATGATCCCTTTAATCAACCTCCAACAACACCAAACGTTTAATTGTTGTTGCTAAACACATATATACTATCCGTCTGGTCTTTTTTATTAGATCAGGCGGATCGTTTTTTTCTGACCTGTCCGTTTAAAGCAATCACAGGTTTTGATTGCCCAGGTTGTGGCTTTCAACGCTCAGTCCTGGCATTGCTGAAAGGCAATTGGCATGATAGTTTCCATTTGTATCCCGCCACAGTTCCCTTATTGCTTACTTTTATCATCGCCGTTCCTGCTCATTTCTTTACAAAAAAAGACCACCCTGTACTGATTAAAACCTTGTATTTAATTACAGGGACAATTATTCTGGTCAGTTATCTGTTTAAAATCTGCTAAAGCAGAACCTGCGATAAAAACCTAGCCTTCTTTTTTCGAGTAAGTGGATTTATGAAATTCTTTGCGATAATTCTTTCAATAATGGTATTATTGGGCTTCAAAAAAACAGTAATCCTTATGAGTAACCTTGAAACATCTGCAGCGATCAATACTGAACATAAAATAAGCTATCTGGCATTGGGCGACTCCTACACCATTGGGGAGTCGGTACCTCTGGAAAGTAATTTCCCATATCAGTTGAGTGCTAAGCTAAATAATAATGGCCTTGATGTTGCTAAGCCTCATATCATTGCTGTAACCGGTTGGACAACCAGCGAGCTACAGGCTGCGATTAAAGCAGAATCTCTGAAGCAAAAATTTGGCTTGGTTACCTTACTGATTGGTGTCAATAATCAATACCGCGGGGAGTCTTTAGATACATACCGCAAGGAATTTAAGGCATTATTGCAAACGGCTATTGATTTTGCCGATGGCAATAAAGCACATGTGTTTGTGGTGTCAATTCCAGATTGGGGTGTTACTCCCTACGGACTGAGTAGTGGCCGTGACCTGAAAGCTGTGGCCGATGAAATAGATGCTTTTAATGCCATTAATAAGGAAGAAACACTAGCGGAAGGCATTAGCTATACAGATATTACCCCCGCATCTAGAAAGGCATCAACAGCGCCTGATCTGATTGCAACCGATGGCTTACATTATTCGCCAAAAATGCATGCTGAATGGGTAGATAGTTTGACCCCTGCGGTTGTTAAAGCATTGAAATAGCTATATAGCAATCGCGGTTTGGTGATTATAATCTTTAATTACTGTTTTTAAGAACTCCATTTCATTCATGCCTGTTGGGATACTTACTGAAAGGTGCGCTGCTACTTTTGCCGACATGGTGTAGATCAGTTCGGTGTTGTATGTTTTGTAATAAGTACTAATCACTTCGTGAATTAGTTCAACATCTCCATCAGTAAGGATATTTACCTTGTCGAAAACAGGAACGTAATCTTCTTCCACCGGATGAAACGCAATATGGTCATAGTTCGTATAGGGGACGGTTTTGATTACTGTCGTTCCTGCTACGATGTCGCCGATTCGCTGTTTCTTTTCTGATATAGCAACACAAATCAATCCACCAAGCTGAGCAGTAAGGGGAAAGTCGACCAGACGGAATAGCCATCTGATAAAATATTGACCTATACTAGGCTTGCTGCCATCCAAACTAATCACTTTTATTTTCATTAAACGCTTTCCTATACACTGACCATTCATGAAAATTTCGCAAATGAGGTTGTAGAAAATATAGCTTGCAGCGAAAATGCCAATCATTGCATAAAGAAGGTATGGAGTACTTTTTAGGTTAGCCGAAAGGCCGGTAGATATAAACAATAGTGCTAAGATTGAATATAAGACCAAGAACATACCTAAGTCTATCAGTCTTGCCGCCAGGCGTTCACCCAAACCTGCAACAGGATAATCAATATCTACATGCTGACTCGTATTTACTTTTATTGTCTCCATAGTTATTCAAATATAATGTTGATGTTGAATTAATTATTGTAAAATGTTTTTTTGTTTCTATTTTAACAGAAAATTATATTCTTACTGAATTTATGAGAGAAGCGTTGTTTGTTAAACAGAATTCAGGGAAATGGAAATCCTATGAACAGTTGCAGACAAGCAATCCTGATGAAATTGCCGAGCGTTTTATAGATATTACCAATGATTTGGCTTACGCCAAGACATTTTATCCCAAATCTAAGACGACGGCTTACCTGAATGGGCTGGCTTCCGTGCTACATCAATCTATTTATAAGAATAAAAAAGAAGACACCAATCGTTTTGTCACCTTCTGGAAATTTGAATTGCCGGTGTTGTTTTATACTTATCGTAGGCAGCTCTTATATGCATTCCTATTCTTTACTATATCCTGCGCAATAGGTGTACTGTCTGCCAAATATGATGATGCCTTTGTAAGGCTTATTTTGGGTGATAGCTATGTGAATATGACCAACGAAAATATCGCGAAGGGCGATCCTTTTGGGGTTTATAAAAAGGAAGGACCTATTGGTATGTTCGTAAGGATTGCCATCAACAATATCTATGTTTCTTTTTTGTGTTTTTTAAGTGGCATATTTTTAGGTATTGGCCCTGTTTTCATGTTGCTTAGAAACGGGGTTATGCTGGGTTCATTTGAGTATTATTTTTTTAGCAAAGGCTTAGGTGTTGAATCTGTGCTGGTGATATGGATTCACGGTACTTTAGAGATTTCGGCAATTATCATAGCTGGTGCAGCAGGACTGGTTATGGGGCATGGTTTACTTTTTCCTAAAACTTATACCCGTTTGCAGGCCTTTAAAAACAGTGCAAAGGATGGAACCAAAATTGCTCTGGGCATTGTGCCCATCTTTTTTGTAGCAGCTTTTTTTGAAGGTTTTATTACACGTTATACCAGTATGCCTTTGTGGCTAAGCATAAGTATTTTAGGAGGCTCACTGATGTTTATGATCTGGTACGTGATCATCTATCCTTTACAATTAATTAAACGCATTCAAAACAGTCAGCATGATAGAAAAACTGGAATTTAAAAAACTAAGGGAATTTGGTGAGATTATTAATGATACATTTTTATTTATCAGGCAAAATTTCAGGCCCCTATTAAAGGTATTTGTTTACTTGTGCGGCTTTTTTATCCTGGCCGGAATGATCGCTGGTATTATGTATCAGTTAGGAGTGAAAACGTCGGTTAATAGCCCCGGTGGTGCTTCAAGCTTTGGTAAATTGAACCAGGTTTTTACCTTTAACTATTTCCTGGTTGTTGTTTTTTCTATATGTAGTTATGCTGCAATGATGGTTAGTACGCTTAGCTTCATTGCCTTATACATAGAGAAGGGAAAAGTGGCACCAACTCCTGAGGAAGTTTGGGCTTATTTTAAATATTACTATTTCAGGGTGTTCCTTAGCTGCATCTTTAGTTTGCTTTTTATATCGTTGGGCTTTGTGTTTTGCTTAATACCCGGTATTTATTTGTTCCCGGCCATGTCCTTGTTTTTCCCGATCATGGTATTGGAAAATACGGACTTTGGCTATGCTTTCAGCCGCTCGTTTAAATTGCTGAAAAACCAGTGGTGGACAACTGCAGGAGCCATCTTTGTCATTTGGGTAATTGCGTATGCCTGTTTGAGTTTTGCCAGTGTTCCAGCTATGATTTTGACAATGGCAGGTACGTTTTTACCGGGACTGGAAAATTGGAGTCAGATTATGATTATCATCGGTACCATTATTCAGTATTTAAGCCAGGTATTTCTTATGATTCCTGTGATAGGAGTTGCCCTTTGCTACTTTAACCTCACTGAAGTACAGGAAAGCCCGGGTTTGACGGATCGAATTAATCAATTTGGAGAAGGGAAAGCCCATACTCCCGGTCTAGAAGAATATTAGCATGTATAGAGCGCTCATTGTATTTTTATTGATTTTTATAACTGCCAATGGCTTTTCAGGGACTTTTCCTGAACGTAAGCCTGTGAAAAATATACCCTTAAAAAACGATACGACCAGAGTTTCAGTCAGGAATTTTGATCTGCAAAAAATAAAAGAGTATAGCAGTCAGCAGGACTTTAGATATGACGATGCTGCTCCGGTTGAGATGAGTTGGTGGGACCGATTCTGGAGATGGTTCTGGAATTTGTTTAGTAGTGTCTTTAGTGGCAAGTATTCAGGGTCCTTTTTAAAATATGCCGTCATTTTTACAGTAGTTGGTCTGGTTATTTTTGCCGTCATTAAGTTGATTGGACTCGATATAAAAATCTTTGCCGGAAAATCTAAGGCTATTGATGTTCCTTATAATGAATCGCTGGAGAATATTCATGAGATCAATTTTAATGAGGAGATAGAAAAGGCAGTTGCAAAGGGTAATTACAGACTGGCAGTACGCTTGCTGTACCTGCTCTCGCTAAAATTATTGAATGATAAAGAATTGATTAACTGGCAGCCTGAAAAAACCAATCATACTTATATTAGTGAAATCGCTGATCCCGATAGAAAGCGGGAGTTCAGTGCCCTCACCCTACAGTTTGAATACATCTGGTATGGCGAATTTTTTATTGATAAAGATAGCTTTAGTACAGTTAAAGGTAGTTTCGAACGGTTTAACGTAAAGTCGCTATGAGAGGATTGAGGCTATACTTAATAGGTAGTGCAGTGGTGATGCTGTTGTATTTAATTGCACAATACTATAAACCAAAACCAACAGACTGGAATCCCTCTTATCTAAAGGAGGATAAAATCCCTTTCGGAACCTACATTTTGTACAATGAATTAGGAAGCATTTTTCCTAAAGCATTGATTACTCCATCAAGGTTGCCTGTCTATAATGCTTTAAAGGACCAGAATTTTGAGCATACCAACTATTTGCTCATTGCCGGTGAAGTAAAAATGGATGGATACGATTATGGGGAACTTGTTAAATTCATGGAAAGGGGGAATAATGTATTTATTGCGGCTTATCAACTAAGTAATACTTTAACTGATACCCTTAATCTGCAGATGAACTCTGTCTTTCAGAATATGAAGGAAACTCCTGTTAATTTTGTGAATCCGGATTTAAAGGAGAAGCGGAATTATGTTTTTAATAAGGGGCTCGGAGATCAGTATTTTAGTAAGGTGGATACCCTTCGGGCTACTGCGTTGGGAAGAAATGCTGCTGGAGAAGTTAGCTTTGTTAAATACGCTTTTGGCAAGGGAGCGCTGTATATTTTGCCAAGTCCGAAATTGCTAAGTAATTACAATCTGCTAAATCCTGCAGGGGCAGCCTATATTGCTAAAGTGCTTTCTCATTTGCCTGCTGCCGAAAGGGTGATCTGGGATGAGAACAATACCAAGGGAAATGTAGATGATGAATCTGTGCTTCGGGTGCTGTTGAGACATGATTCTTTGCGTTGGGCCTATTACCTGGCATTAACTGGTTTGCTGATATTTATCCTCTTCGAAATGAAGCGCCGGCAACGCATCATTCCAATCATAGCGCCTTTAAAAAATACGTCCGTAGACTTTGTTAAAACTGTAGGTAAGGTTTATTATCAGCAGCGAGATAACAGGGATATTGTGCAGAAGAAGATCAATTATTTTTTGGAGCATGTACGGATTAACTATCGTCTGAAAACGACTAAGCTTGATGCTGAGTTTAGGGCAGACCTGGCCCTTAAATCGGGCGTAAATGAAGCTGTTGTGCAGCCATTGATAGAAATGATAAACAAGGTGAATAATGCAGCCGCGGTTAATGACCAGGACCTGATTAACCTGAATAAATTAATAGAGAAATTTTATAAGCAAGCCCAATAAATTATGGAAGTGGAAATGTTTAACACAAGAACCGACCTTACGCAATTAAATACTGCAGTAGAACAGATCAGACTATCGTTGGGTAGTATTATCGTAGGGCAGAAAGATACCATTGATTTTTTAATTGCCGGACTGCTTGCCGATGGTCACGTTCTTTTAGAGGGGGTGCCGGGCGTAGCCAAAACGTTAAGTGCGAAGTTAGTCGCTAAAAGTATCGATGCCACTTTCTCCCGTATTCAGTTCACGCCCGACTTAATGCCTTCGGACGTAATAGGTACCTCCGTTTTTGATCCAAGGTCTTCGGTTTTTGAATACCGTAAAGGACCGATATTTGGTCACATTGTACTGGTAGATGAAATCAACCGGGCACCTGCAAAAACACAGTCGGCATTGTTTGAGGTGATGGAGGAAAGGCAAATTACAGTGGATGGCCATACTTACCTGATGGATGAACCATTTATGGTATTAGCTACTCAGAATCCAATTGAGCAGGAGGGGACCTACAGGCTGCCTGAAGCGCAGTTAGACCGCTTTCTATTTAAGATTGAAGTGAAGTATCCAACTTTGGAAGAGGAAACCGCAATCTTGTTAAATCAACATCAACGTAAACTGGATGATGAGTTGAAAGCAGTTCAGGCTGTATTAAGTATTGAGCAGATTAAAGCCTGTCGCGCCATTATAAAAGCATTGCATGTGGAACCTAAGTTGATTGAGTACGTAGCAAAGATCACTCATGAAACAAGACACAATAAATCTCTTTATTTAGGAGCTTCACCTCGTGCTTCTTTGGCTATGATAAATGGCGCAAAGGCATTTGCTGCTATGCAGGGCCGTGATTTTGTGACTCCTGAAGACATTATAAAAGTAGCTGCCCCAGTATTGTCGCACAGGATTATGCTTAGTCCGGATAAGGAGATGGAAGGCCTGACCACCCATGATATCGTAGCACAGATTATTCAGAAAATAGAAGTACCCAGATAAAAACCAGGGATATTGAGACACTTTTTTAGAAAATACTACAGAGACCTTTTTCTGGGCAAAATATTTTTTGCCGGAATAGGTTTATGCGTAAGCTTATTTCTTTTTTCTTTCTTTCTTCCATGGCTTGGCGACTTACCTTACCTCTTTTTGGGGGTGTTTGCTTTATTGGTGCTGATAGATCTGGTATTGTTGTATCGTACAAACCGCGATGTTTTTCTGCGTCGAGATGTACCTGAACGCCTGAGCAATGGAGACGACAATGAACTTCAAATCTACGTGGAGAACTTTTATTCATTTGGGATCCATATCGGTATCATTGATGAAATTCCTTTTCAGTTTCAAAAAAGAGACCTCTGGTTTAAAAGCAGTTTAAAATCAGGTGAGCGTAAAACGATTTCCTACCTGTTAAGGCCAATCAAAAGAGGCGAATATGTTTTTGGTCAGATACGTATATATGTGCAGTCGCCATTGAGGCTGGCAATCCGAAGGTTTAACTTTGGGGAGGAGGTTACTGTGCCGGTTTACCCTTCTTTTTTACAACTGCGTAAGTACGAACTGATGGCGATATCGAACAGGCTGAGTGAATTTGGGATTAAGAAGATCAGACGGATTGGCCATAGCATGGAGTTTGATCAGGTAAAAAACTATGTGAAGGGTGATGATTACCGCACCGTGAATTGGAAGGCCACAGCCCGAAAAGGGGAACTGATGGTAAATTCTTATACGGATGAAAAGGCACAGCATGTATATTGTATTATTGATAAATCAAGATCAATGAAGATGCCTTTTGAGGGAATGAGCTTGCTTGATTATGCGATTAATGCGAGTCTGGTCCTTTCGAATGTAGCGCTGGTAAAGCAGGACAAAGCGGGCTTGATGACCATAGCGGAAAAGACCGGCGCTATTGTTCCTGCAGATCGCAGGCCGGCGCAGCTTGGTAAAATAATGGAGGTTTTGTATAAGGAAAAGACCCGTTACCTGGAACTCAATATGGAAGCCATGTATACAAGTGTGCGCGCGACATTAAGACAACGCAGCCTGGTGGTGTTATTTACTAATTTTGAAAGCATGTCGGCTTTGCACAGGCAGCTGCCATTTTTAAAGCGCATTGCCAAATTCCATTTGCTGCTGGTGGTATTTTTTGAGAATACAGAACTTAAAGTACTTACAGAAAAACCGGTGCGGGATGTAGAAGATATTTACATCCAAACCATTGCCAATAAGTTTGCTTATGAGAAGAAGCTAATGGTAAAGGAACTGGCTATGCATGGCATCCTCAGCGTTCTAACACCACCAGAAAAATTAACAGTAAATGTGGTAAACCGGTATTTAGCGATTAAGGCACAGCAAAAAATCTAATTGATATTTCTGCTGTGCTTATATTAACATTCAGGTAAACTGATCGGGATGTTTGTAGCCAAACCTCCATCAGATGTTTCCTTATATTTCGAGTTCATATCCAGTGCCGTTTCCCACATGGTGTTTACTACAGCATCCAGACTAACTTTAGCTTTATCCGGGTTACTTTGCAGGGCCAGCTGACTGGCAGTAATCGCTTTGATAGCGCCCATGGTATTCCTTTCGATACAAGGGATTTGAACCAAGCCCCCTATAGGGTCGCAGGTTAAGCCCAAATGATGTTCCATGGCAATCTCTGCCGCCATCAGCACTTGTCGCTGTGAACCGCCTAAACACTCTGTTAAAGCTGCGGCTGCCATGGCTGATGATACACCGATCTCAGCCTGACATCCACCCATTGCAGCGGATATCGTAGCCCCTTTTTTAAAGATACTTCCGATTTCAGAAGCACAGGCGATAAACTGGGTGATCTTTTCATCGGTATAGCCATCGCAGAAAGCGATGTAATATTGCAGTACTGCAGGGATAACACCTGCCGCACCGTTAGTTGGCGCTGTAACAACCCTGCCAAAAGAAGCATTTTCTTCATTTACGGCGAGTGCAAAGCAGCTCACCCAATCCAATATGTAGTTAAAGCCATTTCCACCATTTCTGATGGCCATGATCCAGCTGTTATAATCATGATATACGCTGCTGCCTATCAGTCTTTTATTTAAAGCAGAAGCTCTCCTGCCAACATTTAGGCCCCCAGGTAAAAATCCTGAGGTATGACAACCCCTGTAGGTACAATCTTTCATTACAGTGAAGTGCTGCATGATGCCTTTTCGTGTTTCAGCTTCTGTACGCCAGGAAAGTTCGTTTTCCATTACGATTTCAGAAACTTTCAGACCGGTAGATAAGCACCAGTGAAGTAGTTCGCTTGCTTTTTCAACTGGAAAAGGTAAATCAACCTGTTCTTTCTCGCTTCCGTTTTCACCTTCTTTTACCACAAAACCACCACCTATTGAATAGTAAGTTTCGGAGAATGCTTTTCCGGTACTTAAAAAAGCTTGAAAAGTAACTGCATTGGGATGGAATGGCAGGCTTTCGAAGAAAAGAAAAACCATATCCTCATCGTAATTGAAAGAGACGGTTTTTTCCCCGGCAAGGGATAACAACTGATCTTCTTTAATTGAAGCAATGGTTGTGTCGATGGCATTCACATCAAAAGTAACAGGATCAGCACCGGTAAGTCCCAACATTGTCGCTACGTCTGTTCCGTGTCCTTTTCCGGTTTTGGCCAGAGAACCATATAAAAGGATCTTTACCTGCTCAACCTGAGCCAGCAGTCCATTTTGCTTAAGCGAAGCTGTAAATTGTTGTGCTGCTCTCCATGGACCCAACGTATGTGAGCTTGATGGGCCAATACCTATCTTAAAAATGTCGAATACCGAGATCTGTTCCCTTTGCATAATACAAAGCTACTATAGTTTCCTCATATAGTAAACATCCTGATTAAGGAAACCGCTTAAAAATCAAAAGCAATGATGTTTTTGTCCTGCAGCATGCGGTCGACAAATGTTTTATGTTTCTCGGGACTGCCAATTGCAATCCATGTTCCGCTGATGATGCCATTTGCGAGTTCCTGCTTGCCTCTGATTAATTTTAGCTTAGAGGTTTTAATGTGTTGCTCGTATTTTTCAAGACTTTCGCCATCGTATCGTTTTACAATGCGGTAAACCCGCTTGGTATACCTGCGCTCCAACATATTTTCAAGAAAGGGAAAAACAAGCAAGGAGGCCAGTACGACTATGGTTACGCCGATGGCCTGCTCCATATAGCCAGAACCGATTGCCATGCCTATGGCAGCAACGATCCAGATAACGCAAGCTGTTGTTAGCCCTTTTACCTGATTGTCTTCTTTGAAGATAACACCAGCACCTAAAAAACCAATTCCGGTTACGATGTTGGAAGCAATGCGGTCGTGACTACTCAATCCGATTTTAATAGACAAGATCGTAAACAGGGTTGAACCCAGACCAATCATGATCATGGTTTTTAATCCCGCCTGCTTACTTCTAAACTCTCTTTCGGCACCAATGAGTCCGCATAATAGCGTAGCCATTAAAAACTTATTTACCTCACTCTGGGTAAGAAAATGATTGGTGTCGATAATGTTTTGCATAGCCTGTATAAACAATCTAATATAACATTTCTTTTATGATTGTTATATCATTTAGTAGAAATCATAGCACCTCAGGCCATTAAATTTATTGTAGCCGGAACTATTTGGGAAATACTTTTCGTACCCAATGCTGGCTTCGGTAGTACCACCGGTATTGGTATAGTTAATTTTTGAGGTGGTGGCGTCATGGCTTAGCCCTAGCCTTAGTTTTTCACCATTTTTATTCCCTTTAAACAAATCGAATATCAGGGAAACCACAACGGCATCCGGACCACCTTCTCCGGCGCTACGGTACCATATCCCGGCATTTAAGCCCCTATGCTTAAACTGCGCACCTGCGCTGAGTGAAGTAGAGCTGGCTTGCTTATAATACACTACAGAAGGGATCAGGTAGGAGCCTTCATCCTGGTTATAGTCAAAATACGGACTTAAAGGAATTCTATAGCTTGCATTTGCGGTAATGCGCATGGGTAGTTTAGCTACTGTTCCACTAAAAGATTCATCAGGTTTGTTGATGTGGTGAAGCGCTACACCCGCCATCAGGTTTCGAAATACGATGTTGGTGCCGGCAGCTGCATCCAGGTAAAACTTACTATCCATCTCCGGTGGTTGTGCTGATGATATACTTCCGGGGATATAACCCAGGCGCATATCTATCTGATCAGAGAAAACGAGTTTACTCCAGTCTATCTGGCGGTTGGTGAAACCGGCCTGTATACCAAAGGAAGCGACAAAGTCGTCGCCACCTACGCTATAAGAATAGGTGGCTGCGGCGTTATTTTTAACGAGGTAAGCTGTTCCTTCACTGCTGCGGGTAAACATCAGACCTACACCCCCGGCAAATTTAGAAATGTTCAAATCTGCAGAGGCTGTGATATAAGACAGGTCACCGCTTAAGCCCGACCATTGATTCCTGTAAATTAGGTTCATCCGGATGTCGCCCTCAAACTGCCCAGTTAAAGAGGGGTTAAGGTAGATGGGCGCATTAAAAAACTGCGAATAAATATGATCCTGCGCTATTGCCGAAACGCTAGCCATTACCATTAATAACATTAATTTATATCTCCCGCTCATCCTTATCTGATTAAATGTATTGGTCCTGTTCGTTTTGCCGGAGCGTTGTCGTAGGTCATACCTTTCCATTCTGACCCGTTAACCATCTGGACATCGATTTTCCAGTAGTATACGCCCTGCGGCATTGGCTCTCCTTTGAAGGTTCCATCCCAGCCCTCTGCAGGTCTTCCTTCTTCCAGTTTCGTAGTTTCCCAAAGTACCTGTCCCCATTTGTTGAATATGCTGAATCGCCAGCTTAGGATGCCTGATCCCTTGGCACGGAACTCGCGTAATTCAGGCTGCGGATTTCCAGGGATGAAAGAGTTAGGTACAAATAGGTATCCTGGTACCCCTTTAATGGTTACGTTCTTAAATGTTGTTGTAAAACAGCCTTGCTGATTTGTTACTTTTAAAGTGACTTTATAAGTTCCTGTATCCAGGTAAGTGTGGTTAGGGTTTTTTAAAGCAGAAGTCATCCCATCACCAAAATCCCATTCCCAAATAGTAGGTCCGTTGGTACTTTCGTCCTCGAACTTGAAGGTATAATTCGGTATGCTAATCAGTGTTGAAGGATTCACGTTAAAAGCTGCAATTGGTGGCGGTACAACACGGATGAAATCAGTTTTCGTAACAGTATCTGAGCAACCAAGATTGTTGGTTGCAATAAGTGTTACAGTGTAGTATTCCTGATCTCCTTTGTAAATGTGATGAGGGCTTACCTCACTTGATTTCGGTGAACCATCGCCAAAATCCCATACATAACTAATGCCACCTTGAGTAGTGTTTTGGAGATGAACATTAAGGTCTGCACAACCTAGTCTTATATCAGAGGTGAAGGAAGCTTTTGGTTGTGCCAGAACAGTAATTGTCTCTGTTGTGCTGCGGGTAGAGCAACCGTTTGTCGCTGTTAAAGTCACCACATAAGTTCCGTCCGTGATAAAAGTATGTGTAAATCTTTCCGGGGAGGTGATAGATTGTCTTGGCGTCGTACCATCATTGAAGTCTACCGTAAAGGTGGTTGCACCTGTTGAGTTGTTGTCAAAAGTTACGGTAAATGGCGCACAGCCAATGAGCTGATTGCCGTTGACCACCAATTCTGCGTTTACGGTGTTTGGTCTGACCACAATGGCATAAGGCTGTGTAGTTACCGTTCCGCATTGGTTTTGAGCGGTAAGTGTTGCATTGAATGTTTGTGTATTCGTAGTTGTTCTGTAGATATGTGTTACCGTTCTTCTGTCGTTAGTTTCTACAGGTTGGGTTCCGTCTCCAAAGTTAAAAGTATACGTTATACCTGCCTGAAGCGGAGAATTATTAGTGAAATTAACGGTTAGATCTGAACAGCCGCTAGTTGTACTTGGAGAGAATACAGGTTTTGGTGGTGATTTGACAAGTACGGTTCCTTTAGCGGAGTCAATACCACAGGTTGTTGCAGAATAAAGTGTAACAGTATATGTAGTGTCTTTTCCTGATGGGTCGGGCTGGAAAGTAATGGCCGGTGGATTCGCACTGTTCGAAGTTCGTCCATTTCCAAAGTTCCATCGGAATGTTGCCCCCGTTGTTTGCAGGGAGGTGTTTACAAAGTTGATGGTTAGCGGTCCGCAATCTGAAGTAGTTACAGGTGTAAATGAAGCTGGAACAGCCTGGTTAGTGCTGAAGTCATGTGGTAATTCGGCAGATGCGCATCCCAGGCTACTTGCCACAGCCAATCTGATGGTTACTCTTTCATTACTGTTTTGAATAGTATATCCGGGGAATGTTGTACCAGTCCCAATCTGTACACCGTTGGCAAACCAGGTGTAGGTTGCATTTCTGTCAGGATAAGGAATGGTAGTGATCTGTAACGGGAATGGGGCACAACCTGTATCTGCGAGCCAAGTATACTCAGCTCTTGCATTAGGATTGATTGTAATTTGAATGGTATTGCTGATATTTTGAAAATTGCCTGCACAGGCAGCAGTACTTACCAGGCGTCTGTAATAGGTTGTTGTTGTAAGTGTCAGTGGCTGATAATCTGGTTGCTGAGCGCCGGTAACATCAGTCCAGTTTGTGTTGTCTGTACTGGATTGCCACTGATATACGAATTGGTCGTTTCCGCCGGTAAGCGTGCCAGTACCCGTGAGTAAAGCTGGTGCAGTTCCGCTGCAAATGGTCTGGTCTGCAGCTATTGTGTTGCCTTGTATTGGTGGCTGTACAGTTACGATATTCTCATTGCTTGTGGATGTACATCCGCCGCTGTTCACGATTCTTCTAAAGCCGATATTCCCTGTGGTAGTTAGTGTGATGGTCAGGTCTTCCCCGGTTTGTCCGGTGATTACTGTCCATGTTCCTCCGTTCGTGTTAGTTTCCCATGTGTAAGTATACGGTGCGCCGGCGCCACCTATCGGTAGGCTACCATCCACAACCAGCTGTTGTCCATTACAAACAATTGCAGATGTTGTAATCGTATTTAGGTCAACCGCGGGATTATTTCTGAGAATAATATCATCAAACGTGGGTCCGCAGGCTGACGGTCCTGTAATAGTCCATCTAAAGGTATAAATTTGCCCGGCTACTAAATCCTCTACAATAGTGGTTGGGTTTGTTGGATTCAATATGTCTACGGTAGGATTGGCAGGATTAGCCGGAATAAGTGTCCAAAGTCCAGTTTCGCCTGGTTTTAACGGCGTACTGCCATTAGCCTGTAAAGTGACACTTGTTTCATCACATAATGTTCTGTCAATTCCTGCGTCTGCCCGTGTATCAGCTGGTGTGGCAGTAATAATTGTTGGAGTTGAATTTTCAATTGTACATCCTCCATTCTGAACAACGGCACGAAACTGAGTAGATTGAGTGAGGTTATTAAAGGTATAAGTTGTTGTGGTATTAGTGTTTGCAGCTGTGCTCCAATTTGTGCCGTCCAGACTACTTTCCCATCGCAGCACGTTCCCCAGATTTCCGGATAACGTGATTGTCCCAGTATTGCTGTTTGCACAAACAGTTGTTACAGTTGTAGCAGTTGTACCAGGAATTGTCGGTTCATTTACTGTAATTGTAACTTCATCAAATACGGGAAAACAAGCACTCATTGCGTCAATTGTCCATCTAAAGGTATAAGATCGTCCCGCGACCAATCCGTTAACAGTGGTCGTTGCGAGATGTTCATCCGCAAAGGTAACAGGTCCGTTTGCTGAAACTAATGTCCAGGTGCCGGTTCCGACTACTGAAGGATTCCCCTCTAGCGTGTAACTATTTGTTGAGCAAATACTCCTGTCTGTTCCTGCCCTGGGCTGTGTTAAAGCAGGATCTACATTTATTGTAATGTCTACCGGGGTTCCCGGGCAGCCTGTTTGAGAATACGGAATAATTGTGTAAGTGACAGTTCCCTGCATTGTGCCCGAATTTGTCAACGGATCATTGATTGATGTAACTGCCGTACGTGTAGGATTGATTGTATTTCCTGAGACACCGTTCGAGGAACTCGTCCAGGTATAGGTTGTGGAGCCAGGCGTGTTAGTAACAGATAGGTTGATGGCAGAAGATTGCCCGCTACAGATAGTTGCACTGATTGCGGTGGCGGTAAGTGTTGGTCGCGGATTGACCGTTACAATAAACTTGAATACTTCGCCATCGCAACCGTTCGCTTCAGGTATAATTGTGTATTCGACGACAGCTGGTTGGGTCGTACTATTGTTTGTAATATTGTTATTGATATTTCCCGTACCGCTTGCGCTGAACCCCGTAGCAGTTCCTGAAGTAACTGCTGCAGTCCACCTAAAAGTGCTTTCTGTTACAAACGAGGAAGGAGTAAAAGTTGCCGGATCACCAGAACATATTTCTTGCGATCTTGATGGAATCGGATTTGTGCTGATATTATTTGGATATATCACAACCGAGATGTCGGCGAAAATTACAGCGCAAGTTCCTGTGATGCCCGTTGAGACTCGAAGCCTGATGTTTGCTACTCCTGCTGTTCTTTCTGATGGCGTAGGTGAATAGGTCGTAGTCAGATCGTTTGATGGTGAGAAGGTTCCCGCTCCCAACCATTGAAAGGTAGTGTTTGTGGTCGGATTTGTAATTAGACCGGTCAGATTTATATTGTCATTAAAGCAAACGGCATTTGGAGTGGCTGTTATGCTGGCTGTTGGTGATTGGGTGAAGGTTAATACTTGTGAATCGGTTATCGTATTACAATTATTTTTGTGTGTTAGGGTTACCGTATAAGTTCCAAAATCTTGAAAATTAATGGTTGGATATTGTGAATTTGCCGTGCTTGGTGAAACAAATGTATAGCCACCCGCACCGGAGACCGTCCAGGTATAGGTGTCAGCTAAAATTTCGGTTGTTCCACTTACCGTAGTATTTGTTGCCGAGCCATTGGGAGCAAAGGTGTAATCACCACGGGCACATAAATTTGCATCACCTGATAACAGTGCCTGTGGAGGACTGTTCACTACAACTCTTTGCGCTTGTGTAGAAACAGAACATGTACCTGATCGGATTGAAAGAGTGATATTATAAGTCCCTGTTTGCGCAAATGAAAAATTCGGGTTTACATCATTTCTATTGAATGTAACTCCAGCCGTGGGTATGACAGACCAAGTATATACCGGAGTATTCGGACATGTATTGTCCAAAACAGAGGAGCTGCTATTTGCGTTGATTGTAGGTGAGGAGAGACAGACAAGGTTACTCGAGAGTGTAAAGGCTGGTCGTGGTGGATCTTGTACGCAGACAGTGTGTTCTATCGGATCCGCTTGACACTCTCCGTCACTATTCGATGTGAGCCGGACGACATGGTTACCTTTGGTAAGAAAGGTGTATCTAAAGATAAAATTTCTGGAGACATCCATCGCAGAAGCAATGGGGACACCATCAACCCACCATGTGTAAGTGACAGTATTATCAGAGCAGCCATTACTATTTGAATTGGGACGTTGCCCCGCAATGGATTCATTAGCAAAAGTAGCCTGATCTCCTAGACAGATAATTGGTGGATAAGTGAAGATGTTAATTGGCCTTCCTACAACACGTGCGTTTGCGAAGAGTGGTGATCCGATTTCACCACAAGTAAAAGGGCTTAAAGCCTGGACATTAACTTGAAAAGCATTATATACAGTTCCATTAGAAACGCCGCAAGAAGATCTATCGTAAGTATGTGAGACTTTGTTGTTCAACTTAACAATCTCACAATAAGTATAGGTGTCTTCTCTTCCGTCTCCCCATCTTATCCGGTAAATATTCCCGGGGAAGTTTACCGCTATACTGTTAGCGCCATCAACAGTTACAGCATACTCGAATGCCCCGGTAGGAAAGCAAACCGTTTCGGATCCCGTGGTTGCAAAGGCAGTAACGACCCTGTTATTTACCAGAAAATACGCACGAGTACCAACAGTCCCATCAGGCATTTCTGCTCTTACAAAAATGGTATAATGGGCAAGACTGGCGGAAAAAGATTTCACATCGTTTACTGAAGTATAGACTAAAGTGGTTTGAGGCTCTGCTGTGAGTTGGTTCGTAATTGTAGCTGATACATTTCCTGTATTGGACGTGTTAACAAAATTGTATGGAAAATTAGCAGAAGCATTGCACTTTCCGAAAGTTACAGGGTTTAAAACATTACCTGGTGAATTGATGGTTGCATTAGCTGGTATTGCTCCTGCAGATATGGTGAAGGAAGTTGACAATGCAGACTCTAATACCGGATTCGTAGATCGGATTTTAACTCTATAGCCCGCACCGGGTATAGTCGTAGTAGGAATTGTTCCATTTACAAAAGCTGAGTAGAATCCTGTGTAAGTCCCAATTGAAGTTTCTACATTACTTGGAGAAACCAATATCAAATTAAAGTCGTTGTTTCGACCGATACAATCTGTATTGCCTATTGCAAAAGTCGCCGCTATACTCGACCCCGGTGTATATGGCCCAGCATCAACCGTACCGATAGTAATCTGAGGAAAAACTACAGTTATCTGTAAAAAAAAGAGAGTAATCGTTAAAAGGAGTAAACGTTTTACCATATATACAGGGATGCTGTATAAAAGTAACTAATTTTTTGTTTCAATTAAAAATATTGGACCCAAATGCACTTAAATAAGAAAACCACAGACGGATATCCGTCTGTGGTTTTCTTTAAATTCAATAAAGGGGTTGATTACATCATTCCACCCATACCGCCGCCGCCCATTGGAGGCATACCGCCACCAGCAGCAGCTTCTTCTGGATCATCAGCTAAAACAACTTCTGTTGTTAACAACATCGCTGCGATAGAAGCTGCATTTTCCAACGCTACACGACCAACTTTAGTTGGATCGATAACACCAGCAGCAATTAAGTTCTCATATACATCTGTACGGGCATTGTAACCGAAGTCACCTTTACCTTCTTTAACTTTTTGTACAACGATAGAACCTTCAATACCTGCATTCTGGCAGATTTGACGTAATGGCTCTTCGATAGCACGACGAATGATCTGGATACCAGTAGTCTCATCATCGTTTGATCCTTTCATACCTTCTAATGCCTCAATAGCACGGATGAAAGCAACACCACCACCAGCAACAATACCTTCTTCAACCGCTGCGCGAGTTGCATGTAAAGCATCATCAACACGGTCTTTCTTCTCTTTCATCTCTACTTCAGAAGCAGCACCTACGTAAAGAACCGCAACACCGCCAGCTAATTTAGCCAAACGCTCTTGTAATTTTTCTTTATCGTAGTCAGATGTAGTCGTCTCGATTTGAGCTTTGATCTGGTTAACACGAGCTTTGATATCTTCAGACTGACCAGCACCGTTGATGATAGTTGTATTGTCTTTATCAACAATAACTTTCTCAGCAGTACCTAAATAAGTAAGGTCAGCATTCTCTAATTTATAACCTCTTTCTTCAGAGATAACAGTTCCACCAGTTAAGATAGCGATGTCTTCTAACATTGCTTTTCTTCTGTCACCAAAACCTGGAGCTTTAACAGCAACAACTTTCAGTGAACCACGGATTTTGTTAACTACTAACGTAGCCAATGCTTCACCATCTAAATCTTCAGCAATGATCAATAAAGGCTTACCAGTTTGAACTTGTTTCTCCAAAACAGGTAATAATTCTTTCATGTTGCTGATCTTTTTATCATAGATCAAAATGTAAGGGTTTTCTAATTCCGCTTCCATTTTATCAGCATTAGTTACAAAGTATGGAGATAAGTAACCACGGTCAAATTGCATACCTTCAACTGTTTTAACTTCAGTTTCAGTACCTTTTGCTTCTTCAACAGTGATAACACCATCTTTACCAACTTTACCCATTGCTTCTGCAATTAAAGCACCAATAACCTCATCATTGTTAGCCGAAATAGAAGCTACTTGTTTGATTTTCTTATTGTCTTCACCTACAGTCTGCGACTGAGCTCTTAAGTTTTCAACGATTGCAGTAACCGCTTTGTCGATACCACGTTTCAAATCCATTGGATTTGCACCAGCAGCAACGTTTTTAATACCAGCAGTAACAATTGCTTGTGCCAATACAGTAGCAGTTGTAGTTCCATCACCTGCGATATCTGCAGTTTTAGAAGCTACTTCTTTAACCATTTGAGCACCCATATTTTCAATTGGGTCTTTCAACTCAATCTCTTTTGCTACAGTTACACCATCTTTAGTAATTGCAGGTGAACCAAATTTCTTGTCAATAATTACGTTACGTCCTTTCGGACCTAAAGTTACTTTTACTGCATTAGCCAAAGTATCAACACCTCTTTTCAGGGCGTCACGGGCTTCTACATTATATTTTACTTGTTTTGCCATTGTTGTTTTAGTAGTTAGTATTCGTTAATTCATGTCAGCATAGCATGCTGATACTTAATTAATACCGTTGTTTCTAATAATTTTGTTTGCTTTTTTCTCGATACCAGAAATGGTATCTTGATACTAATATCTAGCCTAATACAGCGTAGATATCGCTTTCACGCATGATCAAATAGTCTTTACCGTCAATAGGAAGCTCAGTGCCACCATATTTACCGTAAAGTACAACATCACCTACCTTAACAGTTGGTTTTTTACCTTCTGAATCTTCGTCTGAAACAGATACAACAACTCCTTTAGATGGTTTTTCTTTTGCAGTGTCAGGAATGTAGATTCCAGATGCTGTCTTTTCTTCTGCCGCAGCAGGCTCAACAATAACTCTGTTTGCAGAACCTGAAATGGGTTTAAGGTTTAAAGCCATAACTTGATATTAATTTATTTTTTAAGTTAAAATTTAAAATCGTATTAACTACGTACGTTCCCTACAACAGTTTTTATGCCAATACAAGTATGCTTGACAAATTTGCACAGCCTTGTCAGCTATGTGATCACCTAAAGTGAATTTGTGTCAGAGTGGCAGAACGCAAAAAAAGCCCGGTATGATTTATACCAGGCTTTCTATTAACCTTAAAAGGTTTATTTTTTTGTTGTATCAGTTGCTGCTGGTGCAGGAGCCGGAGCTGTTCTGCTTCCAATTGGAGATGGCGCAGGTGTTTTATCCAAATGTTGTTGGATTTTTGAAGCCTCACCTGTTGAAGAACCTCCTGATTTAGCTATTGTAGTAATCGATAAAGTAAGTACAACTACCAACGTTAATAATACCCAGGTGCCTTTTTCAAGAACGTCACCTGTACGTTGAACGCCGAACATGTTGCTGCCTCCTCCACCGGTAGCTAAACCACCACCTTTAGGATTTTGTATCAAAACAAATAGCCCTAAAGCAACGCAAACAATGATTAATAAGATGATTAAAAATAGCATAATATGTTATGTTGTTAAATTTTCTTTTCTATAGATTGAATAAGATCGGCAAAGTAACGTCTTTTTTCTGGAAACTTCAAACTTAATTTTTCATAAGTTTCTATGGCCTTGTCGTATAGCATTTGCTCAATGTAAATCTTAGCTAAAGTTTCAGACACAAGGTCGTTGTGGTCTTCTGCACTCTTTTTTGCCTTGTTTTCATTGTCAATCTGCTCTGGTTTTGGCGGACTGATCTGAGGATCGTTTTTAATGAAACTCTCAATGATCTCATTGCCCTTGCTCGTGCTCCTGAAGTTGTCAGTATTGTAACCTTCTTCTCCTTCAGCATCAAAAGGACTTTGTAAGTGGAAGATGTGCTCTACATACTGTTGCTGTAATTCATTAGGCCTTTGAACAGAAGCCGCTTTATGCTCATCGTTTTGATTGCTCTTTCTCGGAGATGCATAGGGCTGGAATATCTGCTGATGTTCTTTCCTCGTTTTTGCCAGCCACCACAAAAAGGTATAAGGCAACTGATCATCATCGTACTTGCTGATCACAACAGGCTCTTCTGGTTTTGGCGCGTTTTGTAATAAAGAAGCTTTAAAATCAGGCTGTTCCTGATCAGGGATTACAGTTTCTGCAATGAAACTCTCTTGAAACGCAAAGAAATCTGAAGCTACAATGTTTTCAATAACCAGGTCGTCCTCCGGTTTTGCCGGTGATTCGGATGATTTGTAATCCTTGATGTTGATTTCACTGATCTCCTCGAAAACCTCCTGCTCATCAATATTATTTGGAGCATCTGCCGGTTCGGAAGGGACTTCATTTATCGTAGAGACCTCAATCGGTTCCGGTTGAGAATTCGATTGATCTGTCGCCGCATAAATAACATTAAAATCTGTTTGAATGCGATCCTCATCTCCATGCAGGAGTTGATGAAGTACTTGCCCATTGGTGTACAACGCAGCGGTTGCCAGCTTCTCATTTTGTCCTGGCTCCTGTAACGTTGCCTTAGCCAGTAAAAGGTGTAATGGCTGAAAATAAGGATAAAGCAACGCTAAATCTTTTAACATAGGAGCATCTTTCCTACTTACCTTTTCAGGGGTTGAAAGCCATTCTCCCAGTTGTTGTTTAATATCTAATTCCTGCTCCACGTTGCTAAGTTAATAATTGATCTCCGCTTTAGCCTACCATTGTGCAAAAGCTCTGTTAAAAATATCCTCAGTCAACTGTGCAGTGACGTCTTTTATCAGACCCTGCTCCATAGACTGCAAACTGCCAACTAACTTAAATACCTTATAGCGCTCAAAGGTTTCCTCAAAGCTCTGTTTAGGGTTAAGGTTATTTGTGTATTTTACACGTATGCTTATGGTCAATCTGTTAGCGTCGGCCGTAGGTCTGTTGTTGTCTACAATCGCTTCCGGAGTAACACTATAACCGGTAATGTTTCCTGAAAAAACACCATCAGGATCATTTTGTGAAATCGCTAAACGGGTTTGGTTTCTGATCCTTGTCTTTAACTCCTCCGTAAATTGAGAACTCAGGTAAGGTACTACCAGCGGGGCATTGTTTTCAAAGACCTGTACGTTCACTGTTTTCATCCCAACAGTAGAAGCTCCGTCTAGTGATATTTTGCAACCACTCAGCGCAAAAAACAAAACACATAGTATAGATAGTTTTTTCATTAGTTTAGATTCAGTTCTTTAATTTTTCTGTATAGCGTACGCTCTGAGATGCCCAGTTCCTGTGCTGCAAATTTACGTTTGCCCTTATGTTTCTTCAGCGCCTTTTTAATCAGGTCAGACTCTTTGTCGATTAATGATAATGACTCCTCAATCTCTTCTGCCTCCTGGGTATAGTTGTAATCCATCGGAGAGTTTTGAGAAGGGTTTTTGATGGTTAGCGTGGCATCGTGACTCATCGGTTGCTCTACATCCTGGTAAAGCTGGTTGATATAGTGTGGATTGTCAGCTATAATATGAGCGGTATTTCCTCCACTTTGAATGATCTCGGCAACCAGTTTTTTCAACTCCATCATGTCCTTCTTCATGTCGAAGAGCACTTTGTACAGAATATCGCGTTCTGTATAATCTTCCTTAGTGCCACTGTTAATGGCCATAGGTAAATTGTTTGCACTTTCGTTAGGGATATAATTCAGCAATGCAGCTCCTGTTACATTTCTGTCTTTTTCCAATACACAGATTTGCTCCGCTATATTTTTCAGCTGCCTCACATTTCCCGGCCAGCTGTAATTGCTCAGTATCTGAATCGCATCAGGCTCAAGTTGTATACCTGGACTCCTGTATTTGTCGCTAAAATCAGCAGAGAATTTTCTGAAAAGTAGGTAAATGTCCTCTTTACGTTCGTGCAATGCAGGAATGCGCAAAGGCACTGTGTTTAATCTGTAATAAAGATCTTCACGGAACTTGCCCGATTTTACTCTGTTGTATACATCAACGTTAGTAGCCGCGATAATACGTACATCGGTTTTCTGAACTTTTGATGAACCCACTCTCAGGTATTCGCCACTCTCCAGAATCCTTAGCAAACGTGCCTGCGTACCCAAAGGTAATTCAGCTACCTCATCAAGAAATATAGTACCACCATTGGCAACTTCAAAATAACCTTTACGGGCTTCATGAGCACCTGTAAATGAGCCTTTCTCATGGCCAAATAACTCCGAATCAATAGTCCCTTCAGGTATTGCACCACAGTTTACTGCAATGAATGCACCATGCTTACGTGTGCTCAATTGATGGATGATGTGAGAAAAAACCTCTTTACCACTACCACTTTCACCGGTAATCAATACAGACATGTCAGTTGGTGAAACCTGCCTGGCTATATCTATCGCACGGTTTAGTAGTGGAGAGCCCCCTATAATCCCAAAACGGTTTTTAATATCTTGTATATCCATTTATCTGTATGTGAGGAGCAAGGATACTCCTTAATCCTTACTCTAATTAACAACCGTACCCAATAAGGTAGCAGATGTACAACGATCAATATGTACGTTTACATATTGGCCGGCTTTAATTCCTTCGGTCACAGGGAAAACAACCATCGCATTCTGGTCATTTCTTCCACAAAAATCTTTATCCGATTTCTTAGAAGTACCCTCCACCAAAATCCTAACAGTTTTTCCAACAAATTGTTGTAGCCTGAATAGCGACGTTTGCTGTTGCTTCAATAAAATCTCCGCAAGCCTGCGTTTTTTTACCTCTTCAGGGATGTCATCTGCCAGTTTACGCGCAGCTAAAGTTCCCGGTCTTTCCGAATAGCTAAACGTAAATGCAAAATCATAACCTACGTAATCCATTATGCTTAATGTTTCCTGATGCTCCTCTTCCGTTTCTGTACAGAAACCTGCAATGATATCCGAAGAAATAGCACACTCGGGAATAATTCTCCTGATGGCATCAACCCTGTTGATATACCACTCACGGGTATAAGTTCTGTTCATCAGTTCCAGTACTCTTGTACTGCCCGATTGAACAGGTAAGTGAATATAATTACAAATGTTATCGTATTTCGCTATCGTATATAAAACCTCGTCGGTAATGTCTTTAGGGTGTGAAGTAGAAAATCTAATTCTTAATTCCGGACTGATCAAAGCGACTTTCTCCAGTAACTGAGCGAAATTTACTTCAATTTCTGCGGTTTCTTCTGCATCAGCACCCTTCCATTTATAAGAGTCGACGTTTTGCCCAAGCAGTGTTACCTCTTTATAACCTCTGTCAAACAGATCCTGTGCTTCAGCTAGTATCGAATATGGATCGCGACTTCTTTCACGGCCCCTTGTAAAAGGTACCACACAGAAAGAACACATATTGTCGCAGCCACGCATAATAGAAATAAAAGCAGTAATGCCATTTCCGTTTAAGCGAACCGGACTGATATCAGCATAGGTTTCCTCACGGGATAACAATACGTTAATGGCCTTATGTCCGCTTTCTACCTCACTTAACAATTGAGGAAGTTCACGATAAGCATCAGGACCAACAACAACGTCTACTAACTTTTCTTCCTCCAGGAATTTTGATTTCAGACGCTCAGCCATACAGCCCAAAACCCCAACAATCAGTTTAGGATTTCTACGTTTCTCTGCACCAAATTGTGATAATCTGTTGCGTACTCTTTGTTCCGCATTTTCACGGATCGAGCAAGTGTTAATAAACACCACATCAGCTTCTTTGTAGTCGCCGGTGGTCTCAAAACCCTGGTCAAGCAAAATTGAAGCAACAATTTCACTATCTGCAAAATTCATCTGGCAGCCATAACTTTCAATATACAGCTTTCGTCCATTACGCACTAAAGGTGCATCAATAACCAAAGCCTCTCCCTGGCGCTCTTCGTCGTGTGTTTTATCTGTCAGCTGTAAATCAATCATAAATGGTCAACATTATTATGGGCTCCAAAAATACGGAATTTAATTTACAAATGACAGATTGGCAGAAAGCGAAAAATAATAAAAAGTCATATGCACTAAAGATTACATTCAGACGTCATTTCCCGGCATTATCCAAAATTGGTAAGTAATTCGTTTATTTCAGAAGGAAAGTAGATAAAGTGTAAGGCAAATATTGTGGCGCTGAAATTGTTATATTTAATATATGCAAAAGATCATACCCAATCATAAAGCAAATAAGCATAAAGTTTGGAAATGGATAGGCGGCATTTTAGCGGTACTTATCCTTATTGGCCTTGGTCTTGGGCTTTACTTAAATGCAAGGTGGAAACCTATTCTTACAAAAAAGCTAAAAGAAGGAGTCCGCAATCGTTCCCTAAAGCTTTATAAACTGGATTTTAAGGACATCACAATTAATCCTTTTACAGGAAGTGCGGCATTATATCAGGTATCACTTACACCGGATACTGTTGTCTATAATCAATTAAAAGCAAATCAGCTAGCTCCGGCTAATATATTTAAAGTGAAGTTAGCAAGGCTTCAAATAAGCAGAATAGCCTTGTTAAGGGCTTATTTTAAGAGAGAGATCGACATGAAAGCTATTGTGCTCGAACAGCCCTCTATTCAGATGATTCATTATAAAGTTAAGCCACGTCCTGAAGTAAAAAAAGAAGCACTAACACTCTACCAGATGATCTCCAATCAGCTTAAATCCATCAATGTTAGGGCTATCAAAATCATTGATGCCGACTTTGATTATGTCAATGGTGAAACATCGCAAACATTGAATTCAGTAAAACATTTAAGTATCAATGTTAAAGATTTCCTGGTTGATTCCCTTTCTCAGTTCGATACCACCAGGTATTATCACGCTAAGGATATCGGTTTTCAATTAACCGGATATAAGTCCATCGGCAAAAACAAAATGTATACGATAAAGGTCGATACGGTTAGTGGTACCGCTTCAGGAAAAAACATCGTTGTTAAGGGGGTTCAAATTATTCCTATGTATCCCGATCTTACCTTTACACGTAAGTATACCTATGGAAAGGATCGCTATGATCTAAAGTTTAATCAAATCAGTTTTACCGGAGTTGATTTTGCAAGGTTAGACAGTGAAGGTAGTCTTCATGCCGAGGCCCTGAAAATAGGCCCTGCAAAAGTTAATATTTTTGTAAACAGAGAACTGCCCGCTCCACCTAAGCTGGATAAGGTTCGAAACTTCCCGCATGTAGCACTGAAACGCTTACCCTTTCAGGCAATTGTAGACACCATAAAACTTAATAATGTTGATGTAGCCTACACGGAATACAATCCCATCAGTCAGAGAAGAGGAACGGCCTATTTTCAAAATCTTAGTGGCCGCATCCTCAACGTAACCAATGATTCCCTGCAACTCGCTAAAAATAATCATGCAATAGCGAATTTGTCGGCATTGGTTATGAAAACCAGCAGAATTGATATTCGCATTAACTTTAACCTTACCGATAAGAACGCTGCCTTTAGTTACAAAGGGACAGTAGGGCCAATGAACATGTTAACCCTAAACCCTATGGCAAAAAACATGGGACTCATTGAAATTGAAAGCGGAAAAATGCAAAAAATAAACTTTAATATACAAGCGAATGCTAAAGGATCATCCGGTACCGTACATTTTTACTATACGGATCTGAAAATAAAGCTGCTTAAAGAAGGGGAGGATGGAGCCGCACCGAAGAGAAAAGGCTTTTTATCCTTTCTAGTCAACACCATCCTGATAAAGAATGCAAATCCGGATAAGAATGAAGCGCCAAGAACGGCAAATGTAACTTTCCAGAGAACGCCTGCAGCTTCGTTTTTTAATCTGCTGTGGAAAGGTGTTTTTTTGGGAATGCGCGAAACGGTTGGTATAGGAGCTGTGCCTGTTAAGACTCCGGAGGAATCAATGAAGAAGATAAAGGCTAAAAAAGAAGAACGTAAAAAGGAGCAAAGAGAAAAGAATAAAGATTAAGACATCCTTCATCCTAGTTCCTTTATGTGTATATTAGGCTAAACTACATTGTTGCCTATGTCTGTAAGCGTCGGAAAGAAATATGTCATCCTAAGGTGGTTTGCTGCAGCGCTGCTGTTCGTTGCGGTAATGCTAACCGCATTAACCTGGTATCTGGGCGCCAAGCTTAAACCCATTATAACTTTTGAATTAAAAGAACTGGTGCTAAAAACAACTGACAATCTATACCGGATTGAGTTTTCTTCAGTTAGTACAAATGTTTTAACCGGAGTGTCGTCTTTAACCGATGTGAAGATTACACCGGATACCAATGTTTACCAAAAACTTATCCTTTCCAAACAAGCTCCAAATAACCTTTACCATATCAGGCTTAAAAAATTAGCTATAAGAAATTTCCACCCTATTAGGCTATGGAGAAAGAAAAAATTAAATATCGATCAGCTGTTGTTTGATAATCCTTCTATTGAAATGACCAACAGGCAATTTGATTTTAATGACGAAAATCGTCCAAACTCCAACAGATCGCCTTATGATTACATCTCAAAATACCTTAAAGAGTTACGTGTTAAAACCATAGACTTTAAGAATGCCAGCTTTAAATACATCAATAACAACAATCCCGGTAAGCCAGAAATTGATGCCATTGCTAATTTGAATATTACGCTTAAAGATTGGTTAATAGATGCGCATTCTTCCGCTGATAAAAGCAGGCTTTATTTATTAAAGGATGTGATTATAAACCTGAGTGATTACAGTTATGCGACACCCGACAGTTTATATTTTGCTAAATTCGACCATCTCAACTTCGCCGCTTCCTCAGGTAAGTTAAACGTCAATAATTTCAATCTTGAGCCCCGCTACAGCGAGTTGAAGTTTGGAAGTACATTTGGCTATGCTAAAGACAGGTATAGCATACAGATGGCCGATATAGATTTTTCGGGAATAGACCTCCGGCTGTATATACTGAAGCAAGAACTTTTTGCTAAGGAAATGAATATTGCCAACGGGACACTGGCTGTAGTAAATAACAATACCCTACCTAGAAAAGTAGAGAACAAAATAGGGCAGTATCCGCATCAGCAATTGCAGAGCGCAGATCATAAACTAACCGTAGCTAAATTAAACGTAAATAATCTCGATATCAGCTATGCTGAGTTCGACAAAGACGGTAAATACAAGGGGGTCATTACTTTTGACCAAACCTGGGGCGTCATTTCTAATGTGACAAACGTGGAGAAAGCCAAAGCTAAAAATCCGTTCATGGTTGCTGCACTCACTTCCTATGTGATGGGTTCAGGAAAGCTGGATGTGAATTTTAAATTCAATTTGACGGCCAAAGATGGAGCATTCTCTTATTCAGGGGCGCTCGGTAATATGGAAGGGAGAGCTCTGAACAGGATCACTAAACCGTTGGGATTGGTAAAGGTAAATAGCGGTCATATCAATAAGCTGGCATTTAATATTGAGGCAAATGATCATCTGGCTAAAGGAACAGTTAGTTTTGCTTACAACGATCTTTCTGTGGCGCTAATGAAGAAGGTTAAAGGAGAGGACCGCCTGGTAAAGCAAGGCTTGATTTCATTTCTCGCCAATGCATTGATCATCAATTCTGATAATCCTGATGCGGATGGAGTATTTGTTACTGCACCGATTAATAACAAAAGGGTCGAAACCGCTTCTTTCTTTAATTTCATCTGGAAAACCCTGTTTCAGGGTGTTAAGTACAGCGTAGGACTCACACCTCAAAAAGAACAGGAAGTTAAAGACCAGATCGCCAAATTTGAAAGAATGAAGGCGGATAGGAAGGAACGTGTTAAACGTAGGCAAGCAAGGAAGCGTAGGTAGCGATAGGGGATAAAGATTAAGGAGCAAAGGATTAAAGATTGGATGCTTAATCTTTAATCCTTGCTCTTCACTCTTACTTCAACAACTCCTCCGGTACCGGTTTATTCAACAGGTTTTGATAGTAGAATCTGATCCGCTCAGCTTTATCATGTGGAGTTTTAACACCTCCCCAGCCATGTCTGCCTCCCGGATAAATCATCAATTCAAAGTGCTTGTTGGCATTTTGTAACTTATCAATCAGCTGGATGGTATTTTGCATATGCACGTTATCGTCCATATCACCATGCATAACACGCAACAAGCCTTTGTAGTTGTTCACGTACGTTAATACAGAACCTTTTTTATAGCCCTCAGGGTTTTCCTGTGGTGTGTCCATAAAACGTTCCGTATAATGCGTGTCGTACAACTCCCAGCTGGTAACAGGTGCGCCTGCATAACCGAAGTCAAAGTCATCGGCACCCATGGTTAAAGCCATACAAGTCATGTAACCGCCATAGCTATGTCCCGTAATTAATAGTTTCTTATTGTCAACAAATGGTTTCGCTTTTAACCATCTTGCAGCAGTGGTGTAATCCTTCATTTCCCATTTCCCCAGGTTGCGGTGCATTAAAGCAACACCCGCTTTACCAAACTGTCCTGAAGCGCGGTGATCTACAGCGATCTGTATGATCCCCTCATTTGCCCACCATTGGTTGGCTACGCCTTTCCAGGTATTGCTTACTGTACCTGCATCCGGACCTCCATATATGCTCATTACTACAGGATATTTTTTGGTCTGGTCAAAGTTTGTAGGATAAGTAATCACAGCAGGCAGGTTATAGCCGTCATCCGTAGGAATGGTGATCATTTCTGTTTTACCAAAAATATATTGATCAAAATCAGCAGCCTTGCTATCTCCCAGTTCTTTAATTACTTTTCCTGTATTATCCAGCAAACTGCGCTTCTGTGGGGTAGAAACATTAGAGTAAGTGGTGATGAAATAAGATCCGTTTGGCGACAACTGAACCTGATGAGTATAATCGCCAAAGGTTAAACGCTTTAAGTTTTTACCGTTATAATCAACGCGATATAGGTCGCTGCGGGTAGAAGCCTCTTTGCGGGCCGTAAAATAAACAGTCTTATTCTTTTCGTCAACATGCATCAGGTTGGTCACCTGCCAGTTGCCATTTGTTATTGGGTTTACCAGTTTACCTGCTAAGGTATATAGGTAAAAATGTGCCCAACCCGTTTTGTCACTTTTAAGAATGTAGTGCTTTTTGTCCTGTAGATATTCAATTCGGCCATCATGATCAAGGTTTATCCAGGAAGATTGCTGTTCATGATATATTTCTTTTTTTGCACCTGATACAGGGCTTACTGAGTAAAATTTCAGGTTGTCCTGTCCGCGGTTCATCCATTGAACCATTAAATTACTGCCGTCATAGCTCCAGTATGGCGTGCCGAAATACTGATCGTCTTTCTCATTAAAATCAGCCCATACGACAGGTCCGCCAGTGGTTTTTACAAAGCCGACCTTTACCTCTGGATTTGGATCTCCGGCTTTAGGGTAACGTGTTTTTTCCAGATAGCCATGCTGACCTGTTGAACCATAAATAGGAAACATCGGAACTTTTGTATCGTCGAAGCGCAGGAAAGCAATGTGTTTGCTGTCGGGCGCCCACCAGAAAGCCCGATAGTTTGTTGCCCTGCCTAAAATTTCCTCATAATATACCCATGACGACCAGCCATTATAAATAACATCTGTAGCATCATTGGTGTATCTGATTTCCTTGCCACTCTCTGTATCCACAGCAAAAAGATCATTGTTGCGGGTAAAGGCGATATACTTTCCGTCTGGTGACAATACTGGATTCTTCTCCTCATCTTTGTTATTGGTTAAGCGTTTAGGCTCATCTTTTCCATATTTGATATAAATATCATTCCGATCTACAGATACATTTACATTGCTTAGGGCAGGAGGGGTGTAAGGGCTTCTTGCTCCTGATTTGATGTCGACAGCATATAACTTTCGGTCCTGAGCGTTCATTTCGATATAGTGGTTATCGTCGCTCCATCCAGTTATTACATTCATTGGTTTGGTTAGTGAGGGCTTCCCTGCAAATATTTGTTGCTGGTCTAATTTTTTAAGCTGTGCTTGTCCAGGAACGCTAAGGAGTAATGCGCCTGCTAAACCCAGAATTAAGTTTGATTTCATCTAGATGTTATAGTTGGTTTATGATTTGACAATAAAAAGGCGCCCTTAATAAAGGCGCCTGTATTATATTTTAAAGCTAATGTAAGTATTACAATACCCAGTTCCAGCCAAACTCATCAGGAACAAGTCCGTAGCGAATGTCGTTCAATGTTTTTGCAATACCTGCAGAAACAGTACGTGTTGCAGGATCAGTTAGGGTATAAGTTTTACCCAGATAACCAATTTCACCGATCGGTGTAACGGTAGCTGCGGTACCTGCTGCAAATGCATCAGTAAGGGTTCCGTTTTCGATTCCTTCGATTACTTCTTTTACGCTTACACGTCTTTCTTCAACTTCAATGCCTGCTTTTTTAGCAAGTTGAATAATCGTATCACGGGTTACACCGTCTAAAACTGTACTTCTTACCGAAGGCGTTACCAGTTTACCATTGATCACAAAGATCAGGTTAGCTGTTCCGGCTTCTTCAATATATTCATGTGCAGCAGCATCAGTCCAGATCAATTGATCAAAACCTTCTTTTTGTGCTTCAGCAAAAGGATATAATGAACGTGCATAGTTACCTGCAGTTTTGGCATAACCAACACCACCATCATCAGCACGGGTGTATTCCATCTCGATTTTCACTTTCAATGCTTTGCTATAGTAAGGACCGGTAGGAGTGGTTAGTAAAGCAAAAATATATTTGTCAGATGGTTTAACACCTAAATATGGGTCAGTAGCAAACATTACCGGACGGATGTATAATGAATAACCGTCTTGTGCAGGTACCCATTTCTCATCAATATCAATTAATGCAGCAATACCCTGCATAAAGATCTCTTTAGGCACAGCAGGCATAGACATACGATCTGCTGATTTATTGAAACGCTCAAAGTTTTTCTCAGGTCTGAAAACACTGATCTTACCGTCAGCCTGGCGATAAGCCTTCATCCCTTCAAAAATCGCTTGTCCGTAGTGTAAAGCAGAAATTGCCGGGCTCATTGGAATCGGACCGTAAGGAAGAACCCGCAGGTTAGACCACTGTCCATTATCATATTCAGCAATAAACATATGGTCAGAAAATACCTTCCCAAAAGGTAACTGAGAAAAATCAGTTACTGTAAGCCTGCTGTTTTCAGCTTTCGTGATTGTTATATCAAGTGTATCATTCATTGTAGTAATATTACCTGATGCAAATTTAAGAAAAAATGCCCTTCCAGTGGTTTTTATTTTTGATTATTAAAATGTTTAATCCTCATTTTTAAGTGTTTTCAATCAAATAGGGGGGCTAAATGGTCTCCATTTTATCCTTAAAACAATTTTAAGTAGGTTTGTCTCATCCATAACCTTAACCCTTATGACTCCTAAAATTGCAATAATTGGTGACGGAAGTTGGCCAATAGCTATCACCAAGAAGACATGCTTCGCATATCGAAATGCACCTGTTTACCGAAAAACTCAGGTAGAATAATTATGCCGGTTTTTCAAACAGAATCAAGCAGTCTGCATTATCATGAATACGGAAGTGGCGACCAAATCCTACTCGCTTTTCATGGTTTTGGCATGCGCGGTACGCAGTTTAAGGTGCTGGAAGAAGCTTTTGAAAAAAAATATACTATCATTAGTTTTGATTTGTTCTTTCATGGTGAAACACAATTAAATGATAATTCGGTTCAGTATATACGCAAAGGACTTCAGTCTAAACTTTTTTCGGATCAGATTGATCAGTTTCTCATTGCCAAATATCCGGATATAGCTAAAGTTTCGCTGTTGTCTTATAGTATCGGAACGAGGATGGCGCTCTGCTTAATCGAAAATTTGCCCCAAAGAATAGCAGAAACTTATCTTATTGCGCCTGATGGAATCGAGCCAAATAGGCTATTGCGAATGGGTGGTGCCAACTACGTTGTCAACAGAATCTTTTATAAGCTGGTTTATAGCCCTAAAACGGTTAATTTTCTCTTAAATTCGTTGTTAAAACTGAATTATATTGATGATGCTATCCATCGAATTTTAAAGGCAGAATTTGGTACTACGGCGACTAGGCTAACCTGTTACAATACGATTACTTACTATGCCCAATTAGATTTTAATAGAAAGCAAATTGCCGAAGCAATCAACAGGCATAACATCAACTGCCATTTGTATTTTGGGAAAAAAGACAAGCTTTTTCCAAGTAAAATAGGCGAGAGATTTAGTACATTGCTAAATGAACCAAACATCCATGTATTTGATGATGGGCATGAATTGGTAAATGCACATATGAATAATTATTTGACCACCCAATTGCAACAATAGAATGATTAAGGATAGACCGATAAGATTTGTACAATGGCTAATGCTGGCGACAGAGAAATATTTGTTAGCCAAATTTTCTAAAATAGCCTTTTTGAATGCTCCACAAATTAATCGAGAAGTGGCAACTTTGCTGTTAATGAACCATTATAGCTTTAATGACGGCCCTTTGATGCATCTATTATGCAGGAAGGTGCTAAAAAAAGAGTTTAAAGTGATGGTGCTCGAAGAGCAGATGCACAATTTCAGGCCACTAAAATACATAGGCTGTTTCTCGGTTAACAAAAAATCAAAATCGATTGTTGATTCACTAAACTATGCAGCCTCCTTATTAAAGGATCCAGAAAATATGTTGGGCATTTTCCCGCAGGGCGGAGTTTATTCGCAACATCTGGATCGGATCCACTTTGAACAAGGGTTAGACCGGATTTTAAAGAAGAACAAACAACCAATACAAGTAGTATTCGCTGTAGTTCTTTTGGATTTTCTGGCAAATTTTAAACCCAAAGCCAATGTTTATTTGATGGATTATTCAGGCGAGCAGGATTCTGTAAAGATGGAAAAAGCGTACAATATATTCTACCAATCTTGCAAACAAACCCAACGGAAACAGTATAATCCTCCTGCGCACACACTAGATTAATTGAGCCAATTATGGTTTTCTTGTTATATTCCGCTAGTGAAGGTTCTTTAAAACACTAAGCACCCAGCCTTTACCCCATTCTTCAATTTGCTCTTCTGTCCACAAAAACGGATAGAAGATTCTTTTCTGAAAGCGCGGAGGCAAATACTTCTGCCAGTTGGTTCCACCTGTAGCAGCGATGTCTACTGGATCACGCTCAAGATATCTTACGGCAGATTTATAATGTGACAACGGCCATTCCACATTTACATAAAGATCCAGCTTTCTCAATTCGTTAGCCAGTTCAGTAACATCATGACCTTCGCTGGCCAGTTTAAGGTATAAAGCGGAGAAGTTGGTCTCTTTTCTATCTTTTATCAATTGTAAAAACTGACCTGCATATTTATTGATGAACTGTTTTAGTGTAAGTGTTTGCTTACCTGTAGCTAGTTCAGTCGCACCAAATTTCCAGTAGATATTTTCAAACTGCTCCTCTAAACTAGCGTTTGCCAATTCTTCTCTTTTACTTTTATCTATAAGTTGTGTAAAGTTCGTTGCCGAGATTTCAATCATGCGGTATTGGCCCGATTGGAAACCACTTGCCGGCAATAGCGACATACGGAATTTTAAGAATTGATCTTTTTCCATGCCGTTTACCATCACCTCAAACGAAGTGGTTAAAGCATGGAAATAAGCATTGATGCGTTTGATTCTTGCGGCAAAAAACTCAACAGTTAAGGAAGTATGCTGAGCAATCTGTTTGCATTCATGCAGGGAAAGTTTAAAATAAAGCTCCGTAATCTGGTGGTACATGATGAAAATCTCTTCATCCGGAAATGGAGTTTTAGGACTTTGTAAGCTTAACAGGGTATCCAGATGGATATAGTCCCAGTAAGTTAAAAAGTCCGCATACAAAAGCCCGTCAAGATAAGCCGCCATATCCTGCCCCATGGCAGCATACTTCTCCTGCAGCTTATCCAGCTTCTCTTTTATTTGTGGGGTAAGTTCCATTATTAAGTTCGTTTACCACAAATGTAATTAAAGAAGGTTGTTCCTGTTAATACAATACCCTAAATTTTATGGTATGCTCAATCTTTTTTAGGAATTTAAACAGTTGCTTATCGTATTGGGCATTGATATCGGTAATTACATAACCGATGCTCGAATTGGTCATTAGAAACTGACCTACGATGTTGATGTCGTGATAGGCAAAGGCAGTATTGATCTTTGCCATAATTCCCGGAACGTTTTTATGAATATGGATCAGGCGGTGAGACTTATCGATCCTTGGCAATTGAAGGTTTGGAAAGTTGCTGCTCAGGTGCGTGGTGCCCGTATTCATAAAGTCGATCATCCTTTTCGGAATAAAAACATTGTTGCGGGGATTGGCTTTCATATCCTCAAAAACGACAATCCCCTGCTCCGTACATTTCTGCAGGTCTATCTTGTTTTTTGCACTTCCAAGATAACCGATGGTCTTTAGTGTAATTGCTCTTTGCAGCTGGTCATCCGTTATTTTCTCTCCATCAGCAAGCAGCATCATATGCACATCTGCTACATACTTCTCTTCGAAGGTTGTTTTATGGCGTATGGAGAAACCATCCTTTTTCAACATTTCGATGCTTTTAGGGTCCACATCACCAATGACCAGGCATAAGATCCTGTTTTTTGGGTAAGATATCGCCCTTGGCAAATTGTTTACATAAAGGAATTCGTCGAAGCTTGGGGTAACATGGTCTGCTTTTTTAACAATGCTTTCCCTGGCAATATTCTCTGTAAAAGCATAGAACTTCTTGATCAGTCCGCTTTCGCGAAGCTGAAAGTCTGAATAGCCATCGCCTATACCGTACAGGTCACCTTCGAGGTTCATCTGTTGCATCAGCTTTACCTTTCCACCTTCTTCACTTAAAGGATTGGAATGGTCGTAATCTATAATCTTGCCATCTCCTGTGGTTACAAAAGTATTGGCATAAATGTTTTCTTTTTTAATGTGATACTGGCTCACTACAGGAGTGATGAACTCTTTAAAACCTCCTGAAACGATCAATACTTCATCCGCATGTTTTTTAAAGAACGCCGCATTACGAGAGAAAGAAGCAGATACTTTTTTCTTCAGTACTTTGATCAGCTGTTTCAAATGATCTTCCGTAGCTTCCAGTAGTTTTACCCTTTGGGCCAGACTCTCGCCAAAGGAAAGCTTTCCTTCCATCGCAAGATTGGTGTACTCTTCAATTTTTTGAAAAATGGCCTCCTTCTCAGGGTGCTTTTTAAGGGAAATTCGTGCCAGCTCATCTAAAGCTTCAACTTGAGTGAAAGTGCTATCAAAATCAATGATGTAAAAATTCTTTGGCTTCATCCGTTTAGAAGTGTGAAATTTAGGTCGTTACGTTGTTAATAATTGATTCAAATATACGAAATCATTGTCATTTTATCAGTTATACGGCAGAATGATTAGAAAAATCGTAATTACTGCTTGCAGACTTCCGCAATACTTTGTTTTAAAGGCTTAAACTCGATCCCAATGGTTTTTTTTATCTTTTCATTGCAGTACAAGCTTTCATTCAAACTGCTCCTGGCAGCATCGCTGGTCAGTGCCGCAGGCTTTCTTGTAAGTAAGGAAGCCAGTTTTGCCGTGCGCCAGGCAATAGCCAGCATCCAGGGTTTTGCTTCCTTTGCAGGGGCTTTTATACCGTAACCTTTCGCTATTTCTTCAAAGAAGTCTTTATAATGATAGTTCTCAGCTGAGATGGTAAATCTTTCAGCCGTTTCGGTACTGTTCATCAGCGCGATCATGCTTTTTGCTACATCGCTCACGTCAACAATTCCTGTCGCACCTTTGGTGTAAAAGGCCAGGCCATCCTTAACCAGTTTAAAAATAGCTCCGCTGCCTTCAAAGCCAGCGCTTTTACCGATGATTACCGAGGGATTAACAATTACCGCATCAAGACCTTCAGCTATACCCCTCCATACTTCCATTTCACCTTCGTATTTGGAAATGGCATAACTATGCGCTTTAACATCGTACTCCCAAAAATCTTTTTCCGTAATCAAAGCGCCCTTTTTAGCATTGCCTAAAGCAGCAACAGAACTTACATGCAAAAGTCTTACGCCAAAAGCTGTGCAAAGACTAACCACGTTGCTGGTGCCTTCAATGTTAATTCTTAATAGGGCAGCCTTATCTTTTGGATTAAATGAAACCAGAGCGGCACAGTGATACACGTTAGTAATGCCTTCAAAAGCATCTTCCAGGTCAGAAAGATCGTTAATGTCGGCAACTACCCATTCAATCAGGGGATTGTCCTTAATTAAATCCGGAATAACAGACTGTTCCCGTTTCAATGCCCTGAGCTTAACCCCTTGGCTGGTTAACAGATAGATGAGTTCGGATCCTAAAAACCCAGTAGCACCGGTAACCAATATCATTTCATTTTTTTTAGGATGTTCATTAATATATGCGGTCAAAAATAGATATTTGAGGTCATACATTATATCACAATATGTCTTTATCAGATTTTTTTTCTCCGGTAAACCCCGATAAATTTACGCCAAAACAGGGATTCTATACCAGTCAGCTAGGTTTAAAGGCTAGTTTTTATACCGATAAATTTCCAGAGCTGGATGAAAAACAGTATGATATTGCCATTTTTGGTGTGCAGGACGATCGTGCTGCGGTAAATAATGAAGGCTGTGCACTGGCCCCCGACTATTTCAGGTCGCAATTTTATACACTTAATGAAGGGGCTTTTACGACCAGAATTATTGATCTGGGAAATATTAAAGCAGGAGCAAACATTTCGGATACCTATGTGGCCCTGAAAATGGTGGTTTCTGAATTGATCAAACTGGATATTGTGCCGGTGATTATTGGCGGTGGTCAGGATCTTACCTATGCCCAATATCTGGCATACGAAAGCCTGGAGCAAAAAGTCGACCTGGTTGTGATCGACAATAAATTCGATCTGGATGAAGAGGATCAGGAAGGTTTGGCTGCGAAGTCCGACACCTATCTGAATAAGATTCTTTTACATCAGCCCAATTACCTGTTCAACTTTAGTAATGTTGGCTACCAAACCTATTTTGTAAATCAGGATAGTCTGAAGGTCATGAGCAAGCTCTATTTTGATGCACATCGTTTGGGCGAGTTTGCTAAAGACATTACACTGGCGGAACCTATTATCCGTAATGCCAGTATGATCAGCTTTGATATTGGTGCCATACGTTCTTCCGATGCCGGTGCGAATGCTAATGCCGGACCGAATGGCTTTTATGGTGAACAAGCCTGCGCCATTACCCGCTATGCAGGGATGAGTGATAAGTTAACTTCGATAGGCTTCTATGAGTTTAATCCTGCCTTTGATCAAAACGGTCAGACGGCTATGCTGCTTGCTCAAATGGTATGGTATTTTGTAGATGGATTCTACAATCGCAAAAAAGATTTTCCGCTTACGCCAAAATCGCAATATCTTATTTACAGGGCTAGTTTAAACGATGGTTCGGCAGAAATGTTATTTGTGAAGAGTAAAAAATCGGATCGCTGGTGGATGCAAGTGCCCTATCCTACAGGTATTTCGAAGAATGAAAGGTATCATCTGGTCCCTTGCCGTTATGATGATTATACTACAGCAGTAAATGGTGATATGCCTGATTTGTGGTGGCGCACCTTCCAAAAGCTACTATAATATTACATTAAACCTTGCGTTATAATTTTCGTCTATTGATTACATTTGGACCACAGTAACCAAACTTATTATTCAAAAAAAATAGAAAATTATGAAAAGGATCGCATTGATCGCTGCTTGTTTATTGCCTGCTGCCGTTATGGCGCAAGGCCAAGGTAAATTTACCATAACAGGTAAAGTGGGCAACTTAGGCTCACCGGCAAAAGCTTTTTTACATTCTGGAACAAGGGCAAACCCAGTTACCGACTCTGTAAATATTGTTGGTGGTAAATTTGTATTCACTGGACCGGTGACCGGAATCAGCCAGGCTACCATCAGAATTAAGCATGATGCTGCTCCTGCGGTGCGTGGTGCTGCTGGTGATGTATTCAGTATTTATCTTGAGCCTGTTGCAATGCAAGTTGTATCGGCAACAGATTCAGTAAAACATGCTGTTGTAAAAGGTTCAAAAGTAAACGAGGATAATGCTAAATATAAAGCATTAACTAAATCGGCTAACGAGAAAGCAGCCGCTTTAATGGCTGAGTTCCGTGCCAAAGGACCTGATGCGCGTAAAGATGAAGCGTTCATGAAAGGAATTATTAGCCGTGATGAAGCCATCAGAAAAGAATTAGATGCAATCAACAAGTCATTTGCTGCAGCAAACCCTAACTCTTATGTTGGTTTAGTGGCGTATAAGGAAACTATGGATCTTGATGCTGATCTTAAAGGTACTGAAGCTGGATTCAATAAATTCTCGGCTACTGTAAGAGCAACAGATCTTGGTACTAGCATTACCAAAGAAATTGAGGCAGCTAAAAAAACAGGCGTAGGTCAAATGGCTATGGATTTCACTCAAAATGACGTGAATGACAAACCGGTTAAATTATCTGACTTCCGTGGAAAATATGTATTGCTTGATTTCTGGGCTTCATGGTGTGGACCTTGTCGTGCAGAAAACCCTAACGTGGTAAAAGCATACAATGCATTCAAAGACAAAAACTTTACAGTTTTAGGTGTTTCTTTGGATAACCCAGGTAAAAAACAAGACTGGTTAAACGCAATCGAGAAGGATGGTTTAGCGTGGACTCAATTATCTGATTTGCAAGGATGGAAAAATGCTGCGTCTACAATGTATGGCGTACGTGGTATCCCTGCAAACTTCTTAATCGACCCTACAGGTAAAATCATCGCTAAAAATGTTAGAGGTGAAGAATTACAGAAAAAACTTGCTGAGGTTTTAGGACAATCAAAATAAAAGAGAAAATAACCGTTCTCTTCAAGAGCTGCATGATTCGCTGAAAAAGCGAATAACGCTGAGGCTCTTTCAGAGAAGGTAATTTTCTTGGTCACAGATGCAACAAAAAAAGGGCGAATAGGTCGGGTTAACCGGTTTATTCGCCCTTTTTTCGTTGGTACGAATGTTGTGAGGTGGTTTAAGGCTAGAAAGCGTGGGATCCGACACTGATAAGCGGGGCTAATAAGTTGGGGATATCTTGCAGATAAGTTGCGGGTAAATAGCGGGTTGCTTTACCCTTGGCTTACCCTTCCTTTACCCTTGCCTTACCCTTGGTTTACCCCTGGGGTATAGCAACCCTAACGCAAGGGTAAAGGAAGGGTAAAGCAACCCGCAACTTATCCGCTACTTTACCTCAACTTTTTGGCTAATTATTCCAAAGGCAGATAAAACGGAGACAAGGCTGTTCTATGCCTCGGGCGCCAGGTAGAAGCCCGATTTTGTTTTTCATTGGGATAATCTTTAAATTGCGCAGATAGAAGGACATGATTATGAAAGGATATATTTTAGCTATAATGCTGTTACTAGGTGTTAATTCGTTAACAAAGGCACAACAAAAAATGCCTACCCCTCAGGAAATGACGGTTAAAAACGTAGAGGAGTTAGAGAAAAGACTAAAATTGAGTCCAACCCAGAAAAGTGTGATCCACAATTATGTATTCGACATGTCGAAGCTACAGCTGGAAATGATTAAAAGACAGCAGGCGGGAACATCTAACGAAGATGATGTGACGAAGTTTTACAAAGTTCAGAATGAAACCAACGATAAGATCAGAACCATTTTAAAGGGCGATCAGTTACCTGAATTTGAAAAAGTACTGGAAGATCGTCTGAACGGTGGTACCAAAAAGAAGAAAAACAAAAAGGGCAAAGGAAAAGAGGATGAAGAAGTGGTTACAGGAATTTCCGGATTGAAATTGGAAACAAAGCCGTAGTAGATTTAGATACGAACAAAAAAGGAGCCTCATCAATGATCAGGCTCCTTTTTTTATGCTGTAGTTGCAATATTATACCAGATCGAAACCGATATCTTCTCTGAAGTATTTGCCATCGAAGTAAATGCGGGAAGCATCAGCCGTTGCTGATTGTAATGCTTCAAACTGGTTGTCTTGTAAGCTCGATATGGCTAAAACACGACCGCCATTGGTTTTTACGACGCCGCCATCAAGTGCTGTTCCTGCATGGAATACCAATGAATCACGAACGTTTTCAATTCCGCTGATTGATTTTCCTTTTTCATAGTCACCAGGGTAACCACCCGCAACAACCATCACAGTTGCCGCATTTTTAGGACTGATGTTTAATTTATAGTCTTTTAGTTTCTTCTGAGCCGTAGCCATGAAAAGTTCTACCAGGTCATTCTCTATCCTTAGCATAACACTTTCGGTCTCAGGATCACCCATACGGCAGTTGTATTCAATAATCATTGGTTTATCACCAACCTTAAACAAGCCGAAGAAAATAAAACCGGTATAATCGATTTTATCTTTCTTTAAGCCATTAATAGTAGGTTTTATAATGCTTTCTTCTACAGCGTCAAGGAATTTCTTGTCAGCAAAAGGAACCGGAGAAACAGAACCCATACCACCGGTATTCAATCCTGTATCTGCCTGACCAATTTTTTTGTAATCTTTAGCTTCAGGTAAGATGACATAGTTGTCGCCATCAGTAAGTACAAATACAGATAGCTCAATGCCAGTCAGGTATTCTTCTATGACTACCAATGATCCTGCAGCGCCAAATTTGCCACCTAACATGAGTTCTAACTCCTCTTTAGCCTCAGCTACAGTCTGGCAAATTACTACGCCCTTGCCTGCTGCCAGTCCGTCTGCTTTCAATACAATTGGTAAGCTATGGTTATCCAGGTAAGCTAAGCCTTGCTGTAAAGTATCATTGGTGAATGATTCAGAGCCTGGAGTAGGGATGCCATGGCGTGCCATAAATTGCTTAGAGAAATCTTTACTTCCCTCAAGGATAGCACCTTCTTTTTTAGGACCGATTACCGGAATTTTTGCCAGCTCGCTATCGTTTAAAAAGAAGTCGTGAATACCGTTTACAAGTGGCTCTTCAGGACCTACAACTACCAGGTCAATATTTTCTTTAAGTACCAGCGCTTTTACAGCTTCGAAGTTGTTGGGGTTGATGTTTACGTTTTTCCCGTAAGCATTTGTACCGCCATTACCCGGTGCGATAAACAGTTGTGAGCATTGCGAAGATTGGCTGATCTTCCAGGCAAAAGCACTTTCTCTGCCGCCGGAACCTAATAGTAAGATGTTCATCTATGTCTGATTTTATTTAAACTGTACGATGGAGCGTCTATCGTTCAGCAAATATACCGCTTTAGCTAAATTATCACAGCTTAAGTTTAAATAATGAGTTTGGGGTACTTTAGGTTGCCCATGTGATAATGGTCCAAAGGCTTACGATTGATATAAATACCCATAAAACCAGGCCTTGAACCAGTGGACTAATGCCAACTGATTTTAAAGTTTTGAAGGAAAGTCCTGATCCGATAAGAAAGAGAGTTAAAGTCAGTCCGGATTTGGCAACACTTACCACATATGGGGATACTTTCGCGATAAATGGGAGGTAAGTGTTGGCCAGAATAGCCAATATGAATAAAGCAATAAAATAGGGGATCTGAATTTTTGTTTTGTCGGTTTTAAAGAAACAAGCTGCAGCAAAAGATACAGGTACAATCCACAATACACGGGCGAGCTTAACGGTAGTTGCGATTTGCAGGGCCTGCTCGCCGTATTTACTTGCTGCGCCTACAACTGAACTGGTATCGTGAATAGAGATCGCGCACCATAAGCCAAATTGTGATTGAGAAAGATGTAGCCAATGACCAATTGCGGGAAATAGGAATAAAGCAACCGAATTGAGCATAAATACGGTTCCTAAGGCGACGGATATTTGTTTTTCATTGGCTTTCAGGACTGGGGAAAGGGCTGCAATGGCACTGCCTCCACAAATTGCGGTGCCTGCAGAAATAAGAGATGACGTTTTGAAATCTATTTTAAGGAGTTTTCCGATAAGGTAGCCGATGGACAGTACAGCGAATATAGAAGCAATGGTAAATAGGATGCCTTCTTTTCCTGCTTTAATCGCACTAAAAAAGTTCATGCCGAAGCCAAGACCAATAACAGAGAGTTTTAGCAATAAATGCGTGGCTTTTTCACTGCTTACTGCATAAGGGTTATCCATAAGCTGAGCGAAAGCTAATCCCATAAGTAATGCCAATGCCGGAGATATAAATGGAAGTAAGGAAAGAAGGGCTGCTGATAAGAATATGATTTTATGAATAAGTACGCTTTTGGGATTTTCCATGTGTCATGCTTTTGTTTCTTTGCGAAATTACCCTGGTTAACCCGGCAATTGTTATTCCGATTACTTATCCAGCATTACTTCAGGTTATAATGGAGTTTAGCGAAGCGGATTAGTTTTTCCGCTAAAGGGTCTGGTTTTCCTTGAAGATGAGTGAAATAGAAGTTTCGGGTTATGTTCAGGTCTTTAACATCAATAATGCGTAAATCACCGCTAAGGAGCTCTTTATTTATCGCATGTATGGACAAGAAAGCTAATGCATTGGAATGCATCAGGTAGGATTTGATGCTTTCTGTGTTGCCCAGCTGTATCTCTACCGGTAAATCGGAGATGCTAAGTCCGACATCTTTTAAAGCGTGATCGATAACCTGACGTGTGCCAGAGCCTTGTTCGCGAATGATAAAGCGATAGGCTTTAAGCGACGAAGGGTTGATTTCATTCGCTTTTGCTAAAGCGTGATTTTTATTGCAAACAAGCACAATCTCATCTTTCAGAAAATCAGAATAACTGATCTCCTGGTTTTTTGACCGACCTTCAACAATGCCGAGCTCAATTTCCTTATCGATTAGTGCTTTTTCTATTTGTGCCGTATTTCCGGTAATCAATTTTAATTCTATTTCCTCGAACTTCTTTTTAAAACCTGCAAGGATAGGCGCAATGAGGTATTGCGATATGGTGGTGCTCGCGCCGAGGTTTAACAGGCCTTTATGCTTTTGAAGCAAGGCGTTCATGTCGAATTCTATAGCACGGTAAATAGTAAAGAGGTCTTCGGCATGACTAAGTAATATTGCGCCTGCGGGGGTAAGCCGGATCTTATTTCCGTTACGGTCAAATAACTTGTTATTGTATTGCTGCTCCAGTTCACGGATATGTTTGGTAACCGCAGGTTGCGTGATGTACAGTTCTTCGGCAGCTTTGGTAAAGCTGAGTCTTTTGGCTACAGTGTAAAAAACTTCTAAACGAAAATCAGACATACAGTACTTATTGGGTTATCTGGATAGTGCAAATTAGTTAATTTTATCAAATGTGTAATTTTTATCTAGCCTTTGCGACTTATTGTGCAAATTGAAATATGATGGAGCATGCATTTGTCGAAATGATAAACATACATCGTGGAATTATATACAAAGTCTGCAATTTATATGGCTTGGATCAGGAGGATAAAAATGATCTGTTTCAGGAAGTCGTGTTGCAGCTTTGGAAAGCCTTTCCTTCCTTCAGGCAGGAATCGAAACAGAGTACCTGGATGTATCGGATCGCATTGAATACGGCTATTACTAATTTCAGGAAAGCAAGCAGGAGGCCAGAAAGCAGGGGGATTTCAACGGATGAGTTTCAAATCCCTGATCTGGGGACTTATCCTGAAGAAGATGAACAGATGTCTTTGCTTAAACGGGCTATTAACTGCTTAACAGAGATAGAAAAGGCGATCATCCTATTGTATCTCGAAGATAAAACCTATGACGAGATTAGTGAGATCATCGGGATAAGTAAAAGTAACGCCGGGGTTAGGATCACCCGGATTAAAAACAAACTGGAAAAAATAATTAAATCAGATCGTTATGAACTTAGATGAGTTGAAAACAGCATGGCGGGAGTATGACAGCAGGTTGGCGGCCACAGAAGAAATTAACCAGAAGGTGATTGCAAGTATGATCAGGGAAAGATCTGTTTCGAGGATAGCCAGGATTAGAAGACATTATACCGGGATGATATGCCTTTTTTTGTTTTATACGGTATTCCTTGCATTTTGCTTTTTCGGGAATCCTTTTGATTATACCTCGAGGGCACAGTACATACCGCTGGCGGCTTTAATGCTAAGTTGTATAGTGATGGCGATTTTTTTGTTCAGGGCACGTATAGCACTTAAAAAAATAAGTCTGGACAAGCAAAACTTACAGGAATCGCTGCTGCAGATAATTGCCGTTTATTTAAAATACAGAAGGTTTTTTAGATACACAGTCATATTTATGTTCTCTTCTTCTGTACTAATCTCTTTTGGGCGTATTATAGTTGATATACCCAAATATGGAATAGAGTCAATAGTTTTTTCCGCACTGGTTTTCTGTGCACTGCTCGTTTTTTCATTTTATTACGCCGGGAAGAAACCGGAATGGCCTAATTTGGGGAAAGAAGAAAAAGGCCTCCGGGCAGATCTTGAGGAGCTGAAGGAGTTAAATCCTCAATAAATGATTGGGTTTAGTGGGTATGGAATGTAATTTCTCAGTCTTGAATTTCATTATTTAAAAGATTAAAATTAGATTTGAGGGCTGGAGCATTGCATATTAACTAATTTTTGCCGCCAACATGAAACATATTGTTACGCTATCGTTAGTCTTTTTTAGTTTGACCAACCTCGCAAAGGCTGATCGGATTGAAGGATTGCGCCTGGTAACGAAGTTTTGTAATAGTCAGCAGGTAAACAAAGATGCTACATCTGTCAGGTTGAATTTGCCTGATGACCAGAGACATCCTTTCTTCTTGTCTGCCAGTGAATTGACCTCCATAGGGATATTGCCTGAGCAACGCATCGAAAAGAAACGGATTGAAAATTATATCATTGTTGATCTGGCCATAAAAGAGCAGACTAAAAACAACAGTCCCTAGCGCTTCCCATTTTTAATAGATTTATTCTAATCCGCCAGGTACAAGATATTTGTGCTTTCAGCGCCCCTGCAACTGACATTGTGGCTTAATCAGCTACATGGCTTGGTTGTTGTAATTTGATCATTTTAAGAAATACATAAACACAAAACATAGCATGTTAGGATTTTTAACCAAAATATTTGGAAGCAAATCAGAAAGAGATATAAAGGCATTACAGCCAATAGTTACTAAAATAAACGAGGAGTACGCAAAATTAGCTTCATTAAGCAATGATGAGCTGCGTGCCAAAACCGTATACTTTAAAGATGTTATTGCGAAAGCATTGGCGGATATTGATGGTAAAATTAGTGGCTTAAAGGCAGATGCTGAAAATCAGGAATTGTCGCTGGCTGAGAAAACTGCACTCTATGAGCAGATCGATGCATTAATCAAAGATCGCGATAAAGAGCTTGAGGTGGTTTTGCAACAGATCCTACCGGAAGCCTTTGCAGTAATTAAAGAAACTTCAAGACGTTTATCTGAAAATGAAACATTGGAAGTTACGGCTACACAACATGACCGTGACTATGCTGCACGCAGAAAAAATGTAGTGATTCAGGGCGATAAAGCACTTTGGGCTAATCGTTGGGATGCTGCAGGCGTTGAGGTCGTATGGAACATGGTGCATTATGATGTGCAGTTGATCGGTGGTATGGTGTTACACAGTGGTAAAATCGCAGAGATGGCCACGGGTGAGGGTAAAACGTTGGTAAGTACATTGCCGGCTTACCTGAATGCTTTAGCCGGACAAGGTGTACACATCGTAACCGTGAATGATTACCTTGCACGTCGTGACTCGGAGTGGAATGGTCCGTTGTTCGAATTCCACGGAATTAAGGTCGACTGTATCGATAAGCATGAGCCGAATTCACAGGAACGTAGAAATGCTTACCTGGCAGATATTACTTATGGTACCAATAATGAGTTTGGTTTCGATTACCTGCGTGACAATATGTCGCAGACTCCGGACCAACTGGTACAGCGCAAATTGCATTTCGCAATGGTGGATGAGGTCGATTCAGTTTTAATTGATGATGCCCGTACACCTTTGATCATTTCCGGTCCCGTTCCTTTTGGCGATCAGCATGAGTTCCATGAACTGAAACCAAGAATTGAACGTCTGGTAAATGCGCAGAAAGAATATGTGACAAGAGCTTTAAATGAAGCTAAGAAATTAATTAATGATGGTAAAGCCGGAACCGAAGAAGGTGAAGGTGGTTTAGCACTTTTACGTGCACACCGTGGTTTGCCTAAAAATAAAGCCTTAATCAAGTTTTTAAGTGAGGGTAGTGTGAAACAAACCCTATTGAAAACTGAAAATCATTATATGGCTGATCAGTCGAAGAACATGCCTAAGGTAGATTCGGAACTGTTCTTCTATATTGATGAGAAAAACAACCAGGTTGAGCTTACTGAAAAAGGTATTGAGCTGATCACCAAATCAGGTGAAGATGCGCACTTCTTCGTATTGCCTGATGTAGGCACTGAGATTGCTGAGATAGAGAAATCATCGTTAAGCAGCGAAGATAAGATTGCTCAGAAAGATGCTTTAATGCGCGATTATTCAATCAAAGCGGAACGTATCCACTCTGTGAATCAATTGTTAAAAGCTTATACTTTGTTTGAGATTGATGTTGAATACATCATCGACGAAGGAAAGATTAAAATTGTAGATGAGCAAACTGGCCGTATCATGGATGGTCGTCGTTACTCGGATGGTTTGCACCAGGCTATTGAGGCTAAAGAGAATGTGAAAGTAGAAGATGCTTCACAAACTTATGCTACAGTAACTTTGCAGAACTTCTTCAGGATGTACCACAAACTTTGCGGTATGACTGGTACAGCGACTACAGAAGCAGGTGAGTTCTGGTCGATCTATAAACTGGATGTGGTTGAGATCCCTACAAACAGGGTGATTTCAAGAAAAGATCATCAGGATTATGTATACCGTACAGTACGTGAAAAATACAATGCAGTAGCAGAAGAGATTGTAAAATTAACAGAAGCAGGCCGTCCGGTATTGGTGGGTACAACTTCAGTTGAGATCTCTGAATTATTGAGCAGAATGTTGAAGCTTCGTGGTATTAAGCACAATGTGTTGAACGCGAAGATGCACCAGAAAGAGGCTGATATTGTTGCTGAAGCTGGTCAGACAGGTCAGGTTACCATTGCTACCAACATGGCTGGTCGTGGTACGGATATTAAATTAGGCCCAGGCGTTAAAGAAGCCGGAGGTTTAGCGATTGTTGGTACTGAGCGTCATGAGTCTCGTCGTGTAGACAGACAGTTACGTGGTCGTGCAGGTCGTCAGGGAGATCCAGGTTCATCTCAGTTCTTCGTGTCACTGGAAGATAACTTAATGAGGTTATTCGGATCTGAAAGAATCTCTAACATCATGGTGAAAATGGGTATTGAGGATGGTGAAGTAATTCAGCATTCAATGATCACAAAATCTATTGAGCGTGCACAGAAGAAAGTTGAAGAGAACAACTTCGGTATCCGTAAGCGTTTGCTGGAATATGATGATGTAATGAATTCACAGCGTTCTGTGATCTATGCTAAACGTAAAAATGCCTTGTTTGGCGATCGTTTAGATGTAGACATGAGCAATATGACGTTTGACGTTGCTGAAGATATCGTAACGGAATATAAAGAAGAAGGAAATTACGAAGGGTTTAAACTGGAAGTAATTAAAAACTTCTCTGCAGATACATCTATCGATGAAGCAGAATTCACTTCAAGAGGAATTCACCATTTAACTGATAAATTATTTGAAGAGGTAACGGCTTTCTATGCAAGAAAATCGGATGCCATCATTGGTCAGGCGATGCCGGTATTACACCAGGTATTTGAAGAACGTGGTGAGCAGATTGAACAAATCGTTGTTCCGTTTACTGACGGATTACGTAGCATTCAGGTTCCGGTTAGCCTGAAGAAAGCGATCGACAATCATGGCCGTGAGATTACTAAATCATTCGAGAAAACAATTGTACTTGCCTTGATCGATGAGTCATGGAAAGAGCATTTGCGTGAGATGGATGAATTGAAGCAATCTGTACAAAATGCGGTTTACGAGCAGAAAGATCCATTAATCATTTATAAAATGGAAGCCTTTAACTTGTTTAAAAACATGTTGAATGCAGTGAACAAAGAGGTAGTAAGCTTCTTATACAAAGGTGGAATTCCTGTACAGGCAGACCCTAATGATATCAGGGAAGCACAGGCACCAAGACCTGCTCAGCCAAAATTGAAGATGTCTAAACCAGAGTTTTCACAATCAAGCAGCACTGCTGATGTGATGGATGATACTCGTGAACTTGCACCTCAGCAGCCTATACGCAAAGAGGTAACGACAAGTCGTAACGAGCCTTGCCCTTGCGGAAGCGGCAAGAAATTCAAAAACTGTCACGGAGCAGGGTTGTAATTTGTAATAAACATATAGAATGCCGAGTTTTGTAAAAAGAATTCGGCATTCTTTTTTTATATCCACTCATGAAGAAATTTTTAACTGTTGTATTGTGTTGTTTTTCTGCTGTTGCATTGGCCCAGACAAAAGGCGTGGTTTCGGTAGTGAAAGATCCTATGATAGACAGTTTAATTGCCAAACGTATTGAACTGAGTAGTAAGGCGGCCGCGGGCGCTCCCGGAATCTTGAGTACCGGTAAGCCGGGAACAACCATTGTTTCTCAAATGGGCTACCGTGTACAGATTTTTTATGGATCTGATAGGCGCGAGGTGTATAGTGCACAGAGCAAATTCAACTCCAGCTACCCTGAACTCAATACTTACATTACTTATAAGCAACCAAACTATTATTTACGGGTAGGGGATTTCAGAACGCGGCTCGAAGCACAGCGTTTAATGAATGAACTGAGACTGATATTCCCTACTTTATTTATTTTCAGGGAAAAAATAAATGCACCTAATTTAAACTATAACAATGATTAAAGACAAGATCCAGGCACTTTCCGGTGATATATTTGAACAGGTTGTTGGTTATCGCCAGCATTTGCATGCTAATCCGGAGCTTTCTTTTAAGGAATTCCAGACTTCAGCCTATATTAAGGGTATTTTAACGGAATGGGGCATTCCTTTTACTGAAATGGCTGATACGGGTATTGTGGGATTGATTACAGGTGAGCTTCCTTCTGATAAAATTATCGCTTTGCGTGCCGATATGGACGCCTTGCCAATATTAGAAGCGAACGTTAAGCCCTATACGTCTAAAAACCCAGGTGTAATGCATGCTTGCGGACATGATGTACATAGCTCGTCGTTATTAGGTACTGCCTATATTTTAAATAGCCTGAAGGCCGAATTTGGTGGTGTTGTAAAGTTAATCTTTCAACCTGCAGAGGAGATCTTACCTGGTGGAGCAAGCATCATGATTAAAGAAGGGGTGTTAGAGAATCCTAAGCCTCAGCATATCGTTGGGCAACATGTAATGCCTTTGATTGACTCTGGTAAGGTTGGTTTCCGCTCAGGTATTTATATGGCCTCTACAGATGAGTTATATGTAACAGTTCGTGGTAAAGGCGGACATGGCGCACAGCCACATCAAAATATAGATCCGGTATTGATCACTTCACATATTATTGTTGCCTTACAGCAGATTGTGAGCAGAAATGCTGACCCGCGTTTGCCATCGGTACTTTCTTTTGGAAAGGTGATTGCCAATGGTGCAACGAATATCATTCCTAACGAAGTAAAGCTGGAAGGTACTTTCAGAACACTGAATGAAGAATGGCGTAAAGAAGCGAAACGTTTGATGAAGAAAATGGCAGAAGGCATTGCAGAAAGCATGGGTGGAAGCTGTGAATTTAACATCATGGATGGCTATCCTTATCTGATCAACGAGGAAAAACTGACGGCTAATGCACGTGCTTTTGCTGTAGATTATTTGGGTGAAGAGAATGTGCTTGATCTGGATATCTGGATGGCTGCGGAAGATTTTGCCTATTATTCGCAAATTACTGATGCCTGCTTTTACAGATTAGGTACAGGAAATAAAGAGAAGGATACTTATTATTCGGTGCATACGCCTAACTTCGATATCGATGAGGATGCTTTAAAGGTCTCGACTGGCTTAATGGCTTATATAGCGCTTAAGCAGTTGGGAAATTAATGAGTAAAGTATTTCGTTATTGTTTTTTTGTGCTGTTGCTGGTTTACGGAACTGTGGATGCGCAGGTTATTCCCCGGTTCAACCCGGATACCCTGCAAACCATCCAGCTGGATTCTGCCGTAAATATTACTGCTGAGCGGTTAAGTGTAGAGACTTTTATCAGAGCTGTTACTGCTGATACGAGTTTTTATCAGGCTTTTCGCAATATGAAGAAGTATGCTTTTACTGCCGAAAACAGCATTTATTCTTACGATAAGAAGAACAAGGTAAACGGACGCTTATATCGTAAGGTTAAACGCGAGAATAGTGCCCCCTGGCTGGAATATCTGGTGAAACAGGATACCGGCAGGATGTTTAAGAAAAACGGGAAACATGAGCTGTATACGGTAGAGATGTTCGACTATATTTTCATGAATGCTTACCAGTCGGCTCATTCATCAAACTCCTTTGGTGGAGGGAAAGCCGATAACAGCAATGCCAGTTATAAAGAGAAACTTAAAACACTGATCTTTTCGCCGGGCCGACCGGTTAAGGGCTTGCCATTTATTGGTAGTAAAACAGAGATTTTTACAGCCAATATGCGGCAGTATTATGATTATAGCTTTCATAGTGGAACCTATCTGGATTCCATTCCTGTTTATCGTTTTAAGGTTGTTGTAAAACCTGATTTGAGCAAATGGACTAAGGATGGCCTGATGATTAAGGAGCTTACTACGATTTTTGATAAGCGTAATTTCGAAATACTGGGCAGATACGTAGACATGAAGTATAGTAATATGCTTTTTGATTTTAATGTGCAGATGAACATTGAAATGCGTTATTTTGGGGAAGAGAAGCTACCCGCTAAAATCAGTTACCAGGGCAATTGGAATGTTCCGATGAAGAAACCGGAAAGAGCTAGTGTGCTGGTTTTGCAAAGAGATTATCATCAGGGAAAGGGAAAAAATAATTAAATTGGGAGGAAAGCGCGTATGATTAATCAGGAGACCATAACAAAAATAATGGACACTGCCCGTATTGAAGAGGTGGTGGGTGACTTTGTTGCGCTAAAAAAGCGGGGTTCAAGTTTAATCGGGAACTGTCCTTTTCATAATGAGAAAACGCCATCGTTTAATGTTTCAGTAACCAAAGGAATTTATAAGTGTTTTGGTTGCGGTAAGGGGGGAGACTCGGTCCATTTTATTATGGATCACGAGAAGTATTCCTACCCGGAAGCACTGAAGTACCTGGCGCAAAAATATAATATTGAAGTTGAGGAGACGGTACAGTCGCCCCAAAATATTGAAGCCCAAAACGCCCGGGAAAGTCTTTATATCGTTTCGGAATATGCAGCTAGTTTTTTCTCTAATGAGTTGTGGACCGGCACCGATGGCCGTGCAATAGGTTTGAGCTATTTTAAGGAGCGTGGTTTCCGGGAAGATATTTTAAAGAAATTCCAGGTCGGTTATTCGCCCGATGTATGGGATGCACTGATCCAGAAGGCCGTTGTTAGCGGTCATAAGGAAGAGTACCTGGAGAAAACAGGATTGGCCATCAGAAATGATAAGGGCAAACTGTACGACCGCTTCAGGGGCCGGGTAATGTTTCCGATCCATAACTTTACCGGTAGGGTAATTGGTTTTGGTGGCCGGACATTAAAGACGGATAAGAATGTTCCCAAATATGTAAACTCTCCGGAGAGTGATATCTACCACAAATCCAATGTGCTTTATGGTTTGTACCATGCGAAAAAGGCCATTAGGGAGTTTGATAATTGCTACCTGGTAGAAGGTTATGCCGATGTATTGGCTGTGCACCAGGCAGGGATTGAGAACGTAGTGGCCTCGTCAGGTACCTCGTTAACCACTGAGCAAATCAGATTAATTGGCAGGTTTACGGAGAATGTGACCATCCTTTATGATGGTGATGCTGCGGGAATCAAGGCTTCCTTACGTGGATTGGACATGATCCTGGAGGAGGGGCTAAACGTTAAGGTTGTATCATTTCCGGATGGACATGATCCGGATTCTTACATGCATCATGTAGGTTCGGGGGAGTTTAAAAAGTATATAGAAAACAACCGCAGGGATTTTATCCTGTATAAAGCCAATATCCTGCTTAAAGAGGCTGGTACTGATCCGATAAAACGGGCCGGTATCATCAGGGATATTATAGAAAGTATTGCCAAAATCCCTGATGAGATTAAGGCTGCTGTTTTTATAAGGGAATGTAGTGGGTTGTTACAGGTTGAGGAAAGAACATTGCTTTCGGAACTCAACAAAATGAGGGTTGCAAAGTTTAAGAAAGCTTCGGCAAATAACCCAAGTCCACAAACGCAGTCTTTTCAGAAACACCAGAACAATCAAGGTAATGCTTATCAGCCTTATGAGGATGGGCCGCCCGATAATCTGTTTGAAAGCTCCGGGCCATATGAGGCTCCGGCTCCTTCGGAACCACCACCTAGCCTTGATCAGACACAGGAAAGGGAGATTGTGCGCTTATTACTTGGCTATGGGCATGAATTGGTGAATTGGGATGGTATAGATAACATGTATATCGGGTCTTTCATCATTCAGAATTTAACAGATGTTGACTTTGAGGACAAGCTTTGTGGGGCTATCATTAAAAGCTATAGGGATGAAATTGATAACGGGCATTTGCCTGTTGCCAGTCAGTTTATCAATAGTCAGGACCGACAAATTGCGGATCTGGCGATTACGCTTTCTACCTCTCCATATGCTTTGAGTGAGAACTGGGAAAATAAGCACAATATTTATGTGAAGGACGAATCGGAAAATCTGAAGAAAACTATTTTAGGAGGATTATTTCACCTGAAAAAGGCAAAGATTGCCGGAATACTTATAAGCATTGCCAACGAAATCAAAACAGAGGCAGATCCGGTAAATCTTGAAATTCTGATGCAGCGATTTGTGGCAATGAAAGGGGTGGAAAGAGAAATATCCAAACATTTGGGGATTACAATCTTAAAATAGCAATGGCAATACACAACGATCTGGGCACATGGGGCGAAAAAATCGCAGTAGCATATCTGGAAAGTTGTGGTTACCGTATTTTAAATACCAACTGGAGATGTGCGAGAGCAGAAGTTGATGTGATTGCGGATCAGGAAGGAACTATCATTTTTGTAGAGGTGAAAACGCGCAGTTCTGTTGATTATGGCCATCCTGAGGATTTTGTGAGCTATAAAAAGGAGAAACAACTTGAGTTTGCTTCCTCAGCTTATATAGAAATGAGGCAACACCAGGGGGAGATTCGTTTTGACATTATTGCAATTGTTTTTGAAAATAAGGACATTTATCAAATTAATCATATAAAAGATGCATTCTGGCCAAGTTAAAAACACGTTAAGTAAAGCAATGCCTGTAATTTGCTTGTTGTTTAGTTTATCATTTGTGATCTCCTGCAAGGAGAGATCATCAATTCCGGGTTTTTCATTTAAGTTCCCTGAACAGGGACAGGCCGTTGGTTTGGGGGAAGAATTAAAAATTGAACTCGATGTTCCGGAAGGAACAAATGTTGCTAATGCCACTTACTTATTAGATGGCAAGCAGGTAGGCGTAAAAAATAATGCGGAAGGGATTTCAGTTAGTACTGCAGGCCTTTCTTTGGGTTATAAGCTGATTACGGCGGTGGTAGATAACGGTGCAGAAAAAGACACACTGACGATTAATATCGAGCTTAAATCGAAGCTAAAGCCTGAATTATATAGTTATCAGGTGGTGAATACTATGCAGCATGATACCTCGGCCTATACGCAGGGCCTGGAATACCATAATGGCAGGTTTTTAGAAAGCACTGGTCAGGAGCAGCATTCTACCTTGCGTTGGGTTGACGTAAAATCAGGCAAAGTGTTGCAGCAAATTAAATTGGAAGATCAGTATTTTGGAGAAGGATCGAGTTTAGTTGGTGATAAGGTGATTATGCTAACCTGGCAAAGCCGTATGGGGCTGGTGTTTGATGCAAAAACGTTTAAGCAGTTGTCGACTTTCCCTTATCAGTCGAGTATGGAAGGCTGGGGGCTTTGTTTCGATGGTAGCCAGTTGATCAAATCAGACGGAACGAATAAGCTTTGGTTCCTGAATAAAGATTCTTATATAGAGGAACGCGCCATAGAGGTATATGATAACAATGGCCCGGTTGATTCGCTGAATGAGTTGGAGTACATTGATGGTAAGATTTATGCCAATGTTTATACCAAGAATATTATTGTTGTGATTGACCCTAAAACAGGGGTTATAGAAAAGCAAATCGATTTTACGGGATTGTTGCCGGTTGATTACTTTAAAGACGATGAGGAGCGCGCAAATAACGTGTTGAATGGTATTGCCTGGGATAAAGCAGGGAAGCGTCTGTTTGTTACGGGCAAAAAATGGCCTAAAATGTTTGAAGTTAAGCTTCAGGCTAAGAAATAAAGCACATAAAAAAAACGCCTTGCAGATCTGCAAGGCGTTTTTTTTATGTTTTATCGTCATCCTGCAGGATGATTATTTTTGTTTCTTTTCTTTTGGCTCACTCATGTATCCATTAAAAGTGATGGGTTGCCTATTGTTGCTGTTTACATTTAGGGTAGCATAGCCATTCTCAGAAACATTCAAGGTCATCGATTGGACGTCTTTGGTGTCTTTAAAATTCATGGTAATTAACCAGGAACCTTTCTTTTTCTTGTCGGCTTTGTATGTAAATTTTTTAGACTTGAATTTAATTCCTGATTCATCAGGGTTCACGCCAATTGTAGCGGTGTATGCTCTTCCGTAATAAGGCAGGTAAGACTCTACGCTATCTTTGGTCACAATAAGTTGATATTGTGAACCTGAAAGCTGGATTGTACCACCTCCACCTCCTCCAGGCATTCTACTGAGTACTTTACTTACCTCGTAACTGGACATAGGCAACGCAGAGGATGCATTGAATACATAGTTTTGGTTGTTAATTATCTTTATTGTTGTCTCCTTATCCGTTTGCGCGTTTACCTGCATTGCAAACAGCAATGTGGCAAGTACTAAAATGCTCTTAATTGTTTTCATCAGATGTGTTTTTTAATTTTATAAATAAGATGCCTGCATCAACGGTTTTCCATAAAAGATGCAGGAATCAGTATCTAATTTATTGTGTTAGAACAATGTATATTTAAAAAAGTTTAATTCGATGCTGCTGGAAACAAGTAACATTTTTTTTACCTCCAGCTTTTATACTGATTAATAAGGCCATTGGTTGATCCGTCATGTGAGGTCACCTCATCGTTGTTGTCAAGCTCAGGAAGTATGCTTTTAGCCAGCTGTTTACCCAATTCTACACCCCACTGATCGAAACTAAATATATTCCAGATGATGCCTTGTACGAAGATCTTATGCTCATAGATGGCAATCAGATTTCCCAGACTGTAAGGGGTAACCTTTTTCAAAAGGATAGAATTGGTAGGCCTGTTTCCTTCAAATACTTTGAAAGGAGCCAGTTTTTCAATCTCTGCCTCAGATTTACCGTCTTTTTTAAGTTCTGCCACCACCTCTTCTTTGGTTTTTCCGTTCATCAGGGCTTCGGTTTGCGCGAAGAAATTCGATAACAGGATAGGATGATGGTTACCTAGTGGGTTTAAGCTTTGCGCCGGAGCGATAAAATCACATGGGATAATACGTGTTCCCTGGTGAATCAGTTGATAAAAAGCATGTTGTCCATTGGTTCCTGGCTCACCCCAGATGATTGGACCTGTTTCGTAAGCCACATCGTTTCCATTGCGGTCTACGTGTTTACCATTGCTTTCCATATCTCCCTGTTGGAAATAGGCCGCAAAGCGATGCATGTACTGATCGTAAGGTAAAATAGCTTGTGTTTCTGCGTCAAAGAAATTGATATACCAGATGCCGATTAAGGCCAGGATTACCGGTACGTTGATTTCGAATTCAGCGGTTTCAAAATGCTGATCTGCAGCATGTGCTCCGGCAAGTAACTGTTTAAAGTTTTCATAACCGATGCTTAAAGAGATAGGTAAACCGATGGCACTCCACAAAGAGTATCTGCCGCCAACCCAATCCCAGAACTCAAACATGTTCTCTGTATCAATACCAAAAGCTGATACATCTTTGGCATTGGTAGATAATGCCGCAAAGTGTTTAGCGATATCTTCTTTTTTAGCGCCTTTTTCCAGGAACCAGTCGCGCGCTGAATTGGCGTTTGTCATGGTTTCCTGAGTGGTAAAGGTTTTAGAGGCAATCAGGAATAAGGTAGTTTCCGGATCAACTTTTTTCAGTGTTTCAGCAATATGCGTCCCGTCAACATTGGAAACGAAGTGCATATTAAGGTGGTTTTTATAAGCTTTTAAAGCTTCTGTGACCATCACCGGGCCTAAGTCAGAACCTCCGATACCGATGTTAACTACGTCGGTAATGGCTTTTCCTGTATAGCCTTTCCAGTTCCCGGAAATGATTTGGTTGCTGAATTTTTCCATTTTATTCAGAACATTGTGCACCTCAGGGACAACGTTCTTTCCTCCCACAAGAATCTCTTCAATGATTGGACTGCGCAATGCAGTATGTAATACTTCTCGGCCTTCTGTCTGATTGATCTTTTCTCCGCTAAACATTGCAGTAATGGCTTCTTCGAGTTTACACTCTCTGGCCAGCTGAATCAGCAATGCAATAGTGGTGTCGTCTATTCTGTTTTTAGAGTAGTCGACCAGGATATCCTCAAATAAAAGAGAGAATTTGTCGAATCGGGATTCATCTTCTGCGAAAAGTTGTTTAATGCTTTTCTTGTTGATGTCGATGAAGTGATCGGCAAGATATTTATACGCAGCGGTTTCTGTGAAATTTATTGTAGGAAGCATAAGAAAATGTTATATTTATTCAAACGATACAAGATAGTAAAACCTTTAAAAAAGACACCTATGTTAGAAAATTTAAATCAACTGGTAAAGGAAAATGTTCAGGAGGCTATTGTAAATAACACGGCGATCCCTAACGAGCAAAATGAAGCTGCTATCTCTGCTGCTTCGGGGTCAATTATTGACGCACTTAAGCAGCAATTGTCGTCCGGGAATATTGGGAATCTTGTGGATGCCTTTAAGGGCGGTAATGCCGAAGGTAGTGCAGTTGCACAAGAGGCGGCATCTGGTTTTACAGATAAGCTGGCTGCGATGGGTATCAATTTGGATACCGCTAAAAATATAGCTGCTTCAGTTATTCCATCTATTGTCGGGAAATTTGTAAATAAAACCAATGATCCGAATGATAGTTCTTTTGATATTCAGGATATTGTAAGTAAAATTTCAGGACCTGATGGTAAGTTCCAGGTGTCGGACATTACTAATCTTTTTGCAGGTAATGAAGATGGAAAAGAAGGTGGAGGAATCGTTGATAAGTTAAAGGGACTTTTTAACTAGGATAATCATATAGTTTTATAACGCGGCTGTATCAAAAGTACTTTTGATACAGCCGCTTTTTTTGTTTTATATGCTATATTTGTGATTATGACAAAAGAACAAATTCAGGATTTAAGGGACAGAGTAGCGTCGCTGAGGAGGTATCTTTGACGTTGAAAACCGACTAGAAGATATCCGTATTGAGCAGGAGCTTACCCTGCAGCCCAATTTTTGGGATGATCCTAAGAAAGCAGAAAAACACATAGCAGAGATTAATTCGAAAAAGGTGTGGACTGATGCCTGGCAAAAGGCAAACAGTTTACTGGAAGATACGCAGGTACTTTTTGATTTTCTACAGAGCGGAGACGTCTCTGAGGAAGAGATGCAGGAGCAATATGAACTGTGTTTGAAAGCTGTAGAAGATCTGGAGCTTAAAAATATGTTGAAGAATAAGGAGGATCAGTTGCCTGCTGTGTTGCAGATTACTGCGGGTGCAGGTGGTACAGAAAGTTGCGACTGGGCTTATATGCTAATGCGGATGTACATGATGTGGGGGGAGAAGAACGGTTATAAAATTACTGAGCAGGATTACCAGGAAGGTGAGATTGCGGGTGTAAAATCTGTTACGCTTCAGTTTTCCGGTGAATTTGCCTACGGCTACCTGAAAGGGGAGAATGGGGTTCATCGTCTGGTAAGGATTTCTCCTTTCGATTCGAATGCCCGGAGGCATACTTCTTTTGCTTCGGTGTATGTTTACCCATTGGTAGATGATACGATTGAAATTGAGGTGAAGGATTCTGAGATTGAGTTTGAAACTTTCCGCTCTGGTGGTGCAGGTGGACAGAATGTAAATAAAGTAGAGACTGCCGTGCGTTTATATCACAAACCTTCGGGGATTGTGATTAAAAACCAGGAGTCGAGATCGCAGTTACAAAATAAGGAAAATGCCATTCGTTTATTGAAATCTCAACTTTATGAAGCAGAAATGCGTAAGCGCATGGAGGCTACTGCATTGATTGAGGGTAATAAGAAGAAAATTGAATGGGGATCACAAATCAGAAGTTATGTGCTGGATGACCGGAGGGTTAAAGATCACAGGACAAACTTTCAGTCTTCAAACCCGCAGGCAGTTCTGGATGGGGAGTTGAATGACTTTCTGAAAGCATATTTAATGGAATTTTAAGAGATGAAATATTTAAGCGGACTATTGATGACGTTTGTTCTATCAGCAAATAGCCTTATGGCTCAGGAAGTTTTACCGCTCTATCCGGGAAGTATTCCGGGGGCAAAGCCAACGCCTGCAGATTACCAGGAAAACACCATAATGCGTGAAGGTAGGGGGCCGGGTATAACAAAGGTATCGGTGCCAACACTTAAAGTATACCAGCCAGCTAAGGATAAGGCAAATGGTACTTCGGTGATCATTTGTCCGGGTGGTGGCTATTCTGGATTGGCGATAGGTCATGAGGGCTACGATGTGGCTGAGAGGTTTGTGTCAATAGGGGTAACTGCTTTTGTATTAAAATACCGTTTGCCTAGTGATGCGATTATGGAGGATAGGGCTTTAGGCCCCCTACAGGATGTACAGCAGGCGATGTATATGGTGAGAAAAGACGCTGCAAAATGGGGCGTCGATCCTTTAAAGATTGGAATCATAGGTTTTTCGGCAGGTGGTCATTTGGCTTCGAGCTTAACAGTGCATTATAAAGATGTGAAAATTGAAAACAAGGAGTGGTTAAGCCTTCGTCCGGATTTTTCAATTTTACTTTACCCTGTAGTTTCTTTTACCGAATCGGCTCATGCCGGATCTGTTAGAAACCTTGCAGGAGATAACGAAACCCTAAAAGACTATTTTTCGAATGATAAGCATGTAAACGAAGAAACACCTCCGGTATTTATGGTTCATGCCAACGATGATCGTTCGGTTCCTGTGCAAAATAGCATTTTGTTTAACCAGGCGCTTGTAAAAGCAAAGGTTAAGAGTGAACTGCACATTTACCAGGCGGGGGGACATGGCTTTGGCCTGAAGAATAATACCACTAAAGAAGATTGGTTTAAGACGCTGGAGAATTGGATGAAGGAGAATAAATTTTTATAGGTTATCGTTATTCAGGATTTCCTGAAGCTCCTTTAATTCTACAACTTTTTCTACTGATCCAAGGTTCTCATAAGCAGAAACCAGGTTACGGATAATGCGTTTGATGATCTCGACATTACTGCAAGGTGCATAAAAGCCGGGCAGGGGATCGAGGTTAAGCTGACGAAGAAACTGGTCTACATCGTGCTTGCCAAAAATGGCACCTTTGTTAAAGGCATTAATGTAAAAGAGCACACCGAATTCATTTTCCTCCTCGCGCTTACTTTCATCAACATAGCCCAGAATGAAGTGCTGAGGCAGATTTACTCCATATACAGGGATATCAAGCTTTTGGGCTAAGGTTGAATAGATAATAGCCAGTGATATCTGATTTCCTTTTTTGCTTTCCAGTACCTGACTGATGTAGGAATTCTGTGGGTCGTGATGGTTTTTGGTGTTTCCGCTAAAACCATATACATTGTAAAAAACATGGTTGATGAGTTTTATTTTTTCAATAGAACTCATTTCGTATTGCAGGCTCAACCAGATTTCTCTTTTCATTTCCTCTATCTGAAGGATGAGCTTTTGTTCGTCCAGATCAGGATATTGGTATCGGTTAACTACGAGCGCACCCTGTAGCAGGTCGAATGCTCCACTGTGATACCATAGGTTGAGGTCTTCTTTTACACTATTAAATTGGATTTTGTGCACGATGTTTTCAATGCGCTGTTGGAGCAGGCTATCAAGCGAGTGTTCCCACTCGTTTTCCAGGTAATCAACCACCTGAGGGCCATATTCAAGCAGGCGTTTTTCAACATGTTCGTAGACTTCGAGATCAGGATCGTCAAGAAGTCTTACCAATGCATTTATTTCTTTACTATTTTCCATTAAACATGCAAATTTGAATGCCTATTTTTGCGGCTATGGTTTTTAATTTTATCAGTGACTTTCTGACCCATCGTTTTACTGCAAAAAGCAGACACGGTACACATTCCCCATTTGTATATAAACTTACAGATGAGGTAATTTACGATTTTAACTCCAAAAATGACTATAAAAGTATTGAAGCGCAGCGAAAAAAACTTTTAAATGACGAATCATTAATCACTGTAACTGACCTTGGGGCAGGTTCTCACCTGAATAAGAACAGAACCAAGAAGGTAAAGCAGATTGCTAAGAATGCATTGAAAAGTCCACGATTGGCTCAGTTGATTTATAGGTTGGCTAAGGCTGCACATCCTTCAAATATTATTGAGTTAGGTACATGTCTGGGGATTACTACTGCTTACTTGTCTAAGGCTTGTCCTGATGCTGATGTGGTTACCATTGAGGGCTGTCCTGAAACCGCTAAAGTGGCTCACCGTAATTTCCGGGAACTGGATTTGGATAATGTAGAACTGCAGGTAGGTAATTTTGATGTGTTATTGCCAGGTGTAATAGACCATGCTAAACAGCTGGATTTTGTTTACATTGATGGGAATCATAGAAAGGATGCTACCTTAAACTATTTTAAATGGTGCTTGCCTAAAGTGCATGAAGGATCCTTACTGATATTTGATGACATTTACTGGAGTAAGGGGATGAAGGAAGCCTGGGAAGAAATAAAGAGCCATCCGGATGTTACCGTTACGATTGATTTGTTCTGGATAGGCCTGGTTTATTTTAGAAAAGGACAGGTTAAGGAACACTTTAAGATTAAATTTTAGCCTGATTGCTAAGATATATTAAAAAGACTCCGCCAGGCTGATGTAAAATCCGGTCTGGCGTTTTTCATTTGCGCGTTTCTCGCCAATTCCATAATCCAAACGCATACTTAAGCCTTTTTCCGGATCGAAGAAATATCTGCCTCCTGCACCATAGGAAGGTTTAAAGTTTTTTGCCGCAAATCCACCGTTGTTAAACACCTGTCCAGCTCCGCCAAATAATACAGCGCCGAAGCGGTGGTTATAGCGATACCTGAGTTCGGCCTGAGCGGCAAGTAGGTTTCTGTCGCGGTACCTGCCTGTATAGTATCCTCTCATCATTTCATCATTGCCCATTTGCGGTAATAAATAGAATGGTGTGTTTTCGCCCTGAATGGTATGGAAGAGTCCGTTTACACCCAAAACAAATTTTGGAGATAGGGACCAGAAATTGCGGACATTGAATTTAATGAGACTGCCGGTAAAATTATCCCCACCCCAAAAATCCGGAGCATATTGGTAGGTAATCCTTCCCATAAAACCTTTGGTGGTATAATTACTGTTGTTTCGCGTGTCGTAGCTTTGTGATAGGCCTGCATAAATTACACGGCCACCTGTTTTTTGTGATGCAGCTTGTTTGGTAAATATTCCGCCGGTTACCAGGTCTTCAAATTCGTAATGTTCAAATCCCAGAGATAGGCCACTGTAAAGATTTGGAGCAAGTCGCTTTTCAGCTTCCAGTACGATTTTTACCTGATCCTGGCTTAGGCGATCCTCGTCTGTCAGGAGGGTTTCGTTACCTATCCCATAAAAGTTAAAAGGCATGCGTCTGAATCTTACCTCAGCAATATAATGGTGTTTGTTTTGTTTAGACCATATGTCGCTTTTTAAGGATATATTGTATTGTCCTTTTGTTGAAGCTGATATTATTCCTGAAAAGTTAGAACTTCGGTTGGTTAGGTCTTTTTTATCCATATAAACCGAATAAAGCGCGCCCAGACCAAATTCAACGCCTATTTCCTGTGTGTATCTGAATACCGGGATTGGCATGAAGCTGGCTCTGCGTGTAGAGTCTGTTTTATTTGATAAGTACTTTTCTATCAGTTTCTTTTGCCCGAATGCGTTTGTTGCAATGATTACGAATATGGTGCAAATGGAAAGTCTCTTCATCGGGCTAAAATAGGGGTAAAATTTAGTTGTTCGCAACACAAAGCAAGTTTAAGGCCATAATTATGGAATACATGATTTAATTGACGGCTTAGTAGAAAAAGCGTTACATAGGCTACTTATCTGATATCCCGTTGATCTTTTTATGGGAAGCTATGATTAAATAGCTATTTTTGCGGCAAATAATAAAAAATTAAATCAAAATGAGTACAACAAGAGGACCGATATCTCAATTTATGGAGCGCAATTATCTCCATTTTAATGCGGCAGCCATGATGGATGCAGCTAAAGGATATGAAACACATTTAGATGAAGGTGGTAAAATGATGATTACCCTTGCTGGTGCAATGAGTACAGCAGAATTGGGAATTTCATTAGCTGAAATGATCCGTCAGGATAAAGTTTCTATCATTTCATGTACTGGTGCCAACCTTGAAGAGGACATTATGAACCTTGTTGCGCACTCACATTATAAACGTGTTCCTAATTACCGTGATTTGAGTCCGCAGGATGAATGGGACTTGTTAGAGAATCACTATAACAGAGTAACGGATACTTGTATCCCGGAAGAGGAAGCTTTCCGTAGATTGCAAAAGCACATCAATAAAATCTGGAAAGATGCAGAAGAAGCTGGAGAGCGTTATTTCCCACATGAGTTCATGTATAAGATGTTATTGAGTGGAGACCTGGAGCAATATTATGAAATTGACCCTAAAAACTCATGGATGCTTGCAGCAGCTGAGAAAAACCTGCCAATTGTAGTTCCGGGATGGGAAGATTCGACCATGGGAAACATCTTTGCTTCTTATGTGATGAAAGGTGAAGTAAAAGCAACTACTGTAAAAGGTGGTATTGAATATATGGGTTATTTGGCTGACTGGTACATTAAGAACAGTTCAGGTAAAGGAATTGGCTTCTTCCAGATTGGTGGTGGTATTGCAGGAGATTTCCCGATCTGTGTAGTGCCGATGCTTTATCAGGATATGGAAATGCCTAATATTCCATTCTGGAGTTATTTCTGCCAGATCTCTGATTCGACAACTTCATACGGTTCGTACTCCGGTGCAGTTCCTAATGAGAAGATTACATGGGGTAAGCTAGACATCGACACACCTAAATTCATTGTAGAATCTGATGCAACGATTGTAGCTCCGCTCATCTTTGCATGGATATTAAAAATGTAATTTAAAATTGCAAATACGGTAATCATATGGTGCCGTTTGAGGATCACCGATTTTTGTCAAAAATTGGTGATTTTCTTTGTTTAAAGCATCAAAATGACATTATTTAGATTGATTATAAATTGTATTTACTGTCATTTCTTTGTCATTGGTACGTTAATAAATTTTACTTTTGTGGACGTTTTGGTGAAGAACGCGAGTTTAAACATCAATTACGGTTATAAAGTTTTTTAAAAAATAGCATAAAATACTCATTATGAGGGATATCTCATTGATCATTAGAAGAGTTTGGAAGTCGGCATTCATGTTTACGGCTCTATCTGTTTTAATCGTTTCTGCAACACAAGCGCAAGATGTAGTGGAGGGAAGAAAATTATTTAAGGATAAATGTGCTTCTTGTCACCAATTAGACCGTAACAGTACCGGGCCTGCATTAACTCCTAAACTGACAGAGCTTGATGAAGCTTTTGCCATTAAATGGATAAAAAACTGGAAGTCATTAGTTGACGCCGGTGATAAGACAGCAATCGAAGCTGCGAAGTTTTCTCCAGCGGAGATGACGACGTTTCCAACGTTGACTGACGATCAGATTAAAAGCATCATCGCTTACGCAAAAGCTGGTGAGCCAAAGAAAGCTGAAGACGCTACTGCTAAGGTAGGAGCGGGTTCTGACGAGGTTTCATCTTTCTCCATATTAGGGATTGGATTAATTATCCTGATCTCTATAGCTGTATTGGTTGTTTTAGGCCGTGCAGTGAAAATGTTGGAGCGTTTGATCCTAAAGAAACAAGGTGTTGAAGTTGTAGAGGAAGAAAGTCTTTCTTTCGCAGCTGGTACACGTAGAATGTTTAAAAACAAGAAGTTTGTATTCTTCTTTATCCTATGTCTGATTGTAACCTTAGGTTCATTTGGATGGATGGGTATGTGGAACACAGGTGTTCACACAGGTTACCAACCGGTACAACCGATTAAGTTCTCTCACGAGTTACACGCTGGCGTGAATCAGATCGACTGTCAATACTGTCACTCTGGAGCATTTAAATCTAAAAATGCTTCTATACCATCGGTTAACGTTTGTATGAACTGCCACAAATCAGTACAGGCAACTGAAAAATACAACGGTGAGATTTCTCCGGAGATCCAAAAAATCTATACAGCTATAGGTTACGATCCTAACACGCTTACTTACGACAAGTCGAAAGAGAAGCCTGTTGAGTGGGTGCGTGTACACAACTTGCCTGACTTCGCTTACTTTAACCACTCACAACACGTTGTAGTTGGTGAAGAAGCGATCAGAAAAGAGAAAGGTTTAAAACCTAACGAGCCAGTATGTTTTGCATGTCACGGTCCGGTAGATACAATGGAAGAAATTTATCAGTATTCTCCACTAACCATGAAATGGTGTATCAACTGTCATAAAGACGCTGAGATTTCAGGTAAGGACAATGCATTCTATACTAAGGTGATTGAAGCGCATGAGAAAATCAAAAAAGGCGAAAAAATCACTCCTGCATTGTTGGGTGGATTAGAGTGTGGTAAGTGCCACTATTAATAGAGTTTAATAACAAAGAACGTTCGATAACAGTAATATAGCTTAAATGGAAAGCAATAAAAAATACTGGAAAGGCTTAGAAGAGTATAACAACACTCCGGATTTTGTTGAAAACAACAAGAACGAATTTGCTGAGCCACTTCCAATAGAAGATGTTTTAAATGAAGCAGGGTTAAGTACCGTAACTCCGCGCCGTGACTTTTTAAAGGCCCTGGGCTTTGGATTAGGTGCGGTGACGCTTGCGGCTTGTCAGACTGCCCCTGTTCATAAGGCAATTCCTTATGTAATTAAACCTGAAGAGGTTGTTCCGGGTATCCCGAACTATTATGTTTCAAGTTTTAATGGTCAGCCTGTTTTGGTTAAAACCAGAGAAGGTAGGCCAATTAAGATTGAGGTAAATACAAATGGAGGTATGTTTAACCGTGGTACTGATGCGCAAGCACAGGCTTCGGTACTTGATTTGTATGATGTATCTAAATTAAAGTCACCTGTATTAAAAGAAAACGAAACTACCTGGGCAAAGGTGGATGAGTTTGTAAAAGGTGAGTTGAATAAGGCTCAGGCTTCAGGAAAGAAAATCCGCGTGGTTTCTTCTTCTGTAAGCAGTCCGTCGACAAAAGCAGTTATTGCTGACTTCGCTGTAGCTTATCCTAATGCAAAGCATGTACAATACGATGCTATTTCTTATACAGGTATTATTAAAGCGAATGAGAATAGCTTTGGTAAAGCTGTTGTTCCTAAATACAATTTTGATAAAGCAGACCTGATTGTTAGTTTCGGTGCTGATTTCTTAGGTACCTGGATTAGCGGTGAGGAGTTTACTGCTCAATATGTATCTAACAGAGATCACAAATCTTTGAAAAACGGCAAAATGTCCCGCCACTTCCAGTTTGAGGCAGGCATGAGCTTAACAGGTACAAATGCTGATACCCGTGTTCCGGTAAAATTATCGGAAGAAGGTCCTGCATTAATTGCCTTATATAATGCCATTACAGGTGCTAATTTAGCTGGTGCTGCATTACCTAATAACGTTACTGCTGATAAAGCATTGAAATTGGTTGGTAAAGAGCTTTTACAGAATAAAGGTAAAGCGCTTGTAGTTTCTGGTTCAAATGATGTTTCTACTCAAATCCTGGTAAATGCCATTAACTCTGCTATCGGTAGTTATGGTACTACTATCGATTTAGATAATCCTTGCAAGCGTTATGCTGGTAATGATGCTGAGTTTGCAGAATTGATCAATGAAATGAACAGAGGCGAAGTTGCTGCTGTTTTCTTCCTGAATAGCAATCCTGCTTATGATGTAGCTAATGCGAAAGCCTTTACTGATGCTTTAGCGAAAGTTGCCTTGAAAGTGTCATTCTCAGATCGTAAGGATGAAACTTCTTCTTTATGTGATGTAATTGCAATCAACCACAACTATTTAGAGTCGTGGGGAGATGCAAGCTCATACGAAGGTGTTTACTCTATTATTCAGCCAACAATCAACCCTGTGTTTAACTCACGTCAGGCAGAGGAGAGTTTATTGATCTGGTCTGATAATGCTGTTAAAGAATACTACCAGTATGTGCGTAACAACTGGGAGAAAAATATATTACCTGCAGTAGGTTCTAACTGGAAAGAAGTATTGCAAAAAGGTGTAGTTGCGAATGCAGCGAAACCTGCCGGAACTTATACTTTCGGTCTTTCATTAGCTTCTGTTGTTCCTTCTGTATTAAACAGCAGCAAAGCTTTAGCAAAAGATATCGAGCTTCAGGTTTACGAAAGTGCTGCGATGCGTGATGGTAGATATGCGAACAATGCATTCCTGCAAGAGCTTCCTGATCCGGTTTCGAAAGTAACCTGGGATAACTTTGTTGCTATCGCACCTAAGTATGCTGAGAAATTAGGATTTAAAGAATTTGATATTGTTTCTGTAAAAGCGGCTAACGGTTATACTGTTGAGCTTCCTGTGTTAATCCAACCTGGACAGGCACAAGGAACAGTATCTATCGCCTTAGGTTACGGTCGTACTAAAGCTGGTAAAGCAGGTGATAATGTTGGTAAAAATGCTTATCCATTTGTAAGCTTTACTAACGGTACTTTAAAATATGCTACAACGGTTCAGTTAACTGCTACCGGTGGAAGAGAAGAACTTGCTCAAACACAAACACACCACTCTTTTGAAGGTAGAAATGTGATTCGTGAGGCTACTTTTGCCGCTTACCAAAAGAATCCGGCAGCTGGTTCTGGAAATGACCATGCTAAGCATAAAACTTACGATTTATGGGATAAGTTTGAGAAACCAGGTAACAACTGGGTTATGGCAATCGATTTGAATGCTTGTACTGGTTGTGGTTCTTGTATCGTTGCCTGTAACGTAGAAAACAACATTCCAGTTGTAGGTAAAGAAGAAGTACGCAAGCGCAGAGAGATGCACTGGTTACGTATCGACCGTTACTATAGCTTTAATGTTGAGGCTGATGCGCATGCAGATCATGGTGCTCATGGCCATAGTAATGGTATCAACTCTGTAACTAAAGAGAAAGAAATAGCTCATCTAGAGCAGATGGATAATGTATCGGTTGTTCACCAACCAATGCTTTGTCAGCATTGTGATCACGCTCCATGTGAGACGGTTTGTCCGGTATTGGCAACAGTACACTCATCTGACGGCTTAAACCACATGGCTTATAACCGTTGCGTAGGTACACGTTACTGTGCAAACAACTGTCCATATAAAGTACGTCGTTTCAACTGGTTCAACTACTGGAATGATTCGCGTTTTGACAACTACCTGAACAACGAATTTACTCAGTTGGTACTTAACCCTGATGTAACTACCCGTTCAAGAGGTGTGATGGAAAAATGCTCGATGTGTATTCAACGTATCCAGGCAGGTAAATTACAAGCTAAAATTGAAAAACGTCCGTTGAAAGATGGCGATATCAAAATGGCTTGTCAGCAAGCTTGTTCTGCAAATGCCATCATCTTTGGTGATGCCAATGATCCGGAATCAGAAGTTTCTAAAGCATTACGTAGTGAGCGTATTTACTATGTTTTGGAGGAAATTAACGTACAACCGGGTATAGGTTACATGACGAAAATTAGAAATACAGATACAACAGTACAAGCGTAATTGCGTAAGCTGATATTAAAAGAAATATAAATTATGTCAGGACATAACGAATCAATATTAAGAGAACCACTTATCACCGGTACAGATATCACGTATGCAAAGATTACGGATGATATTTTAATGCCGGTTGAGAACAAGCCAAACAGGGCATGGTGGATAGGATTTATCGTCGCACTGTGCGGAGCTTTACTATGGGTAGTAGCAGTAAGTTACACCTTCTGGTTTGGTATCGGTGCTTGGGGATTAAATAAAACAGTTGGATGGGCATGGGATATCACCGGTTTCGTATGGTGGGTAGGTATTGGTCACGCAGGAACGTTGATTTCTGCAGTACTTTTACTCTTCCGTCAGAACTGGCGTAACTCCATTAACCGCTCGGCAGAGGCAATGACAATTTTTGCCGTTATTTGTGCGGCAACGTATGTAGTATCTCACATGGGTAGACCATGGTTAGCTTACTGGGTGCTTCCATTACCGAATCAGTTTGGTTCATTATGGGTAAACTTTAACTCACCGCTGGTTTGGGATATGTTTGCGATCTCTACTTACTTCTCGGTATCACTATTATTCTGGTATACAGGTTTATTGCCTGATATCGCGACTATCCGTGACCGTGCAACAGGTGTGAAACGTAGAATCTATTCTATCCTTTCGTTCGGATGGGCAGGAAATGTGAAAACATGGCAACGTTTTGAGGCTGTATCAATCATTTTGGCTGGTATATCTACACCACTGGTACTTTCGGTACATACGATTGTATCCATGGACTTTGCTACCTCGGTAATTCCGGGATGGCACACTACGATCTTCCCTCCATATTTCGTGGCTGGGGCGATCTTCTCAGGATTTGCGATGGTGTTAACCTTATTATTGGTTGCACGTAAAGTATTAGGTCTTGAGAACTACATCACCATGTTCCACATTGAGTCGATGAATAAGATCATCATCTTAACAGGATCTATTGTAGGTGTAGCTTATATTACTGAGTTCTTCATTGCATGGTATTCAGGTTCTGAATATGAGCAATATGCCTTTATCAACCGTTCAACCGGTCCTTACTGGTGGGCATACTGGATGATGATGACTTGTAACGTGATTTCTCCGCAGTTGTTGTGGTTTAAAAAGATCCGTACGAGCATCCCTTTTACCTGGATCTTATCTATCGTAGTAAACATCGGTATGTGGTTTGAGCGTTTCGTAATTATCGTAACTTCATTACACCGTGATTATATTCCTTCAAGTTGGGCGATGTTCTATCCATCTTGGGTTGATGTGAGTGTATTCGTTGGATCGATTGGTTTGTTCTTTACTTTGTTCTTATTGTTCTTAAGGGTATTACCTTCAATTGCAATAGCAGAGGTTAAATTGTTGCTGAAAAGCGCAAGTGAGCAGGCTAAACTTAAGCAGATTAAAGAAGGTCATTTGGATCAGATACACGTTTCAGAATACGTGGAGTCTTTAGAGAAATTTGATAGTGTTAAACAAGAAGAATACGCAAAAATATAACAATGAATAATATCAAATATATTTTAGGCAGTTTTGGTGATCCTGATGAAATGATGCATGGCATCGATAAATTGCAGGAAAACAACATTAAGATACATGATGTTTACACACCAATGCCTATTCACGGAATAGAGGCTAAGTTAGGGGTTAAGCGTTCAAGGTTAGATATTGCTGCGTTCTTTTTTGGAATCACAGGAACATGTACCATGTTAACATTTGTATATTTTGCAGCTGCTTACGATTGGCCTATAAATATCGGTGGTAAGCCACACTTTGCTTTACCGGATTTTATCCCAATTACTTTTGAGTTGACCATTTTGTTTTGTGCTTTTGGTTTAGTAGGTTCTTACTATGCATCAAGTCACTTATTCCCTGGCAGAGCGCCAAGAGTAATGGACTTAAGAGCGACAGATGATCGATTTATTATTGCAATTGATGCAAAAGAAAATACTGACCACAGTAAGATTGACGATTTATTAAAGGAAGCTGGTGCTTTGGAAGTAAAGCATAATGAAAGGAAGTATATTAGCTATGAATAAGAGTAGAGTAGTTTTAGCCTCGTTTTGTATCCTTGCAAGTGCTGTTGTATTTTCAGCGTGTAAAGACAAAAGAAGTACAGGTTTAGAATACGCCAGGAATATGTATGATCCACTAGGATACAATCCGGATCAGCCGAACAAGAATTTTGCAAACGGCCAAACGGCACAAACTCCTCCGCCGCATACCACTCCGGTAGGGTTTGATAAATATGATTACCCAAATACAAAAGAGGGTTATGAAGCAGCTAGCGCTGGTTTAGTAAATCCACTTGCTTTAACTGAAGCAAACCTTGTATCTGGTAAACATTATTTCACTGTATTTTGTGCTCCATGTCATGGTGAAAAAGGAGATGGACAAGGTCACCTTGTTAAGATTGAAAAGGTGAGTGGTATTCCTTCATACCATGGTGATGCAACTTCTTCCCGTGGTGGCGCAATGAAAGATTTAACAGCGGGAAAAATTTATCATACAATTATGTATGGTTTAAATAATATGGGATCACATGCCTCTCAGCTATCTCCTGAAGAAAGATGGAAAGTAGTGATGTATGTTCAACAATTACAAAAAATACAATAGAAAAATATAAATGGGAACTCACAATTATAATTTTACTGAGCAGTTTGAGTTTACAGGTAAAGCTAAAACTTTAAGCATAATCGCTATTGTAATAGGTATAGCGGCTATAGGTTATGGTTTTTCAGCAGAGGCGCTTCATGAGCGTACTTTTGCAAACTTGTTGCTGATGGCTTATTACTTCGCATGTGTTTGCATGTCTGGAGCTTTCTTTCTTGCTGTTCAATTTGTAGCACAGGCTGGTTGGTCTGCTTCAATATTAAGGGTGCCTGAGGCTATGGCTAAAGTGTTGCCTATCGCAGTGATCATCTTGCTTATAGTAATGGGCGCAGGTTTATATACTCACAATTTGTATCACCACTGGCACGCTGATGGATTAACTGATCCCAGCAGTGCTAACTATGATAAATTAATCGACGGTAAGTCGGCATTCCTTAATGTTCCATTCTTTATGGGACGTCAGGTTGTCTTTTTAGCGATCTATAGCTTTTTTGCTATGTATCTGGCTAAATTATCGAACAATGAAGATTTAGAAGGTGGTTTAAACTCTTACAGAAAGAGCTTTAAATATTCATGTATCTTCCTTGTAATCTACGGATTTACTACACCTATCTTTGCTTTTGATACCGTGATGTCATTAGAAGCACACTGGTTCTCAACTATGTTTGGCTGGTATAACTTTGCCGCAATGTGGGTAAGCAGTTTGGCTACTATAGCTATCATTCTGATCCTGTTAAGAAAAGCAGGTTACATGAGCTGGGTAAATAACAGTCACTTGCATAACTTAGGACAGTTTATCTTCGGATTCTCTATTTTCTGGACTTATGTATGGTTCTGTCAGTTCCTTTTGATCTACTATGCAAACATGCCGGAAGAGACTGTATACTTCTACAAGAGATTTGAGCACTATGAGTTCTGGTTTTACCTGAACCTTGTATTGAACTTCTTAGCCCCTGTATTGCTGTTAATGGACAGAGATAACAAGAGACATGAAAACATTTTACTGGCAGTGTCGATAGTTGTTTTATGTGGACACTGGGTAGATTATTACCAAATGATTATGCCAGGTACCGTTGAAGAACACCATGCATTTGGTTTTATTGAGATAGGTATTGCAGTAGGTTTTGTAGGATTATTTACTTTTACGGTTTTAAATACGTTAAGTAAGAAACCTTTAATCCCTAAAAATCATCCGTTTTTACAAGAAAGTTTGAATCACCACTTGTAATAGGTGATCAATAAAGCGTATAATAAAATAATAGTATAATAGAAGTACAGCGTTACTACTTTTAAGGAAATGAGTTTAAGAAAATTTATAAGTAACAAATCAATAGCGGCACTAGCAGTAATTATGACTGCATTTGCAAACACCAGTGCTTTTGCACAGGCTGCAGTCGCTGAGACCGCTAAGAAGCCCGTAGATATGGGGCCGGTTTATAAATCGGCAATATTTTATGCCCTGGCCTTCCTGCTACTTTGCTTGTTTATAGCAATAATAGGAAAAGCATTAAAGGTATATGAATTGACCCGTGAGGCTCAGGATAAACCAAAAGGTATCAACTGGAATACAGTTAACGCTGTACTTTTTGCCTTGTTCCTTATTGTAGGTTTATATGGTGTGTATTGGGAATATACAGTTCATGGTAATATGATTTTACCTGAGGCTGCATCTGAGCACGGTAAGAAGATCGATCAAATGTTTAACATTACATTGATCCTTACTACCATAGTTTTTATTGCTACACACATTCTTTTATTTGGTTTCGCTTATTACTACAAATATACAAACAAGAGAAAAGCATATTACTACCCGCACAACAATACCATCGAGCGTGTATGGACAATCGTTCCAGCGTTGGTTTTAACCGTTTTGGTATTGATGGGTTTCCTTACCTGGAGATCAATTTTCTATAAGATAGAAGATCCTAATAACAAGCCTATCAGCATTGAGGTAACTTCATCTCAGTTTGCATGGGCTATTCGTTATGCAGGTGCTGATGGTGTAGTAGGTACTAAGAACTTCAAACTGATCAACTCTATCAACGCATTAGGTATCGATTTTAAAGATAAAAATACTTTGGATGATCAGTCAGCTGATGAAATGGTTATCCCTGTAAATAAACCAGTACGTTTGATCCTGAACAGTAAAGATGTGATCCATAGTTTTTTTATGCCACACTTCAGAGTTCAGTTGAATACTGTACCGGGTATGACTTCTTATTTTGAGTTTACGCCTACAATCACTACTGAAGAGATGAAGGCTAAAACAAATGACCCGACTTTCAAATATTTGTTCTTATGTAACAAGATCTGCGGAGACGGTCATTATAAAATGCAGAAAGAAGTTAAAGTTGTTTCTATCGCTGAGTATGAGGCTTGGTTAAAAGAGCAACCAACATATTTAACTGATGATTTAAGAAAGGAATTTAACCTTCCTGTAACTCCGGTAGCTCCTGCTCCTGTAGATGCAGTTGCTGATACTGCAGCAGTTAAAACAAACCAATTAGCTTTAAAAAATTAATAATACTGGAATAGCACATTATGTCAACTATATCATTACACGATACACATAACCACGATAACCATGACGATCATGGGCATCACAAAGAGACCTTCTTAACGAAGTATGTCTTTAGTCAGGATCACAAGATGATTGCTAAGCAGTTCCTGATAACAGGTATTATTATGGCTGTTATTGCGATGGGCTTATCTATCTTGTTTCGTTTACAATTGGCCTGGCCTGATAAAGATTTCCCTATTTTAGAAACTTTTTTAGGAAAATGGGCTGAAGGAGGTCGTATCAAACCCGATTTCTATCTTGCCTTGGTAACGATACATGGTACCATCATGGTATTCTTTGTACTAACTGCAGGATTGAGCGGTACTTTTAGTAACTTATTGATACCACTTCAGATCGGTGCAAGGGATATGGCTTCGCCATTCCTGAACATGCTTTCTTACTGGTTCTTCTTCGCTGCTTGTGTAATCATGATGAGTTCATTCTTTATACAAACAGGACCTGCAAGTGCGGGATGGACAGTTTATCCTCCATTATCTGCATTGCCAACTGCAATCAGCGGTTCTGGTTTAGGTATGACTTTATGGTTAATCAGTATGGTACTTTTCGTTGCATCATCTTTAATGGGTGGTATCAACTATGTAAGTACAATCTTAAACATGCGTACTAAAGGTATGGACCTTTGGAAAATGCCTTTGACGATCTGGGCTTTCTTCCTGACTGCAATTCTGGGTGTATTATCTTTCCCTGTTCTTGTAGCTGGTGTTGTATTATTAATATTTGACAGAAGCTTTGGTACCAGTTTTTATCTTTCTGATATTGTTATGGGTACTCAGATCCTTCCTAATGAAGGTGGATCGCCAATTTTATGGCAGCATTTATTCTGGTTCTTAGGTCACCCTGAGGTATATATCGTAATTATGCCGGCGATGGGCTTGTCATCTGAGATCATGTCTGTAAATGCCAGAAAACCAATCTTTGGTTACCATGCGATGATCTATTCACTAATCGGTATTACCATCCTTTCGTTTATCGTTTGGGGTCACCATATGTTCGTGACTGGTATGAATCCGTTATTGGGTGGTGTATTTATGATCACTACGTTGATTATTGCGGTTCCTTCGGCGGTAAAAACCTTTAACTGGTTGGCTACATTATGGAGAGGTAACATCAGGTTTACTCCTGCGATGTTGTTCGCTATCGGTATGGTATCATTCTTTATCTCTGGTGGTTTAACAGGTATCTTCCTTGGTAATGCTTCATTGGACATCAACTTACATGATACTTACTTTGTAGTGGCTCACTTCCACCTGGTAATGGGATCTGCAGCTATCTTTGGTATGCTTGCCGGTGTTTATCATTACTTCCCTAAGATGTTTGGCAGATTGATGAGCAGCAAATTAGGTTATCTGCATTTCTGGATCACTTTTGCTTGTGCATATTTAGTATTCTTCCCTCTACACTTCTTAGGTTTAGATGGTGTTCCACGTCGTTATTATGCATTTACTGAATTCGAATTCATGCAGAAATGGGTTACTGTGAACATATTAGTAACATGGGCTGCAATCATCGCAGCGTTAGCTCAGGTAGCTTTCTTATTCAACTTCTTCTATTCGATATTTAAAGGTAAAGTATCTTCTCAAAATCCTTGGGGTGCAAATACATTAGAGTGGACTACTCCTGTTGAGCGTATCCATGGTAACTGGCCAGGAGAGATCCCAACAGTATACCGTTGGCCATATGATTATAGCAAGCCTGGTGCGGATGCAGATTTTATCCCTCAGACTGTGCCTTTCTCACAAACAATGGGTTCAAACATGCCTCATGATTTTGAGGGTAACACTGAATCAGAACGTATACAAAGAGAGTGGGAAGAAGCTAATCCTTCTTCAGATGCGTCAAAATAGACAAATACGTAGAATCTAATACGATGAGGTATCTGCAGTAGGTAAATACTTACAACAGATACCTCATTTTTTTTAAACACACACACCATGGTTCCTAAATCTGAAACGAGATTTATCAGGCTAAACCTCATCACTATAATTGTAACCTTATTGCTGATTTTAGCGGGAGGGATAGTACGAAGTACTGGTTCTGGTATGGGGTGTCCGGATTGGCCTAAGTGTTTTGATCAATATATCCCACCTACATCTGCCTCACAACTTCCTGCTGATTATAAAGAAAAGTACGTAGCTGAGCGCATAGCTAAAAACGAGCGTTTCGCAAAAACGCTCGATAAGATGGGGAAAGGGCATCTTGCTGATAGCATCCGACACGACGAAAGCATTCTTATGCCGGAAACTTTTAATGCGGCAAAAACCTGGACAGAGTACATCAATAGGTTGATGGGCGCAACAACAGGTTTTCTATTACTTGGCCTTCTGATATTTTCATTCACTTATAAGCATAAGGCAAAAAGAATTATCATTCTGAGTATACTTAATCTGTTTGTAGTGGCATTTCAGGCCTGGCTTGGGTCGATTGTAGTCTCAACTAATCTGATGCCATGGATCGTTACAGTACATATGTTATTTGCCCTGGTTATTCTCGGGATTTTGGTTTATACCTATAACTACGCGATTCAGTTGCATAAACAGCCTACAGTTATTATGGGTAAGTTAGTTTGGCTTAAGATTTTAATTTTCGGCTCAATTGTATTAAGTGTGATACAAATTGTATTGGGTACGGAGGTTAGGGAAGCCATTGATGCCATTTCAAAGCAGATGTTGTATAATGGCCGAAGTACCTGGGTTGCAAAGGTAGGTGACATGTTCTCTTATCACCGTGATCTTGCGATATTTGTGTTGATCCTGAATATTGTTATTTATAAGATTGTAAAGGATCAGTTTAATGGAAAAGCGACTGCATTAAGGGTAGGCAGTTCGATTGGAATAGTTTTGATTATTCAGATTGCAACGGGATTAATATTGTCTAACTTTGCGCTTCCACCGTATGCACAGGCAATGCATATTTTGTTCTCAACGCTTTTGTTTAGTTTACAATATTACCTGTATTTACTGGTTTACAATACAAGTACTTACAGTCAACAGAATTAATTATATATAAATTGAAACAGTTTTTTTCAGATTTCTCTAAACTTATAAAATTCAGGTTAACATTCCTGGTTGTGTTCTCTGCGTCAGTTACATTTTTAATTGGCTCTCAGGTACCGATAGATGGAGTAATCCCTGGGATCAACTGGACTAACTGGTTGATTTTAATTATAGGGGGCTTTTTGGTTACTTCAGCAGCGAATTGTTTCAATGAGGTGATTGAGGTAGATCTTGATAAATTAATGACGAGGACTAAGGATCGTCCTATGCCTGCAGGGCACATGACTACCGGTCAGGGTTTGGTTTCGGGGCTTGTAATGGGCTTGCTGGGCACCTGGTTGCTAGGTAAATTAAATATTGAGACGGGTTTACTTTCTGTTTTTTCTATTTTCCTTTATGCCTTTGCTTATACGCCTTTGAAGAGAAAATCTCCAATAGCAGTATTTGTTGGCGCAATTCCGGGTGCTTTACCTCCACTGATTGGATATGTAGCGGCACATGGCAAAATTGATAAGATAGCAGTTATCTTATTTTTGATTCAGTTTGTTTGGCAGTTCCCGCATTTCTGGGCCATCGCCTGGGTATTGGATGATGATTATAAGAAGGCTGGATTTAGACTTTTGCCGACGACAAAAAGAGATAAATTAAGTGCTTTTATAACATTTTTAAGCACACTGATATTAATCCCCGTAAGCTTATTGCCTACCATCGATGGTTTCGGAGGTTATTATATTGCAGGCGTTTCGCTGGTTGCGGGCCTTGTATTTGCCTGGTTTGGATTTAAGTTGTGGGTAAAGATGGATTTGGATAGTGCCAGAAAGGTAATGTTCGGTTCATTCTTCTACTTGCCCCTGGTTCAGCTGGTTTTATTGTTTGATTTAGTAATTAAATAAATTTTAAATGGTACACACATTAAAGGAAGAGGATTTAAAAGGGGACATGGCTTTTAATGCTAAGCCTAGGAAATTCGTAGTATGGTTATTTGTGGTTTCATCAACGATTATGTTTGGTGGACTTACAAGTTATTATATCGTTTTTGCTGCATCAAAAGGCAAAGGCCATGGTTTGGTATTACCCGATGTTTTTATTTACAGTACAGCTATATTAATCGCCAGTAGCATTTGTCTTTTTCTGGCTTCTAAAGCTTTACAGAAAGCTAATTTTACGAGTCAGAAATTATTTTTATGGGGTACTTTAGTATTGGGCGGTGTTTTTGGTTATTTACAGGTTGATGCCTGGAGTACCTTGTTTCATACCGGTGCTGCTTTTGTGAACAACAACGCAGCCATTTCTATGATTTATGTGGTATCGGGACTTCACCTGCTACACATTTTTGCAGGCTTTTGCTTTGTTTTAAGTAGCTTAATTGGTGCTTATACAGGCCTTTCTTTAGAAAAGAGCAAATTCCGTATGGAGATTGCTTCTATATTTTGGCATTTTATAGATATATTATGGATATATCTGTATGTTTTTTTACTTTTGAACAGTTAGACTTTTTAACAAACTATTACAATTTATAAAATGAGTTCATTATCACAATTAGATCAGGTAAAAACCACTCCATGGAGCGGAGGCCGCTCGCCGTGGTCTGTAGAGTACGGCAAATTAATGATGTGGTTTTTCTTGCTTTCTGATGCATTTACTTTTTCATCATTATTGGTTTATTACGGAGCGCAACGCTTTACAAAATTCACATGGCCTGATCCGGATCTGGTTTTCCAGTCTATCCCGGGCATAACCGATAGTGGTGCTCCTTTAGTGTTTGTGGGTCTGATGACATTTATTTTGATCATGAGCTCTGTAACGATGGTATTAGCTGTAGAAGCTGGTCACAGACGTTCTAAAAGAGAAGTGATCTGGTGGATGGTCGCTACCATTATTGGTGGTTTCATGTTCCTGGGCTGCCAGGCTGCAGAATGGACGCATTTGTTCCACGAAGGTTTTGGATGGGGTAAAATCCCTAACACTGAAACATTAAAACATTTGTTTACCGGTGAGATATCAACTGTGTCTGCATTACAGTTTTCAAACTTGTTTTTCACGATTACAGGATTCCACGGTTTCCACGTATTCAGTGGTGTAATCATTAATATCATCATTTTATGCATGACCATTAATGGTACATTTGAGAAACGCGGTCACTATTTAATGGTAGAAAAAGTAGGTTTATACTGGCACTTTGTTGATTTGGTGTGGGTATTCGTATTTACATTCTTCTATTTGGTTTAATTATTTAAGAAAGATATTATGTCAGAAATACATACTACAGAGCACGCTCATGATGAGCATGCAGGTTTAAGCAAGAAGAAGATTTGGCAGGTGTTTGGTGTCCTGTTGTTGATCACTGTAATTGAGTTTATCATCGCTTTATGGGTAATTCCAAACAAGCACATGTCTCAGCATATCGGTAATTATGTTTACATCGTTTTAACCTTGATTAAAGCATATTACATTGTTGCTTATTTCATGCACCTTAAATATGAAAAATTAGGATTGCAATTAACATTAACAGTTTCATTCATATTTATACTTTATTTTATTGTATTGATGTTGATTGAGGGTGGTTATTTGCATCTTCACATGCCACTGGTTTAATGAAGTCTACTTCAATAAAAAAAATATTAATCCTGGTAACCATTTTAGCGTTGCCAGGATTTTTATATAATATCCTAAAGGAAGAAGGTAAAAACAGATATAAGCCACTGCCGGTTTTTGGCCCTAAAAAAGTAGCTTCTACCTTCCATTCTGTCAGAGGAGTACAGGTACCGGATACGATATATCACACGCCGGCTGATTTCAAATTGATAAACCAGGCTGCAGACACCATTACTTTGAAGGATTATGATGGACGAATCCAGATCATCAGTCTTTTTTATACTAAGGGGAATACCGTGTCTGTGCAGATTGCCAATAAAGCCATGAAGGCACTTGAAACTACTTACGGTAAAAACAAGGTGGTTAGTTTCGCAAGTCTGAGTATAGACCCGGAAAATGATACTCCGGAAGTATTAAAGGGCTATGCTGAGCAAATTGGTGCTAAAGCTGGTAAATGGAATCTGTTGACCGGTGATAGTACAAGCATTTACAATCTGATTAATAAAGGATTATTAGTGGATGCGCATAAAGAAAAGGTAGGTGCTGAACAGAAGTTTGTGTACAGCAATATGTTTGTTTTGCTAGACTACCAACACCGTATCCGGGGTTACTATGAGGCCACGAGCGATGAAGATTTGTCTAAACTGGACGATGAGATCAAAGTATTGATCATAGAAGAATTAAGAAATAATAATGACGGACGTTAGTTCGGTTGATGATATGAAAGCGAATAGCAGCGAGATAGAAAAAAAATACAATAAGTGGATCATATTACTTTCTGTGGTGATCCCAGTGGCGGTTGCATTGTTGTTTGTTGTTAAAATTCCTAATGCTACCCCGCTTTCCTTTTTACCACCAATATACGCCACTATAAATGGGATAACAGCTATTTTACTGGTTGTTGCGGTTTTGGCGGTTAAAAATGGCAAGCGTAAGCTGCATGAGTTGTTAATGAAGTGTGCTATTGGTTGCTCATTGTTGTTTTTGGTGATGTATATTGCCTATCACATGACTTCAGAATCTACCGCCTTTGGTGGAGAGGGAAACATTAGATATGTTTACTATTTCATTTTGTTAACGCATATCCTGTTATCTATAGCCATTATTCCATTGGTATTGATTACTTATGTAAGGGCATTGGCTGCGCGTTTTGACAAGCATAGGAAAATTGCTAAGATCACCTTTCCATTATGGCTATACGTTGCTGTAACAGGTGTGATTGTTTACCTGATGATCTCTCCGTATTACATTCATTAATCAATAATTCTTTCCTTATATTTGCAGCATGAAAAGGATCGCATTCGTCTTCGTTTTTATAGTGCTGTCTACCATAGCATTAAGTAATACTGCCAGTGCACAATGTGCTATGTGCTCTGTTAATGCCGAGCAAAGTGTTAAGAATGGCAATACTCAGGGTAAAGGCTTAAATACCGGTATTTTATATTTGCTGGCTATTCCATATGTTTTACTTACCGGAATTGGCGTTTTATGGTATGTAAAATACCGTAAAGGAACAACCGCACTCTGATCCTATGCAGAAAACATCCAAGCTTTATGCTTTAGTACACGGAAAATGTCCTCATTGTCGCAGAGGCGATATCTTTACAGGGAGCTTATATGGCTTTAATGTACAACGCACCAATACCGTTTGCCCGAATTGCACACAACGCTTCGAAATAGAACCGGGATATTTTTATGCAGCCATGTATGTAAGTTATGCTATGAACTGCGCTGAAATGATTACCCTTGGAATAGCTACTTATATTTTATCTGGTGGTTACCTGGAGTTTGATTCTTTCTGGCTTTACCTCGGGGTAATTTTTACAGGATGTTTACTTTTATCGCCATTCAATTATCGCTATTCACGCGTGATTTTATTACATTGGCTTTCTCCAAAAATAAAGTATAACGCCTATTACGATAAGCCATGATTAAGCCCGAAACATTTGCCTTTATTGCAGACGTAGCAGAAAATAATAACCGCGAATGGTTTGCTGAAAATAAAGGACGGTATGAAATTGCGAAAGCTGATGTGTTGGCCTTTATTGATCAGCTGATTCCTGAGCTAGCTGCTGCTGATCCGGAATTCTCTTTAGAAACCCAGTCGAAGAAATGCCTCCTGCGTATTTATAGAGATGTACGTTTTAGTAAAAATAAGGATCCTTATAAAAACAACTTCGGAATTTCTTTTAGCGTAAAGGGCAAAGGAGTAAATGAGCCCGGTTATTACCTGCACTTACAGCCAGGTAGTTGTTTCTTTGCTGCCGGCTTTTGGATGCCTGAGGCTGCAGATCTGAAAAGAATAAGGGAAGAGATCGATTACAATACATCTGAATTTCTGGATATCATCAATCATAAAAGCTTTAAGGACATCTTTACAATGAGTCAGGAAGACAAGTTGAAAAAGGCTCCCAAGGGATATGATACAGATCATCCTCAGATAGAGCTCCTGAAGCTGAAAAGCTTTATAGCTTCTTTTCCAATTAAAGATGATGCGTTTTTTAAACCTGGAATCGTTAATAAGTTGAAAAATGCTTTTGAAAGCGTTTATCCCTTTATTGTATTTTTGAGAAGAGCCGTTGAGCAATAGTTTTTGCTTCGGAACCGTTTAATCCCTAAAACACAAATGAATCATGGTCTGCGCGCTCTAAATCGGGCAAAGCAGACTTATAATCCTTAACAATCAATATCAGAATGAAGAAAATCAGTTTATTTTTATTTGTCGGGTTGTTTGCCAGTGCATTCAGTTCCTGCGTCGTATTGTCGCCGCAAAAGTACAAGTCTTTATTAGCTAAGCAAGATTCCTTAAGCAAAGGTTGGAGTGATTCACAACAGATGAATGGAGACCTGGAAGGACTAATTGCCAAGCTGCGCAAAGACACGACTGGATTAAGCAGTGCATTAAGCGATTTAAAGGGGCGTTACTCTGAAATGGATAACAACTATGCCACATTGCGTAGTAACAGCTCCAGCGAGATTAATAAGCTGTCTTCCGACTTAAAGAAACGTGAGCAGAGACTAAAGGAAGTAGAAGAGATTTTGCGTAAACGCGATGAGGCTACCAATCAGTTAAAGGAGAAGTTACAACAGGCATTGCTTGGCTTTACTAAAAACGGACTTACGGTTGAAATTCGTAATGGCAAAGTATATGTTTCATTGATGGATAAATTGTTGTTCCCATCGGGTAGTATTATCATTGATGAAAAGGGAAAACAGGCATTGAGTCAACTTGCTAATGTATTGAAATCTCAACCTGAGATTAATATCGCGGTTGAGGGTCATACCGATTCTCAGAAAATATCAAATCTTGGACAGATTAAGGATAACTGGGATTTGAGTGTGTTGCGTTCTACTTCTGTGGTAAGGTATTTAACAGAAGTAAGTAAAGTAGAAGCGGTTCGTATGACGGCAACAGGTAAAGGTGAGTTTCAGCCATTGGGGCCAAATACTTCTGCCGAGGCAAGGAGTAAAAACCGCAGAATTGAAATTGTACTTTCTCCGAAGTTAGATGAGTTGTACAATCTGATTAAGCAATAAGTAATTAAACAGGTCTTGAATGACCTTATATGAAAAGCCTGTATCATCCTCAAATGATACAGGCTTTTATATTTTCAGGGAATTCTTTATTTAAAAAGGGCTTTTAAAATCTTTAAATTGAGAAAGCACCTGGTCTTTATCTGATAATAAGAATTCAGATTCAGGGATATCTCTGCTCCATTGAATGTTCAGGTCCGGATCGTTCCACATTACACCTATTTCCGAGTCTTTATCGTAGTAGTTACTTACTTTATAGGTGAAAATAGTTTGATCTTCAAGTGTTAAGAATCCATGTAGAAATCCTGCGGGAACCCAAAGTTGTTTGTGGTTCTCTTCACTTAGCTCAATGTCGAAATGTTGTCCGTATGTAGGGGAATCTTTTCTAATGTCCACAGCAACATCCATAACTGCACCTTGCAGCACGCGTACTAATTTTCCTTGTTCAAAAGGTTGGGCTTGTGCATGTAATCCGCGCAGTGCTCCTTTTTGTGAAAAGGACTGGTTATCCTGAACAAAATTTACATTGATACCTGCTTCTGCAAAGAGCTTGGCGTTATAACTTTCGTAAAAGTAACCACGGTTGTCTCTCCATACTTTAGGCTCGATGATTAAAAGTCCTTCTATTGGTGTTTTTGTAATTTGCATAGTTAATTAAGCGATATATTCCATTAAAGTACGAAAGGCAACAAGTTTGTTTTCGTAAAGCGCTGTAACTTCAGCCTGTAGTGCAGGTGCAAAGTTATCCTGATAATCCAGGTAATCTGCCATATGTTCAACAACATATTGGGCGCAATAGGTTACGCCTTCATTGGGCGAATCAAGCACCCTTAGCAGGCGGTAGGATACGAATTTTCCTGAAGCCATAACGTTAGGAATATGCACATCTTCCATCCATTTCAGCCAGCTATCTGCCGCTGCGTCTTCAATTATTGTGGTTACATTATATAATAGCATTTTGCAAAGATAATACTAAGTGCCAATATTATCGCCGCGAAGTTTACGGAAGCGTTTACGTGCTTCGGCAGCGAACATACTCCCCGGATAATCATTAATTAATTTCTGATATAGTTTTTTGGCCTGCTCAGTATCTTTCAAATCTTTCTCGTAAATGTCGGCAAGCGTAAATAGCGCGTCATCTGCCCAAATGCTGGTTGTTTGTTGCTCTGTAAGCGCTTTAAGCGCGGTTACGGCATTACTGATGTCATTGTTTTTAATGTAGATTTTTGATTTTGCCATCAGGATATCATCAACCAGGCTGTTTTTGGGAAAATCGATGTCAATGCTATCCAGTTTTGCCAGCGCTTGTTTGGGTTGGTTTCTAAACTGCAGCATTTCTGCATCGGCATACATTTTAAGTGCATTGCTATCTACCGGCGATTGCAGGTTATCCGATAGGAGCAAGCTTAGATTTAGGGCGTCGTTGGCAATTAACTGCGAAGTGGAGGCTTTTAGTACGTCCGCCTGCGATTTGGCATAGGCGAAATTGCCCTGGTAAAAGGAAAGTCTGGCCGAACGGTATCGGGCCTCATTGCCTATGTCCTGATTTTCGAACTGCTTGGCTACCTGTTCATAAATTAAAAATGCTTCCCATGGCTGCTTGGTTAAAATGTAAACATCACCAAGTTCTAGTTTCAGCTGTCCGGTTTCTGTTGCCGAAAGACCTGATACAGTTAACATATTTTCAAGTGCATTTTCTGCCTTGCTGAGGTCGTTAAGGTAATAGGCCTGTAGGTTGGCAAGTTTCTTTAATGCAAAAAGGGTTTGACGGTTTTTGCCATATTCATCAATGATTGACTGGTATTCTGTTGCCAGTTCTGTCATAGCCTTTTTATCGTACTGTCCTGCAACAACGAGCTGGTATTTGGCATTAATCATTTCGACTTTTGCCGGCAGATAGTATTCGTTTTGCTTGCCTTTGGTTAGTAAGTATTCGTAAGCTTTGATCGCTACCGGATATGCTTTATTGTCGAGGAAAATATTAGAAGTGTTAAAGAGTATAGCGCCATCGTCTTTTAGGCGTTTGTCTTGCGCTATAAGCTGGCGTAAGGCCATGTCGTATTCCTGTTGCTGCAGGTATTGCCAGATGAGCAATTTGGTATAAATCTCTGTCTGAGGTTCCTTTTGTATCTTTTTTAGCAAGGCAGATTGCAGAATCTGATAATCTGCATTGTCTTCAAAAATGGTAGCCAGCACACTTTCAGCCTGTGGCAGCAGTTGCGGTATTTCAGGTAAAGCGTTCAGGTATTCCTGTACCAGCATATTTTTGTCTTTCTTGTATCTGTAAATGCTCAATAACTCATAGGTGAACGGCTTGGGGTCGTTTAATAGCTTTCGTCCTTGTAAAAAGGCTGATATGGCGAGGTCATAAGCCTGGATGTTGTAAAAGATGTTGGCTATTTCTCTGATCTTGAATTCATCGGCAGGGAGGTTATTGATCACCTGCATATATTGTTTATTTGCAGCCTCTATTTGGCCTTTGTCCTGATAAATCCTGGCCAATGAAATGCCATACTCCAGGTTTTTGCCATCCTGTTTCTTGAACTTTTTCAGCAGCTTTTCGGCCTCATCAAATTTTTTTAGTTTTAAGAGCGTATTGAAGTAAAGCTCAAAATGGGCGTCGCTTTTCGTTTTGTTGAATAGTTTTTCGAGCAATATAGCCGCCTGTTGGTATTGACCCTGTTGATAGTATTGGTAGGCCAATGCATCGTCCACACTGTCTTGTGCCTGGCAAAGGATACTTGCAAAACAAAATAAAAGGATTACATATAATTTCTTCATTGTAGGGTTCCAGTGTATAAAATTAACGATTTAAAGGTTAATTCAAGTATTGCGGTTGTATTATAGGAGGATAATATTTTAAGATAATGAGCGTGTTAAATAGAGGTTATGTTACTGTTATTAAGGCATATAGATGTCATTTGGTGGTAAGTTAAACGTAATATTTAGGTTTTAAAGTAACAATATTGGTGTATAGCCTCCATACAAAGTCTGTGTTGTGTAGCTTTGCAGGCGAGTAAATGATATGATTGGATTAAAAAAATACTTTTTCCTTATTCTGGTAGTTTTTGCTTTCGCTTGTCAGCGTCAGAAAGAGCCCAGAACAATACCTGTAGAAGACTTCTTTAAATCGCAGAGTAGAGTAGGTTATAGGATATCGCCTGATGGCAAAAACCTGTCTTACCTTAAATTGGAAGGTAAAAACCGGAATATTTATGTGGAAGATATTGAAACCGGGAAGGGTAAGAGTATTACTCATCTGGAAGGGATGAATATTGTGTTTTATTTCTGGGTAAGTAGTAATGAACTGATTTATTATAAAGAGATTGATGCGGCGACCAACCAGTCGGACATATTCATTGTTGATAAAGAAGGAAAGAATGAGCGGGCACTGGTGAGCAATGAAAAGAGTAGGTTGAGGGTTATTGAAGATCAGCTTATAGACGATAAGTACCTGATGGTCTCATCCAATAGAAGAGATTCGACGGTTTTTGATGTTTATCGTTTAAATGTACGCGATGGTGGAATGGAAATGATCGCTAAAAATCCTGGGAATATTGTCGACTGGAGAACTGATTCTGAGGGGAAGCTAAGATTGGCTACCAGCAGTGATGGCGTTAATTCAACTTTTCTTTACAGGGCAAGCGAGAGTCAGCCTTTTAAGCCGATGCTGACCAGCGATTTTAAGGACACCTTCAGACCAATTGCTTTTAGCCATAGCCAACCTAACATTATCTATGCTATTTCTAATATAAACCGTGATAAGGCGGCTCTTGTAGAGGTTGATTGCAATACAGGAAAAGAGTTAAAGAACCTTTTTTGTAATGATACTTTAAATATCACAGATGCACAGTATTCTACGAAAAAGCGTAAAATGTCTTTTGTTGTGTACGAAACCTGGAAAAAGGAAAAATACTTCCTGGATGATTCTGTAAAGCAGGTATATGAAGATCTGGATAAGTTACTGCCTAAAACTGAAACCAGAATCTTTGATATGGATGAGGCAGAGAACGTCTTTTTATTAAGAACATTTACCGACAAAAACCCGGGTTCTTATTATTTATATTTTGTAAACACGGGCAAGTTAAGAAAGCTGGGTGATTTTAATGCTTCGATTAAGGAAGATGAAATGAGTGAAATGAAACCAGTAAGTTACCACTCAAGGGATGGCTTATTGATTCATGGCTACCTGACACTTCCTCTTCATGAAAAGGCAGAAAATCTGCCTGTGGTCGTATTGCCGCATGATGGTCCGGTGAGTAGAACTTTGTGGGGTTATAATCCGGAAGTTCAGTTGCTGGCCAACAGGGGGTATGCAGTGTTCCAAATTAATTATCGGGGTTCATCGGGTTATGGGAAGAACTTTGTAGCGGCAGGCTTTAAGCAATGGGGAGATAAGATTCAGGATGATATTGATGATGGTGTAAAATGGTTGGTGAAGCGTAAAATAGCGGATCCAAAAAGAATTGGAATATATGGCATTGGTTTTGGTGGGTATATTGCGTTGAATGGTTTGTATTTAAGTCCGAGTACTTATGCCTGTGCGGTGTCTAACTCGGGAGTAATTAATCTGTTCACGTATTTAAAATCAATTCCTCCGTATCAAAAACCTAATTTGCAGATGTATTATGAACTTATAGGCAATCCGCTAACAGATATAGATAAACTGCGTAAAACATCACCTCTGTTCCAAACAGATAAAATTAATGCGCCTATACTGCTGGTTCAAAATAGTAAAGACCCTATTAACAACCAGGGAGAGGTGACGCAATTTGTAAAAAACCTTAAAAAACGGAATGTAAGTATTACTTACCTTGAAGATGATGGTGATATGTACGCAGGGAAAAACCAACCCCTTAGACATCAGTTCTATAAGACGCTTGATGAGTTTTTAGAATTTAACCTGAAAAGGAAGTAAATTCACAGCTTATGGCTTCAGAGAAAAAAGACGGTTACCGTAAGAATTTTTCGTTGATACTTACTTTCATCATTCTGATGTCGGTGCTGTTTCTGCTTTCTTTGGTATTGGCTTATAGATTTAGTACCAAGTATATAGAAAATGAATTTGTTTCGGAGAAAGTAAATGTACTGGAGCAGAGTATTCAGCCTTATAATGATTTCTTTCAAAAAAAGCTTCCTGAAGTCTCTTTCTATAATGGCTATCTGGATTCCGCCACTGCGGCTGCCTTTGTAGATACGGTTTTGCTCGAATATCCCTTTGTATCTAAAGTTGTTTTTTACGATTCTGAGGTGAGCAATACGCCGGTTAGCGATGGTTTAAATACGGGGAAGTTTTCTTTTGGCCCTAAAAACATTTATCAGTTTGGAAGTCTGGTGCCACTGGACTCGGTCAGACTTTTTTCAAGGGACAATACCAGTAGTTTTATTGTAGGGGATGATTTTAATACGCTGGCACTAAAGCTGGTGTCGTTTATTGAAAGTTTGGATACTACGCAAGTCCCTGGTCAGGATGCCTTGTTTAGCAATTTCAGTAATGTCCGTTCCAACAAAATCACTTACCTGAACATTCCAAGGTTCGAAGATTTAAAGGTTTATAAGGAGATGTTGCGTAAGCAATTGCAGCCCAATCCTGTTTATCAGCAGGATATGATGTCGTTCCAATTAGATCCGTATAAGATTAAGATCATCAATACACAGCCGCTGTTGTATCAGTACGTTAAGATCGCACCCCTTACTTATGATCCTTTGGATACTACTGCTGTGTATTTAAGTACTGAAATTAACCTGCCCGGACCATTTTCGGATTATAAGCTTTATTTTATTTCTTCGAAATCATTTATAGAGCGGGAGATATTCAGTTATTTCTTACCTATTGCATTGGCTATTCTCTTCTTTTATGGTATTCTGGTATTGGTTGCTGTATTAATTTACCGGAACCTGAATATTAACCAGAAGATGTTTAAGCTGCAGTATGATTTTGTAAATAACCTAACACATGAGTTCAAAACGCCCGTCAGTGTGATAAAAATCGCCGGTAATAATATAAAAAGTGCATCATCACTTACTGATAGGGAACTTAAATTGTATGGTAAAATATTGGATGAGGAGGCTGATAAGCTCAATGGGTTGATGAATAAATTGCTGGCCTTTACTCAGATAGAAAACAAAGCTATAGAGCTGAACAGGGATAAGATTCGCATAATTGATTTCCTGGAAAGTACAGTAGAGACGCACCGTTTGAAACATCCGGATTTTGATTTTACATACGAAGTAAGTGGGTTTACAACTTTCGTTACCGATCCGGTGTTGCTAGGTAGTTTGTTTGATAACCTTGCTGAAAATGCTTACAAATATTCGCCCCCTGAGCGCAAACAACTGCACATAACCGCAAAGCTTGCTAAGGGGAAAGTGGTGTTCAGATTTACCGATAAAGGGATTGGTATACCGGCATCAGAAATTAATAATATATTTAAGAAGTTTTTCAGGATACAGAACCAGTATAATCAAAATGGTAGCGTGGGTTTGGGATTGGCTTTTTGTAAGGAGCTGGTTAATTTTATGGATGGTGAGATTACAGTAAAGAGCAAGGTAAATAAAGGATCAGAATTTAAGATTGTATTGCCTTATAATGATTATTAAATAGTTAAATCGGTGTTGTCCTGAGTTTATTAAGGATGATGATATAAATTTTATATAAATAACTAATAGCGAAAATATGTCGAAGGGAGTTAAAATACTGATAGTTGAAGACGATGAGAACTTACGTTTTTTAGTAGTACATCGTTTAAAGGCTCAGGGATATGAGGTCTCTGAAGTTGGTGACGGAGAGGCCGCAGAGCGTATGATAATGGCCGATCAGCCAGATATTGTGTTGCTGGACTGGATGTTGCCAGGTAAACAAGGTGCTGAGGTATGTGCGGACGTGCGTAAACAGGGCTTTGATAACCTGATCATTATGATGACTGCCAAAGCTCAGGATGTAGATAAGATTGATGCCTATAATTTTGGTGTTTCGGATTACGTAACCAAGCCTTTTAATATGGATGTTTTGGTTGCGATGCTGGAGAGTAAGGTGAAATTTATTTTGCATAACGATCGTTCTGAAGTGCATCGCTTTGGTAATATGGAGCATCATCCCAATATTCATACTTTGTATAGGGATGATAAAAAAATCGAGTTGACGATTCTGGAGAACAGAATCCTGCTTTATTTCTTAAGAAACCCAAATAAGGTGATTAACAGAGATGAGTTGATGTTGGTCGTTTGGGGCTACAATTCGGATGTAAATACGCGTACGCTGGACATGCATATTGTTCGTTTGCGTAAAAAGATTGAGTTGAATCCTGATAGTCCTCAGTTGTTGCTAACTGTTAGGGGAGTAGGATACCGTTTTAATCCGGAATAAGGAATTTATCATCCTGAGTTTACGATGTATTCGCCATATGAGTTACGTCCTTCTGTAAGCTCAGGATGCTTTTAAATGAAAGTTGCAAGGCAGCTTGATAAAACCAGCACTATATATTGTAAAAGCATGGTGCCGTCTAAATAGAAGAAATAGTAATATTCATTCTTTTTTATGCTGGATTTAAAAATTAACCAGCCTGTAAGCACCAGGGTAAGGGTTAGGCCAACGATATCTGAAATCGGGGCATGTCCAAATAGTAATAGCAACACCAGGTAACCCGCCAGCAGGAATTGGCAAAAGATATAGGCTTTTTTCTCGCCCAACATAACCGGAATGGTTTTTAAAGCATATAATTTGTCTTGAAACAAATCTCTGATGTCAAAAGGAATGGTAATCGCGGCGATGAACAGGAAGCGCTTCGCAACCAGAAGTAAAGTATCTGCAGATGAGATGTTAATCTGGTAATTGTGTTCCAGTTCAACAACAGGAAGTAGTACGCAGCTTATGGACCATACCAGCGCTATTAAAAACAATTTGATTCCTGGAATATTCCTTAAACCTATCTTTTGATTGTTGAGAGTTAAAAAAGGGATATTATAACCCAAAGCAAGCACTGCCGTAAATATCATGAGTAGCTTGGCTTCAATACTAAGGTATAACAGACCTAAAGGAATCAGACAAAGCACTGAAATGAGTGTGATGGATATGATGAGCCTGTGATGAGAAAAGATCCACCTTACCCTTACAAATGAAGAGTTTTCGGGATTTTCAGGTTTAGACAGCAACATGCTGAAATTATAGATACCTATAGTCCCGAAAAATATAATGGCCAGAATATATTTATCCGGTTTTACATTTAATAAATGATAGGTCACCAAGCCCTGGGCTACTGCGCAAATGGCAATAAACAAATTGCTGAAAAGCAAAAAGTCGAGAATTGACAGGAGCACTTTTTTAATCATGTGCAGTATTTGGTTTGAAATTAGGCTCGTTTTAACTCAAATATCGTTATTTCTGGCAAGATTCCAACTCTTCCCGGATAGCCTAAAAAGCCATAGCCTACATTCACATAAAGTTGTTGATTTTGTGCCTGGTATAAACCTGCCCATTCTTTATAAATGTACTGAACGGGGCTCCATTGAAAATATTCGGTTCTTACGCCAAATTGCATCCCGTGGGTATGGCCACTAAACATGGCGTCAATCTGAGGGTATTTTTCAAGCACCTGTCCACGCCAGTGTGAAGGATCGTGCGAAAGGAGCAGTTTTACCGGCAAGTCGTCAGTGTTTTCAACTGCAAGGTCCATGCGGCCATATTTAGGGAAACGGCCCATTCCCCAGTTCTCGATACCCAGAACCCCAATCTCTTCTCCATCTACTTTTAAACGTCTGTTTTCGTTCATTAGCAAGTCCCAGCCCATTAGTTTGTGTGTTGTTATCACATCCTGCAGGTTTTTTGCTTTGGCAGCTGAGGGCGCTTTACCGAAGTAGTAATCGCCATAATCATGGTTCCCAAGTGTAGAGTACACCCCTAATGGAGCTTTTATTTTTGAGAAAATATCCTGGTAATCGCGCATTTCTGTGGCTCTGTCATTCACCAGATCACCAGTAAAGAAGACAAAGTCCGGCTTTTCTGCAAGCAACATTTCTACGCCACCGAGTACGGCTCTGGGGTTGTAAAAACTACCTGAGTGAACATCAGAGATCTGTGCCATTTTTATGCCGTCAAATGCCCTTGGTAAGTTTGGTAAAATGAGCGTACGACGTTTTATTCTGTAATCGTAGGCACCGGATACGATTCCCCAGCTCAATGAGGCAAGTGGAATGGCAGCGGTAATAATTCCAGCTTTTACAATAAAAGCAGAGCGGCTTATGGTCTCTTTGGCACTTTCGGCATCGGTTGTCTGTTGTACTGCTTTTTGTTTTCTCTTCTTCCTTATTTTGGTGAGTTTGATAAATGCCCTTCTCAGGTCATCAATCAATAGAAAGGGAAGCATCACTACCTTGCTACCAACTGTTAGAAAGAAGGCTACAAGGATAACAGCTCTCAATGTAAGATAAAGATTCAGGTATATACTCGCAAAGACACCTATCACTAAACCAAAGGTATAGGACCACCAAAGAATGCTGAACAACAATTTAGTGCGGGGCTGCCATTTTTTGAATACGGATAAAATAGCACGGTAGCAGTAGTAGTCGAATATTAAAAGGAAAACAGATAAAAAAATGATTAGGGATAATCGGCCCATAGTATGTATTTGTATTTTGAATTAAAATTGTTGTAGGTTAGTCTTCGTCTCTAAAGTCGATATTAAATAGGCTATCGAACATATCGGAGAAGCCAAATCCTCCATCCAGGTATTTTTTGTTAAGTTGTGAGTATTCGGCTAAACCATGCAGGGTTAATTCCATCAGCAAAAATGTTTGTCTTTCGAGTACTTTGGGATGCAGTAATTTAATCAAATCATATAAACCGTCAACTTTCAACAGTTCTTTTTGATATTGATCGGTATTTAGGTTGTCAGTTAAACTCAGTGTATTCCCTTCTGTAAACCACTCCGTAATTTTTGAATAGGGATTGGCTCCTTTACTTTTCTTTGCTTTTTCCGGATCAGGCATAAATATGGGGAATCGGCTTTTGATGGCTTTACCAATAAGTATGTTGGCCACTTTTGCAGGCCCTTCGATCTCACCTTCGTAAACCAGTTCGATCTTTCCGGTTATGGCCGGAATGATACCTGCGAGATCCGACAGTCGTACCACGGTTGTTTTTTCCTTTCTAATGAGCATTCGTCGCTCTGCTGCACTGATCAGGTTTTCGTATGCTGAAATGGTAAGCCTTGCAGATACACCCGATTTCTGATCAATTAATTCACTTTGGCGAGCTTCAAAAGCAACCTGTTCAATAAGGTCTGTGATGAGCCCGTCGGCATGGATGTTTTTACGTTGTTCAGGCGTGATTTTGGCTTCCTGGAGTGTAATTTTTCCCGCAATGTCTAAGGTCTTAGGGTAATGCGTAAGAATCTGGCTTTCAATACGGTCTTTTAAAGGGGTGACTATAGAGCCACGATTGGTATAATCCTCTGGATTTGCCGTAAATACAAATTGAATATCCAGTGGTAAGCGTAATTTGAATCCTCTGATTTGGATGTCTTTTTCCTGCAGCATATTAAACAAGGCGACTTGTATTCTGGCTTGCAGGTCGGGCAGCTCATTAATTACAAAGATACCGCGATGCGCTCTCGGGATCAATCCAAAATGGATTACCCGCTCATCATTATAGGTTAGTTTTAATGTAGCAGCCTTAATGGGGTCAACATCACCAATCAAATCGGCCACAGTCACGTCGGGTGTCGCTAATTTTTCGGTATAGCGATCCGAGCGATGCTGCCAGCTGATAGGGGTATTGTCACCATGGATCATAATTTCATGTTTGGCATACCATGAAATGGGATTTAATGGGTCATCAAAAATCTCACTGCCGGTTACATATGGGATAAATTCGTCTAACAAATTGACCATTAAGCGGGCAATTTTGGTTTTCGCTTGCCCCCTTAAACCCAACAACAATACGTTGTGCCGGGATAAAATGGCCGTATGCAACTCTGGGATTACGGAGTCATCGTACCCTAAAATACCTTCAAATTTGGCTGTTCTGTTTTTAAGCTGTGTGACCAGGTTTTTTCGGAGCTCATCTTTTACCGATATTGATTTATATCGTGCGGCTTTTAATTGACCAAGTGTTTTTATCTTATTGTGATCCATTTATGTCTTTTGTTTTAGGATTAAAGATTAAGGAGCTCCTTACCTTACGATCTTTCTTCTATTTTTTATGTAATCCTCAAATATGTATTCTCCTAATCCGCTTAGGGAGCTGTAAAAAGCTCTTCCCCCGTTTACCTGAGTAAATTCCCTCACAAATTGTTGTAAATATGGGTCTTTAGCAATCATAAAGGTAGTGATGGGTATCCGGAGTCTTTTACATTGCGCGGCCATGCTTAAAGTTTTGGTGATTACTTTTCGGTCTAAGCCCATGCTATTCTTATAATAGCCTCCGTTTTCTTTTAAACAGGTAGGTTTACCATCGGTGATCATGAAGATTTGCTTGTTATGCGTTTTACGTCTGCGTAAGAGGTTAACCGCGAGCTCCAGACCGGCATAGGTATTGGTGTGGTAGGGGCCAACCTGTAAATAAGGCAAATCTTTAACTGTAATTGGCCAGGCATCATTACCAAAAACAACAATGTCTAAAGTATCTTTAGGATAACGGGTATGAATGAGCTCGGCAAGGGCCATAGCTACTTTCTTAGCGGGGGTTATTCTGTCTTCGCCATACAAAATCATGGAATGGGATATGTCGATCATGAGTACCGTAGAGGTGAGGGTTTTATAATCCTTTTCTTCTACCTCCAGATCGCGTTCCGTTAGCGTAAAGTTTCCTATGCCATGATTGATCTGGGCATTGTGGATGGAGGCTGTCATGTCTATCTGATCAAGACTGTCGCCAAATGCATATTCCCTTCTGTCGGCGTTCTTTTCCTCGCCTATGCCTGAGGTATTGGCATTGTGGTTTCCTTTTCCAGCTTTTTTCAGTTTCCCGAAAATCTCCTCAAGGGCAGCCTTGCGAATAGTTTGTTCTGTTTTGGGTGTAATGCTGAAAGTACCTTTTGCCGTATCTTCTGTGATATAGCCTTTTTCTTTCAGGTCGTCGAGAAAATTACCCATACCATAGGCATCGGTGGTAATTTTGTACTGCTTGTCCAGTTCATTCATCCACACCAAGGCTTCACCCGCATCACCAGCTGTTATATTGAGCAGTTTGGTAAACAGGTCCAGTAATTCTTCAAACCCGCCCTTCGGGAAGGCATCAGACTTAAAATCAGAAAATTGGTACCCTCTCATATACTAAGTATAAACGACTTATCGAAGGTAAAAGTTTGTGGTATCAGTAATGTTATCCGGTTGTAAAAATACCTTTAAGTATTACTTAGGTTCGCCCTTCGCTAATGCACGCTCAGCTCTTTTGATGGCTACACGTTCTCTCCATTTTGCGTATGGTGCTTTGAAAGCCATTTTTAACATGCTGTCTACGCCACCTTTAACGGCGAGGTTAAAAACGCTTTGTGCTTTTCTGGATAGAGACGCATCCCATGCTCTAAGACTTAAAGAGAATGATCCATCCAGGTATTTCATCCAGTGCCACATACCTGTAGGCATAAATAAGGTATCACCATGCTCCAGAAATACTTCGTAACCTTCTACGCCTTTCAAGGCTGGGAATTTCTCGAAATCGGGGTTGGCAACATCATAGTCCTCTAAAGCATATGTTGCATTGGGGATGCAATACAAGCGCTTTTTCCACTTGTTGTCGAACAATATAATGTGCTTTCTGCCACCAAAATGCGTATGAAAAAGGTGAGGCAGGTCTATGTCGTAATGTAAAAAAGTAACCGAATTGGAGCCTCCAAAGAACATGGCAGGCATGCTTTCAATAAAGCCACCCATGAGGTCTTTAGGAATAACGATGTCATCAACCAGATTAGGCGCATGCTTAAACAGGTTGAAGAAAAAGATCCTGAGTTCGGTTGGTTTAGACTTGATGAGGTCCAGATAGTCGCCAAAGCGCATTTCCGCTACGGAAGCATTGATGGGTTTCGAAGGATCTGCCTTTGAGTTGTCCATAAGGCTCACGTTCACCTCTCCGGCTAATTGCTTTAAATAGTCGGTTGTCCACTTTTCACGTGCCGGCCAGGATTTAGTTAGCCCTTTAATGATTAAAGGACGGCGCGCATCCAGGTAGTTCTTCTTAAAATCAGCAGGGCTGATGCTCTCAACGGTATCTACCGGCCTTAAAATAAAGCTCATATGTTTAATAATAAGATGCTTGTGACCGGCTCAATGCCAATTACCGATCTTATTTAGAGCAAACTTAGAGATTTTTTTTTCATTGGAATATAATTTTGTTTTCAAACTTGTCATGTTTTTTATGCTGAATGTCTTCCGCACTTCTTTCGTAAACAGCTTTACTTGGTTACACAATGCCAATAATGTGAGTTAAAATTGATAAGATTGCAGAACAATTGATGTAATTTAAACATGATCATTTACAGTGCCCATACCGATCAAGATTTAATCACCTTGTTAAGGAGGGGAGATCATGATGCATTTACCGAAATTTATAAGCGGTATTGGTCTGTACTATATCTTCATGCGCGGCATATGCTTAGGCAGGAGGATCAGGCAAGGGATGTTGTTCAGGAAGTTTTTACAGCGATGTGGAACAAGCATGCACAATTTGAACTCACTATTAGTCTGAATGCCTATCTGTATAAAGCGGTTCGAAATACGATATTAAATATCATCCGCCATGGAAAGGTACAAGAAAATTACCTGGCAGATCTGGGGGATTTTATTGATCAGGAAAAAGTACAAACAGATGAGTTGGTTCGCTATAATGATTTAAAACGCTTAATCGAAAGGGAGATCTTAAATATGCCACCAAAAATGCGGGAGATATTTGAAATGAGCAGGAAGGAAGGACTTTCGCATGCGGAGATCGGGGAGCGCTTAGGTATTTCCGACTTAACCGTAAAAAAACAGGTTAGTAAGGCTGTAACTATGCTTAGGAAGAAATTTAAAATACCACTGGCTACATTGATTATTTTGTTGCGGATACTCCCATGAAGAAAGTTAGGTGTCTTACCACTATAAACATAAAGTTGGTGTTGTAATATGATGAATAAGGAAGGCGCAGAAGCACTTTTACAAAGATATTTAGAGGATCGTTGTGATGCTAAGGAAAGGGCTATCGTCGAGTCCTGGTATAATGCACGTGGGGAAAAGAATGCCGTGTTTAATTCTTCTGAGGACCTTGACCTTACTGAGGAGTTAATATGGAATGGAATTTCGAAACGCTCATCTATACCTAAAAAGAACCTGTTTACTTTTAATCGGATTGCAGTTGCGGCTTCTTTAATTTTAATGTTGGGCATCGCATTTTGGTTTTATAAATTTCAGCAGGGGCAAAATAATAAAGATTTTATTTTAAGTCAGATGCAGCGCAATGATATTGCTCCCGGTCGCAATAGGGCAACATTAACACTCGACGATGGAAAGGTAATCGACTTAAGTGATGCAAAAACAGGAGTTGTTATTGATGCAAATAAATTGAGTTATAATGATGGAACAGCTATTCTCAAAACATCAGCTGGACAGTCGCCGGAAGAAGTAGAATTACGTTGGATAACTGCAAATACGCCACGTGGCGGACAGTATCAATTTATATTGCCCGATGGTAGCAAGGTATGGCTTAATGCCGCAAGTAAGTTGAAGTTCCCTTCAACCTTTTCCGGGGCGGCTAATCGAAAAGTAGAATTGAGCGGGGAAGCCTATTTTGAAATCTCTAAAGATAAAAAGCATCCTTTTATCGTCATTTCCAGGGGGCAGGAAGTTGAAGTACTCGGTACTCATTTTAACATCAATGGTTATAATGATGAAGGGGGTACTAAAACTACAGTCCTTGAAGGATCTGTAAGGGTTACGCTCGTGGATAGCCGTAATGTTGGGAGATCAAATGTTACCTTAAAACTTAACCAACAGGCCGTGTTAACAGGCTATGAGCATTTAGCTGTTAAAGAGGTTGATGCGGCTGAGATAGCTTCCTGGAAAAACGGTAAGTTTATTTTCAACAGTGAAGCGTTAGGCAGTATCATGAAACAGGCAGAACGCTGGTACAACGTTGTGGCTGTATTTCAAGATGATATTAAAGATCTCAAGCTAACAGGCGCAATATCCAGATATGAAAACATCTCAGGTCTGCTTAAAACTTTAGAAGCCACAGGGGAAGTCAATTTTAAAATTGAAGGAAACCGGATTCTTATAAAAAAGGCGAAATAGTATAGGTTCCATTTGCTGCTATTCTGAAGCCCCAGGAGGTAAATCCATTATTTTTAATTTAGGTGTACTCCCTATAGGAAAGGTGCGTGTCCTATCAATATAACAATGAACTAAAACCAAACCAATTTACTATGACCAGAATTTTACGACAGCGAAATTAATTCTCAACAGGTGGCTTTTAATGAAGCCAGGCAATGGTTCGAAGCATTGCCCGGCAAGATTTGAGTTAACCTTTCCTAAGACCAGCTAAAGCAGGCCTTGGATCAAATAATTGTGGAACTATTGTATATCAACTCAAACCAAGTCAAACTTAGGTAATCTTGCTTAATAAAGCAATGTTAATGGTCATTCATCGACCTCCTAATGAAGGCTAAAAAAAACGATGAAAAGTATGAATTTGAATACTTTGATAACTTCAAGCTGCTTGTCAGAAGGAAGTAATCACACTAGAAAAAAAACACTACTGATTATGAAATTAATCATAATTATCATGACCTTTTTCCTTGCGCAGGCAAGCGCAGGTTCTTATGCCCAGAATATCAGTTTATCCAGGGCAAACGTTTCACTAAAGTCTGTTTTAAAAGAAATAAAGCTGCAAAGTGGATTTGATATTGTTTATGCGGACTATCTGCTGAAGAATAGCCATCCGGTTACCATTAAGTTAAATAATGCTAATTTAAAAACGGCCATTAGCGAAAGCTTAAAAGGACAGAAGTTAACCTATGAAATTCTTGAAAAAACGGTTGTCATAAGAAAGGAAGAGCCTTCCTTTCGTGACAGGATTAGTTCTCTCTTTACTGCTATTGATGTGCGTGGCCGCGTGGTGGATGAAAAGAATGAACCTCTTGTAGGCGCAGTTGTAAAAGTTAAGGGAACAAATACGGCTACTGCAACGAACAGTAAAGGTGATTTTGAATTCAAAGGGATTGATGAACAGGCAGTGCTTGTGGTTTCATTTATTGGCTATACATTAAAAGAAGTGCCTGCAAATCAGGTTTCTCCTTTAACAATTCGTTTAGAAGTAAACCAGAATGAACTCGAAGAGGTGTCGGTTATGGTCTCTACAGGTTATCAGCAAATACCAAAAGAACGTGCTACCGGATCTTATGGCGTTGTTACACAAAAAAATCTTGTAGGTAAACTCCAAACTAATATCATTGATCGGTTAGAGGGGCAGGTGGCCGGTTTAACCGCTTATAAGGGAGCAGTTCAAATAAGAGGGAAGTCGACGATCTCTGGAACAATTGCACCGCTTTATGTCGTAGATGGAGTACCTTATGAAGGTTCAATAGATGCGATAAATCCTTCCGATGTTGTGGGCGTAACTATACTGAAAGACGCTACTGCGGCCTCTATTTACGGAGCCCGATCTGCTAATGGTGTTATTGTAATCACGACAAAAATGGGGGTAGCAGGACCATTAAGAATTTCATATAATGGAAGTTTGAAATTGACACCTCTTCCTGATGCCAGTTATAATAACTTATTATCAAGTTCAGAATTTATCGATTTTCAGCAAACTCTTTTCAAATTGAGTGCCCCAGCACTGCAACCAGGAACTTATGTAAACGAGGTTCGTCAATTGTTTTATGATCGCGCTGCTAATAAAATAGATGAGGCTGAATTAAATAGACAATTGGATATTTATCGCAACAGAGATCGTAAAGACCAGCTTGTTGATGAATTATTGAGAAGAAGAGCAATCGATCAACAGCACAACTTATCATTATCCGGAGGTACAGCAAAACATCGTTACGCTTTGTCTGTAAACTATTTACAGGCGATGCCATACGAACAAGCTCAAACTAATGATCGGAAAGGTTATAATTTTAAAAACAGCTTTGATATTACGTCCTGGCTACGATTAGATGCCGGCATTTTAGGAAGTTTCACTGGAGAAGCGTATAACAATGGATTTTCAGGAATGAGTGTGTACACTGGTGCGGGAAAGGCATCTTATCTTTTGTTTAAGGATGAAAATGGCAATCCACTACCCTGGTATCAGGCAAAATCTCAAAGCGAGTTGAATAGATTAACCGGATTAGGATTGTTGGATGAGAGTTATTTTCCACTTCAGGAGTTGAATAATCAACGGTTTGAATCTAATGAGAAGTATCAGAATTTTAATGTTGGCGCTAACTTTAAATTGATTAAAGGATTAACATTAGATCTGAAGTATCAAAAAGAATTAAGAAATAATTTTCAAAAGCAATTCTATAGTAAGGATTCATGGTTTGTTAAAACGATGGTTAACAATGCGACTCAGATAAAAAGTGGCGTAATCACTCAAAATATTCCAACCGGAGGACAGATTAAGGAAATTCGTGGAGACGGAGACTCGCATACCTTGCGGGCTCAATTGAATTATAATAAAATAATTAATGATCAGCATGAGATAGTTGTAATTGCCGGTGCCGAGCAACGTAAGGTGAGATCCTCGTCCACGGCAACTTATAGAGTCGGTTATGATGACAATAGCCTTTCTTTTAAAGCAATAGATGAAAAGTCAATAGCTAATTTAACAGGTACACAAGCACTTTTTGGATCATTTAATTACAGTAATATGGGGGCAGGCTTTTTTTCTACTGAGAATCGTTATGTCTCTTTTTATGGTAATGCATCTTATACTTATAATCGTCGTTTTACAGCAAGCGCCAGTATCCGTATGGATCAATCCAATTTATTCGGAACAGACCCCAAATATCAGTATCGTCCATTATGGTCTGCAGGTGGATCTTATCTGATCTCAGAGCATGATTTAGATTGGTTGGATCGTTTGTCGCTACGCGCTACCTATGGTATAAATGGTAATATCGCTAAATTGAGTGGTCCATTTTTGACCGTAATTGAGAGTGGAATAAACGATTATATTAACGAACCTTCATCTCAAGTTAGATTTCCTCCTAACTCTGGCTTACGTTGGGAAAAAACAAGGGTAACTAATTTAGGTGTCGATTTTAATCTCTTCAAATCAGCACTAAGTGGAAGCATTGAGGTTTACAATAAAAGCACATCAGATTTGTTAAAATCGAAGATTTCGGATCCTACTTATGGCTGGACTGACCTGACAGTAAACTATGGGGATATGTATAATCGTGGTTTGGAGGTTTCTTTAAATTCACAAAATATTGTTAGACCTGACTTTAGCTGGAGAACATCGATGAATTTCTCTTACAATAAAAATAAGCTGACCAGAATAGAAAATACCAATGGTGCTGCAGTTTTTTATATTCAAGCGGATCAGATTCGTGAAGGAAAACCATTAAATAGTCTTTATAGCGTGCGTTGGGCAGGCCTTGACAATACAGGAGCGCCACAGGGTTACGATAGAAATGGAAATATTGTAAAGTCGTTTGCAAACCTTACGATGGAAGATTTGCAATATGCAGGAACAACAGTTCCGCCTTATGCAGCCTCTTTATCAAACAATTTTAAATATAAGAATTTTGATTTATCGTTTATGTTCCTCTATTATGGCGGACACGTGATGAGAAGTATGTTTGGTAATTATATTGTTGGGACCGGTATTTCCGCAAATGTCGACAGACTGACTGCGAATTTCTGGCAAAAGCCAGGGGATGAAAACGACGCATCTAAAGCTCCGGCTTTTAGACAAGGTGTAAATGCTAATTTAGGAAATCTATGGTCGGCCGCTGATAAGCATGTACAGAAAGGTGATTATATCAAACTTAGGGATATTTCAATTGGCTATGAACTGCCAACTAAAGCAGTCCATAAATACGGATTGGATAATGTGAGGATTTCTTGTCAGATCCAGAATGCCTGGAGATGGGCTGCAAATAATCAAGGACTTGATCCTGAGGTTTGGAATGGTTCTTCTTTAACACCATCCAGAGGCAATTTGCAACCTACTACTTACACCCTTGGATTATCTCTAAATTTTTAATCGCTGAAATCATGAAGCCATCATAAGCATACAAATATCAATGTATCTGCTTATGATAGCTTCATTACCATTGAAAACAAAATTATATTCAAATGAAAAATATAACAATAATTTTATCGGCTCTGTTGCTGTTTTTATTGCCTTCCTGCAAAAAATATCTTGACATCAAGCCAAAAGGTATTCTCATTCCGGAATTTTACGATGACTATGTTAAGTTGTTGAATCATAAAACGATGATGAGTGCCGATAACCCTTATGTAGTTTACATTACTGATGATATGCTGTTGGGCGATTTATCAGTTCCTTTCGGCCAGTTTCAACAGGGGAGCGAAGGCCAGAAGAATATGTATTCTTTTGCGCATGGTTCAATTTTTAGTGCGGGAACAGACGACCTTTTATGGCAAAATGCCTATAAAAGAATTTACACTTTTAATGTGGTCATCAATAATGTTCTTTCTTGTACCGATGGGAATCCAAAAGACAAGGAAGCCTTGGCTGCAGAAGCAAAAGTAGGTCGTGCTTTTGAATATTTGTTGCTGGTCAATACTTATGCAAAAGATTATGATGCTAATTCTGCTGCTAATGATTTAGGTGTCCCTTTAGTGTTATCCGAAGATATTAATAAGGATTATAAGCGTAATACAGTACGAGAAGTTTATGATCAGATTTTTAAGGATTTGAACGAAGCCTTGCCTCATCTGTCGGCCACTACTCCGCATCGCTTTAAGCCATCAAGGCAAGTCGGTAATGCATTTATGGCTAAGATGTATTTTTATATGAAGGATTATGAGAATGCCCGTATTTATGCAGAGAAAGCATTGCTGGATAATAGTCAGTTAACCAATATGAAGCTGTACAGCATTAATCCTGCGGCGAATGGGTTTGGGCGAATTTATGATGCTGCGACGGGTAAGTCCTATCCGGAAGCTAAGGACAATGTGGAGAGCATTTATGCAAGATATGGAGATAATCTGATTTCTCTTTCGCGGAATGTTTATGCCAGTGCAGATTTGTTGGCTACTTATAACCACGATTTGCCTCCTGGAGCAACAGATCAGCGTAGATTGTTGTTTTTTGCCGACAATACTTTTAAACTTAATGGTCAGCTAAATTTTCCGGGTAAAAGCATGTGGGTGCCGTATGTAATGTTTAATTCAGGATTTAATACTTCAGAGTTATTCTTGATTGCCGCAGAGGGATATGCGCGCAAAGGTGAGGCTCAAAAGGCCTTGGCTTTGGTAGATAAGTTGCGTTATAATCGTATTAATGGTAATAAAGATTTGCCATTGGTTGACGCTAAAATGGCGTTAAAGATTGTACTGGAGGAAAGACGTAGGGAGTTTGCGTTCTGTGGAAGCATGCGTTTGATCGATTTGAAACGATTGAACAGAGAGGCTGATTGGAAAAAGGATATTGTTCATTCGGCAGGTAGCGAGAGTTGGACCCTTCCCGCCAATGACCTACGGTACATTTTACCCTTACCTCCTAAAGTTCTTAGTCTTAACCCTTCCCTTCCTCAATACAACAGAGATTAGCCCATATTATCCATTGATTAATGACAAAAATAATTAAGTATTATAAGCTCGTATTTTTCTTTTTGCTGGTTGCAAATGATTTATCTGGGCAATCCAAAAAGGTGTTAGATCACACTACTTTTAACAGTTGGAAGTTTATCTCAGGGGATAAAATCTCCCCGAATGGTAAATGGTTTGGATATGAGATCAGGAATAAAGCCGCATATCAGGTATTATTATTAGGGAACAGAGAAAAGGTAGATACTATTCTTCATGGAGCCAATTTGCAATTCAGTTCGGATTCAAAATTTTGTACTTATACGGTGGGCGCGGAAGCGAAGAATAAGGTTTTTCGACTTCGTAATTTGGTAACAGGAGAATTGCTGGATTTTAAAGGGCAGCCAATCGTTAGCTTCATAAAATCATCTCCATGCTTGTTGCAGGTTATACGTAAAAGTAAAGTCGATTCTACGGTTAAGAAGAATACAATCTTGAACAGTTTAGTGCTTTACAATCCTACATCCAAAGATTCTGTGGTGTTTGAATCCGTTTTAAAACATAGGTATTCAGATGATCAGAATTACGTTTTGGTCTTGCAACAGGAAAAGAAGATTAGCAGGTTGTCGTTGTTTCACATCCCTTCTGGTCATAAAAAGGTGATCGTATCTGGAAATGTGAATTATACAATGGCTACATTTTCGAAAAATTCGGATCAATTGGCCTATATCTCTGAAGATATAAAGGCTAAGGATACGTTGTACAAGATTTATGTGGTGAAAACCAAAAGTGGACAACGGCTAGATTCAGTTACCAATAGCACGCGGGGCTTATCTTCAGGATATCGAATCTCAGCTAATGAACTCCTTAGTTTTTCTGCTAATGGGCAAAAAGTTTACTTTAAAAGTAGCGCGTATACAGTAGCTGATACCGTTAGGAAGAAGAAAGTTTTGCTTGATATCTGGAAATGGGATCAGTCAACAATTCCTCCTATGGATAAAAAAGGTACTGCCATAAAGAGTAGTAATTTTTATCAATATGTGATTGGAAATAAAAAGGTAGTTCAGTTAGGTGATTCAGAAATGCCTTATTTACAGTTCCCAGAAGGTGATAAGGAAGGCGTATCTATTGGCTTTAGTGATTTGAGATATCAAAATCTTGTGGGGATTGAAGCGAGTAGGCTATATGATGCCTATCTGGTTAATATGGAGACCGGTAAAAATAAAATGGTGCTGGAAAGGAAGTATTATATTCCAAAAATTTCCTTTGATAAACAGTACATCAGTTGGTACGAGCCAACGGATAGTTCATGGTACAGTATGAACACAAAAACATTGGAAAAAAGGAACCTTACCCGAAATATCAAAGATGTTTTTTATAATGATGAGCTGGATATGCCGATGCACTCTACTCATTATGGGGATGCTGGCTGGGACACGGAAACACATTGGTTTCTGGTACATAGTAAGTATGACTTGTGGAAAATTGATGCCTCAGGTAAAAATGTGCCGGTTTGCTTAACAAAGGGCACCGGTCGGAAACAAGGCATAGTTTTCAGATATATCAAACCCGAAAAAACGGAGCGATACATAGATTTGAAAGCCGTTCAATATTTTACAGCTTTTCAATCCAAAACTAAAAAGGATGGTTATTTTGTACTTAAGCCAAATGGCAGTTTTGATCAATTGGCGCTCTCAGATCATACTTATGGTGGATTAAACATCTCAGAAGATGGAACTGCTTGTCTCTGGAAAAAAGGAGATTTTACTGAATATCCTGAATTGTATTATTCTGATCAGAATTTTGCTAACATAAAAAAAATATCAATCACCAATCCTCAGCAAAAAGACTATAACTGGGGGACATCAGAATTGGTGGAATGGGAAAGCTTTAACAAAGATTCTTTACAAGGTATCTTGTGTAAGCCAGAGAATTTTGACCCTAGTAAAAAATATCCTATGATTGTTTATTTCTATGAGCAACGAAGTGATTTGTTACACCGCTATAATGCTCCAGATGCAATGAAATCGGTAGTAAACTGGTCTTATTTGGTGAGCAATGGTTATTTGGTTTTTATTCCGGATGTAGTTTTTAGAACAGCTGCACCTGGAGCAAGTTCATATGATGCAATTGTGAGTGGTGTTAATGCTTTAACAACACAATACGATTTTATTGACAAGGATCGGATAGGGATTAATGGCCATAGTTGGGGAGGTTATCAGGCTGCCTATCTGATCACGAAGACCAACATGTTTAAAGCGGCCATGGCTGGAGCAATTGTATCTAACATGACCAGTGCTTATGGTGGTATTCGCTGGGAAACTGGTCAAAGCAGGATGTTCCAATATGAACATACTCAGAGTCGTATGGGGACAACCTTGTGGAGCAATCCATTGGCTTATATCAGTAATTCGCCTTTATTTGGCCTTCCTAATGTTAAAACTCCTGTTTTGATGATGCATAATGACCAGGATGGTTCTGTGCCTTGGGAGCAAGGAATAGAGTTTTTTACAGGACTGCGCAGGTTAAATAAACCGGCATGGATGCTGAATTACAAAGGTGAAGGTCATCTACTCGAAAAGAAGGAAAATAAAGAGGATTTTACGAACAAAGTAATGGGCTTTTTCGATTATTATCTTAAAGATAAGCCTAAACCCGATTGGATGTAAGTTCAAAAATAAAACCCCTGGCAAATGAATTGCCAGGGGTTTTTTGATAAAAGATAGTTCTCTTTTACACAAACGTTTGCGCAGATGTTTCTTTGGGTGGTCAGTTTTCCGAAAAAACAAATGCTTCTTAAAAAAGTTATATTAAGTGAATGTATCTGCCTGGTATATAATTTGGTAGAATATATTTTTTACAACTGTTTTAATCCTTATCAGATTTCTATTGTCATAGGAATATAATTAATTCGATCATTGTATGAAAACACCTGCAAAAGTTATCTATTCCTTTGTGTTTGTCCTTTTGGTTACTGTATTGTGTTCGGCCTTTCAAAAGGAGAAACCGGCTGCAGTGAAGTTTTCCTTCCCCTATAAAAAGGCTGGGTTAGACGAGCGACAAGCTGCGGCACATCTTTTAAGCCGGTTTACTTATGGAGCAAAGCCAGAAGATATCGATGCGGTGGTTAAAATTGGATTGGAGAAATGGTTTGTGCAGCAATTGGATGGCAAGATCGAGGATGAAGCTTTAAACAAGTCCTTAAGCCAATACGACGATATCAATCTGAGCAATGCAGAAGTAGAGGATAAGTATCCTCGCCCAGGCCAAGCGCTACGTATGGCTGTTAAGGAAGGGGTAATCAATAAGGATTCAGTAAATAAGGGGGATGGGAAGGAGTACCGACAGCAGATCAAAGCTTTTATGGATTCAAAAGGCTATAAGCCTCAGCAGGAACTATTCCGCCAGTTTTTTAATCAAAAAATACTAAGAGCAACTTATACGAATAATCAGCTAAACGAATTGCTAACTGATTTCTGGTTCAACCACTTCAATGTCTCGCTGACAAAAAATCAAAGTGCCCCATTTACTCCTGCTTATGAAAGGGATGTGATCAGGCCTAATGTTACAGGTAAATTTCAAACCTTGTTGATGGCCACGGCAAAATCTCCGGCCATGCTAATGTACCTGGACAATTTTTCGAGCAGCGGACAGCCGGTCGCAAATAATGATGACATGCAGATGCAAATGGGAGAAAAGAAAACATTGAAGAAACGCCCAGGTTTCAGAGCAACAGCTATTGCAAATTCACCTGCACTTAAAAAACTGCAGGAGAAAAAGAAACAAGGTGGTTTGAACGAAAACTATGCTCGTGAGGTGATGGAACTGCATACTTTAGGGGTTGATGGTGGATATACTCAGAGTGATGTTACCCAGGCAGCGAGGGTGCTAACAGGTTGGACCATCGCTCCTATGGGTGAAAACGGTTATGGCTTTGCTGCTAAAAATCTGCTTGAAAAGACTGATAAAAACACGCTTGAGAAACGTGGTTTTGTACATGATGGCGACTTTCTGTTTATGCCAACAAGACATGATAATGGTGAAAGGATCGTATTGGGCAAACATTTTCCGGCAAACGGTGGGTATGAAGAAGGGGTGGAGCTTCTCACCATGTTAGCACATCACCCCTCAACTGCAAAGTTTATTTCGAAAAAGCTAGCGACAAGATTTGTGAATGACAATCCTGCGTCTTCATTGGTAGATAAAATGGCAAAAACATTTACTAAAACTGATGGTGACATTAAGCAGATGATGATTACTATGGCTACAGCGCCTGAGTTTTGGAGTAAGGAATCGTTAAGAGAGAAAACAAAATCTCCTTTTGAGTTGGCAATAAGTGCTGTAAGAAGTTTGAATGCCGAAATCACTCAGCCCTACCAATTGTACAACTGGATTAATAAAATGGGACAGAAGATGTACTATTACCAGGCACCTACAGGCTTTCCGGATAAAGGACAATACTGGATTAATACGGGATCTTTGTTAAACAGAATGAATTTTGGATTAGCGCTGGCTACCCAACGTATTCCGGGTATTAAGATCAATCTGGCATCTTTAAATAATAACCATGAACCTGAAAGCGCTGATGCTGCATTGCTGATTTATTGTAAGTTGATTATGCCCGAACGTGATGTACTGGAAACGGTTAAGCGGTTAAAACCAATGTTGAATGATCCGAATCTGGTTAGTAAGGTAGAAAGTGCTGCTGCCAAAACTGGGCCACCTCAAACCATGGATACCATGGAAAATGAGGAGATGGTGATGAAGACAAATAAAAAAGGTATTGAGAAACCTGTTAAAAAGAATTCCGGCAAAAATGCAACAGCGGTTACGCTGTCCGGAGGAAACAATACGATGCTTGCACAAGTGGTCGGTGTGATTATAGGCTCTCCTGAATTTCAACGTAAATAACCCCTAAAAATATAATCATGACTTCAAGAAGAGGATTTATAAAAGCTGGCGGACTGGCACTATTTGGAATTGGATTGGGTGGTATTCCTGGTTTTTTAGCAGAAGCTGTTGCCGGAACTAAAGCTCCGGGTTTGTTTAAAAGGAAAAAGATAATGGTTTGCATCTTTCAGCGTGGCGCAATGGATGGGCTGATGGCGGTAACTCCTTTTACTGATAAATACTTAAAAGCAGCCCGCCCAACGTTGTTTATGGATGCCGCCAAAGGAAGCAAAACTACACCGCTGATAGATCTGGATGGACGCTTTGGTTTACACCCCTCAATGGCAGCTTTCGAAAGCATGTTCAGGGAAAAAAGAATGGCCATTGTACATGGAATAGGCTCCCCAAATAATACCCGCTCACATTTTGATGCTCAGGATTACATGGAGTCGGGCACGCCATTCAGAAAAGGCACCGATAGTGGCTGGTTAAACCGCGCAGTAGGCTTACTGGGGCATGATGCTGCTACGCCTTTTCAGGGAGTGAGCTTAACTTCATCTTTGCCCAGATCATTTTATGGAGAGAACCCAGCTGTTGCCATTAGTAATCTGCAGGACTTTAATATACAATTAAGAGGTAATGTTAAGGGCGCAAACATGGCTGCAAAAAGCTTCGAAGACTTGTACGATACCACTTCTTCCGGCTTGTTAAAGGAAACAGGAAAGGAAAGTTTTGATGCCATGAAAATGCTTCAAAAAGTAGATACAAAGAATTATAAACCATCAAATAATGCCATATATCCTAATACAGCACTAGGCAATTCATTGAAACAGATTGCACAGTTAATTAAAATGGATGTGGGTATGGAAGTCGCCTTTGCCGAATCTGGAGGCTGGGATACGCACTTTAATCAGGGCGCAGACACAGGTATCTTTGCAAGGAATGTAAACGACCTGAGCAATAGTATCATGGCCTTTTGGGCTGATATGGGCACATATCAGGATGATGTAACCGTAATGACGATGACTGAATTCGGACGTACTGTTAAACAAAATGGTACAGGAGGAACAGATCACGGCAGGGCTTCATGTAATTTCATTCTGGGTAATAGTGTAAATGGCGGATTGGTACACGGTCTGGTTAACCCACTTGCTATTGAGAATCTTGAAGATGGAAGGGACCTCGCAGTAACTACCGATTTCAGAAGTGTATTTAGTGAAGTGGCAGACAAACACCTGAATATCAATAATGATAAGGTGTTGTTCCCGGATTGGGAAGGTAACAAAATTGGGGTGATGCGCTAAGCAGTTTTTATGCTATTTTTTTTATGATTAATTTAGCTAGGTGAAAATAGCCCTTTTATCCCTGTTCGGAGTGCTGACAATAGCCTCCTGTAATCAGAAAACTACTAAGAATGAAACTGCTGTATCAGTTGAGAAAACAGATCTTAGCTGCTGTGATGCGACCTTGCCTAAAAGGTTTGGCGCTATAAAGGGCATTGATTCATTGGGCGCAAATGATAAGCAAGGCAAGGCCTCGCATGAGGGGATGAAGTTTATTCCTACCGGAGATTTTGTAATGGGTGCTGCGGATAATGAAGGACGACCTGATGAATATCCGGCACATGAAGTTGCAGTAGACGGCTTTTGGATTGATGAATCGGAAGTAACTAATGCACAGTTTGCACGCTTTGTAAAAGCTACTGGCTATGTAACACTGGCCGAACGTAAACCGGACTGGGAGGAACTGAAAAAACAATTGCCTCCGGGTACACCTAAACCGGCTGATGAATTGCTGCAACCTGCTTCTTTAACCTTTAAAAAGCCCGCTCAGCGAGTAAATATTAACGATGTATCACAATGGTGGAGTTGGACAGAAGGTGCGAACTGGAAACATCCGCAAGGGCCAAAAAGCAATATTATCGGTAAAGACAATTATCCGGTTACACAGGTAGCCTGGGTAGATGCAGCTGCTTATGCTAAATGGGCAGGTAAACGTTTACCTACCGAAGCAGAGTGGGAATACGCGGCTCGTGGTGGTCTAAAAAGTAAAAAGTACCCATGGGGTGATGAAGATCTAATCAAGGGTAGGGTCAAAGCCAATACCTGGCAGGGAGAGTTCCCTTATAATGATTTAAAAACAGATGGGTATGCAAGTGTAGCACCCGTAAAGTCATTCGCGGCAAATGGATATGGCTTGTATGATATGGCTGGTAATGTATGGGAATGGACTGCCGATTGGTACACTACAGATTATTATAAGACGAATAAGGGTAAACAAAGCAACCCTAAAGGCCCTGCTGAAAGTTATGATCCTGAGGAGCCAACAATTCCTAAGAAGATCATCAGAGGAGGCTCATTCATGTGCCATTCTTCCTATTGCAAAGGCTATAGGGTAAGTTCTAAAATGAAATCTTCTGTAGATACAGGACTTGAAAATACGGGTTTCAGGTGTGTAGCCAATTAAGGCTACACACAGATTTAACTTATGGTAACTTGTTAAAATCGATTACCGGATGAGGTTTACCTGATGACTCACGGGTAAACTTTGTGTTTTTAGGCGTGAAATCATTAAAGAAACCACAGTTCTTTAGGAAAAATGCATTCTTTTCAGCGCCTCCGGCGTAATCTTTTCTATAATTGATACTAGCAGTTGCATCAACAGTAAAAGTAGCACCTGTTACTTCATGCCATTTTCCTGTATGGTCAATAGCCCACTGGTTTTGGTAATTGCCCTTGCGCGACTGATCGCCCATTGTTGGTGAGAAGTTTTCCAGGAAGGAATGTAAGCCTTTTAAGTACACTGCTGATTGAGGTCTTTCAAAGCTAGCTACCAATATCCAGTCACCTTTTGCTACATCTTTAAAGTAAGCCGTATATACTGTTGATTTCTTTACTGTGTTAGGTTGTGCGCGGATCAGGAAAGCATAAGTGTTGCCGGCAACCCATGGGAAGCGCATATAGCTTTGTCCGCCTGAACCTTCATTGCCAAATTCGCCTGTTTTAGTGATGTCCCCTTTTTTTAGCAAAACTACTTTCATACTGTCGGGGATCAGCTTAGGATCATCCGTTGTAAAAGGACTCCATATTGAAAAGAGTACTCTTCGTTCTGTGGCAGAGTTCACCTGCATACCGAAATAGCCACCACTAAATCCATTGGCCATATAATAGGTGCCTAGCTTGTCCTCACCAACGGGAACGGTTATTTCATTGTAAAACCATTCTACATTTTCTGCGGCTTTTGGAATTTCATATTTCAAATGTACAGATGGCCCTCTGTGGCCCCAATAGAAATAGTTTCCTTCATTGTTTTTAACATAGGCGGCACCCTTGTTCAGACTGCTTCCGCTAACAATGAGGTCAGAAATATTCGCAAAAACGCTTCCTGTTTTAGAAATGCCTTTAAGCTCTATTTTTACATAGCCGGGCTGTTTAATCTGAACGTTTCCTATTTTAATGATTTCGGATTGACTGTTACTGATCTCCTTAGTAAAGGTCTTGCCTGCTGCGGTTAAGCTGATTTTGCTATTGCCTTCAGGTACATTTAACTGGAGTGAAAGCTCCGCATCGCCAGGGGTTTCTGTACGAAAGTAAACGGTGATCGTTTCTGATTTTGAAGACCAGTTGCTCAATCCCTCCTTATTGATTTTTGCGGTTGCGTTTTTACTTAACCAACCATTTCCTCCAAGAGGTACAACAATGGTAGCAGGTTCAGCATTACCCGTTTTATTCGCAAAACAAAGGGTACAGAATATGAGCTGGAAGGCCAGAAGAATGAAGGTGGTTCTTTTCATGATGATTTAGACTGTCAAATTTTCATGAAAATAGGAAAAGAAGAGGAGATGAACTTGATGAAAATTCGGTCAAACGTTTGCATTAAGTAACCTTTGCGGTTCTTAAATACTTAGACAGACGTAAAGGGAAGAAACGTTTCAACCATATTGCCTTAACTTCCTTACCGCCAATATATACTTCCTCTTTATTTGCTTTGATGGCCTGTAAAATTTGTTTGGCACATTCATCCGCAGACATCCTATCGTCTGGGTCATGATCCATGATTCCATAAGCGCTTCCTTCTGCTGTTAGCGCATTTAGGGTCACATTGGTTTTAATAAAGCCAGGACAAACCAGAGTGATCTGGATGTTTTTATCATATACTTCCGAACGCAGCGAATCAAAATAGCCATGTAAGGCATGTTTTGAGGCTGCATATGAGGAGCGGAAACGTGTTCCGAATTTGCCAACCAGACTGCTAATGCAGACGATCTTTCCACCGCCTTGAGCAATCATATTTGGCAATACAGCTTTGCTCAGCACAACTGTGCCCCAGAAGTTAACATTCATCAGGCGCTGCTCTGTCTGTAATGTTGTCTCTAAAGCCAGACTACGCTGACTAATGCCACCACAATTGATCAGCATATCGATATGCCCATATATGCGGATGGCTTCTTCAGCCTTATCTGCCAATGAATCGGTTTTTTCAAGATCTAAGGAAAGAATATGAATGTTAACAGGGCTTTTGCAAGCACTTTTAACTCTGTAAAGCTCATCCCTGTTACGCGATGAGAGGATAAGTTTTGCACCGGCATTGTCACATGCATAGGCTAGTGCTTCACCAATACCAGACGATGCTCCGGTAATCCAAATAACCTTATTCTTCATGGGTAATATTTTATCAATGATTTGTTAAAGATGATCATCCTGGATCAAAAATAATTCAGAAGCGATGTAATCAGCAAATAATTTACCTTCCTGTGTCAGAATCAGGTGATTATCCTGCTGGATCAGCCAGCCTTTCTCTACAAATGGTTTTATTGCTTTTAGCGTATCAGCCTGAAACTGTTTACCAAAATCAGCTTTAATTTTATTCAAGTCTGTACCCCACATGGTACGCAGGGAGGTCATGATGTACTCGTTAAACCTGTCGTACTGGTCAAGCTCTTCAATGGTTTCAGCCAGTTCGCCTTTTTGCAAATGTTGTAGGTAAATTGCATTGTTGGCAATATTCAGATAGCGGGTATGACCATCAAAACCATGTGCCGAAGGGCCTATACCCAAATAGGGGATGCCACGCCAGTAATTGGTATTGTGGACCGCGTACTTCCCTGGCTGACTAAAATTGGAGATTTCATATTGTTCAAAGCCACCGGCCTTAAGCTTTTCTATCAGTGTGATGAATTGTGCTGCACTTTGCTCATCATTAACCGGTGGTTGCTGCCCCTTTTTAATGGCGCTGGCCAGAGCGGTTCTAGGTTCAACGGTTAATGAGTACGCAGAAATATGTGGTGTTTGAAATTCGATGGCTTTATTGATGTTACTTAACCACTTGTTGTCGGTTAGTAAGGGGTAGCCATAAATCAGATCAATGCTCAGGTTTTCGAAGCCGGCATCCTGACTGCGTTTTATGCAATCTTCAGCCTCATTTGCATTGTGGGCCCTGTTCATCCAGATCAGATCTTCCTCAAAAAAGGACTGTATACCTATGCTGAAGCGGTTTACAGGCAGTTGTCTGAGTTCTGCTATTTTCTTAGCGTTCAGGTCGTCGGGGTTGGCTTCTATAGTAATCTCCGCATCAGAGGAGATAGAGAAGTGCTGTGTAAGCGTGTTAAAGATCTTTTCAAAACTCTTTGATGGCAATACCGATGGTGTCCCTCCGCCAAAATAGATGCTGCCCACCTGGTCCGTTATCCGGTCTTTCTTCATGATGATTTCCGCACAAATGGCATCAGTCATTTCATCAACGTACTTTAACGAGGTGCTGAAGTGAAAATCGCAATAGGTGCAGGCTTTTTTACAGAAAGGGATATGGATGTAAATTCCGGACATCCGGCAAAGATAATGTATAAAAAATTGGCGAGCAGAAAGATTAGTGCGTATTTATCAAATTACGTCGCTGTTGGCTTAATTATTTATCATATTTGCCTTTAAGCTTTTAAAGACCAAATACAACAGAATTCAATTTTTGATGAAAGAATATCAGTTACTGAGCGAGTATGAATTGTTGAATGCCATTAAATTAAATGATTATTTAGCATTTGAAGAGTTATACAGAAGATATTTTGATGTATTGTATGGCTATGCGTATAATATATTACGAGATTTTGATATGGCTCAAGACATCATCCAGGATATTTTTACATGGTTTTGGGAGAATAGAGAAAAATGGGAATTGGTCTCCTGTAAAGGCTATCTGCTTACTGCAGTGAAGTTTAAAACAGCAAGCTATTTTAGAGCGGCAAAATTTCATCAGGATTTTTTTGATCGCATAAAAGAGGCACCACAGGTGGAACATGATGAGAGCCTTACGCTTGAAGTTAAGCAACTTCAGGAACTAATTGAGCACACCATAAAAGATCTGCCCGAACGTTGCAGATTGATTTTTCAAATGAGTCGATTCTCCTATCTAAGCAATAAAGAAATTGCCGCCCAATTGGATATCTCCGAAAAAACAGTTGAAGCACAAATTACCATTGCTTTAAAGAAGCTGCGTCTGAAATTGGAAAAGTACAATTATCTTATGTTTTTTATTTGCTGATAACCAGGCTGTTGTTTGGTTTTTAAAAATAAAATAAAAATCTTTTAGGGGATTGAGCCTTCTTATTCGCTTTACATTATATGCAGAAAGAATCTTTTATTCATATTGCCAAACGTGTTGCAGAAGGTAATGCAACAGAAGAGGAACTTTCTCAGTATCTCCATTATTTAGATTGGTACGCGGAGAACAATCCTGAGTGGGATCAGGTATCGCCTTCAGAAAAATCCATTATACAAGCAAATATCAGATTATCCCTTGCTCAAAAGCTGAGCCCACCAAAAACTATTAGTTTGTATAGAAAATACAGGTGGGTACTTTTAGCGGCGTCATTATTTTTAGGTGCTTTTTCTGTAATGTATACCTTAAAACAGTTTCAGCCGGTTAACAATGATGAAAAACAAAACATAGCCTCATCAAAGGCACCTCAAATTGTTGCAGGGCAAGAAAAAGCAACACTTACATTAGCCAATGGTAAGAAGATTCTTTTGGATAGCGTGGACGACGTAGAACAGTTGTCGGAAGCAGGAGTTGAAATTATTAAAGAAAGTGGAGGACAACTTACCTATAAGGTGATTCCTGGTCAAAATCAGGAGGCCGGTGTCAACACATTAAGTACCCAACGGGGCGAAACGTATTCCGTTGTCCTCCTGGATGGAACCAAAGTATGGTTAAATGCTTCTTCATCATTAACTTTTTCAACAGCACTTTATGCTAATGGAAAAAGAAAGGTAGACCTTGAGGGAGAAGCTTATTTTGAAGTTAAGGAGGATAAAAAACATCCATTTGTTGTGTTAAGTGATGGACAAGAAGTGACGGTTCTTGGAACTCATTTTAACATCAATGGGTACAAAGATGATGGAACAATTAAAACGACCTTGCTGGAAGGTAGTGTTCGGGTAACATCCCATTTAGATGGTTCCAGGTCAAAATCCTCAGAAGTTGTGATCAAGGTTGGTGAGCAGGCCGTTTTAAGCAAAAAAGGTATTAAAGTAATACAGAAAGAAGTTGATCAGGTTGTGGATTGGAAGAATGGAGATTTCATATTCCGAAGGGAAAGTCTGACAGAAGTCATGGCCCGGATTTCCCGTTGGTATAATGTTCAGGTTGTATTTGATCATAACCTAAATAAATCCATAACATTTAGTGGTCAAATGTCCAGATCCAGAGACTTGTCGGATATACTCAAAAACTTATCAGGCACAGGAGAAATAAAATTTGAGCTTGAAAATTCAACAATTAAAGTATTGAATGCCCTATAATAAAACCTAACCAAACTAAACCAAATGATGACCATGACAAAAAGAACCTAACCAGCTACTTAGAAGAAGACATGAATAATGCCAAGAGTATGCGAGCACTCCTGGCAAGTTTAATGATTCTTCGATTCACCCAATAAATTGGGAAAGTAAAATCAAATTTTTATGAACTACGCGAGCTGCCAGTCTACCGACTATGGATGTGGTATGCCCGTTATTAAACCAAAGCAAATGTATGAATTTTTACTTTAAAAGGCTCAGCAGGCTTCCGGCCGGTGTGTCTAAAATTTTACTGGCAATGAAATTTACAATTTTGTTATTAACAGTTGCAGTTCTGCAGGTTAACGCATCTAGCTACGGCCAAACCGTGACACTAAAGAAACGGAATGCTACATTGATAAGTATCTTTGAAGAGATTCGACAACAAACGGGGTATGATTTTATTTATATTGATCGTACTGTAGAAAAAGCGGGACTTATTGATTTAGATTTAAAGCAGGTTCCGTTGAAGGAAGCTTTAATCCAGGTTTTTTTTAACCAGCCATTTACTTTCCAGATCGACAAAAATGCAATCATTGTGAAATCCAGGCCTGAATTGGTCAGCCCTAACCAGCAACGTATTGTATCTGGTAAAGTGGTCGATGAAAAGGGGAGCCCCTTAGAAGGCGTTAACGTACAAGCAAAAATAAGCCGGACAAATTCAAGAACGGTTAAAAATGGTGCGTTTTCTATTCAAATCAAAGATGATAACGATCAGCTTACTTTTTCTTTCGTTGGGTATGATACCCAGACGATGAATGTGCCAGCCAAGGGAACAAACCTATTGAATATTGTGCTCAAAGCAAAAGTCGGTGATCTCGATAACATTGTCATCACCGGAATAGGTATCGAACGTAAAAAAGAGAGTTTTACCGGGGCGACCGCTAATTTTTCGGGTACTGAATTAAAGGTGATTGGTAATAACAATATCATTGCGAGTTTGAGGGCTTTAGATCCTTCATTTATGCAAATTGAAAATAATCAAGTGGGATCCAATCCTAATGCATTACCCAATATCGAGGTGCGCGGACAAACCAGTATTCCAGCATCGAATCTCCGTTCAGAATTTACTGCTGACCCTAATTTGCCATTATTTATTTTGGATGGTTTTGAAACGAATCTCAGGACAATTGTAGATCTGGATATGAATATTGTAGCCTCCGTTACTATTCTTAAAGATGCATCATCTACTGCGCTTTATGGTTCACGTGCATCTAATGGAGTTGTGGTTGTGGAAACGATTAAGCCAAAATCGGGTAAGGTTAAACTATCTTATTCAGGTGATTTTCGTGTTGAGACGCCAGACTTAAGAAGTTATAACATGATGAATGCAACGGAGAAATTGGAATTTGAGCGATTGTCTGGCAGGTATACGGCTACTAATGTCAGATCTCAGCTGGGATTAGATAGCTTATACAACAGCCGACTGGCTAATGTGGTTCGTGGCGTGAATACTTACTGGTTGGATAAACCTTTACAAACGGGTTTTTCAAACAGGCATTCGGTCAGTGTACGCGGAGGAGAAGGCACTATTCTTTTTGATTTAGGTGTAAATATCAAAAATACAAAAGGAACTATGATTGGCTCTGATAGAGATGATTGGGGAGGGAACCTGAATTTAAATTACCGAACCGGGAAAATCAATGTATCTAATCGAGCGTCATTCGTAGGGTCTAAGTCTAATGAAACACCATATGGGAGTTTTTCTACCTGGGTGAACATGAACCCCTATTATGAATATGCACCCGTTCACGAACGATTTATCGATTCCGTACAGCGGGCAGGTGCTTTTCCTTTAATTATGAATCCACTCTACAATGCGTCGATTGGAAGTTTTAACAGAGCGAACAACTTTACAATTAATAACAACCTGCAGATCATCTATGATGTGATGCCTTCACTTAGAATAACCGCCGGGGGGCAGGTTAGTAAGGGGAATCTTTTGGCTGATAACTTTGTATCTCCCCGGCATTCTCAATTTGTGGCTACCGAAGCTGCCAGGAAGGGAAGCTTAAACAGGCGCACTTCTTCCTCGTTTAGCTATACAGCTAATTTAATGGCTACATATGCCAAAGTTTTTGCCGAAAAACACACCATCAATATGAACTTTAGGACAGAGATCAGCGAGAATCAAAGTCGTGCCGAAGGATATAAGGTGGTTGGTTTCCAGCCTTCCAGTAATGGGAATCCAGCTTTCGCTTTCGGCTATGAAGAAAATTCAAAGCCTTCGGCTAGTACACAGATTGTACGTCGTAACTCGGTATTGGCCTCTGTTAATTATTCGTATTTACAAAAGTATAATGCGGATTTCAATTTCAATATGGATGGGTCTACCGTGTTTGGATCTAATAATTTATACTCTCCTTATTATTCCGGGGGGCTAAGTTGGAACGTTCACAGAGAAGCATTTATGAAGAAGCTGGAATGGATATCTATGTTGAGGTTACGTGCAAATATGGGGGTGACTGGCAACCAGAATTTCGGTAGTCTTAGTGAATCTATTTATAACTACCATCCGGATAACAATAGTTTCGGACAAGGAGTTTACTTAGGGTCTTTGGGCGCTCCGGATTTAGAATGGCAGCGTACGATACAAACGAGTGTCGGGATGGATCTTTCTACTTTTGGCAATAGGGGCTCATTGCAATTCAATGCATATCGTAAAAAGACGGAGAATTTAATTGTAGAGGCTTCATTTCCTTCGTCAACCGGTGTAGGGAGCTATCCGTTTAATGCTGGTGAGCTAAATGTAGAGGGCCTGGAGACTATGATCAACTACTCCCCTATATATAGGCCTAAGGATCAGGTTGTATTGACATTTGCTGTGATGGGAGCAGTGAGTAGGATGGTTTATAGCAATTTCAATAATAAATTGAAGAATCTAAACCAGAATTTACAGAATAGTAAATCATTGATCCGCTATAAGGATGGTTTTGGACCAAGAGATATCTGGGCTGTACCATCATTGGGAATTGATCCCGCTACAGGAAGAGAGCTTTTCTGGTCGAAAGAAGGGCAGCAGACATTTATTTATAATTCAGATGATATTATACGTATAGGTTCCGGGCAGCCCTTAGTTGAAGGTACCATGCGAGGTAGCTTTAATTATAAAGGATTTAATGCAAATGCTGTTTTACGTTATGTTTTACAAAAGGATCAAATGAATTACGCTTTATATACTAAAGTAGAAAACATTTCATCCTTAAATGTAGAATCGAATAAAGACCGGCGTGCACTTTATGACAGATGGCAGAACATCGGAGATGTAAGGCAATTTAAAGCCATCAGTGCGGTTATCAATTCCCCGATTTCTTCAAGATTTATTCAAACAGAAAATACTATCAGTTTAGAATCATTGAGTTTGGGCTATGAATTTAGCCGAAAAGCCTGGCTGGATAAGGCCAAAATGTCCAGTCTTAGAATTACAGCTTTTACAAATGATATTTTCTATTCTTCAACGGTTCGTCGGGAGCGTGGTATAGACTATCCTTATTCGCGCTCTGTGTCTATGAGTATTTCTGTCACTTTTAAATAAGATCAACATGAAAAAAAATATATTAATAATCTTAATGTTATTGGGACTTAGCTCTTGTCAGAAATGGCTGGACGTGAAACCTGAAGATAAATATATTGAAGAAGATGTCTTCAAGACTGAACAAGGCTTTGCAAATGCGTTAAATGGGATTTACCTCAAGCTAGGCTCGTCTGATATGTATGGGGGATCGCTGACCATGAAAACGACAGATCTTCTGGCTCAGTATTATGCGAATTCCGGAGAGTTAACGGTTTACAATTATGAGGACGAGGGAGTAAAGTCCATTGTGGATGGCATTTGGAAAGGTCTCTATGGAAATATAACGAACATCAATAAGTTCATAGAAAATATAGAGTTGAATTCAACTGTATTGGATGATCAGACCAGAGATGTTTATAAGGGCGAAGCTTATGCTTTACGTGCCTATCTGTATTTCGATCTTTTAAGGTACTTTGCTCCGGCACTAACAGTAAACCCAACTGCCGAGCACTTACCCTATTACCATAAAGCGGGGTATGATATATCTCCTTTTTATAGCTCTACTTATATTTTTGAGCGTATTGTGGAGGACCTGGATAAGGCCACCTTATTGCTTCAAAAGGATCCGGTAATTCAGATGCAGCAGGTAGATAAGCCAATGGGATTAATCCCGGATTCTAAATGGAAATCGAGGAATTTGAGAATGAATTTTTATGCGGTGAAAGGTTTGCAAGCACGTGCATGGCTTTGGAGTGGAAATAAGGAGAAAGCGCTTGCAGCTGCTCAACAAGTTATTAAGGAACAGTCTAAGTTCCCATGGATCACCGCCGCGCAAGTAACACTTGCCGATGCACCAAACAGAATTTTCTCGACGGAGAATTTATTTGAATTTGAAAACCCGAAGTTATATGATTTTTATAACAGTAATTTCAGTCCTGCAATCTTAGGCCCGGGATTACTAGCAGCAGGACCTAATCATGAATTCTTAAAATTAATTTTCGAGAACTGGGAAAATGATCTTCGCTATTCTCCATCCTGGTCAATAGAAGGAGGAAAAACATTCCCTGTTTTTATCAAATACAAAGATGTTGTTGAAAAAAAGGAAGCAAATTTTCGATATAAAGTGCCTGGCATACGGTTAAGTGAATTATATCTTATTGCTTCAGAATGCGAGCCAGATCCTAATAAGGCTTTAGGCTACCTGAATGAGCTTCGCCTGCACCGGAATTGTGCCGCTTTGACTTCTGTCGCAGTGCTCGACGAACAGATTTTAAAGGAGTATCGCAAAGAGTTTTATGGTGAAGGACAATTATGGTTTTATTATAAGCGTAAATCAGCCCCTCGTATTTTAAGTGCTGTGGGACTTAGTGAAACAGCAATCAATCTGGAAAGCTATACTTTTCCTGTACCATTATCAGAAACTGAACAACGATAAATATACGATCATGAATAAATTATTAATCATTGCTTTTATGCTCTTCTTTTGTGCTTGCAAAGAGGATCATCTGGATAGCTATTCGGGGAAAAACAGTATTTATTTTCCTAATTCTGAGCAAGAGAACAAGGCTTATTTTTCTTTTGGGTATCTATCTGCCTATATTCAGGACACCCTGATTAAAATTCCAATAATCGCTACTGGTGCCGCAGTTCAATTAGATAGACACTATGCTTTGGTCGTTGCGGATAGCAGCACAATGGTAAAGGGTAGAGATTATGAATTTCTCAATAAGGATTTTGTAATCAAAGCTAATAAACTAACGGATACAGTTAGGCTGTTGTTGCATCGCTCTGCTCCAATGCGCGAAAAGCAAATACAGCTCTCTATTTCTCTGGAAGCCAATGAAGCATTTTCTACACAGGTCAGTTATCAGCATATCGGCACTGGGCCATCTGCTTATAAACGCTATTTTACCACCTACGAACTGAATGTTGATGATATCTCAGGTGTACCCTGGTTTTGGGATAAAAACAAAAACCCGAAAGTATTTCCTTTCGTTAGTGGCTATTTAGGAACTTATTCCGCAAAGAAATTACAGTTTATGATAGGCCGATATGATTTAGATCCGGCACTCTTGACCAAAGATGGTTATATGCCTAGCTCACTGAGTGTAGTTGCCTGGGGGATGGGTATGCAGGCCTATCTGTATGAAATGGCGATCAAAGGCACGCCAATTCTGGATGAAAATGGACAGCCAATGAAAATGGGTGCAAATGTTCAATAAAAAATGGTCGTATTTATTTTAAGAGAATATGAAAAAAAACTTAGTACTAATGGTGATATGTGCGCTTTGCCTTATAGGTGGGAATGCATGTAGAAAAGACTTGGGTAATTATGAATATCGGGAATTAAAGACGATGGATATTCAAGGATTTGAACAAGTATATGAGGCGTTAAGCGGCCAACCCTTTCATGTGGATCCGAAGTTGGATTTTATGAAAGAGGGTGGTTTTAATGAAGATGATTTCAATTATGAATGGTTTTCTTTTGATGAAAATATGAAAATTGATGATGGGAATTTGAAGAAACAATTGGGTATGCAACGAATATTGGATCTTAATTTGCCCTTAACCCCATCAACCTATAGTTTATATTTCAGAGTTAAGGACAAAGTAACAGGGTATGTCAGAGAGTTTAAAACTAAACTCAATGTGCGCTCTGAAATTGCAGATGGCTGGATGATACTTAATGAAATACGTAATGAATCTAGATTAGATATGCTGGCTTATAATGCTAAAGATTCAAAATTTTTACAATACACAGATCTGTTATCTACAATGTCTACTATAAAATTAAAGGGTAAGCCAAGGATGGTTTATTTTGTGTACAACAGGGACGTGTTTAATTATCAGTTTACGAATAGGATATATGTAGGTACGGATCAGGAAACCTATAGCATCAACAATCAGCAACGTACCTGGAATAATTTCAGGAATCTAAAAGTAGAAGTTATGCGGCCTACCTCAGATGACTATCATGCAGAGGTTATACGTTCAATGGGGATGGGCGGATTCCCAATGACTTACTTATTAGATAGCGATGGTATACTTTCCATTGAAAACTCAACTCAGGGTTTTATGCATGGCATGACGTTAAACCGTTTCGTAGATGGAGGAAGAATTTCTATTTCACCTTATATAGCCGAAAAATATAGAACAATAACACCATACCTCTTGATGTTTGATACTGAAAAGCGTAGGTTTCTTGTTCATTCCGGAGGAAATAAGGGAGTGATTCAGCCGGTTTCGACAGACGTAAATGTTTTTGATCCTGCCGATTTAAAGAAAGATTTGCGTTATATGGGATTTGTAAATAGTGGCACTCCGCAGTTCTACGCAATTCTTAAAGAGCCTCAGCAAGACAACTTTTCTTTACTAAGATTTGTGTCGCCCAGCGATACAAAGCTCACACCTATTGCTTATGAAGCTATTCCTAATGCAATACATTTAAAGGATGCAGAGCAAATAACTTTTGATCCCAACTATGGATTCATTATGTATTCGATAGGCAGTAAAGTGTATCAGTATGACCCGTTTAATAAATTGGAGAAAATACTTTTGGACATGGGGAATCGAAAGATCTCGCTGATTAAATTTCAGAAGCTGCTTCAGGTGCAAAATCTCGCCCGATACATCGATTACAGTAAAAAGTTAATGATTTGTACCTATGATCCGGCGGCTCCGGATAATTCGGGAAAGATGGAATTGTACGAAATTTCTTTAACTGCTGCGCCTAAGCTTTTTCAACAATATGAGGGGTTCGGGAAGATTGTGGATGCGACCTACAGAGAATAATTAACCTAAGCAAATAAGAACTAACTATAAAAAATAAAAAGACAATGATAAAAACAGGAATCATAACATTGACCATGTTTTGCTCGATGGGACTGGCCGCATTGGCACAAAAACCAGTGGAGATAAAAGGAACCTTAAGTTCTCCGCTTAATAAACAAGTTAAACTTTATAGTGTTTTAGAGGGGACTTTGGAAGAAGTTACTGCAGTTAACGTTAAAGAAGATGGCGCCTTCCGTTTTATGTTCTATCCAGAATACGAGGGTTTTTATGTGCTGGGTACTGGCACAGCTATGGCACCAAGCCATAATAACACTTTCTATTTTAAAGGAGGAGACAATTTGGATTTAAGCCTGACTGATACCACCTATGTATTACAAGGGAAATTAAATTCAAAGGAAAATCAAATGATATCGAAATGGTTCGAGCATTCTTTTAAAGTGAAGCAAAAATCTGTAGAATGGGCGCGTCATTATACAGGTTCAACCTTTAAAGATTTCTTTCCTGATTTAGAAGCGTTAAGTAACAGTTCGAAAGAATTTATTGCTAAGCACAAGTCTGGCAATCCTAAGTTTGATCAGGTGTTTCCAATCCTTGTAAAATGGGATTTAGCAGCTTTTGGCATCGGTTATATATTTACCCCACGCAGGATACATCCTACACCTGAAGAGTACACACCAGCAATCAATTACATTAATGCCGGGAATTTTACAAAAAGTGCAAAAGAGACCTTCTTATATCCATTCGGATTAAGAACGCTTAAATCGTTAACACTTTTGGAAACAATGAAAAATAAAATTTCCATTTCTAAAAGTATTGTAGGATTGGAAACCAATTTGAAATTTGTACTTAGCGATACTTTAAAAGGGGATTTGGTATTGGATTATTTATCTCACCAAAAAGATCAGCGGAATTTTTCTGAAGCATTTAATAAGTATGGGAAACTTATAGTAACGCCAAGGCAAAAGAAGGTGTTGGCGCAATATGAGTCTAAGCTCAGTCCGTTTAAACCGGGAGATCAGGCTTTCGCATTCTCGTTTCCTGATGTCAATGATAAGCATGTAAGTGTGAATGATTTAAAGGGTAAGGTAGTCGTGATAGATGTTTGGGCAACCTGGTGTGGTCCTTGTAAACAGGAGATTCCTCACATTGAAAAGCTCGGAGAAGAATTTAAAGGTAAAGACATTGCATTTGTGAGTATATCAGTTGATCAGCTAAAGGATAAGGAGAAATGGTTACAGATGATCAAGGATGAGCACATGGGAGGGATACAGCTATTCGCTGGTAGTGGTAATGAATTTTCTAAACATTATGTAATTAATACCATTCCAAGATTTTTTGTATTTGATAAACATGGAAAATTAGTAACAGCGGATGCACCAAGGCCTTCGGATCCTAAATTGAAACTGATTCTTGAGGAAGAATTGAAAAAGGCTAATTCAAAATAATTTTTGGCATGATAACTAGAAGAATAGTATTGCTTGTACTACTAATGGCAAGCATAGGGAATAGCTATGCCCAGAATCCGGTGGAGATAAAGGGTAAATTAAGCTCCCCGAAAAGTAAGCAGATTACTTTATATAGCGTACTAGAGGGAACGCTTGAAGAAGTCACCAAGTTCAATGTAAAAGAGGATGGAGCATTTCGGTTTATGTTTTATCCGGAATACGAAGGCTTGTATGTATTGGGAACCGGAAATGCGACAGCCCCAAGTCAGAACAACACATTTTATTTTAAAGGAGGCGATAAGTTGAACTTAAACATGACTGATACAACTTATGTTTTGCAAGGCAAACTTAATTCGAAAGAAAACCTGGTGATGTCAAAGTGGTTTGAGCGATCCTTCAAGGTTAAACAGAAATCAGCGGAATGGTTGCGTCATTATTTAGGCTCTACTTTTGTAGATTTCTTTCCGGATTTAGAGGAGTTAAGTAAGGAGTCAAACGAATTTATTGCTAAGCACAAGTCTGGCAATCCTATTTTTGATAAAACATTCCCCATACTGGTTAAATGGGATTTGGCATCATTCGGACTTAGTTACGTGTTTACAGGACGTTCAGTTCACCCCAGACCAGATCAGTATCCAGCCGCGCTTAATTATGTTAGTCCAGCGAACTTTACGAAAAGTACTAAGGAGGCTTTTTTATATCCTTATGGCAGTCGAACAGTTAATTTATTAACCAATTTGGAAACGATGAAGAATAAGTCTTCGACAAACGCCAGCATACTAGATCGAAAATTAGCTTTTATTCTTTCCGATGGTTTAAAAGGAGACCTGGTATTGTCTCAATTATTTATGATAAAGGATCGTGGGAATTTTGATGAGCTGGTGAATAAATATGGTCAGTTTATCATCACCCCGAGACAGAAAAAAATATTGGCGAAATATGAAACTCAGCTTCGACCATTTAAACGTGGAGAACAGGCTTTTGATTTTTCATTTACTGATGTTGATGATAAGTTATGTAAGCTTAGTGACTTAAAAGGTAAGGTGGTTATCGTAGATGTTTGGGCTACCTGGTGCGGCCCATGTAAACAAGAGATTCCTCATCTTGAAAAACTGTCGGAGCATTTCAAAGGCAAGGATGTTGTTTTTGTCAGTATTTCAACGGATAAGCCAAACGATAAAACGAAATGGTCACAGATGATCAAGGATGAAAGTATGGGAGGAATACAGTTGTTTGCCGGGGGCAATGGCAATACATTTTCTAAGCATTACATGATCAATACAATTCCACGTTTTCTCGTGTTTGATAAAAATGGAAAACTGGTGTCTGCAGATGCGCCTAAGCCATCTGATCCTAAGCTAAAATTGATTCTTGAAGAGGAGTTGAATAGCGGTAGTTAAGTTTAACAGTAAGAAATAGAATTTTAGAAACAACATAATTATGATAACAAAGAAAGGTATTATAACCGCTATAGTGCTGGTTTTAATGGGGATGGTCGTATTCGCCGAAAAATCTGTAGAGATAAAGGGAACGGTAAGTTCAGAAAAAAAACAGGTTAAATTGTTTAGCGTCTTTAAGGGAGCCTTAAAAGAGGTTACTACATTTAATGTAAAAGATGATGGCTCGTTTAGGTTCGTATTTTACCCGGAATATGAAGGTTTTTATGTCTTGGGTTTAGGAAAACCTATGGCTCCACTTTACAATCATACCTTTTATTTTAAGGGCGGAGATCAATTGGACCTGAAATTGAAAGATAGCAGCTATGAATTACAGGGAACGCTCAACTCAAAGGAAAATCAGATCATGTCAAAATGGGCTGAGCAATGTCTAAAAGTAAGAGAAAAATCTCTGGAACGGACACAAGCTAATATGGAGTCTACATTTGTAGATTTTTTTCCAGATCTAGAAGCGTTAAGTGTGGGCTCAAAGGATTTTATCGTTAAGAACAAATCTGGCAACCCGGCGTTTGAAAAAGCTTTTCCCCTCTTAGTCAAATGGGATTTAGCAACGTATGGACTAAGATGTCTTTTTACGGGCCGTGTTGTGCATCCTTCACCAGAGCAATATAGCCCAGCTATAAATTATATCAATGCTGAAAATTTCACAAGAAATACTTATGAGCCATTTCTATATCCGTATGGTCGGGGAGCGCTTCAAATGATTCCGGTGCTGGAAAGCATGAAAAATAAAATTAGGATTTCCCAGAGTATAATTGGATTAGAAAACTCGATGAAGTTTATGCTCAACGATACCTTGAAAGGTGATCAATTGCTGGATTATTTATCCCACCAAAAGGATCGTAGCAATTTTACTGAGGCCGTAAATAAATTTGGACAGTATCTAATCACACAAACGCAGAAGGAAACATCGGCAAAATATGAAGCTAAACTCAATCCATTTACTCCGGGAGATAAAGCTTTTGATTTTTCATTTCCAGATGTAAATGATAAGGTCGTAAAATTGAGTGATTTAAAGGGAAAGGTTGTAGTGATAGATGTATGGGCTACCTGGTGTGGTCCATGTGTACAGGAAATCCCACATCTTGAAAAGTTAGCTGAGGAATTTAAAGCAAAAGACATTGCTTTTGTCAGTATTACTGTTGATCAGGAAAAGGACAAACCGAAATGGCTAAAAATGATCAAGGATGATCATATGACTGGAATACAATTGTTTGGTGGAGTTGGAAATGAATTCTCTAAGCATTATGCAATTAGAACCATTCCACGTTTCCTGGTATTTGATAAACAAGGGAAATTGGTGACAGGAGACGCTCCAAGGCCTTCAGATCGTAAATTAAAAATGATTATTGAAGAGGTGTTAAATAAAGGATAATTAATATAAAATTTTCAGTATGGTCTTAAGAGGAATAATATCGCTTGTCATATTTATGGCAAGCATAACCGATATTCATGCTCAATCTCCAGTAGAGATTAAGGGTGTTTTTAGTTCAGGTAAAGGAACACAGATTAAATTGTTTCAGACTGATGAGGGCACCACTTCAGAAGTTGCGCAGATAAAAGTGAAAGATGATGGAACATTCCGTTTTGCCTTCTTCCCGGAATATGAAGGCTTATATGCATTGGGGACAGGCTCTTCAGGTTTGCCTTCATCTGATATGATTTTTTATTTGAAAGGAGGGGATTGTTTAGAACTGGGTTTAATAGATAACGGTTACACCCTACAGGGAAGCATCAATTCAAAAGAAAACCAAATCCTTTCGAAATGGAATAAGGTTTCCTCAGAAGTCAGGCAACAATCTGGTGAAAAAAAGCAAGGATCAGCAGTCATTGATGCTAAAGCTTTTTTCCCTGCTGTTGAACGTTTAAACAATGCGTCCACAAAATTTGTAAAAGAAAACAAGTCAAATAATCGTCGTTTTGATCAATTTCTACCAAAGGTTGTCAGATGGGATATCGCTCGTTTTGTTGGAAACTATTTAAATAATTCACCCAAAGGAAATTTAAATCCAGCGCTCTATACTCCGAGTGTAAAAGCCTTGAAAGCTACAGACTATTCAAAATCAGCACAAGAAGTTTATAAGTTCCCTTTTGGTAATCAGACTATAAAGCTGTTGACCCAAATGGAGGTAATGAAAGCTGAGAAACAGATTCCTGAAGGAATCAATGGCCTTGAACAGCGCTTGCGATTTATTCAGAGTGATACCTTGAAAGGAGATGAGGTTTTAAGTTACTTAGCACTACAAAAAAGTTATAGACCTTTTACTGAAGCGACAAATAAATATGGTTCTTACTTTGTTACAGCTAAGCAAAAGCAGCTTTTTAATACCTATAAACTGCAGTTTGATGAATTTAAGCCTGGCGATCTTGGATTCCAGTTTTCCTATCCTGACAAAAATGATAAAGTTGTAAAATTAAACGATTTTAAAGGAAAGGTAGTTGTCATTGATGTTTGGGCTACCTGGTGTGGTCCATGCATTAAAGAAATTCCTTTTATGAAAAAACTGGAAGAGTCTTTAAAAGGTAAGGATGTTGCATTTATCGGTATGTCTACGGATGCTGAAAAGGACAAATCGAAGTGGCTTAAAATGATTGAAGAAGAGGGAATGAAGGGAGTTCAGTTATTAGCAGGACAAGGTAATGAGTTTTCTAAGTTTTATAAAATCGGTTCCATCCCAAGGTTTTTGGTTTTTGATAAGAAAGGAAATTTAGTAACCGCAAACGCACCAAGGCCTTCAAATCCAGATCTTAAATCGATCATAGAAGAAGAGTTGAAGTATTAATGTTGGTTGAAATGAATAAAAAACCGCTTCATAAGTTTATTGTGAAGCGGTTTTATTTTTTCTTTTATGAACCAACAGGTAACAAACATACAATAGCAAAATCCACCCTGGAATCAACTCAACCGATATTTTTAAACCGGTTACCCACATAATCACTAAAATACCTAAGAGAAAGATCAGGCATATATAGTTCGATATCGGATAGATAAAAGATGGAAACTTAGTTTTTATCTGATCTGCCTCTTTACTCCTTCTGAACTTCAAATGGGTAATGCTGATCATCAGCCAATTGATAATTAAAGAGGATACGACCAGCGACATCAAAATCTCTAACGCCTTCTCCGGCATCAGCTTGTTGATGATAATACATATCGCGGCAAACAAGCTTGATATTAAAATGGCATTTATAGGCACCGAATTTTTATTCAGCTTCGATAAAAAAGAAGGAGCATTTCCTTGTTCAGCCAAGCCAAATAACATCCTGCTGTTACTGTATACACAACTATTATAGACAGACAAAGCAGCCGTCAAAACAATGACATTAAGCGCATTGGCAATCACACTTGTGAAAAAGATAGTTTTGCCCATAAGGGTAAACTGAAAGCCTTTTAAACTTTCAAAAACCATCACAAAAGGACTACTATCAGTGGTAATGTTTTTCCATGGTGATAAGGAGAACAGGATCACAAGTGCACCTACATAAAAGATGAGAATCCGGTAAATCACCTGATTGGTAGCCTTTGGAATCGTTTTTTCGGGCTGCTCGGCCTCTGCCGCTGTTATCCCAATTAATTCCAGTCCACCAAATGAAAACATGATTAAGGCAATGGCGGCAAACAATCCCTGAAAGCCCCCTTTTCCATCTGCACTAAACAAGCCCTTCGCAAAAAAGCCACCATCATTCCATAGATTTTGAATGCTGGCCTGTTCGCCTCCGCTGCCACTAAAAAGCAAATAAATACCAAAAATGATCATGGCAATAATGGCCACGACCTTTATGATTGAAAACCAGAATTCCACCTCGCCATACACTTTAACAGAAGTAAGATTTAAGGCATTAATAACTATAAAGAAGAAAAGACTCGACGACCACAGCGGGATTTCTGGCCACCAGAAATGCACGTAAATGCCAATGGCAGTCAACTCCGACATGCTTACCAGGATATATAATACCCAATAGTTCCAGCCGGAAGCAAAACCGGCAAAAGATCCCCAGTACTTATTCGCAAAGTGACTAAAACTACCCGAAACAGGTTCTTCAACCACCATTTCGCCTAACTGACGCATAATAAAAAAGGCAATAATACCAGCCAGGGCATAGCCTAAAATTACAGAAGGACCAGCCAATACTGCTGCCGGACCAATGCCTAAAAATAATCCTGTTCCTATGGCTCCACCAAGAGCAATTAATTGAATGTGCCTGTTTTGTAAACCCCTTTTGAGTTTTTGATCTTCAGGCTTTTCGGTAGCTTGTTTCAATATTATGGTATTTATTCAATTACAATATGAGTATCACTCAGAATTTCAGCAAAAGTGTGAACTTATATTGAATATTTAAGCACATTTATTAATCATCTAATAAGATCGATGTCATTTGCTCGGGATTATCCAGAAAACCTTTATACAATTGATAAGTGTCGGTCTCTTTATATTTCACTTTATTTATTCCTTCCGGTGACATCTGATAAATAGTGGCGTCTGGATAGGCCAATATAATCGGGGAGTGAGTTGCGATAATGAATTGAGAACGTCTGTTAACTAACTTATCGATTTGTGCTAGCATTGCCATCTGTCGTGTGATGGATAATGCCGACTCCGGTTCATCTAAAATATAAAGACCAGAACCTCCAAAACGATTCATGAACAGCGCCCAGAATGACTCCCCATGTGATTGATGATGCAAAGACTTGCCTCCATAAGAATCGATGATGCGTTCTCCTCCTTCTGGGTCTGAATCCCGCTCGTCTATTTCAGATGCTAAATTGTAAAAGCTCTCACTTCTTAAAAAGAAGCCGTCTCGCATCTTGTGAACACCCTTAGAAATTTTCAGATAATCATGTAAGCTGGAGTGGGTAGACTGTGTATCAAAGTTGAAGTTTTTACTCCCGCCTTCTGCATTGAATCCTAAATTAACAGCTATCGCTTCCAATAAAGTCGATTTACCCATTCCGTTTTCGCCGATCAAATAGGTTACTTTTGGATGAAATGTTAATTTTTTAAAGTTCCGTATGGTTGGAATGTCAAAGGGGTAGTCTGCGGAGATTTCCTCCGGTAGATCTAATTGAACATCATTGATATATCCGTAAAAGTCCATGCTCCTTTAATAATTTACTGCAATTATAAGAGAAATAATTTGATCGGGGTATTTGTGAATTCCAGGATCAGCACCGAAAAAGGTGGCCAGGTAAAATTTAACCTTTTGGAAGAGTAGATCAATTTTGTATATATTGGAAATAGTTTTTTAGGGAAGCAAGAAAATTAACGATCAATGTCTAAAGTAAACTGTTTTGTAGCTGTATTATTCTTTTCTGCCATTTGTTTTAACAGTCGTGCCGTGGGATCTGATGCCTTGGTGCCCCAGGATTCTGTGAGAGAGCAAATTACAATGCTGAACAAAAAAGCCAAGCAGTTAAACAGGGATGCTACCAACCAGGCCATTGCTTATGCCTATAAAGCTTACCTTTTGGCCTACGAGAATAAGTTAAAGCTGGAACAAGCCGATGCACTGGTGATTCTTGCCGAAGGTTATTTATACAACGACATTTACGACCTGGCCCTCGAATATGGATTTAATGCCCTCGAAATTTATAAGGAAAATGGAAGCCCGGAACAAATTGGCGCTACTTATACATTGTTAGGCTGGACCTACTATGATGTGGAGAATGCAGAGCTTTCCCTTAAATATCATACGATGGCCTACAATCTGTACAAAAAGGCCGGGAACGAACAAAAAGCTGCAGTCTCTTTGAATGGAATCGGACTGATTTATCAATTGATGAATGAGTTTAACAAGGCCGCAGATTATTTTAACCAGGTGCTGGAACTGGCGAAAAAGTTTAATAACAAGACTTTAATCAGTGCAGCATATAATAATCTGGGCATCAGCAGCAACAACACCGGCGATTATAAGCAAGCCATTTTTTATTTTCAATTGGCCCTTCAATACTCCAGCGGACAGCTGCTTTCCCTTGCCGAAGTACATAACCAGATGGCCTTCTCGTTGGTGAAACTAGGAAATTATAAAGAAGCGCAGCAGATGCTGGATAAGGCACATGCTTACATTGAACAATCAACTTCGAACTCCAAAAAGGAAAACCTGCTGGATTATTATAAGATCTTTTCTCAGTTGTATCAGCTGACGGGAGATTATAAACATGCCTACGAGTATATTCAGAAATACAATACCATACGTGAGGAGTTTTTATCCAAAAACAAGGTAAATGCTATGTTAACCCTCACGATGAAAAGGGAAGCACAGGATAAAGAACGTCAAATTAAGGCCCTGAGTCTCGAAAAAAGCTTGAAGTCTTATCAGCGCAACACACTGGCCATCATTGTTGTGCTATTGGTGATTATCGGCTTCCTGCTTTACAATAAACTGCGGAGCAGACAGCGGAAAAATGCTGAGCTGGCTGAAGTAAAGCAACAATTGCTCAGCAATAAGCTGGAATTTAATAATGTAGAACTTAAGAATTACTCCATGTACATGTCTCATAGAAATGAAGTCATCGGTAATTTTATGGAAGAATTGACGGTTCTTGAAAAGAGTGGGGGCGATGATGTAATGCAGCGGCTCCATAAACTGGTTAACAAGTTTCGGTACGATGTAAACAGCGAAAAATATATTGAAGATTTTAACTTACAAATTGAAGCCAAATATCAGGACTTCTTTTACAATCTGCAACAAAAATTCCCTACGCTTACTCAAAATGAGCGGCGCTTATGTGCACAGATCAGACTCAATCTTTCTATTAAAGAAATAGCTTCCCTAAACAACATTTCCGTTAAGTCAGTAGAGATGGCAAGATACCGGCTGAGGAAACATTTTGGACTGTCGACCAACGACAGCCTGAATGATTTTCTGAAATCTTTCTAGATTTATTAAAACCGCCTTTTTGGCCGTTTCAGACGGTTTGTAGAGGTCGTGTAGTGGTGAATTGTGTTTGATGTAGGGGTAGTGAAAATCGTTTTTTAAGCGGGTTAATATTTAGGTTTGAGTAACCAATCAACCGGATCAAATTCCGGGATTAGATCACCTATAAACCAAATATTATGATTAAAAATTTACGATGGCCAATTCATTTTCTTTTTGGACTACTCCTGTTGTTCGTTACAGCTGAAAGTTTTGCTCAAAACAACCTTGTAAAAGGACAGGTGCTAAATGAGATTGACCAGCCGGTAGCCGGTATCAGTATTAAAATAAAAGGAACAACTTCAGGAACAGTTTCAGATGCCACAGGGCATTTCGCCATTCGGGCTTCAGCCAACGATATACTTGTCTTTTCTGCAGTAAGTTTTATTACACAGGAAGTGACTGTTGTCTCAGGTAGAGACATCACCGTTAAATTGCTGGGAGACATGACGGGATTGAATGAGGTGGTGGTGATCGGGTATGGTACGCAAAAAAGAAGTAATCTAACCAGTGCTGTAAGTTCTGTAAGCGGGGATAAGTTGGGTAAAGTTGCCGCCAATAACCCTGTAAATGCTTTGCAGGGAAGAGTTGCCGGATTATCTGTTAGTAGCCCGGGTGGTAATCCAGGTCAATCTTCTGATGTACGCTTAAGGGGTATCGGTACATTTGGTATGCACCAGCCGCTCTACATCATTGATGGTGTTCCCGGTGACCCATATTACTTAAGCAGCAATGATGTGGCTTCAGTAGAGGTATTAAAAGATGGAGCTGCAGCTTCTATTTATGGATCAAACAGTGCAAACGGTGTAATTCTGATTACCACTAAAAAAGGTAAAAAAGGAGCGCCGGTAATTGATTTCTCAGGTTTTTACAGCACAGTTACGCCAACCGAAAAATACAAATTTCTGGATGCCAACGGCTATAAACAAGGACACAATCAAATGTATACGAATGCAGGTGTATTGCCTGCCGACTTCCCTGTCTATCTAACAAAAAACACGGGTGTAAATACTGATTGGCAGGACCTGATCAACAGAAGAGGTATTTCGCAAAATTATAACGTAGGATTGAGTGGCGGAGGTGATTACCTGACTTATGCATTAAGTGGCGATTTAACGGATGATAAGGGAACATTTATTGGTTCTAAATTCAATAAGAAATCAATAAAATCAAGAAACGATTTCACAAAGGGAATACTTACTGTAAGCAGCAATATTGTGTATACCGAAACGATTGCTGAGAACGCTAAGTTCGATGTAAAGGATAGCTATTTCCAGTCGCCATTACTTCCTGTTTTCGATAGCAATGAGAAATACGGATACGCCTTAACCGTAGATGGCTTGCCTAAATTCCAAAATCCTATCGGTATTGATCATTTTCTGGATGCCAATTCAAAAACAAGATATCTTGCCGGAAGTGTAAAATTCAACCTTAAACTGTATAAAGGATTGAGCTATACCTCCAATTTGAGTTACATCAATGCTCAAACAGATGATTACGAGCACAGCCCTTCTTTCCGGGCAAATGCCAACGATCCTGCGGTGTCTTTTCCTAGGGTATTTAACCGTACTGCAAATTACAAAGAACGCCTGATGGAGCATTTGTTGAATTACGATCTGGATATTGATAAACACAGTTTCAAGCTGGTAGCCGGTTATACCGCACAGGAAAAAACAAACAAATTTTTAAGTGCAACAGTTGATGGAAAGACGATTGTCAGGACAGTTGTAAATGGTGTTATAGTTGAAAAAGAAGTACCTGCTGGGTTCAGTAATCCTGATTTTAATACCATTACCGCAGGTTTAGGCGGAACATTTACTGCGGAGGGATCAAACAATAAATACGTGCGTTTATCAACTCTGGCCCGCTTAAATTATGCTTATGATAACAAATACCTTTTACAGGTTTCGGTTCGTCGTGACGGCTCTTCTGTATTTGGTGAAGACAGACGTTATGGTGTTTTTCCTTCTGTATCTGCGGGGTGGAACATCAATAAAGAAGCTTTTCTGCAGGGCGTAAGCTGGTTGAGTAATTTAAAACTAAGAGCCAGTTACGGAGAATTGGGTAATGAAGGTGCATTAGGATATTACGATCATCAGGCCTTGATGACCACAGTTAACAACTGGTCGGGAGGTTATGTACAAGGTTCAGGTTCTACACCATGGCCAGGATCAGCAAGTTATACGCTGTTAAATCGTGATTTGCAATGGGAAACCCTTAAGTCGAAAAACTTTGGTTTGGATTTCGGATTGTTCAATAGTTCACTAACAGGTTCAATAAACTATTACAACAACACTACTGATGGTTTATTGATTACCAAGGAAGTTCCGCCTTCAGCAGGTTTGCTGAATCCTATTCTGAACGTTGGAAAGATTGCTAATAAAGGACTTGAACTGGAAACAAATTACCAGGTTACTAAAAACGACTGGCGTTTTGATTTGGGTGGTACTTTTAGTTTATTAAAAAATAAAGTGATCAGTCTTGCCAACCCGGATCAGGTATTGTACGGTACAGGATTAAGATTTGGAACAGATCATTTCCCCACACAAACTACCGTAGGTAAGGAGATTGGCGCCTTTTATTTATATGAAGCTAATGGACTGTTTCAGTCTGATGCAGAAGCGGCAAACTATAAAAATGCTACCGGAGATCCCTTACAGCCAGATGCTATGGCCGGAGATGTTCGCTTTAGGGATACCAATAATGATGGAACTATAAACGAGAAAGACAAAACTTATCAGGGATCTGGTTTTGCTAAATATGAGTACGGTTTGAATATTGGCATAGCCTTTAAAAACTTCGACTTGTCGCTTTTCTGGCAAGGTGTAGGTGGTAACAAGATTTACAATGGAAATCGTTTCGAGCTGGAAGGTATGGATGCAGGAAGGAACTTCTTAGCCACTACTTTATCAGCCTGGACGCCACAAAACACCAATACAGATATGCCGCGGGCGGTACTTGGCGATCCTAACATAAATACCAGAGAGTCGACAAGATTTCTTGAAAATGGGGCTTATTTAAGGTTAAAGCTGGTTCAACTCGGCTATACCTTGCCAAATGATGTATTAAAGAAAATGAAGTTTTCGAGATTGAGGATTTACCTCAGCGGTCAGAATCTGGTAACCTTTACCAAATACACAGGGTTAGATCCGGAAGTTGGAAACTTTAACGCGTTGGATACCGGAGTTGACCGCATGTTGTATCCGCAAAACAAGAGATTGCTGGCAGGTGTTCAATTGACTTTTTAAACTGATAAAAGATGAAAGTAAATAAACTATATATAGGATTGTGTATCGCGTTGCTGGCAGCATCGGGATGTAAGAAAAGTGAGCTGGACCAACAGGTTCCTGATCAGCTAACAGTAGATAATTTCTGGACCAATAAAGACAGGGCATTATCAGGTCTGGCTGCTGCATATTCTCAGCTGGAAGGCTTTGTAGGTTGGGATAATTATGTTGAAGCCCGTTCTGTTCGTGAGTTTTACAGAGAAGATTATGTGGTTCCCGGAGCTGATGCTTTTAACTACCCATGGTGGACAGAGCATTATAATTTTAATTTTACCTCAGGGAATTATGCCATCGATCTGCTTTGGAGAGAGAATTACAAAGGCATTAACTTTTCCAATCAGGTCATTGAAAATGTAGGCAAAATGAACAGCGCAGCTATTGATGACGCCAGTAAAAGGCAAGTGTTGGCAGAAGCTAAATTTTTGAGGGCCTATTATCACTTTAAACTATTGAATAATTTCAGTCAGGTTATTATCAGAGATAAAATGCCTACTTCTGAGGCTGATTTAGCTAAAGGCTTCTCCTCCCGTACTGAGGTTTATGAGTTTATTTTGAAAGACCTCAAAGAGGCTGAACCTGATCTTCCGCTACGTTCGGATAGACCGGATGCTGAGCTGGGTAGGGTAACAAAAGGCGCTGCGGATGCCTACCTGGGTAAAGTATACCTTTATCGTGCCGGAGATGAGAAGGCCAATGCCGTTGCTTATTATGCAGAAGCAAAAACCTGGCTGGAACGCGTGATCGTTTCAAAACAGTACAAACTTGATCCGAATTTCGGCGATATGTTCAACGGAGTTACAAAAAACAGTATAGAATCGGTATTTGAACTGCAACAGTCGGCCGATCCAACCGCCGTTTATCGTTCCTATCTGAGCGACTGGGTTGCTGCATCAGAACTTGGTGGATACGGTGAGATTTATGGAACACCGCGTTTGTTGAATGAAATGCTGAAAGAAGGAAAGATTGCCAATGGTAATTATGATGCAAGAGTATATCCAAGTATTTTCTTCAATGATCCTTATTTTAATAATGCAGGTAGTCCACAAGTATACGGCAGTACCTACGATGCTACTTTTGGCGCCGGTAAACAAACCATTGCTTTCAGAAAATGGACTCCAGCAAATCAGGACCGTTTAGGAAGATCTAATGCCATTAACTTCCCGCTCATGCGTTATGCTGATGTATTGCTGATGTATGCTGAGGTACTAAATGAGCAAGGCAATCCGGATGCGATAAAATCTGTGAATGAGGTAAGGAAAAGAGCCAACCTTCCTGATGCGGCAACTGGAAATAAGCAAGCCGTGTTTAACATCATTATGCATGAACGCGTAATGGAGTTTACGCTTGAGGGTAGCCGTTTCTATGACCTCAGACGCTGGGGCTTGTTAGACCAGAATATGCAGGCAGCAGGAAGAAGATTTACTTCCGATAAAGCTTTCTACCCAACGCCGCTAAAAGAAGTAAGCAACAACCCACAGGCTCATTAATCTCAGGCCGTATTAATTGAATTTGTTACCCGCAGGGGGTATTTCGAAAGGACTAACATGCTTTCGGGCCACCCCCTGCATTTTAAAATCTGCCGATGAATCCCTATAAAACTTTCCAATTCCTGCTTTATTGTTTCCTTATCGTCCCCCAATTGTTGCTGGCACAGCAAAATGACTGGGAAAATCCAGCGAAACCTTCTTTTAATACTTACCCCGCACATGCCCATTTTATTCCGGGAGAAGCATCAAGACTTTCACTGGATGGAATGTGGCGGTTTAAGCTGGTAGAAAACCCCTCATTGAGGTCGCTCGATTTTTTCAAACGTCCGGAGCAGACTAAAAACTGGGCACAGATAAAAGTGCCTGCAAATTGGCAGACTCAAGGCTTTGATAAGTATATCTTTACTGATGTAGAGTATCCTATCCCTCCAAATCCGCCCTTTGTTCCTAACGATTACAATCCTGTCGGTTCCTATCAACGGGAATTTACAATAGACCCATCCTGGACAGGGAAACAGATATTTATCCATCTCGGAGCAGTCAACTCGTTTTTCTATTTATGGATCAACGGACAGTATATCGGATTTAGCAAGGACAGCAAAACACCTACTGAGTTTGACCTAACTAAGGCCCTGAAAACTGGTAAAAACACCGTTTCCTTACAGGTGTTTCGCTTTAGCGATGCTACCTATCTGGAAGGACAAGACATGTGGAAGCTGAGTGGCATTGAAAGAAGTGTGTACCTGATCGCCAGACCTGCATTTCACCTGTTTGATTTTAAAGTAACAAGCACATTGGATGCGCAATATAGAGATGGCTTGTTGGCACTGAATGCTGTATTCAGTAAAATTCCTGATCAAAAAGAACAAGGGGAGCTGAAAGTGGAACTTTTAGATGCTGCAGGTAAACTCGTTTACCAGTCAGAACAGCCTATTAAGGCAGGTAAAACGTTTAGTTTTCAAACAAAAATCCCCAATATAAAGCCATGGAATGCAGAACATCCTAATCTTTATCAGCTGAAGATCACACATCTCAATCAGAAAGGACTGAAGGTAGAAAGCATCGTTCACCCTATTGGGTTCAGAACAGTGGAAATTAAAAATGGTTTGTTCCTTGTCAATGGTGTGCCCATTAAAATTAAAGGTGTCAACCGACATGAGTTCCATAAAATTACCGGTAAAGTCGTTACTGAAGCAGATATGATTCTCGACATCCGCAGGATGAAAGAAATGAATGTAAATGCAGTCCGTACCAGTCATTATCCCAATGCCGAGCGCTGGTATTCGCTATGCGATAAGTACGGATTGTATGTGGTGGATGAAGCAAATATAGAATGTGATGGAATGAGTTTCACACCACAGGAAACATTGTCGAACCAGCCCTTATGGAAAAGTGCCTATCTGGATAGGGTACAACGGATGTGGGAGCGGGATAAAAACTACACCTGCATTGTGACCTGGTCGATTGGAAATGAAAGTGGCTTTGGCGAGAACCTAATGGATTGTTACAGCTGGTTAAAAGCAGCCGATGCGACCCGGCCGGTTCAGTACGAAGCGGCCAAGGATGAGCGCTACTCAGATATTTATTGTCCCATGTATAAATCCATTACTGTCATGGAAAACTATGTAAAAACATCGCGCAACCGACCTTTAATTCAGTGCGAATATGCACATATGATGGGCAACAGCGGTGGTAACCTGAAAGATGATTGGGATCTGATCTACAAATATTCCCAGCTACAGGGTGGTTTTATCTGGGATTTCTCCGATCAGACATTTGAGTTGAAGGATAAAAGAGGGAACAAAATATGGGGCTTTGGTCGAGATATGGGAACTGTAGGCCTAACCAGTGATACGAGTTTCTGTGCGGATGGCTTGTTATCTGCAGACCGTACCTTTCATCCCCAGGCCTACGAATTGCAAAAGGTTTACCAGAATGTAGGTTTCGAAGCCAAAGATCTGGGTCAGTATAGTTTTACCATTTCAAACAGGTTTGATTTTACTGATCTGGCCAATTATAAACTTAGCTGGATCATTAAGGGGAACGGAAAAGTTGTAGCCCAGGGTGATGTTGAGGAATTATCTCTTTTACCAGGGGAAGCGAAAGATGTCCGGTTAAATGTACCCTCTTTTATAGCTAAGCCAGGTGTGGTGTATTTTATCAATCTCGAATTCCAGAGTCGTAAAGCCGCAGAATTGCTGCCTGCAGGATATGTAATCGCCAGAGAACAGTTCAAATTACCGATAAAGGTAGATGTAGAAAAGGCCATGAGGAAGGAACTTCCTTTAGCACTGAAAACCGGGAATGGTAAACTTCAGTTTTCCGGGAAAGGGTTTGCTGTTGGCTTTAACCAAAAAACAGGATTGCTGGAAAGTTATCAGGTTGCGGGCAAGGAACTGATCCAAAAAGCACTGGAGCCTCATTTCTGGCGTTCCGCAACAGATAATGATATCGGTAACAGCCTGCAGATTAGAAGTAAGGTTTGGCAGAATGCCTTTAAAACCGCAGAACTTAAAGCATTAGAATACAATAAGACCTCTTCTTCAGATTACAAGGTAGAAACCTCTTATTTTTTGTCTGCAGTAGATGCAACCTGTAATGTTATTTACTTGATTAAGGGCGATGGCGATGTAGTGGTCGACTATCATTTGAAAACCGGAGAAGGGAAACATCCGGAACCACAACGTATTGGTATGCGGCTGATCTTAAATCCAAATTACGATCAGGTAAGCTGGTTGGGAAGAGGACCATTTGATAACTATGTAGACCGCAGTTATGCTGCTGATATTGACCTGTACAAGATGAAAGCAAATGCGCTGTTTTACCCTTATCCCCGGGCTCAGGAAAGCGGCTATCGTACGGATGTGAGCTGGGCTGCATTACAGAATCCTACAGGAGCAGGTTTAATGGCTATCGGTAAATCACCATTAAGTATAGGTGTGCTGCATTTTGACATGAAAAACCTGGACTTTGATAAGGATGCCAAACAGAATGTGCATGGTGGTTCAATGGTTGACGAAGGCCTGGTTTGGTGGAATATCGACCATCAGCAGATGGGCGTTGGTGGCGACAATAGCTGGGGTGCACAAACACACCCGCAATACCGTCTCCCTTACAAAGATTATAACTACTCGTTTACACTGCGACCGGTATTTAGTAAAGAGATTTTAACAGAAAGAGCAAAGGATTAGGATGAGGTATTATTTAGTAGGGTTACTCAGTTTGATGCTGGGTACAGCTTTCGGACAAAGTTCAGGAAGGCAATTCGAGGATGTTTTAAAATTGGGATATCATGTCGATAGTTCATTAATTATTGAAACCAATGTATTTTCGGATATGGGGGCATGGCATGCCTATACACTACCGCGGGATGCTGCGGATTATGGAACTTTTATCGGCCCGATGGTGATGGACATGAGCGGAAGCTGGCTGGCTAACGCTATGGCTAAACTCACCATAACTGAATCCGGGAAATTGGTTGATTTGAGCAAAGCCAGGGCCGAAATTCATTATTACCCTGGATTGTTAGAACAGCAATTGTGGGTTGATGGGTTAAAGATCCATTTGCAGCTGATCTTTGTTTCCAACCGCGAAGCGATGATCAGTACGCGGATTAGCAACCCTTCTTCAGTTAAAAAGAAATTGCAACTTAGCTGGTCAGGAGAGGTATTATTAAAGGAAGCCAGCATGAAGCAGCAAGGAAATGGTATTGCTGTTGATTTTAACGAAGATCATCGGTTTCAGGTAGTTTTTCCTAAAAGTGACCAGCTAGTCTTTGAACTGAGGAACAAAGCGTATAAAGCAAAGCAAGCAGAATTTACGTTGCTGCCGGGAAAAAGTTATTCAATAAGCCATACGGAACGGTATGATCTGGAAGCTCCTAAAATAGCCCAAAGCAACGACGATTTCAACATCCTGTTAAAAGCCAACAGACTGCGCTGGGACAATTACCTAAACCGCTATTTTAAAGCACCTGGTGCGGTATTAAAAGACTCCATCCAAAAAAGAATCGCTGTAAAGTCTATTGTAACACTAATGACCAACTGGAGAAGTAAGGCAAAGGATTTACTGCACGATGGGGTTTTTCCGTCATTGAATTACCAGGGTTTTTATGGTTTCTGGAGTTGGGACAGCTGGAAGCAAGCGGTAGGAATAAGTTATTTCAATCCTCAATTGGCCAAAAATAATATACTTTCCATGTTCGATTATCAGGATGAATATGGAATGGTAGCAGATTGCGTTTACGCCGATAAGCGAGAAAACAACTGGCGCGATACCAAACCTCCACTTGCAGCCTGGGGCGTTTGGAAAGTCTATCAGCAATCACCAGACAAGGATTTTCTCAAGGGGATTTATCCTAAACTGGTCAAGTACCACAATTGGTGGTATAAAAACCGGGACCATAATAAAAATGGCTTATGTGAATATGGTGCAACTGATGGAACCAGGATTGCTGCGGCATGGGAGAGTGGTATGGACAATGCCGTACGTTTTGATCAGGCGGTTCTGTTTAAAAATAATGACAAGGCCTGGTCGCTAAATCATGAATCTGTAGATCTGAATGCTTATCTGTATGCTGAAAAGGAGTATCTGGCTAAAATTGCAGCTATTTTGGGCTTAAAGCAGGAAGCCATAGCTTGGCGGAAACAGCTCGCACCATTGAAAAAACAAATAGAGGCTACTTTTTATGATGCTGCAAGATCCTATTATTACGATAGGTTAATGGATGGAGTGTGGATCCAGGCCGAAGGTCCTGAAGGCTGGATTCCATTGTGGGCAGGTCTATCCAGTCCAAACCAGGCCGGATTGCTGTTGCAAATGATGGAAAAGAAAAGTAAGTTTAACACGCTGGTACCCTTGCCTACACTTGCGGCCGATCATCCTAAGTTTGATCCGACCAAAGGCTATTGGAGAGGACCAGTATGGCTGGATCAGGTCTATTTTGGATTAAATGGGCTGCAGCAATACGGATACCATAAAGAAGCACGTTACTTTTTAGATCAGCTGTTGAAAAATGCAGAAGGATTATCCCAGCAGGGACCAATCCACGAAAACTACCATCCACTTAGTGGAAAAGGTTTAAATGCCATGAACTTCAGCTGGTCGGCCGCCCACTTATTAATGATGTTAAAAGAAAACAGGATATGATAATTTCCGAACAATATTTAAAAGAATTACTACATAAACATTACGAAATAGCAATCTCCTCTATTGAGAAGATCCACGGCTATGAAGATCAGAATTTCCTGCTAAAGGATATAGAAGGAAAAAAACTAGTCGTTAAGGTGGCTGCGGATCTGATGGATCCGTACTTTTTAGAAGCCCAGCTTAAGGCTATGGCACATCTAAGGAAAAAAGACAACGACATCAAAATACAACATGTGCTTGCCAATTTAGATGGGGGTGCCTATACCGTATTTTATATCGATGGAAAGGCTTTATACCTAAGGGTATTGTCGTACCTGGAAGGAACTTTTATGGGCGACATCAAGGATTGCCCGCTTTCGGTAGTGGAGAGTTTGGGTACTAACCTGGCCAATATGGATCTCCAACTCAAAGACTTTACTCATCCTGCTGCCTACCGCTTTGCGGAATGGGATCTGGCACAGGTGCTAAATTGTCGCGATCATTTATTCCACATCAAGGATCATGAGAAAAGAACCATGGCAGATTATTTTCTGTTACAGTATGAAATGGAAGTCCTGCCTTTGCAGCATAAGCTGAGAAAAGCCGTGATCCATAACGATGCTAATGATTACAATGTCCTGGTAAAAGATGGACAGGTGAGTGGGGTTATTGACTTTGGCGACATGGTAGAAAGTCAGCTGATCAATAACGTAGCTGTTGCCTGTACATATGTGATGTTTAAAAGGGAGGACCCGCTGACTGCAGCTTTGGCTTTATTGAAGCGTTACCATGAGGTATATCCTTTAAGAGAAACAGAGCTTTCGGTATTGTATTTCCTGATCGCTGCGCGTCTTTGTATGAGCGTTACCACTTCAGCGATGCAGAGAAGCAAGAGCGACAATGCTCATCATTTTATATCAGAAACTGATGCCTGGACACTAATGTATCAGTGGATACAAATCAATCCGTTGCATGCGCAAAATCAGTTTAACCTCAGCTGTGGTTTTCCAACGGTATTGGGACAAGAGGAGCAGGATCAGGAGTTAAAAAGGGAAAGAAAGGAAGTGGTAGGTGCCAATCTGAGTATCAGTTATCAAAAGAATTTAAAAATCAACAGAGGGGCCCTGCAATATCTTTATGATGATAAAGGAGATACTTATATCGATTGTGTAAACAACGTAAGTCATGTTGGTCATTGTCACCCTGTAGTGGTTAAAGCCATGCAGAAACAATTGGCTAAGCTCAATACCAATACCCGTTATTTGCACGATAGTCTGGTGGAGTATGCTAAGTTGATTACTTCAACATTGCCTCCAAAATTAAAGGTTTGCTATTTCTGCAATTCCGGAAGCGAAGCAAATGATCTGGCCATCCGTATCAGCAGGCATTTTACCAAACAAAAAGATGTCATTGTATTGGATCATGCTTATCATGGTACTTCTACAGTGGCCATGGAATTGAGTCCGTATAAATTTGATGGTCGTGGTGGAGCCGGACAGAAGCCTTATATCCACAAGGGCTTGAACCCTGATCTTTACCGTGGTACTTATCGTTATGGGGATGAACAGGCTGGAGAAAAATATGCAAAAGATATCGCTGATATCATTAAGCACTTATCTGATAACGGAACCGGCGTTGCCGCCTTTATCTGTGAAACTTTACTTGGTGTAGGCGGACAAATCCCATTGCCTGATGGTTATTTAAAAGCCGTGTATAAGCATGTCAGGGCTGCGGGAGGTCTGTGTATTGCCGATGAAGTGCAAGTTGGTTTCGGAAGGGTAGGTGAGCACTTCTGGGGTTTTGAACTGCAGGATGTAGAGCCTGATATTGTAGTGCTTGGAAAACCAATTGGTAATGGTCATCCACTTGCTGCGGTAGTGCTTACTGAAGAAGTCGCTGCAGCCTTTAACAATGGGATGGAGTATTTTAATACTTATGGCGGTAACCCGGTATCTATGGAAACAGGTATTGCCGTAATGAATGTAATCCGTGATGAGGAATTGCAGCAAAGAGCATTGGAAACTGGCGACTTCCTTATCGAAGGGCTTAAAAAGTTAATGGAAAAGCATGCCATCATCGGTGATGTAAGAGGTAAAGGCTTATTTGTCGGAGCTGAATTGGTACGCGATCGTAAAACCCTGGAACCGGCTGTGCCCGAAATTGATCAGATTGTAGAACAAATGAAGGACCGCGGCTTTTTGATCAGTACGGACGGACCGCTGCACAATGTTTTAAAAATCAAGCCTCCAATGTTGTTTAATATTGAGAATGCGGAGTCTTTTTTATGTAATCTGGACGAGGTTCTCGCGGGATCTGGAAGCTGATTTAGACCAATATCCAAAACTATTTTGTAAGTGTTTGGTTTATAATGAACAACGGTTATAAATTATGGAAACGAAAACTGAACTCATAAGCGATCTGAAAAGATTGATAAACATTTTAAATGATGGTAAGGAAGGTTACGGTGTTGCAGGTGAAGCTACAGCTAACAGCGACCTCAAAGCAGTGTTTTTAAAATATTCAGTTCAGCGTGCGGGATTTGCCCAGGAACTTAGCGATCATATCGCTGAACATGGCGGTGAATTGGATAATGCCGAGGAAAGTGGCTCCGGACCACTGTCTGCCTGGCTTGATGTTAAACAGGCTATAAGTGGAAAAGAAGATACTGCTATTCTCGCTGCAATTGAAACGGCTGAGCAAAAGGCGATTGAAAGTTACGATCGCGTGATAAAGAATATTGAGATTCATAAGGATCATATCGTGATGCTGCAAAGACAAAGAACAGGTATTCAGGATGCGCTCAGGAAAGTTGAAGTCTATCACCAGCGATTATTGAAATAGATTTTAATTAATAAATTCCTATTATTGCACTGGGAATGTGTGCGTTTCGATCTCCCGGGGGCAAATGCAAGAAGTAGATTTAAAAAATATTTCAGATCAGGAATTAACAAATCTCCTCAAAGAGGGGGATGCCAGCGCTTATACGGTAATTTACAACCGCTATTTTGATGAATTGTACATTCATGCGTATAATCGTTTACGCGATAAAGAGGAAGCGCAGGATGTAATTCACGAACTTTTTGCAGGACTGTGGAGCAAAAGAAGCAGTTTAATGGTTAGGACAAGTCTGGCAGCTTACTTGTATACTTCGGTGAGGAACAGAATTATGGATGTGATCGCTCACCAGCAGGTAGAAAACAAATACGTCAGTTCTTTACAGCATTTCATTGAAACCGGTTATTGCATTACAGATCATCAGGTTAGGGAACGGCAGCTTGCCTCTTTGATAGAAAAGGGTATTTCTGAGCTCCCACCAAAAATGCGCGAGGTATTTGAACTAAGCCGTAAGCATGTCATGAGTCATAAAGAAATTGCTGAACAACTCAATATATCTGAACAAACCGTTAGAAAGCAAGTCAATAATGCCTTGAAGATTCTACGTTCAAAGCTCGGAATGACCCTTTTCTTGAGCATATAAAGTTTATTTTAAATTTTTATTAATTCTTTCTACCCCATACCTACCCGGCTTGCCGTCTATAGTTTAAAGGGAGTACTTCTCTTTAAGTATCAATGGAAAACAAAGAAGCAAAGGAATTATTAATAAAATATAAAGTTGGCATTTGCACCGATGAGGAGCTTGCCATGCTGGAAAGCTGGTATCTTAATTTTGAAGATGAAGCAACCAATCTGATTTCGGAAGATGTAATAGAAGCAAAAGCTAAAGTATGGGTGGGGTTACCGGTTCATACCCGTATTGGCAAAGCGGTCAGATTGTGGCGGAGAATTGCTGTAGCCGCATCGGTTGTCGTTTGTATGACCGTAAGTCTGGTTTATTACCAAAGTACCAAAGATCAAGCTGTAAATGATCTTCCAAGCTTAGCTACAATTGTTCCGGGGGGTAACAAAGCGGTGCTTACCTTGGCTGATGGTTCAAAGATCGATTTAAATAATGTTTCTAAAGGAACATTGGCCAATCAGTCAGGTATAACAATTACAAAAGCGGCAGATGGACAATTGGTTTATACGGTTGTTGAAAGTAAGGGGAAGGAGCACGCACAATTTAATACTATTGAAACCCCTCGTGGAGGATATTATCAGATCAGTCTACCCGATGGTACTAAAGTCTGGCTTAATGCTTCATCATCCCTAACCTACCCTACATCTTTTGTTGCAGGAGAAAGAAAGGTAAATCTTAAGGGAGAGGCTTACTTTGAAGTAGCACATGATAAAGAAGCTCCTTTTAAGGTAGCATCAAATAATCAGGTCATAACCGTTCTGGGAACCCACTTTAATGTGAGTGCGTATACAGATGAGAACCGTACGGTAACCACATTGCTTCAGGGGAAGGTCAAGGTTCAACTTAATGATATGGATGCTTATGCGGAGTTGAATCCTGGTGAACAAAGTATATTGGTAAACCGTACTTTTAAAGTTGGGAAAGTTGAAAATGATGACGCTATTGCCTGGAAAAACAATGTTTTTGTATTTGACAATGAAGAGTTGGGGAGTATCATGCGCAAGATTTCAAGATGGTATGATGTAGATGTAGTTTGTCCACCGGAAATGGAAAAAATGCCGTTTGCGGGTACTGTATCAAGAAATAAAAATATCGAACAAGCACTCAGGATTATGGAATTAACAGGAACTGTTCACTTTAAGGTTGAAGGAAGGAGGATTACTGTGATGCCATAAACTTCTACTTTATCTCGTGCAGTAAATCCGGACCAAAAAATCCAGGAGCGGTTGCAACGCCCCTGAATTTAATTATACTCTTAGAGAGTAATTGTTCGGGACAGGCTGCTAAATAAATCGACTTTATCAACATTGGACCCTAAACCCAAACAAAACAAATGTATGAATTTTTACATGACATTTAAACGCGGGGGATTATCCCGTATTTATGCCAATATCTTTCTGAAAGTGAAACTTACGATTATTATACTCACCACTGTAATATTGCAAGTTAGCGCCTCAAGTTATGCCCAGATCACACTTCGTGAAAAGGAAGCTCCTTTGGAGAAAGTTATTCAAAAGATTAGAAAACAGATTGGCTATGATATTTTCTATAATGCGGGAATGCTTAAAAAGGCAAGACCTGTTACCTTATCCGTAAGTAATGCATCAGTACAGGAAGTCCTGGACCTGTGTTTTAAGGGACAGCCGCTTACTTACCGGATTGAACAGAAAACCATAATTGTACAAAGTGCTCAGGAGAGTGTTTTCGTGACATCAGCTATTATAATTAAAGGGACTGTGTTAGACGAAAGTGGGAAACCGATCCCAGGAGCATCCATTAGAGTGAAGCAAACCGATTCAAGAGCTTTGTCTAGAGCTATAACAACTAATTCCGAAGGTCAGTTTAGTATTGACGTTAGTTCGGGAAGCGATATTTTAGTCGTTTCTTTTGTTGGTTATAAGACTCAGGAGATCAGGTTGAAGCCCAACCAGGGACCGCTGAAAATCAGATTGGAGCTAGCTGAAAATAACATGGAAACCGTAGTGATCAACACTGGTATGTTTAAAAAGACGGATAAGAGTTTTACAGGAGCTTCTACTACCGTAACGGCTAAAGAACTGGCCGAATTCGGTAACAGAAACCTGATTACTTCGTTAAGAAATATTGATCCTGCTTTTAACATTATTGAAAGTAATTCTTTTGGATCAAATCCAAATCGCATGCCTGAGATTCAGATTCGTGGAAACTCCAGTATTCCAAATGTTGGCGATATAACTGACCAGGCAAGAGCTCAATTAAATACGCCTTTAATTATCATGGATGGCTTTACATCTTCGCTTCAACGTCTTTACGATATGAACGAAAATGAAGTAGAATCAATGACTATCCTCAAAGATGCAGCAGCGACCGCAATCTATGGTTCGAGGGGATCTAATGGTGTTATTGTTATCGTTACCAAATCGCCAAGAGAGGGAAAGTTACGCTTAACTTATCGTTCTGACGTCAATATTGAGGCACCTGATTTGAGTGGCTATAGCTTACTCAATGCCCGTGATAAACTGGATCTGGAGTTAAAGGCAGGCTATTATAATAGTGCACGTGCCGAAACTGATCTACCTTTAAAAAGATATTATAGCTACCTGCTTAACGAAGTAAATAGCGGAGTAGAAACCGATTGGATGGCTTTACCACTGCGGAATGGAATTGGACAACGCCATAACCTTCGTATTGAAGGTGGAGATCGGGCTTTCAGGTATTCAGCTTCAGCGCAGGTAAACAATATTCAGGGTGTAATGAAGGGTTCATCCCGTAATACGCTTAATGGTACCATCACATTGGCCTATACTTATAAAAATATAAGATTCAGAAACAACTTGCAAGTTCAGCAGGGAAAATCAAATGAATCACCATATGGCATATTTAGCGACTACAGTAAGATGAATCCCTACTGGAGGCCATATGATGAAAAAGGTAAGGTCATTAAATTATTGGGTAATCCCGGAAATTTAGATTATAGCGGATATTGGAATCCACTTCCAACAAATCCATTATACAATGCTTCTTTAAACGTATTTGATAAATCCTCAACCTCTACCATTATCAATAATGCTTCGGTTGAATGGAGCATACTGGAGGAACTCGTGTTAAGAGGACAATTGGGAATTACAAAAACAAATAGGCAAACGGATGTATTCAGGCCTGCTGATCATACTGCATTTGCAAATTACAGTGTGGATGACTTTTTTAGAAAAGGTGATTACAACTACGGCATCTCAAACATCTTTGGGTATGATGCGGCATTGAACCTGCAATATTCCAAAACTTTTGCCGGTGATCACGTACTGAGTGGTGGTTTGAACTTAAACGTAACTGAAGATGAAAACTCTACTTATGGCTTTAAAGCCGAAGGTTTTCCGAATGAGAAATTTGATTTTATATCCATGTCGCTGCAATACGCAAAAGATGGTAAACCAACAGGATCGGAAGGTTTAACCCGTGCTATTGGTGCAACAGCGAGTGCCAACTACATTTATGCAAATCGTTACTTTATTGATGCTTCGTTCCGTACAGACGGATCTTCGCAATTTGGAGTAAATAAAAGGTTTGCGCCATTTTGGTCAACAGGTATTGGATGGAACTTACACAGTGAAAAATTCCTTTTAAACAGCAAAATTGTCAATCGTTTAAAGTTACGGGCATCTGCCGGAACGACCGGTGCAAGAAACTTTGATCCTTACCAGGCGATGTCAACCTACCGTTATTATACAGATCAACGTTATTTTAACTGGATGGGTGCACAATTGCTAGGTCTGGGTAATGATGACCTGCAATGGCAACAGACCTTAAAGTACAATGTGGGTATGGATGCTGAGTTTTTAAATTCTCGCTTAAAGCTTACTGCTGATTATTATATCGAAACTACAAACGACCTGGTTTCTTCTATTAACCTGCCGGCTTCAAATGGCTTTAGCAGTTACGTTGAAAATATCGGCCGGATGAGAAATAAAGGTTATGAATTGAAAGGTACGGCCTTTTTATTGTCTAATCGCCGCGGTTTTACCTGGACGGTTTCTGCTGCATTATTACATAATAAAAATAAAGTTCTGGAAACGTCCAAAGCCCTTAAAGATGCTCAAAGTACGACAATCAATAGTAAAACAGATCCTGGTACGCTTTATATAGAAGGCTATTCAAGTAATGATATCTGGGTTGTTCCATCTATAGGTATAGATCCAAGTACAGGTAAGGAATTGTATTTGGGCGCTGATGGTCAGCCTACTTATGTATGGGATGCTAAAGATATCCGTGCAGTAGGTTCCAGGGATCCAAAAATCTTTGGAAACTTTAGTACGATGGTGCGTTATAAAGGGTTTTCTGTAAATGCGGCATTCCGTTATACCGCAGGCGGACAGCAATATAACACTACACTGGTTAATAAAGTGGAGTCGGGAAACTACAAGTATAATGTAGATTCAAGAGTATATGACAGCAGATGGCAACAACCTGGCGATATCGCTGCGTTTAAAGGATTGTTGATTACCACCCCAACTTATAAGACCTCAAGGTTTGTTCAGGATGAAAATACGCTGATTTGTTCGAATGTTAATTTCCAGTATGAAATAAGATCGGCAAACTTCCTGAAAAGGCTGAAGCTTGAAGCACTGAACTTTAAAGCAGATATGGCAGAACCGATGTATCTGTCTAGTATCAGGCGTGAAAGAGGTACCGATTATCCCTTCTCCAGACAATTCTCTTTTAGTATTAATGCAACCTTCTAAATATATAGAAATGAAACCATCATGAGTTTACAATCACAAAACACAATGAATAGAAACTCATGATAACTTCATGACCTTTAAAAATAAATTATATACTGATGAAAAAATTGAGTTTTATTATACTGGCTTTGCTTAGTGTGCTGTCGATCATTTCATGCAAGAAATTTTTAACAGTTACACCTAAAACAGAAATGCCAAAGGACTTGCTGCTCAGTTCAGAGAGTGGGTTTAAAGATGCCCTTACCGGGGTTTATATTCAAATGAGAGAAGGATCGGCCTACGGTGGTAATATGACACAGACTTCTATTGAATCATTAATCAGTAGCTGGGACGTGACTACAGGTACGGTTGAACAAAAATTAGGTCTTTTCAATTTTACAGATTCCGATGTCGATGCTACTTTTGGGGCAATCTATGCTCAAGAGTATAAGATTATTGCTAGCGTAAATGCCATTTTGGAACAAATTGACGCCAAAAAAGACCTTTTTGCCAAACCAGAAATGTATCAGACGATTAAGTCAGAATGTCTTGCCATTCGTGCTTACTGCCATATGGATGTGTTACGTCTTTTCGGACCTGTCCCATCTGCTCCCGGAAATGGAAATATGCTTCCTTACGTAACCACCTTATCTACTTCACCAAATCCCAGGATCCCTTTCAATGAGTTTCAAACCGCATTGTTTAAAGATCTGGAAGAGGCAGAAGCCTTGGTGAAAGATATTGATCCCATTACAAAATACAGCCTTTCACAACTCAGAAATCCGGGTACTCAGTCTGGCTTTAATCCTGAAGATACCTATCTGGCATTTCGTTATTTAAGAATGAACTATTATGCGATTAAAGCGTTACAAGCCAGGGCTTACCTGTGGTTTAATATTAAACACAAAGCCTTTGAATGCGCAAAACTTGTTATTGACGCTAAAAATGTTGACGGTACAACTAAATTCCGTTTAGGATCTTCAGCTGATTTCTCTGTTAAAGATTTTGTGCTGACCAATGAACATATGTTTGGTTTGTATGATTTTGAGATGTTCAATAAATACACATCAAGATACAGTAGCGGGACTTTAAAAAAGGGAACTGCGGCAACCACGATCAATACCCAGTTGTATGGCAATACCGGTACAGATATTCGCGAAACTGGCCTTTGGGAATTGGGTACATTAGCCAATGGATCTAAAATCTATATCATCAAAAAATATCAGGCAATTGATAGCAAGTTAACTACCATAACCACAGATTTTAAGCAAATTCCAATGCTCCGTCTTAGTGAAATGTACCTGATTGCTGCCGAATCTGCTCCATTTAATGCAGGATTGGCTTACTTCAGCCTTTTCAGAGAATCCAGGAATATCAAACAACTGGCAATCCCGGCAAATGAAATCGCACTTCAGGCCGAAATAATTAAAGAGTACAGAAAAGAATTTTATGCTGAGGGGCAAAGCTTCTTTGCGTATAAGCGCTTAAACGTTCAGAAACCAGTTTTCCTTTTTGCACCATCTGCAGCTATTATAAATTACTTGCTTCCTTTACCAGCAAGAGAACGTAATTAACCTGATCTATAGAAATGAATATTTTTAAATATATAATGATTGCTGTAGTAATGATTACTATGGCCTCATGTAAAAAAGACCAGTACTACTTGTACAATGACATTGCCCGTATTCAGTTTGGTCCGGATATAAAATTGATTTACAATGCGAATTCTGCCCTGGCAGATACTTTAAAGCCATTCACCTTTTATTATGATGCTCCGGAAGTAACTCAGGATACAGTTTTCTTTGATATCTACGCGATTGGTGGGGTTTCAAAAACAGACAGACCATTTACGCTGGAACAAGAACAGTTACCCAATGCAAACAATGCCGTCCCTGGAAAACATTATATAGCTTTCAGCGATCCGAAGGTTTCTAAGCTTTATGTGATCAAAGCAGGAACTGTGCATACCAAGGTTCCGGTAATTGTATTACGCGATCCCAGCCTGAAAACAACAACCCCGGTTTTGAAACTGAATGTTGTAGCTGACGCTAGTTTTCAACTGGGTGAAAGAAAAACGCTGTGGCGTAAGATTGAGATAACCGATCGTTTAAGCAGGCCTGCCGCGTGGACCGACTCCTTTTCCACCTATTACTATGGTGCCTACAGCACAGTAAAACATGCTTTTATGATTAGTGTAACCGGTCAAAAATGGGATCAGGTTTTCATGAGCCAATTGGCGATAGATTTACAGGATTATTATCTTTCTGTAGTCAAAACCGCACTGATTAATTATAACAACGCTCACCCTGGTGATTCGCTTAAAGACGAAAAAGGGCAATTGGTTATTTTTCCTTAAAACCTACAGAAAATGAAACATATACATATATCACTGTTCCTGGGGCTCGTTGTATTATTTGCCTCATGCAAAAAAGATAAAAGTAATTACGATTATAAACCAAATGAACAGATTACGGTAACGGGAATTGAAACAGTTTACAATGTGGTGTCTGAAAAAGATAAATTGGTGATTACACCTACGATAACATCAAATGACACCGATGCGGAGTTTGATTACATGTGGGGCATCTATGAAACCAATGTACAGGGATACGCGCCGGTTCTGGATACAATAGCAAAAACAAAGGACCTGAACTACTTCATCAAACAGCCCGCTAAAGCATGGGTATTGGTGTACCGGGTAACCAATAAAAAAACCAAATACGCTAAATACACCAATGTTACCATTAATGTGGGGACGGAATTCACCCGTGGTTGGTATGTACTTAAAGATGATGGAACCAAATCGGATCTTGATTTATTTCTTTCATCAAGTGCCACGGCGCTTACGGAGGTCAAAGAAAATGTTTACAGTCTGATAAATGGTGTTAAACTGAATGGAAAGGCCAGAATGATCAATTTGTTCAGTAGCTATAAATCGGATGTAACTGGTATTATCGCGAATACAAAGGCATTATTTATGGTTAGCGATAAAGATGTATCTGCGGTCAATGTCAATACCATGAAGCAAATCAAGAATATGAATACTTTATTTTTTGAGAGGCCATCGACAATTGCGCCCAATTCTGCTTTTTGTGCCTCTTCTGCTTATTACCTGATCAATGCCGGACAAGTGTATAGTATCGGAACAAATACACAGAATACGGGTGTATTTGGAGGAAGAAAATTGAAAGATGCTTTGAATTCGCCTTACTATATTTCGGATTATTATTATACCGCTACTTACGGGGATCCTTGTCTTTTTGACGATCTGAATAGCACGTTTGTGACCTTGGCGAATGGCTCTGGTACAACATTAACAAATATGACGGATGTAGCAGGTACTGCCATGCCGGCAGTAAATAACAATAAAAAAGCTTTATTTATGGGATTCAAGTCTGCGACTTATATTCCTGCTCCGGTATATGCTTATACCACAATTGGATTTGGGATTTTCCAGGATAAAACCAATTCTGCACTTAAAATTTTAACGCAGATGGATCTGGATAAGCTAAAACTGAAACTTACAAATGATACCCTTAAAACATCGGATAAAATATACAATGCAACCATGCATACTTTATTAGATGCAGACGAAAATATGATCTATTTCGTATTAAACAATCAGATCTGGTCCAGAAACTTAAGTAATAAATTTGAGCAGCTGCAATACAGTCCCCCTGCAGGCGAAGTGGTCAGTTTCATCCGCCATAAAAAATATGCAGTAGTTGCTGATGCAGCTTTCAACTATAATTATGTGATGGTAGGTACGCAGTCTGGTGCCGATTATAAAGTCCGCATGTTTACCAAGTCTTCGGGAAGTCTTAGCGCCACACCAGCACTTACTTTGACCGGAAAAGGAACGGTTCGTGATGTAATGTATATGTCGCCATCAGTTTCAGAATACAGTTATAGCAATACCTATTAATATTTGAAATAACCACAAATAAATATAAACTAACATGATTAAAAAACTATTTACTACTGCCATGATACTTAGTCTGGGCAGCAGCACTTTATTTGCACAGCTTCCTGTAGAGGTAACGGGAATTGTTAAAAAGAAGCGGGTGACTCCGGTAAAATTATTTAAAGTAGTAGAAGGTAAAGCGGTAGAGATTGCCAATACTACACCGGATGAAAAGGGAGGTAAGTTTGGCTTCTTGTTTTATCCCGAATATGAGGGCTTATATGTTATTGGTACAGGAAACCCTATGAGTCCGAATGACAATTATAAATTCTATTTTAAAAGGGGTGATAAACTGTCTGTATCTATTTTGGATTCTAGTTATGTGCTCAATGGAAAACTGAACTCGAAAGAAAATGTGGTAATGACCCAATGGCATGATTTTGTAAATCCCCTGGAACAGAAGGCGATTAACTTCATGAAGGTGAACAGTACTTTCGTTGATTTCTTTCCGCAATTGGAAGAGATTTCGGCTAAGACCAAAGGTTTTCTGGCAGGAAAAACTACCGGGAATGCGAGGTTTGATAAAAATATGCCACAATACATGAGCTGGGATATGGCAGGTTATGCCAGTAACTTTCTGAATACGCCACGGTCTGCACATCCTTCGGTTGAAGAATACAGTTCTTTTTATGCCACGCTTAAGGCGCAGGATTTCGCAAAAAACACAGCAGGAGTATACAGTCAGCCTTGGGGAAGTCGTACATTAAGCGGTGTAATCAGCGTAAACAGAAGGCAACAGAATATCAAATTTACCGGGGGGCTTGATGACCTGAATAATGACCTGAATTATTTGCCAAATGATACTTTAAAAGGTGACGTTGTGCTTGATGTAGCAGCCAGGTACAAAAATTTTGAAGATTATAAGACCTTGATGAATACTCATGGCAAATACGTAATCACTGCAAGTCAGAAAAAACGCAACATAGATATTGCAAGTCCGCTGGCGTTGTTAAAAGCCGGCGACGATGCTATGGCTTTTTCTTATCCAGATAAAGAAGGTAAAGCTGTAACTATGGCTAGTTTGAAAGGAAAAGTAGTATTAGTTGATGTTTGGGCAACCTGGTGTGGACCCTGCAAAGCAGAAATCCCGCATTTGAAAAAATTGGAAGAAGAGATGAAAGGGACAGATGTAGAGATCATCAGTCTTTCAACGGATGATCCTAAAGACAAAGCGAAATGGCTTAAGATGATTAAAGACGAAAACCTGGGTGGCACCCAGCTATTTGCAGGTGGACCGGGAAATGATTTCTCGAAATATTATAAAGTAAATACAATCCCACGTTTCCTGGTATTTGATAAAGCCGGAAAAATTGTAAGTGTTGATTCACCAAGGCCGTCAAATCCTGAACTTAAAAAATTGCTCGAAAAAACACTGTCGGCAAAATAAAAAATGAGGCCGGCTTGTCCGGCCTTTTCTAATTTAAAACCAAATGTATGATGAAAACCCTGGTATCTATACTCGGTCTTTTGTTCTTTGCTTCGGTAGCTGTAGCGCAGGCGGACAGCATTACCATCAGTGGAACTTTAAGAGGTTTGAACAACAATAAATTGAGCATTTCCTGGACAGGAAATGACACTAAAAATGGGTATGTAAGTGTACAGGGGAAAGGCGATTATTTTTCCGCTCGTGTTCCTTCACAGCGCATGCCTGCTGTTGCAAGATTGTCCATTTCCTGGCCGAAGGAAGATATCCGAAGTAGCCAGATGCCGGTACCTCCATTTAATTTTTTCCTATTGGATAAAAACATCACATTGAAAGGCGATGCAACTGCACTATGGGAAATTAAGCTCGAAGGCGATTTACAAAATGAACTTTACAATGGCCTGTTGCAGAAAGCTGCAGCTACTACGGGCAGATACAGAGCGTTGATGGACCAATTGTCTGACCAGACGGTGAAACGTTTACCTGCTGATTCGGTTAAGTTACATCAGGGCATTATGAACGCTTACCGTGAAAATACAAAAATGGAAAAGGCTTTTGTTGCTGCCAACCCTGATGCATTTGCATCTGTATTCCTGCTTTCACGTATGGCAAACAGCTATGGCGCAGATGAATATATTGCTGCCTGGGAGACGCTGAAACCAACTTACAAGGATACACCTACCGGACTTGCCGTAGGCAAGATTGTTGAAAAGCTGAGCGTAACAAAATCCGGGACACCGGTTTTTACTTTTGAGCGTGTCAATAAGGAGGGCAATAAAATCAGTACTGAGACTTTAAAGGGTCGTACATATATCATCGATTTCTGGGGCAGTTGGTGCGGTCCTTGTAGGGCGAGCCATCCGCACCTTAAAGAATTGTACAAAAAATATAAGTCAAAGGGGTTTGAGATTGTGGCCATTGCCCAGGAGCGTGGTAAAACCCTGGAAGAATCCAGAAGCAGCTGGTCAAGGGCCATTCAGGAAGATGGAATTAATTGGATACATATCCTGAATCAGGACGGAATTGAAAAACAGAACATTGTAAAAACCTTTAATGTTAATGCCTTCCCAACAAAAATTCTGGTAGGGGCGGATGGCAGGATCATCACCCGTACAACGAGTGGTGCCTCTGACGCTATTGACAAGGCCCTCGAGAAAATCTATGGATTTTAAGCAGATATAAAGCAATCAAATAATGAAATTTAAACATAACTATAAGTTTTCTGTTACACTGCTGGTTTTGATGCAGCTGAGTGCATTTGTATTAAAGGCTAAGGAGGTTGCGCGTATTCCTTTTGAAAGCCGTAACGGTACTATTATCCTTACCGTAAAACTCAACGATTTTCAGCGCCCTTTAAAACTGTTGTTTGATACGGGAGCTGATGGCATGGCGGTAGGTCAGGGACTTGCCGATTCCATAGGCTTAAAAGTAACGCGGACACAAAAGGCATCCGTAGTGGGTGGTTCCGTTGACATAACTGTATCCAGTGGTAACACGGTTCATATGGGGGATTTCGACTTCAAAAACCAGAGCATCGCCATATTTAAAGAGATGCATAAGGAAGGTACAGATGGCATCATTGGTAACACACTGGCCCGACATTACATTGTGAAAGTGGATTACGACCGTAAAGAATTACTTTTGTACAATTTTGGTGAATTTGAAGAAAAAGGAGGGACAGCCATTCCTTTCAGCATCCTTTCTGGTTTATTCATCATTCCAGGTACATTGAGCATTACGGCCGACAAGCCCCATACAGGCAATTTTGTGTTTGATACAGGAGCAGCCTATAACCTGATTTGTTTCCGCCCTTTTGTAAAACAGCACAAACTGCTGGTTAGTGGCTTTAAGGCCGATAGCCATGGCAGTACCTTAAGTATGGGGATGAACACACCAACCTTTGCCGGTAAGGCATCTGCATTTTCCTTTTCAACTGTAAAACCTATTAAAAATATGTCGGTAACCCTGATGGCCGGGGGTGGACAAAGCGAAAGCTGGAATCCGGGATTTGATGGATCTATAGGAGTAGGCCTCATTAGCAGATATAACTTCACCATCAATATGCAAAAGAAAGAAATCTATATTATTCCTAACCAAAACTACAATCATGAAAGTATTTAAACTATTGTTCAGCCTTGCGCTGATGATATTAGTAGGTACCGCTGGTGCACAAGAAAATCAGTTTACCACGGTTACCGACTGGAAAGGCTTGCTAGCTCAGGCTAAGAAAGAAAACAAAATGGTGTTTGTCGATGCTTACTTTGTGGGGTGTCATCCCTGCAAACAAATGGACGATGAGGTTTTCCCATTGCCTGCGGTGATGAAGCAAATGAAAGACAATTTTATAAACGTAAAGATTGATTTCTTTAAGGAAGATATTGGCAAACAATTACAAGTTAAATACATGATAACAGGCTTTCCGAGTTTCTTACTGTTAAACAATGATGGACAGCTGGTTGCAAAATTCTCAGGCTATAAGGAGGCTGATGAGTTTCAGGGCCTGTTGAATGATGCCCTTGCAAAATCTAAAAATGGATTTGCCTTAAAAGGTTTTAGCCCGGCGCTGGATGTTAATCATGCAGATTTTTATAAGGCGATGTTTACAGAACGTAAATCCGTTGATTCAGAAAAATTGATTGCCTATTTGAAAGGAAAGGATTTGTTGGCAGAAGTTAATGCTGTTCCTTTCCTGATGAGCCGAAGCCTGGACCCTGAGCTTTCTGATCAGCTGCTTAAAAATTATAGTCAACTTGAAGCTTTGTACGGAAAGGATCTTGTGTACGCCCGTCGCAATGAAATTATGGCGACCAGAATCAAGAACCTTATTCCTAAACGAAACGATTTGAAGTTTGAAATTTTCCTTGACGAGGTGAAGCCTCTATTCTCAGAAACTGACTGGCCATATGCTCGACTGGATATGGCTGAAGCTTATTACTACAGGCAATTGAAAGACCGCAAGGCCTTTTTTAAATATGCGGTGAATCACTATAATGACGATGACAATAAAATCCGTTATATGGCCATGTATCTGTATTCTCCTGATGTTGATGAAGAAGAAAAAATCTTGTTTGCTGACTGGATGATAAAAGTAGTTTCAGAAAATTCTACTTATGGAGTTTTGGGCACTGCAGCTAATATGATGAAACAGCAGAATGATCCTGAAAAGGCGAAGCTATATGCGAGCTGGGGAATAAAAAAGGCAAAGCTCCTTAATAAGCCAACCAAACATTTTGAAAATATATTGAATTAATGCTTTCTGAACTTACACCGAGTTGGAGTAGGTGAATTTAATACGAAACTCAAATTAGACTCTTATGAGGCGTTCAAGTGGAGCGCCTCATTTTAAAAAACTACAATGAATAAGAAATTAACGCAAAGCTCAGTTGCTCTAGGCGATTATATAAGGGTAATACGTCTGGAGAAAGGATATTCTCAATCTCAGATGGCCAATATCCTGGAAATTTCTCAAAACGCCTATTGTCTTTTGGAGAATGGGCAGACAAAGTTTCACTTAGATAGGATCATTCAAATCTCCACTGTATTTGAACTCAGTCCCCAGGAATTTCTGGATGGTTATTTTAATGAAAGTAATAGATAATGTCTATTGGAACAGCCTCTCCTTTTTTTTATCATTGGTTACCCTAGTGTTTAGCCGCTCTTGTATGAAAAAACTACTTAATTATATAACCTGCTTTATATTTCTCAATTGCGTGAGCCTTTTCTCTTATGCCCAAAAAAACGATGGGATCCAGGCCGGAAATTTATGGTTAAATAAAATGTAGAATTTAGAGACTGTAGCATTACATTACAGTCTTTAAGTTTTTAACCTGTAATTTCGGAATGCTTAATCTTTAAGAAAAGTAAAATTAAATGGTAAATTATACTGTCAAAATATACCTAAACCTACTTCTAATAGTGGTTTTAACTTCTTGCACAAATCAAAATAAGAAGCCACAAGAAAGTTTCTCTGTTAATATTGTCAAGGATGGTGTAATTTCCATATCGGATGTATTAAAATCGGACAAAATTCCAAATGATATCCTATATGATTTGAAGTATGTAGAATTAAAAGGGTACAAAAAGAAGGAAAATCCAATTAGCTCAAGAACTGTCAAAATAGTTGGGGACCGAATATATATATTCGATGATATTGTAAGTGAGCTTTATTGCTTTGATTTTCAGGGGGCAATGGATTATTATATTGACTTTAATAAATTCAAGACAAAAAAAGATGAGAAGATTAAGGCAACGAGCTTTTTTATAAAAAACGGTAAAGTAAATATTGTTGATTCAGAGAAAAGATTGCTTTTGACTTTTAATAAAACCGATTTAATTGATTCCAAAGAATTTTCATTCTGGGCAACGGAAGTCGAAGCCGTTGACATCAATAGTTTGATCATTTTTCAGGGGTATGTTAACAATATGTTTGGTTCCCCTTATTATTTTATAAAGACGGATAGCAATTTTACAGTCAAAAATAAATATTTTGCAGTGCCGGATACCGAGCTTAAGGCGAGCTTAAAAATAGGGACTACACAAAACCACATTTTTAAGACCGATAAAGATATAAATATGCTTCTCGACCAGGAGAATTCTATTTATAAATATCCAGATTTTGTTGCTCCTGCTTACAAGATAGATTTTGTGAATTACAACATAAACCTTCTTAGTGCGACAAGTTTAGACTTACCATCTCCGAGTATGTATGATTACGCCAGAGTAAAAACATTCTGGGAAAGCAATAGCAATGTTATTGTTTCTTATTCTTTGAGAAAAGAGCTTGGATATATTATTCATAACAAAACAAATAATAAGGCCTTTAATAGTTATCTTATTAAAAGCTTGAATGACATGTTGTTATTTGGAGTGCTTGGCGTTCATAACAATTCCTTTTTTACTTTAATAGAAAATGATCAGATCACCGAGGTATTAAAGCTAAAGAAAGAAGGCCGTGGGTTTCTGAAGGAATATCTGGATAATAGAGAGCCAGCGAGTTCAAATCCAGTATTTGTGTTTTTCAGATTGAGAGACTTTTAAGAACCCATCGCCGCCATAATTTCGCTATAAAGTAAACCGCTGCCGCCTCCGTAATGCTGTATAATTTTAAGGGCTGGCCTGACGCGTATCAGGTCGGCCCTTAATTTTTTCTCTGCTGCAGCAGAGATCCCGTTACCCAACAACACCAGGTTTATAGGCGTATCCTTAACCATTACCAGTGCTTCTTCGTCCAGACAGGTTGTAATTCCTTCCCACTCCTCCCTTGCATTTAAAAGGCGGTTCATGGTATCAGTAATCTCCTGGTTACGACCGATGTATAAAATGATTAGTTTTTTCATAGCGGATTTATAGTTCCATCGGTACATCCATTAACAGTACTTCTGTATCTGGCGTATTGAACTTTAAGCTAATTTTATCCGTATCCCATACACCCAATCCATCACGGGTACTCAGTTCATGCCCATCAATGGTTACACTGCCTTTGATAACGAAAGCATACACGCCGTTTCCTTGTTTTTTGATCTGGTAGTCCGTTTCAAAATTCTCATCAAAAGTGCCTAAAGAGAACCAGGCATTCTGATGTATCCAGACTCCCGCATCATCCGGCTCGGGAGATAAAATCTGCTGGAAGTTATTGTGCCTTTTGGCAATGTCCAGCGTAATCTGTCCATAACGGGGAGTCACATTTTTTTTGTTGGGGAACAGCCAGATCTGGAGCAGTTTTACTACCTGATCAGCGTTGGCGTTAAACTCACTATGTTGTACGCCTGTGCCTGCACTCATCACCTGTATATCTCCGTGTTGTATGACAGAGGAGGTTCCTAAACTGTCTTTATGTGCCAGTGCGCCTTCCAGAGGGATGGTAATGATTTCCATATTGTCATGCGGATGTGTGCCAAATCCCATTCCCCCGTCAATACTGTCATCATTTAAAACCCGCAATACACCAAAGTGCATTCTTTCCGGATCGTGATAATTTGCAAAACTAAATGTATGATGAGCATTCAGCCAGCCATGATTGGCGTGTCCTCTGGTGTTCCCTTTATGTAAAACAAACTGTGCCATAAATTTCCTTTCTTATTTTGTGATACAAATATAGATACGACTGGTTTGCCCGGCATTGATGTAAGGTAAGAAAGATGATTGCCAGATGCCATTTTTTGCCTGCAGGTAAACTTCTCTGTTTTTATTCAATTAATCTGATATTTTTGAAGAATGAAACCATCCCTCATGATAGCTTCATAATCATAAACACCAAATTAAATGAATAGCAAGTACGTACTAGGAGCTGATATAGGCGGTTCCCATATAACAGCCGCAATCTTGAACATGGAAGATCGTTCTTTTCTCGAAGCGTCATTCTCCAGAAAAAAGGTGGATCCAAATGGAACCAGCGAGGAGATCATAAATACCTGGTGTGAAGCGATTAATGAAGCACACGAAAAAGTTGGCTTAAAACCAGGCAAAATTGGTATAGCTATGCCGGGCCCCTTCGATTATGAAAAAGGTATTTCCTACATCACCGGTACCACTAAATATGAGGCTTTGTACAAGCTCAATGCTAAAGAACTATTGGCAAAAGCCCTCGGAATAGAGAGCGACGATATCCTGATGAAAAACGATGCAGCTTGTTTTTTGGCCGGCGAAGCCTTTATTGGTGCGGCAAAGGGATATGATAGAGTAATCGGCGTTACATTAGGTACGGGTTTAGGTTCATCTGTATTCGAAAATGGAGATGCTTATGATGCAGACTTTTGGTGCATTCCTTTTTTAGATAGCATTGCCGAGGAATATATCTCTACCAGGTGGTTTTTGAAACGTTATCATGAATTGACAGGGCTAAATATTTTAAATGTAAAAGAGTTGACAGAGCTGTATACAGCATCTCCTATTGTCCAGCAAATATTTGATGAGTTTGCGGGTAACCTGGCCAACTTCCTGCATTACTTTCTACAAAAAGTTAATGCTGAAGCCATTATTATAGGAGGTAATATCGCAAAAGCTGAGGATAAATTTTTACCTGCTTTGACAGATAAATTGAAAACGATGGGACATAACCTGCCCATCCATATTTCCTTATTAAATGAAAATGCGGCTATTGCAGGAGCTGCAAGTTGCTGGCAAAAACGTTAGCCATGATAGCCAGACTATCGTGGTTAATTTTACACGATAGAGATTGGCTTAGAAATACGGAGAATTTAAAAAAGGTCATTATATTGGTCGCATCCAAAATAGGATGGCGATAAACAAGCTGAGTTTATAAAACTAGATTAAATGAAAGAAAATTTATTAAAGGAAAATCGAAGAGCCTTTCTAAAAGGAGGATTTGCCCTTGGCGGACTGGCTTTACTAAATCCTGAAAAGGCACTCTCCAGCTCATTAAACATCCAGGATGATGGATTCAAGATAAGTACCGGACCGTACTTGCAGACTAATTTTGGAAACAGCATGTCTGTGCTATGGATCACCAGTAAAAATAGTTCCAGCTGGGTTGAGTATGGAGAAGCACCGGATAAACTCGATCAAAAGGCCTATGGTAAGAGCGAACTGGGTTTAAAACCTGCGGAGCGATTGAATTGCATAAAACTGGAAAACTTAAAACCTGCGACTACCTACTATTATAAAATAGTTTCTAAGGAAATCAAAGATTTTCAGCCCTATAAACTTACGTATGGGGAAACAATTTCGGGTTCAACAGAAAGTTTCTTAAATCCTGACCTTGCAAAAGATGAAGTTTCTTTTGTCATGTTGAATGATATCCATGATCGGCCAAAATCTATTGCCCATCTTTTAAATCTGGATAAAGGCAGTAAAAGTGATTTCATTTTTTTTAATGGTGATATTTTTGATTATCAGACTGATGAACAGCAGATTGTAGAGCATATGCTACAGCCTTGTGTGGATTATTTTGCTAAAAACACGCCATTTCTGTATGTACGTGGCAACCATGAGACCAGAGGTAAATTTGCACGGGAATTTCCTGCTTATTTTGATCATGTAGGTCATGCCGCATTCAGCCTTGGGCCGGTCCGTTTTGTAATTCTTGACTCAGGAGAAGATAAGGACGATACTCACCCGGTATATGCTGGTATCGTCGATTTTGATAAATACCGTGAGGAGCAGGCAAAATGGCTTGAAAATGAAATTAAGCGTAAGGAATTTAGAAATGCAGCTTTCCGTGTCGTATTGATGCATATTCCACCACGCTATTCAGGCGATGGGCATGGAGCTATACATTGCACCGACCTGTTTGAACCTATCATGAACCGCGGGAAAGTTGACCTGGTGTTAAGTGGACATACACATCAATATAAAGTGCATGAGCCGGCCAAAAATTTAAACAATTATGCTATTGTAATAGGAGGAGGCCCAAAGGAGGGAACCAGGACCTTAACAAAGATAAAAGCAACCGGCAAACAACTTCAGGTAAGTATGTTAGATGATTCGGGGAAAGAAGTAGGTACTTATGTAGTGTCAAAAAAATAAAACCCAGATTAATTGCAAAAACTCGTGCTGGTAAAGGGCTGAATATTGTCACTGCAGAAAATACTGTTTTCAATATTCAGCCCTTGTCTTTTAAATATTATTTACAGATTAATTCACCAATGTAGGTGCTATTCCCCTGTAATTTCCCATCTTTCGACGCAAAGTTCATATAGCAATGAACGGTATCGCCCGCAAAGCTTGACGGTAAGTCAAACAGATATCCCTGTGCATATCGATCGGTTATCAGAGCTCTCTTATAGGCCCGGTTTTTTGCCGGATTGTATATCAGAAATGTAGCGAGATCAGTATACTGACAATAAGTAGATTGTCGCTGCGGCAGCCAGTTAAATTCTATTTGTGCAGGTAAAGCCAGCACAGCCGGACTTTCCGGTGCCAGAATGTAACCCCTGCTATATACCAGTTCCGGATAATTCAGCGTAAGTTCTGTACCATCAGTTAGAAAAGCATGGTTATAGTTGTAAGCACTGGCCACATTTACCGGGTCTTTTCCTTTAGCGTACTGTTTAAAACCGATTTTTATCAACTCATCAATATGGCTCAAAAAACCGCTGAGCAGACCAAGTTTTGCCTGAGCATCCAATTGGCTCGTGGTTGGAGCTTTATTGCTTTTACGGTAGCCTCCGGTAACAATATTCATTCCCTTATGCATGCGGGTGATTAACGCACCTGTTTTATTGCGAACGGGACCATGGATCCCTGATTTTAAGATCCCCATATTAAGTAGTTAATAATAAACGTTCTGTTGCATCTGGTTTATTAAAACTACCTGTATATACACTATCAGATACCTGCTTCCGGTCAGCAGCAATAAAGGATAAATAGGTTTCCATGTATTTTCCCTGCAAACTGGGAGGAAGTTCCAATACTGCATTTCCTTTGATCCTGTCATTACCAAATACTACATATTCTGTCCGGTCCAGGTCAGGGAAATAGGCTATCAACATGGCCTGCTCAGTCGCTTCTGCCCAAGCCATTTTTGGATCAGTCTGCCAGGTAAACTGTAGTCCCATAGGAAATTGTGTTACTCCCCATTTTTCTGCAGGCTTTAAAAGGCCTTTGCTCAACATGACTTGCGAATAATTAATCTTTACATCCGGATAATTACCTTCAAAGATTCGGTTTTTATTGTTTTTTGCAGCCTGATTATAGGCATTGTCGTCCATTAAATCGGCTTCAACACTAAAACTGGTTTCAATGAAACCCTTTATTGCGCATAGAAACTTACTGCATAGTTTGGTAACCATTCTGTTTCTTAACTGCAAATCTGTAGGTGGTTTTGTATTGATCCCGATTTCTCGTGATACATTTTTGCTTTTCAGCATGTAATAGACAGTATTGCCTATTCTTCCCGTAAATGGGCCGTGTGGTCCATTGTTTATAATTCCCATAGCGTTAATATTTGGTTAGATAAATTGCCCCATTCGGGAGGGCTTGAAACAAATATAATAGACAAGTGCCTGAAATGCAATAGATAGAGTGTGTAATAATTACGTGATAATTAGCGGTAAAGTAGCAGTAAAGTAAGGGGTTGCTTTACCCTTGGGTTACCCTTCCTTTACCCTTGCCTTACCCTTGGTTTACCCCTAGGGTAAAGCAACCCTAACGCAAAGGTAAGGGAAGGGTAAGGCAACCGGCAACTTATCCGCTACTTTCCCCCAACTTATTGGCGTGTTATTGCAAAGGCTGATACCGGCGTCTTATGAGTAGGAGCAGGCTGAAGGTAAAAGCCTGCTAGAATACAAGAAAATAATCTAAATTTGCGACGATGAATTGGAGTCGCATTTTTTTAATAACCTGTTTATTTTTTGCAATAAGCTTTTTCAAGGCCAATGCCCAGGTGCTAGCTCCTTTGCCTGCGAAACCTGTAATAGATACAGCATTGGCGGCTAAAAAGAACTATACACGCAGATTTGTAAAAGATTCGGCTTATTATGCCCGACAAAAAATTGTAACCGAGTATTATGCACGGCAGAAATTTGTAACGGATTCTATTATTTCCCACACTTGGATACTGCCTGATTCATTGGTGGATAAAAACATCATCATAGATAGTATTTTAAAAGCGCAGGTATACGGACGTTCCGGTTTGTATACCCGCTATAAAGATTATAAAACCTCCGAAAAATTTAGTCAGTACCGTTTGGGGACGCCGGTACCTAAGGGAAATCTATGGGTACTGGGGGTAATCGCTTTGTTAATGGTATTGTTCGCTTCATTAAATATCTCCTTCTCAAAACAGCTGCAAACCATTGTCCAGTCCTTTTTTAGCAACCGGATATTAAACAATCTGAATAGAGAGGACAACCTTTTTACATCCTGGCCCTTTTTACTCCTGTTCATCCAGTTCGGCTTTACCATAGGGATGTTCTTTTACCTGGTTACACAATATTATCACATGTCGTTTTCCGATACAGGATTTCGGTTTTATCTGAGCATTTCTATTTTAATTGTGGTGCTTTATGTGTTAAAAATAGTTTTATTGCGCGTGCTTGGTTATCTTTTCGATATCCAGAAAGCCGTGAATGAATACGTGTCGATATTATATTTAAGCTATTTTAATATCGCCCTAATGTTCATCCCTTTGGTGATCGCTTTTGCCCTATCTCCTTTAAAATATGGGCCTTACTATATTGCGATTTCCTTCATTCTGTTAACGATTGTCTTTGTATTTCAATTTATTAGAGCAGGAGTTAATATTTTATCTCATTATCGGTTTTCAAAAGTCTATTTGTTTTTGTACTTTTGTGCCCTCGAAATCTGCCCTATATTAATATTAATCAAGGCGATAGGATTGTAAAAAACGCTAACTAAGTATAATGCAAGAAAAGACAGAAGATAGGCTACGTAAGGTTAAAAGTATATTGGTGACCTTGCCAAAGCCGGAAACAGAAAAGTCTCCTTATTTTGATTTGGCGAAAAAGTATAACCTGAAAATTGATTTTAGATCATTTATTCATGTTGAAGGTGTACCAGCCAGGGATTTTAGAAAGGATAAAATTGCTTTAGGTGATTTTACCTCAGTTGTTTTTACAAGTAGAAATGCAGTAGATCATTTTTTCAGAATTTGTGAAGAAATGAGATACGATGTGCCTGCCGATTTGAAGTACTTCTGTATTTCAGAATCAACAGCTTTGTATTTGCAAAAATATATTCAGTACAGAAAAAGAAAAATCTTCTTTGGAAAACAAACAGCAGCTGATTTGGCCGAAGTGTTAAAGAAACACGCTAATGAAAAGTTTCTTTATCCTTGTTCGGATGTCGCTACCGAGGATACCATGAATTTCCTGCAAAAAAACGGATACGATTTTACACCGGCAGTTTTATTTAGAACTGTAGTGTCTGATCTTTCTGACCTTGCTGAAGTGTTCTATGACATCATTGCCTTCTTCAGCCCTTCAAGTATTCAATCACTCTTCACCAACTTCCCTGACTTTAAGCAGAATAATACGCGTATTGCCGCTTTCGGTGTAAATACACATAAAGCTGTTACTGATGCAGGACTGATTGTAGATATCGCAGCCCCTTCCCCAGAGGCACCATCTATGATTATGGCACTTGAGAATTATATAAAGAAATCAAATAAGTAAGCCCTTTGGGTTTACTTATTGTTCATTAAGTTTCTCGTTGGTTATATTTTTGCCCAATTGGGGCATAAAATCCACTTCTTTTTTACAATTGGTCACATTTTTATGACCTAATAATTGTTTATGTCAATCATTATTGATAAAATTGTTATAAAATTGCTTAGCGCTATTATGAGAAACTTATACTTCGTTGCTTTTATTATAATCACTGTATTATTTTCTAGTTGTGGAAAAGGAGGACAGGGAGAATTAGTAGGAGTTTATAATAGAAAATTCAGAAACAATAAAATTCCTTTGGGCATGGTATACATACCACCGGGAAGGACTTTAATTGGAATGTCTGATGAAGATATCAACAACTCGCAAAGCTCTCCTAGTAGGATGACTTCCTTTAGTGCATTTTTTATGGATCAGACTGAGATCACAAACGCTGAATACAGACAGTTTGTGGCTTGGGTTAGAGATTCAGTTGCTGTAACTTCTTTAGGCCCGACAGTTGCTCCGGCTTTCTTTAAAGCTGCACCGAAAGGCGCAGATGGAGCTGGTGCTTTAGGTGCAAACAGAGATATCGACTGGAAAAAGGTTGGTAGCGGATCTTTACTCTGGAGTAAAAAGAACGGCGGTATGGGCAGCAAGCTAACCGATATGTATTATAGCGGTGCAGATGCTTTACCGGGCAAAAATGAAATTGACATCAGAAAGCTTAAATATGCTTACAGTTATTTAAGCTCTGATCTTGCTGTTGAAGGCAGAAAAGACCCATCAAAGAGAAGACAGGATTTTATCATCACTTATACCGATAATCCAGATCCTTCAAATCCAAATCATCACCCTTCAGTTCCTGTTTATCCGGATACACTTGTTTGGAAAGTAGATTATTCTTATTCTCAGAATGATCCAATGGTGAAAACCTATTTTAACCACCCTTCTTACGATGAGTATCCAGTGGTTGGTGTGACCTGGGAACAAGCCAGTGCTTTCTGCGTTTGGCGTACCCGTTTCTATGAGTCTGTTGCCTCAGCCAGAAAATTGCCGGCAAACTCCAGACCAGAATATCAGTTGCCAAGTGATGCACAGTTCGAATATGCAGCAAGAGGTGGTAATGTAAAAACCAAATATCCATGGGGTGGTCCTTATGTGCGTAACACAAAAGGATGTATGCAAGCCAACTTTAAAGTAGGCCGCGGAAATTACTCTGATGATGGTGGTCTTTACACCGTAAATGCAAGATCTTACTTCCCTAACGATTATGGCTTGTACAATATGGCAGGCAACGTTGCGGAATGGACAATAACAGCTTATAACCAATCAGCTGCGCCAATGCTATTGGATTTTAACCCTAACTTTACTTATGTGGCTAAAACAGGCGACAGCAAGTATATGAAACGTAAAGTAGTAAGGGGTGGATCATGGAAGGATATAGGCTTCTTCCTTCAAAACTCCGTTGGTACTTATGAGTATCAAGATCAAGCCAGGTCATACATCGGTTTCAGATGCGTTTCCGCATACCCTGGTACCGATATTACATACCGCAATTAAAAACAAAAAATAATCTAATCCCTTAAAATCTTTATTAACAAAACAATGGCTGCAAAAAAGAAATTCGATTGGTTACACGTTGCAATATCCTGGGGTGCCAGTATTGTAATCTTGGGCGCGTTATTTAAAATTCTACATATTGGAGGAGCGTTAGGTAACTATGCGATCGGTATCGGTCTGGGTGTAGAAGCCTTTTTATTCTTTTTAACTGGTTTCAGACAACCTGAAACTGAGTTGCCATGGGAAAAAGTATATCCTGAGTTAGCAGCTGATTATAATGGCGAGAAACGTGCTACTCCGGTTGCTCAGGTTGCTGTTGTAGGTTCATCTTCAACTGCTGCCTTAGATAACATGATTAATGCTAAAATCGGTCCTGAATTGATCGAAAGCCTGGGTAATGGCTTACGTACCTTCGGTGATAAAGTTGCGGCGATCTCAAATGTTGCTGATACATCAGCCGCTACAACTGAATTTACAAGCAAAATTAAAACGGCTTCTGCCAGTTTTGATTCATTAAACGGTGCTTTCCAGAAAGCTACTACGCAATTGGTAGAAATAGGCGAAAGTAATGTTGCTGCTACAGCTTACCATGATCAGGTGAATGCATTGGCTAAAAACTTATCTGCACTAAACGCAGTTTACGAATTGGAATTGCAGGATTCTAGCGCACATCTTAAATCAATGAACAAATTCTATCAGAACTTGTCATTAACAATGGGCAACTTCAACGAGTCGATGGAAGATTCGAAACAGTTTAAAGATGAAGTTGGTAAACTGGCGAAAAACTTATCTTCACTAAATGCGATTTATGGCAATATGCTATCTGCTATGAATCAGCCGCGTGTATAATTAGTAATCAATTAGTTATTATTTAACCAAACAGACCTAATTATATAAAATGGCCGGAGGAAAAGAAACAACGAGGCAGAAGATGATCAATATCATGTATTTGGTATTGTTAGCTATGCTCGCTTTAAACGTATCAGATACTATACTTAATGCTTTTAAAAATATAAACGATAGTTTGGTCTCTTCTAAAACCAATGTAGGTACCAGCATTGACCAATTGTTTTCATCGTTTGAAAATACAAAGTTAAAAGAAGAACCAGCAAGAGCACAACCTATCTGGGATAAAGCCAATAAGGCTAAAGCTTATGCAGATGATTTGAACAATTATGTGCAGCAATTAAAAGATAAATTTCTTGCTGCCGGTGAGGGTATCAATGAAGAAACCGGTGACATCAAATTGAGGGAGAACATGGATATCGCTCAAGGTATCATGGTTAACCAAAAAGAAGGCTTTAAGCTAAAAGCTAAAATTAATGAAACCCGTGAGCAGCTGATTGCTTTGCTCGATGAAAAGGATCGCGCTGGCGTAACCTTTTCTTTGGAAGCAAAGGATGCAGTAAAGCGTGTAAACGGAAAGAAAGAATGGGTAGACATCAATTTCGGTGAGGGAACTCCACTGACTGCGGCGAATACCATCTTAAGTAAAATTCAGTCTGATGTTAAGAATGCAGAAGCTGAAATCGTGAAAAAATTATTTGGAAACATGGATAAGGCTTTGGTTAACCTGGATCAGTTTAATGCTGTTGCAGTTGCACCAAGTTCTTACGTAATTCAAGGACAACCTTATGTTGCTGAAGTATTCTTAACGGCTAGTGATTCAAAATCTAACCCTGCTATCTCTGTAAACGGGAGCAATCTTTCTGTTAAAGATGGTAAAGGTACTTATACTGGTAGCACCGGTGGTGTTGGTGTTTTCAAATGGAAAGGCGTGATCCGTGTGAAACAAACAGACGGTACCGTTAAACAATATACAACTCCTGAGCAATCTTATCAGGTAGCTAAGCCTTCGGCGACAGTTTCTCCGGATAAAATGAATGTAATCTACGCAGGTATTCCGAATCCATTCTCTGTTTCGGCAGCAGGATTCCCATTGGAAAGTGTTAATGCAAACATCTCTGGTGGATCAATCAAGAAGGTTGGAAGCGGACAATACTCAGTTAGTGTTGGTGGCGACCAGGTTGGTAAGACACTAAGCATTAATGTTTCTGCAAGTAATGGTGGAAAAACATTGAACCTTGGAGCTCAACAATTCAGGGTTAAAGCATTGCCTACTCCAAGGGCTTATATTAAAGGTAAATCTGGTGGTAACGTTCCTTTGGAATGGATGGAAGGCGCTGGCGCCATCGATACACAACTGGAAGATTTTGTCTTTGATGTTAAGTTCAGGGTAGTTAGGTTCTCTGCAACTTTTATCAACCCCCGTTCTGACGCTGTTACTGTTACAAACAATGGCGGTGGCTTCAGCGGACAGGTAAAAGGTGCATTAAACTCCCTTAAACCAGGAGCTACGATCATCTTCAAAGACATTGTTTGTGAAGGACCTGATGGTAGACAAAAGGTTTTAGATGGAATAACATTTGTAGCTAAGTAGCAATATGATGAAGAACGTATTAGGTATTATCGCATTTCTGTTGTTAGGTGTTGGTGCTTTTGCACAACAAACAACCACTTCAACTGCTGTTGGACCTGTTAAAAAGAACGTAAAGATAAAGACGCCACCAAAGGACGGCTTCTCAGTGAGAGTGGATGTTGACAGCAATGTAATGGTTCCCTTTGCTGATGTAAGGGAAGAGGATGTGTATTATGCAAAACGCGTCTGGCGCGAAATCGATTTGCGCGATACGATTAACTCTGTATTGAAAGCTGAAAGTGCCAAGCTGATTGATATTTTACTGCAAGCAGTTTCGAATGAAGAGCTTACGGTTTATTCTCCAAAGGACACTACTGCGGGGAAATTGCTGGAAGACAATGATTCGTTCAGAATTGCTTTAACCGCTCAGGAAGCTTTGCAAAGTGCAAGAGGCGTAACTGAAGGTGTAGCAGATTCGGCAACAGGTAAAATCGCTGAACCTAAGTTACGACGTTTGAGATCTGATGAGTTTTTGAAATACAGAATTAAAGAAGATTGGATCCTTGACGTAAAACGTTCTATTTTCGAACCAAGAATCGTAGGTCTTGCACCTATGAAAATGGTTGAAGGCAACTGGCAACCGGTATTCTGGATCTATTACAACGATGCAAGAGAACTGTTAAGCAAGCAAAGAATGGTAAACCCAATGAATGATGCTTCACAGCTTACATTTGATGATTTCTTTGTAAGACGTCTGTTCTCAAGCTATGTGGTTAAAGAAACCAATCCGGCAAATAAAAATATCATAGATATTCTGGGTCAGACTGATCCTAAGGATACCCGCAAATTGCACGAGTCTGAAAGGATTAAAAAATCTATTTCTGATTACGAGCAGAGTTTATGGGAGTATTAGTTTTAGAACTAAAGATCAAAGCATAAAGAAAAGCCCTGGTGTGTTACACATCAGGGCTTTTCTTTATGCTTTGCTTTTATTAAAGTAATCTATTAACGCTTTCATCTGTGCTTTATTCAGTACTTTCTGCAATTCGGTCTCTTCTGCTTCTTTAATCTTTTTTACGGATTTGAAATGTTGTAGTAATTTATCGGCAGTGGTTTTACCAATGCCAGGAATTTGTTCCAGTTCTGTCTTAAGTGTACCCTGATCTCTCTTCTTTCTGTGAAAGGTAATACCGAAACGGTGGGCCTCATCACGCAATTGCTGAATCACTTTTAAGGTCTCAGATTTCTTATCGAGGTAAAGGGGATAGGGATCTCCCGGAAAGAACAACTCTTCCAAACGTTTGGCAATTCCAATCACGGTTACGCGTTTCTCTATACCCAGCTTTTTTAAGCTGGTCATAGCAGAGGAAAGCTGACCTTTACCGCCATCAATGATGATTAGTTGAGGCAAAGTATCCTCTTCTTCTAACATGCGCTTATATCGCCTGTAAACAGCTTCTTCCATCGTAGCAAAATCGTTGGGTCCTTCAACAGTTTTTACGTTAAAATGCCTGTAGTCTTTTTTGGATGGTTTGGCATCTTTAAAAACCACGATTGCCGAAACCGGATAAGCGCCCTGGAAGTTGGAGTTATCAAAGCATTCGATGTGCTTAGGTAATTTTGTTAGGCTAAGGTCCTTTTGCATTTGCGCCAGGATCCTGTCTGTGCGCAGATCAGGGTTTAGCTTTTCATATTGGTTGAGTTTCTCTTTCTTGAAGTAGATTACATTCTTCTGTGAAAGCTCCAGCAGGTTTTTCTTCTCGCCCAGCTTTGGAACCGTAAACTTAAGGTTCGAATCTAAAAGGCTGATTTCAAAGGGAACAATGATTTCTTTTGAAGTACTGTTAAACCGAGTGCGGAATTCCGTAATGGCGATGGTAAGTAACTCTTCATCAGTCTCGTCCAGTCGCTTTTTGATTTCAATGGTTTGTGTCTGGATGATGCTGCCATTCATTACCTTCAGGTAATTGACAAAGGCATAGCGCTCATCTGAAGCGATACTCACCACATCTATGTTGGTAATGGCACTGCTCACTACAGTCGATTTGCTTTGGTACTTTTCAAGTACAAGCAGCTTGCGCTGGTATTGGTGAGCAAGTTCGAAGTTCAGATCAGCAGAAGCGTTTTTAATCACGTGCTTTACGTCTTTGATAACATTGCCAATTTTCCCGCTCAGGATTTCCTTGATCTCTTCAATGTTTGAGTCGTAATCCGTTATGGTTTGGTAAGCCTGACAAGGCCCTTTACAGTTACCAATCTGGTATTCAAGGCAAACCTTGAACTTCCCATCTTCAATGTTTTTAGGGCTCAGGGGAAGGTTACAGGTGCGCAGAGGATAGGTCTCCTTAATCAGATCCAGGATGGTGTGCATCATGCCAACAGAGGCATACGGACCAAAATAGGTGGAACCATCCTTCACCATTTTCCTTGTCCAGTATAAACGCGGAAAGGGCTCTTTTTTGATGATGATCCATGGATAGGTCTTGTCATCCTTGAGCATGATGTTATACCTGGGCTGATGCTTTTTAATCAGGCTGTTTTCCAACAGCCAGGCATCGATTTCGGTATCAACGATGGTAAATGTTATTTTACGGATTTTAGAAACCAGTACCTTGGTTTTCCCGTTCATCTGGTTGTCCTTATTAAAATAAGAACTAACCCGGTTTCTTAAATTTTTGGCTTTGCCGATATAAATAAGCACTCCTTCTGCGTCCCAATACTGGTAAATACCAGGTTTATGCGGAATATCAGTCAGGGCCTTTTTATAATCGAAAGCACTCATGTAATGGGGGATAAAATGTGCTTATTAAAAACCTAGTTTCTCGTCTAATTCAGTCTTCTGCTCCTGCTGTTGATATTGCTCACAGTCGAAAGTTATAGAAACACCATTTTTAGGAGGAGTAAAGTCGGCCTGTGAAATTTTCAGCTTTGGATTGGCATAAACGCGTTTCATGAAGCCTGCAAAGATAGGCAGTGCAGTGGTTGCACCATCACCTCCTGCAGTGCTGGTGAAATGGAAAGCACGGTCTTCGCAGCCTGTCCATACGCCGGCAACCAATTGCGGACTAATACCCATAAACCAACCATCTGAGTTGTTTTGTGTAGTACCTGTTTTACCACCAATCGCGCCTTTAACGCCATACTTTCCGGCTAAACGCCATCCTGTACCATTGGTAACCACACCGCGAAGCATGCGGGTCATGACATAAGCCACTTCCTCATTCATTGCCGGTTTTGGAATTGCTCTTTCACTGTATAGTACTACTCCGTTTCTGTCTTCAACCCTTACAATGTAAGTAGGTTTAGTCCACACACCTTTGTTAGCAAAAACACTGTAAGCACCTACCATATCATAAACAGAGGCATCAAATGAGCCTAGTGCGATGGAAGGGTAAGCAGGTACATCAGATGTTATACCCATTTTTTTAGCCAACGTAGCAACTGCTGTTGGGCCTACTTGTTTCATTAAATAGGCAGCAACATAGTTTTGTGAAAGTGCCAGTGCTTTTTGCAGGGTTAAATAACCCGGTACGGTACCTGAAGATCTTGGCGTCCATGCTGGACTACCAGGTATTTCAATGGTTACAGGTTCATTTAATACGCTATAGCAAGGAGAATATCCGTTTTCAATAGCTACCGCATAGGTGAACGGTTTGGCTGTAGAACCTACCTGTCTGGTACCCATTTTTACCTGATCGTATTTAAAATGCTCGTAGTTGATACCACCAACCCATGCTTTAACAAAGCCGGTTTGTGGATCCATCGCCATCATGGCATTTCTAAGCAACATTTTATAGTATTTTACAGAGTCAATTGGTTTCATCAGTGTATCGATGTTACCACGCCAGGTAAAGATACTCAGTCTGGTAGGCGTATTGAAGTCTTTTTTGATCTCTTCTTCAGATTTACCTTCTGCCTGAAGGGCTTTATAGCGGTCTGATCTTTTAACACCTTGTTCGATTTGCATTTCCTTGCCTTTAAAAGGATTTCTACCTTTCCAGCTTTTGTCAAATGAAACCTGCAGTACTTTCATGTATTCTCTCTGTGCTTCTTCAGCATAGATCTGCATGTCGTAGTTAAGGGTTGTATAGATTTTCAGCCCGTCTCTGTCGAGGTCGTACGGAACGCCATTGTTTAGGATCGAACGCTCCTGGAAGATTCTTTTGATATCGCTTTTTAATACCGCTCTGAAATATGGTGCGATACCATCATTTACTGTAGCTGCACTGAACTTAAGTCCAAGTGGTTTTTCTTTTTCCTTATCCAGCTCCTGCTGACTAAGCAAATCCGCCTTTACCATCAAGCCCATAATGGTGTTCCTACGTGCCAGTGCACGTTCAGGATTACGGGTAGGAGAATAACGGCTGATGCCTTTCAGAATACCAATTAGGGTAGCAGATTGAGCAACAGTTAGTTTATCAGGGGTAGTATTGAAGTAAACTCTTGCTGCTGATTTGATCCCGTAAGCCTGGTTTCCAAAATCAACGGTGTTGAGGTACATGACCAGAATTTCTTCTTTGGTATAATTACGCTCTAATTTTACAGCAATAACCCATTCCTGGAATTTTTGCAGCAAGCGCTTGGCAAAGTTTTTTTGTCGGCCTTCTTCGGAGAAAAGGTTCAGCGCCAGTTGTTGCGTAATGGTACTACCACCTTGCTTCTTTCCTACAATGGCATATAAAAAGATGGTAAAGGTACGCTTGAAATCGATACCTGAATGTTCCTTGAAACGTACGTCTTCGGTGGCAATCAGGGCGTTGATCACATTAGGGGAGATCTCCTGGTAGCTGATGTTTGAACGGTTTTGTACAAAGTAAGTTCCTAGTACTTTACCATCGTCCGACAGGATTTCAGATGCCTGATTGCTTTTAGGGTGTTCTATATCTCTGAAAGACGGAAGGGTGCCAAATACGCCAAATCCTATAGCTACAATGAAGAGTGCAAATACTACGATCCCGCCAGCTAATAGCTTCCATATCCTAAAATTGTACTTTCTTATATCTTCTTTCGAAAGTTGTTTACTCATTTTAATAGTTGTTTTTATAAAACTCCAGGTATTTGTTTATCAAATCTTTACTGGTCAATTTATCAAAGTTTTCTTTACTGATGATGAAGCCGGTATAAAGGTTAGCCGGGACTTTCATAATCTGTTTCAATTGTGGCGTAATGCCTTCTGCGTAAGTTTTCGCGTCGTCAAAATTACTAAAGTTCCCTACATATATCAGCTGATCATTGTCAAATTCTTTCAGTTGGTGTTTCAGATTTGCTCCTGAATAATTTCCTCTGTTGAATTGTCCGATGCCAAAACGCGACGAACTCAGTGTTAAAGCAGCATCTGCCACATTAACCACATAATAATAAGTTGTAGAAGTTGCCGTGCTGAAAATGCTTTCAACTTTAGCCGGCTTGGCTGACGGTTTCTCGGCATTAACAGCTGCCGGAGGAACTACCTCTGCCTGCTGAACTCCTTTTTCTGCTTCCTTAATCGGCTCTACCTGTTTGGTAATTTGTTCTGCCTGTTTAACCGGTATATCGGTAGCAGGTGTACTTGCCTGACGGGTATTGAAAGGCGAGTCGGCCGGATCAAAATCAGGGAGCGCAATTTTTCTGTTCTGGAACTCTGCCAGATGCGCGTTAATATAAACGAGGTGTTCTTTTACCAAGGGAGTGATCAGCTTGTCTTCAGGGTAAGCAACAACGATGGTGTTGAATTCCGTTATTAGCGCGCTTAAATCAGCGGTTCTTCCTGTCGAAATCGCTTTTAAGTAGGCGTATTGTGCCGACAAATAGTTTTCCTGATTTGCTTTTTGCGATTCGCTAACCTGTGTGATTACACCTGTAAAGTCTTTCTTTTGGTATTGATCAAAGATGTCGTTGTATTGCTTGTTGATGGCCGTTTCCAATTCCGTTTGTTTTAAAGAGAAGGAAGGATCAAGAATGATTTTTGCGTATACCGTGTTTGGATATTCTTTTAAAACCTTGTTTTTGTAAGTGTTTGCGCTGGCCTGATCTTTATTTTTAGCAATCAGGAATAAGCTGTAATAGGTTGCTGCTAACTGGTTGTTGGCCGGGAAGCGGTTTAGAAGAATCTGATATATTTCTTCAGCCTCTTCAGGATCGTTAAGCTCCTGAAGGTAGAAGCTGGCTATTTCGTAATAGGCATCAATGATTTTTTGATTGGATCTGGCCAGTAATTCCGGATTTGTTGGTAAGGAACCGGCATAGGCTTTTACGGCAGCATCTTTATCGGTAGCCGCAGCTGTGTTTTGGTTTAGATGCGTTGTATCCCCATTATTGATCACATTGGCTATTTCCTGAGTGGTAGCTTGTGCAGATGAGCGGATACTTTGGCGCCAGTTGTTTTCAAGCTTTCTGTTTCCCCATTTTTTCTTGAACTCGGAGTAACCGGTACTAATGGCTGCAGCATTACTGAAATAAAATGTTTTTGAAACCTGTGCTTTGTTATTACCTGATTCATAAAATACAGGTGGAACAGGGGGTGCTTGTCCCTGGCCTGGTGCTAATGATTTTTCAACTGGGTTCAATAAGGCTTGAATTTTGGCCAGTCGTTCCTGTTCAGGTAACCGGGCAATGGCTTGTAGGGTATCCTCTTTTGAAATAATCTGATAACGCTGGGTCAGGTATTCGAGGTTTTGGTTCTTTTTAAGAATAACTTCGTAACCCGGATAGGTTTTCGGTAATGTATTTACCGCACTATCATAATATAGCTTGGCCACGAGGTAATCGTGTAGCTGTTTAAAGTTCAGATCAGCTATTTTTAAATAGGACAGTCCTTTTTGATATGGGTTCTTGGTGCTTTTCTGAATAGATAAGCGGTAATATTTTTGCGCTTTATCAAAATCGCCGTCAGCAGAGAGGCTTTCTGCAATCTGATAATATACCTGATCGTTGTAATCGGTGTTTTTATCGTCTTTTAACAAGGCCAGCAGTTCATCCTGCTTGTTGACTTTTTTGCCGCTAAGCAATGCGTTTAGTTTGATGCGGTTAAGGTTGGCATTGAAATACATCTCGAACGGTGCATTGCTTTTCTCCACTTTCCTGTAACTCAATAAAGCCTCTTTATAGTTTTTCTGCTGTTCTGAAAGCTGGGCCAGGATGTATGTCCACCTTGTTTTATGTTGACCGTTATTACTGGTCTTGATGGCCTGCTTTAAATAATCAATGGCCTCCGCATATTTATGCTGGTAAATAGACATCTGGGCCAGAGTAGCCAGAGGCTCCGAGGTATTCTTTTTAAGCCCCGCAATGTTATACGCTAATGTATCTAATACCAGTTTTGCTTCAGTTAGCCTTTTTACCTGCATTAGACTCCGTGCTTTCCAGTTTAAAGCTTCGATATAGCTTTTGGTGATTTTCGCGTAGTTTTTTGTGGTATAATCGAAATATTCGGTGGCATTAAAATAGTTTCCTTTAAAAAACTGGGCTTTTCCGAGTAGGATATAGGCGTCATCCAGGTAATTGCTGTAGTTTTTCTCAAGAATAATAACCTGAGCTTTTTTGATTACCTCGTCTATTGACTTAGATCCTGCACCATCCTGTGCTATAAAATTATCGTCGACTGCCGGGCCCAGATAGACTGGCAGGATCTGATCATAATTTTCTACATAGCTTTCTGCTAGTTCCTGCTGGTGTGTATTGAGGATTACATTTGAATTGTAGATATAATTGTAGCGGGCAGTTAAATTCTGCATGCTACGCGTGGTTGCGTTATCTTTTTGTGAACCGCAGGCGTATATTATGCAAACGCATAAACTAAATAGTATTATCTTTAAATTGCGAACAGCGTAATTTTTCAATGATAGGATGATTTAATGCTTATAAACAATAATATATGTACAAAAGTATTTTATTCAGCATTAACTTCTTAACAAAACCTATTTTATTTATATAAGCGTTTATGATGACAGACCCAAATGAGAAGAAAAAAGACTTCAGTAATTTCGCTAAATACTCGTCGATTGGTTTCCAGATGCTGGCTACTATTGGGGTATTTGCTTTTGCAGGTTATAAAATTGATGAATATAGAAATAGCAAGACGCCTATTTTTACGGCCATATTGAGCTTGTTTGGGGTTATTTTGTCTTTGTACCAGGTTGTAAAACAACTAAATAAAAAGGAATGATTACTTAAAGCGGTGCTAAATATATACTTTTGTGAAAAATTACTGATTTGAGTTTAGCGAGATTTACATTTTCTTATTTATTGTTTACGGCGGTACTTGGTGTCGTCGCATATTTATTACCTGCTATGTTTCCCGGTGTAACTGTTCTGGCTGGCAAGTTCTGGGTGGTATTTGGCTTTTTGGCCGGTATTACATTTATCGCTTATGTAGTGGCTGATTTGGGCATGAAACGCAATCCTGAGGTGGGCGTAATGGCCATTATGGGGTCTATTGCACTGAAGATGATCTTCTCCATGGCTTTTGTGCTGATTTACAGCATAAACACCAAAGAAAAGGGGATGGTTTTCGTGCTGAATTTTTTTTCTTTATATTTATTGTTCAGCTTCTTTGAAATATACTCTTTGTTACGTAACTTGCGCCACCAAAATAAATAGTAAAAATCTGCGACTAAATGGATTGTAGCCACGTTTTTGAATTTAAAGTTAATAGGTTAATTGTTGTTTTTACGCTTTTTTTAGCGTTTTTTTCTGCTACACCGGCGGCTTTTGCCCAGGTTGACAGTTTACAGACAACAGAAAGTACTCACGCCGAGACTAAGGCTGAGAAGAAGTTTGATATCGGTAAATTTGCATTGCATCACATTGCCGATTCTCATAGCTGGCATGTTATCGGACATACGTATATCGATCTTCCGATAATTTTGTATACCAAAGCTGGTATTGTAAGTTTCAGCTCTGCTGATTTCACTACAGTGGAAGAAGGTAAAGTTGTTCGCGATGACGAAGCTAAGGTCGTAGTAGAGCGTAATGGACAACGCTTTGTGAAAATGCATGAGAAAATTTATTACGCATCTGATGTTGCTAATGATCATGGTCAGTTTGTGACTTTAGATGAAAAGCATCATGCAACAAATGCACGTCCACTGGATCTGTCGATCACTAAGAACGTTTGTACGTTGTTTATCTCTATCATCATTTTATTAGTTGTGTTCCTTAGCGTGGCTAAAGGATATAGAACAAATAAAGGTAAGTCTCCAAAAGGAATTCAGTCCTGGATGGAGCCGATCATCTTGTTTGTACGTGATGACATCGCTATTCCGAACTTAGGACATAAATACGAACGCTTTATGCCGTATTTGTTAACCGTGTTTTTCTTTATCTGGTTTAACAACATGTTGGGTTTAGTCCCATTCTTGCCAGGTGGTGCCAATTTAACTGGTAACATCGCAGTAACAATGATTCTTGCATTGGCTACGTTTTGCCTGACGGTATTTAACGGTAATAAATATTACTGGAAGCACATCTTTATGCCTGATGTACCATGGTGGATGTATATCGTTATGGTTCCGGTAGAGTTGTTCGGTATCTTTACCAAGCCTATTGCCTTAATGATTCGTTTGTTTGCTAACATTACTGCAGGACACATTTTGGTGTTGTCGTTAATCTGCCTTGTGTTTGTATTTAACAGCTTATATATTGCTCCGGTTTCTATTGCTTTTGCGGTATTCATTGGCGCTATCGAACTACTGGTTGCATTTATCCAGGCGTTTATATTTACCATCTTGTCGGCCCTGTTTATCGGAATGGCAATTGAAGAACACCATTAATAAGAATTATTTTTTAACAACAATTAATATATAAAATCATGATTACAGGAAGTATTGCTGCAATTGGTGCAGGATTAGCTGCGATTGGCGCTGGTCTAGGTATCGGACGCATTGGTGGTTCAGCTATGGACGGTATTGCTCGTCAACCAGAAGCTGCCTCAAAAATCCAAACTGCAATGTTAATCGCTGCTGCCTTCGTTGAAGCTGTTGCGCTTTTCGCAGTGGTTGTTGCCCTAATGGGTAATGGCTAGAAATTAAACGGTACCAGATAGCGATATCTGGTACCATTTATTGTTAAAAAAGAACAAAATATTTTATACATATACAGATGGAATTATTATTACCTGAATTCGGCCTAGTTATCTTTCAATCCATTGCCTTCTTATTGCTAATGTTTTTATTGGCAAAATTTGCCTGGAAACCTATTTTAGGAGCAATTAAAGAGCGTGAGCAATCAATTGATGAGGCTTTAAACAAAGCTGAATTAGCAAAACAAGAAATGGCACGTTTAACTGCTCAGAACGAAGACTTGATGAAAGAGGCCCGTGCAGAACGTGATTTGTTATTGAAAGAAGCTAAAACATTAAAGGATAACATTGTTAATGAGGCAAAAACTCAGGCGCATACTGAAGGTGCTAAATTAATTGAGAAAGCTAAGATTGAGATTGAAAACCAAAAGAAAGCAGCTTTAGCTGAATTGAAAAATCAGGTTTCGACTTTATCACTTGAGATCGCTGAGCGTATATTGCGTGACCAGCTTCAAGATAAAACTAAACAAGAGGATTTAGTGGCTAACCTTTTAAAAGACGTTGAATTAAACTAGTTTATAGTTTAATTAACAAGATATAACGGAAATAATGTCAGAAAATAAAGCAGCATCGAGATACGCCAAATCATTAATTGATCTTTCCAATGAGCGCAATGCTTTGGAGGAAATCAAGAATGACATGGTGCTTTTAGCGCAGGTAGTTGATGAAAACCCTGAACTGGAAGCGATCCTTAAGAACCCCATTGTTCCTTTGACTAAAAAGGCAGGAATTCTGGATAATTTATTTGTGGGTAGGGTGAATGAGGTTACCAGCGCGTTTTTTAAGTTGGTGGTAAACAAAGGCCGTTCTGCAATTCTATTTGATACCGCAAAAGCTTTTATTGCTCAGTACAATGCTATTAAAGGTATTGTAACTGCTAATGTAACTTCAGCTACTGAACTTACTGCTGAAAGCCGCGCTGAGATCGAAGCAATAGTGAAAAAAGAAATTGGTGCCAATCAGGTTGTACTTAATGAGAAAGTTAATGCAGACTTAATTGGTGGTTTTGTTTTAAAGGTTGGCGACAAGCAGTTTGATGCAAGTATTGGCAGCGCTTTAAATAAACTTAAAAAAGAACTTGCTCTGGGTATAGTTTAAGCGAGCGCTTGAATGCACAGGAGTGAAATAACAGATAACAAATACTGAATTTACAAAAGAAATAATATAAAATTATGGTAGAGGTAAGACCAGACGAAGTATCGGCAATTATCAGGCAGCAATTGGCGGGCTTCAAATCAGAAGCAGAACTTGAAGAAGTTGGTACCGTATTGCAAGTGGGCGATGGTATTGCCCGTGTTTATGGTTTAACTAAAGTTCAATCGGGCGAGTTAGTTGAATTTGAAACAGGCTTGCAAGGAATTGTTTTAAACCTTGAAGAAGATAACGTTGGTGTGGTTCTATTGGGCCCATCTGACAAAATCAAAGAAGGTGATACAATTAAACGTACTAAGAAAATCGCCTCTATCAAAGTTGGTGAAGGTATGTTGGGCCGTGTAGTAAACACTATGGGTGAGCCTATCGACGGTAAAGGACCAATCATTGGTGAGACTTATGAGATGCCAATCGAGCGTAAAGCTCCTGGTGTTATCTATCGTCAGCCAGTTACTGAGCCATTACAAACTGGTATCAAAGCGATTGACGGTATGATTCCAATCGGCCGTGGTCAGCGTGAGTTGGTTATCGGTGATCGTCAGATTGGTAAAACTGCGGTTTGTATCGATACCATCATCAACCAAAAAGAATTTTACGAAGCAGGTAACCCTGTTTACTGTATATATGTAGCTTGTGGTCAGAAAGCAAGTACAGTAGCTAACATCGTTCGTACTTTAGAGGAAAACGGTGCAATGCCTTATACTGTAGTTGTTGCAGCTTCTGCAGCTGAGCCAGCTCCATTACAATTTTACGCGCCATTCTCTGGTGCTGCTATCGGTGAGTTCTTCCGTGATACTGGAAGACCAGCATTGATCGTTTATGATGATTTGTCTAAACAAGCAGTAGCTTACCGTGAGGTGTCTCTATTATTACGTCGTCCACCGGGTCGTGAGGCTTATCCAGGTGACGTGTTTTATCTACACAGTCGTTTGTTAGAGCGTGCTGCTAAGATCAACTCAAATGATGAGATTGCACAAGCAATGAATGACCTTCCTGAGTCATTAAAAGGTATCGTTAAAGGTGGTGGTTCATTAACTGCACTTCCGATTATCGAAACTCAGGCTGGTGACGTTTCTGCTTATATCCCTACTAACGTAATTTCAATTACTGACGGACAGATCTTCTTAGAATCTAACTTGTTTAACGCGGGTATTCGTCCGGCTATTAACGTAGGTATCTCGGTATCACGTGTAGGTGGTAATGCTCAGATCAAGTCGATGAAGAAAGTTGCCGGTACCTTGAAATTAGATCAGGCTCAATACCGCGAGTTAGAGGCTTTCTCTAAATTCGGTTCTGACCTTGATGCTGCTACTAAATCAGTATTGGATAAAGGTGCACGTAACGTAGAGATCCTTAAGCAAGGTCAGTTCTCACCTGTGACTGTTGAGAAACAAGTTGCGATCATCTACATCGGTACTAAAAACTTAATGCGTTCAGTTCCTGTAAATAAAGTAAGGGAATTTGAAGCTGAATATTTACAGCAGTTGGAATTGCGTCATCCTGAGACTTTAAAAGCTTTAAAAGCTGGTAAATTTGATGATTCAATTACAAGTGTATTGGAAACTGTTGCAAAAGAGCTTTCAAGTAAATACTAATAAGATGCAAGTGTTGGTATCAGCTAAGAAAATCTTGTCTGATACCAAATACTTACTACCAGATACCAAGATAATACATTGACAAAAAAATGGCTAATTTAAAAGAAGTAAGAATTCGTATAGCATCAGTGCAATCTACACAGCAGATCACCAAGGCCATGAAAATGGTTTCGGCTGCTAAATTGAAGCGTGCTACCAATGCTATTATACAATTACGTCCCTATGCTACTAAGCTGAAAGAGATCCTTGGAAACCTTTCAGGCAGCTTAGAAGGTTCATCGTCACCTTTTACACAAGAGCGTGAGCCTAATAAGGTTTTAATTGTAGTAGTTTCTTCTAACCGTGGTTTAGCTGGTGCGTTCAACATGAACGTAATTAAGGCTACCAACAACTTAATTGCCGAGAAGTACAGCGAACAGTACAAAAGAGGTAATGTAAGTATTGTTGCCATAGGTAAGAAGTCTCAGGATTTTTATGAGAAACGCAATTACAATGTTATTGGCAATAATAACGAGATCTATTCAGCACTTACTTTTGAAAATGTAACCAAAATTACTGATGCCATTATGGCCGGTTTTGCTAAAGGTGATTTTGATAAAGTGGAGTTGGTATACAACAGGTTTAAAAATGCTGCTGTTCAAATTTTAACGACTGAGCAGTTGTTGCCTTTACCTAAATCTGAAGAAGATACTACAGCGGTAACAGCTTCAAATATCGATTATATTCTTGAGCCTTCTCAAAATGAGATCGTTGAACAGTTGATCCCGAAATCAATCAAAATTCAGTTGTTCAAAGCTGTATTAGATTCGCATGCTTCTGAACACGGAGCACGTATGACTTCAATGGATAAAGCAACTGAGAATGCTGGTGATTTGTTGAAAGCTTTAAAGCTTTCTTACAACCAGGCACGTCAGGCTGCGATTACTACAGAGCTTACAGAGATTGTAAGTGGTGCTGCAGCATTGAACGGTTAAAAAGAATAAATAAAACATATAGAGAGCCCTTATCAATTTTGATAAGGGCTTTTTTTATTAGCGTATCCCGTCCTAAAATAGGTTGAGGATGTTTTTATCCTTGGGATATTTTACCGAATAGCTGATCCGGATCGTTTCGGTAGCTCCCGGTTTCAGGTTCAGTTTCCAGGTCAATACACCTGTTTCCTTGTTTACTGTGGCGCCACCAGCATTTAAAAGCTCTATTTCCATATCTTTATCCGTCGATACCGGATATTGGTCTTTAAGCATTAAATCGACTGCTTCTTTCTTTCCGTTACGCAGGCGGATTTCGTAAGTGAAGGTTTGCTTTTTGCTGTTTCCGATAAATTTGGTGCCCGTTTGCTCGGCTACTTTTTCCCTTTTAATCGTGATTTTTTTATCTCTCCCCATGCTTAGGTTCAAAGTATCTGTGGTTGCATTGGGGTTGATAAAGGATTTGCCCACATAACTGTTCTCAAAGATGATATTCGCTTCGCCGGGTAAGAGGTTCAGTTTGTCGTAATTCGTGATCTCCGCCATTAGGAATGCGTCACCGTCAACTTTAGGAACACTATAGTATTTGAAATTGGCAGGCTGACTGAATTCTTTCAGTGTAACGCTATGTGGTTTGCTGTTGGAAGCGATATCGTAAGGGATCTCAATGTCAAAGGATGCATTTAACATGTTTTCATTCTGTGTCATGGCTATTCCTCCAGCCTGACCCTGAAGCGCACTGCCGAGGACGACAACCTCTGATAATTTTGCCTCAGCTTTCATCGGTGCTGGCGCGCCCATCGATTGAATTCGGTTTTGATAGACCTGCTTCTTATTGAGGTAAGCATATTGAGGATCTCCAAATTGCAGGAACCAGGCAGACAGTAAAGGTGCTGTTCCATTTTGAGATGGGTTTCCTGTAGAAAGGCTGAGCTTCACTTTCTTCCAGTCGAGCCCGGTAGATTGGGTCACATTGGCTTTATAAACAATTTTCAACGGGGATGAAGTGTTTTCAGCACGTAAGTCGTAAAAAGCAATCCAGGCCGCATTTGGACTCAGGTAACTGACGTTAAAATCTGCTGTACCGGCTGCTGTAGCCATCACCTGTAATATAATCTGACCGGTAGTGCCGGTTTTATCATGACTCAATTCCTGTAATTGCTGTTGCATTCTGGCAATTCTTTTTTGCTGAACTTCCTCAGCCTCTTTCAAGCTGTAAATGTTGTTCCTTAATTCCAGTTGCTTGCTTTTATAATAATCGGCGACTTTCATCAGCTCCGCAACATTTACCCCGGTATTCACACCGCCAATGGCCTGATTTTTATCCAGCAATACAAGTAGGTTCTCTTCTACCACCCGCTTGTTTTGTACCTTATTCAATTCTCGCTTTACGATTTGTAAGCTGTCCTCTACCTTGATATAAGCCGGACTTTTGTTCTCGTTTTTTAAGAAATCCCTGGAAAAACTGGTGGATAAAATGGTTACATTCGATGGAACACCTACTTGAATGCTGCTTTCATCAATGGCGTTGGCCATATTGTTCAGGATGATTTCGCTCGTGCCTACAGGAAGGCTGACCTTTACTTTGTGGTTGAGCTCTGCCCCAAAACTGTAAACTGTAACGGATTCCAGCTGGCTGTTAAAAGAGCGGGGAGATTGGGCATAGCTATAGACAATGCTGAACGTTGTTAAGAGTATTAAATAGATTGTTTTCATTTGATGATGTTTTTTATTAGGATGCAGTAACTAAAGATAATCCATAAGTTGAGATAAGGTAAAATTTATACTGTTTTTTAGGTAATTAATATTATTTTTGTGCCATAAATAGAAATAGCATGGAACAGACACCAAAACACAATACAGAAAGCATGAAAAGAGCTAACGAGCTATCAATTTATAAATTGATGGTAGTAGGAATCCTAATTACTATGTTAGGTGTTTACCTTCGTTTTGCTGGTGATTCAATGACACTTTCAGTTGTTTCATGGGCTATCTTATTCTTAGGATCAATTATCGCTTGTAAAGGTGTATTTAAAATATTAGCTGCTTAATTTTAGTAGCTATCAATTATATAGTCCCCATTGGTTAAAGCCGATGGGGATTTTTTTTTGTAATATTTCTGTTATCGAAAATATTAGAAGGTTACTTATTCTCATCTCTGGTATTAATAGTAAAACTTACAACCTTTAATACTATGAAAAAATATTTAATCTATTGTGTATTCACAATAGCGGCTTTCGGCTGCAACAAAGGCGAGCATACAGGGTCTTCAGCAGAGCTTCTCGAAAAAATTGAAAATGGAGATACCATAATGGAATCCAAGATCATCAAGACGGCAGATATGAAGTTTAGGGTTAAGGACGTTCAAAGTACCAAAGAAAAAATTTCAGTCCTATTAAAAGCAGAAGGGGGCGCCATAGGGGAAGTTTCTATCAATAGCAATATCCAGAACACAGAAAAGGTTAAGTATAGTACAGATTCGCTGCTTGAACTTACAGCTTATCGCACAGAAGGGGTGATTGTAGCCCGAGTTCCTTCGGAAAGGTTGGACGATTTTACAAATCAGGTAGCAAGAATGGCCGTTTTTGTAGACCAGCAATCGCTGAAGTTCGATGATCAGAGCCTGAGTTACCTTACCAGCGAATTAAAGAGTATCAACAGGGCCGAAGCCGTAGCTTTAATAGAAAAGAAAGCCGGTAAAAAGAAGGAAGTCATAGCTTCGAAGGATGTGAGTAAAAGCCTGGCGCTGAAAGATGAATATGTAGATCAGAAAATGAAAAATATGTCCATAGACAGCAGGGTTCAATATAGCGACGTTACACTGAACTTCTATCAGGACCATACCGTAAAACAAATTGTAGTTGGAAATGATAACCTTTCTGATTACCGCCCGCCCTTTTTTCAACGTGTAGTTATCAATCTGCAGAGTGGCTGGTTTATCTTTAAAGAATTTATCTTATTCCTTTTAAACATCTGGTCGATACTTTTACTGATCGCAGTTGGGTATTTCGCTTTCCGGTATTATAGGAAACAGAGAAAGGCTCAGTTGAGCTCCTAGGAATGATGATCGGTTTACGTTGATGCTTTTAACAAAGAGTTTTGGCGTAAACCGATTTATAGAATTCCAGATTTTATTTAACTCGTTTTTTGTTATCAGTAACAAAGGATTCCCAACCAGAGTAGGTTTTCCCTTTACCACCAGTTGATATTTTCTGAAAGGAATGGCATACGGCCACTGCAAGTCCATCCGTAGCATCTAAAAATTCCGGTGTTTCCTTAAAATTCAATAACCTTTGCAGCATAGCGGCAACCTGCTCTTTTCCGGCGCTTCCATTGCCTGTGATGGATTGTTTGATCTTTCTTGGTGCATATTCATTGATGGGAATATTTCGCGACAGCGCGGCCGCCATTGCAATCCCCTGAGCACGGCCAAGTTTTAGCATCACCTGTATATTTTTTCCATAAAATGGCGCTTCAAGCGCTACTGTATCCGGTTTATATTCGTCGAGTAGATGTATAGTCTTTTCGAATATGCGTTGTAGCTTTAAAAAATGATCGTCCAGATGGTCCATGCGGACAACCCCCATGGTGATCAATTCAATTTTACTTCCTTTCTCCAGTATAACCCCGTACCCCATAATGGCGGTACCCGGATCTATACCCATAATCACCCTTTCCTTTTTTTCAGCCAACATAGAACAATATTAAGCATATTTGCAGAGAGTAAAAGTAAAAAAGTTGACATCCAATTATAAAAAGGTACTATCATATATTCTTAAAACCGCAATTGTAGTCGTTGCATTTTGGTTTGTATACAGGAAACTATCTTCCAATGAGAATTTAACTGTATTTAAGCAGCTTTTGGAAAAGGTTCCTCAGCAGCAGATTATTCTGGTAATGGGTACGGTTTGTTTGCTGATGCTGCTCAACTGGGGACTTGAAGCGTTGAAGTGGAAAAGATTAATTGCCCGGGTGGAGCGGATTAGTTTGTGGAGAGCCATTGAATCTGTTTTTTGTGGTTTAACCTGGGCTGTATTTACGCCTAACCGTATTGGTGAATACGGAGGAAGGGTGTTTTTCCTGTCGCCCAAGCGCAGGATCATTGGCGTAGTAGCCATGGCTGTCGGGAATATTGGTCAGATGGTACTCACCAATGTTTTTGGCGCCATAGCAGTAAGTATATTTATTTATCGCTTCGTGCCTATGGATTACCGCGTCCTTTACGCATTGTTTGCTTTGTCGGCCATGTTCTGCGTCTTCTTTATTATCTTTTACTTTAATATCCGCTGGCTTAACGGCATTTTGCTTTCCATGCGCTTTACCCGTAAGTACAAGAAATTCTACAGCATTTTGGCCCGGTACAGCAAAAAGGAGCTTTTAAATATCCTGCTGTTTTGTCTGGGTCGCTATGTGGTGTTCAGCTCACAGTATTTTATCCTCTTCTTTTGGTTGATCCCTGAGATTCATTACCTGGATATTTTAATGATGGTGAGTATATTGTTCTTTGTGCAGTCGACCTTGCCTTCTCTCGATCTTTTTGATATTGGGGTAAGGAGCGTTACTGCCTCTTATTTTTTTAGTTTTGTAACCAGCCATGATGTAGCCGTTATAGCATGTACAGCAAGTATTTGGCTCATAAATATTATAATTCCTGCTATATTAGGCTCTTATTTTGTGTTTAAACTTAATTTTTTTGGAAGTACTCAGCGTAATTAGTTATACCTCATCTTTTTTAACGGTATTGTATGTAGTGGTTGTGATTGGCTTTATCAGGGGCTGGCATAAACTGGTGTTTTTTAAACCGAAGGATGCGGTGTTAACGACTAAAGTCTCTATCCTGGTTGCCGCACGTAATGAGGCAGAAAATATCTCCAAAACCATAGAAGACCTGCTGGCTCAGCATTACGACAAGCAGTTAACGGAAATCATCTTTATCGACGACCACTCTACTGATCAGACTGCAGAAATTATCGGCTCCTATTCATCAAGAGGGGTAAAGCTGATTAAGTTGAATGAGGATCGGGCACTCAATTCATATAAAAAAAAGGCGATACAAACCGCAATCGCCGGGGCTGGTGGATCTTTGATTATTACTACTGATGCTGATTGCCGGATGGGGCCCAACTGGCTTAAAACCATTGTCAGCTTTTACGAAGAGAAAAAATATAAGATGATTTCTTCTCCGGTTAGTTATTTTGAGGAGAAGAGTTTTTTTGAGCGGGCACAAACCCTTGAGTTTTTATATTTAATAGGCCTTGGCGCTTCAACGATAGGTAATAAAAAGCCTTCTACCTGTAATGGTGCTAACCTGGCTTACGAGCGCGACGCATTTTATGAGGTTGACGGTTTTAAAGGGATTGACGACCTGGCTTCTGGTGATGACGAACTGCTGTTGCATAAAATGGCAGCACGATATGAAGGAAATATCGGTTTTTTGAAGAACGAAGATGCGGTGGTTTATACCCATCCTAAAGCGACTTTAAAGGAATTCATTCAGCAAAGGAAACGCTGGGCTTCTAAAAGTACCAGGTATAAGAATAAATCGATCATTGTATTGGGCGTATGCGTCTGGTTGTTTAACCTGAGTATCCTGGTCAATGTTGGTCTGGGTTTATTTATCGGGTTTTATTTTAAGTTGGCCCTGGTTCAGTTACTGGCTAAAATGATTGTTGAATTTGCCTTTTTGTACGATGTAACTTCATTTGCCAGGAGAAAGAATCTGCTGGTGATGTTGCCGGTTTTAAATGTGATGCATATCTTGTATATCGTATACATTGGTATCGCTGGGAATAGTGGGAAGTATAACTGGAAAGACAGAATGGTAAAATAATGGAGCAACACGACAGTCCTTCAGGCAAGATTTGGAAGCGTTTTAAGAAAAATAAAATGGCTTTCGGGGGACTGCTGTTCATTTTGCTAATGAGTATCATGGGGATTCTGGGTTATTTGATTACGCCCGATAAAACCCCTTATGCCAATACCATGCACCTGCAACTGAGCAATAAGAAACCGGGCAGAACTTTCGATTTTTTAATCATCAGCAAGAAGGATAATATTAAAAAGGTAAATTTCCTGGAGCGCATGCTTTTCGGTCAGGAATCTGATTTTAAAAGTATTCCTATTACTTCATATCGTACGGAGGGAAATAAGGTTTATGTAAGGGAATACATTGGTGATGATGAACAGGCTGAAGAGTCGGTATACCCCTTCATATCGTCTGATCAGCAGTATCGACAAACCTTTTGGTTGGGGACTGATACTTACGGTCGTGATTTATTGAGCCGGTTGATTATAGGAATCCGCGTATCGTTATCGGTAGGCCTCATGGCTGTGCTGATCTCTTTATTTATCGGCGTTTGTCTGGGTGCTCTTGCCGGTTATTTTGGTGGGAAAACCGATGCGGCCATCAGCTGGTTCATGAATGTGATCTGGTCATTACCTTCGTTATTATTGGTTATTGCTATTTCTTTTGCCCTCGGTAAGGGCTTCTGGCAGATATTTATTGCAGTGGGCTTGTCTACCTGGGTTGATGTGGCGCGTTTGGTTCGCGGGCAGGTTATGGCCCTAAAGGAAGTTGAATTTGTGGAGGCTTCAAAGGCACTGGGGTTTTCTACTTCAAGAACGATCATCAAACACATTCTGCCCAATATCGCCGGACCAATATTGGTTGTGGCATCGGCAAATTTCGCTTCTGCCATTTTGCTCGAAACCGGATTGAGCTTTTTAGGTTTTGGGGCACAGCCGCCCATGCCGAGCTGGGGCAGCATGATTAAGGAACATTATGGGTACATCATCATGGATGCCGCTTATTTGGCGCTTTTCCCGGGCCTGGCCATCATGCTGACCGTATACGCATTTAATTTGCTGGCTATTGGCTTGCGTGATGCTTTTGATGTTAAGTCACAGAATATATCTGTGTAGCTTTCTAATTTATTAACTTTGTAAAATATGTTATTGAACTGTTATCAGCAAGAATTATTAGAAGCCGGATGTGATGAAGCGGGTAGAGGTTGTTTAGCGGGACCGGTATTTGCCGCTGCCGTAATTTTACCGCCTGATTTTGTTGCCGGCATACTCACCGACTCGAAGCAATTGAACCATCAGCAACGAAATGAGCTGAGGGTAATCATAGAGAAGGAGGCCATTGCATGGGCGGTTGCTGAGGTTGATAACATCGAAATTGATAAAATTAATATCCTTAATGCTTCTTTTTTAGCCATGCACCGGGCGATAGAAAAGCTACATGTTAAACCTCAGTACCTGAGTATTGATGGTAACCGTTTTAAAAAGTATGCGGATATTCCGCATGCCTGTATTGTTAAGGGGGACGGTAAATATTTAAATATCGCTGCCGCTTCCATATTGGCCAAGACACACAGGGATGAATTTATGGCGCGGATATCGGGGGAATATCCTCTTTATCAGTGGCAACAGAATAAGGGCTATCCAACAGTCGTTCACCGGACAGCGGCAATTGAGCATGGTTTATCGCCATATCACCGTAAAACTTTCAATATAAGTGATCCACAACTTAATCTATTTTCCGAAATCGAAGGATAATTAGTATTTTCACGTAATTGTGAAAACACTGATCCTGACAAACAGAGTTCCGTTTCCACCCAATAGTGGGTATCCGATAGTGGTTTACAATACTATCAAAGGCCTGCTAAAGCTTGGGGTAGATATTACTTTGTTCAGTATCAATCCGAGAAAGTACAGTGTTGATGTAGATGATATTTATGATTCTGTTTTTGACAGTATAAAATTTCATTCCTTCAACCTCGATACTGACGTAAACGTATGGGGTGCACTGCTCAATGTTTTTTCCAATCAATCGTATAATGTTTCCAGGTACTTTGATGAGGATGCAGGACGTTTGCTCGAGGATATTTTAAAAGAAACGGAGTTCGACATCATACAGTTCGAAGGGCTTTTTGTTGTGCCTTATCTGGATATTGTGAAGGCCAATAGTAATGCGAAAGTGATTTACCGGGCACACAATATTGAGTATGATGTATGGGAGCGTTTAGCCTTGCGTGAGCGTTTTACTCCAAGAAGAACATATCTGGAGTTTTTAGCACGGCGTTTAAAGCATTATGAGACGGAACAGATCAACCGTTTTGATCAGGTGTTTGCCATCAGTGAACCCGATCGGCAAAGCATTCTAAGGTTAGGTTGCGAGACGGCTATGGAGGTTTTCCCTGTAGCACTCGATTTCGAAAAATACATTACGGATCCGGCCAAGACCAGTTTCCCTACGCTGTTTCACCTTGGTGCCATGGACTGGCTGCCGAATAAAGAAGGGCTGGAGTGGTTCCTGGATGAAATATGGCCGGATATTGAAAAATTAAATAGTGAGCTTCGCTTTTACATTGCCGGAAAGAATATGCCGCGTGAGTTTTTTGAATACGATTCAGAAAATGTAGTGGTTGAAGGCGAGGTGTTTGATGCAGTGGAGTTTATAAATTCTAAATCTATCATGATAGTTCCATTGTTATCAGGCAGTGGGATGCGGGTTAAGATTATCGAAGGGATGGCCATGAGCAAGTGCATTATTGCGACCAGCATGGCTGCCGAAGGTATCAAATGCCAGCATGGTAAAGATATATTGATTGCGAATACTGCTGATGAATTTTACAGGTCAATTCTGCAATGCATCACTAACCCCAAAAAGTGGCTCGAAATAGGCCGGAACGCCCGGAAAACAGTAGAAAGAGACCACGATATCAATGTTATTTCAGAAAGAATGTTGAAAGTCTATCAAAAATTAATTAGTGCCTAAATTTATATACCTTTGCCACGTTTTATAGAATATTAAACCGTATGAAGAATACCGCACTAACCGATAAACACATTTCATTGGGCGCCAAAATGGTTCCTTTCGCTGGATACAACATGCCCGTACAATACGAAGGCATAAACGCAGAACACGCTACAGTAAGAACAAGCGTGGGCGTTTTTGATGTTAGCCACATGGGTGAGTTCATCATAAAAGGTGAAAATGCTTTGGATTTAATCCAACGTGTAACCAGCAACGACGCATCAAAATTATATGATGGTAAAATTCAGTACTCCTGTCTGCCAAATGAAGATGGTGGTATTGTGGATGATTTATTGGTTTACCGCATTGATGAGTTAACTTATATGTTGGTAGTTAATGCCTCGAACATAGAGAAAGACTGGAACTGGATCCAGAAATACAATACCAAAGGTGTAGAAATGCACAATATATCTGACAAAACTTCTTTGTTAGCCATTCAAGGTCCTAAAGCAGCAGAAGCATTACAGAGCTTAACTGAGGTTGATCTGGCTTCGATGGAATATTACAATTTCGTAAAAGGTACATTTGCAGATATTGAGAATGTAGTAATCTCTGCAACAGGATATACAGGTGCTGGTGGTTTTGAAATTTATTTCGACAATGAGCATGCTGATGTAATCTGGGATGCTATTTTTGAAGCAGGTAAACCTTTCAATATTAAGCCAATTGGTTTAGGTGCAAGAGATACCTTACGTTTGGAAATGGGTTTCTGTTTATATGGAAATGACATTGATGATACGACTTCTCCTATAGCAGCAGGATTAGGCTGGATTACTAAATTCTCTAAAGTGTTTACCAATTCTGAGGCCTTATTAGCGGAAAAAGAAGCTGGTGTACCACGCAAGCTGATCGGATTTGAAATGATCGACAGAGGTATCCCTCGTCATGATTATGAAATCGTAGATGCTGAAGGAAATGTGATTGGTAAAGTTACTTCTGGTACGCAATCTCCATCATTGCAAAAAGCAATTGGTATGGGATATATTGATAAAGCTTTGGCCAAAGAAGGAACTGAAATCTTCATCAATATCCGTAACAATAAAATCAGGGCTAAAGTAGTTAAGTTCCCTTTTTATAAATAATAGTATTCATAAACCCTCCTCTAAATTACCAATCGACTACCAATGCAAAATAAAAAAAGCATAGAAGTTTGTTTAACGCCCGCATTATTAAATCTGTACGACACTAAAGAAAGTGTTGTAGTTGTTATTGACATATTAAGGGCAACATCGTCTATGGTGTATGGCATTGATAATGGTGCAAATGCGATTATTCCTGTTTCCCAGGTAGAAGATTGTTTGAACTATGCAGATAAAGGGTTTTTGCTTGCAGCAGAGCGAAATGGAGAAGTTGTTGAAGGCTATGACTTTGGCAACTCTCCATTTTCCTATAGCAGGGAGAAGGTAAAAGGAAGGACAATCGTATTAACGACGACAAACGGAACCAAGGCGCTGCACATGGCTAACGCTCAGGCTGCTCAGGTAGTTATCGGTTCATTTCTGAATTTAAAGGCACTTTGTAACTGGCTTAGGATGCAGAAACGTGATGTTTTGTTGCTTTGTGCCGGATGGAAAGATAAATTCAATCTGGAAGATACCCTGTTTGCCGGTGCGGTTGTAAACGAACTCCGCAAAGATTTTACGCATTTTTGTGATTCATGCGTTGCTGCCGAAGATATCTATTTACTGGCTAAAGACGATCTGAGAAGTTACCTGCATAAATCTTCACATAGCCATCGTTTGGCCGAACTGAACATCGAAGAAGATGTAAAGTTCTGTCTGCAGCTGGATATTTGTGAGGCGATACCTGTGCTGGTAGGAGAGGAATTGGTTCCGCTTACTTTGGTTTGTACTTAGAAGCCTGTAGTATTTTTTGAGCATCCTTTTCAGCCATTAGCTGTTGTAAAGTGATGTTCTTATTTTCCTGCATATATTTTTTCACGATTTGCCAACCTGTCCATACACCTAATTTTGGTGCGGATTCATTTCTTTCTCCCAATCCGGGTGTAAATGGACCTTCACTTAATAGCACCTGTATTTTCTGATAGTCTGTTTCGAATAAGAGATTACTTTGTAAGTAGTAAGCCCAGATGTCTCCTTCAAATGCTTTACACCAGTCGAGCTGTTTTGTGGTATAGCCAATTTTAACAGAGTCGGGCACTTCATCGGCCAAAACCTGGTCCATAAAATATAGTATTTTTCCATTGTGTATCATTTTTGCCAGTAGCGTTCTGTCTTCATCACGCTCTGCAAAAAGCTCTTCCCGGGCATAAGTTTCGGTAACCCTTGGAACGATGTATTGTGGCGTAAAGCGTCGCGACAAATAAAGCGGAACGCTTTCAACAATTGCCCGGTAAAATTGGCTGTTTTTCCCTAAAAACATGTCTAAACCTATGCCCATATACTGATCGCCAATAGGCGTTTGTACGGAAAATCCCGACATAAAAGCAATAAACTGAGGAACCCTGGCATTAGGGTAATAATGTTTAATGTATTTAAAAGTTTGTGTGAGGTCTGTCTCCACAGGTGTGAGGTTAGGAAAAACACTGTCCACCTCTTTGTTTAGGTCGTAGAAGGCCTTGTCTTTAAATAAGGTAGCTAATATTTCTTCATTGCTGTAACTATAGTTGCCCACCATACGATGTACATAATCGTCGTAAAATGCACCGTATTTTTTTTGAAGCAGAACATCCGTTTGTTTAAGGTCTTTGGATTTGCTGTTATACAGCTCCTGGTCAAAACGTTCAATTTTTACGTCTAGTTTTATGTTGCTTACATCAGGTTTGGTCCCTTGCTTGCAGGAAAGAAAAGTTAATATAAACAGAAAAAATAGATAGCTTTGGCTGAATTTTACGTTATAGTTCATTAGAAACAAAGATATAGATATAATGAAACCATAAGGTTCATTAAAAACAAATTTATCCAATGAAAAAAACTTTTATAAGCTTTCTGTTATTCTTTTTAACTGCGAATCTCTTCGCTCAGATGCCCGCAATTCCCGATTATACTTTTAGGTTAGGTCTGACTGCACACCCTACTATTGGCTGGGTAAAACCGAAAGTTGGTAAAAGCAATGGCGTTTCACTCGGATTTTCTTACGGATTACTGGGGGACTTCAATTTTGCTGAAAACTATAGTTTCGCCACAGGGCTTACCATCACTACCATAAACGGAAGAAGTACAGAGGCTTTTACAGAAAATGGGGCAGGCGCTGTACCAGTACAAGGGACTAATCAGTATAAGTACAAACTTCAATATCTTGAAATTCCAGTGACTGTTAAACTTAAAACAACTAAAATTGGTGATGTACGCTGGTATGGACAGTTTGGTCTTTCTAACGACTTCAAGTTGGGAGATAAACTGGACACCAAGTCGAGCGGCCGCCCTGATATCATAGATGCAGATGCCGGAGTTACATTTTACAGAGCAGGTTTAATATTAGGAGCGGGTGGTGAGTTTGACATTGCAGGGAATACCAGCATTTTTGGTGGTTTAACCTATAACAATGGCTTTACAGATATTACGAAGAATAATAATTCTAATGTACGTAATCATTATCTTGGCATTAATTTCGGCGTTTTCTTTTAAAGTTTAAGCCGCGATTTAATTATAAACCCACATACATATATTTATCCAATGAACATCGCATTAGCACAGCTCAACTATCATATTGGCAATTTCGAACACAACACGAATAAAATCATCGAGCACATTGAACTGGCCAAAGCCAAAGGTGCAGATCTGGTTGTATTTGCTGAACTTGCGATATGTGGGTATCCGCCACGCGATTTTCTGGAGTTTGAGGAGTTCATTGACCTTTGCGAAAAGGCGGCTCAGCAAATTGCAACGCATTGTAAAGACATTGCCTGTATTGTTGGTTTGCCTGTTAAAAATGAAGTGCTTGCCGGTAAAGATTTATACAATGCTGCTTATTTTATAGCGGATGGGCAGGTGAAAAATGTAATTAAGAAGGCCCTGTTGCCTAATTATGATGTGTTTGATGAATACCGTTATTTTGAGCCTGCCAGGGAATTTGCCTGCGTAGATTTCAAAGGTGTTAAAATTGCCGTTACCATCTGTGAAGATCTGTGGAACATCAACAATAATCCACTGTATATATCTTCACCAATGGATGAGTTGGCCAAAGAACAGCCTGAATTGATGATTAATATTGCTGCATCGCCATTCTCTTACCTGCACGATGATGAACGCGTTTCAGTGCTTTCTAATAATGCGAAACAATACAATTTACCCTTATTATATGTGAACCAGGTCGGTGCACAAACCGAGATTGTTTTTGATGGTGGCTCGCTGGCATTTGATGCTAAAGGAAACCTGATCGACGAAATGCCGTATTTTAAAGAAGACTTGCGCATTTACGAATTTGAAGACAATAGTATTAAAGGTTATGCACCTATTCAACATCAGACGGTTCCGGATGTAGAGCAGATTTACGAAGCACTGGTATTGGGTATTAAAGATTATTTTACCAAATCCGGATTCAGTAAAGCGGTATTGGGCCTTTCAGGAGGGATTGATTCGGCCATTGTGTGTGCACTTGCTTGCCGCGCTTTAGGTGCTGAAAATGTGATGGCCGTTTTGATGCCTTCTAAGTATTCTTCAGATCACTCGATACAAGACGCCCTGGATCTGGTTAACAACATGGGTTGTAAACATGAGATTATTCCTATAAAGGAGGCTGCTGATGCATTCGATAGCATGATGGCACCTGCTTTTAAAGATTTACCATTTAACCTTACCGAAGAAAATATACAGGCCCGCTGTCGTGGAATTATCGTGATGGCGATGTCTAATAAATTCGGATATATTTTATTAAATACTTCTAATAAAAGCGAGTGTGCGGTAGGTTATGGCACCTTGTATGGTGATATGTGTGGGGCTATAGGTGTAATTGGAGATGTTTATAAAAATCAGGTTTACCAGTTAGCTCATTATATCAATAAGGATGGTATAGTGATTCCTGAAAACTCTATTGTTAAACCGCCTTCTGCCGAGTTGAGACCCGGACAGAAGGATTCTGATTCATTGCCTGATTATGATATCCTTGATAGCATATTATACCAGTATATCGAATTAAAACAAAGCTCATCGGCCATTATTGCACAAGGCTTTGATGAGGCTCTGGTTAGACGGATCATTAAACTGGTAAACAATGCCGAGTTTAAGCGTTACCAAACCCCTCCAATCTTACGCGTATCGCCTAAGGCTTTTGGTATGGGGCGTAGAATGCCGATAGTTGGTAAGTATCTTTCTTAAAAAAAAATCTTGAGCGCTTTTAAACGCTCTTAAGCGCTCTTTTTAATCCATTTCCTGTAAGGGATAATTAAAGCGAGCAGGAAGGCTGTTATGCATAAAAACTTAGCGATGATGTCGCCTGTTTTAACATAGGTTGTCAGCTCATCGTTTAAGTTGATGTCGGCTTTTAATGCAGTTCTGGTCCACCAGTCCGCTTGTTTGATCACATCTCCCTTTTGGTTGATGAAACAGGAGATTCCTGTATTCGCCGAACGTACTACATAACGACGAGTTTCAATCGCCCGTAATTTGGCGTATAACAAGTGTTGGTCTTTGCCTGAGGTGTTGCCCCACCAGCCGTCATTGGTGATCACAGCGATGAACTGAGCCCCATTTTTAACTGATCTTGCAATCCATTCACCCCATATAGATTCATAGCAAATTACCGGAGCTACTCCTGTACCGCTATAAGCAAAAAATACGCCCGGTTCTTTTTGCCATCCGTAACCACCTACTGTACCGCCGAAACCTTCAAAGACAGGTCCTAATACTGATAATGCTGCCGGGAATGGCATCTTTTCTACACCGGGTACCAGTTTTGATTTATGGTAAAATTGTACGTTGGCTGAGTTCTCTATCTGTACTGCAGCATTGAAAACATCAACATAAGTGCTGTTGTCATACTTCCTTGCGGATAAAGTTTGTTTGTCCTGATAGAATTTTACGCTTTCCAGGCCGGTAACTAATGTTCCGTTTTTATATTTTTCAAGGAATTCCTGAGCCGTTATAAAATCAGCATTGCTACGTATGCGGTCTTCATCTACGCCGGTAGGGATAGCTGTTTCAGGCCAGATGAAATACTCGGTATTGGGCTGAGCTACGGAATCCGAAAGTCGGATAAGGGTTTGCATTTGCTCGGCAGAAGATAGACCGCCGAATTTTTTATAAGGGTCGATATTAGGTTGTACAGTGACCACATTTATGGGCAGTACTTTTTCCTTATACTGGTTGTATTTTGTTAACGATATGGCAATGGGTAGTATAATAAACAAGCTCCAGATTAATGCAGGTCTGATTTTGGCATAACCTATTGAGCCTGATTTAAAGCTTTTATAGGCTTCGAAAGCTAAAATATTACTGAGCAATATCCATACAGAACCACCATAAACACCGGTATATTCATACCATTGTGCCAACTGGTGCATGCCTGATAAACCATTCCCTAAAGTCATCCATGGAAAAGCCAGATCCCAGGTCTGGTGCAGGTATTCCATGGCTACATAGAAGGAAATTAAGCCTGCATAAGCAACCTTCTTAGTGGTTACCCTTTGTAAACGGTAATATAGCCAGAAAGCAAAAGTCATGAGTAAAGCCCCGAGGCCAAAAGGAATCAAGGATACAAATGCTGCTACAACAGGATTGTTTACCGCACTGATGGCATTATAAACCCAGTAAATTGATGCGGTGTTCCAGACCAGAAAGGTAAGTCCGGCAGTCAGGAAGACCTTTTTTCCGATTTTTACTGCACTTTTATCTGCCGTAAGTTTGTCTAACGCAATGAGTAAAGGAACTAAACCAACTAATAATAAGGGCGTGGTATAAGGGATTGGTGGCCAGGCCAGCCACATTAAAAATGCGCTGAGCAAGGCCAGTGGGGCAGTCTGCTTAAAATTCATTAATTGTTGCTTATAAGCTGTCTAAAATATCGGCTTTTTTTGCTTCGTATTCTTCCTGGGTAATCAAATGTTTGTCGTACAGGCTTTTTAGCTTTCTCAGTTTCAAAGTTGTTTCATCTTCAACTTCCTCAACAGCTGCAGGTGTAACCACGGGAGGGGTAAATAAAGCAACAGGTTCTTCTACTGGTTCGGGTGCTACTGCATTAACCGTAACAGGTGAAGTTGTAGAGCGTCTTTCTTCTAAGTCTGTTTGTCGTTGTTGCTCCTTAAAGCTCTCCAATTGCTCATAAGCTGCCTGATATAATTTACGCGCCTGTACTTTAGGGATGTATTCGGTGATGATGTTTTCGCCATGTAGGGGTACGCAGATGAACTTCGAGCCAAATATTTCTTCTTTAAAGGAAACCTCTTTAATGCTTTTCCAGGAGATGTCCTTGAAATTCATGGTGATGCCAAAGTTACCCGGCTCACAATAAAAAATACGCTTGTTACTTACAGCGATGCAATCAGGAAGCAAGTTTACAGCGGGCTTTTTCTGTACTGCCATATAAATTAGCTCCTCATTGGTGCTCAGCATGTCGTTCAGTTTACCCAATACTTTTTCAACAGCTTTCGGGTCCTGTTCGTCACTTAAAAATCTATCAATTAATATCATTGTATTTCTTTTTATATTGAAGTATCAAAAATTGAACCTAATTAATCCTTATCGGCTTTATACTTCTCCTTTTTCTTTACCTCTTCGCGACCGGCAACACAAATTACGAACTCTCCTTTTAATATATTGTTTTCAAAATGTGATTTAATTTCGGCTAGTGTACCTCTTACGGTCTCTTCGTACATTTTGGTCAGCTCGCGGCTAACCGAAGCCTGACGGTCTTCGCCCATATACTGCGCGAATTCCTCCAATGTTTTCAGTAAGCGATGGGGACTTTCATAAAATATCATGGTACGCTCTTCATCGGCTAGTTTCTTAAAACGCGTTTGTCGGCCTTTTTTTACTGGTAAAAAGCCTTCAAAAACAAAAGCATCAGATGGCAGTCCGGAGTTAACCAGGGCAGGTACAAATGCAGTAGCTCCAGGTAAACATTCCACTTGCAGGTCGTTTTTTAGCGTCTCTCTTACGAGGAAGAAACCCGGGTCAGATATCGCAGGAGTGCCGGCGTCAGAGATCAGCGCAACATTTTTTCCTTCTTTTAAGAAGCGTATAATTTCGGTCGTTGCCTGATGTTCGTTATGCTGATGGTGGGAGTAGGCCTTTTTATCTATTCCAAAATGTTTTAATAAAGGAGCGCTGGTTCGGGTATCCTCAGCGAGGATCACATCCGCTTCTTTTAAAATCCGTATAGCCCTAAAGGTCATATCCTCCAGATTACCAATCGGTGTAGGAACAAGAAAAAGTTTACCTTCCATATTATTGAGTTCAGATTTGCTTAACCCCATTCTCCATAGCAAAATGTGCGTTAAGTTCTTATCTTTGTTTAAAAAAATAAATAATGTTGCAAGTTAACTATATCCGTGAAAATAGAGAGAAAGTTTTAGAAGGCTTAGGCCGGAGAAACTTTAAGCAACCAGAATTGGTTGATGAAATTATTAAGACTGACGAAGAAAGAAGACAATTACAAACTTCGTTAGATAATCTCTCCGCTATTGCAAATTCGAGCGCAAAACAGATTGGTGAGTTGATGCGTAACGGAAAAAAGGATGAAGCTGATGCGTTAAAAGCAGAGACAACAAACAATAAGGAAAAGATTAAAGGTTTATCTGATGATTTGGCCGCTGCTGAAGCTGCTTTACATAGCCTGATTGTGCAATTACCTAACCTGCCACATCATTTGGTGAAAGCGGGTAGTACTGCAGAAGAAAACGAGATTGTGTATACGCATGGTGAACCAGCGGTAATGACAGCGGCTGCTTTACCGCACTGGGAGTTGACTTCAAAATATGATATCATTGACTTTGAACTGGGTACAAAAATTACCGGTGCAGGGTTTCCTGTTTACAAAGGTAAAGGCGCGCGTTTGCAGCGCGCATTGATCAACTTTTTTTTAGATCATTCAACAGATGCCGGTTATCGTGAGATGCAGGTGCCACACCTGGTAAACGAAGCTTCGGGCTTTGGAACAGGACAGTTGCCTGATAAAGAAGGACAAATGTATCATGCTGGGGTGGATAACTTATATCTTATTCCTACTGCAGAAGTTCCGGTTACGAATCTTTATAGAGACGTGATTTTAAAGGAAGAAGAAATGCCGGTTAAAAATACAGCATATACGCCATGTTTCCGTCGCGAGGCAGGTTCTTATGGAGCGCATGTTCGTGGATTAAACAGGTTACATCAATTTGATAAGGTAGAGATTGTTCAGGTCGTTCATCCGGATCAGTCTTACCAGGTGCTTGAAGATATGAGCGCTTACGTACAAAGCCTGTTGCAAAAGCTTGGCTTACATTACAGGGTCCTTCGTTTATGCGCAGGTGATATGGGCTTTACAGCTGCTATGACTTACGATATGGAAGTTTGGAGTGCAGCACAGCAACGTTGGTTAGAAGTATCTTCCGTATCAAACTTTGAAACTTATCAAAGTAACAGGTTGAAACTGAGATTTAAAGGTGCAACGGGTAAAACACAATTGGCACATACTTTAAATGGAAGTGCTTTAGCATTGCCACGTATCGTAGCTGCAATTTTAGAAAACAATCAAACTGATAAAGGAATTAAGATTCCAGAAGCATTGGTAAAATATACAGGCTTCGAATATATAGATTAAGGTCTGCTATTTTAGAAGCCCTTAATTGTAAGCGGCCATTATACTAATATGTTTTAGTATAATGGCCGCTTTTTTTTTAGGCCATCGCCTTAGTGTGTATCCTTTTCTTTGCCCGTATTATAGCTGCTGTTCAGAATTTTAGAACTTTTTTGCGGCTGATTTGTAGTTAATTTATTTGAGCTAGCTGAGCAGATTTATAATTCATCTTTATTATATGAGACTACATCTATCATTTTTAATGTTTCTCTTAAGCTTACCAGTTGTATTGTGCTCATTGGCATTTGGGCAAACAGGAGATCAGAATAAAGTGCTCACTAATGCCTCTCTTCAGGAGGTTATAAATTATGCCTTAGTTAATAAACCCGGGGTTAAGCAGGCCTTAATTGATGAAGAAATAGGCGAAAGGGATATTAAATCTGCGCTGTCGGGCTGGCTTCCACAAATTAAGGGTAGTGCAGCTTATAATTATAATCTGAAACAACAGCAAAGTACCTTAACGATTGGTGACGAAACTTCCTTATTGATACTTGGTACTAAACACACTTCCAACTTTTCTTTGCAGGCCGATCAGAAGTTTTTAGATGCCGGTTTGATCCAGGCTTCTAAAGCTGCTAAATTTTATAGGTTGCAATATAAAGAGAGCACCGAAAATGCAAGGATCAATACGGTTGTTGAGGTAAGCAAGGCTTATTTTGATATTCTGACGAGCAGAGAGCAGTTAAATATCATTAATGAAACGATTGTCCGACTGGAAAAGCAATTTAAAGATGCCCGTGCTCAATATGATGTTGGACTGGTTGATAAAACGGATTATCAAAGGGCGCAAATTAGTTTAAGCAATTCCAAAGCAGACAGAAAAAGAGCAGAGGAGTTGTTGAAATATAAATACGCGTACCTTAAACAAACGATAGGGTATAGCAGCGATAAAGATTTTAGTCTCAATTTTGAGGCGATGCGCATGGAAAATGAGGTGCTGCTGGATACCAATCAGGCTCGTAATTACGAGAATAGGGTTGAATATCGCTTGCTACAAACGCAAAAGCAATTGCAGCATTTGAATACGACTTATAATAAATGGACCTTTTTGCCCTCTATATCCGGTTTTATAAACTATAACTGGAACTATCAAAACAACACTTTCAGCAATTTGTACGATAGAAACTTTCCGAGCTCTCTGTTTGGACTAACGTTGGATATACCCATCTTTCAGGGGACGAAAAGAATACAGGAAGTGAGAAAGTCTGAATTGCAGGAAAGAAGAATAGATCTGGATTTGTTGAATACCAAAAATCAGATCAATACTCAGTACGAGCAGGCAATAGCGACTTATAAAGCTAACCTTAACGATTGGAAGACAACCCTTGCCAATGTGGAACTTTCCAAACAGGTTTACAATGTTATTAAGCAACAGTATGACGAGGGGATTAAGACTTACCTTGATCTGATGACCGCGGAAACGGACCTGCGCACTACGCAACTCAATTACTTAAATTCATTGTATAGTCTGCTTTCTTCAAAACTAGATGTACAGCAAGCATTAGGAACAATTATCGTAAATCAATAAGCAAATGAATACGGTTAATCACATAAAATTAGGCATTGTAATACTGGGGTCCATTTCTTTAGCATCATGTGGTGGTGATCATAAAACTGCGCAGCAGCAGGCAGGTCCGCCTCCTCCAACTCCGGTAACGGCTTACACGGTTGCTGCCGAACCTGTAACAACGGTGGATACCTATCCCGGGGTTGTTGTAGCTTTAAATGAGGTTGAACTTCGTGCGCAGGTTGGTGGATACATTACGGCAATATATATTAAGGACGGTCAGAAGGTAAGTAAAGGGCAAAAGCTTTACGAAATTGACCGGACTAAGTATCTGGCGGCTTATAATTCGGCAAGAGCAAATGTACAAATGGCTCAGGCCAATCGTGATAAAAGTAAAAAGGATGCGGATCGGTATACAAGGCTTGCTGCTCAGGAAGCAATTGCGAAGCAACGGGTTGATTATGCCCTTACAGATCTGGCCAATGCTGAATCGCAGGTAACTGCTGCGAAGGCTAACCTTTCTGCTGCACAAAATGATCTGCAACGGTCGGTGATTGTATCTCCACTGAGTGGTACAATTGGCATATCACAGGTAAAGCAGGGCGCGTTGGTTGCTGCAGGTACCACGCTTTTGAATACGGTGTCGACCAACAATCCAATTGGTGTAGATATCGCGGTAAATCAGCGTGAAATCCCCCGCTTCATCAGTATGAAAAATAATCCGGCAGCGATAAAGGATTCTCTGCTTAGTGTGCAATTGCAGGATAAGAGTATTTATAAGCGTCAGGGAATGATTTTAACTATTGATCGGGCAGTTGACCCATCTACAGGAACGATCAAGGTCAGGATTAGTTATCCTAATGAAATGGATAAGCTGATTGCCGGGATGACGGTAAATCTTCTGGTTTTGAATAAATCGACTGAAAATCAATTGGTTATTCCTTATAAAGCTGTAGCTGAGCAACTGGGCTCATTTTATGTGTATGTGGTGGGCGACAGTAGTAAGGCTGAACAGCGGATTATAAAACTGGGTAAGCAATTTGGCAGCAATGTGGTGGTGGGCGAAGGACTAAAGGCGGGAGAGGTGATTGTTGCGGATGGTGCCCAGAATGTACGTCCGGGGGCAGTTGTAAAGTTTTAAAAGAATTTCAAGCTTATGATCTCAGAAGTATTTATCAGACGCCCGGTCACGGCCATAGTTATATCTATACTAATTGTTGTTATTGGCGTTATTGTCATTACAACTTTACCGATCAGTCAGTATCCAACGATTGCCCCGCCAACGGTTACGGTTTCGGGTAATTATACTGGTGCTGATGCGCAAACGGTAGAACAAACGGTAACCACACCGATAGAGAGTCAGATTAACGGTACACCCGGAATGAAGTATTTATCATCCAACAGCACTTCGGATGGCCGGTCGTCCATTACCGTTACTTTTGATGTGGGGACCAATATTGATGTTGCGGCTTTAGATGTGCAGAACAGAGTAGGGATTGCTGAGCCTTCTTTGCCTGAAGCGGTTACCCGATTAGGTGTAACTACCAAGAAAGCGAACAGTGATATTTTGATGGTTATAGGCTTGTATTCGCCCAATGGGACTTATGATCAAAAATTTATTGCCAATTACGTTAATCTTTATGTAAAAGATGCCATTCTCAGGGTTAAGGGAGTAGGTGATGTACAAGCTTTTGGGCAGCCTTTTAGTATGCGGGTATGGTTGGATGCCAACAAGCTAGCCGCATTAGGCCTTACTCCGGCCGATGTATCTGTGGCTATTCAGGAACAAAATACCAGGATCCCGGGTGGTAGCGTAGGTGGGCCGCCACAACATAATTATCAGACATTTGAATTCTCTGTTCTTCTTGATGGCGACCTGAATACCATAGACCAGTTTAAAAATATAGTGGTTAAGACCGGTAAAGACGGCTCCGCAGTTTATCTTAAAGATATTGCAAGGGTAGAATTAGGCTCATTTAGTTATGCTATAACCTCAAAAGTCAATGGCAAAGTGGCCTCTTTAATGGCCGTTTATCAAAGTCCGGGGGGAAATGCCGTGCAAACTGCTGACGGAATTGACAAGGTCATGCAGCAATTGAAAAAATCCTTTCCTAAAGATCTTGACTACAAAGTTCCATATGAGACGGTTACTGTGGTAAAGGTTTCTATTGCCGGGGTAGTGGATACACTGATTGAAGCACTGGTTTTAGTTACATTGGTGGTTTTTTTCTTCCTTCAAAGCTGGAGAGCCACCCTTATTCCTGTTTTGGCTATCCCCGTATCGGTCATTGGTACGTTTATCTTTTTTACTTTCTTTGGTTTCTCTATTAATGTGTTAACCATGTTTGGTTTTGTGCTGGCTATAGGTATTGTGGTGGATGATGCCATTGTAGTGGTGGAGGCTGTGCAGCATTATATGGATCATGATGGTTTGTCGGCACCTGATGCTACACGGAGAGCGATGAAAGATATTACTGCGCCTGTAATTGCTATTGCATTGATCCTGGCTGCAGTATTTATTCCAGTAGGTTTTATTCCGGGTATGGTAGGGCAGTTGTATCAGCAATTTGCCATCACTATTGCTGTTTCCGTATTGATTTCGGCATTTATTGCCCTCTCCCTTACACCTGCGCTTTGTTCCATCCTGTTAAAACCGATGAACCTGAACAAGGACTCTAAGGGGCTGAATAAGTTCTTCTTTAAGTTTAACCGATGGTTTGCCAAAGTTACACACAGTTATTCGATGGGTGTGAAAAAAGCTTTGAAAGCTGCCCCTTTAGTTATGGTTATCCTGATCTGTATTTATTTGGGTACAGGAGGTTTATTCATGAAAAAACCTACAGGTTTCATCCCTAATGAGGATGCGGGGATCTTTTTAATTGGTGCATCCTTACCGGAAGGTGCATCAGCCACACGTACAGATGCCTTTATCAAGCGGATTACAGACAGTATCCGGACAAAATATCCGGAGGTAGATAACATCACTTCGCTTGGTGGGATCAATATCCTGAATAGCTCATTTAAATCCAATGCAGGTACTTTCTTTGTTCAGCTTAAGAACTGGAAAGAGCGGAAAAAAGATGTAAACACGATTATGGCGGGAGTATCTAAATCTTTTGTTGGTGATAAGGATGGGAGTGTTTTGGTGGTAGCTCCACCGCCTATACCCGGGTTGGGGATTAGCGGTGGTTTTACGTTGCAGGTGCAGGAGAAACAAACCGGAGACATTAAGGAGTTCGAGGCTAACGTAGGTAAATTCCTGGCAGCGGTTAATCAACGTCCTGAAATTGGGATAGCTTACACCTTGTTTAATACAAGAACACCAAACTATAAGGTTAATGTGGATCGGGAGCAGGCAAAAAAGATGGGCGTTTCTATTGGAGCCATTTATCGAACCATCTCCGCTTATCTGGGTAGTAGTTACATCAATGACTTTACAAAGTATGGGCGGAATTTCCGGGTGGTTAGCCAGGCCGATACCAACTATCGAGCAAAGATTGAAAACCTCAGCACGCTCTATGTAACAAATGTTGCGGGTGTTTCTGTCCCTTTAAGTTCTATGGTATCTTATAGCGTGATAGAAAACCCATCTATCATTAGCCATTACAATCTTTTCCGCTCCATAGAAGTAGGAGGGGCTGCTAAACAGGGACGAAGTTCGGGGGATGCGCTTATTGCGTTACAGGAAGTTGCGGCAGAAACGCTGCCTGCTAATTATGGTTACGACTTTTCCGGATTAAGTTTGCAGGAAACGGAGGCAGGAAACAGTACAACCATGATTTTTACGCTGGTTATTGTCTTTGTATTTCTGTTGCTTGCTGCTTTGTATGAGAGTTGGTCTGTTCCTTTCTCTATTTTACTTGCTGTACCGCTTGGGCTATTTGGCGCAATTCTGGCGCTCACCTTTCTGCCTAAACTGGATAATAATATATATGCTCAGGTGGGTTTAATTACTTTGATCGGGCTGTCGGCAAAGAATGCAATTCTGATTGTCGAATTTGCCAAGGAAAGGGTGGATTGGGGAATGGAGCTTATTGCGGCTACGATAGAAGCTGTAAGGCTAAGGCTGAGGCCAATTATTATGACCTCACTGGCTTTTATATTGGGGGTTATTCCTTTGATTTTGTCTTCCGGTGCAGGTGCTGTTTCGCGTCAGACCATTGGCTGGACAGTGGCAGCAGGAATGTTGTCGGCAACTTTGCTCGCTATATTTATCGTTCCGGTACTATTTGTACTGATTACCAGGATTGCATATGGTAAAAAGAAACTGGCCGAACTGGAAGCTACATATAAACCGGAAGATCATAAAGATACCTTGCATGCGGATGAGGATTAGCCGGTCTCTTAACAAAAAGAGCTTCCTTTAGGGGAAGCTCTTTTTGTTGCTAACAGGTAGATGTTAGGGTCTTGATACTGTACGGTATTATATAGGTTTTAATACTGTTATATAATAAGGATCAGTAATAAAATGATGATAATAATTGCACCAACGGACAGGTAAACTCCACCGCCTATTGCACGAGCTTCTTGTTTTAATTCTTTAAGTTCCTTACGAAGGGCTTTTTTCTCTACTCTGGATAAATCTGATTTATCCATGCTTTTAATCTCTTCAACGCGGTTTTGGATCCTTGCAAGCTGGGCTTTTTGCTCGGCAGTCATTTCTGTCTTAGCTTTATTGCTTTTGCCTGTTTCAGCGGCAGAAACCGTACTAGCACTAGTGGCCAGTGTAAAGATTAAGATTACCGTGTAAACTAATTTTTTCATATGTTTCTGATTTAGTTGTTAATTGCCCATAGGGCTTGTCAAATAGTAAATAACAAAAAACCTACCAAAGTTAATTGATAGGTTTTTTTTATTGTATTTTATGAAAACTGTATACAGTATCGGTCAGAATTGAGATTATCTGATCTCAAATACTACATTCATTACGTAATTTAATTTTATCTTTTTAAAATCAATCTCTGCTGCAGGTGCCGCGTCGCTGGCTTCTGCTTTCATCATCATCACATTTGAACGGTACATTGGTTGAGGGAAAGCTTCATTGTTAATCTCCTGGATATCCAATGCGCTACCTAATTTATCACCAATGGCTTCTACCAGGTAAGTGGCTTTAGCTTTAGCAGCTTGCATCGCTTTAATTTTAAGCTCTTTTTTTAAGCTTTCAATTTTCGAATAGTCGTAACTGTCGATATTGGTATAAGCAATACCTTTTGCATCTACCTCATCAATTATGGCATTCCATTTATTTAAATCGGTTACTTTTAAGCGATATTGTTTGCTGGCCAGGTAATCCGGATTTTTCTTTTTCTGGGCAATTGCAGTATAGCTGGATAAATTAGTGATTGATAAATTTTCCTTTGCAATTCCTGCATTTTGAACTGCTTTAAACAGTTCGTTTTCTAAGGTAGTGATTTCTACTTTTTTCTTGCTGTTGCCATCTTTCAGGTATTCTTTTAAAGAGATGCTGATGTAAATGATATCAGGCATAACTTCAGCTTCTGCAGATCCGCTAACATTGATCTTCTTACGTAAATCTACTTGTTGGGCCATAGCGCTTAGACTAAAAAGGGCAACGATGGCAAGGCTTAATAACTTCTTCATAAATGTGATTCTTTATTTGTGTATTTGATATATAGATGAAATTTTTTATCGATTCCATAATTATATTTCAAATATCTTACCAGTTAGTCCTCAGCCATCTCATTATTAGGACTAATCTCTTCAAGCACATCTTCTTTAAAGTAAGATTTCTGGAAGACTAGGATTAGCACTACACCAACAGATATTGCAGCATCGGCGATATTAAACACCGGTCTGAAGAAGATAAAATCTTCACCACCCCATATCGGTACCCAGGTAGGGAAAACGCCTTGAAGAATCGGGAAATAGAACATGTCTACTACACGACCGTGGAACAAGGTTTCATATCCGTATATTTCACCATAGAAGACCGAGTCGATGATGTTTCCCAATGCGCCTGAAAAGATCAGGGCAACGTTCAATATCAATCCTCTGTGGTATTTTCTTTGGATCAGGTAATGTAAGCCATAGCCAATACCGGCAACAGCTACGATTCTGAATAAAGATAAAGCCAGTTTACCAAATTCGCCACCGAACTCTAAACCGAAGGCCATTCCATTATTTTCAGTAAAATGGATGATGAACCAGTTGCCAATGATCTTGAACTCCTGACCAAGGTACATATTGGTTTTTACCCAGGTTTTTAAAAGCTGATCAGCAACTAAAACAAAGAAGATAACTAATAAAGGTTTAGTATAGCCTTTCATTTTACGACTGCTTCAGTTTAGCTTCCATACTTAAAGTAGCGTGAGGGACTGCGCGTAAACGTTCCTTCTGGATTAATTTGCCGGTTTCCCTGCAAATGCCGTAAGTTTTATTTTCAATACGTACCAATGCCGCTTCTAAATTCTCGATGAATTTTTTCTGACGAGCCGCCAGTTGATTCAGCTGTTCTTTCTCTAATGTTGCCGAACCATCTTCCAATGTTTTATAGGTTCCAGAAGTATCCTCCGTTCCGTTAGAATTAGGGCTGCTCAATGAGTTGGTCAGGTCAAGGAATTCCTGCCTAGCCATTCTTAGTTTCTCTAGGATTAATTCTTTAAATTCCTGTAATTCAGTGTCAGAATACCTTGTTTTCTCTTTTTCCATAATAAAATTATTGTTGTGCAATCAAAATTTGTAGCTCAGTTTCGTCTATTACTATTTTGGTTCCGTTATTTAAAGTTTCCGTTAAGTTAATATTATCCGCTAGAATTTCCGAGCAAATGTATGTTTTATTTTGTGCTACTGCGTCGGCAATCAGGTTATGGTTTTGTAAAGTGACCGTAATCCTGTCTGTTACCTCGTAGTTCATTTCTTTCCTTAAGTTTTGGATTCTGTTGATCAGTTCACGCGATAAACCTTCTTGTTTAAGCGCTTCTGTAATCGAAACATCCAATGCTACTGTTAAACTTCCCATATTGGTAACCTGCCATCCCGGAATATCTTCCGCAATGATTTCCACATCGCTCAGCTCAATCACATAATCCGTGCCGCTAACTGCAAATTTGCCGGTATTTTCAAAATTTGCCAGTTCATCCTGGTTCATATTGTTTACTACTTCAGCAACCATTTTCATGTCTTTGCCAACTTTAGGACCCAATGTTTTGAAATTCGGTTTAATCTTTTTCTTGATAAAGCCCGCTGTATCAGTGATGTATTCGATCGTCTTAACATTGGTTTCTGACAAGATCAGTTCTTTTACCAGTTCTACTCTTTCTGCAAACTTGTTGTCGAGTACCGGGATCAGAATTTTTGCTAAAGGCTGACGAACATTGATACCTGTTTTCTTGCGTAAGGATAAAACCATTGATGAGATGTCCTGTGCAAGGTGCATTCTCTCGTTCAGCTCAGTATCTATTAAGGTTGTGTCTGCCTCAGCCCATGAGGTAAGGTGTATAGATTCAAAAGTGTTCAGTTTATCGTCAGCCGTTAAGTTGCGGAACAACCAATCTGAGAAGAAAGGTGCTACCGGCGACATCATCTGCGCTACACTCATTAAACAGGTGTACAAAGTTTCGTAAGCAGCTTTTTTATCTGCTGTCATTTCACCTTTCCAGAAGCGGCGGCGCGACAAGCGGATATACCAGTTACTTAAATGCTCATCAACGAATGCCTGGATAGCTCTTGTAGCTTTAGTCGGTTCATACGTATTGTAGCTTTCATCAACCTCTGCGATTAGTGTTTGCAATAAGGACAGGATCCAGCGATCCAGTTCACTGCGACTTTCTACAGGGGTCATTTCCTCTTTATTGATCTGGAACTTATCAATGTTCGCATATAGCGCGAAGAAAGCGTAGGTATTGTAAAGTGTGCCAAAAAACTTACGGCGGATCTCTGCAATACCTTCAATATCAAACTTCAGGTTATCCCATGGGTTTGCATTCGATATCATGTACCAGCGTGTTGCATCCGGTCCGTATTCTCCCAGTGTTTTAAATGGATCAGCAGCATTGCCTAAACGTTTAGACATCTTTTGTCCGTTTTTATCCAGCACCAAACCATTTGAAACTACGTTCTTGTAAGCTATCTTATCAAAAACAAGGGTACTTATAGCGTGTAGGGTATAGAACCATCCACGGGTCTGGTCAACGCCTTCAGCAATAAAGTCTGCAGGGAAATCCTTATGCTCGTCAACTCTGTCTTTGTTTTCAAAAGGATAATGCAATTGCGCATATGGCATTGCGCCTGAATCAAACCACACGTCAATCAGGTCACTTTCGCGAACCATTGGTTTGCCTGATGGAGAAACTAACGTGATTCCATCTACAACGTTTTTATGCAGATCAATCAGGTCGTAATTTTCTTCCGACATGTTCCCAATTTCAAATCCTTTAAATGGATTTTCTTTCTGGAAGCCGGCTTCAATTGATTTTTCGATGGCCTGGTATAGTTCTTCAACAGAACCAATAATCATTTCTTCTTTTTTATCCTCGGTTCTCCAGATTGGCAATGGAATTCCCCAATATCTTGAACGGGAAAGGTTCCAGTCGTTGGCATTTTTCAGCCAGTTTCCGAAGCGGCCTTCACCTGTAGATTTTGGTTTCCAGTTGATGGTCTCGTTCAGATCAAACATACGGTCTTTTACATCCGTAACTTTAATGAACCAGGAATCCAGTGGATAGTATAAAAGCGGCTCATCAGTTCTCCAGCTGTGTGGGTAACTGTGAACATATTTCTCTACTTTGAAAGCTTTATTTTCTTCTTTTAAGCGGATAGCAATTTCAACGTCAACAGATTTCTCAGGAACTTCGTCCTCATTGTAATATTCGTTTTTCACATATTTTCCGGCTAAGTCGCCCATATGTGAAGTGAATTTACCTTGTAAATCTACCAAAGGTACGGCTATTCCGTTTTCATCCAGCACCAACATTGGAGGAACTTCTGGACTTGCTTCTTTTGCAACTCTGGCATCATCAGCACCAAAAGTTGGGGCCGTGTGCACGATACCTGTACCATCTTCTGTGGTCACAAAGTCTCCGGAGATCACTCTGAAAGCATTTTCAGGATTTTGGTAAGGAAGGGTATAGGCTAAAAGTTGTTCGTATTTAATACCAACAAGGTCTGTGCCTTTGCATGCTGTTAACAGCTGATAAGGGATTTTCTTGTCACCGGCGGCGAAGTTTTCAAAATCCTCGGCATCAGTGCTTTCAAAATATCCTTTATTGAATTGTTTTCCAACCAGATTTTTCGCTAAAATCACGTTTACTGGAAGGAAAGTATATTGGTTAAAAGTTTTTACTAAAACATAGTCGATTTTCGGACCAACAGTTAATGCGGTGTTCGAAGGTAAGGTCCATGGTGTAGTGGTCCATGCCATCAGGTGTATGTCGCCAAACCCCTGTAAAAATGCAGGCAATGTTTCCGGCAGTGCTTTAAACTGGGCAACAATTGTGGTGTCGGTAACATCGCGGTAAGCACCTGGTTGGTTTACCTCGTGCGAACTTAATCCTGTACCCGCTTTTGGAGAATAAGGTTGTATGGTATAGCCTTTGTAAAGGAGGCCTTTATCATAAATTTGCTTCAACAACCACCAAACCGACTCCATGTATTTTGGTTTGTAGGTTACATATGGATCTTCCATATCAACCCAATAGCCCATTTTCTCGGTCAGGTCATTCCATACATCAGTATAACGCATTACCGTTCTTTTGCAGGCTTCGTTGTATTCTTCAATGGAGATGGTTTTGCCAATATCCTCTTTGGTGATACCCAGTTCTTTCTCAGTTCCAAGTTCTACCGGCAAGCCATGCGTATCCCAGCCGGCTTTACGCTTTACCTGATAACCTTTAAGGGTTTTGTATCTGCAAAAAATATCTTTAATAGCCCTTGCCATTACGTGGTGAATACCAGGCATTCCGTTTGCCGAAGGCGGGCCTTCATAAAAAGTAAAAGGGTTCGATTCAGGACGGCTTGAAATGCTCTTTTCAAAGATGTTCTCTTCCTTCCAAAAATCAAGTATCTCTTCCCCTATTTTAGCTAGTTCTAGTTGTTTAAATTCCCTATACATCAATCAAGTATCTCCAAAAATTAAGGATGCAAAGTTAAGGTTTTAGAATGAAACATTGAAGTGTTTTTGAATGCCTGATGGTATAAGTTTAATTAAGTGGGTTTTTTCTTGCAAACCTTTTGCATATGAGATTGTTATAGCCCTATTATATATGCGCTGAACCACTAAGTTATTAGCGTTTTGCGTGTCTTACAGCTTGTGCTGTTTTTGTACCAGAAAGAGGTTGAAGGTGTGGGTGAATAGCATTTGCTTAGAATTTCTAAACCTAAAACTATAGATATGAATTTAATTGAAATGATAAAGAATGGGATAGGCAGTGATGTCGTTTCATCTTTAAGTCAGAAAGCAGGCGTAAGTGAAGATCAGGTAAATAGCGGTATTTCTGCCGGTATTCCAGCTGTTTTAGCAGGCATTTTAAAAAATGGAGTTGGTGGAAATACAGGCTTTCTAGGTAAAATATTATCCGGTGTTACCAATACCGGTGCTGATGGCAGGCCTGAAGATATTTTAAATAGTGATCAGGACACTTTATTAGAAAAGGGTAAATCGCTTTTGGGAGGTTTGTTTGGTAATGACGCAGACGCTGTAACTGGTGCTGTAGCCTCCTCAAGTGGTCTAAGTACAGTTAAAGCCTCGGGCTTGCTGGCAATGATTGTTCCCTTAATTACCGGATATATTTCAAAATTAATGAGCAGTAAAGGATGGAGCGTTTCTGATTTATTGGGCAAGATTTTTGAAAATAAGTCGGAAATTACCGCTGCCTTACCACAAGGGTTAAACGATTCTTTAGGGCTGGCTAACATGAAGATGCCAAACTTGAGTATGCCAAAGGTTGACATTCCTAAAGCCCCTCATGTAAATTACGAGGTTCCTCAGTCATCCGGTGGCGGCTTCCTTAAATGGCTGATCCCGATATTGATTATAGGCATAGGAATCTGGTGGCTTGCGGGCAAAGGATGTAATAGCCCGAAGGTGAATAGTTCCATGGATTCTTTGTCTGCCAATGTTGATTCTGTAGGTAGCGATGCTGCGGACGCCATGAAAACCGGAATGGAAGCTGCAGGGGCCGCTGTGGCAGGTACACTTAACGAAGCCGGAGATTTTGTGCGTGACTTAGGTGCTATGATTAGTAAAAAGCTACCTGATGGTACGGAAATAAAAATCGCAGAAAACTCTGTGGAGAACAGGTTGATCGCGTTTATTGAAGATACAAGCAAACCGGTTGATAAAACTACCTGGTTTACTTTCGATAGGTTATACTTTGAAACCGGAAAGAGCACGCTAAAAGCGGAATCGCATGAGCAGCTTCAAAATATTGCAGCCATTTTAAAGGCTTATCCTGCTGTGCATTTAAAAATGGGCGGTTATACCGATAATACCGGTGATGCTGCTTTGAATTTGAAAATATCCAATGATAGAGCAAATACGGCTATGAACGAGCTGGTGAAACTGGGGGTAGATGCTAAACGCTTAACGGCTGAAGGTTATGGTCAGGAGCATCCTATTGCAACTAATGATACTCCGGAAGGAAGGGCGCAAAACAGACGCATTGATATTCGGGTAACAGAAAAATAGCTTATAATCTTATTAAAAAAGGGCTGTATCATTAATCATGGTGCGGTCTTTTTTGTGTATACTTATTGTATATCTTTACAAGGTGCCAAACGAAATAATCGAATGAAAGCTGTCGAAACCATTCAGTATTATCCTCTGGGAGATAGTGCCATTGTGATACAATTGGGTAATGAAATTTCTGAAAGTATTCAACACCACATCTCATCCATATGTAGCTTTCTGGAAGATTATTCTTTTGAAGGGTTTATTGAATATGTGCCTGCATTTACAACGGTAACTATATTTTATGATGCCCTGATTACTGATTATGAAACTGCACAATCCCTGTTGCAGGATATGCTGCTGGAAATTATGGAGGGGATTGAAGAAAAGGATGCTCCAGTAGTAGAAATCCCCGTTTTATACGGTGGTACACAGGGGCCGGATCTGTCCGATGTAGCTACTCATGCAGGGATTTCCGAAACTGAAGTGATTGCTTTACATACTGCAGGCGAATACCTGGTATATATGATTGGTTTTGCGCCCGGCTTCCCTTATCTGGGTGGGATGAATGAAAAAATTGCTACCCCAAGAAAGGAAACGCCACGAAGCAAAATTGCTGCGGGTTCTGTCGGTATTGCAGGTGCGCAAACCGGAGTTTATCCGATTGAGACACCTGGGGGATGGCAGATTATTGGACAAACTCCTTTAAAACTGTTTGATGTAGAACGACAACCTCCTGCCTTGTTAAAGGCCGGAGATAAACTGCGTTTTGTAGCCATAAATGAAGCTGAATTTAACAAAATTAAAGGGCAGGCAAATGGGGATTAAGGTCGTAAAAGGAGGACTGCTAACAACAGTACAGGATTTAGGCAGAAAAGGGTACCGCAAGGATGGTATAATTGTGAGCGGTGCAATGGATACCCTGGCACTTGAAATTGGCAATTTATTGCTAGGAAACCATGCTGCTGAAGCCGGTCTGGAATGTACATTGCTTGGCCCCAATTTGCTTTTTGAGACAGATCAGCTGGTGGCTATTACCGGTGGTAACCTAAGCCCAATGGTGGATGGTAAGCCAGTAAAAATGTGGCGCCCGGTTTTTATACCTAAAGGCGCTATGCTGTGTTTTGGATCGGCAATAACGGGCTGCCGCAGCTATCTTACTGTATTTGGCGGCTTTGATTTGCCCATGGTATTGGGAAGCTATTCCACTTATCTGAAGGCTGGTTTTGGCGGCTACGAGGGGCGAATGCTAAAAAAAGATGATGAATTGCCCTTCAAAAATATATATAAACCTAACGGGGCTGTCTTTAACTGGTCGGCAGGCCAGCAGCTATACCCTGAGTTTAGTGATAATGAAATCCGCGTGATGAAGGGGCCGGAATATGAATTGTTTACCGGGCAAAGTATAGCCGGTTTATTTACTGATAATTATCTGATCACTAAAGAGGCCGACCGTATGGGCTATAGACTGGAGGGGCCGGCTTTACTGTTGCCTGAACCTAAGGAAATGCTTTCTTCGGCAGTTACCTTTGGAACCATACAGGTTACATCTAATGGTGCAGCCATTTTGCTAATGGCAGATCATCAAACTACGGGAGGCTATCCGCGGGTATTACAGGTTATTACGGCCGACCTGACCAAGCTTGCGCAAATGAAAAGCGGACAACAAATTCGCTTTAAATTAGTTACTTTAGCGGAAGCCCGCCAGGCGCTGCTCCATCGAGAAATGCAGCTTAAACAATTAAAACAAACAATAACACTAAAACATATATAAAGCTTATGGATAGCGGCTGGTATACAGTAGATCTAAACTGTGATATGGGTGAAAGCTATGGTGCCTACCAGATTGGCAACGATGAGGCTATTTTTCCTTATATCACATCTGCAAATATTGCTTGTGGCTTTCATGCAGGTGATCCTGCTGTAATGAAAAAGACGGTAAGATTGGCTTTAAAACACAATGTAGCAATAGGTGCGCACCCGGGCTTGCCGGATTTGCAAGGTTTTGGCCGAAGGGAAATGTCCATTATTGCCGAAGAAGCTTACGATATGGTGATGTATCAGATAGGTGCCCTGAATGGATTTGTTCAATCAGAAGGCGGGATACTACACCATGTAAAACCCCATGGGGCCCTTTATAATATGGCCGCGACCCATAAAAACCTGGCAGAAGCAATTGCAGAAGCTGTTTATAAAGTAAATCCACAACTGGTTTTGTACGGACTATCGGGCAGTGAGCTGATCCTGGCAGGTCGTAACATTGGCTTGCAGGTGGCCAATGAAGTATTTGCTGATAGAACTTATCAGGATAATGGCACCTTAACCTCCAGGAGAGCTGCCAATGCATTGATTACCGATGAAGATATGGCAGTAGCACAATCGTTACGTATGGTAAAAGAAGGGATTGTAACTGCGGTAAGTGGTACGGATGTCGCCATACAAGCCAACACCATATGCCTGCATGGCGATGGAGTTCATGCGGCTAGCTTTGCTGCAAAAATTCACAACCTGTTTAAAGAGAAAAATATAAACCTGCAAGCACCATAGCTGTATGAATGGAAAAATAAACTGGAGTGTTTTAACAGGCGCGGCCTTTTTAATGGCTACATCGGCCATTGGGCCGGGTTTTTTAACACAAACGACTGTATTTACCCAAACGCTGGGGGCCAGCTTTGGTTTCGTGATTCTTACTTCTATACTGATTGATATAGGTGTACAGCTGAATATCTGGAGGGTTATTGCTGTTTCGGAAAAGCGTGCTCAGGATATCGCAAACTTATTGCTACCGGGTTTGGGCAGCTTTATTTCCCTGCTTATTGTTTTCGGTGGATTAGCCTTCAATATTGGGAATGTTGCCGGGGCAGGTTTGGGCCTAAATGCGCTGTTTGGCATTCCTGTTATTACCGGTGCTTTGATATCTGCGGCAATAGCTATTGCTATTTTTATGATTAAAGAAGCGGGGAAAGCGATGGACAGGTTTGCACAGGTGATGGGTTTTATCATGATCATTGTAATCATCTATATCGCCATCACTACTAATCCACCTGTTGCTGAGGCGGCACTACGAACCATTCTTCCCGCAAAAATTGATCTCATGACCATCATTACGCTGGTGGGTGGTACCGTTGGCGGATACATTACTTTTTCCGGTGGACACCGTTTGCTTGATGCAGGCATAAAAGGCAAAAGGGTTTTGCCGTTGGTAACCACCAGTGCGGTGATGGGTGTTTCTGTCGCTTCATTGGTGCGGATATTTCTATTTTTAGCATCGCTGGGCGTAATCAGCAAAGGTTTGGTTATTGATCAGGGGAATCCTACGGGATCGATATTTCAATTGGCAGCAGGCAACCTCGGCTACAGGTTGTTTGGACTGGTGATGTTCTCGGCAGCCATCACTTCAGTCATTGGTTCAGCTTATACTTCGGTTTCGTTTATAAAATCATTTAGTCCGGCAATCGCTAAAAATGAAAACAGGGTCATCATTATTTTTATTATGGTCTCTACCCTCATTTTTGCATTTGTAGGTAAGCCTGTTAGCTTGTTGATTATGGCAGGCGTAGTAAATGGCTTTATTCTGCCGGTTACCCTGGCAACAATTTTATTTGCTTCCTATAAAACCAGAATTGTTGGCGATTACAAACATCCGATTTGGTTAACCATATTTGGTGTGCTGATCGTATTCATTATGACCTATATGAGCATAAATGTAATGATGGGGTATTTCTTGTAAAACACTTGTTTACATATTGTTGGTTTGATTTTTGTTCATTATCTATGAGTTAACTTAATCCTCGTATTATGATAAAAGTTCTAAGACTTCAAAAAGCTGTATACATCATCATTTTAGGCATTATAGGATTAATAGCCTTTAAAATTATGGAGGCTAACAAAATAGAATCGGCTATATATGTATTAAAACTTTCCGGTGTTCTATTTTTAGTCGGTTCAGTATGGTTCTTGTACCCCATCTTTTTTGCTAAAAAAGTAAATGAAGTAGAGGTTCAATTAGATCCTGATAAACACGAAGATTCAGTTTAATCTGCTACAACTGACCAGCCATTAAAGGATCTGTTAGTGAATCTTCTCCGGTTTCAACATGACCTGCATATTGCCTGCTGTAGTTAGACATACCTGCAACTTTTACAGTAAAATCATACCAGAAGGAACTCTCTTTCAAATCGATTAAAACCTTAGTTTTTTGCTTTGCAGACAAGGATATGTTTTTTTTGCTGATGCTTTTATAAGCGTTGTCAGTAATTTCCAGTTCTATCGCTTTTGCGCCGATGTTTTCTAGCAATAGCTCAATGTTACCGGTTGGTTTTTTGCTGAAAAATCCGCCGATTTGATATAGACAACTGATGTTCAATAAAGGGTCGTTCTTGCTCCCTTTAAAGCGACGGAAAAATCCATTGGGACCGCTAACATTCAGGTCGTACAGCTCTTCACTGAAATGATCCAGCTGTATGGTATCAGTTAATTTATCGCCTGCTGCCAGTGCGTAATTCCAGGTTTTTCCGGCTTTCCCCTTATAGATATTTGAAGTATACACTAAAAAAGGAGCTCCTACAGGTAGGGTCTTTTGTCCGAAATTTCCTTTCCCTGTTTCGAAATGTAATTCAATATGTTTTTTACCGGTATCTAGTCTGCATTCAGAGAACAATTGGTACGGTAATGCACAGGCCGGTTTGGTTCCTTTCTCCTGCTGTGGCATATACGTCAGGTTTTCTATTTCCTGTTTCGTTAGTGGATCCGGTTTAAGCTGTGCAGGTTTATTCTTAGCATTATTAATGCTGATCAGGACCTCTTCTTTTTTCAACAATGGAGGGACTGCTGTTGGCGCAGCTGAGGCCGGGCGGAAAGCTGAGGTTAAATCTCCGCATATTGCCCGACGCCAATCACTGATGTTATTGCTTTTTATTGTTTTGCCCGTCTTTTCACTTAAAAACTGCTCTAAAAACATCAGACATGAGGTATGGTCAAATACCTGAGAATTTACATAGCCACCTTTGCTCCATGGTGAGGCAATGAGCATTGGAACCCTATATCCCAAACCAATCGGACTGTCTTTTTTTAATTCATAGTCAACGGCTACATCTATTTTGGCAGAAACCTTTCCCGTGTCGGCATAATTTGGTTTAGGCGGTACATATGGAGGAATATGATCGAAGTAACCATCATTCTCATCATAGGTAAGAATGAAAATGGTCTTTTTCCAGATCTCAGGATTTTTGGTTAGGATGTCTATAGCTTCAGACACATACCAGGTGCCATACAAAGGGGAACTGGTATGATCGGAGAACTTTTCTGGGGCAACCAACCAGGATACTGTAGGTAGTTTACCATTATCTACATCCGACCTGAACTGATAAAACAGATCATCTTTAGGTATGTTCATGGTTTGGGCCTGTCCTTTATCGTCAGTAAATGAAAAGGGTGTAAGCTCAAGGTAGTTATTTGGTGAGCTGATGTTGGTCGCAAAGGCCTTATCAATCAGGTTTTTCTCTTTCGAAGATAGCTTGTCGTATTTGGCCCTGACTTGTTCCGCACTTAGGGGAGGTTTCACCGTGTGATCACCATTTTTTCTGAAATAGGTGGAAAGTTTAACGTTATAGCGTTTTACGTATTCAAGGGCATTGTCGCCGTAGTTACCCAGCCAGTCATCTACGCCTTCGCCTTTCAGATTGGAAGTCCACAACTCATTCTGGTATATTTTCCAGCTGATGTTATGGTCTTCTAAAATTTCAGGAAAGGTATGCCAGTCTACATAAACATTATCGCGCGACTCGGCCTGGCTATTGTTTACGGCTGCAACAGATTTTCCGTTTTGCTCGGGTCTGATGGTTCCCGACCAAAAGAACAGGCGATTTGGCGTGGTTCCGGTTAAGGAAGAGCAGAAATGATGGTCGCAAATGGTAAAGGCATCAGCCATGGCGTAATAAAATGGAACGTCAGTACGGTCGTAATAACCTAATGACATCAGACTTTTTACTGGTACCCATTTATCATAACTGCCGCGGTTACGTGCTGCCAGCTGATCGTTCCAGGAGTGCGGGAGGCCCCCTTGCCAGGTAATCTTCGTTTTATTAATGTCTACATGAAAAGGAGCGTAAGTATTGCCCTTTTCATCCTTTTGAAGCCATACCTTATCCTTATCGGGCAAAGTAAAAGCTCTGGGGTCATTAAACCCGCGTACACCTTTAAGCTTACCAAACATATGATCAAAAGAACGGTTTTCCTGCATTAAAAACACAATGTGCTCTGCGTCCTGAAATGTGCTTCCGGGGGCGGCACTAATGGCCATTGCCTTTTGGATAGACATTGGAATTACATTAGGCAGGCCTGCTGCCCCAGATAATATTGCTGCTTTTTTTAGAAAGTTCCTTCTTGAGTTCATTTGGTTTTATTTGGTGTTAGCAAAACCAAACTTAGCAATATTCTTTATATTATAAAATGTAGTTTTTATTATCAAAATATGATGTTTCTTGTCCGGATATTAAGCGTTTAAAGCTTTCCAGATCACATCATAAACTTCTGTTGCAGTCACATTTTCTGAGTTTAATGTGGGGTCAGTAATTAAAACAGGATGGAATTCAACAGGTGTATTGATGCTGCCATGCGAACCTTTGATCAGCGTTGCATCCAAAGGAATCACGTCCATAATGTACCTGAAGCCTGCTTTTTTTCTCAGTAATTTATAGGCTGCCCTGGGTTTTGAGGACATGAACATTTCAACAGGATCATAACCTGGTTTTTTATGGATATCTACACACCTTGCATAGTCTGGTGCCTTTGCATCATCGAGCCAGAAGTAATAGGTAAACCAGCTTTCAGGTTCGGCAACCAATACGAAATCCCCAGCGCGCTCATGGTCCATGCCATGTGCTTTTTTCCCTTCGGCATCTAGTACTAAAGCAATGCCTGGGGTATTTTTAAGGATTTTTTTTACTTGTTCTGTTACAGATGGATCATTGATGTATACATGGGCAATCTGATGATCGGCAACAACAAATGCTTTTGACGCGCCGGCATCCAATAATTCCAAACCACGTTCAATTCGAATTTGCAGCAGTCCGTTTTCTCTGAAAGCACGGTTTAAATGAACAGGCTTATTTACTGGAGTTATGCCATATTCGGAAAGTATTATGATGTTGGCATTTTTGCTTTCGTAATAGCTGATTAAGTCCTTTAATACGGCATCTATTTCATTTAACTCCTTACTGATGTGGTTGAAATTGTGACCAAACTTTTGCAGGCAATAGTCGAGGTGAGGTAGGTAGACTAAGGTTAAAGTTGGGTTCTGCATCTCGTCGGTCAGCATGGTCGCGTCGGCAATCCATCTCGAGGATTTGATGTTTGCCCCAGGACCCCAGAATTGGAACAAGGGGAATTGACCTAACTTGTCCTGTAATATGTCGCGCAACTCTGCCGGCTCTGAATAGCAGTCGGGCATTTTTCTGCCATCCGCAAGGTAGTTCGGTCGTGGTGTTACCGAATAGTCTGCATTGGAATACATATTGTACCACCAGAACATATTTGAGCAGGTAAATTCGGGGTTTTCTTTTTTGGCCCTATCCCAGATCTTTTCTGCCTGCACCAGCTTATTTGATTGCTTCCAGAACTTTATCTCTGCATCTGTTGCATCGTACCAGCCATTGCCAACAATGCCGTGATCGGTAGGTAGTTTCCCTGTTAAATAAGTAGACTGCACTGCTGTAGTAACCGCCGGTAACATGGGCGTTATGGTATTTAGTTTCTTGCTTTTTATGTACTGATCTAAAAAAGGGGTGTGCTTCCCAATCAGGTTTGAGGATAATCCCACAACATCAATTACTACAGTTTTCTTCATCTTAAAAGGCTTGTATCTATGTTAGTGTATCAATTACCCAGCTTAATTCATTGCTGATGGATTGGGCAATTGGTAATTTTAATTGTTCAGGTAAAACCTCCCAGGTATAAGTTTCTACTTCAAGGTGGTTGGTAAAGGGCTTGTTCTTTTGTAGTTCAAGCAGGGTAGTGATGTCGTCCTGGGTCGATTGCAGTAAACCGATTTCTTTAACGGAAATAGGAACATGGAAATGTGAACGCCATTGTATAGCCTCGTTTTCAGTATCTTCAAGCGCTTGGGGCAGGTCGGGATAACGAGTCAATGAACCATTTTCTTTTAGCGCTACCACCTGATGTAAGTAGGTGGGTTCATTAAATGCGGCGAAGCTGTTTTTTATAGCAGATTGCTCTGCTGCGTTTCCTCTTAGATCTGCTTTTAGTGCTGCGCTGATCTGGATCTTACCAACCTGAATGCCTTTCTGTTCCAGTTCGGTCAATACGGCTACATGATCTTCATAGCCGATGGCGAAGTGGCAAACATCGTAACAAAGGCAAACATGTTTTTTTAACAGCAGTTCAGCGTCCTCAGGAGAAAGTTTAAACTCTGTAGCGATTAGGGGAGTACCTAAGGTCAGCAGGTATTTTTCATACCAGTCGATAAACTCCCGTCCTGTTTCCAGTATCCCATCCGGTTCAGGTTCTATATCAAGGTGCAGCAGCTGTCCGCTTTCCTGAGAGATAGTAATCAAGTCCCTTACTACAGCAAGGATGTTTAGTGTAGCTGTTTTTTTTGCTGCCTCAAGGTCTATTTCACCTTTAAACCAATGTCTGTAACTAAGCGGTGAGGTAGAAATACCTCCGTCCATACCTTCCGGCAATAATGATTTCAGGATATGGAACAGTCTTATGGTATAAGCTTTGCGCTCAAACGTAGTCCAGTCTGGCGCATGTACATTTTCCTTAACAATGGCATGATGGAAATCCCCGTAAGGAAAGCCGTTCATGGTAAAAACATAAGCGTCATTTTCCTTTAGCCACTGTTTGAATTCCATTAAGGTTTCCTCGTTCTGCAATTCCAGACTGGCTTCATTTGAGAGTCTTAATCCCAAACCCAATGGTTGTGCAGGCGCAATAGTTTGCTTGATAACCGGAAAATGCTGTTTTAACGCATTGAAATCTTCAGTCCAGTTTTTGCCCGCATGGATATTTGTGCAATAGGTTAAATGTCCCGTGTTTATTCTCATGTTAGTTTTTGCTTGCGTTTAGGGCCATGCCGTGTGTCACGAAATCGACTATGTAGTTGCTTGCTTTAATCAATAGCTGATGATCCATTTCGTGGACTTCTTTTCCGGCTCCAAGGTCTGTCAACAGCGTAATTGTTAACTTACCACCAAGGTGTTCCTGAAATTCTGTTAATCCTTTTAAGATTGGTGATTGCTCATCATGAATCTGGATAATGGAATCTGTGATGTTGAATGAAAGTTGTAGCAGTACGTTCAGGATGCGCTGCAATTTATCTTCTGTTAATAAGCCGGCAAAAAAGGAATAAGTACTATCGAGGGCAATGCCCATTGCTACGGCCTCGCCATGTAACACACTGAAATTGCTCAGTTGCTCTTGTTTATGGGCACTCCAGTGGCCAAAATCCAAAGGCCTTGCGGATCCACTTTCAAAAGGATCTGCGCCGGAAATATGGTCTAAATGCAGTTTTGCGCAATGTTTAATCAGGTAGGCCATACTTTCTGCTTCTCTATTGGAAAGTGCTTCAGCATGCTCTTCAATCCAGTTAAAGAACTCAGGATCTTTGATCAGGGCAACCTTTATGGCTTCAGAGATTCCCGAACGGTAATCTCTGTCGCTTAAGGTTTGTAAAAACTGTTCATCGTTAAACACTGCGGTTGGAGGTGCAAAAGTGCCGAGGAAGTTTTTCTTGCCTTTATAATTGATGCCATTTTTAACGCCAATACCCGAATCGTTTTGTGAAAGTACGGTAGTGGGGATGCGGATGTGTTTGATACCCCGGTGGGAAACCGCTGCGGCATAACCTACTAAATCAAGCACTGCCCCGCCGCCAATGGCCGCGATATAGGAATGTCTGTCGATGCCGCACACATCCACTGCATTAACAATTTGATCAAATAACGCAGTGTTATTTTTGGAGGCTTCGCCACCTGGAATGATCATGAAATCCTGGATCAGTTTTACTTCCTGATGCTGATCAAAATAAGCCTTGATGTCATTAATCAGATTTGGATGCGCGAGCGCTACTCCTTCATCAATAACGAAATATATTTTTTGCCCTCCCGTTGCTGCTCTTTCTTTAAAGAATGCGGATAGGGTGGTGTTTTTTTTCTTAAAAAGAGAATCAGTAAAGTAAATTTTATAGTCAAATTTTACACTGAAAGACTGTTCTAAATAACTCATATGTTAAAGGGTGACTAAGTAACGGCAAAGGCTTTGCCTAAGAGTACTGATATGGGTAATAAAATGACAATGAAAATGGCAACGTTCAATGCTCCAAAGGCAGCTGCCCAGGCCGCATTCATTAAAATTAAGGCAATAACCCCAGCTTTTACAGCTTTGCCAATGTGTTTGCTCATTGGAGCCTGGATGGCGATTAACAAGGGAGTAAAGATCATCAGGGTAAAGGGCACTATAAAAATAAGTGAAGGTAGCAGGTTGCTTCTCGTTTGGGCCACTACTAAAATTGCAGCAATAACAACGACATACATTATTGCAGCATAATAAAGCGTTTTTTTATGGCCTCCATGTACTTCCCCTCTGCTGATCATGGTGATCGCTGCGATATAAATGATGGGAACAATGGCTAAAAACCACCAATGTTGTATTTCTGAAGGTATAATGCTGATACCCAGTAACAAATTTAAACCACGGCACAGTCCCATGTTTAATGGTCCGAAAATAGCATTGTGCTTCAGGAATCTGTTATAAATCAGACAGCAAACCATGATGGCCACAGCCAGGTATTGAGAATTTGCGTTGTAAAGTCCTGCACTAAAAATACCGATAAAGAAAAATATGCCGCCAAAGATTGTTGCGGCTTTTTTAGATACCAATCCGCTTGGAATTGGGCGTTCCGGACGTTCAATCTTGTCCAGTTCTGCATCAAAAACATCATTTAAAATAATCCCGCCACTGTAAAGGCCAATGGTTGATATACATAAGAGAATTACAGGGAGTAAAGAAATCTGCAAGCCAGTGTTTAAGCCTGTGTTTTCGGATGCTACCTGGAAAAAATAACCTGCAATGGCCATACCGGCCAGTACATCGGCGACAGCTGTAACCACATTGGCCGGGCGCATAAGCCTCAGGTAACCTAATAGTTTGTTCATGATATGTTTAGGAGATGATGATTGAATTTTTGTCTATTCTTGGTTGTTGGCCACCACGTAAAATGGAATTGCTGGCAAACTTCTGGCTTTGATCAATATTTTTAACGGCAGTAAAGTCATTCTCATCAATCTGTCCACTTTGCGCGAAGGCGGTAATGGCGTTGCGATAAGTAACCAATTCAATATCTGCTAAACTGATGCCCGATCTTTTCATTAAAGCCGCAGTTTTAGGAATGGCTAAAGGATCGCTGATACCCCAGTCGGCCGCAGAGTTGATCATGATTCTTTCCGAACCATATTGTTTAACCACTTCTACCATGCGCTCATTGCCCATTTTTGTAAAGGGGTAAATGGTAAATGCTGCCCAGAAGCCTCTGTCGAGCACCTCTTTTACTGTTTCCTCGTTGTTATGATCCACGATAACCATATGCGGAGCTAAGCCTTGCTCAATAGCAATATCCATGCTCCTTTGTGTACCTTTTTTCTTATCGCGGTGTGGCGTGTGAATCTGTACCGGTAGTCCGGCTTCCAGCCCCAGGTTCAATTGTAAGCGGTAATATTTTTCTTCTGCTGCGGTCTGGTCGTCAAAGCCAATTTCGCCAATACCCACTACACCTTCTTTAAAAATAAACTGCGGTAAAATCTCCATCACTTGCTCGGCCAGCTTTTCGTTGTTCGCTTCGCGGGAGTTTAAACCGATGGTGCAATAGTGTTTAATACCGAATTGCGAAGATCTGAATCTTTCCCAGCCAATGAGGCTACTGTAATAATCCGTAAAGCTGTCTACACCTGTACGTGGTTGTCCGAGCCAAAAGGCCGGTTCTATCAGCGCTACAATACCTGCATCAGCCATGGCCTGGTAGTCGTCCGTAGTGCGGGATGTCATATGTATATGCGGATCAAAAAACTTCATTCCGCTTATATCGTTCAGATCAAGGGTAGTTTGTATCTTTTCTCCCTTATTTCTTTCCTCGAAATTCTCATTACAGCACATAGTTCATTGTTTTATTTTGTGGTTTCAGTTTGTTGTGTCAATTGATAAATCTCCGGCGCTACCGTTCTGTGTGCAGCGAGTCGCTCCTGTATATAATCCTGTAACGTTTCAGTAAGTGCAGCATTGGCCCTTTCATAGAGTCCGTAGATTTTATTCACTTCCTTTTCTGTGAAAAAAGCTTTTAGCACCAGTTGGTTCCATGAAGGTTCAGAGAGGAATTTTGCAGGATAAGGGTTATCGTACATAATGGCTTCCAATACCGTTCCGATATTACTTCTTATACCTTCTTCGCACCTTGAAATCCATTCTTCAGGATAAAAATAAAGCGGAAGGGCCGAGTATAAGGCAATTTGCTCATTCATTTCTGCTGCGGCAAATAATCCGTTAATTTTTTTAATATAGGTTTCTTTGTTGTCTGGGGGCAGTTGCATTAAAAGCCATACCCTTGATAGCTTGTCAGTGGTCCAGTCGTGGATCACGAAACCGGGTAACAGGTCATTAATCTGCTGCACTTCCTCATCAAGGACGTTTATGCTTTTTTTTGAGGCAATGCGTGGAAGATGAGCAAAGCACAGCTGTAGTTGAACTGATTTATCTTCGGCAACAATCAGCGTGATTTTATGCTGGATCCATTCTATTGCTGCTGTGTTGAGGTTCTTTTTAAGAATGTTCCAAAGCAGTTGGTTAAGTTTTTTTAAGTCCTGAATATCTATTAAAGGCATGATGATCTCCTGGTTAACAAGCTAAGAAATAGTTTATGGCCAACGCTCCGCTAATGATCAGCAGGCCGAAAAACTCTCTGGTTTTTTCTATATAAGGTTTTGTAGCCTGCATGCTTTCAACAAGACTCGGGGTTTTATACTGAACGATCCAGTCGCGCACCCCATCTTTAGCAAAAAACAAAAACGTAGCATAAACCAGGTAGAAAGATATGGCTACCAGGTATACTGTAGGGTAAAAAAGTTTAAATATGGCAAATCCACAACAAATGGATGCAATCATATAAATGGGCACCCAAAGCCAGGAATCGCCGTCATTTAGGTTTACATATGCGAATAAAATAAAGGCAATGCAAAAAATGGAATTTAAAATACTGAGGAGCATAGTAATGAAGTTTATATTTGTGTGTGTGTTTGTTAAATACAAATAAACAGATTATTAAACCGATTTAAAAAGATCGCGACGTATTTTAGAATTTTATTGATTATATTAAAAATTGCAGGTGGAGAACGAAATCAATGTCCCGACACATGATTACACTATAGAGAACTTTAACATTTCGGCATTATCCATATCAGATATACTTAAACATAATAAGATTGGTACGGATACCGGGGCTAAGGGTTTTTATGATCTTTCGCCTGCAGAAATTGCGGTAAACTTTGCTGTTTTTGCGGAGACGACTGTTTCTATGGACAGTAGGGTGGTAACGGTTACCCAAACTACCGATCGCGTAATGTTGTCATGTACCTGCTCCACGGCTATTAAAGGATTATGTGAATACCAGGCCAAGGTGCTGTATAACATCATGAACAGGCAGCCGCTTCGTTTGTTTTTCGATGCACCCTTGCGCCTGAAAAAGCTGAAGGAGTTTGCAGTGGATTATGGGTTAGAAAATGAGGGTCGACTGGATGATCATTTTCAAATGGATTATGTGAAAGGAAACCTGGAGATCAGCCCGAAGGTAAAAGCACTGTTCCCGATTAATAAAAAAACGAAGCTCGAACTTGGTGAGGCCTTATTGCCAGCGAAAGACGGGCTTATACCTGTATCAGCTGGCTTAATCAAAAAGGACGCTAAAACGATAGTCGTGTTTAGTCAGCATCGTTTTTACAGTCATTTAACCATTTTTTTATATGAGGGTTTGCCGGGGAAGGATGGTAAGATTAAGAATCCATTAAAAATTGTAGACCCCTCGGATTTGATTTGGGTAGCTGAAAATGGCAGCGAGCTGAAATTCCTGAACGGTATACTGAAATTCCAGAATAATTATAATGCAGAGGCTTCTGAATCTGATCTGGAAGCGTTAAAGGCGCTGGCAAGAAATCCACTAGGTTTGGATGTATATATGCACGATAGCAAGGTGTCGGCCAATATATCTGCCAGTTCAATAACGCCTATAAAACTAAAGATACTAGGTATAGATCTGATCTTGTCAGTTAATGAAAAGGGTGATTTTTACGAGGTCTCCGGGAGATTGATGTTGGAAGATCAATCGCTGGTTATCGAGGACCTGATAATTAGGCATCGCTATTTTATCCAGATAGATCGGAACCTTTACCTGATTGATAACCCTGATTTTTTAAGGGTAATTGATTTCTTTAAGAAGAATTATGGTAAGATGATGATCCATAAGACAAAGTTTGATGAGTTTTATGAAAGCATCCTTTCCAAACTGGAAGAAAAGGTTAAAATCAATTATTCGTATTTAAAGCCTGCAACGAAAACGCAGATTGAAGAAAAGGGCTATGATCTGGAGAATGAGTTGATCATTTATTTATCCGAGTCGGAAGATTTTGTGCTCATCACCCCTGTAATGCGCTACAGCAACACCGAAATCCCTGTGCTATCCAGAAAGCAGATCATTGGGAAGGATAAATACGGCAATTCGTTTAAACTGCGCAGAGATGATGAGGAAGAATTACAGTTCATCGCTAATATTACCAAGCAACATCCTTTTTTTGAAGAGCAGATGGATGGGGATATGAAGATGGATTGCTTTTATATGCACCGTAAGCATTTTCTGGATATAGGATGGTTTTTAGATGCCTTTGAAGCCTGGCGCAGTAAAGGGATTACTATTATGGGCTTCAATAAACTGAACAATAATAACCTGAGTCAGTATAAGGCTGATATTTCTATTAAGGTGATCAGTGGTATAGACTGGTTTGAAACGGTTGCAAAAGTTGAGTACAATGGTGAGGCTATCTCTTTAAAACATTTGCATAAGTCGATAAGGAATAAGAGCAAGTTTATAAAGCTTGATGATGGGACGATGGGGATTTTACCGGACGAGTGGGTAGAGAAATTTACCAGTTATTTTAGTGCCGGAGAAGTGGTTGAGGATAGCATCCATACCCATAAGATCAATTACAATATGATTGCCGAGCTGTATGAAGAACAGCTTTTTGATGAATCGGTAAAAGACCAGCTGGCCATATATCGGGGTAAGTTATCCGGACCGGAAGGGATTACACCGGTAAAAATACCCGACACTTTAAATGCCGAATTGCGGGGTTATCAGCAGGATGGGGTGAATTGGCTTAACTTTCTGGATGATTTTAATTTTGGCGCTTGTCTGGCTGATGATATGGGATTGGGAAAAACCATACAGATCATTGCCTTTATACTTAGCCAAAGGGAGAAATCGGCCCATAATACCAATCTGATTGTTGTTCCTGCCTCGCTGATTTTTAACTGGCAGGCGGAGGTGGCCAAATTTGCTCCTTCTATAAAAATTCGTACCATTTATGGTGCCGACCGGGTGAAAGACATCCACGAATTTGATCAGTACGAGATTATTCTTACTTCTTATGGAACCTTATTGGCTGATATCCGCTTTTTAAAAGTCTATCGGTTTAACTATGTATTTTTAGATGAGTCGCAAACCATTAAAAACCCGGATTCGCAGCGGTATAAGTCTGTAAGGTTGCTGCAATCACGGAATAAAGTAGTTATAACAGGTACACCGATAGAGAACAATACTTTTGATTTATATGGACAACTGTCATTTGCCTGCCCTGGCTTATTGGGCACCAAGCAGCAGTTTAAAGAATTGTACTCTGTGCCTATTGATCAGTTTAAAGAAAGTAAGCGTGCGAAGGAATTGCAGCAAAGGATTAGTCCTTTTATTCTGCGCAGAACCAAAGAGCAGGTAGCCAAAGAGCTTCCTGATAAAACTGAAATGGTGATCTATTGTGAGATGGGTACTGAACAGCGGGAGGTTTACGAAGCTGCGGTGCAGGATATTAAAGATTATATAGAGGGTGTTGCTGAAGATGAGTTGCAAAAAAGCAGCATGCATATTTTACAGGGTATTACCCGACTGCGACAAATCTGTAATTCTGCAGCATTGTTAAAGGACGATAAGTTTTATGGCAATGCATCTTCTAAGATGGAGACCTTGCTGGAGCAGATAGAAAGTAAATCACCAAATCATAAGATCCTTGTTTTCTCGCAGTTTGTGGGGATGCTTGATCTGATCAGGAAGGAGTTACATGAAAGGGGAATAGCTCATGAGTACCTGACGGGACAAACACGAAACAGGGCTGGAGCAGTAGCATCCTTTCAGGATAACCCCGAAGTACGCGTATTCCTGATCAGCTTAAAGGCTGGTGGGGTTGGGCTGAACTTAACCCGTGCCGATTACGTTTATATTGTTGATCCGTGGTGGAATCCTGCGGTGGAAAATCAAGCCATCGATCGTACCTACCGCATTGGGCAGGAAAAAAATGTGGTGGCAGTAAGGTTAATTTGTCCGGATACAATTGAAGACAAGATCATGAAACTACAAAACACGAAGCGGGATTTGGTAGATGATCTGATCAAAACGGAAACTTCCATTTATAAGAGCCTTTCTAAAAAAGATTTGCTGGGTTTGTTTTAAGGTGCTAAGCTGTTGAGCTATCGTATGAAATCTGAGAAGTAACGGATGTAATAATGACCAAAATCCAAGATTTGTATAAATAAAAAAAGCTGCACGTAAATATTACTTGCAGCTCTTCTTTAAATTCTGGTAATTATTCTTCAATCACATAGCTGCTTTTTTGTGTAAACGTGCGGTTAAACATATCCGTTGTTTTTACTTCAATTGTGTGCTCTCCAATGGGTAGTTTGGTAGATATAGGGCCTTTCCAGAGGTGTGTGCTTTTTGCCGGGTTTGATGGACGGCGGGCTTTTTTTGTTTTATCCGCTATGGTTTTCCATGTTGCTACTTCGGCAACATAAAAGGGATCAAATTCCATGCTTTGTACCAGGTTTTTCCACTCGCTGTCATTTATCCGATATTGTACTTTGTCATTTTTTGTACCTGTGTAAAAATTCACATAGACATAGGCTAGCGTATCACTATTCTTTTTTAGTTTTTCGGGTGCGGTAATTCTCATTTGCTCTGCAGCATCTTTACCTGCAACTTTATAATCGATTACATATTGATTCCCCTTAAAATGAATAAACCCATAGCCTTTAGGTGTTCCATCTCGCATAGTAGAAACGGGTGTCCCGTTTTTGTCGCTAAGGCCGGAGTAAAAATCGCCCGAAGCGGTTCCGATATTAAAATGATGGTGTGGTTTATCCTGCAACCATTCTGTACCTTTCATATAGAAATCCTGACGCTGCATATGGGTATGGGCAGAAATGGAAAGTGTATTTGGAAAATCTTTAATGGCATTGAATAGTCTTTTTCTGGTGGCTGAACTGAAGAGGAATTCAGGCTCACTCATGGGAATATGCATGGTCATTACAATCAGGTAGTCCTTAGGAACATATTTCAGGTCATTCTCTACAAAATTTAGCTGGTCGTCTCTTAAACCTCCGTAATAGCCATGTCCATCACGCGGGTCAGGATATAGTACATCATCCAACACAATGAAATGTACTTTTCCATAATTGAAAGCATAGGTAGTGGGGCCAAAATGGGCCTCAAAAGATTCATCAGATAAAGAATCAGTAGGAGCATCCGCATTAAGATCGTGATTGCCCATCATGTTGTACCATGGGATCCCTACACGTTTTACTGCGGTAGTATAAGCAGGGAACAGATCAAGTTTATCGCCTACTTCATCGCCCATGCTGATACCAACCGATACATCTTTAATACCTTCTACTTCTGTAATTACATCGCGTACAAAGTAATCTACCTGCTCCTGGTTATATACCTGCGGGTCGCCAAAGATCAATGCGGTATAGTTGTCCTTTTCTGTTGATGGCTTTAAGGCAAAATCGATTGATTTAGGTAGAGGGCCTGTAGGTGATATTCCTTTGTATTTTAATATTGGTGAGCCTTGTGGCTTATGGATGTAATAATATTGCGGTAGGTTATCTGCGTTTAATGGCACTTTGTAGCCACTTGGTTTAATCACACTGATGATGTTGTCGTTGCCAACCGGAAGCTGGTAAAAACCTTTGTTGTCACTAAGGACAACTTGCTGTCCATTAGTTACGGAGACATTAGCGATGCCTTTTTCTGTTTTATCTCTTTTGCCATTTCCGTTTGCATCGGCAAATACGTAACCGGAGGCGGTGGTTTGGGCGTGTATGTATGTAGAAGCCATTAAAGTAATGGCCAGTAAACCTGGTTTTTTCATTTGATGTGTTTTTTATGAAAAAACCCACCATAAATCATTAGTTCATGATGGGTTTTATTGTTTTTAACAGCTATTTTTATTTTGCGTATTTGTAAACTGCTGTTCTGCTGTTACTTGTAATGCTTGCTACAATGTAAACTGTGCCATCCAAAGCTATTTGCATATCAAATTCATTTACTTTTTCTTTGATCACTCTTCTTTCAGAATTCCAGTTATTTGTGGAAGAATTGAAAGTTTTTACTATAACAGAAGAAGAAGTTGCGTAGGCAAAATAGAGTGTGCCGTCCGAATCTGTGGCAATTGCAAACTTATCTTTTTCACTTCCCACGGGTGCAGGAGCACCTAGTTCCTGCCATGCAGAAATAGATTTGTTAAACTTCATTACATGAACTAATCTTCCTGATGATGGTGCTACTCCATAAGCCAGATAAGCCTGGCCAGTTTTATCGACTGCGACACTTACCATTTGGAAACCGACCATAAGGTCAGGTGCAGTGAATGAAGTCGGACCTACCGCGGACCAGACATTATTGTTGTTCACATACAATGATGGCTTATTGGTTCCGGTACTTCTATCCATTAAACCTATGTAAATCTTGTTGTCCAGGCCTCTAATGATCTGGTTGTAGAATATGGGAATTCCTCCCGGAGGTGTAATGTTGCTCCATGTTGAGTTGACGTAATTCATCGTATATAAACCCCTTGCCGGAACACCCGATTGATCGGTGCCATTTTTTGCCATTGATATAATAGGAGTGTCATTGGCGGTCATTGCCAGAGATAGGTAATCCACTTTTATTGGGGTAAACCGACTTGATCCAACAACTGTCCAGCTTGCACCATTATATTTTAATACCGTTGCTTTCTGCTCATTATTCATGTAATCCTTATAGGCTACAAAGGGTGTTCCTTCCTGGTCAAAAGCAATTCCAGGAACATCTGCTCTAAATTCAGAGATACCAGTTGAGGGGCCGATGTTCTTCCAGTCCGTGCCGTTGTAACCCATCACTGCCACCTTTTTCTTATCGTTTATTATGGCAATTCCGTCTTCATCTTTACCAATACGCTGATAAATGAAATAAGGATAGTTGTTAATTGGATTGATGGCCATCTTGATGCCAAAGGCTGTAGGGACAGTTAAATTGTCGCCTATTAGTACCCATTGACGACCGATAAATGAGATGCTAACTGTAAAGTCAAACGGGGCCGCTAAGCTTGCTTCAGTGAGTGTATAGAGTACCGGATCGGTAAAGTTATTGGCTGTTTTCCTATTTTCCTGTGTTACCGATCCTACCTTTAAAACCACACCAGCCGTAGTTTCAAACCGGGCAATGAGTGTATTTATATTTACAGTTTCAGGAACGGGTATGTTGATGTTTAGTCCTTTAATAATTCCATCGTAATCTGCCAATAGCCCCGGGTTATCTTCCGCATAAAATCCAAAGGATTTTATGGCTATTTTCTTTTCAATGCGAACTGAATAATTTCTTCTGCTTTTGTCTTCTGCTTTTACATTGTAGGATACCGGGTTAGTAAAGTCTTTTTCAGTAATACCTGATTCCTGCACTTCAGTGCCAACCTGTACAATTGTACGCGGGTTATCTATGGTAAAGCTGGCTTTCAGGTTCGTAACGTCAACTTCTGTTGGCAACTGCACTACAATCTCGTCGCCGGTGATTACACCAGGATATTCTTGATCTGGTTTATTTGCTTCTTTAACAACGAACTTAAAAGATTCAAATCCTTTGCCATACATTACCTGATCTTTTTTACAACCTGCACTTATGGTAACTACAATAAGTAGGAGTAGGAAGGTGATATTTTTAATAGTCTTCATAACAATTAGTTTAGTGTCTTAAAATTTTCTGGCAAGAGTACAGCTTTAATACCAGGGGTATCTATCAGATACTTTTTGGCGTATTCAGCAACCATGGCCGGAGTGATTTTATTGATCATGTTTTCGAAATCATTGAAATAGCTGTAGTCCTTAAAACCAAAGTAAAACTGGTTTCTTAGCGCCGAGCTCCAGAACAGGTTTTTATCTGCCTGCTTTTTGTACCCGTCAATTTGCTGTAGCTTGATATTGGTCAGATCGCTACTGAAATAAGTAGGGTCATCAGCTACCTTTTTAATTTCAATCTGCGCCTGTTTGATCAGGAATTCCGCAGATTCAGGTGCACAGCTGAAGGATATTCTTGCACGGATTAAAGGAGCAGGGATATTGGTTGATGAAACAGATACACCCACACCATATACGCCTGAATTTTCCTCGCGCAGGTTTAAGCGCAGCTTTACCTTCAATACCTCCTGTAGTAGTGTTTGCACCAGGATTCCCGGATAATCATAGGTCACCTTATTGCTCTGGTGAAAAAGATTTACTGTGCTTTTTGGTGCAGCGCCGGCATATACCAGGATGTCTTTTGCTGCATGGCCGGCTACAGGGCCATTATATTCAAACCGTTTGCTGTAATCGCCGGCAGGCAAGCCGCCAATATATTGTTCTATCAAAGGTTTAATGCTGTCTGGATTAAAGCCGCCGACAATTACAAACTGGAAGTCTTTTGCGGAGCCAAAACGGCTTTTAAAAACAGGAATAACGTCTTTTAACTGCGCTTCCTGGTTTAGTCGCTCTGCCGATACTTCAGACGCATAATCCTCATCGCCTTTTAACAGTTCGCCAATGGCTTTGTTGTAATCGTAATTTGGAGACAGCTTATTGTTTTCCAGTTTCTCTATTGTCTGACGTTTGACCTGCTCAAATGTAACAGGATCTGCATTTGGATACATCCATTTCAGGTACATTAACTGGAACATAGTTTTGGCATCTTTCCAATCTGCGCTGGTTACCACCCCTTCTCTTGTACTTGAAAGCACAAGCGTTGCTGATGCTGAATTTCCGGTAAGGAATTGCGTAAGGGCGCGGCGACTAAATGGTCCGGCACCACTTAAACCAGTTACAGGTTTTACAAACTGTGCCGTTGTATACTGTGCGGAATCAAGAGCATAAATGCCACCTTTCCTAAAGCCCGATAAAGAAATGTAATTCTTACGTTCAGCAGTAGGTTTCAGGTAAACAATGGTACCATTAGCCAAAGTCCATTTGGTAACGCCAATGGCCGAAATCATTTCTTCTTTAATCACTTTACCAGCTATTGGTTCCTGTGCCAATAACTTAGTCGGCATGGTAATCTGATCTGTCCAGGGATCAACTTGCGCTGAGGCAGCTTTGGCAAACATGGCCTTTAAAGCAGACTGGCTAGGTAAATTGACCTTATCCTTTTCAGGAGCAGTAAGCAGGATCACTGTATTGCCGGGTTTGTTTACCGACCTTAATAAATTCAATAAAGTAAGTGAATCAATCTGTGTGGCATATTTTAAAGCAAGTCTGTTGCGGTCTGCTTTTGCCAGCATGGTACTGCCATTGTAAAACACATCATGAATCTCGTTCATATAGGTTTCGCCAGCAGTTTTATCTTCTGCAGCTACCGAGCGTTTAATTGCAGCAATGTATTCATCTCTATATTTTTTTAACTCATCGTTGGTAAAGCCATAGCGGAAAATCCGCTGTGTTTCTGTTAAATATTGGGCAATCCCTTCCTTAACCTTGTCGTGGTATAAAGAAGCTCCACCTGAAACGATTCCATTTTTTAACACAATATTGCTGACAGAGAAACTACCTTCTTTGAAGTCGTTCTGTAATTGCGATATTCTGCTAAAACGGCTTTTAGCTAGTGCGTTAAAGAACGTTCTGGCCAGCTGCTCTTTGTAATCCTGCTCGGTTTTAATACCGCTGAATGATTTGATCTTGTTGAAAACGCTCAGCTCAATAGCATTGGCCTCTTTGTCTGTAAGGATCGAAAATAAAGTATCCCTGTGTTGAGGTAGTTCATAATAAAGTCTTGGTGCTTTACTTTTAGCCTTATACTGGTTAAACTCGTTTTTGATATAAGACTCAACTTTTTTAGGATCAATATCTGTTACAATGGCAATGGACATTAGATCCGGACGGTACCATTTCTCATAAAAATCAACAATGGTTTGGCGCTTAAAGTTTTTCAGGATATGGACTTTACCGATAGGCAAGCGCTCTGCATATCTCGATTTATTAAATAGTACTGGCAAGTACTGCTCTCTTAAGCGGTTTGCTGCACCTTGCTTACTGCGCCATTCTTCAATTACCACACCGCGTTCCTTATCTATTTCATGACTATCGAAAGTTACTCCAAATGCCCAGTCGGCCATAATGTCGATAGACTTCTCCAGATTTTTCTCATCCTTGGTATTGATACTGATCTTATAAACCGTTTCATCAAAACTGGTGTGTGCATTCAGGTCGGCACCGAACTTTACACCTTTGGATTCCAGGAATTCAATCACATCATTTTTTGAATAATGTTTAGTTCCATTAAAAGCCATGTGTTCAATAAAGTGGGCCAAACCCAACTGATTAGGTTCTTCCTGTAAAGAGCCCGCATTTAAAAACAGCCTTAGTACCGAGTTGCCTGGCGTTTTATTGTTTTTATAAATGTAATAGGTAAAGCCATTTTTTAGCTTGCCTGTTACCAGGTTAGGGTCTTGGCGTAATTGCTGGGCATAAGTGCTAGAACTTAAAAGTCCCAGTCCGGCCAGCAATAACGCCATTAAATTCATCTTCTTCCTCATCCTTGCCCTTATTTCTTGGTGATTACCAGTTGTTTTTGAAGCTTATCCGGTCCAGGAAGACCCATTGTAAAGTTTTTACTATTACTAATCAAACGGATGGTAATGGTATTGTCCTTTGTTGGATCAAGTACAGACTCTTTCCATGCAATTCTAATTGGTCTTTCAAAAATTCCCTGTGGAAAATTAAGGCTTGTTCCGGTTGTAAGTAATTTAAAGTCACGGTCATCTTGTAAGCCGTCACCAATTTTAACTTCATACTGTACATCGATAGGCTCAAACTGTAGTTGTGCGCTTAGATAAACCTTATAGTCAACAGTATCCTTACGGTTAGCCAATACTTCAACCTCCGCTTTATTGTCAATCATGATGTGAAAGAAAGGGTTGTCATAGGCCGTAGTCTCTTTTTTACAGGACGATATAATCAGGATGGCTGGAAGAACGGTTATTGTCAAGAGATATGTTATTTTGTGTCTCATTTTTATCAGTATTTATTGTTTTTAAAGCTTATGAAGCTATCATGAGCATACTCTTGCTGTTTGTTAGCAGTATCCTCATGGTGTTTCATAAATCAATAATTAATTAAAACCAGGGTTTTGAATCATACCCTTGTTGGCCTCTACTTCTTTGGTTGGAATTGGCAAAACAAATTTGTCATTGGGGTAAGTAAGGCCGCATATATTGGAATTACAATCGCCACCTCTAAGGAGGTTTTCCTTACGCCTTATGGTATCAAAAAAACGATGGTTTTCAAAACAAAGCTCACGATTTCTCTCGTCTGCAATTTGCTTGTATAGGTCGCTACTTGAAGTATAAGTAATGGTAATAGTTCTGCCTGGATGTGCTCTATTAGAAATAATGCTCAGATCTTCTGCTGCTTCTGTATATCGCTGCAAATTCCATTTTGCCTCGGCACGATTTAAGTAAACTTCTGATAAACGGATAATTTGTATGAGCGGAGGGGGTACTGTAGTTACGGTACCATTGCCATACTTAGTTGTTAAAGATTTTCCAGCGTTTAATCCTGAAGCAGGTACCGTAAACATTTGAGCTGACCTGATGTCATCACTGTCATATAGCGATTTCACTTTTGCTGAAGCACTATATTGAGCTCCGGCAGCATCAGAAAATACAACGTAAACAGAGGTTGAAGAATTGTTGTGCCTAACATTAGTCAGTTGAAAAATATTTTCAATTTTAGGATTGGCGTTAGCCGACTGAGTAGTTAAAAACATCGATTTGTAATTGTTGGCGTTTGCAAGCTGGTAACCATTGTCGGCAATTACCTGATTTGCCGTTGCAATACATTGTGCCCAGTCGCCTTTGTACAAATAGACTCTTGAAAGCAAAGCCAATGCAGCATGGTAGCTAATCGCCGCCTGAGTAGTATGGTTAACATTTTGTTGTAGTAAAGGCAAAGCATTATTCAGGTCCAGAATAATTTGATCATAGGTTTCTTTCATTGTTTTCCTGGAAATCTGTTGACCCGGACTTGGCGTTTTTAGCAATACCGGAATACCTAAATGCGAGGCGTCGGAAGTATAATTATAAGGTTGGGCATAAACCCTGCTTAAGTCGAAATGGCATAACGCCCGCATCGCCAATGCTTGTCCGTTGATAGAATCGAGCGTTTTTACTTGATTAGGGAACTTTGTTTTTAGTGTTGGGACGGCCTCCAGTAGATTGTTTACGTTGTTTAAGGTTTCGTAAATGTTTAGCCAAATGTGTCCAACTGCCAGCTCATCATCACTTACGGTGCTTTGAAAATTAAACTGTGGCAGCATTACTGAGGCGCTGGTTCTGCTAATCAAGTTATCGGAAGTGACGTCGGCATACATGCCAAATTCATTACTGTAATAATTTAATAAAGAATAGTAGCAGCCGTTGATGGCCAGTTTAGCGCCATCAACAGTTTCGAACAAGGTATTTTTTCCTGTTTGGCCAATGGGTTCTTTTTCAAGGAATTTTTTGCAGGAAATCAATGTGCTGCACACTATGGCTACAAAGACGATGGTATAGCTGAATTTTTTCATCTCAATTTTTAACATTATAAACTAACATTTAAACCAAATGAAAGAACAAGTGGTTGTGGATATGGATTGAATGAGTTTTTGTAATCGTTACGGTCTGATGCACTCTTGTAGGGTGTCCAGAAACCAACATTATCTGCCTGTAGGTAAACACTGGCATTGGAGAGGTGGATCCGTTTGATGAACTGCTCGGGCAGGCTATAATTTACGCTGACGTTTTGTAAACGCAGACTGGTTTTTTTATGTAAAAAACGGGTAGAGTTACGGCCATTATTGGCATTTTCGCCCAATACGGTTTTGGGAATGTTACTTAAATCTCCCGGCTCTCTCCAACGATCCAGCAGGTTGGTCGACTGGTTGTCAGCCGCAAGATTACGCCCGTCAGATTCCGCGTCCCTTTGCAGGTTGCTGAAGGCATAACCTCCAACATTGTAAATCAACTGAGCAGAGAGACTGAAAGATTTATATTGAAAGTTATTAATCATTCCTCCAAAAAAATCGGGTGTTGATGTGCCTACTGTAACTCTATTGGTTAGATCAAAGGATCTGGTGATATTGCCTCGAGTGTCATACCAAAGTGGGGCACCATCACGTGGGTCTACACCTGCCCAGCGTACCAAATAAAAGGTCTTTGAATCTTTTCCTACTTCCCTGATGGTTTTGTCCAGTACCTTGGTATTGTTGTTATATAATTTAAGGATTTTGTTCCTGTTGCGGGAAATGTTGAATGTTGTTGACCATGCAAAGTTTTTATGCTCAATGTTTTTGCTTGTTAAGTTCATTTCTATACCCTTATTCCTTACCGAAGCCACATTTTGCAGAATATAAGTGAAGCCTGTTGTCCTGGTCACATCAACCTGGTCCAGCATTCCTTTTGTGGTATTTTGATAAACCTCGACCTCCATGGAGATTTTATTAAAGAAACCTAAACTGATTCCCCCATTCACTAAATAGGTGGTCTCCCAAGATAATGCAGGATTTTCTCCGGTAACCATAATCGCACCTTGTCCATCGTTATAAGTATAGCTATCGGTAAAACGATAGATTCCTTTAGCTTTGTAAGCGCCAATTCTCGAGTTTCCGTTTGTACCATAGCTTAACTTAAGTTTAGCAAAATTGATCTGTTTTATCTTCCAGAATTCCTCATTACTGAGGGTCCACGCAGCCCCAACAGAATTGAATGTTGCCCATTTTACATCTGTACCAAAATCGGAATTGCCATCACGACGGAAACTGCCCAATAAACTATATTTATTAGATAGGGTGTAACGGAATTGGCCATAATAGGATAAACCTGTTTTCTCATCTCCAGAAATGGTGGAAACAATTTTTTTACCGTAGTTTGGATCCCTTATGTTATCATCATCAAAACCCGATCCAGTTAATGCACTTGATTCTCTGTCATCACTTTTTGCCTCAGCACCAAGTAAAGCAGAAAACTCATGTTGCTTAATGGTTTTATTGAAGTTAAGGCGGTGCTGGCTATTCCAGTTAAAGCTTCTGCTTTTCCCAAATAATGCCTCACCTGTACCCCGGTCGCTGAAAGCATACATAGAGCTATACATATATTCTTTTATACCATTGTAGTTGATGCCATTCGTGGTCGTATAAGTAAGCTCCGGTAAGAGCTTTATCGTACCACCTATGCTTCCATCAATAACATTTGTTTTCTGAGAATTGTCATTGTAAATAGCATCAGTCAGCTTATTGTAATAGGCCATAACATAAGAACCGTCGGGGTTATAAGGACTGTCTACCGGTCTGTTGTTATAATAAGTATCACCCGGATTAAACATGTTATTGATGTTATGTGAAGCCCCTACTCTTAAAAACAAGTCAATTGATTTATTGACCTTTTGATCTATATTTATCCTGCTGGAAAGCCTTTGCGTACGATTTTTCATCATAATGGGCTCATTATTATAATAAGCGCCAGAAACATAATACCTGGTGTTTTTGTAGCCTCCAGAAAAAGAAAGATCATGTTGCATCGTTATTCCATTGCGAAAGTATACATCGTACCAGTCTGTGCTTGTCGGGCCCAAAAGCTGGTCTAGATCTTTAGTTTGGTCTAAAGCGGGATTGTTTCTGTAAGATTCTTTATACAATTCCCTGTATTCATTACCATCCAGGACATGAAAGCGGTTGTTGTTGAGTAGGTTAATACCTGTCCTAAGACTGTAGTTCAAGGTTCTTTTGCCAGCTATTCCCCGTTTAGTTGTAATCAATATTACCCCATTTGACCCGTCTGCCCCGTAAATAGATGTAGCAGTCGCATCCTTTAGCACTACAACAGATTCGATATCATTTGGATTTAAATAGGTTAAAGGACTGATACTTGTATTTACCCCGGGAATCAAATTGTTCTCACTACCCGTATTTAAGGGGATTCCATCCAATACCCATAGTGGTTCGGTTGAGGCACCAAAAGAGGCCTCTCCTCTGATTGTGGTTTGGTATCTGGTTCTGTTGCTGCTCGTATTGTCTGCCCCATCTTGAACCCCGAACTGCAGGCCCGGAACAAGACCTTCCAGTAACTTGTCTATTCTATCCAATGGTTTACGTGCGAGCTCTTTGCTGGTTACCTGAAATGCGCTTCCAATCTGATTTTCTTTTTTTTCTGATGTACCATATGCGGTAACAATCACCTCATTCAATTCGCCGGCAGCCTCAACCATAACCGCATCAATTGTTTTATTTCCATTGATGGCTATCTCTTTAGTTCCATAACCAATCATAGAGAATACCAGTGTGCCATTGGCTGGCGCCTGGATAGCATAAGTTCCATCGCTACTACTTGCCACTGCTTTCTTGGTGCCTTTTACGGTGATTACCACGCCTGGAAGTGTTGAGTCAGACTGTCCAGGACCTTCTTTTGATCTTATAGTTCCTTTAACTATGATATCTTCAAGCGTAGTCGGATTACTGGTATTCGCTTCAGAAATGATCACAGTCTGATCAATGATTTTATAAGCAAGCGCTTTTCCGGAAGTCATTTGCTTTAAAGCATCTTTCAGATCTGCGTTTTTAAGTTCCAGACTAACGGTTCCTGATTTTTTCAGGACAGCAGCATCATAAAGGAAAAAGAAGCCTGTCTGCTTTTTAATATCTAAGCATACACTTTCTATTCCTGCATTACGCACCGATAGGTTTACTTTTTGGGCATAACCTGAAGCTTGTACAGCCAGGCAGCCCATTATTAACAAGGAAATAGTTAACCTCATAACTAATAGTAGTTTTCTATTAAATGACCTGTATTTTCCCGCACACTTGCCGAGAAGGATTTGTTTCATATTTTTGTACGTGTTGGTTTTGAAAAAATTGATTGAATTCGATAACGATCAAATGAATACAGCCACACAATTTGTCCGGGAACATTGCAGTGTTCCCGGATTTTTTATGTCTGTGTTTAAATTTCTGGGGTTAGTAAAGGTTTATTTCATGTGGTTTAGGTTTTAGTTTTTATTTATTAAAGTCTACGGTTACAGTTCTGCCTTCCAGACTAAATTTTGTTCCACTTACAGCGTTCAACATTTCCAGCGCCTGGTTTAAAGTGGCTTGTCGGCGAATATTTCCGCTATATCTTTTGGTGTCAGGATTTCCCTTGTAAATAATTTCAACATCGTACCATCTGAACAGTTGGTTCATGATGTCGGTCATCAGATCTTCTTTAAAATAAAATGCACCTTCTTTCCAGGCTATTGATTTGTAGGTGTCGGTCTTATGGATGTTTACAGCACCATTGTTTACCACAGCTTCTTCGCCTGGTTTTAACAGTTGTGGTTTGCCACCTTCAGTTACTTTTACTGAACCCTCAATCAGAGTAGTTTTACTTTTGCCACTAAAAGTGCTGATGTTAAAATGTGTACCCAATACCTCTACCTCAGTTTTATTAAACGCAACTTTAAAGGGCATATCCTTGTTGTGTGCAACTTCAAAGTAAGCCTCGCCGGTAAGTTCTACCCTGCGCTCGCTTTTATTGAAGCTGGTAGGAAAGCGTAGTGAGGATACGGCATTTAACCACACTTTAGTGCCATCAGGAAGAATCATTTTGTATTCACCAGCCCTGGGGGTTTTTAGCAGGTTATAGCCTTTTCGGTTATTTCTATTTTCTTCGGGATTGAAAGCCAGTACTCCTTTTTTTGCCCACATAGTTGGTTTGCCATTTTTACCGACTAAAGATAGATTGGCATCACTCAGGTCGATAACTGACCCATCGGCCAACTGAAGCACAGCCTTTTTACTTCCCGGCATAATGTCGTGAACCGCTGCAGTTTCATTATTCCCTGATTTGATTTTTGCATTAAAGGTATAAACTCCAAAGCCTACACTGACAATCAGTATTGCTGCGGCACTATACCGTAGTATTTTACTCCATGCTAATGTTTTTGTCGGCTTAACAGCAATTTGTTTCGAAACATCTGCCCAGCCTTGATTAATATCTACCGCGCTCAAATAATTAATTTCCTTTTGTACATGTGTAGTGTTGCGGAATGATTCCACAAGTGCAGTGTTTTCAGGCGAAGCGTTGAGCCATTGTTGAAACTCTTTCTCCTCCTGAACAGATAGTTCTTTTTTCAGGAACTTAATGATGAGTTCTGACGTGCGTTTAAAATTGTTTTGCGTTTCCATAGATATCTATAAGAAACCTGAAAAACAAAAAGGGGTGAAAGAAACCTGAATTATTTTTAAATAATTTGATTATTTTAGAAGGAAGAGTGAAATAATAGCAAAGAAATCGGGATTTAAACGCGTTTTTAGTAACTGTAGCCCCCTTTTTTTCTGCGTTTTAACCGTGTTTATGCTGATGCCGAGCTCAGCAGCAATTTGAGGGTTTTTTAACCCCTCCAGATAACCCATGCGGAAGATTTTCTGGCAATTGTCAGGCAAAGTAGTGATCACCTTGTGCAGTTCTGTCATCACTTCCGATCGGATCATTGAATTTAGAGCGATCGCATCTTCGGAAGGATCTGCTTCCTGATCATTTAAAAAACCATGTTCCAGTTTTTGTCTTCGTAATTTATTCAGACAGGCATTTCTTACTGATGTATATAAAAATGCAGTGCTGGATGCTGTGTTATAATCCGTCCACTCGTCCATGTTCCAGTAGGTAACAAAAACCTCCTGTACAATGTCTTTTGCCACATCGCCATCCTTTAAATATTGAATTGCGAAATGACACAATTTTGCATAATTGTCTCTGAACAATTCTTCGAATGAATAGGCAATATGTTGTGTTTGTTCCGACAATTCAATTGATGATGAATGAATTGGCTAAAGTAGGGTTTATGGGGCAGCATTACAAGGTTAAAAAATAACTGAAAGAAGAAGTTGGAAGATTATTGAGTCTTTTCTGATTGCATTTTGGCATGCCAAAATGAGACACAAGTAGGCTAATTTGATTAAGCAATCTTCATCTAATTTTTCTTCAATTGCATTAACCAAAATTTTATTTATTAAACTAACCAGCCAAGTATGACAAATCTAAGTTTAATTCCCCACTAGACGCATTTTTACAGGTGCACTCATTTTAGAAAAATTGTTGATGTGTAACAATTATAATGAGCAAGTATAATTTATAAGAATTGTACGACGAGGAGCTTTCTCCCGAATTTTATTTTAAATAGACACAGCTTTATTTTAAAGAATAAATATGAAAAAAACTATACTAAAAATAGTAATGAGCATGTTTGCGCTTCTGTTTACAACAGCTTCGCTATATGCTCAGACGATCAAGGTTTCAGGGACTGTGACCGATGATAAGGGCGAGGGGATTCCTGGAGTAAGTGTACAGTTAAAGGGTACAAAGACTGCATCGCAAACAGGAAGCGATGGTAAGTACTCGATTACTGTACCAAATGCAGAATCCGTATTGGTATTTAGCTATATCGGTTTTAATAAGAAAGAAGAAGTTGTTGGTTCCAGGCGTTCAATTAGCCCAAAACTGATACCTTCTTTATCTGATCTGGACGAAGTAGTTGTAGTGGGGTATGGAACCCAGGCGAAAAAAGATGTAACTGGGGCGATCAGCACGATCAGCGCAAAGGCAATTGATGAAAAGCAACCAATTTCGATCTTTGATGCCATCCAGGGTGCAGCGCCGGGAGTAAGGGTAATGACCGGCTCGGGTGCTCCTGGTGATGAAAGTGATATCACCATACGCGGAATGTCGACCCTTTCTGATGAGGGAGTTAAGCCGCTTTATGTGGTGGACGGGGTACCAATGAAAAATATCTCTTCGATTAATCCAAAAGATGTATTGTCTATAGACATCCTTAAAGATGCTGCGTCCGCAGCTATTTATGGTTCGCGTTCTGCTAACGGTGTTATTATCATCACAACAAAACAAGGGCAAGATGGCAAACCAATCATCAATGTTGATTATTTGAGAAGTTACAGTAACATCTCCAGAAGAATACCGCAATCTAACCGTTTACAGCGCCAGATGTTTGATCAACGCTCTAAGATTAGTCTTGATCCGCATCCGGATGATTCTACAGCATACAATAAAAATGCAGATAATGATTATCAGGACTTGATTACTCAAACAGGTATTCGCAATCAGGTGAGTCTTTCTATGAGTGGAGGTACACCTAAGTTAAATTATTATAACAGTTTACAGTATCTGGATGAGCAGGGTGTTATCCTTGCGAGTTTTAATAAACGTGCTACCATGCGTACCAATATAAAGTACGCTCCGTCTGACAAGATTAAACTTACTTCTCAATTGACTTTTAGTTATCAGAATAGAAATAACATCAACGAAGGTAAAGTAATACAGCAGGCACTACAAAGGGGACCACAACAAACCTTGTTTTTGCCTAATGGTGATTATATTTACGATAGTGGTGGGCGTAAAAACCCGATCGCTGAAGCCTATTTGCGTGAGAATTTAACAACGGCTTATAAGGGCGTTCTTTTCCAGGGATTTGACTTTGCGATCACTAAGGCATTAAATTTTCATGCTGATGCATCAGCAGATATTCAACTTTCAAGAAATACAACGTTTAATTCTAAGTTGCTTGAAAACACGGCTATCAGTACCGGTAGCGATGAAACTAAGATTCCGATCAGAACTCAGGGTAATGCCTTGTTTAATTATAAGAAAACCTTTAGCAAGGATCATAATGTAAACGCCCTTGTGGGTATGAACTTCGAAAGAAATAACCAGGATGAGATAAATATTGCAGGTAAGCGTTTTGTAAGTGAAAATGTACACACATTAAACGCGGCTGGTGAACTTACTTTAAGTGATATCTATACCAGAGGATCGGGATCAGCTTTGCTGAGCTTCTTTGGAAGGGTTGGTTATGACTATAAAGGCCGGTACTTGTTGAATGCTTCATTGAGAAGAGATGGTTCATCTGTATTTGGAGAGGAGAATCAATGGGGTTATTTCCCAGCTGTCTCGGCAGGCTGGAGGTTCAGCGACGAAAGTTTCATGAAATGGTCTAAAGGCGTTTTAACCGATGCCAAAGCCAGAGCAAGTTGGGGTATCACAGGTAACCAGGAGATTGGTGATTTTGATGCTGTCCAGCAATTTGTTTTTGGAACTTATTACTACAATGGCGTAAGTGGTGTGCGAACCAATACCAAATTAGGTAATAACAGCTTGAAATGGGAAGAAACTACGCAAACAAACTTTGGTTTGGACTTGACATTTTTAAGTGGTAAAGTGAGTTTTGTGGGAGATTATTATATCAAGAAAACTACGGATTTGTTGTATGAAGCTCCTCTGGCTTTGGAGGTTGGTTTCCCCGGTAAGGCAAGGATCAACGCAGGTTCTTTGCAGAATAAGGGTGTCGAGTTGATGGTTTCAGGATATCCTATTCAAACAAGAAATTTTACCTGGCAAACTTCTGTCAACTGGTCGATGGTAAGGAATAAAATCCTGAGCTTACCGGGTGGTGATTATGTAGATGATAACTGGTTGGTTGGAGAAGGTAAAGAGGCTGGTAACTTTTTTGGCTACGAGTACCTTGGTATTTATTCGTATGATGAATCTAATGCTTACACGGATGATTTCAAAACCAGGCTGATTCCTCAGTTTCAGAGAGATGCTCAAGGTAATGTAATCATATCTAAGACAATGCAGCCAACCTTGTTGGGCTATACTTACCCTGATGGAACTCCATATGTAGGAACTCCAAAACAATTGACAACCAATGGTACGATTTCAAAAGCCGGTGATGTAATCTGGTCGAACAAACCTGATGCAAACGGTAATTTGAATAGCAACATTGGGGTTGAAGATAAAATTGTAACCGGATATGGGCAACCAAGATGGAGCCTGGGCTGGAGCAACAATTTCACTTATAAAAACTTCTCTTTATCAGTTTCGTTATATGGAAACTTTGGTAACAGTATTTACAACGATAACAGAAGAAATACAGCATCTTTCTCTAATAGTAATACAACACCGGAGCCCTATTTTATCCTGAATATGCATAAATATCCAGGACAGATTACGGATTCTTATAACGGCGGTGATAAAACTGCGGATAACATCAGAAGAACTAATAACTACTATTTGGAAGATGGATCATTTATCAGGTTACAGAGTGCAAGGTTAGGCTATCAGATTCCATCAAAAATGGCTAAGAGAATGTACATGCAAAACCTAAACCTATATGTTTATGGAACTAACTTGTTAACGTGGACAAACTATAAAGGTTTTGATCCGGAAGTAAAACAAAATAGCGTGCTTAAGCCAGGACTTGATAATGGACAGTACCCGCGTAGAAGAGAATTTGGTGTGGGCCTTGGTATAACATTTTAATTGAAAGAGATCATGAAAAGAATAAGATTTACAATAATACTGCTTGGGGGCTTATTAGTTATGCTTACCAACACCAGGTGTAAAAAGTTTTTGCAGGTTGATCCGGTTTCGACTATTACGCCTGATAGTTTCTGGAAGGATAAATCGGATGCAGATGCCTGGATGGCGGGTATATATAATTCTATGCAGACTACCTTAAATACCAACTGGTTTGACTGGGGTGAAGTTCGTTCGGACAATATCAAAGGCGCCGGTACAGGGACATCACAGACAAAGTTTTTAAACAATTCACTATCAGCAGGTGATACTGATATAGGTGGAGCAACCAGTTGGTCGAACCTTTATACTACAGTCTCTTTGTGTAATTATGGGATAAAATACTATCCTCAAATGATCAGTCAGGATGTAGGTGGTGGAAGTGCCGTTTATACTGATTATTTAGGTCAGTGCTATGGATTAAGGGCATTAATGTATTTTTATGGACTTAGGGTTTGGGGAAGGATGCCTCTTTTAACGGAGCCTCTTGAAACTTATGGCCAGCCAACACAGTTCCCTAGATCGCCGATTGCTGATATTAAGAAGAGAATTCTTGACGATATTAATCTTGCCTTGAAAAACATTGGCAGCGTTAAGACAAATAAGTATAATATGCAAAAAGCAGCAGTTTATGCATTGCAAACTGATGTTTACATGTGGTTTCAACAGTATGATGAAGCACTGGTTGCTTCTCAGAGTTGTATTACCGAAAGTGGTTGTACCTGGGTAACGAATGCCCAAAGCTGGAAAAATATGTTTACAGATCCTGCTACATCAACTGAAACAATCTTTAACCTTTATTGGGACAATTTAGAGCGTGGTGGTGGTGTTGGTGTTTGTTCGAGATTTGCTTCAGGTTCGAATACCAACAATTACATGATGACGCCTAAAATATTCCAGGAGCTTCGTGAGCGGACTAATCCTGCTGACCCAACTAAACCAGCGGACGGTCGTTATTACACCAGTTTTGACTCGGTTTCTTTTAAAACGGTAAGTGACTATACTTCTTCAGTAGGTGGTTTTGGAAAGTTCACTATTTTTAATCCAAGTGCGAAAAGGAGCGATAATCAATTGGGCGGACAGTTTGAATATGTTGCCAATGGTGATTGTTCTGTGAAAATTCCTATTTATCGTTTCGCAGATATTATGTTGTTAAGGGCTGAGGCGCTTGCGCATAAATCAAGACATCAAGAGGCGCTGGACATTGTAAATACTGTGCGGTCGAGGGTGGGTTATACGGTTAAGGCATTACTTACCGATTATACCGGAGATCTGACAACAGGTATCGAAAGAACGATCCTTACAGAGCGACAGTATGAATTACTGGGTGAAGGGAAAAGATGGTTCGACTTATGCCGAATCGGAACCATATACGATTATACGAATGGTTATCAATACCTGACCAGTATTATGAATCCAATATTAGGAGGACGAAATGCTGCTAAGTATGAAGGAGTAAATGCAGGAAGGATTCTTTTTCCGATTAACTCTGCAGCATTTAATGCTAACCCTAAATTGTTGGGCGATCAAAATGCTCCATATGATGAATAAGATTAACAGTTTGGTACAACTAGAAAATATTAATATGAAAACTATTAAAAAATTGATCGCGCCTGCAATTCTTATATCGTGTATGGCATTTGCTGCCTGCGAAAAGTTGCCGCTGCAGAAAAACGAGAAGTATGAGCCGTCACATTACGATAGTAACGTACATATGAGTGTAGTCGATTTCATGAATTCCAGACCGGATATGTTTTCGGGGATGATAGATGCGATTGAATATGTAGATAAGGACCCAAATTATAAGGATGTAAAGCAACTCTATACCCAAAGTGGAAATACGTATTTGCTGCTCCATAACAATGCGACCACAAATATTGAGGATGCAAATAGCTACTTTTCTTTGAATAAGTTCTTAGATAAGGATCCAACAAGTCCGACCTATAATCAAACTGTTAAAGGATCAGCATGGAGTCAGTATCCGGTTGACAGGATAGCAAATATGCTTAGATATCATGTATTAAAGGGAGCTCAGGATTTTGATGCGATAGGTAAAGGAGGAAACAAATGGGTTGATACCTATGCTTTAAGTTCTACCAATGATTCAGCAAAAGTATACATGATGATGGAACCAACTCGCGATGGAGGATTGTTTATCAATAATTATTTGAATCCAGTAATTGCCAAGCTGAAACCGCGTACACCGGATTTGCATGCTACAAATGGAGTGATTCACGTAATGACGAGATTTATTACTCAGCCAAAAAGATCAGATATCATTAATACTAAATAGACTATGAAAAAGTTATATCATACAGGCATATTCATGATACTTTGCATCGTTGCAGTATCGTGCAAGAAAGAAGAAAAGGTTGAAATTGTAACTTTAAGTAAGGCCGGTGAGGAGTTTTATTTTGGTGAAAAAGTAAAAGTATGGGCCGGAACTCAAGGAGGTAACAATACTACGGTATCTTATAAGTGGACTGCTACAGGAGGAACCTTTGATGGCTGGCGTACACAAAATTTATTCGAGAATTTGTGGATAGCTCCTGTTAAAGCTGGGGAGTATACCGTGACAGCAAAGGCAGATTTGGATGGGAAGACGAGTGAGCGCTCAACAACCATGAGAGTAACCAAATATTTTTTCGATGAGTTTCAAAGCAGGTTCACCTTTGATGGGAATGGCTGGAGTACGTCTGATGTAGTTGATGCGCCAGTTAAGGTTATTAACGCAGATCCATTGAAGAGTACAATTGAAATTACTGCCAATACAGTTAATAAAACTGCAATTATAAAAAGGGATCTGAATCTTGCAGAATTAAAAATACCATTCTCATTGAGTACAAGGTTAGGGTGGAAAAGTTTCTTTCGCGCGGATCAGCCAATTATCGTTTCGATCTTTTTTCAACAGCCCAGGACTCATACGGACTATCCTTTCATGAGAGAGATCAGATGGGAATACTGGCCAACTGTAGATCCTGCAACTAAAGATAATTTTCAGCTCCGTTACGAAACATTTACGCCTTCATCAGGAATATCGAAATTTAGTGTAGCTGGTGCGGTACTGCCGGCTCCTCAAACACTAATCAATCCAATAAAGGGTAGAAATCCGATCTTTAGATCCGGCGATGGTGTGGAAAAAACGCTTGCTTTTGCAATTGATGCCAATAATATCTTTACCGCTTATGTTGATGGAAATCTGTGGGTGACAAGTGATGGTATCAAAAAATGGTTAGATTACTGCAAAGCTAATTATCCTGGTTTTGAAGATCCTGTGGGTTTACGCTTCCAAATAGCTTATCCTGGAAAAGCAAATACCACTGAAAAAGGAACCCTGGGTGTAATTAATAGTTTGTATATCAATAACGACGGTACTATAGTTAAATAATTGTCTGGTTTATGTTTATTAGCCGGGAAGTTAATGCTTTCCGGCTTTTTTTATGCGATAAGTTTCGCTATCAATATGATACACCATCTTATTTACGGCCTTTTGGCGGTAATATAGGTTGCACGGGTTTGAAAAAGAGGGGTGTTGGTGGTTGGGGAGTTTGGGGGACAATATATCACCCGGGAGTTTTGTATTGCGAAATGGGGCGACAGATTGGGTTATTGTGGTTAATGATGTGGCTAGTGCAAAGCAGGGAAACGTACGCTTAATGCTCAATAGCTTAAGCTTTGGATCAAATAAAAAGCTCAGTACAAAAAGTTTTGCCATTGGCGCTTTTTTGTACTGAGCTTAAAAAAATGTTTTTATAGAATTAATTAAGGTTTATTGTTCTTTTCTGCCTTTATCATTTCAGTTCCAGCTAGCAAGAAGGCACCTAAGCCGTGTGTATCATTTAATTCGGTAGGGCGGGTGTAATAAAATTTAAGTGCTTCATCCATGTTTGTTCCTATACAAACGTCCTGCATCTGACCATCTGGTGTAATTTTAGTTGCCAAACCTTTCCATCCCTCATTTGCGATTGTAATGTATTTTGGACTGATCCACCCTTCATTTACTGCATGTGCTACAGTGTAAATGTACATAGCGGTCACGGACGTTTCCAGGTATGAATCCGGTTTATCCAGCAATTGGTGCCATAAGCCAGTTGGATCCCACTTTTCGGGTAATGGTTTCGGTATCACTTTCCTGTGAAAAGACAAGTTTTGATCCCATTAAAGCGACCATTAGGAATGAATATTTCATATTTACTTTTTTATGTTTTTAGCGCGTATAGCCTTAACCTCTCCTACAGAAATTCCTCCTGCCTTATTTCCAAAGCTATTTCTAACGTAGGATAGTACATCCGCAATCTCCTGGTCTTTCAGAAAATTATGTGGCGGCATAATGTTGGTATATGTTTCTCCGTCTATTTCTTCACCAGTGGCAAGTCCGTTAAGAATTACTTTTATGAGTCTTTCTTTGTCGCCCAATACATGAGAAGTTTTACTAAGTGGTGGATTCATGTTTGGTACACCACCACCGTCAGCCATATGGCAGGCTAAGCAATACTGACCATATATTTTCTTCCCGTTGGCCATTACCGCTCCTGTAACTACCTGCGATTTTGCTGCAGGTGCGTTTTTGCCTTTTGTTTGAGCCGATAATTTTATACCACCTGTTGTTAAGATCAATAAGATCATTAAAACTCTATTCATTATATTTCTTTTATTTTTTACTGTAAACAATGCGATAAATGGTTCCCTTAGAGTCGTCTGTAACATATAGTGAGCCATCAGCACCTTGTGCAAGTCCACATGGACGGTGATCAGCTTTATTCATAGCGGCCTTTTCAGGGGTGCCGGCAAAGTTATCAGCAAAGATCTCCCATTCGCCTGAAGGCTTACCATCTTTAAATGGCTGGAATGCAACAAAGAATCCTTTTTGAGGTTCAGGTGCACGGTTCCATGAACCATGGAACGCAATAAAGGCACCGTTTCTATATTTTTCAGGGAACATCTTTCCGGTATAGAACAATAAACCGTTAGGTGCCATATGGGCAGGGAATGCGACTACAGGATCCAGATATTTAGGATCAGCTTCTTTTTTCTTGTTGCCACCATATTCCGGAGCTACGATCTTTTTACCTTGAATACCATCATAATACATAAATGGCCAACCTGCATTGTCGCCTTTCTTTAAAGCATACAAACATTCAGCGGGTAATTCTGCTGATTCTTTTGTGTTGTAAAGTTCCGGCCATGCGCTGTTCAGGTTGTCTCTGCCATGCTGCATTACATAAAGCTGATTGTTCTGTTGGTTCCAGTCTAAGCCTACTACATTTCTTAACCCTGTAGCATAACGTACTCCTTCACTATAACTTTGGTTCAGCTTATCTTTTTTAAATTGCCAGATCCCTGCTGCGGAGTCTAATAAAGGACATCCCGGGATGCCAGGTGATCTTAAGCCGCGATCTTGTTCCTGACAAGAGTTGGAAGGTACTCCGATATTTACATATATGTTTCCATCATTATCCATTACCAAAGACTTGGTTTCGTGCTGACGGCCCATTTTTAGCCCTTTAACTATTGTTTCTGGGTTGTTTGGATCGATTACTTCATTTTTTTCATTTAGTTTATACCTGAATACTTCTTTGTTTGATGAAGCGTAGAGATAGCCATCTTTCATGTAAATACCTGTACCACCGTAATTGCCAAAGCCGCCGGTAACCTGAGCTTTACCTTCACTATTCTCTTTTAGTACGATGATCCCTTTTTCTTCTTTTACCCTTGCTAGTTTTACATAGATTATGCCTTGAGGAGTAACAACAAGGTGCCTGGCTTTGGCACCAATATCGGCTACCTTTAAAGCACCAAATCCTTCCGGAAGTTTTAAGCCTACATTGTCGGCATCCGGTTTAGGTCCGCCCAACGAGGAGTCCCTAAAAGCGAATAAGGTAAAAAACGCCAATGCGCTTAGTAAAATGGGTATTAATAATATCTTTTTCATTGTTGTTTTTATTTGAGGATTTGGAATTTTTAGGATTGTCTATTTAACAATGTTAATTCCATTCTGGTTTTCTCTCCTTTTAACGCAATAAAGCAGTTGCGCACCACAAGATTGGAGCCTGGCCGTGTAAATCACCAATATTTCTTTTGCGGTCTAAATAATATTGCAGACTGTCTTTCTTATTTGTGCCTTCGCAAACTTCGGTAATGTCATTGTTTTCGTTGATATAGGTAATGACTTTAAGCCAGGCTTTCCGAGCAGATTTCCCATATACTTCTTTATCTAGCCATCCATTTTTCACGCCTGTAATCATGGCAAAGGTAAACATCCCTGTACATGAGGTTTCCGCCCATGATTCCGGATGATCTATCAGCTGACGCCACATGCCGTCTTCGGCCTGATATTTTAACAGAGAGGCCATCATGACTTTATAGCCTTTCATGATCCGATCGTAATTAGGATTGGATTTTGGTACTGATCTTAATAATTCGGCCATACCTACGGCCATCCATCCATCGCCACGTCCCCAGTAATAAGGAACATCAGGGGCATGATAAAACAATCCGTTAGGTCTTTGTAATTTATCAAGATAAAATACCATCTCTTTGGCTGCACGGTCTATGTATTTTTGATCGCCAGTGGCTCTGTAAGCCTGTGCTTGCAGTGCTGTGATCATAAACATATCATCGATCCATAGGCGGGTTTGCCAGGTATAGCCTTGATTGTAGAATTCATGTGATTCAGGTTTAACCCTTGGGCCTTCTGGCGGGCCCCATTGCTTATCGGCAATAGCGATCCCCATATCTAAATACCTTTTGTCTTTAGTTTGCATATATAGTTCCAATGGAACTGATCCAAATACACTATAATCTACGTGGTCAGGCACAGGAATCATTTTTGCCTCTTCGCCAAACAAGGGCTCAAATCGTTTTTGTAGTTTCTCAGCGAGCTGTTTGTTTTTGCTCTCTTTTGCAAAAGTTAATGCACCGTACCAGGTACAGGTTTCGGGGTAGGTTATTACCTTGGGAGGCGTTGTTCTGTTAAAGTTGGTATGGGGAGTAACATTAAAATGCTCGGCTACTTTTGTTCCAATCTCCCTTGGGGAGGTGCCTTTTGGCCAATTTTTTAAATCAGCATCTTTAGATTGTGCATAAAGACTGCCATTTTCTATCAATGTCATGGAAGATGCCAGGCAGACGATGCCTAAAATAGTGTTTTTATTCATAATTGTTGCTTTGTGGTCGGCGTTTGCTCGCTTGTTTGTTGATTATGTAATTAAAGTTAGCTTTTATTTAAAGCTTTGAAAATGGGCTAATTCCGGTCTTTTGCCATATGGCCGTGTTTTGAGCCATAATCTGCTGTTAATGGTAATATCGTTTAGAACTTGGCTAAATAGGGACAGTGTTTTTTAGCTGATTATTGTTCAATTGCAGATATGTATTCAACATTTAGAATTAAAAACGTTAAATTGTTTAACCATAAAACCAACATCATATGAAGAAGTATCTCGGTTTAGCTTTTATTGTCGCTTTATCTGTAAGCGCAAAGGCGCAACATCGTTTGGAAAAGCTTTGGGAAACAGATAGTGTGATTAACCTGCCCGAATCAGTATTGCCTGATATTAAAAATAAAGTATTGTACACGTCGGTAATGGGTAATAATCCCAATGATAAGGATGGTATAGGTGGGATAGCTAAGATTGGTGCCGATGGGAAAGTGATCGATTTGAATTGGATTACCGGATTGAATGCGCCAAAGGGACTGGCTCGCTTTGGAAATGTGATGTATGCTGCTGATTTAAGCGATGTGGTGGTGATTGATGTGGCAAAGGGTAAGGTGATGTTGAAGATACCTATTGACAGCGCAAAATTCCTGAATGACATTGCGGTGAGTGATAAGGGGATTGTATACGTGTCTGATTCGAGAACAAAACGTATCCATAAGATTGAGAAGAATAAGGCTGCTGTATATATGGAAAATATAAATGGCGTAAATGGTCTAAAGGTTATTGGTGACGATTTGTTTATTGCAGGGGGCAAGACGGTATGGAAGGCTGATGCGCAAAGGAAACTAACCAAATTTGCTGAACTGCCTAATGGTGGTGATGGATTGGAGCCAATTGGTAAAGGCGATTTTTTGTTTACCAGCTGGGGAGGTTATGTGTATTATATTTATGCGGATGGTAAATACGACTTACTGCTGGATACGCATTTAGAGAAAAAGAATACGGCTGATTTAGGTTACGATCCGGTGAAAAGGATTTTATATATCCCTACTTTTTACAAAAAGTCAGTTATGGCCTATCAGCTGAAATAATTCTTAACAAAGAATTTATATTAAGTGTTCAGATTCGTAATTTAAAACCTTGAAATTAGGAGCCTGATTTATTCAAATCAGCTAACACACATACAGGTTATAATTATGGAATCCAGAAGAGCGTTTATTAAAAAATCTTTGTTATTATCCGGCGCGGCGGGGCTAACTACTGTGCTGCCCGCATCTATACAGCGGGCGCTGGCCATCGACCCCAAATTAGGCAGTAGTTTTCTTGATGCCGAGCATATTGTAATCCTGATGCAGGAAAACAGGTCGTTTGACCATTGTTTTGGATCTTTACAGGGTGTAAGGGGATTTAACGACCCAAGAGCGGTAACGTTACCTGATCAAAAACCGGTATGGATGCAAACGAATGCCCTTGGCGAAACTTATGCTCCATTCCGCTTAAATATTAAAGATTCTAAAATTACCTGGACCGGCGATTTGCCCCACTCGAGGGCTAGCCAGGTTGATGCTTATCATAAAGGAAAATACGATCAATGGCTGACAGCCAAAAAATCAGGTAATAAAAAGTATAGTGATATACCTTTAACCTTAGGGCACTATACCCGTGAAGATCTGCCGTTTAATTATGCTATGGCTGATGCTTTTACTGTATGCGATCAGAACTTTTGTTCTGCGATGACCAGCACTACGCCAAACAGGTCTTTTTTCTGGACCGGGAAAATTGGTTATGAGTTGGATGGTTTGCAGAAGATGAACATTAGAAATGACGATTTTAGTTATGGCAAGTTGCCATGGCGGGCCTTCCCTGAATTGCTGGAAGAAAATCACGTAGCCTGGAAGTTTTATCAGAATGATTTGAGTTGTGGAGGTGGGTATAAGGGGGAGGAACGTGCCTGGTTAGGTAACTTTGGCTGTAACTTACTGGAGTTTTTTGCGGCTTACAATGTGAAATTCTCTTCACGGTACGTGAGAAATCTGCAAAAATTAATTGAAACTCTCCCTGGTGAAATTAATAAACTGCAGGAAGCGAGCCCTACGAGCGATGCTGCAGCTAAAAAGATAAACGCGGATCTGACAAAAAAACTTGAGGCGCTGGATAATGCGACTTCAGAATTAAAGAAATGGAGTCAGGAGGAATATGCTAAGCTAACTGATCGTCAAAAAACCTTGTTTAGAAGTGCCTTTGTGATCAATTCTGGTGATCCGGATTATAGAAATATCACTACATTAAATTATAATGATGGTCATACTAAACGGGAGGTTACCGTTCCTAAGGGCGATATCTTGTATCAATTCAGGAAGGATGTAAATACCGGTAAATTACCAGCTGTCTCCTGGTTGGCAGGGCCTCAGAACTTTTCTGATCATCCGAGTGCACCATGGTATGGAGCATGGTATGTTTCGGAAGTGCTCGATATCCTGACCAAGAATCCGGAGGTTTGGAAGAAGACCATTTTTATCACCACCTATGATGAGAATGATGGTTATTTTGACCACGTTCCACCATTCTCTATTCCAGATGCTAAAGTTCCGGGAACAGGTTTGGTTTCTAAAGGAATAGATACAGAAGTAGAGTATGTAAGGCTGTCCAATGAGTTGAAACAAGGGATTCCGGAAAAGGCGGCCAGAGAAGCGCCTATTGGTTTAGGCTTCAGGGTGCCGATGTTGATCGCTTCGCCATGGAGTAGAGGCGGAAGGGTTTGTTCGGAGGTTTTTGATCATACTTCAACTTTGCAGTTTCTGGAAGTGTTTTTTAGTAAAAAACTGAACAAAAATATTCGGATAGAAAACATTAGCGACTGGCGTAGGACGATTTGTGGCGATCTGACTTCGGTGTTTACCCCTTTTAATGGTGAAAAAGTGGATAAGATTAATTTCCTTGACCGTAATACTACGGTTGAAACGATCTATAATGCCAAGTTTAAAGAGGATCCATCTGGATTTAAAAAGATAACTGATGCTGATGTCGCTGCATTTGCTGCGAATCCACGGGGTAGCGGCTTAATGTCTGTGCAGGAGAAAGGTATCCGTCCATCTTGTGCCTTGCCATACGAATTGTATGTTGATGGTAAACTTAATGCGGATAAAAAGAATTTCGAAATAAAATTAAAAGCAGGTAATGCTGTTTTTGGCAAAAGTGCTGCGGGAGCCCCTTTTACAGTTTATGCTCCTGTGAAATTTAATGATGTCGCAGGTGCTGAGGTTTGCAGGAATTGGTCTTTTGCTGTTGTTGCAGGTGATACATTGACCTATCAATGGCCGCTTGACAGTTTTGAAGGTAGCAAGTATCACTTGCGGGTAAATGGACCGAATGGCTATTTCAGGGAGTTTATCGGAATTGATAATAACCCGGATCTTAGGGTGCTTTGTGTGTATGAAGCTGTTTCAAATGGAAAACTGACCGGGAATGTACTATTGAAATTAATTAATACCAATGCCGCTAAGGCTTATGAGGTGTTGGTTAAAGACAATGGGTACGGCAAAAAAGAAATTAAAAAGAAAGTTGCCGCCGGTAGTGCACAAGAATTGGTGCTCGATTTAGAGGGTAGTCATGGATGGTACGATTTTAGTGTTTTAGTTGCCGGTGCAGATCGTTTTGAACAAAGGTATGCAGGAAGGGTAGAAACAGGAGTAGCAAGCTTTAGTGATCCTGTTATGGCGGGAATTGTATAGATTATTTGCGAGATAGATAAGAATGTTTAAATTGGTAGAAACTATTAAAGAGATCAGTTATGGCTAAAGAACATCAATATCAAGCGACACTTACTTGGGCGGGCAATAAAGGCTCTGGAACAATGGATTATAGGTCTTACGACAGGAGTTACATTATTTCTATCGAGAATAAGCCGGATATATATGGATCTTCTGACTCTGCATTTCTTGGTGATAAAACGAAGCATAATCCCGAAGATCTTTTATTGGCTGCCCTATCATCGTGCCATATGTTGTGGTACCTCCATCTTTGCTCGCAAAATGAAATTATTGTAATGGATTACAAAGACCAGCCGGTAGGAACAATGCTTGAAAACGCTGATGGGAGCGGACATTTTTCTGAGGTGGTATTGAACCCTGTTGTGGTGATTACAGATGAAGCGCAGATTGAACAGGCTAATGCCTTACATGAGCAGGCTAATAAAATGTGCTTTATAGCAAACTCCTGCAATTTTCCGATTAAGCATAATCCTAAGTGTATTGTAGAACGCAACTAAGCGTTCTACATATATTTTACTTCCCAGGTATACGTACCTGACTTAACATCAGTAATCACCCAGAAATTCCCATCGGGTTTTGCTGTTATACTTTTTCCATCCTTAAAGATTTGATCGCTTGCTGCCTGTTTGGGTAAATAGACAACTCCATTAGTATTGACTGGAAGCGTAGCACTTAAGCGGAACAATACAGGTGTTTTGTTAAAAGCCACGCGTATCTTTCCCCGTAAGGTCGATAGTTGTAGTTCGGCACTGCTTAGTGTGCCTGGTTGTGGCTTTATTTGCACGATGCCGAATGCATGAGATAATGGTTCTACGCCCATCAATTTCCTGACAATGATGTTGGAAGGAGCAGCGCCCCAGGCATGATTCCAGTCCTGATTGCCTTTGTAATCCGTATCCCAGGCTTCTGTAGTCATTGTTGAACCTACACGAAGCATGTTGTACCAGCTGCGTTTGTCTTTCGACGTTAAAAGCTGCAATCCATAATCTGCTTCGTTCGCGTCATATAGCGCATCCAGTAAAAACTGTGCCCCATATACACTACAGGCCATTCCTCTTGTACGCATATGAGCAAGCACGGTCGCTTTGTTTTCTTGCGGTACGAGGTCAAAAGCAAGGGCTAGCATGTTGGCATGTAATGAGCTGTGTTGGGTATCTTCCCCATCTTTTATTGTTCCTGTATTTGGGTCAAGGAAGCTACGTTGAAATGATTGTTTTACTTTTGCTGCCTGTAGGGTATAAAAGCCGGCATCTTCCTTTTCATCTAATGCCAACGCAAGATTCTTCATGCAGATTAGCGCCTGATAATGAAAGGCATTTACAACCGAATTGTAATCGGTAAATACAAAGCCATCGACTTCTCCCGGGGCCGATGGAGGTAATCCAATCCCTCCCTTTTGGGGCCAGTCTACAATATCATTAAGTACAGAATCGGAATTAAATTTGGCCATGTTAATGGACCTGGTAAAGGTTTTGTCTTGTTTGCCGGTCCTGGTACTGATCAGTCCATCTGGCCGGGCCAGGGCCAGCAGTGTTTTCGGTTTCAACTTCGGATAGAGCGCTTTTACCGTTCTGATGTCTCCAGAATATAAATAATCATTCCAGGCAACCAGCAGATTTTGTAATGACCATTCTGTAGGCCAGGTAGCATTATGAATAAGGTATTCTAAAGACCTTTTGGCCATGTTAAATTCAACATCCGCGGCATAATGAGACAGCTGGTTGATTAGTGCATCTGCTTCGTAGGGAATACGTTCCCGATCGCCATCCACGTATAGTCCTGTAAAGGTAGTTGCTTTGATGGTGTATTTGGAGAGGTCCCAAATCTGGTTTAAAAGGGTGTCTGAACTTTTAAATACTGTGGCATCATCGTCAAAGGCATAATTTACAACGTATCGCTGCAGTCCAGTTACTTTTAATGTCTTGGCTGCTTTCTCCAATTCAACATAGCGAAAAGGTAATACTTCACCTATGTAATCTGGCATGTGTATGGCCCTGGGACCCGTGTTCTGTTTATTGGGCGAAAATTTAAGGTCGTAAATGTGTTCTCCTTTTTTTAGTGGTAAGGTTAACAAACGATAGCGGATAGCTCCTCTCGGTTTTCTTTCCACACGCCCCTCCGTATCTATAGCTTCCCCAATGTGGATCCTTAAGGTGTCATTTCCCTTTGCTGATCTGGCGCTTAGCGTTAACTGTCCGAAAGCATCTTTTCCAAAATCATAAAATGTGTTGCCATTGTTAAATTGTCTGTTGACAAGGGGTTTTTGTAATGATTTGGTAAGTGGTAGGTAAACCGTTTGGTAGGGTTTTAAGTGGCCATCGGTTAGGAAAGCACTGGGTTTTGAAAAGTGACTTGCGACCTTGTTATTGTTCCATACTCTGACCTTCCAATAATAGACCGTATTTGAACTAAGGCTGTTTCCATTATATAAGATGCCTGTTTGTTGTTCTGTATCTACCTTGTCCGAGTCCCATAAATCTCCGATATTGGATTTAAGCTTCTGGAGAGAAGAGGCAATTAGTATTTGATAGGCAGTTTGGTAACTCCCCATTTTATTGCTATTTATAATCCATGAAAAATGAGGCTGTGCATTTCCCATGCGTGCCGTTTGGTAGGACGCGCCAGCCTCTTTTGCCTGTTGAAGTGTGAATTTAGTCAGTAAGCCATTTTTCCATACCTTATCTGTATGCAAAAGTAGATCTACACGCAGCTCAGAGGGCCGTTTAAGGCCTTGAGCGTTTGCATATATGGACGAAATAAACAGCGTAATTGTAAGCAGAAAGTAGGTCATCCGGTTTAGATATGAGTTGTTTAAGTGCATCTTTATTTTCTTGGATCAATTGATTGTGGCAGCCATACCCGGAATCGTGAGGCTTCACTGTTGGTATTACCTGCCGAAGCATAATCGCACAGCAATACAGATATAGGGTCATTTGGGCCTTCTTTGTGGGACTCAATTTTAAAATCTGCATTGAAATTCATCCAGAAATTGTTGGTTTTTATTCCAGCTGGTTGCAGGTCTATAAATCCTTCTTTGTTGAGGATAGGGGTTAGGGCGTCGTCTACATTTGGTCCGCCAAGGCGCATATCTCTCGCCAATACTATAGGGCCGCGTAAAATGGCAAAATTTTCTGAGTGTGCACCTGTATAAACCATCCGTCCGCGCATGTCGAGATCAAGACTGATTACATCTCCGTTTGTCCAGATTCGGGTAATTTCGGCGTATTGGCCCGGAGTAACTGAAGGTACAGGTTTACCGTTTACCTTTAAGTTGGTTTGTGCGCTCCAGGCAGGAATGCGGATGGAAATGGAAAATGGCTCTGTCTTTTTCATATTAATTTTAAATGTCACCTGACCAGATGTAGGATAACTGGTCTCTTGTATGATGGCCACAGATTGTCCTTTAGGTGTTGACAGCTGGTAGGTTCCGGGAACAAAAAAGTTGACTTGGAATCCTTTTGTATTGCCCATTACCGCTGTAAGAGGTAAGGTAAATAGTCCCCTAGGGCCGCTTGCGACACAGCAATTTAGTCCCATGCCACATTGTTCACCGCCTTCAAGTCTGTGTCCCGAAAGGGCACTGTATTTAGCCCAATCACTTCCATCTGGTTTCATAGCACCTAACAAGGCATTGTAAAAGGTCTGCTCAATTGCATCTGCATATTTGGCTGCAGCCGTTAATCTTAGGAGCTGTTGGTTCAGTTTGATCCAGGTGGCGGTTACACAAGTTTCCTGGTAATGATTTACAGGCAGTGCCTGCAAATCATTACCTCCAAACCAGGATTCTACGCTGGATCCCGAACCCACAATGTTAATCTCGGTCTCTTTGATGCTGCTCCAGGTATTTTCAACCGCTGTTTTGTATTCGGGTTTACCTGTTAAACGATAGAGTTCAAGTAAACCTTCATAGCAAGACATCATTTCATAAGCTTTTTGGCCTTGTTCCCAACCAAACCAGTTTTTAGGCTTTGGGAAGCGCCTGGCTACATCGATTCCAGATTTTTTAATCAGCTGTGGCCCATTTTCAGACTCCCATTGGCTTACAATTTCTTCCGCAAATTCCAGGTAACGTGGATCTTTGGTTCGACTGTACAAAAGACAAAGGGGCTCAAGCACGGATGATGCAGCCATACCGCGGTGGTTGCCTTTTTTTACGATCAAAACATGACGATCTTTTAATTCTTGCATCAGGTTGTCGGCTAGTTTTTTCGCGGCCTGAAGGCTCTTTGCATCTTTAGTCAGGTCGTAGTAAGCAATGAGACCAAGCATACAGTATTTTCTGCCCCATATGTCCCATTGGTCCAGCCTGCTGGCCTGAGTGTAATTGCCGATATAGCCATCAGGTGTTTGAGTAGCCATTAACCTCGCTACGGAATGATCAAGAACTGCCTTTAGTTTGGGGTCAGGGCGGTAGTGGTAGGCCAGAACAGCCGAGGTAAACCATTTCCCCCAAAACTCTGATTGCCAGTAACGGGTTTCAGTGCGGTTGTTAAATGGCTCAATCAAACGATCGGCATCCTGTGCAAGGATGCGGTTCAGGTATGCATTTTCTAGCTTCTGATCTATAAAGCCCTGAAGTTTGGCCGATACTGCGGGTTTAAGCTGATCATGAACTGCTTGTTTTTGGCCTAAGCAGATCATTGAAAAGGTCATCAGCAATGCTAATGTATAGATACGCTGTAAATGATGTGTATGAGCGAAATATGCCATGTGATTTAATGTTTAGTTTATTTTAGCTTCTTGAAATTTCCTGCCAGTAAGTGCCCATCCAGATTAACTTTATGGTTGAACGCGAAGTAGTAGGGAAGTCCGCGTTATCAGAAAGCTTAATATTTACATTGTTAGCGATGGTAGTTAGTGAGTTACTAAACGTAAGAAGTAACTCTCGGAAAAGTTGTCCGCCTGTAATATTGGTTACAACTGTATTGGCTGTATTGTTAAAATTTAAAATCTGTGCGGCTTGTAAAGTCCCGGCGCCCATGCCACAGGAAACGATAGCAGCATTATTTCCTACAGATACACGGCCTCCAGCTGCTGTTGTAAGAAAAGCGCTGAGTGCTGCTTCCGAGACATAGGTTGCAGGTGCCTGGTTAAATAAGGGGTCTTCCAGGGTAAGCCTGTTGCTCGCAACATTATTCCCGTAAGCATTAATAAAGGTGCCATTTGTTGTTCCGTAGGTTCTAACCGTTCTTACTACCGGCCTTCGGATAACAAGACCTTGTGTTGCCGCTTTGTTAAAAACGATACCGTTTCCAAGATTATTAAATAGAGGGCTGTCAAATTCAACACCTACACCATCTTTTATGTGCACGGCATAGCTGTCGTTACTACCATCTTCAATTCTTCCGCCACCTGTGAAGTAGGTATTGGTGAATTTGATGTTTCTCGGCAGGTCATTCGCTCCATCAGAATCTATTAAAATGGCATTTAATCTTGATCCTTCGAACTGCTGTCCGGTAGATACAAGATTGTAAACTCCGCCATCAAGCCACATATTGTGTTGATCGGAAAGGCTGACCTGTCCGCCTATAAAATTTAAGGGGCCAATCGTTCCTGCACTTGCGGTTCTCCTGCCGATCCTGATACCATATCCACATTTGTATACATTTACATTGCTGTAGATCTTCATGTTGATCTGGCCTTGAGACTCGTTTGATTTAATGTTTAATCCTATACCTGTCCAATTTCCATTGCCGGATGCCTGTCCGCGGATCAAGCCATTATGGTGTTCTGTTTCCCAGGTGGTTACCTCAGTTATGCCATTGCCGGTTGGATTGTTAATCTGTACAGTATAATTGCTGAATAAAATCTGGCCCTGGCTCGACTCGAGGTAAATGACATTTGTGGTTTTGCTGCCACCCATGAAATTGACATTTTGGAAATCAATCTGTCCACCCATGGTTGCCGGACTGGCAATGGAGAAAAATCCAATACATTCAATCAGATTGGCTGTTTCGTTGTTTACGTGTACAAATCCGGCGCCCTGAGGTTCCAGATCGCCGGTTGCAATGCCACCTGCCTGTCCTGTTATTTTTACCCTTCCTGGTCTTGATGCGTATCCCGGATTTTTTAAGCTGTCCTTGTACAGGTAAAGGGTATGGGTAAGGTATTTTTTTCCGGCGAGTAGCTTGATTTCGGTTCCCTGTTTAGAACAGTAGTTGAGGGCGTTTTGTATGGCTTCAGTATCATCAGACCCAGCTTTAGTCATATAATTATAATCGCCTTTGGCACCAAACATTTCAAGTGTGACAAATGTCGATTCACGCTTATACCTTCTTGAACCGCTAATTATGGTCATAGAGCCATCATCTGGGCTGCTACTGTCGTTTGCATCATATTGAAAAGTTCCAGATCGGAACCCGTCATTGATATAAACGATATCGTGGTTATCGGCGGCGCCACTTCTCAGTTGAGCAATAGTAAGATATGGGACATGATTAAGGCTGTCTGTTAACGATTCAGGTTGTAGATCGGCTATTTTTTGGCATGAGCTTAGCCCGGCCATCAGTATGATAGCTGCTATTAATATGCTATGTTTCATGAGTTAGTTCGTTAAAAGTGTCAATACCTGGCGTTTGGCTTTCAAACGTTCAGTAAGCTTAGCTAAGTTTATATTTTGCACATTTACCTTTTCTTCGACAGCTACTGCCGCAGCAATTCCTGCACTTTCCCCCATTACCATCCAGGCAGGTTCTACCCTTAAGGAAGAAAAGGCTACATGTGATGAAGAGGCACAAACGGGTACCAGAAGGTTTGTACATTCAGTTGCTTTAGGTGTAATGCTCCTGTAAGGAATCTGGTAGGCAATACCTCTTCCTTCTATTCTGGTTTTAGCCGGGAAGATGGTTCCTTCATTGATGAAACCTCCATCAGGCATTGCAATTCGCTGGCAGTCGTGCGAGTCGATAGGGAAGGAGCCGATCCCAATTGGATCTGGCTTTTCTTTGGTTTCCAGGATATCCTTTTGTGTTAAAAAATATGCACCAACCATCCGTCTGGCTTCTCTCACATAAAGTACCGGCGGGAAGTGATTGTACTGTGCAAATTCATTTTTGGCGTAGCCTAGCATTTCCATGCGTTTTCTTACGGCTTCTGGAACCGCAGGGTCGGTCATCAGGAAGTATAACAGACCTTCGGTATAATTGCGGTGCTTGTCCCATATTTCTTGTCTGCGTTTTGGACTTGCATCAGGGTAGTCCCAGTTCTCGCCCACCAGGCCTGTAGACAGCTGTCCGCCTATGCCATTGTTGCCATCTAACTTATTGCCGGGAATGGGATAAAGATCGAAGGGGATCCCGGTTTTGGGTGAAATTTTATAGAAGCGTCTGAACAACTCGTACTTATCGGCATTGTAGTCTTTGGGCTTTTTAAAAGCAATCCTGTTTGTTGGATCTTCAGAGAGGCATAAGCGAAAGCTGTAAGTCATGATCCTGTGATCGCCTTGTCCATCAGGAGTAAGGGCTGTTCCGCTAATCAATGGCAAAGGTTTTTTATGTGCATCCAATGGTGATAGCCCTACCGCCTTTTTTTGATAGACCGCACCGGCAAATGATTCTCCAAATTCATCTCGTCCTTCGCGTCCTACACGATAACTCACTCCTGCTGCTGCCATGAGATCACCCTCATAACTGGCATCGATAAAGACCTTGCCTGAAAATGCTTTTCCAGACCTCATTTTAAGTGTTTGGATCGTAGCGCCCTTTAGTTTTGCGGATTTTAAGGTTTCATTTAGCACGACCTTAACTCCGGCTTCTTTTAACATGGTATTAAAAACGAGCTCTGCAACATGTGGCTCGTAGGTCCAGTATTTAGTGTCTTTTTCATCCACACGGTAGTTTAGTTGTATGTTGCGGTCTGCATATACCTTTTCTACGCGTTTGTGAAATTCTTCAAAAAGACCGCCGAGCGTTTCTCTGAACATCTGGTTGGAGTCGCTAAAGCCCAGACCTCCACTCATCATTCCTCCGGCAATGCGTAGTGGTTCGATCATCACAACAGATTTCCCTTCGCGGGAAGCTGCAACTGCAGCGGTAATTCCGGCAGGGGTAGCACCGTAAACTACTACATCATAGTCTTTTTCCGATTTCCAGGAACTGAAAAGGAAAAGTAATAAAATAGCTATATATGTATTTTTCATTTGGTTTGCTTTAAAAGGATTAATATCCTGGGTTTTGGGGTTGTAAAAGCGGATTAAGATTGATTTCACGATAAGGGACAGGGAACAGTTTCCTATCGGCTGTGATGCTCATATTGGAAAGTCTCGGATCGATGGAGAGGTATTTGGTTTTGTAGGCTTGCATGGTTGCAACCTCTTTCCCCCAGCGGATCAGATCGTGCCAGCGATGACCTTCAAAGCAAAGCTCAAGCCTGCGTTCTTTTTCAATCGCCAATTGTGTATCTGCTTTTGATAAACCGGAAAGCGCAGGTAAATTGGCCCTTACACGTGTTTTACTGATGTATGTTAAGGCATCATTTGTTTTGTCGTTCTGATTAAGTGCTTCAGCATATAACAATAAAACATCCGAATAGCGCAAAACCGGCCAGTCGTTATCACCATCGTTCAAAATAGGTGCATTATATACAAATTTCCGGGCCCAGTAATAGATCTTTGGGTTAGCTCCGTCTTTAAATACACCCAGGTAGGCGGTTTTACGTAAATCGGCAGTTTCAAAAGCATCGTATAAATCCTGTGTGCCGGTATTGAAGCTACTGGCTCCCTGGCTTACTATTGAAGATCCGGATTTTGAAGGGGCAAATGCAAGGGCAAAAGAATTGCCAAGGCCTAATCCGCCAGACATGTATTGAGCAGAAAAGATTACTTCTGAGTTATTGTCGTTTCCAGGGCCAAAGAGTTTGGATAAATTAGGTTCGAAAATATAGGCGGGTATTACTTCTTCCAGGATATCTTCTGCATCAATCCATTTCTTTTGCTGTACATAAACTTTTCCAAGCAGGGATTTCACAGCCCCACTTGTGGCACGGCCTATATTTACTCCGGTAAATTTAGGGGGTAATAAATTCTGCGCCTCTTTAAGGTCTTTTTCTATTTGTAGATAGACATCGGCCGAGGAGCTGCGTTTGTAGGTATAAGCTTCTTCTTCCGTTTTTAGTTCTTTTAATACCAAAGGTACATCACCATAGAATTTTACCAGATTGAAATACATTAGGGCACGAAGAAACTTAGCTTCACCGATGTATTGCTTTTTTAGGGCATCGGCTATAGTAATGGTCTCTATACGCTCAAGAATGATATTTGAAGCCGCGATGGTACGATAAGACTGGTTCCATGGACCTGAAACACCTCCAGTAGAACGGTAGGTCAGCCAGTCAAATTCTCCCTGCCCGCCTTCATTTTCAGAAAATACCTGTGTGTTATCAGACGGTAGCTCTGTATAAAGCCAGTAAGCACCGTAAATCTCGCGCAGATTACCGTAAGCACCTGTAAGGACGGCGCGGATGTCGGATTCTGTTTTGTAATAACGTCCAATATCAATAACATGATCAGGAATAAGGTCAACGAATCCTTTTCCACAGCCCCCTGTTATGATGATCATCCCTGCAATAAGGGTTTTATATATTTTAGAAAGATAACGATCCATAATTTTAATTTTTAAGCGATTTGTAATTAAAAACCAACATTGATCCCAAAAATAAATACCCGATTGGCGGGATAGGTCCCCTGATCTACTCCTGGCCGATCTGCTGAGTCACCGGTAACACTTGTTTCCGGGTTGTACCAGTTGTACTTTGTGAAGGTGAATAGATTCTGTCCGGTGGCGTAAAAGCGAACAGTCTGCATCTTAATGGTTTTTAATAAGCCTGCCGGTAAGGTATAGCCAAGAGTCAGATTACGGATACGTAAAAAGGAGGCGTCAGATACGGCTTTATTGGTCAGGTTATTCAATGGGGTTACGCCCGAGGCAAGAGGAGCAGGATATTCTACATCTCTGTCTGGATTTTGACTGTCGAACATATTGTTGTAATAAGTCGGACTGGTATTGACATTGTGTACCCCAAACTGATGACGGATATTTCCGTTGATTAAATTTACACCTTGAACTCCCTGTACAATGAGCGATAGGTCAAAGTTTTTATATTGGAAACTACTGGATAATCCGTAAATAAAATCTGGAAATCCATTTCCAATTACAGCCATGTCTTCCTCATTAATTTTGCCATCATTATTCTGGTCTTTAATGATCCAGTCGCCTACCTTATTTCCGGTAACCCATTGTGGGTATTTACTCAGATCTTGTGTGTTTTTAAAGATACCCTCGACCTGGTATCCATGCATCAGGCCAAGCGGATCACCGACTTTTACCTGGAATACATTGTCCCATCCAAAAATAGCTGCCTTTGCAGGTAGAGAGCTAGGACCTCCCAGGTCGGCAACCATTGTACGGTTAGCCGAAATATTGGCATCTACTGTCCATTTTACATCCCCTAAACGGAAATTAGCTTTTCCGCTAAGTTCGAAGCCGTGATTATTTAACCTGCCCAAATTGGTACGGTAGGAGGTGGCATAGCCGATGATGCTTGGCAGGTCCTTTTGGAATAGCATACCTTCTGTATGGCGGGTATAATAATCAAAGGAGATGCTATACTTATCATCCAGAAATCCGGCTTCCAATCCAAAATCAGTTTGGCGATTTTTTTCCCAGGTGAGGTTGTGATTGGCAAAGCCTGATTGCGCAGCGCCAAAGGCCTTTTGTGATCCAAAAACGTAGTCACGATCGATGATGTTATTCGACCAGGTAAAATCGCCGATATTGGCATTGCCTGTTTCTCCGTAACTCGCCCGTAGCTTTAACTCATTTAATACATTCTTTAAAGGCTTCATAAAGCTTTCCTCCGTAATCCGCCATGCGCCAGATACGGAAGGGAATAAAGCGAAACGGTTATTAGGACCAAATCGTGAAGAACCATCTTGTCTCAGAGCGGCAGATAAAATGTACTTGCCCTTGTAGTCATAATTGATCCTTCCACCAAGGGATAGGAATGCGTTTTGACTGTACGCAAGAGAACCAAGGATCTCTGAAGATGCGAGTGGGTTTTCTAGTAGTGTTGTGGTATAAGTACCGGGTCTTCCGTTTACTTTTGTTGATTTTGCCTGGAATTTTTGTAGAGAGTATAACAGGAGAGCGTTAAAATTATGATTACTCCCAAAAGTTTTGTTGTAAGATACTGTGTTCTCCCATAGCCAGTCTAAAATGGTAGACTGGGCTTCAGCAGCGTAAATTTGATTGATTATTGGATTTGACAAACTCGCTGCGGGTGCACTTCCATTAGCCAGAGTTGCAGGAATGTAAGCGTACTGATCATTGAGGTTGAATGTTGCACCAATAGACGTTTTAAATTTCAGATCTTTAATGGGCTGGTACTCCAGGAAATTGTTTCCAAGGAGGCGGTACTCGCGCAGTCGGTTTTTGTACAGTTCCAAAACACCTAATGGATTATAAAGTCCTGCCTGAAAAAATACACCATTTGCAGAGTTTTTTAATCCCCGGTAACCTTGCGCATAATCTCCATCTTCAGCATATACAGGAACAACAGGTGGCATTAATACAGCCGAATGGATGGGGCTTGGCAAAGCTCTTGCGCCAGTTGTCTCGCTGGCAGAAGCCTCACTGAACTGACCTCCCGCTGGCTGTCGGAACTGTTGCGAAAAAGATGGAGCCATTGATATGCCCAGTTTCAATTTCGGACTTAAGTTAGCATCCATGTTAAAACGGAGGTTGTAACGATCATAGGTAGTTCCAAGCATTGTTCCATCTTGCTTAAAATAGCCTCCTGAAACTGAGAATTGTACTTTTTCGGAGCCGCCCCTGGCAGATAGCTGAAAATCGGAGATCGGCGCCTGTCTAAATATTACATCCTGCCAGTCTACGTCTGGTAAGCTTTGTGGGTTGGTGTTAAAAATTGTGGGATAGGTGATGCCTCGCATCCGGGCAGCATATTTTGAGTATTCTATGAACTGGTCGCGGCTCAGTAAGTCTACTTTTTTGGCTACATTTTGTACACCTGTATACGCAGATACGGTAAAGCTGGTTTTGCCTGCCTTTCCGCGTTTTGTAGTTACAATAACAACGCCATTTGCGGCTCTGGAACCATATATTGCCGCAGAAGCTGCATCTTTCAAAAGATCTATAGATTCAATATCTGCAGGATTGATCAAATTGAACTGGGTAGATTCCTGTAAAGGATAGCCATCTACCACAAAAAGCGGATCGCTATCTGTTCCAAGCGAGCCTATACCCCTGATTCTGATGGTAGGAGCTTCACCCGGATATCCACCCCTGCCGGATTGCACCTGTACACCCGATGCCAGGCCTGCAAGCGCCTCTCCTGGTGTTGAAACGGGTTGAACGCCAATGAATTTTCCATCGACCCTGGAGATGGCTGTAGATACTTTCTTTTTTGACTGTTCTCCATATCCAATAACAAGTACTTCTTCCAGCGCATTTTTTTGCTCTTTCAATGTCACGTCTATGTTTCTGGTGTCTTTTACCTGAATTTCGAAAGTCGTATATCCTACGTAAGAGAATATCAATATGTCGTTCTGATCAGCGGCCAGAATTTTATAGCTTCCGTTTGAATCGGTTACAACTGTATTGCTTGTGCCTTTGGTTCTAACGCTTACGCCAGGTATTGGCAGACCTTTTTCATCCGTAACTTTCCCTATTATGGGAATTGGGGCTGCAAAATGAATTTCTGTAACCGGAATAGGTTTCTCTCTGATTACAATAGTCTGGTCGCCGTTAAAAAGAACCTCCACAGCTTTTTCTGAAAAACATTTGTTTAATGCCTCTTTTAATGAGACCTGGCGTAGGTTTACTGTGACGGGTCTTAAGGATTTAATCAGGCTTGCATCACATATGAAATTGTATCCTGTTTGCTTAGTAAGGAGTGAGAATACTTCTTTTATGGGCGTGTTTTTAACATTTATAGTGACTTTTTGAGCATAGCTCGCCGCATTGACCTGTAAAAACGTAAGGAACAAAAAAGCGATAATAAGTCTCATTCGTAGTGCCCATTTAGTTATGTCTGTTTTAGAGATCCTGTTTGCAGGATTCAGCATAGACAGTGATCTTAACGCACAGGAAGCAGTGTTCCTGAACGTAAGTTCAGTAAAATTTTCATACATTTGGTTAGGATTATTATTTGGTTGTCGTTCAATTGATTAATTCTCCTTTTTAGCTTATTGCTAAATGAAAGCCGGGAGTGGTCTAAACACTTCCGGTTTCCTGGAAATTATAGGTATTTATTTAGTTATAACTTCAATCCTCCTTCCTTCGATCTTAAAAGTGACTTTTCCGGTTAATTCTATGTTTTTTAACAGGTTCTCCAGGTTTTTACTGCGTGAATAGTTCCCTATAAAGGATACATTATCCATATTTCCTTTAAAACTAACATCAATATTATACCATCTTGAAATCTTTTTCATGATGCTTTTAATGTCTTCATCGTTAAAAATAAACAGTCCATTTTTCCAGGCAATGGCTTCTTCGATATCTGTTTCATACACATTGGTCTTGTCTGCGCTCAATACAGATTCCTGCCCCGGTTTCAGAATAATATGTGTTGCTTTTTTTAGGTTTACAATTTTAACAGAACCTTCAAGCAAGGTTGTGGTAGTTGCCTGTTCGTTTGCATACGCATTGATGTTGAAATGCGTACCTAGCACCTTTACTTCCTGTTTCGCGGATTTGACAATAAATGGGACCGTTTTGTTTTGAGCGATTTCAAAATAAGCTTCTCCCATAAGCTCTACTTTACGTTCTTTAACGCCAGCGAAACTTGTCGGAAAGGTAAGTGAAGATGCCGCATTGAGCCATACTTTAGAGCCGTCAGGTAAAATTAACTGGTATTCGCCGCCTTTAGGTGTTTCTATAGTGTTGTAGTTTGGTTTGCTGCCCGACTTACCAGGTTTATCCGTTACCTGATAAACCAATATTCCTGCCGCTGTTTTTGTAATCTCTATGCCCGATTGTTCGGCAAGCTTACCGTCGGTTGCATCGGTAAGAGAGATTTTTTTACCATTGGAAAGTGTTAGAAAAGCCTTATTGCCTCCAGGTGTTATAAGTATATCTGCTTTCGCATTTTGAGATATGGAAGGCTGTTGAACTTTAGGGTAAAAATAAAAAGCAAGGCCAACGCATAGTAGGATTGATGCCGCCACAGCAAGTCTTTGCCATATGGGCCGCGATTGCCCAATATTTGCATGTTGTTTAACTGCAGACCAGTTTTGCTGGTGGAAAAGCAGTAATTGTTCATCGGAAAGCTCATGCATGATTTCAGCATTAAAATCATGCAGCCAGTTTTCAAGGAATGCTTTTTCCTCTGCTGTAGCCTCACCACGGTGGTATTTCAATAACAGTTCTCTCGCGTCTTTATGCATGGTTTTATTCTGGTAATTATAGCAAAGACAGATAAGTAAGACCGAGTGGGTACTGTAAAAGGAAAAATATTTACAAGATGTAGTAAAGGTAGACGAGCAGGCCCAGCCTGGTACGTAAAATTTTTAATGCTCTTTTTATATGTGTTTCTACTGTTTGCTCTGATATGCCCAGCTGTCCGGCAATTTCCTTATTACTCAGGTACTGATTTTTTCTTAGCTCAAATACTTCACGCATTTTTGGAGGCAGGGCTGCTATTTCGCGTTCAATTAATTCGGCAATATTTTTTTCGCGAATTAGGAAATCTGCAGACGAAGCATCTGTATCTATAGCCTGCTGGAGGGAGGATATATATCGTGTTTCGCTTTGTTTACGGGCAATACTATTCAATATTTTATTCAGAACTGATTTGTATAGGTAGCCTGGGAGCGTTGTTTTAAGTACAAAATCTTTTCTGTTGTTCCACAGCTGTACGAAAACTTCCTGCACAATGTCTTGTGCTTCTTCTGTGTTTTGCAGTTTTTTGTAGGCATAAATAAAAAGTAAACTGTCAAAGCGCTTGAAGACCTCCCCAAATGCCAGTTCATTATCTGCTTTGAGTAAAGTCATCAGTTCAAAATCATCCAGAGTGCTTAGTGCGTGCATATTTGCGGTTTGGCTGGTTTAATTTAAAATGAGTGCAGAAAATTTTGAACTTCACAATAACTATAAAATACCCAAAGCAATATTAAATAATTATTTCGAATCTATCTGTTCTTCTATAAAACTTATGTTGCAGAGCCCGTTTTGATTTGAAAAATTGTATTTTCATTTAATTATTCATTTCATTATGCTTAGAGATATTAGTGCGTTCGTTCTTCCGGGAATCATGATCGCAATTGGCTTCAGTTTTTCAAATGTAGAACAGGAACGAAAAAAGATTGATCCGGAAACCAACTACCGGAATTATTGTGCCGGCTGTCACGGTGAAAAGATGGATATGTTTGTTGACCGTAACTGGAAATTTGGCAATAAAAAGGAGGATCTTTTTAAATCAGTAAAGTACGGCCGGGAGAATGAAGGTATGCCTGCTTTTGGTGAAAGCCTGACAGATAAGGAAATAAATGCACTTGCGGATTATATACTGGATGGGATTAAAAATGTAGATAAATATACGTCTAACAATAAGCCTGTTTCTGATGTGTTTAAAACAGAGGAAATCGACATTAAGCTGGAACTGGTGGCTGAGGGTATGGATATCCCATGGGGCATGGCTTTTTTACCTCGTAATGAAATGTTGGTGACGGATAGAAATGGTAAATTTTACAAGGTGAAAAGCGATAAGTCGTTACAGCCGATTACCGGTGTTCCTGAGGTTTTGTCGAAAGGACAGGGGGGATTGATGGATGTTGTGCTTGATCCTGATTTTGCTAAGAATAAACTGATATACCTTTCTTATTCGAAATTTAAAAATGAAGGTGGTAGCATTTTAGCTACAACGGCAATCATGCGGGCTAAGCTGGATGGAGATAAGTTAAATGACCAAAAAGATATTTTTGTTGCAGCACCTTACTCCAGAACACAGCATCACTATGGCTCGAGAATGCAGTTTGGAAAAGACGGTTATCTGTATTTTTCAGTCGGCGAACGTGGCAATGAAAAAGTTAATCCACAAGAAATTAAGGGAAATGACCTGGGTAAGGTTCACCGTATTAAAAGTGATGGTAGTATTCCTGCTGACAATCCTTTTGTGAAAACAACGGGAGCAGAAGCTTCAATTTATGCTTACGGGCATAGGAATCCTCAGGGAATGACCATTCATCCCGAAACGGGTAAAATATGGACAAATGAACATGGTCCACGCGGTGGAGATGAGATCAATATTGAGGAGGCAGGTAAAAACTATGGCTGGCCGGTAATTACTTATGGTATTAACTATAATGGCAAGCCGATCAGCAATCTTACCTCCAAGACGGGAATGGTACAGCCGATACATTACTGGATCCCTTCTATCGGACCAAGCGGCCTGGCTTTCGTAAAGGGCAATAAATATAAAAACTGGGAGGGAAACCTGCTATCGGGATCATTAAGGTTTAAATTTCTGCAGCGCTCTATTCTAAAAGGAACTAAAGTAGTGAAGGAAGAGATCCTGTTTAAAAACATTGGCAGGGTAAGGGATGTAAAGATGGCACCCGATGGGTTTATCTACATCGCTGTTGAATCGCCTGGCAGAATCTATAAACTGGTACCGCTTAACTAAGAAATTGTCTGTTACACAACTTACTTTGTATATTTGCCCTGTGATCAAATGGTTAATATGGGCAAGTTTATAAAAAGTTTTGGTTATGCATTTTCAGGACTTGTTTATGCTTTTAAAAGCCAATTCAATTTCAAAGTTCACATTCTAGCCCTGTTTGTTACGGGGCTGGCAGGTTGGTGGTATAGCTTGTCGCCGGCCGAGTGGCTATGGATTATCGTTGTTTCAGGTATAGTTTTGATTACGGAGTTGTTAAATACGGCTATAGAAGTGCTGGTCGATCTTGTTTCTCCGGACATTCACCCTAAAGCCAAAATCATTAAAGATGCTGCTGCTGCTGCGGTGCTGGTTGCAGCGCTTACAGCTGTTGTTATAGGTCTGGTTATCTTTATCCCAAAAATGTTTAATTATGCTGCATAAAACGAGGGGCATTGTTTTAAAAACGACCTTGTATAGTGAAAGTAGTGTTGTGGCACAGATCTTTACGGAGAAGTTCGGTATTCAGTCATATATGATCAACGGGGTGAAGAAGCCAAAGGCAAAAATAAGGATGAACATGTTGCAGCCTTTACATCTGGTGGATATGGTCGTTTATCACAAAACCAACACAAGCATTCAGCGTGTTTCGGAACTAAGACCTTCTCCCATTTTTAGGAGTATCCCTTATGACATTATTAAAAGCACTATGGTTCTTTTTTTAAATGAGGTTTTGTACAAAAGCATCAGACAGCAAACCACAGATGAGCAGTTGTTCGACTTCATATTTAGTGCTGTATGCTGGTTTGATGAAACGGAAGAATTGAATGTGAATTTCCACCTTGCCTTTTTGCTTAAGCTTTCCCGTTTTTTAGGTTTCGCGCCAAGTACGCAAACTAAAAGTGACCAAAGTTATTTCGATTTGCAGGAAGGAGAGTTCAGGTCTACCATTCCTGTGCACCCATATTTTCTCGATAAACAGGACGCATCACTGTTCATTTCTCTGTTTTCTTTCCCTTTTGAAAAAATAAATGAAATAAATATTGAAAATAGTACTCGTCGAACGATACTGGATAAAATACTGGTTTTCTATACTTTACATACCGCTTCTTTCGGGGATATTCGGTCTCATCAAATACTGGAAGAAGTTCTTTCATAAAAAATCTACATCTTTTTTTGCAAAAATGATTTAAGGGTGTATATTTGCAATCCCAAATCGAAGGGATCTTCGCAAGGTTTTACAGTTGACTCGACTGGTTTATTTAAACAAAAGAGTAAGAATAAGGGAAATTAGCTCAGCTGGTTCAGAGCACCTCGTTTACACCGAGGGGGTCGGGGGTTCGAACCCCTCATTTCCCACCATAAAAACGCCCGTCAGGCGCTAAATGACACGACCAAAGGGAAATTAGCTCAGCTGGTTCAGAGCACCTCGTTTACACCGAGGGGGTCGGGGGTTCGAACCCCTCATTTCCCACACTAAGAAAGCCTTTCAGTTAACACTGAGAGGCTTTTTTCATTGAAATATAATTTTGTTTTAATGGTAATGAAGCTTGCAAAGCTTATTCACTGGTTTTTTGTAATCGGTAAGCTTATGCAGGTTTCATTTTGCCTAATTTTGGGAAATTTTTAAACCTATGTCTGCAGAAAAAAACATCCTCCATCCCCGAAATAAACATCGCTCCAGGTATGATTTTCCTGAATTGATTAAAAGTTTGCCGGCTTTAGAGGCGTTTGTTTTCATAAATCCTTATGGTGATCAATCAATAGACTTTTCGGATCCTGCAGCAGTAAAAATGCTAAATAAGGCTTTGTTAAAGCATTTCTATAGCGTCGACAATTGGGACATCCCGGCTAATTACTTATGTCCACCTATACCAGGCAGGGCTGATTACATTCATTACCTTGCTGATTTGCTAGGGCAGGAAAATGGGGGTGTCATCCCTATGGGGAAATTTGTAAAGGGATTGGATATTGGTGTGGGGGCCAATTGCATTTACCCGATTATCGGGCATCAGGAATATGAATGGAGTTTTGTGGGCTCTGACATAGATCGTGGTGCAATTAGAGCAGCTACAGCGATTGTATCCGCTAATGCATCCTTGGCCAATGTCATTAGTTGCAGACAACAAAGTAATAAACATCAGATTTTTAAAGGGGTTGTTAAGCCTGGTGAATTATTTGATTTTACGATGTGTAATCCTCCTTTTCATGCCTCTGCAGCTGAAGCGCAAATGGGTACTAAAAGGAAATTGCAAAATCTGGGTAAACAAAAGGGGAGGGAAACGGTGCTTAATTTTGGCGGACAAAGCGCTGAATTGTGGTACGAGGGTGGAGAGGTCGCTTTTATCAGGAATATGGTTGTGGAGAGTGCAGCTATTGCCGATCAGTGTTTGTGGTTTACCAGTCTGGTTTCGAAAAGTAGTAACCTGCCTTTTATTTATAAAGCATTACAGACTGCAGGTGTAGAGGAGGTGAGAACTGTTGAAATGGCCCAGGGACAAAAGGTGAGTCGCTTTGTGGCCTGGACCTATATGGATACAGCTGAAAAAGCAGAATGGTGTAAAAAGAGATGGACCATCAAGTAGTTTAGCCGAATGGCGTTTTAAAAGGCCAGTACGCTGGCTTTTTTGTTCTTAAAAGAACCTACAACGTCTCCACTGACATAATGTTTAAAATAAAGTGTGTCGCTTTCTTTAAAGCGCTTTTTTACCATACAGTATAAATGCAGGCATTTGATCCAGTTTAATGCCGTTACTTTATCTTTCCAGATCTCAGGGTAGACATATATCTCATTTCCTTCAATCCTTATCAGGTTCTTTTGTTCCAGTTCATTTACATTGGCAATGATCTTGGCCGTTTGTGCAGCAAGGTTGGCATTGTTCTGTACTTTCTTCTTAGCGTAGATCATAATAACTGTTTAATCCAGTAGTAAAGGATCATCATCATCTGTAAGACTCAGTTGTATGCTATCTGTACCTGCAATACCTTCAATTGAACCACGAATGTGTGCTGCATTAAGCAAAACTTTTTCGAGCTGCTTTTCTCTGGCTTTCCATAATTTCTCCATGGCGTCGCGCTCCCTTTGTATAGAGAGTTTCATGCTCATAAATCCTTCTCTTATAGCTTTCCATTGCTCGGAAAATTCATTGCCGGTTAGGTAGTCGTAAAGCATGTGCATTTTATCACCACGATTTTCCTGTGATTTAGTAGCGCTGAAAAGTCTTACGATGCCATCTCTCAGTATATAAGAAACAGCTTTTACTTCATCAAACGAACAAATCCAGACACCGTCTTTTTCACCAAAGCAATCCATGCCTTTAGGGTAGGCCTGGGTTACGATTACAGCTACATCAACACCCATGCTCCGCATATCCTTTTTCAATTTCTCAATCCATTCCATTGAAAAATCTTTGGTTCGCTTACTTTCGTAGATGATTTTACCGCAGTCCTGACCAAACTGGTTGCGGATATGGTGCACGCAATCGGCTCCACGTACTCCTTTTCCAACTTCAGTAACCAGATCAAAAGGGAAAGCATTTCGCAGCAGTTCCTCCAGGATCAGCTCCTGTGCTTCACCCTGTAGCTGCATTGAGCCCTGCTCAGCCTTGCGTTTCATTTCTTCGGCCAGTTTCTTTTGGTCGTCCAGTTGTTTTTCCAACTCTTTAACCCTTAACTGATGCTCTGTATCTTTTAAGCTGTTTTTTTCTGTTTCTTGCTTGCGTATCTGCTCTACCATTTCTGCACGCTGTTCCTGCAGTTTCCGCTGAATTTGAAGTTCGAATTCAGCTTCTTTTTCCTTCATCGCCTGCTCCTTTTTCAAAAAGTCTAATTCCTTTGAACGGGAAAGTTTTAGCTTTTCTTCATTCTCTTTATTAGCAAGGTCGAGCATTTGTAGCTTGTTCTCAAAATCAGAAGCAATGCTTTTCCTTAAATTCTCTTCTAATGAGGTTTGTAACTGCTTTTTTTCTGCATCCAATTTTTGTTCAAAAAGCATGGCCTGCTGTTTCTTTTGCAGTTCAAAATCATGTTCCTGCTGTTTTTGCTGTTGCGTAAACTCGTTCAGTTTTTTATTATATTCCTCATCCTTTTGCTTGGTAAAAGAAACCATCTTTTCGCGAAGATCTTTCTTATACTCCTCTGCCATTACTTCTTCAATTGGAAAAGTATGGGCGCAGTTAGGACATTTTATTTCTGTGGACATATCAGGTGTTGTTCGAATTTAATGGATGGATGCAAATCTACTACTATCTCTTTACAAATAAACTCTCTGCAAATTTCATGGATACACTTCTTGGTTCTTCTTTCTCAATCTGAATGCTGAGTGAACCGTCAAAGTCTATCACCTCAAGCACTTTAAATTTAGTGCCTATCGTGATGTTTAGTTTTTCCAGATATTGAAGGAACACTGCTGAGGTGTCTTTTACGGCAACAACTTTACATACTTCGCCGGCCGTTACTTCAGATAACAAAACCTTATCAATTGCCGGTATGTCGCCGTTTGCTTTGGGAATTGGGTCTCCATGTGGGTCAAATTCCGGGAAGTCAAGAAATTCTTCCAGTTTGTTTACCAGTTTTTCTGATTGGATATGCTCCAGTTGTTCGGCAACTTCATGTACTTCATCCCAGCTAAAGTCGAGTTTTTCATATAAAAAGGTTTCCCATAGTCTGTGCTTTCTTAATATAGCGGTTGCTTTTTCTCTGCCCAGTTCTGTTAACAGGATTTTACCATATTTCTGGTAGGTAACCAACTCTTTCTCTTTCAGTTTTTTAAGCATGTCGGTAGCAGTAGCTGGTTTTACCCCCAGATAAGCTGCCATTTCGTTTGTGCCTGCTTCCGGCCTTTCTTCGTTCTGGAAGCTAAGCATCAATAGTGCTTTTAAATAATTCTCTTCAGTATAAGATAGCATGTACAAATATAGAATAAATATAAAACAATATTTATCGAATAATATTTGTTAGACTTGTCTAACTTGTGTATTTTTGTAAAATAATATTTAATTTTAGATAAATGAGAATCCATATTAAGGTCCTTACCTTTTTCATCGTTTTGTGCGCTTTTACTGCTTCAGCCCAAACGGGTATCATTAACGGTACTGTTGTTTCGCGGAATATGCCGCTTCCTGATGTTAGTGTTAGTCTGCAAGGTACTTCCCTTGTTGTAAAAACGGATAGCGCAGGGAATTACGCTTTTGACAAAGTCTCTGCGGGGGTTTATAAGGTTCAGGCTGCGGCTGTTGGGTATAGAAAAATGCTTAAGCCTATATTGTTGAAGAGTGATTCGGTAAAATTGAATTTCGACCTGAGTAATTTAGAAAATGACTTGAATGAGGTAGTGGTAACGGGCACTTTGAAAGAAGTAAAGAGATTGGAAAGCCCGGTTCCGGTTGAAGTTTATACCCAGGCTTATTTTAGGAAAAACCCAACGCCAAGTATTTTCGAGGCCTTGCAGAATGTGAATGGGGTGAGACCGCAATTGAACTGCAATATCTGTAATACAGGGGATATCCACATCAACGGATTGGAAGGGCCATATACAATGATATTGATTGATGGTATGCCAATTGTGAGTAGCTTGTCAAGTGTTTACGGTCTTTCAGGTATACCAAATTCATTAGTTGAGCAAATTGAAATTGTAAAGGGCCCTGCTTCTTCATTATATGGTAGTGAAGCTGTTGGCGGATTAATTAATATCATTACTAAAAAGCCGCAAAATGCACCGTTGTTTTCTGCGGATGTTTTTTCGACTAGTTATGGGGAGTTGAATACCGACCTTGGCTTTAAGTTTAAAGCAGGTAAGGGGGCGGATGTGTTAACTGGTATTAATTATTTTAAATATGGGAATCCTGTAGATCATAACCACGATAATTTTACTGATGTTACTTTGCAGGACCGTATATCTATATTTCAAAAATGGAATTTAAAAAGAAAGAACAACCGGATTTTTACATTGGGCGGAAGATATGTTTATGAGGACCGTTGGGGTGGTGAGATGCAATGGAATAAATCGTACAGGGGAGGAAATGAGGTGTACGGGGAGAGCATTTATACCAGTCGCTGGGAGGTGATCGGTAACTACCAGCTGCCAGTGAATGAAAAGGTATTTCTCGCTTTTTCTTACAATGAGCATGATCAGGATAGCAGGTATGGTGTTACTTCTTATATTGCTAAACAGAAAATTGGTTTTGGCCAGCTTACCTGGGATAAACAAGTCGGTAATCATGATTTGTTATTTGGTGCCGCACTTCGTTATACGTACTATGATGACAACACACCGGCGACTACGGGCTTAAATCAGGACTTAAAAAGTAATACCTGGTTGCCTGGCGTTTTTGTTCAGGATGAAATTACGCTCGCGCCAAAACATAAGTTTCTTGCAGGTTTCAGGTACGATTATAACTCTGTTCATGGAAATATATTTACACCACGTGTTGCATACAAGTGGAGCATCAACGATAATAATATCTTAAGATTAAATGCTGGAACGGGCTTTAGGGTAGTTAATATTTTTACTGAAGATCATGCAGCTTTGACCGGGGCTAGAGAGGTAAAAGTTGTAGGGGAGTTAAAACCTGAGCGGACCTATAATGTAAATCTGAATTTTCTGAAGAAGATGTATTTCGATAATGGAACTTTCTTTGGCGTAGAAGCATCAGCTTTTTATACCCATTTCAACAATAGAATTATAGGTAACTTCGATATCAATCCCAATGAGATCATATACGATAACCTGGATGGTTATGCGGTAAGTAAAGGTTTTAGTGCCAATATGGACCTTACCTTAAATAATGGATTGAAGTTCATATTTGGTGGTACTTATCAGGATGTAGCTACTTATGAGCAGGGCGTAAAAAAACAACAGATTCTTACCGAGAAGTTTTCCGGCAATTGGGCGGTGTCCTACAAAATTAACCCGCTTAATTTAACGGTCGATTATACCGGGAATGTTTATAGTCCAATGCGTTTGCCTCTTTTAAGTGATACTGATCCACGTATGGAATATTCGAAGACATGGAGCATACAAAATATCCAGTTAACGTTTGCCGGATTTAAAAACATTGAAGTTTATGGAGGGGTTAAAAATCTATTGAACTGGACACCTAACAAAGGGAATCCATTTATCATTGCAGGAGCAAATGATCCTTTCGATAACAATGTGGAGTACAATGCAAACGGGACTGTTAAGGCAACAGAGGGGAATCCGGATGCACTGACTTTTGATCCGACTTATGTTTATGGTCCGAATCAAAATATCAGAGGCTTTTTAGGTGTGAGATTGACAATTAAATGATGTTGTTCTTTGCTGTAAATCAATTAACTTTATGGCATGACTTACCGTATAACGTATCAGGCTGCAAAGATTATTGCCCCAAAAGTGGAGGGTATTTTTGCGCAGCATCTTGCTAGTGCCATTGAAAGCGGTGAGGAGGATCTTGCTCCATTGCCTACCGCTGATGTAGTTGAGGCAATTCTTGATGCGACTTTCTGGGCCAGTTTACGTAAGGAAGAGGGACATTCCCCAAAAATATCATTGGCTTTTTTGCCGCCCGAACAGGCTGGTAATCCGCTACTTTTTAAGCAGCGTTTGCCTTTAACTCCAGGTATTTTAACGAAAATTGCACCAGGTGTAGAGCGTGCAGGTATTCATCTTGGGATATGGAGGGAGGAAGGTGAATTGTACGTGTGGGGTACTACAGTTAGTATTCCTAATTTTTGCTTTGTTGTAGATGTTTCTGAGCCGGCATTGTTGGTTATTAAGCATCGCCGGATTTATGGTTTCGGGAAATTTACCAATATAGCGGTACTTAAGGGAGATCAGGTGAAAATGGTGGATGGTGATAATACCAATTTACCTGATTGTCCACCAATGCTCTTGTCGCTGCTCGATCTTACGGCACCATCTTATTGGAATGATTCAGTTAACGTATTGATTCAGCTGGCTGTTTCTATGCGGGCACATGGCCGGGGTGGAACATTGCTGGTTGTGCCCGATGAAACGCGAAATTGGCTTCAATCGATTATAAAACCTATTCAGTATGGTATACAGCCATCCTTTACCGGGCTTTCCAAATTACTACAACAGGATAGAAAAGAAGCCAGCCAGATTTTTTGGCAAACTGCTTTGAAGCGTGAGGTTGAGCATCTTGCCGGTTTAACGGCTGTGGATGGAGCAACCATCATCAGTAGTGCATACGAATTGTTAGCATTCGGAGCCAAAATAGGACGGGCCAAAGGCAAAGAGAATATTGACGAATTGTCGTTTTCAGAGCCTATCATTGGTGGTTCTGCTGTTGTTATGCATCCGGCCAAAGTAGGTGGAACCAGGCACTTGTCGGCCGCCCAGTTTGTACACGACCAAAGAGATGCTACAGCACTTGTGGCTTCGCAAGATGGACATTTCACCATTTATACCTGGTCGCCACAGCAAAGCCGTGTTCAGGCCCACCGCATTGATACTTTACTCCTGTAAATTATTAAGAAAAAATAATCGCGCCTATAATTACACCTAAGATCAGCATGATCATCACAATGCGATCTACATTAATCCAATCTTTTCTGGTTAGTGGCTTTTCTGCTTTGTCTTCCTTTTGCCTGGCAAAAATCTGAAGAATTGGATTCAATTTAAACAACATAGGTGGAGGTATTGGATAGATACATTTATTGTTTAACAAACTGTGAGCCACAATGGATAAAGGACAAATAATTGTTCAATTTTATCTTTTAAGGAGAAATCTGAAATAATTATTGTATTGATAGTCAGACTTGTAATAGGTTATTTGTTCTTTTTATAGTACTATGTATTGCATATTACTGTATAAAACATATAACTTTGTATTATGATAGCAGAAAATACGCAAACACAAATGCGGAAGGGCATACTCGAATACTGTGTGCTGCTTATAATATCGAGAGGAGAGATTTACGCTTCCGATATTATCGCTGAATTGAAACAGGCAAAACTTCTTGTCGTTGAGGGAACGCTCTATCCCTTGCTTACCCGTTTAAAGAACAATGGCTTATTAAGCTACAATTGGGTCGAATCGACTTCCGGGCCACCACGTAAGTACTATACCCTTACTGAAACCGGGAGAGCTATTTTAAAACAGCTGGATGGTACCTGGGAAGAATTGGCTTATGCCATCGATACTTCCAGAAAAGTAACAGACCAGCAATCAAAGGAACCAACTAATCAAACTGAATCATGAAGAAGACACATAACATCAATATAGGTAACTCGATCATTCATATTGAGGAAGATGCTTATGAAATGCTCACCGTTTATTTGAATGAGGTGAAACAGCATTTTTCAAAAAATGCAGATGATTTTGAAATTGTAACAGATATTGAGAACAGGATTGCGGAAATGTTTACCGAAAAACTGGCGGAGCAACAAAAACAGGCTATTGGTATTGAAGATGTTGAATTGGTAATCCAACAAATGGGTTCGGTGAAAGACTTTGAGACGTCTGAGGAGGCTGCAGGAGGAGAGTTGCCCGGTCCGGAGTATGATCCCATAAAGAAACTATACAGGGACACGGATCAGGCTATGATCGCGGGTGTTTGTGCTGGTTTGGCACATTATCTTGATGTAAATGTTAAATGGGTTAGGCTATTTACATTTATTACCATCCTGCTATTCGGTTCAGGAATATTAGCCTATATTATTTTCTGGTTTATGGTTCCTAAAGCGAAAACCAGAGCCGAAAAAATGGAAATGCGTGGGGAGGAAACGAACCTTAAAGGTTTTGCAAATAGTTACTTGCAGCCATTTGCGGTACAATCCAGGGGTTTTGTTGCAGAGTTTTTGCAAGTAGTTGGAGGATTTTTGCAAGGTTCGGGAAGGGTAATATTTAAGATTATAGCCGGTACAATAGTCTTTTTTGGGTCAATCTTCCTTTTAGCTTTGGTTGTTGTTCTCGCAGCTTTTCTAGGTTTTTGGAATTCAGATGTGTACAGCTATTTTCCAATAAACATCGTTAATGAGGAGTATCTGGTTACATTAACGCTTGCGGTATTTGTCATTTTGGCTATTCCACTATTGGCGCTTATCTTATTCTCGGTACGTGTTGCGTTTAATGGAAGGTCTTCTAATAGAGTGCTTTCTTATGGATTGCTGGTGATTTGGCTTGCGGGCGTTGTGACTGGGATATTTTATGTAGCAAAAATTTCAAGCGAGTTTAAAGAAGGTGCTGAATTTGCGAAGGTAACTCCTTTGAAGTCTTATCCCGTATATGCTTTAAATATAGACAGAGCAAGAATTTTTACCCAGGAAGATAGTTTAAATTACCGCATAGATGCAAACGGCTATAAGGACAAGAAGATATTGAATGACCTTGATGATGATTTTAATATGCCGGAGAGCATCAGCTTTAGAATGGAAAAAAGTATGGATGGGAAGGTTTCGATGAATACGAATTACAAATCGAGAGGTAAAACCTTTGAAATAGCACTAAAGAATGCTCAAAATATCCACTATGATTTTTTACAGGCAGATTCATCTTTGAATTTTAGTCCTACGGTGCATATTCCAAAAAAGGCCAATTGGAGGGGACAGCAGATTGAGTTGGTTTTGAATATTCCTGTTGGAACGGAGGTTAAGATTAGTAACAAATTCGCCGAATTCTTGGGCGGTTACAACTATTGGGATTGTAAGCAGGAAGATGATGATGAATATACCATCTGGGTGATGACAGATTCAGGCGTAAAGTGCAAGTACGAACGTTTGAAAAAAGAAAATTAAATACCAAAGGGGCCTGTAAGCCCCTTTGGTATTTTTAACAGTCTTGCTGTTTTATTTAACGGTGTAGCGGTAAATGAAGCGGCCAACGTTTCCGTTTTTATCTACCCCTTCAATAACAGCTTTATAAGTTCCCTTACCATCTGCATTATAATATTCTAAAGATAATCCTCCGGTCGCCGTTGTAATTACTTTAGGGTTCCAGTAAATCGTACTTCGTAAGTCGTTAAAATTATAAGTCGCAGCCGCATTTACGTATTTAGGAGCGTAGAATTCGCGTTGTTTGCTGTAGCCCTTAGGTGTAATTTTAAGCACACTTGGATCAGGAATTAGCTTTTTAAGCTCCTCGATACTCATTTTGGTACCCTTAGGAATTTTCTTGGTATTGATAACCAGTACACCATTGGTATTATACATTCTGTTTACTGTACCTAACTCATCTTTTGTAAATACTTCCACGTTTTCTACCTCAGAAGATTGTACACTGGAAAGCCCAAAATAATCTATTGGCATACCATTCAGGAAAATTTGTACGGGAACTCTGCTACCCTGCTGGTAATCTCTGCTTACGTAAAAGTTGTTTTCGTAAAAGGTTAGTCCGGTTGCCATAGTTTGCAGACAAAGTGCCAGCATGTTACAGCCTTTAAAACGATCTCCTTCTATTACTGTGCCCGAAATAGAACTTAACCCTGAGAGGGCAGGATGATCGGAGTGGCTAGGTCTTTTTGCTTTAGCGCCCTCGATTTTTACTTCCTTAAGGGTCCGCAGGTAACTATACTGTCTTTTACTGTTGTTCAGATAAGAGGATAAGGTGCTATCGATATTATTTACCTCTTGCGCCGGGTAAGGGTTTTTGGCCATTTGCGGTGCCGGTTGCCCATCCATGATGATCATCAGGTTATTACCATTTGGATTGTACTTCGCATTGATAACGACTTCAGATGAATCAGGGAAATTGAGGTTTTGAAAAGCAAAAAGGCCCGACGGACTGGTTATTGTTTCTACACCAATTCTTGTGCCTGGTACGGTTAAACGTAAATTGCCTTTTCTTACCGGCATACCTGTGCGATCCCTTAAGGTACCAGTAAGTGCCATGCTTTGTTCGGGTGCCATGGTAACCGGTGGAAATTTACCCGCAAGAATGTCTTTATAAGCATAACGACGGAAGCCTTGTGTAAGCATCAATACATCCAGGTCGGCCAGTTTTTTAGCATTGGTTTTATTGAAATAATAATTAGGCTTTTCTACATATCCTTTTAAGTCGGAGGTTAATAACAATGAACTTAAAATGGTGGTTTCCGAGTTTTCATCAACAGGTACTTTTTGTTCATCTGTTACAGCTATAGAGAAATTTCCTTCTGCAAATTGAGCTGCGTTTTTGGCTGTAACGGCCAGCTTAACTTTTTGGCGAGGTTTATAAGTTGGTAGGTCTGTTTTTAGGGCCAGTTTTAGCAAGTTTGGCTGATAGTTAAAGGCCAGTCTTTCACTTATAGGTTCGCCAGTTTCAGAGAATAAGGTAATCTGTACAATCCCTGCCGGAAATTTTTCCTTAGGGATCTTTGCTGATGTTACCTGCGAGTTTAGCTTCGTTTTGGCGGCATAATAGATTACGGCACCATTGGTGGCTACGATAAAGAGGTTTTTGTTTTTGTTCGCTTCAAAATAAACATCGTTGGCAATGATTTTTAAATTAAATATCAGCGAATCTGTGTTGCTTACTTGTGCAACTATTCCGGATGGAATTGCTTTGGGTAGCTCGAAGCTTTTCGTTGTACCATCATTAAAAGTAATGTTGGTTTTATAACTTTTTCCTGGTTCGGCATTTAAATAAAAAGAGCCCATGCCGAGATGAGAGGAGCTAAAATCACTTAGTTTAGTACCTTCATTGTCTACAATCGATCCTTTTAAATCAATTCCTGCACCATTGCCATTTATCGCTTTAAACCCTATTCTGGAAGCTATTCCTGTAATGATGTCACCACCTTCAGGAAAAAACTGGACGTCATTAGCTGCAGAAGTGTTGGGCTTAAGTTTAAAAGAAGAAGTAAGGATGTCTTTATCTGTGATGCTGATATCAGCAATCAGCTCTCCATTTTTGATTTTCTCTTTTTTGGGGTCTATTTTTAGCCTTAAAAAACCATTCTGATCAGTGGTCCCTTTGCCTTTAGTAAGGATGTCATAATTTGATAAAACCCGCCAGTTGACTATTTTATTGGTCTGAACTACATTGTCTGCATTTTTAAACTGAATCACAGCATCTATAACCTGACTTTTATCAGTTTCTGTCGTTTTATAACTAAAGTGAGTGTTCAGTTGCTTGTCGATCGCTTCACCAATAGGGATGGTTTTACTGAAGAAATAGTCATCGCTAAAGTTCAACATCCATAAGGTATATGCTCTGATGTAGTAATTGCCTTGTTGATAATTACCCGGGCTAAGCGGTATATTTCCTGCGGCAACTCCAGCAACCACAGGTAGTTTTATAGTTTGAACCAAAGAATCTTTGCTATTGATGACATCAACGTAAACGATTTTACTCAAAAGCGAAGGCAGATTTTGTTCCATGGTTAAGTAGGCCTTAAACCACATGGTATCTGCAACACTGTAATAGGGTTTGTCGAAATGCAGGTATACCTTTTCAACCGGACGTTCGTCAGTTACCTTTTTAGTTTTATTGATAATGTTATCCAGAACGACACTATCCTGCTGTGCAAAGACTGAAAGCTGCACTGTGGTTGAAAGTAAAATTAGGGCAATGGCAAATTTTATGAATCTCATCAAAATGTTTGTCTACGATTAATATTGCTAATATATTCATTTATGATTGAATAGCTTAACATGCTCGAATCTTTAACATTTTTTGACAGTTAAGGGGATAAAAAAAGAAGGCAAAAAAAATGCGGGATGTTATTCCCGCATTTAAAAAGTATTTTATTTGATTTCGATGACAAAATCTGCTAAGGGTGTACGTACCTTTTTCAGGTTTGCCAACCAATCTCCGGCTTCATCTCTGTAGCCAAGCGGCAATATGGTTGTACTGCGCAAGCCTTTTTGTTTTAAGCCAAGTAATTCATCTAGTTTTTCCGGCTCGAATCCTTCCATTGGGGTAGCGTCAACTTTTAAAAGCGCCGCTTCAGCTAAGGCCACACCAAAGCCAATATAAGCTTGTTTAGCTGCATGGTGGAAATTTTCTTCTGCCGTTTTGTTGGTGTAAATACCAATTAGTCTGGAAACATAATCTTCAGTTGCCGAATCTGGTACACCACGCTCATTGTTCGTGTAACTAAATACTGATCTGATACGTTCTTCTGTATAATTGTCCCAGGCTGCAAAGATCAATACATGCGATGCATCAGTAATTTGCTCTTGACCGTAGGCTACGGCTTTAATTTTTTCTTTTAATTCCGGATTGGTAACAACAATGATTTTAAATGGCTGTAAGCCAGACGAGGTTGGCGCAAGACGTGCTGCCGCAAGAATCTGGTCAACTTTGTCCTGAGATACTTTCTCACCATTCATTTTTTTTGTGGCATAACGCCAGTTAAGTGCTTCAATTAAGCTCATATTCTTATAATTTATTCAATTTATTAACTCGTTTTACTGTTGTTTTTAGTCGCAAAAATAACAGTGTTAGCAAATGTACGCATGTTATTATTTCGCTGTATTAAATTCTTAAGCTTTTGACTTTTAAATGAAAATTTATTTTTTTATTATGCATGCATAGTTATATATTAGCTAGGCTTATCCTATTTAACGAATACAGATGCTATAATATACTAAGCACATAATTAGAAAGTAACCAAATCATCACCTTTAAAAACGAATCAATGAGAAAGATTTTATTAAGTTTTTTACTAGCCGTTCCTGTACTGGGATTTTCACAGTCGTTCCAGGTTAACCTCCAGGGACACAAGCAGACCGCAATGGGGGGAGCCGGTGCAGGCTTGGCGCTCGACGAGGCTGCTGTGTTTTTCAATCCTGGAGCAGTTTCATTTCTTAAAAAGAATGGGGTACAGGCGGGCGTGAATGGAATCTGGCTTAAAACTGCATTCAATGAAACCGGTTCCTCAATTACAGAATACAATAAAACCAAAGTGCCTACGCCTGCTGCAGCCTATGCTGTTTTGGGATCTCCTGAAAACCGATTGAGATTTGGAATTGGCGTTTATACTCCGTTTGGGGGAGCAATGCACTGGAAGGAAGACTGGACAGGGAAATTTACCGTAACATCGCTTGATTTGCATGCCATTTATATCCAGCCCACTTTGAGCTTAAAGATTACGGATGAAATTGGTATCGGTGGTGGTTTGGTGTATGCTTTAGGTAAGGTAGATCTTAAAAGGGCTGTTCCTTATACCAGTAATGGCGTGCAGACTACTGCGCAGCTTAAAGGAGATTCAAAAGATTTTGGCTGGAATGCCGGCATCTTTATTAAAACGATTTCTGGAGTGTCGGTCGGTGTTACTCACCGTTCTCAGGTAACAGCAAAAGTTGAGAACGGAGATGCGATCTTCTCTAATGCTCCTTCATCAGTACAGCCATTGTTACCAACTACATTTAATGCAACCTTGCCATTGCCTGCTACCAGTACCCTTGGTTTTGGTTTTTATCCTTCAGAAAAGACTACCATTGCGCTTGATGTAAACTGGGTATGGTGGCATGCTTATAAAGACCTTACTTTTTATTATAACAATGGCACTTCTACGCCGTCAGCACGTAATTATCATGACGCGGCAACTTTTAGGGTGGGTATTCAGAATGAGACCACGTCGTTCTTAACACTTAGGGCAGGTGCAGCTTATGCTTTATCTCCTGTTGGTAAAGGCTATGTTACTCCTGAAGTTCCTGACGCTAACCGTATTCTACTGAGTGCAGGTATTGGTTTAAAACCTTCAGAACGTTTGGGTGTTGATTTCTCTTTCTTATATGAGAATCTGAAATCCAGAACCGAAACCAATATTGAATCAGGCCTTAGCGGCACATTTAAAACTGTGGCTTACATTCCTGGTGTGGCTTTATCTTATAAATTCTAATCATCAAAGGCTCCATCTGGCAATTAAAATCGCCGCAGGCAGCTTGAAGAAAATTAAACACATATAATATACCTGAAAAAACAAAAAATAAACAGATGAAATCAATATACTTTTATAAAAGTGCGCTGGCACTAGCCGTTCTTGGATTGGCTTCCTGCAAACCCAGTATTGATACGATTACCCCGAGTAAAGGAACTGCAGATTTTACCCGTTATATTGCTTTAGGGAATTCACTTACTGCAGGTTTTTCGGATGGTGGTTTATATCTGGAAGGACAGCAGAATTCTTTTCCGGAGATGATCGCTGCACAGATGAAAGCTGTTGGAGGTGGTAGTTTTGCCACACCTTTCTTTCCTGCTGATAAAGCAAATGGAACCGGCTATCTTAAGTTAACGGCGCTAACCAATGGAGTGCCTACAATTGGGAAGGAAACAATGAATTTGGCTATTCGTGGACAAGTGGGGGCTGTAACCCTGTATACTAAATATACAGGCGAGATGAACAACTATGGCGTTCCGGGTATTAAGCTAATACATGCCAGATTCCCAAAATATGCTGATTTTAATGGGCTTTATGAGCGCTTGCTGCCAGGAGAGTATGGAACTAATCCAACAACTTATCTGGATTTTGCAACGGCTAAACCATGGACGTTTTTTAGCAATTGGTTGGGTAATAATGATATTTTAGGATATGCAGCTGCTGGTGCAACCGGTGAGGCTCCAACCGATAAGGCTTTGTTCACAAATGAGTACAATGCCGTGATCAATAAGCTTACTTCAACAGGAGCTAAAGGTGTTGTAGGAACTATTCCTAATGTAACTGTAACAGCTTATTTCAGAACTGTTACTTTAAAAACTTTATTAGCTGCTGTCAATGCGACACCTGCAGGCGCTTCTGTTAAGGATATTTATATTCAACCGGGTATAGGGCCAGCAAGACCGGCAACAGCGGATGACTTGTTCACTTTACCATTAAGTTCCGATGGTGTGATAGGTAAGGGGCAGATTCCTTATGGTTTACATCCTTTAAACCCTGTAGAAAGTAAATACGTACTTGATAAAGCGGAAGTTGTTGTCGTGAACGATTATATCAATACCTATAACAATACAATCAAGAGTGTAGCTAATGCAAAAGGATTGGCTGTAATGGACGCATACACTGTGTTAAATGAGTATGGTGCGGGAAAGCATGTGAATGGGATTCCGGTTAGCGGCGCATTTATTCAGGGAAACCTTTTCTCATTGGATGGGATACACTTAACACCACTGGGTTATGCCATAACTGCCAATGCCTTTATTGCCGCAATTAATGCTAAATACGGCTCAAGTATTCCTATTGTGGATGTGACAAAATACAGAGGGGTGAAATTTCCATAGTCTCCTTTTTTAAATATTAAAGCCCCTAAGCGATAAACTTAGGGGCTTTTTTGTTGGTTACAGCTGTAAAATTATTCAGGAATGCCCAATAACTTGTCAATTTCTTTAGCTAGTTTCAAGTCTTTCTCTGTAACGATATCGCCCGCATCATGGGTAGAAAGCCATATTTCTACCTTATTCCATTCATTGGTCCATTTAGGATGGTGATTGTTTTTCTCAGCGACAAAAGCTACGCGCACCATAAAGGTGAAAGCCTCCTGGAAATCTTTGAAAATGATGGCTTTATAGAGCTTTTTATTGCATTCCTCCCATTGTTTTTGCAAAACCTTTTCCATAGTCATTAAAATTATTTTTTCAGTACATAATGATCGGCCAGATTACCGGTAATTTTATGTCCATCCATATCCAGTTGGGTCAATGTATTTTCACCAACAAAAAACTGATTAGACCGGTCTTTTAATCCATCAAGGATAATGTTCGAACCTCTTTCGTCCCATTTAAAGCTTCCGGTTTCTTCAAAAACCTTGTCGCTTTTGCCTTTGTATTTTGTTTTAATCACAAAGGTCATGCCTTTATTTAATGTTACTTCAGTTTCAATACCTTCGCAATCCGCACAAGGGGTAAGCCCTTTATAGGTGCCCTCCCAATCGAGCGAGTTTTTGGCATTATGCGTGTCAGTATCCGGCACTTTACTTACTGCTGAGGTGTCAATGCCATCAGCTACAGCATTGCTATCCGCTGCTAACTTTTGTTTAGTTTCTGAATTGCAACCCCAAACCAGAATGGAGGCAAATGCAAGTGTTAAAATTTGTTTCTTCATAAGGGATGTACCTGCGATATTAAACAAATTGTTAATGCTTTAGTTTGGCCTTAAACACTTTTTCCAGTTTTTCCATCTTTGGTAAAATAACCATGCGACAATAAGGCTGGTTCCCGTTTTTGTTAAAATAGTCTTGATGGTAATTTTCTGCTACATAAAATGTTGCTGCTTTGTTTATTGCGGTAACTACGGGTTTGCTAAACGCTTTGGTGTCGTTTAGTTCTTTTTTATAGCGTTCCGCAATTTGTTTCTGTTCGTCGTTATGATAAAAAATTACTGAGCGATATTGAGTACCGATGTCGGCGCCTTGCCTGTTTAATGTGGTAGGGTCGTGACTTTTCCAGAATACTTCAAGTAATTCATCATATTTGATTTTGAGCGGATCGTAAGTAACTTCAATTACCTCCGCATGACCAGTAGTTCCGCTGCAAACATCTTCGTATGAAGGATTGGCGACATCACCGCCTTCATACCCTGACCGCACACTTGTTACTCCATTGAGTCTTTGAAATAAAGCTTCTGAACACCAAAAACAGCCCATTCCAAAAGTTGCTTTTTGTAATTTTTTAGGCTGGGCATTTGCGCTTCCGGCCGACAAGAGAACTATAATCATAATGGCTAAATACTTCATGGTAGTAGGTGGGTAATTAAGAATTTACCCTATATGTAAAGTTACGTAACGATTGAGGTTTTAGTTTTTCTTCATCAGTTGATATGGAACTAAATTACAATCAACTGATAATTTTGTCTCAGCAGTGGTCGGGCTGTTGATAACTTAGTGTATTTATTTGTAGTTGCTTAACCGACGTTAAGCTTTGCATTTAATGTTTATTAACAATTGTTTCTTAAATTAGATTGTTGTTACCTATAAAATAAACGATTATGTCAACACCCTATATTCCCTGCCTAGATCTGGGCTCATACATTGACGGAAATGAAGCTCAGCGTAAAAAGTTCTCTGATGAATTGGGCAGAGCATTTAATGATTCTGGCTTTGTGACCATCACCAACCATGGCGTAAGTCAGGAGTTGATCAATAAATTATACGAAAATATACAAGCCGTATTTGGTCTTTCTGCAGAACAGAAGAAAAAGTACGAAAAGGTTGAACTTGCGGGACAACGCGGATATACTAGTCCGGGTAAAGAAACGGCTAAGGGAGCAAAAACCGCTGATCTTAAGGAATTTTGGCAAATTGGTCAGGAGGTAACTGATGGTGATCCGATAAAGGCACAGTATCCGGATAATGAGTTTCTGGAAGAGATTCCTGGATTTAATGAAGTAACCCGCGAGATCTATCAACGATTGGAAGCCAATGGCAAGCAGTTATTGCGTGCAATAGCTACTTATTTGAATTTGCCTATTGATTATTTCGATAAGCATGTGCATAACGGAAATTCTATATTAAGAGGGATTCACTATTTTCCTATTGAAAATCCTGAAGCTTTGCCTGATGATGCTGTTCGTGCAGGTGCTCATGAAGATATTAACTTAATCACTTTGCTGATAGGTGCCAGTGCTGATGGTCTGGAAGTGTTAACAAGAAGCAATGAATGGTTACCAATTAAAGCCCATCATACTGATATTGTTGTGAATGTCGGTGATATGTTACAGCGTTTAACTAATAATAAGCTACGGTCTACTACGCATAGAGTGGTAAATCCACCACGCGAACTGATGAAAACTTCAAGGTTTTCTGTTCCTTTCTTTTTACATCCGAGAAGCGATATGGATTTAACAAGTTTGGAATCGTGTATTGATGCAGAACATCCAAAAGTATATTCAGATATGACTGCTGGAGAGTACCTGGATGAGCGTTTGAGAGAGATTGGGTTGAAAAAATAAAGGGAAAAATCAGGCATTCTCTTCGAAGAAGGAATTATTTGCCCTGAAGAAGGGCAAATCTTCCTATGTCTTCTCTGAGAAGCCAAATTTTTCTTTCAGCAGGGTGGCCTTTCAATAGGTTTAATAGGCGAAGGCGTTTCAATATGCCCTAAGCTGTATAGGGTGCGCTGCCTTGTTTGATGAGTTCGATTTTATTGAGGCAGGTTGTGTTGGCATCTTGCAATATCTGCTCGATACGACTGATTAATGTCGCGACCTCCTCCTGTGAAGCTTCAAACTTATCGTTATACCTGGCATCCCCAAAACCTTTTAGAAGTAGTTTGGTTAATCGTGTGTTTTCTGGTGTGTCGTAAGCGGAAGAAAACTTCGATTCTGGTAAAACATTTTCAATAAGTTTCAGCAAACGACTAAGGCTGTTGCTATTGGTTCGGTATCCGATTAAAACTCTTAACATTCCTGAATAGCAATGTTGTAAAGTTTGGTGAAGCATAAAAATAGCGAGACTGTTTTTATGCTTTTTGGCATAAAAGCGTGCGCCGGATAGAAAGTTCTCTGAAAGTTCAAACCATTTGTACCAAGAGCTCTCCCTGTTAGTGATACGCTTACTGATCTCTGCACCTTCTTTTGGTGCAACAAAGGGCTCATTTTCACTATCGTGTAATAGGGTTCCTTTTTTATAAATAGTGGTAAAGAAGGAATCCCCATTTTGCAGCGCTAGATTTATTTCCAACATCCTGTGAACAATAATGGTTACTTCAGCGCGGTGTTTAAGTTCCTGCTCCATTCTTTGTTGTATAACTATATCGGCTTGTTTTTCTTCTATGGATGGGATAAGTAAAATGTAGTACTTGTTTAGCTTCTGTGCTGCAGTTTCACCTTCTTTATGTTCGAAGCAGATGATGTTTTTTGCGCTTTTAATCGTGCTGCCAAAGCAAATGATCTTTTCCGTCTGTATTTGCCTTGTAATAAAATTTGTGAGGCCTTTTAGTTCTGAAGTTATTGTGTTTGGTTCATTGTTTTGGGCATTTATTCTTGGCCTTTTTTTCTTTTTCATAGTGTTTAGGTTTTAGAAGGTGGATGATGTATTGCTTTAGTTTGTTAATAGGTGCGTAGCTTCTATGAATTTTAAAAGCTGCTGGAGACTAGTTGATGTTTTAGCGATATCTTCGGTTTTAACGGTCTCAGTGTAACTTAGGCTAATGTTGGTCCATTCGTCTAGTTGGTGTTTCCATTCGTGCAGTTTTTTATGTTCAAAAAAGCTTTTTATAACTAAAAGTGGTGAATTAAGTTCCTCTTCACTTAAGCTGGGATACAACTTTTTTTTGCTATTGGTTAGTTTTTTATTAGCCCTGATAATGTCAATTTGCATCAACAACCATATACTGTCTATCAATCTTTTTAAACATGCAACGAGGTAAAGAATATTGCCAGGACTGTCGGCCTTGAGCCAAAAGTTTTTTTCGTAAAAACTTTTTTCCCATATTTTTATGCTATCTGCTATTTGTTCAAAGATGAGATCGTATTGGTATAAATCCGTAATGTAAGTTAAAGGGTCGATAATCGACTCACTGTTTAACATGCTGGGGTAGTCAACGTCGGAAGCAAACCTGAGATGTTTTCTTTTGTATCCCGGTTTTTTTGCCTGGGTTTTGCTTTTATTCAGGATGTTTTGACCTTCCTTTATTAACTTTTCAAGATCTAAAAAGATATTGATGACATTACTTTCACGTAATCCTAAATATTCATATTTATCAGTACGCATATAGGACGCATTTAATCCTACTTGCAGACAGTTGTAAATGTCAATTTTAGTGATAGCTATACAGTTTGAGTTATAAAATTTATCAAGATTGGTCTCTTGATTGTTTTTTTCTATCTTTTGATTGTGTTTTCGTCTTCCATCAAATACCTGATTAAAGATGTTCATCAGTTTTGAGGTAGACTGATGATTATCGCGCCTGGAGGAGAGTTCAGGCTGATAGGTATTAATCAGCCAAAGGGCATCTGTGAGCCTGATCAGATCCATGTATATGCTGTAAAAATACGCTGCACCTTTTTTTTTCCATAATTGATCTCTATAAATGATCCAGAAAAATTCCCAAAGATCTTTCTTAAAGGATTCCAGACTTCTTCTTTGATAAATGTCTTCAAGAACGTTTAGCGGTTTTTTAATCTCCTGTTTTGCAAGGGAGGTCGTATGATGCCGGTAACAACAAAATATACTGTAATTCATAATCTGGTTGTATTTGGGGTTCCTTACTGTAAGTTTCGTATCTTGCAGCAACTAATGAAACAAATGTACAGTCTTTTGACTGTGTTTAACAGTCAAAAGACATTAATTGTAAACTTATTTTGAAAGAGCTTGATTTACAGTCGAATAAATTTGGAGAGCGCTTGCGGAAAGTGCGTGAAGCTAAGGGGATGAGAGTTGTAGACTTTTATACACCGATTACACGGCATGTCAGTAATTGTTCTGCAATTGAGCATTTTAAGCGGCCGGTTGGCAAGAGATTATTGGATGATGTGATTAGTCATTATCATGTTAATCCTGCATGGATGTATGATGGAGAGGGCGAAATGTTTGATGAAACGAATGTTGATGAGTCCGTACCTGCTCCTTATGAACGGGGCGTTCCATTTTTCAATGTAAACATGTCTGAAATTGCTTTCGGAGAGTATGGTTTGTTTAATGATGCTCCCGAGTATTACGTTAATTACAGGCCTTTTAATGATTGTGATGCTTATTTGCCTATTTATGGTGATAGCATGTATCCAAGATATGCTAGCGGTGAAATTATCGCAGTCAGAGAAATTCAGAATTTCAATGTCATCCAATGGGGAGAAGCGTACCTGGTTATTGCAGATGATCTTGCAAATAATATGACCACAGTAAAATTGCTTTTCGAGCATCCTGACGAAAAGAAAATTGTACTGCGGTCTTCAAATCCTAACTTTAAAGGAGATACTGTTGTCGATCGGAGCTGTATTAAAAGAATGTTTCTGGTAAAAGGTAAGGTTACCCGAAATCAATTGTAGCCCGTAAACGCTTATTTTGTCAGCACTTCTCTCATCTGGTTGTCTATAGCTTTGTTGATCACATCCTGTATTCTTCCTCTGACTTTCAACGTACTGAGTTTATCCGATACAGAGGGGTAAACACGGTTGGAAAGGAATACGTATACCAATCCTCTTGATGGGTCAACCCAAACGCAGGTGCCGGTATAGCCGGTATGACCGTAGGTTTGTGGTGAAGCTGTCTCTGACGGATATTTTTTGCTTTGATCCGGATCCCATCTGTCAAAACCTAAGCCCCTTCTGCTGATGTTTGATTGTTTAGCTGTAAACATATCTACAGTTTGAGGCTTAAAATATTGTTTACCACCGTAGCTTCCTTTGTTGAGTAGCATTTGGTAAATGATGGCTACGTCATTAGCACTTGCAAATAAACCGGCATGTCCTGATACCCCTCCGGCCAAAGCAGCACCTTGATCATGTACATATCCCTGGAGTAATGTTTTTCTGAAATAAGTATCTTTCTCGGTGGGTACAATCTGATCCTTTGAGAATCTGTCTCTTGGCAGAAATCCGGCTGTTTGCATGCCGAGCGGCTTATAGAAGTTCTCTTGTACATATTTATCAAGTGGAATTCCGCTAACGCGTTCTGCAATTTCCTTCATTACATACATGCTGATGTCGCTATATACATAAGTTCCCCTCGTTTTTATTGGTGAGTTTAGCATTTTTGGCCACATCACATCTTCGAAGTAGTTTTTTTTGACGTAGTAGTGATCAGCGACCTTTGTGGGGTATGCGGGAATAGAATCGATACTATAATCGCCTTTTTGAACATTGTTATGAAAAGGGATATAGGGAATAAAGCCAGCCTGATGAAGCATTGCTTCACGTACTTGGATGTTATTTGCAGGACTGGTTCTTGCTTTTGGGATATAAGTACCAATACTCGTATCGAGATTTAGTTTTTGTTCCTCAACCAGGCGCATAATGGTAGGTGTGGTTGCGGTAGTTTTGGTTAAAGAAGCCAGGTCAAAAATATCGGTTACTCTTTCCGGATTTTCAGTACTGTAAGTATGGTCTCCATAGGCTTTGTTGAATATGACTTTACCATCTTTTGCAACCAGAACCACCATGCCCGGCGCGGCGCGTTCCCGAATGGCTTCATTGGCGATATTGTCGATCTCCTTCAGGTTGTTGAAATTTATGCCAACGTCTTCTGGTACTGTGTATTTTAAGCGTGTACAGTTGGTCGCAAACCCCGATCCTTCAGTATATTTTGGAGATACATTACCTGTAAGTGTTTTATGTAGGCCGATACCCCCAAATATTGCCTGAGGAATAACCGTCGCAGAAATTGGTGTGTTTTGCTCTGTCCAGATAATTGGACTGCTTAGGCTGTCCAGTATAGGCAGTGCACTAATATCGCCAAAAAGAGCCACAATAACCTGCTTGCTTTTTGATAGGCTTAAAATCAAATCAAGATTCCTTGGGTTTCGTACTTCTGTTGAAGGAATGCTGATAATTACCGTATTGAAAAACTTAAGGCCATCTTCCAGATTGCTTAAAGTAGTGTCATTTTTATAGGTGTCTGATGAAAAACTGGTTGTTCTTGTGTACTTGTTTAGCAGACTATCGAATATCGTATGGTAAGTAAAGTTTAATGAAACACTGGCGATGGTTCTTTCCTCCAGGTTCAATAAAGGAACAATAGTTTTCTGATTATTTAGCAGTATGGTATTGTTGATGATGTTGTTTGATACTGCAAGCAATTGCTCGTTTTTGTTATGTTCTTGTGAGCATGCGTTTAATGAACACAAGGTAAGCAGGCTGATGATCAATTTATTCATAAGCATAAAGATAACAAAAGGATAGAGTCAAAATTAGTGTATTTGATTTTTTGACTTCTCATCGATAAAATTTTCTGGAATGGAACAAAGGATGAGGCTTATTTTGCCTAAATTAGCGACTTTACCGAAGATACATACATGTCAGATATTATACAGCTTTTACCCGATAGTGTAGCCAATCAAATTGCCGCAGGCGAGGTGGTTCAGCGACCAGCATCGGCCGTAAAGGAGCTACTGGAGAACGCGATAGATGCGGGGGCGAATAAAATACAGTTGATCGTTAAGGATGCTGGAAAGGGATTGATACAAGTGATAGATAATGGTTCTGGCATGAGCGTTACTGATGCCAGGATGTGTTTTGAACGTCACGCTACTTCTAAAGTGCGTAAGGCTGAAGATTTGTTTGCTATCCGGACCATGGGTTTCAGGGGAGAAGCAATGGCTTCTATTGCGGCTATCGCTCAGGTTGAGATGAAAACCCGTAAGCATGATGAAGAATTAGGCACCGTTATTGAAATAGAGGGCTCTGTGTTTTTAAAGCAAGAGCCTGTTGCCACTTCAGCAGGTACCAGCATCAGCATTAAAAACCTTTTTTACAATACCCCGGCAAGGCGTAATTTTTTGAAGAGTAATCCTGCCGAGATGCGTCATATCATTGATGAGTTTCAGCGTGTATCGCTTGCGCATCCTGCAATTGCTTTTACACTTCATCATGATGGGGTAGAGATTTATCACCTCCCATCATCGGTATTAAAGCAACGTATTGTTCACTTATTTGGAAACAATTATAACCAACGACTGATTCCTGTGGAAGAGGAAACCAGTATCATCAACTTAAAGGGGTATATTGGTAAACCTGAGTTCGCAAAAAAGACCAGGGGTGAGCAGTTTTTCTTTGTAAATAATCGTTTTATTAAGGATCCTTACCTGAATCATGCCGTTAGTAAAGCCTATGAGGACTTGCTGGCAGATGATCATTTTCCGCTATATGTGTTGTTCATAGATATCGATCCGGCAAATATTGATGTCAATGTCCATCCAACAAAAACGGAAATTAAATATTTAGATGAAAAGTCTATTTATGCCATATTACATTCTGCAGTAAAAAGATCATTAGGTAGGTTTAACATTAGCCCGACTATAGATTTTGACCAGGAAACCGGTTTTAGTGGAATGATCACGCACAAGTCCCCTGAGGAAATTGTGCCGCCAAGTATCAGCTTTAATCCTGATTTTAATCCTTTTGCCGGCGATAAACCAGCTACTACCAGGGAGTCTGCCTATGCAAGTTTCCCAAAAAGTTATGGGGGAGGAGCAGGAAGCATGTCGCCAAGTACTAAAAACTGGGGCTCGCTATATGAGATTGCCAACCATACTCCGGCAGAGCAATCTACGCTTGATTTACCTGCCCATGAGAGCGAACATCAGTTTAGTCCGGTGCAAAAGCAGCTAATGCAATTGCATAATCGTTATATCATTTCGCAAATTAAATCAGGTCTGATGCTAATTGATCAGCAGGCAGCGCACGAAAGGATATTATATGAACGTTTCACTGTACACCTGGAGGATAGAAAAGGGGCCTCACAACAGAGTTTATTTCCACAAACAGTCACTTTAAGCCCGAATGATTATGAGCTTGCAAAGAGTTTACTGGAAGATATAAAGAGTTTAGGCTTCGAGGTTAGAGAATTCGGTAAAAATACACTGGTAATAGAAGGAATTCCTGTTGATCTGGGCGGAGGTAACATTAACGAAACACAGTTGTTTGAGCATTTGATAGAGGGTTTTAAAAACTCTCAACAGGAATTGAAACTGGATAAAAGAGATGCTTTGGCCAGAAGTATGGCTAGGAATAGTGCCATAAAAAATGGCACTGTTTTGGGACAGGAAGAAATGAACACATTGATTGAGCAACTTTTTGCCTGTAAAACACCTAACTTTAGTATTAGCGGAAAACCGGTTATCCAAACGATTGGTTTGGCTGAATTAGATAAGAAATTTGATAAATAGATAATGAATAATATCCATATACCTCCTGTAGTAAAAAACCTGCTAATCATTAATGTGCTGTTTTTTGTTGCAAAATACGTGCTTGCAAACGCTAACATAGATTTAGGTTTCTTGTTGGGGGCTTTTTATTTTGATTCTCAGTTTTTTAGAATCTGGCAACTCATCACCTATATGTTTATGCATGGAGATTTGATGCATATTTTCTTTAACATGTTCGCCTTGTTCATGTTTGGAGGGGTATTAGAAACCAGATGGGGGGCAAAAAGATTTATTAATTTTTACCTGATTACAGGTCTCGGTGCTGTTGCCTTGCAAATGGGTGTACAGGCTTATGAAGTATATGCCATCACCGGTTCAGCCTTTAATAACCCTATTCTGATTGATCTGAACACTAATATGGCGCGGATTGGTGTTCCCGGACTTTCAGAGTCTTCTATAAATGCCCTGATTAATATCTATCGCATTCCTATGGTAGGTGCTTCTGGGGCAATCTTCGGCTTGCTGGTGGCTTTTGGTATGTTGTACCCTAATACAGAAATGTACGTCATGTTTATTCCTGTTCCAATCAAAGCAAAATTCCTGATTCCGGTGTATATGCTTATGGAACTTTCTTTGGGAGTGGCACAAATGCCGGGCGACTCCATTGCGCATTATGCACACCTTGGTGGTGGACTGGTTGGATTTATATTAGTGAAGCTTTGGGGAGATAGAAACAACGATAGATTTTATACGTATTATGAATAACAACGTTTTAAAAGATTTAAAGTATAAAGTATTTCAATCGGGCAATCCTGTATTCTTTTATGTAGGAGTCAATGTCCTTATTTATGTTGTTATAACCCTCCTCAATGTTCCTTTCTTTTTGTCTGGAAAGGGGGGAATTGCATTTGATAGCCTGATCAGGGAATATGCGGGTTTCCCCGCCTCTGTTGAAAAACTGCCGTTCAGGTTTTATACCATCATTACGTATCAGTTTTTCCATGGCGGACTCATGCATGTTTTATTCAATATGCTGTGGTTGTTCTGGGTGGGTAATATTTTCCTTGATTTTTTAAAACCTCGTCAGTTTCACTTTTTATACCTTTCCGGTGGCATTGCTGGTGCTTTGGTTTTCTTGCTGGCCTATAATATTTTTCCGGTGTTTCAAGCTGCTTTACCAGGGGCAACAGTTATAGGTGCTTCAGCATCAGTGATGGCAATCATTGTTGGTACCGCTACCTTAGTACCTGATTATAGCATGAGATTGCTGTTTTTTGGCGATGTGAAACTGAAGTATCTTGCTATCGCTTATGTCGTTTTAGATTTGATTGGAATTGGTTCTGCCGATGCAGGTGCAAGCTTTGCCCATTTAGGTGGCGCTGTATTGGGCTTTGCCTATATCAAGGTGTTAAAAAGCGGGATAGATTGGAGCAATCTGTTTAAGCGTAAGCCTAAATTAAGGGTCGTTAAAAATGAATCGGCTAAACAGGCTGCTAAAAAAGAAACAGATGCAGTTAATCAAGAGGAGATCGATAGAATATTAGATAAAATCTCTAAAACGGGATACGATAAACTTAGTAAACAAGAAAAGGAGACCTTGTTTAAGGCCAGTAAAAATTAATGAAAAAAGCTAAGCCTACATTTATAGATAAACTAGTTCGCCTTGTTGCTATTGCTTTGGCTATTGGTTTGGTGTTGGGCTTTTTGGCGGGGAAGTTTGATCCGAGAGGTTTTCAACTCATCGCTTTTTTTGGCCTGGCATACCCATTTATTCTGTTGCTAAACATATTCATGATTATTTGGTGGTGCATTCGTAAAAGATGGTTGTTTGCGCTGGCTACTTCGTTTCTTATTTTGTTTGGCTGGAATGCGTTAACTGCAACCTTTGGGCTTACAGGAACGTCAGGAAAGGGGCCTAAGGTCGGAAAGGATTTAATCCGCATGATGACTTATAACGTGCATAGTTTTAAGCCTTACGGACAGGATAATATCCCCGCGGTGAAAGAACAAATGCTCAGCCTGATTGCTTCTGAAAACCCCGATATTATTTGTTTTCAGGAATACTTTACGCGCCGTAAAGGGGCCTTTGATATAACCGACAGTCTGAAAAAAATCTTGAACAGGCCTTATTATTATTTCGTGCCATCTTCAGAGAATAGTTACGAAGCTACAGGCCTGGCCATTTTCTCCAAGTATCCTATAAAAGGTAAAGGAACAATTGTTTTTGGAGAGAACTATGGCGGGAATGCGAGTATATACATTGATGTGATGATTAAAGGTCAGAAGCTTAGGGTGTATAATGTCCATTTACAATCTATATCTTTTGATAAGCAGGATTACAGTTACATTGATCACGTTAAGCAAAAGATGGATCCTGCACTCTATCCATCAAAACGGATACTCGTACTGCTAAGAAATGCTTTTTTGAAGCGTAGTGAGCAGGTGGATATCATGAAAGCACATATGAAAACTTGTGAAACCCCTTTTCTGATAGCGGGAGATTTTAACGATACCCCGGCATCATACGCCGTAACGCAATTAACAAAATCACTTAAGAATACATTTAAAGAACAAGGAAAGGGCTTTGGGAAGACTTATAACGGTAAGTTCCCCAATTTCCAGATCGACTATATCGCTACCACTAAAGATATAGAGGTGATGAATTATCACATCGTCGAAGCTGAATTGTCAGATCACTTTCCTGTTCGTACTGATTTGAGATTAAATCCCTAAAATATTTACATTTGCATAATGGAAAATGCCATACATCTATACAATACACTAGCAAGAAGAAAGGAACTTTTTGAACCAATAAATGCGCCGCATGTAGGTATGTACGTTTGCGGTCCTACCGTATACAGTGATGTTCACTTGGGTAATTGCCGTACTTTTATTTCATTCGATTTAATATTCAGGTATTTAAAATATAGCGGGTATAAGGTGCGTTACGTCCGTAATATTACCGATGCCGGACACCTGGAAGGAGATCGCGATGAAGGGGATGATAAATTTGCAAAGAGGGCGAAGCTGGAGCAATTGGAACCTATGGAGATTGTACAGAAGTACACACTGGGCTTCCATGATGTATTGAGAATGTTCAACACATTGCCACCTAGCATAGAGCCTACCGCTACCGGACATATTACTGAGCAGATCGAAATGATTAAAGAGATCATGGCTAATGGATATGCTTATGAGGCGAATGGAACCGTATATTTTGATGTTGAAAAATATAGCAGCCATTATAATTATACCATATTAACCAATAGAAATCTGGAAGATATGCTGGCCAATACCCGTGAATTGGGTGGCCAGGATGAAAAGCGTGGCAGACTTGATTTTGCGCTTTGGATCAAAGCCAAACCTGAAACGATTATGCGCTGGCCTTCTCCATGGGGAGTAGGTTTCCCGGGCTGGCATATTGAATGTTCGGCGATGAGTGCTAAATATCTTGGAGATGAATTTGATATTCATGGTGGTGGAATGGACCTTGCCGCTACACATCATACCAATGAGATTGCGCAATCTGAAGCCTGCAACCATAAACAACCTGCAAAATATTGGATGCATACCAATATGCTTACAGTAAATGGTACGCGTATGTCTAAATCAGCAGGTAATGGATTCCTGCCAGGAGAGCTTTTTACAGGGAATCACCCTTTGCTCGACCGTGGATATAGTCCGATGACGGTTAAGTTCTTTATGCTTCAGGCACATTACCGCAGTACGCTTGATTTTTCTAACGAAGCATTAGATGCTTCTGAAAAAGGTTTCAAACGGTTAATGAATGCCATTAATCTGCTAGGGAAGTTAGTCCCATCAGCAGAGAGTGATTTCGAAATTGAGCCTTTGATTAGCAACTGTGTTAAAGCAATGAATGATGATTTCAATAGCCCTGTGGTAATTGCGGAATTGTTTGAAGCTACACGCATCATTAACACTATCCACGATGGAAAAGGTAAAATATCTGCTCCGGAATTAGAAAAAATGAAAAAACTGATAGATGATTTCGTCTTCAATATTTTCGGATTAATGGATGAGGACGCTTCAAATACAGAACTTCATTCGGTGATGGATATGGTTATTGATATCCGTAAAGCGGCCAAAGAGAATAAGGATTATGCTACTTCTGATAAAATACGTATAGGCCTGCAAAGCATGGGCATACAGTTAAAGGATAGTAAAGACGGTACTACCTGGATTAAAGCATAACATTGTTTAATTTCCTATATTGCGTTACGCAAACTATTTAAATATGATGAAGAATAAGTTTCTATATACAATTATTGCCGCTTCAATGACATTTGGCGCTTATGCACAAAAATCAGATGGAAGCACTAAATCATTAGTGAAAGCAGAAAGTGAATTTGCAGAACGTTTTGCAAAAAGTGGTTCAAAAGCAGCCTATGCTAGTTTTGCAGCCGCAGATGGCCTGGTGTTCAGGCCAAATCCGGTAAATGCAAGGACTTTCTACGCTGGACAACCGGATAGTAAAGAGGTGAGCTGGACTCCCGTTTATGCAAAGGTTTCAAGAAGTGGAGATTGGGGTTTTACTACTGGCCCATATAGTGTAAAAGGAGATCAACCTTCTTATGGACAATTTTTATCGATATGGAAAGTAGTTGATGGTAAATGGCAGTTGGCCATGGATCTGGGTACGACAACCAATAAGCCATTAAATCAAGTAACTCCTGAATTTATTGAGCCTAAGGACAGTTACAAGCCTAAATTTTTAAATGATAAAGTAAGAGCTGCAGGCGCTGATATCGTGGCAACTACCGAAAAAACGCTAAATACAACATTAAAATCTTATGGTACAGCAGCATTTTCAGGCTTCTTGAACCCGGATGCAAGACTTTTATTCCCAGGATATGAGCCGATTATTGGTAAGGATAAAATAGTACCTTTCTTTCATGGCATGATTAGTAAAATCTCATTGAAGACAACTAAGGTAAATAAAGCAGATGGTGGCGACTTAGCTTATTCTTATGGAATTGCTACAATTGACTATAAGGCAGATCTGAGAGAAAGCTTTAATTACATCTTTATTTATGAGCGTCAGCCAGATCATAACTGGAACATCATTGTTCAGGCTTTTACACCTGCAGACCGCTAATAAATCGTCAAATAATACGGTTATTAACCCGTAATCATTAATAAAAAGGAGCCTGATCATTCATCATGATCAGGCTCCTTTTTTCTTTCCGGTCAATAATCCTTATTTTAAGCCGTTATTTAAATAAATGAAGAAAATACTAATAATTACTTTTCTGGCATTCGCCTTTCAGGCACATGCACAGAAGTTTATGCTGATAGGGCATCAAGGTGCCAGGGGCATTATGCCCGAAAATACCATTCCAGGAATGATCAAGGCTTTGGAGTTGGGTGTTAATGTGCTGAATATGGGTGTTGTCATCTCTGGCGACGGCGAAGTTGTGCTTTCGCATGAACCTTACTTTAATAATGAGATCAGCACTGGCCCGGATGGTAAACCCATCACTTTTAAAGATGAGAAGAAGTACAATATGTTCGAAATGAACTATGAGGAAATCAGGAAGTTTGATGTCGGCATGAAGGTGCACAGCCGTTTTCCTGGTCAGATGAAGATGGAGGCCCACAAGCCCCTGTTGGCTGAGACGATAGATGCTGTGGAAGCCTATGTAAAGGAAAATAAACTTGAAAGGCCGGTTTATAACATTGAGACCTCGCTGATCAGAAAGGGCGATGGCGTATTTCAACCGGATGCAACGGTGTTCATTGAAAAGATCATGGAAATCGTAAAGGAAAAGAAGTTGAATAAAAGGGTCATTATACAGTCCCTGGACATGCGTCCATTGCAGTATCTGCACGAATACTTCCCAGCTATTAAAACATCGTTAATGATAGATGAGAAGCAGGACTTTGAAGAGAGTATTCAGGCATTAGGCTTTACGCCAACTTATTATAGTCCTTATTATGTATTGGTGGGAAAAGGGCTGGTAGACAAGTGCCATGCTGCAGGAGTTAAAATTACCCCCTGGACGGTAAATACCGCTAAAGACATGAAGTATTTGATTAATCTGGGGGTTGATGGTCTGATCACAGATTACCCGAATCAGTATACCAAGGTGATGCAGGAATAATAAATTTCGTAACCTTTAATAAAGGTTACGAATGATGCTTTCTATAGATAGCCCTTCTGCTTCTGCGCGGTAATTACGCACAATCCTATGGCGTAGAATAGCTTCTGCTACCGCCTGGACATCTTCAATATCAGGTGCATATTTTCCGGTGATAGCTGCATGACATTTAGCGCCTATGATCAGGAATTGTGATGCCCTTGGCCCTGCACCCCAGTTGATGTATTTGTTTACCTCTTCAGTTGACAATGCCGTATGTGGGCGCGTTTTACTAACTAGTTTTACTGCATATTCAACTACATTATCCGTTACAGGGATATTTCTTACCAATTTTTGGAAATATTGAATCTGACTGGCATTGATAATTTTGTTCAGGGTAACCTCATTATTGCTTGTGGTGTTCTTTACAATAGTCAACTCCTCCTCAAACGAAGGGTAACCTAAATGTACATTGAACATAAACCTGTCAAGCTGAGCTTCCGGCAGGGGGTAAGTACCTTCCTGTTCAATCGGGTTTTGAGTAGCCAGTACAAAGAAAGGATTGGGCAGTACATGCCTTAATCCTGCCGCTGTAACAGCTTTCTCCTGCATAGCCTCCAATAGAGCCGCCTGTGTTTTTGGTGGCGTTCTGTTGATCTCATCAGCAAGAATGATGTTAGAAAATATAGGCCCCTGAATGAATTTGAAGTTCCGGTCTTCACCCAGAATTTCAGCTCCAATGATGTCACTCGGCATCAAATCAGGAGTAAACTGGATCCTGTTGAAATTCAGATCCAGTACACTCGCTACAGTTTGAACCAGTAATGTTTTGGCCAAACCAGGTACACCTACCAATAAACAATGTCCATTACTAAAAATAGATATCAAAACCGACTTGATAATCTCGTCCTGCCCGATAACAACCTTTCCTATTTCGGCTTTGATGCTTTTATAGGATTGATGCAAAGCATCTACGGCTTTAATGTCATTGTCAAACTGCATAAGCGCTTATTTTTTTGCGGATCTAGCCGACCAGATTTTCAATTCATCACAATCGTTGTAATCTTCATCAATACGGATGTAAGTGTTTTCTCTTCTTTTTTCAAACCACTCACTTAGGATCTTGTCGGTTTTCTCTTGCTGCGCTTTTTCCTTAAACTTCGCATAATCCTGCTCCAGATTTCCTTTGTGTGGTGGAATTTTAGATTTTAAATAAAGAATCTTGTATCCATCTTTACCACTTTGATCCGTGAAAGCTGCAGGTGTAGAAATTTCTCCAACTTTCATCGTATCCACAATCATGAATACTTTAGGATCCAGTTTATCCGCAGGAATAAAGGTTGTTCTGGCAGTAACATTATCTGCATAAAGCAACATACCACCATTATATTGTGATTCTTTATTGTCTGAATATTGAGAAGCTGCGAAAGAGAAAGGAATTTTCTTGCTTACCAGGTTTTTGTAAATGGTATCGGCCTTAAGTTTAACACGATCCATGCTCGCAGTTGTATTTTGAGGACGAACCAGGATATGACGCGCCTGAACCTGCTCTCCACGACGCTCTATTACTTGTAAAATATGGAAACCATGTTCTGTTTCGAAAACAGGAGATATTTCGCCAGCTTTTAACTTAAATGCTTGTGCAGTAAATTCTTTTACCATTCTGGTTCTGTCAAAAAAGCCTAAGTCACCACCGTCAGGTGCTGAACCTGGGTCCTCAGAATAGGATTTAGCAAGGAAAGCAAAGTCTTCGCCACTCTTTACCCTTAAACGTAAAGCGTCAATTTTATCATGATACTTTTGTTTCTCTGCTTTAGTAAGCTTAGGGTACATTACAATTTCACCAATCTCAAACTCAGTAGGGATATCAGGTAAACTGTCTTTTTGATAAGCATCAAAATACTTTTTAACCTCTAAAGGAGTGATGCTCACATCCTGAGTGATTTTTTGCTGCATTTTATTTGAAATCAACTGCTCTTTGATATCCGGTCTGATCTCATCCTTATATTGCAATACAGAACGGTTTAAGAATTGCTCCAAACGTTCCTGGCCACCGGCTTTTTGAATCTGATAGCGCATACGCTTTTCAACTTCTTCATCAATCTGTGATTCTTCAACAACTACAGAGTCAATTTCCGCTTGTTGCTTTAACAGCTTTTGAGCAAGCATCTGTTGTAGGATGTAACATTTTACTTTAGGGTCATCAGTATTTCCTGAGTTAAGAAACTGCGCATATTGCTGGTTCAAATCAGATAACAGAATAATATTGCTTCCCAACACCGCTACCACTTTATCAATATTCTTTTTCTGTGCCTGAGTATTTAAAAACAAACAGATTAATCCGCTTGTGATCACTAAAAATTTCTTCATTATATGTTTGTTCAATTGTATTCCTTTTGCAAATTTAATATTCTCAACAGCTATTGGCTAGTTTACTTACAACTTTGCCAGCTTCTTTAATTCATTTTGGTTAATCTTTATCGGATACTTCTTTCTCAATACCTCAATCCATTCCGATTCAATCTTATCCTGGTCGTCCTTCGACTTATTCCATATTTTTATTTCTGATACATTAAACATTAAAGCTGCCTCTTTGTATTCATTCATAATCATTTGATAGGCAGCGCTGGACTTGGCTATCCTTTTTTGAGCCGCTAACGACGTCTCGTAATTTTTTACCTCGGATAGATAAGCTGTGTCTGCATCTAAACCCATTTCTTTTGCATCCAGAACTTTAAGCTTAAAGTTGATGTACTGATTCAGATAAGTCTCCAAATCTTTGTAAGAAACATTTGCATTACCCCCATGGTTTTTTTTGTAAAACCACATGAATTCCTTATTCGATATAGGCTTTCCATTAATGATGGCTACATTTTGTGCAAACGTAACTGCAACAAAAAGACATAAAATAATAATGCAGTAAGCTTTTCTCACAAAAGTTGTATGGTATATAATTTTAAGGCATAAAAGTAATAAATAAAGGCACTATAATAAGATATTTAACTAATTTTAACAGAAAAAAGATTCCCAGTAAAATTATCATTAATGGACAGCCAATTAACCACCGACGGAGCAGCCCTGCGTTTATTTTTTACCGATGATGTTTATTTAGTTAATGAGCCTGGTGTTCAGCACGATGGATTCGGTCCGACTGTGGATGTTGAGTTTGAGGCTTTGCCTGTTCAAACGCCTGTAGCCGACTTTAAGTTCTTAGGTAATAACAAACGCAATATACTTATTCTTGTTAACGATGAGCAAAATGAAGTAAGTGATGAAGCGGGACGTGAGCTGTTGCGTAAAATCGTAAAGTCTGTAAACCTTACAGCCAATGATTTTGCCTTGTTAAACTATGCTAAGTACAAAGGCACCGGATTTAAACAATTGCAGGATTATTTTTCTTGTACTTTGGTTTTTGCTTTTGGTGTTACACCTGCAGCCCTTTCGCTGTCTGGCTATCCCGAAAATTCAATCGTTCAGGAAGGGGCAGTAAGAATGATCTTTTCAGCAGAGCTAAAAGCGTTGGATCAGCATCCTGGAGGGAAAAAAGCATTATGGGGAAGTCTTCAAAACCTTGGGTTATAACATGAGAGAATTAGTATTCGCGACCAATAATCAATACAAAACGCAGGAAGTACGTAACCTGCTGTCAAATAAATATAAAGTACTAAACCTGAGTGATATTGGTTGCACAACTGATATCCCCGAAACGGGGAGTACATTTGCAGAAAATGCAACCTTAAAAAGTAAATACGTTGTTGACCATTACCATATCGATTGCTTTGCGGATGACAGCGGTTTGGAAATTGAAGCGCTAAATCAGGAACCCGGTATTTTTTCTGCCAGGTATTCGGGCGTTAAAGATGATCAGACAAATTTAAAGCTGGTACTTCAAAAGATGGAAGGGCAGACAAATAGAAAAGCACGTTTCAGAACTGTTATTTCTTTGATGCGCGGAGCGGAGAACTTCCTTTTTGAGGGAATCATCAATGGCCAGATCAATGAAACGCCAACAGGAGACCAAGGCTTTGGATATGATCCCATTTTTGTCCCTGATGGCTATGAGCAGACTTTTGCCGAAATGAGCATGGAACAGAAAAATCTGATCAGTCACCGGGCACTGGCCATGAATAAGCTTATTGCTTTTTTAAAGGAGCAGTAGTTTTAGCCGTATCAGGTTTTACTTCTTTAACAGGCGCAGCCTTAGGGGCAAGCTCTGTTTTAGGGAGTACAGGCTTAACTAGTGTACTGTCTTTTTGAGTGCTGTCTTTTTGAATTGTCGTGGGCGTCTTGATTACCGTTGGGACTTTAGTTGTTCCTTTCGGAACTGCACCGTTAGCCGGTGCCGCCGGTTTCCCATTAGTTTTTTGTCCATTCGCCGGTACAGCTTTTTTAGCAGGAACTTTTGCTTTAGCCTTTCCGTTAATCACCTCCTTTTTAGAGAGCGGTCTTATTTCAGGTTTCCAGGTGAAACCGGTTAGGAAAACATCTTCTTTTAATTCAGGGATAGGTGTTCTAACCCCTTCTGGTTCTCTAATGGTTACAATCTTCGCAATCTCTTTTTCTTTAAAAAGGATCTTTATCCGACTACTCACCGTTTGGTTCATATCGGTATAAACTTTCTTTTCATTCTGGTTGAAAAAGATGCTTTCTGCATTCCCGTCTACAAACATATTTTGCAGTTTTCCCTCTTTAAAAAAGGCGGTAATCAGTCTTCCCTTTATCTGGTTGTACCTGGCAGAATCGGCATTTACATTAACCAGAAAAGCGTTTCGTATGACCTGAACGGCATTTAGTTTCTTGTTTTTCAATTGCAGATAAATGGTATCTCCCGTTTGCTGTGAGCCTTCCGACCAAAGGATCGGATTGCTGTACCAGCGAAGGGTCGAATCGGCACTGGTGTAAAACAAGGAATCTGCCATTGCCTGCATATTAGCCTTATACACGCGCACATTGTGATAGGCTTTAATAACCCTGGTTCGCACCGTGTCTGAGGGATTAAAAGGGACCGAATCTTTAACTGATGTTATAGCCTTTGTTTTAGGTACAAGGACTTTTCCTTTTGCCGTATCAGCTTTGGCCTTTACCACTGGTATGGCAGTCTTTAATGCCTTTGAAAGGCTATCTTTCTTTAGGAGATTATCTTTCCCCTTTTTTACAAGGGAGTCGGCTTTTGAAATTAATAAGGAATCCTTGGGTATGGGGATAGCTTTGTTATCAATACGTATGCTATCTTTTAAAAGACTGTCCTTTGCCGCTGTTATCTTATCATTCAGGATAGGTTTTTTCGTATCATCTTTTCCGTTTCTAGCATTCCTTTTATCCTGTCTGGTTTGTTTTTTTGAAACAGCGGTCTCCTTGGGTGCAACAGCAGTAGGTTTTTCGGGACCTACTTTTTTCTCTTTCCCTTTCCCTTGCTCTTCGTCTTCTGCCTCACCAAGTTCATTGTCCTTTTTTATGACAGGAGAGGAGATAAGTGTCAGTGTTTTTTTTAGTACCATCTGAGTTTCCAACGTATCTGCACCCAGCCAAAGGCTATCCGGCTGTAGCTTATTGTTCACTTTTATAGAGTCAGCCGTGCCCATTCCTACATATGGGTTTTTGGTAACCAGGGTCCTCTCGTCTTGTTTATAATAAAATCCCAGTTGTCCATACATCACCGTCTTATCGGTAGTATCATTAAAAACAATGTTTCTTACGGCTTTTCCATAGCCTGCAATCCCATCATAATACAAACTATCACCTTTAAGTGATTTGGAACCCATGGTGTACAGGTTTTTCTTTCCAAAATAGGCCTTCTGCGTTTTGGTATTGTAAGCGCCATTTTCGGTGTATAGATTATCATCCTTGCCTTTTATATTGGTAGGGCCATAAAAATAGGTCCAGTTGGTCAGGGTGTTGTATCTTAAAGTGTCTGAATTGATAGTGGATTCTGGTGTAACAACCACAACATCGTAACGGAAATAGGCATCACGACTGTTGGAAAAATAATATCCGTTTTTACTGGTTAGTGTTACATCTTTACTCACAATTTTACCGCCATTTACATAGGTTCCAATTTTACTGCCCATGTTATAGTCCAGTATATTAGTGGTAAGTGTCGATTCCCGATCTATCATCCGCACATTGTTGGTTAAATGCGCAACCTTTGTGTTTCCATTATAATTTAAGCGATCAGAATAGATATTGATGGTGTCACCCTGGTTGATGTGCACATTTCTGAAGGCATCAAAAACATTCTCATTTGGATAAAAAACAGCACTGTCACAGGTTAGCGTAGCATTATCTTGTCTGAAAACTGGTTTTTTTAAATAGGATATGTTTTTTTTTGCATCCGTATAAGTACCAGTAAAACTTTCTACAACAATCTTTGTCTTCTGTTGCGCAAGCACAGCGACAGGGAATAATAATAGGATCAGGAAATAGCGTAGTTTCTGCACAATACAAAGTTAGTTTTATAATTTGTTTTTTTAAAGGTTATGAAGCCATCCTGAGTTTTTATTCATTATTTTTGAGACCATGTTACCGCTGCAAAATTTTAAGGCTTACATTGATCAGCATTCCCTTTTCAAGGCAAAAGACAAAATCCTTCTGGCGGTTAGCGGAGGGAAGGACTCCGTTTTAATGGCGCATTTATTTAAACTCTCCGGATTTGATTTTGGTATTGCCCATTGCAATTTTAATTTACGGGCCGACGAGTCGCAAAGAGATGAAGCTTTTGTGAAAATGCTGGCGGCCACATTGGATGTCCCTTTCTATGTGACTCATTTTAAAACTAAGCAGTACGCGGCAGCGCATAAGGTGTCGACCCAAATGGCTGCAAGAACGCTTCGCTATGATTGGTTTGAGGAAATCAGGGCTCGCGAAGATTATGAGGTGATTGCATTGGCTCAACACCAGAATGATGCCATCGAAACCGTTTTGTTAAATCTGACCAGAGGCACAGGTATTGCAGGTTTGCACGGCATTTCACCAAAAAGAGATCGTTTGATCAGGCCCTTATTGTTTCTTTCCGCCAGTGATATTGCCAGCTTAATCAGGGATCATGATATAGATTATGTTGAAGATAGTTCTAATCAAAGCACCAACTATGCCCGTAACAAAATCAGATTAAATGTAATTCCATACCTCAAAGAGATCAATCCTAACCTGGAGGAAACTTTTCAGCACAACATTCAACGTTTTACTGATACGGAACTCGTTTTGCAAAATGTAGTAGCTAAACTGAGGACAGATTTTGTTGAAGAAAAGGATGGGCGATTTTATTTACCCATAAAAGGGGTTAAGAGCTTAAGTCCACAACACCTGTTGCTGTTTGAATTGCTTAGGCCATTTGATTTTTCAGAATCAGTAGTTGAAGAATTGTTAGGTGCAATGAATAAGCAAAGTGGTACGGCCTTTTTCAGTATTTCGCATCGCCTTGTAATTGATAGGGAACAGTTGATCATTAATGCCCTTGCTGATGATGCTGTTGTGAGCAATCACCTGATGATTCATTCTCATGATGAAGTTGTCGATTTTTTAGGCAGCCAGCTTACCATTGCTTCATCCGAAGAGGTTTATTTTGAAAATAACTGCAATGCGGCTTACGTAGATACAGCCAGACTGCTTTTCCCTTTAGTACTGCGCAGCTGGCAGCATGGAGATAAATTCATGCCAATGGGGATGGACAACTATAAAAAACTCAGCGATTTCTTTATTGATGAGAAGGTGCCCCTGAGCGAAAAGGATCGTGTTCCAATACTGATTAACGGGAATGGCGAGATCATCTGGGTTGCCGGATTGCGATCGGATAACCGGTATAAACTTACTGAAGCGACGGAAAATGTAACAATTTTCAAATTGCAACATCTAGATATTACAATTCCTAAACAATCTTAAATTGGGAAAGGTATAATGCAATTAAAAAACCAGTAACTTTATTGGATTGAAAACATACACATATGGGAAACCGCTACGCTTATTTTGAAAAACAATACATTGGACGTGATTATATAAGGATTTGTATCAGGTTGGTGATGGCTGCATTTTGTTTTGCTGCCTATGTTTATGAACGTGATCGCGACAATACCCAGGATCTTTTTTTGGTCGTAGGTTTCGGCATCATTGGTGTTTCTATTATACTGCTATTTTTAATTCAATATAAAATAATAATTGATCAGAAGCGCATCACTATTGATGGGCTATGGTCTGCCCGAAAGGTTGAAATAGACCTAAATTCTATTGTTAAAGTTAGAAAGGATACTTATAGTAATTATTTATTCAATAATCCCGTTTACAATCTTCACCGAAAAGGAAGCATCAGGTTTTATTCTTCAGGTAAGGATGCCATCGTGCTTACTGATACTGATGGCCTTGAATATTACATCGGCACACAAAGACCAAATGAAATGTATCTGGTAATCCAGGAAGAAATGAGGAAATAATTGCAATTGGTTAACATAAAGATCAGTTTAAGTACTGTACTTTGCATTGTTAAATAATTTCAATGAAACCGTCGTGAGCATAGCGACCGCAAGAACATGCATATGCTCATGATAGCTTCATCATCTAAAAGAAAATATGTTCTAATGAAAATAGGTATTGTTTGTTACCCTACCTTCGGTGGGAGTGGTGTTGTAGCTACTGAACTTGGAAAGGCATTAGCCGATGAAGGTCATCAGGTACATTTTATCACATATAGTCAGCCTGCGCGCCTTGATTTCTTTTCTGCCAATCTGTTCTATCACGAAGTCTCCGTAAGAGACTATCCTTTATTTGATTATGCTCCCTATGAATCTGCTTTGGCCAGTAAACTGGTAGATGTGGTGCGTTTCGAAAAATTGGATATTCTGCATGTACATTACGCTATCCCACATGCCTCAGCTGCATTTATGGCTAAGCAAATCCTTGAAACCTACGGTATCTACATCCCCTTTGTAACTACATTGCATGGTACGGATATTACGTTAGTTGGGAAAGATCCGACCTATAAGCCTGTGGTTACGTTTTCGATCAATAAATCGGATGGTGTAACTGCAGTATCAGAGAGTTTAAAGAAAGACACTGAGGAACATTTTGAAATCACAAATGAGATAAAGGTAATTCCTAATTTCATCGATTTCACAAGATTCAGTTTAAAACCTAAAGATCATTTCAAGAAAGCCATTGCACCGAATCATGAAAGGATATTAATACATACCTCTAATTTTAGAAAAGTAAAACGTACATCGGATGTAATCCGAATCTTCCAGAAGATTCAGGAGAAGATTCCGTCTAAATTATTGATGGTTGGCGATGGACCTGAACGTGCTTCAGTTGAGCAATTGTGCAGAAGCCTTGGAATTTGCGAGCATGTTCGTTTCCTTGGTAAACAGGATGCTGTTGAAGAGATTCTTTCTGTTTCCGACTTGTTCCTTATGCCTTCAGAGTCTGAAAGCTTTGGCCTGGCCGCATTAGAAGCAATGGCTTGTAAGGTTCCGGCAATAACATCTAACTCTGGTGGCTTACCGGAATTGAATATCGATGGATTCTCGGGGTATATGAGTAATGTTGGTGATGTGGAAGATATGGCCAATAAAGCCATTAGTATTTTAGAAAACGACGAAGTGCTCAAGCAATTTAAAGAGAATGCATTTAAAAGGGCGCAGGATTTCGATTTAAAGAAAATTCTCCCTGAATATGTCAATTACTATAACAAGATTATAGCCGAATCACATAAATTAAACGAAGCGTAAAGCTTATTTAATTGGCGCAAAGACTAAACAAACCGGAGCGCCCAGTTCAATTCTTTTACCGGTATCCTTTAAGGTGCCGGTTTTTTTATTGCGTTCAAAAATTACGATGTCATTGGTGTATTGGTGGCCTATCAAAAGATACTTCCCATTAGGCGTAATGGTAAAATTCCTCGGGCCTTTGCCTAGTGTACTTGCATTTGATATGAAACTGAGTTTTCCATCTGCCTTTATTGCAAATGCAGAAATGGTATTTGCATCACCACGGTTGGTCTCATATAAGAATTTGCCATCAGGTGATATATGGATATCTGCACCATCAATTCTTCCTGTAAAATCTTTGTCAGTAGTGCCAATTTCCTGAAGCTTAGTCAGGCTGCCATCTTGGTACGCAAACGCGGTAACAATGCCGTTAAATTCATGCGCCAGATAAGCGAATTTGCCATTCGGACTGAAAGTAAGGTGTCGTGGGCCGCTACCAGGTGTAGTTTTAACGATTTGCTTAACGCTCAGTACTTCTTGTCTTGCTTCAGGATTATAGTTGTAAAGGTAGACCTGGTCTTCACCAAGGTCGGTACAAATTACATACTTTTTGTCTGGGCTAAACTGAATCTGGTGTGCATGCGCACTTTCCTGTCTTTTTTTAGGATCTATGCTTTTTCCTGTATGCTGTACTAACTGTTTGATTGGAGTTAAAAAGCCATTGGTCTCAATTCCAAAAACAGAAATACTGCCGCCGCCGTAATTGGCAGAGAAAACATTTTTCTCGTCGGCCAGTACAAAGCAGGGGCCCGGACTTCCGGTAGCCTGCTTATTTAAGAAGCTTAGCTCAGGTTTTAGGCCATCAAAGGCAAAAGACGCTACCGCACTGTTGTTTGGCGCTTCGGCTACTGCGTAAACCCGCTTATTGTTTTTGCTGACCGCTAGATAGCTGGGATTGGTTATGTCTTTGGCAACGCTCTTGAATTTGAAATCAGCGTTATCGACATCAAAGTTGTAAATATAGATCCCCTCACTTTTACCCGTATTTGTGTAAGTTCCAATAATTAAATTGTACTCTTTTTTTTGTGCAAATCCTTGCAGTGTGAAAAATGAAACGAGTAAAAGAGAGAAGATCTTATTCATATTTGTTGTTATTACTTGATCAGATGTTTAATCTGGATTAGCTCATGCTCTTCCAGGTAACGCCATCTTCCACGTGGAAGATCTTTCTTCGTTAAGTTACCATAAACAACACGGTCTAATTTTACCACATCATATCCTAAATGTTCGAATATACGGCGTACAATTCTGTTTTTACCACTATGGATTTGTATACCAACCTCACGTTTAGAACCTCCGGTTACGTAAGATACTGAATCAGGTTTAATAATTCCATCTTCCAATTCTAAACCGAATTGAATTTTATTCAGGTCACCCTGACTTAAACTCTTATTCAGTTCAACATTGTATATTTTAGTGATGCCATTTTTTGGATGAGAAAGCTTGTCTGCAAGATCACCATCGTTGGTCATCAATAATAAACCTGTGGTGTTACGGTCTAATCTACCTACCGGATAAATACGCTCTCTGCTTGCTTTATCAACCAATTGCATTACTGTACGACGCTCCTGAGGATCATCAGTAGTAGTGATGTAATCTTTAGGTTTGTTTAAAAGTACGTAAATTTTCTTTTCGCGTTTTAGCAATTCACCGTTGTAGCGAACCTGATCATTTGCAGGATCAATTTTGTGTCCCAATTCAGAAACCACTTCTCCGTTTACAGAAACTACACCTGCAGCAATCAGCTCATCAGCCTTACGACGAGAGCAAATACCTGCATTGGAAATGTATCTGTTTAAGCGGATTAGGCCGTCATCTTTTTGAACAACAGGATTTTTCCTGCCGCGCATAGTAGGCGCCTTTTCAGGACCCGACCAGGTATTGTTACGCTCCTGGCGTGAACCGCGTTCTCCATGTGGTGTTGGACGGTCTGAACGATCAAAAGAACGTTCGCCACGCTCCGGACGTTGGAAAGAACGTTCGTTACGCTCTCCGCCGGCTTTTGTACCTTCATCTTCTCTTTTTCTGAAAGGTCTGCTGTCAGTGCTTCTTGAAGACTGACTTTTTTTATCGTCAAATTTGCGGAAAGGTTTATCACCTCCTGCACTAAAATGATCTTTCTTTATATAACTACGTTTGCCTTCTCCAGGAGTTTCTCTTGAGCCAGCATCTCTTGAACCCGCATCTTTATTAAAAGAACGTGGTTTAAAGTCTCTGCTGTCGTTGTCCCTGTTTCCAGGTTTGAAATCTCTTGAACCAGTGCTTCTTGAACCGTAGCCTTTATTGTCACCATCTTTCGCGGCTCTTGGTTTGAAATCACCACCGGTACTTCTTGGTCTGAATTCTTTTGAATCGTTTTCTCCTCTTGGTTTAAAGCTTCTTGAATCTCCTTCCTTACCTGCTCTAGGTCTGAAGTCTTTTCTGTCTCCCTCTCTTGGCGCTCCGAATGTTCTTGGTTTAAATTCTTTATCGCCGCTAAATTTATTGTCTCTTCCTTCTTTATCGTCAAACTTGCCTTTTCCCTTATATGAAGACTCTGCTCCACCTGGTCTTTTGCCTGTTGTGCTTCGGTTTCCCGGTTTGGACTTGTCATCCCGACTGTTCCTGTTGTTGTTTTTTATCATGATACGCTTTTATTCGCATAATTTATGCGGCGACAAATTTACGAAAAAATGCGCTGATTCCTAATTATTAGTGTCGGAGAACTGCAATTAAGATGCTGATTAGTACCGCATATCGGTCAGCTTTTTGAATGAGGCTGTAATAAGTTGGGGATAACCAGCAGTAAAGTAGCCCTAAACTAGGGGGTTCCTTTACCCTTGGGTTACCCTTCCTTTACCCTTGCCTTACCCTTGGTTTACCCCTGGGGTAAAGCAACCCTAACCCAAGGGTAAAGGAAGGGTAAAGCAACCCGCAACTCATCCGCTACTTTCCCTCTACTTATTGCCTTGTCATTATAAAGGCTGCTATAGCTTGTCTTGTCCGGATATTACTTGTTGATTTAGGCTAACTCGAACTAGCTGTTGACTCGTTATTCCTGAGTTTGTTTGTTTACCAGAAAACTCTTCCTGAAATCGTTTGATGCTTGGAATTACTTTCCTGAAAATTGATTTTTTTGTGCCTAAAATACTCCCAAATTCTCCCATTGTTTATTGTTTTTTGAATTTGTAACCGATGCAAAAGAAACCCTAAAAAGCTCCGGAATTGGTCTTTTTATAATCGCGCTTTAAACTGCTTTAAAGCGCGATTATTGCAGTTAAATTCGTAATAGCTTGATAATTAACATCATATGTCGTACATTTGCAGACGTTTTAAAATTGTTAACCAAAAAAAGGAGGAAAATGATAAAGAAACACATAATAACATGTACGGTAATAATATCATTACTGGTTATGGCAAAAGTGTTTGCTTACAACATGCCCCGAGCAGCAAAAAGTATTTCAAAAGAATCAGAAATAACAAGTACAGATACACTAACATCAAACATCACGAAGCCATTGTCTTTAATGGCTCGATTAAACTTTGCAGATGAGACATTACCGGTTGGGGATGTCAAAGTAGAGCGTAAAATGAAGAAAACGCTGGCTGCACATTACTTTAGTAATTTACAAACGAATAAGCTGCACAGAAAAGCAGCAGAATGGTTCCCAATAATCGAACCGATCCTTGCCGCTTATGGCATTCCCGAAGATTTTAAATATATGCCTTTGGTGGAATCAGGATTACATAGTGGAGTTTCTCCTAAAGGTGCTGCCGGTTTTTGGCAGTTTATGCCCGGGACAGCTCGCACGTATGGGTTAAAAGTTAATTCGAAAGTAGATGAGCGTAATAATTTACGTAAATCAACTATCGCGGCAGCCAAATACATCAAAGATCTTTATAATACCTTTGATAGCTGGACTTTAGTCGCGGCAGCTTACAATGTTGGTGATGGCCATATGAAGCGCCAGATTAACAGACAAAACCAGGATAATTATTTCAAAATGAGACTAAACTCCGAAACTGGTGGTTATGTTTACAAATTGATCTCCATGAAACAGATTGTGGAAAATCCATCGCATTATGGTTATACAGCTCCAAGGACACTGTTAGCTTTTAATGCGGGAAAAGAAGAGCATAAAAACTCAGAATAAAATAAAAAAATATGCAATGAGGAAGGCCGTTCAGTATCTACTGAACGGCTTTTGTTTTTGTTTGGAATTTGCTAATTTAAGCCCCCTATGGAATTGATGATACAAGACATGAAATTTAGTGCTGGAGAAACCCTGGTGCTTAGTTTCGAAGTGTTAAATGGCCAAAAGCCGCAGTACCTGGCTGGGCAGTTTTTAACGCTTGTGTTTAATACTCATGGACGCGAGCTCCGCAGATCTTATTCCCTTTGCAGTTCCCCTGATGTAGATGAGCCTTTGGCTATAGCTATTAAGCGGGTAGAGAATGGCGAGATTTCCAGATTCCTTCATCACAAAACAGCGGTAGGAGATGTGCTGTATGCGCTGGCACCTAACGGACAGTTCATTTATCAACCGGATCCGCAAATTAAAAGGACTGTTTTTCTTTTTGGCGCTGGCGTGGGCATTACTCCACTTTTTTCTATATTGAAAACAGCACTGCATAAAGAAGAGAACTCTAAAATAATACTGATTTACAGTCGTAGGTCGGTAGAGGAAACCCTATTTTATGAAGAATTGAATGATTTGCAGACAAAGTATCGGGAGAGGTTTAAAATTATTTATGTCTCCAGTCAGAGTAAAAACCTGCTTACTGCAAGGTTAAATGTTTTCCTGATCGAGAAGATTGTGAATGAGGAAATGGTTTACAATGGGTCTGATGCGCTATTCTATACTTGTGGGCCAATAGACTACATGGTGACTTGTCGCATCAAATTGCTGGAAATGGGATTTGATATCACTCAGATTAAAAGAGAAACCTTTGTGCTGCCCGAAGATGAGGTGGATGAAGACGATTCAACAGAAAAGAAGGTGAAGCACACCAATACCTATGCTGTTGTATTGAATTTTAAGAACAATATTTACCATTTGGATGTTCCCTATAACAAAACCATACTTGATGTCGCATTGGAAAACAACATCAACCTGCCTTATAGTTGTCACGCAGGGATATGCAGCACCTGTACGGCTAATTGCATAAAAGGGGGGGTAGAGATGGATTATAACGAAGTTTTAATGGATGATGAAATCGCAGCGGGAAGAGTATTGGTGTGTACCGGACACCCTACTGAAGACGGTACCACACTGATCTGGTAGGCTGTAAATATGGCGAACATGAGGCTAATGTAATTTTTGGTTTCGCGCCGTTATTTTGATAAAATTTTTAGCAATTTTGCAGTGTAGAGAATTGCAATCTTAAACGTATAGATTCAGTATCTTTTTTTAATATATATGAGCAAAAATACCGTTGACCTAGGCGAGCAGAAAGATGTTGAAGTGTATGGAGCCCGGGTGCATAACCTTAAAAATATTGATGTTTCCTTCCCACGGAACAAACTTGTTGTTATTACAGGTTTAAGTGGGAGTGGTAAATCCTCTTTGGCTTTCGATACCATTTATGCAGAAGGGCAGCGTAGGTATATGGAAACCTTCAGCGCCTATTCGCGCCAGTTTATGGGAGGAATGGAAAGGCCTGATGTGGATAAAGTATCCGGTTTAAGTCCTGTTATTGCCATTGAGCAGAAAACAACCAGTAAAAACCCACGCTCAACTGTAGGTACAATTACCGAGATCTATGATTTTATGCGTTTGCTATATGCACGTACCGCTGATGCTTTTTCGTACAATACCGGCGAGAAAATGGAGCGGATGAGCGAAGATCAGATCCTTGAAAATATCTTTAATAAGTTTGGCAATATGCCTGCCAATATCCTTGCCCCGGTAGTAAAAGGTCGTAAAGGACATTACAGGGAATTGTTTGAACAGATCCGCAAGCAAGGTTATGTTAAGGTGCGTATAGATGGAGAGATACAGGATATCACCGCTAAAATGCAGGTTGATCGTTACAAAATCCATGATATTGAAATTGTTGTAGATCGTCTGATCATTGATCGTACAGATATAAAACGTCTGCAGGACTCCCTGCAAACGGCTATGCGCTTAGGTAAAGGCATTATTAAAATCAGCGATAAGGACAATAATGTTGCCCATTTTAGTCGCTTTTTGATGTGCCCTACAACAGGAATTTCTTACGATGAACCACAGCCTAACAACTTTTCTTTCAATTCACCTTATGGTGCCTGTGAGAATTGTGATGGCTTAGGCTATATTTTCGTGGTAGATAAGGAATCAGTGATGCCGAACCCTAAGTTGAGCATTATGAACGGTGGTCTTGCTCCATTAGGTGAGTACCGCGATATTTGGATGTTCCAGGTGTTAAAAGCCCTGGCCAAAAAATATAATTTCTCTTTGTCTACCCCAATTGAAAAGCTGGGCGACGACATCATCAGTATTATTTTAAATGGTTCTCATGAGTTGCTTTCTGTAGCAGTAGAGTATAATAAATGGAATGTACAAAACTATCAGATTACTTTCGACGGAATCATTAAACTCCTTGAAGAACAACAGGAGCGTAAAGGTGAAGCTGCAGTGGATGATATGGAGTCTTTCCGCAAGCTGAAAACCTGTCCGGTTTGTAACGGCGCCCGTCTGAAAAAGGAAAGTCTGCATTTTAAAATAGACGGTAAGAACATTTTTGAATTGGCAGAAATGGATATCAGCAGTATCAAAGCCTGGTATGAAGGACTGGAAGGCAGACTGAATGACAGACAAAATACCATTGCCAAAGAGATTTTAAAAGAAATCCGTTCAAGGTTGGGCTTTTTGAGTGATGTAGGTTTGAACTATTTGTCGCTCGACCGGACCGCACGGACCCTTTCGGGTGGTGAGGCGCAGCGGATCAGATTGGCTACGCAGATCGGATCTCAACTGATGAATGTGATGTACATTCTGGATGAGCCTAGTATAGGACTTCACCAGCGAGATAATGAACGCTTAATCGGAGCCTTAAAAAACCTGAGAGACCTGGGTAATACGGTTTTGGTAGTAGAGCATGATAAGGATATGATTCTGGAGGCTGATCACGTAATAGACGTTGGTCCGGCAGCGGGTGTGCACGGCGGACAAATCGTCGCGCAGGGGACGCCGGCAGAGATCCTGAAATCGGATACCTTAACTGCGGCCTACCTAAATGGTAAAAAGGGCATAGAGGTACCTAAAAAGCGCAGGAAAGGGACAGGGCATAAGCTTTCCATCATTAAGGCAAACGGTCATAATTTAAAAGATGTCTCAGTAGACTTCCCTTTGGGTAAATTTATCGCTGTAACCGGTGTATCTGGTAGTGGTAAATCAAGCTTAATAACTGAAACCTTATATCCGATATTAAATCATCATTTCTTTAGGGCTAAGAAACATCCTTTGCCTTACGAGAAGATCAATGGGATAAAAGAAATAGATAAAGTAATAGAGATTGATCAGGCGCCTATTGGCCGTACACCCCGATCTAATCCTTCTACTTATACAGGCGTTTTCTCCGACATCAGGAATTTGTATGTTCAGTTGCCGGAAGCCAAAATACGTGGCTATAAACCTGGTCGCTTCTCTTTCAATGTAAAGGGGGGGCGTTGCGAAACCTGCCAAGGTGGCGGTATGAAGGTAATTGAAATGAATTTCTTACCCGATGTGCAGGTGCCATGCGAAGAATGTCAGGGTAAAAGATACAACCGCGAAACACTGGAAGTGCGCTATAGAAGTAAATCTATTAGTGATGTGTTGGATATGAGTATTGAAGAGGCATGCGACTTTTTTGAGAATATGCCATCAATTTACAGGAAAATCAAAACATTGAAAGATGTGGGATTGGGATATATCACTTTAGGACAGTCCTCCACTACCTTGTCGGGCGGTGAAGCCCAGCGTGTTAAGCTGGCTACTGAGCTTTCAAAAAAAGACACAGGGCGGACATTTTATATATTAGATGAGCCTACAACTGGCCTGCATTTTGAGGATATAAATGTATTGCTAGGTGTGCTTAATGAGCTGGTAGAAAGAGGGAATACTGTATTGGTTATTGAACACAACCTGGATGTGGTAAAAGTTGCCGATTGGGTGATAGACCTTGGTGAAGAGGGTGGTGTTGGAGGTGGAAGGATCATCTTTGAGGGAACACCCGAAGGCTTGATCCAAAACCCGATAAGCTTAACCGGCAAGTTCCTTAAAAAGGAAATGGGCCTGTAAACAAACCGTTATGGCAGTGTTTTTAAACACCTTTCTGCCCGATTCTGATGCTTCCAGCAAATTGCAGGTTGTTGACGAAGGATTGGTCAAACTGAGCGCAGAAAGCGAAAGCTCTCCTTATAAGTTAATACAAAAGGCGGATATTAAGGCTATTCTGAAGATTAGAAAGCCTTTTGCCCATAAGGGTACTTATGGGCACGCACTGATTATCGCAGGCGCATTGAAGACAATGGGGGCTGCTTTGCTATGCGCAAAGGGCTGTTTGTATGGCGGTGCAGGTTTAACAACCGTGTCTGTCCCTGAAAGTGGACTAAATGCTTTAAATACAGTATTGCCCGAAGCGATGTATTTGGGGAGAAGTAACCTGATAAAAATAAAATCATTAAAAAAATATAACGCTTTTGCTATTGGGCCAGGCTTAGGGAAACTATTCGAGTCGGTTTGTATCATTGAAGAACTCGTAGTTTTAAAAGTTCCCGTTGTTGTAGATGCTGATGCGTTAAATATCCTTTCTACCCGGGAAGATCTATTGATGCACCTCGCAAAGGATTCCATATTCACGCCGCATTTAAAAGAATTCGACAATTTGTTTGGTAAACATAAGACCTGGTGGGAAAGGTTGCAAACTGCCAGGATAATGGCGAAAAAGCTAGGGTCAGTTATTGTATTGAAAAATCAATATACTTTTATTGTCGACCAACAGGGGGATGTAATGATCAATCCTACAGGTAATCCTGCTATGGCACAAGGTGGAATGGGGGATGTGCTGACGGGCTTAATTACGGCTTATATTGCCCAGGGGTACAGTGCAAAGGCAGCAGCTATACTGGGTTGTTATTTTCACGGAAAAGCGGGTGATGAGCTTGCTGAAAGTCATTATAATATAACTGCATCGCAACTGGCAGAGCAGATACCTAAAACCGTTAAAGGCTTTTTGAAATAGTGGCTGAGATAGATACCCCAGCCATTATAATTATTTATTGATTACTAAAAATCAAACAAGTGTTTTTCAGCATGATAAGATGAACGTACCAGTGGTCCACTCTCTACATATCTTAAACCTTTAGCCAAGCCGATTTCCTTGTATTTAGCAAACTGATCCGGGTGGATCCAGTCTACTACCGGATGATGGTTACGTGTAGGTTGCAGGTATTGTCCCAGCGTTAAAATGTGTACACCATTGGCCACAAGATCATCCATTGCTTCTAAAACATCTTCTTCAGTTTCTCCAAGTCCAAGCATAATGCCTGTTTTTGTTCTTAAACCAAATTCAGAAATACGTTTCAGGGCTTCAAGGCTCCTGTCGTATTTTGCCTGGATGCGTACTTGTTTAGTTAAACGTCTTACTGTTTCTACATTATGTGACATCACTTCAGGGCGTTCTTCTAAAACGCGGTATAAGTTATCCCACTGACCTTTAAAGTCGGGTATTAACGTTTCTAATGTTGTTTCAGGACTTTCTCTTCTGATGGCTTGTAAAGTTTCGGCCCATATAATCGAACCACCATCTTTCAGGTCATCTCTGTCAACCGACGTAATTACGCAGTGTTTTACCTGCATTAATTTTACCGAATTGGCAACACGGTTAGGTTCATCAGTATCCACTGCGAGTGGTCTGCCTGTAGCAACTGCACAGAAAGAGCATGATCTGGTACAGATGTTACCAAGAATCATGAAAGTCGCAGTACCTGCGCCCCAGCATTCGCCCATATTCGGACAATTGCCGCTTTCGCAGATGGTGTGTAGTTTATGGGTATCAACCAAACTACGCACTTGTGCATATTCTTTACCTACAGGAAGCTTAACTCTAAGCCAATCTGGTTTACGTTGTACTGGGTTTTCTGAAACAACCGGAAGTGCGATCATGGCACAAAGTTAAGAATTATTTCTTTGTGAATCTCATTACGGCGATGTCATCCTGAAGTAAGGTTAGTGTTTTATCATCTACGCTGTAGGCTGTAACTTTTTTCATCATTTCCATAAATCTCATTTCACCCTCGCCTTCGCAGTGTTTCATGGTCATGGCACCAGGTTGTGAAATGGTCATTTTATTTCCGTCTACAGTTAGTTTTGTACTGAATCCATTGCAGCTTGTATTACCGCTTACTTCAGTAAATGGCGCTTTAAAATTTAAGCCTGGTTTAGCGTCAGGATATAAGCCATTGAAGGCGATTCTTACTCCGGTAATGTAGTTTAACTCCCATTCACCAGTTAGTTTTTCAGAAGATTGATTTGGTTTCATCATTTTGCAAGCTGTTAAGGCGCTAATAGTGATGAGGATAACTGAGATGATTTTTTTCATGGTAATTGATTTTATTTGCTATTAAAGTTAAATATAATTGGTAATTTTTCGGGGAATAAAAATGCTTAATTTTACACAATGGCTACTTCAAAAATAACTTACAATGGTGGTTTAAGGACTACCTCTATACATGAGCGTTCGGGAAATGAAATCATTACCGATGCACCGGTTGACAACAAAGGAAAGGGTGAGGCTTTTTCGCCGACAGACCTACTGGCTACTTCATTAGGTAACTGTATGCTGACTATCGTTGGAATTGCAGCGAATGAACATGGTTTTAATATCGATGGTACAACTTGTGCAATTACAAAAATTATGGCTGAGGACCCAAGAAGGGTAGCCGAGATTGTAGTTGATTTCCAGTTTCCTGCAAATGATTATTCCGATAAGGACAAAAAGATTATTGAGCGTTCTGCCAATACCTGTCCGGTGATTTATAGTTTACATCCGGATATCAAGAAGACCGTTACTTTTAACTATTAATCATTTCGGCAACTTCATCAGCTGAAATTTCACTGTGTGAAGCATCCAATATACAATCGCCGTTTTTAATCAATAGGATTTGCGGCGATTCATGATACACCTGAAAAGTTTCAGCTATCTGCGCAGAAATGTCGCGATAGCTGATTAAATCTAAAAAGTATAAAGCAGTGTTTTCAGGAATTACAGCCCAATCCCGCTCAAAGCGTTTCTTCGCCATTAAGCTCACAGAACAGCGTGTACTGTGTTTAAAAATAAGACTATAGCCTTCTTGTTGTTGTATTTGACCGATCTCTTCAAGATCAGTAATGTTTTTCCACTGCATTGAAATGTTGTTGTAAAATATACTGAGCGCTTAGCCTCTTCTTCTTTTGCCTTCAGGATACGAGCTGTAGGCCGGACAAATTTTGTTGGAACAAGCTTCTAAAACCGTTATTGCAAAAAATACTCCGAGCAATAGTATTGCAATTTTCTTCATCTGTATTTGTTTTCTTTAATGAAATATTAATACTAATCTACAGTTTTTAACAAAAGAATCAAACTTCGTTATACAGTAGCGGCAAGTTCTGCCATTTTTAAAGCGGTAATCGCAGCCTCGTCACCTTTATTTCCATGCTTACCTCCGGCACGGTCGATAGCCTGTTGCTGATCGTTGGTGGTTAATACACCAAAAATTACTGGTTTTGCATGCTTAATCCCAACCTGAGTAATGCCATTGGCTACAGCATCACAAATGAAATCAAAGTGCTTTGTGTCGCCCTGAATTACACAGCCCAGGCAGATTACTCCATCCAGATCTTTGTGCTTTTGCAAAAGAATTTCAGCAGCAGCAGTCAATTCAAAACTTCCCGGTACGGCTACAGACAGAATATTATCTGCAGATACACCATGTTTAAGCAAAGTTTCTAATGCGCCATTGTATAGGCTGCCAGTGATTTCGGCATTCCATTCTGCAACAGCAATTGCAAATTTGAAAGCGCCGCCATTAGGTACAGTAGTATGCGAAAAATCGGATAGGTTTTTTAATTGTGTTGCCATGCTGCAAACTTAGGGAAAATTTCAGAAATGAACTGAGGAGAAAGCACAAAAAAGGCCATCCGTTTTCCGGATAGCCTTTTTCATGGGGTAGTGGAGGTTAATTTACCGTTGAGCCCATAGTTGTTTTACCTTTTCTATCCTGACCTCTCTGATCCTTAGTAATGATGCTGTCATCAAGCTGTTGCTTTATGGCCAATAATTGCAATTGGAGTAAGCTCATTCCGTACTGTGTTGCAGGATTGGTATTGTTTAATAACAATACCGTTTGTGTATTTCCGCCATTATTGGCAAGTGGTCCAAGTATAGCAGCATCAAATACCGCATTTGGAACAAGTGCCTCATTATTGTCGTATACCTGGTCACCTATCGCAACAGCTGATTTGGTGGTGATTGTTCCAACAATTTGGCCGAAAGCTCCTTTGTTTCCGGAAACTATACTGTTGTATAGGTTCAAAACATTGGTTCCTGTAGTCGTAACATTAATACCACTTCCACCGGCAGTTGTTGCATTCACTGCACCGGAATTATTGGTGATGGTTGAGTTGATCACATCCAACTTTGCTGAGCCATACAATACGATCCCACCTCCGGCAGCATTTCCGCCAGCGGCGTTTCCGGATACGGTACAGTTCAACATTAATCCTTCTGAACGTTCACGGCCATAATACCCTGCTGCTGCACTGTTAGCGCCATAGATACCAGTAACATTATTTGAAATCGTAACATTGAACATTTGCGTTACAGATGGTCTGGTGGTATGAATGGCGTAAACACCTGCACCAACACCACCAACCCTGTTGCCATTAACGCTGGTGTTATACATATAAATGGTTGATCCATCATTCCATATACCGCCACCATTTGAAGCCGCGATATTGCCTGTATTGCCGCTGATGTTGCAATTTTTTAGGGTTAGCACAGCTCGTTCAGTAACATATAAGCCCGGTGCATGGTTGTTGGTCGTGTTGTTGATGATATTACAGTTTTCAATTTCAGCAAGGGTATTCCCAATAATCATCCCTCCACCATGGGCCCTGCTAAAGCTGGCGCCGTTGATCACAACGGATCCTGTTCCGCCAGCTTCACCTTCTTTAATGGTTAGTCCTCGAAGAACTACTTTTTTTCCGTCTGCCAAAGGAGCAGTAATGGCAACTACATGCCGTGCTTTGCTGCTTCCTAAGTTGCCGCTCAGTATGGTTGGATATAGTTGTGGATTCGGTTGATCTCCAGTTTGTGCATTCTCAGCATAACCACCACTGATTTGAACATTGGTACGGATTTCGAAAGTGTTTTCTTTCGCATCAGTTACAGTACCATTGGATAGGGTAGTACCAGGTTTGTAGGTTCCGGCAGCTACGTATATGAAATCTCCATCGTTTGCCTGGTCTAAAGCATTGTCTAAAGTTGTGGCCTGCTGCCATGACAAACCATCGGCAATACTCGAACCATTTGCTCTTACGTAAAAATGTCTGGTGAAATCGGGTGGCGCATCTCCGGCAAGTTGTGTGATTTTAAGTACTTTTTTATAACCATCAGTAACCCATGCTGAAATTTCAGCAGTTCTTGCAATTGTAGTTTTGTTTTTTGCAACACTGATTTTAAAAGTTCCGTTGCCGGTTCCGTTAGCAGAAACGAATGACAACCAATCTGCGTCACTTTTTACACGCCAGGGAAGATTTGACTTTATTTCAATCTCCAGCTCTGTAGCCTCACTTCCAACCTCCATAGTTTCTGTTTTAAAAGACAGATCAGGATCGTCAGGTGAAAAACCTTCTGCATCAACTTTTCGGCATCCAGTGATGGCGATCATTGCCAGCAATAGCAGGAATGAACAAGTTCTATTTAAATATGCTTTCATGTTAACAGGTTATTCATTAGATATAATTAATAGACCATTTGCCACTGCCCGTTCTTTGCCGCCATTGTCTGTAGGCCAGTTTCTGATTTCAAAACGGTTGGGTTCGAAGCCCGGTGTATTGCGTATGAAAAAGGTAGTTGATCCCCCGCCATCTAAATTGATGGCATTGTGGGCACCTAAGGCTTTTAATATTTTAGCCAGATCCTCGTATTTCATTCCGTTTGAGTAATGGAATTTCCTGCCATCAACAGCCAGCATGTATACTTTAAGGCCATCCGCTGACGCGCCAATAGCGGTTCGCGGTTCAACTACTGCACTTGCCTGGGTTTCAATAACACCATCTTTAATTAACGTTACCCTGCCCGAAATGGCTTCCTTTAAGGTTGTTTTTACATTCGCGTATAAGGCCTGATCGCCAACAATCGCTTTGTTGTCGCTAGTTATCCCGAAGAAAGTATTTATTGCGTCCGTAACTGTGCTTTTAATGACCAAACCTTCTTTATGCACGATCCCTTGAGGCATCCCTGTCGTCATATTGTAGAAATCACCATTTATACCTGCCCATACTTTATGCTTTTCTGCATCTTCATAAGTGGCCTGGAGGGTCATCTCCTGCATATTATACTGCGGCTGGTTAAAAGGGGTAGAGGCTTCTATGGTTAAGTTTGGTTTGGAAAGGTCGACCTCAAAGATGAATATCTTCATGGCCAGGCCTTCTTTAGACAGGTACTTAATTTCTGTCGCAGTTAAACCGTTTTTTATGGTATAGCTTGTATCAGCATGAATGGTTGCAAACAGGTCTGTTTGATTTACCAGACGTTTTCCAACTTCGGTTTTAGGAATGGCAACATAGGTAGTAGTTTGCTGGGCTTTTGTACAACTCAGTATACCCAGACTGAAAATAATTGCTGTAAACCAGTAAAATGTATGTTTCATTAGATTATGTTTTTAATGTTAGTATCCAGGATTGGGTATAAGGTTTCCATTTAGCTGTAATTCCCTGCCTGGAATTGGTAATAAAGTTTGGTGGCTTAGGATGCCCAGGTTTTTTATCGCTTTTCCCAGTCTGATTAAATCATGGTACATGAAATTCTCAGCCAACAGTTCGCGTTTTCTTTCCAGAAGAATGGCATCTATGTAGCTGTCATCATTGCTTACTGTTAAATTAACGAGCCCGCGGAAGCTGCGAAGCTGATTCAATCTGCCTATGCCATTCAATCTGCCCTGTGCTTCGGCACTAATCAGATACATTTCTGCAATCCGTGAAATGATAACCGGATCTCTGCCGGTCTGTCCACTCGGATACTTGTTGATGCATTCAGTGCCGGCAATATTGACAATAGAAATATTCTTCCTGTTGTCGTTCGCAGCATATGAATCCACCACATCACGGGCAGGCTTATAAGTTCCCTGACCTTTGTTTGGGTGGGCGTAGGTATAGAACAAGTCACTGATATTGATGCTTGATTCTTCAGAGATGTTTTCAAAGGCAAAGATCACCTCCGTGTTCCCTAATTTTCTGAAGATTTTTTCAAAAGCATCCAGCTTATATTTACCTGAGGTAATCAGACTTTCAGCATAAGTTGTTGCTTCAGTCATTTTACCCTGACTTAACATTACCCTGGCCCGAAGAGCAGTAACTGCATCTGCCGACACATAATAATAACTTTCTGAGGTGCCTAAAAGGGCAGCAGCCTGATTTAAGTTCTCTTCTACGAAGGCCCAGACTTCAGTTACCGGTTTGCGGAAAGGCTTTTCCAGTGTGTTTTTTCTTAAAATCGGAACATCGCCCCAACGGGTTACCAGGTTAAAATAAATCAGGCCCCTAAAGTAATAGGCTTCACCTAGTGTTCTGTTTCTAACTTCAGATGCCGGCAGACTCTCGCAAATGCTGATGATGTTGTTTACCTGGAACAGGGCGCTGAAGTAACCATTCCAGCTGGCAGCAACAATGGAGTTTAATGGGCTTAAAGTTGAATTGATGATGTCTAATGGGTTTCCGGAACTGCCCGTTAAATTACCGCCCAGGATATCGAAGGTGATAAAGGAATGAACCTTAGGATCATTTTGCATATTGTTATACATCCCTAATCTCAATGCAGGTAAGTCATCAGCGGTAACTGCGTCAGGTGAAATACCAGAATGAGGGAATAGGTCCAGTTGCTTACCACATGAACTAAGCATGAGGATTGCACTTATGAATAGAATTAATCTTTGTTTCATTTGATCAAAATTTATAGCGTGATGTTTACACCTAAACTGAAAGTTCGCGGCTGAGGTACTGAGAATAAATCAACACCGGTATATCGTGGATCAAGATTGTTGTTTACTTCCGGATCCCATCCTGAATACTTGGTAAATAACAAAAGGTTGTCGCCCTGAGCATAGACTCTTAAGCCCTTCAGTCCTATTTTTTGCACCTTCCCTACAGGGAAATTATACCCTAGCGTAAGCGCTCTTAACCTGATGAATGAACCGTCTTCCAAAAATCTCGTTGAGTTTCTGGTGTTATGGGTTTCACCATCAATTGCCCTTGGGTATACATTTGTACTTCCGGGACCGGTCCAGCGATTTTCAACGTACTCTACCAAATTGTTAAACCTGTAACCAATACGTGCTGAGCCACTGGCTTTCCATTGCGCATACACGTCATTTCCGTACATGTAGGTGGTTAAAATATCTAATTGAAAGCCTTTGTAGTTAAAGGAGTTGTTCCAGCCACCTGAAAAATCCGGATTCGAAGATCCTACCAGCTGTCTGTCATTGTCATTGATGATGTTATTACCATCAACATCCAGCCATTTCACATCACCGGCTCTCACGCCTAAATTGTATAGCGCCTGTGGTACTTCACCATCATACTGGTACAGACCGTTTGCTACGAAAAGATAATATGCCCCGATCTCTTTACCTACCTGTAAAGCCCTGTTTTCGCCTACAGATACCGGTGCATCGTGACCGATTAAGGAAGTCAGTTTGTTTTTATTGTGTGCAATGTTAAACTGAGATTTCCAGTTTACAGCACCAATATTGAAATTGCTATTAAGAGCAAGTTCAACACCTTTGTTTTGCATGGAGCCAATATTGCTGATAATGCTGGTCATGCCTGTAGTGGCATGGATTGGCATGCTATACAGCAGATTTTTGGTATTCTTGATGTAACCATCTATGATTAGATTCAACCTCCCGTTCATTAAGCCGAGGTCGAAACCCATATCGTATTGGTCGGCCTTTTCCCAGGTTAACTGATCATTACCAAAAGACGACACGGATATACCACTTACATTTCCGTAGTTCTGGCCACCCAGCATGAGCGCCTGGTAAGCATAATTACCAATGCCTTCCTGGTTCCCGGTCTGGCCATAGCTTGCCCGTAATTTAAGGTCGATATCTTTATCACTTAAAAAATCTTCTTTTGATGCATTCCAGCCAATAGAGGCTGATGGGAACAATCCCCATCTGTGGTTGGGATTGAATTTTGAAGAACCATCGGCACGTAATGTCCCGGTGAAGATGTATTTATCCTTATAGGCAAAAGTTGACCTTCCAAAATAAGATTCCATTGCATACTCACTCGTATTTCCACTGGCTCCATAAATCTCAGATGCTACGGAAATTACATGTAATGATGGGGTAGGGAAGCCTCTGCCATCAATGTCAGAGCTTTTAACATTTTGCTTTTGAAAGGAATGACCTGCAATTGCGTTAATGCTGAAGTCTTTAAGTTTCTTGTTGTAAGTCAGGATGTTCTCCGTTAAAATGTTTTGAATAAGTCGGTTAGACTCAACCAACCTGCCTACACCTGTTCCATAGGGGTGTTTTGCATTGTAATATTTGTAATCGTAGGTGTACCCGATATCTGTACTTATTGAAGATTTGAATGTGAAATCCTGACCCAGGTTTAGTGTGCCATAAAAGGTGCCTAAATATCTATAGGTATCCAGATAGGTTTCTTGTTCATTGATAATTTGAACGGGGTTATGGCGGGTTAATTCATCCGTTCCACCAACATAGTAATCTCCATTCGGTTTGTAAGGCCTGTCAAAAGGTCTTTGTTCAATGGCCCTGGCGATAATGGTTGAACCCAGGTTTGCACCCGGAACCTGGTAGTTTTTGATGTAATTTGCAGTGTTCTGCATGCCAAACTCCAGCCACTTCTTAAACTGGTGACTTATCTTGGTGTTGACGTTATATTTTTTTAAGGAATTGTTTTTAATAATACCTTCCTGATCGGTATAGCCTAATCCAATATAATATTTTGTGGTTTTATTACCTCCGGCAAGATTTGCATCCACATTTTTAAAATAACCGGTTTGGGTAATTAATCCCAGCCAATCGGTATCAGGCAGGTCGCCAAACGGATTAGAAATCCTGATTTTATAGGCGGCATCACCTACTTTCAGGTTGTTCTGTTTATTATAGTTATCTACTCCCTCGTTATATTGCAGGAGGTAGGATTTAGAATCCGAGAATTTTAGTTTATTGCGATCCATAAATTGGGAAAAACCGCTGGAAAGGTTAACCTTCACATCAGAACGGCCTTCTTTTCCGGACCTGGTAGTAATCACTACCACACCATTACTGGCTCTCGACCCATAAATGGCTGCTGAGGCCGCATCTTTCAGTACTTCTATAGACTCAATATCAGCATGATTAAAGGCCGCTAAGGGACTGTAGTTTTCACCAAATGAGAATAGGGAAGGGCTGGAAGTGTTAATCGGAACACCATCTATAACATATAGCGGTTCATTACCCGCGCTTATAGAAGAAATTCCGCGAATGCTGATACGCTCTGCTGATCCCAGGTTTCCTGATCCAACATTGATGTTTACTCCTGCTATCCGACCTTCCAGCAAACGTGCAGGGTTGGCTACCTGGCGAACGTCTTCCGGCTTAGGTTTAAATGTACCAATAGCATTGGTCACCAATGAGCGCCTTATTGATCCATATCCAACAACAACAGTTTCCTCCAAAATTTTATTTTGACGTACCAGGTATATAGCTATGACCTTTTTGTTTCCCAGACTGATTTTCTGTTCATTAAATCCGGTATAAGTAATAATTAATGTGGCGTCGGGCTTTATATTAGTCAGACTAAATTTTCCCTGCTCATCAGAAATGACAACTGAGGCAGTATTTAATACTTTAATAGTTGCACCTGCCAAAGGTTTTTTCTCCTCGTCATAAACCGTTCCGGTAACCATCTGTTGTTGGCTGTTTGCCGTTTTGGCCGTTTCCGTTTTGCGCTTTATAATGATGGAATTCTTGTCAATTTCATAATCAAAGGGTTGGTTTTTGAAAATGATAGCAAGTGTGTTTTCTATGTTTAGATTTTTAATCTCTACAGATAAAGGTTTGGCTTTATTTAAAAATTCGGTGTCATATAAAAAGGAAATTTTAGTCTGATCCCGAATCTCCTTGATAATGGTTTCAAAATTTTTGCCTTTGGTGGACAAGGTGATGTTTTGCGAATACACCTTGCCAGATACGTTTAAGCATAGTACTAAGGCTAGCGAAAATGTAAGTTTTAACGGTAATAAAACTCTAAGCATTATGTTTTTTTATGTTAGTTTAATTTCTGATTTGGTCGTCTTTATTGGAGGTTAGCTGATGCGGATAAATGGATTATTTTACAACATATACCTTCCTCCCTTCAATTTTAAATTGGATGCTACATGTTTTTTCGACCATTCTGAGTATGTCGTTGATAGATACGCTTCTACTTATAGCACCATTTAATTTTTTGTCTGGTAAATTATGGTAGTCAACTTCTACATCATACCACCTGCTGATGGTACGCATTACCTGTACCAGGTCCTTATTGGAGAAACTAAAATTACCCTGCTGCCAGGCGTTGGCATCCGTAGCATAGGCAACATCCCGAACGCTGACTTTATCATTTATGGTGGCTTGCTGATTTGGTTTTAACGTATAATCAGCTGCAGTTCCTACAGCATTGCTGGCATGGATTTTAACTTTACCTTCCAGGAGTGTAACCTGATCAAAATTATCTTCAGGATAGGCTGAAATGTTGAACTTTGTGCCCAATACGCTTGTGCTGTGCTTCTGACTTTTTACTAGGAATGGCCAATTCTTGTTTTTCCCATTCTTTTGGGTACCGGTAACTTCAAAATAGGCTTCCCCGATAAGTTCTACTTCCCTGGTGCTTTCATTGAACTCATTAGGGAATTTAAGCGAACTGGCTGCATTTAACCATACTTTACTACCATCAGGCAGAATGACCTTATACTGCCCTCCATTTGGTGTTCTGATCTCATGGATCTTTATAGCAGCAGGTGCTACTTTAGCCAAGGGATCATATTCCAGAAAGCCTTCCTTATTGGAAATGTGTAAAATTCCTTTGGAAATTAAATCCTCTTGTTTCTGAGCGTCGCTCAACAAGTAGGAACTGCCATCGGGTAATACTAAACTGGCGATGCTCTTGCCGGGTAATATAGGCGCTTCTGAGGCGTTGTCTTTTGTTGATGAGGATTGATAGGTATAAAGTAAAATCGCGGCCGCAGCGACAATTAAAATGATTGCTGCAGATATGTATCTGACCGCATCCTTACTTCTGTGTAGAATTAGTTTTGCAAATGATGGTTTCCGTTCTCTTTCAATACGGTTAAATATACTTTGTCCTAGCTGATCAGCGGCTTCTTCATCCAGTTGATCAGTATAATTGGATTGAACCTCAAAGTATTGGTAGCAAGCTTCTACATAAGCTTTCTCTTCCGGACTGGCCGTATTTTGATTGTATTTTTCTAAAAGGGCTAAATATTTGTCTTTGTTCCAATCCATCTTATGCTGTTATATACATATAAGACGGGTCATAAAGGAAAACGCCCAGTCGGGCGCAAATAAAAATTAAAAAAATAAAAGACTAAATATGGAGGAGCGCCAATACGTAGATTGGAAAGAAGCTGGCTCGAAGTTTTATCTTAGCTTTTCCCAAATGATTTCGAATCGTTTTTACGGATAAACCTAATTTTTCGGCGATCTCATCTGAGGAAAGGTTCTCGTGGAACTTCAGTTCGTAGATGAGTTTTTGCTGCGGGGGAAGTTCTTCTAATTGCTTTTTATATTCTTTTAGCAATTCCTTGTATATCGCCTGAAAGGCAGGGCTGCTACTCGATTGCTCAAAAAGTTCGATGTATTCTGGCAGTTCAACGTATTTCTTCTCCTTTGCGATTAAATCCAGTACCTTATTTCTAACGGAGATATACAGGAAGGACTTTAGGTTTTCAATTTTTTGAGTTTTTCTGTTGTTCCAGATGTTCAGGAAAATATCCTGCGTGATGTTTTCAGCATCCTGGCAATTCTGAAGCCTTTTGTAAGCGCTATTGTACACATATTTCCAATAGGTGGTGTACAGCACAGAAAAAGCTTTCTCATTCCCTTCGGTGATTTGAGTTAACAGATCCTCTTCACTAGAGGTATTTGATTCAGGCTTAGACATGTGTACAACGAATGTGCGCAAAAATACCGTTGTAATGTAAAGTATTTATTAATTCTATACAACATTATTGATAGGCTTAAAAAAAGAAACCCTGCATATCCTTATCGGTTATGCAGGGTTTCTGTATATGTTTTGGGCTGTTTACTTTACCTGTGCAGCTGCACGGGCAATGTACTCGTCAATCATAGCAGCTTCCTGGCTTTCAGGATACTGAGTTTTTATTTTGGTGTAAGCTTCTTCAGCACCTTTAAAATCTTTAAGGTTTTCGTAAACCAATCCTAGTTTTTTAAGAAACATTGGAGAAGTAAATTTGTTGCTCGCTTTATCAGCTGCTTTTTTATAGTAAGTAGCTGCTTGCTTAAAGTCTTTTAATTCACTGTAAGCATCACCTAGTAAGCCTAAAGCTAATGGATCTGCAACCGGACTTCCAGTTTCTGAATATTTACCTAAAACTTCAGTAGCTTTCTTGTACTCACCTTTACGTAAATAAATACCACCAAGGTATAAGTTGGCAAGGTTAGCCGATTTTGTATTGTCATACTCCTCTGCAATTTTTTCAAGACCAGGGTAGCCACCTTCGCCATTGATGGCTTTATTAGCTAATGAATCTGCAGCGCCAATGTATTGCTCTGCTTTGTACATCTTAGCAGATGCTTCTTCAGCCCTGTTTTTAAGGTATACATTCTGATACCAGAAGTAGATGCCTATTAATACTACAATTGCACCTGCAATGAACAAAAGGCTTTTCGAATTTTCTTCTAAAAAGGAACCCTTTCTTACCGGTTGATTTATTTCTTTTTCTGTTGTAGACATTTTATTTAAAAAAATTAAGGATTGCAAAAATACATTTTTACATCAAAGTATCAACCCCTTTTGAAAGTATTTAAACAAAATTAATGAACTGAGCGTTAAATAGAACCGAAGTAATCATAGAATTAACAAAGCTAAACGGTAACTTTGGCTGTTGATACTATGTGGTTAAAAAACATTACCCTTCTTAATTTTAAAAACTATACGGATGCAAATGTTAGTTTTTCAAAAACAGTAAATGCATTTGTAGGAGATAACGGGGCCGGTAAAACCAATTTACTGGACGCTATCCATTACTTGTGCCTATGTAAAGGGTATTTTAATCCAATCGATACACAGCAAATAAAAACGGGACATGACCTGTTTTTAATTCAGGGTGACTTCGACCGCCAGGAAAAAAATGAGAAGATCACCTGTGGTGTAAAAAGGAATCAGAAAAAACAATTTAAGCGGAATAAAAAGGAGTACGATAAATTAGCCAATCACATTGGCTTGTTTCCATTGGTGATGATTTCACCCTATGATACCAATATCATTATGGAAGGAAGTGAAGAGCGGCGTCGTTTTATGGATAATGTGATCTCGCAAACTGATACGCACTATCTGGACGAATTGATCATGTACAACCGTCACCTTTTAAATCGGAATGCCTTGTTAAAGCAAATTGCGGTAACGCGTAGCTATGACCCGACATTACTGGAGATTTATAATGAGCAACTGGTCGCTTCAGGGGTAAAGATCTATGCCAAGCGTCAGCAATTCATGATTGAGTTTATTCCTTTGTTTGATAAATACTACCAGTATTTAACCAATGATAAGGAGCAGGTAAGTTTGCAGTACCAAAGTCAGTTAAACGATGCCGCTTTTGAGCAGCTGCTGTTGCAATCCATAGAAAAGGATAAGGTTCTGGAAAGAACAACTACCGGTATTCACAAGGATGAACTGATCTTTACAATATCAAATATGCCCTTAAAGAAGTTTGGTTCACAGGGGCAGCAGAAATCTTTTTTAATTGCACTTAAATTGGCGCAATATGCTTATCTTCAGAAGTATAAAGGATTTAAGCCTTTGTTGTTGCTGGATGATATTTTTGATAAACTTGACGATAGCAGGATGCATAAACTGATGGAGATGGTATCCCATCATGATTTTGGGCAGATCTTTATTACAGATACAGGGAAAGACCGTGTGCTGGCAGTATTTAATAAAATCGATGTGCCGGTAACGCTATTCGACGTGACTAACGGAGCAATAAATCATGCGTAAACCTAACGATATTACACTAAAAGAAGGCATTGGCAAATTGCTGAATGTTTATAAGCTGAAAGGTAAGTTTGATGAAACATCTGTAGTGGCTTTATGGCCTGAACTGATGGGGAAGGCAATTGCCAACCGGACTACACAGATTTATGTTTCGCAAAAAAAACTGTTCATCAGGATTGAGTCATCGGTGATCAAGAATGAGTTGCTGATGGTAAGATCCGGCATCCTTCAAAAGATAAATGAACGTGCCGGATCTGAAGTGATTACTGATATTGTATTTCTTTAGTTTATCCCCCAAAGATTCTGCCTATTAACCAGATAATGAGTGCAAGTACAAGAATTACGACAATTGCACCAGTCCAAAGACCTGCTTTAAAAATACCTTTTACCAGCTCACAGCTCATAAGTGTAGTAGAAAGGAAGGCAATGATTGCTAATGGAAAATATCTTCTCGTTGTCATAGGTTGATGATTTGATGTTATCAATTAACAAACGACAATGACAATGGTTTGAGATACTATTTTCCGTTTACTTTAAGTAGCTCAATTTCAAATATTAAAGTGCTGTAAGGAGGGATATCTGCACCTGCGCCACGCTCACCATAAGCAAGATTGTAAGGGATGAAGAATTTGTATTTTGAACCAACCTGCATCAATTGAACACCTTCTGTCCAGCCAGCTATTACACCATTTAAAGGAAGTGAAAGGGGCTCATTTCTATCGTAAGAGCTGTCGAACTGTTTGCCATTAAGCAAAGTTCCTCTATAGTTTACCAATACGGTATCCGTAGCTTTAGGTCTGATTCCAGTCCCTTTGGTCATAACCAGGTACTGCAGTCCACTAGCTGTTGCCTGTACGCCTTGTTGTGTTTTGTTTCGCTCTAAAAATACTTTGCCTTCAGCGATTGCAGGGGCGTGTTTTTGTTTGCTAACCACTTTAAATAAGTTATTGATCGCAGTTTGAGATTGGTCTTTAGCGATAAGCGGAGTTTTGTTTGCGAAAGCATCTTTTAATCCTTTAATCAGCAAGTCGTAATTCAGGTTATTTAGCCCGTCGTTTTTCATGCTGGTAGCCATGGTATTACCAAAGGCATAACTGGCCGAATCTAAAGTCGTTTTAAGTACAACAGCAGGTGTAGCTTTTTTTACTACAGTAGTCACCTTTTTTTTTACTGCTGTTGGTTTTTTTGTTTGAGCATCTACCGCAAGGGTGCAAAATGGTAGCATAAGCGTAATAATAGTCTTCTTCATTAGTTCTATTTGTTGTGGTTGAAAGGTACAAACTTTATAAAAAAATAAGCACCTTTTTGGGGTGCTTATTTTATGTTGTTCGTCATGCCAGCTAAGGCCGGTATCTCGCATTGTTATTTCTCTTCGAGGTCCTGACCTGTGTCAGGATGACGTGATTGTTGTTGTCTTAGAAACGCTCAGCAGCAGTAAAGAAGAAATCTCCTTCAATTGCAGCATTCTCATCAGAATCAGAACCGTGAACCGCGTTAGCGTCGATAGATTTAGCATATTTCTGACGGATAGTACCTTCAGCAGCTTCAGCTGGGTTAGTAGCACCGATTAATTTTCTGAAATCTTCGATTGCATTGTCTTTCTCAAGGATAGCAGCAACGATAGGTCCTGAAGACATGAAGCTTACTAAGTCAGCATAAAAAGGACGTGCAGCGTGAACTTCATAAAATTTACCAGCAGTTTCTGGAGTTAATTGAGTGTATTTCAATGCAATGATTTTGAAACCAGCAGCAGTAATATCGTTGATTATAGCACCAATATGGCCATTAGCAACAGCATCCGGCTTAATCATGGTAAAAGTTCTGTTTGTAGTCATTTTGTATAATTTTTTTGCAAAATTACGTTTTATACTGATAAAATTAAAGTGTTCTTTCCGCTCCCTTAAAAATATAGCTGCGAGGCTAAAATATTATAGGCTTCAATTATCATTAAATTACTAGCTTTGCAACGAATATTATGCTATCTATTTCAGAATTAAAATCTTTGCTGGCAACGCCGCAAAAAATTGTCATAACAACCCACCATAAACCTGATGGTGATGCAATGGGTTCATCTTTGGGGCTGTACGCTTACCTGATTCAAAAAGGACATCATGTTAAGGTAATCGCTCCGACCGACTACCCTTATTTCTTGCACTGGTTACCAAATAATGCGGATGTAATTATTTACACGGAAGAACAAGAACGTTCGGCAAAGCTGGTTGAAGAGGCTGCAATTGTTTTTTGTCTTGATTTTAATGCACTTGGAAGGATCAATGAACTGGGTGAACTGGTAAGGGCGTCAGGTGCGTATAAGGTTATGATTGATCATCACCTGGATCCGGAAGATTTTGATGACTATCGCCATTGGAGTATTCATGCCTGTGCTGCGGCGCAATTGGTTTATGATTTTATTGTAAACGAATTAGAGGATGGAGTAATGCTGAATAAAGATATCGCAACTTGTCTGTATACCGGAATTATGACAGATTCGGGTTCTTTCCGTTTTAGATCTGCCGACGCTACGGTATACCGCATCGCTGCCGATTTGATCGATCTTGGTGCAGAACACTGGAGAATTCATGAGTTGGTATACGATAATGCCACAGAAAACCGTTTACGTTTCTTAGGTCACTGTTTAAGCAATAAGCTGGTTGTATTGAGAGAGTTTAATACAGCGATTATTCCGGTAACCAAAGAAGAGTTGAAAACTTACAACATCGTAACTGGTGATACAGAGGGCATAGTAAATTATGCATTGTCAATTAATGGTGTTAAATTGGCCGCGTTTATTATTGAAAGAACTGATAAAGTTAAATTATCTTTGCGCTCCACGGGAGAATTTCCTGCGAATGAAATCTGCAAAAGATATTTTAACGGAGGAGGACATAGAAATGCTGCCGGCGGGTATTCCGATAAGAATTTAGCGGATACTGTGCAGGATTTTAAAGCGCTTTTAACGGAGTATAAAGATCAGTTGTTGAGATAAGGTCGAATCCTTATAAACAGAATAGAAAATAAAATAAAAAAATAACTTAAAAAACCACATGAAGAAAGGTCTAGTAATTCTTTTCGCCGCTACACTTGGGTTAGCAGCTTGTAACAACTACAAAAAAGGTCCGGGAGGCCTGTCATATATCATCCATAAGGATGCTGGAGGCGCAAAAATTAAAGAAGGTGATATCGTTAAATTGAACTTTATTCAGAAATCTGAAAAAGATTCTGTGATGTTCAACACATGGGATATGGATCAGCCTCAGGTATTCCCTGTTGCTAAGAAAGTTTATGCTGGTGACATGAATGATGTTTTGACATTGTTTGGAGAAGGTGATAGTGCTACATTCAAATTGGATTTAGATACTATGGCTGCGCGTTCTGGTCAGCCAAAACCTCCGGGCACAAAAGATAAATACATCGTATTTACTGTTAAAATTGAAAAAGTATTAGCTAAAGGTGCTAATGAAGCAGATTCTACTTTCCAGAATAAGGCTAGAACATTCTTTGAGAATGATTACAAAGCAAGCATCGAGAAAAAGAAAGGTGCTGAAGCTGGTAAAATCAAAAAATATATTGCTGATAACAACTTGAAAACGACTACAACTGCTTCAGGCTTGCAATATGTGATTTCTAAACCGGGTGATGCTGTAAAACCAGCTTTAGGTGATACGATGATGGTTAACTACACAGGTAAATTAACGACTAAAAAATCTGACGGTAAAGATAATATCTTCGATACCAGTGATGAGAAAATTGCTAAAGAATCAGGTAAACACAATGCAATGGCTCAATATGGTCCACGTCCAATCACTTTAGGAAGAGCAATTCCAGGATTTGACGAAGGTTTACAATTGATCGGTAAAGGTGGAAAAATCACCTTAATTATCCCTTCAAACTTAGCTTATGGCGAAGGTGGTATGCCTCAAGGTGGTATCAGTCCTTTCTCTCCGCTTGTATTTGAAGTTGAGTTAAGTGACATTAAAAAACCAGCTGTTGCGCCAGTAGCTGCTCCAGGTGCAACGATTTCACCTATTACCCCTGCTCCGGCAAAATAATAAGTAATATTCCCTTATCAGGGGTAGCAATAAAATACGAACCCGGTTTGCATATGCAGACCGGGTTTTTTATTTGTCAAGCTACGCGGGATTTTATTAACTTCGCCAATGCTTTTAACAGACACCCATACACATCTGTATTACGAAACAGATGAGGAGAAGCTAGATCAGCTTATGCAGCGTTGTTTCGATAATCAAATTGAACGCCTGTTTCTACCTAATGTCGATGTGGCTTCTATCGCAAAAATTGAAGTCCTGGTAAAGAAATATCCTAAAAATTGTTTTGCAATGATCGGTTTGCATCCTTGTGATGTAAAGGAAAACTATGAAGAGGTTTTAGATGAAATCTGTCAGAGTATGGTCGACAGGGATTTTTATGCTATTGGGGAGATCGGCATAGATCTTCACTGGGATAAAAGTACGCTCCCTTTTCAACAAGCGGCCTTCCGTGAGCAGATTAAATGGGCAAAGGATCTTGATCTGCCTATTGTGATTCATTGCAGGGAAGCCTTTGATGAGATCTTCGAGATACTTGAAGAAGAGAAGGGGAAAGATTTGAGAGGTATTTTACATTGCTTTACCGGAAATCTTGAACAGGCCAATAAAGCTATTGAACTGGGTTTCTTTTTAGGTATTGGTGGTGTGGTTACCTATAAAAAGGCAGGCCTGGATGAAGTTTTGAAGCATGTGCCATTGGCCAAGCTGGTACTGGAAACGGATTCTCCATATCTGGCACCGGTTCCTCATAGAGGCAAGCCGAATGAAAGTAGCTACCTTGTGCATATCGCACAAAAACTAGCTGAAATATATGAAACTAGCGTAGAGGAAATCGCGGCTGTAACCACCGCAAATTCCATCAGCATTTTTAAAATCTAATAATGACCAAGATACTCATCATATACACGGGCGGAACTATAGGTATGGTAAATGATACCGATACCGGCACGCTGATCCCTTTTAATTTTAAACAGATTCAACAAAATGTGCCTGAGCTGGCAAGATTGAATTACGAGCTTGAAGTACATTCTTTTGATCCGATCATGGATTCATCGAATATGCATCCGGATATTTGGGCAGAGTTGGCTAAACTCATTTTTACGAGATATGATGAATTTGATGGTTTCGTGATCCTTCACGGTTCAGATACAATGGCTTATACGGCTTCGGCGTTGAGCTTTATGTTGCAGAATCTGAGCAAGCCTGTGATTCTTACCGGTTCGCAGTTGCCTATTGGCGAGATCAGAACGGATGCAAAAGAGAATCTGATTACAGCGCTCGAAATTGCAGCGATGAAAGAGAAGGGGAAAGCAAAGGTGCCTGAAGTTTGCATCTATTTCGACTCCCAGCTGTTTCGCGGCAACCGCTCTATTAAATACAATTCGGAGAAGTTTGAGGCCTTCCGCTCTCCAAACTATCCAATACTTGCAGAAGCGGGAGTACACCTGACCTTTTTTAATAATTATATATTGCCTCAGCCTGAAAAGGAATTGCAGGTGCTTTTAGATTTTAATTCTAACATTGGTGTGTTGAAAATGTACCCGGGTATTTCTAAGCTGGCGGTAATGGCTATTACTCATTCAGCAGTTGACGCTATTGTTTTAGAAACCTTTGGTTCTGGAAATACCACAACTGCCGATTGGTTTATCGATTGTTTGCAGGAGGCCATTAATAACGGTAAATTAATAGTTGATATTTCTCAGTGCCAGCGTGGATCTGTAGAGTTAGGTAAATATGAAACAAGTAAAAAGTTGCAACAAATGGGGGTTGTAAGTGGTTACGATATGACTTTCGAAGCTACGGTTACGAAGTTGATGTACCTGATGGCACAAGGGCATAACAATGGTGAGGTTGTTAAGTTGATGGAGCAATCGCTTAGAGGAGAATTAACCGCTTAAGGTAAAACTTCGGCGTTTGTTTTTTGCACAAGGATTATAATTTTAAATTTGAGCTTTAATAGAGAAAGTAATGAAGATAGAGCAAATATATACGGGGTGTTTAGCAGAGGCTGCTTATTATATAGAAAGTAATGGGGAGGCTGCAATTATTGATCCTTTGCGTGAGGTAGAGCCTTATTTGAAAAAAGCAAAGAAGGATAATGCTGTAATTAAGTATATTTTTGAGACACATTTTCATGCCGATTTTGTTTCGGGGCATGTTGATCTTGCTGAGAAATCAGGTGCTGCAATTGTTTATGGCCCTACAGCCAAAACTACTTTCAAATCGCATATTGCTGCGGATGGAGAGCAGTTTAAAATCGGTGAGCTGACCATCACCGTGTTGCATACACCAGGGCATACACCTGAATCAACGACTTATTTATTGACTGATAAAAACGGGAAGGCACATTGTATTTTTACAGGTGATACCCTGTTTATTGGTGATGTAGGCAGGCCGGATCTGGCACAGCAGGGAGACCTGACGATGGAAGATATGGCGGCGACTTTATACGATTCACTACAAAATAAGATATTAACGCTTCCTGATGATGTGCTGGTTTATCCTGCGCATGGTGCGGGTTCTGCCTGTGGCAAGAACATGAGTAAGGAGACCTTTGATACTTTGGGTCACCAGAAGGAAGTAAATTACGCGCTTAAGGCTACGTCGAAAGCGCAGTTTATAAAAGAAGTTACGGATGGTATTTTACCTCCACCACAATATTTTGCTAAAAATGCGGCCATGAATAAAAATGGTTACGAAAGTTTTGATGAGGTGACAGAAAAAGGTTTAAAGCCTTTGGCACCTCAGGAATTTGAAGCTATGGCAAACTTAACAGGTGCATTAATTCTGGATACAAGAGATCCGCAGGTGTTTGCTAAGGGATTTGTTCCATCTGCTGTAAATATTGGCTTAAACGGACAGTTTGCCCCTTGGGTAGGTGCGCTGGTTACAGATATGAAACAACCTTTGTTGTTGATCGTTGAAGAGGGTAAAGAAGAAGAAGCCATTACACGTCTGGCAAGAGTAGGGTACGATAATACTATCGGTTATCTTGCAGGTGGCGTTGCTGCATGGCAGGAAGCCGGAAAGGATGTTGATACCATTAAATCTATATCATCTGAAGAATTTGAACGTATCGTAAACGAGGATTCAGCCATCAATGTACTTGATGTAAGAAAACCTGGTGAATATGAATCAGAGCATTTAGAAATGACGATGACCCGTCCCTTGGATTATATCAATGAGTGGACCAACGAAATTGATCATGACAATACTTATTATATTCATTGTGCCGGTGGTTATCGCTCTATGGTAGCCGCTTCTATTCTTAAAGCAAGAGGAGTTGAGCATGTTGTGGATATTGCCGGTGGTTATGGTGCAATTAAAGGGACAGGTTTAAAACGTACAGACTTTGCCTGTCCATCTAAAGCCATGAAAGCCTAAAAAGATGCCGGGAATAAATCAGATAAAACTACCCATAGCAGCAGATATTGATGCTTTTGAAGAAAAGTTCAAGGCATCGATGCATAGTGATGCACCGTTGCTGGACAGGATCACCCATTATATTGTTAAACGTAAGGGGAAGCAAATCAGGCCAATGTTCGTTTTTTTTGCTGCAAAACTTTGTGGTGGAATCATCGAATCTACGCACAGAGGGGCGGCGTTAGTAGAACTGTTGCATACTGCTACACTTGTTCATGATGATGTGGTGGATAATGCTTATGAACGAAGAGGCTTTTTTTCTATCAATGCTTTATGGAAAAATAAGATTGCTGTTTTGGTAGGCGATTATCTGCTGGCTAAAGGTTTATTGCTATCTGTAAATAATTCTGAATTCCGTTTATTGCAAATTGTTTCTGAAGCGGTGAAGCAGATGAGTGAGGGAGAGTTGCTTCAAATAGAAAAAGTGAGGAGGATGGATATTAGTGAGGAGCTATATTTTGATGTTATCAGACAAAAGACCGCTTCTCTTATTGCATCCTGCTGTGCCTGTGGAGCTGCATCTGCCGGTGCGGATGAAGAAACTGTAGAGAAGATGCGTTTGTTTGGTGAAAAGGTTGGGATAGCTTTCCAGATTAAGGATGATACCTTCGATTTTGGTACTGACGATGTGGGCAAGCCTTTAGGGATAGATATTAAAGAGAAAAAAGTAACACTTCCACTAATCTATGCCCTAAACCGTGCAGAAAAATCTGAGAAAAAGAGAATCATCAACCTGGTAAAGAATCATCAGGAGGAGCCGGCAAAGATACAGGAGATCATCGATTTTGTGAACGCCAAGAATGGTGTACATTACGCTAACGAGAAAATGATCCAGTATCAGCAGGAAGCTTTTGATATTTTGCACAGCTTTGAACCCGGTGAAGCCAGAACAGGGCTTGAACAGCTAGTGCGTTATACTACTGAAAGGAAAAAGTAAAACGGGGGATAAAGCTTAAATTATCGAAACTTTAATCCCCAGGCTTTCCAATCCTTTCTTGATTTGATCAGAAATACCACTATCGGTAATGATGTGATCAACTTCTTCAATTCCACATATTCTTCCAAAACCACGTTTCCCGAATTTAGTAGAATCGGCCAGGACGATTATTTTCTGAGAGGACGAGATCATCTGTCTGTTGAGCTGGGCTTCAGAAGCACTGGTGGTTGTTAATCCGAATTCAAGATCAATCCCATCAACACCCAGGTATAATTTACTACAGAAAACGTTGCCTAGTACATTGTCTGAATAAGGCCCGGCAACAGAGGATGAGCTTTTTCTCAATAAACCACCTAGTTGAATAACTTCGATATCATTATGGTGGACAAGCTCAAGTGCTACATTTAAGGCAGAGGTGATCACTGTTAAAGTGCCTTTAGGCTTAATGCAACGGGCCATTGCCAGTACTGTTGTTCCGGAAGCAATGATGATGGAGTCATTGTCCTCGATCAATCCTGCAGCCAGCGCGCCAATCCTCATCTTTTCAGCCGACTGTAAATGTTCCTTCTCATTTACCGGTTTATCTACTGTGTATGGGTTGTTTAATGTAGCTCCGCCGTGAGTTCTGTATAGAAGATTTTTATCTTCAAGTAGTTTCAGGTCCTTCCGAATTGTAACAGACGAAACCTGTAGCTCTTTGCATAGTGATTGTACATCTATAGAACCTTCTGTTTGAACTTTATTTAAAATGTATTGATGTCTTTCTGCTATGTTGATCATTTGGTTAGGTATAAATGCGGCAGTAATATAGAGAGACGTTTTTTCGGTTCTGGAATCAACTGCTCAGCAAACTTAAGCCTAAAAAATAAAATCACCAATTAGTTTTTTATAATAAGTATCTTTTTTTAGTTTCGTTTAGTTATATTTGGTTTCACAAACGAAAGTTTGTGAAATATTAGAGTTTAAAATTGAAAAGAAACGAAATGGTGTTTAGACGCGAATCATTCATAGAGCAAGTAGAAGTACAGGAAAATTGGGATGTCATTATTATTGGAGGCGGAGCAACTGGCTTAGGTACAGCTGTGGATGCCGCAAGTAGAGGGTATAAGACGTTATTGTTGGAGCAATCTGATTTTGCAAAGGGAACTTCCAGTCGTAGTACCAAGCTGGTGCATGGCGGAGTTCGTTATCTGGCACAAGGTGATGTCGCATTGGTTTATGAAGCCTTGCATGAACGTGGACTTTTATTGAAAAATGCACCACACCTGGTTAAAGACCAGGATTTTATTATTCCTGTCTATTCCTGGTTGTCGAAATATAAATACCTGATTGGTTTAACACTTTATGATTTATTGGCAGGGAAGAGTGGTTTTAAGAAGTCTATGTTCTTGTCGGCTGAAAAGGTGTTGAAGGCAATTCCGGGATTAAAACCTGATGGGTTGATTGGCGGAGTAAGTTATAGTGATGGTCAGTTTGATGATGCCAGGCTGGCTCTGAATCTTGCGCAGACTGCTGCTGAATATGGAGGTGTGTTGCTAAACTATACGAAGGTTACCGGATTAACCAAAGAAGGTGGGAATGTAAATGGCGTAAGTTTTACGGATACCGAAACGAATAAAAACTATACGTTAAAAGCGAAAGTAGTGATTAATGCTACAGGTGTTTTTGTAGATGATATTTTAAAAATGGATGTTCCTACAGGGAAAGCTATTGTACGCCCAAGTCAGGGTGCGCACGTAGTGCTTGATGCTTCTTTTTTAAAGGGGGATAGCGCACTAATGATTCCTAAGACTTCTGACGGAAGGGTTTTATTTGCCGTGCCATGGCATGGTAAGGTATTAGTAGGGACAACCGATACGCCATTGGATGAGCATAGTTTGGAGCCGAAACCATTGGATGAAGAAATTGAATTTATATTAACCACAGCGGGTAAATACCTCACCAGAGAACCTTCAAGAAAGGATGTGCTTGCGGCCTTTGCTGGTTTAAGGCCTCTGGCTGCTCCTGGTAAGGATACAAACAGTACGAAAGAAATTTCAAGAAGTCATAAGCTGATTATTAGTACTTCGGGGTTAATTACTATAACAGGAGGTAAGTGGACTACCTACCGTAGGATGGCGATGGACGTAGTGGATAAGGCTATTGAGTTGGGAAAACTGGCTGCAAAGAAGTGTATTACACAAGATGTTAAAATACATGGGTATGTTGCTGAAATGCAGGGAGGTAACCTGGGCTTGTATGGTGCTGATGCAGCGGGCATTCGTGCTTTAATGAAAGCGGATCCGAAAATGAGTGAAGCATTGCATGCTGATTTTAAATATGTGAAAGCAGAAGTAGTTTGGATGGTACGGAATGAGATGGCGCGTACGATAGAGGATGTACTTTCCCGAAGGATGCGTTTGTTGTTCCTGGATGCAAAAGGTGCTTTGGTGCTTGCTCCGGCTGTAGCTCGTGTTATGGCAGAGGAACTTGGTAAGGATGAACGATGGATAAACGATCAGATTGATGCGTTTGCTACACTGGTAAAACAGTATTTGTTGTATACGCCGGAGACTGGAAGTGGTGACGGAACTTATGTAAAGGCGACCGCCTAACTTAATCAATACTTAACATTAATTTAAAACTGTAACCTTGATATTTGCAGCAAATTGAAAAAAGCGAAATGAAACGAAATGTTGCAAAACAAAAAAGAACTAACCAAATAATTAAATAGCATTATGATTAGAAACTTTACAAACTACATGCAATTTAAGAAACCATCACGATATCTAGCTTTTGCCTGTGCGGTGGTTTTTATGCAATTGCCGCAAGTGCTTCTGGCTGAAACGGGGCCGGTGCCCGTTTATCTGGCGAGACAAGAGACTGTTACCGTAAAAGGGACGGTTAAGGATGGTGGTGATGGACAAGGGATACCTGGTGTTACCATTTCTGACAGTCAAAGGAAAGTTTTGGGTGTAACTGATGTAAATGGTTCGTTTACTGTGAAAGCGGTAAAGGGAACTGAGCTTTCTTTTAATATGATTGGTTACACTACTGCTAAACGTATGGTTACCGGGGCAACCAATACGATGACGGTTACGTTGAACAGTTCAAGTTCTAATCTTAATGAGGTTGTAGTAACGGCCTTAGGTATTAAACGTGAGCAGAAATCTTTGGGTTTTGCTACAACCACGGTTGACAGTACGCAGTTAACTAATGCGATTTCCAGTAACTGGACCGATGCTTTGTCGGGAAAAGTTGCAGGTTTAAATATGGTGAAGAATGATGGCCCGGCTGGATCCAATAAAATTATTTTACGTGGAGAGAATAACCTTACAGGTGATAACGAAGCGCTAATTGTAATCGATGGTGTGGTGGCCTCTAGTAGCTCTAAGCGTACTGCTGCTACTGGTGGTGGCGTGTATGGTACATCTGGCGATATTATGCCTGCTGATTTCGGAAGTGGAATAAGCGATTTAAACCCTGACGATATAGAGACTGTTACAGTGCTTAAAGGTCCTGCAGCATCAGCGCTGTATGGTCAAAGAGGTGCGAATGGTGCGATTATTATTACTACTAAATCTGCCACTAAGGATAGAAAAACAATGGGAATCACCTTTACTTCGAATAGTTCATGGCAAGACATAAATCGTGGACCAGACAGACAACAGGAGTTTGGTTCAGGTACTTTTGGTGTCCCTTATTTCTCATATGGTACATCTCCAGATGGATCAAGTACAAACGGGACCAGTTCTACATGGGGACCTGCATTTAGCACTGGAAGTATGTTCTATCAATACGATCCTGTAACAAAAAAGCAAGGTATTGCGCGCACGCCTTGGGTTGCTTATAAAGATCCAATAGATGCATTTTTTGTGACTGGATTCGAATCATTGAACTCAATAAGTTTAGATGGTACCTATAAGAAAGTAGGTATGCGTTTTTCTGCAAGTCATGGTAGCAATGAATGGATTGTACCAAATACAGGCTATGAAAGAACAACTGCGACCTTTAATGCAAATACTAACCTAACTAAAAAGCTAAGCTTAAATCTAAAAGCACAATATAGTAACAGACATAGTGATAACTTACCCGCTACAGGTTATGGTAATCAATCGCTGATGTACTGGTTTATGTTTGCTCAGCCAAACGTAAATGTTGATTGGTATAGAGACTATTGGACTCCTGGTAAGGAATATCAGCAATTTATTAACCTTACAACTACTAACCCGGAAAGTCCGTACGCTATTTCAGAGCAATATATAAATGCTCAAAGAAGAAATGGGATTTTAGGTAATCTTCAGGCGAATTACAAATTTACGAAAGCCTTAAGTTTAATGGCTCGGGCGTCGATAGATTTAAACGACGAGATTCGTGAAACTCGTCGCCCTTGGGATGCATCCGGAAATAAATTTGCGCATGGTTCTTATCGTGAATCTGATATGCATTCTTATGAGATTAATGCTGATTTCTTGTTAAAATACGACAAGAAAATCAACAAAGATTTGCATGTGACTGCAAATTTTGGTGGGAGTCAGATGCGCAACGAATATGGCAGGATGGAAACTCGTGCAGACGGTTTGATAATTCCTAATGACTACAGACTGGAGAATAATGAAAACCCGTTGATTTATGTTCCAGATACGGCAAGATATAGAATCAATAGTTTGTATGCTTCAGCATCATTTGCCTATAAAAACTTTTTATACTTAGATATTACCGGTCGCCAGGATTGGAATAGTACTTTGGCAACATTAACAGGTACAGAAAATGTAGGATTTTTCTATCCATCAGCTAGTTTAGCTTTTGTAGCATCTGATTATTGGAAGCTTCCAAAAGCATTTAGCTTTGCTAAATTAAGAGGTTCAATAGCACAGGTAGGTAGTGGAAGTAATGTTCCATATAGAACGGCATATTATTATTTGAAAGCAGCGGATGGAATTTATCCGGATACTTCAATGAACAATCCAAGAGCATTGCCTAATTATGATTTGAAACCACTTAAAACAACCACAGTTGAATTGGGGTTAGAATTAAAAATGTTTAAAAATCGTTTAGGCTTAGACCTTGCGGTGTATTCAGGTAATACCAAAAACCAGATTTTAAATAGAATTGTAGATAAATCTACTGGGTACAATGTACAGGTGGTTAACATCGGTAGGGTAGATAATAGAGGTATTGAGGTAGCGCTTAATGGTACACCATTACAAAGCAAAAACTTCAAATGGACAACTTTTGCTACTTTCTCTGCCAATAAAAATGTGATTAAAGAATTGGCAGATAGTTCTGTGGTACTTCGTACAGGAGCATTGGGGGGTGGCCAGGTTGTGGCAAATGTTGGTGGTAGCATGGGCGATTTATATGGAAGAGGTTACCTACGCTCACCAGATGGTCAGATCGTGTTTAATCCAGAGACAGGTGTGGCTTTAGAAAATCCTGACTTATTATATCTTGGTAATACCATGCCTGATATGAGGTTTAGTCTTGGTACAGGAGTTAGCTACAAACAATTTAACATGAATGTTTTATTTGATGCTCAGGTTGGAGGAGTTGGTCATTCACTTACTTTCTCAAGAATGGCGTCTTTGGGTAAGCATGCAGTTACATTACCAGGAAGATATAATGGTGTAATTGGAGATGGTGTTTTACAGAACCCTGATGGTAGTTTCCGTAAAAATGATGTAATCGCTACTGACCTTGCTGCTTTTTATGAATCGGTTTATGGAAGTGGGCAAGCTGAAGGAAGTATTTTTAGGACAGACTATATTAAATTCAGAGAAGCTAGTATTGGTTACGCTCTTGATAAAAGGATGTTGAAAAAAATAGGCGTTTTTAATAAGGCAAGCATAAGTGTTTATGGACGTGACCTGTTCATCTGGTCGCCATGGCCAGCATTCGACCCTGAGTTCGGTACATTGGCAGGTTCGGATATTGTTCAAGGATTTGAGACAGGCCAATTGCCATCTACCAGAACATTTGGTGTACGTTTAGTTGTGGGCCTTTAATTTATAGAATTATGAAAAAGATTAAAAATACTATAGTATATACACTCTTATCGGTTTTGGGTTTATCAACCCTTTCCTGTACAAAAGATTTCACCACGGTAAATATTGATCCTATTGGTGAGAGAGAGGTAGAGGCCCGCAGATTGCTACAGCCTGCTCTAGTGAATGTTTTATATGCTAATATGATTCGTAACTGGAATTTCAATAATCAATTGATGCAGGTTTCAGTAGAAATTAGTGATGCAGAAGGTAAAATCTTTCGCTATGATGTGAGAAGAACCTGGGCTGATTATACCTGGAATGCCTGGTATACAAATATGACAGATCTTAAAGACATCTATACTGTTGCAAGTAAACCTGAAAGCTTTAATAAATCTTATCAGGGGATATCGTTGATTACTCAAACATGGGTATCTTCATTATTAACAGATACTTACGGTGATGTTCCTTATTCTGAGGCAAACATGGGGAAAACCGGTAATATGCAACCTGTGTTTGATAAACAACAAGATATCTATGCAGATATGTTTAAAAAACTGGAAGAAGCAAATGACTTATTAAAAGAAGGTACTGCCATAGAAGCCGCAAGTGATCCAGTTTATAAGGGGGATATCTCAAAATGGAGAAGATTTGGTAATTCACTTTATTTAAGGTTATTACTTCGTGCTTCTGGAAAAGCAGAAGTTGCAAGCACAGTCATTGCAAAGATTAAAGAGATTGTAGATACTAATCCTGCTGAATATCCAATTATAGAAAATAATACACAGACTGCTAAAATTTTATGGAACGGAACCAATAGCAGTACAGCTGTTTATTCTTCTCCATATATGATAGGTATACGTGCGGTTGATTTCAGGAATATGCCTATTTGTGATTTCTTCCTGGGTAAATTGGTTTCATGGGAAGATCCAAGAGTAGATCCGGCATTGGGTATTAAGGGGGTATCGCGCTTTGGCATTGATAAAGGAATTGATGGATATGTAGGCGTGCCAAGCGGTTATGAACCGGGTACTGGTGTGATCATACAAGCGCATTTTAATTCAGATGCAGAAACGGATAAATTCACTTTACAAACGGATCCCAACACAGGTATCATTATGAACAGTGCAGAGGTGAGCTTTATACTAGCGGAGGCAGCTGCAAAAGGATGGATCAATGGTTCTGCTGAGAATTACTATTATAAAGGTATGGTTGATGCGATCACTTATTGGATGCCGACACAATATACAGGTCCAACAGATGCTAAATTTGTTAAATACATCACTGATGGGGTAAATCTAAAATGGAATCCTGCTCTACCATTGGAGGATCTATCAGGAGGAAATAGTAAAATGGAAATGATACATATTCAAAAGTATTATGCTATGTTCCTGGTTGACTTTCAACAGTGGTTTGAATATAGACGTACTGGCCATCCTTTTTTACCAAGAGGAGCTGGCTTAGGGGATCGTAAAATGCCGGCAAGGTTAAATTACCCGCTTGTAACGCAATCGACAAATCCAACCAATTATAAGAAGGCTGTAGCGACTCAAGGTGCAGATGATATCAATACATTGGTGTGGTGGCAAAAACCCTAATTCTTAATATTTAGAAAAATAGTCATGAGAAAGATATTAAATAAACATATACTGATAATAGGGGCATTTGTAGTTGCACTGGCTGCATGTAAAAGGGATAGTGATTATATGATCGTTACGCCCAGTCCATTTATTTCCAATTTGGATTTAAAAAAGCTTTATAAAGGTGCTGATGTTACCCTGACTAAAGAATTAACCAGGGAGGCAATAAGTGTACAAGGTCAGGTTACTTCTGATCATTCTGGCCATAATTTACCTGAAGGTTTATTGTTTATCCAGAATTTAAGACAAGTATCTAGTGGGATCGACTCATTAAGGGGGATTGCAATAAACGTAGGTGCAGCAGCAGCCAATTATGTCCCAGGAGATTCTGTACAGATAAAAATAGAAGGTGGTGTACTAAGGCGTGTAAACGGAATTTTGCAAATTACGGGAGTTTCTGCTACTGATATAGTAAAGGTAAAGTCTGGTGTAAAATTATTATATATGCCAGTTTCAGCTATCACTTTGCTTGCTAAACCTGATAATTTCGAAGGATGCTTAGTAAAGATCAACAATTGTAATTTCGAACCAAATATTGGCGTTGAAACACTTGAAGGAGTGAAAACCCTGAATGAGGGTTCAGGAGATATGCAAATGCATGTAAATGCTACAGCAAATTTTAAAAATGAACTATTGCCTTATTCTGCTAATGTGACTGGATTATTAATCCCTTCTTCAACAGGTGGTGTTCCACAGATTTGGCCACGAATAAAGGAAGATTTTGAAGCAACAAGTATCGTTGTTGATCCGTCAATTCCATTAGGACCGCATCCCGCAATTATAACTGGTTACCTGGCTGATCCGACTAGTACAGATGGCAACTATGAGTACATACAATTCATGGCTACTCAGGATTTGGATTTCAGACAAAAGAATTTTAGTGTGTATACAACTAATAATGCTGGAACTTCTACTCCTACTGGTTTTCCACTTGCTGGCTGGAATACTGGTGATTTACGTACTTATAAATTTGTAATTACCCGTGGTACTGTAGCAAAAGGAAAATTCTTTTATGTAGGTGGTTATAAACAAATAAATGGTATAGGATCAAGAGATATTAGTCAGACCAATTGGGTAGTAAGTAAGCTATATGCTAGTAACGGGGGAGACGATGGAATTGGTACTAAAACAAGTAATTTACTTGGTAACTCTGGGAATCCCGCCGGTATTGCAATCTTCCCTTTTACCAACGTTGAATTAAAGTCAGTGCCATCAGATGTAATATTCTACGGAGGTGCTGGAGGATCCATGTATGGGAATGGTGTCGGATACTCTATTTGCAGCAACGATTTTTACAACTTAAAAGATGGTAATACTGATCAACCATTTTTCAGACAAGGTAAAAACACGGCTATACTTCAGCTTCCGGGGATCAATGCTTTCAGTTATCTTGGAGGTGTGTATGATGCTAAGGCTAAGAAATGGATAACTAAGCGGGCCCATAATTCTGTTGCACTTGGTACAACTTCGCCTTTGACTCTAATTGAAGAGCCATTAGAAAATAAACCAGCAATGACAAAACTTATAAATTAATATTTTCCATTAAACAGGAGCTATCATTGATAGCTCCTGTTTAATAAAGGGGGCATTGACGACTTTGCAGTCTATCAAAATTAGTATAACAGGATGCTCTTATAGTCCTTATTACACTAATTCTATCCTTAATTTTTAATTTTTTTAATACATAATTGTGAACAGAAGATCCTTTATTCAATCGATGGGCCTCATTACCGGAGGCGCGTTTATCAGCTTACAATCTAATGCCTTCTCTAAATTAAAAAGAGATAAAACCATCAGAGGAACAGTAACCGATGGTAGAAGAGGTGTTGCAAATGTGGTGATTTCCGATGGTTATAGCGTTGTGGTAACAGATGCCAAAGGAAACTACACCATTACTACCGATGACAGGGCTACTAATATATTTATGAGTACGCCTGCAGGTTATGAGTTTAAAACGGATTACCATATAACAAGACAATACGAAACCCTGGGAAGCCGTAACGAATATAACTTTAAGCTTAAAGCTTTAAAAGGGAACGATAAAAAGCACAGTTTCATCATCTGGGCTGATCCACAGGTAAAAAGTAAAAAGGATGTAAAGGAAATGATGGATACAGCTGTGCCGGATGTAAAGCAACTTGTGAAATCAATGGGACCTGATGCCTTGGTTCATGGTATTTGCGTTGGAGATATTGTATGGGATAACCATGCTTTGTTCCCTGATTACAACCAGGCGGTAGCGGAAATGGGCATTCCGTTTTTCCAGGCCTTGGGTAACCACGATATGGATTATAGAATGGGTGACGATGAAACATCCGATAAGACTTTTAAAGAAGTATTTGGCCCAACTTACTATTCATTTAACCGTGGTAAAGCGCATTATGTAGTGTTAGATGATGTCCGTTATCTGGGCAGTGAACGTTTGTATGATGGTTATATCAGCGAAAACCAATTATCATGGTTAGCCAAAGACCTTAAATACGTAGCTAAAGATCAATTACTGGTTATTAGTGTACATATCCCTATACACAATTCGGTTAAAAATAATGCAGAGCTTTATGCATTATTAGAGGGGTATAAAAATGTCCATATCATGTCGGGCCATACCCATTACAACCTCAATAAAATGACCAATGGTATATATGAGCACAACCATGGTACCGTATGTGGTGCGTGGTGGACAGGGCCAATCTGTGAAGATGGAACCCCACGAGGCTATGGTGTTTACGAGGTAAATGGAACCGACTTGAGTTGGTATTACAAATCAACAGGCTTTGATCAGACAAAACAGGTTAGTCTGTTTGTGGAGGAATTGACCAACCAAAAGAGATTAATTGCCAATGTCTGGAATTGGGATCCGGAATGGAAAGTAGAATACTTTTTAGACGAGAAACCAATGGGCGGTCTGGAACAACAAAAGGGATTTGATCCATTAGCGGTACAATTGTATAGAGGTGATAAAATGCCGGTTACAAGATCGTTCGCAGAACCTAAAAAAATGGACCATTTATTCATGGCACACTTTAACCCATCTGTAAAAAACATTAAGGTAATCGCAACGGATCGCTTTGGCAAAAAATATACAGTTAGCCTTGATGCTTAAAGAAAACTAAATAATCAATATACGAATCGATCATGAGGGCATAACTCATGATCGATTTATTTTTATTAACAACTAAAATATAAACTAATGAAGAATGTAATTTGTGTAGCCGCTGTGGCTTTGTTAAGTTTTTCGGGCTGTAAAACCATGAAAAACTCCAATTCAACTGCCAGCACAGAATTTCCGGCGTTCAGTACAGAAGGACACAGGGGCGCCAGAGGCTTAATGCCTGAAAACACGATCATCGGTATGCGTCATACCATTGATCTGGGTGTTACCACCCTGGAAATGGATACCCACATTACTAAAGATGGCAAAGTGGTTGTTACCCACGACGATTACCTGAGCCCGGGATTTATGCTGACTCCGGATGGTAAAGAAATCCCAAAATCTGATGCTAAAAAATATCCGGTATATCAGATGAACTATAGCGAATTGAAGCAATTTGATTTGGGTACAAAGTTTCATGCAGGATTCCCTGACCAGAAAAAGATCAAAACTTATATCCCATTGTTGTCTGATCTGATTGATGATGTACAACAATACACAAAAGGCAAAAAGCAGATGTTCTATAACATCGAAACTAAGTGTAGCCCCAAAGGTGATGGTATTGTAAATCCAGGTCCTGAAGAATTTGTAAAGCTGTTGATGGATGTGATTGAGGAAAAGGGAATTACTCCATATGTGGTAATCCAGTCTTTCGACAAAAGAACATTACAAATTCTGAATAAAAAATACCCTAAAGTACGTACCTCTTACCTTATTGATGATAAAAATAAAAAGACTGTAGCACAAAATATTGATGACCTCGGTTTTACTCCTTTTATTTTAAGCCCGGCTTTTAAAATGGTAACCGCTGATCTGGTTAAACAATGCCATGAGCGTAAGATTAAAGTAATTCCATGGACACCAAATACCAAGGAAGATATTGCCAAATTAAAGCAATTGAACGTAGACGGTATCATTTCCGATTATCCTAACCTTTTTTAAGTTAATCAGAGAGTTTCCCTGATTAATTACTTTTCAACGCTATCAACTAACCAAGCACTACAATAAGAATACCCACTAACCAAAACAAATGAGTAAATTATTTTCACCGGCACCACATAAAGAACTGCTGCCTTTAAACAGAATAGACCCAGAATACAAAAAGCAACGTTTTAAAGTATTTCTTGGTATATTTCTGGGCTATGCAGGTTACTACCTGGTACGTAAAAACTTTTCATTAGCAATGCCCGATCTTGTTGATCAGGGCTTCACTAAAGCACAGTTAGGCTTTGCATTGTCGGGCGTATCTATCGCCTATGGTTTAAGTAAGTTTTTAATGGGAAATGTGTCGGACCGAAGCAATGCACGTAATTTTCTGACTACTGGATTGGTGCTCTCGGCTTTCACCATGATTTTTATGGGGATTTTTCCTTTTGCTACTTCATCCATCACTGTCATGTTCGTTCTGTTATTCATTAACGGATGGTTCCAGGGGATGGGATGGCCTCCATGCGGTAGGGTAGTCGTGCACTGGTATTCCATAAAGGAACGCGGTACCATGATGTCCATCTGGAATGTAGCACATAATGTGGGCGGGGGACTGGTTGGTCCGATCGCTATTTTGGCTATTGAGATCTTCGCCGACTGGCACAGTAAGTTTTATTTTCCGGGACTGATCGCCTTGGGCTTTGCTGTTATTGCCTATATTCTGGTTAGAGATACCCCACAATCATGCGGATTACCACCTATTGAGGAATATAAAAATGACTATCCGAAAAATTATTCGGTAGATCACGAGAAAGAATTAACAGCCAAAGAGATTTTCTTTAAATATGTATTTAACAACCGGATATTGTGGTATATCGCTTTTGCAAATGCATTTGTTTACCTGGTTAGGTATGGTATTTTGGATTGGGCGCCTACTTTCCTTGAAGAGGCGAAAGGCTTTTCTTTAAAGGAATCGGGCTGGGCATATTTCTTTTATGAGTATGCTGGAATTCCGGGAACATTGTTATGCGGATTGATCAGTGATAAAGTATTTAAAGGACGCAGGGCTCCGGCAACTATTATATATATGGTACTGGTGCTATTTGCTGTATTGGTATACTGGAAAAACCCACCGGGAAACATCTGGATTGATAATGCTGCATTAATTGCCATCGGCTTCCTGATCTATGGTCCTGTGATGCTGATTGGCGTGCAGGCGCTTGATCTGGTACCTAAGAAAGCTGCGGGTACTGCTGCAGGCTTAACTGGTCTTTTTGGCTATATGGGCGGTGCTTTATTCGCCAATATAGCTATCGGTATTGTGGTTGATAAATGGGGATGGGACGGTGGTTTCGAGGTAATTGTAGCTGCTTGTGTACTGTCCATTTTCTTTACTGCATTAACCTGGAACAGAGAGAAACGCAATTTAGCCGCGCAATAAATTTCATATAATTGGATAGCTATATAATTTAATATGTTGATGAACCATTCATTTAAAAAGATTATAGCAGGATTAAGTTTAGTCTTGCTATTTGCCTCTATAAACACAAAGGCCCAGGTGCTAAACTGGGACAGCACTTACAGGCCGGCAGCATACCTTAAAAAGGTAGAGACATTTAAAACGGAAGGCATCTCTAAAAAGGACTTTGTGTTTTTAGGGAATAGTATCACAGCAGGTACCGACTGGGGAAAGGTTCTGGACTTACCTAATGCTAAAAACAGGGGTATTTCAGGAGATATAACCTTTGGTGTTCTGGAACGTTTGGATCAGGTTATTTGCGACAAACCTTCAAAAGTATTTGTGTTGATAGGTATCAACGATATCTCTCGAAATGTACCTGATAGCATCATCCTAAGGAATTATAAAACGATCATTAGCAGAATAAGATCAGGTTCAAAAAGATCGAAGATCTATTTTTATACGCTGTTGCCTGTAAATAGTTCGTTTAATAAGTTCAAAAATCATTATGGTAAAGATGAGCATATTTTATGGCTCAATTCGGAGATCAGAAAACTGGCTGCGAAAAAGGTAACTATTATCGATTTGTATCCACACTTCTTAGACTCAGAAAATCATTTAAAAGCAAATCTAACACACGATGGATTGCACCTGAAGCCGGAAGGCTATAAGGTTTGGGCAGAGGTGCTCAAAAAGGGAGGCTATTTATAGTAGCCAACCTTTACTAAACATTATTTTTTTACAAAAGCCATTGCGGGCCTGTTCAGATATTGATCAGGCCTGTTTATGTAAGGGGTGTTGTGATAGGTTTCCTTACCCAGCCTTTTAAGCGTTTTATAGTGAGAAACCAAGGCTGTACCGAAGGTTGGGCTCTCGTTATAATCCAGGTTAAATTCCGCTGCTGTTTGCTTTACAATTGCTCCAATAGCAGGGTAGTGGATGTGACATATTTTAGGGAAAAGATGATGCTCCACCTGCCTGTTTAATCCACCACATAAAAAGCTGGTTAGTTTACAATCCACAGCAAAGTTGGCTGTGGTCTGTAGTTGATGCACCGCCCAGGCCTCTTCAATATTACCCTCTTCATTAGGGAAAGGAAATTCTGTGCCCTCAACAACATGCGCCAGCTGGAATACCAAACCCAGTACCAGCCCTTGCGAAAACTGCATCACCAGGAAGCCGATAACAAACTGCCACCAAGTGATGTTCATCACCAGCAATGGGAGTACAATGAACAGGAAATAGTAGATTCCTTTGTAAAAAAAGAGCTTGAAGTATTCGATTTTAGGGTGTACACACACATGTTCTCCGATTTTTTTCTGGAAGAATTTCTTATAATCTTTTCTAAATACCCAGGAAAGCATAGCGAAACTGTACAATAGAAAAGCGTAATAGTGTTGATAGCTTTGTACCTTATTTACGGTTTCAGCTTCTGAAAAACGGATCAGACCTGGCGCAACATCAATGTCTTCATCATGCCCCGCAATATTGGTATAGGTATGGTGGACAATATTATGGCAGATGTTCCAAACATAGGGACTGGCACCAATCAGGTTAAAGACAAAGCTAAAAACCTTATTAATGTTAGCATTTGATGAATAAGCTTTATGGATGGCATCATGACAGACATTAAAGCCTACAAAAGCACCAAACATGCCCAACAGTGCGCAAAGCAGGAGTGTTACTGTCGCGTTGAATGCACCGAGCAGAATCATCAGATAAATGGCCGTCAGACCTATCAGGAAAAAGATGGTTTTAAACCACATCGCCCCGTTTGCATGTATTGAAATATTATTGTCAGTAAAATAGGCATCTACCCTTTTCCGCACAGTCACATAGAATGTCGAGTTATTGACATTTGTGAACTTAACCTTTTTTCTCATAAATTGTTCCCCGATGGGTAGTGTGTTTCGCTCCGCAGTTAATTCAGCTAATGTAACATAATTAAAACGTACATCGCATTATCATATTACTAATGTGTGTGTTGATATGATTATATTTAGGTACGAAACATCAATCAGTTTGGATTTTCATTTATATTTACCGTTAAATTAATGGTACTCTAAGAATCATTATAAGAATATAGATGGAAAACATCAACATCAAGCAGTTGGCAAAAGCCCTGAACCTGTCTACCTCTACAGTTTCCAGAGCTTTTAGGGATAATAGTGATATCAGTAAGGAAACCAAGGAAAGAATACTGGCTAAGGCAAAGGAATTCAATTATCAACCTAATCATTACGCAAGTAATCTTAGAGAGCAGCGGAGTAAAACGATTGCTGTAATTGTACCTGAGCTGGCCAATAACTTTTTCTCGCAGGCTATACACGGTATCGAGAAGATTGCCCGTGATAAGGGATATCATATTTTGATCTATGCCACGGACGATGTGTTTGAGAAGGAAGTCTCTTTTATCAGACACTTGCACAATGGCAGAGCTGATGGAATTATTATGTCGGTAAGCGGTGAAGCAAATGATCATACTTATCTGAATGAACTTACACAGAAACGCTTGCCACTGGTTTTCTTTGATAGGGTTTATGAGGATATTATTACTCCAAGAGTAATTACAAATGATTATGATAGTAGTTTCTCTGCAACACAGCACTTGATTAAACAAGGTTGTAAGCATATTGCTTACCTCGTGATCAATAAAAACCTATCGATTGGTAAGTTCCGGATGCAGGGATATATAGACGCTTTACAGAAATATAATATTCCTTATGATGACAGGTATGTTGTTGATTGCACAAATAGTTATACCAAAAATAATGCGATCTTAAAGAGAATGCTAACGGAGTTAAAGCCTGATGGCGTTTTCACTTCTGTGGAAAGGCTTGCATTTGCTACCTATTATGCTTGCTATGACTTGAATATTTCGGTCCCGGAGCAGCTAAAGGTGATTGGATTTTCAAGTCTGGAGATCGCCCCTTTACTGAATCCTTCTTTAACTACGATTACACAACCCGCCACAAAGATTGGAACGGAAGCAGCAAATCTTTTATTCAGAATGTTGGAAAATCCAGAATCCGTAGACCCAAACGAAAAGATTGTCCTGAACTCAAAACTTATAAAAAGACGGTCGACCGAAAAAGGCTAAACTAAGTCATTTTTTGGAGTCGCTCAAGCTGCAATTTTAGCTTAGAAAAGGAACGCTAAAATAGTCGGAATTTCAGGCCAGAAAAGGGCGTTTTTTGAGCGCTTAAAATGACCGTTTTTGAAAAAAAAATCTGACACTTTTCCCGTTTTACGCAGAATTTTTCCTGTCCGCTATGAACACACCTCTTAAAACTGTTGAAAAGTTCGGGATCGTTCCCGGGAACGATCCCGAAAAAGACGAAAAAAAAGGCTGATTGGTGTTTTATGAGATTTTGTTTTTAATTAATTGATTTTTAGTGTGTTGATGTTTTTTATAGGCGTTTTTTCTAATCAATCTTGCAAATTTTTTTGCTTGTTTTTGGTGATTTGGAATATAAAATATGGTGTTAAAAAAAAATATGATATAAAATTTTGAATTGTCGTTGCCGACTGTAAATTTACCATAAGTGTTACATACACTTAACGTTAACCAAATATTACATCCTAAAAACGAGTTTAAATATGAAAGTATTTTACCTAAAAAAGCATTTCTTTTTGGTGCTTTTGGTTTTAACAGCACTAGGGGCAAACGCCCAAACGGGTGCTCTCCTTGGAAAGGTACTGGACGAGACCGGGCTTCCTCTTCCAGGAGCATCTGTCCAGATCAAAAGCCTCAACAAAAACACACTTACTAATGCAGATGGAACTTACAAAATTTCAGGCTTAAGTAATGGGACTGTATCGTTATTGATAAGTTATGTAGGCTATCAGTCAAAGCAGGAATCTGTAAAGATAAATGGCAACACTGTTGCTAACTTTAGTCTGAAGCCCGATGCCCAAAGCTTAAATGAAGTTGTTGTGGTAGGTTACGGAACGCAAACACGCAGGGAAGTAACAGGATCTATCTCTAAAGTAACCGGTGATAAACTTACCGCCATCCCTACGCCTAGCTTTGAAGCCAGCTTACAAGGGCAGGCACCAGGTGTGCAGGTAACACAAGGTAGTGGATTGGCAGGAAGCGGTTCCATCATCAGAATTCGTGGTATTGGCTCTATATCTGCCGGTGGTGATCCACTTTATGTGGTAGATGGTATTCCAATTACTTCCGATCCATTTATTGGTGATAACCGTGGCGGGATGAATCAAAATCCATTAGCAACTATCAATCCTAATGATATAGAATCTGTTGAGGTGTTGAAAGATGCGGGTGCTGCCGGGATTTACGGCTCACGTGGGGCAAATGGGGTAATCCTGATTACTACCAAACGTGGTAAATTGGGTAAGCCTGTGATTTCATTGTCTTCCAAATATGGCTTCACAACGTATGCCAATCGCCCGGAATTTGTAAGCGGACCAGAATGGTTGCAATTGCGCCAGGAAGCATGGGCTAACGATGGTAATACTGGGTTGGCAACTTTGCCCAATGGCCTAAGTTGGGAAGTTGCAGAACAGAACAATACCGATTGGTGGGGGCTATTAACAAAAACGGGACATACCAACGACCAAAGTGTTTCTTACAGTCAGGGAACAGAACGCATCAAAGCTTTTGTGTCTGCCAACTATAGCAATAACGAGAGCTTTCTGAAAGGAAATGCTTATCAACGTTATGGTATGAGAACTAATATTGATGTAAAAGCTACTTCTTATTTTAATGCAAGCGTTAATGTGGCTTACGACAGGGGAACCAATACCAGAGTTAATGCTGCCTGGGGTGGAGGTTTGGGAGATGCGATGTCGACCGCCCTACCAATTTACCCCGTATTTAATGCCGATGGTACCTATTTCAACAAGGGAGCGAATCCGGTAAGGAATGTAGATCTTTTAGATTGGAAATCTGTTACAGACCGTGTAATTGCCGGTGCTACATTAGAGTTTAAGCCTGTTAAGGATTTAAGCATTAAGGCCATCGCTAATATTGATAACATGGACGTAGAGGAAAATCAATTCCAGCCAGCAGCACTTAGGGATCAAACAAGGGGCTATGCCAACTCATGGCCGGTAAAAATATTTAACAATACTTTCACAGGAACAGCAAATTACGACCTGCATTTGGGAGAGAAGAGTAAAATCTCTTTTTTGGCTGGTGTAGAAACACAGTTGTCTTACCGTAACAGATATCCTGGTGGTATTTATGGTGAGGCTGATGGCCCTTTTAACAAAGACCTTAAAAGCTATAACGATGCGGTTACCTTACTAGGTGCCGGAACATTATTCTATGTGGCACGCGATGAAAAAGATACCTTCGAGTCGTTGTTCGCAAGGATCAATTATTCTTTTGACAATAAATATTACTTGCAGGTACTGGCCAGAAGAGACGGCTCATCTAAATTTGGTCCCGATAATAAATACGGCTATTTCCCTGCTGCATCAGCATCATGGTACATCAGCGAGGAAAACTTCCTAAAAGGAAATAAAGTGTTATCTAATTTAAAACTAAGAACTAGTTATGGTTTAGTGGGTAGCTCGCAGTTTAGATCTGGACAATATGCCGCCTTTTTTAACCCTGGCTCCATATACAATGGGACTAATTCGGTATACCCCGACAACATTGCAAATCCTGGGCTTAAGTGGGAAGAGGCTCGTAACTTCGACCTGGGCTTAGATTTCGGCTTTTTCAACAACAGGATTAGCGGCGAATTCGCTTATTACCATAAAAAAACAACAGGAGCATTACTTAATGGTGCAATATCGCCCTCTACCGGTTTCTTAACAGGTTGGGTAAATGTGGGAACCATCTCTAACGAAGGTTTGGAATTGAGTTTAAATACGATCAACATCCAGTCTGATAGTTTTAAATGGGTTACACGTTTAAATGTTTCCCAGAATAAAAATAAAGTACTCGATTTAGGAGGGTTCTCTCCTGATGCCGTTTCGGGTGGTACCAACGATACCAGGATAGCTATCGGTTATCCCCTTGGTGTAAATTTCCTGGTAAGGTATAAAGGCGTAGATCCTGCGGATGGACTACCTATCTGGTTAAACAAGGATGGCTATGAGACCAAAACTTTTTCTTTGGATGACCGTGTAATTACTGGTCAGGTATTGCCGGATTATGTAGGTGGTTTAACCAATACATTTACTTACAAAGGGTTTGAGCTGAATACGATGTTCACTTTCGCCATTGGTGGAAATCTTTATGATGGTTCAGCCAAACGCCAGTTGGGTGTGGTAACAGACTGGAATATGCGTACGGATATTGCAGACCGCTGGCAAAAGCCTGGAGATATTGCCAGATTCCCAAGATTGACATTAAATACCAATACTTATCCGGGACTGGCCAGTGAATGGCAATACAATTCCACCATGTTTTTGTATGATGCAACATTTGTAAGACTAAGGGAGGTTACGCTTTCTTACGCAGTTCCAGTAACCTTTGCCAACAAACTTCGGTTGAATAATTTGAAAATGTTTGCCTCAGGAATGAACCTGCTGACTTTCTCTAAATACCCGGGCGGTGATCCGGAAATTGCCAGAGACTTTGTCAATGCGCAGGATAGGAATATGAGTCCCAATGTTACTTATCTGACCACTCCTCAGCAAAAGAGTTTAACATTTGGATTGTCTACCTCATTTTAATTATTGACCCATTAGAACTACGAAGATGAAATTCAATTATAAAAACATTATAAAAGTGGTGGTTGTACTTGCTGTACTTGCCGGTACAGGAACAGGATGTAAAAAGTTCCTGGATTCCCCACCGGCATCGAAGCTGCCCGAAGAAGAAGCCCTTGCTGATGAAGCAGGCGTAAGAACAATTCTTACCGGCGCCTATCAGATTGTAGGTGGAGATTTTATGTTTGGTGGCAGAACAAAAATCATGAGCGAACTGGTAGCCGATCAGCTTGATGGAACCCAGTTGTCAGGAGATTTTGGAGAGACTTTCCAGCGTAAATCATCCATTTTCGGAGAATACAAAAGAGATTTGTATACGCAGTCGTACCAGGGTATTTATCGTGCCAATACGGTATTAAAATATCTGGATAAGGTTAGCCCGGCTAATCGCGATAATGTGGAGGGGCAAGCACTGTTCATCAGAGCCCTGATTCATTTCGAACTGGTAAAGCTTTTTGGGCAGCCTTATGGTTTCAATGCGGATAATTCACAGTTTGGTATCCCAATCAGATTGACGGCTACAGCTGAATCCAAAGTCAGATCTACTGTAAAACAGGTGTATGATCAGATTATAGCCGACCTGAAATTAGCCGAAACTAAAATGCTGGACAATAATGCCGGATTTGCTGATAAATGGGCGGCCAAAGGGTTATTGGCTAAGGTGTATTTTCAGATGAATGATTTTCCTAATGCTTACAACTACGCCAATCAGGTTATTTCTACTAATAAGTACCTTTTGGATGCTACCTATGAAACACGATTTTCTGAGGGCTTATCTAAGGAAAGTGTTTTTCAGATTATCTCTACCAGAGGTGTTTATGAAGCAGGAGGACATTTGAGAGACAACATGCGCTCGACCTTTACTGTTCCAACAATCAGATTTACAAAGGCCACTTTTGATCTTGTTAATACACCTAATGATATTAGAAAAGCTTTTATAGATGGGGTTAAATATCCAGGTCTTTATGCCCTTACAAAATACAATAAGGACAGGTTCAATATTCCTGTGGTTTACCTTACAGAATTAAAACTGATCAGGGCCGAATCTGCTGCGGAAAGTAACACCAATCTGGATGTGGCTATTAAGGATGTGAACGATATTATGAACCGTGCTTATGCTGGTGCTAAAACTATTCCGCTGAACTCAAGCGCGGCGTTTATCATTACGAATGCAAGACTGGAGCGCAACCTGGAATTTATAGGTGAGGGCGTCAGACTTTCGGAAATAAAACGTATAGGCGCAAGAGGTGGAGAGAATGTAGATAAACGCGGATCAGTTTGGAACTGCCCGGGTTTCATTTTACAGTTTCCACAAGAAGAAATGGCTACAAATCTGAATTTTCAGCGCAACCCGGAAGGCAACTGTTTTTAATTCTACACTTTAAGATATAAACGTATGAAACATATTCAACATACCCTATTCGCCATCTGTATCCTTTTGATATGGAGCTGCAAGCCTGAAGATTTTGGGCCGATTGGTGAACCACAAAATATTGTAAAGTCAATTCAGGGGAACTGGGGTTTAACAAAAGTTACGCAAATTGATCAGGATGCCAGTACAAAAGGCTTCCCTTATAAGCAGCTCGACATTACAGCGGTTTACCCATATACTGATTTAGCTGTTGCTTTTTTGGGTGACGCTCAAGGGAATCCCACCACATTTACCATCACTTCAGGTAATTCACCTAAAATTACAGACCTCACTTCTGGAAATTGGACGGTAGATAATGTAAAAGCCCCAACTGCCATCTCATTAAAAAATGGGACAGTAGTTAATATCCTCAGTATAGGCTCTTATATAAGTTTGAAATCGGGCAAACTGATCATCAAAAAAGATAAAAAATTAAACGGAAAGGTCATTCTTTCTTATCAGTATGAATTCACTAAAAAGTAGACCGGTCATGAAAAAGATATTGTTATTAATCATATGCAGTTTTGGTGCCATATGGGCATCCGGACAAGGGAAGGTTACTTTAAGCCCGGCAGCATTTACTTCAGAAGATGAGGTAACTATTACACTGGATGTAACAGGTACGCCATTGGCTGGAGCCAATGATGTTTATGTATGGGCTTTTTCAAATGATGGTGTAGGTGGAGGCAAGGATGCAAGTACCAATGGACAGTGGGCTGCTTCATCTGAAGATGCTAAAATGACCAAAACGGCAACCAATATATTCACCTTTAAATTTACTGCTACAACATTGTTTGGGCAGAGTCCGGCTGAGCTGATCAACTTCGGTTTCCTGGCCAAATCCAAAGATGGATCTAAACAAACACCGGATTATAAACCGTTTAAATTTGATCCATTGGTGTTCACTGCATCTCAATTTAGACTGTTCCCAGCAAAATTGGATTATACAGATATGGCTACGGTGTATTTTCACCAGAACCTGGCTACAGATGTTAACCTCCAAAGAATGACCAATATAAAAGTGAGTTTAAGCTTTTACAACGAGGCAGGAGATCCAGTTGGTTCAAAACAGAACATTGTAACGGTAAAGGAATCAGCTATTCTGTTCTCTTATTCTTTTATTCCTGAAAGGGTAATCACTTTTCCGGCGGCGACAAAGCTAGGCAAGTTTAGCTACCAGTTTACCGGTACGGTAAAAGATGCAAATGGACTTGATGTAACAACGAACGGTCCTGTAACTGAAGTGGTTTACACAGTATTCAATTAATCTTAAGGTGATGAAATACAAAATATTATACACGCTTCTTGCATTTGTAGCAATTGCTTTTGGATGTAAGAAAACAACTTTTGACGATGCATCAAAGGGAGAGGCATTAGGCGCTTTTACTGCAACTGCACCAGCTAACAATACAATGTTGGCACTCAACTCGGCCACACCAGGTAAAACTATAGTGATTAGTTGGACTGCGGCCAAGCCAGGGGTAAGCACCACACCTGTTTATAAATGGGTAGTTGCTTTAAAAACAGGGTCAATTGATCAACCGATTCTCGAATTTGCATCAGATAATGGTGGTAAAGCCACAACACTTACTTTGACGCAGAAACAACTTGACGATGCATTGAAAGCAAAAGGTATTGCCGATGGTGCAAAAGCAGAGTTAGTATGGCGCATTGTTGCTGATAATGGTACGGTAAAAGTGAATGGCGATACCTTTAACATCTCAGTAACCAGATTTGGCGATGGGGTATCAAACTTTATATTATACGGCCCTGTTTCCAGTGCTAATGTGATCACCATCAACCCAATATTAACGGAACAAACACTTAATTTTAAATGGCAAAAATCTTTTGCTGGAAAGGCCGGTGCAAATGTGACTTACAAAGTTAAATTTATCAAACCTGGTGGGAGCTTTGAAACTCCATTATTTGAGTTAACTTCAAACAATAGCGGACTGGATTCTAACCTAAATGTAACTTATAAAAATTTTGATGCTGCTTTGACCACTGCAGGTTTAGCTGATCAGTCGACCATTGCTACCTTAAAATGGAGCGTTGAGGCAACTTCTGGCACATTTATCAAGTTCTCTGACTATACCAATGATGTTTCTATCCTTAGGGATGTAAACCTGTTTATGGTAGGTAGTGCTTCTGAATTTGCCTGGGACAATGGTAATCCAACTTATATGTATCGTGATGAAACAAATAGAGGTAGTTACATTTATACCGGTTACTTAAATGCAGGTGAGTTTAAATTTATTACCGTTGTTGGCAGTTGGGAAACACAATACGGCAACGATGGTAGTAACGGTGTTAAGCTGAAAGCTAAAGGATCTGATCCTGATCCAGACACCTATAAAGTAGCTCAATCAGGCTACTATACGGTAAAAATCAATATCAATGCACTGACTTTCTCCATCACTCCATATGATGCCACAGCAGCAACGAGCTATAATTCAATTGGAATTATTGGGGACTTTAACGGATGGGGCGATATTACTGCTATGAGTAAAACGACCTTTAATCCACACATTTGGACAATTACGCAAACCATCGCAGCAAATACCGGAATGAAATTTAGGATTGCTACCGGCTGGGATGTGAATTGGGGTCCGGTGTTAGCCAATGTAAATGGAAAATATGGAAAGGCTGTAATGAACGGCGAAAATCTTAGCGTAAAACCCGGTACTTATAAGATACAGTTCAACGATTTGACTGGAGATTTTATTTTCTATAATAAATAAACGGATAAAACTAATGTAATGCCGGCCTGGAATATTCTGGGTCAGCATTACTGTTCCTGATGCTGCATGGACATTGTTCAAATAAAAAGCGCGTAACCCCATTTAACATGAGAAAACTATTTATTGTATTATTTTTTACCCTTTTAAGTGGCTTGGTAAATGCCCAAAAACTGGAACGTATAGAACCGATGTTTTGGTGGGCAGGGATGAGTAACCCCAAACTACAGTTATTGGTGCATGGCGCCAATATTGCATCAACGGATGTGCAGTTAAGCTATCCAGGTGTTAAGCTGATAAAGGTAAATAAAGTAGAAAGTCCAAATTACCTTTTCCTCGACCTTGAAATTGCTGCGGATGCAAAGGCAGGAAAATTTCCAATTGAGTTTGTGCAGGGTGGAAAAAGAAAACTACAGTATACCTATGAACTGAAAAACAGGGAGAGCAGTCCAACACGTATACAAGGTGTAACAAATAAAGACCTGATTTATCTGTTGATGCCAGACCGTTTTGCAAACGGCGATCCTAAAAATGACGTGGTAAAAGGAATGCGTGAAACCAAGCTAAATCGCGATTCGATGTATTACCGCCATGGTGGGGATATTCAGGGCCTCATAAATAAATTAGATTATCTCAAAGATCTTGGTGTAACATCCATTTGGATAACACCTGAAATTGAAAATGATATGCCGCTTGTTTCGTATCACGGCTATGCAGCAACAGATCATTATAAGATAGATCCTCGTTATGGCACACTGGCGCTTTATAAGACTTATGTAGATAAAGCACATGAAAAAGGTTTAAAGATTGTAAAGGATATTGTGCACAACCACATGGGGACGGGACATTGGTTTTATACGGATTTGCCTATGAAAGATTGGGTAAACCAATGGCCCGCGTATACACAAACCAGCTATAGAGATGAACCTGTTATGGATCCTCATACTTCAGAAGCTGATAAGAAGAAAATGCTGGATGGATGGTTTGTACCAAGTATGCCCGATTTTAATCATAGAAATCCTTTTGTACAGAACTACATTACTCAAAACCACATCTGGTGGGTGGAGTATGCGGGTATTGATGGCTTAAGACTGGATACTTACCCATATAACGATCCTGATTATATGAAGGATTGGGCGCAAAAGATAAAGGCTGAGTTTCCTACACTGTCTATTTTCGGAGAAACACTGGTGCATACTGCAGCTGCACAGGCTTACTTTACTGGTGGCAATACTGTAAGTCGTGGTTTTGATACTGAACTACCGGGAATTACCGATGCCGTTATTAAGAATGCTATTTATGAAGCATTGAATGGTAAGTCGGGCTGGACAGATGGAATTTTCAGATTGTACGCTACCGTAGCGCAGGACTTCCTTTATCAGGATGCAAACCGCAACGTTATTTTTATGGATAACCATGATATGAGTCGTTTTTATTCCATGGTAAACGAGGATATAGATAAATATAAATCAGGTATGGCTTTGCTGTTAACGATGCGCGGTATACCCCAATTGTATTATGGTACGGAGATTCTGATGAAGAACTACTCTAATCCTGATGGTTTGGTGCGTTCCGATTTTTCTGGTGGCTGGCCGGCAGACAAATCGGATAAGTTTACGGCTGCAGGACGTACCCCAAAAGAGAATGAAGCTTTCAATTTCGTTAAAACACTAGCCAATTACCGTAAGAATAATCCGGCTTTGCAAACTGGTAAGCTGATGCAGTTTGTTCCTGAAAATGACATGTATACTTATTTTAGGTATCAACCTGAAGGTACCGTGGATAGTGATCGTGGTAAAACCGTAATGGTTATCGTAAATGCTGATGATACAGCAAAAAATCTGGAGACATCAAGGTTTGCTGAGCGTATGGTAAATGTATCATCGGCAACCAATGTTATCAGTGGCGAAAAACTAAATACAATAAAAACTATTGCTGTACCTGCAAAAACAACATTAGTACTTGAACTCAATTAAATGAACAATAAAACACAACATATAGCCTGCATATTTGACCTTGATGGAGTTTTGGTTGATACAGCTGTATACCATTACCAGGCTTGGAAGCAACTGGCTAATTCATTAGGTTTTGATTTTACATATGCACAAAATGAACAGCTGAAAGGTGTGAGCCGTATGCGTTCATTGGATATGATTTTGAAGTGGGGTGGTATAGAAAAGTCTGAAGCAGAAAGAGAAGCACTCGCTTCGCTTAAAAACTCCTGGTATGTGGCGATGATCAGTAAAATGACTACTGACGAATTGTTACCGGGATCTTTAAAAATATTAGAGAATTTAAAGGCAATAGGAGCTAAAATAGCGCTTGGCTCTGCAAGTAAAAATTCGGCACTTATTTTAAAGCGAACCGGCCTGACTCATTTTTTTGATGCTATTGTAGATGGAAATGAAGTAACTACCTCTAAGCCGGATCCGGAAGTATTTGTGAAAGCGGCCGAACTGCTTGGTGCAACAAATAAGGATTGCGTAGTTTTTGAAGATGCCCTGGCAGGTGTACAGGCAGCAATTGCCGCAGGAATGTATGTTGTAGGGGTTGGTGAAACCGAAAATTTGCCAGGTGCGCAGCTCGTAATTAAAGATCTCTCAGAAATCACAATTGCCGAACTCTTGGCATTAAAAAATCAGGAAACAGAAAAAGGATAATGTACACGAACTGGTTAGCCGGTAAGTATACTAGAGCAGAATAAAGATGAAGAATTACATAAAAGCAGACGAGTGGAATATTATTGAGGAAGATTTTGATCCTCATTTGAATAAAATATCGGAAAGTTTGTTCAGTATTGGCAATGGTCGTATGGGGCAACGGGCTAATTTTGAAGAAACTTATTCTGGTGAAACTCTCCAGGGGAATTATGTTGCCGGAGTGTATTATCCCGACAAAACCCGTGTGGGATGGTGGAAGAATGGATACCCGGAATATTTTGCCAAAGTGCTGAATGCGGCTAACTGGATAGGTCTGGAAATCGATATTGAGGGGGGATTACTGGATCTTTTTACTTGTAAAGTAAGCAATTTTAAACGGGTATTAAACATGAAGGAGGGCACGTTGAGCCGGATTTTCACTGCCGAATTAAAAAGTGGTAAGATTATCCAGGTCGAGGCCATTCGTTTCTGCAGCATTGCTGAAGATGAGTTGGCAGCTTTACACTATAAAATAACCGCGGTTAATTTTGATGGGAATATCAATATAACCTCATTTATCGACGGGGATGTTAGGAATCAGGATGCCAATTATGAGGAGAAATTCTGGACTGAAATAAAAAAGGAACAGGGAGAGGATACGGATTACCTGGTATTACGTACTAAAAAGACGGAATTTGATGTTTGTACAGCAAGCCATACTACGATAATTTATAATGATATAAAACAGAATTTGAAACCTGTTTCCAAAGAAAAGTATGTTGGGAAAAGTGCTGTAATTCATGCAAAACAAGGTAGTGCTGTTCATATTTATAAAATTGCTGCAAATCTTTCCTCTCAGAATTATGACAAGGAAGAGTTACTATTTACTGCTAAAGTAAAAGTAGAAAGGGCCGTCGTACAAGGCTTTGATCAATTGCTAAAAGCACAAACGGAGGCCTGGGCAATGAAATGGAAGGAAAGTGATATCATTATAGAAGGTGACGTTAAGGCGCAACAGGCCATTCGCTTCAATATTTTCCAACTTAATCAAACTTATACAGGTAAGGATGCCCGTTTGAATATTGGACCAAAAGGCTTTACCGGTGAGAAGTACGGAGGCTCTACTTATTGGGATACCGAGGCTTATTGTATACCTTTTTATCTATCAACAGCTCCGGAAATAGTAGCGAAAAACTTACTGGTATATCGTTATAAACAGCTGGATAAGGCTATTGAAAATGCAGAGAAATTAGGCTTTAAAACGGGCGCAGCTTTATACCCAATGGTAACCATGAATGGTGAAGAATGTCATAATGAATGGGAAATCACTTTTGAGGAGATCCATAGAAATGGTGCCATCGCTTTTGCTATATACAATTACACCCGTTATACAGGTGATGAAAATTACCTGGCGCAATATGGCTTAGAAGTACTTATTGGTATTGCACGTTTCTGGAAACAAAGGGTGAACTGGAGCGCAGACAAACAAAAATATGTCATGTTGGGCGTAACCGGTCCTAACGAGTACGAGAATAACATTAACAACAACTGGTATACCAATAAGCTTGCCGCATGGTGTTTAAAATATACTATCGAAGCAGCCTCTGTTGTTAAACTACAGGAGCCGGAAAAGTATAATGCAATACTGGAAAAGACAAAGCTTAGAGAACAATCAGAGTTTGAAGATTGGACAGCTATTGTTAACCAAATGTATTATCCATATGATGAAAAGGAGGGCGTGTTTTTACAGCAGGACGGCTTTATGGATAAAGAACAGATTTTGGTTAAAGATCTGCCTGCCCAGGATAGACCTTTAAATCAGAAATGGAGTTGGGACAGGATTCTTCGCTCTTGCTTTATTAAACAAGCAGACGTGTTACAGGGGATGTATTTTTTTGAGGATGAATATGATCTGGAAACGCTTAGAAAGAACTTTGTTTTTTATGAAAGCAGAACTGTTCATGAAAGTTCTTTATCGCCCTGCGTACACAGCATCCTGGCAGCTAAGCTAAGTGATGAAGAGAAGGCTTATGAGTTTTACCTGCGTACTGCCCGCCTGGATCTGGATGATTACAATAATGATACAGAAGATGGACTGCACATTACGTCTATGGCAGGTACATGGATGAGTATCGTTGAAGGATTTGCAGGTATGAGGGTTCGTAACCATCAGCTTAGTTTTAGTCCTTTCTTGCCTAAAGCCTGGAACGCCTTCTCGTTTAGTATCGGGTTCAGGGGTGTTCAGCTCAAAGTGAAAATTACCGCTACCCAGGTTTGGATATTAAATAATTCTGCTGGCGCACTGGAAATAAGTATATTTAATCAGCTTTATAATGTGCCTCCCGGGGAAAAGGTGATTGATTATAAAAAGCAATTGGCATGATAACGCGCTTAAGAAATATCACTTTGATTGTATTGACTATTATTTGTAGCCAGGATACAATTCTGGCGCAAAAGAAACCAGTTATTTATCAGTTGTTGCCACGATTGTTTGGCAACAAGCAAGCTAATAATATCACCTATGGCACCATTGAACAGAACGGAAGCGGTAAGTTTAATGATATTAGTCTGAAAGCATTGGATGGGATTAAGGAACTTGGGGTAACGTATGTTTGGTATACCGGGATTATTGCGCATGCAAGTCTGACAGATTATAGTGCTTTTGGAATTAAACCCGATGATGCCGATGTAGTAAAAGGACGGGCGGGGTCGCCTTATGCCATCAGGGATTATTATGATGTTGACCCCGATCTGGCTGTAGATGTTAGTCGCAGAATGGACGAATTCGAGGCTTTGCTTGCAAGAACCCATGAAAAGGGAATGAAAGTAATTATTGATTTTGTACCGAATCATGTAGCTAGAAATTATCATTCCCGTTTTAAGCCAGAGGGGCTGGAAGATTTTGGTTTGAAAGATGATGCAACAAAAGGCTTTAGTGCAAGCAATGATTATTATTATATCCCTGATCAACAATTTGTAGTTCCAGGAAAGCCAGGCAAAAATGATCCTTTGTCTGATTTGAGAGATTTAAAATTTGCTGAATTCCCGGCAAAGGCTACGGGTAACAATGTTTTCTCCAAAAGTCCATCAGAAAATGACTGGTATGAAACTGTAAAGCTAAACTATGGGGTGGACTATGCAAATGGAGAGAAAAATCACTTTGACCCTAAACCGCCGGTATGGTTAAAAATGCGTGATATTTTACTTTACTGGGCTTCAAAAGGAATAGATGGTTTCCGCTGTGATATGGCAGAAATGGTTCCTGTGGAGTTCTGGGAATGGGTAATTCCTGAAATAAAATCAAAATACCCTTCATTGATATTTATTGGCGAAGCTTACAATTCTGCGGCTTATGCTACTTACTTGAACAGGGGACATTTTGATTATTTATATGACAAAGTGGGTTTATATGATGGTTTAAAAAGGTTGATTAGAAATGAATCCAATGCGAATGTAAAAGAAATCAGTAAAGTATGGCAGCAAGAAACAGCGGGATTTGGAGATCGCATGTTACGTTTCCTTGAGAATCATGATGAGGAACGGATTGCCTCTGCGGGTTTTGCCGGTGACCCTTTGTATTCGATTCCAGCTATGGTGGTTTCCGCTACTTTATCTGGCGGCCCTGTGATGTTGTATTTTGGTCAGGAGGTTGGTGAACCCGGAAAAGGAGTAGAAGGGTTCGGGGGAGAGGATAACCGGACCACGATATTTGATTACTGGGGTGTACCTGAGCACCAAAAATGGATGAATAATGGAGCTTTTGATGGTACTTTATTAAGTAAAGGGCAGAAAAGCCTCCGTGATTTTTATATAAAACTGATGCGTATTGCGACAAGTTCTGATGCCATAAAAGACGGAAGGATTTACGAAATTCCAGTGTCGGGTAATATGAACAACAGGATGTATGGTTATATCCGGTATACGGCGAAGCAACGCTTGCTGATCATCGTAAATTTTGACCGCGCACAAACCTTAGAAGCCAGCATTAGCCTTCCTGAGGAGGTGGTAAAAATAAAAGCATCAGTGCCGGCTACTGAATTGCTGACCGATAAAAAGTTAAATATCTCTGCCGGTATTAGTATTCCCGTAAAAGTAGCACCCATTTCTGCACAGATTATAGAATTTTAGAATAAATGAGCTTAAAAACATTAACCGAAAATCCAAAGCTAAGTTTAGTCCAGATCATCAACATGAGCGTCGGTTTTTTCGGCATTCAGTTTGGTTGGGATTTACAACGTGCCAATATGGGACGTATTTATGAAAACCTGGGTGCTAATCCTGATCAGGTTCCCTTATTGTTTTTAGCTGCTCCTTTAACTGGTTTGCTTGTTCAGCCAATAATTGGTTATCTGAGCGATCGTACATGGCACCCAAGGTGGGGTAGAAGAAGGCCTTACTTTATGATTGGTGCCATTATCAGCTCAATCGCTCTTCTATTTATGCCACATAGCAGTGCATTGTGGATGGCTGCTGGCCTTCTATGGATATTAGACGTTGCTGGTAATGTAGCTATGGAGCCTTTCAGAGCCTTTGTGACTGATAAATTACCAGATTCGCAGGTAAACAGGGGCTTCATTATGCAGAGTATGATGATCGGACTTGGAGGAAGTATTGCATCCGCCCTGCCCTGGTTGATGAACAATGTTTTTCACTTAAGTAATACCGCTGCCCAGGGAAGTATTCCTGAAAATGTTAAGTACTCTTTTTATATAGGCGCATTCTTTTTCCTGGCTGCGGTTTTGTATACTGTTTTTACAACCAAAGAATATCCCCCTTCCGATGTAGATTTTAAAGAAAAGGTGCTGGAAAGCAATAGAGGTTTTGGTGCCGGTGCTAAAGAAATCTGGCATTCGCTTATGAATATGCCCAAAAGAATGCAGATTGTTTCGTTGGTTCAGTTCTTTACCTGGCCGGGCTTATTTTTAATGTGGTTCTATTATACTACTGCAGTTGCCGTTAACGTATTTGGAGGTAAAGATGCCAGCGATCCTGTATATGCTCATGGCGCTGATTTTGGTAGTTTAACGCTGGCTTATTACAGTGTTGTTACCTTTTTGTTTGCATTGGTTTTACCTAAAATAGCTGATAGACTCGGCCGTAAAACAACGCATGCATTGTGTTTGTTATGTGGTGCTTTTGGCCTAATCAGTGTTGCATGGGTACAGGATAAAAATATGCTTTATTTATGTATGACCGGAGTAGGGGTAGCATGGGCAAGTATCCTATCTATGCCTTATGCCATGTTGAGTGGTTCCTTGCCTAAGGCCAAAATTGGTATTTACATGGGCATATTTAACTTCTTTATTGTATTGCCAGAAATCATTGCCTCACTAGGCTTTGGTTGGCTGATGCGGGAAGTATTGAATAATGACAGACTTTTAGCTGTGCAGTTGGGTGGGGGATTAATGATAATTGCGGCAGTCATTTGTTATGTTTTTATAAAGGAACCACGAAAGACAGATCAGGTTTTAGCGGATAGACTTGCTATAGAAGGACGAGATCAGTAGAATTTAAACGATAAGCTAATGAAAAGGATTTACCTGGTGGTACTGATTTTATCGGTATTGGCCACCGCATGCAAAAAAGGAAAGGTTAGTCCAGAGTCTGCGGGCCCGGTTACACCCGTGACACCGGTAATTCCGGTTGACGCGATACCATCCTTGCCCGCTGCTGCAAAAGATGGTGTTGTGTTTATAAATAATGGGGCCTCGGCAATTGTTACCCTATATGCACCATACAAAAAATCGGTAGCCTTAATTGGTGAATTTAATGACTGGCAGCCTACTGCTATGAAAAATACCGCAGATGGAAATATATGGTGGGTTCAGATTGATAATTTAAACCCCAGCATAGCATATGCTTACCAGTTTTTGGTGGATGACAATCTCAAAGTTGCTGATCCATATTGCGAAAAGATCCTGGATCAGCTTAATGATAGTTATATTGATCAGACAACTTATCCGGGGTTGAAGGCTTATCCGACAGGTAAAACTACGGGAATAGTAAGTGTAATGCAGGCTAACCAGCCTACTTATACCTGGAAGAGCACGAGTGGGTTTACAAGACCGGCAAAAAACAACCTGGTAATTTATGAGTTGCTGATCAGGGATTTCACAGTCGAGCATAATTATTCCTCTACTTTACAAAAGCTGGATTACCTGGTTGGTTTGGGCGTCAATGCCATTGAATTAATGCCTGTAAATGAATTTGAAGGAAACCTAAGTTGGGGCTATAATCCTTCCTTCTATTTTGCGCCAGATAAATATTACGGTACGAAAACGGCACTACAGAATTTTATTGATGAGTGTCATGGCAAAGGGCTTGCTGTTATTTTGGATATGGTATTGAATCACTCTTTTGGTCAGTCGCCTCTGGTACAGCTCTATTTCGATCAGCCTTCGGGTAAACCTTTAGCCATCAGTCCGTGGTTTAACACAAATTCGAATATTCATCCTTATAATGTAGGTTATGATTTTAATCATGAAAGTGCAGCAACAAAAGTCTTTGCCAAAAATGTGATGAAATTTTGGATGCAAGAATATAAAATTGACGGATTCCGTTTCGATCTTTCTAAGGGATTTACACAAAAAGGATCCAGCGATGATGCTTCTTTTAGTGCCTATGATGCAAGTCGTGTGGCTATATGGAAGGATTACAATAATTATATTAAAAGTATTGATGCCAATAATTTCTATTTAATTCTGGAGCATTTTGCTGATGCCGCAGAAGAAAAGGTGTTGGCGGATGAAGGTATGATGCTTTGGAATGGCTTGAATGTAAATATGAATGAGGCTACGATGGGCTGGTCTGCTAACTCAGATTTTTCATGGGCCTTTTTCACCCGGCATGGTTTTACCAGGTCCGAAAACCTGATTAATTTTATTGAGAGCCATGATGAGGAACGTACGATGTATAAAAACCTTAATTACGGAAATGCAACGGGTTCATATAGCGTGAAAGATCTGGCTGTAGCTTTGAAACGGGAAGAAATGGCTGCGGCCTTTCTTTTTGCAGTACCGGGACCAAAAATGATCTGGCAGTTTGAAGAACTTGGTTATGATGTTAGCATAAACTATAACGGGAGGACTGGCAATAAGCCTATACACTGGGAGTATTTTCAGCAGACAGAACGTAAGGCATTGTATGATGCGTATGCAAAATTCATCAATATGAAAAAGAAGAACAGCATTTTTAATGCTACTGATGCAATATATAATCTGACAGCTGGCATTAAGTACATCAAACTAACTGAAGGGACGAACACAGTAGTCGTGATCGGTAATTTCGATGTAAGCAGTAAGGATACCAATGTAGATTTTGGTGCATCAGGAATTTGGTATGATGCTTCAACAGGAAGTCAGATGACCTTGAATAGTACGATGTACACCAAAACACTGGCGGCTGGTGAATACCACATCTACAGTCGTATGCCACTTAACGGCGGATGAAATAAATAACGTTTTTAAAATAAAATGTCTATTTTTACAGCCCGATTATGGAACAGATAAAAACATCATTTGATTTTGAAAAGCCTATTGCTGAGCTAGCCCAGCAAATTGAGAAGGTTAAACAGGTTGCCGATAAAACCAAAGTAGATATGTCTGCTACCTTAACTGAGCTTGAACAAAAGCTGGAGACTACCCAGCAGTCACTATATAACAACCTTACAGGTTGGCAAAAAGTTCAAATGTCTCGTCATGCCGAGCGTCCACAAACTCTGGACTACATCAGCATGATCTGCGATGATTTCATCGAGATGCACGGCGACAGAACAGTTAAAGACGATAAAGCAATCATTGGTGGTTTTGCTACGATAAATGGCGAGACTGTAATGATCATTGGTCATCAAAAAGGTAAAAATACTAAAGAGAGACAATACCGTAATTTCGGTATGGCCAATCCTGAAGGTTATAGAAAAGCCCTGCGTTTAATGCGTCTGGCTGAGAAATTCAATAAGCCGGTTATTTCTTTTATTGATACCATGGGTGCTTACCCTGGTCTTGAAGCTGAAGAACGTGGACAAGGAGAGGCTATTGCCCGCAATTTGCTGGAAATGTCAGTACTAAAAGTTCCTATTGTTTGCTTTGTAGTGGGCGAAGGTGCATCAGGTGGTGCATTAGGAATTGGTATTGGTGATAAAGTATATATGCTGGAGCATACCTGGTACTCTGTAATTTCTCCTGAGTCGTGCTCGTCTATTTTATGGCGCAGCTGGGACTACAAAGAGCGTGCAGCGGAATGCTTAAAGCTGACTTCTGATGATATGTTTAAAAACAAACTTATCGATGGAATCATTAAAGAGCCACTAGGCGGTGCACATCAAAATCCTGAATTGATGGCGCAGACTGTTAAAGAGCAGATCATAAAGGATCTTAAAGAATTAAAGAAACAGAATACTGAGAAGATGATCGCCACCAGAATTGATAAGTTCTGTGCGATGGGGGTTGTCAACGAAGGTTAAAGTTCGCATTCTATTCTCCGGCGGCATTAATTCTCGCTGAAGAAGCTCGAAAGAATGCTAAGCCGGTTCATCGAACACTCGCTTTATACTCAAAGTACTGCAATATATAGAAGGCCTGTAATTTCAAGTTACAGGCCTTTCTTTTTTTGTAATAATGGGTAAGAGTATTCTAATCTCCAGGTTCATAGCATACTCGCTTTATTTCAGTTAAGGCATGCTCTTTACATAGTTTACACATTCTAAATGTTTCTTCGCAAAAGGTATCTGTTTGTGCTCAAGGAAGAGTGAGCAGAGCGTGAAGAATTGCTTATCATGTGAAGAGCCACTCTAGAAACGGTATAGTATCTCGTTCGGTACGGGTTATACACAATAATGGACTACATTATAAAAAAAGCCTGCAAGTTCAACTTGCAGGCTTGTATTTTTTAAGGGGAAAGCGAGTGTTCTATGAACCGGCTTAGCGTTCATTTGGCTCTTTTTCTGAGCCAACTTAATGCCGCCGGAGAATAGAATGCGAGCTTTCCTATTCTTGAGCAAAGTACATAGAGAACCTTCCTTCCAGTCCCTGGAACTGTTGATTTAAGCGCTCACTCAGTTTTGTTTGCTGATGCTGTTCTGCAGTCTTAGACATTTGGTTAAGGAAAGATAAACCTAACTGAACGTTTTGTCCACCAATAAACCTACGCTTGCTCTCAGAAACATCTGCCAGGTAAGTAAGTTCCTTTTGTATATAAGCAGCAGATTTCTCAATTAAAGCATTTGCCCTTTGGATATCACCAAGTGCATAAAGATTCTCTGCCATGAAATAGGTTCCCATCATTGAACGCATTCCGTAGAATTTCTCAGGCATTACTTCGTAATACTTGTTTACAGCTTTCTTTGCGTCTTCGATTTTTCCGGCTTTGATTAAGCCTGAAATGGTATTGTTAAATACATTGGTGAAGATAGAAATGTCATCTGATGATTGAGGATCAAGATATTTTGCATTTTTGATATTACCCCAAACAAACTTGTCCATTACGTTTTTGTAAAGAGCAGGCGTATTGATCAGTTCAGGTTTGTTTGCAGAAGTATCTGCTTTTAAAGGGAGTAACCGTAAAGCCAGACCTTCGTTATACAGGTAGTTATCTAAACCATTATATTGATCGGAAGGTACGGTGCTCGCAAAATAAATAGGTCTTTTCCAGTCGTTATGTACCAGGATATCAAAGAAGGCCAATGTACCTTTGGTTACATAGTTTTTGTTAAAAGTCCATTCCAGAGACGGAGCAATTTTGCTTGAATCAGCAACACTTACCACACCATTTTTAATTACATCAGCTTTATTTACTGTTAGCTTAAAGTTCTTGGTAGGAATAAAGTTCTCCCTTGTTCCATCTTGTAATGGTAGTTTGTCCTCTTCGTTTTCAGATAGCAGGATAGCAAGTATATTACTTAATTCTACGGAACCAGCAATTTTATAATCCTGGTAATACATTACATCTCTAACGCCTTGCACATATTGAGAAGGTTTCATCGATATAGGTAGGGGGGCTGATTGGTTGGTTACACGCTTCAATCCATTGATGTACCAGTCTGTATCAAATAAACTTAAGTTAACCAACTTAATATCTGGTCTGATATTTTCTACTTCCTGAGCGTACCATAATGGGTAGGTATCGTTATCACCATAGGTAAAGAGAATGGCGTTAGGTGCGCAAGACTGCAGGTAATCTACCGCAATGTCATGTGCAACCATTTTGCTTGAACGATCGTGATCATCCCATCCCTGTGCAGCCATGATCACCGGAGCAGCAAATAAACCTGTTACAGTGGCTAAAACAGCGCCTGTTGCAGGTGTAATCTTTTTAAACAACCACTCGCGGATTGCCAATACACCTAGGCCTATCCAAATGGCAAAGGCATAGAAAGAGCCTGCATAAGCATAATCCCTTTCACGAGGCTCCATTGGCTTCTGGTTAAGGTAAAGCACGATAGCCAGACCGGTAAAGAAAAACAATAAAGCTACAATACCTGCATCCTTTTGATTACGTTTGAAATGCCAGATCGCACCCATTAAACCAAGGATAAGCGGAAGGAAGAAGAAACGATTATAAGCATTGCTGTCTACGATCGAAGGCGGAAGGTTCTTTTGGTCGCCGAGCATGATTGCGTCGATAGGTTTAACACCACTTAGCCACTGCCCTTCATATAAGCTTCCTTGTCCCTGATCATCATTCTGACGTCCCACAAAGTTCCACATGAAGTAACGCATGTACATCTGTCCTACCTGATATCTGAATAGGAAGCCGATATTGTCAAATAAACCAGGGAAATGCCCTTCATCAAAACCCATGATATCTTTATAGTAACCTACGTGTCGTGCATCATCACTATACATCCTTGGGAAAGGAGTAGTTCTGTCGTACTCATAGTCCGTTTTTTTACCGGCAACCTCATATTTCTCTTCGCCTTTTCTGTATAAAGTCTTTCCTTGTGTAAGGTTAACTTTTTGTGAGTTATAGTTAGGACCAAACAATAGAGGTCTGTCGCCATATTGCTCCCTGTTCAGGTAGCTAAGGAATGAAAAAGCATTTTCAGGATCACTGTTGTTTAGGTTTGGGTTTGCTTTTGCACGGATAATGATCATAGCAAATGAGCAATAACCGAATATGATGAGTACGGTTGATAGCAATGCGAGGTTTAAAATTTTCTTCTGGTGTTGGATAGAATAACGGATTCCCCATACAAAGGCACCTATTAATAATATGGCAAAGAATAAAACACCCGAGCCAAAACCTAGTCCTAATGTATTAACGAAGAATAAATCGAAATAGGCACCAAATGAAACCAGGTATTGAATGATACCGTATTGGATGATAGCAAGAATAAGAACACCTATAGCACCCGTTTTAATAATACCGGCAGTAGTTGGTTTTTGAGTTTTTTTGAAGTAATAAACAAAAGCGATGGCTGGAATGGTTAGTAGGTTCAATAAGTGGATACCTATTGATAAACCCATGATGTAAGCGATGAAAAGTAACCATCTGTCGGCACCTGGCTCATTTGCTTTCGCTTCCCATTTTAAAATAGCCCAAAATACGATGGCAGTAAACAGAGAAGATAAAGCATATACTTCAGATTCGACTGCAGAGAACCAGAAACTATCAGAAAAAGTATAGGCTAATGCACCAACAGCACCCGCACCCATAATAGAGATCAGATTAGATTTTGATACTTCTTCGTTTTCTTTAACCAGGATTTTCTTAGCTAAGGCAGTGATGGTCCAGAATAAGAATAATATAGTGGCTGCACTGGCAATCGCCGATCCTACGTTCATGAAGTAAGCAATCTTGTCCGTATCGCCTAAGGCAAAAATAGAGAAGAAGCGTTGGATCATTAAGAATAAAGGAGCGCCCGGTTGGTGTACAACCTGCATTTTAAAAGCTGAGGCGATGAACTCACCACAATCCCAAAAACTTACTGATGGCTCTAATGTTAAAATATAAGTTACAGTGGCAATAAGAAAGCAAAGCCATCCGGTAAGATTATTAATTTTTGAATAATTCATTTTTTATTGAATAGTTAATGTGTTATAGAGGCGATTAAAATGCAGCCGAAAATAAAGAATAAGATTGATAATAGCGCAAAGTTAAGTTGAGTTTAACATTTTTTAAGATTAGGGTGCTGGTATCTATTAGTTGGTGCTGGATTTGCCATGCACTTTGAGCAGTACTATAAAAGGATTTTGTGGAGCGATTGTGGCTTTTTTGAAATGCAGGCGTTTGCGGAGATTTTTTTTATTTTTTTGATGACTGTAATTGCTTAATTTTCTGAAAGTTTCAACGAGGTCAAATAAAAAAGCTAAAATTATTTTGATTTTTTTTGCGCTAGTATTTGCAAAGTTGAAAAATGTGCTTACATTTGCATTCCCAATCAGAGAGACATTATTTAGTTTCTTTAAAAGGGAAAGATTGCCCGATAGTATAAAGGTAGTACAACGGTTTTTGGTACCGTTTGTCTAGGTTCGAATCCTGGTCGGGCAACTAATAATATTCGGATTGTGGTTAATTCACAATCCGATTTTTTTTAACCAGCATTGATACACTTCAATCATGCCATTGCAATTTAACCCAGTTAAACTTTTTGCCGGAACAGGTACAAAAGAATTAGCAAAAAGAATTGCCGAACAATACGGCAAACCACTTGGCGATGTAACTTTAAATAGGTTTAGCGACGGTGAGTTTCAGCCTTCATATGACGAAACAGTACGTGGTTGTGATGTTTTCCTGATACAATCTACTTACCAGCCTTCAGATAATTTAATGGAATTGTTGTTAATGGTTGATGCCGCTAAGCGTGCTTCAGCGCATTACATTACTGCAGTTGTTCCTTATTATGGTTTGGCAAGACAAGACAGAAAAGATAAACCTAGGGTAGCCATTGGTGCTAAACTGGTAGCTAATCTGTTGAAATCGGCTGGTATACACCGTATCATGACTATGGATCTTCATGCAGCGCAGATACAAGGATTTTTTGATATTCCTGTTGATCACCTGGATGGTTCAGTGATTTTTGTTCCTTACATTAAAAGTTTAGGACTGGAAAATCTGATTATTGCTTCGCCTGATATGGGAGGTTCTTATCGTGCACGTACTTTTGCTAAGTTCTTTAATGCAGAGGTTGTGATTTGCGATAAACGTCGTAAACGCGCAAATGAAATTGAATCCATGTCTATCATCGGTGATGTAGTAGGGCAGGATGTTGTTTTGATGGACGATATTTGTGATACAGCAGGTACGTTGGCTAAAGCTGCTGCCTTGATTATGGAAAAAGGCGCGAACAGTGTAAGAGCCGTTTGTACGCATCCTGTGTTGTCTGGAAAAGCTTATGAAACCATTGAGAATTCAATGCTTACTGAGTTGATCGTTACTGATACGATTCCTTTAAAACAGGAAAGCTCGAAAATCAGGGTGTTGAGTACAGCGCCATTGTTTGCAAAAGCAATTGCTAATGTAAACGAACATGGTTCTATCAGCGACCTGTTTAATGTTTAAGAATTTTAATAAATAAAATAAATATAAAATGAAAACAATCGCAATTAGCGGTTCTCCAAGAGAGAACGTAGGGAAACGCGATGCTAAAGAGCTTCGCTATGAAGGTAAAGTTCCTGCAGTATTGTATGGTGGTAAAGAGCAAGTTCACTTTGCATTATTAATCACCGATTTAAAGGATGCTATTTACACTCCAGAAGCAAACTTTGTTGAAATTGAAGTTAACGGTAGCAAAGTAAAAGCTATCATTAAAGAATTACAATTTCATCCATTAACAGATGTATTGTTACACGTAGATTTTCTTCAGTTATTTGATGACAAAGAAATCTTAATGGAAATCCCTGTTAAATTAACCGGTACTTCTCCAGGTGTTAAAATGGGTGGTAAATTGGTTCAAAAATTACGTAAACTTCGTGTTAGAGCATTCCCTAAAGATATGCCTCAAACAGTTGAAGTTAGCATTGCTAAATTAGAAGTTGGTAACTTATTCCGTGTACGTGATCTTGCAAAAGGTAGCTACACCATCACTAACACTGGTGAAGATACTATCGTTTCTGTTGGTATGTCAAGAGCTTTAAAACAAGCAGAACAAGCAGCTGGTAAAAAATAATTTTTGCTTAGCAGATGAATACAAAAAGCAGCACCTAACCGGTGCTGCTTTTTTTGTGCTGCAACGGTTTAAAAATTAAATTATATTTGTGACAAGATGAAGTACTTAATTGTTGGTTTAGGGAACATTGGCCCTGAATATGCGTATACCCGCCATAACATTGGTTTTATGATTGCAGACGAGCTGGTAAAGCACCAGGAGGGAACGTTTACTAATACCCGCCTCGCTTATTATGCTGAGGTTGGTTATAAGGGTAGGAAACTACATGTTATTAAGCCCACCACTTATATGAACTTAAGTGGGAAAGCTGTGAATTACTACATGCAGGAGCTACGCATTCCGCTTGAAAATGTCCTTGTGATTGTAGACGACCTGGCTTTACCATTAGGTAAACTGCGACTTAAATTACAGGGGAGCAGTGCAGGCCATAATGGGTTGAAGAGCATAGAAGGCCTTTGTGGCGGACAAGGTTATCCGCGCTTACGTTTCGGCATCAGTGATAATTTTGGCAGAGGCGGGCAGGCAGATTACGTGCTGTCCCCTTTTGATAAAGATGAACTGCCGGAATTGCCTGCATTAATCGATAGAAGTACTGAACTGATTAAAAGCTTTGTTACGATTGGCCCGGCCAAAACGATGACTGCGTTTAACCAGTAGTGAATTCCTGTATTTTCTTGTGAAGTGTAGCTGGATCGAAAGGCTTACTGATGACATCATTAGCTCCAGCTGCCATCGCTGTTTCTTTATCTGTATCCATAACTGCAGCAGAGAAGGTGATGATAGGTGTATTTTCCTTTCCGCTAGCATAACCCTCGCGAATGAGTTTGATGGCCTCGAGGCCATTCATAACAGGCATGAAGGTATCCATTAAGATCAGGTCATAATCGTTTTCTCTCAATTTATCTATCGCCTCTTTTCCATTTTCTACAACATCCATTTCAATATGCCAGCTTTGCAGGATTTTAGTGATGAGGAATTTGTTGATCGGGTTATCTTCAGCAACAAGGATCTTTAAATTGTTAAACGGCATCAGAACCTCTTCTGTAGGTTTTTTTAATACTTCAACCTCCTTGATGATTTCGTACCAGTTGCTAAAGGAAAAAGTACTCCCCTTAGATTCTTCACTCTGAACTTCCAATGTGCCACCTTTGAGCTTTGCGAGATTTTTGACGATAGATAAGCCTAGTCCGGTTCCCCCAAACTTAATAGTTGTTTGCTCGTCTGCTTGTTCAAAAGTTTCAAAAATCTTATCAAGATTTTCTTTTGCTACCCCTATTCCGGAATCAATAACAGCAAATCTAATCTGAACATTATTGCCCTTTCTGTCGAGGATTTCTACTTTTAAAATTACGCTGCCTTCATGGGTAAACTTAATCGCATTTCCAATCAGGTTCATTAAAATCTGATTTAAACGAAGCGAGTCGGAAAGGATCATAGCAGGCAATTCAGGATCAAGATCTATGTCGAGTTTAAGCTCTTTTTCAACTGCAGGGATGCGCAATAGGTCGACTACCGACTTACATAATTTAGTAATGTCGGTTGGTGCTCTGTTAATTTTGAATTTGCCTGATTCTATTTTTGAAAGGTCCAGGACATCGTTAATCACACCTAGTAATGAATTTGAAGAAACCTCCAGCAGGTTAAGCATTTCATGCTGCTCTTCGTTTAGCCCGGTTTTCTTTAAAAGCTGTGCAATTCCGATAATCCCGTTAATCGGAGTACGAATTTCATGGCTCATATTAGCCAGAAAGTTTTCTTTAATCCTTTTGCCTTGTTCGGCCAGTTCCTTCGCTTTAATCAGTTCTTTCTGGTAAGCTTCAAGCTCTTTATTCTTTTTCTTTATTTCCCTTTGGTTTCTTACAAATTGGATAAATGAATCAACCTTTGCGGAGGTAACGAAAGGATCTAAAGGTTTATAGAGGTAATCGACAGCACCGGTACTTAATCCTTTAACCGCGTACTTGGTTTCTTTGGATATGGCTGTAACAAATATGATCAGTATATCTTTGGTTCTTGGATTACTTTTTAGAATTTCAACCAGCTCAAAGCCGTCCATTTCGGGCATTTGAACATCTATCATCGCAATGGCAATATCCATTTCCCATGCTAACCTTAAGGCTTCATTAGGATTGGTGGTACTGATTATATTGATATCTTTTCTTTGCAGCAGCGCTTCAAGGGCAATAATGTTTTCAGGTCTGTCATCAACAATTAATATGTTAATTTTTTCCATGCTTTTTAATCTTAATTTAAGTGGGGAGTGAGCGCGCTATGCTATTTTTTGGTAAATGTTATTTTTTTTGTCTATTACTTTGAAGCGCCCGAGCTCTGTACTTCTTAATGTTTCTTTTGACCCTAGACATAAGAAGCCGAAATTAGCTAAACTATTATAAAATAATTCTATGACTTTTTTTTGTAATTCTGTATTAAAATATATCAGCACATTACGACAAGATATAACCTGAAATTCATTAAAAACACCATCTGAAGCCAAATTGTGTACCGAGAAAAGAATATTCTTTTTTAAGGAGTAGTTAATGGATGCAGCATCGTATTTGGCCGTGTAATAGTTGGATAATGTATTGCTGGAGCCTATTTTCTGAAAGTTTTCTGAGTATTGCTTCATCTTTTGCAAATTATAGATTCCATTTTTAGCTTGTTCTAATACATCTGTATTAATATCCGTGCCATAAAAAAAGCAGCGCTCGTATAAATTTTCTTCCGAAAATAAAATAGCAAAAGAATAGAGTTCTTCGCCCGTAGAACAACCTGCGTTCCATACTTTAATCCGTTGATAGGATTTTAGGTAGGGGATGATATTGCTTGCTACGGATTTGTAAAATGAGGGATCTCTGAACATCTCAGTAACATTAACGGTTATTTCAATCAAAAATGATTCAAAGTAATCCTGATCGTTGGTTAATAAGGTGCGGAGATCGAACAGGCTTAGCTTTTGCAGTTGCATAATCCTGGTAACTCTTCTTTTTAATGAAGCAGCAGAATAATCGCTAAAATCGAAGCCCTGAACGTTTTTTATGAAGATGATGAGGTTTTCAAGCTCTTCATAGCTGATGGTATCCGTGTCTTTATCCATTTTAGCTTAGCCAGACTCTTAACATAGAAAGTAATTTGTCCATATCAACCGGTTTGGAGATATAATCATTTGCCCCTGCTTCGATACATTTTTCTCTATCGTTTTTCATCGCTTTGGCAGTTAAGGCGATGAGGGGCAATTTGGCAAAGTTCTTTTTGCCACGAATAGCGCGCATAGCTTCATAGCCGTCCATTTCGGGCATCATGATGTCCATTAATACCAGATCAATCTCTTCATGGGCATTCAGCTTTTCTATGGCTTCTCTCCCATTGTTTGCAATAACAATTTTCAGGTCATATGCCTGTAGTGCACTTGAAAGGGCAAAGATATTACGCATGTCATCATCTGTGATCAGAATGGTCTTGTCTCTTAAAACCTTTTCCATGGTTGATGAAGCTTTGCCTGTACTCATATTATTTATAGAGCGGGAAGAAATTGGGGCATCCTGTTTTAATTTATTCATAAACAGACTCACCTCATCGATCAACCTATCATTGGATTTATTGGATTTCAATACCATGGCTTCTGTGTGCTTCATGATATGAGCCATTTTCTCCTGATCCAATTCCATGGCTGTATTGATGATTACGGGAATATGCGCCAAGCCGGGTTGTGCCTTGATGGTATCCAGCAGATCAAAGCCGGAAATATCCGGGAGCTTCAAGTCAAGGATGATGCAGTCAAAAGTATATTCCTTTAACAGCGACAATGCTTCTTTACCCGTGAATGCTTGTTTTACTTCAACTCATTTATCTGTTAATTGCTGGGTAAGTACAGTACTGTGTAATTCCTGATCTTCAATAACAAGTACAGTATTGAGGTTGTACTTTAAGTGGGCAGCACTTAACAGATCAAAGGCTTCATCCAGTTGTTCTTTTTCAATTGGTTTTTTCAAAAAGCCTATAGCGCCTTCTTTTTTCGCTTTTCCTATTTTTTCATTTCCTGCCGACATCATATGTACGGGGATATGTTTGGTCCGTGGATCTGCTTTAAGTTTTTTCAGGATGGTCCAACCATCAACAACGGGTAACATAATGTCCAGGACAATGGCATCAGGGAGTTCCGAAAAAGCCATTTCAAGGGCAATGTCGCCGCTATGGGCAAGGATTGGCTTAAAGCCTTTTTCTATGGCGTAATCGTTAAGTACATCGGCAAAAACCAAATCATCTTCAACGATCAGTAATTTTTGGTTTTTATTGTTGTTAGCCGGAATTGGTAGGGGGTCAGGGATGACTACTGTAATAATGGGTTCTTTAACCTCAGTTATATCCTGATGGGGCTGATTGTTTAAAGTGTGATTTTTAGGAATGAAGAAGGTGAATTTACTTCCTGCTCCTTGTTTGCTTCTAACCTGAATTTCTCCACCCAGAATATGCGCCAATTCTTTGCTGATTGAAAGCCCTAATCCCGTGCCTCCATATTTTCTACTGGTGGATCCATCGGCCTGCTGGAAGGCTTCGAATATAAGTTTCTGCTTGTCTGCCGGGATTCCGATTCCGGAGTCTTTTACCGAGATGGCAATAATGTCTTCTGGAGTCGTTTTTAACTGGCTGGAGTAAAACGTTGTGCCTGGTTTTGCGTTGCTGATTTCCAGTGTGATCTCTCCATGTTCGGGTGTAAATTTGAAGGCGTTTGAAAGGAGGTTTTTAACGATCTGTTCTAATCTTGCTTGATCAGTAAATAGTTCTTTTGGCAATTCATTGTCCAATATTGTATTGAAGGTGATTTTTTTGCTTCTGGCCAATTCACTGAATAAGGCCTCCATATCTTGCTTAATAGTTACAGGTTTTACTGGCAGAATTGTCAGATCAAGTTTACCTGATTCAATTTTAGATAAATCGAGGATATCATTGATTAATGTGAGGAGGTCAGTTCCGGCATTGTGAATTACACCTGCGTATTTGATCTGATCTTCATTAAGGTTTTCCGGACGATTTTCTTTTAGTATTCGGGCAAGGATTAAGATACTGTTTAATGGTGTTCTTAATTCATGGCTCATATTTGCCAGGAACTCCGATTTATATTTACTTGAAATTTCCAGTTCTTCAGCTTTCAGACTCATTGCTTCTTTTGCCTGGTTTACGGCAATGTTGCGTTCTTCTAATTGCTGAGCTTTTTCTTCCAGCTCTGAATTGGTTTGACGTAATTCTTCCTGTTGTACCCTTAATTCTTCTTCTGAAGCCTGTAACTGCTCTGATTTGTAAACAAGTTCTTCGTTGGTGGTACGTAATTCTTCCTGCTGACTTTCCAGCTCTTCCGCCTGCTGTTGGGTTTGTTCAAATAATGCCCTTAGTTTTATGCGTGCCACAGCACTATTAACACCTACACCAATGCTCTCTGAAATGGTATTGAGGAATAAGGAAACGGTATCACCTGGCTTTTTACTTAAACCTAGTTCTATTACGGCAATGGTTTCATCTTCGAATACGATTGGCATTAGGTAAATGCAGTTAGGAGATGTGTCTCCTAATCCGGAGTTGATTTTGATATAGTCGGATGGGATTTTGTCAAAAATTTTACTTTTCTTTTCGGCAGCAGTTTGCCCTACAAAACCTTCACCAAAGTGATACTCAGTTCTTATATTTCTGGTGTGCTGATAGGCATACCCTCCTTCAAACTTGAGTGTTTTTTTTGATGGATTAACAAGGAAGAAGGCACCGATTGGTGCTTCTATATAATTACAAATGCCGGTAGTAATATTGGCTGCCAGTTCTTCGATTTCCTGTTCGCCGCGCATGGCTTCATTGATTGCTGTAGCGCCTGAAAGTAACCAGTTTTTTTGCTTGTTCTCTGTCGATATTTTTTCCAGTTCCATATTGGAATCCAGGATATGAGCTTCGGTTTCCTTTTGCTGATCAAATGTTTTTCTGATGTAAGATAAAAGAAAGAGGATCAGACAAAATATGATAAAAGCGCTAAGTACCACAACTGCTTCACTTTGCAGACTGCTCTTTGTGATGGATTCCTTTCTTTCGAGTAACAAGTGCTTTTCAGATTCAATGAGCTTTCCACTAAATTCCAGTATTTTATTTTTGAATAACTGGCCTTTTCCGTTCATTACTCTTAATGTTGCAGCCGCTTTTCCATCCATTTCATTGGTACGTAGCACCATTTTCATCTCATCTACCTTCTGGTGTGCATAGAAGTCGATAGAATCGACCATAGCAGTCCGGATGGTGTTTTTATGGATGATTTTCTTCAATTCCTGACTTGTAACCAGAATTTTATGTGCGTTATTATTATAAGAGAGCAGATATTGTGGATCCTGTGCCAAAATAAATCCTCTTAGTCCGGTTTCCGAATTCAGCACCTGGGTCTCAATGTCTTTAACAAGGTTCATGACATCGTAGGTATGTGCTTGCCATTTGGTGTCATTATTTAGTTTATCAATGCTGAAATAAGATGTTATTGCAGAAACAAGGACAAACAACAAAGAAACAGTAAAGCCTGTTAATACTTGTTGTTTAAAAGTCAGTTTAAACATGTTATGGGGTTGATTTTTAAAGTCAATATCCTTTGGGATCAACAATATTAACGATAATATTTAATTCGTGGATTATTGAGGCCTAATTTGTGCTTAAATTTAACCTAATTCCTGCAAACATTGGATGTAAGTAGCCCCAACAGGGAGTGATTTGTTTCCAATCCAGATCTGACTGCGATCGAATTTAGTAATCTTTTCTCTGGCGATAATGAAGGCCCTGTGAATTCGGATAAATTTTTTTGGTGGGAGGAGGGATAACATTTCGTTAAGGGGAACCCGTGTGCTAATCAGGACGTCGTTAAGCAGATGTACTTGCGTATAGTTACCCGAAGCTTCAATGTAGAGGATGTCGCTGATGAGTACTTTTATTTGCTCGTAACCATCTTTAATAAAGATGGAAAGTGGTTGTTCATCATTTTCAGCGTTATTTCTTAAGGTATAGAGTTCCTGAGCCTTGTTACAGGCCTTTAAGAAGCGGGAAAGGGAAAAAGGTTTTAACAGGTAATCGATGGCATCTAACTCAAAACTCTTTACTGCATGTTCGGAGTAGGCGGTAGTGAAAATAACCATTGGTGGGTTACTTAAGCTGTTCAGGAAATCGATACCGCTGATATCCGGCATTTTGATGTCTAGAAAAATAAGGTCTACTTTGTTTTTCTGCAGAAATGTAATGGCATCAAAAGCATTTGTAAAACTGGCAACCAATTCAACAAAGGGGACTTTGGATGCGTGGGATTCCACTACATCCAAAGCTATAGGTTCGTCATCTATCGCGATTGCAATCATGCTTTAAAATTAGTCATTTCCTGAAAGCTGAAGTGTAAGGTGGATGAAAAATTCTTTTGCATTTTCTCTAATGATCAGTTCATGTTGGCTAGGGTAGAGTAAGGCGAGTCGTTGTTTTACATTTTGCAGACCAATTCCACTTTGTAACTTTTCAGGATCATTGTCTTTTTTCGAGTGAAGGCTATTGTGGACATCAAAATAGAGGGTATTGCCGCTTGTTTGCAAGGTAATCTTAATGTGAGAGGGGGATTGCAGACTAATTCCGTGTTTAAAGGCATTTTCTACAAAAGGGATCAACAGCATTGGGGCTATTTGTAGCGTGTTTGTTTGCTCTTCAATTTGTGTGTCAATAACTATATCTGATGAAATTGAAGTCCTTAATTTTTGAAGGGCGATATAGTTGTTTAGATAATCCACATCTTTCGATAGCAAGATTTTGTCTGCAACGTTTTCTTCTAGCATAAAGCGCATCATGTCGCCCAGTTTTTGAATACCCTCTCCGGTACGTTCAGCTTTTTCCTGTAAGGCGGTTCCGTATAATGTGTTTAAAGCATTAAATAGAAAATGTGGATTGATCTGAGATTTCAGGAAATTGAGGTTGGCATCGGATTTACCAAGTTCGGTTTTCAGTGTAATGATTTCTTCGGCTTTTAAATCGTTTCGTTCTTTATAGATATTCCAGGAGATGGGGACAATTAAAAACAAGTGTGTTAAGGCAGTGCCAAAAGCAATTGTCATGGTCAGTTCTTCTGATCGTCCCATGGCATAGAGTAGTCGAAGGGAAATTGCACTAAAATTTGATTGTATGTTAGCGGTATTGTTATAAAAATTATTTGAAAAGATGAAAAGACCGAAAATACCTCCAAGTGCCAGAGATATGACAAAGGAGATTAAGAACACTTTGAAGAAGTAATTGGTGAGCTTCCATTTTTTATGGTAAATCTTTGGGATCAGGAAGTAGACTGAATATAGATACATGACAATAGCAATAGGGATGACCACCAGGAAATATACTTTTATCGCATAATGAAAGGATAAAAGAAATACTGCGGATAGTGCGAGGATCCATGTACTGGTTAGAAACCCCGCTTCAATGTAAAGTGCGTTTTCTTTGTTAGCCTTGTTACACGTAAATAAAATGAATAATAATTTGAGTGCAAGAAGAATGGCCCAGTAGGCGCTGATAGTATCAATCATGAGCGCTGCAACAATAAGTAAAAATACTAATGCTACACTCCTGGCTGGGCGACCTTCTTTTTTGTTAAGTTCAGGACTTACATGAAAAACAAGAAAGAGATAACAGATGTAAATGATCAGGTAATTGAAAAGTATGGGAATAAAGTTTTCACCAATGATTGAAATGGTGAATTTAGAAATTCCATTTAATGACCTGTCGATAAGAGAGAATATGAATGCAACGATAATGCAGCCTGTCACTATCCATAATTCGAGTTTTGCTAATTCTTTTTGATTCATCTTTTTTAAGGTTGGTTCTTTTCAGATTTTTATCAGTGTATATTTTGTTTTTTAAAGCTTGTGAGCTTATTTTTTATCTTGTATTTATTCTTTCTAGACTTGTGCGGGTTTCAATTGATTATGCAATAGTACAAACCTTGGTGCTTTCAAATTTTAAAATGTGATGAAACCCTGAAAAAAAGTGCTGAATTAAATTCTAATTTTGTGAACATGATCGTTTACGGAATCCCAAATTGCAATACTGTTAAAAAAGCTAGAGTATGGCTGGATGAAAATGGCTTTAGCCCTGAGTTTCATGATTTCAAAAAAAAGGGCATTACTGCCGAAAAGCTGAGTGAATGGTGTGAGGTTTTTGGATGGGAAGTTGTTTTAAACAAAAAAGGAACAACCTGGAAGAAATTGAGCCCTGAAGTACAGCAAAATGTAATCGACCAAAAGACGGCTGTTGAGGTTTTACTTCAAAATAATAGCGCCATAAAACGTCCGGTAGTTGAAGTTGATGGTAGGGCTGTGCTGATCAGTTTTTCAGAGGAACAATACAGCGCTGCTCTTAAATAGCATTCCAGCTTGTTCTGTGCGTTTGTAATGTAGGTGCTGTAAAACTTTTCCTGTTAAAGATTGTTAAATTATATATTTACCTGGAAAACAGACCTACATTTGATTATGCTTAAAAATCTACTCTTGTTCCTTGTTCTTGTTGTTCCGGTCGAACTAATGGCACAACTAACTGTGTCAGGTTCTGTGTATGATTATGATAACAGAACGTTCCCATTACAGCATGTTAAGGTTAGGAATTTGAACAATAGCAGGGTAGAGTTAACCAAAGCAGCCGGACAGTTTACAATTGCTGCCAGGGTAGGTGATTTGCTGGAGTTTTCATTTGCGGGCTATCATACCGATACACTTTATTTAATTAACCTTACTCCTAAAATTGTATTTCTTCCCGGAAATTCAACTACTTTAAGAGAGGTTGAAATTGTGAGCACAAAAGTTAACCCATCTATTTTAGCTCCGGATCCTTTGGCAAGGCCGTATACACGTGTGGCTACCGACGGCCTGCAGGGTAAGGGTAATAATGACAGAGCTGGGGGATTACTTTTTAACCTGGGTTATGGTAAATATAGACGGCAGCAGGAGAAGATCAGGTTGCTGGAAGAGCGTGACCGTTATCAGGCTGAGATCAATGCTATTTTTACGGAGGAGTATGTTTCTGATCTGGTAAAACTCAAAGGCGATGAGCTTCGAAATTTTATGTCCCTTTACAGACCACCTGAGGAATTGGTGAAAAGTGAAAGACCTTTTAATTATGCTTATTATACCGTTAAGGCTTATCATGCCTGGTTAAAGTTGTCTCCGGAGGAAAGAAGGCTATCCTCAATGCCTAAACTAAAGACAGATTAATAAAACCGTTACAATCTGGGCGGATATGATTTCATTTTATACCTTTATTAAATTGTAACTAACAATTTAATATGATTCATAAAAAAACTCTGTTATGGGCTTTGCTATGCATATGGTGTTTAACCGGTTTTGCACAACAAGGAGACCTCCCTGTAAGTAATTACGATCCTCACGCGGCTTTCGGCCCATTATTTTACACACAAAATGGAAATGAATATCGCTCTGCAAATGGTAGTCCGGGACCGAAGTACTGGCAAAACCGTGCTGATTATAGCATAGTTGCTAATCTGGATGAGTTAAAGAATACGGTATCCGGAAAGGTTACTATAACCTATAAAAATAACAGCCCTGATCGTTTGCATTTTTTATGGTTGCAATTAGACCAGAATTTGTTTTCGAATGATTCTCGGGGTAATACCTTGATCGCTTCCGGAAGTCGTTATGGTTCGAGAGGGGAACAGTTGCAAGGTGGTTATAAAATAGATGGTATTGGTGTGTCGCAAAAGTTGAAGCCGGTAAAGTTCAGTACACTGATCGAAGATACCCGTATGCAGATTCGACTGGATGTACCAATGGAAGGCAATGGAGATGTGATTACGATGAAGATGAACTTCTCTTTTGTAATACCTGTTAATGGTTCGGATAGAATGGGGCACATGACTACTAAGAATGGTGAAATTTTTAGCATCGCACAGTGGTTCCCAAGAATGAGTGTTTATGATGATGTACTTGGTTGGAATACTTTACCTTATTGGGGGGCAGGAGAGTTCTACTGCGAATATGGTGACGTAGATTTTGCGATCACTGCACCTGCAAGTCATATAGTAATGGGTTCAGGTGAGTTGCTGAATCCGCAGGAAGTATTTACAGCACAGCAATTGCAACGTTGGAATGCAGCAAAATCAAGCGATAAAAAGGTGGTTATCCGATCAGAGGCAGAAGTAACCGATGCGAAATCGCGTCCGGCAAAAGATAAGCTGACATGGAAGTTTAAGATGAAGAGTACCCGTGATGTGGCCTGGGCTTCGTCGAAGGCCTTTGTGCTTGATGCGGCCCGTATCAATTTGCCTAGCGGTAAAAAAGCGATGGCAGTTTCTGCACATCCTGTTGAAAGCAATGGGAATGATAGTTATGGCAGAGGAGCGGAATATGTGAAGGCTTCAGTGGAGCATTATTCTAATAAATGGTTTGAATATCCATACCCGATGGCGGTGAATATAGCTTGTAATGTTTCTGGTATGGAATATCCAGGTATCGTATTTTGTGGCTGGACTGCTAAAGGCCCCAGCGCATGGGGAGTTATAGATCATGAATTTGGTCATACCTGGTTTCCTATGATTGTAGGAAGCAATGAGCGTAAGTACGGTTGGATGGATGAAGGATTTAATACTTTTATCAATGGTTTATCGACTGCCGCCTTTAATAATGGGGAGTATCAGGATCCGCGAACGGATATGCATACTGCGGCCATGCGTATGGGCTCGCTGAGGGTTGAGCAAATCATGCTGACTCCTGATGCAATGGTAGAAAATAATATTGGATTGAATCTGTATTATAAACCGGGTTGGGGTCTGGAAATTTTAAGAAATGAAATACTGGGCGCTGATCGTTTTGATTATGCCTTTAGGAAATATATTGAGGCCTGGGCCTTTAAGCATCCAACACCTTCTGATTTCTTTCGTTCTATGGAGAATGGGGCAGGAGAGGATCTTGCCTGGTTCTGGAGAGGCTGGTTTGTAGAAAACTGGAAAATGGATCAGGCTATTGCCAGTGTTGATGAAGTGAAAAAGAATGGTGCTGTTGAAGGTTATAACATTGTAGTAGCGAATCAGGAAAAGATGCCAATGCCTATCATTTTGGAAGTTAAAACGAAAAGTGGTAAAACTGATCTGATTAAGATTTCTGTAGATGTATGGATGAGGAATAAAAAATGGACTGTTTATTATCCGGCAAATGAAGAGGTTATTAGTGTTGTTTTAGATCCTAAGCACGTTTTGCCGGATATGAATGCTGAGAATAATACCTGGCGGGTAAAAGTAGAATAAAAACTAGGGAAGAAAATAAGCCATTCTATTCTGAGGCTGCATTAACTCGGGAGAGTTTATTGTTGTAATTGTCTCGTTGAGCTCCTTTCAGTCGGTTCATTTTCGCTGAAGAAGCGAAAATGAACGCTATGCCTTCTATGAGGAGGCATTTTTTCTTTTAAAATAGAGTTGCAAAGCATAGTTTTATATAAGCATCATGCTATTCAAGCAAAATATACCTTCTACGAAAAGGCATAGGAATAATTTGCGCTTTTTCAGCGCAACTTGTTCCAGCCTTAGAGTAGAATGGTTTATTTTGACGGTTATTTAAAAAAGCTGGCCTTTAATTTATCCGCATCTATAATGGGGGCAGGCTCTTCAAGTGTTATCCGCCAGCCTTTTTGTTTAAGGAGGGCGATTTCCTCTTTGGCAACCGAAAGGTCTTTTCCTTTAATGTTTTTATTAAAGATTATCGGCTCTTTGGGGGTAAAGTTTGCAGTAGTGTTGGTTAATATCTCCAGTCTGAATTTAGGCCAGATCTGAATATCGCCTAGTTGGGCTGAATAGATCTTTTTGGTGGAGTTTGGCGGAATGACACCAGCGAATTCTCCTTTAAAAGTATCCTGTCTTTCTGTAGTCAGGCTGGCCAGGAGCTGGTAAGATGTTTCATTGATGAGGTGGAAATGTGCTACGGAGCTGCTGTGCTGATCGGCAACCAGAGCCAGGTAAATTCCCTCCTTTATGAATTCGGCTTCCGGAACAACAATGTTTGGTTTGTTGGTCACGATGTCGTTATCCGGCATGTCGCCGTGTACCAATGTAACTTTGCTGGCCAGGACAGGTATTTCGAAGTCATTGGAATCTGTTACCCCAATGGTGTCCTTGTCAATAATTCTGGTTATGTAACCTTCTATGTTTTCGTCTACAAAACGAACAAAATCACCTAGTTTTAAATGCATATCTGTTGTGTTTGTTTATTGTAATAATGATGTGATGCTGATTTGGATTGTTAACTATCTTTTTCCGAATCGGCAGAGCGGGTATACAAATCTAGTTATTCTTATTATTTTTGCACTATGGCAGTAACAGAACAGGCAAACAATCCGCTACATGGTAAAACGCTGGAATTTATATTGAAGCAGTTGGTATGGCACTATGGCTGGGAGGAGTTAGGACAGTTGGTGCGTATTGCCTGTTTTAATAATAATCCGACGATGAACTCAAGTTTAAAGTTTTTACGTAAAACAGATTGGGCGAGAAAAAAAGTGGAAAAATTATATCTGAATACCTTTCATTAGAAGGAAAACTGAGGGATCTTGATTATTCCTTTGTTTTTTAGGGGATTAAATTTCTGTTAACCCCTTGATTTATAAAATGTATTGTCTTACCTTTGCAGTCCCTTATTATAGGGGTAAAGTTTTTAAACATTAATAGAAAAACAAAAAAGGAACAATGCCAACCATTCAACAATTAGTTAGAAAAGGTAGAGTAGCACTGGAGTTCAAGAGTAAGTCTCCGGCGTTGGACAGCTGTCCACAGCGAAGAGGTGTATGTACACGTGTATATACCACTACCCCTAAAAAACCAAACTCAGCAATGCGTAAAGTTGCGCGTGTACGTTTAACCAATGGTAAAGAGGTTAACGCATACATCCCTGGAGAAGGTCACAACCTACAGGAGCACTCGATCGTATTGATCCGTGGTGGTCGTGTTAAAGATTTGCCAGGTGTACGTTATCACATCATCCGTGGAGCATTAGATACTTCAGGTGTTGCTGGTCGTAACCAACGTCGTTCGAAATACGGAACAAAACGTCCTAAGCCAGGACAAGTAGCTGCGGCACCAACAAAAGGTAAAAAGAAATAATTAGGAGGAAAACACAATGAGAAAGTCAAAACCAAAAAAGAGAATCATTCTTCCTGATCCAAAATTTAACGATGTTCAGGTGACCCGTTTCGTAAACAACATGATGTTTGACGGAAAGAAATCTATCGCTTATTCAATTTTTTACGATGCTGTAGAATTAGCAGAAAAAAAATCTGGCGAGAATGGATTAGAAGTATGGAAACGTGCTTTAACTAATGTAATGCCTGCAGTAGAAGTAAAATCACGCCGTGTTGGTGGTGCTAACTTCCAGGTACCTACAGAGGTTAGACCTGACCGTAAGATTGCTTTAGGTATGAAATGGTTAATTTCATATGCACGTAAGCGCGGTGAAAAAACAATGAAAGAGAAATTAGCAGGTGAAATCGTTTCAGCGGCTAAAGGTGAAGGTGCAGCAGTGAAGAAAAAAGAAGATACGCATAAGATGGCTGAAGCCAACAAAGCGTTCTCTCATTTCCGTTTCTAATTATTAGAAAATCATAAAATGTCAAGAGATTTAAAATTTACAAGAAATATCGGAATCGCGGCTCACATTGATGCGGGTAAAACCACAACTACTGAGCGTATCCTTTATTACGCTGGGGTAAACCACAAGATTGGTGAGGTTCACGAAGGTGCATCTACCATGGACTGGATGGTACAGGAAGCTGAACGTGGGATAACAATCACGTCTGCAGCAACTACTGTATTCTGGCCTTACCGCGGTAACAAATATCAGGTAAACGTTATCGATACTCCTGGACACGTGGATTTTACCGTAGAGGTAAACCGTTCATTACGTGTTTTGGATGGATTGGTATTTTTATTTTCAGCAGTTGATGGTGTTGAGCCTCAATCTGAAACTAACTGGCGTTTAGCTAACAACTATGCAGTTCCACGTATTGGTTTCGTTAACAAAATGGACCGTTCAGGAGCTGACTTCTTAAAAGTTGTTAAACAAGTAAAAGATATGCTGGGTAGCCATGCAGTTCCTTTACAATTACCAATCGGTGCTGAAGATAACTTTACAGGTGTTGTTGATTTGATCAATAACCGTGGTATCGTTTGGAATGAGCATGATAAAGGTATGACCTTTACTGAAGTGCCTATTCCTGATGATATGATTGAGGAAGTTGCACAGTGGAGAGAGAACTTATTAGAAGCTGTAGCTGATTATGATGAGTCATTAATGGAGAAATTCTTTGAAGACCCTAATTCAATCACTGAGCGTGAGATTCTTGATGCATTGCGTAAAGCAACTTTAGATGCGAAAATCGTTCCTATGGTTTGTGGTTCATCTTTCAAAAACAAAGGTGTTCAAACTATGTTGGATCTGGTTATGGAATTATTGCCTTCGCCAATGGATGTTGATGGTATCACTGGTACCAACCCAGAAACTGGTGAAGAAGTAACTCGTCAACCGGATATTAAAGAGCCTTTCGCAGCTTTAGCGTTTAAAATTGCAACGGATCCTTTCGTAGGCCGTTTATGTTTTATCCGTGTTTATTCAGGTAACTTAGAGGCAGGTTCTTACGTTTATAACGCACGTTCTGAGAACAAAGAGCGTATCTCTCGTATCTTCCAAATGCACGCTAACAAGCAAAACCCAATTCCTAACGTAGGTGCTGGTGATATTGCTGCTGTTGTTGGATTTAAAGATATCAAAACGGGTGATACACTTTGCGATGAGAAACATCCAATTGTATTAGAATCAATGGATTTCCCAGAGCCGGTTATCGGTTTAGCAATTGAGCCAAAAACTCAGGCTGACGTTGATAAATTAGGTATTGGTCTTGGTAAATTAGCTGAAGAGGATCCTACATTTAGGGTTCAGACAGATCAGGAAACTGGTCAGACTGTAATCTCTGGTATGGGTGAGCTTCACTTAGATATTTTGATCGACCGTTTAAAACGTGAGTTTAAAGTAGAGGTTAATCAAGGTGCGCCACAAGTTGCTTACAAAGAAGCAATCCATGGTACCGTTCAACACCGTGAGACTTATAAAAAACAATCAGGTGGTCGTGGTAAATTCGCGGATATCCAGGTTGTTATCTCTCCAATTGATGCGGATTACGAAAAAGGTGGTTTACAATTTGTGAATGAAATCACAGGTGGTTCAATCCCTCGTGAGTTTATCCCTTCTGTTGAAAAAGGATTTGCAGCATCTATGGCTAACGGAGTATTGGCTGGTTATCCACTACCAGACATGAAAGTTCGCTTAATTGATGGTTCATTCCACGCGGTCGATTCAGATGCTTTATCATTTGAGCTTGCTGCTAAAATGGCGTACCGTGAGGCGTTACCTAAGTGTAACCCTGTATTGATGGAGCCAATCATGAAAATCGAGATCCTTACTCCTGAAGAAAACATGGGTGATGTAATCGGTGACATGAACCGTCGTCGTGGTCAGCTTTTAGGAATGGACACTCGTAATGGTGCTCAGGTAATTAAAGCAACTGTGCCTCTTTCTGAGATGTTTGGTTATGTAACTCAGTTACGTACCATTACTTCTGGTCGTGCAACTTCTACAATGGAGTTTGATCACTACGAACCAGCTCCTAAGAACGTACAGGATGAAGTAATTGCTAAATCAAAAGGCAGAATTAAATCTGTAGATTAATAAATTGGTAGCCGGTTATTAATAGCTCTAACCGGCTGCTTTAATATATATATAACATGAGCCAAAGAATCAGAATCAAATTAAAATCTTACGATTATAACTTGGTAGATAAATCTGCTGAGAAAATTGTAAAGACTGTTAAGCCTACGGGTGCAGTAGTTAGCGGACCAATTCCGTTGCCTACAGAAAAGAAAATTTTCACTGTTTTGCGTTCACCACACGTGAACAAAAAAGCACGTGAGCAGTTTCAATTATGTGCTTACAAGCGTTTGTTAGATATTTATAGCTCTAACTCAAAAACAGTTGATGCTTTAATGAAACTTGAATTACCTAGCGGTGTTGAAGTAGAAATTAAAGTTTAATTATACTGACATTAAAAAGGCCTTCCCGATTATTTCAGGAAGGCCTTTTTTTTATACCGGATTTATTTATCTGACCCGGTTTGTTAATTCATCTATTTTGTTGCGTTCATCCTGAAGCTCGCGGGCAAGTTTTTTCTCTTTTTCATTTGCCTTTGTTTTGTAGGTCTGGTATTCCTGGGCAACTTCTTCATAAAGTGAGGAACGGTATTTTGCCTCATGTATATGTTTGGCGGAGCGGAGTATTATGACGGTAAGGGCTGCGGCCAGGCCAATTATCAAACTCCACACCATTGTAGTATAGGTGGACTTGGTAAATGATATGCCCAGAAAACTGATCTCATTCATTTTTGCGTTAGTGCTGGCCAGGGAATTTTCCTGTCCAGTGATTTGTGCTTTTAAATCAGCTATTGCTTTTTCATGTTCTTTGATTTTTCGACTGGTGCTGGCAAGCTGTTTGCGCTCAGTTGTGAGTGAGTCATTAAGATTTCTCCAGAAGGCGTTCATCCTTGCCGGATTTACCAGCTTGTATCCGCTTATGGTTTTAGCTTTTGCAAGCATCAGTTGGTACTGTCCTTTCAATGTTGGATCGAGCTTGGTGGTGTCTTGTGCTAGCTGTCCTTGAGCGCTAAGGCTAAGGATGAATGCCGAAATAATAGGGAGTATTGCTTTTCTCATAATATAAGGGATGTTTGTATGCTAATTTAACAATGATATTTAAATTTTATTGTGTTCGGACTGGAGATAGTATATTTGCAGCAATGTCGGTATTGCTGTTTACAGTTATAGTTTTAGTCGGAGCTTTCTTAGCTGGGTTTGTTGGCTCACTTACAGGCTTAGGTGGGGGAGTGATCATTATCCCATTGTTAACCCTTGGACTTGGGGTTGATATTCATTATGCGATTGGTGCGTCAATCATCTCTGTAATTGCCACTTCTTCAGGCTCTGCTGCCGCTTATGTAAAGGAAGGTATTACTAATATCCGGATAGGTATGTTTTTAGAGGTCGCTACGACCATAAGTGCAATCATCGGCGCCATTGTTACTGTTTATATTAACCCAGGCTACATCGCAGTTATTTTTGGTTTGATTTTATTATTTTCTGCGGCCATGATGGTTCGGAAAAAGATAGATCGGTCTGATAATGATACTTCGGGTAAGTTGGCTGTCTTTTTTAAACTGAATGGCACTTATCCTACGGCGCATGGGGCAAAGGATTATGCGGTTCATAATGTTGTTGGGGGGTTCGTGATGATGTTTGTTGCTGGTATTATATCTGGTTTACTTGGTATTGGTTCTGGGGCCTTAAAGGTTATTGCTATGGACAATATCATGCGGATACCTTTTAAGGTGTCTACTACAACGAGTAATTTCATGATGGGGGTAACTGCAGCTGCGAGTGCGGTTGTTTATTTTCATCGGGGGCAGATTGATCCGGGAATAGCGATGCCGGTAGCTGTTGGTGTATTGCTTGGGGCGACTATAGGTTCAAAAATATTGGTAAGAACACAAACTGATAAGTTGAAAGTTGTATTTGCTATTGTGGTTACTTTTTTGGCGATTCAAATGATTTATAATGGGTTATCCGGTAAGTTATGAGTAAGGAAATCAGAAACTTTTTTGCAGATAAGGATATACAGGTAATTCTGGGTACTTTGTTGCGGGTGGGGGTGATTACATCGATGAGTGTTGTGCTTGTTGGGGGGCTTATTTACTTGTTTTCCAACCATGCAAATGCGGTGGATTATGTGAAATTTGACTCTGGGAAGTCAGGCTTCTCTTCGATATCCGCGATTTTTGAAGGATTAAAGGCGCTGGATGGCGCTGCAATTATTCAATTTGGCACCTTATTATTGATTTTTACGCCGATAGCACGGGTTGTTTTTTCTATTTTTAGCTTCCTGATAGAGCGTGATTACCTGTATGTTTTGATTGGTTTAATCGTTTTGTCTATCATCTTATATAGTTTAAGCGATAAGTTAGTTGGCTAAAGCCTGATTTAATTGGGTGCTATCCAATTAAATCAAAATTTTAGCAGATATATGAAAAAATATTTAGCTAACTATTTGAAAATTAAGATTTCTTTCTTATTTTTGCCCTCCCTTAATAGGGATGTGTATCCACCTTGAACGAAGCCCTACTGCTTCGATGGGTGTTAAATTAAAAAAAGAAAATGTCAGGTATTATTGGAAAAAAAGTAGGAATGACCAGCATTTTCGACGCCGATGGAAGGAATATTCCATGTACGGTGATCGAAGCTGGGCCTTGTGTAGTTACACAGGTAAAGACCGCAGAGAAAGACGGTTACGTTTCAGTTCAGTTAGGTTTCGACGAAGCCAAAGAAAAGAACACTACCATGCCTCTTAAAGGCCATTTTGCGAAAGCAAACACTACCCCAAAACGTAAATTGGTTGAATTTGATCCGTTTGAGGAGTCGTTAAATTTAGGCGACACTGTAACGGTTAACATTTTTAACGAAGGTGACTTTGTGGATGTTGTTGGTACTTCAAAAGGTAAAGGTTTCCAGGGTGTTGTAAAACGTCATGGTTTCGGTGGTGTTGGTGGACAAACTCACGGACAGCATAACAGAATGCGTGCGCCGGGTTCATTAGGTGCTGCTTCGTATCCTTCTCGTGTATTCAAAGGTATGCGTATGGCGGGTAGAATGGGTGGTGACAGAGTAAAAGTTCAGAACTTACAAGTTTTGAAAGTTTATGCTGATCAAAACCTTGTTGTAGTTAGTGGTTCCATTCCAGGAGCTAAGGGTTCTTACGTAATCTTAGATAAGTAAGCAGATGGAAGTTAAAGTATTAAACATTTCAGGAAAAGAGACAGGTGCCAAGGTGCAACTTCCTGAGTCGGTTTTTGGCATAACGCCTGTTGACCACGCAATTTATTTAGATGTTAAGCAGTATTTGGCTAATCAACGTCAAGGTACGCACAAATCTAAGCAACGTAATGAGATTGCAGGTTCAACCCGTAAACTATACAAGCAAAAAGGTACTGGTGGTGCTCGTGCCGGAAGTATTAAATCTCCATTGTTTAATGGTGGTGGTCGCGTGTTTGGTCCTCAACCACGTGATTATAGTTTCAAATTGAACAAAAAGTTAAAATCATTGGCTCGTAAGTCTGCATTGACTTATAAAGCTCAGGACAACAACGTTGTTGTTTTGGAAGATTTCACTTTTGATTCAATCAAAACTAAAAACTACCTTAATTTAGTTAGTGCATTAAACTTGACTAACGAAAAGACATTGTTGGTTTTACCTTCACAAAATAACAATATCTATTTATCAAGCAGAAACATTCAGAAAGTGAAAGTAATTACTGCAGATCAGTTAAATACATATGATGTATTGAACTGTGGCAAGCTTTTGTTAACTGCTGATTCTGTTAAAACAATTGAGGAGGCATTTGCCAAGTAATATGGAATTTTTAAAGAAACCAATATTAACAGAGAAAGCTTCTGCATTAACAGAAAAGTCTAACCGCTTTACTTTTAAAGTAGAACACAAAGCAAATAAATTGCAAATTAAGCAAGCCATAGAGAAGATGTACGGCGTTAACATTTTAACCATCAATACAATGGTTGTAAATGGTAAAGTTAAGTCTAGAAACACTAAAGGCGGATTAGTTACGGGTCGTACCCCGAAATACAAGAAAGCTATTGTTAGCCTGGCAGCAGGAGAAACAATTGATTATTACTCGAATATTTAATAAGAATTGAATAATTTATAACTATGGGCTTAAGAAAATTTAAACCAGTCACTCCGGGAACCCGCTTTAGAGTAGGTGCCAGTTTTACGGAGATTACAGCAACCAAGCCCGAAAAATCATTGGTTGTATCTTCTAAGAAATCGGGAGGACGTAACAATACAGGAAAGATGACTATGCGCTACATGGGTGGTGGTCACAAAAAATCTTACCGTTTAATTGACTTTAAACGTGAGAAATTTGATATTCCTGCAACAGTAGCAACTGTTGAATACGATCCAAACCGTACCGCACGTATTGCATTATTACATTATGCAGATGGTGAGAAGCGTTATATTATTGCACCGGAAGGATTGCAAGTAGGGCAAAAAGTAGTGTCGGGTGATACTGCTGCTCCAGAAGTAGGAAATACTTTAAAATTGAGCAATATTCCTTTGGGATCTATTGTACACAACGTGGAGATTCGTCCAGGTCGTGGTGCTCAGTTGGCACGTAGCGCTGGTGCTTATGCACAATTAGCTGCTCGTGATGGTAAATATGCAACATTGAAAATGCCTTCAGGTGAAGTAAGATCAATCTTAGTTACTTGTTTAGCAACAATAGGAGCTGTTTCAAACTCTGATCATGCAAATGAAGTTTTAGGTAAGGCAGGTCGTAACCGTTGGTTAGGTCGTCGTCCGAGAACACGTCCGGTAGCGATGAACCCGGTAGATCACCCTATGGGTGGTGGTGAGGGTCGCTCATCAGGAGGTCAGCCTCGTTCAAGGAATGGTGTTTATTCTAAAGGATTTAAAACACGTTCACTTAAAAAATACTCAAATCGTTTCATCATAGAGAAAAGGAAGAAATAATGGCTCGTTCGATTAAAAAAGGACCTTATATTGACCATAACGTAGAGAAGAAAGTAGTCTCTATGAATGATTCAGGCAAGAAGTCTGTAATTAAAACTTGGTCTCGCAGATCAATGATCTCACCAGATTTTGTGGGACATACATTTGCAGTACATAACGGTAATAAGTTTATACCGGTATACGTAACAGAAAACATGGTTGGTCACAAGCTGGGAGAGTTTGCTCCAACCAGAACATTTAGGGGTCACTCTGAAAAGAAAAAATAATTAAGAGATGGAAGCAGTAGCGAAATTAAACAATTGTCCAACCTCACCACGTAAAATGCGTTTGGTTGTAGATCTTATCAGAGGTGAGCGTGTTGAGAAAGCTTTACATATTTTGAAGTTTACCAATAAAGAAGCAGCAATAAGAGTTGAGAAACTTTTATTATCAGCTATCAAAAACTGGGAAACTAAGAATGAAGGTTCTCGCCCTGAAGAAAGCCAGTTATTCGTAAAAACGATAATGGTAGGCGGTGGTCGTCAGTTAAAAAGACTTAGACCAGCACCACAAGGACGTGGTTACAGAATACGTAAGCGTTCAAACCATGTAACTTTGGTAGTAGATAGTAAAAACGTTGAAACTCAAACTAATTAACAGAAATGGGACAAAAAGCACATCCAATAGGTAACAGGTTAGGAATCATCAAAGGTTGGGATTCTAACTGGTTCGGTGGCAACAACTATGCTGATAAATTAGTTGAGGACGAAAAAATAAGAAAATACCTTTCTGTACGTATCGCAAAAGGCGGTGTAGCGAAAGTTGTAATTGAGCGTACGTTAAAGCGTATCACCGTTACAATCCACACTGCACGTCCAGGTATCGTAATTGGTAAAGCAGGTCAGGAAGTTGACAAGATCAAAGAAGAGTTGAAGAAATTGACTAAAAAGGAAATTCAAATCAACATTTTTGAGATCAAACGTCCTGAGCTTGATGCACAATTAGTAGCAGAAGGTGTTGCAAAACAATTAGAAGCAAGGATCTCATTCCGTAGAGCAATGAAATCTACTATCGCATCAACAATGCGTATGGGTGCTGAAGGTATCAAAATTATGACCTCTGGTCGTTTAGGTGGTGCTGAGATGGCTCGTAGCGAACAGTATAAAGAAGGAAGAATTCCTTTGCATACTTTCCGTGCAGACATTGACTATGCATTAGCTGAAGCTTTGACTACTTATGGTAAAATAGGTGTTAAAGTATGGATCTGTAAAGGTGAGGTTTACGGTAAACGTGATCTTTCTCCAAACATCGGTGCAACGAGCAATGCTCCAGGCAAAGGTGGCAGACCAGAAGGTGCTTTTGGTGGTAGAGACAGAGATAACCGTGGCGGTGGCGACAGAAGAAACGATAACCGCGGTGGTGGTAATCGTGGCGGAAGAGGCCCTGGTCAAGGAGGTCCTGGTGCAGGAAGAGATAATAGAGGCGGAAATACTCAAAACAGAGGTCCTCGTAAATAATTAGTTAACAGATCGTTTAACGATAATATTAGAATAAAATGTTACAGCCAAAAAGAACGAAGTTCAGAAAGATGCAGAAGGGCAGAATGAAAGGTTTAGCAACTCGTGGTGCTGAATTATCATTCGGGTCTTTCGGGATCAAATCTTTAGAGTCGACCTGGATTACCAGTCGTCAGATAGAGGCAGCCCGTATCGCCGTAACTCGTTTCATGAAACGTGAAGGCCAGGTATGGATTAGAATATTCCCGGACAAACCGGTGACTAAGAAACCAGCTGAGGTACGTATGGGTAAAGGTAAAGGTGCTCCTGAATACTGGGTAGCCGTAGTTAGACCTGGACGCATCATTTTTGAAGCAGAAGGTGTTCCTTTAGAAGTTGCTAAAGAAGCAATGCGTTTAGCAGCTCAGAAATTACCGATCCAAACAAAATTTGTAGTACGTAGAGATTACGTAGAGGCATAATTAGTGTAGGGTTGAATGTTGTAAGTAACTTGTTATTACAACCTCTGGACCCGCCAAATAAAAATTAATAAAATGAAGAACTCAGAAATTACAGGGCTTTCACAAGAAGAGCTAGTAGCCAGGATTGCAGAAGAGACAGAAAACTTAGTTAAGTTAAAGTTTGCTCATACAATTTCGGCTATAGAAAATCCAAGCCGTATCAATAAGGTTAGGAAAAATATTGCCCGATTAAATACTGAAGTGACTAAGCGTAAAGCTGAGTCTGCTACTGAAACTAAATAACTTTAGAGTCGAAATGGAAAGACAATTAAGAAAAACAAGAACCGGGTTGGTGGTAAGCAACAAGATGGATAAATCTATTGTTGTAGCGGTAGAACGTAAAGTGAAACACCCGATCTATGGTAAGTTTGTTAAGAAAACTACCAAATTTATGGCTCATGACGAGAAAAACGATTGCGGTATTGGTGATACAGTACTGATCATGGAGACTCGTCCGCTGAGTAAAAACAAGAACTGGAGATTAGTGGAAATTTTAGAAAGGGCTAAATAACATGGTACAACAGGAATCAAGATTAAACGTAGCCGACAATAGCGGCGCAAAAGAAGTATTGGTTATCCGTGTACTTGGTGGTACTGGAAAGCGTTATGCTTCTATTGGTGACAAAATCGTTGTTACCGTTAAAAGTGCATTGCCTTCTGGAAACATCAAGAAAGGAACAGTTTCTAAAGCAGTTGTTGTAAGAACAAAGAAAGAGATCAGACGTAAGGATGGTTCTTACATCCGTTTCGACGACAATGCAGCAGTATTATTAAATGCACAAGATGAGCCGCGCGGTACACGTATTTTTGGCCCGGTAGCGAGAGAACTGCGTGAAAAACAATTCATGAAAATTGTATCATTAGCACCGGAGGTATTATAAAATGAAAAATAAAGTAACTACACCAAAAATAAAAATCCGTAAGGGTGATTTAGTAAAGGTTATTGCCGGCGATTCTAGAGGTCAGCAAGGAACTGTGCTTTCAGTATTAATTACTAAAAGCAGAATTCTTGTAGAAGGTGTTAACCTTGTATCAAAACATACAAAACCAAATGCTGCTAACCCTAATGGCGGTATCATTAAAAAAGAGGCTGCTCTTCATATTTCTAACGTGGCGCTGATTGATCCTAAAACAGGTGCAACAACACGCGTTGGCAGAAAGCTTAATGCTGATGGGAAATTAGTTAGGGTATCTAAAAAATCAGGAGAGGAGATCAAATAATGACTTACGTACCAAGATTAAAAAGTAAATACAAAGAGGAAATTGTAACTGCGCTTAAAGATAAGTTCAATTACAAAAGCGTTATGCAGGTTCCTAAGTTAGAGAAAATCTCTATCAACCAAGGTGTTGGTCGTTTCTCTGTAACTGACAAGAAGATCATGGACAGTTCTATTTTAGAAATGTCTACTATCGCAGGTCAGCAAGCAGTTGGAGCGAAATCGAAAAAAGATATCTCAAACTTTAAATTGCGTAAAGGTATGCCAGTAGGTGTACGTGTAACTTTACGTGATAACAACATGTATGAGTTCTTAGATCGTTTAATTTCCGTAGCTTTGCCACGTATCCGTGATTTCAAAGGTATCAATGATAAAGGTTTTGATGGAAAAGGCAATTACACTTTAGGTGTGACTGAGCAAATCATCTTCCCTGAGATTAACATCGATAAAATCAGTAAGATTTTAGGTATGGATATTACATTCGTAACATCTGCTGCTACTGATGTTGAGGCATTGGAACTTTTAAAACAATTTGGCTTACCATTTAAAAATCAAAAAACAGAGCAATAATGGCAAAAGAAGGTGTAAAAGCTCGCGAAATTAAGCGCCAAAAATTGGTTGCTAAGTATGCTGAAAAGCGTGCAGAACTTAAAGCTGCAGGTGATTACGAAGGATTAGATAAGTTACCAAAAAACTCATCGGCTGTACGTTTGCACAACCGTTGTAAGTTAACTGGTCGTCCTCGTGGATATATGCGTACTTTCGGTATATCAAGGGTATTATTCCGCGATATGGCTTTAGCAGGAAAAATTCCTGGAGTAAGAAAAGCAAGCTGGTAATCCCAGCTTACTTGTATTTAGGGTTCAATTCCTTAAATCGTAAACAAAAACATTAACCGATGGCAGGTCGTCCCGAATAGGTAGGAAGGAAACCACTATCACAATTATATAAAAATGAATACAGATCCAATAGCAGATTATCTTACAAGAGTAAGAAATGCCATCAAGGCAAATCACAGAATTGTAGAGATTCCTGCATCGAACCTTAAAAAGGAAATTACTAAAGTACTTTTTGACAAAGGTTACATTGCTAACTACAAGTTTGAAGACACTACGGTTCAAGGAACAATCAAAATCGCTTTGAAATACAATGCGATTACGAAAATCCCTGCAATCCGCACGTTAACACGTATTAGCAAACCAGGTTTAAGGCAGTATGCCGGCGTAGATAATATGCCAAGAGTATTAAATGGTTTAGGTATTGCAATTTTATCTACATCTAAGGGTGTTATGACTGATAAAGAGGCTGCTAAACTAAACATTGGTGGCGAAGTTTTGTGTCACGTTTATTAATTAAAGGAGGATAGCAAAATGTCAAGAGTAGGAAAAGCCCCAATTAATGTACCTGCAGGTGTAACAATTACTGTTTCTAAGGATAACGTAGTAACTGTTAAAGGTCCTAAAGGAGAATTAGTTCAAGCAGTTGATTCAGATATCACTGTAAGTCAGGAAGACGGCGTATTAACCATACAACGTCCATCAGAACAAAAAAGACACAAAGCATTACATGGTTTATACCGTGCTTTGATCAATAATATGGTTGTTGGTGTAACAGAAGGTTATAAAATTTCTCAGGAACTAGTAGGTGTTGGTTACCGTGCTACAAACACAGGCAACACTTTAGACTTAGTTTTAGGTTATTCTCACCATTATGTTTTCCAATTACCGGAAGAGATTAAGGTGACTACAACCTCAGAAAAAGGTCAGACTCCTAAGATCATTTTAGAAAGTATTGACAAACAATTGATAGGACAGGTAGCAGCGAAAATCCGTTCGTTACGTGCACCAGAGCCATATAAAGGTAAAGGTATCAAGTTTGTAGGCGAAGTGTTAAGAAGAAAAGCAGGTAAATCAGCTTCTAAAAAATAATCATCATGGCAGGGAAAAAATTATCTCGTAGAGATCGTATAAAAAAAGGAATCAGAAAAAGAATTACAGGTTCTGATAGCCGTCCACGTTTGTCGGTATATAGAAGCAATAAAGGAATTTATGCTCAAATCATTAATGACGTAACCGGCAATACAATTGCTTCAGCTTCATCTTTATCAAAAGACTTTTCTGGAACTGGAAACAAATCTGAACAATCAGTAGCTGTAGGCAAATTAGTAGCTGAAAAAGCTCTTGCAGCTGGTGTTAAAGAAGTTGTTTTCGATAGAAACGGTTATTTGTACCACGGACGTATTAAATCGTTGGCGGAAGGTGCGCGTGAAGCTGGTTTAGTATTTTAATCTGAAAATAGGATAAGAATGTCAACTATCAATATAAAAAGAGTTAAGACTAGCGAGATCGAATTGAAAGATCGTTTAGTTAGCATACAACGCGTTGCCAAAGTAACCAAAGGTGGTCGTACTTTCAGCTTCTCAGCCATCGTGGTTGTTGGAGATGAGAACGGAATCGTAGGTTACGGATTAGGTAAAGCGAAAGAGGTTACAGAAGCAATTGCAAAAGGCGTTGATGATGCTAAAAAGAACTTGGTTAAAGTTCCTTTGTTGAATGGTACTGTACCTCACGAGCAAATCGGTAAATTTTCAGGAGGTTTTGTTTTAATTAAGCCTGCTGCAGTTGGTACCGGAGTTATTGCTGGTGGTGCGATGCGTGCTGTATTAGAGAGTGCTGGTGTACATAACGTACTAGCAAAATCAAAAGGTTCATCAAATCCTCACAACGTGGTAAAAGCAACTGTAGATGCTTTAACAAAAATGCGTGATGCTTACACTGTTGCACAGCAACGTGGTGTTGATTTAAATAAAGTTTTTAACGGATAATATTATGGCTAAGATCAAAATAACCCAGATAAAAAGCATTATCGACAGAAGCGAACGTCAAAAAAGAACGATGCAAGCTTTAGGTTTAAGAAAAATGAACCAAAGCGTAGAAGTTGAAGCCACTGCTGCCATTATTGGAATGGTTAGAAAAGTGAATCACTTAATAGCAATAGAGAGTATATAATTATTTAAAGGTTGTTAATGTAGTTAATATAATTACATTTGCAACCTTTATATATTGTTTAACCGTTGCCCTGATTAGTGAAAGCGAAGGGCAGCACAATAAGTTTCAAAAATGAACTTAAGTAATTTAAAACCTGCAGCAGGTTCTACTAAAAATTGTAAGAGAATTGGTCGTGGTACCGGATCTGGTCGTGGTGGAACTTCCACTCGCGGTCATAAAGGTGCTGGATCACGTTCTGGTCACAAAACCAAAATTGGATTTGAAGGTGGTCAGATGCCATTACAACGCCGTGTGCCTAAGGTAGGTTTCAAACCTATCAACCGTGTTGAATACGTAGGTGTAAACTTAGACGTATTACAAGGTTTGGCTGAAAAGTTTAACTTAACAAGCATCGATTTTGCTACCTTGCAAGAGCACGGTTTAGCATCTAAAAACGACTTGGTTAAAGTTTTAGGTCGTGGTGAAGTTAAATCTAAGATAGAAGTTAAAGCACATGCTTTTTCTGCAACCGCACAAAAAGCTATTGAGGCTGTTGGAGGCTCAATCGAAAAATTGTAATTAATGAAGAAGCTGTTTACTACTCTAAGTAATATTTGGAAAATTCAAGAATTGAAAGAGCGTATTGTTTATACGCTCATGATTCTTTTAGTTTATAGGTTTGTTTCCCATGCGGTTTTACCGGGTGTGGATGCAACACTTTTAGGCGATAATACAAAGTCAGGCATTTTAGGTCTCCTTGATATGTTTGCCGGGGGATCATTTTCCCGGGTATCGATATTGGCCTTAGGTGTTATGCCTTATATTTCTGCCTCTATTGTAGTTCAGCTATTAGGTATCGCCGTTCCATCTTTTCAGAAAATGCAAAAGGAAGGGGAGAGCGGAAGAAAGAAACTCAATCAGATTACACGCTATTTAACTGTAGCTATTACCGCTGTTCAAGCGATAGGTTACGTTAAAACACAGGTTCCTGCGGAAGCAATCATTATTGATCATACGCTGTTCTTTGTACTTGCAACATTTGTTTTGTCAGCCGGTACATTGTTCGTGATGTGGTTAGGTGAAAAAATTACCGATAAAGGTATTGGTAATGGTATTTCATTGATCATTATGGTTGGTATCATTGCACGTCTACCTATTGCCTTATCTCAGGAAGTAAGTTCCAGAGTTGTTGGTGAAGGTGGTGGATTGATTGCATTGGTATTGGAAATTGTTGCGCTTTTTGCTGTTGTGATGTTTACCATCATGATCGTTCAGGGTGTACGTAAAGTTCCTGTGCAGTATGCTAAAAGAATTGTTGGTAACAGACAATTTGGTGGCGTAAGGCAGTATATTCCTTTAAAGGTTAATGCTGCTGGTGTAATGCCGATTATTTTCGCTCAGGCGTTGATGTTTATCCCGGCTACTTTAACCGGATTTTTCCCATCATTGCAGAATACCTGGTTGATCCAGTTCAGTGATTATACATCATTGGCATATAGTTTAACCTTCGCATTTTTAATCATCGCATTTACGTTCTTCTATACAGCTATTACTGTTAACCCGACTCAAATGTCGGATGACATGAAGAAGAATGGCGGATTTATCCCTGGAATTAAACCTGGTTTGTCGACTTCATCATTTATTGATGATGTGATTTCCAAGATTACTTTCCCTGGTGCAATCTTCCTTGCTATTATAGCAATTCTTCCTTCTATAGCGGTTAAGTTTGGAATTAAATCTGAGTTTGCTCATTTTTATGGTGGTACATCTTTATTGATTCTTGTAGGTGTTGTTTTGGATACATTACAACAAATTGAGAGTTATTTATTGATGCGTCATTATGATGGGTTAATGAAGACTGGTAGAGTTACCGGCCGTACAGGAATTCCTGCTGCGAGTGGTAGTAACGCTGTGATTTAGTAATTAGAATGTCTAAGATCTATTATAAGTCAAAAGAAGAAGTCGAACTAATAAGAGAGAGTTCTTTACTGGTATCAAAGACTTTGGCTGAAGTAGCCAAAGTCATTGGTCCCGGGATCACTACAAAAAAATTAAATGATCTAGCCGAAACATTTATCAGGGATCATGGCGCAATTCCAGCATTTTTAAATTATAATGGGTTTCCTTATTCATTATGTATATCGCCAAATGAGCAGGTTGTTCATGGTTTTCCAGGCGATTACGTTATTCAAGAAGGAGATTTGATTTCAGTTGATTGTGGGGTAATTAAAAACAATTTCTTCGGAGATTCAGCTTATACCTTTTCGATTGGTGAGATTGATGCAGAAAAGCAGAAACTGGTAGATGTGACGCAAGAGTGCTTAAAGCTTGCAATAGAGAAAGCAGTCGTTGGATCAAGAATAGGGGACGTTGGGTTTGCGGTGCAGGCTTATGCAGAGGCAAATGGATTTGGAGTAGTAAGAGAATTAGTTGGTCATGGTGTTGGAGTTAAATTGCACGAAAAACCTGAGGTGCCAAATTATGGCAGAAGGGGCAGTGGAATTAAGCTGGAAGAGGGGATGGTGATTGCTATCGAGCCTATGATCAACGCGGGTACAGCAGGTGTTAAATTCTGGTCAGATGGCTGGACAGTTACCAGTAAGGATAACAAGCCGTCAGCTCATTTTGAACACACTGTTGCAGTTAAAAAGGGTAATGCAGATGTTTTATCAACCTTTTCATTTATTGAAGAAGTTTTAAATAAAAAAAAGTAAATAATTAAATTTTTTTATTTAATTTTGCATCCCTGTTGAATAGCAGCTAATTAAGTAAAAATCAATATAATATGGCTAAACAAGCCTCGATTGAACAAGACGGTGTAATAAGAGAAGCATTATCAAATGCTATGTTTCGGGTAGAACTCGAAAATGGTCATGAAATTATCGCTCATATCTCTGGAAAAATGAGGATGCATTATATCAAAATTTTACCAGGGGACAAAGTCAAATTAGAGATGTCGCCTTACGATTTATCAAAAGGCAGGATTACTTATAGATATAAATAAAATGAAAGTTAGGTCATCAATTAAAAAACGCAGTGCTGATTGCAAGGTTATTCGCCGTAAAGGTAAACTTTATGTGATAAACAAGAAAAACCCTAAATTTAAGCAACGTCAAGGTTAAGACATTATTGAAGTATGATATGGATTGGATGTACAGGTTACTCAATCTGTTATACAATCAAATAATCAAACATTAGTATAAAATATGGCAAGGATATCAGGTATTGATTTACCAAGAAACAAAAGAGGCGAAATTGGATTAACCTATATCTTCGGAGTAGGCAGATCAACTGCACAACGTATATTAACGGAAGCAGGTATCGATTTAAATAAGAAAGTACAGGACTGGTCTGATGATGAGTTATCAGCAATTCGTACAATTATCAACGACGGCGTTAAAGTAGAAGGTGCTTTACGTTCAGAGGTTCAGTTAAACATCAAACGTTTAATGGATATCGGTTGTTACCGTGGTTTACGTCACAGAAAAGGTTTGCCAGTGCGTGGTCAACGTACTAAGAACAACTCTCGTACACGTAAAGGCAAGAGAAAAACAGTTGCAAACAAGAAAAAAGCTACTAAATAAAATTAGTACTGAATAATAATTATGGCTAAGAGTAAAAAAGTTACCAAAAAGCGTATTGTTGTTATTGAGCCTGTTGGTCAGGCGCACATCAATGCTACTTTTAACAATATCATTGTTACCCTAACAAACAACAATGGTCAAACTATTTCGTGGTCTTCTGCAGGTAAAATGGGCTTTAAAGGTTCTAAAAAGAACACTCCATATGCAGCTGGTCAAGCTGCATCAGATTGCGGTAAGGTAGCGTTTGATTTGGGGTTACGTAAGGTAGATGTATTTGTTAAAGGTCCAGGTTCTGGTCGTGAATCTGCAATTAGAACATTGCAGGTATCAGGTATCGAAGTAACCTCAATCAAAGATATTACACCGCTTCCACACAATGGATGTCGTCCTCCTAAGAAGAGAAGAGTTTAATTTATTAATTTTTAAAGCTAAGAGTCTGCAGCGTAAGGTTGCATGATACTTTAAAACGAAAAGCAATGGCAAGATATACAGGACCAAAGTCCAAAATCGCCCGTAAGTTCAGAGAACCAATTTTTGGTCCTGATAAAGTACTAGACAGAAAAAACTACCCTCCTGGGCAACATGGTGCTTCAAAAAGAAGAGGTAAGCAGTCTGAGTACGCGGTACAGTTAATGGAAAAACAAAAAGTTAAATATACTTATGGTGTATTAGAGCGTCAATTCCGTAACTTATTTACTAAAGCGTCTGCACGTGGTGGTATTACAGGTGATAACTTATTACAATTATTAGAAGCTCGTTTAGATAACACAGTTTACAGATTAGGTATTGCTACAACACGTTCAGCTGCTCGTCAGTTAGTTAGCCATAAACACGTAACAGTTAACGGTGAAGTAGTTAATATTCCTTCATATCAATTGAAAGCTGGTGATGTTATCGCAGTGCGCGAAAAGTCTAAAACTTTAGAAGCTATTACCAATTCAGTAGCTGGAAGAATGATCAATAAATTCAATTGGTTAGACTGGAACGCAAGCGAATTATCAGGAAAGTTCTTAACTTATCCTAATCGCGACGAGATACCAGAAAATATCAAAGAAAACCTTATAGTAGAGTTATACTCTAAGTAATATATTTAATTAATTGCCTACGGGCAATTAATTTTTTTACGTTACATAAATTTAATAACGATCTAAAAACATTATAAATGGCAATTTTAGCATTTCAGAAGCCCGATAAAGTAATCATGCAGAAATCAACTGATTTCGATGGTACATTTGAGTTCCGCCCTTTAGAGCCCGGTTTCGGTGTAACAATTGGTAATGCCTTAAGAAGAATATTGCTTTCTTCTTTAGAAGGTTATGCCATTACAAGTATTCGTTTTTCAGGCGTATCTCATGAGTTCTCTACAATGAAAGGTGTTGTAGAAGATTTAACAGAAATTATTCTTAATTTAAAACAAGTACGTTTTAAAAAATCAGGAGATGCTGGCGATTCAGAGAAAGTTTTTATTTTAGTTAATGGTCAAGAGCAATTCCTTGCTGGTGACATCACTAAATTCTCTAATAACTTTGAGGTGCTTAACCCTGATTTCGTTATTTGTAACATGGAGAAATCTGTTACTTTAGAAGTGGAATTGACCATTAATAAAGGACGTGGTTATGTACCTGCTGAAGAGAATAAAATCAATGATGCTGTTGTTGGCGTGATCGCGATCGATTCGATCTTTACTCCGATGAAAAATGTAAAATACACGATTGAAAACTATCGTGTTGAGCAAAAGACAGATTATGAAAAATTAATATTAGATATCTCTACAGATGGTTCAATCCATCCTGAAGAAGCACTTAAAGAAGCTGCGAAAATTTTAATCCAGCACTTTATGTTGTTCTCTGATGAGAATTTAGTATTAGAGTCTCAAGCGAAAGAAGAAACTAAAGAAGTTGATGAGGAAATCTTGCATATGCGTAAGATCTTAAAAACTGAATTAGTTGATTTAGATCTTTCAGTTCGTGCATTAAACTGCTTAAAAGCAGCTGATATACGCACTTTAGCTGATCTGGTTTCTTATGATGTAGCTGATATGTTAAAATTCAGAAACTTCGGTAAAAAATCTTTAACAGAGATACAAGAACTTGTTAAGTCTAAAAGTTTATCATTCGGCATGAACTTGTCTAAGTTCAAACTTGACGAAGAATAACGAGTATAAAATATAAATAACAATATTGTTAATAGTGTATAATTCCCTCAGAATAATTTCATAGAGACGGTATACACTGAATAAAATCAAAAATGAGACACGGTAAAAAGAACAACCACTTAGGAAGAACAGATTCACATCGTAAAGCGATGTTGGCTAACATGGCTTCATCGTTAATTAAACACAAAAGGATCTCAACTACTTTAGCTAAAGCAAAAGCTTTACGTATGTATGTTGAGCCTATCATTACAAAATCTAAAACTGATACTACACACTCACGTCGTATTGTATTTAGCTATTTGCAAGATAAAGAAACTGTTACTGAATTATTCCGTGATATCGCAGCGAAAGTTGCTAACCGTCCGGGTGGTTATACCAGAATCATTAAATTGAATAATCGTTTAGGTGATAATGCTGAAATGGCATTAATCGAACTAGTTGATTACAATGAGGTTTATGGTAAAGAATCAGAAGCTGCTGAGAAGAAAACTACTCGTCGTGGTAGAAGCAAAGCTAAAGCTGCTGATGCTCCAGCTGCGAAAGCAGAGGTTGCTGTTGAAGAAGCTACTGAAGCTCCTGCAACTGAAGAAAAAAAAGAAGATAAAGGAGAATAATTATTCCCTGATTCAAAATAATAGGAAGCCCTGTCCGACATTCGGACAGGGCTTCTTGTTTATATATTCAATTCCGATTGCTGGTCACCTGGTTTGGCCACGTAATCTCTGAGTATATTCCAGCGGATGCGGTCGTGCTTTAGTAAGGTAAAATGATCTACCGGAAAGCTGGCTTCAAAGCTTTTGTTTTTATATTCCGTATAAATTTGAGGAAACTGATCTTTAAGATCTCTGTAGGCAATGGTGATATGTGGAGTGATCTGGCTTCTGGGTTCTTTTGCTGCATCGCCAAGTATCTTTTTAATATTCCTGTATAGTGTTGTGATCTCCTTGTTAATAATGGCTTTGATAAATACTACCTCATTGCGAACGAATGCGTCGTAGTTTTCTAGTTCCTGAGTAAATGGGCTGAAATTTCTCGCGGCCTCTAGGCTGTTGATTAATTGTGGCTCGAAAGTATCATCCAAATTTTTAAGGAATAGCAGGGTAATGTGAACCGGTGGTCGTAACGCTTTATAGATTTTATATTTTTCTGAGCAAGCTTTTCTAATTTCATCAATTTGTTGACTTAATTCCGGGGGGGGTAAGATGGCAATTAAGTAGTTGTGCTTCATAAAGTCAATTTACTATTAATTTCAAAAGGTTATCTTTGTTGAGTAATTTAATTTCATGTCCAATCAACTTCTTTTTCAGCAATTTCAAAATCAGTTAGCTGATAGCATTTCTTCTAATGTATTTTTAAAAGTTTCACTTGGTAATTACCAGGGTAATGAAAAGGAACTAAAGAATATTTATGTACGTAAGGTGAAGATTAAGCGTGCAGATATGCTTTCTTTTACTTATCGTTATAAAACAAGGGACATCTTTAAGAATTTTCCAATAGCTGAGGGTATAGCGCTCATTTGTCACTTTGTGAGTAATGACTTTAAAATATGCACACTGTTTACCACAGAGAAGGAAACCATATTGGAGCATGGGAAGAAGGAACAGATCTCTTTAAGAGAGAAATTGGTGAGTACTGTTGTGCAACCTACACTTGCTCATAATAAGGAGAAGAAACGGTTAATTCAGCCTGTAGGTAAATCTTATTTACAGGAGTTAAGAATTACAGATCAGGATGGACAGGTGTTTAAAAACGCACAAGATAAATACCGTCAGATTAATCAATATGTAGAGATACTTAGCTCGCTAATTAAGGAGTTACCGGAGGCGCGGATAAAGAGCGTAGTTGATATGGGCTCGGGTAAAGGCTATCTGACTTTCGCGCTATATGATTATTTGCATAATGTATTAAAACTGGATACCAAAGTAACCGGTGTAGAGTTCAGAGAAGATCTCGTAAAGCTATGCAATGGCATTGCCAGCAGTTCGAGCTTTAAAAAACTTGATTTTGTTGAAGGAACTATTGAAGCATACACAGTTGATCATATTGATTTGTTGATTGCGCTTCATGCGTGTGATACGGCTACAGATGATGCCATTTATAAGGGAATAAAAGCTAACGCTGGATTGATTGTTGTGGCCCCTTGTTGCCATAAACAAATCAGAAGAGAGATCGAGAAGAGTAAAGTGAAGAACGAACTTACCTTCTTAACTAAGTACGGGATTTTTCTGGAACGTCAGGCGGAGATGGTAACTGATGGAATCAGGGCTTTGATTTTGGAATACTATGGTTATAAAACAAAAGTGTTTGAATTTATCTCAGATGCACATACACCAAAGAATGTGCTGGTTGTAGGTATTAAAACTTCAACAGGCGGTGCTTTAACCAAGGCACAAGAATTAAAGCGTTTGGAGATTAAAGAAAAAATTGCTGAGACTAAGGCCTATTTTGGCATTGGTTATCATCATTTAGAACGATTATTGGACCTTGACAAGTAGAATAGCTGGCAATTCTGTCATAGTGTCATATTTTCATCATGGCTTTCGGCCATAATTTTCTGCAATTATAAGAAATAGGAAAGATTTTCTGCCAAATACCGATTGGCACATTGCTTGTTAAACAGATATTAATAGTAAAGATTTCATAACATAAACAGAGATAAATAACATGTCAAAAATTATTGGTATAGACTTAGGAACAACAAACTCTTGCGTAGCCGTAATGGAAGGTAACGAACCTGTAGTTATAGCCAACAGTGAGGGTAAACGTACTACACCATCCATTGTTGCATTTGCAGAGAATGGTGAGCGTAAAGTTGGTGAGCCGGCGAAACGTCAGGCCATAACTAACCCAACAAAAACAATTTATTCGATTAAGCGCTTTATGGGCAGCAGCTTTGCTGAGGTTACTAAAGAAGCTGGTCGTGTACCTTATAAGGTAGTTAAAGGTGACAACAATACACCACGTGTAGAAATTGACGACCGTAAATATACTCCTCAGGAGCTTTCTGCGATGATATTGCAGAAAATGAAGAAAACTGCTGAAGACTTTTTGGGTCATGAAGTGACTGAAGCCGTTATTACGGTTCCTGCGTACTTTAATGATGCTCAACGTCAAGCGACTAAAGAAGCTGGTGAAATTGCTGGTTTAACAGTTAAACGTATCATCAACGAGCCAACTGCTGCTGCATTAGCTTACGGTTTGGATAAAGCACATAAAGACATGAAAATTGTTGTGTTTGACTGTGGTGGTGGTACTCATGATGTATCTGTATTAGAATTAGGTGATGGTGTATTTGAAGTGAAATCTACTGATGGCGATACTCACCTTGGTGGAGATGACTTTGACCATATCATTATTGAGTGGTTAGCTGTTGAATTTAAGAACGAGAACGGCATGGACTTACATCAAGATCCAATGGCTTTGCAACGTTTGAAAGAAGCTGCTGAGAAAGCTAAAATTGAACTTTCAAGCACTACTTCTACAGAGATCAACCTTCCTTACATCACAGCTGATGCAACAGGACCTAAACACTTAGTTAGAACTTTAAGCCGTGCTAAATTTGAGCAATTGGCCGCTGATTTGATTAAACGTACTATCGATCCTTGTAAATCAGCGTTGAAAAATGCAGGTTTAAAAACTAGCGATATCGATGAGATCATCTTAGTTGGTGGTTCTACTCGTATGCCTGCTATTCAGGAAGCAGTTAAAGCTTTCTTTGGTAAAGAGCCTTCTAAAGGTGTAAACCCTGATGAGGTAGTAGCTATTGGTGCTGCAATCCAAGGTGGTGTATTAACTGGTGAGGTTAAAGATGTATTGTTACTAGATGTTACTCCTCTATCTTTAGGTATTGAGACAATGGGTGGTGTAATGACTAAATTAATTGAAGCAAATACAACTATTCCTTCTAAGAAAGCAGAAACTTTCTCTACTGCTGCTGATAACCAGCCTTCAGTAGAAATCCATATCCTACAAGGAGAGCGTCCTATGGCTGCTCAAAACCGTACGATTGGTCGTTTCATCTTAGATGGTATTCCACCAGCTCCACGTGGTGTTCCTCAGGTAGAAGTTGCATTTGATATTGATGCGAATGGTATCTTACACGTAAGTGCTAAAGATAAAGCTACTGGTAAAGAGCAAAAAATCCGTATTGAAGCTTCTTCAGGTTTAACTGATGAAGAGATCAAAAGAATGAAAGAAGAAGCAGAACAAAATGCTGATGCTGATAAAGCAGCTAGAGAAGAAGCTGAAAAAATCAACAGCGCTGATGCTTTAATCTTCTCTACTGAGAAACAATTGAAAGAGTTTGGCGATAAACTTTCTGCGGATAAAAAAGCTCCTATTGAAGAGAGTTTGAATAAACTGAAAGATGCACATGCTGCAAGAAACTTTGCTGATATCGACGCAGCTCAGGCAGAATTGCAAAATGCATGGAATGTCGCTTCTGAAGAGATGTACAAAGGTGGTCAGGAAGGCGCACAGCCAGAAGCTGGTGCTGATGCTCAGGCTGGCGGACAAGCTGCTGATAGCAATGATAATGTTACTGATGTAGACTTCGAAGAAGTAAAAGACGACAAAAAGTAATCGTTAATCTCCATAAAAAGAATGGCCCCTGATGAAATTCATCAGGGGCCATTCTTTTTAGAATTTAAAACGGATTAGTTCCAAAGATTTTGAGGATAAGTTCCATTTTTCACAAGCTCATCTATACAGCTTTGTACAAAAGGTTTGTCTTCTTTATAGGTTACGCCAAACCACTGACTGTCGGTTGGGATAACTTTGAATGATGCTGTATTGGTTTTAACCAGGTTCTCACCGATTAGAGGAATAAAGAATTCAGCTTTAGGTTTGTCTTTGTTTGCTAATGCAAACGCTTTAAACATATCTTCAGTTAATTTAAAAACAGCTGGTGTGAAGCCCCAGAAGTTCATAGAAACAGGGGTGTCATACTCTAAAGGATATTCAACACCATTTTCTTCAAAAACAATGGCACCATCTTTTTTATAAACCTGCGTACGTTCTGTAATTTCTTCCAGGTAACCTGCTGAATTCGTTTTACATACTCCGCGTGAAACAGAACCAAAGTCTGACAAGGTTTTTCCAATCTTATAACCAACAATCGAATAATTGCTATCAGTAGCTTCCTCATTTAAAAAGTCTACCATTTTCTTAAAGGCGTCAAAACCATAATAGTCGTCGGCATTTATTACACAAAATGGTTCTTTTATTGCTTTTCTGGCTGCAAGAATTGCGTGTGCTGTTCCCCATGGTTTTTCACGGTATATTTCTTCTTCGATACCGAATTGTTTTAGATCGAAATTTTGAAACACGTAATCTGTTTCAATTTTGCCTTCTAATTTAGGCTCGAAAATAGCTTTAAAGTTATCGACAAATTCTTCTTTAATGATGAAGACTACTTTGCCAAAGCCTGCTTTTATCGCATCGTATATGGAATAATCGATGATGGTTTCATCGTTCGGACCGAAGCCATCAATTTGTTTCATGCTGCCATAACGGCTTGCCATCCCGGCTGCTAATATGAGTAAAGTGGGTTTCATTCAATTAAAATAATGAAAAGGTTAATAATCAATGTAGAGTGTAAATATTTTATGAAGCTAAAATACATTTTTTGATTTATGTAGCGGCAGTTTTTTAACTTAAAATCCAAATATACCCTTGCTTCCGCTACTTCTTGGCTTTTTACCGGTTAACATGCCAAACAGTCCACGCACAATTTCTTTGCCTATCTGTCTGGTTATTGTAGCACCCATTACTTGTTCAACAATACTTTTTTCTCCTTTTTTAGGAGTGGGGTCTTCAGTCTGTTGTTCGCCTTCCTGTTCTATTTGTTTATCATTAATCCTTTTGGTTAATATGTCATAAGCACTTTCCGGATCAATGGTTTCCTGATATTTCGCTGTCATAGGGCTGGCTTGAACAAGTGCATTATAATCAGCTATTGCTAAAGGGCCCATAATAGCTTTGGGAGGGGTAAGCATAGTGGCCGCTACCTCCGTAGGGATTCCTTTTTCGTTTAGTACAGTTATCAGTGCCTGTCCGGTCCCTAAGGAAGTTAATACCTGGTCTATTTTATAGAAATCTGAGCGAGGATAGGTATTGACAGTTTTCTTTAAGGCGTCAGCATCGTTAGGTGTAAATACTCTTAAAGCGTGCTGTATGCGATTGCCTAATTGCGACAATACGCTTTCAGGTATATCTGTAGGTGATTGCGTGCAAAAGAAGACGCCTATGCCTTTAGATCTAATTAGCCTGATGATGGTTTCGATTTGTTCTAAGAATGCTTTAGAGGAGTCTTTAAAGAGTAAATGGGCCTCATCAAAAAAGAATACCAATTTGGGCTTGTCAAGGTCACCTGCCTCAGGCATATTGTAGAATATTTCGGTAAGCAGGCTTAGCAGATAGGTGGAATACAAAACGGGTTGGGCCTGGACATCGGAAATGTTTAGCAGGCTGATGGTTCCTTTGCCATCAGTTCGTTCGAAAAGGTCCTGGATATCAAATGAACGTTCGCCAAACATTGCGCCTAAGCCTTGTTGTTCTATAGTAACGATCTTTCTTAGAATGGTTCCGGTGGTGGCTGTTGATATTTTTCCGTAGCTACTTTTAATTTCCTCTGCACCATCATCCTCAGATAGATAGGAAACTAGCTTTTTTAGATCGTTGAGATCGATGACAGGCATCTTGTTATCATCTGCATATTTAAAGATAACTGCAAGAACACCGGTTTGCGTATCATTTAGATCAAGGATTTTGGCTAATAAGGTCGGTCCGAATTCTAATACTGTGGCACGCATTTGTGCCCCGAGCTTACCTGATAAAGAATAAAGTTCGACAGGGAAGCCGGCTGGGTTGAACGGTTTGCTCAGTTGTGTTGCTCTTTCTTCAAGTTTAGGGTTACTTAGGCCAGGCTGATTTAAGCCGGATAAGTCGCCTTTTACATCGAGCATGAATACAGGTACACCAGCATCGGACAGCTGTTCGGCAAGCAATTGCAGCGTACGGGTTTTACCAGTGCCCGTGGCTCCGGCTACGAGGCCATGTCTGTTCATCATATGCAGCGGGAGATTCACTTCAGCCTCGGCTAAAACTTCGCCATCCAATATACCTGCTCCTAAATAAATGTACGAACCACTTGGTTTATAGGAGGCTTTAATCTTTTCTGTAAAGTTTGCTGATTGATTGCTCATAGGTAAAGTCATTTTTATAAATGTAATAAAAGTGACTTAAGTAAAAAAGGAAAGGCGTGCCTGAATTATTCAGACACGCCTTTCCTTTTGAAATTTTAAAGACTATCTATTGTATTTGAAATCGTGATCTTTCTTGATATTTAATAAAGAATGATAGATCAGGCTAATTACGTTGTCAACATCTTCTTTATGGATCATTTCAACCGTGGTATGCATATAGCGCAACGGCAGAGATATCAAGGCAGAAGGAACTCCTCCGTTAGAATACGCAAATGCATCAGTATCGGTACCAGTTGAACGTGAAGATGCTTGACGTTGGAATGGGATGTCGTTCTTTTCTGCAGTTTCGATCAATAATTTGTTCAAGTTAGTTTGAACTGCCGGTGCATAGGAAACTACTGGTCCCAGGCCACATGCAAGATCTCCTTGCGTGATTTTATTAATCATTGGTGTCGTTGTATCGTGTGTTACGTCGGTAACGATAGCTACATGAGGTTTAATCCTATCGGCAATCATTTCTGCACCACGAAGACCGATCTCTTCTTGTACAGAGTTTACGATATATAGACCAAAAGGCAATTTCTTTTTATTTTCATGAAGCAAACGAGCTACTTCAGCGATCATGAAGCCACCCGCTCTGTTGTCCAGGGCTCTGCCTACATAGTAACGGTCGTTTAAAACCATGAATTCATCTTCATAGGTAATTACGCAACCTACATGAATGCCAAGTTTTTCAACTTCATCTTTTGATGTACAGCCGCAATCCAGGAATATATTCTTTAGTGCCGGAGCTTCTTCTTTTTCTCCACCACTACGAGTGTGAATAGCTGGCCAGCCAAATACGGCTTTCACCATCCCTTTATCGGTATGTATGTTTACGCGTTTAGAAGGAGCGATCTGATGATCAGAGCCACCATTACGGATCACATAAATGAGGCCTTCAGGGGTGATGTAATTTACAAACCAGGAAATTTCATCAGCATGTGCTTCAATAACTACTTTAAATTCAGCTTTAGGGTTTATTACACCTACGGCAGTGCCATAATTGTCAATAAAACTTTCATCAATATAAGGTTTTAAATAATCCAGCCATAATTTCTGACCAGGGTACTCAAAACCAGTTGGAGAGGGATTATTGATGTATTTTTCAAAAAAAATAAGTGATTTTTTATTAACCACAGCCACGTGATTTTTCTTGTCGTCTTTCTTTTTAGCCATTATCGTTTTTTTATTGTAAGCAAATATATAAATCAGGCCGTAAGCCTCAAGTTAATTATTAAGTTGTAACTCCATAATGACAAAATCGATGCCATTACTTACTGTGCGTTGATCTGTCTGGGTGAGGCCAAATTTTTCATAAAATCCTGCAGCGGAGACACGGGCGTTGCACCATATTTTTTCTGCTCCCATATCCTTCATGTAGTTTATGATATGGTTTAGTAATAGTGAGCCATAGCCTTTGCCTTGTGCGCTTTCGATCGTCGCGAATTTTCTGAACTGATATACTTTACCTTTATTAAATACGGAAACAACAGCTGTTAACCGATTACGGGTGAAGAGTCCAAAGTGTATTCCTTCTTTATCGTTATCGAGTTTAATGGCATCATAGGGTAGGGTTGGATACATGACCTCATGTCTGATGCGCCAGGCTAAATCAACTCTGATCTGCTCAATCTGAACTTCCTCCATGTTAAGCTTTTATTTTATGACTGTAAAAATTGTAAATGAAGATGTTTAAAAGGACAACCAGGGCAGTTCCGAGGCAGAATAATGGCCATTGACCTTTATCCCAAAGCCATAAACCAAATGCCGAGCCAACGGAGGCCCCCACAAAGCTAACCGACATAAATATGGTATTCAATCGGTTTCGTGCTTCGGGTATTAGGGTATAAATTCTTGTCTGGTTGGTTACGTGTATAGCTTGTTGTCCGATATCAATCAAAATTATTCCGGCTACGAATAGATAAAGGTGACTTTTGGTGAAATAAAAGGTAGCGATACTTATGAGTTGTAAAACCAATCCGATCAGTAAATTCTTTCGAGGGTTTTTGCCGCTGCTTAGCTTGCCAACCAATGGGGCGGCGAGTGCACCTGCGGCTCCAGCGATGCCAAACAGGCCAATCTGTAAAGTTTGAAAACTAAAGGGTGGATTGGCCAGAAACAACACCATGGTTGTCCAGAATGCACTAAGAACGGAAAAGGCTAAAAAGTTAATGACTGATGCTTCGCGCAGGATTGGTTGTGTTTTTATATAATGCCACATAGACAGCATGAGTTCTCTATATGAACCTTCAAATGAAGGTCTGCTTAGAGGAAAGCGTTTAGCCATTAATAATAGGAGAAGGGAACAAATGCCTGCTGCGATGAAGTACATGGTCCTCCATCCCCATAAAAACCCGATACTACCACTTACTGCTCTTGATGCTAGGATGCCAATGAGCAATCCGCTCATGATGATGCCGATGGTTGGCCCCCGTTTTTCATCAGAAGTCAGGTTAGCTGCCATTGGCAAGATGAGTTGTGGAACGATAGAGCTTGCTCCAATCAATACACAGGCAATCTGCAGTAGTAAAAAAGAGTGTGAAAAGGCGGCTAGCAGTAGGGATGCTACTGCCAGGCCGGTTATCATTAATATTTGTTTGCGTCGCTCAAACATATCACCGAGCGGTACAATTAGAAATAAACCTAGTGCATATCCTGCCTGTGTTAAGTACGTGATTTTTCCGGCGTGACTTTCAGTCAGGTTAAATTCGCGGGCGACTAATATCACTAATGGCTGACAGTAGTAAATGTTTGCTACTATTAGTCCTGTACAAAAGGCCATTAATAATACATCCGTCCGGCTAAGTTGCATTTACAAAGGTATATTTCCGTGTTTTTTACGTGGGTTGTTTACCACTTTATTTTCCAGCATTTTAAATGCTTTAATTAATTTGTTACGGGTTTGAGCGGGCTCAATTACTTCGTCTACAAAACCACGTTCTGCAGCCCTGTAAGGGTTCGCAAAAGTATCTGAATAGAGTTTTTCTTTTTCCAACCACTTTTCTTCAGGTTTTTCGGCCGTAGTAATTTCTTTTTTGAAGATGATTTCTGCAGCACCTTTGGCTCCCATTACGGCGATTTCTGCAGTAGGCCAGGCGTAATTTAGGTCGGCGCCAATGTGTTTGGAATTCATCACATCATAGGCACCACCGTATGCTTTTCTGGTGATTACTGTGATGCGTGGGACGGTTGCTTCACTAAAAGCATAAAGTAGTTTTGCTCCATTGGTGATGATACCATTCCATTCCTGGTCAGTACCCGGTAAGAAGCCCGGTACATCTTCAAGAACAAGCAAGGGGATATTAAAGCAATCGCAAAAACGAACAAACCTTGCTGCTTTGGTAGAAGCATTGTTGTCTAATACTCCCGCCAGGTATGCAGGCTGATTGGCCACAATACCTATGCTTCTTCCAGCCAAACGTGCAAATCCTATTACAATGTTTTCTGCATAATCTTTATGCACTTCTAAAAAGCTATCGCTGTCTGTGGTTGATTCAATAATACTACGCACATCATAAGGCTGATTGGCATTTTGAGGCATAATATCATTCAGCTCCGGACGATTTTCATCGGTCATTTCATAAGGTAGCTGAGCTGGTATTTCTTCACAATTTTGTGGCATATAGCTCAATAATCTTTTTACATGGTTGATGGCATCGAGCTCATTGCTACATGCAAAATGTGTTACCCCCGACTTAGTAGCGTGGGTTGATGCTCCTCCTAGTTCTTCCGAGCTTACTTCTTCATGTGTTACTGTTTTTACCACATTTGGGCCGGTAACAAACATGTAAGAAGTGTTTTCAACCATTAATGTAAAATCGGTAATTGCCGGAGAGTACACTGCACCACCAGCACAAGGGCCCATAATGGCCGATAGCTGAGGTATAAGTCCTGAGGCCTGTACGTTTCTGTAAAAAATATCAGCATAACCACCTAATGAAACCACACCTTCCTGGATACGTGCACCACCGCTATCGTTTAAACCGATAAGCGGAGCGCCATTTTTCATGGCCATATCCATTATTTTACAGATTTTTTCGGCATGAGTTTCAGATAATGAACCTCCAAATACAGTGAAATCCTGTGAGAATATATAAACTAATTTACCATTGATATTGCCGTACCCGGTCACTACACCGTCGCCTAAATATTTTTCGCGCTCCATTCCGAAATCGGTGCTGCGATGGGTAACCATCATTCCGATTTCTTCAAAAGAATTTTCATCCATCAGGAAATGGATTCTTTCTCTGGCTGTAAGTTTACCTTTTTTATGTTGACTTGCAATTCTAGCTTCACCACCACCGGCATAAGCCTTTTTAATTTTATCTTGTAGTAATTCTATCTTATTCTTCATCAAAAAATGATTTTATCAAATGCCATAAATATATGCGTTACCAGCGATATTGCAACCTCATAGTAAACACATCGTCTTTAAGATCGCTTAAATAGCTAGGTAATTGAGTCGGGGCATTAACAACATGCTCGTTATAAACCGTTAATTTTATTCTAGAGCTAACCTGTGCGGTTATACCATAACCAAGTGTATTAAATTTAATATCGCCAGCCGTTGTATTGTTATTGTTTGCACCAATCTCTATATCTTTAACTTTTGTATTTGGATCATAAGAATCGTAAGAAACTAATGCCGTAAATCTGCTTTTTGCTATTTGTTGAGTTAACCAAAGGTAATATCCAGAAAACGAGCGTAGATAAAGATCGGTAGCCGGCTGAGCCGAGAAGCTTTGGCTTGCATAAGGACCTTTTATGCTTCCTGAGCTTGCAACTCCAGGTTGTGTTCCGCCAACAAACTCAGCTTTAAATAAGGTAGAGCCAAATGTATTGTCGTATTGTACCTGTAGATTTGCCCCTAAATAATTACGTTTTGCGTTTAAACCAACATTAGTAGGACTGGTGTTCTTTACAAAACCATTATCACCATTCGTGTAATAGCTTTCGGTATTGTTTCTCACAGTACCTTTATAAAAGGAACCGCCAAAACCTATATGCATCTTTTTGTTTGCAAGACTGTCGAATTTAAAGCCAAGGTTCCCTACCAGATCTTTTTTCGAATCGTAATCTCTTGATGAGTGTCCACTTCCATTAATTACGGCCAGTTCGGCAGTTAAAAAATGGAATTTTTTCTCAGGGTTAAAAGTTATCATAGCTCCCAAATCCCTTTCACGTGGCATTAAGGTTTGGAAGACCCTGGCTCTTTCCGGGAAATCCCTGTAACCGGATGAATATACGATGGAGTGACCAAAAGGACGGTTAAATAAACCTGCTGTAAATTCTAATGATTCTAAACCTGGTTTATGTAATTGTATGAATGCGTCCATCAGCTGAACACCATTTTGCGTAGCATCAATTTGAAAAACAATATTTGAATAATTATCCGCACGGTCAATTTTTAGTCTTCCTCTTCTAATCATAAAGCGATCTTTGGAGTTCTCTGCAAAGTCACCACCAGAGAAAGAAGAAATCCCAGCCGATTGAGCTCTTTGATATTGTGTTTGTAAATAACCTGTAATAGTTATTTCGTGTGGAATATTGGTTGAGGGAGCATTATTGCTTTGTGCAAATATTAAAAACGGGAACAAAAGCAATAAACTAAATATAAATAGTTTCATAAAAATGGTGAAAGTGAGTAAGGCGCCAAAATTACGCTTAATGCTTCATTTTATATATAATTATTAAGCTGATTTTAAACTTTCTAATTTAATTTTGGCAGTTATTATTAACGAAATTACATTTTTATTACAACTTCATTTGCTAGTTAAGTTATTTTGGAGTTATTTTTGAGAAGTTCTAAAAAACAAAACAGAGATAAATGTTCCTAAGGAAATATCGTTTATTTATTATCATCACCTTTTTGGGCATCTTTTCAGCAAAGATGATGATATCTGGTGCGCCTGTGTTTTTTAACCACATCGACAAAGAGATCATGAATTCAGTGATTATGCAAATTGAAGTAGAGCATAGTGCTGATGGCGATAGTGGGAAAGCAAAGGTGAAGCTTTGTGATTTCAAAACGGAGCTATACAACGATTATAGCTTCCTGGCTGTACTTAGTTATGGTGTCGTTAGCAATAGTTTTATTGAGCACTTTAAGCGCTACGTCGACCCATTCCACCCTTTAGTTCCTACTCCTCCTCCTAACCACTGCTAATTTTTATGGGCATAAATTCCTCTTGTAGGGATAACTATGCAATTTTTTTTAAAAATTAGTTAAATCATTAAACTTAGTTTTATGCAAAGTGGAAACTCAGTCTTTTCTAGACTGGAAGTGAAGAAGTATATCTTAAAAAAGAATTTAAAACGCGATCTGCCTTCCAGTATCGTCGTATTTTTAGTAGCATTACCCTTATGTTTGGGTATTGCGTTAGCCTCTGGTGCCCCGTTATTTGCGGGTTTAATTACAGGTATCGTTGGGGGGATCGTCGTTGCGAGCTTTAGTGGTTCGCAGTTAAGTGTGAGTGGTCCGGCTGCCGGATTAACCGCAATTGTTTTGGGAGCTATAGGTCAATTGGGAGGGTATCAAACCTTTTTACTTGCCGTAGTTCTGGCGGGAGCAATGCAACTTGTTCTGGGATTATTAAAAGGTGGTACAATTGGTAATTATTTCCCCTCCAGTGTTATTGAGGGGATGTTGGCTGCAATTGGACTGACCTTAATTCTTAAACAATTACCTCATGCCTTAGGTGTAGATTCAGATTTTTTTGGCGACGAGAGTTTTTTACAAAAAGATAGTGAGAATACTTTTTCTGCTATCGGAAGTGCCTTAAATCATTTTACGCTAGCGGCTATAGTAATTAGTAGTTTGTCTATCCTGGTGCTTATTTTTTGGCCTAAGTTTAAAAAGCTTAGTGCTATTCCAGCTCCGTTAGTAGTGGTAATTTTAGGTGTAGGCTTAAGTATTGCCTTTCAGGGGACAGGTTATGCTTTGAGTGCACAGCAGATGGTAGAGATTCCGGTAGTAAATGGATGGGGAGAATTTAAAGACCTGTTTGTAGCACCGAATTTTTCTGAGATCCTGAATGGTAAAGTATGGATTGTAGCCGCTACTATCGCAGTTGTTGCTAGTTTAGAAACCCTTTTAAGTATAGAGGCGGTAGACAAAATTGACCCGATTAAACGAGTATCACCAACCAACAGAGAATTAATGGCGCAAGGTGCCGGAAATATGTTTAGTGGTTTACTGGGTGGTTTACCTTTGACTTCGGTTATTGTACGTAGTTCGGCAAACGTTAATGCTGGCGGAAGAACCAAGATGTCAGCTATTTTTCATGGGGTATGGTTACTTTTATCTTTACTTTTTATTCCGGGTCTGATAAATATGATACCTTTGGCATGTTTAGCTGCAATACTATTGGTAACAGGTTATAAACTTACAAGAGTGGCTTTATTTAAGCATATGTTCCATAAAGGATGGGATCAGTTTATCCCGTTTGTGATTACTATTGTAGCTGTATTGCTTACCGATCTTTTGAAAGGTGTAGCCATAGGGATGTTATTCTCGGTGTTTTACCTGCTACGTACTAACATGCGTAATCCGTTCTTCTACAAAATTCAGGAAGAAGGAAATAAAAAGAATATCAGAATTAAGCTGGCAGAAGAAGTATCTTTCTTGAATAAAGCTGCCATACAAATCGTGTTGAATAAAATTCCGAAAGAAACTAATGTGATTATTGATGGAACTAATTCGAGGTATATTGACCCGGATGTGTTAGAAACCATTTTTAATTATAAGCATAATGCTTACACGAAGGGGATTATTGTTGTCTTAGAAAATGTTAAACAGCAATACATCGTTCCAAAATTGAATAATAAAGTCATTGAAGAAATTACTAATTAAAATATTATGTGCGCTAAATTAGAAAAACCAGATACAGACAAAATAACATACGAAGGTTTATTACAGGGAAATAAGGATTGGGTAGCGGAGACGCTTAAAGAGGATCCAACATTTTTCGAAAGACTTTCTGCAGGTCAGGCCCCTCCGGTTCTTTGGATTGGATGTTCTGACAGCCGTGTGCCGGCGAATCAAATTACGAATACAATGCCTGGTGATATCTTCGTACACCGTAACATTGCAAATGTAGTAGCACATACAGATATGAATATGCTGAGTGTGTTGGATTATTCTGTTAATGTATTAAAAGTAAAACACGTTATCGTGTGCGGCCATTATGGTTGCGGCGGCGTAAATGCTGCTTTGGGCGATAAGCAGGTTGGTTTGATTGACAACTGGCTAAGGAATATCAAAGACGTTATCCGAATGCACGAACGTGAGATGCAAACGATTAAGGATCCGCAAAAAAAATCGAACCGTTTGGTTGAATTGAACGCAATAGAAGGTGCTGCCAACGTTATGAGCACATCTATCGTACAGAATGCATGGGCTTCAGGGCAGGAACTAAGTGTACATGCCTGGGCATATAGTCTGGAAACCGGATTGATCAAGGATTTGCAGGTAAGCGCATCGGGGCCAGAAGATATTTCTCCGGTGTTTAAAATGCAAGCCCAAAAATAGCAGAGCATAATTTTAACATTTAAAAAGCTAAAGGCTTTTGGCATAAATTTAATGTCAAAAGCCTTTTTTATTAGTCGTTTAATCTCACTGCAAAACAGCCGATATCATGATAAAGATTGGTCTCCGGCATTCGTCTTTCATCTCAGGGTATTCGTCCAACGTGTTTTGCGAAGGTTGAGGCTCTGAGATTTGTACAATACGGAGATTTGAATCAATTAAGGTGTTAACTATGGTTTCCATAGTTCGGTGATATTTAATAACCGTATGTCCTAAAAAGTTCGTTTCCCTTATACCTTCGATTTGGTAATCATCTACGGGCCAGTGCAACCTGTTTCCTGATTGATCAGTATACCAATCTTGTTCTGAACGGCATGTGAAAATTGGATGCTCTTGCGAAAATATTAAGCTGCCCCCTGGTTTAAGGTACTTGCTGATTTTTTTGCAAACCAGGTTAAAATCTTTTACATAGTGAAATGCGAGGGAGCTGATGATAATGTCGAATTCCTGAGCTGCAAAGTCAATCTCTTCAATTGCTATCTGGAGATATTCAATGTCAAGATCTTCGGATTTCTTTTTCGCACTTTCAAGCATTTTGGCAGAAAGATCAATTCCAATCACTTTTTGTGCACCCATCTGCTTGGCATAAATACAGTGCCAGCCGAGTCCGCAACCCAGGTCAAGTACGTTTTTCCCTTTAAAATCAGGCAACATTTTTTGTAATATGTGCCATTCTCCTGCAGCATTTAGTCCGGTAACAGAACGAGGCATATCCCCATAACGTTCAAAAAAATCAGGGTCGTCGTATTTGTTTTGTTTCATATAGGCGGAAGTATAAATGTCGAAGTACAAATATAGTACTTCATTTTCACCGGTCTTGGGAGTTTAAGAGATTACAAAGACGCTTAAGCAACATCATGTTCTTCATAAGATGATCACATCCTATGCCGTAAAATAAAAGCCCTTCCGGATCACCAGAAGGGCTTTTATTTTGTCATCAAAAGTTTCGTCGCCGTATTGTAACCAAAAAAATTACCTTCTCCGAGGAGGCCTTAGGCGCTGTTGCCCTTTCGCAACAGATGCCAGACTCCGAAGAGAACGGTTATTTTTTTAATCATTAGACGACAAAAACGGATATCTGTAATCCTTTGGTGGATCAAAAGTCTCTTTAATCGCACGTGGAGAAACCCAACGTAAAAGATTGATCATCGATCCTGCTTTATCATTTGTACCAGATCCTCTGGCACCACCAAATGGTTGCTGACCAACAACTGCACCTGTACACTTATCATTGATGTAGAAGTTACCTGCTGCATTTCTTAAAGCGTGTGATGCTTTCTCAATCGCATAACGATCCTGAGCAATTACAGCACCTGTTAACGCATAGATAGAAGTAGAGTCAATAATTTCCAATACCTGATCAAAGTCTTTGTCCTCATAAACGTAAAGCGTTAAAACAGGACCAAATAACTCTTCGCACATCGTTGTGTATTTCGGATCGTCAACCACTAAAACTGTAGGCTCAATAAAGTAACCTTTAGATTTGTCGTAACCACCACCTGCCATAATTTCTACGCCTTTATCTTTTTTCGCTTCGTCGATATATTTAGTCAACTTGTCAAAAGAGTTCTCGTCGATTACCGCATTGATGAAGTTACCGAAATCTTCTGTACCGCCCATTTTAAAGGTAGCCAGGTCGCGCAACATATATTCTTTAACCTTTGGCCAGATGCTCTTAGCTACGTACACACGTGAAGCCGCAGAACATTTTTGTCCCTGGTATTCAAATGCACCACGGATAATTGCAGTACTTGATGATTCCGCTTCAGCAGAACCATGGATTAAAATGAAATCCTTACCACCTGTTTCACCAACAATACGTGGATAAGTTTTAAATTTATGAATGTTGTTACCAATAGTTTTCCAGATGTTTTGGAATACGCCGGTAGAACCAGTAAAGTGGATACCTGCAAAATCAGGGTGACTAAAAATCACATCACCTGCATCAGGACCAGATACATATACCAGGTTGATTACGCCATCAGGTAAACCAGCTTCTTTAAAGATCTGCATCAATACGTTTGCTGCATAAATTTGCGTGTTTGCTGGCTTCCATACTACCACGTTACCCATCATTGCAGCCGAAGTAGGTAAGTTACCTGCAATAGCAGTAAAGTTGAATGGTGTTAAAGCAAATACGAAACCTTCAAGCGGACGTTGCTCAACTCTGTTCCATGATCCTTTAGGAGAAACCGGAGGTTGTTGCTTGTAAATATCCGACATATAACTCACGTTGAAACGTAAGAAGTCAATCAACTCACATGCTGCATCAATTTCCGCCTGGTAAGCATTTTTACTCTGCCCAAGCATGGTTGCTGCATTTAATTTATAACGATAAGGACCAGCAATTAAATCTGCTGCCTTTAAAAATATTGCTGCACGGTGCTCCCAAGCCAGGTTTTCCCAGTTGGCTTTAGCTGCCAAAGCAGCTTCAATTGCTTGTGTTACATGAGCTTTCTCGCCCTTGCTATATTGTCCAAGAATATGCTGGTGATCGTGTGGAGGTGTAACTTTTCCTTTATTGTCAGTATGTACTTCCTTACCTGCAATATGCATTGGTATTTCAATCTGTTTAGAGCGGGCGTCTGCAATAGCCGCTTTTAAAAGTTCACGTTCTTTGCTTCCCGGAGCATAACCCAAAATGGGCTCGTTTACAGGAATTGGTACGTTAAAAAATCCTTTAAGCATGATATTATAAATTGTTTTTACAAAGGTAGTTTTTTATTTTATTAGAGAGGTAACGCTCATTCTGCATAATCTTCATAGAATACGCTGTAATAATTCTTATTTTTGAATCCCAAGCATGATTAAATACCTGAGATTACTGTTGTTCCCCTTTTCTATCCTGTACGGGATGGTAGTTATATGCAGAAATAAACTGTATGATTTAGGGGTATTTAAATCCACTAGCTTTGATATCCCTATCATTAGTGTCGGTAATCTGGTTGTTGGCGGATCGGGGAAAAGTCCGGTAACCGAATACCTGGTGCATTTGCTTGGCGATCGTAAAATAGCGATTTTAAGCAGGGGGTATGGCCGACAAACCAAGGGGTTTGTACTGGCAGATTATATGGCAACTGCAGCAACTATTGGCGATGAGCCTATGCAGTTTTATAACAAATTCCCTCAGGTAACAGTAGCCGTTTGTGAAGACCGCATAACCGGGATTAATCGGTTAAAGGATCATCACGATCTCATCCTGATGGATGATGCTTTTCAGCATCGCAAGGTAAAACCGGGGTTTAGCATCTTGCTTTTTGAATACCATAAATTATTAAGCCCCCAGTTCCTGCTACCCGCGGGAAATTTAAGGGAACCATTTAGTGGATATAAAAGGGCACAAACACTGCTCGTTACTAAAGCGCCTACGGTTATCAATGCTGCCGAAAGACTAAAATGTACCGGGAAGTTTGACGACAAAGCTGAAACAGAAGTGGCTTTTTCTTTCATCACCTATGGGAGTTTAAAGCACCTATATTCCGCTGAAGAGCGGGACTGCAATACCATTTTAGCCGAATCATCGGTTTTCTTATTAACCGGAATTGCGAATCCAACACCTTTATGCGAGCACCTAAATCGCTTTACTAGAAATATTTATCATCATGATTATCCAGACCATCACCGGTTTAGCAAGCAGAATATTCAACAGCTGGTAAATGCTTTCCAAAGTGGATCAATTAAAGAAAAAATCATTGTCACAACAGAAAAGGATGCACAACGTTTATTAGATGTTACTTTCAAAGAATTACTTGTAAATTTACCAGTCTTTTATTTGCCAATTAAAATAGAGTTGCAAAAAGAAGATAAAACTACATTTGATCAAAAGATTTTAGACTATGTATCAAGCGCTACACGAAACAGTTGAATATATAAAACGCAAAACCGATAATTTTCAACCTGAAATTGGAATTGTTTTAGGCACAGGTCTTGGTGGCCTGGTTAGTGAAATAAAGGTCGAATACAAGTTAATGTATTCCAATATCCCTAATTTTCCCATTTCTACACTGGAGTTTCATTCAGGGAAATTAATCTTTGGAACGCTGAACGGTAAAAAGGTAATTGCGATGCAAGGCCGATTACATTATTATGAAGGGTATAGCATGCAGCAAATTACTTTTCCAATCAGGGTAATGAAGGCGCTGGGAATACACTGTTTATTTGTTTCCAATGCTGCAGGTTCTTTAAATCCAGCGTTTAAAAAAGGTGATTTGATGGTCATCAATGATCACATCAACCTGCAACCTGAAAGCCCGTTAAGAGGACATAATGATGCAGATATGGGACCAAGGTTCCCGGATATGAGTCAGCCATACAGCCGAAAACTGATTAAGAACGCAATGGCAATTGCTAAAAAAGAAGGCATCAATTGCCATCAGGGCGTTTACGTTTCGGTAACAGGTCCCAACCTCGAAACTAAAGCAGAATATAAGTATCTTAGAATAATTGGTGGTGATGCCGTTGGTATGAGTACCGTGCCGGAAGTTATTGTAGCCAACCACATGAGTATCCCTGTTTTTGCCATTTCGGTATTAACTGATGAAGGTTTCCCGGAAATCCTGATGCCGGTTAGTCTGGAAGAAATATTGGCGACAGCAAGTGCTGCCGAACCTAAGATGACAAAAATATTGAGCCAGTTAATTTCAACGCTGTAATGTATAAACGCATTGTTTTATTTGTTTTATTGCTGTTTTGCATCAGTGCAGGGCAATTGTATGCCCAGGATTTAAAAACTACAGTGAGAGACAATAAGGAGCTTGATTCCTTGAGGAAGAAGGAAGAGGGGGGGCTGGACTCCGTAATTTTTACTTCAAAATACGTTAGGTATACCACGCTTAAATTATCTAAGGATAGTATACAAACCATGGCCTTGGATACAAGCTTAAATGGTTTCCAGAATTTTAGCGTGCTTGTTCAGCCTCGCCGACCAACCGTTGGTACGGGTAATATGGGACTCGCAGCAATGCCCATGTTATTTGAACCGAGAAAAAGTATCGGTTTTGACCCGGGGTTTCATGTACTTGATTATTATGCCATGACGCATGATGATGTGAAATATTATCAGGCCAGAACCCCATTTACCAGTCTTTACTATGCTACTGCAGGTGATGCGGAACAAGTTTTTAAAGTGATCCACTCGCAAAATATCAGTAAGAACTGGAATTTTGGGGCAAACTTTAACAGGCTTGGTGCTAATGGTATCTATTCCCGACAAAGGGGAGATGATCTAAATGGAGCACTTTTTACCTGGTATCAGACGCCCAATAAACGCTATAACCTTTGGGCTAGCGGCGTATTCAATACTTTAAAGGCTGCAGAAAATGGTTCGATTTATAATACAGAGGTTTTTACAAGGCCATCTATCGACAGGATTGCCGAACGAACAAGATTAAATGAATCCAGGCAAATATGGCGTCAGGGTTCATTCCTCATTAAACAATCTTATTTTGTTGGTCGCATAGACAGTACTGCTCAGGAAATATCGGATAAAATACTGCCTACCAATAAAATTGCCTATACTTTCAGTTACGATAGAAAAAACTACGCTTTCCAAAAGAATGAGGCAGATGACTTCACCGTGCTTCCAAAAGGATCTGCCGACGAGGTATTTACCAACGACAGTACCAGTTACAGCCGTATACAGAATGAGTTTGTCTATAGCTTTTTTCTAAGAGGGAAGTCGAGCAGCTTTATTAAAAATGAGCTGAAACTGGATGCTGGTATCAGACACGAATATTATAATTATACACAGCTAAGCAGGTACAGCGACAATACTGATTTTTACAACTATAACGCAACTTTTCAAAATGTTACTCTATTGGGGGCTGCGGGATATAGGTTTAGTAACCGCATTGACCTGAATGTAGATGTACAGCAGATTTTTCAAGGCAGAAATGCCGGTGATTTCCTTTATGAAGCGACAAGTAATGTGTTATTGAGTAATAAAGTAGGTAGGGTAGTACTAGGAGGATATTTTGAAAATAAATCTCCTGAGGAAATCTATAACAGATACTTTGGTAATCATTACAACTGGATTAGGAATTTCGATCGTACCAAAACAGTCAATTTATCTTTTAAATACATGAATGATAAATTAAAGTTGGACGCTTCTGCCAAATACTATCTGATTACGAATTACCTGTTTTTTAAAAATAATATTCCTGAAGGTTCAACTATTGCTGATAGTGTTACCATTTCCCCTGATCAGCTAAGTGGAAATATTAACTTATTGAAAATTGAAGTTGGCAAGAAATTCAAATTCGGTAAATTTCATTTAGATAGTTACATCGTTTATCAGAAAACGGATAATACAAGCGTGCTCCGTACGCCCGAGTTTTATACTTTTAACAGTTTTTATCTGGATCAAACCTTCTTTAAGGCACTCAAAACTAATATTGGTTTTGATATCCGTTACAATTCGCCTTATCAAAACTATTCCTATTCACCTGCTGCCGGTCAGTTTTTCGTAGGTGAAGGCAGGATATTTGATAGCACACCTATTCTGGATGTCTGGGTAAGGGCTAGTCTAAGAAAGGCCAATCTGTTTGTTAAATGCGATTATGTTAACCAGGGTTTCCCTTCTAAAGGTTATTATACCATTAACCAATATCCAATGCAGGATCGTTTGCTGTTTAAGTTCGGGGTGCAGTGGAATTTTTATGATTAAGTTTTCTGCGGTTTCTTTTTAGCCGCAGGGAACAACACATTGTTCAATATGAGTCGGTATCCCGGTGAGTTTGGATGTAAGTTTAAGTCTGTAGGCGGATCGCCTACAGCATGCTGATAATCCTCGGGATCATGGCCGCCATAAAAAGTAAATTGTCCCTTACCGATTTCTCCATTTAGGTAGCGTACTTCCTCTGCACCTTTATTTTCACCCAATACGGTTATGTTCGGTTTTACCAGGCTCTTTCTAAAAGCGGTGGTCTGCCCCATAAATCCTTTGATTACCTTATCATGGTTTTGAGTCAGCATGGTTGGCACCAGGTCCCATTTGGCTGAAAAATCAAATAGGGTAAAGAAATCATTGCTTTGAACCAACGTTCTGGTCTGGGTTACATCAATATCAGAAAATTCATAATTGGCAGGGTTCAGGTCCAGCTGAAAATCTTTAAAAGCAAAGGTCCTGTTGAAGTTGAGTTTTGCCTGTGCCTGCGCATCAGCAGGATCGCCATCAAACATGCTTTCACAAATGTCTAATCCTTCGGCACTCAAGGCAATGTCATAACTGTCCGTTCCCGAGCACATGGCAAATAAAAATCCGCCTCCGGAACAAAATTCTTTTATCCTTTTGGCTACAGCCAATTTCATTTCAGAAACCTTTTTAAAACCGTTTCTTTTCGCTGCGGCCTCCTGGTTTTTTACATCTTCACGGTACCAGGTCGCATTTCTGAAAGCACTCCAGAAACGGCCATACTGACCTGTAAAATCTTCATGGTGCATGTGTAGCCAGTCGTAGCCCGATAGTTTATCTTTTAATACTTCATCGTCGTATAGGACGTCGTAAGGAATCTCTGCATAGGTAAGCACCAGTGTTACGGCATCATCCCAGGGTAGTTTGCTTTTTGGTGAATACACGGCTATTTTAGGCGCTTTTTCGAGCTTAACCATTTCCATGTTTACCTGAGGATCGCTAATCTCGTTTAATATGGCAGTGACTTTCCCGTCGGCCAGTACCTGGTACGATACGCCCCGTGCTTTGCATTCATCTTCAACAGCTTTATTGTACTTAATTAAAAAGCTTCCCCCTCTGTAATTTAAAAGCCAGCTTACATCTGCTTGCTGTTTAATGCCCCAATAGGCTATGCCATAAGCCTTCAAATGGTTTTTCTGATCCTCATCCATATAAATCAGAATAGAGGAGGCCTTAAGCCCTATACTGAAGCATAACAAGGCCAATAAAAGACTTAAACGTTTTGATGTGATAAAGCCACGCATAGATACGAATCTAATTATATAACGCTGTAAAAAGAAGAAATGATCTTCATTAAGTTTGGTTTTTTATTTTAGGCATAGGGGATGATCGAATAATTAGTTAACATTGAGTTGAATTTTAATTAACTTTAGTTAGGGATGTTTGCTTAACTTTAATGGGGAAATAATTATTATGGCTGCTTATGGCGCATACACGGATCAGGAATTAACCGTCTTATTAAAGGAAGGGGATCGTTTGGCGTATACTGAAATCTATGATCGGTATTGGCCAATTATGTTCAGACACTCCCGAAAAATGTTAAGAGATGATGAAGAGGCTACTGATGTTGTACAGGATATTTTTACCTTACTTTGGGCCAAAGCATCTGAAATGGTTTTTACCACCTCAATCCGCTCGTTTCTTTATGCCGCTACCCGCAATAAGGTGATCGATCTGATCAACAGAAATAAAGTAAAAGTAAACTACCTCGCTAATCTGCAGGAGTTTTATGATAAAGGAGAGTTTGTTACAGAAAATAGTGTTAGGGAACGTGAACTGATTAACAGAATTGAACTGGAAGTGGCAAAGCTTCCCAAAAAGATGCGAAAAGTGTTTGAACTGAGCCGTAAACATCATTTGTCATATAAAGAGATTTCGGATGTGACAAGCATTTCAGAAGGTACGGTTAAAAAGCAGGTACATAACGCTATAAAAATACTCCGCTTAAAATTACACCTGACGGTACTATTGGGCATCACTCAAATGCTCATGTTGATCAACAGAATATTTTCTTAAAATAAATCTACCACTTTGATTTAAGCTATTCGTCATAACCTTAGATGGATGTAATAGCATCTTGTTGCGTATGGAAAATGAAATTGCTAAAGGTTTAATTGAAAAATATGTAAATGGTACCTGCACTGCGGAGGAAAAGGCTATTGTAGAAAGCTGGTATTTGAATTTAGCACTTGAAGCAAATGATGATGACCTGGATGCTCCTGATTTTGAAAAGGCTTTCTCCAGACTGAGTAAATCACTTCCCTTACAAAGAGAGAAGCAATTTAATTTTAAAAGGCTGACAGCTGCGGCGGCAGTATTGTTGTTACTGGCTGCGGGAGGCTGGTTTTTTAAGGCAAGATATGAAAATGAAAGTGGTAAAGAAGCCAGTCTGAGTTTAAAAAGAAATGATGTAGCTCCGGGTAAAAATATTGCAGTGCTTACCCTGGCAAATGGTAAAACAATTCGCTTAAGTGATGCAAAAACCGGAGTTGTTATTGATGCCGATGCTCTGACCTATAATGATGGCAGTAAAATTTCATCCGCTTCTGCGGAATCTTCAATCCTAGATAAAGCGCTGTTGAAAGCAAGTACCCCACGTGGAGGTACCTATCAGATTACTTTACCAGATGATACTAAAGTATGGTTAAATTCGGCTTCATCACTTAAATTTCCGCCATCTTTTAAAGGTCATAGCACGCGGAGGGTGGAGTTAAGTGGAGAGGCTTATTTTGAAGTGGCTAAGATGGAACGAATGCCTTTTGTAGTGGTTACGGATAAACAGGAAGTTGAGGTCTTGGGCACGCATTTTAACGTGAATAGTTATGCTGATGAAGAGGTTACTAAAACCACCTTATTGGAGGGGAGTGTAAAGGTTAGTGCTATTGGTAAAAATATGGTTAAGGCCATTAATAAGCTTAAGCCGGGTCAGCAATCAAGGATAAATAATAGCCTACCAGGGAAAATGATTATTGAACCAGCTAATATAGAACAGGTAATGGCCTGGAAGAATGGATACTTTCACTTTGAGAATGATAACCTGCCTACGGTTATGCGCCAGCTATCGCGTTGGTACGACATAGAAATTGTTTATCAGGTCGACAGGATGGATGATGAGTTTATCGGGGATATTCCGCGAAATGTAAAGCTTTCGGAAGTGCTAAAGGTACTTGAATATGGCAGTGGAGTACATTTTAAAATTGAAAACAGAAAATTGATCGTAACAAAATAAAAGAGCAGTATTACCAAACAACCCAAATATAAACTTAAACCAAACGGCATATGAAAAGATAAATACAAACCCGTACAGATCTTTTTGAAGGAAAGAACCGGACCCTGGTGACACAGGGGCCGGTTTGTCCATCCAAATTAGAATGGAACATAGTTCCGGTCGATCGCAGAAAATACCTTGTTAAATAATTAATGGATAAACCAAAACATTCAAAAATATGAATTTTAATTTATGTAGGAAAGCCCCTGCCTTAAGGTGGCTGTTCTCACCCAAGAATTTATTGAAAATGAAACTTATAGTAATCTTACTTATCATTGGCTGCCTCCAGGTATCAGCTGAAGGCTATTCCCAGAAGATTACGCTCAACGAAAAGAACGCAACTTTCAATAACCTATTTGGAAGTATCAAAAAACAAAGTGGTTATACTTTTTTTTACAATAATAAACTCATCAAACAGGAAGGAAGAATAAGTGTATCGATAAAAGATGGAAGCATTGAAGATGCACTTAACCTGATTTTTAAGAACAGACCTTTTTCTTATGCCATTATGAATAAAATGGTGGTGATTAAAAAGAAAACCCCGGGGTTAATTGAATTTATAAATATCTCCTCTTTTATAAATATTAAGGGGAAAGTGGTGGATAAAGAGGGCAACCCCCTGCCAGGTGCATCTATCCTGGTTAAAGGTTCGGGTAAAGGTACTTCTTCCGGCCCATCTGGCGAGTTTGCTATTGATGCAAAAGCTGGGGATGTATTGGTGGTAAAATTTTTAGGCTATGTATCGAAGGAAGTAAGCGTAACTGCTGCTACCAGTACTTTGAATATTGTGCTTGAAGCAGAATTACAGGATCTTTCTGAAGTCGTGGTAACTGCATTGGGCGTCAAGAGATCTGAAAAGGCCCTGGGCTATGCAGTGCAAAAAGTTGCAGGAAAAGAATTACAAACGGTTAAAGGTGTAGATTTGGGTACTTCATTAACAGGAAGGGTTGCAGGATTGGTAATCAAAAATTCAACAGAATTTAATGCCCGCCCAGCTATTGAGCTTCGGGGAGAAAGTGCGCTGCTCGTGATTGATGGTGTTCCTTATGAAAATATGACTTTGCGGGATGTGCCAACGGATGACATTGAAAGCATGGATTTATTGAAAGGGTCAACAGCTTCTTCATTGTATGGTTCACGTGCAAAAGGTGGGGTGTTAATGATCACCACAAAAAAAGGAGCTGCCAGCAATGGCTTCTCTGTAGACGTGAACAGTAATACCATGTTTCAATTGGGCTATCTGGCTATTCCAGAAGTGCAAAGTTCGTATGGACGTGGTCAGAATGGACAAATTGATAACGATTATGTTTGGGGCCCAAGGTTAAATGCCGGAAATACAGCCAGGGATTGGAATCCTGAAACCAAGCAATTTGAAGAAGGCAGACCATTGGTATCTGTAGGAAAGGATAACCTGAAGAATTTTATGAACACAGGTATCGTTACCAATAATAATGTCGCGCTGGCACAAAGCAGTGAAAATGGAAGTTTCAGAGTAGGCTTAAACCATATTTTCCAGAAAGGTCAGTTTCCAAATCAGAAGTTGAATATTTTGAACTTCACTTCTGGTGGGGAAATAAAGATCAACGATCAGTTTAAAGTAGAAGGTCGCTTTGGAATCAGTAGGGGCTCTACCCCTCAAATGTGGGGTAGTGGATACGGTGATCAGGGTTATTTATACCAGTTGATCATGTGGACCGGTACAGAATATGATATCCGGGATTATAAAGATTACTGGGTGGTACCTGATAAAACGCAGAATTGGATGTATACCAATTGGTATGATAACCCATACTTAATTGCAAACGAAAAGTTGAACGGTGAGACCAAGAACAAGTTGAATGCCAGCGTAACAGCTAATTATAAATTCAACAGCGACTTTAACCTGATGCTGCGTTTGGGCTACGACAATTTTAACGACCGGATTACCAAACAGAATCCTAGAGCCAATATTTTTTCTACAAGAGGAGGATGGGATGCAAGAGGTATGTACCAGGCGATTGATCGAACGGGTTTGTCTACAAATAATGATCTGATCCTGACCTATAACAAAAAAATAAGCAAATGGTCGGTAAGCGGACTTGCCGGTGGGACTTTGTTTTATTATAATAAGGATAATGTTATCGCTACAACTAAAGGCGGACTGATCTCACCAAGGTACTTTTCTTTAAAAGGTTCTGTTGAACCGGTCAACATTATTTATGATACGTTTTCAGATGCCAGGGATAATTGGGCGCAACAAATTAATAGTCTTTATGGTCGTGCATCCATAGGCTGGAATGACGCTGTATTCTTTGATGCAACAGGAAGAAACGATTGGAATTCCAGTCAGCCTAAAGCTTCAAGATCTTTCTTCTATCCTTCACTGGGATCCAGTATTGTTGTGTCTGAATTGGTTAAACTACCTTCAATGGTGGATATGTTTAAATTGAGAGGTTCCTGGACCCTATTTAAAAATGCTTTTGATCCATTTGCAATCAATAAATATTATGGTACTACCACTGCCGCATGGAATACTCTGAATGCTGCCAGTTATCCTTCAAAACTAATTGCTGAGGGGTTACTTCCAAGTACACAACGCACATGGGAATTAGGTGCTGCGGGCTATTTGTTTGGAAGGCGTTTGCACTTTGATGTAGCTTATTTCGATAAATACTATTATAACAGGCAGGTAAACCCGGTTATTCCGGGATCATCAGGTTTTTCAACCATACTGGTCAATACTTTAGAAACCTATAACAGGAAAGGGTTGGAAATTACATTGGACGGTCCTATAATCAGGAACAAAGATTTCGAATGGAATGCCATTGTGAATTGGTCAAACCAGCACCGGTATTATAATGAGCTGGATCCTATTTATTCGCCAGACAATCTTTGGGTAAGGAAAGGAGAACGATTGGATACTTACACCAGTTCATATTGGCTTACCGATCCTAACGGGAACGTCATCTACAATAATGGCTCTCCCGTGGAAAGCGATTACAGCAAAAAGTATGGATATGGAGAACCTGATTTCAGCTTTGGTTTTATCAATAATTTCAGGTATAAAAACTGGAACCTGGGTATCAATATAGATGGTCGAATAGGTGGTTTAATGTACAATTATATGTACGATAAAATGTGGGATACCGGAACCAACCCTGAATCGGATAACCAATATCGTTATGACCAGGTTGTAAATGGATTGAACAATTATGTAGGAAAAGGGGTGAAAGTGATTTCCGGTGAAGCTAAGTACGATAAGTATGGTAACATCACCAGCGATACCCGTCAATATGCTGCAAATGATGTACAGGTGGGCTACCAGGATTTCGCTCAGACCTTCAGAGGTGGCGATATGGGCATACAGAATGAAACTTTTGTTAAGCTGCGTGAGGTTTCTTTGGGGTATAATATACCTGCTAATCTGGCCAAAAAGTTGGGGGCAAAAACTGCTTCTTTCACTGTTACCGGACAAAACCTTTTATTGCTCACCAATTTTAAGTTTTCAGATCCTGATGAGGATAATGAAGATCTGAATTCGCCGTCTTCGCGTATGGTAGGTTTTAACTTCAGAATTGGTTTTTAATAATGATATGGTTATAGACATTTCACAAGTAAATCGTAAGATGATGAAAAATAATTTTTTAAAATATATGTTGCTGACGGTGGTGGTAATGAGCAGCGGCTGTAATAAGTTTGAAGAGATCAACACTAATCCTAATGATGCGACGCAGGTCAGCTCGGCTATGCTGGCCAGTGGTATGATCTTAAATATTACACGTTCGGATATCAGCTCAACCAAAGGTTTTATGCAACCGTTTTTATTAGGAAAGTATATTACCTGGGGCGAGGGACAGGAAGGTTTCCAATACAATAGATTAGGCCGTACAGATTTTAACCGCATTACCTTGCTCAGGAATATTACTCCTATGGAAGCTAATGCTACAAGTGAAGGCTTAAGGAAATCCTACCAGGCATTGGGGCACTTTATGCGGGCCTGGCAGTTTTTTATGACTACCATGCAGGTTGGGGACATCCCTTATTCTGATGCGGTGAAAGGAGAAAGTAGTGTGCTGAAGCCTAAATATGATACACAGAAAGCCGTGTTTTTAGGTGTTTTGAATGAACTGGATCAAGCCAATCAGTTGTTTGCTGAAGGAGTAAACTTTGAAGGTGATCCGATCTATGGTGGAAAGACCGACAACTGGAGGAGGTTAACCAATAGTTTTCAGCTTCATGTGCTGATCAATCTGTATAAGAAAACAGCTGATGCAGACCTGAAAGTTGTTGAGCGGTTTAAAGATATTGTGACTAATCGTCCTCTGATGCGTGATTATAAGGATAATTTTGCATTAGTTTACAACAATACGGCCGGTCAGAATTACCCATGGTCTGATGTTCCGGCCGGTTCAAGTAATTCATTCGTAAAGTCGAACTATACCATGCTGAGCAACACTTTGCTGGGACCGCTAAAAGCTATGAATGACAGACGTTTGTTTTATTATGCCAAGCCATCTTCGGTAAAAATAACTGCGGGCGTGTCTGAATCTGATTTTAATGCCTATCCTGGTGTTGAGCCCTCAGATGCTTTTTCTGCTTTACAAACCAGGCGGGTAGGTAAGGATTATGCAGATTTGAACAACCGTTATGTACAATTGGTAAATGCCGAGCCAGTTAGTGTATTCAGTTACTGGGATCAGCAGTTTATCCTGGCAGAAGCAGCTGTCAGGGGTTGGATTACAGGTGTTCCGGCGCAGACTTATTATGCTGCGGGGATCGTCAATTCCATGAATTTTGTGGCAGCTTATACGCCGGATCTGGCAGATTACCATCACAATATGAAGATGGATGCAACTTATATTAACGCATTCCCTGGCACAGCTCCGGTAGTGTTGGCTGGAACAAATGAACAGCAGATTGCACAGATCATCACACAAAAATATCTGGCAAACTTTTTACAAGGTGTTAAATATGGATCATGGTTTGAAAATCGTAGAACTGGCTATCCGGTATTTACCTTAAATGCCTCAACCAATTTAAATACCCCATCTTCTAAATTACCATTGCGTTGGCTTTACCCATCAAATGAGCTGAGCTATAATTCGGTAAATATGGATGCTGCAGTTCAAAGTCAATATGGAGGTAGCGATGATACCAATCAAACTATGTGGATTTTAAGAAATTAGGTCGTTTGTTCTTTTTAACATTCATTGTCTTCGGTAATCATTTCATTTTACTATTTTTGCTTTTTACATAAAATATCATGAGCAAAGCAATAATTAAAACAGAGAAAGGCGAGTTGACCGTTCAATTCTACGATCAGGATGCACCAAATACTGTTGCTAACTTTAAAAAATTAGCTAACGAAGGTTTTTATAACGGAGTAACATTTCACAGGGTGATCCCTAATTTTGTTGTTCAGGCAGGATGCCCTAACTCTAAAGATGCTGCTACAGCACATTTAGCAGGTACAGGTGGCCCGGGTTATAAAATTGATTGCGAATTGACTGGCGAAAACCAACACCATGAGCGTGGTGTGTTATCTATGGCTCACGCCGGAAGAAATACAGGTGGTTCTCAGTTCTTTATTTGCCACAGCAGAGATAATACTGCACACCTTGACAGAAATCACACTTGCTTCGGTAAAGTGGTTGAAAATGTTGATCTTGTGGACAGTATTAAACAAGGAGACAAGATTTTAAGCATTGAAGTTATTGAAGATTAATTCTTAACTTCTCAAAAACAAACGATATGAATTTAAGAGGAATTGTAGCAGTATCTGGAAGACCAGGTTTATTTAAGCTTGTTGGTCAGAATAAAGCAGGATATGTTCTTGAAAGTCTGGATGCACAGAAAGTTAAAATTGTAGCCAATATGACTTCAACTAAACTGGCATCATTAGAGGATATTACAGTATATGGTGAGGATGATGATTTGAAATTAACTGATGTTTTAGCAAATATGGTTAGCGCAAACGGAAATGTTCCTGATGCAAAAGCTGAGTCAACTGTGTTAAAAGCATTTTTTAAAGAAGTTGCTCCAGGTCATGACGAAGAGAAAGTTTACGCTTCAGATATGAAGAAAATTGTAAGCTGGTTCCATATCCTTAAAGATCTGCCTTTATTTAGCGAGGAAGCTCCTGCATTAAGTGAGGAACACGAAGCATTGAAAGCTGAAGAGAAGTTGGAGAAAAAGCCTAAAGCTGCACCAAAGCCGTCAAACGCTAAGGCACCAAGCAAAGCTAATCAACCAGCTAAAAAAGCAAATATGACAAGTAAAAAAGGCGTTTAGTTAGCCTTAAGTAATATACCTATTATCGGAAGGGTACCCCACAAGGGTGCCCTTTTGTTTTTTAAAACAAATACCAGATCAGCAAAAATGCAATCACTGATATAATGATGGCAATAATATAACTCAGTTTGTCTTTATTTTTATCACTTTTAAACCTGTAATTTCTCTTAAAATCGCCGGGTACCATAATAACCTCCTTTTAATAATGATGCTTTGTAGCTTTAATTTCCACAAGCTGTTTTTTAAATTTATTCGTGGTGATAGGGCTCACCTTTTAATATACTGAATGCTCTGTAAAGCTGCTCTACAAAGAACAAGCGAACCATTTGATGTGAGAAAGTCATATCAGAGAGTGACATGCTACCATTGGCCCGTTTGTAAATGCTCTCGTCAAACCCATACGGACCGCCAATAACAAATACTAAATGCTGAACACTCCCAATCATCTGTTTGTTTAGATAATTTGAAAAGGCTACAGACGTATATTTTTTACCTTTTTCATCCATTAAAATTACCGTGTCAAGGTTACTGATCTGCTTCAGGATCAATTCCGCTTCCTTCGATTTTTGTTGCGCCTCAGTCAGGTTCTTGGTATTTTTTACATCCGGAATGACCAGCAGGTTAAAACCGATATAATGCTTTAGCCTGTTCAGATATTTCTCAATACCCTCAATCAGATACTTATCTTCTGTTTTTCCTACAACCAGTAGTGTTATCTTCATTTATTGATCTATTGTTTAACTTTATTACCTAAATATTATCGTAACAACTTATCTTGACCGAGGTCAAAGGTTAAAAGCAATAAATTATTCAGGAATTTCAAAGATAATGGTAAAAACAAAACATAGCATCCTTACAGACTATCAAAATAAAGCAGACCAGCAACAAAAACAGATTAACGATCTCAAACGCAAACTAAACACCATCTCCTTTTCACGTTTAGGCCTTTTCCTCGCAGAGATTCTGATTATTGCACTCATCATTAACTTAGGCTTTGCATGGCCATTCGGGGTATTGTTAGCCCTACCTTTTGTGTTGTTTCTGTTTCTGGTTAAAAAGCAGGCTGCCGTACAAAATGAACTGGTTTATGCCGGACAATTGCTATGGGTTTACCAGAATGAAGTAAATCACATGAGGACGGGTAAAAATGGCTACGACGATGGGACTGTCTATGCTGATGAATACCATCCATATGCTTCCGACCTTGATATTTTTGGTCAGGGTTCCCTTTACGCTTTTATTAATCGTTGCAACACCCAGGCAGGTTTGGATCTTCTGGCTGCTAATCTGAGGAGACCCAATGATAAAGTAACCATCCTGCAACGGCAGGAGGCTATTACTGAATTAAAGAACCATATTGAACAGACTTGCCATTTCAGGGCTGAACTGCAGAACCATAAACCGGGACAGCTGCGGGTAATTAAAGATAAGTTGCAGCATGAGTTACCGGAACAGCTGAAGTTTACCCGTAATGCTGCATTGCGATTATATGTTAAACTCGTTCCTTTTGTTACCTTTGGAATGCTGGCCTTGGGTATAGCATTTGGTGAATTGCTTTGGCACGCCTTTGCATTGGTATTACTCTTTAATTCGGGACTTACCTTTTTCAACCTTTCTAAAATCAATCTGGTGTATAATGGCTTTGGCAAGGGATCAGCCATGTTAAATGCTTTTGCCGGAACCGTCAAATGGACAGAAGAGGTAACCTGGAAGAGTGAATACATTAAGGGATTTTTTGATAACAATACATCCACTAAGCCATTAAGCGCCCAGATCAAACAACTGTCGTCTATTATTGTCGATTTTGATGCCCGATTGAATCAGCTCGTAGGGGCCTTTCTGAACTTCTTTTTATTGTGGGACCTCAAATGTTCTATTGCCTTAGGCAATTGGCACGACCAATCCGCAGAACAGGTAGTAAGCGGGATGGCGCGGATCAGTCGTTTCGAAGAGCTCATAGCTTTCGCAACCTTAAGCTATAACCAGCCTGATTGGAATTTTCCTGTCATTGAAAGTGATTTCCATTTGAGCGCTACCGATTTGGGTCATCCATTGATCCATGAAAGCGAGCGCGTAATGAATAGTTTTAATTTGGAAGCACATCCTACGGTCGATATTGTTACAGGCTCTAATATGGCCGGAAAAAGTACTTTCCTGCGTACAGTAGGTATCAATATGTCGCTAGCTTTTGCCGGTGCGCCAGTATGTGCCACCCAAATGTCGGTTTCTATCTTTAAAATCCTTTCCTACATGCGGATTAAGGATTCTTTAAATGACCATACTTCAACTTTTAAGGCCGAGCTTAATCGCCTTAAAATGATCCTTGATGCCATACAGGCTGATAAAAATTCTTTCGTATTGATTGATGAGATGTTAAGGGGGACTAATAGCAGGGATAAATACCTCGGTTCAAAAGTGTTTATTGAGAAGCTGATAGAACAGCAAACTCCCGCATTGTTTGCTACACACGATCTGCAGTTATCTGAGATGGAAGCCAACCATACGCATCAGGTGAGGAATTATCATTTTGATATTCAGATTGCCGAAGGTGAAATGAAATTCGATTATAAGTTGAAACATGGCCCTTGCAAAACATTTAATGCAGCATTACTGTTGAAAGAGATTGGCTTAACATTAACTTCATAAGAGATTACCATCTTGCCTTTTTATACTAAAACAATATGATCAAGGCTTCTGATTTTGGAAAGGATTTTTTATGGGGCATAGCGACGGCTGCTGCACAGATTGAAGGGGCTGCGCAAGGATATGGAAAGGGGAAGTCTATCTGGGATACCTTCTCTAAACGATCAGGAAAGATTAAAAAGGGACATGATCCTGCTATTGCCTGCGATTTCTATCACCGATATAAGGAAGATATTGCGCTGATTAAATTAATGGGCTTTAGTGGCTTTCGCTTTTCTATTTCATGGCCACGCATTCTGCCCCAGGGTAAAGGTCGCATCAATAGGGAGGGGATTCGCTTTTATCATGCTGTGATAGACGAATGTTTAGCACAAGGTATTATACCATACATTACCTTATACCATTGGGATATGCCCGATGCCCTGGAGGATGAGGGCGGCTGGACGGCTTATTCAGTGAATGATAGCTTTAATCATTTTGTAATTACATGTGCAAAGGAATATGGGGATAAAGTAAAGAACTGGATCGTGTTGAATGAGCCCTTTGGCTTTACTTCCCTTGGCTATATGCTGGGTATTCATGCACCGGGAAAAACTGGTTTAACCAATTTCTTTTCTGCTGTCCATCATACGGCAATAGCCCAGGCCGACGGTGGAAGGATATTGCGGACTGAAGTTAAAAATGCGCATATCGGAACTAGCTTTTCCTGTTCGGAGATTATACCGTATACCCAGAATGAATCAGACCTGCTGGCTGCTAAGCGAGTAGATTGCCTGATGAACCGTCTGTTTATAGAACCCTTGCTGGGGATGGGTTATCCTACTGCCAACTGGGATGTGTTGGAGAAATTTGCCATTCAGCATTCCACATGGCGACATACGGAGCGACTTACTTTCGACTTTGATTTCATCGGTATCCAAAATTATTTCCCTATAACCATCAGGTACAATGCTTTTATTCCGGTGGTGCAAGCCTGGGAGGTAAAAGCCAAAAGTCGTAGAAAGCCGCATACCGCTATGGGCTGGGAAATTAATCCCGACAGTTTTTACAACATTATCAAGCAAATTGCATCTTATCCAAACATTCCGCCTTTAATGATCACCGAAAATGGCGCAGCTTATCATGATAAGGTGGTGAATAACAAAGTTCACGATCAGGATCGCATACATTACTTCCAGCAGTATTTGGCAGCCTTACTAAAAGCAAAGCAGGAGGGACTTAACATTACCGGGTATATGGCCTGGACACTCATGGATAATTTTGAATGGGCTGAAGGTTATACTGCCCGTTTCGGATTGGTGCATACCGACTTTAAAACACAGCAACGTACAGTTAAAGATTCGGGCCTTTGGTTCAAAGATTTTTTGAGTCATTAGTCTTTTTTACTATATTAAGGGAAACACACAAATTCATGGATAAGATTATTGTATTCGAAACTTTTTATAATCCTATAGAAGCCAATATTGTAAAATCAAGATTGCTGGATAGTGGTGTGCAATGTTTTCTTTCTGATGAAAACACGATCACCATTAATCCCTTGTATACGCAGGCATTGGGGGGCGTTAAGCTGCATTTATTTGAAAAAGATGTAGAACTGGCTAAAAGCATTCTGGAAGATCAGGATGTTCCGATCCCGTTAACAGAAGAAGCCGAAACAGCAACTGTGGCTATTTGTCCTAACTGCGACTCTTCTAATGTAGGTTATGTGCAGGCTACCAAAAAGCGCTTTGGCATATTTACGATAATCGTTTCTTTCCTGCTGATGGTATATCCATTTCATGCAAAGAAGACCTATCACTGTTTTAACTGCGAACACGAGTTTTAAAAGATACCGGCCTTCGCTATAAAAAAGGGGCTGTACCATTGGCACAACCCCTTTAATTTTTTTAATCTATTGCTGATTAAGCGTTTTTAGCTGCAGCTTCTCTACGGATGATATTTAAAGCACCACCTGCTTTAAACCATTCGATTTGTTGTGCATTATAGCTATGGTTAACAACGATTTCTTCTTTAGATCCATCAGCATGGTTTAAAACCAAAGTCAATGGAACATCAGGGCTGAAAGTCGTTAAGCCAAGGATATCGATTGTATCATCTTCTAAAATCTTGTCGTAATCGTCTTTGTTGGCAAAAGTTAAACCAAGCATACCTTGTTTTTTAAGGTTGGTTTCATGGATACGGGCAAAAGATTTTACCAATACCGCACGTACCCCTAAGTGACGTGGCTCCATCGCCGCATGTTCACGACTTGAACCTTCACCGTAGTTTTCATCACCAACTACAATAGAACCAATTCCTGCTGCTTTGTAAGCACGTTGTGTTGCAGGTACCGGACCGTATTCGCCAGTCAGTTCGTTTTTAACGTTGTCGGTTTTCTCATTAAAGAAGTTGACCGCACCGATTAGCATGTTGTTAGAAATGTTATCTAAGTGACCACGGAATTTCAACCATGGACCAGCCATAGAGATATGATCTGTAGTACATTTACCTTTTGCTTTGATCAGTAATTTTAATCCCTTAAGATCAGTACCTTCCCAAGGTGTAAATGGATCTAGCAATTGTAGCCTGTGTGAAGTAGGAGATACAATTACGTTTACACCACTACCATCTGCAGCTGGTTCCTGATAACCTGCGTCTTCAACAGCATAACCATTTACAGGAAGTTCGTCACCTTTTGGTGCATCTAATTTAACCTGCTCACCTTTATCATTTGTTAAAGTATCAGTTAATGGGTTAAAGCTAAGATCACCTGCAATAGCAATTGCAGCTACAATTTCCGGAGAAGTTACAAAGGCATAAGTATTAGGGTTACCATCGGCACGTTTAGCAAAGTTTCTGTTAAACGAGTGAACGATCGTGTTTTTCTCTTGTTTCTCAGCACCAACCCTGTCCCACATACCAATACATGGTCCGCAGGCATTCGTAAAGATTGTTGCATTCAAATCTTCGAAAGTTTTTAATAAACCATCGCGGTTTGCAGTGTAACGTACCTGCTCAGATCCTGGGTTGATACCAAAATCTGCTTTAGTAACTAAGCCTTTATCAATCGCTTGTTTAGCAATAGATGCTGCTCTTGATAAATCTTCGTATGAAGAGTTGGTACAAGAACCAATTAATCCCCATTCTACTTTTAAAGGCCATCCGTTTGCAGTAGCTACTTCTTTCATCTTAGAGATCGGCGTAGCCAAATCTGGAGTGAAAGGACCGTTTATGTAAGGCTCAAGCTCAGAAAGGTTGATCTCAATCAGTTGGTCAAAATATTTTTCAGGATCAGCATAAACTTCAGCATCACCAGTTAAGTGTTCTTTAATTGCATTTGCAGCATCAGCTATATCAGCTCTGTTGGTTGCACGTAAATAACGCTCCATGCTCTCATCATAACCGAAAGTAGAAGTAGTTGCACCAATTTCAGCACCCATATTACAAATGGTACCTTTACCAGTACAGCTTAGGTTTTCTGCACCTTCGCCAAAATATTCAACAATTGCACCTGTACCACCTTTTACAGTTAAGATACCAGCAACTTTAAGGATTACATCTTTTGCAGAAGCCCATCCATTTAGTTTTCCTGTTAATTTAACCCCAATCAGCTTAGGGAATTTAAGCTCCCATGGCAAACCAGCCATTACATCACAGGCATCAGCCCCACCAACACCAATAGCAACCATACCCAAACCACCTGCGTTTACAGTGTGTGAGTCAGTACCGATCATCATACCACCCGGGAAAGCATAGTTTTCTAATACTACCTGGTGAATGATACCTGCACCTGGTTTCCAGAAACCAATGCCGTATTTGTTTGAAACTGAAGCTAAAAAGTCGAAAACCTCTTTACTCTCTGTGTTTGCTGCTGGTAAATCAATTTCAGCACCAAACTTAGCAGTAATTAAGTGATCACAGTGAACTGTAGAAGGAACAGCCACCTGTGGTCTGCCTGCCTGCATAAATTGCAATAAAGCCATTTGAGCAGTCGCATCTTGCATGGCCACACGGTCAGGAGCAAAATCTACATAATCAACACCCCTGTTGTAAGAAGTATTCGTGTTTCCCTCCCAAAGGTGGGTATAAAGTATTTTTTCTGAAAGTGTTAAAGGTCTGCCTACTAATTTACGGGCCGCCTCTACACGGGGGCCAAAGTTTGCATACACCTTTTTGATCATTTCTATATCAAAAGCCATTGATAATATGTGTTAAAAGGGTAAGTTATTACGATAATTGGTAGCGAATTTACAAAAAAAAACAGGCGATAATGATCATATGCCGATCATTATATTATTTATACCTGTTCTAAATAACAGAGAAGTGCATTCTGACTACAACAGTCCGAATTGATACCCTTGCTCCTTAAAATATTTTAAAGCTAAAGGCAATGCATATTCTAATCTTTCAAAAGCCTTTAAGCTGTCGTGGAACACGATAACAGAGCCGTTTTGTGTATGTTTAATGACGTTTTCGTAGCATTTTTCAGGAGATAGCTCCTTATCAAAATCGCCACTTAAAACATCCCACATGATGATCTGCATTTCAGGGTTTGCGGACCTTATCGCCGAAATTTGAGATTTTTTTATGCGCCCATAAGGCGGACGAAACAAATTTGTTCCGGTTAATTCCTGACATTTTTTGAAATTTCCCAGATATACCTGATCTTCAGTTTTCCAGCCTTTAAGATGGTTAAAAGTATGGTTGCCTATGCGATGTCCTTCTTTTTTAATCTGCTCAAAAACATCAGGATGTTTAACAATGTTATCCCCGATGCAAAAGAAGGTGGCCTTTGCATCGAAGCTTTTCAAAGTTTTTAAAACGAAGGCTGTAACATCGGGTATAGGTCCATCGTCAAAGGTTAAGTAAATAACACTTTCATTGCGAGGCTTATTCCAGGTTAGAGATGGATAATACCATTTTAACAATAGCGGGGATTTGACCAGGTACATAGTCAAATGTAAGTTGTTTATGCTAATATTGTGAAAAAATCTATGAAGACAATCATCTCCAATACCACTTTTACTAAGCTTACCCTGGCTTCATCTGTGTTTTTTTTTAGTACTTTTTCACAGCAAGCGCTCGCCCAGGAAGTGATTACCGTACAACGCGCAATTGAAGTAACGCTGCAAAATAACCTGCAGGTTACCAAGTCTAAACTCAGCGAAGATCTGGCAACAGAGAATTATAAGCAGTCAAAGCTGGCACAATATCCGCGTTTAAATGGATCAGCTGGCCAAGGTATGAACTGGGGACGTAATAACGTTGGTTCGGGTGTTTTTGTAAATACACAGATTTATAGTTTTAGTCCGGGAATAGGGCTCGGGGTTGATTTGTTTAATGGCTTTGCTAAAGTTAACCAGGTCAGACAAAATAAGATGCTGCTCGAAGCAGGGAAAGTAAATACAGATAAGGTTAAGAATGATCTGGTGCTGCAGGTGGTTACTTCCTATATGGAGATTTTGTTCAATAAGGATCGTTTAAAAGCTGCAAAAGAGCAGTTAGCCGTGGCTCAGAAACAATTGAAGCAACAGCAGGAGCTTTTTAATGTGGGGAATAAAACCCTGGCAGACCTGGCCGAATCAAAATCTCAGGAAGCTAAAGCAGAGTTGACCGTAACCACTGCCGATAATGCGCTAACCATTTCATTGATTACACTGGCCCAATTGATGGATATTCCTTCTTCAACTAAGTACGAGGTTCAAATGCCCGATGCTTCGGGTATAGCTGCTTCATCCTCAGTGTACAATGCTGAAGAGGTATATACTGAAGCATTAAGATTGTTCCCGGATGTTAAATTGGCCGGCATCCAAACTGAAGTTGCCAAAAAGGGAATTGACGTGGCAAAAGGGAGTCTGTACCCCAGTTTGTCTTTCAGCGGGAACTATGGTACCTCTTATCTTTATTCCTACAACATTCCGAATAATCCATCCTTTAGCACACAAATAGAAAATAACATTTCAAAAGGGGTAGGGCTAAGTCTGAGCATTCCTATCTTTAATGGTTTACAGGCCAGATCCGGGGTTAAAAAAGCACAGATCAATTTACTGCAGACCCAGGCTGATGAGCAGCTGATAAAAAATAGCCTGAATAAAATTATATACCAGGCCGTGGCCGATTTTAGAGCTGCAGGTAGTACTTATGCTTCCTCAATTAAAGCTTTTGAAGCACAGAAAGAAGCTTTTTCAGTAATCGAGCAGCGTTACAATGTAGGTCTTGCGAATTCACTGGATTTAAGTACCTCGCAAACCAATAAAAATACCGCTGAAATAGATATGATAAGAGCTAAATACGATTTGCTGTTCAAGGCAAAGGTGATTGATTACTACTTAGGCAAACAAATAGTTTTTTAACGTTCAGGGAAACCAAATAATATATTAAAAGCATGAAACTAAAACCCATATTAATTATAGTAGGAATTATCATCGTCCTGATTGCAGTTGGTGTATATGCAGGTGTGATCGGTGGTGATAAAAGTGAAAAGGTAACCACTGAAAAGGCCGCTGAAAGAAAGGTTGTAGAAACCGTTACTGCGAGTGGAAAAATTCAGCCTGAAACAGAGGTGAAACTGAGTGCAGAGGTGTCTGGTGAGGTTACCGAACTGTTGGTTAAGGAAGGCGATATCGTAAAGAAAGGTCAGCTGTTGGTGAAAGTACGTCCGGATGTACTTAAGTCGGGGTACGACCGTGCAGTGGCTTCTTATAGCGCTCAAAAGGCTGGTGTGGCTGGTTCTTCACAATTACTTAAACAAGCCGAAGCAAACTTCGTGAACGCAGAGGCAACCTACAAACGTAATGTTGAGCTGTTCAATAAAAAAGTGATTTCTGCTTCAGAATTTGATGCAGCGAAAGCGGCTTACTTAACGGCAAAAACAAATCTGGGCAGGGCTAAAGAAGATTTTACAGGTGCTAAGTTTAACCTGGAGCAATCAGGTGCCAATGTTCAGGAAGCTAGCGCTAACCTGGCAAAGGCAACTATTTTTGCACCCGTTGATGGCGTAATCTCAAAACTGTCTGTAGAACTTGGCGACCGTATTTTGGGTACCATTCAAAATGCAGGAACGGAAATCATGCGTATCTCTAATCTTTCTACTATGGAGGTGAATGTAGATGTAAACGAGAACGATATCAATAGAGTTAAGGTCGGTGATCAGGCCAGCATTGAGGTAGATGCCTTTGCGGATAAGAAATTTAAGGGAGTAGTAACGGAAATTGCCAGCTCATCCAAAGATGTAGGTTCGGCTACCAGTACGGTAGATCAGGTGACTAACTTTAATGTAAAGGTGCGTATCCTTGCGGAGTCTTACAGTAACATCAAAGGTGGGGCTAAAGATCTTCCTTCGCCATTCAGACCGGGTTTATCAGCCACAGTGGATATTGAAAGTGAAACTGTAAATGGTTTGTCTGTGCCAATACAAGCTGTTTTTACGGCAGATAAAAAGAAAGATGGAGATAAAGACAAGAAGCCAGAAGAGAATAGCCAGAATGATGCTGAAAAGCAAAAGTCTAAACTCACCGATAAGAAAGTGAAACAGTACGTTTATCTGTACAGTACTGATGAGACTGTAAAGCAGGTAGAGGTGACTACCGGTATTCAGAACGATCAGTTTATCATTATTAAATCCGGACTTAAAGCAGGTCAGGAAGTGGTAACTGCCCCATATTCGGCCATACAAAACAAATTGAAAGACGGAATGAAGGTAAAGAAAGTTACTAAGGATCAGTTGTTTGCTGAGCCTGGTAAAAAGTAAACTTTATCAATCCTTTTTAAATAAGTAAATTGTCCCGGTTTAAAACATTAAACCGGGATTTTTTATTTATAATGTATGATACCTAAAGTCGCAATGATTGGTGGGGGTAGTTGGGCTACTGCTATTATAAAAATGCTCTCTGATAATATTTCAACGAAGGAGATCTATTGGTGGATGCGAAACACCGAAGCTATAACGCATTTACAGAAGTATAAGCACAACCCAAATTACCTGAGTTCAGTAGAAATTAGGCTTCCTGAAAATAATATCTCTGGTGATATCGCGGGCGTCATTAAACAAGCCGATTATATTATCCTGAATGTGCCTGCAGCCTTTTTAAAAGAAACACTTAAGGGGGTTACTGCTGAGCATCTAAAAGGCAAAAAGATCGTTTCTGCCATCAAGGGGATTGTTCCTGACGAAAATCAAATCATCGGCGAATTCCTGAACGAAAAATACGGTGTACCTTTGTCGGATATTTTAGTCATCAGCGGACCATGTCATGCTGAAGAAGTTGCTTTAGAAAAACTATCTTATCTAACTATTGCCTCTATAAATACAGATGCAGCATCCTTTTTTGCGTCGCTACTGCAAACACGTTACATTAAAACCAATGTATCGGATGATATTTTCGGGACAGAGTACGCTGCTGTATTGAAAAATATTTATGCGGTTGCCAGCGGCATCTGTCATGGTATCGGCTATGGTGATAATTTCCAGGCGGTATTGATTTCCAATGCAATCAGAGAGATCAAACGTTTTGTTGATGCTGTTCATCCAATTTCGAGGGACATCAAGGAATCGGCCTATCTGGGCGATTTGTTGGTAACCGCCTATTCGCAGTTTAGCCGCAATCGCACTTTCGGTAATATGATCGGAAAGGGATATACCGTGAAGTCCGCACAACTGGAGATGAATATGGTGGCCGAAGGCTATTATGCTGTTAGTTGTATGCATTACATCAATAAGAAGTATAAAGTAGATATGCCGATCAGTCGTGCGGTATATGCCATTCTTTATGAAAAGCATTCGCCGCAAATTGAAATGCGTTTGCTTACAGAGCAGTTGAATTAGTCCTGCAAACAAAATACTTTGTTGATGGTTTTATATGGTATAAAACCATACAGCTATGAAAAAAAAGTATTTGTTGGGGATGTTAACCCTGGCCATGTGCAGTGCATCAATTTTTAGTGTTAGTGCGCAGGACAAAAAGAAAGAAACGGGCGTAGGTAAGGCAATCGACAAAACAGGCAAAACTATTGGTAAAACCGCTACAAAGGTTGGCAATAAAACAGCGGAGGTAGCAGTAAAAGGTACAGCTAAAGTTGCTGATCAGGTTTATAAAGGTAAGATGGCCCCTGATGGGAGCAATGTATATATCGATGGTAAAAACAGAAAATACTATATTAATAAAAAAGGTGGGAAGGTTTATCTGAAAGCTTCAGAGATCAAAACCCGTCCGGTAAAGAAAAGCAATTAAAATTAAATAGCGCTGGCCAGATCAGATTACTGATAAATAGAAAAGGCCTCCGGAATTCCGGAGGCCTTTTTTGTATATGATTGGTTGGGTATTAAGACCTGCGTCTTCTGTCGCCACCGTTTCCGCCTTCGCGTCTGCCAGCACCAGATCCACCTTTGTCTTCACGGCTTCTTCCAGAGAAATCTCTGAAACCACCACCGCTGTTACCGCCACGGTCTCCGCCTTCGCGTCTACCGCCGCCGCCACCACCGTAGCTTTTGCGCTCGCCGCCTTCGCGTCTTCCGCCACCGTAGCTTCCGCCTTCACGTCTGCCACCGCCACCAAAGCCACCACGACTACGACCACCGCCGCCACCTTCGCCATCAGCTGTTTTTTCGATTCTTACACCGCGGTTGTTAAATTCAACTCCTTTAAAGTTGTTGAATAACGACTCAACAGATGCATTTTCAACCTCGAAGAATGAATAAACACCTTTAAGATCAATTTTACCAATGCCTTTTCCGCTGATTTTACCGTTGTTACAAACAAAAGATAACAAGTCACCTCTTGTAAAGTCATCAACAGAACCAAGGTTAATGAACAGACGGGTATAGCCTTCGCTGCTTCTTGGACCTCTTTCTCCGCGCTCACCACGTTCACCTCTGTCATCTGCAGAAGAGTTCAAATCAGGTGCATTTTTGTAATACTCCAAAAAGCGGTTAAATTCTAAAGAAGCAAAACGTTTGATCACCTCATCTTTGCTCAGTTCAGCAAACTCATCCATGATACGAGGCATGTACTGCTCGATCTGACTTTCGTTAACTTCAACATTGTGAACCTTGTGAACCAAAGCAAACAATTGTTTCTCGCAAACATCAAAACCTGTAGGAAGTTCAGCTTTAGTAAACTGTTTTCCAATGATTCTTTCAATCTGACGGATTTTACCAAGTTCTTTTGAGTTTACAATACAGATAGAGATACCTGTCTTACCAGCACGGCCTGTACGACCACTACGGTGTGTGTAACTTTCAATTTCATCAGGTAAAGAGTAGTTGATTACGTGAGTAACGTTGTTTACATCGATACCACGCGCAGCAACATCAGTAGCAATTAACAACTGCATGTTACGATCGCGGAAACGTTGCATTACTTTATCACGTTGTTGTTGAGATAAATCTCCGTGCAAAGCATCAGCATTGTAACCATCTTTAATCAAGTGCTCAGCTACATCCTGGGTATCCAGTTTAGTTTTACAGAATACTACTGCAAAAATCTCCGGATTGAAATCCACAATGCGTTTTAAAGCAGCGTATTTATCTCTGGCACGTACAATATAGTACTCATGCTCAATATTTACGTTACCTGTGTTTTTAGTACCCATGGTTAACTCAACAGGTGAGTCCATGTAGTTCTTAGCTATTCTTCTTACCTCAGGAGGCATAGTTGCAGAGAATAACCATGTTTTTTTATCGTCAGGTGTAGTAGACAAAATATCGTTAATGTCTTCCTGGAAACCCATGTTCAACATTTCGTCAGCTTCATCAAGCACTACAAATTTCACGTTACTGAAATCGATAGCCTTACGGCCGATAATGTCCAACATGCGGCCCGGTGTAGCCACTACAATTTGTACACCGTTTCTAATTTCACGCAGCTGCTGCATAATGTTTGCGCCACCGTAAACGGCAACGACATTAGCACCACTGATGTTTTTTGAGAAATTCTTGATGTCGCTAGTAATTTGCAAGCAAAGCTCTCTGGTAGGGCATAAAATCAATGCCTGAGGCTTATTGCTCTTAAAGTCTATCAATTCTAACAGCGGCAAACCAAATGCTGCTGTCTTTCCTGTTCCTGTTTGGGCCAAACCAACAAAATCGTTATTGCCCTCTAACAGTACAGGAATACTTTGTTCCTGAATAGGAGTTGGGTTTTCGAAACCTAAATCCTTTACGGCATTAACAACGTCATCACTTATCCCCAATTTACTAAATGGGTTTATCATGTATAATAATTTATTAAGCCGCAAAGGTAAGTTTAATTATTGGTATTTCAATCCCTTGTAACTAAATAAAAATCAGGCAATTAATTATCTTAGTCTGTCGGCCGACCTCAATAATTGCTCATCTTTGCGGATTCCGCGGACAGCAAGCACACAAAACAAGATCGCTAAAACAAATAAAGAAGAGGCGATATGGAGTGATGCTCCACCGATTCCACCAGGGAATAAAGATGCATTTAAAGCTGTCAATACAGCTGTAGCAATGATTAATACCATATTGATCATGATCAGACGTTTTTGCATCGGACGATTTTTAAATTGGAAAATACAAACCAGACACAATAAAATAGCTACGCCATTTAAAATCATCGCACCAATCGGTGTAACACTAATGACATTGGTACTTGCCTCTTTAATCGACTGATGATGCCCATCTATATATAATAAATATTCCGTGTTGTTAACGCTTTTAGTCATTAAAGGGAAAAAAAACAGACTAACCAGTGTTAATGCAGCCAAAAGCAGCCAGATAGATTGGACTCTTTGTATCATATCAGTTCAATAATTTCAACAAATATATCAAAAGGCCGATACTAACCAATCCGATATCCGATTAAAAAGATAATTTTGTACCATTGAACATGCAACGGTATTTTATCGAATTGTCGTACAACGGCACCGCTTATCATGGCTGGCAAATACAGCCCAACGCCTCCACTGTGCAGGAATGCCTGGATAAAGCTTTATCTGTTTATTTCCGTCAGCCGATTAGCTCATTGGGCTGCGGGCGGACAGATAGTGGCGTGCATGCCACGCAGTTTTATGCGCATTTTGACTTGCAAACAGCAATCGATCCTTTAAAATCTGTTACCGGTATCAATTCTTTATTGCCCTACCAGATCGCAGTAAAGCGTGTTTTTGAAGTAGATAATGAGGCTCATGCACGTTTCGGAGCTACCGAACGCGCTTATCATTACCATCTTCATTTTCACAAAGATCCCTTTAAACTGGATCGTTCCTGGTTATATAAAGGCGATTTAGATATGGAGGCCATGAACGAAGCTGCAAAGTTGCTTTTAACTTATACCGATTTTTCCTGCTTCAGTAAGTCGAACACCCAGACCTTTACCAATAACTGTAATGTTATGGAAGCCTTTTTCGTAAAAGAGGACGAAGGTTTAAAGTTTACCATCAGGGCTGATAGGTTTTTAAGAAACATGGTACGTGCAATTGTGGGTACACTCATCAGAGTAGGTAAAAAGGAATTAAGCCTTGCACAGTTTAAAGAAATCGTCGAAAGTAAAAACAGATGCAATGCAGGGCAGTCTGTTCCTGCATGTGGTTTGTATTTAGTTAATGTAATTTATCCTTTTGTAAAATAGATATGTCTAAAATAGCAGGTGATGCATTTAATGTAAGTTTATTGAAAAGAGTTTTTCAATATGTAAGGCCTTACCGTAAAATTTTCATCCTGTCTATCGTTCTAACCGTGTTACTGGCTCTAATTGCTCCGGCCAGACCATATCTGATTCAGCATACGCTGGATAATTACATCATGACCGGTCATTACAATGGTTTATTAACCATGACCATCCTGATGTTGGTACTGCTGGTGCTGCAGGCAGGTATACAATTTAGTCATACCTTATTGACAAACACGCTGGGACAATCCGCAATCCGGGATTTGAGGATCAATGTGTTTAATCACATTACCAAGCTGAGATTAAAGTATTTCGATAATACGCCGATCGGCCAGTTGATCACCCGTACGGTATCTGACCTGGAAACCATTGCCGAGATTTTCTCTGAAGGCTTAATCGTTATCATTGGTGATATTCTAATGGTGATTGTAATCATTGGAGTAATGGTTTACAGGGATTGGGCGCTTACCCTCGTGGTGTTATTACCTATGCCTTTGCTTATTATAGCTACTTCTATTTTCCAGAAAGCCATTAAATCTGCCTTCCAGGAAATCCGTACAGAGGTTTCTAACCTTAATACTTATTTGCAGGAGCACATTTCAGGGGTTTCTATCATTCAGTATTTTGCAAGGGAAGAGCAGGAGTATAAGAAGTTTGTAAAGATCAATGCGCGCTACCGCGATGCCAATATCCGTTCCAACTGGTATTACTCGATTTTCTTTCCGGTTGTAGAGATCATTTCTGCCATGTCATTAGGTTTATTGGTTTGGTATGGTTCCAGAAGTATTCTGGCAAAGCCATTGGCGGTAACCCCTGGTACCATTGCCGAGTTTATCTTATACATCAACATGTTGTTCAGGCCAATCCGGGAGCTTGCTGATAAGTTCAATACGCTGCAAATGGGGATGGTAGGAGCAGAGCGTGTTTTTAAAGTATTGGATACAGATGAAATAACGGCTAATAAAGGTTCGTTCGTGCCTGAAAGGATGCATGGGGCTATATCTTTCGATAAGGTTTGGTTTGCTTATAATGAGGATAATTATGTGCTTAGGGACATTTCATTTCAGGTACCTGCTGGTAAAACCATTGCACTTGTAGGCGCTACAGGAGCCGGAAAATCTTCTACCATCAATATCCTGAACAGGTTCTACGAAATCCAAAAAGGAGAAATTAAGATTGATGGAGTAAAAATTCAGGAGTACGAACTCAATCATCTGCGTAGCAACATTGCTACTGTTTTGCAGGATGTCTTCCTGTTTTCAGATACAATTTTCAACAACATCACGCTAAATAATCCTGATATCAGTATGGGGGAGGTAGTTGATGCAGCCAGAAAAGTTGGGGCACATGATTTTATCATGCGCTTGCCTGGAGGCTATCAGTACAACGTGATGGAAAGAGGAGCAACACTGTCGGCAGGTCAGGCCCAGTTGATTTCATTTATTCGGGCGCTGGTATACAACCCTTCTATCTTAGTGTTGGACGAGGCCACTTCTTCAGTGGATACAGAAACTGAGATGTTGATTCAAAGGGCCATAGAGAACTTGATGCAGGGCCGTACCTCAATTGTAATCGCCCACCGCTTGTCGACCATACAAAAAGCCGATAAAATACTCGTATTAGATAAAGGGGAGATTATGGAAATGGGGACCCACCAGGAATTGCTGAAATTAAACGGTTATTATAAAAGATTATATGATTTACAGTTTAACTCTATCGGTGTTGAAAAATAATCGGAATTAATGCCACTGGTTGCGGAGGGTCATTCGCATATGCTGCTGGAACATCTGTTCTCTGTATGCTCTTTGTGCAGCCTTCTTTGAACGCCTGGATAAACCCCAGATAAACAGCACTAACATCGCTAACCCTACTGCATATACAGGTATTGGGTTTTCCATGTTAATAGCAGCAAAATATAGTCCAGCAAAAATTACGGAGGTAAGAATTATATAAAATCCAGTCTTCATCCTGTAAAACTACTAAGAACTTTAGTCATTAAAGAGGGTTTTTATCAACTTATCCACATTTTCACATAAGCAGATGTTAATTAATGGTATGTGCCTATTGATCAAGCCAGTTTTTAAATGCTTCGGCACGTTCTTCACTAACGATGACTTCAATTCCATCGGCAGGAGCGGGGATAAGCACAATCCTTACCCTGTTTCTTGAGAGCTTATACATCTCCTTGATGGCGCTGATGTTGATGATAAACTTGCGGTTGATGCGAAAAAAAACGAACTGGTCGAGCTGGGGTTCAAGACTGCTAATTGTCTCTTCAATGATGTAATTTTGCTTATCCTTGGTAATCAGGAAAAGGTATTTGTCCTCTGCCATGAAATAAGCCACGTCTTCTGCCTGAACGGTTTTAATGAGCTGACCCATTTTTACCATGAAGCGGTTACGTAATTTGCCGGCAGGCGTTCCTGACCTATGCAGTACTTGTTGCAGGGGCATTTCTGAAGCTTTTCTAATGGTGTTAAGCTTGGTAAGTGCAGTCCGTACATCATCCTCATCAAAGGGTTTCAACAGGTAATCAATACCCTGATTTTTAAAAGCCTTTAAGGTGTATTGATCGTAAGCGGTAGTGAAAATAACAGGGCTGTCGACAATCACTTGTTGAAAGATCTCAAAACTCTCCCCGTCACCAAGATGGATGTCCATGAACAACAAATCAGCAGTGTTCTTACTTAGCCAGTTTACAGCCACCTCAACTGTGCCTAAAATGGCCAGTACCTGTATGTTGGGATTAATGTGCACGAGCATTTTCTCCAGCGTATCAGCTGCCAGTTCTTCATCCTCAATAATTAATACCCTCATTAATTTTTATGCTTGAGCGTAAAAGTAAAAAAAAACTCCGGTCTGAGAAAATACAGACCGGAGTTTAAATTCCTGTTTTCGTTAATGACTATTGCAAGTTAGGGTTATTTGCAATGGCATCTTTAGGGAAACGAATCGTATATCTTGGATCGTTTTTTTGAAGTATGAAAGCCTCTCCACCTACAGTGTGCGTAATTTGTGGTTGACCATAACGTCTTAAATCATACCAACGCTGACCTTCCAGCGCCAACTCTCTTTCTCTTTCTACCAGGATTTCCTGTAAAAGGGCGTTTTTATCCAGTGCTGAAATTCTGGTTGCTTCAGTTGTATAGTACGCAGGAGTTAATCGTTTCGCTTTTAAAGCCAATAAACTCTGAACTGCCAAAGCCTGATCATTGGTTTGTAAAGCTGCCTCAGCCTGTATCAGATATAACTCTCCATTGCGGAAGGAAATCTTATTTGCATCTGAAGCTCCTTTTAGCGCAACATAGTTACTGCCGGATTTGCTGAAGTATTTCGCAAAGCGAAGATCGTCGGTCTGATTATATAGGCCAATCAGGTGTGCTGAAATTCTGGCCAGTCTGTTGATACCATTGTTAAATGGTGATTCCATCGACATGATGTTTTCTTTAGCTAAATAGTTGTTCGGAAGTACGGCGCCAGCGGCATTTAAATCTTCCAATTGATTGTCTAAAGCTAATGCATCCTTACTTGCTTTTAAAGCTTCAGCATACTCTCCTCTGAATTCGCGTACCCTTGCCAACAAAGCAAAAGCAGCACGTGTAGTAAAGCGGTAGTTTTTACCAGCCTCAAAAGTTTTAACATTTAATAGTTTTTGCCCTTCTGCAATATCAGCAAGTACCTGGTCATATACCACAGCTACTGTTGCTGGTGTATAAATGTGTTCCAGATCTACTTTTAAAGAAAGAGGAATACCACGATCTGTTGCTGCTGTGTTTTTATCATAAGGCTTCGCATATAAGTTAAGCAACTCGAAATGACTGTAGGCACGTAACAAATAAGCTTCACCCTTAAGTTGTGCAGTTTCAGTATTTACACCTGCTCTTGCTTCAACATCAGAGATTACTGTATTGGCGTTGAAAATGGTCCTGTAAAAATCAATATAATGGAATTGAATAGACAAGACATCAGGATTGATGTCATTCCATTTATAAATATCACGATACAATGGGAAATCATCATTGAATTCGTTCAAAACCAATTCGTCAGTACGTGCGGCTAATAAAGATTTATGCTGGGCAAAGCCCGCATACCCTGCATTCAATAATGCTCTGAAATCCTCTGCAGTGGTAGGAATTACTCTTCCCACAGGCTCTATATCTAAATATTTTTTACAGCTGCTTAAACTTAATGAAAGTAGTACAGCGCTTAATATGATTAATTTCTTCATCTCGTTATTAATTAAAAAGTAGCATTTAAACCAATCGAAATACTTCTTGATATCGGTTGAGCATAAATATTACCGTAGGTTTCAGGATCAAAATATCCTTTATAATCGGTACTGATTACAAATGGATTTCTTGCTTCAATGCTTACTCTTAAGGTATTTGCTTTAACTTTTCCAGCAATAGCTGCAGGAAGTGAGTATCCCAAACGCATACTGCTTACACGCATATAGCTTATCTTTTTAGAGAAAACATCCAGATTGTTGTAAGAATTACTCGCATCAAAGCCTGTTAGCCAGTTGTAAGCCATATATCTTTCACCATCAAAGCTGTCTTTCCCAAAAATACCAGGCATGTTGCTGCCAGCATTAGTTGGTGACCATGCATTTAAAATATCAGTAGAATAATTTCTTCCTCTATCCACTTGTGCAGGGTTATATTGTGGTCTGGCCAATACGGTTTGTCCGATGTTAAAAGTTGCTGTTACAGCGAAATCAAAGTTGTTATAACGTAAGCGGTTGGTAATACCTCCAGTAAACTTAGGTTCCATATCACCTGCATAAGTATATAGATTTCTAAATTCTTCATTAGATAATGCTGTGCTGGTTAATTCCCCAGGGAAGAAATCTGCCCATGGATCATATAGCTTATAGAAATTCTCTAAAGAAACTACCTGACCATCTTTCATAAATTGAGGAATACCGTTGGCATCTAATCCTGCAGTTTTCAATACAAATATTGCCCCAACAGGGAATCCTTCTCTTGAAGGAGTCAGCTGATTCGGACGAATTTTCTCCTGAACGACTTTACTCTTATTCTGGGCAATGTTGAAATCAGTTGACCACTGGAAATTGTTTGTTTGAATGTTTCTGGTAGAGATACTTAATTCCAAGCCTTTGTTTTTTACCCTTGCAAAGTTAGCATTGGTAAAATCAAATCCATTTTCCAATTGTAAAGCCTCTGTACCGATTAGGTCTTTACTGTAACGGTTGTAATAGTCAAAAGTTACCTGTACCACATTGTTAAATAAACCTAGGTCTAAACCTGCATTGAAAGTTGATGTTTTCTCCCAGCGAAGTTTATTGTTTGGAGGACTGGTTACCGAAATGGTAGGTTGGTTTCCTCCTGGTAAAATATTTGCATTGCTATAATTACCTACCACAAATGGTGAAGTAGTTTTGTCTATGTTTCCTTGAATACCGTAAGAACTACGAAGACGGAGGTTAGAGATCCAGTTGATGTCTTTGATAAACTTTTCCTCCTTAGCATTCCATGCACCCGAAACGGAATAAATAGGTAGATATCTGTATTTAGGATCTACACCGAATAGATCTGATCCATCGTAACGGATACTTCCATATAATGTATATTTCCTGTCGTAAGTGTATGATAAAGTACCGTAGAATGATGCATAGGCATTCTCCTGTTTCCCTTTTTGATAGCTATTGAAGTTTGGATTCTTCGCAAAATCCGCATTTGGAAATACAATGTTCTGATTGGTTAAAGTACGTTCATTAAAACCAAAACCTCTGGTCAGCACGTCTTCGTTATAAGTCCTTCTTAGCTCAGTTCCTGCAAGGGCTTCAACTTCATGGTTTTCAGCAAATACTTTTTTATACTCCAGGATTGATTTCCAGTTGTATTGGAAAAATGAAGTGTTCTGGTTGGTAATTACACCACCAAGAGGTAAGAAGTAATCGGTTTTACCAAGCCCAGAATTAAAGTAACTACTGCTTTGTCTCAGTTTACGGGTATTGTAACTTTCCTGCCCTGCATATTTTTCAACTCCGGTATCTTCAAACTGTAAACCTAACTCTGTACGGATGTTAAAGGCTCTATTGATCTCATAATTTAGGTCCATTACAGTTTTAACACTTTTATTACCCAGCGTATAACGAGTGTTTGCACGTTCTTCCAGGAAATTGTACGGAAGGTAAACATCGCCATTTACGGTACCCAAAATGTCAAGGTCATATGCATAATTGCCATTGGCATCTCTAACCGTTTGATAAGGGTTTACATTTCTTGAATACGTACTTACATTGGTGTAACCATCGGGATCTGTAAGGTAATTCTTGCGATTTGTTTTAGACCCAAATACTGCAACACCTGCTTTTAACTTCTGACTAAGGTTGAAATCTGTTTTTAAGGTAATGTTATAACGTTCCATACCGGTTCCGATCGTGGTACCTTTTTCGTTATAATATCCTGAAGAAAAATAATAATTAGCCTGATCACTACCACCAGATAAGCTTAAACCGTATTGTTGGTTTAGAGCGGTTTGATATAATTCATTAGCCCAGTTTGTGTTATTGCCTCTTAATGCATTGATTGCATCCTGTGTGCCTGCCGTTAAGCCTGAAAAACCATTAGTTCTATAATTGCTCAGTTCTCCGCTTTTATTCAAAATCCTGGCAACAGAACCTTGATTATCTCTGTAAATAAGATCTGGTCTTGAAGCCATTCCTAATTCAAAATCTACCTTTTGGTTGGAGTTCATCAGGTTAAGCTTAGATAAGTCCGGACGATCTGAAATAAAAGTATTTGCAGAAAAGTTAACTGCCATAGGACCTTTTTTACCTTTTTTGGTTGTAATTACAATTACACCATTTGCTGCCCGCGCACCATAAATGGCAGTTGCAGCCGCATCTTTAAGGATCGTAATGTCGGCAATATCATCAGGATTTAATCCGGCAATAGGCAAATTACGTAACTGATCGATGTTGTCTTTATCAGTAAGTTTGTTGGGCAAGTTTGTTCCTTCTAAAGGAAGACCATCCAATACCCATAGAGGATCTTGTGTTCCATTTAATGAAACGGTACCACGGATTTTGATTTTTGGAGCTGCACCTGGTCCACCGTTTAAGTTAGCTACAGATACACCTGCGATTTGCCCTTCCAGCATTTGATCAACACCAGCAACACCATTCTGGCGAACCTTCTCGTAATCTAATTTTGCTACTGAAGTCGTGTTTTTACGCTTGGCAATGTCTGCATAACCAGTTACAATTACCTCACCTAATACTTTATCGTCGTTTTTTAATGAAACTGTGATTTTGGTTTTGTTGGTGATGTCTACCATTGTGGTAGTATACCCCAGATAACTTACTTTTAAATAAGTAGTTCTAGCAGGAACTTTTAAGATAAAGTGACCGTTAGCATCAGTCATAGCTCCGATAACGGTATTTTGTATTACACCTGGACTCGACTGTTCGCCAATGCCAGATTTGTCAACGAAAACCGAAGCTCCGGGAATGGGTTTTCCGTCTTCGGCCGACAGCACCGTTCCGGTAACCGTGGTTTGTTCCTGAGTATAGCCTTTAAAGCCAACCGAGAGCAGGAAAAGAAAAAGTAGTAATTTGTTCATTATTACAAAATTATGGATAGTTTAATTGATTTTTAAGCTTTGGCGGATCCTTAAGATCAGATCCATGTAATGATTTTGAGTTTCCTCACCAGCACGGGTTTTATTTTTTTCTAAAAGGGTTAGAATCTTCAATAGTTCACCTCTTTTAGCAGATGCTACATCTGAAGTCCTGGTCATTGCATTTACGTAAACATTTCTCAGTTCATCGCCTCTAACAGCAGCGTTTTCTTGAAAAGCGCGAGGAGTAAGATCACAAAGTTCAGGTAAGTTGTTTTTTACAGTATTTAAAGACTTAATGGCTTTTTTGTTTATTTTTTCCATCAGTTTATCAGAACTCACCAATAATGCATCAACATAGTTCTGTTGAGTCATGCGCTGATCCAACGTAAGTGATTTGCCACTTACCGTTTGTTTAAATATCGTTTCTCTAATCTCCTTCAACAATTGTGAAACCGTGTACACTTTATCCTTCCCATGAAGCGATTCCATTTCCAGCAATCTTAATAAGCGCTCATCATTTACTAAATTGTACATCAGGGATGCTTGTTGCTCACGTTTTAAGTTATAAGGACCGTATTCGTAAGGACCAACCGGCGTATCTTTAATCGCAAATGTGCTTGATAACAACTCCGGATTAAACAACCATTGCGGAAGGTTAAACAATTCCCTTTTAAGGTAGTTCAAGGCTTCTTGTTGTTTTTCTTTAGGAACCGGGGTGTAAGTTTTTTTACCATCTCCGGCTACAGGGCTTTCCAGATAGTAACCACCAATGTTTGACATCACGTGATCAGCATAGGTGTTCCACTGCCATACGGTTGCCATATAAAGTTTCCCTGCCTGATAGTAAGAATCTCCCGGTTCTGCTGCCCAGTCTAAAATCTGAGGAACCAAACGCTGCAGGTTTTTTAAACCATATTCACTTGCTTTCACCGAATTGTCGCCCAGATCTTCTGATTGTGATCTTGGATCTACTACATTTAAACCGCTTTGCTGCTCACCATAGTGATACAAAGGATCGTGTTGGTGCGCTTTAATCCATTCTTTCTGGATTTCCAGTTCTTTACGTGGATCTTCAGTATCCAACCATCTGTAACCCCATGCAATTGCATATTTATCGTATACGCCAATTTGTGGGGTGATGTTGGTTACCTGATCTTCAGGTTGTGCCACATAGTTAAAACGGGCATAATCCATAATCGAAGGAGCTGTGCCACCCATTTTAGCTGTATAAGTCTTCGAACGTAGAGAATCTACAGGGTATGCTGCAGAAGCGCCCATATTGTGTTTGAGACCTAAAGTATGACCTATTTCATGTGAGGATACAAAACGGATAGCATGCCCCATTTGCTTTACACTAAAGTTGTTTTTTCTTGCTCCGGGATCAATAACACCTGTTTGTACACGCATCCAATACTGTAAAGAGGTCATCACATTGTGCCACCAGATTACATCTGATTCCAGAATTTCTCCAGTACGTGGATCCACAACAGATGGCCCCATGGCGTTTGATTTTGGAGAAGCAGCATAAGTAACCATCGAATAGCGAACATCGTCACCGTCAAAATCAGCAGTGTCTGTTACCTCTTTCGCCTGAATAGCATTTTTAAAACCTGCGGCTTCGAATGCTTCCTGCCAGTCTTTTATCCCTTCAATAATATAAGGTACCCATTGTCTTGGGGTAGATGGGTCAACATAATATACGATTGGTTTTTCCGGCTCTACCAGTTCACCTTTCAGGTACCGTGCTCTGTCGGCTGCTTTTGGCTCCAGCTTCCATTTGGTAATCAGTTCTCTGGTTTCCAGTTTTTGCTGTGTATCTGAGAAATACCATCTTGGTGTAGTGAAATAGCCAACTCTGGCATCTGAAAAGCGAGGCTTCATTGGTTTTTCCGGTAATAGCAATAGGTTAGTGGTTACCGCAACGCTGATAGCGATTGTACTTTGTCCCTCTGTAACCGAAGTGCTTAATAACGAGCGTACCACTACGTTTCCAGGGAAGCTCTTCATGTGCTCAATGCCAGATAAAGCGGTTTTAGGACTGGTACCTAAGCCAATGTTGGTAAACACATCGTTAAAGCTCTTCTCTGTACCATCAAATACTTTATTTACTTTGATGACTACAGCTGATGAGTCAGGTGAGTAAGCTTCAATTTTAAAGGTTTCAATTACAGAACCTACGAAATTGTCTTTTACCGATTGGGTAATTGCATCTCCTGCGGGCGATTCTACCTGGGGAACGATGGTTTTTACCCATACCGTTTTAGCTAGTTTGTTAGGGTGAAAACGAATTACTTTATTTTCGTAATTCATTCCCTTGTTTACACCGGCTTCGTTAATGGCCAATGGCACTGAAGATATTTTGTTGACTAATAAAAAGTCTTTATCCATCAGTTTTAAGGGGATCTCAAAATAATAATCCGTCTCTACCTGATGTACTTTGAAAACACCATTAAGCGTTTTTGCATTTTTTAAAAGGCTTTTATAATCCTTTAAAGTGTTTTTCTTAGTCGTATCCTGCTCTGCTTTCTTTGGCGTTTTAACAGTGACTTTTTTTGCTGCAACTTTAGGAAGTTTTTTAGAAGTTTGCGCATTTATACTAATCGCTGAGATAAGAATAAATAAAGCTATAAGCGAAGTCTTATTTAAAATCATAACTCTAAAATGCCTGAATGTTTGTGTATTATGAAACTATACAGCGTGAGCAGGCACTTTAGTAGTGTGAAGGCGCAGTTTTAAGGAGTGAAGAAAATGTTAATTAGATGTTATAACATCGTTAAACTTAAATGTTTTTTACTACGCTTATTCAGTAGCCTTTAACAGAGGTAGATAAACTTTGTAAACATCTCCCTCTTCACCATAGCTAAATTGTTTCGAACCAAAATATGCATAAGTACTTTGAAGGTAGCTTAGTCCTTGCTTTCCCGAATCCTTTACATCATTGCGTAACTGGAGGTTATTGCTGGTTACAATATAGTCATCTTCACTTTTTATGCTGATTTTAAGCGGCATCATTTTGGAAAGCACATTGTGTTTCACTGCATTTTCAATTAGTGTTTGCAGACTCATGAATGGAATAAAAGCCTGTAAATGTGCTTCAGACACCTGTATGTCTAAAGGCTCCAGCGCATCACCAAATCTTATTCTCAACAGGAAGAAGTATTCATTTGCAAAGCGAAGTTCTTCGGCCACAGTGGCCAGACCATTGGGGTACGACTCAAGCACATATCGGTAAACCCGGGATAATTTTACAACAAATGATTGTGCCAGTTCCGGGTCCTTCTCTATTAATGCATTTAAAGAGCTTAACGAGTTGAATAAGAAATGTGGGTTCACCTTTTCCTTAAGCGTATTGAGCTGAAGCAACGCATTGTCTTTTTGCTGACGTTCAGCAACAAGACTCAACGCTTGTTTTTCAGCAAATTCCTTTTGCCATTTAGCCTGTGCCCAGGCAATCAACAACAGGATCACCAAGGCCGTTGTAGCGAACATAAACATCAAATATTTCTCAATTGCTTTTACATCCTCATCTACCGATAATACCAGGGTATCTATTACCATAGTCCATCTCATTCCGGAAATATTCAAGGGAGTATAGTAACGTATTACGGGGAGTTCGAGATAGGAAGAAAATACCATTTCATAGCTGCTGAGGCTATCGCGTAGGAAGATCTTCCCAGATAAGGGATTTACTGGGGAAGGTATTTTTGTTCCAATCAACTTTTCCTCAGGATTGGTCACATAATAGCCATCCTCGTCTACTATGAAAGGGTAGGCCATACCATAAGCATCTACATCCCTTAAATAATACTGAAGTTGTTTGAGGTTGATGTCCAGACCGAACATTAATATTGTAGAATCTGCAAGTTGATGTTTTGAGCCAACCAGCCAATGCATGGTATCTGCTACAGAAACAAGTTTTCCTCTGTTTACTATTGTATCTTTTAGTGCAAGCTGGCTTTGGATCCAATTTTTTTGGTGTTTTAAAATAGGAGTATGATGATAAGTATTTCCGATTTTTTGAATAGCCCTATAAACAGTATCGTTTTTACCGGCAATAGCGTACCACCCTTTATCTACTTTTGAATGGTTAAGTAAGATCGCCTCCAAAGTACCCTCATGATTTCTGAAATCATCTTTATTGTTGATCTGGGGCAGGATAGCTTCTGAGTTGCTGATCCCTTTTATCAGATCCTTAAACTCATTGTGCATGATGTTTGATTTCAGCTGATAGCTTTTTGTAGCCAATTCTATACTGATCTGCTCCGCCCGCTTACTGAATTTTAACGAAATGAAAATCCCTATCGCTGTGAAACACAGTAATATAAAAAGGCCTATAACGATGAAGTATCTTGAGCTGAAGATGGGGGATTTCATCCTGCAAAGATGTAGAAAATAACTATTAAGGTAATTTTTTCTTTAAACAAGTTAAAAACATATAAACTGAATGTAAACAATTATGCACGCTTGGTTTCTTTGAAACATTCTTAATATCAGTTTGTTACAATTGTATAGTCGCGTTGTTTGATGAAAGCACAAATCAACATATTGCTTTTACTGTGGGGGATATCAATTTGTTTATCCTGTGGGGTTAAGCGTGCTGTTGTCTCGCCTCCGCCTGCACATGAGGCGAGTGCCTTATTTGTAAATGAGGTGTCTTTAAAAGCCATTCCCAGGGAGAAGGTAATCGACTTCCAGTCGGTGTTTAAGAAAGTGCTGGAGAATAACCTGAACGACTTGAGCTATCCTGAAGTGATCAGGAATTTTTATGTGAACAAGGGATTTCAACCTGTATTGGTTCCGAAGTTTTTACCGGATGGGGAACTGGCAGTAATGGTCTCTTATCTTGATTCAGCAGGGATGCATGGACTGGACCCTAAACTGTTTTTTACAGATGATGTTAAAAAAAGAATGGAGGAGCTTTCCAGTAAAAAATCGGTTGTAAATAAGTACAAGGACACTGTTGAACTGGAATTAACGGTAGCCAGTGCCTTGCTTAAATACAGCAATACTTTGCAGTTTGGACTTGTCGACCCATCTAAAATTGATTCAAATTATTTTTCTGTAACAGGAAAGGCGGATAGCGTTTCCATGCTGCAGGTGCTGGAAGTGAAAAATCTTAAAAACTACCTCGATAGTATCCAACCCAAAAGCGCTCAGTATGTTGCTTTGCAAATGGCCTTAAAGAAACAGATCGAGATGCCAGGAAAAAGTACTGCCGAAATAGATGAGATTTTAAAAGTAAACCTGGAACGACTTAGGTGGAAAAATATGCCGCTTGAATCCAAGTATGTAGTCATCAATATTGCGGATTATAGTCTGGACGTGATGGATAAGGGGAAATCAATATTGAATATGAAGGTTTGCGTAGGAGAGGCCGATAAGCAAACACCCCAGCTGAATAGTCACATTTACAGTGTGCAGGTAAACCCGATTTGGCATATACCGGCAAGTATTGTAAGAAATGAAATCAGCAAATATGTCGCGAATGATAGGTATTATCTCGACAATAATAACATTATTGTATACAAGCAAGATAAGCGGGTGTATAATACCGAATCAATAGATTGGTCGACAGTGGATGTTGGCAGTTATTCATTTAAACAACGGCCAGGTCAACAAAATTCATTGGGTAAAATAAAGTTCTTATTTAAAAATGAAAGCAGTGTTTATTTACATGATACGCCAGTGAAATCTGCTTTTAAAAAGAAAGTTCGTGCTGTGAGTCATGGATGCGTCCGTGTAGAGAAGCCACTGGAATTAGCATTTGCCCTTTTTGATAAAGGTCCTAAGTACGATCAAATCAAAAGCGGTATGCAAAGTGGATATCCAAGAGCTAAGTATATCGGTTTGCCAGCGCAGGTTCCAATTAGTATTACGTATTATACCGCAAGAGCGGATGGAAAAGGAGGGATTCTGTTTAGCCCTGATATTTACGAACTTGATGAGATTTTATATATGGCAATGAGGGATCAGCTTTAGAGTTGTTAGTTCATACGAGCCGCAGGAACCGATTTTTTCGTCATCTTATCCAAACCCACAGCATAGCTGTCGAATTCTGCCGTTAACTGCTCGATCAAAGCCTTTTTGGCTTCTTCGTTACCATTAATTTTGGCTCTCCAAATCACAGCCGTTTTGCTGTCTTTGGCTTTGATAAATATGGCATATTCTGCTGATTTAATTCCTTTAGGTAGGTTGGTGTCAGAAAAATTTATTGCGATCAGCTTATTGTGCGCTTCATTCTGAGTGATATTTTCCACACGGCTACCGCTATTTGAAAAGACAATTTTTCTGGATACAGGCATATTTGCATCTATCACCTCAATGGCACTTACATATCCATTTGAGGCTTTTTTCTGCAGCTCATTGTTGTTGAAAATTTCCCATACATTATCCATTTCCATATTGATGACCACGTCTTTTTCTATGTCCCATTTAACTTTTGTGGCTGCCCCCATTTGTGCGTTGGCTTTAATAGCTGATAAACCAGTTAGCAGCAATAATGATAATATGATCTTCTTCATTTGATATAAGATTTAAATAATTGAAAAAGGGCTACGCCAATTGACGCAGCCCATATAATTTTACTTGCCAAAAATCTCTTTCAGTTTTTTATCTAATGTTTCTCCACGAAGGTTTTTCTCGATGATGTTTCCTTCTTTATCAACTACAAC
>NZ_FWYB01000002.1:0-25186 GCF_900176505.1 Pedobacter nyackensis | reverse complement strand
CACCATGAAGCCCAGAAATCGATGATCAGGTATTTACCTTTAAAGTCTTTAGGACTCCATTTTTTACCATTTACATCAGGGTAAGCAAAATCAGGCGCTTTTTTACCATTGGCTATTTTTGCCGTCTGGGCCATGTTCTCCTCAATCTCTTTTTTCTTATCTCTCGCTTGTGTTAAATTAGGGAATTTTTTAGTTAACCTATCTAATGAAGACATTAACAAATCACCATCCCTTTTCCAGCTTAAAAAGTTTAAAGCGTATAATACTGAAGGTTGATCTTTGTATTTATTAATGATGTATTTAATACGTTTATTCATATCGGTATAATTACCATCAAAAGCAGTTTTCATGTAGGCCATCCATAAACTATCTTTAGAAAGACCTGCTTTATATTGTGCCTGCGATATGGCGATCATATTCTGGTAGTTCTGATAATTCTCCCAGTTCACATCATTGATCAGATCATTATCCTTAGAAGTGTTTTCCATAAAGATGTATGGAGGGTTTTTGATTTTCATTTTAGCCGTATCAATACCACGTACATTCACATGGATATTGTCTTTATCTGCCCAGAAATCGATACGGTCGAAATAATATACACGCACCTGATAAAAGTCTGGTTTATCTGCCGGTACTTTAAATGAGAAGTTGTTGTTCGCATCAACTTTAGTACTATCGAAAGCTTTGAAGGCTCTTTTAAAACCTTCTCCCTCATATTTACCCAGATAAATCTGGTACTTATTCTCTGTATCCGGAAACTTAACCGTACCTGTAAAAGTTATGGTTTTTCCTTTTTGGGCAAAGCTACTGCTTACCATTAACAACACGGCAACAGCCAGTGTTAAACTTTTTTTTATCATTTTCTTTTGATGTTATGTCTGCTTAATTTTTTAGTCTTTCATCATTGGAGGAGTCATCTGTCCTTTTTGTGCAGCTTCTTTCCGTAGGTCCTGTGCTTTATTGGCCATTGCTTCAGCCTCAGCCATTTTACCTTGTTTTTTTAATGTTCTTTTTCTCAGGTCGGCCAGTTGTATATTGGCAAATAAGTTCGGGTTATTTTGCTCAACCTGATCAGCCCATCTTAAGACATCTTTGTAATACTGAGTCGGAGCTGCTGTTACCACATCATTCGCTGCGGTAATCACAAAGCTCGCTTTATTTTTAAAGTCTGCATCTCCCCAAACTGCATCTACTTTTGATACAAACTTATCCCATTTGTTTGCTGCAGCGAATTCAGTCAGATCCAGTTGTGCTAATAATGGTTTCGAATAATTGGTTTCCGTGCTTAATAATTTTCTAATGGCAGCAGCTTTTTCTGCAGCAGCCTTCAGATCAGTCTTTTTTTCGTAGGATCTTTTAACTGAATGTACCGACGAGCTTATTGTACGCATGAAATACATGTTTACTTTATCCGCACCGTATTTTTTTTCCAGCTCTCCTTTATTTGCATATAGATAAGCAAATGATTGCGCTGCCGGATTGTTCAGATATTTCAATGCCAGTTCCCAGTTTGCGGCTTCCATCAAAGAGGCTTGAGGCAGAGCGTCGAAATATACCTTTGCTACGGCACCCATTTTGTCTGCCTCATAAGCTTTATCAAGGGCTTCCATGTAGGCTACGGAAGTAGCTTGTGAATGATCACCGCTATTAAACTTCTTTGCCAATCCGAAGGTTGTGGTTTCCGGTTTTAAAGCTTTGCCTGCTTCCGCAATAAATTCTGGTGCAGACATACTACCTACAATTTTATGTACTACTTCACCATCACCATTGATAAAGAGGTAAGTAGGGTAGGCACTTACTTCATATTTATCTTTCAATGCCGGACCTTCACCTTTTTCCATGTCGTACTTAACATTCAAAAAGGTTTGGTTAAATAGGTCGGCAACATTGTCTTTGGTAAAAACATCTTTTGCCATCATTTTACACGGTCCACACCATGAGGTGTAAGCATCAAAAAAGATAATTTTGTTCTCTTTTTTTGCAGTAGCCAACTGGGTTTTCCAGTCGGCCTCCTTAAACGAGATCTCACGGTTTTGGGCATTTGCCCCCATTAAAATACCGGAACTTAATATCAAGGTTAATAATTTGCGTTTCATACTTTAAATATTAGTTACTAATTATTTCAATAGCTCGGCAAGTTTTTCTTCCAATGCCTTTCCCCTTAAATTTTTTGCAACAATAACGCCATTTGGGTCGATCAGGAAATTCTGTGGTACTGCTTTAACATTGTAAAGTTCTCCTACAGCATTTTTCCAACCCTTTAAATCGCTTACGTGAAGCCATGGTAATTTATCATCAGCAATTGCTTTTTCCCAGGCATCTTGTTTGTTATCGAGTGAGACACCTAGTATCTCAAAGTTCTTGTTTTTGAACTTATCATAAGCTGCAACAACATATGGATTTTCTGCGCGACATGGACCACACCAGCTCGCCCAGAAGTCAATCAATACATATTTACCCTTTAAAGAGTTTAAAGAAAGGGGGCTGCCCTTGGTATCATTTTGAGTAAACTGTGGGGCTTTTTGACCAATGCCAGTTTTAGCGGCTAACTCCAAACGCGCTATGGCTTCCTTACCGTCTTTGCTATCTAAAAACTCCTTACCAAAGCTATACAATTGTTGTTTTTGCTTTATTGGATCTTCAATAATGCTTTTGCCCACTACCGAGTTCCAGCTTACATAAGATTTAAGGTTGTTTTTAATGAAAGTATCTTTTATTGGTCCCATTTCCTTAAATGCTTGTTCGCGTTGAGCCGCCAATTCTTCAGCAACTGCACCTTTTCTTTGATCAGCAGGGAGCTCTGTAAGTTTTTTATTGATGGCTTCCAGTTTATCGTAAATGGGTTGAAGTTGCTTTTGCAGAACCATATAATCGGCATGTGCGGCCGAACCTTTAATCGTAGCTGTTTTTAATGTTGAGGCTGTAATTGTAATGGCTCCCTTATCCATATAAAGTGTAATGCCATCTCTACCTACAATATCACCAGCATAATTCATAGAAAGCATCATTCTTGGGTTATCACTTTCCTTTACCACAAATAGTAATGCCCTGTCTGGCTTTTCAATATTTCCTTTCATCGCAAAAGCACCATTAACCAGAGGTACGGTATCGGCAACCCGTTTTCCTTCGTAAGAATATTGTAAAACAACTTTTGCAGGTTGTTTTACATCATCTATTTTACCTGTTATAGTGAATGCAAGTGGTTTTGTTTGTGAAACTGCAATTCCTCCAATCAGGAGGAATGCAAAAGTCAAATATCTTTTCATGTCTTATATATTTATTGTGTTTTAGAATTCATTCTACCTGGACATCTTAACATCACTGATCGCATTCTATTTACCTGATCAAGTGTGATAGAACTGCGATTACTTGGATAACGGTTATCGTCCATCGCATTCTCAATCACAAATTTCTCCCCATTTATACCAGTTTGAATGGTAAATGCAAAATCACTGCTAAACTGAGGCGTATCCTCGCAATAATCAGAATGAAAACGGGCAGTAGTATAGGAAGTTGTTGAATACAAGCCGTAAAAGGCTCCAATAGAATTGAAAATTTCTATTCTACGTTCATAACCAGGTCTGAATACAGTATTAGGCATAAACACAGTTGTTGCTTGAAAACTTGTTACAAAATCATCCACGTTTGCAGCTATCCCTGCAACACCAGGTATCAATATTTCGCCTGGTCCTGGGGTCAACTGTTTTGCTGGAAACAAATTCCCCAAACTATTATTGGATCCTGAAGGAATGATGTTAATGTTTAGGTACGTTTTGGGACTCCAGATGAACTTAGCCGTATTTTTATTGATGTAATCAGAAAAATCTCCAAGGCCAATTGTAGGTGCCGTAGGAACGGCTTTAATTTCATCACTGTAAACAATCCTGTCATAACCCGGGAACTGCAAGGTCTGTCCCGCTACATTTTTAGTAGCCAGCCTGAATTCAATATTTGCAGCAGCAGCATTTGGTGCATTGCCTACCTTATTATTGATGATGTCATTCATAATTTTTATCCCCTTTACAATATCATCGTAATTTGTGGGTTGAAAAGATGAAAGGTCATAAGCCACATTTGTGGGGTTTAATTCCCACACATGGAAGATTACGTCCACATATAATTTTGGTAAAACCGGGGGGGTCGCTCTTATGGTTACTTCCTTTACCGGCGATTTAATATTTCCCACTTGTGCATAAAATCTAAGTTTCGATCCTTCTACCGCAGTTGCATTACTATAGGTTAATCCAACCTCTTTATTGGTAGTTTCCTCAAAAATTTTAACTGTTCCTGCAGGCAGATCTCTATAATCAAACAATTGTTTAACGACACTTCCGTCAGATTTCTTATAGTCTTTATAAGTTTCTACAACAAATTTTAGGCTGGCCTTACCATCTGCAATCAGCTTATCGCTGCCCGTAGAAAAGTAAATAGAACTTACATCCTGAGCACTAACCTCTACCATTTTATAATCAAATTCGCTCTGTTTACAGCCGGAAAAGCAGGCTGCGGAGCTTATGATTGCGCTTATAATAAAATTTTTAATATTCATCTTCGTAATTATTTGAAATAAAAATTAGTATTCAATTAATCCCCAGCCTGGGTTCGGCACAATGTTTCTATTTTCCTGTATTTCTACCAAGGGTATCGGTAATGCATATCGATAATCATTTGGCGGAACAGTAATGTTATACTGCTTATTGAAAAAGGTGATGTTTCTGGTGATTGTTTTATTGGCATAGCGTTTTAAATCCAGCCAACGTTTATCTGTATCTCCGAAAAATTCTCTTCTTCTTTCATTGATGATTTCCTGCAATAAGACTGTACCGCTTAAGCCGGTAAGGATTCCTGCATTTCTAAACGCACGGAATTTATTTAGCGTAATCAAAGCATCCCCCTCGGCACCTAAACGGTACTGAGCTTCAATTAGCAACATATAAGCTTCTTCAGGTTTAAACATACAAACCTGGCCGGATTTATTAGTTCCATCTACAGTACCGTCGGCAGGCCAGCCCCAGTTTAAAATCTTTCCAGCAGTGCCTACCTTACCGCCAGCCCTTGAAGGATTGGTATTAAAATAGTTCTCTACCCTAATGTCAGTACTGGTAAATAAGGCTGCAAAATCTGCATTTAAAGGAATATTAATTGGCCCTATTCCTAAGTATTCAAATTCGGATCCATAAATAGCTCCATACGCACCCTGACTATTACTTTGCTGGAAAATAACAGGGTAATTTGGATCCTTACCGCCATAAGCATTGATGCGACCAAGGGCTGTAGTAGGTATTAATGCATCTACAGCTTCCAATGCTGCGAGGCTATGTGTTTTAACCTGTGCGTAATCGCTTGCTTCTTTTGCCGGAGACTCTGCCTTATACCAGTATACTTGTGCCAACAGGTGATTGATATAGCGTTTATTATACAAAGCACTAAATCCTGTAGCGGGACGGGTGCGGTTCACCATTTCCAAAGCTTTATTCAGGTCTTCTAAAATTATTTTATACGCTCCGGCATGGGTTTCACGCTTTGGTTTGATACCCAATACCCCTTCTCCGGTATGCAGATAAATAGGAATACCCATATCAGCATTATTGTATATGCCATAATATTGGAGCAGCTTAAACAAAGAATATGCACGGTTGGCATACATTTCGCCAAGTAATTGATCGCGCTCTGTATTACTTACACTAGGTATAGTACCAAGTTGATCAATCAAACTGTTTAAAAAACCTACAATTTCATAATGGTGCGACCACAACATAGTTGAAGTAGCTTGTTGGTTCCACAACAAAAGATCTGCATACCCGGCTTCTGTAGAAATGTAAAAATTACCTGAAAACAAGTAGCCTGGTCGAAGCGCTGCTACTACATCCAGATCATCTGAATAAGCTGCAAACATCAGTGTTGCAGCTGTAGGACATGCTGGAACAATCTGACCATATAATGGTTTAATCCTTATGGTAACTACACCACGAAGGTATGCGCCCAGAAGAGATTTAACATCCGTAGCCGTTGTTACTGTACGTTGATTTTTTGGTGGAAGATCCAGAAATTTCTTACAACCTGTAAGCAGTCCAAAAACCAGGATCAAATATGTAATAACTATTTTATGTTTCATGATTTTCAATTTTAAAATCCAACAGTTAATGAAAGCGTGTACGCTTTAGTATTCGGATACCCAAAAGCAGTTTGAGTTTCCGGATCTGTACCGCTATAATTACTTACCATAAATAAATTGTTAGCAACCAATGTAGCCTTTAGCGTTTTAAGTGTCGTTTGTTTTAATAAGCTTTTTGGAGCTCTCCAGGAGAACGACATCTCATTACATTTTAAGTAATTTCCCTTTTCAAGGTCAGTAGAGATCAAATATTGCGTATAACTTGATGTACCGATTCGATAGAGCGGAATATTTGTAATGTCTCCTGCCTGAGACCAACGGTTAAGATTGTCCTTAAGTCTATTGGTTCTACTTGCAGTAAGATCGTCAGTATTTCCACTTGGTCCTTCACGTCTATCTCTGAAGCCCATAATCTGGTTGCCTGTTGCAAGTACAAAAGTCGTAGCAAACTCAAGAGACTTATAAACAAGACGGGTACTAAAACCACCATAAAGCTCTGGGTCTCTGTGTCCCAGATAATAAGTAGCGTAATCTGATTGAAGCAAAGCAGTCGTAATTTTACTTAAATCCACCAATTCATCCGTATAAGAAGTTACCACTTCAGTACCTACCAATGCTGTTTTTTTCTTTCTGGCCTGCACCATTAAACTTCCTGTTTCAGGATCAACATGTGAATATTTATAACCAAACCAACCATTCACCGGATAGCCTTGAATATTTCGGGTAGCTGAAGTGGCAATATTTGGCTCAAATTTTTCATAAACATTATCCAAATTATTCTTAACCTGGGTAATATTTCCGCTCAGTTCCCAAAGCAAATCTTTGGTTTTAAGTGCTTCAACCCTAGCAGAAATTTCAAAACCTTTATTGCTCATTGTACCAATGTTCACAATCGCTGATGGTCTACCTACAGATGGAGGCGTAACCGTATTATCTAGCAAATCATTAACCTTTTCTTTAAAGTACCTGAATTCTGTATTGATCCTTCCATTAAACAAAGAGACCTCAGCACCTAAATTGGTTTCCTGCTTCTTTTCCCATTTAATCACCGGATTTCCATAAGCGAAATTAAGTGCTGTAGGAATGTTATTGTAAACTGCTGTCCCTAATGTATAGGTATGGAAAGGCAATGCAGTCCTATTGATACTTCCACGATAGCCATATCCCATTGAAAGTACTAACCGGCTAATCACCGAATTGTATTTTTCGAAGAAACTTTCATTATGTGCATTCCATTTTACACCGGCTGACCATAGTGGAGAGAATTGATTTTTTGAACCAATAATATCCACACCATCATACCTCAGGTTTCCGTTAAATACATAACGGTTATCATAAGAATATACCAGGGATCCTATGTAAGATGCATTTCTATTTTCACGTGTAGAGGTACCGCCAAGTCTTGTTAGATCAAGATTCATGAACCTGGTATCAGGTACTAAATCCCAGTTAGGGTAACCAGCTATTGCATATTCCTGTAAGTAAATGGGATTAAAATGATTGAACCTGTCGTTGAGTATACCACCAAACTCGAAGGCGGTAAATGCCTGAACAAAATGTTTATTTATTTTTTTCATGTATTCAAGCGTGTTTCGAACGGTGTAATCCATAGTACGACCACTTTTTTCCTCCAGAAAACCGCGGTTATAGTCCGATAAAACATTGCTAAATGAAGAAGATCTGTTTAGCCAGTTATTTGCCCATGACCTATAAGTCCCTGCATATGACTCATCTTTGTCTTGAACACTTGTATATGATCCTGATACGTTTCCGGTATATTTAAAGCCTTTCAAAAAGCTGTATTCAACAGCTATTTGTCCACGTACATTACCATAGGTATTGGTCAGCTTATTCTCTCTCAATTCCCGCAGGATATTAAAATCAGTATAAAGTAAAGCCGGTGCAGTTCCTACAGTATAAGGGATGGACCTATAAGTCATGTCGGCAGCATAAGAACCGTCGTCATTATAAGGCTTTTCATAAGGATTGGCAAATACCGCATATTTAAATGGGTCCATACCTGCCTGCCCCTCAACATTCCTTTTAAAAGTAGAATAAAGGTTCAGATTTACCAGTAACTTTTCCGTAATAAACCTTGAAAGTTTCATATTAAAACCAGCTGTTTGAAACTTGTTTTCGATAAGACTACCCTGTGAATTCTGGTAATTAAGTGAAGTGAAGTAGGTGGTTTTCGTGTTTCCGCCACTCATACTAATGTTGTGTGACTGACTAAAGGCATTTCTATACAACTCATCAATCCAATTGGTATTGGTTTGGCCAAGCAATGCAATTTTCTGTTCTGCTTCGGCTAATGTCATAGACCCATTCTCAACCAGGTTTAACAACTGGCCAACCCTGCCACTTCGCTCATATGGCATGTGGTAATTGTTATATAAATCACGCTCAAATCCTATTTTCTCCTGGCTGTTCATGAAATTGAATTTGTTCTCAGGCTTTTGAGTAATACCAAATTTGCCGGAATAATTGATATAATCACTACCAGCTTTACCCGTTTTTGTCGTAATTACAATTACTCCATTAGCAGCTCTTGATCCATAAATAGCGGCTGCAGTCGCATCCTTAAGAATGGTAATACTCTCTATATTTTCAGGTGGAATATTCCCAATACCATTTGAAATAAGGGCATTCATGCCACCAGAGACTTCTCCTTCCTGTAAAGGCATTCCGTCAAGTACATACAAAGGCTCAACATTACCGGTAAGGGTATTTACTCCTCTAATGATAATTTGGCCTGTCTCTCCAGGTCGACCTGTAACACTTCTCACATACACACCCGGTAGCTTTCCTGCAAGTGCTTTATCAAACGTGGTTATTCCTGAATTCTCGAGATCCTTAGCCGTAGCAACAGAAACAGAACCCACAGCAACATTTTTACTAAGATGCTGTAATCCTGTGCTGATTATTGTTGCCTCCTGTAAACGCGTCAGGCTCTCGGTAAGGATAATTGTTGCCGGTCTTCTTAAAGAAGAAACAGCTACCCGTTGGGTATTGTAGCCCACATAACTAATAATGAGGATGGCATTGGAAGCTACAGATTCAAGTCTGAATCTTCCCTGCTGATCGGTTTTGGTAAACTGGTTGCTTTCCGAGACCCTAATTGTTGCTCCGGCAATATCTTTTCCAAACGCATCAATCACTTTCCCTTCAATGATAATACGCTGCTGGCCTGATTGAATATTCTGTACACTTGGAATCGCCTTAATTGAAGCGGCATTCTGACGTACAATTACTGTCTTATCAACCAATACATAAGTAAATGGCTGGTCTTTAAAACAATAATTCAAGACCTCCTGGAGGTCCGCATTTTTAAAATTTACAGTTACCGGTTTTCCGGTCTTCAGTAAACCGAGCTTGTAAATAAAATCGTAACCACTCTGGTCACGGATGTCATTTATAACCTGGTCTAGTGGTGCATTTTTTTTGCTTAGGGTAATTTTCTGTGCGAGGCTACTTGCACTTACCTGCATAATGGTTGCTATTAATAAAACGGTGGTTAGTCGCATAATGAGCAGGAGTTTAGAGGCGTAGCCCAAGGGCATACCTGTTTTTTTGGTATATATTTTATACATTTGATTTGGTTCTAAGTTGATTGTGTTGTAGAAAATATTGTTGACCGAATGCCTACTTTGGCCAGGAGTGTTTGCCGCACTTCTGGCTTTTTAGTTTATTAGAGCTCAATTATGAGCTTTCCTATATCAAGTTCGCATTACCGTGTTTTAAGTACTTATTTCGTCACAGTAACCCTCCTTCCTTCGATTTTAAAATTAACACCTCCGGTTTGTTCGATGATCTTCAATAGTGCTGATAAGCTTTTTGTTCGTGATATTTTAGCGATAAATGGTTCCGTATCAGGTTTTGTCTCATATATAACTTCAACATTGTACCATCTTGAAATTTTGTTCATTATACTTTCTAAACCTTCATTGAAATTAAAATAACCATCTTTCCAGGCTACAACTGCTTCCAGATCAACCCCTTCCTTAATGTGCATTTCAGAGCCTGAAATAACGGATTGTTGTCCGGGCTTAAGGATTTTAGCAATTTTATGACCAGAAGGGACTAACGGTGTAATTTTTACACTGCCTTCTAAAAGCGTAGTCTCAAGCGCTTGTTCTTCTTTATAGGCAGAAATATTAAAATGAGTTCCTAATACTTCTAATTGTTGCTTGTAGCTTGTTACTACAAAGGGCACTCTTCGTTCGGTATTCACACCCGAGGCATCTGATTTCATAGTCACTTTAGCAACCTCAAAAAAGGCTTCTCCAACCAATTCAACTTTTCGTAAGGTGGTATTAGAAAGATTAGTCGGAAACTTTATAGAAGAGGCAGAATTAAGCCACACTTTCGTTCCATCCGGTAAAATGACCTGATGTTGTCCGCCACGTGGAGTTTCAATGGTATTGTATGTCCATTGTTGCGCTCTATTTGTGGTCGTGTTTACTTCATGCTGATGGGCAGCAACTTTGTAAACCAGCTGACCATCTTTAGTTTTTGAAATGCTTATTCCGGATTGCTCTGCCAATTTACCATCACCTGCATCAGCCAATGAAATTTTCTGACCATTACCTAAAATTAATGTCGCTGTGTTATTCCCAGGGGGAATATCGCCATCCCTTAAGCCTAAACCAATAAGGACTTCATTGCTGTAAAAAAATAAACCCACAGAAAGCATGATGATAAGAACGGCTGCAACACTCATATATTTGTTCCAAAGGCGCCATGTTTTTCCAGTAGATACCTCAATGGCACGGTCTGAGCTAATTGCGGCTTCTAACATGCGTTCTGATTGAATATTGGTAAAGACAGTTGCATTTGGCTCAAACTGTTCCCAGCTAGTCTCTAAAAGTTTTTTTGCCTGTTCTTCGTTATCATCGGCTGCCAGCAAATGCATGAGCTCTTCCTTTTCAGTCGGGCTGATTTGCTTCTTTAATTGTTTATCAAATAAGTGCGTTAATCTTGAATTGTTCATGGTCTTTTAAAACTGGGTTTACACTAAAGACACAAGAAATGAGAAAAGGGGATAAGGATTTTTATTTTTTTATTAAAATAAAAAATAGCGATAGCGCTGCGTGTGATTTTACAAACTCGGAAACAGCTTTTAAAGCCCATTGCTGGTACTTTTTTACAGAGTCAGTGGAAATTTCCATCTTTTCTGCAATTTGAGGATTTTTTAGTCCTTGCTGCCTCAATATAAAAACTTTTTGCTGCTGCGGAGGTAATTGGGCTACCGCCTTGTCAACTAAGGATTGATAATCCGGATCTAAAATCAACTCGTCTTCTTCAGAAAGAATTGGATCGGTTAAAACTGACTGATTATAATTCTCCTGTTGTTTACGCTCATTTAGGCGCTTCCGGATGCAGTTTAAGGTATAATTTCGGGTTAAAATGAATAAATAGGAAGTGAATTTATTTATCGTTAAAAGGGCTGCTCTATTCATCCATACTTTTACAAATACGTCCTGCACAATTTCCTCGGTCATTTCTTCGGAACCTGTAAGCATTAAAACATATTGACCAAGCTGGTTGTGATAGGCAAAGAAAAGTTCAGCAAAGGCTGTTTCATCACCTTGCTCTACTTTTAGTAAAAGTTCGCGTTCATTTTTTACTGTCCTGATAGCCAAGTTCTTTTTCCCCCTTTAAATTTAAAACTTTCGCCATTATTACGTTAATATCCAACTAATAATTTGAAAATACTAATCTACAATACAATTGTATTAAACAAAAAAAATAGCCTACTTTTTTGGTAGACTATTTTACTTGAGAGATTTGTTCTCAGAAGAGAACCCTATTTTGTTAGTTCATACGAGCCGCAGGAACAGACTTTTTCGTCATTTTGTCAAGTCCTACTGCATAACTGTCGAATTCTGCCGTTAACTGCTCGATCAAAGCCTTTTTGGCTTCTTCGTTACCATTAATCTTGGCTCTCCATACTACAGCCGTTTTGCTATCCTTGGCTTTGATAAATATGGCATATTCTGCCGATTTAATTCCCTTAGGTAGGCTGGTGTCAGAAAAATTTATTGCGATCAGCTTATTGTGCGCTTCATTCTGAGTGATGTTTTCCACACGGCTGCCGCCATTTGAAAGGACAATTTTTCTGGAGATAGGCATATTTGCATCTAAAACCTCTATGGCGCTTACATAACCATTTGATGCTTTTTTCAGTAGCTCATTGTTGCTGAAAATTTCCCATGCATTATCCATTTCCATATTGATGACCACGTCTTTTTCTATGTCCCATTTAACTTTTGTGGCCGCCTCCATTTGTGCGTTGGCTTTAATAGCTGATAAACCAGTTAGCAGCAATAATGATAATATGATCTTCTTCATTTGATATAAGGTTTAAATAATTGAAAAAGGGCTACGCCAATTGGCGCAGCCCATATAATTTTACTTACCGAAAATCTCTTTCAGTTTTTTATCTAATGTTTCTCCACGAAGGTTTTTCTCGATGATGTTTCCTTCTTTATCAACTACAACCAGGTAAGGGATGCCACTGAATAGGTAAGATGCCATTACCGGTTTAGATTCTTTAGCATTGATTTGTGGCCATGCCATTCTCTCTTCAGCCATAGCTTTTTTCCAGTCAGCTTCTTTTGCGTCAACAGAAACAGCTAAAATCTCTAAGCCACTATCTTTGTATTTTTTATATACTTCTTTTAAGTGAGGAATTTCCTGGCGACAAGGACCGCACCATGAAGCCCAGAAATCGATGATCAGGTATTTACCTTTAAAGTCTTTAGGACTCCATTTTTTACCATTTACATCAGGGTAAGCAAAATCAGGTGCTTTTTTACCATTGGCAATTTTAGCAGTCTGTGCCATGTTCTCTTCAATCTCTTTTTTCTTAGCCTTCGCTTGTGTTAACCATGGGTATTTTTTTGTCAGATTGTCAAGCGTTGACATCAATAAATCGCCATCTTTTTTCCAATTCAAGCCATTCAAAGCATAAAGAACTGCAGGCTGGTCTTTGTATTTATTGATGATGTATTTGATACGTTTGTTAAAATCAACATTAATAGCATCAAAACCACCTTTCAAATGGTTGATCAACAAGCTGTCTTTTGTAAGACCTGCTCTGTATTGCGCCTGACCTACAGCAATCATGTTTTGATAGTTCATATAATTCTCCCAATTCACATCATTAATCAGGTCGTTATCCTTCGAAGTGTTTTCCATAAAGATGTATGGAGGGTTTTTGATAATCATTTTAGCCGTATCAATACCACGTACAGTAACATTGATATTGTCTTTGTCTGCCCAGAAATCAATGCGGTCCATATAATACACGCGCACTTGATAAAAGTCAGGCTTATCCGCAGGTACTTTAAATGAGAAATTATTATTGGCATCAACTTTTGTACTATCGATGGCTTTAAAAGCTTTTTTGAAGCCTTCACCTTCATATTTACCCAGATAAATCTGGTATTTGTTTTGCGTATCAGGAAATCTTACTTTACCGGTAAAAGTTACGGTTTTTCCTTTTTGGGCAAAGCTACTGCTTACCATTAACAACGCGGCCACGGCCAGTGTTAAACCTTTTTTAATCATTTTGTTTTGGTGTTATTTTATGTTTAGTAAATTTTTAGTCTTTCATCATTGGAGGAGTCATCTGCCCTTTTTGCGCAGCTTCTTTCCTTAGGTCTTGCGCTTTATTGGCCATTACTTCAGCCTCAGCAGTCTTACCTTGTTTTTTTAAGGTTCTTTTTCTCAGATCTGCCAGTTGGATGTTAGCGAACAAGTCGGGCTTGTTTCGCTCTATCTGATCTGCCCATCTTAAAGCATGTTTATAGTATTGGGCAGGACCCGAGCTTACCACATCATTGGCTGCACCAATTACGAAGCCTGCTTTGTTTTTAAAATCTTCATCTCCCCAAACTACATCTACCTTTGATACAAATTTATCCCATTTGTTTGCAGCAGCGAACTCAGTTAGATCTAATTGCGCCAGCAGTGGTTTAGAATAGTCGGTTCCAGTGCTCAATAATTTTCTGATGGCTGTAGCTTTTTCAGCTGCGGCCTTTAGGTCAGTCTTTTTTGTATAAGCTCTTTTAATAGAATATACTGATGAACTCATCGTGTTCTTGAAGTACATATTTACTTTATCCGCACCATATTTTTTTTCCAGTTCCCCTTTATTCGCATATAAATAAGAAAATGATTGAGCTGCTGGGTTGTTCAAATATTTCAATGCCAGTTCCCAGTTAGCAGCTTCCAATAAAGAAGCCTTTGGAAGTTCATCAAAATAAACTTTAGCTACGGCAGCCATTTTATCGGCTTCGTAAGCTTTTTCAAGTGCTTCCAGGTAAGCTACTGCTGTAGCTTGAGAGTGATCTCCGCTGTTAAATTTCTTAGCCAGTCCGAAGGTAGTCGTCTCCGGTTTTAAGGCTTTGCCTGCTTCTGCAATAAATTCAGGAGCAGACATACCACCTACAATTTTATGTACGACTTCCCCATCACCATTAATAAAAAGGTAAGTAGGGTAGGCGCTTACTTCATATTTATCTTTCAATACCGGGCCTTCACCTTTTTCCATGTCGTATTTAACATTTAAAAAGGTCTGGTTAAATAGATCAGCAACATTGTCTTTTGTAAAAACATCTTTTGCCATCATTTTACATGGGCCACACCATGACGTGTAGGCATCAAAAAAGATAATCTTGTTCTCTTTTTTTGCAGTAGCCAGTTGTGTTTTCCAATCGGCCTCTTTAAACGCAATCTCGCGATTTTGCGCCACAGCAGATAAGGATGCTAAGCAGGCTATCCCAATTAGTAGTTTTTTCATTTTTTGTTAGTTAGTGGTTCTTTTATTAAGCTGGGAGCGGGATTTATATAGGCTCCGAATCGGCTGGCGATCCGGAGCTATAGTTATTATAACGGATTTTGTTCCAAATTAGGGTTCATCAGAATTTCTGATGGAGGTAATGGATATATTATACGCTTGTCATCCGGTAGAATCGTTAATGGAGCAGTGTGAAAGTAATCCAAATAATTCCTTGTCATCGACAGTCCATTACGGAAATTGTCATAAGACGAATGGCCTTCCCATGCAAGTTCTAAACGACGCTCATTTAAAACGGCCTGAAATACGCTCATGTTTGCTGTCGCAAGGTTAGTTGTTGTCCAGGCTGGTGCCGTTGCTCTTGTTCTAACCAGGTTCAATGCAATCAGAGCATCCGTATTGTTGTTTAATTTTGCTAAGGCCTCAGCTTTATTTAAATACATCTCAGTAATGCGAAGGTATGGTGTACCGCTTCTGCTGTGTGCGCTGAAGTCGAAACCACCCGGAGGAGCTATTTGCTGGTAATTGAACTTGTTAATAGAGTTTCTTGACTTGTCAGCAAGGGTTATACGTTTGTCATTTTCTATCGTAATAAATTTCAACCTTAAGTCAGATGGATTCTGATTTAAGATGGCCATATAATCTGGTGATGCGGCATATTCTCCCTGGTTTAGGTTCCCGAATACATCTCTTGGTATTAAGAATTCATTGATTTTGTTTCCATTGGCATCATCATGTCTCCAGCTGAATATAGCTTCCTTGTTGTTTTTGCTATCCATAGCAAAAGAGGTGCTGTATGCAGTGCCTTGTAACAAGGTGTACTTTGCTGAAGTAATCACTTTGTCTGCATATTCAACAGCTTTGGTGTTGTACGCATTCTGAGGGGCAGCTGGTGTACCTCCCATATACAGGTACACGCGCGACAATAAAGCCCATGCCGTTTCTTTACGGGCATAATTGTTCGGTTTATCCACAGTCATTAAGGCTGCAGCTTTTTCAAGATCAGAGATGATTTGATCGTAGACCTCTTTTACCGTATTGCGTTTAGGCTGATAGCCCTTATTTACCGTTGAACTTAACGATAGGGGAACCGCAAGCCCAGAAGCATTGTTTTCATAGTACGGGCGACCATAAACTCTTACGAGATTGAAATAGGCCATTGCTCTAAGGAAGTAGTTTTCTCCTTTAAGCTGGTCGTACGCTGCACCCTGCCCATCAGGTATCGCATCAATCACTTTGTTTGTACCAAATACAATGCGATATGACATTCTCCAGAACGAGGTTGTTACACCCTGGCTCGGTGAGTTGTTAAAAATGTAGCCATCGCTTCTACCCTGAGGGAATGCCTGTACAACAGAAAATAGGTTGTTACCCTTTAGCTCACTTAAATTGAACCAGTTCATGGCATATTGCGTATCTCCGGCTGATTGTGAAACCATAAGGGCGTAATTACCATTGGTGGCCACGGCCAATCCATCAAGAGTGGATAGCAATTCCTGGTCGGCTTTATCATTAAAAGGCCTGATGTTTTCGTCAATTGCTTTTTTGCAGCCAAACAATACAATTGCTGCAAAACATATATATGCGGATAGTATGTACTTTTTCATTGTCTGCTTAATTAAAATGTTAACTGTAAACCCAATAGATATTTACGGCTGGCACCATAGCCTGCACTCACACCATAATTGTTGGTGTCGCCGGCTAATCCACCTTCAGGGTCAACTCCATTGAACGTCTTTTTGGTAAAGATGTACAGGTTGTCACCACTCACATAAATATTCGCCCTATTTAATTTAGCTTTATTGATTAGTTTAGTTGGCAATGAATAGCTTAACCTTACATTGCGCACTCTGATGTGGCTGGCATCTTCCCAGAATCTCGATATGAACTGACTATCTGTACCATCCAGACGACCGCGGTATATCATTGGTTCAGTTGCCTTATCACCAGGTTTTTCCCAAATTACCTGACCATTTCTCGGTTTAATCTGGTTGAATTTTAACACATTATTTCCTTCTGAAGAAAAGTAAGTGCTTCTTGAGTTGTTATATACAAGGTAATCAGCTGCAAAATTCAACAGCACAGAAAGCTCAATGCCCTTATAACCAAAAGTGTTTAGCATACCACCATAATACTTTGGTGTAGCTGTACCTACCTTTTGAAATTGTGCAGCTGCATCATTTCCACTTAATCCGGCAGAAACTGCATCATAAGTATTTACAATTTTGCCTACATAAGAATTTGTACTTGCATCGAATTCTAATCGCTCAAACTGAGGCTTACCAGTTTGTTCGTCTACACCCATCCATCTATAAGCACGAACAGTAGCGATATCTTCTCCTTCTCTAAGGGTACCATAATATCCATTTGATAGCTTGCTATCATATAATTTAGTCACCTTATTCTTGTTGAAGGTAAGGTTGAATCCGGTTTCCCAGGTAAATTTACCAGTTAGGTTCCTTGTCGAAAGCACAAGCTCCACTCCACGGTTTAACATCGCTCCAATGTTCTGGAACTGACTAGGTACACCCAGGAGCGCAGAAGTTGCTACCCTTTGAAGTAGGTCTGTATTGCGTTTTCTGTAAAAATCAGCGGATAATGTGATTCTGTTGAATAGGCCCAGGTCTATACCAAGGTTCCCAACATAGGCACGTTCCCATGTGATTTGTCTGTTCCCTAGCTGGTTAATGATAGCTGCAGGATCGCCTCCATATTGGTAATTAAAGTTGTAAAAACTCTCCGTTAGGAAATCCTCACCTGCAATTTTACCACTCGTTCCGTAACTAGCTCTTAATTTTAAATTTGTCAGATACTTATTGCCACGTAAAAATTTCTCATTCGTAGCTAACCAAGCACCACTTACAGAATAGAAATGCCCTGCTCTGTTGTCGATACCAAAATTGGTAGAGTAGTCCATCCTATATGATGCGTTTGCAAAATAGCGTTCATCATAATTATAGTTTCCTTCTGAGAACAACGAGTAAGAACCTCTTGCATAGCGTTCGCCACGGAATGATTTTCCACTATAAGTATTCCATACTTCTGAAGCTGCTGAAGGTACTTTAACACCGGTAGGCAAATTCTTTACAGCAAGCGCATTAAATTCAGAATTATTCCTGTTGTACTCAAAACCACCTAAACCACCGATAGTATGAGCCCCAAATTGTTTGCGGGCTGTGATCAGGTTCGAGGTCATGAAAGAGTTGGAGTTCATTTTATTTTGTGTCATCCTTCCTTTGTCGGCCAAACCTGTTAGTGACAGACGGTCTTCATAAGCTTCAATATTGGTAAACGTGGTGTTGTAAGAATTGTTAGACGAAAGGGTTAACCAGTCGAATACTTTATATTTTGCAGAAAATACACCTAGTACTTGTTGAGTTTTTGTGGTGTTGCTATTGTAAGGTAAATCATAAACGGGATTTTGATAAACATTGTTTAGTACATCTGTTCCTAATATTTTTTTAGGAATACCATTGTCACTATCCAAACTAAACCATGGCAACAGAAAAAGAGAATTTAAACCAGAAATTGGACTTCTGTTCCCTGTATCAAATATGGTGCTGATGTTGGCATTAACGCTCAGTTTGTTGGTAATGTTATGCTCAAGATTCAGTTTAACACTGTTTCTTAAAAGATTATTACCTTTTAAAGGTCCTTGTTCATCATAGCGGTTTGCACCAAAATAATAACGTGTTTTTTCTGATCCACCTGATAAACCTATGTCTACTGTTTTGGTTAATGCATCACGGTATAACTTAGTACTCCAGTCGGTATTGGTACCTAAAACCGATGTTGCCGGCAAGTATTTAGCCAGATAAGCCTCTTGAGTTAAGTTCTCTGTTTTAATCGCATAAGAATTAAGCAGCATTTTACGCTGATAGTCATACAATTCCTGACTGTTCATGAATTCCAGGTTGCTATCATAACGCTGACTTACACCAAAAGTGCTGTTCAGGTCTAGTTTCATTGTTCCGGCAACCCCTTTTTTGGTGGTGATTACCAATACACCCTGACTGGCTCTGGAACCATATATAGCCGTTGATGCCGCATCTTTTAATAAAGTAATGCTCTCTATATCTGTTGAAGAGACAATATCGCTAGGATAAGATACATCTGAATAAATAATACCATCTACCACAATTAAAGGGTTCAGGTTATTGGTTACACGCAGGTTTGCAGTTCCTCCCGTAATAGGTAAGGTTCCTTGTCCACGCACAACAAAAGATGCTTTGTTATTCGGATCGCCCGAAGGTTCAGTAATGTACATACCGGCAACCTTTCCTTTTAACATTGAAATCAGGTTGTTTGAAGTTACACCTTCTAACTGTTTTGCTGTAAAAGTTTGTAATGATCCAGTGATTTCACTTGCCTTTTTAGTACTATAGCCTACTACAACGGCTTCCTGCAACTGGGCAATGGCTCCGTTTAAAACAATATTGATTTGAGTATCGTCATCTTCTGTTACAACCTTCTCTATGCGTTTAGTTTCGTAACCTACTGAGCTGAAAATAAGGCGGTAGGTGCCAGGCGTAAGGTTTAACGTAAAGTTACCATTGGCGTCTGTCATGGTAGCAGTATTCGTACCATCAACTCTAACAGAAACACCAGGGATGGGACCTTTGCCATCCGTAACCTTTCCACGAATGGGTTTTCTGGCGTCCTGGCTGTCGTTTTTTTCCGCTACAGCCGGTTTTGATTTGATGATAACCGTTTTGTTTACAATTACAAACGTTAGCGGCTGGTTGCTTAACGTCTGCTGAAGCGCCTGGTCAATGGTCACATTTTTTAAAGACAGGTTTAGTTTTGAAGCATTGTTTCTTAGTAAGTCTATTTTATAGAAAAAAGAGTAGCCACTCTGCTTTTCTATTTTTTTAATTACACTTTCTATGCTTGCGTTTTTTTCACTCAAGCTAATGCTCTGGCTAAATGCTACTGCACTGGCCTGAAAACTGATGATTAGTAAGCATATAATTAATTTCATGACTCTTAATGCGTCTAAAATTTTATTCATATTTTTGTTAGGTTTAGTCGTAGCGACTGCCGTTTCCCTTATTTAAGAGATTCAGTAATTAACTACGGTTTGGGTTGATAATTTAATGTGGTCTTTCCCGATTCATTTTTTATTTTCACCCGGAACATTTATCCGGAGGTGGTCGAAACACTTCCGGATTTTTTGCTTCCAGGTAAAATCTATTAGTTACGATTTTACGATAAGCTTTCTCCCTTCTATTTTAAAGTTTATACCATTGAGTTCAAATATTTTTAATACCTCAGTCAGACTTAGGTTTCTTGGTGTTTTAAAGTGGAATAGATCGTCTGGTACTTTGCCCTCAAATACCACATCAACATTGTACCAGCGCGACAGCTGTTTCATGATGTCTTCAAGATCTGACTCATTGAATTGGAAGTAACCGTTTTTCCAGGCTACAGATTCTAGCGTGTCGACATTGGCTATTTGTAGTCCTTCACCCACTACTAGCGATTGCTGTCCCGGTTTCAGGAGGTTGGAACGTTTAGATTTTAGATTGGAAACTTTTACTGATCCTTCAAGTAGGGTGGTTTTTTCTGCACTTTCATCGCCATAACTATTTACGTTAAAGTGTGTACCTAAAACTTCTATTTTCTGTTTATCCGTTACTACGATAAAGGGAGTTCTCTCTGATCCTTTCTCCTTAATAGTTACTTTAGCAACTTCAAAATAGGCCTCACCCGTTAGTTCAACCCTACGTTCATTTTTGCTAAACACGGCTGGGTATTTTAAAGATGATGCCGCGTTGAGCCATATTTTAGTGCCATCAGGTAGATTAATCTGGTATTGGCCTCCACGTGGCGTGGTTATGGTATTATAAGCTTCAGTTGCTGTAGCGCTTTTTTCAATTTTTGCATTTGCAGCGATATGGTAAACCAGTTGTCCATCTGCAGTTTTACTAATTGCGATTCCGGCTTGTTGAGCTATTTCGCCATTGGTTGCACTATCAAGGTTTATGATTGTGCCATTTGCAAGCTTAAGTGTAGCCCTGTTTTTACCTGCCTGGATGTTGCTGGTATAATCTGCATCCTGTTTGTCATTGTTTTTTTGAAACTGAAGTCCAAAATATATACCGGCCGAAGCTACTACCAATACTGCTGCAGCCACAGCTGCATAACGGCGCCAGGAAATTTTACTGACAATGGTTTTTGGATGTTGTGTTAATATATTATCCAGAATGCTGTCAGCCGCGGGGAAGGTTTGGCCATCGATAGTATTTATGGTGTTCCATGTACCATCCAGTAGTTCGGTAATTACCTTGTCCTCCTGTTTATCCGCAACCATTGATAAGAACTCCTCCCGTTCAATTTCAGTGCAGGTATTATCAAGGTATCGTTGGTACAAATATTCTAATCTCACATTCATTGGTATGATGGTTATGCTCCCTTTCTTATAAAGACCCCTAAGTAGAAAGGTCGGAGTAGTGGAGTTGAAAAAAAAGTAAGATTATTATTTTTCGCTCAGAAAAGTCATTAAGATAACCAACACCGCGATGTCAGTATGCGTGCTTACATAGTTGCGAAGAAAGCGCAATGCATGTTGCATATGAGTTTTTACGGTAAGTTTAGAAATGTTGAGTCGCTCTGCAACTTCTTCATACTTCAGCCCTTCCTGGTGGCAAAGACTATAAACCATTCTCTGCTGGGCAGGTAATTTTTCAATAGCCTGGTTTAAAATTTTCTCAGAATCCTTGAATATGATGTATTCTTCTGTATCATTATGGTCTTCCTGATAAGTATGCACCATCATTCTGTTGGTTTTTACTTCCAATGCTATCCTGCGCAAAACTTTTAAAGTATGATTTCTGGTAAGTACCCTAAGATAGGCATCCAGGTTTTCAATGGCGACGAGCTGTTCCTCCAGGTTCCAGATCTTTACAAATACTTCCTGGACAATTTCTTCAGCAAGGGTGTCGCTTTTAACAATTTTTAAGGCGTATTGGAAAACCTTAGGGCTATAGTGGTGAAAAAGCTGGCTAAAAGCCTTTGCACTACCTGCTGAAACCAGAAGTAGTACCGCTTTTTCATCTATAAGATTTTCTTTACGTTTAAATTGTATCATTTTATCTCCCAGACTAGTTTCGTCTGGATCCATTCCCGGAAGTAAATTTAGGTATTAGAAAGCTGATTGTTAAATAATTATTGTGAAATCGTGAATTTTCTTGATTGTTTATGACATTAGAGCGCATAAAAAAAAGCCTGCATCGTGTGTGATACAGGCTCTTTTATCTCGAAGTATGCTACATAAGTGCTGCTTCTCTTTTTCTTTTCATATGTTTTTGTAAACCCGATCCAACATAATGCGGATGCTTACGCAATTCATTAATATTGATCCTTAATTGCTGTCCTTTGCGCCATAAATACCCGCCAGCAGTAAGTGTATGTCCGTTTACCGCAAGGTGAATGTTTGTATTGTCAATTAGGGTTGCTTTTGCTGCTACTACACAGTTTTTAAAAGTTTTGATGTAGCGTCCATCCAGATCGTATTGTGATATCCCTGATCTGCTACTGGTTATTTTAGGATCCACAGTGATTTTTTTCTTGATAGACTTACTCCAGATAAAACCGCCGTAAGTGAGGCCTCTACCATTGATTACATTGCGGATGCCGTTTTTATGAACCTTAACGGCTTTTGCCGCCTCAACCGTGTTGATGTAAGTATTCACCAGATTTCCTTCCAGGTCGTACTGCCCAATGATGTGCTGTTGTTTTGCAAGAGGAGAATGACCATACCACCTTTCTTTCAGCATAGGTTTCAGATCCAGTTCCGGTTCCGATCCACGGCGCCATAAGTAACCACAGGCCGTAACTACTTTTGTAGAATTTCTGGCTGCAATAGAAATATACCCTTGTGCTGTATTCATCGCCTCTGCGGCGACTCTGGCATTAGGATAGGTTTCCAGCAACTGACCGGTTAAGGAATAGCGACTGACATTATAAGTGCCATTGCTTTTCTTCGTTGCTTTTATTTTTTCTCGGCTCCTTTGTCGGGCCTCTTCGCTGATTTCAGGAAAGAATGACTTCCTCCTTCCACTTGCAATCATTCGTGCAGCCTTGTCTTTAGGCGTGCCTAAAAGCAAGTTTTCTGCTTGTAAATTGAGATTGTCACCATCTTTTGGAAAAACCAAAAGCTGTTTGTTGGACAGGTCAAACTCGGCTACAAAACAATGATATACCAGCCTGGCTACGCTCAGGTAATGCCTTTTTTTATCAGCTGATAAAGTAATACCGGCATATTTTGCGGTATCTCCGGTTTGTAAATTCTTGCTTTCGGAGATGATTGTTTTGATGATCATACCGGGCCTGTGCCTGGAAATGCCTTTTTTGTCGATGAAGATTTTCTCCAATCTGCGTACTCTCCCTAAGTTGGAAACCTCGTATGGCGCATCCAATTTTGGAATGGCTGCCCATCGTTCGCCTGGAAGAGCATCAGGCGAAAGGTTTTCGTATGGATAATTCATATTTGGCATATATTGAATGTAAATATATTAGATTTAAGTATTTATCAGGTTAAATTTATTTCGTTTTATCTTTTTTCAGCTTCTGAGAATGTTAATTCTCAGTTTTATTTTCCGAAGTTTATTTTCTTTGCTGATCTTGAAAACTAAACAGATGTATTTCTGTTTTTGTTGAAAACGGCTATTATGGCGTTTTGTTGTTGTTTTTTATGGGTTTTTTGATCAGTCGATTTTTGGTGTTTTTCGCATATCGATAGCTCGTTTTGATTGAATTGTAATTTTTTTAATACGTTTTGAAGCTTTTCTATAAAATCTTAAGAAAAACATATAATATTTTGGTGTTTTTAATTGTTTTTCTGTCTGTTGTTGTTGATTTTTGCTGTTATTAGTAGCATGTTTTTTGCGCTGTTGGATTAGGTAGCGTTGAAATTTTAAATTTTATGGCATGGATGACAAAAAAGTGTTAAAAGTAGGACTGGATTCTGCAGCGCCATATCCGATGCATTCGGATTACGCGGCTGGAAATTTTGAAGGATTTGAAGTCGATCTACTCCAGGCCATTACCACTCAATTGGGTTTGGTGGTTGAGTATGAAGTTTCGTTATGGTCGACCATACTCGAGAAACTCTTTAAAGGAGAACTCGATCTGATTTGCTCCGCTGTAACCGTAACCACCTCCCGGCAGCATATTCTTGAATTTAGTAATCCTTATTTGTATTTCAGACTTTGTGCTGTAGTGGGGCAGGATGACTCATTGGGTGGTTTACATCATTTTAAAAATAAGACCATAGGCGTAAGAGAAGCAACTGAGGCGGAGAAATATGTGCGCGCCCATTTTCCAGGGAATAACATTGTTTACGCCGTAACCAATAAGGAGCTGTATCGAAAACTGCAGTCCGGTAAAATCGACCTGTTGGTCGACGATTCACCGATCGCAGGTGGTTTTCTACAAAAAAATAATAAATTAAAGATTGGGATGTTCTTGCCTAAGACAGATTCATCCTATGCTATAGCCATGAGAAAAGGCGATGTAAAACTTAAAAAACAGTTTAACGAAACGCTGAGCTTGCTTAAAGAAAATGGCACCTACCAGCGTATTTACAAGAAATGGTTTAGCGAGATTCAGTTTTAATCCTCAGCTACTACAACAGTAATGTCTTTGTTTAATTTGATGGTGTGCAACACCTTTGTCTTTTCGCTGTAAACAACGACCAGGTTCTCGTCCAGATATTGTACTAGTCGGTATGGGGTCGACAATTGCACATATCTCCATTGCGTATAAAATTGCTCCTGTATGGCACTTTCCTGAGGTAAAAAAGTAATGATTACTTCTATGTCAGTCACCGTCTCAATAAAAAAACTGCTGTTAGTTTTTAATACCTGTTGAGCCGATTCAGAATTCATGAACTCCTTAAGGGCTATCTCTCTTAGTGTGGAGCTGTTCTGGGTTGGGTTGCTGTTGATGATATCAACAATCAGGTTGTTGACTTCATCTTTGCTTTTTAACAGCTTTCCGTTTCCAACCTTGGTGATTTTAAAATAGATGCTTAATGGTTTCATTTGAGATTCCTGTAGGGGTGTGATGGCCAAATATATAAAAATCCTGATATAGGATGCCAAAAACATGGGATAGGCAGCGTTGTCCGTTCCTGGTATGAGTTTACATAAGAAAGTTTTTCAAAACAGAAAAATGAGTATAAAAAACGAACGCCCAAGTAAGGGCAAAGGGGGAAGAGTTTCTCCGCATTCAGAAAGTTTCAGAGTTCAGGTTGCACTAGAATA
>NZ_FWYB01000010.1 GCF_900176505.1 Pedobacter nyackensis | reverse complement strand
TATACCGTAACTATAACAGATGCAAATGGTTGTACGGCAACCCGTAACTACTCAATTACACAGCCTTCGGCAATTAGTACTGCTACCGGTTCACAGACAAATGTGTCTTGTAACGGTGGAACCAATGGTAGTGCGTCGGTTTCTCCTTCTGGTGGAACCCCTGGTTATACTTATTCATGGTCGCCTTCAGGTGGAACGGCTGCTACAGCTACGGGACTTGCTGCAGGCAGTTATACCGTAACGATAACAGATGCAAATGGTTGTACGGCAACCCGTAACTATTCAATTACGCAGCCTTCGCCTTTAGTGGTTTCTCCTGCACAAGTAAATGTAACTACAGCTGGGGGAAGTAATGGTTCGGCGACCGTTACTGTAACAGGTGGAACGCCTGGATATACATATTCATGGTTGCCATCTGGTGGAACCGCAGCTACAGCTTCTGGTTTAACAGCGGGCGCTTATACCTGTACCATTACAGATGCAAACGGATGTACGGCCACTAAAACTTTCAATATTATACAACCTGTAGTACTGACTGGATTCCCTGATATCAATAAAGCCTACGGTGCTACTACATTTACGCTGACCAACCCTGTCAGCGCCAGCGCAGGTGCATTTAGCTATACCAGCAGCAACAACAGTATAGCAGCTATTAGCGGGCAGAATGTGACCATTATTAAACCAGGTACGGTAACCATTACGGCAACACAGGCCGCCAATGGCAATTACGATACCAGTTCAATTACTGCAACATTAAATATTGCTGCAAAAGATATCAGTCTGACCTTAAATCCTGCCCCATCGATTAACAAAACTTACGATGGAAATGACAATGCTACACTGGCCTCAGGGAATTACCAGTTAATAGGGCTGGAAGGAACGGATGAAGTATTGGTAAGCTTTACAGCCAAATACGAAAATAAAAATGCAGGTACGGGAAAAACGGTAACTGTAAGTAACATTGCACTTAGTGGTGCGCAGAAAGATTATTATCATCTGACTACGATCACTGCAACAGTTACGGGTTCGATTACTCCTAAACCGCTGACAGCTACCGCTACGACAGTAACCAAAGTTTATGACGGAACCGATGCTGCTATTGTTGCATTTAATCCATATAATGCAGTAAGTGGGTTGCTAACTGGCGACAATGTGAGCACAGGATATGCTTCTGCTGTTTATAGCAATAAAAATGTAGCGGCCAATAAGCCGATCACCATTAATGGACTGAACCTGACAGGTACAGACAAAAACAACTATAGCTTAAACGCATTTAGTACTACAGGTTCGATTACACCTAAGCCATTAACTATTACAGCTGATAACAAGGAGAAGTTTGCAGGTACAGCCAATCCGACCTTAACGGCAAGTTATACAGCGTTTGCGGCTAATGAGGACAACTCGGTATTAACCACGCAGCCCGTTATCACAACTTTAGCTAATGTAAACAGTCCGATTGGTACTTATGACATCAATGTTTCAGGTGCAGCTTCTGCCAACTACAGCATTGACTATGTAAAAGGAATCCTGACCATCAAACCAGGTGCCCCTTCCAGCATTACTTTGGCAGGAGTAACCTTGTTTGAAAATAAAACAGCAGGAACCAATGCAGGAACATTAAGTAGTACCTCTGATGATCCTTCGGCTACTTTCACTTATAGCCTGGTTGCAGGAACAGGTGACACTGACAATGCGTTATTTGCCATCTCAGCGAATAAGATCAATACCGCAGCAAGCCTTAACTTTGAAAACAAAGCTAGTTACAGCATCCGCGTAAAATGCATAACGCAGCATGGCTTAAGTCTGGAAAAAACCTTTACCATTGCTTTAAGTGATGTAAATGAGATCCCAACACTGGCCACTGTAGCTAATCAAAGCATCTGCTACACCAAAACAGCGCAAACAGTAGCATTAAGCGGCATCAGTGCCGGTCATGAAACTGCACAAACAACTACTTTAACCGTAAGCAGCAGCAATGCCAACCTGTTTGAAAACTTGACAGTAACCGGTTCAGGTGCTACAGCTAATGTAAACTACAAAGCTAAAACCGGTGCTTCGGGAACTGCAACCATCACGGTAACCGTAAAAGACAATGGCGGCGTTGCAGACGGTGGTGTAGATACCTATAGCAGTACTTTCGTAATTACCATCAATGCTTTACCAATTGTAGCTATTAACAGCGACAAAGGTCCGCAGGTTAGTAAAGGTGAAGCTGTAATCTTAAATGCTACTGGTGGTGCCAGCTATGCATGGACAGCGCATAGCAGCATCCTGAGTAGTCTGAATTCGGCTTCACTTACAGTGAGACCAAGCGAAACTACGACTTATACGGTAACGGCAACTAACGCTAGCGGATGTACGGAAACACAAACCTTTACCATCACGGTATTGGATGATCTGGTTAAGGTTAAAGCCACAAACATTATGTCGCCAAATGGTGACGGGGTTAACGACAACTGGGTGATTGAGAACCTTGACATGTATCCGAATAATGAGGTGAGGATCTTTACCAGAGCGGGACGATTGGTATATAGTAAAAAAGGATATGACAACAGCTGGGATGCTACCCTTAACGGTGCGCCATTGGCTGAGGGAACCTATTACTACATCGTTGATTTCGGACCGAACAAAACGAAAGTGAAAGGGTTTATCACGATTACAAGACCAAATTAATACGATCGTCATCCTGATCTCGAAGAAGGCTGCGAAGCAAATTTATTTCAGGATGACGACTTGTTTCAGGATGACGAAAACCCATTAAAATAATAAAGATGAAAACAATATATAAAACAGCATTGGTTCTTGCGTTTGCGGCTATGAGTAGTTCCGTAAAAGCACAGTTAAATCCACTCTCAGCTCAATACTTTACCAATCAGTACCTCATTAATCCGGCTTTTGCCGGAGCGGGACAAGGCTTAAAACTTAACGGTGCATACCGCAAGTTATGGAGCAATGTTCCGGGCTCTCCTTTAACCCAAAACCTGACAGCCGATTACGGCTTTAACAAAGTGGGTTTGGGATTAACGGTAAACAATGAAAGTGCGGGCTTGCAAAGGCAAACCCGCGTGGTAGGTAGTTATGCATATCACTTGCCTTTAAATAGTGATGGGCAACAATTACACTTCGGGGTATCATTGGGCTTTATGAGTCAGCGACTAGAGAACGCGGATATTTATGGTAACCCAAATGATGCAACAGTAGCGGAATACAACGACCGTAAAACTTATCTGGATGGCGACTTTGGAGTAGCTTATACTTCGGATAAACTGAATGTACAGGCTGCTGTTCCGAACCTTAAAAGCTTACTAAAAAAGGATGTAGTGAAACTGGCCGACGTGGCTACTTTTTACACGGCTGTAAGTTATCAGATCAACCTTAGCAAAGGTGCTGAGGGGATGGACTTAGAGCCTAAAGTAGCTTACCGTGGGGTAAAAGGGTTTGACAACATCTGGGATGCAGGTGCACAACTGAGCATTGCCAATAAGCAGGTGATGTTGCTGAGTATGTATCACAGTACAAAAAATGCCACTTTCGGTTTGGGTATGGATTATAAAAAGAAATACCTGATCAGTGGTACCTACACTACTCAAACTTCGGCTTTGAGCAGCTATACCAATGGTAGTTTTGAATTGAACTTAAGATTGAATTTGAGCAAGTAATACAAAATACCCAACGCAAAGGCCCCTGCGAATTGATTTACGCAGGGGCCTTTGTTTTATTTAAAATGATCTTCGGCTATGGTTTGCTTAAAATAATTCTGCGGAGTTTCACCCACCCTCTTTTTAAATTCACTAAAAAAAGTACTCTTGGAGGAAAAACCGGCCTGTCTACCCAGTCCATCCATACTGTATTGATCCAGATTCCCCTTTCCAGCGAATTCTTTAAGAATATAATCTATCCGGAAGCGGTTGATGAAGCAGTTGAAGTTCTCGTTAAAGTATTCATTTAAAAGGTAAGACAATTGATGTCCTTTGGTATTCATTAGATCGGCCAGCTGCTGAAGGGTCAATTTCTTTTGTAGGTAGGGTTGAAACTTATCCATTTTTGCAATAATCGTTTCTCTGGATAATTGTAGACTCATGGCTTTTTCATCTTTCATCTTAGCTATCATTTTCAAAAGCGTTGCGCTTTTTATGTTGAGAAAAGATGCAGCAATTGCTACGGGTATGCGATCGGCATGCTTAGGATATGTCTGCAAAAAATAATTGTATTTGTCAGATACCTTCCCTATCCGTATAAAAATGGAGCGGTAATGCGCATCCGCATAATATGCTTCCAGGATTTTACGAAACACAATATTCAGCTCTGGAAAACGATCATACAAGCTATAGAAGTGAGATGAGCACATGGCAAGCAGGGAAGAATCTTCCACGGCCCGGACATCTTCTTTGCAGGATTTATCGCCATACATCCCCTCGATTGCGGATAAAAACTCTCCATCAATGGTAATGAAGCTGATTAATGTTTCGTCTTTATTGGGTACTTGTCCGGTAATAATGCCTTTTACGACAAAGTAAACATATTTACTCAGCTCTCCTTTCCGCATCAGGTATTCATCTTTCTTCACAGAAATCTCGATACTCTTGTCGACAAACTCCTTACAAAGTTCATCGCTAAGTGGATGAATTGCAGAGAGCTGATTCAAAACTGCATTTAGAGCGGCGGGATTGGGCATAATGAGCGATTAATGATTTGACAGTTGAATAACAATGGAAGCAAAGTTAATTTTTTTTCCAACTTATCGACAAATCAGATAAAAATTACAACCTCACACCAAATATCGGTTATAACTTTTCTACTTATAGTTATAATCAACCACTACGCCATCAATCAGCATCTGCTTGTTTTTAACATTTAATTTTTTCCCGGCAGGAACACAAACCAATACAACGGACTGCTGAGCAGGAATATGCACTTTGGCCCCCTTTGCGAGGTTACGCGCGATAAAACGCTGAGCTACGCCATCATAAACATCATACCTCTTTTTTTTTCCTTGTGGAACCTTAAACAGAATCGTTTTGGCCAGCTTATACGGATTATAGAACAAGTAAGTTGGATAGGCCTTTTGGCTGTAAAAATCTGTAGCCAGTAAGTCCAGGCCAAGTATCCCTTTAATTTCAGTTTCCTTCACAATACCACCAAAGATCCCGGCATGTGCACTGCCATATACGCTAAACTGCGATACTTCAGGATTTTTACCAGGTACCCATTTTGGTCCATCACCCTGTGCTACCGGAGCCTTTAGCGATTGGTAAAGGGTATCAAAAGTTGAGGCTTTTGAAAAGCCTTCGTAAGCAATTACACCTTTAGTAACCGCAGCAAGCTCGGGTATGGTTTGATGTGCGGCAGGCATATACTGCGGATAAAACAACCTGGAGGCATTAACCGCATTTAACATCCACTTACCTATGGCATTTGCATATTGAGGTTTATACCTAACCATAGGCACCAATGGCCAGGCAGCATCGAAGGTATTCATTAGGAAAGCATAACCACCATGATCCACCGTGCTCCCTACAGTTCCCGAAATATCAAAGCCGTTCCAGTTACCCACCAGGAAGCCCCAACCTTCGCGACAAACAGCAGTACCATCAAAGGTCCAGTCGAGCATTTTCCCAACATCAAAAGCTGTTCCCTGCTCTGCATTCATTCTTGCTGCCAAATAAGCACCAAAAGGCATCAACAGCTCATAGGTGGGGTTAATTTTCTGGCTTTCCAATGCATTCATCGCATTGATAGCACCCTTTAAGTATCGTGGGTCACCGAACTTTTTATACGCTGCATACAATACATAGGCGTGACCGGCCGCAGCATCAGGTTGAGTACAAATCTGGTTAGTCATCGGCTTCATCTGTCCATAATCGAAGTAGGAATAATTGTAATTGCCGTTTAATATAGAATCCGCTTTATAAAACTTTTCCGCAATTTTTCTGGCCATCATTTCAAAATCCGGCTCAGATGGATACTGGTCGTAGACCGCATAAAACAATACATTGGGGTAAACATCATACCACCAATCTCTGCCATAGCCGCCTCCCAGCAAGGCAACCTCAGCGGCGGTATTATTCATCATAATGTCCCAACCGTTGTCGCTATTAAAGTAGTTTTTAAGCATCCCAACATAGTTTATTCCCTGTCGTTTACTTTTATCCAATCCAACTAATGTAGCCCCTAAAACGGAGCCCATATTGGCTAGCGACTCATGGAACATCCCTTTGTTGTTTTGCGGCCCCTGCCTTACATCACCAACGGCAGTATACATGCCTAGTGTAGGTTGATTAAAGTTCTTTCCTGTGCTATCCATCCATACCATTGGCCAGTATTCACCTTTGGCCTTGAAATCATAAATGGTTTTGTCGAAATTAAGTGCCATTGTTTTCCAATTGATAATCTGGAGTGGCTTAGGAACATCGGCCATAGCATCTACGCGGCTAATATTAACCTGTTTAAGCTGAGCCTGGCAAAGGGTAGCAATAAATAAGGAAAGCAGTGTAAATCGTATGGTCAGTTTAAATTTCATCATTATTGGGTTCATCTAAATATCAAAAAATAATAGCAGGTAATTTTAGCTCGTTTAAATTACCGAATGGCTGGGGTTGACAACACCAGCCAGACTTTTCTCTTCAAGCTCCAGTTCCTCATTCATCACTTTTCCTTTTTTGAGGATACCTTTGGCTACCCAGTAAGAACTTAGCTGTAATACGGCTACGATGATAATGGCATAGCGTAGAGCGACCTCGTTTGAGAAATAATACGCTAATAATAAAAATGTTCCGGCACCGGTTAACCGGCCCACGTATAAGCCTGCCTCGTGATTTAAGATATAAGCAAACTCACTTCTTTTCTCCTTTTTGGTGAGAATATCGATTACACTAAATTGAATAGGAAAATAAGCCAGATCCAATAACGGTTTAGCCAGCAACAAGAATAGCATGAACAAGATCACTCCGGTTTCATTAAACAGAATCCCGTTAATGAGGGCAGCAATGGTAAACAATACGAGCCCTGTACCAAACACATAGATTCGGTGTTCGGGCCCTGTTTTCCGGCCAATGATATACATCAGGATCGCAGCAAAGACCGCACCTACAGATTGCGCGGTTCCTAAGGCTCCCTCTTTTCCCAGCAGCAACATAATCAGCATAGCCGGAGCAGTAACCAGGAAACCCTGTACCAAGCCTTTTAATACAGCCAGGAACATCAACCGGTACCAATACGGATTAAACTTAAAGTATATAAACTTTTTGCTGATGGGGTTGGTAAACTTGCCTTTAAAGCACATGATTGATGCCGCAATGGTAATGACAAATACAATTCCGGTCACAATTCTATAGGCCAGTTTTACATCGCCGGTAACTGCAAGCCCTTCAATAAACCAACCGATCATAACCGGAATAACGACGGCAATAATGGTGTAAAAGAAGGTTTCCAGTCCGTAATAATAATTGCGGTTACCATCGTTTGTTGTGGCCAGTGCCAGAAAATCCCTGTTGGCCCAGTAAAAGCCGAACGACATCCCCATTACAATACCTGCAATAGCAATTCCTGTAATATCAAGCGTAGTTAGAGACATCATGATCATCATGGAAATGGCGCTGAGCACCATTCCTAAAGAATATAATACCTTAATTGGAAAACGGTTTAACAACCAGCCATTGATTAAGAAGGTTAATGGAATTCCTGTATAAATAGTTAGCTGATAGACCACAACTTTTACCGGATCGTTAGAACTGCGCATCACGTAGGCCGCAACGAAAATATCAATCACGGGCAAAACGATGCTATAGATCAGATTGGTTAAGGTAAGCACCTTAAAATTATGTGATTGCGATTTAAAATGCGCAATCTCTGTTTTTAATTTACTAATCATGAGGGATGAGTTAAGGAGGTGAGAATTGCAGCTATTGAGAATTTAGCAGCGCATACAAATTCATCTGCAGCGCCGTAGTAAATGGTTAGCTCATCACCATTAACCACGTGACCGTTGGTGAAGACCACCTGCCCAAAAAAACCGGTCAACTCATAATCTGCGGTTGGCACCATAATGGGTTCCTGGGTTCTGGCCAGCACAATTGAAGGATCGTTCAGATCCAATAAAAAAGCCCCAAGACAATACCTATGCGCAGCGTTTGCACCATGGTAAATCTCGAGCCAGCCCTTTTCTGTTTTGATAGGGGCTGCGCCTGCGCCTACCCTTGCGCTGTCCCACTGGTCTTTTCTGGTTGTAATGATGCATTTATGTTTACCCCAATGAATTCCGTCAGGCGATTCAGCGATCCAGATGTAATTACCACCGATATCGACACTACTGGGACGGTGCAGCGCATAAAATTTGCCATTGACCTTTTCTTCAAAGATCGCGCAGTCCTTGTTGTGTGGTGGAATAATCATTCCCTCGGACTCAAAGTTTTTCCAATCTTTGGTTTTACGTAAGCCTACCCCAACACCTTGCTCAGAAACCGCAGTATAAGTGAGGTAATAGGTTCCATCTAACAGTGTAACGCGGCAGTCTTCGACGCCAAAAGCCTCCTGACCGGTTTCACCTTGTAATAATGGATAGCCTTCGGGTTCATAAAAACTAATCCCATCATCACTGCAAAGGAGTCGCAAATGAGACAGGGTAGTCAAATAATCTACTCCTTTATAGTTGATCACGCGGGGATCTTTGGCATTCAACTCCGGATCATCTTCTGAGATTTCGATAATTTCAATGCCATTGCCTTTTAGCACGGGAAATGAAATTATCCCTTTCTGTTGTTCGGGCCTTTCTGCTACACGCACCAGAAGCCAGGTCTTTCCTTCAAAAGTAAATACTCCCGGGTTTAAAAGACAGGTGATTTGCAACCCCGGCCTGCTCGGCTTTAAATCCTTGGGTGAAAGCAGTGGGTTTTGTATAAATCGTTGTGCTTGATCGTTCATATATTGCCCCATTTTTATTAATAGTTAGGATTTTGGATAATGGTGCCTCCCGATTTATCAACTTCTCCCTGGGGGATCGGATAAACATAATGACGGTCCTGAAAGTTCACACCTACAGATTGCAAAAAGTCTTTTGCCATACCCCATCTTTTCAAATCATTAAATCTTTGCGATTCAAATCCCAACTCCACCCTCCGCTCTTTCACCAACCAGTCTTTGATCTGCACTCGATCTGTCGAAGCCACATTTCTATCAGGCAATGTTCCCGCTGGCGGCAAACTGCCATTCGCAGTTACGCTGTTCCTTGCCCTCGCCCTTACGGTATTAATTGCGCCTATAGCAGCAGGATAAGCCCCTGTCTCCAGCAAAGCCTCCGCTTTCCAAAGCAATACATCAGCCCATCTGATGTATATCTTGTTACTTGCTGCATCTTCATTTCCTTTGTTGCTATCATTTAGCGCACCAAATATTTTATACACACTCTGACTTTGCTCGTTTACCGTATATCCCAGTCTGGGATCGTTAGCTTCAAAAGCATTGATAAAATTGGTGGTCGGCGCAATAAAACCCCAACCGGCAAGGGCACAAAGTCCATTTCCCATTGCCGGGGTTTTGGCCGACTGGTGATCATAAGCAAAAATCACTTCATTGTCGTTAAACTCCTTTGTCACATCAAAACTATCAAAGTAATTGGTATTTAAACTGTAAAAGCTCAGGTTCTCTAGCTCTGCAATGCTAGCCAGCACATCCGGCCATCTTTTATTATAAAGGGCTACTTTAGCTTGTAAAGCAATTGCCGCCCCTTTAGATACCCGCCATTTCTCTGCATTATCAGTATACTTAGTGCCTGGAAGCAAAGGTTTAGCCAAAGCAAGATCTGCGCTGATCTGTGCCCACACCTGCTCCTTCGGAACACGTTTTGCCACCTCATAAGCCTCAGAAAAGTCTTTAAGTGGCTTTAACAAAAGTGGAACATCCCCAAAGTTGTTTACCAGATCAAAATAATAAAAGGCCCTTAAAAAATACACCTCCCCGAGCAACCTGTTTTTCAAGGCACCATCTATGCCTATTTTTGCAATTACGGTTGCGTCTGTTAGATAATTGATAGAGCGGTTGCATCGTGCAATTCCTTCAAAATCATAACTCCACTGGCCATTAAAACCACCATTGGATGCAGTAAAATTAAATTTAGAGAATTGGTCCATCCAGGCCTGATCCCCATCGGGGTTCCATTTTTTTTGCATATCCCCAGATGCAATGTCCTGTAAAATAAAATCATTCCTCAACACAGTACCATCGTCCCAGCCCCACTGGCCAATAATATTTAGTGTGCTTGACAGTAAGCGGTACGATGAACTTACTGAGGATACTACAATATTTAATTTCGGGTCTGTTTCATCCTGGTTGGACGTTATCAAACCTATGGGTGCTTTATCTAATTCCTTTTTGCAGCTTATACCAGTAATCATTACCAGAACCGCAAGTATTTTATATATCAATTTCATAGCTATACTTTTAAATGCAGGGTTAAAATTTAACATTTACACCAAATAGAAATGCTTTGGATTGCGGATACGTACCCATATCTATAATATCGGTTGATTCCGGATCCAGACCCGTATAATCCGTCAGGGTAAACACATTCTGCGCAGAAACATACACACGGACATTTTGAACGCCCAACTTCGCCTTTGTTAACAGGGACTTAAAAGAGTAACCTAGTTCCAGATTTTTTAGCCGCAAGTAAGAAGCGTCTTCTACAAAAATACTGGAGGTTCGGCTACTCCCGTTGTCACTAAAGGTAGAGCGTGGTATGCTGTTGCTTGTTCCTTCCCCATGCCAACTGCCCAGCACCCCAACCGAATGGTTAAAAGGACGGGTATCATAATCAATAATTTTCTTCAGGTCATTATACCTGTCTACCCCCTGTACGCCCTGAAACAATGCAGAAAGGTCAAACCCCATATAACTCGCCGAAAGATTTAATCCATAAGAAAATTTAGGATTCGGATTCCCGATATAATCCCTGTCCAAATCGTTAATTATACCATCTCCATTACGATCTTTAAATTTGATATCACCGGGAAGTTCAGCTGGGTTCAATGTACCTGACAAATGACTGGTTATTTCTGCCTGGTTTTGATAAATACCTTCCATCACAAAACCATAAAGAGAATTAATTGGATGCCCAGGTTCTGTTTTTGTCACCTGGCCAATCATATTAGGCAGATTGGGATGTAGTTTTACTACCTGATTTTTTAAGGTACCGATGTTTCCATTAATGCCATATTTAAATGCGCTGTCATTATTGCGGTAACTTAAAGAAACCTCCAGACCAGAATTTTTTACTTCCGCCGCGTTCACAATAGTAGGCTGTACATCCCCAACCAGCTTTGGTAAAGAAAGTGGTAGTAGGATACCGTCTGTTTTTTTATTAAAGTAATCAACGGTTAAATAAATCCTGTTCTCAATTAGCCCCATATCCAGACCAATGTTACTTTGAGTTGTACTCTCCCATTTCAGGTCCGGATTGCCGTAACGAAGCAGTTTTGTCTCGTCCCCAACTTTTGTGTACAGCGTCAAATAAGTATAATTTCCAATATTCTGGTTACCAAGTGTTCCAACGCTTGCCCTTAATTTCAGATCAGAAATCCAGCGCTGCTCCTTCATGAAAGCTTCTTTAGAAATCTTCCAGCCAGCAGACACGGAAGGGAAATAACCCCAGTGATTATTAGGTCCAAACCGGGAAGATGCATCCGCCCTGAAATTTGCAGTAATCATATATTTAGAATCATATACATAAGTTGCTGAACCAAATAAAGAAAACAAAGTCCATTCTGCGCCGTTTCCACCGTTCCAAACATTGGTCAGGCTGTTGCCATAATCAATAAACTGGAATTCAGGTGCGGTATAGTCAAATCTGTTCCTGGTAGCACCAATGGAGGATGAATAATTTTTGATGTATTCACTTCCGACCATTGCATTAAACAAATGCTTTTGGATGGTTTTACCATAATTCAGAGTATTGTTCCAGGTAATGGTACTTTCCTGTCCACGGTCCTCATTTAAGGAATTAGGCCGGTTCTTTCTGCCCAAACCTTTATCTTCCGCCGCACCACCCCCATCGTCATCCCCAAAATTATCGTTAAAGGCCTTATTATGCGTAAAATTAAGATCCAGGCCCACATTCGTTCTAAACTTTAATTCCTTATTCTTCAGCAAAGCATACTCCGCATAAACATTTCCAAAGGTTTTAAACAATGATCTTTTATCATTGGTAAAATAAGCAAGCGCTATAGGGTTACTACTGTATTCATACCTGCTCTGGTAGGTACCATCCGCTTTATAAAAAGGTAAATCTGTAAAAGGATCTGCAACAGAATAAGTTGGATCGTTAATATCTTTAAACACAGGGATTACCGGCGGCCGGATAAATGCATGGCGGATCACACCAGGCTCATCACCCTTAGAGGACATCTTATCCTGTTTGGCATAGGAAAGCTGTAGATTTGCGCCAACGGTAAAGCGTTCAGATACATTACCGATCACATTCGTTCTGAAGTTAACACGCTGGTACTTATCATTTTTATAAACCACAATTCCATCCTGTGCATAATATGCTCCAGAAATTAAATATTTGATCTTCTCCGTTCCACCGATAGCGCTGAGCTGCAGGTTTTGCGAACGACCGGTCTCAAACAACTCATCCAGCCAATTGGTATTGGCCAAATCGGTCCGGCCTTTATCAGGGGTATAAGGATTCGGAGTTGTGCGACCCGAATTGTTCCAGGACTCTTCCATCTTGTTCATGTACTGGGTCGTATTCAGCATCTTAGGTAGGTTTGTCACTTTTTGGATGCCATTGTAATAGTTTACATCAAGACTAGACAATCCCGCACTACCCATTTTGGTGGTGATCACGATTACCCCGGCCGAGGCCCTTGAACCATAAATTGCAGCAGCAGAAGCATCTTTTAACACGGTGACAGACTGCATGTCGGCAGGGTTCAGAAATGAAATATCTTGCGTTGGGTTACCATCTACAATAAAAAGTGGACTGTTGTCGCCAAATGTACCCTGACCACGGATCAGAATACTAACCGGATCCCCGGGAGCACCAGTGCTCTGTGTAATCTGCACTCCTGCTACCTGGCCTTGCAGCACCTGGGCCACATCTGCCACCCTCCTGTCTTCCAGGTCAGGCATGTTCACCGAAGTTACTGCACCGGTTAAATTAGATTTTTTCTGCGAGGTATACCCCAGCACAACCACCTCATTTAACGACTCATTGTTCTCTTTCAGCGTAACATTCACAGTCGAATTTCCGCTTACCGGAATCGTCTGCTTCAAAAACCCAACATAATTGAAGGTAAGCGTTTGCACCGCCCCTTCTTTTAAACTTAAGATATACCTTCCCAGCTGGTCAGTAATCGTTCCATTCTGAGTCCCTTCCTGGATGACACTTACCCCTGGCAAACCTATTCCACTTGCGTCCCTAACCGTTCCAGAAACCTTGGTTTGGGCATAGAGACTTTGGCCTGAAAATGCTATGATCAGCAAAATGAGCCATACACGGTTAATTTTTAATTTCATTTGGTTAATTTTTGTAAAAGTTTAATTCATTTAGAGTTATTTGGTCGTGAAGCTAATTGACGGGTTAAAATCCGGGTCCATATCCGGCGTTCGTAGTCCAGCTACCTCATTGGCCATCAGAATAAATATATTCCAGCACAGGCCTTTCGTAGAGGGCCACCAGGATTTTGTGGTTGTCCATTTAGTAGGGATAAATTCTTTGCTGAAAGGCCAGTCTGGGTTCAGGTTAAGCTCAGCCCAGGCCCTGTTCTCCATCAATTTAGTTGCCTTTGTCCAGCCGTGTTTCAACCCTGCAACATAGGCGCAATATTCTGCTCTGAGCCAGCTGCCTCCATTATAATAAAAACCATCGTTTTTCCCATCGGCATAGTTCGCAGCTCCAAACTCAGCAAATGGCTGATAAGCAGCGCTGAGGTATGCATATCCTTTTTTATCTTTTGTCAACCTTACACATATCGGTGCAGTAGTACCATATTGTGGATGTGGCGCTTTGTTGCTGCGATTAAGCACAGGCATCTGTTCAAGATGATTAATCACCATTTCATCCGTAAGAAGCGGTCGATTAAACAACCATAAAGAATAAAACTCGGGCTCCAGATCGGTTAAACTAATGACATCGGGGTACTGGCGGTCAAAAAGCAGGTGTTTTCTTTTCGGGTCATAAAATTTCCTGTACTCCTCTTCTGCTTTTTGAATATAAGCTTCATCCACCGGGTAACCCAACTCTTTAATGGTTCTTAGCGCAATCGCCAACATGCCCTGATTTACCGCCAGACGGTCAGTTTTTGGCTGATAATCCACGATATCTACCTGGCTCATGGAAAAGTGTGATCGACAAATCCCATCTTTACCGGAGTCGAACTCGTTTCGCACATATTCTATTGCTTTTTTGATCTTATCTTCCGGTAGTAAGGCATTAAACCTTCTTTTGTTCAGCATTGCCCAAATCAGCCATTCTATTGTAGCTTCATTATCCTTAGCTTCTACAGAGCCCATATAGGGGGTAATAATGGTGCCAATGGCACCTTTTGGAGTTTGTGTGCTGGCCCATTGATCCCAGATGCCAAGATTCAGTTCCTTACTGTAACAAGCCACGATAGAAAAAAAGGAATCCCTGTTATACATATCGGGCGAATAATTCATATTCGGCACATTAAATGGTTTAAAATCGTTCAGCCCGTTGATCCAGGTCAGCATCTTAAAATTTCCATACAGCACTTTCTCTAGCTGAGAACCCCTGAACCCCATACCTTCCGATAACCTGATTTGTGAGGAGATCATAAATTCGCGGTGGCCTTTCCAAGGTTCAGCAAATATATAGCTCGTCTTTTCCGAGGCCTCACCCATAGCCAGAACATTGTAAGGTTCACGCGCAGGCTCATGTTCCACAATTTGCAGATCCTTTAACTGCAGCCGACATATCTTGTTCCCTTGGTTACCAATAAAAAGAGCCACGCTATCTTTTTCAATATAAGGCAACATAATGCTTCCTTTAAATAGGGTCCAATCCCTCTCCTTAACCTGAAAATTATCAATGTATTTTAAACCGTTCTCCAACTCGACTGTTTTCTTCCCGTTCTTCATCCGGAATAACTTCAAAGCCAAAGGCGCAGTTCCTTTACATAAAAAAGAAATAGTATATACCCTTTGATCCTTTAGGGGGGCTATCAGTTCGATGCCGCTACGTCCCGAAGCTTTACAATCCATGGTAATCAGGCTACCCTCTTTTTTAAGTTCCAGATCCCCTTCCTTCTTCCAGCTATCCGATAGCTTGAGCAGCGTTTCTTTTCCTGCATTCAGATTGTATAACTCACCAAATGTCATTTGCAGATAGTCTTTACCCTCGGCCTGTTCCGCAGCGCTAGCTGTCGAGAAAAGCTCAGGATCAGGGAGTTTACGCATACCAACAAAACCTCCACCGCGGCCGTTAAGCCTGCGCCTTGTAGTACGTGTATACTGATTTTTATACCCCGCGTCTGTTAAAAAGCCAACCAGCGTGTTTCTGTAGTCAACATAACCAACCGAAGGAAACATCTCATGAGCAAAACCCCCTGGAAAATTGCCATGTTCAAAGCTCACATACTGCTTTGGTTTTTGAACAGGAACAAACCGTTCCTTCAACATATAGTATAACTGGGGCATTCCTGGTTGATATAAACGAATTGTTTTTTTGATTACATGCGCATTAATCACCTTATAGGTTACCTGCACAGAGAGGTTTAGATCAAACTCGGGAATATAGCTTTCGCGGATCAGCGTAATTGTACTGTCATTACCCTTCCACTGCTTTCCTGTCCAACCTGTCATTAAAGTCTGCTCACTCAGGTCAGTGTTGGCCATCAAAAGTGAAAATTCCGCATCATTATTTAACAATTGCCGATCTCCATCAAATACCCCAACCTTAAACCCGGTAAGCGTATCACCCAATGCCTTAATGCGCAGCTTTTGTCCAAATACGGCAGACACGCCTGTGGCGGAAATAAAAAGCGCCAGCATTAAACTTACCTGAAAAAAAAGGGAAAACGGCTTATGGTTCATCGGTGATATATTTGGTATAACAAATTTATTCCGTAAGCGTTCCCGAGAAGTGCACTATAGTAACATTTTAGTTCACTATAGTTACAAAACAGGGATGTTTTCCTCGTATTGCTGCTGCCTGTATTCGTTTGGTGCACAATGGTAAATCTTTTTAAACTCCCTGAAGAAGTAAGATTTATTGTTGAAACCTGTACGGTAAAATATTTCGGAAACATTGTATTGCGAAGCAATCAGCATATCGGCAGCATGCTTTAAACGAATCCTTTTAATAAACTCTGCCGGGGTCATTCCAGCAAGAGATTTCAATCTTCGGTACAATTGCATTTTGCTGATAGAAAGCGCATCTTCGAGCGTAGCTGCATTCAGCTCAGGTTCATTAAGATTGATCTCGATCACCTTCAGTAACGCTTCCAGAAATTTCTTGTCTGTATCGGCAATATCAGCATCCATGAACTGATTGGTAATGTGCTGATCTTTAATCAGGCTATCCATGCGTGCCTGATAATCGAGCAGCTTACGAATCCTCACCAGCAGATAATTGATCTGGAAGGGCTTGGGAATGTAAGCATCTGCGCCCAGTTCGTAGCCCTCAGCCTTATTGTCTTCCGAGCCCCGCGCTGATAGGATCACAAATGGAATCTGCGCCAATGCAGGGGTTTGTTTTACGGTACGACACAATTCCAATCCATTCATATCGGGCATCATCACATCGCTGATGATTAAATTTGGAATCGTCTTATTCAAAAAGGAAAGGGCTTCCAGTCCGGTGCCTGCCTCGTATACTACATACTGATCCTTTAATACATTTTTGATCAGATAACGGAGTTCCGATTCATCCTCTACCACCAGAACGCTTTGCTTTTCGCGCTGCTGCAAGTCGTCAATTAAACTGTTCTTGTTCTCGTCTCCGCTGGAAGTCATTTCAGGCTGATCGTAAACCTGTACCAGTGATTCATATAAAGATGATGGTGCGGAGGTGATCACTGCAGCTTCCGCTTTACCTTCAGCTTCCTTCAAATGTACTTTTACCCTAAAGTCTATCCAGCTATCGTCCAGACTTACCCCAATGTCGGCACCCATCAGGGTAACCAGCTCTTTGGTAAAAGCTAAGCCTATACCCGTACTGAATTTTTCGGTCTGCTGCTCATTGCTTACATAAAACTTATTAAAAATCTGCTCCAGATGTTCCGTCTTAAGCGTACAGCCCGAATTGGAAACACTCACCTCAAGCAAACCTTCAACAGTATGATAAACGGCATTAAACTTAATAGTTTCCTGCTTACCAGCATGTTTAAAGGCATTAGATAACAGATTGAACAAAATCTTTTCAAACTTGTCCTTATCTATAAAACCGACCAGCCCGTCTTCAATACTTCTAATGTAGACTTGCTTGTTCCTTTCGCTCGCCGGGATAAACAAGCCAGAGAGGCTATCCAGCATCTTACTGACATCGACATAATCATTATTCTTTTTGAGATATCCGGCCTCAGCCTTTCTAAATTCCAGCAATTGCTGCACCAGATAGGTTAATCTCGCGGTATGCTGGTGCACAATGGAAAAGAAATAGTTGTTCTCTTTGTTCTTCAGCAGTTCAGTCTTTTTATTCCTTAAAAAATGCTCTACAGAACCCATAATCATTGTTAATGGTGTCTGAATCTCATGCGCAATATTGGTAAAAAAATTCAAGCGCTGCTGATGCTCTTCCTCATCTTTTTCCCGCAGCAAATGCTCCATCTGCAATTGATACTTCATTTGAAGTTTGTTCTTACGATACAGATGAAAAGCATATCCTGATGCAAACAGAATTAAAAAATAAGCACATAAAGCAGGGTAGGTTAACCAAAAGTACTGCTCAACATGGAGTTTAAATACGCTTATGCCATCCGTCCAAACCCCTTCGCCGTTACTCCACCTTACCTGAAGTGTATAATTGCCCGGGGGTACGTTATTGTACACGATATTTCCAATATCTCCCGAATAATTCCATTTTTTATCCAACCCTTCAAGTTTATAGGCGAACTCATTTTTAGCTTCGTTTAAAAAACTCATAGACTTTAAACTCAGCTGGAAGAAATTGCTTTTACGCGCCAAAGTATACGATGAAACTGCTCCCTGATTTGGCTTTAGTACCTGAAGGTGATTTTCATTGATGCTTTTCCCGCCCATATGGATCCCGGAAATCAGTAAATTGGGTTGTAAGGTATTGCCGGTAATCCTTTCCGGAACAAAATAATTAAAGCCATAAATTCCGCCAAAATAAAGTGACCCCGAAGCCGACTTCCAGACTGCACCATCACTAAACTCATTACTTTGTAAACCATCGCTCTCCCTGAATTTGGCTACAGCCCAATTTTCAGGATTTAACATGGCCAAACCTTTATTGGTACTTAACCAAATACTTCCGGAATTGGCGCCCTTGATGGCATGAATGGTATTGTTGGGCAAGCCATCACTCATGGTGAACTTCTTAAACAAAGGCTTATCCTTAACAGACTGCTCATAACTCAACATGTTTAAGCCATAGCTGGTGCCGATCCACAATCTTTTTTTCGAATCATAGTACAAGGAAAGCACATCATTATTAGACAAGCTGCTTGGAGATACAAAGGCTTTAAAAGTCTTAAATTGGCCGGTTTTCTTATCGAATAGACTTAAACCGCCATACCTGCAGGCAATCCAGAGTCTGTCGTCATCCCCATTACTTAATGCATAAATAATATCATTTGCCGGACCGTTAACAGTGCCTGAAAGATACTGTTTGAAATAGCTTACGCTTAATATTCCTTGCTTATTTTTAGCAAGTTTCAAGTGAACCAGGCCACTTCCGCTGGTTCCCAGCCACAAGGAACTGTCTCTGTCCTGCAGAATGGCATATACAGATCCAAAAGACGGTAATGAAGCAGTCCCTGAAATACTGGCCCAGCTGATGCTGCGTTTAGCCTTCAAATCATAAACACCGATCCCTTTTCCATCCGTACCAATATAAACATAAGGCTCCAGTCCTTTCTTTAAAGCATATACCGAATTATTATCCAGTCCATTACTGGTATTTAATCCTCCTTTTAATTGTTGCTGAGCTGAATGCCTGGGAATCCCCTTTAAAATCAGGATTCCTTTGCCCTTAGTCCCGATCCATAAATCTCCTGCAACTTCAGCAAAAGCCCGAACGGGTTTGTTAAGATCAGTAAGACTATTTTTATTCACCAGTCCAAAATGATTGACCTTGGGATAGATTTTAATTAATCCATTGCCATCGGTACCAATCCACAGCACATCATCTTTTGCTGATTCAATTGTGGTAATCCTTGTATTAGCCAGCTGTTTCACTTCCTCTTGCATCAGGACAGAAGGCTTAAAATCAAGATCAAAAACGGCAATCCCCTGAACTTCCCAACCTACAATATAATTCGACTGATAATACCTGATCGTTTTAATGGCTCCCTGAACATTGCTGATTTTTTTGGGACTCAGTGCTGAATTAATTCCCCAGAGGTTGTTTTGTTGATCTGTAAAGAAAACCTGATTGTTGGCAATAAAGAAATTGTTGATCTGCCCTTCGGCCTTTATCGTACTAATCAACGCTAATCCGGAGGCGCTTATTTTACAAACGGCCAATGTTCCGTTATTTTGCAACACCCAGATTAGGCCGTTCTTTCCACCTTCTATTTTTAAGGCTCTTTTTATTCCAGCCGGGAAACTGATAGGTTTAAACTGATTACTTTTTAAATCAAAGCGGTTTAATCCATAGGTTTTGCTGTAGCAAAAAACAGTCCCATCACCAGCAATGGCCAATTCATACTCCTTTTCGGCAATGCTACGACGCGTAGCCTGATTATAAAAATACTGATAAAATTTACCGCTATACTTCTCAAATCGGGTAATCCCGCCTATAGTACTGATCCAGATATTGGCCTGCTGATCTTCCCTGATATCCTGAATCACATTGTTACCAATGCTCCCACCCTGACTTTCGGTATTGTAATTGAAAACCCTAAAATCTGTACCGTCGTACATATTCAGTCCATCCCAGGTTCCTACCCAAAGCAACTGGTCCTTATCCTGAAAAACAATATTGACCGCGCTATTCGACAAACCATTTCGGTTATCAAGTTGCTGAAAATAAAACTGCTTTGGATCCTGAACTTCAGCGGCAAGTATAAATTTGACCGCAAAAAATAGAATAACCGTGAAATAGATTTTAACAAAACTCTTCATCGATAAAATATAGAAATAGCAGGATTACTAAATACAATATACGATTAAAAGCAGATTGTTGCGTAATGATCAGAGACAAAAACCCCCGGCCATCTCTGACCAGGGGTATAGGGTTATCAGCAGGAACCCGTGTTATTTAGTTTCCAACAAAATATCGATCTGTGCCGACAGCTTGTGTTCCAGCTCCGCTCCTTCAAAACCAATTGTCCTGAACTGCATCTTTCCCAGCTGGTCGATCACAGCTATTGTAGGAATTAACGTAAAGCCGACCTTTTCACCAATATCGGGGTCATTGTTAAAATATAAGGGGAAAGTGTACTGCGGATTTTTAACTGCCCAGCCGATGGCGTCTTTTATCGTATTTTTCGCCCCGCTGTTTACGACCATAAACATCACTTGGGAATTGTTTTTATACTTGTCGTACACGTTCTGCAGATAGGGCATTTCCTGCATGCATGGCACACACCAGGTAGCCCAAAAATCAAGTATCACGATTTTACCTTGCATCATTTCTTTGGTAACCGGCTTGCCTTTAAGATCGGTTAAACCAGTTAGCTCCGGACCAGGCTTATGCATCATCTGTTTTGTCAGGGATGCTTTTAGCTGAGCTAATTTTAATTCTTCCAGCTTCTTGAGTTTTGCATTGAATTCGGTTTCAGAAGGATTGAACTTTAGAAAATTAGTTTTAGCGGATTTAATGGCAACAATATCCGAAGGATCTTTTAATAACACCGTCCAAAGGGCATTAAATGCTTTTTCAGGGTTCCCGACTAGTTCATAAAGCAGCGCTATGTTCATTAAGCTCTCTTTATTTGCGCCACTGCCTTCGGCTTTAACAGCAAGCTTCATCGCTTCATCTTTATTTCCCAGATAAAACTTATTCAGGGCGATGATGGCATTAAGGCTTGATTTTGCTTCAGCAATCGTCTTGGTCCGTACACTATCGGCCACAAAAGGCAAAATATGACCGTACTCAGGAAAATACCTGATGACCCCTATCGGCCACTGATCAGCAACCTTTAAAGATGCTTCAGCATAAGCTACCGCGGTATCGGCGGCGAGTCTTTGCGCAGTCAATTTTTCAGCAATCGTTTTTAGTTTCTGAGGTGTATAGGGCTCTGGCACCCCCATGCTTTTACGAGCATGATAAACGGCTTTCGCCTCATCTTTGAGCCTAACATAATGCTCAAAAAGGATCCGGTGGATTTCTGTCGAATTTTCACCTGATTCCTTATCTTTTTTTAGTAATGCTTCGAGCTGGGCTACTTTTTTAGTTTCATCCTTTTCTTTGGAAATAGCGGAGATCAGATAGTCTTTTGCCAGGTCTGATTCTGGGAAACGCTTGGAAACAACCTTACGGATGGAGTCCAGTCTGTAATTTTCTCCAATAATCAGATAGCCCATGGTCACTTTGTTGAGGTTACCGCCGAAGGTGGGGTTTTCCTCAAACTTTGCGGCGATGATCTTTCTGGCCTCCAGCCGATGCTTCATCTTTTCCTTAGGCGTTTTTGCCAAGGCCATCAGCACGCTTTGCTCACGTACTTTGGCTTCGTAATTATTGGGATAGTTTATCAGTTCTTTTTTTAGCAACGCCAGCTGCAAGGCAGGCAATTTTGGTGATTTCGACATCTGGCCCCCAAGGCTATAGGATTCATGTAAAAACCCATCTCTTACCCGCTTATTCCCGTTATATACGGCAATTGAATAGTGCTGATTAGCCGCTGGCTTATCAATGATATCACCACTCTGTAGATAAAAGGAAGCAAAAGTTGCGTACCGTTGTAAAACAAAGGATGCAATCCATTTGTCACCCTGTTTGGTCATTGCTAACTTCCAGGGCTGATCGTAAAAAGTGGAATAACTGAAGTTGATGATTATACTGTTCGCATCTTTGCCTATTGCGGCTCCTGCGACTCCGGGATGATAGGTAATGGTCACCTTTTCTCCTCGTTGTGGCTTTTCGGGAGTAATTTGTACCACCTGTGCTTGGACTTTCAAAATTGCAAGTCCAAGCAGGCAGCTCATTAACATGTGTTTTAACATAGGGATGCGAATTAGTTGTAGCCCGGATTTGGGATCAGACTGTGATTACTGTTTAAAGCGGAAGATGGGATCGGGAAAAGAATGGCTGTTGATTTCCATGCGGTTTTCGTTAGACTCAATACATCATCTGCCCTGGTTTTAGTCGGATCGCCAGTAACGCTTTTCCAACGCTTTAAATCAAACCAGCGGTGCCCCCACTCTGTGAACAGCTCCAGTCTTCTTTCATTTTCTACCTGTGCCATGGCGACAGCCAGATCTGCTGTTACTGGTAACAGATTTAAGCCTGCTCTCTGACGTATCACATCTAAATCGTCCTTCATTCCAGAGAAATTTAGCTGTTGCGCACGGGCTTCTGCTCGGATCAGAAAGGCTTCAGCAAACCTAAGTACCATGGAATATTCAGTGGGTGCATTAATAGTCCCCACCCTCACTTTGTACTTAAACGGGTAGTAATGGGTCACCGGAGGAACGGCTGTTGTTGTATATTCGCCAACCCAATTCGCTTTCCTCAGGTCAGTTGTTCCGAATGCTTCTATTAAGCTCCCAGCTCCTTTATTCAGTCGATAAAATGGTGCACCGGTAGACAATAGTGTGTTGCCTTCCCAGGTATTTCTTCCGACACTAGTATTAATAGCCTGCAGTTGCCATACCGTTTCAGCGCTGTTTTTCAGAAAGACCTTGGTCATGTGTGCCACATTATTGGGATCAGGATGATTAAGTATGGCGTAGCCGCTGGTACTGATAACCTCAGCTGCTTCCTGTTCCGCAAGCGCATAGTTCCCATTGTATAGATAAGTCCTGGCAAGCAACAGCGTTGCTGCTGTTTTATTTGGGCGTATGCGCTCCTTATTTCCCGGATAAGCAAGAACCAATACTTTTTTTGCTTCAGTCAAATCCTTAATGATGGAAGCATATACTTCAGCCTTTGGTGTTCTCGGTAGATTCGTATTTTTAAGCACATCAGAATCCAGGATCAATGGTACATCACCGAAAAAATTTACAAGATAAAAATGGCAAAAGGCCCTTACAAACAAGGCTTCACCAAGCAATTGATTTTTAACTTCGGGTGTTAATGTGGTGGATGCCGATACACCTTCTATGGCCAGATTTGCACGATAGATGAAACTGTAGGGTTGTTCCCACATGATTTTGACATACTGATTTCCTGCAGTAACTGAATTGTTCTTAAATTCATCAAAAGCTGCTGATGCAGAAGCATAGGTAAATTCATCGGCAGCCATGGCACACATAAATGTAGTGACAACATTAGCAAACTGATAGTTGAATCCGTTCATATCACTGTAAATCCCCGTTAGCACAGCTGTAGCAGATGCATCATTTACGAAGACTAGTTTACTGATCAATTGATCTTTTGGATCCTCAATATCTACATATTTTTTACATGAAACCAGTGTGCTTAAAATCACTATACACAGCACAGAATATAATATTTTCATAATTTCTTTTTTTTAAAATGCCAATTGTAAACCCGCAGTATAAACGCTTAATGGTGGTAACGCATAACCCTTTGTTTCCGGATCGAAACCATCGTATGAGGTGATGGTAAACAGATTCTGAGCCTGAACATACACACTCAGGTTCTTAAATTTCGAATTCTTTATCACATCCGTAAGGTTGTATTTCAGGGAAACATTTTTCAACCGGATAAAGGAAGCATCTACCCAATTGGCATTTGAAAACCTATATAAGTTTTGATTGGCATTAAAAATAGCCTTCCCTGAAGTTGCGCTGGCACCCGGAATGGAAGCCGCCTGACCCGGGCGCTGCCATCTATCCAATGCACTCAGATCTTTGTTTTTCAAAAGTCCATTAGAAGAAGCCAGGGAACCATAGTTAAGTCCCGGTCCCTCTTGTTTAGCAAACTGAAAAAAGAAGTCGAGGCTAATTTTTTTGTAAGTCAGACTATTCGACAATCCGCCGTAAAATCTCGGCATGGTATTACCCATCACGACCATATCCATCGTTTCCGTAAATGCGCCATCTCCATTCACATCTCTGAACAATGGTATACCTGTGGCAGGATCTATGCCAGTAAAATCATAACCTTTCACAATGGTAAGTGGCTGTCCAATCACATATTTATTTGAATTTGCCGTTGTTGCCAGGTTTGGATATTCTATCAATTTATTCCTGGCAATGGTCAGATTCGCGGAAGTATTCCAGGTAAAGTTTCCGCCACGCACATTGGCTGAAGTGATTTCGAACTCGAAACCCTGATTTTGCACGACTGCAGGTAAATTCTCTGTATATTCGGTAAATCCGGACTGTGACGACAATGGGTAGCCAATCAACTGATTACCTGAACGGGTGCGGTAAAAGTTCGCCGTCAGCATAAACCGATCCTGAACAAATCCTAAGTCAATTCCAAGCTCAAGCTTCTTATTGACTTCCCAGCTGTAATCGGGATTTGGGAAACGACTTGGATAAATACCCGCAGAACCGCCATAAGGAAGTGAAGTTGAGGACCAGCTGTCTAAGAACTGATAACTTCCGATCTGATCATTACCTACTGTTCCATAACTTGTCCTCAATTTAGCAAAGGACAAGAATTTCAGCTGATCTTTTACAAAAGATTCATTGCTAATGAGCCAGGCTGCACCAACGGATCCAAAATTACCAAATCGTTTTCCAGGTCCAAACCTGGAGGAACCGTCACGACGGAATGTACCATTGATGATGTATTTTTCATTAAAATTATAAGTTAAGCGCCCGAAAACAGAAGCATATCTGTATTTGGTGTAGGTATAAGTACGTGGTGTGACTACCGTTGCTGCTTTGATATTTTCTAATTGTTCATCGCTCACATAGCCGCCGCCGATCAAGGATTGCGCTTCGGTAATGCTGTGCTGAAAAGTTCCGCCGGCCAGGGCAGAAAGATTGCCTTTTCCCAATTGAATGGAATAATCCAGCTGAGGCTCCAGGATATAAGAGTTGAATGAGCCATTTCCGTAGTTTCCGGTACTTCCGCTATAGCTAACGGGATTGAAACTGATTTTAGGCAGCGTCTGCACTTGTTTCGTTTCCAAACGGTTATATCCAGCACTTAATTTTGCATTCAGGCCTTTGATGATGGTATAAGCCAATGAGGTGTTGACAAACAAATTATTGGTATTGGTCACATTTGTGCGTTCGAGCAAAGCCATTGGGTTCTGCTCAATAGTGTTAAACCAATAATAATTGCCTTTTGCATCGTATATCGGCATATTAGGCGCCAGATTAAACGAACCTGCCAAATCAGTTATTGCCGAATTGTTTTCGTCAATAACTGATTTTATTGAGCTGGTCATTCTGAATTTATTGTCTTGCGAATTGTAATTCAGCGAAGAATTCAAGGATCCTCTTGTATAACCGGTATTGCCTGGCAATACGGATTTCTCATTGCGAAATGCGCCGCCAACCAAAAAATTAGTCTGTTCAGTTCCGCCGCTTAAACTTAATTGTGCTTCGGTTAGACCTGCAGATTTTCCAAATAATTTTTCCTGCCAGTTCTGGTCAAGATCCTTACTCCAGGTCAGCAGATCGGGAGCTTGCGTTTCAGTTGGCGTGACCGCATCATTTTTAAAGGCTTCGCGCCTTAATTCCAGATATTGCGCAGTATTGAGCATATCAACTTTATGATTCACCGCGGAGAATCCCTGGTATACGTTCATGTTTACTTCCGCCTTTCCAGATCTACCTTTTTTTGTGGTAATTAAGATTACACCATTTGCACCCCTGGATCCATAAATAGAGGTTGCATCCGCATCTTTTAATACGTCAATTCGTTCTATATCTGATGGATTGATACTACTCAAGGGGCTTTGCGTTCCATTTGCTCCAGTAAACTGGCTTAAACTTTCTGAAATAAATGGTATTCCATCCACAATATATAATGGCGCATTGCCTGACGATATGGAATTCTGTCCGCGCAGACGCACATTATATCCAGAACCAGGGTATCCTGTAACCACAGAAATATCTAAACCTGCCACTCTCCCTTGTAATGCAGCAAGTGGGTCCCCTACCGGTTGATTTGCAATGCTTTTAGCCGTGATGGAACTTACCGATCCGGTATTATTTCTTTTTGTTGTAGTTCCATAACCGATAACAACAACATCATCAAGCGTACCCACATCAGGTCTTAAAGAAACATTCGTCATGCGCCCATTTTTTACCGGGGCCTCTGCCGTAACATAGCCAATATAGCTAAAAACAAGTATCACATTTTCATTCGCGACCCGTATAATGTATTTACCCTCATTGTCTGTAGTAACCCCGGTGTTTGTTCCCTTTATTTTAACAGACACACCAGGCAATGGAAGGTTATTTTCATCCTTGACAACACCATTGATAGTTATATCCTGAACCCGGGCCAGTGTCTGGCCAGGCGCGTCTTTAAAAATAATGACACTATTGTTGACCTGTTTATAATTTAAACCCGTCCCTTTTAACAACTCATCCAGTGTGCTTTTTACAGAACGGATTTCTCCGTTAAGGGTGACGTCCTTAACAGAAGAGATCAGCTCATTGCGGTAAGCAAACCTAAAGTCGGTTTGTTTTTCTATCTGGGAAAAAGCACTGCGAAGTGTTCCCTTGTTGATGTCAATGGAGACTTTCACGTCGGAAAGTGTCTGAGCAGAACCCGGCGAGGCCGTTAAGCTGCTAACGGTAAAGAGAATGACCAATAAGAGGATCGCGTTTACTTTCATAAAAAATCTTAATTTTTTAATAAAAAACGGAGCGTAAAATGCCGGGACACACCGGCTTGCAAAACGAGTAGAATTGTAATACATTGCGTTGGTTTTAGTTGGAACTGATATGAAAATTGAAACCATCCGCAAACTCCGGTTGCACCCGGGGTTTGCTTCTTTTGGTTTGGCGTATAAATATTATGGTGATGCCTTGTTGTTCATTTCTGGTTGTTTAGGTTTTTTGATTATTTAACATCCCGGCCCATCGATCGTAACCGTATTATTCTTTAGTGTGAGTGTTGCCCCGGTGATATCCCCTACTACACTCAACACTTGTGTGATGTCATTTCTATTTAGAAAGGCCGCTGTAAAACGGCAGGACTTTACCTTTTCATTACTGAACTGAATTTTGACACCATAGCGCTCAGCAATCATTTGCGCCGCATCATCAAGGGTTATATCATCCATGATCAGATCCTGCTTTTTCCATTCGATGGTCTCCGTAGCATTCACTTTTATTTTTAGAGGTTCAGGCGACTTAGCGTTCCAGGCCAACTGCTGATCCGGGGTTAATATCCCTAACACTCGTTTTTCATCTTCAATCCGAACTTTTCCCCTGGTTACAGTTACAGTTACCGCATCATTTGCATCGTAGGCATTAATGTTAAAGGCAGTGCCCAGAACTGTTGTTTTAATTTTCCCGGTATAAATTACAAAAGGATGCCTGGCATCGTGTTTAACATCGAAATAAGCTTCTCCTATGAGGCGCACCTCACGGAAAGCTTTACCCTCAAAAGTATCAGCATATTCCAGATAGCTATCGTGATTTAGCTGAACGGAAGTTCCATCTGGTAATTTAACCCATTTACGGGCGGAGCTTTTACCCGGAGCGAGGCTTTTTATTGCGGCTACTTTTTGTGGCCGTTCTCCTGTCGTTAATTGTATCAGACCTATCCCTGCTACCAGCAACAGCATTGCGGCAGCAGCTATCCAGGTCAGGTTTTTCTGCCTTTTCCTAGATGATCTGGTTGCAATGGATTGATTTATTTTCTCAAAAAGCCCGGCTTCATTTATATTCAGATCAGGATATTCTCTATGGGCAAACTCCTGCTCTGTAGCCTCGAGTGCCTGACGCCACTCTACTTCATAACGACCTGTTCCGACTAATGTTTTCACCTCTTCTATTTCAGATGGGCTACAGCGGTCTAGTATGAAGTTTATAAATAATTGCTTAACGTGATTTTCCAATTTTTCTTTGCCTGTTTATTATATTACAATTAACAGGGCCGGTACATTTACTCCAATGAAAAATAAATATCCTTTTTTTTGAAAAACTAAAACCGACTGAATAGGAACAACAGTAAGGCCCCATTTCGGATCATATATTCCTTAATGGTCTTAATTGCTTTTACCATCTGGCTATTTACTGTGCTGTCTTTGATGCCCAGTTTCTTGGCTACTTGTTTATAAGAATATCCATAATTCCGGCAAAGGTCGTATATAGCCTTGCGCTTAGGAGGAAGCTGATCAACAGCCAAACCCATAAACTCACTGGTTTGCTTCCGCTCCGTGTACTGCAAACCGTTTTCAGACTGATGCACTGCTTGTCCAAATATTTCGTCGGAAATCCAGGTTTCTCTTGAAGCTCGCTTAATTATATTTAGCGATAGGTTTCGGGCAATAGTAAAAAGGAATGGCTGAAAAGGACGATCAGTTTGAATGGACGAAGCATGTTCCCATAATTTAACAAAAGTATCCTGAGTTACATCTTCGGCAAGGGCTGGCGATTTAAGGATCCCCAAAGTATAGGCATATATTTTTTTTACATACAAGTTGTACAACTGAGCAAATGCCTCTGCGTCTTGCAATGTAATTTTTTTTAGTAATTCTATTTCGCCTTGATTGGACAATCGCATACTCTACAAATCTAGTAGATTTTATTAATAAACAGCAACAGATCCGATTATTGATCGGAAAGTTAAACAATTTTAACAGAATTCTGAAATAAGGGACAAAGGCCCGGCTGATCAGAAACTGTTGATGTATACTTAAAAAGAATAAATTCATAGATTTGCGAGTATACTACTGAACATAAAAAAGCTAAATATGACTTATCAGGAAAAACTGAACGAAATACGAAATCAAATGAAGGCAGACAATGTACAAGCATACATTATTCCCTCTGCTGACCCTCATATTAGTGAATACTTACCTCATCATTATAAATGTATCCCTTTTACGTCCGGCTTTAAAGGCTCTGCAGGAACATTGGTTATTACACATGATCACGCAGGTTTGTGGACTGACTTCCGTTATTTTGAGCAGGCTGCAGACGAATTAAAGGATAGTGGTTTTGAGTTGATGAAGCAAAAGGTTCAACATGCTCCTGAATATATCCAATGGTTAATTGAAAAGTTAGGCAAAGGCGCTACAGTAGCTGCTGATGATAAATTGTTATCTGTATTGTTGGGCGACCTGCTGACACAACAATTTTCGGCTAAAGGTATTAGTCTGACCAGTAAAGATTACTTAAGTCCAATCTGGGAAAACAGACCTGCATTACCTACTGAAAAAGCATTTTTAATTGAGGATAAACATATCGGCCAGTCTGTAAAATCGAAACTGGAACAGGTTAGAGCAGCATTGCAAAAACAAGGTGCAGCATATCATCTCGTTTCTTCTCTGGATGACATGGCCTGGCTATTCAACATCCGCGGTAAAGATGTAAGTTACAATCCGGTAGTACTAAGCTTTGCCCTGATCAATCAGGATCAGGCGACTTTATTTGTAGACCGCAATAAACTAACAACTGAAGAAAAAGAAACCTTATTGAAAAGCGGTGTAGAGATATTACCATATGAGCAAGTTGCACAGGCTATATCAAACATCCCTGAAAACAGTTCTATTTTTATAGATCCAAAACGCAATTGCTTTGCTTTTTATAAGCTGGTACCAGCCTCTGTAAGGATTATTAAAGACACGAACCCTTCGACAAACTTAAAAGCAGTTAAAAACGAAACAGAGCTTTCTAATACAAGAACAGCGATGCTTAAAGATGGTGTTGCCATTACCCGTTTCTTAAAATGGCTTTCTGAGCACATCGGAAAAATCACGATTACAGAACTTTCTGCTGCAGCTGAATTACGTAAATTCAGAGAACAACAAGAAGGTTTTGTGGGGGATAGTTTTACTACGATCAGTGCTTACAAAGCTCATGGCGCTCTACCTCATTATGGTGCATCAGAAGAAAGCAATGTTGAAGTAAAAGCTGAAGGCCTATTCCTGGTAGATTCAGGGGGTCAGTATTTTTACGGAACGACAGACATTACCCGTACCATTCCTATGGGTAACAATACAGAAGAAGAAAGCACAGATTACACCTTGGTTTTAAAAGGTATGATCGACGGATGTAAAGTTCGTTTCCCTAAAGGTACCTGCGGTTATCAGATTGATGCCATCACCAGAAAACCATTATGGGATTATGCCATCAATTACGGACACGGGACGGGTCATGGTGTTGGTTATTTCCTGAATGTACATGAAGGTCCTCAGACTTTTAACCCTACAGCTACTCCAGTAGCCATTGAATTGGGTATGATCACTTCTGTTGAGCCCGGTGTTTATCGCCCGGGGAAACACGGTATCCGTATCGAAAACCTGGTAAATACAATTCAGGATATCAGCAATGAGTTTAACGAATTTTATGCTTTCGAAGCTTTAACTATTGCGCCTATAAACACTAAAATTGTGAAAAAAGAGCTATTGGAGCAATCGCAAATTGATTGGTTAAATAGCTATAATGCTTTGACATTCGAGAAGCTTAGCCCGATGTTAAATGCTGAAGAAGCTGAATGGTTAAAAGCTGAAACTAAAGCGATATAATTACTGCATACATTACACTATACCTTTCTAACGAAAATACCTGAGTAGTTTTCACAAAAAAAGCTGATATGCTATGAGAAGGCCTAGGAAGTTTTTAATTCTTCTTAAAGAATTAAAAAGATTCCAGCCTTAGAATAGTGTATCAGCTTTTTTAGAATAAAGAATATTTTTTATGCAGGACTAATCGACCTATCCAGGTGCACATATCCCCCATCTACATAGACCAGTTGCCCGGTAGTATGACTAGACGCATTGGAAAGCAAGAAAACCGTAGCATTTGCAATCTCTTCTGCTGTGGTCATCCTTTGCCCGAAAGGAATCTTAGCTTTAATTTCAGCGAGTTTCTCTTCAGAGTTCGGAATAGAGTTAATCCATGTTTGATACAATGGCGTATAACATTCCGCTACAATAACAGAATTTACACGAATACCATACGGCAGCAATTCTACAGCCCATTCGCGCGTTAAAGCATTCCTGGCACCATTTGATGCTGCATAGGCAGAAGTCCCACCCTGGCCGGTATCAGCCACCTTTGAGCCTATATTAACGATCGCACCATTTGAAGCCTTGAGTGCTGGCAAAGCATGGTGTGCCATTAAATAATAATGAATCACATTTTTATGTAAGCTCTCTACAAACTTATCGTAGTTACCGCTTTCCAGCCCTACACCGTCGTTTACGCCGGCATTGTTTACCAATCCATCAATACGCCCAAACTTTTCAATTACGAGCTCAATAGCTTTTGCAACAGCCTCAGGCTTGGTTAATTCTGCCGTAAGCTGAAAAACCTGTCCACCATTGGCAATAATATCATTGGCCAGCTTCAAATTATCCTGCTCATTCCTACCCACAATGACAGGAATCGCCCCTTCTTTGGCCAACACCCTCACAATACCTTCTCCAATGCCCTTGGCACCCCCGGTAACAATTACTACTTTATCTTTTAATTGCAAATCCATAGATCGCTAGCTTATTTTAAATTATAAAATCTTGTTGCATTGCCCCCCCAGAAGAGCGCCTGCTCATCTGAAGAAAGTTGCGAGGTATAACCCTCCATTAATCCTACTACCTGCGGGTATGAAGCCGCGACAAGGCATACAGGCCAATCGGAACCATACATCAGTCGCGCAATACCAAAGGTCTCAAAAACTACATCCAGGTAAGGCCTGAAATCTTCATCTTTCCAATTTGCCCAATCTGCTTCGGTAACTATTCCGGATACTTTACAGTAAACATTTTCATGTTGAGCCAGGGCGATGATATCCTTTTTCCATTCCGCTATTGAACTGCCTTTAATATCAGGCTTGGCAATATGGTCGAGCACAAAAAGCTGATCAGGAAATTTCGCTGCCAGTTCTGCGGCAAACTTCAGCTGATCTGGAAAAATAAGAACATCGTAGGTATAATTGAACGACTTCAGTTTGCTGATCCCATTTAAGAATGCAGGCTTAAGCATTAATGCACGATCCTTTTCACCTTGCAGAATATGTCTGAAACCTTTCAGTTTATCGTATTCAGTTAAGCCCGACAACTGGTCCTCTATATCTTCAGCCTGTAGATCTACCCAACCCACAATCCCTTTAACAAAATCATGATGCTTAGCATTTTTGATCTGAAAAAGATTCTCTTCAGAGGATTGATCTGACTGCACAACGACACTCCCGTCAAAATGATGTTGCTGAAGTTCGGCCAGCAATTGAGACGGCATAAAATCAGCCCTCAGCACAGCCATCTCCTCAGAGATCCAGCTGTCCCTTACGTCATCATAAATCCAGAAATGCTGGTGGGCATCAATTTTTAACATAATTCTTTACCAACTGCTTAGAAGTACCCAAGCCATCAATACCCAATTCCACCACATCTCCCTCTTTAAGGTATACAGGTGGGTTAAAGCCCAATCCTACACCTGCAGGGGTTCCTGTAGAGATTACATCACCCGGTAACAAAGTCATAAACTGGCTTACGTAAGACACCACAAAAGGTACATTGAATATAAAATTCGAGGTATTGCCATCCTGCATTTTCTGACCGTTTACGGTAAGCCAAAGGCGAAGGTTGTTTACATCAGCAATTTCACTTTTGGTAGCCATAAACGGACCTAATGGTGCAAATGTATCACAGCCCTTTCCTTTATCCCAGGTACCATTTCTTTCCAACTGAAACTCGCGCTCAGACACATCATTATGTAAAACATAACCTGCAACGTAATCAAGTGCTTCAGCTTCCTCAACGTAAGAAGCTTTCTTACCGATCACAATGGCCAATTCAACTTCCCAATCTGTTTTTACAGAGTTTTTAGGAATAACAATATCATCAAAAGGGCCTGCCAATGAAGAACTTGCCTTCATAAAGATTACCGGTTCTGGTGGAATTGCAGCATTCGTTTCTCTTGCATGATCGGCATAGTTTAAGCCAATACAAACTATTTTCGAAGGACGCGCCACCGGAGATCCCAATCGGGTACCTTCAGGTAAAGCAATCAGGCTACCCTCATTTGCTTTAACAAACTCTTCAAGTCGCTCTAGCCCATTATCATTAAAAAACTGTTCGTTGTAATCTCCGCCAAAGGCCGAAGTGTCATACCAGGTATCGTTAATAATTACCCCGATTTTTTCCTGATCGGCGGCTCCCCATCTGATTAATTTCATGTAATAATTTTATGTCTATTTAATTTTCAATTCAATGATCGTGTCCATGTCATCCATTTTCACCCCATTCAAGTATATTGTTGTCTGATCTGCTGTTTGCTTAAACTTCAGCTTAGTACCATCTTTCATTAGAGCTGCAGCAACAACCTTCTGCTTTAACTTCGGTAAGTTAATAAAAGGTTGAGTTATTTTATGAATAACATGCGCATATAAAGTTTTGTCTTTTGAAGTTATTAAACCCCAGTCCTGCACCTCAATAACATTCCCTCTGGTGCCATAAATACTAGCGCCGTATACCTTCATCCAGTCGCCCACTTTAGCCAAAGTATCTACATTTTCAGGCTGAATTACACCATTAGGCATCGGACCAACATTTAACAGGAAGTTGGCATCTCTTCCGGCATCATTTACGAGGTAATGAATAAGCTGCTTTACCGACTTATACTTCCTGTCTGTGATGTTAAATCCCCATGAATTGTTCATCGTTTCGCAGGTTTCCAACGGAAGCTGTGAGATGCTTGCCCCACCAAAGCCTGTCGTATTTAACCCTGGTAAATCCTTTTCAAACATCTGGAAATCTTCGCCAGGCAGAGGAGATAAATGGTGGTTATTACCAACCATACATTGCGGCTGCAATTTATGGATAAGGGCATAAATCTCATCATAGTGCCAGTCGACCTTCGACTTTAGTGACTTATCCTTGTCGTTATCCAACTGATCCCAGTGACCGTCAAACCATATGCCGCCAATCTCTCCATAATTGGTTAGTAACTCCGTTAACTGGGCTTTCATAAAAGCAATGTAATTGTTCCAATCATCCTTCTCAGTGCGTCCGGTCCCCTTTCCAGTTTTACCTGTAGCATACTGGTAATCGTTGCGCGACCAGTCCAGCAAAGAATAATAGAGGAATAATTTTATTCCCTGCCTATGGCATTCCTTAGCCAGGGGCGCAAGAACATCCTTTCCATATGGTGTCTCAGTGATTTTCCAATCGGATTGTTTAGTATCCCAATTGCTAAATCCATCATGATGGCGTGTAATGAAGGTGATGTATTTCATTCCAGCATTTTTTGCCGCTGTCACCCACTTTTCAGCATCAAAAGCTGTAGGGTTAAAAATATCTTTCAGCCGCTTATAATCTCCAACTTTAATATTCTTATTAGTCATTACCCACTCTCCATCACCAAGTACGCTAAAGGCGCCCCAATGGATAAACATGCCGAACTTCATATCCTGAAACTCTTTTCGGGCAGCAAGATTAGCGGAAGTCGGTACATACTGCTGTGCACTTAAGCCAAGCGAAGCACTAATAAATATTAATAAGCTAAAAAATCGTTTCATATGGCGTGTTAGTTATTGAGTTTAATAAATCCTCCATCCAATGGATAGTCATTTCCGGTAACAAAACCCGACTCATCGGCGCATAAATACAAAGCAAGTGAGGCTACCTCTTCAGGTTTCCCCATGCGACCAATAGGCTGACTTTTCGATAATTTTTCAAATATTTCAGCTTCTTGTCCCGCATAATTTTTAGCGATAAAACCATCAACAAAAGGTGTATGCACCCTGGCTGGTGATATGCTGTTACATCTGATCCCTTCCGCCATATAATCTCTGGCCACAGACATCGTCATGGCATAAATCGCACCCTTACTCATGGAGTAAGCGAAACGGTCTGATATCCCTACTACAGCTCCAATGGAAGCCATATTAAGGATTACTCCGGAACCTTGCACCTTCATTGCAGGAATTGCAGCAAAAAGGCAATTGTAAGCTCCTTTAACATTTACATCAAATACTTTTACAAAGTCAGCTTCGCTGGTATTATCGGCTCTGCCAATGTGGGCTATACCCGCATTGTTCACCAAAATATCAATTGTACCAATTTGGTTGAATATTTCCACAACGGCCGACTGGTTACTTACGTCGCAACCATAAGCACTAGCAGATCCACCGGCAGCTTCAATTTCACTAACAGTTTGCAAACCTGCATCTGCATTTAATTCTATAATATGTACGTGAGCCCCTTGTTTGGCAAAAAGTGTTGATATGGCTTTTCCAATCCCACTTCCACCACCTGTAATAACTGCTGATTTTCCTTTTAAACTAAACATCCTTTATAATTATAATGAAACGCCTCTTTTCCATGGTATAAAATCGTCCTGATTGAGCTGGACAGCCTTTGGTATAACTTCACCACTTGCCGCTTTAATGCAATATTCCAGGATCTCTGCTCCTACCTCTTCTATGGTCTTCTCTCCACGGATAATAGCACCCGTATCTATGTCAATAATATCACTCATTCTGGTAGCCAGCGCCGTGTTGGTAGCTACTTTAATTACCGGACAAACAGGATTACCTGTAGGGGTACCTAAACCGGTAGTAAATAAAATTAAAGTTGCTCCACTTGCAGCCTTCCCTGTCGTTGCTTCCACATCATTTCCAGGGGTGCATACCAAACTCAATCCCGGCTTAGTTGCCGGCTCTGTATAATCAAGCACATCAACTACCGGAGAAGTCCCCGCTTTTTTAGCTGCACCTGTACTTTTTATAGCGTCAGTAATTAAACCATCTTTAATATTTCCCGGGGATGGGTTCATGTGAAAGCCTGAGCCCACAGCATGTGCCTGTGCATCGTACTCCTGCATCAGTCTGATAAATTTCTCTGCTGTTGGTTCATTTACACACCGGTCTATTAAATTTTGCTCAGCGCCACAAAGCTCAGGGAACTCCGCAAGCAATACCTTCGCGCCTAAAGCTACTAATAAATCTGAAGTATATCCAACCGCAGGATTAGCAGATATCCCGCTAAAACCATCACTGCCACCACACTTAACACCTACACATAATTTGCTTAAAGGAGCTGGTTTCCGCTCGTTTTTATTGATATCTGTTAAGCCCACAAAAGTCTTCAGAATAGCATCCTTGATCAGCTGTTCTTCACTTTGGCTTTGTTGCTGTTCAAATATTAAGACAGGTTTATCAAATGCCGGATTTCTTTTCTTAACATCATCCAGGAAATCTTGTGTTTGGAGGTGCTGACAACCCAGACTCAATACCGTAATCCCGGCAACATTAGGATGATCCGCGTAAGCCGCAAGCAATTGACTCAGCAATGCAGCATCCTGTCTGGTTCCACCGCATCCGCCCTGATGATTTAAAAATTTAATCCCATCGACGTTTTTAAAAACACGTTTTTTAAGCGGTTCAACAGGAGCAAGTTCATCCAATTTAAATGAAGTAAGATCTTGCCCGGCCTGATAAGCTTCCAGCAACTGCTCAGTAAAGTGCTTATACTTATCCGTTACGGTATAACCCAGCGTATTGTATAAAGCTTCCTTTATCACATCCAGGTTTCTGTTTTCACAGAATACAGTGGGAATAAAAAGCCAGTAATTTGCAGTACCAACCCGACCATCAGCACGATGGTAACCATTAAAAGTCCTGTCCTTATACGCGGTAACATCAGGAACCTGCCATTGGTAATCCACATTCCTGTAAGCGTAATCCTGCGAAGCATGATGCACATTGGATGTTGTCATTAATCCGCCCTGCGGAATAAAAGCCGTAGCCTTTCCGACAAGCACCCCATACATGAATACTTCGCCACCTATATTCAAATCATCAATAAAGAACTTATGCTTCGCATTTATATCATCCTTTAAAGTAATCGACTGGTTATTCCACGTAATTATTTGTCCTTTCGACAAATTCTGCAAAGCCACCAACACATTATCGTCAGGGTGGATTTGTAAAAAACTCTTTATTGTATTTTCTAACATTATCCGTTTAACTCAAATATTTTATCCATCATTATCCATTTCTCGCCAGGCTTAGCCCCTGGTACCGCCTGCTGATATTTCCACATCAAAGTTTCCCATTCCTGCACCTTCTCATTACCTGCATCCATAGCTGCTTTATCAGCAAAACTGAACGCTTCATTTACCTCCATGATCATAAACAACCGGTTTCCCGTCCTGTATATTTCCATATCTTCAATTCCTGATGACCTGATACTTTCTATAATCTCAGGCCATACTTTTCGATGCATTTTCTCATACTCGGCGATTAGTTGATCGTCGGGTATCAGGTCCAGTGTCAAACAATATCTTTTATTCATAATTTACACTTTTAACAACTTTATGTCCTTTTAAGCCAAACAAGAGTACCACCACAAAACATACGAGGGGCACGATATATCCAATCTGAATATTATGGGTCACATCACTTATATATCCCATTACTGGTGGTAATATGGCACCACCAACAATCGACATGATGATCAGACTACTTCCCAGTTTGGTATCTCTGCCAAGATCTTTGATACCGAGGGAGAATATAGTAGGAAACATAATAGACATAAAAAAGGCTATCCCAATCACTGAAACCAGCGCAAGTGTACCTCCAGAGGTAATCGCAATCCCACATAAAATCACATTGATCAATGAATAAATAACCAACAATGATTCTGCTTTAATGAATTTCATGAGGAAGGTTCCTATTACCCTGCCTAGCAGAAAAGCCAGTCCCATTCCATAACCTGCATAGTCTCCTGCTGTTTGCTGATCTATACCTGCAGCCTCGGTTGCGTACAATATGAAGAAGCTAAATACACATACTTGCGCACCAACATAAAAAAATTGTGCGGCCACGGCCCAGCTTAAATGTCTGTGTCGTAAAGCATGCAATATTCCGGTTTTTTCATCTTGCTTCTCTTCCTCTTCTACAATTTCAGGCAATTTTAAAAAGATAAATATGACCGCGATTACGAGGATAATGCTTCCTAAAATCAAGTAAGGTGTTTTTACTGAAGAAGCTTCAGAAGCTAATGCCAGTTGTCGTGCAGACTCCGTCATCTTATTCAATTCCTCATCTGAAGCCCCTTTGATTAAAATTACCCTTACCCCAACCATTGGTGCCAATGTAGCGGCCAGACCATTAAAAGTTTGCGCAAAGTTTAAGCGGAAGGTTGCAGTCTCAGGAGGCCCGAGCAAGGAAGCATACGGATTCGCCGCCGTTTCGAGTATGGTAAGTCCGCAGGCAATGATAAAAAGTGCTCCTAAAAAGAATATATATAACTGCGTATTGGCAGCAGGAATAAATAAGAATGAGCCTAAAGCAAAAAATGCCAGTCCGATAATAATCCCGGTCTTATATCCATATTTTTTCATGATGAACCCGGCAGGTAATGCCATCACGAAATAAGCAATAAATACCGCTGAATCAACCAGTGAGGCTTGCAATGTAGATAAACTAAATGACCGTTTTAAATGCGGAATAAGGATCGGATCTAGGTTATGTACAAAACCCCACATAAAGAAAAGTGAGGTGATCATGATAAAAGGGAAAAGATATTTATTCTTCGTCATCTGGTTTAAGTATTTGGTTATTCAAATAACGTATATTCCAGCCTCAATTATTTTATGATATTATCATATGATTATGCGATTTTGGCATATAAAACAACCATAAGGTGCAAAGATCTGAATTTTTGCCTGAAGAAGGCAAATTTCTAAACAAAAAAAGCCCCGGTTTCCCGAAGCTCTAAATTCTATACAAAGCAGGTTTTACGCTTTAAACTCCATTGCATAAACTAATCTATGCATCCTGCTTTAAGAATAAAATTACCTTCTCAGAAACAGCCTTAGCGTTCTTCGCTTTTTCAGCGAAGCAATGCAGCTGTTGAGGAGAATGGTTATTTTATTATTTTAAGTAAATACTCCCCATAACCACTCTTCACCAATGGCGTAGCAATAGTTCTCAATTGTTCTTTATCAATGTACCCCATACGGTAAGCAACCTCTTCAATACATCCGATCTTTAATCCCTGACGATCCTCGATCACCTGCACAAACTGGCCAGCCTGCATCAATGAAGCAAAAGTACCTGTATCTAACCAGGCTGTTCCCCTGCTCAATACACCTACCTTTAATTTACCCTGTTCAAGGTAAACCTTGTTCACATCAGTAATTTCATATTCTCCACGCGGAGATGGCTTAATGTTTTTAGCAATTTCCACTACACTGTTATCATAGAAATACAGTCCCGGGACTGCAAAGTCCGACTTCGGCTGAGCCGGTTTTTCCTCAATAGAAATGGCTACATTCTGCTCATCGAATTCTACTACACCGTAACGTTCAGGATCAGAAACCCTGTAAGCAAATACAACACCACCATCAGGATCTGCGCTGGCCTGTAAAAGCCTCGACATGCCATCGCCATAAAATATATTATCACCAAGCACCAATGCGACTTTATCGTTACCAATAAAATCAGCACCAATAACAAAGGCCTGTGCTAAACCATTAGGCTGTTCCTGCACGGCGTAAGAGAACTTACAGCCCAAACGGCTTCCATCACCTAATAATTTTTCAAAATTTGGCAGATCATGCGGTGTTGAGATAATCAGAATCTCCTTAATGCCCGCAAGCATCAAAATAGATAATGGATAATAGATCATCGGCTTATCATAAACAGGCATCATCTGTTTACTCATGACCAGAGTTAAGGGATGTAGTCTTGTACCGCTTCCACCAGCTAGAATTATTCCTTTCAAGTTAAATGTATTTGAGGTTAATATTTATTCGATTGTATAGGTATTACTTACCCGAAGATACACTATTTTCCAACTCAGCATACCACTCCGCACCGTATTTTCTGATCAGGGGTCCTTTTAAAAACTGATAGACAGGCACTTTCAACTCACGGCCAAATGAACAAGCATCATGACAAATATGCCATCTGTCGTAATTTAACACTTCAAATTCAGGATATTGCGTGATACGAATTGGGTATAAATGGCAGGAAATTGGTTTTTGCCAATCAACCAGGCCCTGCTCATAGCCTTTCTCTATCCCACATTTAGTGATCCCGTTCTCGAATGTTACATAGGCACATTCTTTATTACCGTCCACACATGGTGTAGTTAAGTCGCCATCAGCATCCACCACCGAAGTACCTTGTTCTTCTATCGCAGCGATACCTTTAGCCTCCAGCAAATGTTTGATTTTTGGATAAATATCTTTGAGAATAGCGGTCTCTGCTACATCAAGCGGTGCCCCCGCATCTCCTTCTACACAACAAATGCCCTTGCATTTGTTCAGGTTACATACAAAACTTTCCGTAATGACGTCCTCATGAACCAGCGTATTCTGTACTTCTATCATTTCCTTTTATTTATGCTTAATACTTAAGCTCATTATTGCACTATGGCAAGCGGATACTTCAATCCATCTGCCGATTTAATCTCCATGGTTACAGCACCAACAATAATCTCAACCTGAGCCTTTACAGGCACCCTGTTGCCATCATCAGTTATCCAAAGGTATAACTTACTATCTTTTCTAAAAACCCGCCCTGGCTTTATAGAAGGACTAAATTTCAAACATTTTATTTTGCCCAGTTTTGTTTTCACAACTTCCCGTCCTACAAACTGAATTTCGAGCTGACTGATCTCATCGCCAAGAAAATAATTCAGCTTAACAAAATCACCTATCTTCATTTTCGAAATATCCAGACTACGGGCAAAATAATAGGCCGACACCAGGTCGAACGTTTGCTTGCTAGGCGTATTCAATGTAGCCTGTGTAGCGATCACCTTTTTATTCTCCTGCTGGAATCTGGCCTTATCCTGTCTGCGGTATCCACCTTCACGTATATTCTCCTGATAAAAATAAGGCTTTAAATTATCCTTATCAATAAAAGAATCATAATGATCCCTTATCTTATAAAAGATATCAAAAGTTCCTGATGTGGCTCCATCTACCACCAGCTTAAAAGTAGGCTTACCATCAAACTTAAGTTCAGAATTCTGAACTTTTAGTGTCCCTTCAGCAGCAGTAATAAAGCCGTATTTCAATTTATACTTCAATACTTCCCCAGCCTGAAAAACAGGTTCCTTAACAAATGGAAGCTCCTGGGCCAGGATATTAAAACTTAGGAATAAACCAATAATAACCAGTAAGGATTTTCTCATGCCTAAGTTTAAACAAAAAGTAAACCAATTAATCTTTACGCTTATAAATTGGTACAGTAGAACAAGGCTCACCATACATGATGCTCTTAACTACAGGTGTCAGTAAATTCGTAATTTCAACATAGGCTGCAACAGTTACATCAATATCTGCACATCCCTTTATCACCACCCGCTCTCCGGCAAATGAATCTATATTTATTTTAGCCAAAGCCTTTGTAAACAAAACCGACTCCAATGTTTCCAGGCTACCAAAAACAACCTCATTGGCGTAAGGTTTCATTTTATTAGCCAACAGCATATAAGCCCAGGTAGGCACAATGGCATCTGCACTGCAAATTATAGCCACGTTCTTTCCTGTATAGGCAGACCAGTCATGCGTTTTAATAAACTCCCTAAAATCCTTCTCCCTCAGCATCAAACCATGAAAAAGGTTTTCTTTAATATCATAAACAACACGCTCGCCCGGATGATAATACTCTTCCAGGTTTAGGGTAATCAAACCACTTGCCGCTACTTTATTGACGAAATTTTCCTGAATATCCATGTTTCAAATATCATTAAATATAAAAAAACCGGAAGCCTTATGACTTCCGGTTACAAAATTACGTAAAATATGACTAATAGAATTTCACCCTATTGTCTTTTATCTCGCTTTTATCTTGCAATGCCTGGAACGCTGCGCCTAAAGAGCGTTGTGCGCTTGCCTGCATCATCATTTCTTTTTGTTTGTAAGTGTTAGCCAAAGGAGCTGGATTACTAAAACCATCTACAGAGAACACATACACACCTTGAACACCATCAACTGCTTTAGAAAGTTTTCCTGGCTGAGAACCGAAAACAGTTCCAACCAATTTATTTTCCTGTGCAGCACCCGGAATGATTGGGTTAGCAAATACAATGTTTTCAACCGGAGCTACAGTTTTACCTAATTTTTGAGCTACCTGCTCAATTTTAGAAGCACCTTCTAATGCTTTATTTACTTTTTCAGTAAGCATTTTGGCTTTAACTGCATTGCGAACCATTGGTTCAATTTCTTTTTTAACCGCATCTAAAGAAAGTATTCCTTTTGGCTTAACATCAGTTACACGAGCAACTACGTAAGCATTATCCATTTGGTATACCTCTTTAAGCACATCACCTTTATCAGCAGCATAAGCATCACGGATCAACTGACGTGGGTTATCTAAACCAGGTGCAAATCCTTGAGTCGGCGTAACTTTATCAGCAACACCAACAGTTAGACCATTTTTCTTAGCTACCTCAGCAAAGTCACCTTTTTCAACCTCATTAAGGAAACTGTTAGCTTTCTTGTAAGCAGCATCTCTGGTTTTGTTACTTGAAACCAAACCTTTTTCTATATAAGCCAGCTTAGCCACTTTTGAAGAGCCAACCTGTTTTTCGATTTTAATTAAGTGTACTCCAAACTGAGAAGTTACCACTTTAAGATCACCAGGTTTGCCATTAAATGCAGCTTCTTCAAATGGAGCTACCATTTGACCACGGCTAAATGTACCCAGGTCGCCACCTTTATCTTTTGAACCATCAACGCTATACTGTTGAGCAAGCGATGCAAAAGAAACACCATTCTGAACCAATGTCCTTAATGAATCTGCTAATTTGTTAGCTCTATCAACACCACCAAGTTTAGATGGATCGATTAGGATATGACTTGCCTTTACTGAATCCGGAGAAAAACGGGTATCAATAACTTTCACAATTTTATAAGAATTACCCGAGAATTTAGGACCATAAAAGCTGCCGGCAGGAAGGTTAAATACTACTGAATCAACAGCCGGATCTAATTTACCTTTTGACATGTAAGTGTAAGGCACTTTCACATCGGAATTAACCGCAGCAAATAATGAATCATTTTGAGCCGTTCTGAAATCAGCAGCTAATTTCTCTACCTGAGATTTAACCGCAGCTGAATCCGCTTTTGTAGGATTTACACTGAACGCCACATATTCAAATGAACGCGTTTCTGTAGGGTTTTCAAAACGTTTCTTGTTTTCGTTATAGTAATCAGAATAATCTGACTCCGTCAATTTTACTGTTGCATCAGGTACAGATGCATAATCCACAACAGCATATTTGAAGCTCGCCAGTTTATTACGGTTCTGATATTCGTCATTTGCTTCCAAAGTGGTTACATAAACAGAATTACTGATTAAATTGGCATATTTCTTTTGAAGTGCTTGTTTTTCGATTTCACTTTGCAAAAGATCCCATTGTTGTTTCAACTGAGGATTTTTATCTTGTTGCTTTAATGAGTTAAGCACTTCAGCACGGTTTACTTCACCAGTTTGAGGATTACCAAAATACTGAACAATCAGTGGACTTGGATTTTTGCCCTGAAGCAAATCAAACAGTTCATCGCCAGAAATGGTTAAGCCTAAACGGCTATACTCTTTACCCAAAAGGATACCAGCTACTTCACCTTGCCATACATTATCAACAGCCATAGCTTGCATTTGCGCATTACCTGAACCGCCGTATTGTTGTTTAAACTGAGCTAAACTCTGGTCTACTTTCGGACCAAACTGATCTATGCTAATTTCTTCACCGTCAATTGTTCCAACAACCTTTTGTGATTCAGCCCAAAAAGGCTTACCCACGTTAATTGCATCACCAACTAAAAAAGCAACAATTGCAAAACCGATGGCTCCTATCAAAATATAGCCGGCACGATTCCGCAAAAATGTCATTAATCCCATAATATTCTTATTTATAATTCTTTTTTAAGAGCGCGCAAGATACAACTTTTGCGAAAAAAAGAAAACATTAAATTATTCGCCGAATTTTTCGTCGATATAAGTCTCTCCATACCCGCTTCCGGCGTTATAATAACTGAAGTCCTGAGGCGCGCTAAAATTAACCGCATTGACGAAAGAGCCATCAGGCTTCGTTACAATCCCCTGAGGCGAAAAAAACATCTGCTTTTTCTCATCCCAGATCAGCTCTTCAGTATTAAAAGTAAGCGACTGATTCACTACAACCACATTTCTTCTAAAAATGGTAAGCTTCTCTGTTTCCTTCATGATGGCATAATCAGAAGTAATAGAACCTGTAATGTTCATCTTATCATCCAGAAACTGAATCTTAACTCCCTTAGGCATTTCCTGAAAAATAGCTCCTGTTGCAGGGGTAATCTTATCCAATACCGGTGCAAATCCTTTCGCCTTAACCTTTGCCGAGTCACTGTAAATAATATCTACACCAAGGGTACGGTTCGTGTCCAGGTTTACCTTTTTTGTAAGCTTTGCTGCTTTCTTCAAATCATCTTCGCCGCATGAGCTAAGTGAAAGCTGAAAAACACAAAGGAAAGCTATACAAAAAATCATACCCGGACTTTTAGCCCAGGTATAACTATTTTTTAATCGAAATGAAGTTTCCATAACCTTAGTATGAGTTCATTAATCGAACTTAAATCTTCTGAACCAGGTATCGTTAAGTGTAAACCCTAAATGGATATTGATATAATTTTCCTGTACCAGTCCATTACTAACTGTACCTCTTCTTCCAAGTTCTGTAGTTAAATTAAGCTTGTGGAAAGCGAATCTGTTGAATGCTAATGGCAGGCCTAAACCAAACGTAACAGCCATTTGCTTAATATCCTGATTAACCACTTTGATATAGGTCTTATCGTAAGTAAAACCAAGTCTGTAGTCTACCCTGTTAAAATAACTTCCTATTGAAGTCATATCCGGTGTAAGCTGCCCACCAACTGAGGCACCCCAGCTGTCTTCAAGCCCCTTGTTCACCCCATCGATACTTAACTTAGACCAGTTTCCAGTTCTAAAGTCAGCACCAATTAACCATTTATTATCTCTTTGTATCGCAATACCAAAATTATGTACCAAAGGTAATTTCAATTTTGCAGAACCGTTTTCTACAAATGCCGGTGTATCAATTGCAGTTCCTTCATCACCTGTGTTCTGTCTCACATATCTGGTTACCACGAAAGTCTTCTTAGAATTGATGGTAGATGGAGAAGAACCTGAATAACCAAGGGTAATACGGCTTTTAGCACTCAGGGGAATCTCATATTGAGCACCATAAGAGAAGCCTATACCACCTACACTGTTCTTATCCTGTTGTTTGGTGTTAACAGCGGCTACACTTTGAAGTTCCAATGCGCGGTTTTCAACCAGGTTTCCGAAAACGTACTCTACGTTTACACCAACTCTGAAATGATCACCAAACTGCTGACCTAATCCCATATAAGCTTTTGTTAAACCTCCTTCTCCTGAATACAATCTGCTTACGGTATTCGTATCGCCATCCAGTTTACCGGTATTGCTAAACTCATAACCAAGATCAGTATATGGGAGTAATCCAAAACTTAAGCCAGTACGTCCGGCTTTAATTGGAAAAGCTAAAGCAATATGGCTCAACGTTGAATTGAAGCTACCTTCAGTTAAGTTGTCCTTTTTCAACTGCTTAAATCCACCACTCATACCGATATCTACGGTAGTCATGGTAATACCTGAATAAGATGCAGGATTTTGCATGTTGATATTGCTGTAAAAAGTATTGGGCTTATAAATTGCGGTAGAGATACCACCCATTGCCCGAAACTGAGGCAGCAACAAACCTTTAACATTACCAAGTCCATATCTCGAATATGGGGATTGAGAAGTTACCTGTGCCTTAACAGTAACACTGGCTAACAAGGTCATTACCGCTACTATATAATTAATTTTTTTGTACATATTCAAATGCAATAACTTCATTTAATCCTTTTAATACTAAATATGGATCGTGTATAATTTGAGGCGCAAAGATGCTGTTTTTTAATTGTTCTAGCAAAAAAGCAGCGTTACCACCCGTTAACAATACCGTCAGGCCATTATTTTCTTTATTATAGGAGGATATAAAACCCTCAACTTCATTAATTACTCCTTGTAAGACACCATTTTTGATCGCCGAATCGGTATCTCTCCCCTTAGGAATCCCAGCCTCTTTATCCCACTTTACCATTGGCAATCTACCGGTAAAATGATGCAACGCTTTAAACCGCATATCGATACCCAAACTGATGCTACCGCCAAAATACTCAGTCCGGTCATTCAGCAAATCATAAGTGATACAAGTTCCGGCATCTATCATTAAACAATTTTGTTTAGGATAATAACCATTTGCAGCAATTACTTTAGCCCACCTATCTAAACCTAACGTCGCAAGCGACTCATAATTATTCTTTACGCCTGTATTAATCTGAGTAGAGAAAGGTATGTAATTGGTATTCGATTTCAAAACATGAATTACTTCAGACGCATCCTCACTAACACTGGAGACACATGAATTACTGATCTCATATTGTTTGATTATACCGATCAGTTCAGCCGGCACAATTTGCTTAAGAACCTGGTAGTGAACCAACGTTTTCTCATCAAAAACAGCCAGTTTACTATTTGTATTACCAATATCTATGACCAGATTATGCATTAACGCCTTCAAACTTCATTACGCAAAGCTATCAATCTTTAGTTAGTTTCAAGGTCTCAAATTGTTAAAAAAAGTTAAACAAACAAAAAGTACTGAATGGCGAAAACCAGAACAAGGAACAAGCTTTCATAAAACCATCTCTTTTTTGCATTTGAGAAATAATAGGCTAACAAAACGGTACCCGGAGGCACACACAACAGAAAATGATACAATCTGAAATCAGGCTTGGTATAAAAACTGGCAATGCTGACAATAAACATGAAAAACAACATCTGAAAGGCCTTTCTTGTGCTGATAAAGCTCCTGAAAAAGTTCTCCCGTAATTGCAATATGGCCAATACCATCATTACCAAAACAGGCACCAGAACCAGGTAATCGTTATAATTGATCTTAAAAACTGAAGGGAATTTATTACCAAGGGGTAACCAAATCTTGTAAAACATAGACAAGCTATCATTCCAGTAATAAAAAACGCCTACAAAAAAGAAAATAGTTAAGAAACCGACGAGCCCAGACACCCATTCCCGCCAATTAAAAGACCTGTACAATAGCAAGGCAAGCCATATCATGATCAGCATCACGATAAAAGGGAAATAAATCAGTGTCCCAATGGCGATGATCATTCCAATATCAAACATGATCATGATCGCATTCGGTGATTTTCCGATCTTCAGGAATTTATCCATCATCCAGATCAGTAAAAAATTACAGATCAGTGTAGGGCTCAGCACCAGGAAAGGCATAAATAAACTCGCTCCCGTTATGTACATCAATGCAGGTAAAAAGCCCGGTCTATTTAGCAAACCATGATTATTTACAACCCTGTTGAATAAGATAGCCTGTATAAAAATGATGATCCCGGCAAAAAAGACATTGCTCACCGGAGAAAATAAGCTCTGCATGGGGATCGGTATAAAAAACCTGGTATAAGACTCCAGGAACTCAAAATTCAGCTGAGCGGGAAGATCTGCAAAAATTGCCATTCGCATAAAAAAAGTATATGCGAATAGAATGAGCAGGTTTATAGGGTTTAAATTTCTAAATTGATTGATCATGCCTCTTTACAAAAGCAAAGTAAAGCAAATTATCTGGCAAACTGCTTTACTACTTTATCAATTAACCCAGCGGTTTCATCCGGAAAATGAAACTGATGTTCCTGCGGTTGCTCTACCCATTTTTTAATTATCGGAAGCCAGCTCTTATTGCTGCCCCAAACTACAGGCAGTCCGAATTGTTTCAAAGCATAGGCATTACACTGCTGCTCATATTGAAACCTCATAGGGGCTACCAACAATTTCTTACCCATAAAAAGAGCTTCAGCAGGGCCCTCAAAGCCTCCGCCGGTAAACAAACCTTCACATGAAGCCAGACTTTTATTGAATAATTCATTATTAACCGGTCGCACATCAACGTTACCATTCACATAAGCCTGCTTACAGTGTTTAGAAAATACTTGCCACTGCACCTGGGGGATTTGCTTCAATAAAGGAACTAAATATTGATCATCTATTGCCGGAAGATATACCGTATAATGTCCCAGATTACTGGTTTGCATATTTCTTATCTCTGCCCTGATTACGGGTGTATAAATAAAATCATCGTACCTGTCAAAATGGAAACCAACGTAATGCGTAGCAGGAGCATAATATTTCATGACCAGCTGTGCCCAGTCGATGCTTTTAGGCTTTGGCACACGCTTCGACTGAAAAGAGGCCTGATGACTCAGCCCCACACTTTCAATTCCCTGGGTTTTACAAGCCCATGCCGTTACCGGCTCAAAATCATTAAGAATCAGATTGTAATCTTTTAACGGAATACTGCGCATATCTTTTACAAAACGCGGCAGGTTCATTGTTTTCCAGGTTTCGTAGTGGTTCACCCCACCCTTCTTACCAAAAACGAAACTAAAGCCATGCAACTGATACTTTACTTCCTGTACCAGTTTAACGTCGGCCTGCGTACCGCTGATCAGTAAATCAACATCCCCATACTTTTGTAATAAGGGCACAATCTCCCTCGCCCGACTAATATGTCCATTGCCTGTCCCCTGTATGGCGTAAAGTATCTTCATTCGCACCGAATATCAGTAAATTTTAAGCATTAGACAATTTCTAATTTAATCTTTTGCAATAGTGTATGGATATTGAGTTTGCCATGCAGATCTTCACCGTCCGACAAATCACCTTCCTCCACCTCATCTTTTTCAAAGTCCTTCTGCTCATATTTAAAGACCTTCCATGACTTGTCATAGTATTCAAGAGCAGTAAGATTTTCAACCCAATCACCACTATTCAAATAAGTTACCTCACCATTTTCTGTAACAATTGTTCTCATTTCGGGTTGATGAATATGCCCACAAACTACGTATTCATAGCCCTTCTCAGCGGCGAGTTCAGCAGCAGTTTCTTCAAAGCCATTGATGAATTTCACGGCATCCTTAAACTTTGCCTTGATTTTTTTTGAAAAACTCATTTTTTCCTGTCCCATCAACGACAAACACCAATTCACAAAACTGTTGATCAGGATTAAAGTATCATAACCTACAGCGCCCAATTTAGCCAGCCATTTAGAATGTTGCATAGTTACATCAAACACATCCCCATGAAAGAACCAGGCCTTTTTACCGTCTACCTCTACGATCAGTTTATTCTGCAGGTGAAATGCCCCCATATGCATATCAGCAAATTTCCGCAGCAGCTCATCGTGGTTACCGGTCAGATAATAAACCGGAACACCCTCAACTACAAATTTCATCAGCTTCCTCACTACTTTCATATGGGATTCTGGCCAATACCTTTTACTAAACTGCCAGATATCTATGATATCTCCATTTAAAACCAGCATTTTAGGTTTGATACTTTTGAGGTACTTCAATAATTCTTTAGCGTGACAGCCATAAGTACCCAGGTGTACATCAGAAATTACAGCAATTTCAACTTCTCGTTTAGACATGTATTGCAAATACTATTTTACATTACAAATTTGCAAGCTCATGATTAACCTGATGTTAAGTAACTGTTAAGTGTTAACATAGCGTATACAAACAAAAAAAGGGTGCTCATTCTCTAATGATACACCCTCTTATATTTTGAGAAAAACTTAAACGCTCTTCTTAACTCAAAGATTAAGCAGCTTTTTTCTTTTTATTTTCTGAATAGAATGCAAAGCCAAGACCTGCAACCAATAATATTGAACCCGCCAAAGAGATTTTCTCGCCCATGTAATACGACACCGGTTCGAACTTGAACTCTACCTTATGGTTACCCGCTTCAAGTTGTGCAGCACGCAATACATAATCAGCTCTAAAATACGGCTTCTCAACACCGTCAACGTACATGTTCCATCCTTTGTCGTAATAAATTTCAGAGAACACAGCGATCACATCTGTTGCAGCACTGAATGAATAAACCAGGTGATCCGGATGATAGCTTTCCAGCTTAATTATTGCACCAGTACCAGGGCCTAAACGTTTCTCATCAATCATAGACTTGTACCTTACATCAACAATTGCCTCTTGCTTCGGATCAAAACTACTGATAGCCGTCATTTCCTCGTCAGCATCTTTTGCAAACTGAACCTTCGGCACAATCCAGGCATTACCTGCCGCTGTAGCATTACGCTGCATTTTGTAAGACCCATTTTGCTGGTCTTGTGTAATGATGTATTTGGTATTCAACATATCCAATGCATCCTGATTAATGCTTTTAGAAAACTGTTTTTCAATCAGCTCCTGATAACGTTTTAATTTAGCAGCATGATACCCACCAATCGTTTTATGAAAGGCTGAAGCACTTGCATTTGAGAAAGTATTACCAGTCAGATCCAGTACCCTGAAATCAGGATCCTTATCCGCTATGATAAAATTATCTACATCCCTTGGCTCAAAATGACTAGCTAAATCACTTTTAGAAGCAAAATTACTATTGTTCAAATAACGGCGATCTACCTGCCACATATCAAACAATACTGCAAAAGCTAATAAACCGAAGGCCACTTGGGCAGTCATCTTTTTAGTAAGGAATGCCCAGATTAAGGTAAATCCTATAGCTATAAAAATAAAAGAGCGAATCGCATCAGCACGACCAATAGCGATCCTATCTTCAATAAGTGCATTGGCAATTTTATGGGCAAGTGCAGTATTATTTTGCAAGGTCTGCGTTAGTGCTTGAACAATTTCCTGATGATTTGCGGTCTTAAAACTAAAGAACAAAGTTGGTACAATGGCAACAATCAGTGCAAAACCACCTGTAATACCGGCAGACCATTTCAACTTCTGAATCAGGACTTTCTGATCAGTGTTTCCATCCTGTGCCTCTTTAACAGCAAGGATAGCAAGCAATGGAACCATCAGTCCAACCACAGCTAATATAGATTCAACCGCTCTGAATTTATTGTACAATGGGAAGTAATCAAAAAACAGATCTGAGATCAGTGGGAAGTTTTTACCAAATGACAACAAGATAAACAATACTGTCGTTGCTAAAATCCACCATTTCAAATGACTTCTTACAATAAACAACCCGAATACAAAGAGGAAGCAAATAATAGCACCAAAATAATAGCCGCCAGAAGTCCCTGGTTTTTCACCCCAGTACTGTTGCATATTTAAGTTCTGCGCCAGTTGCTGGATTGCCTGGGTAGTTTGAGCCGGGTCACCACCTGTCACTTCCGAAATAGCTTTATACATATGGCTTTCCGGTTTAACCAATTCATTTATACTGGTCGCTCCACCATACAGGTCAGGAATAAGAAAAGTAAAACTTTCACCAATACCCTGGCTCCAGCCATAAGCATACTCTTTCGCTTTAGCATTACTATCGCCACCATCCGAAGCCGCGCTGGTTAAATTAGATTTTCCTCTGATCGTTTCCTTTGCATACTCTGCGGTAGTCCACAATACACTTGCATTCACCATAACGGCTAAAACCAGTGCCGCAGTTAAATAGCCTACTGCTTTCCCTAACGCAGGTAATGTTTTTGTTTTATATGCCTGATAAAGCTCTATGCCCATAAAAATAAGGACAGACAGAAACAGGTAATAGGCCATTTGTACGTGATTTGCCCTGATCAGCAAAGCGAGGAACAATGCAGTCAAGCTTCCCCCAATCCAGTATTTACCGCGAAGGGTTAAAATAAACCCGGCAATAATTGGCGCAAAGAAACCAATTGCCAGAACTTTATTGTTATGTCCTGCTGCAATCAATACAAAATTATAGGTAGTGAAAGCAAATGCTATCGCACCTGCTGCAGCCAGCCATGGATTTATACGTAAGACAATGAATAAAAAATAAGCCCCCGATAACAACAGCAAAACTGTGCCTACAGGACTAGGGAATACATTTAAAATAAGTTTAAGGCCATAGGTAGCTCCATTATAAGCATACTGTGCCCAAATCTGATAAGCAGGCATACCACCAAACATTTGGTTGGTCCATAAAGGGGCCTTACCATCTTTGTCCTTGTACTCCATAATTTCCTTTTGCATGGCTTTCGCCTGCAAAACGTCATCCTGTGCCGGAGCTTTGCCTTGTAATACAGGGCTGAAATACACAAAACAGATGATTACAAAAAATCCAATTATGGCCAGATGAATGCCATTCGCTTTTAACCAGTTATTCATTAAGGTTTGTCTAAGATTAAACTAACCCCAAACTTAGATAAAATGATTTATTTTTATCTGTCTAGAACAACTTTTTTAAAAAAAATCTTTATTGGAATAAAAAGCGGCTATTTTACCTCTTCATAGTCTACAAAATCACCCAATTTGTCCGTCTTACCAGTTTTAGCGGTCGGCGGAACATAGTCGATTGAAATAGACCCCTCGGGTTTTGTATCTTGTTGTCTTGCCTGATTCCCGGCCTGCTGCTGTACCTTGCTAAACATGTTTCTTAACACAACAGGAAAAACCAAACGCAAGATGATGCGTATGATATAGAATATCAATAAGCTGACTATTATGAATTTTATGAAAAATCCCATTTTATTATTTTAATATTTATAACATAGACGGCGTTAAAATCTCAATATTACAGCGCCAATCTGTTTATTACATAGCAATTACAATACCATCGGCTTAATTGTCATCTACAACAGCCGCAACCCTGCCTATTTGTCCGTCTTCAAGCCTCACTTTAATCCCACGGGAATGAAATGCTGCCGAAGTAAGTAAATTGGCAACAATGCCCCTTGTTAGTTTTCCACTGCGCTGATCCTTTTTCAGGATGATATCAACTTCCAAACCCGGGTATATGTCTTTTCTGCTCTTTCCGTCCATCCTGCAAACTTACGACTTAGCAAATCTTTCTTCAAACATTTTTTCCATGGCAAACATCTCATCACGCAACCTGGCGGCCAATAGAAAGTCCATATCCTTTGCTGCCTTATTCATTTCCTTCTTCGTTTTATCAATTGATTTCTGCATTTCTGCTTTAGTCATGTATTGAACAATCGGATCTGCAGCCATACTTACCTCATCTACCTCAATATAAGCTTTCGCGCGCTTTGCTTCACCCGAAGAGAAATCCAGTACTGAAGTCTGCTCCAGAATGGCTTCACGACTTTTGCCTACTGTTTTGGGTACAATACCATTTTCAAGGTTGTAAGCGATCTGTTTTTCGCGGCGTCGGTTTGTTTCCTCTATGGTACGTTCCATAGAGTCCGTAATCCTATCGGCATACATGATCACTCTTCCTCTGTCATTTCTTGCAGCCCTACCTATGGTTTGAATCAAGGCACGGTCAGAGCGCAGGAAACCTTCCTTATCAGCATCCAAAATAGCCACCAGTGACACCTCCGGTAAGTCCAATCCTTCCCGCAATAAGTTAATCCCGATCAGTACATCAAACTCACCTAAACGTAATCCCCGCAAAATCTCCACCCGTTCCAGCGTTTTAACCTCCGAATGAATGTAACGACATTTGATATTTAACCTGTCCATATACTTGGTCAGCTCCTCGGCCATCCGCTTCGTCAGCGTAGTCACCAATATCCTGTCGCCCATTTTTATGGTCTTATCAATTTCATCCAGTAAATCATCAACCTGATTAACTGCCGGGCGAACTTCGATCAAAGGATCGAGCAATCCGGTAGGTCTGATTACCTGTTCAATTACAACACCTTCTGACTTCTGTAACTCATAATCTGCAGGTGTTGCACTTACGTAAATTGTTTGCGGCGCAAGGGCCTCAAATTCGTCAAAATTAAGTGGCCTGTTATCCAATGCCGAAGGCAAACGGAAACCATATTCAACCAATGACATCTTGCGCGACCGGTCGCCGCCATACATTGCTCTAATTTGCGGTACAGTAACGTGACTTTCGTCAATCACCATTAAATAGTCATCCGGGAAGTAATCCAGTAAACAGAAGGGACGCATCCCCGGTGTGCGACCATCAAAAAAGCGTGAGTAGTTCTCAATTCCTGAGCAATACCCCAGCTCTTTCATCATCTCTATATCAAAGTTCACGCGCTCTTCCAGTCTTTTTGCTTCCAGTGAGTGTCCATCACCAAGCAACTGGTTTTTACGAAGCTCAAGCTCTTCCTGTATACCCCAAATAGATGAAGTAAACCGATCCTTAGGCGTCACAAACAAATTAGCCGGATAAATCGCCATATCTTCCAGCTTCTCCAGTGTTTTTCCGGTTACCGGATCGATCACAGTCAGCTCTTCAATATCGTCCCCAAAAAAAGAGATGCGATAAGCACTATCCAGATATGCCGGAAAAATATCCACTGTATCTCCCTTAACCCTAAACGTTCCCCGCTTAAAATCATTGGTGGTACGCGCATATAGAATCTCGACAAGACTGTGTAAAAAGGAATTTCTTGAAATCCTCGTTCCCACTGAAAAACGGAACACAGACCTTGAAAAATCTTCCGGATTTCCCATACCATAAATGCAGGAAATAGAAGAGACCACAATGACATCTCTGCGCCCAGACATTAATGCCGACGTAGTACGTAATCGTAGCTTTTCAATCTCTTCGTTAATGCTCAGATCTTTTTCTATATAGGTATTGGTGCTGGGCATAAAAGCCTCAGGCTGGTAGTAATCGTAATAAGAAACAAAATAGTTGACCGCGTTTTCCGGAAAAAACTGCTTAAACTCCCCATACAACTGAGCCGCCAGGGTTTTGTTATGACTTAATATTAAAGTCGGCTTTTGGGTTTGCTGAATTACGTTTGCAACAGTAAACGTTTTTCCAGATCCGGTTACCCCAAGCAGGGTTTGATAATGTTCATCATTATTCACACCTTCCACCAATTGTTTAATAGCATTTGGCTGATCTCCTGTAGGTTTGTAATCGGAAACAATATTAAATTTCATCCGCAAATTTTATTATAAGATAGGTCCTTCAATCTGAAGAATCTTAACTATCAAAGATAGGAATATTTTCAAAGCCCTGTGATTTGAACATTTATATGGTAAATTTATACTTATGAATCCTACATGATTAAAACAATTCTTTTATGAAACTCTTGGTTTACACCCCGCTGCTTACCCCGCGCATAAAGTATATCTTCAGCTTTATATTTAACGATGTCCTAAAGACCGAAATCGGGTTCACTACACATGTAGAAGAGTTTGCCGGGTCAAATCTTCCAAAATTCAGTTATGCCCCTCAGCCAATTGATACTGAGCTGTTTTTTAAAAGCACAAACCTGTTGCTTGAACATAGAGTAAGCCGCCAGCATATTAAAACAACAATTTTCGGAGAAACCAAAGTTCCATTTGCGGTAGGAAACAGTACAATGCCCTTCGATGTGTTTGCTGCTTCCTTTTATTTTCTAAGCAGGTACGAGGAATACCTCCACAAAACCAGCAAAAATTACCTTCATCCCTACGAGACCAGTTTACAACATCAGCTGAAAATCTTAAAATTACCTATAATAGACAGCTGGGCCCTGATCCTGAAGAACATCCTGCTAAAGCACTTCCCTTCCCTGTGGTTTGGTAAGAGACATTTTTCTTTCAACCCTGTTTACTCCAGCCACCCAACAACAACCATCGGCAAAAACCTTGTAGCTAAAACCATTTCCACCATCAAGGCCTTTATGGTTAAAAAGCTAACACGACATGAAGAAAAAATTGCAGGAATCAATATGATTCTCGCCGATATGAAACGATTCGGATTCATACAAAAACCCGGTTTCTCCATTCCAAATCTACAAGGCAAACATCACTTTGATGCAAAGATGAAAATGCCTAAAAGCTATATTAAACTGGCAAATACTATAGCAAAAAACGATTACAGCATGTACTACAACGATTACCCAGGATTCAGAGCAGGCACCAGCATCCCTTTTTATTGGTACGATTTACAACTCGAAAAGAAAACTCAGCTGCTCTTACATCCTGTGGCTGCAACAGACATCGCACTGCTAAACAATAAGACGAGCCAGGAATTATTATTACAGATAAATGAACTTATAGATAGTGTGAAATTGGTTAATGGTGATTTTTATTTTTTATCTTTATATAATGATATTCGACCTCAGTAAAACCAATTCAATTGCAAATGTTTTTATCGCTGAGATCAGAGATAAGGATATTCAAAAAGATGCAATGCGTTTCCGTACCAACATGGAACGGTTGGGGACATTTTTCGCCTTCGAAATCAGTAAAACACTCAGTTTTCAACAAACAGAAACACAGACTCCTTTAGGCATTGCCAAAACAGCACAACTAACAGAACAACCCGTACTGGCCACCATTACCCGAGCCGGAATCCCCATGCACCAGGGTATGCTCAATGTATTTGACCGTGCGGAATGTGCATTTGTTGCTGCCTATCGTAAAATGCATAAAACTGGTCACTTTGAAATCGCAATAGAATATGTTTCATCGCCAGACCTGACCGACAGAATTGTCATCATGGCCGATCCAATGCTGGCCACAGGCATGAGTATGGTACTCTGCTGTAAAGAACTGATGGGCAGATACAAAGTCAAAGAACTACATATCGTGTCAGCCATTGCCAGTTCTGAAGGCGTAAGACATGTAAAAGCAAATCTGCCAAAAGCAAAATTATGGCTGGGCTCAATTGATGAGGAAATGACGAGTAAATCGTACATTGTGCCCGGACTAGGTGATGCCGGAGACCTTGCTTACGGAGTTAAGATTTAGCAAATTCTCTCTTTGACAATACCTGCCGCCTTTTAAAATATTAAACAAATGATCAAACATATCTTCTTCGATCTGGACCATACCATCTGGGACTTTGATCGGAATGCTGAAGAAACATTAAAAGAGCTTTATCAATTGTATGAACTTGAAAAGCTGGGCGTCAATTCCCGCGAAGAGTTTATTGCTACCTATACAGAAAACAATCATCGCCTCTGGGCAGAATACCATGTAGGCAAAATCACCAAAGAACAACTCAGATCTGAACGCTTCCATAAAACATTCAGACAACTCGGTGTAAGACCTGATAAAATCCCCACTCAATTTGAGGAAGACTATGTCCGTATTAGTCCAACCAAAACACACCTGTTCCTTGGCTCAGAGAAGGTGCTGACCTATCTTTACGAAAAGTACAGCCTTCACATCATTTCCAATGGATTTAAGGAAACTACCCTGACCAAAATGGATGTATCAGGCTTAAACCCATATTTCCGCAATGTCATCATTTCCGAAGATGTAGGCGTAAACAAACCACATAAAGCTATTTTTGAATATGCTTTAAATAAAGCGGCAGCCGAGAAACACGAAAGCGTTATGATAGGCGACAGCCTGGAGGCCGATATACGAGGCGCACAAGACTTTGGGATTAAAGCCATTTATTTTAATCCGCTTAAAAAAGAGAAACCATACGATGTAGAATCGGAAATTACTAGCCTGGAAGAATTGCTACTGCTTTTTTAGGTCTCGTAAAAATCTTGATTAAAGGCTTTTCTACCAGTCGGTAAAAAACAATGCTTACCATTAAACAGGCAGGAACAATGATGATTAAATAAAGTACCGGTCCCAGCGACAGGTACTTAAATACATAAGCAAACATCAGATATACCTTTGTATGGATCAAATAGGCAGAGTAAGAAGCATCCCCAGACAGCACACACGCAGCAGGAGTCCGTTTATGAAATGACTGCATGGTAAGAATGGTGCCCAACATAAATATAGCCGATGGTAAGCCCCAGAGCAATGCGCGATAAAAGGCTTTTTCATTTACATTCTGAACCAAAGTAATGGAGTGTAAGTCGAAATCAGGCCTTACAAATATGGTTGCACACATCAAAACCAGACCGGTTAGTAAAAGCCCCACCGAGATCGCTTTTTTTTGGGATGGCAAAAGCTCAAGCTTATTGAACTTCTGATACACCAACCCGCAAACAATACCGAATCCGAATTCCAGTAAGATAGGACTGGTCAAAAACTTCAGCAAAGGAATTTCTGTAGGAATAAGCAAGCCCGCTATACTTAATACCACTATCAAAAGTAGCATCCTCCTGTAAAGATCTTTTTTGAAAATCAACAGCATGCCAATTAAAGTATAGAAATAGATCTCGTACGATAAAGACCACCCTACCCCCATCAAAGGTGAAACGATGGTTTTGCTATCAAATAATGGAAAGAAAATCAATGTTTTAACCACACTCTCAATATTCAAAGCCTGATGATGTATGAAAACAGTGGTAAAAACCAGCAATGCTGACAGTAAATAATATAGAGGAAGTATCCTTACCGCCCTTTTTACAAAAAAGGTCTTCCAACCACCCGGTTTAAGATACGCAGGCATCACGATCGTCATGATAAAACCGCTTATCGCAAAAAACAAATCCACACCAATCGCACCCCATGTTTCTAAATGATAAAACGAGCCAATTGGGTTGGCAGCAGCAAATTTTGTTGTACCATTTGACCCCGCATGGAGCAATATAACCAGACTAACAGCAATAGCTCTTAACAGTTGTAAAGAATCAATATTTTTTTTCTGAGCCATCGTATCAGTCATTCGTTTTGCGGTGACGAATATAATATTGCGCAAGGTTTAAGGCAATAAAAACATGATTAAACAGGTTTGGGACCAAACCATAATACTTGGTGAATATCTTGAAACGTTCCTTTAAACTCTCCAGATGTTTCTTCTTTGAGACACCACCAACAAGATATTTAGCCACATAACTATGCGTATTGACGATGCTGGAGGCATTTTTTGCGGCGCGGATAATCCAGTCTATATCTGCACTGAATTTATACTGCAGATCAAATGGACCTGCAATGCTGCGTTTTACATATATAGCCTGATGACTGACGCTCATACCGTGTCTGAAACTCTTCCAATTGAAATGCTCAGGAGCGCGATGCCGTCTCTGACCCAAACTTTGCCATTGCTCATCATACATTTCCGTCTCACCGTAATAGATATCAGCCGAATCTGCGGATCCAAATACCTCAGTAACTGTTTCAGGGCCATAAATTTCGTCCCCTGAGTTCATAAACAAGACATAATCACCGGTTGCCAGCGAAAGTCCCTTATTCATGGCATCGTAAATACCCTTGTCTGGCTCAGAAATAAACTGTGCTAATCTCGACTTATAGTTATAAATGATATCCTTTGTCCCATCTTTCGACGCACCATCAATAATGATATATTCGATATTAGGATAGGTCTGATTCAGAACAGAAAGCATGGTACGCTCAATATCCTTTACATTATTATAAACGATAGTGATAACGCTTAACTTTGGTTGCATGGGGCTTAAAAACTATTTATTTCGGTTGGAGATCAATAAGAGATTGATACAATAATAAGTGTTTTTCTGCAATAACAGCCTCAGAGAAATGAATTAATATTGATCTGCGCGCTTCCTTTTGAATATCAGGCGCATTTTCATCATGATACAACCACTCTATTCCTGTAGCCAGATCTTCAGACGATTTATACTCGGCCAGATACCCATTTTCCAGGTGTTTTACCATATCAGGAATACCACCCGTTTTAAAGGCCACTACCGGCGTTGCACAGGAAAGACTCTCCATAACCGTGTTTGGTAAATTATCTTCCAGTGAGGGAGCAATAAACACATCTGCGGCCGAATAACACTTGGCAAGGTGCTCATCATTATTTATAGAACCCAGGAAAGTCGTTTTAAATGGAAATTCAGGCATATCAACATTTTCCTTATTCCCGAATATAACCAACTCAATATTTTCTTTAACAATACCTGGTCTTGTAGCCAGGTCGTTCAAGGCATCAATAAGATAGGCCGTCCCCTTATGTTTGTCGTTCTTTGAAGGCATAAAGCCACTCATCATGACAAACTTATCCGGGTTAATCTTTAACATCTTTTTCGCCTCCGACTTTACGTAAGGCTTAAACACATTCGTTTCGATGGTATTCGGGATTACTGTAACCTCCCTAAAGCCCATTAAACTACTCAATTTAACAGAATTGGCCATCCAGTTGCTTGGCGCAACGATATGACAATTCAGCTCAGAATAAGCCTTCTTCTTGCGCAACCAGTTGCTGTGTGAGAGATCATTCTTTCCACTAAAACGAAGTAGCGGACAAAAGCCACATTCTTTATGATAATTTTCGCATTCATACCGCACATGGCAGCCTCCTGTAAAAGCATTACTATCGTGAAATGTCCACACTATTGGCTTTTCAAGCTCATCAAGCTGAGCCAGAAACTTAGGAGAAAGAAAGCCATGATTTATCCAATGTAAATGGATGATGTCTGCCTCCTTTACCGCTGGGTGTTTAATCACCGATCGTCCAAACCATTGGACAGAGAAAGGCGTTTTTACTGCTTTCGAAACAGCTTTAGATAAATACCGTTCCGCAAGAATATTGAAAATTGCTTTTGCTTTTTGAAAAGGACTTTTACTGAATGTCCCGGTCTTAGTGCTTTCTTTAAACTGAAAATACACCATTACTTTCGACGACACTCCACCGGCATTAAGCGCATCACTTAACCTTAAACAAGCCCTGCCTGCTCCACCGTTTCCTTCGTATGTATTCAGATGTATTACCTTCAATCAGTACCTCCTTTATACGCTATGCGCGTTTCATTGTCAATTTTGTAAATACATGATTCAAATAACGCAGCCCCCGCTGCAGATAAGTCCCTTTGCGGTGTTTCAGGAAGTGTCTTACCGCCTGATAACCGGGCTTATATTCTTCCAGCTGTTCTGGAAATTTAGTAATCCTGAAATTATTGATCGCCCCCTTATATATCGTACTCACTCCAGAGTGAACTCCTGAACCGTCATGACCAATATTCTCTATCAACGATAGCGCTGGGTTTACGGAAAGTCCTTTGTTTAAAAATACGGATGCATACCACCTGATGGCCCATGAATTATTTCTCCCATGCTTAAACTCCATCATGTGCTTCCAAAAATTCATACCTCCTTCGAGCTCAAACTGATGTTTCGACCGCTCATCAAATCTTGCAATGAGCTTGTCAATATCCGGTTCAAAGTTTTTCCATGCCCTGTCCCAGGTAGCCCAAGCCTGACTGCTGGCGATTCTTAGAAAGAATGTTTCCGGCAATTGTTCATGAGGAATCGGGTACATATAAGCAGTTACATGCATCACCTTCTCCACATCATTATATTTTGTTAAAGCATCATTAAAATACTGAAGCGTAAAGGGCGAACTCAATACATCATCTTCCAATACTATCGCTCTGCCATATTCCTTGCATAATCTGCTAACCCCGTCAATCACTGAATTGGCCAGTCCATAATTACGTTCCCGTTCTACGACTTCAACAGATTTAAATCCGGTGATGCTATGCGCCAGATCTCTAACCGCCTTCACATTATCTTCTTCACCACTACGGGCACCATCAGAAAATATAAACAACCTGGATTCTTCAGCCAGATCATTCTTTTGAAGAAAGTTAAGTGTTCTGCGCGTGTGCTCAGGACGGTTATAAACGAAAAGGGCTATAGGGGCAAATTTTTGCATTTGCAATGGGTTAAATAATTATACTATAAACGCTGGTAAAACCTATGAAATTGTACAACCAAATCTAACTATATTTTTCTGGATTTACCATGCCCAGCTTAGCGGAAAGTCCATCCTTGATAGCAATTAAAAGCTTTTTGTAATTCTCCTCTTTGCCGGTCAGCTTACTGATGATCCATTGCCCCTTTAAAAAAAGCCATTTGTTCAACCCGTAAATGACACTATTGCTGACATTAACCCGGTCGTAAAAATAAACACTATTCCTTACCTGGTAGTAAGTCCGGAAATTCCATAAATCTAAATATATAGAGCGCCATACCTTCTTCACGTATTTAATACCATAAGATTTATCAATATCGGTAATCTGACTGGAGGGAATGAGCCATATCGTAGCCCCTTTTTCAGTCATCCGGTAGGTATATTCAGAATCATCTGCATAAACAAAAAACTCCGCTTCAGGATAGCCAATCAAATTCACCAGCTCTTTGTGAAAAAACATACCTCCATAAGGTGCGTAAGGCATCGGTGCCTTTTCCCTTACAGGGCCAGGCTTGATGAATTTCTCCCGAAGTTTATAATATTGATTAACAGGGATTCTGAACAAGTTAAAGCCCATAAAACTATTCCTGACCAGAAAAAACCGGTTCGCATCCTCGCCCTGCGCAACCCTGACATGCTGCCTTCTATCCGGGCGGAGCGAAAACAAAGCCTTCTGGTGATCAGCGGCAGGAATTGTAGGCCATATTTCAGTAAGTTTTTCAAGTGCCTCAGGGACAGGAAGATTATCATCATCCAGCAGCCAGACAAAGTTGGCTTCAGTCTGCTTCATAAAGTATTCCAATCCGGCCTTATATCCCCCGGCTGAGCCTAGATTCTCCGTATTGGTAATGACCTTAATCCGTGCATCTTGTAATAATGCACAATTTTGCGCAACGCTATAAGTAGAAGCATTATCTACCACTATAACATCTGTTACGTTTTCGAGGGCAGTAACACCCTTCAGCACCTGTTCTAAAAATTGCCACCTATTGCTATAGGTAACAATTAACACACAAATATTATATGTTATCTTTGCCATCTTATCCATGCAAGTTTACAACATATACGCACATATTACAATATAAATAAAAAACGATCTATTAACGGATGGGCATTATTCAGCAACAAACAATAAAAGGAACCTTTTACTCATATCTCGGCGTTTTAATAGGCTTTTTCTCAGCTTACCTCATACAGCCCCATGTATTAAGTCCCGAACAAGTTGGCTTAATTGGCTTACTAACTACATTTTCCGTCCTATTTGCTCAAGTATCTGTCCTTGGGTTTAATGCTACTGCCAGGGTTTTTCCTTACTTCCGTAATCCCGAAAACCACGATAATGGCTACCTCGGTTTGGCATTCCTGATTTCTATTTCTGGTTTTGTGCTATTTTGTATTGCAGCATACTTCTTAAAGGATCAGATTGTACAAGAAAAGAATGATCAGAATAACTTATTTGCTACCTATTACTGGCAACTCATCCCTTTAACGTTCTTTACCATGGTTTTCAACATTCTTGAACTGTATTCCAGAATGCAATACGATACAACCATGGGTAAGGTTTTAAAGGAATTTACCAACCGCTTATTAGTATTGGGGGCATTGTTGCTGCTATTGATTAATTCCGTGAATTTTGAAACCTTTATGTGGGTTTGGCTGATTGTCAACAGCATTCCAACAGGAATGATCGTTTATCGCTTACATAAGCGAAATCAATTGTCATTTCGGCTAAATTTTGAGTTTATTGACAAACCTCTTAGAAAACAAATCATTCATCTCTGCTTTTTTGGAATTCTAACCGGCACGGCTCCATTTGTTATCCAAAATATTGATAGGTATATGATCAATGAAGAATTTGGTTTAACAAGCACGGGGGTTTATACTTTAGCTTTTACAATTGGAACCATTATCAGCTTGCCTGCACGTTCCTTATACAGTATCACTTACACGGTTATTGCCGAAGCATGGAAAAATGAAAATATACAGGAAATCAAGTCTATTTATAAAAAAAGCTGTATCAACCAACTGATTGCTACCTTGTTCTTATTTTTATTGATCTGGGCCAATATCCATAACATCTATCACATATTACCTGCCGCATACGACTCCGGACAATATGTAATCTTTTTTATTGGCATTGGTTATTTGATAGAAGCATCCACAGGAGTAAATGGTGTGATTGTGGCCACATCTAAATTTTATAAATACGAGTCTTACTTCAGCCTCGCAATAATAGTTGTGACTATCATAGCCAATCTAATTCTTATTCCGCGTTATGGAATAACAGGTGCGGCCATTGCTTCCGCTTTTACCTTACTCATTTTCAATTTATCGAGATATTTGTTTATCCTTCTCGTTTTTAAAATGCAGCCATTTTCTTACAAAACTCCCTTAACGATAATTACAGGTATTGCCGTTTACGTGATCGTAAATGCAATACCTTCTTTCTCCAACTTTATCTTAGATAGTATCCTTCGCGCAGGGTTGATTACGATGTTGTTTTGTGGAACAGCCTATTACTTACGCTTATCTGAAGATATCAATAATTTAATAAACAACCTGGCAAACAAATATCTAAAAGGAGAAACTAAATAAAGCTAGTTTAAATTCCCCTTATCATTGGTAATGAATTTATTCTCAGGCCTTCCAAAAAGTCTGCCTTTGATTTTCATCCATAAGGATTCTTTTTTCAATTCAGGCGGAGTATAAGGTGCAATCACTTTTTTACCCTTTCTGATGTGAAAAGCATTTGGACGTTTTAGTTTTTCAAAGACAACTATACTATCAAAGAAAGAAATACAATTGATGTGATCTGTGATTTCATTTAAAATCAGCTTATCCTGCTTCAGGATATGATCCCTGTATAAAGAATCAATGAGGTTCTTCGAATATTCAATAAAGGTACTAGGCTTCTTTAAACCACCATGGAATTCATACCAGTAAGAAGTGTGTGTATCTTCAACCAGATATACGCCGCCTTCCTTAACTTTTAAATATAACATTTCAAATGAAACCTTTTGTTGTATCATGGTATGCCCGCCATCATCAATAACAATATCCAGATCAGGCAACTCCTCGATAACCTTACTTAAGAATTTCGGATCACTTTGAGAACCGATAAACACTTTAGTGTTTTCATCTTCGAACTGCTTACATTCCGGATTAATATCCATAGCGAAGATGTTGATATCGTCACCAAAATATTTCTTCCACATCTGCAGCGAGCCACCATGAGAAATCCCAATCTCAAGAATATTGACCTTCTTGCCTTTAAATTTAGAGAAGTATCTTTCATAAATTTCAAAATAATGATCCCACTTATGAATCAGGCGACCATCATGCTGATAAAAAATATCTCTTAAACTATTATTTTCCATATTTAATGTTGTTAACAGGCTCAAATGTATTAAAACTTTGTAAATATGATTGGTGTTTTTGAAGAATGTTGAGACAGCGGCTATCCGTCCAAAACCGTTTTTTTAACACAAAAAAAGGTGCCCTAATTGCTTAGGACACCTTAATATATTCATGAATCGAATAAATCCGAAATCTAAAAACGCTTAGAAGTTTTTACCTTTTATTTTACGTTCAGCCTCAGTTAAGTGGATTTTACGTAAACGCATACTTTGCGGTGTAACCTCAATGTACTCATCAGCCTGGATATACTCCATTGCCTCTTCCAAAGAGAATTTAATTGCCGGAGCAATACGCTGACTATCATCAGTACCAGAAGCACGCATGTTAGTCAAAGCTTTACCTTTTACAATGTTAACTACTAAATCATTGTCACGGATGTGCTCACCAAGGATCTGACCTTCGTAAATATCAACTCCCGGATCAACAAAGAAACGACCACGATCCTGCAATTTATCAATTGAATAAGCAGTAGTACTTCCTTTTTCCATAGAAACCAATACTCCATTCAATCTACCAGGAATAACACCTTTCCAAGGCTCGTAAGATTTGAAACGGTGTGCCATGATAGCTTCACCACCTGTTGCAGTTAATACATTATTTCTTAAGCCAATGATACCACGCGCTGGGATATCAAATTCTAAGTGTTGTAAATCACCTTTTGGCTCCATAATCAATAACTCACCTTTACGTTGTGTTACCAATTCAATTACCTTACCAGCAACTTCACCCGGTACATCAACGATTAAGGTTTCAATAGGCTCACATTTTTTACCGTCAATTTCTTTAACGATAACTTGTGGCTGACCAACCTGAATCTCGTAACCTTCGCGACGCATAGTCTCGATTAATACTGATAAATGGAGAATACCCCTTCCGTATACTAAATAAGCATCTGGAGATTCCGTTTCTACAACTTTAAGCGCAAGATTTTTCTCGATCTCTTTGTACAAACGCTCTTTCAAACGCTGAGAAGTTACAAATTTACCTTCTTTACCAAAAAATGGTGAGTTGTTGATCGTGAACAACATGTTCATCGTAGGCTCATCAATTTTGATAACAGGCAATTGCTCCGGAGCTTCGAAATCAGCGATAGTATCACCAATATCAAAACCATCAATACCTACAACAGCACAGATATCACCAGATTTAACTTCAGTTGCACGAATTTTACCCAGACCTTCGAAAGTGTATAATTCTTTTACTCTTGTTTTTACAATTTTACCATCACGTTTAATCAAAGTAACCGGTTGGTTTTCTTTGATCACACCACGGTGTACACGTCCAATTGCAATACGACCTACGAAAGATGAATAATCTAACGAAGTGATCTGCATTTGTAAAGTACCATCATTTGTAGGTGCAGCAGGAATATTAGCAACAACTGCATCTAACAATGCAAAAATATCTGTAGTAGGAACTTTCCAGTCAGTACTCATCCATCCTTGTTTAGATGAACCGTAAATTACAGGGAAGTCTAACTGATCTTCTGTAGCCTCTAAGTTGAAGAACAATTCAAAGATTTGCTCATAAACTTCTTCAGGACGACAGTTTTCTTTATCTACCTTATTTACAACTACAATCGGCTTTAAACCTAAGGCTAAAGCTTTTTGAGTTACGAAACGAGTTTGAGGCATTGCACCTTCAAAAGCATCACACAATAACAACACGCCATCAGCCATTTTCAATACACGCTCTACCTCACCACCGAAATCGGCGTGACCAGGCGTATCAATAATGTTGATCTTTACATCTTTATACTGTACGGAAACGTTTTTCGATACGATGGTAATTCCTCGCTCACGCTCCAGATCATTGTTGTCAAGTATTAAATCCCCCGACTGCTCATTATCACGGAAGATTGAACAAGCGTGTAAGATCTTATCAACCAGTGTAGTTTTACCGTGGTCAACGTGGGCTATGATAGCTATATTTCTAATTTTTTGCATAAAATGCGTATGATTTTTGGCGCAAAGATAAGGTTTATTATCGATATATCAAGCGATTAGCTAAAAGCAATGTGATAAATCGTACACAAATTCCATCACATCTCCATAATAATCTAAATCTATCCAAACATAGCGGGATTGTCGCCGGGGAAAGCTAAATTTACATTTAACAGACTCCGATTGCCAAAGGGCTCATTATTTTTGCGTTATGGATATTCAAACCATTTTAGTGATTTTACTTTTTGCCGCCGCTATAGCCTATGTAGGGCGCATCATTTATCGCGCTGTATCTCCCAAAAGCGGAGGCTGCGCGTCGAACTGTAAATGCGGAGTAGATTTCTCCAATATCGAGCCTAACAAAAAATAGATTTCATCTATAACTATATGCTGGAACAGTTTAAAGCCTATTTACAGAACAAAGTAGCCATCACAGATGAGCAGTTTGCACTTATTTCCGACAAACTAAGAATAAAAAACTTCGAAAAGAATGAGATGATTCTCATGAAAGGAGAAGTATCAGCACATGGTTATTTCGTAATGAGTGGCCTATTGCGCAGCTACTCTATCGACAGCAAGGGAAAAACACACATCATACAGTTTGCCCCCGAACAATGGTGGCTTTCTGATCGCAACGGCATGCTTTTTAATGAAGCATCAGAGTTTTTTATTGATGCCATCGAACCTACGCAGGCCGTAGTGATTCCTAAAGATTACATCAATGATGCAGCGAAAATTGTTCCCTGCATGCACGACTTAAACCACACCATCCTCAACAATTCCATTCGTTTTATGCAAAAGCGTATCAATATGCTGCTCAGTGCAACAGCCGAAGAACGCTACCTGAATTTCATAAAACTTTACCCAAATCTTACCTTAAGAGTACCTCAATGGATGATTGCCTCCTATCTGGGCATCACACCGGAGTCGCTAAGCAGGGTTCGCAAGGACCTGGCACATAAGCACTTCAAACCTTAACAATTTCTTATCATACATCAATGTGCCCCTAAACATATCGCCATAACTTTGTGTTGTTAATTAGAAGATAAAATTAAACAACAATACTATGGCAACTACAAACTGGTCTTTAGACCCAACACACAGCGAATTACAGTTCAAAGTAAAACACTTAATGATTACGACTGTAACCGGTAGCTTTACTGCTTTAACTGCAAGTCTTACTAGTGAATCTGATGATTTTGAAAATGCTAAAGTTAAATTTGAAGCAGAGACCGGATCGATCAACACCACAAATACAGATCGCGACAATCACCTAAAAAGTGCAGACTTTTTTAATGCAGATCAATTCCCTAAAATCACTTTCGAATCTACTTCATTCGCTAAAGAAGATGATGAATATACTTTAACAGGAAACTTAACCATTAAAGGGGTAACGAATCCGGTAAAATTAAATGTAGAATTTGGCGGTATCGCTACAGATCCATGGGGAAATACTAAAGCAGGATTTACCATCAGCGGAAAAATCAAAAGAACAGATTTCGGCTTAACATGGAATGCAGCATTGGAAACCGGTGGTGTAATGGTAAGTGAAGAAGTAAGAATCTTAGGTGAACTACAATTCGTAAAACAAGCATAAAAAGACAAAATGCGTCCAGTCATAAAAGAAAGGAGACAAATGGAAGCAAATATTAAACCGGTATCGGCCGTATTAAACGCGCCGGCACCGCATATGGTCGGCGATGGCTTTAGGGTGCATAATTTTTTTCCAAATGGATATAAAATTAAAATGAGCCCTTTCTTTATGCTCGATTACAATGCTAAAATAGCATTCTCAGCAAGAAATGAACCTCGCGGCGTGAGTGTACACCCTCACCGGGGCTTTGAAACTGTTACCATTGCCTACCATGGCGCAGTAGCGCATCACGATAGCGCAGGCAACAGTGGAGTTATCTACCCCGGCGATGTACAATGGATGACTGCAGCAAGTGGTATACTCCACAAAGAGTACCATGAAGCAGAATACAGTAAAACCGGTGGCGATTTCCAAATGGTACAGCTATGGGTTAACTTGCCTGCAAAGGACAAAATGAGCCCCCCTAAATATCAAGCCATTAAACATGATGAAATTGCGACTCATGTATTACCTGAAAACGCCGGTCTCATTGAAGTAATTGCAGGATCATATCAGGATGTCAAAGGTTCAGCAAGTACATTTACACCAATTAATGTGTACAATGCAAAACTCAATCAAGGAGGAAAAGTATCACTTAGCTTCCCTGCTGATTACAATACCGGATTTGTTATCATTGAAGGTAAGATTAGAGTAAATGGCTCAGAAATAGCTGATACAGACCAGTTTATTTACTTTAAAAACGAAGGCACAGAGATTGAAATCGAAGCCATGGAAAATACGGTGATATTGATCCTTAGCGGTGAGCCGATCAATGAGCCCATAGCTCAGTATGGCCCCTTTCTGATGAATACACCTGAAGAAATACAACAAGCAATTAATGACTATAACCAGGGTAAGTTTGGTTACCTTGAAGAGTGAGAAAATAACCGTTCTCTTCATCGGCTGCATGATTCGCTGAAAAAGCGAATAACGCTGAGGCCGTTTCAGAGAAGGTAATTTTCTTAGTTATTGCACACCAGACAGGGTGCAGAAAAAGAGATAAAAATTCCCATGTTTTTTTAGACCTTTATTAATTGCATTGAAAGGGAAAATTACCTTCTCAAGAACTAGCTGCGGCCCTTAGTATTAACCAGCATTGTCGCAGTTTGAAGTACTGACCACGGTTAATTGCGTTGAAAGGGAAAATTACCTTTTCTGAAACGGCCTCAGCGTTCTTTGCCCCTTCTTCAGGGGCAATTAATGCAGCCGTTGAAGAGAACGGTTATTTTCCCCAATTAACTTCGTTGAATCAGACACACCGCATAAGCGACTACCCCCTCTTCTCTACCAATGAACCCCATTTGCTCATTAGTTGTAGCCTTTATAGAAATATCCTCTACAGAGATCCCTGCTGCCTCAGCGATATTTTGCTGCATTGTAGGAATATGAGGATTAATTTTAGGCGCTTCGATACACAACATCGCGTCAATATTCCCAATCTCAAAGCCCTTCTCCTGTACCAATCTAACGCTTTCTTTTAACAGGATCAGGCTACTGATGCCTTTCCATTGAGGATCAGTATTCTTAAAATGATAACCAATATCCCTTAAATTGGCTGCTCCAAGTAACGCATCACATATGGCATGTAAAAGAACATCCGCATCTGAATGTCCGAAAGCCCCACGATCATGTTCCAGATTAACCCCACCCACAATAAAGGGATGATTCTCTTTCAACTGGTGTACATCAAATCCAAAACCTACTTTAATCTTCATTCTATTCTATTTATTTTATGCTGGCTTCATTCAACCAGATCAATATTCAAATTATGTTATATGTGTAGAGCGCATGATCAGCTGAGCTTAATTCAGGGTCTCTCCAAAATTAAACAACAGTGTAAACCTTAATGTATTGGCTAAGGGACTCTTTTGCGCATTAGCAACCAAATAGGCAATATCTATATTAAATACATTATACTTCAATCCGGCCCCCAGGGTAAGGTAACGTCTGTTGCCTTTTTCGGGACTTTCATAAAAATACCCGGCCCTGAAAGCAAACTGCTGGTTATACCAATACTCCATTCCGGCAGCAACACTTACTTCTTTTACTTCCTCACTAAAACCACCGGGGGCATCGCTAAATGAGCCAAAAATACCTGAGGGCACCGAACGATCAGGGTCTTTTCCCGCCACAATCTTTCCATCAGTATCGTAAACTGGCTGCGTAGGCACCAGTAACTTATTAAAATCCAGCGCAAAAGTAAACTGATTAAAATCATCAATCAGGAAGGTTGACGCCCCTCCTATTTTGAGGTTCGCAGGCAGGAAGTAATCATTACCACGATCCGAATAACCCAATTTTGTACCAATATTAGAAATATTAAGTCCTGCAGAAACAATCGCGTCTGTACCTAAAAAGATTGTCGGCTTTTTAAAATAGGCAGAAACATCAACAGCCACTGCCTTTCCTGCTCTGGTCTGCTGCCCCGATGAAAACTGCCCTGAAGTGAGATCAGAATAGATATACCTTAATGACGTGCCCAAAGAAAACGAGGCATCAAGCTGCCTTGCATAGGTCGCGTCGATCGCCAGTTCACTGGGGCTATAAATGCCAAGATCCTGCTGATTTACATCAGTAAGCTGTATCTCTCCAAGGTTAAAATACCGCAAAGAGCCACCAATGGTTGTCTTTTCATCCGGCTTATAAAAACCGCTGACGTAAGTTAAACTCACATCCGGAACAAGACTTTTTAACCAGGGACTATAAGAAACAGAAAAACCATACTTTTTATCCAGAAAGGCAAGCTTCGAGGGATTGATAGCCATAGCATTCGCATCAGGCTGTACGGCAACCCCCGCTTCCCCCATACTTCCCGAACGGGCATCGGGTGTAATCAGCAAAAAAGGCACTGCTGTTACAATATTGTTAGACTGACTGCCATTTGTTTGGGTACCAGGTTGCACTACCTGAGCATGCAGTCCTGTACAAACTGCGCCCACGAAAAACCCACTAAATGCAATCTTAACAAGGCTCCCTAAATTCATCCTTTGGAAATAATTATCAATTATCGAACGCAAGTTAACATAGTGTTTATTAAAAACAAAGTATTGAAAGATTAACCAATGGTTTTAAAACAATACCCTATTTTAACTTTATTAAATATGTTCTTGCAGCATACACCTTTTTTTATGTAATTTTAACTGTTAGTTGTGGTTATTGACACTTGTACAACGATAACAACGCTTAAAGATTGATTTATACTATTTTAAATGAAAAAAACATCCTTATTTTCACTCATTTCCCTTCTTGCTATTGCCTCTTTTGTTTCCTGTAAATCTAAATCTGGTAGTTCGGACAAGACAGGAATGGCCTACAACAAGCAGGAATACGGTGGTTTTGCGGTAAATAACAAGTACAAACGCGGCCCGGGCCCCGGATTGGTGGAGATAGAGGGTGGTGTTTTTGTAATGAGTGGCAGTGCCATAAATGTACCGGGACAAGAATTAAGTTCTTACAACCACAAAAGAGAAACCACTGTTTCTTCTTTTTATATGGATGAAACTGAGGTTTCCAACACCAACTGGTTGGAATACTTAAACTGGATACGTACAAACTTCCCAAAAGATTACGAATATTATTACAACGAGATGCCGGATACGTTGGTTTGGCGTCAACCACTTTCTTATAATGAGCCTTACGTAGGTAATTATTTAAGACACCCGGCTTATCAGGATTACCCTGTAGTTGGTGTGAGTTGGGAGCAGGCAGAAAGATATTGTCAGTGGAGAACAGACAGGGTTAACGAATTGTTACTCCGTGAGCGTGGTTACATGACCACATTCAGAGACTTAAATGGCGGTAAAGGAAAGACAAACACTGCAGCAACAGCTACTGCTACAGGTCCTTTTAGTACTGACACCTATTTAGGTGGTCAGCACGATGATAAAGGCAAAAGAGCAATGAAAGATCTGAACCCTGCCAATGCAGCAGCAGGAACTGGCAAAAATGCAGCAACAAGAAATGTCAGACTGGAAGATGGTATTTTAAAACAACCATATCGTCTGCCAACAGAAGCTGAGTGGGAATACGCAGCCCTTGGTCTGATCGGCAATACCCAGTACGAAAATATCAACGATAATAAAATCTATCCATGGAGTGGCCTGGGCATGAGCTCAGCAAAGAAAAGCACCAGAGGATTAATCCTGGCCAACTTTAAAAGAACCAAAGGTGATTATATGGGTGTTGGTGGTTCATTAAATGATAAAGGAAGTATAACTGTTGCTGTAAGATCGTATACACCAAATGATTTTGGTCTTTACAACATGGCTGGAAACGTAAATGAATGGGTGGCCGATGTATACCGTTCTAACACTTTCGAAGCTGCTGATGCCTTTAACCCATATAGGGGTAACTTCTACCAGGATAAAAAGATTGTTGATGCAACTACAGGAAAACTGGCTATCGACAAATACAACAGACCGGTAATGACAGATGCCTTGAATGCCAAAAAACAAACCTGGGCAGAAAAACAGGCAGCTGCTGCAAAACCTGCAGACTCTTTAAAGAACACTTATGCCGATCAAAGGGGCTACAGGGATCCACAAAGTGAACTGTATGGAGAGATCACCTTGATCAATGACAAATCAAGAGTATACAAAGGAGGATCATGGAACGATCAGGCATTATGGCTTAACCCTGCTTCAAGAAGATACTTACAACAGGATGAATCTACTGCTGATATAGGCTTCAGATGCGCAATGACCATGCTGGGTGCCCCGGAGATCAGATCAAGCGGAAAACCTCAGTTTAAATCAAAACCGCCAAGAGCCTTCAAAGGAAAATAAAATATAAAGCATAAAAAAAGCGCTGATTCATAGGAGTCAGCGCTTTTTTTATGCCTAAACAATTAGGAGAATTGTATCAGAACTTCGTTCTTTTCGACTTTATCCCCTTTAGTAATCAGAATCTTTTTAACTATACCACTATCCGGGGATTTAATGATGTTCTCCATCTTCATGGCTTCCAATACCAGTAAATTATCACCTTTATTCACTTCCTGCCCTTCCTGTACCACAACATTAAGCACCAGTCCCGGCATCGGGGCTTTAATCTCTTTCATTTTATTGGCCTTGATATTATCTAAGCCCAGCTGCTTCAGCAGCAAGTCGTACTGGTCTTCAATAGCCACCTCATAAAGCGTCCCATTTACCTTTACCACACTTCTCTTTTCTGCCTTATCCTCAGAAACCAATTCTATGTTATAGGATTTGTTTTGGTATATCACATGTGTATGTCCGCCACCCAGCTCAGCTGAATCAATTTCTAATTCCGCACCATCCACTTTCAAGCCCTTTGGAGCCAGCTCTACGTCAAAATTGTACCGGTCATTTACTTTTACATTCATAGTTATTGTGTTAATGCATACTGTATTAAATTTGCACCCATTTTAAGCGCATTTGTTCGCTTTTCTTCGCTATCATCAGGATAAGTCCCGGCATCTTCCCAACCGTTGCCTAAATCACACTCATACGTGTAAAAACAAACAACCCTACCCTTCCATACCAAGGCATATCCCTTTGCAGGTTTGCCATCATGTTCATGTATCTTGGGCAATCCGTTAGCGAACTTGTATTTCTGATTATAAATACTGTGATTCGGAGGTAGCTCTACAAACGAGAGTTCCGGAAAAACCTTTTTCATTTCCGTACGGATAAACTTATCCAGACCGTAATTATCATCGATATGCAGAAAACCTCCGCCAATTAAATATTTACGTAGATTACCCGCTTCCGCTGTACTGAAAACGACATTACCATGTCCGGTAAGATAAACAAAAGGATAGTTAAAGATATCGGTGCTTCCCACCTCTACGATGGACTCCTGAGCCGCGAAATTGGTCCTCAGGTTCTTATTACAGAAGTCAATCAGATTTGGTAAGGCAGTCCGGTTGGCATACCAATCGCCACCACCGTTATACTTCAGCTTCGCTATTTTGTAGGTGGGTACCCAAAAACTGCTTTGCAACACTACCAGTAAAAGAAGTAATAGTAATTTTACCCTCATCGATTTAAATAATTCACTTCAAAACAAGCAGCCAATGCGGCTGTTTCTGTTCTCAAACGTGTATTACCTAAAGTTAAAGGTTTATAACCATTCTGCAAAGCCAATTCAATTTCATTGCCCGTAAAATCGCCTTCCGGGCCAATAAGAATGGTATAACGCTGCTTTGGTTCTGTAACCTGATTAATGAACTGCCGGGGTTCATTATCCAGACAGTGTGCAATCATTTTAACGCTGTCGTTTTCCTGTTTTAAAAAGGCCGACAAAGTAGTCTGTGGATTTAATACCGGATGATAAGCCTGCAAAGATTGTTTTACCGCAGATGTAATCACTTTATACAGCCTATCCTCTTTTACAATTTTCCGCTCCGATCTCTCGCAGATCACGGGAGTGATTTCTTCTATCCCGATTTCGGTAGCCTTTTCAAGGAACCACTCCAGTCGGTCGATATTTTTAGTAGGCGCAATTGCGATGTGCAGGTGATGATTGCGCTTATTGTATTCGTATTTAGCCTCAACTACCCTAAGGGTCACCTGTTTTTTATGCTCCCCGGTAATCTCAGCCTTATAAAGACCGCCCACACCGTCAATCAGGTAAACCATAGCACCGACACCTAAACGCAGTACTTTGATGCAATGCTTGCTCTCTTCCTCATTTAAAACATACTCGTTAGAGTTGATATCCGGGGTATAAAAAACGTGCATTGTTTTGGTTTTAGTGTAAGTCTATCGCATCACTTTTATTGATCACCAATTCCAGCTTTATGGTCTCTATGTTCTGCTCTGTTTTCTTTAAAATAGTAAACAGATAACCATAGCATTCTTCGCTATCACCTACTTCAGGTATTTTACCAAAAGCATGTGAAACCAGTCCGCCAACGGTGTCAAAATCTTCATCCTCCGGAAGGTCATGTGGAAGGTGCTCATTTACGTCATAAACAGTAGCATAAGCATTGATGATAAATTCAGTATCGGAGATCTTCTCAACAGTAGGTTTCTCTTCATCATACTCATCCTGAATCTCACCTACAATCTCCTCAACGATATCCTCAAGGGTCACCATACCGGCCGTTCCTCCGAATTCATCAATTACAATTGCAATCTGAATGCGTTTTTGCTGAAGCTCACTTAACAGATCATTGATCTTTTTAGTCTCAGGAACAAAATAAGGCTTTCTAATGATATCACTCAAAGTCCATTCCTTATTATCAGCTAATAACGGAAGCATATCTTTAGCATGCACAATACCGATGATCTTATCAATAATATCATCATATACTGGCAGACGTGAATATCCTTCCGCTATAACTTTTTCTACGACTTCCTTTTTCGGGGTATTCAATTCTACACCCGAAATCTTAGTTCGCGGAACCATAATATTTTTTACTACGCGCTCATTAAAATCAAAAACGTTTTTAATCAGCTCATGTTCGTTCGTATCCAACGCACCACTTTCCTTTCCCTGATCCAGTAAATAGTAAAGTTCCTCAGTACTGTGTACTGAATCGTGTCCACTAATATTGGAAATACCAAACATCTTCAATATGATGTTGGCAAACCCGTTCAGCACCCAGATAAATGGTCTGAATAACCAATAAAAAGCCTGAAGTGGTAAGGAAATAAACAAGGTGGTAGCTACCGGTCTTTGAATGGCAATTGATTTTGGCGCCAATTCTCCGAACACGATATGCATAACGGTAATGAACAAGAATGCTATACCGGTAGAAATAGAGGTGATGTACACCTCAGAAAGATTGAAATTGATCAGCAGGTCGTGCACAATGCTATGCATAACCGACTCACCCACCCAACCTAAACCAAGAGAGGCCAGGGTGATTCCCAATTGTGTTGCTGCAAGATAACCATCCAGATGCTGGGTGATATGCTTTGCGATGTTAGCAACACGGTTACCAGATTTAGCTTTTATCTCAATCTGAGAAGCCCTCACTTTTACTATTGCAAACTCTGCCGCAACAAAAAAACCGTTTAGGGCAACCAGAAAAAAGGTAAAAAATATTTTAAATGCTTCCATTTAAGATTGATTTCTAAACTTCTTGTCGTAAAGCTCAATACTTTCCTGAATCACTTTGTGTGCGTAACGTACGCCCAATAAATGCTCAATAGTTACTTTCTTTTCCTCTAATGCTTTGTAATCCTGGAAGAACTTCACGATCTCTTTCATGGTATGCGGAGGCAATTCAGCAAGGTCGTTAATGTAGTTCACTGACTGGTCGTTTTTAGCTACCGCGATGATTTTATCATCTTGCTCACCATTGTCAACCATGTGCATTACACCAATAACTTTAGCTTCAATAATGGTCATAGGATATACATCCACAGAACATAATACCAGAATGTCTAACGGGTCATTATCATCGCAATAAGTTTGCGGGATAAAACCGTAATTTGCAGGATACATCACTGAAGAAAATAGAACGCGGTCTAGTTTAATCAGATTTGAATCTTTATCGATTTCGTATTTAGCTTTTGACCCTTTAGGGATTTCAATAATTGCATTCACTACCTCCGGCAAATTATCGCCTGGAGATACACTGTGCCACGGATGACTGTCTTTACTCATTTTTATTGTTCAGTATTTGATAATTCATCATTGTCATTCTTAATCACCTTCTTTTTCACAAACGTGAGGATAAGTGGTATAGTCGTAATGACAATAAAACCTATAATTATATATAATAAATAATCGTTAATCTCTTTTTCAAATTTTTTACCCAGAAAATAACCGAGCAAAGTTAATGATGCTATCCAAATTAAAGCACCGGAAACGTTATATAAAGCAAATCTTTTAAAATCTAATCTCACTACCCCTGCAAAAATCGGTGCAAAAGTTCTTACAATCGGAACAAATCTACCCATAATTAAAGCAAAAGCACCCTGCTTGTTGTAATACTCCTCAGCAGCCTTCAAATACTTACGCTTAAAGAATAATGAATCTTTCCGGTGATAAAGTACCGGCCCCGTCTTTCGACCAAACCAATACCCGACAAAATTGCCCGAAATAGCAGAAACACATAGTCCTACAATCAAAACATAAATATTGACATCTAATTTACCCGTAGCCACGAACATTCCGGCAAGGAACAACAGATAGTCTCCAGGCAAAAAGAACCCAAAGAACAAACCCGTCTCGGCAAATATCACGAACATTACAACGTAAAAACCACCTTCTCTAAGTAATTTTTCGGGATCAATGAAGTGCTGTAATGAGTTCCAGAAATCGTGCATATTTCAATTATTCGTAAAACTACAAATAATTATCTATAGAAGTCACTATATCAGGTTTAAAATTACCGCCGGATATATTCCCAAAAATATAGTAATCAATACAGAAAAAACAAGCACCAGCTGGTATTGAACAGGCGTCTGTAATTCGGTATCGTTGCCTTCTTTGAAATACATGGCCACAATAACCCTGAAATAATAGTAGAAGCCTACAAGCGCATTTAAAATAGCAAATGCGACAAGATATACATGGTAACCTGTCATTACATTTAAGAACATCAGGTATTTTCCTATAAAACCTGCAGTAAGCGGTATACCTGCCAGCGAAAGCATCGCAACAGTCAATACCAGCGCTACAAACGGATTACGTTTAGCCAGACCATTAAAATTATCAAAGTGATCGTCCCCTGTTTTCCGCTTCACCAAAATTAAAACCGCAAAGGCAATGATGGTGGCAAAAGTATAAGCAGCAGCATAAACCAATACATTGTTTGATGAGCTTGCAGTTAAAGTAACCAAAGAAAACAACAGGTATCCGGCGTGCGAAATACTGGAATAAGCCAGCATTCTTTTGAAGCTCTTTTGAAATAAAGCGGTTACGTTTCCGATCAGCAAGGTTAAACATACGATGCCCATCAATGGCGGCATCCAGAAATCATGTAAAGGCGCAAAGGTATCTGCGAACAAGCGCAGGAATGCAGCAAAACCAGCAGTCTTAACAACGGTTGACATAAACGTTGTGATCAGCGTTGGCGCACCTTCATACACATCCGGAGTCCAGAAGTGAAATGGTGCTGCACCAATCTTAAAGCATAGTCCGACCATCATTAATATGATACCAGGATAGAACAGCGGTGAAACAGCTTTATAGTTCCCGACCAGATATTGATTGATCACAGCAAGATCAAAAGATCCTGTTGCCCCATAAACCAGGGTAATGCCGAACAAAAGGAAACCTGTAGAGAATGCCCCCATCAGGAAATATTTTAATGATGCTTCATTAGAGGCAAAATTATGCTTCTGGATCCCCGCCAGGATATACAAACTTACTGACATGATCTCCAGTCCGATAAACAGCATCGACATGTTCGTATAAGAAACCATGATGACAATACCGGCAAGGGCAAAAAGTATCAATGTAAAATACTCCGCTACGTTCTCGCTATTCGCGGCAAAGTAGTTTTGAGTCAGTAAAAATATAAGCAATGTGCCCAGAACCGTAATTCCTGTAAATGCCAAGGCAAAATTATCCATCCGCATCATTCCGTAATAGCTCTGATCCATGTTCCAACCTGAAGCCACAAAACCCAATGAAACAAGCAAACCAAGTAAGGTAAGGGGTAATAACGCTTTTTTAGCTTTAAACAAACCTGCGTAAAGCACCACTAAAGCTGTAACAGTTATTGTTATGATGATATTCATTTCCTTAGTTTACCGATGTTAATTTTTGTGTTACCTGTTCTATTAAATGTTGTACTGAAGCTTCCGACAGCTGCAAAATTGGTTTTGGATAAACACCCAAAACAATAACCAACGCGCAGATGATGTACAATACAACCTGCTCTGATCCTTTAATATCTTTAAAGCCAATGGTCAGTTCATTGGTTTTACCCAACATCACATTCTGATACATCCTGAGCATATAAACTGCACTAAAAATGATAGTCAGACCGGCAAATATTGCCGCCCATAAGCTATATTGATAGATACCAATCAACAAAAGAAATTCGCCAATGAAGCCATTCGTTCCTGGGAGAGCAACCGCTCCCAAAAGAATGATCAGGAATACGATAGCCAGTTTAGGTGCCTGTTTTGCAATACCACCCAGCTCAGCAATTTTATAAGTATGCATGCGACTGGCAATGATGTCCAGCACAAAGAACAAACCTACCACGTTAATACCATGACTCAGCATCTGAATCATTGCACCTTGCATACCCTGTACGTTCAAAGCAAAAATACCTGCTGATATTAAGCCCACATGACCGATAGAAGAATAAGCTACCAAACGTTTCGCATCTTTCTGGGTGAATGCAATCACTGAAGCGTAAACCACCCCGATGATAGACAAAATAATAGCGATATGTCCCCAATCCTGAACGCCGGCTGGAACAATAGGCAATAACCACCTGATTACCCCGTAAATACCCATTTTAAGCATGATACCCGAAAGTAGCATGGTTCCAGGAGCCGGAGCTTCCCTATAGGTATCCGGTTGCCAGGTATGGAAAGGAAATATTGGCATCTTAATCGCAAAGGCAACAAAGAAAGCCCAGAATATCCAAGCCTGTTGAGTTGAATCCAGGTTCAGACTATAAAATGCCTGTATATCGAAATTGTTCGAAGGGTTCTGTAAATAAAGATAAATGATGCCCAACAGCATGAATAATGAACCTGCAATCGTATAAACAAAAAACTTCATGTTTATCCTGATGCGGTCTTTACCACCCCAAATCGCACAAATAAAGTAGATCGGGATCAACGCTGCTTCCCATCCAATATAGAACAAGAAAGCATCCATAGCCGTAAACACGATCAATAAGCCACTTTGCATGAATAAAATCAAAGCAAAAAAGGCATTCGCGCTTTTATACTGATGCTGGTAAGCCGAAAGAATGATCAATGGAACCAATACGTTTGTTAGCAGTACCGTGATCATACTGATGCCGTCAACACCCGCATGGAAACTGATGCCAAGATCCTTTATCCACGGACAGTTTACAACGAACTGCGTACTTGCATCCGGAATAAAATTACATACCATAACCAAAGCCAGGGCTAAAGAAACAATTGCCGATACCAATGCAACATGTTTTGCGGCATTTCCGGTAAATGCGGTAACCAAGGCGCCAACCAATGGTAGAAATATAAGAAGTAGTAAAAGTTGTTCCATTATCTTTTCTTGAACGATCTTTTATAGTGATAAATAAGTATACAATAACATGGAGATGATTCCTATCACCATCATAAAAATATAAAAGCCAACGTTTCCTGTTTGCAGCAAACGTAAACCTTTACTGCCCTCTGAAGCAGTCCAGCCAAAACCATTTACAATGCCATCAACAATTTTATTGTCGACAATCTTATAAAAGAATCCTGAAAGTACATCTAAAGGCTTTTTGAATAAGGCATCATATATTTCATCAAAATAAAACTTGTTGTACGATAACCTGGCCAATGCAGGACGACTAGCCTCATCAGGTACAGGAATATGATTCTGTTTAACGTATTTGCTATAAGCAACACCGATTGAAATCAATACACCTAATACAGAAACAGCCATCAACATATATTCAGTAGCATGGTCAGGCGCTTCACCTACATGCTTAATAACAGGAGCCATCCAATGCGATAACCAGTGACTTCCACCCAGGGCTTCAGGAATACCAATCAAACCGCCGATAGCAGATAAAACTGCCAGAACGATTAATGGCACAGTCATCGACTTAGGCGACTCATGAATTTTCTCTTCAGCATGGTGTGTACCGCGGTACTTTCCGAAGAAAGTAAGGAACAACATCCTGAACATGTAAAATGCTGTTAAGAAAGCTGTAAACACTGCGAGTCCCCACATTACTTTATCATGCATATAAACATGGGCCAGAATCTCATCTTTAGAGAAGAAACCTGAGAATGGAGGTAAACCTGCAATTGCGATTGTACCAATTAACATGGTTAAAAAAGTAACCGGTAATTTCTTACGCAAACCACCCATATGGCGCATATCCTGCTCATGGTGTAAAGCGTGGATTACTGAACCAGCACATAAGAACAACAAAGCTTTAAAGAAAGCATGTGTAATCACGTGGAAGAAGGCACCATTGTAAGCACCAACACCTAAGCCCAGGAACATATAACCCAATTGAGATACGGTTGAATAAGCCAGTACCTTTTTAATATCATTTTGCGTTAAAGCAATAATTGCCCCCACAATTGCAGTAGCCAAACCAACGATAGCAATTACATGCTGTATCATTGGTGCCAGGTCAAATAACAGGTTCGATCTTGCGATCATATAAATACCTGCCGTAACCATCGTCGCCGCATGAATCAAAGCAGAAACCGGAGTCGGACCCGCCATCGCATCCGGCAACCAGGTGAACAAAGGCAACTGAGCAGATTTACCGCAGGCACCAATAAATAGGAATAAAGCAATTAAAGCGATTGTACCATTGCCCGGCAACATATTTGCCGCCTGAGGAAATATCTTAGTAAACTCTACACTACCAAAAGTGGTGAAGATTAAAAACACCCCCAACAAGAAACCAAGGTCACCAATACGGTTCATTACAAAAGCCTTCTTAGCGGCCGATGCATAACTGCTGTTGGTATACCAGAAACCGATCAGTAAGTAAGAGCATAGCCCCACACCTTCCCAACCGATAAACATCACAATGTAGTTTGATCCCAATACCAATAGCAACATGAAGAAGATAAACAGGTTCAGGTAGCTAAAAAACTTACCAAAGCCCTCATCACTGTGCATGTAGCCGATAGAGTAAATATGAATCAGGAATCCTACCCCTGTAATGATCAGGAGCATTAATGAACTCAATGGATCAACCAAAAAGGACAATGGAATGTGCAGGGAACCTGCGCTGATCCAATCAAAAAGAAATATCTCATGAGACTTATTCGCATCAGCACCCAGTTCAAAAAAGATTCCCAAACTGATGGCGAACGAAATGAATATTACACTGCTTCCAATAAAACCGATCAGGTTTTTGGATAATGAATTTCTGCCAAGGCCATTAATTACAAAGCCTAACAGAGGAATCAAGGGAACCAGCCAAACTAAATTTATCATCTTATAATTTCTTCTTAATAATTACCACTTAAGGCGATTCAACACATTAACATCTGTAGACTGGGTATTTCTGTAAACCATTACAATAATACTCAACCCTATGGCAACCTCGGCAGCGGCCAGGGTCATAATAAAGAACACGAATATCTGACCGGAAGGGTCATTGCTATGTACCGAAAAAGCAGTCAGCAATAAATTCACGGCATTCAGCATCAGCTCCACAGACATGAAAATAACAATAGCATTTCTGCGTGTTAAAACGCCAATAACACCAATAGTGAAAATGATTGTACTTAACCAGATGTAATGGTTTAGCGGTACCCCTTGTAATTGTTGAGTAATGTCGCCCATTATACTTTTTCTTTTTTAGTTAATAATATCGCACCTACCATTGCCGAAAGCAATAAGATAGAGCACAGTTCAAATGGCAGCATGAATGGTCCAAACAATTCCTTACCCAGGTTTTTAACCAGACCAAGATTTGGATTCCTCAATATAACCGGATCAGAAATGGCTGTTGCTTTTAATGTACCTACCAAAGTAACTACCAGGCAACATCCGGCGATTACACCAACCACCTTAACCAAGGTAGATTTCAGCGGCTCATTGTCCTTATTCAGGTTCAGCAACATCAGCACGAAGAGGAATAACACCATGATCGCTCCCATGTACACAATGAAGTTTACTACCGCCAAAAACTGCGCATTCAGCAGAATGTAATGCACGGTAAACGTAAAGAATGTAACAATCAGGTAAAGGACACTATGCACCGGGTTTTTCGAAAAAATAACCATCAGTGAAAAGATGACGCTTAGTGTGGCAACAAAATAGAATACCGATGTACCCATTTATTTATATATTAAACTGTTTATGTGAATAGCCCTAAAGCTATGTATGTTTATTATTTTTTATTTAAAGGCTGTTCAACCAACTTATCCTTACCGTAAATGAAATCTTTACGCAGATAATCTGAAGGAACAATAGGGCCATCCAGGTAAATTGCCTCTTTCGGACAAGCCTCTTCACACAAGCCGCAGAAAATGCAACGTAGCATGTTGATCTCGTATACCGAAGCATATTTCTCTTCGCGGTACAAATCTATCTCCTCAGGTTTACGCTCAGCAGCAATCATCGTGATCGCCTCCGCAGGGCATGATAAAGCGCATAAGCCACAAGCTGTACAACGCTCTTTACCTTCTTCATCTCTTTTTAAAGAGTGCATTCCTCTAAAATTGGTAGAGAACTCCCGCTGTACCTCAGGGTATCTGATCGTCGCCTCTTTCTTAAAGAAGTGACTGATCGTAATAGCCATCCCTTTAAAGATTGCAGGCAAATACATGCGCTCTGCAAACGATAGGGGCTTTTGTTCTAATACTTTCTTCTTACTGGTTAATGGTTCCATTAAACCTCCTTATTATTTCCACAAATGTGGATGTTAAAATCCTTCAATTACTGCGATCACCACACCGGTAACCACTATGTTCGCTATAGCTAAAGGAATCAATACCTTCCAGCCTAAATGCATCAACTGATCGTAGCGGAAACGTGGAATCGTCCACCTTACCCACATAAAGAAAAATATAAATGCAAATATCTTAATAAAGAATACGCCTGTTCCAATCAGCGGACCAATTACAGGGCCGGTATTGGCCAGTACCCAGTCCATACCAGGATAGTTATAACCACCAAAATATAAAGTAGCCATTACTGCCGCAGAAACAAACATATTGATGTATTCAGCAAACAAATAGAAACCCAGTTTCATAGATGAATACTCTGTATGGTATCCACCGATCAACTCCGTTTCACACTCAGGTAAATCGAAAGGTGCTCTGTTGGTTTCCGCAAAAGAGCAGATCATAAACAAAAGAAAACCCAGTGGCTGGTACAATACGTTCCAACGCCAGCCGTGCTGTCCGTCTACAATCTCCTTCAAACTCATGGTACCGGTAACCAGCAACAATGCGATAATCGATAAACCCATCGCTATCTCATAACTGATATTCTGAGAAGCAGCCCTGATGGCACTTAACAACGAATACTTGTTATTTGATGCCCAGCCACCAATCATTACCCCATAAACCCCCAGTGAAACCACACCAAAAATGTAGAGCAAACCCACATTGATGTCGGCCACCTGTAAAGGAATGATCCTGTCACCAATAGCGATCGGACTACCCCATGGAATAACTGCAGTACCAATACAAGCCGTAAGCATAGCCAAACCCGGCCCTACCATAAACAACCATTTACTCGCATTTGAAGGAACAATTTCTTCCTTCATGAACATCTTTACACCATCTGCCAAAGGCTGCAGAATACCAAAAGGGCCAGCTCTATCTGGTCCTAACCTGTCCTGTAAAAAAGCAGCCACTTTTCTTTCTGCATAAGTAGAATACATGGCGATCACTAAGCTGATACCAAAAATGATAGCTACAAGTACAAATTTTTCTATTACAAAAGCTATATCCATTAGAATTTAGTGGTTTTTTCTAGTTCAATCTTATTCGCCTCCTGTAACTTAGGATTAGGTTGAATTACCGGTAATGGCTTTAAAGTCTCATAATGATTAGAAGAGATAACTGAAGTATCGCTGATTTGTGTAGGCTGTTCAATTACCCAATCCGCAGTCTTTTTCTTATCAAACCTGCAGGTATTGCATATAAACTCTTCTACCTCACCGTAAATATCTTTACGCGCTGTTACCCTGATCACATCTTCGCCTTTGTACCATAAAGTCACCTTACCACTGCAGGTAGGGCAATCTCTGTGTGCATCAATAGGCTTGGTAAACCAAACCCTGTTTTTAAAGCGGAATGATTTATCTGTTAAGGCGCCAACCGGACAAACGTCGATCACATTTCCTGAGAAATCATTATCAACTGCCGTTTGAATATAGGTAGAGATCTCAGAATGATCCCCCCTGTTCAGGATGCCGTGTACCCTTTTATTCGTAATCTGATCAGCGGTAAACACACAACGGTAGCATAAAATACACCTGTTCATGTGTAACTGGATCTTATCGCCGATATCTATGCGGTCAAAAGTTCTGCGTTCAAACTCATACCTTGTTTTTTGCAAGCCATGCTCGTAACTCAGATTTTGAAGATCACACTCACCTGCCTGGTCGCAAACCGGACAATCCAGCGGATGGTTGATCAATAACATCTCTACCACACCACTACGTGCTTCAATTACTTCCGGAGAAGTAATGTTCATCACTTCCATACCATCCATTACAGTAGTACGGCATGATGCTACAAGTTTAGGCATCGGGCGAGGGTCTTTTTCGGAGCCCTTGCTTACCTTAACAATGCAGGTACGGCATTTTCCACCGCTGCCTTCTAATTTGGAATAATAGCACATTGCAGGCGGCACAATATCCCCACCTATTTGCCTTGCAGCATTCAGGATAGAGGTGCCGGGCGCTACTTCTACTGTTATTCCGTCTATGGTTACCTTAACTTTATCACTCATTGTTAAAGAAATTCTTTTGTCTGATGTTAATTTTCTGTCGTAACGGCTTTGGCAATCGGCTCTGCATAATTGGCTAAACCGTAATTCGTATTTAAGCTCTTTACAGGCTCTTTTACATGCCATTCAAATTCATCCCTGAAATGTCTGATTGCACTGGCTACAGGCCATGCAGCAGCGTCACCAAGTGGACAAATGGTATTTCCTTCTATCTTCTTAGACACATCAACCAGCAAATCAATATCGCTCATTTTACCATGTCCATATTCCAATCTGTGTAACACCTTTTCCATCCATCCTGTTCCCTCTCTGCAAGGTGAACATTGTCCGCAACTCTCGTGGTGATAGAAACGAGAAAAGTTCCAGGTATTTCTAACGATACACTGATCTTCATCAAAAGCGATAAAACCACCTGAACCCAGCATCGTACCGGTAGCAAAACCACCTTCTGATAAAGATTCATAGCTCATCAACCTTGGCTCGCCATTCGCCAGCTTTAAAGTTAAATTAGCAGGTAATATCGGTACCGAAGATCCGCCGGCAACTGTAGCTTTCAGGCGTTTGCCATTGGCAATACCACCACAGTACTCGTCTGAATAAATAAATTCTTCAACCGGTAAGCCCAGGTCGATCTCGTAAACGCCCGGTCTAACTAAGTTACCCGAAGCAGAGATCAGTTTTGTTCCAGTACTGCGCCCAATACCAATCTTCGCATACTCGTCGCCGCCATCATTGATGATCGGAACAACAGCAGCAATAGATTCAACATTGTTCACTACAGTTGGACAACCGTATAATCCTGCAATTGCAGGGAAAGGAGGTTTAATCCTGGGGTTTCCTCTTTTACCTTCCAGTGATTCCAGCAAAGCTGTTTCCTCACCGCAGATATAAGCACCACCACCCGGCTGCACATACAGCTCAAGATCATAACCAGAACCTAAAATATTTTTACCCAAAAATCCGGCATTCTTTGCTTCAGCAATTGCTCTTTCCAGAATACGGATCTGCGGCATCATCTCACCACGTACGTAGATGTATGAGGTATTTGCACCCAATGCAAAACTGGAGACAATCATGCCTTCAATCAATGCATGCGGGATATGCGTCATCAGATACCGGTCTTTAAAAGTACCCGGTTCAGACTCATCCGCATTACAAACCAGATAACGCGCTACGCCTTCCGGTTTAGCCAGAAAGCTCCATTTCATCCCCGTAGGGAATCCTGCACCACCGCGACCACGCAATCCAGACTTCTTAACCTCTTCCACTACTTCATCAGGAGTTAAGGTCTTCAAAGCTTTCTCTACAGCACGGTACCCACCTTTTTGGCGATAAACATCAAGCGTATTGATGCCAGGTACGTTTATATGTTCTAATAATAGTTTACGGGCCATCTTCTATAGATATGAGATTAAGCTATTCGCTAAACCTTATTCTTTAAATTGTCAATCAATTCGTCTACCTTCTGCTCATTCAGGTTTTCGTAAAATGTGTATTCAGGACCAATCTGTAAAACCGGACCATAACCACAGGCTGCCAGGCATTCCACACCTCTCCAGCTAAACAAGCCATCTGCGGTCACTTCATTTTCCTTTACACCAAGCTTATTTTCAATATGCCCCATCAGTTTTTCAGCGCCAACCAGGCAGCAAGGGCCCGTTCTGCAAACCTCCAGCATATACTTACCCTGCGGCTTTAAAAAGTACATACTGTAAAATGTAGCCACTTCATAAACTTCAATGTCCTGAATGTTTAAATATGCAGCCACTTTACTCATTGCAGCCGGACTTAACCAGCCGAGCTCTGCCTGTACTTCATGCAGGACAGGTAATAAAGCCGACTTCTGTTTACCTTCAGGATATCTTTTTACGATCTCTCCCAGCTTTTCAATTAAAGCCGGCGAAAATTCTACAGGTTGTTGTTCTTCTACTTTAAGCATCTAATTCTCCTGCAATAATATTCATGCTACTCATGTTGATAATGGCATCTGACAACAGCATACCTTTACTCATGGGTGCAAACATTTGATAATTTATAAAACTAGGCCTTCTAAAATGCAAACGATAAGGAGTCCTGCCGCCGTCATTAATCAGGTAAAAACCAAGCTCTCCGTTACCACCTTCAACAGCATGGTAAACTTCAGCTTTAGGAGCGTCAATCTCTCCCATCACAATTTTAAAGTGATAGATCAATGCTTCCATATTGTTGTATACTTCCTCTTTTGCCGGCAAATAGAATTCAGGAACATCAGCATGGAATATTCCAGCAGGTTCTTTCTTCAATTTTTCCAGGGCCTGCTCAATCAGACGTACACTTTGCCACATCTCTTCGTTACGAACCAGGAAACGGTCATAAATATCACCACGGGTACCTACCGGAACTTCAAAGTCAAATTCATCGTATGAAGAATAAGGCTCACTTACACGAACGTCATAATCTACACCTGTTGCACGCAATAAAGGACCAGTCCAGCTATAATCTAAAGCTTGCTCCGGAGTTACACATGCCACACCTGCAGTACGGTCGATAAATATTCTGTTGCGGTTTAGCAAGTTTTCAAATTCTCTTAATGCAACAGGGAACTCCTTTAAGAACTTATTGATTTTTGCAAAAGCGATATCATTAAAATTCCGCTCAAATCCACCGATACGACCAACGTTAGTCGTTAAACGTGCACCGCAAATCTCCTCGTAAATCTCATAAATATGCTCTCTGAACTGAAAAAGGTACAGGAAGGTTGTAGTTGCTCCTGTATCCTGACCAATAATGGTATTGCAAATGATATGGTCAGAAATACGTGCCAGCTCCATGATGATTACCCTTAGATAATCTACACGCTTAGGCATCTGAATATTCAACAATTTCTCTACTGTCATGTGCCAGCCCATATTGTTGATGGGTGACGAGCAATAGTTCAACCGGTCTGTAAGCGGAGTGATCTGATAAAACGGCCTGTGTTCAGCTATTTTCTCAAATGCACGGTGGATATACCCAATGGTAGAAACACCACTCACAATGCGCTCTCCATCCAGTTGCAAAACGTTCTGGAACACACCATGCGTTGCCGGGTGCGTTGGGCCCAGATTAAGGGTCACCAATTCGCTCTGCGGATCGTTATCTGTATATATTGGTTGATTGTGACTCATATAAACTTACCTACCAAAGTATTCGTCTTTTTTATCTACCCGATTTGGATCTTCCAAAGGGTATTGCTTCAACATCGGATGAACACCAAGTTCGTCCATGTTCAATATTCTTCTTAAATCGGGATGTCCTTCAAATTTTACTCCGAAGAAGTCATATGTTTCGCGTTCCATCCAGTTTGCGCCATTCCATACCGTAGTTGCGGTAGGAACAATAGGATGCTGCGCATCTACATAAACTTTTATCCTTACTCTGATGCGTTGCACCATGCTATGCAGGTGGTAAACTACCGCAAGGCCGTGTTTTTTCTCAGGATAATGAACCGCTGTAATATCTGTAAGGAAATTAAAGTTAGCTACGCTGTTTTCTTTTAAAAACTGAAGCACATTAATCAGCACATCTGTAGTGGTCTCAAAAGTAAGCAAACCATAAGGCTCATCCACATTCATCACCTTATCCCCAAACTTTTCGCCCAGCAATGCTATTATTGCTTGATTAGTTACCTCTGCCATTATAGTATACCGTATGAAGCCAACATTTCTTTATATTGATCTGAGTCCCTTCTTCTGCCAGATTCATTCTTTACCAGCTCCTGAATTTTACCAAAACCGTCCAGAATTGCTTCTGGTCTCGGCGGGCAACCCGGAACATACACATCAACAGGGATAATCTCATCTATACCCTGTAAAACAGAGTAGGTATCGAAAATACCACCACTTGATGCACAGGCACCAACTGCAATTACCCAGCGAGGCTCGGCCATCTGTAAATAAACCTGCTTTAAAACAGGACTCATTTTCTTAGCTATCGTACCCATTACCATTAATAAATCGGCCTGACGTGGAGAAAAGCTTAAGCGTTCTGAACCGAAACGGCCAAAATCATAATGAGAACCCATTGTTGCCATAAATTCGATACCACAACAAGAAGTTGCGAATGGCAAGGGCCATAATGAATGGGAGCGAGCCAAACCAATAACTTTATCTAAAGAAGTGGCGAAAAAACCAGATCCTTCAATGCCTGGGGGCGCGTCTACTATGTTGATGTCACTCATGATATAAAACGAAAAAGGTTCATTCCTTTAAAGAATGAACCACAAATTTACAATTTTTTGAGGCAAAAGACCTAAGGTCTCTGCATTTAGAACCGATCTAAATAGATTAATTCCAGTCCAGTGCTTTCTTCTTCAAAACGTATATAAAGCCTAATAGTAACGTTCCCATAAATACGAACATTTCTATCATTCCTGTCATTCCCAGTTCACGGAAATTAACCGCCCAGGGATACATAAAAATCACCTCTATATCGAAAAGCACGAAAAGGATCGCTACCAGGAAATACTTGATAGAGAATGGCTGACGTGCATTACCAATCGTTTTAATACCCGCTTCAAAAGTCTCCAGCTTGTCTTTGGTTTTTCTCCTTGGCCCTAAAAAGTGTGTTGCAACTAAAGTAACCACAACAAATCCTAAAGCAACAATAACTTGAAATATAATGGGTAGAAAATCTACAGGTACACTTTGCGTTTCCATTTGAAAATAATTTGGGACAAAAATAAAACAAAAAGGCAGGATAACAACCCTGCCTTTTCATTTATTACTTAATTTATTACTTTTTTCTAACCGGTGCCTTAGGAGCAGGCGCAGTAAGCGATTTTAAACCTTCTAATGCAGTTGCATTCTGAGGGTCTAAAGCCAATACTTTATCCCAGTATAATTTAGCTTTTGCTTTATCATTTTTGTAAGAAGCAAAACCTGCAATCTGGTTATAAGCCTCTATCATGCTTTTTACCGGAGGAGCTGGTTGAATATTTTTAGCTATCCTAACTTCAGCAGAATCTAAATACTGTTGATAAAAAGGCAATTTTAATCCTTTAGGATCTGTATCACTATCCATTAAGTTATTTGCCCTTGCTCTCCAAAGAAGTACATCAATGGTAGTCGGAGCATCTTTTAACACTGTCGCAAAAGCCGCATCTGCTTTTACCAAAAGGTCTTTTGACGGATTGGTATTCGCGCTATAGCCTTGTCCATAAAGCAAATATCCAGCAAGTCCACGGTAGTAAAAATTATATAGTGAACCTTTTCCATGTGGATTATACTTGTTCACAATATCATAAGTTTCAATAGCTTTAGGATAGTTTTTCGCGTCGTAAAATCTTTTAGCCACGTCCGCAAGCGCTTCTACATTGGTAGAATCCATTTCTACAGCCTTTATCAGGTTCATCAAAGCCAAACTATCTTGCTTGTTTTCTGCCAGAGCTTTTCCAAGGTATAAATAATCTGAAGCGATGATACGTTTTGGATCTTTTGCCTTCGCAAAGAAATCGTTCATGTATTCCAAGCTCTTAGGATAATTTTTGTTCTCAAAAGCTGAGTAACCACGCATTCTTGAAACAACAAGACTTTTTTCGTTGTTAGGATCTGATGTAGCCAATGCAGAAGTTACCTCTTCTAAAGTTTTAAAATCTTTAGCATAATACAAAAACTGAGCATAACGCAATTTCGATTCAAAAGAATTATCCGTTAAATCAATATATTTCTTATAATTCTCTAAAGCCTGAGCAGCTCTCGCTTTAAATTCAGCAGGGATTTGATTTGCCCATTGCATGTATAATTCAGCAATTTCGCGATAAGCAGGACCATAGTTCGGATCCTTAGCAATCACCTCTTTTAAAACCTCCTCTGATTCAGCAAACGCTCTTGATTCTGTGTACATACGTCCAATCTGAACCTTACCTCTTAAAAGAGATTCGTTGATATTTCCTGCACGCATATAATTTTGCAAAGCTTCAGAGTTTTTCTTTTGCAAAGCATAATAGTCACCCAATGCTAGAAAAGTTTCAGCATCCTTATCATTTACATCAAGCTCTTCGGCTTTCTGCAGGTAAGGTAAAGCTGATTCAAAATCAGGCTTATCAGTTGCTATATAAGCTTTTCCGATGTACAATTGTGGAATCCAATCTTTCTTAGAAGATACCTCTACCGCTTTAGCAAAGTTTGTCTTTGCTGATGCCGCATTATTAGAGATCAAATCCGCTTCTCCTAAACCGATATAATTCAACGAATTTTTAGGCTCAGCAGCAACGCCCTGAGTAAACACGGCACGTGCAGAATCTACGTAATCCATACGTAAATATACTTCACCTAAATTATAGTAATTTTCACCTTTACTAGCTTGTGTTTTTACAAGCGTTTTCAGCATTGAACTCGCCTTTTGATACTGTTCGGCATCTATGGCCTTTTTTGCATCACTTATGCTTTGAGCAAAAGAGGCGGAACCCATCACTACTAAACCTAAACTTAAGGTTATTCCTTTCTTTGTCATTTTCATGGTTCGGTTATCGTTTTAAATTGTTATGAAGCCCTTTCACAGGCCTCATGGTTTAAATTGTTTCTGATTTTTCGGAGCCCCTATAAAAAGCTTCAATCCTCAAATATAAAATTTAGTTTGTATTCTTAAAATTAAAATCGCGCGAAGTCAGCTTGTGCGGCCCCAGTCCGGATCTCAGTACGATCAATTGTCCCCTTTGACTTACTAACCAAGTCGCAAAACCCGTGCCTAAACCGTTTTTACCACCCGCATCGATGATATATATATTTCTTAAAAAAGGATATTTACCATTAATCAAGTTAGCCTGAACCGGCTGATAAAACTGATCATCACCTTTTTTCCCTTTTATGTTTTTCACCCCCAGCATCTTCACTTTGGCAAGATAACCTTCCATTTCTTTCTTGTTATCCACCAACCAATTCACTCCAACAACCCCAATAAAACCTTTATTTTCGGCGATGTATTTAATCACATCGTTATTGGTCTGCAAAGTATAAATTCCTTTTGCCGGCAAAGTCTTAATCCCTGCCAGATCTTTAAAATAGCGCAACGTACTCGAATACGCATTATCAAACACCAACTGTTTACCAGTTGTTGATGTTCCTTTCAGGATATCCACTACTTCATTAACGTTAATCGTGGTATCCAAATTATCACTATTGGTGATTAATGCAATCCCATCAATCCCAAACCGGGAAGTTTTTGGGACAATATCCCTATTCCTATACATTTTATCCTCTGCTGCGGTCAGCATTCTCGACAAAATGATCACCCGCACACTGTCATTCAGAAAAACAGGCATTATCTTCTGCTCATTGCCCTCAATAATTGTAAATTTAGTATCCGGATAATCTGTCCTGAATACTTCAATCTGATCAGCGAGTACCTCCGAAAAGGATTCATCAACCAGCATACTAACCGTACCTGAAGTACGCGTTTCTTCTACAACACCTGCCGGTTTTTCTTTCTGCTTACAAGCCGCAAAAACCATTAGGAAAAGGATAAAGCTAAGATTCTTCATGCTTCTGATTAATTAAACGTATAAACCGTATCACACCGTATACGATAAGCAAACATCCCAACATAATCCTGTACTTTTGCTGAATCTCAGCAAGCACGGTAGTTCCAAGGATTAACATACCTCCAAGAACCACATAAAAGAGGAACATGACCAGGCCTAAAATGAACAGAAATCGCTGTTGAGGCGATTTCTGTTTAAATGTTTCGAGATTAAACATTCTTAATTTGATAAGGTAAAGCTAATTGGAATATTGTATTTAACACGTACTGGCTTACCGTTTTGAATACCTGGTGTCCATTTCGGACTGTTCTTCAAAACTCTGATGGCTTCCTCATCGGTACCACCCCCCAGTTTTCTTTCCACTTTAATATCCGTCAGATCTCCGTTTTTCTCAACTACGAAAGATAAGAACACTTTACCCTGAATGTTGTTTTCTTGTGCCATTGCAGGATATCTTACAGCTTTCTTAAGATAAGCATAGAATTTATCCATACCACCTGGGAAACCTGGCTGAGTTTCGATACTTACGAAGTCATAAACTTTAGTATCTTCCACTACTGCTGCCTGTTTCGGACCATCTCCAACCGGACCAGCGATAACGATATCAGCTGTTGGGTCCCCTTCAATAGTTTTCTGACCAGGGTCAGCTTTTTTCAAATCCTCAATTTGAACAGGTTCTTTATCGATTACCTCAGCATCCGGTTTTACAATCGGAGGAGGGAATTTAATTTGATCCTGTTTCGGTGGCGGAGGCTCAACCGGTGGCGGCGGAGGTGTCTCCGGGTTTACCGGTGGAGGTGGTGCAACCACAACCTCAACCTGTTTTACTTCATTATCTTCCGGCAACTTCCCTTTGATTACGCTAAGGATTTTTGGTGTTATAAACAACAAAACAAATGCTGCAGAAGCTATTAATAAGGCTCTTGCTGTAATCGCCGAACTCGCTCTACGCAGCTCGTAAGCCCCGTATTTCTTATTCTTATTCGCGAAAACCACGTCAAGCCATTCTGTTTTTAATAAATCTATCTTAGAACCAAACATAGCTTACTATTTTTAATATCGTTAATTATTTTATTATAAAATTCCAGCCTGTTTCATGAAATCCTTTTCGGAGTCAAGAATGTTCTCGTCATCAATTGCCGGAGCGGTTTTGATCTTAGTGATCGCCAGCTCGTCCATAATATCAACAAAATTCTTATAAGTAGCCCCTGAAGTTGGTTTGATCACCATAATGATCTGCCTTCCGCCAGTAGCATCTGCTACTTTCTTTTTATTATTCAATATCGACTTTCTGATATCAGCAAAGCTCTCTACAGTGGGAGCGTTCGATGCACTGGGAATGCCCATATACCAGGCTACTTTATTGTTTTTACCCAATAAAATGGTCATGGTCTCTGACTCCCGTACTGCAAGTCTCTCTACAGAGTTGTCATCTTTATCAGGCTTTGCAATATCCATTGCAATTGGTTTAGACAGGGAGGTGGTTAGCATAAAGAATGTAATCAGCAAGAAAGCTAAATCCACCATCGCGGTTAAATCCACTTTGGTATTCGCTTTTTTACTTCTTACCTTTTTGCCTTTTTTGCCCCCCCCGCCGGAGGTATCTAATTCTGCCATAATATATAATTATTATTCCGCACCGCCTTCGGCAGATGTGATTAAACTGAATTTGTTAATTTTCTGCTTCTGAAGGATATCAACGATCTTTTTAACGGCCGGATATTCTTCGTTTGCGTCTCCTTTAATACTTACACGCATTTGTGTAGAATGAAGTTCGGCAACAGACGTACGAGATTGCAGTATCCACTCAGCAAGCTGATTGTTGGTTGAATCTGCAGGAATTCCTCCGGCTGTTTCCTGGAACTTAGTTCTTTTCTCACCATCCATCATGATAAACTGCTTCAAACTTCCAATCGGAACTCCGAAAGCTCCAATAACACCAAAACGTTCTCTCTCTTCCGGAGTAAACTTAATGCTGTATTTCTCGCCCATCTTGTCCAGCGTCGACATCTTAATGTCTTTTCCAACAATTTCATAGAACACCTGTCCTTTACCGATAGATAAAATACCCATGTCCAAATCAGGAACCTTAAGTTTATAGGTTGATGAAGGAATGGTAACATCCAAAGGGTCTGGCTGGCGTGCTGTTGCTGTTAATATAAAGAAAGTAAGTAACAGGAAGGATACATCGCACATGGCGGTCATATCGATCGAAGTACTCTTTCTTTGAACCTTTGCTCTTGGCATAATTTTAAAAATTACTAATGTTTTAACTAATGATGTTTATTCTCCAGGTTTTCCATAAAACCAGGTAAAAAAAAATCATTATTTATTATTTATGCGTACTAGCGTAAGTTTGGATGATGCTGAAACCTGCTTCATCAATTGCATAAGTTAACTTATCAATTTTAGAAGTAAGGATGTTGTACATGATAATTGCGAAAGTTGAAGTACCAATACCTGTAGCTGTGTTAATCAAAGCCTCAGAAATACCAGTTGCCAACGCAGCCTGATCCGGAGCACCAGAGTTAGCCAAACCACCGAAGGCCTTGATCATACCTGTTACTGTACCTAATAGACCTGTTAATGTACCTACAGAAACCAAAGTAGCAATTACAGTTAAGTTTTGCTCTAACATTGGCATCTCTAAAGTTGTAGCTTCTTCAATATCTTTCTGGATAGCTAAACATTTCTGATCTGTGTCCATGTTTGGCTCTACTTCCATTTCACGGTATTTTTTCAAACCAGATTTAATTACGTTAGCAACAGAACCTTGTTGTTTGTCACACTCAGCCATAGCAGCTTCGATGTTGTTTGAATTTAAAAGCGATTGAATTTTTTTCACGAATGAATCTAATCCAGCTTTACCAGTTGCTTTGCTGATTACGATAAAACGCTCAATTGAGAATACGATTACCATAAGAAACATACCCAACAGTACAGGCACGATAAATCCACCTTTATAAGCCATACCCATATAGTTACCTACTTTTGGCATAGTTTCGTGCAAATCCGGATCTCCTCCGTCCACGAAGTTACCTCTATCACCAAAGATAAATTTAAAAATACATATCCCGATAATGATACAAATAGGAATAGTTAAAGTTGCGAATAAATTTGAAGCTGTCGAGCTCTCTTTTTTTACTGTTGTTGGTTTTGGTGCGTTTGCCATTTTTTTTTAGTTTTTTAGTTTTTAGTACTTTGTTTTGTTTTTTAAAATTAGATAAATATTCTGTATTACACACAACGACCATTATAAACTATTGTTGTAACAACAAATTTATAATTTTCATTTTAATTCCAAATTAAATTATCGTTAGTCTTTCCCCGAGTATTTCCCTTCACCTAGTTAGTATAATTAAAAAAGATTGTCCCCTTGGATGAGACAATCTTTCGCAATTAAAACTAAAAAAAAATTGAAATGCAAATTTTTCGAGAAAAAAATGCTTTTAATGTGCGTTTTCGGCAACTTTAGGGAAGGCAGCAAGCATTTCTTCACTTGCATAGGCTTCAAATTGCTTAAAGTTGTTTACAAATGCGATCGCCAATTCGTTCGCTTTTTTATCATATTCCCTGGCATCTGCCCATGTATTTCTTGGATTCAAAATTTCAGCAGGAACATTCGGACAGCCTACCGGGATGTTTAATCCGAACACAGGATCTGTCTCAAATGAGATATTTTCAAAATCACCATGCAATGCAGCGGTAATCATGGCCCTGGTATAAGCCAGCTTCATGCGTTTTCCTACGCCATAAGCTCCCCCACTCCATCCTGTATTGATCAACCATACATTTACCTTATGCTTTTGCATTTTTTCACCCAGCAAGCTGGCATAACGTGTTGGATGCAATGGCAGGAAAGCCTTACCAAAACAGGCAGAGAAAGTTAACTGAGGCTCTATAACCCCTGCTTCCGTACCGGCAACCTTAGCAGTATAGCCCGATATAAAGTGGAACATAGCCTGTCCCGGAGTTAATTTAGAGATTGGTGGCAATACCCCAAACGCATCTGCCGTTAAAAAGAAGATGTTTTTAGGCATTCCCGCTATCGAAGGAATGATTGCATGATCAATATACTCGATTGGGTAAGCTACCCTGGTATTTTCTGTCTTATCTATATTAGAGAAATCGACTGTTCGCGTTTGCGGGAAGTAATTGGTATTTTCCAGCAATGACCCAAATTTGATGGCGTTAAAGATCTGTGGCTCTTTTTCTGCCGTCAGGTCTACGCATTTTGCATAACAGCCGCCTTCAAAGTTAAACACGGTGTCTTCACTCCAGCCATGCTCATCGTCACCGATTAAGCCCCTTTCAGGATCTGCCGAAAGTGTTGTTTTTCCCGTACCCGACAAACCAAAAAAGATTGCCGTATCACCATCCTTACCAACATTGGCCGAGCAATGCATCGACAAAGTCTCTCTTTGATGCGGTAAAATAAAATTAAGTACCGAGAATATTCCTTTTTTTATTTCGCCGGTATAACCTGATCCGCCTACTAAAATCATTTTTTTAGTAAAGTTCAGGATCGAAAAATTTGGCTGCCTTGTACCATCTACAGCCGGATCGGCTAAGCATGTTGGCGCTGCGATAATCGTCCATTCCGGCTGATCTATCATTTCATCTTCAGCAACCCTTAAAAACAGGTTGTTTGCAAAAAGATTCTGGTAAGCCGTTTCTGTAACCACCCTGATGGTAGTTTTGTACCGCTCATCTGCACAGGCATAAGCATCCCTTACATAAAAGTCTTTTTGATTCAGGTGCGCTGTGATTTTCTCAAATAGCGAATCAAAATAATGCGGCTCCAGCTTAAAATTGATGTCACCCCACCAAACAGTGTCGCGCGTGATATCATCACAAACTATAAATCTGTCTTTAGGAGAACGACCGGTAAATTTCCCGGTGTCAATTGCCAATGCCCCGCTGTCCGCCAATGTTCCTTCTCCATTCTTCAAGGCTTCTTCAACCAATTCTGCTACATTAAGCTGAAATAAAGCGTTATCCGAATCTAAATTCAGATACTTTAAATCAGGCTTAAGCATAAACGCTTTGCTCATAAATAATAAGTTAGTCCCACAAAGTTATGCAGATAAAAAGGGAAAAAACATGATTTGACCCGAAAATATTTACTTATTGTTGCGGGTACACTAACACATAACTATCTTATTATCAATAATTTAAAACGATTTCATACAGCCATTTTAACCACCCGATTTTTTGACTTTGTAACCTTCTTTTTGCAATAAAAGCAATACTTTATCTCTAAAATCCCCCTGTATCAGGATTTCGCCGTCTTTAGCAGCCCCTCCTACCCCACATTTGGTTTTCAGCATCTTAGACAATTTGTCTAATTCTTCTTCATTTCCAACAAAACCTGTAATCAATGTTACAGCCTTTCCGCCGCGATTCTTTTTATCCAGCATCACCCTTAAATTTTGCTGGTTATTGGCTAAAGCTTCAGCAGGCTCTTCATTTTCTACTTCATAAGAAAAGGAAGGATCTGTGGAGTACATGATCCCACCCAAATCACTCAATGTTTTCTTTTTAGGCTTCATAATCAGGCGTAATGATATTTAAAGATAACGGGTTAACGGACACAGATATTTCAGTTCCCATAAAATATGGCTCACCATCAATGTGGATCGCATCCTCTTTAACCCTGCTGATTTGTATATTTTTCCCTTTGATGATCTCCACCAGGTTAGAATGATCTGTTTTTGAACACAACATTTCATAAGCCAGTAAGGGCAGCTTATACATGGGGAATTCTTTCACTACACATACGTCGAGCAATCCATCCGTAACCGATGCCGTAGGTGCGATATGTGCATTGTTGCCATATTGCGATGAATTGGCGATGCTGATCACAAATGCGGTCCGCACATATTCCTTCCCATCGATCACAATGCGGTATTTCTGCGACTTATAACTCAGTACCTCCTTTAAGCCCAATTTGATATAACCGCTTAAGCCTCTTCCTTTATTACCGGCAAATACGGAGCTGATGTGTGCATCAAATCCCATTCCGGCCATGTTAAAAAAACATTTATCGTTAAATATAGCCGTATCAATAACCGATACTTTACAAGTATTAATCACCTTAATCGCCTTCACGGTATTCATCGGTATTTTTAAAAACCTTGCCAAACCATTTCCAGATCCAAATGGTATCACCCCCAGTATTTTCTGCTGTTGCATTACTTTAGCTGCAACTTCATTGATCGTACCATCACCACCAACGGCAACGATCACGTCAAAGTTTTTGTTCGCGGCTTCTTCAGCGATTTCGGAAGCATGGCCAACATATTCTGTAAAAGCAAAATTTGCATTAAACTTCGAACGGTCGAGGTGAGTATCTATCAACGCAGGAAGCTTTTGTTTGTTCTTCCCCCCTGATATTGGGTTTATGATAAATAGAATATTTAATTTTGACAAGATCTTGTGGCTTTATTTCCCACAAAATAATCGATATTTTTTGACTATTTAAATATATAGTGTAATTTTGCAGCATTAAAGTGGACTGATTTGCGATGCTATGTTAAAATAGCGGGATTGCAACCACGTAAAAAAAAGTGCTAACCTATTATACACTTCATTTTACCGCCTGTTTTTACAGGGTCATCTTCCATTTTACATAATTGTTTACTGTTTAAATTAATTATTTAAAATGTCGTATTTATTTACATCAGAATCTGTATCCGAAGGCCATCCTGATAAAATCGCAGATCAAATCTCAGACGCCCTAATTGATAACTTTTTAGCATTTGATCCTGATTCAAAGGTAGCCTGTGAGACATTGGTTACTACCGGTCAGGTTATGTTAGCCGGTGAGGTAAAATCAACAACTTACCTTGATGTGCAACAAATCGCCCGCGAAGTGATCAGAAAAATTGGTTACACCAAAAGCGAATATATGTTCGAGGCCAACTCTTGTGGTATCCTTTCTGCCATTCATGAGCAGTCGCAGGACATCAACCAGGGTGTTGACCGTTCCAGCAAAGAAGAGCAAGGTGCCGGTGATCAGGGCATGATGTTTGGTTATGCTACCAACGAAACTGAAGACTATATGCCTTTAGCGCTTGATCTTTCTCATAAATTATTGCAGGAGCTTGCCGCTTTAAGACGCGAAAACACAGCCATTACTTACTTACGTCCTGATGCAAAATCGCAGGTAACATTAGAATATGACGACAACAACAAGCCTGTACGTATTGATGCTATCGTAATCTCTACTCAACATGATGATTTTGATGAAGAGACCACGATGCTTGCAAAAATCAAAACTGATCTTGTTTCCATCTTGATTCCAAGGATCATTGCTAAATATCCTCAGTACGCACATTTGTTCAACGATAAAATTGAATACCACATCAACCCAACCGGTAAGTTTGTAATCGGTGGTCCACATGGTGATACCGGCTTAACCGGTCGTAAGATCATTGTAGATACTTATGGCGGTAAAGGTGCACATGGTGGTGGTGCTTTCTCTGGAAAAGATCCAAGCAAGGTAGATAGAAGTGCAGCTTATGCTACACGTCACATCGCTAAAAACCTTGTTGCAGCCGGTCTTGCTGATGAAATCCTGGTACAGGTAAGTTATGCTATTGGTGTAGCTAAACCAATGGGTATCTATATCAACACTTACGGAACAAGCAAAGTGAGTAAAACTGATGGTGAGGTTGCTAAGATTGTAGAAGGCTTATTTGATATGCGACCTTACTTTATCGAGCAACGCTTAAAATTAAGAAACCCTATTTACAGCGAAACTGCTGCTTACGGACACATGGGCCGCAAGCCGGAAACTGTAACCAAAACTTTCAGAACACCTAACGGTGAAGAGAAAGTAGTTACTGTTGAACTGTTCACCTGGGAGAAACTAGATTTCGTAGATCAGGTTAAAGCTGCTTTTGCTTTGTAAAACAGCAGAGCAATTATATTTAAAAGGGCTGTATCATTTCGCATGATACAGCCCTTTTGTTTGTTCTCCACGCCTAAACACCTGCTCCTATTGTCGAGGGTACAGTGTTACCTGGGCTTTGGTAGCGTCCGCAATAACTAAAGGAAATCTAGCGGTAAAAGAGCGGATAAGTAGCGGGTTGCTTTACCCTTGGCTTACCCTTCCTTTAGGGTTCCGTTACCCCTTAGGGGTAAACCAATGGTAAAGCAAGGGTAAAGCAGGGGTAAAGGAAGGGTAAAGCAACCCGCTCTTTTACTGCTAGTCTACCGCTAGTCACCCTCAATTTATTATACAGGCTGCTAAAGCGCGAGCAAGACGATAGCCAAACGGTTTTCAGTCTATTCAAACCATTTCTATCAGATGATGTTGTATAAGCAGTATTAGTATTCAATAAAATTTATAATTATGGAACATCCCGCAGATATGACGACCCTAAGTCAAATTCTAGAGAAATTAAGGCTTAAGGGCATGGACAACGAAATTACCATGACAGACCACGGAAAAATGCAAGGAAAAGAACCGAATAATATTTACAACCCGGAGGATTTGACAATTATTAAAACCTACCGTTTTGAAGGAGATTCTGATCCTGCGGACAATACAGTACTTTATATACTGGAGGACAAAGACGGGCAGATCGGCTATATTCTGGATGCTTATGGAATGTATAGCACACATGAAGGTGTAAATTTTTCTGACTTCCTGAAAAAGATACCGACTGCTGACAGAGATTTACAGGAACTGTTCAGTTAGTACTTGTCATACCACGATACCGATATCATAAAAACAAGCGAGGGTGCTTCTTAGACACCCTCACTTGCTTTTATGATTTTAGTAATCCACGTGGTAATCTTTGGCAAAGTCTGCACCACTCCAGGCAAGCTTGCTGGTCCAGGCGACAGGAGCTGCAGCCCAGAATTCGTGGCTCGCAGGGAGTCCCAATGGCAGGAATGATAAAGTTGCCATGTATAAACTTCCTGTAGAGGTATAATAATCTGCAACTTTTGGCTGATGTCCGCAGAAGCCTAACTGTAGCCAGTCATTTTTATCAAATGTACCTGGTGTACCATACATATTCTGTTTCACTTTAGTTAGCGCACAGCGCACTTGTGCTGGTTTAATCGATGTCGGCAGTTTCTCCATCAATGCAATCTGAGTTAATGCCTGAAATGCGCCTGTTCTGTAGGTAATCGAGCGACCTATCGGAGGGAAAGTCCCTTCAGGAGAAATCATACGCTCCTGCCCTACAGCAAAGCGCTGCATGCGCTTTAAAGCCTGGTCATATAGTTTCTGCTCCACTATCTTTTTATCGGCCATTACAGCCAGCGTATCCACCATCATCGGATGTATAACAAAGGAATTGTAGTAATCAAAAGCCAGATTAGGACCATCACCATACCAACCATCTCCCTTGTACCATTCTCTAAGTTGTCTTGGTCCCTCATTTAAGCGGTCGTTATCATATTGCTCATTTATATTCAGCAAAAATGCTTCGGTAATTGATCCGAACAGCAACCAGTTGCTTTTGAAAGGCTTTCTGTTTCTTAGCGATTTAAAGGCCGCAATGATCCTTTGTTTGGTTCCCTCTTCAAGTGGTTCCCATAAGGCCTTTGGTGCTCTTAAAAACGTTTGTGCCAGGTAAGCAGCATCCACGATAGGCTGATGGTCAGTAGCAAAGTTCAAGGCATCCGGACTGCCGGGTGTAAAACATTTATTTAAACCTTCTATAGCAGCTAGTCTCATTTTTTTTCTTGCCACTCCTTCTGCGGTCTTGTCATCTGGCAAGGCCAGCCATGGTGCAATACCAGCATAGGTACGGCCAACGGCCTCAAGGTAAGTTACGTGTAGGGAACGCGAATCAAAGGTCGGCGATTTTTCCAATGGCATATTTTTAACCAAAGTACCATTGGCCAGGTTGAACACTACAGGATTAGCAATTTTGTATAGCAGTTTCCACCAGTAGTCGCGGTCGTTGCCGGCTAAACCGGCTGTTACTTTTGCCTGATCAGTAGCGGCAAATATATTTTTCGGGCTCATTGTGCCAATAATTCCGGCCAATGAGAAAGCCCCTATAAATTTCCTTCTTTCCATATTATTGTTCTATAAATACCAGTTCTTGTAACGCATCAATGCCTCTAAATAATAATAATCTGCATAAGTTAAGGGTACATCAATTTCCGATCTTAGAGGCAATGCACCAGTGCTGTGCATCAGTAAAAAACCACCATTCTGACCCGGCTTAGCAAGATAAGCATCAGAAGCCAATGATCTGATCATTTTCTCGGCCGCTGCAACGTAAACCTTAGTATTTTTCTTTGAGGTGTATTGTCCAAGTTCCAATAAAGCGGATGCAATCACAGAAGCTGCTGAGGCATCCCTGTAGGTATTTGGAATACCCGGGGCATCAAAATCCCAGTAAGGAACCATATCAGCAGGCATATTGGGATGATTCAGTATAAAACCGGCAATATGGTTAGCCTGTTCTAAATAGCGTTCATCTTTTGTAAACCTGTACATCATAGTATAGCCATACAAAGCCCAACCCTGTCCACGGCTCCATGCCGAGGCATCAGAGGCCCCCTGTTGGGTTCCACGTTTCACAACTCCACCATTATTCATGTCATAATCTACTACATGGTATGAGCTGTAATCAGGTCTGAAATGATTTTTAAGCGAAGTGTCGGCATGATTGATAGCTATTTCTTTGTATTTAGGATTGCCCCCATTATCACTTACCCAGGCCAGCAACTCAAGATTCATCAGGTTATCAATGATCACAGGTCCTCTCCATTTCTTAGTAGCATTCCAGGATTGGATCACTTTTGCGTTAGGGCGGTAACGTGTCGTTAATGAAGCCGCAGCCGTATCTATTGTAGGCCTATATTTAGGATCCTTAGTAATCCTGTAAGCATTTCCGAAGCTGCAGTACATCATAAAGCCCAGATCGTGGTTTCCTGTATAATGCTTTTCCTTTTCCAATATGGCCAGGCGTTTCTCCGCTTCCCTAAGCGTCGCAGTATCCCGGGTATACTCGTAAATATACAAGAGCGATCCCGGATAAAAACCACTGCACCACCATTTGGTATCGCTTGTTTCTACTTTATTTGATTTAGCGTAATACGTTTTGGGCATTACCTGCGCAGGAACGTTTTTAGCCAGCACCTTATATTGCTGTGTGGCAAATTCAAATTGCTCATCAATCAGCTCTTTCATCTGCACCCTTTTCCAGTTCGCCTGCTGCGCGCTGGCCAAGCTTGTTGTAGCCAGAAAGCAGACAGTAAACAATAGTTTCTTCATAGATTTATTTGTGTGTGTGTATATTAGGCTGTTTTTTTGGATAAATGCTTTTTACAATTACATTTTAGCATCCATCAATTTTGTCGTTTTAGATTTAGGAGTGACCAGTTTCATCTTTATCACAAAAGCGCTTTCAGACTGGAATTTTGTTGGAAGTACCACATCATAGTAGGTATTCTTATCAAGGTCTAATCCGATCTCAGCATGTTTTAATTGCAATTGCTGATGGTTTACCAAAAGCACTGCTGTACCGGGAACCTCTTTAGCATTTTTCGGCACTGCTATGCGCACAATACCATTTACGGGTTTATTGAAAACCGTTAGATAAAGATTGGTGTCCTTTTGTGTGAAATATCCTAATTTGGAAGGTACTAATGAGGCGTGACGAACCCCATAAACCGCTTCGCCATTTACTTTTAACCATTCACCGATCTCCTTAGCTATTTTATCCTCTTCAGGATGCATTTTTCCGTTGCCATCGGGTCCAAAATTTAGTACAAAATTGCCGTTCATCGATACTGCTTGCATCAACAGATCCAACAAATCATCAGTAGTTTTGGTATAAATCCCTGACCAGTCTTTCATGTAACCCCAGCCGTTTGGCGGAATAGTCATTACCGCATCCCAGTCGTTGCCCTTAACCCATTCAAATTCCGCAGGTAGTTTACGTTCCCAACCCTGTTCATAATCTCCCAAAATATTTCCGTTCGAATCAAAATGCCGGGAGCCGTGCTCGTCGTTACGAAAACGAGAACCAATAATTAACCCGGGATGTTTCTCACGAAGTTCTTTCTCCAGCTTATAGGTAAACTCGTAAGCGCTTTTCCATGAAGCATCCCAGGTTCCGTCAAACCAAAAACCTTTCATTTTCGGGTAGTTTGCTAGCAGTTCCAACAACTGGTTTCTGGTGTATTGCAAAAACTTATCGAAATTTTTCTTTTCTTCATCTGTTTTTGGAGCCTTACCCATATAATTTGGGTTGTTCCATTCCAAGACAGAAAAATATAAGTAAACATCTATTCCTTCAGCGGTGTAAGCGTCTACTATTTCCTTTACGATATCCTTTTTATAAGGTGCATTAGAGATGTTATAATCTGAATATTTTGTCGGCCAAAGTGCGAATCCATCATGGTGCTTTGTGGTAAATATCATGTACTTTGCCCCCATATCCTTAGCTTGTTTAGCCCAGCGTTTAGCATCAAAGTCTTTTGGATTAAACTGCTTATACAAGTTGTCATAAGTGTTTTTCCAATCTTTAGGTGCAGTCGGTCCGCCCCATGAACGAATCCATTCAGATGCAGCAGCCCCACCTCTTGCACTTACTCCATTCCATTCGTTTCCGACGATGGAATAAATCCCCCAATGGATAAATTGCCCTAAGCCATATTTACGAAAAGACGCCATATCAGCATCCGTTCGATTAGGAGGAGTTAAAGATCCATATTTGACTTCAACTTGTTTGGACGGTTTGACTTTTGGTCCCGTCCATTGACCATTCGCATTATTAGTAGCAACTATAATTGAAATTGCAATAATCACGCATTTTAATTTTTGTCTCATAATTAAATTTTATGCCTGCTTTGTCTTTTAAGTAAAACAAGAATGTTATATTAAAATTAATTCGTTTTCCAGTTTGGATTTTGTTTAAGGTTTGTATTTAGCAATAAATCCTGTATTGGAATAGGAAATAAATAAGCCTTACTTTCATCAAACTTGCGTCCATTAGGTAATGTTTTAAAATAAGGTATAATATAGCCGTCAGCGCTTAGATATACATCTTTATTGATTACAACTTTAGGGAATCGAGATTGAACAAATTTGATCCCTTCGATAGGTACATCGATTAACTTTCCTGCCTTCCATCTCATTAAATCATCCCAACGCGTGTTTTCGAAGGCCATCTCAATGCGTCTTTCTCTACGAATTTCTCTTAACAAAGGATTAATTGTACCTCCAACATAAGTCCGATAGATTGCATCAAGACGTGGATCTGCAGGTTCACTTCCAACAATTAAGTGAGCCATCCCTACACGGTCACGTAACTTGTTGATTGTTTTATCGATTACAGATTGATCAGCTTGTCCCAGTTCATATTTGGCTTCAGCATAATTTAACAGTATTTCGGCAAAGCGGAATACCGGAGCAGCTTGTTGCCCGTTGGTAACACGATTCCAATCGGCCGGGTTATTATAAAACCATTTTGCTACACGATATCCTGTAGGGCATTTATTCCCATTCATTCCGGGAAGATTTGGTGTAGGTGCGTTCTCAGATCCCATTATGGTTGAACTGGACAATTGGTATGTTCCAAAATTGGCAATGGTTTGTGTTAAACGTGGGTCGCGGTTTTGCATTTCAGATTGAATTGATCCTTTGCCCTGAAATAAAGGACTTGTTGAAATGCTTAATCCATCTGAGCATAAATAGTCATCCACCAAACTACGGGTAGCGCCAAATTGATGTCTCTGATTTTGAGTGAAATACCGACTAAATGCGGCGCCATAATTCAGACTTCCATCATACTGTCTCCACAAAATAATCTCAGTATTCGCATTATACGTTTCCGTAGCAAAAAGGCTGTTATAAACGGTATTACGATCACCTTGTACAAGCTGATACTTACTCAACAAAGCTTCCGAAGCCTGAACCGCATAGTTTAAGAATTTGCTACCGTCTAATCCTAACGCTGTGTGATACTTTCTGTAAGTTCCTTCATACAATCCAATTCTGGATTTCAAGAACAAGGCCATATCCTTATTTAGACGATTATTTGCTTCAGTTCCTTTTGCGGGTAAATATTCGATAGCCCGGTCAAGAATCATGATTACAGAATCCAGTACCTGCGCCCTGGGCGTTCTAGGCGCATACAGTTCAGGCGAGTTGGTTTGCAGACTATGTTCTAACCAGGGTACATCTCCAAATAATTTCACTTTATCGAAGTAATCCCATGCTTTGAAGAAGTACACTTCGCCGAGATAAGGTTTTACGATATCATTTGAAAGGTTTCCTCTTTTATAATTATCTAAAAAATAATTCAGACTTCTTATTCCTTCAAATTTCCATCCTCCTAAGTCATTTGCGCCAGAAAGATAAGCGATGTACTCATCGGTACCAACTTTAGAATAGCCGTTTGGTGCAGCATTGTCTGTGATCAGATCACCATAAACCAGTGTACTCACATTTACGCCATAAGGTTGCATAGTTCCATCGGCATTTCCGCTGCCGAAACCAACAACATAAGTAGGATAAAAACTATTGACATATAGTTTTAAGTCATTTTCTGTTTTCCAGAAATTTAAATCGGTAATCTTATCCAGCGGGAAGCGATCCAGTCCATCCTTTTTACAACCAAAGAAGGCTAAACAAGATGTTACTGCTAGCATAAAAAATTTTATATTCCTTTTCATCTTTATATAATTTGATTTTAATTGCTGCAATAGCGATTAAAAGATTTATCAATAATTTGCCTTAAAATGTAGCCTGTATACCGAATGCAAATGATCTGATAATAGGGTAATTCATACCCACCAATTCAGGGTCAAATGTTTTCGGTACACTTTTAACCTCAAATAGATTATAAGCCGAGGCCGAAATTCTTATTTTCTGAAGCTTAACCTTATCGGTTAGTGTTTTGGGTAGACTATAACCAATAGCCAGGTTCTTCATACGTAAATAAGCCCCATTTGCCAGATATCTGCTTTGTGTTACCCTATTTCTGGCCGCATTTTTATAGGCCGGATAAAAGGCATCCCTACGCTCTGGTGTCCATGAGTTGTTATAGGTTTCCCAGGTACCCGTTGAACCGGCTCCCCAATACAAGTTATTGTTTATCCATAAATCGCGTTTCCCAACACCCTGCATAAAAATATTCAGATCGAAGTTCTTAAAGCTGAAGTTTGAATTTAAACCAAATTGATATCTAGGCGTATTGTTTCCAATGATTTTTCTATCGCCTGAATTCCCCACAGTACTGTTACCGGGAGTAATCTCATTGTTGCCATCAAGGTCTTTATACCTAACATCTCCCGGAAACCAAAGACCAGACGATATCAGCTTTTGAGTTGGTGCGCTGTTGATTTCATCCTGTGACTGGAAAATACCAAAAGTTTCATATCCCCATATCTCCCCCATCTTTTGACCTTCATACAATAGTGCATCACTAATTATTTTAGTCGGATTATTGGCAAATTTCACAACTTCAGATTGGGCATCACTAAGTGTAGCTGCAAAATCGTAATTCAATCCATAGCTTGTGTTGTTTTTATATTTCACACCCAATTCCCAGCCTTTAGTATCCATAGTCCCGGAATTAACCTGAGGAGAAGCTGCCCCAAGTACAGAAGGATATTTCAATCCATCAATTAATATATCACTGGTTCTTCTTCTATACCAGTCAAAATTAATTTCAAAGTGATTAAAAGCAGTTAAATCAAATCCAAAATCAATCGTTGTTGCCGTTTCCCAGGTGAAGTTAGGATCTACCAATCCTGGAGGAGTAATCCCTACAGGTCGTATTCCGCTCATCAAATAACTAATTTGAGCACTTGTACCATATTGTAAGATATATGGATAATATCCGCTTACATTCTGATTACCCAAACTTCCATAAGATGCTCTTAATTTGAAATCGTTGATATAAGGTTTTATACTTTTTGCAAAAGACTCTTCCGTTACGCGCCATCCCGCTGACACAGATGGGAAGAACTTAAATCTCCGGTCGGCCTGGAATCTGGAAGTACCATCCGATCGGCCATTGGATTCAAGTAAATACTTACCCTCATAATTGTAGGTAAAACGATAAAACAGCCCCTGAACTGCCCAATGATTTTCATTATCACCCACTGTCATAACTCCTTGAGCTTGCCCCAATGTAGGCACATTCGGATTCATAGCAGTACGTGTAGCTGTTGCATCCTGTTCGGTATACCACTCTTTATTGAAACCAACCAAACCGTGGAAGTTGTGCTTTCCGGCAACTGTTTTGGCATAATCGGTGTACACATTTATGGTGTATTTATTGGAGTTGAAGTTATACCTTTCGACATACCCCGGATCAGTTTGTGTTGAAGTAGCAGAACCAACAACCGTCTCCATCCGCTGCATGTAGGGTAAAATCGTTTTTTTAATACTACCATTTGACAAGTACGAGATATCTCCTTTTAAAGCCCATTCTTTTGTGAAATTAACGGTGGGCGACGCCGCTAACAAAATATTTGAATTGTTTTCATCAACAGACGACCCGTAATCCATAAAAGAAAGGATGTTATCTGTATATTTTTGTGGAACATGTAAAGATGCAGGAACCAGCATGGGCATATTCACATTCCGTCCGGGTTCCTGAGACATGGCTACCCACCAACCTCCTTTACCCGCAGGACTAACTGGCTCGATATAAGTAGAATTGTTATAAGCCGTTTTAAAATCCATTTTAAACCAATCATTAACTTTGGACGATACATTTAACAATGCATTATATCGCTTCAGATTATCGGTATTGATTTTATACAATCCATCCTGATCCTGGTAACCAAATGAACCATAAAAGGATGTATTTTCACTTCCACCGGATAAGGATAGGTTATGTTTTTGCATTGGTGAAGATTGGAGTAAAGCCTCTTTATATGGATTTACATTTCCTCTCCAAATGATATTTTTTTGAGTGGCATCGGTAAAATAATAAGGTTCATTATTTATCGGATCATCCATGTATTCCTTGATCTTTTCAAGCTTCGCTATCTCGTTTGATACAGAACCATTCTCCATTTGTAAGCCTTTAACAATTGCATCCTGAATGGTATAAGCGTCCAATATATCCGGAATAGCCGTTGGCGAACTCAACTGAAAAGAATTGGAATAGGTAACTTTTGTCCTTCCGCCTTTGCCTGACTTAGTTTTAATCAAAACTACCCCAAAGGCTCCCCGCGCACCATAGATAGCAGCAGAAGCAGCATCCTTCAATACAGTTACGGATTCAATGTCATCAGGATTAAGCATATTAGGGTCCATTTCAACTCCATCTACCAATAAAAAAGGAGATCCATTTGAAAATTTGATTTTATTCCCATCATTTGCATCCTTACTAAAAGAAGTTGCACCCCTTAAGTTATAAGTAGCACCAGTTTTTGGATTTCCATTGGCAATATTTACATTGAAATTGGGTATTAGTCCCTGCAAAGCTTGTCCAAGATTTGTAGTTGGCCTATTTTCCAGCATTTTTGAATCAATCTGACTAACGGCACCGGTTAAATTTGCTTTCTTTTGTGTACCATATCCCACAACGACCACCTCTTCCAGCGCTTTTTTATCACTCTCTAATATAATAATCAGGTTATTTCCTTTTAATGCTACCTCTTTCTGTAGATAGCCTATGCTACTTACAACTAGTATAGCGTCAGGACTTTTAACGGTAATAGAAAATTGTCCCATAGCGTTGGTGCTGGTTCCATTTTTAGTACCTTTTTCTAGAATGCTAACTCCGGGAAGCGGGAGTCCGTCAGCATCTCTAACAATGCCTTTTACAGTTTCCTGTAATACTGAATTTAATTCTCCGGTTGTTTTTAATAAAACAGCGTTCGCTAAAACCTTACCCGGTAAAAGGCCAAGCAACGGAATCAAAATCAACAATTTGAGAGGCGATTTTAAACGACACAGCTTTTCAGGCACTTTTTGTTTCATATAATTCAGGTTTAGTTTTAAATTTTGGGTTACAGCAGATGCTGTACTGTTTTTGCAATAATAAAATTGGCGGTTACCCCTATTGCTCAAACTTCTCAAATGCGTGTCACTAAAAATGACATGCATTTGTTTTTCAAAACTGAATCATTATTTGATTAAAAAAGATGAAAATTCTAAAGAAAAGGGTAGAAAAATCATAAAAAAGCCCCATTTAAGGAGCTAAAAAAGCATATCAATGAAAGCTGAGTTTATAGCCCGGTATCAAAACGTTTAATTCCGGCACCTATTTTTACTGGCTCGGGGCTTCTGGCAGGGTAAAATGGATTGTAATAATACAATCCCGCTTCCTGAAATAGCTTTAAATGCCCCTTTAGTCGCTCCATATAGCCTTGGTAATCCCGGTCTTCTTTCGCTGTCCAGCCCACTTCGGCAAGTGCAGTGATTCTTGGGAACAATAAAAAATCCAGTCGCTGTTCATTTTGTACGGTTTCTGTCCACAAATCAGCTTGCACTCCCAAGATCAAATCCTTTTGAGCAGACACGTTCATATACTGATCCACAGAAAAATTATATACATTTTGCAGGGAGTTGTACAATTTATTCCATTTACGGCCATTGGTATGTGTGCTGTCCTGAACAAAGTCAAAGTAAAACGGAAGACGCGGACATAAAACCGTTTTAAACCCTTTTTTTAAGGCCAGCTCTAACACGTCCGGCCTATCCTGCCGCCACCAATAAATAATGGTCTTATCAACCGGCAAATCGACCTCTGCCATTTCATCCCACAACAGCAACTTCGCGTTCCTCATATAGACAGAATCGGCCATGCGCTTCATAAAATACCTTTCAACGGTCTTCACATCTTTCAGACCATGGCTTGCCATCAGGCGTTGTATGTCAGGATTAGTAGGCCATTTTTGATTGCCATAGCTCACTTCATCTCCACCAAGGTGAATCATTTGGGCTGGGAATAGGGCATTTGTTTCGCGAAGAATATTAGAAAGATAGGTATAGGTTTCTTCCTTTCCGGGATTAAAGGTAAACTCGGGATGTCCCGGCGCACCACCACCTGAAAACTCAGGATAGGCTTTGTTCGCGGCAGTTGCATGTCCCGGCATATCTATTTCCGGAATTACGGTAATAAATCTTTGTGCTGCGTAACTTACAATTTCTTTGATCTGTTCCTGCGTATAATATTGGGCTGGCAATGTTTCATTGAGGTAATCTCCAATCCCACCTACTAATGCTAGTTTGGGGTATTTTTTTAATCTCTATACGCCATGCAGGTTCATCGGTAAGGTGCCAGTGAAAGCGGTTTAACTTATAAAAAGCCATCCAGTCTAACACCGACTTTACCTTTTCTACACAAAAAAAATGTCGGGACTCATCCAACATGATACCCCGCCATTCATATAAAGGTTTATCTGCTACGTTCCAGCCTGGAAGTTTAAGAATACCCAGGACGCTCTTGCTTTGTCTTACAATTTGCAATAAAGATACTGCTCCATAAAATGCCCCGGCTTCGTCACCTGCTGTAATGACCACTCCTTTAGCACTGATATCTAAAACATATCCAGATGGCATTTTCTTTGAAGAAAGCTTCAACTCAATACCGGGTATTTTGGTCGTCGTTTGTTGCAAACTCAAGGGAAGTCCCCTAGTCTTTAGTACTTCCTGTATTAAATAATGAGCTATTGGCTTCAGTACTTCTGCTCTGGGAATTACCGGAGTATTTGCATTTAGATTAAACTGTTCATTTAATTTTTTTACTTGTGCCGGCCTCGGAATTATCGGGCAGACTTCCTGTGCAAATGCGTACTGAAATCCACCGATTAACAAAAAGCATGCTGCGCTTAGGACGTATTTTATTCTATTCATGTAGTTCTTTAATGGACTATAGTTTCTTTTTCACCCTCTGCAACTTATCCAACATCATTAGTCCAAGTATTAGCAGTCCATCGAGGACTGCTAATACGAGGATATACCATTGATAAGGTTCCATAGGTTTATTGTATATCTGAAGATTTCATGGTTCTAATCTTGTTATTAGCGGACGCCCCACCATCACCATCAGCGATGTAGAAAATGCCGCTATATGAATCGTATGCGATACCAACAATACCAGAAAATCTTGCTGTGCTGGCTGCACCATCAATGTACCCCCGAGTTGTACTGGTGGTAAGTTTGGTAAAACTTGAAGCATTTCCGGGAAGCTCAGTTTGCATCTTTGATATGTAAAAACCTGCGGTATTAGAGATAAAAATTTGATTGGCAGGGCTCACATACAAACCTCTCGGCTGTGACGTGTTGGCTTTTGCACTTCCTAAAACAACTACAGAATTGTCAGACAACTGAACTTTACTGATCCCTGTCCCTGTCCAACTTGAAACATATACGGAATTCCCATCAGCACTTAACTTTACTCCCCAGGGGAAATTAAACCTTGCAGCATCCCCAACGCCTGCAGTAATACCCGCTACAGGAGTTGTTGCTGTAGAACCAGCAATTAGTGTGACTTCATTGTTTACTAAATTTATTTTTCTTACACGATGTCCAGCCCATTCTGCTACGTACAAACAGTTGCGAGCCTCATCATAACACAGTCCTGACGGTCGACTAAATTGAGCCTGCGTCCCAATGGCATCTTTATAACCAGCAGTTCCACTACCTGCAATAGTGCTCACAGTGGCTTTATATAATGCATCAATCGTGATCTTACGAACTTTGTGTGACCCTGTTGCAGCAGTATTATCAACAGTATAAAGGTTTCCTTCTTTATCAATGGTAAGCCCCCATGGGCCATAAAACTGTGCAACAGCTCCATCACCATTTGTAGAACCAGCAGTTCCTGTTCCGGCAAGTACAGTTGTATTTCCGAATCTATCTACACGAAGAATCCTGTTACCGCTTCCTTCACTGATGTAACGATTCCCTAATTTATCAATTACAACATCCTGTGGCGCATTTACATTTAAATTATTATTTAAAGCCAATGTACCTACCTGAAGATTGGTTAGCACCGGTTCCGGATACTTAGCAGGGCGCAAGTCAAGGGCAAAATCTATCGCTTTCAGTGTAAACCCAACGTTGGCAAATGTGATCGTTTTATCCATAAACCGATCATCTCCTGTTACAACAAACTTAAACTCATCTCCTAACGGGATACTCATCGTTAATTTACCATTCGCGGCTATAGCGCTTGTTAGAAAATCAGTAAATGTAGTCTGACCTTTTTTCCTGAAACTTACTTTAACATTGGTGCCAAAAGCAGCTCTTTTATTGTTTATACCATAAACGTCATTAAATACACTCAATTCAACCGGAACAAGCGGATTTAGAAGTTTAGACGATAAAGTTATTTTCCTGTTTTTCTCATAAGCCAAACGGGTAATGTAAGAATCCGGCAGATAATACAAATCATCATTTGTTTTCACCATCACCTCACCAGAATAAGGAGCATTCAGGACAACCTTGCCATCGTTATCGGTAGATCCTACCAGGTTAATATCTTTAAAATCAGCCTCGCCAGTCAACTTTAATAGTACTACGATCTCCGCATTTGCCAATGGATTCTGATTATCTTTATCTAATAATGTTACCTCCAGTGGAACAGTTAATGGTTTCAGTTCAGTTTTTAAGGCAACGGCCTCTCCCCTTACATTTTTCAGATTAGTTACTACGGTGTCCGGGAAATACCTGATCGTATCGGCAACTGCTACCCTCACCTCGTTTGGATAAGGTAATGAAACCATCAGCTTGCCTGCTGCGTCTGCATTTTCCGGTCCTGTAGAAAGCCATTCTGTCGTTTTCGGTGCGCGACTACTGATTGAAAGTTCTAAACCAGGAATTGACAAATCTGTCGTGCTATTATTCACAGAAATACTTAAAGGAGCCATCCCATACTTTGGCGTAGTGTGCAGCATAACATTACCACCATTTTCAGTCGCAAACTCAAGCATTTGCTCTCCTTTATGATAGTACGTAGTATCTACTTCTATTTTTAGATAATTTGGATAAGGAAGCATATATCCGTTGATCTGTCCTTTTTCATTAGTACGGATGGTATCAACTTGTACATAATCATCCTTTGGAGAGGTTTTCCGACTAATGATCACCTTCACTCCTACAACAGGCAACTGATCATCGTCATTAACCACAGTTATGTTTAGAGGTGCTTTTAGCACCGGCTGTTCCTGAAAGGCATCCGTAGTTAGCTTTTTGCAGGCCATAAATGCGACCAACAAAATGACCACCTGAACCCCATAGTAAATATATCTTTTCATACTGGTTTGTTTTGGTTTATAATGGCTGCAAACGTTTTGCATTTGCAGCCAGCGGTTATTTTTTTGCTATTTGATGAATTCAGATTCGAAGCTGGAAAGGAAAACCTTACCATCAAGCTTCCAGCGATCTTCAATAGTCACACCATACCAATAATACAGCTGTGCGGCTATATCGGTATTTCTTAATGCGAATTGTCCGGGAAGAATAGGCACAGCTGTACCACAAGTTGGTTTTTCAAGAAAATCCCAAATGTAATTACCGGTTAATTCCATGTCTTTACCTTCGGCCAGGGGACTATAATTTTTAAAATGAGATAACCCATCATTACATGGCCAGTAACCAATTAAATTTGTATAGTAGGGATCAGAAGGATTTACCCCGTCAGCACATGCATCTTCCAGAATTTTGCTTTCCGGCAAAGCGGTATTCCAGATACGGATGTTTGAAACGGTTTGGTTGCTGTTATTACCAAAGCCACTTTTCCAGCCTGCAAATAGATCAGCAGGAGTAGTAATATCCTCACCTGTAATCTCCAATGGGGCAGAAGCTTTTACACCGTCCTGAAATATCACCATGAAACGTTTGCTTCCTTCCATGTAAACCCTTGCCGCTAATGTATACCATTTGTTCACCACCATTGCAGGAACAGCTCTGAGGTCGGCCGAGTTTACCGTCTTTGCTGAGCCTCCTGTAGCTCTTCTAATTGCAAATCTCCAGGTACCATTAGAACCATTGTGTATAAACCACCATCCCGGGTTAGTGTTGGCAGGGCTATTGGATTTAAAGAAAATAGTAGAATTTTGGGTTCCAAAAGCCTGAATTCTCAACCTAAATTCCAAAGTATATCCTCCGGTCAATCCGAGATCATAAATAGATGCATTCGATCCCGCAAGTTTAGCTGTTATTGCGCCCTCAGTAAACTTCACACCATCCAAAGCTACCGGGGGGATGATTTCGTTCGTCTTAAAGCTTGGATTATAATACAAAGTCAATACATTTCTTTCCCGTTCACGGTTAGCGATTTCGCCAAAGCTTTTACCCGTTCCACCATGTGTAGAAGTTACTATAACAAGCCATTCTTCGTCGTTATATGTTTTTCTGCCCTTGATGACATCAAGTAATTCGCCAATGTATCCGTCTGTTTTTAATATAGCATCTTTATATTCAGGAACATTTGCCGAAAAGCCGAAGCTTTGGCCGACTTTGTTTACTTCATTGAAGTTAACAATTACAAGGTCGTCGCTTATCGACTTCAGCTTAACGATTGCAGTATCTTTTGCGGCAAGATCATTTGTTACAGCAATAGACTGGTCTGCATAGATCAACAGTTTGTCATCCAACTGGGGCCACGGTGTAATGGCGGAAGTACGACGGATTTTCCCTGAAGCCTGTAACCTTTCAATGAGGGTTGGCCAGGCCGTGGCGGCATCGTGTTCATGACCATCATCACCAGGCGGCACATCAAATGAATCGTCAACGATTCCATGCTTACCTACGCCAACTCCTGTCATGATGTTTTTCCAGTTTCCGGCATCACTAGGAATAAAATCGGCAAGGGCATTCCAGCTGTACTTGCTGTTGGCTAACATCGCTGTCAGTTTTGGCGGAGCAACTGTTTTAACCTCAACACCTGTAGCACCATCAATTACTACTAGCAAGACTTTTCTCCTCTTTTTCGAAGCGTCCTGCTGTTCTTCATTTACGTAAGGTGGGTCGAAATACCTTTTACAACCTTGCAGACAGAACAAGACTACTACCATAGCAATGGTAGCCGCAGCTAATGTGTTAAATCTATTGGTAGAATTCTTTATATGTTTCATCACTATGAATTTATATATACGTTTATTTACTTGGATCGAACAACCATACCTGCTCAGTTAATAATGGGAATTGTGCAGCAATCTTATTCTTTGAAACACTACTTACATACAAGCCCCACTGCTTCATAAAAGGTTCCATGTCCTTTTTAGTCCATTCGGAAAGTCGCTCGTAGAAGAAATCCTTTTTGTCCTGATCGTTACCTGCCCCAAATCTTGCCATACGAGCTTCGGTACAGAGATAAGTCATAAAATCGTATCCGTATTTTTCAAAAACCTGGATAAACAATCCCATACGGGCGTCATTACTCGCACTACTGAACAACTTTGTATTTCCGGTATTCGCTGTTGAGGCAAAAGCGATTGCTGCAGGCATAGCACGATAAAGGTTACTGTGCTTATATCCATGTCGGTTCGTAATCTTTAAAGAGAATAAGTTATTCGAAACTTCTCCTAAATCCGACCAACTCCAGGTTGAGCCCATTTGCATATTATGCCCGATTTCGTGATAAGTACCCCAGTTAGAGCCAACCACAAGGCTCTGTGTAACGGCTTGGTTAAAGTAATTTTCGTTCGCTGTGGCGACTACAGGATAGCCGGAATGCTGTGCTCCAACACTTGGTTGAATATCATGAACAATCCTCCAGGGAAGTGTAGGATTTCTGTTTCGTACATCCGTAGTTGTTTCAGACAGTCCATACCATTCCCAGTAACTGTGTAGAATTTCTTCATCCCAGGCCGTCATTAAAGCTGTTGGACTTTCTATTGGGTATTTAGCCAATTTACTTGTAGGAAGGGTAAAGATCATTCGTTTGCTTCGCAGTTCAAACCAGGGAACTTTTGTTTTCGCAATCATCTCCTTCCATTCTGCATCAGTCGTTTCACCCAATACAAAATCAGGTGATTTAACTGCGCCACTAAAAAACAAATCAACCTTACGCCCAAGAGATCTGTCGGGAATAATAAAAATTGTGCCTCCAAACAAGTTCCGGACATAATTTGTGCCGGGGAACAACTGAACTCTTGTAAAGATTATAGGTGCACGCTGTAAAGGTGACATGCCTGTAAGATTATCATCCTGCGCGCCTACCTGTACAGAAAGGCCATAAGTATCTGCTGGTACTTTTATGGTGATCAGTTCTCCGGGAGCCGCATACAGTCCAGTGCTAAACCAACCTCCTGGTGCAACACTGATTCTGAGGTTACTGGATCTTACCTGTACATAATCAAGATCTAATGTTACTTTATAATCCTTAAGTCTGGGTTCTTCAATGCCCACCATGCCGGGAAAAACCCTGGCTGCATTAAACTGTGACTTATCAACTTTAGACAAAGAGGTGTCTAGTACCAGATCAAAGGTATCTTTAGGATGGTTTCCGTCGGTGGTTCCATCGGGATACATTACACCGTAATTTTTTGTGCAGCCCATTACCAGGGCAATCATGGCTAAAGCAATTGTGCTGTTAACTATCTTTTTCATTGTTGCTCAGGTTTTAAGGATTAATATTTCTATAGGTTGGCACCCAGGTTTTACCGTCAAGGTTCAAGCCCAGAGATTGTATACCCATCCATCCAAATATGAAATTGGGAATGTCAACTCCATTTGGCATCCGCGTATAAATATCATCCGGAAGATCTGAGCAAAGGTTTTCACTCAGTTCATTAAAGGCTGTCCATGAGTAAGCTCCGTTAAGTATAAAATTTCTTTTACTCGGACTACGGTCCATCAACTGGTTCCCTATCCCATCCATAGATGGCCAATAGCCAATCAGATTTTTATAATAAATATCATCTGGTTTTACATCTGTTTTACAATAGTTGCTAGCGATATAACTATCAGCCAGCGCCGTATTATAAATCCTGATATCAGTAATGGTAGTTTGTGCCGTTCCACCCCCGAAAGAGGATTTAGAAGTCCCCACATTCAATGCCGCCGTTGCGGAAGTGCCATTGGCAGTCATTGCATTTTGGTTGTTTAAAACACCATTCGTAAATACCTTCATTCTCCTGGAGCCGCCCTCCATATAAAGCTTACCAGTTAAAGTATACCAGGTATCCAGGTCGAGAGCGGTACCCGTAACACTTGAACCGGCCAACTGGAAACGCCAGGAACTATTTGCCGCAGTTAACAAAAAGGACCATCCTGCTGAAGAATTACCCGTATCATCTGCCTTTGCAATGATTGGCGGGTTATTTGTTCCCCTGCTTTTAATTTTAACTTTTACCTGTACCGTATATTCACCGGTAGTACCGAAGTTATAAATGCTGGAGTTTGCAGCATCGATACTACCAAAAATGGTATTGGCATCATAGCTCACTGCCTTCCCTTCATAAGGAACCGCAGCAGCATTTGGCCGGGAGAAAAACTGATAATTAAACCTGGAATTGTATAAAATGGTAAAACTGTTTAGTAAGGGATTGCTAAATAAAGAACCATCATTTTGCGTTGGTGGAATAACAAAATCTCCCCCTTGATTGGAAGCAACTACGATCAGCCAGTTCTCAGCCTCGTAGTTCTTTCTTTGTTTCAACGCTGTTACCATTTCATTGATATAATCAAAAGTCAGATAAATGGCATCACTGTATCCTTTGATCCCCGCGTCGTAACCATACTGCTTACCTGCACGGTCTACGCCGTTAAACTCAGCAAGTACCACACTTGCTTTCTCCTCCTTCAGTTCACTAACAACCGCATTTTTGACTGCTGCATCATCGTTATTAAAACTTAGGTTTACATCCGCATGGCTTACTAGGTTTGTGCTAAATGCAGGAGTTGATGCAAAAGCCGCTGTACGCAGGCTGGCATTTTTCGCTTTAATATATTTAAAGAACATTGGATAATTGGCCAGGTTATTTCCGGAGAAATCGGCCTTGGTTACCTTATGTTTAGCTTTTTTCACACCGGTTAACATATCGGCCCATGTGGTTGCAGGTAATCCGCTTTCATCACTTACCGAACTATAACTCTGAAGCGAATTATCAGTCAGGTCAGGCACTCTGGCAGCACGGGTAGTATTTACACTCGCACCCCTGGCGCCATCTACGATGATATACAGCACTTTTGGCACCCGATATCCGGTCAGACTATCTGGCTTAGCAGAGAGGTCAATTTTATTTTCAAAATCTTTATTGCAAGACACGAAGGTTGTCAGCAGGCATAGTACCAATAAGGGCAAACCCGATACCTGAGTTCTTTTCTTATAAAGCCAATATTTTGTCATTTCGTTATAGGTTAATGTTAACAGATCTTTTGCTACGTTTTGCGATTGGAGTTTAAGGCGCATACACGACTTTTATGATGTTTGGCACCGCACGGTTATCGAACTTAAGGATAAAACCAGCCATGATGAAAGCCGGGAAGCCCTGTGGTGATGTGGTTTCATAGATATCATTTACTATCCCCTGAAAGACACCTGTGGTATTGTAACCGTCGGCAAGCGTTCCGTTAGGATTAAGTACCATAAAGCCCTGTCTGATGACCCCATTGTATTTATTAAAAGAACCCGTAACGATAACCAGTCCGTTAGAAAGCTGTGCAGAGAAACTTATACTCCCGCCTTCCATTGTTCCCATATTAAATGATTCATCAACTGATCCGTCCTTTTTCAACATGACCATGCCGTTCGCAGCCTTACCGTTGAAAGTTTTGAAAGCTCCAGACACCATGTATTTCTGGGTAGTCACATTGAAACGAATAGTTCCAATTGGCCCATCTGCCCCTGACCCCACCTGGAAGGTAGGATCAATCATCCCATTGTTATCTACTCGGGTTATCCGGTTAACGCCAGTTCCCTGAAAACGGGTAAAGCTCCCTACCAGAATTACCTTCCCATCAGGCTCCATAAAAGCATCGTTGATGCTGCCGTTTGGTTTCTCATAGCTGGTTTTGGTTGCAGCGTTGAAGTTATAACTTTCGTCCAGTTTACCATTCGATTCAAGTCGCATCAGCATATCCATTGGGGTATAACCAATAACTTTTCTGTCACGTGTAGAACGCTCGTAGAAGTACTCGCCATAATTGGTAAAGTTGCCGATAAGGATACTTTTGTTATTGTAAACAAATAATTTTCGTACAGACCCTATAACCCTTCCGTTAAATGCAGCTACAGTATCAAAGCTGTTTTTAGGCAGCAATGGGGTAAGATTAACGACTTCTACGATGGTAGTATCTAAAGATCCATTCGAATTTAAGCGAGTGAGCCCTCCGATACTTTTCCTGTTGTTGTAACTCGATAATGACCCTCCGATCATGTACTGACCATTAGTTAAACGGGCAATGGTATTCAAAGAACCATCAGATCCCAGTCCCGAAGCAAATGAAGGCAAATAATCTCCATCAGAGTTGATCAGTACAATGTTATTAATTGGCCTTTTTAAGGAAGCTTTCTTTTCGTAATCATTGAAACTACCCACAAGTATCATATTTCCATTTGCTAAAGGCATAATCTGGCTTATATTCCCATTAGGTCCGATTGCGGGTTTAAACGTTCCATCGTAACCGATTTTGCCGGAAACGGTAAACTGAGGGCCGAAGAAAATCTGTCCATCGACAACAATTGTAAATCCACCTGAGCTTGATCCCTCTGGCAATTTGATTTTGATGGTTTTCCCTGTTACCTCTACCACTTCCGCTTCGGTTTCATTCATATAGCATTTCAGCTTGTCTTTGTAAGGAAGTAACCCCGAGACAGCAAATGTCATTTCTGAGCCTATTGATCCACTTGTAGGTTTAGGTAATTCGTTTAAGAATCTGATGCCAAGTGCCTCTTTTCCTCCAGCATAAGGATCTTCAGCCAGTTGCTCGGACTTTTTGCAGGATGAATAAGCCATGATAAACAGGAGCAATCCTATGAAATACGCTATGTTACTTTTCATCGTTTGATTGTTTTGAGTTTTATTGAACATATTATGATCTCCTGTTAGTTATTTTCCAATACCATTTTCTATAGCCACCGTAATAAAATTATAAGGGTAAAAGCCAAAGAAATGATTGCTGAATCTAATGGAGTGAACAATTCCGTTATTTGGGTTAATATCTGATGAAGATACCTTCGCATTAATCCAGAAAGCCTTTGGAAATGCCAGATCAGGAATATAAGATAACATCAGCTGACGATACCCTCCATACTTAATGGTAGTTCTATTATCAACAGGTCCGTTGACAGCATCATTAAATACTACGCCTATGTTCATTGATTTGCCATTATAAGCCAGATAACCTTGTCCGGAATAGGTATCAAGCGCAGCCGTATCTACCTGATGGTAGTCCTTAAGCCGATTGGTGCCTTTAAAAACATACATAGACAGCATTTCACGCCAGGCTTTAGGCTTAATGTCAGATAAGGTCCTTACTGAATCTCTTCCGGTAAGGTTTAGATAAGTATTTAAGCGATTGATTACCGCTCCAATAGAAGGATCCTGTGGTGCAAAAAAAGTAATCTCTTCCTTGCTGAACACATCTTCCATTCCTGCAAGCCTGATCACCTGGCTTAACGTATCGAATTGAAAGGGTTTTGAATCGAGGTATTGCATTACGGTACCATCAAATTTTGCATTGGTGATACCCGTATCCTCATAATGTTCAAATTTTTTACATCCTATAAGAATGAAGGCAATACATGCGATTAATGTCAGCCCTTTTATAATCATTTTATATTTATACATCTTCTGTGTTTTAAAGGATGAGATCTACTGCCAGTAACTATTTAATGTCATGTAAGGGTTGTTAGTAAGTGCAGAACTACTAATCGGCCAGGTCCATGCTTTGGAAATAAATGCAGAGAATGAAAGTGGACTATAACAATACGTTGGGTTCATAATCTTACGCGTACGGACCAAATCGTAGAAATAGTGTCCTTCGCCCAATAATTCTTTACAACGTTCGTAATAGATAGCATCTTTGATTTTACCTTCCCCTGGGTTTGCAGGGAATGGATCTGCACCTGCACGGTTCCTGATGCGGTTCAATAAAATTTCCGCAGGGCCGTCTTCTCCCAATTCCGCTAAGGCTTCAGCGTGAAGAAGTAATACATCTGCGTAACGAAAGATAATCGGGTTGTCATCATCACCTTGTGTTGGCGCAGCGCGGTTAAAGAACTTATAAATTATTGCTTTTCCCGTCTCATCATAGATATCCGCTACATCAAACCAAACGGTCTTTCTTTTGTCTGCTACGGTTTCCGGAAAAATCCTTTTCATGTAGTCAGATTTGAAAGTAAACTCACTTTGTAAACGATCTGTGGAAGTCAGGAATGGCAAATGCGCAACCCCATTAGAAAATTTGTAGCGGCGATCACCACTTACCTCCCCTGAGTTGTTGTTCAGCTGAATTTCAAAAAGCCCCTCCTGTGAGCGTCCGAACATTACCAGATAGGTTTGTTCGATTGGCAATAAAGTATAAGCACCTTGTTCTGCTTCACCGATATTCTCTATTTCTTTACCCAGGTCATCAACTGCACGGTAATAACTGTTGGTATTTGCCTGATCAAAGCCTGCACACCACATGTTCATATGCATCATCAATGCGATGGCACTACCACGCATTGCTCTTACCGCACGATTTGCAGGATCTTTGTAGGTCCATGGTAAATCATTTTTTACTTTATCCAGATCGGCAATACAATTTTTTAAGACAATAACCATATCAGTTCTTGGAAGTGGATCCTGATTGTAGGCATTGGTAAAATAAGGCACATCGCTGAATAACCTTACCAGGAAAAAATAGGATAGGCAGCGCATAAATACAGCTTCACCTTTATACTGTTTGCGGTTCGCTTCTGAAAACGCAGGATCCTGGATGCGATCTACTTCTTTATACAGAATATTAGCGGCTTGTATCGTTTTATAAAATGGCTTCCAATCAGGAATCAGATCATAACGTGCTCTTGCCTGGTACCATTCCAGACTGGCATTATAATCTGGCCGCGTACGCGTGGCATCTGCAGCAAGCAGCTTTTTCATGTTATTTACAGCCAGATAATCCAAATCATGACGTTTTGGATTTACTGAAGTTGCCTTTCCCGGGCCATTGCGATAATCCCCCATTGCCAGCATAATACTGGACATGGTTGATGCTCTGAATAAGCGGTACACATCTTTTGTGAAATCCTCTGCATCTTTTGATGTTTTCCAGAAGTTATTGCCTGATAAGCTGGTAACCGGCTCCACATTAAGGAACTTTTTACAGCCAGGGTTAGCGGTCAGGATTATTAATAAGGGTAAAATGTATAAGATCTTTCTCATAATATTTTCATTTTAAAACTGAACATTAAGACCAATAGAATAACTGCGTCGGCTTGGATATCCTGCAGAATTGTCCCTGCCCAGATCGGTTACGTTTTCAGGATCCGGGCCAGAATAATTGGTAAAAGTGTAAAGGTTATTTCCAGTGCAGTACACACGCATAGAGGTTACACCAAGACGCGATGCTAGTTTTTTATCAAAAGTATAGGCCAGGGTAAGGGTATTGATCTTTAAGTAAGATCCATCTTCCTGAAACATGGTCTGGTCGTATCTGTATGGTAAAAACAGGGATCCTCCATTAACAAATTCCGAATAGGCCCCATAGCGGAGAAAGCTGTATGGATAAGGATAAGTAGCAACATCACCTGGTTGCTTCCAGTAATTGTACTGCTCTATTGGCACCAGATTATTCTGTGCCGCAGGATTCGCAAAATTCTGGAACCGCTGTGCCAGGGCATTATTTAAAATATCTCTTTTTAAGGTATAGGAAAGATTGATGTTTGCTGAATATGGTCCCCAGGAGAAGAATGAAGAAATACCCCCTGTAATTTGCGGAAATGAGTTACCAGCAATAACAAGATCTCTTTCATCCAGTTTATAATCACCATTTATATCGGCCCAGTAAGGATCACCTCCCTGAAAGAAAACAGTAGTATTACCATTCTTTGTGCTATATCTTTTTCCTGTCGCAGGATCTACAGCCACATCATCTGTGGTGCTGTATACACCCTTTGTATTGTAAAGGACATTGGATAAACTATTACGTCCCAAACGATAAAGAATGGACTGGCCTGTTTCCTTGTCTTTCTGCAAAATCTGACGGACACCATCTGGCAACCCTGTCAGCACGTCTTTATTAATAGCACCATTAAATGAAACCGTCCAGTTATAATTGCTGTTTTTTGCCAATGGTCTTACGGTTAAGCTGAACTCGTAACCATAGTTTACCAGACTCACTTCGTTTGTTTTTATCTTATCAAAACCATTGTGATCGGCCAGTGCTTTTTGTCTGAGCTGATTATCGACCATTTTATAATAGGTATCGAAAGTGATCTGGTATTTACCTTCAAACAAGCCGATATCTAGTCCTGTATTAAATTGAGTTGTTACGGTTGGCGTAAGCGATGTATTCGGAAGATTTTCGAAATTTACACCTATCGCTTGCGAACCATTATAGACTCCGCTAAAGTTATAAGAGCCGAATGCATCAAATACAGTTCCGTTCGGTACGATATTCTTTCCCCAGCTAGTGCGTATGGACCCATAATCCAGCCACTTTGAAGTTACCAGCAGATTTTCCTTATTAAAGTTCCATCTTAAGCCGACAGAGGGATTTTTAGACCATGGTACATCGGGGCCGCTATTAGACACGCCATCCCAACGATAAGAAAAGTCAATTACATATTTTTTATCATAGTTATAAGATACCGAGGTTGCCAATGCGGCAGAACGTGATGCAGAATAATTATCGAGAATACCGCCCCTTGACAGGCTTGGATTAAAACCTAAAGGTCCCTGATACTGATCATTAGGCGTCTGAAGCTGATTGATTGCCCCTGCCTGATAATTACGGATGTACATCTCGTTGAAGGCGAAAACACTCAGGTTATGCTTCTCTTTAAATGTTTCCGTAAAATTGATCATATTACGGTTGTACAATACGCTTCTACGTTCATTAAAATTATAAACAATTGCGGTATTGTTATTCAGAACAGCTGGTTTATAAATATCTGCAGTACCATTGTTATAGTCATAATTAACCACACTAGTCATAGAGAGCGATTTTAGAAACTGGTAGCGTCCCTCAAGATTGGTTTTGATATTTCCTGTTTTGTTATTGTTATCTGTAAGAAATACACCAGTTGCGTCACCCGAACTACTGAATAATGATGGCGGCGGTAATAGCGATGAAGCCGAACTTCCTGAGGCTACCCCCGTTTGCTGCACACCATTCCCACTACCTTTTTTACTGATACCCATGGCACTGGAGACGTTTGCGAACAAACGAAACTTCTCGCTGGGCTGATACAATACGTTCATACCAAGTGAGTATCTTTTTAGTCCCGTATTTTCAATAATCCCCTTTTCATCATAATAACCAACGTTCACTTTGTAGTTAAAATTCTGATCACCTCCGGAAGCGTTGATATTGTGTGTCTGATTTATCGTTGTACGGAAAAACACACGCTGCCAATCGGTTGAGTTATTAAAGAAAGCATTTAAACTGTCTGAAAGGAATGGGTTGTCATCAATTCGCTCTCTTCCCGTAAAAATGGTAGAGTCATTATTCATGATTTGCCATAACCTGCTATCACGCTCTCCTTTTCCCCCGATCACAGACCTCAGTTTAGGAGGAGTATTCACAAAAAGATTGGTTACATACTGAATAATCGGCGTTTTAGATTTCCCTCTTTTTGTGGTGATCAGGATTACACCATATGCCCCTTGCGAGCCATATAGTGACGTTGCCTGCGCATCTTTCAAAAGGGTAACTTCCTCAATATCTTCTGGCGGGATTAATGACAGGGGGCTGATACCCGGACCACCTTGTGAGAAACCGTATTCATAGTTTGAGTTGGCATCAAGTGGTACCCCATCAATTACAAACAATGGAGAAGTTGGGGTAAGGAAAGCGTCGTTACCAGAACCCTGAATATCGATACTAGATAACCCTCTTACAAAGATGGATCCACGAGCACCCGGACTACCACTGTTGTTCTGGATATTTAAACCCGCAATCTTACCTTGCAGAAGCTCCATCACATTGGCAACAGGAACATCCTGCAAGGCTTTACCACTAATTGTTGTAGCAGCTCCTGTTAAAACCTCCTTAGTTTTTGTACTATAACCTACGGTAATCTTCACCACATCAAGATTATTACTTGACTCCTGCATCATTACCCTGAAATCAGATTTTGCGACAGCCTTAATGGTCTGATTAGCAAAACCGATATATCTGAATACCAGTGAAGCGTTTTCAGGCACACTAACCGAAAAGCTACCTCCGTTACCACTGCTAGATATTACCTTTAAGGGCGTGCCCGTTGAAATGGTCACTCCAGGAAGGCCGAGGTTAGTAGATTTTTCTATGACAGTTCCTTTTACGACCACCATCTTTTGGGCGTATGCCGGCATCGTTGTCATACTGCCTACAAGAATGATCATTAATATTTTAAACAAGTGCTTCATAGCCATATTTTGTTTTAGCGTGTTTAGCTTAATTCCTTTTTTATCTCTATGTTTCATCATTCGTTCGCGAATTTTGGGTTATCCCTGGTAAACGAAAAGATGATTTCCCATTCCCCTTTTTCATAGATGTTAAAATTGAAGCTCATATCGGCGGTTTCCTTTATCCCCCCAAAACCAAGGCGGTCATAAGAAAATTTAAGTGTGGCTTCCTTGCCATCAACTGTAGTATAAGCTGTCGGGATCTCAACCAATGGTATTGGATAAGCAACATTGTATTTTACATAAGTACTTGTTTTTTCCATATTGAAACCGTGTACCAATTTATTCCAGGCAGTTAAACTGAACTTTGCGGGATCAATGGTCTGTCCGATACTATCCAGGAAACGGAAGGTTAATGAGCTGCCGGTACCTCCCTGTTTTTTGTTAAAATCTACCTTTACATCAGCAATAGTAAGCGGGTCGCCAGTACGTTGTGCCTTAAAATTATTGATTGAATTTAACCGGATTGGAGCGTTGCTGCTAGCTCCGCTAATGGCATCGATTCTGTTAGGTTCATAAGCGCGTTCTCTATATGCCTGAAGCTTCAGGTTATTAAAATACCTGCGTCCACCGTTGTTGGTCACCTCTACATCGAAAGTATAACCCGAATCAGGAAGTGCTTTAAGTACCCTTGAATTTGAGGCTGACCAGAGGATAAACTCTCCGGAATGTTCCCGGATCTCGAAAAGTGGATGCTGCTCTATCGCTCTTTTACTTTCAATTTCTTCCAGGGAGGTTTCTTTTCCTGTGTATGACTTTTTCCAAACCAGGACATCAAATGGTTTGATGAGCTCAGGTGCAATAACACCATCGCTATTCCTCGGATTAACGATTTTAAATGTTAATGGTTGTGACGAGCTTTGCGCGTCGAAATTATCGCTCATTAATGTTGTACGCCCCATTGTTGGTTTATACAACGTTTGTGTAAAGCGGGCTTCAGTATTGAAGTAATCGCGATCGGTAGGCAACAGTTTTTTACAAGCACCTAGCAATGCGAGTGCAAACAGTATTGGCACTGTTCCTAAAATAATATGTTTTTTGTTGATCATAACTTTGCTAAAAAAACTCTCTGATTATTTATTAAGCCTTCTTGTAAATTCACTAAACCCAAATTCGTGTGATGGGGAAAGCACATGAACAACAGCGTTGTTAGTGAAAATATTTACTGCCTGGGTATTTGTACGCTGCCACTCTACGATATACTGTGATCCTTTTACATCACTGTAAATGATACTTTTTGGGCCACCGTTTACAAAACCATAAGCATTTGCACTTTTGTCCTGTCCGTGCATTTCATAGTGGTATTTTATGGTGTTTAACAATACACCCTCGGTCAGCACCAGACTGTCTGTGGTAAACTTGCCCGAAATAAAATAACGGTTAGCCATTGAGTCCAGCTCTTTTATATTTGCTGTGGCCAGGCCAAGAACCGGTTTGTTTTGCGACTTCCTGACATTATTAAGATTTTGTAATGCCAGCACAAAACTGCGGTTGGTAGGTGCAAAAAGAGTGAATGTAGCAGGTGTACTCAAGGTATCTTTTAACCAGGTAATTCGGTCAACAACTTTAAGCAGGGAATCATAAACTCCGGGCTGCGACTTTAAATAGGCATAAATATCTCCTTCGTAAACATTTACCTCGTTCTCGAAATTATAAGCGCCTTCTTCTTTTTTACAGGCTGAAACGAACAGTACCGCAACAAACAATACTGTAAGGCCTTTAAACAGGTTTAATTTTCTTTTCATAATTTGATTACCTCCAGAATTCATTTTGAACCAATAAAGAATTGCGACTTAATACATCCTCAGCAATTGGCCAGAAAATACCGTTGGAGCTGATGAGTTTATTGAACTCGATATTATTTTTCATAATCCGGTTGTAACGGACCTGATCGTACCAATTCCATCCTTCGCCGATAAGTTCTCGTTTACGTTCCTTGAAAATGGCATCAATTAATCCGCTATTCGGTCCGCTATAACTGGAAAGTCCACGGGCAAGCCTCACATTATCCAGCGCATCAATAGCTGGCCCCACGTTTCCTATTACGGCCATAGACTCCGCATAAAGCAGACTGATTTCTTCCAGGCGGGTGAAAACAATTGCTGAACTAAACAGCCCCAGAGAGCCATCAGTTGAGGCATTACGAATGCATTTGATTTTACTGAATACCGTGCTGGAACTACCAAAATTTGCAAAGAAATCAGTTACGGCACGACCTGTAAGTGGATTGATGGAAAAGCGCTGGTCTTTATCTTCATTGTAGATGGACAAAATCGTTGCATCAGGAACATAAATTTGCGGAACAGGTTTGGTTACCAGCGGGGCGGCAAGAGTTAGATCCTCAATGTGACCAACAATACTAGCTTCACGATCAGTCCATGCAAAAGGAACTCCAAATATCTGTGCTGGATTCTTATCATAAAAAACACCATCAATCTTCGAAATTCCAGCCGTTAGGGTATAACTAGCTCCGGAATTTTGATAATAGGTTAATACAAAATTTGCATAGCCTGATGCGTCAATGTACTTTTCATTCCATGCAGCGATATGCGCCAGAATAGCGTATGCGGATATTTTGGTCAACAATACTCCGCTCCAGTAAGTAGTAACCTGTCCGTAATATAATCCCGGAAAAACAGGATCCAATACAGATCCATATCTAAAAGGGAGATCATTTACCGCTTTTAATAATTCGCTTTCCGCGTAGCCAAGAACTGCTTCTTTTGAACTGCGTGCTTTCTTTTCAAAATTTCCATCTTTGGAAGAAGTAATCAATGGTACATCCCCCCAGATACGGGTCATATAAAAATAGGCGAAAGCACGTAAGGCACGCATTTGTGCAATATCTACCTGATAATTTCTCTCAGTGTATTGTCTGTCATTTTCCAACACCTCATGTGCACGTTCGATGAATATACTTGCACTATTGATAACGGCATAAAACCTACGCCAGTTGCTGAGCGACTGCACTGCCGGGTATGGTGCATTTAAGTTGCCACCGATTATGGCCTTCAGATCAAGTCTTGAAGTAGCTTTAAAATCACCATTTCTAAGTTCTCCATATAACCAATGACCATTATTATCGGCCATAGCTGCGCGAAGCAAGCCATAAGTACCCAGCAATGCCGAACGGGTATCGGTAATTGATTTCCAATGATTTTCCTCATTAACCAGGTGCGACGAAGGAGCATCCAACTGTTTATTACATCCAGACCCTAGTAATCCTATGATCATTACTATTGTAAGGATGCGAAAGGGAATAGTTATTTTAGTAAACATCATATCTTTTTCTATAAATCAATTTTGAAACCTAGTGTATATGTTCTTGGAATAGATAGTCCATAACCTGAATCGATACCGGTATAACCAACCAGCTCAGGATCGCCACCTGTATAAGGAGAGATTGTAAACAGGTTTGTTCCGGTTACATATACCAAAAACCTGCGCTGTGCCTTCTTATCTTTGTTAAGAAAATGCAATCCAGCGAAATCATAACCAAGGGACAGTGATCTTAATTTTAGGAAAGAGCCATTCTCGATGAAGATATCCTGATCAGCACGATAGGCTTGTACCGCACTCCATGGATTGTAAACCGGATAGCTATCAGCATTAAGATCCTTTTTCCAGAAAGTGATTTCATCTATGGATGATATATCATTCTGGCCTCCCCTGTTTATAAAATCAAAACGGTTGGCCGCTGCCTGGTTTAGGATATTTCGGCCCAGTGCGAAATATAAATTAAAGTCAAGACTGAATTTCCGGTAAGCAAGGCTGTTGGCGAAGTTTCCGGTTAATTTTGGCATATAGTTGCCCAAGGCGATTTTATCCTTTTCGTTTATGGTATAATCGCCATTAAGATCCTTCCAGCGGGGATCTCCTCCTTTAAAAGGCAATCCTTTGTAATTCAAAATCTGATAGGTTTGAGGATTTACAGGTACATCAGCATCAGTATGGAAGGCTTCACCCTGAGTTTTTAATACCCAGAACTTATCAATAGCCTCACCTACTACCAGCTTCTGTGTGCCAATTAATATTTCTGAAACACCTCCCGGAAGGGCTTTCAACTTATTTTGATTATAGCTGGCATTTAAATTGGCGGTCCAGTTAAACTGATCTTTTTTACCTTTAAATATATTGGCCTGTAGCATCAATTCTGCTCCGCTATTGTTTACATCCATGCCGCTGTGATAAGCTGAAGCATAACCCGATTCGGCAACAACTGGCATCGCCAATAGCATACGGTTGTTATTTTTACTGTAAAGCTCAACTCGTGCCTGGATTCTATCATTCAAAAACCCGGCATTAACACCAATATTGGTTTCCTGTACATAAGACCATGGAATATCGTAGCCCACCCAGCCAGCAGTATATGGTCTCGATAAAGTACCAAAGCCTGCATAAGAATAAAAAGCCGGATTGGCTGACCAACCCAAATCCACTGTATACTGCGGTCCTGCAGCGAATCTATCGTTTAGCAATAAGTTACCTATACGACTCCAGGATGCGGTTAACGACAGTGATGAAATGGCCGATTTATCCTGAGGCAACAATTTGCTGAAGTTATATTCTGTGTTTACAATGGGTGAAAAAAACCATCTTGCACCAGGTTGCATATTAGATGACCCATCGGTTCTTGCTACTGCGGTTAAAGATAATTCATCATTATAAGTGTACTCTGCTTTCGCAAACAGTGAACTTAAATTAGCTTTTTGTCTGTCTGTAAAACGAAAAACAATAAAATCCTTAGGTAATAAATAATCTCCCTCTTTTGAATTTCCGTTTACCACATTAATTCTGATGTAATCACTTGATCCTTTATAACCGTAGGCATAGTTGTAACGGTTTAGGTCTGATTGAAATGATTGTCCCGCTTCCAGGTTCAATACATGTTTTTTAATGAAAGTATGTTTATAGCTAACCGTATTTTCAATAATCACGCGCTGGTTGTAGCCGTAGTAATTAGAAACATAGTTGTTCCCGTCGAGCATCGTGGAGGGGAAGAATACATCACGTGTGCTTTCATTATAGTCAAACCCTACGCGAGAAACAAAGTCCAGTTTCTTTAATTTTGCAGATAAGGAGAAATAACCCTGAATAGCGCTGTTTTTATTGTCATCGAATGACTTGGCTTTATATTCATTTAACAAATTGCCATAGATGATCTTGTTAGGTGCAATTGGACTGGTTAAGTCAGGGATATACTGCATTTCAGAGAAACGGTCGCGGAATGATCTGTTCCGATCCCGTTCCAGTCTTGTCGCATTAATCATACTGGACACTGTTAACCAGCGCAACGGCAACATATTAATGAAGAAAGACGCATTGTATTTATCCAGCTTGGTATCATCCGCATTGCCGGATGTACTTGTATTTCCTCCGAAAAACCGGAAGTTTGAACGGTTTGTACCTCCTGTGATACTTGCGTTTACAGATCTTACCGGGCTGGTTTTATAATACAGATCTGTCCAGTTGGAAGGCCCGTAATAATTTTCATTGGTCGCATCCCTTAAATAGGCAGGGTAATTGTCCATATCGGCAGGACTGGCAAATTTCTGGTAGAAAGGCATTCTGAATGCACTTTCATCCTGTGCATTGGTAGTCGTTACGTTGTCTTTCTGAGCCATGCCAAAATAGCTGTTCACACTTACCTGTTTCATACCAGCCTGGGCATTTTTAGTGGTAATCAGAATAGCTCCATTAGCAGCTCTGGGGCCATAAATGGCCGCTGCCGCTCCCCCTTTAACAATATTGATAGACTCAATATTATCCATATCAATAGTTGCCAAAAGATTTGTTGCAGTCCCGATTGGCGCATAATCAAACTTTTGGATATCGAACATAAAAGGGTTATCCTGTATCAGGGGAATGCCATTAACATATACTTGTGGCTGTACCTGATAAATATCCTTCCTGGAAAGCAGAGGCATTGATAGTCCCCTGATCAATATGCTTTGCTCTGTAGTACCAGGTTCTCCATTTGTCTCTTGCACATATACGCCGGCGGCATTTCCTTTAACGACCTGCTGCAGGGAAACAAACGGATATTTAGCAATCCTTTTAACATTTAGTGAGTCAACATTTCTGAGGGACACGAATCGTCTTAATTCTACAATCCCTGAATCTTTTGCTGCGGTGTCCTGTAAGGAATTGTCTGCTTTGGTATCTTTTTCGGCATGGACCGCTTTAGTATCTTGAAAGCCATATCCACTTAGCGGAAACCCAAGACCAATAAGAAAAAAAGACACAAGGATACATTGACAGGGAAATAGTCGATGTTTATTCATACGTGTTTGGTTAGGTATTTAGTTATAGTTTATTCGTCCCAATAGTGTCGTTCTTATTGCAAGCTGGTTAGGCTTACTGACGGTTTTTCCCTAAATCTGATTTAGTATTCCGCCTTCATAATATTACACTAGTCAGACACTCAAAACTCTAATTATATTTCTTTAAAAAAGATGACTATTCTAAAAAAAAGGGTAGAAAAATCATTAACAAACCAAGATATTTATATCTTTAGCCTTGATAATCACACAATAATCAGGGATTCATATGAAATTGGCTAAATGGAAATTGATTGCTTTATGCATTTCCATGCTTACAATATCTTCTTCTGTTCAGGCGCAGCGCCAGGTCTCTTTCAACAATTTTACAATTGAAAATGGCCTGTCGCAGAATTCGGTAATCTCCATTGTCCAGGATAAATCCGACTTCCTTTGGTTTGGTACCCGACAGGGATTAAACCGTTATGATGGCAATCAATTTAAAACTTACAGAAACAATCCAGCAGATCCGCGAAGTCTTTCCAATGATGAAGCCCAATCCTTAATTACAGATTCGGATGGAACCTTATGGGTAGGAACTGCAAACGGGTTAAACAAATATGATTCGAATCAGGACGCTTTTACACAGATCAATACCCATTCAAAAAATGGGTTGAGGCAGAACAGTATTGAATCCATTTATGAAGACCTGAACAAGAAGTTATGGATCGGCACTTTAGGCGGTCTCCATCTGTTAATTGATAAGAGCAAAAACACTTTTACATCTTTCAAGTTCAAAGGTGCAAAAGATGACGGTATAAATGGGATTTACGCAATTCTTCAAGATACACGCGGAAACATTTGGATAGGGACAGGTGCCGGGTTAATACGCATGTGTATCAAAAATGGTCGTTATCAATATGAACGGTTCAAAAATGATCCAGCAAACTCCAGGAGCATTAGCTCAAACTATATAACCAGCCTGATTACCGACAATCAACAAAATTTGTGGATAGGATCAGGAAATGGGATGTGTCTGTATGATTATGCAACCAAATCCTTTACAGTTTATGGTCATGACAATAAAAACCAGCATTCCCTTGCTCACAATGACATCAGGACAATAACCAAAGATAAAAAGGGCATGCTCTGGGTGGGTACACAGGAAGGCCTGAGCATTTTAGATCCGTTAAGTAAAAAATTCAGCAACTACCAGCACGACTCAGAATTAAAAAACAGCATCAGCCACAATTCCGTACACAGTATTTACGAAGACATAAACAAAACCATGTGGGTAGGCACCTATTATGGCGGTGTTAACTATAGCCATCCCATCGCTACCAGATTCAGAACCTATCAAAACAGCAGGTTACGATCCAGTGTCAGCAGCAATATCATCAGTTCAGTTGTAGAAGATGATCTCCATAACCTATGGATTGGAACTGAAGGGGCTGGCTTGAACCACCTAGACAGAAAGACCAATACCTATACAGTTTACAAAACAAATCCTAACGATCCCAATAGCATTACCTCTAACCTGGTCAAAATCATTCTTAAAGACAATTCGGGAAATGGAGAACTGATTATCGGGACACACTTTGGAGGAATCAACATCTTTAATCCAAAAACCGGTCGTTTCAGACGCATCACCAATGTAAGGAACAATAAAAATGGTATTGGAACTGCCGAGATCCTGGCATTAAGACAAGATAGCTACGGCACGCTATGGGTTGGTTCAAGAAACGGGTTAAGCATTTTAAAAAAACAGAACGGTACATTTCCTGATCGCACAACAAAAAGTGTACTGGACAAATATTTCAAAAAAGACAAACAAGGTGTCCAGGTACTTTTTGAGGATCAGCAGAAAAGCCTTTGGATGGGTACATCAGCCGGTCTTTACCGATATAACTTCAGTTCGAAAACTTTAAGACTTTTCAGGAAAAGGGAAAAAGATAATACTAAGCTTCAATCTGATTATATCAATTGCGTAATGCAGACTTCGAAAGGTTTGATCTGTGTAGGTACTTATTTTGGTGGTATCAGCATCTATAATGACCAAACCAACCACTTCAAAACATATACTGAAGCAGATGGCCTGGCCAATAATAATGTGCTGGGTATTGTTGAGGATGGTTCGGGGAACTTATGGATCAGTACAGCCAATGGCTTATCAGAATTGAATTTAAATACAGGAAAGTTCAGAAACTACACAAAAAGTGATGGTCTGGCGGGTAATGAATTTAATGCCAGATCTTACTTTAAGGACAGTAATGGGGAGATTTTTTTAGGCGGAATGAATGGCCTGACTTCCTTTTACCCCAAGGAAATAGAAACGAATAATTACGCAGCTCCACTAGTTTTTACAGGATTAAAACTGTTTAATCAGCCTGTAGCTGTTGCAGGTCCTGACCAGCTTTTAAATGAACAGATTCTGAACACCAAAGAAATTACCTTTAAGCATGATCAGAATCATTTTACACTGGGGTTTTCTTTATTGAATTATATCAAATCGGATAAAAACAAATATGCCTACAAATTAGATGGCTATGATGAGCAATGGAATTATCCGGATAACCCAAGTGCAACCTATACCAACTTGCCATCGGGCAGTTACCGCTTTATTGTTAAAGGCATCAATAATGATGGTATACCAGGAAACAATCAGGCAAGCATAAAGGTAAAGATCCTTCCCCCTATTTGGGCCAGCTGGTGGGCTTATGCATTTTATGTACTCGTATTCGCAGTGATCTTATTCCTTACGGTAAGGTATCTTATCATTCGGGCACTGTTTAAAAGATCGAAAGATGTACAAAAGATGAAGCTGAACTTCTTTACTTATGTCTCTCATGAAATCCGTACGCCTTTAACCCTGATTCTTGGTCCACTTGAACATTTATTGAAAACAACTAAGGACAATCCGGATTTAAACAAACAGATACTTCCTATAAAAAACAATGCAGACCGACTAATGCGCCTCATTACGGAGCTAATGGACTTCAGAAAAGCTGAAACTGGCCATTTAAGATTATACGTCGGCAGTAGCAATATTGTTGAGTTTACTTACGATATTTTCCATGCTTTCCAACACCTGGCCGAAGCACGTAATATTGAATATATATTTTACAGCAAACAGAAACACATTGAGCTGTATTTTGATAAGGTGCAATTAGAGAAAGTCTTGTTTAACCTGCTTTCAAACGCCTTTAAGTTCACCGATGATCAGGGTAGCATTAAAGTTTCTATCGAGGAAACTGCACAAGAATTGAGCATTAAGGTGCGCGATAATGGTAAGGGTATTCCTTACGAAAGTCAGAGTAAATTGTTTAGTGATTTCTTCCAGGTTGACGAACGCGGATCAGGACATATCGGATCAGGAATTGGTCTGGCCCTCTCAAAAAGCATTGTAGAGTCTCATCATGGTATTATTGCGATTGAAAGTCACCCGGCTACATCTGCTCAGCCAGGCGACACCTGCTTTACTGTAACGCTAAAAAAGGGTAAAGCTCATTTTAAAAGCAATGACTTTATAGATCCGCAATATCAGGAAACTGAACACAGGATTTATACACCACCAACAGCAGCTGCGATTACTGCTGAAAGGGTTGAAACCGGGAAAGCACATCAAAAAACTATTCTGATTGTGGAAGACAATCCCGAAATCAGACAGATGTTAATGGGCTTTTTAAACAGCGATTACCAGGTTTATGAAAGCTATGATGGATTAAATGGTTGGGAAACAGCCATCGACTTGTTCCCCGACCTGATTATTTGTGATGTAATGATGCCTGTAATGGATGGTTTGGAATTGTGCAGGAAGCTCAAAACAGATGAACGTACCAGTCATATCCCTGTTATCCTGCTAACGGCTAAATCATCTCATATCCACCAAATGGACGGTTTAGAGACCGGAGCTGATGCTTATATTACCAAACCTTTCAGTATTGATCTGCTTGGGCTCAATATTAAAAATCTGCTGCAATCCAGAGCAACAATGAAGCAGAAGTTTAGTCAGGAAGTGAACCCACAACTTCAAAATACCGCTATTAACACCGTTGAGCATGCTTTTATGCTGAAAATAGTCCAATACATAGAGGATCATATGTCGGATCAGGACTTTAGCGTTCCTGAACTAGCTAGCTATATTGGGATGAGCCAGCCGATACTGTATAAAAAAATCAGAGCAATTACAGATCTTTCAGTGAATGATTTCATTAAAACCATTCGCCTGAAAAAAGCTGCACAGTTGTTTGCTCAAAAGCAATATAATGTATCAGAGGTATCTTATCTGGTAGGTTTTAACGACCCTAAGTATTTTAGCCGGGAGTTTAAAAAGCAATACGGACATACACCTAAGACTTATGTGGGTTCTTTATCGGAACAAGGATCATAGTAGGGCATTATCGGTTTTACCGAATCGTTTCTCCTGTAATCTATCGTAATCCTTTACATAATCCGGATGCTCCGTTTTCATTAGTCTATCCCATACCCGTAGATATAATCCATAATTCCCTTTGAACTTCTGATGGTGGAGGTTATGGAAGGTTGATGTATTGATGATTTCAAAAAGAAAAGTATTTCTAAAACCCTTCGGCATAATTTCATAACCCAGATGCCCATAAACATTGATTATAAACGAAGAAAGGGCAAACAGTCCAATCGTTAAAGGATGTAACGGCATAGAAAAAACCAGTAGAATGATGACTGCTCCTTCTGCTATAGCTTCCAGAAAATGGAAGGAATAGGAAGTCCAGGGAGATGGATTTGTAGACTGATGGTGCACAAGGTGCGTTAATTTGAATAGCTTCTTATGGTGCAATATCCGGTGCATCCAGTAAAAATAGGTGTCGTGCACCACTAAGGTTAATAAAAGGCTTACCGGAATCCACCATAGGGGATAAGCATGCAGGTCAGTATAAATAAATGTATGCGGCCTGAGGCTATCGGACAGCGCGATGATGGAGGTAATGGCCAACATAATGCTGGAGATAGACGAATGGAGCATTTCTCTGAGAAAATCGGCCTTGCCCGCAAGCCTGCTTTGAATTTTATTTCGCAGCAGGCTTTTGGGAAAAAGCAGGTAAAAAACTAAAAAAAAGATACCTGCAATTATAAAATAACGACCAATGGTGATGAGAAACGCCCAACTAATGGTTTGAAATAAATGGCTCATAATTATTTACGTTTTCTACGAATCAACAAGACCATTCCTAACAGGAATAAGGTCCCGGGAATTATGCCATAAAATAATATCTGTATAGGTTTTATGCTGGCCTTGGTGAGTGTAACGGCATTATCCTTTGATGGCGGGCGACTGGCATCAATCGGGAATTCCTCATAAGAAAACCAGCGGAATATGCTCATGGCAAATGCTGTATTTAGGGTTTGCATGTTGTTACGGTTCAATTCTGTATTACTGAAGAAGTCTGCATCAGCTGCTACGATGATCCGCTGTTCCTTATTGTTCACTTTCCGGGTCAGCATCAGGGCGGTAGGAAAGCTCCCCTGCTGATCGCCATTTATGTGATCAACTGTAAGCGCGGCAGAATCCAGCGTAAACTTGCCTTTTTTCAGCCAGCTGCTCTGGGCATTTGACGTTAAAAGTAGATGTACTGTAAAAGCCCCCTTTGCCGCATAGCTTAAGGCCCCGGCACCCGGCATAGAAACGGTCAATCCGTACGAATAATATTGTTGTAAACGCTTATCCATGGCCACTGCACCCGCAGCCAGATTTGGCGTAAGCAGATCGTAAGAATAGTCCCTGCTCTGCTGAACAATAGTCCCGTTTAGCATTTGAACACCCAATGAATCCAATAAAGGATTTACGACATTCTGTTTCCCCGGTTCACCTGCAATCATCAGGTTGCCTCCGCCCTCCTGCGTGGAAAACTAAGCCTAGCTGGTACCAGGTGTCAGACCATGATCCAATGATTCCTCCAGAGACACAAAAAGAAATGGCGGACCGCATAAAAGCAAAAAAGATCATTCATTTAAATTCCGGTCATGCTTCTCTGGCTACCCAACCCAAAGAAGTCACCGCATTGATATTAGAAGCTGTTGAAGCCGCTGTTTTCGAGTTTTCGTAAAATAAAAAAGCCTGCTATCGTGTGATGCAGGCTTTTCAATGTTTTTATGTTAATGCGGACCGGACGGGACTCGAACCCGCGACCTCCGCCGTGACAGGGCGGCATTCTAACCAGCTGAACTACCGGTCCGTTTTCCTTTTCAGGAGGGTTTAGAATATAGCTTCTAAGGGCTTCAATATAAAAACACTCTGTTGAGTATTTTTGCGGACCGGACGGGACTCGAACCCGCGACCTCCGCCGTGACAGGGCGGCATTCTAACCAGCTGAACTACCGGTCCGTTTTCCCTTTGCTTTCTTTCGTCCGTTTCGGGATTGCAAATATAGAGCGTTTATTTATATTTACAAACTATTTTTGAAATAACTATAACTACCTATATTACAGCGCCTTCTTTTAGCTTTTCAGCATTTTCTGCAAACTGAAGCGCATCAATCAGCTCCTGAACACCACCATCCATGATGTTATTTAGGTTATAAAGCGTCAATCCGATACGGTGATCGGTCACCCTACCCTGCGGATAATTGTAAGTTCTGATCTTCGCCGAGCGGTCACCTGTCGAAACCATAGTCTTACGTCTGGCCGCAATATCACCGTTCTTTTTCTGCAATTCGATATCGTATAATTTACTACGCAACATCTCCATTGCGATCACGCGGTTACCTAACTGCGAGCGTTCTTGCTGACAAACCACAACAAGACCGGAAGGTCTGTGTGTTAACTGTACTTTGGTTTCCACCTTATTTACATTCTGACCACCGGCACCACCTGAACGTGATGTTTGCAAATCAATGTCTGCAGGGTTGATGTAAAGATCGATCTCCTCTGCTTCAGGTAAAACTGCAACTGAAGCCGCAGACGTATGTACACGCCCTTGTGTTTCTGTATCCGGTACACGTTGTACACGGTGAACACCAGACTCGTATTTCAGCTGTCCGTAAACATCCTCACCGCTCACCTTTAAAATCACCTCTTTATAACCACCAGCAGTTCCTTCTGTTACATCAACAGTTTCAACTTTCCAGCCTTTCTGCTCAAAAAAGCGGCTATACATACGGTATAAATCTCCGGCAAATAAAGCTGCCTCATCACCACCTGTACCACCTCTGATCTCAAACACTGCATTTTTAGCATCTTCAGGATCAACAGGGATAAGCATCAAACGAACTTTCTCTTCCAATTCTTCCTGTTGCACCAATAAAAGGTCAAGCTCTTCTTTAGCCATCTCACGCATTTCGGCGTCTTTTTCCGTACTCAGAATCTCTTTATTGGCCTCAATGTTGCTCATTACATTTTTGTAGATTTTATATTCATCTACGATCTTACCCAGATCTTTATACTCTTTATTCAAAGCAGCAAAGCGCTTCATATCCTGCATCGTATCAGGATTACTCAACTGCTCTTCTACATCTTCCCAACGCAGTTTAATTGCTTCTAATTTCTCTAACATATTCTTTTTTTCAGAAAATACTACACATTACCCTCAGCCCTAAAAAGGTCCGCACAATGGCGGCTTGCATTCAATCAGGCAAATGGCATTTATTTTGGACTACAAAAATAGGTTTTTTCGTTTAATGCAACTAATATTTATTGCCATACCAGCCTCGCATTTCATCCCACTAATCCTTTTCGAAGTAATTCAGGCTTAAATCATTGCCATCAAACACCGCATATGAATTGAAATTGATCCATTCACCAAGGTTTACATATTTGGTTTTATCCGTGATATGGAGATCCAATGGCAGATGTCTGTGGCCAAAAACGAAATAATCAAAATGCTCTTTTTGCAAGATTTCTTTGGCATAAATAGCCAACCATTCTTTCTCCACGCCCTCAAAAACCTCTTCGGCGGTATTGGCAAGCCTACTATTTCCCGACCACCAGTTAGCGATCCCTAAACCAATCCTAGGTGGAATCAAGCCAAACAACCATTGACAAACTGGGTTTCTAAATATCTTTCTCAACATCTTATACTTTGCGTCGCCCGGACCTAAACCGTCACCATGATGTAAAAAGAAACGCTTACCCTCCCTTTCCATGATCAATTCATCACTCACAATCTCTATCCCCAGCTCTTCGGTAAAATAGGTATTGACCCACATATCGTGGTTACCCTTAAAAAAGTAGACCTTTATTCCGGCATCGGTCATAGCGGCAAGCTTACCCTGCAACCGAACAAATCCTTTAGGCACAACAGTGTGATATTCAAACCAGAAATCGAAAATATCGCCCATTAAAAACAACTCACTACATGATGATTCTATGGAAGTTAGCCATCTTAAGATGCAATCTTCGCGCTTTCTGCTCTCCTTATGATTGGGAGATCCCAGGTGGAAATCTGAAGCAAAATATATGTTCTTTTTCATTAATGTAAACAAAGATAAATAAAATATCTGCTCAGATCTTCCTTATAAAATCTACGGATTATGTAGATTATTTATAAATTGCATCATTATTAAAACAAAAGTTCGTAAATTCGCACAAAATTTAAACTATGATTTCTACTGATATAGCCATCATTGGCGCCGGACCTGTAGGTTTATTCGCGATTTTTGAAGCAGGCTTACTAAAAATGCGCTGCCATCTAATCGACTATCTACCACAAGTTGGCGGACAGCTTTCTGAAATTTATCCTAAAAAACCTATATATGATATCCCTGGCTACCCTACTGTACTGGCCCAGGAATTGATCGATAACCTGATGGAGCAGGGCAAACCTTTTCATCCGGGCTTTACTCTTGGCGAACGTATTGAAGGTTTAGAAAAACGTGGCGAAGGCGACTTTGTGCTAACCACTAACATGGGTACTATTATAGAATCTAAGGTAGTGGTTATTGCAGGTGGACTAGGCTGTTTTGAGCCTCGTAAGCCAGCCGTTCAGGGTTTAGAGCAATTTGAGAATGGAAGAGGTGTAAACTACATGATCCTTGATCCTGAAAAATACCGTGGACAGAAAATGGTAATCGCCGGTGGTGGTGATTCAGCATTAGACTGGACCATCTTTTTAGCCGATATTGTTGATGAATTGACATTGGTTCACCGTAGCGAAAGCTTCCGTGGTGCTCCTGATTCAGTAAACAAAGTAATGCAATTGGCTGAAAGCGGAAAAATCAACCTGGTATTAAACAGCAACCTGAATTCAGTAAGTGGAAACGGGAAACTGGAAAGTGTTGAGATTATCCATAATAAGAGCTTAGAAATTACTAACGTAGAAGCAGATCATCTTATCCCATTGTTTGGTTTAAGTCCGAAATTAGGCCCTATTGAACAATGGAACCTAAACATCAGCAAAAGTGCTATCGAAGTTAATACAGACGATTATTCGACCAATATACCGGGTATCTACGCAATTGGCGACATCAATACTTACACCAACAAGTTAAAACTTATTCTGTGTGGTTTCCATGAGGCTGCTTTGATGAGTCACAGTGCTTATCAATACATGAATCCTGGAATTAAATACACCATGAAATATACAACTGTAAACGGCGTATCAGAATTTTAAACATGGAAGACAATAACATTACCCTGCACGTCGAAAATCCTGACGGCAGCAGAACTACACTTGAGGCGCCGGTAGATATGGGCCTGAGTTTAATGGAATATTTAAAAGCATGCGAATATGATATCCTTGCAACTTGCGGTGGTATGGCACTTTGTGCTACCTGCTGTGTAGATGTATTGGAAGGCGAAGATAAGCTTAATGAAATGAGCGACGACGAATACGCAATGCTTGACACCCTACCTGATGTATTACCAAATTCAAGATTGGCCTGCCAGCTGCAGTTAAACCCTGCTATGGACGGCCTTGTGGTTAAATTACATCACGCAGAATAATACTAAAATACTTTATTGATTATCATCTACAGCGGCAGCGATTGTTTTTACAGGGCTGCCGATTGTTTTATATTCACCCTCACCTTTCAATATCGCAGCCATTTTGCCTCCATCATTTAAAATGGCTTTTGCCGTATTCAGCTCCTTATCATACTGAAATGCCTGCGTTACCTTGCCCTTTTCGTAATAATAACGACCAACAATCTGCGCTTCCAGCACTCTCTTTATCTCAGTCTTATAAGTAATCAGGTCCGCTTTTTTAGCCCCGATCATTTTAGCCTTCAAATCATCCAGATCAGCCTTTACAGCATTTAACTTATTTTCCTTCTCGGCCTCAGTTCTTAGATCTGAAAGTAATCTTTCTGTACGCGAGACATAAGCGTAATCTTTCCCGGCCAGTGAATTTACAAAAGCTGTATAATCACTCTCAGTCAGCTGAAAGGATGCTGCAGGAGCGATATCTTTATTCTTTTTCTTATAGCCGTTGGCATAATCAAAAAACAGATATTTATTGATGAGTGAAACCGTGATTGGACTTAACTTGGGCGCGTTGACCAATACATCAGGATAAACACCATTCCCGTCGTACACACTACGTCCGATTTTAGTATTAAATTTAGTCATCAGGGAATCGGCAAACTTAGAGCTCTTGCCATTTGCATCTTTATGGGCATAATCAAACGCCTGGATGCATCTGCCCGATGGCGTGAAGTACTTTGCCACAGTAACCTTTACGAGGCTATTATAAGGCAGATTAAACGTTTGTTGCACCAAACCCTTGCCGTAGCTCCGCTGACCTACAATAATGGCTCTGTCGAGATCCTGTAATGCCCCTGCGACAATTTCAGAAGCTGATGCTGATGATCCACCAATCAATATCACTAAAGGAATTTGCGGGAATAGCGGCTGGTTCAATGTTTTATAGGTAATTGTCTTTTGCGGATTTCGGCCTTTCTGCGTAACGACCAATACGTCTTTGTCGACAAATATATTTACGATTTTTACGGCTTCCTGAAGTATTCCTCCTCCATTATATCTTAGATCAAGCACCATTCCTTTAGGCTGGAGTTTACCCAATGTAACAGCAGCATCTTTCACTTCCTGCGCTGCATTTTCAAGAAATTTATCGAGACGGATATAGGCAATATTATCGGCAGTCATGCCTGAGTAGGACACATTAGGCTGCCTGATCTCATCACGCACAAGGGTTTTGGTAATCAGCGCCCCTTCTCTTATGATCAGTAACTCAACAGATGAGCCTTTAGGTCCGCGTAACAGCTGACTTACCTGACTACGTTCTTTTCCCTTTACCTCATTGCCATTAATTTTTACCAGTTGATCCCCAGGTTTCACCCCCTGCTTATCAGCTGGATATCCTTCACTAATGTCATTAACAAATAGCTTACCCTCAATAAAGATGGTACTTGCGCCGATGCCTCCATATTGTGTACTCACATATTTCAGCTTATAATCTTCAACTTCAGATTCGGGAACGTATTCGGTATAAGGATCCAGATTATCGAGCATAGCATCAATACTGCTACGCATCAGCGTCGATGGATTGGTTTCCTCTACATAATTGATGTTGATTTCTCTATAAAGCGATGCAAAAATGTCCAGGTTTTTGGATATAAGGAAGAGGTCTTCCCTAAAAGACAAGGATAAAACAGCAAAGGAAATTAGAAAGGCGGCCGCAGCAATTTTATATTTTTTCATCATAAAGAGGATGGTTTCATCGATCTGTTGATGGTAAATTTACAAAAAAGCCTTGTATATCAATAGGCTTGAATAGAATTAAAGCCTGTTACCGTCTGGGTCGGCCAATGCCTTTTGAATGGTAAATTCTACGTAAGCTTTATCTCTCTTTACCAGGTCCATCAATTGTGCAACCAGCTGATCTTCCTCTCCGGGAATAAAGTTAAGATCTGCCTGGGCCAGGTCGCGGTATTTTCTCAGGAATTTAATTTTAACCTTTTGCCAGGTTTCAGGAGTAAGTGTAAAATTTGCCATAGCGCAAAAATATAAATAATTATAATACAGTACTCCTTAATTATGACCAGGTGCGCCTTTTATATTCAAATCTTTTATTTGCTCCCTAAGCCTTTTCATAAAATCTATCCCGGGGTCTGTTTTATGTGTACTGTAAGCAGGATCTGTTTCCTTCCACAAAGGGGTATGCTTAAATAAGGTATATTCATAATGGCCAATCACATACTCAATAGGATACTTACGCTTAAGGTATCTGATTAACTGCTCATTGGCAACCAACTGGGCCGGTGTCAATGGATTCTTCTCACTTCCAATGTTCTCTACACCAATGGCACAATAATTAAGACCGATCACATGTCTGGCAAAAACAGTATCCGGCAATAACCTAAATACAGTTCCATCTCTATCTACAAGAAACTGGGACGAAACATTTAATGCGCTTGCTGTAGCGATTTCTTTACGTGCTCCGGGCAACTTTGATTTATTAAAAACATCAAATGTGACTTCAATACTAGGAATGGCAGTCCAATGCAATACCACCATCACAGGTTTGATGGTTGGTTCATTCTGCTTTAATCCGTGGCGCTTCTCCAGATATTCTAAAGAAAGCTGTTTCCGCTCAGCATCAAAAATAATAGGCTTATCAAAGATTCTAAAAGTAGCCTGCGCCCTTAAGGTAAGAGCTGCAGTACTACAAAGTAAAATCAGTAAAACCTGCTTTACAGCATATTTCATTATCATCATTTATTTTAACAACTAGTTTGTATCCCAGCAAAGTTCGCGAAAAATAAAGAGGCCCCACCACAATTAAATAGTACGACCTCTTTATTTAATACCCAATCAAGCTACCTATTCCTTGTCAAATCAAGTCCAAGATTGCCAGCAACAGTAACACTCCCTCTTGAAGCTATCGTATAAACAAAGCCCTTAGAAAACGAAACCGTGTTCCTTGTAATTGTATAATTCGCTGGAACATTCGCACTTACTGAAGTTAGATTGTAAACACCATTTGGAACTTTTGTAAACCCCGATGCCGCTTTATATGCTATTACCGGCGCAATAACGACTTGATTCAAGATTGTGGTGTTGACTGCCTTTAAATCAAATCCATTGGTTGCATTGGGAACGGTATTTACAAATCTTACATAGGCTACAGAGGTATCCGGCGCAGGTAAAGCATCTTCTAAAATAAACCCGGAGGTGGTTTTAGCCGTTGCATCATAAACCCCACTGGTAAATAGAGAATAATATTTTCCAGCTTCAATAGTAGCAGGAACAGTAGCAATTACAACTCCCGGATTTGCGGATGCCTTAGAAGGGATTATCGTTTTAAAAACAACACTACCTGTATTACTTAGAGACAAATAGTTGTTATTTGCGGGGAAAATTCCAGCATAAGCAACACCGGTAGTCGCCTCAATTCCTGTCGTTGAATTTGTTGCCGAAATTTTTGTGTCATTAACATAAAAATTAACACTCGGGCCATTCACTGCAAAGTTATACCCTCTAACAAAAGGGCCATTTGGCAGACTATCTATAACTTGAACCGCATTCTTTTCACACGAAGAAAAGAGCAATGCTACGACCGATAATATTATAATATAATTCTTTTTCATCTTAGAAATAATTAAGGTTGAGTAATCCATAGAGGTACAGTATGATAATCCGTCGCCAAAGCGCCAATTTTATCTAAACTCGCTCTGTTCCAAACATATTCTGAATTGTAACGAGGCCTTATCCGTTGAACCGTTTTTCCTCCGTTATCACCATACAAGCTAGTTGGAACTCCAAAGCCCAGAAATACCTGTTTAGTACTTATAGGATCAATATCGGTATAATGATACCTCCTTAAGTCCATCCAGGTTTCAAAGTGCCCCCAACCCCATTGAGCTATATATTTTTGGGACATAATATGTGACAGAGTTAGGTTGGCCGGAAGCAAGGGAACGATTGCAACATTGGACAAAAACGCACTCTTTTCAATCGCAGTAATTTGGCCAGGCATCTGGCCATTGTCACTGTTACGGGCATTTACAAAATCGATATGGGATGCTACTGCAATTTTATACGCATCATAAGCAGTAGGTTTGTCTCCTTTTTTAAATGCAGCTTCAGCCTTAACAAACTGCAATTGTGAGTAAGTCATGGCTGGAAACTTTGATTTGTCATCAAAAAGGTATGTTGTAGGTACTCCTGAAGAGATATTAGCCGCATAACCCCAAATATTGTTTGGTCTTTGAGCAGTAGTTAAAGCTCCATAATTCACCACATTAATATCCAGACCGCGATATTGACCATCAGGAGAAGCCGCCAGCATTTTACTCATCCGGGGATCAACCACCCCGCCAAATTGCGTTCCATTCATCAGGTTTACAATAAATGCAGTTTGTCTGTAATTCTGAAAATTCTGACGTCTAGGCCCCATGAAATTACTATCATCATTTGCTGTATTTGTAAATGGGATCAACGCATCATCGGCATTACTTGCAAAGGAATTATTAACGGCAGTGATTACAGCATCAGGATCATAGGTACCTTTATTCGAATAGTGATTTAAATTCAAGGCTAACAAACCATATGCATACTTAAGCCATTTCTCCCTATCACCATTATATATTTTGTCGCCTACAGCCAGATAAGTTTTATTTACCTCCCCATCTGTTCGTTTTAAATTTTCAATTGCAAGTGTCAATAATCTTCTTGACTCCTCATAAGCAAACTGCTGAGTATCGTAAGCAAACTCTGTTTTATTAGGATCTATTGCCTCTTTAATCATAATTTCACCGTGTATTCCAGTTAAAGTTTGCCAACCCCAGGCCTTAAGAATATAACCTACACCCAGCAAATCCCAACGTTTTTCGCTTTCAGCCTTTTGCATCATAAGAATCAAATTATGACCTAGAGACCAATAGACATCCCGAAAGGTCTGAGCGCCATTATCAGAACTTGGATCATAACCCTGCCTATCCCAGGTACTAATTGAAGTTGCAGGCAGATACCAGTTCTGGGTATACCTACCTATAAAACGCCCTTCAAAAGCGGCATCGGAAAACATCCAGTGCACCATTGGGGCCAGATACAAATTCGCTGCCACTTGTTGTGGTGCATTTGGACTGGTATTCACGTCTAAGAACTTCTTGCACCCACCGGCCATAACCAGCAAAGCGAGTAAGCATATTTTATAAAAATTTTTCATATCCTCTAATTTTAATTATAGCCCAATTTTAACACCAAAATTTATCCCGGCAGGTATCGGAAAATTACCATAATCAATGCCAACACCTCCAGAACCTCCAACAGCAGCGCTGTTTCCATTTACAACAGGATCCATACCTGAGTAGTTCGTAATTAAGAACAAATCTGTTCCCGTAACGAAAACGCTCGCATTTTTTATAAAGTTCTGTTTTTTCAAGATTGAAGAGGGTATTCTGTAATTTAAGGTAACATCCCTCAACCGAACCCAATTAATGTCTTTCTCTATAAAGAGCTCTTCACTAATCTCAGTATAATAAGTGGTTTGATAACGAGGCACTACAACAATATTATTGCGCGTTGGATTAGCCGTATTTTCAAGGCCATCACGTAATACCCCATCAATTACACGAGGAACATCTCTATCTAGCGTCCTGTTACTTAAGCCTCTTGAGGTCAAAAATTGTTCTGTCGCATTAAGTATATCCCCGCCTTTTCTTATGTCTAATAAGAACGATAGAGAAAAATTATTGAAGCTAAACCGATTAGTTAATCCGATAGAAAAATCAGGTTGTCTATCATATCCCGCATCAAAAAAGACCGTCGACCGATATGGCAAACCTGTAGTAGCATCAATTAACAACTGACCATTATCATTCCTTAAATAAAACAAACCAGTTAATGATCTTGTCGATTTCCCTACAGAATTCCCATTTCTTACATTACCAAATAACCATGTATCAGAAACGTAAGATTCAGGCAATGAATTTGGCAGCCCTGTAACTATACCTGTTGCTTTTTCGAAATTGGCCTGAATATTCCACTCAAAATTTTTCTTCCTAATTGGCGATCCAGTTAAACTTATCTCAACTCCTTTGTTACGTGTACTTCCCCCATTGAGGTTAAACAAGATATAACCGGTGGCATAACTGCCACGAATATCATTTATAATTTGATCAGTTGTTACCTTTTTATAAACCGTCAAATCCAAGCCAAGCCTGTCATTAAAAAAAGACAGCTCAGTACCAAATTCATACGAGGTAGCAAATTCCGGCTTCAAACCAGGATTCGGCCCTGTAAAACCCAGACCATAACCACCTCCAACAGTTGCTTTATACTCAAGTGCGGGTACATAAGCATATGGTTTGGCATCTTTACCTACTTCCGCATAAGCTGCCCTCAGTTTACCCGAAGTAAGCACACCTCCTTTTAAGCCCTTAAAGGCTGGCACATCTGTAAAGACAAAACTTGCAGAAACCGAAGGGTAATTAAAAGAATAACGCTCAATAGGAATTGTAGATGTCCTATCATTTCTAAATGTGCCGGTCACATATAAGTAATCATTATAATTTAGGGTTGCACGACCAAAAAAGCTTACCAGTCTTCGTCTTGCCTGCGTATTCCTGGCATTCCTGATATAAGTATTGTTGACAGAAATAAAATCCGGTTCCAAGAAATTCTCTCCATATGAGGCATCTGTATTGGACCTTAAATCCTGGAACGAATGACCCAGCGTCGCATCAAAAGACAATCCCTTAGCAATATCAATACGGTTAAGGTTAAATAAGTTTTGCATACTGATGTTGCGCGTCATATCGTTAGCCACATCAATAATCCCCTTGAAAGCAAAACCAGCTGCGCTTTCAGGGTGTCGGAAAACCAGATTCTGACTGGTGTAACTATCAATTCCAATATTTGATTTAATGTTAAACCATTTCGCCGGCATAATCGTCACTCCAAAATTTGATAACACCCGGTTAACTTTAGAATTTGACAAATTCTTATTTACATTAAAATAAGGATTATCTATTTCACTACCGGCGCCAAGAGTAGTCAATCTTCTTCTGGCTCCCAATGGATTTAAGTATTCTTTTGCATTATCTGTTTGCGGCCAAACCAACAAGCCAATTAAAGGACCGCCAGCACCCTTCCTTGGCTGGTCATTGTTTGAGTAAGTGTAACTGATAGAAAGGTCCGTTTTTAACCAACTATTTAATGTAGCTTGAGTTGCCCCAGTTAAATTAATCCTATCATATACAGAGTTGGGAATAACACCATTCTGATTGGTAAATGAACTCGAAATCCTATAACTCATTCGTTCAGCTCCACCACTTAAAGATAAATTATGTTTTTGCGTCAATGCGGTCTGAAAAAAACCATCGATATTATCATAAAAAGTTGTTCCGGTTGGATACTCATTTCCAAAGTAATAAAATGAATTTGTTGATAATGCACTTACCCCGTACTTTTTCTGAACTTCGGGTTTACCTCGAGGTGTTTCAATTCTAAAACTATTGCTGTAATCGATCGTACTTACTCCTGGCTTACCTCTTTTCGTCGTAATTACTATAGCCCCGTTTGCAGCATCGATTCCATATAACGCAGCAGCTTCAGGTCCTTTCAGCACAACCAGACTTTCAATATCCTCAGGGTTTATATCAGATGAACGGTTAGTAAAATCAACAGTTCTATTAGCCTGAGAGGTATTCGAACTTATTTCCGAGAAAAAGGCAGATGTATTTAATGTTTTATTATCAATCGGCAATCCGTCAACAATCATCAATGGCTGGTTACTACCACTAATTGAACTGACACCACGGATGGTAATAGAAGCAGACGACCCCGGAACACCTGACGAAGTGGTAACTTCAACCCCAGCAACACGCCCTTGCAGTGCATTTACAAAATTCTCTCGTTGCGTCTCGGCAATATCAGCTCCTTTAACTGTTTGTTCCGATGTACCCAAGGACCTCCTGGTAGTAGTTCGTCCTAAAGCCGTTACAACCACCTCATTTAGTGACTGATTATCTGGTTTCAAAGCAACATTTATCATATCAGCGCCACCAACCGTTCTCTCCTCAGGGATCAACCCGATATAACTAAAAACAAGGACATCCCCGACTTTCGCCTTAACGCTATATAAACCAAAAGCGTTAGTCTGCACTGCGCTTGGCGTACCTTTAATCTTGACGGAAGCACTGGGAATAGCCAACCCGTCGTCAGACGAAGTTACTTTTCCGGTAATAACTTTTTGCTGCGCATAGGATTGTACGAACAGCAAAAAACAACTTACCACAACTAAGAGTAGTTTTTTTTTCATAAATGCCAATTTTAATAAGAATTTGAACTATTGTTGGTTTGTTAGGTTGAGGAATATTAAAACACGCACTAACCCGCATAAACACACCCTCTTAAGTAAATATCAAAAATGTTTTTGATAAAAGACAATAATCTTTAAAGTATTTTTCACAACAACCCCATAAAACACCGCATAAAAACGCAAAAACTCGCGTCACATTTTCTTGTCTTTTTTTTTTACATTCGTTAAAAATTTCCCCCAGTATGCTCAAAAAAGAAAGGCATGACTTCATTATGCGTCAAATCAATTTACACAACCGTGTACTCACTTCAGATCTTGTTCAATTATTAAATGTTTCGGAAGACACCATCCGCCGTGACTTGCAAGAACTATCGGAAAATGGGCAGCTTTCTAAAGTACATGGGGGAGCACTCTCTAAATCATACCATTCCACTTTTGACGATAGCGAGGTTTACGCTAAGGACGCCAAAATCGCGATTGCAAAAAAGACTATCTCTTTAATAAAAGACGGAATGGTAGTTTTAACCGGAGGAGGAACAACCATTATTGAGTTGGTAAAACAATTGCCCGAGAATTTGAACGCTACTTTCTTCACCATCAGTCCTTTGGTGGCGATTGAGCTGTCGAACTATGTCAATATAGAGGTCATTCTTATTGGGGGCTTATTCTCTAAAAATTCGCAAATAACTTATGGCGGGCATGTCATCAGCCAACTGGCAGAGATCAACGCCGACCTTTGCTTACTGGGAACCAGTGCCATACACCCTCAAGATGGCCTGACAGACACTGACTGGGAAATAAATCAGCTGAAAAAAGCCATGTTCAATTCATCAAAAAAAACAGGTATTTTGTGTATTTCCGAGAAACTGGATATCTCATTGAAACTTAAAGTAGCACCCTTAAAGAATATTAATTACTTAATTACGGAAATTGATCCTCAATCGCCCGAATTAGAACACTATAAAGTTGAAAATTTACGGATCCTCTAAATTCAATATATCCCATTTCACCCCCATTAGATCATCGTGCTTTAGCACCCTATAATTGCAAATGGGTTATATCAAATAATGATACAACCCATTTATATTCGTTTTACACTTCAATTAAAACGTCGGATCAGCCGGCGTATTCGTATTGTTATCACGCTCAACAAACGGATATGGGAAGAAATTCCGTTTTCTATCAGCATTAGGCAAACCAAATCTTCTCATATCTTCCAGTTTTAAACCTGACAAAAAAAGCTCTATACAGCGATGCTTATAAATCAGAGCCAACAACTGGGTCTGATTAAAAGGGCCTATAAGCACCGGCAAATCTGCACCGACCCCATAAATATCAGCAGCAGGGGTTTTAGTTACCACCTTGTTAAGCTCAATTAAAGCATTACCGAGATCCGGTTGCCTTGCTAACACCTCAGCTTTAATCAAGATCATCTCTCCTGGCAAAAAAATGGGAATTGATGCACTACCAGACGCACCAAAACCAGCTAGTCGAGCTGTGGGCGCCGTAGCATTTGGTACAGTATAAAATGAAATCCGCTTATCACCTGCATCTGGCACATTGGCGCCAGTCTGTCCTAAATTTATATTTGTTGGCTGAAATACATTATTAGTAGAGGTGGCAATTTCAAATATTGGATTTAATGTTTGCGCATCAAAAGTAAACACAGATTTTTTTGTCAGATCAACGCTATTCACAGCAGTTAACGCCAAAGGATAATTACCAGCAAAAAGTGCATATCTCGCTTTTAATGCATACAAGGTATTTGTTATATCAATAGCCGGAGTAACCGGAGTAACATTTGGCATAACCGGGATATTAGTATAAAAGCCAGCACTGATTGGATTAGCCGCAATCACAGCTAAAGCATTATCTATTACCGAAATTGCTTTATTAAAACCTTCTACTCTGGTTATAAAGCCGACATTTTGTCCAATGCCTGCAGGAATTTTCTCCCAATACTGCGACAAATTACCTAATGCCAGTGCTTTAAAGATACTTGAATAAGCGATTAAACCCGAGGCGTAACCTTTATCGGACAGATTTGCAGAATTATTGATCACATTATCAGCATCATAAATAATTTTATTGCTAATGGTCCATATATTCGCTAGAATATTATTGGTACCATCAACACTATTACCACCTGTAAACAGCTGTAACTCGGGGATGTTACCTGAATTCATCAACTGAATTTCATTGGTAACAAAGCCTGTAGCAGAAACCGAATTAAAATACACACCCACCCGGCCAGCAGCATACAACCGCTGTAAGCCAATAGCCACCCCCGTCAAGCCTCTGGGTGAACCTAATATATTTTCCGCATTTCCCCCTCCAGGATTTAAATATTCCTTCTTACAGGATGTGATTACAAGAATAATCAGTGTAATACACGCTATTTTATTTATATAATTTTTCATAATCGTTCATGTTTAAATTAAAACTTAACCTGTAAACCCAAAGTGAAGGTACGAGGGATAGGAACTGATCCAAAATCAATATTCCTCAGAATTGTTGATTGTCCACCCGCATTCAGTTCCGGATCATAGCCTTTATAATTATCCCATGAAATCAGGTTTCTACCACTTAAATTAATAGTAAGATCCTGTAAGTACTTAACCTTTCCTACATTGTAACTTAAAGAGATTTCTCTCAATTTAACATAAGAACCATCATCAATACGCCATTCCTCTGTCGCATATACTCCGGCTACATAACCCCTGGGCAATAAGCCCATTTGCTCTTGCTCGGCAACCTTACCCCCGCCTACTCCCTGACGTGTTCTCCAATCAGCATTCCATACATCTGAACCTTGAGAAGCATCAAGTTGGATATGAAGGCTTAGTTTTTTATATGAAAAATCGTTCACAAAAGATGCGGTATAATCCGGGTTTGGATCCCCAATAACCTTACGCAATGTTGTACCAGTCGGCAAACCATTAGCACCACGTTGAGGAGTATAGGTTGTACTTGAATTCTGAATGCCACGTTCCAATTGTGGAATACCCGCAGCATTGGTTAACAAGCTGCCATCCGGATTACGTGCAAAAAAAGTTCCATAAAAGACTCCAATTGGTTCATTACTTATAATTGCAACGGGCGCTCCTGCATTAGTAGAAATCAATCTCAATGCCCCTGTATTCTCAGCTTTATTCCGGTTTCTGTTAAAAATTAAAGTAGTATTCCATTTGAAATCTTTAACCAACACAGGCACTCCTGTAAGCATCAATTCCATCCCCCTGTTTCTCAAAGCACCATTGTTTTCTAGAAAACTCGAAAAACCTGTAGATGGCGCAATAACCACTGGCACAAGTAAATCCTTTACCTCCTTATCATACCAGTTAAAAACAACACCCAGCCTATTCTTAAAAAAGGATAAGTCTGCACCCAATTCAATTTCCCTTTGAAGCTCCGGTGCTACTCCGACATTTGCAAGTTGCGTTTTAGACAACAACGCAGTTTTACCTGCCAGGGATGAAGGCAAATATTCATTAAAACGATCATAAGCACCAATTCCGGTAAGATTTCCTGATTCACCGTAAGCCGCCCTGATTTTAAAAGTATCCCACCAATCAGACACACCAAAGCCCTCCCAATAATCGGCTGATGAAAGCACATAGCTGACATTACCTTTTAAATAAAGGTGCGAACGATTATCTGTACCGAATACTGTCGACTCATCCACACGCAATGCTCCGGTCAAAAACAAGTGATCTCTGTACTTAAAGTTTTGTTGTAAATAGAATCCACTTATCGAGAACTCAGACCTGGAATCAACATTTTGCAAGATTGTACTTGCGCTGGTTACATTTTGAAAAAAGGGAGCCAACCCTCTCCCATTCGACAATAGATACAAGTCTTTCTGATATTGATAATTGCCACCTAATTGCGTCGTAGACAAAAGTCCTTCTGCCAGTTTAGTATCATAAGTAAAGTTTAATTCGTTATTAAACAAAGTAGTGGTAGCATTAGCCGCACTAGCATAACCATTTAAAGTCGGATCTAAGGAAGCTCCACCTCCAAAAAAACCAGTACTCACATTGTATGCAAAAGGAGGAATAAACGTCGTACCATTTTGAATGGTATTGTCTACCCCGATAGTATAATCGACAGTAAGATTCTTCATTGGATTTATTACCAATTTTGCATTAGTAATTACACGGTTAGTGGCCTGATGTTGTTTAATGTCTTCAATTACAGATACCGGGTTTACCCTTCCACGCTCCCCAACTGATTTTAAATTCCCAATTGCATCTCTGGTGAACAAATCATGAAAATTCCCTATAATCGTTACAGAATTCATCGGCGAGAAAAACGAGTTTCCATCAGGTTTTTCATCCGCGTCACTATGTATATAATTAAAGTTCGCGGAGACCTTTATCCAATCGTTAATTTTCTGATCAAGGTTTGCCCTCATATTATACCTTTTGAAGTTGGTATTTTTAATGATCCCCTGATTTGAAAGATAGCCTAATGAAGTATAAAACTTAGTATTCTCACTACCCCCGGAAAGTGAAACCGTATTATCGGTACCAGCAGCAGACTGGAATATATAATCTTGATAATCATATCTGGTAACCGGAGTAGTGTTAGAAAGCAACACAGGAGGCGTTCCAACGGTTTGTATAACATCCTGTGTAAAGGAATCCACAGACCCGCCAAATTTAACAGGCGATTGGTTTACGTCGATTTCCTTACGCAAATGACTGGATATGAAACTAGTCGACAAGCTCACAACAGGCTTTCCGCTTACTCCTCTTTTTGTAAAAATCTGTACTACACCTGCATTTGCTCTTGACCCGTAGATGGCTGCTGCAGCAGCACCATTTAAAACCTCAATACGCTCTATATCGTTTGGATTGATATCAACCATTCTGTTTTGGCCAATATCACCAACAAAATTACCTCCATCATAGTTCGCTGATGTATTAGTTACACGCTTGGTTGAATTGTTTACGATCACCCCATCAATGATATATAAAGGCTCAGATGATGAATAAAGAGAACTTACCCCCCTCAATCTTACCGACATTCCACCAGCCGGATCTCCGGAGTTCTGACTAATTTGCGCCCCGGGTGATTTACCCTGCAAAGAGGAAAGCACATTTCCACTTGGCGCTTTTACTAAATCATCGCCCTTTACAGAGGTAACATAACTACCCATTTGCTTACGGGTCGTGCCTAACGAGGTACCTGTCACAATTACCTCGTCAAGGCCAATATTATCGGCCGTAAGTGCTCCATTGACTGTAACCTGAGTAGCAGCTCCCAACTCAACAGATTTAGTTTGAGACTTATAACCAATCGAAGAGAACACAATCTGATACGTCCCCGGTGCCAGATCAGCATTTAAGCTAAACCTTCCATCACCATTCGTTGCCGTTGCAAAATTTGTGTTTTGTACTTTAACAACTACCCCCGGAACTCCCGTTGCAGATGAACCCTCTGTAACCCTACCTGTTAAAGTAAATCGTTTTGTCTGCGCATTTGCTACCTGAGTAAGCATTAGCAGAAAGATTGGCACCCAAAAAACCAGCCGGATTTTAGGGAACCCATTAGAGTACAATTTTTTCATAAATTTGGTTTATTTGTTGTAATACACCATTTAAGGAATATTGTTTTACAAATAGCCAAATATTTTACCAAAAATATTCTTTAAGGCAAACAAACTTTCCCCATATGAACAGACGGAACCCCTTCACGATTACCAAAATCAACATGCTCACCTACCAAAGTCTCATTGGCAAGAATGGCAAATAAAACAGCTTCTTTTGCATCCGGATTGATTTCCAACTCGTCAGTAGAATGGAAACTGGCATTACTCAATTTCTCTTTAAGCAGCAGCAAAAGCAAAGGATTATGCATCCCACCGCCGCTGATATAAATTGACGGCGTTTTATCTTTTCCAAAACACCTCTCAACCGCAGCAACAATTACCTGTGCGGAAAAGCGGCAAAGCGTTGCCATAACATCTTCTTTAGGAAGTAGCAAAGTACCCGACCTACTTTGAGCTTCAGTTAAATATTCAAGATTAAAAAGTTCAGGACCGGTTGTCTTAGGGAAGTCGGCCTCTAAAAACTCCGACTGCAGTAACTCTCTTAAAAGCACAGGATTTACTGCCCCGGACAGTGCAATGCTTGCATTTTCATCAAAATATAGTCCTTTATAGTGCTGCTGAACATACTGATCCATTATTGTATTTCCAGGTCCCACATCTGTCGAGAACACTTTAGAGGGATCATTATCACCAGGCAGATAAGTAAAATTGGCAATCCCACCTATATTCAACATGATCCTGTCTTCACCCTTTTTTGAAAAAAGCAGATAATCCCCATAAACAGCTAAAGGAGCACCTTCTCCGCCCGCAGCAATGTGCTTTTGTCGAAAATCAGCAATGGTAACAATACCTGTTTTAACAGCAATATGGTCGCCATCACCAATCTGCAAAGTAGCATTTGGGTAATCTGCAAGACCATGTAATGACTTTGGCGCATGAAAAATAGTTTGACCATGGCTAGCGATTATATCTACCTCTTCAGGCTTCCTGCCCCAGGACGCAATAGCATCCAATATCATTTCAGCGTGCACAAGCCCAACTTTTTCGTTCATCAGGCAAACCATCTGCAGATCTGCATCCCGTCTTGAGAAAATCGCCTTTACCTCTGCCTTAAATTCATTCGTATAAGAAACCGTTTTAAACTCAAGCAACCTAACCTTTGTTTCGGTCCCGCTGCCAGCAATCCCGCAAAGGGCGATATCTAAACCGTCCATAGAGGTGCCAGACATGAGCCCTATGATGAATCTTTCGGGCTTTTGAATGGTATTGAATATTTTTTTCCAGTTTGAGTTCATGAGAATGATTATGCTAGGTCTTAGCTCAAAAATAATCTTTTCAAATTGCTTCTGTAAGCCGACGATACTATTTATTGTGGTTAATTAGCTTCTTAGATGCCAGGCTTTAGTTTTGGTAAAAGCCCGCAAGCCCTGGTGTGATAAGGTTGTTCCCATACCCGAATGACGTCTTCCGGTCCATGGGAGCCCCGCACTCACCCTGTCGCAGCAATTCCAGTAACCTGTACCGGAGTCAATCTGTGAAAGTATAGTTTCTGCCCTCTCCCTGCTTTCAGAATATACAGCAGCCGTTAAACCATATACAGTATCCTGCATTAAATAAGTGGCTTCCGCATCATCATGGACTTTCATGATGCCAATAATAGGCCCAAAGCTCTCTTCCTGCATGATTTTCATGTGGTTGGTTACATTGGTCATTACCGTTGGTTCAAAATAATTGCCTTTTCGCTCTATTCTTTCCCCTCCTGTTAAAAGCGAGGCTCCATGCTCCAGGGCCTCTTTAACTTGCTGCTCTAGTACAGCAATTTGTTCTTTTCGTGTTAAGGCCCCGAAATAAACACCTTCATCTGTTGGCAACCCAACCTTCCAGGACTGCACTTCTTTTAAAAATGCAGCGATATAATCATCATAAACTTTCTCATGCACATAAATGCGCTCTACCGAACAGCAGCTTTGTCCGTTATTATAAAAAACACCATCCGCCGTGCCGGCAGCCACACTTGCAATATCCTTCACATCATCCGCCACGTACAATGGATCCTTACCACCCAGTTCAAGCTGACATGGAACCATTTTCAATGCCACGCGCTCATAAATATACTTTCCGGTTTTATAAGATCCGGTAAAGAAATAGCCATCAAAATTCATATCCAGCAAATGCTCCCCAGTCTCTCTTCCTCCTATAGCCACCTTAAATACCTCATCAGGAACTCCGGCTTGCTTTAACAACTTCTCTATTTCCAGTCCAGTTAAAGTAGCATATTCTGATGGCTTATACATGACCGCATTTCCGGCAATCAATGCAGGGATGATTACATTTACCCCTACCAGATAGGGATAATTCCAGGCAGAGATATTGCATATTACGCCCAATGGCTCATAAGAGATCTGCTCTTTCAATTCGGGCGTGTCGGTTACTATTTCGTGTGAAAGATATTGAATGGCGTTATCCAGCATCCACCTCACCCTTGTCCTTGCACCATTAATTTCATTGCGTGATTGCTGCAAAGGCTTACCCACTTCTGAAGTAAGTAGCTGTGCGAGCCGTTCAGTTTCAACCTCCAGCAAGTCATAAAACTGCACTATGATTGCTAAGCGTTGCTGCAAGCTTCTGCCGGCCCAGTTTTTTTGCCCCATCTTAAGCAAATTACGTTTGTGAGCCAGTGTTTTGCTGTCGTCCTCTTTTACGTCTGCAATAATTTCTTCAGTGGCAGGGTTAACAATATTCATCGCTTATGGTTTTTAACTTCCTTAATAAACTGTTCTTTAATTTTTTGCGACAAAGGATTATGCTCCTTTTCTTTCATCCTTTCCGGATGCCATTGTACACCCAGCATAAACGCCTTTCCGGTTTTATCCTTAAACTCTAACCCTTCAATAAGCCCATCAGGTGTATCTGAAGTAGCACTAACCATCAGATTAGTCCCCAAATCACCTGGTTTAACCGCCTGATGATGTGCGCTATTTACCTCCCCAACTTCATTTCCCGTTATGCGGTACAACAAACTGTCTTTATGGATATTCAGCCCATGAATTTTATCTTCAACACCTTTTTTGTGCAATTTGTTTACCTGCTCACCATTATCTTCAAAAACCGTCCCTCCTTCCAGGATATTGATGTATTGCATCCCCCGGCATATGCCCAAAACCGCAACCTTTGCCTTTTGCGAATATTCATATATCAACCGTTCAAACTCATCCCTCTCAGGTAAAAACGCATCAGGTTTATAAGGATATTCTTCAGCACCACCATATATTTCCGGTAGTACATCAATCCCACCTGTAAGAACAAAACCGTCACACTTTTCAATATCGGCCTTATTGTTCTTTTCAAATGAAAGTTCTACAAGCTCAATATCATCGCCCAGATCTTCGGGCGTAAACCAATTCCAGTAGTTCTGAAAATTTGCCTCTGTATAACTTATTCCTAACTTCCTTTTCATCATATTTATTTTAACCACCCTCCATTGCTATCAAAACCTAGATTGCTCTCAAATACAACTGCTTAAAATCGGCTCTGCTAACTGGCTTCGGATTATTTGGATGAGCAAAATCAGCGAATGCAAGATCGGCCAGCGTCTCAACATGCTTCGGCTTCACCCCAATATCCCGCAAATGATGGGGAATACCAATTTTAGAATTGAGATTGGTCAGGTATTTAACCACCGCCGATCCATTTTCGTCTTTCAATTCCAATGTCCGGGCAATCCGCCGAAACTTATCTTCAAATCCGGAAATGTTAAATTCCATCCCATAGGGAAGATTTACGGCATTAGCCAAACCATGATGCGTATCCAATAAGGATGAAAGCGGATGAGCAAGGGAATGCACCACTCCAAGGCCCTTTTGAAAAGCGATAGCCCCCATCATGGAAGCCATCAGCATTTTACTCCTGCTTTGTATATCTGGTTTGTTTGTAGCGGTTTCAAGTGAATCCTTAATCAGGGAGATCCCCTCAAGGGCTATTCCATCGCACATAGGATGTGGATTTTTAGCCAGGAAAGCTTCCATATTATGTGTCAATGCATCCATTCCGGTAGCGGCAGTAATAAATGACGGCAAGTCCATGGTCAGTACCGGATCAGCAAAGACGATTTTAGCCATGAGCTTTGGCGAGAACAATATTTTCTTCTGATGCGTTTCGTCATCGGCAATGATGGCACTCCGGCCAACTTCACTCCCCGTCCCGGATGTGGTGGGTACGGTAATAAAATGAGGCACATCATTGGTTACGTAAATGTCGCCACCAATCAAATCATCATACTTAAACAGATCTTCACGATGGTTAGTACGTAACACAATCGCCCTGGCGACATCCAGAGCCGCCCCCCCGCCAATTCCAATGATACAGTCTCTGGAGGTGTTATCCCATACTTCTGTTCCTCGGATCACATCACTTTTTACCGGGTTTTTATGAATATCACTAAATACTTCGGCAGCAAAACCATGCACCTGCAAATCACTAATAATGGATTTAAAAAAGGGTAAATCCGCAACTGTTGTATCTGTTACAATCAACGGACGCTTCAATCCATGCTGGCGGAGATATGCCGGCAACTCCTTGATTGCCCCAGCCCCAAAACGAATAGTAGTTGGAAAATTATACTGATAGATCTTGTCAAATGTCATATGCAAAAAATAATAACCGTTAAATAATTTCGAAATACCTTTTCAGCTCCCAATCTGTTACCACTTTAGCATATTGTCGCCATTCCCATTCTCTGGTTTGCGTAAAATGCTCCACAAAACCCACCCCAAACAACTCAGTGGCTATTGTCGATTGCTTCATATTTTGTGTAGCCTCATAAAGATTTTGCGGCAAGATTCCATTAGAAAGGTCTTTATAACCGTTTCCCGATGTAGCCTCTTTTTGAAGCTTCATCTTATTTTTAACGCCATATAAGCCCGCAGCAAGACAGGCTGCCAGGGCCAGGTATGGATTCGTATCGGATCCCACAACCCTTGTTTCTAAACGCGTTGCTTTTGCACTGCAGGGGAGTGCCCTCAAAGCAACCGTTCTGTTATCTATACCCCAGGTTAAGGTTGTTGGCGCCCATGCTCCTTCTACCAGTCGCTTATAACTATTGATCGTAGGTGCAATCATGGGTAAAATATGGGGTAGACAATGAAGCTGCCCAGCTATATAACTTTTCATCAGATCACTCATCAGATGTCCGTCCTTTTCATCATAAAACAGATTATGCTTAAGCTCCTTATCCCATAAACTTTGATGAACATGCCCACTACAGCCCGGTAGGTTTTCACTGATCTTCGCCATAAAAGTAGCCATGATCCCATGTTTATAAGCAATTTCCTTCACCGCCGTTTTAAACAACACAGCCTGGTCTGCGGCCTGCAAAACCGGGCCAAATTTAATTGCAGCCTCATATACCCCGGGACCTGTTTCCGTATGCAAACCTTCTATAGGAATATCGAATCCTGTCAGCATTTCGAACAGATCGCTCATGTATTCATTTTTAAGCGTGCTACGCAGAATAGAGTAACCAAACATACCCGGTGTGAGTGGAGTAAGTCCCTGGAAATGCTTCTGATGTACCGTTTGTGGCGTTTCTTCAAAGTTGAACCATTCAAATTCCTGAGAGAAACATGGGTGAAAGCCTGCCTGTTCTGCATCTGAAAGGACTCTGCGGAGTAACTGCCGTGGACAGGTATAAGTCGGAACATGCTTTTCATCCACAAAATCGCCAAGAAAAAAAGGCACATCATTTTCCCATGGGATTTTACGAAAAGTACTGAGATCGAGCTTTACGAGCGCATCAGGATAGCCCGTATGCCAGCCAGTGAACTTCACATTGTCATAAGCCACATCCCCCATATCCCACCCAAACGTGACATCGCAAAAACCTAAGCGGCTCTGAGCAACCGAAGCAAATTTTTCTGCTGAAATGTACTTTCCACGCAATACTCCATCTATATCGGCCACAGCTATTTTAACTTTACCTGAAGGATGCTGTTTGATATAGGTTAAAATTTCTTCTGTTATCATCTATCAGCGGGTTTAAATATTTTATACAATAAAAAAGCTATCAGCAGAATTGAAAAGTAGATCAGTCCAAGCATCAGGTTAAAAATAAACATGGCGACAATGGACACTGTAGCTATAAACAAAGAAATGACAGGAAATGTTGGATAAAAAGGCACGCGGAACGGACGCTCGAGCTGTGGTTCTTTTTTCCGGAGTATGATGATGGAAATCATCGAAATGATGTAGAGCGTGAGTGCACCGAAAACCGATATGATAATGATTTCTCCTGTCTTGCCCGATAACAACGCCAGAATCCCCATCACCATGTTCCCGATCAGGGCATTGGCGGGGGTATGAAAACGAGGAGAGATTTTACCTAAAAAAGCGGGTATATTTCGTGTCCTGCCCATCTCATAGGTAGAGCGTCCTGCAGCAAGGATCAATCCATGAAAAGACGCGACCAAACCAAATAACCCTACAGTAATCAGTAAATGATACATAACGTGACTACTGCCGGTAATTTTTGCCAGTGCCAGTGGCAATGGAGAATCGGATGTTTCTCCGCTTATTCCGTTTTTATATACAATGGCTTCCCAACCTGCAATCCCTGTGGCGGTAATAAAAATTAGCACACACAAGATAGCAAGCGTAAATATCGCCCATCCAAACCCTTTACTGATATCTTTTTGAGGATTCCTGGTCTCTTCAGCCACATTAGCGATCCCTTCAATTCCCAGAAAAAACCAGATAGCAAAAGGTATAGCCCCAAAAATACCCGCCCATCCATTAGGGAAAGCGTTATGGGTAAGATTAGACAATTCGAATTTTGGTGCGGCCAGCCCTGAGAAAAGCAACAGCTCAGCAACGGCAAAGATGGTGATAACAACTTCAAATGATGCCGCAGCTTTGACCCCGTAAACATTTAATGCTGTAAACACAAAGTAAATGCAGATAGCGCTGGTTAGAATGGGTACCGTAGGAAAGAAGGCGTTAAAATAGGCTCCAATAGCAAAAGCTATGGCCGGAGGTGCCAATATAAATTCTATAATCTGTGCAATTCCGGCTACAAAACCGATCTCCTTTCCCATGGCTTTATTGGCATAATCAAATACCCCACCTGCTTTTGGAATTGCGCAGGCCAGCTCAGCATAACTAAAAGTGAAGGTGACATACATGACCATAATGACCAGGGTAGCGATAGCCATGCCACCAGTGCCCCCTTTCTCCAGGCCCAGATTCCAACCGAAATACATGCCTGAAATTACATACCCAACACCAAGCCCCCATAACATGAAAGGAGTTAGCGTTTTTTTTAGACCCTTATTTGTTGTCATCGAATAAGAATGGTTACCTAATCATAAATATAGAATAAATACTGCTTCAATCACCACGATACCATCAAGTTAATACATTTAAACCTTAGTTCAGTAAAAACATATTTTTTAAAAAGCCTAACTTGTAATTAAAAAATTTGATAAAGTCAGCAGAGTAACTATATTTACTGCTCCGTACAAAATTTAAGAACAAACTAATGGCTAGATTAAATCTTCTGGAAGAAACACGCTTTGAAAAATTGCCTGTTTCTGTCTTTGAAAACCCCAAAGCAGCATCACTTAGCGTTGCTCACCGCATCGGGGACCTGATTAAGAAAAAACAAAAAAACAATGCTCAGGCAGTTCTAGGTTTGGCTACCGGCGCAACACCAATTGCTGTATATGCTGAACTGGTAAGAATGCATAAAGAGGAAGGTTTGAGTTTTAAAAATGTGGTTACTTTTAACCTTGATGAGTATTACCCTATGCAGCCTAACGCTGCACAGAGTTATGTTACCTTCATGAATGAGAACTTGTTTGATCATATTGACATCGACAAGAACAACGTAAACATTCCTGATGGTACATTAAGCTTAGAGGAAATTCCTGCATTTTGCCTGGATTATGAGAAAAAGATTGGAGACCTGGGAGGATTAGATATTCAGATCCTCGGTATCGGACGTACAGGTCACATCGGTTTCAACGAGCCAGGTTCTGCACCAAACTCAGGAACACGCCTGGTTACGTTAGATGACCTGACCAGACGAGATGCAGCCCGAGATTTCGGTGGTAAATCGTTTGTTCCTACAAAAGCCATTACCATGGGTGTGGGTACCATTTTCAAAGCCAGAGAGATTATCCTGATGGCCTGGAACAAGAAAAAAGCACCAATCATCAAGAAAACTGTTGAAGGGGAAATTTCCAGTGAAGTTCCTGCAACTTACCTGCAGTTATCTGAACATGTAGAGTTTATCTTAGATCAGGACGCTGCGTCTATGCTGACGCGCTTTGACACACCTTGGTTGGTTAAAGATTGTTCGTGGGATGATTTAGCATTAAGAAAAAAAGCTGTTATCTGGCTAGCCAACACGCTTAAAAAACCTATTCTTAAGCTTACAGAAGATGATTATAACAATCACGGAATGGCTCAACTTGCTGTTGAGAAAGGTCCGGTTTATAACATCAATATCGACGTATTTAATAAATTACAACATACTATTACAGGTTGGCCAGGTGGTAAACCTAACGCTGACGATTCCCAAAGACCGGAAAGAGCAGAACCGGCTAAAAAGCGTTCCATCATTTTCTCACCACATCCAGATGATGATGTAATCTCTATGGGTGGTACATTTATCCGTCTTGCTGATCAGAAGCAAGATGTTCACGTAGCTTACCAAACTTCAGGTAACACTGCCGTTTGGGACGATGACGCCTTACGTTTTGTTGAATTCAACATCGACTTTTCTGAGAAAATGGGTCTTGAGACTAAAGAGTTAAAGACTTTATATCAGGACATGCGTTCTTTCATGGAAAAAAAGAAACCTAATCAAATCGATACTCCGGAAATTCAAACTGTAAAAGGTCTGATCAGAAAAGGTGAGGCAATTGCCGGAGCAAGATATTGCGGTTTAGATGATGACCATATTCATTTTATGGCATTGCCTTTCTACGAAAGTGGTAAGAGCCAGAAAAACCCGGTAACAGAGGCCGATGTTGTTTTAACCATGGAGTTGTTGCAAAAAGTAAAACCTCATCAGGTATTTGCAGCAGGCGATTTTGAGGATCCACATGGAACGCACATTGTTTGCTTCAATATTATTTTAGAAGCGTTAAAACGTCTGGCTAAAACTGAGGATTGGGTTAAAGACTGCTGGTTATGGATGTACCGTGGCGCATGGCAGGAATTTGAGACGCATGAAATTGAAATGGCAGTTCCGCTTAGTCCACAAGAGGTTGAGCGCAAAAAAATGGCTATTTTCAAACACCAATCGCAAAAAGATACCGCTGTTTTCCCAGGCGACGATCCAAGGGAATTCTGGCAACGTGCTGAAGACAGAAACAGAGAAACAGCTCAGGCTTATGACAGCTTAGGTTTAGCAGAGTACGAAGCTATGGAAGCTTTTGTTCGCTATAAGTTCTAGTTAAATTATTATATTTATAACCGCTATCAGTTAAACTGTTAGCGGTTTTTTTGTTTAAAGATCTTCATATGGCCCAATCTCAAATTGCAATGGACGCTCCTGCCAGATTATTATCACTTGATTTTTTTAGAGGCGCAACAGTCGCAGCCATGATTCTCGTTAATAATCCCGGAGATTGGGGAAACATTTATGCACCATTGGAGCATGCGAGCTGGAACGGCTGTACACCGACCGATCTGATCTTTCCATTTTTCCTTTTTATTGTTGGCGTTTCCATTGCCTATGCGATGGGCAACAAAAAAACACAATTTGGGGGACATGGAAAAACCATTTTAAAAGCTTTAAAAAGAGCATTGATCTTATTTGGATTAGGCCTGTTTTTATCCCTTTACCCTAAAGTTTTTACCGAGCCGATTGAAGCTTTTCAAAATGTACGAATCCCGGGGGTATTACAACGTATAGCTGTTGTTTTCTTCTTCTCTGCGATCTTATTTCTTAAGAGCAGCGAAAAGAACCTCTTCAGGATTTTTGTCGTAATTCTGGCAGTTTACTGGGCAATGATGACCTTTATACCGGTTCCGGGTGTTGGCTATGCCAACCTGGAGAAAGAGACCAACCTGGGCGCCTGGATTGACCGCAGCATCTTTACCGAAGCTCACTTATGGAAAGCAGCAAAAACCTGGGATCCTGAAGGCCTTTTAAGTACCCTGCCAGCTATTGCAACAGGTCTTTTTGGCGTATTGGTTGGTATATATTTAAAGCGAAAGGACATCGATCCGGCCACAAAAATAGCCTGGTTATTTTGCAGCGGAACCGCTGCTGTTGCGCTTGGTCTGATCTGGGATCTTCAATTTCCAATAAACAAATCACTATGGACCAGTTCATTTGTGCTTTATACAGGAGGACTGGCGACTATTATTCTGGCTTTTTGCTTTTGGATTATCGATATTCAGCGCTACAACCGCTTTACGAAACCTTTTGTTGTTTATGGGGTAAATGCAATTACCGTTTTCTTCCTTTCCGGATTAATCCCAAGAACACTAAGGATGTTCTCGGTAAAAGCAGCAGATGGCTCAGAAATAAGCCTTCAGACCTGGCTTTATAGTGGTTTTACAAGCTTCCTTTCTCCAATAAACGCCTCATTGGCATGGGCAATAACCTTTGTGCTATTCTGGCTTGTTGTACTCTGGGTGATGTACAATAAAAAAATCATTATAAAAGTTTAGTCGCAACCCTATTATTGCCCAACCTGTTTGTTAAATTATGTTAAAATTTTGACGATTACTAAGAGGCCTTAGTAGGTTTGATTGTAAACTATTATTCATGAAAAAAAAAATTGGTGTCCTAGGCATAGGACTCGCAGTCATTTTGGCTGTAAATGCGCCTGTATATGCGCAGCAAAAGGCTGTAGTTAAAAAGACTGCAACTTCCACCGGGAAAAAAATTGATGGGAGCCTCATTCCGAATGACCCCAATGTAAAAATCGGCAAGTTATCCAATGGCTTGACTTACTATATCAGAAAAAACTCCGAACCAAAAAACAGAGCTGAACTATATCTGGCTACCCGAATAGGGTCTTTAATGGAAGATGATAACCAGCAAGGATTGGCTCACTTTACCGAGCATATGGCATTTAATGGGACTAAAGATTTCCCAAAGAATGAGCTCATCAATTATTTACAAAAAGCAGGTATACGTTTTGGTGCCGACCTGAATGCTTATACGAGCTTTGACCACACCATTTATCAGCTGCCAATTCCGACAGACAGTATTGCTTTATTTAAAAATGGCTTCAAAATTCTGGCTAACTGGGCAGGAAAAATTGTGATGGAGGGCGAGGAAATTGACAAGGAAAGAGGCATAATTATAGAAGAAGACCGTCAGCGTGGTAAAAATGCACAGGAACGCATGAGTAAGCAATTGTTACCATTGTTGCTAAAAGGTTCGCGTTACGAAAACCGTCTTCCTATTGGCAAGATTGATATATTAAACACTTTTACTCATGACAAAATAAGGAACTTCTACAAAGACTGGTACAGACCAAATCTGCAGGCAGTAATTGCAGTGGGTGATTTTGACGTAGCTCAGGTGGAACAAATGATTAAGGATAATTTCTCCGGCTTAACCAATCCTGCAAACCCACGACCACGTTTGTCGCACGACTTACCGGATAACAAAGAACCTTTGGTTAAAATCATTATAGATCCGGAGCAACAGTATAACGTTGCACAGATCATGTACAAACAACGTGGAAATGTGACCAAAACTACTGCAGATTACAAGAAGAGTCTGATGTATACTATGATCAACAGCATGCTAGGTTCAAGATTTCAGGAAATCATGCAAAAAGGAGATGCGCCATTTATTCAGGCACAGAGTAGCTTTGGCGCATATCAGGGCGGACTTGTACCTAACATCAATGCGTTTCAAACTGTTGCCGTTTCGAAGTCGGGCGCTACCCTTGAAAAAGCGTTTACTGCTGCCCTTGCAGAAAATGAACGCATGAGCAGATATGGATTTTTACAATCAGAACTGGATGTCATTAAGAAAAACATTGAATCAAGTAACGAGAAGAGCCTGAAAGAGAAAAACAAAACATCCTCGATTGCATTTGTAAAGAAATATCAAAGCCACTTCCTTACCGGATCCAGCATCCCTTCTACGGAATATTCTTATGAGCTGACGAAAAAAACATTGGCAGAAATTACTTTAGCTGAGGTAAATGCACTAGCAAAAACCCTGATCACAAAAGAAAACCAGATCATCATTGTTCAAGCTCCGGAGAAAGAAAAGGCAAGCTTACCTACACAGGCTCAGTTGCTGGCCGCTCTAAAAAATGCAGGAAATAACGTAACAGCTTACGTAGACAACTCCGTAAACAAACCACTACTGGACAAAAAGCCTGTAGCAGGGAAAGTGGTTAGCGAACGTAAAATTGATGCCATTGGCGTTACTGAGCTAACCCTAAGCAATGGCATTAAGGTGTTGTTAAAACCTACCGATTTCAAAAATGATCAGATCCTTTTCAAATCCTTCTCAAAAGGTGGTTCTTCGTTGGCTACGGATGCGAATTTCCTTTCTGCGAGCAACGCGGGCCTTATCTCGCAACTTGGCGTAGCGTACTTCAACCCAACACAAATGTCTAAATTACTGGCAGGTAATACCGGAAGAGCTGGAGCTTACATTGAAGATTTGTATCAGGGATATAGTGGAAGTGCTTCTCCAAAAGATCTGGAAACAGCATTTCAATTGGTTTATGCCTATGCTACCAACCCACGCAAAGATAATGAGTTGTTTAATAAAACCTTAAGCGACTATAAAGTGAGTCTGGCCAATAAAGGTGCCGACCCGGGAAGCGTGTTTTCGGATACAGTACAAGCGGTGCTTTCGTCTTATCACAAACGCGCCATGCCACTATCCGTAGCAGATGTAGATAAAATATCTTTAGATGAGGCCTTTAATTTTTACAAAGACCGTTTTGCTGATAACAGTGAACAAGTGTTTGTAATTGTTGGTGCATTTAATCCTGAAAGTATCAAACCGCTGGTAGAAACATATATCGCAAGTCTGCCGTCATTAAATAAGAAGCAGAATTTCGTGGACAACGGTGTTAATCCGCCAAAAGGAAAAGTAAGCAAAACCGTTTACAAAGGACTGGAAGATAAAGCCGCTGTAGAATTGTACCTCCACGGTGACTACGAATACAACTCACTAACCAATGTGCAGTTAAATGCGATAAAATCAGCATTGGAGATGAAAATCCTGGAAAGATTAAGAGAAAAAGAAAGTGGTGTTTATAGCCCGCAGGTTGGATTGAGCATTAGCAAATACCCAACAGCTCATTACTATTTCACGGTTTCATTTAGCTGCGCTACAGCGAACGTTGAAAAGCTGATCGCAGCAGCATTGGATGAGGTTAAACACATTAAGGACAATGGTGCAACCAATGATGACATCAACAAATTCAAATCGGAAGAGCAACGTCAACTTGAACTGAGTCTGCGTGACAATGGTTTCTGGTTGAATTACCTGACCGGCCGTTTAAAGAACGGAGAAGACATGACCTCGCTTTTAACGATTAAAGATCGATTGAACAGCGTTACTGTTGAATCCACTAAAGCAATTGCTCAAAAATACCTGAACGAAGACAACTACATTCGTTTGGTTTTGATGCCACAGAAATAACAGCTGGCAAAGCATAAACCAAAAAAGCAGCCTGTATGATTATACAGGCTGCTTTTTTGGTTTATTAAGCACCTCGTCATTCCGGCGAAGGCTGGACCTCTCTTATAAAACCTATTTTGCTATAACCGTTTCCTTTGCCTGAATACCTACCATTTCGCTAGGTACACTTTCGTTTTTGAGCCGGTCTAAGGCAGTAACCACATAACTATATCGCTTACCTACCTCTACTTTTTTGTCTACAAAATTATAAAGATCTTCATAGGTAATCTTTATAATATTTTTCGCATCCAGCACTTCCACCTTCTCCCCTTCGCTAAATCTGTAAATCACGTAACCTGAAGCGGTTTCTCCATCTGTGGCTTTTAATGGCTTCTCCCAGTTCAAATGCACACCGTCTTCGATTGCTTCTGCAGCAAACTTAAGTGGTTGATTAGGCGCCACGCTGTCCAGCCATACCATTAGAGGAGGCAGAGCCGGATATTTATAGTAGTTATTTTTCAAAGTGTCTCCGAGTCCCCTAGCCACAGTAGAGAACGACTTGGAACTAAAAAATACGCTCCCTTGTATCAGGTTGCTATTTCTTATATGCTTGATCTGATCTGGGATCTGATTTGACAATGCCCAGGCAGCTTCCTTTTTTGTACTTCCGTTATGAATCAAATACGGCCCTTGTCCGATGTATAAATGTCTGCCGAAGGTATTATTAGTCCACCAGTCTACAATCGTCCCAAATGGCGCTACTTTGCGCGAGAAGCTAAAATAAACTTGAGGATTAATATAATCTACCCAACCTTCTTTAACCCATTTACGAGAATCGGCATAAAGTTCGGAGTAATTCGACAGGCCACTTGTTGCTGAACCCTCACTATCTTCTGCGCGATTTTTCCAGATACCGAAAGGACTCACGCCAAATTTCACATGCTTTTTATAGTGGTGAATACTATCATCCAACTGCTTAATCAGCAGATTTACATTGTTCCGGCGCCAATCGCCAATATCGGCAAAGCCATTCGCATATTTTCTAAATGTTGCCGCATCATTTATCGTTTGTCCGGATATCTTATATGGATAAAAATAGTCATCAAAATGAACTCCATCAATATCATAGCCTTTAACCACATCCAGAATCACCTGAACGATATATTCTCTCACTTCCGGGATACCAGGATCGAATTGCTTTTTACCACCGTATACGAAGAATAAATCAGGTCTTTTACGGGTCATATGCTCGGGACTAACAACCGAGTTAGCACTCATCGTTGCACGGTACGGATTAAACCAGGCATGGAGCTCCAATCCTCTGGAATGAGCCTCTTTAATCGCAAATGCTAAAGGATCATAACCCGGACTTGGTGCAAGCCCCTGTCTACCCATTAACCATTGGCTCCATGGCTCTCTGGATTTGGCATAAAATGCGTCTGCAGCTGGCCTGACCTGCAATATAATCGCATTCATACCGTTTGCTTTATGCTGGTCCAGCAATACAATTAACTCCTGTTTCTGCTGATCAATGCTCAAACCAGGCTTAGACGGCCAATCAATATTCGCAACAGTTGCAACCCATATACCCCTGAACTCTCTTTTTGGAGCAATTTTTGAGGTAAGCTGTGCTGTTAGGGAAATAGGAGTTATTAGTATTGATAATAGTGCATAGGTTAATATTTTAAACATCTTTTGTAATTAGTGGTGATTAAAATTGGTTTCATTTTGTTGTTTTGTGTGTACAGTAGCATAACTGAATCAAGCAATTAAACGATTTTTTTTTATGTCTCATATAATTTGAGTGTTTTTTTACCTTACTGTGCATTAAGCTATTTCTTTTTCTGTGTTTATTAGAACTGAAAAATGTCAAACCAAAACGATATAGTCAACAAAGGCGACCGCAACAAAATATACTTTTTAATTGTGGTAATCGCCGCTTTGCTTGGCACCAATGCCTATTTATACATTAAAGACGAGAAACAAAATGAGCGTTATATCTCTATCAGTACAGAGAAAGACAGGCTAAAACTCGAAGTTGAGAAAATTGAAGTAGAACTAGACAAAGCCAACAGCCTGAATTTAGTGTTAACCGGAAAACTTCAGGAAGAACAACAATCGGCAAGAGACAAAATCGCAGAACTAAAAGCAGCCTTACAAAAAGGAACCTTAACCCAGGAAAACCTGGTTGCAGCCCAGAAGGAAGTTCGCCAACTGCGTGAATTTGTCAATAGTTATAATGAACAAATACTTCGCTTAACGCAAGAGAATTTACAGCTTAAGTCGCAACGAGACAGTTTAAAACAGTTTGCTACAGCAGAAAGCATAAAGGCTGATCAACTGGCAAAAAAGAATGAAGAACTTAATATCAAAGTAAAAACAAGCGCTTCTTTAAAAGCCAACAATGTTGAAATTACCGCCTATAGAGTTAAAAGCAATGGTAAAAACATAGCTGTAACCCGAGCCGGTTCTGCAAAAAAATTAAGCGTTAAATTTAATATCGTACCTAACCAGCTGGCTGAAAAAAACTACCATAAAATCTATCTGCGCATATTCGATCCGGCAGGTAACCTGATTGCGGATGAGAACAACATGTTTGAGGCCGACGGTCAGGAAATGCAATACACTTCCTCTACTTCTATATCCTATAACGACGACAATACAACCTATACCATGGATTGGGTTAATCCCAATGAATTTATAAAAGGCGATTATTCCATCATCCTGTATACTGATGGCTTTACAATGGGTAAAGCTTCTATTACTTTAAGATAAGGGGAAGCTAAGGTAGAAGATGGTTCCTCCATCTTTTATAGACTTGAAATCCACTGTTCCCCCGGCATTTTCTACAGCTTGTTTCACAAATGCCAGCCCCAATCCGGTACCGGATGATTTTGTTGTAAAATTGGGCACGAAAATCTTATCCTGCAGATAAGCATCAATTCCTTTCCCATTGTCCTCAACTTCTATAAAAACATGCAATCCCTTAATTACAATTCTGATCTTAATGATACACTTATCATTGTCATTAGCCGCCTCAATACCATTTTTTAACAGGTTATTGAATGTCCGCAATAGCTGATCTTTATCACCAAGAACCATCACATCTATATTGGTATGGTTAAAGATATAAATCTCCACATCCTCGGTGTTTGTAAACACGTTTCTTGCCTGTTCAATAATTGGCAGCAGGGCTAGCTTTTCCAGTTTAGTATCAGGCATTTTCGCAAAATTGGAGAACTCAGAGGCGATGGTCGACAAGCTATCTATCTGCTCTATAAATGATTTAGTAAATCGTTCAAATTTCTTTTCAAAATTCGGGTCTTTTTCTTTCCATGATTTTTCAAGCAACTGGACACCTAGCTTCAATGGCGTTAAAGGATTCTTAATTTCATGTGCCACCTGTTTTGCCATCTCCCTCCAGGCACTCTCCCGTTCAGAACGCGCAAGTTTCGTTGCACTTTCATCAAGCGCTGCAATCATTTTATTGTATTCCTTAATTAAAGATCCGATCTCATCATGACGGGACCATACAATCGGTTGATTCTTTTGTCCCAGCTTAGTTTTTCTAATGCTGTCCTGGATAAACGTAAGCGGACTCGTAATTTGATTGGCCAGAAAGACAGCCAATATTCCAATCGCCACAAACACCAGGGCATAAATACTAATAAGGGTATTGATAAAGAGCCCAATTTTAGCCTGATAATCGGCCTCATTGCCATAATATGGCAAGCCGATATAGGCTATGGTTTTATTCTGCGCATCTCTTATAGGCGCATAAGCTGCTACATATTTAAAATCCCCGATCTGCTCCGAAGGGTTGATGTACTCAGATACCTGCTGCAATTTAAGATTGACATAGGCCATCGCCTCCATCTTTTTCCCTATAATACCAAAGTCGTATATTTTTGGCAAGGAGGTAAAGCGGACATTCCCGTCGGTATCAAAAAGGTTTAAGTAAGCCCCATTGATGTTCGCAAACTGATTAAAGTCGGCATTGGTTTGATCAGTTTCTTCCGGTATAGTGCCCGTGCTGAAAACTTGCTTTTCGTACGACAACTGTACCTTTCTGATCTTCTCTTTTATAAAATTCTCCTGCTGCTTACGGTATTCATCACGGATATAAAAATAGGTTGTCCAGCCAACAATCAACAATGTAGCTACCACAGACAGTACTATAGAGAACTGAATCCGGGTTTTATAAAGAATTTTATTAGCATTGATCATCAGCGACCGGTTGATGTTGAACCAGCCCCCCCAGCTTTGATCAATATTTTTAATCAACCAGATTAATGCATAAAGTGTAATCGAGAAAACAATAAACACCAAAAAGAAAAACGACAGGGTGGCCAGCCATACGATAAAAGAAATCCTTTCCTTACTGATTACAATAATTTTTGAACTGGCAGGCATATACACCAGGTGTGTGTATTTTAGCGTATCAGTAACGATTTTACCTTTCCCTACTTCACCATTAAAACCGGAGGCCGACAACTTATAAGTGTATTTACCGGATTGATTAACCAACTTCCCTGAGTTGTAAAACGCAAAAGAATAATCACTATAATCCTCTTCTCCTTTAACTTTACCTTCAACCAGAATTTCAGGTAGCTGGCTGTTGTAGTTGTACTGGGGAGATTTAAGATCTATCACCAGGGTTCCCAATATATGGTTGTCAACAAAAATAGGAATGATCCCAAAATAGTTCTGATAGCCGAAGGTATAATTCAAGCGGTAAAAGAACTTCGACTCGGGGACCTTAATAGAGCCCGATTTTACTAAATTCTTATAGTAGCTTAAGGAAACCTTACCATCACTGGATATCGTCGAATCCTGCCCGTTATATTCATATAGATTGTACTCATATTGAGTAAGGTAGCCGTCGAACAGGATTTTATTTACATGCTTTTCCAAGTCAAAGGTTCCACCAAGAATAGGTTGCTTAAAATACTCTGCTATAAATGCGTCACTGGAGACTGCTTTTTCAAGACCTTCAATCGCGCTGATGATTTTTGGATCCTCAGTATAACCCAGTTTTTGAGCTATGGTATAACGTTGACTCTCTTCCTTTGCATCTGTAAACGCTAAGTACTTCATAGAGGTGATAAACGCCAGACAGAAAAACAATGAGGCAAAAACGCCAATAGAGAAGCTACTGTTTCTTATATAGATATTCCAGCCCAAGATAAAAATAAACAGGGCATAGGCCATAAAAACCAGACTGAGGCCGGATTCTAACTGATATATAGCATAAATAAGGAAGCTTGAAAGGAATAGGATTAACCGCTCCTTATTGGTCACATTAAACTGCTGTGTAAGCTGCATGAATATGTTTCCAATCAGATAAACATTAAACCAAACCAAACATAAAATGAAGATACATGTCCAGCTAATCCAGCCCAGGTTAATGATATTAGTGATATTGAAATTGATTTTCGAATTGTTGATCAGACCGACAAACACCTGATCAAACAAAAAAGCCAATGCCGAAAAGGCAACCAACAAGAGCAGATGAAAAATCAGACCGCTTATTTTACTTTTTGCCAATCTGGCGGGCACCATATACTTGTCCCTGTAGGTATAAATAAATAAAACAACCCAGGTTATGGCGATTACGTTGAGTAGGAAATCTCCCAATGAAGGAAGTAAGAAGCTCTCTCCATATATGGTTGGACTAAATATCTGCAGGTTGAACTGGTGATTAAACCAGCCATATTCAAGATCAGTTATCCTTACCGTTACAAAAAACAGCATTAAAAGGACCGTTCCTCCGATAAGGTGCCCCTTTCTTACCAACCAGGCACAAAAGGAATTAAAGAACAAACAAAAACTGAATAAGCCCACTACCCAAAGCCAGACTTCCAGCGTCCCAAAAATGCTTTTAGTATACCCCTGTTTCAACTTAACTTCAAACAGCAGTTCTCCTTTACTGTTTTTAATCGGATAAACCTCAAGATCGTTATAAGTGGCCAGCGACAGGGAGTTCGAGGGGGATAGATACTTCGAAATGGTATTTTCGAGGTAGTGATTCTGGATATCAAAGAGGCTCTTCACTTCAATCAAAAAAATAAGGGTATAATCACCCGAAGTTTTCTTGATCAGCTCATAGGAGCCATTACGGAGCTCAATAAAAGAAGATCCTTCCTTTATCGACTCCGGGTTAGGGGGAAAGACATTAAATGAGCTCCAGAACTTGAGCGCATTGTTCTTATACACTAAAATATTAATGCCTTTATCGCAATAGGTTTTAATAAAGATTGAGCTATTTTTTTCGCTCTGATCGAACTTTTTAGCCTTTTCTATCTGCTTTGCGTCCGAAAGAAAGTCGTATATGGTATGCTCCTTGACAATAAGGTTTTCCTGAAGTTTGCGTGCATCATAACGCAACAATTCCTTTTTGGTAATGGAATGGTTTAAGGATAAAGCAGTAATAATACAACAAGCGCCCAGTATTAATAAAAGAAATCTGATTTTACCTCTTATACTCACGCTTGTTGTATTTTTATGATTTTATAAATTACACAGAAGTAGCAGAACTGGTAGGCATTGCTCTGTTGACTTTCTTAACCAGGCCTTGTAACACATTTCCCGGGCCAACTTCAACAAATTCAGTTGCTCCGTCAGCAATCATGCGTTCAATTGTCTGCGTCCACTTCACTGCGCCCGTTAATTGGGTGATCAAGTTTTCTTTTATTTTCTGAGGATCTGTATTCGGTACCGGATCAACATTCTGATAAATAGGACACACCGGTGATAGAACAGTTACTTTTTCTATCGCTTCCTGAAGCTCTAATCTTGCAGGCTCCATTAATGGCGAGTGGAATGCACCACCAACATTAAGTTTCAAAGCGCGTTTTGCTCCTGCTTCAGTTAATTTCTGACAAGCAATATCAACTCCTTCGATACTTCCTGAAATAACAATTTGTCCCGGGCAGTTATAATTCGCGGCAACAACTACCTCAGGAATCTCTTTGCATATGTTTTCAACGATTTCATCAGCCAATCCAAGGATTGCAGCCATCGTTGAAGGTTGTAACTCACAAGCTTTCTGCATTGCATTTGCACGCGTAATAACCAGTCTTAAGCCATCTTCGAATGACAAAGCTGAAGCCGCAACAAGTGCCGAAAACTCACCTAATGAGTGACCAGCTACCATATCCGGTTTAAAACTATCACCTAAAGTTTTTGCTAATATTACAGAATGAAGAAATATAGCAGGTTGGGTAACCTTAGTTTGTTTCAATTCTTCGTCGCTACCAGAGAACATGATATCGCTAATGCGGAAACCGATGATTTCATTGGCCCGCTCAAACAACGATTTTGCTACTTCATTTTCGTAAAGTTCTTTACCCATGCCCGAAAATTGAGCACCCTGTCCTGGAAATATATATGCTTTCATCTATTTATTTTATGGTTAAAGATTAAGGAGCAAGAATTAAAGACCTTGCTCTTTAACCTGTTTTTATTCTTATGATTAAAGATTAATCCTGAATTCTAATGCAAATTAGCTGTGATCAGTCTTAAAAACTCTGCTCTGGTTTTATCTTTAGCAAATTCTCCTGTAAAAGCAGAAGTGGTTGTAACAGAGTTTTGCTTCTGTATACCCCTCATCGCCATACATAAATGCTTGCATTCAATCACAACAGCAACACCGGCAGGCATTAATGTATCCTGAATACAATCTCTGATCTCATTAGTTAAACGCTCCTGCACTTGTAATCTTCGGGCAAATGCATCAACAATACGCGGTATTTTGCTTAATCCAACAATGTGTCCATTTGGGATATAGGCAACATGTGCTTTACCAAAAAATGGAAGCATATGATGCTCGCACATAGAGAAAACCTCTATATCCTTCACCACTACCATCTGGCTGTAATCTTCTTTAAACATCGCAGAGCGTAATATCTCTGCCGGGTTAAGGTCATACCCATGTGTAAGATATTGTAACGCCTTAGCTACGCGCTCCGGAGTTTTGATCAACCCCTCGCGACTTGGGTCTTCACCAAGCTGACCCAGGATATCTTTATAATGATGTGCTACTGAAGCGATTTTGCTCTCGTTATAACGGTCTATTTTAATGTACCCGTTATCCTCTTCCTCATCTAAATAATTGGTATGATTGTCCATATATACTGTTAGTGACCGAAATATTCAACAAAGTTGTTTTCAGTCTCGTAAATTTTTATGCTGTGTAATTGCGCGCCCGACTCTGCAATCAGATCAACCAGTTGATCCCAGATGGCGATAGCCAGATTCTCTGTTGATGCAAGTTTATCTTTCATAAAATCAACATCAAGATTCAGGTTTTTATGGTCAATTTTTTCAACTACATGCGTATTGGTAATATCCTTAAGCCATTTCAGATCGACCAGGAACCCAGTTTCAGGATTAATTTCTCCTTTTACTGTTACATATAATTGATAATTATGACCGTGCCAGTTTGGATTAGCACACTTGCCGTAAACTTCAGTATTTTTATCCTCCGTCCAATCTGGTCTGGATAATTTATGCGCAGCATTAAATGATGCTTTTCTGGTTATATAAATCATTCTCTGTTATATTATTGACAAATATACGCAGAAAGCTTAAAGTAGAAAGGTTAAATATCTAACTTAGCTATCATGAAGATTCTTTTGGTTGCCGCCACAAGGGCAGAAATAGCTTTATTAATTGCACACTTCGATTTACCCGAGCAGGATTTTATTAGAACAAAAGACTTTGATTTACTGATTACGGGAGTAGGCATGACCGCTACAGCTTTTGCCCTGGGGAAGCACCTGAAGGGAAACTACAACCTGGTTTTAAACCTCGGTATTGCAGGCTCTTTTGACCATACAACACCTCTGGGAACCCTGATCAATGTTACCACCGATGAGTTTGCCGAGCTTGGCGCTGAAAATGGAGACACCTTTTTAAGTATTGATGAACTGGGTTTTGGCAAAGCCAGGTACACCGCGAAAAACAACTTGCTGAGTGATGCCGTAAAAAAACTGCAAAAGGGTCATGGCATCACCGTAAACCGTGTGCACGGGAATGAAAATAGCATATCAAGGGTCGTTTCAAGGTTTAATCCTGCGATCGAAAGTATGGAAGGGGCTGCTGTACTTTACTGCTGCGACCAGGAATCAGTACCCTGCCTGCAAATCCGGAGCATATCCAACTATGTAGAACCTCGAAACAAAGACAGCTGGAAAATCGGCCTCGCCATAAAAAACCTGAACGACTGGGCGATTGGATTTTTGACAAATACATAACCAACCATTTTCTCTTAGTCGCTACCTTTACAAAATGAAATTAAGTCTTGGCTTCTCTCCCTGCCCTAACGATACATTTATCTTTGATGCCCTTATCCATCATAAAATTGACACTGAAGGTTTAGAATTTGAAGTCTTTTTTGACGACGTGGAAACATTGAACCAAAAAGCTTTTAGAGGGGAGTTAGATGTCACGAAACTCAGTTTTCATGCATTTGCCTATGTCCACGAACAGTATGCATTGCTGGATTCAGGGAGTGCCCTGGGTTTTGGAGTTGGTCCCCTACTCATCTGCCATGATGAAACTTTTGTTCATAAAAAGGATCAATTAAATGCCGCTCATAAAGTTGGCATACCCGGTCGTTATACTACTGCGAATTTTTTATTGGGCATTGCATTCCCCCATTTGACAGAAAAACAGGAAATGGTTTTCTCGGAAATAGAAAGCGCGCTATTGGAAGACCGGATTGACCTCGGGTTAATTATCCATGAAAACAGGTTTACCTATACAGAAAAGGGCTTGCACAAAATTATGGATCTGGGTAGCTATTGGGAAGAACAAACAGGCTGCGCTATTCCACTGGGCGGAATTGTAATCAACAGGAATCTGGATCAGGAAATCAAAGAGAAAGTAAACCGGTTGATTAAAGAATCAGTAGCGTTTGCCTTTGCAAATCCAAAGTCAGGCCTTGAGTTTATCAAACAACACGCACAGGAGATGAGCGAAGAAGTGATGTACAAGCACATTGAGCTATACGTAAACAAATACAGCATTGAACTCGGAAAAGAGGGCAGAAAAGCCATTGACGTGATGTTTACAATGGCTCAGGATAAGGGCTTGATCGCTCCTATTAAGCAGAATATATATTTAATCCCTTAGTTACACGGACCGTCCGGTATCTCTTTTGTTATTTTAACCACCTTAGTTACAACCATAGTGGAATCAAAATCGGCCGACATGCTTAGGCTGTCGGATTTTATGGTATGACATTCCACCTCTATGTATACAGGCTCGTAGGGTTTTTCAAAGTTGAAATTGCTGTAAGCCAATTCAAGTGTTTTGGCACTATCAGCAACCCAGTACTCATTTCCCTCTTCACAGTCTGTAAACGATTTTAGTTCGGGACCAAAACTGTACAGACCTTTCATTACACGTGTAGTCCTGTCTTTTACCTCTTCAGGCCTTGAATTACATCCTACTATTGCAATGAAAATTGCTATGATTAAAAATAATGGGCTTTTAAATATATTCATGTTTCTAGAGATCTTGATTTAAGTGATTTATTTTCTTCACGCTCAGATTAGATGACAAAGCTGATGCCATAAAAGAAAAAACACTTACGGTTAAAAATACAAGTAAAAAATCTTTCCATTTCAATGCAACAGGATAAGCACTGGTAATCACAAGGTTATCCTGAGACATTTTTACCAATCCAAATTTTTGCTGCAGCAAACAAAAGACCAATCCGACAACTAAACCGGATATACATCCGGCCATAGTAATCATCATTCCTTCAAAGAGGAAAATACGCTTAATGAGCTTCCTTCCGGCGCCGAGACTGCTTAGGATAGCGATATCCTTCAGCTTATCAATAACCAGCATCGTTAAAGAGCCTATGATGTTAAATATAGCAATAATCAATATAAAGGTCAGAATAATATAAACTGCCCATTTTTCGCTTCCTAAAATATTATACAGCACTTTATTTTGCTGTATCCTGTCCTTTATCTCAAAGTCCTTGCCGATTTTGTTTTCAATTTCAGCTTTAAATTTATCGGCATCCACACCATTTTGCAGATTAATCTCAATAGACGAGATTTTAACCGGCTCATCCAGCAGCTTTCTTGCAAATCTTAAAGGAACGATAGCCAGATTATCAAAATCCTGCTGAACCTCAAAAACACCGGAAACCGGAATAGAAAGGATGGTAAAATCATCTGCCGGATTAATGGACCCGCTATGGTTATTCTTCTTTTTAGGTGAAAAAACCTGCAATGGGTTAAAAGGATCGGTTGTATTAACCATCAAAAACGTCTGAATAGCGGAACCGATAACAGCATAATTCAAGCTTTGATTTTCAAGCTTAAACGCTCCATCAATCGTAATGCTATCCAGGCTCTTATTTTTTAAGTAATCTGTACTCACACCTTTTACCAAGCCCACCGACTGCTTTTCATTGTACCTTAAAAGTGCATTTTCAGAAAGGACCTCAGTATAAGAATAAATCCCCTTTTCCTTTTTCAAGTCATTAAAATAGGCTGTATTGGGATCGAATGTTTTTCCCTGAACCGGCGAGATTACAATTTGCGGCGTAATGGTATTGAACATTTTTAACACCACCTCTTCAAAACCATTAAATACCGAGAGTATAATGATCAAAGCGGCACTACCTACAAAAACACCTGCTACAGAAATTGTAGAGATGATGTTGATGGCATTGGTAGATTTTTTTGCAAAAAGATACCTGCGTGCTATATAAAATGGTGTATTCAATACTTTGTGTTATAATACCTATTGTAAAAAAGGATTGTGTTTTTTCTCAAAGCCTATAGTTGTAGATGGACCATGACCAGGGTAAACCCTGCAGTCATCAGGCAATATAAACAAGTTATTTTTGATACTATTGATTAATTGCGAATGGTTTCCTCCTGGAAGATCTGTCCTGCCAATGCTCGTGTAAAACAACACATCTCCACCAATCAGGAAGTTATCCGCAGCAGCATAAAAACACAAATGCGCCGGGGAATGTCCTGGTGCAAAAATAAGTTCCAGCTGACTGTTACCAAAGCTCACTTTACCTGATTCCGGCAAAAACACTTCTGGCTCAGGAGATAGCTCATAATGCAAGCCCATTTGTGGCACATATCCCGGAATGGCCTGCAAAATATACAATTCGCCTTTATGGAACTGAGGTTTCAAACCCCATTGGTCGTACACAAACTTATTACCAAAAACATGATCGTAATGACAATGCGTATTTAGTAAAAGCACAGGCTTTAACCCATGTTCTTTGATAAAATTAACCACTTCATTCTGTTCTCCAGCATCGTACATTCCCGGGTCAATGATTGCGCATTCGCCCGTTTCATCAAACAGAATATAAGTGTTTTCCCTTACAGGATTAAAAGTGAATTGTTTAATACTTATCATAGGATGTATCGATATTTAAAATTAGTTTTTCCATTTAAAAGTACTGATCATCCGGTCGAGATCTTTTTTAATAAAGTTAACCACCGGTTGAATCGAATCATATTGAGGTCTTTCATTGAAATACAATGCCGCCCTAAAATAATGTTTTGTACTATCCGTTAAAAAGAACTGGACTGAAGAAGCTGTATTTCCTTCAATCGCATAGTAAACGCCATAAACCTTCTTTTCGGGGTAATTGATTATTTTTTGATCAATTGCGTTAGCCTTTACAGTATGTTTAAAAGCAAATGTTCTTGCATCCTCAACCAGATTTTCATACTCTTTTTTTGAAGTAACATCATAATAGGTCAGGTGTAACCGCCCATTAAATTGAGGGAATGCCAGGTTAAACCAACAAGGTTGGGTTCCGGCACTGCTATCGGCAACCAAATTGGCATAGCTGGGATACTCAAATGAAAAAGAGCAGCCTTTATCAAAACTCCGGTAAGATTTAGCCGGAAAATCTATCTTAAAAAAACCTCTTGGCTTTGGGGTATAACTATTGCTGTTACAGGCTGAAAATGCCAATATACACGCGCAGAAAAAAAGAAAGAAATATCTCTTCATTTTATGAATTCCAAATCTCCCAGGAACGTATGGCTTGCAAATGCAACATTTCAAGTCCGTTTTTTGTTTTTCCGCCCTTTTCCCTCACCTCTCTTAAAAAGATTGGCTCTTCGGGGTTATAAACCAGGTCGTAAGCAATATGCTGAGTTGTCAGGCATGCATAAGGTATCTCCGGATAAGTATCCACATTCGGCGACATGCCCAAAGGCGTCGTATTGATCAGCACGGTATATTCCTGAAGCAGTTTTTCATCAACGTCTGCATACAAAATACTGCTTTCAGAAGGCTTTCTGGTTACGACAAGGAAAGCAATATTTAACTTATTTAATACGTACTTTACAGCTTTAGCCGCTCCGCCATCGCCAAAAACCAAGGCTTTATGGTGATGAGGTTCTAACAAAGGCTTTAACGATTCCTCAAAGCCATAGGCATCCGTATTGTAGCCTTTAAGCCATTGCCCTGCACTATTCCTTGTTATTGAAATGCAGTTGACCGCTCCAATAGCGGTGGATGCTTCATCCATTTCATCTAAAAATGGCAAGACCTGCACCTTATAAGGAATGGTTACATTTATACCACAGAGATCCTGATCGGTTAGCAGTCCAGGGAATGCTCCGATCTCAGGTATGGGATACAATTCGTATTCACAATTGGCAATCTGCTCATCTCTAAACTTTTCCGTAAAGAACTTCTTTGAAAAAGAATGTGATAAGGGGTAGCCAATTAAACCAAATTTTCTCATTTCTCTATGCGGGTGGATTTACGGAACTATTTGTCCAGGTTTAAAAAATGATCAAAAGTATCACCTCTCAGGCCTAAACGAATGGTTTCCAAAGGAATTACTTCTGCCGGTGCAATGTTACCAATATTTACATTTGCGCCCAGTAATTTTATAAACCAAACCTGCTGTTCTTTTTGAGGGGCTTCCCAGATAATTGTTTCTTCAGGGATTTGGGTTAAGATTTCATCTACCAAACCTTCTCTAACCTCACCTGATCCTCTGTAAATACCTACATTTCCACCTTCTCTCGCTTCAGCAATAACTTTCCAAGATCCGGCTTCAATCTCCGCATTCATCAGCTTGATCCATTTATAAGGGGCAAATATTTTGGTTGCATCTTTAGAACCAACTTCAGAAATCACAGTAACCTGTTTCGACAACTTTTGAATGAATTCGCATTTTAGTTCATGCTCGATAGTAATAGAACCATCTGAAACCTCAGCGTACTCCATACCAAACTGATCCAGCACCCTGCAATAATCATCAAACTGATTACGTATGATAAATGCTTCGAATAGTGTCCCACCAAAGTAGGTTGGTATTCCAGCATCTCTGTATAGTTTCAGTTTCTCTTTAAGATTTGGTGTTACGAAGGAGGTTGCCCAGCCCAATTTCACGATATCAGTATGTGTTCCGGCTACTTCAATAAAATCTTCAGTCTGTCTTAAACTTAATCCTTTATCCATAACCATTGTAATTCCTTTATTACGTGGTTTTGCTGGACGCTCCGGTATATTATTCAATGGGTAATTCATAGGCCACAAAGGTGAAAAAAAAATAGAGAGTTTTTATCAGTACTTTCTAATAAAAGGCACAATACTATTTAATATACCTATTGATAACCTCGATAATTGAACTGTTATCTTGCAATTGAGGTAAATACTCAAACAAAATATAATGTTTTTCAGGGTCTGTAACTAAGGCTGTTTCAAGATACAAAAGGGCCTCACTATTCTTTCCAAGCGCAAATAGATACGCTACCATACGATAGTATAGCTCTGCAGCATCCGGATTATTCTTAATCGCATCCGAAATGGTTTCAGCAGCTTCCTTTAACTTCCCTTGCTCATACAATACCGTAGAAAAATCAAGCCATGCCTCCACATCTAATGGATTGTACTCTAAAACTTTATCATAAGCCTGAACAGATTCCTCTATCTGACCCAACTTATAATGAGCATCAGCCATAGCAAACCAAAAATCAGGATTCTCCCCATCCAGCTCAAGAGCCTTTCTGTAAAAATGCAAGGACTCAAAATAACGTTCCTCAAAGTTTAAGGTTACGCCAATCCCAAACCATGCATCGGCCATGCCTGGATCCATTTTTACGGATTTTTTGTAATATGACCTGGCCTCATCCATTTTCTCCAGCTTTTCATAGCATTCCCCGATTGCACAATAAGTATCTGCATTTGGTGGTTCATACTCGAAAGTCTGTTTATAAACTTCAATAGCCTCCATGTAGCGATCTAGCTGTACAAGCGCATTCCCTTTATTGTAATAAGCAGAAGCAAAATTATCCTTAATCAGAATCGCGTAATCGTAAGCATCAATGGCTTTTTCAAACAAATCCAATTTATGATAAGAGTTAGCAAGATTGTACCATGCAGCATAAGAATATGGATCGTTATCGATATATTCCTGGTAAAACTGGATACTTTCTTCCTGTTTATCCAAAATATCGTAACAAAAAGCCAGTTCATATAAACCGTCTTTATTTTCCATATTTTGTTCCAGACTTTGCTTAATGTAAACAATAGCATTTTCATAATCCAGCATATTCTGGTACACATATGCGATTTGCAGTAAAATCTCATCCGTTGTTTCAGCAAACTCCAATGCCTTCTGAAAATTATCCAGCGCTTCTGAATACCTTTCAAGGCTATTATAAATATTTCCCCTTAAAACGTAAATCTCGGCCTCCGAAGCTTCCAGCATTTCTGCCTTTTGTAACGATAGAAATGACCGTTCAATTTGATCGGTAATAAAAAGCAATTGTGCCTGCTTAATCAGAAAAACCACCGCGTATGGGTGCTGGTTAACCGCATATTCAATCACCTGCAAAGCCTTCACCGGATCGCTTTTCTCAATATAATAATCAATAATATTCTCAAAAGCCTGGGCATCAAAAAAGTATTGATCCTGATTGCGCAACATCTCTTCGTAACGCTCAACTGAACGTTGGGCATCATCACTAAAATCAAAATAAAATTCCTCTTCCATGTCTTGAATAATTAAAGAACAGCTCCCTCCTGGACTAAATACATTATAAGTTTACAAATATTATAGGAGGTATAAACGAAATAATTTTCAACATACGCACGTTTTAGCTGTTAAGTAACTGACTATATTAGTAATGCGAACGGTTCCCTGATCAGATTTATTTCACAAAAGAAAGCAACTTTATTCGAAATCAGGTAAAATTCAAGTCACGAAACCCATTTACCCCTCCTCACACACCTTTCTCATTACTTTTTGTTTATTGCTATACCTAACCAATATAACATGATGAACAATATCAGTACCGTTTTAAAGAATTTAGGCATTCTTAAACTAAATCCGGCCTTTAGCACCGGCAGCAATTGGGGTGCTACCTCAGGTGCAAAAACTTTAGACAGCTTTTCTCCTGTTGATGGAAAGAAAATTGCCAGTGTACAATTAGCAACTGACGAAGATTATGAAACTGTTATAAAAAAAGCAGCAGATGCTTTTCTTTTTTGGCGCAATTTTCCTGCCCCGAAAAGAGGGGAAATTGTTCGTCAATTTGGTGAAGCTTTACGCATGCACAAGGAAGATCTAGGGACCCTGGTATCCTATGAAATGGGCAAGAGCTTACAGGAAGGCTTTGGCGAAGTGCAGGAAATGATCGACATCTGTGATTTCGCCGTTGGTCTCTCGCGCCAGCTTTACGGTCTAACCATGCATTCCGAGCGCCCGAACCATCGGATGTACGAACAATGGCATCCAATGGGAATAGTAGCGATCATATCTGCCTTCAATTTCCCCGTAGCCGTCTGGAGCTGGAATACAGCATTAGCTTTAGTATGCGGAAATGTATGCGTCTGGAAACCTTCCTCAAAAACCCCACTTTGTGGAATTGCGTGTCAGCATATTATTGCAACGGTTCTTAAAAAGAACAACATGCCAGAGGGCATTAGCAATCTCCTGATCGGAAATTCAGTTGGCAACCTCATCAACAACGACAAACGCGTCCCTTTGGTTTCCTTCACAGGATCAACCCGTATCGGCCGCGTAGTTTCGGCATCTGTAGCCAGTAGATTTGGGAGAAGCATCCTGGAACTGGGAGGTAATAATGCCATCATCATTTCTAAAGATGCTGACCTCGAGATGTCTATCATTGGAGCCGTTTTTGGAGCCGTGGGTACTGCAGGACAACGCTGTACATCAACCAGACGATTAATTATCCATGAAGATATTTACGAAGCTTTTAAAAATAAGCTGGTTAAAGCCTATGGACAATTGCGTATTGGCGATCCATTAGATCAACACAACCATGTAGGTCCCTTAATCGATATTGCGGCTGTAGAGATGTATAGTCATGCTATAGATAAAGGTAAAAAAGAGGGTGCCAATTTTGTAGTAGAAGGCGGCATATTAAGTGGTGATGCCTATCAATCCGGCTGTTATGTAAAACCCTGCATTGCTGAAGTAGAAAACCACTATGAAATTGTGCAGGAAGAAACCTTTGCCCCTATTCTTTACCTGATAAAATATAAAACCTTAGCCGAGGCTATTGCTTTGCAAAATGGAGTTCCGCAGGGTTTATCGTCGGCCATTATGACCTTAAATCTGCGTGAAGCGGAGCAGTTTTTATCTGCAGCTGGCTCTGATTGCGGAATTGCTAATGTTAACATTGGTACATCGGGAGCAGAAATTGGTGGAGCTTTTGGTGGAGAGAAAGAGACGGGTGGAGGAAGAGAAAGCGGTTCAGATGCCTGGAAAGGATATATGCGCAGACAAACAAATACCATCAATTACTCAAACACACTTACTTTAGCTCAGGCTGTTAAATTTGATTTGTAACGAACAATATTAAAACAAGAAAAGGCCATAAAAAGGACGTGCTCTGGTCTTTTCTTGTTTATAAATGGCCCGGCTGTTTATTTCATTAAAGTTTCTGCCACATCAGCAATAACGGTGTCTTTTGGAATAACGATGGAATAACCTGTCAAGATCGCATCATCAAGAGATGTGTTTGTTGTTTTTAGCGCTACAAATTGATCCATTTTTAATCGTGCTACCCTACCTTTGGCCAGTGTATGATCTTTTGAAGATCCTTTTAATCTAAGTACTGCGTAGTCGTCAATTACTGTATACAAGCTGCTGATATCCCCGTTTACAAATGCTTTTGCATGATCTTTTACGAAAACCTGCATTGCATTCGATAAAAATTTACCTCTGGTAGTAACACTTACTTTCTGAGAAGCGTCAATTCGAACCAGATCTTTAACATATACAACGATATTGATCGGCTGCTCTTCATTAGAGTTAATGTATAGCTTATCTCCTTTTTGCACAATAGAAGTACGTTCCTTATTGTATTGCTCATATATAACTACGCGAGGTTTATTCGACTGAACCAGCTCAACTTTTGCATTACCGGTTAGGATCACTTTATTAAAATCAATTCCTACCGATATAGCAGAAGGATTGGTGTTTTTATCAGCTGCGACTGAAGCAAATGCTGTTGATAAGAAGATTGCTGTTAAAGCTGAGGCGAATAATGTTTTTACTGAAGTTTTCATGTTTTTAGGCTTTTAAATTGGTTAAAATCTTTACATATAAGTCGATCAAAACGCCAAAACGTTACAGAACTTTTAATGCTTTTAGGCAACATCTATGTAATAGCCGACCAACAGCCAAAATTTTTCGACGAACAGAAATAAAAAACAAGTAATAATTAGCGCATTTTATTTGAAAGCATATCAATTTGATGTAAGTTTAAAGCTTTTTAAATCCATACCTTCTGATTGTTTTAATCAATTGCCAATGTTACGCGTCGATAGCTCCAAACCCTGCAAAATTGTATATTCCATATGTAAACATGCGTATTTTGGTTATTTAATTGAACCACATATTGTTCAGCTAAACCCACAGGGAGATTTCTCGCTTACTTATCAGCGCATTTTTTCTCATACGGCAAAAGAATTTGCTAAGCACCTAACAGAAATCGACTTTAAACTCATTAAAATACTTGATGAGACAGAGCAGGATTATATCATCAAAAAATATCACAAAAAAGTAATCAGACCGGCAGAGTTCTTCGGTAAGTTTTTCAACGAGAAATTTTATGAAAGCGTCCGCCCAAAGATTGAAAAAAGGCTTTCCGAAGTTTTAGAGATACTGAAACAAATAGGCTCATTATATCTGATGGATAAAGATGGCTGGCCTGCAGAAAGAAAAATCGAGATTGCAACTGAACCTTCTACTGTACTCTTCCATTTCAGAAGAAGTGAAAATGAAACCCGTTATTTCCCTACAATAAAGTATCAGGGATTGCGCATTGACTTTATGTTTAAAGATGCGCAGGTGATCAGCAATCAACCAGCATGGTTATTACTCAATGATATGCTCTACTTTTTTGAGCAGGATATTGAAGGCAAAAAACTAATGCCTTTTTTAAATAAACGATTCATTACCATTCCAAAATCTGCTGAGGAAACCTATTTTGGAAAATTCGTAGCCCCGCTGATAGAAAAATACCATGTGTATGCTGAAGGATTTGATATCAAAACCGAAAAGTACGAACCAACAGCTATTATTAAAGTAATTTATGTAGATGCAGGTATCTCTCAACTGCAATTGCACTTTAAATATGGCGAGCATGTTTTTGCCATGGGGAACGACAAGAAAGTAACGGTTCACTTGCACAAAGAGGGCGACAACTACGTCTTTACCCGTATTAAGAGAGATGTAACCTGGGAAAAACAAAAATTCAATTACCTGTTGGGGCTAGGGCTCAAAAAAACAAGTGCCCTCTATTATCATCTGGAAGTATCCGTTGATCCGGAGGAAGATCAATCCTACGCTGCCATCAACTGGGTTAACGAACATTTGGAGCAACTAGAAAGTGAAAGCTTTGAGATTGAGCAACACCGTGGAACCAAACGATTCCTATTTGCGGTAAATAAAATCAGCTTTGAAATCAAAGAAGATAACGACTGGTTTGACATCAATGCCATTGTTTATTTTGGCAATCACCCCATACCATTTATCTCTTTAAAGCAACATATCCTTCATAAAAAAAGAGAATTCACCTTACCCGACGGATCAATAGCCATCATACCTGATAAATGGTTCACGCAATATGGAAGTCTGTTTAGCCTGTCTGACGGAGGAAAGGGGCTTAAGCTTAAAAAACATCATATTGGACTAATCAATGAGTTGGCTGAAGACGGCATTGCCAACATCACCCTAAGTCGCAAGCTCCAGAAACTGAACGATTTTGAGAACATTGCCGACACTCAGATGCCTGTTAACTTTAAAGGTGACTTGCGGAGTTATCAAAAAGCGGGTTACAATTGGTTCAGCTTCTTAAGAGAATATCATTTTGGTGGCTGCCTGGCCGATGATATGGGTTTGGGAAAAACCATTCAAACCCTGGCGATGTTACAAAAGCTCAAAGAAGAGGATCAGGAAAATGAAACACACAGCACCTCTTTAATCGTGATGCCTACTTCGTTGATCTACAACTGGCTAAATGAGGCAAAAAAATTTACGCCAAAGCTCAAGATTCATGCCCATACCGGGACAACCAGAAACAAAGACATTAGCCGCTTTTCCAATTATGACATCATCATCACTACATATGGCATTACCCGTGTAGATATTGATTCACTCAAGGACTTTTACTTTAGTTATATCATTCTTGATGAGAGTCAGAACATTAAAAACCCTTCATCAAAATCATTCAAAGCAGTAAGAGCCCTTAAATCAAAGCATAAATTAATCCTGAGTGGTACGCCGGTAGAGAACTCTGTTAGTGATCTCTGGACGCAACTCACCTTTCTCAACCCCGGGTTACTGGGCACACAAGCCTTCTTTAATGAAGAATATGTACAGGCTATTGAAAAGAAAAAAGACGAGGAGAAAGCCCGAAAACTGCAAGCCATTATCAAACCCTTTGTGTTGCGCCGTACAAAAGAACAGGTAGCGAATGAACTTCCATCCAAAACGGAACAGATCTTTTATTGTAACATGAGCGAAGATCAGGCCGCTTATTATGAGAAAACCAAATCAGCTTATAGGAACGACCTGCTTAATAGCATGGATGATGGGACTTATGCAAAAAAACAAGTGCAAATTTTACAGGGACTTACCGCCCTGCGCCAGCTGGCTAATCATCCCGTGATGATCGATCACAACTATACTTCCGATTCAGGTAAATTTGAAAACGTAGTTCATACCCTGGACAATGTGCTTAAAGGGGGGCATAAAGTGCTTATATTCTCGCAGTTTGTTAAGCATCTGGCTATTTTCAAACAATACCTCGACCAGGAAAAAATTCCTTTTGCCTATCTTGATGGTGCAACTAAAAACCGTGGGGAGATTGTAGCAGAATTTCAGAAAAACACAGAATTAAAAGTTTTCTTAATCTCGATAAAAGCTGGCGGTGTGGGCTTAAACTTAACGCAGGCTGACTATGTGTTCATTCTTGACCCATGGTGGAATCCTGCTGTAGAACAACAGGCTATCGACCGAACACACAGGATCGGGCAAGACAAAAAAGTATTTATCTATAAGTTTATTGCAAAGGATACCGTTGAGGAAAAGATTTTAGCACTTCAGAACCGTAAGAAAAGGCTTGCAAGCTCGCTGATCACTACCGAAGAGAGCTTCTTTAAGTCACTCAGTAAAGAGGATATTAGCGAACTACTGAAGTAGTGAGGGTGTAAAATAAACTGTGTCAAAATAGTTAATTGTTAACTTAGAGACACAGTTTATAAAATGAGAAAAGATGAGCAGCTCGATTATGAGCAAATGAAGCAAAAGGCCCTTGAGCAATTGCGTTCGGGCAAATCCTTGTACGGTAAGGACGGAGCTTTTGCTCCCTTACTAAAAAGCTTTTTAGACTCGGCATTAGAAGCGGAACTTGAAAGCCATTTAGATTCTGAGGAACGCCTTTCAGGCAACCGTAAAAACGGCAAGACCAGTAAAGAAGTACGTACTTCCTCCGGTACCATTACCATCGACACCCCAAGAGATCGGAGCTCTACCTTTGAGCCTGAGTTGATTCGCAAACGCGAGACTATTCTTGCAGAAAGTCTGGAGACTAAAATCATTGGTATGTATGGGCTTGGAATGAGCCTTAGGGATATTTCCAAACACATAAAGGATATGTACGATACAGATATCAGTCACAGCACTTTATCAGCCATTACAGACAAAATTATTCCAGAAGTAAAGGAATGGCAATCCCGTCCATTGGAGGATCTCTATACTATTGTATGGCTGGATGCGATGCATTACAAAGTCAAAGAGGATCATCGCATGATCTCACATGCAGTTTACAATATAATCGGCATAGATCGCCACGGTTATAAGACCCTTTTAGGAATGTATGTTTCTCAAAATGAAGGCGCCAATTTTTGGCTATCGGTGCTCACTGATTTACAGAACAGAGGGGTAAAAGATATTCTGATTGCCTGTATTGACAACCTGAATGGGTTTCCTGCTGCTATCAATACCGTATTTCCACAAACGGAAATCCAGACCTGCGTAGTACATCAGATCCGCAACAGCTTGAAATATGTAGCTTCAAAAGACCAAAAAGCATTTATGACCGATCTGAAGCCTGTTTATAAAGCTGATACACTTGAACAGGCAGAACTCAGATTGGATGATCTGGAGGCTAAATGGGGTAAGAAATATGAAAAAGTGATTGAATCCTGGAGGAATAATTGGTCAAAATTAACCAGCTATTTTCGATATGATGCTGCTGTACGCAGATTGATTTACACCACCAACACCATTGAAGGATTCCACCGACAGGTACGAAAGGTGACTAAAACAAAAGGAGCATTTACTTCTGATATGGCACTACTAAAACTAATTTACCTGGCACATAATAACATTAGCCAGAAGTGGACAATGCCATTGAGTAATTGGGGTATCACTGCGCAAAAACTTGCCATTTGGTTTCCTGATCGGATGGTATTAGATTTGAACTAAAATGAACAAGGCAGTAACTCTAATGAATCACCGCCTTGACACAGTTTATTTTACATACCC
>NZ_FWYB01000030.1 GCF_900176505.1 Pedobacter nyackensis | reverse complement strand
CGGATGACATCCCCTCTTAACCTTCCAGCACCGGGCAGGTGTCAGGCCTTATACTTCATCTTTCGATTTTGCAAAGCCATGTGTTTTTGTTAAACAGTCGCCTGGGCCTTTTCACTGCGGCTGATATTGCTACCAGCGCCCCTTCTCCCGAAGTTACAGGGCCATTTTGCCGAGTTCCTTAGCCATGATTCACTCGAGCGCCTTAGAATTCTCTTCCCGGATACCTGTGTCGGTTTGCGGTACGGGTTTTTATAACCTGAAGCTTAGCGGTTTTTCTTGGAAGTCTGATTACCTGCACTATCCACGCCCCCGAAGGTTTGCGGTACTATCAGCGTTCAGCAAGACCGGCGGATTTGCCTACCAGTCCTATACCTACAGCCTTCAACGATCTATTCCGTCAGATCGCGGCAGTGTCACTACTCCGTCCCCACATCGCAGTTATAAAAAGTACGGAAATATTAATCCGTTGTCCATCGAATATCCCCTTCGGGTTCTCCTTAGGCCCCGACTAACCCTGATCCGATTAGCGTTGATCAGGAAACCTTATCCTTTCGGCGGGCAGGTTTCTCGCCTGCCTTATCGTTACTTATGCCTACATTTGCTTTTCCAGAAGCTCCAGCACAACTTACGTCATACCTTCGCTGCCGCTGGAATGCTCCCCTACCGTAATATTAATATTACCCATAGCTTCGGTGTACAATTTTATGCCCGTTTATTATCCATGCCCGATCGCTCGACTAGTGAGCTGTTACGCACTCTTTAAATGAATGGCTGCTTCCAAGCCAACATCCTAGCTGTCTATGCAATCGGACCTCGTTAGTTCAACTTAACTGTAACTTGGGGACCTTAGCTGATGGTCTGGGTTCTTTCCCTCTCGGCGCGTGACCTTAGCACCCCGCGCCTCACTGCCGTGTATATTAAATAGCATTCGGAGTTTGTCTGGATTTGGTAGGATTTGACTCCCCCGCACCCAATCAGTAGCTCTACCTCTATTTAACTAAACCACGACGCTGTTCCTAAAAACATTTCGGGGAGTACGAGCTATTTCCCAGTTTGATTAGCCTTTCACCCCTACCCACAGATCATCCGGAAACTTTTCAACGTTTATCGGTTCGGTCCTCCAGTACGTGTTACCGCACCTTCAACCTGTCCATGGGTAGATCACAAGGTTTCGCGTCTACCTCCCCTGACTATACGCCCTATTCAGACTCGCTTTCGCTTCGGATCCGTGTCTTAAACACTTAACCTTGCCAGAGAAGAGTAACTCGTAGGCTCATTATGCAAAAGGCACGCCGTCACGCCACCTGGACGCTCCGACCGCTTGTAAGCACACAGTTTCAGGTTCTATTTCACTCCCCTGTTCGGGGTTCTTTTCACCTTTCCCTCACGGTACTGGTTCACTATCGGTCTCTCAGGAGTATTTAGCCTTACCGGATGGTGCCGGCAGATTCCCACAAGGCGTCTCCGACCTCGCGGTACTCAGGATACTACTAGACTAATGGTACTTACGTGTACGAGGCTCTCACTCTATATTGCCAGGCTTCCCATCCTGTTCCACTTCATTGCATTATAATCATATCGTAGTCCTACAACCCCATACTTGCCGTAACAAGAATGGTTTGGGCTCTTTCCCGTTCGCTCGCCACTACTTAGGAAATCATTATTATTTTCTCTTCCTCTGCTTACTTAGATGTTTCAGTTCGGCAGGTTTGCGTACATTGTACGACTAGTCTTCAACTAGCCAGGTTTCCCCATTCAGAAATCTTCGGATCAATTCATATTTGCTAATCCCCGAAGCTTATCGCAGCTTATCACGTCTTTCATCGCCTCTGAGAGCCAAGGCATCCCCTGTGTGCTCTTAATTACTTTCTTCTCTCCATAGCCTTTTGCGCCTATGGAAATGCTTTTTT
>NZ_FWYB01000004.1 GCF_900176505.1 Pedobacter nyackensis | reverse complement strand
GAGAAGCTTATGAGAACCCCATAGCCGAAAGGATAAATGGGATTCTCAAAACAGAATTTAAGCTTAATCGTATTTTTCAATCCAGGAGTCAAGCGATGCATGAGGTTGCTAAAAGCATTGACTCTTATAATCATCTTCGTCCACATATGAGTTGCGATTATCTCACACCAGTAATTGCTCATACTACTGAACAACCGTTAATTAAGCGGTGGAAAAACTGTAGAAAAAAGTATAATAGAACTAAAGAAAAACAATTAATTTTATAATTATTAACCCCTCTCAAAACTGTAAAGTAAAACCCGTATCAGACCAAGTGTACAGTATATTCAGTAAAATAAATAATTTTGTAAAGCAATTTCAGTAAAGTCACCCCGATTTTGTAAAGCCTAATCAGTATAAGACAAGTATAAGACATCTTTGTCCACCAGTTTACCATAGCCCGCATTGAGTCCGCCTATACCCCGCATACACCCCGCCTTTTACTACTATTACCCAGGATAACTGCATTAATCTGGCACTCTAATTGCGCATAGTTATACTATCCTGGTCGATGCAAAGCCAGGCATTTCTTAAACCTCAAATCAATATAATTATGGCCAGCGTTAATGGAAAATTTATTACAGGCAAAATTGGTCCTACGGTATACAAGAAATACCGAAATAAACAGGTTATTCAAAAAAAACCTGTTTTTACACCTTCCAGTCATACTGAGCCCAGTAAAATCGCAGCCAAAATTTTCGGGAAAGCCAGTACGCTAGCCATGACCTTGAGGAATAATCTTAATCCTATTACTACCGATTTTACCGATGGCGAAATGGTAAATCGTTTAAATTCTGAAGTAGTACACATTCTAAATCAGTGTAAAAATATAGATAAAGGCATTTTCGATTTCCGCAGCGATAGTTTTGACAGGCTAAATGGTTTTGAATTCAATCAACATTCACTGGTAAGAAATATTTTTCATGTACGTCCGGAATTAGAGGTGACGGGGAATAAATTAAAGATCAGCATACCAGAAATGCGACTTCCACAAGAGCTTAACTTTCCAAAAGAAATCAGACATTGTATGTTGAGCTTTGGGCTTGGCATATTCGATCTGACAAATGGACAGCATTATTTCAATCCGGTTCAAACAACAGAAATAGAATACAAATATCAAGCAGATGTTATAGCTCCACAACAATTTGAATTTAAGATTGAACCAGGCTGTCTTTGTGTTACTGTAATTTCCTTGCAGTTTTTGAGGAATACCTTTGCAGGAAAAATGTTTTACAATACAATCGATTTTAACCCCGTAGCAATACTAAAAGCGTTTATATCAGACGGCAAGGCTGCTAAGGCCAAAACAATAAACTGGCAAGAAATGGGTTTCGAAGCAGGCTAGAGTTGATTGTGTACCAGGAAGTGTATTTGGAGATGAAACATTTAAACATTGATAACAAGCCATAACTGCATCTTTCCGAACCCATTGTACTCTTCTAATCATTTAACTATTTTATTCCCTTAGTGGGAATTCTGTTAACACAGACTAAAGCTCAATATGAATTCGGACCCCTGCTCCAGCGTACTTCTTACCTCTATGTTTCCGTTAAGCGCTGTAGCCTGCGTTTTCACAATGTACAACCCCAGCCCTTTACCCTCGATGGAGGGATGAAATCGTTTATAAAGCCCGAATATCTGGTCCTTATATTTCACTAGATCGATGCCGATACCATTATCCTTAAATGAGATAAACACTTTGTCATCGCTCTTTGAAGATCTGATTAGTAAATGCGGCACAACACCCGGTCGTGAATACTTAATGCCATTGGAGATTACATTGCAAAAGATACTTTTTATATACGCCCGAACTGAATTTAAATCCGGTATAGCAGTAAAGTCGTATTCGATCAAAACATTTTTCTTTTCTATCGCATCCGCAAGTGTTTTTCTGGTCTCATCTAAAATCTCTTTAAACACTACCCTACTATTTACATTAGAAAGTGAATTTCGAATGCGCAATATCTCATTCAGATCCTTCACCACATCATCTAATTTTTTGACAGACTGATCAATACCCCGCAAGGCGATTGCTATGTCCTCTTCATTCATTTCCTGATCCAATAAACTAATTAATCCCAATACCGTGGAAATCGGTGATCGTATATTATGGGACAGCACGTTTGAAAACTGCTCAAGGTCCCTGTTCCGTTGCTCCAGGTCATGTATGATTCCCTGTCTTTCCAATTCAAGATTTTTCCTCCCGGTAATGTTCACCATAGTACCTATAAGAGCTTTTTTTCCTTGATAGGTGGTATTATTCCCAAAAACCTCTATCCATATATAACTTCCATCTTTTCTTTTTACTCTTGTCTCATAGCTTTTATTAATTCCCTGCATCCTTAACGACATATTGTGGCTGACCATATCATAATCTTCTTCATGCACCAATTCCCTGATCGTTAGCAGATACATCTCTTCCTCAGTATAACCGATATCTTCGACAACCTTGGGATTTACGTATACCAAAGCGTCATCTATGATAATATAGACCCCAACCAAGGATTTCTCAACTAAATCCTGGAATTTTTTCTGCGATTCGATAAGATTGCGTTGCTGGATTGCCTTATTTAAATATATCGTAATCGTATCAGCAATAGTGTTGATAAGGTCACGCTCTTCTTTTAAGAAGGAGCCTTCAAAGGCTTTTGGCTTTTCTTTAGTATAAATCACTTCAACCAAACCATACTTCCCATCAACTAAGCTGAAAGAAGCAACCTGGCTATAAGGTGATGAATGGTAACCAGCGGTAATATATTTCTTTCCGTCAAATTCTATTTTTGCCTCGCAATATTCAGGATATTGCCAGCCCTCGCGGATAAGATTAACGATCTTTTCAAATAAACTGTCAATATCTTGCGAAGTGTCCTTTAATATTTCATTCAATTTAAAAATCGTTGAGAGCTCTTTTACCCGTTCGCCAAGATCATGTAAAGCTAACACCTTATCAGTAACATCTGAGTAGGTATATACCACGGCTTTCACATTATCGTCTTCAAGCATATTCCTATAAATACCATCTACATAAATATAATGCCCTTGTTTATGCCTTAATTTATGGCGCTTAAACAGCGTACTACCTGGTATGGAAGCAACTTTCACAAAATCCAGTCGATCCTGGTCTTTATGCTCCGGATCGACCAGATCTATGTCTGAAGCATTTTGCATTTCAGCTACTGTATAGCCCGTAACCTTCTCAAATGAGGGTGTTCTATAAATAGCCTGTCCAGCGGCATTAAACAAAGCGATGACATCTGTGCTACTTTCAATCAATCTTCTGTAGTATTTTTCACTGCCTGCCAATTCCCTGGTTTTCGATTGGATAATGCGCTCAAGTTTAACCGGCAATTTGGCCCGGTGATACACAACTATACTTATGGAGAAACTTAACAGTATACCTAGAACCGATATGGCATATACATCATTTGAAGTGGTATAGAGGGAAGAATAAGCAGCATGTAAGGTCCAATTTCCTTCAGGCATATAAACTGAAATACCACTATTGGCTTTGGGAACATAATTTGGAAAAAAGGATTCGGATTTGAGTGTAACCGGATTTACTTTAGAGAGTTGATAAACAAATTTTCCACCATTATTTTTCAATTGCGGCAATAGACTAAAGACCGTAGGTAATTTTGTGATCACGCTTGCCAGTCCCTTGTATTTATTATTAATAATGATCGGTATACGACAGGAAATCCCAATTCCTCTACCTTGCGTCAACCGATAAGGACCTGCAAAGAGTACCTTATTACTCTTTATTGCAATCTCAATTTCTTTACGAAACAAGGGCACTTCCAGTAAGCTGTGCCCCAATATCTTCTGGTTCCCCTGTAAGGGATAAACGTGGGTAATCGTATAATTCTCGGCAAAATTCATGAAATCAATCCCTTTATTGTGTTCCATGATATCCCTGGCGATCTCATCAAAACTATCAATATTTCCGTACTGCTTATATAGTATAGAGAATGTATTTGCCGATGATATACTATGGTTAAGGATGTCCTTGAATCTACTTTCTACTTCATCCAGTTCATGCTTCAAAATTTCGTGTTCCTGCCTCTTCTGCATTGAATAACGCAGGTAAGCAACATATTGGGTGATTGCCAACAGTGACACAATGGTTATAAAGGCCCAAATAAATGGACGAAATGATTTGTAGCTGGCCTCTTTACCCATAGATGCAATCCTGATTTGATGATAAATATAGAGAATTTACTGCTTTTTCATTCTAACCATTCTTTCAGGATTTCTTTCAGTTTTGGGTCACTTGGCCGCGGTGAATCGACATCTATAATATTCCCATTTTTATCAAAAAGCATAAACCTCGGAATGCCATTAATTTTATAATCCCTTGAAATCTCCGCCCCCGGTCCGGAATGAATCTGTACGCCGCCTAGTTGCGCATCAGCAACATACTTTTTCCATTTTTCCTTATCCTTATGGTCGTCCACAGACACGCTTAAAAATGCGACATCTTTACCATGAAACTCCTCTTCCAGTTTTTTTAACGAAGGAATCTCTTTTACGCAAGGACCGCACCAGGTTGCCCAAACATCCACCAATACCAATTTACCTTTAAAATCTGATAATGAAACCATTTTGCCATTCACATCTGGATAACTAAAGCCAAACGCTTTTGCTCCTGGCTTGTATACACCATTCTTAGCTTCAATAACTTCTGCGCGTAATTTTTGATCATTCCTTGTAAAGTACTTACTGTAGGTATCCACAATTTGCTTGTACTTATTATATGATCTTGCAAGTGCGGCATATGTTAATGCATAATCCCCTTTCAACTGATCGTTTGGAATAGACAGTACGTCTTTATCAAAATCATAGCCTAAGCCCTTGTTTTTAAACGCAACGAGGTTACTCAACATATTTATCCCATAAGGGAATTGAAGCAACACCTCATTTTGAAGGAAATCATCTGCTTTAAAATTCTTAATATAAGGAGTATAATCATTTTCATCAGGTCTGGAAGCAGAAGGATACAGCAACAAGGTTAAGGTATAATAGCCAAGATCATAAGCTATGGTTTGGCGCATTAACTTGTCGAAATGACTATTCCCGGTATTAATGCCAGCGCTAAAGGGTTTTGATTTAGCAACTGCTTCTTCCAGCATTGGAAAAAACTCTTTAAACGATCTGACACCACGATTAAAATAGATCGTTTTACGTTCCACCTTATAAGCGGTCTTATACCACTGTTCTAATACAATATTCTCTTTATTATTCTTGCCTTTAAGGATATATGCTTCATCCGTCAACTCAAGACTGATCTGGTCGTTGCCTTTCACATACAGTTTATACTTATCCTGGGTACCATTATTTACTGTTCCAAAGCCCAACAAGTAGTATCCTTTATAGGCAGGTTTAAATTTAAAAGCAAATGCACCATTAGCGGCTGGCTTTACGGAAGCGAGTTCTACCATTTGCCCCTGATTTACGCTAAATAGCTTTACAAAGTCAGGTTTTGTTTTTTTTGAAACCCCTCTAATCTCGGTTTCCTGAGCTTTCACCGTGAAAAAAGAAAATAATATAATTGCAATAAATGCAACTCTTGATGTAATCATAGTTTTGATTGGTTAAGTAGTTCTGTCAAATAAATTTTCAATATCGGATTAGAGGGACGCTTACAACTATTATAATCCAGCATCTTACCTTGCTTGTCTAAAATCACAAAACGAGGCACTCCCCCTTTTCCAATCTTATCAAAAAATGTATCCTTTTTACCCATCATAATTAATTGTTCACCGGTCATATTATGTTTCTGCAAAAACCGTTTCCACATCGCTAAATCGTAATCACAAGAAACAGAAAGGAAAACGATATCTTCCCCATGCAAGTCCTGCTCTAACTGCTTTAGATATGGCATTTCGGCGATACAAGGTTTACAGCCCGTATTCCAGATATCTACATAAATCAGTTTCCCTTTATAGTCTTTAATAGAAACCAGCTCATCTTTAGCATTTTGAAAAGCATATGCACTCATGTCAGTGCCTAGGGGTGCATTTTTATAGAAATTCAGTCCCTGATTAATTTTTGCTTTCAAACCATTTATTTTGGCCACACTAACCGGGTTTTTAACCAATGGTAATACCGCATTTATTTCTTTAGGAACGGCTACCAGATCTCCAATAGAAGCAGCGTAAGTTAATGTTGCAGTGATATAGGCCTCTCTTAATTTCTGGTTTTCTATAGCCTTACCAAAGTCGGCTACCCAGCTGTGTGCATGATTAATCTTTAACTGACCGGCTTTCATTTTAGCAAACATCAGTTCGGTGATATTTAGCCTCCAGTTAGGGTGAACCATAATTTCCGGGATTAATAGAATGTTTAGATCAGAAAAGTTGACCTGCATCATCTTACCATCCGCTCCATGGGCTTTAGATTCCAAAAGCGGACCAAATGTCTGATCCAAAAAAACGCCCTGTGCATTGCCCAATAATAGTGCCTTCCGCCGAACTACCTCTGCATTTGTTGAACTATTTATAGCGTTAACCTGATTGTTGTAAGTTTCGAGATGACTGGCTAAATCAAGTGGATTATATTTAAATTTCGTCGCCATATCATATAGAAACTGGTTTAATACACTTCCTTTACCTATCATAAAAACCTGGTCTTTTGCAATTTTTAAGCTAAGCTGATCACCCGGATTAAGGTACATCTCAAACTCAGTTGGCTCATCTTCCCCCATTGAAACCACATAAAATCCGGGCACTTTTACGTTCAGGTTAAATTGAAACTGTCCATTAGAATTTATGGAATCTGTGACTCTTGAACCACGTACAGATTCACGGTTAAATATGGTAATGTGTTTGATATCGATTCCCTGAATGGAACCTTTAACAATTGTTTTAATATCGTTTGACGCAAAAGCCGGGCAGGAAAACATCCATCCACAAACAATGATGAGCAGCTGTCTGAGTATTTGTTTCATCTATTTTATGAGTTAATCGAAGGTGGCATAACCGCCACCTTCATTTACGTTAATTTATACCCCAGTCTGGTTTGCCTGTTCAATTTCCCCGATAATTCTATTTGTTCCTGAAAACTTTTCGGTTACAAACAACAGATAACGAACATCGACGCAAATAACTCTATTCAGGTCTTTTTCATAATTAAACTCCCTGGTCATTGATTCCCAGTTGCAGTCGAACACCAACCCAATAATCTGCCCTTTGGCATTCATCATCGGACTTCCTGAATTGCCACCTGTAACATCCCCATTGGTTACAAAACAAACCGGCATCTCTCCATTTACAGCGTATTTTCCATAATCCTTCTTTTGCCAGAGTACCTGTAAATCTTTATTCAGGAAGTAATCCTTATTTACCGTATCAGCCTTTGCAATCAACTCACTTAAGGTAGTCTGATATGGAACAGTTTTATTATCTAATACCAGATCCGATACGGTTCCATAAGAAAGACGGATGGATTTATCTGCATCTGGATAGTATTTACCAGATTTGAAATCAGAAATACTGTTGTAATACGATTCAACGATTCTATAAATCTTTCTTGCATTTAATTCGGCCTCTTTAAATACTTCTGTCTGCTTTTTATCGATAGATTTCATCAATTGAGCAACCGGATCATCACTTATAGAAGCAATAGGATTTTTGAACCATCTATCTAATTTTGCATAATCGGTAAAAAGAGAATTTTTAAATAACTCATCCACATATTGATCAATTTGTGCATCAGTATCCAATTTTTTCAATTCAAATACATCAGGGCGAAGATCAGCAGGTAAACTATCTTTACATAGTTTAAGTACTGCCTTGGTAAGTTGTTTCTCAACCCCCATATCCATTTTCTTATAATACATGCTTGTATTAACTGCAAGGTTTTTACTCACCTCCGGAGATTTTTTCAAATCGTAAGTGTAAAAACCACTACCAAACCCCGAAAGGAAACGAGGGATACCTGCAGCGGTACTAAAGCATTCAGAATAATATGTTTGGGCACGTTTAAACTTTGCATTGGCTTCAATTTCGGCCTTCAACTTTGGCATCAGAGTCGCAAATTTTGCTTTCCTAGATTCATCCTTCATTACCCAGTTCATCCACTCTTTCTCATGAGCTTCCTTCTTAGCCAAAATATGCAGCTTATTTACCCAAAAATTCATGCCTACTGCATTCTTGTAATAGTTAGCGGAATTGGCATAATTTTCAGCATACAACTGTTTTATCTCATTGCTCTTATCCATTTCCTTTTCAAGAATAGACTGACTAAGTGCCCTTACAGCAATCATCGGCGGGTTTAAAACCTGCGTTTTTTGCCAGATCTGAGAAGAAGTCGCATTACGCTCTGATTGACCAGGGTAGCCCATTGACATGGCAAAATCTCCATTTTTATAACCTTCGGTTGAAATGTGTAAATAGTTCTTCACCACTAAAGGAACATTGCTTTTCGAATAGACAGCAGGTTTACCATTTTTATCGGCATAAACTCTGAAGTAAGCAAAATCCGCACTTTGTCGTGGCCACATCCAGTTATCCGTTTCTCCACCAAATTTCGCTACATTTTTTGGAGGAACACCTACCAGGCGAACATCTCTGTATTGTAGCTGTAAAAAAAGCACAAATAAAGTGTTGTCCTTATAGGGTCTGATTGAAATCTTATAACCTGGATACTTCTGAGCATATTTTTGCGAAACAGCTTTTATTGCTTTATTGATACTGTTAACATCCGAAACATCCTGAGAATTTGCCTTTACCTCGGCAGTTACATCCAATATTTTTTTATTGATGGTAATAGCCAGGTCACCAACAGGGAGTTCTTCCCCCTCTTTGGCAGCCCAATATCCCTTTTTAAAAATATCGTTTGTTGGCGAAATATATTGCTGAATTGCACCATAAGAGCAATGATAATTGGTAAGTACAAGCCCTGATCCTGAGATCAAAGAGCCGGTACAACCTGAACCAAAAGCCACTACGGCTTCAGTCAGCGCGCCTTCATTTTCACCTGTTAATTTTTCAATTGGAATCTTCAATCCCATTGCCTTTAGCTCTTCCGCGTTCTGCTGCTTTAATAAGGCCAACAGCCACATCCCTTCATCTGCCCTTAGCTGCCCGCTAAAAGACAGCAACAGTCCAACCAGCAGTGACCATTTTGAAATGATTTTCTTATACATATTCAATCCTTTGTTTTCGTAATATTAATAGGGTTAGTAGGTTCCTTTTTAGCCTTTTGTCTTTGGTGCAAAGATCGACTCAAGCAATTTTTCAAGTGCTTCACCTCTCAAACCTTCTGCAATAATTTTTCCATTAGGATCAATAATCCAAATTGCAGGAATACCATCAATACCGTATTTCTGAGCAACCGGTGATTTTACACCACCTACAAGATCAGATGCATGTTTCCATACCATACCATCTTTCACTATAGCCTCATTCCAGGGTTTTATTTCGTGGTCTAACGAAAAAGAAATTACTTCCAATCCTTTATCTTTATATTTCTCATACAAATGTTTTGTATGAGGATTTTCAGCACGACAAGGCACGCACCAGGAAGCCCAAAAATCTAACATCACATACTTCCCACGGAATGACGACAAAGAAATTTTAGATTTCCCATCAGGTTTAACTACATTAAAGTCTGGGGCAATTGCGCCTGGAGCAACTTTACGTAATATATCAGCACGCTTTTTCATAGCCACATAATAGGGATGTGTAGAGAAGTGGGCTTTAAACCCTTTTAAAACACTATCAATCTGATCGTGCTTCATCATCATCAGCGGCACTTTGGCCAGATATAAAGCAACCACTGAATTTGGGAAGTTTTTAGCCAACGAATCTACATAGCGTTTCTTCTCAGCTTCCACACTTTTAAAAAAGGCCAGTTTTTCTTCTTTGCTGAACTTGCTTCCACTCATATTCATTTCATTGCTTTTTTGAGTTTGCTGACGTGTGAATTGCTGAAAGTTGTTCCAGCGATCATTTTCAGGGGTTCCCTTTATTTCGGCCGTATACATCTTTTTGATATCACTAGTGATTTCCACCTGACCTTTTTCAGCAACGAAAGTAAAGCCTCCCCTCGATCCATCGATTTTGAACTCATACAATTGATTACTTACCGTCTCAGGAAGTGAAAATAAAAATGTTCCGTCGGCTTTAATTGTAGCCTGCTGTATAGCTACGTCCCCACCATGATCACCGCCACTACGCTGCACTATTATCTTTGAATCTTTCGTCACTCCGCTGATTTTGCCTTTAACTACGCAATAAGGATTAGCGGCAAAGCTCTGTAAACTTAACAGTGAGATGCCTAATATAGCAGCAATACGTTTTAATGGATTATTATTCATTTTAGTTTTTTATGATATAAAAAGGTTGTGATGCAATCAATGACACAATAATGCCATTGATTGCATGTTTCAATTATTTAATTTTATAATTCATTCCTGAAATTTTGCCGAAGCCTGTATAAGCCTTTATCGCTCCAAAAACACCGCTTACCTCATTCACATCAATTTGCAAAAGAGTTCCTGCTTTTGTAGTCGGATTATAAAGTGCAACATAAAGGATTTTACCATCATTGGGATGAAGATTTACCTTCAATAACTTCATGCCTGTAATCACATTACCCGGATATGAGACGGATATGTCATACCGTTGTGTTGAAAATAAATCACCGGCGTAGTTGTTCTGGTAAATTTTGGTATCTGTAGCATAATACATTACGTTGGCCCGATTGCCAATGGAGAAGTACTTAGCGTTATTAAGATCAGTAGCATTGCTGATGTTAATGCGGTCGAGCGCTCTGTTTCCATCATCGGTCTTATCAAAATTACAGATGAACAATTCACGTGAATTTGGATTCCCTTCATCCTGCATTACGCAAAACCATCCTTTTGCAAAGCCATGTTCGGCGTAAACCATCTCTTTGCCTACGTTCCGCATGTTAAATTTGGCTGTTAATCCCGGCTCTTTAAATTGCTTGACATACCTCTGAAAATCAATATAAAGAAAGCGTTTATTCTTCATATCATAAATCACACCGTAATAAGAGAAGTTGAAAATGGTACCAATAAAAGGCGCGGCCACATAATCTTCACCAAAACACCTTACACCGAACTGGTAATACAAACTAGGTGTAGGTTGCGGAACAAAATACAAGCTTCCTTTATTGATCAGCAACTCGTTATAACTCCAACCTGCATAGGCCTGATATTGAATATCGGAAGCTGAAAGTGGATTTATAAACATGTTGCTATAAGTATTTTTGATACGCAGGTCATCACCACTTATGCGGTAGCCCCCCTGATCAGTCTTGGTAAACACATCAACCCAATGATTACTCATATAAATCACATTAGCGCCTTCACCTTGTATTTTTGCACCATTAGTTTCAGAAAATACATTCGGCTGAACGTAGTCCGTATTGGCAGGCAATAGATTACCCAGCAATTTATTATTCACTATAATACTGATATCACTGCTTGTATTATCCCCATGTAATACCATCCATCCTGGAGATGCATAAGAACCGATGGTAAATGGCATCTTAACTATTTGAGTTATTCCCCCGTTGGCATTGTCTTTTACATACAATACCAACATATAACTTCCCGGTGCATCAACTACCTTGTAAGAAAGCTTTTTAGTATTCGCGAGCAGTTTGTTAAAATAAATTCCCGTTGCCGGATCCGGAGAAAAGCTCTGCTGTAACAGGCGCCACTCATACACCAAATTTCCGGGAGTCCCAGGCGTACTTACTGCATCTTGTTCAATACTTTCATTTTGTTTAACAAAAAAAGTATTCGGCATAGCTACAGTATCCACAAAGCTGGTACTTAAATCTTTATAGTCATAATTGCCTTTATCTTTGGCACAGCCAAATAAAAACAACACAATTGCAGCTAAAACTGCAAAACAATAGTTATATATTTTCATTAGTCTATATTTGTTTTTGATTTAACCATTACCTCCAATACCTGTAAACACAGGGAATCCCACAGTACCAAGCTCATCCGTTAAAGGTGTATTACCTGGTGTAGTGTTGTACTCCAATAGCGCCGTTCTTGCCCTTGCATTAAAATCAGCAAGCAACACAAGGTTCATTGGATCCGGAAGTTCCGTGATTTTGCAGGCTTTCAGTATAAAGGCGTATCTGGTTTCGGTAAACGTTCCGAAAGCATTGAGATAATTCGATTTATCCCAGATATCCGGCTTTAGAAACTTGTCTCCCCAAATAAATACAGCTTTCCTGTACCGCTCAAAACCTACTTTGAAATTTTGGTTCTCTGCTACCTCTATTTCTAATCGTACTGATTTATCCTTTAAACCCGCTTTGTAAATTACTATTGGAATGCGAACCGAAAAAGCATTGGCAGGTAATACTTTGCTTTCGAATTTAAAATTTACGCCTTCCACAGCCGTCGTCGACTTAGCATTTATCTTAATACCTATTTCTCTATCCTGAGGACTTGCATTACCCATTATATTGGCTTTAAACCAAAGGGTATCATGGTCTCCGATATTTGGATAAGCCGGGAAGGAATAGATAATTGAATCACGAAGCGCAATACTGCCACTTCCTGGAATCTGAAAAAACAAACGCGGATCATTTTCGTAACCTAGTATATCTTTCTCAGTACAGGCACCTAAAAGTACAGTTAGAGAAAGAATTAAAGCATATAGTTTTATTATTGCTTTCATTTTATTTTTTTTAAGTTGAATAATCTTACTTTAATCTATTTACCAAATTCAATTTCATTTTCGGGCATTGGTAATACCAATTGGACATCCGTTAAAGTGACAGAATTCGGCGGAAACTTAGCCTGCTTAGTCCTTTTACAATACCCAAAAAGCTGTCCTTCTCCCTGAAATTCCTTTCTATACTCCTTTAAAATTTCAGCCTTAACCTGTGCATCTGTTAACGAAGCGGAAAGCGGTGTCGTAATTCCCCTATGTTCTCTTACCTCGTTAAGCAGGTCGATAGCCTTTCCATTGTCTAAGCCAACATTACATTCAGCGGCGATGTAATTCATCTCAGAGCGCCTTACTAAAGGAATCATTGATGCATAAGCAATCTTATAATTGTCGGGCTGAAAGAATTTATAAAGGATATAATTATTGCCAGATAGCCTTGAAGTATATATCAATCGATAGTCGTTAGCCCCAATCCCCCCCTTTTCATACATCGACTCATAATTAAATGAACTCTTTAATAACTGATCTCCTGAAAAAGCTGAAATAAACCACTTATTAGCAATGATCTTCAGGTCAAATACATTCAGTGCAAAAAGATTTTCTGTTGAAAAAGTAAAATCTTTGTCCATATCTGCAGTCGCCGATATATTCGAGGTTTGAATCCATGGAAATACCTGGTTTCCGGCTTGAATTACCTCCATTGCATTTGTCAGTGCATTTACCTTATCATTTTTCCACAAATAAGCCCTTGCAGCAATACCTTTTACCGCAAAGTAGTTTAGGCGTTGGTGACGATTATTTAAAAACTCATCTGTTGCTGAACGTTTAATACCCTTTTTTATCGGATCTACATTAAGATTTAAAACAGCATCCTCCAGATCTTTCAAAAGTAAGTCCATCACCTGGTTGCCTGTTGAACGCGGCGTAACTTCGGTACTAAGGCTATTCGCATAAGGAATAGCTATTTTTGTAAGATCGGTTGAGGCAAAATTACGCAGCAAATCGAGATGGATGAAAGCCCTGATTGCAAGTGCTTCACCTTTTATAATCTGATAATTATTTCCTGTAAACAGCGCTTTATTATTGTCGATGTTATCGAGGATATTATTAACATTAGCCAGTATATTGTACATACCTCTCCACATGCCATCTATTTGAATACGGACTTTCGCGTCAGTGGTATATCTAAACTGCGCTACGCTGCCGTAGGTAGAATTGTTAAAGGTATCATACTGCTGCGCTACCGCATCCATGAAACCAAAAGTCAGTTCACGACCGTATAATGACTGTGATTTCATTAAGGTATAACAACCGATCAAAGCATCTTTATACCCCTGCTCTGTTTGTAACAGCACATCAGATTTGATCTTAGTGCGGGGTTGTACATCCAACCACTTTTTACATGAACTTACAGATAGCATCACGACAATTGTCATTAAGCCTACTATTAATCTATTTCTCATTTCTTTAGTTCTTTAGGTTTATAAAAATGTATGGTTAAAAGTTAGCTGTGACTGTAAAAGAGCCATAACGTGCAAACGGGTAAGCCGTTCCTCTTTCAGCACGCACGCTTGAGAATCTATATACATCGTTCATGTTTAACATCACCTGTAAGCGCTGCAGACTTAATTTCTTTACAAAGCTGAATCTATAGAAATCATAACCAACATTAACAGAAGAGATATTCAGTTCGTTAAAGTCCTGCACAAACCTGGAAGTAGCCAGCGTAAGAGCATTGGAAACACCGATACTTTTAAACAATACATTATCGCCCGGTTTTTTCCAGCTGTCGTAATAAGCACGGTTATCTACATTATAATTCAACTGTGCGTTCTCTACCTTATCAACCAGGGTTTGGTTATAGATTTGTCCACCCACTTTATACTGTGCAATAAAACCGATGCTGAAACCTTTATATTCATAGTTGGCTCCCATGTTACCAAATACTTTAGGTTGGTTTAGCCCTACTACCACTTTATCATTTGCGTTCCAGGTCTCCGTAAGCGTTCCGTCCAGTTTCACGAAAATCTCCTTTCCTGTGGCAGGATCAATTCCCATAGAGGGTACTGCCCAGATGGCATCCAACGACTGCCCTTCCTGAAATCTCACTAAAGGTTTATTACTTCTCGTTGATAACCTGTCCTGCTCTTCTGTAATGCTCTGGAGTGAATTAGAGATTTTTACGATTTTATTGGTGTTTGATATACCTGTTACGAACAGGTTGAGTGATCTCCGGATAGCCGGATTTAACAGCATCCTGTAATTTAGTTTAAGTTCAATTCCTGTATTGCGAATCTGTCCTAGATTTGCCTTATAAGAATCGAAACCAAGTGAAGGAGGTGTGGTAATATCCGTTAAAAGGTTTGTTGTAATGGCATTATAAACATCAACGCGCAAGTTTAAACGCGACATGATTTCAGCATCCAGGCCAGCATTATAATCCAGTTTCTGTTGCCACTTTAAATCCTCATTGGCCAAACCATTCAAATACGTACCCAACATGCCCTGATATGAATTGTCAACAAAGTAGTTGTACAATAACAGCGCCTGGTCGGAATTGAAGTTTTGCGAGCCCGTATATCCCATTGAACCACGTAACTTCAGGTGCGTGATTGTCTTATTTCCCTGTAAAAACTTTTCATTGTGCAAATTCCAACCTGCACCGGCAGACCAGAATGAACCCCAGCGACTATTTGTACCAAATTGTGATGAAGCAGTTGTACGCACGGATAAATCTGCAAAATATCTGTTGTCGAAAGAATAATTCGCGGCTGCCAATCCACCTAATTCACGATTGATAGATTCAGTACCTGAAGGTTTACCATTAAGGGCATATTGTTTGGCAAAAATGATGTTATCCATTTTGTCATTAGGGAAACCTATAGCACTATACAGGTAATTTTCTGAATTATCCTCCCTAATATTTGCACCGACATTTGTATATAAGACATGCTTCCCCCATACTTTCGAATAATTCACGTTCACATCGCTGCTTACCATAGTAGACTTACCGTTCCCCTTATCATAGGTTCCTTTCAAAAACAGGTTATCACCTATAAAACTATTGAACCTGGTATGATTACCCGGAAGAAATACTTCCGTTCCGCTTACTGTATTAGTAAACCCAACCCTACCGATAACTTTGATATTTTGGTTTAGTGTCCACTCCAAATAAGTATTATTGGTGACATCAGTATATTCTGATGTTGAAGCTGTATTAAGTGTAGCATTGTACATTGGATTGTAAACACTTTCAGAAAGTACTGGCCCGATGCCCAGAAGCTTACGAACACTACCGTCGGCATTAAAAGGTCTCCAGTATGGATTTAACCTTGCATACTCCGAGAATTCACCATATGGAGAATTGGCAGCTTTTACACCAGTATATTGAAGCTGGTTTCTGAACAATACATTTTTATAGCGATAGGTAAGTGATAGAGCACCACCAAGACTTTTCCGCTCACTGCCCTTCATCACACCCTGTGTGTTGTTAGAGAAGAAAGTAAGTCCTGCCCTTAATTTATCATCACCGGCCTCAAAACCAAAAGTATGTTTATTGGTAATGCCTGTCCGAACAGGTTGCGCTAACCAATCGGTATTTACGCCGCTTTGTACTTCTTTCAAATTGGCGTAATAAAGACTATCATATTGTAAACCAACAATAGGCTGTAGTCTGCTGTAAGCACCTAATTGTCGCTCCAGGTCTATTTTTTCCGTGGCATTGACCAGGTTATAACTATTCAGATCAGGCATTTCCAGGCCCACAGTTGCCGTATAGTTAATCCTCAACTCACCTGCTTTCACTTTTACTGTTTCTATTACAATAACCCCATTACCTGCTCTTGAACCATATAAAGCTTTAGCAGAGGCATCCTTCAAAATCGTAACAGACTCTACTCTGTTGATATCAAGATCTGAAACCTTTTGAATGGTCATTTCAAAACCATCAACAATAAATAAGGGTTGATTCGGACTGGTTGCATATTGACCTTTAAGATCCGGAAATGAAGAAGCACCTCTGATTTGCATCTCAGGCATTCTGTTTGGATCAGAACCAAAAGCTAGATTATCCTGAATGTTAAGCGAAGGTTCTACACTTTTCAGACTTTGAAAGATATTCAGGTTTCCGGCCTTTAATAATTGCTCACGTGTAATTTTTGATGCAGAGCCTGTAAAGCTTTCCGTTCTTCGGTTAAATGGAATACCCGTTACAACCACTTCATCAATGGTTGTATCTTTTAATTTCATGGTGATTTTGAATGAAGTTTTCCCAGCTACTGAAATACGCTGATCCGTCATCCCCAAATAAGTGATCACTAAAACAGCATCTTCAGCAACGCTTAATCGAAATCGTCCATTTTCATCGCTAAGCACACCATTGCTGGTTCCCAGTTCGGAAACCGTAGCCCTGGGCAAAGGCATCCTATTTTCATCGGTAACCTCTCCGGTAATGGAAACTTTTCTGGTACCGGTATTTTCATCCTTTTGTTTAGGCCCAATAATTACACTGTTAGCCCGAAAACTGAACTTCAGACCAGAACCAGCCAGTAACTGCTCCAACACATTATCAAGCGACTGATCCTTAACTTTTAAAGTAACTTTAGGCTTAGCGTTTACTTCTTCATGGTTATAAACAATGTAAGTCTTTACCTGTTTCTGAAGCGCATCCAACGCAGTTGAAAGTTGGACATTTTTAACGTCGAGGCTCACTTTTGGCCTCAATTGCGCCATCACATTGATGGAAAGAGCTAAAAACAGTAAGGTTAACATCCCTATTTTCCTGCATTCTCCTTTCCGAATGTTTTTTACGTTGATAAGTTCTTCGTAATTTTTTTTCATTAGATTTGGTTTGGTTTAAGTTGAACATATTAAATCCCTGTTGCCCACAAGCAAATGATTTATAAAAACTTGGCTATACGGGTAATGGTTGCACATTGCCCGTTAATTTTTATTGCTTTCCTACGGTGATTCTCCTTTCTTTAATCATAAATTTCAAGTTTGCTGTCTCCTGGATAATTGCCAGTATATTTTGTATGGATTCTGATTTGTCAGCACGACCGGTATAATGCAATTGTTTTAAGCTTTGATCCTTAAATTCAATTTCATAATCATACAATCTTCCTAACTGGGCCATTAATTCTCCCATATTCTCATTTTGGAATACTATAATTCCATCCTTCCAGGCTACAAAAGGAAAGACATCTACATCCTGCTTTTTCAGACTTCCGGTAAACTTATCAAAATTGCCTTGTTGGCCCGGGTTCAGTAACATCTGCTCCCTGGAACCAAATGATTCCAATTTCACTTTACCCTCAACCAACGTAGTCTGAACTTCATTTGAATAAGTATTCATATTAAACGAGGTACCCAAAACCTGCAAACTCATTAAAGCACTACGTACGATAAATGGTTTATTTGGATTTTTAGCAACCTTGAAGTAAGCTTCTCCTTTTTCAAGATATACTTCGCGGGTTTTGGTTGCATTAAAATTCACCTGATATTTTATACGGGAGTCGGAATTTAGCCAAATTTCAGTTAAATCGTCCAGTAACAATTTATAATCTGCACCTTTCGGGATCACGAGGGTGTTAAAAATCGCGGATCTGTTTTCATTCTTTTCAGTTGTATACACGAGGCCATGATCAGCATCTGTTTGAATCTGAGTTCCGTCCGAAGTTTTGATAGATTGCTGGCTGTCAAGCTCAATTTCTCTTCCGTCTCCAAGAATTAAGGTTACTTTATTTGCCCCTCTATTTTCATGTTTACGGGCCAGCTGATCCTGTTTTGGCTGCTTGTCTGATAAGGTCAGGTATAAGCCCACAGTCAAGGCAACAGGCAGGAATAAAATGGCAGCATAACGTGCCCATTTTGAAAAGAGCGCAACAGTACGTTTGTTAACTGAGGCTTCATCCAATTGACTGCTAACTAAACCCCAGTCTGCTTTCAAATCAATAGCTTCCAATGAGGCTACAGCTTCACCTAGCTTTTGTTTGTCTGTAATTTCTGAGATATAAGCTCTTTCATCAACAGTCAGTTCATTGAGGCGATCTTCAGTCACTTCATATCCTTGTTCAAGTGAACGAAGAATTTGTTCCCATTCCGGTTGATCGTTATTGTCTGGTTTGCTCATCATCTAAAAATAAGTCGAAAAAAATTAGAGAGCGGGTGACAAGAATGTTAAAAAACCATTAAAACAAACTACAAGTACCTGGAATACAGAAACATAAAATAAATAAAAACAAGAGGTTGTTTTGGTAGTTCATTCCGTAAAAAGGCATAAGCTCTTTTTATTTGTGTTTTAACAGTATTGATTGAGATTTGATTTCGTTCAGCAATTTGAGCGTAACTCAGACCTTCAAAATTATGCAACATAAATATATTCCTGCACGCTTTTGGAAGCTTATCAATAGCAGCCCGAAGTTCTACATCAAGTTTTTCGCGATCAAACTGAAGCTCTGCATCAACCTGGGGATCAAAACTTTCTTCAACATTGAACTGATTTTTCTTAGCCTCAGTAGCTTCAAGCTTACGCAAATAAGAAATGCATAAATTTTTAACGGCGCGTGTTGCATAGGATTGAAATGTACCTGATAATTGTAGCGTTTCCCTTCGTCTCCAAAAATCAATGTAAAACTCCTGTACCAGGTCTTTCGACACATCCAAATCACCAATTACCTGATTCCCGACCAAACACAGAAACTTATAGTGCTTTTGGAATAGTAGTTCAAAGTCAGTAATAGATAAAAATGGTTGGTCAGGTTCCCCCATGTGCCCCGAATGAATAATCAATAGATGTATAAAATAACAACCATCTAAGATGATTTTATTTATTTGCAAAAACAATAAAATTCAGCAAGTACTATGCTACAAATATATTAATAGTTAATATAAAAGACAGTTCCAATGTTTTATTATTCTTACTTTTGAAAATAATATTTTTTTGTATCCATTTTCTGCCCCTAATAATTATAACTATTCCTTCCTTAGCACAATTAGTGCTTTATCTAAATTTTATAGCCTAACTGTTTTGAACTTAAAATTCGATAGAGACGTAAAAACTGGCACTAAACTAAAGTTAGTTTTGATTTTTATTGCCATTTTTTTTGTTCAGACAGATGTAAATGCACAGTCAGACAGTACTATTCAGCGCTTAAAAGAATTATTGAATCGTAGCCAATCTGTCGAGAACAGACTTAGATTAACTCTTCTCCTTTCTGAAGAATTGTATAAACCTACCCCCACCCAAGCCCTTGAATATGCGAATGAATCTGAGCGGTTAGCCAAAAGCCTGGGTGCTGATTCATTATTGAATAGAGCATACATCAGTCAGGCCACCGCTTATATATCTATGGGGGATTATCCCCATGCGCTCCAGCTGCTCCTCAAAAGTATCCGCGCTGCAAAAAAAAATGGAGATTCACACTTACTATTTTCCGCTTATGAAATGACGGGAATTCTTTTTTATTTCCAAAATGACCAAAAAAGAGCTCTTCAGTACTTCTTTAAAGCACTTGAACAATACTCCATCAAAAAACCGACACATAACAAACAAATTGAACGAAAGGCCTATTTGCTAAACAATATGGGGATTCTGTATAATCAGAAAAAAATGTATACCCCCTCTGCCTATTACTTCCATGAAGCACTAAGCCTTGCTAAACACTTGAATAATCATGAACTCATAGCTAATGTGCTGAATAATCAGGGAACTTTGTATGCTGATCAGGGTAAAACCGATACTGCCCTTAAACAATACCTGGAAGCCATAGAAATCAGGAAGAGAAACGATCATAAATGGGGACTTACCCAATCTTATATAAGTGTTGGCAAATTCTATTACAAGTTGAACGATTACAACGCCTCAGAAACGTATTTCAAGAAAGCGATTGAAACCGCAAGACAAATAGAATCCTTGCATTATGTAGGTGTTTCTTCATTCTATCTTTTCCAGTTGTATAAGCAAAAAGGTGATTACAAGCATGCTCTGGAGGCGATTGAATTAAGCAAAAAAGTAAATGATACACTATACAACGAAAAACGAACACGAGAAATAGGTCGATTGGAAACGCAATTTCATTTGGATCTCAAACAAGCTGAATTAGCAGCAAAACAACGGGAAAAGAATTTGTATTTCATATTGGCCGCAGCTAGTCTTGGTCTTTCCTTAATCGTTGCAACCCTTCTTTTTTATTTGCAAAAAAGTAAAGTTAGAAGTGCACAACTTGAACAGGCGAACCTACAATCAGAGAAAAAAAATCTGGAAAAAGACATTGAATTAAAAGATAAAGAACTAACGACACAGGTATTGCATTTGGTTCACAAAAATGAACTCATCCATGTAATTTCAGAAAAACTGCTTGAGATCAACCACAATCTGGATATCAAGTCTCGAATGGCGGTTCAGAACCTCATTACCGATCTACAATCAAATCTTCAACCAGAACTTTTTGAAGAATTTAAGCTAAGAATCCAGCACATTCATGAGGATTTTTACAATATTTTAAACAAAAAATTCCCCAACCTTAGTTCCACTGAACTTAGGCTCTGTGCATTTTTAAAACTAAACCTAACTACCAAAGAAATTTCAGCTATAACAAATACAAGTGTGAAATCAATTGAAATAGCCCGAACCCGTTTGCGTAAAAAATTAAACCTAACCGGTACCGACCAGAACTTAATTATATTCTTATCTCAACTCGATCAGACTCAGGCTAGAAACTAAAATTAGCTTGAATAAGGATTAAGATTCGTATTTTTATCGCGTTAAACCTTAATTATTGAATGTTGCATTTTTAATTAAATCCCTATTTGGTGAGAAAAAAACTACTTCAGAATTTATTAATCAAACACTTCTTCCTACTGGCATGTATTTCATTTTCTTGCTTAAATTCTGATGCGCAATCCTCAAAAATAGATAGCTTAAAAAAGTCATTAAGCCTGACAGAGAATGATGAGGAAAAATTTAAAATAGCAACTGAGCTTACCAAATTAAACACCAAAACCAAGCCTGCTTTAGCATTGGAATACGCAGAGGAATCAGCAAGGCTTGCAAATATGATTAAATCTGATTCATTCTTACAAAGAGCTAATCTAAATCTGGCTACAGTCTATCTGCAGCTTGAGAATTACCCAAAATCCGTACAATTTTACTATAAGGTTATTCATAACTCGCAAAAAAAGCCCGATCCCAATATCCTTTTTGCTGCTTATGTTAACCTGGGTACAATATATTTGATGCAAAACGACTTTAAAAATGCGATTTCAAAATATACCAAAGCGCTTACTTATTTAGGAGATAAAACAGAAAGAAATCTTGAACGAAAAGCAGGCTTATTGAATAATCTTGGGGGGACCTATAAAGAAATTAAAGACTACCGTAGAGCAGAAATCTATTTAAATGAGGCGCTTAAGATCAGTAAGCAAATAGGTGATCAGGGGAATGTTGCAAATATCTTAAATAATCAAGGACAGGTTTATCAACATCTTGGTAAAAATGAACTAGCGCTTAAACACTATCTTGAAGCGATGGCAATCAGGGAAAAAACCAGGGATACGATGGGTATAGCCAGTTCAAACTATAGACTTGGTCAGTACTATTATAGCTTAGGAGACTACACAGCTGCCGAACCGTACCTAAAAAAAGTGACCATTCTAAAAAAGGATCTGGGCTCTTATGGGCTTTTAAGTCAATCCTCCTCCTATTTATACAACATATATAAACAACAAGGTAAATACAAAGAGGCCCTGGCAGCGATTGAACTCCAGAAAGAGACAAATGACAGCCTGTTTAATGAAGCAAGGACGCGCAAAATCGCACAGTTAGAAATGCAGTTTGAATTTGACCGTAAGCAAAGTGAGCTGCAAACCAAACAACGGGAAAAGGATCTTTATAGCTGGATAATTGCTATTAGTCTAGGACTCTCTTTGATCATCATTACGCTTCTTTTCTTCCTGCAAAAAAATAAAGCCCGAAGATCACAGCTGAACCAAGCTCATTTGCAGCTGGAGAAAAAAAACCTCGAAAAAGACATAGAATTAAAAGATAAAGAACTGACTGCTCAGGTATTACACTTAGTTCAAAAGAACGAACTGATAGATGTCATTTCTGAAAAGCTGCTGGAAATCAAACAAAATATGGGACCAGAGTCTCAAACAGCTGTACAAAAAGTAGTCATAGATCTACAATCCAATCTTCAACCAGAACTCCTAAAAGAATTTAAGCTTAGGTTCCAGAACATTCATAAAGACTTCTTTGATATTTTGAACGAAAGGTTCCCCGACCTTAGTCCAAGTGAGCTTAGGTTATGCGCTTTTTTAAAATTAAATCTAACCACTAAAGAGATTTCAGCAATCACAAACATTAGTCCTAAGTCAATAGAAATCGCCCGAACCCGTTTGCGCAAAAAGTTGAATTTAACCGGAACCGATACGAACCTGGTGATATTTTTATCTCAGTTAGATCAAACTCCAGTCGGGCAATAGAACATCATAAAAACAGGACGCCTTCTGGTTCTTTCTTCTCTTTTAATCGGTTTGTTTGTTAAAACCCTTGTAAAATAGCATTTAAAGTGCCATTGTAGTGGTTTTGTAGTGGTCACTTTTTCTTTAATCCAGAACTAAAGCCCGTATTTAGCCTCCATCAATTTCGACCAATACCCCTAACTAAAGAACCATGGAGAAGGCTAACCACAAAGATGATTTCTTTGGAAAAAATCAAATCACTGTTCCAACTGAAGTAATCAACGACTACATTAAGAATAAGTTTTTCAGAAATGCGCTTTATATAACTGAAATTGGCTATTCATCCAATGTTAAACATCATTACCCATTTAATGAAGACAGCAACTCTAATTATATCCTGATTTATTGTCTGGATGGCAAAGGTCATTTTGAAACGAGAAATGAAGCCTTTACCATTCATACGAATCAATTCATGCTATTAACCCCTGATCAGCTACAGTCTTTTCGAGCAGATGCCGAAATTCCAGGGAGTATTTACTGGGTACAATTTGGTGGCAGCATGGCGGATGACCTAAAAGCTGACTTCGATTTCCAAAAATATGAAAACCCTACTCAGCTACCCTTTGGTGATGACGTGCTCGAAGCATGGCACAAAATCTATTCAAGCTTATCAGATGGCTTTGCTTTCGAAAATATAGGCTATGCCAATTTCAATCTATATCATTTGATCTCCTTATTTTTATTTCCCAATAAGGCAAATAAAAATATAGAAGAAGATGAAGATAAACTGGAAAAGTCGATTGCCTTTATGAAAGACAACTTACAAAACCACCTTACTGTTGAAGGCATTGCCAAAGAATTTAATTACTCATCATCGCATTATTCTGCACTTTTTAAGCAAAAAACAGGGCTTTCACCAATTGATTACTTTATCAGAATAAAAATTCGTCATGCATGCCAATTGCTCACTCAAAGTAATTTAATCATAAAAGAAGTGGCCCAAAAAGTAGGGTATGAAGACCCTTTTTACTTTTCAAGAATTTTTAAGAAAGTTACCGGTAAATCGCCTGTTGAATATAAAGGACGATTGAAAGTTAAAAGCCCGAAAGCGTCTTTCTCACTCCGTCAGTTCGAACCGGTTTACTAAGAGAACTGCTTTTCCAGGTAAAGCACTTGTCATACCCGCGAAGGCCGGTATCCCTAATTAGTACGTAAAATAGAAGAGCCTGTATCAAAAACTGATACAGGCTCTTCTATCTTTAAAATAAACCGCTACACGCCTTTATTTAGTTCACGATCAATATAATCCTTTAACCTTGCTTTATTTTCAGGTAGCGGGCAGCGAACTTCAACCCAGTTGCCTTTCTTATCGATCAGCAAAAAGCGAGGAATCGCATTAATCTTGTACTTATTAGCGAAGGCTTTACCCGACTTATCTAAGAGTTGAACCCCATCAAGTCCCTTTTCTTTGATCATATCCAACCATTTTTGTTTGGCGGATTCAGCATCAACAGAAATACCCACAAAAACAATGTTATCATTTCCTTTATACGCCTCTTCAACTTCCTTCAGGAAAGGCATTTGTGCTTTACAAGGACCGCACCAGGTAGCCCATACATCTATGAGTACCACTTTACCTTTAAAATCTTTCATTGATACAGGTTTGCCGTTTACATCCGGTAAAGTAAAATCATAAGCTGATTTACCAATAAAAACGGTATCAGGAGCAAACTGTGCCAAAACATGATTGTATTTCCACTTTACGGATTCCGGTTTTGTATACTTTGCATAAGGAAGAAAAACATGCTTAAACTCGCTGTAATTATTAACATTTAGGTCTTCCAGCTGTCCTTTTAATAAAAATGCCTTTAAAGTCTCATTTGAAACTGTGCTCATCATATGCTGTAGCTTCTCTGCGTCACCCAAGCCCTGTCTTTTTTGCGCATCCAGTTCGCTAAGGCTAAATTTAGCATATAAGTTGATGTATTCATTTCCTTCCCCAAACAGCAACAAATCAGCGGAATTAATTTTGTTTTGTTTTAACACCTCCCTGTAAAATGCTGGCACATTAGAAAATTCCCTGGCCGGTAACCAAAACAAATGCTTTTTCCCCGCAAGATTGAGCAATGAGCGCAATGGTAGCAGGCTATTATCCAGTTGACCTGCAGTTTTAAACAGCTTGTTAAACTTCTCATTAGGCGTATTAACACCGGCTAAAAAGTCTTTAACCTTTGGCTGTAACGATTGGTACGCTGATTTAAAAGCTACAGAATCTATAAGCGCTCTTGACCGCTGCTCCAAATTATAACCATAAACGGAAGCAGGCTGAATCAGCTGTTCCCAATTAACCAGCACTTTGTTTTCTGCTGTAGTTTTTACCCATTCGGTTTCTGTAGCCCAGGCACCATCTATGTTTAAAGCAACCTTATCATTAGGTTTCAAATACAGGCGCTTTTTCCATCGGGTAGTTGAAAGGTAATAGAAACCTTCCTCCTTCACAGGAATTAACAAGCTAAAAACAGGATTACCCTTTTCTATATTAAAGGTTTCTATTTTTTGGAAACGGCCTTCAACTACCTTCTCCAACGACAACTCTCCTCCAATTTTCCAATTCGTCAAAGTACCACTAACCATTGCTGTAGAAAATTTAGCAGCTCCTTTTTCAACGACCATACCTTTTAGTGCTTTCTCATCAAACTGTGCAGGATTCAAGGTTACGTTGATATTTTCGCCCGCATTTAACTGTATTGGGAATGTTGCACCAAGATCACGTTCCAATCTCAATTTACCCATTTTCATGATCGTTACACGCAATTGATAAGTTGCATCAGCACGATACGGAACAGCAAGGGAAAACCTGTTATCCGCAGGATCCGTTACTGCGGTAGCAATAAGGCGCGGTGATCCGGCTGTATTGCTCCAGATGGCAATTTCAGCATGCTTTTTCTCTGTAAGTAGTCCTGTTACATTAACCAACTGCTCCTGTGCCAGGGCATCAACAGTTATAAGCAGGAATAAAAAGAATAAAATATTATTTTTTAAAATTTTCATATAAATTTCGTTAGTTGGTTGAAGCCAGGGTTTTATCAATTAGCTTTTTAAATTCAGGATTTGATGGCATGGGTGCATCTACAGTTACAATTTTTCCCTCACGATCAAAAATCAAAAAACGTGGAATGCCTGCAATCTTATAATACTTTTGAATAGATTCAGTTGAATTTGATAGTAATTCTAAACTTTTAAAGCCATTTCTCTTTACAAAACCCTTCCAAAGATCACTGCGATTTAATCCATCCACCGAAACGCCAATAAATTCAATATCAGTTCGATCCTTATAATAATCATGTTCAATTTTTGCCATAATAGGTTTCTCAGCTAAACAAGGCGCACACCACATAGCCCACATATCAATGATGACAACCTTTCCTTTAAAATCGGATAACTTGTGGGGCTTATCATTTACATCTTTCAATTCGAAATCATAACCCTGAGTACCTTTGGCAAAGAGATAAAGATCTTCATAACGTTGCTGATAGGCTGCTTTCATTTCTGCTGAAGCGAACAATGACTGATAAGGTTTTACATGATCTACAAAGTCTTCATATTTTTTGATGTTCCTCATATGGTAGGCCAGATAGCGCAGCCTAACCTGATCATTACAAATGAATGCTGTGTTTTCAGAAAAAGATGAAGCAACCAAATCTTTTGTATTTTTCACCTTATTAAATTTCCAGTAACCAAAAATATAATTGAGCATTTGCATGCCATTTTCTGAGCGCAGCAAACTAGGATTACATACAATCTTTTTGTCTTGCAATGGCTTATAAAATGCCTGAGCATTAGCAGTACTATCATAAGTGGTATTTAACCTCGATCCAAAATTAAAATAGTTTGCTGCTAAAAGGTATTTGAGATCCGTTTCTACTTTGTCGGCCAGCCACTGGTTAAAATAAACATTTTTTGTTTTGTTTTTTTGCAAAAATGAGGAGGCAGACTTTTCAAAAACCCTGTACTTATCATGGGATTGATCTTTTCTATTTACCACTGACTTCTCGTACGCATTAAACTGGAGCATCCAGTTTGCCAAAGCTTTTGTTTCTGCATTTGGTTGTTCAACAATACAACTGTCGTAATCAAGAGATAATTTACCTGCATACAGATCAATTTTTTTTACATCTCCATCTTTCAGATAAATGACATGATTAAAGGTATGACCTTTGCCTCCTGCCTTTCTAAAAAAATAAACACCTTCCTTTACATCTACGACAAACTTACATGTCCCTTTTTCATCAGGGCGTTTAAAGCCCAAACTATGGGCTTCGCCATCTTTAAGCTGATATAAGTACAAACCACTTCCCTGTGCTCCATAAACGGTACAATTAACAGTTGCCTTACCCGATGCTGCTATAGCTTCAATGATACCCACGGCAAACAATAGCAGAATCGTCAATAATTTTTTCATAATTTCCTCCTTTATAAACATTCCCGGCTCTACAATTAAAGCGGAGCAGGGAATGAGTTTTTTAACATAAATTATTTATACTTTAAAAATTACTTCAGATCCTTTTTAATCTGATTGGCAACAAATAGCAAATGTGCTTTCGAATCTTTGTCAGTAGCCTTATCAGCAGCAGCCAAAATTTCTTTGTTTAAATTTTCTAAATGTAAGGTTATAACAGAACCAATATCAGAATTCACAGTTAATGGCATGGTCTCTGCCGCGGTTGGTCCACCAAAAAGTAACCCTAAGGCATTATTACCAACTTCCGCTTCATTTTTCACCCTCAAGAGACAGTTGATGTAATTTTTTTGTACATCTCTACGGTACATATCAATTTCTTGATTTGTTTGCAGCTCCTTCCACACACCTGATTTTATATCTGATAAATATTCATTTACAGAATAGGTTTTTTCCTCACCAAAACGTTGCTCCATGATGTTTAAAGTATTGAATACCCTATCATTAAACAACTGAACCATGGTACTATTTTGAACTGAACGTACTGCGCCAGAGCGTGCAGGGCTACCAATTTTATTCAACATGTTTAAATCTAATAACCATGTCGGTGTTTCAAAAACCTGCTTATTCAAAAATGCAACTGCTTCCCTTTGCTTTTCAACAGGTACTGAAGAATAGGTATCACCAGGTTGACCAGGCATTTTAATGGTTTCATATACACTCGCAATGTTTTTTATCACATGGTTCACATATCTATTAAATTGAGTGGCCACCTGTAAGTACATTTTTGTTTGGTTATTGTACAAATCATTGTCTTCCTTTGTCCAGTCAGCAAGATGAGCCAATACATATTGTAAGTTTTTAACACCGTACTCACTGGCTTTCATGGCATTATCGCCCACATCTTCTGTCTGACAACGTGCATCGAAGTTCATACCTTCACCACCAAACCATAATCTCGGATTAGCTTTCAAGCTGTCTGTAATCCATCTAGATACTACTTTTTTATCTTCCTGGTCATTTTTAGCGCCAATATAGGTGTATCCCCATTTGATGGCCCATTTATCATAATCATTGATACGTGGCATAATACCTGAAACAATACCTACACTATCTTGAGGTTGTGCAACATAGTTAAAACGTGCATAATCCATGATAGAACTAGAATGTCCATGCGCTTCCAACCAATGTTTATCTCTTAATTTTTCAACTGGAGTGCAACTACTGCTTCCCATATTGTGGCGTAGCCCTAATGTATGACCTACTTCATGTGAGGATACAAAACGGATCAATTCTCCCATTAACTCATCACTAAATTTCATTTTACGAGCTCTAGGATCATTCGGACTAGCCTGAACCATATACCAATCGTGCACAAGGCTCATCACGTTATGATACCATCCCACATAACTTTGTAAAATCTCTCCACTTCTAGGATCATGAATATTAGGTCCGTAAGCATTAGGGATGTCTGATGGCAAATACCTCAACACTTTATAACGTGCATCTTCAAGACTCATCGTCGTATCATTTTCAGGCCATTCTTTACCAATAATAGCATTCTTGAAACCGGCAGCCTTAAAGGCTTCATTCCAATCGTTAATACCTGCAATTAAATATGGGCGCCATTGTTTAGGTGTAGCCGGATCTATATAATATACAATTTGCTCTTTCGGTTCTACCAATTCACCTCTTTTATATTTTGCCATATCCTCAGCCTTTGGTTCCAAACGATAGCGAACAATAAAGGTTGTCGGCCCAAAATCTTGCTGCTGATCAGAAAGGGGTTGATATGAATTTGCAAAATAACCTACACGTAAATCAAAATGGCGCGGCATCATTGGTTTTTCCGGCATTAAGAAAATGGAAACTGAAACCTCCATTGTAATTGCAGATCCAATTTTAGCAGCTTCTATTGGTGCGACTGCGGGACGTCCCGGAGCAGCAGCTCCACCACCAGCCGTAGCAGCATAAGTTCTTACCATTTTAAACTCCATATTGGCAGGATAAGAAGCCACACTTTTCAGGTAACTTCTGTCCGCAGCAATCCCACTAACAGACATTTTTGATTTTACCTCAGGGCTCAACATCGTAAAGGTGTTTTCCTTCTGGAAAAAATCTGTAATATCAATTACTGAACTCTTTCCGTTTTGTCCAACAGCCTTAATGTCAAACACCATTGCAATGGCATCAATGCTTGAATTGGCTACAGCCTTCGCGATGTTGTCTTTTGGATCAACCTGGTTACCTACACTCATTGCTCGCATGATCAGCTTGCCACCAAATCCCTTTTCAAAAGAAATCGTACGTGTGTTCATAATCTCTCCACCAAATTTTGGACTACCGCCAGGTACAGTTACCAACCAGCTGGTTACCAGAAGTTCTCTTTTCAAGAGTGCATCAGGAATTTCAAAATAATATTTATCTCCATTCCGGTGAATGTTGATCATTCCATTTTTACTCTCTGTATCTTTTGTTACAATCGAACTGATCGGCTTGATTGTGTTTTTAGCCGAATCTGTCTTGGCTTTCTGAACTTTTTCTTGTTGAGCCATCGAAGTACTGCAACATAAGCCCAGTAGCCCAACAAATATCATTTTCATCTTCATCTCTAAAAAATATCGTTCTAATAAATCCTTATTTACTTTTCTCTACATCTAAATACTTCGCAATTCTTGCTGAAATGTATTTTAAATGTGCCACCATCACTTGATCTTTATAAGCAGGAATAGCTGCATTACACTGATCCATAATTAATTTCAGGTGAGATTGTAATACTACCGGAACATCAGTACCAGCCAATTCTTCCAGACCTGGCTTACTTAAATCAGGAAGTTTTTCACCGTCTTGCGCAGATTTAATCATATAACCAATAGCAGCTTTCTGTAATATACGTTTATAACTGTCTACCGCTTTATGGCTTTTCACTTCCGCCCATAAGCCATTATTCAGGTCTGTAAACAAGTTATCCACCGTATAAACCGCTTCTGCACCGTAACGCATGGTGGCCGCATTCATTCTAAAAAGACGAGGAGAATGAATTAAATAACTCAAAGCATTGTCCTGCATTTTCTGATACTGCTCTTTCTTAGCTGGCTTACTAAATTTATTTAAAATATTTGGATCAAAAATCCAGGTTGGTGTATTAAACACCTCTCTGTTCATAAATGCTACAGCTGCTTTTTGAGTAGCTTTAGCTACTGGTTTAAACACATCACCATCCTCCTCTACACTTTTAATAGTAGTATGAACACCACCCACATTAGAATAAACGTGACGAATTAAGAAAGAAAACTGATCGCATAAGGTATAGTATAAATCTGAAGTAGTATAATAGGTATCACCTTCTCTATCTGCCCATTTAAGCAAGTTTGCCATCGCAAATTTTAAATTCTTAACTCCATACTCACTTGCTTTTATCGGATCATTTGACAAATCTGCCCATTGTACGCTTGGATCAAATGGATCACTTGGATTAGTGCCTGCAGTGATTGTTCCATACCATAATTTAGAACCCGATTTAACATTATCCAAAATCCATTTCAAACGGATCTTTTTGTCACTTTCGAAGTCTTTGGCACCTGTATAAGTATAACCCCATTTAATTGCCCATTTGTCGTACACACCTATTTTAGGAATCAATCCATTTCTTGAGATCATATCTTCTGGCTGTGCTACATAATTGTAAAAGTTCAGATCCATGATCGAATGGTTAAATGGATTTTTTTCCAACCATTTTTTATCCCTAAGCTGAGCAATTGGAATAGTTGAACTGCTACCTAAATTTTCACGTAAACCAAGGTTAAATCCTACGTTACGACTAATTTCAGCACGGATCAATGCCCCCATCAATTCATTACTAAATTTCATTGTTCTACCATTAGGGTCTGCAGCACCAGCTTGAATCATATACCAATCGTGCAAAGTTTTAACCTGACTGTGCGACCATCCTATATAAGCCTGAAGAATCTCCCCTGTTCTGGGATCACTCAATCTTGGCGCAACTACAAAAGGTGATACAGAAGGAAAATAACGGATTACTCTATAACGAGCATCTTCAATATTCATTGACTTATCATTTTCAGGCCATTCTTTTGCAACAATTGCATTTTTAAACCCTGCGCCTTTAAAGGCTTCATTCCAATCGTTTACACCTGCAATGATATATTGTCTCCATTGCTTTGGTGTAGCAGGATCGACATAATAAACCAAAGGATTTTTCGGTTCAACAAGACCGCCTGCTTTATAGCGTGCCATATCTTGTGGTTTAACCTCTAATCTATTCCTAACAATAAAACGGTTAGTTTCAACTTGCTGTTGTGCATCAGAAAAAACCTGATAGCTACCATTGTAATAGCCAACTCTAGGGTCATATACTTGAATTGACATCGGTACTTTTGGCATGGCCATTACCGAGTTGCTAATTTCAAATGTTACACCAACACTCGAAGCTGGTCCAGCGCCTGGCGCTGCCGGACCATCCGGTCCTGCTGCAGCTGCAGGTGCAGCACCTATAGTATAAGTTTTTAACGACTTAATTTCAATATTTTCAGGATAAGCATCCATCGATAATAGCATTGATCTGTCGGCCGCCGGTGCTCCTGTTCCCATTTGCTTCTTTGCTTCAGCATTAAAACCAGAGATCATATTATCTTTCATAAAGAAATCTGTCATATCAATCACTGATGATTTATTATCAGTACCACGAGTTTTTAAATCAAGCACCATGATTATCGGTTCAATGGTTGCATTTCTAACTGCTCGAGAAATGATATCTGTTGGATTACTCTGGGCTACATTCGTAATTGCTCTTACAAACAACTTATCATTTGGAGCTTTCTCAAATGATACAATCATGGCATTCATCATTTCGCCACCAAATTTCGGACTACCTGTAGCTACTTTAGACAAACGTGTAGTAAATAAAAACTCCCTTGATAATAAAGAGTCAGGAATCTCAAAGTAATACTTCTCGTCTACTTTATGGACTTTAAACAAGCCATTTTTAGAAGTAGCTTTGGCCGTAATAATATCTTTATAAGCCTTCAGTTTAGCTACTACCGGCTTCTTCACTGCTGCAGAATCCTGCGCAAATCCTGTCTCAAATGCGAATAGCGCAACAAGAAAAGGGATAAATTTTAATTTCATAAATTTTTGTTTCATTTAGAGTGATCACTCTGATTATCCGAGTTTTATATAATTGTGTTTTTAGTTCTGTTTAACGTCCCAGGGCCTTTTTAAAAGTAATATCTGTGATTTTATCAAAGCCGGTATAAACATCAGCGGGATTTTCGGGCGAACCAGTAATATCCCCTGTTGCGTTTAAGTTGAAGAAATATACTTTATGACCTCCTCCACTGGCGGATTCATCTGTAGCCACGACCAACACGCGACCCTCAGTAGCAGGTAGATTAGCAGCTGTATATCCGGAATTCAATGTTTTCATCACTTTAATTACCGTACCGGCAGGAAAAGTCAAACCAACTTTCGCTATAGATGTTGCTAAAGGATTGACCTCACATTTATAAATATTGTTCCCATTTACATAATAAAATGCGCCTTCGGGTAAAGACAAATAAGTAGGGCAGGCAAACATCGTAGCCGAATTAATACCAGGACAATTGGCTTCAGTTAATAGATATCGACCTGTTTTAAAATTATTAGCGTAAGTTATCGCTCTCTGAAACTGTATTAAATAAGTAGCATCACCACCCTCATTTCTAAAAATGCAGTTCCAGTAACCATTATTGGTGGTCATAGGCTGTGCATTTTCAGCATGAACCAGATTATGCTGCATATTATTTAAATCAAATCCAGAACCTGTAACGGGATTTAGATCTGATGCAGTTCCTGCATAATTCACAAAATGCTTGTTTGGAACATCAGGATTTGCAGGAACGAATGTACCTGTCTCTACTCTTAGCAATAAAAAGCAACGGTTAGCCTTATCATACAAAGTCATATATGAATCACTATTAGCTGAACTAATTACAAAAGGACTCAAAGTAAAGCTGCCCAAATATGGCGGGCTAAAGAAAATAGGAGGATTTTTAATAGAAAGTGCAGACACCTGACGGTAAGATATCTGGTTGTTATTGATGATGTATTCCCATCCCGCACCACTGCCCCCTGCAGAACCATTCAATTGAAAATTAGTATTACCTGGAGGAACAACAAACCATCCCTCAGATTTAGTTGAATCAGCAAAGTCAGTACTTCTTACTTCTACACCACCGTTCGGATAAAAAAATGTTACCCTTTGTGCACGCAAATTGGTCGCATAGTTAGTCACATTTACCTTATAAGTACCCGCAGGTAATTTGTGTTTATTAAACAAAGAATAAACATTGTTGTACACCTGGCCTTTTACAGATCCGTCTCTTGTTGTGATCACAGATAGGTCTGCCCCACCACCAATAGATTGATCCTGCAGCACCAACCATCCTTCTCTACCCCAGGCAGCTGCCGAAACATTCAATGCAAAATGCTTGTAAAACTCGATACCCGATTTTTTACTCGTCAATTTTACTACCAACCGATACAAATCGGGAGGCAAGACAATTTTTGCGTCCAGATGAACCCCCGAACCAATGACATTTGTTTTTGGATTCTGATTCGTTGAGCTATACTGTGTGACTAACCATTGATAATTATAATCGTCTGCAACACCTATAGAAGAATTGATTTTAAGTCTTACTTTTAGGCTGTCATTCTGATTCAGATCTATAGAGTCTGCAGTTATAAAAACAGTACGATCTACCTTATCCATATCCGTAGCAATATTTACCGCCTCTGGATCCTGATAGTCATAATTACCCTTATCCTTGTAACAGCCAATAAACAAAACTGATACAACAATAGCGCTTAATAGCGTGATTTTTGTCTTTTTCATGTCTTTCATTTTAGCGCTAATAATTTGCAGGTCCAACTTGTACAGGCTGATTATTCGCGTCTGGATCTAATAATTTAGCCCCGACTCCCCCATAGTTACCAGGATAGTTTATGCGTATATAATTCCTTACAATACTTAAATATTGACTGTATATAACAGGAGGCTGACTACGAGTACCTGGAAATTCTGTAATAGTTTCCCCTTTCTCCTCATCATATAAGGCATCTAAAATCACCTTATACTTAGTTTTGGTCCAGGTACCAAAATTGGTTGAATAACCGGCAAAAAGTGAACCTGTGAGTGTACCCCAATTTGCAGGCTGTTGCATATACGCCAGGTTCACAATAACCGTCTGCTGATTGGTAATACCTAAACCAGGAAAACTATCACTCTGGTTAACTTTTAATTTAAACTTAACTGGCTTATTTTCAAGATCTGCGGTACGATAAACCGCAACGGGAACAACCGTCTTATAAGCATTTGCCGGCATTACTGCCTGTTCAGGTAATTTGAAATGTTGTCCTTCCAGACCATCCATATCAACAGCTTTTACGTAGTCAATGGAAATGGATCTATCTGTACCCGCTGCATCGCCTAAAATATTCACAGGCACATATATCGTATCCAACAGCTTTTTCGGATATTTAGCAAAGGAATAACTGAGCTGTCCTTCCGCAACACCGAAATAAAGTCCAGCAGTTTCCTTAAATAATTCTGGTTGCTTTTCACAAGCAGATATAAAAGGAATTACAGAAAATAATATCAAATATTGTTTAAATCGTTTCATGTCTTTTCTATTTATCAATTGATTTAGCTTAATGATTGTATTCAATTTCCTTATCAGGAATAGGAAAAACATAAGCCCCTTTAGGCACAATTACGGTAGTTCCTGTTACCGCTGCAAGGTCTTTGTTCCATCGTTTATAGTAAAGGAAAGTCTGTCCTTCCTGTATAAATTCTTTCTTATATTCTTTCATGATTTCATCATAAAGTATTTCCTGATCTATTACCGTTGTTGTAGTTAAATCAGTTAAACCTCTGCTAACCCTAACTCTATTTAAATAGCTTAAAGCAGCGCCTAGGTCTCCTGCACGCCCTGCACTTTCGGCAGCGATATAATACATTTCAGAAATTCTTAATAAGGGAATATTATTTTGAAGAAAATAAGGCAGTTTAGCATCTTGAAATAATTTAGAAGGCACATTAACACCTGGAGTATTGGCATCAAACCAGGAAATGTATCTATAATCTGTAGCACTTCCAGTAGATCCCTTATAAATTAAATCCTTATTAGTAGCAGCTAAAGTGAGCGCAGTATTCGGTATATTAAATAAGCTATTATTGATATTCGTTACCTTATTGCTATATAAAGAAAATACCAATTCTTGTGAAAACAAGCGATCTCTTGTCGTATTTGACGAACTGGCAACATTCGTAGTAATTAAAGGAAATTTATTGCTACCGATTAATGCCTGAGCCGCTTTAATGGCATTGGTATGATCTCCTTTATATTGATAAGCGCGTGCCAGCAGGGCCTGTGTTGCCCAATAGTTCATGTGATTTTGGGTATAGGAAGAGAATAAATCATGAGAACCCATTTTAAGTGCTGTGGTATCTGTTTGCGACAATAAAGTTTTCGCCGATTGCAGATCTGCTATACAAGAATCCACAGCCATATTTAAAGAAACAAATTGTTTGGTTTGGATATCGAACTTTGTGATATAAGGTATAGCCGGCGCATCAGCTCCAGTTAAAGGAGGTTGTCCGAATAAACGGGCCAGATCAAAATGAAACAATGCCCTTAAAGCCAGTGCCTCGCCTTTTACACGATAAAAATTGTCCCGGGTAAATAATCCTCTTTTCTCATCTATATGTCGCAACAGGTTATTTAAATTGGCAATATTGTTATACATCCCAGCCCAAATACCTGCAATCTCTTTTTTTACGCCTGAATCCTCATAATTATACCGAGAAGCATTGGCATACAAACCACTGCTGGCAGATGAGCTGGATGCATTCGTATAATTATAAGCCATTATGGAAAGCATTCCAGCAGTTAAATTATTGGTATACAAGCCCTCTGTCGGTCCATTATTTGGCTTATCCATTCCAATGTAAATACCAGTAAGCGCGTCAATAAATCCTTGCTCGTCTTTAAACAATATATCTTGTGGAAATTTATCCCTGGCTGGTAAATCCAGCATTTTAGAACAACCACCTGTCCCAATTAAGGCAAGGCTGAATAGCACAAAATACCCAAATTTTAGTATGGTGATTCGGCCTCTTTTTTGTTGTGTTTTCTGATTCATCTTATTATGATACAAAAGATTAGAAATTAGTAGATAAGCCAAAGCTGAAACTTCTGGCAAATGGATAACCAGTCCCGCGTTCCGTTTTGATTGTAGCAAAACGAGCAAAATTGTTCTGGGTAATCATGATGCGTGGTGTGGACAGGCGGGCAGCCTTAACCCACTTTAAGTTTGAAGGGAAATTGTATCCCACAGTCATACTGGTTATATCAAGAAAATCGTTCTTTTGAACAAATCTTGAAGTGGCATTGGTCAGTTGTAACCCGGCATTTGGACCAGATACCAACGATTTGAAAGAAGAATGATCACCAGGCTGTTTCCATCTGTCTGTAAGTACTCTGCGATCCGCATTACCTGAAAGCAAATCAACATTTTCAACTCTATCAACAAGCGTTTGATTATACATGTATCCACCTGTTTGGAAAACGAGATTAAAATTCAGCACAAAGTTTTTATAAGTGAAATTTGATGACATACCACCTTTAAACTTACTGTTTGCGTCTCCAATTGGGCGTTTATCATTAGCATCCCAAATAAAAGTTCTGCTGCCGTCTAATTTCTCAAATACTTCTTTACCGGTTGCAGGATCAATCCCAAATGATGGAACAGCCCAGATTTGGGTCGTTGATTGTCCAACGACAAATCTTGGCAATGGCGATTTTTGAGTTTCACGATCAAAAGAACTGTTATTAGCTTTATTAATAGCTTCAATAGCTGGCGACAACCTGGTAATCACATTGGTATAATGGCCGGTATTAAAGCCAACCGTCCAAAATATATTTCTTTTTGAATTCTTAATCAGCGGTGAAGAAATCGAAACCTCGTACCCCTGATTTCTGGTACCTCCAAGGTTATCCTGATAATTTACAAAGCCTGTAGAGGGTGCAACATCCAGAGGTAAAATCAAATTATCCGTAGTTTCTCTAAACAAATCCATCCCAACGTTTATTTTTCCTTTAAACAAACCTAAGGTTAAGCCCAGATTCTGTTTTAAGGTTTGCTGCCATTTCAAATCCGGGTTGGCGTAATTATTTAACAATGCACCAAGTGACAAGCGGTAATCATTGATAAAGCTATACTCATATACCTGGGTTGACATATACGGAGAAAAATTCTGGTTACCAGTGATACCAAAACTAGCTCTTAGCTTAGCTGATTGTACAATATCATTTTCTTTAAAAAAATCTTCATTTGTAATGTTCCAAGCCACGCCACCTCCATAAAAAGGGGCTAATTTATTATTGGAACCAAATTGAGAAGAACCACTTTGGTTGAAGGTAAATTCTGCTGTATATCGATCATCATAATTGTAACTTAAACTCAAATAATTGGACAAACTTTTGGTTAAGCTTTTATTAGAAAGGGGCCTAGTATTCGACAAACCAAAACCATTAGCCAAGCCCAATTCACTAAGATAATCGATCGGGATACCCGTTACGCCCACCCTTGTACTTTGACTTGATGTTTGCTGAAATGAACCTCCCACTGCAACAAACAGGGAATGATTACCCATTTTTTTATGGTAGCTTCCATTGATCTTACCATCTATAGCTGTATTTATCCCTCTTAATTGTCCATAACTTCCAAGCTCTGAAAATATCGAGATTGATTTTACAAATGAAGTGTGATCAGCTGGGTAAAAGCTTTCCGATTCTGGAACATTCCTGTTCCATCCCAAACTACCTCTCAATTGCAATCCATCCATTATTGTCCATTCCACATTGGTGTTGTTCCCAATGCTTAAGTTGGCTGAATAATCCTTTATATTTAAAGTCGAGTTATAAGATGGATTGGTGAAGGTTCCACCGGGTGCGTTCCCATCAAATTCCAATTCCTTATTGTTCGGTTCTAATATTTTAATGATATTTCCCGCTTCATCTTTATTTCTGAAAAAAGGAAACTGATCTGCATAATCTCTGAAGCTTCCCCAAGGCGTATTGTTACCTTTAGTATAGCCCAGGGTTATCCGGTTATCAAACTTCACGTTCTTAACTACGTAAGAAAGATTATAACTTAAATTATAACGGCTTCGGGACGATTCTTTCATTACACCTTCAGAATTGTTATAATTCAGGTTAAGTCCATAACGTAATGCCCCGGCCCCACCAGATAATGAAAAACTATGATTTGTGCCGAAACCAATCTGTACAGGTTGTGAAAGCCAATAGGTATTTACTCCCCTTTTCGCATTATTTAAACGGTAATTGTACCATTGCTTTTTAGCAATATCATTGAAACGATTTTCATCACTATATATCCCAGCCAATCGTTGGGCTTCGAGTATTCCTTCTGCATCTAATAAATCATAAGAGGATAAATCAGGCAATTCAATATTAAAATTTACAGAATAGGTAGCTCTGATTTTACCAGGTAAGGGTTGTTTGGTTTCGACTACAATTACACCGTTTGCAGCTTTAGAACCATAAGCAACTGTTGCCGCTGCATCTTTTAATACGGTAATGCTGGCAATCAGATTGATGTCCATATCGTAAATCGTTTGCATGGTCGTTTGAAACCCATCCAAAATGAGTAAAGGCTCATTTGGATTGGATAAATAACTCGACATCATATCACCATTTGAAACCGGTGTTCCAGTTGTAGGATTACCAGAAGCTGACACGGGTAAATTATTTTGTCCCCGAATCTGTATAACAGGCAACTGATTCGGGTCACTACCCAGGATATTATTTTCTGTCAAACGTACTGATGGATCGATTGCAGCCAATGCCTGAATCACGTTACGAGGGTTTACCATTTTTAATTCTTCACCCGAATATGCCTTTGCCGCACCTGTAAAATTCCCAACTGGTCTTTTATACAAACCGTTATTGATAGATACTTCTGCCAAAGTTGTTGTTGAAGCTTTCAAGATAACATCCACGATTTTTTCTCCTGACTTTAAAGGCATGTATACCGGTTTGAAACCTACATATGAGAACCTTAAAGTAGCTTTAGGGGACACGTTTTTTAACTCGTAAGTACCGTTGGCTTTAGTTGAGGTGACAATTTTACTATTTACATCCTGAACAACAGCCCCTGGTATTGGTCCACCCTTTTCATCTTTAACTGTACCAGTGATGGTGACATTTTGGGCAAAAAGACTTGTTGAAAGCAGGTTTAGCAATAACAGTGCTGACAATCCTCTACAAATGGACCTGTAAGTCTTGTTTAATATTTTATAGTCGTTACTCATATTGATCGTTTAACAAAAATGTTTTAGAAATCGGATGCTTAAAAAATTATTCTGGCTTAACAAAAAGGTATGATGCATTTCCATCAACCGGGACTTTGGTAAATGGTAATGTTGCAAACGGCATATTCTTGCGTTTGTAGTAAAAAAACATCTGTCCCTCTGCTATAAACTCCTTTTGATATTCGTTCTTGATTTCTATTCCTAAATTTTCCAGTGTCAACCCTGCGATAGGATATTTGGGCAAATTTCTGTGTACCCTTACGGTATCGAGTAAAGCAGTAGCTTTAACTGCATCAACATCTTTTAGGGCACACTCTGCGGCTATATAGTACATTTCCGTCAAACGAACCATGGGCATTGAAGGCTTTGAAGCGAAAGGATAGAACTTTTTAGGCATAAAGGGAGCGCCTGTCCCGTTTCCTGTTGTAGGGTCTACAAATGATTTTCTCCAATCTGCCACAGCACCATTTACTTTTACATAAAGTTCAGTCTGATTAACCGCGGTTAGCCCCAGTTTGGCCTGGTCAGCAAATACGGATTTCTGAAAAGACTGCGACTGATATAGAAACAGATTAAACAAATTTTCATTGGTAAAAAACAGATCTGCATTCGTTTTGGCTAGCAGAAACTTGTTGCTTTCTATTACAGAATTGGCACACAGTTTCGCATTTTCATGATCACCCTTATATAAGTATAAACGGGCTAACATTCCCTTCACTGCCCAGTTATTAATTCTATAATTTGTTACATCAGTAGGACTCAGTAAACTTTCTGCAGTTTTCAGGTCTTCTATACACATTCCCATCACCTCATCTATAGTGGAGATTGCTGCCTTACCCGGACTTATTGTTTTAATGTAAGGAATACCAGGGCCAGAACTTGTACCAGCTGCCGGCGCCATCGTAAATAAACGAAGCAGATCGAAATGTAAATAGGCCCTTAAAGCCAGGGTTTCTCCTTTGTAGCGATTGTAATTATTACCAGTAAATATGCTTTTTTTAGCTTCGATATTTACCAGAAGATTATTTAGATTAGCAATAGACTGATACATTTTTATCCATACCTCAGCAGCATATTTCTTTAAGTCAGCACCCTGAAGATTATATCTGGCACTTTCATAAAACAAAGGTCCTATAGAGGTTTCAATATTCTGGTCATAACTCCTGCCCAGCAAAGAAAGAACGCCCATTGATAAATCACGTCCATAAAGGGTCGAATCGCCCATTTGCAGATATACACCAGTTAACACATCCTGAAAGCCTTTTTCTGTAGAAAATACAAGTGATTCATCCACCTGCAAAGGTTCGCTGGTGTCGCTCACCCATTTTTTACATGATGCACTAAACAACAGTAAAAGCCCCCCTACAACAGTTAATATTTTGATTTTAAAACTTTTCATAAATCTGATTTTACGCTTTTAGAAATTTGCATTTAAAGAAAAAGTATAGTTCCGTTGGAACGGATAGTAAATTCCGCGCTCCATTTCGGCACCTCCCCATTCAAAGACGTTATTCAACATACACCTGACACCTATATTTTTAGCTTTGATTTTATTAGCAAGATTCTTTGGCAAAGTATAACCCAGCATGATTGACGAGCATTGAATTCTATCGTCCTTTTGAACCAGTCTGGTTGTTGCATATGTTGGAATAGTATTTGTCCAATTTTGCATGAGTGCTCTACGATCTACATTATAAAAGACATCTGCATTTTCAACCCTGTCTGCTAAAGTTTGGTTATAGACCTTAGCTCCCAATTGATAATTGAAATAGATACCTGCAGAAAACTGTCTGAATGAGGCATCTGTTCCAAAAGAGCCCATTAAAGAAGGCATCAAATCTCCGGCTAGAACTTTATCATTTGCATCCCAAACGCTTGTTGTAGATCCATCCTTTTTCTGGAACATTTCCACTCCTGTTTGTGAATCAATGCCTAATGAAGGTACTGCCCAGATTGCGCTAGGTGAATATCCTGTCAGGTATGTAATTTCATCTTTGTTCCATCTACCATTTACACGCAGATTCCAGTTCAGGTTATTTTTATCGGATTTATAAATAGTACCTAGCGCACTAAACTCCAGTCCTTTATTTTCAATACTACCCTGGTTCTGATAATAAGTATAATCAACAAAACCACTAGAGAGATCAGAAATTAAAGGCAAAATTAGATTGGAAGTTTTTTGTTGATACAGATCAATATTTAAAGCTAGTCTGTTGTCGAGCATTGCAACATCCAAACCTATGTTTTGTTTAAATGTTTCGGGCGACTTCAAATTAGGGTTGGCATAACTTGTTAAGTATGCGCCTAACCCACGGCCTATAACACCACTTCCTGTACCAGCTGGGATATACTGTTGATTTGTATAATAATTATAAGTTGTACTGTTCAGATAAGATAAGAAATACTGATTACCTGTGGTACCTAAACTTCCTCTTAATTTAAGCCTGTTTATCCATTTAATTGATTCAAGAAAACTTTCCTGCTTTACATTCCATGATAAACCAACACCCCAAAATAGTACGCTATTATCGTTTCTTCCAATTGCAGAATGCAGATCATTGGCAGCAGATAAATCCAATTGGTAGCGATTTGCATAACTATATACTGCATTGGCAAAAGTAGAAGCATATCTGGTAATAATTTTTCCGGTAATGGGTTTTGTTGTAGCGTACGCAGCTCCAAAAGCAATATCTGATAATCGGTCAACATTAAAACCTTGAACTATTAACCCAGTAGATTCACTTGAAGTCTGGATCATATTTTGTCCTGCAGTTGCATAGACTTCATGTTTTCCAAATATATTATGGTAATCCAGGCGAAGTCCAGCTTCCATATTCATAAATGAATTTGAAGTATATTCATAATGCCCTCTCTCAAACAGATTGTCTGCAGTAACGTCAGCAAAAGTAGTATGACTAGGTGGCAAGAAGTAATTGACTTCATCCATTTGTTTACTAATCCCTACATTTCCATTTAGCTTCAGCTTTTCATTGATCACCAGGTTCAAATTGGTTATGTTACTAACTCTCGAATAATCAGCAATATCCTTAGTTGCAATAGTGGTATTGTATACCGGGTTCATCAAATTGATTGTTTTCCCTCCGATAGTAATTTCCTCTAATATTTTTTGCGTTTTCCCTGTTTCTGGGTCATAAGGATTCCAATATGGGTTTTGTAAGGTATAAGTATTGAATGTTCCGTAAGGCGAGTTCGACGCAACAGCAGCTAAATATGAAAATCTGTTGTCAAACGAAAATGACCTTATTCGGCCTCCAAATAAAGCCCCCAGCTCTGACGTTTTTCTAGACGAACCTTTCATGCTACCCTGGTTATCATTAAAAGCAGCGGTTACACTATAAACCATATCGTCGTTTCCACCACTCAGACTAAGGGAATGTTTCATTCCAATACCCTGACGCAAGGGCATTTCTAACCAGTTTGTATTTATACCTTTATTATAAGCATCATCATAACGCTTTGCATAATACGGTGCCAGATCGCCTGCATACAAACCTGCCTTACTTTCGATGCCCAGCTTTTCTTTTGCATTTAATACATTAAAAGAAGATAAATCCGCAGCAGCAATTTGCAGTTCAGATATAATCCCAACATTTAACAGTCCTCTTTGAGGCTTTATGGTTTTAATGACAATAACACCATTTGCACCGCGCAAACCATAAACAGCTGTGGCTGCAGCATCTTTTAAAACGGTAATGCTATGAATACTGTTGATATCGAAATCGGTTGCAGTCTGCAAACTTACCTGTACCCCATCCATAATGATTACAGGACTACCAGATGAAAATATATTGGAAGCAATATAATCAGCCGATGATGGCGCAAGCTGAACTCCTTTTTGTCCTGTTTTACTATTGGCGACAATAGCACCAAAGGCGAAATTATTAGCGCCTCTTAACCTGATATCCGAGATTGCATTCGGGTCCCCACCAACAAGGTTACTTCTTGAAGCAGAAAGAGCAGGTACAAAATATTTCAGTGCATTAATGAAGCTGCTACTGTTAACTTTACGCAAATCGGTACCACTAACTGTTACTGCTGCTCCGGAAAATATGGAATTAGGTCTGCTATACAATCCTGTATTGACAATTGATCCGTCGGCAGCTTCATTACTTTTTTGCAGAAAAATCTGCATAGTTCCTGCAGATAGTTTTTTCACTAAACCATAATATCCCGGTTTGTTGATCAGTACTACAGAATCCTTTCCTATATTCTCAAAAACTACAACACCATTAAGGGTGTGCTTTGACTGTATACCAATCACCACCCTAACACTGTCTAATAGATTAAAATTGTCTCTGTCTTTAACACTAACAATTATCTCTCTATCCTGATGAGTGACGTCAACAACTTTTTTTGTACTTTTCTTATTTTGCTCTTGAGCAAAACCTGTCTGATGACTAAGGTAAATACTTACCAAAGTGAACAAGCCAAACACTTTTAGATTCATTGATTAGTTTATTGGTAAAGGGTTAGTTTGCATAGTTTTATAAAAACTATCCGAATACCAAAAATAGACCAACGACTCCAAAAATAAAATGGAGGATTAAATGGAATTACTGGATTATACTTTGATATAATCCAGCTCCTCCTTAATAAGGTATCATCAAAAGACAGGAATTAAAGCACTGTTATTCCTTTTACAAATTGCACAATCAAGGGTGCAGGGATAGCTAAACTGCTCGTGCGACTTAACCGGGCGATGTTAATTCCATAAAAATTACCCTTTGCATCAAATACAGGTCCTCCACATTCTGATGGCGCTAATCTGGCATCATGAACAAACACCTCTTTAAAATTATCACGTCGCAGACTTTTTCCTTCCACAAACAAGTCTTTTTGCGGATTAGATTTAACATAGCGGGGTTTTAATGTAATTGTTTTAGTGTGCGTTGCCCCACCATTCTTAGTGTATTCCAGTTTTATGGATTGGTTTGTTTCAAATTTCGACAATTCTTCCGGCAAATCGTCTGTCGTTAAAATCATACGATCATTGATTTTTTTTAGTCCATCATATACCGCAATATCATCAGGTTTTGCTTCCTGCTTTTCAGATGCCAAGGGAAACACCCCTGTAGTCAGCATCTTATTGTCAGTATTGTTAAAACTCACTCCGATTCCTAAATACCTTTCAGGCGATTTCGGGATACTGACGTGGAAATTTCCTAATACGCTCATATCAGCCTCAGCTTTCGGTTTAGGGGATATCAGGAACGTACCTAATTGCTCAAAGCCAAAATTAACTGCCGCAGTATTCAAGTTAACACCGCCCGCTACTTCCTGATTAATTTGAAGGAGTACCAGGTCGTTCGCCTCATCCCGGGCAATTACTTTTGCATCAGCCATACTACCATCTTTCAATTCTATTTTAGGCTTTGCTCCTACCATTGAGCTTTTACTGATGAAAAAACTTTTCCCTTTCAGCCCCGATTCGAGCAGCAGTCCGTTCAGATTCACTAGTGTACTTAAAACACTGCCGTTAAGCGAGTCTTTCACAGTAAAAACGTTATTTTTATAAATAGCATCTTGCTCCTTGTAACTTGCGATGAGTTCGGTCATTTGCGGAACCGGCAACTGTTGTTTGAACTTTTTGTTCATCTTGAACTGCTCTTCTTTGATAAAAGCATTATGCACAGCAGGTTCTTTTAATGCCTCCCAGTATTTTCTAAAATTATCAATCGGTGCCTCCAGGTTCTCATCTAAATTAAAACTTACACGACTATGGATACCAATTACTCTTCCTTTAAGATCAAACAATGCTCCTCCAGAATCTCCTGGCTCCATTAAACAAGTACTACGCATAAAGCTGGTTTTATGCTTTGGTTCGCCAATATACCCGAATCTTATCGTTGGCTTCTTAGCAGCAAAACTTCCCGGATAAGAAATACTCATACAAGGGGCATTGGTTTCTAAAGTTAATGAGTAACCCATCTCGGCAATTGGCCATTTCCCTTTTTCAGTGATCACAATCATGGCACCATCTATGGAATGAATAACCCCCAATCCTTTCGCTTTAAACTCACGTCCATCAGGGAAACTAACCAGATAAGCCTGATTCGGATTTATCGCATGGGCGGCTGTAAGAATGTGTCCCTTTGCATCTACCACTACCCCACTAAAGTATCCGCCTACAGCCTGCTGATTAACATCAAGATTAACAATCCGTACACATGCGGCATAGGCCTTTTGGCTATTTAACTTCAGCTCACTTTCTAATTTCGCAGGATCAAAATCACCGGTTTGGGCAAAAGCTGGATTGATGAATTGCAACCCGATTAAAAGCGCAATTAAGTGTTTAATTCGGTTTAATTTCACAGAATTTTCTTATCTATTTGTTTTATGATTTATTCAGTGCTTCAAGCAACATTTTTTTAAGTTCCGGACTACTCGGAAGCGGAGCTTCTGCGGTGACTACATTACCCAGGCGATCAAAAATCAGGTAGCGAGGCATTACTTTAATTTTATAATCGTTTGCCAGTACATTTTTACCTCCTCCTGCGAAAAGTTGAATTCCGCCCATTTGTAGCTCTTTAATTATTTTCAACCAGGTATCCTTGGCTCTGGGCCCATCCTGAGCAACGCCAATAAAAACAAGATCTTTACGATCATGCAATTCTGCTTCTAATTGATTTAATGCTGGAATAAGCGCTTTACAAGGTCCACAATAAGTAGCCCATACATCTACCAAAACCACTTTACCTTTAAAATCGCTCAAAGAAACCATCTTTCCATCCTGATCAGGGAAACTAAAATTAGCTCCTTTACGACCAGGTGTAGAATTATACAGCTTTGCACCTAAGGCATCAACTTTAGCTTTCAAAATCGGGTGTGTAAGATATCTCCCATATTTATTGGTCATATCCTCAAACTGGGCATAAGATTTTAGATTAGGTTTAAGGCGATCGAATATATAGATTCCTTTTTGTCGATCTGTTGAAAGATAACTAAGCCCATCAGCCGCTTTATTTAGATTTGCGGCAAAATCAGCATACATGCATATCAATGCCTTACCTTTGGGATAAGCAAACACATCATCATTTTTAAATTTATCCTTTACAAGGAGTATTTTACCATACTCAGGCAAGTTTTCTTTTGATGCTGCATTTTGTCTGGCCGTGTTAAGCGCATAAAAATCCAGTTCAAATTGAACAAACTGTTTCATCAATATGTTAAACTTCTCATTTTTGGTATGGACACTTTTTTGAAAAGCCGCAGTTCTATCTTTAACGGTTAATTTACTCCATGTGGACAAAATTTCGTTTTCATCCGTTTGTTTACCAATAAATTCCATTTTGCTTCTATCAATTGTTACCTCTGCCTTATCCCCCTTTTTCAGGTATAAAGGAAATTGTCCAGCCTGAGCAGTAAAGCCACCGAGCATATAGAAACCTTCATAAGCAGGATCGAAAGTAAGCACAAAAGAGCCATCACTTGCAGAAGTACCAGATTTAATGAGTTTAGTTTCTCCATCTTCTATCTGAAATAAATATACCACCCTATTTATTGTAGGATTGGGGACTTTCCCCCTAATTTCAGTCATTTGAGCAAAAGCACTGATGTTCAGTAACACCAATGCTGCAATCGTAAATAGCTTATTCATTTAATTAGTGTTGAAGTTTCTTTTGTAACTTACGCTTATAAGAGAAAACCGGAATATCAGACTCGTTATCCTTCATTTTCTGAAGCGTTGTTTCTGCATTAGTCAGGTATTCATCATTGCTAACCTTCATTTCAGCTATCAAATCAGATTGTTGTTTAATCGCACCCGCTTTATCACCAAAATTATAAATTGTTACATTCATACTATTTTTAACTACGGAGGATTTATTCAGCGTTATAGCCTTTTTACATAAACTTATTGCCAATTTTTTATCCTGACTTTGCTTAGAAAGTTTAGAAAGTCTTAATGCATAATTCGAACACCAACCAGAGGCGCCGGCAGAGTCAATACCTAAGACAGGTAAAGGCGCATTTTTGTCTATTATAATCCCCTCTTTTCCTATTGTAGCGGTTTTATCAGCTGGCAACAGAAATCGACTGATGTAGGCCCTGTAAGCCTCTATAAGCTTAACGGTATCATTATTCGAACTATACAACCTTATTTTGTATTCAAGAACCTTTTTATCCTTTCTTTCTGATATTTCAACAGCATTGAGGTTAGCAAAAAGGGTATTCAATTCTGTCTCACCTACAGAAATGACTCCATTAGATTTAAAAACTTCATCTATCTTACTTTTGGCTTCATCACGTATCTTGCTATATAAATTGGCAGCAGAAACACCATCATTTTTGCATAGCACTGCATCAATCTCTTTATAATTCTTAATCATGTAATCATAAAGTTTTGATCCCGCCCCTTTTGTGAAATTTAAACCAATAAAATAAAGCTGATCTGAAGTTGCCGTATTCGTTATAAACTTAGTGATATATGCTTCAAGTACGGGGTTAGTTGACTTTCCCTCAGCTTTCAGACGCTTTATATAAGCTCTGGAAAAAGCTTCATCATAATCGGCAGACTTATATTTGGCATCCAGCTCAGCCAAACTGATTTCTTTCTTGCCCGAAAACTTAGTAATAACTCTGTCCCCCAGATCATTAAAATCTGCGGCTGCTATAGAACTTTTAGATCTATCGAACAAAGACTCATCAGCCGGGTTGATGAACAAATAAGTTGGATAAGATTTCACCTCGTATTTTTTTGCAAGTGCAATACCCTCTCCCTTTTCTGCGTCAATCTTTACATTCACAAAGCCTTGATTATAGGTGGCGCCAATTTCAGGTCTGGTAAATACCTGTGTTGACATTACTTTACAAGGGCCGCACCAACTTGTATAAACATCCACAAAAATGAGTTTATTTTGTGCCTTCGCTTTTTTTACCGCCTCGCTCCAGGAGCTATGTTCAAATTCAATTCCCTGAGCAAATACGCTCAGGGTACTGAATAATAGAAAAATGCCTATTAAATTCTTTTTCATCTTTAAAGTTCTTTATTAACCATTTCCGTTAATTTAGGATCCGAAGGACGCGGGGCGTCAACAGATACTACGTTACCATTTTTGTCGAACACCATAAACCTGGGGATCGAAGAGATGGCATAGTCCTTAGCAATTTTACTCCAACCGCTGGCAAATAATTGTACACCATGCAAATCCAATTCCTTTAGCATCTGAAGCCATGCTTTCTTATCCTTTTCGTAGTCCACCGATACAGACATAAAGACTACATCTTTACCTTTAAAAGCCTCTTCCATTTTTTTCAGGTAAGGAATTTGTTGTTTACAAGGCGCACACCATGTTGCCCATACATCTACCACTACTACTTTACCTTTAAAATCAGTCAACGATACCATTTTACCGTTTTGATCAGGATAGGTAAAATTGAGTGCTGGTTTTGGCCCGGTTTCCTTGTTATATAGTTTGAGACCTAAGTCTTCTACAGTTGATTTCTGATAAGGGCTTTGGAAATACTTACTGTATTTATCCATAAAGTTCTGATATGCTGCATAATTATTAAGCCCCCTTATGCTTTGAGAATCGCCTAAAATACAGGCACCTTTTATGGCATCGTTATTGAATACCGTTATTTTTTGATTAATTGGCACGCGACCTGGCATCGCAAAATTTCCATACAAATCTAAAAAGCGTTTTCCATTGAGCATTCCCAATACACCATCTGTATTGAATTTTTTTGGATCAACAATGGTTTTGTAAAAAGGTGATAAATCTTCTTTTTTCAAGAATACTCCTCTGGGAAGTGCAAGAAAGTTCAATGCATATAAGTCCAAATCATATCCAACAATTTGTCTCATTGATTCATTGAATACGGCATTTTTAGTTTGGATAGTTTTTTTGAATATTCCCGCTTTTGTGGCTAATTCAGCTAACGCAGGAAAGAATTCAGTATGCTGTTGCATGGAGTGGAAGGAATTATACCTAATGGATTCCGTCATCTTAGCCCATTTGTATAAAACGGCATTCTCTGGAGATTGCTTACCAATAAAATCGATTATTCTGTTGTTGATCGCAACCTCTGCCTTATCACCCTTTTTTAGATAGACCGGAAATTTTCCTCTTACAAATTCACTCCAACCAATAGCATAGAATCCTTCCTGAGCAGGATTAAACATGAAACCAAAAGAACCATCCTCAGCCAAATTGGTCTTTGTAATTTCTTTGGTTTCCCCATCCTTGATTTCATAAAGGGTAATATCCTTATCATTAAAGCCTTCAGATTTTACTGTTCCCCAAATTTGAGTCATTTGCGCCGAAGCGCAAAGACTAAACAGTAAACCAGTTAAAACAAATATTATCTTTTTCATGATTATTTAGCTTTAGCTAATTCTCCTTCAAGCAATGCTTTTAATTTTGGGTCAGACGGACGAGGTGAGTTAGGATTTAATAGTTTTCCATTTTTATCAATTACAATAAAACGAGGAATGGTTTCAATTTTATAGAAATCGGTTACTTTATTTACAAATCCGCCGGCATATAACTGTACACCTGTCAGCTTTTGATTTTCTACATACTTCGACCATTTGTCCTTATCTTTTAACTCATCTACTCCGAGGCTGATGAAGACCACATCCTTACCATGAAATTCTTCCTCTAACTTTTTTAGATAAGGAATCTCCTTTGTGCATGGATTGCACCAGGTTGCCCAAATATCCATCACTACTACTTTACCTTTAAAATCACTTAATGAAACCATTTTACCATTCTGGTCAGGGAAAGTGAAATCAACAGCATTACCGCCAGCTGTAGTGATATATAATTTAGCACCTAGTTCTTCTACCCTTTTCTTCAAACTTGGCGAGGCAAAGTATTGGCCAAAATTTTTAACCAATCCTTCATACTGAGGGTAGTTCTGTGTATGAGGTATCATCTTAAATAAGGTGTATACTCCTTTTTGTCTGTCAGTAGAAAACAATTTCAATCGATCCTGAATATTTCCTTTTACCGCATAATCTGCATAGTCATTCATTAAAAACTCACCAAACAAAGTCGACAATACATCATCATTTTTGAACTTATTTTCAGCAATAATGGTCTTGTAATAAGACGGGTAATCTTCTTTCTTAGGATGCTCCTTACGTGGAGTACGAACGAAATGCATGGCATAATAATCCATATCGAAATAAGTTACTGAAGTCATCAAACGGTTGAAATTTTCATTCTTCGTTTTGATGGTCTTCCTAAACGCGTCAGTTTGTGCAGCAACTTTAGTCAATTCAGGGAAGAAATCATGATACGTACTTAATGGAGACTCCATAAAATATATCGATTTAACTTTTAATTCCTGAGTCAGATTAGTCCATGAAGAAAGTACCGTGTTTTCGGGAGTCTGCTTTCCAACAAACTGCATTCTTCTTTTATCAATAGCAATTTCAGACTTGTCACCTTTTTTCATGTACAATGGAAATAAGGATCCTTTTTCCATCCTTGCGTACCCCACAGCATAAAATCCCTCATTTGCAGGTGTAAATAAAAACCCGAATGAACCATCTTCACCCAATTGAGTGTTGGCCATTAATTCCGGTTTTCCATCCACAACGCTAAAAAGCGAAATATCCTTTTGCGTACCATTTTTCATTACCCCACGGATTTCGCTCATCTGGGCAAAAGAAGCTTTTGTCAACAGCAAGGCCGCGAGCATTAATATTTTCTTCATATTTCTTTTAAATTATTTGCTTAGTAATTCGTTCAGGTAAACTTTCAAAACAGGGTTAGATGGACGCTGGCAACATTTCGCATTCACCATTTTCCCTTCTTTATCTATGATTGCAAAGCGAGGAATTCCCGTTACACCTATTTGATAAAAAAACGGATCATCCTTAAGCCCTTTTTCCATTTTTATCTGATTCCCAGTCAGGTTTCTTTTTTTCATAAAGTTTTGCCAATATTCTTCTTTAACATCTCCATTAAGTGATAAGAAGACAACATCCTTCCCCTCCATTTCATGTTCTAATTTTTTAAGAAAAGGCATTTCAGCAACGCATGGATGACACCAGGTGCTCCAGATATCAATTAAAATATACCTTCCTTTATAATCACTGATTTTCGCCTTGGTACCATCTGGTTTTAGGAAAGTGGCCTGACTAAAATCAGTCCCCGGAACAGCATTGTTATAACGAGTCAGTTTATCAACTCTGCCGGTAATCGCATTTATTTTTGAAATATTTGACGGGTCCTTCAATAATGGCATCGCTTCTTTAGCATAATTCTTTACTTTAAAAACATCTTCTTCCATTAAAGCAAAGTCAACGAGCTTAACAACATAAGCTTCCCTTAATTCCTGGTTTCCTATGGTTTTGGCAAAATCGGCAATCCATGTGTTTGAATTGCGTACTGTAAGCTTACCGGCCTCCATTTTAGCATACATGATCTCGTTAATCGTTTTAAACCAGTTGTAATAGCTTACAATTTCCGGCACTAAATTGAGGTTAAAATCATCAAACTTAGCTTTGTTAATTTCATCAACTTCGCCTGCAACCTTTGACTCCATGTAAGGGCCAAATACTTTGTCGAGATATTCTCCCTGAGCATGCCCCAATAAAGCCGCTTTGTTCAGTTTTACCTCCGCATCGGCAGAGGCGTTGATCGCATTTACACGGTTGGTATATACTTCTTTAGCGGTATACTGCTTATCCTTGTAATTATATTTATTAATAATATCGAAGAGAAACTGATTCAGTTTACTTCCCTTCCCACTTAATACAACCTGATTGCCTTTTACTGTTATTAATATATCATCGCCCGGTTTCAGGTATACATTAAATCCCTTTACAATCGGATCAGTTGTAGTCAAAATACAAAATGTGGGTTCATTAAAGGTCGTTTCCATAATGAAACTTCCATTTGTATAATTGGTTCTTCCCTTTTGAGTCAAACCAAAACCTTCAATAAAAAGGGAAGCTCCTCCTTGCTGTGAAGACATCTGTCCTTTGATAACGGTTTTAGCGCCATCTTCGGCAAAAGTCGGTGGAGATATTGCCAGACCACATAATACGGCTGCAATTGCGAATATTTTGTTCATCTATTTATTTTTTTGTTTTTCAATTGTCAGATGGAGCCGACATGATTAAAATGCGAATGAAGAAAAGCCAGAAGTAATTGCTTCCCGCTTTTCCATTTTATGCTATCTTTCTCTATAATGTAAGCTTTTCACTTTACCGCAACCTGAATAGGTATATTCTGCCGAACCTAATCCCCCACCATTTAGCAGGTTAAACTGCTCAATTTTTCCATTTTCGCCTTCAGGAAGTGCGGGGTCATAACTACATACCATCAGTCTGTCTGCAAAAGGATATTTACTAGCTTTTTGATAATATTGGAATTTCAATGCAGTAATTTTCGAAGTGCCATAATCCTTTACCACGGTCCAGGCTTGTGTTGGCGATATAACATTGTAATCATATTTATACAGTTTGCCACCCACATTGTAATAAATATATCCAAAAAGAGGACTCATTGCGAAACTTTCTGCTTTATCAATATTTTCAGCTAAAATTTCTTTAAAATCTGTTTGTACCTGACTTTGTGCATTAAAACGAGCAAGATAACGCTTAGACCCTTCAAGATCCTTGAACACAGCATACACTTCATTTCCTTTTGCCGAATAAGCCATGTATACTAAATCTTTACCAGTATGTTCATAAGAAAACTTTAAAGGATTAGAAGGTGTATTGCTAGGATCTACTACAACTTCTAAGGCCGGAGCAAACAGATTTTTACCATGCTGTAAAAAACGCCTGTTGACCACATCATAAAAAAATGCGGACGTAGTATTAACTGGAGTTTGTTCTGAGGCTGCAATAAATGGCGCTACTTTATAATATTTTGCATTATCGTAATTAAGCGGTAAACTGTACTTTATCCCAGTTGGAGGACAAGTATAATAAACATTACCCTTTGAAGTTATCATGTAGGCCTCGGGCGTTACGCGAAACTGTTGAATAGCCTCCACTACAAAATCTTCAGGAGTTAAAGAAGGGTCAACAATTTCTTTTGTTACATTGAATTTAGGATCCCATTTAAAAATATCCTGATCTACTCTATCCGTATATTGATCGGTTCCAATGTAAATTGCGTAAGTTCCTGAATTAATACCATAACCACTTAGCTTACCAACAGTAAGGCCATAAACCAATTTAGGTTTTCCGGTTAATTTAAGGCCGGAATTCGTTTTTGTCAACAAATCCTTTACCACGAGAAATTGATTAGTAGCATTTTTGGAAATCATATCAACTCGTGCTTTACCATTTACATCACACATTAACAGCCAACCCTCGTTAAATTCGTTTCTCACTTCCACGATAAAATTCTTGGTGAATTTTATTCCCGTAACATTATCTGTAATTCTATAGTAGCATTGGTAAGTATTCGCAGGCATAGACACAAACAAATCCAGGTCTTTCGTTTTGCCTATTGTAATTAAACTACCATTCACAATTTGCCATTCATACTTATAACGGCTTGAATCTGCAACAGGATCCAGCGTATATAAAACTTTAGGACTAATGGTTAACTGCGTAAGATTTTGAACAATTATCTTCCCATTTAATTCGGAAGGGAATTTAACCTCATTAATATCGTGGTATTCATAGTTGCCTAAATCTTTTTTACTACATGAATAGTTAAATAAAGCAACAGCTGCCAGTAAGCAGATATATATATATTTTTTTAGCATAACATTCCTAATTTATTATTAAGCAAATATTTTTTATGAACTAGCCCCCATTTTCATTTCAGAACCATTATCCTCTAAAACCGGGGTTCCGGCTGCTTTGAGCTCGTCCAATCGACGTTTTACTATTTTTCCAAACACGCTAAACTCTGCTAATGCAATGGAACTACCTGTATCCAAATACTTAGGGTCTATTTCCAGGAATTCACACATGAAAAACAATTTTGTACGAGAAAAAGTGCCCCAGTAAGCATCATTCCATAATGCAGGTTTTTTAATAATATCATCAAACTTAACCTTGGTAGAAATGGTACTTATGGTTTTACCTGTTATTTTTCTGGTTTTAAACACATTGCCAAAGTTTTCATTAGTCAGCAAATTAAACTGAATGATAAAACTTTCGGTTTTCATGTCTGGAGTTTTTTTTATTTTTAATTTGATCGTATCCAAAAGTTTGTTCTTTTTGATTACAAATTTACCTGGCAGAGCCTCATAATGAATTCCAGAAATAGCAGTGGACAAGGGACTTACTTCCAATAGATATTCTCTATCATGATCCACAAGTCCCCCTGTTACAGCCACAACAATGTTTTTTATAGAGTCCATTGTCTTAGGAGCATAAGAAAACGAGACGTATGTAGAGTCGAATGCTAGCGCTGGAATATTCCTACCGGCATCTGAGAAATACACATCAGCGTTTTTATTATCAAATGTCATCAAGCCCTTTTCACATGACACCAATGAAACTGAGATTAATAATACTGCGATTTTATATATAAGTTTATTCATGATTTCTTGACTAACGATTATTTTTTTCAACGTCTGGGATTGGAACTACATATTTAATCCTTATGGTGGCCGCCGTCCCCATACTATAGGTTTCATTACCTGTTGTGGGTGGTATAGATGTCGCATTAGCCGTCCCTCTTGGAATCGTAATTGCGTTTTTCCGCTTATAAAAATACCACAACTGTCCTTCCCCAAAGAACTCTCTTATGTACTCTTTCTGTAGCTCAGCAGTCAACTGCGAAGCAGCAACCGGAGCTGCTAAATTTCTATTATATCGAACCAAATTTAAATAACCCACTGCGGTATTTGGGTCTGGCTCACATTCGGCTGCTATATAATACATTTCACTAAGTTTCAACAAAGGAACTGTATTTCTGAAGGGCTTGGTTTTGTCATCAACATCAGTATACTTTAAAAACGTTTTGTAAGCTTTAGTAGCTGATTTTCCCCAAAGCTGATCATTTCCAAATCTAAAATCATCTAGAGCATACAGATTGGTTAAATAAATATCAAGTGGAGCCAAAATATTTTTATCAGGCACTTGAGCACCAAAAATTTCCTGTTGTCGTTTGGCCAGGTCAGCGTTATTCACACCTAAAATCACTTCTGTTGAGAAAATTTTGTCGGGATTTACTTTATCCGAAAGAATATTATCACGGTTTACCCAAGGAAATTTAGCCCCATTGTCTATAAGCACCTTTGCGCATGCTAAAGCTTCAGCCTTATTACCCCTGTATAGATTTACCCGGGCTTGCAGGGCTTTTACTGAATAGTAATTGAATTTATATCTTTTCTCCTGACTAAATGACCGATCCTTAAAAAGCAAACTTTCTGCCTTACTTAAATCAGCCATAATATGGCTCATCACTTCATTAGCAGGCAAAAAAGGATTGATCGTAATAAAACCCTGGGTACAATAAGGAACACTTTCCAAAGTAGAATCAGCTGAATTATACATAGGGCCGAATAAGCGCAATATATCAAAATGCACCATAGCCCGTATAGCTAATGCTTCGCCCCGGTAGGTAGAATCGGTTTTGACGTCTATGATACCTGGCGATTTCTCCAGATTATCCATCAACCTATTAGCATTAAAAATGGATTGGTAAGCACCTTTCCAAATTTCGGCCATTTTGTTGGCTACATTTCCATCCGTATAGGTATGGCTATGATACCTTATATAGGCGTGGTCAGCGACAGAAACATTATAACGGTGGGCAAGTACATCCGGAACAGTTAAGGTTAAGTTTTCACCGTATAACTCTTTACCACCCAGGCCTACATATATGCCATTTAAATAAAATTTAATATTTTTCGCTGAGGTAAAAACCTGGTCTTCAAGAAGCTGATCTTCCGGCTGTATGTCCAAAAATTTCGAACAAGCAGAAAGAGAAGTTATAATGCCAATAGCAGCAATTAAATATCTATACATTTTTTTCATATTCGTTTTAATTTTAGAATGAAGCCCTTAAACTGAATGATATTGAGCGTGCGTATGGATACTCCGTTCCACGCTCACGTTTAACAGTTGAAAAGCGGTAGATATCATTAGCATAAGCTGAAAGATTTAAATTTGTAACACCGAAACTCTTCAACCATTTAGCATTTGCGAATGTATAATTCACATTGATTGACTCAAATGAAAGGCTGTTTTCGACCTGAAGAAAGCGAGATGACAATTGAGTTGTCACTACAGTTCCATCACCTAAAAAGATATTTTTGAATTGAGAAACATCACCAGGTTTTTTCCAACGATCATATAATGCACGTCTATCCTGATTGTTGATAATATCACTGTATTCAATGTTTTCGACTTTTTGTAACAAAGCAGAATTGTATACCATAGCTTTGATCCTATAACGCATCATTAATGAGAGCGAAAGATTTTTATAGTTAAATTGATTTGAAAAAACACCTTCTAAAAACGGTCTATTGCTACCAACTTTAGGTTGATGTGCTTGATCATACTCTAGTGTATGATCGCCATTTTCCCTTAAAAACATTTCACGACCGGTAGCCGGATCAATGCCCAAAGATATAACGGTAAACAAATCATTAGGACTAGCTCCATCTTCGTAACGATTTAAAGTCTTATTTTTTATCTCCTTTGCATTCAGCTGTTTTAATGCATCTCCAAACCCTCCGTACCTGGCATCATTTCGAGACCCCGTCACATTTACTCTCCAAACAATACGTTTTGCTGTGTTTCTAATTATTGCATAATTCAGTCTAAATTCAGCACCCTTTGTAGTTAAAGTACCCACAGTGTACTGAAAACTTGAAACACCTGTAGAGGTTGGTAAATCAATAGGAACATGCTGATTTTTTGTAACCTTACTATATACATTTACGTTAACTGTCAAACGATTGTTAAAAAGTCCAAGATCCAGTCCGCTACTTATTTGAGTCGTTTTTTGAGGCAACAGGTCAGGGTTACCCAATTGAAGAACATTTATACCCAGTCCAGCCTGGTTGTAGCGCCTCAAATATTGATAAACAGTATTTGAAGGCGGGGCACCCATGGATTGATTACCGGTTACCCCAATATTACTAAAAAACTTAAGCTGGCTAATACTTTCAACATTTTTCAAAAAACTTTCGTTATGCAGGTTCCAGCCTATACCGGTAGACCAATATGGAGACCAGGGATTATTTTTACCAAAGGAGCTTGATCCATCTACACGGTAAGAGGCGTCGAACAAATAACGCGAAGCATAGGAGTAGTTAGTTGATGCTGTACCGTTTAGACTTCGAAAAATGGAATTTCTACTGTTGGGCACACCAAAATTTTCATAACCGTAGGCAAATTTTAAAATAGGATTAATTTCTGCAGGAAAGCCCTGTGCTATAAAAGTTGCCGAATTGGAGTGGTTATTGCTTAGCTGGCCTCTAAGATTGATAGTAACTGAATGCTTCCCAATTACATTACCATATGACAAAAGGGCATTTGCACTATATGAAAAATTGTTAGTTTTAGAATTTGTATACTTACCTCGCAGGATAGGTTCTGTACTGGCAAAGCTTGTATGATCAGGCGATGTAAAGGCATCATACTCCGAAGCTCCCTTTGATACAGAAAAACCTCCATTCAGTCTAAATTTAGGAAGGAAATCATATTGAACAGATAAATTGTTCGTAAGCGTCATTGCTTGTCCTTCGCTTTTAAAAGGTAATGAGGCATTATATAGTGGATTTGAAACTGTTCTTTCGGTTAAAGTGATAGAAGTTTGGTGCCCCTTTGGCTTATCTAAAAAGGATCTGGTAGGATCCTTTTCGTAATAAGGATTGGTATTCACGAAAGAAATGTAACTGCCATAAGGTGATTCAGTGTTATAATCACCACCTATTGACAGTGAGTTGGTAATATTAACTTTCGATTTTCTATAATGAAGGTTTACGTTAGTCCCCCAAGAATTACGACCAGAACCCTTCATTACACCAGGATTAGATTTGTAATTGAACCCTACACCATAACGCAAAGACTCATCACCGCCACTTGCCATAATGGAATTATTCTGGGATATTATATTTCTAACAGGTTCAGCTAACCAATAAGAGTCTATTCCTCGGGCAACATACCCCAAATGTGAGTAATAGGTCGAATCCAACACGATCTGCGCCAAGACGTCGTCTATTTTATATCTTCCTGAAAGTCTTTCAAACTCAAGCTTTTCTGCAGCATTCATCATGTTATAAACCGACAAATCCGGTCCCTCGATTCTTAAATCATTAGTGTAAGAAAAGGTCACTTTGCCTGGCTTTGGCTTAATGGTTTCAATTACAACAACACCGTTTGCCGCTTTTGAGCCATATAATGCTGTAGAGGCTGCATCCTTAAGGATAATTACAGATGCAACACGATTCATATCCAAATCAATAATAGTTTGCAAAGTGGTTTCAAAGCCATCCAAAACGAACAAAGGCTGGTTAGGGTCTGTTCCAAACTGGTCTTTTACAGAAAGAGCTTCAACAGTTGTTTTACCCCGAAGTTCAATAACAGGTAACGCATTAGGATTAGATCCCATTCGATCATTATCAATTTGAATAAAAGCAGGATCTAATGCTTTTAAACTCGCGATTATATTATTATTACCCACTTGTTTAAGTTCTGCACCTGAAAATGTAGCTGAAGCCCCGGTAAAACTGTCCTTTTTCCGATCAATACCTGTACCTGTAATCACGACGTCATTTAGTTTACCCACACTTGATCTAAGCTGAACGTTTATAATTTCCTTATCTGAAACTTTCATTGTCCTTGGTTCATATCCTATGTAAGAAAAAGTAAGTACATCGGTATTGTCACCTACTTTAATGGCGTATTTCCCGTTTTTATCAGTTTTTGTTACCGTATTCGTTTTCTGGCTCTTTATTGATACACCAACTAAAACGTCATCATTATCATCAGTTACTTTACCTGTAATGATACGCTGTTGTTGGTTAGCGGTGTGCATGGCCTTCACGACAATGATTTTCTTTTCCATTTCGTATATAAAAGGTTGATTCATAAACGCCCTTTTCAACGCTTCCTCTACCGAGACATTATTGAAATCTAAATCAACAAGTCCGGCTTTTTCCATCATTCGATCACTATAAATAAAGTCGTAACCGGTTTGCTTTCGGATTTCTTTAAATATGCTTACCAAGGTGGCTTTCTTAGTCTTCAATGTAACACTCTGACCATAGGTAGTGGCGCTAACCTGCAAAACCCCAGCTGTTAATAGTATAATAATCAATTTCATTACCAGCAAAATTTTAGCTACGCCGACCCGTGGCCTGCATAGGCTATTAAAGTAAAAATTCATACATTTGGTTTAGTTTAAGACGTGAATGCCAATTGTCTGAGAAGTAGTTTGGCATCCCACGGTTTTCATTAAATAATTGTTTACGCAATTCCCGATTACATTCGGGCATGATGAAATAACATTAAATGGCTAGCCGGGAGTGTTCCACCACTCCTGGCTTATTTATGTTATGCTTTCATATAAAGGTTAAGTAATTTTTCTCATACGCATGTTTTATTATACCAACAGGCTGCCAGCAAAAACATTTTCGCAGTTAAACTTGGTTAGGGTTAAAAATTCGGTTAGTTAGGTTATATAGTTTTTTTGTTGATTCTTTGTTCTTTACTCTTTAATCCTTATTTGTCACTTTTATTGTTGATTCTTTTATTTCAAATTTTATCTCATCGGTCGATTCCAGACTTTTTAAGATTTCAAAAATGCTGTTTGATCTCGACATCTGTCCGCTAAAAGTCAATTTCTGATTTACATCCTGATCGTAAACAACTTTCACATTGTACCATCTACCGATTTTACTCATCACATCTTTCAGGCTCTCTTGTTGGAATATAAAGTCACCATTCTTCCAGTCGACTACCTGCTCAATATCCTTTTTAACAACCTCGATACCACGTTTAGTCAATACGGCTTGCTCTCCGGATCTGATAATTACCTCCTCAGAATTCACTCCATAAGTAGAGCTCACTTTCACGCTTCCTTCTAATAAGGTGGTTTTGATAGCGCCTTCATCTTTATAACCATTGATATTAAAATGAGTACCTAGGACTTCAACTTCCTGGCCCTCATTGATTACCTTAAATGGATGAGATTTATCTTTTCTCACCTCAAAGTAAGCCTCCCCATTCAACTCAACTTTACGATCTACCGAGGACGCAAAAGATAAAGGAAACTTCAAAGAAGAAGCCGCATTAAGCCATACTTTAGTCCCATCAGGCAAAATAATCTGATACTGTCCACCTTTTGGTGTTTCCACCGTATTATAGGAGATTTTTGACTGATCGACTCCCTCCTCTGTACCTTCTACTTTATATAATAATTGGCCATCAGCTGATTTGGTAATTTGAATCCCAGTTTGCTCAACTAAAGCTCCATTTTCAGCATCACTTAAATTGATCTTACGGCCATCTCCCAAAGTCAATGTTGCAGTATTTGTTCCCGGAACAATTTTGGCCGCAAGGGACTGCTCCTTCCTGTCTGATTTATTCAGAAAAAGGTAAGCAGCGACCCCGACTATGATAAGAACTGCTGCAGCCGACATATATCGGGCTATCGAATATACCTTATGATTTGCCTTATGCTTATTCACACGAGAAACAAGCCCCTCGTATATTTCTTCGCGCAAAGCATTTTTCTCACCCATACGCTCAGTATCCCATGAAGGGTGCCTATTAAGAAGTAACTGATAAGCTTCATCAAAAGCTGCTTGCTCTTCCTCAGTAGCAATTCCTTCCTGACATTTTGTTGCCAGTTCTCTGAATTCAATATCTGTCATTAAGGGGTTCATATACATATGTCTAATTAAAAAGGCCTAACCCCTAAAAGAATTTAAAAAAAAATCTTTCCATTATTTATTTCTACTCAAATCCATTTCCAAAAAGCTCCTTAAATCTATGATTTAAAGAGCTTTCGTTGTTTTAAAAATTATTAAGGTAAACAGAATTTGAAGGTGATATATACATCACATCTCCTACAGAACCCTTTCCTTCAAGCGTAAATTCCGGAGCAGGAGAAAGGTTACCCGATGTTTTTGTGAACATACGTACCTTGTAATTAGCTCCGATTTTAGTACCTATCATTACATAATTGTATCTGAAAGGAGCCTCTGTTTGCACTGTTGAAGCATATTTTCTATGACGAATAAAGGTGATTTCTTCACCAGCTGGTGCGGTAAATTGCAACTGTTCATTTTGATTTGATAAGTTTCTAGACCAAACCTGATTACCTAATGTAAAATAAAGCAAGTTCTCATCATCAAGTATCAAAGTATAATTAGTGGCATTATAAAGCTTGTCAGTAACTTTTATGGTCTCGCTACCTATAGTAAGCTTAGGAAATGCAGGTGTAAGAGACGACAGTAACTTTATAGCCGGATTGGTTTTATCTTGTAAAATAGCATATCCGGTATAAGGAGAAGCTGTTTTTGTCCCCATAAACAATAAGTTCTTATTGCTATTGTTTACACTAATCATAGTGTTGGTGCCGTCTGTAAGCAGGTTTAGCACAGTAGGACTAGCTGCGCAAGAAACAAAAGAACTGCTCATTTCATCAAAGAAAATTGGATTTTGCCCATTCCCCATCATGAAATATTTAGACAACTTATATGGAGTGTTCACACCATCCTTTACCCTTCTCGCTCCAAAATGCCCTGTGTTGCTTGTTAAATTAGCATTAAGGGAGTGAAGCTGCCCATCATTAACAATATAATTACCTCCAAGAGCTCCCCAGGTTATAATACCTGGTGCTTTAGTTGCAGGTACTTCGTAAAAAAGGTGGTTAAAATCGTTTAATTCCTTAAGAGAACTAATATCCACTACGCTGACATCCTTATCACTCATTAAATATAAAGAGCGAAAAGTAGTATATGCTCCGGTAGGGTTTGTCCTATAGTTAAATTGAAAATTAAGAAGTGATGCTTTACCATTCAGTTTTTTACCATTTATTACACTATAAACATTTTCAACTTTATCTTCAGGAACAATACCAACTGAGGACTTGAACAAATCGAGATCTGTTTGACCCCCGTCGTCTTTTAAAACATACCACCCGCGAGAGAATTGGGTGCCAACTTTTAAAACGGAGATAACGTATTTAGAAACACCTGTTTTTTTGTTTTTTGCACCAAAAACCAATGTCCAGTCTTTAGGACTTTGGGAAATCTGATAATCAATGGCTTTGGTTTTAGCAATTGTATCAATTACAAGCACACCCAAAACACGGCTGTCATAAACGCCCCAAAAACACTCAAAATCAGCATCTTTCTCCGTAGAAGAGACCTCCGGATCCACAGTAATTCTATCCACCGCAGCAATTTTCGTATAGGCACTTTCTATGCCGTTAATGGTAATAACTTCTTTGGAGACATAGTCATAATTACCTTTATCCTTTGAACAGCCGAAAATAAAAAGTGCTATTGTCAGGCTTAATATTGTATATATATATTTCATGATATAATCTTTAGAATTATGGAAATGCAACCAAATCACCAATCTCGTCTTTAAGTGCATTGCCTGGATGGGCTTTATTGTAATCAATCAAAGCCTGCTTAATAACTGACATATAATAGACAATTCGGCTTAGATCAGGAGCAGCTCCATTTTGAAGTTCACTCATAAAAGATTGATCCCAAAGCTCTCCGGTATGATCCATCATAAATTTATGTTTTACCGCGCTATACTTGCCATAATATGTGTTTTGAAAAAACCCAGACCAGGCCGCTGGTTTATTGATTCGATCGGTAAAATCTACCTGTCGCCACAAGTACTTGGCCTCCCCCTTCTTAAAGTTTTCGTTTTCAACAATATTAAACCTAAGTACCGCATCAGACGTTTTTAAAGAGACATCCCGTAACAAAATCACTGGAACCAAACTATGAATCTGGCCAGCTTTAATGACAAAATTTTTACTGACAGCCGGATCATCTAATGAAATGTAATGAGTTCCCGCAACCGCGTTGTTTACACCTTCAACCTGTATTTGTTCCAGTTTAAAACTACGATCTTTTGAAGATACCCCACCAATGGCATAAATATCAAAAAATAGCGTATCCATGCGGGTATCCGCATTTTTGTAAAAAAAAGTATAAGTTCTAAGGGCACCAGCATCATTAGCGCCTGGATCATAAATAGCCGATGCCGGAGGTCCGAACTGCAAGGTTGCCATCTCACTAAATAAGAAAGGATCCTCTTTACAAGAAGCCAGGGCCATCAGAACCATAGCTACTAAAAAATATTTTAGTTTCTTCATCATATCAAACATTAATTTGCTTCCGTTTTAGGCATTGGAATTAAATAATTAAGTGTTGCTTCCCCCGGAACGAATAGTACATTTGCCTGTGCTGCATTCAACCGTTTATAAGCAAAAAATGCCTGCCCTTCTGCATAAAACTCTTTACGATATTCCTTAAGCAATTCATTTTGAATCAGGACAGGATCCGCTGGCAAAGTATTTTGTTGCAAACCGCGTGCAGAACGAAAGGTCGTCCATAACAACTGGGCATCAGCAGCTTGTCCCGTTTCGATAGCGATCATATACATTTCACTAATACGCAATAAAGGAATTTGCTTAAAATTTGTCCCAGATTCATCAACTTTATATTTCTTTAAAACATAACCCTGTAGTACACTTTGGGGCAAAGTAATTAATTCCCAAAGATTAGCCTCACGAATATCGGTGCCGGTATTACCATAAAGCTGTGAATTAATAATCGAATTGTCGCTGCCCTTTCTCAGGGAGCCATTAGCGTATAGAGAACTGTACTTAGTATATAAAGCAAAGTCATGCAGGCCAAAAATATGTTCGCAAGTCAACACATAATCCTTAGCGCTCATGTCAGCCAGCTTTCCTAAACGGAACATAGGATTACCATTACTGTCCTTAGCATCAATAACCATTTTGGCGCACTCATAGGCCTTTCCTTTATTATTGAACCACAAATAAGCACGTGCCTGCAATGCTTTTACCGCATAGTAATTCATTTTCAAATTACGGTTGGCAAAATAGGCGTCTGTAGGGGCTATATTTTTAACAATCGGGTCAATATCTTTCACTAATCTTTCTGCCTCGTCCAGATCTTTTAATAAGGCCTCTTGAAAAGCGGCAAATGACAACAGTGGATTCGGCGTTTTAGACAAATGAATTACATAAGCCAGTTTATTGCCGGTATTGACATCAGTTGGAATAGGACCAAACAAGCGCAGGATATCGAGATGGCAATACGCTCGCATAGCCAGACATTCGGCTTTAACAGTCTCGTATACCCCAGGGCTCCTAAAAACGAACCTATTTTCATCAATATGATCAAGAATCGCATTGATGCTTGCAATGATCTTATATTCTGCACCATATATAGCAGATAACGACCTTTCAGCATCTACATCAGTATAATTAAAATGAGCTAATTTATATGGAACCTTCGTACTAATGATGGCATCCCCATCCCAGCTGGAAATTAGATGTTCAATAGTAGTCATAGTCATATCTCTACCGTACACATTAGTTCCTTTCATTTGGATATACACCCCGTTCAACGCATCCTTAAAACCTCCCTCTGTGGAAAAAAGTTCCTCCTGGGTCATTTCAGTTTTAGGCTTCACGTTCAAATAATCCTTACAAGATGTATTCGTTAATGCCGGCAACAACAGCACAACAATAATATATTTTAAAGTCTTCATATCCATAATTATTAAAATGTGGTATTAATGCTTAATGAAAATTGTCTAGAGAATGGGTATTGTGTTCCGCGCTCTTGTTTTACTGTTGAGAAATAGAAGGCATCAGCAATACTTAATGAAATTGACAGCGCCTCAACACCTAATTTTTTACTTAAATAGCCATTATTGTACTGCAAATTGATATTCTGACAGTTAATTGTATTTTCATTCTTAACAAACCTCGACGTCTTGTTCGTAGCCCTTGTAACCATCAGGCTTTTGAACTCAACCATGTCGCCAGGGCTTCTCCATCGGTCGTTATAAACGCGGGCGTCCACATTCCAATCATAGTCCGCATTCTCTACTTTATTAATCAGTGTCTGGTTGTAAAGTTGTCCACCTGAACGATATCCGAAAGCTACATTTAACGACAAATCTCTATAACGAACCATCGAACTTAAATTACCCTGGATTTTCGGATCATTTGATCCTGCGGCCCTAAGGTCAGCCGGATTCCAGGTGTAGGTTTGTTGTCCGTCTTTGGCCAGATAAAGTTCTTTACCTGTGCTTGGATCAATACCCAAAGATGGAACAACCCATATCGTATTGGATGAGTATCCTTCCTTAAACAATGTACTCGGAGTAGCGCCTGTAGAGTTCTCAATGGCTATTTGAGCATCTTTTAATGCTTGTGAAATTTGAACAATCTTGTTTTTATTGTGCATCATAGCCATGGTAACACTCCAGGTAACTGCCGAATTGCGCACTAAGAAAGCCGTAGTTTTCAATTCAAATCCCCGGTTGTTTAGCTTGCCAATATTTTCAACATAGCTGGTGAATCCATTAGAAGCGGGCAGGTTTACAGAAGAAACCAGACCATTCGTTTTCTGGATATAATAATCTGCGGTTAATTTCAGGCGTCTATCGAGAAATTCAGCATCAACACCCACATCATATTTCATGGTTTGCTGCCACTTCAAGTCCTGGTTACCCAACCCCATTAAATAAGCACCGTTCGAGTTGATGTAACGATCATCCGTATAGTAGCGGTAAGAAGAAAGTGCCTGATAAGGACTAAAGTTCTGCGAACCTGTAGGACCTAAGGATCCACGGAGTTTTAGACGATTAATCACATTAAAATCTTTAAAGAATTCCTCATTATGAATGTTCCAACCTGCTCCCACAGACCAAAATGGTGCAAAACGTTTATTATTACCAAATTGTGAAGAACCATCTATACGGAAAGATCCATCAACGAAGTACCGGTTATCATAAATATAATTTGCATTACCCGTAACCCCAATAGCTCTTGTCAAACCTTCCGATCCTGTAGGTCGGCCATCCTTTGCATACTGTTGTGCCATGGAGATAAAATCAAAATTTGAATTGGTAAATCCTTCTGCAAGAAAACCATAATCCGAAAATCTGTTTTGGCGCATGTTATAATCCACCCCACCAAAAACAGTATGTTTTTCGCGAATTGTTTTAGAATAGCTTAGGTTGACTGACCCGTCATAAGCCAATTTACTTCCCACCCCGTAGTTATAATCTCCTTTTCTGAAAATATCTGCTTCACCATAATCAGCGAAAGCTGTATGTTCCGCTGGTCTGAATTTGTCGTTTTTAACCTCAGATTTCGTAATTCCAAATCGCCCCCTCATCGTTAAATCCTGGTTAATTTGCCATTCAACCGAGGTATTGTTGGTGATCTCAGAAGTACTGGACTTATCAAAAGTATTCAAAGTAGCATTATAAAGCGGATTGGTTGGCAGTGTAGCCCAACGACCTACGTAATCCGTATTTCCGGGATCGCCTAAAATTTTAATTACCTGTCCGTTCTCATCGTAGGCCTTCCAATAAGGATTCAATTTAACGTAATCATTAAAGTTTCCATAAGGCGAATTTGCTGAACTCCCCTCCGATATCATTAAGCTGTTACTAAACTTTATTTTATTGTAAGTATAAGCCAGATTAATGGTCCCGTTATAGGTTTTCCGCTCTGATCCTTTCATTACGCCCTTAATATCATTTAATTGCATGGATGCAGAATATCGAAAAGCTTGATCACCTCCTTCTAAACGTAGGTTATGGCGCTGGCCCACGCCTGTATTGAGTGGCTTTGATAGCCAATAAGTATCAACACCACTGTTAACATCAGTTAAAAGAAAGCTATAATAACGCTTAAGTGGTATATCAAAATTCGGTCTTTCACCATTATATAGTCCTATGGTTTTTTCCAATTCCAGCTTCTCTCTTGCATGTAAAAGATTATAAGCGCTTAAATCAGGTGCTTCGATGTTTAAATCACCACGATAAGTAATACGAAGTTTTCCTTCCTTAGGTACTTTAGTAGTGATCACAACTACGCCATTTGCGCCTCTGGAACCATAAATAGCTGTAGCAGAAGCATCTTTCAGAATGGTAAGTGATTCCACCTCATTCGCATTCATGTCCAACAATTTTTGCAGAGAGGATTGAAATCCATCAAGAATGATTAATGGGGTGTTTAAAGCAACACGACTCTCATTTTGTAAATCATCCACATTGGGCAAACTTGAATTTCCCCTGATTTGAATTTCAGGTATGCGGTTGGGATCAGAACCAAATGAATTACTCTCAATGATGTTGAATGAAGGATCTACGTTGCGAAGCGATGTAATCAGATTGCGATTACCAAACTGCTCCAGTTCTTTAGCAGAAACAGTTGTGGAGGCCCCTGTAAAACTTTTATCAACCTTTTTAAAAATACCGGTTGATATCACTACATTATTAAGCTCACTAACACTGCTTTTAAGTTGAACATTTATGACCTCCTTATTCGAAACCGGTATCTTACTGGTTTCATATCCCAGATAAGAAAAAATCAGCACATCAGCATTGTCACCCACTTTAATGGAATACCTTCCATTCTTATCAGTACTTGCCACTGTATTGGTTTTCTGGCTCTTTACCGTTACCCCAATTAAAGTCTCCCCCTTATCGTCAGTTACTTTACCCGTAACCACACGCTGTTGTTGGTTACTTACCGGCCTCGACTTCACTATGATTATTTTCTTTTCAATCTCGTATATAAAAGGCTGGTTAATAAATGCCCTTTTCAATGCTTCTTCTACCGGAACATTATGAATATCTAAATCAACCGGTCCGGCATTTTCCAGCATTCGATCGCTATAAATAAAATCATAGCCTGTTTGTTTCCGGATTTCTTTAAATATGCTCACCAATGTCGCATTCTTCGTCCTCAATGTCACGCTCTGACCGTAGGTATTTGCGCTAACTTGCAAAATCCCAGCTGTTAATAGTATAATAATCAATTTCATTACCAGCAAAATTTTAGCTACGCCTGCCGGGGGCCTGCATAAGCTATTAAAGTAAAAATTCATACATTTAAATTAGTTTAAGACGTGAATGCCATTGTCTGAGCAATAGTTTGGCATTCCGCGGTTTTCATTAATAATTGTTTACGCAATTCCCGATCATATTCGGGCATGATGATAGCATTAAACCATAAGCCAGGAGTGTTCCACCACTCTTGGCTTAATTTAAGCGCTTCCGTTTAGGTATTTTCTTTCATACGCATGTTCTTTGCACCAACAGGTTGGCCCGCAAAAACAATTTCGCAGTTAAATTTGGTTTAGGGTTAAAGATTCGGTTAGTTAGGTTGGTTTTTTGTTTATTCGTTATTCGTCAATTTATTGTTAATTCCTTTATTTCAAATTTCAGCTCATCAGTTGTCGAACATAAAGTCCGCCCACTGGGATGTAATTCGTTCTTTACTACTTCAAAATAGGCCTCCCCGCTCAGTTCAACGTTTCTGACCTTTACTCCATCTTTTACCTCGTTTAAATCGACTTCCCGACCATATCCCAAAGTATCATTGTGAGGTTCATATAGGTAAGTCTAATTAAAACCACCTAACCCCTAAAAGAATTTTAAAAAAATTAGTTTAAAAAGAGTGAAGATACGCAGGCTAAAAAAAGAACTTCACCCATTACTATCCTTAATTGCTTTAAAGCAATAGACATTTGAGCTTCCACAGTTTTTACACTGATTCCCATTCTGCTTGCAATCTCCTTGTTACTGAGGAACTCCATTCTGCTTAGCAAAAAGACCTCCTGACAACGTTTAGGAAGTAAGGCAACCCCCTGTTCAAGCAACTTTTCAACATCCTGCTCGTTCAACCGGTCCTTCATTAAATCAAAACCTGCCAATCTTTCCAATTCACCATCCTCAATAAATACCTTTCGATTATTTGCCGATTTAATGTAAGTGAGGACTTTATAACGAACAGCTGTAAACAAATATGATTTTAACGAATCGATTTTCACTTCAGCCCTTCGAACCCACAATTGTAACAGCACATCCTGCACAATATCTTTACAGGGATCAGCATCTCTTAAGATACTAAATGCCGCCAGATAAAGTTGTTCCCAATATTGATCATAGATGAGTTTAAGACCGCTCTCATCATCCGATTCCAATAAAGAAAGTAAGGCTTCATCCATTAATATTGCTTGAGTAAACATATCATCGATTTCGTAAGACGATATAAGGTTATGGAAAAAAAATGACACTCTAAAAAACTTCTTGTAAAAATAGCTTACTGAAGTCTCATTTAAAATAGATAATCTAACGAAATTGATGACTTATTCTCTGATTTTAATCTGGCCTTACTTTAATGGAAAACTAACATTAAAAGAATTATTTTCAAAAGGAGGATTGTCCGTGCCTTCTGAAGGTTCCTTAATGGAAGCTGCAGCAAATAATGCTATAGGTTGACCATCTTTATCAGTGACAACAAAAGGTCGCTCCAAATGCTGTAATGGTACCTTCTTCCCATCTTTCATCGTCAACTCACGTAAAGAGATCAATGGATGAGCTGCCGCTTTCCAATCCAGCCCATCCGTTGAAGTAATTAAAGCAAGTGCCCCAAATTGTGGCACCAGTTTTTTACTATGCGAATAGTACTTAACTGCAGCATAAAACCTTTTCCTCTTTTTATCAAACCACATACAAGGGTCTTCACAAGCCATCTCAGCAGAAGTAAAAACCTCCCCTAACATTTTATAAGGGCCATCGGGTTTATGGCTAACAGCCATGTAGAAAGTCATATTTCCAACATTTGGCTTCCTCGATTTATACATCATATAATAACGTCCATCGGGCCCTTGCGTAACTGTCGGATTGGTGGTTACTTCAAAAGTGTTAATATGATCTGGCTTCATTAAAGGTGCAGCCGGTTTTTCATAGTTACCACTCAGCAGATCCTTGATACTTTTCGCTTTAATTACTCCTATGGCCTGGGTGCAATTGTACTTTAGCCAATGGGCCCAATCCTTACTTACTTTTTTATCCACACTAAAGGCAGGATCAAAGGAATTACTGATATAATACAGATAATAATACTTACCAAACTTCCTAATCAGCGGATTATGCATTGTGAAACGATCCCAGTTTGAAGCCTTTCCATCCCCTTTCAAGACCGTGGAAGTGTAATGAAAAGGACCATTTAGATTATCGGAAACCGCATGTGCAATTTCAGAATACTTGCACCAGCCCCGAAAGCCATTGAAAATATAATTCATTGGATCATCGTCAAGTGGTCTTTTTCCATGCGCCCATCGAGAATAAAACATATGATACTTACCATCCTCACCTTTGACTACACTACTGCACCAGGTATAGTGATCATTCGAATAAAAAATACCTGAAGAATCAACTTTGCCTAATAAGGGTTCAAAATTTAGGTTGTCCTGTGCATTAGTTTTTGTTGAAAGAGCTGTCAACATTAAAACAACAAGAAAAAAAAGAAAAGGTAGTTTAGGTTTCATCGCTACGTTTATTTACTCAACCATTCATTGATCAGCACTTTCAGTTTCGGATCACTTGGGCGAGGTACCCTCAAAGGTATTAATAAATCCTGCTCAACTTACCAAGCTCCGAAATATGCATACTGATCTCCTCCCCTGCCTTGACATTTACTTTTGGCCATTTCACAAAAGCTGTATATGAAAGGGGATTTTTTGATTTTGCGAAGGTTTCGGCGAAGACAGCAACATCTGCATCAAACCGGGTACTATTTTTAATCCTAACCACAGTACCCTTTTCATCTGACTTCAATATTGTTGCCTCCACATGGTCAAAAACAACAAGCTTATTTCGATCTGTTTGCAGATAAATACCAGGAAGTTCAAGTGCCATCAACATACCATTTGTTTCTGTCCATGAGTTTCTGGTATTGATAAAATTACCTGTACTCGCTCTGCCTTCGGCGTCACTAGGCTGAATTCTTTCCATACTTGATCCTGGCAGATTATTGGTGGTCAGGTGATAAGGTGGAACATTCACTGCCTCGGCATGGGCGTGTTGGATATCACGAATCAAATCTGCGTATAACTTATTCCCGGTAGCCCTGTAAAGTTTGAAAAGATAATCCGCCGACGATGTACAGGCACCTGGAGCTGCATGTTTATTCTGAATGCTAGCCCATACCGCTCCAGCCATCTTCCCTCCAAGCTTTGCAATCTGGCTATTCTGAGGAAAAATAGGGTCATAAGAAATTGTCCAGGTAGCACATAGTGCAGCCTGAACCTCTGCTTTTTCGAGCCATTTCCTATCCTGTGTATAATGATATAAGGCCATCAACGATTCTAAAAAACCGAAAGCCGATTCTGAATTGGCATCCTGAGAAATATCTCCACAGTCGCCACCTGTTAGGCCCTGTGCAAACACATCTCGCTTATAATAATAATCAGCTGCAGCTTCCGCAACCTTTAACCACTCCGGATTTTTAAAATAATCGGCTGCCAGAGCCAAACCTCCAGGTGCTATCGCCCCGGCAGTAGAATTGAAAACAGCAATCTCTCCCGTTTCAGGGACAATATATTGGCCGAATTCCCCATGCTTTTTCCAGGTTGTGGTAAATGCAGCGGCAAGTTTTCTGGCTGCCGTTTCCCATTCCCGATTTATTTCTCCGCCATGCCCCTGAGCCTTAAATAGCATCAGGTGTTTGATCAACCACAATAGGACATCACTATTTTTGCGGACCATTGCCTGAACTGCGGGAAATTGAGGATTAGCCTTTTCCGTCATTATTTCGCCGGTTTCCTTTATGCCTCCATAAAAATAACCGCTTTTACCCTGAAGTTTATCAACTACAAAGTCAAGCTCCTGGGCAACCCTTGTACGCTCTTTAGCATCATTTAAAGCCAGCATTGGATAAGTGTTCATCATTCCGCTTACCCAACCCAACTGAAAATCCCTGTTGTTTTCTGGCTTGTAATAACTCCCCGTAGAAACAGTAATAAAATTATTGCTACAGATTGTAGTGGCAAGGTTTAAATAATGGCTCATAGGCAATTGATTTCGTGGCTGATTTTCACCTGTCAATGACTTACGAACTTTAAAGAACTTAGACAGCAGATCAGGTATATTTTTAGCATCAAAAACAAGCACCCGCATCTTCAAGACTACTTTATCCCCGGCTTTCCAATTTGGAGCAAGATCACCACTTTTATGAAAATCACCGAATCCCGCTGCCAATTTTCTCATTGCAGGAACGTTCAGTGTAAAACTACAACTATCCTGAGCTTTATTTTCTGCTATGGTAAGCCCTGTGTTCCCAACTTCTGTCTGTTGTTCAGTCAATACAATAAAACCTTTTTTTTCTCCGGGTGAGAAAAAACACATGGATGGTGTTGCCGTATTTGTCGTTTGAAGCTCCAGTACTGATGACTGCCCTTTTTCAATGGAAAGTCTTGGTTCATTAGAAATGGTAAGTGGCACCTTTGGATTATAATACATATCAATGGGGTAATCAGGATTATACCCATTGCCTATCGACCTATACCTGTTGCCGTTATAAACTATAGCAGGCACCAGCACATAATTCTCCCGCTTCCAGCCTGCAAAATCGAATGAAACAGCAACAGCGGTCGCCGTCGCTATACCTTGCTTCAGTTCGAAGGCGGCTTGTATATCTACTTCCTCCGAGCCGGTTAAAACTGGCTTTTGGCTAACATTCAATTGCCATAGTCCCTCATCGGTTTTCAACGAACCGCTAGTAAAGTTATTCGTTTTAATCGGCGTCGTTCCATTAAATCGGGTCATACTAACTCGAACATGCCCCTTAAGCTGACCAACAAGCGCCTCAGCGAAACCTAAAGCCCTTGTTTGCGCATTTAAATGAAAACCAGTTAATATAATTAACCAGACCAATCCGGTTTTTAAGTAATTCATTGATAAAAATTTATTTAATTTCCTCACCTTTTCCGATCGTATTCACTACCAGCTCAAGTTTTATCTTTTTATTGCTCTCATTTAGTGCAGCCACGGTAAACTGTGACTGGCCATTTGGCAATATCAGGTTAACATTAGCAAATAGCTCTTCCTGCTTTTTTCTGAACTTATCTGCAATATAAAGCGAATTTCCTTTACATATAATAAACTCCCTGTCAGACAACTTCCGGTCAATCAATAACTGCTTCCCATTTTGAAGGGTAATTTTGATTCCATTTGCCTGTTCACCCTTTTCTGCATATACTCTCACTGCAAATTCAAGTGGCTGGTTGTCAAATTCATTTTTCAATTCATATGATGTACCATTAGTTGTAAACTCCTGATTTCTGAAACGGTTTTCACGCACAGGATACAGGACAAATGACTTCTTGCCCGTTTGCTCTAAATGGAACTTATAATTCAGATCTTTTAGTTTTTCTTTAAGTATTTTGGAAAAATCCATTTCCTCTCTCAGATTTTCCCAGGTACGATAAGCTTTAAATATAGCATCCTTTTCGCTGCAATTTTCTACAGCCCGTTCACTTAAGCCAAGCATGTAAGTTGCATCCCATCCAATGGATTTGGCTTGAAGATTTTCTGCATCATACATGGTCCAATCGCTACCAAGATCGATAATTCCAAAAGTAGCCGGAAGATAACTGCTCTGAAAGACATAACGCATATCCTTTCCTTCAATCCCCCATTTGTTGGATACCGGACTAAACATATGGTCTCCTCCGCCTACATTGCAAACACTCATATAATGCCAACTCCCTTCGCCTATTGCACTACCCATTACCCGAAGGTACTTTCCGCCATTTTTCTTGTAGCTCTCAAAAAGTTTTCCAAAAAACCGCTTGAATGAATACTGTCCATGTCCCTGATAAATACAACTTTCCAAACCATCAAAATCAATATAATCCATTCCACCATCAGTCAGCCACTTTCCATAGTAATCACCGTATACCTCCTGAAGATTCATGTCCGGTGCAAACCCGCGATAACAGTTGGGCTGAAGCTTAACTATAGTCGTCCCTGCTTTAAAAGATCCCCGGGTGGTACCATGAAACCCGCGCTTAACATTCAAAAAGGTATAAGGTTTGGTTGCTGTAATGCCATTATACTCAATAAGTTCCTTTCCAATTTTAAGCACATTGGTGTGGTTTCCTTCCCAACCTCCAAATTCGTTAAAATAAGCGCTGTCCTCAACCGTAATGACGGTATCAACTGCAGAAAGGTCCTTAGTTATGACCGTGCGCTGCATAATAGCCAAACTGTCGTTAGGTACCGGTGAAACATCACTATTATTACCTGGTTGTAGAAACTCACAAAGTGTATGCAACCCCCACCGCAGGTTGTTCTTCTCCATCAAAGCACCATATTCAGGAATGGTCATTTCTGATGCTGACTTGAAATTTATCTTCTTACCATTCCATCTGTTTGCACGGTTTGGATAATATTCGCCCCAACCTTCGTCCTGAATCGATTTCAGGCCCAGGCGATGCGCATAAGTAATCAGACTATCGTGAACACCTCTCCAGGCTATATCTGGGCGATAACTCTTTGGATCCTTGATCCATTTGCCATCTATTTCCGGATGTGGTAAGCCTTCCTTTAGGACTATTTCCTCTATCGTTTTCAAACCTAGTGAATCCGGACAGGCATATAACGCCATTGCTGAGCCTATGAATCCCGCATCTGTTGGAAGCACTAACTGATAGCGCGCGGAGTTCGCTTTTCCATCCAAATTATCCGGAAGTACAGGAAAACGTATCATTTGCTCTTTTCTTCTGTCCCTGGAATGCATACAGATAACTGAACCAAATGCAGGTTCGAGCGTTGCCCCATTCCCATAGTTCATTCTAAAATACTCCTCAGGCCGTGAATAAAATGCGACATCATTTATGCCATCACCACCAATGGTAAAGGTTTGTCCTTCTTTAAGGTGTGGAGGGAGCGGATATTTTACAGGATCAGGTGAATGAATGAAATAATACATGAAAGACATATCTCCACCCGTAGGAGGTCCCCCTGTAGTGTTATCATTTAAGCCCAGCATGCCTATGGCAAAATCGTCATCTCTAACCACTCCAAGGACATCTCCAATAGTCTTCGAGATATTTGTTTTATACGGCCCCCAGATGATGTTGTCAATAGCTTTCTCCTTTGAGAGCGACAACAACTGAAACCTGAAATACTCCTTTTTCTGCTCAACCTTTACTTTCGCAATCGAACCATTTGTATAATTCAGCACGATCAGCTTCTGTTTCTGGTCATAAACGGCTTTTACCGGATAAATCACAGTTTTATCATTTGAAAGACTCATCAGCGGAGAAGAATAACCTTTGGGATGATATTCCTTATTGGTTTTAAGATCCTTAATCGACTGAATAAAACCTTTTCCATCAATGCTAATTGTGGAATATCGTGTTTTAAGCTGGATGGTTTGTGCCTTAGCAGTAACCAGGGAGCTAAATAATATAATCAGGATCTTAGTGATCCTGATTAACTGGTTAGAACAGTGGTTCATATTGTGGTGTGTGTGCGAATTTGAAATGTATTTCAAATTAACTGAATCCTGAGGTACTTTACCTCCTTTAAATTGCTCAATATCGATGCTTTTTTTGCCCAAAATTCACAGCAATCTTTATTTAAGCTCCATAACCGGTATTTTTTTGACTTTTTACTGTACATTTTTTGTTGTGAAAAAACACGTAAGCTACAAGCTTTGATTTTTTTTTTTAACTTTAGTAAAGCTTAACCAGCAAAACACCACACACAAACGACCAAATAGAATGCAATTCATATACGAGAACTTTACTTTCCCCCCTGAAGAATCCTTCACTGTAAGATCTGAAATTCTTGAAATTAAGAAATATACATCATTGAAATCTCATTTCAATTTTGAGATTGCATTGTTGGAAAACTGCAAGGGAAAACGTTTTGTGGGTGATCACATTGAAGACTTCGAGGGGACTGAACTGGTTCTTTTAGGAAGCTATCTTCCACATTGCTGGCAGTATTACGGCACGGTACAAAACGATCTTGATCCAGAGGCAATTGTTGTCCATTTCTTTCCTGATTTCCTTGGCAAAGAATTATTAGAGAAACCTGAAACCCTTGCCTTAAAACAACTCTTTACTGATGCCTCCATGGGCATTTTATTCACCGGCGACACTGTAATACAGGCAAGAGAAATCCTAAAGGAAATGCTTCATAAGACAGGCCTTTATCGTGCCTCACTCATGCTTCAGTTGCTGGATTTACTTGCGCATTCCGTGTCATCCAGGAAGCTTTCCTCCTTATCCTACAACGTTTTTGAGAGCTCAACTGAGGCTAAAAAAATCAACCGGGTATTTGACTATATCTTCAAGAATTTCAGGGAAGACATTTCTCTGAATGATGTGGCCGAAATTATACCGATGTCTACAGCCGCCTTCTGCAGATTTTTCAAATTAAAAACCAATCGGACGCTTGTAGATTTTATTAAAGAGATCAGAATAGGACATGCTGCAAAACTACTGATGGAAGGCAAACACAATGTAACGGAAACCTGTTATATGAGCGGTTATAATAACATCTCAAATTTTAATAAACATTTTAAAGAAGTTAAAGGACTTTCACCTCGCGATTTCACCAAACAATATAGGAGCGTCTTTCAGGACTAGTTCAAATATTCGTAAAACAACTCAGTTTCGACCCATTTTTGATCGGGGGCTGTACCATTAACACCTACTTGATACGCTCCCATTAACTTGTTCCATTCCTTACATTTTGGGCTGTAAGACTCTGACAATTTGCCCAATTGATCAAGATCAGCACCTTTGTCTACCAAAATTCGCATCACCACAAGATGATCAAAACGATAAAGAGAAATCTGTTTATAACCAGCCTTTTTAAACCCTGCTTCAACCTCAGGCCATACCTTTTTATGGTAGTTGAGATACTCCTGTAATTTCTGTTCGCCAGGAGCAATATTGACCACAAAAACATGCTCGTTATATTTATTTACAACTAAGGGTTGCTCAGATGTCCCGCATGAAGCAAAACAAACACACAATAAAAACAATTTTAAAATCTTGATCATATTTTATTTTTTAATTAAAAAACACATATAAAAGCACCATAATTACAGCAAGCAATCCCCAGACTACCCGCAAATTCTTATTTTTATGAAGTCTCAGTTCACTAAGAATCATTGTCCTATCAGTAAGCTTATCTTCTTTCTTAGCAGAAAACAAAGTGATTAAAACGATTACAATCCCCAAAAAAAGAAAAAGATAAAATGAAAGCATTAGAAAATGAGGCCAAAAACCTTCATATGGATAATTGAAAACATTGCATGCCCCAATTATTGTACAAAGCGTTCCTCCACCATACAGTACACTCTCCACTGATATTGCATTTATTCTTTTCCAACTAATACCGGCCAAAAAGACTACCGACAGCGGGGGGGCAAAAATCGAAACCAAGCCTTGTGTAAGTTCAAAGAAATTCTTGCCTGAATTCGCAAAACCAATCGCAACAAGCACACCAAATACTGCAGCTCCTACGGTAATCCATTTCCCCATACGAATCTGTTGCGCTTTATCCTGTTCCTTGAATAAAGGAACCAGATCCAAAGTAAAAACAGTGCAAAAAGAATTAAGGCTCGAAGAAACCGTATCAATTAGTGCAGCAATTAATGCCGCAACGGCAAGACCAAGAAGCCCGTGGGGCATAAGTTTAGTGACCATAACGATATAGGCATTGTCGGCACGTGCACTTTCCCGAAACAGTACATAACACATAATTCCAGGAATAATGAAAATAACAGGCATAATGATCTTGAGTACAGCGATAAACACCGTTCCATATTGCCCTTGTTTAAGATCCTGAGCTGCCAGCACCTTTTGAACAATGGTTTGATCTGCACACCAGTAGTATATAGCCGCTACAGGATAGCCAAGCACAATGGCTATCCAACTATATTCAACATTGTCTGAAGGCAGAAAAAGCTTCCAATAATTTTTAGGTGTCTTCGCAATAAATGCATCCAAGCCACCGATTTCTTTTAATCCAAGAAATACCAGAAAAACTGACGAAACGATAATAATAAGGGACTGAAATATACTCGTTCGAACGACAGCTTTTAAACCACCCGTAGCTGTAAAACTTGTGGCAATTGCTGCAATAATAATTATCGGCAGATAAATTGAGACGCCGAAAATTGAAGAAATCAGCAATCCTCCTGCATAAAGTGCACTTCCAAGCCAAACCACTAACACTGAAACCAGGCTGTAGGCAATAAGGAAGGTATATGATCTTTTGCCGAAACGGATTAGCAAAAATTGCGGGATCGTACTAATTCCAGATTTAAGATAATAGGGGAGAAAAATTACCGAAAGCATTAAAAGGAATATCCAGGCCAACCATTCAAAGTTCGCTCCAACCATCCCATGGCTAAAGCCTATACCTGCAAAGCCTATGAGCATCATTGGTCCGGCGTTGGCACTAAACATCGAGAATCCGATTTGCCACCACTTCAGACTTCTTCCACCGAGAAATATATCTTCTCCGGCTGGTCCTTTTTTATTCATAAAAAAACCGATAATGAGCAACACCAGGATGTATGTTCCCAGTACTATATAATCGAAGTAGTCAAAAGATATATCCAAATTATTTTCATTTTACATAGATACAATAGGCTTGTATCTAGGCACATCCGCTTGTTCCCATTTGAATTCCCTGATTATCCTATTCTCCCGATAGCAGTTATCCCAATCAATTCGAACTGGTATGCCTGCAATATCTGGAAATATAAACTTTCCATTCCGCCAAGATGGATATACGAGAAAATATTTCTCCAGTCCGTACATGATGGAATATAGGTATTCTATCATCCCAACCCCATTGGATGCTGCCATTAGGAACGCTGAATATAGAGAATATCCACCAGAAGAAAAATCTAATTTCTTATTTATAGAAAGATCTCTGACTTCCAGCCATTCTTTTATCCCCCCGATTTGCGTAGGAACAGGTTGCAGATGTCTAACGCCGCAGTTCACCAGTGTGGGAAAAATCTTTGATGTCCGTTCAGACTCCCCATATGCAACAGTCACCTTTGTCGCCTTACATAGGGTTTCAATCAGATCATAAGCTGCCGAATGTATAGGCTCCTCAATCCAAGATAAATTGTCCTCCCCAACGGCATCTATAAAATTGAATACATCCGTACAGTTCCAAACCTGATTAGCATCCACGGCCAGTCTAACCCCATTACCAAGGAGATTTTTCACAAATTTCACTCTTGTGATATCCTCTTTCATATTTTTCCCAAAATCCTTCCCTATTTTCATTTTGTAACAGTCCACTCCTGCTTCAAGAAAAAAATTCACTTCCTGTTCCAATTGAGCAAAGGAATAATTCGTCCCCCCCCCACTTCCGTACATCTTTACCTCGTTTTCAACTGCGCCCATATATTGATGCAAAGGAATCCCCTTCCTTCTCGCAGCAAGATCATATAAAGCCATATCCAGCTGTCCCAAAAGGGCTGAAGCGGCACCTTTAAAGCCTTCGTTCCTGATAGACCAGTATAGCAATGGAAAGAATTCCCGATAAGGGACATTTTGACTATGAAAAAGTATTGGAAACAAACAGGTTTCCAGAATATTCAGATAGCTATTATAAACAGGTGATTCCCCGATATTTCCATCATTATCTTCAAGGGTAATAATAGAGATACCAAAATGTGGGAAGGGGCCCATTGTTGCATCCTGAAAAGGTATAACCGCTGCTACCTGCTCAAGAATGCGGATTTTGATCCTTTTGATATTGAAAATTTCATTATCTATCTGATTCATCTAATACATTTTTGTTAATTTGAACAATCTCATTATATATGGCTTTGGGCAGAGGCCCCAGATTTAAAGAATTGAAGAGGTCACGAAATTCAGTTCTATTGCTGGGTCCGGTAACGATTTTAAAATCATAAGGAATGTTCAGCAGAAACCTGTAGGAAAGCTCGCTGAGTGGAATGCCATATTTTAGTGCAACAGCATGAATTCGAATCGCACTGTTAACCTGTTCTTTGGCTAACCATTCGGGGGGAGTATTAGTAAAAGCGGAATAACTGACACCTAATAATCCCATATTCAGTGGACTCGCTGCGTAGTAGGTAGTTTTGCTTTGGTTACAAAATGGCAGCATGGTGTCTAAACTTTCAGTATTACTGGCATTCAACTTGTTAAACTCCATTACAACATCAAAAACACCTGCTTGCAAATAAGGCAGAAACCCCTCCGGCGCATTACCACCCAGGCCAATATATCTCGAATACCCATTTCGCTTCAACTCAATCAAATTATTCACTACAGACTCGAATTCCGCTTCGGGCACATGCAAAGGATCGTGTAGCAATAGTAAATCAACCTCCGTTCTTCCGAGTATCTTAAGGCTTGATTCAATACTACGCTTCATTCCCTTTGCCGAAAAATCATAATGTTGACCTTCAACCCCGAAAGACTTAAGTCGCCCTACCTTAGTACTTAAGAATGGTTTTCTGCCAGACCATTGCTTAAGGGCAAGACCTAACAGTTCTTCTGCATTTCCATAAGCTGGAGCTGTATCGATATGGTTTACCCCACACTCCATTGCATCAATAATCGTCTTAATCGACTCCTGCTGGTCAACCTTACCCCAAACACCACCCAACCCAGCGGTTCCCAATACCATTCTATCCAAGAAATCCGTTTTCATTAAATTATCATTTAACTTATTGGTCATGGCACTATTAACGGTTATTATCATTTTTCTTATTTCCTCGGACCATCAAGTTTCAATATTTAAATGGAAAATTACAACCGTTAAATTGACTATTATAAATGTTATTTTGCTTCTAATAAAACACAAGCCCCACCCCCAGGTGCCAGTTCAACATCAATAAACTGCTTATGTGTAAGGTTCGTGTTTACAGTTACATATTCTTCTTTATTTGACAAATAGCTAGCATTTTTCCCATCCTTTATGATCAATGCCTTATACATTCCTGGCTCCAAAAAGCTCAAAGGAATCCGCAACACTCTAGCGCTTTCATTCGTTGCTGCACCAATTAGCCATTTTCCTGTCGATGCCTTACGAGCCATTACAATGTATTCCCCAATTTCACCACTCAATGTTTTACTTTCCTTCCATGGCATTTTTTCAGCCGTAATGAACTTGAATAGTTCAGGATGTTTGTTATAATATTCGGGAATGTCAGGTATAATAGTAGCACCCGAAAAGGTAATCAACGTTCGTGCTGCTTCAGCAACAATGGTAGAAGGAACCGGATGACCATAATCCACCCGGCCTTTTTGTTCCATATCAAACACCCCATTATTCATATCTAATGGCCCGGCAAGCATATTCACAAACACCGTTGTCACAAATGTTTTTGGATCAAATACATGATGGCCGTCTAACTGAGCGAAACAAAATTCACGGGTGACCGCATTGGGCCATGTACGCATTTGTCCGTAAGGATGAACCGGATCATCATGATAGTCTACCATTAAATGGTTTTGGGCGCATAATTTCGTGATCAGCCTGGTTCTTATGTTCTTTTCCTCGAAACTACCGCTCATAAATCCGTATTTAATACCTACCGCTCCCCAGTCGCCATACTGTTTTATAATCGCTTCGATCGGAAATGCTTTTCCTCCTACATCATTAAGGTATAACCAGACCCCTACTCCCCTTTCTTTACCATATTTGATCAGTTCCTTTACATCAGCTGCTTTCCCTCCCTTTAAAGGATCTGAATCTTTATTAAATTCCGCACCATACCAGTTGGCATCTAATACCAATGAAGGAATTTTGTTGGCACCAGCAAAATCTATCATTCTTTTCCATGATGGGAGCGACATCTGATACTTAAATCCATTAACTTCTGCCCCATTAATTCTCCAATCCCAAAGTGCCACCCCGGGTTTAACCCAGGAAAAATCATATCCTGACTCCGGTTCAGGGTTTAACAATTCCAGCAAATGAGAATCAACCAGTTGTCCAGGTGTTCTACCATACATAATTACCCGCCAGGCTTTTGCTCTTTTGGAAGGAACCTGAAACGAAGCACTTCCAGCTACCGGCTGCAACAACAACTGCTCCCCACTTTCCAAATTAGCCTCATGAATAGCCATAAATTGATTTTCAGCAGCTTTAATGGTTACAACAGGCCTCCGTAGACCTTTGGCATCCTGCAATTTTTCGGGACCGATATTGTGGTTTTCTCCATTATAATACCAAGCGGTATAATTTCCGGCAAAATTAAATTCCGTCAATTCAGATGGAGAGTGTCCGTCTTCATATCTAAAAGCAATTCCATCATTATAAGCCCTGACTTTTATGGTATAAATATCCGATACAATCGCTATTTCTCTGTAAGTATCGTTAACCAAACTTCTTTTACCCCAAACTGGTCGCCAAACTTTTTTAACCGACTTCGGCTGTTTGAATTCAAATACCGGAGCTTTTGGAACATTTAATCCAATACGTGAAGGTTTCAACAAAAGTTTACCATCTGCTATTAAGGAATAACACATACTCCCATCGGAACCAGAAGTAAACACAACTTGTAACTTACCATCAGGCGATTTGAGCTCAGCCAATTTCCCCGGGACTTTGGAAAAGGAAATGTTAGCAATCAGCGTAAACATCATTAAAAAAAAGAAAGGTTTCCCAATTACTTTAAAAGTCTTCATTATATTATTTATTGGCGATTAAAACTATCTATTCCATGAGCTACAATTGAAACTTCTCTCTTAAAGAGATAGCAAAGAGATTAATACCCTTTAGCCCTTTTTAAAACTACAGGGTTGGTTTTTGCACCATTAATTTTCTGGTATAAAGTCCAGCTATTGTTATCTATTTTTTGTAAAGTCCAGTCTTTCTTAGGATCTTCCAATTGCTTCTTAAGTAAACGTGGAAATGCATTCGCTGCCCTGGCATCTTCCCAGGTCCTGATGACATCAAAAATTGCATCCTTTTGAGGACAACTTTCAACATCCTTCTGATTTAAAGTCATACTGTATGTTGATCCCACCCCAACAGAAATAGCCTGAATATGCTCATATTGTTCAACTGTTGAATTGGCTTTGATCGGAAAGTTTCCACCCATACCCACTGGAAAATAATTAGAATAAGTTACATCTTTAAGGTCTTTACCCTGACTCGTACTGCTGCCCCACTCTCTGGTGTCTGCATCGTATAGGTTTTTCCCTCCACCAACATTCCAGATACTTTGATAATGCCATGAGCCTTCGGATAAAGTAGCACCCGTAAAACGAATATGAGGAATACCATTCTTTGCTGCCCTTTCGAACATTTTACGGAAAAACCGCTTTGTTGAGTAATAGCCATGTCCATTGTTAAACAAAAATTCTTGCCCATCAAAATCGTAATATCCCAATCCATTGATGGAACAAACATCGGCATAGTGTTCAGCAATTTTATCCTGCAATTCCATATTTGGAATTACCCCATCATATCCGTAATTTATAGTTACCTGAAGCTTCAAAACATCATCCTTAGCTTTATGGCTTGATGGTGTAGTATTCCAATATCCACGCTTTACTTTTAAAAGTCTGTAGGGTTTTGTATCAGAAATGCCCATGTAATGAATCAGTTCTTTTCCTATTTTAACCATATTCAGGCTTTTAACATGCCCTTGCCAGCTTCCAATTTCCTCAAGATGCTTAGGATCGTCTACGATAATAATGGTATCGGTTGAACTGAGGTTATTCATCAATACCCGTTTTTGCTGGTAACAAAGACTGTCGCTTGGAATTGGACTTGCATCTTTGGTTCCAGGAGCCAAAGCATTGGTAATTGGCGTCCTTCCAATTGTGATTCCATACTTTGCAGCCATTTCTGAAAACTCCTTATGCGATTTATTTCCGGATGTTAACTTCAAGGGTTTTTTCTCAAAATTCGGTCCATCTAAATAACCATTATTGCCGCGATTAGCCTTTAAAAATCCCTGATCATATAAACTTATTGCCTTAAAACCCATTCTGGAAGCATAGGAGATCACATTATCGTACAATCCTCCTGCAGTAAGCGCATCCGGCACATAGGCGGCTGGATCTTTCACCCATTTACCATTAATTGTAGGATATGGCAATCCTTCTTTCAACACAACAGTCTGAATGACATCCATCAATGCTGTGCTGTCCGGGCTTCCCCATAAGGCAACCGACGATCCTATATAATCTACACCTGGCAATGGCTGGACCTCAATGTGGTTTGGCGTATTTGCAGACATATGCGGTATTAACGAATAATAGACTTCTCTTTTAAATGTCCTGTCTCTTGAATGATAGTTGATGGAGATTCTTCCTTTATTATCAACCATAGCGGTATTCCCGTATAATATTCTGTAATAAGGTTCTTTATGCGCGTAAAAAGCTACATCACTAATTCCATCACCACCAAGTGAAAAAACCTGTCCTTCATGCAAGTTATTGGGTAAAGGAAAACGCGCTGCATCCGGCGTATGGATAACATATTGAAAAGGAGCTGCATCAGCTACGGTCTCAGATGTTCCACCAAGTGTATTGTCGTCAAGGGCAAGCATGCCAATGGCGTAGTTATGAACTTCGCTCGTGTCACGTGCCACACCAATAATTTCACCGAACAAATTGGTAATATTCGTATGGAGTGTACCCCATTGAACACCATCAACTCCATTGCGTGGGCTAAGCGATTGCAAGGTTAATTTAAAATATTTTTCTTTAGCCAAAAGCAAGATTTTAGCACGAGAACCGTTTGGATAGTTTAGTGTGATAGATTGGTTACTCTTGTTATAGATCGCCTTGATTGGTTTATAATAAACATTTTTCTTGCTATCATAAACACTCATTAACGGAGAAGGTTTATCAGCAGGGCTAAATTCCCGATTGGGGGCAACCGTGATATTTTTCATACTGGTAATAAATCCTTTATTGTTAATATGGATTTTAAAGTAATCCGTACTAAAATTCCATTGCGCTTTGGCAGAGAAATTAAATGCTACGAATAACATCAGTAGCATTATTTTAACATTCATGCGTTTTCTTACATCGATTAAATTCATCTGGTTTTGGTTTCTTGTGGTTTTGGTTTCTTGTGGTTAACAAATTCAAATCTATTGGTTTTCTACTCCCCAAATTGATGCTAATTTGACCGTTATCGACATTTTATTGCTCTGAATAACTCAACCACCATACATTCTAAATTTTATTTAAATCAGCAATATCTGATTCATTCAAACGCTTGTTATAAACCTTAAGATCCGAAATCATGCCGAAAAAGCCATTTTTTGTATCTCCTATATGGTGTAAAGGGAACACCAGGGTTTGCATTCGACTAATTTTACCATCTGTAGTTTCAAAGCTTAACTTTTTGCCCTCCATTCTCTGAACCAGTGCTCCATCAACGTATAACCATGTACCTTTTTCATTTCCTGTGAGCATAATCTTATAGCTCTTATCTGCGGCAAATACAAATTCAAAAAGATCAGTATAATTCTCACGACTAAAGCCCATTCTCAATCCATCGTTTTGTTGCATAAATACCTTTGCATTTTCCGATTTAAAAAGAATTGCATCCCCTTTATTTCCTTGTGCAGGCTTCAAAGTAAACGAAACAGAATATGGATAGCCGATTTCTTTAAGTGGCAATTCAATGGATTTATTTCCGTTTAGGTTACCTCCCTTAGCAGTCAGATCATCCTTTAAAACCAGGCCATCTGCAGTAGGCGAGTCAACAGTACCACGCATATTAAGTCCCGGTCCTTCGCCTATATTCACTTTATTTTTAGCGAAAGCATCCCAATTAGACTGATCAGTTTTTCCGGTCCACATCTTTTCCGCAAGTACCTGCATTGCCGGAAAAACCCTCTGATGCACATCTTTCATCGTGATTCCATTTCCCACATGGTCATTCCATACCGCAAACATTCCTCCTCTTATTTTAGGATGCCCCATCAGAAATACTTCTTTACCGATCTGGTTAGGCTCCCAGCTTTCGTATAAGCGCTTAACATTTAAAAAGTCATAATAATAGCCCGCAGCCGGAACAATATACAACAATCCGTCTGGTGTACTGATCTGATCGTATCCTAAACGTACCATTTCTTTCGGATCCGCATAACCGTTGTACCAGGCATTCATGGTCACCCCTGAAGAGGTTACCGGCGTATTGCCCTGTGCATGTGTTAATGCACCCCATAAGCGTACTTTCTTACCAAATCCCTGTACAAAGCGAATATAATGGTCGGTAAATTTCCTAAAACCTTCTGCCTCCTTTTTTGCATACTCATCAGTTCCAATATGCACCTCAGGATCAACAAAAACAGGATCCTTTCCTGCTATATACTCTTTAAAAACATTATCTATAACCTCATAAGTTTTAGGGTTATTGATATCCAGGTGATCCATTCCATAAGCCTTACTTCCGATCTCAGGAAACACCTTGGTAAAGGCAAGCGAATGGGCAGGCACATCAATCTCTGGAATAACACGCATACCATACAATTGAGCTGTTTTCTGTAATTCTTTAAATTCAGCTTTAGTATAATGTCCATCTTTAGCTGTCAACTCCGGATAAGTACTGCTTTCCAATCTGAATGCGGAGTAAGTTTTATTCCAATCATTTCCAAAAAACTGCTTAAAACCATTGTCGTTCAAGTGAATGTGAAAGTCGCCCATTTTATAGTAGGCCATCATTTTCACATAATGCTTTAGGAAATCAAGCGTAAAGAACTTACGTGCAACATCCAGTACCAGGCCTCTTACTTCAAATTTCGGATAATCGTGAGTCTTGCCTTTAACAATACGACTATGTGCCGGATCTTGTTCCAATAGCTGCAAAACAGTCCTTGTGCCCCAAAAAGCACCTTTATAATAAGCTGCACTAATGTTTACCGTCTGATCTATATTCATCACATAGCCTTCCTCTCCGAAGTTTTTCAGCGTAGGATCAATACTCAGTACAATGTCCCCTGGCTTTGCTTTACCCGTGGCAATAGTCAGAGCCGAATGACCTGTTAATTCCTTAAGCTCATTCAAAAAGATGTCAGCTGCAGGAGCTAAAAGCTTTTTGGCTTCAGGACTCACAATGATTCTGCTGTTAGCTGATAATTTAAAACTACCATTTCCGCCATTCCATTCCTGCAAGGAAGGAATTACAAAAGGCTGCTTATTTACGCCCGACTGCGGACGAAACTGCCCCGTTACTTTAATCGCATGAGGAAATTCATAAGCACGGCTATTCGTTTTGTTTTTTAACTTGAATACCAATTGAACTTCGCAGTCGGTTAAGGGCTGATACACCTTTCCATCCACATCAATAACTGGCTTTTTACTTGAACCATAAAGCGAAAGCTCATAGCCAGAACCAACCTTGGGGAGGTTTAATCGCTTTGTACCCTGACCTATTTTATCAGGAAATGTTAAGCCAGAAATGATCGCTTTAAAAGCTACTGAATCAGCATTATTTAGCTTCTCTTCCTGTGCAAAAACTCCTGTCGCAATGAATAATATACCGACAATAGTTGTACTTACTTTTTTAAAAAAAACAAAAGACATCATATTTATACTTAGATAATTTCTATTTCGTGAATTTCAAATTCCACTTTATTTTCCTGCTCTCGTTGCTTTTAATGACTACCCTCACCCATCCTTTTTCTGATTGGGGTAACACTTCAATGCTTATTCCTTCACTATTTCCAACGATTGCAGCTTTGTTTAACTTCCAGTTTCCGCCATCATTCATTCCTGCAATACGCATTTCATAAGGATCACCAGCAATGAGACTACTTGTTCCAGAAAGTGTTTCACCTTTCCATTCTTCTTTTTGGAGATCAATCATACCCTGAGTTACATGCTGAGAGGTAGAAACTACAACAGGATGATTTGATTTGGCACGTAGGGCTATTATCTTACATGACTCTGAAGGAAGTTCCTCTTCAATCGAACTATAAATATCCTGAAGTGGTTTGTTTGCCCAGAAATCAAAGGCATAATAATGCATTTTATCATTTAATCCTGCATAGTTCAATGAAGTGCGAATCTTTTGCACGCTGGTGTCCCAATTAAACAAGCCCAATACATTACGATCAGTGCCAGACTTTTTGTCTGTGGCCAACCAAACAGAAGGAAGTGATTTATCAAAGGCGTCAACCGGGCGTGCAGTTCCGGTATGCGAAGCCATACAACGCTTCATAATTTCCAGCCTGTCTACCGGCAAATCCGGAAGCCAATCACTACTTAGAAAAAATTGCGCCGAAACAGCAACAAATGAAGGCAGCAAACGCGCCCTTGTTAAATTCCCAATTCCGCCTGCCGCACCATCAGCAGTTGATTTACCCGCTTCTCGGATCATCGAAGGATCAGGATCATTCCACCAAACCTTTCCATTTAAAAAGTATAACCTTGATGCGCGTATTACACCGGTACGGATACTTTGTCCGTCATGATTAAAATCGGGACCAATACGCATCGAGTTCACTAAGCCCATTGAAGCACCAAATGACCTCATGTTCTGGCTCACGCAACATCCTGAAAGAAACATATCTTCACCTGTAGCCTTACGAATAAGCTTCAGCCCCTCCCTAAAAGCCTCAATTTGAGTTTTAAAAGGATCATATAAGGGTTTATTGTTTCCAATACTATCATTTTTATAACCATCGTTAATGTAAACCTGCTCAGTAACCGTTCCTGTCCAAAGCCCATCCATCTTGAAATAATTATAGCCCCAGCTCTGCATTTTCTTTGCGACATAAGTGATATGATCCTGCACTTCAGGATTAGTAAGATCCAAAGAAGTTCCGCCCCATGTAGTTTCATAAGGCTTCCCATTTAATCGCTGCGCAAACCAGTGCTGACGATCTTTATATTCCGGATCCTGATGGTTACGGCTAAAAGGCATCCACCATATTCCGGCAGTCAAACCAGCATCCTTTATAGCCTCAGCAGTCTTTGTCATTCCTGCAGGATAACCACCCTTTGGATTCACCCGATCAAAGCCCCTACGAGGGCCATTATATTTGCCTCCTGCTTGCCATTCATCATCAATTTGTAACACACCAAGTCCAAAAGGTTTCAATTGATCTTTAATAAAACCGGCTAATTTAATGGTTTCAGACTCTGTGCCCGCACCCCCATTTTTTTCGGAATACCAGGTGCAATAAACAGCAGCGCGGGGCTTTAATTTGATATGTTGTTGCTTAGCAATCGCATCAGCAAATTTCTCTTCACCCAAACGAGCATCATCAAAATACCCGATAAGCAAGGTTTCAGTGGCTTCAGTAGCTCCGGCAGCCAAACGAAGACGTCCGTAATCAATTTGTGCTTTTATTTCAACCTGGTTATTATGAATACCAGAAAACAATACACCACTACCCTTTTCATTAGTCAACCAACCTGCTACAACTCCATTGCGCGTAGCCGGATCTACAGTAGTCAAAAACACATAACTACCAGGATTTTTATCCACATCAAGTAAGCCACCCGTTCCTAAGGTCTTTAATTTTGAGGCCTCTTTGTTAAGGTCAATTGAAAAAGAAACCGGATTAAGCTTCTGAATATCAACTGTACCATTTCCAGCATTTTTTACAGTTTGTTTTACAAACAGAAAAGGTTGTGACGCATACAAGGTAAATGATATCGAGCCTCCATCAGCGGTTGTAAAAATCAAGGCATCCCCCTTACCGAAGGCAGGACTAGACATATTTGTCTTAATTACCGTTCCATTGATACCATTTGGAATCACATTTTTCAGGAACGTTTTATTGCCCGACTTAAAGATGACCTCCAGGTTTCTGGACTTAACGCTATATGTTGCCGTTAGAAACTGATTAGTAATAACGGGATTATCACTTTTCGTTTCATGTCCGGCCAATACCCTTACTGAGCACAGTAAGGCAATCAAAAGCAGGAATTGTATTTTTTTTATCATCATAAAAGTTATTGGTTAATCGACCTATTATAATTGAAGTAAATCATTGATTATTAATGTAATTTAAATACATACCTTCTGGTATCATTGGTAACAGGCAGTAATTCATTTTTCCCCACAGCCTTATTTTTCTTTTCTACAATCTCTTCGTACAAAATATGGCTCTCAAATTTGTCTGCTTTGCCATAAGTGATAAACAACTCCTTACCGGCATAGGGCAATAAATCTATTGCACCCATCTTCCAGTCTACCGCCTTAGTACTAGGCATACCTGATCTGGCATAACCAGCAAAATTATTCAATAAAGCCTTGTTACTACGACTAGCCTTAACTTCAGCACCATTAATAAACAACTCCGGCACATCAGGATAACCGATTAAAAGCAAATCACAGCGTCCTTTAACATTTACCGGCACCGTTAGTACCGTTTTCAGCGTGCCGTCAGATTCTCTTATTGTTTTCTCATTTAAAATCGGCTGGTTCTGCACGTTGGAAACTCCAGGTTTTCCCCTTTCAATTTCAAATGCCATTGTTGAGTATCCGGGAATTTCAACTTCCATTGGTTTCCCTGACACAAAAGAAGCAGGATAACTATCACGGTATGGATAAACCACGTTTAATTTAAAATCATGACCTTCAACACCATAGAACCCTGTTCCAGCATTAAAAGGAATAATTAATTTTTGAGTATGAACTCCAGCATTACGGGCAACTAATACCGCTTTATCCTTTTCCCATCCAATATAGCCATACACGTTTCCTTCATCTGGCCTTCCTCCAACAAATTGGGCATTGTTCAATTCCCTTTCATGCTTCTTTGCCCAATTATGTACAGCACATAATGTTTTCCATTGGTCAGTCGTCATGGCGTCTATTGACACATACCATTCTTTAAGCAGGGTACCCCTGCCATAGTGCATCAGCACATAATCCATCCAGTCCTGTAATGGAATATCCTTATCCTTTACTGAAGTTTGAAGAATCCCATGCGTCATTAAACGCGAAATAGGCACCAGGGGTCTGTCTTGTTCATTGCCATATAATCGCCAGAGGTAAGTGTCCCGATCTGTAGTAAACATCGCCTTAGTTGAAATTTCAGGGGTATTACCATTCACTCCATCATCACCGGCTAACATCCATAGATAATCCGCGTATTGAAGCCACCATGGCGAAAACCAGATCCAATTCGTAAGATTCTGAAAAATCTCTGGCTTTACTTTTCTTGTCGCTGTTAATACCTCTAATGCAACATCAAGATTTGCCTCATGCCCGTGCCGATCTGTAGCTGGGTGATTGTTGCCTGAGTCAAGATCACACAACTCATTAAAATCATGCTTAAAATAAACCAAATTAGCTTTTTTAGCTAATTCAGGAACTCTTTTTAATATGGCCTCCTTATATTTTGTAGCAGATAGGCTATAATACCTGTTGTACTGCTTGAAATAAGAATTTCGTTTCGCTTCCCGGTAGCCATTTTTTAAACCCCAATTTATATTGTTGTTATAACCATTTACCGATAACCAGAGCCCCAAACCAGTACCCTCTTCTTTTAACCTTTTACCTAACAAGGCCAGGTCAGCATCACCATTTGGAAAAAAATCAGGCAAAGGTTCCCATATACCATTTCTATTCTGCCAGCCATCATCAGGTACCATGGCATCAATTTTAACCCCGTAAGGTTCAACAATTTTCTTATACTTTTTGTACACGTTCACAAAGGCCTCTCCTTTCAGATTCTTTGCACTTTTATCAAACCAATTGTTGTAGTTTAAAAAAGAGCGTGGGGATTTCCAAAGTGTAGCAAGGTATTGCATAAACGCATTTTTTGCCTGACCATTCTTGGAAGTAAAACCTGCTACGCTGGTTTTACTTAAAATCTCAAATTGTTTCTGCTTAGGAATGGAATATCCTGGAAAATGCATCAACCTGATTGTTCCTTGCGCACAACCAGGTGCAATGTCTCTTCCTTCAAGATCAATAAAACTATAATTTCCAACTTTATCATAATAACGTCCAAATGAGGCAGGAAAATTTCCATCCATACATCTGGAATAACCTGCAGGATATTCAAGTCCAAAAAACCAGGTATTGTTAACAAATACCGGTTCGCCCCTGCCTCCACCACTCTGATCTCCTTTAGATATAAATCGCTCTACTTCAAGTCGATCAACAGTAGCTTCCTTGTTAAATAACAACTTGATTTTTTTACGGATAAATCGTTGCCCCTTTACCACAAAATGACAGGCAATCAACTCGTCAGGACAAGCAGGATTTGTCAATGCAACTGGCTTTGGCTTATAGCTTATTTCTAAAAATGAGGTATCTCCCTTTTTATAAAACTTTGGCTTTACCGTCGAAGTAAAATCTGCCACTGAAAGCGTCTGATTTCTGCCTATCGGTAAAATATTAAACTCTTCGCTGATCACCTTCAAAGTGCGGTCTCCATTCATATCTGAGAACGCTGTGGTACGCCATGTTTTATCTGTATAGGAGAATGTCCGTTGTATTAAGTCATTCTTTAAAGTAATCTGCTGGGCCTGTCCTATAAAGTTGATCAACAACAGAGGCAAACCAATCAAACCCGATTTCATCATTTCCTTAACCCCCTATCAAAAACCAGGTATAACCTCCGGCATTAAGTGTAAAACTGAGGTCTACGGTATAATCGCGATTTAATTTATAGGTTTTAACAGTTCCTCCTTTTTCACTGATCCTTGCCAGATCTGTCAATCCGGTATAATACAAAGGCAATTTGATCGTTCTCACCATTTTTTCTTTTGTAGGATTGTACAACATCACCAAACCTTTCTCTTTCAGCTCAGGGTTAACATGCAATATTCCATCCCAATCACGACCATCCGCCCTGCGCAAATGGATCAGGTCAGAATTCAGTATATTCCTGTACTTTTTGTACCAGTTGATCACATTTATAACTGTTTGCTTCGTCTTGTCTGTATCGTACAACCTTGGTCCACGATAACAGGCCTGTACCCCAGCCCCATAATACTGCATCATCAACTGCTCATAATCGTCTAAATGTTCAGATAAAGGCTCTAAAGTAGCCGCACTACCACCACCCTGGTATTGAGTTAATGGCACAAAGCCCCATCCCATAGATGGCGTCTTCTCCCAGGTTGCATCGTAAATATTCTGACGGTTTAAAATCTTTTGCTGTGCACGGGGCAAGGAGAAGTTCACTTCTCTGTAGCCTAAAGCAATTTTATTGGTACCATCTAAGAAATACCAATCCGGGGCATTGATATAAACTCCCTTTTCATTCAGCCAGGTATACAATTCTTTCTGGATCTCCATTTGTTTCCATTGCGAATCCTCTAATCCCTTATGCCCCGGATGTGTAGTCGACGCACAAACATCCCCAGGATACGGGCCATCATTTTCCCAGATATCAAAACCTGTCCTTGTATAAAAGTTCTTGATTTTATCCCTGTACTGAAGTCCCCATTCACTACCAAAACAAGGTGCATTGCCAAAAAAGGCTCCTCCGGGCTTACCTGTTTTAGCACTAATCACATCATCCTTTGGACTTATACTTCTCGAACTAAATAAAGAGTATCCACCAATCAGGATATTTTTACTATGTGCATAATCAGCAAGCTGCTTCCATTTGCTAATGTTCTCCGGCGAAGTGTCTTCCATATTCAAATTACTCCCAAAACTGACGATCAGCGCTTCATAACCTGTAGCAGCACATTGATCTATAGCCGTTCGAACCTGCTCAGGATTTCTGGCCACCAGGTGCATAAATATTGGATTGGCAGTTACCCATGGAGCTACTGTACGGTACATCTTTCTAATGGCTAATCCACGACTTTCCCTATCATCTTTATTCATCAGTAATTCATGGGTCCGTACAGAATTCAATGTTTCTCCTGCCCTCAATTCAATTCCTTTTGCATCTTTAGGATAAATTTCCAACAGTACCGGAGTTTGGTGCCTGTAATGCACCTGCGAGGTATAAGTCGAATCCGCCTTCCAGTGTGTAGTCTGGTCGCTATTCGCATAATTCATGGAGTTATTGAATGCATAATTGGTTTCAAAGTATATTCCACTAGGTTTTCTCATGATTTCAAAGCTTCCCTCTACTGAACTCTCTTCTTCAACCAGGCCCAAGACCTCGTTTACTACCTGATCAATTTTAAAGGTTTTATTCCCACCATTCGTCAAGGCTACAGACTTCACAATTAGTGGCATGCCATCATACAATTCGTAGTTTACATGTACTTCAAGGCCCGAAAGCTCTGCCAAATCAGATCTATATAAAAAAGAAACTGTTTTGCCGCTAGCTGGTTTAGATTGAAATGACCAATACCTACTACCGTCCCATTTCAAATGAGGCTTAATGGGTTTAACATCATAGGACACATACTTAAAGTCATTGGCTCCAGCTGTAAATCCATCCAGCCATTCGGGCTGTAAATAAGCCTTCTCTTTCTGACCATAAAGTCCTCCAATATTATAGGTTTTCCCATCAATAACTAACCTTGCTTCTTCCCTCACTGAGCGCAAAAGCTGTCGCCCCGTACTTAGGTTGGTATAATCAACACAGGCCAAATTTGGTGAAATTCTAAATACTCTTTTAAGCAATCCATTCTGTAAGGTGATATCCTTTCCATCAGCACTCTTTATCACCTGTGCTTTCTCTTTAACAGGGTTGACTAACCAATCCTTTAAAGTCGACTGGGCAAAGGTCTGACTTGCCCCGGCTATTATCAGGGCAGTAATTAATAACGTTCGTTGAGTTCTAAATCTCATTTCCTTATTTTTCTATTTGGTGTGTTTTTTTTTTATAAACTCCCGAATTCCTACAGTAGCTCTTGAGCATTATTTTACAACTGTGGAAATAACCTCTTTTACCTGACCATTAATATGGAGTTTTACTTTTTCAGTTTTTTTAGAATAGATTTGATAGCTGGTCACTTTCCCTTTCTGCCACTTACAGTTGACAGTAAATCCTCCCCTTGCTTTAAGTCCATTAAATGAACCTTCCTGAGCCCATTCAGCAGGAATTGCAGGCAATAAATGGATTTCTTCAGCATGGCTTTGCAACAGCATTTCTGCCATAGCTCCAGTCATACCAAAATTCCCGTCCATTTGAAAAGGCGGGTGAGTAGTAAATAAATTAGGCAGAATATTATAGGTAAGCAATCCTTTGATCATCATACCAGCCTTTTCTCCTTCACCAAACCTTGCCCATAGCGCGCATCTCCAGGGCCAGGTCCATGAACGTCGGCTGTCTCCCACAGTAGATTCAACTGTGAAAGGCGTATTGATGTTTTTACCATAGTTACCACTTCTGCTTCTTAAAGAAATGATGGCTGCATTTGCCAAGTCTGGTGTATTCTTCATGCTAATTTGACGTCCAGGATAAACGGCAAAAAGATGTGAGGTATGGCGATGTTGATCATCAGGATCATCACGGTCTGTCTGCCACTCCTGCAGCTGTCCCCATTTACCTATTTTATTTGGTGCAAGCTTTTTCTGCATCGAAGCTATTTTGGCTTGATATTCTGTATCAACGCCCAGTTCCTTTGCCGCCAAAAGGTAATTTTGAAATAAATCCCAAACCAGCTGCTGGTCGTGCATAACGCCATCCTCCTTCGGACCATGTTCAGGCGACCAACCATTAGGAACCATCAGCGTTCCATCCTCCGACACCTTTAAACGATCTTCCCAAAACTGACAAATTTCTTTTAAGATTGGATAGGCAGTATTTTTTAAATACACCTTATCCCTCGTAAAATCCCAATGTTCAAACACATGTTGCATGTACCACGCACTAGCAGGGATATTCCATTCCCAACCATTTCCTCCAAAAATATTCTGACTGGTTCTTGCAGTCCAGCCGCGTGTACTTTGGCCAAATTCTTTACGTGTAGCTATCCGGCAAGGCTCCTGTGCAGCAACAATAAAATCAATCAACGGCTCATGACATTCGGATAAGTTAGTCGATTCCGCAGCCCAGTAATTCATTTGAATATTGATATTATTATGGTAATCGCTTGCCCATGCTGGGGTGTTGCTATCGTTCCATAAACCTTGCAAATTAGCCGGCAATCCACCTGGCCTTGATGAGCCTACCAGCAAATAACGACCGTATTGAAAAAGCAATTCTTCAAGATCCGGGTCTTTAGTACCACCAGCATAATTTTTAATCCTTACATCTATTGGGAGGTCAAGCTGCGCCTGTGCCGTTTTACCTACATCAATAGTAGCAGCCGTAGTCAGCCTGGCGATGTCCTGAATGTGACGGCTTTTTAGTTTAGCATAGCTGAGCTTTTGAGCAGCAGCCACCTCCTTATCTATCCGCGGCATAGGGTCATCACCCCTCCATCCCGACTTATAATCAGGCTTATAATTGGTTCGTGCATCAAGATAAAAGGTTATGGAATTACAGTTTTTAAATCCAAGCGTATTCCCCTCCACATAAGTTGATCCCCCTTCTTTTACCAATCTTAGTTTTGCTGCATATTTCAATTGATTAGGCATCTCCGCATCGAAGCTTAATCCCTCTGCATTCGCGATGCTTAAAGAGCCTTGTGCAGACTTCATAGAAACTTTGCCTGAAAAGGCTCCCTTTTTACTTGCTGTATATCTGAAAACCATTACCTGATCAGGATAACTGGCAAAAGCTTCACGGATAAAAGTAATGCCATTTATTACAAAAGTAGTAGTATGAACACCAGTGCGGATATTCAATTCCCTACGGTATCCCTTTGCTTCATCAGCCCGATCAAAATTAATGGCAAACTCTCCAAAATTTCTGTATGATCCAAAACCATGATCGCCGGTTTGATACCCCCCATCCCAGTTGTTGTCACCCGACCATAAGCTTTGTTCATTAAACTGAATACGCTCTGTTTTGATTCCAGCAAACAACATCGCTCCCAAGCGTCCATTTCCGATAGGCAAGGCTTCAGCATCCCATTTATCAGCGGGCTTTAGATACCATAATTTATCACCATTTCCAGGATTACCTATATGATTACCTTTTACGGTAACTACGGTAATCAATAACAAAAAGATAAATAAGTGTTTAAAATTGTTCATTGTTTTGTTGCTAAATCTATTTTACTTCTACCTTCAAATCAGTTTTCAGATCTTTATTTGTCATTTTGCTGGCCTTCACCACGGGAGGTTCCCCAGCCTCAAAACTATTCTTCCTGATGACCACATTTTTACAGGCAGTCAAATTAATACTCAGATTACTTTTCTTTTGCAGCAGATTTGTCCAACTAATTTTATTGCCACTAAAAGTTAAATGATCAACACTTCTGGCATTTAGCAGTCCATCCCTATACAAGATAAATGAATTATCTACAATGCGGATATTACGATGTACCATATTACCTATCACCAATTCATGATTTTCCGGAGCTATATTTATAGCACCACTACCAGAGTTAAGTCCGCACTCCTGAAAAGTATTATTTCGGATCAGCACATCACTAACAGCACCAGATTCGAACCAGCTGGAAGCATCATCAGCAATCAAAATAGGATACATGCCTGTACGGTAAAAAACGTTATTTTCAATCAGTACTTTACGTCCCGTGGTAATCAGCAAGCCTCGTGTATTTGTTCGTTCAAATCGACTGTTCCTGATGATTACCTCTGGAGTCCAGGTTACGTTTTCGATACAAAGTCCGTCAGAAACAAATGGTGGCAGCGTTTCTTCCACCTCTATTTCCATTTCACGTTTGTTGATCAGTTTTGCCGATTTTAATTTCGCTTTTCCCATAGCCATCAAGGTTTTTGGATTGATAAATGCAATGTTATCCCCTCCAAAAAAAGCTTCAAATCCATAAGTTTGATGATGCATAAAACGTACAATCATCTTATTCTCCTTTATGGAAGTGATTTTCAAGTGCGTACCATGTACATTCACCGGGTCGTCATGAGAACCAGAAGTAAAACAACTATCCACCTTAACCAGTCCTTTACATCCGGAAAAGTGAAAACAATCTGCAAACGAGGAAATGATACGTCCTGAGTTCTCCCTTGGTGCAACACTAACTTTTAATAATGAGATATTTTCAGAAAATTGAGATACAACCCCCAATCCGTGCATAAAATGCATTTTTACGTTTTCCAGTACTATATCTTTACTCCTTGAAATAAATCCTCCACAATTGTCACGATATGGGTCTCTGATGGTAAATACATCGCCCGGCTTGAAAGATGTTTTACTAAAGTTACCTTCAAACCTCACATTAAAAGGACTCTTTTCAATTGCCTTACTTTCCAGAAAGGGTGTAAAAGTACTATAACGCATCGCACTATTTGAAGGATCAAACAGAATCGTATGATAGGAATTGCTTTTCCAACCTTCTCCGTATAAACTGATACGACCATGATCAATGGAGTATTTGCTGTCCGGATGAATAATTGTTTCCACAGCATCCGGAGCTACTGATTTTACTATCAGTTCTGAAATTGTTGGTCTTTCGTAATCAAAGCTGATGTTCTTAACCTTTATATTTTTACTATTTAGAATGGCAAAAGAAACCATCTTACCATGAAGTACGATCAAAGTATTATTTCCCTCAAGAACCAAATCGTTCACATTTTCTAAAAGAAAAGCGATATTTTTAACTTTTGAAAGGGTATCATTTTCTGTACAGTTAGAAATATACAATTCTTTTTTGGCACTATACTCTGGCCAGATATCAATTCTTCCAGTAGGCAGCAATAAAGTAGATCCTGGTTTAGCCTTACAAGCCTCAATCGCCTTTCTGATGCCAGGGGCTGCATTTTCGTAACTGTTGGCACGAACACCATATTCCGTTAAGCGAATACGCTCTTGTGCCAAGCTATATTTAACTGCTGCAAACTGGAATAAAAGGACAATACCTAAGCCTCTCCAAAAGAATATATCAAATCGTATGTTCGTCATAATTATTTCCTAATATGCTATCTTCAAACCTATCGACACTATTTATTAAAACTATACAATATTTCCGCATCAAAAGCAAAACTACCGTTTGATGGGAAATATTTTATTTTCTTTTTTATATAGAGGGCCTTCAATGGACATAGACTATCCATCATTCCTGACGCGATCAGGCTATGGGAAATGCCTGCCAAACGCGAGCCAGCGGCTCGGTCGTCTGGATGGAGCTGTCTACCCTGAGCCACTATTGAAAGTAGCAAAAGGCATAAAAAAAAATACTTTATCATTTGTGTGTGTGTTGAATGACAATATTCAAATAACCGCAATTGACAGCGTCTTTATAGATGTTATTTTGACCAAAACCTATGTTATTTTTGCTCAATCTTTCTAAAAAGAGCAAAAATAACGTCAATATTAGTCAAATTAGCATTCGTATTTTAGGGCAAAAAATGTGTTATTTGATAGAACAAACAACACACAAACACATTAAACACAATGAAACGAATTCTAATTATTCCAGTTATTGCATTTTTTGCCTTAGCCCCTAATCTCGGTTTTAGCCAAACCACTAAAAAGAAAACAAGTACAGGAGTAAAAATCTCCACTTCATCAGCCAAAACAACTGCCACTCCCGCAGAAATTGCTGAGGGAAAAGCATTGATCGCAAAATCCGACTGTTTGGCTTGTCATAAAATAGACACCAAACTAGTAGGCCCTGCGTACAAGAACGTTGCAGTAAAGTATCCAGCTATTGCAGAGAATTATGACCAATTAGCCAACAAAATTATCAAAGGTGGTGCTGGGGTATGGGGACAGGTACCTATGTCGCCACATTCATCCTTATCTCTAAACGACGCAAGGAAAATGACAAAGTATATCCTTTCAATTCGTTAAAATCTTTATGGAAAAATTGAATATAAAAATGAGCTTCACCATGCTCATTATTGTCGCCTTTGTGTCCATCAACCTTACGGTACATGCAAAGCAAAAAAAAGTACTGGTTTTCTGTAAAACTGCAGGCTTTCACCACAACTCTATCAAACAGGGAATCGCTGCCATTCAGAAATTGGGCAAAGAAAATAAGTTTGATGTTGACAGCACTATAAATTCGGCAAAATTTACTGAAGAAAATCTTAAACAATATAACGCAGTAATCTTTTTAAACACCACTGGTGATGTATTGAATAATGACCAACAAAATGCATTCGAAAAGTATATCAGAACCGGAGGTGGCTTTGTAGGAGTTCACAGTGCAACCGATTGCGAATACGACTGGCCCTGGTATGGTGATCTTGTAGGTGCCTATTTTCTCAGCCACCCCAGCCAGCAGGTAGCGGTATTGGATGTAATCGACAGGAAGCACATTTCAACCAAACACCTTCCAGAAAAATACAAAAGAAAAGATGAGTGGTACAATTTCAAATGGGTGGCTAAAGGCTTAAATATCCTGATGACTATAGATGAAAACAGCTATAATCCCGGATCAGGAAAAATGGGAAATCACCCCATGGCATGGTATCGCCCATATGACGGAGGCAGGTCCTTTTATACCGCACTTGGTCATACAGAAGAATCCTTTTCTGAACCGCAGTTCCTGAACCACTTACTGGGTGGAATTAAATATGCAATGGGTCTGAAAAAATAAACCGAACAAAAAAATGAAAAGAAATAAACAATGGCTAGCCGGTTTAGTTGGACTGTCCTTACTTACCTACACCTGCAAGGTGTCTCAACAAGTGATAAAACGAGATGCTGAAGGCAAAATCATCGTAAATACAGCACCTTCACCAGCCTATCTCTCCCCACAGGAAAGTCTTAAAACGATACATGTACCAAAAGGCTATCGTTTGGAATTGATTGCTGCCGAGCCTATGATCCATGAACCCGTAGCCATGGTATGGGATGGCAATGGCAGATTGTACGTTGCTGAAATGAATACCTATATGCAGGATGTAGACGGTACCGGTGAAATGAAACCTATTTGCTCTATCAAAAGACTGGAAGACACGAATGGTGACGGAAAAATGGATAAATCTGTTGTATTTGTAAAAAACCTGGTATTACCCCGGATGATCCAGACGCTGGACGACCGTCTGTTGGTGAATGAAACCAATTCCAATCATATCCACAGCTATCGCGACACAAACGGTGATGGTATAGCTGATGAAAAGAAACTCGTATATAAAAACGATGCCATTAACACCAGTAACCTGGAACACCAGAAAAGCGGACTGATCTGGAATCTCGATAATAAAATGTATGTCACCGTAGAAAACAAACGCTATTCTTACGAAGATGGAATGATCAAATCGGAAAACCTTCCGGAAGGTCCAGGTGGACAATGGGGGTTAACCAATGACAATTACGGTCGTTTATTCTATTCATCAGCAGGTGGTGAAGTACCCGCACTCACCTTTCAGCAAAACCCAATGTATGGAAGGCTTGATCTTAAAGATCAATTTAATGAAGACTTTCAAGCTGTATGGCCAATTATCTCTACTCCAGATGTACAAGGAGGATTAGGAAGACTTAGAGCAGACAGCACTTTAAATCATTTTACTGCATCTACAGGACAATCCGTATTCAGAGGTAATTCATTACCTGAAGATGTATTGAGCGACCTGTTTATCTGTGAACCTGTAGGACGCCTGATCAGAAGGGCTAAGGTGACCAATACCGAAGGGAAAATCACTTTAAAAAATATATTTGAGAAGGAAGAATTTCTCGCTTCAACTGACATGAACTTCAGACCTGTAAATACGGCAACGGGGCCCGATGGCTGTTTATATATTTTAGATATGTACCGGGGTATCATCCAGGAAGGGGAATGGACAAGAAAAGGATCCTTCCTGCGCAAGAAAATTTTAGAAAGAAAACTGGATCAAAACATCGGACGCGGAAGAATTTACAGACTGGTATACGATGGAATAAAACCAGACAAAACAGCACCAAAAATGCTGGATATGTCCTCTAACCAATTGGTACAGTATTTAAGTCATGCCAATGGTTGGTGGCGCGAAAATGCACAAAAGCTGATCGTCATTCGTGGCGACAAGTCAGTTGTTCCTGAACTGAAAGCAATGGTATTAAACAGCAGCACATCGCAGCTTGGCCGCATCCATGCTTTATGGACATTAAATGGCTTAAAAGCATTAGACAACGAAACGATCCTTAGCATGCTGAAGGATAAAGACGCTGAAATCAGAAAAACAACCATTTGGGCCAGTGAAGAAAGGGTACTAAATGGAGATGATCAATTGATTGCTGCCATGAAACCATTGATCAATGATCCAAGTGCTGATGTACGTTTTCAACTTGCTTTAACTTTACGTTTCAGTAATTCAGAAAAAGCAGGTATATTGACTAAAGAATTGTTGGCAAATAACACCGACAATGAAGTCATTACAACATCGCAAAAGAAATACCAGAGCATTATGGATGCCAGAGCTTTGTCGAAAAGGAATGCACTGCTTTTAAAAGAAGCGGATCAAAAACTGATTAACAAGGGATCACTGATCTTTAATCAGTTGTGTGCAACCTGCCATGGTGCTGACGGAAAGGGTGTAGCAATTGGAGGAAAGAACATGGTTGCCCCTGCCCTTGCCAATTCATCCAACGTTACTGGTGATCCGGAAAAACTAATTAAAATTCTTCTTCACGGATTATCGGGACCTATAAATGGCAAAACCTACCCCGATGTAATGCCGGCACTTGGCGCAAATGATGATGACTATATTGCTTCAGTAATCAGTTTTATCCGGAATGACATTGGTAATAAAGCTTCGGTAGTAAAACCAGCCGATGTTAAGAAAGTAAGACAGGAAACCAACGGAAGGGATAAATCCTGGACAAAAACAGAATTGGAAACCGCAAAAAAATAATCCGATTTTATAACCAAATATAAACCTAAACACATGCTTAACATTCAAACCAACAAACTATTCTGGGCAAGCTGCCTGGCTTTACTGGTGACCTCCCTTTCCTTCGGGATCCGGGCGGGCATGATGAATCAGCTCGGGATCGATTTTCAACTAAGTGCTACCCAACTGGGCACCATCACTGCCACCGCATTCTGGGGATTTCCCCTGGCTATTGTTGTGGGCGGCTTCGTTGTCGATCTCATTGGGATGAAACGTCTGCTGGTTATGGCCTTCGTTTTTCACCTGGCCGGAATTGTACTCACCATTTTTGCTCAAGGTTACTGGACGCTGTTTTTCTCTACCCTGCTTATTGGTATTGCCAATGGAACAGTAGAAGCAGCATGTAATCCCTTGGTTGCAACCTTGTACCCAAACAACAAAACAACCCGTTTAAATCATTTTCATTTATGGTTCCCGGGCGGTATTGTAATTGGTACATTGCTGGTTACCCTATTTGTTCATCTTGGCCTCGGCTGGAAGGTACAAGTGGCGATGATGATCATTCCTACTCTAATTTATGGCTACCTGTTTTCCAAATTGGATTTCCCGGTAACTGAAAGGGTATCATCAGGGTATTCCAGTGCGGATATGTATAAAGCTGTGTGCTCTCCGTTATTTATTTTTATGTTTATATGCATGTTTGGCACTGCCATTACCGAGTTATTTACCGGTCAATGGATTGGACTGCTGCTTAAAAACGTAACGGATAATGCAATTTTACTGCTCACCCTTACTACAGGTATCATGGTCATCGGACGTGGATTTGCTGAGCCTGTGGTAAAACGTCTGGCTCCTCAGGGTGTATTACTCCTATCTGCCATATTTGCGGCAACAGGCCTTTACATGCTCAGCACCTTTACGGGAAATTCCATTTTCTTTGCTGCAATCATCTTCGGTATAGGCGTTTGCTATTTCTGGCCTACAATGATTGGCTTTGTCTCCGAAAATATCCCTCAGTCAGGGGCATTAGGCATAAACCTGATGGGTGGTGCAGGGATGTTTGCCGTTTCTGTTTACACCATATTTATGGGCAGTTTTTATGACGATCTGATCGTTAAACATTTACCATCTGACGGATCCTTAGACACCTATTTAAAAGCAGCCGAAGGCACTCCTGCTGCTCAGACTTTAGCCAATGCCAAAAACCTGGCAGGTCCGGAGATTTTACAGGCAACCCTTGTTATTCCTTTAGTTTTAATTGTGGCATTTGCAGGGTTAGTTGTATACATGCGTTCAAGAAAAGCTAACAAAAGGCTGAGTTATAGTGATGAAGCAGTAACCATATGAAATCTGTCTCTATTCGCTTCGGTTATGTATCTACATTTATAATTGCAGCAATAGGCTTCGCTAACTTACCTTCCAATGCGCAGCAAAGTAAAACCAGCTCCAAACCAGATTTGAAGTTATGGTATAAACAAGCTGCAGACGAATGGCGCCAAGCCCTCCCGATAGGAAACGGGAGGCTTGGCGCCATGGTTTTTGGAGGTGTAAAGCAGGAACAATTGCAACTGAATGAGGAAAGTGTATGGCAGGGCAAGAAAATGAATAACAACAACCCTGAAGCCTTACAGAATCTTCCAGAAATCCGAAAGCTCATTTTTGAAGGGAAAACTGATGAGGCTTTAAAACTAGCCAATAAATCACTTAACGGAAACCCAGGCAGTGTTCAATCCTATCAACCTCTGGGCAACCTGACCTTAGATTTTGATGATGCAGCTGAAGCTTCAAATTATAAAAGAGAACTGAACCTTAGCACAGGCATCCATAGCGTGATGTATCATATTGGCGGGCAGAGCTATACCAGAGAAGTGTTTGCTTCGGCTCCCGCCAACACCATCGTTATGCGCCTGGAAACCAAAGGTCCTCAAACCATTAACCTGAGCCTGGGTATGTCGAGACAAAAAGATGCCGTTGTACACAGCATTAAAAACCAACTGATCCTTAAAGGACAGATCGACGGTACAGGAATGAAGTTTGAAACCATAGCGCAGGTAAGTACTGAAGGTGGAAAATTAATTGAGGGGCAGGGAAAGCTTAAGATACAAAATGCAAAGGCGGTTACCATTCTTATCACCGCAGCCACCAATTACAATGCGGATAAAATGGATATAGATCTGACTAAAGATCCAGATCTGATTAGCCAAAACATACTGAAGGCGCTAACCGGTAAATCTTACACTGCACTTAAAGCTGCACATATTGCAGCGCAGCAGCGCATAATGGACCGTGTTGAGCTCAGTCTTGGACCTGATACACAAAGTCATTTGCCTACCAACGAGCGCTTACAGCGGGTGAAAAATAATGTTTTTGATCCCGGACTGGAAGCCCTCCTGTTTCAGTATGGCCGTTACTTGCTGATGGGCAGTTCACTTGCGCCAGGCGTGCTCCCTGCAAACCTTCAGGGCATTTGGAATAAAGACCTTAAGGCTCCCTGGAATTCAGATTTTCATACCAATATCAATCTGCAAATGAATTATTGGCCGGCAGAGGTAACCAATATGACAGAAACTGCCCGGCCTTTAATCCATTTTATGCAAATGCTCAAAGTTCCGGGAAAGGTAACAGCTAAACAGATGTACGGTGCCCGTGGATGGACTGTACACCATCTTACAGACGCTTTTGGGCATACAGCGGTGCATGATGGCGTAGTGAATGGTTTGTTTCCAATGGGTGGTCCCTGGATGACTCAGCCCATATTTGAACATTATGAATTTAACGGCGACAAAGCTTTCTTAAAAGATATCGCCTACCCGATGATGAAAGAATCGTCGCAGTTTGTCCTTGATATCCTTATCCGCGACAAAAAGAACCGTCTGGTTACCTCACCTTCCTACAGTCCAGAAAACTCTTACATAGATCCGCTTACCGGAAAACGAGCCTTGCTTACCTATGCGCCGACCATGGACATGCAAATCATAAATGATTTATTTATCAGAACAATGGCGGCAAGTAAAGTGCTTCAGAAGGACGAAAAATTCAGGGATACCCTAATGGCTACCATGAAACAATTGGCACCAACACAGCTCGCAAAAGATGGCTCTATACAGGAATGGATTGAAGATTATAAGGAAGTAGAACCCGGGCACAGACATGTGTCACATTTATTTGCCCTTCATCCGGGCAATCAGATCACGGCTGCTAAGACGCCGGAACTATTTGAAGGTGCAAAAAAAACACTGGCCAAGCGGTTAAAAAATGGCGGTGCTGGTACAGGCTGGAGCAGGGCATGGACCATTAATTTCTTTGCACGCCTTAAGGACGGTAATAGTGCACATGAACATATCATGGCGCTATTTAAACAAAGTATTGCCTATAACCTGTTTGATGAGCACCCTCCATTCCAGATCGATGGTAACTTTGGTTATACCGCGGGTGTAGCAGAAATGCTCCTTCAAAGTCAGGACGGTGAAATCGGGAACCGTGTTATAGAACTTTTACCTGCGCTTCCGGAAGCCTGGTCGACAGGAAATGTTACCGGCTTAAAAGCACGTGGCAATTTTGAAGTTTCCATGCAATGGGAAAAAGGAAAGCTTCTTACTGCAAAGCTAAAATCTCTTCAAGGAAATAGCTGTATGTTAAATTACGCAGGTATTGGCACTGCAGTTTTAACCAGCGCCGGAAGGGCAGTCCCTTACAAGAAAATTTCTGATCATTTGATCAGCTTTGATACGGTGACGGGTAAAACCTATGCTATCAGTAGCTTGTAAATATTTCAGAAAAAGTAAAACCCCCATTCTATATCAGTCTGGGGGTTTTTGTTGTAGTTGTTTTGAGTATTAATTATTCTTTAACCAGGTACCAACCGAATCCTCCGGCTGGTATATTTACGGTTAGCAGCGCTTCGTGCTTATCATTTAGTTTCAACACATTACTTTTGCCTTCCTGATCTGTAATTGTTGCCTTGCCTTTTAATCCAGCATAGTAAAGTGGTACCTTCACCTGCTTGGTAATGGCTTTGTCTGTTGGATTAAATACCACAAACATCCCCTTTTCATCAATTTGAGGATTCACGTGTAACATTGCATCCAGGTCTCTGCCGTTAGGACGAGAAACGTGAATAATATCAGAAGTTAATATTTCACGATGCTTTTTAAACCAATTTACCCATTTGGTTACCATTGCCTTAGTTTCAGGAGTATCATAAAGCCTGTTACCTCTTACTGTAAACTGGCAGCCACTAGCCAGATGCTGAAACAGACCAACTTCATACCTGTCCAGGTTTTCAGCTAAAGGCTCCAAACCTACCCTGGCATCATTGGTATAAAATCCTACCAGCTGTAAAGTTAACCAGCCCATTGTTGGCGTTTTGTGCCATGTACCATCAAAGATATACTGACGACCCAATAGCAATTGTTGTTGTGGAGTTAAATTCGCACTCGCCTCACGATAACCCATACCTGTTGATGATTGGCCATTTAGAAAATACCAATCCGGAATTGGCACATACATATTACGACGTTGAAGTTCATGCAGTACCTTTACCTGTTGTTTCCACTGCTGCCATTGAGAATCGTATAAATTACTATGATGTGGATGTGTTGTTGAAGCACATACATCGCCATGATAAGGGCCATCCATATTGTAAGTCATCAGTCCTGTTTGATCATAAAACTTCCACATGTCGTTAAAATATTTGTCTTGCCATTCACTTGCAATACAAACACTTTGACCGAATAAACTACCTGGTTTATTAGTTTTTGGATCAATACAATCATATTGGGCTCCCCTACCTCTAGAGGCAGTTTGTAATTCATAACCTCCCATTACAATTCCTTTTCCTTTTCCATAAGATGAAATATCCTTCCATAAGCCAACATAATCCGCATCCAGTTTATCATGGGAAATACCAGGCCAGGCCATAATATCCAATCTTTCAAACCCCAATTCGCCCATTTGATCAATAAAGCCCTTCAGCTTGTTTTTATCGTGCGAGGTAATACCAGCTGCAATTAAGGACTCCGTTACCTGTGGGGCCAGCTTTCTGTAGAATTTACGGTGCGCCAAGGCCTGACGCTCTCTGTCATCATCATCATGCAATAATTCAAAGGTGGTAAAAGAAGTAAACTTTTCTTTTGGCTTCAACGTTTCAGAAGGTCCCATTGGCACCCTGCTCACCAACAAGTTGTGATGCGGAAATCCAAGAAATTTATCTTCAGCCTGGTTGTGAGAAGCCCAGGTATTGTATTCACGGTCTGTTCTCCATGTAGTTGTACTCTTTCCCGTTTGATAAGCCGGAGGAGTTCCATTGTAGTGCATCAGTGCTGATCCTTCAGGATCAGCATTAGCCAGGGCAAAAGAAAAGTCACTTTCCACATGTATACGCTTTATCTGATCCTGATTTACTGCTAAAACTTCACATTCTGCTTCACGTACTACAAATGATGAATTGGTATTGTTGTCGACAGTTATCCATTTTGCAATCACAGGCATACCTTCATACAATTCATAATGAACGGTAACCTGTACCGTACTTTTCCAGTTATTCTTATTCAGAGGGGCTTTATAATGCATTAAAACATGTAAGCCTTTAGGCGGCCAATCCGTGTGCGCAGCATTATACTTTTGCTGCCATGGATAGCGTGCTGTAGGTTGCATCACCTCAATACCTGCAAAACGAAATGCCGATGGTTCAGCTATTAAATTACTATACCAGCTTTCCAGTAAGTATGATTTTTCCGGCTGTCCGCTAAATCCGCCAATATTATACCAGGTACTATCAATCATCACTCTTGCTTCAGGCTTTACCGCTCTCAGGATTTGGGCATCAGTATATTCATTTTTAAAACCTACACAGGCTAAATTTTCGGCAATAAAAAACTCACGACTCAGCAAGCCATTGGTTAATAACAGTTTTGCCGACATTTGACCTGGCTCCTTTTGCAGCAATAATTGTACGGGTGTTTTAACCGGACTAACCATCCAGTCATTTGAATTTTCGGAAGCAGGAAAAGTCTTTACCTTAACAATTGATTTATTAGCTTCGAGTGCGGCAAATAATGCGCGTTGCTCATCTGTTGCTTGTTTTTGCTTTTGCGCTACCTGTTTGGCATTAAATAACAAATGTTTGACTGCATCAAATTTGGTCTTGTTTAAAGAAGAAAGCCTTACTTCGTAAATCAATCCATTAAAATAATTACTTTTACCCAATGCCCCTATCGAGAAATTGGCAGCTACCGATTTGGCTACCGGTAAAGCATTCAAAGTTTTTACACCGTTGGCAAGCGTTGAAATGCCCTTACCATCATTAATTAAGGCAAGATGGATCCACTCTCCGGGAATGGCCTTTGCAACAGGCTTAGGACTTTCTTTCCCATCTATCATCAAAACCCATTGATCGTCCTTTTGCCATAAAACATATCCGCTTTTATCATCCCCATAGGCCAAAACAATTCCTTTGCTACGACCTGCATCTTTTGAACCTTGACGACTGTTGGTCTGAAACCAACCTTCCAATACGAAGGGCTGATTGGCTTTGCCAAAATTATCAGCAATGCTATATATCCCACGATCTTTAAACAAAATAGCACCTTCGCCATTTAATTTTTTATCTGCCGGAGCATCGGCAAAAAACACAGGCGTTCCATCTCGTTTTAAATCATGTCCCTTATTGCTCATATCTTTAAGCGAGCCTGGAGAGGTAGCATACGAAATTTCGCCAGACCGTCCCATATTGTAATGCGCTTCGACTAATTGTTGTGCATTAGCCTGATTAAAAAGGAGTATCGCAGCAAATACGCAGCAGACGCGCCTGAAAAGGACTTTAAATCCCTGAATTACAGATAAGTTCATTTGTGTGTGTGTGTGTGTGTGTGTGTTGATTAAATTATACTATTTTTTGATTTCATCTTAAATGGCAATAAGCTGAGCGACCTGAGTCACCCAACTTATACCTGTATTTATATAGAGCGAAATTATTTTATCGTAAGGGATCGAATGTACCACCCCAGTATACTGCAAAGGGGGAATGTTTTATATTGTACTGAAATTTAATACGTACTCATTAACCTCCACTCCGACAATTGTATCGATGTTCCGCTTCGGACTGCTTTTACATTAACCCTATAATAATTGTAAGCAGTTGTATTATTAAAAGCATAGGCCCTTGTTTCAAAACGGACATCACTTTTGATATCCCTACGGGAATCAAGTGTTACCCATGTTATTCCATCTTGAGAGCCAACGAAATCCCAGGTCATAGGATCCCTGTTTACCACATCATTTCCCGAAACGAATACGTAAGCATTAACAACTGCAGGACTTTTAACTTTCTGCTGCATCCAGAAGGTATTGGTATAGCCTGAAATCAAATATTTTGTCGTATTCGACCCGTCTATTAACTTTAATGAACCTTCCGCTGATGTTGATCCTGCAGAGTGCTCAAGTGAAACGCTAAGGTCGACTCCATTTCCTGTGATGTCTTTCAAATCACCAAAATTGGTAATTATCTTTGAATAATAGGCTTCGGCTCCCTTAGCAGTTTTAACCTTTAGTGTAATATACGTAAAGTCAGGCGTAGTAAGCTTTGGAATAATTGCCGTTTGTGTGGTTGCTATTGGTACACCAGTTGCTGCAGTTCCTATATACCAACTAAAATCCTGAATTTCTGCGGACATCTTTGGCTGTAATTTAAGACTACCATCTACCTGAGGTTCTGCTGTAAAATTAACTATATCCTGTGCTCGAATGATAACCTGTGCTTCCTGTTGGGCCCAATACCCTAAACTATTAAGTGCTTTCAGAATCACTTTATAGGTGCCAGGTATTAAGTAAGTATGTGTTACCTCAGTATCATAAGCTGAAGTCCCATCACCAAAGGACCAGATTACCTCTTTATAATTTTTAACCACTCCTTTAAAAGAATAGGTAAAAGGATCTTTTTGAGTAGCCGCACCAATGGTAAATGTTACTTGTGGTTTCGGCTCCTCCGCTTCAGTAACGGGGGGATCGACAGCCTTTTTACAACCGCCTGATAGGATTACAAAAGCCAAAAGAATTGAAAATGCTGTTAGCGTATACTTCTTTCTCATGAGTTGAATTTCTTGTAAAGTGAATAAAACTGTAATTTATTGCCTGTGGGAAACCATGCCGCATAACTGTTTGCGATAATGATACTGGCCGGATCAATCAACAAAATAACCGTTCTGTTAACCGGATGGACAATATGCCTGCTACTGCCGGTTAATTGGACCACCAAGGCTATTTTATCATTTCTATATTTTAATAGGGTTTGTGAAAGAATGGTCACCTCCAGTTTACCAGTATTGGCAGTTTGATCTACTACCACCTGAGCAGGCAGTTCAAATTCTCCCGCCTGCATCACCACTGCGTTAAGTGGAAGAAGGCCCTTCGACTTTAGTACTGCAACGGTATCGTTGTTAATAGCCACATTGACTTTAAAAGAAAGAGAAGCTACTCCAGATAAGGTTACCCCTAATGGTATACCAATTGAAGCTACACTTGGCGCATAATTATTCCTTCCTGAAACGTCTAATTTGCTGCCTCCGCCATTTGTAATAGAAATCGTATGCATTTCATGGGCCGCAATAATTGCTAAAGGATCTATGGAAACAATTCCTACATTTTTTTTCTCATCTATGCTATTCCCTTTAGCTACCTCAGTTAACTTCACCGCAAAGGCTAATTTTTTACTGCTGAAATAAAATTTCTCCAGCGCAGCAACACTCACTACCGCTTCAAATATCACGCTGGTTGAACCGAAAGGTATAGTTACCGTCTGTGGGATGACTATTGATCCCACTGGAAATGCCAGGGTGTTTGGCAACAAGTTATTGCTAATTGCATTAACAACGGTATTTTCATCCAGCATTATATGTGCATCAAAAGCTTGAGTTGCACTAGCAGAAAGCTGAACTTCAATCGGGATCCTTACATTTTCTGCATCTTTCTTAATTTGTCCGGACAGTCCCTTAACAGAAACGCTGGCAGAAATTCCTTTCTTGCTTGCAAAGTTCTCCAGACTCTCCTCCTTACAGGATTGTACAAGGATGATTGCCATCAGAACGAGGCACTTATAAATATTGTGGTTTAGTTTCTTCATTATCTTATCTTTAATATTATGCTCCATTAACTTATTGATCCTGCCATACCCGTCCGTCTAACAACCAGCTCTCCTGTCTGGGTATCCTTAGCCAACTATAAATTTGAGCGGGAATATCGATTGCACCGGGTACCAGAAGAGCTAAATTGGTAGCTGGTGGTGAGCAAAGCAGATCAGAAAGTTTTCCCCAGGTAACCGTTCCATCCTGAACTGTAAGGTTGTTTTTTGCAATTCCCTCATCCTTAATGCTATTTCCTGCACCATCTAACATTGGCCAGTAACTGATCAGATAGTCGTAATAAGGATGTCCTGGATCAACATAGGTATCACAGGAAAATTGTGCCATCTTTTCGTCAGAAAAAGCAGCTTTCCAAATTTTAACGTCACTGATATAGCCATCCATTGATCCGTTACTAGGGAACTTCCCTAAGGTTAAAGGGAAATTATTATCTAAAACTCCTAAAGCTGTAATATCCGCTTCATTATTAAATTTCCCATTGGTAAACGTTCTGATGTAACGTTTACCTGCTTTATAATAACAAACCACAGCTATAGAATTCCAGGTACCTGCAGGCATATCGGCTCCTTTTATCTGTTGTGCTCCAGATTTAACACCCCTTGCATTTAACACCCAGTAAGCGTTTTCCAGAAAGATGTTCCAGCCAATTTCACCATGAACCCAGTCTTTCCGCTTTCCAATCAAGCTTGGCCAGGTAAAATTAAGTGCGTTCTTCTTCACCTTCAATTCAATGGTAAATTCTGAGTCACCAAAATTGTAAATGGAATTATCGCCGGCAGGATTCAAAGCCCTTAAATTTCCTGTGAATTTCAAAAAAGTCCCCGGAAAGCTACTACCAAGATAGGGCTTGCTGAGAATCCGCGTAGAATAGCCAGCATTATAAAAAATAGTAAAAGTATTGAATTCTGGTTTGCTAAAAATAGTATTGTCATTTTCAGAAGCAGGCAAGGTAAACGTTCCGCCTTTACTTGAAGAAATAACAACCAGCCATTTCTCTGATTTATAATTTGGTCGTTTTTTTAAGGCAGTAAGCATTTCCCCTACATAACCATCAAACTTAAGAATTGCTGCTTTATACGCAGGAAATGACAAGTCGTAGCCTGATGACTTTCCAGCTTCATCAATCCCGGAAAACTGGGCAACAACAACGCTTGATGCTTCTTTTTCGAGATCATTGACTACCGCAGATTTAACGGCAATATCATCACTTAACTGGGTGCTAAGGGTTGTTCCGTCACAAAGATTAGATTTGAGTAATGGAGAACTGGTAAATACTACAGTCCTTAAGGTAGGGTCTGTTTCTTTAATCCGTTTGAACAATACAGGAAAGTCTGCTAAGTGATTACCTGAAAAATCGTCTGACTTTACACCATGCTTTAGTGCTTTTACTCCCGTTAACATACTGGCATAATTAGCCGCATTGGTACTTGCGTCAATATCTGAAAGTCCATTCCAGGTATAAATGGAAGCTGGTAATAAACTGTTGATGTTTGAAGCCTGTGCATTCCGAACGGAAGTGCCTCTGGCTCCATCAACAATAATATAGAGTACCTTAGGTTTACTAAAGGCTACATTAGCCGAGTCTGTATATTCCCGTTCAGGTATCATCCGTTCAAAAGGAGAATTACAGGCCCCCAGTATAGCAAGAAGGCCAATACAGAACCAGGATGACTTTATGTTTTTATAAATATAGTGGCTTGTTTTCATCAGTATATAATTTGATTTTCAATTTTTAAATTCTGCTGCCGGGATTATTCCAGTACAACCCGAATAATACTATTTACAGGTTCATTATTGAATCTTGTGAAGAAACCAATTAGCAACAATGCTCTTTTATTGTCATCTGATTTGGTTTCAATAACATCATTAAGAAATCCGTTGAACAATCCGGTAGCGTTATAGCCTGGGGCCAGTTCTGCTTTACTATTTAAGATCATAAAGCCATTTCTGGTAATCCCGTTATAGGTATTAAAGTTTCCGCTTACCACCATTAAACCATCATTCAGCAGTTTTGCAAAACTTGCTCCTGGCCCATCAAATTTCTTTGGAGCAAAGCCTTCGTCTAATGATCCGTCGGATTTCAGTATGGCCAAATACTCACAAGGTTTGCCATTATATGTTCTAAACAATCCGCAAATGACATAGCGGTCAAGTATGTTGTTATAAGTGACTGAGTAAACATAATTATCTGGTCCTACGCCAGTATTAAAGCTATCATCAATAGTCCCATCGGCATTAAGTCTGATCATGTTCTTAGCCGATTTCCCATCAAAACTGCTAAACTTACCATACATCAGTACTTTACCCTGATATTTACCATCGGTATGAATGAGCGCTCTGGAAGGACCATTCGCGGCTTTAAAACCTTCATTTTCAGATGCATTAAACCGATATGTTTTATCCAGTGTACCGTCTGCATTTAATCTCAAAATCTGAGGCATCCTGATGCTATCCAGAATAATAGTATCTTTTTCGCTTCGCTTGTTGGGCTGGTCATAACGTCGACTGATAAAGAAATCAAATCCACCGGAAACAATAATCTTATCGTCAGGTTGTTTATACAATTGAGATATGGCTTTGTCTGTACCCGCATTGAATTTTGGAAAATACTTAATTGTATCCGTCTGATCCGGTCTTCTAAAAGTATGTATGCCTATTGTGTCAATTGATCCGTTTTTACTCAGCATCGTAAGGTTACTGATATTTTCAGTACGTTGATTGTAACCACTAAAACCACCGCCGATCAGATATTTCCCATTATACTCAATGATAGAACTGATCGGGCCATTAGATCCCTTGCCACTACGTAAATTAGGGTCATAAGAAAAATCTCCAAAAACACTAACGATGCGATTGATAGGTCTGACTACACCTTTATTATTGTAATTAGTAAAACCACCTATAATCAGTTTTTTACCGTCTAAGAGCTCAAGTACCTGACTCACTGTTCCGTTTGCTCCATTTGGCACTTTAAAGGTAGGGTCAGGATTAATCAAACCATTTACCTTAAATTTAGGCCCAAAAGCGAGCACATCTCCCACGGCAACAGAAAGCACTCCTGTGCTGGCAAATTCCGGGACCTTCACTTTAATATAGGTTGTTGTAATCTCTAACACCTCTGCCTTTTCTCCATTAAACATAAAAACAAGTTTGTCCTTATAAGGTAACATACCCGTGGCTGGCACAGTCACCACCGTCCCAGGCCCACCTTCAGAAGGTTGCGGTACTTTAACCCGATCCATTTTAATTCCCAAACCCTCGGTACTTGCCGAATAAGGTTCTGAGAACTGATCTGTCACTTTACTGCAGGACATCATTATCAGCAGTAAAAACATGCCTCCCAGTATTGATCTATTTCTTTGTCGTATCTTCATTTCTTTATTCTAATTAGTTATCGGTTAATATATAAACCTATCGATTGGAAATCTCATTAATCATTTCATAAGCGCCCAGACCAAAAGCATCACCAGATAGTTGCAAAGCATGCACCACGCCATTATTCGGCTTAATATCTGACGAAGAAACCCTTAATGTGTTGAATGACTGATCAGGGCTGGATAGGTCGGCTATATAAGTAATGGTAAGTCGTCTGTAGCCAATATATTTGACTCCGCCTACATCACCATAGATAACTCCGATTTTTGCTGCGGTATTGTTATAAGCATAATAGTTCTGTCCCGGATAAACCGCGGTCAGATCGGGATCAAGCTGAGGATAGTCCGCTAACTTTTTTGCGCCCTTGAAGATATGTCTTTGCAGGAATTTGGCCCAGGTAGCCCCTTCAATATCTGCCAGTGTTTTAATCGTATCCTTACCGTTTCTGTATAAAGCTGCATTAAGACTATTAAATTTCTTAACGGAACCAATCATTTCTTTAACTTCATAATCTGTAGGTGCAAAAAAGGTAATGTCCTCCTTATTAAAAACATCTTCCATACCCGCCAGTTTAACGATAGTAGCAATGGTATCAAATGGAACTGCTCTGAATTTCAGGTATTCCAGCATGGTGCCATTGAAATTAGCATTTGCTTTACCTCCATCCAGGTAGTATTCATCCTTTTTACAGCCTGTAAAACTAAAAAGCAGTACGAATCCTAATACCAGGTAGGTTTTATTGATTAGATTTTTCATTATATTCATTATTATAGCGTTAGATTCCGACTGTGTTGGTCCAGTAGTCATTAAGTGTCATCAATGGATTATCCTTTAAAGCCTCGCTGTCAATTGGCCATGTCCAGGCTCCCCTGTTAAACTGGTCAAGTGTCAGTGGATGGTTTGCCCATCGCTGGCTCAAAATCCTTTTTGTTCTGACAAGGTCAAACCAGGCATGCCCCTCGCCCTGAAGCTCCCTGCAACGTTCCAGGAATATAAAATCCTTCAAAGGACCCTGGCCAATATCATAAGGAATTGCGCTGGCCCTTGCCCGTACCAGGTTTACACTGTTAATAGCCTCCGGATCCCTACCAAGTTCAGCTAAAGCCTCTGCATGTAAAAGAATGGCATCTGATAGCCTAAAAATCAGAAAGCTGTTGTCGGCTAGTTGATCTTCATTACCAGAAGCATAAATGTTACCAGCAAACTTTGGCATCATAAAGCGACCGTTATTTGCATAAATATCGACATACCACAAATCTTTCCGTTTGTCAGCCAGGTCCCTTGGAAATAATTTTTCCATATAAGCTCCTCTGAATGCCATTAATGAAGTCTGGTACTTAGCGGCTGGAAATTTGTAAGGATATCCCAGAAATGATTCTCCAAATGGGGCTAAATAATTAATTTTGTCACTATAATTAATACTCTGATAAAATTCAAATAAGCTCTCTTCTGATCGGCCTTTGATTACCTCCGGCCATCGTTCAAGTGGCAGTAATGAATAAGCATTCCCATTTTGACTGAGCAATTCCTGTCCGCATTTTACAGTTTCTTCATAATATGCATTGGCAGCGGCATCGTCAAACCCAGCATTCCACATATTCATGTGCATCATCAACGCAAGTGCCCCACCTTTGCTTGCCCTAAGACCTCGTAATGCAGGATCCTGAAAAGTCCAGGGTAGATCATTTACATGTTCCTTCATATCGGCAATACATGCTTTCATCACAGCGACCATATTTTCACGAGGCAAAGGTTCAGATTGATATGGATTGGTATAATAAACCACATCTCCATATAGCCTGACCATCCAGAAATAGGTGAAGCAGCGAATAAAAGTAGCCTCGGCAATATATCTTTTCTTCTCATTTTCCGAAAGGTTAGGAACCCCCTCTTTGAGTTTACTGATCAGAATGTTGCAACCTTGAATAGCCTGGTAATAGCCTTTCCAATTGGTGATAAGACTAAATTTAAATCCCGACCATGCAGAACCAGAGCCCGCACCAGTAATAACAGTCATCAGGTCATTATTACCCAGCACTTCTACCACTCTTCGGCTAGGATAAAATTCATGTGTGGAAATTGCAAAAGCTTCTCCCGATCGGCTTTCACCTGTGGCGCCAATTACCCAGCTTTCATTAATTTTTTCAAAGAATTTCAAATATATGCTGGAAATATTAGCTTCAACATCTCCTTTAGACTTATAAAAATTATTGCCGGTAAGCTCAGTAAGCGGGGTAAGATTCAGGTATTTTTTACAGCCCAGAGGCAGTACCATACAGATCAGCAATATGACCGCTGCTATATTTTTTTTGATCACTTTCATAGTTATTTCAATTAAAGGTCTAGGTTAAAGCCAAAAATATAATCTCTGGAATTTGGATAACCCGCAGAAAGATCTCTTCCGAGAGCCGTTACATTCTCTGGGTTAGGTCCGGAATATTTAGAAAATGTAATGATGTTACTCGCACTCATCTGCACCCTAAGGTTGCTTATGCCCAATCGTTGTGCAAATTTTTTGGGGAACGTATAAAACACGGTTACGTTGTTAATTTTCAGGTAAGTTCCATCTTCTTGCCACAAAGTCTGATCGTAACGGAAGGGTTGAATAATACTGTAACGATTATAATCATAGGCATAAGGATATTTGGCTACATCGCCAGGCTTGCGCCACATGTCTACATCCGGAAGCGAAATCACCGCTTTTCCGCCAAATGGATCATTCATGATACTCAGACGACTTGCCAGGGCATTGTTTAAAATTGTTCTTTTTGCAGTATATGAACCATAAATATTCATCCCCACCGACTTATAAGAAAGGCTGGCCGACATACCTCCTGTGATTAAAGGCTGCGAATTCCCCGTTATCTGATAATCGTTCTTATCCAGGATATAATCACCGTTTACGTCTTTAATATTTGGGTCACCGGCTTTATAAACCTGATTCCCTGTCTGGTAACGAAAACCTGTCACAGGATCAACAGGAACATCATTGTCTACCGCATACACCCCTTGATTGATGTACAGATAATTGGACAAAGTATTTCGCCCTACGCGTAAAATCGTATGCTGACCATCGGCACCGGCAAAGAGTATATTTTGTCCGTTATATCCCTCAGGTAACCTGGTAAGAATGTTATTATTCCAGGCGCCATTAAAGGAAAGGTTAAGTTTAAATGGGTTTTTACTGGATAATGGCCTGATGGCAAAATACAGTTCATATCCGTAATTAACCATTCCTGTCTCATTACTTGGGAAATTTCCAAATCCGATGGTATTAGACATATTTTGAGTATACAGTTCATTTTTTATTTCACTGAAATAAGTATCAAAGTTCAGATCGGCCTTACCGTTAAACAGACTAAAATCTAAACCTAAATTGTACATCTCCCGTGTTTTAGGCTGCAGGTTCGGATTTGGTATCGAACCAAAATCGATGCCTATACTCTGCTGGTTATTATAATTTCCACCGATATTATATTTGCCATAAATGCTAGATAAACTTCCTGTTGGGGTGATGTTCTTTCCCCAGCTGACCCGGATTGATCCGGAATTCAACCAATCAAAATGAGACATCCAGTTCTCCTTACCGAAATTCCAGCGTAGACCCACAGAAGGATTTTTCGAAAATGGATTATTTAGTCCGCTTGAGGATGTTCCATCAATGCGATATGCGAGGTCGAGGATATATTTGCGCATAAAATCATAGGAGGCTGATCCCCAGAAAGAGGCTAACCTGCCGCGATTATAAGTTAAAACGCCACCCCCTTTTGATAAAAAAGCATCAAAGCCCAAGGGACCTTGGAACTGATCATTTGGCGTACGCTCTTGTCTGATCGCTGAGGTCTGCCCTCTTGATTCGTTGATATCATTAGCTACAGAGACATAGATACTATGCTTTTCCTTAAAAGTGGCGCTATAATTAAGCATATTCCTATTGTACAAAGAATTGCTTCTTCCGTTAAATCCATACACCTTCGAAAACTGCTGATTTGCAGCAGCGGGGGTAAATGTATCCTCAATATCCGATGAAAAACTATAATTAAATGTTGACATGATTTTCAGACCTGGAAGTAAGGTGTACTCCGCGTCAATACTGGTCCGGATATTCCGGGTTGCATTATCATTTACTGTTTCCAAAGATTTAACCACTCCACCACTGGATTGGTAAAAAGACGGCCCCGGAAGTAAAGATGAGGACTGAGCATTATCGGCTACGCCACGTTGAAGAAAACCAAGGCCATCCCCTTTTTGTTGCTTTCCAATCCCACCCGAAAGAAATGTGGTAAACCTGAAACGATCATTAGGTCTTAGTTCTGCATTCATGTTCAGGGTGTATCTACTAAATCCGGTATTTTTTAGAATCCCCTTATTCGCAAAATATCCCATATTAGCTTTGTAGTTAAATTTCTGATCTCCACCATCAATGGCCAGATTATGCGTCTGATTAAAAGTTTTCCTGTAAAATATGGCTTGCCAGTTTGTTGAATTGTTATAATAACTGTTCAAGCTGTCCGATAGCATCGGTGTCTGTGAGATTCTGATGATGTCAGCAAAACTTTTTGCATTTCCATAAATCTGTTCCAGTTTCAATGCCCGTTCGTCATTTCCACCAAGCGTTTCTCTTAACGCAGGAGGTGTACTTACAAAAAAGTTATTGGTATATCTGATTCGAGGAATTTGGGAATGGCCTCTTTTAGTGGTAATGATAATAACCCCATATGCTGCCCTTGAACCATATAATGCGGTTGCCTGTGCATCACGTAAGACTTCAATACTTTCAACATCCTCCTGAGGAATAAGTGATAAAGGACTAATGCCCGGTCCCTGAAGGTCAAATCCCATCTCAGAAGCTTTATCGGCATCAATAGGAATCCCATCAATAACATAAAGCGGAGAGGTTGGCTGCAGGAATGTTTCATTACTGGAATTGGAAACGGCTAAAGTAGCTAAGCCCCGAAGCTGTACAGTCCCTCTAAATCCCGGTGCCCCAGTATTATTCTGGATGTTCAATCCAGGAACCTTTCCCTGCAACAGTTGCTCAACATTCGCCACAGGAATATCCTGCAATTCATCGCCTTTTACGGAAAAGGAAGAACCAGTGGTGACTTCTTTGGAACGGGCAACAAAGCCCCGAATCACTACCTCATCCATACTTGCGTTGGTTTCCTTAAGCCTGATAGTCAGATTCAACTGATCTGTGCTTACTTTCAACCTGTAGGGCTGATATCCTACATATCTGAAAATCAAGGTGCTTCCTACAGGAGCTGCAGCACTAAAGTGTCCCTTTCCATCTGTAAAGGTAACAGCCTTATTTGTGGTACTATTCACTAGGGATACTGCCGGTATTGGCTGCTTTGTTCCCTCATCGATTACGGTCCCCTTTAAGGTAACCTGTTTAACTTGTGCTTTTAAGCTTAAGGATAAGAATGTTATACAAACCAATACCCTTAAAATTGTTCTTATTTTCATATGCTTATAGGTATTAGTTTATTCATCTTCAAATTTTGGATTGTCATTGCGGAATTGAAAAACAATTTCCCAGTCCCCTTCTCTATAAATACTAAAATCCAGACCTATAGATCCTACCTGGCGAATACCCCCAAAACCCAATCTGGAATAGCTAAAGTTTACATTAGCCCTACCACCACTTGCATATGAAGTAGGGATATTGATCAGGGGAATAGGATAAGCAACATCATATTGTACATATTCATCAGTAGTTTGCCTGTTAAATCCATGAACTAACTGATCCCATTTTGTTTCATTAAACTTAGCAGGATTAATAACCACAGCATTCTTGTCCAGGAACCTGAAGCGCAGGGAATGACCGTTTCCTCCGGAAAATGGCCTGATAGACACGACCACATCATTGGACACCAATTCTTTCCGGGTACTTTTCCCTATGATATTGGATATACGCGAGGGACGGATATAATTCAGTTTGTTAATTGGATCCAGGAAATCGGCCGGAGTTATTGCAATCTTTCCTGTATAGGGATTAAAGTCGTTTGATGGCTCGTAAGGACGCTCACGCCATAGTCTGAACTCGAGATCCTTTATGATCACTTCTCCTCCGATATTCGAAACTTTCACATCAAAATAACGACGATCCTGTAACAAATTTGTACTATCGGTTTTCCTGGCAGGAATAAGATCATCTGTAGCGGAAGACCATAAAATCAACTGCCCCGAAGCACGAACCTCAAGAAGTGGTCTTAGTTCTTTTTTTCTTTTACTATTGATTTCTTCCAGCGTTTTTTCTTTACCATCATAAGCACCTGTCCAAACCCAAACTTCTTTTGTTTTATAGAAATCCGTGATAGGTCGACCATCACCATAGCGTGCATTAACTATACTAAAAGTTAATGGCTGTGTTGAATTATCAGCATTGAAACTTCCCATTAGTGTGGTCCGACCCAATATAGGCTCAAAGAATTTTGTGCCATAACTGATTTTATTACTAATGTATTCTTTTTCGCCAGGCACCTCGAATAATTTCTTACAGCCTGAGAAAGATAAAATAAAAGGCACAGCAAACAGCAACCATTTGCTTTTCCTTTGAATATTACGATTATTATTAAGGTTGAAACTCATTTCTGTAATTTGTATTTTTTGATCTGTTTATAGTTTAAAGCCAAGGATATATTCAGCTATTTGCAACTCCGTTGCTCTCCCGTTATTTTCAGTAATGTTCATGCGGTAATACTTATAAGCTTTAGTATTTTGAAAGCGGTAAACTTTCTGCATGAAAAACTCAGGAAAATCCTGGTTGATTTGCTGATCCAGCTTTTCCCAGGTCACCATATCCTGTGAGCCCTGAAGATTCCAGTTTCTAGGATTCCTTCCTGCGTTGTCATTAGCAGAAGTGAAAGCGTAGGCATTACATATTTGAGCTGTCGGAAATTCAATATTGATCCAAAAAGGCTTCGTAACTAAAGCATTAGTGTTTAGAAACTTCGTGATTGCCGATCCATCTACCATAAAATAAGATTTTTCTGGGTAGGGACTATCCGGTGCTTCCGCTGAAACAGTTAACTTCCCACCATACAATTTGAAGTAATTTTTAGGAGGAAAATTTAGCGTAAAGCGCTTTACAAAATCCTGAAATCCGGCAATGTGGTCCTGATTGATGGTATGTACTATGCCATTCGTAGCGATAATATTGGTAGAGCTTGTGCTGGTACTCGCCCAGCTACGTTGAAACTGGGTCCATCTTGTATCGCTGTAAATAATGGTCTTAGGCCCACCATTTTCAAAACCGGAAGTCGCATTAGTCTTTAGTCTCGCATTCATTTGATAGCCATATCGCACACCTCGTAAAAGCAAGCCATCCTGGTCTTTCATATCCTCAGTAGTAATTTTACCTCGCATGATGTATTGCGTCATAATCGTGTCCAGCTGGATATAGTCCATGCCTGATAAATTCAAGGGTGGTTTTCCGGCCAATTTGCGCGTATTGTTCAGGTTAGTTACAGCCAAACGAAAACTCGAATTGGTAACCGCAAAAACTGTGATATTGCTATCCCTGAGTGTCGTTTGAAGTCCCAAACGATCAATAACCAGCACCATGGAATCAAATATTCCTTTTTTGCTTTTCAGATAATCATAGGTATTTACCGGAACTGTCTGACTCAATGCCTTGTGATCGTAAAAACCGGAGTCTCTGCGACAAGCAATGATGGCTATAGCGATCATTCCAATTAGGAACAATTGCTTTTTAATACGATTGATTTCCATTATTTCCAATAAAGATTTTGAGTTAACAATTTATTTTGTTGCAATAATTGCTCAGCTACAGGCCAGTATATACCACCGGAGTTAATCAGCTCTGTAAAAGCACTGTTATTATGTCGGATCTTGTTGTAACGTATTAGATCATACCAGTAATGCCCCTCTCCCATCAACTCCCTTTTTCTCTCCTTAAAAATGGCATCAATCACTAATCCGTTTGTTGCTTCGGCATAATTTGGAAGTCCCCGGTTTGATCTGATCACATTCAAGTCGTTAATGGCAGCTTGGCGGTCACCAAGTACAGAATTAGCTTCTGCACGCAGGAGATAAACATCTTCCAGACGTGTAAAAAGAGCAACACTTGAAAAAAAGCTAAACTTGGCATCGGATGTTGAAGTTGAAGCTGATCCCCCCATTATAACTTTGATTTTACTAAAAATCGGATATCTGGCGTCGAAATTATAGAAGTAACGATCGGTAGTTGGACGGCCCAGGGTATCCTGACCGAATCGGGTATCTTTCTTTTCATTAAAAACCTTAAGGATAGAGTCCTTTGGCATATAGATATCAGGGATTGCTTTATTCACAAATGGAAATGCAAGTGTGAGCTCTTCTATGTGACCAGACATTCCGCCTTCCCCATGCTGAAAAGTAAAATTGAATCCCAATAAATGGGTGTGTCGTTTTGCTGAAAAAAATTCCCCTGAACTAGTCAGATTATCTACACTAGTCAAGCCAATCTCGGCACTACCAGCCTCATTGATCATTTTTGTTGTGTAGGTAGCTACCTTCGGATATTCCCCCTGCCAGGCTGCAATGTGGGCCAGAACAGCATAAGCTGATACGCGACGGGCCAATGACCCAGTCCATCTGCCAAGGTTCTCACCGTAATAGAGTCCCGGTTGCTTTGGATCATTTTCTCCATATTTATTTGGCAATATATCCATCACCGCAACCAATTCCCGCTCCGCCCAGGCGAGTACCTCAGCGCCACTATTTTGAGTCTTATTTTCAAACTCGCCATCATGAGAGGAAATAATAAGTGGCACATCCCCCCATACCCTCACCATATAGAAGTAAGCAAAAGCCCTGAGAAAACGAGCCTGAGCGATATCAACCTCCATATTATTGACGGTGTAACGTTTATCAGCCTTTTTAACATCATTTACTCGTTCGAGAAAGATATTTGCTGCATTAATTACCGCGTACCATCTGCGCCAGTTAGAAAGTTCATCCAGTGTTTGATAGGAAGCCTTTAGCCTGTTATCCGTAACCGCTTTAAGGTCCTGTCTGGAGGTGCTAACAAATTGTTTACCCCTTAAGTCGCCATAAATCCAATGGGCATTATTATCTACCATTGCGGCGCGTGTTAATCCATATATGCCTAATAATGCTACCCGGGTATCCTCGAGTTTATTCCACATATTCACTTCACCAACTGCCCTGGTTGATTGAACATCTGTTATTTTCTTACAGCTGCCTATCAATATAAAAAGCAGTAGAACAGCCATTAATTTTATATTTCTTTTCATTACAAGTTCATTTTTAATCCAAGGGTATAAGTTCTGGGAAGAGGCATTCCATATCCTGTGTCGTAACCGGTATAAGACACCAATTCAGGATCCAGGCCCTTATATTGGGTTAGGGTAAAAAGATTATTTGCCATGGCATATATATAAAGGCTATTGATTTTCATTTTCCCCTTACCCAGTGCCGAGGTGAGGTCATAACCTACTGAAAGCGTCCGCATTTTTAGAAAAGATGCATTCTCCACGAATAAATCCTGATCAATACGGTATGGAATTACATTGCTCCATGGGTTATATAGCGGATAATCGTTTCTGTTTCCTCTTTTTTCCCAAAATGTGATCTCCTTTACAGACTCTATGGCATTACTTCCCTCGCGGTTAATAAAATCCAGAGAATTGGCCATCTGTTGATTCAGCACACTACGACCCAGGTTGAAATAAAAATTCATGCTCAATGACCATTTTCCCAATTTGAAATCATTATTGAAACCGCCAACCGATACCGGCTGACTATGACCATATAAAGTTTTATCCTTATTATCGATCTCGTTATCTCCATTCTGATCCTTCCACTTAGGATCTCCTGGCTGAAGTGTGGTTCCGGTATATTTCATTGTTGTGCCATTGCTAACAGGAATATCATTGACAGAATTATATATCCCCTCATTGGAAAGCAACCAATAACGATCCACTGCCTCGCCTACCCTTAAAAGACTGTTGCCGATAACCATTTCGTTGAGTCCACCTGGCAAAGCCAGCAATTTATTAGCGTTATAGCTGATATTGAAGGAAGATGTCCATGAAAAACCACTATTGCCGGCTTGAAAAGGAGCATAACTCAATGATAACTCGGCCCCTTTATTATTCACAGACAAACCAGGTTCTATGGCAGCTTTGTACCCATATTCTGCATAGGCTGGTATACGTAACAATTGATTTTTATCTGTTTTTGTATATACATTCAGACTACCCTGCAAGCGATCGTTATTTATCCCAAAATCAATCCCAAAATTCACCTGATCGGTATAGGCCCAGGGAATGCCATATCCTACCCAACCAGAATTATAAGGGCGGGAAAGTGTTGAATAGCCATTGAATCCAGGTAGGGTTACATTACCAGTATATCCGATATTTGATGTATACTGAGGTCCCTGCCCATAATTATCAAAAGCATTTAATTTGCCCAGACGGCCAGCGCTCAATCTCAGGTTTAATGCTGAAATATTGTTTTGGTTTGATAACAAATCGTTTTTAACATTCCAACCTGCGGACAATACCGGAGAGAAAAACCATCTGCTGGTAGGCTGGGCATTTGACGAGGCATCGCCCCTCAAGAGCAGCGAAAGGCTGTATTTATCTTTGAATTCATAGGAGCCATGGCCATAAACTGAAAAGAGGTTATGACTTGTCTTATCTAAAAACTTAAACAATAGATTAGCAGGAAACGACTTTGCCGTAAGTTCATTATCAATCAGATTTAATTTAATCAAATCATTTACTCCCCTATAGCCATAACCATAATTGTATTTTGAAAGATCCCATTGTATCACCTGGCCTCCGATTAATTTCAGGTGATGAGCTGCCCCAAATTGTTTCGAGTAAGAAATCACATTTTCAAAAAGCAGCCGTTGATTATATCCAAAATAATTTGAAGCATAATTGTTGCCTTCCATAACTGGCTTTGTAAAAAAGATGTCTCGGTTAGCTTCATTATAATCAACTGCTATTCCTGATGATATTTGTAAATTCTTCAAGTTTACCATCAACTTTCCATAACCATCCAGCATGGTATTGACGTTATTATCGAACCCATTATTGAACTGGCTAACATATTGCTGGTACACCTCCTTGTTAGGTGCGAGTGGCATAGCCAGCGAAGGAATATAGTTGGTTTGCGCGTACCGGTCCCGTAAGTTCCGATTCCTGGCACGCTCCAAACGATTGGCATTGATCATTAGCGAAGCGGTAAGCCACTCCAGCGGCTTCATGTTGATATTGAACATCACGTTGTACCGATCCAGCCCGGTAGAATCAGCAATTCCCTGATTCCGCATGTTGCCGCCCGAAAACCTGAAATTTGCCCGCTCACTTCCGCCTGAGAGATCTGCCGAAATGCTATGAACCATTGCGTTCCGATAATAATTATCTGTCCAATTCGATGGGCCATTGTATATGGTACTCGAAGAATCGCTCAAGTATTGCGGGTAAATATCTTCATCAGAATACCGCCCATTTGCCGTATACCGATCATAAAACTGCTTTCTGAATGCGTTTTCATACGAAGCATTTAAAGTAGCTACGTTTGGTCTCGGAGCAAAGCCAAAATAACTGTTAATGCTGATTCTCCTGATTTTACCTGCCTTTTTGGAAGTCAAGACAATTACACCATTGGCAGCGTTAGGTCCATACATGGCAACTGCAGATAGATCACGCAATACTTTGATTTCTTCAATATTGTTCATGTCAATATTCGTCAGAAGATTTGTTGCCGTGCCTATCCGATTGTAATTGTACAACTGGATATCGTAAGCAAAAGGATGTTCCCCGATAAGAGGTATCCCATCCAGCACAACTAGCGGTTGTTGTTGTAATACATCTGCCGGAGATATCAAGGGAGAAGAAATGCCCCTCAGAAACATGTTTTGTACCGTTCCAGGCTCTCCGCTTGGCTCCTGAATATTAAGGCCGGGGACCTGTCCCTTAAGGTACTGTTGCAATGAAACAGCAGGAATTTCAGCGAGCTTGTATGATGATACAGCTGCACCTGCTTCCTTTATAAGTTTTTTCTTTATACTCAGCTTTGAGGTATCTCTTACAGACACCTGAAACGGACTTTTATCCGGTTCTTTCCCATAGACGTAAGAAAAATTAATGCATAGCGATGCACATAACAATAGTGGTAATTTAATACACATAGTATTGAAATTAATAGAATTGAGTGTTTGTAATTTTAATAAATACTTGGCCGCCAATAGCAGGATCGCTATATCTGGACTTTAGGAAAGAGTAACGTTTTTTACATAGTTCATTTGGTTAGTTTTTAAGGTAATTAACTCATTTAGTTTCCCATAGAAATTAGAAAAACTCATTTAAGAAATCATCCAGGCCAGTGCACTAACACTAGATGAGCGGTAATCAATAACACATTAAATTAATATATGTAAGTTGCTAAAAGCAAGAACTGTTAACTACTATTAAATTGACTATTTACAATGCTTTATTTGCATTAAAATATAAATAATCTACGTAGCGTGTTTCTAATTTCGGGAATCTATTGTCAGCTAACAGGCAATTGTTAGCTCTGAGCTAGGTTTAATGGCTTAAATGCGACAAAACAGTACCATTCCACAAAATGTTTTGCAGTTCGGTACTATTTTGCTTTCTATGATGGAGGACTTCCTAATATATTTTTTTTCTTTTAGCGTAGGGTAAGGCCGGGGGCTTTGCGTATTACCCCCAATAAAGGCAATACGAACTAAAAGAAGCTAACCTTGAAAAATATACTTTTGAAAGAATTAATTACGAAATCCCTACATGGGACGCTTGACGAAGAGGAATCCAAAATTCTGTATGACTGGATTCAAGAATCTAAAGCCAATGAGGAGTTATATGTAAAACTTAGGGATGTAGACACGCTACAAAACATACTGGAACAGTATAATCCTAAAAGCAAACCAAAACAAAAAACATATAGGATGTTTCAATGGGGCAGCGTGGCCGCTGCTATTGTGATATTGACAACCATCACGTTGACTTTCTGGAAATCCGGTAACCCTACTTCGCTCAAAACACCAGTTGACAAGATCATGCTCATTTCGGGTAACAAAAGCTATCAGCTTTCGGAAAAACTAGAAAAAAACAAAAAAGTTCCCCGTACTGCAATAAGTAAGCTCTTTGGTATTCCGGAAGTAAAAAACCAGGCCTTGCAAAATGACTACACCTTAATCGTGCCCAAAGGAAAGACCTACGATATAGACCTAATAGACGGAACAACCGTAACGCTCAATGCAGATAGCAAACTGATATTCCCGACCAAATTCACCGACAATAGTCGTATAGTAACCTTATCTGGCGAGGCCTTTTTTAAGGTCGCTAAGGACAAAAAGAAGCCTTTTATAGTAAAAACCAATCAAGGAGAAGTAAAGGTGCTGGGAACTCATTTTAACATTAAATCCTATAAAGATGCGGGTGCAGATGCAATTTCATTAATTGAGGGGAAGGTACAAGTAGCTAAAGAAGATCAGGTGCTAACCCTTGCTCCTGGTCAAGAAGCCCGACTTCGAAAAAACGAACCCATAAAAGTATCAGCATTTGATCCGGAGGAAGTATTGGCCTGGAAAGAAGGTCTATTTCTTTTTGACGATCGAAGTTTAGCGCAAGTATTGACCGAACTAGAAAAATGGTATTCGGTAGAATTTGAATACAGCAGTACAGCACTCAAATCAATTCCAATATACATTAAAATAAAAAAAGACAGAAAAATCGAAGATATCCTTGTTGCGCTGGAACGAACAAATCATATCAAATTCAAAAAAAGCGGTAATGTCATCAATGTAAGTCCATGACAAAAACCGCAGCATTAAATTTTAACAATTCAACTATGAACCAATAACCTAATGATGAACCGCTAAACCTAATTATGAACCAATCAACTCGCTTTTACAAAAAACTTTTGTCAAAGGGGCCTAAAGCAATACTGACCATATTACTCCTCTTTACAATTGTCTTCAACTCGCAAGCCGCAGGGCTTGTGCAGCAACAAGAAGAACGTATTACCATCTCTGTTAAGAACATTTCCATCAAAGAATTCATCACCAAGATCGGAAAACTTAGCAAATTAGAGTTGGTATTTACCAGCTCTGATTTAGATGAAAATCAAAGGATTACCTACCAAGCCAAAAATAAACCGCTCAATCAGATTCTGGAGGAAAGCCTAAAACCTATTGGCCTTGGTTATAAAATTGAAAAAGGGATTATTTCTATTTTTCGACAACAAAAAACCCCGGTTAATGAAAGTCCGACAAGTTCTGCACCTGGTGTAAAAAAACTGAGTGGACATGTCATTGACGCATTAACCAAGCAACCATTGGCAGGTGCTACCATATCTAGTCCCTCCAGTCCTACCAAGGTAATCACCCAAGCGGATGGTAGCTTTAGTATACCTGTAGATGCGACTGAGAGCTCGTTGACGGTATCATATATTGGATATAAGCCAACAAATGTTCCGATTCGGAATCAGTCCAACGTTGCCGTCCATTTAAATCCAGTCGCAACGGCACTGGATGAAACGGTAGTTACAGGTATGTTTACCCGTAAGCAAAGTACCTATACTGGTGCAGTTAACACGCTTAAAGCCGTAGATCTTGAACGTACTGGTAGCTTAAACATCATTGAAGCGATATCACGCTTAGATCCATCTTTTCAATTATTGGTAAATGATCAATTGGGATCCAATCCTAATGCTATTCCCGATATACAAATGAGAGGTGCTTCATCTTTTTCAGACATGAAAGCGCGCTATACTTCTAGTCCCAATCAACCACTTTTTATCATCGATGGCTTTGAACAATCTATTGAACGGGTTTTTGATATGGACATCAACCGGATTTTGAGTATCACTTTATTAAAAGATGCTACAGCAAAAGCAATTTATGGTTCAAAAGGAGCAAATGGAGTAATCGTAATTGAGACAAAAAAGCCATTGCCGGGAAAGCTACTCATTTCCTATAAGGCAGATTTAAATATACAAGCTCCTGTACTAAGCGATTATAGACTAACCAACGCAAGTCAGAAACTTGAAGTCGAGCGCTTGGCAGGTATGTTCTCTTCCCCTTATCCGGAACAACAATTGGCCCTCGACCAAAAATATCAGGCCATACATAGCGATATCCTTAAAGGTGTGAATACCGATTGGCTAGCTCAACCTACACAGGTAGGAATAGGAAACAAACATTCACTATCATTAGATGGAGGGGATGAAAGTGTCTTGTATAGCCTCAATGTTGGATACAATAACATTGCAGGAGTAATGAAGGGATCAAGCAGAAATAGCCTTGAGGGAGGTTTTAGTTTCCAATACCGCTATAAAAACCTCATTTTCAGAGAGCAGCTTTCTATTATATCTAATAAGGGCAAGGAATCTCCCTATGGCTCGTTTGAAGACTATTCAAAAATGAACCCATATTGGAAAATGAAGGATGAAAGAGATCACTTAATCCCCATCCTTGGTGTGTACGATAGGTATCATGCTACAGATCTTGATGGAGATGGGATCATTGATCAGGAGTTCTCTATATATAACCCTATGCTCAATGCCAATACCAGGTACTTAAACCAAACAGCATATCTTGATCTAACCAACAACTTTTATGTCGAGTGGGCACTACCAAAAGGCTTTAGGCTAACTGGCCGTCTTGGCATTACTAAGTTAAAAACTGATGGAGATCTGTTTTATCCGTCCAATTACGCGACTTTAGATCCAAATTCTCCATATAATTTTCGTGCAGTGCGACCAGATGCTGCAAACGATGCTTATTACAAACGCGGAGAATATACAAAATCACATGAAAACCGATTCAATCTATCCTCAGATGTTGGACTAAGCTATTCCAAATTGATTGGAAAGCACTTGATTTTCTTTAACAACCAATATACTGTTTCAGAAAACCAAAGCAAGATGGAGAGTTTTAAAGGACAGGGTTTTGCAGATAATGCAACTTCGATATCACAAGCCAGGCAATACATGGAAAATGATAAACCCTTTGGTAAAGACACTAAAGCACGGGAGTTGGGTATAGTTGCTTCAACGAATTACTCTTATGATTCAAGATACCTTTTGGATGCCAACTATAGGGCCAGTGCCTCTTCCCTATTTGGTGCAAATAATCGTTGGGGACACTTCTGGTCTGTTGGTGCGGGCTGGAATATTCATCAAGAGAATTTCTTAAAAGAAAGTTCCATTATTAACAACCTAAAAATCAGAGGATCCTATGGTTACACCGGCTCTCAAAACTTTGAGTCCTACCTTGCCATGGCTACCTATGCCTATTTCAACGACCGTGTATATGATGATGTGATCGGTGCTAACCTACTGGCTTTGAGTAATCCGGAACTGAAATGGCAACAAACATTGGATAAAAATATAGGCGCAGATCTATCTGTATTTAAGCGCTTTAACCTATCATTCGATTTTTATACCAAAACCACATCAGATTTGCTAACGCCAATCAAAGTGGTACCATCAACCGGATTCGATAACTATACCGAGAATTTGGGTAAATCAGAAAATAAAGGTATTGAAGTAAGGGCAAACGTGCTCCTGATATCCAATACGAAGCAAGATATCCAATTATCGGTATTTGGAAATTTGGCCCATAACAAAAACAAATTGTTAAAAATAGGAGATGCATTATCAGCCATTAATGATGCTACCGACAAGAATCAATCGGATATCGATCCCAACCCGGAAAACAGTTGGAAAAAACAGCCCAGGGTAGAATATGCTGAAGGAGAATCGTTAAGTGCAATTTGGGGTGTACGCTCTTTAGGTATTGATCCTTTTAATGGGATGGAAGTGTTTTTGAAAAAAGATGGAACCAGAACCTATATATGGGATACAGCAGATAAAGTTGTACTTGGTGATGCGTTAGCAACAGTTCAAGGTACATTAGGATTTAATCTGGATTATAAGGGACTGTCTATATCTACCAATATTTCCTACAGAATAGGAGGCCAAGACTATAATCAAACGCTGGTAAATCAGGTAGAAAACGCCGACTTACAATACAACGTAGATCAACGGGTATTTACAGAAAGATGGAACCCCGAAACTCCTGGTATACCGGCAAAATATAAAAGACTATCCAGAAATGGCAGTCCAACTATGCCTTCCTCCAGATTTGTTCAAGACAACAATGAGTTAAAATTATCCTCACTTAATATTGGATATGATTTTCGCCATACAAATTTTATAAAGAATGCTAGGCTCCTGGAAAGACTAAGGGTATCATTTGCGATGAACGATTTGCTAAGGTTCTCTACTGTTAAAGCTGAACGCGGTACCTCCTATCCTTATGCAAAATCATTTATAGGTTCCATCCAGGCAACATTTTAAAATAGATCTGAATTATGAAATACAAAGAAATTACACGACAAATTATTGTAAGCATATTCATACTTACTATTTTATCCCAATTTTATGCCTGCAAAAAATGGCTGAATGTGCTTCCTGAAAATGAGACAGAAGCTACACAGCTGTTCTCAACAGAAAGGGGATTTCAAGAGGCTTTAAGTGGAGTGTATACCTTAATGAGTGAGGCCGAACTATATGGTCGCGAACTTACATTCGGCTTAACTGATGTTATAGCACAACAATATGGACCACTACATGAAATGAGTCCTTATTTTTACACACAATACTTCGAGTTTAAGATCGACCAAAGCTTACAGCTAAGTAATGCCATATGGAATAAGCAATTTAATGCCATTGCGAATGTAAACAACATCCTTGCTTTCATTGATAAGAATGAGCCCGTTTTCACCTCAGAAACCTCCCACGCACTGATCAAAGGAGAAGCTTTAGCCATCCGTGCCTTTTTACATCTGGATTTGCTGCGTCTGTATGCTCCCCACAAAATAGCAAACAACGAAACTGAAAAATGGTTGCCCTATGTTGATGAATTCAGCAAAAACACGTCCCAATCACTATCCTATGATGCTTTTATGGATAAATTATTGATCGACTTAACCAATGCCGAAAAACTATTAAAGGCCGATCCTATACTTACGGGCAAACCTTTAACCGATCTATATTTTAAAAACAGACAGTATCATCTCAATTACTTTGCGGCAAAAGGACTTATGGCACGCGCCTACCTTTACCGTGGCAATTCAGATAGGGAAGCTTTTAATTGTGCAAAAGAGGTTATTGATGCACAGCAGATTAAAGGATTGTTTCCATTTGTCCAGGCGGTAGATGCTACAAATGTAGAGCGCAACAAGCGTGATAGAACTTTTTCAACAGAGCAGGTATTTACCTTAAATATCCGTTCGCTTCAATCTTTTATTACCGGCTATGTAAGTCAGGTACAAGGTGGGTTGGCATTAATTCCCCGCGAGCCACTGACAGACTTATTTGAAGGCTATGCCGATTACCGCAAAGAGTTCTTCGAAACAGATGGCACTGTACAATCGGTACCTTCTAAACTCTGGCAGGTAGATCCATTGAAAAAATACACTTACAAAATGCCCATGATCCGCATCTCAGAAATGTATTATATAGCTGCAGAAACGGCCGAAAACCTAACTGAAGCCGCAGGTTATTTGAATAAAGTAAGGCAGGCGCGTAATATTCCCGCAGCGTTGGTAAATCTGGATCCGGAAATGCTAAAAGCGGAAATTTATAAGGAATACAAAAAAGAGTTTTTTGGAGAAGGACAGCTGTTTTATTATTACAAACGACATAACGCATTAAATGCAGGTGGTTGGAGCCAGCAATTCAAATATATATTACCAATGCCAGCAGATGAAATCAACTTTGGTGACAGACCACGACCAAACTAACACACAACCTTAAACAAAAAAATTATGAAGAAGATAATAACACGCTGCTTTCTAATCTTCACAATCAGCATGGCATTTTCGTGCAAAGAAGATGAAATCGATTTGTTCACAGGGAAATCTGCACTATTTATTGGTGTTAAAATGGATGAGAGAAGTACTCCTGAAAATGATATGGACTCAGTTCGAAACGTTTCATTTGGATTTACTGATCTGCAAGAAACCACTATCAATTTTATGGTTCGCTTGCAGGGAATACCAGGCAAAGAAGATCGAAAAATAAAAATCAAGGTAGCGGGTTCTGCAACAAAAGGCAGCGACTACGAACTAAATGAAAATGTGGTGTTGCCAGCTGGGGCACATTATGTGCTTGTTCCTTGTAAGATAATTCGAAACCCAACACTTATGGATACGCAGAAGAACATTGCTTTAAGTCTGGTTGCTGATGAGCTGTTTGAGGTGCCCGATACCACCAGGGCTCGCATCAACCTATCCGATGGCATACCTACCAATTGGGTGAATAATTCTTTCGCAGCCTACGTTTTAGGTAGGTGTACAAAAGCTAAATACCAATTCTTTTACGATATGATGGGCTATTATGATTTAGCTGACATTTTATATGGAGATCTAAATAACATTAGCAAATATCTAAATAAGAAAATAGAGGACTACAATCTCAATCCAGCTAAGTATGAACATAAATACGGAGATGTACCATTGGCCTTCCGATTTGATCCATGGGACTAAATTCGAGCCTCAAATTAAACCTTAAAAGCATGAAGAAAATACTATTACAGGTAACAAATCTGGTTGTAATCATGACAGTTCTATTGAGCTGTGTTAAAGATAAAGGCAACTATGAGTTACACGAGATACCAGGAGTCAGTAGCAAAGGATATACCATACAGATCAATGGGAATCCTATACCTCCCCAAGACATAGCTAAGCTGATTATCAATACAAATGATCGATTACAGATCAGCTTCAATGAAGATATCGCAGGAGGTGTTGATCCGGTCTATCAATGGATGATGTATGAGATAGATCCTATTCTCAAACCTGGAGCAATGCCCGAATCTTCGGCGCAAATAGCTTTAACCAAAGACTTTGATCAAAGCTTCTCTAAAGGACCAGGTAAATACAAGCTCTATAGAAAGCTGACCAACAGAAATAATGGAGACGCCTACTTTTCGGAATTTATAATAGAGGTAGAATCCATCAATGGACTACTTGTGTACCAGGAAGATGGAAACAAGCGGGGTGAATACAGTTCGGTACGGACTGTGGAAATGAATCTTGGTCTACCCAGTAATAAAATGGGTGTACGTCATCAGATATATTCCAGTCTCAACCCAACTCATCCTGTTGAAAATCCAACCCAATTATGGTTGAGGCAAGTAAATGCCCCGACTTACAGTAATCAAATATTTGCCATATCTGCGAATGGAGCAACCCAAATCAACTATAGGACTCATCAATGGGAACATAGCAACAAAGAGGCCCTCTTTGCTTTTCCCCTTGAAGGTAGTTTTATGCCTCAAGGCCATATGAATGGCAGCAATAAAACAGAATACCTTGTACAGAATGAACAAGTATTTAGTATTGACTATACCAGCGGCCCGTCAGTTCCTAAGTTTGCACAATTAAGCGAAGCTGGTATGGCATACGCACCATATATGATGACTATTCCAACCGATAGGCAAACCTTTAGATTATATAGCAATGTGGTATTCAACAAAACACTTCAAAGGTTTGAATACGACAATTTTGGAAACCTAACTCCCTTCTTTTACGCTCCGGGAAACTTGGGTCAATCGGATGTAGACATATCAGCTACGCAAATGAATTTAATCTACCTGGCAAAAGGAAAAGACTACTATATCGATGCAATTATGGAGCAAAACACTGGAACGATAAACTACATTCGTTTTGATATCACAGATCCAATGGCCGCAACTTGTACCCATAATATTGCGCTATCTGCCTTGTCTGATCAGATTACAAAACAAAGTCTGTGGGCAGTTTCAGAACGCGGTCCATTAGCCTTTTTCGCAACAGATAACAAAATTTATACTTTAAACTATGAAAACAAAACAGCAGAACTATCTATAGCCGATCTACCTGTTAATGCTAAAATCTCCGTTCTAAAGATTTTGAAGGATAAGGAAAATCCGGCTTATGACAACGCTATTTTGTATATAGCCTATAACCAAGGAGATAAAGGAACACTACTACAATATGAATTCAATCCGCTAAGTGGACAATTAAACATAAGCGCTAAAAAAACGTTCGATGGTTTCGGAAAGATTCTGGACTTAACATTAAAAAAGTAATATAAATAAACATAAAAAGATGAAAAAAATTATTCTATTCCTTCTGGTTTTATTTCCTATTTGCACATTTGCGCAGGTAAAATTCGAGGAGACCAATATTAAAAAAGCGCTGGAAAGAGCTAAAAAAGAAAACAAAGGGCTAATTGTTGATGTCATTTCCGGGAGAATCGATAAAGAGAATATAGACAAAGTACTTTCGGATAAAGCTACTACCGACCTTTTGTTGAAAAACTTTATTCCTATTCGCATCAATCTAATGAAGCCTGAAAATGAAAGTTTTACCGAGTATATTGCTAATCTATCCTACCCGGTTACGGTATTTCTAAATCAAAAAGGGAATACACTAGGCTCTTGTCACTGGGATGCAATAACAGGTGGTTATGAGAACTTCGGTAAGATACTAGATGCGGCCATCAAAGTAGATCTTGAAAAAAAAGCCAATACTAAGAAAATTGACTTTTTAGACATAGACTATAAGCAAGCTTTAGAAATGTCGAAAACAAGTGGAAAGCCCGTTTTTGTTGATTGTCATTTTGAAGGCTGTGGTCCATGTAAAAGAATGGTTGTTAATGTGTTTAACCTGGATAGGGTAGCTGACTTTTACAATCAAAACTTTATTTGTATCCAAATTGATCGTGATAAAGATCCACACCGTGTATGTGAGAAGTTTAAAGTATTTGGATTCCCTGGATATTTGTACATCAACGCTGCGGGAGCATTAATTCTAAAAGATGATGGCTTTAAAGCTCCGGATGATTTTATGGCATTGGGAGGTAAAGCATTAGCCGCGCATAAAAATGGTACTACAAGCGATGTGCAAACTACATCAGGTAGCAGTTCCAGTCCACAAGCTACAGGTATGGCAACAAGTGCAACATCAACTCCAATGAGCAACAGTGTTGCAGCAGGTAACAGTGCTGCAGGTAGCTCTGCAACTGCAATGGGTAGTAATAGTAGTAGCGTAAATTCAAGTACAGTACAATTTGAAAAATTAAGTCTTAACGATGCAATTGCAATGGCAAAGAGCCAGAATAAGGCCATTTATGTGGATATGAGTGCGACCTGGTGTGGACCATGCAAAATGATGAAGGAAAAGACTTTTCCAGACCCACAAGTTGTAGAGTATTTAAATAAAAACTTCATCAGTATCAATTTTGAGTGTGATATAGACAGCGCTTTGTCTAATGTTTATAGAGATAAATACATTTCTACGGCTTTTCCTACTCATTTATTGATAGATAAGAATGGTGAACTCATCCATAAATTTGTGGGCTATATGAGTGTGCCTTCATTTTTGGCGGAATTGAACAAAGGGGTAATGGCCAATACAGGTCTAAACTCATTCCACAAGAGATATGAAGTTGGAGAAAGATCGGCTGCTTTTATGAATGAATACATCACCATGCTGGCTAATGCCAATGAAGGAAAACGGGCATCTGGTTTGGCTTCAGAATATTTGAAAACCTTATCTATGAATGATCTGGCTAACAAAAAGACGTTTTACTTAATCAATGAATTTGTTAGAGATCTGGATTCTGAGCTGGCACAAAAAGTATTGACCAACAAACAAATCTTTGAAAAAAATGTAGGCAAAGGAGATGTAGATAGCTATGAAAAAATGTTATGGTTAATCAAAGCGATGTCTTTTGTTAGTGGAAAAGATGGTGAAAAAGTATTAGATAAAGTAGGATATGATAAATTTTTAAAGCGCTTAGACGCTAGCGGAATTGATAAAAATGACTATGTAAAGATGACGTCTACGATGGAAAATTATCATCTTATAGCGGATTGGAATAGTTATGCTCAACATGCTATTGCTTATATGAAAAAGAATAAAGGCAAAGCCAGTCCTATGCTGACCTGGAATTGGGGATCACGCTTACAAATGGGTTGTACCGACAAAGATTTGAGAGCAAAATATGTTGATGAAATGGAGTCAAATTATGAGTTGATCAAAAAAACGGATGCAGATCAAGCTGTTGTTTGGAAGGAATCTATGAAAATTTTAATTAATGATCTAAAAAAATAAGCGGGCAAATCTTATAGAGCAAGCAGTTATTGGGCTAACTGCTTGCTTTATATTTACAGATTATCTGGCATCATACGTTGTTTGATACAAAATGGAAAGTAGCAACATAGATAGTAAAAAAAAGGAATTATTGCTTTTTAATCAGTTGTTTGAAAAATATCGAGCAGCCCTCATTGGCTTTGCCATGAGCTATCTTAAGGATAAAGATGATGCTGAAGACATTGTACAAGATGTATTTTCGAAGGTATGGGGTCGGATAGACAACATGCAAGAAAACAAGGATGGGAAAAGCCTCCTATTTACCGCTACTAAAAATGCTTGCATAAGCCATCTACGCCACAAGGCCAGCAACCAAAGGTATCAAGTCTCCGTCCTGGCTAAAATAGAACTCATTGCATTAGAAAACTCTACCATCGAAAGAATAGAACTCAATGAACTGCAAGGACAAATAAACTCGATCATGCAGACTCTTCCTGATGATTATCAAGAGATATTTTTTATGAACCGGGAAGAAGGGCTTCGCTATATTGATATCGCCAAACATAAAAACATATCCATAAAAACTGTAGAAAAGAAAATCAGTCTTACACTAAAAATATTGAGGAATAGCATTACGCATTGCATCTGGTTCCTTTAGGAATTCTTTTTCTATCGTATATAAAAAAAGAGGATATCCTTACGGATACCCTCTTTGCCAATTTTAGATGGGATTTAACTAGTAACCATTGTTGCCAAATTCATTTCCATTATTAATTGTATTCAGGAAAGAGAAAGGAATAGGTCTATTGTAGTGTTTTGTTGGGTTAAAGCTTGCTGAAGCCCTACGATTATATTGCGCTAAGCGCGTTTCGAATGCTCTATGACGTTTCAAAAGCGCCCAACGGTTAAATTCACCACAAAGCTCTCTGGCATACTCATCAAAAACATCGTTCATCGTTGCTGAAGCTAACATCATTCCTGTTCCTGCATTAAAGTCGGCAGGATTCCGGCAGGCACGTTTGCGCAGCTCATTTAAATATCCCGCAGCAACACCTCCATTTCCACCAGATTTAAGCGTAGCTTCAGCAGCAAGTAAATAAACTTCGGCCATACGCATGACCATAATATTACCCAGTTTTTGCTGGAAGTTACCACCCAGCCAGCCACCATCAAAATTATGATTGAACTTACTTAAAGCCGGGAACAGGTTTGCCATATTCGCAGGCGTTAATCCATTACCTGTAGGATCTTTGTATTTGGCACCAGTTGGGTCTGACGGATCAAAAAGGTCATTGATATTAACCACTGCATATTTGCGAAGTGCTTTATCCGCAGGGCTTAACTGATCTTTACTTAAAAATGCGAAAAACCTGTCTTCATCAACATCCAGCGGATACGGATGCACGTTGGCATTTGCCACAGTAACCAAAGCAGAAGTTGCTCCTGTAGTTACGCCTTTCGGCCATACTTTTGGAATGTATTGCCAGGTCGCATTCGCTGAAGCATTTTTAGCATCAACATCTGTGTATGGATAGATCTTTTGTCCAATAAATGCTGGATTAATACCATACTTGGTACACATTGCAGCATTAAGTGTAACTGTAGCGTCAGCATAAGTCACATTCGCAGGACTTGGAGGGGTTGGATTACTTGTTTTTGCCTGAACACCCGAATAGTTTGTAAATGCAGTAACGAATGAATTTTCCCAACGCTTATCATACGTTGCATTGAAGCAATTGATCAGGTATTTTGTAGGCGCAATAAACGACTGGTTCAGACGTCCGTAATAAGCATTTGATGTATTTGACCCGGCAGCTCTCCTGAAAAGATCTGTACCTGCACCGAATGCATTGTCAAGTGACGGATAATAATGCAAATAAAGGTTGGGCTTATTATTGCCAGTAAACGCATCGTATGACGCGTTATAAGGATTTAGCCCGTATGCAGTAAATAAAACTTCAGCATTATTTCTATTGTTAGCAGCAGCAAATACCTGGGCAAAATCAGGGTACATGGTGGCACCATAAGCTCCTTTATTCAGAATCAGATCTTCAGCAACTTCTTTTGCCCTCAACCAGTAACTTTTTGTTCCCTCCATTAAGCCTTCGCCACCTCCTTGTGCATAAGCGCGCGCAAGTAAACCAAGCGCAGATTTTTTGGTTACGCGTTGAAGATTCCCTTGATAAGGCGTCACTGGCAAATTCTGGGCACCGGCTGTTAAATCAGCGATAATCTGGGTATAAATCTCGGCAATGCTATTACGCACAGGTTTTAAATTCTTTACCGGATCGTCAGTTGTAACCAATGGAATCTCGCCAAACTGCGCAACCAATACAGAATAATAATAAGCCCTCATTACCTGTGCTTCTGCTACAAGTATTTTAATATCCGTAGCATTTCCATCTTTTATTAATGGCGCAATCTGTATGGTTTTATTACAATCCTTAATTGAGCCCCAGGCATAATCCCAGGTGTTGGTTACCAGGTTAAAGTTATTGGTAAATTCCTCATAGGCCATTACCTGTCTGTTACTTACAGAATTCGTAGGTGACGTCCATAAATCGGTCCCAACTTCAGACACGATCCCGTATGGCATACTGATCAAGGTGCCCCAAAGCCCCGTATAAATATTAGATTGAAACGATCTGAAACCGTTAAAATCTCTGAGCACTTCTTCTTCTCCCAGCGCATTAGGATTATATTCGTCTACCTTACAGGATGGTATGCTCAATATCATCAGTAAGCCTAGTCCACATGCACAAAATATCCTCTTTATAAATTGATTTTTCATCTGTTTAATTTTTTATTTGTTATGGCTACAGAACAACTGTTCCTAACTATTTTATTACTTAACGATTAAAATGATACATTCAAGCCGAACACAAACTGTTTAGTCAACGGGTAATCCATCTCGCCATTCATTTCCGGATCGTAGTCTTTTAAGAAATGGCTTTTTGTAATCACCAATGGATTGGTCAGGGTGCTGTAAAAACGTACTTTACGCATCGCAATCTTTTTTGCAATATTTTCTGGCAATGTATAACCCAGCGTGATGTTTTTGATTTTAAAGAATGAGCCGTCTACATAATTCAGTCCCGAAAATCCGGTCATAGATGTAGGAGATGCAAGAATATTCATTACAGGAAAATCATTGGATGGATTTTCTGGCGTCCAATAGTTAAAATCAGAAAGGAACGTTCTTGGCGGACTGGCAACAGTCGCCAATGCACTTGGGTTATACCATCCCATCATCACGTAGTTGATGGTTTGTCCCCAACGCAAATAAGAATAAATACCCAGATCAAAGTTTTTGTATTTAAAACTATTTTGGAAACCCAATGAAAAATCAGGCGTGTTGTGCCCTATAGTCTGAAAGTCATTCGTATTATTGTAAGTGTAGAGAGAAGATGCAGCAGTTAATGCAGGATTAAATCTTTGCGCATCACTAAGGTTGGTATAATAATACAGGTTTGTGCCTTCCCTCGTAAATACCCCATCTGCCAATTTAACAATACCAGGCGTATTTACTTTTAAGTCTCCCGGGCGTCTTCCAAATGCACCCGCATCTGCTTCCTCGCCTATTTGCCAGATTCCATCAATCTTATAATTTCTAAATGAAGCAATGGGTTGACCAATCGTTAATGCGTAATTTCCACCTGCACGGTTATCTCCTCCCGCCACATTATTGGTAATGTTGTTAGCAGTACCTTCTGATAATTTTAAAATTTCCTCATGGTTACGCGAGAAAGCAATAGAAGAGGTCCATTCAAAATTCTTACTCACAATATTACGTGTATTTATGGTGAGTTCGAAACCCTTGTTATTGGTCTTTGCGATATTGAGATAAGTTTGATAAGGTGTGCTACCGGATCTGTATGCTCCGTAAATGATAGGTGAATTGAAGTTATAGATTACTCCGTCAGTATTGGTATTGTAATAATCCAGGGCCATATCAATACGGTTGTTAAACAATCCCAGATCCAGACCGAGGTTCAAGGTTTTAGACTTCTCCCACACCAGGTTTGGATTGGTAATAAATTGTGAATTACGGTAAATGGGAACCAACTCACCACCTAAAGACATATTGGCCTGTTCTACGAAACTAGAAGAAGAATTAGCGGGAATATAGGCAGTTCCAGCAATACCCCATGTAGCGCGAACTTTCAGGTTATTGATATATTTCTTTGTACCCTCCATAAAGTTTTCATCAGAAACCCTCCAGCCAGCAGACACTGCAGGAAAATTATCCCACTTATTGGTTTCGTATAATACCGAAGATCCGTCCCTGCGCACTGAAGCCGAAAAAAGGTACTTACCTTTATATGCATAATTGATACGCCCCATTAAACCGAAGGTCTTAGACATCGTATAAGATGATGTGGCAGTACTGTTCACATCGGGGGTAAACCTGTACCATTTAAATTTGTTGTTGGCGACGGCTTGGCTCATCTCGGTTCTGGTGTCCTGAGTGTGAAAGTAAGAGGTAACACCGGTAAAGGTAAAGTCATGGTCCTTTCCAAGAAGGTAGTTATAGGTCAACACGTTTTCCCACTGATACTGCTGATAACGGTTTTGGTTAATCCGGGCTCTGGCAATATTCGCATTTACATAAGTATAACTCACAGAACCCACCCCATCAAAACGATAAGTATTTAAATAATCCATACGTACGCCACCCCGGCTTAAAATAGTTAGTCCCTTTATTGGTCTGATTTCTATATATGGATTAAAAAACACTTTTGTGTTGTTGTCTACGTTTCCATAAACTCCTGGCTGATAATCGAGTAAAAGATTGTATACATTACTTCCCAGATCCGGGTTTACAGATCCATCAGCTTTATAAGGTTGTACCAGGGGATCAGTAACAATAGCGTTTTCCAGTTTGTCCTGCGCTTTATTTCTATCCACATAAGAAGCCTGAAGATTGGCGCCTATAGAAAGCCAGTTTCTAATCTTGTGATCCAGACGCATGCTTGTAGAATAGAGCTTGTAATCATCTCCAATATACTGGCCTTTCTCATTATTTAGGTTAAATGAAACGTAAGCTTTTGTAGCATCGGTACCGCCGGAAGCAGCTAAGCTGTAGTTTTGCAAAGCAGCGTTATCTCTCATGAAAATATCTGCCCAATTCACAAAATTGCCATCGTTGAACAACGCATATCTGGCATCGCCAAAAATTGCTTTATCATCTGCCGGTGATCGCCATTGAGGTGGACCAGCTGCAGGAAATCCATTTGCTGCAGCAACTGCAGTGGTCACCCACTTTCTGGTTGCACCATCGAAGTTATATTTATAGGCCTCTCTTTTGGCATCCAGATACTGATCTTTAGTCAGTGCATCAGGAACAACTGACATGCCATTATTGCCATAATAAGCGTTGAAATCGATGTTTAATTTCCCTGCCTTTCCACTTTTTGTGGTGATGATGATTACACCATTTGCTCCCGATGCACCGTATACAGCAGTTGAAGCCGCATCTTTTAAAACATCGATAGTTTCGATATCGTTAGGGTTTAAAGTAGCATAATCACCAGGTAAGCCATTGATGATAAATAAAGGCAAGCCACTGGCGGAAATTGATCTGGTTCCACGTAACTGCAGGTTAACACCCTCTCCGGCTTGTCCGGATGAGCGCGTAATATCCAAACCAGCCACCCTTCCCTGTAACGATTCCATAGGATTCGGACCCGGCCTGGCGGTGATTTCCTCTGATTTTACCGACACTACAGATCCGGTAAGGTCACGTTTTTTGACAGTACCGTATCCAATCACCACCACATCATCCAGTTCGGCAACATCATCCACCAGTACTACCCGCATGTTATTCGATGCCACAACTTCTACGGTTTTAAAACCAATCATACTGAAGACGAGTACGCTATTCTGATTTTCCAGATTGATGCTAAATTCACCGTTACTATTGGTTGAAGCTGCGCCAGTCGCATTTTTAGCCTTGATACTTACGCCAACCAGCGGAAGTCCCTTATCATCAACAACCGTCCCTTTGACGGTTATTCGTTGTTGCACAAAAAAAACAGCGTTGCTGTAATTAGTAGCCGTAATTTCTTCTGCTGCGATAGAGGAGCATGGTAAAATTGCAATGGCCAGTAGCAACTTAGTACCTGATAGCGCCCTCCAATGGCATTTGCTGAGTAATGTTTTTTGCATAATTTTTATCAATATTTGGTTAAACGTTTTGATTCATAAATCGCAAAATTCAATACCTATCAACCAAAAGATAAAAACAATCAGACTTTTTATTATGAATAACATATTCATAAATAACACGCATAGATATTTATACTTGGTTATAAGGCTATGATAAGCAGTAAGCGACACATGACCATATTTATTATCTAATATACAGAAGATTTTCTTTTATTTTCTTTTTTCTTCTATTTTCTTTGAATCACTATTATTCTTAACGCCATATAAGGTTTCAAAGGAAGTCTTACCTTTTTCAAATCCTTATCATACTTATCGGCATTTCAGGTTAATAATATTTGATTAGTTCGGCAGCTATTACAAATCTGCAACGCAACCCTTGCTGTTTGCTATAGAATCTTCCCTAAATATTGTAGAATATTATCAAATCACAAACTTAAATCTTTGTTTATTTTCTTTTTCCTTCGATTATTAACTATTTATTGTTTTACTTTGAGTATAACCAAATACAAAAACAAAATAAAAGGGAGAAGACATCATGCTTGCTAACCAGCGAAAAGACAAGATACTAGAACTTTTAAAAGAAGATGGGTCAGCAAAAGTTGTTGTCCTTGCAAAGCTTTTTAAAGTCACAGAGGTTACCGTCCGACAGGATTTAGAAAAACTAGAAAAGGAAGGATTAATACTTAGAGAACACGGGGGTGCCTTTTTAAAAAACATGGAAAACCAGGTCCGCACATTTTCCTTAAGCCATCAGGATAATCTTGATAAAAAAGAACTCATTGCAAACAAATGCCTGGAGTTTATATTCCCAGGCGACACCATTATATTAGATTCCGGATCCACTACCACGGAGATTGCGAAGAAATTAAAAGGCATTAAAAATTTAACGGTTATTACGAATGCTTTAAACATCGCTTTGATGCTCGGCATAGAACCCGGAATAGAAGTGATCATGACAGGTGGTGAATTTAAACCGCCTACCTTATCGCTAACCGGACAAAAAGCAGCTGATTTTTTCACTGGATTAAATGTTCATAAGCTTTTTCTAGCTACTGCAGGCTTGTCTCTTAAAGCTGGCTTAACCTATCCAAGTATCAGCGACCTGGTGGTAAAGCGGGCAATGATTAACGCAGCAGAGACCACTTATCTGGTGGCTGATTCGACCAAAATCGGCAAGAGTTCTCTTGCCAGTCTCGGCGCATTATCAATGATCGACTATATCATAACCGATGCCGGAATAGAAGAAAAATACAAAAATTTATTAAACGAAAATGAAATAGAACTGATTATAGCGGATTAATTGATGGAAAAACAAATGACATTAGGTGTAATAATAGGTAACAGAGACTTTTTCCCGGATCGTTTGGTAGCAGACGCAAGAAAGGAAATTTTAGAAGTATTGCGTAAATCGAATATCAAAGCGATTCTTTTAGAAGAGTCACAGTCGAAACTTGGTGGCGTAGAGACCTTCCATGATGCCCAGAAATGTGCTGAACTATTTAAAAGGCACAGAGATGAGATCATGGGCATTTTAGTGGTTCTACCTAATTTCGGAGATGAAAGAGGTGTTGCAGAAACATTAAAACTTGCTCAGTTGAATGTTCCGGTTCTGGTTCAGGCCTATCCTGACGATCTGGATAAACTAGATGTAGCACGAAGAAGAGATTCCTGGTGCGGTAAGATTTCTGTCTGTAATAACTTATACCAATTCGGCATTAAATACACCTTAACAACCAAACATGTCGTTCATCCCTCAGACCCTTCTTTTATCGAAGACCTGAAAAACTTTGCTGCAGTATGTCGTGTAGTAAAAGGATTAAGAAATGTGCGTATCGGTGCTATAGGCGCCAGACCAGGAGGTTTTAACACCGTACGTTACAGTGAAAAAATATTACAGCGCCATGGTATTTCGGTGGTTACTGCTGATCTTTCAGAAATCCTGGGCCATGCAAATAAGCTCAGTAAAGACGACAAGGTGGTGAAAGAACATCTTGAAAAGATCAACAATTATGCGCCCTCTGGCAATACCCCTTCCGAAGCCATGATACAGATTGCAAAGCTGGATGTGGTGCTGAATGATTTTATGAGAGACAATTCACTGGATGCCAATGCCATTCAATGCTGGACTTCATTACAACAAAACTTTGGGTGTAATGTATGTACCACTATGAGTATGATGAGCGAAAATATGCTACCAAGCGCTTGTGAAGTTGATGTTACGGGTACGTTGACCATGTATGCCATGCAGCTTGCCTCTGGTTCGCCAAGTGCATTGGTAGACTGGAATAACAATTACGCGGCTGATGAGGAAAAATGTGTGCTCTTCCATTGTGGAAATTGGGCAAAATCATTTTTACCGGATATACAAATCAGCAACGCCCCTATCTTAGGAACTACCGTAGGCGTAGAAAACACATACGGCGCGCTAGACGGTCGCACACCTGCAATGCCGCTAACTTATGGAAGAATCAGTACAGATGACACCAGAGGTGTGATTAAAGCCTATTTCGGTGAAGGAGAACTTACTGACGATCCACTTAACACATTTGGGAACAGAGCAGTGGCCAAAATAAACAACCTACAGGGATTGATGCAATATGTTTGCAAAAATGGTTTTGAGCACCATGTGGTTATGAATGCTTCAAAAACCGCAGGTGTATTAAAAGAAGCCTTCGAAAACTACATGGGATGGGAAATTTATCAGCATTAACCTGATTTAATTTTATAATGATGACGGAAAAAGAACTTCAAACAAAATCCATAGAATACCGGAAAAAGATTCTGAAATACATTTACGGTGCTAAAGCAGGTCATACCGGAGGCAGCTTATCCTGCGTAGATATTTTAAATGTGCTTTACAACACGACGATGAATGTCGGGCCTGAAAATATAAAATCAGCAGACAGAGACCGTTATGTTCAAAGTAAAGGTCACTGTGTGGAAGCGCTTTTTGTGGTGTTGGCAGATAAAGGTTTCTTTCCTGAGACAGATCTTGAAACCTTATGTAAATATAAGTCACATTATATCGGACACCCGACAAAGAAAGTTAACGGTGTTGAACAAAACACAGGTGCATTAGGACATGGCTTACCGCTAAGTGTAGGAATGGCCATTTCGGCAAAACTTGATGGTAAGGATTATAAAGTTTTTACCCTATTGGGAGATGGCGAATTGCCAGAAGGCTCTAACTGGGAGGCCGCGTTGACAGCATCCCACTATAAACTGGATAACCTTTGTGCGATCATTGACCATAATAAACTTCAGATTACCGGTAAAACGTCCGACGTATGTAATACCGATCCTATCGATCAAAAATTTGAGAGTTTCGGCTGGTCGGTTAAACACGTCGACGGCCATGATCACCTGCAACTAAAAGCGATTCTGGCCAGTATGCCTTTTGAGGAAAACAAACCAAGTCTGATCATTGCACACACCATTAAAGGAAAAGGGGTTAGCTACATGGAAGATCAGATAAAATGGCATCATGGGGTGCCTTCTGAAGAAGAATACACCTCCGCACTACAGGAATTAGATCATACATTGGCGTCATTATAATTTAAATAAAGTGGAAACAATCGTAAATAAAAGACCCGGAACAGGGCAGGCAAACCTGGAAGTTTTTTCGGAAACACTTCAAAAGCTTGCACAGTTTGACAAAGACATTATTGTGGTAACCAGCGACTCAAGGGGTTCAGGAAAATTGGTCCCTTTTGCAGAAAAGTTTCCTAAGCAGATTGTTGAAATCGGAATTGCGGAACAAAACCTGGTAGGTGTTGCTGCTGGAATTGCCTCCACAGGTAAAAAGGTATTTGCGGTATCACCTGCATGTTTTCTTACCGCCAGATCGTTTGAACAAATTAAGAATGATGTGGCTTATTCCGATAACCCTGTTAATTTAATTGGGATCAGCGCAGGCGTGAGTTATGGCGCATTAGGCTCAACCCACCATAGCTTACACGATTTCGCGGCGCTACGAGCAGTGAACAATATGATCATTGTAGCCCCGGCAGATAACTATGAAACTGAACAGGCCATTACACAGGCCGCAGCACTAAATCAACCGATTTATCTGCGGTTCGGAAAAAAGAACATGCCACATCTTTTGCCGGAAAGCAATGACTTTCAATTTGGTAAAGGGCGAATAATTAGAAACGGAGCTGACCTGACGATTATTGGAACAGGAGAAACGGTTCATCCTGCTTTACAGGCGGCAGAGCGGTTACAGGCTGAGTATGGCATCAATGCCACTATAGTAAGCATGCATACCATTAAGCCCCTGGATTATGAACTGATTGCCAGACTTGCGGAAAGTGGAAAGCCCATTCTTACTGTGGAAGAACACAGCATCTTTGGTGGATTAGGCGAAGCCTGCGCTTCATTTTTAATGGAAAATAATTATAGAAATCCTTTTAAAATTATGGGCATCCCCGACGAATATACCGTGACTGGTTCTCAAAATGATATTTTTAACCACTATGGAATATCCGAAAGCGGAATTCTGGCAGCTGCGCGGAAACTCGTAAGCTAATACAACAACACCCCTAACCAAATATAATCCTGTAAACTTATGAAGAGAATTTATGCATTCTTTTTAGTGTTGTCGTTGCTGACAATAGGCGCTTGCAGAAATAAACCCACTGCAGAAGAACCGAAAAAAATTGCAGTAATTGTTTCTACATTAAACAACCCCTGGTTTGTGGTACTAGCAGAAACCGCAGCTGCTAAGGCACGAGCATTGGGTTATGAAGCCAAAATCTTTGATTCTCAAAACAATACTGCTTTAGAAGCAGATCACTTTGAGAACGCCATCAGTTCAGGCTTTAATGCCATCTTGTTTAATCCTACGGATGCCGACGGCTCTATTGCAAATGTGTCGAAAGCTAAAGCAGCCGATGTTCCTGTATTTTGTATGGACAGGGAGGTCAACTCTAACAAATCTGCAACGTCACAGATTTTATCCGACAGCTATTCAGGCTGTATTGCATTAGGCAAATATTTTGTTAAAAAGCTAAATAAGAAAGGTAAGTACGTAGAAATTTTAGGTTTAGTGGGCGACAATAATACCTGGGCACGTTCTAAAGGTTTTCATAGTGTTGTTGATCATTATCCCGGGCTAAAAATGGTAGCCCAGCAGAGTGCAGATTTTGACCGGAACAAAGCCATGGAAGTTTTGGAGTCGATATTACAGGCAAACCCAGATATCGACGCCGTTTTCTGCGGAAATGATGCCATGGCAATGGGTGCATACCAGGCACTGTATGCAGCGGGTAAAGCTAATCATGTACAGGTATTCGGCTTTGATGGTGCTGATGATGTACTCAATTCTATAAAAGAGGGTAAAATAAAAGCCACAGGCATGCAGTATCCAAAAGTTATGGCAGAAACTGCTGCGTTATATGCACAGGAATATTTTAATGGAAAGCGCAACTTTCCTCAAAAGGTTCCTGTGGCAGTTGAACTGGTAACTCCTGAAAATATTAAAAATTATAGCGCTAATTAATATGAAGAAGTTTTTAAAATACCTGCTTGCATTGATTGCCTTCCTGTTTATTGGTTACCACTCCGTCTACTTCAAAAAATTAACGGAAGTTAGCGCCCGCACCTCCACCGAAAAAATCAACATTAGTCAATACACCAGGACATTCTGGAATAAAAAACTACTGCCATCGTTAAATAAAGCCCTGTCATTAAATGAATTGATAGCCTTGCTTAAAACTGATCCTGAAAAAGCTTTTTCAACTTACGGCAAGGCACTCGGAATAGGTGATTTGAAATATTTCATGGTTAAAGGTGTAGGAAAAGTAATGAAGGTCAACGAAAATGAAGTAGCGCTACTCAGTACAGCAACAACGGAAAATCTGGTTGTCAATATTGCAACAGAATACGTTTATGGAAATGCAGTAAGGGATGCTTCGGGATTAATAAATACGAATGATTTTGACAACACCTCAGATTTTAATGAGATATCTGCAGGCATAAACCAGATCATCAGAGATGAAGTTTTACCCGATTTTAAGAAGCGAATAGCTAGTGGCGACCGCATTGAATTTGTTGGGGCCATTGAACTAAATAAGAAATTTTTAAACCTCAGTGATATCGAGATTACGCCTGTTCAATTAAAAATACTTAAATAATAAAAGATGCTGGTTGTAGAAAATATAAGTAAACATTTTGGGGGCATTAAGGCACTTGATCAGATCAATCTCGAAATTCGGGCAGGCGAAGTAACTGCGATTATTGGAGAAAATGGTGCAGGGAAATCCACCTTAATGAAAATCCTCTCCGGCGTATATCCAGACTATGAGGGTAAAGTGATTTTTAATGGCAAGACCGTTAATTTTGATAACCCGAAACAAGCGCAGGAATGTGGCATTTCCATTATTCATCAGGAGCTCAACCTCATCCCCTATTTATCGGTCACCGAAAACATATTCTTAGGTCGTGAAATTACCACCTCCTGGGGCGAGTTGGATAAAAAAGCCATGCGCTTAAAAACACAGTCCTTGCTCGATCGTTTAAAGCTAAACGTCAACCCCGATACTTTGATCATTGATATAAAAGTGGGACAACAGCAGGTTGTAGAAATTGCAAAGGCTTTGCTAACAGAATCTGAGGTTATTATTATGGATGAACCTACCTCGGCTATCAGTGACAACGAGGTTAAGGTTTTATTTGAGATCATTAATGATCTGAGAAAAGAAAATAAAGCAATTGTTTACATTTCCCATAAGCTGGATGAGTTATTTAAAATTGCAGACCGCTATATCATTTTAAGAGATGGCTGTGTAATAGAAAGTGGAAATATCCAGGAAATGAACGCCGACGACGTTATTCATAAAATGGTTGGCCGGGAAGTTCAGATGATCAGAAAGCAAAGCTTAAAGGTCACTACCGGGGAGTTGTTTTCCGTGAAAAACCTTTGCCTTAGAAACCCAAATCAAAAGCAGGAATATCTGCTTAAAAACATATCATTTAACCTTGCTAAAGGAGAAATTTTAGGGGTTTTTGGTTTGATGGGTGCCGGAAGAACTGAATTACTGGAAGCTATTTTTGGTCTTCATCCAAAATACAGAAGCGGTGAAGTTCGGATCAGCGGATCAGCAACTTCCATCAATTGCGCAGCGGATGCCATTAAAGCGGGCTTGGCTTTAGTACCGGAAGACAGGAAGAAAGACGGTTTGCTGCTTGATCTTGATGTTCAAAAGAATATCGGAATTACGACATTAAAAGATATGGAGCACTTAGGTATGCTCGAAATACAGAAAGAAACCCAATTATGTGATAAATACCGGTCAGAGCTTAAAATCAAAACATCCTCGGGGAAGCAAACTGCCGGCGATCTTAGCGGAGGCAATCAGCAAAAGATTGTTATTGCAAAATGGCTGGCTACACATCCTAAAATTTTGCTGTTGGACGAACCTACACGTGGTATCGATGTAAATGCGAAAAACGAGATCTATAAGTTAATTCTGAGCCTTGCCGATAAGGGAATGGGCATTATTATGGTTTCCTCAGAATTGCCTGAAATCTTAGCGATATCAGACCGGGTAATGGTGATGTCGGAAGGTATCATTACTGCACAAATCCCTATAAACGAAGCCAACGAAGCATGTATCCTCAAAGCAGCAATTCCTAAATCAATCTAAAATGGACTTAAAGTTATACAAACCCTTTTTCATAAAATTTCAATCTTTAATAGCGCTGTTTATTCTTTGCCTATTGATCAGTCTCATCTCCGATAAGTTCCTTACCGTTTCTAACGGCTGGAATGTCATGCGGCAAATTTCGGTGAATATCTGCATTTCTGTCGGAATGACGCTCGTTGTTTTAACGGCTGGTATAGATTTATCTGTGGGCTCGGTCTTAGCACTTTGCGGCGCCCTCACTGCAGGATTACTTAAAAATGGTTTAGCATTTCCTCAAGCTGATCTTTTTATAGGGTTTACAATTTTAGGCGCAATGCTCGTTGGTGTACTGGCAGGTACCTTCCTTGGTGCATTTAACGGCTGGGCTATCACTAAGTTTAAAGTCCCTGCCTTTATTGCCACACTTGCTATGTTAACCATTGCACGTGGGTTAACCCTATTGTATACTCAGGGCTTTCCAATTTCGGGTTTGGGTGATGATTTTGCCTATTTGGGAACAGGCTGGTTTCTAAGCATTCCAGTTCCAGTATGGATTTCGGGTATTGTGGTATTACTTGCGGTAATCCTAACCACCAAAACCAGATTAGGAAGATATATTTATGCCATTGGCGGCAATGAAAGCGCTTCCCGCCTATCGGGAATAAATATCAGCCGCGTTAAAATAATTGTATATGCAATATCCGGTGCATTAGCAGCCATTGGGGGCTTAATAGTTACTTCCCGACTGGACTCTGCACAACCCAATGCCGGTAGTAGTTATGAACTGGATTCTATAGCGGCAGTAGTTATAGGTGGTACTTCTTTATCAGGTGGAAAGGGTACTATTTTAGGAACGGTACTCGGTGCCATCATTATCGGTGTTTTAAACAATGGACTGGTCCTGTTAAATGTATCTCCATTTTGGCAACAGGTGGTAAAAGGAGCCGTGATTTTATTGGCAGTAATCATCGATAAATCAAATTCTAAAAACGACTAATGAGCAAGTATATATTATCAATAGACCAAGGTACGAGCAGCACTAAAACACTACTATTTGATGAATACGGTAAGGTTGTTGCCAAGGGATCAATGCCGCTAAAAAGCATCTTTTACGGAGATGGATTTGTGGAGCAGGATCCTGAAGAGATTTACCAGAACGTATTGAGTTCTTTAGCACAATGTTTAGCAGATTTTAAATTAAAAGGCGGAAGCTTAGCCGATATCAAAACTTGTGGCATCTCTAACCAAAGGGAAACATTTGTGATTTGGGACGAGAAAGGGAAGCCTTTGCACAACGCTATTGTGTGGCAGTGTAAGCGCTCTGTCGGCATTTGTAATCAACTATCTGCCGATGGATTAGGAGAAGTCATAAAGTCGAAAACCGGCCTGATTATCGACCCCTATTTTTCAGGCACAAAACTGATTTGGTTGTATCAAAATGATGAGAACATTAAAAAAGAAATTGACGCAGGAAAAGCTTATTTCGGAACTATAGATACCTGGTTGCTGTATAAATTCACACAGGGACAATCTTATTTAACGGATTATACCAACGCATCCAGAACACTATTTTTTAACCTTACAGAATTAACCTGGGATAAAGTGTTGCTGGATATTTTCAAGCTCTCTAAATTGAATCTTCCATCGATTAAACCCTCATCACACTTTTTCGGAACAACTAGTTTTAACGATTTGATTCCGGCTGGAATATCCATTACTGCGATGATTGGCGATTCGCATGCGGCAGCATTTGGCGAGGGGTGTTTTGCTCCAGGAACTGCAAAGGCTACATTAGGTACCGGATGTTCTATCCTGATGAATATTGGTACTGAGCTTAAATCGTCGGGCAGTGGCATGATCAGCACAATTTGCTGGAGTACGGATGAGGAGGTGGCCTATGCCCTTGAAGGAGTAATTGTTTCCTGCGGATCAACTATAGAATGGCTTAAAAATGAATTGGGATTATTTGCGGATAGTAGGGAAACTGAAAGTATGGCCAGATCTGTATCCGACAACAATGGTGTTTATCTGATTCCTGCGTTTAGCGGATTAGGGGCTCCTCATTGGGACATGAATAGAAAAGCTGAGATCAATGGGTTAACTTTTGGTGCAAATAAAAATCATATTGTAAGGGCGGCATTAGAGTCTATCCCCTATCAGATCAAGGATGTGATCACTGCGATGTACAACGATACAAGTATAGAATTGGAGGAGCTAACGGTTAACGGAGGTATAGCCAGCAATAGTTTCGTACTACAGCTTACTGCCGATTTGCTAGAAAAAAATGTGGTAAACATGGGAATGCCGGATGTATCTGCCTTAGGGGCAGCTTATTTGGCTGGATTAAAAACAGGCATCTTTAGAGATATTGCCCATTTAAAAACTTTGAACTCAGAGCAATCCATTCACCAGCCCGGCAGCAATACAGACCAGGTTCACAAGAATTACGAAAATTGGAAAAAGATGATTAGTGCTTAATTAAGTCGGTTCGGTTTTTCAAAACCTCCCTGTTCAGCTTCACTTTCACTTTCCCAATCGGATGGAAGCGTTTATTGTGGTTTATGGCAGCATATACAATTGTAAACATGTCATTCCCTTCATCTATCAAACACATTGGTGTTCGCATGATATCCCACCATTTGTTCACCTTTGTTTCGATCGGTATATAAGTAGCTTCTGTCCAATTGTATCCATCCCGGGATAATGGACCTCCATCAAAAATTGTGATGTAGCAGTCTGCAGAAAGCTTGTAAACAATCGGATTTTCGATAAACCATGGGTGGATTGTTTTGATTGGGTTTATAGTTGTATCCATTCTTGTCCATGGCCCTTCAGGTGATTTAGATTTCGCTAAACCAATAAACCACCCTTTACCCGGCTTATCCGGGTAATCTTTAAAAGACTGGTATGGATAAGCACCACCATAAAATGCCAGCCACTCCTTATTATTGATTTGAAAAGGGAAAAAGGAATCCACTCCCTGCCGACCTTCCCACAATTGCGTATCAAGGCCAGGTTCCATAATTACAACACCTTCATTGTAGGGGCCTCCTATTCCCTCAATACCTTTCGTTTGAGATTCCGTCCGCCATATCCGGCCAAAAGAATGATTAGGCGCTATATCCTTATCAACAGTATAAGTTAAATAGTAGCCGTACCAGGTATCCGTTTTATCATTAAATACCGGCATATAGGACCAAATTGCTCCTCTGCGATCATTTAATGGATTATCATCATGGGTAATTGCATAAGTTCCACTTGCCTGAAAAACAGTCGACTTCCGTTTCCATTTTACAGCATCTTTACTAGTCCAATGTCCTATCCTGGTTTTAACACGATCATAAGTGTAGTCCATCCCTTTTTCTCCGGCACGTTCTGTAGGGAACATATGGTACACACCGTTAATTTTAACACATACCCCGCCTTCAAATCCACCCTGAATATCTTGCGCACCCTCCATTCCCACATCCAGAACCGGTTGTTCAGGCCCTTCAACAACTTCAAACAATGCTTTTTTTGCGGTAAAACCTTCAATAATAAAAGGGTCCCATAATCTGCCATCCGGGCAGCCACCGTCCCGATGTTTAATATCTTTCAATGACTGTACTGCCCCCAGTATCATAAAAAGGTTGTCGGTCCATTTCAAACTATGCGTTCCTGACTTATATGCTATTGCGTAAATATCAATATCAGGTAAACCAGTTATACTCATTGCATTTTTGATGAGCGGTTCTTTTGTTAACCTACCCTTACCATAATCAATGCGTTCCAATGAAGACGTATTTGTTTTTGCTGCAGAATCCCTGAAAATCCCGATTAATAAATAGCAGCTGTTTTTTACGTTGAATTTAATCGATCCTGCTTTTACTATACCATCTGATAATGGCAGTTTTATTACCTTTAGCCCTTCCAGTTCTTTACTGATTCTAGCAACGCTATTTTTTGCGCCGCTAAAAACATTTACAAATTCTGATAACCGAGTGGTACTATATTCATGCCCTATTAATCGATATAATGAGTCTTTTGGCTTTTCATATTTTGTATCATAAATAGCTGTTTTTGCATAGGTAGCGCTGTAATAGCACAAAAATAAACACAATGAGGTTCGGAAAATACTTTTAAAAAAGGGTTTCATGTAGTTTTTGAAGTTAATTGAGATCCTTCATGTTATTTACAAATGAACAGGACAGCGTTGGGCTTAGCTCTTCGTTAAATATAAATATAATATTCAAATATAAAAGCGAAGATAAAATCTCTTTTGATAAAACCGACAAGTGTAAAATAAGCCTTTAAATCTTGCAATCTAAAGGCTTATCATGTTACTGAGCGTGGATTATTTTCTTTCTCTCTACTGAAATTTCTGATCCTTCCGCCAACATTACAGATGCCGGTTGCAGATGGTTTAAGAACTTAAATTTATCTCCGTAGGTAAGTTCAAAATCTACATCAATATTATATTTCTTTACGTGGTAATGGTTCCATTTCGGATGCTTTACTTCGTATTCGTTAGTTTTAAACTCATTATACCTTGCATATCCCCAATAATGTTCCGTAATGAATTCGGTTTTACTTCCTGGCTCGATAGCAGACAATTCCTTTTCAGCAGTTACATGAAAAGATTGCCATTGCTTTTTACACCTCCATTTATATTCAACTTCTCTTTCATTTTCAGTTTCTGTCCAATTGTGTTTCATTGGCATGGCCACATAGTTTTCATTATAAACTGTATTAGCGACTAGAGAAAGTGCAACCTTGGGCACTATTTCTTTAATAAAAACAACTCCTCTTTTCCAAACTCCCTGATCTAGATACTTAACATAAAATCGCAGATTAACTTCTTCGAAATTAGAATGAAATGGCACACTAACCCCCATTAATTTGGTGTTCTTAAATAAAAAACCTATCAAGCTAACATAGCAAGTATTATCCCATAGGTCAAGCTCTGTTCCAAGGGGAATATAGGGCGTTAAAACCGCGCTATCTATTGCATAATTTGCTATGGCTAACTTTCTCCATTCAGCTGTTAAAAAGCTCATATTTGCAATATAACTATATTTTAATTTATAGATAAGGGAATATATCCTATCCAAGCACATGGTGTGCAAGTACTTTCTGTACCTCAAACACATTTACCGATTTATTGAACTTTTTCCGGATACTTGGAATAGTTTCACTGGAGATCCAGATCTTTAATTCCGCATCTAAGTCAAAAGTGCCTGCTGTTTCTATACTAAACCTGGAAACCGACTTATAAGCAACAGAAACATACTCAGTCTTGCTCCCTGTCAATCCCTGAATATCAACAATGATCAGCCGCTTGTTGGTAAAAATGAAAGTATCCCTAATCAATTTAAAACCCAATTCAATCTCTTCATTATCGATAAGTAGTGTTCCATAATTTTTTCTTAAATCATCTTGACTTACCGCGCCTGCATTGCCCATTAAAGCTGAAAATAATCCCATTTCGTATATTTTTTTTTATATGATTTAAGATTAGAGATAACAGGATAAAAAAAGTTACAGCGTTTTGTATTTCTCATATAATTGATGTCATTAAGTACTCCTGATATATACAAGCAATAAAGACCTGATGAATTAAAACCTCAAATTGATTACATTTGCAATGAATACGATGGATATTATAGAACTCATAAAGCAATATCAGCATCTTGGCATAGATCAGGTGATAGATCATGAAAAATTCAACCTCATTTCTATAGTTCACCATTCTACCAGGATTGAAGGCTCAACCCTTACTGAAGTTGAAACTCAGGTTTTACTTACTGAAGGATTGACGCCAAAAGGTAAGCCTTTGCATGAAAGTCTAATGGTAACTGATCATTATGCTGCACTTCAGTACGCATTGGAACAAGCCAAAACCAAGCATGTAATTACTCCAGAATTTATTCAAAAATTAAATTCCTTCATTGTCAAAAATACAGCAAGCACTTACAATACCGTGTTTGGAACTATCGATGCCGCTACGGGAGCCTTTCGTAAAGGAAATGTAGTTGCTGGTGAAACATACTTCCCTAACTTCAATAAAGTTGAAGCACTAACAAAAAATTTAGCTTTCGATCTTGCTGGACGAATGCAACAGGATTTAAGCATGCGAGAGCAGCTGAATTTATCCTATGATGCACACTTAAATTTGGTCAGCATTCATCCCTTCTACGATGGTAATGGAAGAACTTCAAGATTATTGATGAACTATATTCAAGCGGTTTTTAGACTTCCACTTGCAATCGTACATAACGAGACAAAAACAGATTATTATCAAGCACTTATCGATACACGTAAACAAGAGGATATCAATATTTTCAGGGCGTTTATGGATAACGAATACAAAATGCTTCTCAGTGCGGAGATCAGCAAATTCGAAGAAATGCAGCATCCTAAAAAAGGTAAGGGCTTCACCTTCCTTTTTTAAATCGAAATTCGATCCTTGAAGTGCCATCGAACCAACTTCCTTTACCTTCATTTTCTCTAGCTTTTTAGCAGGTAGATGCTGAAGTGTTAAGGATTACCATAACGCCTATCCGCCCATGGGTATTCAAACCACCGCTGAATTTTTCGAAATCGATAAAATGGAAAAAGAATTACTACCAGTATTGAACATCAAACTCTACCTGATCAACGTGAACTATATCCCCACCAATGAAGCTGCTCTAAAACAACTTAAGGGGAAGGATTACCAGTTAAATATCATGAACGGAACCTGTCATTTCCCTATGCTGGAGCATCCGAACGAACTCAACTTAATTTTACGACAGGATATCAGCACAATAGAAAAGGACCTAAACTAAATAAGGGGCCATCTTTCGATGAACCCCAAATTAACGCTCTCGTGCATCTATAACAATAGAATCCCGTTGAAGGTTTGGTCTGTTTACCTACCTAAAGTAATCCCCGTGGAGCACGAATAACACCAACACCTCTAAATTCATATATATAAGGGGGTTTATCAGCTGAGTTTTCTTTTAAGAATTGTCTACAGGCAACATAAATATCAGGCCCATAACTCTTTTCATATAATTTTGGGTCTATTTCAAATATAGCAGGGACAATACTATATGAAGAAGGAGGAATAATTCCAGAAATCATATTAATCACAATAAATTCCTCCTCATTTTTTGAAATTGGCACTTTAATAGGCCCATTTCCTTCGGCATGTGTAGAGATTTTATTCATAAGTTGTTTTTTTTTTTCAAATTTAACTTTAAGAAGTGTCCATGTGATTTACAACTTATGTACAAAATGTTGCACATATTTTAAGCCTTTATATACATCAGAATTGACACTTAAATCTTAGGCAAAAAAGGAGGCTGTCTCTCGACTGTCTCCCGTTTAAACATTATCGTTTATAGTTAAACACAAAATGCCGCAAATGGTTTTAGTTTAATAAGGTGTTATTCAATTTGTAATTTTAAGAAGTCATTTTTACTTTTTATCGAAGGACAATAATAGCTTATTCACGATTTAAAGCTATTGACGGCTTTGGCACTTCCAGAAAAGTAATAATAGAAAGTAATGCTTTGATAAACTGAAGATAGCCACCATCACTCAGTGTTTTCATTACTACGACTGTCCGGAATCAATGATAATAACTTTCTTGTGTTTTCTGCTTCATGCATGAATTCACCGATTAATACTTGTTTCATCATTTTTATAATATTTATTTAATATAAAATAAGAAATATTTTCCCGCATTCATCCGGGTTTTCAGTGATATGTATTTGAAAGAATATTCGACATAAAATAGCCATTAAAATACTAGTAAATGATAAAACCCTTTAAACCTTACTAACTGTAACCTGCAGACTATCAACTAAAACAAATTCCTAAGGAAGTAAATCAAAGCTTTCATCAAGTAAAAATAAATTAATATTTGCTGATAATTATATCATAATTTTTTGCTTATTTTTAATAATTGTTTCTGTTCCATAAAACCTACTCTTTATATGAAACATATCTATCTTCTTCCTGCTTTCGCTTTTCTCCTGTCCTGCCACAACAACAATTCATCAAAACAAAAGGAATTGGTGGCAAACAAAAGGCAGGTAGCAGTCTGTTACAGCCCAGCTGTTAACGACAAAGATTGGTATAGTTCTGGTCGGAAAGCGCCTATGCTGAAGAATCTTGGTGGAATTAATTTTAAAATCTCGACTACAAACAAAGAGGTACAGGATTATTTTAATCAGGGGATGATGCTCGCTTACGGCTTTAATCATGCAGAAGCTGCAAGGTCTTTCTATGAAGCCATTAGACTGGATTCGGTATGTGCTATGGCACATTGGGGATTTGCCTATGTGTTGGGGCCAAATTACAACGGTGGTATGGAAGAAGACAACTTTCAACGGGCTTATGAAGCATTACTCAAAGCTGAGCAACTGGCCAACACCTGTACCCCTAAAGAAAAGGCATTGATTAGCGCACTGTCTGCCCGCTACGTGGCGCAACCACCTGTAGACCGTAAACCACTTGACATAGCCTATGCAGCGGCCATGAAAAAGGTTTACCGCTTATACCCTTCTGATCTGGATATCGGAGTGCTTTATGCTGAATCGTTGATGGATTTGCATCCCTGGGATTTGTATCAAAAGAAGACAAAGAAACCGCAGCCCTGGACACCGGAACTTGTAGCGGTACTGGAGCATCTCATCAAGATCAATCCACCCCACCCCGGAGCCCACCACTTTTACATCCACGCAATGGAAGCTTCGGCTAGCCCCGAAAAGGCATTGGCAAGCGCCCGGCTTTTGGGTACCCTGGTAACCGGTGCCGGACATCTTTTACATATGCCCTCCCATATTTACATCAATACCGGCCATTATCATCTGGGTTCTTTGTCAAATATTAATGCCGTAAAAGCAGACAGCATTTACAGTAGTGCCTGCCATGCACAAGGCGTATATCCGCTGGCCTATTATCCACACAACTTTCACTTTCTGGCTGCCACGGCAACACTTGAAGGCAATTCAGCGCTGGCATGGCAAGCTGCATTGCAGGTTCAAAAACATACCGCCATAGGTATTATGCGGCAGCCGGCCTGGGCTACGCTACAACATTACTATACCATCCCATATTATGTAGCAGTAAAACTGGGGATGTGGGAGAGCATACTTTCGCTCCCCCTCCCACCCGATGATATGGTGTATCCTCAGGCCATCTGGCATTATGCAAGAGGCATGGCCTATTTGGGCAATAAAGACATCCCTAATGCAAAAAAGGAAATGAATAAACTCTCCGTCCTGGCTGCCGACACCATTCTGAAACACTTAACGGTATGGGATATTAATACCATGGCCGATCTGGTACAGATTGCCTCAAAAGTATTGCATGCGGGCATCGCAGTAAAACAAGCTGAAACAAACCGGGCAATCCAGTCGCTCAGGGAAGCCGTCGCTTTAGAAGACAACCTGAATTACAACGAACCACCCGACTGGTTTTTCTCCGTTAGACACCACTTGGGCGCGGTACTGCTTCATGCAGAAAAATACAGTGAAGCGGAGCAAATATATCTGCAGGATTTACAAATCTGGAAAAAGAATGGATGGGCACTTACCGGACTACACCAATCTTTGCTAAAGCAAAACAAAAATAACGAAGCAGCAAAAATAAAACTGGCTCTGGATGACTCCTGGCAACATGCAGATTTTACGCTTACTTCATCATCTAAAACAATGGAATAAAGACCTTGATATTCTTTGTTTTTCTTTGATATGAAAAAAACAAAAACCCTCTAAATTATCACAATTTAGAGGGTTTTGATAGAATTTGATTCTACGTGTGTCGTCTTCCCTGTACTTATTTCGAACCTTTTTCTTCCCGATTTGAGGTTATTAGCGGCTTTGGTGCTTCCAGAAATAGTATAAAAAATTATTAATCTGCAAAAAGTATTGCATATCGCTCTTCTAAAACAAGAATATATTTTTCCTTAAAATCACTTGTCAAAAATGATTGGTTAATCCACTTCAAAGCCTCCAATTTATTTTTATTGAACCGATTAAACACTCCTTTTATTTGCTTATCATTTAATCCAAGCAATTTGCCAAATCTTTCAAAATGTTCCCGTTTCAGTTTTTTCTTTTTCCCTTCAAGTGTTAATGCCAGTTCCTCATTGTCATCTGGATTTGCAATAGCCACATTAAGTAAGTCATAAGCTGGAGCCAAGGACCAATTATCACCCAGATTTATAAGTGAGAAATTCTTCAGGTGCATATCATTATTCCCGGTCAGAAAGCTAAATATACTAAGTTCATAAAAATGCAACTTATCAAGCAATGTATTCTTAGAGTATTCACCGATGGCCCTTCCCACTTTTTCCATTGAACTCTTATATTTATCAAAGGCCTCTAAAATCTGAAACATATCCAGCATATGAATCTTCTCTCCAGCATTTGTCCGATCAATTCTTTTTGTGATATAGGAAAGCTCACCAGAAGCTAGTCTGATCAAACTTGATTTTACCGTAGAAATGCCAAAAGCCTCAGCCATCCTCATCGTCAAATGCTCATTAGCGGGCATTTCAGGAAAAATATCTGGTGGTGGTTTAAAAATATAATTCCCTCCAAGGGCACCAACAACTGTTAATCGCCCTTTACGACCGTCGCCTACTGCAGCGTTAACAAGTGACAAAGATAATTTTGGCTGTACTCCAGGAACAGCGATACTTCTCTCAACTACATCTCTGGCCAAGTCCGACATCTGATCAAGAGAATAAGTAAGAAGCGGTGCTTTCCTCATTCCGAAAAATTCAAAACTACATTTTTCATGAAAATCAACATCTTCGCCTATATCTAATGGTTCATAACAATACAAACAATTTCTATCCATCAGTTCCAGGAATTAAGTGAACACTAACCGCTCCGATGCAGTTCTGACAACAGGCTAATAACAATCCCATTCGATCGTTTTGATTAATTTTCCAATTCTTAGCAGCAATATCAAGTAGCCACCCCTCCGGAATTAATCCTTCAAAAAATGGGAACAGGCGATTACTAACATATGGAAGTGCATTAACTGGCATTGTAAAAGTGATAAACTGCTTAGGGAATTCTTTCACATAGGATAAGTCATATTGAAAAATATAATCACCGTCATCGGTTTCGGTAAGCATACCAGCTACTATATCTCTATAATGTATTTCGGCACATCTCATGACTTCTTCGTTATTTATAAATCTTTATCACTCACAGGAGCCAATACATGACCAAACATTTTTAATACCTGATTTACTTTTTCGAGCTGTAAATTCTCTTTACCCTGTTCAATCTTGCGGATAACTGTAAGTGCTACACCTGCCCGCTCCGCAAATTCCTCCTGTGTAAGATTTACTTCCTTTCTTTTTTCTTTCACCAAGTTAGCTAACGTCTTCATTATATGTATTTGCAACGATCATAAACAAATATAATAAATTATACTCAAATGCATATAAAAAATAAACCCAAATAACTTCTATATGTAATTAGATATAAAAAAATGAAATATGACTGATATTTAAAAGGCTGAAAACAAAAATACCTTTAGATCGTAAGATCTAAAGGTATTTTTTGTTGTGTCGGGGTGGCAGGATTCGAACCTACGACCTCCTGCTCCCAAAGCAGGCGCGATACCGGGCTACGCTACACCCCGAACTGGTATCTGTTTTTACTGGTCAAAATTAAACTACTCTTCCAAGTAGTTTGGTCGGGGTGGCAGGATTCGAACCTACGACCTCCTGCTCCCAAAGCAGGCGCGATACCGGGCTACGCTACACCCCGAACTTGGTATCTGTTTTTCCCTTTTTCGAAGGGATTGCAAAGAAACGATTTTAATATTACAAATCCAATTTTCTTTACTTTTTTATTTCAGCGGAGGAAGAGGGATTCGAACCCTCGGTACCGTTGCCAGTACGACAGTTTAGCAAACTGTTCCTTTCGGCCACTCAGGCATCCCTCCGATTAACCTCTGCATATCCGTGCTGAGGGAGTGCAAATATAGTAATTCATTTATGTTTCCAAAAAAAAAATTACACAGTTTGTTGATAATCTATTCGGACATGATAAATGCTCATCAGCATCGTCTTGAATATCAACTTTATAGTCTCAATGTCTTTAAATGTAATATCGCAATTATCTAATTGATTTTGTTCCAATTTGTAGTTAATGATCCGTTCAACCAGGTCATTTATGCTCTGAGCATCCGGATTTTTTAGACTTCTCGACGCAGCTTCCACCGAATCTGCCAGCATTAATACACCAGTTTCTTTCGAAAAAGGGATCGGTCCGGGATACCTGAAAATGTTTTCATCCACAAATTTCTCCGGAGAATTCTTTAAAAATGACTGATAAAAATAATCAACCCGTGTATTTCCATGGTGCGTTCTGATAAAATCGATCACACTTTCCGGTAGTTGATATCTACGTGTAATTTCTATGCCCTTATGAACATGCTTAATAATGATCTGGGCACTCTGCTCATAAGGCAGCTTATCATGCGGGCTCTGCGCCGTATTTTGGTTCTCTATGAAATATTGCGGGTTCTCTATCTTACCAATATCATGGTACAACGCCCCTGCCCTTACCAGCAAAGAGTTCCCCCCTATTTTAAATATAGCAGCCTCAGCAAGGTTAGCCACCTGCAAAGAATGCTGAAAGGTTCCCGGAGCTTTAAATGCCAGCTCCCTCAAAAGTTTGTTGTTCGTATTCGTTAACTCAATTAAAGCCACATCCGAAGTAATACCAAACATCTTCTCGAATGCATAAATAAGTGGATAGGCCAATAGCGATAGCATCACACTAACAATAAAAGGCACAAAATTAATCCATTCTATCTGTGAAAAAGAACCTTCCCTTAGTAAGGATATCCCCACAAATGAGATGAAATAAGCAGAAAGAATAAATAAGGCCGATAAAAGCAGTTGCTCCCGCTTAATCAAATTCCGGATGCTATAAATAGCTACCATACCCGCAGTAACCTGATAGAACACAAATTCAAAACTGTTTGGAACAAAGAAACCCGAAATCAGTACTACCAATAGATGGAGGTAAAGCGCAAGCCTGGTATCAAATAAAATCCGAATGATAATGGGAACAATACAATAAGGTATATAATATAAACTCGGCAAATCGAGCTTAATGGCCCATGTTAAAGCCAGCAGCATGATGGTGATCACCAACAGAATCAACGATAGCTGCCTGTTATCAGCAAAAATATCTTTCCTAAACAATTTGAGGAATACCATCAGCAAGCTCACAATAAAGCCAACCAACAAAATCTGCCCGTAATAAACGACCCTGCGGTCGCCTATCGTTTTAGTCTGCGCTTCGTAAGCCTCTTTAAACGACAACAACTTCTGATAAATTTCATCATCAACCACGTTATCTTTTGCAATAATCAATTCTCCTTTCTGTACCATCCCACGTGTGGTTGAAAGACTGCTAACCATACTGGCTTGTACTACACTAGTCATCTTCTCATCAAAAATAATATTGGGTTGCAAATGATCCTCCGCCAGATTTACAACAGCCTCCTTCATTTTCAGATTTACCGAAGTGAAGTTCTCCTTAAAATATTCTAATGCAGATTGTACCGTAAAAACGTCGTGAGTACTTACCGTTTTTGAAATATTATTCCTCAACAAAGAGAAATCGTAATGACCTGAACTCCCCTTTACATGCTTATTATTTATAGCAACAATCCCTTTGTCGTAAATAGACTTAAGCAATTTCAAGGCAGCCTGCTTATAAACATGACTTTCAGTTTCCGGAAAAGCATTAGATCGCCATTTAACATCAAACTCGTTTGAAAAAGCGTCCTCCACCACATTAAACAGATCTTTGTTTAGCTTGTAAATAGGCAAAACATTATCCATCGCATCCTTTTTATCCGTATCAACCTGAGGATTAGTTTTTAAAATAGCAAAACTAAATGGCGATACCAGATCTTTATTTCTCCATATCGTCCCCTTTTCGAATTCATACCTGAATCGGGGTTGTTTAGGTAAAAAAGTGGTAATTATTAATACCGAAAGCACCATCATGATGTATTTGATGTTGGACGAATACTTCCTGTACAGTACCTTATGAGAATTCTTTCTGATCTTTGCCAAAGCGATGTGAATTGATTTATATTCAAAAATAATACAATTTCATCAGTATATCGTATTTAAATGGTATCCCTTATCTCGGTAACCCCCTCTACTTTCCTCCAACTACACCGTTTTAAATTTAGGTCCATCAAAGGAGCTAAATACGCCATTCAAAGGACCGCCAATCCTTTGAATCTCCTACGATCCTCCTTTGATCTACCTTTTTTCCTCCTTTCGTACTGGGAGGCTAGTCGAAGGGCACCTAGACTTGATATCAACAGACACCTGCCAGATCAGAAATAAACACAATTCTCAATTGTAAAAGTTAAATTACCTGCATTTTAACCACCTATACATCCCAATTACTTAACTTTGCTTATAACTAACTAAAAAACATTAATGAAAGAAGTAGTAATTGTATCTGCAGTAAGAACCCCAATAGGGAGTTTTGGTGGTTCATTATCAGGATTTTCCGCCACTCAACTCGGAGGGTTTGCCATTAAAGCCGCTGTTGAAAAAGCCGGAATAAAACCAGCTGACGTTCAAGAGGTTTATATGGGCAATGTTTTATCTGCTAATGTTGGCCAGGCTCCTGCAACACAGGCGGCTAAATTTGCCGGATTACCGGATGTTCCATCAACCACTATCAATAAAGTTTGTGCATCGGGAACCAAAGCTATTATGCTTGCTGCACAAAGTATTGCTTTAGGTCAGAACGAAATCGTTGTAGCCGGCGGTATGGAAAGCATGAGTAATGTACCTTATTACCTTGACAAAGCCAGAAATGGTTACCGTTTAGGTCATGGTCAAATCACCGACGGACTGGTTAAAGACGGCCTGTGGGATGTATATAACGATTATCACATGGGTTCTGCTGCCGAACTATGCGCAACAGAATGCGGAATTAGCCGTGAAGATCAGGATGCTTTTGCCATCAGTTCTTACAAAAAATCACAGGCTGCACAAACTGAAGGTAAATTTGATACCGAAATTATTGCAGTAGAAGTTAAAGACCGTAAAGGCGACATCACCCTTATTAATAAAGATGAAGAGCCTTTTGCAGTAAAATTCGATAAAATTCCCGGACTGAAACCTGTGTTTCAGAAAGGTGGTACAGTAACCGCAGCAAATGCATCGACTTTAAATGATGGCGCCGCAGCACTTATTTTAATGAGTGCAGATAAAGCAAAAGAACTGGGCCTAAAACCATTGGCAAGAATTTTAGCTTATGCTGATGCACAACAAGCCCCTGAATGGTTTACCACAGCCCCAGCTAAAGCTATTCCTCTTGCATTGAAAAGAGCTGGAAAAGAAATTGCAGATGTTGATTTCTTCGAAATCAATGAAGCGTTTTCAGTAGTTTCCCTTGCCAACAATAAAGAGTTGGGATTAAATGCTGACAAAGTAAACATCAATGGTGGTGCCGTGTCTTTAGGACATCCACTAGGTGCTTCAGGAGCCAGGATCGTAGTCACACTACTTTCTGTTTTATCACAAAACAATGGTAAAATTGGTGTAGCAGGAATTTGTAACGGTGGCGGTGGAGCCAGTGCAATGGTCATTGAAAACCTTAGCTAGATGATTAAGGCTTTAAAACCTTTAATGATACTTTTTATATTATGCTGTGCCGGAACATACGTTTCGGCTCAGCATAGTTTTAATCTGACGAATGCTACGCGCCTGAAAAATAATCAGGACACATTACAGCGCCTAAGCGATGCAACTTTCAATGCAACAAATGATTCGGAACGTCTTACCGCAAACTCGCAATTCATCAAAACACTGGTAACCGCTTTAAAAACTCCTTCTTCATTTAGCTTTGACTTCGATTCCTTAAAAAGAATCACCATCACGAAATCGGCCGACAACGCGCTAAGGATTTTCACCTGGTACATTAAAAATGATGACGGTAGCTACCGCTTTTTTGGCACCATACAAATGGCCACAAAAGATGGAAAGCTAAAAATGTATCCCTTAATTGATGATACGAACAATATTAAAGACGTAAACCAGATTACCGGAAACAAAAACTGGTATGGTGCACGTTATTATCAGGTTATCCCGGTGATCACGAATGGCCGTCAACCTTATTATGTACTAATTGGCTGGAAAGGAAATAATGCAAAAACGTCTAAGAAAGTAATCGATATCCTCTCATTCGATAAAGCCGACCAGCCCGTATTTGGAAAAGCCATATTTGATGGACCGAAAGGTAGCAAACCTCAAAGCAGGATTGTATTTGAATACAATAAGCTGAATTCAATGACCCTGACCCTCGACAAGTCGGTAAACATGATTGTATTTGATCACCTTGCCCCCTTTACCCCTGAAATGGAAGGGAATTTCGAATATTACGCATCCGACCTGAGTTTTGATGCCTACAGAATTGTTGGAGGCAGGTTAAAACTGGTTGAAAATGTTGAGATGAAGAATGACCCTAACGCGAATGATGAGTTCTACGGTGATCCGGCAGATAAGAAAAATAAAGTCCCACCAAAGCTTTAATGATGACCATGCCGATTCAATCCCGATTAAAATTTGTGAGTTTGCCGCCATGTACCTATCTTGCGCGATCGTTTATAGGGCCTATATGCCGTTAAAGCGCTGACAAGCTAAGTTAAGCCAAAATAACACCGAGAATAAAAAGCAGAATAACAAGCATTTAAAAACTGAAAACTGCAAAAGCAGCTTGAATAGAATTGCCAAAAGCTGATTGAACATTAAAATAAAAAAACAAAATATAATAACTAACTAAACTTCAATACACAAAAAAACTAATATGAATACACAAAGTTTGGACACACCAAATAACTTTTTCGAGAGTAAGGTGATGGGACATCCTTCGGGATTGTTTGTACTTTTCTTCACGGAAATGTGGGAGCGTTTCTCTTTCTATGGGATGAGGGTATTATTAATCAACTTCCTTACTACGGCAGTAATATCAGGAAGTCCATTCTCTGGTTGGGGTTGGGGAGCAGAAAATGCTGGTGCACTTTACGGAACTTACGCCATGCTTTTGTATATCACGCCTATTTTTGGTGGTATTCTTGCCGATAAATTTTTAGGTTACCGCTGGGCCGTAGTTATTGGGGCAGCAATTATGACCGTTGGACACGCGTTCATGGCTATTGAATCATCCTTATTCTTATATTTAGGATTAGCTTGTTTAGTAATCGGTACTGGTTTCTTTAAACCAAACATGACTTCTATCCTATCGCAAATGTATAAGGACTTCCCTGAGAAAAAGGATGGTGCTTATACCATTTTCTATATGGGTGTAAATGCAGGTGCATTTTTCGGAATGATGCTTTGCGGTTATTTAGCTGAAAAAGTAGGCTGGCACTGGGGATTTGGTTTAGCGGGCGTATTCATGCTTTTAGGTACACTTCAGTTCTGGTTAGCTAAACCTATTTTTGGTACGATTGGCGACAAGCCAACCAAAGCTTCAAGATTGGCTGCTGACAATGCAAATAACGCATCAACCAATGCAGAAGATAAATTAAACCCATTCACATTAGTAGACAAAATCCTTATCGCTACAACTACGATTATTGGTTTATTGTATGCTTTCGGAGATCCATTGGCAAAAATTGCTAAAATCAACCTGTTCCCTTTTGAAGTAGCTGGTCTTCAAGGTCAATCAGTAGTTGTTATTGTTGGTCTGATCCTATTCTTTATCCTGATTATCTGGAGATTGATCCGTTACACTCCGATTATCCGCGACCGTATGATTGCTGTAATCGTGTTTGCTTTTTTCACCATTTTCTTCTGGATGTCATTTGAGCAAGGTGCATCTTCACTGGTTATTTTTGCCCGTGATAGTGTTGACCGTACTTTAGCCGGAAACTCTTTAATCATGTTCAACATAGTGAATACTTTACTTACAGTAGTTCCACTTATATTGATCACTTATGTAGTAATTAAACTATCTCAGCAGACTTTCAAAAAGGCTCCGGGTTCTAACATTGCACAGTTTGTATGCTTTACCTTCGTTTGGGGTATCGTTATCTGGATGCTTTACCGTGAATTCACTGCTACAAGTTCAGAAATCACTGTATCCTGGTTCTCTATTCTAAACTCATTCTTTATCATTGCTTGTGCATCTATGGTTTCTAAAGTTTGGGACAGTAAATTCAATCCACCAGCAGCTATAAAGTATGGTATGGGATTAATCATTATGGCAATAGGTTTCGGCTTATTGGCATTCGGTTCTCATGGTGTTGCAGCAGGCGTAAAAGTATCAATGGTCTGGTTAGTGCTAGCCTACCTTTTCCATACATTGGGAGAGTTGTGCTTATCACCGGTTGGATTATCATATGTATCTAAACTGGTTCCGGCACGTATGATTGCATTCATGTTTGGTATGTGGTACCTGGCTATCGCTATTGGTAACAAGTTAGCAGCCATCATTGGTGGTCAGATCGAGAACATTACCAAAGAATACTCACTATCTACATTCTTCCTCATATTTACCGTTGTACCGATAGTAGCAGGTACCCTGGTAATACTACTGCACCCGGTACTCAAAAAGCTAATGGGTGGTGTTAGATAACATTTAAAACATTAAATATAAAGTCTTTAGAAGCAGTTCTAAAGACTTTTATTTTTACATTTATATTTTAAAAACATAGATTGTATGGCTCATCAACCATCACTTGAAGAAATTCAGAATTTTAAAGGCAAGTACCCTAAACAACTCTGGTCACTTTTCTTTTCAGAAATGTGGGAACGCTTCTGCTTTTACGGAATGCGTGGTATGCTCACCTATTTTATGGTTACACAATTATTCATGAAAGATGAAGATGCAAATTTACAATATGGCGCTACACAGGCCTTTGTTTATGCATTTACTTTCATTGGCGGTTTGTTTGCCGATAAAATACTAGGCTTCCGGAAATCATTGTTCTGGGGCGGTATTTTAATGATTTTGGGTAGTGCTATTCTGGCCTACGATCCGCATCAGTTCTTTTTCCTCGGTATTAGTTTTACAGTTGTAGGTACAGGTTTTTTCAAGCCGAATATTTCTACAATGGTAGGTACCTTGTACAAAGGTAACGATACCCGTCGTGATGCTGGTTTCTCTTTGTTTTATTCTGGTATCAACATTGGTGCTTTATTAGGTGGTTACGCTTGTATTGCAATAGGAAAACAATACTCATGGCACCTGGCTTTTGGTCTGGCTGGCATCGTAATGGCCATCAGTTTGCTCACCTTTTTATTTACCCAAAAAAGCTTAGGTCCAATCGGATTATCACCATTTAAGAATGATGAAACCAAAGACGGTAAAATCATCAATAGAAAGTGGTACGATTACGCGGTTTATGCGGGTTCATTAGCCGTTATTCCGGTGATTATGATCATGGTCGCCAAAACACAGTATACCGACTGGTTTATGTACACTATTGGTCCTGCAACCCTCATCTATTTAATTTATGAGATGACTAAATATGGCTGGGCAGAGCGTAAGAAGCTAATGGCCGCCCTGGTGTTTATTTTCTTCTCTATTTTATTCTGGGCTTTCTTTGAACAGAGCGGTGGCTCTTTAAGTCTGTTTGCAGCAAAGAATCTAGACAATACCGTTTTAGGCATTAAGCTGGATCCGAATGGCGTTAACAATGCCGCTAACTCGCTTTTCGTAATCATATTTGCGCCAATAATTGGCTTGATATGGCTTGGTTTAGCTAAAAGGAAGATAGAGCCCAATACGGTAGTAAAATTTGGTTTGGCCTTCTTATTTCTGGCCGGTGCCTTTTATGTTTTCTACGCCACGCGTTTTTTCGCAACTGTACAGGGCATAGCTTCACTTGATGTTTTCACTGTGGCTTACCTGGTGCTGACTTTCGGTGAGTTGTGTTTATCTCCTATTGGACTTTCGATCATGACTAAATTATCACCTACCAAGCTTCAGGGCGTGATGATGGGCATGTGGTTTCTAGCCAGTGCATACGGACAATACGTTGCCGGGATTTTAGGGGCTGGTTTATCTAAAGGTCATACGGGTGACTCTTTAACTCAAAAACTAATGACCTATACGGATGGATACAAACAGCTGGCCATATATGCTTTAATTGCGGGTGTAGTATTACTTATAATCTCGCCTATTGTAAAGAAACTTATGCAGGAAGTAAAATAACTGTAATTTAACTAATTTTAGACCCTCAGTGTTTTTATATACTGAGGGTTTTTCATTTAGATTCCATAATTTCGCAATTCAATTTATTTTACGTGTCAGATAGCCTTATAATAATTCCAACCTATAACGAGAAAGAAAACATTGAGAAAATCATAAGAAAAGTTTTTTCATTAAATTATTTTTTTGAGATTTTAATTATCGATGATGGCTCTCCTGATGGCACGGCTGATATTGTCAAGCGCTTACAGGCTGAATTTCCCGCCCTTCATTTAGAAGAACGCAGAGGTAAGCTAGGTTTAGGTACCGCTTATATCCATGGCTTTAAATGGGCATTGGAGCGACCGGAATATGAGTACATCTTTGAGATGGATGCCGATTTTTCGCATAACCCTGATGACCTGGTACGTTTGAGATCAGCTTGTGTAAATGGTGCCGACCTAGCCATCGGCTCACGCTATGTAAATGGAGTGAATGTGGTAAACTGGCCAATGAGCAGAGTGCTCATGTCGTATTTCGCTTCTATGTATGTAAGATTGATTACACGTATTAATATTCAAGATGCAACAGCAGGGTTTAAATGCTACCGTCGCAAGGTTTTAGCTACCATCCCATTGGACAAGATTAAGTTTGTGGGCTATGCCTTCCAGATAGAAATGAAATTCACAGCTATTAAGTACGGATTTAATGTGGTTGAAGTACCTATTATCTTCACCGACCGCACAGAAGGTACCTCAAAAATGAGTACCCGTATATTCAGGGAAGCATTTCTAGGTGTAATACAGATGAAATTTTCGAGCTGGTTCAGAAAATATGATAGAACTATCGGGCAGTAACTATTCCCGCGGCCTACCGTCGCGCATCATAGTTCCAAAATCCCAGTCCTTATCCATTGCTGATACAATCTTTACAATACGTTTGGTACGCGTGGGCTCTGTCTTAGCACTGTTGAGCCAGTTGATGTACCAGTTTTGATGTGATTTGGGCTGTTTTAAGAAGTTTTTAAGCAGGTGCGGCTCATCGGATAGACATAGTTCCAGATCCTCCGGCATCAGTATTTTAAAGGTCGTATCTTCTTCCAATTGCAATGCCAACACTGCCCCCAAATCTTTCTTTAGCTTTTTACGCATACTGCCGTTTAAGGCCATAATGAAGTTACCCTCTCCCATCGGCACTAATGATACCCCTTCAATTTCAACCTGATCTAACAAGCCTTTAACCCTAAAGCTCTTCCTGCAATCTGCTTTAATCTGATTGGCAATGGCTTGAGGAATAAAAACATAAGTCCAACCTGATTTTTCGCCCATTTCGGCAAAACGCTCTATTTCTGCTTTGAAAGTGATCATCTTGAATTTGAATACTAGCTAAGGTTAAAGCTATGATTTTTCTGCTATAATTTTACCCCTATGACTTTCGGCTAGCTATGCTATTGTTGTCTGCTTCCAGAAATAGATCTGCATTTGAGTAGCAACTAAAATTTACACTATGGTTTTTCTACTATGGGTTTTCTTCTGTAGTTTTTCTGCATCCCAAAAAAATGATTGTTAATGTGAGGACCTAGGAATTTTTGCCTTCTAAGCGAAGCGGGCAAAAGGTTCCAGTCCGAGCATAACAATCATTTTTTACAATGCAGCAAGTTCAAAATGTAGAATTATTAAAACTTCTCTTCTACACCAAGACCAAACAAAGCAAAATCATACTTAACCGGATCTACCGGATCAAACTCCTGCAGCTTAACCGTCAATTCTACAGCAGTGCGCCAATCCGTTTGCTTGCGTTCAATCAGTCCCAATTTACGCGCGACCCTATCCACATGCACATCACAGGGACAAATCAGATCAGCAGGTTTAAGCGTATTCCACACTCCAAAATCAACACCTTTATTGTCTTTACGCACCATCCACCTTAAAAACATATTTAAACGTTTACAGGTCGACTTCTGCATCGGTGAAGAAACATGCTTAATCGTTCGTCTCGGGTAATCAGGTAAAGAGAAAAAATACGACCTGAAATAATTGAGCGATCTTTCAATTTTAGGGCTTTGCTGACCAAGTTCAGGAAGCATGCAACTGGAAGATGCATATCCTGCATAGTTACCTATCACCTGATCCGATAAGAAATCCGTCTGAAATGTATCCCCCGGCGCCAGGAAGGCGGCCTCCAGACTATCAAACTGCTGATAATGCTGATGGAAAAACGATACAAAATACAGCAAATCCGTGTCATTAAAGGTCCTGTGCTTAAAGCCTAAAAGTCTTTTCAAGTCACTATCATTATGGTGTAACATGAAGTTATACGGATCATTATCCATACGCGCAAACAACTCATTACACTTATTGATAATGGTTTTGCGTTGTCCCCAAGCTAAAATTGCCGCAAAAAATGCGGCAATTTCGATATCTTGTTTTTTTGAGAACTGATGTGGTATGCAGATCGGATCATTTTGGATGAAGTTTGGCCTGTTATACTGCTCAACCTTCATATCCAGGAAATCCTTAAGTTCTAAAAATTCCAAATCTTTCTATTTAAGTGCTTGTTCCAGATCAGCAATCAGATCGTCGATATCCTCTACGCCTACGCTTAAACGCAATAGGTTATCGGTAACCCCTACCTTTTCACGTTCTTCCTTAGGGATAGAACCATGCGTCATGCTGGTTGGGTGATTGATCAGTGACTCTACCCCGCCTAAAGATTCTGCAAGTGTAAAAACTTTAAATGAACTCGCCACTCTAAAAGTTTCCTTTAAGTCGGCACCCTTTAAAGTGATGGACACCATGCCACCGAAATCACGCATTTGTTTTTTAGCAATATCATGGTTAGGATGATCCTCAAAACCCGGCCAGTAGATTTTATCTACCTTAGGGTGTTTTTTAAGGAACTGAGCCACCTTAGCGCCATTTTCACAATGTGCTTTCATGCGTAAGTGAAGCGTTTTAATCCCCCTAAGCACTAAAAACGCGTCTTGCGGACCAGGAGTAGCACCACAAGCATTGTAAATAAACCAAAGGCTTTTATACAGTTCGTCATCGTTAACCAGCAAAGCGCCCATAACTACATCAGAGTGACCGCCGATGTATTTGGTAACGGAGTGCATCACAATGTCGGCCCCCATATCCATTGGGTTTTGCAGGTAAGGTGAAGCGAATGTATTGTCTACCGCCAGCAACAGGTTACGCTCTTTGGTAATCTTTGCCATCCCCTCAATGTCAACAATCTGCATGGTTGGGTTAGTTGGTGTTTCTATCCAAACCAGCTTTGTTTTATCGTTGATATATGGCAATATATTTTCTGGTTTTGAAAGATCCAGGAAATGAAATTTGATGCCGTATTTCGCATAAACTTTGGTAAAGATGCGGTAAGAACCACCGTATAGGTCGTTCCCTGTAATCACCTCATCACCCGGCTGCAATAATTTCATTACAGCATCGGTTGCACCCATACCGCTTGAAAATGCCAATCCGTGTTTAGCGTTTTCCAAAGCTGCCAAACAAGCTTCCAGTGCTACACGTGTTGGGTTGGTACCTCTTGAATATTCAAAGCCCTTATGATCTCCCGGCGATTTCTGCCAGTAGGTAGAGGTTTGATATATAGGCGTCATTACCGCCCCGGTAGTTGGATCCGGTTCCTGACCCGCATGGATAGCTTTTGTTGCAAATTTCATAATCCTGTTATTAATCGTTAATCAAAACGTGTAAATCGTAAATAATAAATACTAATACGCTCTTGCAAACAACACACGTTGTTTAGATGGCTTACCTGAATAGATACAAACTCCATCTTCCAGTTTATTATCTAAAGGCACACATCTGATGGTTGCTTTTGTTTCTTCCTTGATTTTTTGCTCGGTTTCTGGAGTTCCATCCCAATGCGCAGCAATAAATCCGGCTTTAGTATCTAACAATTCTTTCAGCTCATCATATGAATTAGCTTCTGTGATATGCTCTTCTCTATAGTTAAAAGCCTTATTGTAAATGCTTCTCTGAATTTCATCCAGCAATTGAACGATAAAGATCTCTAAACCATCCTGTCCTACAGTTTGTTTTTCTCTTGTATCTCTACGTGCAAGTTCAACAGTACCATTTTCCATATCTCTACCGCCAATAGCTAAACGAATTGGAACACCTTTAAGTTCATATTCAGCAAACTTAAATCCTGGACGTTGCGTATCACGGTCATCGTACTTAACTGAGATACCCATACTTTTTAGTTTTGAACTTAACTCAGTAGCAAATGCGCTGATCTTTTGCAATTCTTCATCAGTTTTATAGATTGGCACAATCACTACTTGTATTGGGGCAAGTTTAGGTGGCAATACTAATCCGGCATCATCACTGTGTGCCATAATCAGGGCTCCGATTAAACGGGTAGAAACACCCCATGAGCTAGCCCATACGTGTTCTTGTTTACCTTCTTTACTGGTGAACTTCACGTCAAAAGCTTTAGCAAAGTTTTGTCCCAGGAAGTGAGAAGTACCTGCCTGTAAAGCTTTTCCATCCTGCATTAACGCCTCGATACAGTAGGTATCAAGTGCACCGGCAAAACGTTCGTTAGGCGTTTTAACACCTTTAACTACCGGTAAGCCCATCCAGTTTTCTGCAAAATCAGCGTATACATCCAACATCTGTCTGGTTTCAGCAATTGCCTCGTCAGAAGTAGCGTGTGCAGTATGTCCTTCCTGCCATAAAAACTCTGTAGTACGCAAAAACAAACGGGTACGCATTTCCCATCTTACTACGTTAGCCCATTGGTTAACAAGAATAGGCAAATCGCGGTATGACTGGATCCAACCTTTATAGGTGTTCCAGATGATGGTTTCAGAAGTTGGTCTTACGATCAATTCTTCTTCTAATTTTGCGGTTTCATCGACAATGATATTGCCATTCCCATCATTTTTCAATCTGTAATGTGTCACGACTGCACATTCTGTCGCAAAACCTTCAACGTGCGATGCTTCCTTAGAAAAAAATGACTTGGGGATGAATAAAGGAAAATAAGCGTTGCTATGACCTGTATCTTTAAATTTTTGGTCTAAAACCGCCTGCATCTTCTCCCAAATGGAGTATCCATAGGGCTTAATAACCATGCATCCTTTGACAGATGAATGCTCTGCCAGGTCCGCCTTTATAACAATGTCGTTATACCACTGGGAATAATCTTCGTTTTTGCTTGTAATACCTTTGCTCATAACTGTTTGGAACGTTTTTTGTGTTAAGTACCTTGTATAGTAGGTTACAAATCTATAAATTTATACCTACAAAAACACACAACACACAAAGAAGGGATATAGTTATGAAACCAATTTATTTATTCACCGGAATGCTGGCCCTGACAACACTGGTTGTCTCGTCATGCTCTGCGCCCAGGTTAGCGCAGCAGAATTCCAACGATGATGTTTATAACTCTGTAGCGCAGGCCAAGGAGTATAGACAGCAAGTTCCTGTAAGAGAATCAGAATATGATGATCAGGAAGACGATTACGGAACAAGTGATCCTTTCTATGACATGGACTATTCTTCACGTATAAATAGATTTTCCTATGCCAACCCTTCATTTATGGGCTATTACGACCCATATTTTGATGGTGGATGGTATGGCAATTATGGCATGTCGTTAGGCTTCGGTATGGGATTTGGTTATAGTCCTTTTTACGGTTCTATATGGAATTCTCCATACTATGGTGGTTGGGGCAACTATTATTCACCCTTCTACGGATATAACAATTACTACGGCAATGGTTACTATGGCGGTGGTTACTATGGTGGTGGTTTATGGGGTGGTGGCTACTGGGGTGGCGGATTTTACACTGGTAGAACTACGAACGTACAGGATTATCGTCCAAGACCAAACAGAGGAAACAATAGTTACATAGGTAATAGAGGTACTACCAGTTATATGCAACCGAGATCGTCGAGAGGTCAGAGTGCGGGTTCCACTATAAGTTCAGGCAGACCGTCGAGAGGCGATTATAATCCTGCAACAAGACCAAATACTCAGGGTACCAGACCAAGCAGAACGGAAGGTACAAGACCTACGACCAGACCATCGTCTGAGAGTTCAAGACCGAGTAGAACAGAATCGAGACCTGCTACCAGACCATCCTCTGAGAGCTCAAGACCTAGCAGAACGGAATCAAGACCTCCTGCGAGAGAATCATATACCCCACCTCCTTCATACAATCCTCCATCGAGAAGTGAAAGCGGTTCAGGCGGTGGTGGTAGTTCAGGCGGCGGTGGCGGCGGCGGAACAAGCAGACCAACCAGAGGCGGCAGATAATTTAAGCGAAATACGAAGATGAAGAAATTTACACAGATGCTTATGGTGGTTATAGTAGCCACCACAGGTACAACATATGCACAATATGCCGGAGATGCTATCCGTTTCTCTAACAGTAACTATGGTAGTTCTGCACGTTTTAAAGGGATGGGAAATGCACAGATTGGCGTTGGTGGAGATATGAGTTCCTTAAATGGTAACCCTGCGGGTTTAGGTCTTTTTACCAGATCTGAATTTAGTTTAACTCCTGAATTTAACAATGCTACTTCCAAATCTGATTACCTTGGTCAGCGGACCAACGCTTCGGAAAACAAACTGAATATCAATCAGGCAGGTGTAGTTTGGTATAACCCTACTTATAAAATGCAGGGCAGAGACAAAAACAAAGGTGTTTTGAGTTTTGTATTTGGTATTGGTTACAGCAGAAACAATGATTATACAGAAAGCTTCAGCTATAACGGAACGAATGAAGCAAACTCTATGCGTGATTACTTCTCGGAAGTAGCCAACAGTACGATGGACGACAATGGAGTGCTTCCGGAAAACTCTTTAGAGCGATTGGCTTACCAGAATTACCTGATGAACTATAATGCACCTGGATTTCCGGGGCATTCAGCAGAACCTTTTATTGGCAGCAATCTGCAAAGTAAAAATCAAAAATCTTCAGGATCTACTTCCGAAGTAAATTTCTCAGGCGCCATGAACATCTCCAACCAATTGTACATTGGTGCAAGCGTAGGTATGGTTAATGTTCGCTACATCAATGATTCGGAATATAATGAAAAAGGCACTTTACAGACTTACAATGGAGATCCCAACAATGGCCCGGTTGGTTTAGGCCCGCAGGAGGATTACAATTTCTCTTATTTAACAAGTCAGGAAACCCATGGTTCAGGTATCAACCTAAAATTAGGTGTAATATTCAGACCCGTTTCAACTTTCAGAATTGGAGCAACTTACCAAAGTCCAACCTGGTTGTATATGGAAGATGCATTTGCTGAAAACCTGACTACTACCCTGTCTGGTGAAAAACAACCAAATGGAATTGGCCCTTTGAATTATAACTATACTTACAGACTAAAAACTCCTGCAAAAGGGTCTTTAGGTGCCAGTTATGTATTAGGTGGAACAGCGATCATTTCTGCTGATGTTGATTTTGTAGATTATTCAACTGCGCGTTTATCTCAGGACGGAGGCGGTATGGCTGATCAAAACCTTATCAATGATAATGCAGAGATCAAAGAATTTTATTCTTCTGCAGTAAATTATAGAGTTGGTGGAGAGTACAAACTTAATAATGTGAGTTTAAGAGCCGGTTATGGATTAAACGGCAGTCCTTTCAAGGACGATGATAATAATACCTACGGCACTCAATATTATAGTGCAGGTTTAGGATTCCGCTTGAGTGAGTATTATATTGACCTGGCTTATCAACGTGTTCAATCGGAAAATAGAAATAGCCCGTATGCATTGAATGATGGAACGCAACCTGTTGCATCGATAAAGAATGGAAACAACAATGTATTCCTAACTTTTGGCGTTAGATTTTAAACAAACATCCCTGTATACAAAGGCGTCTGGTCATAGATATGATCAGGCGCCTTTTTTTATGCACTCAGTATGACGAATACGCTAAATAATACCGTGTAAAGAGGCACCTTTCCCGCCAAACCTTTCAATAGCTCTTTCTACGTTTTCGTCTTTAATCAGTTCCGGAGCATGATGCGGCTTTTTACGGGCATCAATAATAACGGGACCTGTACAGCCCCAATGTTTATTACTGATAAAGCTTCCTATACCATGTATATCTGAAGCCGGATTACTTCTTGTAAAGGTAATCCAAACCAGGTTATTGATATTGGCAGCGGTAAACTCATGATCATCACATAATACGATTAATGCTAAACCATCCAGTTGCTGATCTTTTAAATGTTGGTTTAATAAAACCATCTCCTGCTCTGCATGAGCTGCATCAAGATAACGATTACCTTTTAAGGCCAATACACCAGGAATTGCCATCTGATAATGACCAAATGGCTCCGGCAACTGGAATCCTTTAGGCAATTCGCCTGATAATATTCGTTTCTGAATCCCGGCAGCAGCAAAAACAACCTTCGAGCCGCTGTTTAACCCGTCGCCACTATAATCCAGTGTATCTATGGTCGTATGTGTATGGAAATGTAAGTCGGTACGGAAATCCATTCTTGAAAGCACATGCTGCATAAAGCCCGATAGATCATGCGTATCCAGATGTTCATCATCCTCTCTTGCTGCGATAAACAGGTACTTAGCCAGACTAAGCTGATTTTTCCCTAGTATATGGTTAGCAATGGTTAATATTTCTTGTGGCTTGCGCTCATTTAAATAAGGCGTATACCGTTCACTTCCAATAGCAAACAGCAAAGGATGTACACCGGCAGCATCAACAGCATTTACTTCTTTTAAGCCATGAATTTCTTTAGGCAAGGCTGACCCTGCAATTTCATGGATCAATGCTCCAAAGCTGGTATCTTCCTGTGGCGGTCGGCCCACCACGGTAAATGACCATATTGCATCTTTGCGGTGGTAAACATTATGCACCTTCATTAAAGGAAAAGGATGGGTAAGGCTATAATAACCCAGGTGATCGCCAAAAGGACCTTCCGGTTTGTTTTCTTGCGGGTAAACGGTACCTGTGATGATAAAATCTGCATCTGCAGAGATACAGAACCCTTCTTCATCATAAAAATAGCGAAACCGTCGGTTACCCAGGGCACCAGCGAATGTCATTTCTGATAAGCCTTCGGGTAGCGGCATAACCGCAGCAAGCGGATGTGAAGGAGGTCCGCCTACAAATATGCTCACTTTTAAAGGTTGTCCCTTAGCATTGGCTTTAGACTGGTGTACCCCTATCCCTCTGTGAATCTGATAATGGAGCCCGATTTCTTTGTTTAGTTCGTAATCATTACCTGCAAGCTGGATGCGATACATACCCAGGTTAGCATTTAATACTCCAGGTTTGTCGATATCTTCGGTATATACCTGCGGCATGGTAATGAATGGTCCCCCATCCATTGGCCAGTTTACAATCTGCGGCAGTTCACTTATGGTAGTTTTACTAAATACCGACTTAAAAAAGCTTTGTTTTAAAGGCAGTGCAGTAAGTGCTGTGAAACCTATGCCCGGTATTTTTAATGGATTTTTTAATGCTTTAACAGGATCAGAACGCAGGTTTACCAGTTGTTCTACTTTAGGTAGGCTATCTCTGAACATGAACTTAGAACGTTCCAATGTTCCAAAGAGGTTAGATACTGCCGGGAACTTACTTCCCTTTACTTTCTCGAAATAGAGTGCCGGGCCATTTTGCTCATAAACACGCAAATGAATGGCAGCCATTTCAAGGTATGGATCAACTTCTTCTTTTATCCGAATCAAATGGCCGTGTTTTTCTAAATCGGCAACGCAATCTGCTAAACTTTTATATCCCATCGGTTCAAAGATATTAAAGAAAGGTATAAAAGACGACAAATTAAAAAAGGGGATGTCTTTTGAACATCCCCTTTTCATTCTTACCATACCTTACTATTTCTTGCCACAAAATGAGCGTAGCATCCAGGTGTTTTTCTCTTTGAACTGCATAAAGTTGTTGACCATATCATTGGTACCATCATCATTTGCTTCAACAGTAGCGTTGAGCAGTTCGCGTTCTAATTCAATCAGCTTAGCCATATCGCTCAGAATAGCTTCTACCATATCCAGGTCTTTCATACCTATAGTATTGACTTCCTGAATAGTCGATTCTTTAATATAATCAGCAAAACGGCTATGGGGTGGTTTACCCAATGTTAACACGCGTTCTGCAATCTCATCTATAGTAAGTTGTGCATTGGTATATAATTCTTCAAACTTGAGGTGTAGTGTAAAGAAATTCTGACCTTTAATATTCCAGTGACAACCCCTTAATTTCTGATAGTGGATATGATAATTTGCCAGGTAATCATTTAACATATCAACTACCGGTTTTACGCTTTTTTCTTTTAAACTGATTTCTTTTGCATCCATTATATTTAAATTAGTTTTTCATTAATATATGATTTGCCTTTTATCGGTGATGAAGCCTTCCTAGAGATGATGGTTTCATTCCCAATAGCAGGATTGTTGAAACTATAACAGATGACTAAAAGAATGGTTTGCTCAAATATTAGGAAAGGGGGCAATACAGTACAAAAATGAACGTTTAATATTCGAATTCGGCACGTTATTTATATTATTCGTATAATTGCCCTTTAAATTTTACAAAGATTTTAATGCATAAACATTATATAGTATCCGTATTTGCTCTGCTTCTTAACCTGTCTGCCGCAAGCGCTATTACCAGGGATTCAATAGGAGTTGAGAACTACAAAGGAAAGAAACTTATTATCCATCAGGTTGTTGCTAAAGACACCTATTACTCTATCGGCAGACGTTACAATGTTGTCCCAAAAGACATTATGAGCTTTAATGACAACAAGTTCCTGCAGATTGGTGTCATCCTTAAAGTACCTACGAACCTACCATTTATAGCTCCTGCAGCTACAACTACGGCTAATCGCAAGAACCAGCCAGCTGTTGCTGCTCCGGCTACTACAGATGGCGAGTTGGCTGAGCACATTGTACAGAAAAAAGAAAATCTGAATATGCTTGCTGAAAGGTATGGCACAACGGTGAATGAGATCAAAAGGGTAAACAACATGAATTCTGTTAATCTTAGCATTGGACAGGTGTTGAAAATGCCGGGAAAACCTGCTGAACAACCGGCTCAGAATCAGCAACAGGCTCAGGTGCCAGCTGTACAGCCAAAAGCGGAAGAAACTGTTGTAAAAACACAGATTCCTCCTGAAAACAGGTATAAAAAATCAGAAAAGCCCGCTAAGAAAAAAGACGCGGTTGACGCTAAACCCGAAGAATTTCTTGAGCACAAGGTAGCTTCTAATGAGACCATGTATTCTATAGCAACAACCTATAAAATGACCATGGATCAGTTGAAGGCAAAAAATAACCTTACAGACAATAGTTTACGTGTAGGCCAGAAATTATTAATCAGGGGGCAGTACCCGGCAAAAAATGCGGCCACTACCTCTGAAACAAATACAGACACTTTAAATTCTATCAAAGATCCTTCGTTAAGGTTACCTGCAAGCAGATATGGCTTGAACCAAATGGATGAAAAAGGTACCGGCATATGGATTGCTGATGCGGATCTTGATCCTTCAAAAATGTTGGTGTTACACCGTTCGGCCCCAATAGGAACAGTAATGAAAATTACTAATCCTATGACCAATAGGTCGACCTTTGCCAAGGTCGTTGGCAAATTCACAGAGAATGAGTCGACAAAAGATGTTATCATTGTAATGACAAAAGCTGTTGCTGATGCACTTGGTGCTTTAGATAAAAGATTTTATTGCAATTTAACATACGGCGGACAAGACAATGAACAATAAGCCTTTCATTATAGGTATTGCCGGAGGCAGCGGCTCTGGCAAGACTTTTTTTTTAAACTCTTTTTTACATCATTTTAAAAATGATGAGGTGACACTGGTTTCGCAGGATGATTATTATTTCCCTGCGGGAGAGATGACACAGGAAGAGAATAAATTATACAATTTCGACCTACCCTCTACTATTGATGATCAACAGTTTCTGTTTGACATCAAAAAGCTGATTAGCGGTGAGGTTATCTATAAAAAGGAATACAATTTTAACAATCCACTTGCGGTAACAAAAATCCTTGAAATCAACCCTGCTCCCATCGTCATTGTTGAGGGGCTTTTTATCATTCACTTCAATGAGATTGCATCACTGCTGGATCACAGGATCTTTGTAGAAGCAGAAGAAACTGTCGCCTTAAAACGTCGTATAAAACGTGATGGCATGGAACGTGGCTATCCTGAGGATGATGTGTTGTACAAATGGCACAATCATGTGGTACCGGCTTACAAAGAATTTTTACTTCCTTACAAGGAATCATGTGACACGATCGTTATCAATAATAACGATACGCCTGAAGACATTATCAGGATTACAGAAGAGATCTCTGTAGATTTAAAAGAAAAATATTGCAGGAACAAGCAGTTATAAAAACAAAAAAGGAGCCTTTAATCGGCTCCTTTTTTGTTTGACTTAAAATATCATTTCCGGTACATTATCCTCTGCAAACAGCTTCCCTAGGGTGGCTTGTCTGATGAAATCAACGCTTACACCTGGTGCGCGCTCAATTAATTTAAAGCCTCCTTCAGGCAACACATCCAGTACAGCAAGTTCAGTTACAATTTTCTTGATGCAATTTACCCCTGTTAGCGGTAAGGTGCATTTAGGCAACAACTTACTTTCGCCAGCTTTGTTTACGTGTTGCATGGCTACAATGATATTTTTTGCCGAGGCAACCAAATCCATTGCTCCGCCCATGCCTTTAACCATTTTACCAGGTATCTTCCAGTTGGCTATGTCGCCATTTTCTGATACTTCCATTGCTCCAAGAATGGTCAGGTCTATTTTCTGACTTCTGATCATCCCAAAGCTCAATGCAGAATCGAAGATTGACGATCCCGGTAAAGTAGTAATGGTTTGTTTTCCGGCGTTAATTAAGTCGGCATCCTCTTCTCCTTCGAAAGGGAATGGGCCCATGCCCAGCAGTCCATTTTCAGACTGTAGCACTACATTTATTCCTTCAGGGATATAATTGGCTACCAATGTTGGAATACCAATCCCTAAGTTCACATAATATCCGTCACGTATTTCTCTTGCGATGCGCTGCGCAATTCCATTTTTATCCAGCATATAAATATTTTATAGGATTATCCTCTAGTTCTGACTGTACGTTGTTCAATTCTTTTCTCGTAATCTGCTCCCTGAAAAACACGGTGAACAAACACGCCTGGGGTGTGGATCTGATCAGGATCAAGCGCTCCTGCTTCAACCAGTTCTTCTACTTCAGCAATGGTAATTTTACCGGCCATAGCCATCACGGGATTAAAATTACGGCTGGTAGAGCGATAAATTAAATTGCCTGCGGTATCACCTTTCCAGGCCTTTACAATAGCAAAATCCGCATCAAAAGCATATTCCATCAGGTAGTCTTTACCGTTAAAGTTTCTTACTTCTTTGCCTTCTGCTACTTCGGTACCTACACCTGCTGGTGTAAAGATTGCCGGCATTCCATATCCAGCTGCCATACATCTTGTAGCTAGTGTGCCCTGAGGGATCAGCTCAACTTCAAGTTCGCCGCTTAACAGCTGACGCTCAAATTCAGCATTTTCGCCAACATAGGAAGAGATCATCTTTTTTACCTGACGCTGTTGAAGCATCAGTCCGATTCCAAAATCATCTACCCCTGCATTGTTAGAAATACAGGTTAATTCTTTAACTCCCTTTTTTACCAGTGCAGTGATACAGTTTTCGGGGATGCCACATAAACCGAATCCACCAAGCATTAAAACACTGCCGTCCTGAATATCTTTTATAGCTTCCTCTGCACCTGAAACAACTTTATTGATCATATCATTTGATTTTGGTGCTAAATTATACTATATCTAGCGTACCAACCAACTTATTTAGCAATTTCTATGATCTTATCGACACTACCATTACTGCTACCAATGTATATTTTACCATCGGGCGACTGACAGATGGACCTTAGGCGCCCAAATTCACTAACAAAAAAATCTTTACTACCCAGTATTCTATCCCCGGATTCACTCAATTTCAACTGGGTAAGCCTCGATCCTTTTAAGCTAAGCAATAACAATGAGTTTTTAAACTGCGGAATAAAATCGGAATTGTAATAGCTAAGTCCACATGTAGCGATAGTGGGTGTCCAGGCCATTAGTGGCTCTGCAACATTATTTGCGGCACAAAAGACCTGTTCAGCACTCTTATCACAAAAGCCTTCAACAATAGGCCAGCCGTAGTTCCGGGCTTTTATAATAAGGTTCACTTCGTCATCATTATTAGGTCCATGTTCGGAAGCATATAGCTTATCACCTACAGCCACCAGTCCTTGGGGATTACGATGTCCATATGTCCATATTCTGTTACCGGGTAAAGGGTTGTCTGCCGGAACTGTCCCATCCATATTTACGCGCAATATTTTACCTGATAAGGAGGCGGTGTTTTGCGCATTATCGGCAACATTTGCATCTCCGGTTGTAATCAGCAGCTTCTGGTCTGCTGTTATCAACAACCTTGATCCATTGTGAATGGATGAGGCAGGGATCAGGTCGATAATGGTTACAGGACTGTTTAAAGTTCCTCCTGAATAATTATACCTGACTACTTTCTCTTTATATCCGGAGGGAGCGGTATAATTGTAAACGATGTATACCCAGGGATTGTTGGTAAATTGAGGATTGATGGCCATTCCCAGCAGTCCACCTTCCCCATTTGATACCACGTCGGGTACATTAAGCAGCAGCGTAATAGCGCCTGTCTGCGGATTTACACGACTGATTTTACCACCTCGTTCGGTAATCCACAATTGCTGATCCGGTCCGTAAACCATTTCCCATACGTGCGAAAGCCCCGTAAGGAGTACCCGTGTTTTTAACTCCAAATCGGGGAGTTGCACTTCCTGCTTATCGCCTGGAAGCCTATTCTTTTTACAGGCATAAAAAGCGAACAGCAATGCAAAAAAACTTATAGCAAGCGTTTTCATGATTGTGTATATATAGTGACCAAAACAGATTAGCCTATAATTATAACACCCTCATTCTAAATATGTTTACTTAATTAAAATAAACATAGGTAATGCCATCTCCTCCCCTGTCGGCATGCTCATCTTCCACCCTGTTTACCTGACTGTATTTTTTAAGGTATTGCCGGATTAGTTTTCTCAATATACCATCACCTTTACCATGAATAAGTTTAACAACGGGAAAACCAAGCATAATCGATTTGTCTAAATACTTCTCAACTTCATGGAGTGCATTTTCGGCACGCATCCCTCTTAGATCGAGTTCTGCATTAAAACTGCTTATCGCTTCGGAAATGCTGCCACTGTAAGAGCTACTCTGAGCCACTTTCTTAGCCTGCTTATTGCTAATCTTTTGTACCCTATTTTTCTTTACAACAGAGCGTAAATCGCCCAATGCCAACACCAGGTTATCTCTGTTAATTTCTAAAACCTGGCCCATAGTTTCACTATTGTTCAGCTGCACCCAGTCGCCCACCACAATTGGCGTATTTAAAGGTTGTACTACTTCCGGTTTCTTCTCTTCCTTTACCTGATTTTGCACCAGCACCTTCTGCAGATTTTGTCGCAATTCTTTAGTAACTAACTTATCAGCTTGTTTCTCTTTAATCTCGGCAATGGTATTCTCTACCAGCTTATTGGCATTCTTGATGATTGATTGTGCTTCGAGCTTCGCTTCTTTGATCAGCTGCTTTCTGTTCTCTTCCAGGAACAGCTGCAACTTCTCATTCTCTGCAACCAGATTTTTAACCTTGTTTTGCTGGTTAGATAAATGAAGCTTGGTATCATAGATCTGTTTTTTCTCACGTTCCAGATCTACCAGCAAACTATCTATCCTGTTCTGATTGGTTCCGGTTTTTGCTCTTGCCAGTTCCAGTACTTCCTTTTGCAAACCAATGTTCTGCGCAATTTCAAAGGCGTAAGAACTTCCGGGTTTACCAATTTCCAGCACATACATAGGCTTCATCTTACCATTATCAAATAGCATTGAAGCATTTTCCAATCCAGGTGTATTACCGGCAAACAGCTTTAAATTAGAGTAGTGGGTAGTGATTACCCCTCTTACTTTTTTATTGTTCAGCACTTCCAGTACGGCTTCGGCCATAGGACCACCAAATTGCGGATCGGTACCTGTACCAAACTCGTCAATCAGCACCAGAGATTTTGGCGTAGCATGAGCTACGAAATACCTCATTTTAGTTAAGTGGGCACTGTAAGTACTTAAATCACTCTCTATAGACTGATCGTCACCGATATCAGCAAAGATATTGTCGAATATCCCTACTTCACTTGATTCGTGAACAGGGATGAGCAAACCTGATTGTACCATGATTTGTAATAGCCCCACGGTTTTCATGCAGACAGATTTACCGCCGGCATTGGGACCGGAAACCAATACAATCCTTAAGTCATCATTGATGTGAATATTTAATGGTACAACAGTCTTTTTATCTTCTTTAAAAGAAAGATAAAGCAAGGGATGCGTTGCATTAACCAACCTGGTTTTAGCCTCTTTAATCAGTATAGGCATATCAGCCTCTACATCTATCGCAAATAAAGCTTTAGCTCTTACAAAATCCAGTTTGGTAAGGAAACCATGGTAGGATAATAGTAGTGGCGTATATGGCCTCAGGTCGTTAGTAAGCGCGATCAATATTCTGATGATCTCTCTTCTTTTATCGAACTCCAGATCGCGCAGCTTATTATTCAGCGTGAATACCTCTTCAGGCTCAATGTATACCGTTTGTCCACTAGCCGATTCATCATGAATGAACCCTCTTAGTTTTCTTTTATTCTCGGCCAGTACCGGAATACACATCCGGCCATCACGTATGGTTAAACTTCCATCGGCTACCCAGTTGTTACCAACTGCCTGCTTATAGATCGAATCCATACGCTTGCGCACATCCTGCTCTGTTTTGGCGATATCACCAATAATATTTTGCAGTTCAGGTGAGGCATTAGGCTTGATTTTACCCTTTGGATCGAGTACTGTTTCTATCTTTTTAAGGATGTTCTTTTCAACAGGTAAGTGCTCAAACAGCGCCTCCAGATTGGGATATACTTCCTTACGCTCATCAAAAAACCGAAGTACTGAAAATACGGTTTGCAATGAGGCGTACATCTGGTGTAGTTCATCCTCTACCAGATAAGTACCTTCTACCCTGATCTTTTCGGCCAGGGTTTTAATGTCAAAAAATGTACTGATTTGTAAAGGCTCCTGGTTTTCGAGGATACTTTTAAACTCATAGGTTTGCCTTAAAAACTTATTGATCTGGTCGAATTTGGTCATCACCTGCATCTTCCCAACCATTTGCTCGCCCATAGGGCTCAGACAGTGTTTATATATAAGTTGCTTAACCTCATTAAACCCCAAACGCTCCAAACAATTCTCCGGATATAACATACTTATTTTAAATCTTTCAGACCTTTATAGTCCATTTTTAATCTGATCACGTCAATTTTCTTTTTCACTGTATCTTTTAACTGAGCAGTATCTTTCAAATTGACCTTTTTTAATTTCGTGGTATCTTTTAGCAGAAAGTTAGCCCAAAAGGTTGAATCAGCAGTTCTGGTTGAATCTCTGACAAATTTCATCCTTATCTTCATGATTTCCTTTGCATTGACAGTAGAATCAGCCTTTGTAATTGCGTTTTTTTCTTTTGTCAATTCGCCGGTTACTTTTACATAAATATCGTTCAACACTTTTGGCTCTTCCTGATAATACTTCATGCTTCGGGCATACAGTGCCGAATCAATGTCATACTTTTTATAGATCCCCTTGTAATAACTTGCTGCCATTGTCTTAATAGAATCCGGATGCCCTGCCATTCCCAGGTAGCTATCCGCAACATGAATATCGTGTAATACTTTAGCCATCTCATCGGGCTGAATAAGATCTTTGGGTACCCCCGGTTTACATCCCGAAATAGAAAAAAAGATTAGTACGATATATAGAAAATTCTTCATTATGCTTGAAAACATCATTATTTCTTAGACAAAGTTCGCTAAGGTTGTTATTTTTACCAAAAATACTGATAAATGAGTATAGCAGATAACTTATTAAAATATAAAAGCGAATTAGATCCGATATCCGTTAAATTAATTGCGGTATCTAAATACCAGGAAGCAGATGCAGTTTTAGAAGCTTACAATGCCGGACAAAGGGTATTTGGCGAAAACATTGTACAGGAACTGGTTGATAAACAAGCGAAACTACCTCAAGATATAGAATGGCACCTGATTGGACATTTACAAACCAATAAGGTAAAATACATTGCTCCTTTCATTAGTCTGATCCAATCTGTAGACAGCTTAAAATTATTGGCAGAGATTAATAAACAGGCTGCTAAAAACAAGCGGATAATTGATTGCTTACTGCAGATTTACATAGCAGATGAAGACACCAAGTTTGGCCTGGGCTTTGATGAAGCTGTAGAGTTGCTTCGTTCTGATGAATTTGCGGCTATGCAAAATGTACGCATTGTAGGTGTAATGGGTATAGCGAGTAACAACGCTTTGGAGAAACAAACCAAAGATGAGTTTAACGAGTTAAAAGTGCTTTTTGACGGCATAAAAGTAAGTTTCTTTAGAAAAGCAGATTACTTTAAAGAAGTATCGATGGGCATGTCGGGCGATTACAAACTGGCTATTGAAGAAGGCAGCACCATGGTACGCATTGGTAGCAGTATTTTTGGAAAAAGGAAGATTAAACATTACAAAGAGGAGTTATAAATTAGAATGAGCATAATTATAAGGGCAGCTGTAAAAGAAGATTGTGTGCGGTTACTGGAGCTCGTAAACGAGCTGGCTGTTTATGAAAAAGCACCCGAAGAGGTTACCGTTACGCTGGAAGAATTTATTGATGCCGGTTTTGGTGAGCATAAAGTATGGAATGCCTTCGTAGTTGAAGTGGACGGATTTATTGCTGGCTTTGCGATTTATTATACCCGCTACTCTACCTGGAAAGGCTGTCGTTTATATCTGGAAGATTTTATAGTGACGGAAGCATACAGAGGCCGCGGTATTGGCAAGCTACTTTTTGAAAGCATCATTAAAGAAGCAAAAGACAAAGGCTTTAACGGAATGAACTGGCAAGTGCTGGACTGGAATGAACCGGCTATTAATTTTTATAATAAATACAGTGCGCAATTGGAAGCAGGTTGGTTAAACGCTTCGTTTTCAAAAGAGCAAATCAACAAATAAAAGCAGTTAAAACCATAAAAAAAACGCTATGAAGAAACTCGCCCTATTTTTGATATCTATTAGTTTTATAGCGTGTCAAAATGAAAAAAAATCTGTGAACACTGTGGATAGCACCAGCTTGGCAGTCGACACTGAACTGTCTTTTAAATACGACTCGGTAAAGGTGTATAGTAAATTCCCTATCGTAGTTGAAAAGGTCTCCGATACTTCGAAAGCTGTAATCTCCTATCCGGTGTTTGCAGATGAAAAAATAAACCAATTCATCCAGCAGAAAGTATTAAAAGCAGGCAATGAAGGTGAGAATTACACTTCATACCTTGATTTCGCAAATTCGTTTATTAAAAACTTTGATGATTTCAGCAAAGAAAATAAGGGATATGGACAAACCTGGTTCATGAACGGGAAAGTTGAAGTGGTAGCTCAACAACCTCATTACTTATCTTTATTATTCACTTTTGTGAATTATGAAGGTGGCGCCCACCCTAACAGTTCTTTTGTTTATCTGAACTATGATCCGGTAAACCATCAGGAGATCATTTTGGATTCGCTGCTTAACCCGGGCTCCATGACAAAGCTGACGGCTGTTGCTGAAAATATCTTCAGAAAAAATGAGAAGCTTGCTCCGGGAGTAAGTTTGAAAGACAATTATTTCTTTGAAAACGACAAATTCAGTTTAAATCAGAATTTCAGCGTCACTAAAGAAGGGATCAAATTCCTTTATAATCCATATGAAATTAAGGCTTATGCCTACGGCATAACGGAATTACTTATTCCTTTTACAGCGCTAAAGGACATTGCAAAACCAAATGGCTTACTAAATCCTGTTAATTAAAAATATATACTAATGAAACCATGATGTGTGGGCACAAACCAAAATGAATGAATTAAACAAATTATCACCAATGAAAATATACAAGTTTGGGGGGGCATCAGTTAAGGATGCAGATGGAGTAAGAAACGTATCTTCAATTATAAACCGTCATAAAGGTAATCAGTTGCTCATTGTTGTTTCGGCGATGGGAAAAATTACAAATAAACTGGAAGACCTTACCACAGCTTATTTAAATGGCCAGGATGATGTACATCAGATATTTGATGAAATAAAAGGATATCATTTTAATATTTTGAATGAGCTTTTTACCGATCATAATCACCCAATATTTAACGATGTAGCGAATACTTTCGTAGAAATCGACTGGCTGATTGAGGAAGAGCCAAACGATTCACATGATTACATTTACGATCAGATTGTTTCTATTGGTGAACTCGTCTCGTCGAAAATACTTGCGGCTTGGTTGGGTACTTTACGCGAGAATGTAAAATGGCTGGATGCACGTAATTTCATCCACACGGATAATACCTATCGTGAAGGACTGGTAAACTGGGAAAAAACAGAAGCCGATATACAAAAAACGCTGGCCCCGCTTTTAGCTAAAAATATTGCTGTAACTCAAGGTTTTATTGGCAACACCAGTGAAAACTTCACCACTACGCTTGGTCGCGAAGGTTCCGATTACTCGGCAGCCATATTTTCGGCCTGCTTAAATGCACAATCCGTTACCATATGGAAAGATGTTCCAGGGGTTTTAAATGCCGATCCGAAGTGGTTTGATGAAACGGAAAGGATTCCTCAGTTATCTTATCACGATGCCATCGAACTGGCTTATTATGGTGCTACGGTTATCCATCCTAAAACCATTAAGCCTATACAGAATAAGAATATTCCTTTATATGTACGCTCCTTCGTTAATCCTAACGCGCCAGGTACCGACATCACAGATTTAAAAGATCACCTGCCCATTCCTTCCTTTATTTTCAAGGTAAATCAGGTATTGCTGTCGATATTTCCTAAAGATTTTTCTTTCATCATAGAGGAAAACCTGAGCGATATTTTCAGCCTGTTTCATGAGCACCGGATTAAAATCAATACGATGCTCAACTCGGCCATCAGCTTTTCGATCAGCTTTGACTACAATGAAAAAAAGCTTCAAAAACTAATAGCCGACTTGTCTAAACACTATAAAATAAAATACAATACCGACGTTGAACTCGTTACCATAAGGTATTACAACCAGGAAACGATAGACCGCGTAACGGTGAATAAAAACATCCTGCTGGAGGTGAAAAGTAGAAATACTTGCCAGATTGTAATGAGGGATAAAAAACCAACTGAATAAAAAGCCATTGAACAAGCATATTTTAGATCAATCCGTACAGGAATTCATCAGCCATCATTTAAACGATGATGTGCATAAAATTGCTATGTCTAAAAGTCCGTTTAAAGAAGTTGAGTCCAGGGAGCTTGCCAATCAGATTGCAGCGAAAAACAAATCTGCCAGAAAGCTCCCTGAATGGTACAATCATTCCTGTATATACTACCCTCCTTTGCTGTCTATTGAGCAATGCTCCTCTGAAACTACCGCTGCTTATAAAGCAAAGCTTCCAATAGGAAACAGCTTAATTGACCTAACTGGGGGATTCGGAGTAGATAGTCACTATTTTGCGAAGGTTGTTAGTTCGGTAGTTCATTGCGAGATAAACCCCGAGTTATCCGAAATAGCAGCTCACAATGCCGGAATTTTAGGGCAAAATAACATTGAGTTCTTAGCTACAGATGGCATCGAATATTTAAAAAATACCACAGCTAAATTCGATACGATTTACATTGACCCGGCCAGGAGAAGTACTTCCGGGAAGGTATTTATGTTGAAAGACTGTACACCAAATGTGGTGGAGCATCTGGACTTGCTATTAGAAAAATCTTCACGGATAATTATTAAAACGGCTCCTCTTTTAGACCTCACTGCGGGTTTAAAGGAGCTGAAGTATGTATCTGAGATCCATATTGTGAGTGTTAAAAACGAGTGTAAGGAGTTACTTTGGGTTATAGATAAAGTTGAAGGACTAAATGTTAAAATAACCTCCGTCACCTTAAATGAAACTGAAAAGCATTTTAGCTTTTATAAAGGTGATGAGGAAACCCGAGAAACACATATCCTGGCAGAAACACCTTCCGGCTATCTCTATGAGCCTGACACAGCCTTATTAAAAGGCGGCGCTTTTAATCTGATCGGCCTAACCTATGGCTTAGAAAAGCTACATCTGCATACGCAACTTTACACCAGTGAAATTATAAACAGTAAATTTCCGGGAAGGATTTTTAGAATAAACAGGGTAATCAGCTCCGGGGAATTAAAGAAGGAGAAGCAGCTTATTGGTAACGTTATTGTCCGCAATTACAGAGATAAGGCAGAAAACCTGGTCAAAAAATATAAAATAAAACCCGACAACCATCGGTTTCTCATTTTTACGGAAAGCAAAAAGGATGGGTACATCGTAATTGATGCGACTATTGAGCAACATTATTAGCAAAAAATACCTACAAATGGGTATTTTTCGAAAAACAATAAGTAAATATCTTTACAAATCACTCGCTAAGACATTCTAACTAAATCATTGCTCCAAAAAGAAAGGCTGTACTTTTTTGTACAGCCTTCTTTTGTTAAACTTACGCAACGAACATATTACTTATTCGGCTGAGGAGTCATTCTCAAATATGGTTTAATGACTTTATGTCCTTTGGGAAACTTAGCCGGGATATCTTCAGTTTTAATGCTGTTCATTACAACTACGTCTTCTCCATCTTCCCAGTCAGCTGGTGTAGCCACGCTGTAATTAGCAGTAAGCTGCAGCGAATCGATTACCCTCAGCACTTCATTAAAATTACGTCCTGTAGAGGCTGGATAAGTCAGCATCAGTTTCACTTTCTTATCAGGTGATATAATGAACAAAGAACGTACAGTTAAGGTCTCAGATGCATTTGGATGAATCATATCATACAGATCAGCAATCTTTTTATCTTCATCTGCAATAATCGGAAAATCAACTTCAGTATTCTGGGTTTCGTTGATGTCTTTAATCCAACCTTTATGAGATTCAGCCGAATCAACGCTTAGCGCTAAGACTTTAACATTTCTCTTTTCAAATTCAGACTTTAATGCTGAGGTACGTCCTAACTCAGTAGTACATACCGGCGTATAATCAGCGGGATGGGAAAATAAAACACCCCAACTATCTCCTAAGTACTCATAGAAATCAATATCGCCGATAGAAGTTTGTGCCTTAAAATTGGGAGCGGTGTCCCCTATTCTTAAACTCATAATTTTATATATTTAGGTGTACATAATTACAATTACAAGGTAAATAATAATGTCTACAAATTGAGTATACTATCTAAAATAATTCTCTCTGTTTTGTAATTTCTTTAGGATCATTTATAAATTTAATGGGAGCTATTCCGGCGTTGAAATGTTTATTGAATTGCTGAATGGTATAATCAGCCAAAATCGGTGTATCTTTTTCATCATGCTGATGCAGAAAGAAATAAACGCTTTTCAACCCATGATCTAACCATGATTTCATTCTTGTTACCCAGTCATCTATCCTTGCAAAATCAGATGCCTGATGTTCCTGGCCATTACCCACGAAGCGGATAAAGATTTCCGGGATGGTTAACTCCATATGCAGGCAATCTCTCCTGCCACTCGCATCAGTAATCACGGCACCTTTTTTTAGTCTGGCTAACATCTCGAAAAGCTTTGTACGCGCAGTGTCATCCGAAAACCAGTCTTCATGTCTCACTTCTACAAACAACTCCAAATCTACGGGCAGATGTTTAAGGTAGTTTTCAAGGACATCAATGTTCTTTGGTCCGAAATTATCGCCCAACTGCAAAAAACAAGGGCCTAAAAACTTACCAAACTCATGTATGCTTGCCAGATACAGATCTGTAGGCACCTCCGCATCTTTTAACCTTTTAATGTGACTGATTGTTCTGGAGAATTTAGGACAAAACACAAAATTGCTATTGGCGTTTTCCTCTGCCTTCAACCTCCATTTACGGATTAGTTCAGCATTCGGGATACTGTAAAAAACAGCATTCAGCTCTATGGAGTTAAAGTGCTTTACGTATTCATCCAGAAAATCAGCTTCTTTGGTCTTTGGTGGATAAATCATATTTAACCATTCCTTCCGTCCCCATTTGGCGCAACCTATATAAAATGAAGGATCTTTAACCGGTTTATGCCCTTCAAGCGTTAGCGCAGTCTGTTTTCCATCTGCCGGTATTGTAAAATCAACAGATGCAAGTTCATTCGCTGGTACCTTTCCAAAATCCATATTGAAAGTTTTATATAAAAAGAAACCCCGAAACTAGTGATTTAGTTTCGGGGTTTCAATACTATTTATGGAACTACTATTTATAAACCTTGATCATAAATACATAATCCTTTATTTTATTCACCTGTTTAGACTTGCTTAAGCCTTGCAATGAATTTCTTTTGCTGAAGACTACTTTCTTACCTAATGAATCATTAGGAATAGAGTTTAGCGCTTCCTGAATGTATTTAGATTTAACAGCGAATGTAGCACCATCAACCTGGTTCTGTTTTGCACTGATTACGCCTATGATATTACCGTCTTCATCTAATAAAGGGCCCCCACTGTTTCCTGGATTAACCGGAATAGAAACCTGATATTGTGTAGTATCACCATTATAACCTGTCTTAGAGCTCACATACCCCTCACCATATACTGCATCGTCCTTAGGAAAACCAAGCGTATATACCGATTCGCTCATACCAATTGGATTTTGTTTTAATCTGTATGGCAGACTAGATAAAGGTGAGAATGATTCATCTACAATTTTCAGAATGGCCAAATCGTATTGAGAGTCTTTACGTTTTACAACTGCTTTAAATGAATTGCCTTTACTGTCCTGCACATATACAGAATCTGCGCCATCCACTACATGTAAATTAGTTAGGATATAGCCATTAGCGGTTAAGGCAAAGCCTGTACCGCCAAAATTAGCAGGCTTTAAATTTTTCGTTACGTTATCAGAGTTTATTTTTCTAATCAGGCTGCTTTGCGAATTTTTAATTCTTGCAAGCTCTCTGCTCACCAGTTCAACGCTTCCGCTTTGCTGGGTAGTTTGTTGTATAGAATACAGGGTTACTACTGTTAGCAGAATAAATGAGGCGGCAACAGCCACTGCAGCTTTATTTTTACGCCATAAATTCACAATAAACGAAGGGTGTGGGCCAACCTCTTTACTTAATGCAGCAACATCAATCTGCCCATGCATCTGGTCCATTTTACTTTTCAGATCAGCCTTTAAAGCGTAATCGTTTAATGATTCCAGGAAAAATTTGTGAGCAACAACCTTATGATCAACAGCCGGGTCATTTAAACGCAATTGTTCAAATTTCTTCAATTCTTCATCACTAAGTTTACCATTCAGATAATCTTCAATAATACCTTCTAATTCTATCTCGTTCCTCATATCAATTTAAGATTGAAAAAATAACTTTTTTAACCTTTGAAGGCACTTGTACTTCTGTGTTTTGGCATTGTCCGCATTGGTATAGCCAAACTTTTCACAGATATCCTGCATTGAAAGGTTATTTATATAATAATCCTGAATAATAGTCTTACATGGTTCCCCCAGATGAGTCAGAGCTGACTGCATTTTTTCAAATTGCTGATCTTTCTCTTCGTGCTGTTCAACATCCACTTCAACCGCCATTACATCTTCAAAGTCCGAAACGTTATTTGATTTTTTGCTTTGCTGTGCAAGCTTCTTTAACCAAATTCTTCTGCAAACTGAATATATATACGTTTTTAGTTTACTGCTTAGTTCAAAATTACCACTTTTAATTTTATTGTATAAAACAATGATTCCTTCCTGATACACATCTTTTGCATCATCCTCATCACCGTTATTATTCAATATAAATTGTAATATCATCGGAAAATACCCCGTGTACAATTTATTTAGTGCTTTTTCTGAGTTATTTAAGATGCCTAAAACAACCTCTCTATCTTCTGGAACTGAACTGCTTAACTTATTACTCACCAATTAATACCTTTATACGTGAATGGTAACCCAATGTTAGCTAAAAAAAATATTTTTTCTGCTATTATCTCTTAACGCATGTATTAACAAGGAACGTACCTAAAATGAAAAAGAATCTATCCGACTCATTATAACCCATTATCGAACATTATTAAAATAAAAAGAAAATAAATTTGAAAACAATAAATAAATGATGATATATTTGCGGCTCGGAATTAGGACCTGAAAAACTTATCCGATTGTAAATCAGTAAAATAACACTAAAAAGAATTTTTATTTAAATAATTTTACTTTTTTTTGAAATCACTGGGTTACCTTTTAAACTTTCAGGTATTAATCAATAAAATTAATTAATTATTTAAAATAGAATTACAATGAAAAACGCATTTAAATTTGGCTTTTTAGCTTTAGCAATCTCTTTATCAGTAGCAGCTTGTCAATCATCTGAAAAAACTGGCGAATCTACAGATACTACAGTTGTTGATTCAACTACAACTGTAACTACTGTTGATACTACAGTTACTGATTCAGCTGTAAAAGACACTACAGTTAAAACTACTACTGAGACTACAGCTCCAGCTCACTAAGCTAAGTTGATCTTATAAAAAAGGCTTTGGTAATTCCAAAGCCTTTTTTTATTGCCCAAAAATTCAATTTCAGCCAGTCATAATTCATAAAAACGGCTAATAATGTTACCTTTGCGTTTGCAAAAACAGTTACATTCATGAATTTATCTCCACTTCAAGCTATTTCACCGGTTGATGGGCGTTATAGAAATACAACCCAAAACCTTTCTAAATATTTTTCAGAGTCTGCATTAATTAAATACAGAGTCTATGTAGAAATTGAATACTTCATTTCATTATGTGAGGCCGGATTACCTGGACTAGATCAGTTTGACAAAGCAAACTATCCAAAACTCCGTTTGATTCATGAGCAATTCAACGATGAACACGCACAGGAGGTTAAAGACACAGAAAAAGTAACCAACCATGATGTAAAAGCTGTTGAGTATTTTATAAAAAAGCAATTTGACCTGCTGGGCCTGGAAAGCTTTAAAGAATTTATCCATTTTGGCTTAACTTCACAGGACATCAACAATACCGCTATTCCTTTTACATTTAAGCTAGCCTTAAATGAAGTTTACTATCCAAACATCCAACAACTAATTGGAAAAATAAAAGAGTTAGCAAATGAATGGAAAGATGTGCCTTTATTGGCGCACACGCATGGTCAACCTGCCTCTCCTACTAAACTAGGTAAAGAGTTCCTGGTATTCGCTGAGCGTTTGGAAATTCAATTGAACAACCTTAAAAACATTCCGAATAGCGCAAAATTTGGTGGAGCAACAGGAAATTTCAATGCGCACCATATTGCTTATCCGAACATTGATTGGGTTAATTTCTCTAATCGCTTTGTAAACGAAGCTTTAGGCTTAACCCGTGCGCAACACACTACCCAAATTGAACACTACGATCAGTTTGCAGCGCAATGTGATGCATTAAAACGCATCAACAACATCATTATCGATCTGGATAGAGACATCTGGGCTTACATCTCTAAAAACTACTTCAAACAAAAAATAAAAGAAGGAGAAGTAGGATCGTCGGCTATGCCACATAAGGTTAATCCTATTGATTTTGAAAATGCAGAAGGTAATGCAGGTATTGCCAATGCTTTATTTGAATTCTTTGCTGCTAAATTGCCTATTTCACGCTTACAAAGAGACTTAACAGACTCTACAGTATTAAGAAACGTAGGCGTACCAATGGCGCATACAGTGATTGCTATGGCATCGACTTTGAAAGGTCTGAATAAGATCCTATTGAACAATGAGGCGATTGCTGCTGACCTGGAAAACAACTGGGCAGTGGTAGCGGAAGCCATCCAAACCGTTTTAAGAAGAGAAGCTTACCCGAATCCATACGAAGCTTTAAAAGACCTTACACGTACCAACCAGAAAATCACAGCTACTACTATGGCTGATTTTATTGATGGTTTAAATGTAAATGAGCAAATTAAGGTGGAATTGAAAAAAATCACTCCATTTAATTACACTGGAGTATTCTAATACTGTTTTAAGATTTAATGACCTAAAACAGACACCTGCGAAGGGAATTGAAGCAATGAATTATTTATTTTTGTATAAAAATTAAGACAATGACGATCAACGTATATACAGAACAAACACCAAACCCTGCTACAATGAAGTTCATGGTCAATAAATTATTGATCAATGGCAGCGAAGATTTTGCGACTAAAGAAAGTGCAGAGCACTCTCCTTTTGCAAAGGAACTGTTTAAATTCAACTTTGTAAATGGTGTATTCTTTGCAAGTAATTTTGTAACAATAACCAAAACTGAGGATGCGGAATGGCCAGATATCGAGCCTATCCTGAAAGAGTTTGTTAAAGGTGCAGTTGAATCAGAATACAAAATCAAAGAAGATGCTTCAGCAGAAGCTCCTGCATTCGAAGGAACTGAACTGGAGATTAAAATACAGCAGATCCTGCATGACTATGTTCGTCCTGCGGTTGAACAGGATGGTGGAGCAATCAGCTACAAATCATTTGATGAAGGTGTAGTAACTGTAGAACTTAGAGGTTCTTGCAGCGGCTGTCCATCTTCTACAATTACACTTAAATCAGGAATTCAGAACTTATTACAACGTATGGTTCCTGAAGTAAAAGAAGTAGTATCGGAAGCTTTGTAAAAAAGCCCGTTCATTCTGGATTATAAAAAAAACAGGCTTGATAAAAATCAAGCCTGTTTTTTTTATAATCACTTTTACGATCCTGGCTTTTAACAGCATAAATGCACTACTTTTTAGTCGAATTTTGTTGATTTTTTTCAAAATCAGCTTTGCTCACTTTTTCTCCCAATAGATAATAATGCTCGAAAACTACTGTACCGTCCGGCCTGTACATGTGTGCAACACCATGTTTTTCGCCATTATCGTACATAAAATCCATGTTTTTTACCCCATTTGAATACATAGTATGCAAACCATGACGCTTATTGTCTTTGAAATTAGACTCAAGCATAACTTTTCCATTATTGGCATAAGTCTTATAAAGACCACTTTGCATACCATTTTCATAATAACTTTCTGTAGTTATCTGTTCTCCGGTATAGGTAAAAGACCCACCGTGCTTTTTACCGTCTTTATAGGTCGCCTTATTAGTTAGCTTGCCATTACTATACATTTCACTTATACCATCTTGCTTCCCATCCTTGTATTCCTGACGAAGCCACATATGACCTTCACTATCATAGTTTTCCTTTAAACCGTTACGTACTCCTTTTTTGTAATAGAGCTTACATTCCATATTTCCGGCATTCGAATACCAAAAAGCCTCTCCGTTTATCAATCCATTTTTAATGGTATACAACGCGAAACCGCCTTCATCAAAAGGAATTTTATACTTTCCCTGCAATGCTTTTCCGTTAAGGCTTAATACCATTTCTGTGCTGTCTGAGGAGTAGGTTTTTACCAGGTGTTTCCATTGAATTTCTTCAGGCAATTGCGCATAGAGCGATATTGACACCAAGCTCATCATTAACATAAAGACAAATTTAAAGGCGGATTGACGCAATTTCATGCTTGTTTTTCAAAGTTTTAGATTGTTAATTTTATTTTCTGGTTTTTGTTCCTCAATCAACATTTTTTTTCTGGCACTCCAAAAGTTCCTTATAATGACTTCATTAGCTAAAACATTATTCGTAGCTTTTTAAAAATACGATTTGATCGTTGTTAAAATTTCCCCGGTAACTTTACCATTAGTCGCTAAAATTTCCCGTTTATCCATAAATTCATCACCACCACCAAAGTTTATTACATGTCCCCCTGCCTGTTGTACCAGATAAGCACCGGCTGCTACATCCCAGGAGTTCAGGTTGTACTCGAAGAAGGCATCGAATCTGCCACAGGCTACATAAGCCAAATCTACCGCTGCTGAGCCAATCCTTCTTAAACCATGACATCTACGCATCATTTCGGCAAAAAGTTGCATGTACTGAGCTTGTTTATCAAATTCGTGATAAGGGAATCCGGTAGCCAGGAGACTATCCGACAGCACAGATCTTGAAGAAACCCTTATAGGCTTATTATTTAGATAAGCCTCGCCACCTTTATAGGTGTAAAACATCTCGCCCCTGTTGATTTCATAAACCACTCCTATTACAGGCTTATCCTCTTCATACAAAGCAACACTAATTGAATAAGTGGGTATGCCATGAATAAAATTGGTTGTTCCATCCAGAGGATCTATGATCCAATTGTAAACCGCTCCTTTAACATCTTCAGTTTCTTCTTCAGTAGTGAATCCGGCATCAGGAATAAGCTTGGTTAAATTTCTAACCAACTGAATTTCGGCATGTTTATCCACATACGAAACCAGGTCGTTCAAGCCTTTGAATTCAATCGCGTTCGGATCAAAATTCATAGATTCTTTTCTGATGAAATTGCCGGTCAGCCGGGTGATGGCAACCACTTTAGAACATAATAATTCGTAATTCAACCTATAAGGATTAGTAATTAGCCAATTTTTCTTTATTTCTCACCGAGTAAAGGACAAGCAGCAATCCAGCTAAAAACATCAGACACGATATCAATTCCGCCTGCGTAAACTGTATTCCTGCAACATTGTATTTAGTATTTACCCTGATCAGTTCGATAAAGAAACGTTCCACACCATTCATCATCAGGTAAATTCCAAACATCATTCCCGGCAATTTAATACGATCGCGTAATTTCCATAAGATAAGGAACAGTATAAAGCATACAATTACTTCATAAAGTGGCGTTGGATATGCAGGTTGAACCAATTCATTACAGAATTTACCAACGCATCCAGGGATAGGTGCACCTTCATTAGCAACATTATTTGGATAAGAATATGCCCAAAGCCAATCAGGCAGCCAGGAAACCGGCTTAGGATTTAGATTTGGAATCCCCCAATCACCATCGCCCGACATGTGACAACCAATACGGCCAATGCTATAGGCAAGCATCATCCCAGGTCCGCCAATATCCAGCATATGTAATACCTTTATTCCATTTTTACGGGCGATATATAGAACTGCAGCACCACCACAGATCAGTCCGCCATAAAAAGTTAAACCACTAAAAGAAAGCAGGCTATTAATTGGGTCGGCTACAAAACTGTCCCAGTGTTCTAGATTATCAAATATCTTGGCTCCTAAAAAGCCCCAAACTGCAGCCCATACAATCAGGTTACCCATTAATTCATGAGGATGCTGGGTTACTTCTACGACTTTAGGTTTGTCTAGTTTTACTTTATTTTTTTCCTGATAATCCCAGTATGCAAATAGGCCGGCAAAGAATAAGCCGCCTAAGATATTTCCTTTGGTAGACAACAATACCGTTTGAGCGTCACTTACAAAAAGCTTATAATTTAATAATGCATAAACAAGTTTGTAACCGATCAGGAAACCAAAAATTGCGTTAGAAGCGATCTCTATGGTACTTGCGGGTTTACCAATGGTAATCGTTTTTTTGATTGCATGTATAACCCCAAGGGCTTCTTTACGCTTAAATTCTTTTGTAAAAGCCCAATAACCGCCAATAAAGGCCAGGGCTACGAAAACACCAAATGTATTAAAGGGAAGCGGAACTTGTATACCTAAAAGGTATTCTATAAAATGAGATACGGTCGGAAACATAAAGCTAAAATAGTTTTATGCGAATATAAGATTAATGCGCTAATACTTCTTGTGTTTCTGCAACTTCTACCTCACCATCTGCCGTTAACTCGACCAATTTAACCGTTTTGATTTCATTTACCATAACTGGGTCATACTTGGCTTTAACTTTCACATAGTTTTTGGTAAAACCATGCATAAATCCATTTTTCTGATCGTCTTCAAAAAGAACTTCACCAATAGTATTCAATTGCGATTGGTAAAAAGCTCTGCGTTTTTTATCCGACAAGATATGAAGCATTTTGCTACGGTCTGCACGGGTACTTCCCGCAACGCTACCTTTCATCTCCGCAGCTTCTGTTTGCTCACGTTCAGAATAGGTAAACACATGTAGGTAAGAGATATCCAATTCATTCAAAAACTGGTAGGTATCTAAAAAGTCTTCATGGGTTTCACCCGGGAAGCCCACAATTACGTCAACGCCAATGCAGCAATTCGGCATCACTGCTTTAATTTTAGCAACGCGCTCGGTATACAATTCGCGTTGGTAGCGACGCTTCATCAGTCCCAATATTTTATTAGAACCTGATTGTAGCGGAATATGAAAATGCGGAACAAATCTTTTCGAGGTGGCTACAAATTCAATGATTTCATTGCTTAGTAAGTTAGGCTCGATTGAAGAAATCCTGATTCGTTCAATACCTTCAACCTCATCTAATGCTTTTACGAGGTCAAAAAACTTATCTTCACGCTTACCATCTCTTATTCCAAAATCGCCAAGATTTACCCCTGTTAATACGATTTCTTTAACCCCACTTTCAGCGATTTGCTGAGCACGGTTCACTACATTTTCGATGGTATCGCTCCTGCTTCCGCCACGCGCCAGAGGTATGGTACAATAGGTGCAAGGATAATCACAACCATCCTGTACTTTTAAAAAGGTACGGGTACGATCGCCGATAGAATAGGCGGCAATAAAATTATGATTTACTTTTTCTATGTTTTGCTGGTGAATTACAGCTTTAGGCTGCTTGGTCAGGTCGGAAATAAATTCAACAATTCTAAACTTCTCGGCCGCACCCAAAACCATGTCCACGCCTTCAATTTCAGCAATTTCGACAGGCTTTAGCTGGGCATAACAACCAACAATAGTAATATATGCATTAGGGGCATATTTCAGGGCCTCTTTTACTACCTTACGGCACTTCTTATCTGCATGCTCTGTAACAGAACAAGTATTGATCACATATACATCCGCAGCATCTGTAAAATCTACAACAGCATACCCTGCGTCGGTAAATAACCTGCCAATTGTTGATGTTTCAGAGAAATTCAACTTACAGCCTAATGTATAAAATGCAACTTTCTTCATTCTGTATCTATTGTTACTCAAACGGAATTAGCTGTTTGAGAATTTTGCAAAGGTAAGGTTTTAGATGATATTATTCCTCATTCCAGCGATAACTATCCTGTTCAAAGCCTGCCAGGTCGATAACCCTGCTTACTACCGTTTGCGCTACCTCTTCGATCGTTTTAGGAATACTGTAAAATGAAGGACTTGCAGGGCAGATAATCCCTCCTGCTTCGGTTACCGTCTTCATATTATTGATGTGAATGAGGCTAAAAGGAGTATCCCGAACCACTGCGATCAGTTTTCTGCGTTCTTTGAGGATCACATCCGCAGCTCTTGAAATCAGGTCATTTGAAATTCCATGAGCTATACGACCAAGGGTTCCCATGGAACATGGAATAATAATCATCGTGTCATATTTTGCAGAACCCGATGCGAAGGGCGCGTTGAAATCCATTTTTGGATAAAAAGTGAAGGGGTAATTATCATATTCTTCGTTACCCAACTCAAAGCGCCACACTTCTTTGGCATTGTCCGACATCACCACACCTACCTTATCTACCTGATCAGATAACCTTAAGAGATTATCCAGCAATAACTTAGCGTAAATAGAGCCGCTGGCTCCTGTAATGGCAATAATGACTTTCTTCTTCTTCCTCATAACTGGTATAAAGATACGGAAGCAGGCCAAACAAAAAAGGGCCGAAAATTAATTTTCGACCCTACATCTACCTATGAAAAACATACCCTCGAAAGGGTAAGCTCAAATGTAATTATCTTTTTTAATAAATGAAAGTTTGAACACACTTTTTTCAACTCTTTTTCTTACCACCAAAATTCTGCAATCTCATAGAAAAATTCATCACTACATAGCGGGTTACCTGATTACTACGGCTGTCGATAATTGAATTATTAGTTATGATCCTATTTACCGTATTTCCCTGATTGAGCAAGTCGCTTGCCTGAAGAGATAAGGAAGCCATTCGGTTTTTTAAAAATGTGGTTTCAATGGTTGCTCCTATCAATAAAGGGTTGGTTGAATTGATCGAGTAACCATTGTTAATCCTCTTCGAAGCATTCACCTGACCGGATAAATATTTTGAAGCTATAATCCTGGAATTCAAATTAAAAGACCAGGTTTCTATATCCCTTGAATTTGCCGTTGCCAAAGAATAATCATTCGCATTAAAACTATAGTTAACGCTGGTACCCATCGATACTTTTTTTGTATTTAAGGACGCTCTTAGCGATTGACTAAAATTGATGCCCCGATTATAGTTTTTCGCATTATCGGCGTATACTACAGCATTTGAATAACCTAAATTCCCTTCAAACGACAGGTTGTACTTACGTTCTGCAAAAGGCAAGGACAGCGAATAATTACTTCCAAAGTTGTAATTCCCATTTGCATTCTCGAAACGGGTCTCCTGTTTAAAACCACCTAAAGTATCAGGGATTAGACTAACATTGCTTACCACCTGGTTCTGGACTACATTGCCATTTAAACCTATTTGTAATGCTCTGCCACTGGTATTTCCAAATAACCTGTAACCTATATTTACAGAATGATTGAAGGATGTTTTAAGGTTTGGATTTCCAATAATTACATTTAGTAAATTTCTAGAATCCGGAACAGGTTGCAACTGTTCAAAACGAGGGGCAGTGGTATATCCGTTGTAATTTAAGTTTAAAGACTGGCTTTTCGAAAGTAAAAATCTTGCATCTGCAGTCGGGCTCATGTTCACCGTAGTTTGATTGACCTTATCAGCTCTACCTTCATAACTACCGGTCAGCGTACTTGGCTGCATGGATAAACCAAAACTGTAATCATACGCTTTTGAATTGTATCGATAACTCAATCTCAGATTATGACTAAGGAACTGAGAGGTGTATATATTGCTTAATGAATCAACGTGATTTGTTCTTCCCTGCACATCTAAAACACTTGTTTGCAAGCTATTATTGGTGGAATTTAAAGAAAGTGCATAACTTAAATCAATAGATTCTCTTTTTACAGTATCAGTAGCTTTACTAATGGGTTCACTAAAACTAAAACCGGCATTAAAACTATTGGTTTTATTCCTGGTGTCCACTAAACGGTTTAGTAAAGAATCCTTAACCAAAACATCTGCTTCCTTATCATAATAGCCTGTTTGCGTAAAAATATGCTCATCACCATTGGTACTATTGATGTTTGCTCCGGCATTTATCATAACAGTTCGCTTTTTCTTTTTACCAAGTCTCTTGCCCCAGTTAAAACTTGTTGAAAGTCCCGGATTGTCATTGCTGCTCCCACTTTCATTAAGTTGGTCCTGGCGTATCGCTCCGGTTTGGATTGAGTTAGATTTACGAACTGACTTATCACTGGTTAAATTCCCTCCCACAGAAGCATGAAAAAAGTCATCCTTCAAACGACCATTTACATCTATATTTACGGAGTTGCCCGCACTTTTTTGATTTGACTTACTGTTATTATCATTATAAATTGTTCCAATTTCATTAATCGTTTCTACAGCGCTCTCCATCTCATTTTCGTTGCGGTTCTGGTTAAAATTATACCCCCCACTAATAGAAAGCTGCTTATTTAATGGTTGTCGGATACTTCCCCCGGCAAGAATACTTTGGCTCATTCCTGCACTATTATTGGAATTGCTTACGCTGGTATTCATCCCTGTCTGACGATCCCCATTCCATAAATTTCCAGTTGCATTAAATCCATAGCGATTGTTCGTCCCTGCATTACTGCCGAAGTTTCCAAACCGCCCTCTGTTTCTTTCAGGTTTGGTAACCAGGTTTAATACTTTTCTGGGTTCTCCAGTTTTTATCCCAGTGAAATTGGCTTCATCACCATAATCATCTATTACCTGGATATGTGAAAGCATCTCTGCAGGCAACTGTTTGATGAACTCCTTCACATTTCCCGTAAAGAAATCCTTTCCATTAACCCTGATTTTGGTCAATTCTTTACCCATACTGGTTACTTTTCCTTCCTCATCTACCTCCATACCGGGCAACTGCTTTAGCAAATCTTCAACCCGATCATCTTCCCTAACCACATAAGCTCCAGTATTGTATTCTATAGTGTCCTTCATTACCCTTATCGGGCTGACCTTTCCGCTAATAACCACTTCATCCAACATCTGGACATCAGGCTTTAAGACGATCCCACCCAATTCAAATTCAGTTTGCTTGTCGGTAAATGTATACTTACCAGCATGAGACTTATAACCAATACCACGAACAAGTATATCAAAACCAGTCTGCCTGATGCCGCTAAGTAAAAACTTACCATCACTATCAGAACTCGTATTTATGGTATCCTTACCTGCAATCAAACGGATATGCGCGCTCGGTATCCCCAAATCGGTGCTGTCTTTAACCACCCCGCTTACTACTCTTTTTGTTTGCGCATTTAATTGTTGATTGAAGAGCAGGCCAATCAATACGAGTAAAAAAATAGTTCCTTTTGTTTTTGAGTTAAGCATTAATTTATTTTAAGAGGGGAAAGCATTTAAGAACGTTAGATCTGTATGAATATTATTCGTTACAGATGAAGCAAATAAAGTCGTTACAGACAATTTTTGCGCTGAAATTAAATAGATTAAACGATATTGGCATAATTCGTCATAATATTGACAGATATAAGGTAATTATAAAAGATTTTTATAAATTTAAGATTCCAATACCAAACCGAATATCATGAAACCTCAACTACTTAAAGTTTCTAACAATCTGGTCAATTCATTTAGTGCCAGGAGAGACAAAGTACCTTACATCAATAACCGTTGGCATTATCATGCCGAAGTAGAATTGATTTACTTTAAAAAAGGCAATGGTACACAGTTTATTGGCGATAGCATCAAACGTTTCAATTCGGGCGACATTGTCCTTGTTGGTGCCCATCTACCCCATTACTGGAAGTTTGACGACAGCTATTTCAATGAAGGTGAGGAAAACAATGCCGATGTTGTTGTAGTTCATTTTTGTGAAAACTTTTGGGGAAACCATTTTCTTTCGCTACCTGAAAACAAGGGTATGAAGTTAACACTGGAAAAAGCGCAAAGAGGAATTCAGATCATTAACAAAAGTAAAAAACACGTTGGGGAACTTATGGAGGAGATCCTCCTGGCCTCAGGTCCCAGAAGAATCATTCTTTTGATGGAGGCCTTATTGGCTATAGAAAATAGCTCGCTGGATAAGCCATTATCATCAATAGGCTTCCGAAATAATTTTGAAGAAACGGAGAATGACCGGATCAATGCTATTTATAACTATTCACTGGCCAATTTTAAAAGGAAAATACAGATGGAAGAAATGGCCGCTGTTGCCAACATCAGTCCCAATTCATTTTGCCGCTATTTTAAAACGAGAACCCGAAAAACTTACACCCAGTTTATCAGCGAAATCCGCGTTGGACATGCCTGCAAACTACTGATAGAAGACAGTATGAATGTAAAGCAAATCTGTTATGAAAGCGGCTTTCATAATTTCGCCAGCTTTCATAAACATTTTAAGGTCATTACCGGCCAAAGCCCTTTAAACTATCAGAAATCTTACCTTAGCAAATAATTTATTGAACCATGATGACTAGAACCACACCATTTAAAAGCCTGTTTATACTATTGTTTTTGCTTCCTCTTTGCAAGCTTTCTGCCCAGGAGACAACTAAAGAAAATATTTCTGCGAAAGCTCAAAAAATGGAGTGGTTTAAAGATGCCAAACTTGGTATTTTTATCCATTGGGGGATTTACTCGGTAAACGGTATTGCTGAATCATGGTCATTTTTTAACAATTACCTGAGCCACGATAACTATATGAAGCAGCTCAATGGTTTTAATGCTGCAAATTATAACCCTCAGGAATGGGTTAAACTGATTAAAGGAAGTGGAGCAAAATACTCAGTAATTACCAGCAAGCATCATGATGGTGTTGCCTTATGGGATACGAAAACTGAGAACGCGACTACTACACTAAAAAACAGTGCGGCCAAAAAGGATCTGATCAGCCCTTTTGTGACTGAACTAAAAAAATCAGGATTAAAAACAGGCATTTATTTCTCCTTGCCCGACTGGAGTCACCCGGATTATGATGGCTTTACAAGAGAACGTAAAAGATACAAATTAGCAGAAGCTCCTGCCCGCTGGAACAAGTTCAGCACCTATTTCCATACACAACTTGATGAATTATCTGCCAGTTTTAAACCGGATCTGCTGTGGTTTGACGGGGACTGGGAGCATACAGGTGAAGAATGGCAAAGTGCCAAAATATTGAGCAATCTTAAAAAATACAATCCCAATATCATCATCAACTCCCGTTTAAACCATCATGGAGATTATGAAACACCCGAACAAGGTATTCCCGTTTTAAAGCCAGATAATGACTACTGGGAACTTTGTTATACCATGAACGATTCATGGGGTTATCAGCCTTATGATTACAAATATAAATCACCTAATATGATCATCCGAACACTGGTGGATTGTATCAGTATGGGTGGTAATTTATTACTTGATATCGGTCCTAAAGCCGATGGCACCATTCCTGATGAGCAGGTAAACATCCTAAAGCAATTGGGCCGCTGGACGAATAAACATGCCGAAGCAATATATGGTACAAGGGCGGGAATTCCTGCCTGGCATTTCAGCGGAAAAACAGCCTTATCTAAGGATAAAAAAACACTCTATGTTTATGCTGACTGGGCCACTAAAACCAACGAAGAATTATTGCTGAGAGGCATCAAATCACAGCCTGTTAGCGCTAAAATTGTAGGGACAAAGATGGCAGCTAGCTTCAGCAAAAAAGGAAGCGACCTACTGGTAAAAATTCCTTCTTCAGCAGCAGATCAGGATGTAACAGTTATTGCTATAAAATTTGATCAGCCGATTGAATTACATGAGCTTTCGACGCCAAACACCAGTTTTGCAGACCTGAAAGAAAAAGGCACTGCTGATCAGCTTCTACTTAAAAAACTTGCCAATTCATTGCATGCAGGTAACAACCCTTTCCTGAACACCTCACTTGCAGTCGATGGAATAGGACTTGAAAAAGATAAAAACACCCTATCTCCAGGGTTGTACAACTGGATCACAAAAAATGCTGAAGCTTTATATAAAACAAGCAAGGGTTTACCTGGTGGTCATTATCAGGGAGCTAGCGCTTTATCGGCAGACAAGCAAACACTGTATCTTTTTGTTGAAGGAACACCAACCGGTCCTATTGCTTTAAAAGGTATCAAAAACAAGATCAGCAGGATTAGAATTGTTGGAGAAGGTACGATGATCGAACCTCAGCTCTTCAATAAGCTTTACTGGAGTGCGGTTCCGGGTATCATTTATATTCCAATACCGCAACCCCGGCTGGATAAAGACCTGACCGTAATTGCGGTATTGCTGGATGGGCCGTTAGACCTGTATCGTGAAAAAGTAGGCGCTATAGAAAGTAATCTATAGTAGCTGCCACACGCCTATTTAATTTTTCTGATGGCTTTTTCGTATGCATCAGCATAACGCATCATGCCAATATCATTTGGATGGGTTCCATCCACCATGGTATCAATGTCCTGATTGATCTCTGCTTTTGTTAGGGTGTATATATTCTTTACACCTTTAGCCTTTAAGGCAGCAAAAGCAGCTCTCAGTGCAATATTTACACGCTCGTAAGCCTTTTTCTTCTCTAAATTTATGCCGTCATCGGTATAGCCATCATGCTCTGTAAGCAGGATTGGAACGCCTGGTTTTTTCAGCTGCAAATGAGTTACCGCATCTTCAATTCTCTTTTTAATTTCATCGTTAGTAAAAGCCGCTCCCGTTAAGTTAGGTAAGCAATCCAATACATATAACCTGGCATCAATTTCAGGAAGCAATTCAACAATCTCCTTTTCTAATCTTCCATTGCCAGAAAAGGCCAGATTGATCATCGGCACATTTAACTTACGCCCTACGATGGAAGTCCAGGCTAAGCCCGGGCGACTGGCACAAGCACCTTGTGCAATTGAAGTTCCATAAACTACAATTGGTTTTTGCTTGCTTAAACCTGGAGTAAAAGTACTTTCCTCAGGCACACTGATTTCCATCCATTTTACAGAATTGTACAAAGGAAGGTATAAAGTATATTCCCGGACTTTACTATCCGTAGTTTTTAAATTTGGAAAACGGTATACAATGGTATCTCCAAAGGAGAACTTGCCTGCCGACCAAATCCAATTGCCTTTAGCATCTTTTGCATACAAATCGACTCCGCTAACACCAGTTGCAGGCATATGTGACATTTGTACTGGTCCGGTCACCTTGTACTTTACAACAATTTCCGAAGCATCTGATTTAAACTGAAGATTAAGACCGCTGCTGTTTTTAGATAAACTCCAAACCGGTTTGCGAACTGTGGATTCAACTTTTACTGGTAAACGATCGTAATAATTCTGTATCCCCGTATGCCAGCCTTGTCCGGCAACAACACTGGTCTGCTCCTGCTCCGGGTTCCAGGTTTTATAAACTGTTTCCTTTTGCGCAAAGGCGATATTCGTACTAAGAAGTACAAAAGAAATTAATAAGTAACGGTGTTTCATTTGTTTATGGTATTTGGTTTTCGAATATAAAAAAAGCAGACTGTAAAACAGCCTGCTTTTAAATATTATTTAAAATGTATAGACATTACCTGCCCATCCATCCACCATCTACCGTCATAACAGTACCGTGCATGTAACTGGAAGCTTCAGAAGCCAGGAATAAAACCGGACCTTTAAAGTCTTCAGCTTCACCCCATCTACCTGCAGGAATACGCTCCATAATAGAACGACTACGGTTTTCATCAGCTCTTAATGCAGTTGTATTATCTGTAGAGATATATCCGGGAGCAATAGCATTAACATTTACACCTTTTGCTGCCCATTCGTTAGCGAAAGCTTTAGTTAACTGTCCGATTGCACCTTTACTGGCTGCATATCCCGGAACAGTTATGCCGCCCTGAAAAGTTAACAATGAAGCAGTAAAAATGATTTTCCCACTCCCTCTTTCAACCATATCCCTGCCAATTTCCCTTGTAAGGATAAATGGAGCAGTTTGATTTACCGCGATTACCTCATCCCAATACTCATCAGGATGTTCAGCAATTGGCTTTCTCAGGATCGTACCTGCGTTATTTACCAGAATATCAATTACGGGATGATCCGCTTTCACTTTTTCACAGAATGCTTTTAAAGAATCGCGATCGTTAAAATTACACTGGTAAGCATAAAAGTTCCTCCCCAATTCCTTTACCGCAACTTCTACATCACTACCATCCAGTTCCAGATTAGCAGATACGCCAATAATATCGGCTCCTGCTTCAGCTAAAGCTTCGGCCATTGCTTTACCAATACCGCGTTTGCAACCGGTAACTAAAGCTATTTTCCCTTTTAAATTAAATAAATCTAATATTGCCATTTTCTTATTTCTTTTAATACTACAGCACACTAACCTTTAAAGGCTGCTGTAATTGATTTTTAAAATTACTCAGATAATTAAACCATGACTGCGCATTGGTAATTTCATTTGCTTTACTCCATGCCGAACCATTATAATAAACAAAAGGTTTGTTGTTAGTGGCCGATGCACGTGTAAGTAAATGCTTAACATCAGTACCCATGCTTAAGTTCTCTCCCAATACAATAGTACCAACTCCGGTTGTGCCATCAGCACCATGTTGAGGCTCCCAGTAACCAACAATACCTTGTTGCTCATCCATTAAAATGGTTCCAGGTTCTTTCCTTTTTACAATACCCACTGCTACAGGTAAAACATCACCACTGTAAGTGTAAAGTGCTTCAACCCTGTTCATATGCGATCCAGCATCCAAAGAAATGGTTTTTGTAACCTTTACCGATTTACCCGCCACGTCCCAGGCATCATAACCCAACTCGAATGTAGTACGTAATGGACCGTTATCCAATACTTTCCAATAATGGTAGTTTTTAGCAAAAACAATCGAATCCTTTATAATTGGAGCAACATCACCAGCACCCAATGTAAAACCAACGCTGTAATAATCCATTCCATCACCATGGTCTGTATGATAATCACCGGTTTTATACCATTCATTGATGACTAGCTTATTCGTTCTTTTTACCCAAACATCAGTTCCAAAAGCATTGTCTTTTCTGGTCTCCAATGCCTTTCCGTACATACGGAAAGCCACTTTATCGTTTTCCCATGCAAAATCATCATAACGTTCAGGAACATAACGACCATAAGTTTTTTTAACAACAGCAGCCGGTTTACCCGGTACAATCAGCAGTTTTGCACTACCATTTGCTTTCAAGCTAACCTGCACCAGAAGGTTTTTAACGGTAGCTTCTCCACGACGCTCCAATTGAAAGGGAACTTCCTTCTTTGTTAAGGAATTTACAACCTTAAAATTGGCAGTATCAATAGCCGGATATTTTGCGGTAACACTACTCCAGTTTACAGGAACAACAGCATTAGTTCTTTCCAGTTTTGAAGGGTTACTTACCGTGATGGTAGCCTTGGTTTGCGCCATTACCGGCGCATACAAGGCTGGAAACAACAATAAAAAGCCAAATATTTTCATGAGTATATATTTTGTTTTCGGTTATGAAGCTATCATAAGCATATACATTACTGTTTGTAGCGGTATGCTTATGATGGGTTCTTCATAATAAATTGTTTGATAATTATTTCAAATCATTAATTGCGCAATGGTCCATATCACCATAATCCAGGTTTTCACCTGCCATTCCCCAGATAAAGGTATAATTGCTGGTACCTGCTCCCGAGTGGATAGACCAGTTAGGTGAAATTACAGCTTGCTCGTTTTGCATCCAGATATGTCTGGTTTCCTGAGGCTCACCCATAAAATGACATACACTTTGTCCTTGCGGCACTTCAAAGTAGAAATATACTTCCATTCTTCTATCGTGTGTATGCGCAGGCATGGTATTCCAAACGCTTCCGCTTTTCAGCTCAGTCATACCCATTTGCAGTTGACAAGTAGGCAATACGCTATTTACCAGCAATTTATTAATTATACGGTGGTTAGCGGTTTCCGGCGTACCCAATTCAACAATTTCAGCGTCAGCCTTAGAAACTTTTTTACTTGGATAAGTATGATGTGCTGGTGCTGAATTGATGTAAAACTTCGCAGGGCTGTTTTTATCTTCCGAAGCAAAAGTCACTTCTTTTGTACCTTTACCAAGGTATAACGCTTCTTTAAATTCAAGTTCATAAGTAACTCCGTCAGCTACGATCTTTCCTTTTCCACCAACATTAATGATACCGAGCTCTCTTCTTTCAAGGAAATAAGCAGCTTTCAGGTTTTCAGGATTTGACAATTCTACCGCCTCATTTACCGGCATAACACCTCCAGTGATGTAACGGTCGAAATGAGATAAGGTAAGCTTAACAGCATCTGCTTCAAATAAGCTTTCCATTAAAAAATTCTTGCGTAAAGCAGCAGTATCAAATTGCTTTGCTTCACCCGGACTAACTGCATAGCGGCTTTCAAAAGATGTTTTCATTGTTTTTTATTTATATCACGCATCCCAAATGGGACACTATTCTGTTTTATTAATTATTTATTTACTCCGGTCGACATTCTGCTGATCAGTTCAACAGGAATAATCACAGGTTCCGTTTTATAAACCGGACCTTCTGCTTCTTCAGTCAAGAGCTCCATCAGTACCTCAACAATCCTTGTACCTACCAGGTTAGGAAACTGTTCAATTGAAGTAATTGATGGGGTAATGATGGCTGTACGCGGATCATTAGAGTATCCCGTAATTTTCAGTGCATCAGGCACTCCTATCCCTTTTTCCTTTGCAAATTCAATTGCTGCTATGGCAGTGGTGTCATTGTCGGCGAATATACCATCAGGTACGATATCCTTTTCAAACATCTCCTGCATTGCAATTCGCGCGTTTTCATGAGTCAGTTCCTGATGAAATACCCATTCTGGGTTTACTGATAAATGATGTTCCTCCATTGCCTTTAAAAATCCAGCTGCCCTATCCTGATAAAGATTAGAGGTCAATGGACCTGAAACATGTGCGATCCTTTTACACCCCGCAGCAATTAAATGATTGGTAGCCAGATAAGCACCCTGAAAATCACTTCCTTTAATAAAAGTCGCTTTATAATCTCCTACCGGAACACGATCGTAAAAAATCACCGGTGTACCATGATCTACAAACTTATCAAAGTGACTAAAATCTACTGTCTGTAAGGTACAGGCAGCTATTAATGCATCTACTCTTGACGCATATAATGTTTCAGTTAGCTCCTGCTCCATATTTACCGAATCATTGGATTGGCAAATGATCAGGTTATAGCCATGTTTATGCAAGTCGTTCTGAATGGTGGTAATCACCTCAGCATGAAAAAACATAGAAACCCTTGGAATGATAAGTCCGATTGTACGGGTTTTATTACTGCGCAAACCCGAAGCCATATGATTTCGCCTATAACCCAGCTTGGTAGCCATCTCCATCACATCTGTTCTGGTCTGCTCTTTCACATAAGGATGATTGTTCAAAGCACGGGAAATCGTTGCAGGCGAAAGCTTTAATGCCTCTGCAATATCGAGTATAGTATTTTGATAGTTCTTTTTGCCTCCAGCCATAAGCAATAAATTATGTGGCAAGCTACACTTTTTTTTAGTTAGCTGAAAACGTTTTCATAAATTAGTGATATTGGCATCCAACACGACAGCACAGGATGGTGCGATTATTTTAAAATACTATATTTAACCTCTCTAACCCTGTATACATGAACGTAGGCCTATTTATACCTTGTTACATCGACCAATTTTATCCGAATGCAGCAATTGCTACTTTGAATTTATTAAGCAAACTTGGCATAACAGTAAGGTATCCTGTCAACCAAACCTGCTGTGGACAACCCATGGCCAATTCGGGCTTTGAACACCTTACTCAAGGCTGCAATGACTTATTTATCGACAATTTTGAGGAATTTGATTATATCGTTTCCCCTTCCGGGAGTTGTGTATTGCACATAAAAGATCATTTACATTCACCCGAGCAAGAAGATAAGGCGATTGGCATCAGAAAAAAGGTTTACGAATTAACAGAGTTTTTAACTGATGTACTTAAGGTAGAAAAACTATCTGCGCGCTTCCCACATAAGGTTGGCGTACACCAAAGTTGCCATGGACAGCGAGGTTTAATGCTTGCGCAGATGAGCGAATTGGTTGATGCCCCATTTTCAAAACCCTTGCATCTCTTAAAAATGGTTGAAGGCCTTGAGCTTGTTGAATTGAGCAGGCCCGATGAATGCTGTGGCTTTGGCGGAACCTTTTGCGTTGCCGAAGAAGCAGTATCTGTAAAAATGGGTAAAGACCGGGTAGCTGATCATTTAAACCACGGTGCAGAATATATCACGGCAGCAGACATGTCATGCTTAATGCACATGGAAGGCATCCTACGTCGACAAAAAAGCAATGTTAAAGTACTGCATATTGCAGAAATATTAAATGCACAATAGTTTTAAACGGAATTTCATCAATAAAGACACATGAGCTCAGGAACAAAAGACCACGCAGCCTTATCAGAGATATTTAATAAGGATGAAGCAAGGGTAGACTGGCACGACGAGACTTTATGGTTTGTTCGCGCAAAGCGTGATAAAGCCGCTCACAACATACCCGAATGGGAATCTTTAAGGGAAACTGCTTCGCTGATTAAAAACAATGTACTTTCCAATCTCCACAACTATTTAATTGATTTTGAAGAGCAGGCAAAGAAAAATGGTGTTACAGTACATTGGGCAGCTGATGCGGCCGAGCACAACCAAATTGTGCACTCGATATTAAAAAAGCATCAGGTCGACAGGCTCATCAAAAGTAAATCCATGCTAACCGAAGAATGTCATTTGAATGAATATCTGAAGGAGCAAGGGATCGATGTAATTGACACCGATCTGGGCGAGCGAATTGTGCAGCTGGCCAAAGAACCACCAAGTCATATTGTACTGCCCTGCATCCATAAAAAGAAAGAAGAAATAGGAGAATTGTTCCACGAACATCTGGGCACACCTGAAGGCATGTCTGATCCGGTATTTCTAACTGCCGCAGCGCGGGAACACTTGCGGGAAACCTTTTTAACACGCAGAGCGGCTATTACAGGCGTAAACTTTGCCGTTGCTGAAACCGGTGAGTTTGTAGTTTGTACAAATGAAGGTAATGCGGATATGGGTGCACACCTTGCTGATGTACATATTGCCTGCATGGGTATAGAAAAAATTATCCCTAAGCGGAAAAACCTGGGCGTATTTTTAAGATTACTAACCAGGAGCGCAACCGGTCAACCCATCACTACCTATTCCAGTCACTTTAAAAAACCCAGACCAGGACAAGAAATGCATATTGTGTTAGTAGATAATGGCAGGACAACTCAATTGAGTCGCCCGGATTTTCGCAACTCACTAAAGTGTATCCGCTGTGCCGCATGTATGAACACTTGTCCGGTTTACCGCCGAAGCGGTGGTCACAGTTACCATACTGCAGTTGCAGGTCCAATCGGTTCTATTCTTGCGCCTAATCTGGATATGAAGGAATATGCAGACCTGCCATTTGCCTCTACCCTTTGCGGCTCCTGCAGCAATGTTTGTCCGGTTAAAATCAACATCCACGAGCAACTTTATAAATGGCGCCAGGTAATTGTGAAAGAAGGCTATGCCGACCCTAAAAAGAAACTAGCTATGAAGGCCATGGAATTCACCTTATCCAATCCCTTTGTTTATAGGAATGCTGGAAAAGCTGGCCGTTGGTTTATGAAACATGCACCTTTTACAGTAAACAATAAACTAAACTTATGGTACCAACACCGGGAAATGCCGGAAGTGCCTAAAGAATCATTTGGAGAGTGGTACAAGAAAAATAAAAAGAATGACTAGCAGAGAACAGATTTTAGCAAAAATATTAAGTAGTCAACCTGAATTGCAAGCGCTCCCACCTGATGTGTTGACTGCATTTCCTGCTGCGGATCCAATAGCGGCTTTTGCTACCCTACTCAACACGATAGGTGGCACATGTATTGAAGTTTCAAATTATGAGGGTATCCAAAAGTATATCCTTGAGCATTTTGCAGGTCAGCGTATTGTATCCACTTTGCCTGAATTGAATACCATTTCGGAACAAGGTTGGGAGAATCAGGATCCGCACAGTTATGCTGATGTAGACCTGGCCGTAATCAGCGCCCATTTTGGTGTTGCTGAAAACGCAGCATTATGGATTACTGAAGATTTAATGCATCAACGTGCAGTACCTTTCATATGCCAACAACTGGCAGTGGTATTGAGCAGAAAAGAAATTGTGCAAACCATGCACGATGCCTATTTAAAAATAGGCACCGCTGATTATGGTTTTGGAAGCTTTATAGCTGGGCCATCTAAAACGGCCGATATTGAACAATCCTTGGTTCTTGGGGCCCATGGGCCTAAAGGCATGACTGTCTTTTTATTGGATTAGGGCTAAATCTCTACGAAATCGAGGTCTTTATGATGTGTTTCAGGAATGGTTCTAATACAATAAAAACCTATACCGAAGCAAATCAGACCTACTATACCGGCAGCATGAACCTCAAATACAAGTGGTTTCAATGTAGTATATAAGGTGGTCATTAATACCACAGTACCCCGAACCATATTCGGTATGGTAGTGGCTGCTGTAGCCCTTATATTGGTACCAAACTGTTCAGCTCCAATAGTTACAAACATAGCCCAGTAACCTATACCAAAGCCTACCCAAAGGCACATGGCGTAAAGCCCTGTAGCGGTATTTATTCCGCCATAAAGGTAGATAACAGCTCCTATTAGGGTGAAAATCATCAGATAAGTTACTGCCCTGACGCGTGATTCAAGCCAGTAGCTCACCATCCCACTCACCAAATCCCCGCTGGCTAGTCCTACATAACACCACATTACTGCCAATCCCGGTTTTATAGCTTCAGCAATTCCCAAAGCCTTACCAAACTCATTGCTAAACGTAGCAAGAATACCGATCACGTACCAGGTTGGTAAACCTATACCAATACATTTCAGGTACAAGATCAGTCTGCTTTTTTTCGTAAAAAATGATAAGAAATTCCCCTTAGCTACACCATGCTTTTCTTTCATGAGATTAAACATTCCCGATTCAAATACGCCAATTCTTAAAAACAAGAGCATAATCCCCATACCTCCACCGATGAAATAAGCATTTCTCCAGCTAAACAGCTCAACGGTAAAATAGCCAACAACAGCTCCAAGCAAGCCTACACCTGCAACAACTGAAGTTCCTATTGCCCTTAATCTTTTAGGTAAACTCTCCGAAACCAGGGTAATTCCCGCGCCCAGTTCACCAGCAAGACCAATACCTGCTACAAAACGTAATAGCTTATAAACGGTTACATCATGCACAAAGCCACAGGCAAAATTTGCGACAGAATAAGTAATAATAGAACCAAAAAGTACTGATAAACGGCCTTTCTTATCTCCTAAAACACCCCAAAGGATACCACCTAATAACAATCCTGTCATTTGCCAGTTTAGAATACTTGCACCTTCAATAGATACCGCAGCTTCGTCGAGCCCAAGTTCAGTTAAACTGGGTATCCGCACAATACCGAACAGTAGTAAGTCGTATATATCTACAAAATAGCCTAAGGAGGCTACAATAACAGGAGCGCTAAACAGGTATGCTGCTGCACTTTTCTCTTTGGTTAGGTTGGTCATTTAATATTTATAGTTTGATTTGGTTGTAAACGAAGACTAATATATTTATTTTTATAAATAACTAACCTACTCATTTTAAATTTATTTTTTAATGATACGAAAAGTAAGCTAGTTATACGCTTATTAATCCCATCAGTCCGGCATACTTATTACAGGGGCTAACAATATCATAATACTAAGCTTAAGTATCGATCATGTTGTAATTATACTTTAGCGTATAAACTTAATAAATCCATATGAAAAAACTTTTACTAATTACCCTACTTCTACCTATTGGCTTTCTAGCTTGTAAGAAAGATAAAACTCCCATCGATTCCGAGTTCTTTATAAATGAAGATCCTGCTACTTTTTCGGAGATCGGATCTCTGGACATCGGTGAAACAGGTGCGGCAGAAATATCGGCATTCGACCCGATTACCAAAAGACTGTTTGTAGTAAGAAATGAAAATGAAGGCAGTCCAAGCCAATTAAATCAAATCGAGATAATTGATTTTAAAGATCCTGAGCATATGGTATCTATTGGTGCCATTAACATAACACCATATGGTGGCGCAGTAAACAGCGTTGCCATACATGATGGTAAACTAGCTGCTGCGATTCAGGCAAACGACAAACAGGCAAATGGCAAAGTTGTGGTTTTTAAAACCAGCGACTACAGCAAAATTACTGAGGTTACAGTAGGAGCACTACCGGATATGATTATTTTCTCTCCGGATGGAAAATACATTATGACCGCAAATGAGGGTGAGCCAAATACCGAGTACACCACTGATCCTTCAGGTACTGTATCAATCATTTCTGTTAAAGAGAACTATGCAGTCACTACCTTCGATTTTTCTTCAATGGCTGGTCAACTTGCTGCCTTGACACAAAAAGGATTCAGAATATTTGGTATCGGTAAAAATTTTGTAAAAGACATAGAGCCGGAATACATTACCATTTCTTCTGATTCGAAAACTGCCTGGGTAACCCTACAAGAAAATAACGCTATCGCTAAAATAGATATAGGCTCGAAAACTATCTCTAACATCTTTCCACTTGGATTTAAAGATTACAATACCACAGGAAATGAGATCGATCCTAGTGATGCTGACGGAGGGTATAAACCTGCTAAATGGCCGGTTAAGGGAATGTATTTACCTGATGCGATTGCCATATTGGAATCAAATGGAACTCCTTATCTGTTCACCGCCAACGAAGGTGATACGAGGGAATATACAGCTTTCACTGAATTCCTTAGAGTAAAAAACAAGGACATAAAATTAGATCCAACTGTATTCCCTAATGCTCTTGATCTGAAAAAAGACGATCAATTGGGTAAGCTAAATGTTACCACTACTTTAGGCGATACTGATGGTGACGGAGATCTGGATGAGTTGTATTCTTTTGGTTCACGTTCATTTTCGGTTTGGAATGGCAACACTGGTGCACAGGTTTTTGACAGCAAGAATCAGCTGGATGCTAAGTGTATAGATGAAAAAGTGTACGAGGATGGAAGAAGTGATGATAAAAGTGTTGAACCTGAAGGCATCACCATTGGTACAGTAGGCAATAAAAAGGTGGCTTTTGTAGGTATGGAAAGGTCTGATGCTATAGCCGTTTATGACATCACAATTCCCACAGCACCGGTTTTTCTACAATTACTGAAATGTGGCGACGCTCCTGAGGGCGTACTTTATATACCGGCTAAAAACAGTCCCACTAAAAAGAGTTTATTAGTAGTGAGCAGTGAAGGAGATGGTGTGGTTAAGGTTTACACGCCGAAAACTATATAATTCCAAACACTTATAAAAGAAGTCTGAAAAGGTATTCGCAAGAATCTTTTCGGACTTCTGTCGCATAAGCCCCTTTTATTTGACCTTTCTCCCCCGTCATTATAATCTTTATGACACTTACATTTGTTATGTATTAAAAATAACAATCATGAGAAAAGTAATTGTTCAGGAATTTATGACTGTTGATGGTTTTGCTGCCGGTAAAAATGACGAGCTCGATTTTATGCCCGCGAGTTTTTCAACCGATTCGGAAAACAATATTGAAAACAATCAGTTGCAGCTTATAGAAACAATAGATACCATGATATTGGGGCGAGCCACCTATACTATGTTTGAAGCCTACTGGCCAAACTCAGATGAACCGATTGCTCCGGGATTAAATGCCTTAAAAAAATATGTTGTTTCAGAGCGCCTTGAGCAAGCTCCATGGGGTAACCTGGAGCCTGTTCCCATCATAAAAAAAGATGTGGTAAATGAAATCAAAAAGCTAAAGATGCAAGCCGGAAAAGACATCATCATATGGGGAAGCCTTTCACTAGTACAATCACTGTTAAATAGCGACGTTATTGATGAGTATCAATTCATTATATGTCCTGCTGTTTTAAGCAATGGAAGAAAATTATTTACTGATGATAGCAAATTGCTAAAGCTACATCTCCTCGAAACCAAAACCTTTGATGACGGACATGTATTGCTAAGCTATACAATCTAGGATTTTTTCCATCAACTCGCGCTCTGTATAAGGCTTAATGATATAATTATTCAAACCTGAAGACAGATACAAATCATGCGACTCAGGTGTAATCTGACCCGTTATTGCAATTACAGGTATTGCGGCTTTTTTAGGATCAGCATTAGTTCTGATCCTTTTGATCAGTTCCAGCCCGTCCATTTCCGGCATCTGAATATCAGTCAGCACCATATCACACCTGTTATTGGCAATGAACTCCAGTGCTTCTATACCATTCGCAGCCGTATCAAAACTGATCTCATGCTTTTTAAAAATCATCTTAATCATCAATAGATTTATTTCTGAATCATCAACAACCAGAATATGAATATTTTTAAAACGATTGCTATTTACCACATATTCGTTTTGATCATCCGGATTTTCCTCTTCCTCACTTGCAATAATGTAAGGCAACTCAAAACTAAAAGTCGTTCCCTTACCTACTGCACTTTCCACGGTTATCTTCCCCTTGTGCAGATCAACCAATTTTTTACTGATGGTAAGTCCTAGTCCCGATCCAGTCTGCCAGTCATTACGCTTCGAATCTATTACCTGTGAAAATTCTTTAAAAACAATCGGAAGATTTGCCGGCGAGATACCTATACCGGTATCAATAACCTTAACATGCAACATTGCATTCTTTACGTCGATTCTTTTGAGCTCTACCTGAATACTCACCTCTCCCTTGTCTGTAAATTTAATTGCATTTGCGGTCAAATTCATCAGAATTTGTTTTAAACGGTAAGGATCCCCTACCAGTAATAAATCAGGCGCAACATCCTGCTTCAATTCGAGCGCTATGTTTTTCTGATCGGCCAGTACTTTGGTGGTATCTGCTACCTCCTTTAATATTCGCTTGTATCTGAATGGAGTTTTAGCCAGAGAGAGTTTGTTAGTTTCCAAACGGGAAAAATCGAGCACCTCATTAACAGCCGACAAAAGCATAGATGCTGAAGTATCCAACAATTTAGACATTCCTTTCTGATTGTCATTTAATGGCGTTGACTTAAGCTGTTCGGACACTCCCATTATTGCATTTAAAGGCGTCCGCATCTCATGACTGATGCTGGTAAAAAACCTGGATTTGCTAACCACCTGATCGGCGGCCAATTTATTTGCCCTCATGATCTTGCTATAAGACCGGTAAAGTTTATACAACAAAAATATAATGCCCAGGTAAGACAGCAAGCTAATAATGAAATTAAACTTACCCGACCAGTCGATACTGTCTAATGAGGTTTTTGCTCTATTCTTAAGCGCTATTTTCCTTGCCTGCTCACTTAGATTGACGTTATTTTTATATTCCCTAAAAAGCAGTTTAATGTTTTCAAAAATCCGCTCATTTAAAGTCAGAATTGTTTGTTCTTTTTCCGTTAGCTTCTCATGATTCTTCCTCTGATCGTCAAGTAAACCTTTGTAATAGGCCCCCATCTTTTGTAACTGCTTTCTATTATAGGCCGCTGCCCCATTATCAATAGGTACATAAGTAGTTTCTGTTTTTCTTATTTTAGAAGTATCAACAGCGTCAGACTTATTTAAAATTGCATTCTTAATTCGCGCAAAGAGCTTTTTCTTTTTCACCACCGGTTCAGCTTTTATTTCTTCCACCTCCACAACTTTCTTTACTGAAGGCTTAGGGAAAGACTTTACGGCTAAAAGACCGCTATCAATTTTACCAACATTAAGTTGAAGATTTATGTTGGTGATCGAATCAGCTAGCTTTTTAATTTCACTGTAAAGCAACATTTGCTTACGCTTATTGGTTAAATCGCCAACGATACTACCCGAAATATTCTTATTATCGTCCAGAGAAAAACCAGCCAGCAAAGCCGAAATAGATCTGATCTCTTCTGTGTACTTAACAAAATACTCAGGTCTCCACAATGCAGTATACATGCGGAAATTATTTTCTGCAACCTGTAAACTTAGTGTAATACTGTCCAACTTCGACAATTGACGACTGTTTGTATCTAATTCACTCAATGTAGTTACCAATACCTTTTGCTCCGAGCGCTGTGTAATTGAATTTCGAAAAAGCAAGGTGATAAAAACGATGATAACCCCGAAGATGAGCAGAAAAGAACGCTGTTTTTGTTTCATTGGTATGTAATTGTTTCTATCTAAAGGCAATAGGTTTTTTAATGATAGTTCTCTATAGCCAATAAGCATGCCAGTTTTAAGGTCAAAAAAATGCATCAGAACATACTTTCTTAGCACAATTGGATTTTTAAATTAACATTCTTTATATTTAAGAAACCAACAATTCCTTACAATAAAGAAATCGAACGAAAGCGCTAAATCCATTGGTATATGTTACAGATTAAGGGTAGAAAAAGAGAAGAATTGAATTTTGACCATTAACTTAAACCTCATATAAATGAAAATTTTAAAAATTCTTGGACTTATTGTCTCATTTGTAATCGTACTTGTGCTTGCAGGTGTTTTATACATCAATATTGCTTTCCCGGATACCGGTGATACTCAGACAGTAAAAATAGAATCAACCCCTGCGCGTTTAGAACGAGGACGCTATCTGGCCAATAATGTAGCCGCCTGTATAGATTGCCACAGCACTCGTAATTGGGCTGTATTCTCTGGACCACCAGTCAGCGGTACTTTGGGTAAGGGCGGTGAAGTTTTTGATGAAAACATGGGCTTTCCGGGAAAAATTTACGCGCCTAACATTACACCTAATGCTTTGGGAAGCTGGACTGACGGCGAATTATTAAAAGCCATTACTACTGGTGTAAATAAAGAAGGGAAAGCATTATTTCCGTTAATGGGTTACCGCAGGTTTGGCAAAATGAACCAGGAGGATATCTACAGCATTATTGCCTACATCCGTTCATTAGCTCCTATTGAAAATCAGGTAGCAAAAACCGAGTTAAACTTTCCGGTTAACCTGATTAATAAAACGACGCCAAAAAAAGCGGATTTCCAAAAAATACCAGCTATGCAGGATACCGTTAAATATGGCGCGTACCTGGTTAATGCCGCCGGATGCGTGGAATGCCATAGTAAAATGGATAAGGGCGCGATCATAGCAGGTACTGAATTTGGTGGTGGTATGGAATTTAAACAACCTGCAGGCATTATCCGTTCAACCAACATCACCATGCATAAAACCAATGGATTGGGCGGTTGGACTAAGGAAATGTTTGTCAAAAAGTTTAAAGTTTACGCAGACAGCAGCATAAAACTACCAGCGATAGCTAAGGGCGAATTAAACACGCCTATGCCCTGGACAATGTATGCGGGAATGACTAAAAATGACCTGGAAGCCGTTTACACTTATTTAAAAAGTTTAAAACCATTGGACAATAAAGTTGAATTAAGAACGGCCCTTTAAATTATTTTACATTTTCTACTATATAAAACAAAATTTTTACAATAATTGTCTTACTTTTAAGTCTAATAACCGCTTTATTTATATTTTAAATTAACATTGCAATGCCAGAAGGAACAGTAAAATTTTTTAATGAATCAAAAGGATTTGGATTCATCGTACCAGAAAATGGTGAACCTGAGATCTTTGTACACGTAACAGGGCTTATCGATAAGGTTAGAGAAAATGACCGCGTAAGCTATGAAGTGGAAAATGGTAAAAAAGGCTTAAACGCAACGAAAGTAAAGCTTAGCTAAGCCCACTACACTAAAAAAAGCATCCACGAAGGATGCTTTTTTTTTGCCTAAGCTGCAAATCCGATTGCAGTCAAAAATTAAATCAGAATTATTGCAACATTTTTTCTTTAGCAATTGTCTAATCGCTGATGTTTGATGAAAGGGCAACAATCCCTAAAATTCTTAGCGGCGACCTCAGGGCCTTTGATCTATTGGTAAAACAATATGAAAGGTTAGTCTTTCACATATGCTTTAAGCTGGTGAACAGTAATGATGATGCCCAGGATATCTGCCAGGAAGTATTCATCAAGGTTTTCAAGAGTCTGAAGAGTTTTGGCTATCAGTCTAAGCTTTCTACCTGGATTGCACGAATCGCCTACTCAACGGCCTTAAACCACATCAAAAAGAACAAAAGAGATAGTTTTCATCAATACCCTGATGATGTTGAAAATCATCATTTCACGCTTACCGACCCCGAAAATGAATTAATAAAAAAGGATGTCAACAAGTATATCAATTACCTGATCACTCAGCTGCCACATCAGTACAGAATGGTACTTACACTATTCCATCTTGAGGAATTTTCCTATCAGGAGATTGAGCAAGTTACCTCATTACCCGAAGGTACAATTAAAAGTTACCTTTTCCGTGGCCGTAAACTGTTGAAGGAAAAACTAGAGGGTTACTTAAAAAATGAAATATCATGAAAAGACATAGTGAAGAAGAAGTTCAAAAATTATTGTTCACAGCCCTTTCCACCCCATCGGAAGAAGGCTTAAGCATGGATTTCTCTACAAAACTCCGAAACAAGTTACAAGAGAAGCTGCAATACAAAAACAGACTCAGGTTCTATGGTGGCTGGGCATTAATCTTTGTTGTCGCAATCACAATATTATTTTTTGGCCTGCTACTTTTAGACAGCGCCTACGATACGCATATTACCAATTCTATCGGCGAACATAAATGGCTCTTCATCATCACCTTTCCATTACTTTTTCTGATCCAGTACTTGGATCATATCACCATAAAAAAGAATCGTTTCAAAGAAATCAATCCTGGTAAAAATAAATAGGTTAAACTGCAACATTATTCAATTGAGCGTTGTCTACTTCCCATAAACGGATCAGCACATGAAAAAAGAAATCATTTTCCTTACCCCTATAGCCATCTGCATTGTGGTGGCCGTCATCATCATTGCCCTTTACAATTATAGACTTAAAAAAAGGATTATCGACTCAGGTCCAATAGATGAAAATAGTTTAAAATTCTTATTGAGTCTTTCCGGCATAGGCTCAGAGATACTCAAATGGGGACTGGTACTTTTATTTGGTGGAATAGGGCTGATTCTGGTGGAATTCCTCCCCTATCCGGCCGACGAATCAACGGTTCCATACGGTGTGGTATTGGTAAGCGTTGCAACTGGGTTTCTTACCTATTACCTGATCATGAAAAAACAGGAGAAATAAGCCCGATCTAAACAACATCATTTATTTCAATTGCCATGAATACGAAAACCACAATTTCCGTAATAAGGATTCTTATTGCCTTATTTTTTCTTCCATTTATCAGCAATGCGCAGAACACTCAAAAAAAACCAAATGCCAAAGTTGTGGATTCGACTACAGCCCCGGATAGTAAGTCTCTTTCTGAAGTAGCCATAACAGCAAATAAACGCCTGATTAAACAAGAAATTGACAGGCTCAGCTACGATATACAAGCTGACCCCGAGAGCAAATCGAGCAGTGTACTGGAAATGATGAAAAAGATACCAATGCTCAGTGTAGATGCAGATGACAACCTTGAGTTAAAAGGAAGTTCCGGTTATAAAATTCTAATCAACGGAAGACCTTCGGCCATGATGGAACGAAATTTAAAAGAAGTACTGCGCAGCATGCCAGCCTCAACCATTCAAAGGATTGAGGTAATCACAACACCTCCCTCAAAATATGATGCTGAAGGTTTGGTAGGTATCATCAATATCATTACAAACAAAAAACTATCTTCCGGATACAGTGGAACTGCTAATCTGAATGCTACTGTCCCTACCGGCGGACCGGCTGGCGGTGGTTCCTTTTCTGCTAAATTAGGTAAGTTCGGTATCACTGCGTTTAGTGGTGGCGGTATCTACAATACACCAGTTACTTCCGACTACAATCATAGGATATCTACCAGTACGATCTTAAGCCAAGATAACTCGAAAGAAAAAGATAGCCATAGTGGCTACTTTGGTACAGAGTTCAGCTATGAAATAGATAGTCTCAATTTGCTTTCCGCCTCCTTTAACATCAATCAAACCAATGAAAATGGCTATGCCACACAATTGAGTTCTTCTACAGGACAATCAATGCAGTCGTACCTCCTCAACAACAGTAGCACCGGCAGAGGAAATGGTGCGGATGTCTCTTTAAACTACCAATTAGGCTCTGTTAAGAACAAAAAACGACTGCTTACGCTTTCCTACCGCTTTTATATCAATGGGTACCGAAACGATAACCAAATCGATTTTTCCAGCCGGCTTAATTTTGTCCAATCAGATTATCAGCAATACAATACAGGAAATTCCTCTGAACACACCATTCAACTCGACTATACCACCTTGTTCAAAAAAATAAGTATTGAAGCTGGAATTAAGAGCATCTTCCGAAGCAACAGTAGTAATTTTAATTACCTGGAATTTAACGACCTTCTTGGTTCCTTCGAGATCGACCCACTAAAGAGCAATAATTTCAGCAACAGCCAGAATGTATACGCAGCTTATAATAGCTATCAGTTCAACTTAGGCACCTTTAGTGTTAAAGCCGGAGTTCGACTCGAGCATACCCAAATCCATGCCGACTTCATGAGCAATCAGACTACTATTTCCAAACAGCAACTGAACTTGTTGCCTGTCATGGCTATTAGCTACAAACCAGGGATTACTTCAACGATTACCATGGGCTTTACACAACGCGTTCAGCGCCCCGGAATCTATCAGCTTAATCCTTTTGTAAACAGATCAAATCCTAATGTCGAATCTAGTGGCAATCCTGCGCTACTTCCAGTAATAGCCAATGGAATTCAATTTAGCTACAGTCTACAAAAAAAGGCTTTTATGAATATTAGCTTTGATTATATTTCCTTCAACGCGCTGATTAACCAGGTTGCCACTTATGATCCCTCGACCAATATCACCCGTATAGCCTATCAGAATACAGGAAAGGCGAGCGTATTTAGCTCGAATATCAGCGTCAACTATCCAATTACAAAAAGTTGGAATTTTTCAACCAACGTCAAAGCATTTTATGGCAAGATTGAAGGTACCGATGGAAACGCCCTCCTCAGCACCAGTGGATTCATGTATGCCTTTGGTCTTAATAGTGGTCTGAAATTAGAAAAGGGATGGCGAGTCAATGCCAGTATGAATTTCAAAAGCCGAAGCTTCACATTCCAGCGCGAGACCAATTCCCAAATCACTTCCTCTTTCGGCCTGTCGAAGGAACTCGTTTCCAACAAACTCACATTTTCCCTTGCAAGCAATAATCCTTTTGCCAGGTATCGGTCGAACATAGTTCAATTGAACGGCCCCGGATTTGAGCAGCGCTCAACCGACATCTCCTACTTTCGTTCCTATAAGGTTAGCCTCAATTACACATTTGGGAAGCTAAAAGACGCCGTAAAGAAAAGCGCGAAATCTATTAAAAATGATGATGTTACCAATTGATCCTCTGATTTTAACAATTACCTGAAGATTGGCTACTGTTGCAGTGCAGTGTTTCTGCCTTCCGAGCTACAAAGGAGCTTCCCAGGATCAAGACCAAATGCTGTGGGAGATCCTTGAAATTTCTTAAAAATACCCAGCCTGGTATTAAGTTTACCTGACGATCATTTAAAATAGCCTTCCTTCGCTAACCTAGGACTTTTGTAAGTCTAAGACATGGGAAGAATCCCCACAAATGAGTGCAATTTTTAACATACGAGAGCATTAAAATTTTTAGCGTAAAGTCAGATTGATAATGTTCGGATCTTTGTAGTACCTATATACCTCTTATATACCTCTTATATACCTGGCCTCCTGCTTCGGTCATCACTCGCCCTTGCCACGCTGTTGCTTCGGTTCTGATTAAGGCAACATTATCCTAAAGTTGATTGACGCACAAAGTATCTCCGTTTGAACAGGCCAGGTATACAAGAGGTACACCGAAGGTATACCGGAACCAATACCTTTCGTGGAATTATAAAGGGTAAGGTGTCCCAAGCCCCAGAAATACCCGGAAACAAAAAAGCAGCCTTTTCAGACTGCTTTTCAAAACTTGGGGTGGAATATGGGGCTCGAACCCACGACCCTCGGTACCACAAACCGATGCTCTAACCAACTGAGCTAAAACCACCATGTTTTGCTTTCAACGCTACAAAAGTACGATTAAAATCATTTTTAACAAATATTTTTAAACTTTATCCTGAACTTTTCTCTTAACCAATTAAAATTCAAGCATTTTAATTTTAATCAGAATATAAATAAATCGTTAAGAATTGCTTTTAAGCCTTAAAAAGCTAGATTTGCTTCAAATATGATTGAAATATATACAGACGGAGCAGCTAGTGGAAACCCAGGACCTGGTGGTTATGGCGTAATTCTAAGATCAGGACAACACTATAAAGAGTTGAGTGCCGGCTTTAGGATGACTACCAATAACAGAATGGAGCTCCTGGCTGTGATTGTAGCACTACAAGCTTTAAAAACACCCGGACAGCAAGTCACTATATTTTCAGACTCCAAGTATGTAATTGATTCTGTTGAAAAGAAATGGGTTTTTGGGTGGGTTAAGACAGGATTTAAAGGTAAAAAGAATAAAGACCTTTGGATGCGCTTCTTAAACGTATATAAATTGCACGACGTTAAATTTGTTTGGGTTAAAGGACATAACAATCATGCGGAAAATGAGCGCTGCGACCAGCTTGCCGTTGCTGCTTCTAAAAACAGAGCTGCACAGACGATTGATGCAGAATTTGAAGCAACAGCTTCACAATTATAAACAAAGATTAAATCCAATATGCTAATAAACAAAACGGCCGCTTTAAAAGCGGCCGTTTTTATAATCAATTATTTAAATTATTTTTAGCATCCTCTGTTAATGCAATTGCCCTAGTTGATCGTTTACGGAAGTGCCGTTAACTTTAGGTGCATTGTTCTTTTCAGAAGAAAACTCAGTCATCAAATCTTCGGCAACTTTAACCATATTAGATGATCCAATAAAAATAGAAGTTCGTTGGTGCAATTCTGTAGGTTCAATTTCCAATATTCTGTTAAATCCATCGGAAGCTACCCCACCCGCCTGCTCAACAATAAAAGCCATCGGATTGCACTCATACAATAACCTTAGCTTCCCATTCGGAGAACTTGAAGTTGTAGGATAAATATAAATACCACCTTTGATCAGGTTACGATGAATATCACCCACCATTGAACCAATATACCTTGAAGTATAAGGTCTGTTGGTAGCTTTATCTTCTACCTGTGCATATTTAATATATTTTTTCACACCCTCAGGGAAATGAACGTAGTTACCTTCATTAATAGAATAAATGTTTCCACTTTCAGGTATTTTAAGATTCGGATGCGATAAGCAAAACTCACCTATAGAAGGATCTAAAGTAAATCCGTTCACACCTTTCCCTGTTGTATATACAAGCATGGTAGATGATCCATAGATCACATAACCCGCGGCAACCTGTTGAGTTCCTTTTTGCAATACATCAGATAAAGTAGCCATACCTTCTGTTGATTTCCTTCTATAAATAGAAAAAATGGTACCTACAGCAACATTCACATCTATGTTTGAAGAGCCGTCTAGCGGATCAATACAAACAATATATTTAGCATTTTTTGATACCGGAGAGTCAATTGGCACAAAATCATCTTCCTCTTCTGTAGCCACAATACAACATTCACCGCCGCTTGTAAGCGCACTAATAAATTGCGTATTGGCAAATACATCTAATTTCTGCTGCCCTTCACCCTGAATGTTAATTGTTCCGGCTTCGCCTAAAATATCCACAAGGCCGGCTTTATTAACCTCCCTGTTAACTATTTTTGCAGCAATACCGATATCCCTCAGCAACCTGGAAAGCTCTCCTTTTGCATAAGAGAAATCAGCCTGTTTCTCGATTATGAATTGACCAAGTGTTTTTATACCTGTCATATACTTAGTGTATTTTATACGTTATCTATTACCTATTTCTATGACCGCTAAGGTATGGATTTTTTCTTCTGAAATACAAAATGTAACCAAAGTTTTTATTCGATGCCAGCCAGAATTTCCCGCTGCACCGGGATTTATATGCAGACAATTTATTTTCTTGTCAAACATCACTTTTAAAATATGTGAATGCCCGGAAATAAATAACATCGGAGGCTTAGTGTAAATTTCGCTCTTAACTTGCGGCGCATACCTACCCGGATACCCGCCTATATGCGTCATCCATACATCCACCTTTTCACAGTTGAAGCGAAGATGCTCCGGATATACCGAACGGATCTCTTTATCATCGATATTCCCATAAACACCTTTTAAAGGTTTAAATGCTGCAAGTCGCTCTGCTACATCCGGTCCAAAATCCCCTGCATGCCATATTTCATCGCAGTCAGCAAAGTGCTTAAAAACGGCATCATCTAAAAAGCCGTGCGTGTCCGACATTAGTCCTATTTTCTTCATTATGGATTAAAAAGCAAGAAAAAAGTCTTTTAACAGCTGCCTGTAAGCATCCGTATAAACACCTTCCGTTTTATAAATGTATAAATTCTGATGAGTTGTTTTGTTTCCGGTATAATCCAGACAAACGATCCATCTGAACTCGGGTTTACTGTCATCTGAGTGCAGACGAATAATTAAAGATGGAGACAAACCGAAATCCGAAGCCATCTGAATCATGCTTTCGGCTTGCTTTACAGGTAAAATATACCAGAAGCTGCCTGACTTATCCAGCAAATCGGCAACACGCAACAACATAGATTCAAAAAACTGCGAGCCTGCATGCCTGGCAATCCCTTTCCTGTGTTCCTGATTTTTCAGGTCATTTACAAAATAAGGTGGATTCGAAACCACAAGATCATATTTAATCCCCGATTGATAAGTCGCGATATCGCCATGGTGAGCACGGCAGTTCGCGGCAAAGCTTGAACTTTTAAAATTAGCGCCCGCAGTCATTGCAGCCTGTTCGTCAATTTCAACGGCTTCAATTTGTGCGCCGGGGAACCGTTGCGCAAGCATCATAGCGATTACCCCTGTTCCGGTTCCAATATCCAGAATCTGCTTTGCATTCGCTTGCTCAGCTATAGCCCCAAGCAAAACACCATCCGTATTGATTTTCATAGCGCAGCCCGTCTGGTTTACTTCAAATTTTTTGAACTTAAAAACATTCCCCATAGACTTCTGCAATCGTGTTAAAAGCGTGTATTCCTTTAATTATAATCACAAAGCTAAAGAAATCTTACAAAACAGGCCGATACTGCAATAAAATGAAGGATATATTACACATGATCCTTACTGTTTTAAAATTTTAACGCTAAATTTGCATCTTCAAAATAAAAGCATGATTTATTTCTTCTTAAGTCCATCCAATACGGTTTTCGCTTTACAAATAGAACGAGACCTGTCAACAACCGATATTACGAAACTAGAATGGCTGTTTGGCGGCGCAAAGCTACAAGCAGAAACAACATTAACTGATTTTTTTGTTGGCCCTCGCGCAGCGATGGTAACACCATGGAGCACGAATGCTGTAGAGATTACCCAAAACATGGATATACAAGATATCATCCGTATTGAGGAGTTTCAAAAAGTAGAAGAGAATTTTGCGGACTTCGATCCAATGCTTTCGCAGAAATACAACCAGCTTGATCAGCATATATATACGATCAACATCAAACCTGAGCCCATCCTTGAAATAACTGACATTGCTGCATACAACAAGCAAGAAGGACTTTCATTGAGCGAGGACGAAGTTGAATACTTAAATTCACTGGCTACAAGAATAGGCAGACCACTTACAGATTCTGAAGTATTCGGATTCTCACAAGTTAACTCTGAGCACTGTCGTCATAAAATCTTTAACGGTAAATTTGTAATCGATGGCGTAGAACAACCTACATCATTATTCAAACTGATCCGTAAGACTTCAGAAGAAAATCCTAACGATATTGTTTCTGCATATAAAGATAACGTAGCCTTTATTAAAGGTCCAACAGTTAAACAATTTGCCCCTAAACGTGCAGATATACCTGATTTTTATGCTTTAACTGATTTTGAATCTGTAATCTCTATTAAAGCCGAAACGCATAATTTCCCTACTACAGTTGAACCTTTTAATGGTGCTGCTACCGGTTCTGGTGGTGAGATCAGAGACAGGCTGGCTGGCGGACAAGGCTCATTGCCACTTGCAGGTACTGCAGTATATATGACTGCATTATCTCGTCTGGAAGAAAACCGTCCATGGGAAAAAGGAGTTGAGGAAAGAGCATGGCTATACCAAACACCAATGGATATCCTGATTAAAGCTTCTAACGGAGCAACTGATTTTGGAAATAAGTTCGGTCAGCCATTGATCACAGGATCAGTATTGACTTTTGAACATGAAGAAGATTCACGCAAGTTAGGATTCGATAAAGTAATCATGCTTGCAGGTGGTGTTGGTTATGGAAAAGCCAGCCAGGCTAAAAAACAAAAACCTTCAGCAGGCGACAAAATTGTTGTTCTGGGTGGTGAAAACTATAGAATTGGTATGGGTGGTGCAGCTGTATCCTCAGCCGATACAGGAGCTTTAGGTTCAGGTATCGAATTGAATGCTATCCAGCGTTCAAACCCTGAAATGCAGAAAAGAGCAGCCAATGCGGTACGTGGTATGGTGGAGAGCGAACACAATAGCATCATATCTATACATGATCATGGTGCTGGTGGTCACTTAAACTGTCTGTCGGAACTGGTTGAAGAAACAGGTGGAAAGATTGATCTGGATAAATTACCAGTAGGCGACCCTACCCTATCATCAAAAGAAATTATCGGCAACGAATCTCAGGAACGTATGGGCTTGGTGATTGGCGAAAAAGATATAGACACCCTGCAAAAAATTGCAGATCGTGAGCGTGCACCAATGTACACTGTAGGTACAGTAACCGGCGATCATCGTTTTACTTTCGAATCAGCAACAACTGGTGTTAAACCAATGGACCTGGAACTAAAAGATATGTTTGGTAGTTCTCCGAAAGTGGTAATGGAAGACAAAACCATCGACAGGAAATATCAATCCATTACTTACGATGCAAACTTGCTTAATGAATATCTGGAGCAGGTATTGCAACTGGAAGCAGTAGCCTCCAAAGATTGGTTAACGAATAAAGTTGACCGTTGTGTTGGTGGTCGTGTAGCTAAACAACAATGTGCAGGTCCTTTGCAATTGCCACTAAACAACTGTGGTGTAATGGCGTTGGATTTCGAAGGCAAAGAAGGTATTGCTACTTCAATAGGACATGCACCAATTTCAGCATTAATTGATGCTGGAGCAGGTAGTCGTATTGCTATTGCCGAATCGCTTTCAAACATTGTATGGGCTCCTTTAAAAGACGGATTGAAAAGCGTATCGCTTTCGGCCAACTGGATGTGGGCTTGTAAAAACGAAGGAGAAGATGCAAGATTATATGAAGCTGTAAAGGCTTGTTCTGATTTTGCGATCAGCCTTGGAATCAATATCCCAACAGGTAAAGATTCACTTTCGATGAAGCAAAAGTACAAAGACGGCGACGTTATTGCGCCTGGAACAGTGATCATCTCAGCAGCAGGCAACTGTATTAATGTGACTCAGGTAGTAGAGCCTGTTTTGCAGAAAAATGGCGGTTCAATTTATTACATCAACCTTTCTAATGATACTTATAAATTAGGCGGTTCTTCTTTCGCTCAGATTTTAAATAAGATTGGTGAAGAAACTCCTGATGTAAAAGATGCAGCTCAGCTTAAAAATGCATTTAATACCATTCAGCAATTAATTACTGAAGAAAAAATACAAGCAGGACACGATATTGGTAGCGGTGGTTTAATTACTACCCTATTGGAACTTTGTTTTGCAGACCGCGATTTAGGTGCAAATCTTGACTTATCTGCACTAGGTGAGCAAGATATGATCAAATTGCTTTTTGCAGAAAACATTGGTATCGTATTCCAGGCTGATCCGGCTGTTGAAGCTGTATTTGCAGCAAAGGGTGTTGATTACCATAAAATCGGTGAAGCAACTTCTGAAGCAACTTTAACTGTTAAAAATGGTTCATCTGAACCTTTAAACTTTGATATTGATCACTTACGTGATGTATGGTTCAAAACTTCTTATTTGCTTGACAAAAAACAAAGCGGACCTGTTAAAGCTAAAGAACGTTTTGACAACTATAAAAACCAGCTTTTAAAATACAATTTCCCTGCACAGTTTGACGGCAAAAAACCGGTTATTGATCAGAGCAAACCTCGTCCTAAAGCAGCTATCCTTCGTGAAAAAGGAAGTAACTCGGAACGTGAGGTAGCTAACGCTATGTACCTTGCAGGTTTTGATGTGAAAGATGTACACATGACTGATTTAATCTCAGGAAGAGAAACATTGGAAGACATTCAATTTATTGGTGCTGTAGGTGGTTTCTCTAACTCTGATGTATTGGGATCGGCTAAGGGATGGGCTGGTGCATTTATGTACAACGAAAAAGCTAAAATAGCTTTAGAGAATTTCTTCGATCGTCCGGATACATTGTCTGTAGGAATTTGTAACGGTTGTCAGCTTTTTGTGGAGCTTGGCCTGATTAATAAAGATCATGAAGAGAAGCCAAAAATGCTGCATAATGAAAGTCATAAACACGAAAGTATATTTACTTCATTGACTATTGCTGAAAACAATTCCATCATGCTTTCTTCATTAGCAGGCAGCACACTTGGCGTGTGGGTTTCACATGGTGAAGGTTGTTTCCAATTACCTTACTCAGAAGATCAATATGGTATTGTGGCTAAATACGCTTATGAAAGCTACCCTGCCAATCCTAACGGATCTCACTACAACACAGCCATGATGTGTGACGAATCTGGTCGCCATCTGGTAATGATGCCTCACATTGAACGTTCATTGTTCCAATGGCACTGGGCAAATTACCCTAAAGGGCGTAAAGATGAGGTAACTCCATGGATGGAAGCATTCGTAAACGCCCGTAAATGGGTTGAAAAACACGCTAAATAACTTGATTATTAGCTAGTTTAGCTATTATTCATTACATATACTATCCCGGTTGCTGTACAGGTAAACAATACCAGTACCAACCGGGTTTTTAATTTGCAGCAAATACAAAAACTCCGTAATCCCAACCCTCCTTTCCTCATTCTCGTTGTAAATAGCTCGAAATCAATGCACATTTTTTGTACAAATTAAAAAAACATCAGAACAATCTGTATTTCAATTTGTTAAGCACTTGCACTAAAACCTAAAGCTATGAAGCAATTTCATATCAAAGCAGCCGATCACGAGGGTATCGGTCATTCATTTATTATCAAACCCCTCAACCATGAGCAATACCAGATCTTTAATGAGCAACAAGAACGTATTGCGACAATTGAAATTGACAATAACGACTATACTCATTGCCGACAGAGCCTGGATTGCCAGATTGAGCTCCCGCTGTTAAATTCTATCCGGGATAGCATCCTTATTCATGATGGAGTTCTGGTAAAATAATCCAAGGCAATAAACTACCAACTCATGCGTCTTATTATAAAATTCGGGGGAATCTCTTAATTTTATACATTACTATATACATAAGCACATGAAATCATTATTCACATTACTATTTACTACACTTTTATTTTTACAGCTTGACGGCGCATCTGCTCATGCTTCCCAGCCAAAAAATATACCCCAGTATACTTTAGAAGAGAGAAACGTAAAAAATTTTAACGGCATCGCAGCTGGCGGCCCTATTGTGGTCATCGTGAAATTCGGGAATCAGGAAAGTTTAAGATTTGAGGGAGATGAGGAAGCCATTTCAACTTTGGTTAGCGAAGTTAAAGGAAGCATCCTAATGATCCGCCCAAAAACTAGCTGGACAAGCTGGGCGAAAAAATATGAGAATAAAAAAATCGTTGCCTATGTAACTGCAAAACAGATTAGCAGCCTAACCATGAGTGGCAATGGCAGTATCAGCGTGTCGGGTACAATTACGGCGTCTGAATTTGCAACTACGCTTAGTGGTTCAGGCACGATCAAGGCCAATGTTGAAACAGATAAAATCACAGGAGTTGTGAGCGGCTCAGGTGCAGTCAATATCAGTGGTAAGGCCGACAAAGCAAGTGTTACCCTAAGCGGTCCGGGTAGCTTCGGAGGTAAAACACTTTCAGTAAATGAACTTTCAGCGAGGATAAGTGGTAAAGGCCAGATCAATGTAAATACAGATGGTAAAATAAAAGCACTGATCAGCGGATCCGGACACGTATACTACAGCGGAAATCCGGAAATAGAAAAAACTATTTTGGGCGCCGGAGATGTGATCGAAAAATAGCAACCAGCAACCATTCTAAAAATATAATGCATAGAGGGCAAATAGTTTAGGTTTTTATTACCTTTAAAGCCAAACCAAATCTGCCCCTTATGTTTTTAGAAACGGTTATATTCGCTCTCATTGTTATAATCCTAATAGTTATACTGCAATTAAAAAGGAATTTAACAGAGAAACTCGAATTTCTATACCTCAAAATTGAACACTTATCCAGTCTGCTAGCTAACAAGGAATCATCAACTCCAGCAGAACAAACTGTTGAGAAACCTATTGAACAAATCGTTCAACAAGAAACCTTTAAACCTTTCACACCTTATCAGCGTAAAGAAGAGATCACACAGGAACCTGTGCAAGAAAGCATTCCTGTTGAAGAACCGGAAATCATCAATACAATTGAAGCTGTTCCTGTAACAGAATCGATTTCCGAAACTTACTTCAGCTCTCCTCCGCCCCAGCAAAAGCCATCATTCAGTGAACGAAACCCTGATCTGGAGAAATTTATTGGCGAAAACCTATTTAATAAAATTGGTATAGTCATCCTGGTATTGGGTATGGGATTCTTCCTAAAGTATGCTATAGATAAAGACTGGATCAACGAAATTGGCCGTGTAAGTATAGGCTTTATTTGTGGTGGTGTGCTGATAGGACTCGCGCATAAACTCCGGAAGTCATTTTCAACCTTTAGTTCTGTACTGGTAGGCGGAGGCGTGGCTATCCTATATTTTACAGTTACCATTGGCTTTCATCAATACCAGTTATTTAGTCAGACACTGGCTTTTATCCTAACCATATTAATCACTGGCTTTACAGTGCTTTTATCACTTAGTTACGACCGCAAAGAACTGGCTATCTTTGCTATACTCGGCGGTTTTAGCGCTCCATTTATGGTAAGCACCGGCGAAGGTAACTACATTGTGCTTTTCACCTATATCCTAACTTTAAATATTGGGATGCTGGTACTGGCCTATTACAAAAAATGGTCGATCATCAATATCATCTGCTATGGTTTCACTATTGTATTGTTTGGCAGCTGGCTAACGACTAAAGTATTGGCAAGTGATGATAAGCACCCTCCTTACACCGGTGCACTCGTATTTGCCTCACTGTTTTATCTCATTTTTCTCTTGATGAACATCATCAACAACATTAAAGAGAAGACTAATTTCAATGCGCTTGAAATCGGAATTCTACTGAGTAATACATTTTTATACTATTCTGCCGGAATGCTTATACTTAGCAAACTTGGTGGTGGAGATTACCAAGGGTTATTTACGGCCTTGCTGGGCTTGATAAACTTAGCTTTTGCTTATGCCTTGTATAAAAATGATAAAATAGACAGAAACCTTATTTACCTTCTTATTGGACTGGTGCTTACTTTTATAAGTCTGGCAGCACCGGTACAACTAAAAGGCAATCACATTACCCTATTCTGGGCCGCTGAAAGTGTATTACTGCTTTGGTTATCACAAAAATCGGGCATTACACTCATCAAACAATCCTCTGTAATCATATTGGTTTTACTGGGTATTAGCCTGGTTATGGATTGGCAACAGGTTTATGGAAGCAGCTTGTACCACACAACGAACCGATTGACTCCTTTGGCAAACAAGGGGTTTATAACCGGACTGGTTGTAGTGATTGCGTTGATATTGTATTCTAAGCTCCTTAAATCAGAGATAAAATCCATTCTTTTCCGGGAAATTAAGACTTCAAGAACCATCCTGGCGATTGCCTCGATCATAATTGGTTACCTGGTTATTGCTTTTGAACTAAACTACCAGGCTCACAATTATTTTCCGCTCTTAAGAATACTGGCATTAGGGTGCTTTAGTTACCTGTTTATTACTATTTTGTTAATTGCCATACGTCATACAGAAACAGAAGGGTTTAAATATATTGTTGCCGGCCTTGCGGCAGTCTGCCTGATATGCTACATTCTGATCTTTAATTCAGAAACTATTTTATTAAGAAACGGTTATCTTGAAGTGCACAACATCAGCTTCAGTAATTATCTCTTCCATTACCTGCTGGTTATTCTAATCGGTTTTATGCTATATGCACTATACGGCAATGAAAAAAGCATAAAATCCACTTCGGGTTTAGTTGCCTTGCAATGGTTTATTGCCTTTATTGTACTTTACGTAGCCAGCGCCGAACTTGATCATTTGGTGGCGATGTCGCAATATTCAAAAGAAAAGAGTCTTGCATTTATTTTAGAAAACAATCATAAAACAGGCTTTGCAATTCTATGGGGATGTTTTGCTTTTCTATGTATATATATAGGTATGAGATGGAAATCTAAAAACATCCGGATCATCTCTATTACCTTATTGGCTGTTACTTTACTTAAATTATTCATTTTTGATTTAAGAGGTCTATCCGAAGGAGGAAAAATTGCAGCCTTTATATCATTGGGAATATTATTACTCGTTATTTCGTTTATGTATCAGCGTTTAAAAAATCTGCTGCTTGCGGGCGACAAAAAAGAAACTGTGGATAATGAAATCTAAGGCATTTATCTTTCTTTTACTTTCTATTGGCTGGACAAGTGTCGGCGCACAGTCTTTTAAGTACCAAGCAGAGCTGGGCAATGTAAGTGCGAATGGCTTCTATAAGATCGCACTTACCCCGCAGATCATTTCGAAAACTGAAAGCTTTGATCTTGCTGATATCAGAATCTTTGAAAAAGATAAAGAGATTGCTTACCTGATCAGAAAAATAGCCGATAGTATATATATAAAAGATACTACAGGATTACAGCTGCAGCACTACACGCTTATACCTACCCCTTCGATTTCGGTAAAAGAAGACAAGGCTAACCAACGCAGCATTATACAAATCCGTTTTAATGCTGGTTACCAAATAGATAAAATGATCTTAAACCTGGAAGGTTTCCGGTATTACAGAAGAACTGCCTGGTTAACGGAGACAAATCCACTTATCAAGAAGAAAAAAGATCGTTATTCAGAAGACAGGCTTGCAAATTTTATCATTTCTTCCGGAAAACAACCGGTTATTGATCTTTGTGAGCAAAACAGGTATAAGCAGTTGTTTCTTATTATCGAAAATGAGGAAAGTGAAGCATTGTTGATAAAAAATATTAAAGCTTATCAGAAAAACATGGAGCTGATTACCTATCTTGAAAAAGATAAGCCGTATGTAATTAAAGCAGGGAAGCTAAATATGCAATTGCCACGATACGATCTGAGATATTTTAGTGATAGCATAAGCAGCTCTATACCGTTTATCAACGTACTTAATTTTAAGATAAGCAAAGACGAACCCCTGGTAAAGGATTCTGTATCGATCAAAAAGAGCTGGATGTGGATAGCAATAGGCTTACTGATTCTATTTTTAGGCTATTTGTCCTATTTTATGGTCAAAGACATGCAACGCAATAAATAGTTGCATTAACAAAACCGTTAAAACGCCCCCTATAAATTATCATTTTCATAAAAATTGCAAATAATCACAACATTCCACTACCAAATCAAGTAAATTGACAATTATTTCTTTGAATATCTGCTAACATTCGTATTTTTACAAACAATTCAATGAAAACAATCGACAAAAAACTTATTTTTGACCAAATTTCAAACAAATAAATGAAAAGCTTAAGAACAATTGCATTAAAAGAAGCGCAAACAAGAATTTCACCAGAAGTCAAATCTCCTTCGACTAAAATTTCTGAGTTTTTTGGCGTGAATGTTTTTGATAAGAAGAAGATGAAAGACTACTTATCAAAAGAGGTATATCAAAAATTGATTTCATCTATTGACCAGGGTGAATTAATCAATCATGAAGATGCCAATCACATCGCCACAGCTATGAAAACATGGGCGATGAGCAAAGGTGCTACACATTACACCCACTGGTTTCAGCCATTAACTGGTACTACTGCTGAAAAACATGATGCGTTTTTTGAGCCAAGTGGTGATGGTGCAATTGAAGTTTTTGCTGGAAGTGCATTGGTTCAACAAGAGCCTGATGCTTCAAGTTTCCCGAATGGTGGTATCCGCAATACTTTCGAAGCACGTGGCTATACTGCATGGGATCCTTCTTCTCCAGCTTTCATTATGGAAAGCAAAGCAGGTAAAACGCTTTGTATTCCAACCGTATTTGTTGCTTATACTGGCGAAGCCTTAGATTATAAAGCTCCTTTATTAAAAGCACTTTCTGCTATGGATAAAGCTGCAGTTGATGTTTGTCAGTATTTTGATAAAAGCATCACTAAAGTAAATGCATCATTAGGTATTGAGCAGGAATATTTCCTGGTTGACCTTGCATTATACAATGCTCGTCCGGATTTATCTATCACAGGTCGTACTTTGTTCGGCCACATGTCTGCAAAAGGACAACAATTAGAAGATCACTACTTCGGATCAATTCCTGAGCGCGTGTTTTCTTATATGGTTGACTTTGAAAATGAGGCTTTAAAATTGGGTATTCCTTTGAAAACCCGTCACAATGAGGTTGCTCCTTCTCAATTTGAGTGTGCACCAATTTATGAAGAAATTAACCTTGCAATTGATCACAACCAATTGTTAATGGACTTAATGGAAAAAGTTGCTTTAAGACATAACTTTAAAGTGCTTTTACATGAGAAACCATATGCAGGTATCAATGGATCAGGTAAACACAACAACTGGTCGTTAATTACTGATACCGGTAAAAACTTATTATCACCGGGTAAAACACCTAAAAATAACCTGATGTTCTTAACGTTCTTCGTTAACACCATCAAAGCGGTACATGAGCATGCTGATTTATTAAGAGCAAGTATTGCTTCAGTGAGCAACGATCACCGTTTAGGTGCCAACGAAGCGCCACCGGCAATCATCTCTATCTTCCTGGGTTCTCATTTAGATGAAATCCTTGATGAGATTGAATCTTCAAGAAGCATCATTAAAAAAGTAAAAAATGAAGATTCTTTATGGTTAGGTATTCCTAAAATCCCTCAGATCTCTTTCGATACTACTGACCGTAACCGTACTTCTCCTTTTGCGTTTACCGGAAACAAATTTGAATTAAGAGCGGTTGGTTCTTCTGAGAACTCATCAGCACCAATGACAGTATTAAATGCTATTGTTGCAGATCAATTGATTAAATTCAAAGTTGAAGTAGACAAGCTGATCAAAAAAGGTGAGAAAAAAGATGTTGCTTTGTTAACTATCTTAAAGAAATACATCAAAGAATCTAAAGATATCCGTTTTGAAGGTAATGGTTATAGCGACGAGTGGGCTGCAGAGGCTGAAAAACGTGGTTTATCAAATATCAAAACTACACCTAAAGCATTAGATGCTTACGTTAGCGAAAAAACTGTTGACTTATTTAGCAGACTAAACATCTTTAATGCACGTGAATTACATGCCCGTCATGAAATTTTGTTAGAAAGCTATTTCAAAAAACTTCAAATCGAAGCGAGAGTAATGGGTGAAGTAACCAACAGCATGATCATTCCTGCTGCCATCGCTTACCAAAACACTTTAATTCAAAATGCTAAAGGATTAAAAGAACTTGGCTTAGGTGATGAATCTTTAGCTACTCCATTGGCGATCATTAGCAAGTTATCAAGTCACTTAAATGTTGTTAAAACCAGCATTGACGCTATGCTTGAGCAACGTAAGCAAGTAAATGCAATTGAAGAGAGCCGTGAAAAAGCTATCGCTTACGATGAGAAAGTTAAATCTCACTTTGATACAATCCGTTACCATACGGATAAATTAGAGCAAATCGTGGATGACAGCGTTTGGCCTCTACCAAAATTCAGAGAGTTATTGTTTTTAAAATAAACCAAACCTCAATACTTTAACTATTTTTTAGTTTTATAACCTCTGTCTTAATTGGCAGGGGTTATTTTTTTCTATCTTTGCAGCAACATGAGTGATAACAGGTACAACCAGCGTGGCGTTTCTGCCTCGAAAGAAGATGTGCACCAGGCCATCAAGAACATAGATAAAGGTATTTTTCCACAAGCCTTCTGTAAGATCATCCCCGATATTTTAGGTAATGATGATGCATTTTGCAATATCATGCACGCCGATGGTGCGGGTACAAAATCTTCTCTGGCTTATGTTTACTGGAAAGAAACCGGCGACATTTCGGTATGGAAAGGCATTGCTCAGGATGCCATCATCATGAATATTGATGATTTGATTTGCGTAGGTGCTACAAATAATATTCTATTGTCATCAACCATTGGCCGTAATAAAAACCTGATTCCAGGTGAAGTAATTGCTGCCATCATTAACGGTACAGAAGAGATCCTTGCCGAACTACGTTCACAAGGTATTTCTATCTATTCGACCGGTGGTGAAACTGCTGATGTTGGTGATTTGGTACGTACCATCATTGTAGATTCGACTGTAACTTGTCGTATTGAACGTGATAAAATTATCAGCAACGATAACATCCAGGCTGGCGACGTAATTGTTGGTTTATCCTCTTCAGGACAGGCAACCTACGAATCAGAATACAATGGTGGAATGGGCTCTAACGGCTTAACTTCTGCCCGTCATGATGTATTCGACAAATCAGTAGCCAATGCTTATCCGGAAAGCTTCGACCCTGCTGTTCCTTTTGATCTGGTATTTTCAGGTGGCAAAAAGCTGACTGATGAAGTTCAGATTGATGAAAACACAACGGTTACAGCTGGGAAACTGGTGTTGTCTCCTACCCGTACTTATGCACCAGTAATTAAAAAGGTACTTGAGGGTTACAGAAAACAAATTCATGGTATCGTACACTGCAGTGGTGGTGCACAAACTAAAGTGCTTCACTTTGTAAACAACGACGTACACATCATTAAAGATAATCTATTCCCTGTTCCTCCTCTGTTCCAATTGATTCAGGAACAATCAGGTACAGATTGGAAAGAAATGTATAAGGTATTTAACATGGGCCACCGTATGGAGCTGTATGTTCCAGCAGAAATTGCTGAAGACATTATAGCGATATCAAAAAGCTTTAACATCGATGCGCAGATTATTGGTCGCGTAGAAAGCTCGGCTCAAAAACAAGTTACCATTAACAGCGAAAAAGGAAGCTTCACTTACTTTTAGTAAGTAGTAACTATAAAAATATTACTTCATTAAGCTGCTGATTTGTTCATCCAATTCAGCAGCTTTTTTTTGTGCCTCCTCAAGCGGTAGTCCTGCCTTCATCGGACGCTTATGCCCCGAAGCTGTTAACCATGCATCTTTCATGATGCTTTGCTTTTCAGCAATCAGTTTTAAAAGCTCTTGTTTTTTATTACGCTTTAGTGTTGTCAGCACATCGCTAGCCAAAGCAAGCTGTTTTTCGCCCATATAAAGCAATAATTCCTTCGCCATGATCCAATGTCCTACTTCACCAGGATGCACGCCATCAGCAGCTAAATAAAACCCATCAATATTAAAAGCAGCATCAACTTTCCTATGCGCCTCCAGGTACCTCTTCATTGGGAAATGTATATCCGCGACTTCCCATCCTGCAGTTTTCTTTTGAGATAACAACCATTCGGAATAATGGTCAAGCACCGCAGCATAGCCTTTGTTACCGCCTCTTAGCTCGTCGTAAATTGGTGGTGTAACATGGATAATTCTGATTCCTGCTTTCACATATTTATCATGCAACCAATTAATCCCTTCTTTATATTTTGCAAAACGTTCCTGATCAAAGGGCATATATATCCCGTCATTCATCCCATAGCAGGCAAAAACAAGATCAGGTTTAACAAGCGCCATTACCCTATCCAAACGCTCATGGAGATCCGGACGGAGGAACTTCCCTCCTGCATGTCCGGGTTCTGATAATCCCGAGACAGTCTCGCTCGGCAACCCCATATTGATAAATTCTATTTTCTGTCCCGGATAGTTTACCGTACAATAAGTTTCTATATCGGTCACATATTGTCCGGCATAAGTAATGCTGTTACCCAAAAACAATACCTTTTTAGTCGTACCGGAAAATGGCTGGGCATTCGAAACCCCTGTAATAAGCAATAAACAAAAAGATATAAATACCCGATTTTTAAAATGCCTAACGGTTGATTTAGCAATTAGCTCCATTTTTCTAAATTAACATTTTAAGGCAAATTGGAATTGGCTATATCTTACTTATGATCGTCATTTACTTCCAGCCAATGTCCGTCAGGATCCTTAAAATAGATCTGTTTTATTCCATCTACCCTGTTAGTCACCGTATTCTGATCACCAGCCCAGTTTTCGTAGTTGATTTGCTTCGCTTTTAATTTTGCAGTAAAATCAGCTATCGACTCCACACTAAAACACAAATGATCGTTCTTCTCGTGTGTAACATTACTTTTTGCACCTTGAATCAAGTGCAGCTGCCCCGCAGCTCCGATAGAAAACCACGTATGTCTGCCATCTTTAAATGGTTCAGGAATGATCTCCAAATCGAATACCGTCTGGTAAAAATCAGTTGCAATCTTTAAATCAGCAACATATATCGCTATATGATTTAAAGTAACCGTCTTCTTCTTCTTTTCCGTTTGTGTCATAGTTTCCTGAAAGGGTATTAGAGTTGCCAATAATACAGCTAAAATAAATATTCTCATGATCGGATATTAAGTTTTCTTATCTTTTTTAGTGGTGATTGCTTTATATCCTGTCTCCAGAACTTCCTTCAAAACTTCCAGATTATACCCCCGTACATACATACAGATATAAGGATAATCACTATAATGCGGAGTAATAAAAAACACCTCAGGATAGTGCTCCAAAAAATAATCTCTACTTTCGAAATCTGTACGGATCGCAATAAACTCACCATTTTCATGCAATCTGGCCAATAAATTTTTCTTAATCTTAACAGATGGTGTATCATAATGGGATAAGCTATCTGAGGCATCTGGAAACTGAAGGGCGATCTGTCTTAAAGATTCAAAATCAGCAGGATTAAAATTAATCTCTTTCATATTGACAATCATTGCTATAACTAATATCCTAATATTTCATTAAAACAACGCATTAACAAAAACTTCCCACGTAAAAAAATCAATGCATTAGCAAAAAATACTACAAACAAAAATAGTAAACATTGCGACAAACAAAATGGCCAGACAATCATCTTGCCTGGCCATTTGAGTTTTTGTACATTAATTTTATCAATCAACTTATTTAGCACTTAGCATTTTGTAGCCATTTAAGCCATAAAAAATAATATATACATAACACAAAATGGGAATGATAAATGCAATCTGCCAGGAATAATGATCTTTAATTAATCCCTGAGCAAAAGAGAGTACTGCACCACCCACTATTGCTGTAGATAGCAATCCTGAGGCTTTTGTAGTTTGTGCGCCTAACCTTTCCACTGATAAAGAGAATATAACGGCAAACATGATAGAATTGCATAAACCTACGGCAACCATACTCCATACTGCAAATAAACCTACCCCAAGAATAGAACATACAATCAAGCCCGCAGCCAAGGCTGCTGCTATAGCCAATACTTTTCCCGGTTGGAAAAACTTGAGGAAATAAGCGCCTATAAACCTGCCTACAAGCATCCCGCCCCAATAAAAGGATAAATAGAGATTTGCAGCGTGATCTGGGATGGCTAAAACATCAGAAATGTAATTGGTTAAAAAAGTTCCAATTGAAACTTCTGCTCCTACATACATAAACAAAGCTATTACACCGAATCTGAGGTTTCTATAGCTAAAAATAGCTCTTTTCTCCTCTTCATATTCGCTTTCCTGACTAAAATTTGTTGTAATCGAAGGCAATTTTAGTCGCCATACCAGTAGTCCAATGGCCAATAACCCCACACCAATTAAAAGATAAGGTTTAATTAGTGCAGAACTGGAAGTGTTGGATTCATGTAACCTAGAAAGGATAAAATGAGCACCAAATACAGGAGCTATAGTTGTTCCCATTGAGCCAATCCCTTGAACCAAGGTTAAACGAGACGCTGCTGTTTCCGGTTTACCCAACACTGTGATGTAAGGATTAGCAGCTACCTGTAACAATACAATTCCGATAGCCACAATAAATAAAGCAGCCAAAAACAACGAGTATTGATGATAAATAGAAGCTGGAAAGAATAAAAAAGCGCCAAATGAAGCGATTATAAAACCTGCAACCATTCCATTTTTATAGCCAATCTTTTCTACCAGTTTTCCAGACGGAATAGATATTAATCCATAAGTAAGAAAAAAATAAAACTGTACCAGGGAGGATTGAGAATAGGTCAAAGTAAAACCTTGTTTAAAAAATGGAACAAGGGTATCATTCAGAACGGTTATAAAGCCCATCATGAAATACAAAACTGCCAGGGAAATTAATGCGGGGACATAACTGTCCTTTTGATTTTCCGTTGAAACCTGAAGAGTGCCTGCTGTTGATAAAAGTGCCATTTTTAAGAATTTATAAGGTTATCAGTTTTTATTTCTTTCTGCAACTGGATCTTTTCCATAGTTTTCCAAAGCTGGAATAAACCTCTTGGAACATGAAAACAGCCTTTCCATTTACCTCCTTTAAGAGGCAATAAGACTTCACCTTCTCTGTTGAGGTAACCATACCATTCTCCAAACTCTTCATCAACAAAGTGACCCCAGGTATATTGATGTAACTTTTCAAACCAACTCCAACATCTAAGATCACCAGTATGCATATACCCTTTTAATACAGCGATCATTGCTTCAACATGTACCCACCATAACTTTTGGTCCCATTCCAATTGTTGTGGTGGGTTTCCTTTTACATCCAAAAAGTAAAAAATACCCCCATTTTCTTTATCCCACCCAAATTCAAGTGTAGAAAGGGTAATATCAACACATTTACGAATCAATTCTTTGTTATCAGTCCGTTCTGCAATATCCATTACAAACCACATAGACTCCAGGCCATGACCAGGATTTACAAGGCGTCCTTCGAAAGAATCGCTAACATCACCGTTAAGATTGATATTTTCGAGGATAACACCAAATTCTGGTTTATAAAACTTATTTACTACAGAGTCTACACCGTTCTTTAACACTTTTTCAACAAGACTGCTATCTAACAGATGCTCTATTTCCAAAACCAGGTTGCATAAAATCATCGGGAGAGAGAATCCCTGCAAATCCCTTGTACCTGGATAAGCTTTACTAAACTTCCCTTTCGGACTATTTTGTCTTTTCAGAATGTTATCAAAAGTTTCGGTTGCAATTTTTGCATAGCTATCCTTTCCAGTTGCTTTACTTAGTTGGGCAAATGCCATCGCAGCAAAACAATCTGAGAATATATTGTGCGCCTGAGTGAGTGGTTTCCCTTCCTTTGTTAAAGAAAAATACCAGTCATTATTTTCGTCACGACCATGTTCAATCAGAAATGCTGCGCCTTTTTCTGCGATTTCCAGCCAATCCGGATTTTGTTCTACATTGAGGAAAAGCATAGAAAAGGTCCATACTTGTCTGCATTGTAACCAGATAAATTTATCAGTATCATATACTTCACCTTCTTTAGTTAGGCAGGTAAAAAAACCTCCATTTTCGGCATCAATAGAGTTGTTAATCCAGAAAGGGAGTACATCATTTAACAGATTTGATTTATATAACGCTATGTATTCGGTTTCGCTCATTTTTTTGGTATTTTGTTTAAGGGTTAATACTGAAGTTCGGCTATGATTGGCACGTGATCGGAAGCATAACGCTCCGTTATAGTTTGATAGCTTTTAACACTGAAGTAACTTGAAGCTTTCTTGTTCAACAGGATATAGTCAATGGTGGTAGTGGGATTTGTAGCTGGAAAAGTACTTGGACAAGTGTTGCAGCCCATCGTCATTTCGGTTTTAATAATATTCCAGGTATCACTGCTTGGAGGCATATTAAAATCGCCTCCGACTATCACCGGAGATTCTTTGTAAGGTTGAATTGCTTTTAACAATTCGCGGGCATGGAGTTCACGATTACTTTCAGCCAGGTGATCAAAATGCGTTGATACAAAATAGATTCTTTTACCGTTAGGTAATTCGACCTGAATGATACCTACTACTCTCAATTCTGCACCTGAGCCAGAAACAACAGGTAGTGAATAGCGGGAACTGGTTTTTATAGGAAACTTAGACAAAATAGCTACACCGTATTCTCCATTTGAACGGTCTATCGCCTTTGCGAAATAATAGTTCATACCTGTTAGTTCGGCAAGTTTTTTAGCCTGATCCAAATTAACTCCTGATCGGGTAGTAAACTTATCTACTTCCTGCAGTGCTACAAGATCAGGATTACCCAACTTAATGGCTTTTGCCGTTGCTTCCAGATTCACCACAGTAGCTGCCTCGGAAGGAGGATTACCGATATGAATATTGTAAGTCATCACCCTTAAAGTCTCCTTTTGAGTTTCAGGCTCTTCTGCTTTACCATTTTTATTTTTTGAACAAGATGTGCCTATTATGAAGACGGCCAGAGCTAGTGTTTTAATTATATTTATCATCTTTATATTTATTAGTAATTACCAATCAGGGTTTTGGCCCAAAGCGGGGTTCATTAAACGATCATTTTCTGGAATTGGGTACAGGTAAAATTTATCCTGCCAAACTCTTGGAATGGTTACCAGCCATTTAATCTCACCTTTATCACCCTCAGACAACACCATCGAATTTTGTCGGCCACTAACCGTTTCAGAAACATTGATGTATGTTACTCCAGGCACCTGATTGTTGGGCAATGTTTTGTAAAAGGCTACATCCAATACACCATCTTTATTCAAATCTAAAGGAGTATTTAACGCCGGCACATACATTCCGTTCCAAACTTTCTCCATTAGCTTTCCGCTTTTCCAGCGTACCAAATCATAAAACCTGAAGCCCTCCAATGCAAGTTCTATTCCACGCTCCCTTCTTATTTCCAGAATAGAAGGATCATTAATCCCTGGAAAATATTCAGTCATTAAATAAGGATCAGCAAGCGTTGGTTTATTGGCTGTATTTTGCGTAATACCTGCTCTTCGTCTCAAGGCACCAATAGTTGTATTCCAATCGGCGTCCGACAACATGCCCAATTCAGCTTTTGCTTCTGCATAGTTTAACAGGATTTCTGCAAATCTAAACACTGGAATAATGTTATTATTCATACTTCCACCATCGTAAAATGTATCGTCCAATACCCATTTTGTAGGCTGATACCCCGTGTAGGTATAAGAAAAAAGCGGTGGAGATACCAATATATTTCCTCCATTTATACGGTTATATCCTTTAGTCCGAATGGTTTGCTCCAGTCTCTTATCTCTATTTTCTACCTCATCGGCAAAAGCCATAGCTTTATACCCGGTTTTACCCGTAAAAGGTGTTCCATCTATATTAAGATAAGTATTTATAAATGACCTGGTAAAACTAGCCCTATCGCCATAAGTAGCACTTGTGTAATACCAATTGGCATCATGATATACACCTAAAGCATCACTATAGATATTCGCCAGCATAACCTCTGAAGATATGGGTGTTTTGCTCACAAACAGCTCACGATATGGCTTTGAATCAGGTCCGCCAGTATAAAGCGCAAACTTTGTTTCGTCCATTACCACTTTGGCAGCAGTTGCTGCTTCTGTTAACCAGGCACCTGCGGTTTGCTGCAAACCATAATTGGTGTGATATTTACGAAATGTCCCTTCAAACAAACAAACCCTTGACTTGAAAGCATATGCAATATATTTGGTAATCATAGATCTTGAACCATCTTCAGCAATACGGATGTGCTTTACTGCGTAATCCAGATCTCTTAATACGGAGTCCATAACAAGGATACGGGAATCTCTGCCTTTTAGCATCTCCGGATCATTGACTTCAAAAGTTCTGTTTATCCATGGTACATCTCCAAAACGTTTCACTTTTGCAAAATAGAACCATGCCCTGAAAAACCTGGCCAGGCCGTTATAATGTTCCCTAACCTCTTTAGAAACTGATGGATTTACGTTATTTTCCAAGAAATAATTGATATTTCTCAGATCCGCCCATGTCCACCCGGTACTTTGGCGCGGACCATAAGCTCCTTCTCTGATGAAGTCCGGCACATCCTTTCTGGCAACATAATCAGACATATTGTCGCCCCTAAGGATATCTGTATAAGTTGGGAGTAAAGTATAGAATGAAGTAGTATAAAGCTCCAGGCCTTTTTCGCTTTGGAATACAGCTTCCTTGCCTACTGTTGATTTTGGTTGCTGATCCAGTTTGCTACATGCGGCAAACAGAACTGCTAGTATCGAAACAAAAAATATTCTTTTCATTGAAATCTTTATTATTGATCTGATGACCTGTTAAAATGTAATGGATATACCAACTGAGTAGCTTTTCATCATCGGATAGTTAAATCCATCCCCCTGATTAGAATCTGCCAGATCCTGATCTGAATCACCTGTATTCTCTACATCTATATCTTTTGTAATCTTATGCATCGGTGAGAAGGTGAAAAGGTTTTCGCCGGAGAAATAAATACTCGCTTTAGAGGCGCGGATTTTCGAACTAACGCTTGCTGGCAAGGTATAACCAACCTGAATATTTTTTAACCTCACATAAGCTATGTTTTGCAAATACCTGGTTTGTACTTCACGAAGCGTACCACCAGCAGCCCAGGCTAAATAACCTGTGTATCTTGGAAAATAAGCATCGGGATTTTCTTCAGTCCAGATGTTACCGATTTGTGATGCAGGAGGGTGACCATAAGGAGCATTGTACTGTCCCCAGAATGTATTTGCCCCACGACTTGGGTACCAGGCTTGTTTCCCTACTCCCTGAAGGAATCCACTTATAAAGAAGTTGTTCCAATCCGCCCCTAAACTCAACCCGAAGCGGTAGCGTGGCTGGTCGTTACCAATGATCACGCGGTCGCCCGGTGCATCCGCAGTATTGTTACCATAGTCAATTACACCATCGTTATTGATGTCTTTAAATTTGATATCACCCGTACGCCATGCTCCTGTTGCCGTTGAGCTAAACAGACTTTGATCTGCAGACCTCCTGATCTCATCAGCCGAAGTAAAGAACCCATCAGTAGCGTATCCCCAAATCTCACCTAGTCGCTGTCCTACATAATAATCGTCCAGTCTTTTACTAGGATTGTTGTATTTTAAAATGGTAGAAACATTGTCAGAAACTACTGCTTTCACACTATAATTGAATGGTTTATTGTGGAGTGTAAAATGATCATTCCAGTTTACAGATAGCTCCCAGCCTTTGGTTTCCATATCAGCGTAATTACCACGTGGTGAAGAAGCTCCAAATATCGCTGGTTGCTCTACCCCAGGTGTAAACATATCAATGGTTTTCCTGATATAAGCATCTCCGGAAATGGAAAGTTTATTGTTGAATAGAGACATATCGAGTCCGACATTGCTGGTTGTAGCGGTTTCCCAGGTAAGGCCATACGGGATTACATTTGGATTCCTGGTATAAGCTGGCTGCACTCCATTGATAATCCTCGGCAAGGTATTCAAGGACAGCAATTCCTGGAACACATAGGAACCGATATTACCATTACCCAGTGAACCATAAGATGCTCTCACTTTCAAATCTGAGATGATGTTTTTAGAAACTTTCCAGAAAGGCTCAGAAGAAATTCTCCAGCCGGCCGAAATAGAAGGGAAGAATGCATAGCGCTCATTTTTAGGAAATTTGGAAGAGCCATCATAACGACCGTTAATCTCAATCAAATAACGTTTGTCGTAAGCATAATTAAATCTAAAAAAGCCTCCGCTAATGTTCCATTGCTCGTAACCTCCGGTAGCAGCAATAGATTGCCCTAAAGCCAGGTTTAAATCTTCAGCATCTTCGTAAATCAGCCCGTTTCTTTCTGCTCCTACCCTTTTATAAGTACTTAATTCATAATTGAAACCAGCTAACACTTTAAAATCATGCTTGTTGTTAAAGGTTTTTTCATATTCACCATAAATATTGGTATTGATGTATTGGGTTTCCCTAAAAATCTCACGGATGTCATTGTAGTTGAGTCCCAGATACTGAACTACACCAGGCACACGACTATAAGGCACAGGCACACGTACGCGGCTTTCATTGTTCAATGTATTCTGAAAAGTAAAATCACCTTTTATACGAAGGGTATTGTCAAAAAATTTTGTCGCAAAATTGGTAGAGTTTCTTAAAACGCGGCGATCATAATCCATTCCGTTTTTTCCATACCAATAATCGCCTACCGTATAAGCAGCAGAATGCGTAAGTGTACCATCTGGGTTAAACATTGGTGCCATCGGCGGACCTTCAGCAGACATATTTCTCCATATCCCACCGCCTTCACCCACATTCATTGGCGTATGATATTGAACGCTGGAATAATCTGTATTGTTACCCAGTGTTAACCATGGGTAGAGTTCAATAGATCCCTTTGCACGGAGGTTGTACATTTTATAATCATCAGAATTGTATCTGAACAATCCCGGCTGATCCAGGTATCTTCCTGTTAGATAAAAACTGGTTTTGTTGCTGCTACCAGAAACCGAGATGTTTTGGTCAAGCGAATAAGTATGGTCTTTGTAAAGATCATCCATCCAGTTGTGATTTTCATAATAAACATACTCACCGGTTACAGGATCAACAGTTGTTTTGGGAAGAGAAGGGTCTAATGAACGTTTCTTCAGTTCACTCAGGTATTCTTGAGAAAACCTGAGCGTTTTATTGACATTTTGCGGTGTGCTGGCATAATTATTCCAGCTGGAAAACGCCTCATTAAACATTGAAGCCCATTGGTAACCATCGGTTACGAAATTAGGTACAGTTGTTGGATTCTTGACGGCATAATTACTGGAATAGTTGATTTCTGTACGATCCTTTACTGGCTTTTTAGTGGTAATCAGTACCACGCCGAAAGCACCACGGGCACCATAAATAGCCGCTGAAGCTGCATCTTTAAGAATAGATACGGTTTCAATATCATGAGGGTTAAGTAGCGCAGGATTACCTTCTACCCCGTCAATAAGTACAAGTGCACTCCCACCTTGTCCAACAGATGTTGCCCCACGAATGTTAAAAGCGGGTGACTGATTAGGTTTACCATCAGCCGGCGTTAGATTTAAGTTAGGCATTGCACCTTGCAAGCCCTGGGCAAGATTGGTTATAGGCCTGTTTTTAAAAACATCAGCAGTAACCTGATCCACAGCTCCGGTTAGGTTTTCTTTTTTCTGTGTTCCATAGCCCACTACAATTACTTCATTTAAATTAGAATTCTCTTCTTCAAGAACAATAGTAAACGTACCCGCTTTCTGAAAAGCAACGGTCTGAGATTTCATACCGATATAAGCATAAACAAGTTCACCTGGCACTTGCGGCACTTTAATGGAAAACATACCCTCCGTATTGGTTGTGGTTACAGTTTTAGTACGCTTTAGCAATATGCTTACTCCAGGCAAAGGTTTTTGGTCTGATGTAAGTACTTTACCTGTTATTGTCCATTCGCTCTGGCTGGTTTGCTGAGCATTTGTTTTCTGGAAAAAAAAGCAAAGCACGGCAGCAACAAATAGAATATAGTTGTTTGATTTCATTGTGATTCGTTTTGTTAGATTTTTTTTGGCTATAATTAGAATACAAACATGATGTCATCAATATTGATACGTGGCCTGTTCTTATTGGCAAATGGTGTAGAAGAATTTACAACCCTGAACCTTACATTTTCGCTAAACCCTGCATTTACCGGAATGATATTGGTTTTTAAAGTTGTCGACTTGATATCTACTTCCAATTGCTCCAATAAGCTGTAAGTGTTTCCACCATCTCTTGAAATTTCAACATTTAATTTAGTTGGGTTAATGTTACCTGTTTCGGCTGCTGCCGGGTAAATGCCATGAGATATTCTTAAACTTTTTACTGCTTTTACATCAAAGCCCATGGTTATGATCCCTTTCCTGGTATTGTTATCGATAGTGCCTTGCAGGCGAATACTTTGTAATCCGGTTTTTAAATCAGCGGCACTATTTGCAGTAATACCTCCGTCTACTATCCATCCACCTGTTTTAAACTGCAGTGTTTTCACATCATACACCGAGCTGGATGCCGCTTCAAAATCTTCCAGTAGTTCTTTCAGTCCAACCTGTATATCATCCAGATTTCTAGGGTTAATAAAGAATTTTTCATCTTGTATTCTCAAAATTCCTGTATAGCCTTCAACAAAATCTGGTGCCTGGTTGCTACTAAATACAGCATCAGGAAGAATACTTGAAAATACCGTACCGATACCATCATCTAAAGTGAATTCACCCGATAAAATTCCACTTGTACCACCAGACATTTCAACTTTTTCCAGCTTTACTAAAATTGGCCCCCAATATCCGGCATTGATAAGTAGTGTAGGAAGATTGGTAACCTTAGGTGCTATACTAACCATTTTTCCGGTTAGTTTTACCTGCGTATTCTTTAATGATGTAAGCACCAGTTCACCCTTGATTATGGAAGGGATTGCGCCAGCAAGATCTATCAGCACCTCAGCACCTAAAGGATACTGGTCTGCTCCTGATTCCAACTGAAGAAGTACCGCTGCATCTTTTCCCTCTTCCTGTACAATCACCGTTGTATTATGAATGTTCTTACTTTGTGCATCCGAAGTAACAACGCCTTTAATAGCAGTCTCTCCAAACACCATGTTCTCCTTTACAGTAACCTTTCGGAGCCCTGTAAGACTTTTCGGTTGGGAAAGTACATTTTCCGGGATATCGATTTTATCTGAGCAAGACCAGAAAGTTACCATAACCATCAAGAAAAAACTTAATGTAAATGTTCTTTTCATAATTATTATATTTGGTTTAAAGGGTGTAAAATTGCTTTTATCGCTAGTTTAACATTGTTTTTATTTTTTCCTGAGCCAGTATTTTAAAGTCATTAGTTTGGTAACTACGTTTGGAGTTGTCCCACAAATTTTCGTTCTGCGTTTTAAGAATTAGTCCGTTTACGATCCAGCTTTGTGTCCAGCCGGTTAAAGTACCCCAGGGGCCCCATCCTGAATCGGCATTTGACGCCCAGTAGTCCCACCTTTTATAATCGAATGCCCGGAACCAAGCACCATCCAAATCCTTATGACTTGTACTGTTCACTTGTGCACGCACCATAAAATCAGCAATACGTGCCGTAGCATCAGTATATTTAGCTTCTCCTGTAGCCGCAGCGGCTTCATTTAAACTAAAGAAAGCAAAATTGAGTGTGTATAACAGATCAGTAACCGGATCACCATTTATAGAGATCAATGGCGCTTCTTTAGATCCATATTCTGCATTAGAAGCTATGCGTTCATATCTTCCAAATCCAGCTTTACCTAGTTTTTCAGTTACCGCACCATGTTTGGTTAGATCTTCTAACAATTTACCACATACAAAACTGAGCCATTCGCGATGTTTATCTGTATTTTCAACTCTTACCAGCCAAGCCAACGGCAGTATCATCCTGGTATACTCTTGCTGAATACCATTAGTCCATTTCCAGTCGGGATATTTCCCCATGGTAATCGCAATCGCCTCTTTTGCTTTCCTCAACAGTGGTTCATGACCGGTTTTGTCGTAAAGCCATAGATAACAAGCCCAAAGCCAAGCCTCATAATGAGGATGTACATTTACAATCTCACGCTGCCCCAAAGCCTTCCAGTTTGTTTTTTGCATAGCCGCATCTCTAAACCATGGCCCCCTGAAGCCGTTTTTGCCTGCTGTCCTGAAATTACCCAAAATGCCTTCAACAATATATTTATCCCAGTTAGGCGATTGCAGATTTACTGCAGCACCGATAACAGCCAGAATTGTTCTCGCATTATCGTCTCCATAATAGGCGTCGGGATCTGTAGTCGCCCAGCCAATCAAACCGAACGAAGGACTTGAAGGATCATTTCTTTCACCTGCACGTAAATTTGATGTTTTGAACAAGTGATCTAATAAATTAGTGGCTGTATGACTATATTTTTCCTCTGAAAACATTTTTGCAGAAGATGATAAGGCATAAGCCACCTCAGCCTGACAATCAGCTCTCAGCCACCAGCGAACAGGCTGAGATCCGTCTGCATTGATAAACGAAGAATGTCCTTCCATTATCCCCAATTTCCCATCACCAATAGATGCGGTTTTAGCAATTGGTGGATAAACCACCTTAACACCATCTTTTGATGTTCTTTTCAAAAATGTATCCTGCCAGCTGGGGTGAATGAGTAACCGGGAATTGTAAAACCAATCAGTTCCTCTAAGTATACTTTTTGCAAAGGCATTTTTTGGTAAAGCTGCATCAGCATGATAACTTGGAGACAAATCTTTGATCCAATTATTCTCCAGACTGCCTTTAGGCAATACTACACCCAGCTCTTGCAAAATAAAACTCCATACCATCACCCACGACACAGCAGGTCCAAAACGAGAAGAAACAGCGTCACTTAATTTAGTTGTACCTATAATGAAATTCTGATGTCTAAAAAGAAGTGGGTACGTTTCTACATCCGAAATACCAAAGTCTGCCTTATCATATCCAGCCACCTTCCCCAATAAGAGGTAAGAATTTGGTGTTTTGACAGTAATATAGTGATGATCAGTCAAACCCAGCAGATCTAATGAATCGAGGCCTTGTATTTTATTTGTATGCACAATACCCCGTTCCAGTTTAATATAATTTAACGCTGATCCTATGGCTACTCCTGGTATTTCATTTGGGAACTCAATATAAACCTTAAGTTTTTTATCCCGGATGGCTTTAAAAGAAGACTGACTTAAAGCAAGACGACGCTCAGGATATCCATCTGCAAATAGCAATACTGACGAATTTAATTTTGCCTTTTTAATAGCCTCATCAGGAAATTTAGAAACAAAGAGTTTAAGCTTGCAAACAGATAAGACTTTAACCATATCATTATGATTTGATCCCGCTATAAACAATTCTCTTGTTTTTTCCTGAGCCCAAGAAAAAGATGTAAAAAACAGGAATACAAGTAGAAATAAAGCTTTAACCATATCTATTTAATTTTACACTAATTAACGATTATTTTTTCATACAAATCAAATCTTTTTAATTTTATTTACTAATAAAATTAAAAAGATTTGATTTTATTTTGATTAATTCTTCATAAAACCTCAAAAACACAACCCAGCAAAGTTTAAAGCAGGAAAAACTTAACTATCAAATTTAAAATCAAAATCAATTAATATTAACACAACGTTATATTTTCATAATCTTTATAATAAAAAATAAAATCTAACCTTCATTATCAATTATACAGACAAATAACATCTTACTTAATGAAAAACAACTTTTGAAGAGGAAAATGAACAATTAATCGGAATGGCTTACAAGAACATGAGCGTCAAAAAAATAAAAAAAAACTTCCACAAACAAAATGGCCAGACAATCATCTTGCCTGGCCACCCTGCTTTACCAAAAAAATTACCTTCTCTGAAAGAGCCTCAGCGTTCTTCGTTTCTTCAGCGAAGTAATGCAGCTCTTGAAGAGAACGGCTGTTTTTTCCCTTTATTTAACAAGCTCCAACTCATTAATAATATTCTTTGCACCACCTAGTACATCAATACACCACAATACGTAGCGAATATCCACACTGATTGTACGTTTAAACTTCTTGTCAAAAGCGACATCACCGCTCATTGCTTCCCAGTTACCATCAAATGCAATACCGATCAACTCACCAGTACCATTGATAACAGGAGAACCTGAGTTACCGCCTGTAATGTCGTTATTGGTAATAAAACCAACTGTTAGTGTACCATCATTACCATACTGACCAAAATTCTTTTTGTTATAATTTTCAATCAGGTTTGCCGGTAAATCGAACTCACTGTCACCAGGAATATACTTCTGCATAATACCATCAATTGTTGTAGTGGTTTTATACACAATACCATCCTTAGGAGAATAATCCTGTACATTTCCATAAGAAAGACGCATGGTAGAATTTGCATCCGGATACATGATCTTACCTGCATTCTTCTCAAGGACAGCTTTCAGGTATAAATGATCCAGTTCCGCTTTTTTCTTTTCGAAATCAGCTACTGTAGAACCGAAGTTATTTTTGATGTACTCTGCAGGGATGATATTCAAAGCATATTGATATCCCGGGTCTGCAGCAACAGCTTCGGCTGAAGGGTTAGAAGCGATAAAGGCTTTCAGTTTCTCAGGCTTAATCAGGTTACTATTATCCCAAAGATAATTGGTGAATTTCTCAAAAGTAGCTTCAGGATTCCCTGACCAGTATTTCTCTGCGATTTCTGCGAAGAACTTAGGCTGTGATTTTACAGGAACATCTTTATAGAATGAAGCAAGAATCTGAGCAAAGATTTTCTTGTCAGCAACTTCAGTATAAGTTTCCTCATAAGCAGCTATTGCATTGCTCAGGTTACCTTGAATCTGCTTAACATAGGCAGCATCGTCTTTTTTCTTAGTCAGACTGATTAAGGCCTTACCAATATTAGGTGCATTAGCAGCCCATTGAGAAGCCATGAAGCCCTCGTTGATATAAGTACGTTGTACAGAGATAGGATCAATCGCAGCATAGATCTGATCGTATTGCTCCATTAAGCCTGCAAATTCTGTTTTTTGCGAGGCCCATTGTGTAAACGCTTTTTCTTCTGTTCTTTTAGCTTCAGCAACTTTTAAGCGTTTTAGCTGTTCTGTTTGCCCAATGAAGTACTTCCAGTAATTAGCAATCTGAGCATATTTAGAAGATAACTTTAAACGCAGACTTACATCTTTATCCATTTCAGCTTTCCATGCTTTTAAGCGGATATCACGAAGTTTAACGATAGTAGGACTTACTTTTTCAGTAGCCAGATCAACTCCATAAGATGTCAGGTATCTGTCTGTACGTCCAGGGTATCCATAAACGATAGAAAAATCACCATTTTTCACTCCTTTTAAAGAGATTGGAAGGAACTTCTTAGGTTTGTAAGGAACATTCTGAACATTGTATTTCGCAGGCTGGTTGCCAGTTGAAGAGTAAACACGGAATACAGAAAAATCTCCTGTTTGACGTGGCCATTCCCAGTTGTCGGTGTCACCACCATATTTACCAATGTTTTGTGGAGGCGTACCTACTAAACGAACATCATCAAAACGCTCGTACACAAAAAGGATAAACTGATTGGATTTATAAAAATCCTTAACGTTGGCTTCTAAATTAGGGTTAGTAGTTGCTGCCTTTGCGATAGCATTAAATGCTTCCGTCATTTTAGATTCTTTTTCTGCACCATTTAAGCCTTTAGTCGCTTCGTTTACTTTAGCAGTTACATCTTCCATTCTTTGTAAAAAGCGAACAAATAAACCAGAGATAGGTTTTTCTTCTCCGTAATTTTTAGCGTAGAAACCATTATCTAAAATGTTATTCTGAGCGGTTGAATTAGAAGCGATCGCATCATAACCGCAATGGTGATTGGTAAAGATTAATCCTTTATCAGATACAATCTCCCCAGTACAAAAACCACCGAAATGAACGATGGCATCTTTTAAACTGGAACCATTTGCATTATAAAGATCTTTAGCTGTTAGCTTAAAGCCTTGTTTTTTCATTTGCTCATAGTTCTTACCTATCAGCATTGGGATCCACATCCCTTCATCTGCTTTCACTGTATTGGCGAAAGACAGTAACATTACGCACAACAGCAGATAAACTGTTCTTTTCATATGATAATATATTAGTTAGTGTTGCCGCAAAGTTAATAATGATTAATCAATTGCACTCCTATTGAATGTATCAATTATATGATTGCGGCAACGGTTAATATATTAATGTGGATTACCGTAAATATTAATAGTTTCGGCCCCTATCTTTTGTTGCTTTTTATTGGATGTTATATTGAAATATTTAACATCAGGACAACGCATATCAGTAAATCTATCTTTATGGAGGGGTACCTGTATCACTTTTCCATTTTGCATTCTGAATAAATTCGTTTCTTTCCACACCGCATTTTCCACACGTGTTTTAGTAGGCTGCGCTGCTTTTCCTTCATTTCTAACCTGATCTATAGCATTTACGCGTTTAAACTCTCCTACTCCGTTCATCTTGTACCCATCGCTTTCAAAATTAGCCTCATAACGTTTCCCAGCCCCTTCCACAATAAACCTCAGCTTACCATCACTTATAACCCGTACAGACATTTTAATTTCTTCGCCCGGATACCAGTAAAACTCCTTACTTGCCGGAGCATTCTGCCATATGTCTTTCTGCCCTGTTTTCGGATAAGATGCCCTTCTAAAAAATGGTCTGAAAGACTTCCTTTCATCACTAATATTCCCTTTCTCGTCCTTAACTACCGCCCAGGTCATACCCACATCCGTTTCTTGTTCATTCATACTCCCTCCCATATAAACAGAAGGGTTATCTAAAAACTGTCCCGACTTCTCGTCATTTTTTCTGGAGGCATCAAATGCTATTTTGGGTAAAACTACAGTTCCTGAAATACCAATCCACACATCTTTACTTGAGACCGCTTTTCTGTAATAAGCGCCATTGAAACAAGGCTTCGTTCCGTCGGGCTTTACTTCATCTTTAAGAAAAGAAAAGCCTTTAGGAATAGTATCCCTGACATTAATTGACTTTTGATCATGGTTTACATCGTATAACGCAAAAACGGGAGTAATGATCAGCCCTAATATTAAATTTTTCACGCTGTTATTTTTGCAAACGTTTTAGACACCTGGAACAACGCACGTGGTACGTGAAAGCAACATTTCCATTTACCACCTTTTAATGGAAGCAGCACCTCTCCTCTTCTGTTCAGATAAGCAAACCACTCTCCATGTTCAGGATCTCTGAAGCGATCCCAGGTATAATCATGTAGCTTATCAAACCAGACTTTACATTCTTCTCTTCCTGTTAATTCATATCCTTTAGCCATACAAACCAAGGCTTCAAGATGTACCCACCATAACTTCTGGTCCCATTCCAACTGTTGCTGTGGTTGGTTTTTGATATCCATAAAATAAAAGATACCGCCAAACTCTTTATCCCAGCCATACTCGAGCGTATGAAGGGCAATTTCAGTAGCCTTTTCTATTAATTTTTGATCATTTAAGCGAACACCTAGATCCATCATAAACCACATGGCTTCAATGGTATGCCCAGGATTGACCAATCGGCCGTCAAAAGAATCTGAAAACGAACCATCCAGGTTTACGTTTTCCAAAATCAAACCACTATCCTTCTGATAAAAAACCTCCATCACCTCATGGATAACAGCTTTAAGCAGATCATCTACGGTCTGTTTATCCAGCAAATGCTCCATCTCCAGCGATAAATTACTCAGGATCATAGGCAAAGCAAAGTTCTTTAGATTACGGGTACCTGGATATGCTTTGTTGTATTTCCCTTTTGGATTTGCCTGACGTTTTAAGATGTTGTTAAACGTATCCTTTGCAATTTGAGCATATTTTTCTTGCGGATCAGCTTTGTAAAGCGCTGCAAAAGCCATACTTGCAAAACAATCAGAAAAGATATTGTAGGGCTGCACCAATGGTTTGCCCGACTGGTCCAATGAGAAATACCAATTCCCTTCTGCATCACGGCCATGCTTTTCTATAAAGTCGGCACCATGTTTAGCCATTTCCAACCACTCAGGTTTGGCCTCCTGTTCATTATATAAAGTAGCGAAAGTCCACACTTCTCTGGCTTGCAGCCACATGAACTTATCTGTATCATAAACATTCCCAAAGCGATCCAGACAGTTAAAATATCCACCTGCCACTTCATCTTTTGAATATTTCATCCAAAACGGAATCACGTTATCTGTTAATTCCTGTTCGTAAATTTCACTGTAATTCTTCATCGCGTCATTCAAATTATTATAGTTCTTCTAGGTATTCTTTGTATCGGTTAAATAAATGGCCAGCCTGCGGGTAGGCAGATTGCGGGCTCATAAAATGTGAAAACTCAAAAGTAATGGCTTTGTCGTACCCTGCTCTTCTTGCAGCTTCCAGTTTCAACCGAAGCTTTTCAAATTTTATTGGTAGAAACTTAATAGGCATATCCCTATCAAAACTCTCTGCATTGGTCCAGCACTGCAATCCATACTGATCGGCAATCTTTTTATTCACTGCAAAAAAATCATCCAGTTCATGGTAGTCGATATGTCCATCCTGAAAGGCTACAGCATCAACCGCACCCTGTATCCCCTGGAATATCTCTCCCCATTCTTGCTCATGCTCCCGCAAAGACACGGCATCCTGCTTGGTCAATTCAGACGAAGCTGCCATTACTGCCTTTTTGCCGTCTATCCATGGTGAGATGAGCGTTGGTAAACCACCACTCACATCTTTACATTGCTGTCCAAGTGTTCTGAAAGCTTCAGTGGCCCCCTTCGTCCTTCTGCTGATCTCCATACTCAGGTACCAGCCGCCGAAGCTTTTGTAATGACCATATTGCTTCCAAACCTCATCAATTACATATCGGTTTGAATCTATTTCATGCTGAAGGTTTCCGCTGTCCCAGTATTTACCACTGTCATACAATCCGAAATAAAACTTCATGTTATATTTATCTGCCAGTTGCAAAAACAATTCAACCAGATCGACAGGCGGACGGTAGCAGCCAAAACTATCCTGCAAGTAAGTAGAAGGATACGTGATGAAACGTCGGTATCCACTCCTGATCATGATTACAGTGTCTATGCCAACAGACTTCATATGTGCAAAGTCTCTATCCCATTCTGCTCTTCCCCAGTTTTGATGGGGAATATCGTGCGAGATCTCATCTAAAAAGGTTCCGGTTATCCTCATAAATATTTTAGTTCTTTTAGGTAAGCTACCCAGTCAATATATGCGCTGGCCTTAAGGTGTACACCATCCATCGTAACTTCTTTTCTTAGATTTCCGTTCTCATCTGCAAAAAGAGGGACGATATTGATATAGGTAATCCTTTCTTCCTCAGCCAGCTTTTTAATTTTTTCGTTCAATACCGGCACCATTTTACTACGCCCTTTGGTGTACGGTTCTTTGGTCATTTCTTCATTGATAGGCAAAGCGCTTTCTATATAGATCTTTGTTTTAGGCGAGTCCTTTTTGATCTTTCTGATGATCCTTTTGTAATTGTAAATACTCACTTCATTAGGTAGGTTTCTAAACAGATCGTTAATTCCATCCATCAGAAAAATAGCCTTCGGTTTGGCGGCCAGTATCTCATCCATTCTGGCCAATATCCCGAACGAATTATCTCCACCTACCCCACGGTTTACAATCGGGTAGCGATAACCGGATAAAATTTCCTGCCATTCGCCGCGCTCAGTAATGCTATTTCCTAAAAAAACAATTTCATTCTTTACATGGGGCATTTTATTAAAATACTCCACCCTTTGCTTGTAATAGTAATTGGCATAATTGCTATCAATCTTTACTGCATTTTGCGCATTTGCTACACCTGATGTCCCTAACAAACAACATGCAGCCATAAACATTCTTATCTTGATCATATTACAATTCATGATTTTTCTTTAAATAATCGGCCCATAAAATATAGGCAGCCGATTTTAAATGCAGGCCATCTATACTCAACTCTTTCTTTAATTCACCATCTTTTCCTGCAAATACATCGTGTAGATTTACATAGGTTAATTGCTGCTCATTAGCGATGGCCCTTAGCTGCACATTCATTTCCAGGATAGCTGCATTAGACAACCTGGCATAAGATGCCGGAAGCATCGCTTTATTAACTGGCAGTATACTCTCCAAGTATAATTTTGTAGTTGGAGATTGCTTCTTAACCATACTGATGATTTTCTTATAATTATTAAGAATAACCTCCTGCGGTGTACCACGCTTCATGTCATTGATACCAATGAGCATAAAGACTTTTGCAGGTTTCGAAGCTAACACCTCGTCCATCCTGGCGATTATGCCGTAAGTTACATCACCGCTAATCCCCCTGTTGATGACATTTTTCGAGGGAACAAGTTCCTGCCATTTTCCACCTTCAGTAATGCTATTTCCCAGAAAAACAATTTCATTTTTCTTGTCGGGCATTTTCTTAAAAAACTCCAGTCTTTGTAAATAATGGCCATTGGCATAGCTGCTGTCAATTTCGACTTGCTGCTGAGCACTTACATAAAATGGCAATGCTAGTAATAAACCAATAAAAAATCTCTTCATTATAAATCTTTGTTAATGTATGGATCTCTTTAAGCTGTCACTTCTTCTACATTTTCAGCTTCTTCTTCAGTCTCAGTCTCCGCCGGCATCAATGGCACCAACCAGGTTACGATAAAGGCCGGAATTGTAGCAATCAATACCCAGATAAAAAATTCCTTATAACCTAAATAATCGCTAAGTAAACCGCTAATCATCGAAGGAATCATGAATCCTAAATTCATTAAGCCGCTACCAAAAGCATAGTGGGCCATTTTATATTTACCTGGTGCTATGTTTTGCATCATAAATAAGATCAGTCCCACAAAGCCATAACCATAACCAAAATATTCTATGGCCACTGCTGATGCGATAATATACAGATCATGAGGCATCGCTATCGCCAGAAAGGCGTAAGCAGCAAATGGCAGGTTAAAAAAGGCACACAAAATAAGCAGTGTTTTTTTTGTTAAGCCCTTATTGGAAACATAGTATCCTGCAACGATAGAACCCAATACGAAAGCGATTGATCCAAAAACTCCGTAAAGCAGACCAATCTCCGATGTGCTTAAACCTAATCCTCCGGATTCTCGCGATGCTTTGAAGAATAAAGGAACAATTTTTATGGCTTGTCCTTCTGCAAAACGATAAAAGACTATGAAACACAGACTATACCAGATATTTTTCTTTTGAAAAAAGGTAATCACAACATCTTTTAAGGTAACAAACCCTTCTTTAACAGAGCTAACTTTTGGTGTTTCATTCCCGGCAGGTAGAACTCTCATGTTATACAATCCGAGTAAAACCATAATAATCCCGTAAGCAAACATCACGATCATCCAGGCATTATGAATACCAATCTCTTTTTCTAGCTGTCCCGCAAAATATACCAGAACACCACCAGAGAAAACTTTTGCAATGTTATAAAAAGCACCTTGCCAGCCTACAAATTTGGCTTGAAGCTTTGGACTCAATTCATTTAAATATACTCCATCAGCCGCCGTATCATGAGTAGATCCACTTAAGGCGATCATGGTCAAAATGGCTATAGAGAAACTAAAAAAATGGTCCATCTGTAAGGTCAAAGCCAAAAGACCAAACAATAAACCGGTAAGGATCTGGGTAGTATAAACGAAAAACTTCTTTGTTTTATACATTTCCAAAAATGGACCCCAAAGAGGTTTAATCGTCCATGGGAACATAATCAGGGAAGTCCAGAATGCAATTTGAGTATCAGAAATCCCCATGTTTTTGTACATGATAGAACTTGCACCTGATAATGCTACAAATGGCAATCCCATAGCAAACCAGGTTGCAGGAATCCAATAAATAGGGCTTATATTTTTAAGTTTTGACACGGTATGGTTTGTTTTGTTTTTATTAATTCAGGTTGATTAGGTTTTCCAGAAAAGCTTGGCGCGCGTACAGTACAAAGTAATGAGCGATACTACTCCCGTAAATATTAAGCCTCTTAAGAATCCTCCCGCAGGTAAGCTTGCTACGTTGTCTAAATATACATCAGTACCGGCAAGCTTTAATAGTGGAATTAGCAATAAATTTCCGGCAGTATAAGCTACCATCGGGTTTTTACCATTATTACCCAAATAAGTAATGATGGCCGAGATATAACCCAATCGCTCAAAAATAGTAAAGGATAACAGGACAAGGAAAGCCAATCCGGTATTTAAGAAATAGTAACTAAAAGTAGATATATCCTTTTTAATGCCACCTTCAAAAGCCTCGAAAAACAGACCTAGTATAAGCAGGTAAACTCCGGCATTGGCAAATTTGGTAAAGAGCACTTTATCGCTGCCTTCACCCAATCTTTTTAATTGCCGCAGTAATAGCAGCGATAACGCAGCGCTAATAAATAAATTAGGAACCAGCCATCTCATGTATAAGCAAACCACATTACAGATTAATAAAACCCAGCACAGCATACCTACGCTTAATAACTTGGCTTTCGCTCCGGGTACCAAATCCTGAATTGGCGAAGCACTTCTATTGAGTAACCATTCACCGGCAAATGTGCCCGGTAGTACGATAAACAAATATTTCAGGTAATAAAACTTATACATCCATGGTAACGGCGACCAGTTAAAAAAAGCGCTATTCCAGGTACCTGCATCTTTAGCGGTAAGTAATATGGCCATTATCAATGGTAAAATACCAATTCTCAATAGCGGTTGATTGCGGGTAAGCCACCAGATCAGCGTTCCAAAAAAAGCCATATTGGCCAATACAATAATGATAATATCACTGGAACCTAAACTAAATCCATTTTTAAAGGGATACAAGTATAAAAAGGCGGCTGCCAGAGCAAAGCCAACAATTTTAATCCCCAAGCTAAGCGCTTTATTTTTTAAACTATTAAAGCGGGCATACATCAGGAAAAGTACAAAAAAGCAACCGATAGACAACAGATGCTCTTTCCACCCGGGCGTACCACTCATTACCCATGCGCGGGCATAAAATGTAAATAGGGCAAATACAACCAAAAGTGCGTAACGCTGAATAAGCTGTCCTACTGTTTTTAAGACTGATTGCTCAGTCAATTTCTTTTGCAAGGCTAACGGAATTGCCGCGCCCATAGTAAACAGAAAGAATGGGAATACTAAATCTACCCAGGTTATTCCCGGCAATTCCGGTTTAAAAACGTGATATGGCGGCGGCACCTGAGCATGGTACATCCATGCAGGCAGTATTCCAAAAGAAATACTGCTCGACAATACCATAAGCAGTATGGCCAATCCTCTCAGTGCATCTAATGCCTCTTCTCTTTTTTTCATGACAGTTGAAGCGCTTGGTAATAAATAGGACACCATGAACCTGTTGCTTTCATCTGCCCGGAAAGGCAGATGAAAAAGAAGGCAAAAGTTAACTTAAAATATAGTTTCATTTGTGTGTGTGTTGACGGCCTATAAAAGATTACTTAACGACTTTAATCTTAAATTCCTTAACTACTTCCTTTTCACCTGTATAATTAACATTAGATCCAACGAAAGTAACGGTGTATTCTCCTTCAGCTTTAAAAGAGTAAGCATAAGAAGTTCTGCGTTGCGTATAATCTTTAATAGGAGTTCCTTTATCCGGAGACATATTGTCTGGCAAAAAACCTTTGGTTATATACCAACCTTCGGACTCTACCAAGCTGCTCATTGGGTCATAGTAAAACATATCTGCAACATATATCCATTTACTTGCCCCTGTAGTAGGACTTACAGCATCAATGATATTAACAGGACTCCATCCCGCATTGGTACGTGTGGCTATTGATGTTGATGTGCCATCTTTATCTGTAGTTGTTAAGTCAAAACCATAAATCCTCCAGCCTCTTTGTGTAGAGGCTGTACCTGGAGAAGCTAAACCAACATATTTGAAACCGACGAACAATGGCTTACCTGCAATTATATCATCAGTAATATCCACCTTTCCTGAAGAAACCCTTGGTCCTAAAAGATTAATAGGAGAAGTCGACAACGTAAATTTACTTGTAATATCCTTCCAGGTAGCTTTTTTTACAGAAGCCTCATCATAAGTACCTGTAAAATCATTGGAAACCATAATCTTAAGGTTATCCGTCTGACTTCCATAGATTATCTGTGTATTCAGTGCTAATTCCTTTCTTCTACCTTCAACCACTATGCGGTCACGGTATTGATACTCCTTCCCTTTTTCACCTGAATAAAAGCTCAGGACATCAGGTGCATCCTTTATAATAAACCTTACCGAATCATTAATTTTATACTCCCTTGCTTCAACAGTAATATCAAAAGAAGGAGTTTGCACATCATCTTTGGTGCAAAATGCGAGGAAAGGTAATACAGCCAGACCTACAAGATATTTTCTATTTTTCATCATTATTTATCTATAAATATGAATTACCAACCTTTATTTTGAATAATAAGCTTATTGAGCATCATCTCGCTCGATGGAATAGGTAACAAAACATTCCTTGCATCAGCTGCATTCTGAGCATATACTGCTGCAAACTTATAACCACTTGGAGCCGTCAAACGAATTACGTTAGCCAGTGATTCCATTGTTTCTACATAAATATCCCAACGGATCAGGTCAAACTTCCTGAGCCCTTCGTATCCCAACTCAAGAGAGCGTTCTTTTCTGATTGCGGCACGGAATTCAGCTTTATCAGCAACAGCAGGTAGTAAATACTCAGTAGGAGAAGTAATTGTTGCTGTAACTGTTGCTCCTGTACCGCCACCACCGCTCAAGGTGATCGTTGGTGCCGCCGTAAACCCCACTCCCCTTGATAAAATATCCACCCGGATTACCTTACCACCTGAAATAACAGGTAAAAGCATCATATTCGTTCCACCACCACCAGAAATGGTAATAGTTGGAATAGATGTATAACCAGATCCTTCGTTGGTCACTGTAACACTTTTAATAACCCGACCATTCAAATCAACGCCGTAGGCCCTTCTTCTAACCAGGTTAACTGCATTAATAGCATCATTTGTAGGTCCATTAACCTCATTTTCTGCTTCGGCAAACATTAACAATACATCTGAATACCGAAGCATAGGAAAGTTTATAGGTGTTGTACCAACATTTTTAGGCACGGCTGTTTCATATTCTCTTCTCCATTTTGCATTAAACCTATTGTATATCTCCGTAGAAGTAAAATTCACCTTAGAATTAGGCACCGAATTTACTGTTGCATACCGATATGGGCTAATAGACCAGTCTCTTCTATTGTCTAATGGATCAAATAGATTATAATAACTTTCCGTAGCATGAGGAATACCATAACTATATCCAAAAAGCCTATCAGTATTACCGATTCCATTGATACTGCCAATAGATCCTTCTTCTTCCTGTCCGCCGGTAGCTAGTTTATTAAACTCTACCTCCCACATACTTTCTCTATACTGAGTGTCATACTCATCCCGACACATTTTTATGAAAACATTCGCATAATCAGGATTTAACCTATGGCCACCATCAGCTATTACCAGTTGCGCCCATTTTTTTGCTTCAGCAAACCTTTCAGTTTCTTTTATCGGTGCCCCTGCCATTTTCAGGTTAACTCTGGCTAAAATACCCCAGACAACTGTTTTGGTGACTCTACTGTTATAAGCATATGCACTGCTTTCACCAACCAATCCTGCAGCCGTTTCCATATCCTTTACAATAAAATCAAAGACTTCTTTTACAGGAGTATTTTTAAAACTTGCCTCCTTAACAGAAGCTGTGGAAGTAAGTCGCAAAGGCACATCACCCCAATTGTTAGCCAATAAAAAATAATAATAAGCCCTTAAAAACATGGCTTCACCTTTTGCAATGGACTTCTTTTTAGCATCCATTTCGGCTTTATCCACATTCTCCAGAAACACGTTTGCCCTGGCTACGCCACTGTAAAGCAAAGTCCATGCTGTACTTACTGTAAGATCAGATGTCGTGATGCTACCTATTTGTAAACCTGTTGTCACAGTACTTCTTGAGTCAAACCATTCATCACTCTGATCATTCTCAAAATGAAAAGTTCTGCCATAAGTACCGCTCTTACCTAACACATCATAAACTCCAGCAAGTGCCGTGTTGATATCTGTTTCTGTTTTAAAATAATTTACAGGTGATATAAAATCAGTGGGAGCAGTATCCAAAAATTTAGCGCATCCACCAAGTGACAATGCAGATACCAATAGACTATATGTTATAATACGTTTCATTGCTAATTAATTTAAAAATTCACATTTAGACCAAGTGTTGCAGTAAATGCACGCGGATAAGCAGAATAATCAAACCCAGGGGTAAGGGCAGTCCTCCTAACAGATACTTCAGGATCATATCCTGAATAATTAGACCATGTAATGATGTTCTGCGCAGCCATGTAAACTTTTGCACTTTTGATTTTTATACGTTTCAAAAAGTCTGCAGGAAGCATATAAGCCAACTGTACTGTTTTTAATCTGATGAATGAACCGTCTTCTACCACACGCGTTGAGTAAGCCATATTTGTAGTTCCTCTTACACCCGGCATATTAGAATCAGGATTCGAAGGAGACCATCTGTTCGCATATGAAGCAAACTGATTTGTATTAATTAGCATACCTGTTTCCAGGGCCAAACGGTTTGCATTATAAATGTCATTACCATAAGACCATTGAAAAAAAACATTCAGGTCAAAGTTCTTATAGGTAAAGTTGTTTGAAAAACCACCGGTATGAATCGGAAGCGGGTTTCCGATAACTGTTCTATCGTTCGCATCAATCACAAGATCACCATTTAGGTCTTTGTACTTGATATCTCCAGGTTGCACATTTGGCCTGGTCTCCCCATTGGCAGTAATATTATCTTTTAAGATAAAGCTATTTGGCCCTAACTGATTAAAGTCGCTGTATTTATAAACACCTTCCCATACATAGCCATAGAACTGAGCCACCGGTTTGTTCAATTTAGCGATATAACCCGGAAGATCCTCCCAACCCGCTCCCCATGCCTGAACGGAAGTTAGTGTCAATTCATTTTCAGCCAATTCCAACACTTTATTTCTGTTAAACGAAATGTTAAAATTTGTGGACCATTTAAAATCTTTAGTACGTACAGGAGTTCCATTAACCGTAAACTCCAATCCTTCATTTCTAACCTTACCAATGTTATTAAATTGTTTGATATAACCCGTACTGGTCGGCAAACTGGCATTTAACAATAGATCGCTGGTATTTTTACGATAAGCATCGATTTCAAAAGTTACGCGGTCCTTGAATAAACCGAAGTCCAGACCTATATCTGTCTGCTCCGTTTTTTCCCAGCGCAGATCAGCATTTCCCATACTGGCGGAATAGCTTCCGTTTACCAACTGGTTTCCGAATGAATATCCTGCTGACAATGGAACGACAAAGCTGGAATAAGCAGAAAAGTCTCCAATACCGTTATTTCCTGTAAAACCATAAGAGGTTCTTAATTTAGCCGAAGAAATAAATTTTAACTGTTTCATGAAAGGCTCTGAACCAAGCTTCCATGCAAAAGATCCCGAAGGAAAATATCCCCATTTGTTGTTGATAAACCTTGAAGATCCATCAGCCCTGAACGAAGCTGTAAAAAGGTATTTAGACTTAAAAGTATAGTTTGCCCTACCTAAAAAGGAAGAAAGGGTATTGTTTGTACTGGTTGATTGTATCGCTAAAGGAACACCTTCATCTAATCCACTTAAACCTAAGCCTTCATTTGGAAGTAATTTTGCAGTAGCCCCGAATGATCTGCCTTTTCCGCCCTGCATGGTAAATCCACCAACAGCATCAAGAATATGATCGTCATTAAACTTTTTATGATAGGCCAAGGTATTTTCATTCAACCAGCTCATTGAATTATAAATGGCAATCCCTCCGTTTACCTTATTATTTGTACTTGGATTACCCGTTCTACTACCTGAATTATTAAAAGTCTCATATTGAGTAGTACCTTTTGTTGCACCTGCACTAACTTTCAACTTTAAGTTAGGCATAATTGCATACTCGGCGTAGCCATTAACCATAAATGTTTCTCCAACATCCTGACGTAATTCATTTTTTGTTGTAAATATTGGATTAAAGCGAAATTCTGAAGGCCCCTGGTCAATTTCAGGATCTTGTGGAACATCAATAAGATTAGCAGATGAATTAAAACCTGTTATAGGTCTGTAAGCCCACACACTGTACAATAAATTAAGCTGATTTTGATAGGTGGACTGTGACGGTGGTGTACCGAAACGTTTTATTGTAGAATAATTGGTATTAACTCCTATTTTAAGCTTATCATTTACCTGCTGATCAAGTGTAATTCTCCCTTGTAAACGATTAAAACCTGAATAGATAATAATCCCATCCTGATCAAAATAAGAAAGAGAAATACTGTACTTTGTTTTTTCTGTACCGCCGTTTAAACTTAAGTTATGATTCTGCATAGGTGCGGTACGCATGATCTGGTCTTCCCAATTTATCCCTTTAACTCCTTTATAATAATCTAATGGTATCTCTGTGTTTTCAATTTCATTCAATTTGTTCAGATACAACTTTTTAGTTGTTATCGGATCAATCTCATACTGAAGCTTTACATATTCATAAGGACTGAGCAACTCCATTCTCTTGTTGTTATGCTGCAAGCCGAAATACGTATTGTAACTAATTGTAGGCAGGCCTATTTTACCACGTTTGGTGGTTACTACGATAACACCATTAGCACCCCTTGCGCCATAAATAGCGGTAGCGGAAGCATCCTTTAATACATCTATAGATTCTATATCTGAAGGATCGATCGATGAAATCGGATTTGAAGCATTTAAGCCAACATTATTTACATCTTCCATAGGGAATCCGTCAACAACATACAATGGAGAGTTGTTTTGTGTAATGGAATTACCTCCGCGAATTACAATGTCTACACTACCACCGGGCCCACCTTCCGACGAAACCACCTGTACCCCAGCCACACGGCCAGCCAAAGCTTCATCAAATGATCTTACTGGCGCTTTTTGTAAATCCGCAACGTTCACACTCGCTACTGATCCCGTCAGATCTCCTTTTTTGGCTGTACCATAACCTATAACAACTACATTATTTAGCTGCGAGACCGATTCCTGCAAAACTACTTTAAGGCTTGCATTTTGTCCTACAACTGCCTCCTTTGGCTCGTAACCAATATAACTAAACACTAAAGCCTGATTCCCCTGTGAAACCTTAATGCTAAAACTTCCGCTAGAAGAAGTATTCACTGTTGTTTTAGTACCCTTTATCTGAACAGTCACCCCCACCAGAGGATCACCTTTCACATCGGTTACAACACCGGTAACCGTTCGGATTTGCGCCAGGGACGCCATAGAAATGCACATCAAAAGGATAAGGCTTATCCCACTGAGGAGCCACTCCTTCTTTTTAGTAAAAATTTGTTGCATACTGTTAATTGGTTAGATTTAAAATACGTTTGTTTATTTGAGTTTGGGTGATCCATTAAAATCGATTTCCTGAGCAAAAGGATTTAAAAAATGGTCTATCAATACAGAAAGTATCCGCCTTGACAAAACAGTTTCTTCACCCACATTTTGTCTGGCAATACGTTCATTAATTACTTGCGATACGGCTGAAAGATTAATATCTTTTTTTGAAACAGAAGAAAATAGCTTTGCAGCAAATGCGGCATTTACCAGTTTTCCCGAAGGGAAAAGATCAGTCATTACGGGGTAGAAAGATTTAAATCCTTCAATCAAAGTATATTCATTAACCGGCTGCTCGGGATAAAACCAGGTTTGATTGGCCCATTTATAAGGTATTCCCGTTCCTTTTAGAATTCCCGTTGCTCCAATTTTTTGCATGACTACAAAATCCTTATCTTCAGGTTTTACATCAATAAAAGGCATCAGGTAAGCTTTGCTTTCCAATAAGGCCATCTGCACCTGACGAATATTTACCTGAGCAGGCTGTTGATTATTTTTTATGGCAACCGCAGCCAATGCTCCTGCCGCCTGACCAATGGTCAATACTACAGGCTGTAACCTACTGGCACCTGCGACAATATTTGTCACACTAACGCTTTTTTCAGCAACAATAATTCCGTCTGCATTTTTAGGAACCAAAGCACCCAGTGGTATATTATAAGCAGGAACTTTGATATTTATAAAATCAATTTGAGGAGCTTCAGGATTTTTTAAGTGATGGTGATCTATCGGATAATCTCCAATTGCAATCCCGGTCCGATATAGACTAGTTTTTTGCTGATAAGGTGCAGTAATATCGTTAACAGTTAAAGTAACTTTACCATCTAATCTTCTTGCTTCCCTATGATAAGCGATCATCGGCAACCTGTCGGCTGTAGGGAATTCGTCATCAGCGATACCTAAATGCTTAAATCCAAGCTTTGCTTGCAGGTGATAAATAAATCTTAAACTGTGTAATTTAGCTTCTTTAAGTGCTGCTTCCCTATCCTTTTTACTCAGCTCTATGATATTCAGGTAAATATCATTTCCGCATTTAGGCCAGTTGATCATATACTTGTTGTTCGGCAATTTACCGTAGGTGATCATTTGGTTACAATCGATTGAACGTTTATGACTGGCATCAGCTGAAGGATCAGTAACGTCGCAGCAACATTCAAACACTTTTGGATCGTATCCAGCTGGTTTAGCAATCGTTTTATCTGCGTTCTTACCAAAATCTTTAAGCACTACAACATAGGTTAGATCCTGAATAATATTGTTAGCTTTTTCAGGAGCGAAAGATTCGCCGGTATCAAATCGGCTATCCATACCAATGCGATAAGGAATTTTTAAAAAGCCCATTACATCCCCTAATTCAGTAGCATCAATGATCAGATCCGCAGTTACAAGGGTACGTTTCCCTTTCACATACGTTTCAACTGTCCATTTAGTCCCGTTACGTGTAATGTTTTTCCATTCTGCTTTATACCAGATTGTCAGATTAGGGTTTTGAGCTAATTCTTTTAACTTTCTATTTCCTACTGATGGCTCAAACAAGGTGTTGCTTACCCATCCAGTTTCTACTGCTTTTGGTCCACCATAATAATCATAAAGCTTTTGTCTGAATTCACCCCATAAGCCAGAAGGCATTTGATGATTACCATCGATAGCAGCAACTCCAGCCGAAGTCAACATTCCGCCCAGCCATTCTGTTTCCTCTATAACTAAGGTTTTAACCCCCATTCTCGAGGCCTGTATTGCAGCAGTGGTTCCACTTGCGCCACCACCAACAACTAATAATTGGGTATGATACTCTTTAGATTCAGCAGGGAGTGCTGAAACAAGAGAAACCAGTAGAAGAGCATTAAAAAAATAATTCTTTAAGTAGAATGCAATCATTTTTGAATCGTGTAATTTGTTTTTTGTATTTATAGAATATCTGCAGGCTATTTCCTCTTAATAATCAGCGCAGTCATAACCGGCCTTTCCGCACCATCTGAAGGCTTAACAGTTGGCTTTGCACGCACAGTCATAGATGTAGAGCCTCCTCCATCTAAGTTTACCGCACCTACACACCCCATCTCTTTCATCAACTGAGCTAACTCAGCTAGATTTAAGCCGGCCCCTCCATTAGTAATATTTCCTTCTACAGCAAGAAGTACAATCATATTATTTTTAGTATAGCCGATAGCTGAACGTGCACGAGATGAAGTGTTATCAATATCGATTAATTCTTCTTTATCTGTTATGTTAATCTTATCATCCTTAATTAGCATTGGAGAACCTCCAATTGCCGCTTTAACATTCCAGATTGCTCCGCCTGCAGGTAATGTAGCAGTTGGCACTGGCTTCGGCGCGGTATTAATCAGATTTGCAGCAGGAGCGGGATAAGAATATATCGTTCCATTTCCAGTACCCACATGATAAATCCAACTTACATCCGGCACACCTTCTTCTGAAATTCCAAAAGCAGCTCTGGTAGGATAATAAGTCGCATTAGCACCATTAAGTGTACGCGTTAATGACTTAATATTAATAGCGTTTATAGCACCTTTGTACATGGCAAGACTATAAGACGTATTCGTCCCGAAGAACCCTCCGTTAATACAGGCATACCTAAACCCTGTTTCTTCTGTATAAAAAGCAGACACTTTTTTATTTGCTGTTGCCGTTACCGGCTTAAGCTCCAGACCTGATTTAGGATCAAAAACGACGCAATAGGCAACTAAGGCTTTTCCGTTGAATGGGGTGGTATTCATGTAAACCTGAATTCCATTTGGAAAATCTGCCATCAGGTGAACAGCTTTTTTCCAGCTAGAAGATAAGCTAATTAATGGAGTGGAATCAACAACCACAACAGGCTCCTCAGGACCGGAACCCACTTCTTTTTTAGATTTACTACATGCAGACATCAAAGTCGCAGCCGCAATAAGAATAAGCGCAAAGTTTGATTTTAAGTTCATAATGGTTTGGTTTGCCAGTAAATATAATAACTTTATTAAATAAATTAAAAACAATCAAAGAGTTTTATTAAAATATTTTTAAAAGCATCTCAAATACCTACCCGACAAAAGAAAAAGCACCAACAACATTAACTACAGAGAATTTACTTACTTAACAGGAGTCCTTCTCTCCAGTTCCGTAACCGGAATTTTCATTAACCTACCTACCTGCACACCGTTACGATATGTAATTACACGTATATTCTGCGCACCCTTAGGAATACTTAAAGGAATCCCCGCATATACAGGATAATATGGATCCGGATCCGTATCATCAAAAGAATAATAAATCTTCAGTCCCTCAATCTCAGTAGACAGATTGATCAAAAGCGTTTTATCTGCACCACGAACACCGGAAACTATGGCATCATAAAAATACCTTGAATAGTTGACCGTATCCTTATCTAGAACAGGCAAATGCGACTCTACCCGATCAATAAAATTGCTCCAGCTACGCTTAGCAGGGCCACTCCACAGGGTTTCACTTAATGCAAAAGCCCTGGGCCAGGTCATAGCTTGTAGCTTACGCTCATTAGGCACCTGCTCTGTCCACAAACTCCCCTGCCCACCCATTACATTCTCCTCTTTAATCCCCTTAGGGATAGGATTGAACTGAAAAGTTGTGCTCAAGCGGTTTACCGAAAAAATAGCGTTTTCCAGGTATTGATCTCCCTGGTAAAAATCGAGATAAGTATATGCAGCAGGCGTCATAACTACCTGCTGGCCTTTATTGGACGACAAAATTCCTCCTTTATCATCCTTCCAACTCATTACAGCCATATCATCAGGAAGACCACCAGGCAGATTTTCGTACCAGCCCAAAGGCTGCTTACCCTTAGACAGTACAATTTTAGAAACACGCTTCAGAAAATAAGACTGCAACTCTTCCGAGCTCTTTAGATGCTCATCCTTAATCCTTTGCTGACAAACCGGGCATTTATCCCAATAGGCTCTCGATACCTCATCACCACCAATATGTATAAATTTAGAAGGAAATAACCCCGCTAATTCATCAATAACCTTTTCCAAAAAAACAAAAACAGAATCATTACCAGCACACACTACATTCGTTCGCGAAGCATTCCATGGGTCGCCCGCTAAAACCTGCTGAGCCCCTTTTGTACAGGAAAGTTCCGGATATGAAGCAATTAGCGCTAAACTATGCCCGGGAACATCAATTTCAGGCACCAATTCAACAAAGTGCTTTTGTCCGTAAGCAACCAACTCCCTTATGTCGTCCTGAGTATAAAACCCACCTTTCGTAGCCTTTTCACCAGCCTCAGGTGCCTTCTGATTTCTCCAATATCCAGTCCTAGGCACCCGCCAGGCCCCCACCTCAGTCAATTTTGGTAAACTTTTAATTTCAATTCTCCAACCCTGATTATCTGTCAAATGCAAATGCAGCACATTCATTTTATACTTAGACATTTGCAGTATATACCGTTTAATAACTTCTTTGGAAAAGAAATTACGACTTACATCTACCATTAATCCCCGCCATTGAAAGTGAGGAGCATCGGCAATTTTAACCGCCGGAATTCTCACACCCAAATTAGCAACCCGTTGATCTATATTCGCAGGCAAAAGCTGCACTAATGTTTGCATAGCATAAAACCATCCTTCAGGCTTCGCAGCCTTAATAACCACGTTTCCACCGGTAACTTCAAGCTGATAAGCCTCTTTGCCACCCTTAATATGCTCATCAGCTAAAAATCGAATCACATTGTTCACTGCAGCAGAATTTGCAACTTTCAAATCATAGCCTGTTAATGATTTCAATCTTAAAGCAAGCAATTCTGCCAGCTCTTTATCTTTAATACTTGGTGGGACAATAGAAGTACTAGCCTTTAAAATGAATTCGCCCTTACCTTTCTCTAACTGATTAGGCCATGGAATAAGTCTAAAATCTTTATCCTGAGCTAGCGCTGAGATAGAAAAAATCAAAAAGCCAATAAGGAATACTCCTTTGCCAATTAATTTGAATACAATTTTAATCATGGGGATTTCGAAATACAGATAAGCTGATCGTTTTTATTTAACTTTGGCGTAAATCTATATTTTTAGATACATAAAATCGATATTTATTAATTTTTTTTAATAAGATTGTAATAGAGATTTTAAATAGCACAAAAGCCTACCACATGAAAAGCGACTTTTTTGACGACAACAGTGACATCCTAACTGGAGTTGCCTACAAAAACATTCACATCAGAAAAAAGATCATTTCCTATTTTGCAGATGCAGGTAATGCTACTATCGCGGAACTTTGCAAAGAAACTAACCTCAGCGTACCAAAGGTAACTACACTGATTACGGAACTCATAGCGGGCGGACTGGTAAAAGATTTTGGCAAGGTTGGGTCGACCGGCGGAAGGCGTCCGAATATCTATGGTCTGGCACCTGATTCAGGTTTCTTCCTGGGGGTAGATGTGAAACACAATCACATTAACATTGGATTGATCGATTTGCAAAAAAAACTGATCAAAATATCTAAAGATGTTCCTTACAACTTAAACAATACCGCAGAATCCTTTTCCGAACTTTGCGAATTGATAAGATCCTTCATTAAAGACACCGCCATTGCAAAAGACAAAATACTTGGATTAGGGCTCAATCTTTCCGGGAGAATCAACTACTCTACCGGCTACAGCTATAGTTTTTTCCATTTCAATGAAGATCCACTAAGTAAATTACTGGAAAAAGAATTGAACCTGAAAACCTATCTTGAAAATGACTCCAGAGCAATGGCTTATGGAGAATTTAATTGCGGCGTGGTGAAGGAGGAAAAAAACGTACTCTTTTTAAATTTAGATTACGGTCTTGGAATGGGTGCTATGATCAATAATGAATTGTACTATGGGAAATCAGGATTTGCCGGAGAAATTGGTCACATGCCTTTATTCAGTAATGAGACCATCTGTCAGTGCGGAAAAAAAGGATGCCTGGAAACAGAAGCTTCCGGACGGGCTTTAATAGCCATGTTTAAAGAAAAGTTATTGACAGGTTCTTCCAGCTCATTAAAAAAAGAAGCGCATGACGACATACAAATGCAGGATATTATCAATGCAGCCAACAATGACGATGTACTTTCTATAGAACTTATTGCTACTATAGGAGAAAAGCTTGGTCGCGGTATTGCCCTGCTCATTAATATATTCAATCCCGAACTCGTTATCCTGGGCGGCGCACTGGCCTCAACAGGCGAGCATTTACACTTGCCTATAAAAAGCGCGGTGAACAAGTTTTCATTAAGCCTTGTAAATAGCGACACACAATTGAAACTATCAAAGCTTGGTGAAGAAGCAGGCGTTATGGGTGCCTGCCTCCTGGTTAGAAAAAGGCTTCTAGAATATTCTATTTAGTTATTTCGCCAAATTCATATCCACCGGAATAAATACTAACGGTGTTGGTAAACACGAAGCACCCGGCGGGGAATAGGTAAACTTGATTGTCTGTTCCTCTCCATTTTTAGCCGGTGGAAACACCTGTACCAATATCGCTTCAGGAGCAGCCTTAGTAACCAATCTATCACTTGGCAACTGGATAATCCCTTCCTTAAACTTACCTTTACTCACTACCATTGTTGCAGCCATACCATTGCACCATTGATTATCCGCAGAACGCGAATTCCAGGTAACCAATGCCAAACCCTTTCCGTCGGTACTTTTCCATTTCAATTCGATGTTGTACATCACGCCATAATTACCAGCCAATGTAGATTCCTTTCCACTTGTACCTTCAACACCTAATACCCAAGGATCCTTCACGCCATCCGCTACAATAATTTCGGCCACTCCGTTTTTAGTATCCAATACATCAACGGCAGTAACTTTATAATTACTCACACCAAACAAACCACGACCGGCATTTTTATGTCCTGTAGGAATTACTGTTTTGATTCTCTTTAATGCTACCGGACCAGGCGTTTTAAGATCTGTTTGAATCACACTGATTTCTCCGGGCTGATCGATTACAAAATCATAAAAACCATGCGTAAGCTCATCATACTTTACTACATTTTGTTCCAATTTTTCATCTATCGCAATAGCTTCACCCGGTTCCACTGTACGGATATTTTCACTTCCTTTTGAAGCAAAATAATCTGCCAGCCCCTGCTTACCAATCTGAAAATAATTTGCGCTTGGTTTTTGTGACGAATATTTAATCATACGGATATGCATTTTCTGCTTACCAGTATTCTTAATCACTGCAGTAATTTTACGATCAATCTTTACCGGCTCTTTTACACCGTTGACATTATAAACATACAATCTAACTGCTCCAGGCTGCACTGCCTCTTTCAACGCTATAGCCTCAGGCACTCTGATGTATTCAGGATCATCAGAAATGATAAACTGAGGTCCAGGCAAAACCACCTTGTTGTACTTGATGTCTGTCGGCTTAGCCGCAAAAAATTCTTTCATCACGACAACACTCCCCTGCTTCGCATTTAACAAGCTCACAGCATCCGAGGGAGTAACAGTTTGCGCTTTTAATTGCAACGTGCCGCAAATTAAAGCCAAACTTAATGTAACTTTTAAGTTTTTGTATTCCATATTTCTATTTGTGTGTGTTACTAAATTATCAGGTTAACTCTTATTAGCCAGCTCATTGAAAAAACTAAAATGAGCTTTAATACTTTTAGACCAATATCCACCCGTATGTGCACCAGGCTGGGTAATATAGGTTGCCTTAATTTTCAATTCATCGCATTTTTGCCTAAATTGGTTACTGGCCTTATATAGATAATCCTCAGTACCGCAATCAAAAATCAAAGTCTTTTTTAAATCCTTTATTCTTTCCAGTCGATTTACAGGTGAATATTCATCAAAACTTTTATTCTCCTCCGAATAAGGACCTATTACATTCGCGATCGTAGTCTTTTTAAAAGCTGAATGCCTTAAATTAAGCACTCCCGAAGTGCTGCCAGCACTCAAAAAAACATCCGGATGATTTAGAAACAGATACATCGCCCCGAAACCACCCATACTGGCACCAGTTACAAAAACCCTTTCGGCATCAGCTTTATAAACAGAGGTTATTTTAGGCATCAGCTCTTTTATCATAAAATCTTCATACTGGACGCTATCTTTATTTAAAGAATTCATATACCAGCTTTTCTTTAGTCCATCCGGACAAACAATGATAAAACCATATTCATCTGCCAGGCCCTGCAAGTTTGCCAGCTTACTCCAGGACCGATGGTTTGCGGAATGACCGTGCAACAAATAAACAACAGGGTATTTAACTTTCGACTCATAGGCCGTAGGCTTATAAACCAAAACACTATCATTCGTTTTCAAATAGGCCGACTTAAGGATCACCATATCCTGCCCTTTTACCGACATGCTAATTAATCCACAAACAAGCAAAAAAATACATTTCAATCTATTCATATTGTTATAGCATTTAAATTCCCCTTACCTAACGGCATGTGAATATAAATAAAATTTAATAACAACAATATATTTATTATATTTTATTACAAAGTCAAATAAACTTACCAAACATTAATCCTTAAAAGATAATTTTTAGTATTGCTGTCCGGTTGTTATCATATTTTTCAGGAAAGACGGATAAGTGTCCCCTGTTGATGTACCAGCCCCCTCCATAAATGCACCGTAAGTAATGCTATCGCCAAAGCAAATTATTTTTTTGCTCTTTCTTAACAATTTATTTTTCTTCAGGTACCTATAAAGTGTTTCAGCAATTAACATATAGCCTCTTTTCGTGGGATGAATACCATCCTCCTTTCCAAAATTCGCCTGGTTCATCGTTAAAGAACCGGGCGCTCTGCTGGGAGAGCCTTTCGATTTAAAAAGTGTATATAAATCAATGAAATGAATTCCATTTGCTTTAGCTATCTGGCCAACAAGCCTGTTTAAAGAATCCAATTTATGATCAAGTGGTTCATCATAAAGAATGCGGTCATGCCGTTTTAAGATATAAGCTGTATCTACTGGCGGCGGACTCATCACCACAACAGTTACACCTGAAGACGTCATCTTTTTGAGCAGTCTTTCATAATTCTCTTTAAACTCAGGGTAAGCAACGAGCTTACCAGAATTAACCATATCATTCGATCCGACCATCATCACGACTAAATCTGGTTTTTCCTGTAGCACATCCTTTTCTATTCTTTTTAATAAGTCTCTGGAGTTATTACCAGCCACACCTTTATTCAACACTGTAATACGGCTGGAACAAGAAATAAAGCATAAACAAATCAAGCAGAGCCCAACCAACTTGTTCAACAGACAAATTCCCATAATCAATAAAATAAGAAGCTTAATGAACAGCACATTAAGCGCTGTTCATTAAAAAATTAAGTTTTAATATCCCGGATTTTGAATAAGACTTTGATTTTTATCAATTTCAAGCTGATCTATTGGAAATAAATAATTCGGCTTAAGAAATTTGAGTTTACTATTGGCATGATTAATTGGTAAAACCTCATAAGTATATACGTTGTTCGATATCCTTGTTACCTTTAATGCCTCCAACTGCAAGTTATTCAGCGCCTGCTCCGCTATTTTCCAACGCCTTAAATCCCAAAAACGATGTTCTTCAAATGCAAATTCGACGCGTCTTTCGTTCTGTAACACCACCCGCATTTCATCAGCATTCATATTAGGCTTCAGCCCGTATAAGCCATCCGCACCCGGAAGAATTCCTGCCCTTTGACGAATAAGCTTTAACTGATCATAGGCCTTACTGATCTCATTCAACTCATTGCTGGCTTCCGCATAAGAAAGTAAAACTTCTGCATATCGAATAATCGGAAGACATCTTTCGGTATTACTTCCCCCATTCCAGGCCGTATTTTCTTCCTGCATTTTTCTCCAGAAATAACCTGTATGGTATTGCCGGGTGTTAAACCCATCCAATGCGGCGCCAACATATGTATAAACAGGAATTTTGGTATTAGTGGGGCCGTTATGCCATAAAGTACCATTAAAAGCAAGGGTATAATTAAACCTGGGATCACGATTACTAAAAGGATTATCCTTGTTATAGGCAGAGCCCTGTTCGTTAATTCCTTTTCCATTGATCATCCCAAACGCCTGTGCCAGGTTATGGGTTGGCATTGATCGCAGTGAAGAATTCCTACTTGGTGCAAAAAAGTCAGCTTCAAGATCTCTGTTCAATGGTAAATTATACTGCATGATATACTCATTATTCATCCGCTTTAAAAACACCCTGCTAAAACTATATCCAGCCGGATTTGTACTCGCATCAGGATCTGTATATAAACTATAAACATTTAAGTTCATTACATCTAAAGCCGCTTTTTGCGCAAGGAGCCACCTGCTTTTATCGTAATTAACATAACCCGCAACTGCTGTCTTCTCAGCGCCAGCACCAAGTTCAGCACCAATATTTCCGCCGTTAAACAGCGGACTTGCGGCATACAATAACACCCTGGCTTTTAAGGCAAGGGCAGCCCCCCTGGTAGTCCTGCCAAAATCGTTCCCTAAATATCCTGGAGGTAAATCAGGAGCAGCAGCAGCTAATTCCGCAACAATATAATTTACCGTTTCCTCATAGGTACTTCTTTTTTCACGGAACTCGTGATTAACATCAATTACAGCATCCCCAATAAGAGGAATCCCCCCGAAGTACCTGAGTAACGAAACATAATACCAGGCTCTTAAAAACCTCGCTTCAGCCCTAAGCCTTTTAATTTTAGCGGCAGACAAAGGAGAACGATTTACATTGGCCAGGAAAACATTGGCCAGTCTTATACTTTTATAAGGCACACTCCAGGAAGTAGTATATGGACTATTTGACATAGGCGATAATGTTCCACTCACAATAGGATGAATGGCTCCATTATTAATAGAAGCACTGATGGCGTCATCAGTAACGTCTGTATTGCCGCTTCTTGTACTTGCATATTTCCTATACTCCCAGTTAAAAGCCACATCGGCATATAGCCCGGTTAAAAACTCGTGGGTTAAAGTGCTGTCGGAAAAGGTTTTTTCTTTATTTAAATCTGTTGTTTCGGTTTTATCCAATAAATCAGCGGCTTTCCTGCAGGCAGAGATACCAAGCACAAAAACAATAACCAATAAACTTATATTTATTTTATTCATGTCCTTCTAATTAAAATGTTACCTGCAATCCTAAATTGAATATCTTCTGCTGTGGGTAAGCCTGTATGGCAGAGCCAGAAGCACTTTCCGGATCGAGGTTATAGATATTTTTATCCTTTAGCATCCAGGTATACAAATTATTACCGTTCGCATAAATCCTCAGCCCATTAAGGTAAATGCCCTTTGCCCATTCCTTTGGAATATCGTAAGCAATTTCAGCACTTTTAATTCTGAGGTAATCCCCCCGCTTGTTCCAGAAGTCCGAAACATAAGTATTGGGATCATTTACCGTACCTATCCAGCTTGGCATTAAACGTGGTAGAGCGGCATCCTGATTTTCCGGTGTCCATGCATCCTGGTGAATGGATCGCAGGTTAGCTATAAAAGGAACAATCTGAGTCGATAACGATCTTATGGTAAAATTGGTAGCAGCCTGTAAAGTCAAAGCCATGCTAAAACCTTTATAAGAAAGGCCAAAGTTTAGCCCGTAAATTGTATTTGGCATATTGGGATATTCCAGGCGAATTCTATCTTTCTGATCAATAATTCCATCTCCATCAAGATCTTTATATTTCAAGTCACCTGGTGCCACTATAATTCCGGCAGGTTTCGGGCTACTCGCTACATCAGCATCATCTTTGTAAAAACCATCTGAAACATAGCCTAAAACCCGACCAAGGTACCCGCCTGTCTGCGCCTGCCAGGGAACAATCGGTGCAGCTTCATCGGCCTTTACGATCTTGCTTTTTGCAACAGAAACGTTTCCATTAACAGAAAAATTCAACTGTCCTATGCGGTCCCGGTAAGTCGCATCTAACTCTACCCCCTTCATTCTCAAGCTCGCATTATTAGATATAGGGAAAGCTACGCCAGCATACACTGGAATACTTTGTCTTGCTCTTAAAATATTATACCGGTATCTGTTAAACACATCTGCCGACATTTTAAATTTTCCTCTAAAAGCATTCAGATCCACACCGATATTAGCAGAGCGCTCCAGCTCCCACCGTACATTCAAATTCTCAAGTGTGCCTTCATTCAACCTGGCCGCATTAGCCGTAGTACTTCCAGCCGATTCACCGAAAGAATAAGCACCGGTAGTACGGGTATAAATCTGTTCGAAGGCATACGTTGAAGTGCCTACATCATCATTCCCCAGAAGCCCATAAGAAGCCCTGATTTTTAACAGGTCAATAAACTTAAAAGTTTTCTTAAAGAAACGCTCTTCCGACAGATTCCATCCTACAGATCCCGCAGGAAAAAAGGCATAACGGTTATCCGTCAAAAACTTATCCGTTCCATTATACCCGGCTGTAAACTCTGCGATATACTTCTTATTAAAATCATAACCAGTCCTGAAACTGTATCCTCTGAAATTTGCCGGCGGATTCTCACCCGCTTCATTCGCAAAAAAATTGGTCAGTACCAGACCATAAACATGGTGACTACCCTTAAATGTTCTATCGTAATTCAAACTGGCCTGCATGTTCATACGCTTAATCATATCATCCGAAGTGTATGCTAAATCCAGCTTAGGCATTCGGGTAGTTGCCGGATCAAATACAGCATAAGAATCATTTTTCGAATCATAAACAAAAGAAGGGAACGCCCCCCTGGTCAGATTACGGTTGTAACCGTGAGCAGTGCTGTACCCAAAAAGGCCTTTCAAAAACAAACCATTGGTTAAGGCCGACAAATCCAGCTTTCCTGAGATATTAGCCATGATGCCATTACTATATTTTCTTTGATAACCCAAATGTGTCATTCTGCCAACCACATTATAAGCTAGCCTTGCCAATTGAGCAGAGTTATTTCCTCCATAGGAACCGTCGGGGTTATAAACCGGATAAGCAAATGGCGGTAGCCGGGCATAATCATTCAGTTCAAAAAAAGGATTGTTGGCGGTCCCCCTTAACCAGGGCGTGTTCTGTTCACCAGTATAACCGGATAAGTCTACACTTACTGTAAATTCCTTAGTCGCCTTAATATCAATATTCGAGCGGAAATTATATCGCTTGTAGTAGTAATTCGAATTAAACTCAGATGCTTCCGTACTGAAATCTTTCATGATGCCGTTTTGGTACAACTGACCAATAGTTACAAAATACTTAGCCTTCTCAGTTCCTCCGGATATATTCAGGTTATTACGGATCTGTGTGGAATGTTTTTTCAATATTGTTTCCGACCAATCTACGTCCGGATAACCGTAAGGATCCGTACCATCCCTGTAGGCTGCTATAGCTTCGTCCGAAAACGGCATAGTAGCTGCCGAAACATTTGTTGCAGCCTGATTTGCCAACACAGCGGTCTCATAAGAGTTTAAAAACTTTAAAGGGAAAGTTGGAGTCTGCGCACCCGCTTCAGACCTAAAACTAATCTGAGGTTTTCCTAACTGGCCTCTTCTGGTCGTAATCAGTACCACGCCGTTTGCACCTTTCACACCGTAAACCGCCAGGGTCGAAGCATCTTTCAATATGGTAACGCTCTCTATCTGATCGGCATCAAGATCACTCAGTGCCAGCGGATATTCTACATCATCAACAATCACCAATGGAGTTACGGCACCCAAATAACTATTAGCTCCCCTAATGCTAAAACCCGAAGCATCACTCCCCGGCTGTCCGCTGCGTTGCTGACTGGTAAAACCGGGCAACCGGCCCATCAACGTATTCTGAATGCTTGCCGAAGGATTCTGTCTAATCTCGGCGCCTGAAATCTGGCTGATTGCACCTGTGTTGGTGATCTTACTCTTGGTACCAAAACCAACCACAACAACCTCCTCCAAGCCTTTGGTATCCTGTAACAGCCTAACATTTACGCTGCTTTTCCCGGCCATATTAATTTCCTGGCTGAGATAACCAACCATTTTAACCACAATAACCTGTGTACTGCCTTTCAAGGTAAGTGAAAAAGAGCCGCTATTGGTTGTCGCATCACCATTAGACGTTAATTCTTTTTCATAAACCAAAGCTCCTGGTAATGGCCCGGTCTGGTCCGTCACTGTACCTGTAATCTTTCGTTGCTGGCCATATACCACAGCCACACAAGCAAGGTATATAAAAACAAAAAGTGTATATTTTTTCATTGTTGTTTCTCTTAAGTAATTACCAGCCTGAATTCTGAACCATATTCTTATTCTTTAATACTTCGCTATTTGGAATAGGATACATGTACATGCGCGGGCTGTTAAATACAATTTTCCCGGCAACAAAACGCTGATAGCCAAAAGTTGTGGCACCTGTTTTGGTGATTCTCATGCCTTGAAGATCTTTATTGAATTCCTGTTCAGCAATTTTCCATCTGCGCACATCCCAGTACCGTTGTTCCTCAAGACAAAGTTCTATACGGCGCTCATTGCGGATAAAATTACGGGCCTCCGTTTTATTCATTGTTGCCGGAACACCATAAGCATTTGCCAGTTGCAGTCCCGCCCTTTTTCTAATATCTTTCAGGATCTGATAAACTTCTGCAGGTGGAACGATATTGAACTCATTAAGTGCTTCTGCATACATGAGCATAACGTCCGCATACCGAAAGATATTGAAGTTCAAATGTTGCAAGCTATATTCTGCGGAGGTGGTAAAATGAGCCATGAACTTTCGTGTATAATAACCTGTTTTGGTTTGTACTAAATTGGTAGTATTGGGTTTATCTAAGCCCCCCTCAAAAGTTTCTACACCTCGGTTCAGCCATTTTAATCCATTGTAAAGTATTGCCTTATCCAGGCGTGGATCTCTGGAAGCATAAGGATTATCTTTATTATAAGAGACATCTGTAATAGGCTTTCCGCTAATCATAGGAAAGGCATCAACCAAGTCCTGTGTAGGACTTGTTAAGCCCTGACCTTTTGTGTTGGCCGTATTAAAGCCAATAGGTCCATTTAATAATGGAATATCCCGATTGGTTGGCCTCAGATAAGAAAAAATGACTTCGTTATTTCTCCTCTGGATAAAAAGGTTATTCCCACTTTCCAACGAATAAATCCCTAAATCCATTACATCTTTCGCAGCCAGAGCAGCCTTTTGCCATCTGCCTGCATCAAAGTTCGGGTAGCCCTGTAATGCATCATTGGCCGGATTTCCATCACTTAGTGCAATATTTCCACCATTATATAATTCACTGGCGGCATAATTCAACACCTTAGCTTTTAGCGTCAGGACAACACCTTTCGACACCCGTCCCCAATCTGTAAGGCTTACAGGATCAGGCCTCGCTGTACTTTTAACAGCATCACATTCACTTACAATATAGTTTACGCATTCTTCAAACGAATTACGTTTAGGTTCTACCTTATCCGCCACCTTATAAACCGTATCACCAATCAAAGGCACACCGCCATAACGCTTAACAAGCTCAAAATAAAACATTGCCCGCAAAAAGCGTGCATCGGCCTTCCAGTTGTTTTTCACCTCATCCGTTAACGGAACAACATCAATTTTTGAAAGAAATATATTCGCTTTTCGGATAGCCAGATACTGCTCATTCCAAACCCCATCAGGGTTAGAGACCACACTGCTCAATCTACCTGATCTTAACACATCAATGCTTGTATTATCCCTCGATGGTATAGCATCATCTGTTGCCACATCCAACATGTCGTTACCAATACGGTTAAAACCATCTGGAAGATGGGTGTACACATTATTCAAGAATTGAATAGCCAATGTTCCCGCCGGGTCATTCGGATCAAAAATATAATCCTCAGTATATTCTTCCAGTGGTTCTTTCTCCGGATCCATTTTAGAACAGCTCATCTGCACAAACAAGACGCCTGCTAAAAGACTTAAGTATATGATCTTTTTCATGTTCTTTTCAATTAAAATTTAACATTGATACCTCCTGAGAAAATTCGTGGCGTTGGATAACCACCAGAATAAACCTCAGGATCAAGATCCAATGCATTCATATCAGAGCCGGTAAACAGATTCGTCCCATTAAAAAAGACACGTGCCGTAGCCAGACTGATTTTTTTAGTCAGTGAGGCCGGGATGGTATAACCAAGCTCTATGCTTTTCAAACGGAAGTAATCACCAGATCTTAACCAATAGGAAGAATTAGCCTGATTGTTAATATTTGTGCCAATGGTTAAACGTGGATAGGTAGCATTTACAGCATTTTCAGGTGTCCATCTATTTAAATGATGTGCGAAAGCCTGGGCTGTACCATTGTTTTCAAACTCCCAGACACTTGCACCGGTATACCAAACCTGCCTGTTTTCAACTCCCTGTATCAATGCATTCAGATCAAATCCTTTTACATTAAATCCAAAGGTGAGTCCGTAGTAAACCAGCGGCTTCTGATGGCCAATAGCAGTAACATCGTTGGCATCTATGATGCCATCACCGTTCAGGTCTTTATATCTAATATCTCCGGCCTGAGGTGTATAGCCAACCACAGCAGGACTGCCAGCCGCTTCGCTATTGGATTGGAACAAACCTTCGGCAACGTACCCGAAAGGTTGCCCGACAGGCAAACCAGTCCTCATTTGCCATGGATAGTTAGGCTGAAGCTCGTCGCTAAATACATTAGTGCTTTTTAGAATGGTCAAATTAGGTTGTATAAAGTAACTTAATGATCCTGCCTTATCCTGGTAAAGCAATTGAAACTCGGCACCAGTCCTCTTCACCTTACCAATATTTAGACTTGGATAGTTTCCTCCAAAAACGGCCGACCTCGTACCTGGTGCCTGCAACAGGTCGTAGAAATTATGAACAAAATAATCTGCCTTTACAGACAACCTTTGCTCAAAGAAACCAATATCAATACCGGCATTTAATTTCTTTGCTTTTTCCCAGGTTATCAAAGTATTCGCGGGTACATTTGATGCTCCCTGAGCGATCCCTTGAGCATTTGTAGGCGTATTGGCTATATTGTAGGAAGATCCCAGAACATAGTATTGGTTGTATACATAATAACCGGCATTAGCATTACCTGTCAAGCCATAAGTTGCACGTAATTTCAGCTGACTAAGCCAGTCCGAACCTTTAAGAAAACCTTCTTCAGAAAGGTTCCAGCCCAAACCAAATGCAGGAAAAAAGCCATACCGTTGATTTTTTGGATAGCGTTCTACACCGTTATATCCGAAAGCAAATTCAGCCAGGTATTTTTCGTCAAAATTATAAGAAGCCCTACCGGCAATTCCTCTAAAATTTTCCTGCAGGTTATCACCATTCTGAACATTATCATTACTCGCATTAAAGAATAAATTAAGCCCATGTGTACCAAAATCTCTATCATAACCCAACGCCAATTCAGTATACAACATCCGATAGCGGGAATTTACACCACCTTGGTTCACCATTGCTGTTGCTACAGGCCCGCTTCTGGTATAAGAGGTATCGGCAGCATTTATCGACATCTTAAATACTTCAAAAGTTTTACTTCTTGTAATATTTTCGAGTAAATAGCTTTTATAAGCAGCTGTTGCCCTGGCCCATAACCCAGTCGTAAGTGATTTCAAATCTGCCTTCAAACTAAGATCTGCTTTATATTCTGATTGCGTATATGGCCTATAGCCGGAACTAATGGTCTGCCCCAGAATATTAGAAGTATAATTGTTGTCTCCCCCGTACGACCCATCTGCATTGTGCACAGGGTAAGCATTATTGGGGGTTTTTAAAATATTAGCAAAAATTGTGGGTACGGTTGATCCAGGTTCATTACCATTTTGAATCTGTGCGCCCAGGTTAACTGCGGCCGTTAATATTTTAGTAATGTCAACACTTACATTTGTTCGGAAACCGTACCTTCTAAAATCAGCATTCGTATTGTAGGAATTTGTCGGGGAAGTTTTTAACAGGCCTCCCTGATCCAGATAATCAAGATTCACAAAATACCGGGAGATCTTGCCACCACCAGCTACCGCCAGATCGTAACGGCTAAAAGAGGAGTGTTTTTTCAATATTTCGTCGTACCAGTTTACATTGGGATAGCTTAAAGGATTTGAATTGCTTTTATAGGCAGTAAGCGCTTCCTGGGTATATATCGGTTGCAAACCGGCATTTGCTCTGGCCTCATTATATAATAATCCATAATTGTAGGAATCTAAAAGTTCTGGAAGTTTTAGAGGTTGTTGGATCCCGGACTGCAGCTTAAATGATATGCGTTGGGCTTCTTCCCTTCCCTTTTTAGTGATAATGTAGAGTATTCCATTAGCAGATCTGCTTCCCATCATCACTGTGGAAAGCGCATCTTTCATCAGTGTAACAGATTCAATCTGTTCAGGATTAATAGCGCCAAAGCTCTGGGGAGTACCATCTACCATTACCAGAGGACTGTTACCTCTTAAACTAAGGGTAACATTATCCCCTCCGGGCTCACCAGAGGCCTGATTACCGTATAAACCGGTCATTCTTCCCACCAACAATCCTGCAGTTGTCCTGGAATTTGTCTGTTCCAGCTCGCTGGTATAGATTTCCGATACCCCAGATACCGACAATTTTCTTTTTTGCGGTTTTCCAAACAAAACGCTGTAAGTAGTATCAGCACCCAGAGGATTATCGAACAGTACCAGATTAATTTCTCGCTGTTCATTCACAATTATTCGCCTGGTTATAAAACCGCTAAGTGAAAAAGTCAGCTTCTCCCCTTTTACAGTACTTATTGCAAACTTCCCTTGTTCGTTCGTAGATACAACTGCATTGTTGCCGGTCGACAACACCTTAACATTTGGGATGGCCAAATTAAACGAAGCAGAACGTACCGTACCCGAAACCGTTATCTGCTGAGCCCAAAGATCGCTCGGACGGGCCAGCATGAACAGCAAAAAAAGCAATATCCTAAAGACATTAAGCCCTGAGTAGTTTTTCTTCATAAAGTTAATATTTGGTTAGTGGTTTAGTTTTATTAGAGAAAAATAGATCACCCCAATGGCAATACAATCCCCTTATAGCATTTACAATGCTATTTCAATATTTAAATAAGATGGCTTTAAAATGTATGCGCTAAATTTTAAAGCCATTATTGACCCAATACATTAACTTTTAGGCCACTCCGTTTCTATTCCTTGCGACCGAACAAAATGCTGAAATTCAGCAAGAAATTCCTTTTTCTCCCTCACTTCACGTGGAGTTACATTTTTCTGTCTGGCAAAATGTACAAGTAACCCAACTGCCTCGCCAACGCTCCATTCAACGGGATGCAATCGGTAACAGCCATTGGTAATATGTGTAGTTCCAATATTTTTATTTGCAGGAAGGATATTATCCATTTTTACAGGCAACAACGCGCCTAAAGGGATCTGAAATCTCAGGGAACCAAAATCTACATAATTCACCTTATCACAACTAGGATGCAGGTCGATATGATAATACCCAGTTCCCACACTGTCATAAAAAGGGGCTGCTATATTTTTTTCACCTGGCTTTGCTACCAGAGCTCTGTTTTGTGCACCCACATGCTCTTCCAAAACTGTAAACACCGCCTTTATTCGTCTTGATTCACGGATGTAAGGATATTTTGCCAATCCATCTTCCGTACCCATGATATCCTTCCGCAGTCTCACTCCTGGAAATCCTTTCCCGCCATCCCCACGTGGGGCTTCTGTTTGCAGCCAGTACAGCAACGACAAACTGAGTTGTTTAGCAGCAGCATAATGTTTATTGAATTCTCTTTCAGAAGCACCGATCAAATTACCCAGCATATAATCATTCTGTGGCCAGTTCACAATGGTAACATCACCTGAATAAGTGCCCGCAGCAAAGTTATCTTTGTTAATAATCTTACGGTAATTCCATAAATTCAATACCTCATCCATTTTCCTGCCATCCGGATCGAAGCCTAATTTCTTAGGCTTCAAGGTTTTTGGATCTGAGTAATGTAACTCCAACAATTTCCCTGCCCATGGCGGGCTCAATTGAGGAACATGATTGCTCCAGAAATCGTAATCCCGGGGCTTTTCAATCACATGATTTTCACCCGCTACATAGTCAATAGCAAAACAGGCCGTAAATGCCTGGTTATTATTTGGATTGGCAACTTCCGGCGCATGTAATTCATTTGTTTGCTGTTTAGATTCTGTTCCTGTAACATACTCCGTACCTGTCATTGGCAATAAATCACCCATTTCAGTTGCATCTACAAAATATGAAGCAGATAACGTTACAGTCCGATTTGTCCGTAAAGATTTAGCAACTAAAGATTGTACTCTAACTCCTTTCACTGAAGCCTTTATAACCTTATGCTCCAGTAATAACACTAATTTGCCAGAGCTGATATAAGGAGCCAGCATATTATTTAAAACAGCCAGAGCCACCCTTGGCTCATGGCATAATTTGGATACGGATCCATCACCAGGATTTAATAAGGAATTGTTCCTGGCTGTTTCAGTTAAAGGGTAGTTCTTTTTATAGTAATCTCTTACAGCATTTCGGAAATCACGATACATTTGGGTAGCTCCATGTGTCTCTATCCATCCATGCTCATCTGGTGGAACCCCTTGCTGCGTCAATTGTCCGCCAATCCAGTCCGTTTCTTCTGTCAAAATTACAGTTTGCTTATTCCTAAGCGACGACATTGCAGCTGCAAAGCCCCCCAGGCCTCCACCTGCAATTACAACATCAGCCACTAACTGGCTTTCACCGTTTTGCAGTGTCACTTCTTGAACCCTGGCTAAAGTCGCTCCAGGAACACCTATCACACCGGCCGTGGCCGAAACACCTAAAAGGCTTATAAAATTTCTACGTTTCATTCTAATATCTTAAACTAATAACTATTACCAATCCTTATTTTGACCAAGTCCGGGGTTTACATCCCGCTCTCCCTGTGGGATGGGTAACAAACTCAGCTTTGGAAACCAAAAACGGGTTTCCCGGGTATAACGGAGATCAATTTGACCTGTATAATCTGGAATACTGTTCAGATCATGAATAGCCGAAGTTTTGTAATTAGGTACCGGCGGAAGATTGGTTGCTGTTTTAGAGATACCAATTACCTTTCCTGGCATTACAAGCTCCGCAATTCCCCAGCGTCGGATATCAAACCACCTGAATCCTTCAACTGCCAACTCCACTGTACGTTCTCTCCTTACCAGTTTCCTGAGCTCATTCTGATCGCTTGCAATGGCTATTGGCACCACAGGCTGTTTTGCTCTTTGACGTACCAGATCTAAGGCAGTTTTCACAGTGGCATCTATCTTATTAGCTTCGATTTTTGCTTCGGCGTAAGTTAATAAGACCTCTGCATAACGCATCAAAATAAAATTCACTTTTGATTGAAAAGCATTTTCATCAGTCATTGTATATTTTGTCCACAAATAGCCCACACCACTTTTCGCCGGACCAAAAGCATTGTCAAAATCGGCATTTGTTTTTACCGACCAGGTACCATCGGCATTTAAAAACGATGTGGTGTTTTTATAGATATCATATACAAAAGTAACCAGGTTCATCGAAACTGTATCACCAGGTAAAGCAACCGTATATTTTAGTCTGAGGTCGCGTTTTTCCCTTGGCTTTTGTGCGTTATACACGGCCGATTCATCAATCCTTTTTCCATCCGTAGCTTCGAACATATCAACAAGACGCTGAGCAGGGAAGCGGCCCGACTGTCCACCCGCTGCTCTGGAAGCATTTCCTAAAGGAAGGTTGGTACGGGAGTTCACATCCGCATCGGTGTATAAAATTTCTAACATAATCTCTCCACCAGCATTAGGCTTCTGGCCACTCCTGGTAAACAAGTCCTGAAATTTCGGGTTCAATGATAAACCCGCATTATCTATGACCGATTTTGCTGCTGTTGCTGCAAGATCATAATCTTTATTATAAAGTGCTGTACGCGCCTTTAATCCCATAGCCACAGCCCTACTCACCCTTCCACGCTCAAAAGGAGCCCAGGTTAAAACTGCTCCGGCTTCGTCCAGTTCCTTATAAATAAAATTAATTATATCGGCCTTAGGTGCACGTACCTGGGTTTTAAATTCCTCAAGAGCAAGTGGTTTTGTGATCAACGGAACATCACCAAACATGAAAACCAGAAAATGATAAGCCCAGGCTCTTAATACTCTTGTTTCGGCCTGCATTCTATTATAAGCGGCAACAGGTACATTGGCTTTTGCCGCTTCCATACCAGTAAGCAACGTATTAGCACGCTGAATTTGCGTATAAGCATTTTTCCATAAGTTTGCGGGATGTGCATTATAGGTGTCAAATGTCCCCTCACCAAGATCATTTGCCCTTAAAATTGCCAGGTCGGCCCATGCATCAGTGGCCGACTGGTACGGCACCAATCCAAAATCCCAGTTTACAGATTTATAAATTGCCGTCAACGATACGTTGATTTCCTTATCATTTGTTAAAAATGTGGTAGTTGCCGGCACGTCAAGCGGATTTTTATCCAAAAACTTCTGGCAGCCAGCCAAACCTATCAGCGCACATACTAATGTCGATATATATACAATTCTCTTTTTCATGTTCCTAAAAATTTACGTTTAAACCTACAGTATACGTTTTCATGATCGGATAGAATTCTCCTGCAGTATCCTTTTGTTCAGGATCGAAACCCGGGAAATAATTGCTCCAGGTAACCAGGTTCTGTCCGCTCACATACAACCTGGCAGAGCTGAGTTTAACTTTCCCTGTTAATGATTTCGGTAAGGTATACCCCAACACTACATTCTTCAATCTTAAATAAGCACCAGAACGCATCCAGAACGATGAGGTTACATAATTGTTAGTAATGCTGTTCGCTGTTAAACGTGGGTAGGAGGCATTAGGATTGGAAGGACTCCAGTAATCCTTTTGATGTTCATAAATAGAGCCTTGAAAACTGGCAGAATAAAAAGGCTGCGAGCCAGTGCCTGATAAATAGTTATCCATTTTACCTACGCCTTGTAAGAACGCTGTAAAATCAAACCCTTTAAATTGGGCCGCAAGATTGAAACTGTATTCATAACGAGGAAAATAATTTCCCAACACTGAACGGTCGAATGCGTCAATTTTATTATCAGGTGCCCCGTTTGGTCCACTAATGTCCTTATAACGGATATCACCAGCCTTGGTATTGGCAAAATGAAATGGCGCGGCAGCTACTTCCGCGTCCGACTGAAACAGTCCGTCTGCGATGTAGCCATAATAGGAGTTATAGGCGTAACCTTCTTTAGTAATCACTGATCCGGAAATATACTCCTTACCGTTTAGGTTGGTGACCTCGTTTTTAACATCAGAAATATTTGCTGAAACCTGATAACTAAAATCGCTGACCTTATCTTTCCAGGTTAAACCAAGCTCCCATCCTGTGTTACGCATGGTTCCAACATTAATGAACGGAGGGTTCAAGCCTACATAATTCGGAATTACATCCAACATCAGCATGTTCCCTACATCCCTTCTAAAATAATCTGCAGTTACGGTAAGCTTGTTATTAACAAAGCCAAAGTCCCCACCAATATCCAGAACTTTAGAAGTCTCCCATTGAATATATGGATTAGATGCATTGGTAATAGCATAGCCATTATTGATTACATTATTAAAATAGTAAGGAAAAGTACCACTGTAATTTGAAACAGTAGGATAATAATCCTCCACTCCATCTCTTCTGATAGCCTGATTACCCAATTCACCATATGAAACCCGAATTTTGGCTTCATTTATTATGCCTGATAATCCTTTCCAGAAATCCTCATTAGATATTCTCCAACCGGCAGACATGGAAGGAAACAGCTGCCACCAGTTTTCTTTTATAAAACGGGATGAAGCATCGAAACGTCCATTTACTTCCAGCAAGTATTTTTCCTTGTAATTGTAATTGATCCTGCCATATGCCGACGCCATGTTCAGCGCTGCAGCACCACCTGACAAAGTTTGGCCAACTGCATCCCCTGCATTCAAATAAGGTAAACTTTCAGATATCAGGTTCTGACGGAAAGCGTTAACATAACTCGATTCAAATGTTTCAGTAGAAAAACCTCCCAAGAGCTTAATTTGATGATTACCAAACGCTTTGGAATAAGTGGCCTGTGTTCTGAAAAGGTTTCTGTCAGACTTAGACATATTGTCAAAAAGGGCATTAAATGCCGGCCATACGCGGGCAAAATTCAATTTATTGTTGGCTAAATCCGGCACATAAATATCATACTGTCCCTGTAGTTTCCTATTCTTGCTTTCAGCTGAGTTGGCACTATAGGTGGCCAGCAGTTCCAGTCCTTCAACTGGCTTATAAATTAAAGTACCGCTGATGATCTTTGAATCGTTAAACAACTTGTCAAACCCTCCGTCTTCCGCCTGCGCCGCAGGGTTAGTGTTCGACCAGCCTTCCCCCCATTGTCCACCATCAAACCTTCCTGGGGCAGTAGCTGGCAGCCCCAGCATATACCTGATGATACCGGTAGCCGAATTGTTACCCGGCCAGGTACGCTCAGATTTATTCAGCACCAAATCCATTGAAGCTGAAAGATTACGTGTTAAGGTTATATCTGTATTAAAACGCAGATCCTTTCTATTGAAATCTGTAATAGCCGTTAAGCCATTTTGTTTTAGAAAGCCACCCGAAGCAAACATTTTAATTTTGTCTGTTCCGGCCGAAATATTTAGGTTATGATTCTGCATCATTCCATTATTGGTGAGCACCAGCTTTTTCCAATCGGTATTAAACCTCGCAAAATTATCAGGTCCTAAACGTTCATAGTCTGCAATCTGCTGCGTAAATGCAGGTGGCAAACCACTGTTTACTTGCCCCACGTCCCATAATTTCATGTGGTCCAGAGCATTCACCTTTACCGGCAAATCAGTTGCTTCCTGTTTAGTTACGTAACCGCTATAATTTACTTTTACACCAGAACCACCTCTCTTAGTGGTTACAAGAATTACCCCATTTGCAGCTCTCGATCCATAGACCGCCGAAGCAGCCGCATCTTTCAGTACAGAAATACTTTCTATACTATTCGGATCAATTGCATCCAGACTCATCTCTACATTATCTACCAATACCAACGGATTTGAACCTGCATTGATAGACCCAATACCTCTTATACTGATCCCACCACCGTCGCCACCCGGCACACCCGACTGTTGTCTGATGGTTACCCCGGGGGCAGCCCCCTGTAATGCAAGCGAAGCTGATCCAACCTGCCTGTTGGTTAGCGCTTTTCCGTCAATTACAGAAACAGAGCCCGTTAAAGTGACCTTTTTCTGTGTTCCATAACCAATCACCACGACCTCACCTAATTGCTCACTGGATTCCTCCAATACCACTTTTGCAGCAGAAGAGCCACTGGCAATCATTTCTTTGGTTTTAAAACCTACAAATTTAAAAACGAGGATCGCATCAGGTTTAGCCACCTGTAACTCAAATCTGCCATCACCATTGGTTACAGTAGCAACTTTAGTGTTTTTCACCTGTACACTTACGCCAGGAAGGGATTGACCTTTAATATCCACGACCTGCCCTTTAAGCAGTAAATTCTGAGCGTTAACAACCGAAGGCAAGAAACCTGCTATAAAAAAAAACAACAGCACCTTCCATCTAAATTTGTGTAAAAATAGTTTAATCATACAGTTTGGTGGTTTAAAAAGGGTTTATATTTAGGTATTTGGCTTATAGCCGTTTATTCCATAGAAAACGATATAGAGGTAACACAATAAGGGTAATATAAAAGCAATGGTCCAGTTATAATGGTCTATCAATAAACCTTGTGAATACGAAATGATAGCCCCACCGGCGATAGCAGTTGACAAAAAACCTGAGGCCTGAGTCGTATATCTCCCTAAGCCGTTTACAGAAAGCGAAAAAATAACAGCAAACATGACTGCATTAAACAGGCCTACAGCAATCATACTCCATACGGCTAAGTATCCACTAGAAGCTAACGAAATCGCAATCATAAAAATCGCCGACACTGCACAGAAAACCAATACTTTGGAAGGTTTAAGGTAATTCAGAACAGCTGCACCAAAAAGCCTCCCCACGATCATACTGCCCCAGTAAAACGCAACATAAGTATTCGCTGCAGCTTCTGTGACTCCCAATGTAATGGCAATATAATTGGTTAAAAAAGTACCTATGGATACTTCTGCTCCAACATAAAAGAAAAGTGCGGGAATGCCCAGCTTAAGATTCCTGAAATCCAGAATACTTTTTTTGGAAACTGTTTCAGTTTCTGAAGTTTCAGCAGGATTACTTTTAATTTCCGGGAGTTTCATTACATATATGGCCCCTGCTATCAGCAACAACAAGGCTGTAATACCCAAGTATGGGTACTTTACGGCATCTGATGAAGATACCTGGTCCTGAACTCCAGAAAGAATAAAATAGGCACCGAAAACCGGCGCTATTGTAGTTCCAAGAGAGCCTATTCCCTGGATCAATGTAAATCTGGAAGAAGCCGTTTTAGCAGGTCCTAAAACTGTAATATATGGATTGGCAGCAACCTGTAAAATCACAATGCCTATAGCTAATACAAACAGTGCAGCCAGAAAAAGGTAATATTCATGCATAATAGAAGCCGGGTAAAACAATAAAGCGCCCATTGCCGCGATACAAAAACCGGTTACCATCCCATTTTTGTACCCAATTTTTTCTACAATTTTACCGGCCGGAATAGATACAATTCCATAGGTAAGAAAAAAGTAAAACTGAACCAGAGAAGACTGTGCATAGCTTAATGTAAAACTATTCTTAAAAAAGGGAACCAGCGTATCATTCAAACAGGTAATAAAACCCATCATAAAATAGAGGACACCAAGCGATATCAAGGCCGGCACGTAGCTTTGCTTACTGTCTATTTCTGCAACAACTACACTTTGAGGACTAAAATTTGCCATACTTATACAGATAAAATTGCTTTCTTTTTATCAATCAGTTCCAACACTTTCCAGCATTGATATAACCCGCGGGGAACATGGAAACATCCTTTCCATTTGCCACCTTTGGCAGGGGATAAAACCGCTCCTTGTCTGTTCAGATAACCAAACCATTCTCCATCTTGAGGGTCAGCAAAATGAGACCAGGTATATTCATGTACCTTCTCAAACCAATCCCAACAACGCTGGTCTCCGGTATACATATAGCCCTTTAGCATACATACCAGGGTTTCTACATGTACCCACCATAGCTTCTGATCCCACTCAAGTTGTAGCGGTGGGGCTCCCTTTACATCTTTAAAATATAAGATACCACCATGCTCCTTATCCCAGCCATATTCAAGAATATTCAATGAAATGTCAACTGCCTTTCTAATGAGTTCCGGATCAGACAGCTTATTTCCTAAATCCATCATGAACCACATAGCCTCCAGACCATGCCCCGGATTGATAAGCCTACCTTCAAAACAATCAACAAATTCTCCCTCTTCCGATACGTTCTCTAATATCAATCCAAGTTCCGGCTGATAAAAAACCTCCATCACCGAATGAATAGCATTCTTCATCGTACGCTGCACCAATTCAGGGTCAAGCAAAGTTTCCAGTTCCAAAACCAGGTTAGACAAGATCATGGGCAGAGAAAAGCTCTGCATAGACCTTGTTCCAGGATATAGCTTATTATAAATCCCCTTACTATTATCCTGTTTTCTTAAAATCCCATGAAATGTATCTACAGCTATTTTACCATAGCTTTCATTACCGGTAGCCACATACAATTGCCCAAAGGCCATACTGGCAAAACAATCAGAAAATATGTTGTAAGGTTGTACTAATGGATTTCCTTCCCTGTTCAAAGCAAAATACCAATTCCCGTTTGCATCACGTCCATTCAATTTCATAAATTCGGCACCCTGAATAGCGAAATCGAGCCACTCTTTTTTTTTCTCCACCTGGTTGTACAGCATAGCAAAACACCAGATTTGGCGGTTCTGTAACCAAACAAATTTGTCGGTATCATACACTTTACCTGTTTTATCGAGACAGGTAAAGAAGCCTCCGAATTTTTCATCGAATGAGTTTTTCAACCAAAAAGGGATCACATCATTCAGCAGATTATCGCGGTACTGCTGTATATAATTTTCTAATTTTTCAGATTGCATGTTAATTTATTATTTGGTTTTAAACATCAGTTCTGTAGTTAATTGCATAGAATTCTTTACCTCCGACTTTTTGGTCAGGTCCCAGAAGCTTTGGTTTTGTGAAGTTAACACCTGTGTTGCTACAATCCAGCTTTGTGTCCAACCACTTAATGTACCCCAAACACCCCAACCGGCATCAGCATTAGAGCCCCAATATTCCCAGCGTTTGTATTCAAACGCCCTGAACCAGGCTCCGTCCAGATCTTTGAATCTGTCACTTTTCACCTGTATCCTGGTCAGGAAATCTGATAACTTAGCCACCGCATCTTTATATTTTTTACTTCCGGTAGCATGGGCTGCTTCGTTTAAACTAAAAAAAGCAAAATTGCTGGTGTAAAGCATATCAGCAATAGGATCCCCGTTGCTAAAGATTAATGGAGCTTCATGTAAACCGTAAGCCTTGTTCGACTTGGTGCGACCGAATTTCCCCTTACCCTCACCTCCAAGTTCCTCTCTTATTGCGCCACTTTCAACCTGATTTTCGATCAATTTATTCACTAGAATATCCAACCATCTACGGTGCTCTTCTGTGTCTTCAATACGCAGCAGCCAGGCCAGTGGCAATATCATCCTTGCCCGCTCCTGTTGTATGCCGTTCGTCCATCTCCAATTATCAGGATAGGCTTCCATCGTCATTCTTATTGCCGTTTTTGTTTTTTCCAGCAGCGGCTTGTACCCCGTTTTACTGTAAAGCCATAAATAACAAGCCCAGGTCCAGGATTCAAAATGAGGTGCGTTGTTCACCACATCCCTATCCCAATAGTGTTTCCAGCCATTCTTCTGCAAGTCCTTATCTCCCAGTCGGTCACCTCTGTACCCAAATTTCCCGGTTGTTCTAAAATTTGCCATGATACCTTCCACCACCTCTTTATCCCATTTATCGGTATTCATATAAGCGGAAGCACCAATTATGCCCAACAAGGCACGTGCATTATCATCACCATAGTACACTCCAGGGTGGGTAACAGACCAGCCGATTAAGCCGAAAGAAGGACTGTTCTTATCATTTCTTTCACCCCCTCTTAAATTAGAATGGTGAAACATATAATCAATCAGTTTCCCTGCTTTTTTGTCATAACCATTTTTATGCAGCAGATTTCCCGCCGCTGCCAATGCAAAGCTAGCTTCGCCCTGCACATCAGCCCTAATCCAATAGCGGTATTGCTGCGAACCATTATGGTAAATTTTAGAAGCATGACCTTCCAGGATTCCAAGACTCCCGTCGCCGACCGGAAGTTTCTGATCCATCGGCGGTCCGAAAGGAGTTTCGCCGTTCCCCTGGTAGCCTAACCACATTTCCTTCCAGGAAGGATCCACAAATAATTTCGCCTTATTAAACCATTCTACACCAAGTTCAACACTTTTTCTTTTTGCATGAACAGGTAAAGGCTCATTAGGGCCATACATTGGGCTAACGTAAGAGGTCCAGCTGCTGAACTCGTATTGCTGTCCGGTCATTTTTTTTAGGATATATGACCAGACCTGCTTCCAAGCGTCGTTAGGACCATATCTGCCGGTAGCAAAATTGCTCAGCTTTGTGGTGGCAATGATCATATTATCCTTTTCAAATAGCAACGGATATTTAACAACATCATCAATCCCATATTCAGCTTTATCCAATCCCGCCACTTTGGCCAGCACAATAGCAGGGTTGTCGGCCTTGGCAGGCAATACATAGCAATCATTAATTCCTAAAATGCTCATAGGCTTTAAACCAGGTCCAAAAACCCCTGTAGCCACTACGCCTCGTTCCAGTTGCGTGTGCAACGGTTCAGAACCAATCTCTATTCCCGGTATCCGGTCTGTGTATTCAATATATAATTTCAATTTCTTAAGTCTGGCCTGATTAAAAAAATCAGTGTTGAGCTCCACTTTTTGCTTAGGATAATTGTCGGCAATTACAAATAAGATATCATTCGGTAACGTACCCGAAATAGCAGATAAAACATCGTTATATCTTTTGATTTTAAGTCCCTGCTTCTGCAGCAACACAAACAAATCATTGGAAGAACTTCCACAGAAAACAATTCCCGGTCCTGCCATTGCATTTATAGCCGGCAAAAGGAACATAACAAAAAAACAGTAAAGGATTAATTTAAGCTTCATTTTCTACTTTATATAAAATTTACATCTATTTTAATTTTTATAATAAAGATTGAGGCGGGGCACACTTAATCAGTTCAATCTTACTTTAAAGCGCAGTTCTTGATTTACGTTTCCAGATATAAAAACACAGGTCAGATGTTTTTCTTTAATCCAGAATCAAAAGCAATGTGAATATACATATATTTTAATAACATCAAAATATATTTTATTTTTTTTAAGTAAGTCGCTGTAAATAAAATATATTATTTTAAATATAGAGTAAAAATCATTCAATTACTATTTTAGAATAAAAAGTAAGCTTCACACTTTCAGCAACTTCCTTTTTCTTTTAAATATCAAACAAAGTTTCCTTTGATTGTGAATAATTAAGCTTTAATTTGTGTTAAGCAAACCCTTTATAACAAGGTTTAACAAAAAGTAGAAATTGCAAATATAACTATGGGAAAAACTTTTTTTGAAGAATTAAACAACGAAAACGTAACAGGCGTTGCTTATAAAAATGTTAGCCTAAAAAAAACTGTCCTCAGCTATTTTGCCAATGTAGGCAATGCAACCATAGCTGATCTTTGTAAAGAACTCAACCTTAGCGCTCCTAAAGTCACAGCTCTATTGGCCGACCTGATACAAGATGGACTCATAAAAGACTACGGAAAAGTAGAATCTACCGGGGGCCGCAAGCCTAACCTTTATGGTTTAGTGCCTGATTCTGCTTTTTTTATTGGCGTAGATATTAAACAAAACCATATCAATATTGGCTTGTCAGACCTTCAAAAAAACCTGATTAAAGTATCAGAAAAAATACCTTATAAGCTCGACAACAACAAAGAATCACTTGAATCGCTCTGTACACTTATTAACGATTTTATTACCGAGCTTACCATTCCAAGAGAAAAGTTGCTGGGCATAGGCATAAACTTAACAGGAAGAATCAATTACGCCACGGGTTATAGCTATAGTTTTTTCTATTTCAACGAAGAACCGTTGAGCAAAATCATTGAATCTAAAATAGGCATCCGTGTTTTTCTTGAAAACGACTCCAAATCTATGGCTTATGGAGAATTCTCTGCTGGTGTAGTGAATCATGAAAAAAACGTATTGTTTTTAAACCTGGATCACGGGATCGGATTAGGAATTCTGGTCAATGGTCAGCTTTACTATGGGAAGTCGGGTTATTCCGGAGAATTCGGACACATTCCACTTTTCAATAATGAAATCATTTGCCAATGCGGTAAAAAAGGCTGCCTTGAAACTGAAGCTTCTGGCTGGGCATTAACCCGCATGTTTAAAGAAAGACTATTGGAAGGTTCTTCGTCCATTTTAACAAAAAACAAGAACAGTGCAGACATCAAAATGGAAGACATCATCAATGCTGCCAATAACGACGATGTGCTGGCTATAGAATTAATTGCCAAAATTGGAGAAAATCTTGGTCGCGGTATCGCTTTACTCATCAACCTATTTAACCCCGAGCTGGTGATTTTAGGTGGAAGTCTTGCCGCTACAGAAGAATACATCAGGCTTCCTATAAAGAGTGCAATCAACAAATACTCATTGAGTCTGGTTAACCAGGACACCATTTTAAAAATGTCTAAACTAGGCGAACGTGCAGGCCTTATAGGCGCATGCTTATTGGTACGCAACCGCTTGCTATCTCTGTCTTAATATTCATGGGGTAGTTTCTATAATTACCCCATGAATATTAGTTTTATAAAAGTTCCTTTAATAGGATAAAGACTCCCATAACCAATACAAACCAGCCAAATCCAATTTTTAATTTGCCACCGTTAAGACGCGCTCCGAGTAATCCACCAGCAAAAACTCCCATAATAGCTAAACCTGTTACGCTTAACAGCAAAGGCCAGTCCATATGAAAATGACCGATATCAGCGGTAAAACCGATAAGGGAATTCAAAGCAATAATAAGCAACGAAGTACCTATTGCTTCTTTCATTGGCAGCCCCATCAGTACCACCAATGTTGGTATTAAAAGAAAACCACCCCCGGCACCCAACAATCCTGTTGTAAAGCCAATCCCCAATCCATAAAGCACCATTTTGGGAAGATTTAAGCTAGGCGGAACCACATTGCTTTCACACTCCTTACGCCCCTTTATCATTGAAACTGCTGCTGCGACCATCAGAATTGCAAAAAGCACCATCATAAACATATGTGAGGTAAACACAAAATGATTAGTAGTAAAAATATGTTCAGGAATTATTGGAATAAGTAATTTGCGGGTAAGCCATACTGCAACTATAGAGCAAAGACCAAACATAAAAGCTGTCCTCATTTGTATGAAGCCTAGTTTATAGTTCTGATAGGCGCCCACCAGACTGGTTAGCCCAACCACAAACAATGAATATGAAGTAGCCATTAAAGGATCAATGCCAAATAGGTATACCATTACAGGGACTGTTAAAATAGATCCACCACCACCGGTAAGGCCAAGCGAAATACCAATAAAAGCTGAAGCAACATATGCTAAAATTTCCATCCTTAAATATAATAAGGTGCAAAGATGTGAAATGGCGGGATATATCGTAGCGATTTTACTACTTAAAAGAAAAATCCCTGTTCCTTTATCAGAAACAGGGATTTTACCTTTACAACAATTGATGATTAGTTGAATAAATATCTAATACCAATTTGTCCTTGCCACCTTGAAGCAAATGGAGACACACTGTATGCTCTGTTATCAGCAGGAGCTTTAAAGTTAAAGCCTCTATTAGCATTGTTAGTTGTACTATAGTTAACAAGTGTAGATGCACTATTGGTAACAAAATATGATCTACCCCAGTCTTTATTAAGCAGGTTACCAAAATTGATAATATCAATTGATAATTGTAGCCTGTTTTTAGTACCATGAATCATACCACCAAGATCTTGCATGATACGTACATCAAACTGATGCTCCCAAGGCATTTTCGAACCGTTACGCTCCGCATACTGACCTCTACGCTGACTTAAATAAGGATCGTTTGCAATGTAACTATCAAGCGCTGCCCATTGTTCAACAGGAGTTGGCGTATTAGGAGTAATACTGATCACACCAGTTGAACTTCTTGTATAATAAGGCACCAGTTTAATTTCACTTGCATTTCTTGGCACATAAAGTAAATCATTCTGGTTTGCACTATCATTGTTAACATCACCAAAATACAGGTAAGTATATGGTGAACCAGATTTACCTGTATAGAACATCGAAATTGAAGTACCAAAAGTTTTGTTTTTACCGTAGCTAACACCATAAGACAAGCTACCGATTACACGATGTCTAAGATCGAAATTAGAGTATGAAAGTTCTGGGTTATTTGCATCAGCAACGATTTGGTTGAACTGCCAGTTCGATAAAGCAGTACTATTTAAACCGCTATTCACATCCTCAGATTTACCATAAGTATAGGCAGCCATTGCACTTAAACCAAAATCAAATGATTTAGACAACTGACCTGTTAAGCTATATGATGATCCTTTGCTTGAGTTTTCAAGTAACAGAACATTGGTAAAAGTTGTATTTACTTTTCCAGCATAAGCAGGTCTTGTATCCTGACCACCTGAAAGATCTGACGCAATAACACCATTTCTTCCTAAAAGATTGATGTTCTTATAAACCACATTATTTACTGTTTTAGAGTACAATCCATCAACAGTAGCCAACACACCACCAGGTAATTTAATATCTGCTCCTAAACTGTAACGAAGTGTTTGAGGAATTCTAAAATTATTAGCCAAAAGATTCACCTCATAACTTGCAGCCGCAGCACCTGCTGTATTTTGCTTATTAGGGTCTGGAATAAAAGCAAGTGGACGAGTAGCTGAATTAGTCACATCAACACTACCATAAAGTTTACCGCTATTGGTAAACTGGTTAGCCATCCATACAAATGGAACACGACCAGTAAATAAACCAATACCACCCCTAACTTGTAAGTTTCTTTTGCCATCTACATCCCAGTTGAAACCTATTCTTGGTGAAACAAGTAATTGTCCGCTTGGCAATTTATCGGTTGCCATTCCAGGGAACACTGAAGACACCAAAGGATTGGCCAATGGCTTATCAAAGAACAAAGGAACATCCACCCTTAAACCTGCTGTCAACTTAAACGTCTCATCAAGTTCAATTTCATCCTGAAAATAGAATCCTAATTGCGCTGCAGAAAATTGAGCTGCAGGGCGGTTATCATCAGGTAGGATTGAATAAGCAGCCTGAACCCTGTTAGGAGCTTTATTATAGAAATCAGTAATATTATTATACTGCCATGATCCATTGACATTATTAATAAATAGGTTTCTGAATTTAAAGAATTCGTTATGCGTACCTAAGGTAAAAGTATGTTTACCGGCAAACAGCTTAAGGTTGTCTGTAAATTCAAAAACATCCTGATCTAACTGATTCGCTGCAGAACTTCTTTCCGTACCGAAAGTTACCGACTGAGTGGAAACATTGTTCATGTTATTGATTTGAATTTGAGGAAACAGCACACCCAATGGATCTCTGCTATCTCTGATTCTTGAATAACCAACAATTAAGTTATTAGATAGATTTTGATTGAAACGGCTTCTTAATTCTAATACAGATACATTTTGATTGTTACTGAATTTGTAACCATTATTACCAAAACGGAATCCTGAACCACTTCTTGTTAAGTTATCATCAAAGGCGTCGATATAGTTATGACGCACTGTCAATTGGTGTTTATCATTGATATTCCAATCTAAGCGTGCCAATATCTTATTGCTTTGCGTTTGCGTTTGACTCTCACCAAAAGAACCTACATCATAGCTATAGTTTGTCTTCATGAAATCAGCAATTTTTTGCGCGTCAGTCGGATTAATAACAGACCCCACATCACCTGCATTAAAAGTAGTAGGTTGTTCAACACGGGTCATCTCTCCACTCACGAAGAAAAACAACTTATTTTTAACAATCGGCAATCCAACACGCACACCGTAAGTCCTGTTATAGAACTCAGTTGCTCTCGTATTTAAACCATCAACGCTTTTACCAATTGTATTTTGATTTCTACCAAAAAAGTAAGCAGATCCTTCAATATCATTTGTTCCTGAACGGGTAATTGCATTCACACCACCACCAGTAAAGTTACCTTGAGTAACGTCATAAGGCGCAATCAATACCTGAATTTCCTGAATCGCATCCAAAGAAATTGGCTGAGTACCAGCCGGACCACCTGGGGTACCATTTGAAGACAAACCAAAAACGTCATTATTTACCGCACCATCAATCGTAATGTTATTGTAACGATTATTAGATCCTGCGAAAGAGTTTCCGTTAGCTTGCGGCGTTAAACGTGTAAAATCAGAAAGACTTCTGCTTATCGTAGGCATGGTCTCTAACTGCTTCTCACTCACTGTTGTCGACGCACCAGTTCTTTTACTGTTCAATACAGTACTGTTTTTACCAACAACCTGTACTTCCTGTAAATCCTGGCCACCTTCAGTCAATTTAATTCTAAGTGTGAAAGTCTCACCTAACTTAAGAAAAAGACCTTCAATTTTCTCTGCTTTGTAGCCTACATAACTAGCAGTAACGGTGTAAGGTCCACCTGTATTAATATTCACAAAATTATAGCGACCATCGGTATTAGATGTAGCTACATACTTTGTTCCGGTCGGATTATGGACAGCAACTACTGTCGCTCCCGGCATAGGCCCCTTTGCATCAGCAACGGTTCCATTTAAACTGGACGTAGTAACCTGTGCATTCGCAGTGGAAATAAATCCAACGAAAGCAAAAACAATTGCTACGATTTTAAATAGTAAAGATTTCTTCATTCTTTTTTAAGCTAGTTAATAATGTTTCTTTTAAATGATATAACTGAAAATATGGCAGCAAAATTAAAAATTTATTATGCAAGCATTCTATTTTCAATGTTAAATAATTATTAAGAAAGCCAATATTTTTCAACATTTAACATATAACTTAAATATATAACTCACGGTTTATCAATTATTTATATCAATTCCATATAAACACGGAATCTGAAATAAAGTGTTTAAACTACACTTAACAAACAAATCACACAATCCTATATCGGTAAAACATATTTAATGAACATTTTTTTTTAATTTTGGCGCTTTACTAAGTTAAATTCCTTTATTAAAGATATGAACTACGATGTAATAGTAATAGGCAGCGGTCCTGGTGGATATGTGGCTGCGATCAGAGCTTCTCAGTTAGGTTTAAAAACTGCAGTAGTTGAACGCGAATCTTTAGGTGGAATATGCCTTAACTGGGGCTGTATACCTACTAAAGCATTATTAAAAAGTGCTCAGGTATTTGAATATATTAACCATGCCGCTGAATATGGTATTAAAACCGCTGAAGCTGAGGCAGACTTTGCTGCTGTTATCAAACGCAGTCGTGGTGTTGCTGAAGGCATGAGCAAAGGTGTTCAGTTCTTGATGAAAAAGAACAAAATTGACGTAATCATGGGTACCGGAAAAGTTAAAGCCGGTAACAAAGTAGAAGTTAAAGCTGCTGACGGTACACAAAAAGAATATACAGCTACCAGCATTATATTGGCTACTGGTGGAAGATCAAGAGAATTACCTAACCTAAAACAGGATGGTAAAAAAGTGATCGGCTACAGACAAGCTATGGTATTGCCTGAACAACCAAAATCTATGGTTGTTGTAGGTTCTGGCGCTATAGGTGTTGAGTTCGCTTACTTCTACGCTACGCTTGGAACTAAAGTTACCATTGTTGAATTTATGGAAAACGTAGTTCCTGTTGAAGATGAAGACGTATCAAAACAATTGTTACGTAGCTTCAAAAAAGCAGGTATCGAGATCATGACTTCTTCAAGTGTTGAATCTGTTGATACTAGTGGTGCTGGCTGCAAAGTTCAGGTTAAAACTGCTTCTGGCATGCAAACATTAGAGTGCGATATCGTACTTTCTGCTGCTGGTGTTGTGGCTAACATCGAAAATATCGGTTTAGAAGAAACAGGCATCAAAACCGAAAAAGGTAAGGTAGTTGTTGATGAATTCTACAACACTTCAGTAAAAGGATATTATGCAATTGGCGATATCGTTAGCGGTCAGGCCCTTGCTCACGTTGCTTCTGCAGAAGGTATTATATGTGTAGAGAAAATTGCTGGTCACAAGCCAGAGCCTTTAGATTACAACAACATTCCTGGATGTACTTACTGCAGTCCTGAAATTGCTTCTGTAGGTTATACTGAGAAAGCTGCCAAAGCTGCAGGTTATGAAGTGAAAATTGGTAAGTTCCCATTCTCTGCTTCAGGTAAAGCTAGCGCTGCCGGTGCAAAAGATGGTTTTGTAAAAGTTATCTACGATGCAAAATATGGTGAATTGTTAGGTGCCCACATGATTGGCGCTAACGTTACTGAAATGATTGCAGAAATAGTAGTTGCCCGTAAATTGGAAACTACCGGTCATGAAATGTTAAAAGCAGTACACCCACACCCTACAATGAGTGAGGCGATTATGGAAGCTACTGCAGATGCTTATGGTGAAGTAATCCACTTATAACTAGCAAAATATTTACGAAGAAGGGGGTTGTATCTAGATGATACAACCCCTTTTTCATTAACCAAAACGCAAATAAAAGCCTAAGCATTGGTACAGTGAATTTGGCTATTTATCGTCTATATTGTGATTATATTTACGACACTAGCTATTATTCATCGCAAAATTTATATTTGCAACAACTAACCGATATATTCTATGAATTTACACACTATTGATACAGGCCTATTCAAACTAGATGGTGGCGCCATGTTTGGCGTAGTACCAAAATCTATATGGCAACGAAACAATCCGGCAGATGCCAACAATATGTGCACCTGGGCCATGCGTTGTTTACTGATAGAAGATGGCGATAGGCTGATATTAATAGATAACGGAATTGGTGACAAGCAAGATGAGAAGTTTTTTGGGCATTACGACTTGCATGGTGATGATACCTTAGACAAGTCACTGGCAGCAAAAGGCTTTAGCAGAGATGACATTACTGACGTATTTTTAACACACCTGCATTTTGATCATTGTGGAGGCTCTATCATTCGGGTTGGCGACAGGCTACGTCCGGCTTTCAAAAATGCTTTTTACTGGAGCAATGCCCAGCACTGGGATTGGGCAGTAAACCCCAACGACAGAGAAAAGGCTTCCTTTTTGAGAGAGAACATCTTACCGATACAGGAAAGTGGACAACTTAGGTTTGTTGCCGATAAAGATGGTGTAGAATTTCACAAAGGGATTAATATCCGCTTTGCTTATGGGCATACCGATGCGATGATGCTGCCGCAAATACAATATAAAGACAAGACTATTGTTTACATGGCTGATCTACTCCCATCTGTTGGTCATATTCCCCTACCCTATGTAATGGCTTATGACATGTTTCCATTGCAAACCCTAAAAGAGAAAAAAGCCTTCCTGCAGGAAGCAACAGATAAACAATATATACTATTCCTGGAGCACGATCCAATTCATGAATGTTGCACCTTACAACAGACGGAAAAGGGCATTAGACTTGATCGCACATTTGACTTAAACACCATTTTGTAATCACTGATAATATTTCTTTAATTCCGCTGGCATTCAGACTGTCATAAAATGATATTTATTCTTTTTTGGTTGCAATTATATAATGCTTTTTATAAATTGGATTATAAATATCAACCTAAGTAAACATTAATAAAAAAGAATTATGAGTAAGTTTGAAATCACCACTAGAAAAAACGGAGAGTTTCAGTTCAATCTAAAAGCAGGCAATGGTCAGGTTATTTTAGCAAGCGAAGGCTATTCAAGCAAAGGCGCTTGCCAGAATGGCATTGAATCAGTTAAAAAGAATTCGCAAGATGACAGCAAGTTTGAAAGAAAAACGTCATCCAATGGCAAGCCTTATTTCAATTTAAAAGCCAGCAACGGACAAGTTATTGGCAATAGTGAAATGTACGAAAGCGAGTCGAGCCGCGAAAATGGAATTGAGTCGGTTAAGAAAAATGCACCGGAGGCACAAATTTCAGACTTGAGTTAACTAGCCTTTTCCTTCACAATTAAGCGGCTGTCCCAAAATTTATTTACTATTCTTGTAAGTATTCCTTTATTTTCGGACAGCCGCTTACTATTTACAAGGTTTATCAGGCCATATCAATCTTATCTAGATCGTTACATAATGAAGCCCTCAACCGTATATGATTATCTATCAACATGCAAATTGTGAATCACAATTTCGCCTTTGCTATACTTACAAAATAAAAACACTGACAAATGTACTTTGGAATAATTTTTGCTGCATTCAATATATACAAATTACTGTTGTAAAGTGTAACATTTTCAGGAATTTATGTTTCAAAAATGCCTTTAAATTCTTACTTTTGCACGTTCAAAACACATAACGAGTACCAAAACATATAAATGAGACAACTCAAAATCACGCAATCAATTACCAATCGCGAAAGTCAATCATTAGACAAATACCTTCACGAGATTGGTAAAGTGGATTTAATCACCGCAGAAGAAGAAGTAATATTAGCAAGGAAGATACGGGAAGGAGATCAGGCTGCATTAGAACGTTTAACAAAAACCAATTTACGTTTCGTTGTTTCGGTAGCTAAGCAATATCAAAATCAAGGTTTAACCCTAGGAGATTTAATTAACGAAGGTAACCTTGGTCTGATTAAAGCCGCTAAGCGTTTTGATGAAACTAAAGGTTTCAAATTTATATCATATGCCGTTTGGTGGATTCGTCAATCTATTTTGCAAGCTATTGCTGAGCAAAGTCGTATTGTGCGTTTACCATTAAACCAGGTAGGCTCTTTAAGTAAAATCAGTAAAGCATTCTCAAAATTAGAGCAAGAGTATGAGCGTGAGCCTTCTCCTGAAGAATTGGCAGACATTTTAGAAACTACGGTAGATAAAATCTCAGACACTTTAAGTAACTCAGGTCGCCATGTATCTATGGATGCTCCTTTCGTTCAAGGTGAAGAAAACACTTTGCTTGACGTATTGGAAAACCATGAGCCAAACACGGATAGCAGCTTAATCAACGAGTCGCTTTCTGAAGAAATTAAACGCTCATTGTCTACTTTAACAGAACGCGAACGTGAAATCATCGTATTGTTCTTTGGCTTAAGCACCAACCATCCCCTTTCATTGGAGGAAATTGGTGAGAAATTTAACCTGACCCGCGAACGTGTTCGTCAGATTAAAGACAAAGCTTTACAACGTCTACGTCACACTTCAAGAAGTAAAATATTAAAATCATATTTAGGTTAAACGCCTTGTCGTACTGAATTTACTTCAGAACGCGACGGTAAAATCCTTCATAAAAATTATAAAGCAAAAAAGATTGGGTACTCGCTCAATCTTTTTTACTTTTGCAGCATTCTAACCAAAAAATTCTGACATGTTAAAGAAGTACCAATCTGAGTTCCAAAACTGGATTGAAAAAGAAAAGAAAGCAATTGAATTAATCAATATTGTGGGACAGCTTTGGTTCGACAGATCTGTTGAACTTGTATTATTCCGTAAGCCTTTATTCGATGTAGGCAGCAGCGAGATCCTTGCACACCATCAGTATGCAAAAGAAGTAAGTGGAAAAGACATTAGTATCTATGAAACATTAGAACTAGCTACCACCATCGCTAAATGTAACCTGGCCCCTTCAAGGGTAGATATTGGCCGACTAGCTTCAGAATGGCTGACAGACAACAACGACTATCCGTCTATGCACGACTTCGTAGTTAACAAATTAAGCAAACACATAGGTAAAGATAAAATTAGCTTAAAACCTAAAGATGTAGTGCTTTTCGGTTTTGGTCGTATTGGAAGAATTGCCGCTAGAGAGCTTATTCTACAAGCTGGAAAAGGTGAACAACTTCGCTTAAGAGCAATTGTAACCCGCAGCTATAGCGATGAAGAACTGATTAAAAGAGGCGAATTATTACGCACAGATTCAATTCATGGTCCTTTTAATGGAACCATCATCGAAGATTTTGAAAACAAAGCATTGATCATCAACGGTCAAACCGTTCATTTCATTGAAGCCTCATCACCGGAATCAGTAGATTACACAGCTTACGATATTGAAGATGCCCTTTTAATTGATAATACCGGTATTTACCGCGATCGTGAAGGTTTGGGTAGACACCTTAAAGCTAAAGGCATCAGCAAGGTGTTATTAACCGCTCCTGCCAAAGGCGATATCCCTAACGTAGTTGCAGGAATCAATGACTCTGAAATTGACTTCAATGTAGAAAACATTTTATCAAATGCTTCATGTACTACAAATGCGATCGTACCGGTACTAAAAATAGTAGACGATGCTTTTGGCATTGAAAAAGGACATATAGAGACCGTACACTCTTACACAAATGACCAGAATTTACTGGACAACTATCACAAAAAGTATCGCAGAGGTCGCTCAGCAGCATTGAACCTGGTAATTACCGAAACCGGTGCTGATAAAGCTGTAGCGAAGGTAATTCCTCATTTAGGTGGAAAGCTGACTGGAAACGCAGTGCGTGTTCCTACACCAAATGTTTCACTTGCAATACTGAACTTATCTTTAAATAAAATAACGTCTAAAGAAGAGGTATCTGAAGTATTGAAACAAGCTTCATTGTTTGGGGATTTGTCTGAACAAATTGAGTATTCAATTTCCAATGAATTGGTGAGCACTGACCTGATTGGAAATAGTCACGCTTCTATTATCGACGGTCCTGCAACCATCATTGCAAAAGACAATAAGTCGGTAGTGCTTTATACATGGTACGACAACGAATATGGCTACACCAGACAGGTTATTCGTCTGGCTAAAAAAATGGCCGGCGTAATCAGGTTAACTTATTACTAGATCACCTAATAGTCCAACTAAAAGGCCTGTTCAATAATCATTGGACAGGCCTTTTAATTTAATTATCTTTACATAATGTTGAAACTCATTCATATGAATACTTATCTGCTTTTATCACTAGGCTTACTGCTAAGCTGTAGTACCGTAAAAAAACCTGCTATTACATCGTCCGATAAGCAGCTACTAAGTGATGTGGAGATCTTATCTTCCGATAGTTATGAAGGGCGTAAAACCGACACTAAAGGTGCTGAGATGGCCAGAACATACCTAAGCAACCGATTTAAAGCAATTGGCTTAAAATCTTTCCCTCAATCACCAAACTACGAGCAACCTTTTTCATTTGAAACAAAAAATGGCATAGTTAAGGGCAAAAATATGATTGCCTTTATTGAAGGGAAAAGTGATCAGGTGATCGTAATTTCTGCACACTATGACCACATAGGGATCATTAATAATGAAATATACAATGGTGCTGATGACAATGCATCAGGTGTAGCAGCTTTATTAAAATTCGCGACTTATTATATGGAGCACAAACCTAATCACACCATAATTTTTGCTGCTTTCGATGCAGAAGAAATGGGCTTTCAGGGGGCTAAAGCATTTATAGCCAATCCACCGGTCAGCATAAGTAAGATCAGTCTAAACATTAATATGGATATGATCAGTCGAAATGAAAAGGGAGAGCTTTATGCCTGTGGTACTTTTAAATATCCAGCCTTAAAGAATTATTTCTATACTACTAACCCAAAATTAAAGGTGCTTTTTGGTCATGATGACCCTAAATTGGGGAAAGATGACTGGACCAATCAGAGTGATCATTCAGCCTTTAACGACAAGAATATTCCTTTTATTTATTTTGGTGTGGAAGACCATAAAGATTACCACAAGGCTACTGATGATTATAAGAATATCAATAAAACATTCTTTATCGATGCCAGCAACTCCATTCTGGAAATCATTATTAACATCGATAAAGAACGTGATATTCAGAAATTATTTCACGAAAAGATACAAATGAAAAAACAGTAAGGTTTAAAAATCGATAGCCAGTAAGCAGTTTAAAGGAATATGTATTCCATTTTTTAGTTGAAGAAATTTCTCCGTAGCCGACCATACGGTTGTAGAAACCGTTTTCGGACCTTCTTTCGTGTTGAACGTAATATCCGATTTTGATTTAAACTCATTCCCTAAACGCTGTGCTGCGTTCAATTTCACTCTCAATTCTTCGGTGTGATTCTGATCAGCAGGAATGATCTGACTGATGTCTATCGCTTCTTTCTCTATTAATTCCCCTAACATAATTATATTGGCTTAATTCCTGATTAAACATACATTTAATCTACTGAAACACAATAAAACAAAAAAAGAGCCATAATTCAAAGGTATTTACACAATTATATATATAAAATTCACAATATATAGTTAAGACTCTTGATTAACAGGCTTTTATTTATTACGCCTTCTTGCTTCAATCATCCCAATGAATTCTTTGGTCTGATTCAATCCACCTAAACTTGATTTGGAGCCTAATCCATCGGTCGATACACTCATTACCCGATTCCTTGACACTACACTAGTTGTAACTGTCTTAGGTACCAAAACGTCTATTGCAGATGCTAATAAGTATTCAGATGGATCACCAAAATCATAATTCGCAAAATCCCTGTCATTTATAACATCAGGTGTCATACCTCCATAATACCCCCCTTGGTCCAGTGCATTCTTAGTTTCAAACATAGAATAATAGACATCGTATTTATTCTGAATCCGTATCGGAAAAAATCCAATCGGTTTACCATAAGTTTGTACGCCAACTAACTTCACATTCATCTTAGGCTTCAAGCTGTTAATAACTAACTCACTTGCAGAAGCTGTATTGCCAGTAACAATAAATACAATATTAGTAACATTAGCCAATGTCCCTTTTTTACTAAACGAATAGGTGTTCCTGGCTAGACTAAAATCCAAATCATCAAAACTATTCAACATCCTGCCATTACTATATCGTATTTTATCATTATCATCCAGCAGGGGCTGATTTTTTAAAATAGTAGCCTGATGATTCTGCATAGTTGAATTATAGTACTCCTTATACATTACTCCTGTTGCAGTTGACGGAGCAATCAGATTAACCAAATATTCAGCCATATCTACATATCCACCACCATTATACCTTAAATCAATCACCAGGTCTGTAACCGATTGTGAAGCGAAATCTTTAAAAGCTGCATCCAAAACAGCCTCAGAATTTGCTTTACTTGAAAAGCGTGCATAAGCCAGATACCCTATTTTTTTTGCACCAACAGTTAATACATTGGTTTTAAATATAGGGTTGCTCTTATATAGTGACTTAGTTAAAGTACCTGAAAAAGGAGTACCATCAGTTCTAAAACCTTCAATCTTTATTGAAGCAGGATTACCATATATAGCATCATTTATAGTGTTTACTTCGCTATTAAAATTCGCCACAGTACCTATAGCCACATTATTTATTTTTGTGAGATAAGCTCCACGGGTAAGCCCCAATCCATCTGCAGGAGACCCTTTATCGACAGCTTTAATGAAAAGTTTATAATCAGGAGAAGTGCTGCTATTTCTAACGGCACTTACCGCTAAAATACCAACATCATTACCATTACCATCTAAATTCACAGTAGCTTCCGTACTTGCGAGTACAGCAACAGGATTACGATTAGCTAAATCCTCTATATAAGAGTACTTAGGTCTGTTCGGATCAGAGGCTCTGTACTCATAAGCCTGGCTTGTAGCAGGGTTTATTTTATATTTAGTAATAGCAAACAACTCGCTATCGTAATTAATACCGTAATTTCTGGGCGTAAAATCATCATATGAAGGCAATGCATCATTCCAATAATACACCTCCTTTGCATAAAGGAATAAAGAATCGTTGGTCAACTGTGTTCTATCAGTGGTGGGTGTCTGCTTAGTATTTGGACCAGCATTACGAGGTCCAGGCGTAACTGGTTCAGGTGTAATTCTCGACTTTTTACAAGCGCCCATAGACAGCACTGTAATAAGAAGCATTAGCAGGAGCGTTGGTTTCTCCAACAAAAAGATGGATTTCATTTCAAAAGTTTTAAGTAAAGTAAAGTTAACTAAACTAAAACGATTTTATTGCCCAAATAGTTCATTTACAAACAAATAATCCATTTTATTACTTAACGCTGAACTTTCTGCAAATGAGGAACTTCCGATCAACAATGCCCCATCTTTTTCAATCTGATGCTGCTCCATAATTTCTTTCATAGCTTCGGCTTCGGTTTCGAACTCCTCTGTAAAGAATACCGTCAGGTATTTTTCAAGTCCATTCCACTCCGTTTGCTTAATTTTATTGAGCTGCATGGCAGGATTTCCCCTTACCAATAAAAAGATTTGCTTACGCTCTAAAACAATCGCCTGCAGAAGGCTAAGTACTTCATTATATATCAACAGCTTAAGTGGCAACCGAACACTGAGCAGCAACATCTCAAAATTAACCTTATACTTTTCAGGTATATTGAACTTTGCTGCAGTTTTAGCGAAAATATCAACTTCACCCTCCTCCAGATAAGTTTGCTGCATGAAAGCGAGAACATCAGCCGAATTTAACTGCTCTCCGTACTCTATAAACTGCGCAAACAGATAATACACCTGTAAATAATAATCCTTTTCAGGATAGATCACATTGTCTAATTCGAAAATAAAAGACTGCTTATCTTTTAGGTATTTTTCAGTGTTCATCAGAAGGTACTTGAGGGATAACCATACTAGCCTCAGCCGGCAATACTTTAATATTAAACTCTTCAAAAAGGACAGTCGATTTTTCAACTTGTTCTATTTCAAAAGCATTCAAAACCACCACAGCATCAACTGCCTCATTAAGACAATGATTTAACAGGTTATGCGCTATAATAGCGTCGTTTCTTTCTCCTAATGAAAGGAATGTATATCTGGTTGATGGAAAATTAGGCATATCGCCATAATCCGCTAATACGATAGCATCATCATCAGTAAACAATTTGGCCTGTTTCAGGGCCTGTGCCGACTTCCCGCCGGTTATTAATATCCTCATATAATTAAGCCATCTTTCATGGTTACTACTCTATCACTTATTTTTGCCAGATCTTCGTTATGGGTAACAATAACAAAGGTTTGCTGAAAATTATTACGGAGTGTAATAAAGAACTCATGCAGCGCATTGGCATTCGCCGAATCTAAATTACCGGATGGTTCATCCGCAAGAATAATTGCAGGATTATTGATCAATGCTCTCGCAACCGCGACGCGTTGCTGTTCTCCGCCTGACAACTCATTTGGCTTATGGTCTGCCCTATCCTTTAAACCTAACAGATCCAGCAATTCCATAGCCCGTTGCTCGGCCTGTTTTTTCGGTGTTTTTGCTATAAAAGCAGGGATACAAACGTTTTCTAAAGCGGTAAACTCAGGTAACAAATGATGAAACTGAAACACGAAACCGATATTACGGTTGCGAAAAATGCTCAGTAGCTCACCAGAAAGTTTGCTCACTTTAGTACCTTTCAGCTCAACCTCCCCCTGATCGGGTTTATCTAAAGTGCCTAAAATATGTAAAAGTGTACTTTTACCCGCACCAGAGGCACCTATAATACTTACAATCTCGCCTTTTGACACTTCAAAATCTACACCTTTTAATATTGGCAGATTTCCATAAGCTTTTGTTATACCTGTGGCTTTTAACATAGCTGCAAACTTACAAAAACATAGCAGAAGGTTAAACAAATATACCAGAACAAATAATCCTAAATATTTCTTGGATGTTCAGAATTATACTTTAACTTTGAAAAACAAAGTACTTTCAAAATGAACAAGCAGGAAGAACAACTCAATGCACTGAACGACATCAAAAAACTGATGGACCGTTCATCCCGATTTATTTCTTTAAGCGGTTTATCCGGAGTTTTTGCAGGATTCACAGCCTTGGTTGGTGCTTATCTTGCGCATGGAGAGATCGCTAACTACCTGAATGGCACTTACACATACGGTTCTTCAATAGAAGATCTGGAATTTAATCTGCTTAAGATAGGTTTTGGTGTATTGCTTGTAGCGTTGACCGGTGGTTTGCTGCTCACTTTAAGACAAAGCAGAAAAAAGAACTTGCCATTTTGGGACAGAACTACTAAAAACTTATTGTTGAATTTAGCGATCCCCCTCGTTTCTGGCGGACTGTTTATTGTAGCTTTACTACTTGCTCATCCCGGTACTTATGGATTAATCGCTCCCTCCTGCCTGGTTTTTTACGGACTCGCCTTAATTAACGCCAGCAAATACACGTATACTGATATTCGTTTTTTAGGCTTCTGTGAAATTATACTTGGATTAATTGCCATGTTTAACATTGGCTATGGTTTGTATTTCTGGGCAATTGGGTTCGGTGTACTTCATATCTTTTATGGAACGCTGATGTACTTTAAATACGAAAGGGGGAATTAATGAAAAATCCCATAGAGGCCCTAAATAAGATATTCGACAGCCGAATCAGATTAGGCGTGATGTCGGTATTGATAGTTAATGACAGCATTAGTTTTAACGAACTGAAGCAATTGCTGGAACTAACTGATGGCAATCTTGCCTCCCATCTGAATACACTGGAACAGGCACAATACCTAAAAGTTCAAAAATCATTTATAGGAAAAAAAACGAATACAACATATATCCTTACAGAGCTCGGCAGACACGCTTTTAAAGCACATTTAGATGCTTTAGAAAAAATGATTAAGGGTATTTAATTTTTTTTTGCACGATCACTTTGAATTACAAAGCACTTTTAAATATCTAAAAAAATGGAAACAACATCAATCGACCAAATCACCGCTATTGGCAAAGGTTTCGCAAAATACTCCTTTCTGATAGGAACAGCATTGTTTTTAATATATATCGTAACAAAGTTTAACCCACTGATCTACGTAGGGCTCTTATACCTCTCCACTGCTATGATAGGTAATCTAATTATTCTGCTTACACTGCTCATTACCATCATCATTTATCCCAAAGACTACCTCCTATTAAAAACGGCTACGATCATGTTACTAAATCTTCCCATAGCTTTTTTATACCTGTTAATCATTACCGAAATCCCCCTCTAACCGCTCTAACTTAATCTTACACAACCATGGAAACTACATCAATCAACCAAGTCACAACTCCTATGAAACTGCGAATAGACTTACAGCTTATTTCAACCCTGGCTGGTGGCATACTATTCAGTCTTCTCTTTTGGATGGAAAAGCAAGCCCTTAACTTACTGATCTACTCCCTGTTTATACTCGTTATTATCCTACTTGACCCGGAAAAACGAAAAAACAAAAAACTATATCTCTCATGTGGAGCCCACCTTCTGGCAGCCATACTGGTCGTAATAAACCAATCCATTCTTACCATTATAACCTGGTACATCAGTCTGGCCATCATGGTGGGATTTGTTCATTTTCAGTTACTAAGAAGCGTTTTCACCAGTCTCCTTGCCGCCTTTCTACAATTTATAACAGCACCACTAAACCTGGTAAAAAAAATGATGACTCCTTATTTCAAAGACTTCTCTTTTAAGCCTGTATTCCAAATCATTAAATACATCTTTATTCCATTTATTGCCCTTCTTTTTTTCAGCGTACTTTACAGTGCCAACCCCATATTTTCCAACTATATGAATCAAATTACCTCAAGCATAGGCGATTTGATCGACACCGTTTTCTATTTCTTTTTTGATGATTTGAGCTTCCTCCGTCTGATGCATCTCATTTTAGGAATGCTCATCACCGCAGCGGTATTCATCAGCCTGAAAGGCATCAACTTAGAAAGATTTGAAGCAAGTTTCAGTGAGCAGTTGATCCGTAGACGAAGGGATCAGAAAAACAACTCATTTGTGCACGAAATCATCGCAGTTTTTGCCGGCAGCATATTAAAACGGACTATGGCTTTAAAAACAGAAAACATCATTGGTATCCTATCTTTTCTGGTTCTAAACCTCCTGTTACTTTCTTTAAATGTAATTGACGTCAGTTCCTTATGGCTCGGTAAAGATGAAAGCCTAAAAAGCGCCAGCTATTCTGCTGAACTTCATGATGGAACCAATGCATTAATACTAAGTATCATTATGGCAATGCTGGTGATTCTTTATTTTTTCAGAGGAAATTTAAACTTCTACCAAAAGAATAAAACCATCCGTGTACTTGCTTATCTCTGGATCGCCCAGAATATCTTCCTGATTTCCTCTGTTTTAATTAGAGATTTCAATTACATAAATGCACTTGGTTTAACTTATAAACGTATTGGGGTTTTAATATTCTTACTGCTCTGCACTATAGGTCTTATTACTGTTTACCTCAAAGTCGCAAAGCAAAAAACTCTTTTCTACTTGTGTAAAGTAAACGGTTTTGTATGGTATGTCCTTTTGCCAGCCTTTGGTTTCGTAAACTGGGACGCTTCCATTGTGAGATACAACATCAATAACAGAAATACGACCGCCTTAGATCTGGATCATTTACTTAGCTTCTCTGACAAAACTTTGCCGCTGTTAAATGAAAATAAACAACTGCTTTCAAAATACCTGAATAATTCCAGCTACGCGTATGAAATGGTATATGACACTACCACCCAGCGTAATATTCGCAAGGAGAATACTGACATGGAGCAACTAAAGGGGTTTGAAAAAGACCTGAATCGGCGCATCGATAATTTTAAAGAAACCTATAAACGGACAACCTGGCGCTCCTGGAACTACCGCGACTGGAAAACCCAGCAATATTTAGTTAAAAACCGGCTATCACACTAACATCTAAACCTATGCACGACTCACTGTACTGGATAAATTATTTTAGTCAAAATCTCAAAAAACAAAGGATCGACTGGAGCACTGCCCCTACTTTGACATCAACGGAGAAAGAAAACATTTTAGCCGCTCTGCAAGCCTGGCAACTGGGCGAAACATCAGAGGGAACTAATCTGGTAAATGCGGCGACCAAGCATGCAAAACAACTTAATGATCCCCATTACACCGATGCTATAAAATTATTCATTAAGGAGGAGCAAAAACACGGCAATAATTTAGGGCGATATATTGATCTGATAGGTGAACAAAGAATTAAAAAAGACTGGGGCGACAGTTTGTTTAGAAAAATGAGAGGTTTAAATACACACATGGAATTCTGGACCATCGCAGTAATCACTGTCGAGAGTACAGCTCAGATTTTTTATCAATGCCTGAAAGATGCCACAGAATGCAAGCTGCTTAGACAAATATGTACAGACATTTTAATTGATGAAGCTGCGCATATTAACTTTCAAATTGAGCGATTAAGCCTATTATACAACCATAAAAACCCATTTATGAGGATAATCACTTATTACTTTTATACGGTGTTCTATTTTTCTACTACGCTCGTGGTTTGGTTTGCACACAAGAGACTATTTAAGGCTGGACGAGTCAATTTCAGCAACTACTGGATGAAGATGAAACTCAAATTTAAAAAGACCATAAAAAAACTAAAACCGGAGCCTGAAAATATAAACATTGAAAATACCTATAGCCATTTGTTATAAAGCTTTTGAAGTTGTAGATTTGAACAAATTTTTTCAGCATAATGAATATCCACGAATATCAAGGTAAAGAAATACTTAAAAGTTTTGGAGTAGCCGTACAAGAAGGTGTAGTAGCCGACACGGTAGAGCAAGCTGTAGAAGCTGCTAAAAAAATGAAAACTGACTACAATTCTGACTGGGTTGTAATTAAGGCTCAGATCCACGCAGGTGGTAGAGGTAAAGGCGGGGGCGTAAAGCTGGCTAAAAACCTTGATGAGGTTAAGGAAAAAGCTACTGCTATCTTAGGTATGCAGTTGGTAACTCCACAAACTGGTCCAGAAGGAAAGAAAGTTAACAAAATTTTAGTTGCTCAGGACGTTTACTATCCAGGTGCATCTGAAACCAAAGAATTTTACGTAAGTGTGCTGTTAAACCGTGCAAGCGGAAGAAACATCATCATGTACTCTACCGAAGGTGGTATGGACATCGAAGAAGTTGCTGAACACACTCCTCACTTAATTTTTAAGGAAGAGATCGATCCTAAAGTAGGCTTACAAGGATTCCAGGCTCGTAAAATCGCTTTCAACTTAGGTTTAAGCGGTGGTGCTCATAAAGAAATGGTAAAATTTGTTACTGCTCTTTACAAAGCTTACGACAGCACTGATTCTGCTATGTTTGAAATCAACCCTGTGTTAAAAACTTCTGATGACAAAATCATCGCAGTTGATGCTAAAGTTGACTTAGACGAGAATGCTTTATTCCGTCATCCTGATTATGCAGCAATGCGTGATAAATTGGAAGAAGATCCTACAGACGTAGAAGCTAGCGAATCAAACCTTAACTATGTAAAACTTGACGGTAACGTAGGTTGTATGGTTAACGGTGCAGGTTTAGCGATGGCAACTATGGACATCATTAAAATTGCTGGTGGTGAGCCTGCTAACTTTCTTGACGTAGGTGGTACTGCAAACGCACAAACAGTAAAAGCAGGTTTCAATATCATTCTTAAAGACCCTAACGTAAAAGCAATCCTTATCAATATCTTTGGTGGTATTGTACGTTGCGACCGTGTTGCTCAAGGTGTTATTGATGCTTACAAAGAGATCGGTGACGTTCCAGTTCCAATCATCTGCCGTTTACAAGGAACAAATGCAGTTGAAGCAAAACAATTAATTGACGATTCAGGCTTAAAAGTATATTCAGCAATCGCATTGAAAGATGCAGCTGATCTTGTTACTAAAGTATTGGCATAAGCCATAAACAAAATCATATGAAAAAAGCTGCCTTCACAAGAGGCAGCTTTTTTTTGTCCCCTCCCCACAAGTGCTTCAATTTCGTCGAAGTATTAAGCCAATTGGTCGTTCGTTTCTTAATGTTTGTCCAATTTCCTGTAAATGCTGCAACGTATTCGGATTAATCGCGTCTTATTAAAACGCACGCTCGATTTACACAACCGAAAACAAAACTACAAGCCATGGAAACGATTAAAATATCTTTATCTATTGTTGTATCTATAGCTCTTTTATCAATAGGCGCAGCTTATGCCCAGTCAAACAATATTACAGGTGAAATATCAGGTAAAGTATTGGATGAAACACAGAAAGCCTTTCCCTATGCATCCGTTACGTTACTGGACGCCAAAGATTCAACATTAGTAAAAGGAACACTCAGTGCCGATAACGGCAGCTATACATTAGCAAACCTTAAACAAGGTGCTTATCTCGTAGCTTTTTATGTGGTTGGCTACAAAAAAACATACAAAGGCCCCTACACAATCAGCGCTATCAACCAGTTGCACAAACTTGACCCTACACAACTAACACAAGATAGCAGACAACTAAAAGGTGTTGAAATTGTGAAACAAAAGCCTTTAATAGAACGACAGGTAGATAAGACAGTAATCAATGTGGAAAACAGCACATTGGCTGTTGGCAATTCTGCACTTGACATCCTGCAAAAATCTCCAGGTGTAACGGTCGACAAAGACGGAAAGATTAGCCTGAGAGGTAAACAGGGGGTAAATGTCATGCTAGATGGTAAACCTACTTACCTATCCTCCGAGCAATTAGCCAATCTATTGCGTAGCACAGAAGGAAGCGCTATACAATCTATCGAACTGATCACTAACCCTTCAGCTAAATATGATGCTGCAGGAAATTCAGGAATCATCAACATCAGGTTAAAAAAGGTACTGTTTTAAAATCCAAATATTTAGACAAAAAAGTATTTTTGTAATCTAAAGAAGTTCAACTACTGAACTATCTTGTGTAGTCTCGATTATCGGATCGGGACTACTTCCTTTATAATTTTCCATAAACTCAGTATCATTTTTCCAAAGGGTATAGATTAGAATTAGTAATTTCCTCTGTATAGCAACTTGGCCTACCATTTTAGAGCTTTTTTTCTGGTTTATTCTCATGTAGATTTCCTTTAATGACTCATTGTATCTGCATGCTACCATTGCAGGAAAATAGAGTGCATTCCTGATATACCTATTTCCTTTCTTAGATATTCTTGTCTTTCCCTTTATTGATGTTCCAGATTCCCTTTGCACAACATCATAGCCTGAATAGCTCACAAGTTGCTTAACGCTACCAAACTGCTTAAAACCCATAGTTTCAGCAAGAATTGTAGCAAGAGTAATAAGGCCGACGCCTCTTATTGTCAACAACTTTCTTACTTTTTCCTTCAGAACCCTGTCGGCTTCTAGAAGTTTCTTGATTTCAATTAGACATTTTGCAATTTCTTTATCTATCTCGACAATCAATTTCTTGTTGCTTTTGATGATGAAATTTTGAATGTCATGTGAGCAATCCTTACTATGCTTAATGTTCCCAAGAGCAGTTTTCTGCTCCTGCAGTTGAACATAATACCGGGTTAGATTCCTAAGCTGCAACAATGCTGCAGGAGGTGGAGCCCATGACTTATGGATTCGCTCTATCCCAAACTGGCTGAGTATTCTCGCATCAACTGCATCTGTCTTTGTCTTGATGTTTAGGCTGGAAAAATAGTGCTTTGAGGTATTGGGTAGCACAACGTGAACCGTTTTCTTGATCTTGTAAAGGTGGTGCGCCAAATGTTCATAGTAAACACCTGTAGCTTCCATCAGGAATACAAGCTCTGTTCCAGCAACAATAATGCTTTTCGCCCACCGTAGCAATTGATTAAAACCCTTGGTGTCGTTACTAAAATCTAAAGACTTTGAGAACGTTAATTTACCGTCCTCTAAACGCTGACATAGACATGCAGTAAATTTAGTTTTTGAGATATCTATCCCAATTGATTGTTTTGTAATAGCCATAATCAAGAATTTAAATCGTATCGACTTAATCCTCCTTCGTCTATCCTTTTGTTTTATTCAGGCTCGTTATAGCGGCCTTAAGTACTGTTCAGACTCCTGAGAATGAAATCGTGTGGATCATCCCTTTTTTACGGTATAGCTGGAAGCTTACCAAGACCGAATTGATCTCACACGAACAGTCAATACATTTTGCATAACAACAATATAATGACCTTTTTAAAATTCTCAGTAAATATAAAAGA
>NZ_FWYB01000001.1:831297-1005999 GCF_900176505.1 Pedobacter nyackensis | reverse complement strand
CCGGTCTTAGGAAGCTCTTTTCTGATCTCATATATTTTTTCAAGTACAATTTCCTGCTCTATAAAAGATAGCCGTACGCTTCTTAAATGGCTATACCAGGCTTGTCTGGTATAGCCAAAGACAGCACAAAGATTATCGATACTATAATATTTGCGTGTTCCTTTTAGCTCATAAATCACTTGGTAGCAGCTTTTTTTTTGAGGTCTGTATTGTACTCCTGGTTGGCGATTGCAATCACCTTTTCAAGAGCTGCAATCTTCATTTCTGCTAACAAAAGTCGCTTTTCAAGCTTTTTTTGATCTTCTGAACTCAAAGGCACACCTGTTGATTCAATGGATTCTTCTGACATAAGCTGAGTCTTTCGGTACCAAGATACAAAGGATATAATGCTTTGTTCACTCACGCCATATTTTTTTGCTACCTGAGGGTAACTGTAGGAACCTTGGATGTATTCTAGTGCAACCTGAACTCTGAAACTTTCTGAATGCGGAGAAACTCTTCCCCCTTTGCCCTTACTTGGGCGTTCGTTTTTTATACTCATTTTCCTGTTTTGAAAAACTTTCTTATGTAAACTCATACTAGGAACGGACATCATCATATAGTCATCATACTGGGCGCAGCTTGGATTCCAGTCGATTACAAATTAAATTGGGATTACAAAACAAGGTTAAACCATTTATAAACTGACTATGGCAATTGCGAAAAACGGACCCCATGGCGAGCACTGTGGAAGAATTGGTAATGTAGTTTACTACATGTTAAACGGTAAATTGGTATCCCGAAAAATCGGAAGAAGCACTAAACCTCCTACGCTGTCACAGCTTAGTTCCAGATTAGAAACCAAAATCTGCAGCGAATTTATCAGCCGGATACAGGATGTCATCAACATAGGATTTGGCATTGAAATGCAGGGAACAGATAAAAATGCATTTAACCTTGCTGTGGCCTACAATAAAAAAAACATGTTTAGCGGCGTATACCCCGATTTCAAAATCAATTATGATCTGCTTATACTGAGCAAAGGAATTTTAATGCCTGCTCAAAATCCACAGGTACTCCAAACTGAAGCAGGAATTCAATATACCTGGGATACAGATCTAAAAATGGCCTTTCCGGAGTCTACAGACCAGGTAATGATGCTGGCCTATTTCCCTAAAGCTGAAAAGGTATTTTACACGCTTTTTGGCAGCGACAGGTCTTCAGGAACTGCATTACTCCCAATTCCTGCCAGTTTAAAAAATCAATACATGGAAACCTATATTTCATTTGCCTCGGCAGATAGGAAACAACTGGCCGACAGCGCTTATACAGGGGCCTTCAATAAACAAGACTAAGCACTAGTAAGCTAAAACAATGGGAATACTACCAGGAGGATTACATGGGCCTACTTATAAAAAGACAGGCTCAATTACCGCTCGCCGTCATAGACATTTAAATGTGGTTTCAGCACCTTACCGCAAAAGCAACAAGCCGCCGACCGATAAACAGCTGGATGAACAAAGTAAATTTGGTCTGTTGAACCGTTTTTTAAGCAGAATAGATATGCTGGTTAAGCCGGGTTTTAAAAAATATGCCAAAGGGCCAACAGAAGTAAACGCTGCATTTAGCTATAACTACCCCCATGCTTTTGTTAAAACTGAAAATGGTTTCGCACTCAACTACCCCGAAATCAAATATAGCAGAGGGCATATCGCTACACCAGAAGAACCGCAGGTTAAAATTACTGAAACCCATCTTATTTTCAGCTGGCTGCCGCAGACACAAAACGCCAGTTGCCAATACACTGATCTGGCCACTTTTTTAATATATGATCAGACAAAACAAAGGGCATTCAAATTCATTGCTGCATCAGATAGATACACTGGTGAGCATAACATTAATATTCCAAAGAAATATTTCAAAGGCCCGCTACATTGTTATATGAGCTTTGCTTCGGCCAATGGTAAACTGGTTGGGGATAGTATTTATGTAGCCAGGATAGACCTGGATTAAATTATTTAAGAAATTCATTCCTGTTAATCAGCCGCTTCCTTTAATATAATTTGTCTAATTACTTTTATCTGTACGAAATGTGTATTTTTGAAGCGGGTACATAAATACCTGCTCATCCTTTTATGCTAAAACAACATCTACAACAAAAATTACTTCAGAAATTATCGCCGCAGCAAATTCAGTTTATAAAGCTGCTGCAGGTACCAACTGTGGCACTAGATACCCGCATAAAAGAAGAGCTGGAAGAAAATCCGGCGCTTGAGGATCCGAGCTTAATGATAGCAGAAGAGCCTAAAAGTGAGTACGACGATCTGAATGACACCCCTGAGGATTTTGATGCCGGCGCAAAGGAAGAAAATACAGATGAGTTTAATGTTGATGATTATCTGCAGGACGATGATGTAAATGACTACAGCACATCTTACAATAACAACGACGATGATGAAGAAAAAAAAGAGACGCCAATAGCCATTGAAAGTACCTTTTTTGAAAGCTTACAAGAGCAACTTGACCTTGTTCCACTCTCCGATCAGGATTTTATTATCGGAAAACAAATCATAGGTAGTCTGGATGATGACGGTTATTTAAGAAGGCCAATCACTTCCATGATTGATGATCTTGCCTTTTCTCAAAACGTAATGGTTGAAGAAGAGGATGTACTGGAAATGCTTAAGGTAATCCAAAATTTCGATCCTCCGGGCATCGCTGCAAGAGATCTGCAGGAATGTCTTACTTTACAGTTGAAACGTAAGGATCTTAGTAATCCTATCATAATCAAAGCCATACTTATTGTTGAAAATTATCTGGACGAGTTTACCAGAAAACACTACGATAAACTGGAAAAAGCACTAAACCTGAACAGTGAAGATTTAAAAGAAATCATTGCAGAGATTTTGAGATTAAACCCGAAGCCGGGCGACTCTAATCAGGTGACTACCAAACAACTTCAGATTATCCCTGATTTTCATGTTTCCAACAATGATGGGGTTCTGATTCTTACTTTAAACTCGAAAAACGCCCCTGAATTAAGAGTAAGCAGATCTTATATCGATATGTTTGAACATTACGATAAGGCTGCCCAAAAAGATAAAAAACTGAAAGAGGCTGTACAATTTGTAAAGCAAAAACTGGATTCAGCAAAATGGTTTATTGATGCCATTAAGCAAAGGCAACAAACCTTGCTTAAAACCATGAATGCCATCATGCAATATCAATACGAATACTTACTTACAGGTGATGAGCGTAAAATGCGCCCGATGATCCTGAAGGATATTGCAGATAAAATAGATATGGATATCTCAACGGTATCTCGTGTTGCCAACTCTAAATATGTGCAAACTGAATTTGGTACATTCCTTTTAAAATCCTTCTTCTCTGAAGCCATACAAACAGAAAGTGGCGAAGAAGTATCCAACAAAGAGGTGAAGAAAATTCTGGAAGATTGCATCGGAAACGAAGACAAACGCAAGCCTTTGGCAGATGAGAAACTTACCGAAATCCTGAAAGACAGAGGTTACAACATTGCGCGAAGAACTGTAGCGAAATACAGAGAGCAAATGAACATCCCGGTTGCCAGGCTAAGAAAAGAACTTTAATTCACAAGAGTTACCACATTCTTGTGGTACTGAATACTTCATAAACATTATTAAGCTGCAGGCCTAATACGATTTCATGACTGCCGTTGCTGACCTGATTAAGTGCTGAAGTGGTAAAATCATAGGCGTAGGTAAGGTTAATCAGCTTGCTGATGTTTATCCCCGCCATAGCCGCATAGGAATCATCTTTACGATAACTGCCACCAAGCCAGAACCTGTCTTTGAACGATACCTTTAAGTTTACATCAATAGAAGCCGGCACCGGACTTACCTGTTTAACCATTATAGAAGGCGTTGCAGAGATTTCATTATCAATAAATAGTTTATAGCCTGCGGTAACGAAAAAATGCGGTACTTCTTTCCCCATAGTATTGTTTCGATCACCGGTAAATGAAAGTTTCTGCTGCAGAATCTGTTGCACAGATACACCAACAAAAAGACGTCCGCCGTATAACCATGCGCCGAGGCCCAGATCGGGTTTAAGCTGACTGGCTATACCGTTTGAAATGGAAGGGTCAATACGGCTCTGATCCTCAAATGTTAGCGCGTTAACATCCAGCCCTATCCTACTTACTCCTGCCGCTACACCTACAGATAGGTTGTACGTATTATTCAGCTGAAGGTGGTAGGCGTAGGTTAAATTTGCATCAAGTCTTGAAAGTGGACCAACTTCATCATAAACCGCTGTAATACCCATCCCATGATGTGCAGGTGAAGAGGTATAATTTTGCATGTAATTCCTGCTCATGGGATCATCACCTTTATCGGGTAAAGACAGCGCATTCCTCCACAGGTAATCACTCCCCAGGTTCCAGTGAGCCGTTATAAAGGAGGTTTGTGGTGCGTTATCAATGCCCGCCCATTGTTTCCTGTAGCCCACTTTTACATCGGCATAGTTCTCTATGCCGCTAATTGCTGGGTTTAACAGATAGTTGTTAAAAACATACTGTGTATACTGTGGCCGCTGTTGCGCAAAACAACAAACAGTCCATACCAGCTGTATCAGAATTAAGTATATGGCGCGTTTCATATCATCTGACTAAAGTTAATGAACCCGTTACAGATTTCCTCCCATTTTTTGGATTAATCATATAATAATATGTACCTACAGGTAAAGGTTTCCCTTTATAATTACCATCAAAAGGTATCGAATATCCCTGACTTAAAAAAACTTTTTCTCCGTATCGGTTAAAAATATCTACGGTAGCGTTTGGATAAGATTCCAGATGATTTAATATCCAGACATCATTTACACCATCGCCATTCGGACTAAAAGCATTTGGTGGTACAACAGTCCGCAATACATGAAGGTTAACCCTTACCGTTTCGTCGCAATTTAAAGAGGAAGTTACCGTTAAAGTATACACCCTATCATCGTCGGCAGTAATTACAGGATTCAATATATCATCTCTGTTTAAGCCTTTAGATGGCGACCATTTGAACCTTAAATCCGATTCTGTTACGGAAGCATTTACCTGTATAGTACCATCAATAAAAGCATACAAATCACTGGCGATATTAACTTTTGGTATAGGCTTCACTACAATAGATTGGGTTCTTTGGTCTGCACATTGATTATCCCCGGTAAAGGTATAGGTGATATCCCAGGTGCCCACCCCTACGCGTGCCGGATCAAAAAGGCCCGCAGGACTTACGCCCTGACCTGTAAACACACCCTGACCAGGTATGTTACCTGTCTCTTCTGCTATTATCTGAATCTTCCCTACGTTAACGCATACAGGAGCTAAGGCATCAAACTTTACAACCGGAGCTGCATGTAGCGTAATGGTTTTAGTTGCTATGTTATAGCATGGCCCTTGCACATCACCGGAATAGGCTATTAATTTTAATTCTACTATCTTGGTTAATGGAGAGGTAAAGGCCGGATAGTTTAAAGCATAGGTATCATTACTTAGCGGGTTTCTTTTCTCACTAACCTTCTCACCATCTATATACCATTCCAGTTTAGTAAGGTTACCAAAGCCCAAGACAGCCGATTCATCATTTACAACCAAATCCCTGTTGCTACATAGGTTATTCTCATTCAGCACCTGAAAAGCTGCCGAAGGTGTTGCGCCGTTTACCCTGAATGGTTTAGCTAGTGTAACACTACATCCCTCTGCTGAAGTTATAGTAAGTGTTACGGTATAATCACCAAAAGCATTGTATTTATGTGTTCCATTTGCGTTGGTTGAAGTATTTAGCGGACCGGGCGAATCACCAAAGTTCCACAGATAGGTTAATCCCGCAGTGGTTCCATCTGCATTGGTGGATTTATTGTTAAACATTACTGCAACATCACTCACACAAGCATCGGGTGTATCGAAATCCACTACAGGCAGTCGATTAATAACTAACTGCTGCTCCACAGCTATACTACTACAACCTTTATCCGTTTCAACAATCAAAGAAATGGTATAAGTACCCGGTTGAGAGAAAACATGTACAGGATACTGCGCTGTAGATTCATTCGGGTTAGCGACAGTAGCGTTTACATCACCAAATTTCCAGTACCATTTTGTGATGACACCTTCGTTGGCTACCGACTGATCCGTAAAGGTAATATTTCTGGTTTCGCAGGATGGTGTCGTAAATCTGAAATTGGCTTGCGGCAGTTTATTTACATGGATAGCTATAGGTGTGGTTGGTATTGATGCGCAGCCGGATTCACTTTCTACCCACATGGTAATATTGTAATCTCCGCTACTGGTGTAGATATATTCAAATGGAGCGGCGTTCCTTCGCTCTACAAGCGGCTTGCCATCACCAAAATCCCAAAACCATCTTGCTATGTTCTTCCCGTTAGGGATACTTTCGTCGGTAAGTGTTATCGGAACGCCCGCGCAGGTTTGCCCATTACTGGAAGAAAATTTTGCGGTAGGCAGATCAAAGACCTCAAAATCGACAATGATCTCTTCGTTAGGATCACAGCCGGAAGGAGTCGGATTTACCATAGTAACCTTAACCTCATGTGCACTTGGCTGGACAAAGGGAATATCCTGTCTGTAATTGTACTTATACACAGTGGTACCATTGATAACCTCAGAGCTGTTAAATGTCGGATTCAGTATCGGTGCTTCCACAATCCCGTCAATAGTCCAGGTTATGCTGGTTGGCTGATAAGGCAATACCAGCGTAAAGGCTGCCGTTTCTCCCGCACACACATCGGTCCTTTCCACGCGGGTTGTAGCATTAAAAATCTGCAGGTTCTGATATAAGTTCTTCGCGTCTGCGCCGGCGAGGTAACCATAGGATTCTACATTTCCATACCCATAAGCAATAGCAGAAAAGCCTCCATCCGCCATAAGGGTATGCGTTGCACTAATGGTCGACCTCGCGGTCACATCCTCTTGCAGATAAGAATAACCGCTGCTACCAATAGGAACAAATGTCCCTTCCGGTGCTAATCCGTTAACAGTAAAGGACGCTTTAAACTCATCTTTAATAATGATATTGATATAATGCTGAGTAATATTTGTAGGAGGAACAGTTTGACTCCTGAGTGCAGAATAGACGGTAATCTTGTTTAAGGTTTGTTCTACAGGATTAAGCACCGTCATTTCCGGATCCCCGGGATGTGGTACTGGTGTATTATTAGGTATACCGACATTATCAGGATCACAGGTCTGACTAATTTGATACTGTACAACACTGATGGGTTCGGAAGCTACAATACTATTAGCTTGTGCCGCTGTAAACTCATAAAATGTCCCCTTATTAAATGTAGCCGGGTTTGTTGCTACCCCATTTATGGTTAGCGACGTATTGTCCTTGCTAAAGTAAATCCTAAATATATCATATGGTTTATGAATAAAGGGTGCGGTAATAAACTCCTTTCCCCATGCAGTTATAGGATACAGTTGCTGATAGAGGTTATCACCACCGTTGCCCGAAGGAGTGAGATCGTTGCAAAAGCCAACCCAGCTACTCCCTGAAAAGACGGCAATAGGTTTACATAAGCCACTTGCACTGGCTATAGAAATAATGTGTGAAGCAGATAAGTCGGTGTCTGACTGATATTGATAAATCTCCCCTTTATTGAGCGGCACCTGAAAGGTTTGCCCGGCGTTATGACGGCCATTACGTTCATTTGCTTTTGGGGTAATCTCGACAAGTGTATTGTCTTCGACTGCAACAATCGTAAATTGCGAATAAGCGGGGCCCGGATTGTTACCTCCTTGTTTGTTCTGTATGTAATTAGTGGTATAATACTCTCTACCCAGTACTTTTGTAGGGAGCACTAATGTAGCTGCAGATCGGGCAGCTTTAAAAATATGTGAATAAACAACAACAGGCTTCTCTGCAATTACCTGTATGGCTTTACCAATTTCTTTAACATCCGAACTGCCTATGTAAGCTGCAGGGTCAATTGACACACCCTGCACCTGGTTTGCTGTAATGAGAAATGGTGAACCGCTAACTGGTAGTCCACCAATTCTAACATCTGCTGTTGTGTTGACATCTGAAGTGATGTACAAATACATTTTGGAGGTTGCCCCGTCGATATGACCGGTGTAAGCTATCCAAAATTCTTTTCCTTTATTGGAGGTATTCTGGGCTTCCGCATTGACAAATGGGAAGAACAGGAAAGCCCATATGATAAAAACCCATCTGTACATACTTCTTAAATATCCCGGTTAGGATATCTAAGATAGCAGATTTTGTCTTAATAAAAATTCCAGTTGCTGATTTGCTAATAATAATTTCGCTGTCAGATCTCTATTCTCTTTCCTAAGCATATAAATCTCGTAGGCTTTTTCGATATTGATCTTTAAATCGGCTTCCATCCATGGTTTTTGAATGTAGCGATATACCTGTCCTTTATTAATGGCATCAATTACTGCATCAATGTCCGTATATCCGGTCAGAATCATCCTTATTGGATCTGGATGCTTTTCTAATATAGATGCCAGAAACTCTACTCCCGTAGTTTTTGGCATACGCTGGTCAGTAATGATTACATGAATTTCTTCCTTATCTAAAATAACTCTGCCTTCGTCGGCAGATTCTGCGGTAAAAATATTGTACAACCTTCTGTAAGTGGCTTTAAACGCACTTAAATTGTGGGGTTCGTCGTCGACATAAAGGATATTCACGTTCATTTGTCTGGAAATAAAAGTTAAAAATACTTTTTTATTATTACTCTTAAAAGCTTATTTTTAGTTCTTTCAATAATTTACCGATTTTTTTTATTTTTATCAGATACTTACATTAAAAAAATGCAGTCTCAAGCTTATTCTAAATTAAATATTGAAGCACTAATTAACCATACGAAACGATTAAACACTATCTACAGGCCTGTATTTTTTAACACCAAAAATAGTACCGAAATGCATAATTTTGCAGATCTTATTACTAATAAACCTCATCTTCAGATTTTTGATTGCATCGAATCTCAGATTGAAGAATTGATTAAATGCTTAAAACCGGGTATTCCTCCGGCAGACCTAAAAATAGCAGTTGAAAAGCATATTGGCTCGAGCCCTTTAGAGGAGTATGGTATATGGGTATATTACCCATGGTCGGAAAAATTAGTCCATCTTCTTGACGAGGAAGAATTTGTTATTGTAAGAACCAACAGAAATAAGCATAAAATTACAGCGCAAGAGCAAACGCTGCTTTCGCAAAAAAAAATAGGTGTAATGGGGCTGTCCGTTGGACAATCCGTTTCCCTGACCCTTGCCATTGAAAGAGGATTTGGAGAGTTACGTATTGCCGATTTTGATGTGCTTGACCTCTCGAATTTAAACCGTATCAGAACAGGTATATTCAATATACATTTGCAAAAAACGGTTATTGTTGCCCGTGAAATTGCGGAGATCGACCCCTTTTTAAAAGTAGTTTGCTTTCATGAAGGGATTACCGAAGAGAACATTGACGCTTTTTTAACGGAAAACGGAACGCTTGATCTTTTGATTGATGAGTGCGACAGTTTTGATGTGAAAATCTCTGCAAGGCAAAAAGCCAAAGCTTTAGGTATCCCGGTTTTAATGGAAGGTAGCGACAGGTGCACAATTGATATTGAGCGTTTTGATCTGGAGCCTGAAAGACCGGTTTTACATGGCTATGTGGAACACATGGACATGGACGTTTTTAAAACGCTAAAAAGTATGGATGAAAAAATTCCATATATTGCACCTGTAACAGGTGTAGAAACGCTTTCTCCACGAATGAAAGCTTCAGTTATTGAAATGATGACCAGCATTTCCACATGGCCTCAGCTTGCAAGTGCTGTGACCTATGGAGGTGGCATAACAGCAGATTTATCCAGAAAAATACTATTAGGAAATTTAAACGTATCTGGTCGCTTCTTCATTGACATTGATGAACTGATTACTGACCAAACTGCTGCAACAGAAAAAATTGAAGAGGTCGGGATCAAACAACTAAGTAACGCGGAAATCACCAACTACTTTTCAATTTACCCGATAACTGATTATAAAAAAGGTGAGGTTCTTTCTGAAGAACTGATAAATAAACTGATTAGTTCAGCGAATAAAGCTCCATCTGGAGGAAACAATCAACCATGGCATTGGCATTATGAAAATGGAAGTTTGCATTTGTTTTTAAACAAATACGTTTCAGGCGCTTACCTTGATCCTGATTATCTTTCATCTTACATTTCTTTAGGGGCTTCAATAGAAAATCTCCTGCTTGAAGCTGCCGTTAATGAGCTAAAAATAGATTGGAAGTTTACACCCGATTTTTTCCCTGATCATATTGCAGTTTTCAATTTTAACGGAAAACATATACCTGATGCTTTAGAGCAGAAACTTGCAGCGCAGATTGCAAACAGACATACCAATAGAAAATTCGGGATATCGGAGGAAATCAGCGCAACTGACATGCAAGAGCTTAAAGATTTAATAAGTTCTGATGAGCTGGATCTGCTTTGGATTACAGATACCGAAGCTAAAAAAGAACTGGGCGACCTATCGGGACAAGCAGATCTGTTGCGTATGTTTATTCCGGCAGCACATGAAGATTTTATAAAAAAAGAAATGCGCTGGAACCAGGAAGAAGTTATCACGACAGAAGACGGGATTGGCATTAACACCCTGGATTTGAGCAACAATGACCAGATCGGCTTGAGATTGATGAAAGACGAGAAAGCTGTTCAGTTCCTGAAAGAAATAAAAGGTGGCAGTGCACTTAAAACACTTGCGCTTAAGCAATTCCAATCATCGCCGGCAATTGGCTTGATGACTTCAACAGAAAACAGTCCGCTAAGTTTTTTAAAAGGGGGCATGGCATTCGAAAAACTGTGGCTGGCAGCTACAGCATTAGGCTATCAAATTCACCCTGTTAATGTCCCTTTAATCTTCTTTTACAAGAATAATTTTCAGAAATTAAATGACCTGCCAGAGAAGTATAGAGCGCAAATTTTCAATTTACATCAAAAATTCAAGCATTTGTTTAAAATAACTGATAATATTGCAGAGGTATTCATGTTTAGAATATTTAAAGCCGAATCATCACCAGTACGTACAATTAGAAAACCTATAAATAAAACTTTATCCATTGGAAGAGCAAAAAACAAATATTGATAAACTCTATTTTAAAGCTTTTAAAGCTATAGATGATCCTGAATCTTGCTTAAAATTCATTGATGGACACAGGCACGTGCTTGAAATTTATGGTATCACTCAAATTTCTTCTGCAAAAGTTGAGTGGATGTATAACCCAAATGTCTATGTTGTGCTGGTAACTACTGAAGCAGATGGAAAAGCGATGGGAGGTTCAAGAGTCCAACAGGCAGACGGAATAACCCCGCTTCCTATTGAAGAAGCCGTGGGCTATATGGATGCAAGGATTTATGATATGGTTAAAGAAAGAACTCCAGCCGGAACCGGAGAAATGTGTGGGGTATGGAACTCCTGGGAAGTTGCCGGTTTGGGAATTGGAAGTTATTTTTTAAGTCAGGTAAGCCTGGCCGTATCAAGTAATATCGGACTTACCTCATTATTTGGTCTTACAGCGCCTGCGACTTATAGAAATGCAGTGAGAGGTGGTTTCAGAGTAATCAGAGAAATCGGTATCGATGGTAAGTTCTACTATCCTAAAGAAGACCTTACTGCTACCGCTGTTATTACAGATGAGTTGGAAACATTACCTACGGCGCTGGACGAAGTTAGAGAACACGTTCGTTCATTCAGAGAAAATCCTAAGCAATCCTTTCAGATTCCAAATAAAACTAATGATGGTTTTATAGAAATTTTTATTGACATAACCTTTAAATGAAAAAAATCTTAGGAGGAATATACCTGCTGACACTGGTATTCTTTATACCTTTTATTGCCAAGCCTGCTCAAAACCAAAATAATGAGGATACTTTTATCAACATCCTTCATGACTCTTACATACATATACCTGTTGATGAATCAGTCACCATCAATAGTTTAATTAACACCCATCATAATTTCAAAAAATTAGGAGCAGGACTAATTAACCTGGCAAACTATAAGCACGGTGTATGGATCAGAACAACATTACCTGCTGGTATTAACCTCGAAAGATTCACAGAGATTTTAATTGATCAAACCCGAATAAAAGAAACTGAAGTATTTTTTGTCAGGGACAAAAATGTAATCAGCCAGGTCAGGTATACAAATTATGGGATTATATCTTCGCCGAATCAGGTTGGCAATCTAAACACCTTTATTTTACCTGCTAATTTTGGAGGAGGGAATTCTGCAATTTATTTTAAGCTGAATACGCCTGATGTAGTAATGACCCCAATTTTCATAGGAACAAAGAAAGCTATCCAATCTACATTTTCGATAAGGGATGTTTTCTTTGGTATTTATACGGGCATCATGCTCATTATGTTTGCGTATAACATGTTCTTGTATCTAAGTATTAAAGATACCAGTTATTTAAATTATATATTCTGTATCCTTTTCACCTGGCTTACACAGATTACTTTACAAGGATATGGGAATAAATACTTTCATATAAATTCCGTTTTTTTTAATGAAATATCGGTCATCCTTTTTTCTAACCTGGGCCTGGTTGCTTCTATTTGGTTCACGAAGTCTTTTCTAAACACCAAAGAGAATTCTCCGGTGAGCAATCGTTTACTCAATGTGATTTGCCTTGTTACCGCATTGGGAACCATTTCGCTATTCTTTGGTTTCATGGGTGCAGCGTTCATAGGAATGCAGCTTTCCATCATGGCAAGTGCAGTAATTGCTTTCGTAGCCGCCTTTAATATCTTTTTTAAAAAGAAGTTTAAACCTGCTGGATATTACCTGATTTCCTGGACTTTCCTGTTTATTGGCATGGCCATCTTTATACTAAAGGATTATGAGATCATCGGCTATTCACTATTTACCACATACTCAGCTCAATTTGCCTCAGTTGCGGAAGTACTGTTACTGTCATTTGCCCTTGCAGACAGGATTAACTTCTTTAAAAAAGAAAATGAGCTTGCACAAAAACGTGCCTTATTGATTTCAAAAGAAAACGAACAACTGATATTGCAACAAAACGTAGAATTAGAGAAAAAGGTAAATGAGCGGACTGAGGCCCTTCAGGAGACAAACAGTGAACTGAATGCGGCTTTAAGCAATTTGAAATCTACTCAATCACAATTAGTTGACGCAGAAAAGATGGCTGCATTAGGTCAATTGACTGCAGGTATCGCCCATGAGATCAATAACCCGATCAACTTTGTAACCTCGAACATTAAGCCTTTACAATTAGATATTGACGATTTAAAAGAGATCATTTCGAGATATGAGAATATCGATTTTTCTAACGGCAATGTTGAGGAACAGCTTAAAGAAATAGATGCCTTCAAAAAACAGATCGATCTGGAATTCATCAATAATGAAATAGAAGGGCTGCTGACCGGTATTTCGGACGGTGCGAAGCGGACTGCAGAGATCATCAGAAGTTTAAGAAATTTCAGCCGTCTGGATGAGGATGACCTGAAGCCAATTGATATCAATGAGGGTTTACATTCTACCCTCGTTTTGGTAAAAAACACCATGCCTGATAACCTGAAGGTAGTTAAAGACTTTGGAAACTTACCTAAAATAGAGTGCTTACCGGGCAAAATAAACCAGGTTTTCATGAACCTGATATCGAACGCTATTCAAGCCATTAAATCGAACGGTAAAGACAGAGAAGAGGAACTCTTAACCATCAGTACCTGGTATGAGGAAAGCAGCGGTGTTAAAATCAGCGTTAAAGATTCGGGTACGGGTATGACTGAGCAGGTTAAACACAAGATATTTGAGCCTTTCTTTACAACAAAAGAGGTAGGTGAAGGAACAGGTTTAGGTTTGTCAATTGTTTTTAGTATAATTGAGAAACATAAAGGGCATATAAATGTACTGTCCGAAGTTGATCAAGGAACAGAATTCATCATTACATTACCAATTAATACACAATAAGAAAGCATATTATGAGTGCACCCAATGTAAGAGTTCTATATATTGATGACGAAGAGAATAATCTACAAGCTTTTAAAGCCAGTTTCAGGCGACAGTATGAAATATATACGGCCATATCAGCTGCTGAAGGTTTAAAAGTATTACAAAATATTCCTATACAGGTTATTCTGGCCGATCAAAAAATGCCAGGGACAACGGGTGTTGAATTTTTTAAAAGTATTACCGATACTTATCCTGATCCTGTTAGGATATTATTAACCGGTTATACAGACATTGAGGCACTTGCTGACGCGATTAACCATGGTGATATTTACAGGTACATTACTAAACCATGGAATGATCTGGAGTTGCACAATTCCATCAAAAATGCTTACGATGCATATAAAGCGAAGATTGACCTCAGGAACAAGGTAATCGAACTGGAAAAGACCAACGATGAACTAAACCGCTTTATTTATAGCATTTCGCATGAGTTGAGGGCTCCCCTTGTATCGGCGATGGGTATTGTAAATCTGGTAAAAATGGAAGGTCTTTACAACTCCAGCGGAGAATACTGGGGGTTGATTGAAACCTGTTCCAACAAATTGGATTACTATATACAGAAGACCTTACAGTATTACAAGAACAATAAAATAGTTTCCGAGAATACCGCTGTGGATTTCCATTCGCTGATCGCTGATCTCATCGATTTACATACCTATTCTGATAAGGAAACTACTTTTACGGTTAATGTTGATCAAAAGGAACCATTCTATGGTGATGCTTTCAGAATAGAAGTAATTCTGGGCAATCTGATTTCGAATGCGATAAAATATCAGAAGGAAACGGAGACCAATAAGCGGGTTAATGTAAACGCTGTGGTTAGAAGAGAGGCTGTAGAAATTACCATTAACGACAACGGCATGGGTATTTTGAATGAGCATTTAGAAAAGATATTCGCCCAATTCTTCAAAAGCAAAGTAAACCAGGGTAGCGGATTAGGTTTATTTATCGTCAAAGAGGCATTAAATAAGATTAATGGAAAAATCACCGTCAGTTCTGATCAGATTGAGGGTACTACATTTAAAATAATCATCCCAAATGTCAAATAACAACAGAACAGTTTTATTAATTGATGATAATATTGTTGATCTGAAGATTAACTCAAAAATCATAAAAATATCAAACCTGTTTGATGAGATCATTACCTGTCTATCGGGTGAAGAGGCACTTGCCTATTTAAAAAAGACCCTGAATGATGGAGGTAAATTACCGGATTTTATTTTGCTTGATATACAAATGCCGGATATGGACGGCTTTGAATTTTTGGATTTATATAAGAATTTACCAAATCGTTTAACGGATCATTGCTTAATTGCTATGCTTTCTTCTACGCTTGATTTTGGAGATATTAAGAGAGCTGAAGCCAGTTTACATGTGATTAAGTTGTTAAAAAAGCCACTTATCCTGAAGGAGCTGGAAGAGCTTTTGAAGAAGTACTTTTAAAAGAAAATTATACAAGAAAAGCCTCCAAAAGAGGCTTTTCTTGTATAATTTCAAATGGTATCCTATTTCAATTCTACATCAACCAATATAGGGAAGTGATCAGAAACAAATTTACCATGATAGGTATCAGTTAAGATCCCCCATCTTTTAGCTTCAAAACCTTTGGTTACGAAAACGTGATCGATGATTTCATAGCCTTTTACATCTTTCCCCCAGGCATTAAAGGAAGAGTTATTTGCATAAGGATATTTTACCTGCGTATAGGTATCTGTTAATAATCCTGAGTTTGCCAGGGTCAGGTAACAATCACTTTTTTGTCCACCATTTAAGTCTCCCGTGAACACTGCCGGCGTTTTACCCGCAATTTCCCTGATCTTTTTTGCAATCAGTTTTCCACTCTCTAAACGAGCAATTTTCCCTTGATGATCGAAATGCGCATTGAAGAAGTAGAACTTCTTACCAGTTTTAACATCCTGCAATTGAACCCAGCTGCAAATTCTGTTACAGCAGGTAGCATCCCAACCTAATCCTGGTTTCTCAGGAGTTTCGGAAAGCCAGAAATCCCCTTTATTCAACAGTTTAAATTTGTCCTTACGATAAAAAACACTTGAATGCTCGCCACTAATCCTGCCATCATTACGACCAACGCCATAGTTTTCAAATTCAGGAAGCAAGCGGTTAAGATCATCTACCTGATTTTTTAATCCTTCCTGTATTCCAAAAACATCGAACTGATGAAAGCGGATCAGGTTGGCACTTACCGGGGCTCGTTGTTCCCAACGGTTACCTACATCCCCATCGTTATCATAGCGTACATTAAAAGATCCTACGGTGTAATTTTGAGCAAACGTGCTAAGGCTTCCTGCCATGAGTAGCACTGCAAAAAATAGGTGTTTAATTTTCATTTTATATTGGGTGTTTGTATGTTTAAATTTTGTTAATGTTACCATCCAGGGTTTTGTCCCAATTTAGGATTCAGCAATCTGTCTGTTTCAGGTATAGGGTAAAGATAGTTTTTATCCTTAAATACCCTCGTTGTACCAGTAAGCCAGGTCAATTCTCCTGAAGTACCATTAGAAAGGCGCTGAGGATTTGGTCCGCCGTTTAAGGTTGGTGCCACATTGATATAAGTTACGCCTTTAACCGGGTTTGCAGGCATCACCTGATAGAAGCAAACATCCGGTTTATTATCTTCATTTAAATCCATCAGTACATCTAGTGCGGGTACATAGAATCCATTCCAGACTTTGGTCATCAGCTCTCCTTTTTTCCACCTTACGACATCATCAAAACGTAGGCCTTCTAAAGCAAGTTCAATACCGCGTTCTCTTCTGATTTCCAATAAGGAGGCATCAGCAATCTCCGGAAAATAGTTGCTCTGCATATAAGCATCTGCTACTACAGGTTTGCTGGTTAAGCCACCTGTAATGCCAGCTCTTCTGCGCAGCTCGCCAATCGTTTTAGCCCAGTCGGTATCTGTAAAAGATCCAAGTTCAGCTTTTGCTTCAGCATAATTCAATAAAACTTCAGCATAGCGCATCAGAGAAATGGAATTGATATTCTGTCCACCTCCATCATAGCGGGTATCATCTAAAACCCATTTTATTGGCTGATAACCGGTGTAGGTATAAGAGAATATTGGAGGAGCAGCTTCTGGTGTACCACCATTTATCCTTTTGTAATCACCCATTCTGATGGTCTGTTGTAACCGTTTATCTCTGTTTTTAACCTCATCCTTAAATGGCATCGTCTGATAACCGGCTGTGCTGGTAAATGGAGTTCCATCGATATTCAGGTAGGTGTTCACGAAGGTTCTTGTAAAACTGATTCTTGATCCATAGGTAGCACTTGTCCACCACCAGTTTGCATCGTTATAAACGGCAAGGTTGGCATCCACTACTGAGGCTAACATCACTTCTGTAGCCACGGGCCCAGTGCTGATAAACAGGTTTCTGTAAGCCAGATCTCCACCAGCAGTATTCAGTGCAAATCCACCTTCTTTCATCACTTTATCCGCAGCGCTGACTGCTTCCTGTAACCATTGTGCAGAAGATGCCGCTAATCCGGCTTCATCATGGTACTTCCTGTAAGTACCTTCATACAAACATACTCTTGATTTGAAACCTAAAGCCACATATTTAGTAATTAATGAACGGGAGTTATCAGTAGTTTTAGTGATGTAAGTACAAGCAAAATTCAAGTCAGCCAGTACCGAATCCATTACTAAACTTCTTTTGTCTCGGCCTTTATAAAGATCAGGATCATCAACTTTATAGGTTTTATTGATCCAAGGCACATCACCAAAGCGTTTTACCTTGTTATAATAAAAGTAAGCGCGAAAGAATCTGGCCAGGGCGGTATATTGTAGCCTTACTCCTGCCGGCACTTTAGGATTGTTATTGTTCTCGAGGAAGTAATTGATATTCCTTAAACCATTCCAGTCCCAGCCATTGCTTTGACGCGGACCAAAGGCTCCTTCAATTAAGAAATCCGGTGCCTGACTTCTTGCTGCATAGTCTGACATTGCATCACCTTTATGTGCATCGCTCGCATTAGGTAACAATTTGTAAAAAGAATTTGCATAATGTTCAAGTCCTTTCTCGTTACCAAAAACGGCTTCTTTAGTTCCTGTATCCTGAGGTGCCTGGTCTAGTTTTTTACAGCCTGCAAAAATTATTGCTGCAGGAATAGCCCATATTAAGATTTTCTTCATGTCTGTTTTAAATAAAATACGTTTCATTTTTCTGGATCATTAAAATGTAGCTGATAAGCCTAAAGTGAAACTTTTTAATATTGGATAATTGTTACCATTACCATTTCCGCCATCGGTTAACACACGGTCTGAGCCACCAATACTTTCGATATCAAGATCTTTGGTAACCTTATAAAGTGGCGACCATGACCACAGGTTTTCACCTGTACCAAAAATTCTCATATTACTCAATCCTATTTTCTTTATGAAGGTCTGCGGAAGATTATATCCTATCTGAAGGTTCTTCAATCTGATATAAGCTACATTCTGAAGGTATTTAGTTTGAACCTGAGTTAAGGTTGCTGATCCGTTTTGTGCAGAATACCCTCTATATCTTGGGAAATAAGCATTTGGATTTTCTTCAGACCAGATATTTCCTAATTGTGATTTTGGCACTTTACCGTACGGTCGGTTATATTGTCCCCAGAAAGTTCCATTCTCTGAACCGGGATACCAATCCATCTTACCTACACCCTGAAAATAAGTACTAAAGTAAAAGCCATTCCATTCAGCACCTAATTGTACTCCATAAGTATAGCGTGGTGTAGAATTACCAATAACTTTTCTATCGCCAGGAGACCCTACCATATTGTTTCCATTGGTGATTTCTCCATCGCCATTAAGATCTTTGAATTTGATATCTCCTGGTAAGCTTTTACCCGTATTAGATGATTTATAAAGCGTCTGTTTCGGTGAATTTGCAATATCTGCCATTGAGGTATAATAACCATCGGTTACAAAACCCCAGATTTCACCTACAGTTTGTCCGGCATAATAATCACTAAGTTTCTGCTCAGGGTTATTGAATTTAAGGATCTTTGCGGTATAATCGGCCAGGGTTAAGCGCACATTATAGCTTAAAGGTTTCGCAGCCACATCTACTTTGTCATTCCAGGAAAGTGTAGCTTCCCAACCTTGAGTTTTCAGATCTGCGTAATTACCTTTAGGAACTCCGGTACCAAAAACTGCAGGAAGGGTCATTCCTACGGTAAACATATCAGTGGTTTTACGGATATAAGCATCTCCACTAAAATTCAGTCTGTTATTCAGGAAGGCAATATCCAAACCTAGATTCTGGGTAGTTGAAGTTTCCCAGGTTAAGCCGTCAGGTAAAACTCCCGGCTGACTTGTCTCCTGTGGACGAACGCCATTCAGGATACGGTCTGATTGCGAAAAACCCATTTTCTCGAAGAAAGCATAAGAGGAAATATTTCCATTTCCCAGTGAGCCATAAGATCCTCTGATTTTCAGGTCTGTGATTGCATTGGGGCTGATGTTCCAGAAAGGTTCTTTACTCACTCTCCAACCTGCAGAAACTGAAGGGAAGAAAGCATAGCGCTGATCAGCAGGAAATTTAGAAGAACCATCGTAACGGCCGTTAAACTCCGCCAGGTAACGGTCTTTATAAGCGTAGTTCAAACGATAGAAACCACCTAAAATAGCCCATTTATCGTAACCACCACTGGTAGTAATAGATTGGCCCAGGGCCAGATTAATATCCTTTGCATCTTCAGAAATCAATCCGTTTCGCACAGCTTCGATACGTTTATAATTACTTTCCTCATAGTTGTAACCTGCTAACACTTTCAGGAAATGGTTTTTACTTAAACGGGGTTCATATTCAGCGTAAATATTAGTCGCTAAATACTGCGTAGTTCGTTCCAGTTGCTGGATATCGTTATAATTAGTGCCGACATACTCAATCACTCCGGGCTTTCTGCTGTAAGGAACGGGAACACGGATTCGGCTTTCATCATTATTGGTATTTTGAAAAGTAAGATCTCCCTTTACTCTGAACTTATCGCCGAAAAAGTTTGAACTAAATCCGGTTGTGTTGCGGAAAACCTTTTTGTACATATCAATACCGTTCTTTCCATATACAAAATCACCAACGGTATAGGCTGCTGAATAACTCAGGGTTCCATCCGGATTAAACATTGGAGCCATATTGTGCCCTTCATCGGCAATATTTCTCCAGATTCCGCCACCTTCACCTACGTTCAATGGGTTATGGTATTTGGAAGTCGAATAATCTGCATTATTGTAAACCTTTAACCAGGGATACAATTCGATAGATCCTTTTGCTCTGATGTTATAAGATTGGAAGTCATCAGAGTTGTAGCGGAACAATCCAGACTGGGCGAAAGACCTTGCTGAAACATAAAAATCAGTCTTACCACTCCCCCCTGATAGGGAAACGTTTTGCTCGGTAGCATCATTATGATCTTTATACAGTTCTTTGTACCAATCTGTGCTATCGTAATAAACATATTCGCCGGCAGCATTTACTTCTACTCTTGGCAAACCCGGGTTTTCAGACCTGCGTTTAAATTCCTCCAGGTAAGCTGGGGAGAATTTCACAGTTTTGTTTACGTTCTGTGGTGTCTGAGAATAATCATTCCATGCAGACCAGGCCTCATTGAACATCTTAGCAAAGGTATAGCCATCAGTTACGTAATCTGGAACTGCGGTTGGCTTTTTAAGAGATCTGGCAATACTATAATTGATTGAAGTCCTTTCCTTAACCGGGTTTTTAGTTGTAATCAGGACAACACCAAAAGCACCCCTGGCACCATAGATAGATGCAGATGCTGCATCCTTTAAAACGGTAACACTAGCCACATCGTTAGGATTTATTCTGGAAGGGTCGCCTTCTACTCCATCAATTAATACAAGTGCATTACCACCCTGACCGATTGAAGTGGTTCCTCTAACATTAAAACCAGGAGATTGGATGGGCTTACCATCGCCCATACTTAAGTTCAAATTGGGAATAAGCCCTTGTAGTCCTTGTGCCAGATTGGGAACTGAGCGGTTCTCGAAAACTTTAGCGGTAACCTGGTCGACTGCACCTGTCAGGTTTTCTCTTTTCTGACTTCCATAACCAACTACCAGTACTTCATTTAGTGTACCAGACTGGGCAGTAAGCGACACATTAAGTGGGGTGGTTTGTCCGGCCTTAACCACAACCTTTGTTTGAGTGGCGCTGTTGAAGGAAATATAACTGATGCTCAAGGTATAAACGCCTGCGGGAGCGCTGATGCTATAAGTACCATCATCGTTACTCTGCGCTCCTCTATTCAGTTCTATAATTTTAATGCTTGCCCCGGGAAGGCCTACACCCTTTTCATCAACAATTTTTCCGCTGATTTTGCCAGGTTCCTGATTTTTCACCAGTGTAATAATTCCCTGAACATCTTCTTTGAATGAAACATTGGTTTGCGCCAGGATGTTCTTCAGGATAACTTCAATCTTCTCATCACTGAAGTGTCTGGTTTCGGTATTGAATTTTTTAAGTTTTAGCGCTGCCGGATCATAGGCAAAGTCGATCCCACTTTTGTCTTCCAACTTTTCGATAGCATTCATTAGATTCTCATTCTCAAAAGAAATACTTACCTTTTTATTGAGTATCTGTCCATTAGAATTGCCGGCAAAAAGCATTTGCGAGCCCGCGATCATAATGGTGGAAATAAGCAATGTGTAACTCATAATTTTCTGCAATAGCAGTAAAAAACATTTCATATATTTGATATTATTGATAAACAAGATTTATTTATAATCCAACAGTAGAGGGTCTCAAGCTGCTTCTGTTGAAAGTATTGCCGGGTCTGCTTCAGATCCGGTTTTTTTATTTAGTAGATTTCTATTCCATTGCTTGTCCTCCTGTATTTGTTATCATGAATGGAGCATATAATTTTTAGTGTTTTATCCAATGATCTGGAACTGCGAATCCTCATGTTATAGGTATAGGCCGCAGTCTTAGGATTTCGTGAAAAGATCCTTACTCCATAAATGGTTTTAATGTGATTTTTCAACTCCCTGAAGCTTGCGTGGTTCAGGTTAATGGTTTGTCCGGCCCATAAATTATGGTCGCGTGTTGCGAAATCTTCCACCTTCCATTTGTTATTTGCCGGGCGGTAACTCAGTTTTTTACCCGGCAGCAACACATCGAATGTATTTTTACTATCTCCAACTGCGACTTTACCTTCGCTCACGCTAACTTCAGTTAAACCTTTTGCGCTTGTGGTTATTGCGAATTTTGTCCCCAGAACTTTGGTATTGATTTGACCTGCATGTACGATAAAGGGATGCTCAGGATCTTTCGTCACCTCGAAAAAAGCTTCGCCGCCATCTAAATAAACTTCCCTTTGCTGAGATTTCCCGAACGATGAAGCTACCTTCAATACAGAATTTGGGCTTAAGTGTATAATGGAGCGATCAGATAATGTTATTCTTTTTGATTCCGACGTAGTGCTATAGGTATCGTAGATTTCGGCAATGATGTTCGTCTTTTCACTTTTTTTGAAAATAGAACGTGTAAAGAATAAAGCCGGAATAAGCATGGCAATAATGGCCGCGTACTTATAATATGGTTTTAGATTTAATCGCTTTATCTGGGGTTCATTTTCGGCAGCAGCGGCCAATGGCAAATCCTTGCAATCATCATCCCCATAGGAGGAGTACCATAAATCGATAATTTTTCTTTCTTCTTCGGTAGCTGTTCCTGTCAGGTACTTATCAAGTAATTCTTTAAACTGATCTGCTTTCAATTGTACTTCGTTTAATATGAAGTACCGTAGGAAGCTCGAATCTACTTTTAGAAATTGTTAAGCTTTTGTTAATTAAACAGACCGTTCAATAAATTCATTGCGTACGCTGGTTCTGATCCTCCTCATGGCTTCGGAGATATGATTAGAGACCGTTTGTTCGGCAAGGTTAAGTTTTGCAGCGATCTCTTTGGTGGTATGGCGCTCGTTTTTTAACAAATAGGCATGGCGCATATTATCTGGGAGTTTTTTTAACTCTGCATCGATCAGTCTTTCCATTTCGAGGTATTCAGACAACTCGTTAAAGGGGGCTAAAGCTCCTTCCATTTTTTTGAGTGTATAGTCGAGCACCTTCTCATCAGCTTTCTCGGACCTGAAGAAATTGAGTACCTGAAGTTTTACGGCTCCGAAAAGAAACTGTTCAAGTGTAGTATTTATTTCAATGGTTTCCCTACGCTCCCATAAATTGATAAAAACATTCTGGACGATATCCTTTGCTGCTTCTGTATTGCGGATGCGAATAAGCGTATGGCTATAAAGTTTGTCCCAGAAAAGCTCATATAACACATCATAAGCTGCAGCATCTCCCCTCTTCAGTCTTACCATTAGTTCCACGCCATAATTCATGTTTTGAAGCATGTCCAAAATTAAAACTGCAATGTAAACCTGATGTTAAATCTAATCGCTAAGAAAAAATAACAAATTCAACACACAGTATATCAAAGGAAAAGAATAAAGGAGGTAAATATATGTTGAAGAAATTTTGTGATATCAGGAAAAAGCGTTAATATTGCGCCCTGCTAAGGCAGAAACAACTTGAGGGCCATTAGCTCAGTTGGTTAGAGTAGAAGACTCATAATCTTTTGGTCGATGGTTCGAGCCCATCATGGCCCACAAAGTAAAAAGCCGTTTTTCGATAAGATAAACGGCTTTTTACGTTTTTGAAGAAAGCTAACAGAAGGCTTCATGATTAATTAATCAGAGGATAAAACTGAACTAGGTATTATGTACTTATAAGTGCATTTAAGACACTCAAGAGTGAAACTCAAACTTTCTGGCAATTCATCTACAGATATAATCGTTGAAAGAACTCCCAATAGAGCCGTTTCGCGATGGCATTGTTCTTTCATCTATTTTCTTTTGTCTACTTGTCATTTTTTCATTTCAACAAAATTGCCGTTTATATCAAATTTTAAATGATAATCATTTCTTGCACTTTATGGTTTTACGGATGTGCCCAAATATTTTGAAAAAACACTATTGGTAATGTCAAATAAAAAAAATGAATAAAGAATAAAAGAGCCGGGAATAATGATGTATGGATGCCAAAAATACAGATACCGCCAACCATAGCCACGGCTTTCATTTATATAGGTATAAACCAATATTCCTGCTGCCAAACCAATCAATAGTAGCAGCCCAATCACAGTTAGCACTATGGTTTTGATATTCGATTTCACCACCTGCCTGTCTATTCCAATGTCTGTAGATTTAAATTCTCTGTCCAGCATAATCCTAATGGTATTGCCCTCTTCAAAGCGGCGTTGATATGACTTTAAGTCCGCAAAATCAAACTCTTCCGAAACCGTTCCTTTTCTTTTTCCCCCATGTTCCAACAATCGAATAGTGCCATTTTTTTTCAAAAGAAGATTAATCAAAAATTCCTTGATGTAATAAATAAATACGATGAACCAAAGTGCTGTGCCAACGCCAAGCAAAACGAATGCTTCGCTGGCAGATGTATTAATCATCTGATAATCGCTTTGATGATGATTTCCTGCGTAATGGAGAATGAGTGGCAGTCCAATCGCAAAAAACAACAAATAAATGATCCGAAATATACTAAAACCATTCCAAAATTTCATAGAAACCAGTTTTTCAGAGATTAAAATAACGCTTTACTTTGTTAAATATAGGTAATATTTTATTCGCAGAGCTGCGACATTTTATATCGATGAGTCCGTGGAAAGCATATAATTGGATTCGTATTTCTCAACGAAGAATCACAGTAAAGGCAAAAAATGAAGATAAATATGGACAGCTACCTCAATTTTACCAAATCACTGATTAAACCTAAATCAGCCAGGAAATGGTTCGAGAAGCACCCAGTTAGGTCCACCAAAGCGGGCAAACACGTTTCAACGTCGTTTGCCCACTTTTTTTTGCCTTCTAATCAATTGGAAATCACGCAGATAATTGGGGTATATTACACATCGATCTTATCCGTGGACACCATGTTTATTTCCGCATCAAACGCCTCAGATGGCTGAACCATGCAACTGGAAAAGTAGTTTGCCCTGACCGGGAGCCTTGTGGTCAAAGGAATGCGAATGACAGGGAATTCGCGGCTTTTTTAAAACAGATCAGTCAGTGTGGCCCCAAATGATATTATGTTTTTAAGAGTACCTCAACTATCAAAATGCTTTATATTTGAAAAAAAACTGCCAGCCGCCAACACAATAAAAACTAAAAAAAATATGATACCATTAAATGATATTTTAATTTTTGCATTATCTGCTTTGGTACTTGTTATCAGCCCGGGACCTAATATGATTTACCTGATTTCCCGTTCTATAACCCAAGGTAGAAAAGCTGGACTAATTTCACTAGCGGGAGTAATTTTTGGCTTCCTATTTCATATAGTTATGGTTTCCTTTGGACTTACCGCTGTACTTTTTGCAATACCATTTGCTTATACATTATTGAAATCACTAGGCGTTGTTTATCTTTTGTACTTAGCGTATGAGGCAATAAAACCAAATAGTAAAAATATTTTTGAAACAAAAAAAGACTTACCTGACGATAAACCCAGCAAACTATTCAGTACTGGTTTTTTAACAAACGTACTCAATCCGAAGGTTGCGGTATTTTATTTATCCTTTTTTCCACAGTTCATAAAGACTGAATATGGTTCTATTCTGAAGCAGAGTTTACAGCTTGGGGTTGTTCAGGTTTTGGTTAGTTTTACGATTAACTTTATTATTGTATTGACAGCTTCAAAAGTGGCACTATTTTTTGCCAAAAAACCTTCTTGGATAAAGGTGCAAAAATGGTTTATGGCAAGTGTTTTGACTGGACTTGCAATAAAAATGGCATTTTCAAAAGCCAAATAGTACAAGCCGATCTGAACCGTTTGGACGCTAGAGCATAGCTATCATAAGTTCGATCAACTACTTGCAGAATACTTCTTTAGCTTTACACCGATATGTGCTTCAAACAATCTTGTAAAATGGCTAAGGTTTGAAAAACCTAAACGATAACCCACTTCAAAATTAACATCAAGTAATTTACTAGATGTGATGCAACCAATTTTAAGTAAATAAGATAATGTTATTAATGGTTGAGGCGCATTGATGTAGGGTTTTAATATTCAAAGTATTTCTTTGTTTGGTATTGTGATTTATATTCTTTTAGGGAAGGGAAATGTTTGTGATTTCTTCAGCTAAATCTATGATTAAACCTAAATCAGACAGGAAATGGTTCGAGAAGCGCCCAGTTGGGTCCACACAAACAAGAAAGCCGTTTTTCGATAAGAAGAACGGCTTTTTTTTGTTTCAGCATAAGTTTCAGTTAATTAAATATTTAAAACCTTAGATCATACGACTGTAACATTATATAACAATAGGGTGTCTTAAATTGGTTATGAGATAGTCGATCTCAAAACTAAAGACTCTATATATGAATAAGAATAGTTTTTTCATCAGCTTATTAATTACGGTATCCCTATTAAGTTTTAAGGGGTATTCGCAATTACAAACGCTAAGTGGAAGTAGAATAAATGTTGAAGATTTAGATAAAATGATGATAAAACAAAAGGATTCTCTAAGCTTACCTGGTTTATCCTTTGCTTTGATTAACAATGGTAAGGTTGTTTATCATCGTTCCCTAGGCGTTTCAAATATAGAGACAAAAGTGAAGGTTGATGCCAATTCCATTTTTGAAGCTGCATCACTGTCAAAAACTGTCTTCGCATATTTTGTATTAAGATTAGTCGACAAGAAAATTTTGAATCTGGACACACCATTATATCGTTATTTGCCTTATCAGGACATTGCAAAAGATGAACGATATAAATTGATAACGGCTCGAATGGTATTATCACATACGACTGGTTTTCCAAACTGGCGTTATTCTGATAAACGTGATGAAAGCAGGTACAAGTATGGTGAATTGTATCTTAAATTCACTCCAGGGACACAATTCGCCTATTCCGGTGAAGGCTATGTCTACTTGACTAAAGTCATTGCTCACTTGAGTAATTTAACTATCCAAACGCTGGATCCTTTGTTCCAGAAGGAAGTTGCTGAACCTCTTCATATGAAAAAGGCATGGTTTAGTTGGGCAAATTATATAACAAAGCATAAGGTAAAAGGCCATGTTAAAGGTGAAGTTGTGTCTAAAGCATGGCCAATAGCTTTCCCGGAGCAAGATTCAACATGGTTTGATGCTGCTGGTGGACTACATGCTGAAGCTATTGGGTTTTCTAATTTTCTTATTGGCCTGATGAATGGAGAGGGACTATCAAAATCTTTGAACGACGAAATGTTCAAAGAGCAAGTGCAGCTTGATAAAAACACTCCACACTATATGTTCAATGGAGATACTGGCTGGGGATTAGGAATTGCTATTAAACCAACAAGTTTCGGTGTTGTATATGAGCATGGAGGGAATAACGGTGACTTTCAGTCGGGATTTAAGATTAATAAAAGCAATCGAAATGGATATGTATTTTTTACAAATTGTGACCAAGGGAGTGTTTTTAATAAGAACATAGGCTCATTATTACTCAAATAAGGAAGTAAACCGATAATTATTCTCATATACTTTACTATTTGGATACAATTTCCTATCCCTAGATGATTTATTTAACCAAATCGCTGATTAAACATAAATCAGACAAGAAATGGTTCGAGAAGCACCCAGCTGGGGCCACAAATTTAAAAAGCCGTTTTCAATCCCTCATCAATTCTTTTGTTTTTTCTTTTATAAATGCGTCTTTGTCCTTTTTTACTTCCGCAAGGATTTCTTTTCTTTCCGCAGGCAGCGTAAAATATTTATCGGCCCATAAATTTATCTCTATCATCACAGGAAGCAAGTCAATCCCTTTCTGAGTAAGCTTGTATAATACTTTTGCTTTGCTTTGGGGATGGTCTTGTTTGATAATTATGCCATTCGTTTCTAACATTTGTAACCGGGAAGCTAAAATGTTGGTGGCTATTTTCTCATCTGATTTCAGGAAGTCACCATAGGTACATTGTTTTGAAAACATTAGATCCCTAACGATAAGCAATGACCACTTATCTCCCCAAATATCTAGTGAGCTGCTAATAGGGCAACTAGATCTCATTTTTATATCCATATAAAATAATCCTGTAAAACAACTTGCAAAATGAAAGTTGTTTGTATATTTGCACTTGCAAAACGCAAGCAAATTTACGAAATTAAATTATAGATACAATGAAAACAACAGGAAATACAATATTTATCAGCGGTGGAAGTGCCGGAATTGGCTTAGCCATTGCTAAGAAATTTAACGCAGCCGGCAACAAGATCATCATCAATGGACGTGATGAAGCGCGTCTTCAAAATGCTTTGAAAGTGTTAGACAATGCTATTGCCATTCAGGGAGATTTATCCTTACAGGCAGACAGGATAAGCATTGCGAAACAATTAAAAAGCAACCATCCCGATGTAAACATCATCATAAATAATGCTGGTGCTGCTTTTATTAATGATTTAAGTGACAACAATAACAATTCGGCAGAAAAGGCCTACCAGGAAATCAACACCAACTACATCAGCGTTATTGATTTTACTGCCTTAACTTTACCACTACTTTTGCAACAAAAAGAGGCAGCAATTGTAAATGTTTCCTCTATAGCTGTATTCAGGTCAAACAAATATCTGCCGACCTACTCTGCCAGCAAAGCAGCACTGCATAGCTATACACAAGGATTGAGAGATACATTTTCCGAAAATGAAAGTTTGAATGTGTATGAACTTTATCCACCATTGGTAAATACCGAATTTTCGGCAGAAATTGGTGGAGCGAATGGCATTCCTCCATCAGAAGTGGCTGATGAGCTGTTTGCTGCTTTGGCGAAAGATCAGTTCGAAGTTCCGGTTGGTGATACTAAAAAAATACATGCGCTGGTAGAGCATGCTACGGCCACATTATGAAATTAAACGGAAAAACAATACTCATCACAGGTGGCGGATCGGGCATTGGATTGGAAGCCGCGAAACAGTTTTTGAAAACCGGAGCAAAGGTCATCATTACCGGTAGAAGTCAGGGTAAACTGGATGCGGCTAGAAAAGCATATCCGGCGCTGACTGCGATACAGAGCGATGCGGGAAATGAGGACGATGCTAATGCGCTTTTCGACAAGGTTAAAGAACTCGGCGGCATTGATATTCTATACAACAATGCAGGTGTTGGTGTTCCACCCAAAAATTTAGGTATTGCAAATGATAGCCATTTCAAGGGAGCTACATACGAGATGGAGGTTAATTACCTGGGGGTGGTCCGTCTAAATAACCTTTTCATGGAGATGCTCAAATCAAGAGAGGAAAGTGCAATCATCAATACTACTTCAATTCTGAGCCTTGTACCCTCAATGGTTGAGGCTACCTATTCGGCATCCAAAGCTGCACTCGCTTTTTATACCAAATCCTTAAGGGAACATTTAAAAATTTTAAATGCCAATGTGAAGGTTTTTGAACTGTTGCCACCTTTGGTTGATACAGATATGGTGGCAGATAGGGATGATAAGAAGATAAGCCCTGAACAACTAGTCAAAGAACTGATAAACGGACTGGGTAAAGACCGATATACCATTCGGGTGGGCGATTCTAAAATGGTCTATATACTCAACCGCTTTTTTCCAAAGTTTACATTTGGATTGATCAATCCGAAGAAAATAAATGCAAAATTAAAATTGTAACTTATACACTTGCCAAAAAACCATAATATGAAAGCATTCATAGTACAAAAATATGATAAAAAAGGAGTTTTAAAGCTTACCGATATTTCTGTTCCAATCATAAAAGAAGATGAAGTGCTGGTCGAGATTCATGCTGCAGGTCTAAACCTCCTTGATGCTAAAATAAAGTCTGGTGAATTTAAGTTAATATTACCTTATAAGTTGCCACTCATTTTGGGACATGACGTAGCGGGTATAATTACCCAAGTAGGAACAAAGGTGATACAGTTCAAGGTGGGTGATGAAATTTATTCTCGTGTTGCCGATTTTAACATCGGTACTTTTGCCGAATATATAGCCATTAAAGAGGACGATGTAGCATTCAAACCTAATAATATCACCATGGAAGAGGCGGCTTCCGTTCCGTTAGTGGCATTAACTGCATGGCAGTCGTTAGTAGAAAAGGCGAATCTGAAAAAAGGCCAGAAAATATTTATTCAGGCTGGTTCAGGAGGAGTGGGCACAATTGCCATTCAACTGGCGAAACACCTTGGTGCAACGGTTGCTTCGACTGCAAGTGAAAAAAGTTTTGAAATGTTAAAGGAACTCGGAGCAGATGTTTTGATTGATTATAAAAAGGAAGATTTTGAAGTTATCCTGAAAGATTATGATGTAGTCTTGAACAGCCAGGATACCCAGACACTTGAAAAATCATTACGAATTTTAAAACCGGGAGGAAAGGCCATCTCTATTTCGGGGCCACCCACACCAGAGTTTGCCAAAGCAATTGGAGCCTCTTGGTTTGTAAAGATGATCTTATCATTTCTTAGCTATGGAATCCGCAAGAGGGCTAAAAAAATAGATGTGGACTATTCATTTCTGTTTATGAGGGCAGATGGTAAACAATTACAGGAAATTTCCAAACTGATTAAACAGAATGTGATCAGACCTGTTGTGGATAAGGTGTTTCCTTTTGATCAGATTAATGAGGCTCTGGAATATGTAGAGACTGGACGTGCTAAGGGAAAAGTAGTAGTGAAAATAAAGTAGGCCACAGGTTCTTTTGTCCTTAAATTGTTTCGACCTTAGCCTGTCTGGGCCCACCAAGCTAGATTTGGTGAAAAATCTAGTTAGTTATGTATCTAACACCTTAGGAGTTGCTACATTTGAGTAGACTGAGTTCCAGTTTTATTTACACCAAATTACTTATCAGTCTAAATACGCTAAAGCACTTATTGTTAGGAATTACGTATGCATACGAAGAGAAACATAGGAAATATTTTATTTTTCATTACATATTTTACCGGATCTTGTTAAGTTTAGATATGATAGATTTTTTGAACCAGATAAATTCCTATTACCCACTTTCCGAGGAAACCACAGATGCTTTGATAGCTATTTGTAAAATAAAGTCTTTTAAAAAGAATGACGTTATTTTAAGGGCAGGCGATATGGCACGTTATTACTATTTCGTTCGCACGGGCTTGCTAGGCTATTATACTGTTGATGAAAGTGGTAATACGATTTTTAAATTGTTTTTCGAGGAGAATAGCTTTGTAGCTTCCACCGCTGCTATAGTCGAATATAAACCCAGTATATTCCATATTGTCGCTTTGGAGGATTGTGAATTACTGGTGTATTCTGCTCAAACTTTCCGCGAAATGTTAGTAAAATATCATGATTTAGCCCTGTTTCATATTCATTACTTAGAGAAAAATTGGGTTGTAAAAAAAGAACCTTTAGAAATCAATTTGAAATGGGATACAGCTAAAATACGGTACATCAGACTTTACGAAAATAAGAAGTTGTATCTGCGATTGAAACAGCATCATATCGCCTCATATCTTGGTGTTACACCGACTCAATTAAGTAGGATACGCAAAGAATTAAATTTTTGATGCCTCAACATATGTAAACGTTTTTCATCTTTTGATCCATGACCTTTGTCTCGGATTAAAAAAAAGAAGATGAAGAAAATAACAGCAATATGCATCATTCTTGCTGCTGTACTTCCTAGTTTTGGACAGCAAATTGTTCATGAGCAAGTGTACAGTGAGAAAATGAAAAAGAAAGTTCCAGCGGTGATTATCACGCCAAATTTTGAGACAGGTAAAAGGTATAAAACTGTTTATATACTCCATGGTTACAGCGGAAATCCGGAAAGAACTTATCAGCAAGATATCCCAGATCTCGCTGCAAAATCCCAACTTTTCCAAACTATTTATATTTTGCCAGATGGCAATTTTAACAGTTGGTATGTCGATAGTCCGATTGACAAAGGCTCCCAATATCAAACTTTCATAGGGGATGAGCTGGTGGGATATATTGATTCCCATTATCCGACAGTTGCCGATAGAAAAAGAAGAGGAATTTTAGGTTGGAGTATGGGAGGATATGGAGCTATAAACATTGGTGTTACCTTTTCAACTGTCTTCTCTCTAGTTGGTAGTTCATGTGGAGCATTAGATTTTAATCGATTTGGCGAAAGCTATCATTTGTATCAAGTGGATCAAGTGCTGGGTGGATTTCAACAGTTAACTAAACCCTATTTTACCTCCAGTAAGATCGGAAATATGAAAACAGCAAATCAGTTTTATATCCTGGACTGCGGTATCGAAGATGAGCAGATGATTGACATGAACCGAGATTTTCATTATCAGTTAATGGATTCAAAAGTGGATCATATCTACCAAGAGTCAAAGGGAGCACATAATGCCTCGTATTGGAGCAGGTCACTTTCTAACCAGTTAGCCTTATTCGAAAACTATTTTTATCATGAAAAATTTTAAAGCAGTGGTATATGTGCTTCTGGGAGCAGTTAGTTATGGATTATTGGCTACTATTGTCAAATATGCCAATCATTTGGGTATAGGAACTAGTGCACTTACCTTTTGGCAATTTTTTATCGGGTTTGTTTTTTTGTTAGTCTTAGATTTAATCTGGAGAAAAAGATCCGGTCAGGAGATTCAGAAGGTATCTTTTAAATCAAAGTCAAAGCTGATCCTTTGGGGAACATCACTTGGACTTACGACCACCTTATACTATATTTCAATTCAGTATGTTCCCGTTTCTGTGGGAATAATACTTCTGATGCAATCCATTTGGATAAGCCTTGGGCTGGAGATTGTTATTCATAAAAAACGACCAAATACAGCTAAGATAGTCGGTGTAATAATCGTTTTGATTGGAACATTGCTCGCAACCAATATCTTTGATACGCAGTACGATATCAGTATAGAGGGACTTCTTTTAGGGTTAGGAGCGGGTGCTTCCTATGCCTTATCTTTATTTGCATCAAGTTCAATCGCCTTGGATGTGCCTAGTCATATACGAAGCAAATATTTAGTTTTTGGAGGTCTAATATTGATTATCTTATTTTGGAACATCCATATTATTCAACAAATGAGTGTGAGCAGTTTATATTGGGGAATTGCGATCGCTATTTTTGGAACTATTTTACCGCCACTTCTTTTTACGAAAGGGATTCCTGAAGTAGGCATTTCACTAGGTAATATTTTTGCAAGCCTTGAGATTCCTGTATCCATCCTTTCTGCTGTTATCATACTAAATGAATCGGTTGAGATGATCCAATGGGGAGGGATTTTGTTAATATTGTTCGCTATTGTGTTGATCAATAAAAGAGTAGAACAGTATTAAATATGAGTACCTGATGATTTTCTTGCGAAACCTTTTGATGTCGATATCATATTGTCTAAAATCCTAGCCCAATTAAATATCGTTACGCAAAACAGACGTTGATAATACAATTGTGGAACCATATTTATTCCATTTTTAATATTTCATTTATATTAGCTAAATCTGCGATTACACACAAATCAGACAGGAAATGGTTCGAGAAGCGCCCAGTTGGGTCCACAAACAAGAAAGCCGTTTTTCGATAAGAAAAACGGCTTTTTTCGTTTACACCTAAATCCCGGCATATACACCAGTGGGAACTGAAATATACTACAGTAACAGCAAACCTAAGCCAAAATCATTTTCTTGTTATTCCTGCTCCACTCGCTCCAACTACCCACATACAATTTTGGTATCTCTAAACCTGCATAGTCTATCGCTAAGAGCGTATGACAAGCGGTTACACCAGAACCACAATGTACAATCACATTTTCAATTTTATAATCAGCTAACACTTTTGAATATTTTTCATTTAGAATTTCAGGAGTTAAAAAGGCCCCATTAGCATCCAAATTCTCAGTAAAAGGAATATTTATAGCGTTAGGTATATGGCCAGCGATTAAATCTATAGGTTCGGTTAAACCTGCAAAGCGATTCGCATCACGAACGTCAATAATTAAATGATTATCACTGTTGCCAGCAACCTCCACTTCATCTATTTCTGCCAATGGCAACTGCCATTCTGTGAATTGATCTGGCTCTGCTGGTTTCGCTGACGGAACCTCAGCATTTACAGCAAAGCCGGCTTTAATTGCAGCAGTATAGCCACCATTCAAAACCTGAACTTTTTCATGACCTATTGACTTTAACATCCACCAGAATCTTGCTGCAGCATTAGATCCGTTTTTATCGTCATAAACAATTACATGTTTATCTTTTGTAACTCCGTATTTCCCTAAAAGCTGAGCAAAATGCCCAAAAGGTGGTAGCGGATGCCTACCACCAATAGCGAAATCTTTAATATCAGCCAGGTCAGTATTTAAATCCAAATAAAAGGCGCCATTTAAGTGTTGTTCATCATATCTTGGTTTCGATCCTGCACTTACATCAAAAAGGATGAAATCGTTTTCACTTAGTATAACCAATTCCTCAGATTGTATAATGGATGATAGTTTCATAGCCTTTTTTAAATTGTGAATATATAAAAATCCGATCACTTATATAGTGGAATCTTGTGCGCGACAAATTTGGTAAATTCCTATTTCAGTTCCTTTCAATTCTTCGGGCTACAGTTTTGCGCACCGTTTGGTTATATTCTGCCCTTATTGGTGTAAAAAAATCTTTACCTTTTTAAGAAGCTCGTGCTTTCTTTCACTAAATCAGCGATTAAACCTAAATCAAATAGGAAATGGTTCGAGAAGCACCCAGTTGGGTCCATCCAAGTGGGCAAGTCTGATAATTCAGACTTTAATAAGACTTACATTATCTAAGGATATTTCAGAGACAGACTTATTGTAGTGCCTTTGTGTAATTTTGATTTTACCTTAATTCTAATGTCAAAATAATCAGCGATACTTTTTACTATCGACATCCCCAATCCATGTCGCCCACTACCTTCATGATGCGAAAAGCGGTCAAATATTGTGTCGAGGTCTTCTATACGGATACCTTGCCCGGTATCAGCTATAAAAATTTGATAGGTATTCCCCAAATATTCGTCCTTTATTTCAATGCTTCCTCCTGATTTATTGTAGCGTATGGCATTGTTGATGAGGTTGTAGAATAGGTGAAAGATCAGTTCCTGATTCAGGCCGACTAATTGGAAGTCTTCTTTAATATCTAGGTGAACGTTGATATTTCGATCTTCCAGCATTGGCCTCAACTCAGAAATAATATCAGATAGGACCTCATGTAGACTAATTTTATCTGTTTTTTTGTATTGTCCGCTATCTATTCTTGCCAGAAGAAGCAAAGATTTGGCTATTCGTCCCAACCGATCCAATGTGTTGTCCATTTCGGATAATTTAAGCGCTTGTATTTCACTCAAATCTTTATCGATCATCATATTTTCGATTTTACTACGCAGGATGCTAATAGGGGTTAATAGTTCATGGGAAGCATTTGCGGTAAACTCCCGCTCCCGATTAAAAGCCTTTGTAGTACTTTCCATTAAAGCTTTTAAAGAAGCATCCAAAAAAATAAAATCACTGGTGGTTGTTTTAATTGGTGAGAAATTCAGGTCAAAGGGAAATTTCTGCTTTACTAGCCTCTTGTCTATTATCAACCAGAACGGCCTTAACGCCTGTCTTGAAAAGTAAAAATCCAGAATAATGGTGATAGAGAACAGGATGAGTAGTAATGCCAGCCCCACATGCTGAAATAAACTGCTGTATAGCTCAATGGTCTCACGGGAACGACCTATTTCAAGAATATAGTGTTTTTTATTATGTGTAAAAACATTTTTCAATATCCGGTATTCTGCTGTATCTCTATCAATAACTCGTATCTGATCATCGATTTCCTTTAGCCCTATCAATGAGTCCGGATCTGCCTGCTGAATGGCAATATAATCATCTCTGAGCATGGTATAACTACCATACGCATCTGATCCTTCAAGGTAAAAATCCAGGCCGTTCACCTTAATGTTCTGAAAGGCTTCATTTCGCTGTAATTTCAAAAATTTGTCAATAGTATAGACAGAATACCAATTGAATATCGCAGGAAGGAGCAGTATAAAAAGACCGATGATGATCAGTTTAGATAAAGCAAAGTATAAATTTAGCTTATGGTTTAGTTTCACTTGGATAAATTTATTTTATAACCTATTCCCCTAACAGATTCCAACCAGTCTACCGAAGCATAGACGACTAGTTTTTTACGAATATTCTTAATATGAACGTCAATGTAATTGGAATCACCATTAGAGATGCTGAGGTCTCCCCATACATGTTCATATAGCTGACTTCTGCTCAAAGGTCGGTTTCTATTAAGAATAAGATAGCTCAAAATATCGAATTCCTTTTTGTAGAGCAAAATCTGCTGGCCTTTAAAGTATACTATACGCGTGGACATATCTACACTGAAATCTCCTATCTGAAAAACATTTCCATTGGTTGCAAACTTTCTTCTGATGATGGCCTGGATACGTGCATGAAGTTCTGCAAGAGAGAATGGTTTGGGTAGATAATCATCAGCCCCGAGCTCTAACCCTTCAATACGGTCTTTGATATCACCTTTGGCAGATAATATGACAATTATCGAGTCTGCCTGGTCCATTTTTATGGTTTTCAGGATATCCAAACCATCCCCGTCAGGCAAGCCTAAATCCAATAAGATAATATCAAAGTACCGGTCAGTTAATATAGCTGTGGCAGCTTTTACAGTGCTGGCAGTCTCGCATTCATATTGAAGCTGGGTCAGGAAGCTTACGATTTCATCTGCCAAGGCATGTTCATCTTCTACTAATAATACTTTCATATTCCGTTGAAATCGGGTTTATTTATAGCTGATAAAAATAACCTAAAGAAAAAAATGAATTTGAGCGGTTGCCCTGGACACTTTTATCGCTCAATACCGAAAGCTGATAGGATAACATAACTGCTCCTTTGCCGCGGTAATAAATCAGGGGCAGATTAAAGTTGTACGACAACAAACTAAAATCGGTAGATACTGTTGTAGTTTCTGTTGCTTGCTTTTCGTTGTTCTCTTGAACAGGGAGCGTGAGTATGTTATTCAGGCCGCCCATCCACTGTTTTCTCTCCTCGATATACGTGGTGTAAAAGCGTTGTGTTCCGGCTACAATACTGATCCCCGGCTTTAAGTAAAACGTATTTTTTTCTCCCAACTGCCCCAGGAGAATATTTTTTGAATTATCAAGTGATATAAAAATATCCTCTGATTGCCCAAAGTTATAATCTGCCATCAGTTCAGTCCGGAACAGATGGTCAATGCCAATGGTGGAGCTCAAGCTGTTTGGATTTGAAGCCTGAAGCAAAGGTGATGCTTTTGAGTAGAATGATCGTGTATATCCTACTTCGAAATCTGCTTTGGGTCCGAGATCGAATTCAAATCCTGACTTCAGGTGCATTTCTGAAGGAAAATTGTTCTCCTTGAGCAAATGGTACCCACCTCCGGAAATGTACCATCCCCAGGATGTCTTGAATTTTAAATCTACATAAGCAAAAGGAAGGGTTTCAGCTGCAGTCTGGCCATAATAGCTGGCATTTGAGCTGACCATTGAAGATAAGGTTAATGTATTTCTTTTTTCCCGGGACAATGTATCGGATTGCCCCAACACCAATAAAGGAGCGGTTATAAATAAGGATACAAGGACAATTAATGAATTTCGCATGGATTTATAATTTAATCTTTACCTGGGTATTGACTTTCACTTTAACTTGGTTAATACGTGGTGACTTTACATTTATTGATGTTGGACCGATAGTCCTTGGAATGACTTTATTCTTAGCTTTAGGTACTTTCTTTAAGGCTTTTTCAGTTTGAGCTAAGGTTTCTTTTTTATCTTTTTCCACGGCACCCTTTTCCTGTCTCCTGGCGGTACCCAATGTATCCTGTTGTAATATATGCAATGCTGTCGAAAGATTTCTTGTTTTAGCAGCATATGCACCATTGACACAACCAATGATAAGCATCGTGAAAAGAATGTAAAGATGATATCTCATAATCAGTAAATTTGAGGATTCTTTTGAATCCCCAAATTTATATTTTAAGTTGGTTAAAGTTTAATTCCTGTAGCGGCTTTTACTTTGGTATTGATTGACTTTGGTTTAACATTTACATCAGTTTTAACTTTTACATCTGTTTTTACATCTGCTGTTACATTTGCTGGAACTGATTTAACACTGGAATTAAGGCGGCCGCTCAAATTACCAGCATTTTTCACGGCAGTGTTACCTTGACCGTTTACCGAGGCTACTTTACTAACAATAGCACCCTTTGTTCCGGCAGTTACATCTGATTGTGCTGCAGTACTTACGTCTACTCCATGGGTACTACCACTAACGGCCCCACCGATTCCCAATTTACTCGTTGTTGAAGCCTCAGCATTAGCAGCTTTTTTATCTATAGCTTCTTTTGTTGCCTCCACTTTTTGCTTTGCTGCATTCTTTTTCTCTTTTGCCTTAGATTTTAAATCTTGTGAGTTTAAAATTATCTCGGCATTAGCAGATTGAGAACTTTCAGCATTTTGTTTGTTCAATTTAACCTCTTCTTTTGTCTTTGCTTGCAGAGAAACTTCCTTAGCTTTCTGTTGGGCCATAGCTCCGGTAAAAATCATTACCGAGAGGGCCATCGTTAGTATTTTTTTCATATTCTATGTTTTATTACATCAAAGCTAAACCCGGAATATGAAAATAAAATGAAACTCTTTTTTTATGTCTAAATAATCTCTTCAAAATCTGTAAAGGACGTTCCGACCTCAATATTATACGACTTGTCTAGATCAATGAAAGGAGAAAGTACAACTCTAGGTGCGCCTCTTTGAATACTTTGGTATTCCTATAAGCTAAACTATGGGCAAGTAGCGCTTCCTTCTGCAATGCAAAAATTAGCAAAGCGAACGTCTTCATCCCTCAATTGGGAGTGTTACGTAACTATGCGCACCAAACTACTATTTTATGCGAGTACATTTTTTCAGCAAAGAGTCTTTATTAAAATAAAAAGCTACTTCAAAAACGAGTAGCACCAGAACATTGAATACTGTTTATAATAGTCTGGTCGATTATTTTCAATCAACAACTGCTCCAATAAATTCTATCAATTCAGCTCTGGAATAAAGAGAAGCATAGTGCTTCTTGGTGTCAATAAGCTTAGGGATAGGCCTGGCAGAAAACGCTTATGCATAAACAAATATAAAGCTAAATAGTAGATGAATGACCCGCCCCTAATAACCATTAAAACTATTATGAGATGAAAACGTTGTCTGATGACGAAACTATATTCGATAAACATTATAAATACACTATGAAAACATTAATTTTCTTAATTCTATTTTTAAGTTTATTTTTTCCCGCCTCTAAAGGACTTGCACAAAAAATATTTGATGTTCATATCCATGGAAGCAATGACATCGTATCACAACTAAAGGAATTAAAGGAAGCGGGTGTTTATAAAGCGGCCCTTAGTAGTTCATGGAACTTACAAAACAGCTACAGAGCACATAGGCAAATAGGCTTATTATATGGTTTGATGTTTCCCTGTCCAAATGGTAGTGTACCTTATAGCCTTCAACCCTGTTTTGAAAATAAAAAAGAATGGCCTCCACTCGCTTGGGTAGAACAACAAATTAAAGACAGAAAAATAGATTACTTTGGTGAGATTTTAAGTCAGTACTATGGCATATCTTCAGCCGATTCTTTATTGTTTCCTTATTATGCTCTAGCCGAAAAATATAATCTTCCCGTTGGAATACATACAGGTGGCGCAGGTCCAAATCATGGCAGTCCTAATTTTAAAATGGAATTAGGAGATCCCCATTTAATGGAACCGCTATTTCTAAAATTTCCGAAATTAAAAGTTTGGATCATGCACAGCGGCGACCAGTATTTTAAAGAAGCAATTGCCATAATGACAATACATAATCAAGTATATGCAGATATCTCAGTGATTTCTAACCCTGATATTGTACCAACGGCGCAATTTATAATGATAATGAAAAGTTTTCTTGAGGCAGGATTGATAGATCGGCTCATGTTTGGAACAGACAATGGAAACATAAAGAAGGTTATTACTAGAATTGAGCGACTTAACTTTTTATCTAAAGAGCAAAAAGACAATATATATTATCAAAATGCCGAGCGTTTCTTTAGGAAATAGTATCCCACCGTATCTAATAAGATCCAGTTGGAACAATCACAAATAAATGATTTACAAAGTTTCTAACTCGTAGAATTTTAATGATTTTGCGGATTTAAGGTCTCAGCTTGCTGTTGCCGAAGAGATACTCTCAGTATTCCCTTTTTGCCAACCGCTGGTCAATTCCTAAAATGCAAAAGAATAAGCAGACTACCAACAATAGCACCCATTTGAATTTTAAGACTACATGAAGCACCAGGTCAGCGGTGGTTTGACTGATGAGTTGTAATAATCCATAGCCCAGCAACATGCTCAGCATAAAAATGGTTACGGCTAGTATATTGAACAGGATATCACTTTTTCTGTTAAAACGCTCCTGAAGTTTCCTTCTTACATCTGATGCAAAGCTAAAAGGCAGCCCCTGGCCAGGCTCCGTATCAAGTGCTTTAAATAAATCCTTGTATGCTAAGAGGTCGCCGGCCTCTTTTTTGCCAAGGGTCTTGTCGCCGGAGATTGGGCCGCTGCTCAGTAACTCTTGCAGTTCATCGTCATTTAACTCTTCCATGTGTTTTCCTGTTTAAGATCTTTTTCAATTTTCTCTTTCAATAATTTACGTGCCCTGAAAAGATAACTTTTCACTGTACCTTCCGGTATTCCTGTTATTTCCTTTATTTCTGATAGTGAAAACTCGTTGAGGTGATATAAGGTTAATACAGTTTTATACTGAAGGGGCATTTGTTCAATAAGGTAGTTAACGTAAACCGAGGTATTCTTTTTTATCAGCTCCTGCTCGGGATTTTCATCTGTAAAATGATAATTGTCAATGTTTTTCGGGTATTCGTACGGCGACCCATTTTTGTTTTTTTTAATGTGATTTACAGCAGTTAAATAAGCTATACGTGCGATCCATGTAGATAACTTGGATTGAAACCGAAACGAGGTCAGGCTATGATGTATTTTGATGAAGACTTCCTGACAGATGTCCTCCTTGTTTTGTTTGTCTTGAACCAACCGGTGGATTACAAAGAAAACAAGCTTTTCATATTGTTTAACCAATAACTCAAAAGCCCTTAAATCTTTCTTTAATATCCTGTTTACAATTTCGTTCTCATCAAACATATAACAGTAGTCAAGATATGTACATTCGTGGTTGCAAAATAGAGAAATAAAATATTTATTAAATAATTGCAACCGAGTCTGCTGCTGTGCTGACTACTGTAGCAAATAACATAATCAAAAACACCATGAAACAATTAATGCCATTTATAATCGTCATCGTATTTTTTATAATTATCGCCATATTCATCCTTGCCCTGTATAACTACAGGTTGAAGAAACGAATAATTGACGCTGGTCCTTTAGATGAAACAGGCCTTAAGTTTCTGGCCCAATTATCAGGCTCTGGAAATGAAGCCGTAAAATGGAGCTTGCTTTTACTATCGACTGGTATCGGGTTAGTAGTCCTGGAGTTTGTACCCTACAGTGCTGAGGATTCGCCGGCACCATACGGCATCGAAATGATCTTTATCGCCGCTGGATTTCTAATTTATTACCTGTTTTTAAAGAAGCAAAAGAATAGATAGCTATAGCTTTCCTGTCTGAGCAGCACTAATAATCATTCTTTTTCTACCAAATATTAAAGGACAAATACTCCTGCAGGATTGTCATGCCTAATAAATACGCCTTATAATCCATTCAATCATGAAATTTAAACACGCTATCATACGGCTGATCATCATCAGCACCGCATTATTTACCAAAAATATCACAGTCTTCGGCCAAACTTCAACAGACCACCATATCAACGGTATCGTAGCCGATTCAGCAACAAAACATCCATTGCCGATGGTAACGGTAAGACTCAAAAAGGCAAATAATGAAACCGTTCAAATCATGGTTACCCAAGGGGATGGATCTTTTAAATTTTCGGCCGTAATTCCTGCATTGTACACACTTTCTGTTGAAGCCATTGGTTATGGATTCAAAACAATCTCTGTTGATTTGATAAGATTCAGGTCGAAAACAATCGACCTGCAGTCCATTTACCTGGGCGACAGTATGGTGGGTTTAAAAGAAGTAGCTATAACTGGCGACAGGCCTGTCATAAGGCGAAAGGCCGACAGGATAATTTACGACCTGAAAGCCGATCCGGAAAGCAAAATTAATAACGTACTTACAATGATGCGTAAAATACCCTATCTGTCAGTAGATGGCGATGATAATTTGCTGATGAAAGGTAATTCAAGTTTTAAAGTGCTAATTAACGGCAAACCATCAGGTAGCCTGGAAGGCAACCTTAAAGCGGTATTGAAAAGTATTCCGGCATCTACCTTGGAAAGTATAGAGGTCATTACCACTCCACCGTCTAAGTATGATGCGGAAGGATTAGCCGGCATCATTAACATCATCACTAGTAAAAAAATCAATGATGGATTCAATGGCTCGGTAAACGTTAATGAAAGCTTCCCGATTGGAGGCCCTGGTATCGGAGGGGTATTTACGGCTAAAAGTGGCAGGTTCGGAGTAGCAGCTTCTGGGGGTGGGAGTATTTATCATTCGCCAAAAACTTTTAATACCAATAAACGGGTTGATGCCATCGGTATAACACTTGAGCAGGAAGGTAATCAGCGCTCCACTAATAAGACCGCATATTTCGGAATAGAATTGAGTTACTTGGTAGATACCTTAAACTTATTAACGGCTCAATTAAATTACAATCTCAGCCGTGTAAATGATCATTCTGCACAGGCCTCAGAATTGAGGGGATTAAACGGTTTTTTACAGCAATATGGGTTTGAAAATGAGAACAAGGCAAGCAGCTATGGCATAGATGCTGGTTTCAATTACGAAATGGGTTTTAAAGCGATGAAAAATAGGTTGCTTACATTCTCCTACCTGTTTGGCTCTAGCCTGAATGATAAAAATGGTGGTATCATGTTTGATCACCGAGTGAATTTTACCACGCCGGATTTTCTGCAAACAGATCATCATCAGTTTAAAGAACATACTTTCCAGGTTGATTTTGTTACACCGGTTAAAAAACTGAATATTGAAGCCGGGATAAAGGGAATACTGAGGAAAAATACCAGCGATTTTGATTACAGCTTATTGAACACCGCAATGGGCCAGTACGAAAGAACTCCGTTACTCTCCAATTCGTTCAGTAATACACAAAATGTATTCAGCGCTTATAACTCCTATCGGCTGATTTTAAATAGCTGGAATATTAGCGCAGGTATAAGATTCGAAGAAACGGTGATAAGTGCCGATTTCTCTGGTACAACTTCCCTTGCTGAACAAAATTATTTCAATATTCTTCCCTCTGTAGCCATAGGTAAAGGTTTTAAGAATGGCACCAGTATCAACTTTGGTTTTTCGCAAAGAATCAGGAGACCGGGCATCAACAGATTAAATCCATATGTGGATCGTTCAAACCCAAATTATGAAGTTACAGGTAATCCCGACCTGAGGCCGGTTTTGTTAAATAATCTCCAGTTTGGATACGGCAGCAACAAAAAGCTATCGATTAATATCGGGCTCGATTATTCATTTATGAACAACCTGGATTTGCAGGTGGTTAATTTTAATCCAGCTACACAGATCAGCCGGGTAACGTATGCCAATACAGGCAAATCGAGCAGTTCCGGAGGTAATTTTAACCTGAGCTACCCTGTATCCAGCTGCTACAATGCGAGCCTGAACGGGAATGCGATGTACCTTTGGCTCAGCGGGCAGGATAACGGCCAACCCGTAAAAAATGACTTGTTGCTGTATGCGGTCATCCTATCAAACGTTGTTCGTCTCAGTCATGGCTGGGCTTTAAATGCCGACGTAGGTTTAAACAGCCGTAATCCAACAGGCCTGCAGGGTTATACCAATGGCTTTTTTTACAACGCGTTTAATTTCAATAAGGAGATCATTAAAGATAAATTCAGTATAGGAGGCGGTATTAAAAATCCATTTACCAAATACCGCAACAGGGTAAACACCACTTTCGGTCCGCAATTCAGTCAGGTATTTGAAAGCCGCAATTATTTCAGGTCCTTCAATTTTAACTTAAATTATAATTTCGGAGGGTTAAAGGACCGTATCAATAAAAACAGAGTGGGAATTAAAAATAGTGATATAGCTCGCTAAATCGTCCAGTTACAATTTCCCCGAATTCGTTGCCAGGGTTTGGTGTGAAATATGTGGAACATACAGCAACAATCAAAGGGTAGTCAGATTTTGAAAAATAATGCATACCAAATCATTTAAGATTATAAATAAGCTATTCGGCGTAAATCAGATAGGAAATGGTTCAATAAGCGCCCAATCCGCTCCACAACGAAAAAAGCCGTTTTTCGATAAGAAGAACAGCTTTTTTGATTTATGAAATTAGTCTAATATTATCCAATTGATTTTCCAAAAGGTGAAAATGCAAGGTTCATTAGCTTAAAATGTTGCTTTCCGAATGGAATGCCAACAATAGTAATACAAAAGAGTAAACCGAAAAGCAGATGGGTTAACACAATCCAGAAACCACCGAATATAAACCAGATGATGTTCATAATGGTAGACAAGCATCCGGTATTGAGAGAGGTATCTTTAATTCTAACCCCAAATGGGGCTAGGCCAACTATCGCAAATTTGAAGCATTGTATACCGAATGGAATACCTATGATGGTTAAACATAAGATTAAGCCACCAATTATATATTCAAAGAAGATAAATATTCCACCAAAGATAACCCAGATAATATTGCCAATTAAATTCATATGATATAGACTTCATAGTAGGGTTATAGTTACATATAGTAATCTGATTATTTAGAGTAAACGCTGCCGGTATCCAGTCAAACTCATGCCTTTCTGCTTCTTAAAGAACTTATTCAGGTGACTGCCATCGGCAAAGCCGAATTCATCAGCCAGCTCATTGATTCTTAGGTCGCTGAACTTTAACCGCCATTCGATCAGCCGGATCCTATAGCTGGCAATGAACTGCTGGATTGTTTCTCCGCACTGCTTCTTGAAATAAACACCCAGGTAAGCCTGAGAAATGCCAAAAGCCTGACTTATTGCAGCCGCAGTCAGTTGATCTGGCACAAAAATATGGCGCTCAATGTGGTTGATGATCTGTAGGATGCGCTTATCTGTATTGGTACGGACGTTTTCGGGTCTTACCTTTGAAATGTTCCTTGCTGCAATAACAATCAGCGCGTTCACCAGATTCATGTCCAGATCCTGCTGGTAAACACCTCCAAGCTTCATTCCAAACAGCAGCGAATCGACGATCATTTCAACCAAACGGCTGTCGTCCTTGCAGCGCATTACGCAACCCGACAGATGGGTGGCATAGAAGAGCAGACATTCCAGGTGGTGAATACTTTTCCAGGGGTAACTGCGAATGTAACTGTCGCTAAAACGAATCAGCAGGAACTCTGTTACTTCGGTTATCTCGAAAATATGGCGGTCGTTGGGCGTGAGCAGTAACAAGTTCCCATCACGATAGGCCATTCGGTTACCATTGATACAGACGGTGCCTTTACCAGAAATAAGGTATACCATTTCAAAGAAGCTATACTGCCTGTCTCCTAGCGGACACTGATCGGTTTTGAGGTATTCCAGCTCTACCTGCTGGTGCATATTTTGTCTGACCATAATACAAACATACCTTTTTATCATAGAAATGAACCGAATAAACACACTTCTATCGGTCTATTTTTGTTAAAAATAACCTCAAAAATAAAAACTATGTTTAAAGACAAAAAGAATACATTAACCCTGGCCGCCGTTTGCCTTTCCTCACTGATGTTTGGATTGGAAATTTCGAGTGTACCGGTATTGCTGCCTATGCTCGAAAAATTATTAAACGGCAATTTCAGTGATGTGCAATGGATCATGAATGCGTATACCCTTGCTTGTACTACGGTACTGATGGCTTCCGGCACGCTTGCAGACCGCTATGGCCGCAAAATTGTTTTCATATCAGGGCTGGTGCTTTTTGGTATAACCTCCCTGCTTTGCGGGCTTGCCACAACAATGACGCTGCTTATCGCCGGGCGTTTTTTGCAGGGGCTTGGCGGAGGGATAATGCTGATCTGCCAGGTCGCGATTCTTTCTCATCAGTTTCAAGACGGGCGCGAACGCAGCCTGGCCTTTGCCGCCTGGGGCATTATATTTGGAATAGGGCTGGGTTTCGGACCTCTAATTGGTGGTATGATCCTCACATTTTTAAGCTGGAAATGGGTTTTCCTGGTACACGTTCCGCTCAGCTTACTTACGTTGGGACTTGCATGGGCCGGGGTGCGGGAATCCCGGTCAGCTCAGATACAGCGGCTGGATACCTTAGGTATGGTCAGCCTTTCCATTGCTGTTTTCGGGCTGATCTACTACATTACCCAGGGACCCGCAATGGGCTTTACGAGCGCCTACTCCCTACTGACCCTGGGTGTATCAGCAGGTTGTTTTCTGCTCTTCTTATATGCAGAAAAGACAAGTGACCACCCCTTGTTTGATTTTACTGTATTCAGAATACGGGACTTTTCCGGGGCCATCATTGGCTCTATCGGCATGAACTTTTGTTTTTGGCCCTTTATGATTTACCTTCCTATCTATTTTCAGGGCGTCTTAGGATACAGTAGCCTTATGGCCGGCACGGTCCTGCTGGCCTATACGCTGCCTACATTAGTGGCTCCTCCACTGGCCGAACGGCTCCTGCTGAGATACCGCCCCGGTATCGTCATCCCACTAGGGCTTTTTATCATCGGATTGGGATTTATACTGATGTGGTTTGGCATCCGTGCTGCACATCTAGGAGCCTGGACTATAATGCCCGGCATGCTATTGTCTGGCATCGGACTCGGGCTGTCTAATACTACAGTTACGAATACCACCACAGGCGCTGTGACTCCAGACCGTGCAGGTATGGCTTCAGGGATAGACATGAGCGCAAGACTGATCACCCTGGCGATCAATATCGCTTTGATGGGATTTTTGTTAAATAAAGGTGTGTACATTCATTTAAAGATTGCATTTTTGGGAACTTTTGATAATCTTCAGCTCCAGTTAGCGGCCGAAAAAATCTCAGCAGGTAATTTTGCTGGTCTTCTGGAAAAAATTCCTGGGATTACAACTTTAGACCCAACTGGTGATATTACACATAACGCATTGGCTGGCGGCTTTCAATTGTTGACTTTATTCAGCGGAATTGGGGTCGTTTTCCTTGCACTGGTTAGTTTCTTTATATTTAAAAAATGAAAAGTTATTCCTTCCATGCAACGATAGAAATAATAGGGATTAATCCATACGTCCAGGTCCCGGAAATTATTTTGACCGAAATTTTTAATCAAGCAGGTAAAAACAAAGGACATATTCCAGTTACTGGGACCATAAACAGTCTATCATACCAACAAACCTTACTAAGGTACAGCGGCCTTTGGAGACTTTATATTAATACATTAATGCTTAAAAATTCTCCCCAACGTGTTGGAGAAACCATTGAAGTGACTATTGAATTTGACCCATCGGATAGAACGATAAAACCACATCCAAAGTTAATTGAGGCATTGAAAAATAATTTAGACGCAAAGTCTAGATTTGATACGCTCAGCCCTTCAATGCAAAAAGAGATAGTGAGATACGTTTCCTCTTTAAAAACAGAGGAAAGTAGAAATCGAAATATTGAAAGAGCTATTAATTTTTTGTTAGGCAAAAGTACGTTTATAGGAAAAAGAACGCTTTAATTACAATGGGAATCGACCATCACAATGAGCTCTAAATAAAACCCTAAAAATCAATGCAAGTACTAGCTTTAGAATATGACGAAATAGATTTAATATCAGACTTACAACCTGAAGGCTGGAATGATATCAGACCGAATTTTGATTTTTATCTACAATCATCCTTTTGCTTTCCAATTAAAGTTGTGATTGACGATACAATTGTTGGATTAGGCGCAACAATTATTCATAATGATGTAGCCTGGCTTGGTCACATTATGGTCCATCCTGATCAAAGAGGTAAGGGAATTGGACAACGTGTTACACAATCACTGATTGATATTGCAAAGCAAAATAAATGTGAGACTATTTATTTAATCGCTACTAAGCTCGGTGTTCCATTATATGAAAAATTGGGTTTTATTACTGATACTGAATACCTGTTTTTTAAAGATGTAAATTTTGATAAGGAATTGCTGATTTCGGATCAGGTAATACCTTATAACCAGGATTTCAAAGACGAAATCTCAATTATTGACCAAATAGCTACGGGAGAGGAAAGAATGATGCATCTTGAAGATGCTCTTGAAAATGGATTTGTATATATTAATAATCATAAAATTGAAGGTTTCTATTTACCTGCTCTAGGTGATGGATTAATCGTTGCAAATAATTCATCCGCCGGACTTGAACTTTTGAAATTGCATTTAAGATCAAATGAAAAGGTAATATTTCCTGTAGATAACACATTAGCTACAGATTTCTTGCACAATAACGGATTTAAGGAATATGATGTTGCAAAACGTATGAGATTAGGAAATATCAGACCCTTCAAACTCAAAAATATATACAATAGAATAGCGGGATATATTGGTTAAGTTGCCCATCATATCCACAACAAAAAAGCCGTTTTTCATAAAGAAGAACGGCTTTTTTTTGCTATCTCAGAAAACGGTATGTCCCTTCAGTTCCTTCGAAATAAAGGGCACCATCATCACTTCGGACAGAAAGCGCAGGATGAAGTATTTTTCCGTCTTTCAATACCTGCCAGGTACCGGGTAAAAGGTCGGTAATCACAAACTTGAATATGCCTTTCCCAGCAACGGAAAAGTTAAAGGGACGATCTATCGTTTCTGAAGTTCTGCTGAAAGTAACTACCCTATCAGCCAGTTGCACACCAACAACCTTATCACCATCAATACGCTTAACCTTGTGTAAATTCTGCTGCTTGTTGTCGGCAATTTGCATCACATTCAGATAATAATCTTCGAGTGCTGCCTTTTTGGGTGTGATTTCTATGCGCCATTCACCTCTTTCAAGAGCTTCGTCAGTACCTGGTTTAGGATCATTGGTGTAGTTGGTGCCAAACACCCAGAAATCTTTACCCTTGCCGCCAACAGACTTAATGTCGGCATTAGCCACATCCGGCAGCAAAGCAGTATTAACCAACATGCCGCTATCACCGTTTTTTGTGCGCTTTATAGTAACCTGGTTTCCTTTTATTTCAGGCTGTTCAATACTGTGTAACAACCAGAACTTTTTAAAATCGGACTTAGACGAAACCACCTTGTCAAAAACGATCATAGCTGCAGGAACTTTGGCATCTTTAAGATTCAGAAACAGAAATGAACGCTTTACTTCCTTCACTTTTGTTGAATAAGCTGCTGTGATGTCACCTTTCAGATAAGTATAATCAGGAGTTTGACTATCTTGACCAAACCCCTGGGCAAGAATTTTGCCTGTTTTGAAATCGCCTGCTAACATTTCTTTAAGTTCACGTGGTGCGGTCCAGCCTTCTCCAGGCAAACGTTGACCTCCATCGTTAGCGGCAAATTCTGTCTGATCGTTACCACCATAGCCCGACGAGCGGAAAGTTTCTTTGGGATCGTAAATCAATAAGCTGTTGTGTGCGATAGTTCGCTTAAAAAAGTTTTTATTGTGCGCACTATTATAGCCACCCGAAGAACCCGTGTACGACCCGGCATCAATTGCCAGAGGACCTTTGTAGTAAATCTGAAATGCTCCGGCATCATGATGCTGATGGTTAAGGAAGGAATACTCGTTGATTTTCATCTCCGCAATCACACTTTCCGCGCCCCAGCCGGTACGGGCAATCATCCATCCAAAAGGAGAACCAGAGTAGCGGGAAAGCGGCAAATCATCAGGTTTTCGGCTGCCAAGTTTGGTATCGCGCCATAAAAATTCGAATAATTTGGTATGCGCTTCATGTTTAGTGTTTTTCAAGAATTCGTAATTCAGGTACTCATCTTTATAATAGCTACCGGCAAGCAATGCCGGCAATGTATAATATTTGGTCTTTTTTCTGGAATAATCTACATCACCACCTGCCAAAATCTGACCATCTGGTCGGCGTTTGTATATCATGTCATAAAGAACAAACTGCTGTCCTGGATGAAATACATTACCGGCCCCCATGCGGTCTAATATCCAGAGGGCAAAAAGATCATTACTGAACCTTACATTCAGGTATGACATACCCTGATGATAGGCATGCGCAGGATAAAACCAGTTGCGGGCAACCAGGTGTTCGCTGAAAAAACGACCGGCAGCCAGGTTGTACATCTCGGGAAACTCATCGTAAATGGCGATCCCTACCGAGAGCAGATCCCGCATGATCATCCACTCCGAAGCATGTCCTACAATAGACTTGTCTTTTACCGGTGGATAACCACATTCGAGCATTTTGGCCAACCTAACAAATGCTTTCACAAAACGCGTTTTCTCTTCAGGTTTTAACTGGTCGTAACACCAGTCGTACACAATGGCCCCCGACACCATAAACAGGCCAATCCCTCTTGAAATATCACCAGCTTCCTTAAAAGTTGCTGTTTCAAGGGTATCGATAATCGAAGTGATGGCTTCCCGTCCCAATTTAGGGTCTTTGGTGATCAGATAGTTCAGGGCATTTAATTGAGCCTTGACAGTAAGCCCTTTCTGATTGAAATAAAAACGAAAGTCTTTGACTTCCGGAATCTCCTCCGGTTTCCAGTCTTCCTGCATCTTGACCATATCGGCCCAAACTTTTTTCAGTTCCGGGTCATTCATTCTGTTTTTTAGATCCGGAATATGTTGTTCACGGAGATATAACCGCGGATGAACTTTGGGAGGTACGGGCATCGACACACCATCCACCTCTTTCCAAATCACATCCGCCTGGATTTGAGCATAACCTTTTGTTGTAAAAGCTGCCAATTGAACAACAAAAAACATCACATACAGGTAAAACTGTTTTTTCATAATCATGGGTTTAATTGCTTGGTCACCAATTTATTCGACCATCGTGATTTTAAAGTAACAAAGATTCCGGCTGACTAGTGAGGCTCACTTCCATTTTTCAACATAATTGAAAGGAATTTATTCGTTTTTGAAACTCCCAGCGCTTGTGGTTATCGTATTAAAACAATTGTTACGGAAACAATTATAAATCTGTAAGATGACAAAAAAGCCGCTTTCCTTAAAGAAAAACGGCTTCCAGATGACCTGCCAGTATTTTCAGTTATATAAAATGATATAAGAATACTACATTACCAGTATAAGCCGGTTTCGGTTGATCTTTAATAACAAGCGTAGCTTCAATTACGACTTTGGTAGTTCCTCTCAAATTTGTAATGGAATTAAGTTTAGCCTTTAGTTGAATCTCACTATCTACCAAAACTGGCTGACCAAATTTGAAACTCTCTATACCATAGTTTATTTCCATTTTGATATTGCGAACATCTGCAATCTGCTTCCATAAATATGGAATTAATGACAAAGTTAAATAACCATGTGCAATAGTCGCTTTAAATGGCCCTTCACTTTTAGCTTTTTCAGTATCTACATGTATCCATTGGTGATCCAATGTTGCATCAGCGAATTTATTAATCTGTTCCTGATCTATTGTATGCCAATTAGAAACACCTAATTCTTTACCTAAATGCGATTGATACTCTTCGAAATTATTAATTACTAACATATGTATTTGTTTGTCGATTATTTTAATGCCTTTTCCATATACTAAATCTCCATTGCGCTCGGCACATCAATTGTTCCAATTTACAATATGGTAATTTTGCATGAAATTCCCACCTAAGAAATATGCAAAAAATAAAGGAAGGCTGGTTTAGTTCTTTTTATTAGCACTTTCCCAAAAGGATATAAATAAGTCAAAAAGCGGCTTCGGTTCTATATCTACCTCAGAAGAAGAGTACATCAACTGTAATTGTTGCGAAGGCTTATCAAAAGCCATATTCCATAACATTTTGGAAATCCTGCCCTCGTATTTATCTGTATTGCCAATAGTCACAACTACCAGGGTATCCCCACCCATTTTTTGCAATTGGATATCATTTACGTCTATCCAGTCTACCTGACCAACAGCTTTTGATATTGGAGTTGTTTTTCCAATAAACATCTCCTTACTAAATTCTATTAATGGAGATTTGTCTTTCAAACTAAGCAGACACTTTATAGTCAAAAATAGCATGATCAGGAATGCACCTGTAGAAAAAACCGCTGGTTTTACTTTCATCTCGCCATCAAACAGGCCTATACTGTACAATATCACCAGAGCCAGCAGTATGCAGATGCCTAATGACGATAATAATAATGTTCTCGTTTTTTTAAAATTGCGGTATAACTTTATCTCTTCTTTCATATTCGTTTCCCCTATTCACATTTTTTAAAACACATGGAGTCCTTGTGGCAATGAAGTTTTTCCTTCGATAAATGGAATAAAATCAATCGAAGTTAGTAAAACTAGCAAGAAGCACAAGGCAAAAACTGTAACTTGTACATAGTCAACCTATTTATAAATATTATCGATTTTATTCTCATTCAGACACAAACAGGAACAATAAAGCCTACTAAATGTTTTGCATACGACGGATGGAGTCAAACAATAGTAGCGATGTAGTTGTAATTCTTATTATGGAACAGAATTGGCCAATACTTTCTTATGAAAAGGGAAAGTCTACCTACGAAACTTTGCAATTATGGTCGCAAATTGTTGGAAAAATAAAACTTGCAACTCTTCCATGGGTAAACCATGCCTGGCATATCGCACTGCACATTACATCCACCGGCTTGACCACAGAATCGATGCGATATAATGATCAACATTTTCAGATAGATTTTGATTTTATAGCACATCAGTTAAAAATTACGACCAGCAACGGGGAAATTAGACAATTTGATTTACATGGGATTGCTGTCGCTGATTTTTACAGAAAAATTTTCAACCTGTTAAAGGAACTGAAAATCGATTTATCGATCAAACCGGTTCCTGTAGAGCTTGTTGATCCTATTCCCTTCGTACAAGATACTGTTCATGCTACCTATGAGGATGAACATGTCATTGCTTTTCATGGGGCTCTGCTTAATATTCAGGACGTCTTTATGAAGTTCAGAAGTGAATTTAGGGGTAAGTGCAGCCCTATTCATTTTTTTTGGGGAAGTTTTGATTTAGCATTATCCTTTTTTTCCGGTCGCAATGCCCCAAAGCACCCAGGAGGAATACCGGGTATGCCTAATTGGGTTGCAGAGGATGCATATTGTAAAGAGGTAAGCAGCTGTGGCTTTTGGACTGGCGGGGCTGCCTTGATGGAAGCCGCATTCTATTGTTATTTATATCCCGAACCAAAAGGATACAAAAGCGCAAAAGTTAAACCCGATGAAGCCTATTACCACCAAACATTAGGCGAGTTCATTTTGCCTTATTCCGCTGTACAGTCCGCAGAGAAGCCAGATGACAAATTAATTGAATTCCTCCGCAGCACTTATAGTATTGGTGCCGATTTAGCGAAATGGGATAGGGAATCGTTGGAATAAGAGTGGATAGCTGCTCCTGCATGCTTCATTTAACATAGCGTTAAATTTCGCACAACATTAGATGGTTAGGTTTGCTTTATAAAACGAATCAAACCAATGAAAAAAAAACTACTTAAAACTAAAACTCTGGCATTTGCCATTGCAGCTTTTGCAGCCTCTGCAGTAGCTATTTCGGCTTGTAAGAAGGACAAAAAAAACGATGAATCGGCAGTTGAACTTAAAGATTATTCGGTAAACCCATCGTTGGTAAAAACAATGAGCGGTTTTGAAAGTCTTAAGATCACTACACTGATCAGCAGTGATGATGTGCTTCCTGAATCTCCTGGCTTTATTTTTGGCGCGCAACCAGATGGTGCCGGAATTATAAGAAATCCGGCAGGTGAAGGTTTTATTATGATCAATAACCATGAGATCCTTCAATCAGTTTCAAGGGTATATCTGGACAAAAACTTTAAACCTGTAAAGGGTGAATACATTGTAGATTCTGATGGTGGTATGACACGTTTATGTTCTGCTACTATGGCAACTCCTGAAGAACATGGCTTTGCTAAAACAACATTCCTTACTGCCGGAGAAAGTGGCTCCGAATCTATGATTCATGCCATCGACCCATTAGCAGCTCCCGACAAGAAAAATAACCAACGTACATTAAGTGCTTTGGGCAGATGGAGTGCGGAAAACGCCGTTCCACTTCCAAAAGGTGCATTTGCTGGTAAAACAGTAATTCTAATTGGTGAGGATGAAACAGATGGTCAGCTGGCCATGTATCTATCTAATACGCAAGGCGATCTTAACAATGGTAAGCTTTATGTGATGAGACGCACGAACAACGATCCGATTGAGACCAATATGTCGAAAGGCCAAAGCTATGATGTGGAGTTTGTAGAACTTGACAACCCAAAAACCTCTACCGGTACACAGTTACAGCAACAAACTGTCGACAAAAAAGCATTGATGTTGGCACGTGTTGAAGATATCGACTATAGAAAAGGCAGTGCGGCTAACGGTCGTGAGGTTTACTTTACAGCAACTGGTGTGAGCCAGGCAGATAAAGAGACTCCAGTTAGCGGTAAAACCATGTGGGGCCGTGTTTACAAATTGGTATTAGATGCTAATGATCCTTTAAAAGGTAAACTGGAAGTTGCTGTTGATGGTAATGACAATCCAGGTAAAAGCATAGTAAATCCTGACAATGTATGTGTGACTGAAAACTTTGTTTACATCCAGGAGGACGGCGACTCTTATTATAAGAATAACGACCATGATGGAACGATCTGGAAGTTTTCAATAACTCAAAAGACCCTAAAGCCAATGTTGCAGATGAACCACCGCAGAACAGAAACTGCTTTCAATACTAAATACAACCCTTCCAATGATCTGCGTACCAGCTCGTGGGAATACGGTGCGATGTATGATGTATCCTCATTAACAGGTATACCTAACACTTTTGTAATAAACCTGCATCCACATACCTGGACTGATGCTAAATATAAAAACGCCGATGGTGGAACTACCCGCTTAACAAACAATAGCGAAGGCGGACAAATCGTGATCGTTCGTGGTATCGAAAAATAATTACCTCTATCTATTAAAACCGTCCCTCCCCGATTAGTACCGGGGAGGGATATTTTGTACAATAAGCTAACCATGACCGGAATAAAAAAGATCATTGTTTTTTTCATCCTAATTGCCGTTACCACGCTCCTTTCTATTTTTTGCAGCACAAAAGAACCAGTACAAAACCTGCAGGTAAAGACTGCTTTTGAAAAGGAACTCGAGACACTTCAGGGAATCATAGACCGGGAGCTTCTACCAGCAGTAGAAAAGAAGCGTGAAGCGCAGATCCAACAAAGTTTCCTCGATGCACGTAAACAATATAAAAAAATTGAATATTACATGGAGTATTTCTTTCCAACTACATCTGTACTTGTAAATGGTGCACCAATTGATGAAATAGAGCTTGGCGAAAACCTTGTTGAACAACCTACAGGATTTCAAGTAATGGAAGAATTGATCTACGAAATACTCAACCAGCAAAACCGGGAGGCGCTGCTAAATGAAGTGCGTAAAATGCAACTGAACCTACAACGTACAGCAAGATACAATGCTCAATATGAGATTACTGATGCGCAGGTATTTGACGCTGTAAGACTGGAAATATTGAGGATTACCAGCCTGGGCATTACCGGATTTGACACCCCGACTGCATTGCAGTCTTTACCGGAGGCTGCCTCGGCATTACAAGGCATTAAAACTATAGTACTGATTTATAAAGGTAATGACCGCCTGGATAAAATGCTGGATGATGCAATAACCTACATTCAGCGATCTCCTGATTTCAATTCCTTTAACAGATTGGATTTTATCACCAGACACCTGCAGCCCATCAGCAAAGGCATAGACCAGTTGCGTCAGGATCAGCTTATTGACATGGTTTCCGGCGGCTCGGCCATGACCGATGATGCCATAAGTTTGTTTCAGAAAAATGCTTTGAACATCAATAAATTCGTTGGCAATTATACAGAGTACATTTCAAAAGAAAAGGTAAATCTGGGAAAATTGCTTTTTAACAGTACAATGCTTTCAAATGGAGGAAATAAAAGTTGTGCCAGCTGTCACCATGAAAGCAAAGCATTTACAGATGGCCTGGTTACACCTATCAGCATTCAGAAAGACGGATCCGGGAAAACGATTACGCTACTTAGAAATACTCCTACATTAACTTATGCAGGTTTTCAACGTGGCTTCTTTTACGACCTTAAAGCAGGAACGCTGGAAGATCAAGCCCTTGATGTGGTACACAACAAGCATGAGATGGATGGTTCTTTGGAACAGGCATCTTCCAGAATAAACCAAAAACAGAGTTTTAATGATGCATTCATAAGCGCTTTTGGCAGCAAAAATGCCACCGCAAACCCATGGAAAATTCAGCATGCATTGTCTAGTTACATCCGTTCTCTGGCTCCATTCTCATCCAGACTGGACAAGTACATGCAGGGAGATCATAGGCAGCTAAATGAGGAAGAGAAAATGGGCTTTAACTTATTTATGGGTAAGGCTAAATGTGGAAGTTGTCATTTTGCCCCACTTTTTAACGGTACACAATCCCCTTTGTTTAATAAAAGTGAGGCCGAAGTATTAGGGGTACCCGCTAAACCCGATACTGCAAATGCTGAAATTGATAAAGACCAGGGGCGCTTCACATTAAATCCATACCCTCAATATAAATATGCTTTTAAAACAACAACACTGCGCAATGTTTCTAAGACTGCCCCATATATGCACAACGGAGCTTACACGACCTTAGAGCAAGTGTTGGACTTTTACAATCGTGGCGGTGGTGCCGGAATTGGGATTAAACTGGACAACCAGACCTTATCTCCTGATCCATTGAACCTAACCAAACAAGAGATAAAAAACATTATTGCTTTCCTAAAAACATTGGATGACAATTAAATGCTAATCACAAACCAGGGGTAATGTAAACCAAAAAGCACTACCCTTATCTAATTCACTTTCCACGCCTATCAGTCCACAATGTTTTTTAATAATCTCCGCACAAATGTAAAGTCCGAGCCCTAGCCCTGTATATTGACTTCCAGTATTTTCCGCACGGTAATAGCGATCAAAAAGGTAACGTTGCTTTTCCGGCTGTATACCTGGTCCATTGTCAATGACCGATACTTTGACCATATCGTTTACTTTTTCGATACAGATGCGTATTTCTTTTGATTCTGGCGCATATTTTATTGCGTTATTGATGAAGTTACTAACGATTTGTCCGATCCGGACGGTATCCGCATATACCTCAACCCGCATGTCTCCTTCGATTTTGATCGTATAAATTCCCTCCTCACATACATCATAGCAACACTCTTTAATGGCCTCGGATAAAACAAAATGTTGTTGATTGATGTGAAGTTGCCCTTGATTAGCCATGCTTGAATTCAATAGGTCTTCAATAAGTGCATTAACTTTTCCCAAACTCTTATTAGCTTGCACAATGAGTTTAGATAACATGGTTGAAGGAGGATTATCCTTTATTCTATCCAAAAGCTGAAGCGATGCTTTTAAACTCGTTACTGGTGTTTTAAGCTCGTGACTGGCAATAATGATGAAATCGTCTTTATGTTGTTGCAGTACTCTGAGTTCCTGTATATCGGTGGCAGTACCTACCCAAAGCTGCAAATTGCCATTTTGATCTGTGATTGGCATTAAACGGATCAGGTGCCACATATAAAGTCCATCTATACGCTTTATGCGGATCTGGAACTCCCCTCCATCACTGGTCTTGAGGATCGACCTGAATTGATCGAAACTAATCTTAACATCATCAGGATGAATGATTTCTCTAAACTCCAGCAACTTAGTCTGCTTTCCATGCAATCCTGTATAATTATACCATCGCTGGTTGTAAAAGTCTACTTCACCTTTAACTGTGTTTGTCCAGGCGATCTGGGGAATTGTTTCCATCATACTCCGGAACCGACTTTCACTTTCTGCAAGCGCTTTTGTGCGGTTAACCACCCGGACTTCCAGCTCCTGATTCAATTCTGAAAGCTCCTGGTTAATGACTTTTAGTTTTTCATCGATTTCTATCTTTTCTTTCCTAACCTGCGTGTCATTTAATGCCCTGTTAATTTTTGTGGATAAGGTAAACAACTTACTCTTAGAGACGTAATCGGTCACCCCTGCCTTAATTAATTCAACAGCATTCTCCTCTCCAATTATACCTGAAACAATAATAAATGGCGTGTGAGGATGCTTATTTTGTTTGATACGGAAAGCTGTAACTGCATCAAAAGAGGGAAGAGAATAATCTGATAAAATCAGATCAGGATCAAAGCTGTCGAGAGCGTTCTCAAATTCTGTACGGGTCTGAACAATTTCAGTAGTAAAACTTAACCCGGATTTCTTCAATTCACGGTTAAGCAGATCAGCATCACTCTCGTTGTCTTCAAGAATAAGTATTTTAAGATTTAGCATGTTAATGGGGCGACTGACTTAATATCATCCAATACAATCCAATCTCTTTTACTGCATTGAAAAATTTATCGCTGTCGACAGGTTTTACGATATAGCTGTTTGCACCAAGCTCGAAGCATTTTTCAATATCCGGCCCCTCATTTGATGAAGTGAGCATAACTACAGGTATGGACTTAAGATTCGGATCAGATTTTATTTTTTCCAATACCTGTACGCCCGATACTTTTGGCATCTTTAAGTCCAGCAAAATTAATTTTGGAAACTCCTTATCGCTCCTTGAAGCATAAGTCCCTTTGCAATAAATAAAATCCAGTGCTTCCGCCCCATTAATAACATGATGGAGTTTGTTGGTAAAACCGCTTTTTTTAAGCGCCCGGATGGTGAGTGCAGCATCGTCAGTACTGTCTTCGACAAATAAAATTTCAACGTTATGGTAGTTCATTTCTTTTTTGATTTTAATGGTTTACGCTGAGCAAGCTAAAATAAAAGCAGGACCCTTCGTTCAATTCCGATTCGGCCCAAACTGTTCCATTGTGCCGATGCACTATTTTTTGTACGATGGCCAGACCTATGCCCGTGCCCTCAAATTCTTCCTGGGAATGTAATCTCTGAAAAACCCCGAAAAGCTTATCATAATATTGCATATCAAACCCAGCACCACCATCTTTTATATAATATACAACTAGATTGTCTTTTTTATAAGCACCGATTTCGATACTTGTCTTTATTTTATGTTTTGAATATTTAACGGCATTGGAAATTAAGTTGATCCATACCTGCTTAATCAGGGATTTATCTCCTATAGCATTTGGAAGGGTTCCTATATTAAATTCAGGTATATTTTCGTAGTCCTCAAATGATAATTCCTCCTGAACCCTATCAAGAAGATCAGTCATATCAATTTCCGATACCGTTACCTGTTTCCTTCCTAATTTTGAAAATGCGAGTAGATCATCAATTAATTCACCCATTTTTTTTGAGTTGTTAATAATTGACTGAAGGATTTTTACACCATCCGTATCAAATTTATCGGCATAATCTTCTACCAAAATTCTGGTGTATCCATTGATAGCCCTGATTGGAGCACGTAAATCATGTGAGACAGAATAGGAAAAGGATTCTAATTCTTTATTGACAGATTCTAACTGAGCGGTGCGTTCGACTACTTTTTGCTCTAATTCGTCATTTAATTTACGAATATCATCTTCTGCATTTTTAAGCTCTCTATTGGCAATAATTAGCTCTTCTGCTCTTTTTTCCTTCTCTTCATTTTGGAATGCGAGTTCTTTATTGGCGATGATGAGTTCTGCTGCCCTGTTTTCCTTCTCTTCATTCTGGAAGGCGAGTTCTTTGTTGGCAATAATCAGTTCAGCTGCCCGGTTTTCCTTTTCTTCATTTTGGAAGGCGAGTTCCTTGTTGGCAATAATCAGTTCAGCTGCCCGGTTTTCCTTTTCTTCATTTTGGAAAATCAGCTCTTTGTTAGCAATCACTAATTCTGCTGCGCGATTCTCTTTCTCTTCGTTTTGAAAAACAAGTTCTTTATTAGCGATGATTAATTCTGCTGCGCGGTTCTCTTTTTCCTGATGTTGAAATGCAATCTTTCTGTTAGCAATGATCAATTCATTAGAATCGTTTTTTTTCATATCCTTAATAAAAGGTGAAACTTTGAAAATACAGTGAAAATATGAATTGGATAATGTGTAAGAAGGAAAGTATTTCCCTTTTGTAAGTTTCTAAAGCTAACATAATATTTCCCAAACCTGGGTAATCGTACAATGTTTTTAATAAAGCTACAGTAAGCTGCTGTACATTTCCCATCCCATTATTAAGATTTCTGGGTGCTTAGAGGATGTTTCTGCAAAATCTGATCTTATACCGGATCCAACGGGTATAAGATCAGATTTCAGCTGTAATGCTACCTGTTATAAGCATCTATTACATTTTCCAGTTTTCTGGAACCGGATATTTGCACAGAATAACCACCAATAGCGAGGCCGGTCCCCAGCCCTAACAATACAAAACTAGATGTAAAATTCGCTCCTGAACTGCTCATACTGGAACTACCGAATTTATGATCACCAAAAGATGAACTAGAGCCATTGCTGCTACCTGCAACCAGGAATGAAACCAATCCTGCTACAACTGATACCCCGGCAGCCGTATACAGCATTTTGCTCGTAGTCATGCTTTTCCTATAATTATTGAGTAAGTCGATACTCTCCGGATGGTCGGCCATATCCTTCTTCAGGTTGTTGTAATTCATCTTTTTCAGATCACCAAAGCCTTTATTGTAATACATTCCAAAGTCAACAACTGGTTCCCTTCTGTGTCTGTATCTGGGTCCTCTTTCATGCAGAAACGGATCATAGGTCATTTCCTGAAAAACATTGATCCTACCCTCCACAATCCGTTCCGAAAATGAAGTCTCCCCTCCTAAATTCAACCTTCGGGTATTGGCAAAAAATCCATCTTCATTATTAAAGAACTTGACCTGCTCGGTTGGAACGCGACGTGAATCGGCCCGGAGCTGCCAGTAACCTGCAAAATCGGGTCGCAATTTAATCGTCCTGGCATAGATCACAGAGTCGGAATAGAGGCGAAGAAAGTTTTTAGATTCGTGCATTTGGGCACGAGCGGTCAGGGCATAACTTGCCATGACTACCATGAGTAATTTTTTCATAGAGTTTACATTTGTGTGTAATCAATATTACACAAAACACACCCCAAAAATCACTTTGTAAACAATAAAATACATTCCATTATTTTATTGAGTTCATTATCTCATATTTGTAGTTTGAAACTTCTTTATGCAAAAAATTAAAAACATTATATTCGATTACGGTAACGTGATCTTCGAAATAGACTTTCAAAGAACTCAAGATGCCCTGTTACAACTCGGGATAAGTAACAGTACCGAGTTTTTCGCACATAAAAGTCACCATGATCTTTTCAATGATTTTGAAACTGCTGCCATTACGCCTGCCGAATTCAGAGCTGGCATTCGCGAAGCTGCAAATAACAACGACCTGACTGATGAGGAGATTGATGCAGCATGGAATAGCCTGTTGATTGGTGTCCCTCCTGGAATTCACGAGGTATTGCTTACGGTAAAACAGAAGTACCGCACGTTTTTACTCAGCAACAATAATGAAACGCATTACAACTATATTGTTGAGTACCTGAAAAGAGAATTCAATATGGCAGATAACAGTGAGCTTTTTGAAAGGGCTTATTATTCTCAGCAGATGTTTTTGCGCAAACCTAATGTTGAAATTTTTGAACAGGTAATTAGGGAGAATAACCTCGATCCGACCGAAACCTTGTTTATAGATGATAGTCCGCAGCACATTGAAGGAGCTAAACTGGCCGGATTAAATACATTGCTGATGACTAAGCATCCAAAGTATCTGGAACAGGTGTTAATTGAGCATCGGATTTTGTAACAAAAAACATAAATTTTCTATAACGGTATAGATATTTACATTTAATAGAAACAAAAAAGGCAGTTGAATGGATTCAACTGCCTTTTTTGTTTAAAAAGATTGAGGTTATTACAATCTTCTACGCTGCTTTTCTTTCATGATCAGTCCAAGCTCTCTGCTGGTTTGTCCGGCAATCGAAGTGTTCTCTTGTGCTCTTCTGAACAAGTACGGCATAACCGCTTTAATTGGCCCGTAAGGCACATATTTCGTTACATTATAACCTGCATCTGATAAGTTGAAACTTAGGTTATCGCTCATGCCCAATAATTGTGCGAAGTAAACGTGAGGATGATCGTGCGCTACATTATTAGCATCCAGTAACTGAGCTAAAGCGCGGCAGCTTTCTTCATTATGGGTTCCACAAACAATAGCAATCTCATTGATATGCTCCATGCAGTAGTTTAAAGAAGCATCGTAATCTCTGTCTGATGATGCTTTATCAGGTTGAATTGGGGAAGGGTATCCCATTTCTTCAGCACGTTTACGTTCTTTTTCCATATAGGCACCACGTACCATTTTCACGCCTAAAATAAAGCCCGAAGCTCTGGCAATCAGGTGATCGGCTTTCATGTCGGCCAGTTTATCATGGCGGTACATCTGGTAAGTGTTGTAAACGATAATGCTTTTCTGATTAAATAAACGCATCATATCTATAGCCAATTCGTCGATAGTATCCTGAATCCAGGTTTCTTCTGCATCAACCATAATTGGTACGTTCTTTTCAAAAGCAGTTCTGCAGATTTTCTCACAACGTTGTTTCACGCGATCAAATTCCGCCTGCTCTACCGGGCTCAACTCTTTTTTAGCATCTAATTTTTCCAGTAAGCCAAAACGACCAATACCTGTCACTTTAAATACAGTAATAGGAATACGCTTATCACCCACAGCGCGCTCAATTGTTCTGATAATTTCAGCACAGGTAAAATCAAAAACTTCTTCCTCTTCTTCTCCCTCAACAGAATAATCCAAAATGGTTCCAACACGACCTAATGCCAATTGCTGGATGGTATGTTCACATTCGGCAATGGTTTCGCCACCACAGAAATGTTTAAATATTGTGGCTTTGATTATCCCCTTAATAGGCAAACCGATGTTAAGGAAAAAGTTAGTGATAGGAGGACCTACTTTTGTCAAGAAGTTACTACTAATCATCTTAAACAACCAATAGGCAGCATTTAATTCATTATTTGATTTATTGCGGAATGCAATTTCAGTATTATCAAAATTTAATAATTTTTTGGGGGAAAGTTCCATTTAAGAATATCTATTAATTATTTTGGATGCAAAAGTATAAATTCCCCTGTTATTGGTGGTAAACACTTTATAATTAATTGTAAGTTTGCCATACAATGATAGAATTTAAATTAGAAGGTGAATTTATTCCCCTTATCCAATTGTTAAAAGCAGCTGCACTGGTTCAGAGCGGAGGCGAAGCGCAAACCGTTGTTGAGGATGGTTTGGTAAAGTACAACGGAAAAGTTGATTACCGTAAACGATTAAAAGTTCGTGTTGGCGATGTGATTGATTTTATGGGACAAAAAATAAAAGTAATTTAATGAATAAGCTAGATAGCGCTGGCCACACCATCCATTTTGAGACTCAACTCGCACCTTTAACAGAGGTGTTCGAATCTGGCAGGTACAGCAAAATATTTGTTTTTGCGGATAGCAATACTTCAGAGGTGTGTTTGCCTCTTTTTCGTGAGATGCTGGATGATTTTAATGGTTTCGACCTGATTGAAACTGATCCGGGAGAAGAGAACAAGAATATTGATTTTTGTATAGGTATATGGAAAACATTACTTGATTTTGGTGCCGACCGCAAGTGTCTGATGATTAATCTTGGTGGCGGTGTAATTACAGACATGGGTGGTTTTGTAGCATCTACTTATAAGCGTGGAATTGATTTCATCAATATTCCTACTACTTTACTTTCCCAGGTTGATGCTTCTGTAGGTGGAAAAACAGGTATCGATATAGATAATGTTAAGAACATGGTGGGTACCTTTACCCTTCCCCAAGCTGTTTTTATTGAAACTGCCTTTTTAAAAACATTACCTGCAAGAGAATTGCTTTCTGGCTTTGCTGAAATGATTAAACATGGTTTAATTGTCGACCGCAACTATTACAATGAGCTTAAAAACAGTGATTACCTGCAAATTGATCCACAAGCCATTTACCGTTCAGTAGAGATAAAGAACGAAGTGGTAACGGAAGATCCTCATGAAAAAGGATTAAGAAAAATCCTTAATTACGGACATACTATTGGCCATGCTGTTGAAACTTATGCCTTGACTAACGACAAAAAGCCTTTAACACATGGTGAAGCCATTGCTATAGGTATGATTTGCGAGGCGTTCCTTTCTCATAAAAACAATACTTTATCTGAAGCAGATTTAGAAGACATCACTGACTATATCAGTAAGCTATACCCAGCTTACCATCTTAAAGCCGACAGTTTTACACAATTAATGGAGTTGATGCAGAGTGATAAGAAAAATGAAAACGGGCAAATCATGTTTTCATTATTGAGCAGCATTGGTAAGTGCGATTATAACTGCAGGGTATCGGAAAGTGACATATTAGAGAGTTTTGCCTACTTTAATGCCATTAATAATTCATAAACGGGGCTAAAGTTTTGAGACTCACGAAGAAAAACTTTAACCACAAAAAAATATTTTTTTTATTTAACTATTGACAAATTAAATTTTGTTAGTACATTTGGAAAAACAAAATATAAAAAGGCTTGTGTACGAGCCGCAACAAAATAAAAGACAATAGAAAAACAGATGAGAAATATTACTACATATTGGTTTGGTTACTTCTACTATTTTAGTAAGAGCCGGGACTAATATGCACTAATATCAACACGATAAATGTATACGAAAAGTCCCGGCCAAACGCCGGGACTTTTTTGGTTTTACGCCAAACCGAACCATAAAAAAAAGAAAAACAATAAACTAATGAAAACAGGAACAAGAGTAGCAATTCAAGGCATCAAAGCATCTTTTCACGAGGAAGCGGCTTTCAAATTCTTCGGAAAGGACATTCAAACCATTGAATGCAATTCTTTTAAACAAACTTGCGAGAGTTTAGAAAACAAAGAATCAGATTTCGTTGTCATGGCTATAGAAAACTCTATCGCCGGTAGCCTTTTGCCTAACTACACCTTGATCCGCGAGTATAATTTTGCAGTGGTAGGCGAAGTATACCTGCCTATTCAATTGCACCTGATGGCTTTACCAGGAGTTAAATTTGAAGATGTTAAATTTGCTACCTCCCACCCCATCGCTATTCGTCAGTGTGTAGATTTCTTTTACGATTACCCAAATATTCAGGTAATTGAAGGTAACGATACCGCAGCTTGCGCTAAAAGAATCAAAGAGGAACAATTAACGGATACGGTTGCTATTGCCAATACCCTTGCTGCCGAATTGTATGGCTTGAATATTATTGAAAGAAGAATAGAATCGAACAAAAAGAACTTTACCCGTTTCCTGATTCTTAAACAGGACAAGACCGAAGAACAGCCGGATACTAACAAAGCTTCTATTTGTTTCCAGGTAGGCAACCACGTAGGTGCCCTTGCTAAAGTCCTGAATATTTTTGCAGAACAGCAGGTTAACTTATCCAAAATACAAAGTATGCCGGTTTTAGGGAAACGTAACGATTACTATTTCTATGTGGACATGGAATGGACCAGTATGGAAAAATATGACAAAGCGATCCGCCAGGCACTAAAATACACTGTAAACTTTAACATCATGGGTGAATACCAGAAGAATGACAAAGTATAATCTTCTATAAAACAGCCTTCGTAAAATAAAAACAACAATTTAAACCCCAAAAAAATGAAACTACAATTGAACATTCAGCCATTAAACACCTGGCTTAACATTAAAAACGAACCACTAATCATTTCTGGCCCATGCAGTGCGGAGACTGAGGAGCAACTATTAACCACAGCTCATTTATTGGCTGCAACCGGAAAAGTATCTGTATTAAGAGCTGGTATCTGGAAGCCTCGTACTCGTCCGGGAGAATTTGAAGGAATTGGAAGCATCGGATTAGAGTGGTTAAAAAGAGCAAAAGCGGAAACAGGTTTACCTACAGCTGTAGAGGTTGCAAATGCGAAACACGTTGAAGAAGCTTTAGCTGCCGGTGTTGATATCCTATGGATTGGTGCCCGTTCAACTGTTAACCCTTTCACTGTTCAGGAGATTGCTGATGCTTTACAAGGTGTAGACATCCCGGTATTGGTTAAAAACCCAATAAACCCTGATCTGCAATTATGGGCTGGTGCTTTAGAGCGTATCAACCGTGCAGGTATCACTAAATTAGGTGCTATTCACCGTGGTTTCTCTTCTTATGAGAAAAGCTCATTCCGCAATGAACCAATGTGGGAACTGGCTATCCAATTGAAAACATTATTACCTGATCTTCCAATCATTAACGACCCAAGTCATATCTGTGGTAACCGCGAACTGATTCCTTACATCTCTCAGAAAGCATTGGATTTGGACATGCAAGGATTAATGATCGAGTCGCACGTAGATCCTTCTATAGCCTGGACAGATGCTAAACAACAGCTTACTCCTGCTGCTCTTGGTGAACTTGCTGAACGTTTAACTGTTCGTGAACCAGAATCTCAAAACGAAGCTTTTACAGATCAGCTTGCTGAATTACGTAAACAAATTGATAAAATTGACGACCTTTTGTTACAAAAGCTAGGTGAGCGTATGGCTATCGTGGGTAAAATCGGCGAATACAAACGTGATAACCAGGTAACTATTTTACAGGTAAACCGTTGGGATGCCATCATTAAAAAAGGAATTTCATTTGCAAAGGCTTTAAAACTTGATTTAAACTTTACCGAGAAATTCCTGGAGCTTGTTCACGGAGAGTCTATTCGTAAGCAAACTGAGATTATGAATGCAGGTAAAGCAGAAAAAGGTATTGCAGCAGAAACTCACACTGAAGTTAAATCTTAACAATGGGTAAAGACGCAATTGTTTCTTTTAAAGGGATTAAAGATATAAATGCTGAAATAGCCTTAACCGGTTCTAAAAGCGAAAGCAACAGGGCGCTGATCATCAGCGCCCTGTCTGACAACCTGGTTAAAGTTAACAACCTATCTGATGCTGTTGATACAGTAACCCTTAATAACATACTTAATACCATCAGTGGGCATACTGAAGGTGGCGATTACATTACGGTTGATGTTGGTCACGCAGGAACTGCTATGCGGTTCTTAACAGCTTATTTATCTATCGCAAAAGGCTTATTTCACCTAACTGGCTCCGGTAGGATGAAAGAGCGACCTATAAAATTGCTGGTAGAAGCCTTACAAAAATTAGGTGCAGCAATCAGCTATGCCGAACAGGAAGGTTATCCACCATTAAATATTAACGACAATTTCAAACAGATTACCCGGAATATTAAAATCCAGGGGAACATCAGCAGTCAGTACTTATCTGCACTCTTGATGATCGCTCCTGCTTTACCTCAGGGATTATCGCTGGAAATTGAGGGTGAGTTAACTTCCAGACCATATCTGGAAATGACTTTAAGCATGCTTGAAGAAGCAGGTATTAAACACAATTGGGCAGGCAACACCATTCATATTGATCACCAGTCATTTAAGGAATGTAACTTAACTGTAGAGCCGGACTGGAGTGCAGCCTCTTATTGGTATAGCATTGCAGCTTTGGCAGATCAGGCATCAATTACCTTACCGAATTTAAAGGAAGAAAGTCTGCAGGGCGATAGCGAGATCAGCGAGATCATGATTCCCTTTGGTGTGCGCACTTCGTATATCCCCAACGGCATTGCTTTAAAATCTGGAACATCAGTAGCGATTAAAGAGGTATTGAACCTAAAGGATTGTCCTGATTTAGCACAAACAATTATTGTATGTGCTGCTGCAAAGGGCTTAAATCTTTCCTTTACAGGACTGGAAACACTTAAAATTAAAGAAACCAACAGGGTTCTGGCCCTGCAACAGGAATTGGCTAAAATTGGCGTTTTGCTGATAGAGGGCAATGAGGTGTATACTTTAGATTGTGAGAACCTGAATTTCCCGCAGAAGGTAAAGTTCCAAACCTATGATGATCATCGGATGGCTATGGCTTTTGCCCCATTGAGTTTATTTATTGATGAGGTAGAGATGGAAGATTACCAGGTGGTTGAAAAATCGTATCCTGATTTTTGGAAAGACCTGGAAAAAGCTGGCTTTACAGTTAGGGAAGTTTAGAACCTTAAAATCTAAACAGTAAATTTAAATCTAAAATCATAAATATGGCAGGCAATACATTTGGTCAGTTATTTCGCATCACTACCTTTGGTGAATCACATGGAGTGGCCATAGGTGTTGTTTTAGATGGCTGTCCTGCGCAATTACCTATCGATCTGGAGTTTATCCAGTCGGAATTGGATAAACGCAAACCAGGACAATCAAAAATCACGACACAACGTAAAGAGAGCGATACTGTTCAGATCTTATCGGGAACATTTGAAGGTAAAAGTACCGGCACTCCTATTGCCATGCTGATCCCTAATGAAGATCAGCGCAGTAAGGATTACAGTCACAATACCGACGTTTACCGTCCTTCTCATGCTGATTATACCTACGATGCGAAATATGGCATCCGCGATCACCGTGGTGGGGGACGTTCTTCTGCACGTGAAACTGCGGCTCGTGTAGCGGCAGGTGCCATTGCAAAGTTATTATTGAAGCATCACGGTATCGAAATATTTGCCCATGTTTCGGCTGTAGGTCAGATTCAGGCACCAAATTTAGCCCACGATGATGTAGATACCTTATTGGCGATAAGAGAAGAGAATATTGTGAGATGTGCAGATCCTGCAACGGCTCACCAGATGATAGAATTTATTGATGGGGTAAGGAAAGATGGTGATACAGTAGGTGGAAAAGTGAGCTGCATCGTAAAAAATTGTCCGGTGGGCCTAGGCGATCCGGTATTCGATAAGCTACATGCGGATCTGGGTAAGGCTATGTTGAGCATTAATGCTGTACACGGTTTTGAATATGGCTCGGGCTTTAGCGGTAGTGAGATGAGGGGTTCAGAACATAACGATATTTTCCTCGCCAATGGTGATCAGCCTAAAACGCTAACCAATTTTTCGGGTGGCATACAGGGTGGTATTTCCAATGGTATGGAGATCAATTTTACAGTTGCTTTTAAACCGGTTGCCACAATTATGCACAACCAGCAGACCATTAATGCGGCAGGCGAAGCCGCTGAGATTAAAGGTAAAGGCAGACATGATCCTTGTGTGGTACCGAGAGCAGTAGTTATTGTTGAGGCAATGGCTGCACTGGTACTTGCAGATCATTTGCTTAGAAACAGAACAAGCAGGCTTTAATAACAAAAGAAGTCTTTAAAAAGAAAAGCCGTGTAAGTATAGACTTACGCGGCTTTTTATGTTTAGGCAGCAGATCCTAAAATATACCTGGGAATTTACCCGGATTACTTTCATTCATCATGCTATATATAGCTTCGATTACATCATCAACAGAAGGCTTACTAAAGTAATCACCATCAGATCCGTATGGCGGACGATGTGCTTTAGCGCTCAGCGTTTTAGGTTGACTGTCCAGGTGATAATATCCTTTTTGTACTTCCAGAATCTGCTGTAACAGATAGGCTGTTCCGCCACCCGGCACATCCTCATCAACCACCAGTAATTTATTTGTTTTGGCTAATGATTTTGCACAGATATGATCTGTATCGAAAGGCAATAAAGTTTGAGGATCTACAATTTCAATAGAAATACCCATTTGTTGCAGTTCTTCAGCTGCTTCTTCCACAATCCTTAAAGTAGAACCGTAAGAAACTACGGTAATATCTGTTCCTTCTTTAATTACCTCGGCTTTTCCGAATGGCACGGTATATTCACCTACATTTTCAGGTAATTTCTCTTTCAAACGGTAACCGTTCAAACATTCGATTACCAATGCTGGTTCATCAGATCTGAACAGGGTATTGTACATTCCGGCAGCTTGTGTCATGTTACGTGGCACGCAGATGTGCATACCTCTTAATGATCCGAGGATCATTCCGATTGGAGAGCCCGAATGCCATACACCTTCCAGTCTGTGTCCACGTGTTCTGATAATAACAGGTGCTTTTTGACCTGCTTTGGTGCGGTACGACAAACTGGCCAGATCGTCACTTAATATGTTTAGCGCAAACAACAGGTAATCCAGGTACTGAACTTCGGCAATTGGGCGTAAACCACGCATAGCCAAACCTATCCCCTGTCCTACTATGGTCATTTCTCTGATTCCTGTATCAGTAACCCTCAGATCGCCATATTTTGCCTGCAAACCTGCGAAGCCTTGATTTACATCACCAATAGCCCCCAGGTCTTCGCCAAAGGCTACAAGGCGCTGGTCGCGTGCAAAGTTCGAGTCGAAACAAGCGTTCAACAACTCACGGCCGTCGACCATTTTACTATCTTCGTTGAATACAGGTTTCAGTTCATTTACTAAAAATGGACTTTCGGCCCCATCAGTAAATAGTTTCGAATTGTATCTGTCTTCGTTTAGTCCAATCTGATCATTATACCAGGCTAAAAGTGCTTTTCTTTCAGAAGAAGTATCACGAACTGTTGAGCGCAATGCCTTTCTTGCTGAAGAGATCACTTCTCTCCTCTGTGCATCAGGTGTACTAGCCAACAGCGCAGTAATTTTAATCAGTGCGGGATCGCCATTAGCCAATCCGTTGATCAATTCAATAGCCTGATCTTTCTCTGTTTTTATAGCAGCAAGGAATTCATTCCAGGCTTCTTTTTGGAATTCACGAACAAGTTTCTTGGCGGCATTTTCAAGTTCCAGCAGTTCTTCTTCAGCGATGATTGCCGATTCCAGCATCCATTTCCGCATTTGAACGATACAATCGAACTCTTTCTCCCAATCTAATCTAGCTTTATCCTTGTAGCGTTCATGCGATCCTGAAGTAGAATGGCCTTGCGGCTGAGTTACTTCCGTTACGTGGATCAGTACCGGAACGTGTTCATCCCTGCATATATCTACTGCACGCTGGTATGTTTCGCATAATGCGGGATAATCCCAGCCTTTTACTTTAAATATTTCATAACCGGCAGCATTTTCATCACGCTGAAAGCCTTTTAATATTTCTGATATATCTTCTTTTGTAGTCTGGTATTTTGCCGGAACAGAAATTCCGTATCCATCGTCCCAAACAGACATTGCCATAGGCACCTGTAAAACACCTGCAGCATTGATGGCTTCAAAAAACACACCTTCTGATGTAGATGCATTTCCTATTGTTCCAAATGCCACTTCATTACCTTTTACAGAGAAATTCTTTAGGTATTCAAGTTCCGGGTTTTGTCGATATAATTTAGAGGCATAAGCCAATCCAACTAACCTGGCCATTTGTCCACCTGTAGGTGCAATGTCAGAAGAACAGTTTTTCATTTCTGTTAAATCCTTCCAACTGCCGTCTTCATTAATGGAACGTGTTGCAAAATGGCAGTTCATTTGTCTTCCTGCTGATGCCGGGTCTGCCTCTACGCTTGGGTTAGCATATAATTGGGCGAAAAATTCTTTTATGGTACAAATTCCGGCAGCAAAAGCGAAAGTCTGGTCTCTGTAATATCCCGAGCGCCAGTCGCCCTTTTTAAAGGCCTTAGCCATGGCAATTTGCGGAAGCTCCTTACCATCACCAAAAATTCCGAATTTAGCCTTCCCGGTCAATACTTCCTTTCGGCCCAATAAACTAGCTTGTCTGCTTTCGAAAGCTATTTTATAGTCGTTCACAACAATGGTTTTGAAGTCATCAAAACTTAACTCCGAAGTGTCTATTGGATTTGTAGTAAGTTTATTATTTGGCATCATAAGTAAATCGATTATGCGGCAAAGATACATAAAATCTAAAGTATGACTTAACAGTGAGCGGTAATTTATATCATGGAATACTTTTTGTTTTATAAATGAAAACATTAAATTTGTTCTAAAACAACATTGAAATGAAAAAACTAATTCTGTTATTTACGTTAATCTTAGGTATAAGTGTTGCGGCGAATGCTCAGTCGAAACCAGCTGAATTCAAGTTTGAAAAAGAAACCCATGACTTTGGTAAAATACCTTTGAACAAACCAGCTAAGGTAGACTTTAAGTTCACCAACATTGGTGATCAGCCGTTAATCATTACTAAAGTTGAGTCGACTTGTGGCTGTACTGTTCCTGAGTATACCCAAACCCCAATTAAAAAAGGTGAATCAGGTGTGATTAAAGTAACTTACAATCCAACAGGTGCTGCGCTTCCATTTAGCAAAAGCATTACTATTACTTCAAATGCAAAAACTACTACCAAAGTATTGTACATTAAAGGAGAAACAGTAGCTGCAGCAAGTAAATAATCGTTAAAGAGATATTTTTTTATTAAAACCTCGTTAATCAACGAGGTTTTTTATTTTTGTCCCAGACTAACATATTAATCCTGTTTATTTTCCATCATGCCAAATATTTCAGAAAAAGGGCTGCAAATGCCCGCTTCGCCTATAAGAAAACTAACTCCGTTTGCTGATCAGGCAAAAAGAGAGGGTAAAAAAGTATATCATTTAAATATTGGTCAGCCTGATATTGCTACGCCAGAGGGCATGTTGAATGCTATTAAAAATATCGACTTTGATGTTTGGGCTTATACCCCATCTGAGGGAACGCTTAGTTATAGAACTAAACTTACTGAATATTACAACAAACTTGGTTACAATATTACGCCGGAGGACATTCTTGTTACTGTCGGTGGATCGGAAGCCATTACTATTGCTATGCAAACCTGCGTTAATGAAGGTGATGAAATCATCATTCCAGAGCCTTTTTATGCAAATTACAATGGTTTTGCCTGCATGAGTAACGTAGTAGTGAAACCTATCCTTTCTCATATTGAAAATGGTTTTGCTTTACCGGCTATTGCTGAATTTGAAAAACTGATTACGGATCGCACTAAAGCCATCATCATTTGTAATCCAAACAACCCCACAGGTTACCTGTACTCAAGAGAAGAGTTAGATGCTTTAAAAGAGCTGTGCTTAAAATATGATCTGTTCTTATTTTCGGATGAAGCCTACCGTGAGTTTTGCTATGATGGCAGAGAATTCATCTCTCCTATGCACCTTGAGGGCTTAGATGAAAATGTGGTCATTATGGATACAGTATCTAAGCGTTATAGTGCTTGCGGTGCAAGATTGGGTTGTTTAATTACTAAAAACAAAGAAGTGATCAAATCAGGATTAAAATTTGCGCAGGCAAGGTTAAGTCCGGGTATGGTTGAACAAATTGCAGGTACTGCGGCAGTTGATACTCCTGATAGTTATTTTGAAGCTGTGAACAAGGAGTATACTTTACGTAGAGATACCCTGGTAAAAAGGCTAAACGACATGGAAGGTGTGTTTTGCCCTAATCCAGGTGGCGCGTTCTATGTAGTAGCTAAATTACCTATTGATGATGCAGATCAGTTCTGTCAGTGGATGTTAGAAAGTTTCAGCAACAATGGTGAGACTGTCATGATGGCTCCGGCAACAGGATTTTATTCAACTGAAGGTTCAGGTAAAAATCAGGTAAGAATGGCTTACGTTCTTAATACAGAAGACCTTAATAAAGCTATGGATTGTCTGGATATTGCATTAAAACAGTATCCTGGTAGAACTATGGCATAATATTCGTATATTTGTGCGTTGATGGTTGGAAAGGAGTAGTTAGCCACACACCATCAACGCGTACTGGGGTCGTTTTGGATTTGACAGGGTGACGCTAAGTATGTTAGCATGCAGTGCGTTGTACGGAGAGCACTTAAAAGAGAACGTTCACACTATAATTGGCGAAAATAACTACGCCTTAGCTGCTTAATTTAGAATTAAATAGCTTTTGTCCCTCTAACTGCTGCGATGTTAGGTTAGAATCTGGGGCATCGAAATAACAACGCTGGCAATTGTAAGGTACGATACAATTGCGAGATGAAGTACCTAAGGTGAACGGTTAGGTCGGTTTCCAGCCCGCCAGATCCCTACAATCAATTGGAAAATAAGCATGTAGAAGGCATAATTTATCACACGACTGGACAAGGGTTCGAACCCCTTCGACTCCACCCAAAGGGGAATCACTTATGATTCCCCTTTTTTTTTCATAAATCAACAAGCCTTTCTCCTTCATTTTGGATCAATCCCAAATGTTGTGGAGCAGCGGTTAAAAATATAGATTTGCATTTTTATACCATTTTATATTTATGCCATCAGCTGCTGCATCTTTACTCAGATTATTTCTGCCAGATTTTATACTAGAGAATTTTGAATTCAAAGGAGTTATTGAGGATAGTGAAACCTTTCACATCGAACTCGAAGAACTGAATGCTCCACCCTCGGAATGGGATGGTATTAAAGTTTTGTCCAAAGGTTTTTTCCCTCAGATTGTGATTCAGGATTTCCCTATCCGTGGGCATAAAGTATTTTATCACATCAGAAGACGTAGATGGCTCAATACAGAGACTTCTCAGGTAGTTTACCGAAATTGGACTTTAGTAGAAAAGGGAACGCGAATGACAGGAGATTTCGCGGCTTTTTTAAAAGAAATCAATCGATACAGCCCCGAGTAGCGTAGATGCCATCAGTTCATTCTATGGTGTAAAGACTAAAAACCTACTTCGTCAATATCGTGATTACCTCAGTGATTTTAAAAGCTGGGATCAGAAATCACATGCAAAAGACTGGCTGTTATATCCAGAAAACCTCGGTGAACAGCTTTCTATAGACGAAACCAGTTTGTCCCATGGCGAACTTTACACGATCCTTACCAACAAAGCAGCAAAAGGTAAGAAAGGGGCCATTGTTGCCATTGTAGCAGGAACCAAAGCGGAAACCGTCATTTCAGTACTGAAAAAGATTCCTGAAAGAGCCAGGAAAAAGGTAACTGAAGTTACCCTGGATATGGCAGGTAATATGGAATTGATCTGCAAACGTTGTTTTCCACAGGCAACTAGAGTGACCGACCGGTTTCATGTACAGAAACTAGCTACTGAAGCGCTCCAAGAGATGCGGATCAAATACAGGTGGGAAGCTATGGACGCAGAAAATGAAGCCATAGAACAATCAAAAAAGAGAGGCCGCCCATTTCAAGCGGAAGTACTCCATAATGGAGATACAATCAAACAATTGCTAGCTCGTAGTAGGTATGTGCTGTACAAAAAGCCTTCGGGCTGGACAGATAGTCAAAAAGATCGTGCAGAACTCTTATTTGGAAGATTTCCTGATCTTAGAATCGCCTACGGACTCAGTATCGGACTTAGTCAGATCTTTGAAAATACAACAGATAAAGTCTTTGCACTAGCTAATCTGGCCAAATGGCATGAAAAAGTAAGGCAAACTGGTTTCAAGGCTTTTAATACAATTGCTCGTTCGATACAAAACCACTATCAAACCATTCTCAACTACTTTGATAATAGATCCACGAATGCTTCTGCAGAATCTTTCAACGCTAAGATAAAGGCTTTCAGATCACAGTTTAGGGGAGTCAAAAACATTGAATTCTTCCTGTATAGACTAACTCAACTATATGCTTAGCAACGGAAAAATCATTCCTGCTCCACAACTTTTGGGATTGATCCTTCATTTTCAACGCATTATGATCAAACATCTGTAGCATCGTAGGTGTTCGATAGATACCCTCAAAATAGTATAAATTGCTGTCGAACACCAATTTTACGAATTCTCTCTTTCCGAGCAAATCAGATGCAGTATAAACATGTTTCATATCAGTTAGAAGGTCAATATGTCTCGCCAAAATTTTAAATGCCTTATTAATATCTGTTCCCATACGCTGAATGGCGGCCTTTAAAGAAAATATTTGGCTATTATAATTTGAAGTCCATCTATCATAGGTCTCACGGGTAATTTGATCACTAATAAACTTTTCTTCTACTGCATTCAGTTTGTCTTGAACACTGTCTAACTCTTCTCTCTTACCAACTATCGCCTTTTTATTTAAAACTGCTTCTTTATCAAGTCCTTTTTCAATTGTTTCCTTTATGTACTTAACATCAGATCCTTCCAGACTCATCAATTCAGTTATGCCAAGCATCTGATCATGTGCTTTGATTGCACTAATATTGCTATGACGTGGTAATTTGCATTTATAATAATAGTAATATCTACCTGCTTTCCCTCTGGATGGTGCACCGGTTAAAGGTTGTCCGCAATGACATTTTAATATCCCTCTTAATGGAATATTTTCGTCAAAAATTGTTCTGGTTTTCTCTGGCCTCCGCAATTTGTTTTGAACCATTTCCCATGTCGTGAGATCAATTAGTGGCTCATGCCTAGCCGGGAACAATCCCCCAGGATGTTCTTTGAAGGCTCTTGCGTAGACCATTCCAACATAAGACGGGTTTTTCAAGATCCTCTCAATTGTCATCTTTCCTTTTCGCAGATATCCCATTTTTTTTGCTTCCTCACCAATTATATTTAAAGGCACATCACATATTTGTTAGCTTTCGGAAGAGTTGAGTAGATCCTTACACCTGGGGCAAAAACATCGACATTTTGCTTTCCATAATTTGAAAAAGGGGCAGCTATCCCGCTGCCTGACATGCCGCTGGCTCCTACAGTTATCCAGTTAGAGGCAGTAAACAAACTGTCTTTCGATACCGGCGAAGGATAATTAAATTCCTTATCAATATTTTTTGAATCGTTACCGGCCGCATGCACCAAAAGGACATCCTTTTTTTGTGCATATTTCACCGCATCATCTACCCATTTTTTTCCCGGTGAATAAAATTTGCCGAAACTCATGTTAATAACTCTGGCCCCGTTATCAACAGCATAGCGGATAGCTAAGGCAATATCTTTATCGTATTCATCGCCATCGGGAACGGCTCTCAATACCATAATTTGCACATTATCTGCTACGCCATTTACCCCAGGATTATTATTTTGTTGCGCACCAATGATACCAGCTACATGAGTGCCATGCATAGGATCAGTAGCCGTTACATCGCCATTACCATAATTGCTGTCATTAATATCGTTGTAATTATCCCCTACCACTTCGTCCCGGTGATTTTTAGGTTTAGAATTGTACATCTCGGAATCCTTTGTGGTAGCCTGACTTTTGCTGGCAAAACGCCTGGCCATTTTAGCAGCTCTTTGCCACATATTATAATCATAGAGTTCATCCCTGGATAACCTTGAAATCCCGGCGCTGTCTATATTTTCCCATTTCGATTTATATGCCTGGTACACCCTTTCCTCCTCAAGGGATTCTTTGCCTACATTCTTTCCGTCTTTATTGCCTAAAAAATTCCAGCCATGAACATCATCCACATACCCGTTCCCGTCATCATCTTTTCCATTGCCCGCAATTTCACTACGATTTGTCCATAAAACATTTTTCAGGTCTTCATGTGTAGTGTCTACACCGGAATCAATCACCCCCAAAATTGTGGAATTTGGTTTTAAATGACGAGCCTTGAGAAAATCATAAGCCTGTTGCAAACTGATGCCATATACATGATCCTGTTTCCAGTCAAGCAAATACCACCCTTTCAGTGATACACTTGGGCCATTATTGTTTTGAGCCAACGTACAGAATGTTACAAAAACACTCAGTACTGCCGTTAAAAAGTAGCGTATTGTCCTTCTCATATCCAAATAAATTCTTATGTTATTAATATATCCGACTAGTGGTATTATTGCAAAAAACAGTTTTTTAATACCCAAACAACTCCTCAAATGTTAGCTTTTTCACGTCTCCATAGTTCTTCAAATTCGCTCCTTCTACTACCTCTTTTGATCCTATTATGCAATAAGCATATTTTTTATGGGCGATGTATTTATCTGCAAAGGCTTTAAGATCATTGTAGTTTAACGTTCCCAATTTTTCATAGATCTGCTGACGGAAATCAGTTGTTAACCCTTTATTCTCCAACGCTAAATAAAAATCAACCACCTTTTCATCCGTAAACCGCTGTGTTTCGAGTGATTTCCGGAGGCTCATTTTGGCATTTTTTATGCCATCGTCAGATCGGGGCAGGTCATTTATCAGAGAGTCCATTCCATTAATGGCATCATCCATTTTATCGGCCTGGCAACCAATAAAAGCGTTCATTTGGTAAGGGTCATTTTTATAAGCAGGCGCTTGAAATGTTGCAGAGGTTGAATAAGCAAGTGCTTTTGATTCCCGCAACTGCTGAAAAACAACAGATCCCATTCCACCGCCAAAATAACTGTTAAACAGGTTTATACCAGGTTGCAACGAAGGCTGGTAGCCCGGTATATTCCTGATCCATTGTATTTGTGTTTGTAACATATCAAAATCGGCAGTATACACTTCATTTTTTTCCTGGATGCGGGGCTGAAATGTTACAGCCGGAGCCGGAATAGGTAAAAAAGCAGCCGGAATGCGATGAACGCTTTTTATTTTTTGTGTAATAGACAGAATAGATTCTGGTCCGTAATAGGTAACCAGATGCTTGTACCCCGTAAGCTGATGCAAGAGATTTACCAATATTGAAGCATTCAGTTGGTCGGGCTGCAAACGGCCCGCCTCATTAAATGGATTTTTGGCTCCATAACTGGCATAACTAACCAGAGCCTGCATCAGTGCTTCTTTTGACGTTTTCGCGTCGGCGCGTTCCTTCTTCAGTTTTTCTTTCAGCTTATCAAGACTTTCTGCTGTTGGTTTGCAATTCGCCAGTAAGTGTTCCAATAAAGCAAGCGCTTTATCAAAATTCTTCTGAATACCAGAAACAACAATGGATGTGCCTTTATCACTAACACGTATTGAATATTCACAGGCCATCTGGTAAAATTCTCTACTGATCTCTTCAGCAGAATACTTATCTGTACCCAATAAACTCAGGTAGTCCACTGCAACAGGCAATAAATTCGAATTCCAGCTTCCCATATCGAACCGGTATTGCAGTTCAAAAAAACCATTCTCCTTGTTGGTTACATACAGGAATCTTGCATTATTTATGTTGCTCTTCGAAATCGCTTTCTCAAAATTTATCCATACCGGTTTTGTGGCAGGAACAGGAACAGCATCCAGTTTTTTTGCAAATGCAGAGCGGTCGGTTTTATTAATCGTAATGGGCGTAATTTTAGGCTTCTTTATTTTTGTAGCGGAAGTCCGTTTTCCTTTACGTTTATAGATGCAAGCATAATTACCTGAAAATACCCGGTTGGCATAATCTACGATGTCTTGTTTAGAAACGGTATTCATAATCTCTAAAAAAGCTGACTCTTTGTCCCAGGTTTGACATCTGTCGGCAATAAAATCTCTTTCCAATGTCATAACACTGGCCATGTTATTTCTTTTGGCCATCGTTACTTCCAGTTCCATATTATTTTTAATAGCCGTTAAAAGCTTCTCGTCAAAATCGCCATGCTGCACCTTTTTAATTTCCTGCCATAGTAATTCCAATGCCTGGTCTGCAGTTTGTCCAGCTTTAGGCATCGCTACGCCCAACACTGTATTATATTTTTGATAGGTTGGCAAAAGCTCAATCGATGCCATTTGCATTTTTTGTGGCATTGTGAGATTGATATCAAACAGCCCTGCTTTTCCATTAGAACATAGCTGAGAAAGCAGGTTGGCCAACAGCTCATCTTTACTGTGAGCGCCTTTAAAGGGCACCCGAAAAGCGAGTACGGCCATCTCCGGTGTAGGGCTAACAATTTCCTTTACAACCGGAGCAGCGAAATCGGGTTCCGCGGCTTGCTGAAACTCAATGATCTTACCCCGCCGCATGTAGGAAAAATTCTGATCTATCTTTTGAATAACTTCATCAGGATTAAAATCGCCCGATAAAATAAGCCCCATATTGTTCGGCACATAATAGGTGTCGTAATACTTTTTAATAGCCCTTAAAGAAGGATTTTTTAAATGTTCAATGGTACCAATCGTGGTTTGTTGTCCATAATTACTGTGGGGATACAGGATTGAATTTACAGTTTCGAACATTCTGAACTCATCGCCATCCAAACCTTTGTTCTTCTCTTCATACACCGCTTCCAGCTCAGTATGAAAAAGGCGAAAGATGGGATTACGGAAACGTTCGGCCTGTACTTTTAGCAATTTATCCAATGCAGCAGCAGGTATATTTTCATCATATACGGTCGCATCAAACTCCGTATGCGCATTGGTACCCTGCGAGCCCATTTCCTTCATGATATTGGTATACTCATTGGCAACGGCATATTTAGAAGCAATGCCCGAAATTGAATCTATTTTCCGGTAAATGGTTTTTCGTTCGCCTTCATTAGAAGTATGATTATAGGCTTCGTACAATTCTTCTATCTGACCCAGATATGGTTTTTCCTTTTCCCAATTGAGCGTTCCGAATTTATCGGTTCCCTTAAACAATAAATGCTCCAGGTAATGTGCAAGACCGGTATGGTCGGCTGGGTCATTATTGCTTCCGGTCCTCACCATCATTTTGTACGTTACACGGGGTTCTTTTTTATTTAGATGCAGTATTACCTGCAAACCATTTTCCAAAGTATAGAACCTGACTTTCTCTGGATCATTTGTTACATAGCGGTATTTATATTTACCCGTGCCTGCTTCTTTCCAATTGTATTTATTTTGAGCAGTAGCATCGTCTGGTAAAACACATAACAACAAATAACAAAATGCAATAAACAGCTGAACAAGTTTATGTTTCATAAAATATATAATCTTCTTTAATAACAGTTACTTTTTAACCATGAATCTCTTACAAGATGTTGAGATGGGGTAAGTTCGTTTTCCTCCATCAACAGCATTTTATATCGTTCCTCTTCTATTTCCCTCAACGATGAAACAGGTGCGGATAGTTTTACTTCCTTCATTTCCCCTGAATCATTTTTACGTTTTACAACTACAGTCAGCGTATCGCCTTGCTTTATTTTTCGTTTTACAGTCTCGATTACTTCCATATAATTATCTGTATTAACATCTATATTGTTAATTTGCACTAGCTCATCCATGAGTTTGTATTGCATAAGCTTTCCAAAAGCATCCATTTTGCTTGCATTCACAATATTAACTTTGCTCCCACCAAGAGATGTTATACTGATATTACCGATAGAATTTACCTCTCGTTTGAAATAATCGTGGTAAGACACCCCAGCCATTGCAAAAAATTCGGTGTAAGGTATAGGCGCTTTGCCTGCTACGTATTTATTGAGGAAATCTTTTATTTCGGGAAAGCTGAGTGCAGCTATTTCATCAAATAACTGATCATCTTCAAAATATTTACCTCCGCCGAATTTTATTCCCAAATCGTGTTTCAGTTCCATTAATCCATAACGCCCTTTAGAAAGATGCAGTAGGTATATATCAAGACAGGCATTGATCAACGCTCCCTTTAAGTACACATTCGGGTATTGATCGGCATAAGTAGTCGCTACTTCTTTACTCATTACAGTAAACGCAAGGGTATCTTTAAATTCCTTTTTAGACTTGATGATTTTTGAGGTGAGCTCCTTGAAAAATTTGGACACTGTTGTTATACCTGCCTTAACCTGCACATGATGTGCATCGTATTCTGTTGATCCTTCGTACAACCACAAATGTTTTGACAAAATAGGTTGCTGATAATTGAACTCACGGATTTCTTTTGAGCTGATGGCCAATGGCGTAATGATATGAAAAAACTCATGCGCCGACATATCGACTACCATTGATTTTACTTTGGCCTCGTTAATTTGTGGAAATGCATAAAAAGAAGAATAGCTATGTTCCAATGCGCCCATTACCTCTTTCGGGTTTACCTCATCATTAAAACTATACAGGAAAGCGTATTTTTTTACAGGTAACTTTCCGCCAAGATAAGTCTGTGTAGCGGTAAGCAAATTCCCCATTGTTTTGGCCAAAATTGCAGCTTCTACCCGCTTATCTGGGGAATAAACGGAAACAAGCACCTGCGTGCGACCCAGATTTACACTAACAGTATCGGGTTTGCAATACATAATGGGCGAATCATATAACTCGTGCACATTTTTTAATTGAAACAGATCAGTCGTTTTTGTACTGATGGATGGAGTAAGCGCTGTTGACCCATAAAAACCAGCAGGTTTCTGAAACTCTACATCAAAGGGTAATTTTTCTAGTTTATCGAAATAGCCAAAAAACCCGGGTGTATTGATAACATACTGTTTGTTTAGCTCGATATTGGTGCCCCCCATGGGATAAATAGCATTTTCACTAATTTTAGTATGCCAAGTATCTTCCACCACATAAGTGATTTTATACAGCTGTTGCGCATGGTCAATCTTCCAGCTATTTACATTTTTATGCTCAACTGTTAATTCTTTCCCTGTTTTATCAAACGCTTTCAGATTGTGTACAAAGCGGCCATAATCACTGATGGAATAGGTGCCAGGAACAATAGCAGGAAAGAAATATTCAATACTCGGATGATTGATTTCTGGGGTTAACAATTCCACCTGTAAAGTATGATCGGTTGCCTTGGTAAGGTCAATTTTATACTGGTATTTAGCCTGGGCAAAAAGGCTTAGAGGGTTTGCAGCCACAAAGCCTGCAAACAAAATAGAAAACAAAAAATGTTTCATTGAATCCGGATATGTTTTTAATGTTAAATGCTTTATTTACTGTTTTTATCGAACACAAAAGGCGAATAGACTATTTATTGCAACTTTTTGATGGTAAACAAATTCAATTTAGTTACAGTCCATTTATCTTCGCCCTTATCTGATTTCATAACCTCATTACCATTCTCCTCACTTTTACTTTCTATTAAAAGCCCCGTTGTTTGATCTACTGATGCTGTTCCTTTAGTGGTAAAATTGCCAGAAAACTTGAAGTCAGTACCGTTCGGTGTCCCATCGGCCGACCGCTTCGATGTCACATCGATAAAAATTATGTGCCCTTCAATGCGGTTAATCGTATAAATAGCATTAACCGTATGATTAACACCCTCTGCATTCACAGATAAGGTGGTATCCCACTTTAAACCCGTTACCAGTTGAGCATCAGGGATCCCCCCTCCAAATATTTTTTTAACGAACTTATTCAATTCGTCATCGGTTTGGGGAAATAACCTTACATCTGGTTCTAAATCATTGGGCTGGGATAGATTCTCTAGATCTGGCCTTTCTTTGATGGCTGTAACTTTTCGAGTGTCGGTTGTAATGGTAAACACATAGCTTTTACCAAGAATATTTTTCACATTTTCACCCATCTCTCCGGCCATATCTTCTTCCTTTTTCGAATCAAATAAAATATCGTTTTCTGCCATTGGGGATTTGTTACGAGACTTTATATCGCTAAATGTGAGTTTAATATTATAAAGTCCTTTGTCTTCACTCAATACTTCGAATGTACTGCCTAAAGTATTTTCCATAACGAGAACTATACTATCGCCCTCCTTTTTCATTTTTCGGATATTGTTATTGTTTTGTTCACAATACCACTTACTACCAACCTGTAGTTTCAATTGTAAACCCTTTTGCGCCTTGCTCGAAAAAGCAATGAATACAAAAAGCATGATCATGATTATTTTGCTATTTTTCATTTTTTTTATAATAATTATTAAAGAATGAACTGTCAAAAAATAGGCTTTATGTATTTTTCTTAGCTCTTGGTAAAAAAAAGTTCCCTATACAGGCAACCTATTTAACATTATTTGTCCAATATTTCTTTCAGTTTTTCATCCAACTCTCCGCCAAACAGATCTTTACCAATAATAATTCCATTGTCGTTAATTAAAAAGTTACGGGGGATGGAGACTACATTATACATTTTAGATACAGTTCCTTCTTTATCCCACACATTTATCCAAGTCATTTTATCGTCTTCAATAGCTTTTAACCATGCTTCCCTACTTGATTCTTTTGGCGATGTAATACTTAAAACAGTAAATTTTTTATTGCCATATTGCGCTAATGCGGCTTGTATATATGGATTTTGAGCACGGCAAGGCGTACACCAACTTGCCCAAAAATCCACCAGCACATATTTACCTTTAAATGAAGAGAGTGCAACTGATTTTCCATCTACATCTTGTAAACTAAACTGCGGCGCCGGACTTCCTATTTCCGTTGTTGCGGTAAACTTTATATAGCGCTCCAAATCTTTTGCGGCAGGCAAAGATTTTATGTTAGGCATTAGTGCATTAAACGCCTCCATAATTTCTTTGTTACCGATGGATTTGCCTTCGTTACAGATCACCCGTAATGCCCAAATAGACATAGGAGATTCGGGATGCGTTTTAGCATAGGGGTAATATAATTTTTTAATGATTGCTTCCGAGTCTTGTTTTCCTTCTTCTATTATTCTGCTCATGGCTGCCGTATCGCCTTTCTCTTTATACGCATACCATTCTTTCTGTCCCTCCCCTGCAGTTGCCCTAAGTTTTTCTTCGGCTTTTTTTATATACTCAAAATCTTTTTGCCAGGTAGCCCCGTTTACTGCAATGTTTGAAAAAGAATCGGTAGAATTGACAGAAATAGTGCCTGCATTAATAAAAATTTTGGCAATATTTTCAGGAGAATATAAAGGGTTTACGGTGGGCTTTTCCCCTTTAGGATATTGACGGATTACTTTTAAAGTAGCATCGTGAGGTTGCAATATTTGCGCAACAAAAGTATATTCGTTATTTTCAACATTTGCTGAATCGACAACAGATTTCCCTTCTGCGTTCACGTAGTAAAAAATAATTTTTTTTGCCGAGGGGATATTTGTCAGTGTCCCATTTAATTGTAATAAAGCTGGGTATTGAGCTTTTACTTTCAATAAAAAAGAAAATAAAATAACAATTAAAATAACTATTTTTTTCATATGCTTAGATTTTACGCTGCAAACTGGCAGCATCATTATTTAAATTTGTGATAAGGGCTACTTTCTAAATATTTCTTTTAATTTTTCTTCTAATTTTTCACCCATTAAATCGTTGGCAATAATTTCGCCTTCGGGATTGATTAAAAAATTTCTAGGGATGCTGGTTACGTTATAAAGCTTAGATACGTTACCCCTATCTTGAATAAGTTGTGTCCAAAACAAATTATTGGTACGAATAGCTTTCATCCATTTTTCCGAATTATCTGGCGTATCAGAAGATATGCCAACCACCGTAAAATTTTTATTTTTATACCCGTTATATGCCCTTACTACACTGGGCATTTCGGCCATACAAGGCCCGCACCAACTTGCCCAAAAATCAAGAAACACGTACTTACCTTTAAAAGAGGATAATTTTACTTTTTTACCTACTGTATCTAATAATGTAAAATCTGGGGCCATGGCACCTGATGCCGCTGTTGAAATTTTTCTTAAATAGGCCGCGTATTTTTGGGCCGAAGGCATTTGTCGTATTTCGGGCGAAAGCGATTGAAATAATTGTTCAATTTCCTGATAATTTTTAACATCAACGCCTGCATATGTTTTTAAAGCATATAATGCCAATGGCGATTGGGGCTTTGCTTTTATATAAGGCAGCATAACTCGTTTATTCATTTGTTCAAAGGCGCCTATATAATCACCATCTGTACGGTGCATATTTACAGTATCTCCTTTTGATTGATAGCTCCGAAAAACGGCGAGTGCTCGCTTCGCAGAATCTGCCCAAAATTTTTGTCCATTCATTAATTCTACATAATCATGTTGCCATTTGCTGCCTTCAACTGTAATATTTCTAAATTCATTTTCTGAGCTTATCGTAATTTCAGAAGGATCAATGTACACATAAGCAAAATCCTTCGCTGTCCTTTCTTGGCGCCTCTTCGATTCTTTATCTGCGAAATATTCTACTTTTAAAGTAATTACTTGAGGCTCATTAATCTTGCCTGAAAAGGCATACTGCCCGTTGGTTACCAGCAGCGTATCTTTTATTTGACCTTCGGCTCTACTATATTCAAGAATTACTTTTTCCACATTGGAAATATTACTAAATGTGCCATTTATTTGAAACAAACCCGATTGCTGGGCATAAATTGGCTCTGCAAAAAAGACAGTGATTATGACCACCACTATTATTAAACCTCTATTTTTCATAACCATTTAATTTTTTATGCCTTCAACGGTGTATCCGTTTTTTATAAATAAATTAATTAACCCTTCTGAGCCAAATAAGTGTGCAAACCCAACAGCAATAAATAGGCTTTGAGTTTGCAACTTTTGCTTAAAACGAGGCATCCATAGTTTATTACGCTCTTCACCTATAATTTTAGCAAACCTATCGGAAGTTCCGCTCCTGAGAACACTATCTAATTTTACTGCATCTTGCCCTATATATAATTTTAAGGTTTTTAAGTAACCATTATTTTCTTCGGTAAGGTTGTTCAGTAACCTGATTTTTGCCATCAAGCCTTTTGCCTGCTCCTCATAAGGTATGCTATCCATAAACCCTGCTTGCTCTTTGTAAGTAGAAATGCCGGTTAATTTTTTATCATTCTCCTTACCCAATGTTAAAATAGCATCTTCCATATTGCTTATCTCATTGGGGCAGGGTAATAAAGCCACGCTAATGATCGAATTAAAAAGCGCAGGCTTCAGCGTGTTTAGCGCTTCTTTCGGAACTCCAATCTCTGGGTGTTTTTGATAATAATTGTTTACCGTATCCATTTCCTTTGTAGTTAGTAATTGATTAAGTTTTACATCATTAACCATATCGTTATACTTCTGTGCAATAACCATTTGTGCTGAATTGCTCAAGTCAACCTCAAAACAAACTTCATCTACACTTTTAATCGCCTGCTTTACTAAATCGCTTATTAAGCCTTCTGCATCTTTTTTACAAATGAGATGGTTACTGCCAAACAAATACGATGGTTGGGTTAACCCATTGCCGGAGATTTTCCAAAATAAAGTATTTACAACAGGGACATTACTTTGCGCAGGCAGCCTTGTTGAAACAACAAGCCCTATCATAAGGAAGATTATTGTTCGTATCTGTATCATACAATTCATTTAATAAATTATTTTTGCATTAGTTTTATCGCCTTGACGGCCAGATTTAATTGTACATCTCCAGATAAATATTCCTGCCATTGTTTGTTGAGTTTTGCTTTGTCTTCCTCATCTTCCTCTTGGCCGTTTATAATAAATTCCTGCTGCTTTAAAGTAGGTAGCCCCACTATTAGTTTCTCTTTTAAAAGAGAAACACGTACGGCTTCACCTATTCCATTAGCGGTTGCTTTTTCATGAGCTACAAACTTTTCCCAGTTTAGAGGTATAGGTTTCGTTTGCTGCTTTTGCAGCCAAGTTTTTGCTTTCTGTATAGCAGCAAATTGTGGGTCTTTTTTTACCTGCTCATTAAGTATGCGTTTTGCCTTGGGGATGTCATACCCAAAATTATAATAGGTATAATTGGCAGGAGGTACTGTATCTGCTTGGAGCGCACATGGGCGTTTCCGCTCTCTTATCTGAGGCATTTCTCTATAGTCGGGTACGATTACATCGGGTATTACACCAGTTAACTGTACCGAAGGCCCTTTAATTCTATAATACTTGCCCATTGTAATATTTAACTGCCCATATTTATTATTGCGTATATCCTCAGCTGATTCGCCCTCAATAGCTAGCGAGAAAGACATAAACATTGATCCTTTACCCAATGTAGGGAGGCCAATAATAATAGCCCGGTTATAATCCTGCAGGCAGGAAGAAAATAATTCAGAGGCAGAGGCACTACGCTCGCTTACTAAAATAGCCAGAGGCCCTTTGTAAAGCATTGTGGGGTCACGGTCGACCGTTACACTTACCTTTCCTTCTTTGCTAGAACGTTCTTGTGAAATTGGCCCCTGAGGAATAAAATAGCCGGCACACGTTGCGACCAGCTCATGCGCACCACCAGGATTTGATCGTAGATCGATGACAATACCATCCACCCCTTCTTTTATTAGCGCTATTAATTGCCCCTCCAAATCAAGGGCTACATTATTATTAAATTCCGGTATAACTATATAGCCGGTTTTCCGATTTTCTTTTTTAATAATAAAACCCCGTACTTTGGCGGCAGCATTTGCTATTTGTCCTCTTTTTAGTGTTACAGAAAAATTTTCAGCATTTGCATTACGGAAAAACAAAATCACCTCACTGTCTTCTTCACCTATTATACGTTGGATAACTTCCCCAAGATTCCAGCCTGCAATGTTTTGAGTCTCTTTACCCGGCTCCTGAATAGCTAACAATAAATCACCGTTCTTTATTTTACCTGATAATAATGCCGACCCACCTTTAATTAGTGATAATACGCTGAAATAGCCATTTTTTTCATCCAGTTGCATGCCCACGCCACAAATATTCCCTTTATTTCTAGAATCCATTACGCTCGCTTCTTTAGGAGTATTATAAGCGGTATGGGGGTCAACGGTGAGGCATACTTGTTTTAAATAATCCCCTAAGAAATCAATCGTAGAAAAGCCCATTTTAATTTTAGCGCACCTATTTACAAACTTCGTGTTTACTAAGGCCATCGCCTGTTTTTGTATATTAGCTATACCTGCATTAACATTGCTTTTTCGCAATACCCCCATCGCTTTAAGCACCTCGTACATCAAATATTTTTTCAGTTTACTTTTTTGTACTGAACTGCTAGCTGGGTAAGTTTTGGATATCGTTTGCAAATCAATCGCTTCATTATTCAGATTAAAAGGTTTCTTTAAAATATCCTCGCAATTTTTTTCAAATTCATCTACCCTTATTTTATAACGTTTCAGCACCTCTATATAAAATAAGGGAGGATTTCCATTTAATTCATCATCCAGGGTAAGGGCATATTTCTTCAAATAATCAATATCGGTTTGCAATAGAATAAGGTGTTCTTCATCTAGCGAGTTAAGGTACAAGTGAAACAACTTACCTGAAAAAGCATCATTAAACAGGGATTTCCCAATAAATGAGTTCTTCTTGAGGGTTTGACTTACACTATGAAAAATTTGATTACCATTATCATTCTCTACCTGTTGTGCATAGAGGCAGTTAGAGGTAACAACCAGCAAAAAGAGGTTTATTAACAAAAAAAATCGTTGTATCATATTTTTATTTTACAGATTGTTTGAAAATAAAATGCCTGATAAATCCTTCCTTATCAGGCATTTTATCCACTTATTTTTTTAGGGCCTCTTCAATTTTCGCTTTTATTTTAGCATCGATATCCCCAACATAGCCTGTTTCTACAAGGATTATTTTTCCTTTTTTATCAATCACGATATTGGTTGGAAAAGCGCCTACTTCCCAGGTGTTAGCTATTGAGAGTCCATTCGAAATAATGCGATATTTAAACTCTTTTGTTTTTAAAAATTTAATTAAAGACTCCCTATTGTTCGTAGCAACGCCTATAAACTCTACGTCTTTGCCTTTGTATGCATCTACCAATTTATTCAATAAAGGCATTTCTTCTCTACAAGGCATGCATTCTACATACCAAAAATTTAACACCACTACCTTCCCTTTGGCTTCGGCCATATTAAATTTGTTGCCGTTTATATCTATTACATTGATATCACCAGCCTTTGTACCAACTAACTTATCTTTCAAAGTGTTGTTTTCATAATCAACACTTAATTTAGAGGAACTGGAAGCCATTGTTGAGCCGGCATCCTCAGCATTAACCGATGTTGAAGCCATATTTGGTGCATTTTTTCTTTCCTCCATTGTTGCCTTTCTAAACTTAATCGCTTTTATGGTATTTTTACCATCAACAAAAGTTTCCCCATTTACATAATCTTTAACATTAAAGAAATATTTACATAATTCTTTACTCAACCCTTTGTTTTTATCCATATCACTATCGTCTTTAGTGAATGCAGGAATAAATTTCCCTTCAGGATCAAAAAAAGCTACCCGGGTAGGATTCGAGAATGAACCACCTCTTATTACCGGATCACCCGGCTTTTTTACGAATTTAGTTAAGCCTTTTGTAAATTCTTCGTACTTGGTATTCGGGTCAAATTCAATGGGTTTCATCAGTTCTGGATTATTAATATCCTCCCCATCACCCAAATTTCGTACTTCCCCCATACCAGCTTTTTTCATAATTGCCTCTTTTGCTTCTTTTTCCTCGGCAGATGCCCTACGTATCAGCATGGCCAATATGGTATTGAGGTCTTCCTTTTTTACATAGGGTACCACTATAATATTTGGATCCATCATTTTTTGCATAAACTGATCTCCTGTTAGGGACGTCCCATCTTCAAAATAAACGTCTTTACCTAAGGTAGGGTTAAAGGTTTTGCCTTGCTCTGGCGTTATTTTAAACGGATCAAGCGGCACCAGCCCTTTTAAAGCCGGTATATTGTCTCCTGGTTTTTTAGAATCCTGAGCATGAACAGTAACCATACTGCTAACCCATAATAAAATAACTATAGCCATTACTAATTTTAATTGTTTCATATCTTTTTTTATTTAATGATTAAAAAATTTTAATTTAAAAACTATCTATATTCTATATTTTGTAGAATATTAGAATTTTGTTGGAGTTCCATTGCAGGAATAGGAAATATATTATATTTAGGTGTATAAGAACGTGGTGCAACTACTGCATTGGAACCAACCTGTAAGGTAATATTTCCGTTTGTCCTGTCTACAGTACCTTCGGGGCAGGCCATTACAGGGGTGATTACTGTAGGTCCTATATTCCAGCGAACAATATCGAACCAGCGCAAACCCTCGCCAACCAGCTCCACTCTACGTTCTCGGCGCACCAAGTCCCGCATGGCTGTTTGATTAGAGGGTGTAGCATTAGGCAAACCGGCCCTACTTCGTAATTGATTAATGGCGTCATATACACTTGCATCTATCTGTCCTGCTTCTATTTTCGCCTCGGCATAGGTAAGTAATACTTCAGCGTAGCGTATCACCATTACATTGCCTCCGGTATTACTCAGCCCAGCGGTTGTTCCGTAAGGAGTACCATAATAATCTTTTATAATACTTAGGTATTTTTTGAGGTTATACCCTGTAGGTGAATTAGAGGGAACCGCTTTATCGTTACTCAAAAAAAGATAAGAATTAGGAACCGGCATAGGCCATTCAGAGGGATCGGAAGGGGTAATAGGATCAAAATAAATGCCATTGTACCATAATCCCGGTCTAATAATACTAGCATCCAATCGCTTGTCGCGATTCTTATACGGTTGTGAAGGATCATAGCTAGGGTCGTTGGCAATAGTTAAGCCATTAATTGTTTCGTATTCATCCACCAAACTTTGTGTCATACCTACTGCACTATTTCCAACAGGATAAATACCAATCTCCGATAAAACATTTTTTTCATTTTGGTTTATTTTATATTGTATATCTAAAATATCCTCCTTATTCACTATTGCATTTACATTCCCTGGCCTGAATAATTCTTCGTACGCATTAGCGTTAGGATTGGGTAAAGTATATACACTGTAATTGAATGGAGCAGTCATTAATTGTGTGCAGGTGGCAATACAATCGGTATATTTTTTATTAAATAATTCTATCCTTGCTTTTAACGCCAGCGCTGCCCCTCTTGTTATACGTCCAACATCGGCAAAATCAGTATATTCGACAGGCAGGTTAGGGGCAATCGCCGCCAGTTCATTTAACATAAAATCGGTAATTGCTGCTTTAGATTTTTGTTTACCGACTCTTGCCTCTGCCGCCGTTTGTGTGGCCGTTATTAAAGGCACATCCCGGTAATACTGGGTTAAAATAAAGTAACGGTAGACCCGTATAAAACGGGCTTCGGCTTTTACTCTTTCCCTTAAACTGCCATCCACAATAGAACTATTTACCTTATCTACATTTTCTAAAAACCAATTGCAGGTATAAATAGTACCATATTCATAAAAAACAGGGCTAAAATTTATCGCAGCCGTAACTCTGCCTGAAGCAAACAATTCATACATCCCACTGTATCCATTGTAATACTCATTATCTGTAAAACAGTCGTTCCGTAATATATTACTTGCACTTTCCCAATTGGCATAACAACCATTTATGGCGGCTATTACATCTTTTTTGGTACTCCAAAAGGTTTTATCGGAATAAGCATCTTGCGGAGCCACATCCAATATATTTTTCTTGCAGCCAATTGTTAATAACATTATGGCTATACTAATATTGATACTATAACGTAGTTTTTTCATGTGCTTAACTTTTTGTCTTTAATTCTATTTAAAATTGTACGTTTATCCCAAATGAATGTACTACCGGTGCAGAGAAACTAAGTGCAGATACATATGGCGCCGAAGTTTCTGGATCAAGACCCTTATAAAAATTACTGAAAGTAGCCAGATTTTCACCGCTATAAAAAACCTTCAAGTATTTTGCACTTATTTTTTTACATACGTTTAAGGGCAAATCGTAGGTAACCGTTAACGTTCTTAAACGCACATAAGAAACATCTCTTAGCCAAAAAGAAGAAAACACTTGATTGGGATTGTTTTGCCAATACGAGTTATATGCCCTGGGCATAGTGTTTGTTTTATTTTCGGGTGTCCACCTATCCCAAAAATAAACCGATGCTTTGCCTCGATCGTTTCCAATAGCACCCAAAGCCTCACCAATATAGGCTTTATTACCTGTTGAGCCGTGAAATAGCAGCGAAACGCTAAGTCTCTTCCATGAGCCCTGCATCGTCAACCCATATTTAACAGGAGCGGTGTTAACACCCAATTTCACCCTGTCTTTATAATCAATAAGTCCATCTCCGTTTTGATCTATATACTTAATATCACCAGGACCATAATTCGCTGGGTTTATACCCGCTATTTTAGGTGCCGCATCTACTTCTTCCTGGCTTTGCATAATCCCATCCGCCTCCAACCCGTAAATAGCACTAGCCTCATTGCCCACTACCATTTCCGATGATGAGCTTAATGACGTGGTTCGATTTATAGCCTTATATTTTGTAATCTTATTTTGGTTGTATGTAAAAAAGCCGATTAGTGCCCAAGAAAAATCACCGTTGCGTCCCCTTGTACCCAATTGCATTTCAAACCCTTTATTTACCATTGACCCCACGTTTTCAAAGGGCACTGAGCCAAGACCATAACTAAGGGGAGCACCCAAGCTTGTTAAAATATCAACCGTATTTTTATGATACCAATCGAAAGAAAAGTTCATTTTATCTTTCAGAAAGCGTATATCAAGCCCAACATTAGTCATTTTCGTTTTTTCCCATGTAATATTCGGGTCATAGCCATTAGTGGGGTAAACTGCAGGAACATTTTGCTGGTTAAATGAATAATTATATTGCTGAAACGTTCTTAAATATGAAAAATAACCAACAGATGCATTACCCAAAGTACCCCGTGTACCTCGTAATTTCAAGTAACTTATGGCATCTTTTAATTTCTGGTTTTCGGCCCACCAAGAATGATTGGAAACTACCCAGGCAGCTCCAACAGATGGAAACAAGCCCCAATAATGCTCCGGCGAAAATGCCGATGTGGCATCGCTGCGCAATGTAAAGTCTGTAAAAAAAATATCGTTGTAATTATAAGATAATTTACCGAATACCGATTTTTGCCCCGTTTCTAATCTACTGCCTATTAATTGCTGCCCCTCATTAGGAGCGAGACTAAAATTCAGAATCTTATCATTAAGCAAGCCCTGCTTACTGCCCTGCATGCTATTTTGGGTTGAACTACTAGCTTGGTAACCAGCTAAAAATGTAATTTGATGGTTACCAAAATATTTATCGTAATTTGCTGTTATCGAGTTTTGCAAACTCGCCCCCTGACTTTCTAATTTATCTAATTTGTTTATATATTCAGACAGATACGGTATAACATTAAGTGAGGTACCCTCAGGCCCACCGGTATAAGCATATAATTCGCTTTTGAACGTTTCCCTACTCGTGTTGCCGTAGGCAATCCCAACCGTTCCATTAAGCGTTAACTCTTTTATGGGTGTCCAATTTAGATTTAAATTTCCCCTGCCATTACGCGTGATCGTTTGCATATATGAAGGGGAATTTAACCAAGCAAGAGGATTAATAGCACCCCGGTTATAGCCTGGCGCCCCGTTTTCAAATACACTCGGTATCATAGGAGATAAGAAGGATGTCTCAGCCATTAATTCACCCACGCCTGATAAGCCTTTGCCACTTGGTTCCATTACAGGGTTATATACGAAGTCTGCCCCTCCGGATATATAAAATTTACTGCTAAATCGGCTTTTAAAATTTAGCATTGCCGTATATTCTTTACTGGATACTTTTTTTACATTACCATTGTCTTGCCCATATCCTAACGATGCTCTAAAGGTCGTCTTGGCATCGCCGCCCGAAATGCTCAGTGCATGTTTTTGTCTGTATGATACAGGCGAATAAAACAGATCTTCCCAATTGGTATTATAATAACCCGGAGCCCCTGCTTTGTATTTTTCAATGTCACTCTGGGAAATAGGTACAAGTTGGTCGCCAAATCCACCTGTAGCGCCACCAGGACCAATTATGCCACCGCCTACTCCACCGCCTACTCCACCGCTTCCACTACTGCCTGGTTCATTATTCAATGCTTCATTAATAAGCACAGCTTGCTGCCAAGAGGGTAAATATTTAATCTGCCTTTTGAGTTCTTTCACTGCAAAAAAATTACTGTAATTTATATTTAACCCATTGGTTGTCCCCTTTTTAGTGGTAACCAATATTACACCATTGGCAGCCTTAATGCCGTAAATGGCAGCCGATGCATCTTTCAATACGGTAATAGATTCTACATCATTTGTGTTAATCAAATCCATATTACCTTCTATACCATCAATTATCACTAAAGGATTGCTATTACCAAGGCTAAAATTATTCATAGAAGGTGGTGAGGTTAGCCCATAGGGGTTTGAGCTGCCTATATCTAGTCCTGTAGTTTTGCCCCGTACTTGTACATTGAAGTCGTTCTTGCCCGGTTGATAATTAGAATTTTGAATAGCAAGCCCAGGTATCATTCCTTGAAGTGCTTCATATATGCTGGTAACCGGCACATTTTTCAGATCTTCCTCTGTAATCGTTGACACCGAACCTGTAATTGATTTTTTCTTCTGTGCAGAATAGCCCGTTACCACCAACTCATCCATAGCTTTTATATCCTCATGCAGTTGAACGTTCAACAAGATTTGTCCGTTTATTTCAATTTCCTTAGAAACGTAACCAACTAAAGAAAAGATAAGGATACCTTTTTCTGGCACTTTAAAAGAATATCTCCCCTGTTTATCACTAATTACACCTTTAGTTGTACCCTTTAAGGCAATTGTTACCCCTTCAAGTGGATTACCTTTTTCATCTTTTACACTACCGCTAATCAGTATATCAGCACCAATTATACCTGAAAAAAGTTTTTCCTTTGCTTTAATGGTTACGGTCTTATTTTTAATCGAATAGGTTAATGGTTGGTTAATAAAACAGACTTTGAGTGCCTCCTCGATGGTAACATTTTTAAGGTTAAGGTTTACCTTATGAGCCTGCTCTATTAACTGATCGCTATAAAAGAAATCATATCCTGTTTGTTTCCTAATTTCCTTAAATACCTGTACAAGGGTAACATTATTTTGTTTGATAGAAATTTGCTGCCCGTAAACACTAGCATTCACCTGGAGAATAGTTGTTGTTAACAACACAATTATCAGTTTCATAACATTTAAAATTTTAATTATGCATAGCGGTGGCCTGCATACATTTTTAATGTAAAATTTCATACTTTTGGTTGAGTTTAAGTTCGTCAAGTGAGCCTGATTTAATGGTTCGGCAACACTTTACAATGGTTCATTAATAATGTGTAAAAGCAACCCGATTAACGTCGGGATTAATGAATAGACCAAACTTACGGCCGGGAATGTTGCAACATTTCCGGCTATTTTTTTAGCCTAACCACTCGTATTCAGGGATCTTGTGCGTATTTTTCTTGCATTTGGTTTAGTTTAGTTTATTTGATTAGTTAATGATATTTAGTTATTGTAATTTATATATATATCAGATTTTACTCCAATACGGTGATTTTTTTACCTGTAATCTTAAATTTAATCTGACCGGTTGACTCAAGCCTCTCCAAAACGGCCGATAAATTCATTGATCGTGATATTGAACCGCTATAAGTTTGGTCGGTTTTAACATTGCCCTGATATTCAACTTCAATATCATACCACCTGTTTAATGCTTTCATAATTTCTGTTAACGACTCTTTCTTGAAAATAAAATCGCCGTTTTTCCAGCCCATAGCTTGTTCTATGTCAGCTTGCTGAACGCTAAGCGAATAGGTTGATGATTGAAGAAGTGATTGCTGTCCGGGTTGTAAAAGTTTTGAATTATGCGTTCTAAGCTGCGAAACTTTAACAGCACCTTCTAACAGCGTTGTTTTAGTAACTGCGTCATCAGTATAGGCTTTGATATTGAAATGTGTACCCAATACCTCTACCACTTGGTTATGGCTGATTACGCGGAAAGGCAGGGCCTTATTTTTTGCAACTTCAAAGTATGCCTCTCCAATCAACGTTACTTTACGTTCATTACCTGTGAATACAGCAGGGTAGATTAATGTGGACGCGGCATTTAACCACACCTTAGTACCATCAGGCAAGGTTAACTGATATTGCCCTGCTCTTGGCACTTCGAGTTTATTCATCATCACCTTTGCACCATTTTTACCATTGGCACCTTGATAGGTTAATTGTCCATCAGCAGTTTTATTAACCATAATACTACCTTGTTGTGCCAGGAGGCCATTTTGTGCATGATCAAGTATTACCTTTTTGCCATCAGCCAAAGTTAACATTGCCTTGTTACCACCAGGAGCAACATCTGCAGCCACTTGATTATTGTTGACTATTGATTCTGTATGATGTTGATAAAGATAAATACTAGTCCCGATGCCAACCAGGATGGCTGCAGCGACAGCTATGCGGCCAATTGATTGCCAAAGTGTTCTTATTTTTGGTTGATTAGTAACCTCCGGAACCGAGTTGTCCGCTTCATCGCATTTGTTTTTAATTGCATCCCAAACTTCTTCACGAATGGCAGATGGAATTTCTATCCTTTTTGCTGACAATAAAAATCTTATCTCCATCTTAGCTGCCTGCATCTCTGCCAAATTCTCAGGAGCTGATGCCACCCAGCTTTCCCAATACGCCACTGACTCAAGACTTGCGTACTTAACGTATTCCAAAAAGAATTTGTCGGACATGAAATCCTCCTTTGTGTATTGGTTATGCTTTGAACTCATTTGAATTATTTTTTATTTGTCAATTGAACTTGCGTAATCTCCGGGCTTACTATATAAGCTATCAAAGATTAAAAAATATTAAAACCCATTAATTACATTTAACTCCATCTAATTTACAAATTATGTAAGCCTATTAAATGGCTCAAGTCCTTAACTTTATTTTAACACAGGACACAACAAAAAATAAAAACACCCCAAAAAGGATAAATATTTTTATATTATTTTAAAACATAGGGAAAATCAGATATAAAATCTAATGAGCTCGGGATAAACACCATACTATTTAGGCCATCTCAAGCCAGGGTAATACCTCCCCGTTCTGCTTAAGTCGGCCTGACTGATGCGGGATGCAATAATTAGCCACAACACAAACGTCAGGTGCATCAGGCACGGACGCAGGTTTTTATTCAAAAGTGTTATGTTTTTAATTATTTTCATGAACTCGCCAAAGCCTCGGTTCAGGTTATGAGGTTTCTTATCCCGAACTCACGTTATTTACCATGTCCAATTGTACTGTTAAGAATGTTTAATACAGTATAAGCTTCCCAAAAACACTAAACTAAATGGCTAAATTGTTAGATTGCCGTAATGAATTTAGGACATTAACTTCAGGTAGTAAATCAAAGTTGGCAGTGAAACATGAAGGATATCTCTGAGTGCATCCAAAGCCCGGGCAGTAAGCTTATATCCCCCTTTTATGGAGATATTCATTATTTGTGAGATTTCCTTATAATCCAGTTCCTCAAAATAACGAAGAAAGATGATCTCTTTTTGACGGGTGCTTAACTTATTAAGCGCATTTAAAATCTTGGCAGCCTGTTCTTTGTCGATCTCTTTTTTTATATAGGCGGATTCGGCAGAAAACTCCAGCTGGAAAGTATATTCGCCTGTTAACGAAATTATTCTGTCTCTTTTTTGATCGCGGATACTGTTGTAAATTGCACTCCGTAATGATACCAGCAGATAAGGTTTAAAATTACTGATTGAATGAATGGTATGCCTGTTTACCCAAAGCTTTATAAACAGATTTTGAATACATTCTTTGACCAATTCTTCATCATAGTTGATACGCATTCCATATTCATACAGCATATCAAAAAATTTATTGTAAATCTTTTGATAAGACTTTTGATCGCCGCCAATAATATTATCCCAAATTATACTATCTTCAGTATCTTTCTTCATTACGTTATTTTTTCACCCTGCCAAACGCTTTAAATTATAGGAAAGATCGTTAATTATAGGAAAGATAGTTAATACCCCGAATAACTTACCCATAAAACAAAAAAAAGGATGAGATTAGTTGTGATAATGCAAGTCTAGCAAAATTATATTTTAATACATAGCGCACAATTAAAAAAAACACATACATTCTTTGAACTTCGTCAAAATCGAAGAGGCCGACGATACGTCTATAATCCCTTTAAGTGTCATATGATGATGTAATAAAGTATCATCCATTCTTAAAAGAAAGGAGTGCGGTGACAAAGAGTATCTTATTAAAATATCAAATATCTACTTTACGATACAGATACGAATCATAACAATGAAATATGTTCCTCAGATGGTAGACACCGTGCTAAATTATCCTATTTTCTTAAACTTAATACTATTGCAATCCATCTTTCCTACGTATTGGAAATTAAGAAATTTCTAAAAGTTAATGTTATTTAAAATTTATCTCACTCTCTAACATTTGAGTGTTCGACAAGTGACCTTCAAAACATTAGGAATTTAGCCTTATTTCGCTTAACAATGAAATTCTGACACAGAATTCGTTAAAGTGAAAAGACAGAATTAAGTAACCCATATTTATACAGAAGTAAGACAAAAAAACATAAACGACTCAACACAAATGATTTAAATATTAACTTTCAAGCTTTCAAAGTAGGTTAAAATCGGCAATAGTTGTGCGACTGTAACCCCTTCGGCCCCGAACAGTATAAAGAAAAATTCAGACTGGCAAAAATTGCCAGTCTGGAAAAGGTCTTAAAACGGTTGAAAAACGATGCTGCTTAAATAAGTTATATAGTAGATATGCAAAAATGAATTCATATCTAGTAGAAATTATAATCCTAAAAAAGCTAAAATAGCAACAACAGAACTTTCTACCTTACAACTTCTAACAACTTCTTTTCTAAAGCTTTACCCCTTAGGTTTTCTGCAATTATTTTACCATCAGGATCAATCAAATAATTGGTTGGATAACCTGTTACATTATACAATTTCGCGACTCCATTGCTGCTACCTTTCAAATCTGATATATGCGTCCATACGCCTGTTTTATCCTCATGGATAGCATCCATCCACTTTTTCTTACTGTCATCAGCAGCTACACTTAAAATCGTAAACCCTTTATCTTTGTAATTTTTAAAGGCCTGCAACATATTTGGCGTCTCCAATCTACAGAAAACACACCAACTGCCCCAAAACTCCAGCAATACATATTTACCGCGGAAATCAGAAAGATTAACTAGATTTCCGGAAGTATCTGCTTGTGTAAAGGTGGGAGCCATTTTTCCAATTCCCACTTTAAAAGAGTTCCCAATTCTTTCAATAAAATCTTTACCTTTTGTTGACTGCTGAATATGCTTCGGTAATTTTTTAAAAACAGGCTTTACCCGTTCCGCATTAAAAGGATAACCTGCCGCTTCTTTCAGTATATAAAACAGTATTGGACTATTGGAATTACTTAAAGCATAATCACAACAAAATTCAGTATCAATACCATCGTATTTAATTCTATAATCTGCTCGAAGACTTTTCGATTTAGTTGTATCATTATCTCTTTCAGCCTTTTCTATTTCATTTTTAATGGAATTTAGTAGATCTAATCGGGCCTTTCTTTTCCTACTAAAATCCTGAAATGCTAAATTGTACTTCGAACCCTCCGTTTTACAAGTGAAAAGCGAATCTATGCAGGTAATTATTACTACACCTGGCTCTAAATATAATCTGTGGCGATACTTTTCCGTAACTTTATCCCTTGTTAAAGGGAATACTCCGATTTTTGGACAAAAATCTATCACCATAGCAGAAGGTTTATGGGACTTAATGTTAAAAGAATACTTTCCATTAACAACCTTGCAAGAATCCCATGCCTTACCTACATAAATTTTCACTTGTTCTATATGCTCTTTAACCCTACTTACATCACCTTTGATGATGAGTTGTTTTTCCTGTTGAGCAATTCCTTTTTGAAAAATTGTCGATAATAAAGCAAGTAATATTAATATTTTTTTCATTGCTAATCATTTTAAAAATAGGGTTACCTATCATCACCAAAATGATTGATAAATAACCCTACTCATTATAATTATTGTTTTACAAAATTGTTGAAATTGTATTTCAGACCAAACAACCATCCCCTACCTACACTTGTTCTGCCAAAATGCATAGGATCAATATTATTGGTTAAGTTTCGGCATTGGGCAGAAAACTCCAATACTGAAGTAATGCTATACGCCAAGTTAATATTATAGATATTTGCACCTGGGAATACAGTCATTGTATTTCGTGGACTATATTTACCTCCAAAAGCAAAAATCATATTACTTTTGTATTCATCAGAGCCCACAATATCACTTTGTCGACTCAAATTAACGCTAACAACAAACCTATCTCTGGCTCTAAAAAGTTTAGGTAGATTAGCACCCAATTCTGCACCTACAATACTTTTGGGATTATTAAAAGTTCTCTCTCCCACCAGTGGGTAATCATAATTAGGATCCAATGTCTTTTGGGATTCTTTTAACGTTGAATTTATAATGCTATAATTTGCATTAATATAAAATATATTCCACTTATAATCTGCTGAGAATTCCCAACCACTGTTGGCTACTTTACCTATGTTGATAACCTTCCATGTAGTCGTAACATTCGGATCAGGTGTTACTACGCCATTTTTAAATTCATTGGAAAAAGCATTAGAAATTATATTATTATAATATACAGCTTCAAATTTTAAATTGCCTGAATTAGAATATACTTCTAAACCATAATCCCAACCGGCTTGCTCTTGAGATTTAATATCGGGATTGTCAATCCTATAACTCCCATTACTAGGATTTGGCCCGGCAAAATGTCTGTAATCAGCCAAAGGCGCAGTTGTACCTTTACCCCAGCTTACCCTTGGTTTTACCATAAAATCATTCAGCGTAAAATTGGTTGTGAATCCAAGTCTAGGTGAAAAAACATGGCCTGAGCCTATATTTTTATCCCAATCTTCTCGAGCTCCAAGCGTTAAAAAGTATCTATCTTTAAAACCGAGTAATAATTGTCCAAAAAGCCCTGTTGTTTCTTGCACATCATCTGCATATACAGTTGCTTTACCACTAGGTTGATAATTAAACATATTCTTATATACCTGCTTTTTATATTCAACACCTGTAAGTAGATTAACACTGAACGCTTCTTTATTCCCGAGCTCTAAAGCGTTAAAATATCTTATTGTTGGCTCTGTATATAAGTTATCTGACACTGAATTACCTGGTGTAAATGCATATTTCTCTCTGTTTCTAGATTTATAAGATGCCGAAGAATATCCCATCACTAAATTGTGCTTCCAGAAATCGCTTGCCTTGTAACCTAGGTTAAGACTCGCTGATTTACTTGCCTGTTCGTAATAATTGATGGTATCCAGTAACTTCCTACCTACCTTATTAAAATAAGCCACATTTGAAGTGTCATATCTTGCATTACGAGAGGGTTCTATATAGGTATTGTTGTAACGTCCTCCAAGTGTTACATCGAATTTACCTTTGGAATAAGTTAAGTTTCCGAAAAGATTATCCGTTCTGTTCAGACCACCGGGTTGGTAAGTTTGTGCAGATTCATGACTTCCTCCAATATTATAAACAAAGTCTTTAGCGAAACCTTGTTTGATATTAAAATTCTCCATGTGCCTGAAAGGTTTCTTATCTTGCCATTTTGAATCATACCAGCCGGCATAAACACCTGCGTCGATAGACATCAGATCTTTCTTCCCCTTTTTAGTATAAACTAAAATCACTCCTCCATTAGACCCACTACCATAGAGTGTTGCTGCTGAAGGCCCTTTCACTACCTCTATCCGGTCAACAATATTTTTATCAAGTGTGGATAGAAAATATGAACCACCTGGCATTTCAACTCCATCTACATAAACAGCAATTTTTCCTGAATACAAACTTCCCATACCAACGCCTGCTGCCCCTCTAATCTGAACACTACCTTGGGAACTATATGTTCCACCTTCTGAAGACCTCACCACTGAAACACCCGGAACCAAGCCCGTCAAAACCTGATCTACAGATTGATAAGGTGATCTTTGCAACTGCTCTGCTGTAAGCGTGGTTATAGAAGACACATCTGCCTTACGTTTGGTTGCAGTTAAGTTTCCACCAATTACAACTGCCTCCAAAGGATTCACGTAAGATTCCAAACGAATAGATAGAAAATCGTTACCAACAATAACCTCTTTACTACGATAGTTTAAAGATGAAATTAATAAAACATCTCCTTTTTCAGCTTTAATAGAAAAGTTACCATTCATATCTGTGACTGTACCTCTGTTGGTCCCTTTCACCTTAATACTTACATCTTTAATTGCTTTTCCATCTTCACCTTTCACATTCCCTTCTATGGTACTTTTTTGCTGAGATTGGAAAAAAACAGCTGCTCTTTCTTCTGCAGAGACTGTAGCCTCTTTTCGCACGATGAAAATCGTATGGTCTTTTATGTAATAGCGAATAGGCTGATTCTTCAAACTTTCCTGTAGTAGAGTTTCAATTGACACATTTTTCAAATTGACAGATACAGGTGAGGAATTTTTCAATGATTCAGCGTTATAAAAGAAAACATAGTTACATTGTCTTTCGACACTTTCAAATATAGTCTCAATACTGACCTTCTTACCTGTGAAGGAAATAGTTTGTGCAAACGTCTCTGCACTGACCTGCAGAGTTGTGGCAAAAACCATTAGAATGATTAATTTCATACTTAGCAATAGTTTGTTTAAGCGTTTACTTCGTTTTTTCTTTTTTTGAACGAGAATACGCTGGTTTAATTTGGTTAAAATCATACCTTTAATTGGTTTAGGTTAAAAAATAAACAATGGTGAAGAATTGTACCATTTTACCAGACCGAATTATGCCGTCTCGTCTAGTCCACGAGGCGGTTTTTTATGGCCTAAAATAAATGGTATTAGTTTAGATCAACGCCCCGAGGCGAAGAAAAAATAGTTTTCGTATCTATTTATCTCATAGGCAATCGTTAGGGCTTAATAATGATAGTATTACCATTTCTTTCATAATGAATGTCGTTTTTAAGATACTCAAGTATGTAAGATAAATCGAGATTGCGTTGTATTTTGCCTTTAAACTTTACCGTTGGAATTTCTCCCTGATAAACTACATTGATGTCATACCATCTTGCTAACTGCCGCATGACCGATTGAACATCAGCATTATCAAACTGAAAATAGCCGTTTTTCCAGGCAATAGCTTCGCTCAAATTGATGCTTTTTTTCACTGTAATCTTAGTACTATTTTTACGCACACTCGCTTCTTCACCGGGACTCAATAAAGAACTCTCAGTCCCCTTACTCATGCCAATAGATCCTTCTAATAAGGTAGCTTTCATCACACTTTCATCCTCATAAGCATGAATATTAAAATGGGTTCCAAATACCTTTACTACTGTCTGATTGACTTCTACGATAAACGGTCTATGCTTATCCTTCGCAACTTCAAAGTATCCTTCTCCTTTAAGTTTCACACTTCTTTTGCCTTCCTTAAAGAAAGCAGTATTATAGGTTAAGGAAGATGAAGCATTCAACCATACTTTGGTTCCGTCTAACAATACAACAGCATATGTCTCTCCTTTATTAGTACTCAATGTATTCTCTCCTATAGCACTTACCTGACCATCTATCACTTTATAGACAAGTTGCCCATCATTTCCTTTAATGATTTCAAGTCCCTGATCCGCAAGCACCTCCCCTTTACTTCTCCTATCTAAAACAATTTCTTTACCATTAGATAAGGTAAGGGTAGCTCTTTCCTGACCAGGACCAATAGGAGGCTCAACACTAACTTGTTTAGCACTTTGATTTAAGGTATTACCTTTAAAATGAATAGATAAAAATGTAGATAAACCTATAGTAAAAAAAACTGCGGCAGCATATCCGATCCATTTCAGATAAAGTCTTTTAGTAGTTTGCTGTTTTACGGGTTCCTTTTTAATTTCCTCTACGATATTATTATAGGTTCTCTTAAAAGAGGTTTCTAGCTGACTAACAGAAGGTCGATATGAAGAATTATCTAGATACCTTATAAAATGTCCTTCAATAAGTCCCTTTTCTTCGGGAGTACACCTACCCTCCAAATAAGCTGCTATAAGCTCGTTTATCCTTTCTTCTTGCATATCGCTTTTAGATAATAGTGTTTTCCCCTTTATATTAAGAAACACATGACCACAAATAATCCCGATTTATTTTATTTTTTTTTGAAAAGAATGAATTATTGGAAATTACTGGCTTGTAGGATATATGCCTAATGGTTAGAGGCCAGTCGACAAAAAGAATAAAGCTATACTTAATCCTGATTTCAAACGCACATCTTTTGTAGCTTTTGATTGTAGGTTTCTTACCGTTTTCTCTGAAATACCAAGCGTTTCTGCAACTTCAGAAACACTTAGATTATCAAAATATGTCATCAAAAATATCTGTCCCCCTTTTCCAGGTATTTCTTCTGCAATCTTACGTAAGCGATTTACAAGTTCCTTTTCGAATAGTTGTTCTTCTGTATGTGTATAACCTTCACTCAAATACTGTTTAAGACTTTCCTGATATTTACTCAGCGTGGCACGTCTACGCTCTTCATTAAGGAAGCCATACTTAATTCCTTGATGTAGATAATTAACTAACTTTCCTGATATTTCGAGATGATGTCTTTTAGTCCATAGATTTACAAAAAGAACCTGTAAGATATCGCTGGTTTCATTTTCTTCACCAGTTAATTTAAATGCATATGTATATAAAAAATCATGAAAACGCGAATAAATCTCTTCAAAAGCCTTTTCATCATCGTCCTTCATTAAGGCCAAAAGCTCGACATCGGTTAAATCTTGATAGTTCATTTTTTTAGGTAATCAAATATATAAAATGTCATCAACATATCGGCTTTTAACCAATAATCAGTAGCTTACTGGGTATTTCGCCAAAAGTGGTCATTCGTTCCGCATTTAAACTGACACTTAATTCCGTGGATATTCCGCTGCATAGTGGTTCTTCGTCACTTTTGGTGAAGGATTCGTCCTGCATTATTTACCATATCGATTCTGTCGCTCCAAAAGTTATCACTATGCTTAGAATGCAAAGTCTATGATTTTATCTTTTAGGGTTTTCACCAAAAGTGACGAAGAACCACTTTTCCCGAAATATACACTCTTAGCTTTGATTGTATTGTAATGCCCTGTGACATTACCGTTAACCCCTGACAGGGCAATAAAACAACCCTGTATTTTTTTATCGTTTATCTCTTCTGAAAACACTTTGCCCAGAAACTTAAGCCAGTCTGGAAGAGAGATCGGCTTACTGTATGCCTTACATTCGCCAATTACCTCTCTGATCAAGGTAGTCCCAAAATATTGCTGTGAAAAGATAGCAGTAATGTCAACTTCGCTTGCTCCGGCCCTTACAACATTTGTATGAACCTCGGTATAGCCTTGTTCTCTTAAAATCGATGATGTAAGTTTTTCCAATTGCGTCCCCTTGTCGTCTGAGTTTTTTCCGAGTATTATAAGTTGCATTTTTATTTTTAGTAAAGTAAACAGCTATAAGTCCCTTTAGACTTACACAAACATAAGCAATCAGATTTCCAAACATGATGACTGAAGTATGTAGAATTAAGAAAATTCTACATATTTCTAAAAATTAAATCTTAATTAAAAACTGATCTCAACATCTAGTATTTAAGTGTTCGATAAGTGACCTTCAAAACGCAAGAGATTTCACCTTTTTTCACTAAAAAATGAAATCCAGGGACAGAATTTGTTAAAGCACATAATTACAAAATTAACGAAACACATAGACATAGAAGGAACAATAAAAACACAACATCCTAATAACAAGATGTTTATGAATTAATTTTCAAGTTTTCAAGGTAAGTTAAAATAGGTAATAACTGTGCGACTGTAACCCCTTCGGCTCCACAAAAGGGAGGATTTTTTAAATCCTCCCTTTTTTATTTAAAACATACCTGTACTCTTTAATCAATCATAGGTTATTAATACGCTACCGGAAGGTTATAATAAGTTTCATTCAACTGCTATTTTTGATAAGTAGAGCCCCTTAATCAAGACTTATAGGCCTGTAGGTAAATCTTCAGCTTTCTTTATAATTTCTCTGATAATGGAGTCCAGTTCACCCGCCGAACGCATAAGATGCTGTAAAGATTCCTTCCTTGAACTTTCGTCTTCCTTATTATCCAAAAGGATTTTGGATAACCCCATAACACATGCTAAAGGGGCTCTCACCTCATGGGATTGCATCCAGGCAATTTCCCGCAAACGGTCAATGCCATTCTGGGTTTTAAGTTCTTCTTCCATTCGCAGGGTTACATCTCTTGAATTGGCCACTATACCAGCAACAACAGGATCTTCTGTCATATCCGTAATGATGGTCTCTATCCAATGATACTGACCGTTAAAACCCTTAAAACGGAAAGGCATAATTTTAATCCTTTTTTGTTCAGTCAGCAAACCAAAGTCACTAATCACCTTTCCTTTGTCATCTTTATGAATAAAATCAAACACATTTTTTCCTATAAGCAGTTCAGGATCTATTCCCAAAATAGATTTCGAGGTAGGACTAACATATTTATAATTGCCAGTAGGATCTAGTATGGCTACTAAATCAGATCCATCCTGTACAAGCGCTTTAAACCGCTGCTCACTTGCGGCCAGGGCACGCTCAGATTTCAGTTTTTCTGTATAATCAATTGCCAGTACCAGCATAGCAGCCTTACCTTCAAAAGTCACCGCATTGGCCTCTACACAAATGTGCATAAGTTCTCCGGACTTTTTCAGATGCCTTACCATTCTCGCCTGGAATATACCCGTGTTAAAGGTCATCTTCAGTATTTTCCCCAATCGTTTAACATCCGCTGCCGGTCTGATGTCCTTTATGGTCATCTCCAAAAATTCTTCCTTACTATAACCATAGTGTTTAACTGCGGCATTATTCACATCTAAAAATTGAAGGGTTTCTGCATCAAATACCCATTGGGGCAATGGACTAAGATTAAACAGTTCCAGGTATTTTTCTTTTTCCTGCTGCAGCTGTTCTTCTCCATGTTTTCTTTTGGTAATATCTTTAAAATAAAGCGACAAACCTTCCTCAGAAGGAAATACAGATACCTCAACCCAAATCTTTAAGCGTGAGAAATACTCATCAAACCTTACTGAAATATTTTCATCAACCGCTCTGCGATACTCAGAATAAAACTTTGTTGGGATGGTATCCTGGTACACCTCCCAAATATTTTTTCCTATCATATGCTCCCGGGACATGAGCAATAGCCGCTCTGCTTCCTTGTTCCAATAGGTCACAATTAAATCTCTATCCAACGCAATAAAGGCATCTGTAATACTTTCCAGAATGTCCGATATCCTATAGTGGTAATCGTCCAATTGTTTTTGTGTTTTAGTAATAGCAGTGATGTCTTTAGCGATCACATGTACGCCAATTACTTCCTGATTAATTACAATAGGAAGATTGGTCACATTTAGCATCCGATGCATGCCTTTTGCACTGATAATCCTGATATCGAAATTCTGGAGTTCGCCCTGAATGGTCTTTTTGAAATGATCATGCGCTTTTTCAACATCTCCAGGTGCTATAAACGGTGTAAAGGAAAGCTTAAATAGCTCTTCCTCCCTACATTCAGTCAGATCAATTAACGCTTTGTTGGCGCTAAGGAAATTTCCTTCGGGATCAAGCGTAAAAACTGCATCAGGATAATCATTGAAAAGGGGGTGCTGAAAACTGTTTTGAATCAGAAGCGTATTATTTAACGCTGTTTGTTGGTCATAGTTAGTGGTATCAGTCAGATTGTGAACAATAAACTTTATCTTTTCTTCATCATCCAGTAATGGAAAGGTATTAATTTCCCAGTCTGCCACGTTATAATTGGAGGCCTTTTTAGACTGCATCGTATGTTCCAGTGCATTTTTCAGACTTTTCATTCCCTTTGGGCCCCAAATGGCAGGCCTATCGTAAATGGTTTCAAAAATTCCTTTTCCAACCAGATCAACACGATTGGCCTTTAATACATCAAGAAATGGCTTGTTTACAGCTGCAATTGTAAAATAAGGCCTATTGGGTAGCAGCACCATATAACCATTTGGAGAAGATCTAAAAACAGTGGTTACATTTTCTAGCGTTAACATATTACATTTTTAGTCAGCGTGAAAATAATTGGCATCTGGCAGAGTTAATCTCTTGCTGAAAGGACTAACTGGTTACGGACTAGTGATGTTCATTTACGGGGGAGATGGATAGTGAAAACAGCTCCTTCGTCATTACCTGCAACGATGGTGCCACGATGTGCGGTAATGCATTGTTTTACAATCGCCAGCCCAAGTCCGGTTCCATTATTTATATTTGTGGTCACAAAGGCCTCAAAAACTGTTTTAATAATTTCTGGATCAATTCCAGGTCCATTATCCCGGATGATGATAGTCAACTGATCTTTTATTTCATCAGTACTTACTTTAATTCCGATAGCAGGATCGGCTATCTGTTTGTTTTGGAGGATCTCGAGAGCATTGTTTAACAAATTCATTACTGCCCTTTTTATTTTCCGCTCATCAAGCTGTGCAACCAGGTCAGCAGGAATATCCGTATGAATAACTACCTGCTGTTGGTTACCAGCACCCAGTGCAAGGTTCACCGCCGCATCAATTACGTGTTTAAGGTTTACGGTTTCTTTTTTCACCGGGCTTTCCCTAATAAAATCTAAAAAGTCTTCGAATATTTCGGAGGCCTGCACTGCACATTGATCCAGCATCGGGATCAAATCCTTTGGGTCATTTTCTTCCTGCATCATCGTAGTGATGATCCTCATATTTTTGATGGGCGAACGCAGATCGTGCATCACCATACCGATAGCCTTTCCTACGATAGAAAGTTTTTCTTTTTGGATTAGTTTTTCGGTTAGTTCTGCGTTTCTAATGGCCTGTGCCGCATTTTTTACAAACAATTTAAGCAAATACATTTTCTCTGTTTTCAGCTTCTCCTGTTTTTGTAGTACGGCAAAAACCGAGTAACTATCTAGCCGTGCCAGTACAAGTTCCTCCTGCTGCACTACCTCATCCGGCTCAATTTCAATAGTTTTCACCCTGGTAATCAGCTCATCCAGATTTATCTTTGAATCAATCGCACCAATGGAAAGTATTTTTTCGTAACTAAAATCTTCATTTAATTTACCCAGTAAAGCCATATCTGTACCCAGGGACATAGCCAGCTGTTCCAAAATATTCTTAAGCAAAGCGTTTAACTGGTGCTCGTTTAAACCAATTGAGGATATCGATTCAATCAATTTCTCCAGGCTACGCAATCGGTCGTAATCTGTTATTGCTTTGGTGGCCAGCAATATTATTTCCTCTGCTGCATAAGGCTTACAATGATAACCTACATTTTGCCCTGCCTTATCTACAATATCCTCTATGGAGCGGTCGCTGTAAGCAGTGATAAAAATAATTTCCGCCTGGCTGTCATGTTTACGGATTTGCATAGCCGTTTCCAGTCCATCCCAACCAGGCATCCTAATGTCCAGGAAAATTACCGCATAGGGCCGGTTTGCAGCTTTCGCCTTTTTTACCATTTCCACCCCATCCATTCCATTGGCAGCTTTGTCAACAGTAAAAACAGGGATTTTACTGGCGCGAGGAATCAGTATTTCTTGTGGGGTATCAAATAAAATGCTAGCTGCTTTACTAATCTTACTGTCTATTACGGCAACTTTCCGGGGCAACAATATTTCTTCAATATTATCACGTACCATTTCTTCATCGTCGATTACTAATACGGATGTATTTACTTGGCTCATTATAAAATATTTAGGGAGATGAATTGATAAACTTAGCTGGCAAACCTGATCAGGGTAGTTGCACCCTGGCCAGTGCCTTCGCTATGCACATCTATGGAGCCTGCATGGCTCTCTATAATAGACCTGCAATTGTACAGACCCAGACCGGTCCCTGTGTCTTTAGTTGTAAATCCCCGCTCAAAAATCCTGGCAGCCGTATGGGTATCAAAACCCTTTCCGGTATCCTGTATGCGTAGTTGTAGCAGTTTATCTTTAAACTGTAAATCAATAGTAATTCTCTTTTGGGGAGCATCCATGTCAATTGCCTCTACACTGTTCTTCAGCAAGTTTAAAATCACCTGCATCAATTTGGTGCGATCACCTTTAATCATTGGCATTTGCTCAGCAGCATTAAAACTAAGGGCAATCCCCTTTTTATCATAAGAAGCGAATAGCATAGACTGGCAATCGTGAACAATCTCTTTCAGGTTAACCGCTTTGCGTTCCGGTGCACCATGACCAGTTACATAGTGACGTTGTATGGCCAGGATTTCCTGAATATGGCTGATGATATTGAGCTGTTCGGTAATGGAGCCATTGGTTTCTTCGTAGCTATCTTTTTGCGTTTTGGCAATCCCTTCCATTAAATTCACCAGCGCTTCTGCCTTTTCCTGCCCCAACACGGTGCTTAAAGCAATTTGCTGTCCTTTTAGGAACAGGACTACATTTTGCAGGTTCGCCACATTGTTCTGTTCCATGGAACGACTGATACGTGTTAAATAAGAGCCAAAACCAACTACAGCATTACCTATATCGTGCAATACTTCAGATGCAATTTCGAATTTCCCCTGTGCCACGGCACTATCCAGATTAGCCTGTTGCATGGCTTTTTCTTCCAGATACTTATTGGTAAGGTCTTCAAAGCCAACGATGATACAATCCTCAAACATTTTAGTAACGTTGAACTGGAAATGCTTTTCAGATAGGTTGTTTGGAAGAGGTAGTTTAAAATTATGCAAATGGTTGTAAATGATCTGCCCCATGGGTTCTTTGTAATCCCGAATTTTCTGGGAAATCCCCGGGAAGATACGGTCCAGAATTGGGTAAATATTCTCTGCATCAATTTCGTAAATCTCACATATAGGATTTAGTAAGGCCTGCCCCATTAAATTCAACCTTATCATTTTGCCATCCTGGTCAATTTCAGCCAATCCCATCGGCGCATAAGTAAAAATGGTATTGAACTTTTGTTCGGAAAGATCTGATTGCTCCATAAGACGCTTGATTAATAAATAACAACACTGCACCTACCGATGCATTAATAACAATCTAGTGTTTTTAATCTGGATATAAGTTTATTTGTGCTTCGTATCTCATAGTAATAGTGATTTATTATCCTACCCTATTTCAATCGCTGTATCTTTTTTAAGCTCCTTCAGCACAAAGCTACTACTCAGATTAGATATGTTTGCAATAGATGATATTTGTTCAATTACAAACGTATGATAAGTATTTACATCTTCCACAGCTATTTTAAGAAGATAATCGCTACTTCCGGCGATACACAATACTTCAAGCACCTCTTTAAACTTAATGATGGATTGCTCAAATTCCTTTAAAGAAGCGATAGACTGCTCTTTAAGCGTTACGGTACAAATAACCATCAAATGCTTTCCAAGCTTCTCGCGGTTAACCAGCGCTACGTACCGATCAATATACCCCTCCTTCTCCAGCTTCTTAATACGCTCATAGGTCGGTGATTGACTGAGTCCGATCCGACTTGCGATTTCCTTTACATGCAGGGATGAGTCTCTTTGCAAGAGGTTTAGGATTTTTATATCCATTAAGTCTAGTGCCGATGCCATAGTATTTCCTTTAAATGAAGATTTAAAGAACAAAATAAGTTATTTAATCTGATCAAATACATATTAACAGAAGTATTTCCTGAATATTTCTTATTAGTAGACAATTAATCCACAATTTCTCAATTTTGCAATACCAAATACTAAGAAATAATGCTTCAAAAAACTGATAGTGAAAGATTAAATGCCTACATGAAAAAGGCGGAAGAACGTTCTAAATATTTTATCGGTTATCCTATAGCACAGGATTTTGATTATTCAGAACTTTACCCCTTATTAAAACTTCCTTTAAATAACGTGGGTGATCCACAGGTGGAATCAACTTACGACCTGAACTCCAGATCTCTTGAACAGGAAGTTCTTCGTTTTTTTGCGGATTTATTCCATGCACCGACCGACAATTGGTGGGGATATGTAACCAATGGCGGCTCGGAAGGAAACCTGTATGGTTTGTATGTGGCACGTGAGCTCTATCCAAACGGAGTAGTTTATTATTCAGAGGCTACACATTATAGTGTGCAAAAAAACATTCAATTGCTGAACTGCCAGAGCATCGTTATCCGCAAACAGGAAAACGGCGAAATGGACTATGAAGATTTGCGCCAGATGGTACAGATGAACCGGGATAAGCCTGTCATTATTTTAGCCAATATCGGCACTACGATGACCGAAGCTAAGGATGATCTAAGTCGTATTAAACAAACGCTGGCTTCTCTGGCTGTAAAAAATCAATATATTCATTGTGATGCCGCACTGGCAGGAACTTACAATGCATTGTTAAACCTTGAACCGGGATTTGATTTTCAATATGGTTGCGACAGTCTGGCCATAAGCGGACATAAATTTATTGGTTCACCTATTCCTTGTGGTGTAGTGCTGGTAAAGAAAAATTACAAAGAACGCATAGGCAAGGCTATTCCTTATATTGGCACCGTAGATACAACTATCACCGGAAGTAGAAATGGCCACAGTCCTATATTCATGTGGTATGCTATTAAAAAACTGGGTATAGAAGGTTTGAAAAAACGCGCGATAGAGAGTTTGGAAACCGCACAGTATGTGCTTGGCCGACTTAAAGAAATGGGTGTTGATGCCTGGTGCAATCCATCGGCCCTAACAGTAGTGTTCCCTGCCCCCTCTTTAGCTCTAAAAGTAAAATGGCAACTGGCTACAGAAGATGGCATGAGCCACCTGATCTGCATGCCGGGTATCAGCAGAGCGAAATTTGATGAGTTCTTAACAGATTATGCCTTATCATTGTCAATGGAAAAATTGGCTGTATAAATACTAAAAGCCATTCCTGTTAAAATCAGGAATGGCTTTTTTACTATTATACCTATATTGTAATCAGAAGCAGCATACCCATAATTATGAAACCATCATAAGCATACCGCTTACAAATAGCAATTTAATATACTTATGATAGCTTCATAACCAATAAAAAACAAACCCTATAACGAATAATTATACACTAATGAAAAACCTAAGCTTAAGATGGTCAGATTTAGATGCTAATTTTCATCTTCGACACAGTAGTTACTACGATCTTGCTGCACAAGAGCGTATAGAGATATTAGATCAATATGGCATCACTATAGACATGATGAAAGCGCAAAATGTTGGTCCGGTTCTCTTCAAGGAGCAATGTGAGTTCAGAAGAGAGATTCATCTTAACTCGAAGGTACATATCATCACTAAACTTCTAAAGATGAAAAGGGATGGCTCGTTCTGGATCATTCAACACGAATTTCTTTCGGAGCAGGATAAACTCCATGCCATTATCAAAGTTGAAGGGAGTTGGATTGATACGGTTAAAAGGAAATTAGCCAGACCTGTACCAGATGCGATACTTTCCGGACTGGAAAATTTCCCAAAGACCGAGGATTTTGAGTACTTATAGTTATTTATCTCCCTCTACCAAGTCATTATCTTCTAATGCCTTATTATAACCCTGGGTAAATTTAATACTACCCCAGGCAGTTAACATCAGCACGATATCCTCATCTTTTAAGGGACCAGAAACCTGATTCTGGCAATACACTAAAAATTCGTTTTCTGTCATAATTGGCGCAATTTAATAATTTTTGTGCTCCTGTAAGGGCATGCAGCAAAGAATCCGCCCTCAGCATCAGCTCTGGCATGAAAGTAGTACTCCTAATGATAGCTAATCAAAAGACCATGAATTTACCATCGTTAAAACGGGTTAATTTTAAAAAAATGAGAACGGATGTCCGGGAAGCCTTTAAAAACCTAGCCGAAGGCGGTTTTAAGAAGATCTTTAATCAGATCGACCAGTTAGGCATCAAAAAGGGTGTTGATACCATGGGTATTGATAAGTTTATCAATCAATGTGCATTAATGGCTGCAGGCTCTGGTGTGGTTACCGGTGTAGGTGGAATTAGCACTATGCTGATTGGCACACCCCTGGACCTGATCAACCTGATTACTCAGCAGTTCAGGGTAACGCTCGCTATTTCTTACCACAACACAGGGAAGTACAAAATCAGTTTTGAAGACTTTTTCAAGATTGTAGCATCCTCTCTTAAGGCCGATACAAAATTGGCCATCAGTAAGAACATCATGGAAGAAGTTGCGGAGAAAATCCTGGTTAATCTTGGCTCCAAAGCAAGTCGAAGGTTAGTCCCGGTGGTAGGCGCTGTTATTGGCGGGACAGTAAATTATTTGTTCATTAAGGGAGTAGCGAAGGAATTGAAAAAGAATAAAATTTAAATAAAACAAAGCGGGGAACGATCCTACCGACCTTTCCCCGCTCATCTAAATTAACGCTCTCGTATATAATACGATGGTACATTAAAAATATTGTATCCATATGTATTTTTTTTTAGGGCAAAACCTCAGCCTGACTCCTTTTTCAACAAATCGTAATTCTCGTCATCAAAACAAACAAAAACCACTTCTTCGATCTCATGATCTTCAGCTAAAAAGGTTTTAACCGTATCCATAGCTATTACTGCAGCCTGAGCCTTCGGATAACCATAAATACCAGTACTGATACTTGGGAATGCTATGGTCTTACAATGATTTGCAACAGCCAGTTTTAAGGACTCCTGATAACAAGAAGCCAGCAGTTCTGCTACTTTCCCCTTTCCTGAATTATAAACAGGACCTACAGTATGAATTACATATTTAGCTGGTAACCTACCCGCACCAGTAATCACTGCTGCTCCTGTTTTACAACCACCTTGTTTAGCAACGATTTTTCTACAGTCTTCAAGAATAGCAGGTCCACCTGCCCGATGTATTGCTCCATCCACGCCACCACCTCCCATTAAAGAAGAATTCGCCGCATTCACTATCGCATCAACAGCTATACTGGTAATGTCTCCTTTGATTACTTTTATTCTATGCATAGATAAGATAACATTCCAGGCCTTTTTTTGATTTGAAATAATGTCTATTTTGCGCAAAAGAAAATCAATTACGCCATGAATATTGAAGTTCACCAGTCTGATTCAAGTAAAATAGCCGAAGTCATCTCCGAAGATGTCCTGATCAGCAATCCTGAGGATGGGTTGCAATTGCTGGCAGATCTCTACTATCAGGAATTTGATAAAATTATTGTTTACGAAAAGAATATTGCGCCCAATTTCTTCGACCTAAAAACCGGTATAGCTGGAGAGATTCTTCAAAAGTTCTCCAATTATCGTGTACAGCTAGTCATCATTGGCGAGTTCAGCAGTTACCCGGGGCAAAGTATTAAAGATTTCATCTATGAAAGCAACAAAGGCAGACAGGTTAACTTTTTAACCTCATTACCACAAGCTGTAGAGAAGCTTTCTAAAAATTAAACTTATCATGCTCAACATCATTCTACCGAAACTACCTGAACTCGAAACAGAACGTCTTATTTTACGCGAACAACGCATCTCTGATGCTCCTGTACTCTACGATCTGCGTACCAATGAACAGGTTATGCGTTATATTGACCGCCCGACCCCAAAAAATGTAGAAGAATCACAGCAGGTCATACAAAGCATTAATGACAATTTCAATAAAGGGGCCAATCTGATCTGGGCTATTACTTTAAAATCAAATCCAGAGTTAATGATCGGGAACCTGGGCTTTTGGCGAACAGATCTACCCAATCATAGAGCAGAGATTGGTTATATGCTGCAGCCTGATTACTGGCGAAAAGGCATCCTCTCTGAGGCCCTGAGCAAAGTGATTGATTTCGGATTTAACGACGTAAAACTACACTCCATATGCGCAAATATCAATCCTGCAAATGAAGCCTCCCGTTCATTGCTATTGAAGCATGGTTTTGTTAAAGAAGCATATTTCAGAGAAGATTATTACTTCGAGGGCAAGTTCCTGGATAGTGAGATCTATGGTTTGCTAAAAGCATAGATCTCACTACATCTTTTCGCCCCATGGCTCCAGGTATTCCAGTTGGTCACCCATCTTTTGATAGGGTAAGTAATATACCTCAAGAGCGTCATAAATACCTTTAACCTTCGCTACTACTACATCTATCCCAACAGGAAATTGTTCGTTTTTAACCCGGGCATTATAGACGATTGAATAAGCCGTTATATTTCTGGAAGCCAGTTGATCATCGAAATCCTTTTGTATATGCTCAATAAGCACCTCGCTAACTGGGAACTCATCCCCATCATGAACTAATCTTTGAGAGATATTCCCCCTATAGTCCATAAATACTCCAAATGGGAAGAACTCCTGTTGTCCTTCCAGAAGAGATTTTGCTAATGAATAACTGTAATTTAAAAGCTCGGTGACTTGAATAGGTATTGAATTCATAATCATTAAAGGTAAACAATCTAAGTAGTCGCCGCCAACCATTCATCTTTCAACATGGCAAATAGTACTAAATCCAGAAACTTCTCACCAACCAGTTCCGCCTGTCTTAGAACCCCCTCCTGCTGGAAGCCCAACCTCCTTGGAATAGCCTGACTTTTCGCGTTGGTTGTTGCAGCTTTTATTTCAATTCGTTGCAATCCGAGCTCACCGAAACCATAATTGATCACCGCAGTACAGCAACGCGTCATGATTCCTTTCCCCTCAGCATCTTTACTTAACCAATATCCAATGGCCGCATTTCTATTGCCCATGTTCAAATAATGCAGTCCTATTCTGCCTACCACTTGCTCATCTAACATGATCACAAAGCTAACTTCCATTTTCTGATGGTGCATAGACTCACAGTTCTGAATATATGCTTTGAAATCATCCACCGACTGCATAGCTTCCACCCAGGGTAAAAACTCCGATAAATGCGCTCTATCATCATCTACAGCATGGAATAAATCCACCGCGTGTCTTTCCGCTGTCAGCTCTAATTTTATATGTTGATCAATTATTATGGTCATATTTTAATCTTTGTATCTGGATGTTGCGGTATAAATATAATGTAACTAATATCCCGCTCTATATCATTTTCCGATTAAAAGAAACGAATATTAACCAGCAGTTCAATATTATAATAAAAATCAATACTTTAGGCTAAAAAATCACCGGGGATTATATTCAACCTTATTGATAAAGCGATATATGATCACCTTGATATATAATATTCAATCATGATTGCAAAAAGACTGGAGGGAATTAGCGAATACTACTTCTCCCAAAAACTGAGAGAAATTGATTCCCTGAATAAAGAAGGAAAGAACATCATTAATTTAGGTATTGGCAGCCCCGACCTTCCGCCCCATCCCGATGTGATCAGGACGTTGCAGGAAGAGGCTGGGAAAACGGGTGTGCATGGTTATCAGGGCTACAAAGGCATACCTGCATTGCGACAAGCCTTTACAGACTGGTATCAACGCTGGTATAAGGTAAGCTTAGATCCTGATACCGAATTATTGCCACTTATGGGTTCAAAAGAAGGCATCATGCACATCTGTATGACCTATCTGAATGAAGGTGATGAAGCATTAATCCCTAATCCTGGTTATCCTACATATAGCAGTGCCGTTAAACTTGCAGGTGGCAAACCGGTGAGTTACCTCTTACAGGAAGAGCAGAACTGGTATCCGGATCTGGAGGCTTTGGCCGCAACAGATCTGAGCAAGGTGAAGCTGATGTTTGTGAATTACCCACATATGCCTACAGGCCAACCGATAAGTGCCGACTTGTTTAAAAATCTGGTACAGTTTGCAAAGGAGAATCATATCTTGCTGGTGCATGACAATCCATATAGCTTTATCCTGAATGATAATCCTGTAAGTCTTTTGGAGGTACCCGGTGCCAAAGAAGTCGTATTGGAGCTAAACTCTTTAAGCAAATCGCATAATATGGCAGGTTGGCGGATCGGTATGCTTTGCGGATCGAAAGAGCGGATCGAGGAAGTATTAAGGTTCAAGAGCAATATGGACAGTGGTATGTTCATGCCTCTGCAACTCGCGGCAGCTAAGGCATTAAGCCTTGGGCCTGACTGGTATAGTCATATTAATAGCATTTATTCAGAAAGAAGAGCTAAAGTATACCAAATACTGGATATTCTGGGTTGTACATATGAGCTTAAACAAGTTGGCTTATTTGTGTGGGCAAAAATCCCTGATCAATATGAAGATGGCTATGCGCTAAGCGATAAAGTTCTTTATGGATCAAACGTTTTCCTAACCCCGGGTGGTATATTTGGAAGTCAGGGCAATCGATACATCAGGATCAGTCTTTGCGGCGATCTTTCCCGTTTTGAACAGGCAATAACCCGAATCAGTAAATAACATTAAAAACGCTTACATTAATAATTGAATTAAATAATGAAACCTGCATAAGCTTATCGCTTACAAACCGAAATGAACCGAGCTTGCGAGCTCTTGAACACAAGAAACAAATAGATACTCGTGAAAAATAAGCTTATGCAAGCTTCATAACAATTAAAAAACATATATATACTAATGAAAATAGCAGTAGTCGGCCTTGGACTTATTGGTGGCTCCATGGCTTTGGTTTTAAAGCAAAAAGGCTTTGCCACAAAAGTATTTGGTGTGGATAACCAGGAGGCACATACAAAAAAAGCACTCGAACTCGGGATTATAGATGAAATAACGGACCTCGACAATGCAATAGCCAACAGTGACCTGATTATATTAAGTGCACCGGTAAGTGCCTGTGCAGCATTATTACCTCAGGTTTTGGATCAGGTAAAACACCAGATCGTACTGGATACCGGTTCGACTAAAATGACTTTATTGGACGCAGTAAAAGGGCATGCCAACAGAGGCAGGTATATAGCTTCTCACCCAATGTGGGGTACGGAATTCAGCGGACCGGAAGCTGCTACAGACCAAGCTTTCACTGGTCGGGCAAATGTGATCTGCAATGCATCAGAAAGCGATAAAGATGCTTTAGCCGCGGTAGAACAATTATACACCGTGCTCGGCATGTACAATGTGTATATGGAAGGAATAGATCATGATGTGCATGTGGCCTATGTGAGTCATATTTCTCATATTACTTCCTTTGCTTTGGCCAATACCGTATTGGAAAAAGAGAAAGAAGAAAATGCCATATTTGAACTAGCCAGTGCTGGTTTCGAAAGTACAGTAAGGCTGGCAAAAAGTAGTCCTGCTATGTGGATGCCCATCTTTAAGCAGAACAAGGAAAATGTACTTGATGTATTAAATGAGCACATTACTCAGCTCAGAAAATTCAAATCCTGCATTGAAAAAGAGAATTGGGCGTATCTTACGGAGTTAATGGAAAATGCGAACAAAATCAAACATGTGCTGGACAGAGAAGAATAATAATTAGGGCCACGGCCCTACCCGTTCCATTTTTTATGGTTGCTCATCTTCAGGAGTAGCTTCGTTATATTCCTTTATTAAGCTCCTGGCCGATTCATAATTATCGGTTGGGACGACAATTGATACTGGGTTTGCACCACCCGCAACAACAGCAAAGGGTTCTAAACTTCCCATCAATGCATTCCTTAAAAAGGACTGAATTTCATGCTCTGCAAGTAATTGCTGAATAAGTGCTCCTTGCCAATAATCACCATTGAATACTTCCGTAAAATCTGTTCTATTCTCGTGATTCATATGAGTTGAGATTTATTTTATTGTACTAACAACAAAATCTATTTATTGTTACGATCACAACTTATTAATAGTAAATTCTGGCATGTATCTTATCTTTACGTACAGTAATCCCTATGGGGATGTTTAATTAATTTTGATATTCTTATCTTTAAGAAAATCACCAGCACCAGGCTTATGAAAAACGAGAGAGACCTAAAACTCGCCGTACTAATAGATGCAGACAATGTACCTTATGCCAATGTCAAAGAGATGTTCGAGGAGATCGCCAAATACGGTACGCCAACATTTAAAAGAATATATGCTGACTGGACCAAACCCACGGTTTCGGGATGGAAAAAAGTACTGCTGGAAAATGCCATCACCCCCATTCAACAGTACAGCTATTCCAGCGGTAAAAATGCAAGCGATAGTGCACTAATTATTGATGCCATGGATATCCTTTATACGGGAAAAGTGGATGGCTTCTGTATCGTTTCCAGTGACAGTGATTTTACCAGATTAGCCACCAGACTTCGGGAAGCAGGGATGAAAGTAATTGGTATCGGTGAGAAGAAAACCCTCGCTCCTTTTATCACTGCCTGCGATAAATTCATCTATATTGAAATCCTGAAGCCAAAACTGCTGCCTGTGGAAGACAACAGTACAATACAGACTGCTGCAAGCATTAAAACTCTGGAAATGCAACCTTTGAACAAAGTTGATCCTGGAATTATCAGACTCTTTGCAGATAGCATTACTGATCTGGCAGATGAAGATGGCTGGGCGTATCTTGGAGATTTTGGCAATCTAATGATGAAGAAAAAACCGGATTTCGACTCCAGGAATTATGGTTTTTCTAAATTGCTGCCTTTAATAAAAAGCACCAACCGTTTTGAAGTGGACGAAAGAGAAAGTGGAAAATCGAATGTCAAGCACATCTATATCAGGAAACTCACTCAGCCATTACCTGAACCTGCAATTCCAAAGGCCAGCCACAAAAATAAAGCGGGCAAGGTAACTAAACGCCAGACTGGACGATAGAAATTATTTAAATGAACATAAATAACAAAGCTTAAAATGAATCCTAAGGTCGATTTTTATTTTAGTAAAACCGAAAAGTGGCAGAAAGAACTGGAGAAATTGAGAATGATCGTTCTTGACTGCGGGCTGAACGAAGAATTGAAATGGGGTACTCCCTGTTACACTTTTCAAAAAAGTAACATCGTATTAATACATGTATTTAAAGAATATTGTGCGCTTTTATTTTTCAAAGGAGCCTTGCTAAATAATGCCAGCGGCATTTTAATCCGACAAAGCGAGAACACGCAAGCGACCCGTCAGATTCGATTCACCAATGTTCAGGAAATAGCTGAGCATGAGGCCACCCTGAAAGCCTATATTTATGAGGCGATTGAAGTAGAAAAAGCCGGCTTGAAAGTAGAATTCAAAAAGACTGCAGAATTCGGCGTCCCTGAAGAATTTCAAAAGAAATTAGATGAAATTCCGGCCATTAAAACCGCTTTCGAAGCATTAACGCCGGGACGGCAAAGAGCATATCTTCTACACTTCTCTCAACCCAAACAATCCAAAACGCGGGAGTCGAGGGTCGAAAAATACATACCGCAAATCCTAATAGGGAAGGGATTAAATGATTAGTAAATTCAAGGAGAGAACAAATATTTATACGCTCAATCCGTTGATATCAGTCGTCAACACCTCGCTCATATAGTCAAAAAACGGGCGCATATTTCTAAATGTCTGCCCTACCTCTTTTAGAAAATCTGCACTTAGGACTTCTTCATCAGAAAACTTTCGGATAAGCAGAAACTGCTTAAAGCGCAAAAGATCTATAGCCTCAGAATTCGCATCGAAACCTTTAGGAGTAGTTTTTAATTGCTCTCCTTTTAACTTTTCAAATGTTGAAATAAATGACGCACTGTTTAAGATTTTTCTCAATGGTGCTGAATCAAATGAAATATCTTCTCGTATCAGCTTCAGATCATTAGCATTTGGCCCCCAAAAACCTCCCCCAACGAAACTGTTACCTGCTTCGATATGAAAATAGTATCCACCCCTACGATATTTTGTTGCACGTCTAAAGCTTCCACTCCAATATGTTTTGTATGGTGTTTTATCTTTAGAAAACCTGGTATCCCTATAAATGCGATACACACTTTTGGCACCCGAAGGGGTCTCTATCACATCGTGAATATTGAGTTCTTGTAATAATGCTTCTGCAAAAGCCACAACCATCCCCTGTTCGTGTTGAAATTCCTCCTTATTGGAATTAAACCAATCCCTGTCATTATGACTTTTTAGCTTGTTTAAAAAAGTAAGGTTGGATGGGAATAGCTGAGCTTTATTTGTAGACGACTGCACGGCCCTAATATATAAAATTTTAATCTTTCTAATTCAAAAGTATCTCATCGATAAATACCCATGCAGGCTCTCCTTTACCAGGATGCCAAATCGGAAGTTTCTTCAAGTTTTTAGCAACAATCTTCAGATAGGAAATACTTTGGGTTTTAAACTTCGCTTCTACTTTTATCATGGCCCGTTCTGCATCCTTCCTGGTTGCTTCTGGTTTTACACTACCTAATAAACGGAGCTTATTTTTTTCGGAACCTCCCCAAATCTCTACGGCTACAGGAGGAAAAATATATGATCCAACCTGCCTCATCACATTTAAAACTACCGACTGCATCATTACGGGGCGCTTGAAAAACAATAAAGCTTCCAGATTATTATACCTAAAGCCAACCCATTTACCGGAACTGAACTCATAATCACCAAACTGATGATCGGAAAGAACTTTTACGGCCTCCGCCTTATACTGATCAGCCGGCGGCAGCAGAAACAGCATACTGTCTGCTTTGTAACTACTCTTGTAGACATTAGTACTAATGGTCTCGCTTCCATACCATCCAGCTTTGTAAGCTTTCGCCTTAATGGTGGTACTTTCATTGAGCAGAATCTGTTTATCAAACAGGTTGGATTTCAAACTGTCAGGCTCCGAACCATCTGTAGTATAGCGGATTTGAACTCCACTAATCGGGTGCTTCAATAGCAAGGCCAGCGATGTTTTGAAAACAGCGACCTCATTAATTATCCGCGGTTGATTTAACCGGATTGGATTTTTACCGTCATCTTTAAAACCGCCGATTACACTAAGATTCTTTTTCGATTTTTGCAATCGCTGCAGCTCCGCATCACTAAATCCGGTATTCCATAACATCAGTTTTTTAAGACTGTTTATCCCCATTATAGGCTTCACAGTACTAAAATTCACTTTAGTACCCGATAAAGACAGGGTACTTAAATGTTTCAAAGCTTGTAAATCTTTTAACCCTACTCCGGTAATATTGGTAAAATTAAGGTTCAGCGTTCTCAGGTTTTCAAAACGGGCAATAGTTTTCAATTCCTCATCACGAATCGGTAATCCCTTCAGATCCAGGGAAACAATCTGCTTTTTAATCTCTTCCAGCTCTTTCAATGCCTCAGGCTTGTATACACTTTTATTGTAAATATTCACCGCCAATGCCGGAGATTCCTTCGCTAATGCATATACAATCCGATAATTATTGTTCAGTTTTTCAATCGTCTTTTCATCCGCAGCGGCAAAGCTATACTTTTGTTCAGTAGCAGCAGGAGGTGCCAAAAAGGTAGTTGCCAAAATCCTTAAAGAATCTTGTGCCGGTAAATCAACCACCTTCTTCTTTAACTCCCCATTACCTTTAATCCACAAGTTCAAAAGCGCTATTTCTTCATTACTCAATTGATTTTTCCCTTTTGGGGGCATGTGTTTTTTATCGTCCATAGGAAGGTGGATCCGTTCCAGCAACAAGCTGATTTCCGGTTTCCCAGATACAAACAACTTTCCGCTTTTACCTCCTTTAATGATAGCCGCAGCATTATCCATCATCAAACTTCCTTTTGCTTTTTCCGGATTATGACAACTCAGACATTTTTCAGAAAAAACAGGCAATATCACATCTTCAAATATTTTGGCCTGCGCCAGGGGTACCTTAGGTAATTCCTTAGCCGCTGTTACAGGTTGCAGTACGAAATTATCCCCATGGGTTAATGATGCCCCATAATGACCGGCAGCAATTAAGCAAAGTATGGTCATGATTGCTCCTACTCTGGCCAGCGTGACTTTATACCAGGAAGTATTCCTGCTCCAGTATATGATGGAAGCCATAAAAACGAGACCTACCCCCGTCCATTTATGCCATTGCAGCACACTTCCAGAATAGCCCTCCTCCTTGGAAAGCAGCAGCCCCATTATGACTGTCACCGCAGATAAAAGAGCTCCGGAAAGCAAAAGACCAGTAGTAAAACTCTGGTATAAAGGCTCCTTAAGATAAGCTTCTTTAAATCGGAAAAACTCCAATAACATAGCCAGCATCAGAATCACTATTGGAAAATGCAGGATCATCGGGTGCATTCTTCCAAAGGACTGTAACCAATGAGGAATAACTAATTTATCACTAAAAGCGAGTAAAAAGAGGATAAAAATGTTTGCCGCAAACAGCGCATGCGCTGCAAAACCTTTAAAAGTTATGCCCATAAATAAAAACTATACCCTGGTAAATTTATAAGGATAAACTTTCCCTGAAGCCCATTGGGCTACATACAAGTTATCATCGTTGTCAACACATACATCATGTGGATTCCTTAAAATCTTTTCAGCCTGACTCATGGGCTGCAATATTCCTTCTTTATATACTGGCGCACTGCCCCCAATATTGGAAACCACCTTATTGTCCTTGTTTAGGATTGTAGTAAAACCACTTCCATCCTGGTTCAGATCCGGCGAACGGAGCACAGCAGCATAGAGATAATCATTTTTTATTACAGGTCTGCAAACGCAAGCTCCGGGAAGTTGGATGATTTCTTTTAAATTGCCCTGCATATCAAAACGTTTGAAACAATTCCGGGTACGATCGGTAACCAGCAGTGTTGGTGCTCCATTTCGATGATCAATACAAACTCCATGAGCATTGTCCAAATGTTTGGTTTCTGGCCCCTTACCACCAAAGTAACTCAAGAGTTTACCATTGGCATTATAGTGAAAGACATATTGCAAGCCATAACCATCTGCGACAAAGAAATCCCCGTTATCGGCTACAGCCGTCTCCGTTGGGACGAACTCCTCCTTCTTTTTATATAAACCGGTCTCCATTGGACAGTCAATGGTCATTAGGATCTTTCCGTCCATAGTGGTTTTATATACCTGATGCCTGTCCGTGTCTGTAATAAAAAGATACTCCTTACCGTTTTCTTTGGCCAGAGTAAGCCCATGTGCACCAGGAAATTCATGCCCCCACGAATCCATCAGTTTCCCGGATTTATTATAGATAAGAATATTGTTTTTAGTCTCGTTGGTCAGTAAAATAATCCTCCCCTTCCCATCCTGAACCATCTCATGACAATCTTTTACCGGATGTTGTAATGGATTTAGCTGTCCCCATTTTACATCCAATCTGTAACGCATATCGTTATGCCCATAAACAGGTCCTGTTGGCTTTGCATACAAGTCCTTTGCAATGAAAAAGCTTGCCGAAATGATGGTAGTGTTTTTGATAAATGTTCTTCTTTGCATAAATATTTTAGATTAAAATGTCTTTTACGACCTTCCCTGAAACATCCGTCAGCCTATAGCGACGGCCAAGGTGTTTAAATGTCAGTTTCTCATGATCCAGCCCAAGCTGATGAAGAATCGTAGCCTGAAAATCATGCACATGTACTGGATTTGAGATAACGTTATAGCCAAACTCATCCGATTCGCCATATACGATTCCTGGTTTTACCCCTCCTCCGGCCATCCAGATACTAAAGCAACGCGGATGGTGGTCGCGGCCATAATTGTCTTTTTTCATCACACCCTGACTGTAATTCGTGCGGCCAAATTCGCCACCCCAGATCACCAATGTTTCATCCAGCAATCCTCTTTGTTTCAGGTCGGTAATCAATGCCGCCGAGGCCTGGTCCACATCTTTCGCCTGTCCGGCCATTTCCGATGGAAGGTTACCATGCTGATCCCAGCCCTGATGATAAAGCTGTACGAATCGAACTCCATCCTCACTTAATTTTCTCGCCAGTAAACAATTCGCAGCAAAAGTTCCGGGAACCAGGCAATCCGGCCCGTACAATTTAATGATATCGTCCGGTTCTTTGCTGAGATCTGTAGTCTCCGGTACCGCAGTTTGCATCCTGTAGGCCATCTCGTACTGCTGCACTTTTGCACTAATCTCCGGATCACCAAATTCCTGATAAGAGATGTCGTTTAATTCCGCCAGGTGATCCAGCATCTTTCTCCTTTCAAATCTGTTCAGTCCTTCGGGATCTTTCAAATATAACACCGGATCTTCTCCACTACTAAATTGTACACCCTGATGGGTAGAATCCAGAAATCCATTCGTCCAAAGTTTGGAGTATACCCCCTGACCATTTCCTTTACCTCTTGAAAGCAATACCGTGAATGCAGGCAGGTTTTTATTTTCACTACCCAGGCCATAACTCAACCATGCTCCCATACTAGGTCTATTACCCTGCTGGGCACCAGTTTGAAAGAAGGTCAAAGCCGGATCATGGTTGATGGCCTCTGTATGCATAGATTTGATGATACATATATCGTCCACCACCTTTGCTGTATAAGGAAAAAGGTCACTTATCCATGCTCTGGAATCGCCATACTGCTTAAAATCATAGTAGGATCCCACCAGTGGGAAGGAAGCCTGATTAGCAGTCATACCAGTTAACCTTTGCCCGGCACGGATAGACGCAGGAAGCTCCTGCCCCATCATTTCCCTTAGCTTTGGCTTGTAATCAAAGGATTCCAGCTGTGAGGGGGCTCCATTTTGGAACAGGTAAATCACTCGTTTTGCCTTTGGTGCAAAATCAGGAATTCCAGGAGGAAGACTGCTTTCGTCCATCCCACCTGTAAATAGATCAGGGATAAGTAAGGAGCCCAAAGCCACGCTGCCAAGACCTAAACTTAACCTGGATAAAAAACGGCGTCGGTTAAAATTAAGCCCGTGTTCTAAAAAATCCTTTTCCATATATCAGGTTTTTGTAATGGTTTCTTCTAAATTATAAATGGTGGTCATAACCTGCATCATTGCTGCCAGATTGCGCTTATTGATTTTCTCAGGAATTGGATATTCTCCGACGGCCAGTACTTTTTCTATCTGCGATTTTTGCTGAAAAACCTTTAGCTGATCAGCATAATAACTATTAAGTACCTTAATTTCCTTTTCGTTAGGATTCCTGCACACAATCAAACGGAATGCTTTAACCAACTTCGTCTGAACAGCACTGTTTTCGAGTAATAACCTTGCTGCTAAAACACGTGAGGCTTCCAGTACAGTAGGGTCGTTCAACATGACCAATGCCTGCAAGGGGGTATTCGTATTTAATCGTTTTACTTCACACTGGTCTCGGTTACTTGCATCAAAAATACTCATCGTGGGTGGTGGTACAGTACGCTTGATAAAGGTGTATATGCCCCTTCTGTATAAACTACCTTCATGGTCCTGTTTGTAATTCGTCAGAATCCCGCGGCCTGAGGTAGCTGCTTCCCAAAGCCCTGCAGGCTGATATGGCTTTACACTTGGACCGCCAATGGTTTTCACCAGCAGACCGCTACTTGCCAGCACTACATCCCTAACTGATTCTGCCGGAATACGGTAACGCGGTGCCCTGGCCAGCAGCAAATTTTCGGGATCTGTTTTTAATTTGTCTGCGGAGATTACTGCCGACTGTCGGTAAGTGGCCGAACTAACGATCTGCTTCACCAAACGTTTGATGTTCCAGCCATGGTTCATAAAATCTACCGCCAACCAGTCCAGCAGTTCCGGATGAGAAGGCAATTCTCCCTGCATCCCAAAATCCCCGGAAGTTTTCACAATACCCCGACCAAAAAACTCTTGCCATACCTGATTCACAAAGACCCTTGAAGTCAATGGATTTCGTTTATCAAACAACCATTTAGATAATCCCAATCGATTTTTAACATTCTGACTGCCGAAAGGCAATATGGATTTAGGTGTTCCTGCCTCTACTTCCGTACCATGGTCATCATACACACCTCTGTTCAGAATGAATGTTTTTCTGAGCGTGTCCCTATCGCCCATCACCGAAACAATGAGTTTACTCGTATCTTGCTTATTTACAAAAGTGAGTATCTTTTTAACATCCTCGTTGCTAATTTCCATCAGCGGTTTTTTCGCATAAGTCTGAGGCCCGCCAACAGTGGACTCCAGGCCAACTTCTTTTACATTATTAAAGAAAGCAAATACCTGATAGTATTCCTTTTGGGAAAAGGGATCATATTTATGATCATGACAGTGGGCACACTCTAAGGTAACTCCCAATAATGCCTTGCCAAAGGCATTTGTACGATCAGTTACATACTCTACACGGTATTCTTCATCAATTACCCCACCTTCTTCCGTAATTTTATGGTTCCGGTTAAAGCCGGTAGCCAACAGCTGCTCTTTAGTCGCATTGGGCATAAGATCTCCTGCCAATTGCCAGGTAATAAACTGGTCATAAGGCATATTCTTATTGAAAGCGTGAATCACCCAATCTCTCCAAGGCCATTGAGAGCGGTAATTGTCGTCCTGATAACCATGGGAATCAGCATAACGCGACACATCCATCCAATGAAGGGCCATTTTTTCACCATATGCCTGACTTTGCAGCAATGATTCTACAACTTTCCCATAAGCATTATTACTGCCGTCGGTCAGGAATTTATCCATCAACTCTATGCTCGGAGGTAAACCGGTAAGGTCGAGGCTCAGCCTTTTTAATAATCTTTCTTTATCTGCTTCCGGATTGGGCTTTACTCCATTCTGTTCCTGCTTTTGCAGGATAAAATAATCAATCTCATTCCTTACCCAATCTTCATTTTCAACTTTTGGAATACCTGGAGTTCTGGGAGGATTAAAGGCCCAGTGCCGCTCATACTTTGCTCCTTGTTTAATCCATTTCTCTATCACAGAAATTTCACGCGAGGTCAGCTTAAGATTGGAGGACTTTGGTGGCATGATCAGGGCAGAATCAGTTGCAGAGATCCGTAGAAAAACCTCAGATGCTTTAGGTTTAAAAGGCACAAGAGCATGTCCTGAAGGTTTTTCCTTCAAGGCTTTATAAGCTTCTTCTGCAATATCAAGTCTTAAGCCCGCTTCCCGTTTATTCGCATCGGGCCCATGACAGATAAAACACTTGTCTGACAGGATGGGTCTAACATGAAAATTGTAGCTGATCGTATCCGGTATTTGCGCTTCGATACTCTGACTACCAGATGAATTGCAGGCTTGTATAGCAAATACAATCCCCGCAAAAGCCAGCATTAAATAAAATAGCCTGAGGTACATACATGTATATTTGGTTAATGTAATATATACAATATCCCCCTACTAATACAATAGATTATTCTTTCAAAAAGATGGATAATTCTATTTTATTCTTTTCAAATACATTTTATACAATTCTGCGCAGGCCAGCGCATCACTCAACGCATCATGGTGGTTTAACGGAATCCGGTATTCCTGACACAAGGAAGACAATTTTTGCCCATAAATTTTATAGGTACACTGCTTATTGTACACGGGTTGTGCAATTTGGTAATAATCCAAAGTTTGTGAAAGACAGCTAAAATCAAAAGCACCATTGTGAGCTACTACAACCTGCCCCTGAATAAAATGAGAAATTTCAGTCCAAACAGTCGAAAAATCAGGAGCTCTGCGAGTTCGTTCAGGAGTAATACCATGAACTTCAATGTTCCTATAAAAATAATAATTATCAGGCGGACACACCAGTCGGTTAATGGTCTCCTTTATTATCCCATTTTCAACACGTACCAGGCCAACCTGACAAATACTCCAGCGCTTACCATGAGCAGTTTCAAAATCAATTGCAGTAAAATTATGCTCCATATCAGCGTTCCTTAATCAGTTATCTTACAAAGATGTCAAAATTCCTTTGCCTCCCTCAACCTGAGGTCACAATTTGTGACTTGCTATTTAGCCATCGTATAAGCTTCTAATTATTTTGAGCTAAGATCCTCCTTTACATGCAACTCTTTATAAAGTGTCGCCATCGGAGCTTGATTCAATTTTGTAATCTGACTCTCCGGGCGGTCTAAAGACAGAATTAAAAACACCACAGATGCGAAAATAATAGCTATAAAAATGGCGAGAATGAGGCTTTTTTTACCGGAAATTCCAAGATGATAACCAAGCAGAAACATTGAAAATACGGTGACTACAAATAGCACCCACAAAATAGCAACAGGAATACGATACTCAAATGTAAATACTATTCGCTTGTTATAGATCTCGACAAGACCATTTACCGATGATATATATAGAGAATAAGCCTCAGAACTACGATCTTGTACTGCTAATGCTTCTGAGTAACTCCAGAGAGAATCAAGGATGATTTGAGTTTGCAATTTTGCATTTTCCAATGTTGCAGGTGACATATCTTTTGCCAGGTCAACGCGTACGTCAGTATACGTAACTAAATGCTTTCTGGTAGCGGATCGATATGGTTCAGGAATTAATCCAGCTTGTAAATAAGTGGTCCTGATGGTAGTGACTTCATCGAGTAAAAGTTCTTTTCTGCTGCTATACCGGGTGTCAACAATTTGAAAAGTAAATGCCAGCATAAAAGCAAGAAGTCCCAACGCAGATCCTACAACCGACCCAATTGGAGAGTCGTTTAGTTTTCCCGATTTAGCCCTTATAAACAAACCATAATACTTACCTAAAAGCAGTGGGATCAATACACTGCTAAATGGAATCATAAACATTCCAATCATCTCTAAAAAACTTACCTTAACCATAGTTCAATTGAATTAGTTACATGTATATTTTGAAGGGAATCATGGATAGACCAATCAGAATCCAAGGATATCCCCCAGTTCTTCCAGGAAAGATTGTTGCCGCTTATTAATAAACTCCTTTGCTTCCGACAGCGAAAACCAGCCGGCTTTATCTATCTCAGGGAACTCAATCCTTTTACCGGATTTGGGTGGCCACTCCAGTGTAAAAGTATTACAGGTAATTGCCGTTTCATCCAGATCGCCACGAACTGCCCAGGCATGCACAATTTTCCCACCCTTCTGAACCACAGCGCTCAAAACTATAAAATCGCCAGCGGGTAGATAGCCGGTCTCCTCCTTAAACTCCCTTAAAGCAGTTTCCAAAGCCAGCTCTCCCGGCAATAGCTCACCCTTAGGCACCGTCCACCATCCCCTATCCTTATTGCGAAAAAAGGGGCCGCCCGGATGAACGAGGAGAACCTCCGGTGCAGTATTTTTAATCCTGTATAATAAAATACCGGCACTTTCTTTAGCCATAATTAATCCTCATGGGACTCGAAGCGCCCGGTAACTTCGGTTATTCTAATGCGATAGACAATAAGATTGTTGTGCAGATCAACATCAATACCATGAGATGATTCTTCTGATGGCTTATTTGTAAGTGGCATAATCCTATGTATAATGGCCTGCATAGCCTGTTGCCTTTCTTCTCCATTGAGTTCCTCGAAAACTCCCCACAGAATTACACTTCGCCATCTAAAGGTATCTGCTATCTCATCCACCTGTAAGCATACTTTGGGATTTATGCGCATCATCTCAATTTTCTTACCGCTACCCGAATGTGCATATATCGAATCATTCCTATATACATAATTAATCGGGACAATATAGGTTTCGTCATTTGCATGGCATCCCAACCTTCCAATAACCTGTCTTTGAAGGAGGTCTATAATTTGCTTTTTACCTAAGTTTCCGAGCATATCTATTTATTGTTATATTACAAAATGAGCAACACTCTAATATACCAGTTTTTTGATGGATGAATCTTACTTTGCAAGTAACTCTTTATAAAGTGATATCATTGGAGCTGGATTCAATCTCGCAATCTTCATTCCAGGACGGTCTAAAGCCAGAATTAAAAACATCACAGAAGCAAAAACGATAGATAAAAAAATGGCTAGAATGAAATTTTTTTTACCGGAAATTCCAAGATGATAACCAAGAAGAAACATGGAAAATATAGTGACTACCCACAGAACCCACAAGATGGCAACAGGAATATGATACTCAACTGTAATTATTATTCGCTTGTTATGAATCTCAGCAAGTCTATTTACTGATGAAATAAACATTGAATAGGCTTCAGAACTACGATCTTGCACTGCTATTGCTTCTGCGTAACTCCAGAGTGAGTCAAGAACTAATTCATTTCGCCTATTTGAATAAGCTAATCTTACGTCTGTAAGATTTTTTGCCAGCTCAACATGTGCATCCGTAAATTCAATTAATTGCTTCCTGGAAGCGGATCGATAAGGTTCGGGAATTAACCCCGCTTGTAAATAAGTGGTCCTAATAGTAGTTATTTCTTCAAGTAGATGTTCTTTTCGACTGTTATACCGATTGTCAACAATTTGAAAAGTAAATGCAAGCATAAAAGCAAGAAGTCCTAGTGCTGATCCTACAACCGACCCAATTGGAGAATCGTTTAATTTCCCCGCTTTAGCCCTTACATACGATCCATAATACTTACCTAAAAGCACTGGGATTAATACACTACTAAATGGAATCATAAACATTCCTATTTTCTGAAAAACACTTACGTCAATCATAGTTTTATTGAATTAGTATGTGGATACCTTGGCATGCGAATGACTCCTTCATCAGATAGCAGCACATTAAGCGTTTTTGACTTCAATATTTTTTTGATGGTGGTTTTACGCCCATTCAGGTAAACTCGGTTTTGTATTAGTCTGATGCCATGGCTGTAATCTACCCAATCATACTTATGACCATTATACAGGGGTTGAATAGCCTTGTTATCTGGCTTATGCCAACCGTAAATAACCACTCTTAATGTGCCGTCTGCAGCTATAATTTTATTCGATATGATTACGTCTTTTTTATTTCCGGCAACAAGACTGCCCGGTTTTGCATCTATCCTATCCAGCTGCTGATGTACCAGCTTATTGTGATCTTCAAACACCGGAACGGTCATCATCCTTATTGAAGGTGGGATGGGTTCTGGCGTTAATTTAAAAATGGCAGACTGGTAAATCCGGTTAGACATTTTTCGGGTAGGAAGACTGCAATTCAGCTTATCCGCTATCTTTTGTGCTGATGCTGCCGTTAATGGTGCGTAAAAATAATCCTTATCCGACCCAATAGCCAGGTAATCGGGTGCCACAAAGTACTTGATAACAAACTGCTTTCCTTCAATCATTGCGGTATCTATAACAGGCAAAAAGCTACGATAAAAATCCGGCACATTACCCTGTTCAACCTCTTCTAACATATGTTGTTCCCGCGCAGAAACAGAAATCTGGGAATCGCGGATAGAGGCTGCAAATGCAGAACCCGTTAAAGAATTTTCAGGGCGTTGGGCTATGCTTAAGTGCTGGGCATTACCAGAAAAAGCGATAAGGGTTGAAAGAAAAAATAACAAGATTACCAGCTGTTTCATCATGATTATTGCCTTCATTCGTTATTGAATCCATACAAAATGTATTTCGTATTGAAAATTGATCGCATTCATTGAAACATGAATAAAAATAACGCTCTTATAAAGATAATCAATAACGTTCAAATTTGTTACACGATATTAATCAACATCTTACATTTCTATTTCTATTTTTTGCTTAATTTAGAGTCCAGCTTGTGCTTCGAGAGAAATGAAATAATGACCTATTCAAGCACAATTATTAAAAGCGAGTAACGTTTAAGTTGATAATAGTTAGAATTTATTACACCAGTGACAATCCCTTATTTAATGAAAAAACTGAGATCAAAAGTAGTAAAAGCACTTAAAAGAGAATTCACCTTCGAATGTATTATCTCTTCCAGAATGAACCAGGTTATCTTAGACGTTAAGAATATAGATTTTGAACAGCACCTCGGACTGTTGCTGCAGCAGACGCAGTATATTATTGACAGATGTTTTCCTCGTAGGGAAGATAACCTATGTCTTGTCATTCGGGAAATCGGCGGAACAAACGAGAACAAATTTAAAATCTGGAAGTCCGTTTATTAGTATACAGTGCAAGAATAATTTTATGCAGTTTTATTGGAAGTCGCAAATTGCGACTTCCCCTTTATCCATTAAATCTTACCTTTGCAGGAATGATGTCATTCCGCGCCCTTTTATTCCTCTTGTCTATAACCCTGGCTCTTTCAGCTGGATGTGGTAACTTAACCCAAAGTGCCGATATACAAAGCTTCGATACGAAGGAGAACACTTTCAATAGAAATCCAGACAGAATTATTTTTACTAAACATGGTAGATGTAGAATGCATTGCCGTTCTATTGACTCTTTAGAAGTAGATGAGATTCTTAAAAAAGGTGATATTAATTATGCTAAAAGTAATATTACCTCCACCAATCCTTGTCGAAAAAAATATGCTTTAGAGGGAAAAACAAGAGATAACCAGCAGGTCAGAATTATCTTTTCCCCTTGTAAGGACAATCAGACAGTAGTAACGGTCATTGACATGGATACAGATTGGGCTTGTGACTGCAAATAAGTAGAGAAAAAAATTCAGCTTTTTGGGCTATCGCCGATGAGATTGAACAACCATTTGGAACCGAAGCAAATGAAGCCGAAAATGGTGATATCATTGATTAAACGACAACTCCCATCATTATTCGAATTGTTCCTCAACATTTGCTAAAACTTCACAATCACAGTAACCGCCTTTGGCTCTTAACCATCCTAAAATCTTTTCAACGTTTTCAACTCCGATTACATTTAAATAGGTTCTTGTCATTTCATGATCGTCGTCACACTTCTTCTCCTGTAATTTGTTGTCCAAATAATCAAAGAGCATTCTAAAATTATCTCGGCTCATTGGAAGGCTTTTTTCAAATTCTTCAAGAGCTTTTTTACGAAGGTCGATTAGGATCTGCTTACGTTTTTCTTTGTCAATTTTATCTGCCATAATCTTTATTTTAGGTATTATGATTTCTACATGACTACCATTTTCGCTAAAAAAGAAGCTATTGAATTAGCAGAATTTGAAAGCGATTTTTTGGTATTATTTTATTAAATATATTGAAAATGTATCATACTGAAAAGACCATCCGCTCATTCTAAACGGACCAAAACTCCTTTTCTCTTCACTATATTTTTATAATCCCATTGTATCGCCTTCGATTTTTCGATCCATCGGGCCAGATCGTCCAGATTAACCTGCTCAACATCAATATAGGTAATGGATGCATCTTTAAATTTACCAGTTTTTACTTTCCGCCTCTGCCAGGTTTCGGTTAATTTCAATGGATAACATGTTACAGATTTCTCGATCTGCAGCTGATTGTGAGTCATTATAAGTCTGTATGTCCTTATTCATAAAATCCGGCTAACAGGTAAACAAACCAATTTCTTTATCAAATGTAATCATAAATCCAGGCAACCGAAAGCATAGCCAATACTTCAATTCTTCATTCTTTGTTTTCATATATTATCCGTAAATTTAAGTATCGAATTTCAGCTGCAAGTATCCAGAGTCCCTTCCTAGTTGCCAGGTTCCTAAGTCCATCCTGCAGTCGCAAGCTTTAACTGTCCTTATTGAAGCAAATATTAGAAAATTTAAAAAACTATTGCCATGCCTAAATATGTAATTGAGAGGGAAATTCCTGGAGCAGGAAAATTTACCGCTGAACAATTGAAAGAAGTTGCACAGACATCCAATGGGGTGTTAAGCAAAATGGGACCAGAAATACAATGGATAAACAGCTATGTGACAGATGATAAAATCTATTGCGTTTACATTGCCCCCAATGAGGAAATGGTTCTTGAACATGCAAAACAAGGCGGTTTTCCTGCAAATTCGATAAGTAAAGTCTCGGCGGTTATAGACCCAATAACGGCAGAGTAGAAAATTGAGGAAGCTCATTTCAATCACCCAAATCACGCTGGACGGCGTCATGCAGTCGCCTGGTGGCCCAGATGAGGATCCGAGAAACGGGTTCAGCCATGGAGGCTGGGCCATGTCTTTCTTCGACGACGCCGCGAACCAGGTTATTGGCGAGACAATCGCCGGTGAGTTCGACATGCTTTTGGGACGCCGGACCTATGAGATCTTTGCCTCCTATTGGCCTTACCAGGGCGACGACCCAATTGCTAAGGCTTTCAACAAGGCGGAGAAGTACGTAGTCACGCGCAGCCTCAGCCAATTAGACTGGGAGAACTCGCATAAAATAGGTGGTGATGTAGTTGACGAGATTCGCCAGCTGAAAGCATCTGATGGACCAGTGTTGCATATTTGGGGAAGCGGTGAATTGCTGCAGACGTTGATTGCCAACAACCTCGTTGACGAATATCATCTCTGGGTTTTTCCGATAATACTCGGAGAAGGAAAACGGCTGTTCGAAAATGGCCTGCCACCACGGTCACTCTCACTCGTTGCAACACGAAGTACGCCAAGGGGTGTCCTTCTCAACACCTACCAGCCTGCCGGTCCCCTTCTCTAGATACGGAGTCTGTGTAGTAATCTTTCTAGAAAAAAAGCTACCTTTACTCATTGTATCTTCGTTGTTACAAAACCAGATATAGGGGCAATACCATTTTTCTATACTCATTATCTAAACCGGAATGAATTTGTATAAGAATTTAAACGATCAAGAGTTAGCTGTTCTCCTTAAGAAAGGGAATGAAGCTGCTTTTCATGAGATTTATGAGCGATACAAAGGTATTCTTCACATGCATGCCTATAAAAAGCTAGTCGATTTTGAAGAAGCAAAGGATTTGGTTCAGGAGCTTTTCGGGGCTTTGTGGGACAAACGAGATGATTTACCTGAAACCGTCAATTTCTCCGGTTATTTATACAATTCGGTGCGCAATCGGGTCTTTAACATCTACGCGCATAAAAAAGTAGCGGCTGGCTACATCACCTCTTTCCAGGAATTTAATCGTGAAGCGAGTTATATTACGGATGAGCGGGTGCGGGAAAATGAACTGGCTAAGCAAATTGAAGCTGAAATAACAGCTTTACCAGAACGCATGAGAGAAGTTTTTTTATTGAGTAGAAAGGAACACTTAAGCCACAAGGAAATTGCCGAAAGACTTGATATATCGGAGTTTACCGTTAAAAATCACATTAAAAAAGCTTTAAAGACGCTGCGTTTTAGGCTAGGCTTATTTGCTTATTTACTTTTTTTAATAAAATATTATTTCCTGAAGTAGCCCTTCGCCATTACTAAGCTGTCTTGGTTTATATAAGGAGATTTTATCCTTTAGGATATGCAAGAAAAAGAGATTAAAGATTTACTCAGGAAATATTTATCAGGAAACTGTACTGAAGAAGAAAGGGCGTTATTGGAATCCTCGTATCTGCAACATGAGGCCCATGATCTGCCCGAACTATCGGATTTGCAGTTTAGTGAAATTGAACATTCATTTATTAAAATTCCTAAGAAAACGGATTATCGCATTTGGGGAACATGGGCAGCTGCCGCAGCTGTTTTACTCATGGTTTCTTTTGGAGTCTATTTTTATCAGTCCTACAATAGTGGTTATTCGTTTAAGACGCAACTAATTGGTAAAGATATAGCTGCAGGCAAAAACAAAGCCTTTTTAACACTGTCAGATGGCAGTAAGGTCGAATTAAGCAATAATCAGACTGGGATTATTATCGCTAATGATAACATGATGTATACAGACAGCACCGTCATCAACACCCAGGCAGCCATCTCATCAGCTACGACTCCCCAATCAAAAGAAAATTACAAACAGTTCAGCCTTACAACACCACGTGGAGGTCAATACCAAATTAAACTTCCTGATGGAACCAAAGTATGGCTAAATTCAGCTTCGAGTATATCCTATAGTACCGTTCTAATTAACAAGTTGGTTCATCGTAAGGTTACTTTAGATGGAGAAGCATATTTTGAAGTGAAAAAAGACGCGAAACAACCTTTCATTGTCGTGAGCAATGACCAGGAAGTAGAAGTCCTGGGCACTCATTTTAATATTAACGCTTACGCTGATGAGGAAAATGTAAAAACCACCCTTTTGGAGGGAAGTCTGCGTGTTAAAGCAAGCGCTCCAAATAGTGTTATTCTAATACCCAATCAACAAAGTATCTCATCCGATCACAGCAATACACTCGAAGTCAAAAACGTCAATCCATCCACAGTCCTATCCTGGAAAAATGGAGAGTTTTCTTTTGAGAATGAAACGTTAGAAAGTATCATGAAGCAGGTTTCCCGCTGGTATGATGTGGAAATAGCCTATGAAAATGAGGGTTTAAAAAAGGAGCTATTTGGGGGAAGCATATCCCGCTTTTCAGAAGTATCCAAGGTCTTAAAAATGTTGGAACTAACCGGTCACATTCATTTTATTATTAACGAGAAAGAAAGGAGAATCACGGTTATGAAATAAATCTACCTCATCAAATATATAAAATAATGCAAAAAACCAGAAGTGCTACGAACACCTCTGGCTGGCTCTGCCAAGGCAGAAAATGTTAAGCATTATTTAATAGCAATTACAATCGATATTATTAATTATTACCAATAAACCTAACAACCAAATGTATAGAAATTTTACCGGAATAGGTATACCAGAGCGGTATGCCCATAAAGTTTTGCGAATTATGCGACTTACTACGTTTTTGCTAATCATTTCTTTTATGCAGGTTAGTGCTGCAGGTCTGGCACAAAAACTAACTTATGTGCAAAAAGAAGCGACTCTCAAACAATTATTTCAGGAAATCAAAAAACAAACCGGCTACCATGTCGTATGGCATGCCAAAGATTTGTCTTCAAACCGCCCCTTCAATGCAGCATTTAAAAATGCCTCTATTGAAGAAGTGTTAAACAAAAGCCTGGAAGGATTTCCATTGGGGTATACAGTACTGGAAAAGACCATTGTCATCATGGAAAGGAATAAAACTATTTTCGAGAAGGTCTCCGAATTTTTAACAATTCCGATTAACATCAAAGGGACAGTAATCGACGAGAATGGTATCCCCCTGATTGGAACTTCTGTTCAGGTTAAGGGGAAAAAGCTATCCACTTCAACGAATCGCAATGGAGAATTTACCTTAAATGGTGTGGAAGAAGATGCAGTGCTTGTCATTTCATATGTAGGCTTTGCACAGAAGGAACTAAAAGCCAAGTCGGATATGGGCACTGTCGTTTTAAAAATGGTAGATGGCCAGTTGGAGGAAGTTGAAGTTGCGGTGGGCTATGGTGCGGTTAAGAAACGTGATTTGACTGGAGCTGTTTCCTTAGTAAATGTGGAAGAGATGCAAAAACAACCTGCATTTAGCCTTGATGTTGCATTGGCTGGTCGCGCGCCAGGTGTGATGGTTGTCAAATCATCGGGTGCTCCGGGCGCTGACGCTTCTATTAGAATACGCGGAGCATCTTCTGTATTTGGTGTCAATGAACCATTATATGTAATTGACGGTGTTCCAATTCAACTTGGGCTGGGAAATGGATCAGAATCCTACAGGAGCACGAAATCATTTCAAATGTCCCCTTTAGCATCAATCAACCCAGAAGACATCGAACGTATAGACATCCTTAAAGATGCATCAGGGACTGCGATATATGGGTCTAGAGGTGCCAATGGTGTTATCTTAGTGACTACAAAGAGAGGAAAAGGTAAGCCTACTTTGACACTAAGTTACCAGGGGATGACGGATCGGTTTATCAAAGATTTTGATATGTTGACATCAGATGAGTTCTTTCAAGTGGCCACTCAAGCTTATAAGAATGCCGGAACCACTTTTCCAACTGATTTTTTACAAAATAAAGGGGTGAGCACCGACTGGCGCAAGCTGGTTACCCGGAATAGTTACTCTAATATGTTGAACCTGGGTTTGCGTGGTGGTTTGGGCAATGGTCAAACAAACTATTCGTTTTCAGCCAGTATGAATAACCAGGCAGGTGTCATCAAAGGAAGTAATATTGATCGCTATAGCATTCGTGGAAATATAGAGTCAGAAGTAGTGAAGTCGGTCAAGGCGGGTGTGAATGTAAATTATGCGAAAAATATTTCCAATGGAGCATCCAGCACCTTTTATTATAATATTGCTAGTTACAGACCGGATATTCCCGTATTTGACAAAAATGGTAAATATGCAACAGCCATTGATAGTACACAAGCAAATCCGGTAGCCAAAACTCTTTTTACAGACAAACTTACCGGAGATAATCTGATGGCCTCCTTATTTGCTGAGGCAAGACCGTTCGAGTTTTTACGGTTAAGATCTACACTATCCTACAATCAGTCAGATGATGTTACCGTAAATTATACACCTAGTTTCGATCCATTCGAAATAAAAAATGGAAGAAAAGGAAGTCGTAAGGATATCAGTTATAAATTCAGTTCCATGATTTTTGACAATACGGCTACAGTGGATAAATTCTTTGGAAAGCATTATTTGAATGCAATGGTGGGTGCCTCCTATACCTCAAATAGGCTTAATACCATGAACCTGGAATCGGTTAATTTTCCTGATGATATTGTTTTGAATAACATGGGCTCTGCCCAATCCATACAAAGTTATAAATCAAGCGGAACCCTGAGTGGCCTGCAATCTTATTTTGCCAGGGCTAATTATAATTATAATGGCAGATACTACCTGACTTTTACGGCGCGTACTGATAAGTCTACCAAATTTGGCCCTAACAACCAATGGGGATTCTTTCCCTCAGGTGCTTTTGCCTGGAGGATTTCAGAGGAATCATTCCTGAAGAATTACCGCTGGATATCGGATTTGAAATTTAGAGCCTCTACAGGTCAAACAGGTTCTGCAAATCTATTTGATTTTCAATACCGTACATTCTTTGGCACTGATGGCACCACTGTATTTCATAATGGTCAAAATGGTGTAACATTGAGTTCTGTCCCTAACCCTAGTTTACGTTGGGAATCGACAAATCAGACAGATATTGGCTTAGATTTTGCATTTTTGGATAATAAAATTCGGGGATCAGTGGATGTATATCGCAAATACACTAAGGATTTGTTATTGCTTGTTGATATTCCATATGAAACGGGTTTCCGTAACCAGACCATAAATGTGGGAGACCTATCCAACAAGGGCTTTGAATTTGTAATTGGGGCTGATGTCATTACCCGAGGTAAATTTAAATATACAACAGATATCAATTTCAATAAGAATATCGGCCGTTTAGAAAAACTAAATTCCGGGTCAGCCAATGCATTGAGAAACTTTAAGGAAGGTGACCTTTTAGGCACTGTGAATGGCTATAAGACAGCCGGAATTTTCCAAACTCAAGCAGAAATTACCGCATTGAATCAAGCGTCTCCGATTCAGCGGTATCAAGCGATTAAGACAGCGCCTGGTGATCTCAAATTTGAGGATGTAAATGGGGATGGATATATTTCTGACCTTGATGTTGTGAAGCTAGGTAGTGCCGAGCCAAAATTCTTTGGGGGATGGAATCATGTCCTTCGTTATGGTGGACTGGAAGGTTCCTTTTTATTCTATTTTTCTTACGGTCAAAGACTGCAAAATGGAGCTAAGGCTACCGCAGGAATTTATAACACCGATAAAAACTATACCCGATCAGTTTTGAATGGATGGACTGAAGATAATAAAAATACAGATCAGCCAAGAAATGCTTACCGCGATCCAAATCAAAACGCACGTCCATCTGATTATTTCATCCAGGATGGATCGTTCCTGAAACTGAAAAACGTACAAGTAGCTTATTACATTAATCCTTCGAAATGGATGAAGCAACAAGTCAACCAAATCAAATTGTATGCAGGTGTAACCAATTTGTTTGTATTGACCAAGTATGACGGTCCTGACCCGGAAAACGGCACATCAACAGGTTCCGGTCTTTTAGCAGGAGGATTTGATTCTGGAATTTATCCCTCAACAAGAACATTTAATTTTGGCTTTAACATTACTTTCTAATATGAAAACGAGATATTTATCATACGCGGTGGCAGGCCTTTTGGCCTTATCGCTACAAGCTTGTAGCCTGGTAGACGTAACCGATATTGCGCCCCCTTTCAAATTGAGTGAAGAAAACGTGATCACCGACGTTCCATCCGCAAATAAGGTTTTAACCGGAACTTATGCCCAGTTGCATACCTTTGATATGCTTGTTAATGAACCAGCCGTTACAGGGTGTATGGGCTTGAGTTTTGACGTTGGTACGGGTGGAAGTAATTTTCAGCAATTTGCGGACAACGATTTAAAAGCTGATAACTCAACACTATCCGGGATTTATACAGGATGGTACACTTTAATTAACCTTAGCAGTCACGTCATTGAAAAGACCAACCTTTTGATTACAAATGATCCAAGGAAAAATGAAATTATTGCAGAAGCCAGTGTATTGAGGGCATTAGGTCATTTTTCATTATTGAGATTATACGGACAGTTTTTCGACACCTCTTCTCCATACGGAATTGTAACCTGGGATGCTCCCGTTAAAGATATAGTTGCAAAACCTCGCTCTACGGTTAGTGAATCTTATGCGCTAATTGAGCGGGATTTAAAATTTGCTATTGCAAACGCCCCACAATACACTTCCGCGAAATATGCATCCAAGCAAGCTGCCAATATGTTGCTGGCCAAAGTGTATCTATATAAACGGGATTACGCCCAGGCTGCCCTCTATGCTGCTGCAACTATTGATCAGAGAGGAAATGCGAAATTGGAAGATAAATTTGCTGATGTATTTACAAAAAATTTCAATTCAAAAGAAGCTTTATTGGCACCTCCATTTGATGATAAAAGTGAACGTAACAATAAAGCCTTTGCTTTCAGATCCTATGTCCTACCCAAAATGTCTTATTTCGATTTAATGGCAGGAGATCCCAGACAAACTGTTGCTATTACTTTTACGGCGCCGCCGGCTAAACTAATCAGGAATGGTAAATTTAATAATACGGTATCTGCTAGCGGTCAAGGCTTAACCGCCAATACGGAGTATTTTTTAAGGTTGTCGGAGGCTTATCTGATTTTAGCCGAAGCTTTAATCAGAACTGGAAACAGCGCTGATTTAGCTAAAGGAAGAGATATGATTAATGTGATTCGCGGTCGTGCTGTTGCAACTTTAATTCCAACTACTGTCCAGACAAAGGCTGAACTATTACAAGCTGTCTTGAAAGAAAAACAACTTGAATTAGGATGTGAGAGTGGCGAAGAGTGGTATGATTTAGTTCGATTTGCGGTTGAAGGAGATATTAATATCGTAAACTATAAGCCAAACGTAACCAGCAAAACCAGATACATTGTCCCTATTCCACTTGCTACAGTAAAAGCTGGAAATAATGTAGTTAAACAAAACCCTGGTTATGAATAGATCAATCGTATTGATTTTTATAGCCTTGTTCAGTTACGCTACTGTTGGAGCGCAAGGCATTAAATTTCATAAAAAAGAATCCTGGGCCGAAATAAAAGAGATCGCAAAGAAGGAAAATAAACTCATTTTTATCGATGTGTTTACCGATTGGTGTGGTCCCTGTAAATTGATGGAAGAAGAGGTTTTTTCTTTGCAAAAAGTTGGTGATTTCTATAATCAGCAATTTGTGAATTATAAGTTTGATGCTGAAAAAGGAGAAGGAATCACCTTGAAAAATAGGTTTAAGGTAAATCTTTACCCAACCTACTTATTTGTAGATCCTGTTCTGGATGAAGTGGTTCATAGAAGCACCAGCAGACAAGCTATGGAGGTATTTTTATATACGGGTCAATCTGCCTTACAGGCAGATACCCGCTCTGTATTCATGGAATCTCAATATCAAGCGGGTAAACGTGACCCTAAATTATTGTGGAACTATGCTAAGTATTTACAATCGAGCTTCAAGCGAGACGAATTAAATACATTAGTTACCACTTATTTAGATGCTACTCCCACCGGCTTGAGTGATTCCTTAGCCTGGCGCTTTTTTGCTAATTTCCAAAATGGAACTTCTACTCCACAGTTTGATGAATTGATTAAAAAGGAAGCGAAATGGCGTGCTCAATATGGTGACTCGGCTGTAAACGAAAAGTTAGTTTCTGCATTTGATTATGACATTAGCCGTTTAGAGAATAGTGGGATTTATAATCCTGCCCGTTTTGAAGCCGCAGCTTATGAGAAGGTTACAGCTTTATTGGGCAAGATGGAATTTACCGGAAAACCGACTGTTGTGGCTAAAGGTCAAGTACTGGATTATCTGAGAACGAAACAATACGACAAGGCCGCAGCCATTGCCGATCGTTTTCCGGAAATAGTAAAATTGGATCAAAAGCAAGTTTTGTCTTTTTACAATTCCCTTTACTTTCTGAGCAGGAGTATCGAAGATTTGTCCTGGATGAAACATGCTTTGAAGTATGTACGCTACATCACTATGAATGATCTGGACAACCGTTCCAAAGCTATCAATCATTACAATTATGCTTTGTTCTTAGAGAAGTACCTGACGCTATGTAATACGAAAAAGCAAGTTCCGGATATTGGATTCTTGAATGAGCCTACATTTGGTGATAAGAGATATACCTTGATGTCACCTGACTTGAAAGCTAAACCCAAAAAGGTAAAGTAAATCAAATAAAACGCCCCTCAACAAAATTGAGGGGCGTTTTGTATTTATCGACTATTCAGCCTATGATTTTTTATGCTCGGGTTTATGCATACTATCCCGACTTGATGTTTGATCTGACCGTTGGCCGCCTCCATTACTGATGCCTTTTTTTTTCAGGTCTTCGCGTTTATTATTAAAGGCTCTGTCGGCAGTTGTGCTTCCCTGCATGTTGCCGCTTTTTACATTCTTTTCTTGCGCTTTCATCTATCTATTTATTTATTGTTTTTTTAATTGTTGGATGGAGAGCCTTTAATGTAAAACAACAAACATTCCAATTTGGTTTCGTCCTTGAATCTTTAGTGACATAGTGATTTCTTTTAAGTTTTGTTGCGCTAAACAACAAACTGTAGAAAAGGTCTACAATCTAAAAAGAACCCCAACCTAACAAAACATTGAAAACCAGGACAATGCCAAAAACATAGCGTTCCGGCACGGTTATGAACCCTACTGTATTCATAATTAACAAGAATATTAATTGATTAGAACGAATATTATGAAAAAGATCATCTTATCAGCAGCATTTTTAGCAGTAGCAGGATTAACATCAGTAAAAGCAAGCGAAATTAAAAACCCAATTGAAAATGTGGTATATCAAGATAGTACTACAAAAACTCCGGTTGAATTGAAAGACCTTCCTGAGCCAGTAAAAGCAGTATTAAAATCTGAGGAAGCTAAAGACCTTACTCCAGTGGCAGCTTTCCTGGTAGTCAATGCAGATAAAAAACAATACTATCAAATTGATGTTAAAAAAGGAGAACAAACAGGATCAATCAAGATTGATAAAGATGGTAAAATAGTTCAATAAGCTAATTACTTATAAATAGATGAAAAAAGGTCGGAAATTCCGACCTTTTTTATTATCGAAATTACCGCTGTACCAAGACTTAACCTCAACCAGAAACTCATCTATTTGTATGCTATCGCAGCACTCGATGCCCCTTCCAACGGAAGAATTTCCGTTGTTTTAAACCCTACAATATCAGCCCACCTGTTAAAATCCGCAAATGTGTAATCAAATCCTGTTCCTGTTTCAATAAGCATATTTAAGCTCATCATCATACCAAAAGCGTTTTGCTTTCTTTCATCATCTATGATACCCTCAATAGCTACAAATGCCCCATTGTCGGGCAGTGCATCATAAGCTTTTTTCATTAATGAAATTTTATGTTCTTCGTCCCAATCATGGAGGATATTTCCCATTACAACAATATCTGCATTGGGTATTGGCATAGTGAAGAAGTCGCCGCTTACGGTTTTTACACGATCTGATAACCCGAATTGCTGTATCGTAGCGTTTGCTATAGGCTCAACCGCCGGCAGGTCGAAACTAGTACAATGTATGTGGAGATTATGCTTTGCCACCATAAGCGAAAGCAATCCTGCAGAACCGCCTACATCAATTAATGTTTTATAATTTACAAAGTCAAATTTTTTAGCGAAGGCCATAAAATTACCCATTTGAATACCGCTCATTGCATTGGTAAATTCTTTTAATTTTTCGGGGTCATTGTATATCAAACTGAAAATATTCTCACCCTTTTTCGCTTCGTTTTGAGGAAGACCGGTAAGCAAGCCCTCGCCCAGATTATTCCAGAAAGCATATAAACGATTGTTCAGCATTTCAAGGATACCTCCAATATATGATGGTTTGTTTTTATCTAAAAACGTGTCTGAGTCAGCGGTATTTGAATAAATAGCTGTATCCAAAATACCTTCACGCTTTAAAAAGCCAAATACTGTTAAAGCATCTAACCAATCATAAACATTTCTGTCCGTGCACTTAAACCCTAAAATGTCTTTGACATCTTTAGCCTTCATACTTTTCTTTTCAGCAAGCTTGGTGAACAACTGAAAACTCACCGCAGTTAAAAGAATTTTTGAGGCCCAAAAGCCTGTACCAATTTTCATAATGTTTTCAGGTGATGGTTGATTGGTGTGCTGTTCCATTTTTTCTTAGTTAGGATAAGGTTATAAATAAACACCTTGAACATGGATAAAGTTTGGCTTGTGGTACGTTTCATCTTCCTCTTCTTTCATATTCTGCGTTATGATTTTGCCAATTTTTGCAGCGCAAACAAGTTTCAAACTTTCCATGATAACTGCTGTTAATGTTATAAAACTAAACAGAAACTGATATGAACAAAACTCTTGGATTAATTCTAACCATTTTAGGGATTATAATGTTAGTATGGACTGGCTTCACTTACACGAAAAAAGAAAAAATAGTAGATGCCGGACCTATTGAGATATCCGCAGACAGACAGAAAAATGTGAATTGGCCTCCTTACGTGGGTGGCATTATTTTAATTGCAGGAATCGTAATTCTCGTTGGTTCTAAAAAGAAATAAACAATTAACAAAGTTTTTGAAGTATGCTTAACCAAACAAGATTTTATTGAAGATGCGCTTTGAAAAAGGCTTCCAGTTTATTGAAAGGAATTTTATCAAGTTTGTCATACAAATCCACGTGTACCGCATCAGGAATAATCATTAATTCCTTTGGCTCAGCCGCTGCTTTGTAAATATCTTCACTGAAGTATCTGGAATGTGCATTATCTCCGGCAATCAACAACATTGGACGTGGGGAGATTTCTTTAATGTAAGTAAGAATCGGCATGTTCATAAAAGACAGCGGATTGGTGACCAACCACGCTCCGTTTGAGTTCAATGAACGCTCATGAAAACCTCTCGGTGTCCGGTAATAGTCGAAATATTCTTTTACAAACTGAGGTTCGTTGCCCTGTAATTCTTCCGGCAGGTTGCGAGGTCCTTTGGCCGGGTTTCTGCTTTCAACATCTTTCCAGCGTTGCTGAGCTAATTGTTCCAAAGTCTGGGTACGTTGCTCCGGCGTAACTGCATCATTGTATCCTTTTGACATTACTCGTGTCATATCATATAAACTCGTAGTAGCCACAGCCTTTACCCGCTTGTCGACAGCTGTGGCATTCAATGCAAAGCCGCCAAACCCACAGATACCGATAATACCTATTTTATTTCTATCCACATTTTTTTGTATGCCTAAAAAATCTACGGCCGCACTAAAATCTTCAGTATTAATTTCCGGTGAAGCCAAATTACGAGGTTCGCCACTACTTTCCCCTGTATAAGATGGGTCAAATGCCAACGCAATGAAACCACGCTCTGCCATTTGGTTGGCATATAAGCCTGACGATTGTTCCTTAACTGCTCCAAACGGTCCACTGATGGCAATTGCAGCTAAAGGTGCTTTACTGTCGTTTTTCGGGATATATAAGTCACCCGAAAGGACGATGCCATAACGGTTTTTGAAGGTTACTTTCTCTCTGCTTACTTTACTGCTTAGCTGAAAAGTATAATGATCAATTGCTGTGCTCATTGTATTTAATTTTTGATTTGATTTTGATTGCCCAAACAACTGTGTGATAGACAGCATTATTGCAAAGGCCACTAGTGTGATGTTCTTCATTGTCTCGATTTTTTAATCATTAATGGATTTAATTACGCTTGCAGGAACTCCGCCCACTATCATATTATCTGGTACATCTTTTGAAACCACAGCACCTGCTGCCACCACAGCATTTTCGCCGATCGTAACCCCAGGCAGTATTGTGGCTCCTGCGCCTATCCAGGCCCGTCGCTTTATGGTAATAGGTTTTGTAATCAATGTTCTTCTGTCATTTGGGTCTAATGGATGGTTCTCTGTAACCAGATTCACCCTCGGGCCGATCAGCACTTCATCTTCGATCGTAATACCGCCCATATCAAGGAATGAGCAGGCGTGATTGATAAAAACATTTTTTCCGATCGTTATAAATCTGCCAAAGTTGGTGTAAAATGGAGCGAAAATAGTCGTGCTCTCGTCGATTGCAGTCCCGATGATTTCACTTAAGTGATGGCGCACCTGATCTATATCAGTTGCGCTATTTAGCTGCTGAGAGTGCCTTATAGTTCTGGAAACAACATCATTGATCTTGAAATACTCCGGGTCGTTCAACCGGATAGGTTCGCCGGTTCTTAACCTTTGAAAGATATCCTCTGCCTTTTCAACTTCTTTCTTTGCGTTTTTCATAAAGCAAAATTAACCAGAAAGCCCTACAGCAACGTTACTATAGGGCTCAATTTACTTTACTGAGAAGCTCAACTTCGACTTATAATTCAGACCTCCGTTGGCGGAAATCCGTATTGCTTTTTAAATGCAGTGGAGAAATGTGAAGGGTTCTTAAACCCGACTTCAACATATACCTCCTGCACCTTTCGGCCTTCTTCCTTTAGTTTAACATAGGCAGCTTCCAGGCGTTTTTTTATAATCCATTTTTGTGGACTAAGCTGACTGATTTTTTTAAAGTCCCTTTTGAATGTCGCCAGACTTCGCCCGGTATAAGCAGCAATCTGCTCCATCGAAAGCTCGTCCATGTAATTTTCATTAAGAAATTCCAGGATGTCTATCTTCCAGGGTTCCGTAAAGTCGAACAGTATTGGAAAGTAGATATCAGAAGTGTTCAGGAGGGCATAAATCCCTTCTTGTAATTTTAACTTTGCTACACCTTCGGTTGGCTTTACACCTTCATCAAAATAAGGTGTCAATGACTGGAACAGACTGTTGATATCAGCCCGTGGTTCGATCTTGAAAACATTTTCTTCTGGAATAGCTACTTTTTTAGGTATATCCGTTTTGTTTATCCTGCTGTAAAATTCGCGCAGCACACTGCGATTAAATGTTAAGGAAATACCCTTATACAGTTCCTCGCCCTTACTGTTCTTATACATTAACAACCTGTGGTTCCTTCTAATAAACGCACATTCTCCAGCCCGTATCGTAATCTTTTTATTTCTGTCTTCTATAATTTGTTCACCTGAATACAAATACAAAAGCACATGCTCCGGGGTAGCATGGATACATTTTTCGCTGTAATCCGAAAAGCAGGACAGGAATATACCCGAGTAATCGATAGTTCTTAGTTTTTCTGGCTGTTCCATAGTAATGCCCAAAATATATGTCAAGATAAGCAAACCTAACCAAAACATGGCGGGCAGACTTTATTGTCCAGCTCATTTTACCTTTCTTAGCAGCTCATGACAGCTTTGTGGTTACCAATTGTTCCTCCAAAATTTGTTCAATTACCTAGCCACTATTGCCAAATTTTTTCAAGTTTCCAATTTAATAAGTTTCCATTTCCATCAGATGGGATTCCTAAAAATTTAATAGGTATGGTAGGATATTTCAAGAACAGATTTTCTATTTTAGTTTGCATGGTATTGTTTGGGTTTGCTCTATTTAGCAGATACCTAAGTACACATAAGAAATAGAACACTCTTTTATTATTCTCATAACGTGTTGTAATCCAATTACCTTTTGGCTTAATTAAAAGTTCAGGCTCTATAGCTAAATCCCGGTTCCATAGCCTGCTGTGATGTGCACAAATATTTCTCACATAGGTTAGCGTATGCAACCAGGAGGTAAATACTGTTGGGTGTAATTCAAAGAAATCCGCAATTCTTTTTTTATCCGAATTGTTTTTTAAACCTCTATATAAATGCGACATTTCACCGATGGTCAATAATTCGAAACACATCCAGCTTGGCGGATTAGCGGGGTGTCATACGTACTTGTATAATGCTTGATAAAAGTCTCTGGAGTTCGAGCTGTTTTAGCTTTTGATATAATGGTTTGGAAGTCCGCATGGGGGTTAATTAATTTCCCGATTTTATTATAGTAAGGAGTGATAAAACAAGCTTGATTATCTTGCCAATGGCTATCATTATAATGCGTGGCCATTGTATAGATAAACTGTGTTCTTATCGCTACTTCTATTCTTTCAATGCAATCAAACACCAATAATCTCAATTCCCTATCGAAAGTGTAGGTTTTAATAATTTGATTAAAGTTTACTGATGTATTAAATACATCCTTTTCTGTTTGGTAAGGCAAGAAGTAAGCACTAAGGCGATAATAACTAACCTCACTCAAATAGGCAATTGCAATAGCTTCATCAGCTTCATTAACCCTTAATCCCCTACTTTTTAATAAAGCCAATTGATGCTCGAAACTAAGCGGAACTTTGTTATAACACTTAGCCATAGCTATAAAAAGAGAAAACCCCCCAAGTGTGCATCTAAGAGAGGCATGGGAGGTGTATTATCTTGAGTTGAAAACTGTTCTTTAAAAAAAGACATGTGGGCTGTTCTTATGGAAAGCAACACAGGTACTGTTAATGCAAAGATACCACCTTTTTTAACCTTTTTCAAAATGTTTCTTTTAGTGAGATTTAAATATATCTGGAATAAATACTCTTCAGTTCCCATTTAGCGAAACTACATATACCCAAAATATAATGCACAACTTTAGAAATCTTTGGTCCAATCCACCATTTTCAATAGCGTAATCAAAATATAGCTTGGTTAAGTATTATAGATATGATAATTTTCAAAATGTTGTTTTGCAACACCTCCTAAAACTGCACTAAATAAGACTATTACCGCTGAAGCATTTTAACAGCCTTTATACTGAATACTTATCTCCACCCTTTTCTTTCCAAAAGTATGTGGATATCGAAATTTTCGAAAGAAGCTGCATCATGCTAATTATGATGCAGTCCTCTTAAATACTATTTCCCTAGAAGTTCAGCAAGCTTTGTATGAACATTTCCATCAAGTATTGTCATTGATAAATCTCTAGTCAAAATTTAATTTAACAATTTATTTACCAGCGGCAAAAAAGCAGATTGACTAGGTCGAGGAGCATCTTTGCTAAGCAATTCCCCTTTATTATTAATAATTAAATATCTGGGGATGGATGAAATTAAGAGATCTTCCTGGAATTTTTTATTAAACGACGAATCCAACAAGTAGCTTCCCTCGAGTTTCAGCTTGGCATTTGCATTTTTCCAAAGCGATCTTTTTTCATCAATCGACAAAAAGATATAAGCAACTTTTTGTTTAGATAATTGTGCCTGCATCTTTTTTGCAGCAGGCATTTCATTCTTACACGGAATACACCAACTTGCCCAGACGTCAACAACTATCAATTTGCTTCCCGAAAAATCTGCAATATTAAATGCTTTTTCCGTTGAACTCTTAGCAAGAATATTTACCTTAAATCCACGATTATTCATTTTCAAGATTTGATCTGCCTTTTTTTTATAAGTTTCAGCATATATATGCTCTTTAAATTCAGGAGTTAGTTGATTATAAATGGATTTGTAAAAATCAAAGTTCCTCTCTATATCATGTGCCTTGGAGAGCAAATAAATTGAACAATAAGTATTGGGATGATTGTTGATATATTTCTGCCTTAGCTTATCATAAACTTCCACACTATTTGTTTCCAATACTCCAATAGAATCTGTATAATTTACGTATTGAATCATATCGCCAAGATCAAGAAAATGAGCTCTTTTAATTTCAAGGTTCTCAATACTTTTTTTGGTTAAAACCCGCTGATTCAGTTCCATTTGTTTATAATCATTAAAGCTTTTCTGCCCTTTCGAAGTAGTTATTATTTTGCATCTCTGCTGCGAGAAATCATCTGAACCATTACCTGTAATCGTGTAAGATGCACCCTTCTCTACAAAAACATTAACAATACTCGACCAGGTATCCCATTTTTTCCCTTTAGGGTAGACTCCAGAAAACTTAACAACACATTGTTCCAGTATTGGTAGTTTTGCACTAAGGGAAAAACTACCATTTTTTATTATCGCTTTATCGTAAATAAGATCGTCCTTTGTTAATTCAACAATTGTTCCGTCCATATTTTTTACAATTCCATTGACTTTAAAATCTGTAGTCTTATTACAACTACACAAAATCACACTTAATAGACCTATAAAAATTATTAACTTATTTATGAAGTTAGACAAGTATTTTAAAGCCATAGATTTGATTTTTTAGAGCAATGAAAGCATTAATTAAATGCCAATTATAAACTACGTTAAAATAATAAAAAAACCAGACAAACACCTGACTATTAGATCTAACAGATATTCAACTCAAACACTTCCAACCGTTGGAAAAAATCTTTTATTATCTATGATTTTGTGATCGGGAAATTTTTGCAATAGTTTATTGCTAGAGATCAACAGACTGGTAAACCGAATCTGTTCGCCGTTTTTAAAAATGATATTAAACACTTCACATTCTCTCCAAGGGCTTCGGGAGTACCTTACTCCATATGCGTTAATCTCAGCGATATTCAGCTTGCTATATAACTTTTTGCTATCTACTGTACCGAAGAAAAACTCATCGTGTCCTCTTGAAATTTGAATATAACAGTTTTTGTCGGCCGATAGGTAATTAAAAAAGAAGTAAATCAGTGGGCTAAAAAGGATGAGGAAAAACAACACCATACCTACAGCAGCACCTGAAGAAAAACTCTCCGGATGCTCAAGATATTTTAGCCAGATCATGAACGAAATGACTGGCGCCATATAGAGGGGAAACATGAAAAAACTTATTAAGGCTTTTGCGTCAATAGTATATTCGAAAGGATTGGTTCGAAAATGGGCGGAAGGTTTGATTGTAAAACCGTACCTCTCAAATCCCTGAAGCTGTCCTTCTTGCTCGAAATATGTTTTTACCAATACGCAGGCATCCTCAAGCGTGTTGGCAATTTTAAGGTAAACCTTGTTGTTGGTATCCAGGTAATAAAGTGAAAACTTACCAGAGAAGTAAGGACCAACTTTCAAGTAGGTGCCAATAGGATGCCCGATTGTTACTGAGGGGCAAGAGAGTTTTATTGAGGCTAAGCTTCGTTCTGTACCCCATGGATAGTTCAGAATCAACGAGATGGTGTCGTCAAGGTTGCGTTCTGCGACTTCATGAAATTCGCCTTTTTCGCTTCTTTTATATTGAACTTTTGAAATTAATTGCGTCACGGCTTATAGGGGTTACTTACTTTTAATAAATGAGCCTACTAGATTTTTAGATAGAAATTCCGACAGTTCTTCTTCTTTCATATCCTGCTTTATGATTTTGCCGTTTTCATCTAATAATAAGTTTTTGGGGAATGCCCGGATAGACAGCCTGGTGGCTTCTACTCCATCTTTGTCCCAATAGTGGCGCCATACAAGCTTGTGCTCACTAATAATTCTTTGCCAATCTTCTCGTTTCCCCTTGCTGTCAACAGAAATACCGATAATCTCAAATCCTTGTTTATTATATTGATCATATACACGGCATAATCCGGGAAATGTACCGATGCAGGGTGAACAACTGCTATACCAAAAATCAATCAAAGTATATTTGTTTCTTTTTAGATCACTGGCGTTTAGTTTCTTGTCATTTTCATCAACACAATTTATTATCGGAAATATCTTTCCGTTACCTAATACTCCCGCCGCAGCAAGTTTCGTTTTAAATAATAATCCTGGGTGTGTATTTTTTATTCCATTAGAGAACTCAGGTAAAATAGCATCAAAGATTTCCTGGTATCCAAAATTCAGAAGGTGTATCAATTTCCAAAATGCGATGTAGGAATTCGGGTGTGTTTTGGTATAGGCTAATAAAATCCTGTCATTTTCCATGTAGCCTTCCCGTATTTCCTGTTCAAGAGCCAATTTTGTTAGCTTAGAAAGACTATCCAATGGTTTATTATATAGCTTCGACAATTTATTGGCAATTGAATCTTGTCTACGCCACAGTACGCTGTATGAATCACTATAATCCGTATAAAACTCCTTCATTACCTTATTATTGACTTGCGGAGTGCCCCTACTCTTAGTTACATCAACAATTACCGTCTGTTTTCCAGGTTCAATATATAATACCTCAGATCTATAATCATTTATCACCACATAAAATGGGTGTGCATATGGAATCTTTCCTTTAATAAAAAACCTTCCATCATGTATTTCTGCACTTAGATTTAATAGCTCCTTAGGATAGTATATTGAATCTGCAGTCAGTATTAAGTTAACGGTTCCTGTATCTACATTTGCAGTACCTTGCACTTCAAATGGCAAAAAAACATCCTGAGCAAGTACATGTGAGCTCAGTGAAAACAAGGTTGTAAAAAGGATTAAGAAGCGCATATATTTCGATTAATTTAAAACTAATACGATAAAAATATAATTTTAATTCACTTAAAAGTAAGATTTTAACATAACTTAACTTTTTGGGAGTCCTTTGAAACTAGCCTTTACAACAACCCATTGAAATATCCTATTCAAAAGGACAAAATAAAACTGTCCTCATTGGAAGTAATGACGCTATTGCTTTAAAAGATTTTATCGAAAAAAAATATAATGTTACTCATTCGTAACCACTCAGATTCTGTATCCCATTGATATTCCGTTTTAAGAGATTAAGAATTCAAAGCTTCAATCTCTTCTATAGAAAGCCTGGTATATTTCAATATTTTATCAATAGGAACATTATCAGCTAACATCTCATAAGCCATTTCAACCGCTTTTTTATGCTCACCTTCAATTAGTCCCTCTGCTTTTCCTTCTGCCTTTCCTTCTGCTTTCCCCTCTGCTATTCCTTGAGCTCTTCCTTCAGTTCTAGCGTAATCCATCACATTCTTATTATCCCACTTGTATTTTAAGCTTGCGTTATACATTTCTCTTTCCTCCTTAGTTAGGTTGGCATACTTAGCCAGGTTAAACAATTGATCAAATTCCGGACCGGATAAATATTCAGGACGCTTACTAAACTCAGTTAAATGCTTCAAGGCATATAACCACTTATCCAGCTCTCTATCTAGCTCATCTTCTTTCTTCACAAAGTTAAGCAACTCAATGAAAACAAAGCCTAGTTTATCATGAAATATTCTTCCTGTATACCTATTGGCCAGACAGATATCCTGAACATACTCAGATCTTGGGCTATCAGGCAGGTTAAAGTCTTCCAGGAATGCAACCAGATAAACCTCTGTTAAATTGTACCCCCAATCCTTCCTCCCTCCTTTTGGTGCTTGCTCACTTATAGCCCTCGAAGTATAGAACAAGGCACGTTCTTTAAAGTTTTTCTGATAACCTCGTTGAATTTCGATAATGAATTTACTGCCATCAACATCGGTACAGGTTATGTCGAATACGACCCCACCTTCATCAATATTTTCTCCGTGATACTCATTTTTACCGTATTGAATAGCGGTAATATACTTTCTGCCTTTAAAGATGCTGTTTAAAAGCCCTATCAAAATGGGTTTACTCTCATCTGTAGCAAATAACCTTTTAAAACTAAAGTCTACAAATGGATCGATATAAGTTGTCATAGTGGCTGCCTGTAAATTCTACTTGCAAAACTAATCCGACCATAATTGTGATACACATGTAATGAGAACTTTGGTGGAATCCACCAAAATCGCTTAGTTTAACGGAATAAAATACGGTTGAGCCCTAGACATGTACTAACCTAACAAAATATAATTCCAACAACATCCCTCTGAAAAAGACCAATATTAAAAAGAGTATACTACAGAAAATGTTTTTTTTATCTGTCGATGTTACAAGATAAGTATCATTAGTCGTTAAATGGCTGTTTCCTTGTTTCTTAAACTACATCATATTTTAAAAATAAAAAATCAGCTGGATGCTTGATTGAAAAACTAACATTCCCCTTAGAATCTACTTTTTTCAGAGTTTTTTCCCCTGTTTGCAAATTGGTTATTTTGATACTTTTACCAGATAAAAATTTCAAGGATACCGTTTTAACAAGTTCGGCACTGTGTATTTCCCTGAATAGTAATAAATAATTGTCCTTGGTCCCCTGCTCACTGACCATTTGGAATCCTGACCAACCTGCATTATTTGGCTTATCCCCTATGGGGAATGTATAGCTAGTAAACATTTTTTCTCTATGGACCTTATATAAAGCGATTATTTTTTTCAATTCTTCACGTCCCTGAGGATCAAGGTACTGTCCGCTTTGAAAAAAGCAGGGTACAAAAGGCAGTCCCATAGCAAAAGAATAAGCATGGCTATATTGCGGTGCATCACTACGTTCTGCATTAGCACGCTTCGGATTTTGCAACAATACCTGCAGTTTATTACTATTGAAATACTTTGTCATCATCCAATGCTGGCGCAATACCTGGTAGGGCACCATGGTTAAATGCGCGGGCAAGCTTTCTTGTATGTTCTGAAAATAAATACTGCCATATTCCTTACAATAATACCAGCCATAACGCGGATCATCATATTCTGGACAAAATGAAAATTGGGTCTTCATTGGTGCATATTTCATCACATTCCTGTATTTTTTTATTCTATCCTCATAATCCTTGCGTGTATGCAACTGGTCAAAGTCTACTTTCCAGGAAATGAATCCCAGTTCATCAATATTTTTCTTCATTTCCTCATCCGTGCAGTATTTTGCAGTTACCCATAATCCGAAGCGAAGATTATATTTATCAGCTTCCCGTTTGAGGGTTTTCCAGCCATCTTTGTAACGAGGTTCAAAATCCCTGGCGTCGCTAAAACGTCCACCTTTTTGCCATCCATCGTCAATCTGCATGACCTCTACACCCAGATCGGCTAACGCAGGAATTTCTTTCATTAAATAATCCTGTTCCGTAAATCTCGCGCCATCCGGATCAGCAGGACCCCATGTATTGCTGAGGATGAACATATCTCTTTCAGGGAAAACAGGATACCGTGTGCGATCAAACTTTTTCAAAGCTAGCTGCATACCATCATTACCACCACTCCATAAAATGGTCCAGGTAGCCCAAGACTCCCGAAAACGATCAGACACAATTTCATCAACATCTAATCCCCAACCGGTTACTTGCAATCCACCCGGACCTGAATAAAAACTCCCGGTGAGATGGGCCTGTTGATTTACAGCTTTTGGTGATTCCTTAACTATCGTGACTCCTTCATTTCCTTTCTTATATTCAACACTTAAACCACTAGCCCAGTTATTATCCTCAGGCAAAAACAAAGGATAACCTGTTACCACTTTTTCTTCCAACATGTCACGACTAGGGTCATGTCTTCCACCTGGATTATTGTAATATCCCCAATAGCGACGTTGGTTTTCCAGATTAAAATTCAAAGGAAGATAATCGCAACGCGCCCCGGGTAACTCCATTTTATACCCATAACTGTCTACCTTTTCCTCCTCAACTCTGATCCCTTTGGCAACAAATCCCTCCATTGCTTTAATACGCAGCTGCGTACGGATCCCCACGGCGTCAGGATATACCCACACTACATGTTGTACCAATAATTTCGATTCAGGATATTTTATAGTTGATATAATTTGAAGAAACTTATTGCTGAAACCTTCATCATTTTCTTGCGAGACAGCGACACTTACCAACTCGGCTTTTGAAGAATCAGTAATAGCACCTGGAAGGCTCCAGTCACTTTTCATTTTTGGGCTGATTTGCGCATACTCCTTTTTACGTTGTATATCTTTAAGACTAATAGTTTGTAATCCCCGGCCTGTCCATTTCCATGCGCGTTCCAATTTACCGGTGGAAGCAACAATTTGATTTTGTTTCAGCACAACCTTGGCTGATTTAAATTGATAAACGGAATCATGGAGCGTTCGATCTCGATTATTTTCCTTTTTTGCCAAAGCGGACGCAAATGCGATTATAATCAGTGACAATGTGATTACATATTTCATATAATTCAAATATTTCTATTTTTTACGAGTCAGCCCTTGCATGTCAAACGTTCTTAGTATAAAAACTTAAAAACACTTCTAAAATTAGGATACCTTGAGCCAAAAAAGATAGACAATACAATCTATAAGATGGATTATTCTGCCCAGTCCAAAACCTTGGCAAGGAATTATTACAATGGTTTATTCATTTGTCCTCAATTTACTCAACTTTTTTAAGCCTTATTGCAGATAGACTAGCCTTCTGTCCATCTCCCTCTACCAGAGATACAGATATTTTATATTTTCCCGGATGTTCAAACTTCATCCATCCCATAGGATACCAGGTATACACAGAAGAAGAGTTTTGTTGATTTTGAACAATTCCTCCTTCATTATTTTCAACCTTCCAGACTATACGCCCTAAACCAGTATAATTTAGTTCAGTTTGATAATAACCAGGCTGCAGCACTTCCAGGTCCCATTCCAGTTTACTGTCTGTTGCCCAATTGGTCACTTGGGTAATATGCTTCCACTCACCAAATTTCTCCATCCAGGACTTACCGGCTTTCTCACAATTTATTGCCTTAGCAAAATCAGCATAGATCACAGTTTCCATTTTTGGATCTACACTTTGTATTGAATTTGCCTTTGGGCTACCCTTAACCGTTATTTCAACAACTGAAACCAAAGTTTCTGGCGCCTTTACAGGTATAGCTAGATCCAACCATCCATTCTTTTTGGTGAATTTTAACGCCTCACGTTTTTTATTGTTTACTAATTTCACAGAAGTTATTTCAGACAACAATCCCGGAAGGTATAAATGTCCGGTTGTCGGCCATTCGTACACCAGCAGGGAGATTTTGTTTCCCTGTACAGTAGCATCACCCCAAGGCAAAGTATGTTTCCAAGGAGACGCTTTCGCCGCATATAATGTTTGCGGATATTTCTTTATCCAGTTACCAGAATTACGTAATGCAAGAGCCGCCTGCTCAGGAATAGTACCATCTGGTTTTGGCCCAACATTAAGCATATAAGTTCCTCCCCTAGCTACAGTAGAAAGCGTTCTGGTTAAAAGTTCTTTAGCGCTTTTCCAATTCTGATCGTACCAGGCATATCCCCATGCATCATTGGTTACATCCACGGATTCCCATAAGCCCTCTACATTTTGTTTAGGCACTTCCATATCACCCAGTGTAGAATAATCACCCAGATTATGGCCAACACGACCAGATACATAAGCTCCAGGCTGATTTTTATGAACTAAGGCCACCAGTTGTTCTGCATATTTCTTATCCATTCCTCCTGGGGTATCGAACCAAACCAGTTCTATTGGGCCATAATCTGTAGTAATCTGCTGAACCTGAGGATAACACTTCTCTTTAAAATAATCATCAAATATCTTCTTATTTCCCTGTTCATCTTTCTCAGGTCCACCATTACCACCTGGTGCCGTCCAGTCCTGATTCTGAGAATAATAGAAACCAAAGCCAAGTCCAGCATCCTTGCAAGCTTTAGCCAGTTCAATCATCGGGTCTCTCTTAAAAGGAGTGGCATCAACGATATTAAATTTATTGTCTTTGGAATGAAACATGGCAAATCCATCATGGTGCTTACTGGTAACCACTATATATTTCATACCTGCATCCTTAGCTAGCTGTACGATTGCTTTTGCGTTAAAGTTTACAGGATTAAAATCTTTAGCTACTGGCAAATAATCCTGAGCAGAAATATTTGCCATATTGCTGTTCATTAACCATTCGCCAATACCATAATAGGTTTTCCCTTTCCATTTATTACTTAACTGAGAAAATAAACCCCAGTGAATAAACATAGCATATTTACCATCTCTAAACAGCCTACCTCTTGTTGTATTTGTTTCGCTATTTGAATTTGCTTTACCATCCCACATTTCATTCATTTTTTTCTTACCGGATTCCTGAGCAAGGTTAATTCCGTTAGAAAAAAAGAATAAGATAATGGTTAATCCGACAGACAATTTTATCTTTATTTTGTGTTTCATGATTCCGTTTAATATTCTATGATTTATTGCATTTAATTCTTGTTTAATCTAGCCCGATATGATCTAATCTAGGTTTATGACTAGACATCTACAGGGATTTAATTATTACTAAATCTAGAACATATGTTAGACAATACCGCAGGTGAATGTCATTTTAAATAGCATAATCAGAATATAGTATGGTTAGTTATTAGGCATGATAGCTTTTCAATATTTAATACTCATTTATTTCTTTATATTTAGTACAATTAACGCAATTATAACATGAGAATAACCTTCACATTATTACTCTTTCTATTTATCCTTAGAGCTCCAGCCCAGGATATCAATACCGCAAAGCTAGACAGCTTTTTTAATGCATTAGGCGATCACAATAAAAGCATGGGAAGCTTCGCAGTTGCTAAAAACGGAAAACTTGTTTACCAAAGATCTTTGGGATATAAATCCTTACGTCCAGATACTATTCGTGCGTCTTCCGCTACACAATATAGAATAGGATCAATCACTAAGGTTTTCACTGCTACAATGATCTTTCAGCTGATAGATGAGGGCAAGTTATCATTGGATACCAAACTGTCGAAATATTTTCCTCGGATGCCCAACGCTGAGAAAATAACCGTTTTAGATTTGCTGTCGCATACCAGTGGCTTGATGGATTATGTAAATGATGTGACCAACAAAGGTTGGATTACTAACCCACATCCCAAAGCTGAACTTTTGGACACCATTGCCAAAAGAAATGCACATTTCGACCCCGGTACCAAGCAACAATACAGTAATTCCGGATATCTGTTAATGGCATATATTCTCGAAGAGATAACAGGAAAACCATACAGTAGGTTACTGGAAGTCCGGGTTTTAAAAAAAATAGGCCTCAAAAATACGTCTTCTGGAATACCTAATAATAGCGGAAAAACAGAGGCTAGACCCTACGCGATGATCAGCAATTGGACCGATAGAAAAGATATTTACTTCCCAAATGTGATTGGTGTGGGAGATATTTTGTCCACACCTGCGGATCTGCTTACGTTTATGAACGCGCTGTCTTCAGGTAAACTTGTTAGCCCAAAGAGTTACGCTCAAATGAGTGCGTTTAAGGATCAAAATCAGTTTGCAATGGGGTTATTAAGGGTTCCTTTCTATGATCAAACTGGCTTAGGCCACAATGGGGGAACTTATGGCAGTTACAGCGTGCTTTATAGTTTTAAAGAAAGCGGTATCTCAATTGCATCTTGCATAAACGGACTGAATTATCCATTAAATGATATAAGTGTCGCGTTATTGAGCATCAGCAATGGTAAATCATTTCAAATTCCCTCATTTAAAGAAGTTGTCTTAAAGAAGGAAGAGCTGGATTCCTATCTCGGAATTTATGCAAGCACAACAATGCCGATTAAAATAACTTTTACCAAAAATGGCACCTCCCTCGTTGCCCAGGCCACTGGTCAGGCAGCATTTCCTCTCGAAGCTGTAGCAAAAGATAAGTTTAAGTTCGATGGTGCGGGGATTGTAATAGAATTTAATGCGGAAAAGCAAGAAATGGCCTTAAAGCAAGGTGGACAGATGACCCTTTTCACCAAAGAAAAGAAATAGGCTTTTGTAAATCTAACGAGGCGGGGGGCTGATGGTTTTAGTATATATTTTGAAATTTCCACAAATGCATCCATAATTCCTGTAATTTCAAATGCTACTTCGCTCACTAAAATTCTTCGAAACTGTCTCTTTCCCTAATCTCCTCTCCTGTTAAAATAACCTGAAGTGTGTGTTTATCAATAGCGAAGTTCACATTTATAAAATTATCTAATTCTGTTTCTGTTAGTTCGCATCCGCTAAATTCTGTGGCATTGTAGTTTATTTTTAATGTACCTTGAAGTTCACTCCCAAAGGCAAGATCGATTATTTTAAATACGGATACTTTATATGTGCCAGGCAGGTAATTGTCGATAAGGTAACTAATTTCAGTTTTGTGGTTACTTAAATCCTCTTGCAGTATTTTTGGCGCATTAGAGGGTTGATCAACAATAGCTTGAATGATGTTATCTGATATGGAGAGTTTTTCTTCTGGAATCTTCATGAGTACTAAGTTAATAAACTAATTGCTTTGAAAAAACACAGATCATTTTGAAAACTAATTATTTAGTTTTGCCCAACTTGATCGAGGCAAAAAAAATGTATAAAGAAAAAGGATTTGAGGTAATGACGGTATCACTAGATCGTCAAGATGATCTCGGACGTTGGAAAGGTATGGTCGCTGCACTTAAGATGGATTCGTTCGTTAATACAAATGACGAGGGAAAACGCCTGGCCACAAGTTTAAACATCAAACAAATTCCAGTGAATTATTTAGTGGATTCGAATGGTAAAATCATAGCCCATAACCTCAGAGGCAGCGCCCTAGAGAAGAAACTGGCTGAGCTGCTTAACTGAGATTTACCCTGCTCAGGGAGCCCCACCTTCTATAGAGACTGGATTTCTTCAATTGACAACTTAGTATACTTAATGATTTTTTCAAGGGGTTCCTCTTCGGCTAGCATCTCACGAGCAATATCAAGCGCCTCGTCGTGACGTCCCTTAGAAATTCCCTTGGCAATTCCCTTGGCTTCTCCTATTTGAATCCCTTCGGCTTCTCTTTTTTGTAATAGATATTCTTCAGTTCCCATAGGTGTTGTTCTTCCTAATAGTTGTTCAATTTCTTTATCAAATGTAATCATCATATTAGGGTTTTCAAAATTCACGTAATACTTCATAAAATTCATAATAGCCTTATGTTTAACACGATCTATATTTCGCATTCTGCCATTTGGGTGCCAATCTCCGATGAAGCACCAATGGCCTATAAACTGGCTGTATATGCCCGGAATAAAATGTTCTTGAACTGTTCGGAATTTCCGAACAGTTCAATCTTTTATCAATTCTTTTGATTAAAAGATATGTTTACTGATATTAGCCTTACTAGATTGAAATAACTCTACAATTTGATTTTGATTAAGCCAAACAGTATAAGACAACCCGGGAATATCTTTGGCCACCATTTTACCATACCCCGCATTGAGCCCGCCTATACCCCGCATGCACTCCGCCTTTAACTATTATTACCCGGGATAACTGCATTAATCTGGCACTCTAATTGCGCATAGTTATACTATCCTGGTCGATGCAAAGCCAGGCATTTGTTAAACCTCAAATCAATGTAATTATGGCTAGAGTTAATGGAAAATTTATTACAGGCAAAATTGGTCCTACGGTATACAAGAAATACCGAAATAAACAGGTTATTCAAAAAAAACCTGTTTTTACACCTTCCAGTTATACTGAGCCCAGCAAAATCGCAGCCAAAATTTTCGGAAAAGCCAGTACGCTAGCCATGACCTTGAGGAATAATCTTAATCCTATTACTACCGATTTTACCGATGGCGAAATGGTAAATCGTTTAAATTCTGAAGTAGTACACATTCTAAATCAGTGTAAAAATATAGATAAAGGCATTTTCGATTTCCGCAGCGATAGTTTTGACAGGCTAAATGGTTTTGAATTCAATCAACATTCACTGGTAAGAAATATTTTTCATGTACGTCCGGAATTAGAGGTGACGGGGAACAAATTAAAGATCAGTATACCAGAAATGCGACTCCCACAGGAGCTTAACTTTCCAAAAGAAATCAGACATTGTATGTTGAGCTTTGGGCTTGGCATTTTCGATCTGACAAATGGACAGCATTATTTCAATCCTGTTCAAACAACAGAAATAGAATACAAATATCAAGCAGACGTTATAGCTCCACAACAATTTGAATTTAAGATTGAACCAGGCTGTCTTTGTGTTACTGTAATTTCCTTGCAGTTTTTGAGGAATACCTTTGCAGGAAAAATGTTTTACAATACAGTCGATTTTAACCCAGTAGCAATACTAAAAGCTTTTATATCAGACGGCGAGGCTGCTAAGACCAAAACAATAAACTGGCAAAAAATGGATTTCAATGCATAACTAAAACTGCTATGAGATATCATTTAGACCCTAGTTTTAACGTAGTGAACAAGAACCGCTATGCAAACCTGATTAAATATTTATTCGAATATTACGATCAATTTGTTGCCGAAGTGCTAGGCAATAATTTTGAGCAGTCTGTATACCGCGATTTAATATACCCTTCAGCGAGATATGAGTATTGGATATACAGGCGAAACCGTGCCTATGATTATAAAGAGGCCAGAAGGTTTGGTAGGTCCTATAAAATGAAAGAGTTGATTTCTTTTGAGAACTTCGAAAGAAATTTCAAACCTCCCGTAGTAGACGCTGACTTGTCCTGTTTACGGCTTTTTATCCATGGCCTGGTTCAAATCATTGCTCATAACTCTATTGTACATGACCAGAATAACAGGTGTTTTAAACTGGCAACAAATGGGAATGAGCTTTTTAAATCGGTGATATCCAGCATTATTACCGAACGTTTTCCAAACATCGGTCAAATAAGCAATGAGAGTCCCTTTGATTGTTTCGCTTATAAGACTACAACTTCGGTTAACACACCAGAATTTATACCAGTATATACATTTATTTTTAAACTCCTGAAGAAGAAAAAGCTTGATTTTAGGTATGGAACAATCTCCTCCGAAATATTTTCAAAATTAATGGAGAAGATAACGGAAGTTTCGGCAGAAACAGAGATCAAGAATATACTTAACAGCGCGCCAAGTACGTTGGATGATGACGATACTGAAAGAGCAATTTATAATCGGGAAGAATCGGAAAAACATACTGCGATAAAACAAATGCTGGATACGATGAACTTACCTGATATCGTGGAAGCATATTTTAACGCTTACGGGAAATTACCAGCCAATTATCTCGATTAGTGTCTATGAGCGTATATTACCTAAAACTTGTGGATGCTGGGTTTAAAGTTGCTTATCTTAGCTCTTAATGTTTTATTAAATGGATATCAAATTATTTGAAAGCAAACGAATTCGTTCTGAATGGAGCGAAACTGAGCAGAAATGGTATTTTTCCGTACAAGATGTGGTTGCAATACTTACCGATAGCACAGATGTAAAACAATATATCAAGAAGATGCTGAGTAGGGATGAACAGCTTAAAAGTAACTGGGGTACAACTTGTACCCTGGTTGAAATGCTAGCCGCTGACGGTAAAAAAAGAAAAATTCAGGCTTCTGACACAAAAGGCTTATTACGAATTATCCAATCAGTTCCCTCGACTAAGGCTGAACCATTTAAGTTATGGCTTGCCCAGGTTGGCTCTGATAGACTAGATGAAATAGAAAACCCGGAACTTGCCCAAGCTAGAATGCGCGATATTTACCGAGCCAAAGGATATAGCGAAGGCTGGATTGATAAGCGGGTAAGAGGAATCGCTGTAAGGGATGAGCTGACAGGAGAATGGAAAAATCATGGGGTTAAAGAAGGAATTGAATATAGCATATTAACAGCTGAGATTAGTAAGGCTACATTTGGCGTGACACCTTCGGAACATAAAAATTTTAAAGGACTTGAAAAACAAAACCTTCGTGATCATATGAGTGATCTGGAACTAATATTTTCTATGCTGGGAGAAGCATCTACTACGGAGATTATTAAAGCTCAAAATCCTATTGGGCTTATGGAAAATAAAAAGGTTGCGAAGCGTGGTGGCGACATTGCAGGTATTGCAAGAAAGGAACTGGAACAGACGACGGGTAAGAAAGTTGTTAATACAGGGAATTACCTGGGCTTAAAAGAAAAGAAGAAATTGAAGTAATTCTTTTGTAAATCTAATGATTCCATTTTATTTACTGTTGATTTTTTTGATTCTTTGGCATTACAAAGACAAAGTTTTACCTGCGATTCAAAATTTTATTAGCGGTACAACAACGAGATTTAAGTACCCCTTTTGGGCATATTTACTTTTACCTGTTTTTGGCTTATTTCTTGAATTAGTAGGTGGAATTCCTATTGCCTTGGTTAACCTAATTAAGCAACTAATTAAATAACATCTGTGCTGCATTCTAGCTTTTGGTGGTCATATTGGTTCTAGCACTGGTAAGAATTTATGCATATCACAAACCACATCTATTTTAATGAACACACACTCTTATCAAAATCTAGTTATTCAAATATTCGACGATTCAACTTATGAATATGGATCATCAGACAATAAATTCAATTATTCAAAGATTTATTCCAATTGCGAAGAACATTATCAGCCATCATCAAAACACGGTGTAAAAATATATTGTGATGAAGAAGAAATAAACGACTGTATTGTCCTTAGCACTGGAGGAAGTACAGGTATTTCATCAAACTCATCTCTGATAGATAATGATCAATTATTAATCTGTTGCGCTGATACAGTTTTCTACTTAAAGCTCCCTAGCCTTGACTTAATATGGAGCATTCAAGCTGATCAGGCTACGTGTTTTCAAATTCACAAACTTCAAGATGATTTTATAATTCACGGAGAGATTTTGGTCACCCGTATCAGCAAAGACGGGCTTATAAAATGGCAATTTGGTGGTTCTGATATTTTCGTATCATTTGGTGGCGATGAAGCATTTAAATTAAATACAGATCACATAGCTCTGACAGACTTTTGCAACGTAAAATATAAAGTAGACTTTAATGGCAAAGCTATTAACTTAGCAAGATGAGCGGGTAGAAACGACCAGCTATTTCACTGATCAGGTACACTTATTACATCCTTGTATTCTTGGTATGACATATTATCAATTCGACTGGAGGTATTACAGCTTTAATCACTACAAATCCTGGCAGCAAAGAAATCGCAGTAACATTTATTATTTGTATTGGGTATCCTTTATTGACATTAATTGAACTACACTTTGTCAATTCAAGAATAGCAAGAGCTATTGAAAAGTATGGAAATTAAGCCGAATTTCACTGACATTCATGGATGTAATTCTTTCATAAAATGTGTGATTCATGCAGATTCTTTCAATACGAAGCAACTAAGTAGGATAAGGACATTAAAGCGGTATAAATCCATCGTTTGGCCCATTCTCGCCCAATCCCACATAGGAATAATGCCGGGGCAAAAACCAACCTAAGTGCTGCATAACACTTCTGAAGATATCCTCATTTTCGAAATCAGCCGGGGTTAAATTAAAAACCAGATCCTGAGAAATTTCGCCGGAATCAGTCGAACTTCTTGACATCAGTAGTACTTTTGGTGACTTAATTCCATTAGTGATCAGGAATTCACGTAATATAGTCCTGGTCATTGCAGGTAAGATCAATTCGGAAGGCTGACCAACTAAAGCTTTCTCATCCTTAAGGATCGTCTCATCTTCCCTTGCCGTTGAAAAGAGTGTTGGTCCTGTCGTATAAAATGAACCATTCAAATGCAGGTTCAGAATATCGCCATAAGACAATACCCAGTCAGGTTGCCCTGCATCAGGATTGATAACGACCCCATAACCGGATTCCAGCAGGAAATCATCTTTCATCCGTTCAATTACGTAACACTGAAAACTCTCGTTCGGCCTGGGCATAAGCAATTGGACGTACGGAAAACCATCCGGACCGGTAATCACCTGGGGATCACCACATCGAAAACTGGCCTGTACTATATTATTCAGGAAGCTTTGCTGCCACTGCACATCCCGTTGCTCATGGGGGACTTTAATCAGTTCAAAAATTAACTGTGTTTTTTCCAGATTCCCCAGATAAGGCTGCTTTGTCTGGGCAGGAGAAACGGGTTCAGCTTGCTGTTTTTTTCGGAAGAGGTCAAATATTCCCATATATTGTAGATGTATAGATTAAAAAAAGTCGATAGGATCTAGTTCGAATACTTACTATTCACTTAATTTACTTGATTTTGCCATTACAACCTCAGTGCAAATCTGATTTTTAAACCATATCTCGACCAAGCAATCGCTTAATTTCCAATTACCGGCCTCAATACCATAATCAAAACTCCCAAAGTTTTTTGGTAAGCCGATCATCTGTTCAATTTCTGATAAAGAAAGGCCTTTAAAAAGGATCTTATTGTTTCAATCTTTTTCAGTAAGCCTGGGAAATCTATTGTTCTTATGTTGAAAACCATGATGATCAAAACTACAAAATGGTTTTATTATTTGCTAAAACCTTAAGTTTCCAGCCATTCTTCGATTTACGCTTATTATTCTACAATAATGAAAGTTAAAAATTTGTTCATTACTAAGTACCTGTTTACACCCCTGTATTTTTGGAAATGTTATTTGTTGGCTATATCATTGGGCCTAGTGCTTCTTCTTATTTGGGCTATTTTTAAACGATATCGAAACATAAGGTAGTCTGTATGCTTTGTTGTGACTTGATTTGGGATAATATTCGGCTTCTGGTGGAAACCATGGAGCCTAAATGGCACAATTTTTAATGACTATCCAAAAGAAAATCTGAAAATGTCACACCGAGTCTATATTTATAATGTCAGTGTGCCTGAAGAAGTCAGGCAATCCAATTGTATGTTAACAGAATGGGGCTATGATGTCCCATTATTACTGCAGCCTTTATTAATTGCTAATGGATTTGTGTCCGGTAATATTTACAACACGCATACAGATCCTGAAAACTACGGACTTTATTATAATGCCCGGGAAGGGATAAATAATCTCAAACTCTTTTACGAATTTTTAGAGCGGCATCAAGATGAAATGATTGATGATATCGAAAAGTATCAATTAGCGAAACAATCCCTGTTTGAATTTTTAGATAAACTGAAACAGCCGTATTTTCATGTTGATGCCTGGGATGTGTTCAATATGTCGGATCAGGGGCACCAGCAGCAAGCTAATGAGCTTTTAAAAAGCATTGCCATTAATAATGTCGTTATAAACAGGGCTATTGAAAACGATGATGTTTCACTATTGGATATTTCTTTATTTCATAGGGAGTCTGTTCTTGGCTTTAGTGATTTTAAGTCCTTGTTGAACTATCCTGATTATGATTATGGTTTAAAACACATCTTCGAGTTGGAAGTGGATGCCTATGATCAGGCTACTGAAGAAGTGGAACATTTTGAACAGGGCGGGTTTTGGGGTTTAAAAAATGCTGAAGGGAAAGTGCTGGTTGAACCTATTTATGATGAGTTTTATGGTTTTGCAGGGGAAGATCTAGCTGTTATACTTAAAGGTGAAAAATATGGATTCATCCATAAGTCAGGAAAAGTTCATATTAGTCCTGTGTACCAGGATGCCTTTGATTTCGAAGGGGGAAGAGCGGTTGTTAAGCGGGGCGGGAAATATGGGCTTATAAATGTTCAGAATGCCGTCACTGCCCCCTTTGAATTTGATGAGGTAATATCGTTGGATGATGAAGGCAATTTTACAGCACGGAAAGATGATAAATGGGGAGTGATAGATAGTGAAGGTGAAACGATCCTGAAATTTGACTTTGAACAGTGCTTTGAGGAGGGTAATGGTTATTATTATTCAGTTATAGCCGGAAAAGGAAAGCGGATCATCTTTAACAGGCATTTCAAATATATAGGGGAGTTCCCGGTCTCTGCCATAGAAGACCTCGGGGATGGCTATCTCCTGGTTAACCCACATAAGGACTCAAATCAGTTAATGTTGTTTGGCAGGGATGGTGCAATGCTTGAAAAAGGTTTCGAAAAGATCGTCAGGCAAACGAATTTTCCAAATGCACTCATTTTAAGAAAAGAAAAAAAATATGGTGCATTAGGCTTGCAACAACAAAGAGTTATTTTACCCTATGAGTATGATGCGCTTACAGATCTGCTGGCTTATAGAAATCAGAAAACAACTGATTTTATTTTAGCCCAAAAAGGAGATCAGAAAGGCATTTTTGATGGTAACGCCGCGCATCCAAACTGGCTTATTCCGCTTGATGATTATGAGGATATTATTTGGTTGCATGAGGACTGCTTCGCTATGCAGAAGACAGGGAAATGGGGAATTTCCAACATATCTGACAACTGGTTTTCAGATTATGAATTTGATGCCGTAACGAGAAAAATGGCAGTGTATGGCTTTGCCTATGCATTTAAAGGACCGCAGGTATTTGTTGTAGACAAGAATGAGATTTATCCGGCGGATAAAGAAATGGTCAGCGAGGATGTCCAGGACAAATACAGTGATTATTATTTTGATGCAGAAATAATGATCCGGTTAAAAGCATATCTCAAGAGCTAAAACACTTAAAATATTTTTGTACTTCCTATACCTATAAATGCACATCAATGAAAAAGTTTTCAAACGAACTTAACCACATCATAGAATTATACAACACACTTGATTTTTCAAATGAAGACGATTTGTTATCAGCTATTGAAAACAAAAACACCTGTGAAAAGATTCTAACGATAGTTCAAACCATACTAAGCAAAGAACCACATCATTTTGATGCCTTATTATGGCGTATAAGGATAAAGAATAGCCCTGTTTTTAACGATGTATTAGGCATACAAGATGATTGTAGCCTTATACTAAATACGAGTAGTGATATAGCCGGTAGACTTCAGGCGTATGATTGGTTGATTTATGTATATCTGGAAAAACTATCGTTAAATGATCTTGCAATTGGAGCCTTGCAAGATAAACTAATTGATGTTGCTGGCATACAAAACAATCGTCCTTTACAAGATCAGGCTTTTGGTGAGACTTATTACCGATTGGCTTATCTCCATCAAGAAAAAGGAGAAGAAACCAAAGCCATTGAATATTACCTGAAATCGTTTAACCATGCACCAAAAATGATGTCCAGAAATTATGAGGGTGGGATGCTTTTACTGGAATTAGAAAGATTTGACGAGGCGGAGCAATTATTGTCGGCGCATTTTGAGTTAGCAGATCCTGTTGAGTGTAAAGACTATGCAGAAAAGATAGAAGTGTTATTTAATAAAGGGAAATTAAATAAGCATTGGAATTTGTTCAATTTATTTTATCCCACAGCTTTTGATATGCCAACAGAATTTGGGTACAAAAACCGTCAGGAGGTAGTTTCGAAATATCTACCTATTATTATTAGTGAAACTGAAAAAAATCCAAAAAATGCCATAGCCTGGAGGATGTTGAGTAACAACTATTACTTCAATGATAAGAATGCAAAAAAAGGTTTCGATAATTTGACCAAATATTATAATATAGTTGAGGAGATAAAAGATTTAGCAATTGAAAGATATTATGATACTGCTGAATACCTAAATGTCGATTTACGAAGTATCGATTTTCCAATTTATCCTGATGGTGCAATTTGCTATCATATCCTAACTTCCTATCTGGAAAAAGGCAATGAGGCACAAGGGAAGAATGATCATTATTCGGCCCAAATGTATTATGAAACGGCAAAAAAATATGGTTTAGCCGGCTACCACGCATTTGATACTTACTTTAACAGTAGTAAGGGCTTATCGATCAACAATGAACCACACACTTTTGCAATGCTTTGCAATAATCTGGGTATTGTAATTAAGCAAGTATCCTGGTATCAGCATAAGAGCTATCTTAATGACGAGTGTAAATTCGCCTCGGATATACATTGGCAGGGTTATCAGGTTTCTCCTTTTTGGGAAAACTTAGATAATGGGATGGAAATTTCCTGGAGAAATGAAAGTGCCCTGAATCTGGAGAAATTCTGCCTGGAAGTACTTTCTAATTTCGATGATTACAAAAGCATACTGGAAGCTGAAAAATGGTACCAGGTAATGTTTTACCTGATAACTGCTTACCGACAATTAGAAAAATATGAGGAGGCAAAACAAATCTATGAACAAACTATACAAAAATTTGAAGAAAACGGAGATGAACATAAAACAATTGTAAGTATAGTTCTGGATACGGCTATTGTATTTTTCAATTTTTTAATGGCTAAGGGCATGCACAATCAAAGTATAAGCTATGTAAGTAACTTATTTAGCAATCCGGTTTACCAGAAAATGCAAAGTGAAAAAGCAGAGAGTTTTAATAATTATTTTATGGCTCATGCCCATATGGGGTTAAACGATAAAAATGAGGCTCAAAGGTATTTTAAACTAATTGCCGAGAAATTTGCAAACACTCAGTTAGACTATATACGCGATGTAGTTAACGATGCTAAAAGTAATTTGAATGCTATAAATGCGGGACAGAACTTCGATGAAATCGTTGTTTCACTTTATAAAACTCAGCCTAAACGACTTTTTGATTATCCTTTAAAAGCAAAAGAAGAAAATACTAAATATTTAAAGCAGATTTTAAATTTAGTAACCAGTAATAAAATGCCTTCGTCGTCTGCATGGGTAGAGAAAGACCTGTACATTGGTTTTGAGCTTAGAACAAAAAGAACTGAGATTGAAGAAATATACGATTCGTTTTTTTACATCCATTTAAAATCTGAAGACCTGGGTATAAGGTACGAGCTTGTAGAATGGAAAGATGTAGAAAGTGGATTTTTAGGTTTATCAAAAAAGATAGTGGAACGCAGTGCTTTTTATGTATGTTTCTATACAGCCTATAATTCGAATGCTTCTGATACACGAACAGAATTTGAAATGTCATCAGAACACTTGCAGCAAAAGGCTCAATATTTATGGAAAGAGTGGATAAATAAACTGCATTATTATGAGGTCAACACTAAATAAACTGTATCTCTAAGTTAACTTTACTATATCTACTACTGAAAAATGCAAATGAAAAACATTGCTACTTTAATTGTCCTGGTGTTGGTGTTTGGGCTGACAAAAGCCCAATCTAACCGGGAAGATATAGAAATCCGGTGGCCGAAAGCTGAGGGTTGGGAGTTTGATGAGAAATTGTCTGTCCAGACTGATTTTTCTCGTCGTCATTATAAGTGGGATGTTAAGGACGATAGAAAGGATAGCTGGCAAAAAGTGGTGATGATATTAAATGATGACATCACCGAATACACTAAGCCTTTGGACAGTATTGATGTGTCCCACGATTTATTAAAGGACAAAGGCATTCTTTATACACTTCTGGGGGAAAATAAAATCAAGCCTAATCCCTATAGACTGATCAGTTTGGAAAACCGAACGCTGAAATCTGAGCAGACACCTGTTTCTACGCTTATTTACATTATTGATGGCAAAACTTGTAGACATATGGTGCTTGTTTCCATGAAAACAAAGAAATTTCCGGCTAGTTTTTTGAAACAATGGTCTGAGATTTTGTTAAGCAGCCAGATCATTCCATCAAGAGATGGAAATTTTGAACTTACGGATGATGCATATCTTGACAATAAAAAAGTGAATGGGGTCAGTGAATTTTGTGTTACTGCCAGTTTTAAATCAAATCAGGTTGGGCATTTGCTTAATGGCCAATCCGCTAAAATTGTTGTGGACGATTTTCCTGAACTTAGTCTTTCGGGTAAAGTATCGGAGATCAGTAATGTAAAAAATGCATTCCCTTTAAGTTCTCCCAGTAGCCAAAGCGGAAATGATGTGAAAAGGGTTGAAAGATTTACAGTGACCATTACAGTCGAACTTCCACCAGCGGATAAGGATAAGTTTAAAGATCGCATGAATTGTACAGTTAGGGTGTCCACAGCTCCTAAAAAATGAATTTTGTAGTTCAGGACAATTTTATAAGCCAGATTTAAAAAATAGCTATTCCGCTTCCGCCTACTAATTTAATCCCATCACCGAATTTTTTCCAAAACCTGATATAGCGATAGTTGGCTTCAAACGGTACGTCATTAAACTTTCCGTTCAATTTCATTGTCAATGTGATCACGGCCATATCATCGATAATATTTAGGTTTTCAATTTCTGGTAGAAGTTCGTCAACCTTTAATGCACCATCGCGATAAGTATCCAGATTCCTAAGCAACCACCTGAAGACAAATAATTTCCCGGTATTTTTTTATCTTACACTATGAGAAAGCTACTACTTTTATTTACCATTAGTCTGATGTCTTTTATTTTAAAGGCCGAGGAAGCAACGGTAAAGATTAAAGTTCTAAATGCTGGTGATCAGAAGGTGATCATCAAACATCCGATTGATGCTGCATGGTTTCCCGTTGCGGTTGATGAGCAGAGTTTAGGCGCCGACAGTACAGTTACCTATAAATTTCCCGTTAATAAAACGTCCTGGTTGCGCATCAATGGATACTTTTTCATTATTGAGCCTGGAATTACCAATATTTTGTTTGATTATGGCAAAAAGGATGCTTTAAGCTACACAGACCGCAATATGGACGGCATCATCCTATTCTCAAAACGGGATAATCAATTTTATCAGTATAAAGCAAGGGATTACTATAAAAACGATAGCAGCGCTGTTAATTTACTAAAACGTATTAAAGAAAATAAAGAAGCAGAATTAAAAGCGTATGCTGATTT
>NZ_FWYB01000001.1:97399-830932 GCF_900176505.1 Pedobacter nyackensis | reverse complement strand
TTTTTGTGGAATGAAATGATGCAAGATAAATTTCAGCCTGTTTTACTTGAGTTATTTAATGATTTTAAAAAACAATATCCGAAAAGTAATTTCTCAACTCACTTACAAAGTAACGCAAAGCAGATTGAGGATTTTAATAAGAAAAAAAACGAAGATTTAAATCAAAAACAAAAAATAATTGCTGACTATGGAAAGATTAATTCCTTTGCGCAGCTGCTTAACCAATTTGGAGATAAAACCGTTTTTATAGATGTTTGGGCCACCTGGTGTTGGCCATGTAAAGCAGAATTTAAGTATAGCAAAGATCTGGAGCAATTCCTCAACGCTAAAGGAATCGAAATGCTATTCATTTCAACAGACAAAGATGAAGTGGATGAACAATGGAAAACCATGATCAAGTATTACAATTTGAAGGGCTGGCATATCAGGGCAAATAAAGTATTATTACAAGATCTAATGGATAAATTCTGGGATGGGAAAGGTTATGCCATACCTCGTTATATTTTAGTTAGCGGAGGAAAGGTTATCAATGCAAATACACTGAAACCCAGCGACAAAGAGCAGCTTTATAGCCAACTGACCACTGAGCTCAAAAAATAGTTCTTTTCCGTAATTGCCCATTCCTGATATAAGGTCTGATAAGTGAATATCTCCTATATCTCTTTTGGCTCCAGAGCCTATTTCAACCAATTTCTCTACTCGGGGAAAATGGTCTTGTGGCTGTTCTCCTGAATTTTTTACAAGCGAGTTCAGCCTTTTCTATAACATTCCTTCCAAAATGCAGGCGGCTCAATGCCTGAACTGCGTAGGTAAATAGTTCCCGGTGCCCGATGATAAATTTCGTTGTTTATCGAAAGCAATGGCTATTGCGTTTGGAAATGTGGTGCAATAACTTTAGGTTTAGTAGAACATTAACAATATGATTAAAGCATACAATAATTCAGACTTTAAATTATTAGAATCTTGGGTGACTGATGCAGCGCTTTTACTTCAATTCTCTGGGACAGACTTTACTTTCCCCCTCACAGAACAAAAAATAGCAGATTACCAAACGGAGCATCCTGATCGTCATCTCTATATGGGTTATACAATTGATGGAGTGCCTTTTGCATTTGGAGAGATCATTCCTCAAGAAAGCGGCTATCCAAAACTTGCCAGGATTCTTGTTGGAGAGCCATCACTCCGAAACCAGGGATTGGGAAGATATTTTATTAAATTGCTATTGAAAGAGTCTAAGCGACTCTATAATACGGATCGCGTGGAGCTTTTTACATGGGAAAAGAATCATGTGGCAATTAGGTGTTACGAGTCGGTTGGCTTCAAATTTTTACCCGAGTTATACAAAACAATTTTTCACGAAAGCGTAAACTATAACATCCACAAGATGATTTATACTGATGTAAATAGCAAACATACTTCCATCAATTTTTAGCAAAAGTAATTCATGTATATATTGGTGATTCTAAGCCAAATGTATCGCTTGGATAGGCCACTCGCATTCGTGATACGGGTGGCCCGTTAATTTGGAGTTATTTTATTCACTTTACTCACCAACGCATAATACATAGAAATAACAATTCTATTGTCATTACCATAAAGCATGGCGCTACCTTCTTCTATTTTAAGAGTCTATGGATAAAAGTTGATGAAAGTAATGAATAATATATGGTTTTTCTATTGGTCTGCCAGCAATCCAAGAGAATGAATTGGAGTTGGTTCAGCTATCATTTTGGCTTGAATATTAATATGTGCGTTCTTTTTTATATGATTCATCTAAAAATCCTAGTAGGTCCTTAGTAAACCTGGCAGGATGTGCATAATGGATATTGTGTTCTGTATTAGGATAAACTATATAGGTTATAAAGTTCGGATGGGCCTTTTTCAATGCTTCATTTTCTTTTTCGAAAGGCATTGAATCATTATCACTAACAGGATCAAGAATCAAAACCGGTATGCAAAGATTCCTAAAAATGATCTGGGGCTCCATTATCACCATTGACCTGGCAAAAAGCGGTACTCTTGATGGACGTAAGATTAAATCAGAAAATTGATGTCTATTTTCCAGATTAAAGAGGTTCATCATCTCTGAATAAATAACTCCCCAACCTCCAGTTTTGTTCTCTTTTAATAATGCAAAAATCGGAAATTGGTTACCAATTTCGTTCGAATCATACAACGAGTTAAACGCTTCAAATTGTGTGGGAAAAGTTCTATCCCAAGGAATAGCTTGTTTTAAATCGAATTTCTTTGATATCTGTTCTAGTTTCTCCGAATCTAGCTTCTGATAATATGTATTGGCAGCAACCGAACCACCATCTTCAAGTATCAGACCCAATACATTTTTTGGGTAGGAATCGTAAAATGCTGTGGCAACACACCCTCCCCTTGAGAAACCACCAACGAAAGCTTTTTCAATTGAAAGTTTATCCATTAAAAATTTGATATCGTCAGCTACATGGTAAATAGAAACCTCATGATCAGGGATAGGGGTTTGACCGTGTCCATAATAATCAATGGCGATGACATAATAACCAGCCTTGACAAGGCTATCAGCTATATCCAGAAATTCGTAGCCGCTATTCATGCTTCCATGGGCCCAAATTAGACAAGGGTTGCCAGGATTCCCCCAACTTAGATAGTGCATACTAACATTCCTAGTTTGTACAGAGCCACCATGGCTCCGCTCGAAAGCCAAAAATTCTTTCTTCGCACTACTATAGACCTGAATTGTCAGAGGTTCTTTTTTGGCTTGCCCATTTACTGCTTCCAACTGCAAGATCAATGCGACTAAGAGTATAAGGTATTGTACTCGAAAAATCATTTACAAAAGTACTAATGTTTAACCTAATGTAAGCGGTATAAAACTACAGAGAAAATGGCAATTAGGAATACACAATAATTGACAACAATAGTGCATAGTAAACCAAATGGACAGTGATGTCCATTCCATCACAAGAATTGCTCAGCAACAAACATAATAAACTTTGGAATAGAAGCGATACCTTATTACAAATTTGGTGGATTCCACCAAATAACTATGAAAAACAGATATAAAATTCCGAAAGTTATAATTTCAAAAGATCTTGACAGGAGATTATTTGAAATCATCCCCACCATTTTAGGTTAACTCTTGCTTATCCCGAATAATATTTTGAGCTTAGATATAACCAGATAACCAAGACGCTTCTCAATCATGCAAAAACCTTTCCCGATTAATGCTGCGTTGCAGCCCCTCGTTTATACACCTTTTAACTGCAATGCCTGTGTCTGCATTGGGCATATGGAATTGCCGCGCTACAATACCCCACAAATCAAATCATCAACTACCATTCAAAAAAGATCACAATAAATAAACCATTTAAACCAAAACATATGGACTTTAAAGATCAAATAGCGCAGCTTGCGGCACGTGTACCTGAATAGCGATTGGATTTCAACCAAGGTTAGAATAAAAGATAAACTGGCCTTACTATTCTAAAAAACTATGCTTACTAATTAAGTCTTTTGTATTGGTTACCAATTTATCAAGTCGACCCTGTCTTTCTTTTGTCCATTCGTCACCGTTCAATAACTTAAAGCAATCGGCGTAGGCTTTAGATGTAGATTTTTTGATGTTAATGACCGCTTTTATCTTGGTAATAGATCTTGAACCAATAGCACATCTAGAAAATCTTAGATATATTGAAAGGATCTGTATGAATCACATATATAAAGTCCAAATAATGCTCCAAGAACGAATGCTTTTATCTTTTATTAACTTTTAAATTAATCATTCCAAATGGTGTCAGAGCTACATTTACTCTTGGATCCTTTTTGTCTAAATACTCAATTCCTTCAATTTGATTGAAACTTATTTGAGATAATTCAAACCTCTTCCTTTCATTTGATAACAATTCATTATTAACGGAAATGGGCAACTGGATATCTAAGGCGTATTTATAGTTCTTTATAAAGTCAGATCTAGAGTATAATATACTATCAATTTTGTCTTCAATATCCAGTGTTTCAAATTCTATGATCATTATTGGCTTAATTTTACTGTCAATTCCCATTTTTTTTATATCATCCAGATTTCTTACATGTTTGACGGATTTGAAGCCCTTGATAATAACTGAATCGCTTATAATTATACCGTCAACAATTCTTACATAATTGGTATTATTAATATTGACAAGCCTAGATTTTCTTATAGGCATCAAGTTATCGCTTTGAGAAAAAACACTCAGACATATAGGAATCATTAATAAAATTAAAGCAAATCTTTTCATATAATAAACTATTTAGTGTGATTTAAATATGAACAAAAAAAAGAACAAGTACAAATGCACTTGTTCCCTAAAACCTAGAGATTTTAGTTGAAATTAATTATGCGTATCCACATGGGTGAGGAGTTTGAATTACATCCTTGCAAAGACAATCTGTCATATTTTCAGCATTAGTACATGTTGTGTATCCACATCCTTCTGCTGTTATTAAAAAAAATGTGCCAACACAGCTTTCACTACCACTACCATCACCACTACCACTACCACCCAAGATTTTTTTTAGTTGCGCTCTACTTAATACTTCACCCCTAGATCTAATACTGTTTAATTGTAATTTTCTCATAATTGATTAAATTTTGTAATTAGCAATTTTGTCGTTCTTTCACGCAAGTCGACTTCAGCGACATGTTTTTATAACATCATGTTTGTTATTGGGACATTCTTTCTATTTACTTGTGATTAACACAATCTTATGTAATGTTTTCCAGGGAACTTTTCTATCTAAAAGAATACTTTTTATCAGGACTTACATACCATGTGTTTGCTAAAACTCTATTAATTACTATTTAACATTTTGATAATATTTCGCAGAAACCTTTGTAGCAGGGAGCTCTCTTCGGTAATGATCTCCGCATCTGCCTGCATGCCATTTTTTAATGAAATTTTGTGTTTAGCATCCTTATTCTCGTACCACTCGAAACTGATTTTCGCAATAAACACACTGTCTTTAAAAGCCACGTCCGAAATGTAGTTTACCCGGCCTCTAATCAACCCATATTGCTCGAAGGGGAAACTTCGCATTTTTACCAGTGTACGCTGCCCGGTTTTCACCTTACCCATATTGTATTGAGGGATATGGATTTCTCCGAAAAAATCTGTATTTGCCGGGTTGATGATAAACAATTCCTGATTGCCATTTACAGTCTGATTTTCCTGAACAATGCCTGCATAGCTCACTTTGCCACCCACTGGAGCACGCATAATGTACTGATTGATCCATGCATCTGTTTCGGTAATCATATTACTCAAGGACTGTACAAACTTGGCCCTTTCATCCTGTATAGTATGCTCCAGATCCAGTATCTCTTTCTTTTTGGATGCATAACTTACATTATTATTCAGTAAAGAGGTTGAGGTCTGTTGCAAGGGATACTGGCCAGACAGATACTTATTCTCCTGCTGTTTGTATTCACTGGTGGAAACAATCCCCTTCTGATAAAGCTTTTTGTACGACTCGAACTCATGCGCCACATTCGCATATTCCATTTCCTGGATCTTCCGCTGTGAGATAATCTGGTCTTTTAATTTGCCGATCTCTTTTAGATCCTGTTCCAGATATCTCTTCTTGCTCAGGTAATATCCGTCCTTTTGTGCGGAATTAAACTGAAGGTATTGCTGATAAAAATTCTGCCAGGCACCCTGCAGCTCACCAAGATTCAGCTCTTTAAGCAGCGATGTTTGGACAACACCTGAACTATTCAGTTCCTGGCTTATCTGCACAAGCATTTCATGAAGTTTTAGGACATCACTATGGTTTGCGGTACTCTCCATAAAAGCCAGAGACTGGTTTTGTTTTATCGTTTCACCTTCTTTGGCCAGCAATGCGATGATTTTACCGGTCTGCCTGACAAGCACCCCTTTTGGGGCATTTAGGGAATTTACTTTCAATGTAGTTTTTACAACATCGGGATATTGTATAAAGGCAGAAACTCCCATTATTGCAAGCAGGATCCCAAAAATCAGAGTAATCCCCCTTCGCAATATCCATGATGGGACAGCGGTAATAATTTCCTGAACCTCTTCGCTATTTACTTCCAGGCCATTTAGCCTCGTATCTACCATTTTCGCGTCTTCAGTTTCCATCTTATACCCCCAGTTCCAGTTGATTTTTTACCAGTTGATAGTATTCACCGTTGCTGTTTACCAGTTCATGGTGAGTGCCCTGTTCTATGATTACCCCTTTATCCAATACAATAATATTATCTGCGTTCTTTACCGTACTCAGGCGGTGGGCAACCACAACCACTGTTCGGCCTTTAAAGAAGGTTTCCAGGTTTTCCATAATGACCTTTTCATTGTTAGCATCCAGGGAATTGGTGGCTTCATCAAAAAAGATGTACTCCGGATTTTTATAAACTGCCCTTGCGATCAGCATCCGTTGACGCTGCCCCTGGCTGATTCCGTTTCCGGCAGCTCCAATTTTAGTATTTAGGCCCAATGGTAATTCTTCTATAAACTCGCTGATATTAGCCACTTTAATGGCATGAAGCAATTTGGTCATATCCGGGTATTCGTCACCTACAGCGATATTGCGTGCAATGGTGTCAGAAAAGATAAACCCGTCCTGCATCACGATGCCACATTTCCCACGCCAGTAGCGGTACCCGATCTGTTGCATATGGGTATTGCCCACTTTAATCTCTCCTTTTTGAGGTTCATAAAACCTGAGTAACAGCTTCAGGATAGTGGTTTTTCCACTTCCGCTCATGCCTACTATAGCTGTAGTTTTACCTTCCGGAATTTGTAGGGTAATATCCTGTAAAACGGGTTCATTTCCAGCGCCAGGGTAAGTAAATGAAATATGCTGCAGATTAATACTTTTATTCAAAGGCAGTTCATTTAGAAAGTTTTTTTCTACTGGCTCTTCGTCTTCCAGTTCATGGATCTCGTTTAACCTTTCTAAGCTAATTTTCGCATCCTGAAAGGATTGCAGGAAACCTAGTAGTTGTTCTATAGGGCTGTTCAGTTGTCCCACAATGTACTGGATGGCCATCATTGCCCCAAGAGTCAGTTGCCCGTCAATTACAGACTTTGCTACCATAAATGTAATCAGAATATTTTTCCCTTCATTAATGAAGAAGGTGCCAAATTGTTGATATTGCCCCAATGCAAGGCTTTTCATGCTGAATTTGAACAGCCCGGCCTGAATCCGTTCCCACTCCCATCGCTTCTGCTGTTCGCAATTATTGAGCTTAATTTCCTGCATGCCACCGATCAATTGTACAATATTACTTTGATTTTCTGAGGAGATGTCAAAACGCTTAAAGTCAAGCTCCCGTCTCTTCTTTAAAAAAAAAACTACCCATAAGCTATAAATCACACTACTGGCCAGGAAAATGATAAAAATGTTGAGGTTGTAATAAGCCAGTACGAATGAAAATATGACCAGGTTGAAAAGCGAAAAGATAGTACTAAGGGAGGAACCTGTTAAAAAACTTTGTATCCTGCCTTGGTCACTCATTCTTTGCATGATATCCCCGGTCATCTTGGTTTCAAAGAAGCTCATTGGAAGTTTCATCAACTTAATCAGAAAATCGGTGAGAATAGAAATATTTATTCTTGTGGTCATATGCAAAAGAATCCAGGAGCGGATGAAATCAACACTCATCCTTCCTAAAAAAAGCATGGTTTGGGCGATCAGTACAATATAAACGAAATTGAGGTTACGGGTATTGATCCCTATATCGACAACAGACTGCGTCAGGAATGGCAGGATCAGCTGCAATAAACTACCAACTCCAAGACCTACAAATAATTGGATGATCAACTGCTTGTATTTAAAAAGGTAACCCAGCATGTAGGTCAGGCTTAGTCCTTTTTCCGGGTCTCCACCTTGTCTGTAGAAATCAGGACTGGGAGAAATCATAAGGGTGATGCCCTCAGAACGCCCGTTATTCTGGGTACTTAACCAGTTCCTTAAAAACTCAGTTTCATTGTATTGGATTACGCCCTTTGCCGGGTCGGAAATGTGGTAAAGTTTTTTAGCAGATCCGGAGATTTTATATAATACCACAAAGTGGTTTTGCTTCCAATGTATAATGCAGGGCAAATCTATTTCCTGTAATTGATCTATACCAAACCTTACACCCGTAGTACGAAAACCAATCTTCTCTGCCGCCTCGCTAATTCCCAGCATAGACACTCCCTGCCTGTTAATGCCGGAAATTTCACGTAACCGCTGAAGGGTATAATTTCTTCCATAATGTTTAGCGATCATCCGCAAACACGTTGGACCGCAGTCCATCTGATCAGGTTGTTTAAAATGGGGGAATTTTTTCAAGTAATCTATAATTAATCGTGAATTAAAATGATATTGATGTTCTCCCGATCAAACCTCGGATCTGTATTTTAAATAAACGTTTTGGATAGTTTCCAAACGACTGATGGTTTTTTTTAACATATTCTGTACATGTCCCGGCTCTTCATCATGTATGCTGGTAATGTCTGAATATCCAAAATCTCGTTGCAGCGATATAAAAGGGAATAATGTCATTTTATGACTAGTCATTTCGGCTAAAACTACATCCGCAACATCATTGTCCTTGAATTTGTATTTAAGTATTTTGTCGAAAATCTTTTTAAACAATACAATGAATTGTGTTGACTCAAAAGGATTTACCCACATTCGGTTGGCAGTTAACGGTACCGCGTGTCCAAAACTTCTAATTCCACCCGATAAAATAGCAACCCCTTGTTCATTTGCTTCTATGATATTTTGGATTAAGTAAGCTTTAGAATAATGCGCTGTAAATTCGTGGTCATCCTTACAAATAATGATCACATCATCACCGTTTTCCTTAGCGAGTTTTACTACTTTAACCACACTTTCCCATAGTCCAACAGCGCCGATTTCATGTTTGTAGGCTTCAATAATATGAACCTCAAATTCAGGCTTGTCTTTAAACTGCTCTAATATATGGCTTAACCTTTCGGTTCTTTCTTTCAGGTTGATGATATACGTAGGAATCGTTATACCTTCGTAATCTACGATTTGATCTCCCATTTGTCTCAAAATTTTAAATTATAGAATGACCCCACCTTAACCAGGTGCACCAGTTTTTCGGAGGTTTTATCAAATATCTGTGTCACATATCCATCTACATTGTTTTTTGTTGTAGCATCAGAATAACCAAATTCCTTTTGGATCGAAATAAATGGGTACATCATAAACTTATTTACAGTCAATTCAGCGATCTTTCTATCTGCCGTATCCCCTTGATTAAAATGTGTGTTTATAATCTTATCAAAGAACTTTTTGTATACAACCACAAACTGGGTACCTGTAAACTGATCTACCCAAAACAAATTAGAGGACACCTGTACAGCATCACTGAACCAGCTAACCCCACCCATTAAAACATCAGCATTCTTTTCTTTCGCTTCCTCTATAGCTCTAAATAAAGCTTCCTTATTATAAGGTGTAGTGAACTCGTGATCATCTTCACTAATTATAATGTATTCCAGTGAAGAACACGATTCATTTGCAACAATATTCCTTATTGTTTTCCACAATCCGATTGCTCCGTTTTTATGCTCAACAGCCTCTGCTAGAGAGAAATCAAACTCACTTTTGAGCTTAAATTCCTGCATGATATGTTTTCTTCTATCCGGACGTTTTTTTAAATTAATAGCAAAAGTTTTGATTAGTTTCATATCCATGTGTTGAGTAGCAAGCTAGGCCAAAAATCTATTAGTAAAAACTTATTTGTATTACCGCAAAGTTCCCATTTTGAATTAAGTGGGATGTATAGTCTCTGATCTAATCTCATTTAATTAATTTTTCTAGGGCGCTTAGTAGCTCTTTTCCATTTTATAACATCATGCTTGTTATGGGGGCTGTCCTGTTGCAACTGGCAGCCCATTTTTGTACAAAAGATCTTTATTTATGCAAGTAAATATTTATATCATCTACCTATAAGGATCAACTAATTTGTATTTATTTATGAAAATGGCAGGTGTAAAGAAACTCCGCCATTTCACACCATTCTTTTTGCTTTCGTGTTACTACTTCAAGGGCTTCGCTTTTATTAACCGGATATTTTTTCGCCCAATTACCATAGTCTTTAATACTCTAATTGTACCAATCATTCAAGGCTTGTTCAACTAAACTCTTATTCTCCGAAAAGCTTAATAATAATCATTACTTATTGTTTAGCTCAATTAGGTTAATAATTTTGTTGACATTATCTCCTACCCCTCTAAACAAAATCTTTCCCGCCGGGTCAATTAGTATTTGAGTTGGGAAAGTAGTTACTTTAAATAATTTTATCAACGAATGTTTGTTCTCGCGATTATCTAAATCAAAAAGATGTGTCCAACTCATTTCATGCTTTTTAACAAGATCTTTTACTAGTGCTTCATCTCTATCAAATGCAATATTTACTACTTCGAGCTTATGCTTATATTTTTGATGAATTTTCTTTATTTCCGGTATTGCAGCTATGCAAGGGTTGCACCAACTTCCCCAAAAATCTAAAAGAACATATTTACCTTTTAAGGCCTCAAGATTAAATGACTTACCATATAAATCAGTTTTAGCAAAATTCTTTACAATTGTACCTGTATTTACACCATATGTACTGTATTGTTTTGCCCGTTGTTCTATATGCCGAAAATATAAGGTATCAAAAGATGTGCTTATACCTGAAAATACCAAAACTGAACCGGCAATCTTTATGGTATCTAATATATTATAATAGCTATTTTTATTTGTTCTATCTAAAGACCTATCATCTATGAATAGCTGCGTTTTCTGATCAGAATATTCGAAAATGGAAGATAATTGTACTTTTAATTTTGTAGTTGAAGTTTCTGTTTTTAGTATTCCACTAAGGCTACCTAACTGCTCTATCATTAAAAAGTACTTTTGCTCAATTGGGTTGGAATAACTATAACTTTTGAAATGCGTTATAGGTTTAATATAAAACGGTTTATTATAAATCTTGCCCTTACTCACATATTGCAGAACTACTTTTTCAAAATCCTGAATATGCGCCTGTTCGATTAAATTTTCTTTTTTTGCATTAAAAATATAGGCTCTATCATCCGAAAAATCACAATTAAAATTACTATCGAAACGAGCTTCGACAATACCTTCTCTATTAAGACCAATTAACACGAAAAGCAGATGATGGGTTGGGGTTCTACTCAGATCCAAACTATCGACATTAAAATATTTTAATCCTTTCACAAGATTGTCTTTACCTATTCTTTCTTTTTTTTGCAAATACATTTCAAAAAAACCTTGCTCTTGTTGTATGTCAACTTGTTTAATGAGACCTTCTTTAAAGCCTGTTGGCAGTATGAACTCATCTCTCGCCTCTTCTATTTTTTTATATAAAACAGGCGAGAAATTAGATTTTTCTGTAAAATTATAGCTTAATAAAATTTGTATATTTGGCGTTTGTTGTCCAAATAAGCTAAGGCTGATACCAAGATTTAATAATACAACTGTTGCTAATAATTTTTTCATAAAAAATATTTTAAAGAGCCTGTATCATAAATCATGATCAGGCTCTTTTTTGTTGTTTTTATTTGTATCCCCCTAAAGGAGCATTTTCGAATGTTGAATTCTCAGAGGTCGCTTTTGAATTGTGATACAACCTCTTTGGCGTTAGCAAGAGACAGATTCACCATCGCAGGATACAGATGTTTCACTTCTACTACAAACACCAACAGGACTTGTGCAAGTTACTGAACCGTTTTCAACTTCATCCCATTTACCAGTAACAGTATTGTAGGTTTTTTTATAACATTTTGTAGTCACTGTACATGTGCCATCTCCACTGCCATCCTCTTCACTTCCATTTCCCCCTAAAACTTGTTTCAATTGACTTCTGGTAAGCACTTCTCCTTTTTGAAAGGCAGAAGCATTTAAGCTTAATTTTTTCATACTTTTGTATAAAATTTAGTGATTAAATTTTGTAACCCTGCCACGCCGGGTTACCTCAAGCGGCATGGTTTTATAACATCATGCTTGTTATGGGGCTGTTCTGTTGCAACTGGCAGCCCCTTTTTTGTACAAAAAAATCTTTGCTTTAATTGAGTAAATATTTATATCATCTAATCTACAGGGATCAACAAGTTTATAACCATTTTTGAAGTTATTGAAGAATCTTCTCCAATGTTTCGATCAATGCCTTACCGTGTATATTTTTAGCAATGATCTTTCCGTTTGGTGAGATCAGGAAATTGCTGGGGACGGCTCTGATTACATACTTGCTAGAAACCTGGTTATCCCAGCCCTTTAAATCTGATATATGTACCCAGGGAAGTTTGTCCTTTTTAATAGCATCCAACCATAACTTTCGCTCTGAATCAAGCGAAACAGCTAGTATCTCAAAGTTTCTACCTTTAAACTGCTCATAAACCTTGATCAAATTTGGATTTTCAGCTCTGCAGGGTATACACCAGGAAGCCCAAAAATCAAGCAGCAAATATTTTCCCCGGAAATCCTCGAGTTTTACACGATTACCTGAGGTATCGGATTGCACAAAGGCAGGAGCCGTTCCATTTGCATAAAGACTGTCTATAGTATATTTTATAAACCTACCACTTGCATTACCTTGCGCATCTTTATTAAGCCTTTCATATAAATCGGAAATCTGTTTTTTAGGCACTAAATCCATAATATTTTTAAGTAGTATTGAATTAATACAGAAAGCTGGATTCGCTCTTATTCTATTTATGTTAAAACTCACTAGCTGTTGGTCATAAATCACTTTTACGGAATCATATTTGGCCTTTAATAAAGCAGTTTCCGCTTTACTGTTTTTTTCAAACCACTTATTTTGAGCATAGCGAGTGCTATTGTAAATGGGCTCATTTTTCCAATCGGTTAACCATTGCCCCATCTGCTGGTCGGATTTACTACCGGTTATCGTCGCATCAGCTAAACTAGTATCTGGTATATTGATTTTTACTATACCGGGTTCCAAATAGATTCCCCGATCCTGTTGATTAAACCTCACAAAAAAACGATCTCCCTTTCCAGTTACTATTTTCTTGATAGATTTTCCATTTATGATTTCAAGATCATAAATATTCACAGCCCTTCTGATGAAGGGATTACTTTCATAAACCTGCATTTTCGTGCCATTCTTAAATTTTGGTGCATGAATCTCAAGCAGAACGCTGTTTTGTGCAAAACAAGTACTTTGAGCCCAGAATAAGAATATTAATACTGAAAATTTCATAATCAAAATAATCGTTTTGTTGAGTAGTAGTAAACTTAATATAAAAATAACTATCAGGATAGTGATGTACTATCCTGATATCTTAATTACCAGCCAGGCAAATAACAACCTTTAGGTTTATTACTGCACTCATAAACGGCGTGTTCTATGCACTCAAGACCCTCGGCACATGCAGGAAGACTGCCACCGCAAGTATCTGGGCATACTTTGTCTCCACTCCCATCCTCTTCACTTCCATCTCCCCCTAAAACTTGTTTCAATTGACTCCTTGTAAGCACTTCCCCTTTCTGAAAGGCAGAAGCATTTAAGCTTAATTTTTTCATACTTTAGTATAAAATTTAGTGTGATTAAATTTTGTAATCCTGCCACGCCGGGTTACTTCAAGCGGCATGGTTTTATAACATCATGCTTGTTATGGGGCTGTTCTGTTGCAACTGGCAGCTCCTTTTTGTACAAAAGATCTTTATTTATGCAAGTAAATATTTTATATCATCTAACCTATAAGGATCAACTAATTTGTATCCATTTATAAAAATGGCAGGTGTAAAGGAAACTTCCGCCATTTCACACCATTCTTTTTGCTTTCGTGTTGCGACTTCAAGGTCTTCACTTTTATTAACCGGATATTTTTTGGCCCAATTACCATAGTCTTTACTACTCTGATTGTACCAATCATTCAAGGCTTGTTCGACTAAACTCTTATTCTCCGAAAAGCTTAATGCAGTAATATGTCTGGCAACCGTTGTACGCTCATCATCTTCATGATTCGCAGTTGTAAACAAAACTTTTAACTGAATGTCATCTCGCTCATTTAACCACTCATCAAGCGTCTTATGAGCCATGCCGCATGGTCCACAGTACGGATTACTCACCATCGTAATTACCGTTTCTGCTTCCGGATTTCCCAAAATAATAGGCATCAGATCATCAGGGACTAAATATTTAGTTTGTGAGCTCAACAACTGATTAAACAGTATACTATTGTATTTAAATTTTTTCAGTTGTTGATTTAATGGCTTCACATGTTCGGATTTCAACAAATAAGGCTTGATAAATGACCAGATGGCGACAGGCATTAAAAAACAAAGCGCAATGCCTACTATATCAGAGATTTCCAGATTTAAAGCTTGAAAAGAAAGCCTTGAGCCAAAAAAAGTTACTGCCTCCATCCACAACAACAACTGAACTGAACAACACAATACACACCAGTTCTTTATTTTAAGCTGATAGCCAATTGAATAGATAGTATAAGGTAGACATAATATATTCAGCCAACTTAGTAATACAATACTTGATGGGCTTAACAGCAGGCAAAACAAAGAACCTGAAAAATAAAACATGCCTACTTCGCTCCAGCTTAACCAGCTGGTGACTTTAGCCGCATCAGATTTTAATATAGCATTACAGTTGTTCTTCTTACCCAGGCTGCATAGGTTTTGTATAAACGGATTGTTGGCATTTATACTATGCATTAAAAGAAGGGAACTTATACCAATACCAACTAATTTTATCAGAACCAGACTTAGATAAAAAAGGCTGGCATTACCAACATTAATGGTATAAAACATACAGCAAAGCAATATTAACACAAGAAAAGGTAGACGGACTTCATTCAACCAGCCTTTGATTAAAGATTGTTTGTATTCCTTTTCACCGCTCATCTCATCTTTTTCCGCGTAAAGGATTACTCCATCCCAAATTCTAAGAAATTCAGAGAGTTTTAAATTTCCTTTCTTTTCCTTTTCGTTGCTGAAAACTACAGTATCTCGCTCAATTTCCTGAACCAGCACAAACTCACCTCCTTCTCTTTTTAAATGAGCAACAAATGGCAAAGGAAATTCTTGTACATCACATTTTTCCTTATTGATCTTGAAAGCTTCATTGGGTACACTCCAGGAAGTCAGGCAATCACTAAGTGCCAACATGCTTGGATAATCCGGATGGTCAAGTAGATCTTTTTCTATTGTAAAAGAACTAACAGGAACTTTTAATTTGTTAATTAATGAGTGTAATACATATATGGTATTCCCAGTACTATTTATGGAGCGTATCATAGAAAAAGAGATTAACAATTATTGATTAGTAAATAGTTAAGTGACAAATCATGAGAATTAGGATTATTTGGATAGTCAAGATTTTCAGAAGGATTACTAGACGATTCTTCCACAATATCATCCTGTCGAATCCTTCCCTTCTGAACTAAGGTCACTTCCAGTACTTTAGGTATAAGAATTGTATTATCTTCCACAAGATCTGTGAAGCTAAATTCTCCACCCCAATTATTGCCATGAATATGAACAATCTCATAATCTTCTCTAAGACGACAAATGATTTTTTTAAATCTAGGGAAAAACACATGGAGATTATGAAATTCAATGATCATTTGATTAACATTCTTAAAATGATCAAAAGTATCGTTGTTTTCAAAAACACTATACTCATCTCCTTCAATATCAATCTTCAAAAGAATCTGCTTGTCAATTAGCTGATGTTGTTTTAAATGATTTTCTAATGTATTGTACTTTTCGCTACATTTGATTCCTATTCCTTCATTTACAAATATGATTTTGCGTCTGCGTAATTTATTCAGCTCTGTCCATGTCTCCCAAACAAAATATGAATATTCAAATACAGCCTTAATCAGGCCCTTTTGCAACAATGCTTTAAACAATTTAAAATCTAATATATATTTACCAAACATCGTAGGATCAAACATTACAACTCTTCTACCTGTAATTTCATTAAAGTGTTCTTCGAAGCCAACTTCCCATCCTACACCATAAGTAACCAGCGCATCAATATCGCTCAATACTGGCTCATAAATGACATAACCGCCATCCATATTTGGACCGAGTCTGACCTTATGTTTTATCGAAATTGGTTTTAAGAAATTAATATCCTCCATATAATTCATATTAATCATTTGTTTCTCTGCCTTTCATTGCTTTCAATACCACGAGCCAAGAAAATAATGAACAGCGTATGCACCCTCAATTTTCTCCTGTATCCCATCATCAATGTCATCTTCGATCGCACGTCTGGTTTCCTTTACACAAAGAGGGTAAACTGTACCGGAAGGCAAAATTCTTATCTGCTCTTTTTCTTCATAAAGATTATAAATATCGCTTAAGGCAAAAGGTCCAGTTGAACATAAAATACTGGTGATGAATGTGGATTCTTTCTTAGCAAAAGAGGATAATGAATTACAGATAAACTCAAAAAAAGCATTATTTGGCTTACAAGCCATAAATGCATTACAAATTATTTTATCCTTATTAAATTGGATACAATGTTCAATTGGTTCTAAAGCAAAAACGCATTCACTATCCGTTAACAGAGGTTCTATATTAACAAAACACTCAAAATCCAGATCTATAAACAAGCCGCCAAGTTTATAAAGAATAAAGTATCTCACTGCATCAACTCGTTGAATGTTATGCTCATAAGAATCATACTGCAAAAGAAATCCAGGGAAAAACTTTCTGATAAATTCACGATTCATTTCATCAGTCCATAAAATATACTCCCATTCAGGATGACTTTCTTTCCAGGTATTCGTCAAAAGATTCAAATGTGAAGGAGGAAAGTCATCTTTCCATGTCTGATGTATAATTTTTGGAATTTGATGTTCAGACGGCTCCAGGTATTTTTCTATTTTGTCAAGGACATTGGTGTTAACTAATGACTTCCTAGGGTGATGTATACCTTTAAATCTCGTATCAAACGGAATTATTGTTTTCCAGGTAATGGCTCTACTGCAAACCGGATTAGGCACAGGGTCAAATCCTAACATAGTAGCTATTGTTGCAAAACGGAGTTCACTGTTTAACCCTTTGTAATCTGGTTTTAGGATCTCATCCGAGATTAACCTCATAGCTTTATTTGACACTAAAATGCCACAAAAAGGGACTATTCCCGTTGCATATAATCTCGCTCGTTCCGGCAATAACTGACCATGCTTATTAAACCATAGCCAAGAATCTCGCTCGGGATATTTTACACAAGGCACGACCACATCCATATCCCATGTTTTTTCAAAATAAGTCTTTGCGCTAATGTCGCACCAACAATCCCATTCCAACAATAAGAATCTTTCCGAATCTATTCTATGGGAATTTTCGTTAAACCAGGAAAAGATGCTTAAATCTGAACTAAGCCAAGCCTCAGCGGAATTTTCAAAAGGGCTAACAATTACAACAATCTCTATATTTGGGTTATAGTTTTCGAATGTTTTCTTATTTTCTTCAAAACATTTTAACCGTTCTTTATTATTTTCTTTATGCCAGGCAATTAAGATTGTTAACTCATTTTTCATGTTTGAGGCGTTAAATAATTTTATTTTTAGGGAGCAGTTGATAAATATAGTACCTCTGAATCCAGGATATCTCTTGTGTCTTAAATACTTTTAATTGTCTTTTTTAATGCCAAAAACCACATGATAATCAGCTTATTGCCGACAAAAAAAAACATTGTATATACATATATACATAAAAGAAAATAATAAAACAAAATATATATTTTTTTATGTAAGAAATTTTAGAGGGAAAACCGACGCCTCCATGACCAAGAATCTTTACATTACTTCGCAGAGGAGGTTTGATTTCATAGAATACCCCAAAAGAAAACTTAAGAAAACAGCGAGATATAAGTATTGGATATACAGGCGAAACCGTGCCTATAATTATATGAAACCATCATTCGAAGCTCGCCCTCACGGCTTTTCCAAAAGAAAAAAGGCACGACAACTTTGAAATGCCGTTCATTACCCATAATATCCATACTATAGGGTTTTAGTTTTTTTTTTTGTTAAAAACATTTGCGTAACTCACAAGTTACTTATATATTTGAGTAACTTCAAAGTTACTAATTATGAAAAGGACCATTAAACACCAATTTTATTTCCCCCACCCAACTGAGATGGTTTGGGAATACCTGACCAAAGCTGAGCTAATGGAGCTGTGGCTCATGAAAAATGATTTTCAGCCCGTGCTAGGGCATGACTTTCAATTCAGAACCAATCCGATACCGAGTCTGGATTTTGACGGGATCTTCTATTGCAAGGTATTAGAGATCATTCCCTTTAAAAAGCTTTCTTATTCCTGGAGCAGTGGCCCTGGTGGTGGCGAGATTAACCTTGATTCTGTCGTTGTATGGCAATTGCAGCAAGCAGACAAGGGTACCGAGGTTTTCCTGGAACATAGTGGTTTCGCGAAAAAAGAGAATTTGGATTTCTACAATGGCCTGAATCATGGTTGGGTCGAAAAACTCAACAAAATCGACGAACTTTTAAATGCTTCAGTATATGGCGATACCAAGTCTTGATGCCTTCCAGGTGATCGGTGATCCAAACAGGAGAAAGATGCTGATGTTGCTGTTGGAGGATAGTCTGACTATAAATAACCTGGCAGATAATTTTGACATGAGCCGTCCTGCGGTTTCAAAGCATATTAAGATATTGGAAACTGCGGGATTTATTTCTATTCAGGATATTGGCCGGGAACGGTATTGCACCTTGAAAAAGGATGGTTTTGAAGAGCTGCAAGCCTGGATCTCTTATTTCGATGAGTTCTGGGCATCTAAATTGAAAAAGCTGGAAGCGTTATTAAATAAGAGATTACCTAACTAAAAATAGGTGCATTTTTAAAACACGAAATTATGAATATAGGTATTATTGGTTCAGGCCAGATAGGAAGTTGCCTGGCAACAAAATTTGTTAAGCTGGGACATAGCGTTTCGATTGCTAACTCCCGGGGCCCGGCTTCTTTAAAGCAGCTTGCTGAGGAAACCGGAGCTGAGGCAGCTACTGTAGAAGAAGTAGTAAAAAACAAAGAATTGATTGTTGTTGCCATCCCTCAAAAGAGTATTCCGGATCTTCCAAAAAATTTGTTTAAGCGTCTTCCCAAAGATGTGGTTGTCATTGATACGGGTAATTATTATCCAGACCTACGTGATGGAGTGCTGCCGGAACTTGAACAAAGCGGTATTGATAGTTTGTGGATGCAGGAGCAATTGGGTATTTCGGTGGTAAAGGTGTTTAATTCCATTTTTGCGACAAGCCTGAATGATCTGGGCAGGCCTAAAGGTGATAGAAATCGTATCGCTCTGGCTGTTTCTGGTGATGATGCCAGGGCAAAGGAAATTGTGTTTCAGCTGGTAGATGATTTAGGTTTCGATCCGCTTGATATAGGGACGATTGCTCAATCCTGGAGGCAGCAGCCGGGTTCTACCGTTTATTGCAGGGATATCAATTTGGCTGAACTCAAAAAAAGGGTAGTTGCTATGGGAACAGATTGGTCCGAGATGCATGAGTTGATTATAGGGAAACATCATTCCGATCAATTGCTAATGGCAGCAGACTTTCCGGCATGGCTAAAGGGATTTCGGGACTAAAAAATAGCTATTCCGCTTCCGCCTACTACTTTAATCCCATCACCGAATTTTTTCCAAAACCTGATATAGCGATAGTTAGCTTCAAACGGTACGTCATTAAACTTTCCGTTCAATTTCATTGTCAATGTGATCACCGCCATATCATCGATAATATTTAGGTTTTCAATTTCTGGTAGAAGTTCGTCAACCTTTAATGCACCATCGCGATAAGTATCCAGATCGATCTCCTTGGTTATTGTTTCCCCGCTTGGGAGAATGAACAACAGGTCATCATGCAGCAACTGGTCAAGCAAGGTGATATTGCCATCTTTGATTGCGCTGTAAGGTTTGTTTTCCTGTTCCAGGATGTTGTTTTCTGTTAGTTTATTATCCATGATTTATCTGTTTATACCACTATGAATCTCCATATGTTTTTATTAGCCTAAATACGGTTCCACAGATGTTTTAAGTATTTCAATAAGTTCCTCATCCATATACTGGTATTCATCTGGGATGTTCAAAACGATTATCTCCTTATCTTCCATAGCTACTGAAAACTTTTCCCTGAGTTGGTCTCTATGTCGTTTTTCCATAACTAAGATGAGTTCAGCCCAGATAAGGAGTTTTTCTGAAACCTTAACCTGTGCGCTTGAAGCTGTACCTGCAGAGCGTACATTATGAATTGAACTACTTTTAAACAGATCTTCAGCAGTACGGCTACGCCATTTATTGGCTGGTACAAATCTGTAATACCCTTTTCCAAACAATATTGCTTCTTTGACTTGCCGCTGGATTGCCAATCTTCGATCATGGCTGACATGGCGCTGCGCTTTTCCTTCAAATTTTTTATACTGGCAAAGCTAAAACCAGAAAATCATCCATTCAAGATGTACTTGGTCGGACGGATACATCAGAAGATAGTATGGTTAGCGGGTGATGGCTATTCAAGATATTATTCGGCATAAGCATTAATTCAATGATAGGTTGCCATTTGGTATTATGATAGTCTAGCGGTTCCTGTATAAATATTTATATTACCTTGTACTTCAAAAGGTCAAAAAACATTCTGAGTGGATATAACGGAGATGACTTTCGGTGAAATATACAATTAAGCGGTTAATGTTAACCATTTTATCTAATATTGCTTTGAAAATCTGGTAAATTTAGGGATATATTAAAATGGATGTTAAACATCTTCTTAATGAAAGCGAGTTGCTAGGCAGAATTGCCGAAGGAGATCAGCATGCATTTAATACCATTTATCAGCTGTACTACGATAAAATCTACAAATTTGCTTACCGTTTATTGTGCACGGAAGAACCTGCAGAAGAGGTTGTTCAGGAAACAATGCTTTTTATATGGCAGGGCGGTGAAAAACTTAAGGATATTAATAATTTAGATGCTTACCTTAAAACAATTGCTAAGCGCAAGGTCATTGCCTTATTTCGCCGAAAAGCAATTGAAGAACGAGCAATAAAAGATTTGACATCATCTCATATTGATAGTCATAATGAAACCGAGGAAGGTATTCTATATAAAGAGTCGCGTAAGCTCCTGGATGATGCCATAGCACTCCTCCCCCAGCAGCAAAAGCTGGTTTACCAACTTTGTTATCAGGAAGGGCTTAAATACGAAGAAGCTGCCGAAAGATTAAACATTTCTCACGGCACTGTACAATCACACATGAAACAGGCCTTGAAATTTCTGAGAAATCACCTCTCCAATCATTCCGATATTGCTGCCCTTGTGGTTATTTTCAGATTGCTTTAAAAAATATTTCCTTTTCACTACCTCGATTGCCTTCGGAGTTCTACTTATTATTTAAGGAGATGTTAATTAATGCACTGAAATCCCTTGAAAATGAAAAAAGAAAGAGCGAATTACCTTTACGAAAGGTACGTTAAAAATGAGCTGACAGCAGACGAACGTTTGGAATGGGAAGATTTGGGACTGAATTTGAGCAATGATCATTTCTTTCAGGAATTGGTAGATGGACTTTGGGAGGTTAAAGATGATGACATACCTGCTATGAAAGCAGCGCATGCAAATCAAATCGAGCAGTGCATTATTGCACAACCACAGCCTTTAATAATTGGGCAAAGGATTAATAAAAGTCGTTTATGGCCTCGCATTGCTGCCGCTGCTGCTATTCTTTTGGTTATTGCTGCAGGGTTATTCTACTATACAAACACATCTCGTCATCCTGAACTGGTTTCAGGCTCTCGATACGTTAACGATATTGCTCCAGGCAAAAATACTGCAACTTTAACTTTAGCCAATGGCAAGCAGATCGTATTGTCTGACGCATTGAATGGCGAGCTAGTTAAAGAAGCGGGATTAAGCATCTCCAAAACTGCTGACGGGCAGATCGTTTACGAAATTAAGGATCAAGGCAATCCTGAAATCAATAAAACCAATACACTTTCTACTGCTAACGGAGAGACCTACCGGGTGCGTTTGCCTGATGGATCTTTAGTTGTACTCAATGCTGCTTCAAAGCTAACGTATGCAACTGCTCTAAATGAGCATGGAGTGCGCAGGGTCACACTAACCGGTGAAGCTTATTTTGAAATTTCTAAAGATAAAAAGCATCCTTTTATAGTAATAACGGATAAGCAGGAGGTGGAAGTTTTGGGTACGCATTTCAATATAAGCGCATACAAAGACGAGCAAGCAATAAAGACAACTTTATTGGAAGGCTCCATTAAGGTTCGTGCACAAAATAGCAACAAAATACTAAGACCGGGACAGCAAGCCGAGCTAACCGGCGCTAACCAGATAACAGTTAAAACGGTAGATGTAACTGAGGCCGTTGCCTGGAAGGATGGTGATTTCGTCTTCAGGGCCGAACCTTTGGAAAGTATTATGCGGAAAGTAGCACGTTGGTATGATGTAGAGGTAGAATACGCCTATGATGCACCCAGGGATATTCCTTTAACTGCGGTTATTTCACGTTCACGGAATATTTCCAGTGTACTAGAAGGAATTGTGATCGCAGGAAATGTACATTTTAAAGTAGAGGGAAAACGGGTTTACGTTAGTAGGTAAATCAGCCACAGAAATCAATATACAAAATCAACAAAAAACAACAGCATGATGAAATATTACAAAAACGACCCTTAAGGCTAAAAAACCAGATCCCGTTTCCGGAACCTGGTTTATGTTTGGCATCAATAATTAAATTATCAACTAAAGGCGCAGGTGTCTCCGGCTTCGAAACTAAAGACACACTGCTTAACCAAACTAAAAGTAAATGTACAAAAATTACATAAACAAGACGGGTATGCCCTATCGGTTTCCCCGTAAAATATGGCTTATTATGCGATTAACCACCGTTATATTATTAGCTGCTTTTCTGCACCTTAGTGCGGGTACTCTTGCCCAAAAGATTACATTGAATGAAAAAAACGCATCTCTTGGCAGCGTGATCGAAAAAATCCGTATACAAACAGGATATGATTTCATATTCAGTTTTAACGATGTAACCCGAGCTAAAAAAGTAAGTGTAGACGTTAAAAGTCAAAACTTAAATGATGCCCTGGAAGAGGTATTTAGAAACCAAGAACTTACCTACATCATAAAGGATAAGTTTATTATGCTAAAACCTAAAATACCCTCCTTTCTGGATAAGGTGGTGGCTGCTTTTACCGCTATTGATGTTCGTGGGGTTGTGGTGGATAATGAAGGCTTGCCTTTGTCAGGAGCAACCGTTGTAATTAAGGGAAGCGGCAGATCTGTAAAGACTAATGAAAAGGGTGAGTTTTATTTGCAGAATGTTGGAGAGAAGGATAAGTTGGTGATTAGTTATATCGGATATCAAACCCGAGAAGTTGAGGCTGCACCTGATATGGCCATTTTAACTATGATTGTGGCAGATGCAAAACTGGAAGAGGTAATTGTTAATGCGGGATACTACACAGTTAAGGATAGTGAACGAACGGGAAGTATCGCAAAAATGAAAGCTAAAGATATTGAAAAGCAACCTGTAACTAATCTGCTGGCAACAATGCAAGGAAGGTTAGCTGGAGTTAATATCATTCAAGACGGAGGAACACCTGGAGGTGGTTTTCAAATTAAAATTCGCGGTCGAAATAGTATTCGGCTTAATGGTAATGAACCACTTTATGTTATTAATGGAGTGCCATACTCAAACGAGTCTATCGGTTCACCCGGAACTTCAACCGCTATGGCTAGTCAGGCAAGTCCATTAAATAGTATCAATCCAAGCGATATTGAAAGTATTGAAGTTCTAAAAGATGCAGATGCAACCGCAATTTATGGTTCACGAGGAGCAAACGGGGTAGTATTAATTACTACTAAAAAAGGAAAAGCTGGAAAAACAAATGTTTCGCTTACCTCATCAACTGGAGTTGGCTCGGTAACCAAGTTTGTAGATTTAATGAATACACAACAATATCTTCAAATGCGCCAACAAGCATTTATAAATGACGGAATTCCTATTTCTGATGCTGATTATGATGTAAACGGAACTTGGGATCAAAATCGCTATACAGACTGGCAAAAAACGTTATTGGGAGGAACTGCAACTATTAATAATATCAAAACAAGTGTTTCAGGCGGTAGCGAAACTACACAATATTTAGTAAGTGCGAATTATGGAAAAGAAGGTACAGTTTTACCTGCAGATTTCAGATACAAAAAAGGTGGAGTGACCAATTCCATCAATCACGTTTCCACAAATAAAAAATTCAAGCTCAACTTTTCAAGTAGCTATATGTTGCAAGATAACTTACAAGCAGCAACAGATTTAACGTTAACGGCTCGCTATTTAGCTCCAAATGCTCCAGCGCTATATGACGCAAACGGAAATCTGAATTGGGAAAACAATACTTTCGAAAATCCATTAGCAACATTAAAAAGTACCTATCATTCAAAAACGAACGACCTCATTGCAAATAGTTTGCTTTCATATGAGATAATTCCAGGGTTAGAAATCAAATCGAGTTTAGGTTTTACAAACCTAAAAATCAATGAAAGCCGTGTCATTCCGTCAACGATATACAATCCAGTATATGAAGTGGGTAGTGACAATTCAGTGATGCACATGAACCAAACAAACAGGCAATCATGGATTATAGAACCGCAAATTAGAGGATACAAAGTCTTTAATAAGCATAAACTTGATGTGCTTATTGGAATGACAGCGCAACAACAAAGTTCAGAACGTTTATTCCAAACAGGAATTGGGTTTTCAAACAACAACTTGATTAACAATTTTGCATCAGCAATTACTAAGAACACATTAAATAGTGATACTTTTTTATACCGATATCAAGCTTTTTTTGGTCGTTTAAACTACACTTTCAACGAAAAGTATATTATTAATTTAACCGGACGTCGTGATGGTTCAAGTCGTTTTGGTCCAGGAAAACAGTTTGCAAATTTTGGAGCAGTTGGAGCAGCCTGGATTTTTAGTAAAGAAAATTTTGTTCCGGAAAATAGTAAATTAAGTTTTGGAAAAGTGAGAGTAAGTTATGGAACAACTGGTAATGATCAAATAGGAGATTACCAGTTTTATGATACGTATGCTGGCACTGGTGGAAATTATCAAGGAGTTATCGGATTACAACCAACCCGTTTATTTAATGCAAATTTTGGTTGGGAAACGAATCGTAAATTTGAAGCAGCTTTAGAAACAGGATTTTTTAACGACAGAATTTTTATTACAACTGCCTATTACAGTAATTGTTCATCAGATCAATTAGTAGGTATTGCAATGCCTGCTACAACGGGTTTTACATCGCTAAATTCAAACCTTAATGCAAGTGTTGAAAATTCTGGATTGGAGTTCACTTTAAATACAGTAAACATCAATAAGCAAACTTTTAAATGGTCAACAAATTTCAACATTGCAGTTGCTAAAAATAAATTGCTTTCATTTCCTGGATTAGCAGGTTCAACTTACGCCAATCGTTATGTAATTGGTCAATCGTTAGATATTATAAAACTGTACAAATTTAATGGTGTTAATCCGCAAACAGGTTTGTATGAGTTTGAAGATTCAAATAATGATGGTAATATAACTTCTTCGGACAAACAAAATGTAAAAGATTTAACACCTAAATTTTTTGGTGGCATTCAAAACCAATTGGAATATAAAAATTGGCAATTAGATTTCTTATTTCAATTTGTCAAAAAAGAAAATTACGATTACATATCAAATGTTTCTGGCGGTGGTCCATATAACCAAAGTATAACAATTACAGATGCCTGGCAACAAGCAGGCGACCAAACTGACACACAAATGCATACAACGGGGTTAAATAGTGAGGCAGTAAGTGCATACAACAGGGATGTCGAAAGTGATGCTGTAATAAAAGACGGTTCTTTTATAAGACTAAAAAACATTGCTTTAACTTATGATTTGCCTTTAAAAATGGCAAATAAGGTAAAATGTAAACTTTTTCTTCAAGGTCAAAACCTTTTGACTTTTACACCATACAAAGGAGGCGACCCTGAATTTAGATTTTCTGGATTTCTTCCACCTTTAAAAGTCTATAGTGCAGGAATGACTTTAAGTTTCTAATTTCTAAATTAAATTAAAATGAAAAATAAAAGTAATATTTTATCAATATCAAAACAGGTAAACAAGTTTTGTTCGATAGCAATTTTTGGGCTTTTGATAACCTTATCTTCTTGTGATGATTTTGTAGAAGTCCCATTACCAAATTCACAACTCACGGGAACAACAGTTTTTGAAAGTGAATTAACAGCTAATGCTGCTATGGCTCAAGTTTATATACAATTGCGCGATGGTGGAATTTTAACAGGTTTAGCAACAGGTTCTTCTGTTAATTTAGGTTTGTATGCAGATGAACTTCAAGATTATACAACATCAACAATATCATTGCCTATATATAATAATGCACTTACAGCAGATAACGCAACGGTTTCAACACTTTGGAAAAGTAGTTACAGTCAAATTTACAATGTAAATTCAATTATAAATGGTGTCGAAAATTCAACTAATTTGTCAACTCCTGTAAAAAATCAATTAAAAGGAGAATCACTATTTGTTCGTGCTTTAGTTCATTTTTACTTAATGCAAATGTATGGCAAAATCCCATATATAACTGGCACGAACTATGAAGTTAACCGTCAAGTCCCAAGACTACCTGAAACAGAAGTTTACGACGCAATTGAAACAGATTTAGTGGAAGCAAAAGGTCTATTAACGGATGCTTATTTATCACCAGATAAAGCAAGACCAAATAAAATGGCAGTTCATGCGTTGCTTTCAAGAGTATATTTATATAGAAATAAAAATTTAGAAGCTATAAATGAAGCCACTACTATAATCAATAGTCCACTTTACGTTTGGGAAAACGATTTAAATAAAGTTTTTCAAAGAAATAGTACAACAACAATTTGGCAATTTGCTTCAGCTACACCAGTGAAAAATACAAATGAAGGTTCAATATTTATTTTTGTTTCTGGTCCGCCTCCTTTATGTGCGCTTCGTAGCGATTTCATAAATGCTTTTGAAACTGGCGACCAACGAAAAGTAAAATGGACAAAAGCAGTAACCAATGGAGCAAATACTTGGTATCATCCATTAAAATACAAATTGCGAATAGCAACAACATCTTCACAAGAGTATTCTGTAATCTTACGCTTAGCAGAACAATATCTGATAAGAGCTGAAGCAAGAGCAAAACAAGGTGATTTAATAGGCGCGAAAGAAGATGTTGATTTAATAAGAAATACAGCCGGACTAACCAATACAACTGCAATTACAGCTACTGAAATAGTAGAAGAAATTCAAAAACAAAGAAGATTTGAACTTTTCACAGAATATGGTCACCGTTTTTTAGATTTAAAGAGAAGAGGTACAATTAATTCTGTTTTGTCCTTAGCGAAACCAGGTTGGAATAATTCAGATGTTGTTTGGCCCATTCCAGATTCCGAATTAATAGTTAATCCTAATTTACTTCCACAAAATACAGGTTATCAATAGATCAGTTACATAATACTAAAAAAACAAAGATGAAAATACAAAAAAACATAACTGCTTTATCTATTACAATAGCTGCAGTAATATTTCTATTCAGCCCTTTGAGTATAATTGCTCAAACGAGTACAGCAATCAACTTCCCTGAAATTATTTCTTCACCTATAAAAGGTGCACCAAAGCTTGGAAAGCCCATTCTTTTAATGTCCGATACACGACCATTGATCAGTGAGGGAATGGGCTGGGCGGCTCCTGCTTTTTGGGATTGGAATGGGGATGGTAAAAAAGACCTGCTTATCGGCGAGTTTGGCAGTGGCATTGAACATGGGAGTTGTAACGGAAATTTTATTCGGGTTTATGAAAATATCGGAAAAAATGAATCTCCAAAATTTGCGGACGACTTTTATTACGCAAGAATGGTTGATGATATGGATGCAAGATTTTATTGGAAGGACAATCCGAATAAATATCCGGTGAACCTTATTGATTATGGAACACCAATTTCAATTCCACAATTTTGCTGTATGAGTTTTATACCACAGTTTGTTGATTTAAATAATGATGGCTTTCCAGACTTGTATTCAGGCAGATACTCACCAGGTGAAGTTTTTTGGTTCCGGGGTACTGAGCGGGGGTTTTTACCTGGAGAAAAATTGAAACAAAAAGGCGATGCCAGCATTTATAAAAATAACAAAGAAAACTATAAGGACCCAACAGACTGGTCCTATTGGGCATATTCTGCTGTTAGCTTTGGCGATTTTACAGGTGACGGTCTTAATGATATGATTGTAGGTGGACTTGCCGGGCTAAGGATCAGCAAAAATATTGGTACTGCTACAAATCCCGAATTTGGATTAAGGGAACTGTTATTGGATCCTGAAGGACAAGCAATTTGCGACGATAAAATAAGGGACATCGCAATTCCGCATGTTGTAGATTGGGATGGAGATGGGGTATTAGATCTTTTAGTTACAAGTACTTATTTTACTAGTAAAGACAAAGCTGTTGTGTTTTATAAGGGGGTTAAAGTGAATAATGAATATAGGTTTCAACAAGGTATATCACTATTCGACACCAAAAACAATACCAAGGCTTTTCCAGGTGGGTATTTGAACGTTTATGTAACTGACTGGAATAATGATGGGATAAATGACTTACTGTTGGGGACAAAAATAGCACTGGTAGATGGAGATTTCTCCCCTGAGATCAATTGGTCCTGGGATGAAGAATATGGAATGTTAGGAAAGCTGAATCCTGGTTACTATAGTGGTCAAAAAAAGAAAGACATTCAGGAGAAAATAGAAAGGGCAGAAAAGACGGAAGCGGAGATCGGTAAGCTAGAGATGAAAAAGAGGCAAGAGGAACCTGTTCCCGGTAACTACGAAAAATATATTACTAAGGAGGATATTATTTTGAGGCATTATGGAGGTAATGAAGCTTTTAAATCGCTTGTTCACAAAGGTTATATTTATTTAATGCTGGGAGAAAAGAAATAGGTATGAAAAGGATAATGATGTTATTGATTATTGCTTTAACGGTATATAAGGCAAGTGGGCAGCAGCCTGTGTTGTGGACAGCTTCGGCAAAGCCACTAAAGGATAACACTTTTGAGATTCGTCTTATCGCATCCATAAGTGATGGCTGGTACATTTATTCTCAGTTTATGGGTAATAAAGGCCCTCTTCCTACAAGCATTACTTATAAAAAAAATCCGTCAGTGGATATTTTAGGGAAAGTAGAAGAAATAGGTGAGCTTAAACAAAAATATGAATCTTCATTTGGCATTGACGTTAAGTATTACTACAACAAAGTAGAGTTTATTCAGCAGGTAAAGTTAAATGGGAAATTGCCGGTAACACTTAACGGTTCTGTGGCTTATATGGGCTGCAATGCGCAAATGTGTATGCCCCCGCAAGTGGAGGATTTTAAAGTTGTTCTGAGATGAAGAAATATAGCAGTTTAAAAAAGCAATTGTTGGTGATTACAGGCTTGTGGATCTGTTCAATACCAATTTATGCTCAACGTTCTATTAAAATAGGAGACAAAGCACCCGAAATAAGCGTAAAGCATTGGTTAAAGGGAGAGCCGATTAAAAATTTTGAAAATGGTAAAGTTTATGTTGTTGAGTTTTGGGCAACATGGTGTAAACCCTGTATAGAACTTATGCCTCATTTAGGTGAATTGGCAAGGCAGTATAAAGATAAAGTTCAGGTTATTGGGATTAATATTTTAGACCGGACACCTAAAGACAAAATAGCCTCTTTTGTTCGTGAAATGGGGGATAAGATAGATTACACTGTTGGATTAGATGATGGCACCATGAGCGAAAACTGGTTTATTAGCTCTGGTAGTACTGGAATTCCAACCTCATTTATTGTTGATCAGCAGGGTAAAATTGCCTGGTATGGAAATAGCGGACTTGATGTTATGCTCGCCAAGGTATTGAATGGTGAAACGAGTTATGACCTGACTGAAAAAACTAAACCGGGAAGACCAGGAATTATGCGCTATTTGATGATGCCTCAAAGTGAGGAGATTAATTTGGCAAGTGAGAAGTTATATGAATTTATAGAAAAAAAGGATTATGATAAAGCGCTTGCCTATTATGATGCTTTGTGTAAAGATTCTGCAGCAGTAGCTGCTGGGGTGGTTGATGTATATTTTGAGGCCCTAATAAATATTGACCAGAAGAAGTCGCTGTCTTTCTACAAGAATTTAATTCAAAATGAAGATAGGTGGCAGTATTGGGTTACATGGATCGTTGTAAATAAAGAGGGGCTGTCGAAAGAATTTTATTTGCATGCAAAAAAACTCTTGGAACCAACACTGTTGGATAAATCGTGGTTGGGCCAGCCTTTATTAAGAGAGGCTCTTCCCGAAGTATACTTTAGGCTAGGTGAAAAAGATAAGGCAATAGACACAATACAAGACTGGATTGACAAGCTCAAGCAACTCGAAGGCGGGGAGTATATGCTGAAACTAGCTGAGGGACGTTTAAAGCGATATAAGGACAGTAAAATGCATTAATTTTGCTGAACTATTTCAACAGCTCTGGTGCAGGCGGGAGTGTAAACTGAACTGTCAAACATCACTTCTTCCTTGGTGGAGGCCCTTCAGCCTCCACCAAGGAAGAAGTCGCCGAAGGCTTTTAATCGATCCCCAAATCTAATATAGAGCTGAGACATTGTCAACCCCCAGTTCCACATTGGCATCGTCCATTTTTTAGAGAAGTCTTTGTAGGACAGATACACAAGTTTTAGCAGGGATTGATCCGATGTAAAAGCCCCCTTTGTTTTAGTTACTTTACGGATCTGTCTATGCATTGCTTCTATAGCACTGGTGGTATAGATCACCTTTCTGATTTCTGGGGAATATTCAAAATACGTAGATAAATTCGTCCAATTGTCTATCCAGCCCTTTACAGATAACGGATATTTTTTACCCCATTTCCTTTACATAATCAGAAATATTGCGGGTACTCATGCCACGGGCATACATCGCTATTACGTTATCGATAGCCAACCGAAGCATTTTCAGGACAATATAAAGTTATCGTGTAATAGCGAAACACTCCGAATGTCCATTCCATCACCCGGATTGCAGGGTATTATGAGCTGAACTGGCGTACGTATACGGGTTTCGCTTTACAACAGTTGTGTCATGCGCCTGAAGGAATGCGACACGGCATATTTATGCCATAGCGAACCTTCTTCATGTAAAGGGAACTAGTTTTTCCAGAAATCGACAGGAATAGGGTGCTTTTTGAGGAATGTAATAGCCTCCTCATCCTTTTTCTTGAAAAATGGAGCATTTGCGTATTTAACTACAGAACCAACATCTTGAGTTGAAACCACTTTTTCGGTTTTTTTCTTGTTTTTTATATTTCCCATTTCACAATAGCTTGATAACAAAGATAATCATATTTTTTTTCTTATAATAAATGCTTCAAAATTTATACCCTTTTGGAATGGTTTCCATTCTTTATTCTGGTACCCCTTTACAATAAAGGATGCGTCTGAAATTTCTTTCCAGAATGCAGAAATATTCATTTGGTATAGTCTTGTGCGGGATGTCGTGCTGCCTCTAGCAAATACAGATACATCAGGATGGCTTTTTAAGAAATCCAAAACTGTATCTGCAACTGTAGCCAGAACTCTTTGTCTATCCTGATTATTGGTATTAACCATATCATCAACATCGCTCTCAGTTTCATCCCAATCACCAAACCCCAGGTTATAAATTTTAAATGGTATTTCCTGAATAAGTCTGTACCGTATTATTTTTTTTATAATGCCTTTCGGACCTTCGCTGTAAAATTCATAATAGTATTCTTCCGGCATTTTTAAATAAGTGTATCTGTCTTCTGCCATCTAAAACTCAGTAATTTTGAACTAAAAGGATCGAATTTATTCTATATCTAAGTTGTGTTTTATCTGGATCGCGAAAAGTAGTTAAGGTTGTATCTTGTATTGACATTTTTCGTTAAGAATTGCTCAGCAACAAACGTAATAAGCTTTGGAATAGAAGCGATACCTTATTACAAATTTGGTGGATTCCACCAAATAACTATGAAAAACTGATATAAAATTCCGAAAGTTATAATTTCAAAAGATCTTGACAGAAGATTATTTGGATAGATCTCCTAGGGCGGGTCCTATTTTTGGTTTTAACTACGTTGAGCTTCAAACATATATATCATATTACTTTAGAAAATGGTGAGTCCGCATTAGATGCGATCAATAAAATAGAACTATAAACCAGGTATGAATTGCAAAATTCCCATACTTTTAAAGAGATTAATAAGGGTGCCGTAGAAACGGGCACCAAAAGTGACGAAGAACCATTATATTCATGTATATATCGGTGATTCTGGGCCAAGCATATCGTTTGAAGATGGCCACTCGTATCGGTAATACGGGTGGCCCCATTATGCTCTGATATGTATTCTTCTAGAAGTACAGTTTCGAGAATGAAATTGCAATAAAGATCTTTTTCATAAAAGAGTTCGTTAATTAATTAGACATAACAAATATGTAAAAATTCTTTAATCAAACAGCCCATTTGAAATCATCCCCATCATTTGAGGTTAATTCTTGCTTATCCCGAATAATAATAAATGTAAATTTTCTTGATATTCTAAGTTAAATTTCTAAAATTTGAAATAGCACCTGTTGTAAATGTCTTATAGGGATGCAGGTGAAACTTTAATGCTACTCAATCATGAACGCTTTTACTCCAAACTCTAACCAAATCTAAATTAACGTATGTTCAAAAATCCTTTCGCCTTTAATGGCAGGATCCGCAGGCTCGAATATGGGCTGAGTAATTTAATATTTTTCGTTCCGCATTTTCTCATTATGCCATATATGGACCATGGCGAGTTAAGTGAGCGACTTGTAAGTATGGTTATATATATTCCTTTTTTATGGTTTATTTTCGCTCAGGGTGCAAAGCGTTGTCATGATAAGGGTGTTAATGGATGGTGGCAGTTATTGCCGTTTTACGGGCTAATTCTATTATTCTATAAAGGTGATATTGGGCCGAATGAGTATGGAGATGATCCGAAGGGATTGAATTATGATTTTGTTGCTGAAGGGGCAGTTGACAGTTCGGTTCGGTCTATTGATGATGTAGATGAGGATGGAATTATAAAACAGTAAAACAAGTCACATAGGATTTTATTAAATATCAAATAGCTATGCAATGTCTCGAATGCAATTGTTTACTCAGATATGCTAAATGTTAGTATGGATAGAAATAGGAAAAAGTATAGGGGATTTAAGAGATAAATTGATTCCTTACACGATCCTTCGCTTCTCTGACTCATAGGGTTCGTTACGTTCGACTTAAGTCTTGACATTCGAACTGGTGGCGGCAGGAACGTATAAGTCAATGCATTAATAAAAGAGAACAAACAAAACGCCGAGCCAATTCAAATTTGCCTTTATTGTCCGTTTCAATACGGTACTGGACAATCTGGATAACAATAAATCACTTTCGGAACTCTGTTAAGAAAACAATTTTTTCGACCAGTCACATTTTATTAAGGACTTTAAACAGTTTACCGGCGACACCCCTGAAATTTCAAACGGTTTCTGTAATTATCATTATTCTGGTCAAATAGCTATTCCGCTTCCGCCTACTACTTTAATCCCATCACCGAATTTTTTCCAAAACCTGATATAGCGATAGTTAGCTTCAAACGGTACGTCATTAAACTTTCCGTTCAATTTCATTGTCAATGTGATCACCGCCATATCATCGATAATATTTAGGTTTTCAATTTCTGGTAGAAGTTCGTCGACCTTTAATGCACCATCGCGATAAGTATCCAGATCGATCTCCTTTGTTATTGTCTCCCCGCTTGGGAGAATGAACAACAGGTCATCATGCAGCAACTGGTCAAGCGAGGTGATATTGCCATCTTTGATTGCGCTGTAAAGTTTGTTTTCCTGTTCCAGGATGCTGTTTTCTGTTAGTTTATTATCCATGATTTATCTGTTTATACCACTATGGTTCTCCATATGTCTCGTCGTACAAAAATCTTACAGATTTTAAAATTAGTACTGGTACGGAGTTTCTGATGTTAACTCTTAGTCCTAATAATACATGTTTCGTTTTAATCCCCTTTACATGTAATATTCTTAGCACTACTGCCAAAATACCCGATTTCTTCGTTAGTCACTAATTCAATAGCCTCCTGCAATGTTTTGTCGCATACAGTTCTGGTTTTTTCAGATCCTGATATTTTAATAGTACATTTCCAGCAGCCTACTTCATTACTCTTGGTACAGGAATTCAAGCAATAAACCATCAGAATCAGAGTATAGCGCAATTTTATTTTAGTCATAACAGCGTTTTTTACGAATATAAGAACTTCATTTGAGGATAAAGAAAACAGGCTGCCCGACGACAATCTCAGTATAGTTATTATTGTTCATAATGACTTTTGTAGTTTATTGTTTTATTTTCAAATTCTTATCACAACAAAAACGTTAATATCCGAAGTTGGCGATTAAATATGGCCAAAGACTTCTTTTGAATCTCTACAGCATTCTCTAATTCCCAACCAGGCATAAGCATTACTTTTTTAAATCAATGTTATCGAAATATCCATGTCCATTATTTAAGCGTTCTAAAAAGTCTGTAAAAGAACTACCTATCTCTACATGATACTCTTCATTCAGATCAATAAAGGGCGAAATTACAATCCTGTAATTTCCTTCATCTATTATGGTTATTGCGATGAACTCACCTCCCCCATTACCCCCTATTGCTAATGTAGCAGGAAGATTTTCAAAAACACCATACCCCTGATTTTGGTCTATAATCTCATCCATACCCCAAAGACGAACATATGCCTCTCCTATAAATTCTTCAAACCCACAATAGGTTTCCAGGAACAGTCTATAATCAGGTGGAAGCTTAAAGCCTATAATATTTTCAATATCCTCAAAATGGGCTATCGGTTTATCCGTTCTTCGTACACAGTTGTGTTTTACCAGAATCCGCTCAAATGTTTCCATTATTATTCAAACTGTTATTAAATATTTAAAAAAAACAATATAACCACAACGATCAATTAACCATCTCATAATCTAGTTTTAATAATAAAACAGGTCAATGTTGTTCTAATACAATCCTTAAGAAACTGAGTATACCTAGGCTCTTTGATAAAGGATTCCTGGATAATCCTGAGCAGAATGGAGGATCCTTATTGTCTACCTTAATCATTTTCCTGACCAGCTATTCCTGAGATTAACTTGAGGATTTATACTGAGCTTTACAGACACTTAAAGAAATTAATTAATAACCATACATACTCATACCATAACGGAATAAGTAATTTAGTTGAACCTAATGCACGGTGATAACTTACTTATTTGTACTTTGTATTTTCTCTGCAAAACACTGCGGTCCAACAGCACCGCCTCCATATTCCAGAACCAGTTTAGGGTCTACATAGATATGTGTACACATTTCATCGTAGTTGCTTTTCAAACTATCTGGCATTGGATTATCAAAGACATTAAAGAAATAAAACCCCATTCCACTTCTTTTAAAACCGATTTTAGTAGGCTCGCCACTTTCAATCTGAATACAACCTGCATTATCCAGTTTTTCTTTTAGTTCAGCCAGAGTTGCTCTGCTCCATCCCATGGGTTTTATTAAACTATCCATTTTTTCTGTCTCGGTTGACAAATCCCATTCCAGAAACATAGGCTCAGTGATGTCTCCTGCTGTAGAGTCGAGTGCTTTAATACCAAAACGAGCCAGTTCATGATCACTGGAAAATTCAATTTCCACAAAGCGGTTCTTAGGGACAATCTTGTTAAAGTAGTGCTTTAATTCATAAATCTCAGTTTTTTTCTCCTGGAAACTGGCTTTCAGATCATCAGGAGAATACACTTTATCAAAAACTCCGAAGGCAGAAATTAGAGACACAAACCATACGATAGCGATTAGAATAAAAATGCCAAAAGCAACCAATGTCCATTTTACTATCTTGTTCATTATAGAGTGCTATTAATTCAGCACACTAAATTGCAAAAAATAATGACACCTAATGTCTATATAAAACAAAAAGGAAATAAATGTCCGATACTTGTTTTAATAACCTGTCTCAAATAAATTGTTTTAAACAAAGGAATGAATCTTCTGAAACTGTCTGGAAGTTTGCAAAAGTAACTTGCAAATTAAAGCAGAAATAATCGCTATAATTTTGAAAACATATTGGAAGCGCCTTTTCTATTAGATCGGCCTAATCTTAAATGCTTGCTGTCAAACTTAAAAGGGATGTACGGCTTAATACTATTAACATAATTCCAAAATTCTTGATTGGGTTCGTTAAAAGGAAAACATAAACTTGCACTAACACAACTATTCCTTGTTATCCATATCAAAAAACTCGAGATATACTGTTGATTTGGCAGTTCATTTTTGGTATCCGGATCGATTAGTTTAAAGTCATAGGATATTATTAATTCAATCGGACCCAGGTTGTACTTAGGAAAAGGCTGTTCTTTTATCATGTATTCTATAACTCGTGGCAAATCTTTATTGATCAACTTCCATTCAGTTTTAGTTTGTTTTAAAGGTACATTCTCCGGATATAAATAGCCTAGAGGTTCAGTCGTCCCATCACCAAAGACTTTTCTTACTCCTTCTAATACTTCATCTGCCAATTCAGGTTGTTCGCCATGTTCTTCAGCGGCAGTATAACCAACCATATAAATACTATTTGGTTTTTTAACATCGGCGGTAGTACAAGTTGTCAAGAAATTTTCTACATTTTTCCAAACCTTCTCTATTCTTCCTCCGATAAGTGCTTGTGTAGTTCGGCTTATCGGTAGTTTGTAAATAATATAAGGGCGTTGCGCTACCATAATGATTTTATTGAAAACCTAGATTATATAAGGAGTTATGTAAAGCTAAACATTTTACAGCTGGATCAATAACTCCTTCCTTTTTTAAAATTGGCAAGCATAAGTATACCAGGAAACAGAACAAAGCCAATCCAAATGGCAGTATTGGCTGGTACAAATCTGTAGGTGTAATTTATCGAACTCCAGATGCTTAGCCATAATCTCCCTGGAACAAAAAGTAATAGACTTAAAATAAAACTAGCAGCTAAAGCAGGGTCGAAGGACACCTACATCCATAACGAAGTCTATTTGTATCTCATAAGAACAATAGTATTGTCCAATATTTCTATATAGCCATTGGTTTCCTTATTATCAAAAAAGATGATATACTTATTATCTGTAGTTCTGATTACTTGTGGATTATAAGTCCAAATACTTTTTTCGGAGATGGTATCTACGTTTACAAATTTTCCATCACTAATTTTTGCTAAAAAGGTGGTATGAAAGTCTGTAACTACGTGAAATAGTTCACCTTGGTACGGGAAACTGGCAAGGGTAAGCACTCCAATAGTATCAATCAAACTACGAGTTCCTTGCATAGATTTAGATTCATCATCCCCAACATATTTAATTATTACTCCATGCTTTTTTCGAGGTTTACTAAGCTTAAAGACGCTCATTGATTGTGGATTATCTATTTCAATAATCCGAGAGGATCCTCTCAGGTGCGCTAAAGTACTTGTCACAATGTATTTGCCCGACATTTTGTTAACCATTACAGGACAACTCGAGCTACAAGCATATTCAATCCCTGACTTCTTATTTTTAAATTTGACTGTTCCACCCCATTCACCACTGCATGTCTTGGTAGCGATATATTCATCATCTTCAAAAAACACATAATTTGAATTGATAAAATCTCCAGGACTCTTCTTTTCCGCGAGTGTGTCAACAACCTCTTTAATTACAAAAGGGCTTTTCTGTGCATAAGACATCGAAGCAGAGATCATGATCAAATTGATAAAATAAATAATTCTCATCATTGGATTTCTAATTTTTTACTCATTAAAAATAAAAGGTGCGGTAAATACTTCGGTATGATGTTCCCTGAGGGGAAAGGTGCAGATTCAAATTCTGCCTAATTACATTTCAATCCTTAAACCTAGCTTCTCTACCCAGCTGTCCCGAATCGAGCCCTAAATGTTCAATAAAAAGAAATCGAATCGCCCCTTCTAACTCATTCCTATTTATTGTATTCGAGATACTACGTGATTTTAGATAATGCTCGGATGTGATTTTTGATACGAGATCGCCTACAGTAAGAACTTCAATTTCTTTTCCAAGCTTTGCGGAGATCCAAAAACCAGCAAAAGAAAAAGCTAATCCAGCAACAGCGATTTTCAAGCTAAAAAAGAAAGCCAGAAACGAAAAACCCAATAGGATTAAAAGACCAACACTAAGCCATACTGGAGGAGATAGTAACATCAGTTTCATTTCAAGCTTTTGTTCCAAAACCTTTACTTTATCAATTCGATATTTATAAGGTATAATCTCAGATAAAAGCGTAGCAGGAACTATGCTCTTCTGATCAACATCAAAAGTCGCTGCAAGTGCCTTTTTAAGTTTATAAAAAGCTTGCTGACTTGTGCAATCATCCCGATGTTCTAGAACAATTTTATCGTGAACAAGATCACAAAGATCTCCAAAGGCTTTCAGGTTTATAAAGTCCCGATCTTCAAAACTAATATTAAAGGATTGTTCAATTATTACGAGTACATCCCCTACTTCCTCCCATTCAACATGCTTAAGGTTAAACTCAAGGGAATCGTTAATCTTTGCTTTTAATCCTTCCATCATAATAATAAAATCTTTATAGCAATACCTTCAAATGACCTGTTAAACAAATTCAACATTACTTCTAAACTTCTAATATAATTCATTTAATATTCTTAATCTTATTCAAGATACAATTAGTAATTTGTTCTCAAATATTCCCCAATCAAATGCTCTATTTCAAAAAAGTATATTTTCAAAACGATCAGGAAAAGCAACAAGTTGAAAATGCCTTTAGAAAATCAGCTTCAAAGCGCAATCATGCTCTAGATTTCCTTTCATCAGTTAGTGACATTGGTCCCGACAAGGTCTTTCTAGGATTTGAAAGAAAAAAGGACATCACCTTTACTCGAATCAGAACTAGCTTTGAAAAGCTGTTACCTAAACTAATCATCTCCTTTCCCAAAGATCCGAGTATTAATCACTATAAATTCCGTTTTGGCCTGTCAACCACAATCGCATTATTATTTTTTGCGATTATGTTCATTGGAGGTATTATAGCTTTAATCACTGCCAATCCTGGCAGCAAAGAAATCGCAGTAACATTTATAATTTGTATTGGTTATCCTTTATTGACATTAATTGAACTACACTTTGTGAATTCAAGAATAGCAAGAGCTATTGAAAAGTACGGAAATTAAGCCAAATTAAAATGAAGAGAAAAGTAGACTTTATTTTTATTGGCCTTTTAGGGACTTTAATGGTCAATACCTTGGTGCAATCCAAATTAACTGGTACTGAACTAAGCATCAATAATTATGGTGGCGGTATAATCTGGATCATTATTACAGTTTTAAGATTTACCAATCATAGATACCGAAGGTATGGATTAGCAATACTTCTCTTTCTTGGAACAGTGAACATAGCAAACCTTGGGTTGGGAAATATATCATTTTCAGTTGGCTTTGGAAACCTTGATCCAATTGGCATCGATCCAATAATCTTTCTCCTTCTAATCATCTACTATTTTATAAACAAAAATGATATACAAAAGGCCTTTAAAACAATGTTCTTTTCAAGTGATGAAGAAAATCAAATAGAACATCAAAAGCTAACAGATTTTTACTTTAAAAAGTTCAAAAACTGCAGTAATACTGAGTTAGAAACGATTCTAGAAAGTTTTAACGAATATCCTTTGGCAGCCCAGAGTGCTATTGAGGAACTTTGCAAAATGAAAAACATAAAAAGGATATGAATCATATCTATTGGATGAGCATCGTTAATACAGCAAAAGTAAATACCTTTTTTGGGCATTATAAATTTCAAGACCATTAATTCACTGTATACATGCAAGAAGGAAACCGGCAACAGCCCTTAAAATCGCCAAATTTCCCTGTCTTCAACACGAGTTCAGCCCCGCAACGCGGACACTTGTGTTTTTCCTTTACTATTTAATACCAGGTTATTTATAATCAGATATTTTGACCGGGGCAGCGCCGAAAGTTTTAATGCGATACTTTTCTCTCCAACAAAGCCCTTTATTGTAGGCCTAAATAACTTGTAGAATAGAAGTAAAACAAACAAAACACCTATGTACCATAAATCCATAGTTTATTGTTTTTGATTTTTAACTTGTTCATCCTACCGTTTTAAAGTTACAAATTTTCGCCTTTTACACAATCCGATTTTCAGGGAGGGTTACAGGTTACATTAGCAATATAAAAGTAAGATACATCATGAAAATTAACACCTGCTTTTCTTTAGATTTGAATTATGAAAATTAGAAAATCGCTCTTTACACTGATTTTAATTATTATCTGTGGAGCCAAAGCATCAGCTCAAAACACTTTAGACTTACTCTTCAATCTATCCAGTTGTACCGAAATGCCTTGCGACATGACTAAAGTAGAAGAGTGGATTAAGAAATCTATCAGCCCTTTATACATCACGAATTTGCAGTATAGCACATCAACTTATGGAGATAACAACTTTCTGAGTTTTTCTCTTCGTGGAAGAAATCCTGTTCTGGTTCCGCTCGAGGGCACTAATGGAATGCAGTTACGCTTTGCAACACTTCCGCCACCAAGCGCGCGTTCTCAAAAAATCAGTGTACTGTTTACACAGCAAATAAGATCTTATCTCGGCAAAGTACGCTACGATGAACTTCCACAGACAAACGAAGACTTTTTCTATATAGCTTATAAAATGCTCAAACTATCACCGGGTCAAATGATAGCCAATACCCTAAACTATGAAATCGAGTCAGATGGATCAATTGAAAAACTGAAGATCTTTAATGAAATGGTGAACAAAAAGATGAAAACCAACATTATAGTTCCTGAGAAAGCTTATGAAGATATCAACCAATACCTTAAATACTACATTCAGACATTCGGTTCAAGACGCATTAACCCCATATACAAAACGTTTATTGAACAAAAGGATTCTGTAAAAACCATGGAAAAAATTGAGCGTTTCTATGCAGTCACCAGGTTTTTCCAGGATGGTATGAAAACCAAAATAGATGACCACTTTAACCCTCGCTTCAACCTGAGTTTGGACTCGACTGCAACCATTGATTTTCCTGTAGCTATACTCAAACCTTTAAATAAATCTGATTCAATTGCCAGTTTTAAATTCCAATATCTCGAAGCAAAAATGGATTATAGGAAAAAGAACTTTGTCTTGGTTTTTAAAGGTAAATGGTCATCACCAGTTACCATACAAGCGATAAAACAATACAGCTATAATCATAAAACTAATGGACCAATCCTGATTAAGCCGGTAAAGCTACCATCCTCAGGTCTTGATTTTGATAAAATTGTTATTACGCTTACCCAAAATGATGTGACAGTAGACGGTAGTACAGTAGATGAGTTTAAATATCAGCTAGCGAAAGAAAAATGGCCCAAAACCTCATCAGCCCCCACAAAAAAACTGACGCCAGGTGGGCGTTTCTAAAATAAAATTCACCTTATAATGAAGAGCCAGTTTTATATAGTCGATAAAATAGCTGCTCAGCGCATCTTTTCCATACTTGCTGAAGGGAATGAATTGTTTGCTAAACTCTTGGAAATTGAAGATTTATGCCAATAGATTTTTTAAAGCCTGCATGTCAGAGTACTTTCCCATAGGTGTAGTTCTTCTTAATAGTTGTTCAAGTTCTTTATCAAGTATAGTTTTTATGTAATACAAGGTTTCACAAAAGAAGAATAATATATTACTTGTGGATACGGGATTTAAAGTTGCTTAACTTAGCTCTTAATCTTTATAAAATGGATATCAAATTGTTTGAAAGCAAGCGAATTCGTTCAGAATGGAGCGAAACAGATCAGAAATGGTATTTTTCTATCATTGATGTAGTTGAGGTTTTGACGGAGAGCCCTAGACCAAGAAAGTACTGGAATGCCTTAAAGACCAAATTGAAAGATGAAGGAAGTGAACTGTCCCAATTCTTGGGACAGTTGAAAATGAAAGCCGAAGATGGCAAGATGCGCGAAACAGATGTTGCCGATACGAAACAATTACTCCGTTTAATCCAATCTATCCCCTCGCCCAAGGCTGAACCATTTAAAATGTGGTTGGCAAAAGTTGGCTATGAACGTATGCAGGAAATCTCTGATCCGGAACAGAGTCTGGATAGGGCTAGAGAAAATTGGCAGAAGGCTGGACGAAGTGAGAAGTGGATTCAGCAGCGTATGTCTGGACAGGAGACCCGGAATAAATTAACCGATTATTGGCAGGAGCATGGAGTACAAAAAGGAGATGAGTTTGCTTTGCTGACTAATATCATTCATCAGGAATGGACGGGTATGACGGTAAAGACGCATAAAGATATAAAAGGCCTGGAAAGGCAAAACCTTCGGGACCATATGACCGAGGCAGAATTGTTGTTTACTGCACTCGCAGAATTATCGACTCGACAGATTGCAGAAAGTGACGAGGCTGAGGGTCTAAAAGAAAATGCAATTGCTGGTAAAAAAGATGGGAAAATAGCCAAGGATGCCAGGTTGGCACTCGAAGCAAAGACTGGGAAGAAAGTAATATCTGAAGATAGTTTCTTACCCGCAGCCAAACCGAAGTTGAGGTAGTATCTTAAATATTTTCACTAACCCAGAGTGCAATATTACAATAGCGTTGAAACAACCACTTCACGCTTTCTACTCCATTGGAACGAACTTTTACTTATTCACCAAAGAATCAAGCGTTTTGCTCCGGTAATAATTCAAACAGCTTTGTATAAGTGACTTTCTCCCTTCATAATCTGCTATTATTGAAGGGCGAATTTTCAAGGCCGTGATTTTTGACAAACTATCGACAGCATCGTATGCATCTCGTTCATAAGCACTGATGTCTCCGTGTATCCCTGTACTAATATCATTGGCATAGGCAGAATCCTTAATCGTAGCTTAGGAAAGGCATTTACAAAAAGCATAATCCTACAGCCATTTTGATGGCCAATACACTTACTTTCTTGTATTTCGTATCTTCTCTGCAAAACACTGCGGTCCAACAGCACCGCCTCCATATTCCAGAACCAGTTTAGGGTCTACATAGATATGTGTACACATTTCATCGTAGTTGCTTTTCAAACTATCTGGCATTGGATTATCAAAGACATTAAAGAAATACATTCCCATTCCACTTCTTTTAAACCCGATTTTAGTAGGCTCACCACTTTCAATCTGAATACAACCTGCATTATCCATTTTTTCTTTTAGTTCAGCCAGAGTTGCTCTGCTCCATCCCATGGGTTTTATTAAACTATCCATTTTTGCTGTCTCGGTTGACAAACCCCTTTCCAGAAATATAGGCTCAGTGATGTCTCCCGCTGTCGAGGAATCCAGCTCTTCCGTACGACTTCTCGTAGATACCATCCTGCTTTAACAAATTTTGAACATTATCTTTCTCCCGCCTTTCGGTTGTCCATTCCTTTTTTATTTTTGCTGCAATATGAGTGGGAAAATGGGTATCATCCAGCTTTTCCATTGTCCATCCAAAAGGTATTTTAGATCCTAATTCTTGCTTGTTGCGTTCTATTTGTTCTAAGCAATACTTAGCACCTGGCAAGTTAAATTGCTTTGCCACTTCAGCAAGAGCATACCAATATTCCTCTGAAAAGTAATGAGTGGTTTCTTTTGGCAATTGAATGAGACTCTTCAAGGCGAGCCCATACTCTCCTTTTTCTAAAAACTTAATTCAGTTTATATATTCCCATTGAGCTTTATAAAGCTCCGGCATATATTCGACCAGACGTTCTAGCGTTTTCTCCGGCGAAAGTATATCAACTGATTTCCGTTTAAAAAAATTAAATAAGCTCAATTTTATTAGTTTATGTAGTCTTGTAAAGATAACAAGGAATTTATAATCATAATATTCTTAAATAACGGAATGGATCTTCTGAATAATGTTCCTACGAGTTAAGATAAATAATCATTGTATTTTCTTAATTTTATTTTATGCTCCAGACAAATAACCCTCTATTGACTTTAAAGCAACTAAGTGACAAACTCTCTGAACAAGGGATCTCACCGGACTGCTATTATCTACATGGCTTATACGGATCTATCAATGATGAAGAAAAGTATGGACTAGCTATTAAAAGAGGTAAATACACAATAGAATATGAGGTTTACTATAAAGAGCGAGGAGAAAAGCATTCATCAAGACTTTTCATAGATGAGCATGAAGCCTGTGATTGGATCTATACATTGCTGATCGATGAACAAACCTCAAATAGGATCCAAAACATAAATGGTTTATTAGGTATGACGGTCAACGAAAGGCTCTACGCAAGTGGGCTAATGGATGAGTTTGATACAGCAAGACTAACAAACAAGTCCAGAGCAAAACAAATCTTAAGGTGGTTAAGGGTTGATGAGAAATCTATTGAGCATATAATTATAGAGAGTGAATAACATTGCGACCACACTACACCAACCATATGAAAATAACATACATTATAGGAATGATTTTAGCCAGTGGGCTTTTGTTCAATATTGCAAGTTGTAGAAACAAATCATCGGCTAATGACAAGCAATTAACAACCGACCAAAGCCCCAGCAAACCAGAAGTTCATCAAACAAAAGAAAACACTTTTGAAGGACTTAGAAATATGGCGTTTACAGCAACACCAAAACAACTTGGACTTTCATTACCTACAGATAAAACGATCGTTTATGGAATTATCATGGATTGGGGAATGGATGGTGAAACAGCTTCAACGGTTGCTTATCAAACAGGAGATGCAAGTATGTATTTAAGTTCAGGAGGTGGTGTTATTGGTGGCGGGCAACATCAAAACGTAAATAGTGCAGCGAAGCAATTTGTAAGTTTAGCACAAACCTTTCTTGGAAAGACAACTAAAACTGAAACGACACCTTTACCATCTACTAACGAAGTCAAGTTTTATCTGTTAACAAACAATGGGATTTATGCTGGCGAGGAACAAATGAAAAATTTTGAAAATAATTCCTCCACCTGGCTAAAATTATTTGAAGAAGGAAATACTGTATTAACAGAACTACGCAAAACAAGTGAAAAATAATTTAGCATAGCAGCCACTTAAACCTCATGATCAGAAAATTATTCAAAAAACTATTTCAAGGTCCAAAGCAAGAATCAAAAGAAATCTACATTATTGCCCAGCTAAATGATAAAATTATGCCTATTTCCAGAGGTGAGGTTTACGAAGATCCTTTGGATGAATTTTTAAAATCCAATTCTTATGGCGAAGTAACAGGAGGTGGAACTCAACTTATGGAAGATAATGATATAGCCTATTGCGATTTAGAAATAAGACTCTTCAACCACCCTACCAAGCATATAATAGATGAAATTATTAATAAATTAGAATACCTGGGGGCGCCAAAAGGATCGAAGATGATTGTTGAATACACGGGAGAGCAAATCCCCTTTGGGAAACTAGAAGGACTCGGATTGTATCTCGACGGTATCAACCTTTCTGATGAAGTATATAAAAACTCAGACTCTGAAGCACTAGCAGAAGAAATTCGCAGACTTGCAAACATAAAAAGCGATGTAGTAAGATACTGGAATGGCAATACAGAAACAGGCCTTTATTTTTATGGCGATTCCTTTGAAGGCATTAAAAATTCAATAAGCGATTTCTTAAGTACCACACCCGACTGTGAAGGTTGCAGAATAGTACAGGTGGCGTAATGGCTTCGATTTGGCTTTTACACCCAATAGAGAGAGCCTACGATAATACATCTTAACCCTATACTTTCCTCCAACTACACTGTAACCCTCCCTAGATTCGAACCAATCTGCCAACGAGATCCCAAATTTATAATTTCTGTTGTCATTAGTACAACTTTTTTCCAAGGTGAATTAATGACAACACGCCGCCCGCAGCGCTTTATGCTCCATTCATACCTAACATCAGAAATCCAACTTAATCAGAGTATTTCCCAGTTTCCTGCTTTATCCGACCCAACTCTAAGAAGACGACGTTGTTCTTTTAATTTATCCAGATCACGGATTAAAGTTCTCCTACTTACACCAATTATCTTTGCTAAATCCTCAATTGACAAGCGATTATTCTTAAAAATTTCCGCTAAAATCATGCTTAGTCTATCTTTATTTACAGTGCCATTTACAATGTCATTTACAGTGTCATCAGGATGCGTACAAAGAAATGGGGATTAGAAAGTAAGGTCATATCACCTACTTTTTATACTTCGATTATTAGCTCCTTATTATAGCCATTGTGCTTTTCATCAATATAACCGTGTGGATTACATATAATCTCTGTCTGGTCTATTTTATATCTTGCTGGAGTATGAATATGACCATGTATCCAATACAGCGGCTTATATTTCGAAATTAAATCCTCAAGATTGGAAGCATATGCCGAAGTTACTAGATCATTTTCGTATAATTCAGGAACAGATTTTATACTCGGTGCATGATGCGTAATAACCACATTCTTATAATCTTTGGATTCTTCAAGACTTTCCTCCAACCACATTTTTGAAAACTGGTGAATCTTATAGGTGTCTATACTTCTCAATTTTGAATAAGAAGGATCTCGGCGGATTTGTTTATAGTCGTTCATTTTAGCCTGGCAGATAATCCCATATTCAACGGGGTTCCCAAACAAAGAAAAGTCTGTCCATAAAGTTGAGCCATGAAACCTTATTCCATTGATTTCAATTCTATCATTTTCAAGAACAGTTACATTTGAGTTCCTTGATGCTTCGATGATCTTATGAAGTGTGTTAGGGTATGTCCCCTTATAATATTCGTGATTCCCGAGAATGTAGATCACAGGTTTACCTGGAATGTATTTTTTAACCCATTCAATTCCTTTTATCCCCAAGTTGGTATCCCCGGCTAAAATGACCAGGTCGGCATTTTCAAAGTTTAGGTCTGACATCCCAAACTCCTGATGTAGGTCACTTATAATCTGTATCTTCATTTGTTCCTTGAATTATTGTAGTGGAATCAGTAACGCCTTCCTCTTTTAAAATTGGCAAGCATAAGTATACCAGGAAACAGAACAAAGCCAATCCAAATGGCAATATTGGCTGGTACAAATCTGTAGGTGTAATTTGCAAAAAACAGACCAGCGGTAATCAGGATACAAAAGACCACATGGCCAATGTAAATTTGATCTTCAGAATATCTTTCGACATGCTCATTTTTGAGTTCATGTAATTCTCTGAAATATTGGGCATTAAAGAAAGTACCTCTACCCGGCAGAAAACCAATTAACATCAATATATTCTTAACAATATACATTCCCGAAACACCCAAAAGAAAATACTGTAAGCCATAGAAAAGTGAATCAGAAACTGCCCAAGTGTTTTCAATATCACCATTGCTGAAAGTCCTGATAATATTATCTATTGAAAAAAGCAACATAATTATCGAACTCCAGATGCTTAGCCATAATCTGGTAGATCTTGACAATTTAATATAAGTCAATGCATTCATAAAAGAAAACAAACAAAACAACAAGCCTATGCCTAGTAAGATGTACATAAATAAGTTGTCAATATTTAAATACCCATAGTCAATAACCCAATAGATAATAGCAATGGATTGGATCAAGGTAATCCCTTCCGTTAATCTTGCAATTGCTTTTTTATCATAAATAATAGCAGAGGTAAGAGCGAATATTATAAGTAAACCATAAGGCCAAATGGCCAAGTGCTCTTCAAATATATAATTACGCTCAGTTTTCCCTGGAACAAAAAGTAATAGACTGAAAGTAAAACTAGCAGCTAAAGCATATAAAACATAACTCAATTTTCGAGATAATCTGAAACTTTCAAATAGTAGTCCTGCCATTAATGTTAAAATATTTAATGAAAATATTTTATTTGGACTTACAGAAGCCCTATAACAAACATATACTATAAATGAGGCTATAGAGAGGACGAAAACAATGAATACTATATTGAAATCAGCTAACTTTCTTTTCATATTTCAACAAGCGTATTGAGTGGCGTTATAAATGTTTCTTGATCACTATTTAAAAATCTTTTCAAAATATCTATCTCATGAGTTAATTACTTAGATAAACCTAAATCAATGTCCAGGCAATAGGGATTGCGACAGCGTTGAAACAACCATGCAATACCATACTATACACTAGTCCATATTTTACACGTATATACCCCATAGTTAGCCCCCCAAATAATTGTGAGCTAATGTAAATTATAAATGACAGATCCGCTACCGTAAGTCCTTTGATGTTTATAATGTGGATATAGCCAAAAATAACCGCCGTATAATAAAATAAGAAGACATAATATCCCCGAAAAAGTTTAACAACCTTCTCACGGCTTAATTTTTCGATCACAGGAAAAACACTAAGTCCCATAACCAAAAGAGAAATGAAGATAAAAAACTTAATGTATTCATTACTTGTAAAGGAGCTAATTAGCAATGCCAGGGATATCAATACAAACCAAACGCTAAGTTTCGGTTTCCTGAGGTGCCATCTGAAAACAAACTCTTCCAATATTGGGGCGACGATAACCCCTAATACCATCGCTATCAGTAACCCCCATTGAAAAAGATCATACTCTTCATATTTAATAATCAGATTAAATTTCAGCAAAAGCCAGTAAACCAAGCACACCATCCCAGCAAAAACAAAGTTTAGGATTGAGAGTCCCAAAATATCCTTCCATAGCATCGTCCTATCAGTAACTAATTTTATGAGATGCGGTCTTTTTAGGTATTGCCAATAGGCGGAGAGCGTTTCTGTCATTCGGAATGGTGTAAATTTCTAATTATAAATTTATCTCTTTCTATCTGATATCCAAGAAATGTTTACAAGTTTTGGTGGCCTATACTTGAAAAAAATAATTATTTCCCGACTTATTTTTAAACCTCTCGAATTCGAGGGGTTTAAACAAATTATAGCAAACCAGTTTCAAACTTTCCATTATAAGTGAAAGTATCGGTCAATATCCGCTATATCCACAGTGAGTATTTTTCATTAATGTGCCGTATATTCTAAAATTACAATTAATTTCACCTTTCCAATCAAACGTAAATTCAAATGCTCTATTTCAAAACGGTACCCTTTCCTGGTGATGTTAAACAACCTGAAGTTGAAAAGGCTTTAAGAAAATACGCACTTAAGAAAACGTCTTCTTTAGATTTTAAAAGTTCGACGATGAACGTTGGAACAGACAAGATCTTTTTCGGGCTTGAAGATAAAACTTCTTTAAAATTTACACGCATCAAAACATCATTTGAATTTATGCTGCCAAAGCTAATTATAAGCCTTCCTAAAGACCAAATGGCAACAGCTTACAAAATAAGATTAAGTGCAATACCTTTTGCGGTATGTCTTTTCATATCCTTTTGCATCTTCACTGTGATCTTAGGTTTATTAAATGGTAAAACCGATGCAGAAGCCACAATTTTTATTCTTGTTTTGGCAATTCTATTTTTCTCGCTTCTGAAACTAGAGCTTAAACTTTCACAATTGAGAGTACTAAAAAGCATCAAAAAAGATAAAGACCAATAATTACCTCCACCACCTAATACTGATATTTTTGAGTTTAGTTTAGCATCTATTTCAATGAACACGCACTTTTATAAAAATCTGGTTATTCAAATATTCAATGATCCAACTTATGAATATGGATCATCAGACAATAAATCCAATTATTCAAAGATTTATTCCAATTGCGAAGAACATTATCAGCCATCATCAAAACACGGTGTAAAAATATATTGTAATGAAGAAGAAATAAACGACTGCATTATTCTTGGCACCGGAGGAGGTACAGGTATTTCATCAAACTCATCTCTGATAGATAGTGATCAATTATTAATCTGTTGTGCTGATACAGTTTTCTGCTTAAAGCTCCCTAGCCTTGACTTAATATGGAGCATTCAAGCTGATCAGGCTACGTGTTTTCAAATTCACAAACTTCAAGATGATTTTATAATTCACGGAGAGATTTTGGTCACCCGTATCAGCAAAGACGGTCTTATTAAATGGCAATTTGGCGGTTCTGATATTTTCGTATCATTTGATGGTGATGAAGCATTTAAATTAAATACAGACCACATAGCTCTGACCGACTTTTGCAATGTAAAATACAAAGTAGACTTTAATGGCAAAGCTATTAACTAGTAATTCCTTGAAATCTTAAATTTAACGTCTTAAACAAAACTAAATGTAGACGGAAAAAACAATGCGATAAAGAAGACTTATTTGTTGCTAAGCATAAGACTAGGATGACACAAAAAAAACAGAACAACTACGAACTACTTAGGGTATATAGAAAGGCACACGAGACTTCAGCACTGATACTGAAAGACTTTATCGATGAATATGCAGGCATGGAAGAGGTGTTCACCAACCTCGGGTATGGAGAAGCGCTTTATTTTAAAGATGTGATATCAATAAAGTCCTTCCGAACACGGTTTAGAAAGTCACTGTATGAAGAGTGCCTCTCAATGGATTACTTGTATTTTTCACCGATATTGATTGATACTATATCGAGGTACTACGAGGGAAAAGAAAAAACTAGTTCAACACTTCTTGGTCTTGCACTGAAAAATACACTCAATTTCATCTGGGCCGGAAGCTATAATAATCAGGGAAAAGACTCTAGATCCTATACCTCCTTAAAAAGGATAGTCTCAAAATCCATACTTTATATCACTCTCGAACAGATCATTAAAATGTGGGAGCAACAGGATTTGGTGCAAGTCTCTATCTCAAACACCGGAGTAATTGATTCAGAAATTTTCTGGAAACTGAGTACACATTTTTCCCTACAGGGTAGACATGAGTATAAAGTTCTGAATGATGCAAAGAAATACATATGGGAGAATGATCAAATCGATGATGTGCTAGAAGAAATTGTGATGGGCATAATTAAGCCAAAAGAGGCATTTAAGGATTCCTTTTTGGCGGACATACCTCCAAGTCAAACATCCTTTTGGCTTAAACTTTGGGCTTTGAGGAGGATTCTCCTTATTTCGATACAAAGAAATAACCTCTTTTCTCAGGATCATGAAGGTTTGTGCCTTATTCCAAAGTCCGGAATGATTACACACTCGCGCATTCCCGCGACTGAGATTCAAGAAGCAATTTATAACTGTTTCTGGAGAAAAGATTGGCACAGAGAGGCAATCATGAAAGAACATGATATTCTTCAGCGGCTGATTGTTGAGCGCCCTTGCATCCGGATAAGGGATGTAGACAACTTGTTCGCCACATCAGTTTTCCTTTTAATGGATGCAATAAATTATTGTCTAGAAAGCTACATCCATAAAAATGATGCACTATATGAAAAACATTTTACCAAGCCGTTCGAAACTCAGGTACTAGAACTACTTAGTAAGTATGGCTTTTCGAGTGGAGAAGTAAGTGAAAAAGGTGTCTGGAAAAACAACATTGAAGACATACTGTTTGAAAATAAGGAAAAAATGCCTGGACAAATAGATATTTTAGCTTTAGATAGTAATAAAAAGCAAGCATTACTTATAGATTGCAAGCTGATACATTTCCCAAAGTCGGCTAATGTACTTAGGAATTTGACAGCGAAATTTGATGATAGAGATACTGATGGGTTTCATAAAAAGTTGGAAAAAAAAAGACGTTGGCTTAAAGGCTGTGATCTAATGCGGGATATTGAGATAATCAATGTGCATATTACCAATATCTATATTCCCATTTTTGATTCAAAAAAAGTAGTAATTCCCTATAGCCAACTTAAAGATTTTTTAGAAAAAAATTACGAATTACTGTAAAACTGCCCTCATTCAACACTTGTTGGATATCGAGTTATCCAAGTGGTCAATATTCTTGAGTGCAGCAACATATATTGAATCCAGCCATATTTATTTTATATCAAACATACATTTTGAAATCATCACTATCATTCCAAGTTAAAACTTGCTTATCTCGAATAATATTTCAAACTTTGAGATAACCTAATAAACGCTGCTCAATCATGAAAAAACCTCCCCAAATCACACTGATTTTCAGCATTTTATTACTCAATTCAAATATAAATCCGATTTCTTTAGAAAATCCTAAACACTAAAATCAGATAGCGATTTATATGAAGCATGGGAAGCTTACATTAAATTATTTTCCCAGTCCTTATTTAAAATATGTTCTGATTACTCACGAATAAAACTCAAAATATTTTACAAACGTCACCCTAATTAATTATGGATATTAAAGCAGAGGTAAAAAGCATAACGAAACTAAAAGACTATTTTTTCCTGGTTCCTGATTACCAACGGGAATATGTTTGGAAGCCAGATGACCAGGTTGAACAGTTCATAATTGATATTGACAATGAATTTGAGCCGAATAGTAAAGATCAAAAAAGCTATTTTATTGGATCTATAATTATAGTAGCAAACAAAGGAAAATTTGACGTCATTGATGGGCAACAAAGATTAACTACCATAATTTTATCCCTATGTGCTTTTAGAGATTTACTCAAACCCTTAGAATTAGGACCGGTTGAAAAGAAATATCTTCAAACAATTGAAGAGTTACTCTCAGATTTTGACATCAGTACAAACGAATCCAAACTCCGACTTGAATTACAATATGAAGAAAGCAAAGATTTCTTAACTAAATTAATTCAGGATGGGAAGTACGAGGATGAGATGACATCCTCAATAAAAAAAATGCAGTTTGCTTATCAAAGGCTAAAAGACCATTTCGAAATTTACCTAAATAATGGAATGCAAAGTTTTATCAATTTTGCACAGTACTTCCTTACCAAAATTGAATTGGTACTAATTGAATCCGAAAATTTAAGCAGTGCCTTAAAAATATTCGAAACAATCAACCAACGCGGATCAGGTCTTAATGCAATGGACCTGGTTAAGAATCTATTATTTAGTAAAGCGAGTGAAACTGATTTTCAAAAAATAAAGGATACGTGGAAAGGAATTACAATGAATCTTCAAAATTGTAATGAGGATAATAGTCCATTGCGTTTCTTAAGATACTTTATAATGTCGCGATATAATGACAGCGTCATTAGAGAAGATGATATATACAAATGGTTTATCTCTAAGGAAGGTAAAGATTCTACAAATTATGAAAAGGATCCACTTTCATTCGCTAAAGAACTTAATAAAATCTCTAAACGCTACTCTGATTTGGTCATAGCAACCGAGTTGGTGAGTGATGGGGGAAGTTACCCAAAAGTTACAAGCATTGGATTTGTTAACAAATATAAATCCAGACAGCATCTTATTATGCTATTAGCATTGGATATCACATTTGGAGTATCCGAAATTGAATATTTAGCAGAACAGATCGAAAGCTTCTTCTTTTATAGTAATGTTTTAGGCATTGAGGCTAAAAGCAATGAAGGGTTATTTGCTCAATGGGCTCGAAAAATTAGACAAGAAAAATCTATTTCCGGAGTTCAGAACGTTATTGAAAACACTATGGTTCCTTACATCAAAAATAAAATAGGTGAATTTAAATCCGCCTTTTTAAACATCAGACACTATGCATTTAATCCTCTATACAGACAAAGGTATATTTTGGGGAAAATTGAAAATACAGTTCTATATAAGTCTGGAATGCCTACTAAGGGACAAAACTTTTATAATGATTTACAAATCGAACATGTTTTACCACAAACCCCAAAAGATGGGATTTTACCTGATGATTACTTAGATCATGATTCATATTATAATTCAGTTTATAAATTAGGCAATGTGATACTCCTGGAGAGCACTATTAACCAAGCTGTTAATAACTTTAATGACATGAAGGGTGATTGGTTTGAAAAAAAGCAAACCGAATATGCTAAATCAAATGTAACATCCACTAATCTCATGAATAACAGTTTTACTATTGGCCAGAACACGGCACTTAACCGGTTTAAAATAGAACACAATCATAATTTCATGGAATGGAATCATGATACTATTAGTTCTAGACAAACGATTTTACTAGAATTAGCTTTTGATACATGGAAATTCAATGGAAAAAGGATAGACAAATAGTCTAAAATATTAATCAGTTATTCCGATTTCAATAAATCATTTTAATTTTCTGAATTAAACATATGGCACAACAAAATCGTCTTGAATACAATCACCAAAAGCTCCACGAATTTATAAAGCGATATAGTTTTGGTAATGGACTTCATGGCAAATATTCTCCAAGGTCTCTGAAAGGGGCAAGAATTTCAATATTCGTATTATATATAATTTTTAGCGGAGCTTTTGTAACCACAACATACTTAAAAGCTAAACCTTGGAATATAATGAGTGGTATAGCAACAATAATTGTCGCAATAATTATGATTTGGATCTATAGAAAAACTCTTAAACTAATTCAACAAGGTTTTCATTCAATAATTTTCAAAAAAAGATTTGAATTAGAACAGTATATAAAAAATGATTTAAAACTTGGCAAAACAGCTGTGCAAGAAACAGCAGAAATATGTCTGATCTTGGCCGATAGGTACAAAAGAAATTATTACCGCTTAGAATTACCGCTGGCCATAATTCCTATTTTCGTCGCAATTCTTGCTATTGTTAAGGATATATCCTTAGAAGATATGGCATCCTTAGTGATTTCGTTTGCGCTTGTGGTATTTGGAATTTGGTACTTGTTAGTCAATATAATTACATCATTAGATCAACAGTCAAATAGATACTTTGAACTTTATCTCCTATTAGTAGATATGAAACATAATAAACAGTATCAAAAGCTAAAAAAAGAACATCTGAGAGCAACTTCGGAGAGAAACGAATTAGAGGAAGCACTTAGCTAAAATTATATATTTCAAGATTTAAATGCACATTAAAAGGAAGGATACAGCCGAAAAGTAAAAACGATGAACAAAAGGATACAGGCAGTACAGCTCACCAAAAGAGAATTACCACATATTTCTAGACGCGAATGTCAAATCATATACCCTAAGATATTCCATAATGCAGACCGAAATTGGCAGGCGGCTCAACTACTGGCTAAAGAAGGGTTCTACGGACAGGCCATATCTGTAGCAACCGTCAGTATAGAAGAGGCTATAAAGGCCATTATCATTCAGTTGGATGGTGCCGGATTTAATTTCCGAAGTGCCAAAGGTGTTTCTCGCTTTTTTAACGAACATGCGATCCGGCATGTCACGGCATGCGTGTTCCTTTGCATCGAACTTATTGGCGATGACCTGTTAAAATATTTTAAAAGAATACATAAAAGTCCATCTGAGACACAATTATTTATACAAAAAATAAAAGACCTACAGCCCCTGATAACAGACGCAGTAGTTTATCTCCAAGGAAAAGCTAAGGAAATGAAGAGTGAGCTCCCATTTTTCCTCAGCATAGAACAATCACGGCAACGAGGCTTCTACTGTGATTTTGAGAATAAATTTCTTTCGCCAGAGGATCTCGATGAGACGAAGTACTTGGAAGTACTTAAAAAGTACGGAAAAATACACAATTTTATTAGGGGTTTTTCTGAAACATTTACGAACCAATCCAACGAAGAAATCAGCCAATTACTTCAGTCCTTTAAGGATGAGCAATTGTACCGGCACATTGGTGATTACCTGAAAGGTATGAAAGCAGAACAAATGTTCCAACAATTCCTACAATTGCTAGATCAGGTTGAAAATCTTGAATAATTACGGGAATGGCTACTCTATTTTTTACCAATATTTTTATAAGCACGTTCTACTTCAATCGGGCCCCTTTAATAAAACAAATTCCATTTTCAATTTAGAGGTGAGGTCTTTTTAATCCACTTTCAATAGTTCAATAACTGGCGTTCTGAAAAAACTGCGTAAATGTCAAATATAACTATGCTCAGGTATTGGGCCTATCCAACATCAGCCTATTAATAATTATCCTAAACACCTCAGCATCTTTAGATAAGCACAATGTTGGGTTTTTCCCCTTATCTTTATTAATCGTTATCTCATTTAGATTTCTGGCAACTCTTACAATCCTATTAAAAGGCAACTGTGAGGTTTTTATATGGCCAACAAATAACAGGCGCTTATTTGTTAGATATAATTCACCCATCTGTATCAGTTCCATATCTTTTCCTCCATAACGACTATTTCTAGTCTCGTACCATTTCACTTTACTTTCAAAGTAGTAGCAGACCTCACTCTTTTGAATCGCTGGTTCAACAAGATTCAATACACTAAGAGGCAATTTTTCCGTTTCCCAATAAGTAATCAGTATTTTAATCTTTTTGAATATAGTTTTTTTCTCTTCGATTGAAATACGAAAGCTATCTAACATATTTTCCATTTCCTGAGCTTCTTCAGGAGAGCATCTATTCTTACTAGTTAAAGATGCCATGTAACTCTCCATCACCTTCACTTGCTCCTCCTTAATAATGGCATTAGCAAAGTTATCCGGCAGTTGCAAGTTATTGGTTAGCCTTTCCAAAGATAACCAATCATCGGATTTCAATCTTCTTCCTGATACAAACCTTTCTACTGATCTCCTGTACCATCCTTCTCCGACCTTGATCTTTAAAAAACTGGTAATATCTTCGGATAAGTCGAACAAATTTGCCAGATACTCAATTTTGTTCATTGAAATCAACGAAAAGTCATTCATTTTAATGTAGTAATTCCAATATACTGCATAAAATTCCTGAAGATTAAGATCGTATTCGCTCTGTAAGCTTAAACCATACTTTTCTTCTATATTTTTAATGTCCTGCTTTTGAATATCCATGATATCTCTAGAAGCGAGTAAATTATTGACTTCTATGATAGCATTATCACCAGGCTGCTGCTTAAACACGCTTTGCAAAAAGCTACTTTTTACAAAAGGAACCATTCTAAAGATCAGACTATTCATCGCTTAATATTTTCTATATTCCTCATAAACCGGTTCATTCCAATTGCATACACCACCATGCCATGAGCAGGCGCCGCGCCCTTTAGCATTAGAAGTTGTACCATCACAGCATCTGGTTACATAATAAGATACCCTTCTACGCATGGGGTTTACCTTATTGTATAATTTTGATGCAAGAGTACTACCTCTATTAATGGCTGAAGTAAGATCTGCAACAGCTGCTTTAACATTTCCTGCCTTCACATAATAATTCGCCCGATCGTAAAGGACATTGGCATCATTAGGAAAATCAGAAAGCAACTTTTCATATACAAACAAAGCTTGTTTACCCTTCTGTCTTGAAATCAAAGAGGACGCGTGTCTTCTAGAAACAGATTTCTTAAGTTGCTTAAGTGTATCCATTTCCCTAGCATCGGCACAAAATTTTTCAATATCCTTTAGTGAATTAAAAGCACTCTCCGGTTCCAGTTGTCTCAATTTTGAAATGTAAAAATGAAGGCTATCCCTTCTTTTGTTTTCACTTAATAATGAGTCTGCAGTAAACTTTATCTGAGTCAGTCTAATCAGTTCTTTATTTCTTGCAGCAACAACCTCTACCTGCTGATAATAGGCATGTAAAGGCAAAGTTAAAAAGAACAATCCGGCAGCTACACTTAATCTTATTTTTCCCGTCAAATGAAATCTACCCTTATTTTCAAGCCATCTTTTTCCCATGGCGGTAAACAATAAGCCAATCAATATTAACAACACTGCAACCCAAAAGCGGTGAAAGCAAAATATTGTACCTATAAAAAAAAGGATGCTAGCAAATGTGAATAATAAAGATATTTTTCCCCGCTTGGCACTTTTTTTTGACTCGGGCGATTGAAAGTAATCAGGTAAGACCTTATGCTCTGAAGCTATTAGATTTTTGAGATAACGCATATTGAGAGTTTAGATTATTGTAAATATATAAATTGGAAACTGAATTTTGCTTTTTAAATTAGTTCTTTATAGGTATTATTAACATTCTGATCCAAATACCGAAAACAACCAATTAAATTAAAAGATAAATTACAACAGGCAATCTATTTTCTTTAAAATTTAATACATTCGCACTTATTTAAATTAACGCCATGAAAAATATATTACCTTTCATCTTATTGGTTCTACTTATTGCCGGATGTAAGAAAAAAACAACTGAAGAAAATCAAGATCAGCAGTATTTTGAAGTTTTATGTAACGACTGTACCGTCAATTATTCTAATGATAATGGATCGATATCAACAGCAAACAACATAAAAGGTTCCTTTAAAAAAGAATACCTGTCATCTCGAGACATTGAAATTTCAGTTCAAGTAATTACAACAGCAACAATTAAAATATACCATGGAAATTTCAATTTTTCCAGAGAATATGATAAAAATGTATACCTGACATACTCTAAATCATCAAGATATGTAAATGATGGTTCTTCATCAGGTTCAGGCAGTGGAAATTACGGCTGTGGGTCCTATAATGGTAAAACTCTTTACTTAGGTAGCCAGGGTGGCTGTTATTATTTAACAAGTGGCGGAAATAAGTCATATGTGGATCGAAACTATTGCAAATGCAATTAATATTTATCTAATAATTTCATCAAAACGTAACAAGATTATATTGAAATTATAAATTTCAATACCATTAATTTACTGTATACATGCCCGAAGGAAACCGGCAACAACCTTTAAAATCCCCAAATTTCCCTGTCTTCAACACAAGTTCAGCCCCACTACGAGGGCACTTGTTTTGCATTACTAGCTGTTCTCTTTCTTTTATTCTTTTCTTAATTGATTTAATGAGGGTTACGCTAAGTAACCATTAAATTAAACAGCAGCGATATTTTTTTTTAAAAATCGACAGTTAGTAGTGGTCGATTTATTATATCTTAGACATAAAATCCAGATTATATTAAGAGAGTATATTGATTTGGCGAAAACTAGATCTTCGTCAACTACCAAATATTTTTTTGATGGACATAATCGGTTAAAAAAGATGAGATGATTGTACGTTCAATACTTGAAGATAATAGAATACACGCCTTTAACGCACTTGTGGAATTGACCATTGGAGAATATTTAGGGTTCGCCAAGAATGTGATTGATGATAATGATTTCCAAAGGAAACGGGTCATTAAATCAAAAATAAAAGAGATATTAACTGCCGACTTATTAAGAGGATGTGTTATTCCATCAATTGTGTTGGCGATTTCTAATAAGGAAGTTGGTACAATAAAGAGTGCGGAAGATTTTGATATAGCCACTAAAATTATAAATGAGTCGATATCGAAGAACGACTTAGTAATTATCGACGGTCTACAAAGGACGTATGTAATGAAAGCGCTCGAAGAAGACTTGATCAGAAAAAAAGATGAAGATACCTTGCAAACTTTATATGCGCAGAAAATTAGGGCTGAAGTCTATCTGGGCTTAAGTAGAACTGGATTGCTTTACCGAATGATTACTTTAAATACTGGACAAACCACAATGTCGACAAGGCACCTAATGGAAATACTGTACTTAGACTATTCTCGGGTGCCATTTGAGGGAATCAGCCTGATAAAAGATAAAGATGATACACGGGTAGAAGAAAATACAACAACCTTCAACTTTAAAACGATCTTGGATGGATTTAATTCATACATTGAGAAGGACGAATCTGTAATTGAACGCGTTGATATTTTAGATAATATCAAAAGTTTAGAGGTAATCAATCAGCAAGAAGAAGCGCAACAGAATCAGCAAGATAAGGACTTGTTCAAGACGTTTCTTATAACCTACAAGACGTTTTTGGATATTATTGTGGAAAAATCAAATAACTGGAAATATAATTCCGCAGACGCCCCTGCAGAATATAAGATTAATTCTTCACCATTTGGCAAATCTGTATTAGACATATTCAAGAAGTCGCAGGCAATTACCGGTTTTGGTGCAGCTCTTGGTTTTATGAATGATAAAGACGGACTAACATTGGACAAGGTGCAAGAAAGATTTGTGCAAATAGAACCTGGAGGCGATTGGAATACGACTTTTCTGGAGATCTTAAAAGACTTTGACAAGATCAAAGAGCGCTCAAAAAAAATCGGGAATGATCAACGTTTCTTTTTCAAATATCTTTTTAGAGGGTTGTTGAGACCTAGTTCTGATCATGAACTTAATATGTCAGATGCTGCCAATTATGCATATCGGACACTTGCCGATGAAAAAGGATATAAGGATTAAAATCTATGTTGGTACTTCAAGACGCTACAGATAGAACTGAACATAGTTTTACTCTTACTGATGTAACTGGTGTAAATCAAAAAGAATTCACCTTAACTTCAGCAACCTATCCGGGTTTAAACATTCAATTTACATTAGACCCCCCGGCTCAGGCCTTACCCACTGGTTACACTGTGTCAGTACATTTGTTTAAGAACCCATTTCATACTCAAGGACAGATAATTGATTTAAGGTCAGCCGATCGATCGGAAGGAAATGGGAGAATTGGATATTTGTTTAGCCTTGAGGCATTATTTACACCTGGAGCATTACAACTTGATCCTCATAGATACTGTTATGCATACTTCGGTATTCAATATATCTTTGAGAACGTGGCAACTATTCAAACCAAAGATGCCGATATAAAGGCCGATCCATATTCCATTATGGATTTTTTTGATAGCGATACAATCATATTGGTGTTATGTAACGAGTTTTGCAATGATATTAACAACTTTAATTTTCAAAACTACCTTCCCAACCTGTTCTTAAGCGGATTTACTTTTTTCAGTAAAAATAGTCTGATTGAAACTCTGAATGATAATACATACTTAAAAAATAAATTTGACTCTTATACAGTAACTACGCCGCCAATATTGAATGGTATATATCCATTTCGTTTAGAAAAAGCAAAAATTTCGATATGTAGCGAAGCCTATGTAATACACCTTTTTACCAATCTGATACAAAAAAAGTTTGACCAAGTAACAAGGTTTTTGATGATCTATCAAGTTATAGAGATTTTTATGCCTAAAATGATTCATTTAGAAGTTCAACAGAGGGTATGTAATGATTTATATAGTCTAACTACTGATAAAGTCAAAGAATTGGTAATAGGTTTAACCAAGCAAGGCGAATTGATTACTGCGCTTTTTGCCAGGCACGCCATTCCTTCAAATGAACTCTCCAATTTGCTACGCCAGGAAATTCTAGATTTTTTTATTCATGTAAACCATCCGGAATTCCAAGATCAAGCAAAAAATATTGGTTTAAGCTTAACAGATTTATTCTATGCATTTAGGAATAAGATTGTACATGAATATCGAATCTTACACGAAAATGGTGTCGACCATGAAGTGACAAAATCTCGAATCGACACCATTAACCACCTCTCAGAGGCATTGGTGGCAGAGACTATTACGGTTTTTGTAGGATAGTCTATATATTTATAGAGGATTTATGGTAAGTATCTCTATACTGGATTTGCTGGCTTCATCATATTGATAAGATAGTAGCTCTTCAAAACAGCTAATATCCTTGCAAATAGCTCATTGCAATGTTCAATATAATTTACTAAGGACATATCTTTTCGTCCTCTGCCACCTTTTCCAGTCCTAAATGTTATCGTTTGTGTATCTTTATCAAATGTACTGGCTTGATGGTGCGTACCATTTCGTATTCCAGAATCATAGAAGTCAGCTAAACCTACAAGGTTACCATTAGTTTTGAAATTTTCAGCCTTACCAGATTTGTCAGCGTCAATATATTTATTTAGGTTAAAACCGTCTGTGTTAAATTTATTGAAATCATTCCTGGTAAGTAAATTGTTAAGCGAGGTTGGAATGAGTAACAGGTCACCATAGATCTCAAAAAAATCACCATAAACCATTTTTAACTTTTCCCAGTTTACCGCAGAAGAATGTCCTTCCGGTACGAAGCCACATTTTTGATGAAGAAGCGTAGGTAGCAAGGCATCTTCAACTTCTCTATAGCTTTTCATTACTTCATATAGCTTGTTCATCAAAAAATCTTCTTTGAAATCAAGTAGGTAGTTCCTCAAACCCGCATAACCAAGGTGATTATAAGCTTCCCCCGCAATATCGAGCATATTATCTGAAAATTCTGCCCATTTTCCTTGTAAGAAATGATCAGCAGCATCAAATACCGCTAAAAGAATTTTGTGCTCGGTTTCTTTTTGATCAGTTCCATATTTATCTTCAAGTAATTTCCAACGCTTCTCTCTTAGGTAACGAAAATCTGTTTGAATTGCATCCCATTTCTGTTGATATAAAATACAGGATTGCTGAGCCGACCGAAAACCAAAAATTCCATCTTCGCCTTGTTCCTGCTGACGCACCATGAAGTCTATAGAAGGAAAATAGAGAGGATCATCTTTTAATGCTGCATCTAAGGTCAGTTCGGGATGCAGGTTAACAATTTTTAAATCCATTCTGAAAGCTACTTCTTTGATATTTTTAAATATCGATTCATCCTCGTCCATGCCAAATGTTAAATCTTCACCGCAGGTATGACATGGAAAAGTAGCACTTTGAGGGTATTTATTTCCAATGTTAAATCTCAGTCGGTATTTTTCATCACAATGTTCACATTGCACGCATTTCGTTATAATTCCCATTTTTTTGCTTAGGTGATATAAAAGACTATAAACTTATCTCAAAGTTAATCAAGATTTTTCCAGAGCCTGTTTCTTGCACTCAAATTCAGCCTTTTTTGGACTTGGATTCTCACTTTTATTTATCGCTAGTTATTACATAATTAATCCTTCCAGTTTGAAGTTAAACACATTGTCTCATTAAAAGGTTTATAACGATCCGCAATCTTTCCTACTTCGATAACAATGGGTAACTGAGCTGCCAGACCAGCCAAAATGCAACTGCCTTGTGGTAAAATCGGAAGAGAATCAAAAGAGACCTTGTCTAAATAGGAAATGGTTTTCTCCACAGCCTCTATATCCTTATTATTTATTAATCTGTGCAAGAAATAATTATGAAGTTGGGAAATTATAGTACTTGAAATATCTGAGGGCCGCTGACTAGCTATCGTTAAAAAAACCCCAAACTTTCTTCCTTCTTTTATGATTTCCTCGAAGGTTTCCAACCTATGGTCTTTCCAACTTTCATTTTCCCGCTCAGAATTATACGATAATATATTATGTGCCTCGTCAATGATAATATTGAGGTATTTATGTTTTTCAAACCGATGCTTTTTATCTTCATAAACCTGTTTGCAGATGATCATTGGAAGGATCTTACGCATCTGCATGTTAACGTCCTTCAAAGAAACAATAGACATCAACGTATCATCCTTATGGTTGAGATCAACCGTAATTACTTTCTCTAGATCAGATATACGCTCATCAAGTCTGCCCATAACAGGACCAATATGCTCCTTATTGGCAAAACCTTTTTGAACCTCATGGTAAAAATTGAAAATTATCTTAAGCCGAATTATATGTATTTCTGAAAGCCCCTCAATATTTGGAGTCAGAGCCTTCGTCTTATCAGTTATGACCTGCTTAAGAAAATCGGGTTCGGTAGACTTCGTATTATAATAGAGATAACATTTATCCTTAGGAACAAACTGTAAGTTTTTTTGGTAATCACTAAACAAGGCCCTGTAACCATCTATTTTAGAATCGAGATTGAAACGTGCAAGTTCTTCCAGAAAAGTGAAAGCAAGATTCCGTTCCTGGTTATGTTCAACCTTTGTAAGTATACTTTTAAGTGTCACAGAAATCAACCTTTTAAATCCATCATTACTACGTATATTGGATTCAATGAATTCATTTTTAAGAGTTCTTGCTACAAATGGGGCCTGTGTTTTCTCGGTACAATGCAAGATCAATGACCAAAATTGGGCATCCTTAAGTACACTGGGCGCTACCGGATACTTAAGAATGCTACCTCCTTTACCGGTGGAAAGCCTATAAACTTTCTTGAACTCTTCTTCAATAATTACATCGTCACGAACACCAAAAACAGGCTTTGGAATGGTATATTCTCCATTAAAATCTATTAAAATGAATCGAGCATTCTCAAGAAACTTAGTTTCTCCTTTATATTTATTAATAATTTCGTGATAGAACTTTGCCATAGTATAAGACTTCCCGCTACCCGTATTACCGAATATTCCGATATGACTAGCTAGCAGTCTATCAATGCCCAACTCAATCTCTTTCCCCTTTTCCTGTGCAAGATTCCCCAAAACAAATGTATCTTCACCATCCTGGACAAACTTATGTACCAGATTAAATTCTCCCTGTGTTAAGAGATAGGCCTCATTGTCAATTAGTGGTAACTCTTTTATACCTTGCTTAAAAACTCCACTCTCCAAAAATCCAACAAGACTAATCTGAAGAATGCGTTTAACCTTATCTTGCTGACTGGTATAGGATTTAAAATCCGAACCTTTATCCTCGGTGATAAACTCCCCTTCTATCTTTCCAACAAGATGAGAAAATCCTTTGGCAATCTTTACATAAGAACCGACAGAGACGTTTTTAATCAATTCTCCTTTGAACAGCAAGTGTGAAACGTTCTTAGTCGTGTCAACTTTAAGCTCTACACTCCTACCCTTAACAGAAGTAACTACACCGATCTTTATTATTGAATTCAGCTCGTCCATCAATTGTCCTTAGGTGGAATGCTTACGTTAACAATAATATCATTTGTTTTTTTAGCGAACTGACTATCATCTAGATCCCTAGCAAGACTAGAAAATCGAGTACTGTTCAGGGCAGCTAGATCACCCGCTACCAATACAGAAATATTACCGAACTTAAACTCTCCAAGATTCAACTTGTTTTCAATATCTTTTTTTGCACTATCATCATAAGCAAAAACACATATTAAAAGTGTGGGGTTAGAATTGGCTACGCGCTTGGTAATTTCTCGGATATGCTCGTCAGCAAATGAGAACCCAAATACAAACAGAACTGAATTCTCCTTTTCAAGCTCATTTGAATACATCCTGAGCAGTTCATAGAAAGTATACTGCGTTGTCGTCGTACTGAATTTTTCCTTCGTGGGGTTGATGATCACCATCTCATCATAAGCACTCAGAAATTTCGTAACAGAATCATCCTTAGTTATGAACTCTGCCTCATTTAAAAGAGAGTCGATACCCTTAGCCTTTTTTTCACTATCCTCAAATGACTCAATCAATTTTCCCTCAACCGAAATATCAGATATACGTTTTAAAATATCCAGATTTTTATCAAAAACAATCTTATCATTATTTGCGGACCAAGTTACCGACCCATGCAGCTTAAATAAATTGAATAATGGAAGCTCAGCCTTATTCTCATAATGAGGACTTTTCTGAAATATACTCTTTCTATAGTTGCTCGTTGAGAACACTGGATTTAACTTACCCGAAAAGCCATCGTTATACTCTAGGTTAAGCTCTTCAAGGGATTTATCTAGCAAGATATCCATATTAGTAGTAAAAAGATTCGCCTGCTTTCCAATCAGTGTACTTCTTCTCCGTAGCAGGATGATATTTACTGCACTCAGAAAGTCATGATAATTCTCTCTTGTTTTAACGAGTTCCATTTCGGAAACAAGCTGTTCATCCAGTATATCTACATTTCCCTTGATGCCTTTAGTAAAATAATCCTTTTTTATGCTTGCTTCTACAATATCCCTAGAGTCTGACTTTGGGAACTTCAATAATTCTGTCAAAAGATTTTCCACATTACCAAGGGTATTAAAGAAATTTCTTGATGCCCCTGATCCAATTAGAAAATTTAAATGGCAGCTTTCTATAATCTTTTTAAATTTATCATCATCCATCTTGAGCGTATAAAAAACATTAGAAAACTGTAAATATAATATCTTTTAGAAATTATCGATGTTCGGCAGTTAAAGTATTGAGGAAAAAAATTCCTCCAAACTACCTCTTTTTAAAAGTAATCGTACTTAGGTACAGGCCCCATCTCTGCTATATACATTTACAATGTAAGTGCTTTATTTATTTAATGTCCGGCTTTTCAAATAAATCCTTTAAAATAAAGAATATACCCTCTAAGTGTTACAATAGACTCCCCTCATCCCCGCATGCTACTAATACAACATAAAAATATCATTGAGCTAATACCCATGCTGATTTAATAAATAGAGTTGCTAAATGGCTACCCTTACAGTTAACGACCAACTTAAAATCAAAAACCACTAACTAGACTTTAGTTTTACTTCCCCTTTTACTTAATCCATTTTTTCCCCTGGGATAATTAAGAGTAACATCTTTAAAAACCTCTTTCTACAGCTCTCTCAGCCCCCACATCAATAGATTCTATTCCTTTATCATTTCAACTAATTCCTTCCCAAGTGCTCGGCAAACTTCCAACAATGTTGAATGCATATAATCACTTCTAGCATTTTCGATCCGGCTAATCTTCGCTGCATTAACCGAACAACGTTGTGCCAATTCCTCTTGAGACCAGCCCAATTCCTTTCTGAACTTTCTTACATTATTACCTATAATTTCATAATGCTTTTTGAATTCAACTTTCATGAGAGAAAATTGATGTCTTTTACGTAAATATTTCTTGTCAATATTGACAAGAAATGAAATATATTCTTATCTTTACATAACCATTTGTAGAACGTATGATCAAATAAAAATTTCAAAACATAATTACTTCCTCTTTAAGAGGTATTAACTGAAGAGTCTCGTCACTCAAAGATTGACAGCCAAGATGCGAGACAGTAAGAAAAATGCCCAGATCGACTTAAAGTGCATATATTTGTGCTTTAGGATAGGTGTGGGCCTTACTGTAGACCATTATCTTGGCTGTCAACTAAGAGTGGTGGTTTATATAGATAAGGCCCCGCCTATTTTTGTACACCATCCAGCGACTCATATTAAATTGAAACTAACAACGATTAATATGAAAACAGCTAACCTTACCAACTACTACAATCTTTTCTCTCTTATCATTTGTCCACCAAAATAATTGTAGCAGTGCCTAAATAAGCATTCACGCTTAATTTCTTAATCCATTAATCATCTACAAGCCAGGTACGGCAACATTTCCCATATCTGGCTTATAGGTACAACCTCTAACCAGATATGTTAAAAACGATAAAAATCATCGTCATGGCCGCACTTTGCCTAAATTTTAAGGCCGAAGCACAAAGCCAAAACACCCCGCCCCCATTAAAAAACCAAGCCATTTCAGGCAAAGTCATCTCCGCCACAACCGGCGAAGCTTTACCCGGTGCAGTCATAAAAGTAACAACCACCAACCACACCGTAATCAGCAATGATAAAGGAGAGTTTATCCTAACCTTGGGCAATGGCACGTATAATTTATCCATATACTACCTAAGCTATAAAACCAAAAACATCAGCATCCAGATCCCGCTAAAAGAGTCTCTTATTATAGCACTGGATACTGATGACAAAAACCTGAAAGAAGTAGAAATTGTATCCACCGGATACCAGAACATTCCTAAAGAAAGAGCCACTGGCTCTTTTACTACCATTGACAATGAACTCTTGAACAGACGGGTCGGTACAAATATTCTCGACAGATTAGATGGGGTAACAAGCGCACTTATTTTTAATAAAAGTAAAACTCAAAATACCCAAAGCGACTTAAACATAAGAGGTAGAAGTACAATTTTTGGGGAAGACAAACCGCTTATTATCCTTGATAATTTTCCATACGAAGGAGAAATCACCAATATCAATCCCAATGATATAAAAAACATTAACATTCTGAAAGATGCCGCAGCAGCATCCATCTGGGGAACAAGAGCCGGAAACGGGGTGATTGTAATCACAACATACAAAGGAAGTTATCAGTCAAAGCTAGAAACCGGCATCAATACCAATTTAACCATTGGAGCTAAGCCCGATTTATATCAACCTTCGTGGTTCTCCTCTTCCCAATATATTGATATTGAACAGTATTTATTTAATCAGGGAGCTTATACATCAACTATAAGTAATGGTTATACGCCAATCTCCGCAGCCATAGTAATTATGGATGCCCATGCTAAAAATAAGATTTCCAGGGCCGACTCACTAAAACAAATAGATGCTTTAAAAAACTATGATATCCGAAGGGATATGTTAAAGTATCTATATCGCCCCAGCACCAACCAGCAATACTCCTTTTATGTAAAAGGAGGTAGCAATCAAAATAAATACTTTATATCAGCCGGCTACGATAGAAATCTTGCTTCAAGAATAACCAATAGCTATAACAGATATACATTAAACGCCAATAACTCATTTACGCTGTTAAACAATAAGCTGGAAATAAACGCAGGAATAATACTTAGTTCCTCTTCCTCCAGAACGATTAACCAAGGATATAGCTCACCTGCATCTCCTTATGAAAGGCTGGCCAACGAGCAAGGAAATGCATTAGCTGTTCAAAGAGGATTAAGATTATCCTATGTAGATATGGCCGCTGAAACAAACCTTTTAGACTGGTATTATAAACCGCTGGAAGAAAACAAAGCAAATAGCCATACTAAACTTACCAGTTACATTTTAAATGCAGGGCTGAACTATTCAATTATTAAAAACCTGAAGCTTGCTTTACTTTATCAGCACCAAACGCAACTTAATGTCCAGAATGACAACTATAACGCCGACTCGCATTATGCAAGGGATATTGTAAACCGCTATTCGGTTATTGATCACACTACGGGATCAGTACAAAGGCCAATACCACAAGGTGGCATTGTAAATGACAGCAGATCACAGTACGAATCAAACTTTGCCAGGTTTCAGATAAACTATGACAAATCTATTGGCAACCATCACAACATTTCGGCCATCGCGGGTATGGAGGTTCGTAACAATTATACAACCTACATCAACCAACGCTTTTATGGCTTTAATGAAGAAACATTTACCAATGCAAACTCTGCAATAGATTTCACTAAGGATTATACCATTCTATACAGCGGAAATACAGGAAGGATTGACGCTGGGCAAGGATCTGGATACATGTTAGACCGCTACCTCTCTTACTTTGTGAACACTTCGTATGAACTACACAGTAAATACATTTTATCACTAAGTGCCAGAAAGGACGAATCTAATCTATTTGGCGTAAAACCTAATCAGAGAGGCATTCCATTATGGTCGGCAGGCTTGCTTTGGAATATAAACAAAGAACCCTTCTACAAGCTCAGCTGGCTACCGCATTTAAAGTTAAGGGGAAGTTATGGTTATACTGGTAATGTAAGTAAAAACCTTACTGCCTTACTAACTGCATCAGCGGGCCCAAACAATAGATATGGTTCGGCTTACTACACCATTACAAACCCTCCAAATCCATCATTAAAATGGGAAAGAATTAAGATAATCAATGCCGGTCTTGATTTCGCTACCATCAATAACAGGTTGTCAGGAAGCATTGATCCTTACATTAAATATGGCATCGATTTATTTGGTGAAAGCCCGCTCGCCCCACAAGCAGGAGTTGCCACCTTTAAGGGAAATACAGCAAATACGCTTACCAAAGGGCTTGATCTTTTACTAAACAGCAATAACTTAAACGGTCCATTAAAATGGACTACAAACTTAACTTTTAGCATTAACAAGGATAAGGTTACCAGCTACAATGTAGCTAATGGCTTAAATACATCAGTAATTTCATCGCCCTATAATAGTCCCTTAGCAGGCAATCCATTCTTTTCTATTTATGCTTATAAATGGGCTGGTTTAGATAACAAAGGAGACCCACAAGTGATGTTAGATGGTAAACCTTCTAAAGACTATTCCCTGATTTTTAATTCATCAGAGCGCTCAAACATCAGGTATATAGGGTCATCAGTGCCAACTAAATATGGCAACATTCGAAATTCATTTGCTTACAAATCCATCGAGATTTCATTAAATATAGTTTATCGGTTGGGCTACTTTTTTAGGAGAGCGTCATTAGATAACACTACGCTATATTCTACAGGCGGGTATAAGAATGCTATAGATTATGATAAACGTTGGCGCAATCCGGGTGATGAAAAAATTACGAATGTACCGGCATTACTGTATCCTGCTATAGGCCAACGCGACAACACTTATATGTATTCGGATATTTTAGTTGAAAAGGCAGATAACATCCGTCTGCAGGACATCCGTTTGAACTGGAACTTAAACGGCATTAAAAATATAAGCAAGTACTTCTCAAAGCTTCAGGTATATGGCTACATCAATAACCTGGGCTATTTGTGGAAAGCCAATAAACTCGGATTAGATCCCGATGTACCACGCCCCGACATCAGCAATGTATCGACACCAAGAACCATAGCAATCGGAATTAAAGCAGACTTATAAAAATATAATTATGAATTGGAAAACAGTTTATTGCCTAACTATAGCCGTATCCCTTTTTACGAGCTGTAAAAAGAGCTTTTTGGATAAAAAACCACTATCAACAATCACTGCTCCAAACACAATAGCAGAACTTAACGGATTGTTAGAGAATCAGACCATCATGAATTATACAGGTGGCTTACCTCATATCTCGGCAGATGAATACAACATCGTATCTGATCAGCAATATTATTCATTAACAACGGCCACCGAAAGAAATGGATACATATGGGATCGGAACCTGTATAATGGTGAGACTGTTTTAGATTGGGAAGTTCCGTTTAGTCAAATTTTCTATGCAAATAGTGTCCTTAAAGTTTTAGAGGAGAAAAACTTTAAGGATCAAAAGCAGAGCAATCGTACAAAGGGTTGGGCAAGTTTTATACGTGCTTACGCATGTTATGATCTGGTCAAAAACTTTTCACCTGTATATAACTCAATTACCGCAGCCAGTGATCTGGGCATCCCTATTAAATTAAGTCCGGATGTAGATCAGGTGACACAAAGGTCATCGCTGCAATCCACCTTTGATCATATATTTCGGGATCTCGAAATAGCTGGAAGGTTATTGGATGCTGAGGTGCCTGAGAGGAATAAAAACAGGCCTTCTAAAGCTGCTGTATTAGCCCTAAAAGCGCGAATTTATTTATACATGGGCAATTATAGCATGGCCGAAATAGCCGCAGATAGCTGCTTATTATACCACAATAAACTAATTGATTACAACGGAATAAGTACCACAGCAACAACTCCATTTACATGGAATACTGATGAAGTGATCTATCAGTCAACTCAGGTGGTTAACTATTATGACCTATCTGGATATGGCAATGTTCCTAAATTCCAGGTAAACCCAAATTTTATAGCCCTGTATAGTGACAATGATTTGAGGAAGGTTATTTTCTTTAGCAAAACCGGAGTGAACAAATACAATATGAAACGCGGTTATGTTGGTGGTGGGTCTTACCCCTTTACAGGATTGGCCACCGATGAGGTGCTGATCATAAAAGCTGAATGCCTGGCCCGCAGAGGAGAAACAGCTTTATCAATGGAAACGCTCAATCAATATCTTATTAAGCGTTACAAGAAAAACCTTTTTACCAAACTCACTGCAAGCACAACGGAAGAGGCAATTAGGCTGGTATTGGAAGAGCGTGTTAAAGAACTGATTTGGAGAGGGCTAAGATGGTCGGATTTGAAAAGGTTTAATCGTGATGGAATGAACATCACTTTAATCAGAGTAATCAATAACATCACTTATTCCCTCCCTCCTAATGATTCAAGATACGTGTTCCCAATTCCCGATCAGGAAATAGCTTTAAGTGGCATAACCCAAAATCAACGATAAATTAAAACGATAAATTAACAAAACCAATATTATGAAACATTTAATCTTAATACCATTTCTACTTCAGTTAATAAGCCCCGTAAAAGCCGACACTTTACAAAGTTCAAATTATCCAGATAAACTGGATTCAAAGCATACTTTTACAATAAGCGGGATATGTAAGGATAGCAGGGCAAAGACAGCTCCGGGAAGACTTACTTTTGAAATGAGTGAAGTATGGTCCAACACTGCAGCATTACTAAATGTGGAATCAACTGAAAATCAAGTCACCTACGATGGTAGATTCCAATCTAAATTCAATTTACATGCATCCCTAAATTACTTATGGATTGGCTATGCTTGTGATAAGTCTATCGGAATATTTTTTAGTAGTAACAGGATTTATGTGATAGAAAGAGGAGATCAAATAAGTTGTGAAATTTATGCAGATTCAATCTGGTTCAGTGGTAAGGGAGCGGAAAAAATGAATATTCAGGCTAATCTATTTAAAATCTCAGATAGGCATTTAAAAACCCCGCGGTCAATTGAGGAAGCTAAAATAATGAGAGAAGCAGCCTTTGATGAACAAATAGTGTTTTTGAATAGCAACAAAACTAAGTTAAGTCAGGAAATATATGACCTCCTGTATACCCAGTGTTACGCTGCCAAAGCGAGCTCTATTCTTAAATATCTCCAATTTCTAAAACAAATAAGCAAAAGGGACTACACGCCAGAGGCCAAAGATTTCTATGCGCAAAATTTAAAACCACTTCCTGAGCAACTTGATAAGAAAGCTTATCTATCCCCTTTTATGGTGGACTTTTTGTTTCAAAAATTGAAGTTTGAAAACAAACTCCTAAATCCTGCGCAATTAAATAACTTAAGTTCCCATTCAATTATCAATACTATAGCTGAAAATTTTGATGGAAAAATACGGGAGATATTGTTTCTTATAGCTTTTACAGAATTACCCCGCTCTTATTTAAATGTATTTTCGGATATTGATAAGGCCATTAATTTAACAAGCTATCTACCATATAAAAAAGCGTTAATAAGACTTAAAACAGCTGTGGGGAACAATGCAGAGGCTTATCCATTTTCGCTTCCTGATTCGACAGGTAACATCATTAAATCGAGTGATTTTAAAGGAAAGGTTTTAGTAATGGAATTTTGGTTTACAGGTTGTATACCATGCAGGGTATTGGCTAAACAAATGGGTCCTATCATTGACCATTTCAAAAATAAAGATGTTGTGTTTTTAACAGTCAGCACTGATTTTCAAAAAGATAACTGGATCAACAACGGACTAAAAAGTAAGCTACACACCCATGAAAGAAATGTAAATTTATATACGGAGGGATTAGGGCATAATCATCCTATAATAAAATATTATAATATTAATTCTTATCCCCGGTTAATCATCATAAATAAAGAGGGCAAAGTAATAACTTCAACACCGCCCCGGCCTATTAATCCACAATCGGCTAAAGATTTTATAGCGATTTTAGAAAAAGCCCTGAAATAATTAAAAGCAGGCTGCCCAAATAACCATAGGGCAGCCTGCCTAAATTGATTTACTAGAAATCATATTGCTTATTATGTCCATTACCTGTAGGAGAAGGTAAAGATGCAGCAGCACTCACACTAATAGTTGGGTTTGTGTCATCAGGAGACTCAACTACACAGCGTTCTGTACCAGAAATACAATTATTTGGATCATAATCAGAACCAATCAGTTGGTATTCTACACCATTAAACCCATAATAAAACGGAGCCAATTTTGTCTGTTTTTCAACACTTGTAAATGCACTAAACCCTACCACCAAGCCAACTACCATTAGGCTCAAAGCGATTTTTTTGATATTTAAACTTAAATTTTTCATGACATTATTTTTTAATTAATTCTTTTGCTTTACCCAGCCACAATGCAAAAACAGCCAACGCAATAAAACCTGCATTGAACCATAAATGCTCAGCCCAACTCAATTTTTCGATGATCAGATTGCAATGACAGGGCAGTTTTTCTGTCCATAACAACATGCTCAAAATGTAACCGGTAAATATGGTCATCAGACTTATAAAGCTGTACAAGCCTATTTTTTGAGTTGTTGGTATAAGCAGTAATAAACAGATCAGCATTTCTGCTATTGGAACAAGCCAGGCAATGTAAATGGCTGCTCCTCCTATTAAAGAGACTTTAGATAAACCTTTGTAAAAGATTTCATGATCTGCCAGCTTTTGATATGCAGCTGATGCAAATAAAGCCAGACAAAGTAAACAGATGCCAAATACAATCCATTCTTTGGTCTTGTCTGTTAAGCTAAATGCTGATTGTTTATGAGTTATACTTTCCATTGTTGCAATATTTATTGTTCATCGTTATTTTTCTCTAGCCAATATTGGCTTCCGTTAATTTATCCATGTTGGTGCCACCCGGAAATAAAGCATACCTACGATTGCGAACAAAACAATGAGAGAAACATAAGCAGCCACCTCGCTTACCACTCAGGCAACCCAGCGCCCTGTACAGACAGCCCAGTAGCCAAAGGACTGGGATCATTACCTGGGCAAACGCCCGGATTTTAAAGGATAGATTTGCTTTTGTTTCCATTATTGTAAATGCTTCAAAAGCAAAAGAGCAAAAATAAAATACACCAGAGGGGTATGATCAGAAGGCCCTTAATGATGCTTTAAAGGGCTATGGGGGATAGCCTTAAAAATCAACGAAGAAATAAATGGGCCTTCAACAGTCACCCAAGGCTGTTAACAATAGCAAGGGGGATGATACTTGATCATCCCCCCTTTTTTCACAAATCGAAGTCTTTTTTCAGTTTTGCTGTTATTCTCGCGTATCGCTGGTACAACCTTGTTGCAGCAGGTCGATATTCTAACTTATCAAGTTTCAAGAAAGATGCCAGAGCAATTTCTTCAGTTCCCTCCGTTCGGACATGACTTAGAATACATTCAGCAGCAGCTTTTTTGGTTGAAAAAACATAAACACCTTCATCATACTTGTAATGAAACTCCAATGCCAATTCATGAACACTCCCCTTAAAACAAATACTTTCCACTTTAATTAGTGTTTCCAATTCAATCATCACCCTTAACTGCTCCTGAAGTAGCCCAATGCGTTTCAGCAATAAAGTTTTAAAATCACCTATCTGGAAATCATAAGCGATGTTCGGAACGGACTGAACCTGATGTAACCATCCATCTATTTCATGAAGTTTTTGCTGCTTTTTCTTCAGATTCTTAATATCCACTATTTTATCAATCTCAGCAATCAGCATTTTATAAATCCCCATATGATTAAAATTCCATTTAATCAGCAATTGCCTTAACTCAATGTTCCAGTCCTGCTTCCTCTCATCAAAAGCTTTCGCTTTAAGCTTCGGAATAAAAACCTCCAGGTACTGCCGGTCTGCATAACAAAGCGCCGGGTATTTCTCTGGCTTGAAAAAATCTGTATGCGCCTTCATCAGTTGTTCAATTAAGGATTCATCTATCCGAGTTTGCCTAAGCCGCTGTTCGATCTCTTTCAATTCTTCATCGAGCCATACACGTAACTCCTGTACTTCAAAAGCAGATAAAGCATGACTTTTATTAAGCAAGTCCCAATAAAACCCCTCGGTATGCCTTGTTAAAGCTACTAAAGGATTTAGCGCCTGCTGCACCACCGGATTTTCCGGATGAGCAGTCCATAAACTATTGGTTAGTTTTATTGCCGAAACCTGGCACACATTTAAAACACTGGCAAATGCTGCCACATTTCCACCCTTACTAAAAATATCGAACAGAAGTCCTTTTAAACGTTCACATTCCATCACCACATTATTGATCAATGTAGCATGATTATGATTTGGTGGGTTGATTAATACTTGTGCTACACAAGCATTTAACACTTCTAATGCTGTAAACATAATAGAATATTTTAATGCCGTCCCATTGGGCACAGCGAGTTCATACAAAAAAATATTTGGTTGTGGTTTTGGTCCCGCTGGCTTGATTTAGCTTGGGTTTCCTGAATAAGGGACCGGAAACACTACAGCTGGTTGGGATATGAGCCCGTAACTGCAGTTGCAATTACTAATATAATAAAGCAAAAGTAATTACCATTGCACAAATGTTGCATTCGTATGCAACATTTGTGTGGTTTTCATCCCACATTTATCGAAGAACAACTGAGTTTCTAAAAAAATTCGAAGATGACGATATGCATATAAAATTTTGATATTCAGCGGGTACCTCCCTCCATTTTAAGGCATTAGTATAACCTATAATAATCAGGATTGCAACAATTATCCCAATGACTGCAATACCGTAAGAAACTTTTTTAGATTTTGTTTTTAGATAATGAAGTGAGCTCAAATGAAGCGCAATGGCAACTACCGCAAAAAAATAATATGGAATGAAAACAAGGTTGATGGGATACATATTCATCCCCGCTGCAGCGAAATAAAAATTGGTATCCAACTGCAGCTGCCGGCCATACATAACCGCAGCCACATGGATAATAAGAAAAAGGGAAAGGTACAAGCCTGAATAAAGCTGTACCTTTTCTACCATCGACTTTTTACGCTTGTTAAATAACAGTTTAATGCCTGTTACTACTTGAAATGCGACAGTTAAAAGCAGAACGGTCTCCACGATGATGTGTCGGTAAACCGTCCTTAGCAAAGTCATCATTTCTATATGTGCAGCAACTCCAAAAAGCGAGAAGAGCTGATTACTTAAATGAAATGCAATAAATACAGATAAGATGAGTCCTGAGAAATAATGGATTCTATTTACCATAGTTACTAAACACCCAGTTTTTTCTTACCGGTTTATCCTTAGCAACCACAATCGTTGCTTCCTCTACAACCTTTCCTTTTTCTTCAAGCTTATAACTTAAGGTATAACCTACATCAGATGTAGAAGCACTTAGATTAACACTGGCACCCAGGTACGTCTGCGGCGATTCGAGCACCAAAGTTTTCCCTCCGTTAAAAGCATCACTCAGGTAGGTATGATTCATCTCTGCGCCGGTCTCCACTCCATTAACTTTCCATTTTTGATAATTAGCGCGACTGTCGTGCGATGACACCGTTAAATTAATATCTGCGCCCTTGTTCTTGTCAAATTCGCCGGATGTGGTCACCGTCATCTTGACAATGCCTTTATCCTCCGAACCACCCTGATCATCATCATCATTTTTAGAACATCCTGTAAATACCGCTGCCATAAGCGCCAATACCATTGTAAAAGAAACTGCCCGATTAATTAAGTTCATTGTTTTCATGTGTAATTTGTTTTTATAGGTTTTAAAATATTTGCTGAATGGTCTGTTTTCAATCGGCCGCATAAAGGAAAGAAGCACTTTCGGCGCCTAAACTTTGGGTCCTTACAAACTGATAAGGCGTTGTCCCTGAAAATGCGCTGAAATCCCTTATAAAATGAGATTGATCTGTGTAATTGAGTTCATAAGAAATTGTAGTAAGCTGACTGTAGGCCGTGTTACTCAATAATTGCAGCGCTTTCTCGAAACGAATAATGCGTTGCAGTTTTTTTGGAGAAATACCCAGGCTGGTTTTAAACAACCGTTCTAACTGCCTTTCCGAAATATTGTATTTTTTTGGCAGTTCAAGAATTTCGCTATCAATGTTAATTTCATTTTGCCGAATAATGTTGTTGATTAATAAATCCTGCTTGCTGTTGTTACACAGCTTCCCATAAAAATATTGGTTCAGTACCTGTACCCTGTTGTAATGAGAACCTGCCTGCGCTAGCTCATCTTGAATTCCGGTCTTGCAAAAACTTTGGATGGCCGACACTTGATTAACGAGTTCATAGGCATCAAGCCTAAAAAGAGCATTTAAAGCATGCGGGTAAAAGCTAACACCAAACTGAGAAAAAACGCCATCAAAGGTGGCAACTGTTGGTTGAGTACCTATTCCACTTAAGTAACATACGGGTAACTTTTCTCCCCTTTGATTGCGCATAGGTTCAAACCGACCTAAAATTTGAAAGATTAAACGGGGATACCTGTCGGCAAAACTTTTCACCACAAACCCCGGTAAATCGGACTGTAGAAAATCAGCACTCCAATAGTACCTAATGTAATCTTTCAAAAAAGCAGGAGGAGCATAATGTCTGTAATCCATCCTGCAAGTATCTATACTTCGAATGGTGCAATCGTCTCAATATATAAGTTGACACCTATAATTAATCCAAATGATGCTGCTTTACATACGCAGATGGCGAAATCTGTGTGATCTTCTTGAAGTTTCGGTTGAAGGATGATTTTGAGTTAAATCCGCAATCAAATGCAATGGATAAAATCGTGAAATTTCGATTTTCGGGCAGGCATACCAGTTTTTTAAATTCATTTACCCTATGCTCATTGATATAGTCGTAAAAACTTTTTTGCTCTTCTGTATTTAATACCTGAGACAATAATCCCGGATGAACCGCCAGTCGCTTAGCCAGCATGCCGAGGGTAAGCTCAGGGTCTTTATACAATTGTTCAGTTTGCATAACTTCAATCAATTCTGCATGTATTTTTTGAGCCACTCCACCCGTTAAGGTAGATTTTTCATACCTACCCTTTACGGTTGTTTCTTCAGCAGTTTCATCACTAATTATCCCCACTTGTCTTATACCGAAATAACCAAGGAAAACGATAAACCCAACCACCGAAAGAAAGGTTAGTTCCGCTTGTCCCAAGATGAAAAAACTAAGGATAATGACTATCCCTGCAATCAGATAACGAAGCCAGTTCAGGGTTATTCTGTCGGTATTGGAAAACTGTTCGTTGATATTTTTTTTATGCCTTCTGAGCAGAACCAGGGAAGCCGCAATATAAACAACGCCCGAGCAAATAATGGCGGTGGTAAGACCGGGAAATAGGTATTCGCATTTCAATTCGGGCGGCTGATTTCCACTTAGCATCGAAATTCGCGCTGCATTGGATAAGGGTTGCAGATCAAGCAGTATGTACAAATAACCTAAAAAGAAAGGAACAAAAAACAGCAACCAGCCGTACCTGGTTTTTTGCTGTTGCGTAAGCTGCAATATGTAAGCATAAAGAAATGGGCCATGAGCAAGAGGAATAGGCGCATTCCACCCTATTAGCTCCGGTATGTCGATATATTTACCGCTTGCATAGTAATAAATATAAGTCAGATGCACCCCTGCAAAAAACGACCAGGCAGCCAATATATAATCGGCGGTAACTCTTTTCTTCTTACCTAAAATTAATATGGAAATGTAAACCGCGATGATTGCGCCAACAAGATATTGCATTTATGCTTTTTTAAAGATCTATAGGTCTGGTAAAAATAGAAATTTAACGCATCTGATTCGCAATTACTTCTTGAAATTTTCGTCGAGGAACTTTTTTAAATCATTGATATAGCCATCGTAAAATGCTTCAATGATTTGTTTGTTAACCGGGTTAACTACATTTCCTTCAGCATCGAAAATACTATCAGGATAAGCTAGGCCTGGTGATTTGGTCTTTTCCTTTATCTTGCCGATCAAACCACCGGTATTTCCGGTTTTATATCCGCCAGGCTGTACATATTTGTAATCGCCAAAAGGCACATCGTTATCAGAAACAACAGTGCCCGAAGGGCTGATCTGCAATTTTGCATCATTAAGCGTAGCATAAATTTTTGAAGTCAGCCCAATGCGTATTTTTATCATATCATCTAAAGGAACAGCGTAAACATAGGTAAGGCCGCTGAGATCAGCATAGCATTTGCTTTTATCGCCAATGCTGGCAAAATCCCTATAACAGATGTAAGCCCCCTCACCATTTACAACCTCCTCAACTTTAAGAGCCGGGCGACTTTTAAGATAACTCTGCAACAGCTTCATCAGCTCCGCTTTACTTTTACTTTTATTGGTGAGCTGGAAAGTGATAGCAGGCTGCTTATTCAGGGGTCTGATATAACCAAAAAGATTATCGCCGAACAGATTTCCTGTTGATTTTTCGCATACGGCCTCAAAGTACCTCCCCTGAGCCTGGCCAAAGTGTACTACAGCGATCAAAACGAGTGTTAATATTGCTTTTTGAAATTTCATCTTAAGGTGTATTTTAACTTATTGATTACCGGCCTGACTGTGCGTGGTTTTCTGATCTATGCTTTGTATTAAATTGTCTTTGCCTACTAAAAGTGTAGTTAATTCTACATATTGGCTCGCCCATCTGGTATCCTCTGCTTGTTTGCTCCCGGTTATCACTCTTTGTCCAACACCGTTAATAGCTGTGGTAAGGTAGCCCGGCTTGTAGCTCCCTCCAGCATAATTGCTTATCTTTTCATATACTACAACCTGTCCCCCATCGCCACTTGGAAAAGCTTTGGTAGGCGCCCCCCAGCTTTTAAGCAAGTCGGTATACTTTACGCCTATCCAGGATTTTTTCCACTCCATTTTATTGTAAATGAATCTCTGCGTTTTAGCCGTTTGCTGGTCTGTCGAGTAACGCTGTTCCAGCGCTTCCTTCAATTCTTTACTGAGTTTCACCGGCTTTTCCTGCCCATTTACAACAGACGAAAAACCGACTAAAACGATCAGATAAAATAAACGTGTGATAGGTGTTTTCATTTTTTAGCTACAAAAATCCGTTTTTAATAGTTTACAGAATTGTAAAAAATCGACATCAAAAAACTGTCCCCATTGATAAATCCTAATCGTCATAGGATCAAAAAAACAATGAAACAGATACTACACATTATTTCCAGTCCTATGGGGAACTATTCTCACAGCATTAAACTTGGAAACGCTATTATTAAGCAACTGGCATTAAAGCATCCAGGAAGTAAAATTACCGAACGAAACCTGGTAAACGACAATCCACCTTACCTGGATAGCGCACATATTTTGGCCTCTTTTAAAAATGAGCAAGACATAAGTGATGAGGAAAAAGAAAAATTAGGCTATTCTGATACCATACTACGAGAAATTAAGCATGCTGATATTGTAATATTAGGCGCACCAATGTATAATTTTGGAATACATGCAACTTTAAAAGCTTATATCGATCAGATCGTTAGGCTAGGACAGACGATTACCTATCAGGCAGATGGAACGCGAATTGGATTATTGGCCGATAAGACGGTATACCTTGCAATAACAGCAGGGGGAAGTTATAATAATGAATTCAACCCAGTTAACGACTACATCGTGAATCACCTTAGCGCCATACTGAAATACATAGGGATCAATAATATTAAATCCTTAATTATTGAAGGAACCAAAAGACCGGGCTTTACGGTCGACTACGACGAAATTTGCAGAAATATCTAAAATATCGATAAATTTAATCCACATGAAAGAATTCGCATTAATTTTCAGAATAAACGACATCAATTTTAAACCTTCTCCTGAACAAATGCAGGAAAGGATGAACTGGCTTGCCGGGATTGTAGCTCAGAACAAATTAGTTGATAAGGGAAACACACTCTTACCAATTCCGGGAAGTGCAATGTCTGTACACGCCGACAATGTGGTCACTGACGGACCTTACACCGAGATCAAGGAATTTATCAGCGGCTATATCATTGTAAAAACCGATACCATTGAGGAAGCCGTTGAACTGGCGAAAAGTAATCCCATTTTTAAAATCGGCGGGAATATTGAAGTAAGGGAGCTATTAAAACTTAGTTAATGGAGGAAGAGGCAAATTCGCTCCAGGAACTTTTGCCCCATTTATTCCGGCAGGAGTACGCGAAAATGACGGCTGTATTGTGCCGTCATTTTGGCTTGAAGCATATTGAAATTGCCGAAGATATTGCCAGCGAAACTTTTTTAAAAGCATCTGAAAACTGGGCGATTAACGGGATCCCCAAAAAGCCTGCGGCCTGGCTCTATACAGTGGCCAGGAATAAAACCAAAGACTACTTTAAACATCTTTCTATTTTTGAAAGCCAGATCAAAAACGAATTGTCGACCGGAAAAATTCAGGAAGAACAACAGTTCGAATTTGATAACCAACACATTGCAGATAGCCAGCTTGCCATGATTTTTGCGGTTTGTAATCCTGCAAATTCAGCCGAAGCGCAAATTTGTCTGGCACTTCAGATCCTTTGCGGCTTTAGTGTGGAAGAAATTGCCAATGCATTTTTAGCAAAACCTGAAACCATAAAAAAACGGCTGCTCAGAGCCAGAACAAACCTCCGGAACGATAGTTTCCAGCTCAACAGTTTAACTGAAACGGATATAAAATCAAGAGTGGAAACGGTTTTAAAAACTTTATATCTGCTCTTTAACGAAGGCTATTTTTCAAAAACGAACAATCAATTGATACGGAAGGAACTTTGTTCGGAAGCGGTGAGGCTTACCCTTATGCTAATAGAAAATCCCCTGACCAATACACCAAAATCAAATGCATTGCTGGCTTTAATGTGCTTCCAAAGCTCACGGTTAGATGCAAGGATCAATAATAAGGGCGAAGCCATTGTTTACGAACAACAGGACAAAAAATTGTGGGATAAATCCCTGATGGAGAGAGGTAATTATTATCTGGTAAATGCTTTCGATGGAAATGAAATTTCAAAATATCATTTGGAAGCAGGCATCGCCTATTGGCACACCACACCTGATGATGAAAGTAAATGGCAGCATATTTTGCAATTATACGATCAGCTTATGCTTATGGAGTCCTCACCCGTAATTGCATTGAACAGAATATTTGCCTTCGCTAAGGTTTATGGAAATGAAAAGGCCATTTCTGAGGCTGAAAAACTAAATCCGAACGAAAGCAATTACTACCACCAACTATTAGGTTACTTATATGCTGATCAAGATATTGAAAAGGCTATAAGTCACTACGGGCAGGCTATTAAACTGACAAAGTCCAAAACCGAGAAACAAACACTTACCAAAGAAATAGAGCGGCTATATAACAAAAAGACATCCCACTAGTCGACGACCACTGATCTGTTACCTAAAAATGTTCTGTTTTTTTACCAGTAATCCAATAAAAGCGCTTAGACTTACAATACTCATTAAAACGCAGAGAAATGGATTCACAACTTGGTTTAAAAAAGATCATTGAAAAGGGGTTATTAAACTCAGAACTAGAGCTTGAAAGGGCATCAATCATGTACCGTAGATTGAGATTATTCGTTAAAGATCATCCGGAATTTATCGAGCAAAAAAAAATGCTACAAGATATTATCATGGCTTATGAAGATAAGCATTGGGTTAAAGCAGAAATCACCACTCAACAAGTTGAGGAAAACGATTTGGCCGAACTAATTGCTGAACGTGAAAACAAATTCACCATGCATCGTAAACAATTAATCACATCCAAACTTAAAGAGAAAAAGTTAACCCAAAAACAGTTAGGAATGATTTTAGGACATACCAGTGAAACCTATATGTCCGAACTCATCAACGGAATCGAGTCTTTTACCTTAAACGATTTAACCACAATCCACAAACTTTTAAATATCAGTATGCAAGATCTGGAGTTTAAAAGCTTAGATCGCTTTAATATCAGCTAGCTTAATCCAGCCCCCATTACCATTAGCCAAAGTAACCTTAATCCAGTCTCCCTCATTTTCTACAATGCTCACTTTAGTTCCTGCATGGATCACAAACAAAGTCTTTTGCTTAGCATCCGGACCACCTTTTACATCCGCGGCGCCGCTAAAAACAATACCTTGCTCCTGGCCATGCAGATAGTTAGATTGTGCCGAGGCCATAATCATAAAAATCAAACCCAGCGACAACACACTTATTCCAATATAAAAAGCAATCTTTTTAGGTCCTACGGCAATTAAAAACAGATAAGCAATTAGTGCAACAAAGCCCAGAATAAAGCAAACAACTGTAAGCACCGAAAGCGTACTCAACGGAAAGAAGAAGACAAACCCCTTCCACCACTTAGTCAGAAAAAACTCTGGCACCGCTTCAATCTTATCCGTTATCTTCATATTTGCCAATTGCAAATTCAATTGAATCTCGTCATCACCCGGACTCAACTTCAAAGCCTTCTCATAATTTAAAATGGCCTCCGGCATTTCCGACAACTTGTAATTGGCATTACCCAGGTTAAAATAAACCGCTGCCGATTGATATCCGGCATCCAACACCTGCTTATAAGCCGCAGCAGCATCTTCAAACCGATTTCTGGCATAAGCCTCATTCCCCTGTTTAAGCAATGTCTCAGCATTGATCTCTTTCGCTGTTACGCAAAACGGTATAGCCAACAGCAACAGCCATACACACAAACTATATTTTAAAAGATTACGCATGATCTTCAATCTCATTAATGATATTTTTAGCTTTATCAAATACTTCCTGATCCGAAATTCCTGAAACCGGTGCATAACGTGCCATTTCGCACAAGTCAAGCGTTTCGGTCAGCTGGTTGATCAAGGCTTCCTTAATCCCCGCAGCATTCAACTGCTCACTGATATTTTCCTTGTTCAATTCCGCAGCTGGGATATTAAACTTATCGCTCAGGTATTGGTACAAGCCTTTATAAACATCCTGGTAAAACAGTTTCTTATCACCGCCCTGCAATTGCTTTTGAGCACTGGCCAAATGTTTAGCCGCCACCTTATTGGCATTTCTGCCTTTCACTTTTACCTGATCGCGGTTGTTTTCCCTGTACTGTTTGCGATAAACAAAAGCACCAATAAACAATAGCGGACCTAAGCACAATAAGGTATAATAAGCTACTGATCCGTAAAATACGTCATCCGTCTGATGCAAATCAGATACCTTAGTTTTAATATAAGCGATATCCTTAGCCAGCATTTTAATATCCTTCTGACCCGAAGCATAAGCTGTAACATTGGAGCCCGGTGCGCCTTTGGCTACTTTCAGGTCAAATGATCCGGTAGTTAAAGTAACGTACTTTTGCGTTGAAGGATTAAAATAAGAGAACTTTAAAGGCTCGATGGTATAATTTCCCTCATGCCTTGGAATTAGCAAATAGCTGTACTCCCTACTACCCGAAACGCCGTTCATGGTCTCAGTAATCTTATCGTTGATCTTAGGATCATACTTTTCGAGATCTGCCGGGAAATTCACCACCGGTGCATTCAATAGCTTCAGGTTTCCTGAACCCTTGATTTTAAGGTTGTAATTTAAAGCCTCGTTAGCTCTAAGTGACGACTTATCCACCGAAGACGCAATAGCAAACTGCCCAACCGCACCGCCAAAACCCTCTGGCTTACCTGCCTCCGGCAATTGTTTTACATTGATGGTTACCGGAGCAGTTTTAATCTTATAAGTCAGGTCTTCATACGACCCGCCACCAAAGAAATCTTCTATAGGATCATTTGAGGGTGACTTTTTACGCACCACAAAACTCATGATCAGAGGATCCAATGTCAACTTACCAAAGCGCTCAGGAAATAAGATCACTTCCCTCAGCATCGCAACATGGTATCTTTGTCCGTTATATACTTCCTCTTTCCAATCTATTTGCCCCTGGTTGTTCTTAATCTCCTGACTCCAGAAACCATTAAAATCAGGTAGTTTTTCTGGTGCGTTGCCCACGATACCAATATTGGTATATAACTTATAAGTTACCGCAATCTGCTCGCCCTGGTATACATTGGTTTTACTGGCCACAGCACGCATAAACAACTGCTTCGAAATATCTGATGAATTACCAGCCGAAGCTCTTGGACCTTGTCCGGAAGCAGCTGATTGACCCTGTTGCTGAGGTACAGTCCTACCCTTGGTCACCTTCATCTTTACAGAGTTAGACTTAGCAGCCTTGCCACCAAACAACATCGTTGCCGGCCCAATGATATACTCCCCTTCCTTTACCGCAACCAACACATAGCCCACAGAAATACTCGCTGTAGTTTGTCCATTAACAGAGGTGTAGCTGGAAGATTGATTGGGTCCGCCAACCACCTGAAAACCAGTAAATGCAGGCGGATCAAAAGATTCCGGATTCCCCGTTGTAGAAAAAATAATTTCAAACTGCTCACCTGTAGCTACCTGGTTTGAACTTACAGAGGCGGTAACTTTTCCGGCCTGGCCAAAACCAATGGCCGACCATAACAGCAATACCGTCAATAAATAATATCTCATGTTCATTAATATAACCCCTTACCAGTCTTTAACAATACGTCCCTTTACACCTTTTGCTTTTTTGTTTTTCAACTTATCCTGGGTGTTTTTCTCTTCATTTTTTAAAGCTTCCAGCATGCGCTCTGCATCTTCCTTCGACAACTTATCAGGCTGAGGTTGCTGCCCTTGCTGGTCTTTCTTATCCTGATCCTTTTTATCCTGGTCCTGCTTGTCCTTATCTTTCTGATCTTTGTTCTGGTCCTTCTTATCCTGATCTTTTTTATCCTGGTTCTGCTTGTCTTTATCCTGCTGATCTTTCTTGTCCTGGTCCTTCTTATCCTTATTCTTGTCTTTGTTTTTATCCTCTTTCTTCTGCTGCTCCTTCAGTTTTTCCTGCGCATAAGCCAGATTATAACGCGTCTGATCGTCTTTAGGGTTGTTCATCAAAGACTTTTTATAGGCCTCGATACTTTCTTCCAGCTTTTTAGATTCTAATAAGGAATTGCCCAGATTATGATAAGCCTGCGCCTTTACCGCTTTGTTATCAGATGTTGTGGCAATCTCTGTAAACTTTTGCGCTGCATTTTCGAACTTCTTCTGCTTGTACAAAGCATCACCCAGGTTAAAATTACCGGCAACGGATTCTTTTGTTTTCTCTACACTTTGACGGTAGCTAGCCTCAGCTTCTGCATACTTTTGCTGCTGATAAAGCTTATTGCCGTTATGGATGTATTTCTTCTCCTTCTGGGCAAAAACAACGGCACCTTGTAATACGATATATATAATGATGATCAACTGCTTCATATTACCTCACCTCAAATAAATTCAATTCACTTAATTTCATATTCCTGCGGTTAGAGATCAGGAATTCCAGTACCAGCAACAACAGCGCGAAGCCCAGGAAAAACTGGAACCGATCTTCATAGTTTTTAAACATTTTACTGTCGTAACCTTTCTTTTCCATCTTATTCACCTGATCCATTACAATGTTTAAACCACTGTTGGCATTGCTGGCCCTTACATATACGCCATTGCCCATTTGTGAGATCTCTTTACACATTTCTTCATTCAGCTTACTCACGACAGTTTTACCGGCTTCATCCGTACGAAAACCCACCGGCTGACCATTCCTATATATCGGTAGCGGTGCGCCCTCTGGTGTACCTAAACCAATCACATGGATGGTTACGTCTTTTGCTCTGGCCTGCTTAACCGCCGAAACAGCGTCGTCCTCATGGTTCTCTCCATCGGTCATCAGAATCATCGCTTTGCTCGTACCGTTTACAAAATTAAAGGACTTCATCCCCATGTCGATCGCTGCACCGATGGCAGTACCTTGTGTAGGAACGATATCCGTAGTAATGTTGTTCAGGAACAACTTAGCGGCCGAATAATCGGTTGTAATGGGCAATTGCACGTAAGCCTCACCGGCAAAAATAATGATACCGATACGGTCATTATGTAAATTATCAATCAGTTGTGATATGGCACGCTTGGCATTCTCCAGTCGGTTAGGTGCCAGATCTCCTGCCAGCATACTGTTCGACACGTCGAGCAATATCATCAGGTCAGCCCCGTTCCTTTTGGTTTCTTCCATTTTAGTACCTATTTGGGGGTTAGCAGCACCTACTACCAGTGAAGTATAAGCCAATGCAAAAAGCACGAACTTTAGTCCCGGTCTGCTTAAAGAAGCTTCGGGCATCATCCTGCGAACGGTATGCGGATCGCCCAGCGATAATAAGGCCTTCTTTTTCCATTTGCGCACCATCAAAAACACGATCACCATAAAAGGGATCAATGCCAGTGCCCATAAAAATTCTATGTGTTCAAAACGTAACATATGATTAAGTTAAGGCTCCTTTAAAAATTGTATTTCTTAATAAAAACTCTGCAAGCAACAACACCATGGCAATCAAGGCAAATGGCAGGAAGCGCTCTGTTTTTTTATTGTATTGGGTGACTGCAACTTTTGCCTTTTCCAATTGATCAATCTGACCGTAGATCTTTTTAAGCGTAGCATTATTGGTCGCACGGAAATACTGACCGCCGGTCACTTTCGCAATCTCCTTCAATACACCCTCATCAATCGTTACCGGTACTTGCTGGTATTGTACCCCCATAGGAGTTTGTACCGGATATGGTGCAAAGCCTTTTGTACCAACACCAACAGTATAAACTCTTACCTTCATTTGCTTGGCAATCTCAGCAGCCGTTAATGGCGGAATAGAGCCTGTGGTGTTCGATCCATCAGTCAGCAAAATCACTACCTTACTTTTAGCATCACTTTCTTTTAAGCGATTTACAGCAGTAGCTAGTCCCATTCCAATGGCCGTTCCATCTTCTATCATCCCGTTGCGGATCTCGCCAAATAAATTAACTAACACGTCGTGGTCGATGGTTAGCGGACATTGCGTAAAGCTCTCTCCACTAAAAATAACCAGACCTATACGGTCTTCCGGACGATCCTTGATAAAGTCTATCGCGATTTGCTTACCTGCTTCCAAACGGTTAGGTTTTAAATCTTCGGCAAGCATACTTCCCGAAATATCGGTAGCAATCACAATATCGATCCCCTCAGTGGTAGAGTTTTCCCAGCTGAAAGCTGATTGTGGTCTCGCCAGCGCAATAATTACTGCGATGAAGGCCAGAACCCTCAGTACGATACCATAATGCCTTAGCGTGCCGTATTTGTTCTTCTTTACTTTTGAAAAACCACTTAAGGCCGACATCCTCAGGCTGCCCTGAAGTTTGGCATTTCTCCAAATGTACCAGCCAATCATCAAAGGAATGATCAGCAGTAGCCAGAAAAAGCCTTTGTTGGCAAATTCAATTCCGCTAAACAGGTTCATTATTCTTTGTTTCTTTATCTGTGAATGGAACTGCAGCAGGTTTCGTATTGGTTACAAAACTGATTGCATTTTCCATACTCTGTTCGTTATCACTATTCAATGGCGTGGCTTTGGCAAACTTCACCAGATCGGCCAGCAGCAACATTTGTCGTAGCTTGTTGGTGTTTTGCTCAGAGATGTTCATATGCTTTAATCCGGAGAAAATCTCTTCAGAAGTTTGCTCCATCGCATTGATCTGGTATCTTTTCTCCAGATAATCCCTGATGATGTCTGTTAACTCACTATGGTATTGCTTCACCTGTCCCTGCTCCCATAATTTCTCACTTTTCAAAGCATTCAGCTTATCTAAAGCGATAACATGCAATGGTATCACAGCTTTAGGAGGCTCTACTTTGGCAGGCTTGTTTTTGCGTTTTTTAATCCAATACCAGATCAGTGCGGCAAGTAGCAAAATACCTAGTGCCGAAAAGGCAACGAGCTTGGCATTATCTCTTAGCCAGTCCATAAAAGAATACTTTACAGCCAGCGGTTCTTTAATATCATATATGGCCTTGGTGGTATCCACCTTTACCTCGGTTACTTCCAAAGGCAAAACAGCTGTATTGAGGTTTCCCGATTTGGTGCCAAAAGTATAAGCAGGAATGGCGTGTAATCCCGCATCAAAAGAAGTGATGGTATACTGTCTGCTGATGGTTTTTAGGGCCGGGTTATTTTTATCCGTCAGGGTATCCGTTTTCCCCATTTCTACAATCTGTATTTTTGAGGAAATGGTATCTGCCAGGACGGGAAAATCTACCTGCCCATTTACCGGCAAATGGGCCATCAACCGTAATATGGTCTGATCGCCCAGTGCTATTTTTGATTGATCCAGCTTAGCTTCTACCCTGATGTCCTGCGCCTTACTGTTAAAGGTAAGTCCGCCTAAACACAGCATTAAAAAGCAGCTGGATTTAAAATATTTGTTCATAAACTTATCTTCTGGCCTCTCGTTTCTTAAACAATGTCATTAATGGTTTAATATAGGATTCATGTGTACCGATTTTGGTAAAGTCGACCCCCGATTTTCTGAATTGCTCTTCCAGTTTATCATTTCTTTCCAGTGCAGCGGCCTTAAAGGCAATCCGGACATCTTTATCCGCTGTATTGATCCATTCCACTTGTCCTGTTTCCTCATCTTTAATGGGAATAAGTCCCAGGTTTGGAATTTCTTCCTCATGGATATCATATAGTCTCAGGGCAACAAGGTCGTGTTTACGGTTGGCAATCTTCAATTCATTCTCAAAAGGGCCACTCATAAAATCAGAAATCAGGAAAGCCGTGCATCGCTTTTTAATGGCACTGGTGAAATAGCGCAAGCCTTCGGCGACGTTAGTTCCTTTGTTTTGTGGTTGGAAATTGATCAACTCCCTGATGATCATCAGAATATGACTTCTGCCTTTTTTTGGTGGGATAAACTTCTCTACCTTATCACTAAAGAAGAGCACCCCTACTTTATCGTTGTTCTGTATGGCTGAGAAAGAGAGTACCGCGCAGAGTTCCGTTGCCAGTTCTTGCTTCAGCTGAACCTGGGTTCCGAAGTTCTTGGATCCACTTACATCCACGATTAACATCACCGTCATCTCCCGTTCCTCATCGAACACTTTCACATAAGGATGGTTAAAACGGGCCGTTACGTTCCAGTCGATGGTACGGATCTCATCTCCCACCTGGTATTCGCGCACCTCACTAAAGGCCATACCGCGACCTTTAAAGGCCGATTGGTACTCGCCTGAAAAGATCTGGTTGCTTAAACCACGGGACTTTATCTCAATCTTCCTTACTTTCTTTAAGAGATCTTTAGTATCCATAACTATGGTACTTCAACAGCATTCAATATTCCAGTGATAATCGTTTCTGTATTGATGTCTTCGGCCTCTGCCTCGTAAGTCAAGCCAATACGGTGTCTCAATACATCATGACATATCGCTCTTACATCTTCCGGAATCACATAACCTCTTCTTTTAATAAAAGCATATGCTTTAGCCGCCAATGCCAGATTGATACTCGCACGTGGCGAAGCACCAAAGCTGATCAGGTTCTTATAATCATTTAGCTTATAATCGCCCGGGAAACGCGTAGCAAAAACGATATCGATGATATATTGTTCAATCTTCTCATCCATATACACTTCTCTAACCACCTTCCTGGCTCTAAGAATATCGTCTGTATGAATCACTACATTAGGCTTAGGCATGCCCTGAGGTGCAATATTTGCACGCATGATTTTCTTCTCGTCTTCCTTCTTAGGATAGCCAATCACCACCTTCAACATAAACCTATCCACCTGCGCCTCTGGCAAGGGATATGTACCTTCCTGCTCAATAGGATTCTGTGTTGCCAATACCAAAAATGGTTTTGGTAATGGAAAGGTATTGTCGCCAATTGTTACCTGACGCTCCTGCATCGCCTCCAATAAAGCACTCTGCACTTTCGCAGGAGCTCTGTTGATTTCATCAGCAAGGATGAAATTCGAGAACAATGGTCCTTTTCTAACTATAAATTCTTCTTTCTTCTGGTTATAGATCATCGTTCCCAGCAAATCGGCCGGCAACAAGTCTGGTGTAAATTGAATTCTGCTGAATCCCGCATCAATGGCTTTCGACAAGGTGTTAATAGCCAACGTCTTTGCCAATCCGGGAACCCCCTCTAACAAAATGTGTCCATCGGCCAGTAAACCGATCAGCAAACGCTCTACCATATACCGCTGACCCACAATCACTTTATCCATTTCCAATAACAGGAGATCGATAAATGCACTTTCCTTTTGTATCATTTCATTCAATGCACGGATGTCTGTTCCATACGTCGAATGCTCAGTAATATTAGTTACTTCTTCCATTTATACCCAATTTTTGTTAATAGCTGGGAAAATTAGGGAAAGGATAGTTTTTAAGCAAGGGGGAAAGGGTTAAAATATGTTAAAAGGGAAATTTAGGTTGACTCCTCGCTGTCTGGAATAATTTGTTTCCCCTGTCTGGGAAACAAAAGAATCCTAGGACCGCTCGGAGCAACCAAAATTTCCTAGCAAGCGGTACAGCAAGCACAAAAGATTAGAATTTAACAAGCCGACAGAGCAACCAAAATTTCCTAGCAAGCGGTACAGCAAGCACAAAAGATTAGAATTTGACAAGCAACCAAAATTTCCGGGCAAGCGGTACAACAGGCACAAAAGATTAGAATTTGACAAATCGAGGGAGCTGCAAAAACCCGCTATCGAGTGTTATAAAGAAGGTAATGAGAGTTTTACAGTCATTTTTACCTTACTAAAAAACTATTTTTATATCTTAGTAAGATAATTAAGCTCTATCAAAATGAACGCAAAACTCAAAGTCCTAACAAGACGCACTATCCTCGTGGTATCAGCTACGCTATTGCCATTTATTGTTTTCCCTCAACTACAAGAAGATACGATTGAGAAGAAACCCGCATTAAATGAGGGAAAGCTTACTATAGGACTCTACTTTAATGGTAATGAAACGCCGGGATTTCCAAATCGAAATATTTATCTGCATGCCAACTACTGCCTGGAGGAAATAGTATTACACATGCAGCGTCAAGATGTTTTTCTTAGTAATGAAGGGAAAAGTATGACCTCCACTAAAGACTCTTTAACAGGATACATTTTAACAGATTTTAATAGGAGAATGTCCTGGGAATTCGATGCTTCAATTGAGCCCCCAAAATTAGTCAACTCATTTTCTATCGACGCTAAAAGGAAAGGACATAATTTCAAAGACAACAATTATCCCAATGTCAATAATGAACTTGAAAATTACACCTTTGTTAAAGACACCCTCATTGACAATAGAACTTTCAAAAAAATCATCTCCTTATCGGAATTCAAAAATGATTCATCATTAGTAAATAAGGTGTCGACTGTTTATTTAGATAAAGAGTTAAAAATTAGATTCTACCCACTGAGCAAATACTTAGATGATAAATTTGGCGGTACCTCAACGACTCTGGAGATTTTAACGGGAGCCAATATCACCAAAATGGAGTATAAATATCATGATGGCCTGAGCTTACCAGATAGTAATCGAATCAAAAAGTATATCAGCTTAGCAGAAAAAAACTTAATCGGCTTATGATTAAGCTTTTGAGGCTTTGATTCTGTGATAAGCACCATCCCAAAGTTCAATACGCTTTTTCAGGGATTCAATAGTGGCCGCCTCAGCAGCTTTCCACTTCGACTCACTATCACCGCAAAGCGCTGAAGTCATGGCCAAAGCAAGGTGACTGTGATGATCGCCATCCACTTCAATGTGTCTGTCGAGGTAGTATTTGAATAAAGAGATTTGATCAGGGAATTTCTTGTTCAGGTCGTTAACAATTGTTAGGAACATGTTTGGGATCAAATCTTCACGGCCAAAAGTAAAAGTACTCGCCTGCAAATGAGCCTCCCCACTGTTGATGATTTTAAATGTATAATCTACAAAGTTTCTGGCTTCAGCAGGTGTATCCGAATGAGCATAAGCATTTTCAAAATCACCTGTCGCTTTTAAAGTCTCTACAAACCTACCAATCTGAGTCGTATCTGCACCACATTGCTGCATCGCATCCAGGTACATCTCAAAATGACTTTTCTTTTCTCCATTCGCATCCACATCTGATTCCTCACCAGCAACAATTTCATTAATTAGTGCACGTGTACTGCCCGTCCCAACCGGAAACCATGGCACTTGTGTACAAGTAAGGTTAATCTGCAATGACTTCAACAATGACATAAAGTCCCAAACCGCATAAACATGGTACTCCATAAAGATTCTCAGATCTTCCAGATCACTAATCACATCGTAAACTTTATGATTGATGATTTCTGCTCTTAGTGATTCGATTGAGGTTTGTATGTTTTCCAGAAGTCCCTTCATTGCCGTGTCTTTTTAATTTGGGCGCAAAAGTACGAGGAATTTTTGGTTGCTCAGGATCGGTATGTAAAATTCTCATCATTTGCGCTTGGTGTAATGCTTGCAAAGCCAAAATCCACTAAATAAGTGGACAAAATTTCCTTAAACCGAAATATGACTAAGACCATCCTCCGCAATTCATAATTTTAAATAAACAATTTAAACAACATAATATTCTTATTTAACAACACATATTAATATATTATTTTACTAAGTGTAATTTTGTAACTCAAACAAGATAAAACTGAGGCAACAATGAACACAAACTCCTTATCACCAAGCGAAAACCAAACGCTCAAAGAATTACTGGAAGAGGTAAAACAAAATACGAGCTATTTCATGGGCTACCCTGTATCTAAGGATTTCAACTATAGTGAGTTGATGCCCTTTCTGGAATACCCAATGAACAACCTTGGTGATCCTTTTGTTCCTTCTACCTATGCAGTAGGTTCGCGTGAAATTGAAAAGGAAGTGGTTCAGTTTTTTGCTGAATTATTCAGGGCTAAGTCCGACGACTGGTGGGGTTATGTAACCAATGGTGGTTCGGAAGGAAACCTTTATGGTTTGTATCTTGCCCGTGAACTGCATCCAAAAGGAATGGTGTATTATTCTGAAGCTACACACTACAGCGTACAGAAGAACCTGCACCTGTTAAATATGTCGAACATCGTGATCAGCACCCAGGAAAATGGCGAAATTGATTACGAAGATCTTGAAAATACCATCAGAATGAACCGCCATATGCCAGTAATCATCATGGCTAACATCGGCACAACCATGACCGAAGCCCGTGACGACATCAGCAAAATTAAGCTCATCCTTAAAAAACTGGCCATCAAGCATTACTACATCCATGCCGACGGCGCCCTATCCGGCAGTTACAGTGCTTTAATAGAACCTCGACCAGCATTCGACTTTGCCGATGGTGCAGATAGCATCGCGATCAGTGGTCATAAATTCATAGGGTCACCAATGCCTTGTGGTGTTGTTGTGGCTAAGAAATCCAACAGAGACCGTATTGCACGCTCCGTAGCTTACATCGGCAGCATGGATACCACGATCTCAGGATCAAGAAATGGTCATAGTCCCCTGTTTATGTGGTATACCATTAAAAAACTAGGTATTACTGGCTTGAAAGAACGTGCACAGCATTGTCTGGAGACCGCAGCGTATGCAGAATTAAAACTTAAGGAAATCGGTATCCCGGCCTGGAGAAACACCAATGCCATTACTGTAAACTTCCCGGAGCCTGATCTGCAAATCAGACAAAAATGGCAACTGGCAGCCGAAGGAGGCTGGTCGCACATCATTTGTATGCCGAACATTACTAAAACACAAATCGATCAGCTGATACAAGAAATCGTGGTTACACAAATGGCAGTACCAGTATTGTAAAGACTGGTACTGCCAGCATTAAATAGCGGATTTTAAAACAGATTTGGGATTGTCCGAAATTAGAGGGAAATTGTTCTAAGGGTTGTGCATAAACCTTTAGAACAATTTCCCTCTTTTTATATATCAATTTTTAATCATACAAAACCTTTTAAAATATGAAGAAAGTAACAGGCCTTGGCGGTGTATTTTTTAAATGCGACAATCCAAAAGATATGAACGAATGGTACGCCAAAAATCTTGGCCTGGCTACCACTGAATACGGAGCAACGTTTGAATGGCGACAGGCCGATGATCCGTCGAAAAAAGGATCCACGGCCTGGTGCACATTTCCGAAGGACACCAAATATTTTGACCCATCATCTAAGCCCTTTATGATTAACTACCGCGTGGAAAACATCGTTGCACTGGTAGATGAACTTAAAAAGGAAAACGTGACCGTTATTGATGAAATTTCCGAATTTGAATATGGCAAATTCGTCCATGTACTCGATCCAGAAGGGAATGTTATTGAACTTTGGGAACCAGTAGATGATTGGGAACCAGATAATACTTAACAAGTATTCTACTTAGCTAAAAAACAACTCCTCCCTCGAAGGCTGGCATTTAACTCGTAGCATTTTGATTTTTAAAGGCCTCGTTGAGTTCCTTTCAGTCGGTTCTTGCGGAAGGGCAAGAGCGCCTGAGGCCTTTACGGAGAAATTGCTTTTTTAGCTTCAGTATTGACTAATAAATATCTACAAACAAATAAGGCGCCCAACTCTTTAGGCGCCCTGTTTGACTAAAAAATTACCTTTTCCGAGAAGGCCTAGCGTTGTTTCCGATTCTTCATCGGAAATTATGCCGACTTCGAGGAGAACGGTTATTTTTTGCAGTTGACAACACCAATAAAATAAAGTAGTTTTGTAAACCAAATACTAGCAGAGTATGTTAGTTAATTGGCAACAAAAATAGCTCATATGAATAATCTCTTTGCTGAAAGATTTAAATCTGCACGTCTGATGAATGGCTTTTCATTACAGGACTTATCTGATAAGCTCAATAAGAAAATTTCCCGTCAGGCCTTACATAAGTACGAAAAGGGAGAAGTAATTCCCGACAGCGTCATGCTAGGGCTATTGTGTGAAGCCTTGTCTGTCAGGCCAGATTATTTTTTCAGGGATGCACAGGTTCAGCTGGGAAACATTGAATTTCGTAAACTAAAAAAGCTTCCTGCTAAAGAAGAGCATAAGATCCTTGAACATGCAAAGGATTATCTTTCCCGGTACCTGGAACTTGAACAATTATTGAACATCGAGACTAAATTTAGCAATCCATTGGAGGGTATGAAACCAATCAAATCTTTTGATGATGTGGAAGAAGCCGCCATTAAAGTTAGAGAAATTTGGGGAATGGGAATAGGTGCTATTGCCAGCGTTGTTGAACTTCTCGAGGATAAACACATTAAAGTAATGTATATTAATGCGGGCAATGATTACGACGGCATGCAAACTATGGTTTTGGGAAACAATGTTCCGGTGATAGCTATTAACGAAAATAAGGTTAAGAAAGAAGATCGTAAGCGATTTACTGCAATGCATGAGTTGGCGCATTTGCTACTGAATATTCAAGATGATCTTCCTGAAAAAGAAAAGGAAATTATATGTCACCAATTTGCTGGAGCAATATTATTCCCTGCCGACGCTTTAAGAAATGAACTCGGAAATCAGAGAACTAAAATACACCTCCAGGAGTTAGGAGCACTAAAAAAAGAATATGGTATATCTATGCAGGCCATCATTATGAGAGCAAAAGATTTAAAAATTATTTCTGACAACTACTGCAAGCAATTATTCACCATGTTCAAGCAAATGAACTGGAGGGTTGATGAACCTGTTAGTTACGAAGTAAAAGAAACATCCAATCGTTTTGATCAATTGCTGTTCAGAGCCTTAGCACAAGAAATCATTTCATTCAGTAAAGCAGCGGCCCTCAAAAATTTAAAAGTAGCTGAATTTCACAGTCTAGAGTTGTCTATGAAATGAAATTAGCCATTACAGATGCTTGTATCTTTATTGAGCTACACAATTTAAGACTCACCTCAGATTTTTTCAAACTCGACATTGAAGTTCATACATCAATAGATGTTTTTAATGAGCTTTATGACGAGCAACAAGATCTGCTACGAGCTTATCAGGGTACGGGTAAACTGATCATGCACACTTTAACAGAAACGGACAGAAATATTATTCTTAATAGTAAATATGCTGCCGGACTTTCTGAGAATGACAAAACGGTTCTTCATATCGCCATTCAAAATCAGGCCATAGTGTTAAGCAGTGATAAAGCTGTAAGGAAGCACGCTAAAAAATCATCAATTGAGTACCACGGCATGCTTTGGATATTTGATAGATTGGTACTCCTCAATGTAATTACAAAAAGTGATGCTATCATAAAGATTACGCAAATGATGAAATCCAATATCATTTATCAAAACAATATGGAACTTCTAAAAGAAATGGCCTTAAGAGTCAAAAAATGGAGTCTATAAACAAATAAGGCGCCCAACTCTTTAGGCGCCCTGCTTGACTAAAAAATTACCTTCTCCGAGAAGGCCTCAGGCGCTTTTGCCCTTCCGCAAAAGATGCCCAGCCTTAGAGGAGAATGGTTATTTTTTAGTATTACTTTGCCTTTTTAAACCACGATTTTACCTTTTTAGAATTCCGATCCGCTACCAAATACATACACGGCACCAACACCAACGTTAAGAATGTTGCAAAGCTCAATCCAAATATAATCGTCCACGACAGCGGTCCCCAGAACGCCACATTGTCCCCGCCAAAGTAAAGATGCGGATGGAACTCCGTAAACATCGTCACGAAATCTATATTTAACCCTACAGCTAATGGGATCAACCCTAACATCGTTGCCGTTGCTGTCAGCAATACCGGTGTCATCCTTGTGCGTCCCGCTTCAATCACTGCCTCCTTCACTTCCATACCCTGACTCACCATCAGATCTGCAAACTCTACCAGCAGGATTCCGTTTCGCACTACAATACCTGCAAGCGCTACAATTCCGAGCCCCGTCATAACGATCGACAACTCCATTCTGAATATCGTTACACCCAGCAATACACCGATGATACTAAACAAGATCTCACTTAAAATCACGACAGGCTTACTAATCGAATTGAACTGCAATACCAGAATGATTAAGATGATAAACAAAGCACTCACCATTGCTGTCCCCAGGAAGGCTGCTGTCTCCATTTGCTCTTCCTGCTCACCTGCCATTTTTATCTCTACCCCGTCGGGCGCTTTAAACTCATTGATTTCGGTTTGAATATTGGCTACTACCTCATTGGCATTATAATCCGATAAAACGTTCGAAGAAAGGATAATGATCCTTTTCTGCTGTTTACGCTTGATACCGCCATAGGTATTTACATAATCAATATCCGCGAAAGCCGATATCGGCACCTGCCTGATGGCACCACCCATAGCCATATCTCGGTAGGTTACCTTCATATTACGTAAGGCCTCAAGATTATCCCTCTGCTCCTCTTTGGCACGCACGTTGATCTCGTAATCCTCATTTTCGTCCCTGTATTTCGACACCTCCTTACCAAACAAGGCGGTACGTAAAGCCAAACCAATCTGACCTGTCGAAACCCCTTCCCTGTTGGCACGTTCCCTGTTTACATTAAAGATGATCTCCGGTTTGTTGTTCTGGAAGTCGGTCTTCAACTCCTCTACACCGGCAACCTGTTTCTTATCCAGGTATTTTTTTAGCCTGTCGGCAGTAAGTGCGATAGAATCCAGGTTATCGCCAGTAATTTCGATACTAATCGGTTTTGCTGTCGGCGGCCCACCCTGCTCCTGCGCCACACTAATTTCAGCTCCCGGAATGCCTTTTACAACCTCACGAACCTTATCCAGATAAATAGATGTTCTTTCTCCGGTACGCTTACCGAAAGGCACAAAAGCCACGGTAACCTTACCCTTATTGGTATACTCGCCCTGATCTTCGCCCTGCGGATCTGTTACCCCAACCGTTACATTTGAAATGATAGAAGATACATCCGGGTTGTTGCGGCCTACTACTTTGGTAACCCGCTCTTCCACCTTCTCGACCACCTTACTGGTATATGCCTGATCGGTACCTACAGGCAATTCAATATATACATACACGAAATTAGGGTCGGCAGTAGGGAAAAACACCACACGAGGTGGCACTACAGCGACAAGAATAAGCGTAAAGAAAAACAAGCCTACGGTACCCCATATCATGGTACGCGGACGTTTCAATGCCCAGGTGAGCAAGGAATGGTAGCCATTAATCACTTTAGGCCAGGTTACCGTCTGGAATTTCTTAATTATTCTGGTCAGCACAAAGTGATTTAGCAAGTAAAGGAGACACATCAGGACTACAAAATTCCCGATCCCCATATTAATCAGATAACCCACCAAGGCTACACCGGTAAACACCAGCACCGTAAGCCTTACCCCTTTGTTAAAGGTAGGTTTGTCGTTTTCATGCTCATCATGAGGCTTCATAAAATCAACCGCAAAAACAGGGTTGATAATATAAGCCACCACCAGGGAAGCCGATAAAGTTACAATCAATGTCACCGGCAGGAAATACATAAACTCACCAATAATTCCGGGCCAGAACAGCAAAGGGAAAAACGGAGCTAGTGTAGTTAAAGTACCCGATAGTACTGGTAAGAACACCTCTCCGGTAGCTGTTTTGGCAGCTTGCACGATAGGCACCCTGCCATTATCAAAAATACGATGCGTATTTTCGATCACCACAATAGCATCATCCACCACGATCCCCAAACCGAGCAGGAAGGAGAACAATACCATCATGTTCATGGTAAAGTTAAAATCGAATATTCCTCCCAGTACTGGCATCAGCAGGAAGGCAATAAACATTGATAACGGCACCGACATCGCCACAAACAGCGCATTGGTTACCCCCATAAAAAACATCAGAATCAAGGTCACCAAAATAAAACCAATGATGATGGTATTAATCAGATCATGTAAGGTAATACGTGTTTGGTCGCTCTGATCACCTGTTATAGTAATGTTCAGCTTCTCCGGAATCACTTTGCCCTTCATGTCCTTTAACATCGCATTGATCTTGTCCGAAGCCTCAATCAGGTTTTCTCCACTTCGCTTCCTTACGTTTAGGGTGATTACATTTTTGCCGTACAAACGAGCATAACTGTTCTGTTCTTTAAATGAATCCTTTACCTCAGCAATATCCTTTAAATAAACAGATCCGCCGGTAGGGGTTTTAACAACCATATTACCAATCTCTTCCGCATTCTTAAACTCCTTTTTGATGTTTAAGGTCCGCAGCATGCCATCCATTTTAACGGATCCGCCGGAGATGGTGAGGTTTTCATATTTCACCGCATTATCAATATCCGTAAAAGAAAGCTGGGCTGCCTCCATCTTCCGCAAATCCACATTGATCTGTATTTCCGGCTCCAGGGCACCAACAATATCCACACCTGCAATCTCTTTTAAACCTTCAACGCGGTCTTCAATATCATCTGCATATTCCTTTAGTTTTTTCAGGTCAAAGTCGCCCGAGATATTGATGTACATGATGGGCAGGTCGGACAGGTTGATGTCCATAATTACCGGATCATCCGGCAAATCTGAAGGAAGATCAGTTTTAGCTTTATCCACGGCATCCTTTATCCGCTGTTTGGCATCCTTAATGTCTACATCCGTATTGAACTCTGCCGTGATGAAAGAGAAGTCCTGGAAAGAGTTCGAAGTAATCTTCTTTAAGCCCGATGTTCCGCGGATTTCCTTTTCCAGCTGTTTGGTCACCAGGTTTTCCATGTTAGATGGAGAAGTTCCCGGATAAACGGTCTGCACAAATATTTTAGGAATAATTACTTCCGGGAAATTCTCTTTAGGCAAGCTCTGGTAAGAAAAATAACCGGCAATCATCAGCAAACATGTAAACACGTAGATGGCCGTCCTGTTATCAATTGCCCAGCTGGACGGTCGAAATTCTTTATTAATATCCTTCATATAATTTGATGAATAATCAGTTATAATTTAATTCCATCGCCATCATTCAGATCCTGAAAACCGGTAACAATTACCTTATCTCCTGCCTTTAAACCCGATAATACCTCGGCTTTTCCGTCCGATATTTTTCCGCTTTTAATGTCTACCTTCTTCGCTTTGCCATTTTCAGCGATGAAGACATACTCACTGCTTTCCGACTTCTGGATCGCATTTACCGGAACTACCAGTGCATTGTTATTCCTATAGTCTACAATTTTTAATATGGCCACCATATTTGGGCGGTAGGTCTTATTTGACGGCAATTTCACTTCCACATTAAAGCCTCTCGAAATCGGATCAATCACTTTAGCAGCAAAAGAAATCTTCGCGTGAAGGTTATCAGGCACATCCGGCAGGGAAACTTCAACTTCATCTCCCTGATTCACTTTTCCGCCATAGTTTTCGGAAACCAATGCTTTTACTTTAAGGCGATCGGCATTAACGATTCTAATACCAATGGGTGCTCCTGGTGATACCGACTGGCCGAGCTTCAGGTCCATAGCATCTACTGTCCCCGAAATCGGGCTTTTAATTTTATTCATGGCTGCTGTGGATTTTAACCCCGACAGTTGTCTTTCCAGGCCTTCCTTCTGACTCTTTGCAGTAAGATACTGCACCTCAGTACCGATTTTCTGATCCCAGAGATTTTTCTGACGCATAAAAACCGTAGTAGCAAGATCGAGCTGTGTTTGCAGCTGTGCAACACTCTGACGCAATACTTTATCATCAAGCTGAACCAACACCTGCCCTTTACTTACATGCTGACCTACCTTAGCATAAATCGCAGTCACGGTACCCGGCGACTCAGGCATGACATCTACATTATCTTCTGCATCAACCCTCCCCTGAACTTCTACATAGCTCATGAAAGGCATAGTGCTCAATTCCGTAACAACCACATCTTTTAGATCGGCTTCCTTTTTATCCTGACCGAGCTCGGCCTCCAGCTTTTCAATCTTTGTATTCAATGCAATGCGTTCCTTTTTAAGCTGATCGAGGGCTGCTTTTTTATTCTTCGGTTGATCGGAAGAACAGGAAGCCAAAACAAGGGCCAATGCTATGGTATATAAAGGTGTCTTCATCGTTATTTTCGTTTGATTTTGAGGTTAATAATAGGGATGTTAATAATTGATTCTTCCTGTAGCCTTATCCAGATCCACTTTATTGATTAGCAGGTCGTACAGGGCTTTGATATAATTGTTTTGCGATTCCTTTACCGTGGTTTCGGCATTGGTGACTTCCAGACTGGAGCCTACACCTTGCTCGTATTTAATACGGCTAACGCGGAGAATTTCTTCCGACAGGCGAAGGTTTCGCTGCTGATTTTCAACAGAGCGCAAACTATTGGTATACATTTTCTGAGTGGTAGCGATTTCTTGAGTAATGCCGTTTTTCGCATTAAAAAGATCATTTTCCGATTTCTTAACAGCTAGTTTGGCATTGGCCACCTGGTAAATACGCTGTCCCCCGTTAATTAAATTCCAGGAAAGTGTAAAACCAATCACCGAAGTTGGGAAACTCATGTCATAGTGGTTTGAAAATGAGTCCGATTGAAAACTCTTAGATGCGCTGGCAAATCCTTTCAAAGTTGGCAGGAAATAGCTTTTTTGTCTTTTCAAATCCAGTTCATTCAGTTTTTTTTGTGTTTCCAGCAAGGAATACTCTATTCGTCCTTTATAAGCTGTGGTATCCGCCATTGGCATCACAACCGGCTCAGCCCTTACATTACTGATCTTATCAGTGAGGGTAAGATTGGCCTGAACGGGCATGCCCATCTGGAATTTAAGAAGGTCGGTATTGATGGCAAATAAACTGATCACATTCTCCCGCTCTGTTTCCAGGTTATTTTTTAGAACCTGCAACCTGTCGACATCAATCTTTTCGGCGAAGCCATTCTTAAACAGGGCTTCGGTATCGTTTAAAGACTTAGTTAACTGGGTCAGGTTGGCATCAATCAATTGCAGCTGTTCCTGACTAACCAATGCCGAATAATAGGCTTTACTTACCGCAACTGCAGTTTCGATTCTGGTACGCTTGCTGTTTCTGATCGACAATTCCTTATAAGTTTTTGAAGCCTGCAAGCCAACAATATATGTCCCGTCGAACAGCAGCTGATTTAATTCGATGTTCGCTGTGGAGTTGTATTTGGTTCCGAACTTCACAGGGATAGGTGTACTAGAAGGTGGATTTGAAAATTCGCCTGGCAGCAAAGTAGTCGGCAGTTTTAAAAAGTCCTGGAAACTATAAGAAGTAGAAACCTGTGGTAAGCCGATACCGATGGTCTGTTTTACAGTATTGCGGGCAATTTCTTCGTCGATTGTGGCATTGAGTATTGCAGTCTGGTGTGTAAATGCATAATCTATTGCTGCTTTCAGGCTGAAGCTGTAGTTAGGTACATCTCTTTCCTGTGCCTTAACTTTAGCCCCGATTGTAAACAATAGGAGGATCCAATAAATTCTGATTTTCATAGGGTTAAATACAAATGACTACACTAATATATAACGAATCATCGGAAATCCATAGCAAGTTTTACAACTACTGACGCTTTTATCAGGTTATTTTTATGCCTTATAGTAAAAAAAATATATTCATGATGCAACTTCATTTCCTTTCTTTATTTTTACGTACCAAAACAAACAAGTGTTCCATTTATTTAGATACAGAATTCCTGCTAAGTACTCCGAACAGTTTAAGGAGACTTTTAGTTATATCAATGTAAGACAGGTAACCGCATTAAGTTCGGTATTGATAGCTATTGCCCTGGGGGTAAGGATAACTTATTTAGTTTACCATAAGGAGCTGGTTAACATGCCTAACCTGTTCTTTTACCAGATCTTAAATGGCGTTCAGATTGGAGGATCTGCATTGTTCATCATCATCAGTGCTTACATTTTAAAATCGAGAAGCTGGTCTATAACAGCCCGGAATATCTTCGTCACCCTATTCTGCATTTTCCTGCTAACAACCTCCTTTACGGTAGGTTATCTGTTCTCCCAATTCAATCCAAAAAATACCCTCACCGTATTCCTCACTGGAATTGTTGCTGTCAGTATTTTCTTCGCAATTGAATTAAAACACATTGTCATCATTTCTGTTTATATCGTTTTTCTGTTTATTGTTGCAATGATCATTCCCGATATTAGCAGTCTTCAAAAAGTGCTCAATATCATTATGTCAGGTGTGCTCTCTATGTTCCTGTTTGCCTGCTCCAGATCCAGCTATTACTTTAAAGCAGAGCAATTTGTAAAAGTAAAGCAACTGGAAGAAAAGAACATGGAAGTGCAGGTTCTTATTCAGCAAAAAAGTGAGATCCTTGGTTTTGTGGCGCATGACCTAAGAAACCCATTGAACAATATAGAGGCGCTAACAAAAATGCTGCTGGATGAGGAGGAGCATAAAGACAGTACAGAGATGCAGCTGATCCTCCGTTCTACACGTCAGGCAAAGCACATCATAGAAGACCTGCTGGAGGTGGCTCATAATGATAAAAACCCTTTCCACTTGCAACACACCAATATCAGTGACTTTATGAATGGCATTTGCGAGAACTGGCAAAAAAACCTGAACAGAGAAAGGTCTATAAATTTCAAACCTGCTGAACCAGCTATTACTGCTGCCGTTAATCCATCAAAGCTAACAAGGGTAATTGATAACCTGATAGGAAACAGCTTAAAATTCTCGAATCCGGAAACGCCAATTGACATCGAAGTTAGCAGATCCGCGACTCAATGCATCATCAGGATTACCGACCTGGGTATTGGTATCCCTACAAATCTGCAGGACGTACTTTTTGATCAGTTTTCTAAGGCAGGCAGACCCGGCCTTAGAGGCGAGAAATCAGTGGGATTAGGCTTACACATCTCCAAACAGATTATTGAGCAGCACGGAGGTTCAATCACCGTTTCCAGCAAGGAAAACGAAGGTACTACTTTCCAAATTACGATTCCTTTAATAGCAGCTTAAGACTGAATATTATTAATGCACAAATAAAAATGCCTGTTGATACAATATCAACAGGCAAAGGGAGCGTTAGTACTAAATGAGGGTTAATATTTCAGTTTAATGGTAATATTCCAGGTTCCAGGTTCAAAAATTGCAAAATCGAACCAATAGTTAAAGTACTTTCCAATAGCGCTGTTGTTGTTGTACATATCTATACGCTGTGCCCAAATCGGAATACCTTGTCCTGTTGGCAAACCACCAATAACGGGGATAGGAGTTCCCTCAGTTTCAATCTCTAAGCGGTCAGGGAATTCGGTATATTTAACTATTTTCTGAAGCCCTAAATTATGCCAATCTTTTAAGTTTGGATTTGCGACTGTACCGTATTCGTACCCCAAAAGTGTTTTGGGATCTATTGGGGTGTCATCCTTCCTCAGTGTTCTAACAATCAGCTTAGTAGGCCCGGTTGAAGCCACAGTTTTTTCCATTGTAACATCAATACCAGTTATGCCATCTACGCCTGAGAAGGCATAAGAATAAGGCCCTGCAGGTGTAGTATTTATGGTTAATGCATTTTTAATGATCATTTCTCCGCCACTATTTTTCACTTTTATGTCAAAAATATAACGTCCCGAAGGAAAAATAGCAGGATCTTTAGCTTCCGGATAAATAATAATCTGACCATTGGTTGGATTAATATCAATCGCCGGTTTTTTAGCCGCAATTCTGATCTTATTAATTTGATCCAGCGAAGTCTCTAAACCGGTAGGTGTACCCGTCCAATAGTAGGTGTCCACTTTATAATTCATCAACTCTGTAAACACTTTACCATTCTCATCGTGGATAGAAACGATACTTGCTTCAATCGGTTTGGTAGATCCGTCTGTAGCTAAAGCTGCTGACATAATAAGTCCTCGTCCGGTAACTACCGTTAAAGTTTTAGTTGTATATGCTATTGTCGGGCTTATAAAGCCAATTTTTTCTTGTTTCTTACATCCTGTAAGCAATGCCATTCCCGTCACAAATAGCAAACAAAAACTCAAATAAATTCTTCTCATAAATAATTTTCTATTAATTATCGTTTTTCCTAAAATATTTCAGTTTGAAGCCACCACTAAAATTCGCACCGTCGTTTAAAATATGTAAAATGGCGTTTGCGGTAATTAAATTGTGGGTTTGCATGCCCGCAGTATAATTGATAGAATCTATAACTTTTACTTTTCGATGCTCATAAGTCATATAATCCGGGCCTGTCCTTACCGAACTACCCGCATTGCTAATACCGCTAATACCATAAATAATTAAACTATCTGTATTGTTATCCTTATAAGCTTTATCCTTATCGGCAACGGCACGCTCTAAAGAAACCTTGTTATTTACCAGGATAAACCGCTTCAACAACATAGTCAAAGTATCTACACCAATTTTACTTAGTGGCCTGGGTGCTTGCTTATCAGAAGGCAAGAACCTCCGTTGAAACCTCATTACTGCCGAATTGGGACAAGCGTAAAATGTAATATTAGACTGATTCACAAGCGCTTTGCCATTTGTCAAGTCGATGATTTTGACTAATGAATCGAACATATGATTTTTTCTGCTCGCCAAAAAATCATATGTGCTCATATTTTTTTCCGCGTCAGATTGCCTCGATATCCCACCATCATTAAAATAGTCTTTCTTTTGGCATGAAGCAATTGCGATACAAACCATGCCAAAGGCTATTATGATGTTCTTTTTTGATATATAATTTTTCATCTGTATATAATTTGTTTTTAAAGGTGATGAAGCTATCAGGTAAACTCATGATGGTTTCATACTATTTTAAATAAAAATTTAATAATTATTGCCAGAAGCTATTTTGAGTGATTATAAACCCACTTTGAGATAATATAGTCTGACTGATTGGCAGCAACCATGCGCCTTTCGTGTACCAGTCTGCCTGTGTTATTTTGGAATAAGCCGCAAGTTTTCTAGTTCTAACGTAATCAAAAAATATTTGCCCCTCGCCCAGTAGTTCTTTTCTACGCTCCAGCAAAATGGTGTCTTGAAGACTGCCACCACTTGTATACTCTCTAGCCTTTGCTCTTTCTCTTACTTTATTTAACCAAATTATGGCTTCTGCTGGTCTATTTACCTGTGTGCTTGCCAAAGCCTCTGCCCTTAGCAGCATAATATCGGCCAAACGGGTAACTATAATGTTTGATTCGTTGATGTTTTGAGATGTGGTATCACCTTGAACCTGTAAAGTTCTATACTTGCCTAAATATGGACGGGTAGGGTCATAATTTTTAGACGAATTTGTTAACCAGGTAGATTTACGTCCATCTACTGTTTTAACTGGGAACATTTGTGTTATCAATGCAGGAGGCGGACATAGTAAAAATTTTTCTGTACCCCCCCCACCATCTGATCCATCGGTATACCATGGTCTTCCTAATGTGCGATTGTATACCTTATTTTTTTGTACCTCTTTTAAAGCGGCATCGAAATTTAATTCAAAAATACCTTCCTGAGATTTTCCAATAAAAATTCTTAACAACTGGGTTGTATCTGCAATAAGACTGTATTGTCCGTTATTAATTACGCTATCGCAAAGTTTTTCTGAACCAGCATAATCTTGTAACCAAGCCAACACATGTGCCTTTATTGCCCAGGCAGCGCCTTTTGTTGCTCTAACCGCCTTATCGCCTGCAGAATAGGAAGGCGCAAGATTAGCAATTGCTACATCTAAATCCTTCTTTATCTGGTCGTAAACCTGGGCTTGTGGCGTTCTGGAAATATTATCAACATCCACAGCTTTGAGATTCACTGGCACATCTCCCCAAAAACGGGTAAGATAAAAATAGGTCAATCCTCTTAAAAAGCTGGCTTCGCCCAAGCTTCTACGTTTAGCACTCTGATCATAATTTTGAATCGTAGGAATGCTCTCTAACACTAAATTACATTGCGCAATAACTTTATAAAATCCACTCCAATCTCCACCACCATTATTTAAAAGCGGTCCAATAGTATTGGTAGCAATTAATGTTTCTGGCCTGGTATTGCTCGTTTGGCTATAGCTTTCGAATGTATTTGCCCGCACATCGCCCATTAAAAATACTTTATCTGGCAATACTGAACGTAAAAATGAGTAAGCGGCCGCTACAGCTTTATCAACATCAGCCGCTGTTTGAATTGCATTATCAGCCGTAGGCAATTGTACCACTTCTGGATCGAGCACCTTTTGGCATGAAAACAGCACTAAACTGTATATTAAAAATAGGCTTGCTATTTTTTTAAAATTATTTCTATTCATGAGATTAAAATTCAAAGTTGAAACCTAAATTAAATTTCTTCGGAACAGGATACCCGTTACCAATATCATAACCATAGTCATCCACGTTTTCGGGATCAACTCCGGTATATTTGGTGAGGAGAAAAATATTCTCTAAGCCTGCAAAAACACGTAATCTTCTAATTTTGGCTTTTTGTAAAAACTTAGGTGAAAAATCGTATCCAAAAGTTACATTACTTAACCTTACAAAGCTTCCATCTTCTAAGAACAAAGAAGTATTCCCTTCGTAATTACCAATAAAATCGTAGCTAGAGAAAAGGTAATAGCGCCAAGGGTTTAATACCGGGTATTTCGCATTGGTATGCGTTGGTGTCCACACATCAAGGTCAGAAACATCTAACAAATTGCGTTGGCCTCCAGGATAATTTACGTTGGTACTTGCTGTCCAGCTTACCGACTTAATTCGATCCGCTAACACTTTATTATACACCTTATTACCTATGGAGTAATTTAGAAGAAAGCTAAACTGAAATGATGAATTGTTTTTTAAACGGAAAGAAACAGTATTTGAAAAACTTCCCGTAACCTTAGGGTTAGGATCACCCATATAAACTCTATCGCTATTTCCACTTCCATCGATCCGACCATCTCCGTCTACATCCCTTAAATGAATATCTCCTGCGTGGTACGGATCCTGAGCTGCAAAAGGACCAACCGGACGCAATTTACCTCCGGTATAAGGATTAATAGGCACAGAGGCCTCATCAGGAAAAACACCTAGATATTCCAATAGATAAAAACCATTTAATGGCTTACCAATCTGTAAATAGGGTTCCCCAATAGAATAACCTGTTCTCGCAATACTTCTTCCGTAGTCTGGAAGTTTGGTCAATACATTTTTATTCGTTGTGGTAATTAAGGTCATGCTGTATTGCAACCTTTTATCAGGTGCTGTCAAATATCCTGTAATACCAGCCTCGAAGCCTGTATTCAGCACATTCCCGCTATTGACACTTTTTTGAGCATATCCACTTGTGCTACTTAAAGGAGTTGTAAACAAGAATCCGTCTTTTGCTTTATGGTAATAATCAAAAGCTGCAGTTAAACGGCTATTAAAAAATTCTAAATCTAAACCTACTCCGTAGTCTTTTGAAGTTTGCCAGGTTAAATCTGGAATTCGCAAACCGTTAGCACCTGCATAGTTTGGCGCTAATATTGGCGAGCCATTATAGGTTCCGAGGGCACCACTAGCTGCACCAGTGTTGTAAGCACCTAAAGCCAAATAATCATCCTGGTATTGCTGTCCGGCTTTACCAACACTTCCTCTTAACTTACCAAAGCTAAACCAGGTACCCACATTGTTTGCAAAGAAATTTTCTTTGGTAAAAACCCATGCTGCAGAGGCAGACAAGAAATTACCCCACTGTTTATCTTTCCCAAACTTAGAGGAACCGTCTCTCCTGATTACACCTTGAAATATATATTTTTTGTTAAAATCGTAAGACAACCTTGAGTAATACGATAACAATCCATAGGTAATGTTATTGGTTTGTAATGTAATATCTGATTGGGCATAGCCTTGGATAACTTGCTGCGCATCGTTTGGTCCATTTACTCCGCTACCATAAATATTATCGTTACTATTGGTGTTGATATCAGAACCAATTAAGAAATCAAAAGTATGCGCATTCGCAAAAGTGTGATGTAACCTAACATTGGTCACACTCAAAAGATCTAACTTCTCCTTAGCATAATATGACGCTGATGCTTTACCGTTTAAATTTGCCGCCGAAGGATTAAAACCTCTTGTACGATAAAACTGATAGCGCGCAGAACCTCTGGACGATACGTTTAGATAATCAGTTATATCCAGACTTCCTTCTAATTGAGCAGATAAATTTCTTGTTAAATCAATATTAACACCTTTGTTATAAGACTCTAAAAACGCATCATAAAAACCTGAACTCGGTCCGGGGGCAAATGAAGAAGAAAAATTATTGCCAATTACAGCAGCGTTAAATGTCTCTCCACGACGCTGACCGGCATCTTGTTGATTAACATTAACCCTACCCGTAATTGTTAACTTTTTTGTTGGATTAAAAATGCCTTGATAGGTTAACGAATAACGTTTATAACCAGAGCTTAATACAACACCTTTTTCGTTATAATAATCTGCACCTAAACGGTAACTGGCGTTTTCGCTTGCGCCACTAACACCAAGATTAACGCTGTATAATGTAGCATTTCTGAAATAGAGCTCTTGCCAGTCGGTAGAATTATTGTAAAAGCTATTCAAACTATCTGTTAATTCCATTGGTGGGCTAGAAGTTCCACCGCCAACTTTCGAACTCTGATACGAATTAAATAAATTTAATTTAAAATTACGCTCTGCCGATCCGCCGAATGTTTTCCGAAGCTGGGGCGGTGTACTACCTCCAAATTGTGTGTTTAAGGTTACAATAGGTTTTCCCGCCTTTCCACGCTTTGTGGTAATGATAATTACGCCGTTAGCACCCCTTGAACCATAAATAGCTGTTGCAGCCGCATCCTTTAATACGTCTACACTCTCTACATCGAAAGGATTTAATCCACCTAAAACACTCGAAATAGCTTCTCTGGGATTTGATGGATTGAAAGTATCCTGATCCAATGGCACTCCATCAATAATGAATAATGGCGTACTTACCACGTTAGAATTAGCAGAACTAGAAAAGTCTGACACCCCTCTAATTGAAATTTTGCTTCTTCCTCCAGGTTGACCAGAATTGTTTTGAACTATTAACCCTGGTGCAAGTCCTTGCAATAAGCCTTCGATAGAACCGCTCGGCCTGTTTTGTAGTTTTTCTCCATCAACACGACTAATAGAACTCGGATTAAGGTGCTTATCTTGCTTACCATAACCAATAACTACGACATTCTTCAGTTCTGATTCCTCTTCTTCAAGGGTAATTCTTAAACTTTCTTTTCCGCTTACAGCTACTTCTTTTCTTCTATAGCCTATATAGCTTAAAATCAGCACATCATCATCTTCAACATCTAAGCTAAAATCACCATTTGCATCACTTATCTTTGTCGTATTTTTATTCTTTACTTTAACCGTTACACCTGGTAAAGGCATTCCCTTAGTATCAACAACTTTTCCTTTGAATAGCTTAAACTGAATATCAACCAGGGTTGATTCCTCTTCCCGCTTTCTGACAACAATTGTATTCTGATTGATTGCAAATGTTAGTGGCTGTCCTTCAAGGCACATCTCCAATACTGAAATTAGAGGCTCATTTGTGACAGTTAGTGAAACTGGTTTGGTTCTTTTAATTAATTGTGGACTATATAAAAATGTATAGCCGCTTTGCTTTTTTATTTTGGCAAAAAGCTGTTCCAAAGAAGCATTTCTCTCAGATAAGGTAATTTTCTGGGCAAATCCATTTGCACTTACCTGTAAAAATGCTGCAATCATTAACACAACGGTCATTTTTATGCGCATGATGATCTGTTTTTTAGTATATAGCCACCTTTGTTCACAGGCCGGCCGGCAATGAATATTTTTATTCATACTTTTGTTTAGTTTGGATTGACAATAAATGGTCTTCGAAAATTATTTAGGTTAGGTCCAGACAAATTAACCGTGGAGGTGGTTCCAAGCACCTCCCGGTTTTTATCAAGACAACCTTTGTGTGGTGAGTCTCTATTTCTTCATACTTTATTGGTTTAGGTTATTTGGTTAGTTGATTTTATATTGTGGTTTTCATCTGTCTATTATTTGTTTTTTATTTGTGATGAAGCTATCATGATTTTTTCACCGGTTTTTATTGTATTCTAGTGTTCAAGAACTCGCAAGCTCGGTTTATAGTCATTCCCCTGTGGTTTTTTGAAAAATCATGATGGTTTCATAGGATTTAATTAGCAATAACTCTGACCTTGCGGCCATCGACTTTAAAATGCACCAGACCGGTTAATTCCAGTGTTTTAAGCACTTCAGATACATTTGTGAAGCGCGATACTGACCCTGCAAGATCCTGATTAATATCTCCTTCATATGATATTTCCAAATCATACCAACGCGCTATTTTACGCATTGCTGAAGGAATACTTTCAGCATTGAAGACAAAATACCCGTCTTTCCATGCTGCCGCATCGCTTGCGTCAACATCTTTTACATTGATTGAATTTGCACTAACCTGCGACTGCTGGCCCGGCTTTAATACCAAAGTTTCTTTATTTGCCCTGGCATAAATCTTTACGCCGCCCTCAAGTAAAGTAGTTCTTGTATTATCCTCATCTTCGTAGCTGTTAACGTTAAAGTGTGTTCCCAACACTTCAACCGTTTGCTGGTGACTCACTACGCGAAAGGGCCTGGCTTTGTCTTTTGCTATCTCAAAATAGGCTTCGCCAATCAATTCTACCCTACGTTCATCACCACTAAAAGATGTAGGGTAACGCAATGAGGATGCTGCATTTAACCATACCAGGCTCCCGTCAGGTAAATTGATCCGATACTGACCTCCAATTGGGGTTTGTATGGTATTAAACAATTCTTTGCTTCTGTTTTCAGCGTTTTTAACGATGGTATAAATCAACTGTCCATCAGCACGCTTCTCTACCTTAATTCCGGCCTGCATGGCCACTTCGCCATTCTTAATACTATTTAGATTTACTTCTGAGCCATCACCTAGTATCAACACTGCGTTATTTCCGCCGGGTTTAATATCCATAGTCTGGTGATTGGAAGCCGTTTTTTGTAATTTATCCTTACCGAAATAAAAGAAACTGCCCATAGCAAGGATCAGGATCACAGAAGCAGCAATCATTTTCCAATTTACTGAACTGCGTTTATCTTTCTCTTTTCCATAAAGTGGAATTACAGGGATATCAGCTTTATTAAGACTTGCTTCTATTCTTGAAGTTAATGCCGGATATTGAGCAGCATACACTGGTTCCTGTTCCAATAATCTTTCCCATTCTGCAATTGCTTCCTGATAATCTGCCTTATCACAATTGTCTAACCATTCAACAAAGGCATCTTCCTGCGCTTTTGTAGCATTCCCCGCAGCAATGAATTGTAGAAGTTCCTTTATTTGATTTAGAGTCATAAGATTAAGCTGTTTTAATAGTAAGACAGGGAGGGATTAAAATTAGATACCCCCCTAAACAAAAAAATAAAATATTTTCTATTTTAATAATCCCGCCGTCAGACAAATGGCGATAAATGCGGTCAGATCCGTATGCAAACGCAGGTATTCCTTTACATGTCTGGTGGCAGCATACAATTGCTTTTTAACCATCGACTTAGATATTGCCAATGCAGTTGCAATCTCATCTTGTGATAGTTCCTCATAAGCGCTCATTTCAAATATGCGCTTGCGCTTTGGTGGCAGCGCATTGATAGCTTGCTGGATTACTTCCTGATATTGTACATAAATATAATTGTCATCAGTACTGTTTCCGGTATGGACAGCATGAGCAACCATATAATTGATGGCTTTTTGCTTTACTTTAGTATGTTCATGCAAATTGACAAGCTTGTTTCTTGCCATGCTATACAGGTAGCTGTTAAAGGATTTTATATTTGAAAGTCCCTCCTTTCGCTCCCATATTTTCATAAACATGTCGTGGAGAATCTCTTCCGTGTCTTCTTTAGAAAACTTAACAAAGGGGTAAATGTATTTATACAATTTAGGAAGGTAAAAGGTATATAAGGTGGTGTACGCCTCTCTACTGCCCGCAGAAGCCTCCTGAAGAAGAAAACGTTCATTTTCAAGCACATTTGGCACCTTACATTCCATATTTGGTATTCTTACTGTTTTTTCCCTTATTTATACTCAAACATAACTAAAATATTACATCAATATACATGAAAAAAACTATATTCTTTACCTAATTCAGGTTAAACTTATCATTACTAATTTTTACCACATTAGAGGTAAATACAATCCCGACAATCAGAATACCAATTACGATGGCTAAAACTACCTGAAATGTAGAATACAGCTGATTACCGGATACCATAAAGGCCGAATCTTTAATCAATTCCTCGCCAATCTGTTTCTGTATACTCATTAGCTCTGATAACTTCTTGATGGTTTTGGTGGACGAGCTTCGGCCTTCACTGTTGTAAAGCGCCCTTGCTTCGTTTATTCCTTTATTGGTAGCGATTTCAAGAATCCTATCTTCCACCTTAACCGTACTGGTTAGCCCCTTTTTTAGTTCTTCCAGCTGTTCCTTTTCCTTCGTTACCAGGAAAGTTTTACCATATTTATTGATTAAGGAATCAATAGAAACATTAAGATTATTCAATTTTGACTTTAAAGTTGCCGCATTAAAAAGCTGATCCGGACCGTACAATGCATCCTCAAACACAGACATTTTTAAGTAAGCATTCTCTGCTACATAAAACAGATCTGTAGCAGGAATCAGTCGGTCGTTGTACATCGATACAAATGACTCGTTCATACTCTTCACACTTTTGTCTTCCAAAAAACGAATCAACAAGGTGCAGGCCATGATGCAGAACAACAACATTGCGATCTTCATTTTTTGTTTAACAGAGTATGCAAATCTCATAATTTCAGTTTTTTCATTAGTTTGTATTTAATTTTAAAGGCTATTAAGCTATCATAAACATATTCATCCTATTTGAAAGCGTATGTTTATGATGGTTTTATGTTTTTAAAATTGATCCTCAGCCGGAGCTAAAAACAGATTCGGAGCAAAATTTACTAAAAATAATTCTTTTTTCGCTCTTGTCACCCCTGTGTATAGCCACCTTAAAAAATCCATGTCCACCATTTCATCAGTTAAATAGCCCTGATCAACAAAAACAGCATCCCATTGTCCACCTTGCGCCTTATGACAAGTTACCGCATAGGCAAACTTTATCTGCAGCGCGTTATAATAAGGATCTTCTTTAATCGCGTTATACCTGTCGCGCTTATTTTTAATGTGCTCATAGTCGAGGTTTAACTCCTCAAAAAGCTTGTTGCTTTGCTCGTAAGATAAATTTGGCGCCTCAACGGTCAAAGTATCCAGCATCACCTTACACGTAACCTGTCCTGCTTCGGGAAAATCCAGAAACTCCAGCTGCACCTCTGCAAAGCGGAAGCCATACCGTTCTTCGGTACGCCTAACGCGAACTACTTTGGCCATATCGCCATTGGCAATAAAAGCGGTAGACTCGTTCTCCGGCAGCCAGAAATAATTGTTCCGCACGACCATAATCTGATCGCCACCGGTGAGTTCTTCTTCACGGTACAGCAATCTGGCTCTGATTTGCTGGTTATATACATTGGCTGATTTATTTGAACGACAAACCACGAGTGAATTTTCGATACCAAATTTACTGTAGGCATATTCCAGGCCTTCCACCAGCTTCAAGCCTGTCATCCTGAAAATGTCCTTATAGTCTTTAGTGATAAACTTAGGCAAAACCACTTCCGAGTCATGCGCAGCTTCCAGATCGTTAATCAATTTACGTAGCATGGTCGCATTGGCCAGTATCCCCGATTCCTTTTCCTGACGCACGACTTCCTTCAGTTCAACGGCCTTTACCTCCTTACCAAAATTAGCCATCACATAGGCCGCGTTTAAAGCCGGACTATCGATGCTCCCTACCGGAGGCAGCTGCGCCGTATCCCCGACAAATAAAGCGGCACAGTTTTTCCCATTGTACACAAACTCCATCAGGTCTTTTAAAAACGAAGAACCTGTATGGCTAACCCATTCATCAGCAACCATCGAAGCCTCATCAATGATAAAGAGGGTATGCTCGGCAAGGTTTGGAGCCAGCTGAAATGACAAATCTGTGGCCACAGCCGAACGTTTTCTATATATTTTCTTGTGAATGGTGAGCGCTTTTTTACCCGTATAATTGCTCATTACCTTCGCGGCCCTACCTGTTGGAGCGAGTAAGACCGAACGAATTTTAAATTTTGGCAAAGCCTTTACCAGGGCACCTACAGAAGTCGTTTTTCCCGTCCCCGCATAGCCCCGCAATATAAAACACTGACTATCCAGTCCATGCGATAAAAAGGAAGCCATTTCATTACAAAAATCCAACTGTTCGGCTGTAGGAATGAATTCGTAAGACTGGGCTATAATTGCTGCTTTATCCATTTAACAAATATGCGATGGTGATCTTATAGAAAAAAGGATTAATTTTGCTAATATGGATAATAAGAACAGCATACTATTGGTTGATCCTGAATTTGACCTCAATACGGCTGCAGATTGTGATCTGTTGTTGAAAATAACACCAGATAGTTTCTCGTATGCGATCATAGATAAGCAAAGCAAGCAGCTAAAAGCAGTATATGATGAGCAGGAATGCGACAATGTACCCGCAATCCTGGCGATAAAACTTAAGAATGATGTTTATTTAACCCTTCCATTCAAAGAAATTAAAGCTGCCGTATACACCGAAAATTCCATCTGCGTTCCCAACGAACTATTTGATCCGGAACAAGTGAACCAATATGCCAAATTCTTTGCTGAAGAGCAATCGAATAACCTATATGCCAGACCCTTTAGTACTTTTGGCTTTACCTCGATTTTTACCCTTCAGAAATTCACTGAAGAAACACTGGAAAACGCATTAAACAATTGCAAAATGTTTGCACAGAATGCGCCTGTACTGGCACTGGCGGCGCAGACTAAAAAAACGGTTTTACTGCTGGATTTCACCGCATCTTCTTTCAATGCACTGTATACTAAAGCAGAGCAATTGATCTTTCAGAATTATTACCAGACGGATAATGCAGAAGAATTTAACTATTACCTGCTACTGATCATCAGTCAACTTAACATCAATACCTCGAACACTGAAGTATACTTAAGTGGTGTGATCCATGATGGCGACGACTATTACCAGTGTATCCAAAAATATTTCCACACCATAAATTTCAATTTGCCACCGGCAAAAGAAATAGACCACAAGATTTTAGACGATATGCCTGCTCATTATTACAGTAGCCTCCTAGCCCTTGATTTATGCGAATAATAGGAGGAAAATTAAAAGGCATCCGCTTTAATGCCCCGGAAAGCTTACCGGTAAGACCAACGACCGACATGGCCAAAGAAGCTCTTTTCAACATTCTGTATAATACTTACGATTTTGAAGAATGTAAGGTGCTCGACTTGTTTTCCGGAACAGGAAACATCAGTATTGAGTTTGCTTCGAGAGGGATTAAACAGGTAACGTCGGTAGATAAGCACTCGGGTTGTGTGTTTTGGTTAAAATCAGTGATCAAAAAATACGACCTGCCAGAAATTGACGTGCAAAAAGCTGATGTTTTTAAATTTCTGGAGAGTTGCAAAGATACATACCAGATCATTTTTGCAGATCCACCCTACGATTTACCAACCATTCCATTGATACCAGAACTGGTGTTAAAAAACAATTTACTTACTGATAACGGTTTGTTAATTGTGGAACATCCATCTTTACTGAAAATGAAAGACCAGCCGGGTTATAAAGAAACCCGTCGTTATGGTAACTCATCTTTTAGCTTCTTTGAAAAACCACAATAATAAAAGCAAACTATAAACTGATGAAACCATCATAACCGATAAAAAGCAAATCATACACTTATGAAAATCGCACTCTTTCCCGGTTCTTTTGACCCCATTACAATCGCTCACGTAGACATATTAAAGCGCGCTGTCCCTTTATTTGACAAAATTGTAGTGGGTATCGGATTAAACAGCTCGAAACAGAGTTTTTTATCCGCAGAAAAGCGTGAAGAAATTGTTAAAACAGTATTTGCCGATACCCCTGGTGTAGAAGTCCAGCTTTACGAGGGGCTGACGGTAGATTTCTGTAAAAAGATTAACGCTAACTATATGGTTAGAGGTATCCGTTCTGTGGCAGATTTCGAATATGAAAGAGCCATTGCTCAGATCAATCAGACCATGATGCCAGAAATGGAGACCATCTTTATATTGAGTAAACCAGAGTATTCAGCCATAAGCTCGACCATTGTACGCGATATTTTGCGTAACAATGGTGATGTTAGCCCGTTTTTACCAAAGGAAGCGATTCAGTACTTATAATACGCGTTGCCCAAGCAACGCTCCTGCTTCCAGTACATCCATAATAGATGGATAAGTATTGGCAACAATCTGATCCAACTCGGTCCTGCTTAACCAGACGGCTTTAGTAATGCCTTCCTCTTTTTGCGGGACTAACTTTGGGACTCCCTTAACGGTCATGCTGTACCAGTTGGTTTTCTTTAAAACAACTTTACCACCCATCTCATACACATGATAGGTTTTACACAACTTTTCATCGTTGCTAAAGATCTTTACACCGCATTCTTCCTCCACTTCGCGTAGGGCAGCCTGTTTCATTTTCTCATCCTTCTCGACCTTTCCTTTAGGCAGATCCCATTTCTTATTCCTAAAAATAAACAGGAAATTTCCACTGGCATTGGCCACTAATCCACCTGCTGCCTTAATAATGGTACAACTGGATTTGATAATTTGAAACAAGGCTTTAGGATCAGGATCCTGTAACAAATATGTTTTACCAGACAGATCGGATATCTGCTTAAAAAACGTAGGAAAATGAAAGCCTACAACGCTTAGTTGCTCAATATTTTCAACAAAATCCGGAACAGAGGCGGATATATATAGGGTATTATCGTTGATGTAAATCCTGTAAGTCTTCATAATGCAATGCCTATTTTTTAAGAATGGTCGTCAGTAGCTGTTTTAACGCATATTTCAGAGATGAAAACCAGGCTTTAAAAGTACAGAATTACCTGAAAAAAATAATCCATATTCCATCTTTTATTTAATAGGTATAAGATAAAGCTACCGAAGATATTCCTGCATCATTTTTATAGACCCTATTTTACGCAAAGTAAACAGTGCTTTCGCCTTAGCGCGACGGATGGTTTCAGGACTAATGCCGAGTACCTCACTGATATCTTCGTTTTGGAGCGGTCGGCAGCCTTCCATACCATAAGCCAAACGGAGGATACGTTTTTCACGCGTACTCAACACCCGCATCATCAGTTCTATATTAACCTGCAAGGCCTCCTGCTCCAGGCCTGCATCCGGTTGGATTGCAACTGGATCTTTCCTGACAGTCATCCATTCATCTTCATCATTGTTCGAGGGGCTATCCAGAGAAAAGGTAATGGGCGAATAAGACCAATATTCGAGGATCCGTTCATGGGCCACGCCCATAAATTCAGCCAACTCGTTTACGGTCGGCAAACGATGCAGGCGTTGTTCCAGTACACACTCGGCTTTGAATAGATCCATAACGCCAGTCAGCTGATTCATGGGAAGGCGGATCATTCGCTTATATGCCCCCAGGCTGAGCAGAATTGCCTGTCTGATCCACCATACTGCATAGGATATGAATTTGAATCCACGACTTGCATCAAAGCGCTCGGCAGCCTTCACCAAACCAATGTTCCCTTCCGAAATCAAATCGGCCAGCGACACCCCTTCTATAGCATACTTCTTAGCTACTGAAACCACAAACCTCAAATTACAATTCACCAATCGTTGTAATGCCATTGCATCACCCGAGCGGATCTTTTTTGCTAAAATCACCTCCTCATCAACGGAAAGCAATGGATACTTTGAAATCTCCTGAAGATAACGATCAATAGAATCCTCGCTTCTATTGGTAATAGACTTTTCTATTTTAATTTCTCTCATATAAAACCGGAAGCTTTTGCGCTTGTCAAAAGCTAATCTCTACAGACGGATTGAAAAAGGCTAGTCCTTCGGAAACTATGGTTGTTTCCACCAAAAACGCCCACTAAAACAGAATATAATTTCGCGGCATAGGCTGCGCGGGGATGGTCAACGAAATATCATAAAAGTTCTTATTACTGTGCGGCACAATTAGTTCAGTAAAAGCTTTGCAAATTCTTTATAACACTGATTATCAGTGCAAGTCAAAAAACAGCTTTTAACGCCAATATTAATTAACGATATTTGCCCACATAGGAATTAATTATTTAACCCAGCATTTTCTTGATTTTGAAGCCCACGATGTAACTAGTTTATAGCAGTGTTAGCACAAATTGTAAAGAAATCTGTATTTTTGCGCCATGTATAATAAAAGTGATATTGAATTAAAGGTAGCTGAATTTTTATTACAAATAAAAGCAATAAAGTTACAACCAAACAACCCGTTTACATGGGCTTCAGGTTGGAAATCCCCTATTTATTGTGACAATAGGATCACCCTTTCCCATCCATCTGTTAGAACTTACATCAGACAAAAACTTACTCAATTGATTCAGGAAGAATTTGGATCTGTAGATTTAATTGCTGGTGTGGCCACTGCCGGTATCCCTCAGGGTGCATTGGTTGCTCAGGAACTGGGATTACCATTTGCTTATGTAAGAGCTAAAGCAAAAGAACACGGTACAGGAAGTCTGATTGAAGGTGAAATCATTGAAGGACAACGTGTAGTAGTAATTGAAGATTTGATTTCAACAGGAAAAAGCAGTTTACAGGCAGTTGATGCATTAAGAAATGCAGGATTATCTGTTGCCGGACTGGTTGCTATATTTACTTATGGTTTTGATCAGGCTGATGAGAACTTCGCTGCATCTAAATGTCGTTATGCCACACTTTCTAATTACAATACGCTGATTGATTACGCAGCTGAACATAGTTTTATCGCACAGAAAGATGTAGATCTTTTAACAAAATGGCGTAGAAACCCAGCTGAATGGACTAACGAAATAGAACACTAAACTGATTATAATGACAGTTATTGAAAGTACCACCGAAGTAAATTTACCGGTAGAAAAAGTTTATGCTTTTTTAGCAGATATGAACAATCATCAGCAATTGATGCCTGAGAATATCTATAACTGGTCGTCGACTGAAGATGATGCCAGCTTTACCATACAAAATATGGCTAAACTGAGTATCAAAATTACCAGTCGTACCGAAAACCAGGAACTGATCGCAGTTCCGACAGAAAAAGCACCTTTTGATCTGGAATTAAAATGGACTGTAGCTGATAATGGTAAAGGTGGTACTATAGCAAAACACATCATCTCAGCAGACCTGAACATGATGATGAAAATGCTAGCTGCAGGGCCGTTACAAAAATTGGCTGATCATCAAACAGCAAGGTTAGCAGAAATATTAAAATAGTAAGGTTTAAAAGCTCGATAACACGAGCATAAAATATAATTGGGCTGTATCATTCACATGGTACAGCCCTTTTCATGGGCACTGCAGGGTATATTCAAAATCAATAAAAGGCAGTAGCGTACTGGTTCTGATGTTCGATGCACTATCGCTTTGCAAAGGATGCTCATCATCACTAAAAAAACCATGGATTAAAGTAATGCTTTGTTGTTTTATAGGATAAATTGATCCGCCATCTTTACTACTCAACCAACCTACATGATCGGTAGCGTTATCATTTAATCCACCACTTACATACGTACGCGTGATGTAATAGGTTTTTCCGGGTTGTATAGCTACTGGATATTTTAAGGAAAAGAATTCAATAGTGTTTGTATCTCCCGGACACACCAAACAGGTACCGAGCGACCGCTCCTCGCCCAGTTCCCATAAGGAAATACGATAAGTAATACCAGCCATCCAGGCCCTGCACCCTACCCTGTTAATGACTATCGGCTTTTCGCTGTTAAATGCACAGGCATGGGTTCTCATGTCCATTGCCAGTAAGGTTTTAAAACCACTTTTGAAGGCAAAAAGGGATAGTATCGTTTTTAATGCCTGAAAGCACATAGGGACTTCGGGGAACTGCTGTGCAAAGATAGAAAATGGAATGCTGGCCAGGGTAGAGATGAGCTTTTTCATAACATTTAAGGTTAGGTTTACATCATATCAACCCAAGCCCTAAATTGTTACCTTAAAAAGTGGATAAGCGCATCTTTTTCATCACAATTAGAAATCCGATAGCCGTTAACAACAATGTAATAGCCGTACCATACCACAAAGTCTCAAATCCATATACCGCAGCAACTCTTGTTCCTACAAATGGTGAGAAGATATGAGCAGCTGAAAAAGACAAAGCATTAACGCCCATATAGGCACCTCTGGTTTTTAAAGAAGATCGTTGCAAAGTAACCGTAGCCATAAATGGCATAGCCAGAATTTCGGAAATACAGAATACAAACATGGCCACGTACAATACCCAGATGCCATGTGCAAGATTCAAGATCAGGAAAGACAAGCCGCACAACAACGCACCCCATACAATTACGGCCCTGGCGGTCATCCTTTTCTCGGCAATGTGAACCAGCAACATTTCCAATAGAAACACTACAAATCCGCTAAAAGCAAGGATTACACCAATATTGGCCTCTGTAAGCTGGTAAACAGTTCGGTAATATAGCGGCAGCGTACTGAGCAATTGAAAAAAGCATATGGCAAATATGCAACTCAGGATGCTGAACAGCATAAAGAGCAGGTCTTTATAGGGAGATCTATCTGCTTTAGGGTCATTACTGGTAGCTTCAGTGGCGATTACTTCTTTCTTCTCATTTCCCTTACGGTTGCGGAAATAAAGAAAAAACAACAGTGCCGAAAAGAATGCGGCAACGGCATTACCATAAAACAGGAAGGTATAAGATACCGCAGCAAGGAAACCACCCAATGCAGGACCGATAGAAAAGCCCAGGTTTAAGGCCATCCTGTTTAAAGAAAACGACCTGATCACATTATCTGGCTTTGAATAATAGGCGATAGAAACCGAGTTTGCCGGTCGGAATGTTTCCGAAATAATGCTGAGGATAAAAACACCTACCGCCAGTTTTACCACGGTATTGAGTTCGGGTAAAAGAAAGAACATAGGTACTGTTAAAATCAAACTCACCAGTTGCACTTTAAAATGTCCTATTTTATCCGTTAACCAGCCGCCTAAAAAGGATCCGGCAACAGCGCCAATACCAAAACAGCTTAAAACTGTTCCGGTATCCTCCAGACTAAAATTCAAATGATTAATCATGTATACGCCTAAAAAAGGGATCACCATTGCTCCGCTCCTGTTGATCAGCATGACCAACGCCAGCATCCATGCCGGAGCGGAAAGACCTTTGTAGGCATCAAGATATAATCGTATAAATTCTTTCATTTAAGCCCCAAAGGACGGGAAATTTATCCAAAATAGAAAGGAAATCGGGCTTATGCAAGGCTTTGTGTCTATATAGAGAAAGCCTGCCGCTTAACGCTACATCGCTTTACTAAAAGAAGACATTATTTCATATAAGTTGGTTAATTATCGGTAAATTAGTCAGCATCAGCTCCAAAAAAGCGACAAAATTTCCGATAATTATTAAAAAAACAAGGCGGCATTTACTTTGTTTAAAGATAAGCATGAACTTCAATAACTTCACTATAAAAGCACAGGAAGCGATTCAACAGGCTTCTGAAATAGCCCAAGGCAATCAGCAACAGGCTATTGAGACAGCCCACATTTTAAAAGGGCTGCTTACTGTTGATGAAAACGTAGTTTCTTATGTATTAAAGAAGCTGAATGTGAATCTAAATGTTTTAAATCAGCAATTAGATACACAGATTGAGAAATTCCCTAAAGTTACGGGTAGCAGTCCGTATTTAACTTCTGGAAGCAACTCGGCTTTGCAGAAAGCGCAATCCTATTTAAAGGAATTTAAAGACGAGTTTGTCTCAGTTGAGCACGTATTGATGGGCTTACTTTCAGTAAACGACAATACGTCGAAGCTTCTAAAAGATCAGGGGGTAACAGAGAAAGACCTTAAAAAAGCGATCATCGCTTTGCGGGGTGATAACCATGTTACGGATCAGAATGCAGAAGCTACTTACAACGCATTAAATAAATATGCACGTAACTTAAACGAATATGCCGAATCAGGCAAACTGGACCCTATCATTGGTCGTGATGAAGAAATCAGGCGAGTGATCCAGATTCTTTCAAGGAGGACTAAAAACAACCCGATACTGATTGGTGAACCTGGTGTTGGTAAAACTGCCATCGCTGAAGGTATTGCTTTCAGGATCATTAAAGGAGACATCCCTACCAACCTGAAATCAAAGATTGTTTACTCCTTAGATATGGGCGCTTTGATTGCAGGAGCCAAATATAAGGGTGAGTTTGAGGAACGTTTGAAAGCGGTAATTAAAGAGGTAACGCAAAGCGACGGAGATATCATCCTATTTATTGATGAGATCCACACTTTGGTGGGTGCCGGTGGTGGTGAGGGTGCTATGGATGCAGCAAACATTTTGAAACCTGCATTGGCACGTGGTGATTTACGCGCAATAGGTGCCACTACCCTGGATGAGTACCAGAAATACATAGAAAAGGACAAAGCTTTAGAACGTCGTTTTCAAAAGGTAATGGTTAATGAGCCGGATACCCAGGATGCGATCTCTATCCTCCGCGGGTTGAAGGAGCGCTATGAAACCCACCACAAGGTGCGGATTAAAGATGAGGCTATTATTGCGGCGGTAGAAATGTCGCAGCGCTATATTGCCGACAGATTTTTACCAGATAAAGCGATCGACTTAATGGATGAGGCTGCTGCTAAGCTTCGTATGGAGATGGATAGCGTACCAGAGAAAGTGGATGAGCTGAACCGTAAGATCATGCAGCTGGAGATAGAACGTGAGGCCATCAAGAGAGAAAACGATGCTAAAAAGGTGCAGGCCTTAGCCGAGGAGATTGCCAATATCTCTGCCGAAAGGGATGAGATAAAAGCCAAATGGCAGGGTGAAAAAGACCTGGTAGATAGCATTAACAACGAGTCGGAGCAGATTGAAAACTATAAGCTGGAAGCTGATCAGGCCGAACGGGCAGGTGATTATGGAAAGGTTGCTGAAATCCGCTATGGCAAGATAAAAGAATCTCAGGATAAAGTTGAAAAACTAAAAGCACAACTGGAGAGTCAGCAGGTTGAGGGCCGCATGCTGAAAGAAGAAGTAACGGCTGATGACATTGCGGGTGTAGTGGGCAGGTGGACCGGCATACCGGTAACTAAACTGATTTCGAGTGAACGTGAGAAACTACTGAACCTCGAAAATGAGTTACACAAACGTGTTGCGGGTCAGCATGAGGCTATCGAAGCCATATCTGATGCCATACGCAGGTCGCGTGCCGGATTACAGGACAAACGAAAACCTATTGGTTCGTTTATCTTCCTGGGCACAACGGGTGTGGGTAAAACTGAGCTGGCTAAAGCGCTTGCAGAATTCCTGTTTAACGATGAAAATGCGCTGACAAGGATTGATATGAGTGAATACCAGGAACGCCATTCTGTTTCGCGATTGATTGGTGCGCCTCCGGGCTATGTGGGCTATGATGAAGGCGGACAGCTGACAGAGGCCGTGCGACGTAAACCGTATTCGGTAGTATTACTGGATGAGATTGAAAAAGCACATCCGGATGTATTTAACATCCTATTACAAGTACTGGATGATGGCCGTTTAACGGACAATAAAGGCCGCGTGGTGAACTTTAAGAACACCATTATCATCATGACTTCAAATTTAGGTTCACACCTGATACAGGATAATTTTAAAGACCTTAATGATCAAAATCATGACGAGGTAATTGCAAAAACAAAGAATGAACTCTTTGAATTGCTGAAACAAACCATCCGTCCGGAGTTTTTAAACAGGATTGATGAGTTGATTATGTTCACTCCACTTAACCGTAATGAGTTGAGGGATATTGTGAGCTTGCAATTTAGACATGTTCAGGATACACTTGCTGAAATGGGTATTGAGATTGAAGCCACTCCGGAAGCTTTAGACTGGTTATCAGAATTGGGTTACGACCCACAATTTGGTGCCCGACCATTGAAACGCGTCATACAGAAACGCATACTAAATGAGTTGTCTAAGGAAATATTATCCGGTAAAGTGGATAAAGACAGCAAGATCAAGTTGGATATGTTTGACCACCAGTTTGTGTTCTTAAACAACAAATAAGGTTATTCAATATTTTATTAACCGCAGGTTTGCAGATGATTAATTCTGCAAAACCTGCGGTTTTTTATTTGTAAGATATTCTTGTTACAAAAGAAAAATATTGTTTTTTATTTCTACTATTGATTAACACAAACACAAATGAAAATGAAAAACAAACTATTCATCATGGCCATGCTATGCGCCATTGCGTTCTCAACTAACGCTCAAACAGAAAAAGGAAAATTCTTATTAGGAGGTGGTGTAAATTTCAGCACATCAAATCAAGACAATCAGGGATCAGGAAGAAAAACAGTTTTTGGACTAAGTCCGAGAATTGGGTATCTGGTAAGCGACAATTGGGCTGTTGGTACAACTTTAAACTATTCCATATCAAAAGTGAAGGGCACTATTAATGACAACAACACCCTTGATATGGGCAATCAACACACCTATTATGGCATAGCACCTTTTGTGAGGTATTACGCAAAAATCGCAGATAACTTCAAGTTTTTTGGGGATTTTAATGTTCAAGCTGCATTCGGAAAGGAAAAAGAGGTAAATGAGCATGGAAAATCAGGAGCTACTAAAAGCAAACATAATACTTACAGCACCGGAATAAGTCCCGGACTTGCATTTTTCCCTGCTAAAAAATGGGCCATTGAATTTTCATTCCCGCTGGTGAGCTACTTTACTCAAAAAATTACACCAGAAATGCCCGAAACAACTTCATTTAAATATGACGCTTTTACTTTCGGTTTGAGCTCATTCAATCCATCTATTGGCGTGAACTACCATTTTTAATGCTGCATATTAATTAATCCCCTCAAAAAAGACAACATGAAGAACATATTAATTTTCGCAGTATTGTTATGCATTTTTAGCCTCCAGGCTAAGGCCCAGACAGAAAAAGGAACAATAATATTAGGTGGAAATGTTTCATTTAGCACGCATAAATATAAAATCGGACAAAATGAGCAAAAAATGAATTATTCTTACGCTTCTTTAAGATCCGGTTACTTCGTTAACAATAATCTGGCAATTGGACTTGGCTTAATTTACAATCATACTATATCAAAATCAAACGCAAATGTTTTAGATGGTAATAAAATTCAGAGCAAACAAACACGACAAAGCTACGGCCTGGCTCCTTTTGCCAGGTACTATTTCAATATTTCTGAAAAGTTCAAGATTTTCACTGAGGTAGCCATTAATGGAAATATTGGCGATTCAAAGTATGTTTTCTCCGAGGATCAAGCGTACGCGTACAACCCAGATTACAAATTTAAAGGATTTGGTGTAGCAGCTAAACCAGGCCTGGCCTTCTTTCCGGTTAAAAAACTGGCTATTGAATTCTCCTTCCCCATGCTGAGCTACCAAAAAGGTTTCTCGAAATCAGAAAGCGATGAAGCTTCTACCTCATTTAAAGAAAATGGCGAAGAATTTAAGATTGGCATAGATACTTTTAAACCAGAAATCGGCGTATACTTCCATTTCTAATTCCTATTCGCCCTCAAAATAAAACGGGGAACCTGATTACAACAGGACTCCCCGTTCTTATTTAAAAAGTTTCTCTTAAATTACATATATAAGACAATTTCATTAGAACAATTTCGGCTAACAACTGTTTATAATTGGCAGACCTGTTGTTAACCCCTTAACTCATGAAAATAGCTTATATATCCTCCTTTCCACCACGTGAATGTGGCATAGCTACGTTCAATTACAACCTGATTCAGGCTATCGGTTCCGATAAAACAGCAAATTCAGAAGAAAGCTTTGTCGTTGCCATGAATGATTCGGAGCATTTGGATACCTACGAGTATCCCCCAGAGGTTAAATACAAAATCAGACAAGAAAACCAAAAGGATTATCGCCGGGCGGCAGACTACATCAATACCAGCGTGGTAGACACTTGTATTTTGCAGCATGAATTTGGAATTTTTGGTGGCGAGAATGGCGTGTTTATACTTCCACTGATTGCAAGGTTAAAAAAACCACTGATCACCATTTTACATACGATACTGAAGGAGCCGAGTTATATGCAGCTGACCATCATCAGGGAAATTGCAAAGCACTCTGCAAGGATTGTAGTGATGAGTCATAGGGCTGTAGGCTTTTTAACCAGCATTTATGGCATTCCTTTTAACAAGATTAAGCTAATTGAGCATGGTGTTCCGGATCTGGAGTCTGTAGATGTGAATCCGGTTAAAGCATCGCTCCCATTTAAAAATAAAAAGGTGTTGTTTACTTTCGGACTGCTCAGTCGGAATAAAGGACTGGAGACCGTAATTGAGGCCTTACCAAAAATCGTTGCAAAAAATCCTGATACCATGTATGTCGTTCTCGGTGCTACACACCCTGGCGTAATCCGTAATTCGGGTGAGGAATACCGCGACAGTCTGAAGAAACTGGCGCGAAAACTAAACGTTGAAAACCACCTTACTTTCATTAACAAGTTTGTAACGGAAAAAGAGCTGTTTGACTATTTAACGGCTTGCGATATGTACATCACCCCCTATTTAAACGAAACACAGATTACAAGTGGAACCTTATCCTATGCTGTTGGGTCGGGTGCAGCGGTAATTTCAACTCCATACTGGCATGCGCTGGAGTTATTAGCAGAGGACAGAGGTAGATTGTTTGATTTCAAAGATACCAATGCGCTGGCAACAATTGTAAATGAGTTGTTTGAAGCCCCTGAAAAATTAAACCAGCTAAAAACAAACGCTTATAAATATGGACTAAATTTGCGTTGGCCTGTGATAGGAAAGATATTCGTCGAACTCTTAAGTGAAGCGCTTACTAAATCACTTATCAAAAAAGAAAAAGATAAACATATTATAAATCCGGATGAAATGCCTTCCTTCAACCTTGCCCATATACAAAGGTTAACGGATGACACCGGGATTGTGCAGCATGCCAAATATGGCATTCCAAATCTTAAAGAGGGCTATTGCCTGGACGACAATGCGAGAGCACTGATCATGGCGATTATGGCTTATCAGCAAAACAAAAGTAAAGTAGCGCTGGAATTGCTACCTGTATACTTAAGTTACATCCAATATATGCAACACGATGATGGTAGCTTCAGGAATTTCTTAAGTTATAGCAGGGAATACCTGGATGAGATTGGTTCGGAAGATTCCTTTGGACGTACCATCTGGTCGTTAGGTTATCTGATTGACAATGCCCCAAATAATTCGTACCGCGAATTTGGAAGAGAACTGTTCAGAAAATCGGTGCCCCATTTTAAAAACCTTAAACACCTGAGGGGCATAGCCAACACCATGATCGGGCTGGCTAGCTACCTGAAGGCGCATCCTGATGATGAGCAGATCAAAGATCAGTTTGACCTCCTGGCTAAACCTTTGAAAGAATCCTTTATTGTAAATTCGCACGGGCACTGGCAATGGTTTGAAGAAAAAATGACCTATGACAATGCCATTCTTCCACTTGCACTGTTTTGCCATTATCAAACCACTAAAGATGCCGAATCACTCGGTATTGCTCTGGAAAGTATGGAATTCCTGAGTCAGAAAACGCTGTCACAAGGTTACTTAAATCCGGTAGGGAATGACGGCTGGCTACATAAAAATGGCGGTAAAATGGCTCTATATGACCAGCAGGCCATAGAAACAATGGCCATGGTATTGATGTACTTCAAGGCTTATGAAATTACCCAGGATATGACCTATATCAGTCAAATGCATGTATGTTACCAATGGTTTTTGGGAGAAAACAGCCTGCATCTTCCACTATTCGATCATGAAACAAAAGGTTGTGGAGATGGATTACGGCCCCAGGGCGTAAACCGAAACCAAGGTGCAGAAAGCACATTGGCTTATTGGATTTCGCATCTGATGGTATTAAAAGCCATGGAATATGAATACATTAAAATTGACGACCTGATGGCGGCGCAGAAACAGGTACTAAACTGATAAATTATTTTTGATGACAGCTCCCTCTGCCTCTTGCTTCGCAATGGCACAGTTAGAGCTTTTCAATTTCTTTATCAGGAGGTCTATTTTTACGCCGGCGAAGGAAGAACAATAATCAGACAAGCCGTATGGGATGATCAATTCCCCATTATGGATAATAGAGCCGCAGGAATACAATACATTAGGGACATAACCTTCACGTTCGTCTTTATTTGGTATGACTAGCGGCTCGTTTAAACGGCCTATTTCAATAGAAGGATCATTCAGATCGAACAAACTGGCGCCCAAACAATAGCGACGCATTGGGCCTACCCCATGCGTGATCACCAGCCAGCCGGCTGCTGTTTCTATTGGTGAGCCACAATTACCGATTTGTATAAATTCCCATGGAAACACCGGTGCCTGTAATTTCACGGGGTTATCCCATACCGTTAGTTTATCAGAATACATCAAATAATTATTCCAGCCATCTATACGCGACATCATGGCGTATTTACCATTAATTTTACGCGGGAACAGGGCAAGATTTTTATTCTGAGCGCCAATACCGTGCAGAGGGCTGATTTTAAAATCATAGAAATCTGTGGTTTGGAGCAGTTTAGGCATAATCATAGCGCCGTCGTATGCGGTGTAAGTGGCATAAAAAACAACACTACCATCATCCTTTACAAAGCGTACAAACCTGGCATCCTCTATTCCCTTGCGTTCAAACTCAGAAATAGGGTAAATTATACGGTCTGAAATATCAGTGTCCCTCGAAAAGCTAATCTCGTGATAAGTATCTGACAGCCAAAGTATCTTATCATACTCTAATTTCTTCAATTCATTTTCCTGAAGGTTCTTCCCATCAAGACTTATTTTTCTAAGTGTGGCATAATCAAATTTATCATTAAGCTTGGCGCCCACTTCATCCAAAACCTCAATATTGATTCTTGAATCGGCTGCTTTTTTAAGAAACAGTTTCTTATTGTAGATCGCATTTTTTATCACCTCGGCCTCATCGATATAATTCCCTACCGGAATCACAGTAATGTTATGATCGCGGTCTATCAATGCCCTTCTGAATACGACTGATGAGATGTGCCCCTCGCCTACCGCTCTAAAGCTAATGATTAACCTCTTTTCGCCTTCCACAAGCTCCGACTGATCCGGATCTTCTACAATGGAGGGATTAAAAAAAGCAGCAGATTCAATGGAGTATTCGTGTGTAAAATAGGATCCTATTAACAGTTTTTGATACTTATCAAGGGCCTCGAAATCAAAGCCTGCCCTTTCAATACAAAATATCACCTTTTTGCAGTGACGGATGAGTATTTTAGTAATATTACGGTGTCGTTTAGAGTACTCCTGTAATAAAGGAGAGATGAGGTTAAAAACATCCTTATCTGAAAGTGCCATTACATGCTTAATGACCTGCACTGCCCGTTCATCTCCATTAAAAAAGAATCTAGCGATAACCCGCTTCGGATCCGGATATACTTTGACCGGTTTTCTTTCTATTAATAATCTCATATTACTATAAACACCTAAAGGAGCACAATGATTTATTAATTTATGTTTTTCTGAGACAAAATTCACATGAAGCACCCATGTTTTTGTCAACATGTCTGTAAAACCAGACAACTAAACTACTGACAAAATTACAATAAAAGTCAAACCGTCTGTTTTTACAGACGCTAATTTGTCACATTTCAAATCGGATTGTCATCCCAAAATAATAAACAATCCAACGAAAATATTTATCCACCTATGAATAAGCAAATTACACAAAAACAGCCATTTCAATCAATTAATAGGGTTTTCAATTGGCATATACATTGACTATATACCGTAAATGGTCAGTATGTAGATAAATAAAATGACCTCATTATAAATTAAAAAAATACGAATATGAAAAAGTTGTTATTATCATTAGTTGCAGTTTCAGCATTAGCATTTAGCACTCAGGCACAAACAGAAAAGGGTAAATTTTTGTTAGGAGGTAGCGTAGGTTTAAACTCTACAAAAGAAAAAGGTGCAAGTAAAGCAGATTTCAGATTTAACATTGTTCCGTCAGCAGGATACTTTATCAGTGATAACTTTGCTATCGGTACTGGTGTTGGTTATGAATACAACAAACAAGTAAGTGAAGAAGTTTTAAACCAGGCATTTGTAGTTGCTCCATTTGGCCGTTACTATGTAGGATTATCTGATCAGTTCAAATTTTTCGGACAATTATCAGTTCCTATGGCTTTCGGAGACATTAAACACGTTGACGAAGCTACTGGTGATGTAGGTAATAAAGTAGGTACAACTACTAGCATTGGTGTTCAATTAGCTCCTGGTTTTGCCTTCTATCCTACAAAAAGAGTTGGTATTGAGGTTTCAGTTGATGGATTAGGTTACAACAACTATACTGTTAAAGACGCAGCTACAGGAAACAAAGCTAAAGTTGATTCATTTGGTTTAGATGCAAGCACTGTCACTCCTAAATTAGGTGTAATGTTCCACTTCTAAGAGAAGAATTCATAATATAGGTTAAGTTTGGTTAGAGAAAAGGCCCTTTGCAATAGCGAAGGGCCTTTCTTTTTCCGAGTAAAAGAGATTTGCTTAACGTTTCCGTTCCACTTCTCTATCCATTTCCAGGATATTAATTTGTTCTGTTTGAGAGAAATCACCAATCAGGTATTTATTAAAGTGGTCTGCCAGCTTCCAGAAAGTGTATTCTGTAAGCTCACCAAAGGCATGACGCTGACCAGGAACCATCACCATTTCAAACCTTTTACCGGCTTTCATCAACGCGTTAGCAACTCTGATGGTATTAGCAGGGTGCACGTTATTGTCCACATCACCGGTCATCAGCAATAAATGTCCTTTCAGGTTTTTGGCCAGATCAGGATTCTTATCAATGTTATAGGTAAATGTAGTATCACCTTTAGCCGACACCACCTCTTTTACACCATGGTGTTTTTCACTCCACCAACGGTTATAAATACTATTGTCATGATTACCTGCATTAGATACCGCAGCTTTGAAAAAATCAGGATAAACCAACATAGCTGCTGTAGACATAAAACCGCCACCTGAGTGACCGGTAATACCCACTTTATTGGCATTAATGAATGAATATTTATCTGCCAATTGCTCTACTGCCGCTTTTTTATCAGCCAAACCGTAATCCCTTAAATTACCGTAACCGTAAGTATGGTACCATTTTGAACGGGCAGGGTTTCCACCTCTGTTTCCTACAGTAAGTACAACATAACCAAACTGTGCAAGGCGATCTGTACGATCCATACTTTTGCTGAACGCTTTATTTACAGCTTCTGTTTGCGGGCCAGGATATACATATTCGATAACCGGATATTTCTTATTGGGATCAAAGTCGAAAGGCTTATACATTACCCCATAAATATCAGTAACCCCATCATCAGCTTTTACTTTAAATGGCTCAGGAAATTTATAGCCTGTGGCCATTAATAACGACAAATCCGCCGTTTCCAGATTCATCGCTACCCTGCCGTTGTTATCCACCAAAGTAGATTTAGGGGCCGTGTTTACTCTGGAAAAGTTGTTTACAAAGAACCTTGCATCATCGCTCATGCTGATGGCATGATCGAAATCACCTGGATTCAACAATTTAATACCTGATCCATCAAAGTTGATGCGGTATAAATGCAGGTAATATGGATCTTCTTTGCTCTCCCTGCCATTTGCAGTAAAGTAAAGCACTCTGTTTTTTGCGTCGATATTTACAATCTCTTCGCAATGGAAAGCGCCTTTGGTGATTTGATTTTTTAGTTTACCATTACCATCGAACAGGTAAAAGTGTGCCCAGCCATCGCGTTCCGACCAGTGGATTAACTCCTTTCCGTCGTTTACCAATCCCGGACGGGTAACCTCTACATAAGTATTAAAGCGTTCATCAATTAAAGGTGTAACCACCCCTGTGTTGATGTCGACCATACATACGTCTATACGTTTTAAATCCCTGCTGGTACGTTGAAAATACACTTTACTGTTATTACCCAACCATACCGAAGGCCTGAATTCATTATCGCGGTCTTTGTTTAACAAAGGTGCCGACCATACCGATACCGTTTGATCTTTAAATGCCGCTGTATTTAGCTTTTTATAGGTTTTTGAAGCAAAGTTGAACAACAGAATCTCCGTTATTGCAGATTCCTTTTCGCCCGGCATCTGGTATTTATAAGTCTCCAGTGTTGGTCGGCCAGCAGCCACATTATTGATCACCCACAGGTCTTTCACTTTACGTGAATCGGCCCTGTTTAGTACGAAATGTTTAGCATCAGGCGACCACATCACATAGGCTGGTCGCCTTTTTTTATTGTTCTTTTCGTTTTCCTCGTTATTCTCACCATCCCCATTGCTACCATAGGAATAGAATTTAACACCATCTTTAGTCAGCTGGTGCTCTACAATCGTGCTGTCTTCTTCATTTTTAACAGCCTTCTTATAGTTTTCCTTATCCATCCAATACAAATTATAGTTTCTGGTAAAGACAATTGCCGAAGAATCCGGAGCTACTGATCCCCATCCTGGTTTAGCCTTAGGCTTGGTATAATTAGGGACTTCAGTAAGCTTTGCTTTGCTGATCTCATAGTTAAAATAAAAGATCTTCTTCTCCATAGAATCGGCAGCTTTTTTATCCTTGCGGTCTTTTTTCAACTCGTCGATGGTACTTACCACCTCAAAGGTGATGTTCTTCTCATCCGCAGCGAATTTTAAGTTCTGCAAAGGCAGGTGCTCCGCATCAAAAGGATCTCTGATGATGTTGGTGATGGAGGCTGCAAGTGCTGCTTTATCAAATATTTTGGTTTTCTTTTTACTTGCAGGATCAACCAGGTACCATTCTTTTCCGGCAGGAGTTTCGTACTCGTACCAGAAGCGGTTACATAGTTTAAGCCAGTGCGGATCTACAGCAGTAGAATAGATCATTTTTCTAAGCTTATTAGGCGAGAACCTGGAAGCAAGCTGATAATTAGCTTTCGGCGCTTGGGCTACAGTTTCGGTAATTGTAAATGTTTTGGTTTGGGCATTTACTGTAGAATCGATAGAGAGCAAAGACAGTACTGCAGCTAATGGCAGGTAAAGTTTATTCATTATAAGTTAGGGTTAAGCCGATAAAAATATTGATTTATATAATGGAAGGGATAAATTTGTTTGTAATAAATACGTTAGCTATCTTTTATTAAGTTTGATTTTTTAGTTTTGCATCAAAGAAGATCCTATGAATAAGCATTTTTTACCTTTTATCGCAGCAGCCACAATTCTTGTTGCCGGTTGCCAAAGCAAATCGCAAACAAGCTCAGCTGCAACAGATAAGCTTGTTACCCCTACAGAAGAAACGACAGGTACTGCAACAGCCGATACACAGACACCCGCTGTTGATGTATCTAAAATAAAAGTAGCAGATGCAAAAACGATATTAGCCAGAAAACAGGTTCCGATATTGTGCTATCACCAGGTACGTAACTGGAAACCTACAGATGGAAAAGTAGGTAAAGACTACATTGTTGAGGTACAAAACTTTAAAGATCAGATCAAAATGCTTGCCGACAGTGGTTACCATTCAATCTTACCTGATCAGCTGTATGCTTATTTAAATACGGGCGCCCCGCTACCTTCAAAACCGATCATGTTTACTTTTGATGATACGGATATGGATCAGTTTACTGTAGCCGCTCCTACCCTTAAAAAATATGGCTTCAAGGCTGTGTATTTTATCATGACCGTTACCATTGGTAAGAAAGGCAAGTTTGTAGATTACATGACTAAAGAACAGATTAAACAATTATCTGATGAAGGAAATGTAATTGGCAGCCATACTTACGACCACAAGAACTTCAAGAAATACCAGGGTAAAGACTGGGAAGAGCAGTTAGATAAGCCAACAAAAAAACTGGAAGAGATTACCGGAAAGAAAATGACCGAGTTTGCTTATCCGTTTGGTTTATGGAATGCTGAAGGTATTCCTGAACTTAAAAAACGTGGTTTCAGAATGGCCTTTTCACTGGCTGATAAACGGGATCAGAATGATCCGTTATTTACCATTAGAAGAATCATCGCCAGTGGATACTGGAGCCCTAAAACATTACACAACAGCATCGTTAAAAGCTTTTAAGGCTAATTAATTTTAGCAAATCATTAATGAAAATTACGTTTTTCACCCTTATTACAGCAGCTGTGTTATGCACAGCTGCCTGCACTAACGCCATCCAAAGCAAACTTGGCAATACCGAACTGGCTACCTCCAATAATGAAACAGTAGAACCCAATCTTGATGGGGCCGGTAAGAAAGAAGCTACCGCAGCGGAAATTTTAAATAAAAAGGAAGTTCCGGTGCTTTGCTACCACCAGATAAGAGATTGGAAAGTCAGCGACTCCAAGCGTGCACATGACGATATTATGCCGCCAGCTAAATTTGCCGAGCATATGAAAATGCTAGCTGATAGTGGCTACCATACCATTTTACCAGATCAGCTGCACGATTACCTGAACTATGGCACTGCCCTACCCGAAAAGCCCATCATGATCACTTTTGATGATACCGATTTGGATCAATATACTGTTGGTGCTAAAGAATTAAAAAAGAATGGCTTTAGAGGAGTATTTTTTATCATGACCGTTTCCATTGGTCGCCCACGGTACATGAACAAAGCCCAGATTAAAGAGCTTTCTGACGATGGGCATGTGATTGCCAGTCATACCTGGAATCATAAAAACTTCGCCCAGTTTACGGATGAGGATTGGGAAGTTCAGATCGATAAACCATCCAGAACCCTGGAAGCAATTACGGGAAAGAAAGTTGAGTATTTTGCTTATCCATACGGCGTGTTCAAAGCATCTGGCTTAGCAAAATTAAAGGAGCATGGCATTAAGGCCGCCTTTATATTGTCGACCAAGCGCGACGAGAGCTACCCGATGTATACCATCAGACGCATTATAGATCCCGGCACTTACACAGCCCGAAATCTATACAATAGCATCAATAAAAGTTTTAAATAGAATTTAAGCTACCTCTTTTATGAGGTAGTTTTTTCCGTTAAAAGTAAAGCTATCTCCTTTTCTCTTTCCAAGTAGTAGCTTACCAATTGGCGAAGCTGCAGAAATAGCAAAAACAACCCCTTCATCAGTATTGAGTTGTCCGGCACTTATACTAATGTAAAACGTACCCTCATTGGTATAAACCAAACTTCCGGCCCTTGCCACATCAGCGCTAGGGATATTTTCTAAAGCTTCCAATACTTTAAAATTCTCCTGGGCATCCATCAACAACCTTTTGTTACGATCAATATCCTGCTGCATCATTTCCCTACTGGTCTCGTATTTATCACCTGCACTACTCTTAGTATCGTCATTACTGGCCTCACGCGCCTGTTTTAGTGCGGTTTCGGCAGTCTGGATTCTTTGTTCGATAAAATTCAAACACAACTGGTACAAATTCTCTTTATTCATGCTTACGACTCTACCCATTTAATTTTCTCTTCAATTGGCGTACGTTTGGCTGCTCTTGGTTCTTCGTTATGATAACCCATATAAAAGAGGCCAAAACATTTCTCTGTTTCACCTAAGTTAAGATATTCTTTCAAATCTGCAATCATCCCAGGAGAACTCCAGTAAGCACCTACATTTAGTGCTTCGGCAGTGAGTGACATATTTTGGACGGCGCAGGCCAGGGCAGCAAGCTCTTCCCATTCAGGAACTTTAGCTGTCAGTTGCGCATTTAGAGTAATGATGCAACTGGATTGATGTGCTTTCTCTATAATGCTGTCGTATTTTTTCTGCAGAAACTGATGAACAGGTGTTGTTTCCTTGTACAAGCGTGCCAGCTCAGCTCCTAGCTTTATTTTACCTTCATTCCTAAATACAATGAAGCGCCACGGCTCGGTAAGTTTATGTGTAGGTGCGTAATTTGCGCTTTCCAGAATTTGCTTAATCACTGTTACAGGAACCTCCTGCCCGGTATAACTAACAGGGAATATACTTCTCCTGCGTTGTATAATGTTGGTTAAAACCGTTATTTCTTCTTCCATAATTCATCTGCTCGAGCGCCTCTATCCCGCAAAAATAGGATTTCTTTTCAATTGCTTTTTTACCATTTTGGCTCTGGCAAAAAAAGCGATGCTCTCAATACCCATCAGGTGATCAATGGTTTCTTCTAAATCTTCTTTAATCCAATCGTAACGCGGCGTGAGGTTTGCCAGCGACTGCATGCAGTGAACTTTAGCAGCCACGAGCGTTTTTGGGTCCACCAACCAGGCAAACAACACTTCAATCACTGGTTCAAAATCAATTTGCTTTACCAGCTCCTTGTATATTGGGAAGGCTTTCTTATCAGTCATGAGGGCGATAATTTTAACATAATGCCGCATAGCGGATGGGTTCTGCTGTTTGGATAGCAGGGCCAATAACTTTTCTACATAAGGGCAAAAACGAGCTGCCTTATGCATCATTATGTATTCGAGCATCCAGGCGGCCCTGAAAGCAATCTCCTTCTTTTTGTGAAAGGTAATATCCAGCAGATCGTCAATATCCAAATCATAACATTCCACAATAGCCATACAATCGGCCACCATCTGGAACTTAATAGTTTCCAGTCTTGCAATTAATTCTTCTTTTTTCAAAAAATAAAAGTTTGATCAGTCAACTACTGAATTATTTAACTAAAAACATGGAAACCACTAATGTTATAGAAATGATCAGTGGAATAAGGATTTGAATGGTAACCTTATTCTTCTGTATAAAAATCCAACGTAATGTATAAACAATGATCACACCCTGAAGTATCACCATTGGGATAGCAGACATCTCAACCGCGACGCGAACCAATACTGAATTTACGTATTGAAGCAAATTACTGAATAGCAGTCCAAAATAAACGGCCGAAACAAGACTGGCTATGAGTACTAGTTTATGATTACTTGTTAATGTCATGTGATTACGTTTAGTTCAATTTCTTCATAAGATTAGTTGATTCCAATTATGTTACATAAAGCTACTACAATTTTTAATAAGCCTGCAATCAAATCATTTTATAAATTATGACTACCTTTGCGGCTTATTTTTCAGCAATATGATTTCAGTTTCTAATTTATCACTCCGTTACGGAAAGAGAACTTTATTTGAAGATGTAAACTTAAAATTCACCCATGGCAACTGTTATGGTGTAATTGGAGCTAACGGTGCAGGTAAATCTACATTTCTTAAAATTTTATCGGGTGATGTAAACCAGACTACAGGTTCGGTAGCTTTTACTCCGGGAGAGCGCATGGCGGTTTTAAAACAAAACCATTATGAGTTTGACGAATTCAGCGTAATTGAAACGGTAATGATGGGGCACAAGGAATTGTACGACATCATGAAGGAAAAAGATGCGATCTATTTAAAAGAAGATTTTTCTGATAAAGATGGTGAGCGTGCCGGTGAACTGGAAAACAGGTTTGCAGAGATGGACGGCTGGAACATGGAAAGCAATGCTGCAACCATGCTGAGCAACTTAGGTATTAAAGAAGAGCACCACTATAAACAACTAAAAGAGTTAGATGGTAACCAAAAAGTACGTGTGTTATTGGCACAGGCTTTATTTGGTAATCCTGACATCTTGTTACTGGATGAGCCTACCAACGATTTGGACATTGATACCATTGCCTGGTTAGAGAACTTCCTTGCTGATTATCAAAGCATTGTATTGGTAGTATCCCATGATAGGCACTTTCTAGATGCAGTTTGTACGCATATCGTAGATATCGACTTCAGTAAAATGAGCATCTACTCTGGCAACTATTCGTTCTGGTATGAATCTAGTCAGCTTGCCTTGAAACAACGCGGCGATCAGAATAAAAAACTGGAAGAAAAGGTTAAAGAATTACAGGAGTTTATTCAACGTTTTAGCGCCAACGCGTCGAAATCGAAACAGGCTACTTCCCGTAAGAAAGCGTTGGATAAAATCGATATCTCGGAAATTAAAGCTTCAAGCAGAAAATACCCAGCAATTTTGTTCAACAACCTGGGTAGAGAAGCTGGTGACCAGATTTTACAGGTAGAGAACCTATCTTGTACTTTAAACGGTGAAGTGATGTTTAAAAACATCAGCTTCATGGTGAATAAAGGTGATAAGATTTCTATCCTATCTCAGAACAGTTTGGCAACGACTGCGTTTTATAACGTACTTACCAATCGTGAAAAGAACTATACAGGTGAATTTAAGTTCGGCGTAACCATTAATACGGCTGATATCCCTAACGATAACTCTCCATATTTTGAAGGTAAAGATGAGAACCTGGTAGACTGGTTACGTGAATATTCTGGCACTGATCAGGATGAGCAATTCGTAAGAAGTTTCTTAGGTAGAATGTTATTCTCAGGTGAAGAGGTATTGAAAAATGTGAAGGTATTATCAGGTGGAGAGAAAATGCGTTGCATGTTCTCGCAAATGATGTTGAAACACGCTAACTTATTGTTATTTGATGAGCCAACGAATCACCTGGACTTAGAGTCGATCACCGCTTTAAACAACGGATTGAAAGATTTTAAAGGTACAGCATTGTTTACTTCACGAGATCATGCATTAACAGAATCGGTTGCTACCCGTATCATTGAAATTACGCCAAAAGGTGTGATTGATAAGATGATGACGTATGATGAGTATATTACTAGTCCGGATGTTGCGGAGTTGAGAGCAACTATGTATGCAAAATAAGCCATTCTAGCTCACAGACTGGAATCTTTGCCCGCTTCGCTAAGATGGGCAAATCTTCCCAGGTCTGTTCGTAGAAGGCATATTTTGTTGTCAACACTACACAACCTGCATGGTGTTTAATAGCATGGAGCATAGTAGAAAAATTATTTTAAAAGTTATAAAAGGGGGATCTGAGCAGATCTCCCTTTTTATTTTGCCAGTAGTAGCAAATACTTTACACGAATAGTATATGCAATTAAATTGCATATACTATTTTTGTGTACAACACAAATCGTATGAACAGAAAATTATTAGTAGGCGCATTTTTATTATTTGTAAGCATGATCAACCCAGGTTGTAAGCATGGTAAGGTAGATGGCACAAAGCATGCTGTAAAGTGTACAACCAGCCATTTAAGTAAATAGCTTTATGATTTCATTAAAATCCGTTTCCCACCAGTATCCTGGTGGGCTTCGCATTGCGTTTAAAGACTGGCAGATCAATAATGGCGATCAATGGTTGCTATTGGGTGAATCAGGCAGTGGAAAGACGACCCTACTGCATATACTAACAGGTATACTTAAGCCTTCAGCAGGAGATGTGCAGATCAATGAGACCTCTATTTATAATTTATCAGCTAAAGAACTGGATCAGTTTAGAGGTCGTAATGTGGGAATTATCTTTCAGCGTCCGCATTTGATTAAGAGTTTAAACATATCAGATAATTTGGTACTGGCACAAAGTTTAGCCGGACTGCCAACGAATCTGAACAGGGTAAATGAAGTTTTAACCTCACTAGGTATCGCCGACAAGAAAAAATCCTACCCAAATGAGCTTAGTCAGGGGCAACTGCAACGCGTTTCTATTGCGCGGGCGGTGATCAACAAACCTGCCCTGCTGATAGCTGATGAGCCGACTTCCAGTCTGGATGATAAGAACGCAACCGCGGTATTAGAACTTTTGCTTCAGCAATCAGGCATCAACCAGGCTACACTAGTGGTAGCTACCCATGACAAAAGAGTTAAAGACGCATTTACCAATACTTACGCATTATCATGAGTCCATTAAAAATAAGCTGGAAAAGCTTATGGTCTAAACCCCTATCTGCTGCACTAAACATGATGCTGATTGCTTTCGGCACAGGAATTTTGACCATCCTGCTCCTGGCATCAAATCAGATCAGTGAAAAACTGGAAAACAACTCAAAAGACATTGACCTGGTTGTGGGCGCCAAAGGAAGTCCCCTACAACTGATTTTAAGTAGCATATACTACATTGACTTCCCTACGGGCAACATTCCCCTAAAAGAAGCAATGGAGCTTGCGAGAAGCCCCTTTGTAAAGCGTGCGGTACCATTGGCACTGGGTGATAATTACAATGGATTACGCATTGTTGGTACAGATACTAATTTTATAACACTTTACAAGTTAAAAGCTGCTCAGGGAAAATTCTGGGAAAAAGATTTCGAAACAACCATAGGTGCTGCTGTAGCCAAAACGCAGAACTTAAAAGTAGGTGATAAATTTTACGGTGCACATGGATTAACCGATAATGCTGATGTGCATAAAAACCATGAATACGTGGTTTCAGGAATTCTTGAACCGCAAGGAAATGTGGCCGACAACCTGATCCTGACCAATGTGGCCAGTGTTTGGAAAATGCACGATGAACATGAAGATCATGATCATGAAGCAGAAAAACATAATCATGAGGACCACGAGGGCCATGATCACAAAGCACCTACCGAAGTTCAGGCAAATGAAGAATCGCGCGAGCTGACCTCTTTACTGATTCAATACCGCTCGCCTATGTCGGTGGCCATGTTCCCAAGACTTGTGAATGAAACTACAAACATGCAGGCAGCCTCTCCGGCACAGGAAAGTACACGTTTATTTTCATTAATTGGCATAGGCGTCGACACGCTTCAATGGTTTGCTGTACTCATCATGCTGATAGCTGCCATTAGTGTATTTGTAAACCTATACAATTCATTAAAAGAACGCAATTACGATCTGGCCATTATGCGTACATTAGGGGCATCCAGAACAAAGCTATTTATGATTGTGATTGCAGAAGGAATAATGCTTACTTTGGCTGGTACGGTAATTGGGGTACTTTTAGGGCATTTAATATTGGAATTCATTGGAAGTAACCAGGAAAGCGGTCAGGCACAATTAACCGGTTTTGTTTTACTTTACGATGAAATATACCTGTTTGTTGCGGGCTTAGCGATTGGTATATTTGCAGCTATAATACCTGCAATACATGCTTACAGGTCAAACATTTCGAAGATATTAGCTAAAAACTAGATAAAAAGATCATATGATGATAAAGAGAATGATATTGGTTGTTTTACTGTTTACAGGCTTTGCGGTTAAGGCACAGCACAATCCAAACGATCAGATCAATTCAGATAACTGGGATATTGTAGGCGGTGTAGACTTTAAAATTGTTAAAGACACAGAGATGCAGGCTATTTTTACCCCGCAGATTAAAAAATACGCCAATAAGCAATTTGAATTGGAAGGTTATATTGTGCCGATTAAAGACGGCATGAAACAAACAAAGTTCATGTTATCAACCTTACCTATCAACCAATGTTTTTACTGTGGGAAAAACGGGGTTCCAATCATGGTGCTGGTAGAGATGGCCGAACCCATCAAGTTTACTTACAAAACCGTAACCGTTAAAGGTACGTTGAAACTAAACCCAGGCAATGCGATGGATAATCCACCAATTGCATTAACAGGTGCTAAAATAATATAGATATGAAGATTGATCCGGTAAGCATCCTAAAAGAACATGATTTAAAGCACACCAAACAAAGGGTACGTGTTTTGGAAGAGATTGCTTTGGATACTGTAGCCATTTCGCAGCCTGACCTGGAGAAAAAACTAGGCAAGGAGATCGATCGGGTAACATTATACCGGATATTGAATACTTATCAGGAGAAAGGGATCCTACACAGGATTATGGACATGAATGGAACTGCTAATTACGCCATTTGCTCTTCTTCATGCTCTGAAGATCATCACCATGATGAACATGTACATTTTAACTGTACAAAATGCTTTAAAATATATTGTCTGGAGGTGGAAGTTCCCAGAATTAAGATGCCTAAAGGATTTCTTGCAAAAACCGTAAGCTCTACAGCCTACGGCATTTGCGAGAAATGTAATAATATTTAATGACTAGTGGCCTGAATGACCATCAGCTCCGTGTGCATGTCCATGAGCTAACTCTTCCTGAGTAGCTTCACGTACTGCTAAAATTTCACCTGCAAAGATCAAGTCTTTACCAGCCATTGGATGGTTTAAATCTACATTAACAACATCCTCATGAATAGCTGTAACACCTGCTCTGAAGTGGTTACCCTGGTTATCTTGCAAAGGAATTACATCACCAACAGCCGGCAAACCTGCTTCCTTAAACATATCGACAGGTAAGTCAGCAAATGCTCCCGGATCGATTTCTCCGTAACCATCTGCAGCAGAAAGTTCGAAACCATACGAATCACCAACTTTCAAACCAGCTAAATGCTCTTCAAATTTTGGTAACATCATTCCTGTACCGTATAAAAAAACTAATGGATTTTCTTTATCCGTTTTTTCTACAAAAACTTGTTGTCCTTCTTCATTAGTCGTATGCAATTCGTACGTTAATGAAACCACTGTATTGGGTTTAATACTCATTATAATGTTATTTAGTTATCAATATTAATGCTTCATCAACCGTTGTTACCGGCAACTGGCATACTTTATTTCGGCAAATATAGATTTTTGTTTCTTGGCTTTGCTTATCTTTTAACAAAGGAAGTTCAGAATTTGTTCCTCCAAGTGTAATTTTATTAGGAACATAGTGTTTATTGAACTCTTTTTTCACTTTTTCAACATTTTTGCCCGTTAATGCTACTTCATTTATACCAAAAACTTCCTCCAAAACCTGTATGGCCCAGTTGGAATAAGCAGAGCCGTAAGTCTTAATTTGTGGCAGAACTGATGCCAGCATACCTTCTGCCTTCAAGATGTAACGATCATCATCAAATAACAGTCCCAGTTTGTGCAGGTTTTGTGCCATTGCAGAATTAGATGATGGGATTACATTATCCATAATTTCATGCTTCCGGGCGATTAATGCTTCCCCATTACCGGCCGTATAAAATAACATCGGACTGTCTGCATCCTCAAAGTTGGTCAATACATAATCCACTAGGCGTTTGGCTTCAAGCAACCATTTTTCATCAAAATCATATTGATACAAGGTGATCAAGGCCTCGATAAAGAAAGCGTAGTCATCTAAAAAGCCGGGAATGCTGGCTTTACCACTTTTATAATTGCGGTACAACCCTCCATCTGGTGTATTTAAATTACTCAATATAAAATCCGCAGCCTTTTTAGCAAGGTGGTAATAATGGGGGTTTTCAAATATCCCCGCGCTTTCTGCCAGGCCTTTTATGGCCATGGCATTCCATGCGGTTAAACATTTATCATCCAGCCCTGGTCGTACTCTCTTGCTACGTTCCTGTAGCAATTTAACTTTAGCGGCCTTAACTTTCTCGATTAAACTGATAATGCTCACCCCTTTAACTACGGCGTATTCCTCTTCCGAAAACTTCCGCAGCAGAATGTTTGTCTGCTCCTCTTCCCAGTTTCCTTCTTCGGTTACATTGAAATAATCTGCCAATAAATCAGCATCATCACCAAGTACAGCATCAAATTCAGTTTGATCCCAAACGTAAAACTTACCTTCTACACCTTCGCTATCGGCATCCAGTGCAGAATAGAACAAGCCTTCGGGCGATGTCATTTCCCTTTCAAGCCAGGTTATCGTTTCTTCGGCAACATCTTTGAACAGCATCGATCTCGAATACTGATGCGCCTCCGCATATAAGCTGATCAATTGTCCATTGTCGTACAACATCTTCTCGAAATGTGGCACATGCCATTCTCCATCTACAGAATAACGGGCAAAGCCACCACCTATATGGTCGTAAATACCACCCATAGCCATTTTTTCGAGGGTTAACAGGGCCGAAACATGCGTACCATCATCTTCCATCAGGTGACTATAGCGCAGCATAAACTGCCAGTTATTTGGTAATGGGAACTTTGGTGCACGGTTATATCCCCCCTCCGACATATCAAAATATCGTTTCCAGGGCTCAATAATTTCCGTTAAATGCGTTCTGGTATATTCATCAACTTTTATATTGGGGATAATTTTCTCTGCGTTTTTGATGCCATCAGTTAACCTATCGGCATATTGCCTGGCCTTATCAGGCTCATTGGTCCACATATTTGCCACGCTCGACAATACATTGATCCAATCTTCCTTTTTAAAGTAAGTACCTCCATATATAGGTCGCTGATCTGGTAAACAGATACAGTTTAAAGGCCAGCCTCCGCTCCCCGTCATCAATTGTATCGCCAGCATATAAATCTGATCGATATCAGGGCGTTCTTCTCTGTCCACTTTGATGCAAACATAATCGCGGTTCATTACCTCTGCGACCTCATGATTTTCGAAGCTTTCACGCTCCATCACATGACACCAGTGGCATGCGGAATAACCAATACTTACCAATATCAGTTTATTCTCATTTCTGGCCTTCTGTAAGGCTTCCTCCCCCCATTCATACCAGTTTACCGGGTTATAAGCATGCTGTAATAAGTAAGGTGAGGATGCTTTAATTAAATTATTGGGTTCTTGATTTACGTGAGACATGAGCTATGAAATTAAAACCATAAAGCTATAAATTATATACAATCCTGCTTCCATTTAAGTTTTGTTTTTCTATTTTAGATAAAAATGCCAGACTATGAAAATTACCCATACTGAGATTTACCGTTTTAGCATTCCGATTGAACCATTTGTGATTGCTACAGGAACAATGCATTTTGCACAAAATGTGTTGATAAGAATATATACAGATACGGGAATTTATGGCGTGGGCGAATGCTCTGCATTTCCAATGATTGTTGGTGAAAGCCAGGAAACATGTTTAGCCATGGCTAAAGATTTCGCGACTATACTGCAACATAGAGATCCATTGGATATTCCAGAAAGGATGAACGACCTGTTGGGCTATGCTGCGCACAATAGCACGATTAAGAGTGCTTTTGACATGGCCTTGTTCGACATTTCGGCAAAGCATGCAGGATTGCCCCTGTACAAGTTTTTAGGGGGACAAAAGCGTACTGTTGAAACCGACATGACGATTGGTATTGGCAGTCCGGAAAACATGGCTGCTTTAGCCTTGAAATACAAAAACATGGGCTGCAGGATTATAAAAATAAAACTGGGTAAAGAAATACATAGCGATATTGAACGGGTAAAACAGATCAGAGCAGCAATTGGCGGGGATATAATTTTACGATTGGATGCTAACCAGGGATGGAGCTTTGACGATGCTCTTTTTGTACTTGGTGAGCTCGCAGCTTATAACATCCAATTCTGTGAGCAGCCCATGCGTACCTGGTACGACGACTACCTTCCCGAGTTGCAATTAAATTCAACAATTAAGATCATGGCGGATGAGAGTTGTTATAACCACCATGACGCCAGGAAACTGATCAATAGTAAATCCTGCGAGTACCTGAATATCAAATTCTCCAAATCAGGAGGAATTCTGGAGGCGCAGAAAATTCATGAAATTGCTTTACAAACAGGCACTAAATGTATGATTGGCGGTATGCTGGAAAGCCGGATTGCCGTAAGTGCCAATCTTCATTTCGCGTTATCCTGTCCCAATATTATATTCTTTGACCTGGACACCTGCTTATTAGGCCATCTGGTTGACCCGGTTATAGGTGGGCCGACTTATAATGGCTATTTCCTGGATGTTCCTGATACACCTGGAATCGGGGCGGATGCAGACCCGTTGTTTTTAGCGAAATGTGATAAATGGGTGGTTTAAGTTAATCCTATCGTTTAATGATAATCGTACGACCAGTCACCAAATGAAAGGTATAAATCCTGTATAAACCATCATCAGAAGTTTCAATACTTTCAACCAGCCCGGTCTTACTAAAAGTATCCGTTACCAGATCTCCTTTCTTTACCTCTTGCAATACGGATGACGGGGTTTCACTATTCAGTCTAATCATGGTCTGTGTTTTTACAAAAAATGGCTATCCATAAATCAGCCTTGCCATTTTTTTTTGTCAATGATACAAATCTTAGCCTTAATAAGACATAGATTTTTCACAATACAGCACAATTTATGCCTGCCGCATTTCAAAATGAATAACATATAACTATAACAAAATGTTGAGTATAAGATTGATCCTCGTTTTAAAAAACTATTAAATTTCTGTAAACTTGCATTTTTAGGGATAAAAATGGCAAGCTATGTTACACTTTCTGATCAGGAACTGGCAGACCTTTTAAGGCATGGGGATGAAACCGTGTTTAAAATTATCTACGACCGCTTTTGGAGTAAACTTTACTTTGTTGCCTCGAAACGTTTAAATGATCCTGCCGAAGCTGAAGAAGCCGTTCAGGATATCTTTTTAAATCTTTGGAAAAACAGAGAAACCTTTCAGCTTAAAGTCAATTTCGAGAATTATCTCGCTATAGCTATAAAATTTCAGGTGATTAAAAGAAGAGCTAAACGTTTTAGAAGGTCTATTATTGAACAACAACTTGGAACTGAAGCTGAATTGGAGAATTTCCAAAACCAAAACTACGACTGGAACCAATATGATTTAGAAGAACTACAGAACCGCTTAAGTAAAATCATAGACACTTTACCGCCCAAATGTAAACTGGTTTTTAACATGAGCAGAGATGAAAATTACACCAATAGAAAGATTGCAGCTGAATTGGGTATCTCTGAAAAAGCAGTAGAAAAACATGTAACGCAAGCCCTTAAAGTTTTGAGAACCAAACTGGGCTTATCTCTGATATTTATACTATTCCTCAATTAAATCCCCCATTCTCCGAAACACTATTCAAAAAAATCTAAAAATTTAAAAATAAAAGGTAGGGTATAGCACTACTCGTGGGACTATGTTCTAAACTGCCCTAAAAATGGACGAACATAAAATAAATATGCTTTCCGATAAAATCGTTAAAGGAACTATCTCCGAACAGGAAATGGATGAATTTAACGAATGGTATGCTACTTACGAAAATTTTGAGCAAAATGTAACTTCTGATAAAAGTCAGGAGGCCCTGGCTGAGCGCATATTTAAAAATATAACAACCGAAGCGAACCTGCAGATTCCAAAGCCTCGCACTATTAAAATCTGGCCGCGCATTGCTGTTGCAGCATCATTTGCATTAGTTGTTGGACTAAGTTTGTTTTATTACACAGCTCAACAAGCCGATAAGAAGAGGGAAATTGCTTACCTGGAAAACATAAAGCCAGGCGGTAACGGAGCAATCCTCACTTTAGCTGATGGACGCAAAATCAGATTAGATGCCGCTACCAAAGGTGAGTTAGCTAATGAAGCCGGAGTTCGGATCACCAAGACCAAAGACGGACAGATCCTCTATGAAACAAAGGCAGTAGCTTCGGCAAAAGACAAAATAAATACCCTATCTACCACCAACGGCGAAACCTATACCATTACCCTACCCGATCATACCATCGTATATCTTAACGCAGCTTCTTCTATCAGCTACCCGGCATCTTTCGCCACACTTGATGAGCGAAAAGTTGAGCTAAATGGAGAAGCATACTTTGAGGTAGCGAAAGACAGTTCACATCCTTTTATAGTTCGTACAGCCGATCAGGAAATAAAAGTTTTGGGTACCCATTTCAATGTAAATTCTTATAAAGACGACGGAAACACCAAAACAACTTTGTTAGAGGGATCCGTACAGATTGGCTTTTCATCAAATAAAAATGAGACAGGCACAATCATTAAGCCCGGTGAACAAGCTTACATAAAAGCCAATAGAATCTATGTCGATCAGGTAAAAGCTGAAGATGCAATAGCCTGGAAAAATGGTTACTTCAGATTCAACAACGAAACACTTGAACAGGCCATGAATAAAATTGCCCGCTGGTATAATGTCAAGATTGAGTACAAAGAGCAAACCATTAAGAATAAAAATGTTTACGGTTCATTGAGCCGTTTTAGCAACATAGCCGATGTATTAAACCTTTTAGAACTTACAGAAGCAGTAAAGTTTGAAATAGAAGTGAATAAAATCATCGTATTGAAAAAGTGAAATAGATAATGCCAGAATAGAAACCAAAACACCAACCACCCACAAAAATTATTACGAATTAACAGATTAAAAATGTATAAAATTTATACCAAAATTTTATGCAGGCAATCGCGCTGCATACACAAATCACTATTAATTATGAGGCTAACAGCTTTTCTATTAATTACCACACTGCTCCAGGTTAGTGCGGCTTCCTTCGCCCAGAAGCTAACCATGAACAAAAACAAAGCATCTTTTGATGAAGTATTCAGAGAAATCAGAAAACAAACAAGCTATGACGTATTGTTGATTTCGAAGAAGATTAAAAGCACAGAACGCCTGGATGTAAAATTCAACAACACCCCACTGGATAAAGTGATGGATGAATTGTTAAAAGGAAAAAACTTAAACTACACGATAGAGAAAAACACGGTTGTAATTAAAGAGAAGGAAACCTCCTTTATTGATCGTGTAATTAATCGTTTCGCTACAATTGATGTTAAAGGAAAAGTAGTAAATGAAAACAGTGAAGGCTTAGCCGGCGCTACAATTGCCGTAAAAGGTTCATCCCAGGTAACAAAAACAAATGCCAGTGGTGATTTCGTATTAACCAATGTAGAGGAGAACGCGACTTTGGTGGTCTCATATATTGGTTTTGAAGTGAAGGAAATCAAGGCTGCCAGGGATTTGAAAGTAATTAGAATGACTTTACAAACCAGCAATCTTAACGAAGTGAACATTGTAATGACGGGATACCAGGACCTGAATAAAAGACTTTTCACAGGGGCATCTACCAAAATTAAAGCGGCAGATGCACAGCGTGCGGGTGTTCCGGATGTAAGCAGGATGCTGGAAGGTCAGGTTGCCGGTGTTTCGGTACAAAATGTTTCAGGTACTTTTGGAGCCGCTCCAAAAATCAGGGTCAGAGGTGCAACTTCCATCAATGGCGAAAATAAACCGTTATGGGTGGTAGACGGTATTATATTAGAAGACGTAGTAAACATTTCCAATGAACAGCTGTCTACCGGTGACCCAAGTACACTAGTAGGATCTTCTGTTGCCGGACTGAATCCGGATGACATCGAAAGTTTCGAAATATTAAAAGATGCGTCCGCAACAGCAATGTACGGCGCCCGCGCCATGAATGGGGTAATTGTTGTTACGACTAAAAAGGGTAAAAAAACAGATGGCAAGCCCGTACTTTCTTATACAGGTAACTTCACTACCTACCTTAAGCCTTCTTATGGTGAGTATGATATCATGAACTCTGCTAATCAAATGTCGGTATTTGCAGAAATGATGAACAAAGGCTGGTTAAACCATTCAGAGGTTTCGAGAGGTGCGAGTGGTGGTGTATTTTACAAAATGTACAATGAAATGTACCAATATGATGCGACTACAGATCAGTTCAATTTAAGAAATGATGCACCCAGCAGAAAAGAATTTTTACGGAGATATGCCAATTCAAATACCGATTGGTTTGACCTGTTGTTTAAAAATTCATTTATGCAGGAGCATGCGTTAAGTGTAACCAGCGGAACAGATAAATCTAAATTCTATATATCTACAAGTTATTTAGGCGATAATGGCTGGACCGTTGGAAACAGTGTAGACAGATTTACAGGAAACGTAAGAGGTAACTTCGACCTATCTAACAAGCTAAGCATTGAGCTGATTACCCAGGGATCGATCCGTAACCAGTTTACGCCAGGTTCTCTTGGAAGAAGAAGCAGTGCCGTTAGTGGTCAGTTTACCAGAGAATTTGACATTAACCCATTCACTTATGCCCTAAACACCAGTCGTACGCTTACCGCTTTCGACGAGCAGGGAAATAGAGAATTCTTTGTACAAAACTTTGCCCCTTTCAACATTCTCCATGAGCTTGAAAACAACACCACGCAGCTTAAAATGTTGGATTTTAAAATTCAGGGTGGTTTAAAGTATAAAATCATTAATGGCTTAAAATACTCCTTTGACGCCGCTTACCGCTATGTAAAAAGTGATAATGAGCACCGCATTAACGACAATTCGAATATGCCAATGGCCTACAGAGCAGCAGGGGATTCGTATGTGATCAGTAACAATAAATTCCTTTATAAGGATCCCGATAACCCAAATGCTTTGCCTAGAGTAATTTTACCAGCAGGAGGCTTTTACAATGTGAACAGCGACAACATGGAAAATTATTACATGAGAAACTCTTTGGAGTGGAACAAAGAATACAACGGTGATCATTTGCTAAATGCATTCTTATCTACCGAAATGCGTTTCACGGATAGACAGCGTCGCGCTTTTGATGGAGTAGGTTATCAGTACGACCGTGGTGGTGTACCTTTTATCGACCCCGACTATTTTAAGAAAAGTGTAGAGAGTAACTTTTTCTATTACAGCATGAATACCCTAAAAGAAAGATACCTTTCTTATTTAGGTAGAGTGGCCTACTCTTATAAAGGCAAGTATAGCGTAAATGGGACCATGAGGTATGACGGATCCAATTTACTTGGTGGAACCACTACAGCCAGATGGTTACCAACATGGAACATCAGTGGTGCATGGAATATGGACAGCGAAGACTTCTTTGAAAGGCAAAATGTATTGAGCAGAGCGACTTTAAGAGGTACTTACGGACTAACTGCCAGTATGGGGCCTGCAACAAACGCAAGTTTAATTCTTAATAACCAAAGCACAAAAAGACCATTTTTAAGTGATATTGAAACTGCATTGGTCATTGGTGGACTTAAAAACTCAGAGCTTACCTGGGAGAAACAACTAGAAACCAATATCGGCTTTGATTTAGGTTTTTTAAAAGATCGTTTAAGCCTTACGGTTGATCTATATAAAAGAAATGGCTACGATCTGATTGGTGCAGTAAGGACATCAGGTATCGGTGGTCAGTTTATAAAATATGCGAACTATGCCGACATGAAATCTCAAGGTATTGAGGTGACCACCGCAGGCCAAATTTTAAATGGAACTGGTATAAAATGGCGCTCGCAGTTAAATTTTGGCTATCATAAAGGTAAAATAACCAAACTGGAAAGCGTTCCATTGGTTTGGAATCTGATATCTGCCGGTGGTGATGCATTGGAAGGTTATCCACAAAGAGGATTGTTCTCAGTTCAATTTGATGGATTGAATCCACAAACAGGTATTCCTACGTTTGTTGGGGTAAATGGCGAACGTCATGTAACCAATGTTTATTTACAGGATGATAATATTGCTCACCTGAAATACGAAGGTCCTACAGACCCCCTGATGAATGGAGGTTTTTTCAATACTTTCTCTTATAAAAACTTCTCTTTAAGTGCTTTATTAACCTTTAGCGCTGGTAATAAAATCAGGTTAAATCCTTCCTTCTCAGCTGGCTACAACGACCTTTCTTCTATGTCCAACGATTTTGTTGGCAGATGGATGCAACCAGGAGATGAACTTAGAACCAATATTCCCGGTATTGCGGATAAATTTGTAAACAGTAATCTGGGTTCTGATTATCCATATAATGTTTACAATTATACTGATGTAAGAGTTGCCGATGGTGGTTTTGTCCGCCTTAAGCAAATTATGCTCAGCTACAACCTGCCGAAGCTTGTTTCCGGAAAAATTGGCGCAAACAACGCTTCAATTAGTGTTGTAGGAAATAACGTTGCCTTATTATATTCGGATAAACGCTTAAATGGACAAGATCCTGAGTTCTATACTTCGGGTGGAGTATCACTTCCTGTTCCACGTCAATTTACTGTCTCATTAAAATTAGGTTTCTAAACATACATTAACATGAACTTAAACAAAAACTTAAAATATATACTGGTTACCACTATTGCGCTTTCTTCAACTGGCTGCCAGAAGTACCTGGACACAGTTCCTGATATGCGCTCGGAATTGAACTCTGTTGAAAAAGTAGCTGAACTTTTAACATCGGCCTACCCTAAAGCAGAATACATCAGTTTTACCGAACCTGCTTCTGATAGTGCAGAAGACAAAGGTCCGAATGAAGGTACTGAAGACCCTACCAACACAGATCCTTATATGTGGCAGGAAGTAAAAGACAGAGCGCAAGGTTCTACGGATTTTTACTGGAATGCATGCTATACGGCTATTGCAGCGGCAAATGAGGCACTTAGTTATGTCGACAAAAACATAAGTGACCCTAAAATGCGTCCTTATAGAGGTGAGGCTTTAGTGGCCCGTGCTTATGCGCATTTTATGCTGGTAACTTTATATGCAACGGCTTATGACATCAATGGCGCAAACGATGCTCCAGGTGTGCCTTACGTTACTGCTCCCGAAACTGTTGTTTTTGAGAAATACAGCAGAGGAACAGTAAAATCAGTTTATGAGCAAATACAACGTGATTTGGAAGAGGGGCTTCCATTGATCAAAAACACAGCTTACAAAGTACAGAAATACCACTTTAACATCGCCGCAGCAAATGCTTTTGCTACCCGTTTTTATCTTTTCAAAGGCGATTACAATAAAGTTGTAAACCATGCCGGCAATGTTTTTACAGGCGAAATAGTAGAGACCAGCTTGCGTCCATGGAGTACAGAATATTTTGCATTAACCCCACAGGATTTACGCGCAAGGTTTTCACAGACTACCGAAAAATCTAACCTGCTGTTAATAGAAACAGTTTCCTGGTGGGCAAGAAGAGGTTCACAAAGGTTTGGCTTTGGTCAGAAATTAGCCGACGAGATTTTTAACCGTAGTAATGCTACCGGCAGAACATGGGCTCATAAGCTATACTCCTTTGGTGGTGCACCACAGTATACCATGGCTAAATGGAAAGAACATTTCTCGCTTTCGAGTGTAAATGCAAGTTCAGGTATTGGTTATACCATTCTACCTGCCTTTACTACTGATGAGGCACTGCTAAACAGAGCGGAAGCTTACGTGAATCTTGGCAGTACAGATTTGGCTTTAAAAGACCTTAACAGCTTTATTAGTACCAGAATTGTGAATTTTAATGCTGCAACTGATGCTTTGACCTTAGATAAACTAAAAGGATTTTACAGAAGCACGAATGAAAAAGAGGTGTTGATAAAAGGGATTCTTGATTTTAAGAAAATGGAATTTATTACCGAAGGTATGCGTTGGTTTGATATTTTAAGACACAAACTGACTGTGAAACACAACCTATTAGATATTAATGGGAAAGAAAAAACGGTTGAACTGACTCCAGATGATCCACGCAGGTTGTTCCAGTTACCAAAAGAGGTTGTCCTTTCTGGAGTAGCTCAAAATCCACGTTAAACCACGCTGACATAAAATAAATATTAATACAAAAATATATTTCTAATGAAACGATTGATAAACTATATAGCTATTCTGTGTCTGGGGCTGGCATCTTGCAAAAAAGATGGTCCACTTAACGCAGATATGGACAACTTTAACATAGATTCCTTTAAACCAGGAGCAACAGACGAATGGTTAAAAAAGGAATATCTTGATCCATTCAATATTGAGGTTCTGTACCGTTGGGACCGCTATCAGCTTTCCCTGGCCAAGGATCTGGTTCCACCGCTGGAGAGCAAAGTTATCCCTGCACTGGAAACGGTAAAGTCTATCTGGCTTAGCCCCTATCTAACCGTGGCGGGTAAAGAATTTATTAAACCTTATACACCTAAGCAAATTGTTTTAATTGGAAGTGCCGAATACAATAACGATGGTACCATCACGCTTGGAACTGCCGATGCAGGTAGAAGAATCAACCTCTTTATCATCAATAGCTTTCAGAAATCGAACACGGCTAATGTAGAACAAATGATGCATACCATTCATCATGAATTTGGTCATATCCTTCACCAGAATTCGCCAATACCTGAAGATTTCCCAAGAATATCACCAGAGTATGCAGCAAACTGGACTGCCAACGTAAATACAGCCAATGAAGCCAAAAGACTTGGGTTTGTTTCCAGGTATTCAAGAAGCAACGACAACGAGGATTTTGTGGAAATGATTGCTTTTCTATTAGTAGAAGGTCAGGATTGGTTTGATGCCTATGTAAATACTGCAGGCGACTTAGGAAAGCCGAGATTAAGACAAAAGGAACAAATGGTTGTGGATTACTTCAAAACAGCTTACAACATCAATTTCAGGAAGCTGCAGGCAGAAGTTAAGGCTGCTTTTGATAGAGAAACAGGTCGAACCACAACGTTTGCTGCCAACCTTGCCAGAAATACATATAGCAAGATGATCGTAGCAAAAGGTGACGAAAATCAATCGGCTGCATTTACTACTGCATATACTTCTGCCGCGACAGCTGTAAAAACAGCAAGCGCTGCACTTACTTTAGCAGATCAGTTTGAGCTGAGGTTTGGTACGGTGATTGGAAAACCGGTTGCAACCCTGGTTATGACTGTCAAAAATGGTAGTACAAATGAAGAATGGTTTTACAATTACAAAGTAACAGTTACAGGAGATAAAGTGACTTTTGTGCTGGATAATACGATTACCGGAGTAGAAACAGATAAAGGAACAAAATACAGACCTCAGTTGAAACCATTGCTGGATATCATTGAACAAGCTTCAACGGCAGCATTTTTATCTCCTGAGCACTTAACCAAGGGCGGCTTTAAAGGTTCAGTTAATACCTCAAGCTATTTTTACGGATCACTTATCAGATAATTACTATGAAAACCAAAATATTAAGCATACTCTGTTTAGCACTGGCATTAAGCAGCTGTAAAAAAGGATCCGAAGATTTAATGATCGACGGAAAAATGCCGGAATTAAGATCACAGGAAAGTCTGAAAACTTATAAAGAAACGCTTACCTCTGCAGAGAATGGCTGGGCAGCTTACCTGTTTACCGAAGGTGGTGGTGGTTACGGATTTTATATGGACTTTAATGACGAGGATCGTGTAAAAATGCTTGCCGAGATTGATGGTGGTACAGCTACCGATTTAATGATAAGTACCTATAGACTGAAAGCGGTTATGGGCCCTTCGCTATTGTTCGACACTTATAACTACCTGCATCTGCTTGCAGATCCAAATTCGGACGTTGTTGGCGGAACCGCCGGCGTAGGTTTTAAATCTGATTTTGAATTCGAGTTTTCTGGTATAAAAGGAGACACCGTTAAACTTATCGGAAAAAAGAGAAGAAGTGATTTATTTTTAGTGAAGCTAAATACCCAACAGCAAGAGTTTTACCTTAAAGGAGGTCTAAAAACCCTCGTATCCGACCTGACGAATTATTTCACGGTCAACAAAAACCTTTATATAAAAGGAAACGACGAGATCAGCAAAGTTCAGTTTTCTGTGAACATGGATTTAACCGTTAAAAAAGCGTTTTTTACCTGGGTAGAAAATGGTATCGTAAAAACAGCTGAGGCGCCTTTTGCCTATACAACCAATGGCATGTTTTTCAACAAACCGCTTGTTTTTAACAACATTGCTTTTAAAACCATAGCATGGGATAAAACCAAAAACCAGCTTACTGCAACAACGACCACGGGTAAGCAGATTGAGATCTTAAGAGGCGATCTTCCAATTATTCCATTACATATTTTAATGGGAACTGATCGTTTTAAATCTATTACAGTATTCTCTACGCCATTCCAGACCTGGTCGCCAAGCTTTGCAGCCATGCGTGCAACCATGTCTACCTCATTAACGCTTAACACGAGAAGACTGGGAAATATTAATTTCATTTTCAATGATGAAACCAAACAGATGAAGATTACGGTTACTACTTTCAGAAGTATTCTTCCAACAGTTTCTGAATTTGTTTACAGCTATACTAAAACCATTGACGGAACCTATGATTTTGTATTTGTGAATACCGAAGAAAGAACTGCTGTAATATTAAATGCAGTTTTGCCTTTAACAAAGATATTTGCAGATCATAAATTTACATTGGACTATAAATTAGATCCGGTTCAAGGCCAGGTAGGTAGTATTACTAGTGTTGATGACCCTAATTTCTATGTGACGGGAGAATTGAAATAATATTTTATTCATTGTCTGTAGGTTATAGCTGGAGGTCGGGTCGATAAAAGCAGTTCCTGGTACCGCTATACATCAGTTATGCCTCTTGTATGCCTGGCCTCCTGCTTCGGTCATGACTCACTCTTACTACGGGGTTGGTTCGATTCTGACCGAGGCAACCCCGACTTAAGACTGAATGACGGGCGAAGTATCTGCGACTGAACAGGCTAGGCATACCGGAGGCATACAAGACCCATACCGGAAGCATACAAAACCGATGAGCTTTGGTTGAATAGCTGTCCATTTTCAAACAGTGAGAAGTACACAGTAATTTGAAAAAAAAAACCGTCTAACATATTTATAGTTAGACGGTTAAATACACTACTCGTGCCCGAAGAGAGACTCGAACTCTCAAGGATTGTACTCCAACGGCTTCTGAGACCGCAACGTTTACCAATTTCGCCATCCGGGCATTAATAAAGTTCAGATTATCCTTACTTGCGAGCAAATATAGTATTATTGACCGTTTTTTCGAACAACAGATGCAGAATTAAGCGTATTTTTTTCACACCGTTATCCTTCCCAAATACCTACTGCCTGATTATAAAAACTTTGTGCAACCGTTTCATCATTACATTTGTAAAGATTAACCTGAATTTCTTAACTTACATCACATCTATTAATGTAAATTCACGTTTATGAACTGGCTGCTGATTGCTGAAATCGCTTATCTCCTAATTTTAGGTTTAGTTTGTCTTCGTATTATTTACGACACCCGCAGCACTACCAAAACACTTGCCTACCTCCTATTTGCTGTATTTGTTCCCTTCTTTGGAATGATCTTCTACTTCTTCTTCGGGATTAATTATCGTCACAGAAAGATGTATAGCAAGAAACTATACGAAAACGACGATCTGGCGGCAAAGTTTAAACAGGACATCATTCAATATTCAGCTCAGACACTTCAGGAAAACAACGCAAAAATCCTTGGTAACAAAGAGCTTGCATTTATGGTACTAAAAGACTCTATGAGTCCGTTGACTGCTAAAAATGCCGTAAAATTGCTGATAAACGGAGAGAACAAGTTCCCGGAAGTAATCCAGGCCATTCAAAATGCAAAACACCACATCCATATCGAGTATTATATATTTGAAGATGATGATATAGGTACAGCACTGGGCGAAGCAATGATTGCAAAAGCAAAAGAAGGTGTAAAAGTGCGTTTTATATATGATGATTTTGGAAGCCGAGACATCCGTAAAAAGCTAGTCCCATGGCTTGTAGAGAACGGAGTTGAAGCCTATCCATTCCTAAAAGTTCACTTTATTCTATTGGCCAACCGCCTAAACTATAGAAATCACCGGAAAATAATTGTTATCGACGGTTTCACTGCCTTTATTGGAGGGATCAACGTAAGCGACAGGTATATTAATGGGATTAATAATAAGCTGTATTGGCGAGATACACATTTGCGTATTGACGGACCAGGTGCATTGTACCTGCAGTACCTATTCCTGTGCGACTGGAATTTCTGTGCCGAAGAAGTATTACAACCTGACAACATCTTTTTCCCACCTATGTCGGAACAACAAGTAACCGCCGACAATAAAATCGTTCAAATTGCAGCAAGTGGACCTGATTCAGAATCGCCTACTATTCTGTTTTCTATCCTTCAGGCCATTAATCTGGCTACAAAAGAAATTCTTATTACCAGCCCTTATTTCATTCCCGGAGAGAGCCTTTTAGATGCACTGACCATCGCATCGCTAAGTGGAATCTCCGTAAAGTTATTGATTCCCGGCCAGTCTGATTCAAAATTGGTGAATGCTGCTGCCAGATCATTTTACAATGATTTACTCAATGCGGGAGTTGAAATTTACCAATATAAAAGAGGCTTTGTACATGCTAAAACAATGGTTACCGATAAAAAAGTAGCGATGGTAGGCACGGCTAACATGGATTTCAGAAGCTTCGACCTGAATTTCGAAGTAAATGCAATTGTTTATGATACCGAAATTGCCAGTGAATTGAGTGCTATTTTTTACAATGACCTAAAAGATGCCATAGGAATTGATCCTATAGAATGGGCAAATAGACCTATATACAAGCAATTATTAGAGAAAGCAGCGAGATTACTATCTCCTTTGCTTTAGTAAAAAAAAGACTTACTTAATCAGCAAACGATCAAAAGCAAGACTATCTCCATTAAAAGCATTAAAGTCAACAACATGATTAATACCTGATATTTTGGCCTTATCAGAATGTTGCCAGAAATGCCAGTTGGTTTCTTTACTGATCTTTAATTTAGGCTGATAATAATGAGCAATCCATAACGGATATTCATCAAAATGACCGCGTAGATAATCTTTATAAAAAGAAAGTCCTGTATATATAATCGGCTTCACACTCGTTTTTTTCTCAATATGTTTCAAAAACTGAGCTAATTCAGTGCGCATTTTTGATGCAGGAACGCCATCAAGTTCTTCTATATCGACAACCGGAGGTAAATCTCCCGCCTCAAAATTAACGGTCTGCAAAAAGAATTTGGCTTGCCATTCGCCCGGTTTCTGCGGACGGAAGAAGTGATAGGCACCACAAATCACTCCCGCTTTTGGGGCTTCCCGCCAGTTACGCTGAAAATATGGATCCACCTTAAACAAACCTTCAGTTGCTTTTATAAAAGCAAAATCAATTTGTACATCGTCCTCTTTCATCGCCTTCACCTGCTTCCAGTCTATCTTACCCTGGTAATAAGAAACATCTATACCATGAATGTTATAACCTTTTGGAATGCGGATATCAAAGCTGCTGTAAGTACGGTAATTTGGGTCTTCACCAATATCCCTAACCCACCTCCAGGTTGAACTGAAGCCTTTAATGATGTAACCATAATAGAATGGCGAAAGTAATACCAGCAAAACAGCGGCTATAAAAAACTTAAGCCAAACTGGCCAGGGCTTTTTCTTAACGACTTTTTTTCTTGGAGTAGCTTTTCTGCGTGGACGGCCAGATGCATCTGACTCATAAGTTTGGCGGAAAGTAGGTTTTCGGGGAGTAGTTGTTTTTCTAGGTGCTGGCGGCATGATGCTGCAAAAATACACCTTTCGGGTAGGCATCCAAAATAAAAACACCAATGTTCCTGATCAACCTTCGAATTCTATTCTGAATCCACGGAGCGTAGGAATATTGGTGTTTTTATAAATAAAGCATCATGCTTACACACGATACAAAAGCAATTACTTACTTAATTCGGCAAAATACTTGTGGAACAAAGGCAAAGTCTCAATTCCTTTATAATAGTTATAGATATCGTATTTCTCGTTTGGTGAATGCAATGCATCGCTATCTAATCCAAAACCAAAAAGTACTGATTTAATACCCAATGCGCTTTCAAATAAAGCAACAATTGGAATACTACCACCACCACGTGTTGGGATAGGTGATTTACCAAATGAATCAACAATTGCTTTCTCAGCTGCACGGTAAGCCACGCTATCTGTTGGCGTTACTACCGGCTCACCACCATGATGCGCAGTTACTTTTACTTTTACATAATCAGGAGCGATGCTCTCGAAATGCTTGGTAAAGATCTCAGATATCTCATTAGAAGTTTGATTAGGTACCAAACGCATAGAGATTTTAGCATTGGCTTTAGAAGGAAGTACTGTTTTAGCACCTTCACCAATATAACCGCTCCAGATACCATTAACCTCTAATGTAGGTCTCGTTCCGGTACGCTCCAATGTTGAATAACCTTTCTCTCCCCATTCCGCATTGATATCAAGATCTTCTTTGTACTCATTTAAATCAAATGGCGCAGCATTCAATGCTTTTTTCTCAGTATCGCTCAATTCAACCACTTTATCATAAAAAGCAGGAATAGTAATGTGGTTGTTCTCGTCATGCAGAGAAGCAATCATTTTACATAATATTGTTGCAGGGTTAGCTACTGCACCACCATAAACACCTGAGTGTAAATCGCGGTTAGGACCAACAACTTCAACTTCCATATAGGCCAAACCACGTAATCCGGTTTCAATAGATGGATTTTCCATGCTGATCATTGAAGTATCAGAGATCAGAACTACATCAGCTTTTAAGCGCTCAACGTTAGCGTTTACAAAAACACCGAGGTTAGCAGAACCAACTTCCTCTTCACCTTCGATCATGAATTTCACGTTACAAGCAAGTGTATTGGTTTTCATCATCAACTCAAAAGCTTTTACATGCATGTAAAACTGCCCTTTATCGTCGCAAGCACCACGTGCATAAATCTTTCCATCACGTACAGTTGGCTCAAACGGAGGGGTTTTCCATAACTCCAACGGATCTGCCGGTTGTACATCATAGTGTCCGTAAATTAAAACGGTAGGTAAACTTGCATCAATAATTTTTTCGCCATAAACAATAGGATAACCTGCTGTTTCACAGATCTCTACTTTATCGGCACCAGCATCTTTTAGTTTCTGAGCTACAAAATCAGCAGTCTTAAGTACATCCGCCTTATATTTTGGGTCGGCACTAACCGATGGGAAGCGCAGCAATTCAAACAGCTCATCTAAAAAGCGCTGCTTGTTTTCTTCTACATATTTTTTGATTTCTTGCATAACAAATTAGTTTGGACAAATATAATTTAAATATTTACAAAGTACTTTTTGTATGTCTTGTCAATGCCATGCTTATATGAACTTATCGATTAAGCAGCGGTTTTACTTTTTTTAGCATTTCATCGGCTGTAGTATTTGCCAATGATTTTATGTCGAAAACTTCCAAAGCCTTATTGAGCTCATTTAACTCCTTAATCTGCTTATTCTTTGTATAAAATGATCTTAAATGTCTGATTTTTTCAAAATCCTGAGCGCCTTCAAGTAATTTTTCAAACCTGACAGAACTAAACGGACCAGGGTAAACGAGGTAAGTGTCGCCAGCTGGCCATGTGGTAAAACGACTATCTGCTAATGGATTTTTTGTCCAGCTATTATAAGCCCAACGTAAATAGCCATCCATATTTTTATTTGCCGTGTACCAGCCTATCCACACTCCCTCTGCCGGGGATGAGAAAGTAAAGCCATTAGGATAGGGTTCAGTGCAGCAAGTATACCACGTACTAATTTTACCTTGTTGCTGACGTTTTTGCAAAGTGGCCGCCGGGAAATCCCATTTAGAAGCGATGCAATAGACATCTATATCCTGTTCTATTTCAGCATGATACTCTCCGGCCAATGCTATTTTCCAGTTCTTATCAGTCTCTTTCAATAATTTTATGACCGCCTTCATTGCTTCCATCGGCCTTTCATCCATTGCAATATACGTCTTGCTAAACCATCCTTTTTGTTTCAGATGCTGCGTAAAGTCGACAAGCATAGTTTTCCAAAAAGCATTATAGGATGGTGTACCAATGGCATCTGTAAAAACGGCTTCTTTTTGTGAGTTCTCATCATAATAGGTAAAAGCGATTTTCCAGGGCACCATACTGTAACAGTTGATACGCTCCCTAATGCCACAATCCATTACAAAGGCTATATATTTATCAAATAAGCTGTAATCATATTTCCAGCTTCCATCCTTTTTTTTGGTCCATTTAATCAAACTTGGATAATCGTCATAAGTTTGATGTCCCCAAGGCTCATTAACTATGCTCGCGGTAATGGTTTTTTGGCCTGCATTGGCCAGCATCTCGTAGTACTTTTTCATCAATGAAAAATGTTCAGTACTCCACAACGGTACATTGTGCACGCGGGATATCGCTACAGGATGTTGCCATAAATCCAAATCATATTGCCATTTGTTAGCGCTTGGTAGTGTTTGGTTCAATACCTGCACCGTTATGGGTAAAGTATAATCCTTATCTCCTTTAATTTTAATTGTTCCTTTATAAGTTCCGGGACTTGCATTAGCTGGTACCTTAATACTTAGCCAAACCGGTTGCGTACTATTCTTTTCTAATAAGGTAGATCTGGTTTTTGAATCGATGATGTCCGCCACATACGAAGAGTCAAAATCTTTTGGTTTTCGGTAACCGCAGCCGTCTTTAAATTCATCAGTAATCACATATTTTACAAAACCAACCGTAATGTTTTCTTTTTTAATGAGTTGACCTTGTTCGTTTTTCAGATCGTAGACCTGTAAACTAATGTCATTCAAACTCTTGTTTGTCCATGCCAGCAGTTGTGTATGTATTTTTTCGCCTTTCCAGGCTTTTGCTTCCCACTCGGTTTCTAACGCTACTTTTGGTGGTAATTCTCTTGCAAAACGTGTATTGGCGGATGCAAAGCTTATATTTAATCCATTAGGAACTTTGCCCCATTCATCATCGATGATTTGCGCGCTTATTAAAGGCTTTTTTTGCAGTGCTAAGCTTGCGTCTTGCGCCTTAACATTGAAATACAAAAAGAATAGAGAAATAAAAAATAGCTGTTTCATAACCCTAAGCTAACCATTTAGGGAATAAGGTAAAACGGCAATCGCATTACGCCTGTTACGCAACCGTTTGATATAATGTAACAATATAGTTACATTATATCAAGATACGGCCCAGGTTGCCGTACCTGGTTTTTTCGCTTATAGTTGTTTATTTGGTTCAGCTCCCATAATAAGTGTGAGCTTCCCTCTCTTTAATACCTCAGATTGAAGAATATTACCTTAAGTCAACACTATGATCATTTGCAAAATCCTCTCCAGACCAGATCTTTTGTGCACTCCATTTAGCGGCTGGATTGGACCAGAAAGGATCTGTTGAGGGTAAACCCAAAGGCAGGAAAATACTGGTACAAAGGTAGGGACTGCCCTGATTATTATAAGAATCTCCTATATCTGCTTGTGAACCATATAAACCAATTGTTAACCAGCCATTTTTATAAGTAGTTGGGCTCTCCAATGTCTTTTTAATTACTGCGGTTAATGCGCAGCGAACCTGTTCAGGGCCCAACTGCCTGGGCAGTGCTTTTCTAAAAGCCATATCAGCTAAATGATGAAATGCAGCTCCACGGTATATAATCGATCGGCCAGTTGCAGGAAATGTTCCATCTGAATTTATTAACCTTTCCTGGATAATTGCGTAACGTTCATTTCGCTTTTTAATCTTTTCAAACATATTGTTGTAGTTCTTTACTTTGCCACCAATTATATTTGAAATAGCTGCCAGATATGGATGAATAACATAGCTGTTGTAATAATCGAACGCATAAGTACTTCCATCTTTATACATCCCATCGCCAACATACCATTGTTCCATCTGTTGAAGCGCATAGTCTACCCGCATAGGATCCCATGTCTGATCGAATTTGGCAAGGAATGCCTCATTCATCGCTGAAAAAAGCAACCAATTGGAGAATGCAGGTCTGAATCTTCTTGTGGTTACAATAGATTTCAACATTAAGTCTTGATTTTTTTTATCAAGGTTTTCCCACAACCATGGCGCGCGGACGAAAGCAAATGCAACGAAAGAAGCATCAACAAGTTGCTGACTGCCAATATCGTACTTCATAAAATCTTTTGCATTAGAATCCAACGAATTTTTTAGACCTTGAATTACCCACTCCCTATACTGCCTTCTTAAGGCAACCTCAGCGGCATTACCACCTTCCAGTTGTAACCACGGTGCTATACCGCTTAAAACTCTACCCAAAACCTCTACATATTGAACTTTAATACGCTGTTCTTTGCTGTCAACATGAATGGAAGTAATCTGAGGCATATTAATTCTCAAACTATCCTTGGCTAGATTATATAAAACAGGCCTAACCATTTTATCCATCTGTTGCAACCAAAATGCTCTGTCATTTAAAACCTGAGCTTTTTTAGTAGCCTTTTTCTTTTGCCCAAAAGCAAATGCAGAAAACAACATCAAGACTAACAGGGCCTGTGTCAACACTTTCATAAGATTTCTCATGTCAAATTTATCCGATTAGTTTTTCAAAAATCTGTACATTTCGCAATTAGCAAGAAGAAAGGCGCCAACGCCAAAATTAGCGGTCGAATTTTTATCTACAATTTGTCCTGGTATTGCTCTTTCCCCAATTGGTTGCACATAGCCAATTTTTCCGCTTTCCTGAAGTGCTGTTCTCACTAAATAATTCCAACCTTTCAATGCAGCCGGCAAATAAACCTTTTCGTTAAGATAACCATTGTTAATCCCCCATAGCAGCCCGTATGTAAAAAAAGCGGTCCCACTTGTTTCGCAGCCTGGTGCATGTTCCGGATCAAGCATACTACGCGTCCAATAGCCTTCCTTTTGCTGGCTCTTTAAAATTGCCTCGGCCATACCTTTGTACTTCGTTAAATATTCCTTTCTATGTTTATCATTTTTAGGTAGATCTTTAAGCACTTTAGCCAAACCTGCAAATACCCATCCATCTCCTCTCGCCCAAAAATCTTTCTTGCCATTTGCACTCTTATGTTTCGGATAAGGGTATTTTGCATCACGATAATAAAGCTTTTCCTCTTTATCATACATGATACTATTGGCATACATAAAGTATTCATATAGTTTATCGAGGTATTGTTTGTTTCCTGTTATTTTATAAAGCTTAGTCATGACAGGCATAGCCATATATAACCCGTCGGCCCACCACCAATAATCATTTGCCGAAGTACTCATTTGGTAGTCTATAACCTCTTTGGCTCTTGCAATTTTATAATCCTCAGGATTTAAATGATATAAATCAATGTAAGTCTGAAAACATATTTGCCAATCCCCAAACAACACATGATCATCCGTTTCACCATACCGATATTTCCATTTGGTTTTATCTGTAGACTTTGCTCCCATCCATTTGTTATGAATTGCCCAAGCTTCAGAATACTTGCGATATTTCTCATTTTTTGTAAGTGAAACAACTTCCATATTTCCAGTATGATAAGCGGCATTATCCCAAAATGACCGCACTTCAGGCGTTTTATTCGATTGCCAATAAGTGTTTGCCTTATCGATGATATTTAGTACCTCTTTTTTAGATGGTAAATCCTGCGCTTTTAAATTGACTATGGCAAAAAATGCCATTAAAAAACTGATATAAATTTTATTCCTCATTTCTATTTTAAAATAGGTTCATTATTGTAAACTGCCGGCGTCTGTTGTTGTAACCAAATGGTCATCCAAGCCGATCCCATTCTACTTGCAATTGCTTCTTCCCTGCCGAGATAGCTATTTTCCTTATCGCCAATATAGGTATGTCCATCAGCAAAGCGTTTTTGTTGCTCCAGGACTTTGTTGATATGCAGTTTTGCCCAATATGCTCCTTTATGTTTCTTCGAAAGATTATCCCAGCCATAAGTAAAAGCTGCGACATCCAGATTGGCGAAATTATCATAAACACCAAAGCCCCAATCAGAACCTTCAGGATAATAAACTTCGGGTGATCCTTCCTGATACATAGTACCTCCAGGTGCTTTGTAAGGCGGATCTGAAAACCGATGAGTGGTTACCGAATAATAAATTTTATCGAGATTAAAGCGTGCTGCTTCTGGCGTTAATTTCCCGGCCAATGAGAATACAATCGGCGCATTAATCATCGAAGCAAGCGCATTGTATTGAGGATGGATAATGCCATGATTGATTACAAAACCGGGCTCTTCCATATTGTAGCCTTGTATCCATTTGCTAACAGGCTTTCCATGTATAATTCTTGCATTGTGGATATCTGAAGGTAGCGCAGTTGCAGCGATCAAATATTCAACAGCCTTTTGTAACCATTTGTTCGAGTGGGCATGGTTCGGTAACATTACCGCTGCCAGGTACAATAATTCAGCGTTCCAGGCATTTTCTTCAATTTTAGAATCACCTTTGAAAATTACTTTCCCAGTACTGTCTTTATAATAAAGCGGAGCTGATGGAAGAAAACGATCTGCTTCAGAAACCAGCATTTTGATAACATTAGATCGATCATCAGGAGAAAATTCGTCCCATAATAGCCAGGCTCCGTATCCAATGTAATAAGCCCAGTGAGCCGCTTGCCAATCTCCTCCCCAAACCTTACGGCTACCATTAACTTTATGGTCATAAGCCACAGAACGGAGCAACGAGACCGTTTTATCTTTAGCTTCTTGCAATGATACCCCTGTTACTGACGGATCATATATCCCCGTTTTAATAGCAATTGCAACACCAAATGCCATTGCAGCAGGAAAACGATACCGGTATTCATTTACCTTGGATTTGCTTTTCAAATCAAGATAACCACTGGAATCTCGCTGATATTTTTTCACGTTATGATACCAGGAAGTGAGTGCAAACTTATTGGCATTAAGCAATGCGGCTTTTACAGCACTTGTTACTTTATCACGAGGTGCTTTTTTTTGAAAGTCGCCCCAATTAATTGACATCACCATTGTCGAGCTATCAGACTTCCGGGTAGTCGTATTAACCTGGCTTTTCCCAGAGTTGACTTCGATAACCAATATTAAAATGGGTACTATTATTTTCAAATGATATTTCATCGTATTTTTATTGTATCAAAAGTGTTAAAACCATAAGGTTACGGCATATTGGTCGAAAATTCAATATTTAAGGATTTTACAAGTTCAGGGTATTTACGTGCAACATTCGTTGTTTCTCCTTCATCAAATTTAAGATTGTACAACTCGGTACCATTTACCAACTTCCAGTCACCACTTCTTACGGCAGTTTGTTTACCATATTTCCAATACAGGTTTCGTTTCAAATCTCCCTGATTAAAAAGGACCTTCCTGATATCAGCTCCATCCGTATGGACTTTATTGTTAGCGCATCCTATGATTCCAGCCAGTGTAGGCATAATATCCATATTAACCAAAGGTGTACTTACTACCTGTCCTGGTTTAACCTTTGCAGGCCAGCTTAATAACGCAGGCACTCTTATCCCTCCTTCCCACAACTCAGCTTTCTGACCTCTCAATTTTCCATTACTGGCATGCCCATAGTAGCTTTTTGAATATCCTCCATTATCTGAAATAAACCAAATCATTGTATTTTCTAAGATGCCTTCCTTCTTAAGCCGATCCATTAGCTTACCCACATTGTGATCCAAACACATAACCATAGCTGCATAAGCTCTTCTGTATGGGTCAGCAATATTAGAAACCTTGTTCAAGTAGGTTTGTGGGACCTGCAATGTATTCAGGTCGTTTCTCCCTTTATATTTCGTCTCCCCTAAAGAAAGGGTATAATCCTTTATATTTTCGGGATCTGTTTTTCCATAATGCGGTGCATTATATGGCAGATAGAGATAGAACGGCTGCTTTTTCTTAGACGCTAAATGAATAAAATCAACAGCATGATTAGTGATGAGATCGGTACTATAACCTTTTTCAGCCTGAAGCTTGCCATTTACATACCAATCTCCTTCCGATTGCCCATAAGTATGTGAAAAATAATCAATACAACCGCCTAGTGCTCCTGTAAAAAGATCAAAACCATAATCAACCAGAAGGTTTATAGAATTGGCTTGTCCCAGGTGCCATTTCCCAATCATTCCCGTTAAATACCCTTCAGATTTAAAGCGAGTGGCCATAGTGGTTTCGCTTGTGTCCAGATAATTTTTATCATCAGGCATAAGCGCAAAAGTAAGATTATGCTTTGAGCGCTGAGGATAAGTCCCCGTAAGCAAGCTATATCTTGAGGGGGTACATACAGGCGCTGATGCATAAAAATTGGTAAAACGGATACCCGTTTTACCAATTTTATCAATATTGGGAGTAGAAATTTCGGCTCCATAACTACCTAAATCACCATAGCCCATATCGTCAACATAAATAATAATTACATTTGGCCGATTTTCAACCACTTGCCCCTGTGCGGACTTACCAAAAGTGATTAACAAGAGGGCAATACAAAAACAGCTTATTTTCATCTTCTCGATTCCTTACACTTTGTAATATTGCTCCCATCCTTTGCGTGGTGGTGGACCAATAAGTAGTGCATTGGCCACTTTATTATTGATAATTATTTTCTTTTTACGGTCAAATTCAAGTTTTGTATTTAATTTCTGAGCGAGCACACCCAGACAGAATACCTGACTTAAAGGCCCTGCTACTGAAAATGGCGACCTTGTTTTTTCTTCTCCTTTACAGGCTAGAAGGAAATTTTTAAAATGGTTTGAAGGACTTTGTTGTACTTCCGGCAATGAACCAGCCATAGCCTTTGCTTTTTCTTCGGGAATAATCGAGAGCGTGCTACCATGAGAACCTCCTTTAAATGTGAGCTCCTTACTGTAGATTATTTTTCCGGGGTTTAATTTTGCCGGCTCTATTTTTCCTGTACTTGGCGGCGGGATATTCGGATCTAAACCGGAAACGCCGTATCCTTTGGGAATCGGAGGCAAATTATTAATCCCATCATACCAGTTAACGTCTAAAGCCGGCATATTGCCTCTTTTTGGAAACTTAAAAGCCAAAGTAGTGGATGTTGGATAAAAGAAATTGTTATGCCCACTTAAAATTGGATTAATCTGATATGGCAAGCCAAGATCAAGAAATTCATGTGCTGTATCCAAAATATGAGCTCCCCAATCACCAAGCGCTCCCATACCTAAATCAAACCAGCAACGCCATTGCCCATTCACAAAATCCTTATTATAACTGTGCCCTGTAGTTGCCATTTGCCATATGTCCCAATCCAGGGTATCTGGCATTTTTTGAGCAGCTGGGAAAGATTTCATATTGATATCCCATCCATGCCAGCGCCTTGGTGAATTCATATGAGCTGTTATTGACGTTACGTCTTTAATAATACCTGCTTCCTTCCAAGCCTTAAATTGGAAATAATTAGCCTCAGAGTGTCCCTGGTTACCCATTTGTGTAACTACCTTATCGTATTTCTTCGCAGCTTTCATCATCAGCTCGACTTCATTAAAAGTACGGGCCATTGGTTTTTCTACATACACGTGTTTTCCTAAGCCCATAGCCATCATGGTTATCGGAAAATGTGAAAAATCAGGCACACCGACGGTAACAGCATCTATCTGGTTACTCATTTTATCAAACATCTTTCTGAAATCCTGGAAACGAGGTACGTCAGGAAATTCTTTCAAAATAGCCAGCGTTTGTGCTGCGCCCATGTCCACATCACACAATGCAACAATATTAACCAGACCTGTTTTATACAAATCACGAATAATTTCAGCCCCTCTATTTCCAATACCTATACAAGCCAGGTTTACCCGTTCATTAGGGCTGGCTAATTTGATATCTCCCTTGCTCATCCCCATAATTATTCCAGGAGCAATCGCTGCCGCAGCAGATAACATCATCGTTTGCTTTAAAAAATGTCGCCTTGAAAATTCTTTTGTACTCATTTTTAATAATTTTTACACATTTATTTCTAAACACTATTTCAAAAACCCGATCTCAAATTTTGAAATCCATAGGTTTCCGGGAAACAATTCGAGCTAGCCCTGGCTAGCTCGAAAATTCATATCTAATTTTTTAAAAATTCTAATTCAAAGTTTTTAAGATAAGTTTTCCCATCAAAACCAAAATCAGCAAGAATTGGGATCTTTAACCAATATAATGTTAAAGCAGATACATCACTAACTGTCGATGGAATTGAAAATAGAGATGTTATAGGCTCTTGAGCTGTCCCCGGAGGATATACTGATGCTAAATTTCCCCAACTGTAAACGCCCGATAAAGACATGTTATAACCACCAGGAGCTTCATTGAAAAAAGTACCCTCAGTTCCCTCGTCCATAGGCCAAAAACCAGTTAAGTTAGTATAATTAGTATGTTTCGTAATATCCTTCAGTCCCAAATTGCTTTTGATCACTGCCTCGCTGAGCGCCGTATTAAAATAAGCTAAATTGGCTCCATAAAAAGATGTAGGTGTGTCACTATCACCAGCCCTGTGACCTATTCTGACCCCTTCAGTGGTACTAAGACTTTTCTTACCACTTATATTAATGGAATTTTCAAGGTTACCATCCATATACATGGTTAAGTTTCGGGTTGTTGCATTCACATACTCAACAGTCATCGTTAATGTATGCCAAACTGTACCAGGAGTAGTAGTCGAACTTCTTTCATCTTTTCCAGCTCCACCATTCAAAGTTCCTCCTACAGTAACTACCCATTTACCACTTGGGTACAATGCCCATTGCCAGCCGGTGATTGATCCACCACTAAGATTGGTACTTTTACTAAAGAAACTGGACCAACCTGTTGGTGTAGGGCTATTAAATTTCACATCCATCTGTACGGTAAAACTTTTGGTTTCACCGGCATCATATAAACCATTGTCATTTAAAAGTGTAGCCCTGCCTGTTTTATTATTGAATAAAACAGGGTTAAAGCCAGTTTTTTTCAATTCAAATTCTTTAAATGCCGGATTATGTACTATAGTAAAACCATTTTCAGGATTAGCGCTACTTCCACCATGATTACTGGTTACAATAACCAACCAATCTTCATTGGCAAAAGTTTTTCTCGCCTTTAAAGCCGCTAAAATATTGCCTACATATTCATCAGCCTTAATAATTGCATCTTTATAGGTACTATTACCAGCCAAATAACCACCGTTACTACCCGCAGTTTCTACCTCTCTAAAATTAACCAACACAGCACCTAAACCAATCTGGGTATTTAAAATGTTAATCGTACTATCCTTTACACCCAAATCTGTTGTTACCTCTGGTGAAAAATCAGCATTACGCATGTATTTACGTAAATCAGACCAGGAAGTAACCATCGCTGTTTTTACGGCTTTGTATTGTGTTACATAATCCAATACATTTCGATAAGAAACAATATCTCCATGGCCTACCCTATTAGGATCCGGGGTTCTTTCAAAATTATCATTACTAATCTGATGTTTAGAATAACCGGTTCCCGTTAACATAGAAGCCCAACCACCGGCATCCGAAGCCGTTTTTAAGGTATTATAAGAATACTTTGAATTCTTTTGCAACGCTGAAATATTAGTCGGTGCAACTTTTTGCAACTCAGCACCGGTCAATCCATCAATACTAATAATCAAAACCTTACGCTGTTCTGTCGACAGACTTTTTAATTCTTCAAATATGGGTGGTGGATTATCGTACTTCTTGCAGCCAGAATAAATTAAAATGCTCAATAAACCTGCTGAGAGTATTGTAAAAATTTTATAATTTAATTTCATGATATTTTAATAATTATGGCTTAATTAAGTTCATTTCACCAAATACCACATAAGGATTCGTGGAATATCCAGTTTTAACAATTACTTTAAAGAATTTCGCATTTATATTCCCATTTGGGAATATATATTCAAACCTGTTAGCGCTGTTTGGCAAAGTTGTAGTACCAATGCTAGTGAAATTAACATTATCTCTACTACTAAAAATTTCAATCAATTTTCCATCTCCTACTCTGCTAGTGGCTCTGCCATTAAAGTACATCCCTTTAATCGGAATATTAGCCCCCGCATTGAAAACAAATGTAAAAGGAAAGGTTAATGCACCGGTTGGAACTGGACTATACTGAGAGTGGTAAATGGTGGTCGGATTATTATCTACAAGGTTAGCAAAAGATCCTTCTTGTGCGGGGCAACTTACCGATACTACACTTGTGTTGTAAACCACGGCTCCCGTTCCACCTGTTTTCGTTAATGGATTGTATGTCCAGATTTGCTTATCTAACAAAGGATACTTAGCTGACATTTTAACTGCAATTGCATCACTATAGGAAATACCCCAGGCATCAAAAAATGGTGCTAAATCTGTTTTTGTATAATCAGATAATTGCTCATAAACCCAATTATGCATCGTGATATCACTCGGATTAAGACGTGGTGCGTGTCTGGCTGCTGTATACAAGTGGGTCATTGCTCCATACCCAAATTTTTCAAAAATCTGTACAAACGGAGTCATGCGTTTAAACGGATCATCCATTGCTGCATCCTTATCAAAATTTTTGACACCCGTACCACTTGCATAAGTAATCGCTTGCGGAAAGCCTGTCGTCACCGAAGAATGTAATGTGCTATAATTAGCCCCAATTCTATTAGCCACTTTAAAATTAAAAAGATTATTGGTCGTTTCCCCTAAAGTACTCCAACTCCAAACCTTCCCTTGCTGGCAATTGTGACCAAACTCATGGTAAGTTCCCCACTGCCCGGAACTGGTATTAACTGAATTTAAACTGGTAAAACTAGCAAACCAATAACCATCGTTTAAGCCCACAAAAGGGAAACCACTATGACCATAACCTAAGGACAATTGAATGTCTAACACTCCTCTCCATGGGCCTTGTGGACTTCTATCTCTCTCATCATCAGCATCATCAGATAAGCCCATCCAGCCATTATAATCCAAATCAAATACATCATTCCACTTCGTCATTACCGCTGTAGGATTAGTAAATGGTTCTGAAGACGTAAATGTCTTTATCACTTTATCTCTTGGTACCAAAAATACTACCCTTTTTGTTCTTAGTTCTAACCAGGGCACTTGCGAAGCTTTTACCTTGGCTACCCAATCTGTATCATTAATTTCTCCTAAGACAAAATCAGGAGAAACGCATGCATTGGTTATCGTAAACTCCACGGGCGTAGGATAAGCATTATTAGCAAGTATATAGATTGTACCTCCATACAAATTACGTACGTAATTAACACCAGCGTACAATTGCTGGCGCATGTAAATAAGCGGATCCCGTAACAATGGATATTTACCACCAAGATTATCTGTATGTCCACCAATTTGAACTGTTAAACCTTCTATACCCGCTGGAACTACAATTTTAACAAGTTCCCCGGGCGCAGCGTAAAAACCCGTACTAAATTGCGGTTCAGGAGCCACTGAAATACGGAGATTCTCAGCAGTTTGCTTTGTAAAATTTAAATCCAATGTAAACTTTGCGTTCTGAACACGAGGCTCTGATTGATCAACCAGGCCCGGAAACACCCTCGCCTTCGAATACATCGATTTATCGATTACCTTTATGTTGGTATCGATCTTGTCGTTAGCCACGTTTTTAGAATCGTCAGGATAACCATCTGGTATATTGTAACCGTATTTTTTACAAGATGTAGCAACCAGCAACACCATAACGGCAAGTATTTTTGTAAGATAATAGTGTTTCATATCTGATTAGTTTTTTGGTAAAGTAACAGTAGGGTTGTAAAATTTACCCATTAAGCCCCATTGCGATGGAACGGCAATATTTAGCCAATTATAAATTAGTACTGGAATGTCAACACCATTAGGTACAGCGGTATATGCAGCGGATGAAATTTCCGGAGAAATATTTGGCGAAATTTCAGAGAATGGAATAAACTGAACAGGACCAGAATAGGTCATGTTATTACCTTTACCCGAAACATCTGCAGCTACGGTTCCACTGGTTTCATCAAATGGCCAATAGCCTAATAAATTACTAAAAAATGGATTGCTAGGTCTAAGCTGAATACGCATATTTTTGATGACTTCAGCTGGAGTCATAGCTACATTAAATATCGCTAAATCTTTAACCATAAAACTGGTATTTTTCCCCATATCTGCACCTATCCGTAGTGGAGCTGTATTGTCTCTATTCGTTACTCCAATATTTGTACTACTACGAGAAACTCCATCTATATAAAAAACAGTAGTTCTGGTACCACCTGAGGTAGTTATAGTAATTGCATAAGTATGCCATTTGCTATCATTCATTACTGCGGCTCCTTGTAGGGTACTGGCTCCGGAAAAACTTAGCTGTACATTGTTACTTCCCCTAAAATAGTTCCATCCTGCACCGGAACCAAAAGTAACTTGCTTAGCTATGAACGGAGGGAAACCACTTGCTGCTCCGAGGTCATCCTTCATTTTAAACATCATGGTAAAATTACCACTTACACCAAAGTTACCTATGTTTGTATTACTGCTTAGCAATGCTTTTGGGCTTACCGATGCATTAGAAGCAAAGCGCGGCGCCGTCCCAACATAAGGCAAGTTATCTATATCCGGTTGGCTTATAGGCGTTACAACAAATTTGGGATTATAAAACGCTAAAAATGTGTTCCTGGAAAGATCATCATAAATATTACTTCCACCTGCACCACCTGAGGTCCCGCCACCTTTATTAGAAGCGATCACTACCAGCCAATTTTCAGTGGCATAAGTTTTTCTAGCTTTCAACGCTTTCAAAATTTCGCCAATATAGCCATCGATATTTTGTATAGCTGTTGTATAGCTTGGTGTAGCTGTTGTATAGCCTGCTGTAGCGCCTGCATCTTCAGCACTATGGAATTGGGCAACGACTAACGAAGGGTTGTTTGTACTTAATTCATCAACTACTGCTGCTTTTACGGCGGCATCATCAGTTAGCGTTTGTTTCATCGAAGCATCAACAGCTAAATTATCATTAAAACCAGCAGAAGCGGCAATTGAAACCGATCTGACATTACCCAAACTTTCTTTTATCCTGGTAAAAATAGTTGGAGTTGCCTGCAAGTTAAGGCCACTAAAATTTTCGTTACTTACCTGATGCTTAGTATAATCTACGCCTGTAAGCATAGTGGTCCAGGCAGCAGCATTGGTCAGTTGATTATACTGAAAATCTGCTAAACCATCGTAACTATAAATAGCTTTTTGGGTTATTTCCGTGATATTCGTTGGTGCTAACGATTCAACAACTGAACCTTTAACACCATCCATAATAATATATAATACCTTTTTTGAACCATCCCCAAGCCCAAGGGTATCATTTCTAAATGATTTCGGAAGTACATTCTCAAAATCTTTATTACAGCCCGAGATCACTAAAATTAAACCAATAATCGCTGTAATACTTAAAGTTTTTATCTCAAAAAACGATTTTATAATTTTTTCCATTGGAATATAATTTTGTTTTTTAATTGTAATGAAGCTATCATGACCAATATTCAGTGCTGTTTCTGAGCGTTTGCTCATGATGGTTTCATCAGTATATAATTTGTTTTTTATCGGTGATGAAGCTATCATGAGCAATATTCATCGCAGTTTGTGAGCGTTTGCTCATGATGGTTTCCATATCCAATTAATTAAGGTCCCTTTTTAATTAGAGATAATTAATCTCAGTACATTGTGAGGTAACATCGCATTGAATCTAATAATATCACCCACTAAAACAACTTTAGAACCATTTGGCGCAGTCGTTTCAATCATATCATATATTCTACCCTGAAAACCACCTGTGTTATTGTACCCGACGGCCAACTGGCCATTAGCTTCCAATATCATAAAACCTTGTCTCAGGTAAGTGCCATATTTATTAAAAGATCCCGCAACTATAATTTTACCATTATTTAACTGACCAGCAAAGGTGGTAATGCCGCCACTAATCGATTCACCGATAAAAGTACTTACTGTAGAACCATCTGCATTTAATAAGGCTAAACCAGAGGAGGCCTTTCCATTAAAAGTTCTAAAACTGCCGGCGATCACAATTTTATTGGTGGAGGCGTTGTACCTTACAGAGTAAACATCTCCATCTGCGCCAACACCAGCATTGAAGCTTTGATCAACCGAACCGTCTAAATTCAGCCTTACAATTCGATTTGCAACTACCCCATTAAATGTACTGAAACTGCCTACCAAAATAAGTTTACCGTCTGCCTGCATCAATGCATCTAAAATGGCACCATTCCCGCCAGCAGCACTTTGTCGTGTCACCTTGTTATAGTGAAAAGTAGAATCCATTGATCCATCTGAATTTACACGAACCATTTGACGCATTCTGGTCACATCATAAACCTTTTCATCATAAGTAGAATTTGGATAATAAATTCGTTTGAAATTTTGAAAATTACCAACAATGTAAACCTGCTCTCCAAGGATAAATGTTTTTCTAACAGTACCATCAACCCCTGCATTAAACGCAGCAACTGTATCTTGATTTTTCCAGGTTTGTTCAGGTTTAGGGTTTACAATAGGCACCAATGAGTTACCTGAAGGATCCATATCTGCAGTCTTTACAGTGTCCAACCTTCCCCTATCATTTAATCTGGTAATATTATTAAGTATTTGTCGGTTAGGCCTTCTAGAATTATAAGATCTGAAATTCCCGGCAATAATATACTTACCACTATGTGTACCGGTAGTTATCCTGTTGATGGAATAGATAGTCCTCGATCCACCCACAACACCCATTCCAAATTCGACGTCAGTAATGATATAACCTCCATCAGGATCTGTTTGAACTAATCCTCCATTAGGTAGCGCGTCAGTACCTTTTTGTTCGAAACTACTGAAGGCACCTGCAAGCCAAAACCTACCAGAGGGCAATACTTCCGCATCATAAACTGTAGTACCACCTCCTTCAGGGGTTCTTCCGGCACCATTTACAATTTTAAATGATGGATCTACACTTACCTTACCACCAATTTTAACAATTGGACCGAAAAAACTTTGATCTTGACTGGTCACCCAAACACTACCTGTGCTGGCGGTTAATGGCACTTTAAACTGAATGGTACTATCTGTGTAATTTAAAACCTCTGCTTCAATCTCATTCACGTATAGCTTGAAATTATCTTTATATTTCATTAAGCCATTTACCATAAGGTTTAAAGTTGCGCCTGCATTTACAATATCAGGGTCCGTAGTTTTTGAGATAAAAGTTATCCCTAAAACCTTTTTACCACCGGCATAAGGATCTTCAGCAAGACCCTGACTTTTTTTGCAGGCAACCATCGTTAAACAACTAAGGCAAACAGCAGTTGCTACAAATAAGCTTTTTCTATATTTTATGTTTGTTAACATTTATCAGTTAATTTAAATTAATGACTCAATTAGCTAAAGTGTTGGCGGCAAAATTCCGGCGGAAATTACCTGATCGATAAATGCATCCCCATTAAATCCGTAACCATGTTTGAGCTTAGTCAACACATGTATTACACCATTTGTAGTCTGAATATCTGATGTTGCAACAGGATTGTTCTGCAATGCAACCTGTGGATTAGACAAATCAGGAATATAAGCCAGGTATAATTGACGATAACCAGCGTAAACAACACCTCCTGCATCATTAAATATTGCCCCAACATTCATGATACGTCCCCCATAAGAGGTATAGTTCTGTCCTGGATAAGCCAAATAAGCAATTGTATCTCTTTGAGGATAATCTTTCAATAGAAAAGTGCCTTTAAAAATATATTGAGAAAGAGTATTTCTCCAAACTTCAGGTTTTATCTGACTGAGTTGAGAAACCGTGTCCTTACCCGTATTTCTTAGATACCGGTTTAATTTATTGATAGATTTAAAAACCGAACCACTTGGCGGCGCAAAAAAAGTAACCTTTTCATTACTCAGTACATCATCCATACCTGCCAAATTGATTACTGTTAGCGTGCTATCAAAAAAAGACTGCTTTGATTTCAGATACTGTAATACCGTTCCATTATACTTTGGATCATGTTTACCTGAATCGAAGTAATACTTTTTACAGCTAGAGAGTAATAGCAGCACAGTCGCTAACACGAGAAAGAATGCCTTATTAATGTTTTGTATTTTCATATTTTTAGTTCCAATAGGTATTACCAACTAATTTAGGATTTGCAGCACGCTCAGTGGCACTTATGGTTAACGGCCAGGTCCAGGCCCCGCTATTAAAGTTTCCAACACTAATCGGGTTTTTTGTATATTCTGTATTAACAGCTCTTTTAGTCCTTACAAGATCAAAGAAAAAATGTCCTTCACCTATCAACTCTCTACATCTTTCTGCATAAATATCATCTTTTAGCGTTTGTCCGGACGAGGTAAACGCAGTCGCCGAAGCTGCACTCCTTACTTGATTTACATACCCCTGGGCTCTTAAGTCATCGTCTAACTCTGCTGCGGCCTCTGCGGCAAGCAATAAGGCGTCTGGTAACCTGAAGATAATAGCGCTATCATCACTATTTACATTTAAATTTGAGCCTGATCCGGTTGCATAAACATTAATGAATTTCTTGAATTGGAAAGTATTATTATCTGCATTGTAATTTTCAAACCAGGCTGAAAGTCGCTCATCAGCGCTTCCTGAAGGAAACAATTTATTGATATAATCCTTTTCATAGGTCATAAAACTAGTCGTTTTAGTAACTGAACCCCGGTAAGGATAATGAGAAAAGAAATAAGAGTAACCGGCATAAGCGGCAAACGTTTCTCCGTAATTATAATCCTGTAAAACACCGAATAGATTTTCTGCTGTTCGCCCCTTAAAAATTTTCATCGTATTACTTGTATTAATTGGCAACAAATAATAGTTTGTATAGGTGGCCATTTCCTCAGCCAATGTTAAAACAGATCTGTAATAATCGGTTTTATCCTTGGTTTCCCAGGCGGCTGCCCACATATTTAAATGCATCAACAATGCTACAGCGCTTGCTTTAGTTGGCCTAAAACCAATTAATGAACTCTCTGTATAGGCTGTTGGCAAGTCATTTTTTGCCGCATTCATATCCGCAATGCATTTTTTCATCACCTCCAGCTGTGGTGTCCTTGCCAGGGCTTTACTATGATAAGCTTCCGTATAGTAAATTGCATCACCAAATAATTTACAAAGAAACATGTAACTTAAATTGCGCATAAAAACGGCCTCAGCTTTATACCTCTTTTTATCATGATCTGATAAGCTCGTAGATGGGACTTTATCAACCTCAACATATAAAATATTGCTTGCTGCAATGATATCATACCAGGCATCCCAGTTCATAATTGTTTTTAATCTGTTATCATAGGTTGTGGTAGCAGTAACTATCGGCTTTAGATTATTCGAAATCAAGCGATTAAACACATTGTTTCCGTCGCTTTCTATGGTACCTACTACTTTGACAAAATTCCCTCTGATATCAAGGGCCGGCATCATTACGTTTCCACCTATTTTACTTTTCAATCTTGAGTAAATACCATTTGTAAAGCCTTCTACATCTTGTTTGGTTTGCCAAAAATTATTTCCGGATAAAGCATCAATCGGTGTTACATTTAGGAATTTTTTACACCCCGGGACCACAAATAACAGGGTCGCTACCATTAGTAAATATTTAATATTTTTCATTGTATCAAAAAATTAAAATTCTATGTTTAAGCCTAATGCAAATTGTTTGGCAAGTGGATATCCACCTGCATAGTCTCTACCTAATGCCGTTACATTTTCAGGATTTGGTCCCGAATAACGGGTTATAAAACCTAAGTTGGCAGCTGTAAAGTTCACACTTACCCTATTCATACCAAACCGCTTGGTAAATGCCTGATTAACGTTATAATATACTTTTACTGAGTTTAGCTTAATGTAAGATCCATCTTCCTGGAACATGGTTTGAGAATATCTAAAAGGATCTATTATCGAGGCCCTCACAAAGTCTAACGGATTTCCATAAGTTGCGACATCTCCAGCATTAGCCCAATAGTTGTACTCAGATAATGGCACTATATTCCCCAATTTAGTTGGCGTACCAAATGAAGCAAATTGAGCAGCCAGACTGTTATTTAAAATGTCTCTTTGAAAGGTAAACGATGTATTTACTTCCAGACTCCATTTTCTATATTGAAACAGGGAAGTAAATCCTCCTGTTACCTGCGGTTGTGAATTTCCCGCTATTACTCTATCAAATTCGTTTAACACATAATTACCATCTAAATCAGTAAATATTGGATCTCCCGCTTTGAAATAATTTAGCAGTGCATTTGTACCAACACGGTATGGCAAACCCGTTAATGGATCTACAGGAACTTGTTTATTCGTAGCATAAACACCCTTCGTATTATACAAGTAATTTGATAACGAGTTAATACCTAACCTGTAATAAATATCCTGACCTAATGAAGTATCATAATAAATTTTTTCACGTAAGCCATCAGGAAGTGCAGCTAATACTTCACGGTTAATGGCCAATGTACCAGTTAAGGTTAATTTGAAAGGGCTGCTGCTATTTAGTGGGCGTCCGGTAGCCTGAAATTCCCATCCATAGTTAACATTACTAATTTCTGTTGAGGCAATCGTATTAAATGAGTTTGAACCAGATAATACTTTCTCCTGAAATATGTTGTCTGTTTGCTTATAATAAGTATCCATGGAGATAGTGAACCGGTTATCAAACAAACCCAAATCAAAACCTGCATTGTAAGTGGTTGCTTTAGTTGGCTCCAGACTTAAATTAGGTAGGAAATTCAAATCTGATACGATGGTGTTACTATTATTATAACGGTCACCACCATAATATTTACCATAAGCCTGATAAATATCTCCGTTTGGTGTAATATTAGAACCATAACTTAAACGAATATCACCGTAATTCAGCCAGGATACGCCATCTAAAAATTTCTCTCTATCGAAATTCCATTTTACCGAAATGGCGGGGTTTTTCTTATAACCCGCATTAGGGCCATTAGTTGACAGCCCGTCAACACGGTAGTTAAAATCTAATACATATTTTTGTTTATAATTATAAGAGAATGCACCTGCAAAAGCGATGGTCCTCAGATCATTGTACCTAATCGTTCCACCCTTGGATAAGATATAACTGCTCATAACGGTTAATGGTCCTCTCAACTGGTCATTCACACCTTTATCATTCATGATCGCATCAGCCTTAAAAAATGAGGATCTTAACTCAGAGAATGCAAAAAGTGAGAAATTATGAGCATCTTCTCCCTTTTCTTTAAGTGCATATACATAGGTAAGCTGATTACGATTATATAAGGTTGTCGATCTATCATTATAGGTATAATACTCCGATTGATTTGAATTCAATAGCGCCGGAGAAAAATTGTCTTTCGTTGATGATTGTCCGTTATAATTTAGATATGACGCTAATTTAAAGTTCTTTAAAATTTCGTATTCAGCATTCACTGTGGCCGTGGTAATCAATACTTTATTGTCATTATCAGTAGTTAAGGCCCCCAATACGGAGTTAACCGAAGAGTAAAGTGAAGGGGCTGGTAACAGCGAAGACGAACTACCCCCTGTAGCTACTCCGGCATTTTGAAGTCCATTTCCACTTCCTGTTTGCTGCTTTTGTATGGAGTTGTTTAGCTGACCTTCGAGTTTAAACTTTCGACTCGGGCTGTAAGTCATATTCATATTCAGGTTATAGCGGGAATAGCCTGTGTTTTCCTGGATTCCCTTCTCATCGTAAATACCCAAGGCTACTTTGTAATTAAAGTTCAAGTCACCACCGGACATGTTTAAATTATGCGTTTGGTTAAACGTAGGCCTGTAAAAATAAGACTGCCAATCTGTTGAGTTATTATAATAAGCATTTAAGCTATCAGCCAGAAAAGGTGTAGAATTAATTAAATCTATGGCGTGGTTTGCCGAAGTATCGTAACGAAGAATTTGATCAATCCTTAGTAAACGTTCGTCCTTACCTCCAATCACGGTACGTAATTGAGGAACACTTGACATAAATCCCGATCCGTTGTAGCGAATCACCGGGACTTTGGAACTACCGCGTTTAGTGGTAATCATAATTACCCCGTAAGCTCCTCTTGATCCAAAAAGTGCTGTTGCAGCCGCATCCTTCAAAACCGTTATATCTTCGATATCCTCAGGTGGAATCTGAGAGGCCGGAGATACACCAGGTCCTGCTTGCTGAAAGCCATATGAAAAATTACTGTTGTCATCCACAGGTACGCCATCGATTACGAACAATGGGGATGTTGGGGTTAGAAATGATGAGTTTCCAGATCCGGATACATTGATATTTGAAATACCACGAATCGTTACACTACCTCTAAAACCAGGAGCACCGCTATTATTTTGTATGTTCAAACCCGCTACCTTACCCTGTAATAGAGACATTACATCACCCGCCGGCTGACCTTGAATGTCCTTTCCGGAAATGGTTACCGCAGAACCTGTATTTAATGTCTTAGTTTTAGTTTGATAACCTGATTTGATCGTCACCTCGTTTAGTGCCTTACTATCAGTAACTAAAGAGACACTAATGTTAGTTCGGTTATTAACTTTTACCGTAACCGGGGTGTAACCAACATAGCTAAAAGTTAAGGATGCATTACCTGGCACCGAAACTTTAAACTTACCATCCGATCCTGTACTACCTACTGAAACGCCTCCACTAGTGATGTTAGCTCCAGGTATTGTTTCTTTTGATTTTGACGAGCCATCATGTACTACGCCGGTTACAGTTATGCGTTGTTGAGCTATAGCTAGCTCTTGCAAACCAAAAATCAATAAAATAACTATGGTGTAAAAATACTTCATTGGAAATATGTTTTGTGTTAATTTATATTGTTCCATTAATCATTATCAAATTTTGGTTTATCCCTCTTAAACCAGAATGTAATCTCCCAGTCGCCCTTTTCATATATATTAAAGTTTAAGGCCAAATGACATTGCTGAAGCACATTACCAAATCCCAGTCTGTCAAATTTGAAAACCATTCTGGCTTGCTCACCGGATGAAGTGGTGTACCTGGTTGGATAAGCGCTACAAGGAATTGGATAAGCCACATCGTACCTTACTTTAGTAGCATCCTTAACCATGTTAAAACCATGCACTAAATTTTTCCAATCTGTGTTTTCAAACTTATCAGGATTGATTGGATTAGATAATGTATCGACAAATTTGATCGTTAAACTATTACCATTTCCTGCTTTTTTAAATAAGACCTGCACATCATCTCTTGTATTGAACGGCTGCCCCCGCTCACCGGTAATGGATACACTTGTTGGGTTAACAGATACCGAGGTGCCCTGGCCTGTAACCGGGTCTAAATTTGATGGTTCATATGAGCGTTCACGTAAAGGACGTAAACGAAAATTCTGAAAATACTTTCTTCCTCCTGAATTGGACATTTCCACGTCAAAAACATAACCCGAATCTGGCTGCGCTTTAATCATATTTGAATTCGCGGCAGCCCACATGATAAACTCACCAGAGTGTGGCCTTACCTCAAATAAGGGGTGGTTTTCTATGGTTCGCTTAGCTTCAATCTCCGCCAGCGACTGTTCTCCACCATCATAAGCTGTTTTCCAAACGGTTACAGGATAATTTTTCGTCAACTCAGGTGCCGGCTCTCCATTAAAAGTTCTCATGTTTACAATTTTGAAATCTAATGGCCTGCTGGAGTTTCCATATTGAAAGTTATTGGCAAACAATGTGTTTCTACCCAAAACCGGTTGATACGAATATTCGGTGTATTGTGTATCGTTGGCTATTGAAAGCCTTTCCGTTGGCAAATTCTTTCTGCACGACGATAATAGTACACCGCCCATTAATACAGTTAATGCTATTTGTAATGTATATTGAATATTTTTCATTGGGTCCTATTTAGTTATTCAATCTTAACGTGAATTCATCAAAGCCAAAATTGTGCATCGGTGTTAAGATGTTAATGGTGGCATTATTTGTTTTGATATTTACAGCATTAGTTGTAGTAGTAATCCAGTCGGTGATAAAAGTAGAGAAAAAGGGATCACTGAAATTTAATACAGCTGCTCCTCCTCCCTGATAACCCGCAGAGCTCAATTTTTCATACCTGGCATGCATAGGGTACTTGGTTATAATTGATTCCAACAATATCCCATCAAGATTACCTACATAAGCGTCTGTTGTTCTATTTCCTCTAATGATGTACTTGCAAAGCATGAATCCCAACTCATTAATATCTGCATCGGCTAAATATAAAGGTGCTTTACCTTGGCCTTTACGCACCTGATTCAGGTATTTAATTGCTCCTTCAAAATTTTTATTAACGGGCGCAAAAAGTGTCAATTGCGCTGTTCTCAATGAATCCTGTAGAAAAGGATAACGATCCAATACCAGCAATAAGGAATCAAAGGTGCCTTTCGGTTGAGCCTTAAGATAATCCATGGCTGTACCATTAAACGTTTGAACCGTATTAACATAGTCGTAATAACGCGATTCGCTTTTTTTACATGCAACAAAGCATAAGCAAATGAGCCCTAAGAGAAAAAATGTGCTTCTTTTATTTGTTAAATTTTTCATTCTATATCTGATTAGGTGAGTTATTGCCAATAAGAATTTTGGGTAATTGACGAATTTGCATTAATTACATCTTGAGATACTGGCCAATAGATCCCCCCCGCTGCTTCAAATTGTTTAAAGGTCATCTGCTGACCATTTTTAGTCGCAAAAACCTGGTTAGAATTTTTAATCCTGTTATACCTTACGATATCATACCATCTCCAGCCCTCACCCATTAGCTCTCTCCTTCTTTCTCCAAAAATTTCAGCTATTAAATCTGTCGTAGGTGAAGAGATTAAGGTAATCCCCCTCAAACTACTAGCCTTATTTAGTGCTATCAAGGCTTCGTCTTTTTGTCCTAAAACAGCTAATGCCTCAGCCCTTAACAGGGTTATCTCTTCCATACGACTAAACACCATTGAAGAACTGAATAAAGTCACATCTCCTGAAGTATTGGATGGATAAATAACTTTTATTTTATTGAAAATTGGTCTTTCTGATTCGGAATTATAAAAATAATTTGTCCTGTATATACCGGTCAATGGATTAATGCTATAGCGCAGATCTCCAGGAATCGGAAATATCTTATTGATGCTATCTTTTGTCACAAACATTTCAGGCGTTGCTTTTGGAATAAATGGAGCCGCTAAAGTCAACTGCTCAATATGTCCGTTGGCTGTGGCTAAGCCATTACCCGCTTCAAAAGGAAAACCAACCATTAAATTCGCCCTTTTATAAGCAAATGGACTACTGCTATTTTCATTTTCCGTTAATGCCTGTATATTAATATAACTTAATGAATTTGCTCCATCTACAGAAACCTGAGTAGACTGATTGTCTAATACGAATTTCGAATAATTTGCTACATCCATATAGTTTCCTTGCCAGGCAGCAATGTGAGCCAAAATAATATATGCTGATAATCGGGTAAAAAGGACACCATTCCATGCAGTCCAGCCAGCACCATAGTATAAGCCAGGCATTATTGGATCAGTTCCTCCATATCTAAATGGTACAACCTTTGCAGCAGCCAGCAACTCATTCGTAGCAAAAGCCAAAACTTTTTGTTGAGACGTTCTTGGAAGCTTCACAAATTCACCATCATGTGAGGAGGTTAACAAGGGCACATCCCCCCAAATTCTGCTCATGTAAAAATAAGCAAAGCCCCGAAGCATTCTGGCCTGAGCAATATCTACCTCATTGTTCAATTTAGTATAACGAGGATCCAGCGCATGGATCTCTTTTGATCTTTCTATAAAAAGACTAGCTGCATTTATTGCGGCATAAAACGCTCTCCAGTTTGTAATTCTATTAATTACCGGATAGGTCGCATTTAGCTTTCCATTTACAATAGCCTTTAAATCTACACGGTTGGTAATAGCGAAATCACCTTGTCTTAAATCCCCCATTAACCAGTGTGCATTATCGGCAACTGTTGCTGAACGAAGTAAACCATATATAGATAATAAATTGGCTCTGGCATCTTCCAAAGTTTTCCAATTGGTTTCTTCTGTAGCTAATCGTATAGATGATACATCGTCAATTTTCTTGCATGAAAAATTCCCGAAACTGATTAGTAGTACAAAAATTGCAATACAAGATTTGTTGAAACTACTTCTTTTATTGATTATATAATTCATATTAATTCTATAATTATTTTATAAATCCAGTTTAAAACCTAAGACGAACGTTCTGGGGATAGTTAAATTAGCACCATCATAATACCCGTTATAATTCACCAGCTCCGGATCTGCACCTGAAAAATCAGTAATTGTCAATACGTTCATTGCGGTTGCATATAAATATGCCCTTTTCAAATTACCACCTGCTTTTTTAAACAATGAAGTTTTACCAAAATCGTAACCTATAGTGACCGATCTCAATTTCATATATGACGCATTCTCCAGGAATAGACTTTGGTCTACCCGGTAGGCATCAACATCACTCCAGGGGTTATAAATAGGATAAGCTTTTTCATTGTCGAATATTTGCCATGAAGAAACCTCTTTAACAGAATTAATATCGTTACCTGCCTCACGATTAATAAAGCCATAACGGGTTGCCTCATATTGATTAATCGCTTTATGACCTAAAGCAAATATGAAATTGAAATTCAGATCGAAACTTTTGTAAGCTAATGTATTATTCCAACCGCCTACAAATTTCGGCAATCTATCACCGGTTAAGATTTTATCCTTACCATCTATTCTGTTATCTCCATTGTAGTCAACCCAGCTTGGGTCTCCTGCTTTCATTTCTATGCCGTTAAATGTTCTTCCTGCCGGAACTTCTGCATTAGTATTATAGATACCGTTGTTGGTATACAACCAAAAACTACCAACCGGCTTGCCAACAACAAGTTTATTGTTACCAATGATTACTTCAGTTAAACCATCTGGCAACGCTTTAAGCTCGTTTTTGTTATAGTTTACATTAGCTATAGTATTCCAACTCAGACCATTAGGCGTACTGAGCACTAAGCTATTCAACATCAATTCTAAACCTTTATTATTAATGTTCATTCCTGATCTATGATTAAGACCATAACCGGTCTCAAATGGCACAGGCATCCCAATAATCTGGTTTTTATCATCTCTATTATAGGCTGTAATTGCCGCATTAACTCTATTATTGAAGAAAGAGGCATCTAAGGTGATGTTGGTCCGTTCAGCATAAGGTAAGGTTATGCCATAACCGATAAATCCACTTTCATAAGGTCTGTTAATTCCTAACCTACCACCATAACCAGGTATAGTAGGTTCTTCAAACCATCCGTTTTCCGAGCGGTACTGAGGTCCGGCAGCATATCTGTCATCAAGAAAAATCCTAATATTTCTTCCCCAACCTGCACTAATATTAAGTTTACCAAAAACAGTATTATCTTTAAAGAATTGTTCCTTAAGATTGAAATCAGCATTAAAAGCTGGAGTGGTTACCCATCTGCTATCCGGTTGCCCATTTGATGATCCATCTCTTCTTAGTAGCAAACTTACATCCAACAGGTTTTTGTAGCTGTATTTTGCAGCGCCAAAAAATGACATCAAGTTATTTCTTTCTTTATCTATATACCTGAAAACGTAAAAACCTCCTGCAGCCAAAGTATTCAAATAGTCACCACTTCCGGAATTTCCGTCGACCAAATTTAATTTCACATAATCACTCGGTCCATTGTAGGCCCTGGCATAATTATATTTATAAGTATCTCCCTGTAAACTCTGTCCAATTTCAAAATCAACAGTGTGCTTAGCATTAATTTCAAGCTTATAAGAAGCTGTATTATTTACCGATAAACGCTGACTATAACCGAAATAGTTGGAAACATAACTTACCCCATCCATAAGCGTTGATGGCGTGAAATAATCTCTGACACCTTCATTGTAATCAAAAATTAAGCTTGATGAAATGATAACTTTATTCACCTTAGCACTTAATACCAGGTTACCATTTAAAATTGAAGAGCGGTTGTTATCTACGTTCTTTTCGTTTTCAGTAAGATAACCTCCATAAATAGACGAATTTGGAGACAACGGACTTGATAAATCGGGGATATACCTTGTTTCAGCAAAACGATCCCTTAAACTCTTATTTCTAAATCTATCTAAACGGGCCGCATTTACTGTGCTGGAAATAGTAAACCATTTGAATGGTGCCATATTGATACCAAAAAACAAATTGTACCTATTGATTTTTGTATCATCGGCATTACCAGCATTTTCAGTACCTGAACCATAAAATCTAAAATTGGCTCTATCACCACCGCCGGTAATTCCTAAATTGGCAGAAACAATTGGCGTGTTTTTATAGTATAAATCATTCCAATTTGATGGACCATAATATGAAGTATTGGTCGAATCCTTTAGGTAAGATGCATAATCAGCATAATTTTCTGCTGATGCATATTTTTGATAGAAAGGCTTCCTGAAATTATTTTCGTAAACACCATTAACTGTGTTTACATTAGGTGCAGTTACAAAACCGAAATAAGAATTTAAGCTGATGTCTCTCAGCCCTCCTCTGGCATTTTTTGTAACTATGTATATAGCACCATTGGCCGCATTTGGACCTAGCTTAGCTAATTCCAAAGGATCCTTCACTACAGCTATAGATTGTATGTTATCTATATCAATTTGCGACAGCAAATTTGTAGCAGGGCCAATCCTGTTGTAATCGTATTTTTGTACATCAAAAGCAAAGGGATTGTCTTGAACTAACGGAACACCATTTAAATAAACTGCGGGCTGTAACGCATAAATGTCTCTTTTTGTAAATAATAACCCTGATGCACCCTGTACCAGCATACTTTGTTCAGTTCCTGGTTCACCATTTGGCTCCTGCACATAAACACCAGCTAAATTTCCTTTAATAATTTGTTGCAACGACAGGTTCGGGACCGAAGCAGATGAACGAATATTAATCGTATCACGTACAGTTTTAAACTTCTGCAGTGCCTTAACCATCTGACCAATTGTATCAGTTTTAATGGAATTGGATAAATCCTTTTTGGCCTTGGTAGTATCTTGTTGAACGATAAAATAGCTTTTATCAGGCATCTTATACCCGGTCTTGCTGGCGTATAAAGATTGTAATCCAAAAACAGATAAAAACAAGGTAAAAGAAACGCTTGTATAAATTTTAACCATTTTAATAGTTTAATTAAAGTTTAGTGTTAAAAAAATCCTGAATGTTAAATACCAATAAGAAATTACTCGAGTGAGATTATTGGAGAAATACTAATCGTGAAGTAGTATTTTATTGAAAATGCCCATTTTTGGGAAAAGAGTAGTTGTTTTTGTCATATTTGTTTGGTTTTGGTTTGGTTGGGTTTTGGTTGGTTGGTTGGTTTAAAAATTCCTTGCATTATTCAGATAACGAACTTTCAGTTTATGTCCTTTGGTTAAGATCAAAAATGAAATTATCCTCTTAAATTGGGGGTAGGTAATTCGGTTTATAAAGGGGGATATTTTGTTTTTATTAGGTAAACATTCTTCATACGCTTCTAATAATTTGGTTAATACGAGTCAAACATTTCAAGGTCATACAATAACTGGTTAGGTTTAAAATTGATTCTAATAATCAATGGTTTAGTGTAAATTTGAGGCTATTAATTGGTACGTAACACCGACAATCCTGTTTAATATGTAGGAATATCTTATTTTAAATGAAGGTTTATCCCAACAACTAATATTCTACGTGGTAATCTTTCTTAAATGGTTGTGCGCTCCAGGCTTTTTTCGAAGTCCAGTCTGCTGCCGGATCTGTCCAGAATTTATGGTCTGCAGGCAAGCCCAAAGGCAGGAATCCAAGCGTTGCCATATATAGACTTCCAGTTGAAGTATATCCATCAGCAATACCAGGCTGAGCGCCACAAAAACCTAGAACCAGCCAACCGTCTTTATCAAAATTGTTGTACTGATCGAACATGCGGTGCATCACCGCTGTTACTCCGCAGCGAACCTGAGCCGGACTAATCCCTGAAGGTAGCTTATCCATTAATGCGACCTGGCCCAAAGCCTGAAACGCTGCAGTACGATAAGTTACAGATCTGCCCATAGGCGGATAAGTTCCATCCGGCCCTATAATGCGCTCAGAAAACTCCGAATAACGGATCATACGTTTTACCGCAGTGTCATATGCCTCCACATTCACTCTTTTTTTATCTGATAATACTTTAAAAAAATCAACCAGCATCGGATGGATAACATAAGAATTGTAATAATCCATACTAAAACTAGGCCCGTCACTATACCAGCCATCGCCCTGATACCATTCTATAATTTTTCTTTTGGCAAATTCTATACGTACCGGATCAGTCTGCTTTCCAATACTCATTAAAAATGCTTCATTGATTCCTGCGAAAAGCAACCAGTTGTTATAAGCTCCGGTTCTGGTACGCAAGGCCATAAACTCCTCTGCTATCCTGCCTTTGGTAACCGCATCGAGAGGCTCCCATAATGCCTTTGGTGCTCTTAAAAAGGCCTGAGCCATATAAGCCGCATCAACTATGGGCTGACTTTCAGTCCTGAAATTCAAATAATCAGGATTAGCCGGGTCAACAGCGTTTGCAATTCCCTTTAAAAGCGCTATACGTAGCTTTTTACGCATCTCCCCTTCCTTTGTATCATCATCAGGTAGCGCAAGCCATGGTGCAACTCCTGCCATTGTACGCCCTACCGCCTCCAGGTAGGTTACTTTTTTAAAAAAATCAGTCTTTTGCCCTGGAGGTACTTCAACAGGCATATGCTGTTTTAATGTCCCATTAGCCAGATTAAGTATTATCGGCGACGATATTTTATATAATAAATTTGCCCAATACTCACGATCCTGAGCCCCGCTAACGACTGTAGACGACTTCTTTTTCTTTTGTTGTTGTTGTTGTTGTTGTTGTTGTTGTGCAACAAGGGAAGTATTGACGGTAAAAGATATTACCGCAAGCAAAAACGCGAATTTAAATTTCTTCATTATTTCTTTTTATGATTTACTAACTTCAAAAATTCTATTTGTCCCAGGCGAGACCTTTACAGTAAAGCGAAGCGATTGCGGTTTTTCACCACTATATTCTACTTCCGAAGGGATCAACAACCCGGACGCCCCATCTCTCAGTACTAATTTATAGGGACTAATTTTTTTTAGCTTTCTAGATAAATCCTCCCATTTAACCTCAATTGTTTGCTCTTTTTCTAATGAGGTTTCATTGTATATCTCTGTTACAAACACATCCTTTTTATGGTTTATGTACATAGGGATGATTTCGCTGCCTGCCAATAAAAAAGCACCTACTCCATATACATCTGTATCATCATATCCAACTTTATCAGGAGCAGCGCCCTGAGCTTGTACAAATCCTAACTTTCCATCAGGGTGTACTGAAGATTTTAGGGCAGCCCATGCTTTAGAAACTACAGGCTCATATTTCTTATAAGAAATAAGGCCATTATTAATACCCCAGGCCATCGCGTAACAAATAAAGCCAGTACCGCTTGTTTCTTTTACAGGGAAACTATTCGGATCCAGCAAACTCGCATGCCAGCTTCCATCTGCCTGTTGCAGTGAAGCCAGCTTCTCCGACATTTTTACATAGAGCTTTACCAGCTTTTTACGTTCCGGATGATTTTCAGGAGTTACTGACAATAGACGTGCTAAACCTCCAATTACCCAACCATTACCCCTACTCCAGAATACTTTAGTTCCATTTTTTTCCTTCTTATTAAAGTAACGACTGTCTCTATAGTAAAGGCTTTCGTCCTTATCATATAAATAAACAGTAGATTTCCACCAGAGGGCTATTGATTTATCCAGGTATTTGGAATCTCCTGTCGTTTGCGCTAAATAACCCAAAGCCGGTGGCCCCATAAATAAAGCATCACACCATGCCCATTCGCGGGTATAAATTCCATTTTTCCATTCCAGACTTTCCGAATGTGGTAGTGTAACAATGGTATCCGCTAAAGCTTTAAACTTCTGAATATATTCCGGCTTCTTATAAATCGTATGCAACTGCGAATAAAGTTGACCTACGCAATAATCATCTGCAAAATGCCTGTACTTACCTGTATCCCATTTGTTATCTACACCTACTTGTATTAACTTATGATAATAATTTTCGTCATTAGCCAGCTTAGCCCAGGCCATCATGCCGGTATACATGGCCCCACTGGTCCAATCCTTTTTATGATTTTTCCAGCCATTAGTTTCAAGGGTGTTCCATTGCCAATCAGCAACTTTCTGCATTAATAAATAAGAGGAGTCCGTTTTCAATATCTCATTCTGTCCCTTCACAATTACTGTCCCAAAACAGAAAAGGATCAAAACGGATAAAAATGTTCGTTTGTACATTTGCATCAAAGGTTTAATTCGGTTTTATGTTGATAATTCTCACAAGAAAAGAATACAGAATTCATTTCTATCTGTCGGCTAAAACTTACAGATGTGAAACACAAAAATGATGTAATCAGTCTAAAGCGACGGTGGGTAATCCTGTTGATAATGGAAGAATATTTTATTTTTCCGCTTCTATTAAGGTTTTTAGCCCTATATTTAGAGTGGTTTCTTTCCAAATATTTCTGCCAAATGCACAACCATCTGAACTCGGGATTATGTCGAACAGTCTTTATCCTGTTTTTTTCTAGCCCATTTTTTTATGTGAATGCCCAAAAGCTAAGTTTTAATTCCATAAAAGTCAGCGATGGACTTTCGCAGAGTTCAGTTCTTGATATCACTCAGGATGGTTATAGTTTCATGTGGTTTGCTACCAGATATGGTTTGAACCGATATGACGGGACACGTTTTAAGATATACAAATCGCTACCGGGTGATACAACATCTTTAAGCAACAACTATATCAATACCTTATATTGTGATAACCGAAAAACCTTATGGGTAGGTACATCAACAGGTTTAAACAAATATAATGCGGTAACTGATAATTTTCAGCGGATAAATTTTTACAAAAAAAAGGCAGTAATACGACCTAATGTATCATGCGTTTATGAAGATCCGAATGATAATCTATGGGTTGGCACAGATAAAGGTCTATACGTGTTAGGCAACGGACAAAAAAACGCATTTGTAAACGTAGATAAATTAGGTTTAGACGACGGGTTGATGAGCCCTGAAGTCTTGAGCGTTTACCAGGACACGCAGGGATATATGTGGATTGGTACAAATAAGGAGTTGATCAGGTTTCGATACAACAAAAAAATCTCAGCCATCGAAATCTTCAGACATTTACCAGGCGATCTGAACAGTATAAGTGACGGACCTGTCAAGTCTATTGTAGAAGACCACAAGGGAAACCTTTGGATCGCATCGAGAACAGGCGGACTTAACCGTTTTAACCGCGCCTCACAAACCTTTGAGCATTATGTTCACCAGAGTGGCAATCAAAACAGTATTCCACATAACTCCATCAGAAAAATGATCCTGAATAAGGATGGTAATCTTATTATCGGGACACAGGAAGGGATAAGTATATACAATACACAAAAAAATAGCTTTACAAATTACCAGAATCATATTGATGACCCTTTGAGTCTGAACCAGAATTCCATTTATGGTATTTTTGAAGATAAAACAGGTACCATATGGGTAGGCAGTTATTTTGGAGGGGTAAGTGTTTCCTATGGTGTCAAAACTACGTTCAAGACGATAATCAGCAATGCCAATAGCACCAGTATAAACCATAATGTTATCCGTTCAATTGTTGGCGATGCCAACGGGAATTTATGGTTTGCAACAGAAGGAGGAGGATTAAATTATTTCGATAGGCAAGCGCAGCGGTTTAAATATTACGTTAATAATTCAGCAGATCCGACAAGTTTAAGCACAAATCTCCTAAAAGCGACGTATATTGATAATGATAATCACTTATGGGTTGGTACCACTGGAGCCGGATTGAATTTGTTTGATCCCTCAAGCGGTAAATTCAAACGTTTCCTTTTTGGAATGAATGATTTTGAAATTAAACGCACTGCCGTAACCACTATTCTGGAAGATTCCAGAAAGAAATTATGGATTGGTGGACTAGGGGTTAATCGGGTTTACCAACGTGAAGGAACTACTCTTAAAGATATCACGCCACCGATTTTCAAAGAGTATTTTAAAGATAAAATCATTCAGAAGTATTATGAAGATAGAAATAAGTACCTATGGATAGTTACGGGTCAGGAAATTCTCTTGTATCATCAGGATAAACAAACTTTCAGCACCATCTGCTCTGGACCAAAAGACCTCGAAACGATAACTTTCAATACTTTGGCCGAAGACCATGATGGTAATATATTGATCGGTTTATATTATGGAGGACTCCAGGTTTATAGTCCTAAAACAAGAAAGATTACTGCAAAATATACCACAACAGATGGACTCTGCAATAATAATGTACTGAGTATTGTTGAAGATAAACAGCGAAACTTGTGGATTAGTACCATAAATGGCTTGTCGAGGTTAAAGCCAGACCGTAAAACGTTTCAAACCTATACAATGACTGATGGTCTGGCCGGAGATGAATTCAATTTCAATTCATTGTACAAAACAGAAAACGGAACGCTTTATTTGGGTGGTCTAAATGGCATTACCTATTTTAATCCAGAAGAAATTGAACAGAATAATTACCATGCTCCCTTGAGTTTTATAGGTTTAAGACTATTCAACCATAAAGTAGAAAAACCAGGTGAAAAAGATGGAATACTTCAAAAAAACATCATATTTAGTCCTAAACTCACCTTTAATAGTGATCAAAATGTCTTTACCATTGAATTTGCGCTGCTGAATTATATCAAATCCAAAAAGAACAAGTATGCCTATAAACTTCAGGGTATCAACGAAAACTGGAATGAAACCTATTTACCCGAAGCTACTTTTACAAACCTTCCCGCAGGAGAATATGTGTTTTCTGTAAAAGGAGCAAATAATGATGGCATATGGAGTGAACCGGTCAATATCTCAATAAAGATTTTACCTCCACTATGGAAAACCTGGTGGGCATATACCATATATGCTATTTTGCTAGGTATAATCACCTTCTTCTTTGTCCGCTTTTTTTACCTTAGACAGCTCTTAAAAAGAGATGAAGAACTTCATCAGTTAAAGCTCAATTTTTTCACTGATGTATCCCATGAGATAAGATCCCATTTAACATTGATTATGGTGCCACTTGAAAAAGTAATTGAGGACACCGTAAGTAATATACAAGTAAACAAACAGCTGACTTACATTAAGAAAAACACAGACAGGTTGGTGAGGTTGGTCACAGAGTTAATGGACTTCAGGAGGGCTGAAACAAACAATTTAAAATTAAACTTCTCTGATCATAATATTATCGATTTCCTGGAGGAAATTTATGATTCCTTCAAAGAGGTATGTGCCAGAAAGCATATCAGTTTATCATTCTTTCATGTCGAAAAGGAGCTGCTTGTCTCATTTGAAAAGGGCCAAATGGAAAAGGTTGTCTTCAATTTATTAAGTAATGCCGTAAAATTCACACCAGAACATGGAAGTATCATACTGACCATTGATAAGCAATCAAATTCCGTAGTCATAAGTGTAGCGAATACCGGAAAGGAAATTCCACCTGAATACCATGACAAGTTATTTACGAATTATTACCAATTGGATGAACAGCCTCAAAATATTGGTTATGGTATTGGCCTCGCTTTAAGTAAGCGTATTATCGAGTTGCACCATGGAACCATATCCGTTAAAAGTGAAGAAGGGAATACTTGTTTTACAATTAGAGTGCCTATTTCCCATCCTCAAAATACATCTTCAGTGCCGCTAACCGTATTACACAACCCTCAGCACAATCAGTTTGATGAGCAGACTTTACAACCTGACAATTATCCTGGCCGGGAAGTGGGAAAATTCAGCGTCCTGGTTGTAGAAGATAACCCAAAGCTACGCGCACTAATAAAAAGCATTCTTGAAAAAGAATATAAAATATTAGAAAGTGTGGATGGGCTGACCGGACTGGAAATGGCAAAAAATGAAATTCCGGATCTGATTATTAGTGATATCATGATGCCCAACAAAAATGGGCTAGAGCTTTGTCAAGACATAAAAACTGACGAAAGAACCAGCCATATTCCGGTAATATTGCTTACCGCTAAAAGCTCTCAGTCTGATCAGATTAGCGGATTAGCTATGCGGGCTGATTTATATTTAACCAAGCCATTTAGTAAACATGTGTTGCTCTTGAATGTACGTAATATACTGGAATCAAGAGAACTAATCTCCGCCAAATACCGTCAACAATTTCTTTTTGAGCCAAAAAACATTACCATAAATAACCTGGATGAACAATTTTTGTCTAAACTTATCCAGATCATTGAAGAGGGAATGGAAAACCATGAATTCGGCGTAGATATATTGTCGGATAAAATGGGCATGAGTCAATCGGTATTGTATAAAAAGATTAAGGCCCTTACGGATATGACCGTAAATGATTTCTCGAAAAGCATACGCTTAAAAAAAGCTGCTCAACTGCTCAGTCAGAAAAACCTTCCTGTATCAGAAATTGCTTATCTGGTAGGTTTTCTTGACAGTAAGTATTTCACTAAAGAATTTAAAAAACAATTTGGTGTACCTCCAAGTCAATACCATGCCCCCTCCTTTTCAGAGTAATTTACCAACACATTCTATTAAACGCACATAATTTCTTAAATTTGCAGTTGTATTAAGAATGTATCTATAAACAGCATACTTTAAATATCAGGAACGGATTTTGGATTATTTAGCAGGTTTAAACCCCCAACAACGCGCAGCAGTAGAGAACACACAAGGCCCGGCAATGATCGTTGCAGGTGCAGGCTCCGGAAAAACAAGAGTAATCACTTACAGAGTGGCACATTTGATTGAAAAAGGAGTCGATCCCTTTAATATCCTTGTACTTACCTTTACCAACAAGGCTTCCAAAGATATGCGTGAGCGTATCATGAAAGTAATTGGTGCCGAGGCAAAGAACATCTGGATGGGTACATTTCACTCTGTATTCTCTAAAATATTAAGGGTTGAGGCTGAAAAGATTGGCTATCCTTCTAACTTTACTATTTACGATACAGACGATAGTAAAAGTCTGATCCGTACCATCCTGCGCGAAATGCAGCTGGATGATAAACTATATAATGCAAACTTTGTATACAACCGCATTTCCTCAGCAAAAAACAACCTTGTTTCCCATACAGAATACATGGAAAATTCTGAAATTCAGGCAGAGGATGTAAGCAATAAAAGACCTTTAATAGGGGTAATTTATGAGACATACACCAAACGCTGCTTTAAAGCTGGCGCTATGGACTTTGACGATTTGTTGTTCAAAACCAATGTATTGTTAAAAACACACCCTGACGTACTGAACAAATACCAGCAGAAATTCAAATACCTGATGGTAGATGAGTACCAGGATACCAACTTTTCACAGTATACTATTGTTAAAAAATTGGCTGCTGCTTATCAAAACATCTGCGTAGTAGGTGATGATGCACAGAGTATTTATGCTTTCAGGGGTGCAAATATCCAGAATATATTAAACTTTGAACGCGATTATCCGGAGTTGAAAGTATACAAACTGGAGCAAAACTACCGTTCAACGCAAAATATTGTTGAAGTGGCAAATAGTATCATCGCCAACAATAAAAATCAATTAGAGAAGAACGTATTCTCTGACAACGAATCTGGCGACAGGATCAAGGTACAACGCGCATTTACCGACAACGAAGAAGGTAAAATCGTTGCGGATGCTATTGTACAGGAACGCAGCACTAAAGGCTATAACTACAATGATTTCGCCATTCTTTACAGAACAAATGCCCAGTCAAGGGCAATGGAGGAGGCCTTAAGGAAACTTAACGTACCTTATAAGATATATGGTGGACTATCCTTCTATCAGCGTAAAGAGATTAAAGATTTAATCGCTTACTTCAGATTAACCTTTAATCCTGCGGATGAAGAAGCCATCAAAAGGGTAATCAATTATCCAAAAAGAGGGCTTGGAGACACTACTGTTGAAAAGATCAGTGTGGCGGCCGACCAGCATAACATCACGATGTGGCAGGTAATCTGTAACCCTCAGCAATATATACCAGGAAGAATTGCCAATCAATTGAATGATTTTGCCGTAATGATCCAGAGTTTCAGCGCAGAAGCAAAGAAACTGGATGCTTATGAGACTGCCTTATATATAGCACAACACTCTGGAATTTTAAAAGAACTTCATGCCGATCAATCTGAAGAAGGTCGTGGCAGACATGAAAATATACAGGAATTGTTAAATGGTATTAAGGAATTTGGCGAGCGTGAAGACATTGAAGACCGTAGTCTTGCTGTCTTTATGCAAGACATTGCCTTATTAACCAATGACGATAAAAAAGACGACAAGGAGAAGGATACCGTTTCATTAATGACCATCCACTCTTCTAAAGGTCTGGAATTCAAGAACGTTTTCGTGGTGGGACTGGAAGAAAACCTGTTCCCATCACAAATGTCGCTCAATTCAAGAACCGATCTGGAAGAAGAACGCAGGTTATTTTATGTTGCCGTAACGCGTGCAGAAAAGAAACTGACCCTAACCTACGCAACATCACGCTACAGATGGGGAAGCTTAACCAATTGCGAGCCTAGCCGTTTTATCGACGAGATTAATGCACGTTACCTTGAAATTGAAGTAGTTAAACCAGCAAAAAGCAGCTTAGGCGAAGCCAGTTTTAGCGACGAAAAACGCAGCTGGACACAGCAACGTGATACCTTTAGCAAACCAAAGCCTTCCATGTCATCGGGCTCAGGAACAGTTGGCGCACCTCCACAAAGGCCCAAAACAACGTCAATGTTGCCTAAAGCACACGTACCTACACCAGGTTTTGCACCTGATCCAGCCAATGCTTTCCAAAATGGTATGGATGTAGAACATGAAAAGTTTGGTTTCGGAAAAATTATCAGTCTGGAAGGTACCCTACCCGATGTAAAAGCTACTGTATTTTTTCAAGGCCTGGGTAACAAGCAATTGTTATTAAAATTTGCAAAGTTGCGAATTGTTAAATAACCCTTATATTTACAGGACTTACAAGCACTGAATTAAATAAAACTGATTGTAACATATAAAAATCGGCCTTTTGTCGTTATTCCTTTAATAACTGAGCCGATTATAGCCCATTGAGTTTTACTAGAAAAGTAAATGAAACCTGCATAAGCTTACCGCTTACAAACACAATGAATAAGCTTTGCAAGCTTCATAACCTTTAAAAAGCAAATTAGGTACTGATGAAAAAGACTCAGGGAAATCAGAACTATTAGAGAATTTAAAATATTAACGAAAACATATAAATGAATTTCGAATATAACACCACAAGAAACGAGCTGATTTTAGCCGAATATGGCCGTAATGTACAAAACATGGTGAAGTACATTATCGAACTTCCCGATCTTGAAGAACGTAATAAATATGCCCAGGCAGTTATCGACCTGATGGGCTTTTTAAACCCGCATTTACGTGATGTTGCCGATTTCAAGCACAAACTTTGGGATCATTTGCACATCATTTCGGGCTATAAAATTGATGTAGACAGTCCCTATCCAAAGCCTACACCTGAAGATGCATTGGTAAAACCACAGCACATCGGTTATCCTCAACAAAGAATTACCTATAAACACTATGGTAAAACAGTTGAAATGATGATCGAAAGAGCAAAAGCGGTGGATGAACCTGAACGCAGGGCAGCAATGGTGCAAGGAATTGCCAATTTCATGAAAATGGCTTACGTTACCTGGAACAAAGACAGCGTAGCTGATGAGACCATTTTAAAAAATCTTCGCGAGTTATCAGGCGGTCAATTACAACTGGATGAGAACGTTAACTTAAATAAAGTTGAGTTTAAACCACCGGTAGTGAGACCATCAAACAACAACCGTGGAAGAAACAACAGCGGTAAAGGCAGACAAAACAACAATAACAACAACCGTCCTGCCCGCAACAATAATGCTAAACAAAGGCATTAATCTTACCCATTTTTATTTATACATCTTACAAATCACATGAACGCATTTGAAATAATTGGCGGTAAGAAATTAAAAGGCGAAATTCAACCTCAGGGAGCGAAGAATGAAGCACTTCAAATCATTTCTGCCGTTCTGTTAACTGATCAAAAAGTTACCATTAGCAACATCCCAGACATTAAGGATGTTAATAAACTAATTGAACTGCTGGGAGATATGGGCGTTACTATCGAACGCTTAAACAAAGACACTTATACCTTTGAAGCCAAAAATATCAATCAGGAATTTTTCCAGTCTGATATTTTTAAAGCTAAAGGCGGAGGCTTAAGAGGCTCAATCATGATCGTTGGTCCACTTTTAGGACGCTTCGGAAAGGCTGCTATTCCTAAACCGGGAGGTGATAAAATCGGCCGCAGAAGACTAGATACACACTTTATCGGCTTTGAAAAACTAGGTGCGAAATTCGTATACGACAACAAAAAAGAATTCTTTAACGTTGATGCAACGGACTTAAAGGGTGCATATATACTACTTGATGAAGCCTCAGTAACAGGTACAGCGAACATCGTAATGGCTGCTGTATTGGCAAAAGGAACAACCACTATTTATAACGCGGCATGCGAACCTTACTTACAACAATTGTGTAAGATGTTGAACCGCATGGGTGCTAAAATCTCTGGTGTAGGCTCTAACCTATTAACCATTGAAGGTGTTAAAAAGCTAGGCGGAACAGAACATAGAATGTTGCCTGATATGATAGAAATCGGCTCTTTTATCGGCTTAGCAGCCATGACTGAGTCAGAAATCACCATCAAAAATGTTTGCTATTCGGAGCTTGGTGTAATACCTGATGTATTTAAAAAACTAGGTATCAAGTTTGAATTAATCGGTGATGACATCTTCATTCCTTCTCAAAAACACTATGTAATCGAGTCATTTATTGACGGTTCGATGCTAACCATTGCAGATTCTCCATGGCCGGGCTTTACTCCCGATCTGTTAAGTATCGTGCTCGTAGTAGCTACGCAAGCCAGAGGTAACGTGTTGATTCATCAGAAAATGTTCGAAAGCAGGTTATTCTTTGTGGATAAACTGATAGATATGGGCGCTCAGATCATCCTTTGTGATCCACATCGTGCCTCTGTAAATGGTATCGATAAAAAATACAAATTAAGAGGTATCAGCATGACTTCTCCTGATATCCGTGCAGGTGTTTCTCTGCTAATCGCAGCCTTATCTGCTGAAGGAAAATCAACAATCTTCAATATTGAGCAGATTGAGCGTGGTTACCAGGATATTGATACACGTTTACGCGCCCTGGGTGCAGATATTAAACGTGTTGAAGCCTCAGCTCCAACTCATTAATCAATTACGCTACAGTTGTGAACAACTGTATTATAAAACGACAAAAGCCCCAAATGGGGCTTTTGTCGTTTTATACACTTCGCATTTCGTTATAAAATACGACGGCTTATTAAATATCAATTAACTTGAAATCGCGTTAATAATATCATACTGCGTAATAATTTCAATCTTACCTTCTTCATCTTCAACCAAAACAGCACTATTCTCCTTGTTAATTAAAGCAGAAATCCTGTCTATTGAAGTGTTTAAATCTACAAAAGGGAATCCTGCCGACATGATCTGCTGTACAGGAGCAGATTTGAGTGAAGGATTTTCCAATAAAGCCTTTAAAATATCACTTTCAGCAAGCTTACCGATCACCATTCCTTGCTGTGTAACAGGTATTTGGGAGATATTAAGTGTACTCATGCTGTTAAATGCCTCATGAATCGTTTTCTCACAATCAATAGTGATGATCTCGGTATTTTCTTTCTTCGCAATGATAGAACGGGCTGTAAGCTTCTCATCCTTAAGAAAACCACGTTCCCTTAACCAGTCTTCGTTATACATTTTACCCATATAACGACTACCATGGTCATGAAAAATCACAACCACTACATCTTCGGGCTTTAACTTATCCTTTAGCTGTAATAGTCCCGCAATAGCCGAACCCGCCGAATTACCTACAAAAATTCCCTCTTTACGAGCAATCTCACGTGTCATCAATGCAGCATCCTTATCTGTTACCTTTTCAAACAGGTCAATTACGTCGAAATCAACATTTTTAGGAAGAAAATCCTCACCAATCCCCTCAGTGATGTATGGATAAATCTCGTTTTTATCTAAAATACCCGTTTCCTTATACTTCTTAAACACCGAACCATAGGTATCTATACCCCAAACCTTAATGTTAGGATTCTTCTCTTTCAGATATTTTCCGGCACCGGAAATTGTTCCTCCAGTACCCACCCCCACTACAAGGTGCGTGATTTTTCCTTCTGTTTGTGCCCAGATTTCAGGTCCCGTCTGCTCGTAATGCGCTTGCGAATTGGATAGATTATCATATTGATTAGGCTTCCATGAATTGGGAACTTCACGCTCTAAACGAGAAGAAACCGAGTAATAAGAACGTGGATCTTCAGGCTCTACGTTGGTCGGACATACAATTACCTCCGCCCCAAAAGCACGTAAAGCATCTACCTTCTCCTTAGATTGCTTATCTGTAGTCGTAAAAATACACTTGTAGCCCTTGATAATCGCCACCATAGCAAGTCCCATCCCCGTATTACCGGATGTTCCTTCTATAATTGTACCTCCAGGTTTAAGCTTTCCACTTTTTTCAGCATCCTCTATCATCTTTACAGCCATACGGTCTTTAATAGAATTCCCAGGATTGGTTGTTTCGATTTTAGCCAGCACTGTAGCAGAAATGTCTTTAGTAATGCTATTCAATTTTACCAATGGCGTATTGCCAATGGTTTCCAAAATATTATTATACCACATGATGCAAAAATACGAATAGAAGATTGAAATTCTACAAACAAACGGACAATCAAAATATAATATGGAAGTAATAAAACAAACGAAATAACATTTTAATCTATTACTCCAATAGACTTAATAACCAATGAAAATTATGTGAACTTAAAACATCCTAATTCAGCTTGTATACTTTACCTGGCAAAGAAATCAAAATTCCTTGCATTTCGAGGTTCAATAAGCGCATAGCCAGCTTACTCAGACCAACATTTAAACGAGTAGCCAGTTCATCTATTCCCATTGAAGCATCCTGTAAAAGAGACACAATCTTTTGTTCCTCTTTGGAAAGATTTACGGGCAATTGAACTTGCACCCTTTCCTTTTCAAGTATAACTTCCTCCCATCCAAGGTAATAAATCAGATCCCTTGCATGGTTTATCAATGCTGCCCTATTCGTTTTAATCAGAAAATTACAACCTTCAGAGTACTGGTCATCAGTACGACCTGGAAATGCATATACATCTCTGTTATAAGAACTTGCAATATCAGCGGTAATCAATGCCCCACCCTTAGCGGTAGCCTCAACAACTATCGTAGCATCAGAAATGCCGGCAATAATGCGGTTTCTTTTAGGAAAATTCTCTTTATCAGGATTTGTACCAGGCAGGAACTCTGTTAATAAACCACCGTTTAAAACCATTTTCTGAGCTACAGATTTGTGTAAAGCTGGATAAATACGATCTAAGCCGTGTGCCATAACCCCTATAGTAGGAATGTTATACGATAAACTTTCCTTATGCGAAGCCACATCTATTCCATAAGCCAGACCACTTACAATGATTACATGATATGGGGAAAGCTGGGCTGCAAGCTGTTTACATAGGTGCCGGCCATAAGCAGTGGCCCTTCTGGTGCCCACAACACTTATGATTCTCGACTGATTCAAATCTACATTCCCCTTGAAATACAGCAAAATCGGGGCGTCATAGCAGCTTTTTAATCGTTGAGGATAATTGTCGTCCGTATAAAAAAGCACCTGTATCTGGTGTTTCTCAATAAAAGGGATTTGCTTTTCAGCCTCTGTGAGCGCATTATTTTTTAAGATCAGGTTAGCTGTAAGTTCGCCAATACCCGGAATTTGCAACAACTGTTTCTTTTTGGCCTTAAAAACAGCTTCAGCACTACCAAAATGCAGCAATAATTGCTTAGCAGTAACATGCCCCACATTTTTGATCAACGTTAGCGCAATTTTATGGATTAAACTCATGGGCTAACTTATACATATAATTATAAATCATCCACAGTTCACAGCAGCTTTTTTCACAAACAAGGTCCCGGCATTCACCGGGATAAAGACGAACTCAATAAATAAAAAAATTATTGGGGAATATAAACCACGTATTTGGTTTCGAAAAATTCTTCTTTAAAGTAAGCAGAAAGTGGGTACAACTCCGCTTTTAAGCGTGATTCAGCAATTTCTTCAGCCAAATCGCCACCTTTTAAATACAAAATCCCATTAGGAATGGCATTTTTTGATTCCTTATTAAACTTACCTTTTATCCATGGATAAAAATCTATCAGTCGCGTTACTGCTCTGGAAACCACAAAATCAAACTTATCCGTAATCTGTTCTGCTCTTAAATGACTCGCTGTAACGTTCTTTAAGCCCAGCGCCTGAGCAACTTCAGTAACTACTTTAATCTTCTTACCTATAGAATCCACCAGGTGAAACTCAGTTTCCGGGAACATAATGGCCAATGGAATTCCAGGAAAACCACCTCCTGTACCTACATCAAGCACCTTTTCTCCAGGTTTAAAAGTACAAAACTTAGCGATCCCCAGCGAATGCAGGATATGACGTTCATAAAGCTCATCAATATCCTTTCTCGAGATCACATTGATCTGTGCATTCCAAAAGCTGTATAAATCGTATAACTGATCAAACTGCGCAATCTGCTGCTCAGTAAGGTCTTTAAAATATTCCTGTATTAGGGTCGACTTCATTTCCACTGTACTTTTTTAACAAATATAGACACAATGCCATTAAACACTAGAAAAATGAATAAAAGCATATCTAAAATAGGGAACCACCACCTCAAATCGCCATAATTTAGTCGCTTTAAAATGCGCGGGTAAACAAAACATCTGATGATAATACTTAAACCCAGCACCCCTAAGGCCGGGTAAAGTGTTGCTTTGAAACACATCAGTGCCACTAAGATAACATAAAAGAGGAACTGTATAATGATCTGCGCCGACAAAATGAACTTATGCTGTGGCTTATACAATTTACCCGCCCCAAAATGGCGCTTCTTTTGTCTTAAATACGCACTAAAACTTGTATTCGGCTCGCTCCATACATGAGCTTCCTTTTGAATACATATTGCAGTATTGCCATTATGCGCATGCGCATTCACAAAAAGATCATCATCACCTGAAGGGATATGCATGTGTGCCGCAAAACCTTTATTGCTAAAAAATAGTGATTTCTTATAAGCCATATTCCGGCCAACCCCCATATAAGGCATACCTTTTATAGCAAACGAAAGGTAATTTAGCGCTGTAAAAAAAGTTTCAAAACGAATCAACGCATTTAAAATCCCTCTTTTCTTTATATATGGTGAATACCCTAAAACAATTTCAATGTCGTCCTGATCCGGTTGCTGCATACCAAGCAACCATTTCGACGAGGCCGGCATACAGTCGGCATCGGTAAAAACAAGCCACTCATGAGCCGCAGCTTTTATACCCATTGTTACTGCAAACTTCTTACCTGCAATAAATTTACTACCATCATTAACGGTTACAATTTTGAGGTGCTTGTATTGCTTTGCAAATGCTTCCAGCACACCTTTTGTACCATCCCAGGATCTATCATTCACCACAACAACCTCGAAATCAGGATAATCCTGCTCAAGCACTATGGGTAAATACTTTGTCAGGTTCTTGGCCTCATTACGGGCACAGATCACTACACTTAATGGTCTTTTACCCGTTTCAGGTATGGGTGCAACTTTTACACACGCCAATTTAAGGTGTACAAATAAGCTAAAATATAGCTGTATCAGAAAACAAAAGATTAAGATGCCGAACAGGCAATACGCTAAGCGCTCTGCTAAAGCACCATCAATAAAGGTTAATTCCACGACGTAATTTTGATGCAGCCAAATTTCTGATTTTTAATCTGTAATGTTCCTTTATGTTGATAAAAAATTTAACCATTTTATAGCTTGATTTTTCCTATTTTTGCGCAGATTTTTTGAACGCAAAAAATCATCATTTATTAATGATGAGGCTCAAAAAAGCAATAAACACATAAAGATGAAATTTAATTTACAAGCGAAAGATATTCATTCGAAGGCGAGAGCGGGAACGATTACAACAGACCATGGCGACATACAAACGCCTATTTTCATGCCTGTAGGCACTGCAGGAACAGTTAAATCGATTAACCAGCAGCAATTAAAAAATGATATCGACGCTAAAATCATCTTAGGGAATACCTACCATTTATATTTAAGACCGGGACTTGACATCATTGAGGGTGGCGGTGGTCTGCATAAATTTATTGGCTGGGACAGACCGATTCTTACCGACAGCGGTGGTTTTCAGGTCTATTCTTTAAGTAAAGTAAGAAAAATTAAAGAGGAAGGGGTAACTTTTCATTCTCATATAGATGGCTCGAAACACCTTTTCACACCGGAATATGCAATGGATATTCAACGGACCATTGGCGCCGACATCATTATGGCTTTTGATGAATGCACGCCTTATCCTTGTGATTATAAATACGCGGCGAACTCGATCAACATGACGCACCGCTGGTTAAAACGTTGCTGTACACGTTTTGACACGACTGAACCGAAATATGGTTTCAATCAAACCTTATTCCCTATCGTTCAAGGATCTGTATATAAAGACCTGAGAAAGAAATCTGCAGAATTTATTGCTGCTATGGATCGTGAGGGAAATGCGATAGGCGGACTTTCAGTAGGTGAACCGGCAGAAGAAATGTACGGAATGACAGAGGTGGTTTGCGACATACTTCCTGAAGAAAAACCCCGTTATTTAATGGGCGTTGGTACTCCAATCAACATTTTAGAGAATATTGCGCTGGGTATAGATATGTTTGACTGTGTAATGCCGACCAGAAATGCCAGAAACGGAATGTTATTTACCAAAAATGGGATCATAAATATTGGCAACAAGAAATGGGCTGATGACTTCTCTCCAATTGAGGCCGATAGCGATCTGCTTGCTGATCAGGTATATTCAAAAGCTTATTTAAGACACCTAATGCACTCTAAAGAGATGCTGGGTGCGCAAATTGCTACCCTACACAACCTGCATTTTTACTTATGGCTTGTCAACACAGCGCGTGAGAAAATTATTAGTGGTGAGTTTTACGCCTGGAAAAACAAAATGGTTACTATCTTAGGTAATAAATTATAAATGGACATCATCAAAGACCGGATCAAAATTATCGATTGGTACATTATCAGCAAGTATCTGGGTACATTCCTATACACCTTAACGCTGTTCATTGTCATCATCATTATCTTTGATTTATCTGAGAAACTGGATGATTTTTTAAAGTCTAATCTTAGCCTTTGGCAGATTATGACGCTCTATTATGCCGGTTCAGTGCCCTATTATGTAAATATGCTCTCGCCGTTGATCAATTTCATTGCCGTTATATTTTTTACAGCAAAGATGGCAGATCAGACAGAGATTGTACCGATTTTGAGTGGAGGAGTGAGCTTTAATCGCTTCTTAATGCCTTATTTCGTTTCTGCGTCGATCATATTTGCCATTAATCTGGCCTCTAATTTATATATCCTTCCTTATACCAATCAGCTTAAAAACAGCTTTGAGAATACTTATGTAAAGACAGGTGCTCCATCCAGTAAGAATAATATTCACATGAAACTGGACAACAATACTTACATTTTCATAGATAACTTTGACAATAAGAGCAATATAGGTACTCGCTTCTCCCTGGACAACTTTAAAGGTGATGTATTAACTAAAAAGCTGGTTGCAGATGAAATCAGATGGGATTCTTTAAAGCGTTCCTGGAAGCTCGTAAACTATTCAGTTAGGGACATTCAAGGCTTAAAAGAGACCTTAACCAGCGGTTCTGGCCAAACCAAAGACACCATACTGGACATGCGTCCGGATGACTTCTCTCCCTATGATAACATCTATGAAAACCTTACAGGAAAAGAGCTTTCAGAGAAGATCAAAAAGGAAAAGATAAGGGGTTCAGGCGTACTGAACGACCTCTTATTTGAGCAATACAAACGCTATTTACATCCACTTTCGGCATTTGTTTTAACGTTAATAGGCGTTGCATTGTCCTCCAGAAAGGTGCGTGGAGGCGTTGGACTTCCTCTGGGTATCGGAATTATACTAAGTTTTGCGTATATTGTATTTAACCAATTCGCAAAAATGTTTTCTATCAAAGGCAGCATGCCGCCACTATTTGCAGTAATGGCTCCTACAATATTCTTCGGTTTACTAGGATACTACCTGCTTCGAAAAGCACCAAAATAATGACAAAACAAGCCGCAACCCCTAACAAAAATCTGCTGATTTTACACTTCACAGTATTCATATGGGGCTTTACAGGCATCCTTGGCGCATTAATCTCTGTTGATGCCGTACAAATGGTATGGTACCGGGTTTTAATCGCCACCATAACACTTTTCATTTACTTTAAACTGAGTAAAACCAGCCTTAAGGTGACGAAAAAGCAATTCTTACAGTTCTTTTTCACTGGAAGCATCGTTGCCATACACTGGATATTCTTCTTTTATTCGATTAAAGTCTCCACTGTTTCCGTTACACTGGTCTGCCTATCCTCATTTACGCTCTTTACAGCTATTCTAGAGCCAATAATCAAGAAACAAAAGATCCAGATTGCCGATATCATCATCGGTTTAATCATTATCCTGGGTATTTACCTCATCTTTAAGTTCGAGTCACAGTACACTTTAGGCATCATTTTCGGCCTTTCAGCAGCCCTTGGCTCAAGTCTTTTCGGTACCATAAACTCTACATTTGTACAAAAAAGCGATCCTTTAGTGATCAGTTTTTACGAGATTGCAGGTGCATTTTTCTGGATCAGCGTATACCGTTTGTTCGATCAAACCTTATTAACTGAGCGATTCAACCTAAGCCCTAACGACTGGATTTACCTGATCATATTAGGTACGATCTGCACCGCTTTAGCCTACGTTGCAGGCGTCTCAGTGATGCGAACTATAACCGCATTCCGCGTAGCACTCGTCACCAATCTTGAGCCCGTATACGGCATCATTTTAGCCTTCCTGTTCTTCGGAACAAAGGAGGCTATGTCTGTAGGATTTTACCTCGGAGCCATCATTATTTTAGGCTCCGTATTCCTGTACCCGATCTACAAAAAACACAAAAACCTTAACTAGATTTCTACTCCCACCCACAGCGTAGGGGAGTAAAAAAGCTTCCCGCAAAAGCATAGTTATGCATCACCTATGCATAACCTTTTCCTGGTCTTCCCCCTACCCACCGACCACCTCTTTCCTGGCTCTTTCCCGATCTTTTCCGATGCGTCTTCCAACTCATTATCCAACACAAAAGGTCGTACCCACCCCAACACAAAGCCTTCAAAAACCACTCAATCCTCTTCAGGAAACCTCGAGTTTCAGACGCTAAAAACTGTCTCATTTTAACACAAAAAATGAGCAGCAAAAACATCCATCCTGTATACATAATCAAAATACACAGCAGAAATTTAATTTTATTTATCGGTCAAATAGTGTACCTTAACATCGTATTTAAACATCGATTAAACACAACACCACAAATCCAAAAAAAGCATAAAAAACCAACAATTAAACCACAAAAACAATTCAACATTGCAAAAACACAAACAAACTCAACTAACTGAATATCAAACAATAAAATTAAATCAGTTAAAATAAAACATAATATAAAATCAAGCTTAAAAATTTTAAAATACTAATTATTTTAGCAATTACAATAAATGAAGCAAAATAACACATATAAAACACTGAAAATCAAAATTAAAACAACTTTAATATTAAGTTTAATTTCACATTCAGTTTTTTCACAGATTTTCAATGAAGAACAAAACCCACTTAGTGTAAAATGGAGGCAAATAAACGCTTCCGGTTTTAAAGTTATCTATCCGACCGAGTTTGAAAAAGAAGCGCAAAGAATGGCCAATACCCTACCCCACATTTACCCTTATGTTGGCAGTGGTCTCGGCATCAAAAAAACAACCATCCCCCTACTCCTGCAAAACCAGGGAGTGATCGCAAACGGCTTCGTTCAACTCGGCCCGAGGAAGTCGGAATTCTACACCACTCCACCCCAACAATTCGACAGTCAGGACTGGCTGAATAACCTCGCCGTTCACGAGCTCAGACACGTCGCACAATTCGACAAACTGACGGGTGGAAAGACACACCCATTTCCGGAATTAGTTTACTTCGCCTGGTTCGGCGCGAGCCTGCCCATTTGGTTTTTTGAGGGCGACGCCGTGAGTACCGAAACCGCACTGACGAATGCCGGTCGCGGAAGACAACCTTCATGGATTATGCCCTACCGTGCAAGCCTCCTCGAAGGGAAAAAAATCTCATACAGCAAAGCAAACTTCGGGTCAGAAAAAGACATCACTCCCGGCTACTATCAGCTGGGCTACCTGATGTCATCAAACATCAGAACTTCTCATGGAAAAAATATCTTCGATGAGGTACTAACCGACATCCGCAAACGTCCGCTGCGACTCTACCCTTTTTCCAACACGCTGAAAAAACTTACCGGAAAAGGAAGTTACCAATGGTTCAGGCAAACCGTCGACACGCTGCAAAAAAAATGGACAGCTCAGGCAAATGCGGAACCCGGCAAAAACTACAGCAGTCTGACCAAACCAGCCAGCTATGCAACCAACTACTTTTTACCGGTAAGATTAAGCAACAACAGCATATTAACTTTAAAGCAAAGCAAAGCCGAAACTTCGCAGCTTACCCTGGTCGACAGCAACCGCAAGGAAAGTCACCTGCTCAGCATCGGCTACCAGGAACAACCCTGGTACAGTTACGCCAACGGATTGGTGGTATGGGATGAGGTCCGCTACGACCCTCGTTACCGGCAGCGCAGCTACAGCGTAATCTGCAGCTACAACCTCAAAACAAAAAAAGTAAAAAAGCTCAGCTCCAAAAGCAGGCTCTTCGCTCCTTCGCTTTCGGCCGACGGAAAAAAAATAATCGCAGTGAGGTTTGACCTGAGTAACCAATGCAACATCGTGGAACTCGACGCCCAAACCGGAAAAATGCTGCGCACCTACCCTAACCCGGAAAATCTGATCCTTCAAACTCCATCCTTCGACGAGAGCGGGAACGCCATCACTTACATCGGACTCAGCGAAAAAGGCAAAGCACTTTACACCACCAACGGATCCGGCCAAACCGAACAACTCATCGCTTCATCACAACAGCAGATATCAAGACCAATCTTCAATAATCAGCAAATCGCATTTAACGCGCATTACAGCGGAGTTGATAACATTTACAGCATAGATATCAAATCAAAAAAGATAAGCGCTCTGAGCGACGCAAAATACGGCGCTTTTAATCCATCTTTTCCAAAAGGAGCTTCGTCGGTTCTCTTCAACAATTTCAAGCAAACCGGATACGACATTGCCGAAACCCCAATAAATCCTGAGGAGCCAGGAAAAAATAATTTTGTCTACTTTGGCGCCGCTGCCGAAAAACAGGAACACACAGGAAACGTATTTGCAAAAATCCCTGACAGCACCTACAGCTCCAAACCATACCGCGCATTCGGCAACCTGATCAACATACACAGCATCACCCCGGTGATCGAAGATGAATATCAGGGCGGACTACAAATCAATTCCGACAATCTACTCAACACCTTCAATGCATTTGCTGGAGTCGAGTACTACAGAGACCTGAACCGATTCGAATACAATGCCGGCTTTGTACTCAAAAGTTTTTACCCTATCATCAGCACTACCTACAGGAACAGACCCAGAAGAACATTCTACAACAGCAATAGAGGCGTTGTACAGGGCGATTGGAGAGAAAACAATATCCAAGTCCAGGCATTACTTCCAATCACCTTAAACGCGCTTAATGACAGCTACAGCTTTTCTGTAAAAACTGCGACAAGTTATACCCAGCGCTACATGCCCGAAAATATGCCGACAGGTTACATTACCAACCTCAAATTTCCTATGGAGTATAGCTTCAGCTTTGCCCACTCTGTACGACAGGCTGAACGTGATAGCTATCCGAAATGGGCGCAGGTTTTCAGACTAACCTACCTTCACCAACCATTTGACAAGGTATTGGAAGGGCATTTATTTGCCGCCGAAACCTCACTGTATTTCCCCGGATTGTTAAGAAATCACTCCTTCCAGGCCAGCTTCAATTACCAAAACGCTTCAGGGGTAAGAAGATTTGACCACGAGATCAGCACCGTATACGGTTACAACAACATCATGGCCAGAAATTTCTTAAAAAACACATTGCTGTTCAATTACAGATTCCCTTTTGCTTTTCCTGATGCTGAACTTGGACCACTAGCCTATATCAGAAACCTTCGCGGCGGACTATTCTGCCATTACGAAAATCTTGGCGTCGACACCAATCTCGGAGAACCAAAAACTTACGGATTTGAATTACGCAGCAGCATGAACCTGCTCCGCTACCAGCCGATTATCGATTTAGGAACTAGATTTGTCTTCGTCAACAAAATTTACAATCAAAATCCTATATTAGAATTAATTTTAAACTACAGTTTCTAAATCATGCGCGCAAAAACCATTTTCATCATCATCTTCACTGCTCTTATTACCATTTTTTTAATGATCAATACAGATGCAGTTGAATTCAATTTCATCTTCCTGAAGAAGGATATTTCTAAACTGGTAGTAGTGGGTGTTTGTACTTTCGTAGGATTTATACTCGGCTATTGGGCAGGTCGCCCCAGAACAACCGTAAGTTCGTACGACAAAGAGATCGACCAGCACGATAACAATAACAAAAGCACACTTAGCGATGAGGATCGCGAGTACATCAAATAATCTGATTTTAAATTGCATAAAAAAAGCGCTGGACCATTTGATTGATCCAGCGCTTTTTTATTTTATGTTTTCCGTCTTTACGAAAACGCTTAACTCAATGCCTGTTTGATATCAGCAATAATATCGTTAATATGCTCTAAGCCGATAGACAATCGGATAGTCCCCTGCTCAATCCCTACCTCCAAACGCTCTTCCTCAGATAATTTCGAATGCGTACTGGTTGCCGGATGCGTAGCGATAGATCTTGTATCACCCAAATTAGCGGAGATAGAAAACATTTTCAAGTTGTTCATAAAACGACTCGCTGCTTCAACACCACCATTGATCACCAAAGTTACAATACCTCCACCCTGCTTCATTTGCTTCTTAGCAATGTCATACTGCGGATGAGAAGGCAGAAAAGGATACATCACTTTGTTGATGCTTGCATGACTTTCTAAAAATTCTGCAACTTTTAACGCATTCTCGCAATGTCTGTCCATACGCACCGCAAGTGTCTCTAAACTCTTAGATAAAATCCAGGCGTTAAATGGCGACATTGACGGACCGCTATGACGGGCAAAACCTTCAATTTCTTTAATCAGAACATCAGACCCCAGGATGATTCCACCTAAAGTACGACCTTGTCCGTCTATAAATTTAGTAGCTGAATGAATGGAAATATCAGCACCCAGTTTTATCGGCTGCTGCAAATATGGTGTAGCAAAACAATTATCAACCACCAGCATAATATCATGTTTTTTGGCCAACTGTCCTAACCATTCCAAATCAATGATGTCAATTCCCGGATTAGAAGGCGTCTCTACAAAGATCATTTTTGTATTCGGCTGTATGCCATTTTCCCATTGATCCAATTTATCCAGATCAGCATAGGTGTAGGTGATCCCCCATTTAGAGAAAACGTTATTCAGAAGCTGATGTGTAGAACCAAAAACAGAACGGCTAGACAACACATGATCGCCAGATTTCAGGAAAGAACCAAACGTGGTAAATATCGCTGCCATTCCCGAAGCTGTAGCCCATCCGGCTTCTGCCCCTTCAAGCGCAACCATTTTATCAATCAGTTCTGTGGTATTAGGGTTAGCATAACGACTGTAAACATTTCCTTCTTTCTCATTAGCGAAAAGCGCACGCATATCTTCCGCATCATCAAACTTGTAACTTGATGTCAGATACAAGGGCACAGAGTGCTCTTTATATTGTGTTCTTTCAGCCTGTAAGCGTATGGCAATGGTTTCAAAATTCTCTTCTTGCATTGTATTTATTGATGAATGGTGTAGGTAAAATTAATCGTCGCAGAGCGCTCTAAAATATTAGATACCGAGCAATATTTATCGAAAGTCATGGATAGTGCACGCTCTACTTTTTGCACATTTAAAGTGCCGTAAAGATCGAAATGAATATTAATCACATCAAATATCGGTGGCATTTCTTCATCCTTTCTGGTGGCCTTAATGGCAATTTTAACGTCATTTAAAGGCTCCTTTTGCTTAGTCAGCACATTCACCATATCAATCCCACTGCAACCACCTAAACCGATCAAAAGCATCTCCATTGGCCTGAACCCCTTACCTTCGCCTCCGATTGCAGGCTTAGCATCAAGTTCAACCTTAAAACCACCTGTATTTTCTGCTTCAAAATTAAATTTACCGCTTTTACGTACCAGATTAATCTCCATATTCGTATCTAATTGTTCTTTTTAATTGATCACGAGGCTTGGCTAAGCGCAAACCTCATGTTGTTTATCAAACGTTGTAAAACACCTTGTTATTTTCTTCCAGTTCCGGCAAGCTGACCTGATGATCAAAGATTCCAAAAACACTTGAACCACTACCACTCATCAGAGAGAATAGTGCGCCCGACTGGTAAAGCTTTGATTTGATCTGCTCAATTTCCGGATATTTCGAAAAAACCGAAGACTCAAAATCATTTTTCAGATGAGCCCTCCATTCTTCTATAGGCAAATGTATTAAATCTTTTACCGATCTACTAGGAATTATAGGCTTTATTCCCGCATAGGCATCCGCGGTAGATACATGAACTTCCGGCTTCACCAAAACGAGATGATAATTTGACAGATCTACTGCTACTGAACTGAACTCGTCACCTTTACCAAAAGCGTAAGCCGGCTTATTTTCTATAAAAAAGGCACAGTCGGCTCCCAAAACCCGCGCATAATTCTGCATAGTTTCGACAGATATTCCCAGCTTGAATTTATCATTCACTAACTTAATGAGATGAGCTGCATCAGAAGAACCTCCACCTAAACCAGCCCCCACAGGGATGTTTTTAAGCAAAGTAATTTGTTGTGCCGGTAATTTGAAATCCTTTTGCAAGGCTTCAAATGCTTTCAGACAAAGATTATCTGCGGCGTCTCCAGGAATATCGATTCCCTCAATCACACAAACAGTCGCGGGAGCATCGGTTATTTCAATTACATCAAACAGATTGACAGGATAGAAAACCGTTTCAATATTGTGATAGCCATCGGCTCTTTTTTCGGTGACACTTAAACCAAGATTAATCTTGGCATTTGCAAAAGCAAGCATTTACGTTGCGTTTAATGTTAGGCAGGCAAACTTACAAAAAACGTTTTCATAATGAAACAGACCTTTATGCGAACTTCATTAACCCAAAAACCTCCTCAACGTTTAAGTGAAAGCCCGGTAAAATATCAGAAACGAACTCAACCCCACCATCGTAAAGCTTACCCGTACCAAAAATTCCATCATCACCTCGTATATACTTTAAAAAATACTGCTCATCAGGATGCACAATCCAATATTCGCGCACGCCATATGCTTCATAAATAACAAGTCTGTTCTCCAGATCTCCCCTGTTGTGCTCAGGCGATAAAATTTCCACCACAATATCGGGCGCAGCAACGCAATCACGATCATCCAACCTGGTTTGATCACAGACTACGCAGATATCGGGCTGCAAAACATTGAATACATCCTGATCAACTTTCGACCGGCCAAGAAAAAACAAATCAAATGGAGCGGCAAACACTGCGCAAGCCTTTCCTTTAAAAAAACCATACAGTCCAGCATAGATCTCCCCCAGCAATTGCTGACGATCCACAAATGGCTGACCTACTCTTATTGAACCTTTGTCTTGCATAATGATATGATATAATCAAAGATAATATTTTTCACCAGACACAAAAATATTTTATCATGTGTTAAAAACCACCATTCTACATGAATGCTCAAAACTTTAAATAAATATAAAATATTTCTCTCAAGATTAAGTCGCCAACAAAAAAACTGTAAAGCAAAATACAAATCTTGTAAAGCAATTGAGTAAAAAAAGCAAGAAGTGTAAAGCAAAATCAGAAATAACTGTCCATACCTGTAAAGTAAATCGTGAGTCCATACCAGGTCCATGTTTCCCTATAAACAATTGGACTTCAATTAAACTTCAGCTGCTTTACACTTGTTATTTTCCCGATAGCTAACAATCCTCTGGCAGCGCTTCTTCAAAACCCATATATTATGTACTTTTGCATGGAATTGGGTAAACAATTATGAAGCAATATTTAGACTTGATGCAGCATGTGCTCGATAACGGCGCACAAAAACACGATCGTACCGGAACCGGAACCATTAGCGTATTTGGTTACCAGATGCGATTTAATTTACAGGATGGTTTCCCTATGGTCACCACTAAAAAACTGCATCTAAAATCCATCATACACGAACTGATCTGGTTTTTGAGTGGCGACACGAACATCAAATATTTAAAAGATAATGGTGTAAAGATCTGGGATGAGTGGGCAGATGAAAATGGCGACCTGGGTCCGGTATACGGTTCTCAATGGCGTTCATGGCCTAAACCTGATGGTGGCCATATTGATCAGATCGCGCAGATCATCAATACCATTAAAACTAATCCCGATTCAAGGCGAATTATTGTTTCGGCATGGAATGTGGCAGAAGTGGACAATATGGCCCTTCCTCCCTGCCATGCATTTTTCCAGTTTTATGTGGCCGACGGGAAATTAAGCTGTCAGCTTTATCAACGCAGCGCAGATATATTTTTAGGCGTACCATTTAATATTGCATCCTATGCTTTATTAACTATGATGGTTGCTCAGGTATGTGGCTTGCAGTATGGCGACTTTATTCACACCCTTGGCGATGCGCATTTGTACAACAACCATATCGAGCAGACTAAACTGCAATTAACCCGTGAGCCTAAAAAATTACCGGTTATGCACATCAACCCGGAAGTTAAAGATATTTTCAGTTTTAAATTTGAAGATTTCACTTTATCTGACTATGATGCCCATCCACACATTAAAGGAGCTGTAGCCGTATGATCGTATCTGCAGTAGTAGCCATTGCCGAAAACAATGCCATAGGAAAAGACAATCAGTTGCTTTGGCATTTACCGGCCGATTTAAAGCACTTTAAACAAATCACAAGCGGCCACACGATTATTATGGGCCGTAAAACCTACGATTCCATTGGCAAGCCCTTGCCAAACAGAAGAAACATCGTGATTACCCGTACAGCCGGCCTGCTAATACCAGGAGTAGAAGTTACCGGTAATATTGAAGACGCACTGGCACTTTGTGCCAACGAAGACGAAGTATTCATCATAGGCGGTGCCGAGATCTACAAAACCACCTTAGCGGTTACCGACCGCATTTATCTGACCCGGGTACATGAAAACTATGAAGCAGATGCTTTTTTCCCTGAAATCGATTTTAACGAATGGGAAGAAACTAGTGTAGAAAAACACCTTCCGGATGAAAAAAATCGCGTAGCTTACACTTTTTCGACACTTTTACGCAAATAGTTGAGGCTCTTTAATAAAAAATCAATAAGGTGGCCTATTAATTAAAAAAATAATTAGATTTGCCGACTTGTTAAAAAAATATATAGCATATATAGACTAATAATTACGAACAAATGCAGGGTAAAGGTTTCATTAAATTTATGGCAATACTATTAGGTATTGTCTGTGTGTATTCTCTCTCATTCAACTTCGTCACATCGAAGGTTGAAAAAGACGCAAAAGCTTATGCTAAAGGAGACGTAGAAAAAGAAAAAGCTTATTTAGACTCGATGGCCACTGTGCCGGTTTATCCGCTTTTCGGTTTTAATTATCAGTTCTGTAAAGGAAAAGAAATTAACCTTGGTCTGGACCTTAAAGGTGGTATGAACGTAACGATGGAAATTTCGTTAGGTGAGCTGGTTAAATCTTTAGCCGGAAATACCGATGATGTTAATTTTAACAAAGCTTTGGCTGCTGCACAACAGCGCTTAAATGCTGGCGGTAAAGACTACGTTAGTTTGTTTGTTGACGAGTACGAAAAACTTGCTCCGAACTCACAGCTTGTAGATTTCTTCTCTAACCAGGACAACGCAAAATTGTTAAAGCCTAATGCGAGCAATGCTGAAGTAAAAACCTTCTTATCTAAAGAAGCTACCAGCGCGATCGATCGTTCATTCATCATTATCAGAAGCCGTATTGATGGTTTCGGTGTAGTGAGTCCGAACATGCAGAAACAAGAAGGTACTAACCGTATCCTGATTGAGATGCCAGGTGTGCAAGATAAAGAACGTGTTCACAAACTACTACAAGGTTCTGCTGAGTTACAATTCTGGCAAGTATACCAGAATGAAGAAGTATACCCTGTTTTAGAAAACATCAACAAAACTTTAGCTACTACTTTAAAACATACAACTAAAGATACTTCGTCAGCTGCAGGAGCAAAAGACACTACAGCTAAAGCTGGAAGTAAATTAGCTGGTTTAGCTAAAACTACAGATACTAAAGATTCAGCAAACGTTAAAAATAACGAGCTTGCAAAATCTAATCCATTATTCGCCATATTAAACATCCCTACTTACCAAGGTGAGAATGGTCAGCCTGCATTACGTCCGGGACCAGTTGTTGGATGGGTAGCTCAAAAAGATACTGCTAAAGTAAATGCATTCCTGAAAAGACCAGAAATTGCAGCAATCATTCCTCAGACTTACAAATTCATGTGGAGTGTTAAGCCTGCTGATTTAGGTACGCAAACGCCTAGTAAGATTTTTGAATTGTATGCAATCAAAGTTACTTCTTTAGATGGCAAACCAGATTTAGGTGGTGAAGCGATCAGCGATGCCCGTTCTGATTTCGATCAGCATGGCAAACCTGAGGTTACCATGTACATGACTGGTGACGGTGCTTCAAAATGGAAAAAAATTACCGCTGAAGCTTCTGCAGATGCAAACAATAAAAAAGCAATTGCTATTGTATTAGATAATACAGTTTACTCTGCTCCTACTGTACAAAACGAAATCGCTGGTGGTGTTTCACAAATCACTGGTAACTTTACACAAAACGATACACAAGATTTAGCAAACATCTTAAAGGCTGGTAAATTACCTGCTCCTGCAAGAATCGTTGGTGAATTTGTGGTTGGACCATCATTAGGTGAAGTAGCTATCCATAACGGTTTATTATCGTTTGTACTTGCTTTCGTGGTGATCCTGATCTTCATGGCTGTTTATTATAACAAAGCTGGATGGGTTGCTAACCTTGCATTGGTGATCAACTTATTCTTCATTATGGGAATCCTGGTATCGCTCGGTGCAGTATTAACATTGCCAGGTATCGCAGGTATCGTATTGGTAATCGGTTTATCAGTGGATGCGAACATCCTGATCTTCGAACGTGTTAGGGAAGAACTTACTTTAGGTAAATCTACTCCTGTAGCGATCAAAGAAGGTTTCAAACATGCAATGTCTTCTATCATCGATTCAAACGTTACCGTATTGGTATTGGGTGTTATCCTTTATGTATTCGGTAGTGGTCCGGTTCAAGGTTTTGCTACAACACTTTGTATTGGTATCTTGTCTTCTCTATTCTGTGCAGTATTGATCTCACGTATAGTATTCGAAACTTTATTAGACAAGAAAGTTGACATTACTTTTGGTAACAAATACACCATTCACGCGTTTAAAAACATCGCTTTCAACTTCGTTGGACATAGAAAATTATATTACACGATCTCTGCAGTTATTATTGCTTTAGGTGTTATTTTCTATATTAAAAATGATGGTTTAAACTTAGGTATCGACTTTAAAGGTGGAAGAACTTACATCGTTCACTTTGATAAAGGGATGCATACTGAAGACGTAAAAGCTAAATTAAACTCAGTATTCCCTGAATCAGAAACGATTGTTAAAACTGCTGGTGGTGACAATGAATTAAAAATCACGACTACTTACCACATCACTGATACCGATACTGAAGCTGATAAAATTGTTGAGACGGCATTAAAATCTGGTTTGGATCAAACTGGCGCTAAATATACCATTGAGAGTAACGAGAAAGTTGGTCCGATCATCGCGAGCGACATTCTATACAGTGCTTATGGCGCGATATTGTTCTCATGTTTAGTGATGTTTATCTACATCGTGGTAAGGTTTAAGAAACTAAACTATGGTTTAGGTGCGGTTATCGCTTTGTTCCACGACGTATTACTTGTACTTTCATTCTATACTATTTTAGATGGTGTGCTTCCATTCTCATTAGAGATCGGTCAGGATTTCATCGCAGCTATCTTAACCGTAATGGGTTATACCATGACTGAAACGGTTGTTGTATTCGACAGGATCCGTGAGAAATTAACTGAAGCAGGTAAAGATGATTTACATGGTAAAGAAAAAGAAAACCTAATCAATTTTGCACTAAACAGCACATTGAGTCGTACTATCCTGACTTCATTAACTGTATTCTTCGTATTGTTGGTAATCTTTGTTTTCGGTGGTGCAAGTATCCGCGGATTTATATTTGCCTTGTTAATTGGTCGTATTATCGGTACATACTCATCATTATGTATCTCTACCCCTATCGTATTAGACTTAGGTGAAGCCAACGTAAAAGTTAAAAAGTAAGTAAATTCTTACACATTATAATTAAAGGCATCCTTTTTGGGATGCCTTTTTTGTTTGTTATATATTTTTACTAATCGTTGTTGTAAACATTTACTGAAACCCAATATTATGAACCAACATTTTCCAAAAGGCAGTAAACCAAGAATTGTTATTGTGGGTGGTGGATTTGGTGGGATTGAGCTGACCAAAAAATTAAGCGATGAGCCTGTAGATGTGATGATGCTGGATAAGCACAATTACCATACCTTTCAGCCCTTGCTGTACCAGGTAGCTACTGGAGGCCTGGAGGCCGATTCTATTGCTTTCCCCATACGAAAGATCTTTAAAGGGCAAAAAAACCTGACTTTCAGGGTAACGGAGGTGCATAAGGTCCGCCCTGCCGAGAACACTATTGAAACTTCTATAGGAACCATTGAATACGACTACCTGGTATTGGCAACAGGCTCCACAAGCAATTTCTTCGGGCAGACGGAAATAGAACATAATGCCATGCCCATGAAATCCATCCCTGAAGCACTAAACCTGAGGAGTTTGATTTTACAAAACCTTGAAGCCGCACAAATTGCTGCTGATCCTATGGTAAAGGCACAGATGCTGAACTTTGTAGTGGTTGGTGGCGGACCAACGGGCGTGGAAACAGCAGGTGCTCTGGCCGAACTAAAAAAGCACGTGCTTAAAAATGATTACCCTGACCTGAACATTAACGATGTAAACATATACCTCATTGAGGGCTCACCGGAATTACTGGGCGCCATGTCGGTCCAGTCACAACAAAAATCTGCTGAGTTTTTAACAGAACTGGGCGTAACCATTATGAATAACTCCCGTGTTCAGGCTTACGATGGAAAGATTTTAAGCTTATTGGACGGACAAAAGATTCCTACTTCGACTGTTATTTGGTCGGCCGGCGTAAAAGGTGTAGTATTAGACGGATTAAATACGGAGCATATTGTACGAGGGAACAGACTCAAAGTAAATGAGATCAACCTCGTTGATGGTTACGAAAATATATATGCCATTGGCGATGTGGCAGCCATGGTTACTGAAGAATTTCCAAACGGACACCCGGGCGTTGCTCCTGCTGCTATCCAGCAGGGAAAGCTCCTGGCCAGAAACCTGATCAATATCCTGGAGAAAAAACCGCTTGTTCCTTTTAAATATACCGATAAGGGCACAATGGCTACGGTTGGAAGGAACAGAGCGGTAGTGGATCTTCATAAGATCAGATTTCAGGGTGTATTTGCATGGTTTACCTGGATGTTTGTACATTTGATGACGCTGGTAGGCTTTAGAAATAAACTGGTGGTATTTGTAAACTGGGTATGGAGCTATTTTAGCTACGACAGAGGTACCAGGTTGATTATCCGCCCATATTTTAAAGAAAACAGCATAGACAAAGAGTTAGAAAACATATGACAGCACAAAAACCGGTTAAACTGATTGAATGTCCGAGAGACGCCATGCAGGGTATACACGATTTTATTGATACAGACCTGAAGGCCGCTTATATTAATTTATTGCTTCAGGTAGGTTTTGACACGATAGATTTTGGCAGTTTTGTTTCACCGAAAGCCATTCCGCAACTGCGGGATACAGCGGAGGTTTTGTCGAAACTCGACTTAAGCAATACACAATCAAAACTATTGGCCATTGTAGCCAATTTAAGAGGTGCAGAGGAAGCCGCTTCGCATCCGCAGATCAGTTACCTTGGTTTCCCTTTTTCTATCTCAGAAACGTTCCAGCAACGAAATACCAATTCAAGTATAGCACAATCCCTGGATACCGTAAAAAACTTACTGGAAATATGCGACCGTACCAATAAAACTGCAGTGATTTATCTTTCTATGGGCTTTGGAAATCCTTACGGAGATGAATGGAATACAGAAATTGTAGAAAGATGGGCAGATGAACTGGTTGGTCATGGCGCTAAGATCCTTGCCTTATCCGACACCACAGGTGTATCTACTCCTGAAAAGATAAAAGAGATTGTACCACCGCTGATTAAACGATTTGAAAGCCCCGAGCTTGGCGTTGAGATTGGTCTGCATTTGCACAGTACGCCTTATACCCGATTTGAAAAAATAGAAGCGGCTTACGAAAGTGGTTGCAGGCGCTATGATAGCGCTTTAAAAGGTTTTGGTGGCTGTCCGATGGCTGCAGACGATTTAACGGGCAATATGGCTACGGAAGACCTGATCAGTTATTTAAATAGTAAAGACGAACCTTTAGGCTTGAATATGGAAAAATGGCAGGAGGCGGTTGCCTACGCTGCCAAAGTATTCTTGTAACCAGTTAATTATGCCTTCTTAACCATTTTAAAGTGCTGTATTCCGGCTTCATCAAATTGTTCTCCTTCGGATATAAAACCAAATCGGGCATATAGTGGCATGGCTGTTATTTGAGCATTCAGATAAATATAATCTGCATTTTCCGGTAAATCAGCCAGAGCTGCTGCTACCAGAGCCTGCCCTATTCTTTTCCCTCTAAACTCTTTTAATACAGCAAAGCGTTCCAGTTTATATCCATGGTCGGTTTTGCGCCAGCGGCAGGCACCACAGGCTTCGCCATTCATTTCAGCAAGAAAGTGAATGGATACGTCTTCATTTTCCCATTCCAGTTCAGGCGGACAGTTTTGCTCTTCTACAAAAACCGTTTTCCTTATCTCAAATACCTTTTCCAGTTCTTCTTTATTTTTGGTCTTCTTTACCCGCAATTCTTCCATGTCTCTTTAATTTAATTTTAATTTCGTGTATCTCTTCGGCAGCATCTATGGAGTGCGAAGAATGAATATTGCTTTCTTTTTTAGCCAGATTAGCCAATGTTACATAAAATTTATGAAGCTGGTCGAGCTCTGTTTCGGTGAGGTCTTCAATATCTACCATCCTGTTACTGGCCCTTTCATGGGCAGCAATCAATTCATTCAGTTTTAGCTGAATGGCCTTGCCATCTTTGTTTTGCGCTTTTTGAATTAAAAAAACCATCAGGAATGTAATGATGGTTGTTCCCGTATTGATCACCAGCTGCCAGGTTTCCGAATAGTTAAAAAATGGTCCTGTAAGTGCCCATAGGATCACAATAGCAGTAGCACCCAGAAAGGCAGGTGAACTTCCCGTAAATCTGGTTGCTGCATTGGCAAAACGTTCAAATAAACTATAGGTTGTCTTCTTCTTTCTCATAATTCAGCATATGTATTTCTAAGTTCATCATTATTTGCGCAACTACCTAATACATATAAAAAAAGGGCTATACCATGATGGTATAGCCCTTTTTATCAATTTTAAGCGAAATTATAATTTATCGCTTGCGTTTGTACAGTTCAAATCCTCGAAAGCCTGAGTTAAACGTTTAACAAATTGCTCTTCGCCTTTACGTAACCAAACGCGTGGATCATAGTACTTTTTATTTGGCTTATCATCACCATCAGGGTTACCGATTTGTGCTTGAAGATAAGCTTCATTAGCTTTATAATAGTCCAGGATACCTTCCCACATTGCCCATTGCATATCTGTATCGATATTCATTTTGATAGCGCCGTAAGAAATAGCTTCTCTGATCTCTTCCTGAGAAGAACCAGAACCACCATGGAATACAAAGTTGATTGGTTTTTCAGCAGTAAGGTTAAATTTCTCTTTGATATAGTCCTGAGAGTTTTTAAGGATTACCGGCTGTAATTTAACGTTACCTGGTTTATATACACCATGAACGTTACCAAATGCAGCAGCTACAGTAAATTTATCACTTACTTTACTCAGTTCTTCGTAAGCATAAGCTACTTCAGAAGGTTGTGTATATAATTTTGAGCTATCCACATCGCTGTTATCTACTCCATCTTCCTCGCCACCGGTAACACCCAGCTCGATTTCGATAGTCATGCCCATTTTAGCCATACGCGCTAAATATTTAGCCGAGATCTCCATGTTTTCTTCGATAGATTCTTCCGAAAGATCAAGCATGTGAGAAGAAAATAGTGGTTTACCATGCTCTGCAAAGAATTTCTCGCCGTGGTCTAGCAATCCATCAATCCATGGTAATAATTTTTTAGCAGCATGATCGGTGTGCAATACAACTGCTACACCATAATGCTCTGCAAGTAAATGAACGTGTTTAGCAGCCGATACAGCACCTAATACACATGCATTTAAATTATCATTGTTTAATGTTTTTCCTGCATAAAACTGCGCACCTCCGTTTGATAACTGAATCATAACAGGTGAATTAACTGCTTTTGCAGTTTCCATAACTGCATTGATGGTGTTGGTGCCTGTAACATTTACCGCTGGTAAAGCAAATTGATGTTTTTTAGCCTGCTCAAATAACTCCTGAACAGCATCTCCGTAAATTACGCCTTTATAGCCTTTTAAACTCATTATTTTTGATTTTAGATATGCCCGAAGTTATGAAAAATATCAATCTGGCCAAATCAAAATACCTTAAACTGTTCTAATTTTTTTTTGTTTCTTTGTACTCGCATTTTTCAACAAATAACATGGCTTGGTTTAAGAGAGAAAAAAAAGGTATCAGTACGTTAACGGAAGAAAAAAAAGAGGCACCAGATGGTTTATGGAATAAGTGCCCTAATTGCAAGAAAGCGTTACACAGTGCAGACCTTGAAGAAAATAAATATGTTTGCCAATACTGCAGCTATCATTTGCGTGTTGGGTCTAAAGAGTACTTTCAGGTATTATTTGACGACAATCAGTTTACAGAACTGTTTCCAAATTTAACATCGGGCGACCCGTTAAATTTCACTGACAGTAAACCTTATACCGATAGATTGGTAGAAAGCATGGCCAAAACAGGTCTAAAAGATGCTATAAGGGCTGCTCATGGTAAAATAGAAGGTGAAGACCTTGTTGTGGCCTGTATGGACTTCAATTTCATTGGCGGTTCAATGGGTTCCGTAGTAGGTGAAAAGATTGCCCGTTCTATTGATTACAGCATTAAACACAAAATCCCTTTCCTGATGATTTCAAAATCAGGTGGTGCAAGGATGATGGAGGCTGCATTTTCATTGATGCAGATGGCTAAAACTTCGGCAAAGCTCGCTTTGTTGAGTCAGGCTAAAATCCCGTACATTTCCTTACTAACCGACCCAACCACAGGTGGTGTTACCGCTTCTTACGCTATGCTGGGTGATATTAACATTGCTGAACCGGGTTCATTAATCGGTTTTGCAGGTCCAAGGGTAATTAAAGAAACCATTAAAAAGGATTTACCTAAAGGTTTCCAGACTGCAGAGTTTGTTCTGGAACACGGATTCCTTGATTTTATTGTTGACAGAAGAGCGATGAAAGCTAAACTGGCAACATTTATCAAGATGATGAAGAACTAAAAGGAAAAATTACAGATATAAAAAAAGGGCTTGTTTTAACACAAGCCCTTTTTTTATATCTCTATCCCGGAATAGTTCCTGGTTCGTGCCCCGACCCGAGTGGTCTGTTCCTTCTTCTTGGTCTTATCACGAAATCATTCCTACCCAAGTCAAAAACGGAGGAAGTATCTCCGCTATTTAATTCTGTGTCACTGATGAGCTCTTTGGTTTCTTTGTAAACAGTTTTTCTGTGTGCTTTTCCACCCTCATCTTTTTTCTCCTTTTTCATAATCAAAAACATTTATGGTAAGAAACTCTGTTTTCTGTACCTTAAAAACAATCTTGATATATGTTCTGTTTTAAAATTTTAAACATTTACGTTCTGATCTACGATTTGCTTTACTTTTTCTACAACAAAATCTAATTCCTCTTTAGTATTGTATTTACTGAATGAGAAACGTACAGAGGGTCTGTTCGCATCAGCGCCTATACCATTAAGTACATGAGAACCGATGTTAGAACCCGATGAGCATGCACTACCTCCAGAAGCAGAGATACCGTTGATGTCCAGGTTAAACAACAACATATCGGCCATTTCCATTGCCGGGAATGAAACGTTCAACACGGTATATAAACTTTTATCAGCATCAGTTTCTCCGTTAAAAGAAATGTCTGCAATCTCTTTACTCAACTTATCTTTTAAATAGGTTTTCAGCTCCTGAATATGGCTCTGGTGTTGCTCCATTTCAGCATAAGCAATTTCAAGTGCCTTTGCCAAACCAACAATTCCGTATACGTTTTCTGTTCCACCGCGCATGTTACGCTCCTGTGCACCACCCAAAATCATCGGACTGATTTTAACGCTATGGTTTACAAACAGGAAACCAACGCCTTTAGGTCCGTGTAATTTATGAGCAGCACATACAATAAATTGCGCTTTCAGCTTTCTTACATCATGAACATAGTGTCCCATGGTTTGCACGGTATCACAGTGGTAAATTGCATTGTAAGCTTCACAGATATCTCCCACCCTTTCTATATCTGTTAAAGTACCCAACTCATTGTTGGCGTGCATTAACGATACGAAGGTACGCTCATTGTTTTTAAGTAATTCTTCCAGATGGTTGTAGTCAACATTACCTTTTTCATCAATATTTACAAAGCTCAACTTATCGATTACACCTTCCTTTAACAGCATGTTTAAGGTATGCTCTACAGCATGATGCTCTATCTTAGAGGTGATGGCATGTTTGATTTTATAAGCAGCAATACCACAACGAATGGCTGTATTATCAGCTTCAGTACCTCCTGAAGTAAAAAATATCTCTGCAGGTGTAGCATTTAATATTCCGGCAACAGTTTTTCTGGCTTTCTCAATTAAAGTACGTACCTCACGGCCCTGAGCATGAATTGAAGACGGATTTCCATAATAATTGTTCATTACATGAACCATCTCAGCTACTACTTCCTTATCTATGGGTGTAGTTGCAGCATTATCTAGATAAATTCTTTCCATTTCTCCTTAATTCAGTTTTAATATTTCCTTGATGTCTGAAATGATCTTCGCAGCAAGATTTTCGGCAACCGTTTCGGTTCCTGCCTCGCTGTAGATACGAATGATCGGCTCTGTGTTCGATCTGCGCAAATGCACCCATTCTTTATCAAATTCAATTTTCAACCCATCGATGGTACTGTTTGGCTGATCTTTATATCTCTCCTGCACTTTGATCAATAATGCGTCAATATCCATTTCTGGAGTTAAGGTGATTTTATTTTTTGAAATGTTGTATTCAGGATAACTTTTGCGCAACTGAGAAATAGACTTTCCGAACTTGGCAAGGTGCGTTAAAAATAAGGCAATACCCACTAAAGCATCGCGACCATAATGTAACTCAGGATAAATGATACCACCATTACCTTCACCACCAATAACGGCATTTGTAGCTTTCATCTTGTTCACTACATTCACCTCGCCTACTGCTGATGCGTGATATTCGCCACCAGCATGCTCAGTTACATCTCTTAGGGCCCTTGTAGATGACAGGTTGGATACTGTATTTCCAGGGTTGTGTTTAAGGATATAATCAGCAACAGCTACCAGGGTGTACTCTTCACCAAACATTTCACCGTCTTCGCATACAAAACATAAACGATCCACATCCGGATCGACTACAATACCCAAATCGGCATTTTTACTTTGCACGAGCTTAGCAATTTCCGTCAGGTTTTCAGGAAGTGGCTCAGGGTTATGCGGGAAGTGACCATTTGGCTCACAGTACAGTTCATGGATAGTTTCTACACCTAATGCTTTCAATAAAGCAGGCACAAATATCCCTCCTGTAGAGTTTACACAGTCGATAGCCACTTTAAAATTAGCCTTTTTAATAGCTTCAACGTCCACCAATGGCAAAGCCAGGATCACGTCGATGTGTTTTTGTAAATAGGTATCGTTGGTAATTACTTTACCCAGACTGTCAACATCAGCAAATTCAAATTCGGACTTTTCAGCGATCTCCAGCACTTCTTTTCCATCTGCATCGCTAATAAATTCACCTTTATCGTTGAGTAGTTTCAGGGCATTCCATTGTTTTGGGTTATGGCTTGCGGTTAAAATGATACCGCCACCTGCCTGTTCCATTGGAACGGCAATTTCTACAGTTGGGGTGGTGGATAAACCAAGGTCTATGACCTCAATTCCCAGCCCTTGCAGGGTACCAATAACCAGATTATTAACCATTTCACCCGAAATACGGGCGTCGCGACCAAGGACAATCTTTTTAATGTTGGTTCTGTTGATTACCCAGGAGCCATAGGCTGCCGTGAATTTTACAATATCGAGAGGAGTTAGTCCGTTGCCGGCAATGCCGCCAATAGTACCCCTAATGCCGGAGATAGATTTTATTAGTGTCAAGTTTTTCAGTTTTCTTCAAAAATAAGAAAAAATCACTGAACCAATTATTTAACTTTAATCATTATTACAGTAAATACAACTAAATTGCATTTATCTGTCAAATAATCTTGCCGCTTGCAAGCCAAACACTATATTTGTCAATCTAAAAGTTATTCTATGCAACGCAAATGGTTTCAATATTGGTTCAACTCTCCCTATTATCACATTCTATATAGTCAGCGTGATGATGCGGAAGCAGAATTCCTGATTGACAACCTATCGGCTTATTTAAAGCCCACCACAGAATCAAGAATTCTTGATATTGCCTGCGGTCGCGGCCGACATGCGGTATACCTGAACAAAAAGGGTTATGATGTAACAGGAATTGATCTTTCGGAGCAAAGCATTAAGTACGCGCAGCAGTTTGAGCAGAAACACCTTCATTTTTTTGTTCATGACATGCGTAAATTGTCCTTTATCAATTACTTTGATATTGCATTGAACCTTTTTACCAGCTTTGGGTATTTTGACACGGAGAAAGATCATGTGAATGCTTTAAAATCCTTCAGAAAAAGTTTAAAGCCAGACGGAACATTGGTTATCGACTATTTCAACACGCAAAAGATCATTAAAAATCTTGCTCCTAAGGAAAGCAAAACTGTTGAAGGCATAGAGTTTCAACTGAGTAAGTTCGTGGCCAATGGAAAGATCATCAAGCACATCAATTTTGAACACCGCGATAAGTCGTACGCCTTTGAAGAGCGTGTACAGGCTTTTGACCGTGCTGATTTTGAACGAATGCTGACCAAGAGTGGTTTACGCATTACAGCCACATTTGGCAGCTATTCCCTGGAAGAATTTGATGAGATCAAATCAGACCGTTTGATATTAATCTGCAAGAAGGCATGATAGAGAGCTTACAGCAATTTGATGTAGCGCTGTTTTTAAAGATCCACAGGGGTATGGGCAATCCATTCTTTGATTGGTTGCTTCCTTTGATGCGAAACAGGTATTTCTGGGCTCCTCTTTATCTGTTCATCATTATTTTTTGCTTCATTGAATACAAAAAAAAGGGTGCCTATATCATAGGGATGCTATTGGTTACTTTTGCGATGGGCGATTTGATTGCTTCACGGCTGATTAAACCTTTTGTTACAAGGCTCAGACCATGCAACGAACCTGGTCTTGCCGACGAGATCATCCACAGGGTGGGTTGCGGCAGCGGTTATAGTTTCCCATCGGCCCATGCTACCAATCATTTTGCCATTGCCGTATTCCTTATTTTCGTTTTTTACGACAAGTGGAAGCCTATTTTACCAATAGCTTTATTCTGGGCATTTATCATTTCGTTTTCTCAAATCTACGTTGGGGTTCACTACCCTATCGACACTATGGTTGGTGCTCTGCTTGGCACTACGATAGGCTTAATTACCTCAAAAATTTATAGAAAAATACAACCACAATTATAATGGAAATCTGGAAATTACTCATTTTATTTTTCAGTGCTTTTTTAGGGGGCACAGCGATCTTTTTAGTTAAGAGCGACAAATCTCAATTGCTAAAATTGATTCTTTCCTTTAGTGGCGCTTACTTGTTTGCCATTACTGTATTGCACTTAATACCTGAAGCTTATAGTGGTCACGACCATGGTGACATCGGCATATTTATTTTAATAGGTTTCTTACTTCAAATCCTGTTGGAGCAATTTTCGGAAGGTGTTGAGCATGGTCATATCCACAAACACAACGAAAACAAAGCGTTCCCTTATGGCATCATGATCAGTTTATGTCTGCATGCATTTCTAGAGGGAATGCCATTGGCTAAGGATCAGCACAACGCATTGATCTACGGTATTGCGCTACATCATATTCCGGCAGCTTTTGCGCTTGCCAGTATCCTTTTACAAAGCCATTTTAACAGAAACAGCGTCATCTTTTACATCAGTATTTTTGCCATTATGGCGCCGCTTGGCTTTTACGTAAGCTACGGATTAAGCACCGGAAGTATTGGTGGTGTTGAAGTGTATTTCAATAAGATTATGGGTATTGTGATTGGTATATTTTTACATATCTCTACCACCATCCTATTCGAATCGAGCGTTGATCATAAAGTAAGCAAGCGTAAAATGATTGCGGTATTGAGCGGTGTGGCTATAGCCCTGATAGGTTTTTATACTTCAGGCGGTGGCCACAGCCACGCGCACTAGCCCCTCATTTTATCCAGCAGGCTGTTTAATAGCCCTGCTTCTTCTTCTGTTAGATTAGATTCAATCATGGCCGAGAGTCGTACTTCTTCATCCATCTGCTCAAGAAGGTCTAGCCCTTTTTGGGAGATAAGAATGTCTACTGCTCTTTTATCGTGCGAATTTACATTCTTTACCACGAGCTCTTTTTGAACCAGGCGATCAACAATCCTTGAGGCGTCGCACATTTTATCCAGCATCCTGGATTTTAACAGGTTGATGGTTGATGCGTTGGGGTACTGTCCTCTTAATATCCTCAATATATTGAACTGTTGAGGGGTGATATCATAAGGTAAAATGACTTTCTTTAAGCCATCATTACACCATCCATAAGTATACAATACATTTACTATTGCTTGCTGGTGAATGCTCTCAAATCGGGATGTTTGTGTTGCTTTTTGCAGGTCCATCTTACGTTCCTTTATTTATCTTTTTCGGGCTTCTTATTCTTTTGTTTGCCAAAACCCCATGGGCAATGTTTACATTTATTTTTACAGCAATACCCCCGCTTAAGGTGGTAAGCTTCGGTAAAAACCATTAAACCATCATCATTAAAATAATAGTCTTCTCCCTCTTTCATCAATCAAGTGACTTAACAACCAAACTGGCCTCGAAATGGTTTTTTAATTCTGCACCACTTCCGTGATTTGTCCACACTTGTGTAGGTTTTACCTGCTTTATGGTCTCCATAATATCGTTCCAATCCACATGATCAGAGATGTACAATTGAATTTCGTGACTGTTCTGCAGGTGTTTCCATCCTGTAGCAAATACTCTGATTACATTAATAGCTTTAAAATAACTCCTAAATACCATCGGTGGTACCAGATAAACCATATTGGTAAGGTTATTCTTCATTACTTTACGATCGTAAGGTTCGTATTTACCCATGTTGACACCCATTTGTTCATATATTTTTACAAAAGGCAACATGCTATGGTGTACCAGTATCCTTTTATCCGGACAATAGTCATTCATTAAGCTAATTAATCGCTGACATTTACCCAGGGCATAAGCTCCCAGCATGATGTTGGTTTGCGTACCGTTTAATTTAAGTATTTCCTCTTCTGCTGTCGGATGTTGGGTGTTCGGGTCGGCAAAAGTAGTTTCGGTAATGAGTACATCTGCCTGTACAAATTCGATAGGCTCGCAGGTCTTGTCGGGCTGCAACTTATAATCTCCCGTATAAAGGTATTTAACGCCTTGATATTCCATTAAAACCTGCGCAGAGCCAAGTATATGCCCCGCAGGGATAAAGCTGATCTTAACGCCATTAAGATCAAATATTTCATAAAAAGTTTTCAGATGAAATTCTCCACCGGCAAACTTTCTGTAGCGATGTTTCATAAAGAGGGCGGTCGCTTCCGTACAAAATACATTCAGGTTGCCTCCTATGGCATGATCGCCATGTGCGTGAGAGATTACTGCATTCTTTACTATTTCTTTGGGGTCTAAATAAAAATCCCCGTAACTACAAAACAAGCCTGTTTTTGTAAGTACAATAAAATCATCTAATATCATTAATGCATATTTAGAAACATCTGATTTAATCTGATCACCTGAATGATCAATGAATCTGTTTCATTATTATAAATTGTATAGTCGGCCAGTTTTATTTTTTCTTCATCAGACATCTGCTTGTCCATTCTGGCCTTAACCTGTTCTGCTGTTACTCCATCCCGTTGTATTACGCGTTGTAATCTGATTTCCTCGGGAGCAATCACCAGTATATTTTTATCGCACATCCGGTACGATCCGCTTTCAAACAAGAGTGCTGCTTCCTTAAGGATAAACGGAACAGAAGCTGGTATATCCTTTACCCAGTTGTCGAACGCCCTGAATACCGCAGGATGCACCAGTTCATTTAATTTAGCTAGTTTATTCGCATCATTAAATACAATTGCTGCAATGTGTTTGTTATTTAAAGCTCCGTTATTGGTATAGCTTTCCTTTCCAAAGGCATCTTTCACACCTTTAACCAGAATCTCATCGGTAATCATGATTTGCTTAGCTACTGTATCGGCATAAAAAACAGGAATACCCAGTGTTTCAAACACCTTACAAACTGTGGTCTTGCCACTCCCTATTCCACCTGTGATTCCTATCTTCAGCATTATTTTTCGATAATAAAGTCAAGTTTACCCGGCTCAATCTGTAACAGCTTACAAAAATCCGGGAACCGAACAACTTTCACTCTTAGTCTATTGTGGTTAAGTTTTTTCCAGTCATTCAAATCTACCACAGCCTCAATAAAGTCTTCATTTACCTGGCTATATTTTGAAAGCGCTACCAAAAAGGTAATTTTCACCTTACGAGGATACAACTTAACGTTATAATATTCCTGGTTATTGATAACCTTTACAGGTACTTCAAGTACTTTTTCTGTGAATTCATCTATGGGCACTTTCACTTCTACACTAGCTGGGAAAATGCTGACATTCTTCAACTTGCTTTGCATCATCCCTACCATATTTTTAGTGGTATATTGAATATCATCAAGCTTTAATGAATCTGTTTTCCACTCTTTAATCTTATCCAGCTCCTGCTCAGGACCGGATATGGTTACATAATCAGGATTGATTTCAATAGGATTTGAAACCCCATATTGTTTTACAAAGTTAAGTTCCGAAATCAGTCTGACAGGCACCTTTTTAATCGTTTTCTCTGAGAAATCAAAATATAGCGTATCGGGTTTAACAGATATGATCTTCTGGGAGGTTTCCAGCTGATTATTCACATTATACAACTGCTCTGAAAAGAGGATAAAATTCCTGTTGTTTAGTTTTTCAAGACTGATAGCGATAGACTGGGGCTGAATCCTTAATCGGGAAAAGAGCAACTGCCATCCGGTACCTTCCACCTGAAGATCAACCGTATCAGATTGCAAAGGATGGAAAGCCTTTTTTTGAGGGATGTTATTGTATTTTAAAACCGTTTTAACCGTATATGGATACTTATTATTTAAAGCCATAAATAACCATGCTGCAATTGCTATCAGCAAACAGGTGATCAAAACGAGGATACGTTTTCGCTCTATTTTTGTGAGTTTGATAAACGGCATTGCTGTAAAAATACAAATAATCTGCTAGTATGACGATTGCATAAATATAAAAGCCTGCACCATAAATATGATGCAGGCTTTTATAAATAAATTTACAGAAAATTACGCTTTTGGTGCTTCTTCTGTTTTAGGAGCAACGGCTTTAGTTGCATCTAAAGATACTGCAGTTTTATCGAAACGGATTTTAGTACCACCTTCTACTTCGATAAGGAAAGTAGTGTCATTCATATCAGCGATGCGACCATGAATACCTGCTGTAGTAACGATTTTATCACCTTTCTTTAAAGCTTCAACCATTTTCTTAAGGTCTTTTGCTTTTTTAACCTGAGGTCTGATCATGAAGAAGTAAAAAACTACCATGATTAAAACCATAGGAATTAAAGTGCTTAACATACCGCCCTGAGCTTGCAAAATTACTGTTGATATCATATCTTATTTTATAAATGTTTCTTAATTAGTTTGTTCTTTAACTTCTCCTGTTAAATGTAGGCTAGCAATATGAGGTTGTGCATTTGAAGTAACTGTAATTACTTTATCCTGCATGCCTATTTTACCATTGCTATCAAATACTACTTTGATTTCTCCTTCTTCACCTGGTTTAACAGGCTCTTTTGGTATTTCAGGTACAGTACACCCGCAGGTTGCTGTAGCATTTAGAATGATCAGAGGGCTTTTACCTACATTTTTAAATTTGTAGCTATAGGCAACCTTTTCTCCCTGAGTTATTTTACCAAAATCGTAAGTTCCGCTTTCAAAGTTCATTACCGCTGCTTCACCGGATGCCGGAACAGATGATTCGGCATTTACTCCTGTAAGCATATCGTGATTACTTACTGATTTATCGTTTTTTGCTTCATTTTGGCATGCTGCAAATGAAATAGCAACCATAGCCAGTACAAAGATTTTCTTCATATCTCTATTCTTCAATTAATCCACGACCGATTTTATGTATGCTGTCGGTCCTTTTCAGGTCTCCTAAAATTTTATCCAAGATACCGTTAATAAATGAATTACTTTTCGGAGTACTGTAATCTTTTGATAGATCCAGGTATTCGTTAATTGTTACTTTAACAGGTATTGAAGGGAAGTTCATTAGCTCACAGATGGCCATTTTCATTAAAATGGTATCCATTACCGCGATACGCTCTGACTCCCAGTTTTTAGTTCTTTCTGCGATCAGGTCCTGATACTCCTTGTTGTTTTTAAGGGTATAGACAAACAGGTCTTGTACAAACTTGCTATCTTCTTCCCAATCCTGACTGATTGGTGTCAGTTTATTTTTGAATGGATCTTCTGAAGTAAAGTTTTTGATGGTTTTAGCCACCATACCTTGCATCACTTCCTTATCTACCGACCAGTTGATGAATTTATCTTCAAATGCCTGGATGATGTTATGACTCTTAAGGATGATTTTTCTGAAGATGAATTTGATGATCGTTTTTGATTCTTCAAGATCGTTATTTTCATCCGCCAGGTATGCTGCATATTCAGGTGTACCTTTTAGGGTATTAAAAATAGCTTTTACAAATTCCGGATCGGACATCCAGTTGATTCTGTACTTGTGGATCGCCGCAAGATATTCAGGATTCTGTTTTAGGGTAACCGCGAATTTGTTGTTTAACAACTTCATATTCGGGTTCAGATCGTCTGCAGTAGGCAGGTGTTTGTTAGAGCGCTCAATAGCGTCTATACCTGTATACTCTGTAGTTTCTACTAACAGTGAAAGCATGCCAATGTACATTTCGTACACATCGTCAATACTTTGCATTAACGCCTTCTTCGCGGACGTTAGATCTCTTTTGTCTGTCATTTGCCATGCAAAAATATTTTGCAAAGCTTTAATTCTTAAGTGCCTTCTGTTTAACATGAATGTAAGAACGAGTGGTAAATTACCTGGTGATTAAAATGATGATTTTATTTTCTTGATGTCTAATATTCTCTTTTCAGCAATACGGTTCGCTGCCCATATTGTTGGTATATTATCTGCCTTCGACATTTTAATAACGTCTCTGGTAGCATTGTAAATATTCTCTGTTAATTGCATGGTACGCTTTTTACCAAATCCGGTAAGTTCTGAGTAACAGCTGATCAAACCACCTGCATTGATTAAATAATCCGGTGCAAACAGGATGCCTTTGTCTAACAACAGCTGTCCGTGTATATTTTCATCGGCAAGCTGGTTATTTGCAGAACCTGCGATAATGGCAAACTTCATTTTATTAATGGTTTTGTCATTCACTGTAGCTCCTAATGCACATGGCGCATAAATATCTGCATCAATACCGAAGATCTTATCGGCACTGATTGGTTTTGCTTTATAGGTACGTGCTACATGCTGCATCCTTTCCTCATTGATGTCGCTGATGTAAACTTCTACATTCTCCGCTCTCAGTAAAGCGACCAGGTGTTCCCCTACATTACCTATCCCTTGTACCACAACAGAACGTCCGGCAAGCATATCTGTTCCAAAAACTTCCTTAACGCAAGCCTTAATACCAAGGTATACTCCTTTTGCAGTTGTTGGCGCAGGATTACCAGTACCACCCAATGATTCAGGAACACCAGTTACATGATTGGTTTCCATACGGATATACTCCATATCTTTGGTTGTCGTACCTAAATCCTCAGCGGTAATGAATTCACCATTTAGATTTTTGATAAACTTACCATAGCTACGCATCATGGCTTCAGACTTCCCTTTATGAGAATCACCAATGATTACGGCTTTACCCCCACCTAAATTTAAGCCTGTAATAGAGGCCTTGTAGGTCATGGCGCTTGATAGCCTCAATACGTCTTGTAATGCTTCCGCTTCGGTAGCATAGCTCCACATACGGGTTCCGCCTAAGGCAGGGCCTAAAGTTGTATCGTGAATCGCAATAATTGCTTTTAAACCGGTATCGGGATCATTACAATAAATTACCTTCTTGTGCCCTGAAGCACTTAACTGATCTAAAACTGAATTCACGATAGAGCTATTACCAGACATATAATTTTGTTTATCAGATAAGTCGCAAAACTAGCATAAAAAAACATTATTTACATTGTTTTAACCAAAGAGTTTAAAAAAAACAGGTGGATTTGGATAACTTTACACCATAATGAAACACCTGCGTTTTTTAAACAAATACTTCTATAAATATAAATGGTGGATTATCCCAGGGGTTTTCTTTGTGATCATCTCCAACATTTTCGGTGTGATCCCTGCACAGGTGATCGGGCATGCCTTTAACCTCATTACAGAAAACATCCAGATATATGGCCTGTTTAATGGATTTGAGCGTTCTTCTATCGTATACGACATCTTCAGTACCAGTCTTTTTTACTTTGGATTACTGGTGCTTGTATTGTACTTATTGAGAGGCTTGTTCTTGTTTTTTATGCGGCAAACGATCATTTTAATGTCGAGACACATTGAGTTCGACATGAAGAATGAGATCTATGCACATTATCAGAAACTGAGCCTTGGCTTTTACCGAAGGAACAATACCGGCGACCTGATGAACCGGGCAACTGAAGATGTAAACAGGGTTCGAATGTATGTTGGCCCGGCCATTATGTATACTATAAATACAGCAGTATTATTTGTATTGGTTATTTACGCCATGTTCAGGGTAAATGCTACACTGGCCATCTGGTGTTTGCTTCCTCTTCCCATATTGGTGGTGATCATCTATTTTGTTAATACCATGATCAACCAAAAGAGTGAACAGATACAAGAACAACTCTCCAAACTATCCAGCTTTGTGCAGGAAAGGTTCTCAGGAATCAGGGTGATCAAATCCTATGTAAGGGAGGATTATACACAAAAAATATTTGCAGCTGAAAGTCAGGGTTACAAAGACAATGCGATGGGTTTGGTTAAGGTTCAGGCCCTGTTCTACCCCACCATGCTCTTGCTCGTAGGTTTAAGCACCATTTTAACTATTTACATTGGTGGTATACAAGTGATCGACGGTTCGATCACGCCAGGTAATATTGCTGAGTTTATCGTTTATGTGAATCAACTGACCTTCCCGGTTTCTATGCTGGGTTGGGTTACCACTTTAATTCAACGTGCTGCAGCTTCGCAAAAGCGGATCAATGAGTTTTTACAATTGCAGCCGGATATCGTTTCCAGAAACATAGAAATCCCTCAGCTTAATGGTAATATAAAATTCGAGCATGTTAACTTTGTTTACCCGGATACGGGCATTCAAGCGCTAAAAGATGTGAGTTTTGAGATTGAGCAGGGACAATTTGTGGCCATTATCGGTCGGACAGGTTCAGGAAAATCTACGCTTGCCAATTTAATCATGCGCATGTATGATGCAAACAATGGGGAGATTACTGTTGATGGGGCTAAACTGGATGGGCTCAATTTAAATAATTACAGGAGTCAGATTGGTTTTGTGCCACAGGAAGTTTTCCTTTTTTCTGACACGATTAAAAATAACATCGCCTTTGGCCTGGATCAGGTTACTGATCATGAAATTAATACCGCAGCGAAAAATGCGGCTGTTTACCATAATATTATTGATTTTGAGCTGAAGTTTGAAACCATGCTTGGTGAAAGGGGTATTACACTTTCGGGTGGACAAAAACAACGGGTTTCTATCGCGAGGGCTTTAATTAAGGAACCACGTATGCTGATCTTTGATGACTGCCTTTCTGCTGTTGACACACGGACTGAAGAGGAAATCCTGAACAACCTGAGCAGGGTGATGAAAGGCAAAACGAGTATCTTAATTGCACACCGGATTTCGACCATCAAAAATGCGGATAAGATTATTGTGCTGGACCATGGCCGCATTATTGAGCAAGGCAATCATACTCAGCTACTGGAACTTGATGGCGCTTATGCGGAAATGTACCGTAATCAATTATTAGAAGAAGAACGGCAAACTAATTAATTTCATTTTGAACTTTAATAATTATTAGTTTATATTTACCCGAACCAAAACCAAGATCAATACCAACCATGGGAGAATTTGACAACAAAGAGAGAGAAGAGGTTTTCTCGAAGAAAGTAAGGGCAGGTAAAAGAACTTATTTCTTCGATGTGAAAGCTACCAGATCAGGAGACTACTACCTAACCCTTACAGAAAGCAAGAAAAGACTGGAAGACGGCGTTTTTGTAAAGCACAAAATCTTTTTATACAAAGAGGATTTTGAGAAGTTTACTGAAGGATTAAACGAAACGGTTGAATACATCAAGAACCATCAGGATGTTGTAGAGAAACGTTATGAATATTCTGAAAATCATGAAGGAGTGGGAAGTAAAGGTCATAACGACGACTTTTCATTCTAAGAAGATATAAAGCTCTATTAAAAAGCCCTGTTGATTTAGTTCAGCAGGGCTTTTTAATGGAATGTACCTCCAATATATATATATCTAAACAACTACAAATCAACACATTACTCACAAAAACACAACGTACCTTTTAGGAGTCTTACCATAACTTTCCAAGCTTAGAAGTACATGACAGGTACTTTGTTAGTCCTTGCACTAATGCGGTACCTATAACCTACCTAGCGGGTACCTAGGATCTACTTATTTGCCTAAAGGACCTCCGCAAGGGGGGAATGGGCGATTAGTTTGTGTCTATACAGGAAGTATTCGAAGTAGCTACTAAAAAAGAAAAGTGTAAATATGTATTCAACGAAATAAAATATTATCCCAATCATACCAACAAATTAACACTATCCTCAACTATATTATTTCAGCTTAACAGGCCTAATTGCAGAAGATGTAGGTATCGGATATTTTAACTTGATACCAGGGATTTTATACAAATGTAACAACTCATCACTTTTTTGTTCAAAAAGACTGTATTTGACGCCTTTCAAGTAATCCAGCTTACTGATAACATATCGGTCTCTGGCACCAGAATCCCACACAGGTATCTTTTGATAGATGATATATTGCTTACTCAAAGTTTCAGCGTCCTTGCTCATAGCTTTTTCAATGTATGCCAGGTATTTCGGGGCATTGTCTTTTATCATCTTGACAGACCTTCCGTATTCACTTTTATTTAATTCCGAAGCAGTTAAGGTTTTGCGCTCGTTTGCTGAATTGGTTCGCTTTTTCGACATTAGTTCTTCATAGTTATGCTTCAGGTTAAGCAATCCAAAAACTGTAGCCTCTATGTCTTCATTATTGTTAATTTGCTGAGCCGTTGAGTCAGCTATTCCGAAATAGCTTAAAATTATTAAACTAAATAACATTACTTTCATATTATTTAATTGGGTTTGTTGATTTTTCTTTTCTGACAATTAAGTATGCCCAAACTACACATATCAACGAATAAGGAAGCCAGATATAAGTATTTTCCCTTAATTCCTTTGGAAGGGTTAAAAATATTAGCATGGAGATGAAGTAAAATAATAGTCCGGCTCTGGCAAGTTTTTTATGGTTCATATTTGGATTATAAATTATTGACAATATACATTAGTAATTAAAAGACCCTGCCGATTTATTCAACAGGGTCTTTTAATGGTAATAACTTAGAGACTCTTTACAATGCCTCTACTTTATCTAATAACTCTTGTGCAAGTTTTTGAATTTTAGACGTCTCTGCATCTGCCAAGGATCTTGTCTTTTTTGCTGCGGCAAGTGCTTCCGGTTTCTTCTTCATCGCCAGACATACAGAAGCAAATGTAGATTGGTTACCGTACTCTTCCGGTTCAAGTTCTACGGCACGTTTGGCCATCAGGTAAGCCTGTTGTAAAATAGCTGGCGACACCTGGTCAGCACCAGCTCTGCCTCCCGAGGCTCTTCTGGCCAGAAAGCTCAATTTATCAGCTTCATCCTTCAGTTCATTTTTCAAGGCTGCACTGGTTAACTTTACATAGTCTTCAGTTCTTCCTGCTCCCAGATAATAATCAGCCTCTAACATCACACCTTGTTTTTTACGGTCAATTTTATCCGACTTCTTAAAATAAGCCAGTTTGTCCATAAAAGCCTGTTCGTTATTACCTCTCATTAAACCATAAAGCGTGCTGGTAATTAAGCGATCTTTTAGCTGATCACGTTCTTCCTGCTTACTCCAGCTGTTGTAAGCTGTTTGATTAGCCATAAAATAAGCACCTAGTTTATCACTTTCACTTCTTGCTAAAGTCTTGATAACCTTCCAACCCAATTCAGTATTCAATTCCTGAACCGAAATTCCACTAGTGATATCCTTTCCAATTTTTTCAGCACCCGATCTGTCTGACTTATTTAGAACCAAGTAATAATTCAATAAGAATGGCAGATCACGTGCCCCCTCTTCATACTTTTTATTTAAGTACGAAAGATTTTTTGTTGGGTTAGCAGCCTTCTTTCCTTCCTCCAGAAATTCTTCGATCGGCATCCTTGATCCAGTTTTGTGTACAACGTCTCCATTACCGTTGATAAACAAAAAGGTTGGGAACGATTGTACACTGTATTTTTTACGTAGCTCTATTCCTTCGCCCTTTTCCATATCAATTTTAGCATTGATAAAGTTTTTGTTATAGAACTCCGCAACTTTTGCATCTGTAAATGCATTCTGATCCATCCATTTACATGGGCCACACCAATCGGTATAACAGTCTACAAATATCAGCTTACCTGTTTTAGTAGCAGCTTCAGTTGTTTCTTTCCAGGTTTTGGTCTGGTTAAATTTGATTCCTTCTTGTGCATTCACTTTAAGTGCAACAAGGATCAATAGTAATAAACTTAATTTTCTCATGTGTAATAGCATTAAAAAAAAATGCCTGATCATAGTTTAATTTCAATCAACAATCATTCTATTTTCAGGCATTTTCTAAATTTATAAATAATTTTATTCTTATGGTTTAGTTACTTTTTTAACCGGTCTTGTCGAAACGAAAGCCGTATTATCTGAGCTCGCTGTCAGGACATAATAACCGTGAAAACTTGGATTAGTATGGTAGTCGTAGGTATAAAACTTTTTACCACTTTGGTTCAGCACAGTGGAAGATAAATGGTAAGAACTTGCTGAATTTGTTATTTGAATAACTGCACCGTATTTAGCTAAAGCGGCATTCACAATTGCTAAATTTGCATCCACCAGCTTCAATTCATCTACAGCAGGTAGATACCAGCCCGCTGTTGTGCCCGGACTTGCTTTGTATTCGGAGGCATACATAAATGCACTAGTAGCTGCAGTCAGACCCAAATTGAGCGTTTTATTCCGTGCTACTAAAGCAAGGGTATTCCCATAACCATCATTATAGTCAGGTGTAAAGAAACTACTACCAACAGGTCCGAATTTCCTGGTCACATGTTCTAAAGCAATGATTTTCGCTTCTTTGATGTTAGCTGGATTTACCCAAAACACAATACCTGCTGGATTATAAGCTGCATCGTAAACCACATCACCTATTTCATAATAAGTTTTAGGTGCAGTTAAACTATAAGGAAGGATAATTTCAGCAGAAGTACCGTTTCGCTCTACTTTTAATTTAATATTCCCTTTTCTGTTGATGGTGCTCGATCCAAAGAAATCATTTGGTGCCTTTACAGTGAGTATTTTATTACTATAGTTCACCGTCCAATCTGAAGGTGCTGAAAGCACACTTACTGTAGCGCCTTCAGTATATCTGATCTCCGAACTAAAAGTTTGGCCTTCCTGAGCATCAAATCTTTTCAGCTGAGATGATATATACAAACCAGATGAAACCTTATTTTTAGGATGGGCATTCATAAACTCCCACATCAAAGGCATAATGTAAAACCAACTAATACCATGTCCTTCTTCAAGGATGGAATAGAATTCGATATCGGTTTTGCCACCTCCCCATTTTGAAGTTAGATAGCGCTTATAGTTATCGATCTTTAAGGTATCACTATTCACCGCATCCGAAGTGAAATAACCACCAATAGCATTGGCCCAGGCTTTTATATTATCAGAAGCCGCAGAATATAAAACCGTAGCATCAGTTACGCCATTGAAAGCTCTGATCGGTACTGCTCTCGATGGAACATCTGAAGCAGACAATTTCATTTGTCCTGAAACCGGTACCGCTGCTGCAAATACTTCAGAACGATAAGAGGCCAATACAAAGGAAAAAATAGCCCCACTGGAATGTCCACAAGTATAAATTCTATTCAAATCAGCTACAGGTGTATGCGTTTTAAAATAGTCTACCATCGCGTCCACAAATGGCAAATGGTAATCTGAATTCTGCCAGTTCACGGCCGCACCTGTATCCTCTCCAGCTGGAAAGACAACGATACAGTTTTCTTTGATGGCCAATTGCGAAAGCGGATGATTCATCGTTACGTCTTGCAAAGGGTCTACTCCCGTATTATAACTCCCATGAAAGTTAAAAATCAAAGAAATAGGCTTCGATTTATTAATCGATACCGGCATAAAATACGTGAATCTTCTATTTGATTCTACACCATTAGTGGTTAGTTTTAATTTGATCTGGTGAAGCCCGGGCATTAATACGCCCTCAGCCTCGGCGGGTTGGTTACCGTCAACTTCATAACCGTCTAACTTCACTTCTTTCTTCTCTTGCGTGAGGTAGCTACTTTTATCCTTTACACAGGAGGAAAAGATAAGAAGCGACAGCATTATGAGTGAAAAATATATTTTCATAGCTTTTCTATCTATATTTTTAATTAAATATTATCTAATTCTACTAATCCGCCATTGGCTTTACCATCTCTCCAATGGGTTTGATACTTGATTTTCACATCAACAGGTATTCCGGATACCCCCTCATGCTTATACTTAAATGTCAATCCCAATCCTGTTTTGTCCAAATTAAACACCAACACATCACCTTTATTCTCTTCCCCGTTACCTTCTTTATCCGTCCCGTATCGAGATACCCCAAGAATTAAGGTTTTTTCAGTCCTGGAGACAGTCATACTGGTAATCACGGCATCAGCAGAATAGCCTAAATTGGTTAAAGATATAACTGCATGACCTTCATTAGGCACAGTATTGGACATGATATCCAATATATTGTATTTGTACAATTTATTACCCGCAGTGAAGAATAGATAAGGAGACGTTTTCATATTGTAAAATTTACTCTTATCGTTAGCCACTCCGCCACTCACTTCGCCTGGAAGTGAATAGGTGTTACCGCTTTTACCCAATAGTAAAAAACGAAGTGCATTAGCCGAACTTTTTAATACGGAGAAAGAAGTTCCAGATTGGCTAGTAACTGATCCATAAACCAGGTCATGCCCAGGGAATTCTTTTACAGCCGTAGTCGGAATGGCATAGCTCGTACCGTAACTGGAATAGGCAAAGCGTCCAAATACCCTATCAAACACCATAAAATTACCTAAAGTATAACCATGCTGAAAAAGATTTCCATCCGCTGTAGGAAGCATGGTATCATAATAACCATAAGGCGAGAAATAACCATTTACGCCATACACACTTTTTTTATTATAGTAGAAACTTGGTGCCCAAACGGAAGGTGCCAAAACTGCAAAATAAAGTGCACCTCCTGATATTAATGGGAATTCGATCATATGCTGAAATCCTGTCCCATAGGCATTGCTGCGCCAAATACTGACTCCTTGCGTAAAAAACTCAGGCTTATAGCCTGCTGTATTCGGAGGTGGATAGGAGGCGATCCCGGTAAAAGCCCCTGCTTCCAAAGTTTTGACTGGATCTGGAGCTAATGTTCTTTTGTCAATCAAGGATATCTGATCGTCTGCCAACACCATAATCCTTCCATAACCATTTACAAAGGGAGCATTTGCTGCACTAGCCGCTTCCGCCATTACAAATCCCAGCTGCTGCGGATTAACACCTAGCGAATATCCATATCGAGATTCGAAATAGTTCACGGCCCAGGTGGCTGACTTATCCAGGCGCAGGTAAGAAAGCTCTGCTTTACCTTTCGATTTACTCAATACCATAATCAGGTTACCGGCTGTTGAAGAAGATACATTAAGGTTAAATCTTACAAATTTCTTCACCTTATTAACTTTATCTTCAATAATAAACCTGGATATCTTATTTCCGGGAGTCATATCCACTTTTATATCCAAATTCAATTTTCTGGAAACTACAGTGTTATTAAATTCCCAACCATAATTGAATTTACTGGTATCACTATACATGGTACCTTTAACTGCAGGATGAATAGACAAACTATCGTCCACATCCCGTGCGTATTGTTCGCTGATTCCTTCGATCGTGAGTTCATTTATCTCACGATAGTCGCTTTCTGGGGTACCTAAATCTTTATAGCAAGAACTTAGGAGAAATCCCGAAAGTATGAGTACTATGATATTGCACTTTTTCATATTTTGTTCTTTAAATTGTTAATCATTATATTTTTGGTACCAGTCTATCAATGTATATCCGGGCACCACTTTCATCATCAAAGGTGGGAACAGCATTCAGGTAACTAGCCAATCCCGTAAAATAAGACCTACCTTGATTATTATAATCAAATTCACACGTCTCTGAATTAGAAAACTTCTCGTTAAAAGAAATTAGAATTTTCCATTTCTTAGGGTGATAAAACCCGATATACGGTAAACGCAATGGATATTTCCACCAAATGGGTTCAGACAAATAATTATTAATGTATAAATAGGTTCTCAAACCACCTTTCATACCCAGATCAAAATCTTCACTAGGCACCATATCCAAAGCTATACGTCTATCTTCTGGATTTGTAAAGCTAGTGCTCAATTTAGTCCGATCAACCACAATCTTCAGTGTATCTTTCAGTCTGCCTGCTCTAAAAATTTGCTTAGTCGAAATAGGCTCATAATGTACACCTACAACAGCTGTAGTAGAATCAGCAGCTACTCTAATTTTGTACGTTCGATCTTTGTCTGAAGCCTTGCCCAAAAATTCAACAACAATCCTTGCGGTATCCTTTATGATCTTTTCGTCTATCATGCCAAATGAAAAGGTAGATTTATCCTTAAAAATCATCTTTTTATTAAAATCCAGGGTATAGTATTTAAACTGGATTCTAGACTTTTCCTTATACAAATGATCAATTTCCTGGTTGCAAGAGGACAAAACCATTGTTGCAAACATAAATGACATCAACATCAAAATATTTCTATTTTTCATAATATCTTTATTTTTAATTACGATTACCTGTTTCTATTTCCTTTAATGGTATAGGGAAAACGAATATTTTATCGCTTGGTGGTACTACACCAACAGTCCCACTACTTGTCGGTACACTTAGATTTAATCTTTTATAAGCATACCATAATTGCCCCTCGCCTACGAATTCTCTTTTAATTTCCTGCATGATGTAATCCATCGTCAAGTAGGTCCAATGGGAATTGTTTCGGATTCTATGATCTCTCAATGCATTGATGTAGGACTGCGCAAGCTGATCGTCTTTGCCTAAATAGCATTCTGCTAAAATCAAATACATTTCAGAAAGCTTAATCATAGGCATCTTCGAAAAGAATTTCAATTTGTTATCTACATTGAATTTCACAAAATTCCCATTCACGGTGGAGAACCACTTGCTGTTGCGGATATCATCATTATTACCTTCGTACAATGTTGAAATATTCACAAAAGGTAAATAAGCAAATCGAGTAGAGGTCGGAGTTATTTCCGGATAGTGCAAGCTAATGGTATAATCAGAAAGCTTCTTGTTTCTTAAAGAAAAAATATGTTCATCTGAAAAAAGCATATCAATTTCCTTATCAGGTTTATCTGCACTAGCAAAATTCAATAACTGGAAACGCTCGGATTCAATAACTTCCTTTGCATATTTAATGGCATTGGTTTTATCACCACGCAACAAACCTACACGAGCTAACAATGCTTTGACCCCATACAGATTGATTCGGGCAACGTACTTATCCGTCATGTCTTTATTCGCCATTTGGTAGGGTTTTACTAATTTAATAGGATCATTAACCAATAATCTCTCAGCTTCTTTGAGATCATCTACCACCAATTGTACATTTTCTTCCACTGTATATATCGGTGGAAGCGACACACCGAACTCCAGATTATAAGGGATACCAGAAGCTTTGGGTGATTTTTTTACATCAGGACAAAACATACGAATCAAATCGAAATGTAGGTAAGCACGCAAGGCATAGGCTTCACCTAAAACCTGATTTTTAGTGTCCGCATCAAGCACTTTAACATCTTGTTTAGCCCACTTGATAATATTATTGGCACTACTTATGGCCGTATACATTCCTCTCCAGATCGATAAAATCCGACCTTGAGATCCTGCATCTTCGTAGTCATAAGTTTTCCACTTTACGTAAGTAGAGGATATACCATCGTAACTATAATATTGAGCCAATACATCGATATCTTCCATCGTCAACTTCTGCCCATACAAACCCGAAGAAGCCATCGTACTATAAACACCAGCTAGCGCCTCTTGATAGCCTTGAGGTGTACCAAAGAGCTTCTCTTCGGTCACTTTATCTGCCAGATCAACATCCAACCACTTATTACAAGAGCTGAACAGGATAACTGAGCATATAATCATAAAAAACTTTATTTTCATATCAATATTTTTAGAATGTCAAATTAAGTCCAAGTGTAAATGTCTGCGCATAAGGATAAGCTGTACCTCTTTCCATTTTCACGGTAGAGAATCTAAACAAATCACTGCTCGAGAGCATGATCTTAGCTCTCTCAATCTTCAGGCGTTCCAAAGTACGAGTTGGTAAATCGTATGACAAAGACAAGGTCTGAAGTCTCAGGAAATCATTTTTTTGAACCAAACGCGTAGTTTGATATGGAGGCGTAGTGTCATCAATTCTTTTAAATAGCACTACATCTCCAGGTTGCTTCCATCTGTCGTATAAAACGCGTCTATCGGCATTGAATCGAGGGTCTGAACCTTCAACTTTCTGTGCCAATGTAGAGTTGTAAATCTTCGCACCGTATTCATAAGCCAAAATAAAGTACAAATTAAGCCCTTTATAAAGGAAATTGGATTGGAAGGTTCCCATCCAGGTAGGATTCACATCACCTACAATGATTTTGTCTTTCGCATCGTATACAAAGGTCAGATCTCCATTTAATTTTCTATAAATTTCATTACCAGTCATCGGATCAATACCCAATGATTCCACCACCATCAAAGCACTTTGCGATCTACCCGCCTGATAAGAGCGCAAAGGTTTAGGTCCTGTCACGTTATCATTTGAATTTGCTTCCTCATTCAAAGCTTCCAATGCATTAGATAGCTTTTTAATCTTGTTCTTATTGGTCGCTGCGCCTAATGTGAAATTCCAATTTAAAGGACTACTCGGACCACGAAGTACATTGAAACGCAAACGCATATCCATACCCTTATTTTCCATAGATCCCATGTTTTCGGTATAGCTAGAGAATCCTGTAGAAGGAGCCACATCAATAGGCAACAATAGATTTTGGGTTTGCTTGATATATGCATCAATATTCCAAACCAATAGGTTATTAAACATGGACAAATCGGCACCTATATTATTCTGTATGGTATTTTGCCATTTCAACGCCGGGTTACCATAGCCCAACAATTGTGCACCATAATACCCATTGTATTCGTATTCCGAGTTATAATTGTATTTGGTGATCGCCTGATCGGCAGAGAAATTAACTGAACCTGTACTTCCTGTAGAAGCTCTCAATTTTAAAGTTACATCACTCTTCCACCAGCCTTCTTTATCCACGTTCCAAGCAGCCCCAACGGACCAGAATGGTGCAAAACGTGATTCTTTACCAAAACGGCTGGAACCATCGGTACGGAAGGAAAGATCTAAATAATAACGGTTATCATAGCCAATATTGGCATTAGCAAAAACACCAATCATTCTGGATTTATCAAAATAGCCAGTTGGTTTTGAATTCTCCTTGAATTGCTGTGCATATTGGATAAAACTCATGTTATCGCTCAAGAATCCGGTAGCCGTATAACCTTCGCCAATCCCGGAAGTAGTAACTACGTTCGCGCCTAAACCAATATTGGTTGACACTTTATCCCAAAAGACATTATTGTAGGCCGCTGTAACAGTTCCATCAAAGTTCAAATCATCACGATCAGAAATTGTGTAACTACCTTTTTTGTTGGTCTCTGTTTCCTTATCAAATGAGGAGGAAAGTGGAGAGAGGTATTGTTCAGCTTTACTTATCTTTTTGCTTAGGGAAGCTCTACCGGTCACTCTAAAATTAGAACTGACACGCCAGTCCATATTAAAATTGTCTTGAATCTCTGTATAGCGATCGAAATCGGTATTGGGCAGAGCGGCATTAACCAATGGGTTAATTGAACTATTGAATTCGTAAGAACGAATCAACTCCCCTGTTGCCCGATCATATATCCGTTCAACTGGATTTTGACGAGCATAGGTAGAAAATGAACCGTAAGGAGAATTGAAACCTTTTACATTATTAACCGTCACATCATTCCTAATTAGAAAATCGGGTCTGACATAATAATTAAAGCTTACATTGATTCCATAACGATCACGACCGGATCCCTTCATCACCCCCTTATCCTTGTCATAATTTAAATTAACCCCATATCGGAAGCTTCTATCCCCTCCCTCTACAAAAGCGGTGTAGCGCTGATTAATACTCGTAGTCACGGGTTTGGACAACCAATAGGTATCTACTCCGCGAGCCACTTCAGCTAACCGATCATTATACTTAATATCCAATGAGATTTGCTCCTCACGATTATTCGACGGGCTGGTAAACACACCTCCAAGGCGCTCGTACTCAAGCTTCTCTCTTGAATTCATCAAATTATAATCCCGAAGATCCGGTATAGAGACAGTGGTATTGGAACTGAAAGAAACCCGAACAGCTCCTACCTTAGGTGGAATAGTCGTGATCAAAATTACACCATTGGCACCACGAGATCCGTATAAAGAAGTCGCAGAAGCATCCCGTAAAATCACGAAAGATTCAATACGGTTCATATCCAGATCATAGATTCTAGTTGCCGTAACTTCAATACCATCTAACAGGTATAATGGTGCATTGGGATTACTTCTTGAATCATCGGCACTAGACCTCAAGTCAAAACCATTTTCACCTCGAACAGTAATTTCGGGTACGCGGTTCGGGTCAGAGCCAAATTCTAAATTCGGAGCCATTCTGATCGACGGATCAAATGCGTTAAGCGCTTGCATCAGGTTCAGTGATCCCACTTTTCTTAATTCGTCGCCCTGTACAACCACCTGAGAGCCCGTGACACTTTGTTTTGTTCTCTTAAAGTAACCTGTGACCACTACATCTTTTAAATCTGATTGAGTCGGCTTCAATTTAATTTCATAAGGACCTTCTTTGGCTGATAAGACTTTGGTTAACTTATCGTAACCGACGAAGCTAAAAGTGACTTGCTGCCCGTCAGCAGAAGCTGGAAGACTAAACTCTCCTTTAGCGTCGGTAATAGCCGTGTTTTTAAGGAATATGATAGTAACCCCTGCCATGGGCTCACCTTTTTCATTGGTTACTCTACCCTTTACCGGTAATGGAGCAACTCTGGCTACTGAGCTGATTGATTCGTCTGAAGCCATGGGACTAAGTAAAATTGTCTTATCAACAATTGAATAGTTTAATGACTGTCCGTTTAAACATACTGCTAAAGCATCTTTTAATGACTCATTCTTGAGATCAAGCTGGATTCTGGCGTTCGCATTCAGCAATTTTGGATTGTACAAGAACCCATATCCTGTTTGCTCAGTCATTTCCTTGAACACCTGTTTAAGAGTAAGGTTGTTTCCTTTAATGGTTACAGTTTGAGAAAAAGAGCTGGCATTAACATGTAAAAAACTAACGAGTATAAAAATAGAAGTAAGTTTCATGATCAATATCGTTCTATGGAAACGGTTCCAAGGCGTTTCATTTCCAAATTCCAGTCCATTAGGTGGCTGGCGTTGCAAAAAACCTTGCTTGCACAGGGTTTTGCAATACATAATAAGTTGCATACTTTTGTATTGGTTGAGGTTTAGTAAAATAAGATATTAAACGTGTCGTTTTTTTTGAGGTGAGCCTTAACTATTTAGCGGATTCCGATGGCGATCGGGGTCCGTTTTTCGTTTATAGGTACTCATTGTGGTTTTAGTTTAGGTTTTAATCATGAATTGGTTGGTTTTAGTTTATGGTTTATAGTTAGTTTATTTATAGGCGTAATTATTTATAGGGAATAACGGTTATTGATCTTCCATTGATGATAAAATCTACCTGCTTGGTTCCTTTCAACAGATTTAGAACACGACTGGCATCAGCTCCTCTTGGGATTTCACCTGTTAATTCTACATTAGAGAAATCACCTTTATAAAGGACATCCACATCGTACCATCTGGCTATTTGCTGCATTACTTCTTTAATATTGGCCGCATCAAAGCTAAATCTGCCATTTTTCCAGGCAACTGCTACAGCTACATCAACATTCTTTGCGATTGAGAAACTATCATTCAGATTGTCTAGACTAGCCTCCTGGCCCGGAGCCAGCAAATAACTTTTCGTGCCTTTACTAACTTTAACCGCACCCTCTAGTAATGTTGTTTTGATCACATTATTTTCATGGTAAGCATTAATGTTAAAATGTGTACCCAGTACAGTCACCTGTTGACCACCGGAAACAACTACAAACGGTTGCTTCGCATTCTTTTTAATCTCAAAATAGCCTTCGCCGCTCAGCTCTACACGTCGCTCTGCTCCAACAAATCGCGTAGGAAATCGCAATGAGGAAGCTGCATTTAACCAAATGACAGATCCATCCGGTAAAATTACATCGTATTGTCCACCCCTTGGGGTTACTAAAGTATTGTAAGAAACAGGGCCATTTACATCGTCCATATTTTTTACATCATAAATCAGCTTACCATCAGCAGTTTTCGTTATTGCAACTCCATCATTGCTATTCAGCTTTCCATTTACAGCCTGTTCCAGATCTATTACGGTCCCATCAGCTAAAGTAAGTCTGGCTTTTTCAGTTCCCGGTTTAAATGTATGCTGAGCAACAACATCGACTGCAGGTGTATCAGATTTAGTAAAATAGAACAAAGCGACACCAACAGTTATAAACAGCATAGCGGCCACAGCCCATTTACTGTAAAGCAAGCTTAACCTCAATGCAGGTTTAGCTTTCACAGCTCTCCTGGCTAAAATATGTTGAAATCCGGCATCTAATCTCAATTGAGTTTCTGTATCAGCAACCACAACATCCTTATTTAAAAGTACCTCTTCAATCAAGGCTTCCAATGATTGGTCATCTGCTTGAGTGAGACCAAAGTAATCAAGGAGCTGTTGCATCTCATTGGGGCTACAGTTCTGATCCAGGTATTTTTGAAATATAATGTTAAGCTGATCTTTCTTTTCCAAAGTGTCCTTTTATTGTATTACGCTTAAAAAAAGAAATCATACTACTCCAAACTAAAAAAAAATTATTTTATTCCTCGTGTAAGGATAAGGGAAACAATAATGATCAATGCATCCTGGGAATTCATCATTACAGCACGTACACTTCTCAGGGCCTTTACCAATTGATTGCCTACAGTGGCAGGTGAAATACCTAAAATCAATGCCACTTCCTGATAACTACGACCTTCTATCTTACAAAGGTTAAAAATCTTTTGCTGTTGTGGCGGCAGTGCCATGATTGCTTTATTTAAAACTACAGCCGTTTCTTTATGGAAAAGGACATCATCGACATGATTGTACAACTCAGTCCCAACTGTTATAAGGTGATTTTGAAGGTTTGATTCTCTTGCTGCACGCCTGAAAAAATCAATCGCGAGGTTTTTAGCAATGCTGAAAAGATATGAACGTATGCTCTTGTCGACATCTATACTTGATCGATTATTCCATAGCTTTATGTACAGATCCTGTAGTAGATCCATCGCCAGATCATCCGACTTCACCAATTTCAATAAGTTACTATAAAGCCGATGACTATACAAATGATAAATTTCTTCAAATGCATCATCGTCCCCCTGTTTCAATAGAAGCAGCAGTTCCCTTTCATTCAGTAAAGTAGGTGATCTCATCCTAAAATTTTTGTGGGTTCAGCAAATGTATAAAATTTCATGGAAATCGGAACGCAGCTTAAATTTACGCGAATAGACTCAATTTAAAAATCATAATGGACGAACAAAGCTTATAGACAGTCTGGTTACGGCCTATAACAACTACTACTTTTGTACTACTCTCGTACTACTATCATATTAGTATAGAAGCACCAGGACCGTATCAAAGCAGTATAAGAATAGCACCACTCTGTTTGTACAGTGATATCGTCTCACCTTTATGAAATCATTAATCCTGGACTTATTATGCGCTCTGCAATCAGATCGGGATCTGGGTGGGGTAATGGAAAAACAAACAAAACGAGCCTGATCATAATTTATGATACAGGCTCCTCCAGTTCTTAAAAATAAAAAAATTACAGAGCCTCTATCTCATCTACCAGTTGTTTTGCCCGGTTCTGAACTTTAGAACCTAATGAATCAGCAAGTAAATACGCTTTCTTCGCGGCTTTTAAACCCTCTTCTTTATTTTTCAGATACAGACAAGTATAACCAAAAGTCGAAACCACACTATATTCTTCAGGTGCGATTTCAACAGAACGTTTTGCTAATACATAAGCCTGCTGTAGAAAGGTCACCGAAGTTCCGCCTTTAAACCCTGCTCTACCTGCCAGGAAGCTCAGCTTCTCCCCGTCGTTTTTCAACTCATTTTTTAAAGCCGAATTGGTCAACTTCACATAATCCTCTATTCTACCTTTTTTCAAGTAATAATCAGCTTCCAACATCACCCCCTGCTTTCTACGTTCTATTTTATCTGATTTTTTAAAAAAGGCCAGTTTATCCATAAATGCCTGTTCATTATCAGCATTCATTAAACCATAAATAGTACTGGTAATTAAACGATCTTTAAGCTGATCCCGCTCTTCTTCTTTGCTCCAGCTATTATACATATTCGGGTTAGCCATAAAGTGTACTCCTAACTTGTCACTTTCGCTTCTCGCTAAGGTTTTGATCGCCTTCCAACCGAATTCAGTATTTAACTGCTGCGCAGAAATCTCGTTAACAATATCTTTCCCGATTTTCTCAGCATTCGTTCTATCTGTTTTATTCAAAACCAAGTAGTAATCCAGCAAAAAAGGAAGATCACGTGCACCACCATTGTATTTCTCAGTAAGGGAAACAAGACCATTCTTTGGATCAACAGCCCTTTTTCCCTCCTCCAAAAACTCTTCAACAGTCATCCTTGAACCCGTTCTATGCACCACCTCTCCCTTACTGTTTACAAACAAAAAAGTTGGATAGGACTTTACACTGTATTTTTTGCGAAGCTCTAAACCTTCCCCCTTTTCCATATCAATTTTAACATTAATAAACTTATCATTGAAAAAAGTGGCTACAGTTGGTTCAACGAATACATTTTTATCCATCCACTTACATGGAGAACACCAGGAGGTATAGCAATCTACAAATATTAATTTACCTGTTGCAGCTGCCTTTTCGGCTGTTTCCTTCCAGGTAGTGGTTTGATTAAATTTTATTTCATTTTGCGCATTAGCTTTAAATGCGACAAACAGGATAATTAAAGCACCTAATTTCTTCATCTTTTTTTTATGAGATATAAAAATAGGCTGTATGATGATTAATTATACAGCCTATTTCTCTTTTTTTAAAACTATAAACAATTACAACTTAAAGCGCTTCAACTCTGTCCAGTAAATCCTGAGCAAGCTTTTGAATTTTGGAAGTTTCGGCATCTGCCAATAGTCTTGATTTCTTTGCTGCAGCTAATGCTTCCGGTTTATTTTTCATGGCTAAACATACATGTGCAAAAGTGGATTGAATGCTGTATTCTTCTGGCTCAAGCACAACCGCTCTTTTTGCCATTAAATAAGCTTGCTTTTGTATAGCCTTCGGTGCAGTACCATTATTATCACCTTTAGAACCTGACGCTCTTCTAGCCAGGAAGCTCAACTTCTCAGCATCATCTTTCAACTCATTCTTTAAAGCTTTTTTAGTGATTTTTACATAATCAGCAGTTCTTCCTGCGCCTAAATAAAAATCAGCTTCCAACATGATGCCTTGTTTTCTACGGTCGATCTTTTCAGAACTTTTAAAATAAGACAATTTCTCCATGAAAGCCTTTTCGTTTTTGCCAGACATTAAACCATACATGGTGCTGGTAACCAAACGATCTTTAAGCTGCTCTCTTTCTTCAGGCTTACTCCAATTGTTAAAAGCGCTTTCATTTGCGATGAAGTATGCACCTAACTTATCATTTTCAGTTCTAGCTAATGCTTTGATTGTTTTCCAACCGAACTCAGTACGCAATTCTTTTTCAGAGATACCATTAATGATATCCTTTCCGATCTGCTCTGCTTTCATTCTATCTGATTTGTTCAAAACCAGAACGTAATCCAATAAAAAAGGAAGATCACGAGTACCTTCTGTGTATTTTGCACTTAGGTAAGAAAGGTTTGTTGTAGGGTTAGCAGCTTTCTTTCCTTCTTCAAGAAATTCTTCCACCGACATTTTAGAAGCCGTTCTGTGTACTACTTCACCTTTATCATTGATGAACAAAAATGTTGGGAAAGACTGGACAGCATATTTCTTACGCAATTCAATTCCTTCTCCTTTTTCCATATCAATTTTAGCATTGATAAAGTTTTCATTATAGAAGTTAGCTACAGCAGGTACAGTGAATACATTTTTATCCATCCATTTGCATGGTGCACACCAAGAAGTGTAACAGTCTAAAAATATCAATTTACGCTCGGCAGCAGCCTTTGCTTTAGTATCGTTCCAGGTGGTAGTCTGGTTAAATTTAATCCCTTCCTGGGCATTAGTGGTAATGGCTGCAATCAGCAGAAACAAAAAGGTTAATGATCTCATAGAATTTGTTTTAATACTAACGGGTGTAAACTGGAATGCCTGGGTTAAGCGCCAATACCTTTGGTGGAATAGGCAATACATAACGCAAGTCATTAGGTGCCAAAGTATAGGTTTGTGTTCCATTTACGTGTGTAACGGTCTTTGCAAAACGCGGATCTTTGTTTAAGCGTTTAAGATCTACCAACCTGGTTATACCCAGGAAAGGCATTTCTCTTCTTCTTTCGTCAAGTGCGATTTTTAAAGCATCATCCTTTGTAGCAGCAACTAAAGGTTTGTTTCCTACAATACGCGCATTACGCAACGTATTTAAATGATCCAGAGCCTTGTCTTTACTCCCAACTCTGGCTTCGCTTTCTGCAGCAATCAGTAACAACTCAGGAGTGCTTAAACCTACATTAAAATTGACATAAGCCGCCCATAATACTCTTCCTGGGAAAGTAACAATAGTTGATCCAAGTTCTGATTTTCCATCAAGGAAAAACAATGAAAAGCGTTTATCTACAGCGTCTGCTGCAAGATCTGCTTTGTAAGTATCCAACAAATCCTTGCTCGCATATACCTCAGCAAATAAATGCGACGAACTTCCTGAACTTACGCGAGCCCAAACGGTTTCCTTACTATTTTGAACATCAGGAAAAGGAACAACGGTAGTACCTTCCATATAATGAACCCTGTCCCAGGTACTCTTTTTAGTTCCATAGATGCTATAATCAATCAAATCACTGTTTAACTTTAAAGCTTCATTAACATTTTTTAAAGCTTCAGTATAGTTTCCCATATACAGGTTTAGTTTGCTTAGAAAAGCAAAGCCTACACCTTTTGTAGGGCGGAACTTATGCGGAGCCGTTGCGCCTAAGTGAGGTAAGGCCTCCGCCAGATCGCTTTGTATCAACTGGTAAACTTCAGCAACAGTATTTCTTTTATACGGGGTAAGAATATTCTCGGTCAATACAATAGGAACACCCAGATCTGTTGATGCTGTAGCCGGATCATAATGCACGGCATAAGCATTTACCAAGTTAAAGTATTCGAAAGCTCTACCAACCTGAGCCTCAGCTTTCAACTGGAGCTTCTTGGCATCAGTAGCATCTAATACTTTTTCAACATTATTAATTACTGTGTTATAGGTAAATATGTTAGCATAAGCAGCCTCATAAAAAGGATCAACCTGCCCATCTTCCATAATTGCTCCATGCTGAAACTCATACAAATTACGTTTATAAAGAGCATAAGTTGTGTAATTCGCAGATGAGTTTATGTCCTTATCTACGCCAGTCTGAAGATCATCAGTTAAAAAATTAGGATAAACCGCAGAAACACCTGTCAATGACTGCCCATTTAAAAGCTTAACATAATCGTCATAATACTCAGGAATGGTATAGCCCTTAGGCTTAATGTCCAGGTATTTTTTACAGCCCGAAAGTGCGACTGCTGCAAATAGTATGGTAATAAATATCTTCTTCATTAGAATTTAATTAAAAGTTAGCAGATATGCCGAAAGAATAAGTTGTAGGAATAGCTATACCTCTTGATGGTGCTTCCAGAACATTATTTACTCCACGAGGAACTAATGTAGCCACTGTCCACGCTTCCGGATCAAGATTCTGTTTATTTGCTGCCCATCTCCACGGGTTTTGTACCTGGAAGCTGAAACGCATGCTTTGGATTCTATTTCTTTTCAATAGCTCATTCGCCAGATTATAACTCAAAGTAACATCTCTCAATTTAATATAATCGCCCTTTTGAATGTTTTGATCCCTAGCTTCCCAGATGTTAGTAATGGTACTAGATGCCGCTGTATAAAATCCTGGCGCTATACCTGGGATGTTCTCATCACCAGGTTTCTTCCAGTAATTCAAAGCACTTCTTTCCATATTGGTGGTATAGTTCAACTCAGCAAACTTTGTCAGGTATGGTGATGTTACATCACGCATTACATGACCGCCATAGTAAATAAACATAAAGAACAGGTCGAAATTCTTGTAGCTCATGTTGTTCATTAATGAAGCTGCAAAAAGAGGTGTCGTTGTTCCTGAATAAATCAGGTCATCAGGGGTTAATTGAGCTGTACTCTTTACTTCCCTGCCATCTTTAGTCAGTGCAATAGGCAAACCTTTACTATCTAACCCTTTATAACGAACACTATACAAAGCATCCATAGGTTTACCCACCCTATTTTGTCCTCTCTCCAAATAAGCATATACAGTATTGTTGGCGTTTTCCAGCTTGGTTAACTCATTTTTATTGTAGTTGAAATTTAAACCGCTGCTCCATGCAAAATCAGTAGTAGTGATGTTCTTGCTTTTGAAAGTAAAGTCAACTCCACGGTTTGTCATACTTCCATAGTTTAACAAAACCGAGCTCCATCCGATTGTTGGATCTGTACTTTGTTTACCTAAAAGATCACTCGTTGCTTTATTATAAAACTCGATAGATCCACTGAAACGACTTTTTAATAAGCTAAAATCAATACCAAAATTGGTAACCTTTGTTTTTTCCCATCTTAAACCTGCATTTGGCGGACTATATACATAAGCATACGCTTCCTTAGTATAGGTATTAGGACTTGTGTAATCTTTTGTAATCATATAAGGCCCGCTATCTTTTGGTATGTTACCATTAATACCGTAAGTAGTACGAATTGCAAGGCGGTCTAACCAATCATTTTGATTCTCAGACAACACATACATTACACCAGTAGACCAAAGTGGTTTATACTGATATTTAGGATCCGTACCAAATAAGTTTGATTGGTCCATACGGATACTTCCCGTAAAAGTTAATTTACGATCGTAAGTATAGGAACCGTTAGCATAGAAAGAAGCATATCTGTTTTCAAGATTAACAAAGCCTTTTTCTTTTCTGGTCAATGTAAACTGTCCAAATAGCGCTTCTGTTCCTTTGTATGCAGTAGAAAGAAAATCTTCATCAACAGGCTTATAGCTTAAGCTATGGTCATCATAGCCATATTTATATAAATTGCTTGAAGTAACCAATACACCACGTTGCTCAGCACCTGCAATCACATCAATTCTATGTTTTTCACCAAACAATTTATTGAAGTTAACCTGTGCACGCATGGTATGGGAATTCTGATCAGCACGGGTTTCATCTAACTGTCCACCAACTGGAATCAAATAAGGATTTCCGGTGTGTACTTGTTTAGCTGCATCATTAAGCATGGTCTTCACTTCATAAGCATCCTTAGTCAGATACTGCTTAGTATAGTTTTCAGTCCTTTCCTTTTGATAAAGTAAGTTAACTGATAAGCCGTCGATGATTTTAAAGTTTGCAGCAAAATTCAAGTTCAGGTAATTGCTCGTATTGTTGTAATGTTTCTTATTCAGCTCAGCTAATGGTGAATAATTTTCATCCTGCAGGCCTAAAGCGTTCAGACGATCAATTTCAAACTGGGATTTAGAATTATACCAATTTACATTTCTACCATTTTGATCTTTAAGCATGAAATATGAAGCTTTACCAGTATTTAATAAATTCATACCCAGTATGCCATTGTCGTAATCCTCATTTACTTTACTGCTGATTACACCTACATCAAACTTCATCCATTTAGTGAAATTGAAAGTATTGTTCAGGTTAAAACCTACACGACTAGAACTTTGCTCACGCTCGTATGGATTGTTTAGCATATAATTACCACTTAAGTTATAAGTGTAAAAATCTGAACCTCCTGAAAAGGAGATGTTATGTGTCTGGTTAATTGCTGTCTTACGAAGTAACTCATCAACTACCTGATCATACCTGTCGCTATTTCTGTATGGCTCCAATGCAGATTGCAATTGAGTCTCAGTGATATTACCTTCTCGTGCTTCGTAATATAGTCTGTACACATCATTCATTGATTTACGTGGATCAATTCCAGCGTAAGATCCTGATCTGTAGTTAAACATTTCTCTCTGGAAATCCACCAACTCTGAACTGCTCATCTTGTTCGTGTAGTCGCGGTTAGGTAGTGGAGTCAATTTAGCGATACCATTGTAAGTAATTCTTACAGGGCCTTTTTTACCACGACGGGTATTGATTACAATTACTCCATTGGCAGAACGTGCGCCGTAGATAGAAGCAGCGGTAGCATCTTTTAAAACTGTGATCGTTTCTATGTCAGCAGCGTTGATTGACGTGATATCACCTTCAAACGGAGAACCATCTACCACGTACAAAGGTTTCGCCTCACCCAACAATGTGGATACACCACGAATACGAACAGAATTCTGGGTATTACCTGCTGACTTATAACTGGTCAAACCAGCCGACATCCCTTCAATCCTATCTAAAATATTAGCTTGTAATTTTCCTTTCAAGTCTTTATCTGCATTAATCACCTCAATAGATCCCGCAGCACGTTCCTTTGGAATGTTCTGATAACCGGTTGATACAATGGCTACTTCAGCCAATTCACCAGGATTAGTTTCTAAATGAATGGTAACTGGTGAAGCCTGACCAGCTGAAATCTCTTTTGATTTGTAGCCAATAAATGAAATCACCAATATGGCTTTTTCATCTATGCCTTTCAGTTCAAATTCACCTTTACCATTAGTTAAAACTACTTTAGTACTGTTTTTAATCTGTATAGTAGCACCTGGAAGTGGTAAACCATCTTCGTCTAATACCGTTCCACGAATATCTTTCGTAGCGAAATAACTCACTACTTTATCAAGAATTCCAGTTTCCTTCTTTTTAAGCAACACTGTTTTTTCAATGATCTTAAAAGTAAGATCCTGGTTTTCAAAACAAGCTTTCAGTGCTTCTTCAATAGACGCTTTATCCAAATTAACGGATACAGTTTTTGCATCCTTTAGCAATTCGCTATTGTAAAGAAAGGTGTAATTTGTTTGTTGTTTGATGCTTTTAAGTACATCATTTAACGCTGCATTCTTTTTATGTAGGGTTACCTGAGCGAAGCCGCTTGCTACAGCTTGCATCAGGCACAATGTCATAAAAACAGCCATAAGATTAATCCGCATAATAATCTGTCTCCTGGTTTCCGGCTTTATAAGCGGGACACACTTATAAAGGCCTTTTAAAAGTTTAAAAATTGGTGCAAACCGAGGCTCATCCACACCATGTGAAGTATTAATAAAATACATACATTTGTAAGGTAAGGTTAGTAAATAGTAAGATTTGTTAGATATTTCTATCCTGATTTCATCAGGAATAATTATTAACTGAACGGTGACAAGGACGGCAATCCAAGTCTATACCGGGGGAAGTGCGATAACACTTTTCCCGGTTTTTTTTCAGCTCTCTCTCGGCTGCCCCTATTTTGGTCGTAATTGTTTTTTCATCCTGCTGGTTTAAGTTAAATTGATTTATATTTTTATGCTATGGCCTTATCTGGACACAACTATTCTTTTCCTGCCATCTACATTTTCAATACTGAACTTTATGTCCAGATATTTAAGCATATCTAAAAAAGCGGAGGCATTTACATTACGCGACACCTCCCCACTGAACTTTATAGCAGGAACTCCACCTTTATAAACTACATCAACATCATACCATCTCGAGGCCTGACGCATAACGCTGCTTAAATCTGTATCATTAAACTGGAACATCCCATTTTTCCAGCTAATAGCTTCTTCGAGGTTTGCCTTGGAAACGGTGACGGTCCTGCCCACAACAGACTGTTGACCAGGGCTCAACACCACATCCCTTAACGCTAAATTTGTAACATTCTTATATACAGGTATAATCTTTACACTACCCTCCAATAGAGTAGTCGTGGTTTCAGGTTCATCTCTAAAAGCGTTGATGTTAAAATGTGTACCCAACACTTTTAACCCCTGACGATCTGTATTTACATAAAATGGTCGCTTCTTATCTTTTGAGACTTCAAAATAAGCTTCACCACTCAATTCTACCCTGCGCTCATTCTCAGCAAATACAACCGGATATTTTAACGATGATCCGGCATTCAACCAAACTTTACTGCCGTCAGGCAAATTCAACTGGTACTTACCTCCTCTGGGGGTGGTAATAGTATTGTAAAGCAATTCACCAGAATTCAATTTTGCTCCGGCTGAAGCATTGCTATGATAAACAATTGTTCCGTCTTTATCTTTTGTAATAGATATCCCTGCCTGACTAGCTATTTCTCCTTCGCCAGTTTCATTAAGCACGATTTTTTGGCCATTTGATAATGTTAACACTGCATCGTTTTTACCGGGAGGTATATCGGCAACGGTATTCGTTATTTGCTCAACAGGCTTTGATTGTTGTAAATAGAAAAACAAAGCTAATCCTGTAACAAGGATTACGGCAGCAGCAACAGCCATTTTAGGCCACATTACGATCCTTTTGCTTACCAGTTCGCGTTGCTCCAATGCATTCCACACCTCATCCAGATCTTTCGACTGATCTTCAGGGGTTATAGTAGCTACATCATCTAATTCATAATCTAGATGCCAACTTTCTAAAAGCGCAGCTTCCTCTTCAGTAGATTTTCCTGCGAGGTAATTGGCTAATAGGTCTTTTGCGTCTGGTTTCTCCATTTTATTGAGCGTTTTGGTTAGGCTTATAAATGGAAGACAAATGAAAAATGCCTATGGGGTAAAAAAAAGTGAAAATAATATTAATCCGAATTTAGACTTCAAAATCCGCAGTGCATGTTGGATGTGTTTCCGAACAGTTTGCTCTGATAAATCCAGTTGCGCAGCAATCTGCTTATGACTTAGGTTCGATTTACGACTTAGTTCGAATACCTCACGCATTTTATTAGGAAGAGCGGTTATTTCCTTTTCTACAAGCTCTCCAAGCTGCTTTTCGCGAACGCGATGATCGGTAACGCAATGGCCTTTATTGATGAATTCTTGTAAAGAATCTATATACTGAGACTCGAACTTCTTTTTTGAAATTCTATTGAAAATTCGGTTTCTTAAAGAGATGTACAGATAGCCGGAAAGAGTGGTATTGAATTCAATACTTTCACGTTTATCCCATAAAAAAGCAAAAAGCTCATGGATAATATCCTTTGCTTCTTCGCGATCTCGCATCCATTTATAAGCATGGGTGTGTAATACGATTTTATATCTATTATAAATTTCAGTATACGCCAGCCTATCTCCTGCCTTAAGCAAGATCAGCAGTTCATAATCTGACGAAAATTCATAATTAGACCCCATAGTGTAATTTGGACGCAAAGATACGGATTAAGAAACTATTACCTTAATGGAGGGAGGAACGGACTATATTATGACTTTTACAAAAGAAAACCCTCTCCCGATTTTACTTAGGAGAGGGCTTCGTTATCATTGAGCATGTATTATTTCAATAATTCTTCCAGTTTTTTGTGTAAACCTTCTGCTCTTAAATTAGAAGCAATGATCTTTCCATCAGGACCTACCAAATAGTTTTGAGGGATACCTTTAACACCATACATTTGAGATGCTGCATTAGCCCATCCTTTTAAATCACTCACCTGAGTCCAGATTAATCCGTCGGCTTTAATTGCATTTAACCAGTTGTCTTTTTTACCTGGCATATCTAAAGAAACACCTAACACGGTAAAGTTTTTGTCTTTAAACTTGTTGTATGCAGCAACTACATTTGGGTTTTCTGCACGACAAGGACCGCACCATGAAGCCCAGAAATCAATCAATACATATTTCCCACGGAAATCAGAAAGCTTAACCGGTTTATCGTTTACATCATTCTGCGTAAAATCAGGAGCAATAGCACCAATTGAAGTAGATTTCGCGATGTTCATCAGTTTTACAAACTCCACTCCTGCTTTACTTTTTTTCAAGCGATCAGAAAGTTTATTGAAGGCCGGCTCTACTTTAGGAATATCCATATCGTATTCAGACATGTCTTTTAAAGACATTAAACTAAAATAAGAATCAGGGTTCTCAGCAATAAAGATCTGTTGCAACCTTGCTTTTTCTGCTGCTGCTGGTTGATGCCTATCGCGGAAACCTTTTACAAAATCTTCATTTTGCTTTTGGTCCATGCTTGCTGCTGCCCAGGCAGTATTTAAATCAGTAATGATTTTTTCAGGAGCAGCAATAGCCTTTTGGTATTTCTGATATTCTGTATTGATTGGAGAACCCGAAATTGCTGCATTTTTAACAGAATCTTTCGCTACAACGGTTACATTTCCTTTATCCAGATAAATAGAAAGTACGTCAGGATTTTTTGTAGCCTGGCTGATACCAGCACCGGTATGATCTAAACTCAGTTTTGCAGCTAATGGTCCGGCAACTGTTCCCTGAAATGAGAAAATTCCGTTTTTTACCAAAGCTGAATCTTTAACAGTTGATCCGGCAGCACGGTAGGTTAAATAAACTTTGGCTTTAGGGCCTGCTTTGGCAATTTTGCCTGTTACTTTAAATGGTTCACTCTCTGCGTTGGCCAAAACCGGAACCGAGCAAAGTAGGGTCAATAGTAATTTATTCATGTGTGTTTATTGTTTTTAAAGAGAAAACCCGCACAATTTCTTGTGCGGGTGGAGCGGGAATTATTTATATAAATCCAATTTCTGTCTGTACTGGTTACCAGTAGCCTGGATATTCCAGCCATAGCTGTTGAAGAATTTGATCAGCACTTCGTATTTCTTTGCACGTCTAGGACTGTTGTCAAGATACTTCTTCTTGATGTTGTCATATGATTCTGTTGTCATCAAAGTAATCCATTGTGGGAAATCTGAATCAAATGAGCGTGATCCAGAACCTGAGATAAATCCTCCGCTTTTAGCCAGTTCATCATTGGCAGCGTCTCTTTTAGCTGCATCATAATCCTTAAAGTAATCGGCATTAATCCTATCTGCAGCTAACCCTCCATCATAGGCTTTACCGGCCAATTCAAAACCATCAATTGGTTTCTCCATTCTTTGTGATGCCATAGTTCCCAAACTAGACCAGATAGCTCTTGTTAGTACAGAATCTTTATAGTAATGGGTAGCGGGATCAGTTACCGGAAGCGAATTAAGCATCTTATTAGGCCAGGTTAGCAACAATCTACTTCGGCCAATCATCTGCATGTCTGCTGCCCACCAGGAACCATTGTAAGTCTTAACATAAAAGAACTCCAGCGGAAAAAAAGCTTTGGTATACTTTGAAGACACATTTGATAATAATGATTGCGTAAAGGTGATCGCTTCCTGACGCTTGTTGTCCTCAATTTTTGTAGCGCCAAATCGGTTATTCACATCATTGTACAATATACCGTTAGAGACTTCTTTAGGATTGTTAAAATCCATCCTGATCCATAAACCATAATCATTATAGATAGATCTTACTTTAGGATCCGCATTTGGATCCGGTCCGAACATCTGCGAGATTTTCAAATCATCAGAGGCAACTGGATTATCTTCTTTTTTACATGCGGCAAAGGTGGTGATTAAGCCCAATGCAAGGACGCATACATTTCTAAATTTCATAATCTTTATATTAAAATAAACTACTATCTAGGATTAAGTGGCATTTCGGGACTGTTGTTGATTTCAGAAGGAGGAATCTGCAATAAGTATCTAGGATCATTCTTTTTCAAAGCATAAATCACTCCATTTTTATAGTTATGCTGAATTTCAGGTTTGCCGAAGCGGCGCAAATCCAGCCACCGTAAACCAGCATCAAAAGCTGTTTCTACACGACGTTCTTCTAAAACTCTTTTTAGGATAGCATCATTGTTTGCAAAATCTGTCATTTTTAAAGGCACATAATTTGCCTTTTTAATGCGCTTTTGCAAAATCAGATTCAAGTCTGCAATGGCCAATGCACCCTGGTTGGTACGGGCATAGGCCTCGGCACGGGTCACATAAGCTTCACTAGCCTTCATTCCAATATAATAAGAGTCTCTTGATTGGGTTGCATACATACAATACATGGTTGGCCCTTTGGCTACCACATCAGTATTTTGGACAGCCCATGATTCAAAAATGTATTGCCTGTAATCTGTTAAATATCCATAACGCTTGGTTAGATTTAACAACTCCTCGGTAGGTTTAAATGCAGCAGCACTATAATAAAAAAGATTGTTGTTAGCCCTGCCGCCTGTAAAAAACAAAATTTCTTTGTTATAATCCGTATCTATAAACCCAAAATCATATGTAAAAGCATATGGACCACTTTTAGAATCAATATAATCTTGCAAGCCGTTCAAATCTGTCAGTGGACTAGCACCCATAACGGAAGTAGCAGACTCAATAGCAGTTTGATTATCCCCCATAAAAAGCGCTACCCTCGCTTTAAATAGATCTACAGTGTTAGCACTGAACCTAAATCTGCTTGTAGCTGATTTACCTGCTAAAAGTCGTGAAGCTTCGTTTATATCCTTTACGATTTGCGTCCAAACCACTCCAATTGGTTGACGTACATTATTAGTTGTGTTTACATTTACATCTACCGCAGTTAAAGGCATAGGTACACCAGGCAACTGTAAATTCTCCGCTGTATAAACATCAGCATACCAATTTATTAAATAGAAATAGCTATAAGCCCTTAATGCAAGTGCTTCACCTTTAACTTTTTCGTACAATTCCTTTTCATCAGATGAAGGAGTACGCATTGCAAAATTATCGAGCACAGTATTGGCGTAGAATATGGATTTATATAAATTACCCCAATAAGCATCTGTTTTAACCGCATCTGGTAGCACACTGGAAGCCCAAACAAACCATGGTTCATGTGTTTTACCAGGTGCATTGCCTGAATTTAAATTGGCATAAGCATTATCTGTCATGAGTTCCGTATTAAAGAAATAGTCAGATCGCGGATACCCACCAATTAGGAGCGATTCGTAATCCTTAACAGTTACCGGCATCATACCGTTAACAGGTTTAATATCGAGCAATTTTTTACAACCGCTAAAAGTGATTAGCAATATTGCCAATATGTTGATATAGAATATTTTTTTCATGGCTATAATGTTTTAAAACTGAACAGACAAAGACAATGAGTAAGCACGAGGCACAGGTAAAAATGTATTACCAAAAGATACGTTAGCCGAACGGGTATCGCTGTACCGCATCGTTGAACCTGTAGATTCAGGATCTTGTCCTTTTAACTTGCTATTTTTCCAGGTATATAAATTATTACCCTGTAACATAAAACGAATGTTTTGTATGCCATTTGCTCTAAGTTTAGGACTGAACAGATCATAGCTCAAAGAGAGGTTCTGCAAACGAACAAAATCACCTTTCACCGTTCTCAGATCACTATTATCATACATAGCTCCATTATAAGGGCTTGCTCCAAAAACAACAGGATCAAATACATCTCTTTCTAATACAGGGATATTGGTTTTCAGTTCGTCGCCAGGTTGTCTCCAACGATCTACCCATTCTTTAGACATGTTTTGAGTAGCATCTGGATAACCTAAGCCATAGCCTTGAGATAAGTTACGTAAACGGATCACGTTACCAAAACTTCCTATAAACAAAGCAGATAAACTCAATTTCTTATAGGAAACAGTATTGGTAAATCCACCCTGTAAAAGCGGCATAGTAGTTCCAGAATAGGCCAAACCAGCAACGCTGTTCATACCCGTAATCAATGTTTTACCTTCAGTTTGCGTATAAAAGGTCGCCCTACCATCTTTATTCAATCCCGCATAACGGTAAGACCATAAACCATTGATTGGCTTACCCACAACCGCAGCAGCAGAATAGTTGGAGCGTTGTGCATTCGTTAAATCATTAACTCCAGGAACAGAATAAACTTCAAGTACTTCATTTTTGTTGTAACCAAAATTAACATTAGTAGACCAACGGAAAGATTTTGAATCCACGTTAATAGAGCTCAATGAGAATTCCATACCACGGTTTCTCATCGATGCCCAGTTTACCTGTACTGAATTAAAACCGGTTACCTGAGACACCTCTTTACTACCTAACAAATCCATAGCCTTTTTATTATAGTACTCGATGCTACCCGTTAACCGACGCTTCCAAAAACCAAATTCTAATGCAGCATTAGTTGTATAGTTCATTTCCCACTTTAGAGTAGGATTTTTTGGTGCTACAATGTTTAAATAACCTTCCTTATTGATCACATCTAATTTACCTATGGTGGCTACCAAATCAGAATAAGCCTGAGATGCCACATTACCCTGACTACCATAAGATCCTTTCAGTGTTAAATAGCTCAACCAATCTTTATCTCTCAAAAACGCTTCTTCTTTAAGTTGGTAGTTTAAACCTACTGCCCATAATGGCTGAAATAATTGATTAGTTTTTAATCCAAAACGGTTTGAACCATCTGTACGTGCATTTAAGCTGATAGAGTACCTATTGTCATAAGTATAGCTTGCTACCCCAAAATAAGAAACAGCAGCAGTTTCATTTAAATTTTCATTCCAATATGGTACACCAAGATACCTCATCAGCTCAAACTGCGGAATTTGCTGGTGACCTCTATCATGTGAGTAACCATAAATCTGAGTAGTCTGATCTTCAAATTTAGAAGTACGGATCTCTTGTCCGGCCATTAAATTCAGGTAATGTACATTATTAAATATTGGATTGTAAGTCAGTTGATTCCTGAAGGTGATACTTCCATTGTAACTGTCTTTATCTTTGCGGTACCCACCATCCAACCAAAGAGGAACTGCCGTAGAATTAACAATCTGATATACATCTTTTTTCCTTGCTCTAACAAAGTAACTATCTTCCTGAGCAATATCCACATCAGTTGTATTTTGCTTGGCATAAGAGAATAAACTGGAATAAGTTAAATCCTTTAACAGTTTCCATTCAAAATCTATATTACCACGCATACCGAAGTTTCTGGAAGTACGCCAGTTCTGCTCACGATTTTCCAGAAAACTGTATTTCAAGCTATTATAATACATATGGTTGTATCCGCCAGTATCATCGAAAGCATTTTGCGCTCTGGTCGTATAAATTGCCCATTCATAAGGGTTTTCCCTGGAGTCTGTAGCGAAGAAACTAGTATTATCACGAGCATTAACGTCCAGTGATAAGCCTAAACGAATATTACTACCAAAACGAGTGTTTACTTTTAATGCACCGGTATAGGTCTTTTGACCGACTCCTTTAGCAGTAGCCTTATCATCCATAAAGCTTCCTGAAGCATAAAAAGTCGTTCTATCATTACCACCAGAAATATTTAAACTGTGTCTTTGTGTAAATGCATTCCTGAAAAGGTGTTGAAACCAATCCGTATTGACTTCTTCCAGTCCTTTTACTTTATTCTCAAAATCACTCCATGTAATTTTTCTATCGTTTACATCTATAAAGTAGCGTTCAAAATCAGAAACTGTACCATAGTCACCGGCCTTAGGCGATGATGCATTTAAAATCCCCTTACCGATCATTTCCATATTAACGTCAATACGCTCTTTAGAATTCATCATGTAAGCATCTTCGATCCTCGGACGTTCTGCTATAGATAAGTTGGTGGTATAATTGATTCTGGTTTTTCCTGAAACACCTTTTTTAGAGGTAATTACAATTACACCATTTGCGGCTTTAGTACCATAAATCGCAGTTGCGGCTGCATCCTTCAACACACTAATCGATTCAATATCATCTACGTTAACACCACCAATACCGGAAGCAATCAGGTTACGGTTGGTTAAAATATCATCCACAGAAGCGTTTACAGCATCATCCAGGATAATTCCATCCACCACCCATAAAGGCTGTACGTTACCAGAAATAGTAGAAGTACCACGAATACGAATCTGAGGAACGGCCCCCGGAGCACCTGAAGTACTCATTACTGTTAATCCAGGTACCTGACCTTGCAACAATTTATCAATATTTGGCTGATAAACTGATTGCAAATCTTTTAATTGAACAGTAGAAATTGAAGCCGTTAAAGTTTTTTTATTTAATGATTGGTAACCGGTAACTACCACATCATTCAATGCACTTTCTGACGGCACCATTTTCACATTAATGGTGGTTCTTTGTTTTACGGTTTCTTCGATTGCGTTATAACCTACGTAAGAGAAAACAAGCACAGCATTGTTATCCGGTACCGTAATTTTAAACTGTCCATTGTTATCTGTTGCTACCGTTACCCTTGTTCCTTTTAGCTTTACACTTACGCCTGGAAACTCCTGTCCACGCTCATCCACAACTTTTCCTTTTATTTCTATTGCAAGCGGAGCTTGATCCAGATTGGTTTTTCTTTGAATAACTACAGTGTTCTCTTTAATGACATAGGTTACAGGTTGATTTTCAAACAAAGCAGCTAGCGTTTGTTGTAGCGTAGCGTTTTTAAGTTTAACATTTACAGTTTTAATCCCCTCAAGCATTTGGGATGTATAAACAAAGTTATACCCACTTTGACCCTGAAGTTCTTTAAAAACCTGATTTAAAGCAACGTTACTTCGAGAAAGCGTGATTTTTTGAGCTAGCGTATTAGCACTTACCTGAAACAAAAAGGCAGTGATAATAATGGTGGTTAACTTCATTATACGCAATATTTGGCCAGGCGCACAAGCGGACAGCTTACGCCTAAAGACATAGTAAAAATTCATTACATTTGTTTTGGTTTGGTTTGTTGATAGACTGTTATCTGCAAATTATTAAGTAACCCAAACCTACGTCAGATCCGATGGCAGTCGGGTCTGACTTCTTTTTTGGATTACAGCTATAATAGGTAGCATTTATGGCATAACTGTAACCCTCCTTCCTTCGATCTTAAAGTGTACGGTATTGGTTAGTTCAAGTATGGTTAAGGCCTCCGAGATGTTTCCAAAACGAGGTACTGTACCCACAAAATTATTATCTGTTATTTTTCCCTGATAGATAACTTCTACGTTATACCATCTGGCAATTTTACGCATAATGCTTTCAATACCTTCATTGGCAAACACAAAGTTTCCGTTTTTCCAGGCTATAATCTCTTCGGTATCTACCGTTGATATTTTAAACGCATTGTTACTTAGGACAGCCTGCTGACCCGGAGAAAGAATAACATCATATTTCTTATTCCTGTTTTCAGGTGTAGCTACCCTGACTGAGCCTTCCAGTAATGTGGTTTTTGTTTCAATCTCATCTTCATAAGCATTGATGTTAAAATGAGTACCCAATACTTCTGTTTCCTGCGCCCTATCGTATGCATTGGCCAAACTAAGTACTTTAAATGGCTGCTGTTTGTTCTTCGCTACTTCAAAATAAGCTTCGCCACTAAGTTCAACTTTACGTTCCTTTAAGTTCGTAAATGTTGTAGGAAACTTAATTGAAGATGCAGCATTCAGCCATACTTTGGTCCCATCCGGCAGATTCACCTGATACTGCCCCCCGCGTGGCGTAGTAATGGTATTATAACTAAGCGCTGTTCCTTTTACCGTCACAGTAGGATCCACCGTATAAACCAGCTGTCCATCGTCCGTTTTAACTATACGTACCCCCCTAGTATTCAATAGTTCCCCTTTGCCGACATCTGTTAAGGAAATTTTCGATCCATCAGCCAGCGTTAAGATTGCTTCGTTACCACCTGGAGGAACATCATTTGCATACTGCAATTCATTTGAACTCTTTTGCGCACCCTCATTAAAATAAAACCAGGAACCAACGCCTAAGGTGATCAGAATCACTGCAGCGGCAACCCAACTCATTAAACTCAATATTGATCCTGTTTTTGAAGTCGGTCTATCAACCGATACAATATTGTCGAACACAGCTTCCCAATCATTCGCTTCAATTACTGAGCTTGGAACCTGAGCATTGATCATTTCCGCAATAGCATCTGCCACATGGGGCTCACTGCTATCCGTCAATTCCAATAATTCGGCTGTTTCTACTTTGCTAAGTTTCCCCTCTTCAAACTTGCTTAACAAATAGTTTATTCTTTCTTTCATAGGATTCTGATACTAAGAAACACGAAATGCTATTTAGGACTACTGGAACTAAAACTTTTTTTAAAATTATTTTAGCAATGCGATATAGGTGAGTACAGAAAGTGCTACCCCATGCTTATTTAAATGTTCGCGAATGGTTTTCAATGAAATCACCAATGCATTTTTAACGGTGTTTGGAGAAAGATCAAGTGCCGCAGCAATTTCAGGAATATTCATTCCCTCGATTCTGCTCATCTGATAAATCTTTTTGCGCTGATTGGGCAATTTATGTATAGCCTCTGCAACGAGCGAGTTGAGATCATTCAGATTAATCGTTTCTGTGGTATTGTTGCTTTGCTTTGGATGATCAATACTCAGGTTATCAATCGCTGTTGCTTGTTTGAGTGACTTCCGAAGATAATTTAAGCACTCATTTGAAGCATACTTATACAGCCATGCTTTAACATTCTCAATATCCTCAAGCTTCTCTCTGTTGAGCCATACTCTTAAAAAGGTATCCTGGATAATTTCTTCAGCCGCATCAGCAGATTTAGTGAATTTTAAGGCGAAGGGTTGGAGAACCGGAAGGTAACGATAAAAAAGCACAGCAAAAGCTTGCTCATCGCCCTCGGCAATTTGCTTTAACAGCAATCGCTCATTGTTGTTAACCGCTAATGTCATTTTGTTAATTTCCCCTTCTAATTCCGGTAGTCCATTTCATAGACTTTATTTATTCCCAATGTTAAATAATTATTTTTAATTCATTGGCATCTCTTAAAAATTATCTAGGCAACACACATTACTGATTAGCCCTCAGCGGCCGACATAAAGCAAAACACCCGCTGAAGGATTCTCCAGCGGGTGTTTTGTTGTTATAAAATATATTAAAAAGTTTACATGAAACTACCGTCACCTCTACGCATAATACCTCTGCCGCCACGTCCCTGGGCACCAGACCATTTTTGCAGTCGCATGCTAAGCTTCAACATAAAATATCTGCTCATCGGGTTTACACTTGTATTTATATACCCACCATCCTCTGGTTGCTGCGTCCTCAGATAATTATTTTGGTTTAAAATGTCAAACGCCTGAAACGTGATCTGGCCTCTGCGATTAAATAACTGACGCTCCAGACTTGCGTTTATTACCAAAGGTCTGTTATTCGTATTGCCGACAATACCATCTATATACTGCTTACTACCATTATAAGCTAACATCCAGGATTCCCATAAATACACTCTTCCATCTAAATTGAGAGAAAGCGTATTGATGTTATTATTAGCACCAGGTAGTGTTGAATTAGATTTTTCATTTCTGTATCCTATATTCGCATTGATCTCGAACCATTCCGTAGGATTGATTTTCGGACCAAAGCGCTGTTCCAAAACCGTGATATCAGTAGTATTCAAAATACCGTCTCTCATACTCAGGTTATGGTTATAACTTGCTGTACCGTTAAGTTGCAAATTGTACTTTCTATTATTGAGCTGTTTACTAATATTATAATTACCAGTCAGCCTATATACACCACTAACGTTTAAAAAGCGCGTTTCGTTAATTTTACTTCCAGCGAGCGCAGGATCTGGATTATCAACGCGTTGATTATTTCTAATTACAGCATTTTCCGTATAAGACCCGTTTGCGTTTAATGAAAAATTAAGCTTCGAGTTTGCGATATAATTATTGTAATCACCTCTTAAAGTATGCACAAAAGTAGCAAGCAGGTCTGGGTTACCAATAATTGGATTATTTGGATTCGTAACATCCCTTACCGGTTGTATCTGATCAAAAGTTGGTTCTACCGCGTTTCCTGAATAGTTTAAAGATACTTTTTGCTGTCTGCTCCAACGGTATTCAAATCTGGCAATTGGAATCAGGTTAAAACTGCTACGATTTGTCGTCGTACCCAAACTTAATTTAGTACCGGATAGTAAAGCAGGTACACCGGTTAAACCTACAGAAAAACGAACTTTGGAGGTATTCGCCATTCCATATCTAAAATTCAATGCAATCCGCCCTTGTGTAAAGGAATAGTTATAAATGTTACTCAATGAGTCTACCACATCAGAAAGACCATCTGTTAGAATGTTTCTTGTAGTAGCAGTATTGTCATATCCATTATAATTCACCTGAGCATTCACTTCAAATTGAGTATTAACGCCAAGAGGCTCCACATAAGTCATGCTTCCGCGATAATTATCACGTAAATTCTTACGTGCGATGATTTGATTAAGTACTGAATCTTTTGTAGTTGAATTTTCAAGATAATAAGTTGTGAAGTTATATCGCTCCTGCTCGTTATCCTGATTATCTTTATTCAGATCGATCTGTGTCGAAAAATTCCTTCTGTATTTTTTAAAGGTATGCTGATAAAAAGCAGAAATACCAAAATCAGGAGCCGTTCTGGAATTTGAATTGGTTACTTTACGGTCCTGATCTAGTCCCATTGAGATATCACTACCCCTTTGACTTGACGTGGAACCGGTATTATTATTATTAGAACCATACTTAAAGGTAGGGATAACTTTAAGGTAATCGTTTGAGTCCAGATTTACTTCAAACTCGAGTTTAAAATCATGATTTTTTGACTTTTGCAAGCCAGTGCTCGAACTTCTGGAGAACAATTGTCCATCAGTTAAAATACTAAGGGATTCCGTTTCATTCAGATTGTCGCCATTGGAATTAGTAAAATTGTAATTCAAATTATACTCTATTTTCTTTCCGATTTTATCCCTCAAACTAAATCTGGCATCTGCATTCTTGTTCGAACCATCAAGTGCGTTAAGATTAATTACATCTTTGTAATTACCATTCAAGCCCATCTGCTGATTCCCATTAATCCGTGTCGTAAATAATCCTGCTTCCTTTCTTTCGTTACTCCCACCGGCCGCATTCATATTCATCATATTACCAACAGATTTATCAGTTCGGGTTGTGATGTTTAATACTTTCTGAGGATCACCATCTTTAACCCCGGTACGGGCCGCCTGATCACCATAATCATCCACAATCTGGATTTTATCAACGATTTCCGCAGGAAGGTTTTTAATTGCATTTGCAATGTCGCCCCCAAGATATTCCTTACCATTCAATTTAGCCTTAGCAACGGTTTCTCCCTGATGTACTAAACTTCCATCAGTGCCTACTTCCATGCCTTCCATCTTCTTCAACAACTCATCAACTGTAGCATTCTTCCGCACCACATAGTCGCTGGCTTTATACTCTACCGTATCCGTCTTATAGGTGATAGATGGTGTACCGTTAATCACCACCTCGTTTAAGGTGTTTTTTTGCTCCTTCAGCATAATAGGATCCATCACAATCCTCGGAATCATATCGTTTTGTTTGAAACGCATCACCGGTGATTTTTCATAACCTATGCTTTGGATTACAAGCGTGTAAGTAGCAGATTTTACATCTTTAAATATGAAGATACCATCGCTATTAGTCGAAGTCCTTAAGGTATCCTTATCAGAAGTAAGGCTAACCGTTGCGCCTATCACCCCTAAATCCGTACTATCCTTAACAATACCACTGATTTGTCGGGTAGGTAAAGGAGGAGGAGTTTCCTTTTTAGCTGGTTGCTGGGAAAATACCTCTGTAAAACTAAGCATCATTAATAAAATGATCGCCAGCTTTTTAAAATGCTGTAGGTATTTCGACCTCGGAATGGTGTTCAAATCCTTTGTCTTGACCCGATTAAAATAATTCATTTGCGTGTTTGTATGGTTGGGTGTTTGTGTGTGTCTTATTTTACACCATTGAGGTGCTTATTTTTTTGCAAGGGTATACTTTCCCCAAAAATCTGTAGGACTAATCATGGCTTGAAAATCCATTCCACCGCGACCGCCACCGCCGAAGCCGCCACCGCCGCCTCCAAAGTTACCACCGCCACCGCCGCCAAAACCACCACGACCGCCACCGCCACCACCAGAACCTCGTCCCTCAAAACTTGGAATTTGTAATCCGTTAAGTTTGATGTTATACGCGAATTCTTTTGGCGAGGCTACGGAAATGCCCAACGCTTCCAATGGAATCGCAACTTCATAGAAGAAGGCATTGTCCTTATCTATACTGGCAAATGCTTTAATGCCATATTCGTTATAAATAGACACCAATGTATCCGTTGTATTTTTAAATCCTTTAATTGCGATCTCTTTTGCAGTGCCCAATTGAGTTTTCTGTCTGGCCACCATAAAGGAATCTCTTTGTTTTGTATCCTGCGGACCACCGCCCCCCATAGACATAGTCATACCCATTGCGCGTCTGCCACCACCGCCTTGTCCTCCTCTAAAAGGATTAGTCGCAAGCGGATAAGTTAAAGTGATGCTTTCCTTTTCTTTCTTTTTCCCATCAGGGTTTATAGAAAAAGTAATTCCACCTGCCATAATTTTCGAATTATTACCCAGGTCTGTAGATCTAATGATCAGATAAAGATTCTTATCATCATTGCTGATAATATAAGAAAGACTGGTGCGCTTGTTTACAGAAAACTCCGTGTCTTTCCATTCAAAATTCTTACCATCAATTTTTATTGCATGTGGGGCGAATATACTAACTTCCTGTAGTTCATTAACTTTCTGAGCATGAACAACTGATGTAAGGCCTGCAAATAAAGCCGTACAAAGTGTAATTTTAAGGAATCCTGATTTCATATTTGGTGTTGTGTTTAAGTGCAACATTGAGTTTAAGACTTTATAAAATGGTTTAGGTTTAATGCGTTTTCCTATATTGACTGAGTAATTATTTCGATCATAAAGAAAAGACCGCGAATTAAACACAAAATCCCCTCTATTAGAAAATGTTATCTAATTTTGTTACACAAACATCCAGGCTTTTAGAATTTATGGCAATATTTTATTCAGCGATCTGCGAGGCCTTCTTCGGCGTCTGAAAAATATAAATCAGGTAAACCAATGCGGGTAAAATAAACAAGCTACCTATCAGCAATGCATACCCTAAAGTAGCAATAGTTTTAGCTTGCCCCTGATGAATCAAAAGAGAAAGATTCCCTCCATTTTTGAGTAATACGATATCAGGGAAATGTGAATAGGTTGCTGCAAATAAAATCATCGCTACCTGGAATCCCGCCAACAAACGCAATAATATTGGCTTATTTTTATTTAGCGCATAAAACATCACAATTAGAGATAAACTCGCGGCAATTATGGCGATTAAGCCAGGGGTATCTCCAAAAATCCATGTAGCTAGCGGAATATGTTCGACGGCCGCTGCAAGAAAGACCAGGGCGCCACAGCCCATTACAAAAAAGATTGCCCTTCTTGCTTTTCCTACAAAATGCGCCCGATCTCCCTCATCTGTTGTTTGCCCAATAATGAAAATAGTTGCAAGGAAACCACATATACTTACGGTAAAAATGCCTACAGCTACGGAAAACCAATTCAACCAACTAAATATAAAAGCTGATAAAAAATCATTTGCTAAGGGATCTATTTGACCTGAAACAGCGCTGGCAGCTATGATACCTAGAAAAAATGGTGTAATCAAACTGGAGTAGACAAAAATCGGCGTGTATACCTTCTGCATATCATCCTTTACCGCGTCGTAATTTCGAAATACAAATGCTGTACCCCTGGCAATAATACCCAGTAGCATACACACCAATGGAATATGCAGGTAAACAGAGATGGTGGCATAAATTTTCGGGAAACCTACAAAAAGGATCACTACAGCAATGATGAGCCACATGTGATTCGCCTCCCATATAGGGCCAATGGCCTTATACATGGTTTTTCGGGTTTTAGCTTTATTCTCTTTAGCAGTCATCAATTCAATAATGCCCGCGCCAAAATCAGCGCCACCAAGCAGGATATATAATAAAATAGCGGTCCATAGGAAAACGATAACTACATAAATCATAATAGCTTGTCTTTTGAAAGGTTTTCGGAATCATACAACTCATCAACCATGGTAATCTGGCGGAATAACAATAAACTCACGATGATAGCAAGAGAAATGTACACGGCTGTAAAGAGGTAAAAGGAATAGGTTATGCCCGGCATAGGTGTTACAGCATCCGCGGTTCGCATTACCCCCCGGATAATCCAGGGTTGCCGTCCTACTTCAGTAACTGTCCAACCAGCTTCCAGGGCAATAAATCCTAATGGCGTTGCCACTACGAATAATCGGAGTAGCCAACGACTATTTAGCCATTGCCTTTTCTTCCACAAAGCGATAAAGTATAAAACGGCAATCAATACCATGGCCATCCCCAATCCTACCATAATCTGAAAGGCATAATGGGTAACGGCTACTGGAGGCTGTTCATCTTTAGGCACACTGTCTAAGCCCTTCACTTCCCCATTAAAATCGCCTGTGGCCATAAAACTAAGCAGTCCCGGGATTTTAATAGCATAATCAACCGTTTTATTAGCCGTATCTGGTATCCCCCCAATAATAAGTGGTGCATTGCGTTCGGTATGAAAATGGGCCTCCATTGCCGCCAGTTTTTCAGGCTGCCTTTTAGCCACATCTTTGGCAGAAATATCGCCACTTATTGGCTGCAAGCATGCGGCTACCGTTCCAAAAACAGCAGCAATTTTAAACGCTTTACTATGAAAATTTACATTTTTACCTTTTAGAATCATGAGTGCATGAACGCCTGCAACAGCAAAACCGGTGGACACAAATGCTGCTACACTCATATGCAATGACTGAGAAAACCAGGCATCGTTAAACATGGCTTTTACCGGATCAATGTTCAAATACTGTCCATCTATGTAATCGAAACCAGCGGGACTGTTCATCCATGCATTCGCAGCAACAACCAGGATTCCTGACAACAAACCACTTATCCCTACCACTACACCCGTTGCCCAATGAAACCATGGGTTAAGCCTGTTCCAGCCATACAGATAAAAACCAAGGGCTATCGCTTCAATAAAAAATGCCGTTCCTTCTAAAGAAAACGGCATTCCAAATATAGGTCCTGCATGCTCCATAAATTTGGGCCAAAGCAGTCCGAGTTCAAAAGAAAGTACCGTACCGGAAACCGCGCCTGTGGCGAAGAAAATGGCGACACCTTTACTCCATGCCTTTGTGACATCCTTGTAAACTACTTTTTTGGTTCTGAGCCAATAAAAATGAGCTACTGACATAAAAAAAGGCATCACCATACCAATACAGGCAAATACAATGTGAAAGCCTAAGGAGAAGGCCATCTGGAGGCGGGCAGCTAAAAAATCGTCCATATGATAAACGTTATTGCTAAAAGAATTTACGCAGTAAAAGTAGGGCATTTACACTATAATTCTGCAAATGATTACAATTTAAACAAAAGCTTTGCGATAGTCTCCTGGTACATAAACAGAAGAATAAAGAGATAAAAATTACCCTTAAGTAAGTTTTAAATTAATTTCCAATAAAACGAGCACCATATAAATAAACAGAATTACTTTAACTGACATACAGTAATATAATCTTTAATTTAAATCAACAACATGATGAACATCTTAAAACATTATCACATTACTGCTCTCTTTTTACTATTGTTAGTACTTGCTTGTAAGAAAAATCAACACACACGACCTGTAATACCGGAACCGGAACCAGTTCCGGTAAAGCCCCCACCTGCTATCAGCAAAATATTAGTTCCCATAAAATTGGAAACTACAGGCTTAATTCTGAATTTGAAGTATAAAGATAAGACAGACCTGCTGACCGAAATAAGTGATGCAAGCGGCACTAAAACTGTCATAACCTATACGGCAGAACAGCATCCATCGGAGTTGGAGAAATACAAAAATGGAAAATTATTCTATACTGCCTATTATGAAAGGGCCGATAAAAAGACGACCAGCAAAGTCATTATGTTTGAAACCAAGGGCTCATTCTATACCCCACTTGGATCATACACGCTAAGCTACAACAACCTCCAACAGCTCAATGAAGTTAAATATTACAATCATAATGAACAGCTAAACAAAACGCGTAACCTATCCTATATTTCAGGAAATTTATCGGAAGAAGCCAATACAACGCCGCCCAGTTCTGCAGAAGTTAATACTTACACTTTTGACCAGAAAAAGGGAATAGCCAGCCATATTAAGTATAGCCAGATTTTAGCCCTTGAACATGAGCATTGGTTCCTCTATTTTACTTCCAACAACATACTAAACCTGGAGAACCCCAAGATGCCTTTGGAGAATATCAGTTTTAGTTATGAATACAATGAAGATGGTTATCCTTCAAAAATGACTATAAACAAAAACACAAGTGTTCAACACATTAAAATAACCTATAAGGCCCTCGAACCCTAACTTATTTTAACAGCCGGCGTGCCCTGAACAGGTTGTCGGCTGTTTGCAATATCTTGGCCTTTAGTTTTGGGTTATAATTGGGATGGCTCTTTAAAAAATCCGTTACGATTTGTGCAGCTTCAGCACGCTGATAATAACCAAATGTAGACTGTAACCAATTCTGAGGAAAGAAGATATCTCCGGTAGTTTGAATCTCTTCAAGCATTTCCAGACTCTTTGCAAGATATTTTACGGAGGTCGACTGCCTTAACGGATGGTGCAGGTAGTACAGCGCTGCCCCTACGTTTGATTCTTTCTCCCTGTTCACTTTCAGCTCCAGGCTTTTAAAGAACTGATCTCTTTCAATCACATTGGAAGAAAGTGCCGGCATAATGAATTCAAAACGCTTTTTTCTATCGGCATTAGTAATACGCAGTAACTGGTCGTTTAACAGAGCGGAGTCGCTACCCGCTCTTAATGCCAATGAAAAAGCCAAAGCGGTATAATCATCCTCAGAAAGTTTCACACCTTCTGGAGCGATCTGTGACTTCCAGATTTGATACAACCTGTCTCCGGCTACTTTGTTCAAGAATACATCCTGGTAAGTTTTGAACAATAATTTTTTATGATTAGCCTTCGCTTGTATCAGCATTGCAGACCAGATTTTATTTTCCAGCAATTCACTCAAGCCTGCACGGTCAGTCGGCGACAGAAATTCCCAATATATGGCACCAATATAATTAGTCATCAACTTAAGATTTAACTCCTCAGTTTCTTTACTTAAACCTTCAACAAAAAGATTCAATAATTCAACAGGCTTTACAAATCTGCCATTCAGCATATTTTCATAAAGCGAAATATAGGCAGAAGCACGACTTAAAGGTTGGTCAATGGTATAAAGATGACTAAACACCGCCCGATCTGAAGGCCACAATCCATAACCTTGTCCCGACGAATTGAACACTACAAACAATGGGACATCCATACCTTCCACTTCTTTTAACTCAATTTGAGTCGCATTTAAATTAACGGTAACTTCCTTACTGTATCCCTTATAGTAGAAGGTCATTTCAAAAAACTGCGGCCAGATTCTGTCTCTGCCGTACTCGGCAGATTGGTTGATTACAAACTTGCTGATCTTACCATTTTTCTTTTCCATAGTATAGTCTACTACAGGTCTTCCCGGTTCATCTACCCATACTTTATTCCACTGCTGCAAATCGGCATCAGCATATTTATCCAAAATAGTAATCAGGTCGGGCCACGACGCATTGCTATTGGCAAACTTTTTAAGGTATTCTCTTACACCCTGCTGAAACTTTTCTTTCCCCATCAAACGCTCCAGCTGTTGCATCATAATAGGTGCCTTATGATAAATAATATTGCCATACATTGTTCCGGCGTCCTTCAGGTTATCCAGATCTTGTCTGATCGGATTTGAGCCTGTCGTACGGTCAATACCGTAAGCCGCAGGAAAATGGTCTACTAAAAATTTCAAATCAAACACGGCTTTACCAACGCTTCCTTCCGCACTTTTATCAGCCATAAAATTGGCAAACACCTCCTTCATCCAAACATCTGTAAACCAGTTCATAGTTACCAGGTCGCCAAACCACATGTGCGCAGTTTCGTGTGCAATCAGATTACTTCTCGAATTCAATTGATCTTTTGTAGCAGTTCCGTCTAAAAATAAGGTCGAGGCTTTATACTGTATGGCGCCAACATGCTCCATGCCCCCAAACTGAAAATCAGGGATTGCAGCAAAATCAAACTTCCGAAAAGGATAAGGGATAGCCGTCCAGTCTTCAAAATACTGAAGCGCATCTGAGTGGATTTTAAAGATCTCATTCATGCTGTTGTTTATTTTCGCCGTATCTGTTTCCCGATACAGAAAATCACTTCTCATAGATCCTACTTTAGCTACTTGCTGCTCAAATTTACCGGCAACAAAAGAAAACAGGTAGGTACTTAAGATATCAGAAGTTGCAAAGCGATAAGTTTTACGTCCGTTGATTAAAACAGAATCTTTTAATGGCCCATTGGCCATGGCTTTCCAGTCGGCCGGCACTTTTAATGTTAAATCATAAGTTGCCTTTAAATCCGGCTGATCGAAGCATGGAAAAACTGTCCGGGCCCTATCAGGAACAAACAAAGTATACAAATAATCCGCATTCCTGTTCAGCGCAGCTTCGCCCGATTGAAACGCTATTTTTATCTGGTTCTTGCCCTTTTTTAAATACCTTGCTTCAATCAGTAAATGTTCGTTATTATGTTGTACGGGAACAACCTTTCCATTTACGGTCAATTTCCAGAGCTTTGCTTTATCTTCCTTAAAGTCGAGTTGCATAGTTTGTTTATTCTCACTTAGATTAAAGCTAAGCGTTTCTGCTGCAACTATTTTATCCGCTCTTTTTGAAGGAATATCAAATTCAAGCGTATAATGAACACGACTTATCACTGATTTTCTATAGACAGCCAGTTTCTTTGAGACACCGGTTTCGACTTCTTGTCCGACTACCTGTTTACCGGTAATCAGTAAAATAAAAAAAACAATAAAGCCAGATAAAACGTTACGATTATTCACCATAGCCGCTAATTTAAGTATGATTTTCTAATTTTTTCGTCAAGTTTCTACGTACAGCAGATTTAATATTAAAATACTCAACCATTACTGTAATTTAGTGGCAGATGACAAACTAACTCATCCACAATTAAAAACAAAAAATCATTCTGATGAAAACAACCATTAAAGCAATGTTGTTACTGGCGTTAGCCGTATCATTATCGTCCGACCTTCAGGCTCAGGGTCTAAAAATGCCTCAACCTAGTACAAATCAAATCGTTACTCAGAACTTCGGTTTAGGTAAAATCACACTTAATTATTCACGTCCTAATGTAAAAGGTCGTAAAGTTTTTGGCGATCTGGAGCCTTATGGATCTGTATGGCGTACCGGTGCAAACTCGGCTACCATAATCAGTTTTACAGAACCTGTTAAAGTTGAGGGTAAAGAATTACCAGCAGGTGAATATGGTCTATTTACTATCCCAGGCAAAGAAGAGTGGACAGTAATATTCAACAAAGGAGCAAAACAATGGGGTTCTTATGAATACAAAGAATCTGACGATATTTTAAGAGTTAAAGTTAAAGCCAACAAACTGAAAGATAAAGTAGAAACTTTTACTATTCAATTTGCTGATGTATACCCTGCTACTGCTCAAATGCAATTGATGTGGGAAAACACAGGTATAAACCTAAACTTGACTACAGAAGTTGATGCTACTGTAATGGCAAATATTGATGAGGCTATGAAAGGTGAGAAAAAACCTTACTTCCAGGCAGCACAGTATTATTTTGCAAATAACAAGGACATCAATAAAGCTTTAGAGTGGGCAACTGCTGCCGAATCTGCTGATACCAAAGCGCCATGGGTAAAATTGTTGAAAGGACGCATCCAATTGAAAACGGGCGATAAAGCAGGTGCCGCAAAAACAGCAGCAGCCGGTTTACAATCAGCTACAGAAATGAAAAACGCAGAATATGTTCGTTTACATACTCAATTGCTAAACGAGGCGAAAAAATAATTATCGCTTAAAATTATAAAAGGGCTGTATCATTCATTTGATACAGCCCTTTTTTTGTGTGCATTGTCTGGATTTATTCTGTCTCCTTGCGCTTACGTACATTGATAATCTGCTGAATAATCAAAGAGATGAGCACAACTGATAAACATCCAATTACGTTGAGCCACAAATAAGCGACTACATCTGACTGGCCCAATACCACTATAACTGTTTCAGTAATTACTGCTCCAAAAAACACGGCTCTTCCGTTTACTTGCTTCACATAAAAAGCCACCAGGAAAACACCCAGGATTGTACCATAAATGTATGAACCCAATATGTTTACAGCTTCCAGTAAGTTCCCGATTTTACTGGCATACAAGGCCATTACAATACATATCACACCCCAAAATACAGTAGCCAGGCGCGAAGCCTGCAGGTATTCATGGTCGGATGCGTCCTTCTTAATTAACCGTTTATAGATATCGATCACAGTTGTAGAGGCCAATGAATTTAAGGCACTCGCCGTTGAGCCCATCGAAGCCAGGAAAATAATAGCAATCAGCAATCCTATTAATCCCTGTGGCAGATATTGCGTTACAAAGCTTAAAAAGATATAATTGTTATCCTTTATATTGGCATGTTCATCATTCTTCAGCATTAAATCGGTTACTTCTTTCCGGATAGATTTCTCCTTCTCATCAGCGAGTTGCAAAGCTGTTCTCTGCTGATCAATCAATGTTTTATCATCAGCATTAAGCGCCGCATTCATCTTATTAACTTCTACTTGTTTCTCCTCAAAAACCCGGTTATAATCACTCTTAATTCTATCCAGCTCAGGAGCATACTTACTCGTTTCCAATTTATTTAACTCGAAACTGTTGAAGAAAATAGGCGGGCGATTGTATTGATAAAAGGCAAAAACAAGTACACCTATCAGTAAGATTAAAAACTGCATTGGTATTTTAACCAGGCCATTCATCAATAAACCTAAGCGACTCTGGCTAACTGAGGCGCCCGACAAATAACGGCCAACCTGACTTTGATCTGTTCCAAAATAAGACAGCTGCAGGAAGAAACCACCTATCAAACCTGTCCACACGGTATACTGATTACTCAGGTCAAACTTAAAATCTATTGCATTAGTCCTACCCATTTTCCCGGCAATGCTAATGGCCCTGCTAAAACCTATATCTCCGGGAAGCAAGTGTACCACCATTATTCCTGCAGCAAACAAGCCACAAAAGATAATACTCATTTGCAACATCTGGGTATAAGAAACCGCTTTTGTCCCTCCATAAACCGTATAAAATATAACCAGTCCACCAATAAACAGCGTTGTATAAGTGGTATTGATATTTAATATAGTTGATAGAATAATGGATGGCGCGTAAATGGTGATACCTGTTGAAAGTCCGCGCTGGACTAAGAAAAGGAAGGCCGTAAGCGCCCTTGTTTTCAAGTCAAAGCGTTGCTCCAGATATTCATAGGCCGTATACACCTTTAAACGATGAAATATAGGCACAAAGGTGATACACAATACAATCATTGCCAAAGGCAGACCGAAATAGAACTGCACGAAACTCATTCCCGATGAATAAGCCAAACCAGGTGCTGATAAAAAGGTTATGGCGCTAGCCTGCGTAGCCATTACCGACAGGCAAACATGGTACCAGGGCAGCGATTGATTACCCAGTAAATAGCCCTGAATGTTTTGAGCGCCCCTGCTTTTATAAACTCCATAAACCACAATTACAACGAGTGTAACGATTAATACAGACCAATCTATAACACTCATTCGAAATATTTTGTAAAGGCGTAAAAAATTAAAATCAGAAATATAAGCCAGCCGATCAGCAAGCGATAAAACTGTTTCCAGGTTTTAACAAAAGGAGGAAGATCCTGTTCCTCATCTGTTTTTGGCTCTTGCTCTATCATATTTAGCGTACTACTGATAATGAACTATTTTTTGCAGACACCAGATTCACAAACAAACGGTAAGCGCCCGGCACACCGGCAGGCAATTGCCTGAAGAAAGAAATCCCAGTATAGATATACTTTCCTTTTCCATAATCCGCCACAATCAGCGATCCTGTTTTAGCACTTTCACCGCTATCGTTCATGCTAAATACTGATGTATATTTTTTATCTGCATCACTTACGAAGTACAATCCGCGTTCCTGTATCCAACCATCAAAATCTTTAGCAGTAATTTTATTTGGATAGTTTAAAATAGGGTTTTCAGCAGCCAGAATAGTAATCTTTGCATCCTCCTCTGTAACTCTATCACGGGATAGCCTGAATGGATAAGGACCGATATTTTCAATTTTCAGCGGGTTATTAACATTATACTGCACCAGCAAGGTCCCTCCGTTTTCAACATACTTCATCAGCTTTGGCTGCATCGATTTAATCTGATCGTTAACATTGTATAACCTAACTCCGGTAACAATGGCGTCAAAACCAGAAAGATCGCTATTGATCACCTGATTCTCGGTCAGATTGATCACCTCATAGCCAATCTGTTTCAAAGATTCAGGAATCAAATCTCCTGCACCAGCAATATAACCAATACGTTTCCCCGCAAATTTCAAATCGACCTTATCAACCCTGGCTTCCGCAAAGGGAAATAAAGTTTGCAAAGGGATATGTTCGTAATTAATTACATTCAGACCTTTATTATAAGTTTTACCTTCCACCACTACATCCAGTAATAGACTTCCCCCTGCCGTATTCCCAGCAGGTGTAATGGTAAATTGAACCGACTGCTCGTCCCCTTTCTTAGCAAGGCTGAAATCAATTTTCTGCGGACTTACCTTCCATCCAGCAGGCACTTGCGGCGCCAATACGCCTGAACTATTGTCTTTAAAACTTTTTAGCAAAACGGTTATACTTTTAGGCTCATTGCCATTAAAAATGAATGCTTTTTCGGAAAGTGTTGCTGTTACCGGTGGAGCGATAACTAAGGGCTGATAGATCTCTCCCCTAACCTGATCAGTATACTTGTATACCAGTGGTCGCCTCTTCTCTATCACCTGATCTCCTATTTTGATTTTAAACAATCTGGTTAGTGCAGGTAAATTTTCAGGCATGCCAATTTTAGAAAGGGAATCCACTACAAAATAGCCCAGTGGATGTTGCTTTTCAAGCCAGTAAGGTTGCGTTATTCCAACATTTGCCGTCGCCACTTCCTTGTCCTCACTTACAAACTTGTTTGGAGATAAATTAAAGCTTACTCCGCTATTGACCTCTTCAATACTGATGGCCAATGGAAAATCGGCCTTCACACGCGCAATTGCCTGTATTTTTACATTGATGGGCTGACTTAAGGCATAAGAAGGATTTGTTGCTGCAGTTTCAAACCAGATACCTGCGCAAGACAGGATCAAATCATCCAATAAGTCTTGTTTAAAAGCTTTCCCTTTCACCAGCTGCTTTAATTTTAAAAGCTTAGCTACCGACTTTGAAGGGTCGGCTGCATTATATTCGTCATTGATGGTTGTCAGTAGTTCCTGAATAGCCTTACTTCCAGAGGTTCTGTTCAATGAAAAATCAACACCTTCAAATATATCAGTCTTTGCTTTTTGGCCGGCTACGGGTGTAAAAAACTCTGTAGATGCCCCGCGTTGTCTTGCGGCACCAAAACCCTGACTTCTATGATTAGACCTACTCTCGGCAGCTATTTCTCCGTAGCTTTTACCCAGTAAAGGGTTAAACAAACCGACATCAATCTTCATCTGATCATCAGCGGTAGTATTGTTGCCACCAAAATTAAAAGTATTCCAGACGATCCTTTTGGCTTGCCATGGTTTTACAAGAGCCAACTGCTCCGGAAATTGCTTCGGATCCGCGGCTGCAGCAAAAGCCTCACGAGCCAGGATTGCAGAACCTGAATGATGCCCATGCCCGGCACGTGCATCTTCTGGGAAACGTGTAATAATTACATCTGGCTGGAATTTACGGATCACCCAAACTACATCAGCAAGGATCTTCGCCTTGTCCCATATTTTAAAACTTTCTTCAGGATTTTTAGAGAAGCCAAAATCGTTGGCTCTGGTGAAGAATTGTTCTGCGCCATCCATACGACGGGCAGCCAATAACTCTTGTGTGCGAATCAGGCCTAGCAATTCTGCCTGCTCATTACCAATCAGGTTTTGTCCACCATCACCTCTGGTTAATGATAAATATCCTGTTCTTACTTTCTTCTCTTTAGCCAGATAGCCCAGTAAGCGGGTATTTTCATCATCAGGATGTGCTGCGATGTACAACACGCTCCCGGTAACATTTAGTGCTTCAAGGCCTTGCTTAATTTCAGCAGCATTGAGCTGCCTCATATTTTGTGCCCTCGTAAAAAAAGGAATTGTTGCTATAAAAACGAACAGAGGTAAACGAAACTTCATATACAGATTTTAAATGATTTTGTCGGAAAAGATACTTTCAGCACTAATTAAAATCAGTAAAAATATCTTTTCCGACAATTCTCGAATTTAATCAAAAATCATTAATCTGAAGTTTTATATAAACTAAACTCTGTAACAATACTGCAAAATGATAAAACGCTTACAGTAGGATTTTGCTACTTACTTCTTTATCTACTGTAATAAAGCCCGGATATTTCACCACTGTATTACCTACTTTGATGCTTGGTCTGATTTTAAGTGTAAGGATTCCTTTCTTTTCAGGACCATTTTTACCGCTTTTAAAAAAGTCGGAAATCTCCCCCATCACCTTGCTGTTCGAAACAAAAGGATAAACATTAACTTCCATATCAACAGGTATGGTGGTCGTCTGACCCGCAGCAACATTCATAGCCTGGTTTACAAATCCGGTAGCCAGTTCTTGTCTATTGATCAAAATCTTGTATTCGAATTCATTGATTGATGCATCATCGCCGGTTGGGTTTTTAACTTCCAGATTCAGACGAGCCCTCAATGGAACATCCTTTCTGAGTAAACCAAGCGCCAACCCCGGCAAGCTGGTCAGGTTAATATCCCCGTTAAGAAACATATTTTTCACATCTGCCCCACCTAATGTAAGCTGTTCGGCAGAAGTGATCCTGTATTTACAATTTTCTAGTGCTTTAATTTGTTGTGCCTGCCTGTTAATGCCGCAGCTTGATACAACAATGGCCGTAAGGCATATTAGCAAGATTCTTTTCATCAGCGTTTGTTTGCTTCTCATTAAAAAATATTTATTCCCTAACAGTTATGATTAAACTGTTTCACAAAGGCTATAACGAATTAATCCCGAAAATAATATAAACTTAAGCTTTGGGCTTATCGTGTTTATCGGGTTTTAGGTCTGCCTTATTAGATTCGTCCACATACCTTTTCTCATCCTTTTTATTCCTAAGAATAAGGTAAGCAATTAGTGAGATCACAAGGACCACTACAATTGCAACTAAAGTGTAATCCATAATATTATTCTTTATTGCATAAATAAACAGTTTCCAATTAACCTTAATGTTAATTATCTAATAACATTAAGGTTAATAAAAAGTTACGTTTAGCGACTGCGACTGTATAAGCTTTTGCTGATCAGGTTATCAATGCTATATTTTCCAGGACCGGAAACAAGCAGAAAAACGTAAACCAGCAGATAGTGCAAGCCCATTTCTTTTTTATCAAAACCATCCGGAGCATGTACAATAAATACTGCAATCAACATGGTAATGATCAAAGGTATAAGTGCCAACCTTGTTCCTAAACCAATTAACAAGAAAACAGAGCAGAAAAACTCAGCAAAAACAGCTAAATACAAAGACGTTGCTTGTCCTAATCCTATCGGGTCACCAAATTGAATTTCTCCGCCAGCGGTAAGCCAGCTCAATTTCTGATAGCCATGAACCATCATAAAAGCCGCAATGCCTACACGTAAAACAAGTAGCATAAAATGCACAGCTTCATGATTAAAATTAGTGTTGAATAGTCGTTTCATAAGTTTGTTTGTAATAATATGGATGATTAAATATAATGATTTTGTGCGCTAATTAAACCAAAATGGACTTTATAAATCCTGACACTGCGTCTTGCAATACCCTACGATTTTCTTCCGTAGGTGGCCCGTCTTTCCTAATCATCTGAATAGATACCAAACCATGAAGAACTGATAAATAAGTATGGTATTTTAGGAAATGATCGGCATCTTTATTTGCACTAACCAGGATTGTTTCTTTAATGGTAGAGATCATGATGCCAGTCATATTCTTCATTTCTGCAATCTGGTTCACCCGATCGCAGGCCGGTATCCCCAAACCAAACATTAACTGGTAATATTCCTTATGCTCAAATGCAAAATCCCAATAGGCATATGCTATAGCCTCTAACTGTACTGCAGGTTCTGTGTGCTGGTCTTTAACCGCCTGCAGGGTATCAGCAAGCTTCTGAAAGCCCTCTTTAGTGAATTCCAGCAGTATGGCTTCCTTATTTTCAAAATGATTGTAAATCACCGGAATACTATATTCTATAGCATCGGCAATTTTGCGGATAGACAGGGATTGCCAGCCATCAGCTAATACCTGAAGCCATGCCGCTTCCAATATACTTGCTCTGAACTCCTCCTTTTGTCTGATTTTTCGTTCTGCAATCCCCATACGCTATACATTTTAGTTAACAGTGTTAACAAAAGTAATAGCTAAAATATATTTTCCAAGATTATATCTGTTTTTCTGACTTAAATACAACAAATACTATTTGATGATATGACGAAAAGTTAAATTAATACGAGGCCCAATGGGAAGAATTGTTTTTGGAAGCCGGTGTTCCCATAGATGCTGAGTTTCAGCTTTCATAATCAGCAAGCTACGGTGAGTCAACTCAATAGAAATAATAGGGATTTTATCGGCATAATGTCTGAACTGGAATATTCTGGAAGCGCCAAAACTTACTGAGGCAATAAAGGGATATTGGCCAAGGCTTTTTTTATTGTCACGATGCCATCCAATATAATCCGAGCCATCGCGGTAATGACTAAGCTGACAACTGTTAAATTTCACATCAAACTTTCCCTCTATATCTTGTTTGATGCTTTGCAGCACATCTATCCAGGGCAAGGCTTTCATTACAAAGCCCATGCTATTGTAGCTTACCCCTTTTTCACCATAAAATGCAGTAAGACGCGGCTGTAATACTTCTTTTCCAGCCATCCGAATTGAATCTTGTTTCCAATCTACGGCCGACTTTAAATAGCGAAAGTGTTCGTCGCTTTCCTTTGCATCAAAAAAATCAGGATAAAAAAACACTTCTCCGGGAATCGGCAACAGATTTGTGTGATCCAGATAAAGCGATTTATCCATATATAAATATACTACATATATTCCATCATATACGCTTTTGGTTTTTCCGAACGGAGTGTTTTTAAGGCCTTATCCTTAATTTGTCTTACACGTTCTTTACCCAATTTCATTTTACAACCAATCTCATCCAGACCAATTGCGGTATTACCACCCAAACCGTAAAACATCGACAGAATTTCTTTTTCCCGCTCAGGTAGTCTTCTCATTAAGCGAACTATATCAACGGAAACTGAACTTTGTATCAGCGTATTATCTGTTTTTTCTACATTCGTATCCTCAATGGTTTCTGCTAAGGTAAAGCCTGACTCTTCAGCAATCACGGCATCCAATGAAGTGGTCATAGGCGCGTGAAAAAGATAATCCATCACCTTTTCTTCAGGCAATTCTATAAATTCACAAACCTCTTCCATACTGGGCGCTCTTTCCAAACGTTGTTCCAGTTCGCTCATCGCTTTGTTGATTTTCATGATACCACCAATTTGATTTGCAGGCAGGCGAACCATCCTTTTTTGTTCTGCTATGGCCATCATGATACTTTGTCTGATCCACCATACGGCAAAAGAGATGAACTTAAATCCCTTGGTTTCATCAAATCTCTGAGCGGCTTTAATCAGCCCCAGGTTTCCTTCTGCAATCAGGTCAGACAAGCGCATTCCCTGATTTTGATACTTTTTTGCTACCGACACTACAAAACGTAAATTAGCTTTTACCAATCGGTCTAAGGCCGACTGATCTCCCTTTTTCACTTTTTGAGCCAGTTTAATCTCTTCTTCAACGCTCAGCAGGTCAATTCTTGCAATATCATACAAGTATTTTTCTATCGAGTCCGAGTCCCGGTTGGTAATGGACTGCTCTATCTTTAATTGTCTCATCGCAGGCAAGGTCAGAAGAAATGACTTTTAGATCAATGGACACTACTTATTTCCGATTATTTTACGGAAAAATCGATAAAAAATGACAACTTTTACGGAAATCGAATTTTCAGCGTGCTTTTTTTTATTAATTTCGAAATCTCAGTGTATCAGATACACTTTCATCTAATCAACTGGCAATGAATACGACAGACCTAGACAAAACAGACATCGGCATTTTACGGCTTTTACAGCAAGATGCCTTACTTAGTAACAAGCAATTATCGCTTGAACTTAATAAATCAACAGCTACCATCCATGAAAGGGTGAGGAGGTTGAAAACCGAAGGTTATATCAAACGCTCTGTTGCCATACTTGATGCCAAAAAGATTGGAAAAAGCCTGATAGCCTATTCGCAGGTTCAACTAAAAGAGCACACAGACAACGCTTTGAGCGGTTTTGAAAAAGAAGTAGTAAAGTTTCCTGAGGTAATGGAATGTTACCATATGACGGGTGCATTCGACTTTATCCTCAGGATAGTGATTTCTGATATGGATGCCTATCATCACTTTTTAAGGAGCAAACTGGCACAACTCAGCAATATCGGTACGGTCCAAAGTTTCTTTGTTATGTCCGAAATTAAAACTGAATCGGCTTACCCACTTTAATATATTGAGCTTATTTAATCGCAGTAATCTGATACAGCGGAAAATCGATAGGATGTTCTTTACCTTTGATCAGTTTATATTCGTAAAACCGGTCCAGATATTTTTTAAATCTATCTAATGAAGGTATTGCCCCATTATAATCCTCATCATATTCAACAGTCTCCCCTATTCTAAGTGCAGGCTCAGGATCAGTTAACTTATGCATTTGTGTTAAATCGTTTGGATTTATATTGTGTCTTAAATCTTCCATTTTTTTAATCAAACCTACACTATTAAAAGGATAACTCATCTAATTATCAATAGTATTTACCTGCCGCTTATATACCATTGTACAGTCTCCTATTTAAGTTCTAGTTAAACCATATCTAAACAGGGTCTAAGCAGGGTCTAAACAGGGTGCAAACAGGGTCGTTGATATAGCTTGCACCTAGCTTAAAACCTGTTTACATATAAAATATATTAACTATAAGTCAAACACTACCCGATCTCTCCCTTGTCTCTTCTTTCTCTCTATCGCGCGCTGACTATTTTGGTTACACCAATACCGGATTCTCTTTAATTGGCAATTTGGCAAAACGGATCACTTCAACACTTGGAAAACCGAAGTCCTCTACTACTTTACCTAGTATTAAATAGCAGCCTTTTCCTCTAAAAGGATAGATCGGTGTATAGTTTGGAAAATGTGTAGTATCGAAGAAATTTCCATCTGCATCCAGGAAAGTACCAAACCACATCTTTTTATTGTTCTTTGCGTGTACGGTTTTTTCGCATACATATAGGCCCACCATTTTTACGGTTTGACCAACATAGCTGATCAGGTTATCCGTGCGTACATCTCCTCTGTAATCTGTTTTCAGCAGATCAAACATAGACAGGCTAAGGGGAAAGCCTAGTAACTCAAGTTCATGATAGGCATCTTCCAGTTTGGTATTGATCAATTCCGGCAAAGTGTAACGTTTACGCTCCAGCTGAAAAAGTTCAGCATCGTTGACGGGCCTAACTTTAGTTCCAAGCATCAAATGCACCTCCCAAAGCAGCGCCTTCTTGCTTTTACCAGTAAACCTCAAAGCTCCCACCCTAATCAATATCACCACTTGCTCAAGGCCCATACCTGTGCGTTTCACAAAATCCTCCAGATCGACAAAAAGCCCATTCTGCTTACGTTCTTCCGGTATCAGTTCAATGAATTTACTTTCCAGTCCCTGTATCCCAATAAAACCCAGATGCGCGTCAGCATCTTTAATAGATACAACTGTGGTACTTATATTTACACAAGGCAAATGCACCTTTGCCCCTGCTTTTTGTAATTCATGCACATATAGCCAACGGGTATAAAAACCACCGTAGTTATTGAGTACAGCCACCATAAACTCTTGCGGATAATAGGTTTTCAAAAACAAACTTTGATAACTTTCTACTGCAAAACTGGCCGAATGCGCCTTGCTGAAACTGTAGCCTGCAAAAGAAAAAACCTGTCGCCATACTTCCCCGGTAATATGCTCCGGTCGACCCAGAGCTCTGGCACCGTCATGAAACTTTTCCACCAGCTTATTAAATTCCATTTTCGAACGGTATTTCCCACTCATGCCTCTTCTTAAAATATCGGCATCCGTACCATTCATACCAGCATAATTGATACATATTTTAATCACATCTTCCTGGTACACCATTACGCCAAAGGTATCTTCCAGCTGTTCCTTCATCACAGGATGCAAGTAATTTACATTTTTCGGGTCGTGATAATTCTGGATATACGCTTTCATCATGCCTGATTGCGCTACTCCTGGTCTGATGATGGAACTGGCCGCGACCAGTGTTAAATAATCTTTACAACCCAGTTTGGTAAGCAGCTGCCGCATGGCCGGCGACTCAATATAAAAGCAGCCAATGCTATTGCCCGACTTTAATTTATTGTTCAGGTTGTCATCTTTCATAAATGACTTTACCTGATGAATGTCTATTTTTCGCTGTCTGTTTTCTTCTACGAGTCGCACAGCCTCCTTGATGTGTCCAATCCCCCGCTGACTCAGGATATCGTATTTATCGAAACCTATGGCTTCGGCCTCATACATATCCCATTGCACAGTAGGCATCCCTTTAGGCGGCAAATCCAAGGCGGTATAATAAGTGATCGGTTCTTCCGAGATCAATACACCTCCGGCATGAATGCTTCTCTGGTTGGGCATTGCTCCCATCAGTTGATATATAGCCATAATCTTTTTGAAAGTGGCATTATCCCGATTTTCCGTAGCCCTCGACGGATCGGTAAAACCATCGATCTCGGCCTTCGGCAATCCCATTACTTTACCGATCTCCCGGATTACTGATCGGTCTTTAAAAGTAGAAATGGTACCCAGTAAAGCCGTATACTCCCTGCCGTATCGTTTAAAAATATAATCCTGTACGTCCTCCCGCTCATCCCATGAATAATCAATATCAAAATCGGGTGGCGAAGTACGCTGCGCATTCAGAAAACGCTCAAAATATAGATTCAGTTCAAGTGGATCAACATCGGTAATCCGCAAGCAAAACGCAACTGTACTATTAGCACCCGAGCCCCGACCTACATGATAATAACCCTTAGCCATTGAATAACGAATAATGTCCCAGGTAATGAGGAAATAGGCACAAAAATCCAGATCATCAATTACCTTCAATTCATTTTTCACTTTGTTTAATGCCGTTTTATTATTTTTACCATAGCGGTAAACCATCCCCTCCATAGCTAGCTTTTCAAGTAAAGCCTTATCATCCTGTTTATTTCCGGTAAAAGTTTTACGGTTCAGGTGAACTTTACCCTGCGCATAATCCATGATGCAGCCATCCATCAGTTTACGGGTATTATCAAGGATAAAAGCATATTTACTAAACTTGGCTTCCAGCTCACCGGGAGGCAAAAACCTATCAGTACTCCTGCATTTATCTTCCGGCGTGACCATCGTCAGCAGCGTGTTCAAATCTATCCCACGTAAATATTCATGCAGGCGGTATTCAATTTTGTCGGCCACAAAAACGGGTTGTAATGCGACCAATTTATCTTTTATATTGCTGATGTCTTTACCATGGAGTGTATGCAGCTCATCAAAACGGATGCCCAGATACTCATTTTCATTTAGTGCTCCGGCCTCAATACCACTACTATAGGCATAAATTACCAGTGCATGTTTAAATGGCTTTGCGCTATCCGGCAGGACCTTTTGTTCCAGATTGTGCCAGGTAAGGAAATCATTCAGTTCCTTCATCCCTTCCTTATTTCGGGCGATGCCAATATAAAGCAATTGCTTATTTCTTCTGAATTCGATACCTCCGATAGGTTTTAGACCTTCTTTACGGCATTCCCTCATGAATTCCATCACCCCTGTAGAGTTATTGATATCGGTGATGACCATTTGTGTAATGCCACAAAAGATAGCTTCGGCAACCAACTTTTTAACAGACATGGTACCATAACGCATACTATATTGAGAATGGACGTTCAGGTACATGATTTAGATATCTAAGTCCATAACTGAGGCCCTTGTAACCGCTTTATCGCCATAACGATTACGGATTTTATCCATAGCCTGTACCAGATTATATTGGGTTGTTGATTCGCTATACATATCGATCTGTTCGAAGCCGTTTACCAGGCTAGAAAGTCGTACGCCAACCAGCCTCAACAACATACGTTTAGTATAGACCTGCCTGAACAAATCCTTTGCTTTTTCAATCAAAACATTATCCAGCGAGGTATAAGGAATAACGGCCTGTTTGGTTACATCTTCAAAATTGGAATATCGGATGGTTACTGTAATACAGGCTGCCAGCTTGTTTTTTTTCCTCAATTGGAAAGCGATATCCATCACCATTGAGGTAATCAGATTATTAATAGTACCTACATCAATGGTATCGGCTTTAAAAGTACATTGTGTACCAATTGATTTTTGTTCGGTGTAAGGAATTACAGGGCTATTGTCGATGCCCTTTGCTTTTTGCAGCAATTGCAATCCGCTTTTTCCCAGCAAGGCATTCATGTGATCGGGATGGATCTGGGCCAGAGTGAAAATCTTTTTAATCCCCATGTCACTCAATTTAATGAAAGTCTTCTCACCGAGTCCTGGGATTTTACGAATGGATAATGGATTAAGAAAAGGCACCACATCCGGCTGCCCCACGTTTTTCTCTCCATCGGGCTTACATTCATTGGTAGCCATTTTGGCCACAGTCTTATTCACAGATAAGCCGAAGGAAATTGGCAACTTCAACTCCTTCATGATGGTTTCCCGCAACTCATGTGCATATTTCATGCAACCATGAAAGCGATCCATGCCTGTCATGTCGATATAATGTTCATCAATACTCGCTTTCTCGAAAAGAGGCACCCGCTCTTTAATGATAGCCGTAATCTCATGCGAAGCTTCAGAATAAGCATCCATACTCCCCCTGATAAACACCGCATGCGGACATAGCAATTTTGCCATACGGGATGGCATAGCTGCATGTACTCCATATTTCCGGGCCTCATAACTGCATGAACTCACCACTCCCCGATCTGATGTACCACCAATAATTATAGGTTTTCCTTTCAGCGTATCATTTTTTCGTATCTCCACGGACACAAAAAAAGCGTCCTGATCCATATGGATGATTTGCTTCTCTTCCCTCATAACAAACAAATTTATCTGAGCGCAAAGTTAAGCTAATATATTTAGCAAAATAAGACTAAACTAAAAATATTAGCCAAAATAAAGGTGATTTTATTACCGAAGAGATTATAAAACTGCATAGACTTACACGGTTGCATTCATAAAGCAGATACCCATGCGGCCCTGAACTCTTTAGTCACCTGTGGTTGATTAACAGGAACCTTAGGCGCTGCTACAACTGCTGATTTCCTGCTTGTACCGCAAGAATAAAATAAAAAAAGGCTGCAGCAAGATAATGCCAACAGCCCTTTTTCAAGATTTTTAAATGATATTTTCAATAGTTCTTAGCTTTTGTTGTACGTTATAACAAAGCTAAAATTATTATTCAATTAACCTATATCAAAGTGTTTTTTACAACAGCTTAAGCCGTTTGTAATTTTGCTATATTTCTGTAAGGGAAAGAGCCAAATATATGACGACGCGCAAACCTGCCCGGTGAATCAGCATTTACCAACTTCACATAAACAGCTTTAGGAACACCAAAGTATTCGTAAGCACTACCATCTAAAAAATGTACAGTAAGTACCAATCCTGCCCAAGTGTAATCAGCAATACCGCATGTAGCAGTAGTTTGCGTATATTCATCAATAGAAAGCGCAAGTGTTTCAGGTGCTATACTCACAAGGAAATGATAAGCTTCAATGATCTCCTTACTTTTGATTTCGGCCTCAAGTTTAGCTTCCTCGCTGTCCTGAAATTTATCAGGGTGCCAGTCTTTCATTAAATTCCTGTAAATGGTTTTCAATTCTTTCAATTCGGCATCCTTTTGTACACCCAATAGTTTTCTGTAATCAGTGATCTTCTTCATAAAATTTGCGCAAAGGTAAGGAGATTACCTTGCAATTGCATTAATTTTCAATTATTTATGCAAAAAAACCTTTCTTCCTGTTTTCTTCATTCTATTGTTTCAACTTTATATCAACAGGTAACGATTAGAATTTAAATACAGAACATCATGAAAAGGGATAAAGCTAATTGACAATGTCAATTAGCTTTGATAGGCATAGACCATACTTTTATTAGTGTGTAGTTTATCATTCACACGTTTTAGATGATCTTTAAATAAACTGTGATCCGTATCACTGGCCGCAGCTAATACAGCCAATTTATACTGGGCTTTTGCAACAACAAAATTCTGTTGTATTTCCGCATTCTGACCCAGGCGTCCGTGAATTTCAGCTTTACATACTCCTGGAACAGCTAGTGCTTTTTCCGCCATCAGCTCTACTGATTTATACATCTTAAGCGTAATCAGTAAATCCAAATAATGTGGATATACATCCGGAAATTCAGCTTCCAGTTCAATGCATTTTTTAAAGTAATAACCAGCAGTCTGGTAATTTTTAAACTGATAATAATAAAAACAGCCCAACTGATAATGTGCCCGAGCATATTCGGGGTCTATATTGATAATTTCATTAAATATGTGAAGTGCCTTAGGCAGCTCACCATATTCAAGTTCCTCTATTCCCTGCAGATATTTTTCATCTACAGTATATAAAATGTCCATAAGGATATATTGATTTGTTAAGAACAATCGTCTTAACATTGATTTTTAAATGTTTTAATTGAAAAAAGCTTTTGAAAGCTTAATTATTAATAAGCGAACGACACTAGTGGCCGGGAAGAAAAACAAAGTCCATACCCCGGCCCTTCAGCCAATAAGACTGGCTATCCTGGTTTTTTGAGATATGTTGAATACGTAGCATGACTTTATATTTTTTTTACAAATATAGGAAATTATCTATATCATCAAGAATTAAAGCCTGTTATGATTTTTTCTTCAAAAATATTTGCATAACCAAACGGTTATACATAGCTTTACATAACCAAACGGTTATATAACAGAAATAAAAATGAAAGCACGCAGAGATGTATTCCAGGCGATAGCCGATCCAACCCGTCGGGCCATTTTAGGATTATTAGCCCAACAATCCCTACCCATTAATATGGTTGCGGAAAATTTCCAGATCAGTCAGCCTGCGATATCCAAACACATGCGGATACTAACGGAATGCGGATTGGTTGCTATTACGCAAAAAGGCCGTGAAAGATTATGTGAAGCCCAGTTGAATCAATTGAATGAAGTTACGAGCTGGGTTGAACAATCGAAAAAACTATGGAATCACAGATTTGAAAAACTAGACAACTATTTAATCGAATTACAAACCAAAAATCAAAACGATGGAACAAAGTAAAACACACGTAGAAAAAGAACTATTGATTACACATCTTTTCAATGCGCCCCGGGAACTTGTATTTGAATCATGGACAGACGCCGAAAAGTTAAAACACTGGTATGCACCTGATGGTTGCACTATTGAATTTAAAACTATAAACGCTAAAGAAGGAGGATTTTTTCACTCCTGCGTTCATGATCCTATCCATGGTGATTGCTGGATAAAGGGGCTATACAAAGAGGTAACTTTTCCGGAAAGACTGGTCTTTTCTATGATTTTGTCGAACGAAAATGGTGATGATGTGAGATCTACTGATGCCGGAAAACCGGAAGACTGGCCGGAGGAAGTACTTACAACAGTTACTTTTACGGAGATTGGTAAGCAAACCAAACTTACTATACACCAAACTGTTTCTGAAGCAGAAGCAAAACAAACGGGTGCTTATCAAAGCTGGATTAAGATGTTTAACAAATTAGGGGCATTTATTGAGGGAAAAACGCAATAGCCCTGAACCAATTCATGATTTGATTGTTATTGATATATCTATTATAAAAACGACAATAAAATATGGGATTAATGGGATATTACCTGATCGCGGGTATTATGTTTATAGTTGGGCTTATTGTAAGCAACAGGCTCAAGAGTAAATTCAACGAGTACAGTCAGATTGGCCTTCAGAACGGCATGAGTGGCAGGGAGATTGCTCAAAAAATGCTTGCAGATAATGGCATTTATGATGTTACTGTAACTTCTGTTCCAGGTCATTTAAGCGATCATTATAACCCGGAAGACAAAACCGTTAATCTAAGTCCCGATGTGTACGAAGGAAGAAGCATATCTGCAGCCGCTGTCGCAGCCCACGAATGTGGTCATGCCGTTCAACACGCAACAGCCTATAAGATGCTTACTTTTCGCAGTACCATTGTTCCTATAGTTAATATCAGTTCCCAATTATCTCAATGGATCATACTCGCAGGACTCGGCTTTTTAATAGGAAGCGCGAGTCCAACCATTTTGCTTATAGGTATAGCGCTGTTTGCCATTACCACGCTATTTACAATCATTACGCTCCCTGTTGAATATGACGCCAGTAACCGTGCCCTATTATGGCTGGAGAACAATAACATTACGACCCCTGCTGAACACGATAAAGCAGCTGATGCACTAAAATGGGCTGCACGCACCTATGTTGTTGCGGCAATTAGTTCAGTAGCAACTTTGCTCTATTACATTCTGCTTTTTATGAACAGCAGGGATCGTCACTAACCTAATACTTCAGGTTGGCTAATAAATCGTCGTTAACCAGATTTGGCATCGTTATATTCAAAGTAGCGGTACGTTCCATTTCTCTTGTTATGGCAAAACGCGCTTCTTTGTTTCTGGCCCAGCTTCTTCTTGCTATGCCGTTGTTTACATCAAAAAACAACATGTTCTTTAACTTCACCGCAGCAGCTTCAGTTCCATCCAGTACCATCCCAAAGCCACCATTAACCACTTCTCCCCAGCCTACGCCACCACCATTATGAATGGATACCCAGGTTGCACCTCTAAAGCTATCACCAATCACATTATGAATGGCCATATCAGCAGTAAAACGACTGCCATCATAAATATTACTCGTTTCCCTAAAAGGGGAATCTGTACCACTCACATCGTGATGATCGCGTCCCAGTACTACCGGAGCAGATAATAAACCTGTTTCAACTGCCTCATTAAACCGCTCTGCGATTTTAGCGCGACCTTCAGCATCTGCATAAAGTATCCTTGCCTGCGAGCCTACCACCAATTTATTGGCACCAGCCTCTTTAATCCAGGTCACATTATCCTGAAGTTGTTGTTGTATTTCAACCGGAGCTTCGGCTTTAATCTCCAACAATACTTCCATAGCAATCCTATCGGTTGTTTTTAAGTCTGCAGGATTACCTGATGTACATACCCATCTGAAAGGTCCAAAGCCAAAGTCAAAACACATTGGTCCGAGGATATCTTCTACGTATGAAGGATATTTAAAATCTATACCATTAGGAGCCATTACATCTGCTCCTGCCCTGCTGCATTCCAAGAGGAAAGCATTACCATAATCAAAGAAATAAGTTCCTTTTGAAGTGTGCCTGTTTACAGCAGCAGCATGCCTGATCAATGAAGCCTTAACCTGCTCTTTAAAGCGCTCAGGTTCGGCAGCCATCATCACATTTGATTCCTCATAGCTAAGGCCTACCGGATAGTAACCTCCCGACCATGGATTATGTAGTGAAGTCTGGTCTGATCCGATTTCTACAAAAATGTCCGACTGATCAAAACGTTCCCACACATCAACTATATTTCCGATGAAAGCAAGGGATACCGTTTCCTTTAATGACTGTGCGGTTTTTATTCTCGCAACCAAACCATCTAAATCTTCAACCAGCTCGTCAACCCAGCCCTGCTCATGTCTTTTACGTGCAGCTGTAGCGTTTATTTCGGCACATACCGTGATGCAACCGCTGATGTTACCTGCTTTGGGCTGCGCACCACTCATACCTCCCAAACCTGCGGTAAGGAAAATTCGGCCTGCAGGACTCTGTCCCGCCCCCAATTTCTTCCTGAAAGCGTTCATCAAAGTAATGGTTGTTCCATGCACAATGCCTTGTGGACCGATGTACATGTAAGAACCTGCGGTCATCTGTCCATATTGCGTAACGCCTAATGCACTATACTTTTCCAGATCATCCGGAGAAGAGTAATTCGGAATCATCATACCATTGGTTACCACTACACGTGGAGCCGCGGCTGAAGATGGGAATAATCCCTGAGGGTGTCCGCTATACATATTCAACGTCTGCTCATCCGTCATCTTTGCCAGGTATTGCATGGTTAACAGATATTGCGCCCAATTCTGAAAAACGCCACCATTTCCACCATAGGTAATCAATTCGTGTGGATGTTGTGCAATAGCCGGATCCAGGTTGTTCTGAATCATCAGCATGATGCAGGCAGCATGGAGACTCTGGTATGGATATTCACTTACAGGGCGCGCATACATATCGTAATCCGGCTTGAAGCGATACATATAAATACGGCCATAGGTTTTTAGTTCTTCCAAAAATTCAGCTGCCAGCTCCTCATGCCAGGCTTCCGGAAAATACCGCAAGGCATTACGAAGCGCTAACTTCTTTTCTTCCTTACTTAAAATATCCTTGCGTACCGGCGCATGACTAACCTTTGTATCGTACGTTTTTTTTTCAGGCAATTGACTAGGAATCCCCTGTAATATTTGCTCCTTAAAATTCATTTTTATTGGATTAGATAGATGAATAATACCAACTTATCAACCTAAAACTGTTCAAATTGAGCAGTAAATGCAGTGGTATAAGCAACATTTTCTTTTGCTGCTAAATCTTCAGCGATTTTCAATATTGTTCCGCTCTGCACCATCTCAATGGTTGTCTCCATCATCTCATACATGATTTGATCTTCTTCCAGATGCTCAACTTTTGAACGAACAAAATCATGAACAGCGGTTATGATTTTCCCTGGCTTTAATGGCGCATGATAATCCATAGCCTGTGCTGCACAGAACAATTCTATTCCTAAAATTTTCTCTACATTTTCGATCACTTGCAATGCTTTTCTACCACTGATAGAACCCATACTCACGTGGTCTTCCTGACCTAAAGAAGTAGGTATACTATCGGCACTTGCCGGAAAGCAAAGTCCTTTATTCTCACTGGCCAAAGCCGCTGAAGTATATTGTAAAATCATGAATCCTGAGTTTAGACCGGTTTCACGCATCAACAATTTAGGTACACCAGGAGTATTTCCTTCCAATGAAAGGTAGATCCTGCGGTCAGATATGTTACCAATTTCTGAAGCTGCAAGGCAAGCGTAATCCAAAGGCATAGCGATAGGCTGTCCGTGGAAATTACCACCGCTGATGGTATTGTCCTCACTAAAGATAATCGGGTTATCAGTTACCGAGTTGATTTCTATTTCCAGTGTATCTTTAAGGTGCACCCATGCATTTCTCGATGCTCCGTGTACCTGTGGAATACAACGTAACGAATATGGATCCTGCACTTTTGCACAATTCAAATGTGAGCTTACAATCTCAGAATCTGCCAGTAGATTTCTCATATTGGCGGCAACATGCTGATTCCCTGAATATGGTCTTAATTGATGCAAACCTTCATCAAAAGGTTTTGCAGAACCCATTAAACCCTCAAGCATCATAGCAGCAGTAATATCAGCAGTAGCCAATACATTATGAAAACGAGCCACCACTTTTACCGCATGCGCAGCAATAAACTGAGTACCGTTAATTAATGCCAAACCTTCTTTAGCACCCAAAGCTATCGGCAGCATTCCGTGTTCTTTTAATAATTCTGCTGTAGCTATAATAGCACCTTTATAATGAACTTTTCCCAATCCAATTAAAGGAAGAAAAAGATGCGACAAAGGAGCCAAATCACCCGAAGCACCTACAGAACCCTGTTTAGGGACCAAAGGTATTGCTCCAGTTTCCAGGTGCCAGATCATACGATCAAGGGTAGCTTCCTGTATACCGGAATATCCTTTAGCAAGCGCCTGCAGCTTAAGCACCAACATCAAGCTGGATATCTCCTCATCAATAGGCTCTCCAACACCAACAGCATGACTCTTCAAAATATTCTCCTGAAGTTTTTTAGTATCTTCTGCCGAGATCATCTCCGTACATAACGGACCAAATCCTGTATTGATACCATAAACAGCCTTATCTGAAAGGGCTATTTTCTCTACTATTTCACTGCTTCTTTTTATCTTCTGACGGGTATCAGGGCTCAAAGCGCCTTTTATCTTTCCTTTACTGATGGCCAGCGCTTTGCTGACTGTAAGAAAATCTGAACCGTAATTAAAAATCTGATTAACACTCATATCAAAAATCGTTTACACAAATATAACCCCTATCTTTGATACTTATAAATACCAATTACATCATCAACCAATAACCATGAGTTATCAAATAGAACTCCGACATCTGAAATATTTCCAGGTTCTTGCCCAGGAATTGAAGTTTAGAAAAGCTGCTGAACTGTTATTTATATCGCAGCCAGGCCTTAGTCGGCAAATCATGCAAATGGAAGAGATATTCAATGTAAGCTTGTTCGACCGCAGCAAAAAAAAAGTAGAACTTACCGCTGCCGGATTGTATTTAAAAGAAGAGGTTGACTTCATTTTCAACCACCTGGAGACGATCAGGCGACAATTGGATAACATTAGTCAGGGTAAAGAAACAGAATTACGGATAGGATTTTTAGGGTCTGCGGCACAAAAGGTGGTACCTGAGCTGGTACTCAGATTAAATAAAGAATATCCCGGAATACAAACTATTCTGGATGAAATGCCCAATAGACTACAAGTAGAAATGCTCGAAAAGGATAAGCTAGACCTCGCTTTTGTCCGCCTGCACCGTTTACCGGAAGGAATCTCCAGACATCTTATTCATCAGGATACCTTTGCGATGGTATTGCCGATGAACCATCCTATAAACGAAGCAAACTTTAACAGTGTTCGAGATTTTAGCCAGGAACAATTTATCTTCTTTTCAAGCGAAGACAGTCCTTTTTACCACGATTTGATTACAAGTATTTGTGAAGATCACGGCTTTCGTCCGAAAGTTTTCCATAAATCGGTGAATGCGCTAACTATCTTTAAACTGGTTGAAGAAGGCCTGGGTATAGCAATTGTACCCACATCCTTGCAATATGGGTACAATTTAAATGTTAAGTTTATTGAGTTGAAAAACATTCCACAGCGGACAGAATTGTATGTAGCCTGGAAAGAATCAAATAGAAATCCGGCACTAAAAAATGTGATCGGATTACTGCTTTCTCAGCCAAAGTAGGCAAATTCCAAAATGTAAAAGGTTCTATTGGAGTTTTGCAAAATTTACAAAGACCGCAAGGTTTTCATCTATGTTTAAATGCGAAGCGAAAAAAACATCCTTGGCAATAATTATCTGTCTGGGCAGCCGGGTCAAAATAAATTGTTCTTTAAATGCTGTAGGATTTACCGGAGTAAGACGGAGTAAATTAATTACGCTGCTTTTTCCATCGGGTATTTTGGCTGTTCCTTTCATTGTTACCTGTAGAAAGACCACCGTACTATCTCCCTCAAATTTGGCGGCAGTTTTTTCAAACGTTATTTGTTGTGCCAGATTAGTCTGGGAAGAACGCTGATCCAGCACCTGGATTACCATCACTTTCCCTTTGAAAGACGCTGGACTGATCACATTCCCCTTGCCGTCTTTGAGTTTAAATTGTGGTACAGCAGCCTTTTGTGCGATCAGTTTATATTTTGATTGTTCCAATTGGTTAGCTGCAATAAATTGCGGATCATTTATGGCCAACTCGGCATCCCTAAATAAGGAGACCAAACTATCCGTCATACCCTGACTCCCAAGTTCTGGTTTTACGATCTTATTAAAATATCTTTTCTTTATTGCTGCGCTTTTCACATTATACAACATATACTCCAATTTGCTGAGCTCATTTCCTGTACAAGCTTCAGGGCCGTTCACGATTTTTCGAAGATTAAAATACAGATCAAGGTAGTCAAACGGATTAACCCCTGCCCGGTCCAACAAAGGATCATCGATGTTAAGCTTGGCCAACGCAATTGCAATAGCGGGATCTTTTGGAAGAATTTTATGCGTCAGTACAGATTGCCAGGCTGATTTTGCATCAAAAAAGTTTGTTTCAAAAGTATGCACTGCAGTAGACTTAACCGTTTTTTGACTATACACTCTGCCATAACTACAGAAGGTTATGATCCCAATAATAATGAAGTACTTCATAAATATTTAGTTTGCTCTTTCTTTAATAGATCTTTCTATTTCGGCCTCAAGTGTATGTTTAATTTTATAATCAATTGATGCGGCAATCTTCCCATCGGCTTTAACTACAACCAGGAAAGGGATACTATCAAAACCAAATACACTCCGCAGGCCGGCAACATTAAAACCCCTTTCATCCCTTGCCTGTACCCATTCCATTTTCTCCTCATCAAGTGCTTTTCTCCACTCTTTATCGTGTGTATCCATAGAAACACTTAAAAAGATCACCCCTTGATCTTTAAATTTCTGATAAACTTTACGCAAATGAGGTATCTCTGCACGACATGGGCCACACCAGGAAGCCCAAAAATCAATCACAATTACTTTTCCGGCATAGGGCGTTAAGTCTATTTGCTCTCCATTGGTTGCTAACATTTTAAATACTGGCACCTGCCGTCCCGGACGGGCTTTGGCCATGAGATCCAATTTCTGTTTCAGTAATTTACCATGATAAAATTGCTTCCCGATAGGACCAAGAAGTCCATAAGATTCAACCGCTACATCATATGGCGTATTAAAAAGCAAGTGGGCCATATAGGCCGACAATTCATTATCCGGATTATTCCGGATCAGCTCCAGTCTGAGCGGCACAGTAACATCTAAAAACTGCTGATAAAAATCTGTTAAAGGACTTCCCTTAAAAGCACGCGTTGATAAATGTTCAATGTTGCCTTTTATAATTATGGTTTTGTTTTCCAAAATGAAGTTCCATTTTTTCTGATTAATGTGTAGTACTGAAGCCATTAAGTGTTTAACCTCACCCCTCAATTCGAAACGCCCGTTTTCAATCTCAACCGGTTGAGCGATGACTTGATTATTGCCCTGAGATACAATCCAGGCCTTACCATATTTAATCCCCGTTATTTCTCCTTTAATGATATATCCCGCATGAGCCTGACTTAAAAACAGAAATAGAAATGCAAAATAACTAATGGTTAGTTTCATGGTTGGCTACGGTTTAACTGCGCAATTAATAAGCGCATATCAAATACAGGCGAACAACAACAAAAAAAGGGTGAAAGAAAATATGTTTTAATGCCTATAAAGGTTAACCCTCATAACCAGATCTGGTTTACCTGGACCAGCATAGACTTCAGCTTGACAGGTACCATGGTACGTTTGCCCCTTTAGGTACTACTCAAGATTCTTATTAATCAATGCAACCATTTGAGCGAATTCCTTTTCGGTATAGCCTATAGATTGATAAATGATCTTGCCATTTTGATCGATGAGAATGTTTCGCGGAATAGACTGCGTAGCAAACTGTTTAAAGATACTGCGGTCAAGATCCGGGAGTATAGGAAAAGTAAACCCTTTAGCCTTTTTAAAAGGTTCTAATTTATCCCAGCCTTCTTCACGTCCGAATACAAAAAAAGCAAAATTGCTATTGCTGCTATGCTTATCCCATATTTGTTTTTGCACTTCCGGAAGTTCAGCATTACATGGAGGACACCAGGTAGCAAAAAGATTAATCAATATTAATTTCCCTTTATAATCGCTGATGTTCACCTTTTTCCCTCTTTCTATTTCGAATGAGAATTGTGGAATGCTATCGCCTATTTTTGTTAAGGTACTTGAATCCTGTTGCGCGATAGATGCAAATGGTAATAACATCAACAACAAGACTACGAAACGACTCATTTTCATACGATCTAATTTATTTATAAAGCTAGTAAAAAGGAATAATAATCAATTAAGCTTAAGCAAACTGCCTGTAGCACAATTTTGCCTGAAATTCCAGTAATTGACGTTTTCTTTTAACCAGATCGGTTTCCCGGGCCTTACTCACGTCATATCCTATAAATTCGAACTGCTTTAAAGTATGTTCCAGTTCATAAAAGTCGCGGTATTTCATTTTTAACTCAGGAAAAACATGTCTTTGTACCGCAATAAAATGAAAGTACCTAAAAATATGCATATCCCGTTCCTTTAACTGCGCATTCAACGCTTCAAACTCATCTTTAAAATTGGGATCATTACAAATCTCATTACACCTATAAATATCATTCATAGCCTGATCATTAAACAGCTCTTCAAGGTGATAAATAGGGATTACAACAGGTTTTTGGTAAATATCGTCCAGATTTTCGGTATAGGGTTCCCGGTAATCGAAATACCCCTGGTAAATTTCAGGATAACTACTATTGTCTATCATGGGAATGATTTATTTTGGTGGCGCAAATTAAAAAAATAAAACTTAATTCCAGCTAAAGTGTTAACATCTAACGCATTTGTTAGTATCTAACCTTTATTATAACCACCATGGGCGAGAAAGAATCATATCAGCGAAGCTTTAAAATCACAATTAACTTAAATGGGAAAGACCAAACCATTCAAGTAAGTCCTGAAGAAACCACAGATGGCGTTGAATATTTCAAATGCAATCTGGAGGGTAAAAACATCACCCAGATCAGAAGAGAGGAAGATGGAACCTGGGAGCAAATATGGGGAGAACTGGACAACAAAACAGTTGAAGAAATCGGGGAAGCCATAACTGCTACACTATGAACATACACCAAAGCAATCTAAAACTCCGTTCTGGAAAATTTTCTATCGAAAAGCATCAATATGAAAACATCGGGCTGAATGAGCGCATGGTATCCATGTTTTTAGGAGGCATATTGATTAGCCGGGGGATAAAAAGACCATTGAAGGCGCAGTTTTTGTATGGTGCATACCTCACTTACCGTGCCTTTACAGGACGCTGTCTACTATACGAAAGATTAGGGATTGATGCCAGTAAACCCCATGCCATAAACATCAGGGGTGAGTTTGTTATCGAACGCCCCGCAGCAGAAGTATATGCCTATTGGCGCAATTTGAATAATCTTCCTGGAAGTGTAAAACACCTTTTGAGTGTAGAAATAGAAGAAGAGAACCTTTCCAAATGGAAATCAAATGTGATGGGTAATCTGTTCGCTATTGACTGGAATGCAGAGATTGTTAAAGATGAGCCCGGACATCTGATCGGATGGCGATCTATCCCAGGCTCCCTATTTCATCATGTTGGAAGGGTTGAATTCGCAAAAACATCCAACCCACAGGAAACACTATTAAAGATCGTCCTCTCCTATCACCCACCTGCAGGCGGACTTGGGCTAGGACTTGCTAAATTGTTAAATCCGTACTTCGAAAGTTTGCTTAAAAAAGAAATCAAAACATTTAAGCATACAATAGAAACGACTACGCAACGCCAAGCTTAGCGATTATAGCCAATACAAAGCTCAATGCATTCAGAGCTAGCATAATGATAACGATGATACCCCAGAACTTAAACACCGACTTCATCTTTTCCATTGCTATGGTAAAATTCTCCTGATCGGCATACAATACGGCAGTATTAGCTGCATTAGCATATTTAAACAGCAAAAAGCTTGGATAAAATATCATTAACGAGATACATAAAAAATATACCGTTAAAAAAGTTGTGCCCAACTGTACCAATGGATTGGCCGGAGTTACCATTGAAAGCCCCTCCACGATAGCCGTTGCACTAAAAGCCATAAGCGCTATCAATAATGAAAACACCAACCCTACTATAGAAAGAAACTTAGTCCACCTTGCTGTTTCATAAATATAACGTCTGATCTCTTCTGTTACCACTAATTGCTCCTGCTCCTGCTCCTGTTCTGCACCAGCTGTTGGCTCAGTATCTTCAAAATTCTCCATAATTGTTAATTATTACTCAATAAGGTTTAAGTAGCCCTAAACATAAAAAATATTTTTAAAAAATTGATACCTTTGCCCCAAATCAAGAAAAAATTAATTCATGGCATTACAATGTGGTATCGTTGGTTTACCAAATGTTGGAAAATCTACATTATTTAACTGTTTATCTAACGCAAAAGCGCAGGCAGCAAACTTCCCTTTTTGTACTATTGAGCCGAATATAGGCGTAATTACCGTACCGGACGAAAGATTAACCAAATTAGCTGAGTTGGTTAAGCCAAATCGCATCGTTCCAAACACCATTGAGATCGTAGATATTGCAGGTCTGGTAAAAGGTGCATCCAAAGGCGAAGGTTTAGGTAACCAATTTTTAGGTAACATCAGGGCTACTAACGCCGTGATCCATGTTTTACGTTGCTTCGACGATGGAAATGTGATCCACGTAGATGGTTCTGTTGATCCCATCCGCGATAAAGAAATCATTGATACAGAACTACAGTTGAAAGATCTGGATACCGTTACCAAACGCATCCAAAAAGTAGAAAAATTGGCTAAGAATGATAAGGACGCCAAAAAAACTTTCGATATACTCAGTGTAATCAAGACGCATCTGGAAAGTGGAAATTCAGCTCGCTCTGCGGCTGTAGCTCCTGAAGATTTTGACTTTATACAAGAATTAGGCTTATTAACTCAAAAGCCGGTAATGTATGTTTGTAACGTAGATGAGAACTCTGTAATTAACGGTAATGCTTATGTTGACCGTGTTAAAGAGGCTGTAAAAAATGAAAATGCTGAGGTATTGGTTATTTCTGCTAAAATAGAATCAGAAATTGCTGAACTGGAAAGCTACGAAGAGCGTCAGGAGTTTTTAGCTGACCTTGGCTTAACAGAATCAGGTGTAAACAAACTTATTGTTGCTGCATACCGCTTATTAGACTTATACACTTACTTTACTGCTGGTGTACAGGAAGTACGCGCCTGGACCATCACTAAAGGATTTACCGCACCTCAGTCTGCCGGTGTGATCCATACTGATTTCGAAAAAGGTTTTATCCGTGCTGAGGTAATTAAATACAACGACTTTGTAACCTTAGGTTCTGAAAACGCATGTAAAGACGCAGGTAAGCTAAGCGTTGAAGGAAAAACTTACGTTGTAGAGGATGGTGATATCATGCACTTCCGTTTTAATGTTTAAATTTTAAACTGATACAAATCATGTTGATAAACAAAATAAAATACTTAGTTCTTTTAGCCGGTGTAGCAAGTGCTGTTACTTCATGCAAAACAGACATCGATAATTTTGATGCTGCAGCACAATTTACAAAAGATACTACCGCTATTAGAAGTTATGTAACGGCCAATAAAATCGAGACGATAAAAGATAAATCCGGTGTGTTTTATCAGGTGATCACACCTGGTAGCGGAACGGCATCGTACAATAGGAATACATTAGTTACTGTAGATTATGCTGGTAAAGTACTAGGCGAGACCAAAAACTTTGACAGCAGTGGAGGTACCGCCCGGGAATTCCAACTTGGCGGTTTAATTGCTGGCTGGCAAATCGGAATCCCTTATATTCAGAAAGGTGCAGAAATCAGACTTTTCATCCCTTCTCAATACGCGTATGGAAATGCCGCTATGCCGGGTATTCCTGCTAACTCTGTACTTGATTTTACTATAAAACTTGCAGAAGTTAAAAACCCTTAACAATCGTAATAAATAATATTCATTCAGGAGGCTGTTCATCAATCATGAGCAGCCTTTTGTTTTTAAGCCAAATGCTAGAGCAGCACTCCCCTTAAAAACAACAGCGCCATTGAGAAGTAAATGATCAGACCTGTTACATCAACCAGCGTCGCTACAAATGGCGTAGAAGACACCGCAGGGTCAGCCCCAAGCTTCTTTAACAGCAAAGGCAACATAGAGCCCATTAAGGTTCCCCACAACACCACACCGATCAGTGAGCAGCCTACCACTAAGCCAATCAACACCGGTTCGGTAAGTGAACCGCCAATAAATTGCCAGCAAATGATCACAGAGAAACTTAATAAGCATAAAGTAACACCTAAAAAGATACCCGAGAATATCTCCCTCCGCATTACGCGCCACCAGTCTTTAATGGTAATCTCTCCTAGTGCCATCGCCTGAATAATCAGCGTTGCAGCTTGTGAACCACTATTACCACCGCTTGATATAATTAATGGAATAAAGGTGGCCAGAATAACTACCTTTTCTATTTGTCGTTCAAAGTTCGACATCGCAAAAATGGTTAACAGCTCTCCGAAGAAAAGCACAATTAACCAAACTACCCTTTTTTTGTACAATTGAAATACCGGAACATCCAGGTAAGGTTCATCCAGGGCCTGCGTACCCCCTATTTTATGAATATCTTCAGTGTATTCCTCATTAGCAATCCATAAGATATCATCTACCGTAACAATACCCAGCAATACATGATTGTCATCAACAACGGGTAACGCCACCCTATTGTTCATTCTAAACACATTAATGGCCTCTTCCTGCGGATCATTCACCTTAAGTGAAATCAGTCTGTGATCAGTCAGCGTACCTATTTTTGCTTCAGGATCGGCCAGCAGGACTTCCCTGATTCGGATATCATCCAGCAATACGCCATCCTTATCAATCACATAGATTACATCAATGGTTTCAGAGTTTTTACCATACCGTCTGATGTGCGACAATACCCGGTTTACTGTCCAATCCTTTTTTACTGCAACATAATCGGGCGTCATCAACCTACCCACACTATCCTCTTCGTAACCTAAAAGCGAAAGCGCTTCTACGCGATCTTTAGCAGGCAATAGGATAATGAGCTTTGTTACAGCATCACCTTTCAGTTCACTAAATAACGAGGTACGGTCATCCGGAGGCAGTAAATTAATCAGCTCAGCCAATTTATTTCCCGGAAGTTTTTTAATGATTCTTTCCTGGGTAGGAAAATCGAGAATTCTGAAAACATTCACTGACCTTTTTATAGACAGCGTATCAATAAATTTCACTGCATGTTGAGGAAGCTCATCTATCAGATGCTCAACATCCGAAATGTTAAGATCATCCAGGTAAACTTTTAATTGTGCGTCGTCATCCTGCTCTATTAGTTTAACGATCTCTTTAACAACTTCCTCTTCCATATAATATCCGCAGTTCTTTTTACATCATTATTCCATTGATTTTCAATTTTGCAAAAGTGCCTTTTATTTTTTTAATAAGCTGCCTTTTTACAGGATTAATTGGCGTTTTATTTTGCGCTTTTTATACTATAAATAAAAAACGGATACTGTACGGATACCAAATGGCTTCTTCCGAACAATATCCGTTCAATAAAGCAGAGCGCTGTGCCCTACAAAAATCTCTCTTATTTACTGGCCGACTTACCTGCAGACTTACTGATTAATTCTGCAGTGATCTGCAAGCTTTCGTCCTGAACGTAATCAACAGCTGATTTCGTCTGATCGCCTAAGGCGGCAACAGGTTGTAATCCCTGCAATTTCCTACGTTTATTTAAACGGGCTAACTCATCTGCCTGCTGCTTTTGTTGTTCTAAAGCGAATTTATTAAGATCCAATACTGTTGTTTTTTTAGCATTTGATTCCTTAACCTTTTGAATGTCCTCCACCAAAAACTTGAATTCCTGACTGGCATTCATCCTTTCCTGATGATGCTGTTTAAGTTCATTAACTCCTTTAAGTCCTACAACCGGGCTAAACCTCGCTTGAGCAATCTCATCGTACGGAAGCACATTTTTAAGCGCACTTTCACCAATATTTAAGGATTCATATTTAGATGGGAAACTGATATCAGGTGTTACCCCACGATGTTGTGTACTGGCACCATTCACACGGTAGAACTTCGCCATAGTAAATTTCAGAGAACCCAAACTTGGATCATTTTGTCCTGTTAGCTGGCCAACCGGATATACTGTCTGAACAGTTCCTTTACCATAACTTTGTTCTCCGATAATCACGGCACGTCCATAATCCTGAAGCGCTGCTGAGAAAATTTCAGATGCTGATGCACTTAAACGGTTAATCAATATGGTTAACGGTCCTCCATATACAACCAGGCTGTCTTTATCAGATTCCACCTGAATTTTACCATTGGCATTACGCACCTGTACTACCGGTCCATAATTTATGAACAAACCTGTCAGCTCCACCGCTTCTTTTAAAGAACCACCGCCATTGTTACGCAGGTCGACCATTACTCCTTCAACGCCTTGCGTTTCGAAAGCTTTTAGCGCTTTCCGTACATCAGCTGTAGTTGAGGCATAGTCTTTATCCCCTTTATTAAAAGCTGCCGCATCAAAATAGAAGTTCGGGATACTGATGATACCGATTTTCTTAGTACTGTTACCTTGTTTTACTGATTTAACCTCACTTTTAACCTTTTGATCTTCCAGTATAATCTTATCCCTTACGATAGTAACCTCTTTAGGTTTCGATACCAATGCTGCTCCTGCAGGTAAAATACGGAGGCGAACAATTGATCCTTTTGCACCACGTGTTCGCTGAACTACTTCATCCTGAGTTAATCCTACTGCATCCTCAAATTCCCCGTTCTCGCCTTGCGCAATGGCCAAAATACGATCATTTACGGCAATCTTGCCGCTTTTATCAACCGGACCACCTTTAACAACTGATATGATCACAGGAAGCTCATCCTGGAAACTGAATGTAATTCCGATTCCTTCCAAAGATTTGTTCATCTGCATATTGAACTCTGTAGATGCTTTTGGAGAGAAATAGGTACTATGTGGATCTACAGTTTCCGTAAATGCGTTCATGAACACTTCAAAAGCATTTTCGCTTTTCAAGATATCTAATCCTTTTTTAAGCTTCTCATATCTGCGGGTAAGCGTCTGATAGGCTTTCTTTTCGTCGTTATTTACAGCCTTAAGGGAAATCAGTTCGTAACGAATACGTTTATTCCAATACTGATCTTCTTCCTTCAGAGAATTAAACCAAGGCAATTCCTCCCTGCTAAAATCATAAACGTCAGTTGAACTTAGGTTTTGAGCCGTTTTAAGCGTGGCTAAAGCGTATTCAGCCCTTTCGTTCATCCGTGTTGCGTAAACACCGAACAATTTAAAAGCGCCCGAAAGATCACCTGATACTAAAGCATCATCCATTTGGAAACGATACTTTTCAAATTCCTTCACATCAGATGCCAGGAGTACTGCATGCGCTTTGTCCAATTTACTAAGGTAATTATCAAATATGCGCGTAGAAAGAGAATCATCAATCTTCACTTTTTTATAATGATAATTAGCTATTGCTGTTGTAACCGTTATGGCTATCGCCGAATGCTTAGGCATTGGTTCGAAAGTAAAAGGCGCCGACTCCACTTGTACCACTTGTCCGTTTACGGTAGTGCATAAACATACCCCATAAAGCATTAATGCAACAGGAGATTTATATAAGGTTTTAAAATTCATCGTCATTAATTTTTAATAATTGAGTACCGATTCCATCATCAGAACCAATTGAAGCAGGACCAATTGTATGCTCCTTAATGACGCAAAAATATACTATATATCCAAATAGCAAATAATTCCGGCTACAATCTGCTATTTTTATCGTTCAGCAATTCTGCAATTTTTTGTTCCAGTTCGTCCCCCCTAAGGTTTTTTGCCAGTATTTTCCCATCTGGTCCTATCAGGAAATTGCCAGGTATGGTTTTCACAAAATACTTTACAGCCACTTCATTATCGGCGCCTTTAAGATCAGAAACGTTAGTCCAGCTAAGCCCATCATCTTTAATCGCTTTCAGCCAGGCAGCTTTCAGTCCAGCATTGTCTAAAGACACCCCCAACACCGTAAAATTCCTGTTTTTGTATTTTTGATATACTTTTACCACGTTTGGATTTTCCTGCCTGCAGGGAGCACACCACGAGGCCCAAAAATCTAACAGGACATACTTACCTTTAAAATCGGATAATTTAACGGCCTTACCGTTGATGTCATTTTGCGTAAAATCCATCGCGGGCTGCCCCAAAGCCAATAACTTGGTAGCATATATTTCATCCTGAATTCGCTTACCTAAGGGGCCCGATTTTAAACGTGACGAGAATTTAGCAAACTCCGCTTCTGCGACTAAGGGATCGGCCACAATTGGTACAACAGTTTTAAACAATATTAAACTATAATACGAATCACGATTGCTACGCATAAAATTAGCATGAATATTTTTCGCCTCTGTATCAAGCGTCTTCAATTGCTCATTAAAACCCGCAGTGTATATGGAATCCTTTAATTGTTCAGGAGTTCCCGATTTGTATTGGGACATAATTTTACCAGCTCTCGTTTGAATCCCGGCCATTATAGCTTTACATTTTGCGACATCATCGTTAACCACCGAGCCCTTTACTACCGCAGCGCTTACAGAGTCGTTTTTTGAGCTGAGGGTTGTTGTTCCCGACTCCAGAAAAAAATCAAGCAGATCTGAGGGTGTACGTCGGGTTGCGATTCCCGGAACAGTCTGCCGTTTGATTTTTAGGTATGCCTGCGCTACCTCAGACAGCGCGCCATTAAAAGTAAAAACACCATCCTTTATATTGGTAGAATCTATAGTGGTTTTACCATTTATAGTATAGTAAAGGAAAGCCTTCGCAGGAAAAGGCAGGGGCCTTAGCTTAGCATTTAGGATAAAATTTTGCTGGCCCAAGGTTACAAATGGCAGCAAACATAGTAATAGGAGTACTTTTTTCATGGTTGTTTAGGTTTTGGTAAAACAGATTTTAAATTCTTCTATTTTGTATTTTGTCGTATTCTTTAACATAATCCGGGTGCTCCGTATTCAGCAGCCTATCCCATATTCTGAAATACAATCCATAATTTCCTTTAAACTTAAGATGATGCAAATTATGATGTACTGAGGTATTAAAGATCTCGAACAGCCAGGTTCTTCTAAACCATTTCGGAGCTATCTCGTAACCCAAATGCCCATAAACATTAATAGCGAAAGCAACAACAACAAACAGTTCAAGTGCAATAGGATGAATAGGAATCAGAAAAACGATTAAGATCAAAACAGCTCCTTCTGTCCAGGCTTCAAAAAAATGAAACGAATAGGATGTCCAGGGCGATGGATTGGTAGATCTATGATGTAACAGATGTACACGAGGGAAGATCACCTTAACATGTAGCAAACGATGCATCCAATAAAAGTAAGTATCGTGTATAATTAGGCAAACAGGCAGACTTATACAGAACCACCATAAAGGATAATCTGTAACCGCCTCGTACACCTTCGTATAGTCTTTTAGCGGGGTAAACAATACCAAACAACCTATAATAGCGTGGATTATCGTAGTTTGCATAGAATACCAGATATCTCTTTTAAAATTAGATCTGGCAGCATGCCCCAGTTGGATCTTCGCTTTATACAACTTCCTGGCAAATAACTTGTAGCATAAGGCAAATGCAATACCTGCCATAATAAAATACCTAATTGTTGAGATGCTGAGTAGCATTAAAATTTTCTCTATTAATTCCGTTAACATTTCTATACTTTAAATAATTAAAAATAATTCTATTCACCCTTTTGAGGGATAGGTATGCCTAACCTATTAAATCAAACATGACACTAACCAAACGTAATTTATCACTGCTTGTATGTTCAGTTCTTCTGGGCTGCGCTCCTTTTAAAACTCCACAATTCCGAATGCCATCACTCCTGGATGTTGAAGTACTTAAATGGGACGGTAGTAGCCCCACCATCCGCACAAAAGCGGTATGTTACAACCAGAACCACCTGGGCTTTCAGTTTAAAGGCGGAGAGGTCACAATTTATCTCGACACACTAAAACTAGGGAAAGCGCTGATTGACACGACATTCTATGTCCCTGCGCAGTCTGAATTTACTGTGCCAGCCAAATTAAAAATTGACCTTGCGTATCTTTCTGCACATGGTTTAAAATTGGATAGTACGATGGTCACCCTTAATGGGAAATTTAAAGGCAGTATTGCTGGTATTTCAAAAACACTAGACATCAGCTACAAAGGACTTCATAATGTTAACCTGATTATGAAGCCCTTTTAATTAAAAAAACCAGCTACTTATTCAGCAGTTTTTCTATTAACTGATCCATTTCCTCATTCAATCCTGATGACACCCTCATCAGGATTCTTCCTTTCTGGTCCAGCAATAATTTAGTCGGATAACTTGTTATACCATAAGCCGAAACAATATCCGCCCCCCCTGATCCTTCATCATTCAATACATGTACCCAGTTAATATCATCCTTTTTAATTGCTGCATGCCAGGCCTGTTTGCTCTTCTCCAGATCTTTGCTCTTTTCATTAGCTACAGCAACAATTTCAAGTCCCTTACTTTTATATTTATCGTACAGTTCTTTTAAATGGGGATGTGTTTGCCGACAAGGTACACACCAGCTGCCCCAAAAATCAAGCAATACCAGCTTACCGCGATAATCGCTGAGGCTTATGGACTTGCCATATTGATTTTTACGGGTAAAATCTTTAGCATTCGTTCCTGTCGCAGTGATTTTTAGTTTGTCTATTTTCCCCTTTATGAATGCCGCAATACTGGTGTTTTTAAGCCTGTTTGTTAATTGCTGATAAGCCACCGCATAGCTATCGGCACTATACATATATTCCAATTCCGCCAATGTATACAAACTGACATAAGAATCCGGATGCTCCGCTATAAACTTCTGCTTCATATTTTGCTTTTGTTTATTGTACAGCACACCTTTGGTATTCAGCAATTGGTAAATCGCAGCACCGTCTTTTTCAAGATCCAGCAGGTCAAGTTCCTTCCCAAGCGCCCTTTCTCCGATATCCGTTTCCAGGATCTGGTTCAATTGGTTATAATCTGCTGTAATATCTTCATTGAGCGATTTTTCTTTAGCAAGAGCTGTCAATATCACCTGCATATTAAGGTCTGATAAGGATACCTCATCGACTCCACCGTTCGCAAGATGATCAACTGGTAGTAATTTCTCTCTGAATAATTTCTCCTTCACCTTTGCTGGCTGGATAGTCCCATCAGGACCGATTAAGAAACTGGAAGGTAATATCGTTACATCATACAACTGTGCAGCCCTATTTCCTTGTCCATTAAGATCTGCTACCTGCAACCAAGGCACCTGATCCTCGGCTATTGCCTTTAACCATGCTTCCTTATTTTTATCAAGAGAAACGGCTAGAATGGCAAATTTACCTGTTGCTTTTAGCGCTTCATTCAAAGCTTTTAACTCGGGTTGCACAGCACGACAAGGTTTACACCAGCTGGCCCAAAAATCAAGCAGTACATACTTGCCTCTAAAGTCAGATAACTTTACCGGACGTCCCTCAGGGTCCAAAAGGGTGAAATCTGGTGCGATTTGTCCGGGACGGATGGACAGTACGGTCTTTGCTCCATGACTGAGCTCCTTTCCCATTTCTGTATTTCTTAACGCATCAGACAACAAAAGATAGTTGGCCATTACAACACTATCTCTGTATCCAACTAAATTCATCCACTCCAGGCTAACTCTCGAATTCGGATGCTTCCTTACAAATCCTACCATAGCTTCTTTTTGAATAGCTTGACTGGCGCCTGAATAACGCTTCATTAATGCCGTCCGTTCCTGGTTGTCGGCATTAAGCTGTGTTCCTTTAACAGTACTACGAATCAGAGAGTCTTTACCCTGCACCTGTATAATCCCATTTTCAAGATAGACAGACTGACAGTCCATTGGCTCCGCATCGGGCTGTTTTCCGGCACGACCTAATAACAGGGAGGCTTCCATAGCCTCCGGCACAATTCCGGCAAACTGAAACACCCCATTACTAACCTTACAGGAATCCTGTATCATCTTTGATCCGAGCTGATAAACCAGGTAAGCTTTAGTTTTAGCTGGCAGGCCTTCAACCCGCCCTTTTATCATAAATTTTTGCTGCTGGCAGATCCCCATCAAGGGGATCGCCAGGATCAGCAGCGAGCATATCTTTTTCATATGTATATTTTGGTTTCCTATGGATTTACTTACCGGTCAGCAACATGCCTGTTAACGAGCGATACCTTGCAAATCAACTCCGTAAACCGATTTATAGTAACTAATAATCATGTTATACTTTAGCTTATACTTTCCATTGGGATCATTTGCGGGCTTAAACAAGCTTTGTTCTAACTCTTCAACAGTTTTTGAAGCAATAACATCAATATATCCTCGAAAATCAGTATAAACATCAGCAGCTACTCCATCCACTGTTGGGTAGAAAACCCCGTTGGACTTTGCCGTCCAAGGAAACACATCGGCATAATTAGTAGCACTAATAAAAGCTGGTGGCAAATGGATTTTACCGAAACTCACAGCTTGCATCCAGAATTCCCTATGCAAATCTACCTTCATTACCTTCAGTTCATCCTCAGTCATACCTGCTAAACTGCTGCCGGCATGGCCAAAAGCAAAATGACTAAAAGTACTTACACTGTTAATAGGCGTAGCGAGTGTATCATTACCATCAATAATTTCTCTGATCCTGGCTGAAAGGATAATTTTATAAGGCAAAGCCTTCTTCAGAAAACCCGTGCTGTAATACTTAAATAAATATTTGTCCAGCGCTACAAGTGCGGGTGCGATATAGTTTTCGTCACCTTGATCGGCAACATAGGAAAGCTTACTGGAAATGTTCCAGTTAAAATCTTTTTCAGTAAATTTATATAACACATAGCAACCATAGGTGTGGTAAAAATCCACGATTTGAGTATCGTAAGGATGATTCCCTTGAGGAAGGCTATATTCAGGTGTAATCGTATCTGGTACTATGGCGGCCTCCTTTTTACAGCCCGCAACCATAAGCAGCGCGATCAATGGGGATATTAAAGTTCTTAATTTCATGTCGATCTGATTAATGTCCAATACGTCGTGCTGGATCTGGATTTCGGGTTAATTTTGCGTTCTTATCTAATGCTACTTTAGGAATTTGAAGTACATAGCCCGGATCATGATCAAGAAGGACATATTTTAAAACTTGCACATCACTCTCATAATACGAATGTGTAAAAGAAGGCATGCCATGACGGCGAAGGTCAAACCACCGATGATTCTCTTCATCAAAAAATTCCCTACGTTTTTCATCATAACATTTTTGAAGCAGGTCATCAGCACCTAAGCTCACAAGGTCATGATAAGTTGCGGGAGTAAACCTTTTTTTCCTTAAGGTATTTAAATCATCCAAGGCTAGCTGTGCATTTCCTGTTTGCCCTAATTTATTCAATTGCGCATAAGCTTCTGCCCGGTTCAATAAAGCTTCTGATACCCGGAAAGCTTGCCCAACTTTTGCAATGTAACCAACAGTTGGGCGTTTAATGGATCTTTTATTCTTAATGTAAATACTCGATCTCAAATCTCCCGTTTCAAAGTTGGAAATCAGGTCATCAGAAAGTATATAACTGTACCCTTCCTGAGTATTCCCGTCAAAGATAACCTCATCAGGATTACTATGCACCCATAAGCTTTCCTGATTCACAGGACCAATAATAGGTTTACCATTTTGATTTACAGCGCCCCAGGTGGCCAAATCCATTAAATCCGACTTTCTATTCAGTACATTTGTTGTCGCATCAATCACCTTTTGCCAGTTGCCCAGCTGTAACTGTACCCTCGAGGAGAGCAAATAGCCTGCGATATGGTTAATGCGGTAAACGTTGTTATTTTTACCATTTCTTTCCAGAAATTCAATTCCTCTATCCAGGTCTTCTACGATTTGTTTGTAAACCTCCGCTACTGTATTGCGTGGCTTTCCTTCAAACGAAAGACCAGAACTAAGCATTAATGGAACACCCGGATCTTTGGACGGATCGGATAATTTATCACTATAAGGTTTTGCATAAAGATTAACCAGTTTAAAATAATAAAATGCCCGCAAAAGACAGGCCTGACCAACTACATTCTCTATTTCTGCAGTTGTACCAGTTACTTTAGTCGCATAATCTAAAACCATATTGCAGGTAAGAATGCGCGGGTATAAGACGGTCCATGAATCTGATCCCGCGGTTAAGCCATCTTTACCCAGGCCCTCAGGCTGCCAGGTATAGGCAAAATACATGTTATTACCATATTTATAAAATGCACCCTGAGCCACATCATCATCCAAAAGACGAAGGCTCCTATCATATCCAGGACCGGCATTATTGACATAGGCCGCACCCAATAATAATTCGTTCAATGCAGAAGCAGATCTGGGAATAATATCCGTCTGAGACTGTTCTTCCAAAAATTTTTTACAGGATGACACCAGAAAAAAGCCCGAAAGAAGAAGTAAAATAGATAAATTTCTTTTCATAGTTTTTTATTAAAAAATCACATTTAAACCCAAACTGAAGATTTTACTGATAGGCAACGCTGTTGTACCCACACCATCAATTTCGGGATCCTGGCCTCTTAACTTTTTATCTGCGATTACAAATAAATTAGAAGCTGTTCCGGAAACGGAAACCTGCTTTAATTTCATCCGTTTCACCAGGTTATCAGCTAAGCGATAAGAAAAATTAATTGCATTGCACCTTAGAAAACTTCCAGAAACCAAATTTGCGTCAGAATGGTTGTACATATCATAACGACTCATACTAGAGGTGGTAGAACCCGTTTCATTTGTCATCACAACAAATCCCTCGCCCTGCAGACCATTATTTTTAGGAAAAGCCGGAATATCAGTAAAGGCTTCATCACCCGGCTTACGCCAACGCTCCTCCAAAATTGCAGGCAGATTTTCTTGGGTCATCGGGATAGATACGTCAGAGGCTTTATAAACCGGATTTCTCAATCTTTTTGAGCCTAATTTAAAGGCAAAAGACATCCCCAGGGAGAAAGCACTATAATCCACAGAAGTATTTAATCCGCCGCTAATCTTAGCATCACGTGATCCTGCTGGTTTTAAAAAATCGATAAATGAGCCCTTTGGCACGACCCCATCTTCATCTATCCCTTTAAACATCGGCACCCCGGTTTTTGGATTCAGTCCTTTAAATGAAAAAACATAAAATGTATTGATAGACTGTCCTTCAACAAGTACAGCACCACTCAGATAATCCGCAATTATCGAACTGGTGGTTTCGATTGTTCCTTTCTCCAGGGTATTAAAGTTCTTTGCTGAATTTACAGACATCCGCCAGTTTAAGTTCTTCCTACGGATGAGGTTCATGCCCAGCAGCATTTCATAACCATAATTTTTAATATTACCGCCATTAACGAGCATGATAGGCACACCATACTCCAGTGGAATAAACTTTCGAGTAATGGCATCAGTGGTTCTTTTACGATAATAGGCCATGTTGAAATTCAGAAATGAATTAAATAATGAACCATTCATTTCCAGGTTCAGACTTTTAGTTTTTTCCCACCTCAGACCTGGGTAGGGTAAAGATTTGATATTCAAATAAAATTCATTTGCCCCACCATTAAGTGCCGAATTAACGTCTGGTATACTCAAAATCAGATCCGGACCTACGGAACTGATTACATTCCCCTGAAATCCATAAGAAGCCTTTAAACCCAGGTCATTAATAATTTTGCTGTTTTGGAGCCACTTTTCAGAGCTAATGTTCCAACGACCGGCAATACTCCATACAGGTAAAAAACGCTGATTGGCAAACTGGCCAAAACGATTGGAAGCATCTGTTCTTATGTTTCCATTTACAATGTATTTATTTGCATAACTATAGCTTGCAGTAGCAAATAAGGACATGAAATTATTAAGCGTATTTGTCCGCTTTGGGCTGATCATAGGGATAGAATTGGGCACCATGGAAAACCCTTCGCCCCGGTCCCGCAAATATCCAGGAAGCAGATTGTCCAAACCATCGTTTTTTACAGACCTGATCTCCTGTCCGGCCACAATATTAAACACATCATTTTCGGTAAAAATACTACGGTTAAATTCAGCCATGTTACGTAGCGTATAGCCATATACCGATGAGTTTGACGGCAGCAAAACCCCACCAAAAGGTAAGATAGAATTTAGTTCCATAACGCTTCCTGGTGCGACGGAACCATAATTATACCCCCTGCTAAGGGCAACATAATTACTAAGCTCCGTAGCATATTGTTCAGAATTTAATGCGTTCACATTTCCGCTTGCCAACGAAGTAAGGGTAAGTCCACGAAGAACAAGATAGTTGAGGCTCAACGAAGATGCCAGTTGCGAATTCTTAACTGAACTTCCTGTCTGCTCAATCTCATTAAGGATGTTATAATCCAATGGAGTAACAAAACCAAAAGAATCTTCTTTAATGCTTGGATAAACCAGTGATGGGGAAATTGCACGGCTGGTTTGTATCGCATAGTCAAGGGGATTTACACTAAAGTAGCCTGAAGAAAACCGTTGACTTCCATTCAAATTAAAGTTTAAGGTAAGCTTTCTGTTCAACTGGGAATTTATGGCTACAGAAACACTACCTTCTCTTAGCCGGTCTTCTTTAGCTGTACCTTTATTATCCTCATAAGAAGCAGAAGAATAATAACTCGTTTTTTCACTTCCTCCAGAGAGGCTCAGATGCTGGCTTACATTCAGCGTATTTTGAAACAGTATACCAAACCAATCTGTATTCAGCTTTTCTAAATCCGCTACCGTTTTCTGAAACTGTCCCTCCGTAATTTTTTTGTTCATCAGGTCCATAAAGGCACCTTCATATCCCATGTTAATGGGTACGCTTTGATAGGTATACCCGTCCTGGTACATCTCTCTGGAAAACCGGACACGCTGCTGTGAATTCATCAGTTGCATATCACTATACTGTGGCCTGCGCGAAGTACCTAAAGTACTGGAATAACTAATCTCAGGCTTACCAGCCTTTCCTTTTTTAGTCGTGATCACGATTACCCCATTTGCGGCCCTGGTTCCATAGATTGCTGTAGCTGAAGCATCTTTTAAGAAGGTAATACTTTCCACATCATTTACATTTAATCCACTAATGGAATTTCCGGTTAAACTGGCTTTTGACAGAATACCATCTTTCATTAAGTACATATCACGGCTACTTGGCTCAACCCCCAAAAGGTTATCCGGATTAATAGCATTTGGGTTTTCCCGGATAATCCCGTCAACAACAATAATCGGATTTGCATTTCCGATCAAAGTAGAGGTTCCTCTCATTCGCATGGACGGAATCGCATTCGGACTTCCAGAATTTTTCGCAACAGATAGTCCCGGAACCTTACCTTGTAGCATGGAAACGATATTTGTAGCACCAGGTTCTTTAACTTCAGTCCCTTTTAAGGTATAGGTAGAACTGGCAGACAAACGCTTATTCACAGTCTGATAACCCGTTACCACGAATTCTTCCATCTCATTTAATTCCGATTCCAGTCTGACAGTAATCATTTCTCCTGATTTTGGCCTGATGGTTTTCTTTTGAAATCCTACAGAAGAAAAAGTAAGCGATTTACCTTCTTCCAATAAAATGCTAAATGTGCCCTTTTCATTTGTAAATGTAGTAGAGGGCGTTCCTGTTACATTTACAGTCACTGCCGGAATCGGATTCCCCTTATCATCCTGCACCATCCCCTTCACAGTATTGCTAATTTGAGCTGCTTCATCATCCTCTTCTTTAGGCGCAATGACCATTACTTTGTCCATCATCACAAAGGTGAGGGCAGACCCCTTCAATAGCCGTTTCATTACTGATTTGAGCGGTTCATTTTTAGCTATAAAAGTTTGGCGCGGGCTCTTCTGTACCAGTTCCTGATTGTACACGATCTTAACCGAAGTTTGCTTCATCACAGCCTGAATGATCTCTTCAAGCTTTCCATTACGGATATTGATGTTAACCTTATCTTCATTTTTCTGCTGTGCCAATGCCGGCTGCAGAAAAATGGTTAAAAACATGACGCCGTAAATCAGGACACATATTGTTCGATAAAAATAATTCATGAGTTTGGTTTAGTGGTGAATGCCGAGTTATTTTAACAATCTGATTAAGGTGTTTTCCAGCGTTTTTGAACCAGGAGTAGTACCATCACGGAAGCCTACGCCTACGATTTTGCCTGTCGGATCAATTAAAAAGTTGGCGGGAATACCCTGTACCTTGTAAGCCAATACAGCACTATTCTGCTCCGCTTTCAAATCTGACAGTTGTAACCATGGCATTTGTTCTTCAGTAATAGATTGCAGCCATTTTTCTTTGTCTTTATCAAGAGAAATACTTACAATGGTAAAATTCTTGTCCTTGAACTTTTCATAAACAGATTTTAATTCTGTAATTTCCGCTTTACAGGGTGTACACCAGCTCGCCCAGAAATCAACCAACACATATTTGCCTTTAAAGTCGGCCAGGCTACTCACTTTCCCTTTCGCATCAGGCTGACTAAAATCTGGTGCCTGTTTATCTACCCATTGCGCCCTAGAGCCTGTGAGACCGGACAACATAGCTGTTGTGATCTGATTTTTAGCACTGCCGGTAAATTTATTCAGATAAGCCAATGTCTCCTCACGAGAAAGCATATTAGGTAAAACTGCATTGAGCAAATAGGTAGACGGACCCGAATTCAAATGATTATCGATCCATTTTTTACCACTTGCGGTAACCTTTTGTGTTAACATCGTGATCTGTGCCACAAGTGAGTTCGCTGCCTGCTCATCGCCTATCTTTCTGGCTTCTCCCAATTCGATACTCAGCTCGTCGATTTTATCCAGGTTACGATAAGATTCTTCCATAGCTTTTTCCATAGCAACCCAATCAGATACAAAAGCATCCCCCGTAAAAGTTGCCCCCTTAAACCCTGTTCCATTTCCGGCAATATTCATTTTTCCCACTTCCAGGTAAACGACCATTCCCAGTCCGGTTTTCTCAGGATTTTTGCCGGCCTGCAAAATAAAGGTAGAACCGCCCCCTTTCATCGGGTTGGAAAAAGAGAAACTATGGTTTTTAACATAGGTTGAATCTGTCGTTTTATCGATCGGGTTCCATAGATAAACCACGTCATCGTTGATCAGTTCCGGCATTTTAGCCGTCAGTTCCAGTTTATTCTGAGCAGAAACACTAAGGGCGAAAATACTCAGGCCTAGAAGTGATAAAATTGGTCTTTTCATTATTTTAAGATTAGTTTATGGTTAGTTTAAATTGCTTTTTCTTTAACATGACGATGTTTTCGCCTGCGCGCTTCAGTATAAGCGTATGAGGAAGGAGCAGGCCATTTACCGGTTTATACTCTGCTATATCCAAACTTGAATACAACAAATTAAAATCTTCAGCCCCGAGGTAGACTTCTTTCACCTTTAATCCGCTGCTTACTTCATAATAGCACTTCCTTTCTCCGGGTTTCCCCCTATCCAGATGAAGCACATAAACATCGGTGCCATTTATATTTTGTATAGTCTCTTCCAGCTGCATATCGGATTCCAGGAGTTGCAGTTCGGGAAACAGCTGACACATCTGTTGAATACTTTTCTTTTGTGTTGTGTTCAGTTCCATTTGAGTACCCATTTGTCTATACCGGACATCACTCTCCTTTGTGGTATATTTATGTAGGGGATATGGGAGACTAGAAAGTCTGATCTCCGTATCATATTGACCTTCATTGACAGTTCGGATTAAGACATATTCAACTTCATCTACAAGTTTAAAGTACTCAAGGTCGGCCGTAAACACTTTCATAGCTTTGTTTCTTCCACCGACAGCATGGAGATATTGTTCAACAATCTTTTTTGCGGTAACTCCTGCAGGAACTGATTTACGCACAGAATTGCCCTGCCAGGTATTGTTACTATAATCCTGATCCGGAAGACGCTGATCCGGATCAATCTTCACAGAAATGACCGTAGTAGTTGAAGGGTAATGAAAAACCCATTCCGGGCCTTTCTGCCAGATTTCGGCAGGTAGCTTAACCCGATTTATATTTCCGTTAAATTCAATAACCTCTACCACAACAGGCATCACCATCTTTCCTTTATTCAGAAGCTTAATATTTATACCTTTTTCGGACCGGTTATCAACATACGCAACCTCTGTTAGGGATTGGTCCAACCTCCAGTCGTTCATGAACCAGCTTTGCCAGAACCAGGAAAGATCTTCTCCCGTCGCGCTCTCCATGTAACGGAAGAAATCTGAAGGCATAGGATGTTTAAATTTCCAGTCGGCGATAAATCCACGAAATGCAGGATCAAATCGTTCCGCTCCTAAAACCTGCGTTCTCAGTAGATTTATGGCGATTGCCGGCTTCATATAGGAGAGTAAAGCAAAATTATTGTAGGTAACGAGTTCAGCGGGAGTAGCAGCGGTTTGTCCTGGTTTTGCTTTTGTAAGCCATTGTACAGCATCGGGCATCTCAAACGCAGTTTGCCTTTTTAACTGTTCTCCATTTACATGATTGATAAATGAATTTAAACCTTCAACCATCCAACCATGTCGACCATTACCGGCGACCATAATGTTAAACCAGTTATGACCAAGCTCATGGTTCAAAATCGGCCATACACCGTTTGCCATCCCATTAGATTTATAATAAAGGAAACAAGCGCCAGGCCCAGCAATCCCTGTAACTAAACCGCCGATATTTACAGCCGTAGCATAAGGATACGCACCCCAGAGTTTTGAATAGTTTTCCAATATTTTTTTCATGGATTGTGCGGATTCCTGCCAAACAGCAAAATTACTCTCCATAGGATATAAAGACATGGCTAACGCTGGTGCTTTACCAGGGATATTTACTTTTACAGCATCCCAAATAAAAGCCTTTGATATTGCAAAGATCGCATCGCCGGCATTATCGGCTTTAAAGTGCCAGATGGAGCGGCTACCAGGAGACTTTGCTGTCGACAGGTTAATTTCTTCCGGCCTGCGAATCTGAACGGTCGTATCGCTTTTAGCTGCCGTCATCAGCCGATCATATTGTAGTTTTGTTAAAACCTCCCGGGGATTTACGAGGCTGCCGGTACCCTGGACTATCATTTCAGAAGGCACATTTATCGAATAATCTAATTTACCTGGTTCCACATAGTAACCTGCGTTCGTATTCCAGCCTTTGATGTTATCATAAACAACTACACGGGGAAACCAGGACGAAATCTGATAAATTGATCCGTTTAAAGAGGGCATCACCCCCATAAAGTCAGATCCTTTAACAGGTAGTGTAAAATGATAATTAAGGCTCAGCGTAACACTTTTTGAAGGTTTGAGGGTATTTGGAAGATCGATTTTGAGTTGATCGTTCATTAGCTCATAAGCTGCCTTGGCTAATTGGCTCCGGGATTTACCCGGGACTGAGACCCGATCAAATACGAAGCCTTCGGTATACTCCTGAATACCAAAACGGCTCCCGTTTATGGGAGTGAGCGCCGAGGCCCGTGAATCCTTCCTAAAACGATTCTGTGCAAGGCCGATCCAGATTTCATGCAGATCATGAGGGCTGTTATTGGTATATGTGACTATCATTTTAGCGGAGAAAACTCTTGATAAAGTATCAAAACTCCCCACTATTTTATAGTCTGCTTTATTTTGCCAATACCCCACTCCCGGCCTGCCGTTTGCAGTTCTGTACAAATCGTCTGGCGGATAACTCATTGACTTAAAAGTTTCATGAGGATCAAATAGCACCGGTTGTTGCGCATACAATGGCTGAATGAAAAAAGCCATTGCCACAACCCATAAGCAAAGTGTTATGCTTATCTTTTCTCTTTGTACCATTGGTCGATTTTCTCTTTAAATACTTTTTGATTCGGGTGTTCTAAATGTGAGTCGAGGAAATTTCCTTTTCGATCTAAAACAATATATCTGGGATAGGTATTCATCTTATAGATATCTCTAAAGAAGTCATCATCTTTTGAATTACGTACAAGATGCAAATTGATTTCCTGCTCCATGTTGTGTTCTTTTAGATATGCTCTCCAGTCAATCCCATCCTTTGTTTCCAGGGCAACGGTAATGAAGACGATATCGGTACTGTCCTTATAATTTGCCGCAACGGTCCTAAATAACGGAAGTGTTTCCTTACATGGCCCACACCAGGTACCCCAACAATCTATGACCAGCATTTTACCTTTGAAATCAGATGAGCGAACCAGTTTTCCGTCCGTATCCGGCAAAGCAAAATCAGGAGCGGGTTTACCTATCTGCAAGTTTTCATAAGTATGATAAAATTGGTCAAGCGCTTCGATATCTCCAGCATTTGTTAATGCACTTCTGATTTTCGAATAAAATTCATTGAGTTCCGGAGTTAATCCTTTTGTACGAAAAAGTGTATAATAATTTGGAATGATGTTCCTTTTTATTAAAAACTGATTCTTGTCCTGTAATATGGGCTCCCATCTTTCAAATCGTGATGCGGCTGGATTTATCAGTGCTCGCCCCTCTTCGAACCCCACGAGGTAGTTCTGAACAATAACCTCATTACAAATCCTACCCAAATCCGTCCCTTTAAAACCTTCCCCCTTTAAATACCAGTCGGGGAAATTACCTGGCAAAGTATTGTTGTCCTTATGGAGTTTCAAATAAGTTTGTTTAACCTTCATGCGAAGCAGACCGGCATAACGTTGCAGCAAAGACAACTCCGCCGGCTTTACTACACCTGCTTTCTTAAGCAAGGCATCTACCCTTTCATCCAGCTTTTTAAGCCCACCAATCAGCTCGGCTACATTCATCTTAACCAACTTATCTGCTGAAATCACGTATAAGCTATCCATTTGATAAGGAAGACTTTGTCTGAAGCCCTCAACGCTATTAAAATTGACCACAGGACGAACTTTCCATGTTTTAGCATGGATCATCAGATTAACCTCCTGAGGCCCGCTTATAAATACCGGGATATGATTCAAGGATATAATCTGTAAGGCAAATGGCAAATCTTTTTTAATTAAAACCTGACCTGATACTTTAGGCATGACCATCTCTGTTTCCCAAACAGTTTCGTCCTGATCTTTTAAATGAGAAAACGCGACAAATTGTAGGTCCGGACAATTGATGGTTACACTAAACCTGATCTTTCCAGATGGCTTGTCTACAGCCCGAAGCCCGCTTGACGCCAATATCAATAGCGTAAAGCAATGCAAAAATAATTTTAACTTCATTATAGTTTAGGTTGGTTTTTAGTATAGGCGACACTTGCACAAAAAAGGGTGAAAACAATTACAAATTATTTTCACCCTTTTTGTGATAAGCCATAAAACTTATCGTTGTTTTACCTGCACTTTATTTCCATCAACCATAAAATTAACCTGGTTACTACTAAATTTAATGTTGTTTAAAATCTTGCTTACATCTTGTGTTTTAGGCATATCAATAGTAAAATGCAGATTTTTAAGTGCATCATTTTCAAAACTAAACGCCAGGTTATACTCGCGTTGCAGGCGGGATGCAATTTCTTCCAGCGTACTGTTGTCGAAATAAATATCCGAATCTTTCCAAGCGGTATAAGCTCTTAAATCCGACTCGGTTTTAGACAATTGCTTTTCCTGCTTATTGTATTTACCCAGTTCGCCTGGCAATAGATATATGGATTGATTTCCTGTTTCCAGGCTAACCTTTCCACGTTCAAGCGCAGTATGTATCACATTTCCAAAGGTACTGATACTGAATGCCGTACCCAGCACCTTCACATTCAGGCTTTTCAAATGCACTACAAACGGCCTGGCAGCATTATGGCTCACATCAAAATAAGCTTCTCCTTCTAACATCACCTCTCTTTTTGCCGCTGAAAAAACTGTAGGATAGCTCAATTTTGATCCCGAATTTACCCATACCAATGTACCATCACTTAGTTCCAACTTAGTATACTTACCATTAGGCACTTCAAGTACATTCATTTGTAATTCAGCCCCTTCTTCTTTAGGCAAACTGGTTTCTTTTTGATAAATAAGGGTACTACCATTCAAAGTGGCACCTTCCGATTTTAAAACATTTGCCTGGCTTGCTTCCAGTTCAACAGTCTCGCCATTTGCTAGCGTAAGGTGAATTTCATCGGATCCCTTCGAGGAAGATTTAACAGCATCATTCTGCTTTAAAAACAACCACCATGCGGGTGCCAGTACTAGTGCGAGTATGGCGGCAATAGCCATTGTCCTATATAATTTACTTCGATTAAGCTTAACTACTTTCAGCTGTTCCTTTTCTTTATACCTTGCCTGTAATTCATCCCAGCCTGCCGCTACCGGAAATTTGTGCTCCGGATTTTCTTCCTTTAACCTCATATTCGTTTCTTCTGCCAGTAATAGCAATTCAAGCTCCTCTTCATTCAATTCTTCGGCATCCTGATCGTTTTCATAATTGCCTTCTATATGCTTCAACAGCTTATCCCAGTTTAATTTTTCTTCCTGATCCATATCCTGTTAATAAAATCCAATCCATATACCAACTAAAACCATTATTCTGACCAACGACTGGCACTCACGACGTAAATACTCATACGACAATTTAATATGTGTTTTGACCGTGTTTACCGAAATATCCAGCTGTGCAGCGATTTCTGTATATTTTAATCCTTCTTTGTTACTCAATAAAAACACATGCCTTCGCTTTTCAGGCATTTGTCCAATAATTTCCCATAATACCAGATCTCGCGCAGTTTCATGTTCCTGTACATCCTGGTCTGAATAACTGGCCATATTAGCAGTCTTTTTCCGCAGTACGTCATCGTTAAAATCTACCTTTTTCGACTTTTTCCGATAGCTCAATGAAGCATTTCTTACTGACCGGAATGCATAACTTTTAAAACTGACTTGTACGGCTATGGTTGAAATTTTATCCAGGCAGTACAGAAAAAAATTCTGGACTATATCTTTGGCAACCTCCTCATCCTCTACTACCTTATATGCAACCGCACATAGGAAGGAATAATGTTCTTTAAAGAGCGTTTCTATTTTGGAAAGGTCTGCCATTAGCTCTGCATTTTATATTTTTTGGTTATTTAACCGTTATAATTTTATTTATAATTTCCAGACTTTTGTCAAGGTATATGTCTGCCGAAATACCTTCTGTCCATTTCTTGTACCATTCATTACCTGGATCGACACTTTGATCCAGCGTTCCCTTCACTTTATTCTTTTTAAATTCAGGCAGCAGTATTGCCTGGTCAATATTCCGAATAAATGCAGACAATCTGGCTTGTTCCTTACTAAATTTATCTAAGTTCAGGCTTACAGGATTTAGCTGGTTTTGCATCAGCAATTTACTATTTTCATCTACAATACTAAATTTTTCATCCTGCCCAACTGATTCTTTTGCTAAATGTAAGATCTTATTCCAGACTGTCGCTTTATTAAATTCTGTATAAATCGCTGGCTGAATACTATCCCAGGCCAGCGCTGTTGCATTGTCTTTTTCTCTGATCTTAAGATAAGCCAGTTTTCCCGGTAGGATTACATCTGCCTTTACACCCCTTAACTGTGTTGAAGCACCATTAACCCTATAAAACTGGTGCTGGGTAAGCCTTAAAGAACCATAACTTATATTTGGCGTTCCCTTGGCCTTATCTCCCATTTTTCCCATTGGGAGCGTTGCTTGTGCAGTTCCCTTTCCATAGGTTGATGGACTACCGATGATAATTCCACGTTTATAATCCTGAATTACAGCGGCAAATATTTCGGAAGCCGAGGCACTTTGTTCGTTCACCAAAACAACAAGAGGGCCTTCGTACAATGGAGCTGCATTTGTGGTATGTATTTTAAGTTCATTGGCGTCCTTAATTTGAACTTTTGGCCCTTTCCCTAAAAAGTAACCACTCATTTTGACCACTTCATCCAATGATCCGCCACCATTATTGCGCAGATCAAAAATGATTCCGTTCACGTTTTCCGCTTTTAATTTAATCAGCTCCCTTTGCACATCATCAGCAGAACGGATTCCAGCAGGATTTACCATATCGACGTAAAACTCCTGCAAGTAAATGTAGCCAATCTTGTAACCGTTCTTTTCAATAATGGCGCTCCTGGCTCTCCCTTCCTCGTCCTTTATTTCGCTTCGCTTCAGTGCAACGGTTTTCTCCAGTCCACTACTTTTCAACAGCCCCAAGGACACTTCAGTGTCCTTTTCGCCTCGGATCATATCCGAGATATCAGTGATTGAGATTCCCGCAACATCAAGCATAGTCCCTTTTGCATCACTGATACTCAAAATCCTATCATTGACGTCTATTAATCCACTTTTTATGGCTACACCACCTGGTCTTAACGCTTTAATAAACACATCACCTTCTTTATCCTGAAGTTCTAATCCCAAGCCATAGAATCGTTTTGCCATCTGGTCATTGACACTCCTGGCCTTCACCGGGGGAAAATAAGAAGTATGAGGATCAACTTCAAGCGTAATGGTATTGATGTATTGACTAAATCTTTCATTTAACGCCGACTGGCCTGTAAGATTTTTAAATGTATTGGAAACCCATTTGTCTACTTTTATCCTTGCTTCTTTTTCTAACGCAGGACTGTTAGTTTTACCATTACTCAGGTCTGACATTTTTTTCAACACCAGGTACTTAGCTTTCTTTTGCAACAACCGTGTCAATGCAGCCTGACTGTCAGCGAAATTCCTTAGCTCCCCACTCAACTGAATAGACTCGTCTTTCTTAAAATCAAAAGGACTTTCCAATATCCTTTTATATGTGGCGGCGGCAGCATTTAACCTTTGTTGATAAATTTGGTACGCAGCTGTAAAAAACGCAGTTTGTCCTTCTTTCAGTTCGTTGTCAATGCTTAATTCATATCTCCTCAATTGCTGTAAATCGCTTTGCAGCAATATTTCCTTATTGGGATCAAGGTTTTCAAGGTACTTTTTCCAGATAATTTTTGAAAAATTATCATCGATGGCTTTTGGGCGCACATGTTTGTGCTCCAGATTCCGGATCACATTTAATACCGTAGCTTTCCGAATTGCGGCTGCGTCCGGCTGCAGATCTTGTGCCCTTATGGTTTGCAGGGAACTTACACAGATAACTCCAGCATAAGCAAAACACCTCAACACGTTGGAATAGTTGGTTTTGTTCATAAAGTATAAAGGTTTATTCCTTATGAAGGCGAACAGAAACCAAAAAAGGGTGAACCGGAACAAAAAAAAACAGGACTAATCCATTATTTCAAATGCTCACTAAAAAAATCTATTGTACGCTTCCAGGCAAGCTCTGCGGCTGCTTTATCATAACGAGGTGTGCTATTATTATGGAAACCATGATTTACATTTTCGTAAACAAAGCCTTGATACTTTTTACCATTCTCTTTTAAGGCGGCTTCGTAAGCTGACCAGCCTGCTGTAATCCTTGTATCCAGAGATGCGTAATGCAGCATTAAAGGTGCTTTAATTTTAGGTACGTCAGCCAGCGCAGGCTGACTGCCGTAAAAAGGAACAGCTGCAGCAAGTTCCGGTATCCGAACAGCCATCATATTAGCTATGCCCCCACCGAAACAAAAACCTACCACACCAACCTTACCGTTACAGTCTTTATGCTTTTTAAGATACTCATATGCTGCTATAAAATCCTCTTCCATTTCCCCCTTGTCCCTCTTACTTTGTAGTGCACGCCCTTCATCATCATTACCGGGGTAGCCTCCAAGTGGCGACAACGCATCAGGTGCCAGCGAAATAAATCCAGCTAGAGCAGCCCTTCTGGCAACATCTTCAATGTAAGGATTCAATCCACGGTTTTCATGCACCACGATAATACCGCCCAGCTTCTTCTTGGCAGCTACAGGTTTAGATAACAATCCCTTGATGGTTTCACCTCCTTTTGGTGAGGAATAATTAATGTATTCAGATTTCAGGCGAGGGTCGTCAGGCTTCACCTCTACATTGTCCTGGTATTCCGGCATCAAAAAACTCATCAGTGCGGGCACGGTAAGTCCGCCAACTGCATAAAAAGATAGCTTCTGTACAAAAGATCGGCGGTCGAGCCTTTCATGTGCATAATCATCATAAAGATCAAATACTTCCTGCTTAATATCTTCCTTATTAATCTGGCTCATAGCTGTTGTTTTACCTAAATATAGTAATTAATAGAAAATAAAAAGACAGGGCTCTGAAGTCTTTTATTTTCCAAGCAATTGCTTGTTTTCAATCAAATATACCAGAGCTTCCTCAACTGCCAGTTCCGGTGTTTTCGGGTTAAAGCCCAATTCGGTTCTGGCCTTTGAAATGTCGAAATTTTGTTGCAGACCAGAGAACATTGCAATATCCTTTCTTGTCAATAAAGGGGCTTTTCCGCTTAATTTCGATATGAGTTCCATTAGTCCCGCAATAGCGAACAGTAAAGGTTTGGGAACAGCTCCTGGCACTTTCAATTTCAATTCGGGATATAGCTTACTGGCAAGTAAACTAGTGTCGGTAATGGTCATACATTGCTCATTAGCCAGAATATAACGTTCCCCGTCCCGCCCTTTGATCGCGGCTAAATAACAGCCTTCTGCCACATCTTTTACATCTATCCAGTTCAGAGCGATCCTGGTGTCAACGGGAATTTCCTTGTTCAATATCAGTTTTAGTATACCATAGGAAACATTCAAGGGCAAAAAAGCTTCACTGCCAATCATTGCAGCCGGCATAATCGATACCAATTCAATTCCAAGTTCTTTTGCCAGACTAAATGCCAGTATTTCGCCATCGTTTTTTGAATTGTAGTACATGTCCCTACGGTCGGTATTATAGCCGTAACTTTCCTTTGTTGGCAGTGTAGTGTAATTCAACGCGGCAATGGAGCTAACATACACAATACGCTTTACGCCTGCTTCAGCTGCGGCTTCGATAGTGTTTCTTGTCCCCTGAATATTGACATCATAGATTTCCTTTTTGGGGTCTTTTGCCCAAAGTTTAAATGAGGCACCCACTGCATAAAAGGTTTCGACGCCTTGTAATGCGCGTACAAATGATGCCTTATCTGTAATATCTGCCTGAACCACTTCGCAATCCAGCCCTGCAAAAGGCGCTTTGTTTTTTATGTTTCTTACAGTAGCCCTTACGGGTATCCCTTTTTTAATCAGGAAGCGGACTAAATTATTACCCAAGTGTCCGTTTGCTCCGGATACTAAGGCTAAACTTTTTTGTGTCATAATATATTCTTTTAATACCAGACAAAGTTCGGGAGCCTGTATTCGAATCTACTTGACTTTTGTTAGTTAATGGAGGTTTGAAAATTAGTTAGTTATTTTCCTGCGTATACGACTCAGGCTTTCAGCTTTCATCCCCAGGAAGGAGGCTATATATGAAATTGGCACATTATGTAAAATATCCGGATGTTCTTCCATCAATTTGCGGTAGCGTTGTTCAGCTGATAAGGTTCCAAGCTCTCTGGATCTCTTTTCGTTGTAAGTAAGAGATTGCTGAAAGACAAAAATACTGAAATCCTTTATTGAGGAACTTTTGGAAGTGATTTCATCCAGATCATTTTTAGTAATCCGGAGCAACTCGCATTCCGTAATACACTCCACATTTTCATCGGACTTTGTCTGGTTGATGAAGTTGGAGTAAGATGTAAAAAATCCAGGAGGGCAGTTGATATGGGTGGTTACCTCATCTCCGTTTTGATTATAATGAAATAAGCGTAAGTATCCAGAGACAATGTAGTAGAGATATTTAGGAACTTTGTCCTGCTCTTCAATAATCCTGTTTTTAGGGAATAATACCGGTTCAAAATACTTTTTACAAAGGGCTATATCAGTATCTGTTAATGCAGTTCTTGTGGCAACAAAATTTAAAAACTTATCTATCATCGTAACAAATGTAAAAAAACATTCTTCGTCCTGTCCAATTTCTTTAACCTCATGCATTATGGTAGTATAAATCAATAACTATAAAACAATAATAAAATGGAACAGAGAATTAATGCCTTTGAAAAAGGCCAGAATGCAATGAGAGCAATGTATGGTATTGGTGCCTATCTTGGTAAATGTTCAATTGAACAAGAGCTTTTACACCTGATCTATTTCAGGGTATCACAAATTAATGGTTGTGCATATTGTTTGGATATGCATTCGAAAGACTTACTTGCCATAGGCGAAAGGCCGCAACGTCTTTTTCTGCTTGACGCCTGGCGCGAAGCACCCTTGTTTAGCGAACGTGAACGTGCTGCGCTACAATGGGCAGAAGCCGTTACCTTGATTAAAGATGGTAATGTAGACACCGAGAGCTATGAAATTGCCAGCGCACAGTTTTCTGAAGAAGAATTGATCGACCTGACATTAGCCATCACGACTATCAACAGTTACAACCGCATCAATATCTCCTTCCGTACTGTAGCCGGAAGTTATACCGTTGGTCAGCACAAAGTGCCGGCAAATAAAAATTAACGCAATACAATCAAATTCCTATATTCAAAAATTATAAAAGCAATTGAGATGAAAGACTTCGTATTCATATTTCGCCAGCCCAGTTATGATTATAGCAATTCTTCAGCAGAAGAAATGGCGGCGATAAACAAAAAATGGAATGATTGGATAGGTGGAATAGCTGCACAAGGAAAATTTAAAAACCATGGTGCCCGTCTGGAGGTAGCCGGTAAAGTGCTTAAGCCAGGTGGTGTGGTTACTGATGGTCCTTTTGTAGAGATCAGAGAGAGATTAGGCGGTTTTATTGTGGTTACTGCCGATAGTCTGGAAGAAGCAACAACTTTAGCACATGGTTGTCCGGCGCTGGATGCAGATGGAAGTGTTGAAATAAGACCCATATTTGCTTAAAATAAAAACAAGAGCAGCTGTATTTTCTATAGCTGCTCTCCTAATTAATTATGAAACAGGATCATTTAAAGCATTTATTCCAACAGGAATTTTCCAAGATGGTTGCGGTAATCAGTAAACGCTTTGGCCTGCAACATATAGAAATAGCCGAAGATATTGTTAGCGAAACATTCCTGCTGGCTACGGAGACCTGGAAAACAAAGGGGATACCGGTAAATCCGGAGGCCTGGCTTTATACAGTAGCCAAGCAAAAAACCCTTTCATATTTCAGAAGAAATAAAATTTTTGAAGATAAGGTGATTCCAGAAATTAACCGAAAGCAAGAACAGCAGGATAATACTGATGAATTTAGCTTTTCACAACAAAACATCAAGGATAGTCAGCTGCAGATGCTCTTTGCCATTTGCACACCAGCTATTGCCAGTGAGGCTCAAATCGGACTTGCATTGCGCATCCTTTGTGGTTTTGGCATTGATGAAATAGCTGAAGCCTTCTTATCGAACAAAGAAACCATCAACAAAAGACTGTTCAGGGCAAAAGAGAAGCTACGCACGGAGCAGATTCAACTTGCATTTCCTGCCGAGCGTGAAATTACCAAGCGCCTGGATAATGTGCTTCATATTATTTACCTGCTTTTTAGCGAAGGTTATTATTCTAAAACCCAGAACCAGATTCTGCGAAAGGACCTCTGCATAGAGGCCTTACGTTTAGGTGTAATGCTTACGGAATACGACAAAACCAATCTGCCTAAAACAAATGCGTTGATTGCGTTAATGTGTTTCCACTCTTCACGTTTTGATGCCCGCCAAAGTGGCGAAGGCGAACTGATCTTATACGAACAGCAAGACGAAGATATCTGGAATAAAGAACTAATCAGTCAGGGCATTCATTTTTTGAACCTGTCGGCCATAGGAGAAGAATTAAGCACCTATCACCTCGAAGCCAGGATTGCTTATTGTCATTGTATAAAGGAAGATACCGCAGAAAAATGGGAAGAGATTTTACAACTTTACAATCAGCTTTTAATGATCAACTACTCCCCCGCAGCTGCACTCAACAGAACATTTGCCTTGTACAAAGCGAATGGAGCTGAAGTGGCCCTGCCCGAAGCAGAAAAGTTAAAACTGGAGGATAATCATTTCTATTTTGTTCTGCTAGGAGAACTTAATAAAAATGTAGATAAGAGTAAGGCAATAGCGTGTTTTGAAAGGGCAAAGGCATTAGCAAAAACTCCAGCGGAACAACAACTCATGCAACTGAAAATAGATCAACTGCTAATCAGATCATAGCGGATAAATATATCCAACTAATAAAAAGAAATTGCAAAGGAATCCTAAACCATAGGTAGGCTAATCCATTCCCATCAAATGTTGCTTTTTGATAGTTCACATTTTTTATTGAAGCATAAATATTTGCAGGAAGTACTAAGATTAGAAAAACCACCAGTACCCAAGCAGTTAAAACCTGAAAATCGGGAAGTAAAAGTCCCGCTGCAAAAATGATTTCTAAAACCCCAGTCAAATAAACGATTTGTAATTTAAAGGGAATAAATTGGGGCATCATTAATGACATTCCTTTGGTAAAAGCAAAATGCCCGATCGCTGAGAATACCAGCATACAAGACATTGCAATTCTTCCTGAAAATGCAATGTCATATTTACCGCTAATAGCTCTTACTATTAGGAGAGCTATACAAAATACCAGAAGCAATACGATTAATGGTTTCATTTCTTTTTTTTAATAATTTTCTATTTGTACGACCTTTACAAGACAATTTAATCAGTTTTTTTCAGGAAAAGTTATTTCCATAATATTTTAAACAAACAAAGCTTCACAGAAATGTGAAGCTCGCCGGCTCCAACCTCCTGTTGGCATAGTTAGAAAGCTATATTATACAACTTAGCAAACGAATTCAAAAGTATTGGTGACTGACTGAAAATTAGATATTGTAAACCACCTTTTACCATAGAATTGGCCATTAAAATAATTTTTAAAATAAATACTACTATTTTAGTAGTATTTATTTACATTTGTCCCATGGGTTGGCAAAAACCAATCAAAAACAGTCATGTGGCTGAGTGGCTAGGCGAAGATTTCATAACCCTTCTACAGCGGTTCGAGTCCGCTCATGACGTCAAAGCAAATCACGGCTGTCTACTCATTGCAGCCTGCTTTATTAAAGTTTCATGCTGAGAAGCACAAACTTTGCTCGTTTAATTTATATTTGGTTAGTAAAGGGCTGTCTGGATGGACAGCCCTTTTACATTAAAAACTTAGGCCCTGTTCAGTATGTGCTTCCTCTGTGTATCCTGGATGGATCAGGCTTCTAATATCCGATTTAGGCCTTTTATGGGTAATATATCCCTGATGATTATTTTGAATTTGTTCCGTTTCCTCAGCCATGTCCTTCTCTACCCTTCCAGCCAAATCTCGAACTCTTCCTCTAAGCTTCTGACCTCTTTCAGATGTAAGTAAAACACCAAGCACGGTCACAACCGCCAAACCAGTCAATAAAGCAATAACTACAGGCTTTCTTCCTGAAGAGGCCTGCGTAAAAAATGCATGCAATTTTTTATTTTTCATTGGAATATAATTTTGTTTTCAATGGTAATGAAGCTATCATGAGCAATATTCATCGCTATTTGTGAGCGTTTGCTCATGATGGTTTCATATCGTTACGATTCTTAACTCAGAACACCTTCCAATATAAATTGTTTACAAAATATTCTTTTAACCGAAAAGGAAATAAAATCATACTTTAGGTGACACAAAGTAGCACAATTGATGCAGGAACGAAACAAGTGTAACTAGAATAATTTTATAAACCACATGGATTTTAGAGAAGCAAAAATTGAAGATATACAACAGATTCATGTTGTCAGAAATTCGGTGACCGAAAACACTTTATCTAATCCAGATTTGATAACATATGATGATTATGTAGAATTTTTAACTGTAAGAGGTAAAGGTTGGGTATGCGAAATTGATGGTCAAATAGTAGGATTCTCCATAGTTGATTTAAAGGAAGAAAACATCTGGGCGCTGTTTTTATCGCCGGCATTCGAAGGAAAAGGCATTGGAAAGCGATTGCAGGATTTAATACTGAATTGGTATTTTTCTAATGGAAAGGATAGTGTTTGGTTAGGAACCGTCCCCAATACCAGAGCAGCCGGATTTTATGAAAAATCTGGATGGAAAGAGATTGGATGGAATGGCGAAAAAGAAATTAAATTCGAAATGACTAAAGCGTCATGGATGAAATTGGAATAGCAGCCGGTTCATGAAGCATTTTCCTGAATAGAATTACTACCTGTTTCTACTTCAATTTCTTTAGTAGTCACGGCGTAGGACGATGGCCGAATCTCTGATCCATAAGCAATGGCATACGCTTTTGTGAACTCTGCACCTACATACAAAATGATGGAAGAATAATAGGTCCACAATAATAAAATGACTAGTGAGCCTGCGGCTCCGTAAGTGCTGCCTACATCGCTTTGTCCAATATAAATGGAGATACCGGATTTGCCTAGCATAAACAGCAATGCTGTAACTATAGCCCCAAATACCACATCCCGCCACTTGATTACCGCATCTGGAAGTACTTTAAAAATTACACCAAAAATGAGCGAGATCACCGTCAGGGTCAGCAACTGGTTCAGTATATAAAACAAGATTACCGAAACTTGAGAAAACCTGGCCTGAAGGCGCACACTAAAACCATCGAGCAAAGCTGTAACCGCCAATGACACCAGTAAAATGAAACCCAGGCTAATGATCACCGAAAAAGAGAGAAACCTGTTTTGCAGAATTTTTAACCAACCTCGTTTGGGCTTGGGTTTAAGTCCCCATATGAAATTGATGGAATCCTGAATGTCTGCAAACACCGTCGTCGCCCCAACAAGTAGCGTCACAATTCCTATGACAAATGCTACAACGCCCTTGTCACCGATGGCTGCTTTTGCAACAATCTCCTGAAGTTGCGATGCCGTTTCTTTACCCATAAAACCAGCCAGTTGTTCGTATATTTTACCTTCGGCAGCTTCCTGCCCAAGAAATATTCCACATAATGAAATGATCACTACCAATAGTGGTGCCATGGAAAAGACGGTATAGTAAGCCAGAGATCCACTCAGTTTGGTAACCTTATGGTCGTCAAATCCGGTAAAGGTTGCTTTCAACAAACCCCAAAGGCCTTTAAATGTAATTCGCTTGTGTTTCATAAGTTTACATCATATCCTACTCTAAAGTCCATAAAACTCGTTTAAGAAGAACATCTCCCAACAATAAATTGTTTACCTGATGCGCTTTACTTCAATCACTTTATGGAGGGTAAGCGCGTAAAACCGATCACCTTCTTGTGGTTTTAGTATTTTTAATCCGGTAAAAACACTGAAGGCGGGTAAAATTGCACAATGCTGTCCAAAATAGAAGCATGGGAACTTTAATTGTTGTCGTGCCTTTCCATACAAAACGACACCAGGATGAATGTGACCACAAATATTGTAATATTCATCCCTTTCTACGGGTTGGTCGTGTATAAACCGGAAGGGTGCACAAAGTAATTCTTTAGTATGTACTTCTATATTTAAGGCCTCATAATCTTCGTTTTTCAAAGCATCATGGTTCCCTTTAATCAGCACTATTTTTAAATGAGGATAACCTCTTCTCCAATCCACAAAAGCATTTGCATCACTATTGATGTTGTTATGAAACATGTCGCCAGTTACGAGTAAGGTATCAGGTTCAAATTCTTTCATCAAAGAAGTTAAGCGGTGAAGATCCGTTAAACCTACGGTGTCGGGTACTTGGATACCCGATCTTCTAAAATGTGCAGATTTTCCAATATGCAAATCACTGATGATGAGCATTTTTTTTGCCACCCAAAAGATTGCCCGCTCCTTGTTGAGTATAAACTGTTCCCCTTTACAATCAATGATCATCTTTTCGTCGGTTGTTTTTCTTTTTCACCTGTGCTGTTTTCTCTGATTCTGCGGTCATCCTTTCAATGCGATGGCTTAACTCTTCGGAACTCATACTATCTCTTAAGCTGTCTACCTTAATCGGGAAACATAAAGGAGTATAACGATCTGTTTTAACAATAATTATTTTGCTCTCCTGAATACGTTTTAAGGCAGCTGCCAACCTCGGTTCCTCAATTTGTTGGTAAAATGCTTCATCATAAGCTTGACGCAATAGCAAGTTGTGTTTATCATAATCACTAAAAACACTAAAAAATAGACCTGCAGAAGATTGAAGGTGTTTGTTCGCAACGTATTTACCGGGATAGCCCTGAAATACGAGTCCGGAAATGCAAGCTATATCTCTGAATTTTCGCCTTGCCATTTCAGTTGCATTAATGCTCGCAACAATATCTTCGCTGAGGTTTACAGGAGTAAAAAGTGCTTTAATATGAGCTTCATCGAGGGGGATTGGCTGTTCACTTAATAGTTCGAAGCCATAATCGTTCATAGCGATAGAGAAGCTGATTGGCTTAATCCTCCCTAAGCGGTATGCAATCAATGCAGCCATAATTTCATGTACCTGCCGACCTTCAAAGGGATAGGCGAAAAAGTGATAACCATCTTTGGTATTAATGAGTTCAATAAGAAACTCATCACTTTTAGGTACGTGTGAAACCTTTGCCTGACGTTCAAATAAGGGTAAAATAAAATCCAGTTCCTCTTCACCATGGGTTTTATTTAAGGTTTCATTGTATTTTTTCCTGAGTATACTACCAAGGTTAGCGCTTAGCGATATGCGACCTCCCATCCAGCTTGGACTAATGGCTTGTTTCATTTTGCTTTTTCGAACCAGCACCATCATCTCTTTTACCATTATAAATTCCAATACTCTGCCGGCAAGTGTAAAACTACTTCCGGGCTTCATTCTCGAGATAAAAGATTCCTCAATCATACCCACATAACCGCCGGTTAAGTATTTAACTTTAAGCATTGCATCACTCACTATAGTTCCAATATGGAGCCGATGACGCATCGCAATCTGCCGGCTCTTCACCTTCCAAAGGCCATCCTCATCTTTACTTACTTTTTTGAACTCATTGTAGGCTGTTAAACTATCACCACCTGTAGTGATAAATTGCATGATCCATTTCCATTCCTGTGGCAATAACTCTCTAAATGCATGCGTTTGTTTGATTTCAAAAAATATCTTTTCATCATCAAAACCGTCACCAACAGCCAAGGTAACGAGGTATTGGATTAACGCATCAAAAGACATGACTATAGGCTCCCGACTTTCTATATCCTGTGTTCTAGCGGCTTCTTTAATTGCTGCAGCTTCTACCAGTTCGAGCGCATGGGTAGGCAGAAAGTATATTTTAGAAGTCTCGTAAGGAGAGTGACCACTTCTACCTGCCCGTTGCAAAAACCGAGCGACACCTTTTGGCGAACCTATTTGTATAACGGTATCTACAGGCTTAAAATCAACTCCCAGATCCAGGGATGAGGTGCAGACTACCGCTTTCAATACCCCCGTATGAATAGCCTCTTCAATCCAGTTTCTTAATTCATAATCTATTGATCCATGGTGAATAGCGAGCTGACCTGCCAGATTTTCATCCTGAGCCAGCAAGGTTTGATACCATAATTCGGCCTGGCCCCGGGTATTGGTAAATATGAGTGTTGTTTTACTCTTATGAATGATTGGTAAAAGCTTATGAGCCAATTTATGTCCCAGGTGTCCGGCCCAGGGCAACATATCGATATGGTCGGGCAAGATAGAACGGATTTCTATTTTCTTTTCAACATCGGATTTGATGATGGTTTTCAGTACCTCATCATAAGGTACCAATACGTCCATTGCCTGTTCCAGATTTCCTATGGTTGCAGATATGCCCCATATTCTAAGTAAACGCTCGGGGTGTTGGTCTATAAGCAATCCCCTGATTCTTGATATAGCAAGTTCAGTCATTACCCCTCTTTTGCTGCCCAGCAGTTCATGCCATTCATCGGCAACAATACATTGGAGTTGATCAAAATAGTTGAAGGTACTTTTTTGGGCAAGCAAGAGGTGGATACTTTCAGGAGTAATGATAAGCACCTCAGGCATCTGTTTTTTTTGCTTCAGCTTTTCATTTTGAGGAGTATCGCCGTTGCGAACGCCTATATGCCAATCCAATTCAAGCTGTTCACAAACTTCACGCATAGCACGTGCAAGATCTTTGGCAAGAGAACGTAGTGGGGTAATCCAGATTAGTTTTAAACCTGATTTCCGTTTTTGTTGTATTTGGCTCCCTTTTTTCTTAACCGCCGCTGTGCTTGCAGCAGAAGATAGGTCAGCATTTAATTCGTCGATGACAACTGCCAGAAAAATAGAGAAAGTTTTGCCAAAGCCTGTCGGGGCATTTATAAGACCAGAATAACCTTCGGCGTAATAGAGCCAGGCGTCTGTCTGAAATTTAAACGGCTTCTTTTTATGCTGTTTAAGCCATTTAATCACCTTCTTGTATCCTTTACTTTTTTCCAGCTGCATGTTTGTATAATATCAGAAATTTTGGGTTTAAACCATTACGCCGGAGGTAATAAAGTAGCTTGTAATAGCTGACGTAAATCATCTAATGTGTTTATCTCATCTGCATTTTTATCTTTTCTCCATCTTGCAATCCTTGGGAATCTTAAAGCCAAACCCGCTTTATGTCGCTTACTTTCTGCTATTCCCTCAAAAGCAATTTCAAATACCAGTTCCGGTTTAACGGTTCTTACGGGACCAAATTTTTCAATGGCGTTTTTTACAACAAAGGCATTTACTTCCTTAATTTCTTTATCTGTTAATCCCGAATAAGCTTTAGCTATGGTGATGAGCTGATCTCCATCCCTAACTGCAAAAGTATAGTCAGTATAAAAATTTGCTCTTCTGCCGCTGCCTTTTTGAGCGTAGATCATTACCGTATCCACAGTGTAAGGATTTATTTTCCATTTCCACCAATCTCCACGCTTCCTTCCGGTATGATAGGATGAATCTAGTTTTTTTAACATGATGCCCTCGCTGTTGAGGTCCCTGGAGCTTTCTCTAAGTTTAGCCAGTTCGTCCCACTGGGTAAATGAAACTATTGGCGACAGCATGACCACCTTATTGGTTTTCAAATTTGAAATAACAGCTTCCAACGATTGCCTGCGTTTACTCAATGGCTCTTCACGTAGATCACGTCCTTTATATTCCAGCAGGTCGTAGGTATAGAAACCTATTGGCGCATCATTTAACTGATTTTTATGGATGGTTTTTCTGTTTAACCGTTGTTGTAATATGCTAAATGCCTGCACTTTTCCATCTTTTACAGACAGTATTTCACCATCCAATACAGTACCATCGGCTAATTCCTGTAATAAAAAATGGAGTTCAGGAAATTGTTCGGTGACCAGTTCCTCACCTCTCGACCAGATAAATAACTCTCCGTTGCGTTTCACAATCTGACCTCTGATGCCATCCCACTTCCATTCGGCTTGCCATTCCTGAGGTTCTCCAAGTGATGATGGTACTGCTTCCAAGGCATAAGCGAGGCAAAAGGGATATGGCCATGAATTGTTTGTGTTTACATGTGTGCCGCTAATTAAGTCGGCATAGTTGATCTCAGAAGGAAGCCATTTGCCCATAATACTGTGCATAATTTTGCAACTTTCGGTATCACTTTGTTTAGCAAGCGCATTTACCAGGATTTTATTGGATACTCCGATTCTAAAATTGCCTGATATCAGTTTATTAAAAATAAAGCGCTCTGAGGTTTCCAGGCTATTCCAGGCCTTTGTAATGAATTGCTTTTTAAAGGTTTCATCCTTGTCGTTTAGTAAAGCGAGATCATCGATCCATTCATGTAATTTACGGTTGCTGATTGACTTTGCAGGCGGCAATATAAGTGCTATCGTTTCACTCAGATCCCCCACATTGTGGTAGCATTCGGCAAAAAGCCATTCTGGTAAATTACATAATTCTATGGCCCATTGTTTAATTAAGGCCGTACTTACCGGACGTTTCGGCCGCTTTCCGGTAAACATCGCAATTACATAGGGCTTATCCATATCATCCGCCTCATTAAAATAATCAACAAGAGCCAACATTTTATCGTTGGTTTTGTTGCTCATCTCCAGCTGCTGTATCAATTGGCTAAACCGTTTCATTTAATCTTTATTGATCTCTACATTATCCTCTTCTTCCTCGTCTCCATATTGTGTTTTCACCTCCTCTGCCTCAATCCCGATTTCATTTAGGTATTTGCTAAAAATTGCACTATAGCCATGTGTCACGAAAACCTTTTCTGCTTCTGTAGCTTTAATTGCCGACAATAAGCCGGGCCAATCGGCATGGTCACTTAACGCAAATCCCGCATCTGCACTGCGCCATCTTCTACCTGCCCTAACCTGCATCCATCCAGAGCAAATACCTGTCGCTGCATGAGTTAAACTCTTTATCCATTTCCCCTCAGCCACTGCCGGCGGGACAATTACAATTCCTTTCTGTAGCATTTCCTTGCTGGTTTCGGGGGTAATAGGAATGGTAGTTGGCAGGATTACACCTGCTTTAGAAAAAACTTGGTTTAAGCTGGCGATTGAACTGTGTACGTACATATCACCGTAACCTGCCAGACCTGTCATCAGCCTTTGCGCTTTGCCCAAACTGTAAGCAACAAGAACAGTAGTTTGGTTTTTATCGCGGTTAAGAGAAATCCAGTTTTTAATTTGATTAAAAATATCCTGTTGGGGTTGCCATTTGTAAATAGGGAGTCCAAATGTGCTTTCAGATACAAAAGTATGGCATTTTACAGGTTCAAAAGCAGTACTGATGCCATCGTATTCAACTTTGTAATCGCCAGATACCACACAAATTTCTCCTTTGTATTCCAGTCTGATCTGGGCTGAACCTATAACGTGTCCGGCAGGATAAAGGGTTAATTTAACCCCATTAATACTGATCTCTTTATGATAAGGCAGGGTTTGAATATTGAGCTCACCCAATCGATGTTGCAGGATCGGTTTAGTCAATTCATGACAAAGGTAGGCTTTGTTCCCCCATTTGACATGATCGGCATGGCCATGGGTGGTGACAGCAAGGTTAACCGGATGCCAGGGATCGATATAGAAATCACCTTGCTTACAGTAAATACCTTTATTTGTAAATGTGATCAATGCCATACAGTACGTATATGAAAAGCAATTGCTCTTTAAGAACAATGCTGTTTGCGAACTGTTTGATCTTAAACCTTACCTCCAGCCAATTATTGGAATCATATTATTAAAAACCTAGTTGGATTCTTACACTATAGTCCTATAAACAGATCATTAAATTATTTTATCAATAATTTAATATTGCCACCAATAGTTTATTAATTACTTAAATAATTAATTTAATCTTCCTGCGAGACCGTTAATTGGAATACCACGCTAGCTGTGTAACGTTATTTCTTATTGTTAGCGGGTTTATTGAAAGTAAGCTGAATTAGGCATTTCAAAAAATATACAGGCACTTCCTTTGCAAGTGCCGCTGTACTTGAAGACTAATCATCTCCTCCTATTTTTCAAATCACCAAGCCCGGTTGGAAGATTCTTATCCAAGTTTATCACATAATTATGAAACCTAACTTTACTCAAATCCAGGGGAGCAATTCCGTGCGCAAACTCCCGCGCTACTCAAAAATCTATCAAATGCTGTTTTTGGGCATTTTAATGCTGCTCACTTCTATTGGTGCCTGTAAAAAGGATGATTTCGAAGATGAAGTCGTTGGACTTTGTCCGGTTGTTGTTTCAACTGACCCCATGGACAAGGCTGTTGATGTACCTTTGAACAAGGTGATTTCCATAACCTTTAATACGGATATGGATTCTACAACTATAAATAACCAGACACTTACCATAAAGCAGGGCACAACGGCCGTTGTCGGTAAGATTTCGCCGACAGCGAATTTGAAAGTATTCACTTTTACGCCCAATGTACCGCTTAGCCCGTTTGTATTATACTCAGGCACCGTTACTACAGGAGCCAAGGATGTATTTCATACCGCTATGGAGGCTGACTATTTATGGAGCTTTACAACGATTCCTGCAGTAAGCCTAACGGCTAGTCCAGCTATTGGCGGTACGCTTTTAGGGGCAGGTACATTTGCACTGAACTCATCCGTTGCGGTTACTGCAGTACCTAATGCAGGTTATACTTTTACCAGCTGGACAGAGAATGGCAACGTAGTTTCTAACAGTTCGAGTTACCAGTTTACCATTACAAACAACAGAAATTTAATTGCAAACTTCACCGTGATCCCTCCGGGCAACTTTGCGGTGAACTTATCATCCAGTCCTGCTGCAGGTGGTACAACCGCTGGCTCCGGTGCTTATGTCATCGGTACTTCTGTTACAGTTGTTGCGGCTGCCAATGCAGGATATACTTTTGTAAACTGGACAGAAAATGGTAACGTGGTATCTGCAAGTTCAAGTTATCAGTTCACAATTATTGCCAACAGGACCCTGGTTGCCAATTACAGGGCGATCCCGGCTGCTCAATTTGCAGTAACCTTAACCTCCAACCCTGTTGCGGGCGGTACTACCAACGGCGAAGGATCATATCCTTCAGGCACTTCGGTTACCATTACATCTGCTACAAATCCAGGTTATACTTTTACCAACTGGACGGATAAAACGACGGGGCTGCCGGTATCGACAAGTCCAAGTTATACGTTTGCTTTGGCAGGCAACAGGGCGTTTGTGGCAAACTTTACCCTAAATACCTATACCTTAACTGTTACCGCGATTAATGGAACGGTAACCAAAACACCGGCACTAGCCAGTTATAACCCCGGAGCACTGGTTACGCTTACGGCTGTTCCGAATGCAGGCTATTTGTTTACGGGTTGGAGTGTAGATGCTACAGGCTCTACAAATCCATTGACGATAAGCATGACTTCAAATAAAAATATCACCGCTAGTTTTGCCGCAATCCCGGTAGTGGGAATAGGGCCAGGTGCTATTAACCTGGGTGGTGCAGGCGATTTTGGAATATTGACAAAATCAGGTATATCTACCACTGGTATTACTTCCGTTACTGGTAATATAGGTGTAAGCCCGGCAGCTGCAACAGCCATTACAGGCTTCGGGTTAATCATGGATACTAATGGTCAATCGTCTCATACGCCAATTGTAACCGGGAAAGTATATGCATCTGATTATGCCGCTCCGACTCCCGCTAATATGACAACAGCGGTCAGTGATATGGAAACAGCATTTACAACCGCTAATGGCTTGGTTACCCCAGCACCTATTGTAGGCTTATATGCCGGAGATATCAGCGGCAGGATATTAACCGCAGGGCTTTATAAATGGTCTACCGGTGTATTGATATCAAATGCAGGTGTTACATTAACAGGTGGACCTAATGATACCTGGGTATTCCAGATCGCGCAGGACCTTACCGTTAACAATGATGCAAAGATTACTTTGTTAGGTGGTGCACAGGCCAAGAATATATTCTGGGTGGTTACCGGACAAGCTACGCTTGGATCTAATACTGATTTTAGCGGGATCATTCTGAGCAAAACACTGATCTCTTTAAACACAGGAGCAAAAGTTACGGGCAGGTTATTGGCACAAACCGCTGTTACCTTAAACGCCAGTACTGTTATTCAACCCTAGTCATACAAACAAACTAAAAAATCAGTTATGTTATCCATATATAAAAACCTAAATAAAGTCCTCATTTGTTCACTGGCAATCGTTTTTATTACCGCAAATGCAAGCGCACAAACCGAAAAACCGAAATGGTCGTTCGGCGTGTCAGGAGCAGCCAATGGCAATTTCTTTGACGGGACAACCCAAAGACTCAGTACCTCGCTCATTGTTCCGACAGCGTTTCATAAAGGAAAAGGAATCCGTCCCTTTGGGTCTATACTGGCTGAATACCAGCCAAGCAGCAAATGGGGCATTGCCCTTAATTTCGGGTATGACGGGCGCGGCGGTAAGTTTGATGGCGTAATTGCCCCATGTAATTGTCCGGCAGATCTTAAAACCAATGTAAGTTACCTGACAGTAGAACCTTCACTTAAGTTTAGTCCTGGCGGTGGTAATTTCTACCTCTTCGCCGGTCCGCGTGTGGCCATGAACTTACAGAAAGATTTTAATTACACCCAGCTTAAACAACCCAATACCAATGCCGAATTCTCGGAGGTGCGTAAAACTTTAATTTCTGGTCAGGTAGGAATAGGATATGATATCCCTGTTTCTGCTCCGGAAAGCAACACCAGGTTTGTGATTTCTCCCTTTGTTTCCTATCATCCTTACTTCGGACAAGATGTAAGAGAGATTGAAAGCTGGTCGATAACAACAATACGTGCCGGTGTGGCATTAAAATTCGGGAAAGCCAGAAAAGCGGTGCGCGCAAGTGAACCTGCTCCGGTTGCTCCTCTGCAAGAAGTGAGCTTCTCTGTACGTGCACCAAAAGAAATCCTGGTAAAGCATGCCGTTAGTGAAACTTTGCCCTTACTCAACTATGTCTTTTTTGATGAAGGAAGTACTGCCTTGCCTGACCGCTACACACTACTTTCAAAAAATCAGGCTGTTGATTTTAAAGAAGTCCAGCTTCAAAACGAAGTCGTAGCAGATATGGCAGGACGTTCGGGAAGGCAGTTATCTGTTTATTATAATATCTTGAACATTGTCGGTGCCCGTATGAAAGCCAATCCTGAGATCAGTATTACTTTAAGTGGGGCTTCAAAAGCTGGTCCTGAGGAGGGTAGGAAATTTGCGGCTGCTGTAAAAAACTACCTGACTACGGTATTTGAAATTCCAGCATCAAAAATTGCAATAAATGGCCGTACCAAGCCGGTTGATCCTTCTGAGCAACCCGGTGGCACAAAGGAACTGGAATTGTTAAGAGCCGGCGACCGCAGGGTGGACATTCAAAGTACATCTGATAAATTGATGATGGAAGTGGGTGGTGGAATGATGAAGCCGGTGCAGATCAATACAACGCAGGCAGACCCTATGGACAGTCATGTTGTATTTAACGTAAACAGCGCAACTGAACTGCTCAAATCTTATACAATAGATTTAACGGACCAGCAGGGACAGGTTCAGCGTTTCGGACCGTTTACTAAAAACCAGGAAAGCATAGCTGCAAAAAGCATACTTGGCACCAACGAAAAAGGTGTTTATAAAGTGGTGATGCTGGGTGAAACAAAATTAGGGACTATGACACAAAAGGAAAGTTCAGTTCAGTTACAAAGCCAGCAAGAAATACTTCAAACCGGGAATAGGTATAGTGTATTGTTTAATTTCAACAAAGCAAATACCGCTGCAGCTTACGAACAATTTCTAACGGAAGTGGTCGCACCTTTGATCAGTAATGGTTCTACTATTACTATTCGTGGCTATACTGATATCATCGGCAGTGAAGATTATAACAATAAGCTTTCTCAAAAGCGTGCCCAACAGGCACAACAGATACTTGAGCAGGCATCCGCCAAAGCAGGAAGAAGTAATGTGAGCTTTGAAACGCTGGGTTCAGGAGAGGACAGTGCAAGCGCACCGTTTAATAATAACCTACCTGAAGAACGTTTTTACAACAGAACTGTTATCATTGATATCGTTTCGAAATAAACTAATACCCCAGAACGCAAATAGCGTAATAAAAAAAGCGGCCTGGGCCGCTTTTTTTATTATGCTTTATCATCTAAACCCTTTCATATTTAATGTAGTCGTGATCGAAACTGCCATCACTGTAAAGGTTTAGAAGAGCATATCCGGGAACGGTTTGTTTGTAGGCACTTTTGCCATCATCACCTGGTTCCCACCAAAAGCCGCTTGTGGCCCCATTACATAAATAAGTGACATCGTTGTACCAGACCTTATCCAGCAGATGAATGTGTCCGCTTAAACAAATTTTGATGTTCTTATTTTTATTAAACACCTCAATGAATTTCATGATATCCAGATGATTGTAGCTTCCACCGATTTTGAACGGCCCTCTCGCCTCTGGTTTACTATCGGTAATACCAGTACAGCTCAATAAAGGGTAGTGAGACATGATCAATGTAGGCTTATCCTGACTGTTCTTTTGCACATCCTGCACAAACCAGTTCCATTGCTCATCATCCAGCATTCCGGGACTTGTGGGATGATTGCTATCCAGCATAATAAAATGCCAGCCGTTTTGGTCGAAGCTATAATAATTATTCTTGATACCCAGCATTTTGATCACTCCGGGTTTGCCATACAATTCATCTCCCTTACCCTGCCACCACATATCATGGTTCCCCAATACATGATGCATAGGAATATCTTTGACAACAGTAATACTTTCTTTCCAGCAGGCCCATTGCTGTTCCACCCTGTCTTTAGTGATGTTTTCATAATCGGCAGCGTAAATGGTATCACCCCCATTCAGAATCAGATCTACCTTATCTTTTTTAATCATTTCCAGACACTTTTTAAAACGGGCAACCGCATTGTATTCTGGTCTGATGTGAACGTCGGTAATGTGTGCAATCTTTAGAACTCTTTTCTTCTTTTCAGTTACCGAAGAAACTGCTTCTGATGCTGCAACATTACTCAATGCAATTGTTCCGGCTGCAACTCCAAGTGATTTAATTAGATCTCTTCTTTTCATTTGGTTATTTATTGTCTGTTTAACTAGCCAAGTTTTCTATCTGAAATGTACGGCACAATAGGATAAATGTAATTCTCCATTTTAACACCCAGTTTTTCGGGTGAAGAACCAACAAAAATTGTTCTTTTACCTTTAATGGTAATCTTACCTTTTCCTTCGATTTCAACCATTGCCCATATCGGATCCTGATAAGGAACCGTATATTTAATATTTGGGTGCGCTTTATCTACATCTGCTGAATATCGGATTTCTTTATATTCGCCTCCAAGCCATTGATATGAGGCACTGTTGATCTGTACATAATGAATCTTGTTGATCTGATTATAATAATCCTGGTGATGATGACCGGTTAATACCAGGATGACTTTCTGCTTACCTGCCTTTATGTTTGCCTGCTCCAGCACATACCGCAGCTGGGTGCCATTTTCCAATCCACCCGAATCGTTGTCCAGCCCTTGATGGCAAAAGATAACCGTTGGCAAAGCCGTTGTTTCCAGGTCTTTTTTAAGCCAGTCCAGTTGTACTCGGGAAATGTAACGCGCATAGCCTTTTGGCCGGTATTCACTTGCATTATGCTCGTTACCATCCAGCACTACAAAGTGAAAACCATTGACATCAAATGAATAATATCTGGCTTTGGCATCCCAAAATGAAACCACCTGCTCAGGCGTATATCCTCCATCTGTATCATGGTTACCAATGACATGATACCTCGCTCCCTTAAACTTATTCCAGGTGTCTATTAATGGAACGTTTCCTTTTTTAGGGATGCAAAAATCACCGCCCTGTATGATAAAATCAGGCTTTTCTTCATTCATCTCATTAATAAAAGCCGACAGCCGGTCTATCCCATCATGCATAATATCATGATGCAGATCCGTGATCATCCCAAATCTGACTTTTTTACTTTCCGGCTTTAACTCCGGGAACCGGGCAAAAAACAGGCCGCCTCCAGCCAATCCGGTTTTTGTTAAAAACTCTTTTCTGTCCATTTTTATTTTTTTAATTGAAAGATTGTCATTACTGCTGCATGATCTGAGGGAAACATCACGCGATGATAATCAATCACCTTCGATTCTATTGGGTTCAGATCCTTCCCTTTATAATAAATAAAGTCAATTCTATCCCGCACACCATATAGATCCGTGGTCGTGGCTGCTCTCATGCCCCAGGTTAAACCAGGGTCCAGTAAAGGATTGATGTGGAGTTGTCTGAAACTATCTGAAAAGCCAGCATTCAGCATTTCCTTACTTTCGGGCCATTCCACCACCCGGTTGAAATGGATTGCCTTCGTTGCTTCCGTCCAGTCCAGGTGTGATCCCATATTGAAATCACCGCCGATAATTACAGGCATGTTATCCGAGTTTTTGAGATAAGGATCAATTCGCTTCAATATCTCCTTTATTTCTCCGTGTCGGGTGGCAGCTTCATCCTTGATCAATTCTTCGGCAGACTTATTCGCTACCCGGATACCAGCATCAACATCGGGTAAATAGTTAAGCCAGGTATTAAAATATACAAGCTTCTTATCAGGACTTAATGCTAGTTTCAGTCCACCAAAATTAAAAGGACGGAATTCCCGGATGGTTTCAGTAATCGGATACCGGCTCATAACAGAGAGATTGGAGCTGATCAGATAAAAATAATAGCCTAATGAATCGGCAATCACCTCACCAGAACCATAAGTTTCTACCAAGCCAATAACATCTGCATTACTTGATTTAATGATTTCAATTACACGCTCCAGTCCAACAGCCTTCCCATACCGATGTCCCCCATGCCAGATGTTCCAGGAAAGAACTTTTAAATGAACAGGATGATTTACTTCTTCGTTTGTAAGCGTATTTGGGAAAAATTGCAAATATTGCTTTTGCACGTCAACAGGTGTGATGGCCTCATTCCATACTTTTACTTCATCAACAAAACCGTTAAATGCATTCCATTGCCCACTAGAGCCATACTCAAATTTTTCGTCAGACCCGCCAACAACTGTTGAGAAAGCAGTTTCCAGACCACTGAGATCAGGAGTATTATAAATAGCTGTATTTTTTCCATCGAGGTACATCCAGATTTCCTGCTTGTTCCTTTGAACAGTAAAGACGAGCTGATGCCATTTACCATCGTTTATTCTTTGCCGTTCTGCAGTCGGTCGATAATCATATCGATGTTTGCCATCATTCAGGATAAGTGCCCAGGCACCATTTTCCTGTGTATAAATCTGCCAACCCACAGTTGCAAAGTCCTCAGCAATCTTATTGCCCATAATCGGGGTTCCCACACGGGCATTAGGGATAGTCTTTATCCAAATTTGCACGGAAAACGAAGATTTTTTAGAAAACTCAGGCAAATCTCCTTTATTCAATTTAACCGGTCTTCTCAAAATCGCGTTTGCAGAAAGATCTAATGCGCTCCCACTTAAACCTTTTGCATATTGGGATTGCTGAAGATCAGATACATAATAAGCGCTGTCTTTATGAACAATTTTTTTCCTAACCTTGAAATCATCAAAATTCAAATAAAACACCGGTTTTTGAGCGTAGGCGTTGATTTGACACCCAAGCAATGCTAAAACTGAGATTGTAATTAATTTCATAAGAAAATCTATTATTTAAGAACACTTTCAATTGCCTCTCCAATGGGGTTTACAGAGATAAAATCAAATCCCAGCAATTTTACCATTGTTTTTGCAAACTGGTCCTGGTAAATCTGTCCTGAATTTTTCATCTCGCCCAATGGCTTTATACCGGGGCCTATCGCTATCATCCAGGTATCATTTGCATGCGGAATACTGGCCCCATGACTGGTCCATTGATTGCCCTCACCCCTGCCATGATCAGTCATCACCACCAAAGCAGTCTTACCCTTATAAAATGGATCATTTTGCAGATAATTCCATAAACTACCAATCATAGCATCAATATTTTTAGTCGCATCCAGGTAGAAGTCGTATTTGTCCTCATGTCCGTATTCATCTGTGTCTGCAAGGTCCAGGTAAACCACCTTTGGATGCCTTGCACTAATATAGGATTTTGCCAGCGCATAAGTTGTAGCATCTAAACGTTCGCCATTGCCCCATATTTTCGGTTCATAATGCTGGATTTCATTGGCCAGTTTTTCGCTTTCACTAAGCTGGTTTCCCAAAATGTTCTCTCCCGGGATGTTCACCAGCAAACCATTGCGTTCTCTATTGATAATCCGGCCAACTGCATTCCAGGAAGCAAAGCTTACAATTTTACCCTTGTATTTTTTTTGTTGATCCAGGAATTCAAGAATATTCTTGTTTTCATTATTAGGATGACCGTTGGACTTTACTTTAGGGTCGGCATAGCCTGTAAGATTTTCACTTCGGCCAGGATAAGAAATCCAGTAAGGATTCTTAACATTCACTTTATTACCCAGCTCTCGGTTTCCATAAATCTGACCTTCTTTTGCAACGGTATTCCATACAAAGGGCATTAATCTCATCCTTCTTTGCTGTACGTCTTCCGACCAATACTTATTTACTCTTTCAGCAGAATCCTGGGAATTGAACTTTTTGCTTAACAGCAGTTCCTTTTCAGCACCCTTGAAAACCTCATGCCACCGCAACCCATCAATAGAAACAATAATGAGGTGCTCTGCCTTAACATTTGTCTGTGCAAAAGAATATTGTGTTAAGCTTAATAATAAAAAGTACAGAAAATTTATCTTCTTCATATGATTATAATTTTGAATTTCGCTTTAACATTCACAAACCAAATATAGTAATACTAAACTATTGTTTAGTATTACTATATTATTAATTTTAGTTTCAGGCGCTCTTTCTTCACCTAAACCACAAATAATTCTACATTTAAGGAACAACTACCCTCTAAAATTTTGCTTACTTTTAGACCAAATTCAAATTTATGGAAGACGATATTATCTTAAAGATCAGTTACCGGATTAAAGAGATCAGAAAAGAAAAAAGCATCACCATCCAGGAACTAGCCGACAGGGCTGGAGTTAGCAAAGGACTGATCTCACAAATAGAGAACAACAGGACCATCCCGTCACTCCCTGTATTGATGAATATTGTACATTCCTTAAATATCGATCTGACAGAATTTTTTAAAGATATATCTGCATCCAGTCATCCCGAAAAAGTTTTTGTTATTCGTGCTGGCGAATACACTCCGCTTAAAAAGGAAGCAGCAAAGGGATTTAGTTATCAGCGGGTCTTAACACGAAATATACACGGCGGACCAGTAGATTTTGTACTGCTGGAATTAAAAAAAGGAGCACGTCGCAATAAAATGGTCGTAACAGATGCTTTTGAATATAAGTATTTGGTAAAAGGCAAAATCGACTACCTTATAGAAGACAAAAACTATATCCTGGAGGAAGGTGACTCCATCTTTTTTGACGGAAGATTAGGACACAACCTCTCTAACATTGGAGATTCCGATGCAATTATGCTTGTTGTTTATTACTTCATCACAAACGACTAACCACAACTCCCACAAAACTAAATTTGTTTACATATACTAAATAATTAATTTTCAAAAATTAATTATTAATGTAATATATTCCTTAAAAAACAACGTGCACGCCGATAAAAACAAAATAAATCTATTTTACATAATTATTTACCTAAAATTATAAATTTAAGAGTTTAGCATTTCTTAACATATTGTTTACATAATGTATTTATATTTGTACAAATACTAAACAATTGTATAGCCAAGTTAAACTTTTAAATTATGAAAATTCTTTACTCCTTTAAAAAAGCAAGCCTGCTCACGGTAGTGACCTGGCTTTTGACTCTGGGGCTTGGTTATGCCCAAAACATCACAGTTACCGGAAAAGTGACTGATGAAAAAAACCTTCCTCTGCCGGGTGCATCTGTAAAAATCAAAGGCAATACGAGCGGCACTATAGTAAACGAATCAGGAAAATTCAGTCTAACCGCGGCGCCTAATGCAGTCCTTGTGTTCAGTTTTATAGGCCACAAGTCCAAAGAAGTTAATGTGGCTAATCAAAGCGTAATCAATGTAACCCTCGCTTCAGATGCAAGCGCGCTAACTGAAGTGGTTGTAACAGCATTAGGTATTAAAAAGGAAAAAAAACGCGTTGGTTATGCAGTCCAGGAAGTAAAAGGTGAATCCTTACAAAAGGCAATAGCTCCTAACGTGCTGGAATCGCTTACCGGAAAGGTCGCAGGTCTGACTATCACCAACAATGGTGGCGACTTTTTCTCAGATCCGGGAATCTATTTAAGAGGGCGTAAGCCATTACTGGTTGTAGATGGTGTACCTGCCAATACCGACATGTGGAACATCAGTTCTGATGATATAGAAAATGTTACAGTATTGAAATCAGCTGCAGCTTCTGCACTTTATGGTTCCCGCGGAATTAATGGGGCTATACAGATTACCTTAAAATCAGGAAAATCAATTGAAAACGGCACAACAGTTTCCATCAACTCCTCCACTACTTTTCAGGGCGATTTTATTCGGATTCCTAAAGCGCAAAGCGAGTACGGTCCGGGAAATGCAGGACAATATTCTTTTGGCACCGGAGCTGCTGGCGGTGGCGGTGTAAACGATTACGATTATTCCATATGGGGACCAAAATTTGATGGACGTTTAATTGCTCAGTATGATTCTCCCATCGACGCAGTCACAGGAAAAAGGATTCCAACACCCTGGGTAGCCAGATCAACAGACAACCTCGGCAATTTTATGGAAACCGGAATTGTTACTTCAAATAACTTCTCCGTGCAAACCCAGGGAGAGCATGGTCACTTTGTGATTTCAAACACTTATAAATATTCGAAAGCCTCCCAACCAGGCTCACAGCTGGACATCAACATCACCAGATTAAACGGAACTTTGAACCTATCTAAAGCGATATCCCTTGAAGGATCACTGCAATATGATTATCAGAGTTCCAACAATCGTTTACGGGCAGTTTATGGACCAACTTCTATCATCTACAACCTCTCTATCTGGGGTGGAGCTCACTTCGACGTCAGGGATTTTAAAGATTATTGGGTTCCCGGTAAAGAAGGAGTTCAGCAATATTTTGTTGAGAACTGGAGATACAACAACCCTTATGCATTAGCCCATGCATGGCAAAGACCTTATCAAAAGAACGACATACTGGGGAACCTAAAGGTAAATTTCAAAATCAGCGATAAACTCAATGCCTTTGCCAGAACAACATTAAACACCTATTCATTAACCGATGAAGAAAAAATCGCTGTCAGTATATACAATTACGACTTTCCGGATCGGGGCGGAAGATACCGCTACAGTCATGATAAAGTGCTGGAATCCAACACTGACTTTTTACTGAGTTATGGTGATAGCTTCCTGAACAAAAACTTCAGCCTGGATGCCACCTTAGGTGCAAATCAGCGTATCCACAATGCCGATTTTTATGATGCTTCAACTACAGCACTGGTCGTACCGGGGATATTTAAATTGAGTAATTCGGTAGATAAGATGACACCAACGAGTTCAAAGTACAGGAAAGCAGTATACAGTGCTTACGCTTCAGTTGACTTGGCTTACAAGAATTGGGCATTCCTTGGTTTCACTGGCAGGATGGACAAATCATCTACGTTACCCGAAAAGAACAGTTCATTTTTCTATCCATCAGTATCTTTGAGTACAGTACTGACAGATGTATTCTCATTCCCCAAGGCCATCAATTTTTTAAAACTGCGGGCCTCGTATGCCAAAGTTGGCGGCGACTTTGATATTCGCGATGGGGCCTACGAGTTCTATAACGCAACCAATACTTACACCACCGGCAGCAGGTACCGTAACCTTCCGACAGCAACTTACCCGGCCACATTAGATAACCCCGATATATCACCTGAATTTAACAAATCGTATGAGTATGGGGCAGAAGCACGCTTTTTTAACAACAGGTTTGGTTTTGATTTCTCTTACTACGAGAACAATTATGGCCCACAGATTTTCACACAACGCTTTTCACAAACCTCAGGATATACTGGTATTCAGCTCAACGGAAGAACAACACAAAGAAAAGGAGTAGACTTCTCTTTGAATGCCATTCCTCTAAGGGCAGAGAACTTCAGTTGGTCAACATTAGTAAATTTTGACATGGGGCGAAACTACCTTACGTCATTACCTCCACTGCCAGACGGTTCGCCACAAACACAGGAAGGCAGAACAAAAGTAGGTGAACGTTTAGACAATTACTGGTACAACGAATGGGAAAGATCTCCTGACGGTCAATTGGTAATCCAGGCTAACGGACTACCAAGAAGAACCGATGTAGTTCGTTTAATTGGCAATACCCAGGCAAATTTCCTGTTGAGCATGGGCAACACATTTACTTATAAGAACTTTTCACTTAATGTCCTTGTTGACGGCAGGTTTGGCGGCGTAACATACGATGCTTATGAAAGAGATTTGTGGCGATCGGGTTCACATCCGGAAGCCATACATCCGGAAAGAGAGCTTTCAAATATCGCTTACGCAAATGGCGGCAACACAAAAACAATGCAAATACCAGGAGTAAAGATTACCAGTGGCTCCATCACTTATGATCCGGAAGGAAACGTACTTTCCGACACCAGAACCTTTGAACCAAACACCTATAAGGTAGCTTATCAAAACTGGGCCGAGGGCTACAAAGGAGCCTGGGAAAGTAATGTGATTGAGAAAACATTTGTGAAGCTAAGGGAAGTAACATTCACCTATACCCTTCCGGCTAATTTCCTGAAACAGAAATTTATTAAGAAAGCATCCATATCACTGGTTGGCCGAAACCTACTTTACTGGACCAAAGATGAAACTTTTGGTGATCTCGATACTTACACTTTAAGTACTGGCGACACTGCTCTGCAGCATCCGGCCCAGCGCACGTATGGTTTCAATCTAAACTTTAACTTCTAAAACTTTTGAAGATGAAAACTTTTATAGCAAAATCAATAGTACTATTGATCACAATAAATCTGGCAAGCGGATGCAAGGACTTTGATGATTTAAGATTAAACCCCAACAATCCAAATAAAGTGCCACCAAGTCTTTTATTCACTGGCGCAATACCAACACCAACGTCTTCTTTTGTTGATGATTACATCTTCGCTCAATACCACCTATGGTCGTCTACAGACAATACCGCAGCTGTAAATTACCGTTTTGGCAGCACTACTTTCAGTTACGCGACACTCCGCAACATCGACAAAATGGAACAGGAAAGTGTGGTAACAAATGCTCCTGTATATGCCATCATGGCTAAGTTTCTGCGGGCTTACTACTATGTTGAAATGACTAAAAGATTAGGAGATATCCCACTTTCAGAAGCCATGAAAGGAGCTGCCATACCGCAACCTAAATACGATACACAAAAATCAGTATACCTTCAATGTCTAAACTGGCTCAACCAAGCCAACAATGAGCTTGGTGCTTATATCAGCAGTCATCCAGGCGAGACAATCCCCGGTGATTTTTACTATGGCGGAGATCTTAAAAAATGGCAAAAGGCGATCAATGCCTATACCATACGCGTACTGATATCCCTCACTAAAAAGGCTGATGATGCAGACTTAAAAGTAAAAGAGCGCTTTGCCACGATCGTCAACGCTCCTGCTCAATATCCTTTAATGGCCAGTTCAACCGACAATATGCAAATCTCGCATAGAGATGAAGAAGGTTTCAGAGCCAGCTACAATCCAAGTGCTGCCACCTATAGGGCTAGCGTAGTATTGGCCGACACTTATGTAGATTTGCTAAAAAGCTATTTGGATCCAAGACTGCAAAAAGTGGCAGATCCTACCCCAAAAGCATTAGCAGCCAACCCTACCAATGAAACTGCAGTAAGGGAAGACTTTAATTCTTACAAAGGCGCAGACATCTCCGCAAGCGGAGCAACCAATGTATCCCGCAAACTAAACGGAGATCTGTCACTTCCGAATGAAAAACGTTACTGGAATTTTATTGGACAGCCATCCATTTTGATCGGATACATTGAACAGGAATTGAACATTGCAGAGGCTGCTCATTTGGGATGGATTGCCACAGGAGCAAAAACCCATTACGATAATGGCGTAAAAGCATCTATGGATTTTTACACGGTTGATATCAACTTAGCCAATGATTATGTGACCAACAAAGCTCCGTATATCACAGGTGCAGCTGGCCTAACGAGAATACACCAGCAAATGTACCTGGCCCTTGCCGAAAATTCAGGTTGGGAATCATTTTTCATGACCCGAAGAACCGGCGTGCCAGCATATAAATTTTCAACAGAAAACAGTGTAACTAAAATACCTGTTCGCTGGGCATATCCTAGTGCTGAGGACACGGACAACAGACAAAATTACAGAGCTACACTCAGATCTCAATTCGGAGCTGAAGTAGACGACAGAGACCAGGTCATGTGGCTTTTAAAATAAAGGTTGGTTTATAGTGGGATGGAGAGCCGCAGTGATGCGGCTCCTTCCTCAAACTAAATGAAACACAATAGTCATCAAGCACTTTTAAAGAACATGTACAAGCAAAAGCAATTCTAAGTAACTTAAATACATATTAACAACACAAAAATGAACAATATCTCAACCACACCTTTTTCAGCTAATGGCAAATCCTACTCCCCTCCTGCAAAACCAATTGTAGTCATTTGCATGGATGGCTCGGCTGATGAGTATCTGGATACAACCATGGCATACGACCGCATGCCCAACCTTAAAAAAATGGCCCTACAGGGTTACAGGGGAATGGTACGTGGCGCACTGCCTTCTTTTACCAATGTAAACAATTCATCTATCGTAACAGGCGTTAGTCCGGCCGTACATGGCATTTGCGGCAACTTCTTTTACGATACAGCAAAGGACCAGGAAGTCATGATGAATTCGTCCGAATACCTTAGAGCGGAAACATTGCTGGCCGCAGCTGCAAACGCAGGTCGCAAAGTCGCTGTGGTTACTGCAAAAGAAAAACTGCGCGACATTCTCTCTTATAAATTGAATGGCATTGCATTCTCTGCGGAAAAAGCCGATCAAGCCAAAATGGAAACACATGGCATCGAAAATGCTGAAGCGGTTATTGGTCATAAAACCCCTGCTATTTACAGTGCAGAAGCCAGCCTATTTGTATTACGGGCAGGTGTTGCACTCATAAAAAATGGCATGGCCGATTTCTTATACCTTTCATTAACTGATTACATGCAGCATACTTATGCACCTGACACAGAAGAATCATTGGCATTTTATGAAGCGCAGGATGTTGAATTAGGCAAAATGCTTGAGCTAGGTGCCGTTATTGGTGCCACTGCTGACCATGGGATGAACGCTAAAGTTAAACAAGATGGCACACCTAATGTATTATTTATCGAAACCATGCTTACAGAGAAATTTGGCAGCGGCTTCCGTGTGATCTGCCCCATTACCGATCCTTATGTGAAGCACCATGGAGCGCTGGGGTCTTATGTGGTTGTTCATATGGACGAAACCTCAAAGATCAATGAAGTAAAAAACTGGTTGGCTGTACAGCCTGGAGTTACTGAGGTATATGATAAAGAAACCGGATGCCGCATACTGGAACAACCCGAAGACAGAACCGGTGATCTTTTTGTACTGTCGGCCCGTGATGTGGTTGTAGGCAAAACAGCCGCGCATCATGATTTAAAAGCTTTAGACGGCACGCTTCGATCACATGGCGGCAGATATGAAGAGATGGTTCCAATGGTTATTTCCCATCCATTAAATAGGGTATATAAAATGAAAACACAATGTGATCCCCGCAATTTCGACATATTCGATTTTGCTGTCAATGGCACTCGTTAGTAATCCAATTTAAACAGAGAAGATGAAAGAAGAAGAAATTATCGCTACCGAAAATATCATAAAACTAGCATCCCTGATTGCAGGGAAACCTGTTTCCTCAGGGCAACAACTAAATGTTAAAAGTCCTTATGATGGGCGTTTGGTAGGCACGGTGGAACTCGCCACATTAAGCCATACCAATGCCGCTATTGAAACGGCGCTAAAAGGCGGAAGCGTACCGAACCGCTATGAAAGATATACCATACTTGACAAGGCCAGAACCTTGCTCCTGGAAAGAAAAGAAGAATTTGCTCAGCTCATTACGGCAGAATCTGGCTTGTGTATCGCCGAAAGCAATTATGAAATTGGCAGAGCGCATGACGTGCTGCTATTCGCGGCGATTGAATGCCTGAAGGACAATGGACAAATCTATTCTTGCGACATTTCGCCAAATGGCAAACAGCGCAAGATTTTCACGACCTACGAGCCTTTAAAACTCGCTGTTGCCATTACCCCTTTCAATCATCCGCTAAACCAAGTGGCACACAAAATTGCCCCTGCTCTAGCTGCAGGGACTCCCGTGATTTTAAAACCATCAGAAAAAACGCCCTTAACAGCCATCCGCTTTGTTGAACTATTGTACGAAGCAGGATTACCTCCACACATGCTGAGTGTCCTTTTAGGGGACACCAAAGAGGTTGCCGAAATATTAGTGCAAGACGCAAGAATTGACGTGGTATCCTTTACCGGTAGCGTTGCAGTAGGCAAAATGATAGCTAAGACAGCTGGCTACAAAAAGATAATCCTTGAGCTTGGCGGAAACGATCCGCTAATCGTTCTGGAGGATGCAGATCTTGAACTGGCAGTTGAACTGGCCGCTGAAGGATCATTCAGAAATTCCGGTCAGCGCTGCACTGCTGTAAAACGCATCCTGGTACAAGAAAGTATCGTTGAAGCATTCACAACCCGTTTTGTGGAAAAAGCAAAAGAATATACATGTGGCGACCCTGCAGATCCCGAGACAAAGGTTGGCACTGTAATAGATGAGCAGTCGGCGATATACCTTGAAAACGTTATACAAAAAGCAGTTAATCAGGGTGCAAAAGTGCTGCTTGGCGGCAAAAGAACGGGCGCACTATTAGAACCTACAGTAATTACTGCTGTACCCAGAGATGCACAAATGGTAATGCAGGAATCCTTTGGCCCCCTTGCCCCTATTTTAAAGTTTAAAGATATAGATGATGCCATTGAACTTGCCAATTCTACAGCGTTCGGCCTTTCATCAGGAATTATCACCAACAACATGGGCCATGCCATTCGCTTCGTAAAGGAACTGAAGGTTGGCACAGTAAACATCAATGAAGTACCTGGCTATCGTATTGAAAACTCTCCTTTTGGTGGAATCAAGGATTCCGGATTAGGTATAAAAGAAGGAGTAATTGAAGCCATTAAATGTTTCTCGTATATGAAAACTTTCTCAATGCCCTGGTAGTTATGACAAAAAACACGCAATACGATTTAATAGTGATAGGTGCCGGTATATTGGGCACATTTCACGCTATACATGCCGCCCGGATTGGCAAAAGGGTATTACTGATCGAAAAAGATCAATACCCCATAAACGCTTCAGTAAGGAATTTTGGACAGGCAGTATCCTCGGGTATGTCGTCAGATTGGCTGCCCTATGCGACACGGTCGACAGAAATCTATAAGGAGATCCAGCAAGAGTTCGACATTAGCGTTAGAAACAATGGGACGGTTTATATACCTTCCGATCAGGATGAGTTGCAATTGATTCATGAGCTAAAAGAACGGATGGATACGATAGGATATGACTCGCAATTGTTATCCACACAAAATTGCCAGGATAAGTGGCCTGCTATTAAAAAGAATTACTGTAAAGGCGGCCTGTTTTTTCCACAGGAAGTAAGCATTGAACCAGATAAACTGATTTATCGCTTAATTGAATTTGCAGAAAACAAGTATCCAAACCTGACTTACCTGCCCTCTACAGCAGTTTTAGATTGTTCAGTTACCGGAGATCATGTGTCAATTACCACTGCGAGCCGGCAGACATTTATGGCTGATAAAGCAATTTTATGCAGCGGGGGCGAATTTAAACTCTTATTTGCCGATCTGTTTAAAGAAAGTGGCATCACACTTTGTAAACTGCAGATGATGAGAACCAATCCCATGCCCGAAGTACAACTGGAAGGAAATATTCTGACAGGTTTATCCATCCGCAGATACGAATCATTCCAGGAGTGCCCTTCGTTTAACAAGATCTCCTTACCTGAACATTACGCAGAATTAAAGAAATGGGGTATACATATGCTATTTAAAAAAGCGGTTGACGGTTCCATTATCATCGGCGATTCACATGAATATGCAGATGTAAACCATACTGAGGACCTGGGCTTTGGCATTAACACTTCTATTAACGAGCTCATGCTCAGCGAGGCACAACGCATCGTAAATTTTGATGTACGTAAAATAGCATCTACCTGGGTAGGTTTTTATCCCCAGCACAATAGCAAGCATATTGTTGAATATGACATTCAAGACCGCATACACATCCGAACGGCCATTGGCGGAAAGGGCATGACCTCATCAGCTGGATACGCAGAAGCCAGTATAAAAAAGATTTACGGATGAAACGCATAAACCATTTATTGGCCAACTCCAGGCTCTTCTTCATTATTTGGTGCATGCTTGCTGCTTTTGGCACTTATTTTTGCATGTATGCTTTCAGAAAGCCATTCACCAGCGGAACCTACACCGATTTAACGCTCTTTGAGTTGGACTATAAAGCAATTTTGATCATTTCTCAGGTTTTGGGTTATATGCTTTCAAAAATGGTGGGCATTAAAGTGATTTCAGAACTTAAAGCAACGGGGAGAAAAAAACTAATTATCTGTCTTATTCTTTTTGCAGAAGCGGCACTACTACTTTTTGGAGCAGTGCCCCAGCCCTACAATTTCTTTTTTATGTTTTTAAATGGGCTCCCTCTGGGTATGGTTTGGGGAATTGTGTTCAGTTATCTTGAGGGCCGGCGGTTTACCGAAATGCTGGCGATGGGTCTGAGTGTGAGTCTGATTATCTCTTCCGGCTTACTCAAAACCACATACTTTACCGTACATGAATGGCTGCCTTTTATATCTGAGTTTTGGATGCCCGCCGTCATTGGTCTACTGTTCCTACCATTCTTTTTCACTTTTGTATGGATGCTTTCGGTAATTCCTGAACCCTCAAAAGCCGACAAATTACTTAAGGCTGAACGCCTGCCTATGACCCAGAAAGATAAACGTATAGTCATTGCCGAATATGGTTTCGCAATTTTTGGTTTGGGTTTAATCTATATGATGCTTACCACCATGAGGGATTTTAGAGACAATTTCTCTGTCGAAATCTGGAACGAGATAGACAGTCACTGGGATAAAGGGGTACTTTCATTAACAGAAAGTATTTCGGGAATTATTGTATTGGTCTCGATCGGCAGTCTTTCACTCATCCGTAACAACATCCGTGGCTTTTGGGCTACACTGTACCTGATTGCATTAGGTTTGATACTTAGCGGCGGCAGCACCTTACTTTTTCAATTGAATTTACTAAGTCCGTTTTGGTGGACGCTCCTGATCGGAATGGGCATGTTTTTAGCTTATACCCCCATCCAGGTGGTCATATTCGACCGGATGATTGCTTTGTTTAAGGTAAAGGGCAACGCAGGATTCTTTGTTTACATCTGCGATTCTGCAGGATATCTGGGCAGTGTGTTCCTCCTGCTTTACAAAGAATTTTTTATGAGGGATTTAAGCTGGTGTAAGGTATTGATCAGGTTTAGCTATATCCTTACGGTGACTTGCCTTATTATTCTTGTTCTGGTCTCAGTTTTCTTTACCCGGAAAATAGGTGTTAAAAGACCGATAGCAGGAATTCTGAATAAGATACCTCTGAGTACGGGTAAATAAAATAAAAACGGGAGAGAACTAGATTTTTTTAGTCTCTCCCGTAGAGGTTATCGTTTATCGAACACCAGCGAAGTTAAAATTGCATAGGCTTTCCAGGCTCCATAGTTACACACTTAATTCCAAGTCTGGCAACAGATTCAACAAAAACTGTCGGATCTACAGTATTATCAGCAAAAAGTCCGTAATGCATAGGGATGGCAATTTTTGGTTTCAATTGGCCAACAACCTTAACCGCATCATGAGCATTCATATTACCTAGTTTACCATTAATACAAATCAACACGACATCAATCTGGCAATCAACAGTTTTTAAGACTGACTCAAGAAGTCCGTTTTCTAACAAGGTATCTCCACTAATGTAGATGCATCTGTTTGCTAATTTAATGACCAATCCAATCGCATATTTATCCGTATGATAAGCAGTTACAGCATGAACATGTAATGTATCTTCTGCATGGACATCTTCACAATCAAGAATCGTAAAAGCTGCAGGATTAAGATTCAGTCTACAATAGTGTTCATAAACACTCGTGGGGCCAATGAATCTACAGCTAGGATACATTGCAATAAGCGGTAAGATCGTCTGTTCATCAAAGTGATCAGCATGATCATGTGTAAAACAGACGATATCAGGATTCAATTCTGATATCGCTACTGGCACAGAAAATAACCGTTCAATTCCTTTTTCACTTAAACTATCTGAAAGATAAGGATCTACAACTAATCTCACCTTATCCGTCTGAATTAAAAAACCCGCTTGTCCAAGCCAGGTAATTTCACATTTGATTTCGTTCTTGTGCGTCATAATGGTAACAATTTTATAAAATTTACTTCTCCTGTCCTCTTGGATTGTATAACTGAGGCATCCATACTTTATAAATGCTATGAACTGTTCCATTTCCGGCAGAAGCATAATCACACAAATCTATTTTTACAGGAACAGGATTTTCTTCTTTATATCCTTCTGGTATAAATGTGGCTTTAAACTGCATCCAAAGCTCTGTATTTTTATTTGCAACTTCTTCCAGAACAATGTACCCGGATTTGTCTGCCAATGGAGCAACTGTAGTAAGCAAATCAGGCCCACCCACACGTGAATCTCTGGCCAATAATATAGGACCCCGCATGATCGCTGTATATTGTAATTTTTCACCCATTTTAATCACACGGCCACGCATATCCAATTCTACCTGAATTTGATCACCTGGCTGCCATTTACGATCAATAGCCAGGTAACTTCCTGTCTGATTAACGTTAATAAGTTCACCATTAACCCGGACCTCATTTTTCAAGCTCCAGGCGGGAATTCTAATATGGATTACAAATTGTTCCTGTTTTTGTACTCCGACTTTCAGTTGGAGCAATCCATTTTTCGGATAATTGGTTTCAACAGCCATATCGAACTTTTTACCAGAAGGTGTTAACGAAGCGTATGTTCCAGGTACAAAATAATTCAGGTTAGCACCATCAGCAGATCGCATCAGGATATGACTCGGAAGGTTAAATAATCCTCTTGGACCGCTGGCTTCACAACAATTCAAATCCATCCCGCATTGTCCACTTCCAGGTAAGCGTTCGCCCACAAGGGGTGTATATTTTGCCCAATGTAATCCGTCCAAACTTAATGAACCTAGCAATGCATTATAGTAAGCCTGCTCCACAGCATCCGCATATTTAGCTTCGCCAGTAAGTCTTAGCAGTTGCTGACACAATTTAATCCAGGTTACAGTAACACAGGTTTCCTGATAATGGTAAACAGGATCAGTTTGCAGCGCAGCGCCTCCAAACCACATTTCTACCGATGCGCCAGAACCTGCCAAATTGATTTCTTTATTTCTAATGTTTTCCCATGTTTTCTCTACCGCCTCTTTATATTCTGATTTACCGGTAAGACGGTAAAGCTCCAATAAACCTTCATAACACGACATCATTTCATAGGCCTTTTGTCCTTGTTCCCAGCTATACCAGTTCTTCTCTGGCTTTGGGAAACGAGATGCGACATCAATGTTAGACTTGCTAATCAACCCCGGGCCATCCGATGTTTCCCATTGTCTTACAATTTCTTCAGCAAAATTCAGATATTTTTTCTCCTTTGTACGGGTGTACAGCAAGCAAATCGGTTCCAGCACAGATGAAGCCGCCATGCCACGGTAGTTTCCTTTGGTCACTATGATGCCACCGGCTTTGCCCAGATCGGTCATGAGATTATCGGCAACACCTTTTGCAGCCTTTAAAATTTTACCATCGCCGGTCAGATCATAATAATCCAGTAAGCCCAGCATACAATATTTCCTTCCCCAAATATCCCACTGCTGTAAACGGTTTTCCTGAGCGTAATTGCCAATATATCCATCAATGCTCTGCGTAGCTATAAGTTCTTTTACTGCATAATCCAGTTTCGCTCTCAAAGCCAGGCCTGGCTGATAACGGTATGCCAATATTGCTGAGGTAAACCATTTACCCCAAAATTCACTTTGCCACATTCTTGTTTCCGTTCTTTTTTTAAATGGCGCAATCAAATGATCAATATCCTGATGGAGAATATTATGGGCATATGACGATTGAAGTCTATCGTTTAAGTAACCTGCCATTTTGATTTGCTTCGATGTATGAAGCTTATCCTTAACCGGCTGTTGACTATGAGCGGTATACCGCGATAAAACAAAAATAAATAAGAGAGGAAAGAAAATATGTTTCATTTTAGACTGATGAGTAGTTAAATAATCTATTGTGCTATGAAAAAAAAGTAACTGCATCCGAAGGCCGGATATCAGTAAGCGTTCCTGTATAATGCCTCAATTTGCAGGATTTGTATGGGTGTTTTGCAATTTCACGTTCGTTTATATCTATCCCCAAACCTGGTGCATCTGGAATGGTCATTTCTCCATCTTTGAATTTAATTTTCTCATTGGAGATATCATTTCTCCAAGGCACATCGCTACTCATCGTCTCAAGAAGATAAAAATTAGGGATACATCCCGCCAACTGTAATGTAGCCGCATTGGCTACAGGCCCACTTGGATTATGGGGACAGATTGGCAAGTGGTAAGCCTCGGCCATCGCAGCGATTTTTTTGATCTCGCTTATACCCCCTGCATGACTGACATCGGGTTGTATAAAATCAGCAGCCTTTTGTTCAAAAAGCGACCGGAACTCCCAACGGTTGTATAGCCGCTCCCCAGCCGAAACAGGAACATCAATACGACGTTTAACTTCAGCAAGCCCTTCTATATTTTGAGGTGGTATTGGCTCTTCAAACCAGAGTACATCAAAAGCTTTTAAATGCTGGCCAATTCTTACAGCCGTAGGAATATCAAACCTGCCATGTGCCTCAATAATAATATCTGCCTGGTCTTTAATTGCATCAGAAACCGCTTCAATACAGGCCAAGGCTTCGTTAAGCTGTTTCCTTTCAATCTGAAGGTAACTTGCACCAAAAGGGTCCCACTTTAACGCTTTAAAACCTTGTTTCACAGCCACAAGCGCCTTCTCCGCAAACTCTTCCGGGGTTTTAGCAGGAGCAAACCAGCCATTGGCATAACAAGGAATCGCCTCCCTTATCTTGCCACCCAGTAATTGGTACACGGGAACACCCAGATCTTTCCCTTTAATATCCCATAAGGCCATCTCTACTGCCGAAATTGCACTCATTAACACTGCTCCCCCACGCCAATAGGCATCTCGATAGGCCAAATGCCAGAACTCCTCCACACGATGCGGATCACGTCCGATTAATAATTCTTCAAGTTCCATGCAAGCCTTAGCTACAGTATGCTCCTTGTACTCTAATGTGGCCTCACCTACACCATATAAGCCATCTATATCTGTAAAGACTTTAATAAATACCCAATTCGTTCTGTAGGCATGGCATATATAAGTTTTAATACCTGTTATTTTCATCAGTAGTATGTTTTATTTTTCAGTAGTATGTTTTTAAAAAAAATGATCCTGAAGCTATCCAAAGCTTCTCTTTTAATCTGCTGTTTCCTGGCGTTTCAATGCACTATCGCGGTCAAAGAAAAATTTCAAGGCTAAATAAATAAAGACAGCGCCGGCTAAATAAGCAATACTCAATATAGAAATACCACCTTGAAGGCCAACGGTTGGCTTTAAAAAGCCTAGAATGACCGGAGATAAGGCTCCTGTTACAAATGCAAACATGGAAATAATCCCTACCGAAGTTGACCGATATTCAGGCTCAATAACATCAAATAATGAGGCATATAAATTGGCTTCATATATCCCCCGAAAAAAACCAAATCCCCCAAGAAACACATAGGCCATTGTAGCGGTAGTTGCGCCACCTAAAAAATAGATAAAAGGCGCTCCCAATAACAAACCTAAACTCTGTATAACCAATCTTTTCTTTTTATTCTTTAAGGCCAGCTTATCAGAAAGCAATCCTCCACATATGATTCCAAAAAATGCAAAAATATGGTGATAAAACATCGATGAGAAACCTGCTTCAGTTAAACTGAGTCCAAAGTTTTCATGCAAGAAAGTTGGCATCCAGGTAAGGTAACCCACATTTACAAATACGAGACAAGCGAATGCCAAACCTAGTAAAATGGCCGTTGGCTTTTTAAACAATGCGATACTGGATTCTCTTAAAAAACCCCATTTATTGGTATTTGCTACCGAATATTGCATAACAGGAGTTTTCTTCAACCTCCAGGCAATTAAAAAAGCAATTAAAATACCAGCGAATCCAAATATAAAAAAGGCATAATGCCAACCATATCGTTCGGCAATAAATCCACCAAGCAAGCCACTTACAATTACGCCAAAGTACAAAGAGGTTTGATGAATAGACATCGCCAGCGCCCTCGTTTTTTGATGATACTGACCAATCAATGCATTTGCCGCAGGAGCATAAAAGGCCTCTCCACCGCCTACTGCCAAGCTTCTGAAAAGGATCAGATGGATCAAAGAATAACTCATACCAGTAAACACCGTTGATAAGCTCCAGAAGAACACACTAATAACAATGATCTTTTTACGACTGAAAATATCTCCCGCAAAGCCAGCTATCGGGATAAATACACCGATAGTAAGTACAAAAAGCGAGGAAACCAGTCCGAGTTGTGTATCAGATAATCCCAAATCATCTTTTATAGCAGGTAGCACTACATTAAAAATCTGTCTGTCAGCTTGATTGAGAAAAAAAGCCAGCCAAAGCCAAACCAGCAATTCCCATTTATAGAACCCCTTCTTTAATTGCTCCATGGTGCTCAATACATACCTCCGTTAACATCCAACACCGTACCGGTGATATAGTCGCCGCCTTCGCCGCACAAAAAGGCCACGGCCAATCCCACACTTCTCACCTTGCCCAGGCCCAGTGGCACTGCTGCCGCTAATTCCTTAAGCTTTTCTCCCTGGTGCGTTTTTAAGAGCAGCTCAGTTTCTATGATACCGGGTGCCACAGCGTTGACGAGGATTCCCAATGGGGCACCCGTCTTGGCCAGGGTTTTTGTTATCCCTATCATACCGCTTTTAGTCGCAGCATAATGTAAATGACCAAATTGCGCACCCCGATGGGCTACTACTGAACTGATATTGACAATACGGCCAGCGCCTGCTACTTTCATCATACTCATAGCCGCTTTGCAACATAGAAAGCAACTAGTTAAATTGGTATTGATGATGCGATCCCAGTCGCTCAATTCTACCTCAAAAATATCCTTAGCCTGAGATGTCCCTGCGTTGTTCACCAAAATATCCAGCTTTCCAAACTCCTTTTCTATGGTTTGAAAAAGCAATTTCACCTGACTTTCATCGCTTACATCTGCCTTAATAAACTGCACGCTCACCTCGTATTTTTCGAATTCAGACAAAAGCGAGACTACATCTGGCTCCACGTGGCTATTTAGAATAACATCCGCGCCTTTTTCTGCCAATACATGGGCAATTCCTTTACCGATGCCTTGCGTGCTCCCGGTAATTAATGCTACTTTTCCTTCCAGTTCCTTCATCGTCATTTTTTAACTTGAAACATTAATACAGTTATTCCATTTTTCCCTAAAACAACATTTATACGGTTACCCGAGCCCGAAATTTTCACATCGCCTACACTACCGTTTTCCATATATCTATAGTTATCAGCAACATGAATTGCGGCACTTGCAGATTCCAATTCACTTTGGGTTACTACTATGGCCATTTTATCACCACGGACAAAACTTCTGGCCTGGACAACCGGATTGTTCATCTCAAAATGTTCCTGATCGGTATACTTCCCTATCAAAAGGAGATCTTCAAATCTATTTTTGAGCTGATTGATCTTGCCTAAATACTGCTGATAATTCGGCGCCTCGTCGATCAAAGCCCTGGCACGATAAATCTCCACATCATTTCTCAACCCCTTCAAAATAGCGTGGTTAACCCGTCTCTCAATGTCTGTATCATCACGAATTTCCCTGTCCGACAAAATGATCTCCGGAAAAGTGTAACGGAACCAGTCTATAAAATTATTCGGGTTCGCGGCACCATACAAACTGTGTATGTAATCCACATACTGAGCAGTCGCATCATACAAATGTTCAGTTCCCAAAGCTATATCCGGATTCTTTTTATCCAGGTGCTCATGAATCATTTTTAGCGCCAGTCCTTTATCCGCAATGGTACTCATACTGGGAACCGGAAACTTTTTGCTCAAATCCCAGTTGCTCTTATCAGCCATTCCCAGCTGATCATAAAATACACTTTTCGCCCCCAGTTCAACTGCCTGGTCGGCCATTTTAATCAACTCTTTTTGCCATATCGGTTGCCTTGCGTCGGCCACCACAAAAGTTCTGGAATTGTAAGTTCCGGTAAAAGTACCCGGCCCTCTAAATTTATAAGCTTCCGTTACCTCAGAACCTGTATTGTCCTTAATAGAAACTTCCTTTCCAAGACCACTTTTATAAAATTCTGACGCCTTATCAATCAGCTTCCCGTTGTAATACAGTAAAACGGCTCCGCCATCCTTTTGAAATGCCGCGATCTGTTTTTTTAAATTCTTATCTCCTCCCTGTTTGGGATCTGAAACATAATCCGGGTACATATTGTCGTGCCCCGTGTTAAACCAGCCATGGGTAAGTACGGTGTTTAAGCCCACAGATTCTCCAACCTTTTTAACCCTTGTTCCCAAATCCTCATAGGTAAATAATGTTTCCCCGTACTGATGCCTCATAATAATGCGCTGCCAGCCCTTCATCTTCTGCACCCAAAGTGGAGGAGTCTGGTGTTTCCACCAGCTATTCGCCCAATTGCGATACAAATCTGCAGCTCTGCGCCAACTTCCCTGATACACTGCAATAACATTGGCATTATTCTCCCAGGTTGCCCCTGGCAAACAGTTTGGATATTTATAAATCCCAAGCTCCAACTTGTTAAAGCCATCTTTTATGCTGCCATACAAACGATAGCCGTGCCCAGTATCTTCAAATGAAGGATCATGACTGCCGAAATAGAGTCCTGATTTTTCTCCAGCCAGAGTAAAACAGTTTGCAGCCGGACCATGCGGATAAAAGCTTTCCATCTGAAGGAATATATTCGAAGGGGCCATGTACGGTCCTCCGATGGCTTTGTTCGCTATTCTGATACGTTCTTTTGGGTCACTGTATTTTTGTCCACCGATCTCTGTAGTGATCAAATCATAATCTGCAGGCAAATTACAATCAGCAACTAGTGGATACTGAAGTTCCCTAACCACCATATTATCCTCATTATTAGTGATTTTAGAAGAGAATATAAGGTAATTAGCACTGCTCAACTTCACTTTAAGCTCCAGGCCAATAGCAATCAGGCGGTTTTTATATCGTATTTTATCGTACTTAATCAATATCTGATCATCAGTAGCGGTAATAACCGGGGCATTATCTTTGGCCCAAACCTCATTGTCTTTTATTTCGCCTTCATCAAAATACAACCTCCATATCGGCTTGCCCGAAGCATAGTTTGTCCCCGCCCCTGCGTTCCTTAAAGTAATCAACTCCCCCTTATTGTTAACAACAAGTTCAACCTGATCGTTTTTAAGGGAAAAACTATGCTGAGCCTTTAGGCCAAGGCTGATCATAAAAGTGCATACCACAAACGATACCACTGCTATGGCAGGTTTCATAAGCTTTAGTTTAATTTTCATTCGTATCTATTTTGAATTAATATCCTAAATTCTGGTCTGCAGGCGACAAAGCTTTATTGGTTTCTATTTCTGCCAAAGGAATTGGGAACAAAGTTGCCGTCGGGTTGGTTGGTTTTCCCAGCTGTTTTATGATTTGTGGAAATTGCCTGGTTCGCATCAAATCAAAGATCCGCCTGTTCTCCACCACAAATTCATAACTTCTCTCCAACAGCACCAGTTTTCTAAATGCTTCTTTATCTGAACCTGCCGGATAATCAATATCAGAAATTACATTGATATTCCTTTTATAGGCCCTACGTTTAACCTGGTTCAATGCCTCTAGTGCAGCAGCGTTTGGACCGCCATTTTCTTGCGATAAAGCTTCTGCATATATTAGTAAGACATCTGCATACCGGTAAACAATCGGGTTAAAAGGACAGTTTATTCCAGAAACCTCATTAGGTGCATTATATTTCCCGAATGCTGGAAAAGGACGGGAAGTATTATATACACTAATTTCGTTCCCCGCTCTGTTAATGAACTTATCATATACAGAGAAAGTTCTCCGGCTATCATTAAGATTCCAATTCAACCACATATCTGATTTTTGATCTACAGACCATACCTGCACACCATTTCCGGTATTTGGATTGTCCGTTCCGCCAGCGTGAGCATAAGAAGCTAAACTATTTCCAATATTTACTCCATCAAACTGAATAGAGAAGATAATCTCCTTATTATTTTCATTGCTTACCGAGAATACCGAATTGAAATTATCGAGTAATACATTGCTATTCAAATCGATAACCTCCTTTGCTTTTGATGCCGCGCCAGCCCAGTTCTCCATTGTCAGGTATACATCAGCCAATAAAGTTTTTGCTGCTCCTTTAGTAGCCCGACCAACCTTAACGCCAGCTCTGGTCACAGGTAAAGCACTTTCAGCCTTTAGCAAATCGTCTGTAATTTGCTTATAAACTTGCTGTACTGAAGCCTTTGGCGAATTTACCTTGTCTGCGCTATTTATTTCATCAGTAGTAAGCGGTACTGCCCCAAAGAGCCTTACCAGGTTAAAATAATTAAATGCCCTGATAAAGTAACATTCGGCCAAGAGTTCATTTTTTAGCTCTTCATTCATAGCGATCCCCGGTATCCTGGCTAAACCAGTATTCGACCGGTTGATACAGCTGTACATTTGCTGCCAGGTACCACGAACAAATGGATGGTCCGCAGGAATATCAAAATTGTCTATAGCCTGAAACTGCGGATTTCTTCCAATAGTAACCTGATCATCGGCCAGGAGTGTTAAGTTGTAATAGCCATAACGGTAGTAATCAGTAGAAACAAAAGGAGCATATGCTGCAACCACGGCAGCTTCCGCATCAGCTGGTGTTTTGTAGAAATTCTCGGTAGACAAAAAGCTGAATACCTCTTCCTGTAATGCGTCTTTACATCCACTACCCAACAATAACAAACCAACAATACAGCTATAAAATAATTTTCCCAAAAAGAATCTGTTCTTTTCCATGTTTATAAATTAATCAATAATTATAATCCAAATCTTAAACCGGCACTAAACGTTTTTGCAGCAGGATAAGCGCCTACATCTATACCTTTTCTTAAATCGGAGCCTCCAGTTGAACTCACTTCAGGATCAAATCCGCTATATTTTGTCCATGTCAGCAAATTCTGAGCACTCACATAAATACTTAGCGAAGAGAGCCAGTTAATTCCAAAAGTTTTTTCCGGGAAATTGTAGTTCAACTGTACATTCCGAAGTCTGAGGAAAGAAGCATCTTCAAAGAAACGATCCGACACCAATGGGTTAACATTCGATGGTCTTGGATACTTTGCATCGAGATTCTCCGGTGTCCAAAAATCCAGCACTTCCTTCATCTGGTTTGCTCCACGGGCAAATGCATCGCCGATACTGAATTTATTGGCATTAAACACTTTAGCGCCATAAGCACCATACAGTAGGAAATTAAATTCAAAGTTCTTATAGGCAAGCGTAGAGCTTAGACCGTACAACATTTTTGGATCAGGTTGTCCCAAAACCATGCGATCATCCGCAGTGATCCGGCCATCCCCATTTAAGTCTTTATATCGCTGGTCTCCTGCCTTGGCATTGGGCATGATACTGCCTGTAGCTTGATTTGCATCCCAAAGGCCATCGGTAACATATCCATAAAAGGAAGATAAGGGGTAGCCTTCCTTGATAATGTTTACCGAAGCATCAATAGGGGAAAATATATTACCTCCGAAGAACTGCCCACTGCTTAATGCGACTTCATGAACTTTCCCAACATTTTTGGAGAAATTGGCACGAACATCCCATTTAAAATCATCTTTTTTAATCACAGTTGCATCCGCCGAAAATTCAAAACCTTTGTTTCTGATTGAACCTGAGTTAACCAGCAGGCCGCCAAATCCCGTTGATAGCGGTACAGGTATGTTCGCCAACAAATCGTTGGTATGCTTAACATAATAGTCAACTAAAATAGAAAGCCTCGAATTGAACAGACTAAGTTCAATCCCTGCATCATACTGTGTAGTAGTCTCCCATTTTAACTGAGAGTTGGGCATATTGGTCATTGCATAACCAATTACAGAAGACTGATCAGCGCCAAATATTGTTCTTATAGAACTTAATCGCGCTAGTGAATTGTAATTACCTATTTCCTGATTCCCTGTTTTCCCTACACTGGCACGCAATTTAAAATCAGACACCCAGGATACTTCTTTTAAAAAATCTTCAGCAGATAATCTCCATGCAAGGGCCGCTGATGGGAAAAAGCCCCATTTGTTTCCAAATCCAAATCTCGACGAACCGTCGGATCGTGCGGAAACAGTCAAATAATACTTACTATCATAGGAGTAGTTTGCCCTTCCTAAAAATGAAAGCAAAGTATTTTTGCTCTTTCCAGAAGTTGGAGATCCACTAACACTTCCTGCACCGAGATTATTGGTCCCATAAATATCAGTATCAAAGTTTTGCGAACTTGCCAATACAGACAAACCTATATCTTCCTGAAAAGTAAAACCGGTAGTGACATCAAATTTATGCTTATCACCAAACTGTGTAGCATAATTAAGGATATTCTCATTCAAATAACTTACCGCATTAGAATTGGCAATAGATGCCGATCCAGGAGAGCCAATCACATCACGACCAACGTAACGATCTGTTCTGACGTCCTGATTGTCGATACCAACCCTTACTGATAGTGACAATCCATCTATAATAGAATAAGTTAAATTTGAATTACCTAAAAACCTGTTTACACCCACATTATACTGATACCCTTTGAGCAGCGCAATGGGATTGTCCCATGCAGGATCAGCCGTTGGAATATTTCCAAGTTTATAATAACTACCGTCCTCTTTATAAATCGGCGCAATTGGCGGAGCAACAAGCCCTACATAAACAATTCCACCATAAATATCGAGACTGGTTCTTGCCTGTTGATTATCAGTTTTAGAGGCCGTTATACTGGTCGACAATTTAAGTTTTGCATTGATCTTATTATCTAAATTAATCCGGATAGCCCCTCTTTTGAATCCGGAATTCCTGACAATCCCTGACTGATCAGCCCAGTTACCTGAAATATTATATTGATTATTTTCGTTACCACCAGAAGCGGATAAAGAATAATTATTAAACGGAGCATCCCGCATAATCAGATCTTGCCAATCGTTATTGCTTGTCCAGAGTGATGCATCTGGATAAGGTAAACTGGTACCCAGATTTTTGGCGCGCGTATTGGCGATATACATATACTCCTTCCCATTCAGCATAGGAATTTTATGTCTTATGGTCTGAATGCCAAAGTTCGATTCAAAATTAAGTTTTGCTTTACCGGCCTTTCCGCGATTGGTCGTGATAATTACAACCCCATTAGCACCTCTGGCCCCATAAATAGCAGTGGCCGATGCATCCTTTAACACTTCCATAGAAGCAATATCATTGGGATTTATAGAGGCCAGTGGGTTCTGAGCCTGAGTTTTACCATCATTGGTTCCTACATTACTGTATACTGGAAATCCATCTATTACATATAACGGTTCATTACCCCCCAGGGCCGAGTTTCCACCTCTAATGCGAATACTAATCGCACCTCCGGGTGCTGAATTTGTTTGTATAACCTGTACACCTGAAAGCCTACCTTGCAAGGCCTGTTCTGCCGAAACGACCGGCATTTCTTTAATTGCCTTTGGAGGAATTGAAGCTACAGCTCCTGTCAAATCCTTTCTAAGTTTAGTACCATAACCGATCACCACTACTCCATCCAACTCACTGGTACTTTCTTGCAATACTATATTTATTTGCCTTTTTCCATTAACAGCAACCTCTTGAGTAGTCCAGCTTACTCCTGAAAATATCAGTATTCCATTTTGAGCGGCAGCAACATTTAAATTAAATTTGCCATCCATATCCGTCCTGGTTAAAGTGTTGGTTCCTTTAAGTTTTACGGTAATATTCGGAATTGTTTCTCCTTTTGACGATTTCACCTGTCCATGCACTCCTTTTTCTTGTGAAGCAGCAATGAGCGGAGAAAAAAACGTCAATAAAAGAATAACAATAGTATTTTTTATTTTCATACTGTTTAAGTTTGGTTATTTACACTATAAATTTTAGAGATTAATACTAACAGGATTGTATTATAAAACGCTAAATACAGAATGTTCGTCCAGTCCTTTGGCCAAGAAAAAGGCGCCTCCGTCAGGGATAAAAAATTGCTGTTTAAATGCTTCAATGGGAACACCCGTATCTAGCTTTATTTGGTTATTATCAGATTTAAATAGTTGACTTTGGTAATAGGTATCGTTGATATAGATATAGCCTGAAACCGCCTTTTCAAATAGATTATTGTCTATCAATAATCCCGAAGCATTTACCTGCCAAACATAATTTAAAAGATGAACGGCCACATTTTTATTAGGCCTTACTGCATGAGACCAGCCATATCCTGCATTTTTGCAATTGTTGTTAATAAACTTACAATTCACAAAACCAGATTTTTGGCTGCTCACCCAAAACTCAAAAGACTGTTCGTTGTTAATAGCCTCATTATTTTTAAATACCACATTATTAAACTGAGACACTACCGAATTTGCATCGGCTTGCATGGTAAAAGCAACATCATATACCTGACTCACTTTACACTCCTCCACCAAACAATTGTTTGCACCAATCCAAAACTCAATTCCATTGCCATACCTAGTGGTGCCACTGCCATATCCCGCCAATATAGAGCCACCTATTTCAGAAATATCCAGGTTTTTCAGCGTCACATTACTTACCCGTGTGCCTTGAATGGCATGTCCACCGCTACCCGTAAGTACAATATTTTTAACCGTCATATTATTACTCAGATCAATAATATTGTTTTTGCAGGCCGCCTCAATCTTATAACCTCCTGAATTCAGATTTTGGTTAGAATACACATATAAATATTGGGTATCAGAAAAATAATCCCATTGACTGGTCAGAGTCTGCTGATTAAATTTCTTATGCCCATAAATCACCTCATTAACTTTAATAAACCCTACATCTACCTGATTAATATTCATAAATCCGGTAAAGGCCAAAGTATCTTTAAGGTTTACTTTCCAAACATTTCCAGTGTTGGTCCATGCTGTATTTTTTACTTTTTTAAAAGTACTGAGGATGGGCTTAGCTATTCCAGTTCCATAATCAGCAATTTCAATTGCACTGGTAGCATTTGGTGTTTTAGGTATATTAAAATAAAGGGTATCCCCTCTTTTCAATAAATAAGTTTTTCCAGATATCACTGTATCAATACTTTTCTTTGGAGCTTCTGGAGAAGCTCCAGAATTTGAATTATTCCCGTTGCTACTGATGTAAACCACATTTGATGTGGAGGGAGCGCTTTCAGAATCAAGATCTATTGCATTCAATTGATCAACTTTAGTACAGCTGCTTAACAATTGAAAAATGATTACTACACATGCTAATCTTTGTTTAATCATAAAAGTTCAATTTACTATTTGGTTTATATTGGTTAGACAAATATAAATTAAACTTTATATATTGTATACAATATATAATAAAACAGAACCAAGTAACTGATATACAGCTAAATAATATTATTATAACTTTAAAATTAAATCCATTTTTGCATTTATGCAGTGATTTTTGGCAGCCATTTCCAAAGCAATTGGGTCATTATCTTTTATTGCGGTAATGATATCCTGATGTTCCAGTATCACTTTCTGTATCCTTTCTGTACTATATCCAAACGTCAAGCGAAGGGTATTAATCAATTGCCAATGCTTTTCCAGAATTTGCTGGCCTTCGGGATTATCAGCCAATTTATATATTACACTATGAAACTGTTTATTCAAAGTCAAACACTGATTAAAATCACTTTTATTAGCAGCTTTTACATATTTACTATGCAAGGTTTCTAATTCCTTAATGTCCCTTGGCTGAAAATTCCTCAGGCTCCTCACTGTCAAATACACCTCGATTAATTGCCTGATATCATACATATTCTCCAAAAAGCTTTGATCTATTTGTCGAACATGCGCTCCCTTATTGGGTTCAATAACAATCAGTCCCTCCCCTTGCAGTTGCTGCAATGCTTCTCGGATAGGCATTTGACTTACACCATATCTGTTCACCAATTCCGCAATTTTCAAGCGTGTTCCTCCGCTAAAATATCCACTAACAATATCTTCACGTAATTTTTCACGTACTCTTGAATAGGTTGGATCAGCCAAAGGCACCACTGAACTGTTATTTAGTTGATTTTTCAATTTCTTAGATTTGATGTAGCAAATATAAATTAAACATCCAAAAATATATGATATTGTATACAATTAATAAGCTACTATTTAAATGAATTTCTCCATTTAATCATGATGTAATCCTTACCGGCAGATATGCCGCCGATAGAGAACATTGTTTTTTTGATTATCAGAAATATAAAAAAACGGGAGAGAACTAGGTTTCACTAGTCTCTCCCGTAAAGGTTATCGTTTATCCCACCAAACTTTAGAAAGAAAGGAATCACCATTACTTAGGCGCCCAACAGCAGTATTGTAATTACTCGTATTCAACTGCGACTCGCGGGTGGAGTAAATTGCCCGGCGTGGGATCTTCCCACTGGTAGAACCAAGGTTACTGCCTGGTGTTAAGGCAGGCAATCCGTTTCTTCTCCATTCTGCAAAGGCCTCATAATTTCTGCCAAATAGATGGATCCACTTTTGGGTCATGATCCTGTCCAGCTTCTGATCATCGGTAAGTCCGGCAAAGGACAACACAGCGCTATCGTATGCTGGAGGAACCGTATTAATATTATATGGAGGCAATTGAAGCGCCGCAGCTACCCCAGCTTTAAAAAAGCCTTCAGCTGCGGTAGTTTGTGCGCCCCAACCTAGCAATGCGGCTTCGGCTTTGAAAAAGCAGACTTCCGAATAGGTTAGCGAATAAACTGGAATAGGCGCAAAACTCTGACTAAACCATGTACTCAAAGAAGCAGTCGAATAGTTATTTCTGATCACCTGACCCAATTGTGCATCGTTTAATGCTACGCCTAAACCTACATAATCTGGCTGTCCGGCAGTTACACTGCTCACGGTTGCCTGTGCCAGCAATGGCAGGCGTGGATCGTTATAGGCTTTCAGCTTACTCACCAAAGCAGACGCAAGATACCTCAGATCAGAACTTCCGGTAAGGAACTGGCGCAGCATAGGATTGGTATTAACCGGTTGCACATTATTAAACGTTGGTACTGCAGCATTGTCGGCGTTGGAACTGAATAGCAAAGCTGGTTTGGCCATCGCTGCTTCTACTGTAGTTCTGGCCAACGTAGGGTTGGCATAACGCAACCTTAAACCTAGTCTCAGTTTTAAGGAATTGGCATATTTTCGCCAGGAGTTAATAGCCGTTGCACCTTTATAAAAGAAATCGGCTGTGCCATAACTTTCGTCTGCATCGTTCAGGTTGTTCATGGCAGCATCCAGATCGGCGATCAGCGAAGTGTAGATACTTTCCTGGGTGTCAAATGCTGGCGTAACATTAATGGACGTTGCATTCTTGGATACCTGGGCGTAAGGAACATCACCAAAAAGATCGGTTAGACGCTGCCAGATACTGATTTCATAGATCTGGGCAATGGCCAGCTTGGTCCTTCCTGATGGATCATTCTCTTTTCCGGTCAACTCCACGCGAATTTGTCGCAGATCACGGATCAATCCGTAGTGCTGCTCCCAGATAACATCTTCCGAAGATTCTATATACCTGGACACGGGCACTACTGCCCCACCGGCCCAATGCTGAACCCATGAACCAAATTTATTGTTGGGCAATTCTCCTCCCTCAGCAAAGACACCGTCTTTCAACACTCTGGAGAAAACCAGGGCGGGATCGATGGCCGTGATAGAAGTAGGAGGTGTATTTAACTTTTCAAAATCCTTGGTACAAGCGCTTAAACCAACGGCGATGGATAAACTATAAAGGCTTATTTTGATGATATTTTTCGTTTTCATAATTTCTTTGCTAATGGTCAGGTTAAAATCCAATACTCAGGTTAAATCCAATGTTTCTAAGCATAGGTAAAGAGGTAGACTCGATACCGATGGAAGAGTTGGAAGTATTAAAGGATGCAGACTCCGGTGAGAACCCATCTGTTTTGCGTTGAAAATAAAACAGATTCCGTCCGTACACACCAACAGTTGCATTCCGGATTTTACTCGTAGGTAAATATTTGACCGGAATCTGGTAACGCATGCTCAATTCACGCATTGCGATATAACTGCCATCGTTTAGCATTTCTTCCGACACCATTACTTCTTTATCACTGGCTACCACATTCCAATAGTCTTGTGCTTTTACTGTTTTAGTATTGGCTACTCCGGTACCACTCCAGCTGCCATCTGGATTTTTTTGGGCAACCACGCCTTTTGCAAGGTAAGAACCATCCCTACCCGCTACCGTTTTATTGCTCGTTCCGTAAATGATCTCCTCCCGGTTACTTTGAGAGAAAATCATCCCGCCCTGACGGATATCTATCAAAGCATTTAAAGTTATCCCTTTATAAGTAAACGAGTTGAAAAAACCTCCCAACCAGTCCGGCTGTGCATTCCCAATAGTTTCCTGCACCCTGCTGGTGGTAGTTAAAGGCAAGCCGGTATTTGGATCAATCAAACGGTTTCCGTTCTCATCTTTTAACCAGGCAAATTGGGTTCCGATCAGTTGTCCGAAAGGTTTACCCACTTCGGCCACTACATTGATACCTCTGTCTGATCCCAACAAAAATGTTTCAACACCAGGGTGTAGCGACAATACTTTGTTTTCGTTTTTATTGAAGTTGAAAGTTGTTTTCCAGGTAAAGCCTGATGCCGTTTTAATTGGCGTAGCGTTTAGCGATACCTCTATACCTCGGTTACGGATCTCTCCGGCATTGATCCGCATCACCGTAAACAAACTGGATGGAGATATGGGAACATCCAGAATCTGATCTTTAGTAGAGGCCTGGTAAACGGTAAAGCCCAAACCCACACGGCCCGACCATAATTCGAGATCAGAACCAAATTCTATAGATGTTGTGAGCTCATTGGTTAGGTTTTTGTCTGGAATAATAGAAGTAAACGAGCCTAGCGGCACACCACCATGCGTAAACTGATCTAAGCTATAAGTACCGGTTAACTGGTAAGGATTGCCTGAACTGCCCGCTTGTGCCCATGAGCCCCTCAGTTTGAGGTAACGGATCACGTTGCTTTTAAAGTTAAGTGCTTCAGAAGCGATAAAGCTGGCACTAACAGAAGGATAGAAAAATGAATTATTCTCTTTTGACAGTGTAGAAGACCAGTCATTACGTGCAGAAAGGTCCAGGTACAGGTAGTCTTTATAGGAAACTTGTCCGGAACTGTATACTGAATTGATTTCCGACTCAGTTAAACCAAAAATATAGGAGTTGGTTAAGGTATTATTGATCACATACAAGTTCGGTACCACAAATTGGCTCCCCGAGTTACCAGTTTGGCGTAGATAACGGCTCAAATGACTCGCGCCTACGTTTAGGGTAAAGCCTAGTCCATTCTCCAGCTTAAAGTTGCTATTTAACAAGGCATCATAATTGTCTTCCCTAACCCTGATAACAGTTTCGCTCATGTCACCCTTACGGTTCAAACTCTGGTAGGTATTTACTGCGCGATAACGCAGGCGCTGATCGGTATAAAAGTCTGTTCCTCCTGTAGCGGTCAGTTTTAACCAGGGCATAAAGTCATAAGACAACCTCAATAAACCAATAACACGATCTCTGCGGTCGGTATTCCTGGTTTCATTGATGGTCCAGTAAGGATTGGCCGTAGAACTATTCGTAGCATAGGTTTTTTCCAGCCCCGCGAAAACATTGGTATACCCCAATTGTTTAGCTACATCATTGGCCGTCCATTTGTATTGGGACATGATGTCCATAGGGATGCTCCTGGGCTGACTGATCAACAGGTAAGCAGGGTTATCTGAAGCATCGGACAAGGTAGGTCTGTTGGTCCCGTCCTGCATGATGTAATTCAGCTTAGCATCCAGATTAAATTTATCAGTGATTTTAGCTTGTGTACGCAGGTTAAAATTGTTTCTGTTAATTACATTGGTCGGCACGTAACCATCAATATAGGTATTGGCGTAAGATAACCTATAGTTGACCTTTTCATTGCCCCCCTCCACACTTATGTTATTGACATATTGTTTTTCAGTCTGAAAAAATGCCGAATAGGTGTCCGGTTGCGGCGTAAGGGTAAGCAGGTTTCCCCATTGATCTTCATAACTTTGTCCTTCCATTTTAGGCCCCCAACTGGAACGGGTTAAACGGTCCCGACCTGCGCTCATTTTGGGCGTTCCTGTGATGCCCCCCGCGATAGCCTGAGCCATGGTAATGATGCTACCATCGGTTCTTCTCAAATGTGTGAAGTTTCCGTTCAGCCCCTGTGCATATTCATTCTGAAAGTCGGGCGCAACCAGCGCATTGCCTAATGAAAAATCGCTGTTGAACTGAATATTCATTCCTTTTCCAGATGTTCCGGATTTAGTAGTGATTAAAATAACACCATTACTTCCACGCTGTCCGTATAAAGCTGCAGCATTTGGCCCTTTCAATACCGAAATGCTCTGGATATCGTCGGGATTGATATTAGAAATTCCATCACCGTAATCGGTACCACCAGTACTAGAGGCCGCCCCTACATTTTGGTTATCAATTGGAACACCATCTACCACATACAAGGGCTGGCTATTTCCAATCAGGGAATTGTTTCCCCTGATGATTACTTTGGATGACCCTCCAGCCCCTGAAGAGGCCCGGCTTACCTGTACACCTGAAACTTTTCCGGATAAGGCATTGGCCACATTGGCTTCTGCGCCCTGCGTAAGTTCGTTTCCCTTTAATTCAGCAATAGTATAGCCCAGCGCCTTTTTGTTACGCTTGATGCCAAGTGCAGTAACCACCACTTCGCCTAAAGCAGCGGCATCTTCATCCAATACCACAGCGATGGATAATTTATCAGTCAGACTGATAGTATACCCATCAATCACTTTTGATTTATAACCAACTGAAGTAAAAGTGATGATATAATCCTTACCGGCAGGTATGCCGCCGATAGAGAACATTCCCTGTGCATTGGTACTAGTGCCGGCTCTGAAATTGGTAGCCTTGTTTTCTATTCTCACAGAAACCCCCGGCAATAAAACACCTGTAGCATCTTTTACAATTCCTGTTGCTGTTGCACCCGTTTGTGCAAAGGCGGTACTATTACATAGAAGCAAAAAACAACAGCACAGTATAATGCTGTAATAAATAGGCCTGGTTTTTAATAAAAGTTGGTCCATAGTTTAGTTGGTTAGGTGAATTAATTGGTTGATTGTTTTTTTGATTGTGGTTTAAGGATATAGGTGCTATCCCTTCTCTCTACATTTAAGTGGTTCAATAGTGCAATTTCATTTATCACGTTTTCTACAGTTTCATCGTTTCGTTTAAAAGATCCGGTAAAATACATGCCTTTAAAACGGACTTTTTCAAACTGGATGTCCGCAGAAAAGTTGCTTTCTAAAACATTGAAAATTTTATCCAGGGATTGGTTCCGGAAGGAAATTTCGGTAGCGGTAAGCTCAGTTTGACCGTTTTGTTCAATAACCTCAGACTTAAGCACTGGCTGATCGCCGTTTTTGATCAGGGCCAGACTAAAGTTTGTTTTATTGATCAGCAATTTATTTCCGGGAAGCAGATAGGTTTTTTTCATGCCATTGGCATGGACACTACTATCAGCGCTGACTACAACCTTACCACTATGCAACAATACGCTGACGTTATCGTCGTCCTCTTCTGAAGAAATCGTAAAGTCTGTACCTAGCGCGGTAGTCACCGTCCCCCCTGCGTAGACATTAAAGGGACGTGTTTTATCTTCGGCTACTTTAAACCTTGCGGCTCCTTTGAGTTTAAAATCTCTATTTTGTTTACTGAGTTGTTCCAGGTAACGAATTTCTCCCCCTGGTTTTAAATAGATAACTGAGCCATCGGCAATGTCTAACTTCATCTCTTCTTTGCCAAAATTGATTTTAACCAGCGTATAAGTGGTAGCAGCTGTCTCTTTCTCATGATCTGGCGTTTTATAGGTACCGATTCCCATCCACCAACCTAAGCCTAATACCATTAGCAAAGAGGCTGCAATTGAAAGACTCCAGATTAAAACTGGCCTACGCTCTTTAATTCCCGCTTGCGCGGTGATAGCCTGTAACAATTCCTCTTTTTTGGAAGCAGAAGGGAAAGACAGTTCCTCCATATGATCCCATAGCCCATGCGGAAGCAACTCATCCAGCTTTTCGGGATGCGCTTCTAAATATTTGGCAACAGCCAGGGCTTCTTCCTCAGTGCATAGGTTCTTAAAGAACCGACTGATCAATATATTATCTATCGTCATTTGTTAATAATACGTTTAAGAATGGGCTATCCCCTAATGCGATTTTATTTTTTAAGCAGAATGTTTAATACAGAGCCAGAAAGGCCATCAACAGCATAAAACGACGCAGATATTTTAATGCAAGACCTATGTGGTTCTCGACAGTTTTTGGAGAAATGCCCAGTTTTTCGGCAATCTCCTGATGAGAAAGATGTTCAACCCGGCTCATGAGAAACACCTGCTTCCTGACTGAAGGCATGCTTTCTATGGCAATATTGACCAATTGCAAGGTTTCCTTGTCCTCAAAATTATCCTCGGTAAAATTTTTGAGTTTCTTTTGCTGTAGCTCATTCAGATAACGCCGCGCAGATGCTGCCCTTCTCAGTTCATCAATAAAAATAGTTCTCGACATCCTAAAGAGCTGAACATTCAAACTATGTTCCAGAGAAAGGTTTGCTCTTTTGTCCCATAAACGAACAAAAACCTGCTGTACCACCTCATCGGCAATCTCCTCAGAGTTGCATTGCCGGAATATGAAGGTGTAGATTTTTTCGCTCCATGAGTAGTATGCCTGCTCAAAGGACTTTACGCTGCCATTTTTAATAGAAAGGACTTCGTTCATTAAATTGAAATAAATAAGCGAACACGGCTTAATTTGCAACTTATTCTTTCAACAACGAAATTTGTTTACAATTTATTCCCATGATAAACAATATTCCACAAACGTCAACGAGTTTTAGCAGCAAGTATTCTCCCAATTGGTTAGTCATTACAATTTCGGTAGTGGCTACAAATGCATTATAGGAATGTTGGCAGAGCGGTTAATGTGGAGGGATAATACAAAGTTTAATGCCAGTAACACCATCGCAATCAACCAGATCTCACTGAAGCTTATTGATTCGAAATTACTGAACGCTAACAATCAAGCAGGAATTGATAGTAAAAAGGGAGTGGCCTCCCTTTTTACCGGCTACTGAAGTAACCGGGATTTTTGTTTGTCCGTCAACTTATTTCAGGAAAACTCAATTATACCCGTCATTCTGACTCAGCTTAGGGTTCCTTGTCCGCTCCTCTCCGGGGATCGGCCATAAATAATGACGTTTATCAAAAGTTCCCAAGGCGGGGTTTATACCGCCAAACTTATTGGCCGTCCAATATTTCACCATCTCATCGGCAAATACATCCCACCTGATCTGATCCATGTACATGTGTCCCCATTCAAAGGCAAGCTCCCTGTATCGTTCTTCTCTTAAAAACTTACGCATCTTTATCTGGTCGGAAATGATCGTTTCTCCTCTCACCGTCTGTAATGTTTGCAACGTTGGCATCATCACGCTTGGACGCTGCCTTACCTTATTGATGTAAACTGCCGCATCCGTACCCCTGTTCAATTCAATCAATGTTTCTGCATACAGCAGCAGCACATCCGCATAACGAATCAAGACCATGTTACCCGGACTATCGCCGGCTGTAAGATCTAGCTTTCCTATAATGTATTTCACTGTGTTATGGCCATTATCTCCAGAATATTCCTGCAGATATTTCACACCTGTCTGTCCGGCTCTCGACTGAAATTCAGCAATATAGGGTGTATTTTCATACCATACCGTCCATGCCAACCTGGGATCACGATTAACATAAGGCGCTGTTGGGTTAAACGCCGGATCGGCCGATTGGTAATTAAACTTAAAACGGTAGGCACTTCCTGTAGCCGTACGACTCACAAAAGTGCTGCTTACCGGGTAACCGGCTGTGGTTTCAAAAAGATCGGTATAGGTTTCGGTTGGTGTCACATAACCAAAACCCGCCGTAGAAATCTGTGAAAGCGTATTTGGAGCAGCAAAACGCACATAGGAATTTCCTTCTTTCACTCCCCCATGATATTGTATTTCAAATATGGATTCTTTGCCATTCTCAGTAGCAGGCCAGAAAAGATCCAGGAATTTAGGCTCCAGATCATAATCTTTGTCTACATTGATCACCTCATTCAATTTAGCCTCAGCCTCCGGCCATTTCTTCTCATATACATAAATCTTCCCCAGCAATGATTTGGCTGCTCCCCTGCTGGCACGGCCCAGTAAAGGTTTGGTATTGCGGTATTCCGTTACTGAGGGTAAAAGCACTTCGGCTGCTTTAAGATCGGTGATCAAACGGGCAACTACTTCAGCTTTGGCATTGCGCGGAACAAGTACCTCATCATATTTCTGCTCTTTCAGTACCAGGGGCACATCACCATAAAGGTAAGTCAGGTAAAAATAAGCCAGCGAACGCAAAAATAGGGCTTCTCCCTTTAAGCGATCGTGTGCCTTAGCGGTCATTGTCACCCCTTCGGCATCAATACGGTCCAGCACAACATTTGCTCTAAAAACCACCTTATACCAGGCCGACCAGAAAGTCTGGGCCATGATCCAGCCCGAATTGACACCAAAAATGCCATTGTCGTACTGGCCAAAACGGTTCTCCCCAAAGCCTGCAAAAGGTGTAGCTACATCGGTCATAGGAAAAAAGCTCAGTTCCCTGTCGGCCTGCATCGCATCATAAATACCATTCACGGCATTGGTAAAATCGGCTTCAGTTTTATAGAAAGTACTTGCCGAAAGACTATTTTTTGGATAGGAGTCCAGGAAACCTTTTTTGCAGCCCTGCTGGGTCATTGCCATAAAAAGAACAACCAGTACTATTGTATATTTTAACTTGTTCATGTCTTTAACGATTAAATGATTAAAAAACCAGACGGGCACCTACAGTGATTGATTTTGCTACCGGGTAGGCATCTACCCCTCCCCGCGAATAAGCCTCAACACCCGTTGGTTCTGAGGGTTTCATTTCGGGGTCGTAGCCAATAAAATCTGTCCAGGTAATTAAATTAGTAGCATTCAAATACAACCGCAGCGATTCAATTTTTAAGGGGGCCATTAGCTTTTTAGGGAACGTATAACCCAGCTGCAGGTTTTTTACCCTTAAGTATGAAGCATCCTGAACCAGGAAACTACTCCAGATCATGTCTCCTTTCACCGCACCTGCTGCTGGCGTGGTACCACTTACCACATTGCCAGCACCGTCAAGGATTGCTCTGTTGTCCCAGTAATACTTGTCTATATTATTGTTCTCTCCCTCACCGTTTCCACCAAAAACAGATTCAACCAGCATGTCTTTGTCCTTTTCTCCCTGTAGTAATACCGACAAGTCTATCCCTTTCCAGCCAAACTCAAAGTTAAATCCGTAAACATACTTCGGAATGTTGCTTCCAATAACCATTTTATCAGCTTCCGTAATCAGTCCATCCCCGGTACGGTCTTTAAACCTAACCATACCCGGACGATCGCCTGTTACATGAGGATTTGAGGCTACCTCTGCTATAGTTTTCCAGATGCCGTCGGCTTCGTAACCCCAGTATGAATACAAAGGCAAGCCAACATCAGACTTTAAGGGGCCACTTAAGAGTGGTTTAACACCTCCCAGATCAACCAGTTTGTTCGTATTGTGTGACAGGTTAAAAGAGCCGCTGTAAGTAAAATTGCCGGCTTTGTCCTGGTATCTTAGCATCATTTCCCAGCCCTTGTTTTGCACTTCACCAATATTCACTACCGGCCCCGATGTAAATCCTGCAGTAAAAGGAATTGTAGCATCCAGCAGCATATCTGTAGTACGTTTATCGTAAATATCGGCTTCAAAAGTCAGTCGATCTTTAAATAAACCGATTTCTATCCCCAGGTCGGTAGACGTTGTGGTTTCCCATTTTACCTTTTCATTGGCCATCTGGTTGGTATAATAGGCGGGCTGACGGCTTTGCGGATTACCAAATATCGCACCTCCCCGCACATCTATCGTACTGATCCAGGAATAGGCCGGAATATTTGCGTTTCCAAGCTGGCCCCAGCTGCCCCGGATCTTTAAATTACTGATGACCTTCAGGTTCTTCATAAATGATTCTTCAGAGATTCTCCATCCGGCAGAAAAAGATGGGAAAACCCCATATTGCCTCCCCGGAGCAAATACAGACGAACCATCACGGCGTACATTGGCCTGAAAAAGATACCTGCTGTTGTATGAATAATTTATCCTTGCAAACTGGGAGATCAGAGAATAAGGGCTTACAAAACCACCATTTATCGCTCCCAATGTATTTCCGGCATCCAATGCCCTGAGATCTTCGTTGGGAAAGTCCGTTTTTGATGCGTCAAACTGGTAACCATCTCCTTTTTCGGCCGAAAAGCCCAATAAGGCATTAATACTATGCTTACCAAAAACCTTATCGTAGGTCAGCAAGTTCTGTATCTCCCATACATAACTTTCCCTTGATAAATTGCGAAGGGTAGCCGTGGCACCTTGCGCAAGCGGGGTAAGGTGTTCCAGATCTGTGGGCGAGTAAATGGCCCATTTACCAGTCCACTCTTCAGTAAAATTATTGGTCACCGATCCGTTAAGCGCCAGTTTATACTTCAAACCGGGTAGAATATCAGCCTCAGCAAACAGGTTCCCGAAGGTGCGGTTGGTACGCGAATAGTTATCCAGCATATCGTTGGCTATAGAAGGCGTTTTCCAGGTCGTATTGGTAATGAAAGCCTCTCCCGGGAAACCCGGGCGGGGAGCGCCGGGAAATCCGTCAGGGTTATAAGCCGGAATAGTTGGCGGCGCAGCTGTAATCCCATTCAACGCTGCTGGCTGTGATGAAGAAAAAGGAGTTATAGTAGTAGCATATCCCGAGCGGATATAGCTTAGGTTTGCACCTGCGCGAATGTGTTTGCTCAGCTCCTGCTGAAAATTGATCCGAACATTGGCCCTTTTAAAATCTGTACCGATGATGGTTCCTTTCTGGTCAATATAACCCAATCCTATCGCATATTTTGTTTTATCATTACCTCCATTTACGCCAATGTGATAATCCTGGATAGGCGCAGTGTTGAATACATAATCCGACCAGTCTGTCCATTGCGTAATCGTTTCAGGCGCCTGGTTGCCCACCCAGAACGGTGATTTCCCATTGTATATCCTCGCTTCGTTCTGGTGTCTGGCCCAATCGGGTCCGTTAAGGTAATTGGGCTGCTTGGTGAGCGACTGCCAGCCATATTCGGATTTAAACTCTACATTGGTTTTCCCCGCCTTACCACGTTTTGTAGTTACCAGCAAGACACCGTTTGCAGCCCTTGAACCATAGATAGCCGCCGCAGAAGCATCCTTTAACACAGTAATCGATTCCACATCATCTGCATCCAGATCGTTCGTACTGCCTACAAAACCGTCAACAAGGATAAGGGGACTGTTTCCAGACTTCACCGACCCAACTCCACGCACTTTAATATCGGCACCGGCACCCGGCTGACCAGAGGTCTGCGTAACCTGTACTCCGCTCATCCTTCCCTGAACAGCCTGTCCAAGATTAGTTGAAGTGGTCTTATTCAGATCGGCCGAGCTTACTGTACCCACAGCACCAGTGAGGTCTGTTCGCTTAATCGTGCCATAACCTACCACAACTACTTCCGAAAGATCTTCAGACTGCTCTTCCAACTGTACATTGATGGTTTGCCGGCCGTTGATGATCACCTCCCTGGTTTTAAATCCAACATAGGTAAACACCAGCACCCCCTCGGCTGAAGGCGCATTAATGCTGTATTTTCCATTGGTATCACTCGTGGTACCAACCTCGCTTCCTTTAAATTTTATACTTACACCCGGAACAGGCTGTCCATTAGCCGTTGTTACCTGCCCCTTAATTACAGCTTGCAGCTCCGCATTACTCGTTGTCGGTGTAACCGTTGGTACAACCGCCTTGCTTAAAATGATCCTGTCATTGATCACCTCATAGGCAATACCAATAGGCTTTAGCAGCTTATTCAGGATGTTCTCCAGCCGCTCATCATTCGCAACTACAGATACTTCCTGATCTGTTTGAATGATATCCCTGCTGTAAACAAATTTCACATTGGCAAACCTTTCAATTTGCCGTAGCGCTTGTCCTAAACTGGAATGGTCGATCTTACATTTTACAGGCCGGTTTAAAATGGCCTGTGCTTTAATATTCTCGGCATAAGACATACTCGTGAGGACTAAAGCTATGATCAGCTGACTCAGTGTGATCTTCATAATTGTACGCCAGTCAATGGATTTTAGTAAATAAAAATTCATAAATTTGATTGTTTCGTTGGTTAAAAATGAGACATATAAGAACCGTTCACCTATGCCCAACATAGGTGTTCAATTACGATTCTTTACGATCAGGGGTGTAGCAAGCACTCCTGATCTCTTTTAATAAATGATCTTCGCTGTTTTCCTGTTCATGTTATTGGTTTAAATTTGGTTATTGTGGTTGTTGCTTGTATAGGGTAATGTTTTTCCCATCAATGGTGTACCGGATGTTGAGGGACTTCTCCAGGATGAGTAATATCTCGGGCAGGCTCTGCCCGGTAAAATCGGCCTTCAGCACATAGGCGTTCAACCCAGTGTCGGCCACTTCTATATTTACGTCAAACGTTGTATTGAGCACCTTAGTAATCTGACTTAACGTAATGTGTTCAAAAACTACGCTCTCCTTTTTCCACATACTGATTGCCGATCCTTCAGCAATCTCCTTCTTGCTCAGCTTGTTTTCAATTCTGGCGTATACGGCCTTCTGGTTGGGCAGCAGCATCACTTCCTGCCCATTATGTTTATCCGGGCGCACCGACACCTTGCCCGTCAATACAGCTACCTCGGTAGCCTTGCTTTCCGCATCATAACTGATGCTGAAACTGGTGCCCCATACTTTTGTAATTACCTCTTCACCATAAATTATGAAAGGCCGCTTTTTATCTTTGGTAACCTCGAAAAAGGCATTGCCAGTTAACGACACCTTCCTGCTGTCGGGGCTAAACTTTTTACTGTAACTAATGGACGACGAAGGATTGAGCCAAACCACACTGCCATCAGATAAAACATGTTTATGGAGGCTGGAAGTTGTATTGTGAACCAGTATCTGATCGGAATGCTTTCCGGTGGCGGCTTTACGACCTGTTTGTTCTGAGATCACTCCAGGTCTGTAAAAAATAAGTCCGAGTACCACAATTAAAACGGCAGCAGCACTTGCCCATCTGTACAGCAGAACTTTATTACGACGTTTTTTATGCTGCACATTTACTACACCAATGTTTGCCCTAACCTGGTTAAGCATCCGTATTTTCAGCTCCGAATCCATCAGCGGAGCCGGCTCATCTTCAAACAATGCATACCAGGTTTGGACAGCCTCAGCTTCCTCAGCAGTACAGCTCCCGTCTATATATTTACGGATCAGATCAGGTGAAATGTCATTCTTCATCGCAGGTCTATTATATAAGGTTATAATAGTATGTGAGCCTGCTATGGCCCAGCCCCTACGTGAGTGTAAAAAAAAAATATTTAGCTGTATAAAAATAGGAGCAGCAGTAGTACAAGACTTAGTAGCAAACTGTTTAAACCCATTCGCAAACGTCTTAAAGCTTTTGTCAGCTGATTTTCCACCGTCTTTTCAGAAATGCCCAGTTCGGCAGCAATCTCTTTGTTGCTTTTGTATTCCCCACGGCTCAGTTTAAATACTGATTTACATTTTAGCGGCAACTGCTCTACGGCAGCATTGAGGTTCAATACAAGGTCATTCAGCAATACGGCCTCTTCAGTAGAATTGTCTCTACGGTTTAAATCCAGAGATTCTTTGTAGTTATTCCGCACGATTTGCTTCTGGATCTGGTTAAGCACCATATATCGCACCGAGGTAAAAAGATAAGCAGACAGGGCCGTATGAACCTCGACCTTTTTTCTATTTAACCAAAGGGAAGTAAAAAGATCCTGGACCAGCTCCTCTGCCACTTCTTTTGATTGCAGACGTTTGTATGCAGCCACATAAAGTTTGTCCCAGTAGCGGTTATAAATTTCCTCAAAAGCAGTCATATGCTCTTGTTTCAAGAGCTGCAACAAAATTTCGTCCTCAACTTTATTCAGATTCTGCATGACTATAACAGCAACCGGCACCCGCGCTTTCAGGACTGCCAATGTCACAAATATTTGGTTAAAGCCTAAATTAGATAAAGATTTAAGGATTTCAAAATGGGAGAGAACTAGATTCCACTAGTCTCTCCCGTAAAGTGTCCATTCTAAAATTACTTAAGCTTAAGGTTGTAACCCAATTGCACGTAGATTGGAATTGTCGGTGATGTTTTAAAATCTTCTGCAGAAGTTTTCCCTCCTTTTAAAAAGATATCGCTTTTACTAAATGAGTAACCAACCTGCATTCCATATTGGACATTACCACCCGTCGGTTCATACCAACCATCTTTAACTTCAGGAAAGTTACTTTTGTAAGCATCTTTATGTTTAAAATGAGTAGCAATAGCCTTATCAAAACCAAATTCTCCATTTACATACCATTTCGGGCCATAATAACCAATCATAATATTTGCAGTACTGCCCAGGTTTAAATGCCTCACCAAGGTATTCTCATAACGCCTAAGAACACCGTTAACATTTACGCTAACTGCGAAATTATTCATTTCAAGCAATTTTGCATGGACTCCGACTTTAGTTTTATAATCATCTAAAAGCTTATTGCCCGATGGTATTGAAAACTCTGCATTTAATACTACAGGTAATTTTGTCTTGAGGTGATAGCCGTAACCAATTCCGTAAATTATACCATAGTCAATTCCTAAATTTAGGTTCACTATGTGTCGGTCTTCGTCTTTTAATGTCTTCCAGTTTATACTTTGTGCCTGACAATAATTGCATAACGAATACAACAATACCGTTATAACGATGATAATTTTATGTTTCATTTGAATATTTTATTTGAAGAGCTTATTTTAAAGTGTTGAAGTAGTCGAGAATTGTTGGATGAGTGTTTTTCCAACCGGTCGGAAAAGAAAGCATATCATGTCCCGCTCCTTTTGTTTCAAACAACTGAACATTTGGAAATGCAGATGATACTTGTTTTGCATGGTCCAGACCATAGGGTTTGTTTCGCTCGCTGTAAATGAATAAGATCTTTGTGGTAAACTGTTTTAAATGGGGGGTCCAATCAGAATTTTCTTTTTTAAGAATGTTAAAGTACACATCCTGCAATACAAAACCAGGACGCCAGAAAGGCAAAAGGCCTTCATTGCCTACGTTATCATTTTCGTCACCAGTTGAAGCCAGTAATTTATACTTATAGTCTAAAATGGCATGTTCATCTTCTTTACCCGTCAGAAATTGATCCATATAGGTTGCATTATTTAATGCTTCGCCAGTAATGTCCATCTTACGGGAGCGTTTTACATATTCGTCTACGTCCTTCCACTTTAAACCACCAGGTTCTGCCAGTACTGCTCCATTTACGGCAGTTGGGTATTGGTTAATGTAGGCACCAGCCAGCATCGCGCCCCAAGAGTGTCCCAATAAGAAAATTTTCTGTGTTGGTGATTTTCTATAATGTGTAATTACACCATTCAGGTCATCAAAAGAGGTTTGTATACCTGTGTAATACGAACGTGGAAATCGTTGAGATAAACCTGTTCCACGCTGATCATAAAAAACTACAAAATATCCGTTGTCTGCAAATTCTTTACAGTTGAGCAGGTATCGATAATCTGATGCAGGCCCACCATGTAAAACGAAAATAATCGGATCGTTTGGATTTCCAAAAGTTTCGGCATGTAGTTTTGCTCCATTTATAACAATTGAAGGAAGACAGGAATTTTGATCAACTGTTTTTGGGACTAAGTTGCCAGGTTCATCAATTCTCATTTCCTTTTTACAAGAAAATACAAAAATTGAGAGTAAGAGGATGGATGAAAGTAATTTGTTTCGATACATTTTTTAAGTTTAAATAATGCTGCAAAAATGATCTAAACATCTTCCCCCATCGTCCCAACGGGTAAGGTGGTACTTATTTTAATTGTATTTTTTGTTCTTTTAAATACATTGTGGGGGTTTGCCCTGTTATGCTCTTGAAATTTCTGTTAAAAGAGGTTTTAGAATTGAAGCCCACTTCGTAAGCTAAAGCAAGAAAGGTAAATTTTCGATTTTCTGGCAAGACTGAGATCTCTATAAATTCAGCGATCCGTTGTTCATTGATATAATCGAAAAAGTTTTTGTTTTCAATAGCGTTAATTACCTGCGACAAAATATTAGCGTTAACATTTAATCTTTGCGCCAATTCATCTAAGTTTAGATCCGGATCCTTATATAACTTTTCACCTTGCATTAAAACTTCAAGATCATGATGGATTTTTAACAATAAAGTCTCATCGGCAGGAGATTTTTGGTATTTGATTTTTTCTGTGGCATTGGCAACGGCTGCCTCATCTATTTTCTCATTAATCGTCTGATTTGTGATATTTCTATTCGTAAAAACACCAACTTGCTTTACTCCAAAATACCCAAGGAACAGAATAAAAAGATCGATTATTGTAAAGGTTAAAATATCATTGGCAAAAAAAACAGATATCCAGGTTATGCCAATTCCCAGGATCAAATACCTTAACCAATTTAGATTTATCCTTTCCAAGTCAGAAAATTGATTAGCAATATATGCAGCGTATTTTCTCAGCAAAGACAATGATAAAATAACATACATCACCCCCGACAATAGTGTAGCCAGATATATCCACCTCATCACATTTTCAAATCCGGCACCGGAATTTATATAAACCCCAATTTTCTTATCATATGAAAGAATAAAGAACCTATACAATAGACCAGCTGCCATAATAAGTGGCACAAAATGAATTGCCCAATGCTCTCTTCTGTTATTTTGGCTGGTTAAAGATCTAGTGTATAAATACAAAAATGGTCCGTGGATTAACGGCAGGGGAATTTCAAAGCCAAGGAAATAAGGAAATTTAACATATTGACCAGTAAGGTGAATGTAGAATACAGAAAGATGAGCACCAATAAAGAACAACCAAACAGAAAGAATTACATCAGCTTGTGATTTTCCTTTTTTAGTAAAGAGGATGACAGATAGAAAAAGGGAAATGATGATTCCTATTAAATGCAGCATATCATGGTATGATTTATTTTAATCAGCTCTGCATTTTTTTAAACATGGTCTAGATGTACTACCTGTAAAGCTCTTGATCGCGAAACTACAAAAAATACGGGATGCAAAGTAAACTGTTTCAACACAGCAGGAAAATTGATTAAAACTTATATCTGGTGCCATTTCACCAAATATAAGTCCCTTGAAAAGGATAATATTCTCAGATTTTATTTGATTTTAGGAAATCCACCATCAACAAATATTTCTGTCCCGTGCATAAAAGATGCATCTTCTGATGCAAGAAAAGTAATTGCTTTCGCTACTTCAAAAGGTTGTCCGAAACGGGCAAGTGGAACTTGTGGCAATACGGCACCTGCAATACCTTGTATTTGTTCTGCTGTTAAATTAGAGCGGTCAAAGTAATTTGTTGCAATTGGCCCTGGACTAACTGCATTAATTCTAATTTTTTTAGCAGCTAGTTCTGATGCAAACGTTTTTACAAATGATTGAACTGCGGCTTTTGCTGCCGAATAAACTGAAGAATTTTGCATCCCAATTTCAGTTACAATGGAAGTATTTAAAATAATAGCACCGCCTTCTTTCATTAACGGTAAAATTTGTTGAACAGTAAATAATGTTCCTTTTACAATTACATTAAACTGTTCGTCAAAGTGATTTTCATCTATTTGTTCAATAGCAGCATACTTTCCAAAACCTGCATTTACATATAAGATATCAATTTGTGAGGAAACTAATTTTACTTTATCGCCTAATTCCAAAAGGTCTGCCATTTTCCCTGCATCAGAAACGATGCCTTTGGCTTTTTCTCCAAGTTCATTTATTGTTTCATCAATAGTGTTTTGAAATCGACCAGTAATAATTACTGATGCGCCATTTTCTATAAAATCAATAGCTGTGGCTTTACCTATTCCACTTGTTCCGCCTGTAATTAAGGCTACTTTGTTATTCAATTTTGTCATCATTTATCTTTTAAATTTATGATGCAAAACTGCAGCTGTTTCCTATTTTATAAAATCCGTTTCTTGCTAACTATTTACAAATGCAATTGCAATAGGTTGAAGTTCCTCTGTCGAGTAAGAAAAATGAGGCCATTCTTTATATAGCCAATTATACCTATTGAGCCGATTAAACAAAATAGGCGCGCGCCCCTGGTATCCATATACCGGAAGGGCAACTGGACTTACTATCTAATTTTTACCAAACTCACATTATTTTTTCTGGACGAGCTAACCGCGATAGCCATATTTGGGTCGCTTGTTAGCGTAAACCCTTCAAGTTCATCCTCCTTATCCGTATCAATCACTTTCAAGACAACTTCGTGACCACGTTCCAGAGATTTTTCCAGGTCAAGGAATGTTAATCTCCATTTCCGTCCCTCTATCTGATTTTGAATCAGCACCAAGACGCCTGTTTTTTCGATAAAGTGAAGATTTTGTACCCAAGGAGAACAAGTGAATTTTTTATATAAAACACCTTTTTCACTTGTTTTCAAAGCCTTAGATAATCTGATTGGGTCATACAAACGAACTTCATTACCTCTGTTACCATAGTCGGCGGTAGCCATATACCATTTATTCCCAAATTTTATATATTCAGGCCTTGTTCCCTGAATGCAGGCATCGTCCTCAATAGTTTGTAACAAGTTACCATCTAACGTTCTACTCTTTAAAAATCCATGCCAGTCGATTGAATAAATTATGGCTTTCCAACTGGTACCTTCCGCATTTTGACGAATAGAGTTTCCAATAAAGGTTGGTAGTCCCGGTCTATAAGCCAAACCAGTAGGGTGCTTAATGGTATTAATACCGTCCATGGTAAACTTATATTCCTTGTTCTGATAGATCAGTGAATCATTCTTAAACCGATACTCTCGCACAACGCCCACATCGCGATCGCCATATAAGAATATGCGCTCCTGCTGTCGAGAAATACCCTGACAAGCACCCAAAGAATCTACCGTAAATGATTTTACCACCCTCCCATTTACTTGATTTTGTGGTTTAACGAAAAGAAGTGTAGCAAATAACCCCGCTGTTAATAATAATGGTAAGCTTTTCATGCACTATTAAATTTCTACAAGATATAGAAGCACCATTAAGCCAGGATCAATAGCATATTAATCTCTCATGAAAGTTTTTAGGCTTTGAATGGATACAAGCTGGATGCATTAAAAAAACAGCCGCTCAGGCTTAACAATAAAGACACATCGTGTTAAAAATACACTTATACTTTTGGAGAAAGTTAATTTAAAAAAACACGGTTCAAAACATAAGCTTATGTAAATCCAATATCTCCACAAATCATTTCAAAAAATAATAAGTTATTCAAAACCATTACTAACAATTAAAAGATGACATCATTTTTTTTAACCGCAGGTGTTAAACGTACCTGCAGTAAGTTGCTTTTGCCAATAGGATTGCTGGTAATTTGCAATACCACATTAAAGGCAGAGCGCAGCAACAGCTATAGGTTGCCTATTGCAAACCAAAAAACAGCCATCAGTATAAGTGGAACTGTTAAAGACGAAAAACAGCTACCGATACCTGGCGTAAGTATATATGATAAGAGAACAAAAAAAACTACCGTGACTGACAGTAACGGTAAATATACAATTGCTGTAGATGGGGGAACAACTTTGGTCTTTTCGTTTATAGGCTATAATTCAGAAGAAGTTATCGTTACTGGCAGCCGTACTTTAAATGTTATTTTAAAAGAAAGCAACAACACCCTGGATGAGGTAGTAGCAATTGGTTATCAGAAAGTTAGAAAATCTGATCTAACCGGAGCCATTAGCAGCGTCAAGGCAGCTGAGTTAAACCTAAGTGCCCCAACAGTTGGACAGGCTCTCGTGGGCAAGGTTGCAGGTGTTCAGGTTTCTCAAACCGGTGGTGCCCCCTATTCAGGTACCAAAATAAGAGTAAGAGGAGTAGGTTCGATCAATGCAAGTTCTGACCCACTATATGTAATTGATGGCTATCCTGCAGGAAACAACATTTCTATAAATCCTGAGGATATCGAAACGATTGACATATTGAAGGATGCAGCCTCGGCAGCGATTTATGGTTCCAGAGCATCTGGTGGTGTTGTACTCATCACAACCAAACGCGGTAAGGAAGGTCAAAGCCATTTTGAGTATGATGTGCAGGGTGGTTTCTCTCAGCTGGCTAAAAAAGTGAAATTGCTTGATGCCAATCAGTTCATTCAGCTCATGATCGATGGAAGGAATAATGCTTATAAGGATTTATGGGTTAACTCAGGTAAAACCTGGAACGATGCTATGTTTGGCGATAATAATGCCACTCGTATTGCAAACGTTGGCAATGGAGCTAGTGTAAGTATTCCAACAGATATTTACAACCTTAGCACGCAGCAAGCTATTCCAGCCACATATAATACCGATTGGCAGGATGAGCTTTATAAAAATGCAACTTTTCAACGCCATAACCTCTCCTTTTCAGGCGGAAGTCAGGACATTAAATATTTCCTAAGTGGTGGTTATCAGGATAACGACGGTATTGTGACTAATACAGGTCAGAAAGTGCTCAACTTTAGGGGTAACATTGATGGTCAGGTAACTAAACGTTTACGTGTGGGTGGTAATTTCGCCTATACGCAGAACACCAATCGGGAAGTGCAGGAAGGTCGTTATAATTTAAGTCCAATGATGTCGGCACTTATCTATATTCCCTTTCTCCCAGCCAGAGATGCTAACGGAAATCCCATTCAATTCGGGATGGGTGAGCGCTCATCTGCTTTCGGCGTACAAAATCCAGAGAACCCTTTATCAACAGTAGAACAGATGAAAATCACCAGAAAAGGCGACAGAAGTTACTACAACGCCAATGCGACGTATAAAGTTTTAGAAGGTTTATCTTTCAAAGCGAATCTGGGTACACAGACCTACAACGAAAAGTACGACTATTATTTACCTACAAGCTTGAGTAACGGTAATAACCCACCCTTCTCTACGGCATCACTAAAGGCAGCAACTGCTATCGCTCAGACTTTGAGCCAGGTTGATCAGCTGGCCGAATTCACCTTGAATTATAACAAGACTTTTGGTAAGCACAGCCTGGATGTTCTTGGAGGATATTCTGCACAAAAGACAACAAGTGATCTGATTCGTGTATCTGCAACAGGTTTCCAAAACGATTATATAGGTGAGATTACTGATAAGGGTGCTGATGCTGGATTTTTCACACTGGATAATTCCAAAACGGGTAAATCAGTAAATACGCTCCTTTCCTATTTTGGTCGTTTTAGTTACAACTATGCGGGCAAATATTTTTTAACAGGTTCATTCCGTCGTGATGGTTCATCAAGATTCGGTCCTTTGAATAAATATGGAAATTTCCCTTCGGTGGCCGCTGGTTGGAATTTATCTGACGAAAGCTTTTACAACAACTTATTAGGTGAACAATCCAGAGTCAAAATAAGAGCGAGTTGGGGATTGAGCGGAAACAATAACATTCCAGATTACAGAACTGCTCAGGAACTAAGTGCTCCGGGAGGCGTTGTTTTTGGCAATGCCATTTCTACTGCTATCTGGCCTAATGCCATACAAGATCAGCGCTTGGGCTGGGAATCAACCTCTCAATACAACTTCGGAACAGATATCAGCTTATTCAAAAACCGGTTATTCGTAATCGCCAATTATTATTTAAGTTATTCTTATAATCTTTTGTTTAATCAGCCAATCTCTGCTATTTCAGGCACATCATCAATCTTAACCAATCTTGCAGATAGCAAGGTGCATAACAAAGGGTTTGATATTCAGGTCGATGGAAGAATTATTCAGCATAAAAATTTCACGCTTGGTTTAAGTGGTAATATAGCCGTTAACCGTAATGAGGTGTTGGATATGGGTGGCGCAAGTACGATTTATACTGCTGGTGCAGAACGCTCATACATTACACACATTACGCAAGAAGGCCAGCCAATTGGAATGTTTTACGGTTTCAAGGTATTGGGTAGAGTGACAGCAGATAATCTGAGTAAAGTTGCTCCTTCATCTGCATCAACTAATCCATTAAAGGTTGGTGATTTATATTTTCAGGATACAGACGGAAATGGAATTGTTAACGATGCAGATAAAACTGTAATTGGCACACCTTATCCAAAGTTCACCTATGGCTTTGCATTAAACACTTCCTACAAAACGCTTGATTTTAGAGCTTCATTCAATGGTTCGTATGGTAACGAGGTTTTAGATGGACAGGATTATTACCTGTATAATATGGAAGGTTCGGGCAATCAGTATGCCGATGTAGCAAATCGTTACCGTAATGAGGCTAATCCCGGTTCAGGATTGGTTTATCGTGCATCAAGAGCAGGTACCCAGAGCAATAGCACACGTCTTTCGAGTTTCTATATTCAAGACGGTTCATACTTCAGGTGTACCAATATCACACTAGGGTATAGCTTTCCAAAAACATTGGCTAATGCGATGAAGGTAAGCAATATCCGAATTTTTGCAAGCGTGGATAATGCCTTCACAATTACCGATTATAAGGGGTACAATCCCGAGGTAGATTACAGTGCCGGAAACAACCTGGCGCCGGGCGTAGATTATGGAAACTATCCATTGGCCAGAGCATACAATTTAGGTCTTAAACTTACTTTTTAGAATTAAAGAAATGAAAAAAAATATTTATAACGTATTTGCATTAGGCATTGTTTTGAGCTTAGGTGCATGTAAGAAAGATTTTTTGAATCAGCGCAATCCTAATGCGGTTGCTGTGGAGAATTATTTCAATACGGAAAATGATGTTTTGCTTGCTGTTAATGGTGCATACCAATCCTTAAGAAGCAGTAACACAGTAGGTGAAAATAGTGGTCTGTTTACCGATGAGCGTTCCGATGACGCTGGTCGAAACGACAATCAAAGTAATGCGGGTGAACCATTCCAGTTTAATGATTTTTCCTTACTACCCAGTAATTCTTATTTAAAAAGTCACTGGCTGGCATTATATCAATCTATCACCAGATGCAATGTTATTCTTGCAAATATTGATAAGGTAACATTTACCATTGCAGCCAATAAGGCAAACTATACTGCGGAAGCTAAATTTATCAGGGCCCTGATGTATTTCGAACTGGTTAGAAAATGGGGTGCTGTACCTATGGTAACTAAGCCCTTAAATACACCTGATGAAGTGTCTAAAAACACATTTCGCGTTCCTGAAGCAGAAGTCTATAATCAGATCGTCGCTGATTTAAAGGATGGTTTGAATAGTACCTTACCGAATCTTCAAGCAGCTTCCGGAATTGGCCGAACCTCTAAAGCTGCCATAAATGCTTATCTGGGCAAGGCTTACTTAACAATGGCTTCTACACTTCCAAATAATAAGCAAGAAAACCTGGCCAATGCCAATACTTATCTGTTAGCAGCATATAACATGAAGACTTTTGGCGAATTATCTGAAATACCTTATCCTGATGTTTTTGACGTTGCAAAAAAGACAACAAACAAAGAGTCAATATTCGTTATTGCAAATAAGCAGGGCGATATTACTTATAGCTCAAGTATTGCCGCGAATAATCAGGCAAAAGGCGAGACTATCAACTCACTAAAAGTATCGACTGGCAGTGGCGCTAATGTTAAACTGGATTTGATCAACGAATATGAAGTCGCCGATTTAAGAAAAGACTACTCCGTAAAGTATGCAAACGACCCGATTGTTAAAGATTGGTTCATCACCAAGTTTCGTGATGCAAGTGCCAATGCAACAAATAATGGCTATGGAGGAAATGATTGGATTTTAATGCGTTACGCAGATGTCATCTTAATGTTGGCAGAAGTAAACATGTTACAAGGAAATAATGCAACTGCTATCCAGTATTTAGATAAGGTTAGAACCCGCGCAGCAATGCCGGCATATGCTGTTTCTACATTAAATCCAGACTATGCTACAAAATTCCCAACGTTAAAACTTGCCATTTTGCATGAACGTCGTGTTGAATTTGCCTTTGAACACCAAAGATGGTTTGATTTAATTAGGAATTTTACGGAAGCAGAGTTGGTCACTTATCTAAAAGCAAAACCACAAGCATCTTATGGAATTGCTAAATTAACCAATGTAACTTTAAAAGACAGGTATTATCCAATTCCCTTTGATGAGGTTAAATTAGATCCTGTAAAGATGTATCAGAATCCAGGCTATAATTAACGGAACGTTTTTATACTAACTAAAGAGATGGCGACTATAATTAAAGTCGCCATCTCTTTAGTTAGTATAATTGCTTTAGAGAACCTTATTTTGGATGAAGAAGATGGATTAAAGCTTGATGTCAATTACTTTAATTGCTGATGCAGCTCCTATGTTGATTGGAAGGGCCTGCCCCATAATTGATAGCACATTGTCCGCAGTCCATCTTTTTACGTCAAGTTGAACCTCATTAAAATAATGCTCTTTTGATTCATAAACACTTGTCCAGTCTGCCCAGTTATTTTTTGATTTTGCTTTAACAATTACCAAGGGTGCTCCCTGATTTATAAAGTCAAAATTGCCTTTACGAATGAAAATTAAGTATAGATTATTGTTTTTATCCGCTAATAATTTTGGCCTGTTTCCTATAAAAGGTATTTGTTGTGCTATCCAGTTATCTCCCGTTTTATAATAATGAAAATATAGGGCATCATCCATTTTGGACCATCCAGGTAGTCCTTCTTTTTTTCTATGTGACATCACGATATGAGGAGTTAAATTATGATCTATTACTTGAGATTGCTGATTGATCATACCCCAGCCACGGTCTAATCTTCTTACAAGAATGTTAGGTGTTTGAGTATCTATACTTTCTGTTGTTGCAGCTGATGTTGGTGCGGTAATCCTTACATTTTTTTGATCAAGCCAGGAATCTCCATTGTCAGTACTATAGGCATAACAAATATCGCGGTTACCTACTGATGCTACAATTTCTCGCCATGTCCATGAAATGTGTAAACGTCCAACCCGATCAAAGCAAATATTGTTTAAGTATGCATTGCGGGCTTTACTTGCACCAGCCTGTGGATCTACATATATCCCTTTTCCAGATATAAAAGTGCGTGAGTTATACCATTTGCTTTTACTGCCATCGTAACTTACAAGTATGCAATCGCCATTTCCACTATATCCATTCCTAAATACAAAGAGCAAATTTCCCTGCGGGGTACTTATAAACGCAGGATACGAAATTGCCAAAATAGGCTTACCCTTTTCCAGATAATTGATCACAGGAGTAAATAATGTGGATTCCCATTGCACTTTTTCTGGATGCCCCAGTATTCCTGTTTTGGAAACGCGATAATTTAATCCTCCACCATGCTGGTCAAATGATAAATGGATCGTACCATCCTTTTCACAAAGGCCTATACTAATTGTGTTGTGGGCATCATTCTGTTGGCTTTTATTTTTAGAAAAGCGATAATCTGTTAATCTAACTATTTCCCACTTCGATGATGGTAATTTTCTCCTACCCACGCAAACATGTCTCTCGGCATCATAATAAGTAATATACTGCCAGCCATTAGCACTTGTTAGCGCATCTTGCTGGAAACTTTGTCCGTTGATGATATTTCCATAGGTGCCATTTGCTAAACTTAAACCACTAGAATCAATAATAGATATTGATGACTTAAGTTTATTTTTAAGCTTGCCCTGACTATACGATTGTTTTACCAAACACATACATAGGATAAAAAATAGGCACAACAATTTATGTAAAAATGACTTTTTCATTTTAGGATATTAAGAATTAAAATTATTAAAGGTTTAAATATCTTTTCATTGCTTCTACATAATAGTAGTCAGCATAAGTTAATGGCACATCCACTTCTGAATTATGGGGCAAACTACCTACACTATGCTTTAAAAGGAATCCCCCATTTTGTCCGTTTGCACTTTTATATTGATGGGTTGAAAACTGAAGGATGATTTTTTCGGCAACGGTTAGGTATTTTGTGGCCAAACCAGCTTTGTTAAATTTAGCTAACTCGATTAATGCAGAGGCAATAATTGCTGCTGCTGAGGCATCGCGATAAGTCTGTGGATTTTTAGGTACATCAAAATCCCAATACGGAATCTGATCGGCTGGTAAATTAGGGTTAGTGATAATGAAGTTAGCGATGTGATTTGCAAAATCGAGGTATTTTTTATTTTTTGTCTCGGTATACATCATGGTAAAACCATATAAGCCCCATGCTTGACCTCTTGCCCATGCTGATTCGTTACCAAAGCCTTGATCTGTACGCTTTAGCAATGGTTTACCTGTCTCGGTATTATATTCAAGCACGTGATAGGAACTATAATCCGATCTAAAATGATTGCTCATGGTTGTATTTGCATGCTTAATAGCAATTTTATAATATGTCGAGTCTCCTGAAAGTTTAGTTGCATTAAATAAAAGCTCTAAATTCATCATATTGTCTATGATTACTAAAAAGTCTCCGGGTTTTTTATTATTCCATGATCGTATACAGCCCACTTTAGGGTCGAATCGACTTGCCAGTGATTGAGCACTGGTAATTAATATATTTTGATATGATTTATTTGGGAATAGTTGATTTGCGATTCCAAAACTATTATTAATCATAAACCCCAGATCATGTGTCCCCTTGTTGTATTGTTCTTTCTCCAAAAGGATCAGATTTCTCAATCCCTCTGTTTTCAAAACAGAGTCCCTTGTTAGTTCAAAAAGGTAAAATAACGTTCCCGGGTAAAACCCACTACACCACCAATCAGAATTGCTGGTAATAAGTCTCCCATTCTCAAAAGTTCGTGGCAATTTATTTTTAGGGATGGTGTTCTTCAAAAATTTATATTGAGTAGTAGCATCTTCAATATTTCTATTTATTGCGCTCAACACCTTTTTTTTGGGGATATAATTTAGTTTCTGCGAAAAGCAGAACTGCGATAAAGATAAAAGTACAATTAATGCAAGTGTGGCTTTAAAGAATGAGGTGATCGGTTGATATATCATTTTTTTGGAATTAGGGTGGTTAACATTAGGACTGAAAGAGAAAACATTTGGGTGAACGGTTGAGGAAATTAAAAAATTGACATCCGGACTTAACCCTTTAACACTAAAAATGAGTCCTTTAGAGATACAACCATAATTGACCGATTTTTAATTCTAACTAAACCAAATACAATGAGAAAACTCTTAATTACAATGACGTTGATGCTATTTGTGTTCATGGTAAAAGCACAAACAGATTCTCTTGCTGCCTTTACCGGAACAATAAATCAAATCAGAAATATTAGCGGAAAGCCCTATCAACATGCATCATCAACAGATTATGGAACAGGTAATTGGTACAGAGATCTATCAGATCATACATCAGCCGACAATACAGGGACAATTCTAGTAGACGCTGACGGGAACAGGTGGAAGCGAATTTTTACCGGACCAATTAGTGTGAATTGGTTTGGTGCGAAGGGTGATGGGATTACTGATGACGGCACTGCAATTCAAAGTTGCTTTGACCGGGCTCAAAAATTCCAAACTATAATGTTTGAAAAAGGGACTTATAAATACACAGCAGTTAATCTTTCAAAAACTGATGTAAGTATTATAGGTAATAAAGCCAACTTACTAGGCACGATTAACATTGGCGACGACACTTTACGCACCTACACATCTACCATAAGTGGTTTAACATTTACACTTGCCGGAAATGCGATCCAGATTAAAAATTGTAGAAAGCTATTGATAACAGGTAATGTTTTTAATGGATGTGATAAATCTATTTATGTTAAACCCGAAATTACAGCAACTCATGCGAATGCCATGATTGAGATTAGTAATGGAAATATTTTTAATGATGTTAACTATTGTTTTTATGTAGACAGGCTTGCTACTGCCACATGGATGGCCACAAGTGATTGCACTTTTTCGGGAAATGTATCCAACAATACATTGATAACAGCAGTATATTGTAATGGGATAGATGGATTGAAATACAATAACAATGTTTTATTCTTTCCCTCGGATGCAGCCAGAAGAGTAAACAAAAAACACCACCTTAGAATAGATAAGCAATCGGATTGGGTAATCGTATCTAATAATAATTTTTTCGAATCTGGGGAAGAATCAATTTATGTGGAAAATTGTAAGGCACTGAATGTATCAGGCAATAACTTTGCCTGGACGGGCCAAAAAGGTGTTTACAGTGTAATTAGAGCTGCCGGAACCATTACCGATCCAATTATCAATATCACTGGAAATATTATTGACAACTTCTCCGGAAGCGTAATGGAAATTGATAGTACTACATACGGGATAATTAATGTTTCGGGAAATAACATCAATTATGCCAATACATTTACAAATTATTTTGGCACCCAGAATCTCGCCTTGATAGATCATTACATTATCAAAGCCGGTAGTTCATTCAATAAGCTTTCAGAAAAAAACAAGTATAACAATATTGTCAATTTAAAAAGCATTTATAAAAGTGGCGTAGTTTCAAAGTATGACGAATGGGGTACTTTCGCAGCTGATGCCTATGTAAATAAAACCCTCGTAACCAGTGGTGCTAGTGCTGTGGATTTATTAGGAATATTGGATACAGGCTTTTCACCTCTAACTTTTAGTGGTACAATTTTAATTACAGTAAAGAACGCAGCGTTTTCTAATGCCAATACATCTACCTATTACCTTTTGGTAAATAAAGCCAGTTCAGGTTCAAGTCCATTGGTTGCTGTAATTTCCAGCTTAGGGCTCTTGACAGGTGCAGGCGCCAGCTCTCCCTCTTTTTCATTTTCGATATCGGGTAATAAATTACTTGCAACTCCGATCAATAGTACGAGTGGAACATTCTATTTCTACGCCAAATCCCAAGGTGATTTAATCCTCACAGAATAATTAATTAAAATTATTTTTTTTCACATTCACCCATGTGCAAAGAAAACCAGTCTTTCTTAATATAGATAGACTGGTTTCTTTCCATAAAATAGAAACTAATACTGTATTTTTATTTTAACCAAATAGTAAGCTCGCGATTTTTTGAAACGATTAACTCAAATTATTAGTCAGAATAAATTAATATATGATCATGTGAGTGATGATGATGTATTATTAAGCGAGCTTAATCGTGGCAGTATGGCCGCATATCAGCAGATATTTTTAAAATATCATAAATTTCTATGTACTGAGGCTTTCAATTTATTGGGAGATGAAATGGAGTCTGATGACATTGTTCAGGTCTTGTTTATAGAGATTTGGGACAAAAAGCTTTATTTGAACATTAACTTATCCATTAAATCTTATTTAAGAATTGCAGTACGAAATAAGTGCTTGAGTAAAATTTCAAAAAATAGTACAAAAAGGAAGCTCCAGGATATCTATCATTTAAATTTTGAAGAACAAATTGCAGAGGATTATATGGAACGGAACGAATTAAACAGGGGAATGACTGCATCTATTAACGAGCTTCCCAGCCAGCGTTTACATGCATTTGATTTAGTTTACATGCAAGGCAAGCCATATAAAGAGGCCGCCACAGAAATGGGGATTACAGTAAATTCGTTAAAAACACATCTGAAGCTCGCTGTTAAAGTGCTTAGGATTAAATTACAAAGTTTTAGATAAATTCTCTCATTTATAAATTTTTGGAGTGTTATGGAAAGTAGTAAAGAGCATATTTCAAATTTATTGATTGACAAGATTACAGGAATGATTAGTCCTGAGGATGATCTGCGGTTAAATCTGATGCTCGATAATGATCCTGAAGTTCAAAAGGAATGGGAATCTTTAAAGCAAAAATTTTCATCTACACGAGCAAAAACATATATAGACAATATTGATAGTAAAAAAGAATGGCTCATCGTAAGCGAAAAATTAAATGCAAAGAAATCAATTTTTAAAATTAGTACTGCAAAAATAATTTCAGCAGCCGCAATCTTAATTATTGTCGGGTTTGTTGCCTTGCGTTATTTTAAATCGGCTGAGCATATTGCTAAACCACATCTTGCTTCGTCAATTAATCAGGATAAGGTAAGACTAAGTATTTCAACAGGGGAAACCATAAGCCTGACTGGTAATAAACAAATCATAAATATTGGAGACATAAAGGTTTTAAATAATAATAAGGCTTTATCCTATAGCAGAACTCAAAATCAGGCGATGGACTGGATGACCTTATCTGTCCCCGCTAAATTCGATTATAAGATTACATTGGCCGATGGAACAGAAGTATGGCTAAATTCAGTTTCCACACTTAAATTTCCAACAATTTTCGCAAAAGAATCCAGAGAGGTTTATTTGGAGGGGGAAGGTTTCTTTAAGGTAGCAAAGAATAAAAACTGTCCATTTATTGTCCATACTCCCAACTCCAAAGTACAGGTTCTGGGAACAACATTCAATGTAAATACATATCATCCACAATCCATGGTTGTCTCCTTATTAGAAGGCAAAGTATCATTGCATGCTAAAGGGAAGAACCATGTTCTTAATCCAGGTCATCAAGCTGTTTTAACAGACCAGGGTTTTAATGATCAACTTTTTAATCAGCAACGGGTACTAGGTTGGATGGATGGTGAGGAATATTTCAACAATTTATCATTAACAGATATAGGCGAAATTTTAAAGCGATGCTATGGTGTTAAAGTATTTTTTGAGCAGCAGGAAATTTCAAATTTTAAATTATCTGGTGTTATTTTTAAAAATAAACCTATCGAACTGTTTTTAAATAGCCTCGAAACTTCTTCCGAAATAAAAACCGAAATCAAGAACAATACCGTTCATATTTTTTATTAATTACGGTTTAAATTTGCCTTCTCTCAGAAATTGCTTCACCCATCGCATTATTTAATCAGTCTTATAAATAACCAAATTACTATAAACCGAATTAAATTATGAAGAAATTTCTATTTATTGTTATGTTTTTCACTGGCTTGTTAATTTCAAACGTACAAGCACAGGAACTGGGAAAGCTAACAATGTCTGGTGCGAGTGTTAGCCTTCAGGATATTTTTAATGCCATTAAAAAGCAGACAGGTTATACGGTCTTTTATAATAACAGTTTAATAAATGACCAGGATAAAATAAAAGTCAACTTTTCGAAATCTGACCTTAAAGTTGCATTATCAACCATATTACAAGGTAAAAATATTACCTGGACTGTGAATGACCGATTGATTATTTTAAAAAAAAATCAAGAAACAAACGGTAAAACAATTACGGATACCAAACAAAATACCAAGATCAAAATTATCGGAACCGTGATGGACAAAGATGATCATTCTGGTATACCAGGAGTTACCGTTAAAGTGAAAAATAGTATTAGCACCACCATTACAGGTGCTAATGGTTTTTATAGCATTGCTGCTGACGAGCCCGGAGTAATTACGTTTAGTTCAATTGGCTATCAAACTGTTGAGCTGGGCGTTAATACCTCAAAAAACATCAATATTGAATTGGTAAAAACGAATAGTGCATTAAATGAAGTGGTTGTTGTGGGATATGGGACACAACGAAAATCAGATGTCAGTAATTCGGTCTCGTCTATGTCTTCCAGTCAAATTGAAAAACAGGTTACCGGAAATGTCTTAAACACGATGGCAGGTCAAATGTCTGGCGTTGAAGTAAGACAAGGATCTGGTAGACCAGGTGATAATCCTACAATTAGGATCAGGGGGTCTGGCTCAATTAATGCGAGCAACGCCCCTCTTTATGTGGTAGATGGATTACCATTGGAAGATGCAAGCGATATTAATTCCTTAAATCCCAATGATATTGCCACAATTGATGTTCTTAAAGATGCCGCAGCAGCAGCTATTTATGGTTCAAGAGGCGGTAATGGTGTTGTTATTGTCACAACAAAAAAGGGAAAGGCCGGACAGGCGAAATTTGATTTTTCAGCCTATACTGGCATTAATTCTGCGTCAAAAAGAATAAAGGTTCTTGACAGGGATGAATACATTAAATATCAAATTGAAGGTTATCAAAGTAGCTGGATACAAAGTGGTGGCGACCCTAATGTTCCTAATGCCTCCAGGCCCGCTGCATATCGATATTTAGTGCAATATGATCACCCCGAAAATTTTCCCAACACCGATTGGCAAAGTGAAATAATGAGATCTGCTCCCATCTCTAATTATCAGCTTGGAGCACAAGGTGGTAGTGATAAGTTTAACTATTATATCTCGGGAAATTATTTTACACAACAAGGTATAATAAAGTCAACTGATATCAGTAAATACAATATGAGGGCAAACATCAACTCAAAATTAAATAACTATTTAGAAATAGGGCTAAATATTACACCAAGTTATAGCCTTGAAAACCTGAGGGGAACTGATGGGCATTTTAATGGTTCTTTAGGAGATGGAGCCACAATTTTAGCTGCATTAATGATGCCCCCAACAGTGCCGGCAAGGTATCCTGACGGCACTTATGGAATGACGCTGCAAAGCAATATTTTTGCTCCGGGTAATTCGGCAATTGTTTCACCTTTACAGCCATTAGATGATCCCAATTACATAAATAATAGAAGCATATTTCGTGTTCAGGGCATTAGTTTCTTAAATTTTAAACCCTTTAAATATCTAACATATAGACTTAGTTTTGGGGGTGATTATCGTATCAATGGAACAACATTTTATAGACCCTCTACTGTAAGTACAAGCTCGACGGCCGTTTTAACACCTGATAGAAAAGACCCCAATATTGCTAACATTGCAAGTACAGGTTCAGGCAGTTACGGTTATAATTTCAGTTGGGAAAATCAAGTAAACTATGCCAGAGCATTTAAAGGGGGACATACTATTAATCTCACTGGTGTTTACTCCGTTCAGAAAAGTAGTAGCAACTCGCTAAATCTTACCGGACAAAGTGGACGCTTTGATAACGATTTAATTCAAAATGTTCAAGGTGCTGCAGTAATCAATGGCACTTATGGAGTTCAACAATGGACACTGTTAAGTTATCTGGCACGTATTAATTATGATTATAAAAAGAAATACCTGTTAGCAACATCTATCAGAACAGATGGTGCAAGTCGTTTTGCATCTAACAAGAAGTGGGGAACTTTTCCTTCTATATCATTTGGATGGCGTGTTTCAGAAGAAAAGTTTATGAAAAAGATTCCCGCTATTTCAGAGTTAAAAATAAGGTCAAGCTATGGCTCAACGGGTAACTTTAGTATTGGAAACTATGGCTGGCAAAGTCTTTTAACAAGGGCGAATTATAACTTTGGAGCTGGCGATGGAGCCATTGCGACCGGATACGCAATAAATAATTTTCAAAATGACAACTTAACCTGGGAAACGAACAGGCAATCAGGTATGGGACTAGAAATAGGCTTATTTAAAAACAGGTTGTATTTTGTGACAGATCTCTACAGAAGACTAACCAAAGATTTACTATACAATCGCCCAATACCTGGTCTTTCAGGTTTCAATCAATATTTAGGAAACATTGGCAATATTGAAAATAAAGGAATAGAGTTTGAAATACGGACCCAAAATCTGGTTAACAAATTTAAATGGAATACGAATTTCAACTTATCTGTTAACAGAAACAAAGTACTAAAACTAGGGGATAAAAATGAGCCTATTCTAACTACAAGGGAAAATACGATTACTCAACTTATCCAGGTTGGTCAACCATTTGCCGTTTTTTATGGGTATAAAACGGATGGTATTTTCAAAGATCAAAATGATGTTGCTGCGCATCCTGATCAGAAATTTTCATCCGCATCAGGTCCCGGGGATACTAAGTTTGTTGATACTAATCACGATGGTGTAATAACAGACGCTGATAGGGTGATTTTAGGTAATCCAACCCCGAACTTTTCTTATGGCATCACCAATGATTTTTCATACAAGGCTTTTGATTTAAGCATTCAAATTCAGGGTGTCCAAGGTGGTGATATTTATTTTTTAGGGTCACGCTTTATAGGGACACAAAGCCTTGCGCAAAATCAACTTGAAGGAGCAATTCTAAATCGATGGAAATCTCCTTCGGATCCCGGCAATGGAAATTATCCAAGAACGGGAACAACACCATCAATTGGTCTGGTTCCTTCCAATATTCAGCGTTACTTATATGACGGCAGTTATCTTCGGATCAGAAATGTATCACTTGGGTATACTGTAAAGCCCGAGTTACTTAAAAAGTTCGGTTTTAGAAGTGCTAGAATTTATGCAACCGGACAAAACCTGTTTACATTCACTAAATACATTGGTTACAATCCTGAAGTTAATCAATTTGGCGAAAGTGTTACCAGTATAGGGATCGATTATGGATCATATCCACTCAATCGCTCATTTATTTTCGGGGCCAATTTATCATTTTAACATTTTAACATTTCGATAATTACATTATGAAAAAGACTTTATCTATAATCACAATATGCTGTTTGTTTTCCTTAGGCTGTGGGAAAAATTTTATTGAATTAAACCCAATTACCTCAGGTTCGACAAATGATTTTTATAAAACAGTCCAAGACATAACCAATGCCGTTAATGCTACTTATGCGAGTTTGCAAACTGCTAGCTCTTCTGATTACATTGTGGGAGATATTCCGACAGACGACTCCTTTGCAGATGCTGCCAGCTGCCTTGTAGGCCATTGCGATTTTGATTTATTTAATGTTATACCGGTCGGAACTACATCGGCAGGAGTCTTAAATACACGGTGGACAGCCTTATATAAGGGCATTAGCCGGGCCAACATTGTTCTTAGCCGAATTGATCCTGTCGCCTTTGGAAATGACATTGTAAAAAACAGAATGAAGGGTGAGGCTAAATTTTTACGTGCCTATTTCTATTATTCCTTAGTAACTACATTTGGTGATGTGCCATTAATTACCAAAGAGTTACAAAGTCCGGAAGAAACTTATGAATATGCGCGAGCACCTAAAGTAAAAATATATGAGCAAATTGAAACTGACTTAAAAGAGGCCTTTGAATTGCTACCTTCTACCTATGCCGCTGCTGATATCGGTAGAGCAACGAAATGGGCTGCTGAAGGTTTACTGGCACGGGTTCTTATGTTTCAGCGGAAATTTAGTGAAGCAAAACCTTATCTTAAGGATATAATTGACAATACCACTTCTCTTTACGGATTTCTACCCAACTATTCTGATGTGTTTAGATATAATAATGGAAATAATAAGGAAATCATTTTTGCAATTCAATATACCAGGGGCTTATCTCCAAGTCAAGGCAATGCCGCTCATGCCTATTTTGCACCTACAGGAAATTTCGTGCAACCAGTTGGTGGTGCTGGATATAATATACCGACGACTGATTTATATGACGAATTTGAAACCGGTGATGCGAGGAAGAGTAGCACAATGGCCTTAACAATAACAGTAGGTACCACAATAACCAGCAGACCTCATGTGAGAAAGTTTTTAGACCAGGGTATAATTCAAGGATTCGATATCAGTGTGGATTTTCCGATTCTTAGGTATTCAGATATTCTTTTAATGTATGCGGAATGTCAAAACGAAACTGGAGCAACCGGGGATGGGGTTCTATACTTAAATAAGGTACGAACTACTGCCAGAACAAATTTACCCCCTAAACTATTAACAATTAACCAACAAGACTTGCGCGTTGCAATAGAAAAGGAAAGGAGAATTGAATTTGCCTTTGAAGGATTGCATTTTTTTGATTTGGTAAGGACTAATCGTCTTATCCCAGTAATGAATGCTTATTTTTTGAAGAATGGAATAAAAAATCAAGGCGTACTTGTTCAGATAGATGATCATAATACTGTATTCCCGGTACCTCAACAGCAGATTGATACTAATCCTGATAAGATTACTCAAAATACCGGATACTAAGTATAACAGATAATTGTGAGTATCGCATGATGAATACCCTGAAAATTAAAATTGCCTGCTTAGGTTTAACTTTGATATTCTTCAAAGCAACACTATTAGCACAAGCTCAAACTAACTTCCCGATCAGAGATATTTTACGTCCAACGGAAAAAGTAAATATGGGTGGATATTTGGCTGATAAATTAGATGAATCTATAAATAACCGTATTCTAGCTCAGGATATAGATCGACTAATTGAACCGTTTAAACTTGAAAACAGAAAGGAAAGCAGCTTATGGCAGAGCGAGTTTTGGGGTAAATGGTTTACTTCGGCAGTTCTGGCTTATAGATACAAACCCGATAAGAGGCTAAAAAAAGCCCTTGAATATGCTGCGGAAGGTTTATTAGCCACACAAAGCGGAGATGGCTACATTGGGAATTATGCGAAGGATAAGCGTCTGCAACAATGGGATATTTGGGGCCAGAAATATTGTATGCTAGGCTTGCTCGCTTATTATGACCTTACTAAAAATAAAAAGGTACTAACTGGGGCTGTACATCTAGCAGACTATCTGATTGCTGAGTTGAATCGACAAGGAGGATTAATTGTTACAAAAGGCAATTACCGGGGAATGGCTGCTTCTTCGGTACTTGAACCCATTTGCTTGTTGTATAAATATACCAATGATAAAAAGTATCTGGATTTTGCGAAAGAGATTGTCAGACAATGGGAGACAGTACAAGGTCCTCAGTTATTAAGTAAATCGAAGACAAATGTAAGTGAACGATTTCCAAAACCAAAGAGTTGGTATAGTTATGCGCAGGGACAAAAGGCCTACGAGATGATGTCATGTTATGAAGGGCTTTTGGAACTTTACCGGTTGACAGGAGACGTTGCCTATAAATATGCAGTGGAAGATACCTGGGAAAATATCCGAAAAACTGAAATTAATATTGCGGGTTCAGGCGCCTCAACCGAAATGTGGTTTGGAGGTAAGGCCATGCAGAGTTTCCCTATTAATCATTACCAGGAAACTTGTGTTACCGTAACCTGGCTCAAATTAACTCATCAGTTACTCCGGCTAACGGGAGAAGTTAAATATGCAGATGAAGCAGAGAGAACCTATTATAATGCCTTATTAGGCGCCATGAGTGCAGATGGTGTAGTCTGGGCAAAATATACGCCGTTGAATGGCCAAAGGCTGCAAGGAAGTGAACAATGTGGAATGGGGTTGAACTGCTGTGAAGCCAGTGGCCCCAGAGGATTATTTAACTTACCACCTTATATTGTAACGGAGCGGAATAAGGGTCTACAAATTAATTACTTTGCTGAAGGCATATACCATGCGAAAAGTCCAACCAACCAAAAGGTCACGATCTTACAGCATACAGATTACCCACAATCAGGACTCATTCACATCAGTCTTGATAGGATTCAACCAGAGGCATTTGAAATCACTATTCGCATACCAGAATGGAGTAAACGAACTACTTTAACTATAAATGGTAAAAATATTGATAGTTTGCAATCGGGCCAATTGGCCAAAATTAAGCGTATTTGGAGATCAGGAGATCAGATTTCTTTAAAACTGGATATGCGTGGTCGTGTTATTGAAAGCGGTGGCTTCCCCCAAAATGTTGCTATTATGAGTGGCCCAATTGTTTTGGTCAGAGACGCCAGACTTGAAGACGGAGGTATCGAAGCTGTTTTAAAACCCGTTGTTGATCAGGACGGCTATATAGGCCTTACAAGATTATCTGGCCGTTCTGGAGGGCCTTTTATGACATTTGAGGCCAACTTTATTCCTGAATCCTATACGGAGTATCCCAAGGGGCCGGTAGCCGTATCGCTATGTGATTATGCTTCGGCAGGAAACGGACAGGAAAGTTCTTTTTACAAAGTATGGATGCCTCAGCTGGTTAACCCCAAAGAAAATTCTATTAAAAAGAAACCGAAATTATAGAATATGGTGATAATTATTAAAAGGTTGAGCGCATAAAACTAACTTGATAATATTTTTTGCCATCATTATATAAAGTGGTTCCATGGGGAGTTATCTCTTCGCCTACATTCAGCGTTTTCTTGTCCACCTGAAGGTTTAAATATTTTGCTTTCGTTGGTAAATAATAGGTGATGGTAGACATTTTACCGGAATCTGTATAATTTATAAACAGATATTCCTGTGCCTTTTTGTTATGGTATAAATAGATAAAACCGCCTTGTTTTTTAGGGCCACCATACACTTCCGAAAAACCTTTTTTCTTTAACATTTGTGGATGCAGTTTGCCAGGTCCATCCCAAAAATCAAATATCCCTGGATAACGAAAAGTTTGTGCCATCGTTTTTTGAGGCAAAAATGCGAAAAGGGAAATACATAGAAAGGATAAGTAGTTTTTATAACTGGTTTTCGTCATGATAGCTAAAGGTAACGTGTTTTACTTTACAGTTGGTCTGATATGGGTTTCGCAACCAAACAATTTTCTTTCTTCGTTTTTGGTTTACACTTGATAAACTTCACATCTTCATCAGAAGAGGCTACTATATTTAAACTATCACCAGGTACCAGAAATTGTACATTCTCGAAAGTTAGTTTTCGTACGCCAAGTAAACTGATTTTGGAATCTTTTGTCTCAATTGTAGCATTTTTTACGGAAAAACCATTTACATCCGCTGCTGTAAATAACTTATCTGATTTAACTTTCACCTGCTCTATTTGCACATTACTTAATGGGCTTTCAGGGATACCATTAATCTTCACAAACTGACTTGAACGTTCCACTACAATATTCCGTGCTACAATATTTTTGAACACTGGGGTAAGTGAATTGATTACTCTGGTTGGGAGCCTGTTAGCCAAGTCACCAACATGTTGTGCACTTCCTAGCATATCCCAGTTAAAAGCTGTACCATTAATAGTCATTCTAATTCTATCATAGTATATATTTTCGGCTCCACCACCACGAGGCCTACGGGTTTTAAAGCGAATTCCAGTTCCAGTTTCGTCAAAAACGCAGTCGTGCACGTATAAATTCCGAATCATTCCTGCCGTTTCACTCCCCACCGTAACCGCTCCATGCCCTTCTCTGGCCAGACAATATCGCATTACAATATTTTCTGAAGCTTTGTTTACGCGAATCCCATCTTCACCACGTCCAGCTTTGATGGTAAAGCAATCATCCCCGCTACTCAGCGTACTGTATTCGATCAATACATTTTTTGAGGACTCTATATCGATGCCGTCACCACGTGGAATACCTACAGAATTCACGGTCACACCGCGAATAATCACCCTGTCACAATAAACAGGAACGATATTCCAGAATGCAGTGTTCTCTAATGACACACCTTCGATCAGCACGTTTTTACAGTTTATGGGTGAGATGAACATTGGCGGAAGAATTGGACTACCATTTTGTCCTTCATAAATGCGCTGTGAAACGGGCTTACTAAGATCCACAAACTCTTCAATAACCTGGGTAGTCATTGTACGTGTGCGGACTGAGCCACCTTTTACCGGGCCTATCAGGCGTCCTTTCCCTGTTAGTGCAATATGCTCTTGTCCGTTGGCATAGATACAAGCGCCGAGCGACATGACCTCTATCCCTTCATTTCTGGTAAAAACTGCTGGCAGATAGTCTGCGATCTCTCCGCTAAAATGCAATTCGGCTCCATCTTCCAGATGTAGGTTTACATTACTCTTTAAAGTTATACGACCAGTTAACCATTTCCCTTTTGGAATAATGGCTGTACCACCCCCCTTAGCATTTAAATCGTCAATAGTTTGCTGAATTTGTCTGGTCACTTTCGTTCCATCCCTGGCTCCATTAGCTACAATACTTGCACTTAGCGCTGGAAACGAAAGCTTCTTCAATTGCGGCATTTGAAAAGGTGCGTTAATTGGCGCAATATGATCAGGAAGATTTAGCGCTCCGACCTGATGTTTGAACGGAACCAGGTTTAACTGATTTGAAGATATTTTTTCTTTTCTAAAGGAACAGGAAATAAAAAAAACTGAAAGGAATGCAAGTCCTAAATAGTGTTTTAAATTTCTGCAAGCGGAATTATGCATTCTAAATTTATTTAAATGTGCTAACAAATTAAATACCGAAGATATTATCGCAAAGTACGTTTTCCCTTCCTATGTTTCCTATTGTAAAACACATTTACTGATAAATTTAAAGTTCAGATTACATTTCTACCTGCGAACGTTTTTCTGTAAAGTATGTGCAATATTTTGTACAGAAGTTGTAAATCATGGTGACACTTCAATCTCAAAGGAAATTCATGATGACTCTCATTCAGAAGTTGAAGTGATTATAGAAGGAAATGGAACTATTAAAGTGCCAATTTCAAAAATTGAAGACGAATTTATCGTGATTAATATGATTTCTGGGATTATTCCTCCTCCTTCATATAGTATTGTCCCTGCTTTATTTGAAATAAACCCGAAAATATATGAAAAGAGTTTTGGGCCTGATACTTATGTTGCATGTAAACAATTTGTAAAAGAAAACACAGTTGCTAAAAACCCTTTTGTACTTGAATTTAGCGGTGGTGCTGGCAGCGGTGCTCCAAGAGGATTACTTTAGGCCTGATAGATACAAGAGAGCGTTAATTTAGGGGTTTATCGAAAGATAGCCCCTTTTTTATGCTGCCTAATACGGGTTATCATGGTTCAAAAAACCTTTCACTAATGCTATGGTTGCCGCCTGCATCTGTAAGAAAAAAAGTCAGACATGCCTTCGCCAGCAATTTCAGCCCAGCGGTTAACATCTAGCAAACGCTTCTTCACTGTTTGGAAAAAGTGAACTGCTTCAACGTCAGAACTGAGCTCTAGTTATTCATATACCGGATATCCTCCAGGCACCAACTCTTCAGCGGTTAAGACCTCGCAGTTTTCACGCCATTTCCCATAAAGATTTCGCCAAGCAATGCTCCATGAAATATTATTTTAAAAGTACCTGCCTCCTCTGGATGGATATTAAGGCTAAACATAGGGCGAATAGAATAGTTTGCAGCTTATGAATCTGGAGACCTCAGATCATCGTTGGCCAGCGATTTCTTCCAGGGATCATCTTTATCGGTGGCTTTTCCTATCAGCGGAGCTTCAGGATCGGTACCTCCCATCAATTCGTCACCAGAATCCAGATGAGTTACACTGGGCTGTTCCTTTGTCAATATATACTTCAGCGCTTCATAAAGTGCGATACCAATTAAGGCATTTTTAATGAATCCCATTGTTTTCCTATTTGCTGAAATAACAAGTACCTGCTAAAAAGGTTTAACCGGAAAAGCGAAATTATTGGCACAATTGATGCATATTCACTGGGGTATAATTTCAAATTTATTTTAGGTATGAATGGACAGACAAATTTCGACTGCCACGACTTTTTTGACAATACAAACCTGTGCATTCTGGAGATCTCCTTATCAGATGAAAATGATGAACAAACACATTATGAATGGCTGCTGATAAATAAGGGGAACCTTTCCATAAAAAAAATGCTACTCAAAACTCAGGATAGTTCTTCCTCTATACAGGAGCGGTTCTTCGATCTCGGATTTCTGAAATATGAAGTGGCATCCGGAGTTTTTATCGAAGCTGCAGCTAAAGACTTGCACCACCTGGAACATAAAAACTGTGAAGATATTCCCCAATATTACCTTACAGCTGTGAACAACTACCTCAGTGCAAACATGATTCTGTAAGAAATCAACCGATCAACACGCTGGTATCCAAACACCATCGCTCCAACGTTTTGATAATCAGCCATAACTACAAAAAACATAGACTTATGGCTAATTATAGTCGCAAGATCGTAACTAAGCTACAGGTAAATGGTGTGAAGAAACTATCCACTACCAAATAAATGAAGGCCTTCAGAGATTAATCTAAAGGCCTTCGTTGAAACTTGATTATCCGATATAAAAAACTTTCGGATAATCTTCCCATGTTGTTCCCAAGGTGGGAGGTTGGGTATCCCCTTTCGTCAAAATCTCGAACACTTTTGTGGCAGGTTTGAAACGTATAGTGACTTTAGATGAACTTTATTTCGGATGATGAAAGCGGCTTATACTTTATAATACTGTTCCCATCCTTTACGCGGCGGTGGGCCTATCAGTAATTCATTCGCATTTTTACTACTGGTAATTATTTTCTTTTTTCTGTCGAAAACAATTTTTTCTCCTGTCCACTGCGCCAGTACGCCAAGACAGAATACCTGGCTTAATGGTCCTGCGATGTCGAAAGATGAGCGTGTTTGCTCCTCGCCCTTGCATGCTTTCAGGAAATTAGCGAAGTGATTTGACGGACTTTGGGGTACAACCGGCAAACGGGAAGCCATTTCTTTTGCTTTTTCAACGGGGATAACAGATAGGGTGCTGTTGTGCGAACCACCTTTAAAAGTTAAATCTTTGCTGTAAATTATCTTACCCGGATTTAACTGGGCTGTACTAATAGGGCCATTGCTAGGCGGTGGAATGTTAGGATCTAGACCTTGCACACCGTATCCAGCTGGTATAGGCGGAAGATTGTCAATTCCATCGTACCATTTAACTTCTACTGGCGGCATGCTGCCACGTTTCGGAAATTTAAAGGAGAGTGTTGTAGACGTTGGATAGAAAAAGTCATTGTGCCCTTCTAATTTTATGGGGTTTACTTCGTAAGGAAGACCAAGGTCCAGGAACTGGTGGGAAGTATCAAGGATGTGCGCACCCCAATCTCCCAAAGCACCCATGCCAAAGTCGAACCAGCAACGCCATTGACCATTCACAAAATCTTTGTTAAACTGATGTCCCTTGGTTTGCATCTGCCAGATATCCCAATCGAGCGTAGCCGGAATAGGTTGTGCAACCGGGAATGAAGTGATTTTGGTATCCCATCGATGCCAGCGCCTTCCCATATTCATATGTGCGGTAATCGCTGTTACATCTTTAATAATCCCAGCATCTGTCCAGGATTTAAACTGGAAATAATTGGCTTCCGAATGCCCCTGATTACCCATTTGGGTTACCACTTTCCGGTTTTTCTTTGCCGCTTTCATCATCAGTTCTACTTCTTGGAACGTACGGGCCATTGGTTTTTCAACATACACATGCTTGCCAAGGCCAATGGCCATCATGGTAATTGGGAAATGGGAGAAATCGGGCGTACCAATGGAAACCGCTTCAATCTGGTTACCCATTTTATCGAACATCTGCCGAAAATCTTTAAACCGCGGTACATTCGGAAACTGTTTTAATATAGCCAGTGTGTGTGGAGCTTCCATATCCACATCACATAAAGCTACAATATTAGCCAGTCCGGTGTTGTAGAGTTCACGAATAATTTCACCCCCGCGGTTTCCAATACCAACGCAGGCAAGGTTTACTTTTTCGGCAGCTCCAAAACGCAATGGGTTTTTCCCATTCGCAAATAAAAAACCGGGAGTTGCAGCTGCTGCAGAGGCCATTAAGGCCTGTGTTAAAAATTTTCTTCTTGAATTATTATGATTAGTCATTTCAAAGGATTGTTATGTTAGTAAATGCAGTATCAGCTTTTGTTTATTTTAACTCCCTGATTTTGATACTTCTGAAGCTTACTTCATTGCCATGGTCTTGTATTAAAATATGGCCCTTTTGTGCTTCGCCAAAACCCGGCCACGCCTTGTATTTGCTGATGGCAACAAGATCACGGAAAGCCTGTGAGCCACGTTCGTAAGACAATATTTTTACGCCATTCAAATAATGCTCAACGTGGTTGTCCGGATAAACAACAACCCTTGCCGTATTCCAGTTACCAGGCTGGCGGAAGGAACCTTTTTTTGCTTTGATCAGATCGTATAATGAGCCAAGCGTACGGTTACCGTCTCTGCCCAGTTTTGCATCCGGATGTAAGTTGTCATCGAGTAATTGATATTCCAATCCTATGGCCGAACCATCGTTCTTTTCCTTCAATGTCACAAAATATTTCAAACCGCTGTTTGCGCCCTTTGTTAATTTAAAATCGAACGACAAGTCGAATGCTGCAAACTGATGTTTGGTCACAATATCACCTCCATTTGCTGATTCGTCACCATTTGATGGCAATACGTTCAACAGGCCATTTTTTACTGCCCAGCCCTTATCCGGAAAAGTTGGTTTATAGGCGCCAACCCAGCCTTTTGTACTCCTGCCATCAAACAATAATTTCCAGCCGCTCTCCTGCTCATAATCCGTAAGGTTATTGGCAACCAGGTTAACAACGTAAAGGCCTTTTGGAAAAGCAAGCGGCTTTATGTTTTTTGTCTGAATACGGATATTCTTCCAGTATATGTTAATACCGGCATGTTCCGGTCTGCCAATTGAATGCACCTGCAGGGCAATAATACCCTGGTTATCTTTCAAGGAATCCACCAGATAAGAAACAGGTGTACCATCCAGCCAGGTCTTCACGGTATTACCGATACATTCTATACGGATCTTGTGAAAAACGTTAGGTGCGAAAAATTTCTGGCCTTTTGGATTGTTCGACACAGGATATAACCAGCTTCTCCTGCCTTCCTCATAAATACCACCAGTCCATTTACGAGATGAAGGATCAAATTCGTATTGATAGCCATATATTCTTCCCTGTCCTTTGTTCACCGCCGCATCAAAATTACTTTTGAACTGCACACCTGAATTGGTGCTGGTATCGCTCATCATTGCTTCCAGTTCCAGCACAAAATCGCCACTAAAACGCTGCTCATTTGCCAAAAACGAATTGGGCGACTTTGCAGCTGTGGTCCCGACTATCATACCGTCTTTCACAGTATAGCTGGCAGAACCGGTCATCTGTTTCCAGCCGTTAAGTGTTTTACCATCAAACAACGATTGCCAGTTATTTGACTGGGCACCAGCGTTAAATACAATTAGTAAAAAGAAGATGGTTAAGTTTTGTTTCATTTGTGTGTTAATTGTTTATTTAAGTTAATTCGGGGCTTTCAGAATGTTCTTATACAACGATTCACCCTAAGCCCCAAAAATTATCAAGAAAAAATGAATATTAATTGATCAAGCACATTCATAACGTCTAATGTTCCAGGAAGAAAAAAAGATGTTGACACTTTGATGTTGCTTCCTGGTTTCACTCCCTTTAAAATAGTTTGGTTACTGATATTTTCAACTCTAACCTCCTGACTTCCCCCAATCCCTTCATATTTTAATGTTGTATATAAAATACTTGAACTGGCTATTGGATTCCACACAATCGAAAGATCTCCATTTTGTTGTTTGGTAATGGAAGCAACAGCTCTATTTTTTAAGCCCTTTATAAAGACATCTCCAAAAACCGATATGGATATTTGTTTCGGTATCGAGAAAAGACCTTTATCATTTTTCGCGATGAATTCAAAAATATAGTCTTTCTCGTTTAAATTTTTCAATTCGATTTCCATAGGAACCCTTCCATTATTATTCCGAACTACATCAACAACAGTAGAATCCTGTCTTTTATTCCAATAAATTACTGTTTTGGTAATGCGAGGATCGGCTTTAATTTCCCATGATAACTTAGCTCTATTATACCCGGGTTTTACCTTAATAGAATCTACAACTCCTAGATATAAATCTTCGCCACGATGATAAAACTCACCGGAAACATCATACATACCCTTGTCACATGAAGTAAGCACACTTACAACAAGAAACGTAACAAAAGAAACTATCAGTGTTTTACATTTTATTTTCATAATATGAATCAATTTTAATCTATCGTGTACCATCATCTCCAAATATTGACAATTCAGCAAAATGAATTGCGTTTGTTTTCTGCCAGGTTTCCTTTATCACAAACCTTAAATAACGCATCTTCCCTACTCCAGGTTCAAGGATATATTCAAACCCTGCCTGCTCAACAGCCTTATCTTCATTAGTACTTTGTCCAACAGGTAAACCTGAAGGTTTAACTTCTTCAAAATCACCTAGAAGCGTCCATTCATTTTTCCAATCCTGCGTTTGCCAATAGGGGTCAAGTCGATCGTGACTCATGCTATTACTTCCCCATACTTCAAAATAGCGTGGGTTGTGTTGCGCATAAGAATAATCTAACCTATTCCACAAAACCAGCCGACTGAGTAGCGCATTCACGCCAAGATCGATTGTAAACGTTTCCGGCATGATAAATGGTTTCGTTGCATCAGTGTGCCATATCACGTTGACATTCCCATCCCAAACATTTGCCAATGGTCTGCCACCATTAATTGAATTATTATCCCCCAACAGGTATCCATCTTTAAATTTCTTCTTATCAAATATTTTTTCAAATAACGGGGTAGCTTCCAGAATTAAAGTATCCGTTTTATTCCCAAAACGATCCATAATTTGTATCCCAAACTTTCGATTTTTTGTATCAAACCCTCTTAAGGAACGCTTATCTATCGGTTTACTTGAAAATGTCAAACTTTTCTCTTCCCATTTTCCTTCATCGCTAAGTGCATACAGAAAAAAACCCAATAAGTCCTTATTTTCATTTTTCCATTTGAAAAGGACACCGCTAAAATCAGCTTCCATTTCTATCGTTTCAAATACAGCCTTAAAATTAGGTTCCTTTGGTAAAAAACTTCCTTTAAAAGGTTGGGATTTGTTTTCGCTATGATCCACAAGGAAAAGAGAAAAATCCGTTGGTTTAACCTGCACTAATCCCTCTATTGTAATAAAATTTTGATATATAGATGATCGTGTTACCTTTTTTTCTCCTGAACTGGAAGTATACTCGCATAAAACATAAGATATATCATTTTCATTTGGCAAATTATAGCTAATAACAGCCCCACCTGCGGTAGGTTCTGCTTTTATATCGGTGACTGATGCGGGTGCTTTTTTATCATTCGGACGCTGACCAATTGGTTCCTCCTTGCAGGCACTAAAGAAAATAACCAATAATACTGCTGTTTTCAGTTTTCTTAAAACCGGACCTTGAAGGTCATTTCTAAATATCTTCATATATTAATTTATTAAGCATAAAAAATTACCAACCCGGGTTTTGCATTAAACTAGAGTTCTTAATAATAGCGGTCTGGTTTAACGGCCATAAGTAATCTTTATAGGTATAATTACGTTTTTGAAAATAGGTTGTTAAAGAATAATAATTCAAATCTTTGCCTTGAAAATTCCAGCCCTCAATGGGTTGATTTAAATATTTCACTGCATCTTTCCACCTTCTTAAATCAAAGGCCCGCTGACCTTCAAATGCGAATTCGATCATACGCTCATGCTTAATGATTTCACGCATACCTTCTTTGGTCGTAGGTTTACCTGGTATAGAAGAATATTTATTCCAGGATGCGAGCACTCCTTCTAGTCCCGCCCGATTCCTGATTTTGTCGATCCATTGGTACACTTCGTTATCAGGGACATTCTTCACTTCATTAAGCACTTCTGCATATAGCAAATAAAGATCACTTAATCTGATTACCGGTATCGTATAATTATAAGCACTCGGACCTGTACCCGTAATTGAAGAACGGAAACTAACCAATTTCTTAATAAAATACCCGGTTTGAATATGTTGTGCACTAAAAGTAGCTGCCATTGCCTCACCAGCTCTATTCTTAACCGTACCGGTTGTAATTCCCGATTGGGATTGGACATCATAAAGCCCTCTATCAAAACCTAAGTGTGCATAAAAGCGTGCCTCACGTTTATAATTCAATTTTGCAGTAGTTTCACCAGCAGCTATATAATATTTATGTGTTTGGTCCGCATTTCTTTGCGTACTGAATCGATTAGCATAGTCCCATGATAAATCTTCATCTATTGGAACTCCACGATCCGTATAATACTGTTCTGCAATTTTCATTGGAGCTGATAACTCTTGAACCCCTACTACCAAAGCATTGTAAAAATTTGGTGTACAATAATTTTGGAAACCATTTGCTGATGTAGTAGGTGCAAAAATAATTTCAGGGTTTTGGGTGGCCCTTTCAGTTACTGCTCCCCGCAGCGTAAAATTCATGGCTATTTCACCTGTAATATTAAATAGTGGATTCTTATAGTCATAGAGTTTATGACCATTTTCTTCCGCCAGCTCAATCGCAAATTTTACTGCGTTTAATGCCCGCGACCATTTTTCCGGATCTACATTAGCTGGAAATAATTTGGTGCCCTGCTTATCAGTAATGTTGGCGTAATCTGGATTACCGTTCAGTAAAGGACTAGCTGCCCAAACTAAAACTTTAGCTTTTAGCGCAGCGGCAGCGGCTTTTGTAGGTCGCCCCATCTCCTTCGCAGGGTCATCGATCATATCTGGTAAGTTAGTCATGGATTCGTCCAAAGTATTAACTATAAAGTCAATTACCTTATCCACAGGATCACGGTAAACCTTAACTGCAGACGGCTCGACATTTACCGGCAGATTTTTATCAATAATTGGAATAGGCCCATACATTTGAAAAAGAAAATAGTGTAAATACGCTTTCACAAATTTGACTTCAGATATCCAACGGGCTCGTTCATATTCTGATATATCACGAATCCTCCCAATATTTTCTAAAAAAATATTGCAATCCCGAATTCCGATCCATAAACTTTTCCCTCCATTTCCTCCATCCCAATAGTTTTGAAAAGGATTAGTAATATTTTGATTCCCGCGCGCTATTTGTGATCCGCTAAAATCATTCATTGCAGAATAATCAATATCCCACCATATTTCATCGGATCCAACATTACCCGGATAATCAAATGGAGAGTTTTGATTAGGCATCATGTTAAAACAAGTAAACAGAAACTTCTCTGCACTATTTCGATTACTAAAAGCATTATCTAAAGTTGCTACACCATCCGGAACTACATCCAAAAACTTTGAACAACCAAAGAAATTTACAATCAATAGTACCAGAAAACCTAGCTTACAATTCCTTATTATAGTTTTCATATTCTTTATAATTAAAACTCTAAATTAACTCCAAAGTTAAATACACGCTGAATTGGGTAATTAAACGCGTTACCCGCTTGTTCAGGATCCCAAAGTTTAAAACTTCTTATTTGCAGTAAATTATTACCTGAACCGTATAGACGAATATTTTTCAAATGAACTTTTTTTGCAAAATCCTTTGAAATATTATAACCGACCTCAACTGTCTTTAGCCTTAAAAAAGCTCCGTTTCTCATCCACCATGTACTGGAAACGCTATTATTAGAAACATTCTCTGGGGATAAACGAGGATAAAATGCAAATAAATCCCTTGTATCTTCTGACCAATGACTATCCGCGATTACCTGTAATAAAGCTCTATTCGTGTTCATATTATTGGTAGATGCGTTATTTACGTTTGCAAAAGGCGCAATTGCATTAGGACTTATCCAAAACGAAGAAAGCGCAGAGCCCTGGAAAAAACAGTTGATGTCAAAATTCTTATAACCAAGAGACATCCCGAATCCATAAATAATTTCAGGAGTAGTTGGATATCCAATTGGCACCATATCACTTTCGTCAACACGCCCATCTTTATTAATATCCTTGTATTTTAGGTCGCCGGGTTTATATTCTCCAAAAGTTTGTACTGGAGAACTTTTAATTTCCTCATCATCCAAAAAGTATCTTTCTGCTATATATCCCCAGCGTTGAGAAATTTTTTGATTCGCATGAACTCTCCATGGAGTGGTAGCATAGTCTGGTTCTTCATATAATTCAAATCTACTAGAAGCATAAGTGAAATTACCTCTAATAATAGCCCATAGACCAGAAGAGAATGTTTTATTGTAATCGAATGAAAAATCAACACCACTACCTTTAGCTTTTCCAATATTTGATTTTGGCGTAGCTTGCAATCCCATTGTACTTGGGATATCAGATCTTGTTTGTAAAATTTTACTCCTTTGTTCTGTAAAATAGTCAACTTGAATATTTACGCTATTCTTCAAGTTAAGTTCCAGGCCAAAATTACCTTTTCTACTTACTTCCCAGGTAATAAATGGATCTGAATATCGTGAAATTGAAATCCCAGGAACATTATATCCGAAGTTTTCACCAAAGGTAAATCCACGTGCGGAATTAGCCATATTCACATTAGAAAGATAATAGAATCTATCTACTGTCTCTCCAATGGCATCATTCCCCACTAAGCCATAAGTTGCTTTCAATTTTAATTTCGAAACCACATTTTTTAGCGGTTGCCAGAATTTCTCATTAGACACCACCCATCCTACACCAGCTGAAGGGAAAAACCCCCATCTTTCGCGCTTAGCAAATCTTTCAGAGCCATTGTATCCAAAATTAGCTTCCGCAAAATAACGATTGTCATAACCATAAGTAAGTCTACCTGCCAGACCAGCATTACGTTGAGGAAGAGAACTTTGCAAATCATTATAAGATCCATCCTTATTTTCCCTGGAAGTAAAAACCAGCATTGCTGAAACCGTACTTTTTTCTTTAATTACAGTATTATAATCTAAAGCTGTTTCCAGATACATGGTATTGGTCACAACTCTATCCGAAGGTATATAATCTAAAAAGTCAGTGCCCGCATTAGGATTCAAAGCATTCAATTTATAATCTGTAGCTCCCATCAATAATGGAGTTAGGGCATAGAAAAAAGGGTTATACCGTCTGCTAACACTCAAGTCAGCAAATCGATTCACATTATACATACCTCTAAAGCCCAATCCCTTGACAAGGAAATCCAAATTTTGCTTCAATCCAAATTGAACATACATGGATGAACGGTCTTGAGATTTGTACCCCTTCATCATCTCAGCATAGGGATTCAGATACTCTCCATTTTCATTATTCCCAAAAAGAATATGATTTGTGTAAATACTACCCGCATCTGGCGCATAAAATGGTAAAAATTTAACGGGATTAGCTAAAACAGCCTTATTGTATAGGCTTGTTCCTCCATCTAAGGGTCCATTATAATTATCAAACGTTCCGCTCAATCGTACGATAGCTTCAGTTGTACTTGTTAAATTTACATTAACATTGGATCGTAGGGAATATTTATTGATCTTAATATTATTATTAAAATTCTGTCTTTTATCCATTTTAATAATACCGTTATCTAAAGCATTAGAAGCTGCTATGTAGTATCGGGCAACTTTTCCACCACCGCTAACATTTAAATTATAGCGTTGATTTATGGTCATTTTATCCAACAATACATCTTGCCAGTCAATGGCAGGATATCTCATAGGATCTTTTCCCAATTCGGTATAATATATGTCGGCTTCATTATTAGGCAACCTTGTTCCCGGCATTCTTGTTCTTACCCCTTCATTCTGCAATTTCATAAATGTTACAGGGTCTGCAAAGCGCACATTCTCGGTTGGAGAAGAAGAAGAAGTTTCCGCGCGAAATTGAATCTTCGCCACACCGTCCTGGCCCTCCTTAGTTGTCACTAAAATGACACCGTTTGCTCCCCTTGCTCCATAAAGTGCTGTGGCATTAGCATCTTTCATAATTGAAAAACTAGCGATATCATCAACAATCAAACGAGATAAATCTCCACTTGTCATTTCTACCCCATCAATCAAAATCAATGGGTTTGCCTTTCCTGTTCCAAAAGTTGTTACTCCACGGATAAAAAACTGGGCATCATCCATACCCGGTTCACCGGTCCTTTGATAAGCGATAACACCAGCTATACGGCCAGCTAAAGCTGTAGTAAGATTACTCGAAGGGACCCTCAAAGTTGAAGGTGTAATCGTGGTAACAGATCCCACTATCGCCTCCTTTCTTTGCCTTTGACCGAATGCTGTAACGACAACTTCATCAAGCCCGGCATCATCCTCTTCCATAAATATCGTATAATTTGCATTAGGAGCAATTTGATGGGATACTGTTTTGTAGCCGACATATCTAAACTCCAATGCTTCTGCACCTGGAGGTATATTGATGGTAAAACGGCCATCCTTATTAGTTTGAACTGAGGACTTAGTACCCTTAATTGATATAGTAACCGCTGGAATCGGCTTTCCGTCTTTCTTATCCATTACCCTACCCTGAATTTCTTGCCTTTGGGCAACCTTATTTTCCGTAATGACTACAGTTTTATTTTGGATCGCATAACTAATCTGCTGACCGGAAAAAATAAGTTGAAGCACATCTACAAATTCTGCGTTTTTAACATCAACAGTTACCGGTCTGGCATTTTTAAGCAAGTTATCAGTGTAAAAAAAATCGTACCCACTTTGTTCCTTCAAGTCCTTTAAAATAGACTTAAGAGGCGTATTCGATCTCGACAGTGTTATTTTTTGGGCGAAGCTCGACGCGCTCACCTGCATTAGAGATGCTATTAATATTACGATGGTTAAGCGCATAGTTAGCAATATTTTAAGGTATAGCCGTTTAGGCATACCCAGTTTCCTAGTATTTTTATACATTAGTGGTTGGTTTGGTTTAGGCAGATACCTTTTCTTTCGACGGGCCAGGTATCTGTAGTTTTAACAGTTTGTTTTTAATTAAATGTTCCAAACTACAACCAGGAGTGCCACAAAGCACTTCTGGTTCGTTTTCTATTTTTATACTATCGTAGTTTTACTTTCATATTTTTAAGCTAATTGTGAATAATCTTGTTGATTTATTTCGATACGTAAATTTTTCTTCCCTCAATCTTAAAATGTACTGTTTTTGTCAATTCTACAACCTGAAGCACTTTTGATATATTGTCGAACCTGGAGATATTTCCAGTGAATTTTTCAAGTGTTTTATCTCCGACATACACGACTTCTACATTGTACCAGCGTTCAACCAATTTCATTACCCTTTCTATCGGTTCACTTTCAAATACAAACTTATTGTCCTTCCAGGCTATGGCTAAATCAGTATCTGTTTCCTCAACGCTCATTTTACCGTCAATAAGTTTCGCCTGTTGACCCGGCTTTAAAATCCTAAAATTACCAAAGGCGCTCAGTTTAACACTTCCCTCAAGTAAGGTGGTTTTTTCTACAGCATCATCCTGGTAACTACTGATGTTAAAATGTGTACCTAAAACTTCTACCTCCTGGTTGTGTGTTTTTACAATAAAAGGGTGCGCTTTATCTTTAACAATTTCAAAATACCCCTCACCTTGAAGACTGACAATCCGCTTTCCATTCTCAATCAATGACGTCTTATAGGTTAAACTTGAAGCTGCATTTAAATAGACTAAAGATCCATCTGGTAAGCGAACCTGGTAAGTTTGCCCCTTAGCAGTAGACAAGGTGTTTAATCTGTTTAGTTCAACAGAAGACTGCTCGATTTCATACACCAGACTACCATCGGAAGATTTTGTGATGACCACACCAGATTCTCTGGCCAGCTCCCCATTTACCGCATTTGATAACTCAATCGTTTTACCATCTGCAAGTGTAAGGGTCGCACCAACACTTCCAGGCACAATCTCTTTAGCAGTTAACCGGATCGGGTGTATGCCAGTTCCATCATTAGTTTTGAAGAAATGAACACCAAAAAATACTAAAGCTGCTATTGCAGCAACTGCCACAATACGATACCATAGCTTTAGCGCTCTATGTTTGTACATTGACCTTCCTCCATCCTCAGCATGAATTTGCAAGAACAAATCGGTATCAACTTTAGCAACAAGTTCAACAATCATAGGGTTGAACGGATAACTTTCATCCTGTACATCTAAAGTCTCTACAATCATTTCTCTCAACAGAGCGCTATCTTCATCAAGGTGAAAATGATCCATCAGACTCTGCGTTTCTTCTAAAGTGCAGTGTCCAGCCAGATACTTTTCAAAGCGTAATTTGAGTTGTTCGGAATTTTTCAAGATTCAATTTTTACAGCTAATACGGAGCTGCGGGAAAAAGTCCTTAGTCTGTTAAGAAAATATTAATAAATAAATCTCAGAACAGTAAATAACACCAGAATGAAGTTAGAAGCCTTTCAATAAAAGGCCCAAAAAAATTGGAACAACTATCCCTGCTGAAGGCTTAAAGTGATTTCTCAAGAACCTATTGGCCTGCAACATGTGACTACTGATCGTTTTGGCATTAATACCCAGAATCTGTTCGACCTCTTTATAAGACTTACCTTCCAGTTTACAAAGCGTAAACACTTGTTTCCGTTGTGGTGGCATTAGGTCAACAACCTTTTGAAGCAATTCGGCATTTTCCTTACTGAGTATATCTTCCTCAATATGCAAGTAAATCTCAGAACTAGTATCCATTATCTTATTCATCAATCTTTTATCTTTGGCAGCTTTTCGGAAATAATCATACACAAGATTTTCTCCAATACGAAATAAGTATGATTTAAAAGATTTCTCAGGATCTATCTGAGCTCTCCCCTCCCATATTTTAAAGAAGAGTTCCTGTAAGATTTCCTTCACCAGATCATCAGACTTGAGTAGTTTAAACAGGTTCCCCGCCAGTCTAAACTTATAATTATTGTACAAAATCTCAAAAGCGAGTTCGTCTCCCTGCTTCAGCTGAAGTAGCAGAGTTTTCTCATCAGTTTTAGTAATGGTAGCCATCAATTATTTCCATGTACATACTTACGATGCAAATGTATTTAAAATCTCATCTTCTATAACACTATTCTATTGATTAATATTTATCATGTATATTTTTTTAAAGGAAATCCGTATTCCCGAATCAGCAATTCATTCGCATTGTGCTGGAAGATTGGGATCAGAATTTACACTACTCTGATCCCATTCGACTAATTTTTATATAATCCTAGTTCTACAATACATGACTTATTTGGTTCAACGGTATCATAATTTGACTTTACAATAATTTTAAAATACCTGAACGTTTTAGAAGAACCGAAAGGAATTTTAGATTCCGTGTCAACCTTTGGTACGACAAAATTACCAGCAGAGGTCCAGGTTAGATTATCGGAACTGGTCAGGATCTCCACATCTTTTACAGCACGGTATGCGCCCGATCGTAGGAGGATTGTAAAACCATCAGCAGTAACACTATGAGAAATGTCGATGGTAACATAGTGAGGTAAAACTGCTGCCGGAGAGGAATACTTGGCGAACCAAAAAGTATTTTTATCATCATCTATCATGTAACTGGCGGGTTTGTTCTCTGCTACAGTTTCCTGCGAACTAAAATCAATTACCGTCCATTCACTTTTATCAAAACCAGATGGAGCAATATTGATAACCGGAATGTTATTTAAAAAGTTAAAATTAAAGGTAGTGTTCGTGATCTTTCCATTTTCGTGAACCAGTTTTACTTTTAATTCTGCAGGATTATTAGCTTTATAAGTATCACTCATTTCAGTCATCGGTAATTCCACATAAAAACTATCAGTCCCTATTACTTTCGTGCTCCAGGTTACTGCATTATAGTCTTTATTCACTCCAACTCCTTCATTATTATGATTAGGATCCAGATAATAGGTCACATCGGTAACCGGTACGCTGCTGGTAAATCTTCCCGAGGCAATAATGACTCCTTTAGCAACTGAATAAGAGGCATACATTCTTTTGATCTTAGCTGTTACCGCTCCATAATAAGTGATGGAAGTATTCTTTTGGAAAACCTGATTGGTATTTAAAATAGCACAATCGGCTTCAGTAAGAAAGGTAGGGGATTTTCCGTAAGTTCCATTACCACTCCCCATTAAGGAAGTCCCGTAGTTCGGGTCATTTATCCTTGACTCCCGTTGTCTGTTGTGGGGTAAATTTATACCGTGTCCTAATTCATGCATTAAGCCCCCGATCCCAGTAGTGCTGGTAACCTCTTCTCCTCTGTCCGGCCAAAAACAGCTTCTTCCATAACCAACGTAAGGGTTACCGATGCCACTTGGCTGCGAGGGACTGATGATAAGATTGTGGTCACCTGTTTTTTCACCAGGGTGGGCTGTAAAATAGTCTTCTACTTCAGCAAGTATACCAGCTAAATTAGCATCAGTATACTTGTCACAGGTATATTTTGCCGGTATGGTGATTATTTTAATTCTTGTTTTGCTGGGATTGGTCAATAAACCAAAAGTTTTAAATCCATAGCCATTAGCCTGCATCTGATTGCCATAATAAGTCTGTGCAGATAGCATAATATCACTCAAGCGGCGTTCATATTCTGCTTTAGCCGGGTTATCGGTAGGGACAAAATAAACCACATTTAAATTATAAGTATGATCACTTGTAAAGCCAGTATCTACAACTACCGGGGGTGTTGCTTCAACGATTTCTACCGGAACATTTTTCGTACAAGCTGCAAAAAAAAGCGGCAGGCACAACAATAGGGATGTTTTTTTCATTTTGATTAGTTTATTGGTTTATATTGATGGGTTGATTGCACTCGATCCATTGTGGGGAGAGGCGACGCTACTAATAATTAGGCTAATAGAGATCAAACATCTTCTGTTCATGCGAGAATTTGGTTAGGTTAGATATTGGCTACTATGGTACAATAGTATAGGGTAAATTTGAGGCGATCAATCGACAAATTATGCCGACAATCCTGTTTAATATGTAGGAATATTTTGTATTTTAAGTCATTTTTATACCCATAACGATATTTTAAACCCATATTAACGACAACAAGAAATATAGGCTTTGCTTGCCTGAAGGGGGCTTACCTTTCAATTGAAAATTTTCAGAACAAAAGCAAAAGGCCTTCAGAGATTAATCTAAAGGCCTTCGGTTAAATTTGACTATCCGACACACACTATCAGCCATTGACATGAAATTTTCCCTATCCCATAATTAATTAATATTTTTTTCCATATTCTATAATTTCACTCTCTAAAAGCACGAGTTGTTCTTTGCCATTTTTTAGGGTTGCAGTTGCCGTTTTACTTATTTGGTTGATATTAAATTCCAATTCAGCACGAGTGTTTTTTCGGAGGTTAAAAAAAGTATCAAATTTCTTAAAGGTTTTCTCTTCGTTAAACTCAAAATCTACAGCGCAGCGATTGCCATTTTTGTCGTACCATTTTATGTATACATTTTCTGGAATACCCCGTTTTTCATGCACATTGTTTTGCAGGCTTTCATCCAAAAACACAAAACGTTCGGCGTTATAAAAGCTAAAATCGGCGTCATGGATTTTTATTTCCGGGGATATTACAAACGTTGGACGCCAGTTGTAACTTGTTCGCAGTTTATCCCAATAACCATAAGGAATGGGCTTATTTTTTGTAAGTTGCTGTATTTTTAAAGGTACAATCATAGTATCCGTTAATACTTTTTTGCGCCATTCGAGGTTAAATAAATTGCCATATTCTAGCTTCCCTTTGTTGGAAACTGGTGTAGAAATGGTTACTTTTTCGGCTTGGAAATGTCCAATTTCTATTCGGCGACGACCAGTTCCATCCGCCCAAATCACCATCAGGCCACCGGGCGCAAAACCTATAATAATCTTGTCATAGTTTTCCTCAAAATTCCGGGCACCTCTTTTATCAGCATAAGGCTTGCTGAAAAGCATTTGCAATTTATTATAATCGATAGGGCTATTCACCCGGTAAAAAATATCTTCAGCAAAAGAATACCAGGTAATATCCAGCGCTTTGGGCAGTGACATTGTTTGTTTACCAGTATCTCCCCCATCTTCTCCCCATTGCGCTTCGTAATTTACGGTGTTGCCTTCACTAAAAGTAAATTCATACTTTTCACCTTTAGGAAAAATAAAATAACCCTTATACAATTGCACAGGATAGGCCGTTGGGTTGCTCATGGAGCCATGCCATTCATAGTAGCCTTCTTTTATATTATTTGCAATGGTTTCGGCCTTTTGTTTTGCCCTATTATATTGATGGGTATCCAGGGCAATGCTGTATGTTATCGGTATTGAAATTACACATATGATAATAACGGCAACCAATGTTTTATATGACTTAATAGCCCAACCTATTATTAAACTGCTAAAAACTGCGAGAAAACTACTCAGGATTAAAAATATGGGGAACATTTCGAAAATGAGATCACCTAAATCCGCATACAGCTTGTGTTCATAAGCATCGCCGATTGAACCGACAAATAACAGCACTGGCAAAAGCACACAGAAAGCAAGATAAAATACAAAACCATAAGCAAGTTCGAAGAAGATATCTGGCTCATGAAGCAGATTTAGCTTTCTACGGATGTAGTTAAAATGAAAATAGAAAATCGTCATTAAAATAACATATGGCGAACAGCATAAGGTTGCATACACCAAGTTTAAATCGGCATTTTGCGTACTTAGCATAAAGAACAAACCCAATATGGCAACCAGGATAGCGGAGATGATAGATTTGAAAGTCATTGGATTCGATTTTATATTTTTACGCTTATTTTTTTAAAGTCTCCATTTTCATCTTCTTCCCAGGGATTCTGTCCAATCAAATAATAACTGCCATTCTCTTTTATTATTCTATTTTCAAAATCCTCGTCATCCGAAATAAATGCTTTAGTTATCGCGATTATTGTCCAGCTTTTGTTTTTAAAAGACCAAACAGAAACATCGTTCCACCAACCTGCATTTGTTCGAGAAAAAATTAGCATTTCATTCGCATTGTCATTATTCAAGTCTTCAGTTCTTGATATAAAAACGCCTAAACTTTGGTTCAAACTTATTTTGGGGATATTTTCATTAAATTCAACATTGATGTAACCGTTTTTCTCATCACATCCAATTTCGTCCGCTGATCCACTTAGTTGCAGATTTATATACGCTGTATCATTTATTTTGTCATTATTGACATCACCAACAAAAAACGTTTTACTTTTTCCCGCAACTATTGTTTCTACAACTTTATCATTTCCAGCATATTTGGAAGAGGTATTTCTGTTTTTACAACTAAAAGCAACTACAAGAAAAAGTATAAATCTAATTTTCATTAGTATAGATTATGGATTTTAGCGGATTCCGAGCCACCAGACTATCTGTCTGCCCGGAACCCGCTTTTTTTTCAAACGACTATTGTGCGGTAGGCATTTTTACAAATAGTTTTTACTTTTTAACGGACTTTTTTCGTTGTTTAGTAAATCATCTGCAATTTGTATCATTCCTTCGTTATTAGAACCTCCCCAAATTGCTCTTCCAAAAATATAACTGGTTGTATATTCTTTCCAGGTAGCACAATGGTGTTTTAATTCTCTGTATGATTTTTCTAAATAATCTTTCAATTCTATTTCAGAAAGATAGCCTAACTCATAACAACAACGTGATAAAAACGCACCTCTTCCATAATTCCAGGCAATATCTTTTGTCTTTTTTATCTGTGAAAAGTTAGTAATTACATTTTGTTCTATAATTTCAGGCACTATGTTGCTTAATTTTCTATATAAATCTAAATAATATTCAAAAACACCTTCCTCTTTTGGCAAGTTTGATTTCAAAATTTCAACATAATTTTCGCTACTTTCAAAAGCATCATAAACTATGTCTACGTTCAAATCTTGATTTCTTTCATGCAAATCCTGAAGAATTTCTATTGCCTTATCTCGATTATATATATCCCAATATGTTTCAACTATTGTTTTTAAAACTGATTTATTTAAACCTGTTTCATAGGAATTTAAGTACGCATATTGTTGTTCTGCGTACATTGAACTAATGAGCAAGCAGTCTAAAGAATGACCAGTCAATATATTTTTATCATTTAATCTTATGCTTTTAAAAGCGTTAAATATTTTTGAAAACAGGCTCATAGAAACTTATGCTAAGTTTAAATTTGGAAATTTGTCTTGCAATATATTTACAAATTTTTCGCCTGCTACTTGATATTTGGCTCTTGTCATTAATTGTTTTTTCAAGTTCAAAATATCTGTTGGGTCTGGCACATAGTTTAGTCTATCGTGAATTTCCAGCGATAAAGGACTACCATCAATATTGAACGTAATGATATGTGTTTTAGGTAAATATTCTTCGGAAGATTTTGAATACACACCCAATTGCGATTTTAATATACCTCCATATTGAAGTTTTGCTTCTTCAATTCGAAAATTATCAAATACGATATGCTCATCCAGTTCACCAACTGTATCGGTACTAAAAAAATGTAAATCGCTTCCACTTAAAGCCCAAAAGCAATCTGTTTCTATTCTTTTTAGCTTTACACCAATTGCAGATAATGCTACGTTTTTCATTCCATCACTTAGGATTTCCTGAACTTTATTGGTTGTTGATTGTGGAACAGACGCAGAGGTAAATGCGTCAATAGTTTTTCCTTTCATCCATTGTTTCAATTGCGAAAAGTCTTCATTTAATAGTTCTTGTTTGTAAGTTTCATACTTAGTTCTTTCAACATCGAGGTCAATTTCTGTTTTTGCCTCTTGGTGTTTTTTATTCATATATATCATAAAACACACACCTGCGATTACTAATACTACTGGAATTAAAAATAAGGGATTCATAGTTTTTTTTATTTTAAATGTTAACTGGTTTTACGTCTCTATTTTTGTTTTTCGAAGGAATACTTCCCCAAATCAATAGCCCCAGAATAATTGAAAAAACAAGCTTTCCGCCTATTGTTTTCCAAAAAGACAAAGGACTTTGTGCTGTTTCTACATCAAAGTTATGTTTCTCTTTTAGAATTTTTGCTGCTTGAGGATCAATTTCAAAGTATGTATTATTTGAAATATCACTCAATATATATCTTCCATTAGTGTTCCAAATCGACATCCAAAGAATTCCATATTCATTATTGATATACGATAGGTTTACTTTTTGTCCAGCCAATTTTTGAATTTCAGAATCTGTGGGTAATTCTTGAATAGTTTGTAATGTTTCACAAGGAAAACACACTGGAATTTTTGCTTTTGCCGATACAAAATGCATTGAAGAAAGCGCGATGATTGTTGTTAAAAGGATTTTTTTTGTCATATCTGTTTTTGTTAAATTTTTAATTTTCTGTGATTTCAATATAGTAGCGTTATACATTTTAATTTCTTTATCATGATTTAATTTTTAATGTAACCTGGATTTTGATCACCAAATAAAGGATTGTACACAAACACATCTTTGGGTATTGGTAGTATATACAACTGTTGACTGATAATAGTTGGTTTTATTTGCTTTACCGTAGCAAAAGGCAATCTAAGCAGCGCCATCCATTCCATACCATCTTCTGCAATCAAACTTTTCACGGTCTCCTTGTAAATCTCCATCAATAGATCCGAAGGTGTATTTGCATCTTCGACAGCATTGTAAGGAATGAAATTTACTGAATTGGTAATTCCGGCCTTTTCTTGTACCTCGTGAACTACGGTCTTAGCATCAGCTAAACTGCCCCCCGATCGAACAATTGCTTCGGCTTTTAACAAATAAACCTCTGTTAAGCGTAGGGCATAATCTGTTTCTGAAACTAATGTAGGAATTCCACCTACGACCATGTACTTATTTAGAAAATAACTTACAGTAGTAGTCCCCCTTTTAGGCCCTATTACCCAAGCCTGACGAGGATCGTTATTGTAAAGATCTTTCAGCATGGGTGTCGCAACATACAAAACCGAATGTCCGGGCCAATATTGCCAGCTTTTGGCATTGTAATCCAACTCTTGTCCAGCCTGTGGTTTAATTCCCAAAATAACTTCGCTACTACTTAACCCATTTTTCTGAAAAATATCCCTGGCTTTAGGCTCTAAAGTAAAAGGTCCCTCTGCTACAATTTCATCTGCCAATCCAATTAACATGGTATAGTCTGCGGCTTTACCACGACTCATTAAAACACGCATTTTTAAGGCCATGGCTGCCCATTTAGTTGCATAAACACCAGACTTTTCTTCTGAGCCGTTTGCAATAGCATCATCCAGATCCGCCAAAATAAAATCATAACTATCTTTTACAGTACTTCTTGGTTTAGCGATATTACTAATTGTAGATAGTTTATCTCTAAGCAAGACTCCATACGGACTGTCCGCTTTATACCATTCTCCATAAAACGTTAATATTTTAAAATGTCCATAAGCTCTTAAAAAACGGGCTTCAGCAATGATTTCCTTTTTTCGTGCACCAGTAAATTTATTTTCCGCCAATTTATTTACCCCGGTTACCACTCCATTTACTGCATTAATTAACTTATAAGACTCCTCCCAGTAGTAGCTTTGTATATTGGTGTTTTTATTGCTCCATTCCATTCCGAAACCACCATAGCCATAGCCCATATACCCCGCTAATTCGGCTGGCGCTACCTGGTGCGACTGCCACCTGGTTTTAGCCATAACTGCATTCGCAAAATAGTAATAGGCGCCATTCAATGCAATTTGAGCAGTCCCCTGATCAAGAATTGTATTGGCCTCAACTTTATCATTTTTGGGTAAAGCACCCAGTTCTTTTTCACAGGCACAAAAGGTTGTAAGGACCACGCCCAACACTAAATATTTATATATATATATCATGATCTTCTATTATTCATTATTTCCCATTTCTTTTATTCGCATTGCTTAATGCTCCACAGTTAAAATCCAAAACGAAGCCCTAAACTTAACTGCCTTACCGTAGGATAACTACCACTGTCGCTATATCCACCGATTAAGCTATACGGATCATTACTCACCTCCGGATCAGCGCCTGGATAATTTGTAATCGTAAAAAGATTCGTAGCAGAAACATACACCGAGGCATTGGTCAGTTTTAGCTTATCCATCAACACTTTTGGAAATTGGTAATTTAGGGTAACCGACTTTAACTTGATATAAGAAGCATCATAAACATTATTACTTGCCGATTCTGCGGTGGTAAAATCTGATTCACCTAAAATTAGTCTCGGCCTGTTTGTGTTAGGGTTTTCCGGTGTCCACCTTTCTAAAATTTTAACGCCTTTATTCGTCCTTAAAAGTGTATTCTGATTCTGTATATCCGCTAGATAAAAAATATCCCCTCCATAAGAAAAGGTAGCCAAAGCAATGAGGCTAAAATCCTTGTAGGTAATGCTATTGGTATATCCCCCATAATATTTAGGCTCCGCATGACCAATAATATCTGTTTTATTAAAAATAAAGTTTGGATTTTTAGTAGGATCCAATGCGTATCGAGCATCGCCAACACCTAGAGAGTACATTAAACTCATATAATTAGGATATTTATCTTTGAAATCATCTACTTCCTGTTGTGTTCTAAACAAGCCCTCAAAAACATTCCCATAAAGCAAGCCCAATGGCTCTCCTACTTTTAGCACCGTATTGCCATATCTATATACTTTTGGGTTAGATGGATCCGCGAAATCATTTGAGAGCGCAAGCACTTTAGATCTGTTCCCCGAAATGTTAAAAGTACCAGACCACTGCACATTTTTGTTGCGAATAAATTCAGCCCTTAGCGTAACTTCTAATCCACGGTTTCTGATGTCAGCGATATTGGCCGTTACCCCCGAAAAACCTGAAGTTCTATCTACTGTTGTAGGAAACAATACCCCCGTTGTTGATTTTTCGTAATAACCAATCCCACCACTCAAGCGCGAATTAAAGAACTGGAAATCTATGCCTGCGTCTTTCTGTAATGTTGATTCCCATTTGAGCCCTTCATTGCCCAATTGCGATGGCACCAACCCGTTTAATCCATTGTAAGATACCGGTGAATAGAGCGTATAAAAAAGATTATCAGCAATATTTTGCGTACCGGTATAACCTGCACTTGCCCTTAATTTGATCTCATCAATCCATTTTACATCTTTTAAAAAGTTTTCCTGGGAAATACGCCAGCCTACACCTCCAGATGGGAAATAGCCAACCCTATTTTTCTTCGGAAATTTAGAAGAAGCATCAGAACGCCCGGTAAACGTGAATAGATATTTTTCAAACAAGCTGTAATTCGCACGCAAGTAAAAACTGAGTAAAGAATTTTGACCAGAAACACCTGTGGCAGGCAATGTTAAAGCAGCTGAAGAAAGGTTATTTAAGTATTCGTCATCAGGAAAGCCCTGCCCACTTGCCGAAAAAGAATTGCTTTTGGTAATTTGCCATGAAGTACCTGCTAATAAACTTAACCTGTTATTTTCATTAAATTGTTTATTCCAGGTAATCGTATTTTCATAAAAGATATCGGTATGCTGCGATTGCGCCTGGGTAGCGATACCATTGTTAGAACTTCCAGGAAGACCCCCACCTTTTTGGTCACTGATCAAAACTGTACTTGGCACATAATTGTTCTGACGGTAGTTGTTATAGTTCGCAGAAACCGTACTTCTGAATTTTAAATCTTTCAGAATATCATATTCCAAAGCTAACGATCCTATTAAAGAAAGGGTATTTGCCCGGTTCACTCCTTTAAGCAGTAATAATGGATTCTGAAACCCTTCAAAATCCATTGTACCATTGTCCGACGCCACTATAATCCTTGGACTTCCATCTGCATTATATGGGTTAATTGTTGGTGGAGCAAAAAGTGCCTGTGTATACACCCCGTTTGAAATGTTATTGGTCGTTACTCCATAATCCAAATTGGTATTGATGCGGAGTCTACTCGTTATCTCATTGTCGAGATTTATTTTACCCGCTATTCTACTGAAATCAGTCCCTAAAACTACCCCATTGTTTTTGTTATAGGATAAGGAAGTATAATAACGCGAACCAGCGCCACCACCTCTTACAGAAATATCAGCATTTGTATTTACACCATTACGTAGCACAAGATCAAGCCAATCGGTATTGGCCGTTCCCATAAAATCCGGATTCGTTAAAATATCCGTGGCTACCGGATCTGGTGGATAAGTAACCGGATCATTTAAAGCTGCCCTAACATCATTCAGATTTTTAGCTGCTTCTTTTATAATCATGATGTATTGATCCCTATTTAAAAGCTTTTCTTTGATAGGTTTACTTACCCCGGTATAATAATTGGCTTCAAAAACAGGCTTTTGATTCAGTTTGCCTTTTTTTGTATTAATAATTACTACACCATTGGCGGCTTTTGATCCGTAGATCGCTGTGGCAGAGGCGTCTTTTAAGATGTCGATACTTTCAATATCATTGATATTTAAGCCCCCCAGACTATTTAATCCCCTGGCGAAAGAACCTGATACTGTATTTGCGGGATTATCACCAGCATAAGCGCCACCAAAATTCTCAACAGGACTCACAATCTCTGCAGCACTTTTCAGGTATCTATTCTGAACCTGCATTTGTACCCCATCGATAATGTATAGTGGGTCATTTCCGCCCAGTAAAGAGGTTCCACCCCTGATTCTGATCTTAGCGGCTCCACCAGGTGATCCATCAGCTTGTACAACCTGTACACCTGCGGCTTTACCAGTTAAAGCCTGATCTATGGTAGCAAAAGGGACATTTTTAAATTCAGAAACATCTACTGAAGCAACAGAACCAGTCAAGTCTTTTCTACGAACACTCCCATATCCAACTACCACCATTTCATTTAACTTGTTGGTTTCCACCTCCAATATCACCTGCATATTTCCTTTTGCCGGCAGCTCACGAGTCACGTAACCCACACAAGAAAACACAAGGGTAACTCCTTCATTGGGCACATTTAACGAAAACTCACCCTTCTGGCCAGTAACCGTACTTTTCTTACTCCCCTTTATACTTACATTAACAGATGCAAGGCTGTAGTTCTGTACATTGGTTACATGTCCTTTAATATCTATAGCATTAAAGGCAGCCAAAATCCGATCTATATAAGAAGGCTTTTTTCGTGTAATAACAATGGTCTTCTCATGAATCTCATAGGCTAACGACTGACCTTTAAAAATCTCATCAAGCGCCGCCGTTAATTGAACATTCTTAAAATTCACATTCACAACTTTAGCCTGGTCCAACAAATCGCTGCCGTAAAGTACAGCCAGACCACTTTGCAGTTTAATTTTCTTCATCACCTGCTCCAGGGAAGTATTTTTTGCAGACAAAGTGATGGTTTGGGCAAAACCAGCTGCCCCCACTTGCAATAAGCAACTGGTCATAAGAACTATGATCAATTTAACTCGCATAAACAGTTTTCTTTTATCGGTATCGCTGATTAGACGAAAAGCCGAATTCATAATCAACGATTTTGGCGGAAGCCACTGACGTGGCATACCTAGGTAAAAAGCATTTAAATTCATACTTTTGTTTAGTTTGGGTTAAGACGGTAAGTTGATAGCTAATTGTTTTTTCCGGTAACTCCGGAAGGGTTGACTCAAATTATTAGCCGTAAAGTGCTTCGAACCACTTTACGGTTTTTCATTATTATGCTGCAAAAGCAACATGCTTTAAGTCTCCCTTTAATATTTAATTCATCTTTCGTAAGGTTCTCTCATGTTCGTTGGTTCTTATCTCGTCACAATGACCTTATTGCCATCGATCTTAAAATTCACTTCCTGCGTATTTTCCAGAACTTTTAAAAGCTTAGAAATATTTTCAAATCTGGATACACTTCCGGTTAATTTAACGCCATTTAAATTGTCCTTATAAACTATCTGTACGTTATACCACCTGGCTACCTTTCGCATAATACTACTGATCTCTTCCCTGTCAAACGTAAATTCCCCCTTCTTCCATGATATTGATGCTTCCGCATCCAGATCTCTCACTTCTATTTGATTAGCACCAGTTAAAATTGCTTGCTGATTAGGTCTTAAAAAATTTGATGCTTTAGATTTAAGATTCGTAACCTTTACCGCCCCCTCAAGTAGCGTAGTCCTTATGCTACCTTCGTCTGCGTAACTATTCACATTAAAATGTGTTCCAAGTACTTCAACTTCTTGTCCTCTACTCGCCACAATAAACGGCATCGTTTTATCCTTTTCTACTTCAAAATAAGCTTCCCCAGTCAGCTCAACTTTTCTATATTTTGATTTAGTGAAATTTGAAGGGAACTTAAGTATTGAGGTTGCATTTAGCCATACTTTTGTCCCGTCCGACAAGCGTACCTGATACATCCCTCCATTCGGCGTTGTTATCGTTAAAAGCGAGGTAGGCTTACTTTCTTTAATTTCTGTGCCATCATTATAACTCAATTTGGCAGCCTCTATCACAAGGCCTTTTTTAGCATCACTAAGATTGATGTGCTTGCCATTGGATAGCGTCAAAGTAGCCGTATTGCGACCAGGTGAAATATCATTTTTATTGGTCGTTTGCGATTGGATATTAATCATGCGCTGATGAGCTACATAAAACCAGAGTCCCGCGCTGATTGCAATTGTTACTGAAGCCGCTATGGCAATTTTTGGCCATAGCTTAACCTTACTTGTCTTTTTAAATCCTTTATCACTAATTAGTTTATCATAAAGCGCATCCATTTCTTCCGGACTATGCGCTTTCTCAATGCTTTCTGGCGCCCATACCTTATCCATTGCTAAAAAAACTTCATCAGTATCTTTAGCACTATTCAAATGGGCCATCAGTTCAATATAGTCCTCTTTACTAATGGTCCCATCAGTAAATCGTTTAATTAAAGTATTTAAATGTTCCTGGTTTGCCATAGGATTTGTTACCTGCCCAATTGGGTTGATATAGGGTATTACACGGCAAAATCAAATTCGGACTAGTTGAAATGAAATTTATTTTAGTAGCACAACAGAAAGGAATAAAAAATAGACAGCATCCGACTGATTAAAATTAGTACGCAAGGTTTTCAAAGCAGCCACCAGGTGGTTTTTTACTGTATTTCTGGATAGATTTAACCGTTCTGCGATCTCATCATAATTAAGTTCTTCGTAACGACTCATCCTAAAAACAAGCTGTTGCTGTGCCGGTAAATGAATCACTGCACGCTCTGTAAATTGCCTCAGATCATTCAATAAAACCATTTCCTCGGTTTCATTACTCAATCTTTCTATATTTAACCAAAGCTCATCCATCGCTTTTTGGGAAGTAGCAATATCCCTCAATGCATTTAATGCCAATCGCCTTGTGATCGTGTACAAATAAGGTAAAATAGAACGCTCTTCGTCCAGCCTGTCTCTATTTGTCCAAACGTTTAGCAGTGCGTCATGAACAATCTCCTCGGCATGTTGCTTGTTTTTTAAAAAGCGGAAGCAAAATATATAGAGCTTGTGAAAATGCAGATCAAATACCTTTCTGAATGCCAGTTCATCCCCTGCTTTTAAAGCAAGGATAATCTTTCTTCCCTCAGTTTCTGTGTGTCCTGGCATTTAGCCGCTAAGTTAAAAATCCATTCTATAATTCTATCATAAATAACAACTCGGGCTTTTAGTTTTTATTTTGAAATTCATCCATTTATAGTTTTTATTTTTTTCAGAGCAGAGGTTTGCTTAGTGCTCATTCGTATTAGTATAAAAAAGCCATGCTATGCTTGATCTTTAGCTTATTTTTTAATAAACATGATAAAAAAATATTTACTCGTGGTTACGGGTTTTGCACTTACTTTGAGTGCAATGGCCCAACAAGGCAAGTCACTAACCGATAAAGATTATGAGCGTGCCGAGAAATTCATGTACTATAATATAGACAAGGATAATTTGAGCCCTAATTGGCTTACCGGAGATCGCTTTTGGTATTCGATTGCAACTACACAAAGGACTGAATTTATTTTAGTAGACCCTGCTAAAAAGGGTAAATCTCCAGCGTTCGACCATCAGAAAATGGCAACTGCTCTTTCTACTGTAACTGGAACAACCTATGAGGCTAACAAGTTGCCAATTACAGCGATTAATTATGCGGCCGACGGAAAGTCAATTGCTATTACAGCAGCTGGCAAGAGATGGAAAGTAGAATTACCATCCTATAAAGCTAGCGTTGATAACTCTACTCCTACTACTCAGATCGCCACCGCTCCTGAAGGTAGTGGTGCGGTAGCTGGCGGATCGCCGGATGGCACAAAAGCTGTATTTATAAAAGACTACAATTTATGGGTGCGTGATGTAGCCACAAACGAAAAAAAACAGCTTACTAAAGATGGAATTAAAGATTATGGCTATGCTACTGATAATGCTGGGTGGAAATCGAGCGACCTAGCAATTGTTAGATGGTCGCCCGACTCGAAAAAAGTAGCGACTTTTCAACAAGATCAGCGCATGAGTAGGGATATGTACCTGGTTACCACAAATGTAGGAACACCAGTATTAAAAGCATGGAAATACCCTTTACCTGGTGATAAAGAAATTCCAACAATTAGAAGAGTGATTATTGATGTAGAAGCCGGTACGGTAGTAAATTTAAAAATTGCACCAGATCCACACCGGGCCTCTTTAAGAGACGATATTGCTAGTGGTAATGCCTTAGATGATATTGATTGGAAAGCCGATGGTTCTGAAATGGCGTTTTTATCGACTTCCAGAGACCATAAAGAAGAAAAATTCCGTATTGCAAATGCTACTACGGGCGAAGTTAGAGAGGTTTTCGAAGAGGTTGTAAAAACACAATTCGAATCGGGTATTGGCGCTATCAATTGGCGTTATTTACCAAAATCGAATGAGATACTTTGGTATTCGGAACGTGATAATTGGGGGCATATGTATTTATATGATGCAACAACCGGGAAGCTTAAAAACCAAATAACTAAAGGCGAATGGGTAGTAAAGCGTTTGTTAAAAGTTGATGAAAAGAATCGTCAGCTTATATTTATGGCCGTTGGCCGCGAGCCTGGTAATCCGTATTTCGCTCACCTTTATAAAATAGGTTTTGATGGCAAAAATTTAGTTTCACTTACACCAGAGGAAGGAAACCACCAAATTTCATTCTCACCAACTGGGAATTATTTTATCGATACCTATTCTCAACCTAATGTGCCACCGGTAATGACCTATCGCAGTATGAACCGCAAACTGGTTACTGAATTGGAAAAAACTGATGTATCACGTTTACAGGCTACTGGATGGAAAGCGCCAACTCCTGTTTCGGTAAAAGCACATGATGGTACTACGGATATATATGGTTTGGTATTTACGCCAACAAATATGGATCCACAGAAAAAATATCCAGTTATCGATTATATCTACCCCGGTCCACAAGGGGGTAGTGTAGCAAGCTGGTCGTTTTCAGCTTCTAGAGGAGATAATCAAGCTTTAGCTGAGCTAGGGTTTATAGTGGTGATGATTGAGGGGACTAGTAACCCTCTCCGTTCTAAAAGCTATCATGATATGAGTTACGGTAACATGGCCGACAATACGCTTCCTGATCAAATTACCGCTATTAAACAACTGTCGCAACGTTTCCCTATCGATACAAGTAAAGTTGGAATTTGGGGTCACTCGGGTGGTGGTTTTGCCACCGCAGCAGCAATGTTTCGTTACCCCGACTTCTTTAAAGTTGGTATAGCCGAATCAGGAAACCATGACAACCGTAATTATGAGGACGATTGGGGCGAACGCTATAATGGACTGGTTGAAAATGCTAACTATGAAGCACAGGCTAATCAAAATTACGCTAAAAACTTAAAGGGTAAATTGTTATTAGTTCATGGTATGATGGATAATAACGTACCTCCATCTAACACGATGTTGGTTGTTGATGCTTTAATTAAAGCAAATAAAACATTCGACTTACTATTGTTCCCTAATAGTGGACATAGTTTTGGAGCTTCCATGCTTTACATGATGCGAAGAAGATGGGATTATTTTGTAACCAATCTGTTAAACGCTACGCCTCCTAAAGATTACCAAATTAGGGGTGCAAGGAATTAACACACCTCCAAATTCATGCATTCTAACTATTTTTTTTGTAGATTTATTAATAATTTCATAAACTTAAATTTATACAAATCATCATGAATGGTCAATTTCTTCAAAACGACCAGGACCTGATGGTTCGCCTTAAATCAGGCGACAAGAAAGCTTTTGCTACTTTATATAAATTATACGCTGAACAAATTTTTAAACGTTTGATACGACTTGTTAAACACGAGTCTATTGCTGAAGAACTGCTTCAAGATGTCTTTATGCGTATATGGGAGAATTTGGAAAACATCGATTTGGAAAAGCCATTCGGCGCTTACTTGTATCGCATAGCGCAAAATCTGGTTACCGATCTATTTCGCAGAGCAGCCTATGAAAAGCAATTGCTAGATTATCTTATCGAGGGGATGACGGAACTTTATAACCCTGTTGAGGAAAGCGAACATGGGGCAGAAGTCAAACATTTATTGCAGCAAGCTATTGATACATTGCCCACACAGCGACGAAAAGTATATATACTTTGTAAATTAGAAGGCAAAACCTATGTTGAAGCCAGCCAATTATTGGGCATGTCTGTTTCTACAATTAGTGATCATATTGTAAAAGCTAACAAAGCTTTAGCAATTTATGCTGTCAATCGGAAAATTTCCATTGTCTTGCTAGCAACATTGCTCATTTGCGACCTAACATAATTAGTTGCGTCCATACCTCATTTTACCGTTAATTCGAATTCATTAAATAATCGGGCCAATTCAAGCACCTCAAGAATTTAGTTATTTATCATTTTTATTTTAAGCAGAGCAGAGGTCAGGTGGCATCTCATTCGTATATATATAAAAGAGTCTTACTATGTTTGATGTGGATGCTATAAAGAATTTGTTTGAACGCTACGTGGATGGCCACTGTACACCGGCGGAAGTAAAGCAATTAATGCAATATTTTCATGCTGACGAAATTGGACAACTCAACCAACTGATACGCACTGACCTGGAACGGCCCGATGAAAATAATGACATTGACTATCATCAAAACATTGACCGGGTTTATGAGCGAATACAAAAACGATTGATTCCTGAGAAAAGAACCTGGAAATTGTGGTGAAATATCGCAGCTGCTTCAATTCTGATTTTACTCGGAGTTGGGACATTTATTAGCATCCGTCATCCTAAGGTTGACATCTATACCGCCGACATCGAACCGTATTCTCAAAAAACAATATTAAAGACTGCCAGCGGCAAAAGTTTTGTTTTGAGTGATACAGGAAATGATGCTATTCTCCAGCAAGACAGTACCATGATCCGTAAAATTGACGGTCAGCAGCTCGTCTATAGCGCTTCGGAAAATACAACGGCCCCTCTTTATGATACCATCGAGGTGCCCGCAGGTGGTAGACCGCAAGCGCTGATCTTGTCCGATGGCAGTAAGATCGTGCTAAACACCGCCACTACTCTCCGTTTCCCGGAAAATCTACATAACAACAAGGGCAATGAAATAGAATTAATTTCAGGCGAAATATATTGTGACATCATACATAACCCCAAATCAACTTTAAGGGTAATCACCCCAACGCAGATAACCGAGGAGATTGGCACAGTATTTAACATCAGCGCCTATGCTGACGAGCCCATTACCCAAACTACACTGCTCGAAGGATCAATTAAGGTTAGTTCTGGCACTACCTCGAAAGTGCTGCTACCCAGTGAAAAAGCTGTAACGTTCAACAAAAAAATGAGTATACAGAAAGCTGACATTGAGGAAGTTATTGCCTGGAAAAATGGCTATTTCCGTTTTAATGGCGAAGATCTGCCCGCCATCATGCGGCAGCTCTCCCGCTGGTACAATATCGAAGTTGCCTACACAGGAAGGATAACGAATAACGGATTTTACGGTAAAATTTCCCGCTCTAAAAATATAAGCGAAGTGCTTGCAATGCTCGAAAAAACAAAAACAGTTCATTTTAAAATGCAGGGAAGGAGGATCACCGTTATACCATAAGCTCTACTTTAGCCATTAAAAAAAGCCACTCCAGCATAGCCGGAATGACTTTAGAATGGATCAATAATTAACTTAAAATTGTCATCGCGCTGGCCCCAGGGTCTTGGAAAACACAAGGCAAGCGCTAAAATCCAAACTAACCAAATGTACTATATTTATTTTAAAAGGATTGTACGTCCACATTCACGTGGTTGTATCCGCAAACTGTTGATGATCATGAAAATAACCGTACTCATAATGATCACTATCATGCTGCACGTTAGCGCAAAAACGCTTGCGCAAAAGGTCACGTTGTCCGCTAAGAACGCCACACTTGTAGAGATATTTAATCAGATCAATAGCCAAACCGGCTACGATTTCCTCTTCAGTGCTGACATTTTAAAAGACGCCAAAACCGTGACCATCCAAGCTAGAAACGAGGAATTGAATACCGTTCTTCAAAGAATTTTCCGTGGCCAGCCCCTTGACTTTTCTATCGAAAACAAATCGGTCGTCATCTCCAAAAAAACTGAAGGGATACTCGAAAAGATAATAAATGCGCTAAATCTTACCAACATTGATGTTACAGGTATTGTGCTTGATGAGCAAGGCAGATCCCTGCCCGGCGCTACTGCTATAGTAAAGAAAAGTGGCAAAGCTATTATTACAGATGCCCAAGGCCAGTTTACACTTAAAAATGTGCCGGAGGGCTCCACAATAGTTATTTCCTTTACAGGATATCAAAAACAGGAACTTAACGCCAGACCTAACCTGGGTAAAATAAATATGGTTCTTGCCGCTAATAAATTAGATGCTGTTCAGGTAATCGCTTATGGTACTACTTCGGCACGGCTGAATACGGGCAATGTTACGTCGGTTTCAGCCGCAGAGATTGAACTGCAGCCAGTAACCAATCCATTGCTTGCACTCATTGGAAAAGTCCCTGGACTTTTTGTGGCTCAAAACAGCGGCGTTCCGGGAGCGCCTATAACCATCCAGATACAAGGCGCAAACAGTATTGGTAAAGGTAATCTGCCGTTATATGTGATAGATGGAGTCTTTTTTAATTCTGAAGTGATGAGCCGGGGATCTTTTGTCGGCGCCAGCAATCCTTTGAACTATATCAACCCAGGCGATATTGAAAGTATCTCAGTATTGAAAGATGGCGAAGCGACATCGATCTATGGCTCGAGGGCCGCGAACGGTGCCATCCTGATCACTACCAAAAAGGGCATTGCAGGCAAAACCCGTGTTGATTTTAATTTTCAGGATGGTTTTTCCTGGAATACACGTTTTATTCCGACTTTAAATACCCAACAATATGTGGCCATACGGGAAGAAGCTATGCGAAACGACGGCCGGATACCAAGCGCTAACCCCAGCGATCCGGGATATGCACCCGACCTTAAAATTTATGATACCAACCGTTACACCAACTGGCAAAAAGTTTTAGGCGGCGGTCTAGGGCAAAATATAAACACTTCAGCTACTTTAAGTGGGGGTAGTGAAAATACCCAGTTCCTTGTTAGTGGTACTTTTAATAAAGTAAAAAGTATCTATTCGGGAGATTTCAGCAATAAGAATACCGCTGTGCACATGAATTTGTATAATACTTCGCAGAATAAAAAACTAAAAACAAACTTTTCAGTGAGCTTTTCAAATAATGACAACAGTTTACCCGCTGTCGATCTACTCAATCTTGCTATTCGAATTCCCCCCAATGCGCCATCACTTTATAATGCTGACGGCAGCTTAAACTGGGCGCTTAATTCCGCAGGGGCGAGCACCTGGTTACCCGGAGGACACCCACTGTCTTCCACATTGGCTAAGTATAATGCCAAAACGAAAAACCTGGTAGGTAGTGGTAACATCAGCTATAACATCCTGTCGGGCCTGGATATTTCAAGTACTTTCGGCTACACCTATCAGCAAACTGACGAGTTCGAATTTATACCATCATCTACCTTTGAACCGCAACAGAGAGCCAATAACCAAAGTAGTTCCGGTTTTATAAATAGCCAGATCAATTCTACTAACATCGAGCCTAAAATTAATTATAAACGAATATTGTTTAAAGGAGCACTGGAAGCTTTAGCCGGAATTACCTTTCATCAGGAGAGCGGAATGAATCGAACTGTAGTAGGCGCTGGTTACTCGAGCGATCTGAATCTGGCCGATCTCGGTGCGGCATCTCGAATTGCTAGTAAATCTTCCAATGAATATCTATATAAATACGCAGCTCTATTTGCACGTCTGAATTATAACTGGGGTGAAAAGTATTTACTGAACCTATCGGCCCGCAGGGACGGTAGCAGTCGATTTGGTTCGGCTAACCAGTTCCATGATTTTGCGTCGGTAGGCGCTGCGTGGATCTTTTCCAATGAAGGCCTTATAAAAGATAACCTTTCATTCTTAAGTTTTGGGAAACTCAAAGCCAGCTACGGAACTACTGGGAATGATCAAATAGGCAATTACGCGGTATTGAGTTCATATCTCCCTACTACCACCACTTATCAGGGGCTGAGCGGATTTTATCCTGCAAACCTGGAAAATCCTTACCTGGAGTGGGAACTCACTAAGAAAATAAATCTAGGTTTGGATCTAGGGTTTCTTAAAGATAGAATTGTTTTGTCCGCAAATTATTTCGTCAATCGTACCTCAAATCAGTTGTTATCTTATACCGAGCCAAGTACTACCGGTTTCGGAAGTATAGCCGCTAATTTTCCTGCGATTGTTCAAAATTCAGGATTAGAATTGAGTTTAAACACCAGGAATATGGAAACAAAAGACTTCAGCTGGACCTCGTCATTTAATTTTACCGCTCCCCATAATAAACTGGTCGCTTTTCCTAACCTTGCTCAAAGCCCTTACAACGCATCTCTGGTTGTTGGGTATTCTACGGGCATATCGAAACTGTTTCATTATGTAGGTGTAGATCCCGCTAATGGCCTTTACACTTTTCTAGGCAAGGACGGAAAGCCTACCACCGCTCCGAAATCTGGAACAGATAACTATGCAATAGAAAATACTAGATACCCTGAATTTTATGGCGGCTTCCAAAATAGCTTTAGGTACAAAGGCTTTGATCTCGATATCTCTGTCAACTTCACAAAGCAAAATGTTCCAAATATTGACTTTGGTTATAGCTTTGGTCCTGGGCTAAGGCAATCTGGAAATCAGCCTATTACTGTGCTTAACGCCTGGCATAAACCTGGGGATATTGCGACGGTTCAAAAATATGCCAATGGCTTTACCGTATTTCAGGGATTCTTAAATGTAGGTAATTCTGATGCAGGCTATACAAACGTTACTTATTTCCGTCTGAATAACGCATCGCTTTCCTGGCAGATACCAAAAACATGGTCGCAGAAATTGGCACTCCAGAGTATCCGGCTTTTCGCCAATGGCCAGAACCTGTTCACCTTTGGTAATTACGAAGGCGCAGACCCAGAAACTCGTCAGAAGGGCGTTCCTTCAACTCCACCACTAACAGTATTAGTGCTGGGTATTAAGGTAAGTTTATGATCATTTAAAACCAAGAAAATGAAACTAAGGAAATATTCACATAGGATGATTATCGGCATCTGTATTCCGATAATGCTTTTAAGTATAACTGGCTGTAAAAAATACTTACAGATCCCGGCGCCGGCCAATTCGATCAGTTCACAAAATATTTATAGTCTGGATAATACAGCCATAGGGGTATTAAGTGGCATTTACGTTAAAATGACGATCAACCCACACTTACCTGCATTTACCAGCTGCTCCGCGGATGAGCTTACTTTATTGAACAATAGTTACAGTGTCGCGCTCAACATGGCCTACGCCAATAACTTAAATTCAGATGCGGTTGGTGGAGGAAACTACGATTTTTGGTCTCCGTTTTACAATCTAATCTATGTAGCTAATGCTGCTATTGAGGGCTTGAATCAGTCCACTACCCTAACCCCTGCGGTGAAACAGCAACTATTAGGCGAAGCCGTGTTTATCAGGGCATGGTGTTACTTTTACCTGGTTAACTTATACGGAGATGTACCCCTGGCACTTACACCCGATTATAAAATTAATGCCAGTCTTGAAAGAAGACCGGCCACACAGGTATATCAGCAAATCATCGCGGATCTGATTGATGCTCAAACCCGGCTCAGCGCCGATTTTCTTGATGTAACGTTGTTAAATAAAACTACCGAACGAGTACGGCCAACAAAGTGGGCAGCTACTGCACTGCTGGCACGGGCGTATTTATATTACGGGAATCTCTCTGGAGATGCTACTAACTACAAAAATGCGGCAGATCAGGCATCTACGATCCTTCAAAGTTCGTCGCCCTTCAGCCTTGTTTCTTTAAATAACGCATTCCTAACCAATAACAATGAGGCAATCTGGCAATTGCAGTCACAGCCTCCAAGTAGTTCAAATGGAGGCGTAGATACCCGAGAAGCAGCCTTTTTTATAATTCCGGCTGGAGGGCCAAGTCAGTTTAGTCCGGTTGGCGTTAGCCCCTTCTTATTAAGTGCTTTCGAACCTGGTGACCAGCGTCGGGTCAAATGGATTGATAGCGTGAAAATCAGCGGTACCATTAATTATTTCGCTTCCAAGTATAAAGACAACAAGAATGATGTATCATCGACGACCGAATATGTAACAGTGTTTCGTTTGGCGGAGCAATACCTGATCTTGGCGGAAGCGAAAGCAGTGCAAGGTGATCTGGTTAATGCCGCTACAAATCTAAATAAGGTTCGAACTCGTGCGGGTCTGCCAAATACTACCGCCTCGACTCAGTCTGAAATGCTGGCCGCCATTCAACATGAGCGCCAGATTGAATTTTTTACTGAATTCGGGCACCGCTGGTTTGACCTGAAAAGGACAAAAATTATAAATGCTGTCATGAGCGTAGTGACCCCGAAAAAAGGGGGCATAAGTTGGGATCCTAACCAGGCCTTATACCCAATACCCTTAGCGCAAATACAAGCTGCTCCTCGATTGAATCAAAATGCCGGGTATTAAATATCCCGAATGTATGTTGCCCTGACATTGGGGCAGCATACATTCGGACGCTGGCATAACTCATAAAAAATAAATTACATTAATTAAATCATCATGGATAAAATCCACATTAGTATGAAAAAACTACTTTTATTGCTGCTTGCTCTATTGCCATCGGTATTGTTGGCCCAGGAAAACTATACGATAAAAGGCCAAATGAGTCAAATAGGATCGCCTTCAAAAGTTTTTTTAGTTTATATGAACAATGGCAAACTCATAGAAGATTCATTGACCATAAGCAATGGTGCTTTTATGTTTAGCGGCCAGATACAGGACATCACATACGCTACTCTATATCTTGATTACAAAGGCGTAGGTATCAGGAAAATGGATAGGGAATTTCCAGACTATAGATATGTATATCTGGTAAATGGTACTACAAGTATGTCAGGTACCGATTCATTAAAAAATGCAAAGATAAGTGGAAGTGGAACTGTTATAATTGAGGATAAGTTGCAGCATACAGCAATGTTGAGACCGACAGGTACTGCTAGATGGCAATTAAATAAAGATTTTAACGCTGCGTCGAAAGAAAAAAGAGAGTCAAAAGAATTTATAGATACCTACCTTAAAAAGCATAGTGAACTTGATTCGCAAGATAAAGCATTGAACAAACAATTCTTAGCAGCACACACAAATTCTTATGTTAGTTTCGATGCGCTTAAAGGTTTAGAAGGACTATATCCCGATTTTAACGAGCTACAACCCGAGTTTTTAAAACTTTCACCAGGTTTGCGTGCAAGTACTGCCGGTTTAGCTTACCAGAAATATCTTAACAAATTAAAAACAGTTGCATTATTCAGTTCTGTGCCTGAATTTTCGGCGCCTGATACGAGCGGCAAAGTAATAAGCTTGGCATCATATAGAGGCAAATATGTATTGCTTGATTTTTGGGCGTCTTGGTGTGGTCCCTGCCGCGCGGAGAACCCTGGTTTGGTGAAAGCATATCATAATTTTAAAGATAAAAACTTTACTATTTTAAGTGTATCATTAGACTCAAAAAGAATTGACTGGTCGGAAGCCGTCGTTCAGGATGGCTTGCCTTGGACTAATATATCTAACCTTAAAAACTGGAAAGATAATGATATCATCCAATTGTTCGGCATAAAAGCCATCCCGTATAACTTACTGATCGATCCTGCAGGCAAGATTCTTGCAAGAAATCTTAAGGGCAATGATCTACAAGAGCAACTGGAAAAAATATTAAGCAAGCCATAATTCAATCCAGCATATAAAGGCAAAATACAGTGATGAATTTTCGAGATTGGAGTGACGTTCTCCACTAAGGCTAAATAAAGAAGGCCTTTAGAAATTAAAGGCCTTCTTTTAAATTTGACTATCCAATATAAAATATTCGAATAATCTTCCCATGTTGTTCCCAAGGTGGGAGGTTATGTGTCCCCTATCGTTTTCCACTTTTCTACCAAGCAAATCTTCTAAAAAGAAAGATAAGTCCATGAAATTATCATAACTTTTTTGCTTTGGATCAAAATCTACTAAAAGATCAACATCACTATCAGCATTGTATTTACCCGTAATAAACGAGCCAAAAACACTGAGACTGGAAACACCATACGACCTCAACTTCTGACCATTAGCCTTAAGCAATGAAATTAATGCCCGTTTATTTTGTACCGCAGTGTGCATATCACAAAGATACCCAGTGAAAGCATAGATAACAAATGTTATAAAAATACCAATTAATAGGTATTGACTTTCAGTATTTTATGGAGTTACTTTAAATCAATCAAACCAATAATACTATGGAAGTACAAACAGCATTTAAAATTAGCGCTTCAATTAGCGCTAAAAAATCGGCAAGCAAATCAGGCGACGCGTACCCGATTAGTATTCGTATAATTAATAGGAGTTCAATGGACTTTGTGAAAGCTGAAGTTTCAGTTAAAGACACAGAATCGAATCAGCATGACACGGCTTACTTTGGATTAATTTCAGCAAACAGTACTTCAGAGGAAATTTTGCATCTTCCAGGTGGGATCGAGTTTTGTACTTTTAGGATTACTCCACGTGTAGGCGAAGATATAACAGGAGGCGGAATTGCTGGTAACGCTCCAGGTGTTGACATCACGATTGACGATTAGTATTTAATCAAATTAGGGCAATAAATAGGTTGCCCTAATTTTACGATTGCTATTTGGTTTGGTTTTTGTATCTTGTTAATTATGATAGTATTAATCGATATACTTTGTTGCTTTTTGTATTATATCTGGACTAAAATCTGGAATATTAAGGATTAAGAGCTTATTCTATCAGTTCCTTCATTGAATCAAATATTATCTCTACTAGTATTTCTACGACTCATTCTATCTTTGAAGATGAATTTGCAAACTATCACATATTGTATCTGCACATAAAAAGGTCACCAACTTGCATTAACGACTGGATTACTAAAAAACTATCCATGTTAAAATGTAATATATCAGAACAGCCAGTAATCCTGTGGCGGGGATGGTCAATATCCATGCATACAATATAGGGATAGTCACACCCCAACGCACAGCCGAAATCCTCCTGACAGCCCCCACCCCTACTATGGCGCCGGTAATGGTGTGAGTTGTGCTCACCGGAATCCCTAATAAGCTTGTAGAAAAAAGAGTAATCGCTCCTGAAGTTTCCGCACTGAAACCTTCAAATGGCTTCAAGTGTGTTATTTTTGAACCCAGTGTTTTAACGATACGCCAGCCACCGAGTAATGTACCTACTGCCATTGCGGTATGGCAAGATATAACCACCCAAAATGGTATCGATGCACTCTGTTCCAATTCTCCGGAAGCAATCAAGGCTACAGCAATAATACCCATAATTTTTTGCGCGTCATTCGCACCGTGTCCAATGCTAAAAGCAGCTGCAGAAAGCAACTGGAGCTTCTTAAAATGTCTGCTTGCTGTTCCCCAATTAGAATTTTTCCTCATAAATCTTTGAGTTTATCCTTGATTTGTCCGGCGCCATAGTACACCCCTTAACAGTTAACAAAATGAATAAGGGCATTAAACCAATGTACAAAAAACATTACAGTTTCGCGTTCAAAAAAAAACGTATACCGGTTTACCGGTATACGGGCAAACATTTTGGATTTTATGCATATACGCTTTCGGCTGCCTTAACGATCATTTCTGCAACAATTTTGGGTTGCGACATGAAAATAACGTGGCTTCCTTTAACCTCTTCTACTATTGTATTTGAACGACTGTACATCTCTCTCTGAATATCCGGATTGATGCTCTTATCCTCAGTTGCAATCAGTCCATAGGAAGGCTTATTTCTCCAGGGTGTTAGAAAATGCCAACATCAGCAGCCAGCAAAACAAAAATAATTTTTAACCCGCATTACTTTGATATTGAAAGCAAAACTAGTTATTGCGCCTGGTTAGTTATATTTCGCACCACCTCATCAAGGTTCTGAGCTGCTTTTGCCAGCATATCTATGACATCGGCATTACATGGGGTGTCTTGGTTTTCTTTGATCAATTCTACGAGGCCCAATATGCTGGAGAGTGGAGCCCTTACTTCGTGCGATTGTATCCACGATATCTTTTTCAGTTGTTCATTCTGTTTTTCAATCATTTTCATTTGCATCAATTGCTCAATTTGATTTTTTTTCTGCTCAGTAATGTCAACAAAATAAACAGCCAAGCCGTCTTTTTTGGGATACACATGAATTGATCCCCAAACGCCAAGTGCTGTATAGCATTCTTCAAAATGTACGCTTATTTTTTCCTTTAGTGCCCGTTCGTATTCTTGATAAAACTTTCCTTCTTTAGATCCAGGAAAGAATTCCCAGAGGTTTTTTCCTAACAAATCCGCTCTTTTACAGTTTAAGATCCGTTCTGCCTCTTTGTTGATATAAGTGACTTCCCAATTTTCGTTCATGGCATAAAATCCATCGGTGATACTTTCCAGGATATCGGCAATCTCCTCATTCTTTTCTTTTAGCTCGTTTTCGTTCTTTACTTTTTCATCAATGTCAATTGCCATGACTACCCTAGCCACCCTGTTTTGGAAAATGTTACATTGCCCGTAGATATGAACAAAGAATTGTTCACCGTTTTTGCGGATGTGTTTCCAAACTCCATAATCGTAATAAGTAGCCTTTATTTCTTGAATAGCCTTTTTGAAGCGTTTAGCTTCTTCCGCCGACCTGATTTGTAAGGCACTCATAGAGAGGAACTCTTCTTTTTGGTATCCGTACTGATTTAAAGCAGCAGCATTGACTGCCAGAAATTCATAAGTATGGAGATCAAAGATGTACATTGGCGCCGGGTTTCCCTCAAAAATTTGTCTGAAACTGGCCGATTCTGCATCCGTCGGATTGATCTTAACAGGGGTATTAATCATGATTTTTTACTAAATAGGGGAAATCAATTTAATAAAAAAATATGATTTAAGCATCGCTCTTTTCGTCAAGACTAAAACGTACTTCAGATCAGGCGTACCTGAGGGTTTCATACACCCTTTTCAGCTGCTCAGACTGTTCCCGGGCTTGCCTGAGGATACCACTACTACAATTCTTTCTTCATCATAATGTCAACCTGCTCGTCGTTGCCCATCTTGAATATATGCTTGTCAAATGCTTTAAATCCATTTTTTTCATAGAATTTTATTGCGCGCGGATTTTTTTCCCAAACGCCCAACCATAGATAAGAATTATGCTGTTGTTGGGCCACCTCTAAAGCTTTTTCATAGAGAAGCTGACCAACTTTTTTACCATGATGGCTTGTTTTCACATAAATACGCTCTATTTCTAAAGCCATTTCATCCAGTGTCTCTGTTTGTGCATTCCCCTTATTTAATTTTAGGTAGCCAACCGGACTTTCATCTTCCCAGGCAATATAGAACAATGAGTCTGGATTACTTAATTCAACACTCAATTGGTCATCATTAAAGCTGTCTTCAAGGTACTTTTTCATGTCTTCCTCGGTATTACTATCGGCAAATGTTTCAAAGAAAGTTTCTCTGCCAATGAGCTGAACTGTACCTAAATCCTTGGTCGTAGCTTTTCTAATTTGTAAGTATTCCATTGTCTAATTTATTTTGGCTTACAAATTTGCTTTTGCTGGTAGCATAATATCCAGTTATTGCAATGTTTGTAGCACGTTTTACACCGTAATCTAAAATTGACTGTAAATTGGCTAGAATTTGATAACCAGAGCCATGTTTCTGAGATTTTGGATGTTTCTTGTCATACGGTAGCTATTCCGCTTCCGCCTACTACTTTAATCCCATCACCGAATTTTTTCCAAAACCTGATATAGCGATAGTTAGCTTCAAACGGTACGTCATTAAACTTTCCGTTCAATTTCATTGTCAATGTGATCACCGCCATATCATCGATAATATTTAGGTTTTCAATTTCTGGTAGAAGTTCGTCAACCTTTAATGCTCCATCGCGATAAGTATCCAGATCGATCTCCTTGGTTATTGTTTCCCCGCTTGGGAGAATGAACAACAGGTCATCATGCAGCAACTGGTCCAGCGCGGTGATATTGCCATCTTTGATTGCGCTGTAAAGTTTGTTTTCCTGTTCCAGGATGTTGTTTTCTGTTAGTCTATTATCCATAATTTATCTGTTTATACCACTATAGATCTCCATAGTGGGCCAAATTAATATACCAAACTTTTTAATTAGATATATAGGTGTAAGAAAAAAAGTCATTTTGTATGGTTGTGGTAAATAATTGACTATATCTGTTTCCTAGTGAATCACTAAAATTCAGCAAGTAGAAAAAATAACTTCCTTCATGGGGAATCATTATAAATGAAGTGGATTGCTGCATAATTTGAACCTTAGTTTGCGACCTAAATGTTAACCAGATCAAGAAACCAGTGATGGTGCACTCTCGTGTATCTATAGCATATGATCCCGTCGAAGGGTTGGTCTGTCTACATACTTAAAGTAATCCTCTTAGGGCATGTCTACCACCAACACTTCTAAATTCAAGTATATAAGGGGATTTATCAACTGAGTTTTCTTTTAAAAATTGTCTACAGGCAACATAAGTGTCAGGCCCAAAACTCTTTTCATATATTTTGGGGTTTATTTCAAATAAAGCATGGACAATACTATATGATGGAGGAGGAATAATTCCAGAAATCATATTAATCACAATAAATTCATCCTCAATTTTTAAAATTGACACTTTAATAGTTCCATTTCCTTCGGCATGTGTAGAGATTTTATTCATAAAGTTGTTTTTTTTCAAATTTAACTTTAAGAAGTGTCCATGTGATTTACAACTTATGTACAAAATGTTGCACATATTTTAAGACTTTATATCATCAGAATTGACACTTAAATCTTAAACAAAAAAGGAGGCTGTCTCTCGACTGTCTCCCGTTTAAACGTTATCGTTTGTGGTTAAACACTAAATGTCGCAAATGGTTTTAGTTTATAAGATAATAGTCAATTAGTAATTTTAAATTAGCCTTATGAAAGATAAAGTTTACTTAATAATAATCTCGTTAAGTGTTATCGCAACAATCATAATTAAGGCACTTGAATTACTTAAAGGTGGTTATAACTTCGATAAAATTCTTGTAATTATCTGGTGTTTAATTGCATTGTTTTACTGCATAAGGTCTAAGAAGATTCAAGTATTACCCAAGGGCGAATAATCAGCGGATCAGAAAAGAGCGCGAAGCCGCTCAGCTTATCTACCACATTAACAAAACGTTAAGACATAAAAAAACCGGAGTAAAATCTTTAACAGATTTTTACTCCGGTGAGGTGTTCTCGGAGATACAGAACTCGAACTTTTTTATAGAGGACTTGCAGAATGCCGCTGGGTTAGAGGATGAATCATTTAACCCACTTCCTCCCGGTTTAATAGGCCTTGCTTAGTTAAGACATGTGAAAGGCCAGCAAAATTTGCTGGCTTTTATACTCCGAATTCCAACATAGCTTACGATCGGAATTGATCGGCAAATATCACGAGACAAGGAAATGACGTCAAGAGTTATGGCGGTTTATAAACATACATATCACGCCATAAGTAGTTTAAAAAAGTTAGTTAAATATGATCCAATCTTTAAATCGTCAAATAGAATCTATAATTTTATGTATCGAGTCTTTTTGCCTCTTAGTTACAAATTCCTTTGCCTTAGCCAATTTCTTGAGCGCTTTGGGATAATCTCCATGAATTTCCATCAGTGCATCCCCAATCTGGTTCCCACTGGTAAAATCTATTTCAAAAAGCCATTCTGCCAAGCCAATATCTGCCCACATTTGTCCCTTTCGGGTATCAGTTGGCTGTCTGAGGTGAATGGCAGGGACATTTGATGAAAAGGCAATGATTGGTGAGTGCATTTCGAAACTGATCAATGCTCTTGCCTGGCCATAAACCGATTGTGCTTCGTCGGGAATCCAGTAAGTATCTCGCCACACTACCTGTTTTTTTACATCTTCAGGAAGTGGATCTACCAGTATTTCTTTGGCCAGTCCAACCTGGTAAATGACTTCAGGACAAGCCAAAACCTTTAATCCGGTTTCCCGTACCCACCTGATCATGACCTCACGAAGTTTTACATGATCCATTTCATTATAATACTGTGAAATCATATATTTCTTTTCATCCTCTTCAGTTGGCTTTGTCCCCTTCATTTTCCAGTATGGCGTATACCGAAGTCGAGGAATCACACAAATAAACTCTCCTTTTTTCAGACCTACCCGATTCAGATAATCAGTTGCAAGCTGATCATTTCTAAGGTTAATCGCAAAAGTTGCATCTGGAGCAAACTCAGTTACCGGACATTTTGACTTTAAAGATTTCAAATAATCCAACGAAGCGGTATCTCTACAATATATAAATGAAGACTTGTTGATTAAGTCTAAAGATGCTGCATCACCATCCACCAACGAAATACCGTACATACCGAAAGGCTTACCAGTTTGTTTATGCCATGCAGCTAGGTCCTGAGGAACTACAATCCAGGGCCCAGAACCATGCACCATAATGTCGCATGTTTCAAATGCCTGCCTCAGTTCCGGGGTAGTTGGTTTGCCAGTGGTATCAATTTTCCCAGGAGCAAGTTTTAACTTACTAAAACTCTTCTTTAGCAACTCATCCACTCCGTTCTCCAGATTATTTGGCCACAATGTGACCTCTGCCCCTGGCAGATAGGTGTTAAACAATTCCATAATCCCAAAAGTGTGACCAATATCGCCGATATTTACCGTTTGCCATGACGAGCGTAATAAGATTTTGGCATTAGGTTTAATTGTACCACTACTGATAGCTCCCATAAGCGGAGCGGCAATAGGAAGCGCAGCAAAGGCCGCCAAATCTTTTATAAATTTCCTTCTTTCCATTTTCAATCGTATTGGTCTAGGGCTTTTTCTCAATTTTAAAAACATGGGGCTTTGGCTGGTTTACTTCGTAAATAGCCGCAGCAAGCACAGGTAATTTTTTCAAGACTTCTGCTTCCTCATTCTTCTTTAAAATATAGTTTTTAAACTGCTTTTGATAATATTCATAATGTCCCCCATCCTTTAAAGATTCTAGTCTTTTATTCAGATATTGCTCCACCACAGTCAGATCTGATTGGTCTTTAAGACCAGAAAGCTGATTAAATTCAACAAACCGAAGATTGCGAATCGCTGATTCTGCATCCCTATATTTTACACAGGCATACATCACTTTTGTAGCCTGCTGATATTGGGGTGTGTTTTGATATAGAGAAAGATTAATTCCCGTTTTAAGTGCTTCATCAGTAAAGGAAGCGATTAAAACATCGTCAATAAAAAGATTGTAGTTTCCCGATTCTAAACTTTTTACCTGCAGCAATGAAGTATTAAATTCGTCATTAAAGGGTACCCATTTAAGGGCTTTCTTTGCAGATTCTTTGACCGGACATGGCAGACTTTTTTCAAGACATTCAAAAGTCAGCGCCTTACTTTTATTGGATTGCTTTTTTATTTCTACGTTAAAACTGGCCTTTTGCGATGCCGCTAGGTCGTTCCCAATCACTAGTTTCGAGACATACTGAGGGGCATTTGTGTCCTTAAGAAACTGGTAAGCCATTACAAAATGACCAGCGGACAATGGATGCACCCTATCTTTACCGATAATGGTAAATGCAGAATCTTTTTGCTGTTCTTCTTTATTGATACGGAGCAAAATAGTCTGAAAGTCTACCAAGCCAGTTTGGTACTTTTCCGAGAGGGAATGCATTTGTTCAGCACAACGTTGCAAAGCATCATTAACGCCATACAGATTCGGTGTTTCTAGAACTGCTGTCTGATCATAAACTGAAGGTTTAAGAAGAATCACATTTCCTACACGTTTTTTTAAAATGCTTACTGCGGCATCTGTATTATTGTTGTAATCCATCAATACCTTTTGCTTTAATTCATAGTTAGCATCTTTCTTCCCATAAAGATCGCGCTTCACATCGTTCATGCCGATCATCATCACGGCATGAGTAGGCTCGTGGATGAGAATATCCTTATCCATCCTTTTTAAGATTCCAGCAGCAACATCTCCAGAAATGCCACAATTGAAAAAATGGATTTTTTCATTCGGGAACCGTGTAGCATAATACATCCACAGATCATTGTAATATTCCCCGTTATTGGTGATGCTATTACCCACAAAGCAAACCTTACTACCATTAGGGAAAAGTGCTTTATTGGCCTCTTGAGTAAATCCGTTTAGGGTTTGGATAAACAGTCCAAGAGTCAGAATTATTTTATATTTCATACACATTGACAATAGGCTAATTAAAATTCTCTACTTTAAATACCCATACATATTCGCATGGCATTGTTTCCGGATTTAAAGCGGGCACTTGTATGCTCTTTTATCCAGCGATTGCCATTCTGGCTGATAGGTTTGAGCAAAGTTATTACTGCTAATCGTCATCAGGAATAACGACATGGCCAATGCGATGTAAAATATATGTTTTCGGCTATTTTCTGGTCTTTCCATTTATATTGCTGTCATTAATCTGTGATTACTATTTTAAAATGTTTTATGCTTTGTGAAGTAATAAGCCGGATAAAATAGATGCCGGCAGGTAAGAGTTTTCTGTCAAACTCAAAAGCATAGGATTGCTGGCCATTAGCTTTGCCTTCAAATAACCTTTGCACCCTGTTTCCAATTATATTATAAACTTCTAAAGTTACTTTGTCCTGCGTTAAAGGAAGGTTAAAAGCCACTATTGTTTGGTTTTTAAAGGGATTAGGGTAGGCTGTCAGGTTTGCTTTCTGCAAAACCACAGGCGTATTTTTTAGATTGGTAGCCTGAATTTGTTTTGCTGATGCTGCTGTAGTTGCAGCACGGGCGGTACTGTCTTCCAGTGCAACCCAATCGCTTTCTGTTCCGTAACAACTACACCTTACCTGGTGCTCATAAGTTTTCTCAGGATCCAGATTGATCAGTAAAGCTGAGGTGCCAAAAATGTTATGGTTGTACTTCCAGTCGGCATCACCCGTACCTTTATAGCGTACGTCATAATTGATGGCGCTAGCGGCGGCATCCCAGCTAAGTGTTGTTGTAGTGTCGGAGCTGGAAGTAACTACAATATTTGTCGGTATTCCACAGGAATCAGGACTAAGGCAGTTAACGGGACTGGCTTTTAAAAGTATGACGGAGGTATAGGGTGCTAAAGTTAAAGTTCCGCAATAAGCCTGGTTTTTAACGTCTATGAATGAGCCCGTAGGTAAGCTAAAATTTTGATTAGTATTGGTCGGATTGTAGTAAAACTTAATGACATCTGAGGGGATAGTGCCCGATGGATATTTTAAAGGCGAAGCAGTTGTACCACTGATCTGCGGTGCTGCAACTTCCCATTCATATACCGAATTGTAGCGGATATTTGGACTGCTGCTACCTTCTTTATAATTAAAGCGGATGGTTTTGTCGTTAAATGGATTTACAACGTAATTATCTTTGAACATACCAATTTCAGCATAGGTATAGTCAGGACAGTTGCCCAGCAGTACATTGTGGGTGACTGCAGGATCATTGGTGACCAATATATTTCCCCGGACATCAGTTTCTGGTATGCTGGCAGGAACATGAAGGCGCATTTCGGAAAGGGCACTCTGGAAAGAGGTGTTTTCGTAAAATTTATTGCCCCCCTGCAGCAAATGTCCGTAAAGGCCATAGCCGTTCACATACGCGACTGTATTGTTTCTGACAGTAATACCTTCGGATAAGTTATCCAGGTATATACCACTGGACAGGCTCGCTACAGGAGCACCCAGATACTCACCAATGCTGTTTGTGATGATGTTTTCTTCAATTATAGTTCCGTTCGTCTTATTAATGTTGTAATTGGTATAGATCCCGCCGTTATCGTTGAGCAACAATACAACACTGTCGATTACATTTCTCTGGATGAGGTTATTGACCCCGGCGGAGATGATCCCTGAATAGCCTGTTTTAGCTACTTTATTATAGGAAACGGTAGAGTTGGTGGAATTGCAATCTATGCCTGCGAAAGTTTTCCCCTTCCCGTAGGCCGCGTTTCCGATGTTTGTTATGTCATTGTGACTGATGGTAATCTGGTCGCTGTTTGCCTGGCTATAGATCCCGCTCCAGTTTACATGGGATATGCTTGAGTTTTGTATGCTTGCCTGGCTGCTGTTGCCCAGTATAATTCCGTCGCCACCGGAATAGGAAATGTCTATACCGTCTATCATTGCGCCAGTCGTTTTGTTTAACAGTAACGCCAGTTTGCCGGCGTATTGAATGTCCAGGTTTTTGAGTACAAGCTGATTGACGGTGTCGGTCTGTATAACTATATCTTCCCTGGCATACGAATAACTGTTCAGGTTTGGGTCGGAAGTGGCATATACATAAACTGTACCGGTTGATGGTTTGTATGCCCATTCCCCTTCCTGGTCTATAGCTTTCAGATCGTTTACAAAAAAATAGCCGAAACCGTTTTTAATGCTGATGTCAACCGGATCAGGAAAGGTTATCGTAGTTCCACTATGCGTGGTTACAATACTGCGGATCAGCCGGAAAGGGTGCGACCTTAAAACGAATTCAGCGCCGGTCCAGTTCGGTGAGCCTGAAAGTTCATTATCTGTGATCTGTGTATTTCCGGAAAATGATTCGAAGTTTAAGTATCCGTTGTTTACATCAGGATTGGGGTAACGGCTTATGGGGAGCAAGTCGTTTCCTTTTATCAGCGACCTTATTTCAGCCGGAGGCGCCGGGCTAAATGTAGTTTGCCAAATATTGCCGCCGTAAAGTGTCCAGGCGGTATTTATCGGCGCCGAACCACTGATTACAGGTTTTGCGCCTGTTCCGTAAGCATCAATATAAAGGTTGGCGGTATGCTTGATCAGTAATTTGCCGTTAAAGGTATCTCCTCTTCTGAACAGAATGGAGTCTCCAGTATTGAAAACCTGGCCATTTACTTTGTTCAGGGTTTTCCAGGCTGTTGCCATTGTTTTCCCGTCGGCGATGTCACTCCCGTCTGCGGCAATATAATAGGTGCTGCTGGCTGGCAACAGTGTGCCCAGGGCAAACCAGCCCAGGGTGATATAGCTGCCTGCTGGGGAGTTTATACTTGTGAATGTGTTTGAACCTGCCCCGAGACTGTTATAGGTTCCATTTAATGATGCTGATTTGGCTATCCTGGCGTCAACTACCGATCCGGGAATGGAATCATCTGTTTGTGTGTCAATCGTTATTTTTGTGTAGTTGTTCATTGTGCCACTGAACACACTCCCTTCCCATACCCTTTGGTTTGAAAGTACAGTAAGGCCAGATCCGGTTAGGGGGCTGCCCGGAGCGGCTATGGCAAACCTAACGATTAATGTGCCCGATGAAGCGGAGAGACCTGTTAAAGTCACTTTCCGGTTTTGACCGTTTGCACCTACAGGGAACACCCGTGTGGTTGCGGTTGTTCCGACGGCCATCGCCAGTCCGCCATTTATGTAGCTGGTTGCGCTACCAGTAGTATTCGTATTGTTCACATGGTTACAGATGATGGTTTTACTCGCAGGCAAATTGATGACACCTAAAGTGAGTACCAAAGCAGAACTGGAGGAACGTAAAGTTACATTATCATTGAGAAGGAGTCCGGCGGCATTGTTGATGGTTATCCGGAATAAGGACCTGGATACAGGCATTTCATTTCCCTCTGAAATGCTTGCCGGGCTTATTAAGGGGTTGTGTACATAGGAAAGATAAAGCGAGGCTGTTGCGCCAAGGGTGTAAGTACTGGCAAGTGCTGCACTCTGGGACCGCTGGATGATACATTGTGCCGATGCTGTGCCATTTCCTATGACTGTATTGTTCAGCGTTAAATTGGTGCCATTGGTAAAGGTGCCGTCATTGAGCAGAAGCGTATTGGAGATGCTGACCGCGGCGTTTAGAACAACACCATTTGTATTGTCTATGGTTAATTGACGGATAATGTTAAAGTTCCCTGAACCGCTGATGCTGGTTTGAGCAGCCGCGCTCCCGAGTTTCAGGATGCTTCCGGTCCTTGAAAATTCAATAGATCCGTTATTGGTCAAATGCCCGTTTACAGTTACACTTTTGCCGGTTGTGCCGTTAAAAGCATCCAGTTTTCCACCGCTGTTGATGAGCAGGTAGCCGTTGATCACCAATGCTCCGGATCCGGAAGCAAAATTTAATGTTCCTGTAATCTCAAGGCTTTTTACTGTGACAATCCCGCTCAGGTTTATGGTTATGGTACTTCCAGCAACGATTTGTACACTGTCGGTACTTAAGGGCACAATTCCTCCTGCCCAGCTCGATAGGGCGTTCCAGTTTCCTCCGCTTGAAGTTGAGCTCACAACAGCTGGTTTTGCGTAGTTACTCCATAGCAAAAAAACGATAACGAATAACAGATATGGATTTTTCATAACAGTCCGTTTATTTAGAGGCTAATCCCTGATACCTTAAAAGTGCTTCTAGGTAGTAATAATCAGCATAAATTAATGGTTGGTCTACTTCTTTGCCCAGTGTCTTTGAACCCATGCTGTGCTTCAATATAAAATTGTTGTTGCTCCCCGGCTCAGCTTTATAAGGGGGGAGGGAAAGTGAAACCAACATGGCTTCTGCAGATTGAATGTAAACTTCCCTGTTTTTTTTTGAATATTGCTGCAGTTCCAGCAAGGCAGACGCGACAACTGCAGCTGCTGAGGCATCCTTTTCTTCTGAGGGGATATTTGGTGCATTGAAATCCCAATAAGGAATTTTGTCGGTAGGAAGGTTAGGATGGTGTAAGTAGTAATCCGCAATTTTTTCCGCCTTTTCCAGGTATTGCTTATTTCGCGTTTCTCTGTACATCACTGTATAACCGTATAATGCCCAGGCTTGTCCGCGTGACCAGGCAGAGGCATCATTATAGCCCTGGTGGTTTTTTCTAGCGAGAACCTTGCCTGTGCTGTCGTAACAGACCACATGGTAACAGCTGTGGTCTGTTCTGAAGTGATTTTTTAAAGTTTTGTCCGCATGCGAAATCGCAATGTCAAAAAATGTTTTATTTCGGGAAACCTTCGCCGCCCAGAACAAGTACTCCAGGTTCATCATATTGTCAATGATAACGGGGTATTTATAAATGGTCTCAAAACTATCCCATGATTTGATCAGCCCTGTTTTCGGATTAAATCTGCTGCTCAGGGAGGAAGCACCCTGAAGCAGCGTTTTTTTATAAAGCTCGTTTTCGGTTAACCTGTATCCATTCCCAAAGGAGCAATACAACATAAAGCCCAAGTCATGCGTGCTTACATTAAATTGTTCCTTTGTTAAGGCCCCTGTCCAGACCTCAGCGGCTTTTTTCCACTTGTCATCTTTGGTAAATTGGTAGAGGTACCATAACGAACCTGGAAAGAAACCACTACACCACCAGGACGATGGCATATCTTTCAAAGTGCCATCAGGATGAACAGAAAAAGGACTTTTTTGCACGTCCTGATGGGCTTTAAGCATCAGCTCATAGTGCATGGCCGCAAGCTCAAATTCATTTTTTACATCTATTTTGTTTTGTGCCCTCGCACTTAAGCAGAGGCCTAAAAACAGTACACAGGTATAAAACAGGGATTTCAATGGTCTCATAATTTATCTAACTGGTTTAAAAATCATCGAAATTGTACCCGCCTTAACTGAGTTGATTAAGCGGATGGCCAGTCGGGTATAAGGCTTCCCTCCTTCAGACAACTCTTCACTTTTAATTTCAAAATCATTTTTACTCTCTATGGTAACTAATAACTTATCTTTCTTACCAGTAATTTCGATTTGACGAGGATTGATCTGCTTCCAGTTGCCCCTCGTTATTAAGGCCGTCTCATAGGTTTGATTGCTATCAAAGATGAAATTATCTTTAACTGTCAAAAATCCTCCTGGCTTGCGGTTGTATGTAAATTCCCTCACCAGTTTTTTCAATTCCTTTACCTGGTAAGCAGAAGCAATATCCATCACGAGTTTATCCTGATCATCACTAAAGCTAGTACTGATAACATTGGCTTTTGCCATAGCGCCGGGTATTTGCTCCTTACCTGCAACGAGTGGCACCGGATGTCCATAGGAAGCAATGGTCTTATAAGTATACCTTTCCGGCCCAAAAGTTTTGGAGGTATAAGGTATAATTCCAGGATCTCCCATCAGCACTTCATCTCCAATCACGATAGAGAAGGAGCCAATATCATTGTGGTTATGGTGCTCATTGTTGTTGCCGCCTTTAATGGCAACACCCATATCCAAATCTGAGTTTTTCCCTGGGCGCACGGTGAGTACCCCCGCCTGGTCAAAGTAAGATCTAAGTTCAGTGCCCTTGGTATTTACGGTCACTTCCGCAGAAGATATTGTTTCGGGAAAAACGGCAAGGATACTTTCAGCCAGATCTGTGGTACGTCCTTCGAAAGTACTTTTCTTAAAGCTTGAAATATCTATTCCAAGATTCCGATTTACGTAATAAAGAATAAATGCGGAAGGTTGGGTATATGGACGGCAATCACCAATTGAAGGAAAAACGTCATGGATAATTACTGTTTTAGGAAGAAATTCTGCAATCAATTTTACCTTGGGATCTGCAAACAGGTCAATCTGACCATTGGTGCTTTTGTATACTGTTTCACGTAAAAGCACAAAGTGCCCGAAACCATAATTGTAATAGCCCAAACCTTCAGTACAATAACCGTCAGGCAGAAAACCATGAATGCCGTTCTTATGATAGCGCTCTGCAATGGCGATAAATTTAGCCCTTTCAGTCTTATCATCAATCACTGTTTCGGCAGCGCCAACCGTACCGGAAAGACAAACTGCATTAAAGTTGTTGGTGTTCGTTAAAAAGAAATTATCCTTGTTGCCGGTTGCCACTGAGTTTAAGACAGGATCGAAGACCCGCAGCTGCAGGGCTTTGATCGCTTCTGCTTTAACTTTTGGATCGATCTTGTCGTCCAGTAAATATAAAGCCTGCGCAATATGGTGGGCATAACTTACGGCAGATAGCTCAACCAGATATTTTTTCCCCTCAAAGTTTACTTTATCATAATCATGTGTTGGATTTACCCATGATTTCTGACGGCATAGTTCCAGTATTGCATTTTCAGCTGCTTTGGTATATTTTCCCTGATCGGTAAGGCATTCTGCAAATACATACTGCGTTAGCCATAGTAATCTCTTTTGAAGCATGTTCTTTCCGGGAACAGATGTCCCTTTTGTCCAATAAGCGAGGTAGTCTGAATCGCTCCAAGCCGGAAAAGGTTCCTTTAATGAACTATCGGCAGTTTTGAGGAGTTTAGCGTATTTCCCAGTCTTAAATAGTCTGTCCCACTCTTTACGATTTTTATACGTTTCCCCAAAACCAGAAGGTTTTTCCGGCAACATCGCTGCAATTTGCTTAACCCTTTGCATATCCAGGGGCTGCAGTAGTACTACTGGCTTAGAATTGTCATAAACATCATTTTTAGGGGCTTGCCCTTTTACCATACCACCTCCAATCAGGAGCAAAAAGAGCGTAGCTTTCTTGAATAATTTCATCCTCAATTTTTTTATTGGGTTATTGTAATTTCAAATTCCCTGACAACTTGTTTATTACCATCAATATTATTATTAAAGCCAACTAAAGTTACTTTATAAACACCAGGGTTTTTATACACATAACTATAATTGGTTAATCTGCGTCCTGCGATATTCTGTATTGATAATCCGAAATCAGCAACTTCTTTTGTTGCATTTAAATTTAAAGGCCCTGTAACCAGCCAATCTTCATTATCTGGTGAGTTTGCAGCACCACCATTCATTCTTAATTCTGTTGCTGAAACAGCCCAGCCCGCAGCAGGATTTTTAAAGTTATAGGATGTCCATGGTCCAGAAGCTAATGAAACAAGCGGCACTGATGACTTGTCGGGAAACAAATTACTAATGGAAAAGGCACGGACAACCCAGGTTGGCTGGGCTACCGTAGGTTTCATTACCGCTTCATACTTAAATGCCAATGCAAAGGGAGTACCTTCTGTAGCATATGTACTCAGATCAACGATTCCTGATACAGTACTGGTGGAATTGACAGCCAGGGTTACCTGATCGCTGATATCCGTCCAATTGCTAGCCACTAAATTTTCGGGGGTATTTCCCAGCAGATTTTTGGTAACCAAAACTTTAAGGGAATTGGCTTGTGCTACTCCCGCAAGCGCAGTTGTAAACTGTAGCTGTGGAATTCCACGCTCAATCGTCACCGCATCTTTATTTGCGTACCTGAAACCACGTTCCCCGGAATAGAAAACAATATTTTCTACTTCGCCAGAGAAGTTAAACCTCACCGTATCATCAACTTTATATTGAAGCTTGCTCAACTGGACTTCGAACTCAGGTTGGGCCACATCCATTTTTTTGCAGGAAACAAATAGCAGCCCAGCAAAAAACAGCATATATATACATTTCATAATTTGAAGATTAATATCCCGGGTTTTGTACTAATAAATTATTTAATTGAATATCATGGATTGGAATAGGCATGAAAATGTTCCTGGATGAAACCTTGGTCGCAGCCGTGGTAATATTCGTTGCCGTTCCTGCATTGGCATTTGCATAGGTCAGGAAAGCTTTCATATCCTCCACAAATTTTCCCCAACGGATCAAATCATTTCTTCTTAAGCCTTCAAAGCAAAGCTCCCTTGATCTTTCTTCCTTGATCGCATCAAGCAGTGCTGTTTTACTGGAAATCTCTAATGTCGACAGGTCTGCATCCGTAGATTGGCTGATTGTGGCGGTAGCGGTCGCACCTGATCCGCCACCACCAGTAATCGTAACCGTAGGTACCGTTGTATAATACGGCCCTGCAGTGGTTAAAGTTCCAGGCGAGGTAATGATGATACCAGTAACGACACCAGCAGAAATGGTTGCCTCAGCAGTAGCCCCGCTGCCGCCACCGCCAGTAATTGTTACTGTTGGCACGCTCGTATATCCTGTTCCCCCTTTAGTTACTGCAATGTGTTTTACAACATTTCCATATAATATACCATATGCTCTTTTACGAACCATATTCACATATTGATAGGCATTAGCAGGCCCGTTAACTTCGTTTTCAGCTTCGGCAAGCATCAGCAAAACATCTGAATAACGTAGGAATGCGAAATTCTGGGAAGTGTAGTTTTTGTCTTTTGGCTCCACAAGTTCGTATTCCCTACGCCATTTCCCTGCATTCATAAGCCATGTATTTGTAACATTCGTTTTTACAGCGGTTGCCCCTGATCCCCAAGTATAATTGGCACAATTCCAATCCCTCCTCCAGTCGAATGAGGCTTTGTTTGGTGAGACAGTGCTTAATGGGTTTAATTGATAAGAGTTATACAATTTCCGGGTTGCATTTACGGATCCGGAGCTGAATCCTTTATTTGCGTCATTGCAGGTAATTCCGCAAAACCTGCCTGTATAGGTATTTCCAAAATTGACACCTCCAGTATTGTTGCCCCAAAATTCCAGTTCCCACATGCTTTCCTTCACATCGTACTGTTCTTTTGCATATTTTAAGAATATATCTCTGTAATCAGGATTTAGTGCATGTTCAGGTGCATTCCCTGTAGGATGTACCACCTTATCCGCCCAAAACAAGGCATCCTTATATTTTTCTGTATCGTTTAAAGGAAAGCCGGCCATATAAAGATAAACTCGAGCCAGCATTCCCTGCACAGCTGTGCGAGTAACTTTGCCACCCATACCTAATGCTGTAGCGGTTTGCGTTTGCAATAAGGATTCGGCATCGATCATATCCTTGGTAATTTGTGTGTATACTGCCTTCATTGGAGTTCTTGCAATATTAACTTCGGTTACAGATGCTGTAGGCGTTAGGATCAGTGGAACATCTCCATAATTGCTAACCAGCATGAAATACTGAAAACCGCGCAGAAACAAGGCCTGCCCTTTAATTACGTTTTTTGCAGTCTGGTTCATATCCACATTATCAACCTTGGAAAGCAATAAATTGGCCCGTTGAATACCCGTGTAAAGACCTTTCCAGAACTGTTCGTTCTTTGCATCTGCAGCATCGTACTGGTAGGAAGGGGTTAGCTCTACTGTCTTTCCATAAGACTCGTCTGTATTGGTATTAAACATATACAGGTAATTGTTTCCATATACCTCAATTGTACCCAAGGCATTATAAACTCCATTGAGTGCACTTTGCAGCTGCTCTGGTGTTTTGTAAAAAGCGTTCGGATCGATAAAATCAGTTGGACTAGTGTCCAGAGCTTTCTGACAGGAAATAGTCATCGCTGCCAGTATGATGAGGTAAAAATATTTTATCTGTTTCATACTTTTATAGTTAAATAGGTTAGAGCGATACATTTAATCCGAATATGAGTGTACTTGCACGTGGATAGGCAGAAAAATCGAATCCAGGTGTAAGTGTTGAATTTCTAACAGAGACTTCAGGATCTGGTCCAGAGTAGTTTGTCCAGGTGGCAATATTCTGAGCAGAAGCATAGACCCTTAAGCTTTTAAGATTGGCCTTTTTGAATATTTTTGCCGGAAAGTTATACCCCAGCGAAATCGTTTTTAACCTAAGATATGAGCCGTCTTCAACCACCCTGCTCGAGTAATAGAATGGTCCCTGTCCACCTGTCCGGAACAAAGTATTACTAGGATTATCAGGCTGCCATCTATCTGCATAACTTGCATACTGATTAAAAAATCTGGATTGTTTTCCATTACCATCAAACAGCATACGGTTGGCATTGACAATGTCATTTCCATATGACCATTGCAAAAACACGTTCAGATCAAAGCCTTTATACGTGAAGTTATTTGACAAGCCCCCAGTATGAATAGGAAGTCCGCGGCCGATTACAGTGAAATCTGATGCATTAACATTTCCATCTCCATTGACGTCTTTATACTTAATGTGGCCAGGCTGTACCGTAGGGTTTCCATTTCTTGGGAGATTGGCCTTAAGCGTATAAGTGCCTGCAGGGCTTTTATCAAAATCTTCGTATTGGTAAACCCCGTCCCAGATGGCTCCATACAATTGTCCTACTGGTTGCCCTACGACAGCGATGTAAGGAGAAAGTGCGTTCCATTTCTGATCAAAACTTACCGGACTGGTTATTGAAGTCTGGTTTTCAGCGAGTTCCAGCACTTTATTTTGATTGAAACTAATGTTAAAGTTTGAGCTCCAGCTAAATTCTTTACTGCTGATATTAACGGTGTTCAGCGAAATCTCAAGCCCTTGATTTTGCATTTTGCCTATGTTCTTATAAGCATCTGACAATCCCGTTGTATAAGGCAATAAGGCCAATAACAATAGGTCGTGGGTAGTTTTTCTATATAGATCTACCGTTAAATCTACCCGTTGTTTAAATAGACTTAAATCATAACCAATATTTAACTGCTTTGTGGTTTCCCATTTCAGACTACCATTTCCAAAGGCAGTTAATATCGCTCCTTTTGAGGGAGAACCATTACCATAAGAATATCCTGCTGAATTTGGTTGGGTAATCTGATCCAGATACGGAAAGTCTCCAACGCGGTTGTTACCAGTTTCCCCGTAACTTAAACGCAATTTTGCATCAGACACAAATTTCAATTTCTTCATAAAATTCTCGGCACTCATACGCCATGATATTGCTCCTGAAGGGAAATATCCCCAGCGATTTCCAGGGGCAAATTTTGAAGATCCATCGGAACGGAAGGAGGTAGTAAAGTAATATTTTGATTTATAATTATAATTTAAACGTCCCAGGTAAGATACCAAACCCGATCTTGAGCTTAAAGAAGTACCGATCTGAGAAGGAGACTCATCCAGTCCGTCAAGTCCCAGGGATTCATTTGGAACATTGAGGGCATTAAAACCTCTTCTTGCCATTTTGCTTCCTTGCACGGTATATCCCCCTAAAACGGTAAGATTATGGACTTTATTAAATACTTTTTTATAGGTAAGCGTATTTTCATTCAATAAAATTGTGCTAGGATTATCATATATTGATCCATTGACACCACTAGAATTTCTGAAATTACCAGCTTGTGTTAAAGAGTTATTGAATGTTTCATTTCTCAGTACAGTATTGGTAACACCACCTGTAACCCTCAAGGTTAAAGATGGTATAATTTTATACTCGGCATAAGCATTGGCAATGAATACGGTGGTTAGATTCCTGCGAAGTTCATTTTTGGCGGAAATCACTGGATTGACGCGGTAATCAGCAATTACGTTGTAATCAAAACCAGGATCAAACAGTTCATCGTCCAGGTTATTATCGTTGCCTGTTACCGGACGATAGCCCCATACCGCATAAAGAAGATTGGTACTCGCCGACTGTGAGGCAGAAGCATCTTTTACTATGGTTCCACTAGAAACACTGTAGCTGTAATTCACATTTGCACCAATTTTCAGCTTAGGATTTACATTCTGATCCAAGGTAATACGCCCCTGGTAACGTTTGAAGCCTGAATTTAAAATTACTCCATCCTGGTCGATGATGTTACCCGAAATCGAGTAACGTGTTTTATCTGATCCACCCCTTATAGAGATGTCGTGATTCTGCATGCCCGCAGTTCTATAAATCTGATCCTGGAAATTAAGTCCCTTTACGTTTCGATAATCTTCAAGTATTTTTCCATCTTTCAGATAAGCAACAGCCGCAGCCGTTGGATCAAGCTCCAATTGATATTTTACAAACTCATAAGGGCTCATTAAATCAATGGTCTTAGTATTTTTCTGAAAACCATAATAACCACTATAGGCAATCACAGGTTCACCCGATTTTCCTCTTTTGGTCGTGATAATAATTACGCCATTCGCCCCTCTTGCACCATAAATGGCCGTCGCAGATGCATCTTTTAAAACATCAATAGACTCAATATCGGCCGGACTTATAGAATTGCTGTTAGGATCTTCCAAAGGAAAACCATCCACAACGTATAAAGGGGAGTTATCCTGTGTTATAGAACCTGCGCCACGAATCACGATGTTGTTCGTTTGACCTGGCTGGCCATCAGATCCTGAGACCAGCACACCAGCAACTCTACCGGCAAGTGCTTCGTCAAATGATCTTACTGGGGCCTTTTCAAAATCGCTCATTTTTACCTGGCCAACTGATCCTGTAAGGTCTTTCCTTGTGGTTGTACCATAGCCGATCACAACAATTTCATTCAATGCATTGTCCAGAGATTTAAGCGCAAGCGTGATGGTGTTCCTATTGTTTAAAGGAATATCTCTGGATTGGTAGCCGACATATCTGAAAGATAATGTAGCATTTGCATTTGAAACAGTGAGTACAAATTTACCATCAGCATCAGTAGAGGCTCCGGTTTTAGTACCCATTTCAAATACAGTGACACCAAAGAGCGGCTCATTGTCATCAGAAGTCACTTTACCTGAAATCTTCTTGCTTTGTGCACTACTTTGGGTTGATAAAGCCATTAACAATATCCAGGAAAACAGTACCCTGAAAGTAATAACGCCGCAAAGCTTTAGGGGTTTAAGGAACATATTTATATTTGGTTAGTTTGAAATAAAATCAATCTCTGATCAACATTCTTAGAGCGCGCTATACAAACCTAATAAATTATATATTGTATACAATATATAATTGAATAAATAGGAATATTTTAATAAATACTCGATAAATAGATGAGTTTACTAATGTTAAATTGAATATTTTGCAGTTTAAATAAAAAACACAAACAACTATCGCATTTCACATTCAAACTTTTAGCGAAAATATAGACCGCCATTAATGTCGATTGTGGCTCCTGTAATATAGTTACCACCCTCTCCTGCCAGAAATGCAACCGCAAGTCCAATGTCACGAGGTTGTCCAATACCAAGCGGTACTCCTTCGGCTATTTTAGCGACCCCATCAATACCATGTGTTTTATTTAACAGATCAGTTTCAATAATTCCGGGGGCAATACAATTTACCCTTATCCCAAATGGTGCGCCTGTCCTAGCTAATGTTTTGGTTAGCCCCAAAATGGCACTTTTACTGGCCGAATAATGTGCAACATCCGTTTCAATCCTTGGATTTCCTCTATTGAATTACTTAGATATGGATCTATGACTAACTTAATACCCGCAGCAAGAAACGCTATTTAAACTTATCACTCATCTGAGCTAATAGATCTGCTTTAGCATTCACACAGTGTATTGCCGCTGCAGCTTCCACGGCTGCCGGATTTCTGCTTTCCAAAGCTTCGAGGATAGCCCTGTGCTCCTCTATAACCTCAGTTGTCCGCCTCGAACCAAAGCCATAAGTAAGACGTAATGTATTAATCAGTTGCCAATGTTTTTCCAAAATTTGCAAACCTTCACTGTTATTTGCCAATTCGTAGATAGTAGAATGGAATCTTCTGTTTAATTGTAAACAGGTGGTATAATCTTCTTTTGAAGCTGCAGCTTCATAACTTTTTTGGATCTGATTCAGCAGCTTAAGGTCTTTCTCTTTTAAATTTTCAATACATTTTACAGTGAGGTATACCTCGATTAACTGCCTGATTTCGTAGATACTTTCTAAAAACTGTCTATCTACCTTTCTCACATGAGCTCCTTTATTGGGCTCAATAATTAACAAACCTTCACCCTGCAATTGTTGCAAAGCTTCCCGAATTGGCATTTGGCTTACCTTATACCGCTCAACCAACTCTGCTATTTTTAATCTTTCTCCTGAAATAAAATATCCTGAAAGAATATCTTCCCGAAGTTTTTCTCTTACCCTGGAATAAGTAGGATTCGCCAGTTCGCTTAAATCAGATTGTAATTTGTCTTTCAATTTCGCAGTTTTTAAATAAACATCGAATATACAATATATATTGTATACAATCAGAGAGGAACAGACCGAGGTCGATATTTCGGGCTTAATTTACAGAGCACTTGGAAATCTTAAAAAGCTGGATATTTTGTATTTAAACGCAGATATCGAGGGGAAAAGAGCAATATTGAGTTCGATATTTTATGAGAAGTGGACTTTTTGGAATGGAAAACATCGAACCCCTGAAATCAATGAAGCCGCCCAGCTTATCTACCACATTAACAGAAATTTAAGGCAAAAAAAAACCGGAGCAGATTTTTACTCCGGTGAGGTTCCTCCACGGACTGAACTCAAAAAAAATTATTGATGATTTAACCAAAATTGCTCGGATTAGTGAGCTGGTTGCCCAGGAACCCCTTAGTAGAGACTTTAAGCTAAAATAGTTATATTAAAATTTCTATCGTCTTCCATAGCATTCAATTTATTAGAATTATTAATCAATTTTCGCACCTCTAAGTCTTAACGAGTTTAGTATAACGGATACTGAACTGAAGCTCATAGCCAGTGCTGCGATCATTGGGGAAAGTAAAATACCAAAAACAGGATATAGAATGCCTGTGGCGACAGGAATACCCAATACATTATACCCCAAAGCAAAAAAGAGGTTGCCCTTAATATTCCCCATGACCTTATGACTTAACTGGCGAGCTTTAGCAATCCCGTTAAGGTCGCCTTTAACGAGCGTTATTGCTGCGCTCTCGATTGCCACATCTGTTCCGGTGCCCATCGCTATGCCTATGTCTGCCTGTGACAATGCAGGAGCATCGTTTATTCCATCACCTGCCATAGCAACCTTTTTACCTTCGGCCTGTAGTTTTTTTATTTCATTCAACTTATCCTCTGGGAGCATCCCGGCTTTGAAGCCATCCAAATTCAAGGTTCCGCTAACTGCTCTCGCTGTATCTTCATTATCTCCTGTGAACATTATAACCTTTAAGCCTTCCTGTTGAAGTTTATGAATAGCTGCTGCACTCGACTCTTTTATTTTGTCAGAAATCACTACAAATCCTACTGCCTTATTGCCTACAGATAAATAGGAAACGGTCTTACCCTGTTTTTGAGCCTCCTTAACCTGCCCCTCCAATTCAGATGTAATTTCGGCCTTAACGTGTTCCATTAACCTTTGGTTACCAAGAGCTAAATGCTCATCACCTAATACCCCGGTAACTCCTTTTCCCGTTACGGCTTCAAAATTTGAAATTGGCCTAATACCAATTTTGTTTTCTTCGCCATATTTTAATGTTGCCTGTGCCAAAGGATGCTCACTACTACCATTTAAAGCTACAATTCTCTGTAGAATGTCCTTTTCAGAATAATCAGGGTTTACACTGACCACCTTTTCCACTGAAGGTTTGCCTTCTGTCACAGTCCCTGTTTTATCAATAACAAGCACCTCTATTGCGTTCATTTTCTCTAAAGATTCTGCATTTTTTATCAACACGCCTGATTGAGCCCCTTTTCCAACACCAACCATTACCGACATTGGGGTGGCAAGTCCAAGTGCGCATGGACAGGCGATGATCAATACCGCAATGGCATTTACAAAAGCATAAACATAGGCAGGCTCTGGGCCATAAATTGCCCATATTGCAAATGTGGCGATGGCAATCAAAACAACAACAGGTACAAAATAACCGGAAATTTTATCTGCCATCTTTTGAATAGGTGCTTTTGAACGGCTTGCAGAATTGACCATTTCAATGATCTGGGAAAGTAGGGTTTCTGAGCCTACTTTTTCGGCCAACATGACAAAAGTTCTATTGCCATTAATAGTGCCTGAACTGACTTTATCACCGGGCTTCTTTTCTACTGGAATGGGCTCGCCGGAAATCATGGATTCATCAATCGTTCCTTCCCCGATTTTAATACTTCCATCTACGGGAATTTTTTCACCGGGTTTTACCCGTAACATATCGCCTTTTTGTATGTCATCAATTGATACCAGAACTTCCTTGTCACCGACAACCTTGGTTGCATTATTAGGCGCAAGCTTGAGCAACTCTTTAATTGCACTATTGGTTCTTCCGTGTGCTTTGGCCTCAAGAAGCTGTCCAAGTAACACGAGGGTGAGGATAACTGTTGCTGCCTCGAAATAAACGTAAACCGTACCATGATGTGTTTTGAACTGGTCAGGAAAAACATCAGGAAAAAGTAGGGCGACAAGGCTAAAGAGCCAGGCCACCCCCGCACCAATTCCGATCAAGGTAAACATATTTAAGTTCCATGTGACTACAGACCGCCATGCACGCTCGAAAAACATCCATGTTGCATAAAAAACTACAGGTATTGAAAGTCCCAGTTGAACCCAGTTCCAGTATTGCAAATCCATCAGTTTAAACAGAGGATTACCAGGTATCATTTCTGTCATTGCAATGACGAAAATTGGGGCGGTAAAAAAAGCAGCTATCTTAAACTTCCGAAGTAGTTTTCCGTAAGTTTCATCCTCTTCCTCCGTAAGATTCCCAGCCATAGGCACTAAGTCCATTCCGCATATCGGGCAGGAACCAGGCCCATCCTTAATAATTTCAGGATGCATTGGACAGGTATATTTTACATCCTTTTTTAACGAGGGTTGTTTTAGTAAATCCATTCCGCAGACCGGGCAATTGCCTGGCTTATCGTATGTTTTTTCTCCCTCACAATGCATAGGACAATAATATTTATCCCCGAGATCAGAGTGATATGGTGGCTTAACTTCAACTGGTGTTGCATGCCCATGCGAGTGCTGATTTTCTGTTTTCACTGCATGGTTAATCATTTCAATGGTATAGTTTCCCACTGCGGATATTGCTCCCTGTAATTTTTCAGTTGAAATGTGTTTGTCCATTGTGATCGTGGCTTCAGCAGGCTCCAGCGTAACCTCTGCGGAAACTCCACTAATACTATTCAATGCATTTTCTACCTTGGTTCGACAGCCCTGGCAGGTCATTCCTGTAATTTTATAAGTATGTTTCATGATGCTCGATTTCTTTAGTAGGTTAAAGTAATTCCTCCTCCATATCCCATGTCGCTATCGTAATGTGTGGATAAGGAAATATACTTAGCAGCGATATAACGGAAACCCGCCATATATTCCTTATCGGTATTTGCACTGAAGTTTAACCGCAGCCTGCTGGTAATCGGTACATCTTCTCGTTTTAATTGAAAACGAAGTTTCCCTTTACTGTCTACTCTTGCTTCGGCAACAACTAGCATCGGCAAGGTATACTGCAGCCCAGCAACAAATGTCTTTCTGTTTTTCTGGTTACTGAGCTGTCCAAACATATTCTCCTCGCTTTCATCCCTGACAGGATTGTAATGGTAGTCAAAACCAATAAAAGGGAATAGCCATTGCATTTTTCCTATGTAACGCCCAAAATAGGTTTCACTTTCATTTCCATGATGTCTTTTTAGCCCAATACGCCATTCTGTAGAAAAGCGGTAACGGGTATTGCCTAACATAAATTCACCGTCACTTCCGTTGCTTTCCAATCCTAAAGTTAACATAGGATGGAACATTCTGTCATCACTAAAAAGTTTTCGCTGTGCGAGTTTAGGATTGGGTATTTCGGGGTTTGGCGGCGAGTTTTCGTAACTTAATATCCGCCCCATTCCACTCATCATGTGATATAAAATATGGCAGTGAAAAAACCAGTCCCCACTTTCTGTTGCTGCAAACTCCAGTGTATCTGTTTCCATGGGCATAATGTCCAGTGTATTCTTTAATGGAGCATATTCTCCCTGTCCGTTCAATACCCTGAAATCATGGCCATGCAGGTGCATGGGATGGCGCATCATTGAATTATTAAACAGTATGATCTTTACGTTTTCACCTTTTTTGATGAGTATTTTATCAGATTCTGAAACTGTTTTGTTGTCTAATGCCCATACATAACGATCCATGTTCCCCGTCAACTCAAAATGGAGCAGCTTTTCCGGCCCTTTTCTCAAAGTTGTTTTTTCTGTAGCACGCAGCATGCCATAATTCAGCGTTACTATGTCAGCATCATCTGCCCCCGTATCCATTCCAGGCATGCTTTTGGTATCCATCGCTGACATGTCATGCCCTTCATGCCCCTTCATGTCCATACTCTTGTTCTTTCCGGATTTTGCTTTGGATCTGCCGTAATCGGTTCCGGTAATTTCCGGGTACATAACATTGTTCATATCCATTTGCTGATTGCTCATTTCCATGCCCATTGGTTCCATATCCCCGTTCATTTTCATCATTCCGTTCATCATCTTCATCCCCTCAAAATACTTCAGTTTGCCCAATGGCTTCGCTGGCATTTTCATTCCGCTACCCAACCATAGAGAAGTAGATTTTGTCCGGTCTTCTGCCGTAGCAAGAAATTCATACTGCATGTCTTTGGGAATAGTGACAATCACATCATAGGTTTCTGCTGTCGCTATGATCAGACGGTCAACTTCAACAGGTTCTAGGTCATTCCCGTCATTCCCCACGACAGTGATCTTACCACCTGACCAGGTTAACCAGAAATAAGTGGAAGCGCCTCCGTTTACCACGCGTAATTTGACCTTATCTCCTGCCTTATACTTAGGATATGCTATAGTGGGTTTACCATTGCTAAGGAACCTTTCATAATACACATCACTAACGTCCATCGCATTCATTCTTTTCCACTCATTTTTAACTTTCACGTTAAAATAACCTTTTCCAATTGCTTCCGCATAGCTTTGAGTTGTCCCTTTTAGAATGGCAAACCAGTCATTAGCCGTATGCAGGAACCTTTCTACTTCATGTGGGTTCATGTCTGTCCAATCGCTCAATACTACGGGGATAGCTGGTATTTTTGGCTCATTTACCTTATTGAAAATTAGCGCCCCATACATTCCGCTTTGCTCCTGTAGTTTGGTATGGCTATGATACCAATATGTTCCGTTTTGAATAACAGGAAATTTGTAGATATAAGTGCTATGGGGCTTGATTGGCATTTGGGTTAAGTAAGGAACACCATCCATTTTATTTGGCAGGAATACCCCATGCCAATGTATCGAGGTTTCCATGTGCATCATGTTGTGAACGTGAACTTCTGCGGTATCTCCCTCTGTAAAGGTCAATGTTGGAGCAGGAATACTACCATTAATGGCAATGGCCTTTTTTGTTTTGCCGGAGTAGTTAACGGTGGTATCCTTTACATAAAGATCATACCTAACTGTTTTTGGATTGGCTTTCAGACCTGAGCTTTCGATTTTGTGTCCTGCCTTTTGTATACGCTCATTTTGAACCTCTGGATTTTCGACAGGAGTTTTAGATTGATCAGCTTTGTTTTTCCTGACCAATGCCATTCCACACTTTGGACAGGTACCAGGCTTCGATTGCTGAACCTCGGGGTGCATCGGACAAGTATAGATGACGGGCTGTTGCTTTTGTTGTGAGGGTGCATGGCCCTCGTGCTGAGCAAATGACAGCTGACCGAAGCAAAAAATTAAAAAGATTATTAATATCTTTTTCATGGTCTAAGGCTTTAGTGATAAACTGTTCCTTGTATTTTTGACCCAATTTAAAATTAGATCTTTTTCTTCGTTCGAGAGCCTTGCTTTCTTGTGAATGAGTGTATATGACGGCAAAGGCATGGTCTCATTCTCAATGCTTTCACCAATTGACTTCAGTTTACTCATTTGTCTTCTTTTAGAATAACTCCCAAATTCACTGAAGTTGAGTTCTTCTTTTCCCTTCCGGATATGTGAGTCCATCCACCAACCTACAGGCTGGATATAAGTATACCAGGGGTACTCCGTTTGATTGCTATGACAATCAAAACAGGATTTTTTAAGTATCCCTTGTACATTTCCGGGTACTGTGAATACCTTACTGAAATCCTTACTTACAGCTTGCCCGTTTTTATTCCGGGCAGGCTGCAAGAACTGAATGGCAAGGATAATGATCAGAAAGGCCAGCGCTACAGCTTTGATCCTTTTCATGTTTTTAATTTAACTCTTCCCTCACAGTGCCACATGTTGGCATAGACTGTCCCAGATAAGGATTGCTGATTTCTTTTGATTCACTAATCCAATTTGCACCTTTGTTCTCATTGTACATTGGGCAATGGTCAACATAGAGTTTCTGTCCTGCACCGAATGCATTCACCAAATCGTAAACATCCTGGCTTAAAGTTTCAAAATGCTCACGCTGATGCTTAATGTTACCAACATTCGCACCTATATGCTCCGCATGTTCCTTTGCATCGGCAGCTATATCATCATATAATTTAGCCTTGTCTCCTGGCAGCGCTGATTTATCAAAGTCTGCAAACGCAGTCTCCAATGCCTTACCTGAAGATGCGGCATCTTTATCGTTGTCTTTTGCAAGTGCATTTTTTAATTGTAAATAAGCACTAAGGATGTTCTGGATCGGTGATTCCTTTTGTGATTTTAAAGTAGTATCTACAGCGGTTATTGATGTACTGTCAGCACCGGAAGTCGCCTCGGTTTTCTTTGTTTCATTGTTACAAGCGGCTAAAAAAAGGATCGACGTAGCCATGCTTAATATGATATTTTTCATGATGTTTTTTTATAGTGGGTAAAGCCCCAAGGCAAAAAGCTTGGGGCAAAGTATAAAATGATTTATTTGATAGTTTCTACAATTTTTCCGCATGTCAGCATCGAGCTGCCATAATATGGGTTTTTAATTGCTTTCTCGGGGCTTAACCAGTTGGCCTTTTTCATCGGGCAATATTGCTGGTAAAGAGGTTCAGCAGATAGCTTCGTAGATTTAGCAAGCACAATCATTCCGTCCGAAAGACTTGCAAAATGTTCACGTTGACTTTTCAGGTCTTTGCTTTGAGCAATCATACCTGCGTGTTCCGACAATGAAGCTTTGTTTGTTTTGCTTACTGTTTTTTCACTAGAAGTATTCAGTGCCTTGACCAACTCACCTGATTTTGAGGCTGCAAGACTGGCATTTCCTGCTACAAGGGCATCTTTAATGTTATAGTAAAGATTTAATAGGTCGCCCGATTGGGTGTGACCAGAATGGTCTTGGGCAATGCTATATTGCACAAGTGAGGTTACAAAGAATGCAACTAAAAAAAATATCCTTTTCATGATTGATTTGATTTTTATATGAAAATATAGGCATAAAGACTGCGCCTTCATGTTAAAACTATGAAATCATTAAATCAAATCTGAAAACTTTGAATGCTTATCCGTATATCCCGTATGGGTGGATGATAGCTTCTTACGAAAGATTTAGTACTAGGTTGATATACAGAGGATGCCAAAACATCTAACTGACAATAAGTAGGAAGCAGCGTGAAAAAGGTAACTGGTTGTATACTGAATGTTATTTTGGAAGGCGAAACCTTGTCTTCCTTTAACAGTTTTGTGACTTCGTCCTTACAACAATGATCTTTTTCCTTTTTAGACCTGTGATGATCCGTTAGATCCTTATGATCTGGACCATTATGTTCATGTGTATGCGTATCTTTAACCGTATGATAGTCTAGATTCGACGTATTTCTATCTTCCATACCAACGGCGCAGGCAAAACCAACCACTGTGTTTAATAAAAACACGACCAGTAAAAACATTGCTTTTAATGGGATGGACAGTCTTCTCTTCATTGATATCAAAATTACATCAAGTTATATTTATTAAATTTACATAATTGTGTTATTTTCTTATATAATTATGGTGCAATAAGAGCAACAGAGATAATATTATTTAGTTCGACTCCCGTTAACTCACCCTTCCCGTAATTCGAACCATCCTTCATAACTCTAAATACAAAAAAAACACATTTATCTCTACTAGAGATGTGCTAAAAAAAGAGTTTATCTCTAGTATGTACATTTCGTCAAAAGTGTGGACCTCCTTTTGAGGCAAAGTAGTCGCAAAACTGGCTGCCGGGCTTGGTAAATATGTGTCCTTCCCTTGACCAAGCACCTAGCGCTCAGATCTTCCGACTTAAATTCCCTTCCTCGTACTTCCCGTAACAAATTGTAGGTCCAGTCAGGATAGCTTTATTGGCAATTCTTAAAATATGTCTCAGCTTAGCGTAATAGCTTACAGCCGTATTTCTTGAGATAGGTCTTCCAGTCCTACTAATACCCGCCACTTAGTAAATAATTTTTATATAATCATTGAGTTCAGGAAATATTAAATCATGACCAGCAAAGGCAATAAAGTATCGTAACCCCACTCCCCAGTTATACTATCAAAAAGACATTGACGTATTTCCAGAGCGAAAAATCTTATCTGAAAGACAGCATGAAACAATGCAAATAAATCAGACTAAGCAGATAGATGGTTCTCTTTAACCAAGGCCTTGCCAAAGAAAAACTAATTTGTTTTTTTCAGCAATATGCTTTAACTCTTTTTAAAATCAGGACATGTAGTAATCAAACCTTTTTACTGATTATTTGTTCATTATTCAGTTCCATGGAATAAAAACAAGAATTAGTGAACATATTCCAATCATTATGGAAATTCATTTACAAAATATCAAACTTTCAGAGCAGGAACATCAGAGAAGTTTACTAAACTCAAGAGAAAAACACTTTAGCTTCCCCAATTTTAACCTGAACTATGAGATCAAATATTTACTTATAGATTATGAAAAATTTCCTGGCAATTTTTGACGGATACAACCTAAGTAAAAGCACCTTTGAATATGCTTTGCTATTAGCAAAAAAGTCTGGCAGTCGCTTAACGGGTGTTTTTCTGGATGCTTTTTTTTATCACAACTATAACCTCACCAAGGTACTAAAAGTATCCTCAGAGCCTGAAAAAGATATGAAAGAGTTGAATGAAAAAGATCAATTGCAAAGAGACGAGTCAGTGCATCAATTTCAACGATTATGTGAAGAGGCTAAAATCGAATATGCCGTCCATAGGGATAATAGTCTTGCATTAGTTGAACTGCAATATGAAAGTATATTTGCAGATCTTATCATCATTAACGAATGTGAGAAATTTACCTGGCATGATGATCAAAAACCAACCAATTTCATAAAAGAGTTATTGGCGGATGTACAATGTCCTGTAGTTGTAAGCCCTAATACTTTTAAAGCACCTGAAAAAATAGTATTGCTATATGATGGGAGTCCATCTTCCATCTACGCAATAAAAATGTTTAATTATCTGTTTACTGATTGGAGAGATCTTCCCATTGAAATTCTAAGTGTTAATGAAGGAAATATTGAAAACGGATATTTACCTGGCACTATATTAATGACAGATTTTATAAGCAGACATTTCCCAAATTCAAACTATAAACTTCTCCATGGAAACGCTGATGAAAAAATACTGGCTTACTTAACTGAATCTGGAAAAAATGATTTTATTGTGTTGGGTGCCTATAGAAGAAGTAAATTCTCAAGATGGTTTAAACCTAGCTTGGCAGATGTATTAATGAATAATTTGAATGTGCCATTATTTATTGCCCATCATTAAAAACAAGTTATCCATTGTATAGGACTAATTGCGGTTTTCTTTTCGAATTTGTTAAGAAAAACAGTCATTAGCATCGGTTCTGATTCTCGGCTTGATTGTACTGGCAGTACCATCCTGTCTGACCTTTGGAAAAATTAATGAGCTTGCATCTGTAGTCATCATACACTAAAGGATTAACCTGAGTACAATTTATTATTGTAAATATAGAAACAGTATGAACTGGCATAGATTAGACATAACTGAGGTTTTTGAATTGTTGGGAACAGATAGGAACGGATTAAGCTCAAATGTGGCTGACGAAATACTACTTCAAATTGGACCTAATGAACTGAATAGTAAAAAAGCGAATAATATTCTTTTTATGCTATTGGCGCAGTTTAAAGACTTAATGATTTTAATTTTATTGGCTGCGGCAATTTTTTCCGGGATCATTGGAGACTTTGCTGATACTATTGTTATTTTAATTATTGTTTTCCTCAATGCTATTATAGGTTTTTTCCAGGAATACCGTGCTGAAAAGGCAATGGAGGCTTTAAAACAGACATCAATCACCCAGGTCAGAGTGATTCGCAACGGAAACATCATGTGGGCACCTGCAACAGTATTAGTTCCTGGTGATATTCTTCTATTAGAGGCTGGAAATGAAGTACCAGCAGACTTACGGATTATTGAATCCATCAATCTAAGAATCGAGGAAGCGGCATTGACAGGTGAATCTAATGCTATCGATAAAATCTCTGACTCATTAGAAACTGACGAATTACCAATTGGTGATAGGAAGAACATGGCTTTTAAAGGCACTTTTGTTACATATGGGAGAGGCATGGGAGTTGTAACAACTACGGGTATGCAAACTGAATTAGGCTTGATAGCGAGGATGCTCCAGGAAAAAGAGACATTAACACCCCTGCAGAAACGTTTAGCCGCTCTTGGGAAACGTCTATCCATCCTGATTTTATTTTTAAGCATTATATTTTTTATTGCAGGATGGCTTCGTGGTGAAGACTTAATTAAAATGATACTCACAACCATTTCACTTGCGGTCGCGGCTTTACCCGAAGCATTGCCGGCTGTAACAACTATTGCATTAGCCCTTGCTGCAAAGAGAATGATACGATTTAATGTACTTATCAGAAAACTGCCTGCCGTAGAAACATTAGGTTCTGTTAATTACATCTGTACGGACAAAACGGGTACGTTGACTGAAAACAAAATGAATGTTGAGGAAGTCTTCATAAATAATAAGCTATATAATCGAAAGGACCTGTATACCAATAGACATGAGGAAAAAATAAATTTACTGTTGCATTCATTTGCACTGAATAACGATGTCGGATTAGATTGTGATTATACAAAAAGAGATAGTACAGAAGTTGCCTTAAGTGAAGTGGCAAAAGAAAATCACATAAATATTGAAAACTGGCCCAGATTGGCTGAAATTCCATTTGATGCTGACAGGAAACTAATGACCACTTTTCATCGTCACAGGGATAGAATAATTTCCTTTACAAAAGGAGCGCCTGAAATTCTTCTGCCTCGATGTATAGACGTAGATCAGGATATCATGCTCCGTGAGGTAGATAAGCTGGGAGCAACAGGCCAGCGAATTTTAGGCTTTGCTTATCGCTATTGGGACGAATTCCCCCTAAAAATAGACGACAAAATTCAAGAGAACGAGTTGCTTTTCTTAGGACTAACAGGAATTATTGATCCGCCAAGGGAAGAGGTTTTAGCGGCAATAACGGAATGCAAAGCCGCAGGAATTGTGCCTATTATGGTTACAGGCGATCATCTCGTTACGGCAAAAACAATTGCACTGCGTATTGGTATAATGGATGATAAGGATGATTTGATTATAACAGGACAACAGCTGACGGCATTGGATGAGGATAGTTTTTTAGCCAAAGTCCATAAGATAAAAGTTTATGCAAGGGTTTCACCTGAACAAAAGTTAAGAATCGTAAAAATGCTACAAAAGAAAGGTTATTATGTAGCAATGACAGGGGATGGTATAAATGATGCACCTTCTCTAAAACGGGCAAATATTGGAATAGCAATGGGTGTTACCGGGACTGATGTTGCTAAAGAAGCAGCACACATGATTTTGCTCGACGACAACTTCTCAACCATTATAAAAGCGGTAAGGGAAGGAAGAAGGATTTATGACAATATCCTTAAATTCATTAAGTATCTTATGACAACGAATCTAAGTGAGCTTTTGGTTTTATTGTTAGGCCCTATGCTTGGAATGCCTATCGCGCTCCTTCCCATACACATTCTTTGGATAAATCTTGTATCTGATGGTTTACCAGCTATTTCATTATCCTTCGAAAAAGAAGAAGGAAACATCATGAACAGACCACCAAGATCCCCTCAGGAGACCGTTTTTGACAACGGAAGAGGTATTCATATGGTATGGGTTGGTATTCTTATGGCTGGTGTTACCTTAACCATGCAAGGTTGGGCTATAAACAATGGATTACATTGGCAAACCATTGTTTTCAATGTGTTAAGTCTAAGTCAAATGGGCCATCTATTAGCTATTCGCTCTGAACATCAATCCTTTTTTAAAGGAAGTATATTCTCTAATAAACCACTTATTGGATCTGTATTAATAGTTTTATTTTTACAGTTTGTAATTACTTACACTCCATTCTTTCAAACCATTTTTCAAACTGAGGCTTTGAGTATGAAAGAATTTCTTTTAGTTGCAGGCTCATCCTCGTTAGTTTTTTTTGCTGTTGAAATCGAGAAGGCTATGTTTAAGAGATGAACTCAACTTATACAATTGGATTTAATAATCACGATATGCATAGTAGAATTATAACGCTAACCTTCAGTCCGGCCATCGATAAAAGTACCTCCGTCCCATTATTGATTCCAGAAAAGAAATTGAAATGCTCGGATCCTGTTTATGAGCCAGGTGGCGGTGGAATTAATGTAGCAAGAGCGATCAAAAGACTTGATGGGTATGCAACAGCCATATACTTTGAAGGTGGCTGTACAGGAAATGTATTCACGAAGCTCCTTCATAAAGAAAGTATAGACATCATCCCCATAAAAACGTCAGGAGCCACCAGAGAAAATCTTGTGGTAAAAGAAATTGAGACGAACCGACAGTTTCGCTTTGGAATGCCAGGTGTTAGATTAACTGGTAGGGCATATCAAAAATGTTTGTTAGCGCTGGATAATATACCGGACATAGCATATATAGTAGTTAGTGGCAGTGTCCCCCCTGGAGTACCTGCTGATATTTTTGTAAAAATTGCCCGGATTGCCAAATCAAAAAATGCTAAACTAATTGTTGATACTTCTGGTGAAGCACTGAGCCAGGCGATAGCATCTGGTGTTTACCTCATTAAACCAAATTTGAAAGAACTGGCTACGTTGACCGGGAAGGAAATCCTCGGGATTGATCAGGTGAAAGAAGCCGCAAAAGAGATTATCAACAAATTTAAATGTGAAGTTATCGTTGTATCATTAGGAGCGCAAGGGGCAATACTGGTTACAAAAAACAGCTGCTACCAGATTACGCCACCGAATGTAAATGTTCAAAGTACAGTTGGAGCCGGAGATAGTATGCTGGCAGGGATAGTATATGGTCTTCAAAACCATAAAGACCTGGTTGAATCCGCTCGGTTTGGAGTAGCATGTGGAACTGCCGCCACTATGAATCAAGGTACTGAACTATGCCACCTCAATGATGTAAAAAAAATATACCAAAATATGGAACCACCACATGCTATATAATCATTAAAAATAGACTATTGTCCTTTAGAAATATGAGCCTAATCAATTTGCAGTGTGATGATCATCATTCCGAATGCACAACCAATTGGCTAGTTTTGAATGGAGTGCTACCCTTTATAATTCAAAATTCATGAAAGCTATATTTTACAGTACCAAACTTGTTGAAAAAAATCTATTAATCAAGGCTAACAGAGGAAAACATGATATTACATTCCTCTCTGAGACATTAAATACAGATACATGTAAATATGCAAAGGAAAAAGATGCTGTAATCGTTTTTACAAATGATGATGTAACTGCTCCCGTTATCAACAAACTAGCTGCTCTTGGAATAAAGTATATAGTTACCCGATCTGTTGGAATGGACCATATCAACTTAGAGGCCGCTAAGAAACAAGGAATTAAGGTTGCTAATATTCCTGCTTACTCTCCGCAGGCGATTGCTGAGCATGCAGTAGCCTTGGCTTTAGCCTTAAGTCGTCATTTGATTCAGGCAGATCAGCAATGCCGGGTATTTAACTTTTGTCTGGATAAATTGACAGGTTTTAATTTTTACGGAAAGACAGTTGGCTTAATAGGACTTGGACACATTGGGGCAGCAACAGTTCCTATATTCCATGGATTAGGCTGTAAAATATTAGGCTATGACACCCAAACAAAAGATATCAAAAATGTGGAATGGGTTAGCCTCGATACACTTTACCGAAAATCAGATGTAATTTCACTTCATGTCCCGCTAAATTCCGAAACCAGGTATATGATTAATGAAAACACAATCCGTAAAATGAAAAAAGGTGTAATGATCATCAATACAGGTCGCGGAGATTTAATTAAAACTACAGCCACATTAGAAGGTCTGAAAAGTGGTAAAATAGGTTATTTAGGAATAGATGTATACGAATTTGAAAAGGGTCTGTTCTTTGAAGACCATGAAGCAGACGAAGTCAGAGATCCAATACTTTCAGAATTATTAAAATATCCGAATGTTCTGATCAGCCCGCATCAGGCCTTTCTAACCAATGAAGCGCTTCATGAGATCGTTACTCAAACCATAAAAATTCTGAACCGTTGGGATCGTGTAAGCATCAAAATCTAATACTTGCAGTATGGTAGTAGCAGATGATTCATCATCAACATCTGAGGAATAATCCACTACTGGCAATTCTGCATCATGATAAACCATGGCACTAAACTTGTCGACATGAATAAAACTTTCACCATGCGTTCTGGGCATTCGCTTATTTACCTGGGCAATCACCATTCTGGCTGTATCTACAGCAGATCTCGCTATATCAACTGAAGTACCTAATGAGCAATATCCATGAATGTCGGGAGGAGATACCTGCACAAGTGCTACATCGATCGGCAAAATATTTCTACGAAAAATTGGGCAGCCTCAACAGCTTGAATAATTTTTGATTCCATTTTATATAACTAAAGCTACATTAAATACTATTTCCTTCCATCCTGTTCCTCTTGCTCCATTTAACCAGTTCATACCAAATTACACTTAAAAATCCAATTCCCATACTCAAGCCCAGTTGCATGAAACTAAGTGATTCAAATCTAAATAGGCGTGATGATGTGTTATTATAGATCAGAAAACCTGATATGAAAACAGTTACGGCAATGACTCCCAAAACCAGATTATTCTTGTATTTCAATGTAGTGAAAATGCTGTAATAAAATGACCGGTTCACCAAGGTTAAAAAAATATTTGCTGTGATCAATACGGTAAATACCATTGTTCTGGTCACGGCCTCAGTATAATTCAAATCAACTGTATACCTGTATGTAAAAAGTGTGGCCATGGCAATAGCTAAACCCTGAATTATACTGGTAAACAACTCCTTCCCATTAAAAAACGTACTGCTAAACGGCCTGGGCTTTTGCAGCATCGTATTTTTCTCAATAGGTTCATTTTCATAAATGATGGAACAGGTGGGTCCCATAATCAGCTCAAGAAAGATAACATGAACTGGTGAAAATATATTTGGATACACCCATCTTAACACCAAAGGAATAAATACGATAAGAATGATCGGTATATGGATAGATATAATGTACTGAATAGCCTTTTTGAGATTGGCATAGATCCTTCTTCCTACAGCTACAGCAAGCGCCATTTTCTCCAGATCATCATCAACAAGTATCAAAGAAGCTGCCTGTTTGGCAATCTCGGTTCCTTTTTTTCCCATAGCAATACCAATGTGTGCAGCTTTTAGTGCCGGTCCGTCGTTAACGCCGTCTCCAGTCATGGCAACAATTTCGTTGTTTGCTTTTAAGGCGTTAATGATCTTAAGTTTGGCTTCGGGAAACATCCGTGTAAAAATGGATACTTCGGTTACCTTTAGTCTTAATTCACGGTCCGTGAGTTTCATCAGCTCATCACCACTTATGCTGTTTTCCGCCCCCCTAAACCCCACCTGACGGGCAATGGCACCCGTTGTAGTCGCATTGTCACCGGTCACAATTTTCACTGCAATTCCCGCGGTATAGAAGCAATCAAAAACAGATTGAATATTGGATTTCGGAGGATCGTAAAATGCCACTAATCCTTTAAACTCAAATTTAAAGTCCTGTTGTTTGGCAGGAAAATCATCACTTGAAAAAATCGCTTCCCCCACCCCCAGGATACGATAGCCTTTACTTGCCAAAAGCGTAATTGCATTTTCCACTTCTTCCTTCGAATCAGCACTTAAATCGGAGACATTTAATAGGGCTTCCGGAGCTCCTTTCGCTGCTACAATACGATCCCCGGCATTGCTTTGAAATATATGTGTCATCATAGGAGGTTTCCCTCCCAAAGGATATTCGTGTCTCATTTTATACAGAGGCCTTTCATCTACAGCAAACATCTTTGCATAGGCAGTATGCAGTGCAATCTCCATTGGATCAAAGGGAATAGGCTCACTTGCCCACATTGCCATTCTGACCAGCTCTTTCTCTTCTAAACTAAGTTCGTCCTCCGGATTTGTAATTTTTTGTTGCGTTGCCTCATAAAGACCTGCCAGACTCATTTTATTTTCGGTAATGGTTCCTGTCTTGTCTGTACATATCACCGTAGCACTACCCAGCGTCTCAACAGTTTTCATTTGTTTCACCACGATTCCCATTTTCATTAACCTCCAGGCCCCTAAAGCCATAAAAGTGGTAAAAGCGACCGGAATCTCTTCCGGCAAAATACTCATCGCAAGGGTAAGGGCTTTCATTAAACTATCTAATGCATCTCTTGAGTTATAAAAGTTAATTGCCCAAACGATAAAGAAAACAATAGTACCCGCAAACACCATTTTCTTAACAAAATTGTTGATTTGCAATTCCAATGGCGTTTTCTCTTCGCTGATACTGTCCAGGCTTTTTCCTATTTTTCCAAGTTTTGTTTCATTTCCAATAGCACTAACCCTTACAATAGCCAAACCACTAGCCACAGTAGTACCCGAATACACCAGGTTATCTGCCTGGTTGGCATCCTTATAGACAGGTAAAGACTCCCCGGTAAGTAAGGATTCATTTACAGAAAAATCGTTTGACCGAACGATTAGGCCGTCCGCTGCAATAAATACCCCCTCTTCTATGATTAAAATATCACCAACAACAAGCTCTTTACTTTTAATCTGAATGGTTTGCCCCTCCCTCATTACCTTACAATTGGGTTCAGTTAATGCCCGAAGCGCGGCTAAGGCATTCCTGCTCCTTGAATCCTGATACAATGAAATAGCAGTTATTAAAACTATAGCTATCGCTAAGAAAAGCCCATCACCAATGCTCCCGGTAATGAAGTATATAACCGAGGCTATTAACAACAGAATAACCATTGGTTCGGTCAGTAGCGTTATGATTTTTTTTAAAAAACTATATTCAGTTTTATGCGTAAATGAATTCCTGCCATGCTTTTTCCTGGATTCATCAACTTGATTTTCATTTAAGCCTTCTATTTCATTTGATTGCATCGCATACAACGGTTTAGATATAACTAATTTAAACAAATATTAATTCACAACCCAGCTGTCATCCATTTCGATAATTCTCCCCAACTTCTCAACAAAGCTATTATTATGAGTTACAATCAGCTATTGATCCTACAACGGAGCGCTCGTTTCTATAGCCCGTTTAGCTGAAAAAAGTATATAGAAAAGGTAGAAGTCTCATTATAACTTTGGAAACTAAGATTAAAGTTCTTTGTTACTTACAATGCTATTTGTAACCAACCTAGCAATAACAACAGCAGGATATAAAATACCAACAGCAGAAAGCAAAACTGAAAGCATGCGTGAAGCCATTCCATTGGGATAAATATCGCCATAGCCCACAGTAGTTAAAGATACCAAGCTATAATAAACATAAACAGCATAATCAGTATCGTTATTTTGCAAGCTAATATTTCCGGCTATCGATTTACCGGTTTGAATTTTTAAAATCTCAAAAGCAAAAGCCCCCATTAAGGCAAATAAAAGATAAACATTTACCGCCCCTATCACTCTATAAATATTACGCTCTGCATTTCGAAATAACAACCTTAAATTAATAAAGACGAAGAGCCCCATATTAACAAGACCAACTAACCGCTCTATCAAATAGTATTCTTTAGGCGTATCGTTAAATCGAATCATCAGCAAAATCAAATGCACTAAGAATAGAAATAACGATACATATATATTCCAGTTGTCTTCGCTTGAAAAAATGCCAATAAAATACAGCGTCAAGAATAAAATATTTAATAACAAAATGTTTACTACAGCTCCCTCTAACAAAACGGGCATAATAAATACCATAAAAAATAGCATTACCAATAACGTGATAAAGCTGGTGTCTGAATGCCAATACTCCTTTACTTTATTGATGATCCGTTTCAATGGCAGTACGGTTTAGATTAATGAACTGAATAAAATAGAGGTAACAGCTTATATATTTATTAAATCTGAAACAATCTAAATTAAACATTTACTGCAACTTAACATCAAACTGTCAAATCATTTTGTCATAAACTAAAAAAGCCTAAATTTTTAGTTGGCCTAAATTCCCAAAGCCTATTACAAATTGCCCCACTAGATTTACAACAGGTGGAGATTATAAAAGGATCTTCCTCTACAATTTTGTCAATCCTAATATTGCAAAGGAAATAGCTAGTATTCATTATTTTTCTTATTTTAGATGCAATGAAATTTTTAACGGTCATAATAAGCATTTGTTTATCGTCGAGTATCTTTCTCATCTTTCCCAAGTAGTTCAGACTTTCGTAATTATCCTTTAGAATGTTTTTTGAACTTGAGGCCATCTTATTCATATAGTACAGAGAAACTCCTCCGAAAGAGAGGACTATTATGAACAATAATCCAAATGCAAGGCGCAATTTTGTTTTTATTTTCATGTCATTATGAATTAATTTTATCCAACTAAATAATATTTCCCACAAAAACTATGCTGTTCATTATTAAATCGATTATTAATGTACGAATTATCGCGGGCTTATACCTTGTTGATTCTAAACAACATATTATTTTATACATTTGCCGCCGTAATTAAATGTCATGGGTGATCATAAAAATATTCAAAAGTTAAGCGCAGCCGGTTTATTAATAAGTTTGGGAATAATATATGGAGATATAGGTACTTCGCCGCTCTATGTTTTTAAGGCTATAATTGGGAACAGACTAATTACGCAGGACCTTATACTTGGAGGATTATCCTGTATATTCTGGACGCTCACCCTACAAACAACCATTAAGTATGTGATTATTACTTTGCAAGCGGATAATAAAGGGGAGGGTGGAATTTTTTCTTTATTCTCTTTAGTTAAACGTAAAGCAAAATGGTTGATTATACCTGCCATGATTGGCGGGGCTGCATTACTGGCTGATGGAATAATGACTCCCGCCGTAACTGTTTCTTCAGCTATTGAAGGGCTACAATTGATCTATAAGGATTTGCCTACCGTACCTATTGTACTGGCCATTATCATTTTCCTGTTCATTTTACAACAATTTGGGACTTCCCTCGTGGGCAGGGCCTTCGGCCCTATCATGTGGCTTTGGTTTACCATGATCGCTTTATTAGGGTTGATACACGTTATGGAGCTCCCAGAGATATTAAAAGCCATTAATCCTTATTATGCTTATCACATACTGACCACTAATCCTGAAGCGTTTTTAATTATCGGAGCGGTGTTTTTATGTACCACAGGAGCCGAAGCCTTGTATTCAGACTTAGGTCATTGCGGACGCTCTAACATCAGAGCCAGCTGGATCTATGTAAAGATATGTCTGATCTTAAACTATATGGGCCAGGGTGTATGGCTTTGGAAGCTGCAAGGCACCCATTTGGGGGATGTTAATCCTTTCTATCAATTAATGCCAAACTGGTTCCTGATCTATGGAATAACCATAGCAACTATTGCAGCTGCAATAGCTAGTCAGGCTCTTATTTCCGGTTCATTTACACTAATTGCTGAAGCCGTTAGATTAAATCTTTGGCCAAAAGTGAGAATCAATTATCCTAGTGAGCAAAAAGGACAGCTCTATGTTCCTTCTATGAACTGGATCTTAATGGCCGGGTGTATTATTGTTGTGCTAATCTTCGAGAAATCTGTAAATATGGAGGCAGCCTATGGCCTGTCTATAACAGTTGCCATGCTAATGACTACCATTCTGGTATCTGTATTCTTGATGAGGAAAAAAGTTCCGAAATATATCATCGCGATATTCCTCTTGATTTATGGGATTATTGAGCTTACGTTCCTGGCGGGAAATGCAGCAAAAATACTTCATGGAGGCTGGTTTACCTTAATTCTGGGTATGGTGTTATTCTCAGTGATGTGGGCGTGGTACAATGGCCGCAGAATCAGAAACAGATATATGAAATTTGTGGATATCGAAGAGTTCTACCCTTTGATTAAAAGTATCAGTACTGATAACTCTATTGCTAAATATGCCTCTAACTTAGTCTATCTTACCAGTGCCAATTTTAACAGTGAGGTTGAATCTTCTGTTATCTATTCCATTATTCAAAAGCATCCTAAAAGAGCAGATGTATATTGGTTGTTACACGTAGATGTAACAGATGAGCCTTATACAATGGAGTACGAAGTAGACCATATGATTCCGGAAAAGCTTATCAGAATAGATTTCAGACTAGGTTTCAGGGTGGAACAGCGGATAAATGTCCTGTTCAGAAAAGTAGTAGAAGAACTGGTAAAAAGTGGAGAAATTGACATCACCAGTAAGTATGAGTCTTTAAAGGCACAAAAAATACCAGGCGATTTTCGTTTTGTTGTCATCGAGAAAATCCTTTCCAACTCCAGCAGTCTTAGTTTTATTGAAAGATTAACCGTTTCTTATCATAAAATACTTAAATTCTTGAGTATTTCTGAAAGAAGAGGCTTTGGACTAGATTCAAGTTTTGTTAGCATTGAACAAGTTCCCCTGATCGTTGATGTTCCGGATCCGATTCAAATGAAAAGGATCAAATAAGCTTATAAAACTTTTTCGAAATGAAAAGAAGCACTCCATTTTGAAAGGATTTCATTATTTTACATATGATATCAACAAGAAAAAAATAGCTATTATGAACACTTAAGCTATTGTTTTAAGAAGATGACTGGTTCAGGCACTTGCTTTGCTGTGCCCTTGGTACAAATAAAAACAACTCTTATGTTCCTTATCATCTTAGGTGTACTCATCACCATCTTAAGTTATTTCATTGGTCGCGGGGACAGTCCGCTAACCAGGTTCAGTACACTTATCCGTGCAGGCGGTATAGTTATAATTTTAGCGGGTGCCGCTCTCTCCATGTTTAAAGTAGTTGGTGTAGGCCAGGTCGGAGTAAAGACCTTATACGGAAAAGTGGATAATGATGTACTTTACAGCGGTCTGAATTTCATTAATCCCCTGGTAGAGGTCACCCCTTTTGATGTTAAAACCCAGAATTACACCATGTCTGCAGTCCACGATGAAGGCAGTAAGTCAGGCGATGACGCCATTCGTATCTTAACTTCTGATGGACTGGAAGTAACTATAGACCTCTCTGTACTGTTTAGTGTAAAACCTAAGGATGCGCCCAGGATTCTTAAAGAAATCGGCGATGATTATCTGGACAAGATTGTCCGCCCGATCGCACGCACGGCTATACGCGACAATGCAGTTTCCTATGAGGCAGTAGCGCTATACTCAACCAAACGCCAGGAATTTCAAAATAAGATCTTTACAACCATTAACCAAAGTTTTGCCAAACGCGGCTTGCAACTCGAACAACTCCTGATCAGAAATGTTACCCTGCCCGAATCGGTCAAAAAAACAATTGAATCTAAAATCAATGCAGAGCAAGATGCCCAGAAGATGCAATTTGTCTTACAGAAAGAGAAGCAGGAAGCTGAACGAAAACGTGTAGAAGCACAGGGCATTGCCGACTACCAACGCATCCTGTCGACGGGATTGAGCGACAAACAGCTGCAATACGAATCCATACAGGCACAGAAAGCCATAGCACTTTCCCCAAATGCCAAGATCATAATGATGGGAAATGGGAAAAACCCCATAATTTTAGGCGGAAACTGAAAATAATACCTACATGTTAACAGTAGAAAAGATCGGAGGCACTTCAATGAGTGCCCTCAGGATGTCATAAAAAATATCATTTTATTTGAGTGTAATGATGATGATTTATACAACAGGGTTTTTGTCGTATCCGCATTTTCAGGAGTTACCGATATGCTGCTGAAAAACAAAAAAACGGAAATAAAAAAGCATAAAAGACGAAGAAGCCTATACAGTAGATGCTACGCATGAGCCTTTGATTTCTGAATCCCTTTTTTATGATGTGCAGGACATTTTGCAGGGAAAAAAGCGTATTCCGGCTGCAAAGATCATATGTCTGGAGAAACTACCGCTAAGGAACTTTATTAAATGCAACAGATGCAATAGGATGCTGTCCGGCAGTTCTTCAAAAGGTAAGTACCAACACTACTATTATTACCATTGCAGCTCCACTTGTGGGCTGCGCTAATGCAGTTAAAACGAACAAGCTGTTTTCGGATTTGTTGCGCACTTGGATGATTACTCCGGCGGGTGTGGAGCTGTTAAAATTGGTAATATCCTCAGTATACCCTTCCGGACATCGAACCCTTTTTTAGAATTTTGATAAAAAAACAAATCAAACAACTATATATCAGTACATTAAACAAAATCACACTTAAAAATCTCTAAAAACACTACGATTTTAGATGTCAAAAATCAACCAACCCACAGAAATCACAAAAACCTGAATATCAGATATATAAATAAAAAAAAGAGGGAGTCTCCTCGCTGAAATTCCCTCTTTCCAAAGTGTCCCCTATCGTCAAAATCTCGAACACTTTTGCGTCAGATTTGAAGCGTATAGTGGCTTTGGATCATCTGACTTCAGACGAAGAAGATGGGGTGACTGGCGAAGCCTAAATTGATTTTCGTGATAACTCAATCATTGCTGAAAGTTCAGCTACTGCACTATCATTAGTTCCTCCAAATCCACTCATTTTGAAACGAATATGACCACTCCCATCGATCACAAACTTTGCAGGAATTCCAGCAACACCAAATAAGGAGACCGCAGGATTCTTTTCCGTTGTTGCGTCCTTTAAATCCATTTTCGGCGCCACCACCATGAGGCCTACGGGTTTTAAAGCGAATTCCACTTCCAGTTTCGTCAAAAACGCAGTCGTGCACATATATCCTATTGAAAAGCACATTTACTGATAAATTAAAAACTCATCCTGATTTTCACGGCCGGACATCATAACTAATTAATACAGCATCTAAACCTTTTGTCGGGGGGGCATTCAACACCTTACCGGAAACATCATACCTACCACCGTGACATGGACAATCCCAGCTCTGCTCCGCAGCATTAAACTGAACTGTACATCCGGCATGGGTACAGATGGGATTCAAAGCCGTTACCTTACCACAATCATCCTTATAAATTGCCAGTTGTCTTCCTTCAAATTTCGCTAACTTTCCCTCACCTGGTTTAAGGTCATTTAGCTCCTGAAGTTCCTCCGAGGAAAAACGATCAGAAAAAAAATGCCAGACCACATCCGCAGTTTCTTTCACAAAATCTGTAAAACCAGCGACAGGTTTCAGCCTGGAGGGGCTAAACAAACTGGTATATTCGTTTTCCTTCCCTAAAACCAAATCAGAAATGATCTTTCCGGAAAGCGTTCCGTACATCATCCCATTTCCATTAAAACCAGTAGCTACATAAATCCCATCAGCGACGCCTGGCAACTGCCCGATATAAGGCAAACCATCAACGGGCACATAATATTGCGCCGACCACTGGTAGGCCACCGATTCCACTTCATAATACTGGCTTGCATACTCCTTTAAGTTCTGGAATGCCCGTTCCGGATCTTCATGACCGGTTTTATGGTCTTCTCCACCGACAATCAGGTATTTTTGTCCGTCAATTATATGGGTTCGGAAATAATGATAAGGTTCCTGTAAATCATAAGCCAGCCCGTCCGGATAATTTTCGTCTTTCAATTTCAGGCCAAGTACATAACTCCGGTAAGGTGCATTTCTGAAACTCATCAGATTTACTCCAGGAGGAATATGTGTTGCATAAACCAGATTTTTCGCCTTAATAGTTAAATCATTAGATATTGCGGTGTGTATACCATCTTCAATAATGTTTTCCCTGATCCGGGCATTCTCTAGAAGCAAACCACCCAACGCAATAAATTCCGCCAGTAAGCCATGAATATATTTCAAAGGATGAAACTGTCCCTGCTGATCATACCGGATTACAGAATCAAAGGGCACCGGTACTATATTTTTATCATCAGCTTCTACCTCAACCCCTGCCCTTTTTGAGGCTTCCAGAATTTCCTTAAGTTGTTTACTTTCCTTTTCATTCTCGGCATATAGCCATGCAGACTTAGATTCCAGGTCACAGTCGATACTCAAATCCTTAACAAAACCCTTAATGATACTTAAAGCCTCTTTTCCTGCCTGAGCCAACAATGTAGCTGAGTCTCTTCCAAAATCACTTTCAACCTCCGCATAAGTAGCATCAAAAAATGTATTCAGATGTGCTGAAGTCCCTCCTGTTGTTCCGAATCCAGGTTGTTGCGCCTCAGCAATGATACAGGCTTGTCCAGATCGCTGTAATAGCAACGCAGTTGTGATGCCAGTAATGCCAGCTCCAATAATCAGACAATCATACATCTTATCAAGGTCAACCTCCGCTACGATCAATTTCTCGGAAGAATCAACCACAAAGTTCTGCCAGGGACTTACACTGCAACTGTCTCTTAATGAAGCATTCTGTTTGCTATTTTCCATAATCAATTTAGTTTAGAAAGAATTTGAAGAGCGGTCGCATAGGCCCAAATATCATCTTGGGGGAATTTTTCTACTTGCTATCTGTTCAAGCTTTTCTTTCAGTTCTGCAGGATAAAAAGGTTTCAATAATAAATCGTCCAGATACTGAAATTCAGGATGCTGTTCGATCGACATATCAATTGAGGCAGTTAAAGCTATAATATAAACATTCCTCCTTTCTACTTGCGTCATCTGTCGAATCAATCTGGAAGCCTCAAAACCATCCATAACAGGCATGTTGATATCCATAAAAATGACATCATAGTTTTTCGCCTCTAAAGCTTCTATGGCGATCTGACCATTTTCTGCAACATCAGCGGTCAAGCCAAAGCGTTTCAATGTTTTTTGTAATACCATAACGTTCACTGCGTTGTCTTCGGCTATTAAAATACGTAAGTGGTCAATCTGAACAGATGATTCCTCAGTACTTAAAGCTAAGTTCTCTTTAGGAGGCTCCACTGTAATAAGTGTTAGTTCAAAATTGAAAGTTGTACCAATACCTTCCTTACTATTGAATGTTAACTTTCCGCCATGCAAATCCACTAATCTTCGCGCGATACTTAATCCAAGACCGGTACCATGATATTGCCTTTCGTTGTGGTTTACTGCACGGAAATAAGGTTCAAATATACTTGCAGTCTGATCCTCCGGAATTCCAATACCGGAATCTGAGACTTCAAATTTAATTGTAACCGCCTCGTTTTCTTCCTGGATTACGCTCGCTTCGATTTTGACAAATCCTTCTGAGGTAAATTTAATAGCATTTCCGACAAGATTAAAAAAAATTTGGGTTAGCCGACTTTGATCGCCTCGAACAGTTACCCCAGTTAGACGATCGTCCATTTCCAGAAAAAATTTAATTCCCTTTGTAGAAGCTCTGAGCTTTAGTGCCCCATAAACATTCAGAAGTAACTTATCTAGTCGAAAGGCAGTGTACTCCAGTTTTTCCATTCCTGCATCCAGCCTGTTAAAACTTAAGATATCATTAATTGTAACCATTAGGTTTTCAGCAGAAAAATGGAGTATTTCCAAATTTTCCTTTTGTTGGGGTTTGGGATCACTTTCTAATAAAATGTTTGTCATACCAATTACTGCGTTTAAAGGTGTACGTAGTTCATGTGACATGGTCGAAAGGAAATTGGTTTTGTCTTCTGCTATCTTTGTCGCTGATAAAAGGGAACGTTTTAAACTAGTAGTTAAACGTTGTTCCTTCTGACTGGATCTTTTAAATGCCTCAAAAAAATAATAATGGATAAAAATGAGGAGGAGAAAATTTATGACAATGGAGGAGTTATAGGCATATATATTTACATTTTGTGTTGCCGAAAGGAGAACAACGCTATAAAATTCCTGAATAGCAATTAGCAACATTACAGGCATGGTATTCAACAATGAATAAACCAGCCCCCAACGTGCTCCAAGGATGTAGTATCCCCCTGTAACAATCATCATCACGTATTGCACTGTAACGATATTTATACCGTTTTTTAAAATCAGTAAGTTAGACCAAATAAAACACGTTAAGCATAATATGAAATAATGTCCAACTCTTTTCCAGGGCATCTTACTTAAGAGCATAATTAATCCTAAAATGAAAAGGACCATCAATAAGCTAATTCGATAAAGCAAAATATTCTGCTCCTGAAAAAAATATAAGCAAAACAAGAAGATGCTTAGCACCGAAAATGCACAAAGCAAGTGTATTAATATGGCTATCCTTGACCTGTTAAGCAGGCCGTCCTCCATTTCAAGAATATCATAATACCTATTAACAAAGAAGTTAAACATTGTCCTGTATTTCAGCTACAACATCAAACCAACTTGTTTTGTTCACGTAAAAGAAGTTGTCAGCAATTATTTTCCTCCGTCCAAACAATTTGTAGCAATTATGACTTATTAGAGGTAAACACCCTACTGTAAACAATATGTCGATCTACTTAGAATTTCCATCCATTGATGACTATCCGGTATATGTACCGAGTCAGCAAGTTTCAGTAAATTTATTATCCGATATAAATATTCGAATAATCTTCCCATGTTGTTCCCAAGGTGGGATTTATGTGTGTCCCCTATCGTCAAAATCTCGAACACTTTTGTGGCAGATTTGAAGCGTATAGTAGCTTTAGGTGAACTGATTTCGAATGATGAAGGAGGTTACTAAATTTCTTCATTCATTAACTTAGAGAAATCATTCATTCTTCGTTTAGGGAAGGCTGAAAGGGAAAGTCAAATGCTTCCTAATTTCACCGACCATGGTTAACAGCCTCTTATGAAAAATCGTTAGATTTGTTTTAAGATGAATAATGAAAACCAGGTAACAAATATTAATAAAGTTCTTTTTGAAGCCATTAAATCGATTGTTAATGATTCACGTAAACGTGTATACCAAAACATTAATCGTGAGCTCATTTCAACTTACTGGAAGATCGGCGAAGAGATTGTAAATGCAGAGCATCAAAATAAAATTGATAGCCAAACCTCAAGACAAATTATTCTTAATCTTTCAAAAATTCTTACAAAGGAGATTGGAAGGGGCTTTTCCAGATCCAACCTTTTTAATATGCGGAAATTTCATATAGAATACCCTAATGTCCAGACGCTGTCTGGACAACTCAGTTGGTCGCATATTTGTGAATTATTAATAATTGAGAACAAAGAGAAAAGGAGCTTTTATGAAAAAGAAACCATCAATTCTGCCTGGTCAATCCGTGAAATGAAAAGACAGATTGACAGTTCATTATTTGAAAGATTATTACTTTCATCAGGAAAGGTAAATAAAGAAAAGGTATTGGAATTGGCACAAAATGGACAAGAAATTTCTAAAGCTGAAGACCTGTTGAAAAATCCATATGTATTTGAATTCCTTGGAATGCCTGAAAACAAACCCTTCCTAGAGAAAGATTTGGAAGCAAAACTCATCCGACATATAGAAGACTTCTTGTTGGAACTAGGAAAAGGATTCATGTTTGTAGGCTCTCAACAACGAATAACCATAAATAACACCCATTATTATGTAGATATGGTTTTCTACAATAAAATTCTTAGGAGCTACATTCTTATAGAGCTCAAAACGACTAAACTTAACATTTCTGATGCGGGACAATTGAACACCTACCTTAACTACTATAAAACAGAAATCAATGATGAAAATGATAATCCCCCTATTGGAATCATCCTATGTGCAGAAAAAGACGAAATTACTGCTGAATATATCCTAGGTGGATTTGACAACACCGTTTTTGCATCAAAATATACAACCATACTACCTAATAAGCAGCAATTAATAGAAGAAGTTGAAATTGTCCTAAATGTGAATTAGTAACATTTAAATGCCTATGGAAAATAGGTTAAAATAAAAAACCATCTCTATTAAAATAAAGACGGTTTTCTAAACTTGCTGTGTTCTCGGAGATACAGAACTTGAACTTTTTTATAGAGGACTTGCAGAATGCCGCTGGGTTAGAGGATGAATCATTTAACCCGCTTCCTCCCGGTTCAACAGGGCTTTAACTCCATAAACCTTTAAAATCCAGCACTCTTTTTGCTGGCTTTTCATTTCCTACCAACCTCTGCGTGAGCCGATAGAGCCGCTAACTAGCCTTCTAAAATGGAGATCAGATCTCCGTTAATATAAAAGACTTCTTTTCCTTCTTTTGCGGGTTGCAGAATACCTGCATCAACAAGTTCGGCAAAATATTTAGTAAGGGTTGTCCTTGAGGTAATCCCCAGCAAATCGCCAATAAACTTAGGTTTAATGTAAGGCTGACTAAAAATCGCCTCATTAACCTCTTTATTGTACCATTTTATTCGCCCCCTTGCATGTTCAAGGGTAGCTTCCATCTGGTCCAGAATACTAACGATTAATTGACTTGTTAATAGTGACGTCTTCTCTATAGCCTCTAGCATATAAAGTATCCACGGCTTCCATAATCCTCTTTGAGTGACAATACTCAAATTATAGTAATATTCGTCTTTATTTGCAATGATGTATTTCGATAAGTACAAGACTGGTTGATCCAACAATCCCTTATGCACCAGATACAACAGGTTTAATATTCGACCAGTTCTCCCATTTCCGTCACGAAAGGGGTGTATAGCCTCAAATTGATAATGAGCGATACACATTTTAATCAAAGGGTCGGAGGAATGTTTTCGATCATCATTTAAATACTCCAATAGATTTTCCAGTAAAGGCTCAAGAACTCCCACACCTCTTGGTGGAGTGTAAATAACCTCACCTGCCCGAAATTCGCTTTGTCCGCGATTGATTACTGTTAACGATTGAGGAGCGCGTAAACCATCTGTAGAATTTTTGATTTTCCTGAAAATCCCCGTAATACAATCCAGATCAATTGTTGCTTTATCATGCAGCAAATCATATCCTTGCCACAATGCCTCTCTATATCTTAGCACTTCTTTCGTACCGACATTAGCATCACTTTCTTTCACTGAATCTGACACCGCCTTATACAACTCGTCTTCAGTCGTAAAAATATTCTCTATAGCCGTTGATGCTTTCGCCTCCTGCAAAGCTATCGTATTTATCAGCATATAAGGATTTGGTAATCTTTTTACTGTGCTGTTTGCCGCAGCAAGTGTCCGCGATGCAGTTACGAGTTTTTTTAGAATTTCTATATCCTCTACGTCCTTAGATGGAGGAAGCAATGGAAGATCATTAAAAGGTTTAGCTCTATCGTAGGCCATACATGTGTTCACTTTATGGTTAAAAACTGGACATATATGCAAATTAAAGCATAAATATGAACATATTAACTACACATGTTCATATTCTTATAAAAATTGGACACGTTACACATATGTGTCCAGTTTTTAATGTCCAATTCTCTATATGTCCAGATTTTGAAATAAATAAGGCCCTCAGAAATTAATCCAAAGGCCTTCATTTAAATTTATTATCCGATATAAAAATTTTCGGATAATCTTCCCATGTTGTTCCCAAGGTGGGAAGTTAAGTGTCCACTCACATGAATACTTCGAACATCTAGACCGCTTCTGTAAGATCTTAGGGCCAATAATTGACGATTTAAAGAACAAGGGATTTATATAATTAAAAGATTTCCAAGGCGGTTTCACTTTTTAATATAACGAAAAACACACCTTTAAACTCAAGATTTAGAACAAAAAAGTTGGTAAGTATAAAATTAAATTAGCATGATTATGTGGAGAGTTTATGTATTAATCTTTTATTCACGACCTATTTCAAGAAATCTTCCAAAAAGGGCATTGACATCCGTCAATAGCCCTTCTATTATTAATTACCTAAACCTTAAAACCTTTATCTCGTCTAAAAATGGCTTTTTTAACGCCTCATAAATTTGATTTGGCAGCTTCAATAGCCTTAATTAGGCTTTCTTTATTATATAATTCTGGCCCTTTATAGCTGATCATTTTTCCTTCCCTGCTGATTAACATTGGAGTCGGTCCCGATCTTATGTTATATTCCTTAATTACCGGGTGATCCATCCCCTTTCCTGCAGTAAATAAGTTAATGGCATTGGGAGAAGTATATAAATTTTGTTTTATGCTACTCATCCATTCCGCTCGTTTAACATCTGAGGAAATGCTGATAAACACAACATCTTTTGAATTTTCATAATGTTTCTCAACCGCTTTAAGCACATTCTTGTAATAATTGGTGCATCCCGAACATCCGGTAAACCAATAGTCCATGAACACCACTTTCCCTTTAAATTGAGCTAAGGAGACTAAGCTCCCATTTTTATCCGGTAGTTTGAAATTATAAGCGAGAACGGCCTTATTTTTAGATGCAAGTTTATTTAAAATCAGCAGTAAATCTGGATGCTCAACAGTTTTTAAAGCATCGTCTACAACAGACTTGTTTTCCGATAACCGGGCATAATTGTTAACACATAGCATGGCAATCAACTTGTCTCTTAAAGTGCCTGTATATTTGCGCTTTATCAAATCATAAAATTCATAGCCATAATTTATCCGCCTTGATTTCTTTCTCAATTGATAAAACAAGCGCTCGTAATCAAATAGGAAATTGCAGTAATTCATGGAAGAGCCTTTTGCAAATAATGGCAAATTCTGACCTGGACTGTTGGTTAAATATTTCTCGTACACATATTTTATTTTAGCAGAATCCAATCCACCCCCGCCTCTGAGCGTGGTAGAAATAAAGGACAATTTGTTTGCTTCATTTCCCCCTATTAAATCAGCTTTTAAGACCCAATAAGCCTGATCTCCAATCTTGCTTCTGTAACTTTCAAGTAAACGCATTTGCTCAGTCAAGACTTTGTCAAATTTATTTTCAACGTTATATTCATAATTAGCGGCAATAATATCAGCTGGAGAATCACTGTCTATGTTTTCCATTTCTTTCCTAAACGTGTACTTTTCGGAACCTGCACCAGAAAAAACGTAAACAAGCTGATTTTGTTGAATTTCCTTCTGTTTTCCATCCGGAGAATCTGATTTCATAAGTAGCCTTACACGATCGCCCTTTTCAACCAGATAATAACTGAGCACAAAACGTTGAAATTGGGTTTCGGGCGGTTCTTCATTCACAATACTTACATAACCTAGTTTATTGTTATCAGACACCGGAATTTTAAAATTAAACTGGTTATCCTTTGTCCTATGGGCTTTAACCTGATAGGAGATATAATCGTAATCCATTAAAGAACTCCAATAACTTAATGTTAAGGTGTTCCAGCTCAATTGGTGGTCGGTTTGGATTGTAATGGTGATAAAATTATCAGCATCATCACTGATCAAATTGGTTTTGGTGCCAGCTTGGGCTACACTTAGTATTGATGACAGCAACATCAGTGCAAGCAAGTATAAAAATTTTGTTTTCATTTTAATTTATCTTTCTGTTTGAATAATATTAGGATTATTGACCAATTCATCGGGTGGAATTGGATAGGTATATCTTGGGGAATTAGGTTCCAGGGTATAAGTTTGTCCATTTAACTCCCTTGATAAAGTCACCTTCGTTTGAGGGTCCTGATTTAAACGTCGCAGGTCAATCCACCTCATGCCTCTAAAGACAAGCTCCTTCCGCCTTTCCAGGAGCACATTTTTCAACACTTCATCTGGAGCTCCCACGCCATAAGGGATGTACTCTCCAATCTTATATCTTTTTACGAGCAGTGTGTTCAAATCATCAACAGCTGATTGCTGATTGCCTAATCTTGAACCACATTCTGCACGGATCAGATAAAGCTCATCGGTAGCGAAACCAAGGAAAGCCGAGGTCCCGGATCTTGAATAGGTACCTTTAAACACCAACCTGCCACTTAGCGGTCTGAAGTAGGCCATTTTACGGAGATCAGCAGTTTGATAAGCATCGTAAAATATAGAATCAACCGGGTACGGCCCGTAAGTTGAGGATGAGCAATCAAACATGACCTCCTTAATCCTGACACGAAATGGTACATTGGAGTTTAAATTCTTCTCATTATAATCCGTGAGGACACCATAGGTATTTAAACAGGTATTGGAATAATCAAAAGCCTGCTGATAGTTTTGCATCGTTAAATACATGCGGGAAAGAAAAGCGTACACCACTAAACGGGATGGTCTGTTTGGAATGGAGAAATCCAAAGAAAGCGGCAACAACTCTTTGGCCTCCAATAGGTCTTTTTCAATCTGCTGATAAACAGTTTTTACAGTCGAGCGTGGAAGCTTCTCTTCTAATTTTGTAGTCATTTTTAAAGGAATGCCCAATTCATGGGCTATCGTTTCAGGATTAAAGGGCATACCGTACACCTCCTCTAATAGATAAAAATAGAACGCCCTAAAAAACAAAGCACTTCCTTTAATCCGGTTATACTGCTGAATCTGGGAGGGATCAACTTTCAGCGCATTTAATCCTTCCAGCACTATATTGGCATAATAAATAGCCCGATACATGCTGATCCAATCCGTACCTGAGCTACCCTCAAAAATATCCTTGTTCCAGACATAGCTGGCACGAACTTTAGCATTTGCTGATTGCCACTCATCAAAGCCTATATGATAATCATCAGTGCCAATTTCCAGCAAATTTGGACCTACACCTTGGTTCATTACCTCCAGGTTGTCCAGTAATTTTTCATAATCACCTAAACTGGAAGGCACAGTTAATTTATTATTGGGTACTGCATCGAGATACTTTTTACATGCTGTACTCAGCAATACACAAATCGCTATTATTAATAGTTTAAAAGTTTTCATAAGTCTATTTTTAGTCCTAAGGCAATGGTTTTTGCCAATGGTATACTGCTATATTGTCCGGGAGTGGGAATCATGTCAGGATCTATCCCTGATTTATTGGCTTTCCAGATTATGCCCAGGTTATTGAGGTATACATAAATATGGGCGCTGTTGAACAGGGAGGTGTTTTTGAACTTACCATTTAAACTGTAAGCAATCTGAATGTCTTTTAACCTCAGATGGTCCCCTTTTTCCACCAGGGATTCTGAAAAACTATAGAACTCATCCCTTTCAGTCGAGTTAGGATAAATCAGGGAAGGAACAGATGTAATCCGCTCATCACCTGGTTTTTTCCAGCGTTTATCGAAATCAACATGCCCATATCCAAAACCATTCAACAGGTTGTCATAATTAACCGAAGACTTTCTAAAGAAGTAGCCCAGTTTATAGGTCAATAAAAAAGAAAGACTGAAGTTTTTATAGGTAAAAGCATTCTGCACACTCCCAAAAATGGTAGGCAACAAACTCCCATTATAAACCATATCCTCATGATTTGCAGAAAGCAGGATGGCACCATATTCCTTAGAAACTGCTCCATTTAAATACCCTATCGGGTCACCAGTCTGTGCATCCAGCCCCGCAGCGCGATAACTAAAAACCGGATAAACCGTTTTCCCTACAATTGGACTGCTGCCTCTGATGTAATCGGAGATCGTTGTCGGATTTACATTGTAAGCAGTCACCTTATCCCTGGCGGTGCTTAGCAATAAGGAAGTACTCCACTTAAAGGCATTGTCCATGTTTTTTGAATTTATCACGATGTCCACTCCCCTTCCTTTCATATTTGAGGTATTGCCCTTGAATACAGTAAGTCCAGTTGAAGGAGCCAATGAGGAGAAGCCCATCAGGTCAAAGCCCGATTTAAAATAATAGTCAAAGCTCCCGGATAACCTGTTATTGAATAAGGAGTAGTCCAGCGCCAGATTTAACATCCCTATTCGTTCCCAACGCAAGTCTGGGTTTGGAGAATTTTGGATGTATGAAGTAGGATTACCGTAAACATTATTAGTCAATTGCTGAGTGACCAGGTATGCGGCCACAGATTTATCTACATTTCCATTGTAGCCATAGGTTGCTCTGATCTTTAAATAATTCAGCCAGTTTACCTGATAAAACTTTTCATCGCTTAGGATCCAGCTCCCTCCTACCGACCATAATGGCACCCATTTCTGGTTACTGTTGACACCAATCAAGTTTGAAGCATCTTGTCTGGCACTAGCGGAAATGATATAGCGTTTCTTGTAGGTATAAGCAATATTGCCAAAGAAAGAAACGTAACGGTCAATCTTATTTTGTTCAAATGAACCATAAGGAATTTGCATACTGTTGCCCGTAACGTAATTCGGGAACAAACTCACATTGTCTACCGGACTGCCGTTTGTATGTTTTTTATCATACCCATAGATGATATCGTCACCTATTTTAGAAACCAAATCTTTGATTTCGGCCCCGGCTATGAAGTCTAGATTATTATTATCCCAGGCATTACTGTAATTAGCCTGTGCACGCAGGTTCTGGGACTTGTAATCTACTGAAGTACGATTCAGAATAGCGCCTAATGGGATGGGCCGTGTTACCACATCACCAGAAATGCTGCTGTACCGGTTTATTAAATTCCTGGTATAATAGCTATCAGGTGCATTTACATTATCAGCTTTGGAGTTCCCTCTTCCATAGAGGTATTTGAGATCAAAAGAGAGTTGTTTACTGAATTTATAGCGTGTGATAAAACTAGCCTGAACATCATTCTGAGTTGTTGTGTTATCAGATAGCGCAAGCTCATCCAAAGGCCTGTAATTCCAATCCAGCAATTTCCCTCCACCGGCAGTATCCAGATAAATCTGTCTGTATTTTGGAATGGAAAGGTGATTTCCCTGATCATCACTTAAGCGGGCATACGGATACAAGGTATTATAACTCCCATACTTAATACTTCCGGGAGAAATTCCATTATTTTGAACATTTGAATACATATACATTATACCGGTAGTGATCTCTAACTTATTGTTCAAAAAGGAATAAGTGTTATTTGCATTGAGCGTTAGACGTTCTAAACCGTTTCCTTTTAAGCTATTTAAGTTTTTATCCAGTCCAGCGGAGAGGTAATATTTTTGATTTTGCGTCCCTCCGTTTAGATTAAGGGCATACTGTTGATTAACGGGTTTTCGGTATAGGTACCTTTTAAAATCGTCCCGCGAGTCATGGTTAAACTTTGCGATCAAGGTATTCGCTTCCCCTTCTGTTATTTCATTATTCCTTTGGCGAATTAGAATTTCGACTATTGGCGTTAATGCCGGTTGATTGTACCCCCCTATCTGAGCATAAAACCCATTTGAAAACAGCAGTTTTTCCATTTCGATATACCCGGAAGTAGAGATATTAGGTACATAACTCAATTTCGGCAAACCCCCGATGGTAACATTGCTATTCAAGGAAACTTGAGTTTTTCCGTTGTAGCTTCCCTTTTTGGTTGTAATTACGATTACCCCATTTCCCGATCTGGCCCCCCAGATGGATGCTGCCGCAGCATCTTTCAGCAACGTTACATTCTCAATGTCATTGGGATTAATATTGTTGATGTCCCCATCATAGGGGAAATTATCTACCACAATTAAGGGCTGGGTATTGGCAAAAATGGTACTTCTTCCCCTGATACTAATTCCCAAATTGTTACCGGTTCCATCATTTTGCAACAGACCACTTGAAACACCAACCAGCCTGTCCATTATATTTGTTGAAACAGCACGATTGATCAGCTGATTATTGATTACGGTAAATGAACCAGTAGCCCGTTCTTTTGGAATCTCCTGGTATCCTGTGCTGACTATGGTCACTTCATCAAGTTTCCCTTCACTCAAGATCAGCCTAACCGCTCCAATATCTTTATTGGCAGTAATTTCTTTAGATTCATAGCCCAAATAGCTGATCACTAACACGGCTCTTTCCTCCACACTCTGCAAATAAAATTCTCCCTTTTCGCCAGTCACCACTCTCTTCTCTGTTCCTTTCACCTTCACTGTGGCTCCTACTAAAGGCAGGCCTTTCTCATCCACCACAATGCCACGCACATCAATACTAGCCCAGCGCTCAACCAGGCGCTCCAGAAAGGAAGGCACTTTCTTCTTAATGACCACCGTATTTTCTTCAATCGTATAAGTCAGATCAGTTTCTTTCACCAGGAAATCCATTACCTCATTCAATGGCGTATTTTGAAACTTTGTGTTTACTCTCGTGGACTTAAACTCCGAATTCTCCATCAGCACATAGTATCCTGTTTGCTTATGAATTTCTTTAAATACCCTTTCGATAGTGAGGTTATTCTCTTTCAGGATTACTTTTTGACCAAAAGTAGCGGCACTTACCTGCATTAGCGTAGTAATTAATATGAATACAGTTAGTTTCATAATTACAAGCAGTTTTATGATGTAGCCTGGCGGCATATCATATCTGGTAAAAATTATATACATTCGTACATCTGTTATGATGATTGCAAGTTTTTAGAAGGATGAGCAATCACCAGGTTACAAAATATTGTTAATTCAATGTTTTCAGGAAAGCAGATAGGAAAGGGTTTCGACGGCAAATCGGAGCCCTTTATTGTTGCTGTCTATGCTAAGGAATATCTTTCAGATTTTTCATATTTCGTTTAGTTAAGTTGATAATTTATTAAATCAATTGGAATTGATTAGTCCCTGTGGATGGTTAGTCCTATTTATTCTTTTTCTTAATTTTTATAGTTTTTCCCTCTATTGTAAATGATGCGACTTCAGTTCTGGAAAGCATATTCAATACCTTTGATATTTGCTCAAATCGGCCAATGCTTCCAAGGAATGTTTTTTCCTTAAGACCAGCATCTTCAAAAATCACTTCAACATCATACCAGCGGGCAACTTGTTTCATAATTTCAGATAAGGTTTCACCATTGTAAGTAAAGTAACCCTCTTTCCATGCGATAGCATCTTGTGCATCCACATCTCTTATTTTTATACCTATAGCAGAAAGCTCCGCTTGCTGATTAGGTTTGAGTATTTTACCATTTATATTTACACTTCCCTCCAATAGCGTTGTTCTAGCAATTACTTCATCTTTGTAGGCATTAACATTAAAATGCGTACCCAGTACTTCCACCTGCTGCCCCTTACTTTCCACAACAAAAGGATGTGCATTATCCCTGGCTATTTCAAAATAAGCCTCACCGTCAAGTCTTACTCTACGTTTCCCACGCTCTTTTAGGTTAGCAGAGTAAGTTAAACTTGAAGCGGCGTTTAACCATACCAAAGATCCATCCGGCAAACGCAACTTGTACGTTTCTCCTTTGGCAGTTGATAAGGTGTTGATTTTATTGAGGTCGTTATTAGTTTCCTTAATAGCATAGACAAGCTGCCCGTCTGCTGTTTTAGTGACAGTGATGCCAGCTTCTTGAGCAATTTCGCCATTTGCTGCATCAGCTAATTTGATCTTTTTACCGTTAGCTAATGTAAGGGTGGCACCTTGCTTGCCCGGATCAATATCATTGACATAAGCTGCAGATTGAACAGTCTCCTTTACCGACTGGTTCATATAAAAGAATACACCCACACCAATAGCAAGTATAATAGCAGCTGCTGCTGCAATACGAGGCCATAGCTGTTTAGTTTTAGTTGCTAGTGGAGTTTTAGAAATGATATGCTGGTAAATTTCTTCAGCTTTATACTGAGCAACTTCAGTCTCATAAACAACTGAGCTATTATCCCATTCCTTGTTAATAATAGATTTGATCAACCTCTCGGCTTCCGGTTCTAAAAGGGCAAGATAGAATTCTTCGACTTCGGTATCAGAAGCTGTTCTTTCATTGAACCTCTGGTATAAATATCTTAATCTGTTTTCATCCATATACAATTCCGGTGGGTGTTTATACCCCCTTTATTATATAAACCCCCAACCCCCAGGGATCGGGGGTATTGAAGATGAAAAAAATTATTTTTTAAGTAATCCAAAAATAACCAGCACAACTGCCACATCCGTATGTACCGAAACGTAAGTACGTACCGAGCGCAACGCCAGCTTCATATAACCTTGTACTGTATGAGCGGATAGATTGAGTTGTTTAGCTGCTTCCTCATATTTTAAGCCATCCTGCTGACAAAGTTGATAAACCACTTTTTGTTGAGGCGGTAACCTTTCAATTGCATCTTGCAAAACTCTTTTAGTTTCGCTCAGTATTATTTGCTCTTCCGTCTCATTGTGATAGTCTTTCCAGTTAAGCCCCCTGGAGATTGCAGTTTTTGCCACCAAAGCTTGCCTCCTCAAAACATTATAACTTAAATTTCGTGTCAGCGTTTTAAGATAAGCCTCTAAATTAGAGTCATCTTTTAATGTACCCACCGAAAGCCAGAGTTTAAGCATTACTTCCTGCATTACCTCTTCTGCATCCAATTCATCTCGTAGTACGTTCAATGCAACAGAATAGACTTTGTTACGGTAACGATTGTAAACAATATGAAAAACATCACGGTCTGCTGCCCTCAATAAGGGTAGAATTTCTGTATCCGTAAGGTTACCATACTTTTCCATATTATCGTTAGTTCAATTCAGTAAAAGTGTAGTGATTGATTATCACTAATTTAACAAAGTGTTACGACAATATTAATTAAAATGCAGCAATAAAGTATAATGCGTTCAGATAAAAATAAAAACCGGGAATAATATGATGATCATACAAGGCAAGCTATTAATTCTATTTAAAGATATTTTCTAATTAATGCATCAAAATTTACCAGTGTTTGTTGGTCTATCGGACGAACGGGACTAGAACTTATGATATTACCCTGTTTATCAATTAAAAGCATCTCAGGAACTCCACCATTATAATTATAAAACTTAAATATAGGGTGTCTTATACTTGATTCACCCAGCCAGAGATTAATTTCATTAGGAGAGGTATAAATGTTTAATCTCAAATCATCTATCCATTTTTGCCTATACGCATCTATGCTTATGTTTACAAATGCTATGTTTGGGTTGTTATGCAAGGGCTTCTTCCAGTCTTTCAAAAAGGCATGTAAGGCCTTGCAAGGTGAACATCCTGTCGAATAAAAGGTAGCAACTATAACTTTTCCTTTAAGGTCATTTAGTGTATACCGTTTTCCATTATCGCTTGCTAAATCAAATGCAAAAGCAGGATTCCCGCTACTTTTAGAACTTTGTAAGGCCTTAAGCATTTGAATACATTTGCTATCATGGATGCTGGAAATATTTGCATTTAAATAATCTATTGCTTTAGGAGACATCCTAAAGGACTCTAAATAAAACATTGTTAGTAGTTTATCCTTTAACAAGCCCGAATAATTTTTAAGGATCGAGTCATGAATAAACTTGAATTTTTTATTTCCATAATCTGTCCTGTCTTTATTTTCATAAATCCCCATTTGAAGCAGCATTTTTAAGATTTCAATATTATAAAAGCTATCAACGTAATGGGCAGAATTCCTTATTATAAAATCATCTGGTTTAAAATTGGCATACCTGGCATGATTACAAAAGTCATTGATATTTGAGTTATTAGTGTCAATTAATAGTTTATCCGTTTTATTTGCAAGTGCATAAAGTGCAGATCGTGATATTTGACAAATTGAGGATATAATTTTACTACGAAAATTGGTTCTGATTAGATTTACTGTTGTCGCATCTAATTGTTTACCATGTATTAAAAGAATGCTGTCAATTTTATTGTTATAAGATTCTTGTTGCTTTATTAGTGAAAAATTCCGATTTAATTTATTCATTGTCTGGATTACCTTTTGCATTTCAAACTGACAATTAAATAAACTGGAGTTTGAATCGTAATTAATAGCGCTGTTATGTAATTTAAAGGCTATAGAATCACCCGGCTTGATCAGATAGTTTTGATATAGTAAGTCATTTAATCCAAACTGAAACCTAAAATACATGAAATCAGAAGTGGGATTGATCTTTAGTGTAAAACTGTTAGCTTTAAAAGTTACAGGATGCCCACTCGTATAAGTTAAGTAATCTTCTCCAGTCCATGCCTGAATAATAGGTGTTCCTTTTATTTCATTAATTAAAGAATCATTAAGCGTTCCAGTAATCGTAATTTCTTTCCTTATTCTTTCCTGAGCACATAATGGAACAGTATAAATCAGGACGCAAAATATATTTATAAGAGTTATTCTTTTAAAGTATTTCATAATTTGGTTTTTTATCGTGCATTTTGTTCAATACCACTGTAAGCGATTTCATCATTTGGAATTGGATATATATAGCGAGGATCATTTGGCTCCAAAGTATAGGTCACCCCATTTAGTACACGGGTTAATTTAATATTAGCACCCTCTTTGTTATAACGTTTTAAATCTGACCATCGAAGTCCTGTACGTACCAATTCTTTTTTTCGTTCCGTTAAAACGATCTGGAGCACTTCGGCAGGGATAGTTCCTACACGAGGAATGAAACTATCTGTTTTGTATCTGTTAATTAACAAATCATTTAAGTACTTCAAAGCAATAGTAACGTTAGATCGTCTGGCAGCACATTCCGCTTTAATCAAATAAATTTCATTTGTGGCTAAACCCGTAAAATGATTTGCCCTCCCGCTGTATCCTCTACGTTTATAAACACGTCCGTTAGCATGGGTAACAAAAAAAACTGTTCTCCTCAAATCATTGTCATCATAGGAATCCAATAATTCAGTCCTTATCGTATACTGGCCAGTAGTGGTTGTAATCACTTCATTATAGCCATTTATCTGTGTAGATTGATAAATAGTTTCATCATTAAAAAAATTAAAGGGAGTCGTTACATTGGCTGTTACTGTATTGTAATCTATTAACTTTTTGTAAATTAACATACAACTATCAGCATAGCTTTCGGCTTTATTATAATCCCTCATACTCAAGTGTATTCTTGCCAGCAAAGCGAAAACGGCCGCCTTTGAAGGTTCGTTTCTAAAGTTAACAGACAAATCATTTGTTAATAATTCTTTTGACTGGATTAGGTCACTTAAAATCAATGCATAGGTATCCTTTAAATTACTTCTGGGCAAAAGATCGTCAATTCCCGGCTTCAATCTTAAAGGCAGCCCTTTATCGCTCTGAGCTGTCTGAGAATCATATGGCTTACAAAAATTGCCAACAAGGTCATAGTACGCAAATGCTCTTCCAAATAAAGCCCACCCTTTTGTACGCCTCCATTCACTACTCCCTACTTGTTCATCATTAGGAAGTGCTTCAAGAACGCTGTTTGAAAAGAATATTGCCTTGTATGGTCTATTCCAATCTTCAATTTTTAAATCGCTTCCATATAAGTCTTTAGACCAGATGTAAGAGTTTCGCGTTGTTTGCGCTTCAAAACTTAAATAAGTAGCATAGTCAGGAACATCAATTTCATCGGTTGAAGCAAATGGTAAAGACCCGGTTTGGTTAAAAACAGTCGTGTTATTTAATAAAAATTGATAGTCTGTAATACTTCTTAACAGAAGCAGACTTGTACTGGGTTTTGCTTCAAGAAAATCTTTTTTGCAGGAAGCAAAACCCACTAAACAAATGCATATCAATATTAAATTTCTATATTTTATATCGTTTGATTTCATCTTTTTAATATTAAAATGTAGCATTAAGACCAACTGAAATTGATTTAGCAGATGGGATCAATTGAGTGCCGGCATCAGGATCTATGCCTTTCTTATTTGCCCTCCAAAGTATTCCTATATTATTTACATAGCTGTAAGCTTCAAGGCTTTTAAAAGGCAGATATTTGGCTAGGTTGTTTGTTAATTTATAGCTAATCCTTATATCCTGCAATCTGATATGATCCCCTTTTTCTACCAGATCATCTGATCCTTGATACAAAATCCCTCTTAAACCATCTGCTGGATAGACCAGTGAAGGAATTCGGGTTCTCGATTCATCCCCAGGATTTTTCCATCTTAAGCCATAGTCTCCTTGCCTATAACTATAAACATCCCCAGTAAATACATTTGTTCTTTGGAAGTAATACCCCAGTTTAAATATAATATTTAGAGACAACGACCAATCTTTATAAAAAAAAGTATTTCTTATTGAGCCAAAAGATGTGGGAGTTCCAGATCCCATAAATTTAACATCATCTCGATTTAAAGAGTTATATATTGATGCATAATCTGTACTGGTTTCACCATCTAGATAGCCTAATGGATTTCCGGAATTATTCAATCCGGCATATTTAAATGCAAATACAGAATAGTAAGGATAACCAACCAAAGGATTTCGATAATTCTCAAAAACCAGATCTCCATTAATAGCTGGAAGTTTTTTGTATTCTGTCACTTTATCTCTGGAGTACGAATAGAGTGCGTTTATGTCCCATCTAAATTGCGCCACGGAAAGTGCTTTGATATTCGCTGTAAAATCAATTCCACGTGTTTGGGTATTGGCAGAATTACCTTTGAAAACTAAAACGCCTGTTTGAGGTGCTATGGGACTTTCACCAATCAAATCCTCACCATTTTTCACATAATAATCTATACTTCCTCTTAACCAATTTCCTTTTGTGGAAAAATCTAACCCAAAATTAATGTTCTTCACCTTTTCCCAACCCAAAGAAGGATTTGGAGGGTTAACTACCTGAGAAAAATCTGTACCAATTAAAGTCGATCCTGCAATCTGGGAAGTTAAATAAGCGGATAATGTTTTGTCCACATTGCCATTATATCCATAGGTTGCGCGAAGTTTGAGATCGGAAAAATAATCCAGATGATAAAAAGCTTCATTACTTATAATCCAACTTAGCCCAGCAGACCATAATGGTACACCTTTTTGATTCGATTTTACGCCAAAAATATTGGTTTCGTCCTTTCTGGCGCTTAGACTGAGAATGTATTTCCGATCATAACCATAAGAAGCATTTGCATAAAAAGATATAGCCCTGTCAATACTGCCAGATTGACTAGGTGAGGTACCTATCCTTTGGGTTAATGAAGTATTATAGTACAAAGGGTATGATTTTAAAGGATCGATTGTGCCGTTAACGTTACTTTTAGTTACAGGATCATAGCCATAATAGGTCTGATTGGTATTGTCTAACGAATAATCTTTAAATTCATACCCTGCGATGGCATTAACGTCATGTCTGCCTGCTATTTTTTTCTGAAAATTAAGTTGTAAGCGCATATACTGCGATCTATAATTATCCAGCCATTGGTTCACAATATCATTATGTGGGATAATCCTTGTCACCACCCCTGTAGCCTGATTTACAGAAGTAAAACGGTTAATCATATCCCTCGTATAATAACTGTTTTTTGAATTTGTCAAAGTTCTATCGGTAGAGCCTTCTTCATGTTGGTAATTTAGCTCAGCTTTAAGTGATGGTAAAACCTTATAAGAAATTCCCGTCAGCAACCGATAATTGATAGCATTGGTAACGTTATTGGGTGTTCTTTCATCCATAGGCCTATAATGCCAATCTAATAATTGGTCAGTTCCTAAAGCGTCAGTATAACCAACCCCTAATGTAGCTACATTTACAATTGCCAATGCATTTCCATTCTTATCAGCCAATTGATCGTACGGTGTATATGGCGTATAAACAGCACCTGCGATCATATTTTCTGATTTACTTTTCGTTAAGGTCAAGCCTGTAAACAGTTCTAGTTTATCCTTAAAAAAATTGAAAGTGTTATTAGCATTTATAGTATAGCGATTATAGTTATTTGCCACCTGGCTGTTGTTATTTCTGTCAAAGCCACCCGACAAATAGTATTTTTGGGTAGCGTTTCCACCACTTATATTTAAATTATACTGCTGACGGAATGGATTTCTGTAGAAATATTTATTCAAATCACGCTTTACATCATGTTGTTGGAGTTTTGATATTTCTTCATTGTATTGGTCTGTTGTTAATAGATTTTTTTTCAATTTATCCATTAATGTAACAGCCGGGGAAACGACAACGGTATTGTTCAATAAGGCATTTTTATATCTTCCTTTATCGTATAGAAACTTCTCTAGCTCTATATATTCACTGGAAGTCATCTGGTAAGGATACCACAAATCTGGTTTTTCTGTCACTGACAAATTAGAATTGAAATCTAAAATTGGCTTGCTGTCTCTTTTTCCTTTTTTGGTGGTCAAAACAATTACTCCATTTCCAGCTCTAACACCCCAAATAGATGCAGCAGCAGCATCTTTTAAAATAGTTACAGATTCTATATCATTCGGATTTATATTACTAAGGTCACCATCATAAGGAAAATTATCTAATACAATGAGGGGGTTAGGATTTGCAAATATGGTACTACGCCCGTGTATGGTTATATCGGATTTATTTGACCCATCAATGATACCCTTGTTAAAAATTACTCCACTGGCTATTCCGTCAATTCTGTCTAAAATATTTGTACTAACTCTACGATTTAGAAGTTCATTATCTAGTAAGGTAAAGCTACCAGTAGCTCTTTCTTTTGGGATATTTTGGTAACCTGTACTCACTACTTCTACCTCATCCAACTTACCTTCAACCAACTTTAGCCTAATCGTACCCAAATCTTTGGCTGCAGTCATTTCAATACTTTCATATCCCAGATAACTAATCACCAACACCACCTTCTCCTCAACATACTGCAAGTAAAACTCTCCTCTCCCATTGGTCACCACTTTCTTTTCCGTCCCTTTCACTTTCACCGTTGCCCCTACCAGTGGCGCTCCTTTCTCATCCACCACAATCCCCCGCACATCAATAGCAGTCAAGCGCTTAACCACCTTATCAAGAAAGGAAGGCTCTTTCGCTTTAATCACGATAGTACCTTGTTCAATAGTAAAATTTAAAGGTTGGTTTTCAAAACACAGCATAAGTGCATCTTTAAGATCTGCATCTTTAAGGTTAATACTTACTCTTTTTGCTTTTGCAATAACATCTTCCGTATATACAAAATTATACGCTGTTTGCTGTTTTACGGCGATCAACACCTGTTCTAAGGGTACATTTTTGAAGTGTAAACTTACCTTTTGAGCAAGTCCTGCTGCAGATACCTGCATCAGTGCCATGGTAATCATTATGATGGTTAGCCTCATAATTCGTACGAATTGATTGGGTAGCCATGCAACATGCAACAGCCCAATATGATCTAAAAATTTCATACTTTTGTTTTGGTTTGGTTGTTTAATTGAATTGTCTAAAGCACTTTTATTGGTTCCAAACCATCCGCCAGTCCCGACCGCGAATCGGGATTGGTTTTTTATAAGGAACCTTAATATAGATTATGAGATTTTGGTTCTTATTCCATTACAATGACCTTCCTTCCTTCTACTTTAAAATGAACTTTCCCTGTTATTTCAAGAATATGCAATATGGTTGACATACTTTTGAATCTAGATACCGAACCTGTAAACAGCGCATCTTTAAAGCCCGGATCGTATACAACCTCCACATCGTACCAGCGAGCAAGGTTACGCATGATATCCTTAAGACTTTGTTTATGAAATGCAAAAGACCCGTTTTTCCAGGCTATGGTTTGTTCTATGTTAGCAGTAAAAACATCAAGCTTGTCTCCATTTACAACTGCTTGCTGATTAGGCTTGAGGATTGTATTCCAATTCCCCTTTTCAGCTCCACCACCACCTCTCTGTCTTACATCCCTCTTTCCTCCAGAAGTTGATAGAGGAAGCAATGTAATCTGCACAGAACCTTCTAACAAAGTTGTTTTAATGCTTGCTTCATCCCCATATGCATTGACATTAAAATGTGTACCCAATACCTCCACCTCCTGCCCCTTACTTTCCACAATAAAAGGATGCTTTTTATCCTTAAAAATCTCGAAATACGCTTCACCGCTTAGTGTGACCCTTCGCTCTCCATGCTCATTTAGAGAGGTAGCATAGGTCAAACTTGAAGCGGCGTTCAGCCATACCAACGAGCCATCCGGCAAACGCACCCGGTAAGTTTCCCCTTTTGCAGTAGATAAAGTATTGATTTTATTTTCTCCAGCCTTAGCCTGATCTTTAACTTCATAAACCAACTGCCCATCAGCAGTTTTAGAAATACTCAGCCCCGCCTCTTTCGCCAGTTCCCCATTCACCGCATCAGACAAAGCAATCCGTTCACCACTAGCCAAAGTTAAAGTGGCACCACTTGATCCCGGAGCTACATCATTCACATAAACCATAGTTTGTACAACCTTGTTAGATTGATTATACAATAGCACTCCGGCACCAACAACTAAAACAATCGCCGCAGCAATACCGGTTCTTAGAAAACTGTATGTTCTTTTCTTTACTGGAATCACATCTTCTTCAATTACAGCAGAATCATCTTTGATCTTATCAAAAATCAAATCCCATCTCTCCTTATCATAAGGATTTAGTGAATCTGTCTCACTGAGTTCTGAATCCAAAGAAGAAAGTATTTCTTCATCAATCTTGTCCTGACCGATAAGACTGAATAGTTCACGCACTTCCTCTGGTGAGGCAGTACCCTCCAAATGTTTCCGAAAGAGTGATTTAACACGGGATGGATCAGTATTCATTTTCTTGATTTTTGTTGGGTCGAATATTTCTGCTTTTAAAGGATGTGATCTCCCAAAGGCAAAACAGGACTACTCAAAAAACCAACAAAAACATAACTAACTGTTATTCAGTAAGAAAAAAATTGAAACAGATAGCAGACTTGCTCTGTTATCCAAGAAACTGCGCACATGCCTTGAGGCATGAACCATTTGATTTTTAACCGTATTGCGGGAAATATTCAACCGTTCTGCAATCTGTTCGTGGGACAATCCCTCATTTCTGCTCAGCTCCCAAATCAGTTTTCTTTGTCCTGGCAATCCAGCAACTGCAAGCTCTATGATCTCGGCACTTTCCCGAAATATAACCCGCTCTTCGGTATCATTGCTAAATGTGGGGCTTGATGAGGTTAATTTATCCAATAACCTTGCGTCGTTTGCAATCTTTTTTAGATATTTTAAAGTTCTGTTCTTGGCAATGTTAAAAAGATAAGCTGTAGGATGCTCGACCTGTGCAAGCAAATGACGGTTAATCCAAAGCTGGACAAAAATATCCTGAATGATTTCTTCAGTAAGTTCTGGAAATTTAACGGTTTTTTGAACAAAAGGAGACAGACGTTTATTGTAATGGTGATAAATGATCTCAAAAGCCTTTTCATTCCCTTTCGCAAGTCCTGCAAAGAGTTCAGCCTCATTAATCAGTTTATGAATCGTTTTTCCCATTATGAATAATTCACTCTTTTATTTGTTAGTTAAATTTACCGAGAATAGACCACAAAGCTGTAAAATTATTTCAACAATAGCCTCAAATTATGGGCATTAAGATTTCGACAACTTTATTCAAATGATTAAAAAACGACCATAATTATAAAGACAGGCTCCTTTTTTCCTTATTATTTTTTAGTGCATTTTTTGATTTACCTTTCGGTTTCTCATTTACAGTAGGTGATTTTTTCTCGGTTTCAGGTTTTACAAGCAACAGTTTTTCCAGTTCCAAACTGATCAGTTCCTGAATATCCGCCTTGATCTGCTTATAGTTCTCCTGAATTTCTTCATCGGTTACTGTTCTGATTTTTGGCAAATCCCAGTAGTTATCTCCCTCTGCCTTTATCGCCACATGGTCATTGACAATCTCTGCATGAAACATTTTAAGCTCTATTTTCTGATCCGGATTATCGGCCACCATTCCTACAAACTGTCCCGAAGAAAGCGAAGCAATCTTGCTGGCCGGAATCGCTGAATCCATCTGCGTGGATTTACTTAACGAGGTATCACTGCTGTTGATACTCAAACTTTCCCTGTCCTGAACGATCTTTCCAAAAGTCTTCGATAACTTCTCTGCACCATCACCACTCACCTGACCACTGATGATGTTACCGGAAATTCCGGCAATGATATTGGCCTGTTCCGCACCATATTCCTTTTTTAGCTGTTCTACGGACTGGATTCCAATGGTACAGCTGACCAAATTGCTCCTTGCTGTTGTGATGGTGGGTACTAAATCTGCTGTTAATGTGGGATATTCATCGAAGATCAAGCTGCATTTGAGTTTATCCTTTTGGTTCACCAGCTTTAGAATTCTGGTCACATATAGTGAAAGTACCGCACCATAGGTTTGCAACTTCTGCGGATTATTGCCTAAACACACAATCTTAGGTTCCTGGGGATTGTTGATGTCCAGCGTAAAATCATTCCCGCTCAACACATAATACAATTTCGGGGATACCAGCCTTGCCATACTAATCTTGGCACTTCCAATCTGCCCCTCTAGCTGGCCCCATTCTTCTTTCTCCCAGGCGGAAATGAAAGGGTTCAGTAAAGCCTGAATTTCCTCTTCTGTTGTGAGGATGGTGAAAAGCCTTTTGTAATCAATCATCATGAGTTCAATGACATGTGGCAGCGTACAATACCTTCCGTTATCATATTTCTTCAGGAACCAGATCAATGCCGTCACAAAACTAATGGCCGATTCCACAAAAAAATCACCCTGCTTTTTCAGCCATTCCCGGTTTAGCCCCAACATGATCGTCCGTGATGACTCTGTTGCATCCGTAATATCTGTCATCCCTTGCGGCTCTAGTGGATTGCAGCGATGCATGATCTCATCGAAATTGATCACATAAAATGAGGGTTTAACTTTATAGTTCTTGGCATACTTGAGTAGTTTGTTATAGGTGAGCGTACTTAAATCACTGTATTTGAAATCATAGACCAGCATGGAAAAACCTTTCTTCAGGTGCTGATCGATTACGTGGCGAATATAAAAATAGGTTTTCCCGGCACCGGCAGATCCCGACAACAAAGTGCTTCTGAAAGGGTTGATGATATTGATCCAGCCATGCCTCTGTTTACCCTTTAACCAGTATTTGGTTGGCAGGTTAATGCTGTACTCATTCTCCAGCAGCCGCTCTTCCTGCGGAAAGGTTTCATTGTCCTTATTGAACGTGTCACCACTGAGATTGACTTTTATTAATCTGGATAGCAAATTTCCCCCGGCTAAGATCAGCAGGTAACCGGTACTTGTTACGCCCATGTATAAAAGTGCAATCGTGTCTTCGGTTGATTTTAGGCTTAAGAAGAAGTGGCTAATTGAGTAAAGCAGCAGGCCGGTTACCAGGTAGGTAATGATGGTCTGCTTTCTGATCTTTTCATCTTTCTTTCCTTTGGCAGCCATTAGTGAGACAATCAGTAAAAGTAAAGCAGCTGATTTAGACAGGAGTTCCGTTTTGAACACAGCCATTGGCATGATCTTTTTCAGAATGTTATCTGCGGGTTCTGCTGTCAATTGCCATTGTTGAAAGGCTGGGTAACAAAAGATGTAAAAATGTATGGCAAGAATGACCAGGCTGAGTAGTCTTGTAAAATCGGTGATCTTGCGTAAGGCCTGTATGTTTTCTCCTGTTTGCATAGTGAAGGGTTTAAATTCTTAATTTCTTTCGTTTCTTTTTCTTAGGCGGCTGGCCGGAGGGGTCGAAATGGTCTTTCATTAGAGTTTCCAGCAGTTTTGAATTGATTTCCGGGGTGTCAGTTTTTATAGGGTTTGTTTCGGTTTTTTCAACGGATTCAGTTGACATTCGAGTGGTTTTCATTAACTTTTGTAAATGATCGCTTGCTTTTTGTGAAGTTTTCGATTGACCGATAGCATCCAGGATAGCTTTGGCGCTGTAGGCCTTTCCCAGATCACTTCCATTAAACACCGTTTTGTTCTTGTGATCAACATAGGTGATTCCAAATGCTTGACCATTTGCACCAATCCTAAAAATGGCTGCAATTCCCTGCGCTTTTAAAGCCTGTAAAAATTCGTCTTTGGTTCCTTTTGGTTTTATTGCTTTGTCAATTGTCTCCTTTAAACCTCGTTTGAATTGTAGCCTGCCCTGTTCATGTTTTACAAACTGCTTTTCCAATGAAGGTAAAGTGGGTTTAGTATATAGTGAGCTGGATTTGATGGGTATTCCGATTTTGTTTCCCTTTTCATCCAGCAGGCTATACATCAATCCTTTTTTCCGGAACATCAGGGTGTCTTCTGCACCCCTATCGGCAGTGACATTGAATTGTCTCAGTACGGCGTTTAATTCTGCCAGTGAGGTAAATTTATAGGCGTTGATAACGGCATTTACGGTGTTGCTGATTACACGTTTAGTGGGCAACCTCCCGTATTTTATTTTCGTGATGTCGATGGCTTTAATTCCCGGTTCCGGTTTGTATTGCTTGCTTTCTGCCTTAACAAGGCTGTACTCGATCTCGATTTCTTTCCGTGCTTTTTCAGAATGGATTGCACCAATATTATGCAGGTCGATCCGTTCTCCGGTTGCTTGAATATTTGTCGTCACTAAATGAATGTGGTCATGACCGGCATCGTTGTGTCGGTATGCTAAAAACGGCTGATCGCCAAAACCGATTTTCTCCATATAGGTTACTGCAATTTGTTGCAAGGTTTCATCTTTCAGTTTTTCGGATGAATCAAAATTTAAGGAGATATGCAGGGTGTTCGTCTTTACTTTGGGATTTAGCATGAGTAAGTTCTCAAACCGTTGTAGTTTTTGGCTGAAGTTCATTCGGTCGATGTCCCCGGCAAATCCGCTGGCCAGTATTAGCTCGGCCTTTCCTTCCAGCACCTTGTTTTCATTGTAATTCAGTACGCCTCTCAACTTTTTCCCTGTTATGATCCTGGCAACCATTTCTCCGCGAGCCTATTAATTATTTTGAGTAGTGTATCAGTTTTCAATTCTACCTTTTCGTATAGCTGCATTACTTTTGAGACCTGGATGATCTGAGAAGTTTCCCGTTTGTCAATGTGAAAAGCTTTGGTGATCTGGTTGATATTGATGCCAATTGCCCGTAACTCTTTTCTAATTAATGCCAGCTCTTCCATAGCGGAATTGAGTGTGAGGTCCTTGTAGAAAAGGGTTATCTTTTCTTTGCTCAGGATCTTGCGTGCCGCTTCTCCCACCGTGCGGCAATCGCTGCTTTTACTGATCTTTTCGAGCCTTTTAAATGCGGCATCAGTTAAGCGAATTCTTAACACACGGTTCAGTATTTTCTCCGGGTCAGCAGATTTTTTCCTCGCCATTACATTGATCTTTTACCGGTTCTAGAAGGGGCAAGTTCCGCAGCCCCTTCGTTTCCTGCGGGAGCAGGCGAAGAGATTTTCGTAGACGAAAATACATCTTTGCTGGGCTCAAACGAGACTGATTTTACCCCGGGCTTCTGCGGAGAAATCCTGTTTGTAGTCATCATCATCTGCCTGGATTTAGTGAGCCTTTCCGGGTTTGTGATAAAGTTTTTGTTCTTCCTGGAGTTGGCGTTGTTCGTCTTCCATCGGGAGCATGGAGCGGAGCAATTGCCGGATTTTCTTTCGTTCCTGAACGATCTTCTTTTTGGGTAATCGCTGGATGTAAGCCGGTCTTGGTAACGGCTCCTCTGCTTTAAGTTTTGCTGTTGTTCTCATGGCAATAATTTGTGATCGACAAAGATTGAAGTAGCAGCAGGTCTGCATTCCCATGCTGGGAACGGATAGGGAATTCGATGAGGGATGATGGGACAATTGCCATAGTATTGAAATCAAATTTGAATTATCTACATGGAAATAAGAAAATAAATGTCAAATGAAATTGGGCAAATGAAATATCATCCGCTATTCCTGCATCCAAGATCGCTACGTTATCTTCTGGGGAGTTTGTGGGTATTGTCGCCGATAGTCCGAGTGAAAGGATCAGCTTAAAAATATTTCATGGGGAGATACAGAACGATCATGAAGCAATAGCAAAGGAAGAAGCAAGCTATGTACCGCTTCCTGAGATCAGAAAAGTGACCTATGAAGATATGCAGGAGAATTACAATCAAATCAAAAAGGAAGCCGCCAATATTATAGCAGATGAACTTAAAAAACTGGAAGAAATTGAGCAAGCTAAAAAGAAACGGACTGATAAGGTACAAAGGACTAAGCAAAGGGAGATAAAACCACGTACCCAAAGAAAGTCGGTTCCGTCTTCAAGAAAGAAGAACTATGATAAAACCACCGAACAAGCTAAAGATGATCAGCAGGCGATGTCAATGTAATTGGTAATCAGGCCCATTTATTCATTTTATCTTAACATTTGCTTATCTTAGCTCTCAGGGAGCACGCACATGTCGGTATATCATACATACAATGGAGAGCAACTGATTGCATTTTTGCGGTCTGGCGACCATGCGGCGTTCACGGAAATTTACAACCGTTACTGGGAAAAATTGGCCGATGCCGCCTTTCAGCGACTTCGTTCCCGTGAAGATGCCGAGGAAGTGGTACAGGAAGTGTTTGTCAGCCTCTACATCCGCAGGGAAGAAGTGAATCCAAAATCAACCATCGAAGCCTATTTAAAAACAGCCTTGAAGTTCAAGGTAATTGATGCCTACCGCGCACAGCAGTTGCACTATAACCACATCGACAATCTGATACAGGAAGCAAGCTTGCCCCCGTTGTCGGCTGATGACCAGTTGGACATCAAGGAACTGAAAAGACGTGTTCGTGAGGCAGCAGATAAACTGCCGGAAAAATGCAGGGAGGTTTTTATGATGAGCCGCTATGAACAGCTTTCACATCAGGAAATTGCCGACCGCACCGGAATTACCACCAGTACGGTAAAAAAACACCTGCACAAAGCCATGCAGATTTTACGTGAGGAGTTCAAGGGCAACCATTTCGACTTGATGCTTTTGTGCTTCCTGCTCCTTGCTAAATAAAGTGAAACCTGCTCCTTCTGAAAAATTAACTAAAATTTATTGTTCTGTTAATCAATAGATTACATTAAATTTTCAAAAATAATGGTTTTTCACTAGAACCTTTTGCCCGCTGCTCCGAGTACAGTTATATGAGCAGTAATCAGGAAGAATACAAAAAACATTTACTGGAGATCATGACCAGGTTAAAAAGCGGGGAAGCTACCGAAGCAGAACTTCGTGAAATAGACCAATGGTATGAAGGATCGGCGTCTGATGAAAAGTATGCCGATGGAATGTCAAATTCTGAAAAGTTGCAGGCAAAGGCTAAAATGCTCCAACGCATCAACAGTAGAATTTATCAAGAAGCTGTTCCTCTAAGAAAGATCAACACCCATCAAAATTTGAGGAAAATGGCATTGGCCGCTGTCCTTTTGGTGATTGCGAGCGGAAGCATATTCTTTTATCAGCAGAACAGGCAATCAAAATCAGATCAGCAAATACTTGCGAATAAGATTGCACCAGGCGGAAATAAAGCAATCCTAACCTTAGCTAACGGCCAAAAAATCAATCTGAACGATGCGCTTAACGGCCAATTGGCAACACAGTCAGGTATGCGGATTACCAAGACCGCAAACGGACAATTGGTTTATGAGGTGGCTAAGGACGGTTCATCGGAAACTACTCCACAATACAATACCATAGAGGTTCCGGTTGGCGGTCAGTGGCAGGCCATTTTAGCAGATGGTTCCCGTGTTTGGTTAAACGCTTTGTCCAGCATTACCTTTCCTACCGCCTTTACCGGAAAGGAAAGACGTGTGGAAATCAAGGGGGAAGCTTATTTTGAAATTGCACACAATAAGGCCATGCCTTTCAGGGTTTCCAGTTTAGGTCAGACGGTAGAAGTTCTTGGAACGCATTTCAATGTAATGGCGTATGCAGACGAAAAGGTAATCAAGACCACTTTGCTGGAAGGTTCTGTTAAAATATCTGATGGTGGCAGAACGCAGTTGCTGAAGCCGGGCGAACAGGCACAGGTTAGCGCTAACAATATCAAAGTTACCAATGATGTAGATATTGAAGATGTGGTGGCTTGGAAGAATGGCTATTTCAAATTCGCTGACAACTTGGAAAGTACAATGAACAAGATTGCCCGTTGGTACGATGTGGAAGTGGTGTATGAAGATAAACCGGACAATTCATTGTCTTTTGGTGGTGAAGTTTCAAGAACAAGAAATATCAGAGATGTGCTGAACATTATGGAATATACAGGCAAGATTCACTTTAAGATCGAGGGAAGGAGGATTTTAGTGAAGAAATAATTACCCAGTCCGGTATTCCAAAAAGAAGCCAAAGGTGTTACTAGCACCTCTGGCTGGTGTTTGGGAATACCCGTTTCCGATAATCGGATTAAATATCAGTTGACACAAACATTTATAGACTAAACCCAAACAATTCAAATTTATGAATTTAAACTTACATTATAAGTATGGAGGCAACCGCCATGCTTTACATAAATTTCTGCTGGTTATGAAGCTTATTGTACTTTTGATAACTACAGCTATTCTTCAGGTAAGTGCAAGCACCTACGCACAGAAAATTACCCTGAACAAAACCAATATGCCTTTGGAAAAGGTAATGAAAGAGATACGCCAGCAAAGTGGCTATGACTTCTTTTACGACCTGAAACTAATTAAAAATACGAATCCTGTAAGTATCAATGTTAAGGATGCCTCTTTGGAAGAGGTACTTGACAAGTGCTTTGTCAACCAGCCTTTGACCTATAAAATTGGCGATAAAGTGGTGATGATAAAGGAAAAAGAGAAAGGTTTTTTCGAAAATATGATAGCCCGATTTCAAGCAATTGATATCACTGGGAAGATTGTGGATGAAAATAGCCAACCATTAATTGGTGCAAGTGTAAAAATAAAAGGCACGGACAGGGTAACCAGAACTAATGAAAAGGGAGAGTTTCTCTTGTCCAATGTGGATAAAAATGCTGTATTGGTGATTTCCTATTTAGGCTATCAGGATAAGGAAATTAAAGTACTTAAAGAATTAGGAACGATTGCGCTCAGCATTTCTACTGGAAAATTAGATGAAGTTAATGTGGTTTCAACTGGTTATCAAACCTTGCCAAAGGAAAGGGCTACAGGGTCATTTACTATTGTAGACGATAAGACAATTAACAGAGGTGTTGGAACGAATATTCTTGATAGATTAGAAGGAGTTACAAGCGGACTACTTCTTTATCCACGTAATCTAACAGGCAACTCATCTAAAGTTACGATACACGGAAGAAGCACTCTGTTTGCCAATGCTGCACCATTAATTGTACTAAACGGCTTTCCTTATGATGGTACAATTGACCAAATAAATCCGGCCGATATCGAATCAATAAACGTATTGAAGGATGCTGCTGCAGCATCAATATGGGGAACGAGGTCGGGCAACGGGGTCATTGTCATCACTACCAAAAGCGGTCGTAAAAATCAGAAATTGACTGTTGGAATTAATTCAACGTTGACAATATCAGATAAACCGGACTTATATTATATTCCGCAGCTATCATCTGTAGAAACGATTGATCTTGAACAATTCTTGTTTGCCAAAGGCTTTTACAACTCAAGGTTTAATAATGCATATAATCCGGTTTCCCCCGCTGTGGAGATTTTCAATCAGCGCAAAAATGGCATTATAACGGCAGCCGATTCAGCCTCAAAGATCGACGCTTTAAAAGGATATGACGTTCGAAAAGATATTGAAAAATATGTTTACCGGAACAAGGTGCAACAACAATATCAGGTAAACATAAGTGGAGGAACGGATAACCATACCTATTATCTCTCTGGAGGATTTGATAGAAATTTGGAGAGTAAAGTTTCCGACAGATATGATAGGATTACACTTAATGCTAGTAATGACTACTCGATGTTTAAAAACAAGCTTTCTGTTAACACTGACATTAATTATGTTTCAAGCACTAGTAAAGCAGGCCAGACGTATTCCCCATTTAGTCCATACGAGCGCATGGCGGATGAAAATGGAAATTCTCTTCCTACCGTGTTTCGCTCAGGATTTCGTATGTCATACGTAGATACAGTGGGAAATGGTAAACTACTTGATTGGCATTATAGACCAAAAGATGAGCTTGCTCCTACAGTTATAGCAAAGCTGAATCAATATAGAATAAAAGCAGGGGTTGATTATAAAATAATTGATGGACTAATTGTTTCTGCAAACTATCAATATTTAGCAGAAAACTCAGAAAGACCAAGTAATTTAAAGGCTACAAGCTACTTAGCTAGGAGCACCGTAAATCAATATTCAACCATTTCAAATGGGGTTGTGAATAGGGTGATCCCAATTGGTGATATCCTTGGTCAGAATACAGGAACAAACTACTCCAAAATACTCAGGACACAGTTGAATTTCAACAAATTAGTATCTGGTGATCATGAGATCAATGCAATACTTGGTTATGAAGCAAGCGACAACAGAACAACTAATGTTACTCAGACATTGTATGGGTATAATTCCGAGAATATGACAAGCGTAAATGGAACAATTAACCCACAATTCAACTACCCATTTTATTACGGAGGGCTATCTGGAATGATCGATACCACTCCAATCTTAGTGGGGGCAATTGCCATAAATCAATCTTATTATGGTAATTTTTCATATACGTACAAAGGAAAATATATCGCTTCAGGGAGTGCCAGAAGAGACGAATCTAATATTTTTGGAGTTAAAACAAATCAGAAAGGAGTTCCGTTGTGGTCGGCAGGATTAGCATGGAATGTGGATAAAGAATCATTTTATAGCTTTGATTGGCTCCCAAAATTAAAGACTCGAGCTACATTCGGATATAACGGCAATGTTGATAGATCGGTTTCAGCCTACCTCACAGCTCGTTTGACACAACTAAACAACATCTATGGGGATCCTACAGCTGAAATACAGAACCCACCCAATCCCTCACTAAGATGGGAGAAAGTGAAAACTTGGAATTTTGGAATTGACTTCAGTTCCAAAAACAATATCATTACCGGCAGTCTAGATTTTTATCAGAAAAATGCAAACGATCTAATTGGAAATTTAATTAACGCACCCCAAACGGGGGTATCACAATTCAGAGGAAACGGGGCCGATTTGCAGACTAAAGGTATTGATGTACTAATTCGAAGCGATAATCTGATAGGTAAATTGTCTTGGAACACCACGGTACTCTACAATTACAATACAGACAAAGTAACAAAGTATGAGGTTAAACAGAGTACGAATTTACAAACTGTTTCTAATAATACAACAAACCCACTTGAGGGCTATCCTTATTATTCAATTTTTAGCTTTCCTACTGCAGGATTGGATGCAACAGGAGCACCTCAAGGTTATTTGAACGGAAAAATCAGTAAAGATTATACTACAATTACCTCGGTATTTGACCCTAGTCAGCTTAAGTTTCATGGTTCAGCATCACCAAAGCACTATGGAAGCGTCATTAATACATTTGGTTTTGAAAACTTTGAATTAAGCTTCAACCTCACTTATAAATTCGGTTATTTCTTTAGACGGGAGAATGTGTTTGGAGGCAGCAGCTATGGATCTGCACTGAGTCCTGCATATATATTTGCCGATTATAATAAAAGATGGCAGAAACCTGGAGACGAGTTTACAACTAACACGCCCGCATTAGTTTATCCCAACAGTGCCGTTAGGACTGATTTCAATACCTACAGTGAGAACCTAGTTGAAAAGGGTGATCATTTGCGATTACAGGATATTCGATTATCATATTACTTAAAAAATAATTCTCTGTTAAAATTCAAATCAGCTAGCATTTTTTTATACGCACGAAATGTGGGTATTTTATGGAGAGCCAATAAACTAAATATAGATCCAGACTTTCGAACCAATGCTATTCCTGCACCCTTCACGGGATCTGTAGGATTAAATCTTAATTTTTAATTCTATAAAATGAAAAAGATAATTACTATGCTACTGGCCATTTGTTGTTCATATGGCTGTACTAAAAAATTAGACCTAAAGCCCAACACCGCTATTGTTCTACCAGAAACCATTGCTGATTTCGAAAAAATCTTAAGTTATGACTACATGAATGTCACTCCTGGATTCTTACAAGTTTCAGCCGATGATTATTTTATTCCATCACTTCAAGACTGGCAGTCAACGTTTCTCGTAACCACAAGATCTGCAGCTATTTGGGATAAAGATATATATCATGGCGAACGGACAACTTTAGATTGGAATATTCCGTTTCAGAATATCTTTTATTGTAATAGCATATTGGATGTCATTAAATCCAAGAATATTGATGCCGATTTAGAATTGAAGCGTATAAAAGGCTGGGCTTTGTTTACCAGAGCATATTCTTATTACAATTTGGTAAGTATATTTTCGAAAGGCTTTGATGAAACAACCGCCTCCACCGACCTGGGTCTTCCTTTACGATTAAGTTCGGGAGTCGATGTTATTTTACAACGAAGTACGGTAAAAGAAACTTATGATCAGATATTAGCTGATCTGAATGAAGCAGGCGAGCTACTGCAAAAGGATATCAACCTAGATAAAAGAACGCGACCGTCTAAGGCGGCGGTTTATGCTATGCTTGCTAGAGTCTACCTGGGTATGCGAAAATATGATGAAGCGGGGTTAAATGCTGAGAAGGCCCTTAGTATTTATTCGAAATTGACAGACTACACTACCTTAAGTAAAACATCGACAAATGCATTCAATTTTAAAAGTGATGAAATTATTTACTACACCAGACTAGACGGTTCTTATAGTGAGTTTACAATAAGTAGCCAAAGCACAACATATGGTGTAAACCCTGATATTATTAACTTATATAGTCCTAATGATCTAAGATTTCCAATTTATTTTCAAAAAAACAGCTTAGGAAATTACAATACAAAGCCAATTAATAGCGGAGGAGCGGTTCAATCCTTTACTGGTTTGGGAACCGATGAACTATTTTTAATCAAGGCAGAATGCTTAGCCAGAAAAGGTCAAACGCAGCCCTCCATGGATGTACTAAACCAACTGATTTCTACACGCTGGGGAGCTACCGCAACTGTTCCTTCCAAACCGTATCAAAATATTACCGCTACTTCTCCTGAAAATGCTTTAGATCAGGTTTTATTGGAGCGCAGAAAGTCTCTGATCTGGCGGAGTGTTAGATGGACTGACTTAAAACGGCTCAATTTAGAGGGGCGTAACATTACAATTACAAGAAATGTTGCAGGAACAATCTATTCGCTGGAACCTAACAATCCAAGATATGTGCTACCAATCCCTAATGATGAAATCGCACAAAGTGGAATACAACAAAATATAAGATAACTAACCATCATTGATATTACATGAAAAAATTACTTTCTTTTATAGCAGCTATTGGTTTCCTATGCTCGGGAGCGACAATGGCTCAGACAAAAAATATCATAATTTCTGGAAGAATAGACTCAACGATCGTCAAATATTTTGAACTAAATGAAATAAAGATTAAAATATTTGATCGCGCGTCAAAACTTACAAATGATGAGCAAGTTATTACTGTGCCCGTTACCCCTGACAGAAAGTTTAAAGCAGAAATTCCTGCTAATTCTAAACTTGTATATTTATCATTTTGGGCATTAGGAAAGAATCGTAAAAATGCTTTTACTCCTATCCAAGGTCAAACTCGGTTTGCCGATAAATATGAAGAATTATATCTATTTGAGCGGGGAGATAGCTTAAAATTAAATATATGGAAAGATGGGAAGATGTCTTTTACTGGTAAGGGTTCTGAAAAACTCAAGCTACAAAGCTACCTTTATAATCTTCCCCATACATATGAGAGTCTAAGCCAACGGTATGTCGATTTAAGAAATCAGAAGAAGTTTGGTGAGCTTTTGCCATCTTTTGTTGCCGCCTTACATACAGATAATAGCATTAGAAAAAATCTGATTGCAACCTATAAAGGGGAACTTCCAGAAGATGTTTATCAGATATTACTGATTGATGCATTGTCCAGGACTGAAATCGAAATTACAGAAAATCTGTATTTCACAAGCGGCGTCGAATTTGCTGATGAGTTATCTAATGCCGTTAGACTAAAGCAGCCCGAATCTTTCAATGCAAAATATATAAATCTATCTGCATTTTATACAGACTTGATTTTTCTGAGAGAACTTAATTCTTATGGAGCTAAAAATGCAGTTAATCGTAAGGAAAATTACTTCAAAGGCCTATACCCGATCTTGAAGAGAAAATACACTGGCCCTTTCCGAGAGGACTTATTATTGGTTGCAAGTAAAAGAGCGCCTTCAGATTTTGTAAGGCCATTCATAAATGACTTAATGAGCATTTCGATTGATCCCTTGAATAAAAAGGCTTTTTCAACATGGAAAGCAAAGGAATTTTCTTCTGCGTATCCATTTGCTTTAAGTGATCAAAACGGCCTTATTCACAATTTAAGTGACTACAAAGGCAAAGTAGTGGTGATGGATCTTTGGTTTACAGGATGTGGCGGTTGTATCTGGCTAAACACTGCTATGCGACAAATAGTTGAAAAATATAAAGATAATAAGGATATCGTCTTTTTAACCGTCAGCGCAGACACCAATAAAGAACAGTGGCTTAAAAGCATTCCGACTGAAAGGTATACATCACCAGGAACAGTTAATTTATATACTAATGGAAAAGGTTTTGATGATCCCATTTGGACTTATTATGGTTTTATTGGTGGACCCAATCAACTCATTATAGGTAAGGACGGAAGTTTAATTTCATCAAGACCTCCCAATTTAGTTCTGGTGGCACAAAAAAATGACAATGGAGAACTTCTGGCATCAGGTTTACTTGAAACACCAATCGGAAAAGAGTTTATAAACATGCTTGATAAGGCGCTACTTAAAAATTAAATCATGAAGATATTTAAACTAATCGTTATAACGATAATATGTGCGACTGCTATTTCTTGGCGAACAGCTCCAAATGATAAATATTCTGGGAATTGGGTCTTAAATAAAGAAAAAAGTGATATTAAAACATCACCTGATTTTAAATTCCCAGAAGCTATAAATCTAGCTCTTACAAAAGATTCAGTATTCCAATATTCCGTGATTAACCAAGGTGATAAACTTGTTAAGACAAAAACAACCTCAAGTGCGCTATCCGGTGCCAAAAGAGAAAAAGTAATTTCTGAAAAAGAAAAGCTTATTAGTTCTTTTGCCTGGGACGACAGCAAAAATAGACTGATTAAGAAACAAATATTGGTAACAAATGATGCGGAATCCAAAATTCTCACTACTGTTGAAGAATCATGGACCATCTCTGAAGATGGGACGAGATTGACCTTGATTCATAATAGAAAAAGTCAAAACGATCCTGCTAATACTTATGTAGTAACTGGAGTTTTTAACAAACAAATAGCTAATTAACATGAAGAGTTTATATATATACCTATTTTTATTATTTTTTGTAGGATGCAAAAAAGATGAGGTAACATTTAAGACATCCAGTTCAATTAATGTAGTTAATGCTGCAATCGATATAACAGCTATCAAGGTCAACCCATCAAATAAATCCATTAACTACGCTAAAACAACAGATGTGGTGGCTTATGGCACAAGCAAATTTTATTTCTCAGAGCTCGGGCAACAAACACTGACTGCGGTTTCTACAGCGGATACTACAAAAGTTTTGTTTAGTAACAATTTCAATTCCGAAGGCGGATTTCACACCTTATATCTTGCTGGTCAAGCTCCTAACATAGATACACTATTTAGACGTGAAGTCAACTTTCCATTCATCAAAACTGACGTGACTACACCTGCAATTGAGGATAATGTAACTACTCTGCGATTTGTTAACCTATCGCCTAACAGTCCTGCCTTAAAGATTAACATTAGGAACAGTACGACGAACGAAGTGGATAACTTCAGCTATAAGTCAATTAGTGAATGGAAACGGTATATGAACAAAGCTGCAACAACGACCATTTTTGAAATCAGGAATGCATCTACGAACGCCTTATTGTTGACTTATACATTTGGCGCTAGCGCAACAAATAAATTTAAAAACGTAGCGTTGGTCATTAAAGGTTTAGTTGGTGGAACAGGAACAAATGCCTTTGGGGTTTTTCCGGTGAATTATTTTTAATGAGCATTTAGGTAAATAGTTAATAATGATAAGCATTGCAGGATGGATTTCCTGCAATGCTTTTTTGTTTAATTAAAAAATGAATATGAAAACATAACCACTCCCTTTTATCCGAATCCCATCCTACTGTTGACTAACTTAAATATCTACTAATATGAAATATGTACTTGAATCTTTAGAACTGTTTGTAAGAAGTATCATTAATGCCGAAATTACCGCTGATCATAATAACAAGACAGAATTTGTTTCTTTGTCCAAGAAAGTGAAACGGCTGGAAAAGCTGATGCTCAGCGAGATGGAAATTTAATGGAATGCAATATCAGCTGCGATTCGAAGAAGAACACCTGCGAATTTACATTTTATTCGCAACGCATGGCGATGCGGAAGTTGATCAATAGGATTGATGATGTCCAGCATGGAGAATTAGTCTAATTCCCTGATTCTGTTGGCGCTATTGCAACATCGTTTATTTCGTTGGATTCAGATGGTTTAATCTGTTTGATGAGGTAATCAGCCAGATTAAAACGAAACTGTTCAAAATTGAGATTCGTTGGCTCACCTAATTGATTAACTCCCGAATATCCTAACAGAACTAACTCTTTGTCCTCGATATCTCTATATTTTTTATGAGTATTCATTCTTTGTGCACATAATAATAATTTGATTACATCTATATTATTGATAGCCACATTGTGAATTCTAGTGACGCACTCAATTAGTACTTTAAAATAAGGAAAAATGTCGAAAGAATCTCCCATTACTTGAAAGTCAGTTTTGACACGCTTGTGCCAGTCCATACCCGATAGCAACGCAGCTTTGAAAGAACAGATGAAGACTGCGGTTCGCCTGGAGCCGGGAGTGTTGACTTACTATGCTGTTGCGGATAAGAAAAAGCCAGCCAGTATAACCATTCTTGAAATCTATGCAGATTCAGCAGCATATCAAGCTCACATCTTAACGCCTCATTTTCTAAAATATAAAAAGACAGTGGAGCATATGGTTAAAAAACTGAAGCTTGAAGATGTGGACCTAATTGGAATCGCACTAAAGCCAACAAAATAAGTAAGGATTCTTGATGTCCGGATTTTCTTTCGTTCGTACTAGTAGATTATTCACTAATTTTAAATATGAAATTTAGAATAGCGGACTTATCCGATATCGCACAAATGCAAGTGGTCAGGCACCTGGTAAAAGAAAACACGTTAAGTGATCCCAATTTGGTTCCCGATAAGGATGTTGCTTATTACATCACCGAAAAAGGAAAGGGATGGGTGGCTGAAATCGACGGTACGATTGTAGGTTTTTCTATTTTAGACCTGCAAGATAAAAGTGTTTGGGCATTATTCGTCGATCCTGTCCATGCAGAAAAAGGAATTGGAAAGGAATTGCACCGGTTAATGATAGAATGGTACTTCAGCCAGACCGATGATACTATTGTATTGGGCACCGCTCCCAATACCCGTGCTGAAAGATTTTATGCGCTTCAGGGTTGGAAAAATCTTGGGAGCTACTCCAATGGCGAAACTAAATTTGAATTGACCTTTAAAGATTGGACAAATAGGAGAGCTTAATTATTATAACTTGATTTCCATTCGATTGTGCAATACCTGGCTATTATTAATCCCTAATGATCAGTTCCTCTATTTCTTTTGGAAATTTATGGTGTTTAAGATCCGTGATCTCCTCTGCACTCAATTCAAACCATTCACCACCCAGTCGTTTATGTCGAAAATGCTTGTGAAATGTAAGTTCTATCGTCTCGTAGTTAATAGAACGAATATAACCGACTAGCTCAACACGGTAAGGTAGATCAGTGACGAAACTGCTCAATCTCAGGTCGAGGTTTAATGACCGGCCAATTTTTATACTCCCGTATTTTTTTTCTTGCAGGAAATAGATGTAGCCGATCTGTTTGCTTTCTCCCAGGGCGATTTGTTCCAATTGATCTGGATAAAGCTGGCAATAAAGATTGTAAGCCAGTTTTCTGTTTTTAAAGGTTACGCCATGGGCTGCAACATGCCTCAATAATTCCTGGTTTTCAGGTGACCGGAAAATGTCATCTCCTAAATTTCTGAGTGATAAGGCAGCAAGCGCCCGAAATACTTGTGTGGTTGACGTACTATTTAGCAGATTAAAAAGTTCTTCTGCGGAGAGCGAAAGATAGGCTTCGAGCTCAAATTTTTCGGGCATCTTTAATGGGTATGCGGCTTTCCACGGGCTGTACCTTTCTTCCATTTGAATGTGTTTTACATAAAACGTAAAAGTTGGATGTTTGGTTTTCTTAAAGGACACTTTCATAGTCATAAGGAGAAAAACACCAGTTACCTTAGGGGGCTTTCAGATGTTTTCGATCCAGACTCAATACGTTCAAGATCAAGCTTCTTCCCATTGTCAAAAAGCTTAGGTCTATCCCATTATTATCCCTAGGGGGAAGACCTCTTGTATAGGCTTCGCAAATTTGCTTCTATACTCAATATAAGCCCGCCTATGGAAATAGAACACTATAACACAGGGTCAATCAAACCCGAAACAGCCCAACGAATACTTAAGAAACACGGTCTAGAAGTAACCATTGATGAAGCAAAAAACATCTTGGACTTCTTGTTTTTTTTGACTAACTTATCTGTAGATCAGATAGTTGATCAGGATAAAAATCATTGATTCAAAGCTTAAAAGGCACATTTTCATTATCCGTTTACTTAATTATTTTTTTATGGAAAAAGCAATTTTATACATCCGTGTAAGCACCGATGAGCAAGCAGACAAGGGGTACTCCCAACGTGATCAACACGAACGTCTGCAACGTCATTGTGAGCAAAATTCTATTGTTATTTTAAAAGTGATCTTCGAAGACCATTCGGCCAAAACATTCAGCCGTCCCCAGTGGAGTAGGATGCTTGCAGATGTTCGCAAGACTAAATCCAAACCAGATGCCATTCTCTTTACCAAATGGGATAGGTTTAGCAGGAATGTCAGCGAATCCTATCAGATGATTGGTATACTGGCGAAAATCGGTGTTCAACCCATATCTATCGAACAGCCTTTGGATATGACTATCCCGGAAAGTAAAATGATGCTGGCGATCTATCTTGCTGCTGGTGAGGTAGACAATGACCGCAGGGCATTAAATGTTTTCTATGGTATGCGTAGGGCAAAGAAGGAAGGCCGATTTATGGGGACTGCACCACTCGGTTACCAAAACCTATCAATGCCAGATGGCAGAAAGTACATTGCTCCCTACGAGCCGGAAGCAGGAATTATGAAATGGATATTTATGGAAATTTCAAGGGATGTTTTTGCTCCTGATCAAATCCGGCAAAAAGCGAATAAATTAGGGCTGAAGTGCACAAGAATGACCTTTTGGAGAAATATAAGAAATCCCGTCTACTGTGGAAAACTGATCATAAAAAAGCATAAAGATGAAGAAGCCTATACGGTTGATGCCGCGCATGAGCCTTTGATTTCTGAATCTCTTTTTTATGATGTGCAGGATATTTTGCAGGGAAGAAAGCGCATTCCAGCCGCAAAGATGGTATGTCTGGAGAAATTGCCGCTAAGGAACTTTATTAAATGCAACAAATGCAATAGGATGCTATCCGGCAGCTCTTCAAAAGGTAAGTACCAACATTACTATTATTACCATTGCAGCTCCACTTGTGGGGTACGCTATAATGCAGTTGAAACAAACAAGCTGTTTTCGGATTTATTGCGCACTTGGATGATTACTCCGGCGGGTGTGGAGCTGTTAAAATTGGCAATTTCCTCAGTATACAGAAATCGAACTAAAAGCGATTTTAACGCAAAAGATCTGGTGATGAAAGATTTGACTAAACAGAATGAAAAAATGGTCAGAGCCAGGCGTTTGTTGCTAGATGAAGAGATTGACTCTGCCGACTATAAAGAGATAAAAATGGACTGTGAGGCGAGTATAGCCCGTTTGGAGGCCAAATTACACGAATTATCAGATCAGAAAGTGATCCGGCTTGACATCGATAAATTGGCTGAAAAAATCATTTCCAGCTTTTCGAAGCTTGATAAAATCTTTGAAAATGCCGAGATAATGAAACAAAGACACATATTAAGTTCACTCTTCCCCGAAAAAATCGACTTTGATGGAACCGAACATCGAACTCCTAGAGTCAACATTATCGTCAAAGCTATATGGCTGATTAATAGTAAATTGAGTGCTATAAAAATAGATACAGCGCCTGATCTTCAGACGCTGTATCGTGGGGTGTCCCCGACGAGATTCGAACTCATATCGTTGGTACCGGAAACCAAAATTCTATCCATTGAACTACGGAGACAGGAGCGCAAATATATGGATTCATTTAATTAAAATCCACATCAAATTACTTTACTGTAAAAGGAACAGAAATATCACCCCATACTAAAGCTACTTTCCCCGATTTATTCACAGTAAAGGTCATTTTCTCCGTAAAAGAAGCTGCTTTTACCGGTTTAACTTTAATCTTTAAAGCATCTTCTGCTTCGCTGTACTCAGTACCCGGCTTCTGCCATTTTTTGTTAAAAATAAGCGTCCATTCTTTTTCACCAGGAATAGAATGCAGGCTATACTTACCGGCAGCCAATGCTTTACCATCAACTTTCACGGCTTTGCTTACTTCAAATATAGTAGCCTCATTAGCACCTGTACGCCATACTTTTCCAAATGGAGCAATTTCTTTTCCAATGGTCCTGCCCTTAACAGAAGGCTGGCTATAATCAATCGTTACTACTGTACCCGAATTAAGGGTTTCTTTTACTACGGCCGGTGGACTAGCTCTTTTACTTTTATCCTGTTGTGCCGAAACCGTTGAGGTTGCAAACATCCCTGCAACCAATGCCAATACAAGTATTTTCTTCATAATCTAGTTTTTTTCTTCCAAGATACTAAACCCCTGCAAAAAAATCTACTATCTGAGCCAGAATATTTTACATAATCATATTTTGATCTCAACATTAATTTCGATAAATTCATAACCCGTATGTAGGATGCTCAACTAGTGTTAACATAACCTATCATGTTCAATCAAAATGTATTAATCGTTAAGGAGGACCATCACGACATTTTTGATGATTCGCTCAACATCCAGCTATTAAACATTGGATACCGAAAAGATCAACTTTTTACACGCCTGGCATCCGCATGTAAAAAGAAGCCCGACCCAGGTTATGAAGTAATTCTGTTTGTTACAGAAAATATGGAAGATGCCTCCACCACTATATTGAAAATAAACACCTGTTTTCCTGAGATTCCTATAATTATCGTGACTTCAACAATTTCGGAACAGCAAATACTACCTGCCGGAGCCGATGATTGGCTACTAAAATCCTGGACAGACCCAATACTCTTAAAAAAAACCATTCTACTGTCCATTAACCGAAAAAAAAACACACACAACTATCTCAATATCTTTAGGGAAAATCCAAGCCCTATGTACATTTACGAAAAGGATACTTATCGTTTTATGGAAGTCAATATGGCCGCTTTAAAGCAATATGGTTATGCCAGAACAGAATTTATTCAATTAACAGCTGAAGATATTCGCCCGGAAACTGAGCTTGGAGCATTTTATAAAATCAATAGTGAACTACCGCCCGAGTATTCAAATGCCGGTATCTGGCAGCATAAACGCAAAAATGGAGAACTATTTTATGTGCATGTTTTCACCCACCAGATCATGTTCGGAAACAGAAATTGTAAATTGGTGATGGCTATTGATATCGACAGCAGTGTTAAATCCGAACAAGCAGTAAAGGAAAAAGCCAGAGAAATAGAAAACATCCTGGAAAGTATTACAGATGGCTTTTTCACGGTTAATAAACAGTGGGAGTTTACTTATATCAATAAAGAGTTTGAAAGAATACTAAAACATACCAGAGAAGAATTACTTGGAAAAAATCTATGGGATGCTTTTCCCGAAGTCATCGACCTGGATTTCTATACGCAGTACCATAAAGCTATGAACGAAAATATATCCGTTCATTTCGAAGAATACAACCCTGTTATTTCCCGCTGGCTCTCCGTAAATGCCTACCCTACTGATACCGGGCTTGCCATATACTTTATCGACAATACCGACCAAAAGAGCTATCAGCAAAAAATAGAAAGTCAGAACAGACAGTTTAAAGAAATTGCCTGGGTACAGGCCCACCAGATTCGTGGTCCGGTATCTAACCTACTTGGTCTTGTAGAGCTCTTTAATATCAAACAGCCCAATGACCCTGGTAACCTTGAATTACTTGCCAGAGTGAAGCATACCGCTATACAAATGGACGAATCTATCCAGGAAATCGTATACCTGACCCGTAAACTTGAATCCTGAAAAATAGAATTATGCCTAAAAAGTTCTACTTTTAAGAACTTTATTAATCAAGCTATTTCTGATGAACCGAACAATTGCCCTATTCCTATTCATACTGCTGGCTAAAAGTGCGGCCGCACAAAATGTTTCTACCGCGCTTGTTTTAAAAGACAAAAGCATATCAATGTCCGGAAAACAACTGGATATAAATACAGATGGATTACCCGCAATGATCAAAACCTCGTTTAACCTGGTTACCGAACCCATTCATTTTCACGTTGTAAATGCATCCACTCATAAAGATATAAAGTGGAAAAATGGGGAGTCCGACTTCAAAAGCACAAAAAAAGGACAAGTAAGCTGGACAGTTAAAAATACTTCCGACAGCTTAAACATGGACATTAATGGTGTTATTAAAGCTGATGGCATGTTAACATATACGGTTAAGATCACGGCTTTAAATGATATAAACCTCGAAAACATCCGTCTGCATATCCCCTTTACAACAGAAGCAGCAAAGTCAATTAAAGGACTAGGTATTAAGGAAGGCTTGAGACCAGAAGTGGTAGACTGGAAATGGAATGCAGGCAATGTAAATCAGGATGAAGTTTGGGTTGGTAATGTAAGCGGCGGCCTGCAATATAAACTGACTGACCAGCAGCACAAAAATAGGCCTGTATCATGGTCTAACGAAGGTCAGGGCGGTATTCATATCGAACAAAAAGGGAAAGCCATTCTGGCTGATAACTATAGCGGCGAACACCATATGAAAAAAGGAGACATATTGTATTATAATTTCAATATGCTGATTACCTCAACACCAAACTAGCGCTAACATCTACCTACCATGAAATTCAATCCCATTGCCTTCGCCATTAACATTGCCATCCCTCTTGCTATTGGAGCACTAGGCGCCTTTTTTACAGCCAGTTCTGTAAACACCTGGTATGTTAGTCTGGCAAAACCTTCATTCAATCCACCCAACTCTATTTTCGCACCGGTGTGGACAGCTATATTCATCACTATCGGGATAGCAGCTTATCTGGTATGGCAAAAGAGACATACCATTACGCGTTTTCCCCGCACCATAGCCATTTATTTCATCCAACTGATGCTGAATGTCATGTGGTCCTTTATTTTCTTTTATGCCCATCAAATCGGCGTAGCTGTTTTTGAATCGGTATTCCTGCTGTTTGTAGTCATTGTAAATGCAATCACATTCTACAAAATTGATAAGCGCGCAGGCTTGCTTTTCATACCCTATATTTTATGGGTAAGTTTTGCAACCGTATTAACTTACAGCATTTATACACTGAACTAATTTCTTATCATAAACGATTACATAGAATGAGACAAATTTATTTCCTGTTCCTGCTTTTAACAATCAGTGGTTCGGCCTTTGCACAAAAAGCAGCCATTAATAATTTTGTGGTTAAGGAGAGTCTACTTAAAAATAGCAAACTGGCCATCATAGCTGCCGATTCATTAGATAACCCTCAGGAAAAGATAAATGGCACTTATACGTTTAGTGTAAGCGGCTTTACGCAACCGGTAACTTTTCACGATGGGATAGCTATACTACCCTTACAGCTGGAACGCTCGGCATTTGTTTATATCAAACACCAAAATGATACCGGCACGCATAGCAAACTACTTTATGTGTATAAAAAAGATGGTACATTAAACCCTTATGCCATCAATAGCATGTGGCTCATTATTTTCCCTGCCCTTATTGTGTTTTTTGCCTTTGCATTCAGAAAGTTTATCATTGTTGCAGTGATTATTCTGATTGTTTACATCTACTTCAACCACAGCAACGGACTAAACTTATCTACCTTTTTCGAAACTATATTCGATGGTTTAAAGACGATGTTTTAAAAGGGCATGCCAATACCAAAGTTGTATTGTACAAAGCGATAACTATCTGGCGTATTGGCTGCATCATAAGCATCCCTAAAGGCTTTTCCGCCCCCCAGGAACTTACTGATTACCCACTGATCAGAGCCCCTAAACTGAGGATCTTTAAGCTTTAAACCAACGTCAAACCTGAATACAAAATACTGAACATCGTACCTGAATCCTGTACCTGCCCCAATGGCGATCTGATTACCTAAAGACTTAAGATTGAATCTTGTTTCCGATGAACCATTTTGGACATTCCAAATGTTTCCTGCATCTAAAAAGACTGCACCTTTAAGCTTTGCACCAAAAAATTTATTCAGCAATTTGTACCGGTATTCCAGGTTGGACTCGATATGAAGCTCTCCAATCTGATCGAGACCAAAAAGCGCTCTTCTTGCCACTTCACTTGTAATGGTTTCCCCTCTGTTATAGTTTCCAGGGCCAAGGGTTCTGGCCTGCCAGGCACGTACGCCACTTGATCCACCCGCGTAAAACTTTTTCTCAAAAGGCACTTCCACAGAATTGCCATATGCATAACCAATACCGGCATTTAACCTGGCCACAAATTGCTGTTCTCCACCCAACCCTTTATACCAGCGCACATCAACTTCAGGTCGTACATACTGGTTAAATGGCAAACCAAAGACCTCTGCAAAATCATCATTTTCAGGATAGTGCTTACGCCCTAAAAGACGCGTAAAACCCTGCAGCATATTACCTGCCATATCCATATCACCCCTAAAATATAGGAAATTTCCAGTGGTAAGTAATTTCTCGGCATTCATTGAATAGGTATACTTAATACCGAAAGTCACATTCCTTCTGGTTAACAAGGCCAGATTGTACAGATTATTATTAACGATTTCGTAATTTGGGTTCGTCGGATCCTCAGGATCAAACAACAAGCCACCAACCCTGTATTCGAAATTTATAGGTGTGATGGAGTGAAATTTAGACCTTGTTTCCATAAATTCATAGGCCACAGAAGTAAGGACTACTTTACGCTGGAAAAGATCTTTTTGCAACGCGTAAACATAACTGGCCGAGAATACGGTATGTGGCATTCCTCCTCTACTCGGTCTGGCCCGCATAAAAGGGATCATCAAACGCGGTACCTTAAGATTTGTACTTACAGAAAAATCCCGCTGGTAAATTTCACTGAAAACAGAATTACCTTGCCCCAGTCTCGCCTGCAAACCTCCCTTAATTTGAAATTCAAACCGCTCTGCTCCCCTAAAAAGGTTATTGTTGGTATAAGTATTACTCAACGTAAAACCGACGGTACCAGCATTAAAAGGCACCTCTCCTTCAATCCTGTTGCTCATGATCTTTTGAGGAATCAGTTGAATTACCGGATTTACCACATTCAAACTGTCGGCAGGCCTGTTGTAATCAATTTTAACGTTTTTAAAAACGTTAAGTTCATATAGGCGATCGTATGTTAAATTCTCATTTCTGACATCATACAATTGCCCCTGTTGCAAATAATTATACCTGGTAATCGGATTTCTCCGGAACTTCTTCGAAAGGTCAGTATACCTTAGTCCCCTAAAAATCCGCTCGTTCATTTTATAGGTGGAATCCGGAGGGAAACCATCTGAATTAGGCGCAACCAAAATATTAATTTCTCCTATTTTAAACTGCTCGTGTTTAGGTTTATCGAGGGGGTTATCAATAATCAATGTTACATTGGCCTTGCTTACATTTAGATTAGAATCTACCGAAAACTTAACATAAGGACGAGAGAAATCAAAATACCCATGTTGCCTCAGCAACTGGTGAATCTGATCCCGCTCATAGGCTAAAGAATCGTCATCATACCGCATTCCTTCCTTCAAGTGGGTGAATACGCCTTTATTGGAAAAATATAGTGACTTAACCTGTTCATCCGGAATTTCAAAGGTCACCTTGTTAACCGAAAAAGCCGTTCCGGGATGCGCTTTAAAAAAAACTTCAGCCCTTTTATTCTTAACTTTTATATCCGACTCAACAGTTGCATTGAAATAGCCCTTGCTCTTCAGGTATTTTTCAATCTGATTGCGCGAAATTTCAACTAACGTACTGTCCAGAATCGGAGGAGGCGTACCCAAAGGTCTGATGTTACTTGTTTTATAACGTCCATCTTTAGTATTGAACATATTATAGATTAGCACGTTGATACTGAACTTGGCCGTAGGACGAATATCTTTTTGAATATAATTGTAAACTTCCTCTTCGAACTGTTTATTGACGCTGTCAATGACTACCTTTTTCACGATCGACTGGTTATTCGCAATGTACTTTGTTGATGAACATGCTGTAACAAAAACAATAATAAATAGTAATATTGCACGAAACAAGACATTTTTTTTATAATCGTGGTATGCTTTCAAAATCTCAGATAAGTTTTATAAAATCGTTACATCAAAAAAAGTACCGCAAAGAAAACGGGATATTTATTATTGAAGGTATAAAATCCATTGAAGAATTTATTCAATCCAATTTTCAGGTACACAGCATCTATTACCTGCCCCAATATCATGCGTTACTCCCTGCGCTACCGGCAAATATAAAGTTATTTGAAGTAAACAACGCGGAACTGGACAAGATTAGTACTTTACAAACCCCTCAGGGAATATTGGCTTTGGTAAACATCCCCAAGCCTCCGGTATTTAATACAGAAATTCTAAAAAATACTTTTTCTTTGGTGCTCGACGGTATACAGGATCCAGGAAACATGGGTACCATTATCCGCACAGCGGATTGGTTTGGCTTTAAGCAAATCATCTGCTCAAACAACTGTGTAGAGGTCTACAATCCAAAAACAGTCCAGGCAACAATGGGATCCTTAAGCAGGGTAAATATTTACTACGAAGACCTGCCTTCAGTCTTAAAAAACACTAAAATGCCCATATTTGGTGCTGTTTTAGACGGAAAAAGCATGTATAAAACAGACTGGGGCAAGGAAGGATTGGTGATTTTAGGTAACGAAGGACAAGGAATTACTCCTGAGGTGATGAAATTAATTACAAATCCGGTAACTATTCCACGCACCGGAGGCGCTGAGTCTTTGAACGTTGCGATCTCTGCCGCCATATTATGTGCAGATATCTGCAGAAATTTTCAAAAATAAATTGCATCCTAATTTTAAATCATTACTTTTGCAACCTGAATTTAAAACAGGTCGAGTGGCCGAGTGGCTAGGCAGAGGTCTGCAAAACCTCCTACAGCGGTTCGAATCCGCTCTCGACCTCCAGATTTATTAATAAATAAAAAAGATTGACATGGCAGTTACCAGATTAAAAAGAAAAGACAGAAGAAATAAAACTTTCGCAAAATTAGATGTGAAATTTTTAAAATTAGCTACTAACATCGAATTGGGTAGCAGATCAAGACAATCTAGTAAAGATCAGTTAGCTAAAAACAACGCTGTTTTAGCTCAACTTACTGCTAAAGCATAAGTTCTCTTTAACTAAAAACATTAAAGCATCTCTGCAAAACAGAGGTGCTTTTTTTATGCTCAAAAACTCCACCTTTCAATTCCTGGAAACAGCTTAGTCTTCGTACTGCTCGCTATACTACTACCTTCAAACACTACATTCACAAAAAAAACACTCCTCGTAATCAGGGCATAAGCAATGAAAAAGCATTTTTATTAGTATACATGAAGGACAGATGGTGCTTATTCGAATATTTTTCTTACATTTGCACCATGGTTAAGCAAACGTTTAAGCTTCAAATCATTGAACGCTTGCTGATTAATTTCGATACTATTACATATTGAGGCCATATACACCCAGGAGCGCTTTTAGCACTTCTGGGTGTTCTTTTTTAAGCCCATGCCGAACGGCATTCAGCCATAGACTAAGACTTCACTAATTCTTTACAGATTCTTTTCACGATACCAGGACCTTCATAAATAAAGCCGGTATACAATTGAACTAAAGATGCACCTGCTTCCAGCTTATCTTTAGCATCCTGAGGAGTATGAATTCCACCAACCCCAATGATAGGGAAAGCTTTATTCGATTTATCAGATATGTATTTAATCACTTCTGTTGAGCGTACCGTTAAAGGCTTACCACTTAAACCACCAGCTTCATTAGTCACCTTTTCCGGACTATACAGACCGTTTTTGTCTATCGTCGTATTCGTTGCTATAACACCCGCTATTTTGGTCTCCAATACAATCTCTACAATATCATCCAGCTGCTCATTGGTTAAGTCAGGAGCAATTTTTAATAGTATAGGTCTGGATACTCCGTTTTTACTATTACGTTGTTGCAACGTATTTAAAAGATTCATCAATGGCTCCTTTTCCTGCAACTCCCTTAATCCGGGCGTATTTGGCGAACTTACATTCACTACAAAGTAATCAACCACATCAAACAAGCGATCAAAACACTTGATATAATCACTTACGGCATCTTCATTCGGGGTATTTTTATTTTTACCGATGTTACCACCCACAACAATATCGCTATGCTTACTCTTTAATAGTCTCAGTCTTTCTGCAAGCGTATCCACACCTTTGTTGTTAAAGCCCATTCGGTTAATCAGCGCGCTGTCTTCTTCCAAACGGAACATCCTTGGCTTATCATTACCAGTTTGTGGCAATGGCGTTACCGTGCCGACTTCAATAAAACCGAAGCCTAGATTACTTAGCGCCTCGATGTACTCGCCATTCTTATCAAAACCAGCTGCAAGTCCTACCGGGTTTTTAAATTTAATTCCAAAGACCTCACGTTCCAGACCTTTAATGTTCACATCAAAGCTGCTGCGCAGAATTGTTTTGCCCAATGGAAAATGATCGTTAAACCATTTTAAGCGTTGAACTACAAAATAATGCACTTTTTCAGGGTCGAACTTGAAAAATATAGGTTTAATTAGCTGATACATGGCGCGAAGATAAGGAACGTTGAGGAAAATTAGCTGCAAAAGTGTATTTTTGCACCCAAATGATTTCTATAAACGACTTAACATTCCTGCTGGGCTCTAGGGCATTATACGATGAAGCAGACTGGCACATTAAACCAGGAGAGAGAATTGGGCTTATTGGTGCCAATGGAACGGGAAAATCTACCTTACTAAAAATAATTGTTGGAGAATACGCACCTTCTTCGGGTTCGATTTCTATGTCGAAAGACTTGAAAATTGGCTACCTGAACCAGGATTTACTTTCATACGATTCACATCATACCATTTTGCACGTAGCAATGGAGGCTTTTGAGCGCCAGAACCAACTGCACGATGAAATTGAAGAATTATTAAAAAAGATTGAAACAGATTATTCAGAAGAAGTATTAAATAAACTGAGCGATAAGCAACAGGAATTTGAAGCTTTAGACGGATATAACATCGAATACCGCGCTAATGAAATTCTGGCTGGTTTGGGTTTTAGTACTCAAGACCAACACAGACCGCTTAATACCTTTTCGGGAGGTTGGCGGATGAGGGTAATGCTTGCAAAAATCCTTTTACAAACCCCGGATATCCTATTACTGGATGAGCCGACCAACCACATGGATTTACCTTCCATCAAATGGCTGGAAACTTACTTACTTGGGTTTGAAGGCGCTATTGTGATTGTTTCTCACGATAGATACTTCTTAGACAAAGTTGTCAACAAGATTGTTGAATCCCGCAAAGGAAAACTTACTCCATACGCTGGTAACTACACTTTCTATTTAGAGGAAAAAGCACTAAGAGGTGAAATCCAAAAAGGAGAGTTTAAAAACCAACAGGCTAAGATCAAGCAGGAAGAAAAATTAATTGAACGTTTCAGAGCCAAAGCATCAAAAGCTAAAATGGCACAATCAAGGATAAAAGCCCTGGATAAACTGGAACGTGTAGAAGATGTAGACGATGATAACCCAACGGTTAACTTCCAGTTTAAATTCTCAAAGCCTTCAGGTCGTCATGTAATCCGTATTGAAGACGCTTATAAAAGCTATCCTAATATAGAAATTCTTAGAAAAGCGGATGGTTTAATTGAAAAGGGAGATAAAATTGCCCTGATTGGTGCCAACGGTAAAGGTAAATCTACCTTATTGCGTATGATTGCCGGTGCCGAAGGATTTGAAGGAACATGCGAAACAGGTCACAATGTAACCACCACCTTCTTTGCACAGCATCAACTGGAATCATTACACCTTGAAAATACCATTTTAGAAGAGCTACAGGCTTTTGCACCTAAGCATACCGATACCGAGCTTCGTGGTATTTTGGGCTGTTTCCTTTTCACGGGAGATGATGTTTTCAAAAAGATCAAGGTACTTTCAGGAGGAGAAAAGTCGAGGGTTGCCCTGGCTAAATCATTAACTACTGATTCGAACTTCCTGATTCTGGATGAGCCTACCAACCACCTTGACATACAATCTGTAAACATCCTAATCCAGGCTTTACAGCAGTATGAAGGTACTTTCATTGCAGTATCCCACGATAGGTATTTCCTTGATAATGTAGCCAATAAGATCTGGTTCATCGAAGATAAAGACATTAAGGAATATCCAGGTACATACGCAGAGTATGAAGAATGGAATGCTAAAAGACCGCAACCGGTTCCTACAAGTATCCCGGTAAAACAGGAGAAAGAAGTAAAACCTAAGGTTGAGGTAAAAACTACTCCGAATGCACAGCAACAGCTTAAAAAACTGAATGATCAGTTGCAGAAAATGGAGCAGGAAATTGCCGCTTTTGAGCAAAGCGTAAAAACCATTGAAGCAAAAATTGCTGATGAGGGGGTTTATTCGAACGCAGGCAAATTAGCAGAAGCCAATAAGGAATATTCATCAGCTAAATTCTTGCTGGATACAGCACAAAAAAACTGGGAAGATTTGGCTTCGCAGATTATGGAACTGGAAACGAAATGATAAAACGGATAGGATTGTTCTTTTTGCTCCTATTGAGCATTCAAATTGCCGGGGCACAAAACCAGCAGTTTGTTTACGACAATAAAGTATACTTGCCGCAGATTAAAACTGTGCAATGTTACAACGCTAAAAAAGAACAATCCATCCCTGTTATCACACTAAAATCGAACGAGCAGCTGGTATTTTCGTTTGATGACCTGAATGGTGGCAGCAAAATTTACTGGTATACCGTAGAGCATTGCACCTCGGACTGGAAATCATCACGAATCTCTACCATCGATTACCTTGATGGCATATCCGAAGACCGCATCAATAATTATAAATATTCGTTCAATACCCTTCAAAAATATACAAATTACCAGCTTACCCTGCCCAATGATCAGATTAAGCCTAAAATTTCGGGGAACTATCTCCTGAAGGTTTATGAGGACGGTAATCAGCAAAAGCCTGTCATTTCGCAACGTTTTTATATTGTAGAAAACATGGTGGATATCGGCATCGAAGCTATCGCCAGCTCGCAGGTACCATTGCGATTTAGCAACCAAAAGATCAATTTCACGATCTTCCACAAAACGCCAATACAGAATTCGCATTCCGACCTGAAGGCTATAGTGATGCAAAATGGCAATCCGCAAACAGCTATTGTAAACACCAAACCTTCTTTCATCAAACCGGGTTCATTGGTATACAGCGAAATTACTGCAAACGATTTCCCAGGAGGCAATCAGTTTAGGAAATTTGACATCCGCAATTTCCGATACAAAGGAGAGAATGTGCAGGAGATTAGTAGAAACCTGGGCAACGAAGTCGTCTTGTTTCAAGATGTAAATGGAAATAAGCCGAAGTACACCAATCTGGTAGATGAGAATGGCAACTTCTTTATCCGCAATGCCGATGGAAGAGATAACAATACAGATAGCGATTATGCCCGTATATTTTTCACCTTAAACGCTACCCCTCCTACTTCCAATGGGGATGTCTATGTGGTAGGTCGTTTTAACAATTATATACTGGATGAAAGCAGTAAAATGACTTATGACGCTTCAAAGCGTCGCTTTTACGGCAATATCTTATTGAAACAGGGCTTGTACGACTACAAATATGTTTGGCTGAATAAGGAAACCGGTAAAACTGACCAGGCAATTTTTGAAGGTTCATTCTTTGAAACTGCAAATACCTACCAGGTTTATGCATACTACAGAAAACCGGGTGCGAGATGGGAAGAACTGATTGGCTATAGCAACATCAGTACTTTAAGAAAGTAGTCCCCCATTCATCCGTTCTGCTGATGTATGTTCATTTTTATTTACTTTTGCAGAAGTTATGAGTATAAAAATAAAAAGCCCGAAAGACTCTTTCACCATTATGAATGAGTTGGTATTGCCAAACGATACCAATACCCTTAACAATTTAATGGGAGGCCGATTGCTTCACTGGATGGACATTGCAGCTGCAATTTCTGCTCAAAAACACTGCAACAGGATCGTTGTTACTGCATCAGTTGATAATGTATCGTTTAAACAACCGATTAAACTAGGGGACGTAATTACTATTGAAGCCAAGGTAACCCGCGCTTTCAATACTTCTGTCGAAGTAAGACTAGATGTATGGGCAGAGAATATTCCATCAGGTACCAGAGCGAAATCAAATGAAGCTTATTATACTTTTGTAGCAGTAGATCAAACCGGAAGAACGATCCCTGTTCCGGAACTATTCCCTGAAACGGATGAAGAAAAAGAACTATTTGCAGGGGCTTTAAGAAGAAGACAATTGCGTTTAATATTGGGTGGAAAAATGAAGGCTCATGACGCTTTAGAGCTGAAAGCGCTGTTTTTTCCAGAATAATTCTTACTTTAAGGGACGTTTTAACAAGTAAAAACTTGAAAAAACAAGTATTAATTTAGGATCCCTAATCAACAAGAAAACATGACAACATACACAACACTTATCATTTTAAGCGGCCTTGTCATATTTTCTTACCTGTTCGATTTGGTGGCTAGTAAAACCAAATTGCCCTCAGTTTTATTATTACTGATCTTAGGAATTGGCCTTCGTATTCTGGTGGATAACCTTCACCTGCATACTTTTAATTTTTTAACGATCTTACCCACTTTAGGGACAGTAGGATTAATTCTTATTGTCTTCGAGGGGTCATTGGAGCTCAAATATGAGCGTGAAAAGAACAAGCTGATAAAAGGGGCCTTTTTATCGGCTTTTTTTATTCTGATAGCTACAGTATCGGTAATCACCTATATCATTTACCAGATTTCAGGAAGAGACCTCTACATCTGCTTTGCCAATGCCATTCCTTTTAGTGTTGTCAGTTCGGCCATAGCTATACCCTCGGCCGCAGCGCTTAGTAAAAAGGGGAAGGAATATATCATTTATGAATCCTCCTTTTCGGATATCCTAGGGATCATCTTATTCAACTTTGCCATTTCCAACCCTAATATTTCAGTATCCTCTTTTACGGGTTTAGCGGGAAGTACCGTGCTTATTGTTATTGTATCGGCCATATCTTGTATTCTGCTACTTTATATCATGGGTAAGATCTCCCATCATATCAAGTTCTTTCTAATCCTGTCTATACTCATTATGGTATATGCAATTGGTCAATCTTATCACCTTTCTTCGCTGGTACTCATCCTTTCTTTTGGATTGTTCCTGAATAATGCAGATACCATTAAACATGCCTGGTTCAGAAGTAAATTTATCTACAAAAACTTATCGAACGATCTGACCCAACTATACCAACTATCAGCAGAAAGTGCTTTCATTATCCGCACGTTTTTCTTTGTCATCTTCGGCTTTACGATGAATATTTATGAGCTGAATGATCAGGTAGTGATTGTAAATGGGTTAATTATGCTGGCCTCGATATTTGTGCTTAGGTTTGCTTACCTCAGGTTTTTCAGGAAGGAAAACAGTGGCGCGGAGAGCTTTATTGCACCAAGAGGTTTGATTAGTATTTTGCTTTATTTTAATTTACCTCCGGCACTTAAAATACCGGAGGTAGGGACTTCGTTTTTATTCGTAGTAGTATTAGGCTCAAGTCTAATTATGAGTATTGGCCTGCTACTGACTAAAAAATATATAAGAGCCGAGCCTTACTCCTCAAAAATATGATAATAGGCCATTCCATTCGGGCTAGGGCGCTATGACATAGGGCTCAGGGTAAAATACTATCCTTGGATGCCCTAAAACCCTATTCGTTGGAATATAAGCTACAATATGTTTTGCGCCATAATTAGGTTCTCCCAGGAAGTAGTAGCTTGTTAACTGATTAGCGGGTTTGTTCCAACTTATTCCATCATTGCTTTTTTCACACCAGGAATTGCCATTGTAATCAATATATAAACTAATCAGTATATTGTGGTTTTCAGTATCTCTCAGATCTTTGTATACACCTTGCGAAAATGACTCATATCTACCTGCATCACCATTCGTAGTTATACCTGCTATAATATCCGTTGCACTCCCCGGAACAGAACTGGTTGCCCAACCTAAGATCCCTTGCCCGACATTTACATCTATAATGAGCCTGGCTGCATAACCGGCAGGAACTACAATTCCGGTACTTGCCAATACAGCATTGCCGGTGGCAGAATATACGCCATTGGTATTAACTAAGGTTCCGCCTGTTATTTTTGTCAGGGTCAAAGCAGTTGCCAAACCGTTCTCTGATGTCTCACTTTCTGTTGCAAAGGTGTGTGCGATGGTCCATTCGCTAACTTGATCTCTCCAATCCCTTGCTCTCCATTTATAAGTATAGGCCGTCCATGCACTAAGTCCACTATCAGCAGATGGATCAGGTTTACCATCTCTGCAATACCCGCCCCGGGTTGTTATGAGCTGGCCATTTCTCTCGAAATCATAGTTTTTAATACCTATAGGACTTAAGGATGCGTTGCAGTCTATTTGGAAAGTGGCTGCATCAGAGCCACTCGATGGATTTAATAATTGAGGTTCTAAGCCCGGAATCGTGGGGTTAACCAGCGTAGCCGGCAATATCATATCACTGCATTGTACAGCTCCGATATTTCCTATCTTTGCATTACCGTATCTGTCATGTGTAAATACTAAAGTAGCAGTGTTGCTTGTTGCTTTTCCTTTACCACTATTACCGACTCGGGGGGCAAGGTTAGCAGGATTAACTTTAGCATCAGCAAGTGTATAATAAACTCTGTTGTTCCACTCCTGCATCTCGCCGGTTTGCGTTTCCGTTCCGCCCGGAGCACCAGAATTATACGTCATAAAAACATTATTAGAACCTGAATTAATCGGGTCGATCAAAATGTTATTAAACAACCTGGCTGTTCCTCCCCACAGACCATAATTGTCATACAATGTTCCGGTATAGACAGTAGGATTGTTTTGGTTCATGTTACCACACGTATTATTGAAAATATCAATATTACAGTAAGTTGTAAACCCCGATTCCATAAAGTATTGAAAGCTCTGGCCTTCAAAGGCACCATATTTTCTGCTGGTAAAAATCTGATTGCCATAAAACTTACATGTTCTGGGTCCGCTTCCAAGATGACCATCTGCAATTGAGAATGGCCACATCCTGATTAAGTTGCCCTGAAAGTTGGTGAGTCTGCAATTGTTGATATCAGCATGCCCATTAGCAATGATAACACCATTATGGTTATTGTTAAGGCAATTGATATGGTTAAATGTACAATCTTTGAATAGAACATCCTGACATGCACTGATGTAAAAAGACGAACCGGAACTGCTATTCACTATTTCCCATCCAATAAATTGAAAGTCTACAATAAGGCCACGTAATTTAGGCTCTTCATTAATATTTAAGCCACCTGAGCTCAAAAAAGCAGACGAATTATCAGATTTACAGTTAATAAATCTACAACCCTTTAGATAAGAATCCTCGGTACCATTATAAACCAACTCATCTAATTGCTCGGCAGACCAGGCATAATCGTAAATATTCCTTGTTTCTATACCCTTAAAAGTGACATAATTAATATTATCGTAATAGATACCTCTATAATTATTACCATCTACGAGTAATGCATGTTTAATTCCGGGAACTCGACTTCCATCTATGACCACATTGCGCAAATTCCTGAAACTAAAATGCGATTCATCGACTAGTCTTACCAAACCATCGGTAATAACTGTGACAGGATCTTCACCATCCGTTATCAGTATATCAGTAATTCCAATATTATGATAATCCCCGCCTGCAATAACCACTGTATCTCCGGGGAGTAACCCTAAATCAGTAGTAGTTATTGATAATGTTCCACCTGAACCACCAACATTAATGACTCTACCTGTTGGTGCCGGCTTAGCTGAAACTGTAATACTCTTGACAACCGAGGGCTGTCCTACCTGGGAAGCTGTTATTGTTGCTGTTCCTACACCGCAATACTCTACTTGCCAGAAACTATTCTTCAACTGTACATCAAGTACAGTTGGATTTGAGCTTGTAAATATAATAGGATTAACCTGATCTGGTGATGTTGCATACAAGTAACACACCTTCTCCCACAACAAAGAGGAAGAAGGTGTGTTAAATGTTAATGTTTGAGGTAGTCTTTCTACCTCATTGTATGTTAAATATGCTGTTGTCATGTTTAAAGTTATTATGTTGTTACACCAAGAACCTGTGGATCATACACTATATTTGTTCCAATTGCGCTATAAGATATGTATGTGTAACCTATTGTGCCTATATTATGTAATAAAGTGAAACTCACACCATCATTCGTTGAGTACAGCCCAAGAACACCACCTACTCTACGTAAAGCATAATACTGATGAACATCTGGAACAGTTATTTGAGTTTGTGCTCCATTGTTATCAACATAGATAAGTCCATCGTATGCGTAGAATCCAACATAACCAGACCAGCTAGTATCTTGAAGTAAGTATACAGTACATCCTTGATCTAGCTCATACCGTAGAGCAAAGTAGCCATTTCCCATCATTCGCTCACTCATTGTTGTTGATACTTCACTTACATTACCAACATATGTATTACCAGTTTTAGTAAATATTGTAGGGTTTAAAACAATTCTAGTAGCACCATCCAATAGAATATCATCACTTATTATTCCTTGTCCGGTAAACGTTAACGTCTTATTCCCATCTAAAACGACCTGCTCTACCACCGGAGGATTAATGTCATAACCTTCAACTGTTACAACCAGATTCTCCAGCACTGTACCGAATGGAAATGATTTTTGTTTGCCGGGCCATACGATACCATTGGCCACCACCTCATAAGTTTCAGGAATTCCATTAACAACAATAGATAAAATGGGATCGTCACCCATCTCGACTGCCTCAAAGGTCAGCGTCTTGTCTGCATCCATTGTAACACTAGGAATGTTAGTAGGAGTTATACTATAGCCGATAGCTGTGACCATTAAATTCTGCAAAACAGTTCCCTCGGCAAAAGACTTTTGTCTGTTGGGCCATACTACGTCATTAACTGAGACTTCTATATTCGCCGGTAAGCCGTTAACCTCCAGGGTTAACATTTTGAGTATATCATCTGCTGCTTTTCCCTTGCTGCATAGAATTGTCCACATGCTCGCTGTATTGGAACCTTCCGGTAAATTTAGTGACATAATGCTAACGCTGGCATATTGAGGTAGCGTAATAGTAGATTGTCCGTCAAAAAGCGCTCCTGCAGAACTTACTACAATCGCAGGGGTCAAACCCATGTTTTTAATATGGTATACTTTTCCCTGATTGTCTGGGCTGGAGTAATCTTCAAAGCTAATTACAATATCTTCGCCACTATTTCTGTTTGTGATAAAGGTTGTTGGCTGGGCGAAATAAGTACCAGGGCTAACGGAAATATGAGAATCAGCTACTTCTGTATAGGATTGTTGCATAGCTACAGACATAGCTATTTGTTGTTCCATACGATCACGCATCAGCTTGATCAACTCTCGTAATTTAACTCCTTGTGTTTTATTTAAGGATGGATCATAAGGATCTACTGACTTAATAATCTCATCAATGTAAGCATCCCCAATAGGTGGAATTTGTGGCATAGCGTAATTATTTGTTCTAAAGAATTTTTACTTTTTTTTCAGATACTTGTTAGCTTCTTTGGTAAATGGAGAATCAGGGAGGATTGTTAAACCTGGTATTGGATATAATTACCCATTTAGGCCCTGCATTTACAGAACCAGTTAGCGTTGCAGACATGATTACTACACTATCATTTTGTGCTAGTGCTACAGAAGACTCTCCATCAAAGGGAGTATTAGCCGAACTTACTATAAGTGTAGGTTTTAACCCTATATTTTTAATATGATACACTTTGCCATTATCAGTTCCAGCAGAATAATCCTCAAAACTAATTACAGCATCTGATCCACTATTTCTGTTCACAATAAATGTTCTGGGTTGTTCAAAATAAGTACCCGGACTAACGGAAATATGGGAATCACCTACCAATGTGTATGATTGTTTCTTAGCTACAGACATAGCTATTTGTTGCTCCATCCTATCACGCATCAGCTTAATCAATTCTCGCAATTTAACTCCTTGTGTTTTATTTAAGGATGGATCGTAAGAATCTACTGCTTTGATGATCTCATCAATATAAGCATCCCCAATAGGTGGAATTTGTGGCATAGCGTAATTTATATGGGTTAAAAGATGTTATTATTTTTTTGCAGGCTCATTTTTATACGCGGTGGGGACTTCATTCGGTATTAAAGAAGCCAGAACCTTAGTAATGCTTACCACCTATTAATATCCCTGTATCTTGGAAGAATACATATTTAATACTATTGCCGAAGTTGTATAACTTTTTAACTCTATTAAGGCCCCTTTAACAGAGAGACATTTTGCTTATCTGTAAGTATTACACTTATATAGGACTAAATCCAGCTGAACTAATATCAATAGACAGTCCAGATGCAACAGTTCCGGTGACTGCAGCTATCAATTTTTTAAATTCTATTAATTATTAAAGCACTTGGACCATAGTATAATGTATTCGTAGCTACAGCAGAAGTAACAATAACCTTTCTGTAGCCACTAATGGTCCATTGTCTCTGAACTTGATGTGTTGGATTAATAAAGATTTCATGATTTAATTTGGTTTTAGATTTATTTAAAAACTTGCCAGTATACAGTTTGTGACCCTGCTGTAGGTGGATTTGTACATGTAAAAGTTATATTTGTAGAGCCTAGTGTTCTGACTGACTGCACGAAGTTTAATTGACCTGCATCTCCGAATGAAACAGAAAAAGAAGCAGGAGTGCTGCCCATGCCGTGAGGTATATTGAACACTGTTGCTGTACCGTCAAATGTAACAAGAGTGGCCCCGTATTTTATATCTTCTTTTATAGCAACCGTACCTGCAGTATTTCCGAACTGAAATATTTTATCTGTAGATAATATATTGTCTGATTTTAAAATAGCTGAATAATGACCAGAACCACCTGTATTGAAAGCTAACCCATTATACCCAAGACTTGCAGATTTAGAACTTGCACCAAAAGAGTTGAACTGACCCTGATATATATTCCCAGATACCCCACCAGTTCCAGAAATATCCAAGAAACCACCACTAGCAGAAACACCTCCCGAAAAAGCAACATCTGCTGTTCCTGTAGGAACCTGCATTATAAACCCGGCGTTACCAACTAATGTAAAATCATTAACTGATCCTGTTCCGGTTTTTAGTGTAGTTCCATTAGTAGTGCCACTTACAATACTGTTTGCAGAAGCTATGCCTGAACCCCAACTCATTTTACCAAAACTTGTTAAGGTGGCAGCTGCTACATTTCCTGCAAAAGATGCGTTTATGGTACCTGTAGGCACATTAAATATACCACTTCCGTCAGGTGATGTTAATTGGAAGTCATATACAGATCCAGATTTAGTACTTAGGTTTGTTCCTATAGCAAAAGAACTATAAAGCTTACCTTTATTAAGCTCAAGTGAACCTGAGCCCCAAGACAAACCTCCACCAAAGTTAGCACCATTAGTAGTAGTGTTATTTATATCAGTAATAGTTTGTAAATCAATAACACCTGTAGGAAATCCAAGGTACATTAGCATGTCAGCAGTAGGTATCCTTTTTACTGTATTTAGACCGTCTAAGCCTATAGGCGCTACTAAATTAGTAACACTGTTTGACAAATCTGCAAAATAGCCACCCCAGTATGCAGCTGAACCACTCGTATTAGCACCTATAGTTTGATTAGTGGCTAGTGCATCTCTTATAGCTTGTAAGTTCGGGTATTTAGTAAATGCATCTGGGCCGAAGATTGATCCTGATTTATTAGTAGTAACCTCACCATCAGTTACAGTAGCAGCATTACCTGTTAAATCACCTATAAATATAGTGGCAGTTACATTGCCTGAAATTGATACATCTACTGTACCTGTAGGTACGCTAAGAATAGCCCCTGCGTTTCCTACGATCACAAGATCATTAACTGATCCTGTTCCGGTTTTTAACGTTGTACCATTAGTAGTACCACTAGTAATACTATTTGCTGATGAAATACCGCTTCCCCAAGAAAGTTTCCCTGTAAAACTACCAGTTGTCCCGTTTAACCCTCCTGTTAAAGTTCCGCCGATTAAAGGTAGGTATGTAGCTAGTCCACTATTAACCGCATCTACAGTTGGGTACTTAACACCGGAACCGTCAACCATTAAAGAGTTTTGCTTATTAGTCAATAACTCATAAATACTAAGGTTAGGTGTATCTGTAATCTTTGAATAAGGCAATGACTCTATCCATGTAGGATTAACATAGTTTCCTGTTAACAACGGGTAATAAGCTGAATAATCTGTATCTACAGCCAGTATATTTCCTAATCTACCAAACACAGTTATTACTGCATCAGTATTGTCTACTTTATCCCATTGAGTACCATTAGATATAATCCAATCTCCAACTTGAAAATCAATACCAAATTGAGTGCCTACGGCTGTATTAATATAATAATGTCCTTTAGTACTAACATCGGAAGGAATAACTAAAGTAGGAGTGTTAGTTGAAGCATTCCATGTGCCACTATACTCTACCTGTCCCAATAGGCTATCAGGAATGTTAGCTAATAATAGCTTAGAACCAGAATCCAATCCTGCATAACCATTAGACTGTCCCTTCTCTGATCTTAATTGATATGGTGCTAAGTCTTCAATATCAGAGGTTAAAGCAATCACCCCACTTTTATCCTGCAAAATCTGTGTTCTGAACGTAGATAACTCCTGAGAAGATAGCTGTGTTGCAAATGAACCTGCATTCAGATTCAGCAACTTAGTTTCTATCAGATTGTTTACCGAAATCCATTCGGCTTTAACCAGTGTAAAAGTTTTCGTACCCGAAATACTTTGATCGTCGGTTACCTTTACCGCGCTGCTATCCCCCTGTTCCATACGATCACGCAGCAACTTAATTAACTCCCGAAATTTTACACCCTGAGTTGTCAGTAGTGCGGGATTATAGGGCCCGTTCGACTTAATAATCTCATTAATATAAGCATCATCAATAGGTGGAATTTGTGCCATAACGCTAATTTAAAAGGTAAGAAAGATGTTATTATTTTTTTGCAGCTTCACTTTTATCTGCAGCTGGGACTTCACTAGGTATTAAAGAGGCTAAAACTCTCAGTGATGCTTCCAGAAGCTGATTGTCGGCACGGTTTAATTGTAAAGCGCCGGTTGCCCTGTACACGATTTCAAATGCTGCTGCCGGGGTTAATTGTTTTTCTTCCATTATTTATAGTTTTATATTTATAGTTTTATTTTTTGACTTTTCTGTTTGAGATACTCCTCATATCAGCCATACCCACTACACACTTGCGTAGGCCATTCAGGATCTAAAAGTGTGGCAAACCCACTTAACATTATTAAAGAAATATTACACATGGCGCCCGAGTGGATCATCTTCGGGAATATCCATAGAATCCTTAACCTATGTGATAACGCAAACTGATTGATGATAAATTTTCTCATATTCAGGGATTACTTAACGGTATACATAAAAGAGAAGGTTATATCGTATCCCGGAGCAACCGCTTCACTAGGAATAAAATAAAACTTTGCGCTCTCTAAAGTTGACTCTTCAACTATAGTACCTCCGGTAGCAGGGAGTGATGTTCCGTATGACTGAGCTGTAAACAACCCCGTTAAATCATCCCCCCCATTTAAATTACTTGGTATGGGGAGAGTACAGTAAAAGATAGTCCCAATTAAAGCAGTGGTGACACTCAGACCAAACCTTCCGGTTACTGTAACTTGATTTCCTGTCCTAATATAATGTGAAGTATATCCCGTAACAATTGCTGCTACATTTGTTGATGCGGTGAATGTTGGCGTATAAGTTCCTGATGATAATATGGGAACATCCATAAGCCTTACCACATCTGTAGGGTTAACTGGTGCGCCTGATACTGTTGCTTTAGGGGCTGTTACGTTTCCTGAGAAAGTCGCATCACCTACTGAATTTAACTCCAAAACATTTAAAATATCGCTTCCAGCTCCATTTGCTCCATTTGCTACAGAGAGAGTGAACTTACCTCGCGTAGATAGATTTGGACCTTTAGATAACAATCTAGTTCCTGTTGATGCAGTGTTAACTGTAAGAGAGTTAATAGATAGTCCACCTACACTAAGTGAATTAGTAAAGTTAACATTTTTAGTTCCAGTACCTACGTTAAGTATAATGCCTCCATCAGGGGCAACCAAACTAAAATCTGTACCTGTTCCTGCCTTAGTGGATATTACTAAACCAAGATCTGACCTATACAGTGCACTCGCAACTCCAGGAGATATAGTCCCGGTTCCAAAATTAATATTAGTACCTACATTTATTGCTCCAGTTGTAGTTACATTTCCTACATTCATTCCTAGAGTAGATGTATTACCCGCAGTTAGAACTTGATCTAATGTAAGTGAGGTTCCACCTGAAGGAATATTAATATTTCCATTAACATCTGGGGTCTGTCCATTAACACTAATTGCTAGAATCCCTCCTATAGCAGGTAGAACAAAAGTTTTATTTGAACCATTTAGTCCTGTGAAAGTTGTTGTACTAACAGCTAATTTAGTTACACTAGCATTTCCAAGTTGTACTTTATTACTTTCATTTACCACAGCTCCTGCTCCAATTACTGTAGCATTTTCTAAATTTCCAACTGAAACGTTAGCATTTCCAAGTGCTGTATTATTATTTCCCGTTGTATTTGTTTGAAGAGCAGAAAGTCCAATTGCAGTATTGCCATTTCCTGTGGTATTTGCTGAAAGAGCTTGAACCCCATGTGCAATATTACTATTGCCTGTATTTGCTAAAAGAGATAGTGATCCAATTGCAATATTATTATTTCCTGATGTATTTGCATAAAGTGAGTTGTCTCCAATTGCAATATTATTAGATCCAGTTATATTTGCTACAAGTGCCTGGTATCCTATTCCGGTATTATTATTTCCAGTTGTATTGTGAGTAAGAGAAAAACCACCAAGTGCAATATTACGACTTCCTGTTGTGTTTACAAGAAGTGCTACATAACCAACACCTACATTATCTCTCCCAGTAGTATTTGCTTGAAGTGAACTTGCTCCAATTGCAGTACTTGCTGCATTTTGAGTTCCAGAGCCTTTACCTACTTTAACTCCATTCACAAATAACTCTTCTAAGAAGGTTTTTGTTCCATCAATAGTTTGATTTGTGGTTAAGTCAACATAACCAGTTAATACAGGCGCACCAGTAATTTTAGAATAGGGTATTGAAGTAATCCATGAAGGATCAGCATAGCTACCTGTTAGCAATGGATAGTAGGAACTATAATCTCCCTCATTGGCTAATATATTTCCTAACCTTCCAAATACTGTTGCTACAGCATCGGTATTATCCACTTTTTCCCACGCAGTGCCATTTGATACAATCCAATCTCCAACAGCAAAGGTAATTCCAAATTGCGTCCCTGCTGCATTTGTCACATAGTAATGTCCTTTAGTAGAAGAAGCCGGAGGATCAACTAACACTGGTGTGTTTGTAGTCGCGTTCCATGTGCCTTGATAGGTTAATGCGCCTGATATGCTGTCAGGAAGTTGGGATGTTAATATCTTACCTCCGCCATCTAGTGTGGATACCCCACCCGGAACACCTCTTGCAGTATTGTCGATCTTTAAAGCCAACTCTGTGTTAACTTCTGATAATGTGGCAAACGCAGACAGATCCGAAGTCAAAGCAATGACCCCATCCTTATCGGGTAATAACTGTGATCTGGATGCCGATAAAACTGATGATGAAAGTTGCACGCCAAATGCACCTTCAGTGATGTTTAACAATTTGGTTTGCACACCGGTTATAGGCGAGATTATCGTACTCAAAGAGGGGTTGGCCAGGTTATTTACCGAAAGCCCTTCTGCCTTGATTAAAGTAAAAGTCTTTGTCCCCGAAATGCTTTCATCACCGGTTGTATGCACCACACCAGTGTCACCCTGTTCCATACGGTCACGCAGTAACTTAATTAACTCGCGCATTTTAAGTCCCTGAGTTTTAAGCAGCGCGGGATTATAAGGTCCGTTGGACTTTATAATCTCGTTGATATAAGCGTCATCAATAGGTGGAATCTGTGCCATAATTGTATATTTTAAATGGTTTTTCTTCTTTTAAATAGTTACTTCATTGTCTACCAGGTTCAGCAACCCCGACGAGTTTTGGACCTGTACTTTAAACCTGTAATAGATCCTGTTTCCTTCATCATCTTCAAACACCAATGGCTCGGGAAACACATATTCCATTTCCTGGTTCACGTCGGGCGGCGTCACCGTGTAAATCCTTTCCCAGTTGCCTTTAATGTTCTGTTTATATAAATAGTAAAGTCCGTTGTTTGCAGTTGGCAGCCAGCTTAATTTATTAGCAACGGCATCATAGCTGATATCAGGCGCATCCGGATTGATGGTATCTATCAATCTGACGCTAACCACCTCCGAACCTTCAGAAAACACATCTTCAAATTCATCAAACTCATTGACAATGGTACGGATGCCTGCGAAGCGATAATAAACCAATTCTCCCAGGGGCAGTATCGTCAGGTCTTCAAAATTGTCTGTGATCTCATACCCTGTTAGCACTCCTTCCTCTATCTCCACATCAAAATAGCTGTCCATAGTTTGCAGCGTATTCGCCTTAAACAGGTTTGTGGTACGGTAAACGCGAATCCTCGAAATGTGTTCAGAAAACTGCATTGGCGCAATCTGAAAAACAACCGCTATAGATTCAAAAGCAACCGGAGGGGTAGCTATGGTAAACTTACTGATCAGCGGGGCCTCAGCGGGCGAAGTATGTAAAATAGTCACAGGGCCAGCAAATAAGCTCAGCAGCCCAGGTTTAAGCTGGTTTGTCACTTCATTTCCGGCATAAAAATACAAGCTTCGTGACGATGCACTAAGTATATAATCCGTAAACCTGATGTAAGTTGTATTAGGTTCACCACCCTTAACAAATTTCCTCACCATAGGGAAAGGATTAAAGGCAGGATTCGATGCACTCAGTAAATTGCCATCTATATCCCTGATCACCGGAAGCCTGTTTTCCGTTTGATAGCCTTCTTTAAGGAGAGAAAAAATAGGCGTTTGCTCTGTCAAAGGCAAAAGTGTCTGCCGGATCGCTGATTTAAATTTATCGAATTTCACAGCATTGCTGTCGCCTGGATCAGTAAGTCCAGGTCTGTCAGGTGCCGGGAAACCATACGGTTCCGGGGTCGCATCGAAAACCCTGAACTGCGAAGGCTGCGCAGGATCAAACATCAGGTTCACCAGTTGATAGTACCTAAGATCATAGGATGGATCTGCTTCCAACGCATCCAGACTTGCAAAAATCTGGGTTACGGTCTCATCCGCATACAAAGCATACAGTACATCCTCATGTGTGGTGCGAAAAAACTCAAAGCCAAAGGGGCTTCTCTTTGTTCCATTAGTTGCAGGTGCAATACGAATATCGAAAGTAAATGCAGCTTTATCTGTGGCATCAGGTCTTACCCTTAAACCAGGTACAATAGGTTCCTCAAACTGTATGGGCTCCTCAATTTTCTGGGCGACCAGAACTGCCGGCACGGATACTTGCGAAAGAAAGCCACTTCCACCAAGACGCGTGTCTACACATTGTAAACCGAGCAAAGTCCGTTTATCGTTATCCTCATTAAGGGGCAAAATATGATCCCTGTTAAAAGCATAAACAGGTGGGGGTTCCGGTAAAACATATACCCTATAACCGGGGTGAAAGTTAACCTGCACAAAATCGGCAGGACCGGTAGACCCCTTAATTGGAGTATCCATATAAGTCGGATCGTAAATGAACAATGTCAACACGCCCGACTGGTCAATGACATGCACCTCCAGTAATTTTTTATCTTCTCCTTCAGCCTCTAGCGTCATTCTTACACTTCCCCTATACCATTCTACATGGGCCATATGTAAGGCGTCCGGCGAATTTTTATCTGGATCGGCTGGATCAAACGGAAGGTTGATCTGTGGATGAGGCGGCATCGTAACCGATGCGTCAAAAGAGATCATGTAATAACCAGGAACATCATCAGGCCCTGCTGGTGTACTGAACATCGGGGTTACAATCGCATTTCCGGTAATCCCACCAATCCATTGTTTGGTGATGTTCCCTTCCGAATCAATTGTCTCTTCAATATTTGGTGTGTTAGGATCAGTAAAGCTAACGATCGATATCTCTTCTGCCACAGGCTCCCAATTGGCCTGGTTACTTAAGTTTTCAACCATCGAAAACCTGCTGTTTAAATCCGGCGAAGAATAAGTTTTCAATGTTCCAAACTCTCCGGGATCTTCAGCATCATCAACTAAACTTACATCCAGTATCTTTTCAATCACAATAACTGGCCAGTCCGTTCCGCTTTCTACACGTATTACATGATATTGTCCATCAACAGTCGATAAAAGGCTATCAGTAAACCTAAAAAAGTCTGCCGCAGCTATTGCTGGTTCTACCAGTGCACCGTCAATTTGGAGATAGCTGCCGGTGTACAAGCGCAATTGTGTATCAGAATCCGCTACGGGAAGGATATTACGGATCACGCCGATGATTTCCAAGGGCATGCCTGGTTTAAAAAAGACCTTCACCTTATCCGGTCTCACCACCTTTTCAAGGGCCTGCGCGGTAATCTGCTTCAGATTTGATACATCTACCACATCCAGCCAGTTAAAGGTGAGCCTTGTAAAACTGACATCCTGACCTGGGAAAGTTTCTGTACGCCCTTTCAGCCAGTTTTGCTCAATTGTAGTGGTAAACAACAGTGTATCTTCTTCCTGGATATACTGAACGGCAAGATCCGCTGGCGGGATTAAAGAATTTTTAAGTGGAAATACGGTTACATCTGTTGTTACCTCATCGCTTATTGCAGAAGGCCTGCCAAACCAGTTGATTCCATAAATGGCATAATGATGAATACCCGCCTCCTGTTCAAAATGGATATATAAACTCGTTGGATCGTCCAGCGCTGGAACCGTTTCCAGTACACCCGTTTCCGGAAAATCGTTGTCGTACGCATAATATGGCGTCCCCATTGCCTTTGCGTTGGTAATCTCAGGTTTTACATAACCAGACGTGCCTTCGGCTCTGTATTCAATGCCATAAAAAACTGCAGTCCCATGTTCAAAGGCATTATTGTTCAGGAGCGGAGCACTATCGGAAAAAAAATCATAACCCGGAATTTCGTCTGGGAAAGGCTCACGACCAATATTAACCGCCCTGATATCGTCCAGCTTCGTATAACCCTGTCCATCAAATACAGTGTTAATCTCTCCATCATTCACCGGAATTCCATATTTAAGCGATCTCATCAATGGTTTTTCAGGTACGCGCTTATCTCTTTTTGCAACCGGCAAACTCAGGCAACTGTAGTTCACAAGCGTTGCATCGCTAAGAGATTTCCGGTTACTATAGCTTAACCGATAAAGAAACTGATCTGCTGTTCCTGCATCCGGAATGACATCAATGTGTCCCAAACCAAGCATCCGTGCCATATGATAGTCCAGAGCCTGCAACGCCAATACATCAACATAACTGATCAGCATGCCAGGATCATCTGGTCCGGCATTGTCTTCCCGAAGAACATCCTCAGCACGGGGATCTGTCTCACTTAAAGCCAGATAAGTGGTTATGGCCTCTTTTATTGAAGGCTCATTTGGTCTGGATACCTCCCATTTTTCCTGGTAGTTGGCCACTCTTACCCTAGTACCATTGTTATACTGTGGCCAAATATCATTTACCGGGTAAGATGCGTTTTCCAGGCGGTCCAGCACCTTCTGATCATTTAATGATAAACTGAAGTCGTCGCCCACATTGATCCAGTCTTCCGGATTCCTGGTCGTTAAAAAGTCAGAATAAGTTTCAAAGGAGAACTTCTGCAAATAACCGGCAGCGTTCTTTTTCAGCCTGATCGTTTTGATGTTTTCTCCCAACATCGTATCTGTAACTGCATTAGCGGCATCCAGCAAGATGGTTTTACGGATAGTCAGCGTATTCTGCGTGCCGGTCTGAACGTTATCCGTGCACAGCGCCTCAATCTTTAGCGTACCACCATTGCCGGTATTTTTCCTGAAGTCGAAGCCCAGCTTGAATGCTGTTTTATTTAAAACCTCCAGGACGAGTATGCTGTTATACTGCTTCAAAAAACTAAAGTAACCAGTGGTCGGATTAGCTGTAGCCATCAGCTGATTGTACTTCACTTTATCTGAGAAGGTTACCCGTACCCGGTTAGAGATCATTTTTCCATTAACCGTCTGGTTGATGGTATAAGTCCAGCGGCGCTTTAAAAAGTCCACTACGGGTCGATCGTTTTCAAAATCAATGCTAAAAACTACCGGATTCAAATAAGGTATCCTCGAAATCTTTATGAAGTCGTCCGGCCGGTTATAACCAATCAGCTGTCCGCTATTGTTACTGTATGTTCCTCTGGGTATATGATTGTTTCCCATTTCCCCAGTAAGGTTCCAGCGCAAATGAATACCTTCCGCAAAGCCATCAGTACCGTCTGCTCCAGCAGTCTGCAGCATCACACCAGGCGAATTGTCGAAATATCCCTCTTCAGGAAGCTGGCAGGGATTCAATCCTTCGCTAATCAGCTGTTTTTGCAACTCGGCAAAAGCATCCAGAACAGGTATCAGTGCAGCATCCAGCGCAGCTTTTTCCTGTTCCGAAATTTCCGCTTCCCGTTGGCAAAACTCTTTAAAATTGGTCAGTATAAACTCAAACGTAGCGCCATATCCATTTTCTCTTGGATCCGAATACCCAACATGATAATCCACGTTCAGGTAATCCTCTCCCTGGTAGTCCCCCAGAACAAAATTAGGATCGGTATTATTTTGCGGGCTATCCAGCAAATAACCTACGTGAAAATCGTTGAAAGTAAATCCTCCGGGGTTAAAATCACCGCCCAGATAATTACCGTCGCTATGTTCAAGAATCCTTAAAACCCTGATGGTACGCAAATATAGTTTACGCAACAGATCATGCTCAAAAAGATATAAAAGCTTCAATATTTCTGCTTCAGCAGCAAAAGCCCCGGTGTCTTCTAAGGTTTTTATAGCCAGTAAACACTGGGCCATATTACTGTAATCAGCACAGAAGGCATAAGATTTGGTTCCTGATGACATTGAAAATATTTTATAGTTAAAAATCTGTTGTTATTGTAATTTCCGGGCTGCTGTAATCCTCATGTTCAGTCTGATAATCGTTGCCGTTGAATAGCTTATACCTAAAGTTCAAATGCATCAGCCCTACTGGTATGTCCATTGCAGCATTGGTAATAAAGACTGCCGAAGTATCACGCGAATGAATGTAGATAAAAGCTTCAGGCCCTATCACTGCACCTGCCACTGGTGTAAGCGTTAGCTTAACCGTATCGGCAAGTAAATCTGCAGGAAGCTTCGGGTCGTTGAAAGGTTCCGGGTTCCGGATCAGTATTCCAAGTATTTTTTTATCTGCAGCATCCCCTGGATTGACATTGATGATCAGTGTAATCACCGTGTTGTTCACTGTTTCCAGGTTGTTCAGTGCAAGGCCACCATAAACCATCCGGTCGTACTTCACTGCATACCGTAACACCGCTGTAGGGTCATTATCCGGGTTGTCATCAATCAGTACTTTCAGTTTCTCATTTATTTCAGTAGCGGTAAAAGCAACAGCTAAGGGATAAACTGCATATTGAGGTATTTCAGCTGAATCATCAAGAATAAAGCTTCCTGCCTGCTCTTCAAAAGAAGCAAACAAAGATGTTTTAAAGCTGAATTTATGTACTTCCGTTTTCTGCTCAGCTTCCCCATCTGGCTGGTAAATCGCATTGAACAATGCCGTATACAATTTGTTCGGCAGCAGATCAGGTAAATGATAAGCACCACGTTTGGTCCGCTTTTTAATGGTCACAGGGTTTGCATTACAAGCATCTGCAGCCGCCGCCTGGTTCATCAGGAACAGGATCTGCTGATCCGGAGGCAACGAGCTCAAGTTATTGAAGTCTATAGTCTTGTCTGGCATTTGTTCCCAAAGCAATTCAGGACTTACTGCCGCACCATATGGATCGATTAACTGCAATTGCAGACTGCTTTTTACCTCCGGCATGCCCTGGTAGCTTGCCCAATTGGAGTACATCGCGTTGATGTAAGGTCTCGTAAAGAACAAGCGGATCTGAGGATCATGGCAAAACACCGGTTTACTCAGGTCATAACGGCTTTGCGCATCGGGTGAAGAACGCTCATAGTCAATATAATGCGTCAAGCTGGCTAGTTTAAACTCCGCGGCTCTGTCTTGTTCTTCAAGCTTTTTGTAAATAATGCTTTGTTGCTGAAAATGACCGATAGGCCCTGCGGTTCTAAATCCAAATATATGCGCTTTTTCCGCCGAGGCATTTCCGTTAACCACATCTCTGGTTTTTACGACCAGGGAATAAGTAGTATCCGGCCTCCATACTGGTTGTATCGTTTTACTTAGCCCATCACCCATCAACTGTATTTCGTCGATCAGTCCTTCCTGCGTAAGTTCATTTTCTTCGTTCCGTCTTTGCACACTTTCTGAAAAATAGCTTAGCTGGTTTAAACTGGTTGTGGCTGGCTGCGCCTGATACAGATCAAGCTCGGCAGGGATATCCGCAGAAACTTTCAGTTGTCTGTCGATAAAAATATCCACTTTGCCAGTGCTCCGGTTCACAGATATCAATACATGCTTGTATTCCGTTTCTGAAAGCTTTGCAGTGTTGCAGTCTAGAGTATAACTTTCTGTTGCTTTGATACCTGAACTTTCCAGGCCCTGGTAACAAGTAAACCAGATTCCAAAAGAAGGCAGATTTGAACTGTCATAAGTACCTTCAGGATTTCCGGGTGTATCCTGGTACAAATGCAGGGCATAACCTTTTTTATAGCCCGTAACCGGGTCCTGATCTATTTTATAGAATAAAGTGCTGATCCCGGCTTCGAAAGGATTAAAGATGGCGGTAACCTCAAAAGCAAAATCACCGGTCTCCACTTTAAGTTCCGGAGCAAAAGGCACCAGGAATGCATCACCGTTTGAAGTAAATGAATACACCGGGTGCAGTTCCATTTGCTGATCTACATTTTGTTCGTAGAAGCCGGCAGCCCAATCCGGATTTCCGGTTACTATGCCGGTATTATTGCCTACCCTATCAGTATTGCCATCAAGAGGCCATTGCCCAACCGCTCCTGTTAAAGTAGCGTATGCTTTGTCGAGTACTTCCGCTGCTGTAAAATGTCTGTTAAAAATGGTTACAAACATTAAAGCTTTATCCGCTTCCGTTACGTGCTGTGCAGCAAGCACAGTTCCGCTAATATATTGATCCGGTAACGAAAAATGTCCTCCTGCTACCAGGTCACCATCAAAATCAAGGGCTGGGTCTTTGATAAAGGTTAGCAGTATTTTATCGATGGGATTACTCAGGTCATTGTAAACAATACTGGTGTTCTCCTGCGTTTTCGATAGAAAAGCAGGGGTCAGGTATTTATCTACTTCTGTGAAGAAGAAACGAAGCATCCTTTTATACGACTTTTTAATAAAATCGATCCTGATGTTATGCTGGTTTACACCAAAGTCGAGTTTTACATAAGTAAGCGGTTGCGGAAAAGTAATTAAAACTGTTCCATTGTCCTCATCTATATATAGGCTCTTATTGCCATAACTTACATTGTTTTTAACATGACCGTTAAGGTTGTTGAAAGTAAAGTTGAATGCCTTAACCATGGCGCTTGCACCCTGTGGATACGAAGTATTCAAGGGCTCATCTATCCAGTTGACTACCATCTGCTTGGTTACATTTTCAAAGCAGAATAAGTCCTTCCTGCGGAAATTCAACCCATCGAGGTTAGAACTTGCATCGGTAGACTGGTTGGCATAGCTGAACATATTTTGCGAAAGCAGGCGGATCTTATTGTACCTGTTGGGCTCCGAAAACTGCCAGTAACCTTGTTTCAATCCCGTCAGATCAATTGCTCCCGGACCTGTATTTTCTGATACAATTGCGGTCACCGCTTCATAGATGTTGTACGGCTGCCAGGAACCTGTACCGGGCCCGGTCTCCTTCCATGCATATACATCAAGTCCTGTCAATTGAAACTCGTGCTTCACCTGGTTACCCCGGCCTTTTTGAGGAGGTAACAATTCAGTATAGCCATTAGGCAACTGATTACCCGCTCCCCCTAATTTAGCTAGTGACGGCTTTACAGGCTTAAGCAGTTCAATATCGATAAAGCTGTCTAAAGGAATGGTTACCTGCATTACCGCATCAGCGTCATTAAAATTATATTTCCAGTCTGCATCACCCGGAGCAGGGATATTTCCTAGCGTTCCGGTTATCTCGTAATTCAGGTAGTTAATTGGGAAGGTTTCGCTGGACAATATGTTTGTAGCCGTTGCAGGTAAATAACCCTTTACAGGATCTGGAAGCTGCAATACAGGCATAGGCTCCAGTAAAGGACCATAATTATTGTTGATGTACCAGCTTACCTCAAAGCGGAATTTAGGATCCTTAAATGGCCATGGCAGGTTGATCTTTATTTCCAGACTACCTGAAATATTAAATGGATGTGGGGCTTCCACTGCAAGGCCAACCTGTATAGCGAGTCCTATCTTAAAAAATAATACTCTAGCATAGGCGTATCCGCCAAACTGGATAAAGGCCCCAATTTGTACAGGTTTAAAACTTATCGAGCCTCCCATATCGAGTGAAGCGCCAAAACCTATGCCTACCGGCCCAAAGCTTTTGTTAAAGTCAAACCTCGCCCCTGCCCCAGCCTTGAATCCTCTTGACGAAATCATGAGATAGGCATAACCCTGGAATAAGGAGAGTATTTTTGCCCTTACCCTGGCACTCTCCGGCTGATCTTTACCTACATTAAGGTACCAGCCAGAGGAATTATTGAAGAAGAAAGCCATATCCAGCGTACCCTGAAGGGAGAATAAGGCCCCATCCCATGAGCCGCCCTCTGGTAAACGATAATTTACCCCTATGTTTGCACGGAACGAACTTTTTTCAATAACCACCAAAGCACTGAAAGGAGGATCAACCTGATCATCAAGTCCGATACGTCTGCGTATTATACCTGCCTGTCCCTGTAACATAAATAAACCAGGCAATCCAAGCATTAAAAATAGCTTACTTGAAAAGACTTTTCCCGAATCAAAAGAAGTAGCTATAGATAAACCCGCACCTACAGTATAGCCTGGTTTGTCTTCAAACTTGCTAATGCTGATCCCTTCCTTTTTGGTAATTGGATCTTTTGCTTTATAATAATCCCACCAGGATGCCGTCTCCGGTAAAGGTGGTGTAGTTGCTGCTTTGGAGGGTTGGTAGTGTTGTCCAATTAGTCCTCTAAAACCATAAATACCTAAGCCGGTAGCCCCCAGGGGAATTGGGGTGGAAAGTTCAAGACCAATATCTACGACGAATGCAGGTACCGTTGGTTTCAGGCGCATACCTGCACTGCCGGCAAGTTTAAGTTTCGGCATCGAAAAAGATACAGAGCCGCTGTATTCTGATTCTGCATTTGAACCTGGTATTTCCGGATTGGGTGTACCCACACTTAGGTAACCGCTCAAGATAAAAGCAGCTTCTTCTTTACTTACGTTTCCAGGAATGGTCATGTCGATACCAAGTCTGTCAATGCTGATAAAAGTATCAAAAGGCTTATCAGTATCGTTGTCATCCACCGTATAATAGAATTTAATTCCATTTCCTGTGGCGTTCACACCAGCCCTGCCGGTGTTGATCATTCCGTCAAAACTGAAATAACGATAGCTACGTTCAATGCCATTGAGCTTTTTACTGTAAGATCCTAAGCCAATATTGGTGACTTCCAGCTTAACAGGACCAACGCTGAGCTTAAAGGCTTTCGGAACGGAAAGTGCACCGCCCTTAAATTCAAGATCACCATTATCCCATATCCTCAGCTTTTTCACTTCAATTCCTTTAGGTAGCTGATCGCCAATTACAGGAATGTTAGCAATAAGATTCAGTGTTCCGGCTACTTCCAGGTAAAATCCCCTTGGCTCTTTACCCATGCCCATGCTTAAGATCTCAATCTCCATTACACCAGGCCAGGTAATTTTAGGCAAGGTGTTCTGAAGCATAGCGGACATGGTGAATTCACCGTCATCACGGTAGTGGGCCTCTATGTCAATTACTGCAGGCTGACCGTTAATTTTGAACTTATCGAAGGTGAGCTGTCCTTTAATGTCTGAGCTAATGATGGTGTTTTGTCTGAAATTAATCGCGAAAGCTTGTAGTTCAACAGCGAAGTTTCCAAACTTCCGGTAAAGAAAGCCATTGGCGGCTAACGCAATTTGACCTGAAACACCACCTGTACCGATAAATAAGTTATCAGCGGTAATAGAAGCACTAACCCGGTTCGGGTCATTACTGCCAAAATTATTTAATCTTACCGATGCATGCTTAACATACAGTCCCATAAAATCTACGGGGTAGCCAGCGGCATCAGCCTCTGGAATATTAGTTTTACGACTCAGATCAAGCTTGGCTCCAGTAAATTCTATGATTAAACCTGTGTTGCCAATTTGATTGTACTGAGGGAGCAGGTTACCAGCCAGTTCTACTTGCGACCCTATGCCAGCTTCTGTATCTGCATAAAAAGTGGCCTCTCCAAATGTAAACATGGATTTTACATTGGGTATAGGTGTACCATCAACCGTCACCGGTTTTAATATAGAATTAGGAAATTCTATGCCTGCTGATAGTTTTAAAGTTGCCCTAAGTTTAGGTGTTAATAGCTTTTTAACGTAAGCTTCTATACCATCCGGAACCATTAACGCATAAAACTTTTGCAGGTTGTCTTTCGTAATGGAAAGATCCGCATCCAGGATATATATCACGAACATCACCTGCGAAACGTTATCTGGGATATTCGGGTTTTGATTAATCAAAGTAGCTACCATTTCCACGGTAGGCTCTTCATCCGGAGGTAAGGTTAAATTCGCATTCGGGTAAAAAGTATTAATAGTTTCGATTAAAACTTCAAATTTAGAGGTACTCGGATCTGCAAGATCTTCCGACTCTATAAAATAATTGAGCGTTTGCGCAATGACCTGATCTTCCGAGATCCTGAATATCTTTAACCCAATTTCAAAAAAGGCATCAGGTGTAAAAGAAAAATTCTGCAGATTGAATGACCTTAAAAAAGCCAACATCTCCCACTGATACTCCAGGGAAATAGGAAAAGAAGAGATAGTAGAATCTCCATCTTTATCCGGGTTTAATACCAAACGTAACCCAAACGGTAGATCAACACCTATGTTCTTAGATATAATGTCCAGGCTATAAAAAGCCGCATCGCCTCTATAACTTTTTGAGTATTGGAAGTTTTTATAATGGATACGGTCCAGCAGGAAGTTTAATCCATTCTCTGCAAAATGTAAAAACTCCGGCAAATCATCCACTGTTATCATTTCTGATAAAGCGGGGTAGTATCTTTTGGTTACGGCTTTTGTAGCTGGCATATCAAAAAGTTATAAAGGGTAAGAGCCATAATCAAAGACTTCAGTTATAGCGTCACCTCCAAAATTATTGTAGGCTTCCAATATAGAATACACAGTAACAACAGGATCTGAGTTATTATTTTCTACGTAAAATCTCAAATAATTAATCGGATCGACATATAGTCTTTTCGTACTTTGAGAAAGAGCGGAAATAACTACCGAATTGTCAATCTCATTCCTACCATCATCCGGCAGTTCAATATTTGGAAAATATTGTTCAAAAATATTATCTTCATTTTCTAAACACACTAACAATTGCCAAACTTTCATATTATCTTTTATTAAATTTAATTGACTCAACCTCATAACCCAAGTTATGCCAGTAAGCAATAGCTAAGTTCCACTGCTCATAACTTGCTTTACCATCCGTTCCATAGCCAAATCTCCCAGATCCAGCATTTATTATTACCTTACTTTCAGAGGTAAACCACGCCTCTCCACCAATGTATGCCTTTGAGCTTAAGTTAGAATGAACAATGTTTCCACGATCCGTTGGCATATAGGTGCTTTCTAAAGCTATATTTAAGCCTCTCTGATCTATAGTCCACAAATAAGTTGTCGGACCATCTCTATGAGTCCCTAAAATAGGATTTAAAAATTTAGAAAATCTTAACGTTTGTAATCCTTCCAATATCGTTAATAAAATATCTTCATTAACGTTTAATTTTCTACCAGGATTTCTGAGCGCACCAGATTTTATTAGAAAACTGTCCAATTCTACAGCTACTATACTTTCTAATTTGTGAAGTTTTACCAAGTTCCTTTCTGTCTGTGACAATGCACTCCAATAGTCAATATAAGTAGGATGTTTTTTTAATTTAAAAACAAGAAACTCATCTGCTCCAAAAACTTCTAAGAATTCTAGCTTGTCTGACTTAGAAAGTTTATTTAAATAAGACATCAATAAAGAATCATCATAAAATTTACCCCAAGCGGCAACTATGTTAGGATTATTAATTAGCTTATTAAATTCTAGGGATGTTATTTCTCCTAAATCATTTAGAAAATTTTTCCTTTTATTGTAGTTAAATCCCTTTATAATCTCCTGCAATTCTGATTCTTGATAGTACCTTTTAATGCCGGCAACTAATTTCTGATCTATCAAAAAATCAATCGTTTTCGCTTCCTGTAATGCCCCGATACTACGTAAATCAAGCCAGTTATCCACATACTGAACTTTCTTGTTCAGTTCTATCAACCCACCAACATCTTTAACATTATCCAGAGCCTTAAAATCATTCCAAAAAGCAAGTTTTAAATCATCAGAAAATGAAGTATATCTATTTAGTAAATTGTCTAAATTAAGTTGGTTTAATCTATTTGCAAATAATTCGGTACTAACAACCCTATTACCTTTTAATCTATTCAACAATAAAATTATATTATCGCTCAACCCATGTGCAACACCAGATGGCAATGCAGCAATATCATCTAAAATTTTTGTGGCTTCTCTAACAGATCGTGACCGCGATAAAATCGATGTCCCTGCCCCAGCCATTAATAATCCGAGAAACAGTAACCTTACCTTTTCTTTAAAGGCACGTTTTACCGGGTCAGTTTCTGTTGATATTAAATATTCATTTATCGCAGTTAAAGCACCAACCGATAACGTAAACACCTCACTGCTACGTTCTAACCCCCTCCAAACAGTAATTGCTTGTGAAGAAGGAAGTGTTCCTCTTAAAGCCCTTCCTAGTTGGGTTAGGTGCTTTAAGTATCGCAAGTCTTTTAAAATACTTGCTCCACCTGTAAAATAAAAAAGAACAGCCTCTATTGTTAAATCAATAGCTAAAGTGACCCCAGCGTCAAAATCAGCTAACTCATCATACTCTTTAATATAATGAAATAGAAAGACAGGAATATTCGATTTCTCAGGAATCTTTAAATCAAAGTTTACATCATAACCTGAAAGGGAAATGGACTGGTACATATGAAAATTACCAAAAAGCTCCATTTTCGCAGGAAGTCTTAACTTCGTCACTGTAGAAAACTCGCCTGAAGTCTCGATGAATTGAATCTTTTGCTCCTTTTTATTTACCTTAATCCGTTTACCATTAAAAGAAGATTCAAAAGAGACTTCAATATCTTGTAATGTACCACCCGATGAAGCATCAGTTGTGCTAAAACCTAGTATATTATCAAAAATGAATTCATCAGCATGTTGAATAAAATAGGCATTCGGATTAATATCCACATCGTCTATTAAAACAGTACCTGATGGAACATATTGAATATTATATTTTGATACTTTCCAAAGTTCATAAACTGCAAATACAAAGTATTTTCTGTTAGTCTCCTCATCAACAAACCAATTTACGACAGTATATCTTTCCAACCTTGCGTCATCCAAAAGATTATAAACCCCTTCAAACGTAGTTGTCCGGCCATCCTGCATAATCAGTAGAAAATCAAGAAAGTCGTCGGCTTTGGATTTATCTATAGATAGTATTAACTTAACTATAAACCTTTCATCTTCTTCGGTAATATCCTTTTGTTTAAGAAAATCCTTAATTATACTTTTCCGAATCTCATATGGAATAGCAGCGTTAAGACCATTTGCCGAAATCAGTTTTAGGATAATCTCTAATCTATATTTCTGCACATATAATAGCAGCAGATCCCTTTTCGGATATACACTTACATAAAAATCAACCAAACAGAGATAGTATCTCCGATATTCTGCATAATCAGGATTTCCGGACAATACTTTATCAAAACTATGCCTATGAATATAGGAAGGATCGGAATTAGGGGCATAAAAATATCCCCAACTTTTTTTCAGATTAAAAACAAAAAGTTCTAGATCAGTTAATGTGGTGACATCACCAGCCCGACTGTTTGCTTCTGCTTCAATAACGGATAATTCCTGAGGTGTCAGAATTTTTTTAATTATCTCCTGTTCAATATAATAAATTTTGAATGCGATCAAAGTAGCCATTTGCTTAATGTTACTTTTTTCTGTTGCTGTCACCATCCAACCATTCACATCTGTACCAAAATTCTTTGTATAGAAATATCCTGGAGGAGTAGTCAATAAATTAACTGAATTTATTCCAGGTACAATATCAGGAGGAATATTTACTTTCCAATAAATCAATCTTGAGCCTTGGTACACCGCTACCTTATAATATTTTACATCACTACCATCAATTGCAGTTTCTATATTAAACTTATACGTCTTTTCTTTATAGAAGAACTCATATGGCGCTTCGAAATCTACAACTTTTACGGTTACAGAATCGCCAACTTTAGCCTTATATATTTCGAAATTAAACTTAGTACCTTTTAGTTCAACAATGGATAGAGAAAATTCAAGATTCTGGATGTACTTCAAATAATCCGTTTCTTTATAATATCCCTCCAGGTCAGTCATATCCTCTTTATCAGTCTTTTTAAAATCACCTGTTTGATAGTACTTATAAACATCCTGACGGGTAAATTCTACTAGAAAACCATTGACATCAAATTTATTTACACCTGTAAATGAGGAATCTAATTCAACAGGCATGCCGTTAGTTTTTAAAATTACAACTCCCATTATATAACTGTATTTTCTGTTAAATAATCCTGACCAATAACCATGTCAGGCATAAATTCGCTGTAACGCATAGAATAGTGATATTTTCTATCTAAAGAATAAACCATCAAGTCAACTGCTGGTAGAAACAACTTTAAACTACCAGTATTTAGTTCACCAACTACTCCAACTTTATACTTCTGATAAGAAATATTTTCTGCTGAGATCAATTCATTGCCATCTTCAAACAAATCAATTAAAAACAATCTCGGGTTAGTCAAAGAGTTTGTAACAATAATATCTTCTATTAAACTAATTTCTGCTTGTGTAACTCCTAAAATAATTTTATCAGGGATTGTACCGTCAATAGCCTTAAGTCGGAGTCCGGTTATGACCTCTGTACTATCTGTAAAAAAAACGCGCTCATAGTAAAAGGGACTTGGTAACTGGTAACTCCCATCGCCTGTAACCAGGGTTCCTAACGCAGGACTTGACTGAGTGTTATTGCTAATCTTCCCACCTATGGCAGTTGCACTATTTAGTGTGTCTATAGTTTCCGTAATGTAAATTATTCGGTCTACTGTTGGAGTGGTAACATTTCCAGCAATTCTATCTTTTACAATAGTGGTTTGCACACATGAGATTCCGTATTGTTTTTGATTATTGAAATGGTTAATCAATTTGATTTTTTGGCTCGGAAAAGTCCAATAAACGGAGTTACTGGTGTATTTAAATAAGGGAGTTCCTTGTATCAGATCAAATACATCATCAAAAAAATTAGGAACATCTAATATTTTTGATGTTTCATTTTGGTCACCTATCTCCTCTCCTGCTAAATAGGTGTAAATTTTACCCTGATAAAGCAGAATATTAAAACTGGCTATATTCAATTTAGCACCATCAGGCCCTACATTCGGATTAGATATCTCTATAATTTTAGTCCAGATGCTTGATGTACCATCTAAATTATCTGGCAATTGCAAATCATCTGCACCACAGAAATTATTATGCTGTGCATTAACAATTTGTGCCACCTGCCCATATAACATCGTATTCACATTATTGTCTGTTGCCAATTGAAAATACAAGGAATTCTGATTTTCATTGTGACCTCTCGGTGCATCATCAATATACAATGGCCACCCATCAGTTCCATAAACTTCCTCTGTTAAGCTAACTAATCCAGTACCAATCTTTAGATTGTTCACTGAACCGGCTTCCAAATAATTTCCATAAAAGTTATAAGAACGTGTCCTGTCACTTTGGATATACAGGTATAATTTATTCTTGGTAAAAAACTTAGAAACGATATCGTCATAAATAGCCGTCCCCTTTTTATTAGTAACACCACCGCTGGTCACAGAAACAACTCCCCCATCTATCGCATGAAAACCAAAGTAGGCTGCCGCATCCAGAAACTGGAAAATCTGCTCTCTCTTAAGCTTCTTCTCATAGTCCGTCATACCAGTCGACAGCTCAATTTTCACTTTGGCTGCCCGTGCATACGCCAGGTCAAATACAAATTCATCATTAGGTAGGGGCAGTTTATAATCCCCATAATTCAAGATGATATCTATCCCACATTCACCATTTGCAAAACTTCCCAATGATGCCCCTTTATCAATTAAAGGAAGCTCAAAAGCAAATTCACCCTGTTCTACAAATTCACCCCCGCTCTCAACATACTCACTCTCTTTAAAAAAGAAATCAGACAAGGGCAAAACATCGGCCTGCGTCGCTGGGTCATACCCCATGAATTTGGCAAAGAATGCCGGTAAAGGCTGTCCCGGACTCACACTGTTATAGAAGGAAGCAAAGCTGTTGTTTACCTTATTGATAAAATCAGATGTATCTGTGGTTGCAGCCAAGACCTTATCCCCGGCAAAGAAATCGCTTTTCTTCAATCCACGATAAACGAAATACTTGATGTTAAAGCCAGGTATAGGCTGTTCATATGGGCGCAATATTAAATTCACAAGTTCTGAGCTGCCAGTTTGCGGCTGTACAAGGACTACGCCCTTACATATAGCATAAGCTTTTGCGGCCGGAATTGTAAACCTGCTGGTTAGCCAGAATACATCCGGTGTCTCGGGTCCGAATTTCTGTCCAATAACCTGGCTCATCGCTGCCGGATCTGTAAAGAAATGCGATTTTGGTTTAAACTTAGAAATATAGCTATCTGCCATGATGCGTTAATTATTATTATATTATATATGCTTACAAATAACCACCATCAATCAACCACGTTGCTATGTGCTTTAAAGCCACAGCATTCCTGTCTACACCTTCAGTTCTAAATTTAAACGCCCCATAAGTTCCATCACTTTTCAATACCGCATTTCGGGTTTGCTTATCTTTATTTGTGCTCATATTGCAATTCTTGGCGCCATTTCCTCCGGCAAAGCTTACTGTAGCAATGACTAAACCATCAGGCAAACTAAATTCATAAGTATCAAACTCCTTGTTTGAGCTGATATCTTTAAATTTCCCTATCAACACATCTGTCTGATATATCTGATTGTCCTTAACATTTGGAGGCCCTATTCTAGCACGTTTAACCAAATGATATTCAATAGCAACTTCTGGATTTTCACTTTTTCTGGCCAGCATTTCCGAAACCTTTCTTGAATCCAGCTTATCATCTACGACAATTCCGCTCTGTCCTATCAGTTTGGCAAATGATTTTTCCGCTCCAAGTTTACTAAGTGAAAACACGCCTACTTTATCAACCGGAAGAAAAGTAAACTGATAATAAAAACCGCTATTGTCATTCCTATTAGAAACAAAATTAGTCGCAACTCTTGCAATGATCAGTGTCTCACCACTCATGCTCTGCAATTCGAAAGTGCTGGTCAACCCGAAGTTCTCTTTATCTTTAATTTTTACCACCTTGGCCAGATCTTTCCCATCAACTTGTAATAACCCCGATTTATAATCAATTTTTTGAGCAAGTAAGTCTCCAGACACAAGTATTGAGAGGAGTATAATGATTAGCTTTTTCAATGTCTATTTGTTTTTATTTTAATTGATTTGTATGGTAGCAGTTGCCGTCGTTTTATTATATTTTATTGTACCTACTTTAAAATAGGTGGAAGGAGAAGGATTTGTCTTCCTGATCAGCGTATTCATATTAACTGTATTAGAAGAAACCTCAACACCGCCAACATTCTCAAAATTATTACCTACCAAGCTCATTTCTCCGCCTTTATAGGTAACCAGCTCTACGCTAAAGTCGCCCGTTGCCGGAATACCAAACCATACTGCATATAAGCCAACTTCGACGATGTTCGGCGAATTAGGAAAGGCATCAATAAATTTCCTGATCCCAATCAGCACACCTTCATAGCCTTGCTGACCGGTATTATCTAAACCCCACCATAGATAGGCGTCAGACGGTGGAATTGTATTTATTGGAATGGTCGCACTTGGCCCTCCGTATCCAACATAAAGCTGATCGAATGGCGTACCATTATTCTCAAGCCCTGCTAAAATATCCAGGTCAGCCCCTGAACCTGTTAGCCAATGATACCTTACCGCCATGAAATCAAAATCGGCAATCACAATAGGTTCCTCATAAGTTGTATAGCTGATGCTGTCGCCCAGAACATTATAGGTGAATTTTAAAATGGTATTCAGGTCACTTTCATCATAGCTTCCATTAGCTCCCGCAAATATTTTTGTACTTACATTGGTGAGTGGAACATGATTGGTTCCCCCTAAAACGCCCGGCATAAGTACCCCATTGTCACTACCAAGCGTCATTACTCCGTCACTGGTTTTAACACTAAAGGCCCCATTCAATATACTTTCCGCATTCGACCTGCCCTTTATATAAAACACAAAATTCTGTGTTTGCGGATAATCAGTCACCAGTTTCTCAATATTGAATTCAAACCTCCAGGTAGGAGAATTAAAACCGGAAGCCAGAATCAATGCATCTGAAGGGATAGCGGTAGATGGCATAATGTTATGCCCTGTATATGCAGCAACATGACTGCCTGCAACTTCCGCATTGTCTATCAAGCCTATGACATTAAAAGACGAGTTGCCGTATAGATCAACAACTAACACACCTGAACTTACACTCACATCGTTTATGGTAATCTGTTTAGACAAAACAGGAATGCCACTTTGTGAAGCGTATATCATAGCTGTCCTGCTATCACCAAGCGTAGTATTTGAAGGAATGATCAATGTGTTCCCGGAAAAAATACCTTCAGAACTACTAAAGACATAACTGCTTGTCAGATTTTGTTCCGAGCCGTTCGAATAAGTAGCCAAAACAATATAACTGGCGGTTCCACCTTCGTTGATATTTCCAGGCCCTACAATTTCCAGTGATGTTTGTACTACAGGAGTTGTATTGATTACTGTAACTTGCTTGGTAAGCGGTACCTCAGCATTTTTGGTTGCATTGATAGTTACCTCATAGTTCTCGTAACCGCTCAGATCCGTATCTGCAGTAAAAACATTTCCGTTAAAAGAGCCTCCGGGGGTAGTGGTAAAAATATATTCAACGGTAACGTCTTTCGAAGTACCATCCGAATACAACTGAAAGATATAATAGGTAGTACTTGCGCCTTCGTTAATTGTATCTACACCATAGAATAACAATTCAGTTGCTGTTCTACAGGTAGCAAATTCAAGACTTTTTATACCGGACCATCCAGTTGTGCTTAAAATCCTTGCACCTATTGTATGCTCACCACAAGTAAGCTGTCCGCTAAACTGACCATTGTTTTGATCAATCATCAGCGTATCATCCAGGCTCCATTCATAAGCCAAAACGCTGGATGCGTCTTCCGGACTGTCAAAAGCTACCTGAAAACTAACTGTAGTCCCGCTAAAATACGCGTCACCAATTACGGAAAAGGCTGGACCGGAAAGACAATTGGTGTTCGGCATTTGTTTTATTTTTTTTAATGGTTTCGTGCTTATCTGAACTTCGATCAATATCTACAACTTAACCCCCCTCAGAAAATTTATTATGTGAACCGCCCGATATTTTATGCGAAAATGATTTGCGAAATTTTGTTTCGAATTATTTAAAAAGTTTCAAATTAAAAATCTAATATTGTTAAAAAATGCTCTCGAATGACATTAAATTGCATAATTATAGACGACGCTAAATCCTGCATTAACTTATTAGCCGATTACATTTCAGAGTCAAAAGCAAAACTTCGCTTAGTCAAAACCTATACAGATCCAATGGAGGCCCTGGCAGGATTGCGAAATGCAGATCCGGTGGATATTGTTTTCATGGATGTACTAATGCCCCATTTAAATGGAATTGAATTATCAAAGCTTTTAAAGGATAAAATACGATACTTGGTGATTACTACCGGCGATCCCTCCTATGCCATTGAAGCTTTCGATGTTGATGCCTGCAATTACCTGATGAAGCCCATATCCCAAAAGAAATTTAATGATGCCATAAACAAAATCATTAATCTTGAAAAAAAGAAATCTGCATTGATCAGGGATGCAAAACATCTTTTCATTAAATCCAAAATTGGAGAACTGAGAAAAATATATGTCAACGATATTATAGCCGTTCAGGGTGCTTCCAATTACGTGAAAATTCACACCTCCAATCAAAAAAGCTATATGACGTATGGAAAGATGGGCGACTTTGAAAAGGAATTAGACACTTCAGGGACCTTTGTAAGAATCAATAAATCTTTCATTATCTCAATACCCCACATCAAACTGGTTCAAGGTAAAAAGATCACGCTGGCCAACGATTTTGAGATCACTATTGGCGAGACCTATAAAACCGCTATACAAAAATATCTGAGAACAGTTTAGATAGTTCCCTCAAGATGTTATTTTCCTTTAGCTGAAGCCAGGTTCTCAGACCAGGACTTATCACCATTTACAGGATATGCACCTTTCCGAAGATCTTTTACATCTACACCCAAAATCTGCAAATGAGGTGTTTCAAAATTCAAACGCATTAATCCCTCTGCAGTACCAAATTCGTGCATTTTACTCCACCATTTGAGTTTTGTCCCCCCATCATCCCAACTCCAGGCACCATTTATATACAACACAAAATCTACAGCAAGTCCATACTGGTGAAAGGACGACCATGCTTTCGCATAAGTAACTATATTACCCGGTTTGGTTCTTCCTTGTGCATACAAATCCGTCTGCCTTTCAGGGTAACGAAAGGCTTCAAAAATCTGGAAAGGAATTCCCTCACTTTGCAACTGTACATGCACCTTTACCACCGCTACCCTTACTTTAGGATGAAGGTGTAAAATATTATTATGTCTGTCAGTACGTGACATAGCTTTCCTGGAACCCTCTATCTTCAAATAAAGCTCTACCCAGGTCAAACCACCTACTATTCCATCCGCTACCAATTTACTAGCTGTCTGGAAATCCTTCACAGCCTTTAGCGTAACCGCATCAAATATACCAGTTACACTTACAACATACTTTAGCGTTAATAGCCTGTTTTGTAAGTAGCTCACTAACTTTCCCTTCGAGCCTAATTTTAACAATTCCATATATATAAATTTTTAACTGGCAACAGCATCAAGGTCAGCAAGACAAACGACTTATGAAAATTTATTATGTGAAACGACTTATTTTTTATGCAAAACCAATAGAAAGTAATTCTTATTAGGATGAAATAAACCACAGAATAAAAGCACAATAATATAAAAACCAACATCTTAACAAAACAAACCCCAAATTATCGCCTAAATAGGCAGCCCTACCTTTGGTTTTAAGGAGATGTCCACCGAAAATAAAATTAACATATTTTATATAAATTCACTTTTAATTAAACCCCAATCATGATTAACATAAATGTCGGCATTTATGGAGGTAAGGCTCCTATTCCTGTTAAAGTACATATTGATAACCTGGATAATAATAATGATCTGTATTTTTCAAGGACCAGTTCATTTAATGAAACATACACACTGCCTGCAGGCAGGTATTCCATCCTGGTAGCGGGCATGAACCCTGAAGATGGTTATACCAACATCTCTGTATCAGGAAATTTCAGAGAAGAGCCGCTACCCGAAGCCAGTTTCACAAGGAAAACCCCTTCCTATGCCGTATTCTTTTACATAGAAGTTTAACTGAAATGAAAAGATCTTTATTAACGTTATCAATCTCCATCTTAACCTTAAGCCTTTTAGCCCAAGAAAAGGAGAAAATGCAAACAAACGATTTAAAAATAGCCGAACAGCTAAAATCAGGGAATAGCAAAGACGTGCTTTTCAGTTTCTTCCAGCTCGGCCTTAAGGGTCTGACCAGCGACAATAAGTCCCTGACTTTTAATTCAACTTTATTTGCGTTAAAATTAAAAAGCAATCCCAAACTATTAAAAGACAATCTGCTGACCAAAGAAAACTTCTCCAGAAACCTGCAGTTCAACATTAAATTGAACCTGGATTCTTCTTATAAATTTAAAGGACTTACTGGTGGAATAACGTATGCGATTGTAAACCAGAGAGACCATCAGCTTGCAGTCTTTACGTCCGGGCATCTCCAAAAGAAAATAAAAATAGATTCCCTGCATACTGAATATTTCCAACGGTTAAAAGAGGCTTCCGCCAAACTCCTGCTTACAAAAGACATTCCTGTCGAAAAAAAGAAAGAACAATTGGCGGCTTTCAATTATAGCATAGACTACATGGAAAGAACCGGCCTTACCGATAGCATTCCAGATTTTATCTTGAATACCTTTGAAGATAAAGGAAAAAAGCTGGCATTACAGCACGAAGAACTTATCAAAATGCGAAAAGAAGCCTATTCCATGATTGATAAGGGGTGGTTATGGACTATAAGTGCAAACGGTACCACTGATCATCTTAACCAATTCAAATCAGGTGCCTTAAGCACTGTAATCTTAAAAGGGAACAATCCTGAACTGGATATCAGAAGTACATTTAGTTATGTGGATACATTGGTCATCACAAAAATTTCACAGGTAAAATTAAGCAGTGCTGCAGGTCTTAATTTTGCACTCTTAAAATCTGAGACAGGGAACCTCATTGAGTTCAAACCCTATTTAGCCTATGAGCTGATTCTAAAAAATCCAATTGCAAATGAAGAGAAGAGTGTATTCTTTGCCAATGCAGACCTTAGGATCAGGATTACACAAAACTTATGGCTGCCCTTCACCCTAAAATATGATCTGGAAAAAAATAACTTTCTAGGTTTTTTAAATGTCTCATTAAACCTAAATCCCCTTAAATAAAAAACAATGAAAGCCGGAATTTTCATACCTGGGCTTGGCGAAGCTTTCCCAGGAACAACAATAAAAGGTTATGCACAGAGACTAGCCAATGAAATGGATTATGCCAATCCCGTACAGCTAAAATTCTATACCACAGAAGAGCGGTTTGAATATGCCGGAAAATGCAGTACAGACTGCATCACCATATGGTCTAAAAATGGCGATATCGTGAAACGGGAATACCGACTTTATGATTTTAGTTATGCTAAAACTTTAACCAGAAATTATGAAGAAAAAAGTGTCATTACACGGTGTCTTCTGATCTTTAAAACGATAATATTAAAAAGCCCAATACTGTTCAAAAGGCTCTTTAAAGCCAATGTATGGGGCTATCAATCCAAACGGTTAAGATTGCTTTCCTTCTACACTTTCGGAATTTTTCTTGTCATGGCCCTTGCAGGTATATCGCTTATACCTGCGGTAATCACGCTAATTGAAGAAATTTTCGACAACAAAACACTTCATAATGCCCTGACAAACCATAAAGAAATCACTGAATTTGCAGTAGTCAGCAAAAAACTAATATTAGGTTTTACTTCATTTATTTTATTAGGCCTGTCCTTCTTCCCTGCTGTCCAAAAGAGCGTTAGCGGCTTTGCCACCGAATTCTGTTGCGTAGACAACTATCTTGAATTAGGTAAACGAAGACAAGCTTTAATAGGAGACTTAAATGCTTTAGTGGAGTTCATAGCAGAAAAAGAGACCGCAGAATTAGCCGACAATGAAGACGAATTTAAACTCCACTTTCACGCCTACAGTTTTGGCAGCATCTTAGCCCTCGACCTGCTTTATCCATTTGGTAGTACCCCTGTCTCCCGTATCGCCCAGCTAACTGAATGCCTCATTACCGTTGGCTGTCCGTACGAATATATTCAGTCCTATTATCCTGTGTATTTTAAAAACAGAGACACAAACACGGTGTCATTAAAAAAATGGTACAACGTACTTTCTGTGGCAGATGCATTATCTTCCAACTTCCGTAATGATGCTCACCCCTTACCCGCGCAGTATAGTTTTAGCGAGATCGGTCCTATTGCAGAAAATATTCAATATGAAGTGTCTCCGGCAGACCCATCTGGCATCTGGAATTTCCTGTCCCTTTATTCTTTAAAGGCACATCAATTTTACTGGGATGGAAGTGCCGGTGGGCAAAGTTGCCTGAAAGATATATACACCAGATTGGCACAAGATAAATTCCTATCATAATTTAAGATCAAAATAAATGGATAACCACGAAATACCTGATGACTATAAATTCAATCCAGATATACTGGACAAAACCATTATCGCAATCCCGCTATTAAAAGAAATTGAAGAAAACCCAGGTGCGAAAATAGCCGTAATCATCGATTTAAATTTAAATTATAAAGGGGGAAGAGCTGAAGCCAGATCAAAAATCATGGCACTGCTGGCAGAACTAATGCCAGGAGAATCGGAAGGCGTAAAAAAGACAAGGCTAACTGAGCAATACGTTTTCACTAAAATATCTGCTGACCTGATTAAAAAATTGATAAAATTAGACAATAAGGCAAACAGAGCTATTTTTAAGATCTGGCCAGACTTCAAAATTCAGCCGCAAACCACTAAATCTGTGAGCACCATAAAAGCCGACGCTGCGAGGTCTTCGTTTTCTGCCCTTGGTGAGGAAATTACCTGGGCTGTGGTAGATTCAGGTATAAATTTTAGTCATCCCCATTTCCTCGCCCACAATAATAAGTGTACAGATTATCATATGGATTTTACGGGTAGCGAAAGCCCATTCGAAGATGAATTTGGACACGGTACACACGTTGCAGGGATCATTGCCGGTGAATTAATCGTTGCTGATAGTAAGGAAACCTCAAATATCTTCGCTATGTCTAAGAGCAGAGACGAAGATAACAATCCGATATTTTCAAAAATTAAACTAAATAAGATATCGGGGATGGCCCCTAAATGTAAGCTCGTTAGTCTAAAAGTACTGGACGATTTAGGGGAAGGGAATGCCAGTTCACTTATTGCGGCCATAGGACATGTCCAGGAAATAAACAATTATGGCAGGGACATCAAAATTCATGGCGTTAATTTAAGTCTGGGTTATAGCTTTGATCCGGAATGGTTTGCGTGTGGACAAAGTCCTTTATGTATAGAAGTTAACCGACTGGTAAAATCCGGTGTAGTAGTTGTTGCCGCTGCTGGCAATACCGGATACGGGTATGTAACCACAAAATCCAATGGAAGGCTGGCAACAGGAATGCCGCTGAGTATCAATGATCCTGGAAACGCAGAGTTGGCCATAACAGTTGGTTCTACGCATCGCGATATGCCACATACCTATGGCGTATCTTTTTTCTCCTCTAAAGGTCCTACTGGTGATGGCAGATTAAAACCTGACCTCGTTGCTCCGGGAGAGAAAATCATCTCTTGTGCGGTTGGAAATAAAAAAAAGCAGATTAAGGAAGAGCTCACTGATGATGCACATTGTTATTATCTACAGGATAGTGGAACAAGTATGGCAGCCCCACATGTTTCAGGAGCTATCGCCGCATTTTTATCTATAAGAAGAGAATACATCGGACAACCAGAAAAAATAAAAGAAATATTTACTTCAACTGCAACGGACCTTAAAAGAGACAAATATTTTCAGGGAAATGGTCTGTTGGATTTAATGAGAGCCATTCAATCAATTTAACAATATTAGCGATGACAACTACAAACTCAATTCCATTTTTTGAACTTAAATTTGATAAAGATGCCAGGCTAACTGAGGTCGCTGAACTCGAAGCAATAGAATCGGCTCTTCAATCAGGTAATTACACAGATATCCTGTTCATTTCTCACGGTTGGAACAATGACATGACCGAAGCCAGAGAACTATATGATTCCCTGCTGCAACTGGTCCATGACGAAATAGTTGACCATCCCATTAAAGACAGATCTTTTATTTCAATTGGCATTTTTTGGCCTTCAAAAAAGTTCAGTCATAATCATCAGAAAGACGGAAGTGCTGCTGCGTTAAATAACAGATCAAACGCAGCAAACACCATTGAGCTTTGTCATGAACTTGATCAATTCATCAACACGCCAAATGCTAGCGTTGCGCTAAAAAACATCATTGACTGCATAGACAAGAAATCTCCGGAGCCAATAGAATTGGCCACACAATTTATAGATCTTTACCATGCGATCTCCTTAAATGAAAATGGAGCCATGGATGAAGAAGCCTTGAAGTATTACGACATTGAAAATATGACCAGAATACTTGAAGATCCTGATTTTCTGGAAACAGGCGACCTGCCCGAACCAGGTATGGGAGGTGCTACGTCTATTTTCAATGGGACGATCAATGGCATCAATAACCTTTTAAATATGGCTACCTATTATCAAATGAAGGAACGCGCCGGATTAATTGGTGTTCAGGGTTTAAACCCAATCCTCAAAAGAATAAAGCTCAAATGTAATGGAAAAATCCACCTCGCAGGACATAGTTTTGGCGCAAGATTAATGAGCGCAGCCGTTTCCGGCAGTACAGCAGTTTCTCCAATCCAGGTGCAATCGCTTTCCTTAATGCAAGCTGCATTTTCTCATTATGGTTTTGCTGAAAAATATGAGAAGAACTTTGACGGACTTTTCAGGAATACGATTGCAAAAAAATATGTAGCCGGGCCCATTATCATTACACATACCAGAAATGACAAAGCTGTAGGCATAGCTTATGCTATAGCTTCGAGACTGGCCAACCAGGTTGCCAGCGCTGTAGGTGATAAAGATGATTTTTATGGCGGCTTAGGAAGCAATGGTGCTCAAAAAACACCGGAAGCGAACAATGGCCTTCTGCTAGACATGGATGGCAACTATTCGTTTACAGCCGGTGGAGTTTACAATCTAAAAGCAGATAAATACATTAAAGACCATTCCGATATAAAAAAACCGCAGGTTGCTAAAGCATTAGTCGCGGCTATGTCTACGTAAAAACTGAAAAGGGCATCCACCCTTTTCCAGTCTAGGGTTTATTAAAACTTCCTAAGTAAGTACTGTTTGCTATATTTTTTCTATTCTCAGCGATAAAGGATATATAAACTTCCATATATTCATTAAGCAGATTACTTTGTAGCGCCAGGCTGGTTGCGCAATTGGACCTCCAATCGCCAGACAAAATATAAACTACCTTTTTTATAACCGGAAAATAAACTAAAACCATCACTTGATCATTAACCCGCGGCCAGGTTACACTAGCAGGACAACTCCAGCTAAAATCTAATCCCTGGAGCGTCATTTCAACCGAGGGCTCTATAGCACCCCACATACTACCTTGTGTAACCAATACCTTATCATAAGCGATCACAACGTTAGGATAAGTTCCCTGCAGGGCATTTCTCTTGTTGTAGGCAACCGCCATGTTGTTCGGAGTCCTGGTCGTTCCTTTAGCCAGGAGTTGAAAGCCGACATTGATAAATGCAGCCACATGCTTTATGAAAATATTAATTACTGCCATCCCCTGCCTGCATTGTAATTGCGGCACCGTAGGATTTGCGGTGATCTTACCAATGGTACGCGCCACCTGCTTACCATTTAATGTATAAAATACGATGTTACCCACTTTACCACTTATATTTCCACCAAATCCATTTCTGATAATTCCCATAGCTTTATTTAAATTACACCTAAATAAACACTGTCACTCACGAGCTTCCCATCGGCATTAATGAAACTCATCCAGGCATACAATGAAACATCCGTTAACCCCACTGGCAATGGTAAAAAACAGCCCATTGCAGATCGTATTACATGTTCAGGAAATTTCATGAACATCTCCCGGTCCGGGCAATAAATCACAAAGGTTGCTTTGTCACTATACTGATTGAAGCGCGTTTGCACATCAGGCAGCCAGCTTACCTGCAATCCATCGCTAAGCCGGCTAATGGAGGGGCGATGTGGACCTTCCAGACTTCCCCGACTATATACCAGCTTGCTATAGTCAATGACATAGTCTGGGGAGATGCCCGTTACCAGTGCACTGAAATTGTACCTGACCGCTGCATTAAATGCAGATCCTTTGCCAGCAATACGTTTAAAACCTACAGCAATCAAATCACTAAACCACTTCAAAATCGAATTGGCCAGATCGAATCTCAACTGCTGGTCCAGCTGTGCAACTGTTCTTAACTTTGCATTTTTACGCTGCCTGGCATAAATTATACTTTTGCCTTTTACCCGACGCCCAATCAGCGCACCAGTTTTCTTTTCAAAACCACCAAATATTCCTTTTCTTAAAATTCCCATAATATTTCTGTTTAATCCGCTCTCCCCTGCAAAAGATTCTTGTAAGGGAGAACGGAGATTATAACCAATCTGCATATTTCGCTATTGCTCGCTTATGCCTTATTTTACGCATTACTGCATCCCCCTCCCTGCTCCCGGCTACGTTGGTATTACCTTCAATAGAAAAAATTAAGGATCCTTGTACCCGTTCGATCAAACCCACATGGCCTATTCTTCCCAACGATGGAAAATAAATTCCAATAACCATTCCCGGAAGTCCATCCCTGGCCATACGGCTTAGCGGAAAAAGCGCAGGACTCCAGGCCGACCTGGGTTCTGCTAATCCTATTTCCTTGTGACACCAGGAGACGAATCCGGCACACCAAGGCGCAGCTTGTTTAAAGCCCACGTAATTAAGGTATTCACTGATTCTCTTACCAGAATTGTGAGCAGACTCCCTAACACCGATTTCTTTACGGGCGATGTCGACGATTGCTGTACCATTTTTTGATTTTCCATAAGTATATTTATTAGTGTTTATAAAATTGCTGCCAGGCATACTACCCCAGCTAACAAAACCAAGGCATAACATGCCCATAAAAAAATTAATTGCTGCCATTCTCCTAGGTCTTTAAATTTTAAAACTATTTCCTCTATCGGCGGACAGCCCATCCGCATCAAAAACCTGTTAAGCAGCCACAGGCTTACCTCCATCAGGATCAGATAAGTGATCAGGCTCAGCACCACCATTAAGGGCACGCTCTGGTTAATTCCGGCACTCATCTCCGGACTGCTAAACAATAAGGTTACCATCGCCCATAGCACCCGCAAAATCCCCATTAAATGATGCTCCTTCTTAGCCTCCATAAAAGCCCTCAGCAGGAACATCCCTCTGTTAATCATTATTTCTTTCATCATTTTTTTGAATTTGTACTTATTTACTTGCAATTAGCGGCCAGTTACAAAAAATGGTGGCCCAATGCAAAGCACCGGAGCCACCATTTAATTAAAGCACAGTGATATCTGGGAGAGATATACTGTTACTTGCCAATTTACCATCAGCACTTACCATGCTTACCCAGGCATTTACCACCTTTCCTGAAAAAGGAGGAGGTAACTGTAAGGTATAGGTCAGCGCCGACCGTGGAACGGCATTAGCTAAGGTTACAAACTGATCCAAAACGGGGCAGTAAACCACTACCGTAAACATGTCAGTTTGCGCACCGATTCCTGTACCCAGATAATCCAGCCAGCTAAACTTAATCTTCGCAGGCACATCTGTCAGAAACTCCGCTGCGTAAGGCGAGCTTAAATTGCCTTTACTGTACACGAATTTTGCGTAGTCGAGGGTAAAATCTGGACCCACTCCTATTACTGCGTTCTGGTAATTGTACACAAAAGCGGCATTAAACGCACTCTGTTTTGCCCCATGTGCATTCTGAAACCCAATCCTGATCAAGCCGGTTAAACGGCTTAAAAAACTAACCACCGTTTTAAATTTAGCGCGTTGATTAATTTGCGCTGTAGTAGCGGGTGTTTGCGAAGGGTGAGGGATTGCAGTAATCACATTCTGTCCGTTAGTGTAATGACCAACCAGTGCGCCGGTCTTATTTTGGAAGCCTCCGAAGGCTCCCCAATGTTGAATTCCCATAATCAAACATTTTATTTGTTAAACATTCTGTTAGTTATACCACCTGCACACCGGTTTCGCTTAAAGCGTCTTCCTTGAAAATGCCCGGCTACTCTGGCACCAAATGGTAATGTCAAAACTACAGCATGCAACAAGCTCAAAATGCATTGATTAAAGACATAAAAACATCTATTTTAAGACATTAAATCGTCTAAATAAGTACAACTCAGTTCCTGCGACTCCTGTCCCTTATCCTGCTACTATTCTTCCCTACAGCGAGTGTACTTCTGCTAATGGCTAAAAAAGCGCAAATATCCTGGTCGGACAATTTGTATTGAAATTCAGAGAATTTATCACAGAACATCCCGTACCTTAAACCTTCCTTCCTCATTAAAATCTGCAGATGGGTCTCCCTAAATGCTTTGATATTGCTGCGAATGGCATTAGTTAGCGGAGTAGCTTCAGGGAATTGTTCAAAAATGTGATCAACCTGAGTTTTCGTAATGGTATACAGCTCGCTGTCTTCCAGCATTACGATATGAGTGGTATTGTTTTTTTCTCCGGCGAAAAATTCTTCAGGCAGCAGGATGATACTGTTCTCTGTAAAAACCATAAAGATCTGTTCCTCGTTGTCTTCGTTTAAGAAAAAGGCTTTACAGGATCCTTTAAACAAATAGTGCGATTCATCTACCTTCATCCTTGGAATCAGCAATGAAGCATTTTTCTTTAAAAACTGTCTACGGAGTGTACTGTCGTCTTCCAAATGACTTTTAAATTCTTTACTAACTGGGTACATCGACCCCAGATAACTGGTGAGTTTACGTTTAGACATAATAGGGATTGTTTGATTTATATTTGGTTACAAAAACATAAAACTCGCAACAAAGACCAAATTACCTTATTAAAATTTTGCAAAATAGTATTACTTATTTACAATGGCTGTTCCGAAATGCACTGGGTGTGCAGCCTCTGTGCCTATGGTAGTAAACACTGAAATCATTTTGATGGCTAAAGCCCAAATCGTAAGCGATCGCTTTGATCGGCAGGTTATTCTCAATCAATAACGCATCCGCTTCAGCGAGTATCCGTTCCATCAAAATTTTAAAAAAACGCTTGCCGAAATGTTTATGGGTAAATTCATTCAGTTGCCGCGCCTTAATCCCCATCTTTTTCGCATAAAAACTTGTTTTCCTGTTCTCTTTGTAACTGTTATCCATCAAAACTGATAGCATTGTCAATCGCTGCTCCTGTCCTGCAACCAATTTGATTTCGCATTCAGCTTCACGGTTTACATGCCTTAATAAAACAAACAAGTAATGCCTGAGTGCAAGTGCAAAGGTTCCTGAATCCATTCCATCACCAATCTGAGCAATCAGTTCTATCAAAAACGACAAGGAATTTCTGTTCACATCTATGTAAGGCAATGCTCTATCAGGATTATAGAGTCCCTTTCCCTTGTGTATTACAGACTGGCGCAGGAATGTACTCATCATTGCTTCCTGAAACTGAACCAGGTGACCATCCAGTATCGTTCCTTCCAACTTTACGGATAAATTTTCCTTTAATAAAAATACCCTGCCCGGTATTAAGCTTACCTGATGATCATTTAACCTCAACTTTCCCTTCCCTTTGCTCACCAGCAACAAGGCATAAGACTTCTGTAATTCTAAGACATGGGGAGAATCCCCACAAATGAGCGCAATTTTTAACATACGAGAGCATTGATATTTTTACTTAAAGTCAGATTGACAATGTTCGGATTCTTGTAGTACCTGTATACGTTAGATCTCCCTCTTATATACCTGGCCTCCTACTTCGGTCATCACTCGTTCTTGCGACGCTGTTGCTTCGGTTCTGATTAAGGCAACATTATCCTAAAGTTGATTGACGCACAAAGTATCTCCGTTTGAATAGGCCAGGTATACAAGAGGTACACCGAAGGTATACCGGAACCAATACCTTTCGTGGAACTAGCTTCCCATTTCCAGGATCTTATCAAATTCTTCAGCCCTTAATGGCATTACAGATAACCGGCCTTGTCTAACCAATGAAATATCTTTCAGGCTTTCTTCAGCTTTGATCTGCTCCAGGCTTACCGGATTTTTAAGTCCTTCTACAGGCGACAGATCAACTACTACCCAATTGGCATCATCAGTTGTTGGATCCTGGTAAAACTCCTTTACTACTTTGGCTATACCTACCACGTTTTTACCTTCATTGCTGTGATAAAACAAGACAAGGTCACCTTCTTTCATTGCTTTGAGATTATTACGTGCCTGATAATTACGCACGCCATCCCAAAACGTTCTACCGTCCTGATTGAATTTTTCCCAGCTGTATTTAAAGGGTTCGGATTTTACTAGCCAATGATTCATTTGTTAACTTATTTATAGTGCATTAAAGGCAGTTTTTAGTCCATTCTTCGAATTGGCGACAAGCCTTTTATTTATTTCTATTATTTAAACCTCAAAGCTAACAAATCAGAGAGAATTAAAAAGTATGTGGGTAAAAATGGCGGGAATATCCGGCAAATAAAAGAAGAAGCTAAATCATCGGTTAAAGAATTGGTAACAAAGCTCAGTAATAACTGGAATCCCATAACTAATCTACAAAATGAAGTTATGCTCAATTCTACATCTACTATCACTAAATGCATTGATTACTGGGAGGTAAGAGAGAAGAAGCATTAGAAAATGAAGCGATTGGTTAAAGGCTATTTAATTTGCCTTATCCGAAAATAAGCCAAGAGATCAATCCGTTTGCAATTCAATAGCTATGATAGCTTTCTTAGGATAATCATCATAGTTCCTATGCATTGGAATTAAAAGCTCCCCATTACAGCCAAAACAGTTATAAAAGTAAAGTAGTTTAGAATACGTGCTACACTGCGATGGACGGATACGAAAACCGAACATCAGTCGGAATCTAAACATATCCTTTTAATATTTTATCTTTGCAATGCCAGAATAATAAAAGCCGAAACACATGACTACAGATGACTTAGATCCGATTCATAAACAAGTTATCAGTTTCATAGAAAACACGACAAAGCCTATTTTTGTCACTGGAAAGGCTGGCACTGGAAAAACTACTTTTCTTCATTACTTAAAATCAAGCATAACCAAGAACCTGGCAGTAATTGCTCCCACTGCTATCGCAGCATTGAATGCAGGAGGAGTAACTATTCATTCTTTTTTCCAACTTCCGTTAGGCCCTCTTGAACCGTTGGATTTCATTGACAATGAAAACATCCTTAAACTTCCAGCCCTATCGGGCGAAAAACGCAGTTTGCTAATTGCGCTTGAACTGTTAATTATTGACGAAATCAGTATGGTGAGAGCGGACACCATCGATCGCATTGATCTTTCTCTAAGGATGGCTAGGGGTATTTCAGTTCCCTTTGGAGGCGTCCAAATAATAATGTTTGGCGATCCTTACCAACTTCCTCCCATTTTTCAAAATGACTGGCCAATCTTACGCCGTTATTATAACAGTCCCTATTTTTTCAGCAGCATTGTTTTTACTTCTGTGGCCATGATTACCTTTGAGCTCACCAAAGTCCATCGGCAATCTGATCCGTTTTTTTTAAGCCTCCTGAATAACATCAGAATAGGAAAAGTGGATTCTCAATTACTGGGCAAATTGAATGAACATATTTTTTTGCCATCGGAAGATCTTTCTGATGAATACATCACGATTGCCACGCATAATCATATTGTTAATGAAATTAACGAGAAACACTTAAATGAGTTGCCCGGTGAAATTTATTCCCATATTGCCAGAATCAAGGGAGAATTTCCAAAGGAAGCATATCCAACCGACTTTGAGCTTCGATTGAAAGTGGGTGCAAGGGTTATTTTTATAAAAAACGACTCATCAGGTAACAAACTGTTTTATAACGGTAGGGTTGCAAATATACTCTCGATTGAAGATACTAATATTCGCGTCCGATTTCATGATGACAATTCAGAACTAACTATTAGCCCTGAGGTCTGGAGTAATCAAAAGTATACGATTAATGACGTATCTAACAGTATAAAAGAATCCACAATAGGAACATTTAGCCAATATCCGTTAAAGCTCTCATGGGCGATTACCGTTCACAAAAGTCAGGGCCTAACTTTCGAAAAAGCAGCCATTGATATCGACGCAGCATTCGCACCCGGGCAGGCTTACGTTGCCCTTAGTCGCTGCCGAAGTTTAGAAGGAATTATCTTAAGAGCACCAGTACGTGAGGAGAGTATACTGAATGATCCTAAAATCCATGATTTCATGTCCCAAATGAAGTTAGCTTCGTTGAGCAATGAGCAATTAGATATTTATAAAATGAAAGAACAATATCTATCTGTTAAGGAATTATTAGATTTTTCATATTTTTCCTGCCAATGGGAACGACTTAATTCCCTGGTCGATATGGATTTCGAAACACCACAAGAAAACTTAAAGGATCTGTTATTACAGATAAAAATTGTTGTGGAAAAACAGGTAGATTCTGTAGCTCGTCAATTTACAAATAGAGAATTTAACACCTTAGATCAATCATTACCACTGTCTCACCACCCAATTTTTTTGGTCAGGTTGAAAAAGGCTTCCACATATTTTGAAGAGAAATTAAAAGGTTTACATGAACTTGCTCAGAATCTGCTGAACTATCCGTTGAACTCAACAAATAGTAATCTTTTTTTCAAATATTATAACAGTTTTATTTCGGTTTGTTTATCCAAAATTGCTGGATTTGAATCGAATTTCGACGAGCCTGCAATATACGAGACTGTCAAACGTATGCAAGATGCGATGCTTAATTATGTATCAGTCCACTCATTTTATAGCCTCCCAGAAACAAAAAAGAAATCAATCCAGAATCCATTGGTCTTTGACGAGTTATTGAATTGGAGAAAAGACCTTGCTCACAAGCGATCTGTAGCAGAATACATAATCATAAGCGAGAAATTATGCATAAAAATTGCATCCAAGCTACCCAATTCACTCCAAGAATTGGGGGCAATAAATGGCATTGGACAAGACAAAGCAGCCGAACTAGGAGATGACATTCTTAAAATCGTTAGAAAATTTACGGGTAAAAACAATTTATTTTAGGCAACCTCTGCCACATTATCTTTCAATCCGAAGCTATCCCTAATGTCTAAAATCTTTCCAGTTTCATATGCAAAATATTGTAATGGATCTGCCTGAGCCGTAGCCCATGCTTCGTTCAGAATTTCTGAAATAGAGCCCTGTCCCAATGCTGAAAGCTCAGTGTAAGAAGCTAAATCTGCGTTCTGGTAAAACTCAAAAAATTCATCAACAATTTGCTGAAGCAATTTTTTTGGAAAAATCATTTTATGGATACTCGGCCTAAAGACCTCAGTATCTTTAAGAAAACTTTTCCAAGACCTTTCCACCTTTGCTTTTTCGGCATCAAGTCCAAGTTTCTCAAGCATCATTAAAATAATCTCCATCCGGGCTTCATCTGCAGGATGTGATTCCGAGGACTCAAAAATCTTTGAAGATCCATGACCGGTTGACAATAATTTTAGATTTGTCCAAGCATAAGCCCCCCCAGTCATATAAGTTCCAACCAGATCACAGCTAAATTCTTCCAGCCAAGACGCAGCCCAAAGATGTCTTGCATCCTCTAGTGGTCCCTTAAAATGTTCCCCTAAACCTTCATCCTCAACCCTTACAATTTCCGATGCAAAATACTTATCAATAATCTTTGCAGATTGTTCACTACTCCCACCCCTAAACATGGAGTGCATTAAATGTCCGATTTCATGGTACATATCCGGTAGGTTCAACAAACTATTTTCTTCTCCTGAAGGAAGTGCAATAATTTCAAAGTAAGGAACAGCCCAGTAATAATAATCATGATTACTAATGGTGGATACGATTGGAGGAAGCGCATTGATTCGATGTTCGTTATAGATCTGGGTAATCAGACGAAAAAAGAAAATTTCCGGCTTTTTATAATTCTTTATTGCCAAATACCGATAAGAGTGTATGGCATTAAATTCTCTATTGGCCTTATTAAACAGATAAAGATTATTACCTGTGAATTCATCGTACTCAAGTACACCTGTATCAAAAGCATCCTGTAAGACATCCCGAATATCAGCGAACTGTTTTAGGGTGTCAGTAATGAAGCGATCTTTAATATCGTCGTGATGCTGAATACTATTGATATCGGCAACTACTACATCAATTCTATGCAACAAATCTGCATAAAGAGCCTTAATAAAATTTCTCATCCCCGGTTCGTACGCAATTTTCTAAAGAGAATAGAAGCTTCATTGTCCAATATGGAGATGAATCTGTCAATATTTGAAAGATCAGTAGCACTCAGTCTTTTCTCTTGGTTCAATTTCTCTAATGCAGAAAGAATCTGATTTTTGAACTCATCATTCTTCAAGATCTGATTCTTAAACAAGGTATTATCTTTCAATTCATACAAATCATTTTTTGAATCTTGATGCCTATAAAATTGTTCCAGACCATGCAATATGGTCATAATATCGCTGAGAGCCTTTTTCACTTCCTCATCAGAGACCTGTAGCTTGGGATGCAGATCCTTAACCCCTGCCCTTCCGGTAAGATTACGTCTTTTAAGAGTAATGACTGATTTGTTCAGATCATTAGTGAGGTTCGAAACTGAATTGTATTTTTTGAAAAGAAGATTGAAGTCACTCATAAGATCAGTTTAAAGATGGTTCTATAATTTTCAGTTCACGTTCCTGAGTATTGGCATAGGTATATTCATGCGCTACATCTCGGATCAACGTATCGATAAGCTTTAGTGGTAACGGTAGCGAAGTTGGTCGGTCAGGAGAAGAGAATGTAATTTGAGTAAGAGCAAATACATCTTCAAGTGCTTTTTCAAAATCAATATCACCATAGCTCAGGCTAACCTGAAGCGGATTAGATGATCCCGGCACTCTATATGGGAAACCTGTATTGAATATATAAGCTTGCTTTTTGTTCATATAAAAATATGTCCCGCAATCAGGATTCTCCAGAACTTTATTCGCCCCTTGGTAACAGGCAGCCCTGACTGGAACAGCTGAAGATTTTGCAATATCCAGCACACCAAGCTGAACATTTTCTTTAACGATCAGTTTCATTCGTTCCAGCTCCTCCATTGCGCCAACAAGAGCCTTTTCTTCTTCACCAAAAGAAACGCCATCCCGAAGTATTACAATACTTCGCGGTGCATCTTCTCCAATATTCAAATGCCGAGACAAAACTTTAACTATTTTATCCTGAATTACGGCATAATTGATTTTCTCATTTCTGAATGACCCCGTTGCTTTGGCTACCTGCTCAACATCGAAAACGATTTTTTCACCGTTTTTAAAGAAAAACACAAAACCTGCAAAAAATTCATGCGCATCAATACCAATGTATAGATCGTGGTTGAGATCTTTTGCTAATGCATACGGCCATTTCTTGTTAACGATCAAATATTCAAAAATAGTGTTGGTCTGATAGGCCTTGAAGTCACGCATCAACTTATCTGGAACTTGGTAAATCTGCTGTTTATTCCTGGTTACGACAGGCTTAAGAAATCTTTTCAGGCTTCTGGCACTCACACATTTAATCTTCACATCAGAAAATAGTTCCTTTTTAACAAGGTTGTGTAAGAATTTATTGAAACGTCCATTATCGCTACTTTCAGGAAGGACAAACAATGCATTACCGCCGGCAAGCCCCTTGCTAGCGACCAATGCTTTAAGATCCTTACAGACATTGCTTGCATAGGGTGCGGATTTCATAGAATACTGATGAATGGTGAAACCAGGAAATTCGGGTGCAATCATTTTAATGGCTTTATCCATATAATATTTGATACTTTTGGCCATAGTATAAGGTAAAGTTTCCGGTACAAGCAGGTACTGGGCCGCAAAAACTGTGTCGTTAATAATTCCATTATTGTAAACAAACTCTCTCCTTCGCTTTGGGAACTGATGGATTGGAGAACTATATTTTTCTTCACCTGCATATGGGTCAAGTATAGCATTTTTACCATATTTTAACGCTGGTAACGGAAAAATATCACAGTCCTTAGCGTGTGGCTTGGTCTCGATTTTTAGTTCCTGGCCGCTAAAACTCAATTTTTGAAAATATTTTCCCGCATGAAATTCAGAGCGTGTAAAACGTTTGCCCGGATCATTAATGGAAAGCCTGTGTAAACCATTATCCGCAAAATGGATGGCCTTGGCAAGACAAGTAGCTCCAGAAACCACTTTTGCACTGTTGTTGCTGTAGCTATGCCAAAAAGTCGCTGAGTCTTTTAACATAGGCTGTTTATATCTGGCAGTTGCATATTTTCCATGTTTTGTAATGTAGTCAAATACGGAGCCCTTAAACTGTTCAGTCTCGATTGTCTGTTCACCTATTGGAATTCCTGCAGATTTTCCTTTTACCACATACCAGTGATCCCCATTTTGATACAAGTAATTCCGACCATTAATCAGATCTCCCACTCTTTCGGCCGGCACCGATTTTAAGGCCTCATGCAAGTTGAATTTGTCTACATATTTGTAAGCAAGACCAATGCATACAAATACATTCCGCTTATCTTCAGCAACAATTTTATATTTGAATCCATGATAAATATCCGTTTCAATATCTTTAGATTCCCTTAAAGGAACTTTATTCAGAAATGTATTTGTTCCCCCATCCCAAAGGTTTTTGTTCTGATGTAACTGGAATTCTATTGAGCTTTCCAAAAACCTGATGGCAAGCCCCAACTCATCATCGATAATGTTACGCGTATGCAATGTAAAGACTCCTTCCAACGGTGTAAGTATGGTATCAAGGGGACTTCCAGGGATAACCCTTCGCTCGAGCTGCGCATCATGTTTCACTGCAATATATCGCTTTCCTTGATAACGGGTAACGGATACAACCCCTTTGGTTTCTGAAGCCAAAAAATTAACCGCATTAAAGAATGCTTTATTGAGTTCCCGAGTATTACTTTCCATACCTTCGACAGCAACATCAACCAGACGATACTGAAAAGTCAAATCAAGCCAATTGCTTAACCTGTACCAGTTTAGAATATTTGTCTTCATCATAACTAAAATTATTCAATACTAAATGCTTACACAGTAACTTGAATTTACACATCATGCAAGTTTCCGTCTTATCGGTGCTTTGGTAATCCTTTTCAAGATCTACCTCATCCCATTTTTTATTTTGAGAAAGGATATCCTGTTCTTCACGCAACGCATATACATCGTCCAGAGCGATTGCAGTGTTTTCGACTGTAAAAGGGTGAGCTTTGACCACCCCAGTCAACAAATTAATTTCGTAGACACTAAAGTCTTTCATTTGTGGAAGGGGTGTCCAGCCTTTTTCCTGGTACCAATTTTTAAGATAATGATAAGAAACAATACCTTCCAGGATCAGCTGCCTTGAGTAATCAGCATTGTCCTGATCAGAAACTTTCCAATCAATGATATCGGCCATTTTTCCGTTATGTCGCACCAAATCTATTTGAGGTTTTATAATAACTCCATCAAAATCAAACTCAAAATACCTGACGTCTGCCCGAAGGTAACGGGCAGAGGATAAGTATTCATCCATGCTTTTATCGGAGTCAGGACTTGGATAATCAGGAAATGCTAAAACAATTCTGTGTATTGTATCGTAGACCTGGTCCACATCATCCTGCAGAAAATCTACTCCGTTCTCATGTATATCTAAAATCAAAAAATCATTACCAACTTCTGTTCGCGAGAGTTCTGGCAAGTGATAATATCTATTCTTTGAAAAATCAAACTGCCTCTTGGCCAGTTCGACCAAGCCATTAGCCACTTGTGCATATTCAGGTTTTTTCTTCCTTTTATATACAGGTATAATCATGCTGGTTATGGCAAAATCTACTAAGCTACCTTGCCACATCTTCAAGCTCTGCATTTTAGAGAGCTCAAAAGCCTTACGCCTGAATGGATACGTAAAATGGAAATTAGATGCTTCGTATCCGAAGTAAAATTTCCTGTGGCATTGCCTTACTGCTGATAGTTTAGTAACGTTCCATTCCATAACCCTCTGTTCTTAGAATTGATTATACAACTCCGTTAATCGCTTGGTGTACTTATCAAGTGCTTCCCTATTCTGATAAAGATAACTTTCATCTGAACGTAAATTGGTGACCTCTCCTGGGTATGCACTTCTTCTGGCTCCTTTTCTAAACGAAGGCTGCATCCCAGAAGGAATGGAAAGAAACATTTTGCTCTCCGTACTTAACTTTTCAAAAGTCTGTTCAATTGCAAGCTTAACTTTATCAAGGGGCAAATCCAACATTTTCAGTAATTTCACGAGTGACTTTACAGGAATACTATTGGTAAAAGTCAAATCATTTTTAACTGAGTCCAAAACAGATTCAGTTAATCCTGTAACAGATTTTATCTCTTCAGTAGTAAGATCAGATTGTTGCAATGCATGATCTACTAATGAACCTAAAGAATCTTTAGAGATTGCTAACTGTAAGGCCTGCATCAAATTTTCCATCTTATTTTCAGCAAGTTCTGTCTCGATGGGTTGCTCAAATACAATTACAGATTCCATATCTAATGCTGCACCAGAATGAGGGTAATCATTGGCAAGATACGCGTTCAGGTATAATTCAAACGGTAGTATTGTTTCTTGTTGCTTCATGATTGATTTCTTTTAAAATTTCCAATGTCTTTTTTTCAACTTTTGCTTTAGCCCTTATAAACTTCACTTTTAGCTGCTTGTTTTCAATCCCAAGCATCCGCGCAATTTCCTCATAGCTATAATTATTCATTTTTAATAAGAGTAATTCCCTTTCCATATCTGAAACTATCAACAATGCCTTTTGAAGAGCTAGAAACAATTGACTGTTTAACGGAACCTCTTCGTAGGGATTTATTTGGTTAAGCTTCTGTATTATGGGTTCATAATCCCCAACATCAAAAGCATCTTCCTCAAATCCTGCAACTTCAGTAATCCAATCATTGTAGTTGAGAACAATTTGTTCCTTACTTTTTTTAGCCCTTATAAACTGAAGGATATTATTCTTATGAATTTTCAAAAGCCAGTTTTGAAAATGAGTTTCAGAAGAGAACTCATAACGGTCGATGACCTTACAAACTGTTTCTAAGGTTTTATACAAAACGTCATAGGCCTCATCTTCATCCAAAGACCACTTTGTAACGGTAAACTGGAACAAATGTCTGCCATATGCCTCGAAAAGTGCACTCAGGCCTGCTTTAGCATCCGTCTTAAATTTCTCTATTATGCTTAGATATTTCACTTCCATAGCTTTGTTACCTATATATATGCATTGAGGTTACCATTTTTGGTAGATCTAACATTTATTTTTCTAAAAATAACCAATTGAGTTAAATATCTGGCTACAGTTTTATTAACAGGATAATGTATGTTACTAAAGCGGAACTTTTTTGGTAATTTTATTTTACCATTTTAACGCCAATGAATGTAACTATCATTTTAGAATTTGCTGAGGAAGTGAGAACACGCTCAGTTATTGTCATTAACGGAGAAAAACTTGATCTAAACCGTTCAAAATACGACGGCAATTTTAGGTTGATCTATGAATTGAAAAACTATAAGCACAGATACATAGAGTTTATGCTCTATTCACCAACCGATTTTACCACAAGAAATATTCAAATTACCGTTATAATAAACGGGCGACGCTTTGGGTCAATGGTCGAAAAGCTGACTCGGACCCCAACCGTGCAGAAAATCAAACTATCGGGATCAGATGAATGGGAAAGAAAGTATTCCGAACATAGCGAATCCGAAAGTCAACTACCTAAGTACAGAAAAGTCAAAAAAGGATCCAATTGGCGAACTCAACAAGGCACTAATGAAAGTAATGTTTCAACAGAGCCATCCGAGTACAGTTACTTTGAAAAACAGAAACCCCGGGAAGATTTGCTGAGTAAAAAAAGTGATGAAGTAAAGAACACGGAAGTTGAAGTTTTTTATGCAACCAACCGCAAAAAAAAGATCACCAAAAAAAACCGGATTACCTATACAAATTCCCGAGGAGATCTTTCGATTGGAAAATGTTTGGTTAGTGTTCCCGGAGATCGCTCGAAGGGTGAATTCCCCTTACCAGCCTGGTATTTGTTCGGTTCTTCGACCGACGAAAACAATTACATCATTCTAAAAGAAGTCAGCGAACTTGGGCCAAAGGAGTTTTTTAACCAGATTGGAGAGAAGGTTAATTTTTCACCGGAGAAGGACGCTTTCTTATTTGTTCACGGATACAATGTAAGTTTTACTGAAAGTGTCTCCCGGGCAGCACAGATTGCGGTAGATATCGGATTCAATGGAGCCCCCTTAGTTTACAGCTGGCCATCAAGAAAAAATATGTTCTGGTATACCGCAGACGAAGCTACTGCAAGCGGATATTCAACCGATGATATCATCCAGCTACTGATCCAAATCAGAAAGACAGGAGCCGAGCGCATTCACATTATTGCCCATAGCATGGGCAACCGTCTGATTACGGACGCACTTCGTTCATTAGTAGATCAAGGCTTCAACAAAGATTTTTTGTTCAACCAGATCATCCTGGCGGCACCAGACATTGATGCAGAAGTATTTGTCAAACAAATCGCCCCCAAGCTTGTTCAAAGCTCTGAAAGAGTCACCATGTATGCCTCGGGGGGCGACATTGCACTTTGGTTTTCGGCAGGCATTCACGGGAAGATCCTGAGGGCGGGAAAAGTCACTCAGGAAATCGCTATAGCCGATGGCATAGATACCGTTGATGCTTCCAAGGAAACAACGGATTTACTCGGACACGGGTATTTTGCCCACAACAGCGCTTTGATTGATGATATCTTTCAGTTAACCAGGCACGGGTTATCTCCCGCAGACAGAAACCTGAGAAAAAAAGAATCAGGAGAACATACCTATTGGGAGTTCTGGTAAAATAACAACTTCTATTGCCCTCCCCTATGACTTGACTAAATTTTCTGACTAACTAGCCCTTTTAAGAACAAGTGATTACAAGTAAATAAATCAGATTTCAACTCCTGATTATGTATAAGTATTTTCAGTCCATATTATCCAGTTCATTTCTTTCTTCGATATTGTCCCTTAATTTTGGTCCCCATCACTTTTTCAAAATTTACTATGGCATCACAGTGCTCCTAAAAGTTCGACATATTGCCGCTCGACTCTAGAGCTCATTATGATATTTTTGAACAAATTAACGTATATACCCACAACTAATTCTAAACAACAGGTTAATATACCTAAAACTGCCTTAGCAGTCTGGCATTCAGGTGCCAGAGGCAAGACCCAAACAGTAAGAGAGTTTGCAAACTTTCTTTTAACTAGTTATCCTCACTATAAACCAATCTTTCCTCTACCAGCTTTAGCCCCTCCAGTGGGTGACTTTAGATTAGTAGTTGAAATCAATGGAGTCATAGTTGGTGTGGAAAGCCAAGGTGATCCACATACAGGATTAAAGGATCGATTAATCGATCTGGCAGATAACTATCATTGTGATATTATCATCAGCACATCTCGTACTCGAGGTGAGACTGTTATAGCAGTTGACCATTTACATTATAGTAAAGGCTTTCAGATTATCTGGACATCCACATATCAAATCAGTGGTACAGTTAAGCTTGTTACCTCAACACATTTCAAGAAATTCCGGCATAAACGTTCAGGTGGCCATCACCTAATTATTGTACTGCTTAATCGAGTTGAAGTTGCGCCAGTTTCTGATGTTGCGGCATTGGACTGGACTTATCAAAGGGAACGATCTTCATTCTCATTGTTTGCTTATTCTTGAAGTGTCTTGATATTTCTTGTGTAAGCTCAGTATAGTTATTGCCGCCTTCTGGGAATTCATAATAATAGATTTTAATAGAAATGCAGTTTTCATGTTCAAATATCATATTGAGCATTGTTCTATCGGAGAGGCCACACGAATGCCCTAGTATACAGACTTGGAATTTATTGCTTTGAATAAATCGGATCAAATTATGGTAATTGGATGTCTTAAAATACCAGAATGACTTAATGTAATTAAATATATCCTTCGTCTTACTAAGTTCAAGCCTAACATAATCCGCGTCGAGCTCATCACCAAATCCAAATATTACTGGATTAGATATATTATTAAGTTCACCATGAATATAAATAATTTGCTCTTTGTCTATATATTTCTCGACTGTTTCAGTATAATTGAAGTTCAGAACTAATGTGTCATAACGTTCATAAAACGGATCTGAAATCAGCCCGACTATATCGGAAGTATTTACCTTGTTCGTAAATATTGTCTGATATTCTGCTGCACTGCCAATAGTAATGGATGATAGGTAAAGCTCCAATTGAGAAATTATGTATTTGATTGAAAGGTTTAATTTTCTTACATCTTCTTGTTTCGATTGATTGCTATCTTGTAAAATTAGCTTTAATTCATCGTAAAAGAGGTTCTCAATTTCGACCCACTTACTAATTGAACAATGGTCTATTATCTTTGATAGTAACGTTGACTTAATCCTAACTTTAAAAGGCACTTCAGGTCTTCTTCTTGTATCACCATTCAGGCCAAATGTGATACGTGTTCGACGATTTTGTAATAATTTATTCAAATCGTCCTTTTCATAAAAACCATCTACATATTCCGCGATACTTCTATTTCCTAACTCTGATTTAAATAAGCGTAAATTACCTGAATCTATATCCATTAGTTCATCTGAATATTTTCCAGACTGCAAATATTCTGAGAATCCTTTTTTTATATACCATAGGATGAAATCATTATAGGCCGTTTTCATGCCATGAGCTAAATCAAATCCGTTACCAACTAATACTAATTTATTCATTAACCTATTTATTAGATATAGCACTAAGATAATAGATTGCCGCGAAGAGAGAATTATAATAATTAATAGTTCTCACAAAGTTAAGCCTCAGCCTGTTCAAGCGTCCAAGAACTTCCCGCATAAACGCTCCATCCGTACCACAACCATTTATTCGTTTACTTATCTACGGGCTTGCTCAAGCGAGATTGCTCATATAAGCCAGGATGAGTAACGATATTAAGTTTGGCACGTAAAAGTCTTAAAGCATATTTTATTTGACTTGCTACAGTATGTTCAGATAGCGATAGCTTTGCAGCAATTTGTTTATTGTTTAAACCTTGATTGTGTCTCAATAAAAAAACTTCCCTCATTTTCACAGGTAATGCATTAATTGCTTTTCCAATCAGTTTCGAACTTTCATTTGTTCTGACGATATAATCAGTAGAAGAGGTATTTATTGGTTCTTTATAAGCACCCTCATGTTGTCGAATATACTTTTGATGTCTAAACCTACCAAAGGCTCCGTTTAATGTAGCTCTAAACAGATATCCGGACAGGTTTGGCCCTATCATAAAATCTTCCTTAGACTTCCATAAATTAAAATATACATCATGTATCACGTCTTCGGCTGCGGCCTTGTCCTGAAGCTTTCGATAGATATAGTTATATAATGACTGCTTATAGCGTAGATAAATTTCTTCAAATGCAGTATGATTACCCAATTTCAAAAGTCCTACTAATTCAAGATCAGGTAATTTTTCATAACCCAACCCATTCCTATTGCTGCGTTTTAATTCCATTTATTTATTGCTTTTATTGATAGTTAATAATTGTTTCCAGCGGCGTCAATGAGCTCGCAATAGTTTTTTTAGATTGAATTCCTCTGTCCAATACTCTTTGTTAGTGCGTTTTTCATAGGCTTTGTATTGAGCAATGCCATTTGCGGTGATTAGGAGTTGGTGAGCTTGGAGGGGATGATTAGGATGCTGAAATGTGCGCTCTGTTTCGGGCGATAAAGTCACATAAGCCCAGTCATCATGTGGAGGCAGGATTTCGTTTACCAGTTCGCGGGTACCCGGACTATTGTAAAACCTTATCGATGCATCCCAAAAAATATGGCAATTGAAATCATCATCAGTCTTAAATTGTTCAATAGCTTGTAAACGGGATGCTATAAGTACTTTCCATGATTCGGTTAGGTATATAATGGCAAATTCAATGCTTTCCCAGGCGCTGCTGGTGTTGGCTTTAATTAGTATATGTGGTGTGGGGTTCTTTGATCGTTTCATATTGTGTTCAGAAAATTTAAGGCATAGCGATGCCAGGACAATGATTTATAGGCTATCCATATTGATTTAAACAGGAACGGTTGATTAGTCTGGTGGACAGACAATAAGGGCATAAAGAATTTTACTTACTATTTCCATTTTCAGTTGATTTAAAGCTGATATTAATGGAATCCGGCAAGAAAGGTTCTTTATTTACATATTATGAATTGACTATTCAGAATTTCTCTGCATCTGGGCAGGGATTATTTACACAAAAAGCGTGGAACCTCACTTACCGAGCCAGAGGTCCTGAGAGACCGTGCAACGAATAAGCAAGGCCCACGCTTTTTAGCGCGAGCACTTTTCACTTATCCTCTTGTTGCTTGTGAAGTTCTCAGGTTTCTGGCTCAAGATTCTTAAGTGCTAAATGCTTCAAATATTTTGAAGATTCGGCAAAAGTATAATATTAACTTGTTACATACATTATTAGTTTACCAAATATACATAAATTACACAAATTAACACAAATATTTCAGTAAAATTAATTTTTGTAATTTATTATAGTATTTTGGGTGAAATAACAAAATTTTGAAGTATTACCTGCTATCAGGCATAAAATTCTCATCAACAACCAACATTTTCAATTTGGGAAGCAAACCAGGAGTTACGGTGTAGGTTCCCTTAGCTGCGATAAAGAACATGGTATGCTTATCCTGTTTAATATTAGCGTTGAATTTCACTTTCCCATCACTACTGGTCACATTCCACTCGCCCGCCTTCATTCCCGTTAACACAACCTGATATTTACCTTTTTCAGGAATATTCAATACAAAACTCTTATCAATCAACTTATCACTTTTATTCATACTCACTACCCGGTCTCCAACTATAACCACATTGCTAACTGCTGTTTCTGAATGTGCAATCGGCAGTGCTACTGTATTACCGGCTGTTAGCTGAAACACCGTAAGGAAATGATCACTTTTATTTGCTGCATTGGGCGAAACCATGATCCTATATCCACTCGCCTCCGGTAAATTACTTACCGGCACGTCATATTTAAACTTAAATGAACTGTTGGCATCATCACCTTCCAGTATTTCAATCTTGCGTTCATTTGCTGCAGGCACCAATATATCGACCTGTGTTTTACCCACAGCGCCATCAATTTGGCTGTGGAGCATTACACCATTCCCGGTAATCTGGGGTGAATTAAGCGAATTGATTTGCCAGTATTTTTTAAACTCAGGATAAGCAGTAGTCATATGATCTGCTAAAATAATGACAGCCGGAATATCTTTGCGGTCCATATTCAAAAAACAAAAGCTTCTTGTGTACGCACTTATTTTTGAAGTATAAGCAGCAGTTAGGTCTGTAGCAAAATAACTAAAATAAGGCCTTAATTTGGAAGGACCAAAATCTGCGGACAAGATCTTTCCATTGTTAAATGTTGGATCCTTTTGTGCTTCCTCAGGCGTCTTAGGATTACTCTGAACCAATCTGGTTCCCCCATCATTAGATTCAGTCTTTAGGTATTTTTCGGCAGGATCAACGGCAAGCATCATGCTATGGGCAATTGATCTTTTATTGAAGTTAAGGTCATAGGGTGTGCCATAAAACTTATAAAGCCCTATGTCACCAAATTGAAAGCCCCTATAATAAAGCTGCATTGATCCGGCATCGCTATGTTGGTGGTTGCCAAAATGATAACCACCTCCTTTTATCTCAGCCACCACATCGTTGCTTCCTTTACCTATGTCCCATCCTGTTCGGGCTACCATTGATCCAAGAATAGGCCCGAAATCCTTTGTCAGGGATAAAGAACGCTTGTCGGGATTAGCCTTTAAAGCAGGGTCATTCAAAAGCAAAAATAAAACCGGATTCTTTGGCAATCCGCCCTGGCGCTCAAAATCCGCTTTAACTATCGGATCTTTTGAATACGAATAACACAATAGCATCGTTAACGGCGAACTCCAGTAATAAGGTTTCCCGCTAACACCTGCTGAGCCAAAACCATCTCCATCCCTCAGCATCTGTCCGTCCGGACTGCGCATGTATAGCCAGAAATCACTTACTTTTTTGATATTGTCATCAAAAACATTTTTACCAGTCATCCCTTTAAACAACCATGCAGCATGCATATCCCAACCGAAACGATATGCACCATAATTTACACCCTGATTGTGCCTTGGCGATTGATATTCAAACTTACGCATCGGAACCAGTTCTTTCAGAACCGCGTAAGATGTATATTTATAAGGCAACGGATCCTCGTCATAAATCGCTATACTCATAGCTAACAAATCACGGCAAACCTGAGCCTCGTTTCCATGACCATTTACAATTTTTTGCAAAAATGGAGGCCAGCCAATTTCCATATCATCGGCAAGCCGCATCAGATTGTCACAGAAAATCTTTTTCTCACCTTGTGGCAGCAAATCATAACACCAATCGTAAACTTCTGAAGCAGTGAATATCGCTCTTCCAATTTCCCTGGTGATATCAAGGATATTTCCAAATTCAACACCGGCGAGATAGCCAGACATCAATTCAATAGCTTCCCGCCCGATTTTTTTATCGCCCGTCATCAGGTAATAAAAGGCCTTAGCTTCAGCTGCCTGCTCTAATTTTTCATCATGAGCCATCTCTACATTGGGATCAAAATGATGGGAATATGGCTTCAGTGCTATTTTTTTTACTTCTTCCCAGGCCTGCTGGTTTTCTGAAAGCGTTAAATTTAATTTGACCTTTGGTAACGTCTCCTGATTTACCCAGAGTCTTGGTCGGGTTGCGGGAGGAACAATTTCAGGATGATATTGCTGGGCCGCAGGAGGCACTGCAGGAGCTATATAAGGACTAAATTCAATATACTCCAGCCTTACACCACGAGGAAGCCAGATTTTGATTTGCTGAGCCTCACCCGTTAATGAAAATTTACCGGAAGTTTGCGATGGCCTGTCCCAGGGAACATAAACTACCCTTTTTGTCGGCCGCAGTTCATCGATTTGAATTTTGATAAATAAAGACTCGTATTTACCTTTCGCCTTTTTCATCAAAGCAGCTCCTTCATCGTCTGTAACAGCAAAAGTTCGCATCACATAACGCCCAGCGGCAGGAAGCTTTACATTAAATACAAGATCAGGTTCGAGCCTTCCTCCATCAACCGCAGCTGCAATGCCTTTCTTTAAAGACATCCCTTGTCCGCTACCCAACCGTTTATCGGCTACAATTTCAGCAGAGGCAGCATTAACCTTTACAGCTTCGAGACCAAACCTGTAGTTTTTAACAAAATCATTTGCCGCTACCAATTTAGCACTACAAAGTGCAAGCAGTAGAACCGAGAACCTCAATAGATTAGTTTTCATTTTATTATTTTGTTTAGTTATAAAGCAAAAAGCATTAGATAGGTTTTAAAATGATGGCATCTGCCGTCAGAAGACCATTCGAACCAGCTGAGGAAATCTCAACAAAAGCATTTCTACCTACCGATAGGTGGTAGGTACCTAAATTGATCCACTCACCGGCACTTAAGCCCAGCTCTTTGATATCAGCCGTTTTTATATTGACAGTTTTACGCTTCACCCCATCAAATACATTGTAATTGGTAACCTCAGCGCGTTTTTCATTTTTCGGGAAGTAAGCAAACACTTGATATTTTCCGGCTTTTTTTACCTCTGGCCTGAACGTTACTGTATTTTCGACAGTTGATTTACCATTACTGATCAACACATTTTTCCCGTATCCGCCTTTTACCTCATTCCAATCACCTTTTATTTCAACATTTTTTTCGTGGTCGTTATCGACAAGAATTTCAACAGTTTTACCATTTACCAGAGGATCTTCAGTTAACAAACGTTGTATATCTTTTATCGCAACCTTTTGCACAGCAACACCTTTGTCAATGGCTAAAACAGCTGCCGTGGCGGCCGACTGCCCCATTACCATAAACACCGGCTCCATACGGATTGACCCAAAAGCAATATGAGATGCCGACAGACAAACCGGAACAAACAGATTGGTACATTCTGATTGTTTGGGCACTATTGATCGGTAAGAAATAGGAAATGCATTGGGCACCTTCTTTTGTACATCGCCTTCATTCTTTACCATTCCATTAACTACTATACGCTGGCAATTATGCGAATCCATACCATAGGCTGCCATACCAATTGCATCTTCTACTACTTCTACCCCCTCACAGTGCTTCTGGCTCATCACTACATCACTTACCATTCTTCTCGCTTCTCTAACGTATAACTGGTTAGAAAAACCACCAAGGTCTTTAAATTCATCTTTAGTATAGCCCCAGGTTAACATATCTTTTCGTACGGCCTCAGGAACACTTTTATCATGCGACATAAAATAGAGCAATCCTTTAGTGTAGTCTTCATGAGCCTTCCAGATTTCTTTTCTTTTGTTATAATCTGCCTCTGGATAGTCATAGTTTTCACCAATCATATCTGTAGAAAAACCACCGAAATTATTAAAATCTGTCTTTCCATTAGGCATGTCCTTAATCAGAAAATTACCCTTGTTATTTATTTCAGTTAAGCCATTCTGCTTTGTTGATGTAAACTCACCATTTACCCCTTTCCATCCTTCCTTCTCAATTACCCGGGTCAATAAGGTGTACTTTGAGGGGTTATAGTTTTCCGGACGGCTAAATGGAATCTGGTTATTTTTATCCTGCGTAAGACATAAACGGAAATTATAGGCCTGAATCAATTTGTCGCCAGTACCAGTAGGTGCCAAAGTTCCCTTTCCAATGCCATAAAGCAATCCGCTTTCCTGTTTTCCCGGAACAACATAAGGATCTATACCGTCGGGCATCTGATGAAAATCCGACATCTGAATACCATTATAGGTCTCTCCATACCTACTGTTTGCCTCACGTCCATAGGTATAAGACACTCCGGATTTGGCCATTAAATCACCTTCGTAAGTACAATCAATGAACATTTTAGCCCTGACTGTTTTATTGGTAGATTGCTGTGGATGGTCCGACACTTCTACCGTTATTTCAGAGATATTTCCATTCTGTTTTTTAACACCAATCAGTCTGTGATTTTTAACAATATTTAATTTAGCCTCTTTAATCATGTCGCTATATACTTTGTCTGCTACATGCGGTTCAAAAACCCATTGCTCAAATTTGCCATAGTAAGTACCCAACCTGCGGTAAAAATCTCTGGCCAAACCTGTTATTGCAAATTTATTCCCTATATCAGTGGCGCCTAAACCGCCGGTAGTTAAACCACCCAGGTATTTTCCCGGTTCAATAATAACGACTGATTTACCCATTTTCTTTGCGGTATAAGCAGCTACAATTCCGGCCGAACTACCACCATATACACAGATATCGACAGGTTTAATCTCTTCTGCCGAAGTGCTAAACATCCCTAAGCAAACAAATAAGGGAAGCAACAATACTTTAATTCTTTTCATCTCTATATTTTGTTAATGTCCTTCAATTATTCTATCGTAATTTCGAATTCCTTCCTGATGGTTTTTGAATCATTGCTCCGGCTGTTTGACCCTATGAAAGTAACCTTGTATTTTCCACGGGCAGTATAGATATATTGGTAAGTTAGCGGCATAACATTACTGATATCTTTTATAGAAACCGGGTAATCCCTCAAAATGGCATCCGGATAAATCGGCGCTGATACTGCCCAGTTTTCCGTATCACCACTATTTATGGCGGGTGCATTTGTAAATAAGCCACCCGTAGTGATCCAGGCATAAGCTTTATTTTTAACACTTATCGCTTTCCAGCCAAAAGTAGTTACAGTTCCCAATGCCATTACTGTTCCATCCGGAAGATTATTGGTCATGGTGAAGACCGTTACAGTCCATCGTGTTTGCACCCCAGTTGGATTATTCGGGCTTTTGAATTTCCAGGCCAGGAATAAAGGTTTGGTCGCATGTTTTAAATCCGTTAAATCTAAAAGACCCGCGTCGACCCCAGATGTTGTATTGGCTGTGGGCAGCCTTGTTAGCCTGTCGGTAATATCTGTCCATTTTGCATCAACAACATCCGCTGAATCCCGGAGTGGATTCAAGTCATTAGTAGCCAAAAGAGATAAGCTTTTTTGAGAAGATACATTTCTAAGAAAAAGGTTTACCTGAAGTTTAACTGTTCCGTCGGCCCTGGTCCGCTCCCTGTTTTCATATTTTTTACCGGTTTCGCCTGAGTACAGTGTCAGGTAATCAGCGTATCCTGAAAAATTGAATTTAACGGTATCGCCAAGTTTATAAACAGCTTTCTCAACCCTAACATCGAATTCCGGATCCGTCAATTCCGTTTTATCACAAGCGGTTAGCAGCAGCGCTGCACATACCCATATATAATAGCTCTTCATGTTCTTAATTTTTACCATCCTGGATTTTGAGTTAATAGTTTGTTAAGCGTTAAATCATTTGAAGGAATAGGCATAAAAATATTACGTCCGGTAATATTTCCTGAAGCCCTGTAAGCAGTAGAAGACCCACCGTTGGTTTTGGCATACGCATTAAAATCCTTCATCATCGTTACAAATAATCCCCAGCGGATCAGATCAAGTCTTCTATGTCCCTCAAAACAAAGCTCTCTCATACGTTCATTTACAATTAAGTCGAAGAACTCTTCCTTACCCATTCCCAATTCAACATCCGCATCATTCATACTTGAGATGGTTGCTGTAGCCGTAGCTCCCGTTCCGTTTCCTCCAGAAATCGTAATTGTCGGCGCCGATTGATAAAACTGACCTCTGGTGATGATATTAATTGCTGTAATTTTCTTTGTAGTTGCATTGATCACCGCAGTAGCAGTAGCCTGAACTGTTGCACCCCCACCAGAGAAGGTTACTGTAGGTGCAGTATCATAATTAACACCAACGTTATTTACGGTCACACTTTTTAATACATTTCCATTTAAAAGCTTACCGTAACCACGCTGGCGAACCAGATTTATGGCTTTATAAGCACTGTCTGTCGGTCCTCCATTTAATTCATTAGCTGCCTCTGCATACATTAAAAGTATATCCGAGTACCGCAACATCGTCACATTCATCCCGTTGGTTTTGGCCTTTGGCGCAGTTATTTCGTACTCCCTTCTCCACTTACCTGCGTTCATTAACCATGGATTGGTAACCGCAGCATACTTGGCTGTGGTGGTTGAACCATAATTGTAGTTTGCACAGTTCCAGTCCCGGCGCAAATCAAGGGTTGGACGAATGGTTGCCACTACTGCAGGATTAATTACTTCATAAGCATCAAAAAGTTTTTTAGTTACGTTTACCCTGGCCGCAGAATAACCCACACTTTCATCAAAGCATAATATGCCTATAAAGTTGCCTGTAGCCTGATTGGTTTCATCTAATCCTCCTGTACCATTTCCCCAAAACTCAACTTCCCAAATGCTCTCTTTTACATCATATTCATCTCTGGCAAGTTTGATGAAGATATTGGAGTAATCCGGATTTAAAATGTGCTCTCCGGAAGTAATCACTTTATAGGACCAGGCTTTAGCATCCTGATATTTTGCTTTATCATTGAGCGGCTGCCCTGCCATCTGTAGACAAATTCTGGCCAGCATGCCTTGAGCGGCAGTTTTAGTCGCCTTACCACTATACCCCAATTTAGTAACAGTCTGGGTGCTCAATAAAGCTTCCGCTTGTGTCATATCCGACAAAATCTGCGCGTATACAAGCTTTAAAGGCGTACGGGCAATATCTACATTTGTTACAGATGTAGTTGGCTTAGTGATTAAAGGTACATCGCCAAAATTAGCAGCCAGCACAAAGTAATAGTAAGCTCGTAAAAATAAGGCCTCCCCCTTTATCACTTTCCTCCGTTCTTCATTCATCGATGGTTTATCAATGTTATCCAATAGGGTATTGGCTCGCGAAATTCCTGCATATAGTGTTCCCCAGAAAGCACCAATTTCAGGTGTAGAAGAACTGTACTCATAAAAGCAGTGCGCCAAACCTCCGCTTGAAAGCCATAAATTAAAGGTTTCTTCATCTGTCTGCGCATTGAAGGCATAGAGCATATCAGTCTTAAACATCGACTTCGTACCTAAAATATCGTATACTCCGTTTAAGGCATTCTGAAGATCATCGGCTGTTTTATAATAATTTACTGGCGACAAAAAATCTGAAGGTTTAGTTTCAAGAAGCTTTTTGCATGAAGTAGAAAGCGTAGAAAGCGTAACAACTGCGATGATTGCAATTTTTGTAATATTATTCATTTTTCATAATATTTAAAATGAAACATTTAGACCAAATGTGATGGTTCTTGCCCTTGGATAGGCCGCATAATCGAAGCCCTGTGTTAAATTGGTAAAGCCAACAGAAACCTCAGGATCTGGTCCGGTATAATTTGTCCAGGTATATAAATTTTGTGCTGAACTATACACTCTTACAGATGAAATCCCATGCTTTTTAAGGAATGCTGTTGGCAAATTATAACCCAGGGAGACTGTTTTGAGCCTCAAATATGAACCATCTTCAATAAGTCGGGTTGAATAATTCGCCGGGCCGTTCCCATTTACCACCGGAATGGTGCTATCCTGGTTTTCAAAGCTCCACCTATCTGCAAATGATGCAAATTGATTCAGACTTCTTCTGCTGCTGCCTTCAAATATGAGTTTATTGGCATTGATCAGATCATTTCCATACGACCATTGTAACAATACATTTAAATCAAATCCTTTAAATCTGAAATTATTGGAAAATCCACCTGTATGTTTAGGCAGGCCCCGACCAATGATGGTATAATCGCTGATGTTAATGATACCGTCATCGTTAAGGTCTTTATATTTAATATATCCTGGTTGTATGCTGGCTCTGGCCGTACCATTTGTAGGCACACTTGCTTTTAATACATAGGTACCAGATCCATTGACATCGAAATCTGAAACAGGATAAACACCTTCCCATATTAAGCCATACATTTGTCCAAGTGGCTCATTCACCATCGAAATGTAGGAAAACACACCACCCCAGGCATCGTCAAAACGCACACGCCTGGTTAAAGCATTCTGGTTTTCGGATAAGGACAATACTTTATTTTCATTGAAACTAATGTTAAAATTACTTGCCCAGCTGAAAACCTTATTTTTAATATTTACCGTATTTAGGCTGATCTCTAAACCTCGGTTTTGCATCTTACCAACATTTTTAAAGGCAGTCCCTACTCCGGTTGTAAGTGGTAAGTCGGCATTCAATAAAAGGTTTTTAGTAACCTTATCATAAACGTCTACGGTTAAACTTACACGTTCTTTAAACAGGCCAATATCAATACCGGCATCTGTTTGCATCGTAGTTTCCCATTTCAACCCCGGATTACCGATGCTGCTGATTACAGTACCTTTTGACGGACTGGAGTTATTATAAGCGTAACCGTTGGAATTAGGGAAATTTAAACGCGTTAAATACTCAAAATCGCCAATCCTGTTGTTTCCCGTTAAACCATAACTCAGCCTCAATTTTAAGGTACTGATGTAATTCAGTTTTTTAATGAAATCTTCCTGACTGACAACCCAGGATGCGGCAGCGGAAGGGAAATATCCCCAACGGTTATCCCTGGTGAATTTTGAGGAACCATCAGCCCTGAAAGAAGCGGTAAGTAAATACTTGCTTTTATAAGAATAATTAAAGCGTGACAGGTAAGAAGCTAACCCCCATCTGGTACTTGAAGAGGAGATTACTTGTGTTAAGGCTTCATCCAAGCCATCTAGCACCAATTCTTCATTAGGAACTAAACTTGCAGAAAAGCCCCTGCTTGAAACTTCATTTTTCTGCATGGTAAAACCAGCAACTGCATTTATACTATGCACTTTATTGAATAGCTTACTGTAAGTTAAAGTGTTTTCATTTAATAAATTAGTTCCATAAACATCAACTACTGATCCATTTACCTTCCTGGTAGTATTACTTGCATTACCAGAACTGGTCATTGAATTATTGAAAGATTCATTGCTGGTCAGCTTATTTGTAATCGCACCTGTCACCCTCAGTTTGAGGTTTTGAAGAATAGCAAGCTCTGCATATAAGTTTGCATAAAAACCAGAAACATTTGCATTTCGGATCTCGTTCTTAGCGGAGATGACCGGGTTTACCCTATAATCATCACCCGCTACCACCGGATCAAATAGCTCCTGATCCAAACTTAAATCCTCATTACCCGTTACCGGTCTGTAACCCCAAACCGAGTACATATGACTTAGCGTTGAGTTGAAACTTCCTCCCGCGGGGATCTGAATGGTCCCATAAGTTTTATTTTTGTTGTAACTTAGGTTTGTACCTACTTTTAAACTCTTCTTTACATATTGATCAAGGGACAAGCTTCCCATATATCGTTTAAAGCCGGAATTGATAATTATTCCCTCCATATCCCTCACATTAGCGGATATAGCATACAGGGTTTTATCTGTCCCGCCCCTTAAAGAAATATCATAATTCTGAACGCCTGCCTTTCTAAAGTATTCATCCTGAATATAGGTTCCTTTAACATTTCTATAAGATTCCAGGGTGTTCCCTCCCTCAATATAATCTGGTGAAGTAATAGGAAGTGAGCCTGGCGTATAAATAATGGCACCGTAATTTGGAGAAAGATTTTTTGATTGCTCCAGCTGAACCTTAACAAATTCATAAGGGCTTAGCAACTCCATTACATTGGTGTTTTTTTGTATACCGTAATAGGAATTGAAATTGATAACAGGATCGCCTTTTTTACCGCGTTTTGTAGTAATAATGATGACCCCATTCGCTCCTCTTGACCCATATATTGCAGTCGAGGAAGCATCTTTTAAGATGTCGATAGACTCAATATTGTCTGGATTGATGAAACTATTATCGGCGTCTTCCAAAGGGAAACCGTCGACAACAAATAATGGGGAGTTATCCTGCGTAATTGAACCGGGGCCACGAATAACAATGTTATTTACAGATCCGGGCTGACCGTCGGCACCAGCAACCGTAACCCCTGCAACCCGGCCAGCAAGCGCTTCATCAAATGAAGTTACCGGCGCTTTTGCAAAATCACTGATGTTTACAGACGCAACAGATCCGGTTAAATCCTTACGATTAACTGATCCATAGCCAATTACAACCACCTGATTTAGTTTACCCACTTCTTCAACCATTTTAATGTTAACTGCTGTACGGCCGTTAATGGCAACTTCCTGTGTAGAGAATCCTAGAAATGAGAAAATCAATATAGCTTTGTTGTTGACTACCCGTACAGAATATAACCCCATACTATTGGTTAAAACCACGGTACTACTTCCTTTAACCTTCACGGTTACTCCAGGAAGCGGCTCACCATTTTCATCCGTTACCTTTCCGGCAATTACGACATCCCGCTGCTCAGGTACCGGGTTAAGTGCTTTTATCACGATAGTATTAGAAAAAATCTGATAAGTAAAAGGCTGGCCCTCGAAACATCGTTTTAAACTTTCGGCTAACGAAGCATTGTTCAAATTGAGATTTACGGGTTTAGCTGTAGCCAAATAATCCGCATCATAGAAAATAGAATAGCCACTCTGCTTCTTAATCTCCTTTAAAACCCTTTCTATAGGCGAATTCTTAACAGCAATATTTATCTGTGAAAATGCACTGGCACTGGCATGCAGTGAAACAACAGTTAATATAATCGCGATCAATTTCATAATTATAATTTTAATCCTGATTGAATAATCGATTGCATTTAATCGTTTTTTAAGACATAGCAAGCTCCTGCTATGAACACTAAAATTCATACATTTGTGGTTAAGTGGTTAGATAATCAGTTTGTCTTTACTCCTTTTGCCGGGTACGTTGCGAGCGTCCCCGGCCTAGTATATTTCGTGTAATTATTACTTCATAATAATGCTCCTTCCTTCTATTTTAAAATGGAGGTTACTGGTTAGTTCAATCATAGCCAATACCTCTGAGAGCTTCACATCTCTTGAAATGGTACCATTAAATTTTTTGCGGGGAATATTATTTTCATTCACATCTACATCATACCATCGTTCTAACTCATGCATGATATCTTTCAGTTCAGTATTGTTAAACTGGAACACACCATTCTTCCATGCGGTTACAGCCTCAGTATCTATATCAGTACGCACGTTAATTTCATGACCTACTTCTGTTAGTAATGCCTGTTCACCTGGTTTTAAGATCCTGTTAAATTTACCCTGCCTCACATTTACACGACCTTCCAGTAGAGAAACCGTATGCTGTTCTGCATTATCATAAGCGTTAATATTAAAATGGGTACCTAATACCTCTACCGAAATATTACCTGTGGCTACCTCAAACTTCTTTCTGGACTTCGATACTTCGAAATATCCTTCACCTTTCAGCTCAACACGCCTGGTTGTACCAGAAAAGGAAACCGGAAAGCGCAAAGATGACTCGGCATTTAACCAGACTTTGCTCCCATCTGGTAAGATCAATCTATAGTGACCACCACGCGGGGTTTTTATAGTGTTAAAAGCCAGCGGATCATGTTTTATATCACCATGTCCGGTTAAATTATAAACGAGATTGCCATCCTGATCATTGGTAATTTCGATACCACTTTCTTTTGCGATTTTGCCAACTACTTTATCAAGTTCGATCTCAGTTCCATTAGACAAGGCTAACCTGGCCGAATTTGTAGCTGCTGGCTTATCAATTGCAAGCTGTGGTTCATTATACCGGATCTTCTTTGGATACAATATAATACCTAATGCAACTGTCAACAGAACAGCTACGGCCGCAGCTATTCCTTTCCATAATACATAAGAACGTGGAGAACGTAGAGAACGTAGAGAACGTTGCTTAGACTTGCTAAACCCCATGCGTTCCCTTAAGCTAACAAGGTCATCCAAAAGTTCCTTATCAGACAGGTCGAGCTCCTCATCTGCACCGTAAAGAAGCCAGCGTTCTACCTGCGACTGCTCTTCTGCATTAGCTTCTCCATTTTTGTACTTTAATAAAATCTCTTCGGCAATATCTTTTTTCATAGTCATAAAGGGATGCTTATCCGCAATTACAACCATAACAGTTAATTCCCTTAGAGGGGTTAGTGAGATTTCTTTTTATTTTAAGGAATGATCATAACACAAGGAAAAACAGACTTCCAAGTTTTAACCTTAAGATCTTTAATGCGCCGTGCATATGGCTTTTTACTGTTTCTTCGGAAATGTCCAGTTGCATAGCAATCTCTTTCCTGCTTAGGTTAGTTTTACGACTCAGTTCAAACACCATCCTCATACGTGGATGAAGGGCAGCTATTTCATGTTCAATAAAAGAAGCCAGTTCATTGTGTCGGATCAGATGGTCTGTTGTATTGGTACTTTGAAGATGATCTACATAATTCTGAAACGAATCGATATATCTTGTCGCAATTTTCTGGTGAGCGATGATATTGAATATCCGGTTTCTTAAAGCTATATAAAGGTATGCAGGCAGGTTAACTGCTGGCGAAATATTTTCCCGCTCAGCCCAAAGTTTAAGAAAAAGCTCATGTATACTATCCTTTGCTTCTTCCCGGTTTCTTAGTCTTTTATAGGCAAAAATGTATAACAAGCCATTAAAACGATCGTAAATTTCAGTATATGCGTCATGATCGCTGGCCTTTAGTAAGCGCAAAAGATCATTATCCGAATAGCTGTTATAGTTGACCATTTCTTCATCCGTACCCAGCATCTGCAATTAAAATTGCGGGTACGTAAACAAGATAGGAAAAAACATTGAAATAGGGACTTAAGGGAGCACCTTATTTGCTTACTTTCTTTGCAACGATTCTTAAATAAGCTGCAAAATCAACCGGAACTGTTGTTGGGGTATATTTAATTTCCCTTGGAGAAGCATTGAACAAAGCTGCATACCATACTAAAGAACCCAGGTATTTACCGGCATCATTGGCATGGTTTCCATCAAATCTAAAAACCTCTTTATTTTTCCAGCTATAACCCAGGTTCAGAGAATTCGTCTGATCTGGGAGATTGGGATACACTGGCTTTTCAAAATCAAAACTAGCATCCTTTTTATACTGATGCTTTTTGCTGGCACGAACCATATTAAAAGCATCGCCAACAGGGATCAATTTAACGTTTAGTTGTTTTGCAACTAAATGATAAGCGGCCCTTGATTTCTCCCACATTTCTATATCGCTTTTGGTGTCAACCGTAGCATTGACCCGGCCAAACTTTTTAGCATCAGCGCGATAGGCCCATGTTTGGTGAAGGAGTATCCTCGCAGCGGGATGATGCTTTTTTACATAATTGTATAAGTTTCTGGCGTAAGGCTGATAGGTCTGCAGATCTGATGAGTTATAAGAATTTTGTTGAATAGTCACAATATCCCAGGGCTGTTCGGATAAAAGTAATTTTAAAGATCTGCCTTTATAAGGTTTTCCCTTAGCATCTGTACTGTCAGTTTCGAATGCAGCGGTATGGCTCCAGTGTCTTTCCAAAGAACAACCCCCAATTTCCGCCCTGCCAATAATGAGTATTTTCCCATTTTCCTTTGCAATTTGATCCAAATAAGTGGTGGCATTTTGTGAAAAACTATTTCCAATTATAAATAGTCGTAAAGTATCACGCTTTATTTGTCCATAGGTCATATTGCCCAACAGCAACAAGACGATAAAACAAGTAATACCTATAAAGTTTAAATTCTGAGATTGTTTTGTATGTTTCATTTTATTAAGTGTGTTTTAAATTTAGCAAAGTGAGTCTTTTTTCCATTACTATATTGGATTGTTATCCTCATTACAACTATAACAGTTAACTGAACCCTAAGGGTGAGTAGATTTTTTTTTATAGTTTTGATACAATGGAAACCATCAAACAGATCATTACCAACATTACTCCTATTGCAGAACCATCCTTACAAAAACTGGCTGGTCTTTTTGAGGAAATCCACTACCCTAAAGGGCATTTACTCTTTCGTCAGCAGGAAATGGACCGCACCATTTATTTCATAAAATCCGGTATTGCCCGTGCTTATTATCGCACCGAAGAGTCGGATGTTACCTTTTGGTTTGGCAAAGAAGGAAGCTCTGTTCTTTCCTACAACAGCCATTTCAATCAAACTCCGGGATATGAAAGTATAGAATTGCTGGAAGATACCATCCTCTATCGTATCGATCACCTTCAGCTGGAAACACTTTATGAAACGGACATCACCATTTCCAATTGGGGAAGAAAATTGATAGAAAAGGAGATTATTCTTGTTGAGGAACGATTGATATCCAGACTCCTGCTTAACGCCAGTCAGCGTTACAAAAACCTGATGGAGCATTACCCTGAACTTCTTCAACGGGTACAACTCAATCACATCGCTTCTTACCTGGGTATCACTCCGGTTTCACTCAGCAGAATCAGAGCAGAAATCAAATAATTTCTTATCATTTGTTTAGTCTGTTTTTACACCTAAATGCTGAAATTTGTCCCAACATTTTACCGAAGGCTGAAATCAATAGCCGACAATTAAACAACAATAAAATGAACTGGATATTCTTAATTCTTGGTGGTCTTTTTGAAGTAGCTTTTGCTTCCTGCCTTGGAAAAATGAAAGAAACAACCGGCAATGCCACCATCATGTGGGGTGCAGGATTTTTAGTCTGCCTGATTATCAGTATGGGCTTATTGATTAAAGCCACTGAGACGCTTCCCATTGGAACCGCTTACGCAGTATGGACCGGTATTGGGGCAGTTGGAACTGTACTTGTGGGTATTTTTATATTCAATGAGCCGGCAACCTTCTGGCGCATTGTGTTTATCACCACTTTAATCTGCTCTATTATCGGATTAAAAGCTGTTTCTTCTCACTAAATATTAAAAAGAAACCGGCTGTATCATTATATGGTACAGCCGGTTTTTATGTCTACGTTATCCTTTACGATACATCCTATTAAACCAATTTAGTGTAGCATTTTAAACAACAACTCCTTCAATAATTCTCCATCAGTAGTATTACCGGTACTGTCGACACCCTTACTTTTCAAATCGTATTCTCTTAGCAGGCTAATGATATCGAAAGTCTTAGGCAAACTATAACTGCGGGCAGCAGCTTCGTAATCCTTTACAAAATAAGGATTTACGCCTAACTCTTTTGCCGCATCGCCTTTATTGGGTAAATAATGATACTTTAATATTTTAGTAAAATAAGAGCTCAAATTGGCCATTACCATCACCATTGGATTAGCTTTAGGATTGTCAGCAAAATAATTGATGATCTGGTTACATTTCAACACATTCTTTACTGCCAATGCCTTTTGCAATTCAAACACATTATATTCTTTACTGATACCAATGTTTTTCTGAACGATATCCGTATCGATTGTAGTTTCTTTACCAATATTTAACAGCAGCTTTTCTACTTCATTGGCAATCTTTGAAAGGTCGGCGCCCAGATACTCCGCCATTAGTGCCGATGCCTGTGGGGCAATCTTATAACCTTTTTCCTTTACCAGGTCATCTATCCAGGCGGCAAGCTTATAATCACGTACCAGGTCTGACTGAAAAACGACTCCATTCTTATCAATCGCTTTATAGATCTTTTTGCGCTTATCGAAATTAGCGTATTTATACCCCAACACCAGAATGGTACTTGGCAGTGGCTTTTCGAAATAATTCAGTACAAATTCGGCAGTTTTACTGCTACCTTCCGTTTCCTTAGCCCATTTTAAATCCTGCGCCTCTTTCACTACGATCAGCTGGTAATCAGACATCATCGGATAGCGTTTGGCAGCATTCATAATCGTTGCCATATCCGTATCCTTTCCATATAGAACAGTTTGATTGAAACCTTTTTCCATATCATTCAGAATGTGTTCTTCCATATAATGGATGATCTGATCTATATAGTAAGGTTCTTCACCATGTAACAGGTAAACAGGCTTAAACTTTCTTGCTTTAATGTCTTTGATTATGTCGGCAGCACTCATATAATGCTGTAAACTTAGATAAAAAATTTGTCTACTTTTGAACAAAAATCATTTAACCTACCCTATGAACAATTTATGTCCAATATGTAAAAACAGCTACCCTCCTGATGTAAAATTTTGCATCAATGATGGCGCCCGCCTTGTTGCTACCGACATTCCAATCCAAGCAACAACGCCACAAACCCACAATCCATTTGAGCGCCAATCGCAAGTTGGCCAGCCTTATTACAAAGCCTCACTTGGGAACAGGTTCTTAGCCTTACTTTTAGATAGTTTAATCTTTGCTGGACTTGCTATTCCGGCAGCAGTAGTCCTTGTCTTTGCATTTATTGCCGCATACGGAAATGAAGAAGAACTGACAATCTTCCTTTGTATTCTCGGTGGAATCCTAACACTGGTTCCTATAGCCTTTCAATTGGTAAAGGATGGTTTCGGAAAAGGACAAAGTCCTGGAAAAAAGGCCTTAAAATTAATGGTTATCGACCTGGATACCAATATGCCTTGTAACAAAACAAAATCCTTCCTGAGAAATCTGACCATTCTGGTGCTAGGCATAGTTCCATTCGTTGGTGGCCTTATAGAGCCCATCATGGTATTTGCCACTAAGGATGGCCGAAGATTGGGCGACCGCGCTGCAAATACAATGGTAATTGAAAAAAGTGATTATTTTAACTAAACCGCTCCTAAAAATCATACCTTATGAACTGCCCAAAATGTAATACACCTAATCCACCCGAAGCAAAATTTTGCAGAAATTGTGGCGCAAATATGGTTAGCCCGGAGGCTCAGGCAATATCAGATAACCAGTCCATCAAAGCACTGCTCATCATCATTGGAATAGATTACCTGCTTTCCATGGTGATGTTCATTATTCAAAAACTGACCGTACCTTTACTATCCAGCAATGGCGACATCAATCATATCGACCTGATCTATAAAGTTTATGGCTGGACCTCAGATTTCGTGTCTTTAGCTGCCATGTTATTCTTCCTGGTCACCATTAAAAACAATACGGTTAAAACCGCTCTTGCTGTGTTCATTATATTAAGGTTTATATTTATGATCGGTTATAGGGTATTCCCCTTGTTATCAATATAACAAACTGACCAGCAGCACACAAAAACATGTCATTTATACCTACCCCACTTAACCTTCCAGTGTATCCTTTTAAAATAACATTAAAGGATACCCAGCATTTTATATTTGATGAGGTAAGAAAGAAACACCTGGTGTTAACGCCTGAAGAATGGGTAAGGCAGCATTTTATCCAGTTCCTGGTTGTTGTAAAGAAATTCCCAAAATCGCTAATCCAAATTGAAGGGGGATTGAGTCTCAACAAGCTTCAGAAAAGAACCGACATCGTAATTTTCAACAACCAGGGACAAAGAATCATGGTGATTGAATGTAAGGCTCCTGCAGTAAAAATTACGCAGTCGGTATTTGACCAGGCAGCAAGGTATAATTCGGTACATAAAACCAAATGGTTGGTGGTAACGAATGGGTTGAGGCATTGCTATGCCATCATAGATCATCTGGAAGGGCAGTTTGCCTTTGTAGAAGATCTGCCGGTATACTCATTGCTATAATGGTCAAAATAAACCGTTCTACTCTAAGGCTGGCATCTTTTGCGGAAGGGCAAAAGCGCCTGAGGCCTTTTCGTAGAAGGTATATTTTGTCTGAATAGCAGGAGACATACGCCGATTAATTCTCCCCGTTGGCGACAGATGCCGTATAACTTAATTATAACATTTCACAGAAAATAAGGCCGCAGGTGTATTTTGAGATGGATGGGTCAAATTTATGGTAATACAATCGGTATATATTGGCTGTTCCAGTACAATAACATTCTTCGTCTGATAGTTATTTTCGGCCTTCCACAGCACATTTCCTTTTCCATCTTTAATCTGGTAATCTCTTACGCAAAAGGGCATCACGTCTTCCGGATGTCCCATCAATACCGTTTCCATAGGATGGTCGTAATCGGTATCAAAAAACAATTCAATGCTACTTATTTTTTGTTCTTTCTCCCACTTAAGCTTAAGTGTTGGATGCTGATCGACTGGTGAAGCCACCCATGCATTGGGTTCGGTTGTTGGTCTGAAAACTCCTGTCTTTATGTTTTCGGCTGCAAATTTAGAAAGCCCAGGTTCTACCTTAATCGCCAGGTTATGCCCTTCTGGTCTGCGTTGTGGACACCAGAACTCAAACTCATCAACACCAATATCCTCGGTTGGGGTTTGCTTGCCATAATTGGATACCGCTTTGTTCACCAGATTAAATACAGAAAGTACTCCGGTAATACGGTGTTCTGAATGATAAATTTTTACCGATGGATTTTTGTGTAATACCATAAATGCATAGGCATCTTCGGCTAATGTTGCAGCAAACTCCATACTTAAGCAGTTTCTGCCAGGCACAATCGTCAATACCTGTTTCTCCAATACCACATCCGGTGTATAATTTCCGGATTTCCCACTAACACGCAGTTCAATTTCAAGTGTCGTATGCGTTTCTGATTCTGCATGGAATACAACCTGAGGAACTTTACCTTTAACCAAAGGAAGCATCTGTGCCATAGACACGTCCAGATCCTTCAGTATACCCATAGGTAATTCACTCAATACATATTCACTCGAAGCAGATATTTCAGCAGATTGAACAAGATCCTCGTGATCTGTTAGTTCAAATCCCGGAATATGCTGACCGCTTTTTAACAATTCCTTTTGCAGCATATCCATAAAGTTTTTATGCAATAACACTGCGGGATTTACTTCATGTTTACTGGCAATAAATGCAGCCATACCTACAGCCTGACCAACATGAGCTGCCGTGGCCATTACCCTTGTTGACGCAAATGCTACGTGTGAAGCGCTGATAATCCGTCCGGCAAGGAAAAGGTTTTTTATGTTTTTACTGTATAAGCAGCGGTATGGGATTTGATAAACGCCTTTACTGTGCCATTGATTACAGCCTGGTTTCTCACTAAATACACCATCAGCTGGATGGAGATCTATAGACCAGCCCCCAAATGCAACCGCATCTGTATGGGTATGCTGAGAGACCACATCTTGCTGACGGAGCATATAATCACCTTCAAATCTACGGCTCTCTCTTTTCCCTGGAATGGTTCCTACCCATTCCAATGTCATTGTTTCTGCTTCAGGGAATTCACCCGAATTTTTGATGTAATCCCATACACCATAAACTACTTTCCAAAGTTCCCATTTAATCTTTTCTGTATCATGTACAGTGTCTAATCTTCCACCATATTCAAGCCACCATAACTTACATCCGTATTCCTTTGCGTTAAAACTTTTGAAACGCGGAATTTCCTTCGTAATGTCTTTTAATGCAAAATCCGGCGCTACAAATTTTACCGGCTTACCGGTGTCTTTACTATAAAAATAAAGACTGTGCCCCAGTAGCTCGCCATACTCAACACTAGGTGCGAATTTCTCACCAAATTCTTCTTTGCTTTCTGCCCCCATTCTAAAAGCGGCACCAGCCAAAAAGCCAACAATACCATCCCCGGATGCATCGCAAAACAAAGGCGCCGTGATGATATATTCAATGGAGTTCTGACTACAAAATGCTTTTACCGATGAGATCTTATTTTGATCAGCTTTATGAACCTCATAAACTGCTGTATTTAACAAAAGTGTAATATTAGGCTCGGCAACCACTTTATCCAATAATATGGCGTCAAATAGTAAAGGATTTCCTTCCTTATTCCGATAAGTATTCTCTACCAGAATTTCATCTATAACACCACCTTCCCTACTCCAGCGGTTATTATTTCCCATGTGTGAGGTAGCTCCAAGAATCCATAAACGAACTTCGCTGGATGAGTTACCACCTAAAACCGGTCTGTCTTGTACAAGCACAACTTTAACCCCCTTACGTGCGGCCGTAATTGCGGTACAAACTCCCGACAATCCTCCGCCAACAACTACAAACGCTGTATTTAATTTTTCAGACACCAAACTACGGCCATCTGTTCCTCCTGATTTTATCATAGTAAATATTCGGGTAAACCCAATAATGTTTTATATTATATATTAATTGTCTTCTTGAAACTTGCATTTAGTGGAATCCATGCACTCAGTAAAATTATGGTTGCAATAACTGCTACCATAGTGGTTCCCTTAGCGGTAAAAGCGCAAAGTATATACAACAGCAAAGCGATAAAAGCCAATGAAAATGAAATGACCTGTAGACCGAACTTATTTTGCCTTTTAATCTCTGCTGCTTCTGCTACATCAACTTCGGGCACATTTGCAGCGCGAAACGCTTTAAGCTCCTGCAATCGCAAATACTCTGCACTTACTTTCCCTTTGTATGCTGCATACATTTCATAAATTAATAACAGCATAAAAGGGAGCAACACACCAAGTGCCATCTCATTTTCACGACTGAGTTTATAGTCAAGCATGAGCGGCAATACTATTTTAAAGCATAAATTAACAGCAAGACTGACCATGGTAATAGTAATAGTTGCTTTGCCGGTAATGCGTTTAGAAAACAAAGCCCATATTGGCGGGGCCAGTAGCGGTCCACCTGTAATTGCCCCAACGCTTAAGGTAAATTCAACAATTCCACCTATATAGGGCACAATAAGTGCAATCACGATCATACCGAAACCAAAGCACCAGGATGATGTGCGTGCAATCTTCATCAGCTTTTCATCCGATGCCTCTGGATTAATGGTTCCTTTATAAATATCGTTCGTAAAAACTGCTGACACCACATTTAAAGCTGTATTTGCTGATGCCGAAGTTGAAAAATACATGCCTGTTAAAATCAGCCCCATCAGGCCCGCTGGCAGAACTTGCTTACAGACCATTAAATAAGCGTTTTCAGTTTCTAAACCCGTCAGCCCAGGATTAATGGTTTGATAAATCATTGGGGGTAGCATCCATAGTACCGGACTTAAAATATATAATCCAGCGAACAGAAATGCTACTTTAGAAGCAGACTTAGGTGTATCCACACTGGTATAACGCTGTACGAAAGTCCAGTTGCCACCAATATAAAAGATATGATAAACAGCAAAAGCAATGATAAAGCCCCAGGTATACTCCCCATTTACCACATTAAAGAAATCGTCGGGCACCTTGGTAAGAAATGTTTGTACGCCTCCGGCTTCTGTAAATGCTAAAGGAATAATCAACAGAACCGCAGCAGTAAGTATGACAAACTGCAAAATATCAGTCACCATAACTGCCCATAAACCTCCAACTGCTGTATAAGCAATCATCAGTATACCTAAAATAAGCGTAACAGGTACCAATGGAAATTCCAAAGATGAGCCTACCAGTTTGGCTACGGAATACAATACTGATCCTTTTATGAACAGCGATACCACCATGAAAATATAAATAAAGCTTTTTTGTACATGTGCACCCAATCTGTCTTTTATAAATTCAGCTGCAGTCAGGCTTCCCGTTGCCTTCCACTTTGGCGCAATGTATAAGCCTGTTATTAGTCCTCCAATACACATGGTCCACTGAATAGTAACAGCCACCCATCCATATTTATAAGCAATAGAACCCCATGCTACAAAAGTACCTGCAGAGAAAAAACTCATAAAAAGGGATAAGCCACCGATAAACCAGGGCACCGCCTCACCACCTGCAAAGAATGATTTCAGGTTTCTTCCTGTTCTGGAAAACAGCATACCTATAACCATAATAAACACTGAAAAAATGACGATAACCGACGTATCTATTATTGAATTCATGCGATTGACTTATTTAGTTGTATTTAAATTTTTAATTGTTTTTTCTGCTACTGTTCTTAAATAGGCAGCAAAATCCGCTGGAACTTTATTGGGCACATACGCCATGTTTAAGGGAGATTCCTTAAATAAGGTTGCATACCAGATCAATGAACCCAGATATCTGCCAGCTTCATTGGCATGATTTGCATCAAATGCCATTTTATTATCTTTCCAGGAATAGCCCATATTAAGCGAGTTTACCTGGTTCGGCAGATTGGGATATACCGGATTTGCATAGTCGAAATCAGCATCTTTTTTAAAGCCAAACACTTTATCTGATGCTACAGCATAAAAAGCATCTCCAACGGGCATAATCTTCACATTCAACTGTTTCGCCATGGCATGATAAGCTCCCCTTGATTGCTCCCACATTTCTTGCTGATTTTTAGCCAGCTGGTTTGGTGCCACCCTGCCAAATTTTAAAGCATCACTTCTATAGGCCCAGGTTTGATGAATAATAATCTCGGCATTGGGTTGAATCTTTTTAATATAATCGTATAGCTTTTTAGCATAAGGGCTGTAGCTTTCCAGATCCGCCGACAGATAAGAAGCCTGTTGAAGGGTAACCACATCCCAGGTGCCATCGGATAAAAGCATACGCAAGGACTTACCCTTATAAGGTTTCCCTTTGGGATCCTCGGGATTGGCTTCTGCTGCTTCTGCATACGCCCAGTGTTGCGCTAAAGAATGTCCGCCTAGCTCTGCTCTGCCTACAGTCAGTTCTATCCCCTTTTCCTTTACAAAATTGGGTAAGTAAGCAGACGCATTTTGAGAAAAGCTATTGCCAATAATAAATAGCCTTAAACTTTTAGGACTGCTTTGCCCAAATGATAAATCTGCATTAAGGCATAAAAGAAGGACTAAAATGGATGTTTTAATGTATTTCATTTGTGCGTGTTTTTATGTTTCATACTATGATTGATTTCCCTCTATCAGTTTATCAATGCCCCCCTGATTAGGATTTTACCTATATAAATTGCGGTTTTATCATACTTATCAGGATTATTCGTAATGTCTTCCAATTGATTTGGACCTAGAATAGCTTTCTTATCAGCTAGATTAGGAGAGATACTGAATTTTACGGTATGTACGCCAGCTGGCAGTTCTATAAATTCGGCCTGCCCCCGATACCTGTTGTTGCAAAAGGAATTAAACCTATTGATCGGATCTGAGGAATTGGTCACCTGATTGGCTTTTAAAGCAAGTGTTCCTTTTTGTTTTTGAAATGAGGTCTGCTTACCATCTATTTCTAAAATCAGCTGGCCAACTTCAGAACCACCGATATCGAAAAAGCCAATCATACTCCCATTAAACTTAAATGTAAAAGATTCGCCAGGTTCTTCCGCTTTCATCACATAAGGGAACCAGTCAGAAAACTGCTTGAATTCACGCAACGTCTTCGGATCAATTGAAGTCCAGCCCTTGCTAAACTTTACCACCTCCAAGGGAGCTAACATCTTTGCATCTTCCCAGTTGTTAGCCAGTAAAGGTTGTGGTAGCAAATGCTTCATTTCTTTAGCATGATCTTTCATTTTAAGCAAAGAACGGGCAATCGACTGTGCATATAAATTACCGCCTGCCACGATAGGGTGTGTACCATCATTAGAAAAGATTATTTTATCAGTTTCTGTACCAACTGGCGCTTTCCATAGTAATTTTTGATCCCGCTCTAGTAGGCTTGCCTCCAGCCCCATATGAACAGATGGGATCTGATAGTGGTCAGCTATTTTTTCTAATCCAATGATATTAAGTGGAGTTTTCCCTGATGCATAAATTTGGGTCTGCCCATTAAAAATAGTGTAAATCATGAAAATATCCGTGACAGGATTAGCCTTCCAAATCTGTCTGATCATCCCCTCCATGCCGTCCGGAAAAGCATTATTAACCGCAAATTCAATGAAGATAAGATCGGGTTTATACTGCAAAACCTGCTCTTGGATTCTACACGCGCCCAAATCGGTCCCTGTTCCAGAAATACCTGCGTTGATAAACTTCAATTTTACTCCGGGTAACATATTCTGGATGAATTTTGCAGACTGCATTCTATACAGATTACTTCCTCTGGTAATGCTCCCCCCGATATACCCCACGACGAGGTCTTGTTTGTTTTTTGCTTTGTTAAAAAAATTAGGGAGGCCACCTCTCAGATAACACTCCTGATTGTTATTAAAGTTTCCAGGACTTATTGTCGGAACATCTGGTTTTGCCGGATCAAAGAATAAGGGCATTGCTCCTGTCTGACTTGCAGCGATGAGTCTTTCTCTTTCTAAAGTCTCTTTCTCCATGTTATTCTGCGCCATGGCCGTCAAATTACAAACCAGTGCACTCATCATAAACATAAATCCGAAAACGCTTACAAACTTTGACTTTAACTTCATAGCTGATTACTTTATACCCTCAAAATCTATATGCGCCTGGCGAACTTCATTGCTTCCTTTGCTCTTCAATTTTAAATTGATGGAGATAGGTTTCGTCGGATCTAAACGGCTGAACGACCATTCAAAAGGATAAGCATTACGCTTTTCCAATGTTGAAACGTCATCATTCAATTCCAGTTCGGCCTCTGACCCCGCTTTGGGAGGCGTACTTAAATAAGCATAAACAGAATCCCAGCCAAATGGAGAACGGATTCTGAAAGCATAAAGCTTACCCCATGCTGCGCCAAGATCAACTTCCTGTAAACCATTTTTCACAGGCGGAAGCACTTTTGTAGCTTTAGGTACAGCTAAAGGAAATGAATAGGCTGTAATACCTTTTACAGGTACTTTGACATCCATTTTATTCCCTGAAATCGATAGAAGACCAGGTTCTGCAACAGCTCCATTATATTGTTTAATGCCTGTATTTTTGATACCTGTCAGTTGTAAATCTAAACTGAGGTCAATATTTTGTTCCTGGGCAGACTCGTTCAGTAAAACAACCCAGAAGCGATCATCAGATATTCCTGTCAGGTAATTTACAGATGGATTATCCAGACTAACCAATCCCTTTTTAAGCCAGATCTTCACATTTTTATCGTCGAAAATAGTTCCTTTCCCCCCGCCATAAATGCGGTTGTTAAACCAAACAAAGCCTTCTTGTTTTCCCCATGGGAAACTGATTGCTCCTTTTGATCTTTGCACGGCTTCGGTAACCAGAAAATCTAAACTAAAGGCCAGATGCGGTGAAATGTGGTGGTAATAAATGGAGTTGATATCCGGTCCTTTATAAGGATAATTTTCTCTGTAGGTAAGATCTGTATACCCAGTAGCGTAATAGCCAGGGTAATTTGTAAAGCGTCCAATAATGGAATTTCTCGCATATATTTCAAATATTTTACGTTCCGTATCGGCCGACAAACGTAGCAAATGCGGAGCCCAGGTTGACATAAAAATATGGCGAACATTCTTTTTAGGGAGGAAAAAAGTAATTGGTTGCTCCAACCCAAGTCCTACGGGCGAAACTAAAGACTGAGGTACTTCTTTAGCTTTCACATCTCCCTTTTGACGAGGGAAGCCTAAACGAAACTTCTCTCCGTCTTTCCACCATAAATTGGTATTCCCTTCATATTCATCCCCTTCATGAATCAGCTGCATTTTATTTTCCACAAGCGGATAAGAGCGGATCCCTGCCAGGGTAAAATAAGATGCATACTCCGCAGCGTTAAGAAAGGTTTTATCTTTACTTACTTCATAAAGGTCTGTTAAGTCCCACCAGTACGGATAAAACGAAGTGTTATAAAATGGCTGTGCCGTTAACAAATTGGTCTTTTGACCGTAAACTTCCTTCGCCACAAATTCCTTTGCATTTGAAACTGCTGCAGTTAGCCATTTCTTATCTTTGGTTAACCTGTAGGCTGCCAGTTCCTGGGTCCATGCCGGTAGGTTTACACTGTACCCAGAAAGTTTTCTCGGTTGTTTATCTGGCATAGCCACATCTACAATCCATGGATTTTTATTATCCAGCAATTGCGCCAAAGACTCAAAATAGGCCGTATTGAACTGTACATTCTTGTAGGGATTTAGTTCAAGAGAGGCTTCGGTAGGATTATACGGCGCGCCTACAGCTTTTGCCCATCTGAATGCGCTGCGCGATAAGGTATACTCTATTGTTGGTAAGGCACGGCTAATGTAAAACGCTTCATCTTTACCCATCACTGCAGCCGAAATTACTGCTAACGGTGACGATTGCGCAACAGTTGGTGCAATTTTTGGATCAGCCTCGATGTCAAAAAAACCTTTCAATGCTGAACTCCATCCAGCAGCTTCATCATTCTTGATCAGATCTATAATATTGAAAACTGCATTTGTTAAAGATGTAGAATCCTGAGACCTGTAGTCGCTCACTTTATAGATAGAATTGGACACATATTCCAGAGCCCCGCTCCATTTACCGGTAACCGCTCCGAGGTTAAATGACCTTTTTAGCGTTTGACCGGCGGAAAGCTTTGAATCTGCAAGACCCAAAACCGGTGCAAATGCCACAGGCTGCACTTTATTAAATTCATTTTTAAGCGAAAACCCTATTCTCGAGGTCATATCTTTTGTCCAGTCGACCGGAAAACCTGTTAAAGAACCGGTGACAAAATAGCTTAAGGGCTTTTTGTTTTGGTTAACTTCCACAATCGCTAAAGGTTGTGGTGTCATAGCACCAGGGATAAGCATTGGTCCTTCCGGCAAACGCTTATAATTAAACATTGGCGGGAGTTGCACATTGTTAACGTTACTTTCCGGGCTATCCTGAAAAGCAGAAACCACAAAACTATAATAACCAGGAGTCTTAGCTGTATACGCCAAACTCAGTTCATAATGTGACGCACCCGGTTTAAGCTTCCAAATGCCTTTCACCTCTGCTCCGTTCGTGGTAACGTAAGTCACCCATAATTCTTCTGCCGAGACCTGCTTAACGGCCTTAGGCTCACATAACATCAGTTCACCAGACAGAAAAGGATTCTTCGCTCCGTTCTGGTCCATCGTTTTATAAGCCTTTCCTTTCACAGAAAACTCAGTTAAACTGGAGGAATTCTTCCAGAAAGCGAAGTAAGTACCAAATTCAATCTTTGGCTGTTTGGCCGTTAACAGGAATATCCTGTTTGCTTCCACTTTATCATTTAAACTTACCCAGGCTTTATCCTGAAAAATTTCGGTGGTAGATACAATTCTGGATTTCCCGGTTTTAGGGTCTGTCAGCTCATCAAAACTAATTGAGATATTGTTATTGAGCAGCTTACCCAGGGATTTTCCTTTTTTTAGAAAAGTAAAAGGAGCTTCCACATTTAAAACAGATCCATGCTCTTTTACCTGCAGGGGTTTTAAAGCATAAGCATTAAGGGAGCTATTCATCTTATTAGGATCAAATCCTTCATCCGTAGTAATAAATATAGCGTCGCACCTGGCAAAGGCCAATTTTGTATTTTTTAATCTCAATACATTTTCGCCTGCGTCAAGATCAGCAGCCCCAACCTTTTCCCATTGATATCCTTCATTCCTATGTACCCCCGACTCTTTGGCCATAGGCTGTTCATTTACAGACAAAAGATACCTACGGGTCCCGGGATTATGCTGCGCATAATCCCTCGATCTGGTCCACACGAAATAGTTGCCTTTAGTCTTAATGTCGATCACTGTAAGTGCATCAGCAGTTACCTCTTTAGCATTAGAGCCTAACAAAGCCCCCTTTCCTGAGACATTTGTCCCCCCTTCCTTGGCTACGGTCCAGCCAGCAGGAAATTGAAAATCCTCTGCTTGTATCAGGTAATGGGTTGGCTTTTGAGCTGAGACTTCCTTAGCGCCGAAAATACTGAACACAATTGCTGAATACAGGAAAATCCGGCAACTGAAGCTATATGTTTTATTCATATCCATTTCAATAAAACACCTCTATTACTTTTAAACCATATGGTGCGACTTCAACATTCAGGGATTTAACACCCGTCGCAATAGTCGCCTTCTTCCCATCTAAACCAATAAATGAAGCACTCTTTATACTTTTTCCTGAAGCTCCAGGAATCTTTTCTGCATCGATCTGAACTTTCGTACTCAGCTTATTCACACTATTGTTCATCACGATTAAAAAGCACTTTTTCTGACCTGCATTGATAGCCGTAACATACTCCAGATATGGACTATCTGATTTCAGGAGGCCATCTATCAACATTAATGAAGCAGGCGTAGTGTATACTTTGCCCGGAGCGAAGCCATAGCTTTGATGCGGGCCAACTTTAGGTGTAATAAATCCTCTGGGAAAACTAATTTTTCCCTGGCTACGAAGTTCTACTTCCGACATCAGGTAATCTGTGATCCAGCCGATCTGCCACCATGCGTGGTGCGGAAATGGACCAGCGCCCTTATTCATAGCATCCCAGTAATAGGAAGCCACACCAGTTTTTTGATCGACAAAAGCATCTCTGCCCCATGCAGCAGCTCTCGACATCGTTAGAAACAAAGAGTCTTTGGTCAATGAAAACATTCTGGTAAACATACCTGCATGACTTGCCAATAAAATTGGTCCATGGTGATTAGCAGATCCAAGAATGCCTCCGTGCTCAAAGCTTAAACCAGCCTGACTGATTTCCCAGTCTTCTCTTTTAACACCACTTACCCATTTTTCCTGTGTTGTAGGGATTGGATGGGTATAAATGGATGCTGTATAAATTTTTGCCGCAGCAATAGCAGCATTTTTATATTTGACGTCTTTAACCACATCATAAAGATCAAGTAAAGCCTGCACGCTCTGTGCTGTAGCAAAATCAGGTGCAAACCTGGTGTCACCACAAACACCGAGAAAAGCCCCTTTGTTGATGGCATTTTCAATATACCAATCAGCACCTTTTTTAGCTGCATCCAGATACTTCTTGTCGCCCAATATTTTATAAGCAACGAATAAGCCATAAAATGTAGGTCTCAGGTCTAAAATATCCTTAAACCTCGCTTCATCAGTTTTATTGTCGTAAGCTACTTCCCAGCTGCCATCAGGTTTCATCCAGGATAATAATTTCTCAGCGCCCAGTTTGAGGTCAGCGCGTAATTTCAAATCCTTAGCGTCAAACAGCAGCATGTTTCCAAGATCCATCATCAGGTAGTAGGTACTTCCTATAGGTTCGGTATATGGCCCCCACTCTTCGGTAAATTTCTTACTGTTCTGCAAAAAATACTGTCCTTCCGAAGCACCATAAAAAAAGTCTTTATCTGAATGTTGCTGAACAATTTTAAAGTTTCTTGCATAAGGAAGACGCGTATCTATGAGCTTTTTATTATTTGTCAGCCTGGCAAGCATCCACATTGCTCCGTAGTCTGAGTTTTTCATCGCATCTTTTTCAGATCCATACACCCCTCCCAGATAGCTTTGCGCACCAATCTCCAGGTTTTTATACTGAGCCAACTTCCACATAGAAAGGCTATCATCAACAATATAGTTTGCCATTCTAAATACACGATCAGTAAGAGAAGATGCTGTTTTTTTCAACTTCAGCACATCTTTAAACCTATAAACGTCATTGGCGGCGTGTTTCATTACTCCATACCAATCATCAGTTTTTATGGTATAGCGAAAAGAAAAGGTAAGGGAATCATTTTTTGCCAGGAAAGATTTTTCCTGGCCCAATACAGGGTGATATATGGTTGGCATCAGATTTCCCTTTCTATTCAATACAGACAAACCAATGTTCCAGTTCCCCTGTGTCTTTTTGTCGAACAGCCAGGGATCCCGTCCTGTCCCAGGTTCTGGAATTACCGCTAAGGTTATATTCTGACTGCTTTGCACCAAAGGAGACAATGTTGAAGCCGTACGTTCCCTTACCATAACAGGTATATCTGGTATACCCTGCCCATAAGCATAGGCATTGACGAAGTTTGCGTTTAATTGATTTCCCTGAAAGACTCCCGGCACTGTAGCCCATTTAAAATTGTTCTTATCAAAAAGCGCAAGTTCCGGCGAAGCAATGGAATAATACCCCGCTTGTTTTGCCTTTAATTTCATCGTCACTTTTATATCATTTGGATATCGATCATCAAACTGCCATGAAGAGGTCAGCAGAAACTGATCTAGTTCCTTTTGAAATATAAGCTCCTTGTTAACTTCTTTTTTCTTATCCGGATAAAAATTGATCGCTTTTCCCGCAGTATTCATTTGAATGGAAGAAGTTGCCTGCTTCCATATTGGTATAATATAACGGTATTCAGGCTCAGGGAAATTACTGGTTTTCGCAGGCTTCTCTACAAGAGATAGCGTATCTGCGGTATACAATACGGAAAACGCTCCGGACGGTTTCGCGGATAAATCAACCCATGATCCTTTATTCAAAATCGATATTTTGTTCAAATGATACCCATCAGCAGAATTTTTCCATTCTAAATTCAACATACCATTAGAAAGCGAAGGTCCTTTGGACTGTGCATAAATAGTGAAAGGGAAAAGGAAAATTAGCCACGCCAGACTTTTTATCGTCTGGCTTAGCCAAAAATTATTACCAGCCATAATTTTGTTCTGTAATCTTTTTATTAACAGTCATCTCAGTTGTAGGTATAGGAAACAACACATCTCTATCTGTTGTATTCTTACCTGCATTTGCTGCATACTTGTATGCTGTAGGCGCTGTAGCAGTAATGGCTGTGCCTAAATCATTCATTGTTTTCACATAAATATCCCATCGGATAAGATCATGTTTTCGTATGCCTTCAAAACACAATTCTCTCGCACGCTCATCTTGAATGAAAGCTAAAAACCTAGGCTTATCTAAGCCCGCAGGCACATCACAAATAACATCCGCTTTGTCGAGTGCTTTATTAAACGCCCTTCTTCTCACTTTATTTATAGCATCATAAGCAGCTACCGTAGGTCCGTTGTTTACTTCGTTCTCTGCCTCTGCTTTCATTAGTAATACATCTGAATAGCGAATAACAGGGAAATTAGTTGAGGTAAAACTACGCGCCTTGGATCCGGTCTCATACTCTCTTCTCCATTTGCCCGGATTTCGATCATAGATTTGGGTAGCCGTAAAATTGGATTTCACGGTATTACCGCCACTAGTTACAAACCGATATGGCGCTATACTCCAGTTTCTCCTTGCTGTATCTGTAGTACCAAAGAGTTGGTATAGTTTGGCGGTGATCTTCATTGCACCTCCGGAAAAACCAATGGCTTCGCTTGGGCATTCGATACCATTTTCTACGCCCATAGATCCTGCCAGGTCTACATTCCCTACTTTATTGCCGTACATTCCGATTTCCCAGATACACTCTTTCTTTTCATTGATGTCCTGGGTATGGTTGATAAAAATCTGTTTATAATTCAAATTAAGTGCATGCTTGTTTGACGTTATCACTTTATTTGCATAGTCCAGCGCATCTTTATAGCGTTCAACATCCTTTAGCGGTGCACCTGCCATCTTAAGAAAAACTCTTGCCAATATCGCCTGTACACCCGTTTTAGAGATCCTTTCATTATAAGAAAAATCATCGATGCTGCTAACCAAAAGCTCTGCCTGCTGCATATCATTTACAACTGAAGCGTAAACCTCCGCTAATGGGGCTCGGGGAAGATAGGGATCATTGGGCGACGTTGTAGACGTTAGTTTTAAGGGAACAGGCCCAAACATGTCTGCCAACAGGTAATAATAGTAACCTCGTAAAAACAAGGTTTCTCCTTTAATCACATCTCGTTTCGTTTTATCCATATTCACTTTATCAACCTGTTCCAAAAGCAAGTTTGCACGGTTCACGCCCTCGTACAATGTTTCCCAAAGCCTACCGATATCCAGATGGCCCGCATCCATCACCATCACACGAATGTTGTTAATGGAGATACTTTTAAAAAAAGCTTCATCACTGACCACAAAATAGCTATATAAGCCACGTCCGTACATCCGTCCATTTTGATCAATTAATCTATTGTACACGCCATTCAAACCATTTTTCAGATCTTCCTCTGTGTTAAAATAAGTTTCCGGCGTTACAAAATCAGGATCCTTATCCAACAAGCTGGAGCAAGATGTCATCATGATACTAATCAGCAGTATTAATATTTTAGTTCTCATATCTTTATATTAGTTAATGATTATTTGAAATACTCATCATTATTACACAATCTATTGTTTGATTAATATTTCCTATAAAGCGATTATTTTGTTTAAAAATTAGCATTCAATCCTACTGTGATCGATCGTGGTCTTGGATATGGTGACCAATCGAATCCGGGAGTCAAGGCAGAGTGTCTGGTCGACACCTCAGGATCCAGACCAGAATACTTAGTCCAGGTGATTAAATTCTGAGCCGACACGGAAAAGCGCAAACTTTTCATCTTTAAGGATTTCATCACCGACGAAGGTAAATTATAACCAAGAGATACTGTTTTCAGCCTTAAAAAAGAGCCATCTTCAATCGTACGGGAAGAATAATATGCTGGCCCTTGTCCGCCCACTCTGTATAGTTCATTAGTCTGATTTTCAGGAGTCCACCTATTTGCGAAAGAAGCGAACATATTCAGAAAGTTTCTTGTGGTAGGATCCCCTCCCTCAAATTCTATACGGTTTGCATTTAATATGTCATTACCATAACTCCACTGAAGGAAAACATTCAGATCAAAATTACCGTAGCGGAAGTTATTGCTAAAACCTCCAATATGAACAGGGTTTGGATCACCAATAACACCAAGATCACGATCATCAATTTGCCCATCCTGTGTAAGGTCTTTAAACTTAATGTCGCCAGGAAGGATATTTGCACGTGGATTACCGTTATTCGGAATATTGCTTTTCAATACATAAGAACCATTTGGTTGAACATCGAAATCGCTGTACTGATAAACACCATCGAACTGCATACCATAAAACTGGGCAATCGGTTTTCCCGGAACAGCAATGTATGGGAATGCGGTGTTAAAATTACCCCATGTTACTCTGGAGAGCAGGCTTGGTTCGTCATCATTTAAAGCCAGTACCTTGTTCCGGTTGAAAGCAATATTAAAACTCGAATTCCATGAGAACTTATTACCCCTGATATTATCGGTATTAACTGTAAGTTCAACGCCACTGTTGGATACCTTTCCGACATTTTTAAATGCACTTAAGAAGCCCATACTTGGTGCCAGGGTTGCATTTAATAAAAGATCGTGTGTTTTTTTATGATAATAATCAGCAGTTAAAGCTATTCGCTTTTTAAAGAAGCTTAAATCAATACCGACATTAGATTGTACGGTGGTCTCCCATTTCAACTTTGTATTTCCCAAATTAACCGGAACGATTCCTTTTCCAGGAATGTTTCCGGTACTGTACCCAGACATGGCTAACATTTTCAATGCAGTAAGGGAAGCGTAATCGCTCACACGGTTGTTACCTGTATGTCCATATCCTATTCGGAGTTTACCATCATCCAGAAAATCCAATCCCTTCATAAATGGTTCGTCGGTAAAGCGCCAGGCAAATGCTCCTGACGGAAAATATGCCCACCTATTTTCCATCGGAAACCTGGAAGATCCATCAGATCTGAATGAAACGGTGACTAAATATTTCGATTTATAATTATAATCTACCCTTCCCAGATAGGAAAGCAAACCATTTTTAAGATCTGATACCGGGGCTACGGTAAGTTGGCCTTCGGCTAATCCAACCATCCCCAGTGATTCATTAGGGATTAGAATCGAAGAAAATCCATTTGAATAATTCCGAACATCCTGCATAGTAAAGCCTCCAAGGATCTTTAAAGCATGTCCGCCCTTGATTTTTGTACTGTAAGTAAGGGTGTTTTCATTCAAAAGATTGGTGATCTCTGTATTGTTAAAAGAGCCATTTACTTTATTATTGTTATTTGGATTTCCCAGACGGGACATGGAATTATTAAAAATCTCCTGCCTGATGTTTGTTTTGGTTAAGCCCCCTGTAACTCGTAGCGACAGATTTTTTACAATCTGGTAATCCAGATAGGAATTGATAACCAGTGTATTGTTAAAATTTGGCTTATACTCGTTCTGTGCGGCTTTTACAGGATTAATCCGGAAATCAGCTGTCGGACTCAAATCCGGATCATAAAGTTCTTCCATCAAATTATCCTCGAAATCAATATCTCCCGTTATTGGGCGATAACCCCATGCACTATACATTAAACTGGCAGTAGGACTTGTTTGCGACTCTGCTACGACCGTTCCAAATTTCTTTGTAGCTGCATAGTTCAGATTCACTCCGGCTTTCAGGTTTTTATTTATCGTCTGATCAACCACAACACGTCCCTGATAACGGCGGAATCCACTGTTTATAATAATCCCTTGCTGATTTAACAGTGATCCCGAAATGGCGTATTTAGTTTTTTCGGTTCCACCGCGCAAAGAAAGACTATGGTTATGGGTATATGCATCCCGAAAAATCAGATCTTGCCAGTTTATACCTTTCCGGTTTCTATAATCTTCGAGCGTTTGCCCATTTTTCAAATAAATATCAGTGTACAAATCCGGATTCTGCTCCAACTGGTATTTAACAAACTCATAAGGACTTAATACTTCTTGTTGTTTGATAATAGAATTGACACCCGCCCAGCCATCATATGTAATCTGTGGCGCACCTATTTTTCCTTTTTTTGTCGTAACCAGGATTACTCCATTGGCACCACGCGCGCCATATATAGCTGTTGCAGACGCGTCCTTCAACACCTCTATAGATTCAATTTCTTCACTATTTATGGTATTAGCAGATGCAAGTTCCGTAGGAAAACCATCTATTACGTATAAAGGTGCATTATCCTGGGTAACTGAATTGTTTCCCCGCACGACAATATTCAATTCATTTCCCGGTTGTCCATCAGTGGAAGAGACTTGAACTCCGGCAATTCTACCTGCCAAAGCTTCTGTAAAAGTGCCCACTGGCGCTTTACTCATGTCTTTTATGTTTGCAGAGCCAATCGAGCCAGTCAGATCCTTTCTGGCGGTGGTACCGTAACCTACTACAACCACATCATCTAAAACATTCGTACTGGATTCAAGCTTTACATTATATACTATAGCGGTAGTAATGGGCACTTCTTTAGTAACAAATCCTGTATAGGAGAATACTAAAGTGCCTTTCAGTTCAGGGATTGAAAATTTAAAAGCTCCATTACTATTGGTTTGGGTAACGCTGTTTGAGCCCTTTAGTCTTATACTGACACCAGGTAAAACATCACCATTGTTATCTTTTACCACGCCGGATATAGAAACAGCCGAGAGGGCTGCGCGAAGTGTCTTTTTGTTTAGCGTAAAATTTTGTCCAGGATGGTTAGCCCCATGCACAGATGAAAAAATCAGGACTGAACAGATGAATACAGAGTAAAATTTCATTACATACATTGATTAATTTATAATTTGGTCTATAGGAGAGTGTCTGGAGAGGTTAGTGATAGTCTTAACCTAGACGGGTGACGCGGGGATATAAAAAGGGATAATACCCGATTTTTTGATTGATAATACATTGCTCATACTTGGTTTGGTCTGGTTTGGTTTTGACCGGTATAACAAAAGTAGAAATTTATCTCAGTTTTCAAACATTTTTTATATTTAATTATCCCAACATCTCCGTTACGAGATAAAAACAAACACACAAACACCTTAAAATCAATAAATTAAATCAAAAAAAATAACTTAAAAATATTAATTGGTTTGGTTTGGTATGGATTGTGTTTTTTTCAAAAATATCAGTTAGTTTTGCAAAGCAACAAAAACCATATGCCTCGGAATTCAAAACCAAAAATTGAAAAGAAAACTATAGTAACGGATTCCTCTCCGGTCTCTACACATAGGATGAAGTATTTGCAGTTAGCAGAATATATTAACCATCTCATTGAAATCGACGAGCTCAAAATTAATGACAGACTCCCCTCTTTAAACCAATTAATTGAAAAATTAAAGATCAGTAAGGAAACGGCCTTAAAAGGTCTTAGTTATTTATCTGAGAAAGGGATCATTGAATCTGAATATCGAAAAGGTTATTATGTAAAGAAAAAGGCCCAATATCAGCCGTATCGAATCTGTCTGATTCTTGATAAAATGAACGTCTTAAGAGATCAGGTGTACCAGTCTTTTTTAGAAACGGTAAAAGGTCAGGCAGAAGTAGATGTATATTTTCACCATCATAATTTTAAAGTATTCGAAAAACTTATTGATGAAAATTTACCCAATTACACGCATTTTGTAATTACCACGTTCTTACTTGGCAACACGACTGAAGTGCTCAACCGCATTCCCCCACAAAAGAGAATCATACTGGATTACAAAGAAAAAAATCTAAGTGGGGATTATACCTGCATTTATCAGGACTATAAAACAGATATCCAGGAATCGCTTACTGAATTGCTTCCTCAACTGCAGAAATACTCCAGACTAGTACTGATTGCACCCCTGGAGGCATTTCATGCCAAAGAAGTGATAGCTGGGTTTGAGATTTTTTGTAAACAGAATCGTAAAAAACATATCATTTACAACACCGTAGATGAAACACACTGTAAAAGTGGCGATGCCTACATCACATTCAGCAGATATGACCAGGATGATGTTTCTATTATTAAGATAGCCCGTAAAAATGGATGGACACTGGGAAAGGACATCGGTCTGCTTTCTTACAACGATACTGCAGTAAAAGAAATATTAGAAAACGGGATTACTGTAATCAGTACGGATTTTAACAAAATGGGGGAAGAGGCGGCTAAGGCTATTCTTACAAAAACGACTGTTACCATGCGGGATCCGGCGAAAGTGATCTTGAGGAATTCGCTTTAATCGTCAAAATATACCTTCTACTCTAAGGCTGGCATCTTTTGCCCGCTTCGCTAAGAAGGCAAAAGCGCCTGAGGCCTTTTCGTAGAAGGTATATTTTGTTTCAAATACTACACGTTTGAAATCCTACATGTTTGAAATCCTACATGTTTGAAATCCTACATAAAAAAAGCATGATGCCTATTGACATCATGCTTTTTTGTATTTAAGACAAGCTCCTAATTGTCTGAGATAATTCTATCTTTTGAGATAATTCTATTTTTGAGATAAAAATATACCTTCTCAGAGAAGACCTAGCGTTATTTCGTCCCTTCTTCAGGGGCGAAATCATGCCGGCTTCGAAGAGAACGGTTTGTTTTTTCCTTTTCCTTTTCCTTTAGCTCAGAGCAGCCAGACTTTCTTCAATAATCTTTATTTTCCCTTCAGCATCAGCCTGCTTATTACGTTCATTCTGTATGATTTCAGGTTTTGCATTTTGCACAAAGCGCTCATTACCTAACTTCGCATTAACGGACTTCAAAAAGCCATTAAGATAATCAAGCTCAGTATTTAAACGTTCTCTTTCTGCATCAATATCGACATCTTCATTCAGGTGAATAAAGAACTCATCATTCCCTACCATGAAGCTTACAGCACCAGCGATTTTGTCATTTACGAGCTCAACCTGACTGATGTTAGCCAATTTAAAAACGATATTCAACCATTTTTCGTAGTCAATTGCTGAGTTAACTTTAATGGCTAAAGGCAATGCTTCTTTAGGCGAAATCTGTTTGGTATTCCTTACATTCCTGATTTCGGCAACCAAAGTTTTAATCACTTCTACATCTTTCAGTAAAGCAGCATCGGCACTTCCAACTACAGGATAGCTCGCTACAATACAGCAATCCATTTCACCTTTTTCACCGAACAGTTCATCATGCCATAATTCCTCAGTAAGGAAAGGCATAAATGGATGCAGCAATGTCAATATTTTCTCAAAGAAACCAGCAGTTGCTTTTAACGTCTCGGCATCAACAGGTTGCTGATAAGCAGGTTTAACCATTTCCAGGTACCAGGCACAGAAATCATCCCATACCAGTTTATAAGTCGCCATTAAGGCTTCAGATAAGCGGTATTGTTTAAAGTTATCTTCTATCTCAGCAAGGGCTTCGTTAAAACGATTTTCAAACCATAATATGGCTTGCTGATTTGGATTTTCAAGATTTGCATCAACCTCCCAGCCTTTTACCAAACGGAATGCATTCCAGATTTTATTGGCAAAATTACGGCCCTGCTCACAATAGCTTTCATCAAACATCAAGTCGTTTCCTGCAGGAGAACACAACAGCATACCTACCCTAACGCCATCAGCACCATATTTTTCAATCAGTCCGATTGGGTCAGGAGAGTTACCTAATGATTTAGACATTTTACGGCCCAGCTTATCCCTAACAATACCGGTTAGATATACATTAGTGAAAGGCTTCTGACCTCTGAATTCATGTCCAGCCATGATCATCCTGGCTACCCAGAAGAAAAGAATCTCAGGTGCAGTAACCAAATCATTGGTTGGATAGTAATAATTGATATCAGCGTTATCAGGATTTTTAAATCCATCAAATACCGAGATTGGCCATAACCATGAAGAGAACCAGGTGTCCATTACATCAGGATCCTGTTTTACAAATGGAGAAAGCTGGCTTTTGCAACCTGCAGCTTCTTCAGCAGTAAAGTTTCCATCAGGATCTTTAAGCTTTAAAAACTCATCCAGTGCTTCTTCTTTAGTTTTGGCAACTACCCAGTTTCCCTGATTATCATACCAGGCCGGGATTTGTTGTCCCCACCAAAGCTGGCGACTGATATTCCAATCGCGTACATTCTCCATCCAGTGACGGTAAGTGTTTACGAACTTCTCAGGAATCAGTTTTACATCACCGTTTAAAACATCATCTAATGCAGGCTTAGCCATCTGATCCATTTTACAGAACCATTGCATAGATAGTTTAGGCTCGATAGCTGCATCTGTACGCTCAGAAAAACCTACTTGTGATTTATAATCTTCAACTTTCTCTAAATGACCAGCCTCGTCTAACATCTTAGCTATCTTTTTCCTGGCAATAAAGCGGTCTTCACCAACCAGGATTACAGCAAGCTCGTTTAGCGTACCATCATCATTTAAAATATCTATTACAGGCAATTTATGTTTAACACCTAATTCATAATCGTTAAGATCATGAGCCGGTGTAACCTTTAAACATCCTGTACCAAAATCCATCGTTACATATTCATCCTCAATCACCGGAATCTCACGGTTAATTAAAGGAATAAATACTTTTTTACCTTTCAGATGCGTGTAGCGTTCATCGTTCGGGTTGATACAGATTGCTGCATCAGCCATAATCGTTTCCGGACGCGTAGTGGCGATAGTGATAAAATCATCTGAGCCTGAAATGGTATACTTAATGTAATACAGCTTCTGGTTTACTTCCTTACGGATTACTTCCTCATCAGAAACGGAAGTCTTACCTGCCGGATCCCAGTTTACCATACGGATACCTCTGTAGATCCATCCTTTTTTGTATAGGTGGATAAAGCTATCAATAACAGCATCAGACAAATCGTCTTCCATTGTAAAGCGCGTACGATCCCAGTCGCAGCTCGCACCCAGCTTTTTCAGCTGCTCAAGGATGATTCCACCATACTTTTCTTTCCATTCCCAGGCATATTTCAAAAACTCTTCGCGGCTAATGTCCGCTTTGTTGATGCCTCTTTCTTTAAGCATGGCTACTACCTTCGCTTCTGTAGCAATAGAAGCATGGTCGGTACCCGGTACCCAGCATGCATTTTTACCCTGCATACGGGCTTTACGGATCAATACGTCCTGAATAGTGTTGTTAAGCATGTGTCCCATGTGCAAAACACCAGTGACATTTGGTGGAGGAATTACGATTGTGTAAGGCTCGCGCTCATCCGGTTCAGAATGAAAAAACTTCTTTGAAAGCCAGTAACTATACCATTTATCTTCCGTCTCCGCCGGATCGTATTTTGTAGAAATGCTCATTATTTTGAAAGTATCAGATTTTTGAAGGGGTAAAATTAAGGAAAAAAATACAGATGCTGTTCGCTTCCTCAAATCTTTTGCTGAAGGGCAAAATCTTTGCATGTCAGCTCGCAGCACTGAATTTTTTTAGAAAAGAAAAGCAAGCACAGAAGAGGGCAAAATCTTTGCATATCAGCTCACAGCACTGATTTTTTTTTAGAAAAAAAACAAGCACGGATGTATCAGAACCACTATCCCCCGTTATTGAGCAGAAAAATTACCTTCTCTGAAAACGCATTGGAAAATTTTTCCTTCTTCAGGAAAAAGGTTCCCGCGGTTGAAGAGAATGGTTATTTTTATTTTTTTAGGTGCCGACTAAGGGATTGTGTATTTTCAGGGGACCTATGGTTAAACCAATGAAAATATGAACCATTCAGATGAAAATGATAATTATGCTGAACTTGCAGCCAAGTGGGTCGACAGAAGTATAAGCAAGGAACAACGGAACAAATTTAATACCTGGTATGACAATGGGCAGGATCAGCCCCTGGTGATACCCGCTGCTTTTGTAACCGATGCAGCAACCCACAAGACACGCATTTATCAAAAAGTACTTGATGGTATGGAAGAGGAACAGCGCCCTGCGCCGACAAAACTTTGGAGCAGGATCTTTATGGCCGCATCCATATGTATTTTCTTTTCAGCAGCACTGTATTTTTATACGCAGAGGCCTCAGCAATTTAACCTCGACGAGCTGGCCAAAGAATATGGTCCCGGTAGTCAGGTTGCGATTTTAACACATCCGGATGGCAGACAAACCCTGTTGGAAGGTTCAACTTTTAATACATCATCCGAAGCCGGACGTTTCAACCCAGCAACCGGCAATGGCTTAGCCCGTATTACAACACCTAGAGGTTCACGTTACCAGATATTGCTGGAAGACGGGACTAAAGTCTGGCTGGGAGCCGCCAGTTCCATCTCTTATCCTGTTAGATTCAATGGCACTGACAGAACCATCAGGCTCTCCGGAGAAGCTTATTTTGAAGTTGCACACCAGCCTCAAAAGCCTTTTCATGTTGAAATCACCTCCTGGAAACGTCAGCTCGACATCACCGTCATCGGAACTAAATTTAATGTGAGCGCTTACCCCGAAGATCCGGAAGTACAGACACGTGTATTTGAAGGTTCAGTAAGACTGAGTTCAGGCAATCATACTACAGTTTTAACAAAAGGGGAAAAAGTGATTTTTGAAGATGGGATATTGCTGCCTAAAGAGGAAAACACTGATGAAGAATGGATGCAGGCCGGAACATTGCATTTTGACAACGTTGATATAAAACAACTGATGCGCGTGCTTGCAAGAGAATACAATGTAAAACTGGTATATCATGGAAGAGCAAATAGAATGCATGTGTCAGGTGCAATCAGTCGCAAAAAAGAACTAAAAACTGTCCTGAATCTTATTGAACTGGCAACCGCTTATCGGTTTTTGCTTGAAGATGGACGTGTAACAGCTTTTGAACCCAATACAATCCGCTACTGATATGGGACCATACAAAAATTTCACGGATGTTGAATTGGTAGCTACATTAAAAACTGATGATAAAACTGCATTTGCAGAAATCTACGACCGTTACTGGGATAAACTCTTTAGTATTGCCGGACATAAGCTGGATCAATTGGAAGATGCAGAGGAAGTGGTCCAGAATATATTTATCTCTTTATGGAACCGACGTGCGACTTTAAATATCACCAGTACATTGAATAGCTACCTTGCCGTATCGGTCAAATACAGGGTAATAAAAGTGCTGGAAAAACAATATCATCAAAGAAAATATGCAGACAGTTTAGGAAAGCAACAGGGACTTGACGATTCTACCCAGGAATGGCTCGAGTTTACGGAACTTAAAGCACAACTGGAACGATTGGTAAGAGAGCTTCCTGATAAATGCCAGCTGGTTTACCGGATGAGCAGGGAAGATGGATTTAGTCAGAAAGAAATTGCAGGAAAACTGGACATTTCTGAAAAAACAGTGGAAGCCCATCTGGGTAAGGCCATAAAAACCATCCGTGCGGGATTAAACACTTTTATCTCCATGCTTTTATAACATCAAGGTTCTACAACAAATAGACATCGATTGCCAGCGCAAAAAAAGTTCGTAAGTAAATAAAGGGGCAGTGCAAAAAGCACTGCCCCTTTATTCCTTCGAGTCATCTGTATTTTTACCCTTTATTTCTTAAGGTTCTGATTAAAGTAATCCGTTACTTTTTGGTATAAATGAATGCGATCTTTACCCGATACATTGTGTTCATGACCAGGATAGATCATATAATCCACCTGTACACCTTTATCAACAGCCTTTTTAACAAAATCAACAGAATGTTGTTGTAGCACTACCGGATCTTGCTGACCGTGGATCAATAATAGTTTACCTTTCAGCTGATCCACTTTGTTGCTCAGATAAGTAGCGGCATAACCTTCAGGGTTTTCCTGAGGCGTATCCATATAGCGTTCAGTGTACATGATTTCGTAAAACTGCCAGTTAATTACGGGTCCGCCTGCTGCTGCAGCTTTAAACACCCCTGGATGTGTTAACATAAAATCAGTGGTAGCGAAACCACCAAAACTCCAGCCAAACAAGCCCATGTTAGAAGCATCTACGTAAGGCTGACTTTTCAGATAATCTACAGCACTCATCATGTCTTCCATTTGTACATCACCTGCACGACGGAACATAGATTGTTCGAAAGCTTTACCTCTGTTATCGCTACCTCGTACGTCGATGGTAAGTACTACATAACCATTTTGAGCCATATATCTCGCCCAGTAATCGCCAGATCCACCGTTCCAGCCATTTGTAATTAACTGTGCGTGCGGACCACCATACCAATAAACAACTACAGGGTACTTTTTAGTTGCATCGTGGTTTACAGGCTTATACAAGTTCATGTACAAGTCATCACCCGATTTACTCTTAATGGTAAATATTGATGAGTTTGCAGTTGCATATGCAGCCAAAGGATTGGCAGCTTTCAATAATATTTTAGCTTTTGATGTCGCTGTTTCAACCAACTGAATTACTCTTGGCTCATCAGGCGTGCTATAGCTATCAATTACGATATTACCTGAGGTGCTGATCTGTGCGTTGTGTACTGCAAATCCTTGAGTAATTCTTTTGCTCTTACCGGATTTTACATTCAGCACATATAAATTTCTTGTTATCGGCGATTCTTCAGTAGAAACGTAAAACAACTGATCTCCCTTAGGGTCAAAACCTTTTACGTCCAACACTTCCCATGGACCTTTAGTTAATTGCTTTAACAATTTTCCTGTTGAGCTATACAGATACAAATGATTCCATCCGTCTCTGTTGCTTTGCCAGATAAATTTCGAAGGATCATTTTTTAAGAACAGCATTGGCACTAAAGGCTCCACGTATTTCTCGTCTTTCTCTTCAAACAAAGTTTTCACAAAATTACCTGTTACTGCATCATATTGATTCAGTTTCATGTGGTTTTGTCCACGGTTCAATACCGCAATATAAACGTATTTATCATCCGGGCTCCAGGCGATATTGGTTAAATATTGCTCAACAGGCTCGCCTGTTTTTAAGTAAACTACAGCCTTTGTTTCTGCATTGTATACCCCCAGGGTTACCTGGTGACTTTTATCTCCGGCCATTGGATATTTGATATTTACATTTTGGGCAGGTCTGGTCGTCCAATCGATAATTGGGTAATCAGTTACCATGCTTTGATCCATTCTGTAAAATGCCAGTAATTTACCGTTGTTGCTCCAGAAAGTTCCTTTGCTGATCCCGAATTCTTCTCTGTGTACCGATGATGCATATACAATATCCTTGCTACCATCAGTGGTTACTTGTTTTTGATCTGCACCCTTAGCGACAAATAAATTGAAATTATCTAAGTAAGCAATATAACCTGCTTTACTTTCTTCAACGTTTCCTTTAGTCATTATCGACTGGTCGACAATTACATTCACTGTATTATTAACCGGATTAAGTGCAACCTTGCTACCATTAAGGTATAAAATCCAGTCTGCACTCTTGTTAAACTGAATCATTGGCATCGCTTTCAAAGTATCCTTTTTTGCGGCGCTTAATTTTTGGTTTAATTGAGTTAAAGTAAGGAAAGTCTGGTCCTCTTTTGTTTTGGCACCGCCTTTAAGCCATACTACCGCATTGCCAGTCCGTTTGGCATATACGTAATCTTCAGTTCCATAAATAAATTGAATTTGAGATAGGTTTTCGGGAGCAAGCATTGTACGCGCATTGCTCATCGCATCCTGCATGGTTAACTGCTTATTTTGGGCAAAACCAAAAAAAGTAATTGCTACCAGGTGGATCAGCAGAATCAGTTTCTTCATTCGTATATAAAAATTAGTTTGGGCAAACTTATATAAAATGTCTCAAATAACACGCTTTCTTCCTGTACCTTTGTCGTGATAAAACCAACTTTAATAGATGAAAAACATCCTTATAGGCCTGCTATTTGCCATGTTGTGGGCTTCCGCTTCGGTTGCCACCAAATTCGGCATCCTATCAGCTCCGCCTTTAATACTCGGGAACCTTCGCTTTTTCATTGCAGGAGTTGTTTTGCTGGGCTATTGTTACTTCATCAGCAGAGATAAACAATACCGCTGGCCTACCGCTTCCGAATGGAAACAACTGGCCATTTTTGGCTTTCTAAATACAACTGTATACCTGGGGATGTATGTAATTGCCATGAAACACACTGCCGCCGGCATAGGTAGTTTGGCCACCTCTACCAACCCACTACTTATTGTATTATTATCATCCTGGATCATGGGGCGCAAAGCCGCTAAAAGTGAAATCATCAGCATCATCATTGGTATGTCGGGTATTGCTCTGGCCACTTATCCATTGTTAAAAAGTAGCGACACTACCCTATCCGGGGTAACGATCCTGATGTTAAGCATGGTGGCGGTTTCCTTTGCCAGCGTTTATTATGCACAAATCAAATGGACATTGCCCAATCTATTAATCAATGGCTGGCAGGTTACCCTTGGCGGATTGTTTCTGATCCCTTTCACCCTTGTAATGAGTGATTTTTCGGCGGTACAGTGGGATAGCCGACTTATTTATTCGGTACTATGGCTCAGTCTTGCTGTGTCTGTTGTCGGCCTAATCTGCTGGTTCTACCTATTAAAAATCGACACTGTTAAAGCCTCTTTATGGCTTTTCCTTTGCCCTCTTTTCGGCTTCTTTTATGCCTGGTGGTTATTGGATGAACCCATTACCATGTACACCGTTGCCGGGACATTCCTGGTAGTAACAGGACTATACATCGGACAACGCAAAAGGCTAAAGTCATAACATAAATTTTACATCTCACACAATATTTTCTGTTAAAATATGTTAAATAGAGTATAAAATGTGATAGAGATGAGAACGATAAATGTATTTTCTTTAACGGGCACGATCTTAAGAAGATTGGGCTTAACCAAAATCTATTATTGGTTTAATAAATAAGTATCATTACTGGTATTTTGCCTGTACTTTCTTAGAAAGTTTACTTAGAACCAATAATCTAGATTCAGCAATACGCCTTTGCAGTTCTGCGGCTGGCATTACATCCAGACCTTCCAGTTCAATCCATTGTCTGCGGGCAAAATGAGGAGCCTGTTTGATGCCATGTCTTGCGGCAAGTTCATCAAATTCTTCCTGATCGCATTTCAAACAGAGATGTCCATCTTCCAATGAGGCCAACACAAAAATCTTTTCCTCAATCATAAAGCAGAGATGCTCCCATTTCATTCCTTCAGTTGTTCCATTTAAAGTCAGGCAATAGTCTCTAAGCGATTCAATATCCATAGCAGATCATTAATAATGACCTAAAGTTAAAAACTATTTTCTCTAAGTTTGCAGAGATGAATAAAATCACCTTAACGGCCGACGGCTCGAACACTTTATATAACGAAAGTATTGGCGAACATTACCACTCCAAACATGGCGCCTTACAAGAAAGCAGGCATGTATTTATTGATGCGGGACTAAAACATGCGATCAATACATTTCCTAATCAGGAAATAAGCATACTTGAGGTAGGTTTCGGCACGGGTCTTAACTTTTTAATGAGTATAGCCTATTGCCAGGAGCATCAAATAAAACTTAATTATACCTCATTAGAAGCTTATCCTTTACAACTTGAAGAGTTGGAATCAACGGGCTACAACAATTATGTGCCTGAAGAAATATGGACGGGCATGGTTAACAATTACGGTAAGGCTTTACAACAAACCGTGAACATTCTTCCTGAGCAGCAACTAAGGATTGTACATACCCAATTGCATAGATACGAAACCGAACAACGTTTTGATGTAATTTATTACGATGCGTTCTCCGTACAACATCAACCGGAGATGTGGACCGATGAAATCATTGCTCATGTTTGTCAGTTTCTTAAACCGGGCGGCATTTTTGTTACCTATGCCATCACTGGCAAACTGAAGCGTGCCTTAAAAAGCGTAGGATTTAGCATAGAAAAACTTCCAGGAGCTCCCGGAAAAAGGGAAATGCTAAGAGGCACAAAAGGCTAAGTCCCTAGTAGTTTGGCAGAGTATTATATTTTGGGTAATTTACGTTATCATTAACCTGTTATAGATGAAAGACATCTCTTTACCTTTTTACACCAGATTAGCGATGGTGTTGTTCTCGATCATCAGTCTGGGCTATCTCGCTATTTTAGGTCAAACCATTCTAGCTCCTCTCCTTACTTCCTTTTTGCTGGCCTTATTGCTATTGCCCATGTCCAGTCATATGGAACAAAAATGGGGGTTTAAAAGAAGTATCGCATCTATAGTTTCTGTAATCATTATGATCGCCGTCATTTCGGCGATACTCTTCTTTCTGGCCAATCAGCTTACAGATCTGTGGAAGGACTGGCCCTTACTAAAACACCAGGCTGAAATTTCCTTCCACGATATCCAGGACTGGATTTCCAGGACCTTCAACGTAAATACGCAACGACAAATAGCCTATCTGAAAGACAGTGCCAGTGCAGCTGTCGCTACCAGCGCATCTGTATTGGGCGCAACATTACTAACCCTTTCTTCTACTGTCCTGTTCCTTTCTTTCCTGCTTTTATTTACCTTTTTTATCCTCAATTACCGCAGTGTGCTTTTCAGATTCCTGACCTCTGTATTTGAAGAAAAACATGTCCAAAAGGTAAGTGACATTGTAAGACAGGTTCAATACATTATAAAAAAATACATTACCGGCTTATTTTTACAGATGTTCATCGTTACCGTTTTAATGATATTCACTTTATGGTTATTGAATATAAAATATGCCGTTTTATTGGGTCTGATCTCAGGGATATTTAATATTGTTCCCTACTTAGGCATCTTTACCGCATTGCTGATCAGTGTACTCATCACTTTTGCTACTGCAGGTGGTGCCAAAGTATTACTGGTTGTAATTGCTTTTGTAAGTATTCATGCGCTTGACGGCAATGTACTTCTTCCGTTGGTTGTGGGTTCAAAAGTAAAAATCAATGCGCTATTTGCCTTTATTGGCATTGTAGTAGGTGAAATGATGTGGGGTATATCAGGTATGTTCTTATGTATTCCTTATCTGGCGATGCTTAAGATTATATTCGATAAGGTAGACCAGTTAAAACCATGGGGAATACTGTTGGGTGGCGAAGAGAAACCTCCCAAGAAAAGAAGGGTATACCGCATTACCAAGAAGATCAAACTGGAAGAGCAGGAATAACAATTGTTCTTTTTTTAACCACAATGATGGTTACCTTTAACATCGTAAAATAAAACTCACAATGCCCAATAATATACCTCCTGTTACCGCTGCTGAGCCAGCATCAGCCTTTCTACGTCTATTAACTGTTTTAGATACCCTGCGTACTCAATGCCCCTGGGATAAAAAACAAACAATGGAAACTTTAAGGCACCTGACCATTGAAGAAACTTACGAGTTGTCGGACGCTATTTTGGAAGGCGACCTGGAAGAGGTAAAAAAGGAACTGGGCGATGTAATGATGCACCTGGTGTTTTATGCACGGATTGCTTCGGAAACCAACGACTTCACCATTGTAGATGTCCTGAATAGTGTGTGCGACAAGCTCATCAGTCGCCACCCGCATATTTACGGAGATGTAGAGGTACAAGATGAACAGGATGTAAAACGCAACTGGGAAAAACTTAAACTTAAAGAAGGTAATAAATCGGTTTTAGCTGGTGTGCCTGTTGGCCTCCCGTCATTGGTAAAAGCCAGCCGTATTCAGGAAAAGGCCCGCGGTGTTGGTTTCGATTGGGAAGATAAGACTCAGGTTTGGGAAAAGGTTGAAGAAGAAATGCAGGAGTTTAAAAACGAGTTTAATGTGGTCGATAACGAAGCGATTGATATCGAAAAAGCGGAAGATGAATTTGGTGATTTACTATTCTCTTTGATCAATTATGCCCGTTTCATCAATATCAATCCGGAGAACGCATTGGAAAAAACCAATAAGAAATTCATTAAGCGTTTTCAATACCTGGAAAGCAAAGCCAAAGAAAATGGCAAAGAATTGCAGGATATGACGCTTGCAGAAATGGATGTATATTGGAACGAAGCGAAGAAACACTAACCGTGTTTCTTCTTCATTGTCATTTTAGCCTTCTGCCCTATTCCGTAATTATGAGTTTTTGAGTTGCTTTCCTTTTTTTCATGGTAAGCACCACCGCCCTTAGGGCCTTCAACAATCTCTTTTTTGGTTTTAATAGCAGCAGCTTTAGCGACTTTATCAATAACCAGATCCTCGGGTAAATCCATCACATCTATCTTTTTACCCATAGACTGCTCAATCTTCCTTACTTCGGCAAGCTCCAGATCAGTAGCAAAAGTGATCGCTACCAGCTCTTCATCACCTTCTTTAACAACCCTGCTTAAAAACGTTTCTTTCAATTCAGGAACTTCAAGATGGAACATGAAATGAATACCGGAAAGATCTATCCCTGCATTACCTTCATTAGCAACAATTAAAACTCTTGCTTCAGGGCTTTCCTTAAAGTCTTCAATATGATCAAATCCTTCTTCATCAAAAAACAAAGGATTTAATACCGCCACAGCTCCCGGCTTTGCAGCATGCAGGCTTTTACCCAGCTTTTGAGCTGTTAAACGAGTATTTACAAATACTACTACTTTATCAAATACCTCATCATCTCTCAATAAGAGATTCAACAGGTTAACTTTTGTTTTAAAATTAGGCACATGGTACAGCAATAATTCATGTGTCTCCGCCTGGCTATCGCCCAGATCTTCTACCTCGATTGTGGTAGGGAAGTTCATAAACTGGTCAATCATCAGATTCAGTTTATCATGAACCACAGTAGTAAATATCAGATGCTGCACTTTACCTGCACTTCTGGCAAGTTCGGCCACTGGCAGTTGCATACCTTGTTTTACAATTACTTCAGCATCATCAACAATAAAAGTTTGCAGTCTGTTTAAGTTTAAGCCCAGTTTAAGGTAAACTGCACGTGCACGTGTTGGCGTAGCTACAACGATATCAATCCCGTCTAAAAGAACCTGGATATCGTCATCCATACCTCCCGTACCATACAAACCTATAATACGCAGATTTCTGTTTTTACTTAGTAACATGAACTCGGCTATTACAGCCTCAACACGTTCCCCATCAGGAACCAGAATCAGCACCTTAGGAGCCTCATCTGTACTGTATTTAAGCTTCATTAAAACACCAAGCACATAAGTTGTGGTTTTACCGCAGCCTTCAGGACCAATAGCAATGATATCCTGACCACCTATAATGCGTGACATTGTTTTTGCCTGAATTTCCTTTGCAGAGATGTATCCCGCATCATTCATTGCGGCTATAAGCGGCTTGCTTAGTTTTAATTTATCTAACGACACAGTATCTTTATTAGTTAATGAATTCGCAAATTTACGGATTTTAACATGTACTATGGCTTTCTATCTGTAAAAGATGTAATTCTTTAAGGTTTTGTCGTAAGCCACCCCCAATATTGCCGTATTACCACCCCCGGATTTCAAACCGTTCGGCTTAATTTTGAATTGTAAGAACAGAAGTAAAAACGCTTGTTATTAACAACACAATCTATCGAAACAATACAAAACTTAAAATTCAAAATTATGACTACGCTTAATCCTTATTTGAACTTTCCGGGAACAACCGAAGAAGCTTTTAATTTGTATAAATCTATAATTGGTGGCGAGATCACAATGATCATGCGTTTCAGGGATATGCCCGATGATAAAACACCTGAAAATGAAAAAGACAAAATCTGTCACATTTCACTGAAATTCCCTAATGGCAACATCCTGATGGCTACTGACACGTTGGAATCATTGGGACAGAAAATAATATTGGGAAACAACTTCTACCTATCTCTTGGTGTAGAGAGTGAAGCCGAAGCTGACCGCATTTTTAAGGAACTATCTCCCGGCGGCAAAGTAGAGATGCCGATGGAAAAAATGTTTTGGGGAGACTATTTCGGCATTGTTCAGGATAAGTTCGGCACGCAGTGGATGATTACTTACACCTACCCACAAGCAAAATAACCAATGAATTGATCTGCACAGTTATGTACGCCTTACTACTGTGCAGATCTTCTTAGCTATATTACCCCATTTTTAATGGCAAAACTTACCAAAGCAATGGCATTTGCGGTATGGGTTTTATCATGCATATGCCTACGATGATTATTGATTGTATGCTCACTAATGAACAACTTATCGGCAATCATTTTACTGCTTAACCCTTCTGCCATCCACAACAGCACTTCCCTTTCACGCTTAGAAAACAACTTATCTTCCTCATTTAGGTAATACACCTTTTTATAGATGGACTCATGCTCACCTATTCCAATACCATCAACTTTATCAACCGTTTGTACTATAGAATTGTGGTTACCAAAATGATTGATGTTCATGATCATCCCCATACTAAAGAGCGGATTCCCCTCCTTATCTGATAAAAAACAATTCCTTTGAAGAAAGTCTTCATAAATACCTTCCCTGTTTTTCATCCTCTGCGTGTAAGAGAATACATAGTTTTTATGTTCTTCAGGATTGATTTTTTTTAAAATGTCTAATCTATCCGGAAAAATCTCTTTATTAAAAAGATTCAAATGATCAGGATCATAAATCTGAAGCGTATGATTGATCCCGTCTTTTAAAAAACATTCGGAACTATAGCCTGCAAAATTATCAGACATATTGATATACATCCCCGTCCGATAGTCCAGCAAGTAAATAAATGGAACATTATATCTAAAAAAAGAATAGGCGAAACCATTGGCTTTGATGAAATCATCAAATGCTGTAAGACTAAATTGGCTGGACTCATGAACACGCTGCCTTAAGTTCTCCAAATAGCCAAACCATGTTGGCCTACTTTTCGTTTTCATAGTACATTTTTATTTCAAGTGAATGACTAAATCTAAGGGACGATGTATAGTACTATACACTCAGGAAGCAAAAAAGTTTTGACCCACGAAAAATGACAACAAATTGCTATATACTAAAAGGTTAAAGAAGCTTAAATTTAGTTAAACTTTTCACACCATGAAACATTTCTTAAACCTAAAAGCTCCTGGAATTTCGATATTCTGGGGGACATTGCTCCTGTTAGCGCTATCCGCAACCGGAGCAAACGCGCAGTCTGAAACAGACAGTACAAATACCGTAATTGACACGCCAAGAATAGAAAAGGATCCGAGACCTTACAGAAAAAATCTGTTAAAAATCAACCTCGCTGCATTAACCATGGTAAAAAGCTATAATTTTAGTTATGAGCATTTACTTGGCCGAAAAGTCAGTTTTGTAGCAGGATACAATAAGATGTCGGAGAAAACGCTGTCGGATCTGCCAATTACAGATAAAGTATCCGACAAAATATTTGATGATGGTGACAGGGTAAAAGACGACCTCGACCGAATCAGGGTTTCCAATACAGCCTATACTGCTGAATTTCGTTTTTATGGAGGTCAGTTCTCCGGAGCCAGAGGTTTTTACCTTGCCTTATATGGTCGTTACGTAAATACTAAGATTAATTACGATTACGAATATGAGACCAATAGTGCAACCTATAACATTCCTTTAAAATCGGACTTAAAAGGGTATGCAGGCGGTATTCTATTGGGAACTCAATTCATCATTTCCAGGACTATAGCACTTGACATCTACGTTGGTGGTCATTATGGAACTATAAAAGGTGACGCTGATGGGCCGGTTGATTTAAGTTCAATGTCTCAACAGGACAAAATGAACTTAAAAGACGATCTGGAGGGTACAACTACAATACGGGATAAAAATTACGTAAATGCAGCAGTGACCAATTCGGGTGTAACAGCAAAAGTAAAAGGTCCACTGATTGGTTTAAGAGGAGGATTTAGTTTGGGAATTGCATTCTAATCGCTACTGAATCCCTTACCGGTTAACCAGTAAGGGATTTGAAGGTGCCCCCCCTGACTCGGCAGGGCATTCCTTTAAATGGACGTCAAATGGGGCATGTAATGATACAGGCAAAGCTTGACTGTATAGTTTGCAGTGGTGTGAGGCAAGGCAAACAGTTTACCTATGCCCTATTTGATGAACATATACCTGCGGCTCCCTTTCAGGGAGTCGAATAAAAAAAATCAACGGCAATAGTTGAGGCTGTCGACAGATTTGTTAAGTTTACTGCAAATAAATATTTAATTAACGTTATCCATTTCCCACATGAAGAAGATCATTTTCTTACTTTCCTTTATTTTATTGACTGGTTCATTTTCTTTTGCTCAGGACAACACTTCTTACAAGAGCACTTTAAGTAAAATGATGGAAGTATCGGGCTCGCAAAACACCTATAAAGCTGCAATTGGACAGTCTATCATCATGTTTAAACAACAGAAGTCCGAAATCCCTGCCGCATTCTGGGATGAGCTTGAACAAAGCTTGACAAAATCTAGCTTTGACCACCTTTTAGAAATGTTACTCCCAGTTTATCAGAAACATATGTCTGAACAGGATCTAAAAGAGCTTATCGCCTTTTATCAGAGTCCTGTCGGAAAAAAATTGGCAGAGAAAACTCCATTTATTGTAGCGGATTCAATGCAAGCAGGACAGGTATGGGGAAAAAAATTAGGAGAAGATATCATAAAAAAAATTCAGGAAAAAGGGTATTAGTTCCAAAAGATATACCCAAACGCCTTTGTTTGTATCAAGATTTTGATACAAACAAAGGCAATAAAGCTTAAACAATCCGTAAGTTTATTGCTTCTAATCTACGCAACTACAGTTAACACTCTTATTATCAACTAATTAAATTTTAATTTTTAATTCACTGTAGCACAGCTGTAGCAAAAACGCTTAAATCATCTTTTTTCTTAGCCAGTATGCTACAGCTAACAATGCGAATATAACAATTCCCAATCCAATCAACCAGCCGCTAATTTCAATAGGTTCCTTCTGAATAGCTGAGGCGCTTGACGACTGTTTTGATTTATCCTCGTTTTCCACCTTTGTAGATGTCTGCTGAACAATATCGTTTTGCTTAGTAGTTTCCCTATCCAACTTAACTGGCACCTTCTGAGCCTTTAAATTCGCCACCACTGACAGTATACCGGTGATTGGATTGAGATGCAGCCTTACTTCAATAAGATCATTCTTAATTGCGGTCATGCCATTAACCAGGCTATCCATGTTTAGGTATGTATCCTGCTGCACGACCTGTCCAGGAATAGTGATAACGGTATCGATCTTTTCCTTAATGGTGGTAGTTGACTTATCGATGATCAGGCCAGTGCTATCCTTTTTAGATTTACTGGACAGCTCTGTGCTCTGAGAATGTTTGGCTTTAAAAACCTTCCGGAACACACCGCACCCTGAACACAAGACAGCAATCACGAGTATACAAATTAACCTTCTCATAGCTGTTGGATTAATTGCTGCAATTGCACAGCCTTTATATTGATGCTGTCAATCCGTGCGCTGATTGGCTGAACCTGTTCCTGGATTGGTGGATGAGTAACCTGAGGTTCGACCTTTGTAGACGATGCTCCAGTAATAAAAAGTACGAACACCGGTAGTATAAATAGCTTTTTCATTTCTTGTTTTTAATTAGTTTTCTCACTGTTTCGAGCGTTCCATTTAAATTGAGAAGTGATGTGTCTACGTTCTTACTTACACTGTCCTGTTTTGCCTGGATCGTAACCATTTGTTTAGGAAGTTCCCGCTGCACACTCCGTTCTACCGCTGCATTGATCTTGTCATTCAGCTTTGTGATATCCTCCTGCCATCTTACATCTTTGTTTGCAGCGATATTAAATTGCCAGATATTCATCAGAACTGAAACAACCAAAAGCGCACCGTAAGGATTCTTTATAGTTGCGGCATAGAGCTTATCAAACATTCGTTCAATCCAAGCGGCCTTCCTATCAACCATGTCTTGTTTGGGAGTTTGGTTTTCTTCCATTTTATAACCCCACTGATTTAATCCATGACTTTACGTCAAATGATGGGCATGCTTTCATCCATTCATTAGGCTGCAAAATACCGTCATGGTTTTTATCTGGGGAGAAATCCCTGTGCCCTACTATCTTTGCATTCGGAGCGTACGGCTTTAATTTTTTAATAATAGCGATCTGGGTAGCTATTTGGGCCTCTGTACGGTTATCCACCGACTTTCCTACAACATTAATAACCTTCCCCGATTTATTGATTGACTGTAACACCTCAACACCTCCGATATAACTTATATGTATGCTATGCGCGTTGTTTCCGGCTACGCCGTTTGTCGGACTTTCTATTGGGTGAATCTTCTCGTAACTACCATCTGCATTTATCAGATAATGGTAACCAGGTTTAGACCAACCAAGTTCATTTTTCCAATAACGTTTTATTGTGTCAATCGTCTGATTTTGTGGTCCTGCGGTACAATGCAGTACGATGTAATCAATTCTCCTCATATCTCCCTACCCACCCTAGTGGTGTTATACAAATTTACCCCATACCAGTACTCGGCTATGGTTTAAGACCTTATCAACAGGAGATTATAAAGGAAAAGACTAGGAAAGGACTAGTAACTATTTACTATCGCTTACGTCTCAATATTATATTTATATTTACGCATGAAATATCTATTTTACTTCTCTCTATTACTTTTTATGTCTTGTACTGGCTGTAAAAAGGAATATAAATACCCTGAATTAACTTTAATAGGCACCTGGTATTCAAGTAGCCCTGAATTACAATTCCCGATCGCAAATACTAAAGGAGAAGGAAAATACATTCAGTTTCTCGAGTATTCAAAGGAGGATATAAAATATCTTAAGGTAAGCTATAAAACTGGTGAAGAAGCCTTTGAAGATGTTTATATAGTTAAGTGGATTGGTAAAAATGAAATGATGCTTATTGACACAAAGGATCCTGAAAAGAAAGACATCCCATTTGTAAGAATGAAATAATGAAAAAAATTCTGTTAGTAGTTGCTTTATTTTTATGCATTGGATGTGGAAAAGAGAATACTAATCCAGTTTTTAACGACTTCCCATTGATCGGAACTTGGATTTCTAGAGATGGACGAATGTGGCTAACCATTGAAAATGTTAAAAATGAAGGTGACTCTGAAAAGTATTACGAGTACATGGAGAACGGCCGAAGAATGTTAAGAAGGACTTACCAAAATATGCCAGAAACCTATCAAATTTTGTTCATTGATGGTACTGAACTGAGGCTGGGTAATCTATACGGCCAAACTTTATATTTCTTAAGAGGAAGTAAATAAGCCCCTTTTTATCGGGGCTTTCTAATTTCTAATCTACTATTACCGGTTTTGTGATATCTTCGATCTCCAAATTGATCGCTCTAATCACATCTTCATTGTATGGAGTATTATTGAAGTTGATATTAATTATACTTCCGTTTACTGAGTAGTTTAAATGGCCATTACCTATCGCTCCTGAGATATTAACCACAGTTACATTCTCACCAACCTTCGCTTCATAATTAAACGTGAAGGTATTTTCACCCACCTTTAACGTTGCTACTTTCTTTTGTAGTTCTGAAACTACCACTCTTTTTGCTGCTGTTGCCATTTTATTCTGATTTTAATTTGTTTGTTAATTCGTTTAATCTCGTTTCGAGATACATTTTTGTTGCTTTATGAACTGGATAGCCCAGTAGCCTAACATTATCAAATACATTGATCAGTAGCGACAATTCTTCAGGATCAAGAATCAAATCAGCCTGTTTTTTTTGAGAATGAAAGATCTTTGTAGCCAACTCTGCAATGTCTATAGTTGGCGCCGTCGTGTACGCTTTGTTTGCAAAGTCCTTAATAAATTGTTCTGGAAGGCTAAAAGTATTTCCTTCTAAGTCTGAGTAAGTAACTTCGTTGAAGTCTATTTTTGTTGTTTTCATAATTTTATTTGTTTTAGTATCTCACTATTCTACCAAAATGACCGCCAGCAATCACGACGCGAAGAGTATGTGTGTTATTTACGTTAACACCTATGTCGTTAACATGTGGAATGTTTTGAAAGTTGTAATTACCTCCGGTAGCATATATATTACTGTCTAAAATAACACTACCAACCACTGTAACTGCTTTTGAAAAAAAAGCATCTCCTTCACAAATAAATGCGTTTGATCCAGAAGGAGCCCAACAATACAAAGCCACGTCATTTATACTCGACACTGTCTTAAGCTTAAAAGCCGCAACCGCATTGTAACTACCATATCCTGTTGGTAGACTGTTGCCGTTTGACATAATAAATACACCTGATGAATTAATCATACTGTATTCCCCAGCTGCCTGAGCCGAATTTCTCATGTAAAGTCTAGGCGATGAGCCTGACTGAAGCTCGATATAGTTACCTGGATCTGTTCCCGAATAAAGGGTTGTTGCGCCAATTGTCCATCCGCCTATTGTACCCTGGGTAGCAGCCAATGTTTTTGCAACAATATCCAAGGCTTCCAAATACTCAATATTCGCCACATTCGCCTTCAAGTAAGCTATATCCGCATTGAACGTCACAAAATTACCTCCGTCAACAATTGTCACACCCTGCGAACCAGCAATGTTAATATCACGGTAAGCCATGGTTTTTAGCTGAGCCGTCAAAGCTGACTGAGCTGCTGCCGCTGTAGCTTCTGCCGCTGCTTTGGCCGCATTCGCCTTATTCAAAGCATCAGCAGCAGCATTAATCTCTGCCTGAGTGGCCGCACTATTGGCAACCGTTGACGCGTAAGTTTGTGCAGCAGCCAGTGAATTACTATAAGCCGCATTAGCTTTATTCTGTGCATCAGTACTGGCTACACTTATTGCAGCCGCCTGAGCGATATCAGCTTTGGATTGGGCAATTACTTCAGCTGTTGCGTTGGCTGAGGCGATGGCGGCTGATTGGGCTGCGTTGGCTTTATTGGTAGCGTCAGACGCAGCCGCCGCCTCAGCAGCTACTCGAGCAGCATTAGCCTTAGCTGTCGCGTCACTATAAGCAAGTGCCAATTTAGCTTCAGCATCAGCTATAGCTCGTGCTTCTTCAGCATCAACTATTCCATCAGCATAGGCTTTGGTTTGCACCTCCTTCAAATAATCCTGAGCATCAGCGTAGGCCTTTGCAGCATCCCTTGCAGCATCAGCGGTTTGTTGTGCTGCTAATTGTAAATCTTCTGGGGCAGCAGTCCAATCGGTTGCTTTGTTGCCTTTTTCAAGTTTTATTTTATCAATTCTGGAATTTACTACAACGGAACTATCTACAGCAAATATCGAGATATGCGGAGCGCCTAAACTGTTTTCAGTGCCTGTAAAAGTTCTACTATAAACTCCATCCGATATTTGGTTTAATGTAGCCAATCCAACGCTACCGTTCTCGTTCCACGCTCCAAAATAAGCTTTGCCAGCGCCTAAACTGCCCCATATAGTTATCGTATACACCTGTCCTGAAACCATCCGTTCAGAATAAGTGTAGTTAGCTATGTTGTAATTGTCATTCTCAACCGATACACCACTATCTCGAAGAAAGTTCCTTCCCCCAATAACCAAATTATCAACAGCAGTATCATCAGTATACTTAACAGCTTTTACCCAATCGCTAGCTACATAAACGCCAGTTGCCCGGGCCACTGCACACCTCATTAAATCTCCTGAAGCACCCTGTGTCCAAAGATCGCCAACATCGTAAGGGGTTACTGGCGTAGCGGTGAACACTCTACGCTTACCATCAGCTGTATCTTGTGCCTCTTGCGCTTTAGCCAGTGCCAGCGTAATATCAGTATCGGTAATCTTTACCCAGCCATAAGCGCCTGCTAATTGAAACCTGTAAGCGTAACCTGTTAAGGTATCATAAAACAAATCACCTAGGTGCTGATTTTTCTCATCGGTAGTCAGCCACCCATTTGCCGGGACATTAGCCAACGTTGGCTCGTAACCATAAAACCACGTAGTTATTGACCCGTCGATCTGGTTCTGCAAATCAGCCGCAATTGCATCGACAAAGCCCTCTGTAGCATAAATTGATAGGTCAGGTTTATCTGCAATATTATCATACCCATTTGACCCACTGGCGAAAGCTATCTTTCCGAATATCGTACTGTTATCCAAGTCAAAGCCAGTAAGTCCATCCCTTGATATGATCTTACCGATTTTTAACCTCGCTGGGTTTATATCAGCCAGACCATTTGTGAAGTCTGAATTTCTCCACCCATCAACCACGGGGTAAATTACACCAGCCAAAAACATCCAGAACCCCGGAACATCTTCCGGTTTGATCTTATCTGTTGTAATCACAAATGAACCTACCTGAGAGGTCTTACTACATTTGCAGTAAACGTAATATAATGATGCAGGTACCAACCCAGATTGCACAATGGGAGTTATGGTCCATTCGGCTAAATTGCCGGGATTTGATATTTCAAAGTGGATAAGACTTCCCCCGGAAATTGAAACAGCATTTGCATTAGCATTATAGTTATCCGTAATGTATACATTTGCCAGTTTGAAGTTCTGTGACCTTGTACCGATAATAGCAAGCATCGTGGTTAATACTCCGACGTTTAATTTATCAGAATCAAACTTGCCATCAGTATCAAAAATACTCGATTCCAATGCACGTAAATTCTGCACACCGCGTTTAGCCAGCTCAACAGATCTTCTGTCAATGGTTTGCACATCCTTACGCGTTTGTAGGACATCGGCAAATAATTTAACTACCCTGTCGTACCTAATTTCATTCCCAACAACTGCGGTTACATCGAACTCATTAACCAGTGGATAGCTAATCTCAGTGAAGCGTAAGATCTCATTAACATCAATCTCACTTTCAATAACAGTACCGCGATCACCAACTTTCAATACTATATTATTGTCGCGCAAATGCTTTTCATCAGGCTTGGCGCCATACAGCAATCGAGCCGACTTGTTATCATCCAGGTATTGCAACGTAGCATTACGCAATTCAAGTTCAGCAGCTGCCACATACGCAGCAGGCATCTTCATTTCAAGCAAAGTGAACTTATCGCCTATTACCGGAAGATTCAAGTCATTTGGCAATACATAGCCAATTGTATCTGCCACCGGAATCAACTCAATTTCCTTAGTTGCCGCATTATATGAAGCAATCTCAAACTCAGCGCCTGTTAATGCTCCGGTCCTGAAAGAAACTTTAGCTTTTACGCCCTCCTGAAGATGGGCATTGATATCGAAGTCTATCGCGTTGTCTGTGATGACCACATCAGTGATCACTCCCTCAGTATCCCGATTAACCACAACCCCGCTTACTACACCATTGAAACGAGGGTAGATCTCCTCATTGGTGTATCGCCCTTCACGAACTCGCTCGGTACCGGCTGTTACTCCCGGAGTTTCAACATACCTACCTTCAAAGATTAATGAACGCTCAACTCCACCTCTATAACTAGCTTCGATATTACGAGAACCTCCGACACCAAAAACGCGGGTTACTACAGACTTCGAAGAATCCTGTGATCGTTTGATCTGGTGTAATCCTTTACCCCGGCCAACTTCAAAGGTTAGTCCTGTATCTACACCAATAGTCGAAACCATCCTAATGGTCCGGCCAGTAAACGACCATTCCAATTTGAAAGCAGCTGCAATCTCATCCAAAGCAGCCCGAACATAAGTCCAATTGTAATTGATCAGCTCTCCTTCAGTAGAAGCAACCTCACCAACAGTCCAACCAGTATCATTACGGTTAGCACTAGCAAAGATCATATTCAAGTGATCCAATGCAGATCCATATAATGGAAATTCCTTTTGCTGCATGCTATTAATTACATACTTATCGAGCAGCAAATAAAACTCTGCTTCAAACGTGATGTTATACTTTTTCTGCAACGCGGATCCATCCTTGTCAAACTCCGGAAGCGTGTTGATAATGTAATTTTCGCCTTTATGGATAATATAGTCACCTTCCTGCAATGGCAATGCATTAACCGCTGATACTGGACACGTGATCAACCTGGCGCTCTGTAATTTCTCATTGAATACAGTACCCTCATCAATATCAAACGTTGATATTACTTCTCCCTCTCTTAAAACCTGTATCTGCATTCCTTTATTTTATTTTTGTGTAAACGGCATGCTCACATATCTGAATGAGTCACCATCGATATTAAATACCTTAACTTCCACTCTTAAATTGAGAAAACCAGCTGCTGATGTAAGCGGCAATGTTTGCTCTGTTCCTAATATTTTTACAGCCCCTAAACCTCCTGAATCTAGGCCTAACCATCTGTACTGAGTTTTAGAAACATCTTGCGGTAAGGATCCGTTGTAGTCGTATTTAGCGGTATAAACAGCGTCCTTTGATATATTTATATTCCTAGCGAATGGTGCGCTTGGATTGGTTCCCTGCTTAAATTCAGCAAGTACAGAGGCAATATGTTCAGCCCTTTCCTCATCATTGAATTTACTTAGCTTAACGTACTTTGCGATAAAATTCCATTGCGCGTTGTTCGTGTTTACCCCAACCGAGTTTAGCAGCTTTCGAGAAGTTGTACGGCTTGGTATTGATCCAATATTTTTACCGTTCAGCCACATAGTCTGTTTACCAGACTCAGCTAGAACATGGATAACCATTACTTTAAAAAAATCGTATTTGCTGCTCAAGAATGTTTGAGTGTTGACATCGGCATCACCCGCTCGTAAACTTCCACCTGAATCACCAATACTCAGGTCATTGTTCCAATCATTTTGAAATTGTTCATAACCGGTACCAGGAACAACTCTCAGGACTAATGTTTCTTCATACGGGTAATTTACCAACCTGTCAAAACGGTTTGAATTGAAAAGCGTATGTGGCTCGTTATCAAATAGGATTTCACCATTCCATATAACTGGCGGCTTACCTGTCAATATAGGTGCAGCCACCCCTGCATACTTCAATGGAAGACCTCCAACTGAATCAGGGATAACCTGAATACTATCACCATTAACAGCTTTTTTACCAGCAGAATTCAATGCTTCACTCGCCAAATAAATGTGGTCGACCTTAATTGTCGGTATTGGCGGCTGTTCCGGAATTACGATAATATCTGTAGCCGACTTGTAAGCGATCTTCGCATCCATGTTGCGCGGTGAAGGTGTAGCTGTTTTTCCATCTGCATAATCGATGCCTGTTGTGGTTTCAGACCAATTGATTTTTTTACCACCCTCTGTAATAGTTCCTTTTCTTAAAGCCATTCGTTTATTTGTTTAAATACATTTACCAATCCTGTTGCCGGATTGAAAGAGGAGCTGTCACCACCCACAGTTGTAACACTTTCAATTGTTTGATCTGATGTAATATTGAAGCTCAAATCTCTCCATCTGTTCTTTGGATCAAGGCCAGTTAAATCGCTTGTAATTGTTAAGGTATCGCCTAATAAAGACTGTGTAATTGGCTGTACCCTTACCTCGTCATACTCTAACCATTCTCGCGTACTGGAAACCAAAAACTCATCCCCTGAATTTGCTACCAGAAAATCAACCAGCGACTGAAACGCAGTGGTATTAATGGTATGGCTACCAACTCTGAAAAATTTACCTGTTGCAGCTTTTAAGGTAGTGACCATGTTTTGCAGATTAGTTAAACTCCCTGGCCAGTTATCTGTGAAGTCTCTTCTTAATGGTGCAAAGTCAGCCGGAACATTTACCCAGTTCCCTGGAGGCGCAAACACCCATTCAGCGGTAAAACTATCAAAGGTGCCCTGTGAGGTAGAATACAAGTACCCTAAATCCCGGGCAGCAGTAGCATGACCCGCGTAATTTGTAGGCACAACTTTACTCCGTGTCCAATAATTCAACCTCTCCTGAATGTAAGTTTGCATCATCACCGTCATTTGATATGCTGTATAAAGCGCGCCCTTACCCACAGGATCGTGATAGTAACTATGGTCACTAATCTCCCATCCGGCATTGATCATAGTAATCATCTGTGTTAAAGACGCTCTACCATCAGCTCCGCTGTAAGCGTAACCATCCAAAGGGTAAGCTTCAGGGGTATTTTCATTAGCGCCATTAATAGCGAGAGTGCCCGAATAATTGATACTGTTTCCACAACCATCGGTGTAAAAAGCATTATTCAGTATGCCTAATCCCGTTACCGCCCCACTTGAGGCATCATCCCACTCAAAAGCCCAATGATTCTTTTTATTGAATTTCCTTGGCGCAATTGCCGCTACAGCAGAAGAAGGAGCGGAAGCGAATTTAACTTTAGTAATAAGCTTATTCGGATCAATCGGGGCCGGATCCCCCATTATATAATTGAATCTCGCTTTCATTATGGCTTTGCTACATTACTTACCCGGATATACATCATTGATATGAATGCGCCATAATCTCCGCTCACCCTTTTGATGAGTGCTGAAACGGAAGTAACACCTGTTAAGTTTAGGAATACGATAAACTGAGGGTCATCTAACCCATTTGCAGCAAGTCCAAATGATTGCAAATTGGTCCCTGTTGCGTCCCTATTTTTTACTACACCACCAATAGTAACCCCTCTAACTGAATCTGCTGCATCCTTAGGCATTAAGAATCCTATCTCATAGAATTTTGATGCGTTCAAGCTATCGATAAGTAATGCGGCATTAGTTCCTCCATTTATAGTCCACCCTGTATTTACGACTACATTATTAAATGCGCCGGTATTACCCGCTGTATTTTGGCTAACACTTATCTGACCAGAAGCTCCGCCGAAAGCGCCTGAATTTTTAACAGTAATTAAAGACGAAACTCCTAAATCGTCAACCAGTACCGGAGATGTAAACCCGTTAATTGTTTGTAATAATGAAGCGGCAGGCCTCATGTTATTGAATGGAGCAGGTGCATTAGAACCAAACTCTGACCCAAAGTTAATTAGGTAAGTATTTTCAACTACATATCCACCTCCGCTTTCAGCCAATGTCGATTTACTACCCGTGCCGTAAGGACTGTCAGCATAACCTGAAGCGGTAGCTTTAACACGATAATCGTAAGAGGTGGATGCTGTAAGTCCAGTGTGGGTATAAGTAAGATCAGTACCGGTATAAATAGTGGTCCATGTTCCGCTTATGAGGGCTTGTACAGTTGAGCTTACCCCGTTTGTCGGCCTTGTCCAGTTCAATACATTTTGACTGCTCGTAGAAGTTCCAAAAGTTAATGCTGGTGTTCCTAATGCTGGAAGTCCAGACCACCCCTGAGCAGCGCCCACAGACAAGATGAAGTTAGTTAACCAGGACTCTTTAACTGTGATATCTTGAGGAACCCCTTCAACTGTTTGTTGTTCAAATTGCGCATCTGAAAGTTTCGCATCGATGGCCTGCTCAGGTTTCAGCTTGCCTCCTTCAAGATCAGCTTTAGCAGCCAAAGCAATCGTGTTAGCCGCAACAAAAACATCATAAACAGCTTTATCAACCTTGTCCTCCAACTCCTCAAATACACCTGAAAGTTCAGGCCCAATCAGATCCCATTTACCCGGACTACTGATCGATGTAATAGGCTCCTGGTTATCAGCAATGTTAGATACATATATCCTACTACCCTCAGCAGAAACAATAACCACATCTCCTTTATCGAAAGTTCCTTCGAAGTAAAAACCTACATAGTTGCCAATATATTTCCAATACTCATTTGATATGCCGCCACTAGGTATATTACCTGTATTGCCATCAACCTTTGACTCGTAAATTTTAGAATTTGCATCACCAGTAACCCATGAACCTTCGTTATATGGAAATGAACCTGACCATGATATTATTCCGTTATAAAAATCAGTTTGAATCCATGCAGGCGAGGTTGGCAAAACAGGCTCATCCTCATTATCAGCTTCTTTGGAAACAAATAAATAGGACGTCTCACCAATTTTATGTCTTACCGGAACATTAACACCATACATTCCGGCTGCCCACGGCTCAACTACAGCGGGACCACCACCTCCACCACCAACAATGGTTAGATTACCGGTCCCAATTAAAGATTGGTTATTAATTGTTTTTAGCTTCAATAATGAAGCAAACAACTGTGTCCCGGTAAAATAAATGATCTTACCATCACTTTGTCTTGCAGCAAATATCTTCTCGGTACCATCTGGTACGGCTACCGGTTCTGCGTTATCTGGAAATATTAAATCACTCATATCCTTACCCTAATTATATCGCCCTCATTATTTGTTATTCTATTTCCAAGAGCATCCACCAGATCTGCGAATGTTCCTCCTATACCCGACTCAGTCAAACTACATTCAAGCAGGCAGAAAGAGAACTCATCCTTTATATATACCCGACTGGCTTTAAACCCATCCTTCACAAAGAAGCTACGTAAACGGTCATTGTTCACGGTCAGTGAACGCATGCCTGGTTTAGCAAACAGCGCCATCACAGCGTCAGCCTTCTCTTTCATCCCCGCATATGTCGGCTGCTTAATAGCAATCTTTAATTTTAACTCTGGTGCCACTGGGTTAGTGATCAGGTAGCTTTCCTTACCATAAACACTGGCATTCTCACCCTTTGGAGCTGTGCGATTTCTACGATCACCCTCCAGTTGTATGTACTCGCCTCCCAACTCTAAGAAGCTTATTCCGTCAATACCAAACTCACTATTTGTTCCAATTGGGACTACACCAGGCATTGAAACAACTGGCTCCCGCATGGGGATCGTTAGTTTAATGCCTTTAGTCTGGCCCGCATCCGGCATGTACTCGCCTGCAATGGCAGCATTAACAAAAACGTTGTATGTACCGTATTCAGTAACCAATGGCACTAAATCTGTAAATCCATCAATAGCACGGTAAATCGCTGAAACCTTGTCATTACACTCGTATTGATCTGCACCGGTTACCACTCCTGTCAAGGTTAGAGCACGACCACCAAAGAATATCTCACTGGCGCTTACGTATGGCTCAATACCAACCTCGCCTGCCCAGTCGTAATGCGTTTTCCCTAATCGAGCTGGCATATCCAAAAAACCAGATAAAGCAACATTGCTATCTCCGTTTACAATAGGTATAAAACCAGCATTCAATAAGTCAAATCCGCCTAACTCGTACATCGTACGAAATTACCCAATTGGGTAAAGTAGGAACCGTAGGCTGGCTTACAATAGGGCGTTAATAAACAATGAGGGATATCGGTAATTAATGGGAAATATTGGGATATCAATTCCTATATTTGTGTAACAATGTAGAATTATGTGTAATAATTTGGAATAATTGAAACAGATTACATACATTAGTGTTATTAACGTGACCGCAAAAAGTAGATATGCATTTAACACCTGCATATTTTTTTATTATATTAGATATATGTAATAAAAAGTTCCTACTTTTGCGCGCCTAAAAATAACATCATATATAATTAATTAGGCGACAATACGTTTTAGATTAAAAAATAAATAAAAAGTTATGGACAAAGAAAGTAAGTTTTACACAGATTTTTTATTTCCGACAAACAACTTTTTGATGGGTGCAAGTTCTGCGATAAATTTGAGCGGAAATTTTTATGAGTATAACGAATCTGAAAACGGAGATGCTGACTCAATAGCCATTCGAAGCGATTTCAGTATGATTGGACAAGATATTAGGGAGGCAAAAGAAAATTATGATAACCGGAATTTAGAACCTTGTTTATAAACAATAAATGTCAAAACAACACTCTCAGCAACAAAAGCCCTACCCTACAGAAGAAGCTAAAAATCAAGTTAACGGCGTTTCCTTATTGGAAAAGCAGGTTATGGAATCTGAACCAGAATTGTTCAAGAATATTCCACACGACAAGCGAACAAGAATTATTAGATCGGTTGCAATAAGCATGAAGAAAACTCATAGCGGACCAATACCAGACCCTGCAACTTTAGCCAGTTACAATGAGATAATCCCCAATGGAGCTGAAAGGATAATGGCAATGGCTGAAAAACAATCAGATCATAGGATTGCTATGGAATCCAAAGTTATAACTTCACAGCAGAATCAAAGCGGACGTGGTCAACACTACGCATTTATAATTGCTATTCTCGTTTTATTGGCATCATTCATATGCATTTTTACTGGCCATGGAATAGAAGGAACAATAATTGGCACGCTTGATCTAGTATCATTGGTAACTATATTTATTGTAGGGAAACAGTATCAAAAATCAAATTTAGATAAGAAAAATCCTAACTAATATTTAATCCCCCTCCTAATCAATAGAAGGGGGATTTTTATTTTAAATCTTAATTCCGTTGTCTCTTAATGATTGCCCCAATGGATCCGAAGTAGTAGATTTTGGAGTAGTGTTTTCCGCAATCTTATTGAGAAGGGTTGTATGACCCTCAGTATTATCCGCACCACGTAGAGTATTGGCAGCTATCTTTTCCAGGGCAGCTAATTTTGATCGGCCTATCTGCAGCATATCCCCCATGGTCAATCCGATCTGCTTCGTAGCATCATACTGGCCCTGCTGTAACCCAAGCATTCGATTGGCGGTATCTTCCTTTAGTGCTTCGCCAACGATGGCGCCGGATATGCCTGTTTTTTTATCTGGCTCCTTCGTTTCCGGTGCTGTTTTATTTATATAATCTAACCTTTCCTTACCGTACTCGTCCGCTTTACGAAGCTGTTCACGTAGTAATGCGTCTTCATCAGCCGATATGTTCCCATCAATTAATGCTTTATCCAGCATTTCATAATAGTCTTGAAGGAATTTTTCAGTAATATCTCCTTTTAAAGAGTTTAGCAACCCCCTACGTATCGCCTTAGTGAGTGCATCTTCTACGCCACCTACACCATCCGTAAGACTGTCCATGAACTCATCAACAATAGTACTAAGGCCAGCGCCAACATTTTCAGCTCTTAATTGATTTTTCAATTGTTCTGCCGACTCGTTAGCTTTTATTAAATTTTGAACAATAACAGCAGTACCAGAATCCAATTTCCCTTCGTCAAGTAATTTTTCAAGTTCTCTTATATCGGTTGGTAGAGTATTAACAGCGCCTTTTTTAATCAAGTCCTTTATTAATAAACTTGTCATATCACCGCCCAATTTCCATTCTCCGGAATTAAGTTTTTCAAGTTGTTTATCAATTGCTTTATCTCCGGTTAGCTGATACTTACCGTTTAATTGTTGCTGATATTTAGCCTGATTCTCAGTTGCCTGTTTAATTGCTTCATTATACTTTAATAGCCTATCAGTACCGTAAGCATCATTAAGCAATGAGATCTGCCTTTCAAGTGATTTATTTAGGGCCTCAGTTTGCTTATTTTGCAAGTCCCTGGCGTATGCAGCTTGCTCTTCTCGTTGAGCAGATCTGTCGAATAAAGAAAACACAGATTTGAAAATCGAGATACCGGCACCAATCATTCCAAGACCAGCAGTCAGTTTATCTAATGGAGATGCTCCTTCTTTATTAAAGTCTGACATCCCTTTCTGAATGTTCCCAACCTGACCAACGACATTAGAGACAGTTCTTAATACTTTGCCAAAAGCTTCATCGATACTATCTACTTCTGACGCTAACTGATCAATTTGATTGGCTAATGCAATTAACTCCTCGCCTGCTTCTTTAGTTCCTTTAATGATTGCCTTCTTGGTTTTTGCAAACAGCGCTTCCGTTTCCTTAGCTACTTTATCAGAAACTAATCCAGCACCTTTATCATCTGCAAGTCGTTTACTAGCCACCTCCAGCGCTGCTAATGCTTCTTTTCTTGATAACTTTTCAATACCTTCAATCAGTTTCTCATACTCATCAAGTTTTTTACTGTTGGTATCAACCAGGTCCTGAACATCTTTATCATAGGCCGCTTTTCGTACTGCTTGCTGACGAGGATCATTGATCAACAATAAACTGTCAGCTTCGAAATCGGCTTTCAGCTTATCCATTTTCTGACCATAATCCATGAAATCCTTTAAGAGGGTTTCATAATGCTTTTGGGCTGCTTCCTGCTCCTTCTTATCCTTATCAGCTTTACGTTGTGCTAATATTGCGTCCTTTTCAGATTGTTCATCGGCTTTTAAGGTGCCAAAAACTTGATCTTTACTAACATTTTTACCATTGATTTTTACAGGCTTGTTTCCAAATTCTTCATAAAACTTCTTAGCCTCTACCCGCATTGCCTCATACTTATCTTTTACGGCTTGTATTTCCGCGTCATCATTAGAAAGCGTTTTCCGGAATGAAGCATTATGAATGTCAGTTAGTTTTTTAGACAAAGATTCAGCAGCACTAAGGGCAGCATTTAACGCCTTAGTAGATGCCTTAGTGGCTGCACCTGTATCAGCGCCTAATACTCCTCCCATTTTTTTCGCTTCCTCAGAGGCGGTTTTCATCAAGGATGAAGCATTATCTGTAAAGTCCTTCTTTTCTTTCTTTAACTCCTTATGCCTTACTTCTTTTCTTTTTTCTCCTTCTTCCTTTAAAGCCTTTTCGTAGGCACCAGAATCAAAGGTTGAAACTCCGAATTGAGATCCACCGCCACCTGCAGCAGCCCCTCCTACAACTTTATCAAAGGAGTTTGCAAATTCTTCAGTTTTCTTTCTTGACAGTTCCTGTATCTCGGCAGCCTTCTCAGCTGCTTTTTGTAATTGAAGATTAGCGGCAGCTTTATACAAGGTCATCTGTATATACGCATCAGCGTTCTTAACCAAGTTTGCTTCCACTTCGTCAAGATTTTTTACTTGCCCGGCAGTAACTCCTATTGACTTATTGTATTCATCTACAACTGCTTTTTTATCATACAACCCTTTCTTTGCCAGATCAACATTGATTCGAAGTTGTTCAACGTTTTTAACAGCTTGCGTATAATCTCCACCCTTCAAGGCTTCACTAACGGCAGTTTGAGCCAATTTAACCTGGCTAAGTTTGCTTTTAAATAAATCAAGACTTTTGATATACTCCATTAAAGGATCAATGGCAAATGCAAGCACGCCTGCAATCCCCATCCCTGGTAAAATGTTTGCAATGGTTTTCAACCCAGACCATGCCTGATTAAGGTAGTTACCTACGTTCCTCCCTGATCTACCCGTTGACTTTTCTAATGATAAGACCTGAGTATTCAGCCTGCCGACTATCCCCTCCAATCGCTGGCCAGCTGGCGAAGCACGTTCAGTTGCCGACAACCTATCAAAAGCAGTTTGTAGTCTTATCAATGCGGCCCTTCGAGCCTCAGTTGACCCCTTAGCATTAAGCTGCTCTCTGATGTTATTTTTAAGTTCCTTGGTTGCTTGTGACTGTAAGTACTTTTCTTCTGCCAGTAGTCTTGCCTGCTCTTTCGCTGATAGAGTTTTCCCTTTTATAGCGCCATCCGCTTCCTTTGTAGCTGAAGAAGTCTGCTTCATTATAGCATTCAGCCTTTCAATTTCGGCCTTATACTCCGCTGCGCCGATTTTACCAGCTGCGAAATCCTCATTCAGCAATCTAACGAGCTCTGCGGTACCACTGGATGCCACACGCCCACCGCCTGCCGCTCTTCCGGCATTCGACAAATCAATTTCGGCTTGAGAATTACCAAAGTCAACAGGTCGCTTAACCGATGCAGCCTCCTTCTTTAGCCTTATTTCTTCTCTCAGTGCCGCCTGTGTGGCTAAGCTTGCCGCTCTGTCTGCTTTGGTAGTCTCTGCTTTCGCCTTCGCCAGTTCTAGCGTTTCCTGCTTAATGCGAATTACTTCTTTTTGATATTCCGTTAAAGGTTTAGTATCAAAAGTTTTAGCGGAAATGTCTTTCGGAAGGCTTATACCAACCGTTGATAAATACTTTTCAAAATCCTTAACATCCTTCTTTGCCTGGGTGAAATCAACTTTACCCTGAAACCCTAATATCTCACTCATCCCTTTTCATTTTAAAATAAATCCCACGCTTCTTTTACTTCCGGTTTCTGACCCTTATCAGCAGTATCGACTTCATCATCATGCTTAGGAATACTAGCTAAATACAACACGTAGTTATCCCAAGTCATTTCCATTACTGTGTCTGGAGTCCATCCAAAGTATTTGCAGACTGATCCAATGTTGCTATGTGGGAGGCTATCAACTCGCTCCCGTCGTTTGGACTTGCCTTTGTTTTTAGGATCGTTTCCGTCCCCTTCATTAAGACAATAGAATTTGAAAAAGACTGCATCCCTGCGTTATCAAATGCGGCCTGTAGTGCAGTGTACATATCATCCGCATCAATATTGTCCTCCAGAAACTCAATAAGCTCCGGCGCAGGTTCAAACTTATTGTTTTGAATTGCTGCAGCAACGATATGAGCCACAATTGGCATGTTATCGTTAACGAGTTTGATGTTCTCCGAGTGATCGTCATGTAGGCTGTCAACCAGTAATGCAGCATTACCAGCAACTCGGTACATGTTTTTTACCACGCAGGGCCATATCTCAAATGTCCTGGATGTTTCTGGCTCAACCATAATCCCTTTACGGAATAACACTTTATCCCAAAAACTACGGATATAAGTAGGCTGATCCACTACTCGAATCGGCACCGTAATCTGGTGCACCTTCTTTCCAGTTAGCGTATCAGTTATTGATTTTAATATAAATTTCTCCTCCATATTTTGTTTAAATAGAAAGCCCCGAACCCATTATTTAGGCCGGGGCTTTCGTTCAATCCCTTTCGGGAATTATTTATTGTCTTTTTTAGGCTCGGTTTTCGGTTTGACATCAGCAATCAATTCAAGGAAACCGGTGCCTTCTGGACCATGACGGTCTGCTAATTCATTACTTACCTCCCCTTCCCAACCTTTCACGTACATCGAACTAGAGGCCGATACCATAAAGTCGATTAAAATTCTAACCCTAACCATGACTAAGGGATGATTGTTGAATCAATAGCAGTACCATCAGCCAACACCCATGTTTTAATTGAAATAGCATCCAACGATCCTGTAGTGGTTTTAAACGAGTCAAGTTTTGCAGTGATAAGCAATTGCTGTACTGTAGTTTTTGACAAGTTGTTAGCGTAGGTAGTCGTTGCATGGGTATTCGGAATAACGATAACGCATTTACGTCCGTCCTTCATTGGTCTGGTTGTGATCTTGAATGCCAGATCTGCAATCTTACGTTTTGCAAGCAAAGTTACCTTTGTAGTAGCAGGCGTGTAAACCACGTTCTCCAGCAACTGCATTACCTCTGGTTTTTGCTCCAACAAGCCTACCGTTAGGGTGTCAGGTTCTCCTGGTGTGTAGAATGTAACGAACGCTACATCTTTGTCCTCAGGAACAATGCTCGATTCAGTGTCCGCATTTTTAGTGTACAGAACCGTATCAGGCGCAATATTTTCTAACGTTACCCAAACTGCCGTTGCAATACCTGCTTCGGTTTGGAACGCCGGGGCAACTTCGATTTTCTCTATTCCCCCTACTACATTTGTTGCCATAATTTATTTGTTTTATGCCCGTAGGCGGTTTTTAAATTTGATAATTGTCTTGTATCGAATGATATTTAAAGGGCACATTTACAAAGTAACTTCCATCCGTGTCGCGCATTGGGACTGCTCCACCATCAACAAAAACCCTGAATGTATCATGGTACTGATTGTCGATCAATGTAATTATTGACTTGCCCATCGCGCTTAATCGTGCTTGATCTGGAACCCTTACTCCGTCCTTTGTAATCGTCGGGACGTAGCCATTGACATTTCCTGATCCAATCTGCTGCTGCGTATTGGTGATACTAAGACCATTTACAACTAGGTCGGCAAAATCAGTACGGCCATCCGGTCGAAGGTTTGGGTATACCTTACCATTAATGGTAGAAGTTAGTACAGGAACGTTAACCAGGCTCCGCACATCAGTAACCATGTCGAATACATCTTTCATCTGTATGCCCCCCATGTTTGCAGCACGTAAGCTGTAAATTCATCAGATGACCCGTTTACTACGTCCTTGCCTTTAGCCTGAACATAACTTGCGTAATCTTCTCCTGCCGCTAGGATTAATACAATATCATTCCTTCCGGCAAGGTTGATAGCTGTTGTTTCTGCTAAAGCTTCACCCTTTGCTTTTCCTTCAACTCCCGTTGCTTCCAATGGGAAATAACTTTCAACGATAACCCCGTTTTTTGCTATTGCAAAACCGACCGAAGACACCAAGTTATAGGTGATGTTGTTGTAAGGATTGGCAGCATAGACCTTTTTACGGGCTTTTGTCGTAAATTCCATTCCTTTTTTACGGAGTAGATCAACGACCTTATCGATCTTCTCATTTACCTTTTTCTCCATGTAATCATGGATAGACTTCATATTGAAATTAGCCTGCACGCTGATCATACATCAATCCTCCATCCTGTTAAATGACCGCCAGCATAAACGTCAAGCGCTGGGCCCGTGAAGTGAGTAATATCACCTTCAGTTACAGTCAAGTGTGTAAACGTAGCTGGCATTATAGATCCAATCGGCACGCGTATACGTCCCCTTTGTTGCACCTCCACATTGTCCTGGTTCTTAAAAACCTTTCCAGATGCAGAAACATATCGGCAAGGAACGGTCACAACGTCTCCATCACTTCCTGGTATTGGAAACCCTGTTACAGGATCTTCACCACCAGTTGTGCCAGGCAAAGTAAACGTAAGTATATGTGGTCTTCTCAAATCCATTATCCGAAGTTTATTTGTCTCACAATTGGCTTAGCTACTACCACCAAAAACGGATCAACTAAGTTCCATTTCCTCATTATCGCACTGTATATACCCTTCAGGTCAGTGGTGTATTTAATCGACACATCATCCTCCTTGATTTCCGTAACATGGATGGTAGTTAAAAGAAGCCCCGCGTAAACCATATCAACTGCTTTCTCGTCGGCTTTCGTGTAGTCGGACGCACCGTTCAACTCAGCATCGATAAGGGCTTTGTCAATCCTACCTGATGGTAAGGTGATTGAAATGGTGTCAATAAGGGCTTCTTTTATGGTCATTATGCTTCTTCGATTAAGCCTTGGTTTAACAGATTTTTCAACCTATCCTCGTTCAATCCTTCAATAGGATCACCAGACTCGTAAACCTTGCTGAAGTCTTTGCTATCACGGAAGGATTTACCTTCGGCAACAACGTAAGAAGCGAATAAGTCTACTTCCTTTTCTTTAGCTGGTTTACCGGTCATTACTGGCCCGCCTTCTGCTCTCGCAGTTGACTTCTCAATAATATCCTCTACGAATGAAGTAGCATGCTCTTTGAAGCTTTCGAGTCCTGCCAAAACCTTATTGTTGCTATCCAGCACGGTCTGATTGCTATCTATGATAGTTTGAACCCAATCAGGAGTTTCGGCCACTAATAGCGTGGCAGGAGTTTCAATAACCGCGGCTGCTGGCTGATTCTCTTGTCCCGTAGCATTTTCAGCAGCACCCTCCGCACCTGGTGCGGGAGTGTTTGCTTGTTCGTCAATGGTTGTTTGCTTTGCCATTATGCCTGAACGATTTTAGAATCAGTTTGAAATATTTGATCCACATTGGTGATTACAGGTAACTGACGCGCTTGTACGTCTGTCCACTCCCCAAAAGGTTTGTGAGTAACGTATTTAGAAACGAGTGTTCCGAACTCACCTGTCCTGTATTCGATTGATTTAGAACGGTGACTATCTTCCACGACTTTTTTCCAGACTAAATAACCCACGTTGGTATCTGTCAAATAGATAACTTTACCCTCATCCCATGCTTTAACGGTTTTCTTAACCCCGTCTTTCTCGAACTTAACAGAACGATCAACAATGATAATATTAACCCCTAATTCCGCCTCCAACAATTCCTTGAATGAAAGATAAGCAGGTGTCGGTTTGGTTGTTCCAAAGTTGCCTATACTTGTAGCGTAACGAGTTGCCGCTTCAGCGGTTTTACGAGCCACATTGAATGTTACCTTGTCCAGCATAATGTCTGAAATGGTTTTCCCTTTAGCGTCAGCTTTAGAGATCATTTCTTCCATATCGCTGATCGGTGTTGCAGCAGCAGCGTTTGTCCATACTACTGGCACACCTGCTTTATTATCGGTAATATAACCGTAGTCCACACGTACGCCTGTACCTACGTTTTCAGTATCCGTTAGAGCAACACCAGAAGATAGTCCACGAAGGAATAAATACTCTTTTTGCTCCTCAATACCTACTAAAGTACGTTTGGCGTCGTCGAATAACTCCGTTACAATCTCAGACACATCTGCTTGTTTAGCAATCAATGTATCAAGTTGATCTAACTGATTTTCGTTCATTTTAAGCTCCATACCCATTTTAGGTATATCGCCGGACGCCGTCTGTAATGAAGGACGGCTTTTTAATGGCAGAGGAGAATCCATTGCCACAACGTCCGCTGCTACGTTCTGATTATCAGAAGTAATAGAAGCCCATTTTCCGTCAATAGACTGCTTCGGTGTAAGCATTGATTTATGGAGGTAAGACGGTGCTTTGTCTGCTCCATTAATTGTCTTGGTCACAAGGGCCATAAACCCTGTGAAGTACTTTTGAATGTACGTTAAGAATTTTGACTGATCCATTATGTTAAGTCCCCCCTGAATTTAATTTCGTTTAACGTTGCAGTCATAAACGCTGCTTTAATTGATGCTACAGAGAAAGGCGAAGCGTTTTCATTCACGTATCCTTCAAGCATTACAGCCGCAAACGGGCGTTTTGTCAGAATGGTCGCGATTAAAACACCGACATAAGTGTGACCAACAGGCAAAGTGTCGTATACTGTGTTTCCAGTAGTCAACGGCATCGGCTTGTAGTTCTCTGTTGCTGTTTCTTTGATTATGATATGACCAGCATTGATCACATCTAAAGTGTATCCAGTCGTATCTAACGACTTCCCACCTTTAATAGCGGCTTGAACCTCAATGATAACAATACTGTCCTTTGAGTTGTCAACGCTTACGCCATTATCGTTAAGATTAACGGTTACTGCCATTTGTTAGATTTTAAAGTTTGTAAATGCTGCATCAACCTCTGCAGCTGAGGCTTCTTTTGTACTTCCTGCAGGCTTCCCCCCTGCACCACCCACTGGTCGTTCTCCGCCTAAACTGTTGTTGGTGCTAGTCTGGATAACTATCCCGAGTGCAGCTTCTTTTCTATCAAGGAATGCGTTAAGAGTCTCTTCATCTTGAAATGACCTCTCTTTTACATCTAATAGAACATCTGCCAGTATCTCAGGGTAATCAGCATACTTGCTTTTCAGCCTAGTTTCAGCGGCACCATAAAGGGTGGTTGCCACTTTTTCCTGACCGAACTGAGCTATTACCGCGTCTTGTTTTTCAAGTTTCTCCATGATCAATCGCAACGCTTTCTCGGTTGCTGTTTCATTTGGATCTACCTCAATAGGCGCTGGCTTACCATCGGCAATAGCCTTTAGTCTTGCTGCTTCTTTGTCGGCTGCATCTTTTGTAGCTTTCCCTGCCTGGTAGTCATCGTACTTCCTTTGATCATCGAACGACCAAATTTCGTTACGGGCATTTAATACCGCGTCGATTTCATCGTCTGTAGATTCATCAGTCAATCCAACACTTGCCTTTTCAGTGATGCCATCAATCGATTTTTTAGATAACGCCACGCCTGCGAACAATGCCTTCAGTCGTGCGGGAATCTTAGTTTTAAGTGACATAATATTTGTTTTGAGTTTGTTTGCTGAGTTGCAATCCGGTAATTAATCGTGCTACACCTCGCGATTTGAACCCAAATTTACCTCGCGCAACCCGCCTGATAAACCAAGTAGACTTACTACGGACGCATAGTAAATAAACTGCCACCAACACCCATTTACCAGATCAGAAATAACCCGAATCGATTTAGTTAATTGTGCACAAGACTTGTGTTTTTTACTAATATTTTTAGTATTTTTATCGTCCTAAATTTAGATATCATGGAAACGCCATTATGGATGCAAGTAAGAGAATCGCCGGGGGCTGCTGCCAAAAAAGCTATTTACCAGGAGGCAATTATCTCTGGATGCTGGATATTTTCAACGGTCAGCAAAAAGTGGTATACACCTGATGAATTTATGGCCTCAACTGAAACGGTTCATATGCACAGGGATAAGGATGATGGGCGTAAGTTTGTTGTAAAACATCCTTTAGTTGGGCTGCAAGAAAGGATTGATTTGTTGCATCGGACCGCTAAGGAGATTGATGAATTCAATAAAAGACTCCACAATTATTACGAACTTCGACGTAAGCAAACAAAACAACCACACCAACGTTAATCCAATTATGTGCAATAGAGCCTCTGTTAAAGTTACTGGTCATGAGATTGCGAAGGTGATGAACGCGCCATTTCCAGATGCCGACAAGTTTACGCCCGTGTTTGATGCGAATGGATTTGATCGCCCGCATATGCCGGTATTAGCAAAGGGAGAAATAAGATTGATGGATTGGGGGCTTATGCCCAACTGGCCGAGCAAAACACTATCTGAGCAGCTTCAATTATCAAAATTCACGCTGAATGCTCGGAACGATACGATATTTGAGAAAGCGTCCTTTAAAAATAGCATTTGGAATGAAAACCCCGACCAGGTAAAGCGGTGTGTAATCCCATTAACTGGATTCTATGAGCCGCATACTTATGAAGGAAAGAAATATCCGTTTTACATATACCCTAAAAATGAACCTTTCTTTTACGTTGCAGGAATTTACAGCTTTTGGAAGGACCCCATTGGAGGCGATTGGCATGTAACATTTTCTATGATTACAACTGAGCCAAACCGAATACTAAAGAAGATACATAATGTAGCCACCACGAGTGATGATCAGCGAATGATTGTTATTTTGGAAAAGAGAAATATTGAATTGTGGATGGATCCATTGCTGCCAAAAGAAGGAGTAAAACAATTGATGCAGCCATGCCCGGAGGAAATTATGGGGGCTCATTCGGTTAGCCGGAATTTGTACTCGCCAAAAGTAGATTCAAATACTCCTGAGATAATTGATTATTTTCCCTACGAGGATCTTAAATTTGATGATGAATTATACTATGGATTTAACCTAAAATAACTATGGACCCATTTGAAATAAACTTAGTAGGCGAAACTCTCTGGGTAATGCCGCAAGCCGACGGAACTTTTCAGATCTTCCGTGGTGAAAATAAAATAGCAACCCTCACTCCTTCTATAGACGAGGCTACCGGGAGCATAATTTGGGAAACTGCTGAATTGATATCCTTGGAATATGTGAGACAGATAGGAGAATTAATTGAGGAACATGAAATGTAGGTTATAAATTCGTCGGCTTCGTTTGATCTTCAATGAAGTCCAATAATTCCTGCTCGAAAGGCTTCAATACTTCACTTTCAGTACCAGGTTCATCATCAATCCAAATAGTGCCTAATAGTTGTCCGCTTTGATCAACAACTTCATACCCCCAGCAAATCCCGCTCCGGTTGATTAATTCAACCGTTTGGCCATTGGACATTGTATAAGTGTATGAAAACATAGATCTAATTTAATGAAATTGTGCCACTAATTCAATTACTCCTTCTCCCCATTAGCCTCATTCACAATATCCAGTAACCGTTGCAACCTCCATCGAACCGGTTCGCACACCCTAGGGGTTCCATTCCTAAGGATTTCAAAAGACTTTTGAAGAAACCCCTGAACATTGTTGATTTTAACTCCTGTAGCTAATTCTGCTGTTTCTGGTAATTCAATACCGTGAAATGCTGCTTCCCACTCTTCTGCTGTCGTCATGTTACTCATGCGGCGAAGGTAAAAATAATTCGAGTGCTGCTTGGCTCAATAATTGGATTTTCTTATCTTTACTTCGAGAGCGTTAATTTAGGGTCACAGTCGGAGATTGTGGCCCTTCTTTTGTTTATGATGCAATGGTCATTCTCCCCCTTCATTAATATCGACCAGGTACGCCTCCATAGGACTTAGTCCGGCTTCATAAGCATGACGAAAGGAATCATGGTCAAGGTTGAAATCGTAAGGCCTTACAACAAGTGTATCAACATCAACTCCAAACACACCAGATCCAACCATAATGAGAGTTAGCATTGAAAACCATTGAGCATAGGGTATGTTTTTCATCTATTTAAGGTTTAAAGTGTTAATGATAATAAGGGGTTGAGCATCTCATGCACCATGCTATTCCCCGGTGCGTGCCATGAGTTAAAACAGGAATGGTACAATGACACCACTTGTCACCATGTTCGTCAGGCAGAGGCTTCCTGTAACCATATAGAGGTGATTTACTTTGGCGCTGCTTTTCTGTTTGATCGTCGCTAGGCTGCTTATACATCCCCATTCCCTACCCCCTTGCTGTTTAATGTTTTATTTGCAATAGTTACAGCTACGCTAAATAATTGAGCTTCACTTTTACCGAAATATTTACCGTTATCAACGTGCCAATCAATTGAATTTATTTTCTCCAAAGCCTCCATGTACTTAGCGTTGATCGCTTCCAGTTCTGCTATGCGGGATTGAAAATTATCAGAGTATTCTTCCATACATGTTTTAATCATTGTTCTCATTGTGGAATCTGGTGATACATTCCAGCCAGTAACATCAAGTTGATTTTCAATGATTGCGTCTTTAGTCTGATCCTCCACACTCTTCACCTGTGGTGCTTCCTGTGGGTTGTTTTGGTTGTTGCTCATGGTTTTAGATTTCAAATGATAAATTAACTTTTACGCAGTGCCAACCATACTTTCGGAGTTGTGGCCATGTATATACGTAAGGTTTGCCGGATTTTGTTTTAGTCATTTCTTGAATACTTTCTTTACGCGTCCATTTCAGAGTTGATTGTAACGCTACGTCAATTTTTACGCCCTTAATCAATATACACATCCACATCTGGTCTACTCTCGGCTTCACCTTCCCTTGCTTATCCATTGTTATCCTCCTTTAAAATTAAATCGTACTTTTCGTTAGTAATTTTAAACTCAAAACCACCTTTATCATCTATCCATGAAAGCATCTGTTTTTTATTTAGTATTCTATTCAACAGATTGAACCATTTAATACCTCCATATTTTCGACACCCTTTATAAATAACTAAATCAGTTTCAGAATCCTTTATTGTAAAGTCAGGATCAACACTTATGGTTTTCATGCACCCCCTCCTTTCTGTCTAAGCTTCAACCATCCGACTAATTGCACGCAAGCATCAAAAACAGCTTCAATTTTAGAAACATACGATACCGAACCTCCATGCTCGTTATTTTCAAGATCAACAAAGTCACATAAAAAACCGCCGTCTGAATAATTACCATGTATACGTGAATCGTAACCTAATGATTCAATCTTTTCAACTACCGCCATTAAACTGCTCCAATTGTCATGATGATTACCTACACCTGATCCAAATCCTATCTCAGGATAGAAATCTTCATACCCTTTTTCTTCGATCCATTCAATACATTCCGCATATGTATCGAATTTTTTATCATAAGACTGATTGTCTCGTCGTGCCTGAAATTTAACTCCCTTAAATTCGCTTAACAGGATGTTTCCCTCCTCCTGTGTAGGCTTAACTGTTGTTTGTGCTTTCATGGTTATGGGGTTAAAGTGTTAATATCAATTGCTAATCCTCGGCCTATCAGGTTGTGAATGTCGAAGTGCCATTGTAAAAGACGATGTATTTTCCAGTATTCCAGACTATCAGATTTACCAGAAATAAGCATTCTCATGTTAAACTGGCTATCTTTTATCGAGGTAGATATGTAGTCTATGAACTTATCTTTCTTTTCGTTAATGCAGAGAATCTTTGATAATTCAACCTCAGTACAAGGCCTAAGCATTGGCTTAACGTCACAAATATTAAATGTATATTCATGATCACTGCTAAAGATCGTAACCTCATCAATACCTAAGTATGCTATTTTGCAGATTTGGTATATTTCTCTTTCATCATCGAAGTGCTTGAATTGTACTTCATAAGGCAAATACCCTGCTATTTCTTGTAGTTGTAGTATGTCTTTCATAATTACTTTGTTGGGGGTTGTGGTAAAAACAATACTTGTGTTATTTCAGCAGTAGGATGGTCTTCATTGAATCTTCTAACGCTACCGTCATCGAATGCTAACATTATAAAGTCGGAATCCGAAGTGTTGAATTTCTTTATCAGATCATCATCAGCTTTCACCTTATCCCACGCCACCCACTCCGGTTGCATTTGGGAGATAGCCTGTTGAGCGTACCTTTTACATGCTTTTTGAGGAATATCATTTAGATCAACAAAATCAGGGGTGTGATAACTGTACACTTGATACCATCCGGTATATCCTTCCTCCATTGCAACCTCATTCAAGAAGTCAAGCATTGTTTTTATTTGTCCTGTAGGTTTCATTGTTCCTCCTTGTTTAAAGATTCGATTAATGCATCCGAGTTCATGACAGCATACTTACTTTTACCTTTAAGCAACCAAGCCACGTAAGGCTCACCATAAGTCTGTATACTATCCTTTCCACCTTCCATATCTTCCAACTCATAGAATGGCGCTGATTCACCGCAAATAGTTTCTTGAATATGCAGTGGTAATGATTCAAAGTTGTTAGGTAGTGTAGCAGCAAAGTGTTCACGTTTAGTTAAGCCTAAACTGGTTTCATTTTGCAATGATGCTGATTGAGTTAATATAGGTTGTATTGGATCATTTGGGTTTGTTTTCATTTCTCTTTGTTTATTCTTCTTTAGTGTTTGGTTGAATTGATTAGGATGGTTATGATGGTCCACAACCTTCACCGAATGCGCCAGCTGGTAAAATCCATTTCTCGTCATCATTCATTATTATTTGCAAATCGTAGGTACTGGACATCGAAATAGCTGTCAATTCTGCTGTTATTGATGGATAAGGAGTGCCAAGCTTATTTAAATCCCTAACGCTTATTTTACGCTTGATAGTCACACCGAACGACTCTTCATACCCCATTACCTTTTCGCCGCCTTCAGGGTTGATGAAAATTGCGCTGGCAAACTGATCAGCATTGCCGAAGATGCAGAACATGCAGCTACACCTTGAAAATCCAAGATAATAGCAAGGATGTACACGAACTTTATGCCTTTCAATTATTTCCCAAACTTGTTGTTCAGTCCAGTTCTTTACCGGGCGCCAACGGTCAACAAAACGTTGAAACTCCTTGCCGTTCCTCAGATCAGCCCTGTCTGGTTCTAATTCTGCATATTCGCTTCTGGCTTTACTTTCTTCTCCGCGCTCCCCAGATATGGTGCATACTTTTAAGCCTCTAAACCTTTCTTGGTTTCTAATGCCACAAGCGCCAACATCAATTTTTAGATAGGCAGAACACCACCGAACTTTTAAATCAGCCGAAACCTGTGGAAATTTCATCCTTGTATTTTCTTTTCCTCTATCCCCGCCAATAGTTACTATTTCACCATCTGGCGTAACGAATGATGTCGGAGCAGTCAACGAGTCCTTACGTAGCATTTCCCTTAAAAATCCGCCTTCTTTCCAGGAGAAGTAAATATCAATCCCGAACGCGTCAGCAAAAGCCTGACAATATGCAGGAGTACATACCCAATCCATAAATTTCTCACCCTGGCCGTCAATATTATGGTGCCACAACTCAATCTTTTCTTTTGGTATTCCAGATTCAAGCAGAAGTAAAACACACGCAGTGCAATCCTTGCCCCCAGAAAAATAAACGATGTATTTATCATAGTGAATTAATCCGTTTTTATCGAAGAATGCTGATTGTTCCATACGTTTTACCTTTTAATTACCAGATTCCCGGCACCCCAAAAACCGGAGACTATTTCAACCCCGGTTTTCAAAACTTGCTATTGGATGGTTATGCCTCTTTAAGTATTAAATAATTATTACTTTCAACATCACCGCCCAACGATGTAATTAAGGTTCGCAATGATTTAACAGTAGATTCATAACCATCACATCCATTTGTATAATCAACAAATCCGTAAGCTTGACGGTAGATTCCGTTTTCATGTATTTCAAGCATAGTTTCAGAGTCTAAGACCACATCCTTAGCTTGCTCTTCGGTAATTTCGGACAGACCGGAAACCGATATCCAATCCCCTTCAGGCAGTTTAACTGGAATGGTTTTGTATTCCTTATCAGGGTTATGGTTTTCTAAGTATTTGGTTAGCTTGGAATAATCCGACAGCTGATTTTCAGTTACACCATTCTTTTCATTCCAAACTTTAAAGATTACGTATCCCATATAAACTGACTTGCTTACGTAATTCTCTGGCATTTTGATAAAAAGCCATGATTTGCCGTTGTGTTCGTGTGAAAGTATATTATCCATGACGCTATGATTGTTTTCTACCACCTTAAGCGCAATCCGGTTAGGAGTTGCGCTGGTTGGAGGCTCAGTCGTATGTCTTTCGATATTCAAATGTATAACGTTTATTCTACATTACCAAGTATTTTGTATTATATTTATTCTACAATTGTATATTGTTTGTTCTACATTATTTTCATACGTTTGTAGAATGGATTTAAAGCAATTCTTAAAGGACAACCCATTGATTAAGCAAGCTGAACTTGCCAGACTTATGTACGGAGTTGACCACGCTACAACTAAACTAGCGAACAAGCTATCGGGAGCAAATAAACAACGAATCACACCTGAAGACGAAAGGCTTGCTATTGCTGCCTTGAAAATCCTTGGTGCCAATATTGAAAAGCTTAAAGCCCTCGAATAGCCCTACTTAAGCACCCATATAACAACCCCCGCAATCACCATCACTATCGCTAAGGAATAAACTAATGCAGCAGCAGCTCCCGGACCTGGTGTTTGATCTTGTGGATTGATTTCCATAATTACCTATTGTAAAGTTTATAAAACATGAGCCCGATCAGGACTATCCCGATGACTATTAATGTGTATGGGTGGGCGGTAAGCATGTTACTGCTCTCCGTTTCTATCGGCAAGATCCCAAGCTTTAGCGTTATGCCTCCGGCCTTCTAATGCTGCCAAATGTTCATCAATCTGCTCACCATAATGTGTGCCTACCTGCTTTTGTAATTGCTTGAACAGGGAGACGCTCTCGGCCTGTTGTCCTTTCAATTCCTTATTCTCTCTCTCTAAAATCGCTGTGTTATTCATATCGTTATGCCCATCCGGTGCCGGTGTCTTTTTAAGCTTCCGCTGCAACTGACTAAGGTTTTTATGGCGGAAGCTCTGATTATTAATTAATTGTTAGTTATCTGTGGATGTATCACCAAATAGGCGATCATTGCTATTACCACCACTACCCAGATGGTGATTAGTTTTTGGCCTGTGTTCATTACTGCAGGGATTTGTAGGCGTGCAACATATCTTCGAGATCGGAGGGAAAAAGATTCATGGTATTGCTTCCGTCAAAAACCCTTATAGTTCCATCTTGATGGATATTGGCGGTTTTTTTACAATACAATTTGACTTCGACAGCTTTAGGCTTATTCTGCTCCTCTATCCACTTTTCAGCAGCTTCTTTGGTGGAGAATGCTTTACTCTCAATATGCCTAACAGGGTTGCCGCGGTCATTGGTAGTGAAATGAGAAGTGCCAGCCGACAACTCCCATCCATTCACAAGTTTTAGGGCTTTGTAGTATGGATCTCCTATGTATAACGGTACGCCATCCTCGGACTTCATTACGAACACCGGCGATTTAATACCTACTTCAGCCGCGAAGTCAGCGAAGGGGATGAGTTTGTAACTGTTGCTATACCAACTAAATCTATCTTCGTAGGTAAGAGCGGTTGAAGCTGATTCGCCAAAACCTTTGTAAGTCACCTCAAATGGACTCTCGTTAGATGACCACTTCCACCCCTTTGCCTCATAATGCTCCATCAACAACTTAAACTCACGCTCGTTGTTGACCTGGATTGCGCAGAGACCGGATAGGATTGAAGGTTTTTCAGCCGCCTCTTTTGATAGTAAAATGATTAACTCTTTTAATGACACCACTGCACATGGATATAATCCATAAGCCATACGCCACTGACGGTATTCTTCATTAAAATAGATAAATCGGTGATCGTTATATCGATATGAATTATCTACATTTTCGCCTAATGCCTCTAAAATACTCTTAACTTGTTTTGCTTCGATTCCGTCTTTTAATAAGACTTTTACTTGGTGTTTCTTAAGCTTAGCCATTGGACACCTCCTTTCTTGCTGACTTAGTTCTTTCAGTTAAATAGGTGTACAGTAAACAACCCCACCAACCTGCCAAAATCTTCCCGTCGAAGTTATCGAAAAGCCATCCGCACAGGATAACTATTCCTACGATAAACCCAAATGCAGCTACAAATGATAATATTATCTTAAGCATGATTACCTGTTTAATAAAGGGTTGAAAAATCCACCGTAATAAAGTATTACAGCGCCTATGACCAATGCGCAAACCTGTGTCCAAGCGTCATGCTTGCCTGTTTTAGGTTTCCCGTGTTGTACGATGTTAATGCCCAAGCCAATGAAGGCAAGTGCAAACCAAATCAATTGTGGAATCATATAATAAATTTTAAATTTCACTACCAAAACCCCACTGAAGGGGTAATAAACAAGCGGCAGTCACCACAACTACCGCTCTAACCAAACACACAATCCTTCCCCTAATGGGTTCGCCTTGCTTCATCAATCCCGGACATAAGCTAACCTATTGGTTGTCCGGCCTAATCCCTCACAAGGGCTTTATCGTTATAGAACTGATATTCTATTTACGTTCATTATAGAACGTTTATTCTATTGCCATACACCGATAGGATTACCCTGTGGGCTGGACTTTAATGGCGGGGCGCTGCGACTTCTAGCTTATGACAGCAAAGATGGTCCTGGTTGTGCAGCGCCTTTACCCGTGTTGAATCGTGGATTCGAACCACGGACCATCTCCGTATCAGGGAGAGACTCTAACCAACTGAGCTAATTCAACAAATAGCAGTCTTTCCTGCTGGTCATTTCGCTTACTTTGAAGCTAAAAAAGTCATCCATTTTCAGATTGGCATCTACAACATCCACCGTTTTTTAGACAAAGGGGCTTTTCCTGATGTTGTCTTACTTCTGCTCCTTGTGGACCAAACAGGGATCGAACCTGTATGCAACCTGTTACCGTTTCAACTGGTTATGAGCCAGAGCGGATATTGGTCCGTTTGCCGGTCTGTTCCCGGCTGTCAAAAAATAATAAAACTTATGAATGGTTATTACCAAAAAAGAATAACACCTATTAGATGTTATTCCCTCTCCTGCACTTATCTCTGCCTTTCGCTGAAACAAATATACAACTATTAACCTAATTAACAACTGTTAATTAAAAATAATTTTTTAGCGTTTTTTACGCGATGATCTGGGATCAAAATAATGCGTTTTTGGTTTTTCTTCCTGTTGTGCATGAATCACAAAGTATTCCATTATGAGTTGATTAATTCCAATGCCAAGGCTGATTGTAAAGTTTTTCATAATTAATTCACCCCTCCTATGGGTTTGTTATTAAACACCTTCACGTCCGTTAGACCATTCTAAATAATTTTGCACTTCATCCCGAAGTATATCTATTGCGCTTTTTGATTCGGGGAATGTCTTAGTCTTCCATCCGCCACCCCAGGGGGTGCCAGGTTCATTACTGCTATAAAATAAATTACAATGGGTTTGTTTGGGCTGAATAATAAATTCAACACGTTCGATTGTTGTTATTGCATTTGCCATAATTAATTCAATGTTGATGGTAATAGTAAATAATCTTTTAATTTCATTTCAACTGGCGTTAACAATACAATTTTGTTGTTGGTAATATTAATAGCCGGCTTAACTTTAGTTTTAGTCATATAATTTAAGCCCTCCTGAATGGAAGGCGGTTGTTTACTCGTTAATTGGAGCCACTGGCTTAGTCTTAGCCGCCAACTCCATTGCCTTCGCTTGCGCTTCTTCGGCCTCGGCTTTAATCTTTTCGTATTCTGCAGCGGGATCAGCTGAAAAGGCTAATTTTGCTATTGCCGTTTCCTTGCTCATCAAACCAGCACCAACCAATGAAACGATATTGCCATACTCCTCAGTAAGGTTACGTGGTAATTCAATTTTGAATTTCGGCTTCATGACCAATCCTAAAGATGGCTCAACCTGGTTATTGATAACCGCCATAGCTGATTTAAGGAAGTTTAAATTCCTTTGATGGAATATGCCGATTGAACCCTTTTGTTTACGCTTTGCCTTGTTAGTCGAAGGCAGCAACATCATTTCGATTGTTACACCTGGTAGATCTCCTGATATATCTTCGAATTTAAGATCAGGTGTTGCTGTCTCAATGAATATATCATTACGTAGATTCTTACGTTCATTACTCGCTGATTCCTGACCACCTTCAGCTTCAACATACCTAAGATCAGCCTTATCGCCTTCCATTTGGAATGTCTTACGAGTATTAGAGGCACCACCACCATTAGCAGCTATGATCTGGCCGGTAGCTACAAGAATTGGGAATGCACTCTGTTGGTTTTCATCAGCGGTATCAGAATCTATCTGCTCAACACGTTCAATCTTAGCACTAACATCGGCCCACTCTGGACGCTTCTGTTCGTCAAGGATGAAGTTTGCTTTGCCGTATTGAGTTTTTGTTGATTTCTCTAACACCCACCCGCTGCCTTCGCCTTGGGTAAACGTCATGTAAGCCTCCTTCAGGAAAAGATCCATCTTTTCGATTTCCTTATCGCCTGCTTTGACTTTGTATTTACGTGCAGCGCCTATCATGTCCTTGAACTGATCACGAATTGGGATGATGATATCTCCATCTTCTGGGCTCAATATTGTGCAGCGCATTTTAAACTTAGCTCCTTTATTTGGAGTGATATCCGCCCAATAACCTTCTTCTGCTTCAACACTGTACCAAACAAGCAAAACAGCACCGAAGCGTTGCTTTAATCGTTCAATCTCCATGGCTAAATAATCAAACTTATTATCCTCCAAAGTCTTTTTAACCATGGCAAGCATCACCTCATCAGTGGTAATACCTTCACGCGGTGAACAGTCGATTTCTACGCCTCCAGAAAGGGCGAGGTCAACAGACCAGTCAATGATCAGCTTTTGTGTGGCGCTAGGGATGCGATGGACTGGTTTTGTTTCAGGTCTATACTCTGGCTCATTCTTATCGTTCATAGTGCCAGTGGGCACATCGACCTTACGATCTGGCCTGTACTGAAGATCAGTAACTACCTTATGCTCCTCTGGCTGAAACTTTAACGCTTCCTCCGGTATCTCAGGCGCAAGCTCAGTGATCTTATCAACCAGTTTTTTTGGATCTGCTAAAAGTTCGGTAAGTTCCTGTAATTCCATAGTCAAACGCACCCTGAATGGGTGGCAAACAAAAATACCCCGCTAAGTGCGAGGTATGGAGTAATGCGGTTTACTAAGGGAGGTTGGTAAGCGTTACAGCACGACCAGGCCTCGTTGCAGGCAATCCCAAACTAAGGGATAATGTTGTTCAATATGGACTTCTATTCGTCGTTGCAGATGATCGTTTGCATCTTCCAGGTCTTTATTAATCCATTTGTAGGTATTTCCCTCCTGGCGTTTCAACCCGACCCCCCTTATATTCAATTGTCGTACTCTCATGTATTTTAGATGACTATCAGATTTATACCTTTCGATTTGTCTCTGCAAAAGAGTAGGTTCTTGGTTGAGCAATGCTGTATTTGTGTTTTGATATATCATACGCTATCCCTTTTTTAAATTCCTACCCCCGCCTCACGTAACACCCTCTCACTTACTGCCTCAAATTTCTTATTAGCCTTTTTACGCTTTCTCGGAATGCGAGTTTGCTTATTGAACTTCAAATAAAAAAGATCAATCGTTTTACCACTAGATGCTTTAATTCTCATTATACCAACTCCTCCCAAGGCCAAATCTGCAGAATCCAATCTTCAGTATCCTCTCTCTCAATCATATCGAAATCCGGATCATGAGCTAAAGCTTCACAGTTCTTGCATGCAAAACCATCTAAGTAAAAACCGCCTCCATATGACGAATAAATACTCACGGGCTCTAAACCTTCGCAGCTGCATCGATTGCTAGGATAAGATCTCCAGTTGTCAGCTACCTCCTTTTGGGTAGAGTAGTGTTTCGTTGAACACACATCACTTGTACCGTAGTACTCATAAAAACGGATTGTGCCGTCTTTAAATTTGATTGCCCCTGTTACATTGCTCATAATTCCTCCTTTGTGTTAACATCCCAAACCTTCTCCTGGACAACACTGGCCCCATGAGCATGCAGCACCTCCTCCATCTTATCCAGAGTTGGCACGCGTTTACCGTTCTTCCATAGGGAGATCAAAGCCTTATCAATACCCGACTTTGCTGCAAAGCCCTTCTGACTGATCATCTCCATAAACGCTTCCCGTGTCCCCTCTATCTGCATATCCAATAAATAATCAAACCAATAATACCCAAGATAGGAATCAACTCCCACCAAGCAAAATGCCAGGTTTTATCTATGTGCAGTTCAGCATCATCGCCTTTAATCCAAGCCTTTAAGTAACCAAAAATCTGTTTGAACATAATACATTCGTTTTAATTAAATAAAAATTTGGTAACTTTATCACTTCAAAGGAAGAACTGGGAGCCTTGCCCCCAGTTGGTCTTTAGAAAATGATTAGCTTTATTATCAGCTTAATCAGCTTTCTTACCGATTTGAATGTTGCCTTGAAACGAACATCAAATCCTTTCTTTGTAATGGTTAGCTTTACCATACACCAAAGATACACAAAGTTTACATATTTGCAAACTTCGTGTATCTTTTTTTTAATTTAATTTTAACGCTCGATATGCTTAATACAGACCTATTCAAATTCCCTTTTATATCCGAGGTATGGGGTACATCTTCTGACTGGGTGATGGTACTTGTTACTGGGATTACAGCCTACTTTCTTTGGAGAACGCTCAGATCTCAAACAACAGTGCAAAACTTGCAGCAGGATCTACATAGGATCGAAGTTGAGAGATTTATAAAAGATCAAAATTTAAAAATGTCAATTGTAATTTTTCAACCTGATATAGTAAAACAGGGGGATAATATTATTAATTACATTTTCAGAGTAGAAGTAAAACCCATGAATGGAGGTTGTAAAAATTTAAAAGCGACTCTAAAATTAAAAAATGGCAATATTATTTGGATTGAGAAATTAAATCCCCACAGGATTTCATATCAATCAACTAACGACCCGTTCACTTTAAAGTTTAGAGGTGAAATAGAAAAAAAATACTTTTTACAGGTTGACGATGTTGTATATGTGGAAATAGAATTTGAAAACCTGTTAGGATATAGATTCACCCAAAAATCTTATTGTCCGTTTTCAATTACTGGCATGTTTGGGCAAAGTAATTCAGATCCAATTTTCTTACCTAACTAAATCGCAATAACCAACTGCATACATTCCTTTTCTCTTAATGAAGAAGGTAAATATCCAATGCCGAATTTTGTAATCACTATTATTCAGCGTAGATTGTTGGACGAAATTAAAACTACTTAACATCATGAATGATACGTTATTTAATATTTTTATATCTGTAATTTCAAGCGCGGGTCTTACTGGTATAATTATATTTTTTTTCAAAGAAAAAATAAAAGCAAGTATCAAAAGTGATTATGATCATAGACTTGAAGGATTTAAAAACGAGCTAAGCAAGAACCAAAATTTTATATCTAAAATACTTGATTCCCAAAATCACGGGTATCATTTGAGTCAAACAGATAGAATTGCTGCAATAAAAGTATTCTGGGAAAACTATTTAATGATACGAGAGTACCTGACCGCGATAAGTTCCATCGACGGTTTTATGACGGTCAAAGAAACAAATGAGTTTTTCATTGACGATCGCTCGTTACCTTTAATTTCAACAATGCAAACCGATTTAAATAAAAGCATCCAATTGTTAAAACAATATCAGAATAATATTGAAGCAATAAGACCATTTATCAATGATAGAATTTGGTTTCAAATTGTATTTCTTGTGACTTTTTTGGGCAGAATATCTTATCTCTACAATTTAAATTTTAAGAATAGAAATATGCAACATTGGAGGTTAGACGCCCCAATTATCGATTTATTAAAAAAACATTTATCTGAAAAAGAGTACGATTATATTACAAAAAATGAACTGGCTGGAATCTATAAAGTGATTTCTTTTGTCGAACAAAAACAATTAGCTGAAATCTACAGAATAATAAATGGGCGGGCTGCTGCTGAATACTCAATGGACCATGCAATAAGTTTAGGCCAATTACAGAACGATTTTGATAAAGAAACAAAAAATACAGCCCACCAATACATAAAAAAACCAGCCACAAAATTTTAAATAGCACCCAACTAAATCCCACTAAGGGCCCTTACGCCTAAGCCTTTTTTCTTGTTGATGAAGGTTAGGTATTCGGTATGGAATGCAGCAACAATGAAGTCTTTTAGGGTGTCGGTAAGGTGGCCGTGCGGCTCATAGCTTACTTTGGTTTTAGGATCTGTGATTCTCTTCTTTAGCATTGTACCATCCTTGTCGGTCTTAGTCTCAATATAGTCGTTGATCGACTCTTTGCAGTTTTCTCCTATCTCAATACTTAGTCCAGGTATTTCCCCGGCAAATATTGCGTTAACAAAATCAGCAATACCGGCAACTGGCGGAGCTGACTTCAACATCTTGTCTTCAATTCGGAATCCCTCTTTAGCGATAGCCTCTGTAAACAGGTCGTAAAACGATTTCTTATTATCATCGATGTTGTTCCTCGATTTTGTACTTTTATCCCCGTATTGCAGCACTCTAAGCGTGTACCCAATCTTATTCAGCCACTCGCCAACGTTCTTTCCTGCTTTCGTAGCTGTGTTGATTGGATCAATGGCTGGCAGTTCATTTACCTGTTTAATTACCCACCCAGTACCGTTTTGCACCAATTGCCAGATCGTGACAGCTATATAAGGGAACACGTTACTATCAAGTGAAACATGAATTAAATTCGAAACATCCCAGTTATTGGCTCTGATATGCTTGTCGGTATCGAACTCCCGTAAAAACTCATTACCGGTCTTCATCGCAACATCCCATTCGCCATCAACGAATACCCGGTAACTTTGAGGCGGCAACATTTTTAGAGAATCAAGGTAATCTTGTGGAATGTATGGATTATCGAATATACGGGCCTGTAAATAAGCAACGCCCGGCGGCAATGTTCCTGCTTTATGTTTATCGTAAAAACGTTTCTTAACCCAATTCTGGGTTGGGTTACAACTCAGTAATATTTTTGAAGGGCAACCTGGAGAGTGGAACCAAGATCCGGCCCGCTCAATGATTTTATCCAAGGTTACTTCTTGCGTTTCGTTTGCTTCATCTACAAAAGCGCCATTGATTTCAAGCCCTTTAAACCTGTTTAGATCCTTGTCACGATCATAGTTCTCGCCCATAAAAAGAATCTGACTACCATTGTCCCATGTAAGAACGAGCGTATCCTGTGGAAACGAAACAACGTGCTGCTGCCAGCCCTTATTCAGAAAGTTTTCAGTAAAGGTTTTTAGCAATGTAGCTTCGAGGACTACCCTGTCCTTACGTAGCATTGCCCATCGACTATTTGGATACATATAGCAGATAGAAATGATCTCCATACATCCCCAATGGCTCTTAGCTCCACGAATTGCACCTCCGTACAACAGAATGCGATTCTTTTTAAGTAACCTATGTGCCTCTTTCTGCTTGGCAGTAGGATTAAATCTTTCTGGAGCAACATCTACCATGCTTACTCCGAATCTCCCCAATCAATAATAACCGGCTTAACCATGGTGACTTTATTGTCGACTTCAGATTTATCGATCATCAGACCTCTTATCTTAGCCATTTGGCCTAATGCAGCATCAGCAGCATAAAGCTCTACCTGGATACCGTCTTTTGTATTTTTGAAGGACTTAATTATACCCCGCTCTTTGTCCTGAACAATCTTTGCAAGGTCAAGGTACACCTCGTCAATCATTACTGTTTCACCGTCAATGATTCGGGTAGAATATGGATTTAACTCTAATTCAAGTTTATACCTAATGATCTTCCGACGTCTCCCCTCCTGATCGGCCATATGCTTTTCAAGCTCATCCTCTCCCATATTGATCTGCAGAGCGTAGTTATCTTCAAATTCAATCTCTGTTCTTAAACGCGAAATAAGGACATTTAAGCCTACTTTGATCTCTGGGGTGTAAGGAACTTGCCGAGTAGACATATAATCGCTCATGTTCCCCCTTGCAAGGTTTGTGATGCGTTTAGTCACCTCTCCAGCTTCCATGCTTAATGCATCGAGCCTTTCATTGAGGTATTCTTTGATATTAGGTTTTGTAAGGTTCTCTGCTGATATGACTGCTGCCGTATTTTCAGAATACCCTGCTGCAATTGCTGATCGTGTACCATTAAAATCTTTTAGATACTCCTCGCAAAAACGCTTCTGTTTATCGGTTAGCCTCGCCATCTCTTACAACGCTAAACTAAATTGAGTATCATCCTTGTGGATTGAATAAGCCTTAAACCTTTCAACAATACTCATCACCTTAGTGCGAAACGGGCGCTCAGGACCTGAGTTGAACGGTTTCATCCAGCTTTCAGTAAATTTCTTGAAATGGCTTGTCATTTCAGGATTATTGAATTCAAGACAACGAGACATCTCATCACGAACACCAGCAGGTAATTTGCCTTGCGCTTTCTTATCCTCTTTACCCTCAAGGAAAGAAAGAGGTTGATAGATTTGATACACGCAAGCGATAAAGATCAACCTACGGTTCTCAGGACTCTCATCCAGGAACTGTTCTTGCACCTCGCTATAGATGTTGGATACATGACTAGCCGCTTTAAGCATTGGCCTGAATTGCTTCAGGGTATCAATAGCTTTCCCGTAATCCATTTGCATGAATACACGTCCTAAGATTCGTTCCGTTTCTGTCTTGGTCATAACTTTACCGTTTGTGTAGCCTTTTACCTTACTTGATTGTGATGATACGCAAATATAGCTCTACTTAACCTAATTAACAACTGTTAATTTATTATTGCAGGTAGAAGGTTATTTGGTCCGTTTTAGGTATTGGATTTAGCTTGGTTACTTCGGTGTAGTCTGAATTAAATTGCAACAATCCATACTGATCTATGTACTGCTTAGCTGCAGATATGAATGCGATAGGGTTTTTCACCTGTTGGATTGATAGGCTTTCACCTGGCTCCATGTCGTTGAAATATTTGAGTTGTACTGGGGTCATACTGGTTTAAAATTAAAGTGGTCCTACATAAAGTGGTTTAATACACCCCTTACTATATAAGGGGGTGTTAAACTAAACTACTTTACGTTATAGTAGTTTAAACTAGTTGTGATATGGTGTTAAACTAATTTGAACCTATTTAAAGGCTGTTTTTGTGTAAAATATCAAAGTAGTTTAAACCAGTTTAAATTTTAATATTTTTCAAAGTAGTTTAACGAGTGCTTAAACTAGTTTAAATGCCATTAAAGGAGGTTTTTCGATTTTTGAGTAAACTTGCTTTGCCTAAAAACTCTATACTCTTCCTGGTATAAATGAAGGTTTTCAGCCTTAGAAAAAGGGGAAATAAAACCATTAAAATGATCAATGTTTTGGGACTTTAGAACGTACTCCACGAACGAGATTATCTCCTTAGAAGTCCTAAAAATATACGTATCGAAACCCTGTTTTTTGTGCTGGGCATGGACGACCTTTTGCGCCGGATCAACCTGTCCACTGGAAGTTTTTACTTCTATCAAATACAATTTTCCTGCCCAAATTAGGTGCAAATCTTGTACTCCCGGCACAACACCTTGCCCGGTTAAAATTGTCGCAGTACGCGGATCTCTATAGCCTCCATTAGCAATATGATACAAACAACCATATGTCTCAGGGAATTGATTCCTGATATGGGTTATTGCATCCTGCTGGATTTTGGCCTCAGAGAAATTACCCTGATCCATCATGAAATGAAATTTTTTATATCTTTAAATATAATTAAAATTTAACAACTATGTGCGCTCTTTTTACTGAAATTTCAAAGCATTGGATAGAATTGCTGACTCTACTTGCCGCAATTTTTACAATGGTTGCTGCATTTAAAGCCTTAGCTATTTGGAAAGACCAAAGACTGCATGAATTAAAAATGGAAATATTTGCGGTTAGCAGAAGATCAGTTGACTTGATTAAATATTTAAGAGATCCAGTATCGTTTGATGGAGAAATTAATCAGGAATTGCTTGACAGTTGGAAAAAACACAACCCGAATGAATTATCCACTTTTACTAGTAAATTCTTAGTATTCCAATCTAAATTACGGTTTCATGATGCGACGTATAAAGAAATCCTATTTTTAAGAGAGCGAGTATGGGCTGAGTTTGGAGATAGCCATATCTTTAATATCTTCTATGATTACATAATCAAAACTATTGTGGATTTAAACTCTGCACATCGCCAACTGACATATTTAGAAAAAGAAAATGTGATAGATGATCCAGAATTTAGAAGCGAAAAAAAAGAATTAATTTTGCGCATCAATGCTGTCGGTCAAGACGAAATAACAAAAACTCTTGAAAAGAATTTTGACTTGTTACTAAAGGAAAGAGTTAACCATAGATTATCTCAATAAATAATCAGCAATATCTAATCCTTTCCCCTTTTCTTCATCACTAGCTATTTTTTCAATCTGGTCACTGACATTAAAACCAAACTCCTGTGCTTTTACCTTCCAATCGTCATAGGCACCTAAATCTGGGAACAATGTCACCGACCTATTTAACACTGGACCCAATTTTTCTGCCCTCAGTTCCTGTTTCCCTCCGCAGGCTAGCCAAAGATACTTCTCAATAAATAAGCTAGCTATAAGGGCTGTTTTTTCACTTTCAACAATGGCAATTGGCTTAGTGTTGGTTTTTAATAAATGTTCTCCAAATAGACATTGCTTTAAATTAAAGTCCGGAAAGAACGGGCCATTAATGTTACCCTTTTTATGATACCAGGTAGCTGACCAATCTTTATCCCGGTGCCCTGTATCATCATACTTTATAATTTTACCGGATCTGACTTTACCATTAATATCATGTTGCCAGAATACTGTCCAATCCTTTGTATAAGGGCCTGAATTATCCACGCCAAACCTGTATTTTAAAATCAATTGCTCAATGGTTTTTGAGTCAAATTTTGCAATCAACCAATTAGTAAATGAGTTGTGTTCATAACCCTTTAAAGTGTTAATTACATGAGCTGAAGCAATAAAAGATGTTGGTAATTCTATTTGCGGAACGAATTCAACAAATGCATTATTATCTTCTTCTGGCTTTAAAAAGTACCCACAACTAACTTCCCTGTCACATCTACCAAATTTTTCCTCAATAAAATTCTTATCCAAATCAATAAACCGCACCAACGTTTTTTTATAACACCGGGGACATTTGAATTTTTTACTGGATTTATCTAATGAGTATTTGAAAGTCTTTGTCATAACTAAAAAGGAGCATCACCATCCGCTTGTTTGTTAATTTTTGATCCAGATACAACTAAAACCATTGGATCGAATAATGGGTTCTTTTCATACTTGGCATAGCCTTTAATATGCGGATTTTTCCAAACCATACCCAGCATTAAATAATGAGTTGCAAATTCAATAGCCTTGTTTCTGCCCATTTCAATGCCATTGAGTTGGAAATAATATTTTATGTTTTGAACAAAATCGTTGTACTTCAAAAACTGATCTTTGCTAAATACCTTATCTACAATTTCAGGATGAGCATTATTATAGGCTAAGTCAGTCGGATCAATGCCTTTTTTGCTTGAACTTATATTAGTGGTAATCTTACCGGCATAGCCATCAACGATAAACGGCATACCTTTCTCATCCCTATCAAAAGCAAAGAGTTCAAATGCCTTAGACCTAGTGTATTCGGGATTACAAACAATTAGGCCGTCCTCATTCTGTTCAACCTTAATAACGCTCTCAGACTTATTAATCATCTCAGTACCAAGATGACCCCGGGCATGCTCATTTCCTTTGTTCTGGTGAAGGATATTTAAAATATGGCAATCATACTGGTCAGCCCATCTCATAAGATCTCCAGTCCTGCGAGTAGCCTCTTCGGGGTTATTAATATCGAAAACTAAATCCCTAATACCGTCTACAACTACAAGGTCTGGCCTGAATTCTTTAATTATCAATTCAATCATCTCCACCCGTTGGTTCGGTGGGAATATTTTTAAGTCGTAAAATTTTAAATAATCAGAGATTTTTAACCCGGACATTGATAAGATCCAGAACTGGGTTCTACTGCCATAGTAAAGCCCTTGCTCGGTATCGATCCATACCACGTTTAAATCATTTTTAATTGATTCAGAAACAATCCATGAGGTTACAGTGGTCTTACCAGATTTTGCACGACCAATCAATGTTGAAATCGATTTTTTGGTAAAAACAGGAACCCCGTTTACCCCAAATACAACATCAGGCTCAGGAATTTTTACGCCCTGGGGAATTAAAGACCCCCTGATCAGCGTTTGAATATCCTTCTGCTCTTCAGCCTCCGCATTTATATCGTCAATAAGTTTTTGGACTATCATGCGTGTTCAAATAAATATTCAAACACCACATTTCTTGTATCACCAGCATCCTTTAACAGCTTTGAAATTAAATCAATATAAAGCGACTTTTGATAGTCATTTACATCTGACTTAGAGGTCTTGCATTCATAGATATAAACATTCCTGTCGTCTGAGCAAACTATATCTGGAAAAGCATACTTCTGCCCCCTAACTCCTAACGATTTATATTTTATTGAGAATTGCCAAACGCATTTATCATAATGGAAACCAAGTCTTTTGAATTGCTGAAGCTCGAATGCCGTGGCTTTTTTTCTTGTATCGACAATTTTATAAATACTACCTAGTTCAGAAACTCCTTCAAAATGAAGCGATAAATCAGGAAGATTGTTATTTAATATAAAGTTGTAAATTATACCAGTACTTACTGATTTAGACAGTCCTAATCTGTTACGTATTTGTGCTGGCCATCCTTTTACGCTAGGCTCATAAAAATTAGGCAGAGCGTCAGGTCTTAGTATATAATTTTCATGACGGACTGCGTAGTTCATATGCTCAGTACAGCCCCAAAAATCTCCAAAATGAGGCCCAGAAACAAGTCTTACATCTGCTCCGCAAATACATTTTTTAGCCTCATTAAGCTTAAGAACCTTTGATCTAAACTGAAGAAACTTAACTTGATATTCTTCTTGGTTTTTAAGGTAATCAGACTTTATAGCATGGTATTCGTTGATAATTTTATCTTTCATTCGATTCAACAAACCGAGATTCTTATTGTAATCTCTCAACCTTTGGCTATCGGTGTCTTTAAAAAATTGATCAACTTCTGATTTTTTTGCTGGCAATACGTATTCAAACTCGTTCATATCTGGCTATCTTAATGTTATATCTGCAAATTCAATTGGCTCGTTAGGAATGTTCTGATGGTCCAGCCACGACCTTCTGTACCCCATGCAGGCAGCAAAACTCATAAGAAACCCTTTTTCTATCTGCTCCTTAGCTTTGGCTACGCGGATTGCAAAAGGTCTTTTATTTTTTAGCTTAGCGTAATTCGCCAGCTCTGTTGGGTTCAATTCACTTATCTTTTTACCAACTAAAACATGATATTCTTCGGTTAAATCAACCATTTCACCTTGGGCCAACGATTGCTCCGGCTCAGGGTACACGTAATCGCAATATTTACATATCCTCGCTGAAATTGGCAGAATGCTTTCACAACTTACACAAGCCTTACATGATGAGGCACCCACACTATCAGACTTACGTTTAACCTTATTCCAAAGCTCTGAATAAGGCCGATCCTCAAAGTATAAGCCATGCTTTTCCCAATTAGATCCATAATCCAAAACAGTAAACATATCCTTTCCTGGGAAAATTCTAGAGCCCCTACCAATTTCCTGCTGGTATACAGATGTAGATAATGTTTTGTGCATCAAAGCGACCATATCAACTGGCGGGTAATCCCAGCCTTTGGATAACGATTTTATCGTCACTAAAACATTTGCTAAATGTAGGGTAGTAAATTTAGCCAGTTCATAATCAGCGTGCTCGACTTGTGAATGGTATCTGCAAGATTTAAAACCGGCCTCAATTAATTTTGAATTAAGCCCTTCAGCTTGTTTGATTGACGCTACAAATATTACACACTTTTTAAATGGAAACTCTCGCAAATCATCAAACAATCCATCATAAACTCGCTGAGCTCCAAACACCATTTCGTTTGATTTTTCAGTAACCTCCCCGTTTCGAATTTCTAATAGACTGGTATCTGCAGGAGTTCTGGCTTTATGTCGGTAATTAGTCAAAAAGCCTTGTTGTATAAGCCAATCAACCTGAGGACCTTCAACCAGGTCATTGTAGTATATCGGTAGATGTTTATGTAAAATTCCATAAGGAGTAGCGGTGCAACCAATTCTAAATGCATTAGGTACGTAATCAATCAATTTGGTAGAGGTAGAAATATGGCACTCATCAATAAGTAATATTAGGTTAGAATTTAAATCCTGCAATTGCTTAATGATCATTGGTCGTTTTAAAATTGTTTGAATCATACCAACGTAGCATTTGGCTGACTCAATATATAATTCCTTTACATTACTGTTGATCTCAATGCCATTACACTCCTTAACAAGTTGGTTGTATATTTTTCTTGCATCAGAAAGTACCAATACCGTTTTTCCTTTTTCAATACACCTAGACACAATCATGTCGATCATAATAGATTTGCCCGCGCCAGTTGGAGCGTGTAATATAACGGCTTTGTTTTTCGCCAACGATCTGCTGGTACGGTCAACTATATCGACTTGGTATGGTCTTGGCGTTTTGATCATGGTTAAACATTTTAAAAATTATCATTACCCCTGTCTGCTAAAGGGTTCGCCGTCCTTGTTCTCTATAAGGCTACAGAGCAGCTGACAGAGGTAATGAATGAAATGTCTTTAGGTATTAGGCGAACTATAAGACAAATATAAAACAATTAACTCAATTAACAACTGTTAATAAAAGTATTTAATTGTTCCTGTTTTGGAACCTTTGGATGATCGCTTTGGTATCACTTCCAGGCTTCACGTAGATAGTAGTTTTGGCATCAAGCTTTAATGGAACACACGCAGTAATATCTATTTTACGAATGGCCATCGTCTTTTCTTCCTTTGTTTTTTTGACAGCCCGGATCTTTCTCAACTTCTCCGGTTTAACTGGCTTGTCTTTCGGTACTGGTTGTGGCCTATATTCCTTCGTTCGGAAATCTGGTTTGCCAGACTCCCTAGCAAACCTTCGCTTCTCCCTTCGATCAGCATTAAGCTTTGCCAATAAACGCGCAGCAGTTGCAGCTTTCTTGGCTTCCTTTTCCTTTTTCTTCGCTAAAAGGGCGTCTTTATTTTCCTCTCGTTCCTTTGCTCGCCTATTCTGCATATAGAGCCTCATTTGTTCCTTCCTCCATTCTGGAGTCGATACCGCTGGTAAACCTTTAGCGATTCTTGCTCTTCTTCTTTGCTCCTTAAGTTTATCAAGTTTAGCCTTAACTCGCTCGTCGTGCCTTCTTTTTGCTTCTCCTTCTGGTAAATATCCCATTGTTAAAAATTATTATGATTTGTCTTTTACTTATTCCTATACCCATGCCTGCTGATCACTTCCAATTTAACTATCACCAAATCCTCGTTTACTCCGAACTTATTGATGGTCATCCTGTCCTCACGGTTATTGAATGCCAGGTTAGGTGAATAACCATCATATGAGGCGGCAAATACAATAGGATGTGCTGTCAATTTCTTGGAAGGCCTACCTTTTCGAGCTATGGTGGACGCGGTGATTCGTGCGTAAACGATTTCTCCGGGGTTTATTGTATTCATAATGGAATGGGTTTGCAGCCCAAAACCCCACTACGGTTAGATAGTGAGGTGATTGGATTTAGGTTAGGTTAGAAAGGAAGATCATCTTCTTCGCCAGGTGCGCTGTTCACGCTCGCCGGATTTGAAGCCGGAGCAGCTGCCTGGGCCTGTCCTGCTGAAACAACATTCAGCTTCCATACAACCAGACTGTTGAAGTAAGATGTTTTACCAGTTTTATCTGTCCATGGACGGCCACGGAGATTGAAAGCTACATCTACCTCATCACCTGGTTTCAAAGCATCAAACAAAGATGTTTTATCCTGCAGCGCTTCAAATTTGATATACTCCGGATAGGTTGGGTTTTCAGCGTATTCAATGATCAGATCACGCTTTTTAAATGTTTCACTTACTTGTTGTAATTCGCCAACTTCGTGTACTTTACCAATAATGTTCATTCTATATCCGGTTGACCAGAGCCGGCGTGGTTTATGCCTGAATTGGCGTGTTAACTTAATTCACAATTGTTAATAATAAGACTCATTTAATAGTTCAAATCGTATCTTTTTGCTAGTATCTCCTCATGATTTTGAGGTGTTTTTGGGAGGTAATCAGTGATTTTACTGTTATGGATTACCTGTCCTGTTTTGGTATCCTTCCAGTTTTTACCATACTTCTGGTACCTAAGAGGAAGTTTTGAGAGGTCTGGTTTCATTAAGCGTGTGTTAATTGATACTCAATTTCTCCCCCTTCAAAATCAGGACGCTCGATAAGTAATTGTAAATCCTCTTTTGCTGCCCATTCTTCGATATCTTTCAGTGAGTTCTTATCAAGGAACGAAGCATCAAAATGTAATGTTTTTACCTCTCCAATGTTCATCGCAGCAAGTTTTAATGCTGCTATATAAATTTTTGAAGATGATAATTGTTCTTTTGACAAAGCAAACCCCTCAAAGGAAATTCCATCATCAGTAAACGAAAAACCCTCTGGCAATGTTGATGATTTGATGAGCTCCTGTCTTTCTGTTTCAATCGACTTAACCAACTTATCGGCAGAATTAGCGGCGTTCTCCGCTATTTTTAATGATTGTTTATTTGATATCTTAAGGTTGTTAGCTTTAATTTTTTCATTTTTATCTTTCGCATCTTGAAGTTTTGTTTTAAGAGCGTCAACATCCGATTGCTCTTTCTTTTTGTTTTCGGGGATTAACAGCCACTTTTTACCATCATCAATTTGCTTTTTAGAAGTTGTATTTTCTGTTTCCAGATTTATTATCAAATCTTTCAATCTTTTGATTTCAGCCTCATTGTTTTTGATGGCGGTTTGCCTAGACGTTATCCCCTTCTCAACCCCCGATATTTTTTCATTGTGGTTATCCACCCCCAAAATATCCAATTGCAGCTGATCTAAAGGCAATTCATCAGTCCGCATAGTCAAGTCAACCGATACATCCTTAAGTTTTTCCTCTGCAAGCTTTTTGTTCTTAAAAGTACGATCCTCAAAAGCTGATTTGTAACGAGAATCAATATCAACAAAATCAAGCCCGCAAATTTCTTGTAATGTCTTTTTTTGTTTGGCAGGAGTATCATTCAAAAACTTATCAATATCAAAAGTCTCTGGGAAAAACCTTGTTGAAATTTCCTTATTGATGCTCGTTTTTATGTTATCAGTAGAGATAAAAGTTAGTTTTTCTCCTGCTTTGGTTCTGTTTTCAAATGACCAAATAAACTTCTCACCTGTCGTTAGCTCCCATTCTGCATAACCTTCGCTTTCACCATGCTTTAATATTACATCGGGTTTAATGCCTCGTAGCCGGTCCGGTAATGATTTTAAAAAAGACGTTTTACCTTTGTTATTACCGCCGATAATTAAAGCTGTACAACCTCCAAAATCAGCTGTTTTACTGGAAATGGCCTTTAGATTTGATACTGTTATTTTCTTTATTTTACTCATGACTAAGCTGCTTTATTAATTTCTAATCCAAATATTTTTTTGTCAGTAATGTTTGCTTTGTAATGCTCAATGAATTCTACGAACTCATAAATCAGGTAGATCAGTTTATGAAACATATTGTCGCTCGGAATGTAAGTCTCTTGAAAAACCTTTTCGTAATCAGTCACCAGGTACTTGAATTGCTTTAATGGCTTACCCTTAAGCTTGCAGATAAGCGAATAAATTGGGTGCTGAGTACTATCCTTGTATTTGTTCAGCTTGTAGTTGCTGGTACCTTTTAAATCAACAGCCATTTCATCAAACATGTAATCAACAATCCCGTACAGCTTAACATTACCCACCCGGGTTCTAATAACTACTTCAATGTACTCCTGCAATCCCGTGCAATTAATCAAACGGGCAGCAACCTGCTTATGAGCTTCAGTGTAGTTAATACTGCTGACATCACCACCTTTAAGAATGGCGTTTACATCTGATTCAAACTGTACTCCACGTAATTGATCTTCGGTTTGCTCAGTTTTAACTTTATTGATCCGATTCAGAAGACTATCAAAGGTCTCATCATCATCCGCCTTTTTGTATCTAATAAAAGCATCAAGTACTGACGGGTAGAACGCATAATCTACCTTTACTGGTTCTCCATTCGGGTTAATTGCTTCAAGAATCTCCATCTTTTTCGTTTTTGATACTAATGATTATTGACATACCACCCATTTTTACAGGAGGATTGATTTTTCTAGCTGGAGAAATCTCTTCTCCGGTATCTTCATCAATCTCGGCCTCCACTTCCGTTGGCTTCTTAAAAGTTTTAAGCCATTCCTGACGTTCCTTTAATTGGAATTCTATTGCTTTAAACTGTTCGTATAGTTCGGTCCAAACTGGATCATTGCATTCTTCGAAGTGATATTTAACTCCAGTCATTTGCTCACGGATAGTGCAATGATGTTTAGTGTATCCTTTTTCGGGAACCGCCACCTTACCTTCAAGTCCTTCAACAATTCCTTTGAATACGTACATCCCTTTCTTAGCCATTAACAGGGTATCCATCGGATCTGCGTACCCATCGTCAACCCCCTGAAGAATCAGACTTGCCATATATGACAACTCTGATTTATCTGAAGTAAGGATTGATTTGTTCTCTATAGGCAGAACGGCAATTTCTGCCTTAGGCTGCAGGAATAAGTTTAAATTCTCGTTAGGCTTCATTACGCTGCTTTTTTAGTAGTCAAACCGGCAATAGTTTTGCTTATTTCAGCTTCCTGCTCTTCCGTAAAGCTGTGAGCAGCCCTTACAGATTTTAATACCGTAGTGGCGCCTGATTTACTGCTTAAGGCTAGATCAGCAATAAGGGCAATAAAAGCATCGTCTTCGATAATTGGTAAGGTGATTTCCAGCGATTCAATAGTATCTAACTGATCCGGATTTAGCGAATAAGTTTCTTTAACTTTCTCAACTAATCCTGTCTCACCTGCTTTTAACCTGGTAATTAATTGACCAAAGGCTTTATCGGGCATGCCAGGCAGCGCAACTGGTTGCTCATCTACAACAGTATGGGAAATATCAACAGTGATACCTTCCATTTCTTCAGGTGTATATACAGGCCCCGCAAATACATCAGGACAATACCATTTTACACCATTACTTATTGCCCTGGCAAAAAGCATATTTTTAGGAAACTTATCTATGTTTTTGGTAAGTGCTTTTTTAGCATCCTCAATTGTAAATTCAGATAATCCTATTTTTTCTTTTCCCTGATAAAACTCAATCCGGCAAATCTTATCGGACATTTCGAGAACTTTGTAGTCATATTTACCAGACCCTTTTACAGTAGATGCGATCAGGCCAGCTCCTATAGTTGGCTTGCCTTGTATTATATGTATTCCTGACATTGCTGCAAATGGAGGAATTCCAATTTCCTGACCTGCCTGTATTTTAACAAAAGCCTGGCCCATTGCCTTAGCATCGGTGAACATTCCACTTTCTGCAAATGTTTTAGCCATGATCATTATATCTTGAAATGGCATTGCTTGGATTGTTGTTAATTCTGTTTTCATAACTTATTTATTTATTACTGTTGAAACTTCTTTAATTGCTTTTAGTATTATTTGAAGGCCATCCCTGACCTTGACTGATAGATCCACTGTTTCTCGCTCATTGAAATCAGGGACGTTGATGTTTTTAATCTGAGAGTACAGGTAGTTGATTTTTGCTTTATCAGATTCGCTTACCGGACTCATTACTTAATCAATATTTCTAATGCATCCCTATGCAGCTTCTCCTCCGCCAACTCCCTCTCAATGTTCTCCCGCATTCGCTGGCACCTGAACCGGTAGTTAGCATCTGGATGATCTCCCCAGTCAGCCGGGTACTCTGTACTTCTGATCCCCTGAGGTTTTGAAGTCGGATTGTTTACTGCTGCCCGAATCCAAAGGCATGACTTGTTGCGTTTAGGCTTACCTTTACAATACCCAATGATCCTATCACAAGCCTCATGAGCGAAAGCCAGGGCTATCTTTTGAATGCGTAAAATCTCAGCAATTGGAGGGCAGGTTGCTAACCATGCTGTATATTGTTCGATTGTGGTTTTCTTGGTGTAGGTCATTACTTAGCGTTCCTTTCTACTGCGTTTAAAAATGTATGTCTGTTCTCTGATTCCAGTGCTGATTCCAGTTCAATCCGATCAATCCTCCAAGCTGCATTGCCTGATGCATCTCTTACTGGATTAATTACACCTTCTTTGATCCACCTGGCTAATAACTCCTTACTTCCGCAGATCCTGGCTGCCTGAGACTTGTTCAGGGTAGCACTATACAACCCCAAATCAATCATTGCCTTTTTGGCTCCGATTTTACTTGCACTGATCAGTAGCCCTTTCAATTGAGATAAACTCATTGTTACATCATCCATTATGCAGCCCTCCTTGATAAATTGATCCCAAAAACATGTGCTATGTGTGCAAGTAAAGCTCTATATTGATACTTCGGCATTGGAAGTGTCGTGTGGGCTGTGTAAACTTGGATATAAGTCATCGCTTCTTTGTAACTCGTTTCCAACTGCTGTTTTAGGATATCAGCCCAGTACCTATCCTTAATATCTTCCCAAGCATCTTGTAATAGATGTCCAGCTAAATCGCTGTAATCGGCTAATTCAAAGTCAACGATGAACCTAATTAAGGCCTCTTCGTCTACTCTGATTTGATGTGGCTTGTCATTTTCTGACAACTCAGGAGTTAAGTAATGAAATACTACATCGTTGCCGATTCTGTCAGTATCCCATAATTCGATAATTTGCTTTACTTTTGGCATGATCTTTTTGCTTTTGTGGTGAATTGATTTTGGCTCCTCTTGGTTTGATTTCGAAGTCTGGACCGGAGGGGCTTTGTTTATTTTATTCTTTTTATCATTAGAACCTTATCGTTCAGCTTTTCAGTGGTCCACCCCATGTGTGGATGTGATAATGAAAGTTGTCTGCTGATTAGAGGACTTATAGTATTCCTTTTGCTAAGCTCAACCGGTATTTCCTGCTCCACTTCCATCTCTGTAAGTATTGTTGTCCAGGATGGGCTTTTTTTTACTTTTACGACTTGCATGTTATGTTAGTTTACTGTTGATTGGTCAATTAACCTGATTAGTTCTCTGGAGTTCTTAGCCCCTGTGATATGCATCGCATCAGAAAGATGCCTTTTTACCGTGTTTGTTGAAATGAACAAAGCTTCAGCTATTTCTTTCCCTGACTTATAACAAAGCATCGCAACGCGCTTCTGTGCTGGAGAAAGCTTATCAATTCCAACCGTTGGAAGACATCCAACCCCTTCGTGTTTACACTTGCCACGTTTTGAGCACGCCACAACCTCAGGAGTGATGTTTCCTAAAGCATCAAAATCCGGTGTGTTGTCAAAGTTTGCAAACATGCATTTAATGCATTGTTCGATTTTATCATCCTCAGTGAAGTTACCCATTGATTCATACGCCCTTTCTGCTCCAAACCTGTTCTTATAAAATTGAACCACTGCGTTTTTAATACTTGATGGCATATTTTTCGTAGACTGTGCAGCCCCGTCAAATAAGCAATACCCTCTATCGTTTGCTGAGAACAACTCCGTAGTGTTGTCATTGAATAATCCAGCTGGTAATTTCGTGGTGATCATTTTGGTACTTTTTGGTTATTGATAGTAGTGTGTTTATATTTACCTTTGTTGTTATTGAACAATACAAATGTAGTTCGTAATTACGAACTATCAAAATAATTTATTCGTAATTACGAACATTTATATTTAAATGACTGATAATCAAGATAATAAAAATTCGGAAAAGTTCGTAAGACTGATGGAGGTAATGGCTTATTTCGCATTTGCAAACAACTCGGAGTTCGCAAAAACGATAAAAACCTCTAAATCTTATATATCAGAAATACTGAAAAGCCAGGTCCCACCCAAAACAATGGGTCAAAAACTTGAAGACAACCTGAACGTCTCAAGACAATGGTATGAAACAGGCGAAGGAGAGATGCTCCTTTCTAATAAAGTTCAAATTAACCAATCACAAAATAACGCTAAACCGCTCCACGAAGTGCACTATCCAATTAACCCAGCTGACGCCCCATTTATTGACATGGGAAATGGTCAATACACAATGCTTATACCTTTAGTTGATGAATACTCCTACGCTAGTTTTCCAGGAGGATTTAAGGACCCCGAATATGTTTCAGAATTAAGAAAGATATCCATTACTGTCGACAAACAACACAGCGGCCGATATTTTGCTTTTGAAATTTTGGGTGATAGTATGGAAAACTACTCCGACAAAGAGAGTGCGAAGAAGTCAATAGCTGATGGATCCACTGTAGTTGGGAGAGAAATTCAAAAGCACCATTGGAAAAGTCGATTGCACTACCACAAATGGGCCACATTCGTTATAGTTCATAAAGAATACGGCATAACATGCAAAACGATATTAGACCAGGAAGTTGCAGATGGAATAATTCACCTTGGGTCATTCAACCCAGACAAATCAAGACACAAAGACTTCGCTTGGAATCTCGATGACATCCAGGCAATTTTTAACATCGTAAGAATAATTAACGAACCTTAAAAATGAAAAAACAACTATTAACGCTTTTAGGAATCATATTCACACTTGCAAGCTTTGCTCAGAAAAAACAAAAAGACACAGCAAAAGTCGCATTCCCAATTAAAGATGGGCAAGTTTTTTATGAAACAATTATTGACAGTCTAGATGGTCAATCCAAGGATCATGTTTTTAACACATCTCTAAAATGGATGGCGGAAACATTTATAGATTCAAAAGAAGTAATCCAAACAAAAGACAAAGAATCGGGATCAATCATTGGAACAGGAAATTTCACATTCACTACTTCAGGATTCATTAATACAACAGGGACAATGGGGTTTATGATTGAAATCACTGCTCGGGAAAACAAATCAAGAATTAGGCTTTACAAGTTCATCAACAAATATATGCCTAGCTATAGTATCGAAACGCAATTGATACCTATGGAACCAGCATATATTAAGTACCTAAATCAAAAACAATTTCCGAAAGAAAATAGAACCTACTATCTAGCGCTTAAAGACAACATCGAAAGTATAATAAAAAGCTATAAACAATATTTAACCGTTAATTCAAAGAAAGACGATTTCTAATGCCACCCCTCAAACAAGATATCATATCAAGGGTTACCGGAGCTGCAATGCATATAATGCATGCTAGTCATCTCTACGGAACTTCTCTTTGGCCTAAGAACGGATTGAAAGCCCCGACTATGGCAAACTTTGATATGAAAGATATAATTGAGGTGAGAGCATTCGTACACTACAAGGAAGACGGCACGCCTAGTTATGGCATGCTTTTAAATATGTTTAATATCAACTGGAATAGAGTAAAGAAACAGCAAACAGCTATCGAGCCGATCCTAGATCAATCTATCTATGATAATGTTTATTTCTCTTTCGATAGAGCCAGCACGCTTGGCATGGGATTAACCAGAACCATGGGGCAAATGCACTTTAAATTCACAATCAACGATTAACTGTCAACCGGTTTACATAATAGTTGACAACATTCAAAACATTACAATATTAACCTGATTAACAACTAACTTTAATACCATGCCAACAGTCGCCACCAAAAAATCAACAGCTACCGAGATATTCAGCATGGATATCGCAAAGCGCCTATACGAATTCCGCACGTTGTTCATCAGCAAATCTCAAAAGGAAGCTGCTGAGAAGCTTGATATTACTCCAGCGTGGCTTTCATACATGGAAAGCGGAAAACGTAGAGTAAGGATGGATGTTGTGGAAAAAATGGTGAGATTGTTCGACCTGAATGCTGAATGGCTATCAAACGGATTAGGATCAAAGCAAACTAAAACACCAAATAAACCAACTGCAGCAAGCAGCCTGTCAGCAGTTCACCAGGAGGTACTAATCATAAAGAAAACTCTTTCCGTATTTGAAGCAAACTTAACCCAAGCCTACAAATTGATTGAAGCCCAAAATAAGATCATTGAGGATCTGCAGAATAAATTAGCTAAGAAGTAGAACCACCTGCTCCTGTATTTTATCAATCGTCCCCCAGTCCCGCACAATATATGTATCAGTGATCTTCATCGGCTGGCTGTGGTTTAGAGCCTCTCCAACGTCGGAAACAGAAAACCCGCAAGTATTACGCGCTTCAGTAGCAAAAGTGTGTCTGGCAGCATAAAAATCTAACTTATACTTTTCAAGATCCAATTCCGGATTGCTGACCTCCAGTATCTTCTTTAAATTTGAGCTGCCTTCAAAAATTGCGCTCTGAAAACTAGGTATAGATGAATACCTCTTGTTGATATTTCCAAAATACTTATCGACCAATAAAGCGGCCTCAGGAATTTTCTTTATACTTATAAACGCTGAATCTTTCCTTTTACTCCGGGTCTTGCTTCTATTGTATGATATTCTATCCCCAGTAATATCAGTAATCAAGAACATATCTTTCGCATTCATCCCGCATAAGTAAAAGCTTAACATGAATATATCTTTAAAAAGCTCAGCCACGCTACCTGACCTTACGTCACAGTCCCGTATTGCCTTAACATAGTTTATTGGTATAGCTCTTTTTTTAGCCGGTGGTGCTGACTTTAATTTTAATTTTCGAAATGGGTAATTCTGAATTCTTATTATTCCACGGTCCTCATCATTATATTTATCACGTATCGCATTAAACACCAACTTGAACCAAGACATAACTGTTAAGAAGGTAGCATCGGAAACCCCCGGCATTAATCTGGTAGCCTTCTGGCCATTACTGAGATACCTTGTCTGCTTATGTGGTTTTTTTAAATACTTCTCAAATCCCCTTAACAAGTCTGAAGTTATACTCGTCGTATATACCTCATCAAGCTTAGTAAAGTCAGTAAAATTATTCAACACACTCCTGATCCCCTTATATGCTGAATCTTTTCCTTCATCTTTCAACTCCTTAACGAAACCCCATCCAAACGAGATAAAGTCGATATTTACTGAGTTCGAATCCGAAGGCTTTCGCAACAAATAATCAGCAACATCAGCAGCAGTCATTCCTTTCAGCCTCTCTCCTAGTTCACCGATTTTCTTTCGGTATTCACCAAGTTCAATAGTCAATTTCGTTATCAGGTCTTTATCCTTAAACTCATACTTTTTTGTCAGATCTTTCTCTGTGATGTAATGAGCCGTATCCGGATAAACCCTTTTACCTTTATGATAAATCACTAGCTTTACGTTAATAGTCCCGTCAGCTTTTTTATGATGTTTGTGTGCTTTGAAGTGTACTGTTGCCATATGCTACTTTTGTAGCACAATTGTAGCATTTTTTTCATTAGTATGCTACAATTTATATTATTAACTCAATTAACAACTGTTAATAATAGTTTAAAAAACACAGTACAAAGCGTTTGAAATACTGATTATCACCTTGATTAGGATGTTAGAAAAAAAAGTAACATATTTATTGCTTCTAATCTACGCAACTACAGTTAACACTCTTATTATCAACTAATTAAATTTTAATTTTTAATTCACTGTAGCACAGCTGTAGCAAA
>NZ_FWYB01000001.1:0-97389 GCF_900176505.1 Pedobacter nyackensis | reverse complement strand
ATAGTTTAAAAAACACAGTACAAAGCGTTTGAAATACTGATTATCACCTTGATTAGGATGTTAGAAAAAAAAGTAACATATTTATTGCTTCTAATTTCTGGAAGCAATATGAAAAAAATCCTACTTAATTTATTACTCCTTACAGGCAGCATTAGCCTTTATGCACAGGATGCTGTTGATTACCAAACACCGGCTAAAGAAATGGCCGATTTACTTCTGGCCAAACCAACCCCGGCGATTAGCATTGACAGCAAAGCAGAATGGATGTTGTTAAGCGGGCGAAACTCTTACGCATCAGTCGAAGAACTAGCCATGCCTGAATACCGCATTGCCGGGCTGCGCATCAACCCCAATAATTACGCACCAAGTCGACAGGTTTACATCAATACCTTAAGTCTTAAAAATATCAAATCCGGCATAAGCAAAAACGTAACCGGATTACCGATGCCTTTATATGCAGGAAACATCAGCTGGAGCCCCGACCAGAAAAAGATTTCGTTCACTCATACTACTCAAAAAGGTGTAGACCTTTACCTCTTGGATGTAGCCACTGCAAAAGCTACAAAAATCAACAAACAATTTCTAAACACCGTATTGGGCAGCGGCATCACCTGGTTAAACAACACCACCCTACTTTACCGTGTAGCAACCAAACCGGCCAGTACGGCTCCGGCAAAGCCTTTAATGCCAAAAGGACCAACTGTACAGCAGAACCTGGGCAAGGCCGCGCCAAGCCCTACTTATCAGGATCTGATCAAATCACCATACGATGAGCAATTGTTTCAATTCTTTGCTACCTCTCAACTGGTAAAAAATACCAATGGAGTAGAAACTCCAATTGCAAAACCAGCTATTTATGCTGGCATAAGTCCATCACCGGATAAAAGCTACCTGCTGGTAAAAACTATCAGGAAACCATTCTCTTACCTGGTTTCAGCCAATGGTTTTCCATCTACGCTGGCGGTAACCGACCTGAATGGTAAACTTGTCAAAGAAATTGTGCAACTGCCTTCTACTGAAGGCACACCTTCCGGCTATGACAATACACAGAATGTACAAAGGGGTTTCGAATGGCGCGATGATGAGCCTGCAACTTTGATCTGGGCAAAGCCTTTAGATAGCGGACTGATTAAGTCGAAAGTTGATTACCATGATGCCGTTTATGCATTAAGTGCCCCTTTTACAGGTGAAGCCAAAGAACTATTCAAAACACAGACGCGCTATCGCGGAATCAGCTGGGCCGACGCTACACTAGCTCTGGTACAAGAAGGCCTGCGTAGCAAACAAACCGTAAAAGTAAGCAGGTATAACCCCACTACAGGTAGCCTTGAAACTTTGTTTGAACGCAACCAAACCGATGCTTATGGTGATCCTGGAAGTCCAACGACCACCAAAAACAAGTACGGCAGGCAGGTAATTCAGTTGCTGGACAATGGTACAAAAATGTTGATGAACAATACAACGGGATCTTCTCCAAAAGGCGACTTACCCTTTCTGGCTAAATTTGACCTGAATACGAAAAAGAACGAAATCATCTGGCGCAGTGCTGAAGGAAATTTCGAGCAGGTGATCGATGTATTAGATGCCAATAAGCTTGTGCTCTTGACGCGAAAAGAATCGCAGAAAGATATGCCCAATTATTTCATTAAGAATTTAGTACTTAGGCTAGCTGACAGACAAATCACCAACTTCAGTAATCCATATCCTTCATTGGAAGGTGTTAGCAAAGAAAAGGTCACTTACAAACGCGCTGATGGTGTAGACTTAACAGGCGACTTATACCTACCTAAAGGCTACGACAAAGTCAAAGATGGCCCCCTTCCGGTACTCCTATGGGCTTACCCACGTGAATTCAACTCTGCTACCGATGCAGCACAAATCAGGGGCTCCAAAGATCGCTTTACGACCATCAGCTGGGCTTCACCTATTTATTGGGTAACTCAGGGATATGCTGTACTGGATAATGCCGAAATGCCTATTGTAGCAGTAGATGGGAAGAAACCAAATGATACTTTTGTAAACCAGTTAAAACTGAATGCCGAAGCAGCAATTAACAAACTGGTAGATCTGGGTGTAGGTGATAGAAACCGTATGGCCGTTGGTGGACATAGCTATGGGGCTTTCATGACCTCAAACTTACTAGCGCATACCAATTTGTTTAAAGCGGGGCTTGCTCGCAGTGGTGCTTACAACAGAACCCTCACTCCTTTTGGATTTCAAAATGAAGAGCGCACCTATTGGGAGGTTCCACAGTTGTACTATGAAATGAGTCCATTCAGCTATGCCGACAAAATTAAAACACCTTTATTGCTAATCCATGGGGATTCGGATAACAATCCGGGCACATTCCCAATAAACAGTGAAAGATTATTCAATGCCATAAAAGGACATGGAGGAACTACACGGTTTGTATTTTTACCATACGAATCTCATAGTTATGCGGGTAAAGAGAACCTGCTTCATATGTTATGGGAAATGAATAGCTGGCTTGACACTTACGTTAAGAAAGCCAAATAATTATTTAAACCTGATTGCTTTTAAAGGGCTTATTCTGCTGACCAACATGGAAGGCAGGATAAGTACCATAAAGCAAATAACTATGGTAGCAAGGTTTAAAACGAGTACGTCAGCAAAGTGAATTTCGACCGGCACATAAGATAAGTAATAGGACGACTGATCTAGCTTATAGATGTGCGTGTACTGCTGCAAAAAGCCTAATCCCAGTCCCAATATATTACCAAGCAATAAGCCCAGACCAACCAGGTATAAAGCGTTGTACAGAAATATTTTCATTACGCTATAGTCCGACATACCAAACGCTTTCAGAATTCCGATCATATTGGTTCGTTCAAGAATCATAATCAGCAAAGCCGTTACCATATTGATTACTCCTACTACCATCATCAGCACCAACAGTACTTTTGTGTTGACATCCAACAAGGAAAGCCAGGTAAATATGGCCGGAAAGTATTCAGAAACCGATTCTGACTTTAACTTCAGCTCCATATTTTCATAAATACCATCAGAAACGGCCTTTAACTTAGCAAAATCCTTGATCCTGATCTCAATACCTCCGATTTCATCAGGTTTCCAGTTATTCAGCCTTCTGATAATATTCAGGTCGCCGATTACAAAGCCCTTATCAATCTCTTCAACACCAATATCATATATCCCCACAATTTTAAAGGGACGTTTTCTTGGAGGATTTTGTACAAAATACATGATAAAATCATCACCCACCTTTAATTTCAATCGGTTAGCAGTGAACTGGGAAATGAGGATCTGCTTGGTCGCCTTAACACTATCGGTAAAGTCGATCACATCACCGCTTACCAGGTGTTTACGGATATAATCCCAGTTAAAAGTCTTATCTATCCCTTTAAAATTAATCCCTTCAATCTCATTATTGGCTGAAATAATTGCTGGCTTGGTTGCATATGGTTGATAGAACTCGACCTCTGGATTATTTTTTAGCTGAGCTATGGTTTCCTTTTCGGGGACAAAGGGAGTCAGTTCAAAGGAATTGTTTAAGCCATGCTTAAATATCCTTACATCACCGATGTAACCTCTTACCTTTTCTTGTATTTCTGTTTTAAATCCTTTTATAATGGCCACAGAAAGCATCATCACGGCCAGACTAAGCATCACGCCTGCTATCGCTATCCGAACAATAAGCTTAGAAAAAGTACGCTCTGATTTTATGGCTATCCGCCCTGCTATGAAATATTCTGTATTCAACCTTCTGCAATAAATGGTAACTTAGCAAAAATGGTTATTTGATTTCGATTTAAAGTATTTAAAATTAAAAAGGTTCTTAAATGGCACAATCCTTAACACAACTCTTCCAGGCTTTACTTCTTTCATCTGTACTACTGGCCTGCGGTCCTTCCGCTTCTGTAGCCTTTAATCCAGCCGTTCCAAATCCATATAAGATAAAGGCTGAAGATATTGATAAACCCAGGCAAGAAAAATTAATTACAGGGGCAGAACAAACCGACCTCTATGTACCCTATTTAAAAGGGAAACGCGTGGGCATGGTGGTTAACCCGACCTCAATTATTGGTAAAGAAACTACGGTAGATAGTCTGTTGAAACTAGAGGTAAATATTGTTAAGATTTTTGGTCCTGAACATGGTTTTAGAGGAGATGCCAGTGCCGGGATACATGTTGATGATGATGTGGATAAAAAAACAGGCATCAAGGCCGTTTCCTTATATGGCAAGCATTCAATTCCGACAAAAGAAGACCTCGCTGATGTAGATGTGATGGTATTCGACATTCAGGATGTTGGTGTACGCTTTTATACCTACATCAATACATTGCAACATGTAATGGAAGCTTGTGCTGAGCATAATAAAGAAGTACTGATCCTGGACAGACCCAACCCCAATGGATTTTATATTGACGGACCAATACTAGACCCGCAATTCAAATCAGGTATTGGCTTAAAACCCATTCCAATTGTACATGGTTTAACCGTAGGTGAATATGCACAAATGCTAAATGGTGAAGGCTGGCTGGATAATAAACTGAAGTGCAGGATCAAGATCATCAAGGTAGCAAATTATACACATGACATGCCTTATGAATTGCCTGTAAAGCCTTCCCCTAATCTGAATACAGCCCAATCTATCTTGTTATACCCTTCTACATGCTTGTTTGAAGGCACTTATTTAAACCATGGTCGTGGTACCCAATTCCCCTTTACTGTAGTGGGAGCACCGGCTTTAAAAGGCAAGTATAGCTTTTCATTCACCCCTGTAAGCATTAAAGGAATGGCAGAAACACCGCTATTCATGAACCAGGTTTGTTATGGTTTAGACTTAAGAAATTATGATGTTTCCAATTTTAGAAAAACGAAACAGATTAACCTGGGCTGGATCATTGAACTGTATAAAGCTTCGCCAAACAAAGGCGACTTCTTTAATTCTAAGCTAAGCAAGCAAATGGGAGTGATTGAAAGACTTATTGGAGTTGCTGATTTCAGGAAACAGATCATTGCCGGGAAATCGGAAAAAGAAATCAGGGCAAGCTGGGAGCCGGGATTGAGCAAATACAAAACAATGCGTAAAAAGTATTTGTTGTATCCATAAGTAACTAATTGGTTATTTATAAACAAATGGATATGAAAAACCAGCCTAAAAAGAAAAGCGATACCCCAGGTAGTAACTATCAGGAAGAAATTCCGAAAGATAAGGTTCCTGAAGGTGATAAAGTGGTAAAAAAACCGGAGGATGAAGTCTACAAGGGTATAGAGCCCAATTTCAAGAACCCTGCTAAACAGCGCGAAGAGGATGAGCAACCGGTACATCCAATAAAAAAAGCCCCAAAAGAATAAGTTACAATTTATTCTTTTGGGTTGCGCTTAAAAACTGCATCAGCACTTTTTCATAATCCGCTTGCCGTCCTTATCTACATAATAAAACTTTCCGGACTGCCCCTTCCTGTATATGCCTGGCTGGCTATCTGTTGAATAAACCAGGCCACTATCTTTAAGGTCATCTAAGGGCTGGGCTGTATACATTGAATAAAATATGCGTTAAATTTTTAGTTATTTTGCTGTTGTTAAACAAACAGACAGGTATGAATATAGTTTTTATGGGTACGCCCGATTTTGCAGTTGCTTCTTTAAGTGCTTTAGTTGAGGCTGGGTTTAATGTTGTTGGTGTGGTTACCGCTGCTGATAAGCCTGCAGGTCGTGGTCAAAAACTACAGGAAAGTGCAGTTAAGCAGTATGCAATATCAAAAGGGCTGAAAGTACTACAACCTTTAAAGCTTAAAGACCCTGTATTTATTGAAGAATTAAAGGCTTTAAATGCAGATCTTCATGTAGTGGTAGCATTCAGGATGTTACCTGAAATGGTATGGAACATGCCCCCTAAAGGCACCATCAATCTACATGGATCCTTATTGCCTCAATATCGTGGAGCTGCCCCTATTAACCATGCTATCATCAATGGCGAAAAGGAAAGTGGCGTAACCACCTTCTTTTTGAAACATGAAATTGATACTGGTGACATCATCTTTGCTGAAAAAGTAAAAATTGCAGCTGATGATACGGCTGGAGATTTACATGATAACCTGATGAACGTTGGTGCAGGTTTACTGGTAAAGACAGTGAAGGCAATTGAAGCGGGAGATTACAAAGAACAACCACAAATTCAAAGTGACGAACTTAAGCATGCCCCAAAAATATTTAAAGAACACTGCTTAATTGATTGGAATCAGCCAGGGAGTAGCATCTATAACCTGATCCGCGGATTAAGCCCATATCCTACTGCTTTCACCAAATTAAACGATAAAACACTTAAGGTTTTTAAAGCTGAATTTGAAGAGAATGAACCGGGTATTTCTCCAGGAGCCTTTTTATCCGATGGCAAAAGCTACCTAAAATTCGCTGCAAAAGATGGTTTCATTAAAGTTACCGATTTGCAGTACGAAGGTAAGAAACGCATGAAAGTTGAAGAGTTTTTAAGAGGTATGCGACTATAACCAATAGGATAAGCGGACAATTTCTCTTGCCCGCTTATCATTCTTTATCGTTAATAGTTTCCGCAGGAATTATAAGGTATTTAGCTTAGCACTTAAGAGCTTAGTGATCTCATTAAAATAACGCTTGCGACCATATCCCATTACCCAGCGGATTCCACTGATGGCATTGGTTATGAATATCTCTTCTGCTGCTTTTAAAATTTCAGGATTAATCTGCGCCTCAATCACCTCAATATCGTGCGATCGGGCCATCCCCATCACTACATTACGCATCACTCCGGCTACACAGCCTTCTGATAATGCGGGGGTATAAATCTTTTTGTCGTACACCACGAAAATATTGGAACTGATACTTTCACATAAAAAGCCATGCTGGTTTAGAATGAAAGCGTCATCAAGTCTGTGCTGTTTTTTATACAACCCAGCCATCACATACAACAAAGCATTACTTGTTTTATAGTTGGAAAGACTGTTTACCGGTTTCGTCAATTCATCAAAAACATCAATAATCAATCCTTTCTTATTGAGTTCATAATTGCTTTCTTCCAATGCCGAAGCTTCTAAAACATAGCCTGCCTTGTTACTGTTAGGGGTATATAATCCATCGCCTGCTCTGTAAACCGACAGTCTAAAGCGTACATTCTCCTTTAATTTATTCTTTTTGCAAAGTTCTGCAGTCTTTTGCTTCAAAAAATACTCATCGAGCAAGGCACTGCCTTCCATTTTAAGGGCTACCATTCCCGCCCTTAACCGGTCCGCATGTAGCTCGGCAAATTTAAGCTTGCCGTTGCACATGCGCATCGTCTCAAAGAGTCCGTCGCCATATTTGAATCCACGGTTACCAGCCGTTAGAATCGGGTGATTAACGAGAACAAACTCGTCATTATGTAAAATATATTCGTGTTGCATTTATGATTGGCGAGGGCCTTAACTTGGTTGTACAATGTAATTTCTCCATTTATTCAATGCCGAATCGAAATCGGAAGGCAAAGGTGCTTCAAATTCCATATACTTTTTAGTACGCGGATGAATAAATCCTAAAGTTTGTGCGTGAAGCGCCTGACGTGGCAAAATTCCAAAACAATTCTGTACAAATTGCTTGTACTTATTAAAGGTAGTGCCTTTTAATATTTTATCTCCACCGTAATTGGCATCGTTAAATAAAGGGTGACCAATATGTTGCATATGTGCTCTGATTTGATGTGTACGGCCAGTTTCAAGCTGACAACTAATTAGGGTTACATAACCTAAACGTTCTAACACCTTATAATGTGTTACCGACCACTTACCTTTTTCTTCATCATCATAAACATCCATCACAATTCTGTTCTTTGCACTACGACCAATATAGCCGGTAACAGTACCATTATCCTCAATATCTCCCCATGCCAGGGCTACATATTTACGGGTAATGCTATGGTCGAAAAACTGTTTTGCCAGTTTAGTCATTGTAATCTCGTTCTTACTGATCAGCAGCAATCCAGAGGTATCTTTATCAATACGATGCACCAAACCCGGGCGTCCTTCGTTGCCCGGTAGCTGTGGCAATTGCTCAAAATGGAAAGCAAGTGCGTTAACCAGGGTTCCTGTATAGTTATTAAAACCCGGGTGCACCACCATTCCGGCAACCTTGTTGACTACCAGGAGGTCTTCATCTTCATATACAATATCAAGAGGAATATCTTCCGGATAAACTTCAGTATCACGGGGTGGATGTGGAAATACAATGGATATTTCATCCAAAGGTTTTACCTTATAACTCGGTTTAACCGTTTTCTGATTAACCAGTACATTCCCGGCATCAATTGCATTTTGTATACGGTTACGCGACGCATTTTCCATGCGCTGCATCAAAAACTTGTCGACGCGCAGCAAAGATTGTCCTTTATCTACAACAATATTAAAATGCTCATATAAATCCTGCTCCTCTAATTCCGGTTCGGTAATGTTTTCCATTTAATTTCTATTCTTATTTATTCGGTAATGGAGCTTGCAGCAGCTTTTAGCTTTGCAGGTTCCATTCTACAAAACTAACCTTTAACAATTACATATTTAAAAGAATTGGTCTGCTTTTTGTTAACCATCACTGTATACCTAACACAGAATTAACGAAACCGTTATAAACTCACCTGCTATACAACCTGCAGATAAGCGCATAACTACTTCATAATTAATGAAAAAACAAAAACCACGCTTATGAAAAATTTTACTCAAAACGTAATCATCATCCTCAATTTCTTCCCTTATCTGATTAAAAAGATTTATTTCAAACATTAACAGCTAAAAGCAAAAGGCCTCTATATTTGTAGCGATGTTTACAGATATATACAGTCCACTGCAGCAGTTAAAGCATTTTTCTGAGAATCAGATTTTCGTAAAGAGAGATGATTTAATTGATCCATATATTTCTGGGAACAAATGGCGCAAGCTTAAATATATCTTAGCCGCTGCCAGCGAACAACAAAAAAACCATTTGGTAACCTTTGGTGGCGCCTACTCCAATCACCTCGTGGCAACGGCTGCTGCCTGCTCAAGAAAAGGTTTAAAATGTACGGCTTTTGTACGTGGAGAGAAAATAGCGTGTGTGAATAACGAAATGCTACTGTTATGTAAACTATACGGCATGAAGTTGATTTTTACCGACAGACTAAGTTATAAACACAAAGCATCATTATTTGAGAAGTATTTTTCAGAAGATAGCAATGCTTTTTTCGTTGATGAAGGTGGGGCCAGTGCCGAAGCCGTAAAAGGATGCGCTGAAATCATTGCCGAATTACCCAATGACATCGATCATTTGTTTTGTGCTGCCGGAACAGGGACCACTGCAGCTGGTTTATTAAGTGGCATCTATCAACACGGACTAAAAACCACCTTACATGTTATTCCTGTTTTAAAGGGGGGAGATTTTATTGCGGATGAAATTCTAAAATATACAGGCCGCAATGATCAGCTGGTACTTCATACCAATTTTCATTTTGGAGGTTATGCGAAAACCACTCCCGTATTAATTGATTTCATCAAGAAATTTACCGCAGCAGAAGGTATGCTGATCGATCCGGTGTATACGGCAAAAATGTTTTATGCAATTGATAGCCTGTACACGGATAGGTATTTTAAACCCACAGACAAAATAGTAGCTTTACATACCGGAGGCCTCCTTGGATTACTAGGCATGAAGGACCGATTTAACGAAATATGATAAAAAATAAAATAGCAGTAATTGTACATGCCTGCGATAGATACGAATTGCTGTTTAAAGGTTTTGAGTATTTTTTTTCAAAATATTGGGATTTTGAAATCCCGGTAAATTATTATTTTGCAACTGAAGAGAAATCGGTTGACTTTAAGCATTTTAAAAATATCAAATCAGGTAAGGGAGAATGGACCAACCGTCTTTCAAATTTGCTTGATCAGATTGACGAAGACTACGTGATCTATTTTCAGGAAGACATGTGGCTAAGCAAACCCGTAGATGAAGAAGTATTTACCCAACTTTTCGATTTAGTTTTAGCAAATAAATGGCCCTTGGTTAAACTCAACTCATCACCTGTTTTTAAAACAAACAGCACAGATATGTTCATTAAAGGCTTCAATGTCTCCGTTTTAAATAATAAAGAAAGTGACTTCTTAATGTCGCACCAGGTATCACTATGGGACAAGGCCTTTTTAAAACAACAATTAATGGCCAATGAACACCCATGGAGAAACGAAAGAAAGGGAACCAAAAGACTAAGGAAGCTGGACCCTGAGATTTTCCATATGGATTACTTTGCTGAAAATGGCAGCCCGGCCATCAATAAAAATGCAGCTGAAGTAGTGAGGAGTGAATATCAGGGGATTTCTCTCAATGCAACCCTCAACCATAATGTTGTCCCTTTTTTAGAAGAACTTAAATCGGCACCGCATTTATCTGCATACACGCAGCAACTCCAATATAACTATACCCATCAGGTAACTCACGATGGCAAGCCTAAGCCCTTAAAAAAAGATTTTTTTAAACGGATGAAAACCTGGCTGAAAGGAAAATAACAAATACAGCTTAAACTAAAGAAATGAAAAAGACCATTTATTTAACTGCTTTTTTATCCATCCTGATTTTCGGATCCAGTTATGCACAGCTACTTAAACCAGGCTTCAACAAAGCCGAATGTATAGAAATGTTGAAAATATCTTCCCGCTTTGGAGAGGGGGATTATGTAAAAACCTTTCCTGAACCTGTACACTATAAAATGGACTACCGGTCTCCCGTAACGGGACTGGATAATCGCTGGGATTTGTGGGTAGGAAAGCCAAATGATACATTGAGTTCAACTGCCGTGATCAGTTTAAGAGGTACAACTCAAAATACGGTCAGCTGGCTGGCCAATTTTTATGCCGCTATGATACCTGCAACGGGTGAGTTGCAGATATCAAAAACAGATACGTTCAAATACCAGCTTGCCGCGAACCCGAAAGCAGCAGTTCATACCGGCTGGATGATCAGTCTCGCCTTTATGTCGAAAGGCATTCTTCATAAAATTGACTCCTGCTATAAACAAGGTATCAAAGAGGTGATCATTACGGGACATAGTCAGGGTGGTGCCATTGCTTACCTGCTAACGGCCTACTTATACAATTTGCAACAACAGAACCAGGTGCCAGCCGATATCCGTTTTAAAACCTATTGCACCGCAGCTCCTAAACCCGGAAACTTATTTTTCGCCTACGATTATGAAGCTACCACACGCAATTGGGCCTACAACATGGTTAACTCTGCCGATTGGGTTCCCGAAACACCGATGTCTGTCCAAACCCTTAATGATTTTAACGCAACGAATCCTTTTACAAACGTGAAAGCAACAATTAGCAAAATGCCTTTCCCTAAGAACCTGGCCATGAGGTATGCTTTCAATCGTTTAGATAAACCTACCAGAAGAGCACAAAGAAATTATCAAAAATACCTGGGTACGTTTACCTCTAAAATGGTAAAGGAACAAATTCCGGGTTATACGCCGCCTAAATATTTCGACAGCAGTAACTATGTGAGGACAGGAAATATGGTTTTATTACTTGCGGATGAGGACTATTACAAAGTGTATCCGGATAATCCGAGCACTTCTTTTGTTCATCATTTGCACCCTCCTTATTTACGTTTGGCGGAAAAGCTACCGGACAGTTTATAGCACCACACCCTTGTAATAAAAATTTCAATTAGCAATTGAAAAATACTACTTATAATTCGTAAATTAATACAATGTAGTGCTTAGTCAATAAGCCAGACAATCAGGGATATAGATATTTTATGGGAACGCTGAAAAATGATTTTTATCAACTGATAAAAACAAACGACCGACTTCTGAATTTCATTATTGATTCACCACCAAAGGGATTCTGGTATTGTAATTTAGAAGATATTCAGCAAATTTGGACAAACCCAGAATGCAAACAAACTTTAGGTTATGATGTATCGGACAAAATAACCAAACGCGAATCAATTATTCAGGAAGATGAGCTGCAAAAACTAATAGAAAATCTGGATGGTAAAGATTTCGACCCCGCGGCTCAATATCATGTGTCTTATCGACATTTTGATGGCTCTGTGTTACAAACCATTTGCACAGGACTTATTACCGAAAACAAAGATGGCAATCCATCAGGTTTGTTCATTGCCATTAAACAGGCTATCCCCGCTCATGGCCGCCGGAGAGTCAAACAACTTAATAAGCCTATTGATTTAGCACAGGAGTTTCAATATCTGAATGAAAGATTCAGGATCAGTGAAGAGAGATTTCAACGGGCTTTTGAAAATGCAGCGATAGGAATGGCTATTGTAAGTTTAAAAGGAAAATGGCTTCGCATTAACAACAGCTTATCTGAAATTCTCGGATACACCTCATCAGAATTGATAAAACTTGCCTTTCAGGACATTACCCACCCTGATGACCTGGATAAAGATTTAAACCTGGTGAATGAGGCCCTTGAAGGAAAAAGAGAATCTTACCAGATGGAAAAGAGGTACTTTCATAAAAACGGCCAGATCGTTTGGGCCATTTTAGCAGTATCTATTGTAAAAGATAGCTATGGAAAACCACTTCACTTTATCTCACAAATCACAGACATCAGTAAAATCAAAGAGGCTGAAATTGAAGTTAAATCTGTTTTAGCTGTAACCAACGACCAAAACAGACGACTACTCAATTTTGCACATATTGTTTCCCATAACCTCCGCTCCCATTCCGGAAACCTTACCATGCTGCTTAGTTTTATAGAGACTGATACAGATGAACATTCCAGAAATGAATTGTTCAAGATGTTTCGCCATGCAGCCACCAATCTTCAGGAAACCGTTGGCCACCTGAATGAAGTGGTTGCCGTAAATACCACAACGCATGAAAACTTAACGGAAGTCAACCTTGGCAAAGCCATAAATGGGGCCATTGGAAGTATTGAGGCGCTATTAAAGGCTGAAAGAGTGAAATGTATCAACGAGGTAGAGAAAAATATTATCATCAGCGCAGTCCCCGCCTACCTGGATAGTATCTTACTTAATTTTTTAACCAATTCTATCAAGTATCACGCTAAAGAACGAAAACCCGTGATTAAACTCTCAGCCGAAACAAAAGATAATTTAGTGATTTTAAGTATACAAGATAATGGCCTGGGCATCGATTTAAACCTCAACAGAGATAAAATGTTCGGTATGTATAAAACTTTCCACGGTAATAAAGACGCCCGGGGAATAGGCTTATTTATCACCAAAAACCAGATAGAAGCAATGGGCGGAAAGGTTTACGTGGAAAGCGAAGTGGACAAGGGTACCACTTTTAAAATTCACTTTAAGCGGAGGTAAATCAGCTCATCGGGTTATTAGGCCTTAATTTGCTCCATTGCCGCGCTATATTCTGCCCTGCGGGCGGCGCTATTACAAGCGGCACGATGGTACAACATTTCCTGGGCAGCCTCCTTATTCTTGTCTTCCCCTTTCCAGATATCCAGAGCTGGCTGCTGTATGGCCCTTGAAAAAGAAAACGTTAAAGGCCATGGCATCAATTGTCCGTACCTATGCTGCATCATATTTAAACGTTCCGAAGCAAGCTGATAAGCTTGTCCACCGGAAAGGAATGCAATACCTCCTACAGCAGCAGGAACTACTCTAAGAAAAGAAGTGATGGTCTCTGCGGCGATTTCCTCTGTATCGCGCTGATCTGAACAGGCCAATCCCGGCAAAATCATATTCGGCTTTAGGATCATTCCTTCCAGCGAAACCCGTTGTTCGTACAATTCATTAAAAACTGCCTTCAATACATCCCGTGTAACCTCGGCACATCGTTGAATGCTATGATCCCCATCCATAAGCACTTCAGGCTCTACAACAGGCACAATTCCGGCTTCCTGACAAAGCGCAGCGTACCTCCCCAGGGTAAAAGCATTCGCTTTTATGCAGGTTTTTGTAGGAATTCCCTCATCAATGGCAATAACTGCGCGAAACTTGGCGAACCGTAAACCCAGCTCATAATAGCCCGCTAACCGTTCACGCATTCCATCCAGCCCTTCTGCGATCTTCTCGCCTGGAAATTTCGGTAATAAAACAACTCCCTTATCGACTTTTATTCCTGAAATAATTCCTTTATGCTCCAGTATATCCAGAAAGGAGGTGCCGGTTTCTGTTTTTTGATAAAGCGTTTCCTCAAAAAGAATTGCACCACTGATGCTTTCTTCCAAATTGGGCGTAGTCACTATCAATTCCCGATACTTTCGTCTGAATTCTTCTGTTTCCGGTATCCCCAATGCTTTGAACCTTTTGTTACAGGTTCCCAGACTTTCATCCATTGCTAACAATCCTTTATCGTCGGCCATAAGCCTTTCAGCGATATTTTTAAGTTCCAATGTGTACATAACGATGTGTATAATTAAACGGAGGATTTAAGTTCCTCCAGTAATGCCATTGCTCTTTTTACCACATTTTCTGCAGTAAAGCCATATTCTTCCCACACTTCTTCACCAGGAGCAGATTCGCCAAATTTATTGATGCCAATTACATCGCCCTCATCGGTTACATATTTATGCCAACCCAATGGAGATCCTGCTTCTACGGCCAATCGTTTTCTTAAAGCTTTTGGAAAGATCTTTTCTTTGTAAACGTCATCTTGCTTTTCGAACAATTCCCAGGAAGGCATACTGATCACCCTTGCTGCAACATTTTTGGCTTTCAATTGTTGCTGAGCATTTAATAACAACTGAACTTCCGAGCCTGTACCTATCAGTATAATCTGTGCTGGTTTTTCAGATTCTGAAAGTATATAGGCTCCCTTTTCAAGTTTAGTCGCTTTGGTATATTTTTCCTGGTCAATAACCGGCAGTTCCTGCCTGGTTAAAATCAGGGCGACCGGACCACCGGAATGCTCGAGTGCTACCCGCCATGCCTGGGCAGTTTCATTTGCATCCGCCGGACGGATCACCGTTAAATTAGGGACCGACCTTAAACCGATCAGCTGCTCTACAGGTTGATGGGTGGTACCATCTTCTCCCAAAGCTATACTATCGTGCGTGTAAATAAATATTGGCCGGATTTTCATGATCGCTGCCAGCCGAATAGGCGGCCGCATATAATCTGAAAATATAAGAAATGTAGCGCCGTAAGGAATAATGCATTTACTTAGTGCCATTCCATTCAATATGGCTCCCATAGCATGTTCCCTAACTCCGAAATGAAAAATACGGCCGCTGTAGTGTCCTGAAGAAAATGATTCATACGCTTTCAGGTCAGTATCAGTGGAAGGCGAAAGATCAGCAGAACCGCCCATCAAATTAGGTAGATCACCAGCAATCGCATTCAGCACTTTCCCTGATGCTTTACGGGTTGCTATTTTTTCTTCCCCAGCTTTAAAAACCGGCAATTTCTCTTTCCATCCTTCAGGCAGTTTACCACTGCTTATTAATTCATATTCACTGGCCAACGCTGTATGCTTTTCTTTGTAGCGCTTATACAATTCATTCCATTCCTGCTCTTTTTTAATCCCTCTCTTCCCTGCTTCACGATAATAACGCTGAACCTCAGGCGACACTTCAAAGTGCTTGTCTGGATCAAAGCCAAGATTTTTCTTCACCAGCTTCACCTCATCTTCGCCTAATGGGGCACCATGAGCAGCTGCTGTATCCATTTTATTCGGACTACCATAACCAATATGGGTCCGCACCTTAATCAATGAAGGACGTTTAGTTTCTTTTTGGGCATTTTTAATGGCTGCTGAAAGCGCATCAATATCATTTCCATCCGGCAACACCTGTACATGCCAACCATAGGCTTCAAAGCGTTGTGCTACATCTTCATCAAAGGCCAGCTCTGTATTTCCTTCAATCGTAATGTGGTTATCATCGTATAGGTAAATGATATTGCCCAGTTGCAGATGCCCTGCGATAGAAGCGGCTTCAGAACTGACGCCTTCCATCATATCTCCATCACTGCAGATGGCATAAATTTTATAATCAAACAAATCAAAACCAGGTTTATTGTAACGTCTAGCCATATGTTTTTGGGCAATTGCAAAGCCTATTCCATTGGCAAAACCTTGTCCCAATGGCCCTGTGGTTACTTCGATCCCAGCCAACAATCCATACTCCGGGTGTCCGGCAGTTTTGCTGTGTAATTGCCTGAAAGACTTCATATCATTCATGGTAATATCGTAGCCCGTTAAATACAAAAAGCTATATTGTAACATGCAAGCATGTCCGGCAGACAATATAAAACGGTCGCGATTTGCCCATTCCGGATTTTTTGGGTTGTAAGTCATGCTTTCAGTCCACAAAACATGACCAATGGGCGCTAGCCCCATTGGTGTTCCAGGATGTCCTGAATTTGCCCTTTGAACAGCATCAATAGACAATACACGAACGGTATTGATACACAGCTGCTGGATAGGATCAATCTTCATTTGATAGTTTTTCACGTTCCCTGCCTTTCTTTAGGTCCACTGGAAATATTCCGGCCATTTCACCAATAACATTTACCAGTTCTGAACCGGTTGGGATCACAATTTTAGCATTAGACCTTAATGAATTCTCAACCATTTCTAACTTTCTTAACAATTGTGCATTGCCTATAAAGTACTCGTTAGCCGCATCATTCACCAGCTTAATGGCCTCAGCATCACCTTCAGCATGCAGAATTTTTGCCTGTCTTGATCCTTCTGCTTCTTTGATCTTTGCGCGTTTCACTCCATCTGCCGCTGTTTCCGTTGCCGTTGCATAATCGATAGCTGCTATCTTCTCATTTTCTGCTTTTACGACTTTATTCATGGTCTCCTGTACATCTTTAGGCGGATCGATCTCTTTTAATTCTGTACGCACAATTACAATTCCCCAGGTTGCAGTTTCATTTCTTAAGGTATTGTGTAATTCAGCGTTGATTTTTCCCCTTTCGCTATTTGCCGACCTTAAAGTAAGGGTGCCTATAATATTCCTCAGCGTGGTACGGGCAAGATTTACAATTTGTAATTTGTAGTTGTTCACATTGTACAGCGAACTTTTCACACTTTCTTCATTTTCCATTACCCTGAAATAAACCTGCGCATCCACGCTGGCGTTCAGGTTATCGTTGGTTATAATTTCCTGTGGCTGTGCATCTACCATCTGTTCAGTGATGTTGATCACATACATTTTATCGATAAAGGGAATAATCCAGTGAAAGCCGGGCTGAGCAAACTTCGTGTATTTTCCGAGCCTTTCGATCAGCCCTCTATGCGTTGGCCGAACTATTTTTACCCCCATGAAGAATAATACGATTATAATAGCGAGGGTCATTAAGGTTTCTGTTCCCATTTTTTTTAATTGTTTAAGCCTATCCAATAGAGGATTCTGTTAGCTAAAACATAGGGAATCAGAGAATTGTTTTAAGACTACTTCTTTGCAGATTTTATATCAGCAGCGGACACAGCATCAGCTCCGGGCCCAAACTGTTTACGGACATAACTAAGCAAAACGGCCAGATCATTATCCTCAATAAAGGAAAATTTAGGCATTGCATTTTTACCATTTAGCACAGTATGCATCAGTTGATTTTTATCTCCGGCAACTACCGGTGATTTTAACAAGGCAGGAAAAGCATTTTCAATCCCCTTACCGTCCTCTTTATGGCAAGATGCACAGTAATTGGTATAAAGCAGTGCGCCCTTATTCAACACCGCAGTACTTTTATGCACAATAACAGCCGATTTTGCTGTTGGATTAGCATGTTTTGCATCCAGGCGATAAATCCGGATGATTCTGTCGTCATTTTTAGCCGGAGCAGCATTAGGATTCCAGTCGCGGTTACTTGTAGCTACATACACATCCCCGGCAGGAGAAACACATACGGAACGCAGCCTGCCAAATGTTTTTTCAAAGTAATTCAGCTCTTTAGTGATGCCAGTTCCGGTGGTATTCAAAGTTAAGGAATGCAGACTATTTCCTTTTAACGTAGTTAAGAGCAGGCTGCCTTTAAGTTCTGGGATTTTATCAGATGAATAATAAGCCATCCCTGCCGGTGCAATTGTTGGCGTCCATGATCTTAATGGAGCAATAACTATAGCATCTTTGGCGAAGGGTTTTTCCTTCTCAGTATCTACAAAACCTTCTATAAACGGCCATCCGTAATTGGCTCCTTTGCGAATCAGGTTAACCTCATCATCAGTAGCATCACCATGGTCGGAACAATATAACTTGCCATTAGCATATACAAGTCCCTGAGGATTACGAAGTCCCCAGGCCCATACTGCATTCCCCTTAACCGGATTATCAACAGGAATCTTCCCCTCTAAATTATACCGCAGCACTTTCCCATTTGGAGATTTGATATTTTGTGCATTACCATCCTGAGCACCATCTCCTGTAGAGATCATCACCATCCCATCCGGTGCGATCACAATGCGGGAACCGAAGTGCGAAGACCAGGCTGGATACTCCAGAAAAACTACAGGATTAAGCAGTGTATCTTTTAGCTCATTATAGGTATAACGAACCACTTTAGAGACTTTGTTCTTTTCTTTTGAATATCCAGTATAATTGATAAAAACATAAGGATGAGCTTTCATATCGGGATGCAAGGTCATTCCTAACAAGCCGGATGTTCGGTCGCGAAAAACATCAGGAACAGTTAATAACCGCTTAGTTTTACCGTTCTCAGGATTTACCTTGCTAATGTTGCCCGACTGTTCCGTATACCAGATCTGCTGATCTGGTCCCCATGCAATTTGCCAGGGCACATTTAGATGCGTCGCTACCGACTGTATCCCAACTGTACTCGCTCCTATCCGGAACTGTTGTTCAGGCGGATTGCTAAGCTTGGAAGAATTGCAATGAATAAACAAGCCTGCCAGAGGCAATAAAGCAACAATTCTGATAAAACGCATCATCTTTTCCTGGTTTCTAATTTACGCGGTTATATTTTTTGCAAGAAATGAACTTACAAACTCATCGTCCGTAAGTTCCGGATAAGCCTTACAAACACGACTGATCTCTTCTGCCTGCCCATCTGATAGCTTTTCATTTGGATCAAGGCACCAGATTCCTTCCAGCAAGCCCTGTCTTCTTAATACTTCGTGAATACCGGGGATACAGCCATGAAAACTATGCGCAGGATCAAAAATAGCAGCATTCATATCTGTTACAGCCACACCTTTTGTCAACAAGGCTGCCATATCTTTATAATCAGAATTACGACAAGCTTTAATCTCTTCGAAAAGCCTTACAGCCGCTTGAGTCCATACTGCCCAATGTCCCAGCAAACCACCCTCAAATCTTTTGGTGATCTTTCGTCCCCCTATTTCAAACTCATATTTGGTTAACAGATCGGCAACAATATTATCGTCGTTACCTGTATAAAGCGTAATCTCTTCATTCCTTTTAGAATGACATACTGCCCTTACCATATCCAGGGTCTGATAGCGGTTAAACGGAGCGGCTTTAATGGCCAAAACGTTTTCTATATCTGCAAACTGGAGCCAAAAATCATAAGAAAAAATCCGGCCACCAACACTGGGTTGCAGGTAAAACCCAAACACGGGCATAATTTCGGCTATTGCCCGGGTGCGATCCAGAATCTGGGCCTCGGTTTTATCCTGTAAGTTTCCCATACTGAGTAAGCCCATATCGTAGCCATGACGCAGCGCAATCTTTGCTTCCTGAACAGCCTGAGGCGTGTCGCCACAAATACCCGCTACACTAATAAAGCTATCCTGAATCCCCGACTTTACGATTTCTTCCGCTGCGAGGGCCAGTACTTTTTCATATAAATTCACTTCAGGATTTCGAATGGCAAACTGGGTACTATGTACGCCTACTGCTACACCACCGGCACCGGAAGTAAGATAGTATTGGGTAAGTTGTCGCTGATTCGCTTCATTTAAATTACGACTGGCATTAAGGGCCAGTGGATGTGCCGGGATAACTGTTCCCTGCTGAAGAATAGCTTGCTTTTTTGTAGATAATAATTGAGTTGACATAGCTTAAAATTTACCTGATCTTTCCTGAAAATGTGTTGGTTTATTTAATGCTTCACCACCTTCCTGCATCCAGGTTGCGGTGAGCTCAATAATTTCTCTTACGGTAACTTTAGGGTAACCAAATAATCTGTGACATTCGGAAGCATTGTTTAACAAAGCAGTACCTGCACTCTCATAAATAAAGTTTGGCTGTTTGTTAAAGATGGTTCCAAACTGTTCTGCAATCCATCTGGTAGACAATGTTTCCGGCCCTGTAACATTTAGCATTTTTGCCGGTGCTGTACAATGTAATAATGAACGGATGGCCACTTCATTCGCATCGCCCTGCCAAATTACGTTCACATTTTCAGTACGCAGGTCGATCGCTTTACCACTAAGTACTGATTTTGCGATCTCTACCAATACGCCGTAACGGAAATCAACAGCATAGTTTAATCTGTAAATTAACATCGGTGTGTTGTTCTTTTGAGAAAAATACTCAAAAACCCTTTCTCTACCCAGGCAAGATTGTGCATACTCACCTATGGGTTCAGGATTGGTTTCTTCAGATACCCCACCAGATGTAACCGGTACAAAGGGCAAGACATTCCCAGAAGAAAAAGCAACGATATTGGAGTTACGATATTTCTCGGCCACTCGGCCCGGCAAATAAGCATTCATTGCCCAGGTAAAAGCCTCTTTACCGGTTGTACCAAATTTATGCCCTGCCAGATAGATCACATTCGACGCATCGGGAAGCGCAGCCAGCTCTGCTTCATTCAACAAATCTGCAGCAATGGTTTCCACACCTGATGCTTCAAGTGCTGCACGTGACGCAGGATCTGAAAAACGGGAAACGCCAATAACACGCTGACCACTTCCGGCAATATCAATTGCCTGTCGCGCCAAACGAGCCATCGAAGGTCCCATTTTACCGGCAACACCTAATAACATGATATCGCCTTTAATACGGCTGACATCTTCAACCAATGCCGCTGAGGGCTTCAGTATCTCTTGTTCTAACAGGGTTAAATTACTCATATTGTGTGTGTGTTTATGTTCGTTTACAGCATTATTTCAAAAACAACTCGTAAAAGTTATATATAGCGAGTAATGCAAGAACCAAAAGTCCGGCAAAGCCCGCATACCTGGCAAATGGAGTATTAACATGTTCTCCCATCAAGCTACGCTTATTTGAAAGCGTATACATGGCAATACCTATAAAAGGAACTAAAAATATAGTGATGCTCTGCGCAAAAATGATCAGTTCTAATGGTGGTTTTTCATATCCTACGGCAACAACACTACCTATAACCATTACCAATGCGATGAATCCCTTTACCACTTTTGAATCCAACTGACTCCCATAGCCAAAACCATCAGAAAGCAAAGAACCACCTATAGTTGCATTACCTACCAGCGAGGAGAAAGACGCACCAAATAAGCCTACGAGAAACAACAATGAGGCATTATGACCGAAAAGCGGCTCCAGGGCAAGAGCCATATCTGACGCCTTGTTTACCGGAATACCTTGCTTATTTAATACCGCGGCCGCACATATCATCACCACTGCACTCATTACACCGAGGATGATCATTCCTATAAAACCCTTGCTATTTTCCAATACAGAACCGGGATTGATTCTCTGCCTTGCCTGCATCAGATAAGCCTGATAAAAAGCGCCAACAATAGAAAAACAAGAAGCTGAAAAAGCAATGACCAAACCTGTTGAGCCATGTGGAAAGGAAGGAGTAAAACCTGTGAAAATGCCCGAAATATCAGGCTTAACCAGAAACATGGTAGTCAAAAATGCAAATAGCATCAAAGCAACAATGGCAATCATTAAGCGCTCCAGTGTTTGATAAAAGTTGCGAAAAAACAGCAATGCTATACTTATTAGATTAAAAAGAATAATCCATGGAGCAGGCCGAGTGCCTGTAGCCTCAGACAGTGAAATACCAATACCAATAGAGTTTCCAGCCTGAAAAGAAGTGGTAACTAAAAAAATTCCAACCCCCATTAAGCCAGCTACCCATTTACCATATTCTTTGCGAATAGTAGTTAAGATTGAATCATCAGTAGCCATACCAATCCTGGATCCAATAGAGGTAAAAACAATCATAAAGAAAATTGCAACCACCACTACCCAGAGTAAACTGTAGCCGTACATTGCGCCCATTTTTGAGGTGATCGTAATTTTACTGGGCCCAAAGACAATAGCCGCAGTGACAATACCGGGACCAAGTGAAACCAACCATTTTTTTACAGAATTCTTCATTTACCCTAATTCGCTATGTTATAAATTCTCTGCTTTCCTATTTCTCAGATTCAAATCATTGATCAGCAGAAAAACATATGTATACAAATATATTATTTTTTTGTATACAAAAAACAATATTAAAAAATAAATACCATACTTAAAGCACTGGATTACAGTTCAAATAGTTTTACCGCCTAAGAAACCTAATAGAAATACCGGTAAAGCCAGAAACCCCTCAGATTATGCGTATTTGATATAGAAATACAATACTATGGTCGTGATAATGGCCCACCAGATAAACGGATTACGTAAGCCTCGCTGCTGTTTCCTTTCCTCCAGAGGAAGAGAGAGACTATCGCGTGTCCAGATCAAACCAACAAGCTCAGCGGCTGGTTTAGGTTTTGTAGCCAGACTAACCAATACACAGCACAGCATACAAGCCCAAAAAACAATGCCGGTACGGTTAAAAAACGGCATATCGGGAAAGCCATACTCAATAGCCAGGGACAACGGAATGGTTAAAAGTCCCGCAGCAACTGCCCCTGCATGTGTGGTACGCTTCCATAGGATACCCAATAAAAACATCGCTGCAATACCTGGAGTAAAATACCCGTATGCATTCATCAGATAGATAAAGATCGGTTTATGAGAATAGAGGGAGAGCAAGCCGGTACAAATAATGCCCAAAAGAATAATGACCACACCAGTTATGCGACCAAACCTCACCGACTGCTTTTCTGTGGATTTAGGCTTTATATAGGGTAGATAAACATCCATTGTTAAAATGGTGGTGCAGGAATTTATCGCTCCTGAAAGGTGCGACATCACAGCAGCGATTAACCCCGCCATAACCAAACCAACCAATCCTGAGGGAAGTAGGTTCTCTACCAAAGTAGCAAATAGCAAGTCGGGTTTATCCAGGTTAGGAAATAACTTAGGTGCAACCAAAGCTGGAAATATAATCAGCAGAGGAAGTAAAAACTTCAGGTAATCGCCAAAAATAATCCCCATACGTGCATGCCATTCATTTTTAGCCGCCAGCGTACGCTGCACAATAAACTGATTAGTAGCGTTATAAAATATACTGATACACAAAAGCCCACCCAGATACATCGTCCATGGAAAATCAGGATCATCCGCGGGCATCATCAATTTCCAATCTTTCGTTGTTTCAAGCACTGCCGAGAAACCTCCCGCAGCATCAATTGTAGTATACGAAAGTGCAAACATACCCAACATTAACACCCCAAGCTGAACCATTTCGGTCCATATTACCGCTCGTAACCCACCCGCAATCGTGTAAATACCTGTAGTAATAGCCAACACCAACACACTTGTCAACATTGGAATACCCAGCAACGATTGCAGTGATAAAGCACCAAGGTAAAGTACAGCACTGATTTCAACGAAAACATAGGTCATCAACACCAACACTGAATAGATGGTGCGTGCGCCTTCTCCAAATCTTTTTTGTAAAAACTCAGGCATGGTATAAAAACCATTGCGCAGATAAAAAGGGAGGAACACCCATAATAAGGCATTAAAACCTATCAGGATTGCACCCCATTCGGTCACCATGGCCACAAAACCACGGTTATATGCCACCCCCATTACGCCAACCAGCTGATGACTACTGATATTTGCAGCAATAATACTTCCGCCAACCATCCACCATGGAAGTTTATCGCCGGCTAAAAAATAATCTCTTTTTGTATTGCTCCCCTTACGGGATGCATAAATACCAAGTGCAATAATACCAAGAATATAAATACCAAAAACGGCAGCATCGAGGGATGTAAAATTTGAGTTCATTTGGTTTGGTTGATGTGGTTCTGTTATTTCATTAGTTCTTTCGCGGCAGCAATCGTAGTTGCAGTCAATTGCTCGAGAGCGCCCGAAGCAAAAGGTGTTTGCCATACGGCATACATGTTCTTCGCATACAGTTCCCGGGGAGGTAAGTAGCCCGCATACCCATTTACAATATTCATGATTGCTACTGCATTGGGAGACAGCGCCTCACGGACCTGTTGTTGAAAGTACGAATACGCCTCATTCGGTTGTCCAACAAGACAAGCCTCACCTACGCGCCATACCCAAAGTGGCATCATGGAAACATCACCATCCCCAACGGTTTTACGAATACCCCGCATGCGCCACAATCTTTCCTTGAGCACATGGTCTTTGCATTCGCGCCACTGACTTTCTATCTCTGCCAGGGACGGAAGCTCTTTTAAAGCTAAAGGTATATTCATCATCTGCAGGCCCAACTGCGTGGACGCTACGCGTGCATATTTTTTCCAGACAGCAAGTGGAGCGCCCGACTCGACAACCTGATCCAGTTTCAGTTGATAATTTGCAGGATACATCGCTTCAAGGACACCCAAGGCAGCATACCCTAATTGTCGGCCGTAGCCATCTGCCAACTGGCAATCCCCCGAATACTGCTCCGATGGAGCCAGTTCACCCGAGGCACCCTGTAAAAAAAGGCACGGAGCCCCAGTGTGGTCTTCCAGCAGCTCCCGCATTGCCCCTACATAATCCGGAGAAATAAGCCTGTTATCCCAGGCTAAAGTAGTTGGATGACAGGCGTAATTCACAATGGTCCCAGTCGTTTTTCCTTCTGAATTGGTAATCCTTCCTACCAGTAAGGTATCATCAGCCTGCCGATCAGGATTGAAGCCCACCAACAGTCTTTCACCTTTATCTTCCGGTAAATCGCGATTGGTAGCCAGATCACATTTCCCGTAACGCCAGGAAAGCGTAGATATATCAGCCGAACTGAGCGCAGCTTGAATGGCTAAAATCGCTTTATCTTTAATGTATTTTAAATATGGAATGATGTATTCACCACCGGGTTTAGCCACATCTTCTGAGAACAGACCCGGTCCGGCATGTGTATGCGACAAGCAAAACATCAAATGAGATGCTTCCAACTGAAGAGCTTCCAATATTGCTCCACGCAATTCTTTTTCATCAGCGGCACTTTTCCACCAACCCAGATCGGCTGATATCAACACAAGAGGTTTATCCTGCTCAGCTTCCTTAAGCGCAATACAGGTGAGCTTTAACGGCCTGTGGACACCTTCAGCGACATCATGTGTCGCTGCACCCCAATTGCGGGCGTAGATCCCGACAGGAGGAGTAATATCTTCCTGGGCAACGCCAATTATTCCGGTGAAAGATGAATCATAGGTCATAATGCGCGCAATGAAAGTCCACCATCTATTAACAATGTACTGCCAGTAATATGCTCATTTGCCGGATGACATAAGTAAGCCACTTGTTTGGCAACCGTAGCAGCGCTCATAATTTTCCCAACCGGGACTTTTTCTGCTGCCTGCTGTATCAACTCCGGATTCTTCGCCCATATTTCTGCGCTTAGCCCCGCCTGCACATAACCCGGAGCAATTTCATTAACCATAATCTGATGCGGAGCCAATTCAAGCGCCATACATTTACATAACATCCGCAAACCGGCTTTCGACACACAATAAGCAGGTAGATTGGGATGAACAGCTTCTGCAGCCCAGCTTCCTATAAAAATCACATGGCCTGGCAATTTTTCCTCCAGCATCCTTTTTGTAGCTTTCTGTGTGAGATAAAATGCCCCATCCAGATTAACTCGCAATTCGCGCGACCATTCTTCAGGGCTAACCTGATGAATACCGGCTTGTGTAACTGTTGCGGCATTTGAAATGATCAGACTTGGAATCCCCAACACCTCTTCTACTTCCTGTAGCCATTTATCCACCTCAGCGGCATCAGACACATCCACCTTATTGTAATGTGCAGCAACGCGATATTCCTGCTTCAGTTCATTCAAAAACTCCTGAGCATCTGCCAGAGCTTGTAAATCGCCGATGGCGATCGCAGCACCCTGTCCCGCAAATTCGCGGCAAATGGCCTGTCCAATATCTCCTAACCCTCCGCTGATCACCAGGACCTTATTCTGAAACAATTTTTCCATGTGGATTATTTTTTAGTCTACCAGTCTCCTACACTACCATCTTTATAAAATGTCCTTTGCAATACTTCCTGTTGAAACGGATGCTTTTTCACTTCTTCTTCATTGATTTCTATACCAAGGCCCGGACGCGTGTTCGGACGAACAATCCTTCCTTTCTTTTCCACAGTAAATCCTTCACTAACCACATCAGCGCGCCATGGCACATCGTTATGCACACTTTCACATATGATATAGCCCGGAGTTGCAAAACCAAATTCTATTGAAGCCGCGGTACTTACCGGTCCTTGTGGATTATGTGGTGCTATCGAAACACGATAAGCCTCTGCCATCGCCGCTATACGCCTCACCTCACTAAGTCCGCCGCAATGTGTGATATCCGGTTGGATTACACTTACCGCTCGTTTTTCAAACATTTCACGGAAAGCATGAATAGTAACCAATCTCTCGCCACTGGCAATAGGTGTAGATACCGCGCGCTGGATTAATGCAATGTCTTCGATTGACTCCGGCCAGCAAGGCTCTTCGAAAAAGTAAAGTCCGTACGGCTCAAGCGCTTTAGCAAACTGCATCCCCATACGTGGGCTGGGACGTGCATGACAATCGACCATAATATCGATATCGTTACCTACAGCTTCGCGCATCGACCTCACGCAGGCTTCTGCATAATGAATGGGCTTCAACCCTTCAAGCGGCATAGTTTCGGGCACTGCCATTGATTTAAATGCCGTAAACCCATCTTCTACAGCCTGCTGTGCCAATTCACCAAAACGGCTGGCATCATCAGGTTTAGTCTGATAAAAGTCTTCCATTTTGCCACCTCCAAGATGACAATATAGTCTGATATAGTCGCGAACCCGTCCGCCCCATAATTCATGCGTAGGCACGCCATGTATTTTACCAGCAATGTCCCAAAGTGCAATATCGATACCGCTAATCGCTGTACCACGCACAATGCCGTTACCATGCCAGAAATGCTGACGATACATCATCTGCCAGAGATGTTCTATACGGCGTGGATCTTCGCCAATCAGCAACTGCGACAAATCTTCAATAGCACCTACCACACTTCGGGTATGCCACTCCAGGGTAGCTTCACCCCAACCCCAAAGACCAGGCTGATCTGTTACAACTTTTACAAAGATCCAATTCCGCATACGCGCATGGCATACGTAAGTTTCTATAGCGGTTATTTTCATCAGTATATAATTTTGATTTTTAATGGTTATGAAGCTTGCATAAGCATATTTATTGCTATTTGTAGGCTTATGCAGGTTTCATTACCTATTAAATAAAGCTGATAATACTTTTTTATTTTTCTCCAATGTTTCTTCTATATCTGCCATGCTGTGTGCAAATGATATACTCCCTTGTTTAAAAGGCAGCGGAAAATTAAATATCCCTTGCTCTATCAATCTATGGCGATAGGTTTTATCAAAAGCAGCATCATTATGCAAAGCAATATCGTGAAAATCTTTTGGAGCATGATCCATAAAATAAACACAAAATGCTGATCCCTGACGGGCAACATAAAAAGGTTTATCATATTTTGAAAGGATATCATTTAAGCCGTTTTCCAGGGCCAGTCCTAATTTCTCAACATGCTGATATACGGAATATTCCGATGAGGAAAGCTTTTTCAGGGTAGCAATAGCTGCTATAGTGGTTAAAGGATGCGCGTTAAACGTACCAGCAATCAACACCCGCTTTTCTTTATCAGGATGCACAAAGTAATCCATGTATTTTGCTTTCCCCGCAATAACCCCCATCGGATAACCATTGGCAATAGCTTTCCCGAAAGTACTGAGATCAGGGGTCACTCCGCAAACGCTTTGATACCCCCCTAAGGCATGACGAAATCCAGTTTTCACCTCATCAAAAATAAGCAGGAAGCCTGTTTCATCAGCCAGCTTACGCAAACCTTCTAAATAACCCGACTCAGGTTTTACGATACCTATGTTTTGTAAAACAGGCTCCAGTATTAAACAAGCTACAGGGTAACGCTTAGTAATATATTGAATAGACTCAAGGTCATTGTAATTAACAACATGGATCAATGATTTATGTTCTTCAGGAATTCCGGCCGACAAAGAATCGAATGGATATTCGCCCGGACTTACCCTACCACCAATATCTTTCAAATCACTAATCACATTTCCCGCCACATCATTGTGCCAGCCATTGTATCCACCTTGCATAATGATCACATGATCTCTGCCCGTTACAGCCCGTGCAATACGGATGGCATGATAGGTGGCTTCGGAACCGGTAGTTGTGATCTGCAATTTCTCTGCGGTTGGCACACTATTACAAAACAACTCCGCAAACCGCCCTTCAAGATCAGTGGGACCAGCTCCCATCAATACCGAATCGTCATTTATAGATGCTAAAACCGCTGCATTTACATCAGGATCATTATGCCCGAGGAAAGCCGCTGCGAATCCTGCCTGATAATCAATATACTCATTACCTTCAATATCCCAAACCCTGCTTCCTTTACCTTTTGAAAAACAAATATTAGGTTCAGACTTACGATTAAGTGAAACAACTCCACCAGGAATCCATTTTTCGTTCTTGGTAATTATTGCTGCCGATTTTAGCCAACTATTCATCATTTTCTTTACGTTTTAAATTTTCCATCATACGACCAGTACTAAGATTAACGCTTGTCTTAAGAAAGCAAACAACAATACGCTATCTTTGTATACAAATATATAACTTTTTTGTATACATCAAAGCGATAAAACGTTTAATATTATTTTTTTTATGCTCGCTATTCAGGGCAAAAAAAAATGCCGCGACAATAAAGCCGCGGCATTTCAAAAGAAAAAATAGCTTAACTACTCCAGTTCCAGCGAAGCTACTTCACCACGAAGCAGGTGTTTGCTGAGAAATTCTTCAGCTTTCTTCAAACTCTTAGATTTAAGCGCCTTCAAAATTTCCCTATGCTCCTTATCAGTCAACTCATAATCATCCATATGTGTTTGCGATCTGCCCAATTTTAAATGGAACAACGGAATATTACTGAGTTCATACAGTTGTCGCAATTTGGTATTTCTCGCCATATTAATCAGCGTTTCATGGAACTTTACATCAGCCTCACAAGCACCCGAAAAGTAACCGTTTTTTACCATCAATGTAAAATCATCACATATCCTATCCAATTCAGCAATATCCTCATCAGTTACATTATTAAAAGCAAGCCTTAACGCGCCCAGCTCCAACAACTCCCGGATTTCACGGATTTCATGAATATCTGTAGCCGTCATTGTTTTAACATAATAACCGCCTTTCTCGCCTGTTTCCAGCAAGCCTTCACCTAATAAACGATTCAGCGCTTCGCGAACCGACACCCTGCTCACCTCCGTCTTTGTTGCCCAAACATCTTCCTTTAACCTTGTTCCTGGAACGATCTGATTAGACAATATCTTTTTGCGCAGCTCAGAATATACTTTGTTTGATTGCGAATCTTCTTTCATGTCAAATTATGTAAACGAATTTAAATATAAAAAGTAAACAATATTACGCATTATTCCAAGCTTTTGCAAACCATCAGGCAAATCACAAGCCAAAAGACACCATGTATCTTACTTTAAATCAACACCTTCATACGACCTACCCGAAGATACAATATATTTCCCTGCTGCTCCCTGAAAGCTCATTGTATGCTTACCGGGAACTACGTTGAAGTTAAAATTATCCTTCTGCCCTATACGCCTAACGTTCCAAAATCCTTCCTTCAATCCGGTAAGAACAATCTGATAAGCAGCACCAACCGGAACATCCACCGTAAATGAACTATGGATCAGATCCGAACCCGAGCTCATCACCACAACCCGATCTGCAACTGTTACCTGATAACACGCTCCCATTTCCTTAAAATCTAAAGGCAATGGCTCTGTATCCCCAGAAGTCATTTGAAACACAGTCAGAAAACGATCTCGTTTATTTGCTTTTTTCGGAGAGATCATAATACGATGTCCATTGGCTTCGGCCTTTGGTGAAACAACTTCAAATTGCTGACCAAAGGTACTATTGACAGCTTTCCCACTTAAAATCTCAGTCTGACGATCAGCAGCAGACGGCACCAACATACGCACATGTGTTTTTCCCACCAAACCTTTAAGCTCATTTTTTAACACAAGACTTCCATCAGACTCCTCAGGCTTATTTAGCGTATTGATTTGCCAGAACTTTTGAAATTCTGGCTTTGAAGTCGTCATATCATCTGTTAAAATAATTACTGCCGGCACATCTGCTCTATCTAAATTCAAGAAGCAAAAGCCCCGCGTATAATTACTCATTTTAGCCGTATAAGCACCCGTTAAATCCACCTTGAAATAACTGTATGAAGGTTTAAGCTTTGACGGCCCGAAGTCGGCAGACAAAACCTTCCCATTATCAAACCAGGGATCAGATGTTACTTCCTGAGGGGTTAATGGGAAACGTTGATTAAACCGCGTTCCACCATCAACGAATTTTGAACGGAACAACAATTTCTCATCCGGATCTTTAGCCAGCATCAGACTATGTGAGATAGATCTTTTATTAAAATTATAATCATAAGGAGTGCCATAAGACAAATACAAACCAATATCCCCCACTTGTATGCCATGATAATAAATCTGCAATCCTCCGGCATCCGATTGCTGATGGTTACCAAACTGGTAGCCCCCACCTTTGATTTCAGCGATCACATCATTACTACTTTCACTATTATCCCAGCCTGTACGAGCAACCATCCCTCCCAGCACTGTTCCAAAATCTTTAGTCAGGGGCAAAGCATTAAGGCTATGATCAGCTTTCAGCTTCGGATCATTCACCAATAAAAACAAGACAGGATTATCAGGTAGTCCGCCCTCCCGTTCAAACTCGCCTTTAATCAACGGATCATTGGCATATGCCGAACTCAACAGCATAGTTTGCGGTTGCTTCCAATAAAGCGGTCTTTCGCCTCCAAACTTCACACTAAACATATCACCATCACGCAACATATAACCATCCGGCAAACGCATATACAACCAATAGTAAGGCAAGCTCTTGATGTTATCATCAAAAACAGACAAACCGGTCATCCTATAATAAAGCCAGGCGGCATACATTTCCCACCCAAAACGATAGGCTCCATAATCCACTCCCTGGTTGTGACGAGGAGACTCGTACTCAAATTTCCGCATAGGCACTAAATCCTCCAAAATAGCATAAGAAGTATACTTATACAGTTCAGGGTTCTTATCATAAAGCGCAATACTCATCGACAGGAGGTCGCGGCTTAATTGCGCCTCATTTCCATGGCCATTAACAATACTATCCATAAATGGCGGCCAGCCCATTTCCATTTCTCTGGCCAATCCTAACATTTTATCGTACAATAACTGCTTATTTTTTTCGCTCAACAAATCATAACACCAGTCGTAAACCAGCGACGCCGTATAAATAGCCCTCCCTATTTCACGGGTAATATCCCCATGCTTCACATTACCAAACTCTAGCATAGTCATATAGTTGACCATCAATTGAGCAGCCTCATTCCCTACTTTTTTATCACCTGTCATCAGATAATAAAAGGCTTTAACCTGAGCAGCCTTTTCCAATTCTTCCTGGTAAAAGACTTCCTTATCCGGGTCAAAATCAAACTTATAAGGAACTTTCGCTGAAGCAGAAACCGTAGCCCATACAGGTTGATTTTCGCCCTCAGTTAACCGCCTCCTAACCATTGGTAAAGTTTGCGCAGTTACCCAAAGCCTCGGGTGACCGCTTGGCGGTACAATTTTAGGCACATAATTACGCGCTGTCACAGGCACTTCCGGAGCATTATAATTTTTCCACTCAATATACCCCAACTGTACTCCTTTAGGCAACCATAGCTTAACTTGTTGATCTTTGTCATTCAATTCGAACTTACCCGACACCTGATTAGCCGCCTGGTACAAATCGTATAAAATGCGTTTTGTGGGGCGTTCATTTCCAATCTGTATTTTCACATACAAAGCAATCAGATTTCCCTGCACATCCTTTTTCAAATCTCCTCCTGCAGGAACAGCATAAGTCGACATTTGATACGTTCCCGCTTCAGGCACTTTTATAGAAAACACCACATCAGGTTCAGAAGATTTAGCATCTACCATCGAAACCACATCCTTTTTCAACATCACCCCATTCTCATTCCCGGACCCGGAAGTTTTTTCTGCAGTTTTTGTATTGATTTTAGCCTGATCGGCAGGAAACCGCTTTACATATTTATCACCCACAACATACGGGTGCACCTGTGAGAATACGGCCAATGAACTTATGTTCAATAATATTATAAAAACAAAACCTACTTTCACTTTCATCATCATTTTCAAATCGAGGGTACCGAACAGCATTCTTCTATAATTAAACCTTAATATAAATCTTATTCTTATTTAAAAGCCATCCAACGCACCAACAGAATAACATATTTGTAAGCGCAAAAAGCAATGAACCCGCAGAACCGGGTAAAATTGCCTGAAAAACAGCATTATTAATCTGTTCGTAGAGATTAATTGAACCCAACGGGATTTTACGCAGGGTAATCAACAACATCTCCGCAAACATGTATATAACGAGGGGATTTTTCCCGAAAACCGTAAAAAAACTAACCCAATCTTTACCCTCACTCTCCTTTTTTTCAGTCAGCAATACCAATATAGGGAGCAAAATCAGATCAATACCAATGGTTAAAAGCGAGAAGGAACTTGTCCATATTTTTTTGTTGATTGGAAATACAGTATTCCATAAAAGCGCTAGTACAATTCCAGCAAGCCCGATAAGAAACAACGGCCTTATTGCCACCCGCGACATACCCTTTTCCCGGAGATACTTTCCAACCATATAACCAGCTAACGTGTTAACTACAGCAGGCAGCGTGCTAAGTAATCCTTCGGGATCAAAAACACCATGATCATAGTAAAGATGAGCGCTACCAAAAAGCAGGATATCCAGCTTTGTTATCGCATTTCCTTGAATAGAAAAAGGATCGTCAGTTCCAAACATCAACAGCGCACCCCAGTACAACAAGAGTATTCCTACCCCCAAATACACCAAAAATCTTTGGCCGATGTAACGAACCGCCAATGCGGTTAACAAATAACACATCGCGATGCGCTGCAACACTCCAAAATAACGCGTTTCACTTATAGGGAAAGGAATAATATCATTATGAGCATCCAATCTGTAAAACGGAAACCAACTCATCAAATATCCTAATAGAAAAATAATAAAGGACCGTTTAAAAACATGGCACAACACCCGACCGGAGGACAAGCCTGCGAATTTCTTTTCCGAAAAACTCAAAGCATTACCCACAGCAAAAAGAAAAGAAGGGAACACCAGATCCGTAGGTGTAAAGCCATGCCATGAGGCATGATCAAGCGGCCAGTAAGGCAATGCACCTGAACCCGGACTGATTACAATAATCATGAAACATATCGTCATCCCGCGAAAGACATCCAATGCAGTGAAACGGGTTTTAGTTTCGTTCATTTTTTGCGGCTAAAAAAAGAATTAAGTACCGAAGATAATTCACAATTCCCTGTGGCTTTCCACAGGGAATTGTTTTAAAACAGCAGAGATCTTTACAAGAACCCCTACACTAAATACATGCTAATAGCCTGGATTTTTTACAATCGTTGGATTAGCTATTCTTTCTACTTCCGGAATAGGCTGCAACCTTCTGAAATCTGTAGTAGCCACATTTGTATAGAAAGAATAAGCCTTAGCACCCATATTTTGACGGGTAAAGCTAACGTTAGTCCGCATTAAGTCAAAGAACCTTAAACCTTCAAAAGCCAACTCTTTACGCCTTTCCAATATAATGGCATCAATCAGCGCCTGACCGGTATAGGTATAAGCAACAAGTAAAGGGTCTCGGTTTTGAGCCACCATATTCAAATACAATCTTGCATTGGTTCCATCATCTAATCTGGCGTAAGATTCAGCAAGTGTTAACAACACCTCTGCATATCTGAACAATTTTACTTCATCCCTATCGGCAACCCCAACATTCTGATACTTATTCACATAGTAAGCCTGAAACGCACTGGCACCAGTGCCCCTTGTGCTATTTAAAATCAAACCTCTTCTTATATCTGTTGCACTATAAATGGCATAAGTATCATCAGTCACCAGGTAATCACCTATACCCCCTTTGGCATACAACCAATCCATCCCCTCAACACCATTATTAGCTACAGCAGTATTACTGATTTCGAAAATAGTTTCCACCTTATCTGTCCTAGGCAGCGTTGATGCCCAGTAAGCAGTAAAAGCAGGTCCACCGGTTGTTAAAGCATACCCAGCACCCTTTACCACCAAAGCCGCATCACGAGCTTTTTCATAATCACCTTTATACAAATAAGCTCTTGCCTGAATCGCCTTAACTGCAGGTTTAGATATAAAATTCGTATTTGTAACATGGATAGCCGGGGGCGTTTCCGGCATCATGCTATATGCCTTATCCAAATCGCTAATGATTTGCGCATAAACTTCAGCCACGGTATTTCTTGCCGGCATAATCAAAACACCTGCTTTATCAGACGAAATCGTAACCAAAGGAACACCGTCCGCAGAAGGATTCACTGTATACGGTTTACCATACCAGTTCACCAGGTTCAGATAAAGCAAAGCCCTTATAGCATAAGCCTCTCCTCTTAACTGACTTGAGTTAACACTTTCTTTCAAGTCGGAACCAATGATTCTATTCGCTTGTAATATGGCGTAATAACTCTGCGTCCAGATAAAACGGGATTCCGTAGCTCCCTCCGCAAAAGAATAATTATTAAGCGTGAGCAATCTTCCAGAATTTGAACTACTCAGATAAACATTATCTGCCAGGATATCACCCATAACAACGGAATTCCGCCCAAATAAAAAGTAACTCTGCAAAATCCTGTAAGTCCCCGCAAGAGCCTCCATCATGTCGCCATCAGTTAATATGGCTTTATCTACCGAAACTGCAGTCGACGGATCCTCCTTTAAAAAATCTTTACGACAAGAGGTACCCAACGTGATCAATACGAGCAGGAAGGATATATATGTATGTCTAGTTTTCATCTCAATTTAATTAAAGTCCGACATTAATACCAAAAGTGAATGTTCTATATTGTAGCATATCCTGATCATCAAAGCCTGAATAACCTACTTCAGGATCAATTGGCAATCGTTTATCAAAAGTAATGGTAGCTAAATTGGTTGCTCTTCCATAAACAAAAACTTTACTCAACCCCAATTGCTTAAACAATGAAACATTCTTAAGATCATAACCCAGGCTAACATTTCTCAAACGAATATGGTCGCCACGGTATAAGCGATAGGTACTTGTAGAAGGATCATTAGCCGGATTTGTAGCGAACTTAGGAACATTTGTGATCTGCCCAACGGTTGTCCACCTGTTATCAAAAACATACTGATACTTATTGAACAAGTATTGAGATGCATTGGTAAAGTAAATATCCGCAGCACTGGTAACCCAGTATCCTAAATTATAATTCACATCTACACTTAAACTAACCCCTTTATAAGAAAACGTATTGTTAAAACCTCCCGTAACCTTAGGAATCGCCTGCTTATCCTGCAAAATCAGCTTAGCATCTGCGATTTTATTCGTTGTCTCAGTACGGGCCTCATCCTTATAAAATAAAGCATCACCATTTTGAGGATCTACGCCCACAAACTCCTTCATGTAATAAGTATTAAAGCCATACCCCTCTTTCAAATAAAATGAGCCATTCTGTACTGGTGTATTTTCAGGCAAATGGGTAATTTCATTTTTATTGAAGGCCGCATTAAGGTTCGTATACCATTTAAAATCGTTTACTCTTAACAAATCGCCTTTCAAGGTAAACTCCCAACCTTTATTTACCATTGCTCCAATATTCTTACCAACCGCAGCAAAACCCGTAGTAAGAGAGGTTGGAACATTACGAATCAAACCGTCAATATTGTTATAATAATAATCAACAGTCAACATAAACCTATCATCAACAAATCCGACATCTAATCCTGCATCAAATTTCTTAGAAGTTTCCCAGCGAAGATCTACGTTACCGCTTGTTGAGTATTGCTGACCGGTATAACCTGCATAGCTATAAGCACTGCTGTAACCAGCCTGTGGCACCCATGAGTAATTCGTCATACTGGCATTCCCTGTGGTACCATAGGACGATCTCAGTTTTAAAGACGACATGATATGTTGCTTTTTAAAGAAATCTTCCTGATGCACATTCCAGGTACCCCCAACAGAATAAAAATAAGCACCTTGGTTTTTAGTTGGGAACCTTGATGAACCATCTCTTCTTACAGATGCGCTCAATGCATATTTGTTTTTAAAGTTCACATCAGCAAGTGCATAAAGAGAAGTGAAAGCGTAATTACTGTATTGGCCAAAAGCACCATTTGGAGTTGCTGCGTTAGTGAGCGCAGTTAACTCAGACTGCGCAGAAGGGAACCCAAAGCCATCAGCAGCCAATAGATATTCCTTTGAACGCTGAGCCTCATAACCCAAGGCAGCAGTTACGTAAAAATCCTGGTCACCATTTATATCATAGCGATAATCAACCTGATTACGGGCTAACCAGTTAAAGTAACGGGTATAATAATTTTTACTACGTCCTTTAAGACCGGCACCATCCCCCATCACAGCATTCAAAAACAACGTTTCTTCCAATGTATTATAGTCAATACTGAAATAGCTGGTATAATTTAATTTATCCCAGATGTTCCATTTAAGCTTGGTATTTCCCAAAATACGGGTTTGAGATAAGTATTTTTTGTCATTACCTGCAATCCACAATGGATTATAGATTCCTGGAAAATTGGTATTCCCAACGATCGAGGTATTGATTGATCCATCATCGTTATAAGCACGCTGAAAAGGCCTTAAAACCCGAGAGGCCCATGTAGGACTTCCTGAAAACTGGGTACCATACGGCGTATTCTGACCCACGTTAGAGAAGTTAATGCCCGCCGTAAGCTGGAATCTTTTACTGATCTCGTGATCAAAATTAAACAAGCCTGATATCCTTTTTAAATCAGAAGCTATGGTAGTAGCCTCCTGTTGAAAATAACCCGCAGAAGCAAAGAGTTTAGTTTTTTCTGTCCCTCCATTCATGCTCACGTTGTATTGTTGCTGCCTACCTGTCCGGGTTACCAAATCGTACCAGTTATTGCTTTTTCCGCTATTTAACCCATAACTCTCAGCAGCCGTTTCCACCTGAGCCGGAGTATTACCAGCATTGGTTAACGCCTCCCTGAACAACACTGCATAATCAGCCGCATTCAAAACCTTTCCTGCATCAGGATTATCCATTGCTTTAGAAGACCCATACTCGGCATCTACACGTATCTGAGTTTTTCCGCTCTTTCCTCTCTTTGTGGTAATCAAAATTACACCACTACTACCCCGGGAACCATACAAAGCTGTCGCGGCTGCATCTTTAAGCACATCAACACTTTCAATATCATTTTGATTTAAACCGGCCAATGCATTTGCCGTCGTAGAGTTATAACCTAACTTTCCTGAGTTTACAATCATCCCATCAATCACAATCAACGGACTAGAACTTAATGAAAGCGAACCCAGTCCCCTGATACGGATATCTACGTTTGCACCAGGTTGTCCGCTGGTGGTCGGAGCGACTAAGCCCGCGATTTGGCCCTGCAAGGTTTGCGCGAATGTAGAATACGGTTTATTCTCCATCACATCACCTTTAATCGAACTAATGGCACTTGTGTTTGCCGCGAGTGTCGTAGTACGGTAACCATCCGTTATCACCACCTCATTCAGCGTTTTCACATCCACCTTTAAACTCACATTAATCTGACTTCTGTTTACCACCACCTGTTGAGAGATGTAGCCAATCATTTTAAATGTAAGTGTAGCGCCTTCAGCTACATCTTTAAGTTGGTAACGCCCACTCCCATCTGTTGAAGTAGCCTGAGAACTACCAGACACCTGAACCGACACGCCCGGTAATGGCTCACCATCAACACCGGTCACCGTACCACTAACATTTATAGATTGAATTTTAGTGTCCCCGTTCAACCTGAAACCGTTCTCCTTTAGTCTATAACCGTAGGATGATTTAGGAAAAACGCCAGGACCAGGGCTTGCCGCTGAAACTTCAGCACTACACAAGCCAATCACTGCAAAACTAAAAGTTGAAACTTTAAGCAATCTTGCAACTTCAGGTTTGAGCGTGATTCTGCGAAACAGAGCCTGAGCCCCATTTTCAATATGAATTTTAAAACTCATACATTTTTAATTAAATGATTAAAAATTAAATTATTTCTGGTGGTTCAACCCGACAACCGAACATCAACTCAAAGGCGCTTCCACGCATTTGGACATTCGTTGTACGAGTCCTAAATATTTTGTCTAATTATCAATCATACTCCTCCGCTTTTTAGTTATACAATTCTGTGCTAGTTTTTAGGATTAAAAATCCCTAAACCTCTCAAGCATGGAAACATTATTGTGTGTATGTTATCTTATCCCAGACGGTTCAAATCGTTTATATTTTGGTTAGGCTTACTCTTATGTATACAAATATATACTTTTTTTGTAAACAAAATAATTTTATTCAATTTTTATTTTTAGAAAGAATATTTGAAAAGCCCAGATTTAAAACAAAATAAAACACTCATTTTTAAGACATTAAAAACCAGAAGAACTCAACCTATAAGGAAAAACTTCCCAAACAGCGTTTATTTAAAACATAATCGTTGCACCTAGGGATAAAAATGAGAGAATCCTAACATAAAAAACAAATCGCCGAATGATGATTAATGAGCGGTTATACACTATAACAAACTTTAATGCATCCAAAAAAACTTAGCCAATCCACAATTAAGCCAGCTAAAACTTGCAGAAACTTACATAAATATTAAATTATGTAAACAAATTTAAAGATTAAAAGTATACATTTAACTATAATATAATAAAAAGGAATTTTTGCATATTTAAAAACATTGCCACATTCCCCTTAATAATGTCAGACAACCTATTACCCCAAAAAACTACATTAAAAGCCAGCTTATTGCTCGACACCCGTTCTGTATTAGGAGAAGGGGCCATATGGAATGATGTCGATCAAAAACTCTACTGGGTTGATATTGATCCGGGATTATTACACTGGTTCGACCCACTCACCGTCCATAATGAAACCGCAGTATTCAACCAAAAGATCAGCACTGTAGTACCAACGCAGCATGGCAACCTTTTAGTAGCCTTAAAAGACGGCATTTACAGCTATAAAAAAGCTTCAAATCAACTAGACCTTGTGGTATCGAATCCCGAAAATGATTCATCAGGCAATAGGTTTAATGATGGGAAATGCGATCCTTCCGGCAGGCTGTGGGTAGGCACAATGGGCGATGAACAATCTGCTCATTTATATCGTGTGGATCCAGATCAATCTATCCATACGATGAAAACACAGGTATCAACCTCCAATGGCTTAGTATGGTCGCCGGATAAAAAAAAGATGTATTACATCGACACCTCTACCCATAAAGTGGTGGCTTACGATTACGACGATCAGTCTGGACAAATATCAAACCCCGCCGATGCGATCATTATTCCAGATGACATGGGAAAACCTGATGGATCCACCATTGATTCGGAAGGTATGATCTGGATAGCCCTATGGGGAGGCTATGCGGTAACCAGATGGAACCCAAAAACCGGAGCATTGCTGTGCAAGGTAAAAGTCGCCTCCAAAAATGTGACCTCTTGTGCTTTTGGAGGAAAAAACCTGGACACCCTCTATATCACTACCGCCCGAACCAAAACATCGGAAGAAGAATTAAAACTATATCCAAACAGCGGCGGATTGTTTATGATCAAACCAGGAGTTACCGGCGTTAAAACAAATCACTTTTCCGGATAAAGACGGCACTCGACAAATCACTGAGCTAAAAAACGTCTTCAAACTGGATTTTAAATGACCTAAACTCATACAGAGCCATATCAGACTCATATAAAAGTCATGCTTCCCATAAACAAAACCTAAATAAACACTTATACAACAGACAGTTAAACACAAAACACTTATCAAAAAAACATTCATTACCGGCATCAAAATGTGATGAAGTTTTAAAAATAATTTGGTGGTTTTCAGTACATTTGAGATAGATCAAATCAGGAAATCATGTATCAACTCACTGTAGCTCCAGACAAAGTAAATGAAACCCTAAGTAAACACATTTTAGCTGATGGCTTTGATCTGACTTTCGACATGGAACGAAGTCAGGGTACATATATTTACGACTCAAAAAACAAACGTACGCTGCTCGACTTTTTCACCTGTTTTGCTTCAGTACCGCTGGGTTATAATCATCCCAAAATGGTTAACGATGAGACCTTCAAAAAAAACCTTTTAGAAGCAGCTTTAACTAACCCCTCAAACTCTGATGTATATACCCAACAGTATGCTGAATTTGTAGATACCTTTTCTAAACACGGTATTCCAGACTACCTTCCACATGCTTTTTTCATTGCCGGCGGAGCCTTAGCTGTAGAAAACGCCATCAAAGTAGCGATGGATTGGAAGGTTCAGAAAAACTTTGCAAAAGGATACAAAGAAGAGAAGGGCTTTAAAGTGCTGCATTTCGAGAAAGCATTTCATGGACGTACCGGTTATACGCTAAGCTTAACCAACACGCTTCCTGATAAAACGAAATGGTTTGCCAAATTCGACTGGCCAAGGGTATCTGTACCGGTAGTTAAATTCCCATTACAGGATGAGAACCTAAAAATAGCGATAGATACAGAAGCTGTTTCCATTGCCCAGATTAAACAGGCATTTGCTGACAATAAGGATGATATTTGTGCAATTATAATCGAGCCGATACAAGCCGAAGGTGGCGATAATCATTTACGTGAAGCGTTTTTAATCCAACTAAAAGCACTTGCAGATGAGCACGAGGCCTTCCTAATTTACGATGAGGTACAAACAGGCGTAGGCCTGACAGGAAAGTTCTGGTGTCACCAGCATTTCAGCGAAAAAGCCCGTCCTGATATTATTGCTTTCGGAAAAAAAATGCAGGTATGCGGCATATTAGTAGGCAACAAAGTAGAGCAGGTAGAACAAAATGTTTTTAAAGTTCCTTCACGCATCAACTCTACATGGGGAGGCAATCTGGTTGATATGGTGAGATCCTCACAGATTCTGCGCATTATCGCCGAAGATAATCTTTGCGAGAATGCGGCTGTAGTTGGCGAATATTTAAAAGAAGGTTTGGAGAAACTGGCGGCCAAATACGACAAAATGAGCAATGTACGCGGGAAGGGCTTACTTTGTGCTTTCGACTTCAGCAACAAAGCGATGCGCGATACCTTTATCCAAAAAGGCATGGAAAACAACGTGATGTTCCTTGGTTGCGGCAATCAAACTATTCGATTCAGACCAGCCTTATGTATTGAAAAAAAACATATTGATGAGGGCTTAGCCGTTATGAATCGTATATTACCTGCTTTATAAGGGATAATGGGGAAAAGACTTAACGCGGTTTTAGCCGTTCTGATTTTAGCTTTGATCATCTGGATGGTCAAAGGCACTTTTATGCAACCTGGAGTTAATGATCTCAAGGGGGGATTCAAGGAAATAGCACACTATCGAAACGAAAACAATACAGGCCCCATACAACATGTATTTTCGGTTACCGTTAAAGATACTACTGCAGCAGAAATGGAACTTTATGGTAATTTCATGCCCCACCATAAAGGAGGAAACACCAAAGTCTATTTCTTTTTAGAGGGAACTGAGGTACCCGACAAGCTTTACGCCGGAAAAGTAAACTTTGATCCACAGTATAATCAGAATTGCATTGCCCTTTACGAAAAAACCGCAATGGGCAATACAAGTATGGAAAAGCGTCCTTTTAATTGATGGTTAAACAAAGGCAGAGAATCCAGTGATGGCGCGACCTACAATAAGCGTGTTGATCTCTTTTGTGCCTTCATAAGAATAAATCGCTTCAGCATCAGCAACAAAACGGGCTACATCGTATTCAAGTAAAATGCCATTACCGCCCATAACCTCTCTGGCCCGGCTTACTACATCCCGGGTACGCATGGAGCAAAATACTTTTGCCAATGAGGCATGCTCATCAGTCAGCAAACCCTGATCCTGTAATTGCGAAAGTCTGAAACAAAGTGTTTGCATCGCAGTAAGGTTAGACAACATTTCAACCAGGTGATTCTGGATCAGCTGATAAGATGCAATAGGCTTACCAAACTGCTTTCTTACCCTGGTATAGTTTAAAGCACTTTCGTAGGCACCTCTTGCACAACCCACAGCCTGCCACGCTACGCCTGCCCTGGTCATCTTTAATACCTTCGCGGTATCTTTAAATGAATTTGCATGCTGCAAACGGTCTTCTTCATCAACCTCACAATTGGTTAAAGTGATCAGTCCATTCTGGACAATGCGCAAGGCCATTTTATCCTGCATTTTTTCTACAGCAAACCCCTCCGTTCCTTTTCTAACCAAAAAACCTTTAACCTGATTATCATCCAGATCCCGGGCCCATATTATAGTGACATCCGAAAACGTAGCATTACCTATCCATTTTTTTTGACCGTTAAGGATCCATTTGTTGCCCTGCCTTTTTGCAGTGGTCGTTAAACCCAGAGCTACTCCCGATCCCACCTCCGGCTCCGTTAATCCAAAAGCGCCTATTACCTTCATTTGCTGCATATCTGGCAACCAGGCTTGCTTCTGTGCTTCAGAGCCGAGCAAATAAATAGAGCCCATAGCCAGACCACTCTGTACACCAAAAAAAGTAGAAACAGACGTGTCAATTCTAGCCATTTCCATCGCCAGTATCCCCTCCATTAAGTTCGATCTACCGAGACAGCCATAGCCTTGGTAGGTAAGGCCGCAAATATTCAATTCAGCAATTTTTGGGATAAGTTCAAAAGGGAACTCTGCCTTCAGCCAGTATTTATTTACAATCGGCTTCACCTCTTTTTCAAGGAAAGCACGCACCTTCAATTGCAATGCTCTGTCTTCATCTTTTAAAGCTTCCTCGCCAAGGTGATAAAAATCACCCTCAATAGGAGGCAATTCTCTTTTCTCATCCTGTTTTCCCATCATTTTCATGAGCCCCTGTAACTGGGTCTCATCAAGATTCGAAACAGAATCTACCATTTTAGTAAGATCTACTTTTTTGGAAAGTGCATCAAGCTTTTGAAAATCTACACTTTTAAAAAGTGTATAAGCATTTTTTAGGGACGAAAAGAAATTGGCCATAATAACAGTTTAAAATAAAACAGTTATTATGGCTAATTGTTAGATCAGATTAAACAAGTTATCTACCCCCAAAAGCTTGCGTGAAGTAAAGCCCTCCCCGTAAGTTGCGCCAATGGCTTTACCAAATTCGCGGGCACGGCCAATCACACTTTCAAGAAACTCCGGCGAAGAGATATAAGTATCGGGCTCATCCAGATCAGGGTTAAAAAACTGCGTTTTAAAGGCCTTAATAGAGGCTATCTTTGTTTCAAAATAAGGGGTAATATCAATAATCACATCAGGTTTAATGTAGCGATCCTGAATATATTGCAATACCAGATTTGGCCTCCAGGCCTGTTGCTCTCCCCCTTCCAGTTGCGTACTTATTTTGGATAAACCCGACAAAAAACAGGCATCATTAGCCAGATCTCCAGCCCTGCCATGATCTGGATGTCTATCATGCAATGCATTGGTTAATACAATTTCAGGCTGATACTTGCGAATCATTTTGACTACTTCCAATTGATGGGCTTCATTGTTCTCGAAAAAGCCATCTCTGAATCTCAGATTTTCTCGGGCATGCAGGCCCATGATCTTTGCCGAATCAGCAGCTTCCAGATCTCTGATCTCCGCTGTTCCACGGGTCCCCAGCTCTCCTCTGGTAAAATCAATGATTCCAACTTTCTTTCCCAGCGCAATGTGTTTTAAAATAGTACCTGAACATCCCAGCTCTGCATCATCCGGATGAACGGCAAGCACCAATATATCTAACTTCATATAATAATTAAAAATTAATTAACCGCTGAATTTTCTTCTTTACTTTAGAAGAAAGCGGCTTTGTAAAGGGAAAAAAGTAATCCACTACTTCTCCATCTTTGTTAATCAGGTATTTATGAAAATTCCACCTTGGTGTGGAAGTTTTATTAAGAAATTTGAATAGCGGATGTGCATGTTCTCCGCGCACCATGATTTTTTCAAATACAGGGAACTGAGCCCCGTAATTTACTTCGCAAAAACTACCGATGGCTGCACCTTCCAAAGGCTCCTGCCTTCCAAAATCATTGGAAGGAAAGCCTAGCACTTCGAATTCCTCATGACCAATTTGTTCTCTCAATTCCTGCAATTCCTTCAATTGAGGCGCAAACCCACAACCGGATGCAATATTTACAATAAGTAGTACTTTATTTTTGTATTCAGATAAGTTCTTTTCAGCTCCATTAATAAACCTCACCTTAAACTGGTGCACACTATTAGATTGTTCAGACATCGTTTTTATTGGTAAAACCCTGATGAAGTGATAATAGACTCAATGTCTCTATCGTCCTGCGGGCTGTATGTACTCTTCAAATTATGGCCTACTACTCTTGCTACGGATTGATACAAGAATGCTGTAACCCCTCCTTTTGTTTCTTTCACAATATCGTAGGTTGTCCTACCCACTTCCCGGTCGATCAATTTGGTTAAAATCTGCCCCTGGGTAATTGTTAATTCCTTTATTTCGCGGTTAAACATGTCTTTAATTTCTTTATCGCATTGTTTAACCAATTTCTTTTGTTCTTTTCTATCGCCCGTTACCGCCAGTTCACGTTCCAGTTGCTCATATCTTCTTTTGGCATACAGCGCATACGGCATTACTTTCATTACATTATAACGTAAACGGTTAAAAGCTGCCTGATCGGCCGGCGACTTGAAGATCCTGGTTCCATAGATAACCACTTCATTTAGCGGTATCCAGGGAATCATCTCTCCGTTCTCGTTGGTTGAAGCTACCCGAATGGTATCATTCTTCCCCATAACCGGCATTTTTACAGGCAATGAACTCACCTGCGCTTCTGCAGAAGCGGCTGTAATAATGACAATTAGAGGAATAAACAACCTGTAAAAATTCATAATTTTATAACTCCTGTAAAGTTAGGGCTAATTTTATATTTTTGTTTCTTTGCTAATCGAATATACCCATTTGCCCATAAATAGGTATATTTTTTACGTAAATAATACAATAGAGCTAAAATGATCCTGCCCACATATGACAAACAATTATTTGGTAGAATTATTGTTCATATTAGCTCCAGTCTTTGTAAAAAAACTTATATTAAGGGAATAACGAGAATACGATGAAGAACGCATTAGTCATAGATTTAGAAGCAGAGAAGCAGGAAATACTGAAACGATACCGTGCTCTTTTGCGTGCTTGTAAACCAACCATGCAGCGGGGAGACAAAAAAGAGATTAGAAAAGCTTTTGATATGGCCCTGGAAAGCCATAAAAATATGCGGAGAAAATCCGGCGAACCCTATATATACCATCCAATTGCGGTTGCGCAAATTGCAGCCGAAGAGATTGGGCTGGGCACCACCTCAATTGTATGCGCGCTGTTACATGATGTTGTAGAAGATACCGACATCACGCTGGAAGATATTGAACGTGAATTTGGCAAAAAAACAGCAAAAATTATTGATGGACTGACCAAAATCTCCGGTGTTTTTGATTACAACAGTTCCCTGCAGGCAGAGAATTTCAGAAAAATGTTGCTTACGCTTGCGGATGACGTACGGGTAATCCTGATTAAACTGGCCGACCGACTGCATAACATGCGGACCATGGATTTTATGCCCAGACAAAAGCAACTTAAAATTGCGTCTGAAACCATTTATCTTTATGCTCCTTTGGCGCATCGTTTAGGTTTATATACGATTAAATCTGAACTGGAAGACCTTTCCATGAAATATCTGGAACCGGATACCTATAAATATATCGCGACCAAACTGAATGAGAAAAAAGCAGAAAGGACACTTTTTATTAAAAGGTTTGTTGAGCCTATAAATGAAATACTAGCTGAACAGGGATTGGCGGCAGATATCTATGGCCGTCCGAAATCTATCCATTCGATATGGAACAAGATGAAAAGCAAAAATATTCCATTTGAGGAAGTATATGACCTTTTCGCCATCAGAATCATTTTGGACAGTGCACCTGAAAATGAAAAAGCCGACTGCTGGAAAGCTTATTCAATTGTTACTGATCTTTACCGCCCTAACCCTGATCGCTTACGCGACTGGGTGTCTTCACCAAAAGGAAACGGATACGAATCCTTACATACTACCGTAATGGGGCCGAAAGGACAGTGGGTTGAAGTACAAATCCGTACACAACGGATGAATGAAATTGCGGAAAAAGGTTTTGCGGCACACTGGAAATACAAGGAATCGAGCAATGACAATGGTCTGGATCAATGGATTATGAAGGTAAGAGAAATGCTGAATAATCCTGAGGCCAACGCCCTGGACTTCCTCGACGACTTTAAAATGAACCTCTTCTCAGATGAGATTTTTATTTTCACACCGAAGGGTGCGTTGTTACAGTTACCTCTGGGGGCAACGGCACTAGACTTTGCATTTGAGATTCACACCGATGTAGGTGCTAAATGTATAGGTGCAAAAGTAAACCACAAGCTGGTTCCTTTATCATACAAACTGCAAAATGGAGATCAGGTTGAGATCATCACTTCCAGCAAACAATCTCCTAAGGAGGACTGGCTGAACATTGTAGTTACCGCCAAAGCTAAATCCAAAATCAAATCTTCATTAAAAGAAGAAAAGAGAAAAATTGCCGAACTGGGTAAGGAAGCGCTGGAACGTAAAATGAAATCGCTCAAGATCACCTACAATACCGATAATTTAAATAAACTGAGCTATTTCTTTAAACTACCTTCTACCCAGGAGCTTTTCATCGCGGTAGCAAAAGGGAAAATAGAATTAAAGGATCTGAAGGATTACCTGGCTAGTGAAAAAGAGATAGAAAACCGGGGTGCTGACAAAAGTGACAATCAGCAGATTGATGCCTTGTTACACAAGGTAAAAGGTCCGGAATCGGATATTCTGTTGATTGGCGAGGATCTTCAAAAAATAGACTATACGCTGGCGGCTTGTTGTAACCCTATCCCCGGTGACGACGTTTTTGGCTTTGTTACTGTTAATGAAGGGATAAAGATCCACCGTACCAATTGTCCGAATGCCGCCCAGCTGATGGCCAATTATGGCTACAGAGTGGTTAAGGCCAAATGGAACCGTCAGAAAGAACTTACATTCTTAACTGGTCTGCACATTATAGGTATCGACGACGTTGGCCTGATCAATAATATAACTAAAGTTATATCAAACGATTTTAAGGTAAATATGCGTTCTATAACTGTAGACACAGATAATGGAATTTTTGATGGATCAATAATGATCTTTGTGAATGACAAGGAGCACCTTGACAACCTGATTAAAAATCTGTTAGAAGTTAAAGGTGTAACGGGTGTTACCCGTTTTGACGCCTAAAAATAACAATAAACCGTAGGGTTTATATAAAAAATTGATACCTTTGAAAGGAGTTTAAAAACTATGTCGACAAACCACAACAGCGAGTTGGTTAGGAAAATATTCGAAGCCTACCTCGAAAATAAAAGTCTGAGAAAAACACCGGAACGTTTTGCCATCTTAGAAGAAATATACTCAAGAGATGACCATTTCGATGTAGAGACCCTTTATATCCACATGAAAAATCAAAAATATCGTGTGAGCAGGGCTACAGTATACAATACATTAGAGTTATTGGTTTCGTGTGACCTTGTTACCAAGCACCAGTTTGGCAAAAACATGGCTCAGTTTGAAAAATCTTATGGCTACCATCAGCATGATCATACCATCTGTATTGATTGCGGAAAGGTTGTAGAATTCTGCGACCCACGTATTCAGCAAATACAAAGTATGGTTGGTGAGCTATTGAAATTTGAGATTAAACACCACTCTTTAAATCTTTATGGCGTTTGTTTCGATTGTTCTGCTAAAGCGGCAATGAACAATCAGAATAACGACATTAAACATGCAAGTTAACCAATTAAATATTTCCATTTTTAAATTTAAATAATGACGCAAGTAGACGTGCTTCTGGGCCTGCAATGGGGCGATGAAGGCAAGGGAAAAATTGTTGATGTACTAAGTCCGCAATATGATTTGATAGCTCGTTTTCAAGGCGGTCCGAATGCCGGACATACTTTAGAGTTTGATGGCAAAAAGTTTGTTTTAAACACTATTCCTTCTGGTATCTTTAACGAAAAGACAATGAACCTGATTGGAAATGGTGTGGTAATTGATCCCATCATTTTAAAAAGGGAACTGGATAACCTTAAAAAAGCAGGTCATGATCCGGTTGCCAATGGTAAATTGGTAATAGCCCGCAAAGCTCACCTGATTTTACCTACCCACCAATTGCTGGATGCAGCAAATGAACAAAAAATGGGTAAAGATAAAATCGGTTCGACCTTAAAAGGAATTGGTCCTACTTATATGGACAAAACTGGTCGTAATGGATTGAGGATTGGTGACACCACCCTTCCTGATTTTAAAGACCGTTACAATAAACTGGTTGAGAAACATAAAGAAATACTTTCTCATTACGAGTTTGAATATGATCTTACTGAAAAAGAAGCTGCTTTCTTTGAAGCGATTGAATTCATCAAAACCATACCGCATGTAGATAGTGAGCACTATGTAAATGGTTTCCTTAAAGAAGGAAAAACGGTATTGGCTGAAGGTGCACAAGGAACATTATTGGATGTAGATTTCGGATCTTATCCTTTTGTAACTTCATCAAACACAACAACTGCTGGTGCATGTACAGGTTTAGGTATTGCGCCTAACAAAATCGGTCATGTTTATGGTATTTTTAAAGCCTATTGTACCCGTGTTGGTGGTGGTCCTTTCCCTACTGAGCTGGATGATGAAGTTGGAGAAAACCTACGTCAGGTTGGTCATGAGTTCGGTGCAACTACCGGCCGTGCGCGTCGTTGCGGATGGATTGACATTCCGGCATTAAAATATGCAATCATGCTGAATGGTGTTACTGAGCTGATCATGATGAAAGCAGACGTATTAGACGGTTTTGATACCATCTACGCTTGTACTCATTATGAACACAATGGTGAAACCATCGACTATATGCCATACGACATTATCTCTGTGAAACCAACTCCAGTATTGAAAGCTATTGAAGGCTGGAAAACAGATGTAACGAAAGTAACTAAGGTAGAAGAAATCCCTGCTAATCTTAACGCTTACATTGCGTTTCTTGAGAAAGAGCTGGAAGTACCTGTTAAATTCCTTTCTGTAGGACCAGACAGAGTACAAACATTAGAATTGAACTAAGGTTCTTAATCCTATTTAAAAAGGTGGTATTCTATACAGAATATCACCTTTTTTTATGCCCTCAAGTCAGACAAGTATATATAAATGCGTTACATTTGCGCAAATTAAAATGAGAGTTCAGGACCTACCATCTTTTAAACAAAAAGCGATACAATGGGCAACTTCTTTTGAAGTATGTTGTATCCTCGACTCAAATGGCTATTCGGATCCTTACGGAAAATATGATCTGCTTCTGGCGATTGGCGTACAGGAAGAACTAAATGCACTTTCTGCCTCTAAATTTACAGCGCTGAAAGCTTTTTATGAACAACATCAGAACTGGATGTTCGGCTTACTCAGTTACGACCTTAAAAACGAGGTAGAACAGCTTAGTTCATTGAATCCTGATCACCTTAATTTTCCCGAACTTTATTTCTTTATCCCCCAATACCTCATTACGGTTAAGGGAGACGAGGCAACGGTGCTTATCGGGAACCCAGATGTGATGAATATCATTACTGATGTTGAGCTCGATATCAGTCCTGCTAAAAACACAGACCATGAAGGAGGAATACAGATTCAAAGCAGGATTTCAAAAACACAATACCTTAAAACAGTTGAAGCCTTGCAACAACATATTGTGCGTGGCGACATCTATGAAGTTAACTTTTGCCAGGAGTTTTTTGCTGAAAATGCAGCCATCAATCCTGTAGACATATACCATAAATTATGTGCAGTCTCCCCTACTCCATTTGCCGGCTTTTTTAAAATAAAAAGCCAATACATCCTATCTGCCAGTCCGGAAAGATTCCTTTGTAAAAGGGGAAACAAATTAATCTCACAACCGATCAAAGGCACTGCAAAACGAAGCATAAATGCCGAAGAAGATTTGTTAATAAAAGATGCTTTAAGAAAAAACGAGAAGGAACAGGCTGAGAATGTAATGATTGTAGATCTGGTACGTAATGATCTTACAAAAAGCGCAATAAAAGGGAGTGTAAAAGTGGATGAGCTTTTTGGAATTTACGGTTTCCCACAAGTTTACCAAATGATATCGACCGTTAGTTGTCAGCTAAGTCCAGATGTACACTTCATAGATGCCATAAAAGAGACTTTTCCGATGGGATCGATGACAGGCGCTCCGAAGGTAAAAGCAATGGCTTTGATTGAAGAATACGAATTGAATAAACGTGGGGTCTATTCAGGTGCATTTGGCTATATCACACCTGAGGCTGATTTTGATTTCAATGTGATCATCCGTAGCCTCCTTTATGATGCAGCGAAACAGTACCTATCTTTCCAGGTTGGCGGAGCCATTACATTTGCTGCTAACGCAGAAGCAGAGTATCAAGAGTGCATGTTAAAAGCCTCCGCCATTATTCAAACACTTAAACCATAAAAAAAGGCCACATCATGTGGCCTCGTATTGATGAATTCCTTATGTATTTTACTTTTTGTAATACTTCATTGCTTCCGGGATAGCTCTTTCTATTTGAGCAATACGTGTAGCATCACTAGGGTGGGTACTTAAAAACTCCGGTGGTTTTTGACCACTCCCTGCAGCGGAAGCCATTCTTTGCCAGAATGCAGTAGCATTTTGCGGATTATACCCCGACATAGCCATAAAAATTAATCCCATTTTATCTGCTTCAAGTTCCTGATTGCGCGAATATTTTAGCATTGCCAAAGGTGTACCTACCCCGTACAAGGTATTAAATATAGACTGTGTTTTAGGGTTTTGGGACAACGCTGCATTTCCTAAGGATCCGAGCCCCTGAGAAACCATTTGCTGAGACATCCGCTCTGCACTGTGTCCGGCAATGGCATGGGCAATCTCATGTCCCATCACTGTTGCTAAACCGGCATCATCTTTAGTTACCGGCAATATTCCGGTATATACTACGATTTTACCTCCCGGCATACACCAGGCATTCAATTCTTTACTTTCAACAACATTTACTTCCCACTGGTAATCCTTAATCAGATCTCCATAGTTATTGTTGTTCATATAAGTTTTCACAGAAGCAATAAGCTTGTTGCCGATGCTTTTTACTCTCGATGCCTGTGGGTTAGCGGCAGACAATACTGCATTTTTATTTTCGGTTAAAAATGTGCTGTAGGCCTGGAAAGCCATTGGCAAGACCTGATCATCACTAACAAGATTTAATCTGCTTCTTCCTGTTAACGGAACAGTAGAACAGGAAGACAAAGCTAATCCGATAGTGGTTAAGCCTACAATTAATACTCTTTTCATAAGTTTTAGATTAATTCGATTTTTTCTTGAACAAATACACCTTAGACTCTTTGCCTTTTAACAGTCGCTCCAGGTTTTTTTGGTGTGTTACCAATATCAATACGCATACGCACATACCATACAAAACCTCAGATTTTATTGACGAATGCAGCAAAAACACAATACTTAATGGAAAGGTAAAGCCAGCGCATATTGAACTTAATGACACATATTTTGTAATCAACAAGACCGTAACAAATACCAGAACACAAAGCATTGCTGCCGGGAAATTAACTGCCAAAATCATTCCAAAAAGTGTAGCTACGCCTTTTCCCCCTCTAAATCCTGCAAATACAGGAAATAAATGCCCCATAACTGCCGTAACACCCAATGCCAGCTCATAATTTACAAACTGTGCTGAATTTTGCGGACCGGTAACGGAGAGACCTATAAAATAGGCGAGTTTGGTTGCAGTGTATCCTTTTCCGATATCTACAATCATTACGGCAATACCTGCCTTCTTCCCTAGAACCCTAAAAGTATTTGTTGCACCTGCATTTCCACTGCCATATTCCCTTACATCAACACCATAAAATGCCTGTCCTAACCACACTGCGGTAGGTATTGAGCCAAATAAATAGGCTAAAAGAAGAGCCGAAATAGAATAGATAGAAATCATAACCTAAAAGGCTTTTAAACTCATGTCTAAACTCTTCACAGAATGCGTTAATGCGCCCATAGAGATATAATCCACGCCACAAGCAGCATACGCTGCCACATTCTCTTCCGTAATACCTCCGGATGCTTCTGTAATATATTGCTTGTTGATCCTTCGAACAGCTTCTTTTAAATCATCGAAACTAAAATTATCAAGCATAATTCGATTTACATTTCCAGTTTCGAGCACCTGATCGAGCTCCAAGAGATCTCTAACCTCGATCTCTATTTCTAATTGTTTGTTTTTATCTTTCAGATACTGATTTGATGCATTAATGGCATTTGCAATCCCTCCTGCATAATCAACATGATTGTCTTTGATCAGAATCATATCGTATAGACCAATCCGATGGTTTACTCCCCCACCGATACGTACGGCCCATTTTTCAAGGTACCTTAAACCAGGTGTAGTTTTACGGGTATCCAGCAGTTTAGTATGGTATCCTGAAAGTAACTTAACAATGTGATTCGTTTTAGTTGCAATACCACTCATGCGTTGCATGCAGTTTAACACCAAACGTTCTGCGAGCAGTATAGATTGCGAGCTTCCTGAAACAGTTAAGGCGATATCGCCATATTTCACTTCAGCACCATCATTAATAAACACTTCAGTAGTAAGGCTGGCGTCAACCTGTTTAAAAATCTCGAGAGCAAGTTCTACCCCGGCTATTATACCTGACTCTTTAATTAGCAATTTTGCTTTGCCCTGAGCATTCGCTGGGATCGTAGAAAGAGAAGTATGATCGCCATCACCCAGATCTTCGGCAATAGCATTCTTTATGAATTTATCTATGACTTGTATATCCAAAATTAATATTTAAATCCAAAAATAGCATTTTTACTATTATTTATCAGGCTCTATCCTTAATTCTGTAATAAAAAAAGCACTGGCGGATTTTTTCATGGTGATGGACACCCTGAATTTACCATTCTTAGTGTGAAGGGAAAGTATACCAAATCTGAAATTTGGGTTGGTATTAATAAGATGAATAACAGAAGATTTAACCGGCGGATACTTAGTAAAAAAATTTCTTAGGATTTGCTCAGCCTGAGCTTTAGAGTATACATCTTCATCATCAATGATAATTAACTCTACAGAAGAAGCGAAGCTTGCTGCAATCTCTTTTGCATTGCCGGCTTTAAAATGTGCAGATAAATTATCTATAATATCGCCTTGAAGCGTATAAGAGGAAGGGAATTGAGTGAAAAATAAAAAAATAAACAGTAAGGGCTTTATCATCTCTATATAGCTAATACAAGGAGTCCACATAAATTATGCCATTAATAGATCATAAAAAAGAAATTGGTTCAAAAAAAAGGCGCAATAGGCTTATATTTGCTAAGCTCATTGACAATAAAAATTAAAACGAACCACAAATGAACAACAAAAAAATAGTACTACTGATTCTTGATGGCTGGGGATACGGAAAGAAAGATAATTCTGATGCAGTTTATGTTGCCAACACTCCTTTTTTTGATTCTTTAATCAACAAATACCCAAATTCTAAACTGGAAGCCTCGGGTGAAGCCGTAGGTTTACCAGCCGGACAAATGGGTAACTCTGAAGTGGGTCACATGAATCTTGGTGCAGGCAGGGTTGTCTATCAGGAATTGGGTAGAATCAATAAAGCTATCAGCGACAGAACGCTTCATCAAAACCAGGTACTACTTGAGGCATTTAATTATGCTAAAAACAATAATAAAGCTGTTCATTTTATAGGCTTAACTTCAGATGGCGGCGTGCATGCACATATCAATCACTTAAAAGCTTTATGTGATGCGGCTACGGAAGAAGGATTAAAAAACGTATTTATACATGCATTTATGGATGGAAGAGATACTGATCCAAATTCAGGCCTTGGCTTTATTCATGAGCTGAACAATCACCTGCCACACACAACTGCTAAAATTGCCAGTGTTATAGGCCGTTATTATGCAATGGATAGGGACAGCAGATGGGAAAGGGTTAAACTGGCCTACGACTTACTTACCAAAGGTGTTGGACAACCAACAATTGATCCGGCAGTTGCTATTGAACAATCTTACAAAGACGGAGTAACCGACGAATTTATAAAACCTATTGTTGTAACTCAGCCAGACGGACAACCGATTGCGACGATACAACCTGATGATGTAGTTATTTGTTTTAACTACAGAACAGACCGTGGCAGGGAAATCACTGCGGCACTTTCGCAAAATGACTATCCTGATTTTGGAATGCACAAACTACCTTTGTACTATGTGACCATGACCACCTACGATGAGAATTTCAACAATGTAAAAGTGATCTTTACTAAGGACGACTTGTCGGAAACACTTGGTGAAGTATTAGAAAAATATCATAAAAATCAAATCCGTATTGCGGAAACCGAAAAATACCCACATGTAACTTTCTTTTTCTCCGGAGGTCGTGAACAGGTATTTGAAAATGAAAAAAGGATTATGATTCCTTCTCCAAAAGTAGCTACCTACGACCTTCAGCCAGAGATGAGCGCAGCAGGAATTACTGAAGCTATTTGCAAAGAACTGGAAACCGGATGGCCTGATTTTGTATGCTTAAACTTTGCTAATCCTGATATGGTTGGTCACACAGGTGTATTTGATGCCGTTGTTAAAGCTGTTGAGACGGCAGATAGCTGCGCAGAGGTGGTTGTAAATAAAGGTCTTGAAAATGGCTATTCATTTATCATCCTGGCAGATCATGGCAACTCTGAATTTATGATCAATAATGATGGATCAGTAAATACTGCACATACAACCAATCTGGTACCTTGCATTTTGATAGATAAGGACTATACAAGTTTAGCTGATGGTAAACTTGGTGACATCGCCCCTACAATTTTAAGCATAATGGATATTCCTAAGCCGGCTATTATGACCGGTAATAGTTTAGTATAATGAAGAAAACTTTATTCGTATCTGGTATTCTTTTGATTTTTTACGGCTGCAATCCGGCCGTAAAAAATCAAAAGAATGCTTTAAATTACTTTGACCTCAAAGGTTATTTTAACAAAGAGGCGGCGCGTCTTACAAAAAGCAATCCTGAATTTATAAAGACGGTAACGGTAAATGATTCGTCAGAAACTAAAAAGATTCGTATTGCAGACTGGTCTAAGGAGCTTTCCATTTTTTCTGATGCGGATATTAACCGAAATGCATGGAAAGGCTTGTTTAAAACAAATCTTACTGAAGAGCAGGATATATATACTTCAGATGACGAAAAAATCCCTGTAAAAGAAATTTCCATTGCCAGGAAGAATCACAGATTGCAAAGTATCCGGATTGTGATGAAGAGTAGCAATTCATTATATAGCTCTGCTGATACCCTCTCCTATTACCCTGACAGCTTGTATCAGATAAAGAAAAGCCAGCACATCAAATTACTGTCTGAAAAGAAATACAGTATTACGGGAAGCTTTAAATAAAATCGGTTATTTCAGACTGGTTACCTGCGCTTTAACATAATCAATCAGTGAAAGAATATCTTTTCGCTGTGGCTGAACAACCAGTACCTTTTGGAAATCAGCAATGGAGTTGTTAAACAAAGCTACGCAGGCTGCTTTTTCGGCTTTAGTTTTGATTTTATAAGATTTGTAAATAGCGTAGTCTTTATAAGCCAATGCCCTGTTTTGTAACAACTGAGTATCCTCTTCCCCATTGATTTCTATCGCCTTTGTAAAGTCTTTAATAGAAGCCAGGTAAAAATTTTCCCGCATATTGTTTAAAGATTCCTTCGGATCGTTGGCCACATTTTGCCTGGCCTTCCCTCTGTAATAATAAGCAGAATAATCTGAAGGTTTTAAAACGATCAAACGGCTATAGGTATCTATAGAATTTTCGAAATCGCCACACTGAAAATAGGAATACCCTAGCATTTTCAACACATTAGCATTATTTGGATTTTTCGCATCGGCCTTAGCAAGCTGATTAACAGCGCCTTTATAGTCACCCTTCATCATGGCCTGCATGCCTAACTTATCATAACCACTATTTTGCGCAAATGTGGTGCTCGCAGAAAAAACAAATAAAAACAGAATCGTTTGCTTGAAATAGTTCATTAACTTCTATTTAAAAAAAATAAATATATTTAAAATGTGGATACTGTCAACTATCATACCAGTTGCAAATATCTAACTTAAACGTCAAATAATTCAAATTATGATTGATTAATTAATTATTATTGAAGCATGACTTTTTAACAGGGAAAAGCAGTCATTATTTTTTTGGCACAGGAGTTGAAATTATCACTATACAATACAATTAATAATCATTTAAACGACATGCTGTCAGATTGTCGTTTTTTATTTTAGAAAGACTTATTTAATGAGTAAACGAGATCACTTCGATTTTAGCAATGCACTACCTATCATAAATGAAGACACTGAATTTTTCCCTTTAATGTCTCAACAAGATGAGGATGAGATGAATAATGAGGATACTCCAGAGGTTTTACCCATACTTCCATTAAGGAACACTGTACTTTTCCCGGGAGTTGTAATTCCGATTACTGTTGGCAGAGATAAATCAATAAAACTAATTAAAGAAGCTTATAAAGGTGACAGAATCATAGGTGTTGTTTCTCAGCGCGATGTTTCTATCGAAGATCCTACATTTGAACAATTAAACAGTGTAGGTACGGTAGCCCATATTATTAAAATGCTTCAAATGCCTGACGGCAACACTACTGTAATTATACAGGGTAAACAGCGTTTCCGTCTAATAGAGGAAGTACAGTCTGAACCTTATATTAAAGTAACGATCAGTAAATTCGAAGAGAAAAAGCATAAAGCGGATAAGGAATTTAAGGCGCTTGTAGCCTCCATAAAGGAAATGTCCAGTCAGATCATCCAGCTATCGCCAAACATTCCAAGCGAAGCGGGTATTGCGCTGAAAAACATAGAAAGCACTTCTTTTCTGATCAACTTCATCTCTTCTAATATGAATGCAGATGTTGCAGATAAGCAAAAAATGCTGGAAATGACCAACCTGCGCGAACGTGCTATGATGGTGATGGAACTACTTACGCTGGAACTTCAAATGCTGGAACTTAAAAACCAGATCCAGTCAAAAGTACGTACAGACCTAGACAAGCAGCAAAGGGATTATTTCTTAAATCAACAGCTTAAAACCATACAGGAAGAATTGGGTGGTAACTCATCAGACCTGGAGTATGAAGCGTTGGAAAGTCGCGCGAAAAAGAAAAAATGGTCGGCTCATGTTTCTGATCACTTTAATAAAGAGCTGGAAAAATTAGGGCGTATGAATCCTGCAGCTCCTGATTATTCTGTTCAGATCAACTATCTTGAATTATTGCTGGACTTGCCGTGGGGTGATTTCACAAAAGACAATTTTGACCTTAAGCGTGCTCAGCGTGTACTGGATAAAGACCATTTCGGATTAGAAAAAGTAAAGCAGCGTATTATCGAATACCTGGCTGTACTAAAACTTAAACGCGATATGAAAGCGCCGATCCTTTGCCTGGTAGGGCCTCCGGGAGTTGGAAAAACCTCTCTTGGGAAATCAATTGCCAAAGCGCTGAACCGTAAATATGTGCGTATGGCACTAGGTGGAATAAGAGATGAAGCTGAAATCCGTGGACACAGGAAAACCTATATTGGTGCTATGCCAGGTCGTATCATTCAGTCGATCAAAAAAGCAGGAGCTTCTAATCCTGTATTTGTACTGGATGAGATTGATAAGGTAGGATCGGATTTCAGGGGCGACCCTTCTTCTGCCCTGCTTGAGGTATTAGACCCTGAGCAAAATAGTGCTTTTAATGACCACTACGTTGAGACTGACTACGATTTGTCTAGCGTACTGTTCATTGCCACCGCTAACTCATTAAGCTCTATTCATCCTGCTTTGCTTGATCGTATGGAGATTATTGAAGTGAATGGCTATACTATTGAAGAAAAAATAGAGATCGCAAAAAGATATTTGTTGCCAAAACAAAAAGAGCAACATGGTATAAAAACTAAAGATATTGTCCTAAAAAGCGCTTTAATTGAAAAAGTAATTGAAGACTATACCAGAGAATCAGGTGTACGTGGGCTGGAAAAAAAGATTGGCTCACTGGTGCGTGGCGTAGCTACGAAAATTGCCCTTGAGGAGACTTATGATCCAAACCTTAGTCTGATTGATGTAGAGCGTATTTTAGGTGCCCCAATTTACGACAAAGACCTATATGAAGGCAATGAAGTTGCTGGTGTAGTAACAGGTTTAGCCTGGACGCAGGTTGGTGGTGATATACTATTTATTGAGGCTAGCTTAAGCCCGGGTAAAGGGAAACTAACGCTCACCGGAAACTTAGGTGAAGTAATGAAAGAATCGGCCATTATTGCCCTTGCTTATTTACGTGCACACGCAGCGATTTTTGGTATTGAATATGCATTGTTTGATCAGCGTGATGTACATATTCACGTTCCAGCGGGTGCTACCCCTAAAGATGGCCCTTCTGCAGGTATAACTATGCTCACGGCATTAACTTCGGCCTTTACTCAACGTAAAGTAAAATCAAACCTGGCTATGACCGGTGAGATTACCCTTAGAGGCAAGGTACTACCTGTTGGTGGAATAAAGGAAAAGATACTTGCTGCTAAACGTGCGAATATCAAAGACATCATCTTGAGCAAATCAAACCATAAAGACATTCTGGAAATTAAAGAGAGTTATGTCAAAGATCTCAACTTCCATTATGTTAATGAAATGAAAGAAGTGATTGACCTTGCTTTGACTAAAGAAAAGGTTAAAAACGCACAAGACTTAACGGTACATCCGAAAACAACAACGCACTAATTGTATTAATTTAATATAAACTCCAAATAATTTTAACAAACAAACGACTAATGAAAAGATTCACTTTATTTGTTAGCCTTCTTATCACCACACTAGGCTACCAAAAAGTTAATGCGCAGGAGACTGCGCCAACTGTAAAACGTGCACAAAACATCTTTATTGAATTAGGGGGCCAAGGCTTAACCTTCACTGCTAATTATGATTCCAGGTTCTCTAATAGAAGAGATGGACTGGGTGGAAGAGCGGGTATTGGTTATTTCTCTGTGGATGGTGACAAAATCACATCAGTACCACTTTCATTAAATTACTTACTTGGAAAAGGAAACAAATTTTTCGAATTAGGACTAGGTGCTACTTATTTAAGTACCAGTGGTGACAGTGAGGTACTATTTAATAAAAACGAGAGCAATCTGGTCGGAACTATGAGTTTCTTTTATCGTGTACAACCAGCGGACGATGGTTTCTCGTTCAGAGCAGGGTTAAGTCCGGTATTCAGCAGTGATTTCTTTATGCCTTATTACGGCGGGATTAGTCTAGGCTATACGTTTTAATTATAAAATACTATCTTCAACTCCGGTAAATCAACCGGAGTTTTTTTTATTCAACAATGACCAAACCTTTACTTACAGCTGCAATAATCTTATTAACTGCAAGCGCTTCAATTGCCCAAACTTTTAAAAATGAATTTGGATTCCGCAGCGATAACGACTCCTACCTTGCTCAGGGCTCAGACCGTTATTATACCAATGGCTTATTTATTCACTTTAGGCGGGCAGTTAACCAGGAAACTTTAAAAGAGGGTTTGGAAAAAAAGATATATGAAATTAGCGCCGGTCAGGAGATATACAATCCTTACTCCGGCTCTGCGCCCGACCCCGCCAGACACGACAGGCCTTTTGCCGGTTATCTGTATGCCGGAGGAGCCTTAAGCTGGTTTTACACCAACGAAAGTATTTTAAAAACCAGTGTTGAATTAGGAACTACCGGTCCGAATTCCCTTGCAGAAAGCGGGCAGGATTTGCTACACAATACAGTAGGATTTTATGAGCTTGGTGGTTGGGATTATCAGATAAAAAATGCGCTTGCTGTAAACCTCTCTGCTCAATACACCCGATTGCTACATCGTTCATCGAACAAAGCCACAGACTTCTCTTTTGAAGGCTATGCCAATGCAGGAACTACATTTAGCGGAGCTGGAGCAGGCATTTTATTTAGAGCAGGTGGTTTAAATCAGCTTTTCAATTCTGCCTATACTAACGCAGTTATTGGAAATAATGCAAAAACCAAAGCACTTGTCAAACGAGAGGTATTCTTCTACGCGAAACCGCAATTAAATTTTATTGCTTATGATGCGACCATCCAGGGCAGCATGTTTAATAACAATGATCCGGTTACTTTTGACACAAAACCGATTGTGTTTGCCCAGCAAATTGGCTTCAATTACAGCTCACAACGATTTACTGTTGATTTTGGAATGATCTTTAAAACCAAAGAAATAAAGAGCACTGCGAAAGCGCATCAATATGGATCACTCAGTATGTTTTACAGGTTTAACTAGTACAGCTTAGCACATGGGCTTCAAATTGATTTAATCCAGCTGAGGTCGCTTCCTGGCCTCTTTTTTAGAAGCTACAGTTTGTTTATCCTTTAACCTTTTTCTGATTACAGATTTGGGAATTTTGGTGGGTTTTCTCTTTTTTTGTACATGGAGCGCAGATTTCAGCAAAATGACCAATTTAGCAATGGTCTTTTCCTTATTTAACAATTGACTCCTGTCTTCCTGTGACACCACATGAAGGTTACCTTCCTGGTCTAAACGGTTGGCTAGCCTTTCTGTGATCAAAGCCCGTTCTTCCTCCGTTAAAAAAGCTGCTGTCTCCAGGTTAAAAATGAGTTCTACTTTACTGGAAACCTTGTTTACATTTTGGCCGCCCTTACCCCCACTACGTGAAGTTTTGAAGGTAACTGACTTTAATATATCTTCTCTGCTGGGGACCATGGTACAAACATAAACATATGTTGAGCATTTAATAAAGATTTCATATTAAACAATTCTTCAAAATACTAACTTTGCTCACCTATGAGAAAAAACCTCGTTATAGCTATAGATGGCTATTCATCTTGTGGAAAAAGCACTTTAGCAAAAGCGCTTGCCAAGAAACTCGGCTTTATTTATATCGACAGCGGTGCCATGTACCGTGCTGTAACACTATATTTTATCCGTAATCATATCAATGTAAATGATCCTGAAGCGGTGAAGAATACCCTTGAGCAGATAGAGCTCAATTTTCATTCCCGCGATTATCAGTCGCACATTACCCTTAACGGTGAAGAAGTATCTGAAGAGATCAGACAAATGCCGGTTTCGGAAACTGTAAGTGAGGTTTCGGCGAATAAGCAAGTGCGCAGGGAAATGGTAAAGCAACAGCAGCGTATGGGGAAATCCAAAAACATAGTAATGGATGGACGCGACATAGGTACCACAGTATTTGCAGATGCACAGGTTAAGTTTTTCATGACTGCCGACCCAAAGATCAGGGCAGAACGTAGATATAAAGAACTACAAAGCAAAGGAGATACGACTACAACGCTGGAAGAGGTTTTTGAGAATTTAGCACACAGGGATTATGCCGACACGACGCGTGCGGAAAGCCCGTTAACACGTGCTGAAGATGCAATTATCCTGGATAATACCAATATTACTGAATCAGAGCAGCTTCACTTTGCACTGGATATGGTACATCAGCATCTTCCTTAAGCATTTTTTTGAAGCTTTATTAAACTACTTACTGCATTTTATTTTTGCAAATATTTAGTTACAATTCCCCGCTTAACATAAACATTACATTTCTATGTTTTAATTAAAATATGAGTTTAATACTTTTGTTTAACAATTTTGTCAAACTTAAAGTATATGAGTTCCAGAGATACCGGTACCGAGCAATTAATTAAAAATACGGCTAAGCATTTATTCTTTGCTGAGGGTAAATTGCATGCTACTACACAAGAGATTGCAGATGCAGCAGGTGTAAATCGTACACTTGTTAACTATTACTTCCGTTCCAGAGACATCTTGTTTGATCAAGTATTCAATGAAGCACAAGAAGACCTTTTTCAGACGCTAGACGATGTTTTTGAGTCCGACATGCCTTTCAAAGAGAAGATAAAAAACCTCATTTCCGTCTTCCTAAAAGAGGCCATGCAGTTCCCTTATCGCGAATTATTTATCATCACAGAGATGAACAGACATGATGTGATCAATGCGAAAAAAGCAAGGATACAAAAGGTTAACACATTTCTGGAAGAGATTCAATTGGAGATGGACAAAGGGACCATAAAAACTATGAACCCTAGACATTTTGCCATTAATCTTTTTTCTCTAATGGCTTATCCGCTGGTTACTGCCCCACTAAATAGGATACTATTTGGCATGAATGATGAGGACTACAGCGCATTGATGGAAGAGCGGAAACAATTAATTTTTGAAATAATATTCCTTTAACTACGACAATACATCCAAAATATGAACCATCATGATTTTATATGATTTAAACCAATAAAATCTCATGATAGCTCATCCACTAAAAAACACAATTACGTAAGATGAAAACTAGATTTCAGTCCCTCTATTTATTACTCCCAGCATTATTGATCATCGCATCCTGTGGAAACAGCGATCCAAAAAAAGCTGGACCTCCCCCTGCCCAGGTACAATCCTACCCAGTTTTGGCTTTAGCAACTCAATCGACCTCTCTTGAAACTGATTATCCGGCGACATTAGAAGGCATTCAGAATGTAGACATCAGACCAAAAGTTGATGGATTTATTGAAAAAATATTTGTAGATGAAGGTGCTACCGTTAAGAAAGGTCAGCTACTTTTCGCCATCAATGCACCTCAGTATGAGCAGCTGGTTAGAACAGCAAGTGCTGCAATTAGCAGTGCTCAAGCCGAAGTAAATGCAGCACAATTACAGGTGAACAAAACCAAACCATTGGTTGAAAAGGACATCATCAGTAAGTATGATCTGGATGCCGCCCTTTTAACACTGCAAAGCAGAAAGGCAGCACTCGCACAAGCCAAAGCAGAATTGGTAAATGCTAAAGTGAATTTAGGTTATACCCATATCACCAGTCCCGTTGATGGCGTTATTGGAAGTATTCCTTTCAAAACCGGAAGTTTGGTAAGCAGCAATAGCACAAGCCCTTTAACAACAGTGTCTAATATATCTAAGGTATATGCTTACTTCTCTTTAAATGAGAAACAGCTTTTAGAATTTTCACGTCAATATAAAGGCAATAGTCTTGAAGCAAAATTGAAAAACATTCCAGCTGTTTCACTGGTACTTGCAGATGGATCAGCTTACACAGAAAAAGGTAAAATTGAATCTATAAATGGTTTGATCAATACAGGTACAGGTTCTGTAAGTTTAAGGGCTACTTTTTCAAACCCCTTATATCTTTTAAGAAGTGGCGCAAGTGCATCGATACGCATTCCACAACATCTGGAAAATGTAATTCTTATCCCTCAAACTGCTACCATCGATTTACAGGGTAAAAAATTCGTTTACGTACTGGATGAAAAAGGAACAGTTAAAAACACTGAAATTGAGACGATGCAATTAACCAAAGGCAATTTCTTTGTGGTAACCAAAGGGCTAAAGGCCGGTGATAAAATCGTATTGCAAGGTTTCCAATCATTAAAAGACGGGGCAGAAATTAAACCGGAAGAACAAAGTGCTGACTCGGTTTACAGTGATATCAATAAATAAGCATTGTAAACCGCATTCAAAAATCCCAAATCGAATAGTATGTTTAAGAAATTCATAGAAAGGCCAGTTTTATCAACGGTAATATCCATTATCATTGTAATTCTAGGACTATTGGGCTTATTTACATTGCCCGTATCACAATATCCCGAAATTGCGCCACCAACGGTGCAAGTTTCAGCTTCTTACCAGGGTGCCAATGCCGATGTGGTAATGAACAGTGTGGTTATCCCACTTGAGGAACAGATTAACGGTGTTGAGGACATGACTTACATGACCTCATCAGCAAGTAACGATGGTACAGCTACCATTACAATTAACTTTAAACTGGGAACCAACCCCGATCTTGCTGCAGTAAACGTGCAAAACAGGGTAGCGAGAGCTAGTAGTTTACTACCTGCTGAGGTAACCCGTTCAGGTGTAATTACAGCAAAAAGACAGGCGAGTAACGTTTTGATCTTTGGTATTTATAGTGACAGTGCTTCCTATGACCAAACATTTTTGCAAAACTATGCCAATATCAACCTGGTTCCACAGATCAAACGTATCAATGGAGTTGGTGATGCTACAGCATTTGGTTTAATGGATTATACCATGCGTATCTGGCTTAAACCAGACGTAATGGCAACTTATGGCCTAGTACCTAGTGATGTAAGTGTAGCACTTGCTGAACAAAATATTGAAGCTGCTCCCGGCCAGTTTGGTGAGCAGGGTGAGCAATCGTTCCAGTATACCTTAAAATACTCAGGACGTTTAAAAAATGAAATTGAGTTTAGCAACATCATCATCAGAACGGCTGAAAACGGTCAGCTTTTACGATTAAAAGACATTGCCAGAATTGAATTGGGTGCACAAAGTTACGCCAATACAGTACGCTTTAATGGAAAGCCAGCTTTAGGTATTGCGATCAATCAAACGGCAGGTTCTAACGCCAAAGACGTAATTGAAGGATCGTTAAAAGTATTGGAAGAATCTTCAAAAACCTTCCCTAAAGGCGTACACTATACTTCTCTTGTAAATGTTAATGATTTCCTTGATGCTTCAATCGAAAAAGTAATCCATACTTTGATAGAAGCTTTTATTCTGGTTTTCATCGTTGTATTCATTTTCCTTCAGGATTTTAGGTCGACCTTAATTCCGGCCATTAGTGTTCCGGTAGCTATTATAGGTACCTTCTTTTTCCTTAGCTTATTTGGCTTCACCATTAACTTACTTACGCTTTTTGCATTGGTACTAGCCATTGGTATTGTGGTGGATGATGCCATTGTAGTCGTCGAGGCCGTCCATGCCAAGCTCGACCATGGCTATAAATCGGCTAAAAAAGCTACTATTGATGCCATGGAAGACATCACAGGTGCCATCATTTCCATTACATTGGTTATGGCAGCTGTATTTATCCCGGTAAGTTTTATCCAGGGTTCATCAGGTGTATTCTATAAGCAGTTTGGTTTAACACTTGCTATTGCCATTATCCTTTCGGCAATTAACGCTTTAACGTTAAGTCCTGCACTTTGTGCCTTATTACTAAAACCGCACGCCGAAGATCATGGAAAGCCTAAGAATTTTATGCAACGTTTTTATGCTGCATTTAATACGTCTTTTGATCTGATGACCAACAGGTATAAGCGTTCTGTAAGCTTTTTAGCCAGAAAAAAATGGCTGGCCGGTTTAGGTCTTGCACTTTTCACAGTGGCATTAGTCTGGGCCATGAACACCACTCCTAAAGGGTTTGTGCCTAATGAGGATTTGGGTACCATCATGTCTGATATCTCTCTACCTCCTGCTACTTCAACAGAGCAAACTGCTATAGTGATTAAACAGATTGATAGTATTGTCCATACTATTCCCGAAATTAATAACTCTTTAACAGTGGTTGGCCGAAGCATGATCAGTGGTTCGGGAAGTTCGTACGGTATGGTAATTGGGAAACTGTTACCATGGGACGAGCGTAAACGTGATGTAAAAGCAATTATTGGCGAGCTATTTGCCAAAACGGCTAGTATAAAAGGTGCCAGGGTAATCTTTTTTGCCCCTCCTACGATTCAAGGTTTTGGTACAAGTGGCGGTTTTGAATTCCAGTTACAGGATAAAACCGGTGGTGATATCAATAAATTTAATACTATTGGGAATGAATTCCTTGCAGCATTAAGTAAAAGACCTGAAATTCAATACGCATCAACTTCCTTTAATCCAAATTTCCCACAATACCAGATTGATGTAAATGTGGCTACGGTAAAACAAGCAGGATTAAGTGTTAGTGATGTATTAGGTGTATTGCAAGGTTATTACGGTGGTGTTTATGCCTCTAACTTTAACAAGTACGGAAAACAATATAGGGTAATGTACCAGGCTGATGCACCATATCGTGCAAACCAGGAAACACTGAATAATATCTACGTGAGAAATTCTAGTGGCAAAATGGCTCCCATCAGTAATTTCATCACTTTGAAAAAGGTATATGGTCCCCAGGCAATATCTCGTTTCAACTTGTTTACTTCTATTTCAGTAACCGGTAGTCCGAATGCGGGATTCAGCTCTGGTGATGCACTAAAAGCGGTACAGGAAGAAGCTGCCATTCACTTACCTACCGGATATGGATATGAGTTTTCAGGACTATCCCGCGAAGAGATGTCGAGCGGAAGTCAAACTATATTCATTTTCTTACTTTGCATAATATTTGTTTACTTCTTACTTTGCGCTCAGTACGAGAGTTATATACTGCCATTAGCAGTATTGATCTCGCTTCCTATTGGTTTAGCAGGTGTATTTATTTTCGATAAAATATTTGGTGTCGACAATAACATTTATACCCAAATTACGCTGATCATGCTCGTGGGCTTACTTGCGAAAAATGCCATCTTGATTGTGGAGTTTGCAGTTGAAAGAAGAAGGAAAGGTATGAGTATTGTAGGTGCAGCCATAAGTGGAGCTACGGCTCGTTTGCGTCCTATCTTAATGACTTCATTTGCATTTATCCTGGGCCTATTGCCATTGATGCTTTCAACAGGAGTTGGTGCTGCTGGTAATAAGTCTATCGGTACAGGTGCCGTAGGTGGTATGCTAATTGGAACAATATTCGGGATATTTGTGATCCCAACATTGTTTATTGTTTTCCAAAGCTTACAGGAAAAGGTTAGCAACAAATCACCATTTGATGAAGGATATGGTCCACCACAGGAAGACATTCAATTCCCAGAAGTAGACGTCCGCGAACATTAATTTTAAGAACATGAACACTAGATATCATAAATATTATTTCATCATCGGTTTTTCCGTACTGAGTTTAACGGGCTGCGTAACCAAAAAATACGAACGCCCGACAATAATCAGTAATGATTTATACAGAGACAATGCCACTACGGACAGCACAACTATAGCTGATTTGCCATGGAAAACCTTATTTGCCGATGCAGGATTACAATCCTTAATTCAACAAGGAATAAACGAAAACCTTGACTTGAAACAGGCCATCGAAAGGATCAAGATTGCTGAAGCTACTTTATTACAAAGTAAAGCGGCATTGCTGCCGAGCTTAACTGGCGACGTATCCGTAACTGATGCAAAGCAATCGAGGGCAGCATTAAACTTCCCTCCCGGTATCAATATTAATACCGAGACTCAAACGTACAGAGCCCAGCTGAGCACAAGCTGGGAAGCGGACATTTGGGGCAAACTAAGCAGTGCAAAAAGATCAGCATACGCATCATTATTACAAACCGATGCAGCTAAAAGGGCTGTACAGACCCAACTTATTGCGAATATTGCCAATGCTTATTACAACCTCCTGGCCTTAGACAAACAATTATCTATCACAGAGGAGACCATTAAAATCAGGGAAAAAGACGTTGAAACCATGAAATCCTTGAAAGAAGGTGCAGTGGTGAACGGTGCAGCTGTGGTACAGAGCGAAGCCAATCTATATGCCGCACAGGTTACAATCCCTGATTTGAAAAGAAGCATCCGCGAAACAGAGAATGCTTTAAGTATCCTATTAGGTAAAGGAGCTGGAAAAATCGATCGCTCGACACTTGATCAGCAAACAGCATATAGCAATTTGCAAACCGGTGTATCTGCTCAGTTGTTGCAAAACAGACCTGATGTGCTAGCTGCAGAATTAGCTTTCAGAGCTGCTTTTGAAAATAAGAATGTCGCGAAAGCTTACTTCTATCCGGCATTAACTTTAACAGCAAATGCGGGTTTATCAAGTTTGAGTTTAAAAAACTTCTTTGACAATTCCTTATTCTATAATTTAATAGGTGGCATTACTCAGCCAATATTTAATAAGGGGCAGAATAAAGCAAGATTAAAAACAGCAGAGGCACAACAGCAAATTGCATTTTATAGCTTCCAGCAAACACTATTAACAAGTGGACAGGAAGTATCCAATGCGCTATTTGCCTATCAGACTGCAGCAGAAAAGGAAGCGACCAGGGCAAAGCAAATCGCTTCGTTAACAAAAGCGGTTGACTTTACAAAGGAATTATTACGCTTCAGTTCAGCAACAAATTATACAGATGTACTGACTTCAGAACAAAGTTTACTCGCTGCCCAACTCAGCAGCACAAACGACAAACTACAAAAATTGCAATCAGTAGTGAATCTATACAAAGCCCTTGGAGGCGGTTGGAAATAAAAGAAAAAAGAAGCGCTTAACGGCGCTTCTTTTTTACCCGTTTAAATTTTAGTTAAGGTCGTCTGTTCTAGTCGACCTTTCTTTTTATACGCTCATCCCTACCCCTGCACGATCAAATCCACAGCTTGAACAGCACACTAACTAGAATAATTCTAAATAAATTTTGTTTGTAACGAAATAGATGCAATATTTGCCATTAAATAGAATTAATCTAAATAAACGCATGAATATACTTCGACTATTAAATTTATTAACACTGCTCTCTTTATTCTCCATGATTGCTATTGCCCAACAAAACAATAGCATAAAAGGAAAAGTATTAACGGCCGATGGGCAGGCTGCAGCCTATGTTAGTGTAGGATTGAAGGGAAAAGGGATGGCGGTAACTACTGATGACCAAGGAGATTATAGTTTTGAAAAAATAAAAAATGGCAATTACATCATCCGGGTTTCTGCCATAGGTTTAAAAAGCGCAGAAAGGGCCATAACTGTTTCAGGCAATCAAACGGTTATTGTAAATTTTAGTTTATCAGAGAGTGCCGATCAATTAAAAGAGGTAGTCGTTTCTGGTAATAAAAGAAAGTATAAAATTGACGCTCCCTCCTCCTCATTACGATTGGATGGACCACTATTAGAAGCACCTCAAAATATTCAGATCATTACTTCTGCTACACTTGCCGATCAGCAAATTACAAGTATGAGTGATGGTGCGCTTAGAAATGTAAGCGGATTAACCAGATTAGAACACTGGGGTGATATATATACACGTGTAAATACTCGTGGGGCAAGGGCTGCAGCATTCAGGAATGGTATAAATTTAACTTCAGACTGGGGACCACTCACAGAAGACATGAGCTTTGTAGACCATATTGAATTTGTAAAAGGTCCATCTGGCTTTATGATGTCGAATGGCGAACCAAGTGGTATTTACAATGTAGTAACCAAAAAACCTACCGGAAAAGATTTTAATGGCGAAGCCTCCTTTACATTAGGCAGCTATGATATGTACAGAAGCACTCTTGATCTGGATGGCAAATTAAATCAATCCGGTAAATTGTTATACAGGTTAAATTTAATGGGACAAACTAAAAACTCACATCGGCCGTATGAGTATAATGATCGTTATAGCATTGCCCCTGTTGTTAGCTACCAAATTGATGATCAAACATTATTAACAGCTGAGTACAACTATCAGCATGTCAAATTATCGGATCTTGGTTCAGCCTATGTTTTTGCACCAGATGGTTTTGCTACGCTACCTAGAGACTTTACCATGTCTGAGCCGGGCTTAGAACCTAGTATTGCAAAGGAGCATAGTTTGTTTTTAAACATGCAGCACCATTTTAATGCCAATTGGAAACTTACGGCGCAGTTGGCCTATGTAGATTTTAATCAGAAATCAACCGACATATGGCCGTCATCCGTAGCTGCAAATGGCGATATAATTCGTGACTTGTACATCTTTGATGCTGCATTGAATTATAAATTTGGTCAGGTATTTTTAAATGGTCATGCCACTACCGGGAGCGTTAGCCACCGCATTTTGGCTGGTTTAGATGTAGGCAGCAAGGAACGTTATTACGACTGGGGACAAACATCTCCACTTGATGATGCCATTAAACCATTTAACATTTACAATCCTGTGTATGGTGCTCCTGTAAATGGGATACCACAATTTGATCGCAGCAAAAGTTTATATCAAAGAGGTGCAAATAATCGTGTGGATCAATCGTACACAGGCTTGTACCTACAGGATGAGCTTGGTTTTCTGGAAAACAAGATTCGTTTAACATTAGCTGGAAGATACACCTATGTAAAACAATCGGAATACAATACGGATACAGAAGACAAAAGATTTACACCTCGAGTTGGTTTGAGTGTTTCTATTAATAATCAGACTTCTGTTTATGGCCTATTTGACCAAACTTTCATCCCACAAACAGGTGCTATTAAAAGTGGAGAACAACCTAAACCAATTACCGGAAACAATATTGAGTTTGGAATAAAAAAAGATTGGTTTGATGGACGCTGGAATACAACTATCGCTGCATACCGCATTCTTAAAAACAACGAACTATCGCCTGACCCAACCAGTACACCTGCCGCTCCATTCTCATTACAACTAGGACAAAGCACAACAAAGGGTATTGAATTCGACCTGCGCGGCGAGATTTTACCTGGATTAAACCTGGTAGCCAACTATGCGCTGACAGATTCCAGAGTGAGTAAAGAAACTGAAGTTTATGGCGAGGTTATTCCTGTTGGCACTAAAATAACGGGTTACGCTAAGCATAACGCCAATGCATGGTTGAGCTATAAAATTCAAACCGGGACATTAAAAGGTGCCGGAATATCCGGGGGCTTCAGTTATCTGGCCGATCGTAGCTCATGGTCATGGGGAGGTTCGGGAACTCAGGAAATGCCTAGTTACTTCAAATTAGATGGAGGATTTTTTTGGGAAAAGGATAAAGTACGCTTAACAGCAAATGCCTTTAACATTCTGGACAAATACCTATATAGCGGGGCTTCTTATGGTGATTATTATTATTGGCAGACTGAAGCACCAAGAAATTTCAGACTGAGCATTACTTACAAATTTTAATAAAAATAATGTTGAGTAACAAGAAAAACAGGTTCAAATATTGGACCGGACAACTCCACTTATGGCTCGGATTAACATCCGGGCTATTTGTGTGTTTTTTAGGTATCACCGGATGTATATTGGCCTTTGAAAAGGAAATTGAAAATATTACCCAACCCTACCGTTTTACAAAAGTAGAAACGCACGCCATGCTGGCTCCCTCCGCTCTCAAAAAAAATGCTGAGGAAGCCTTGCCTGGCAAACATGCCCATAGTGTAGGCTACCAACAAGGAAAAGCATCACAAGTAGTTTATTTTGCAGAAAACCCGTCCTATTACTGGATCGTTTTTTTAAACCCCTATACCGGTGAGGTATTAAAGGTTAAAAATATGGATGATGACTTTTTCAGGATTGTGATTATGGGACATTATTACCTTTGGCTCCCTCCCCATGTCGGTCAGCCGATTCTAGCTACAGCAACTTTAATGTTTCTTTGTTTACTTATTTCCGGATTGGTATTGTGGTGGCCAAAAAACAAAGCCGCCAGCAAAAAGAGATTTAGTATTAAGTGGAACGCAAAATGGAAGCGTTTAAATTATGACTTACATAATGTGCTGGGTTTTTACATGACCTGGATTCTTATTTTTATTGCCATAACCGGCCTAGTAATGGGCTTTCAATGGTTTGCAAAATCAGTCTACTGGATTTCATCGGGTGGCGAACAGATGAAACAGTATGCAGAAAGTTATTCTGATACAACTTTAGTAAATACTGCTGTAGGTAAAAAACCGGCGATGGACATCTTATGGGCAAAAACCCTAAAGGGTTTACCTGGGTATACTGGGGGTATCGAAGTGCATGTACCTGAAAATGCAAAGTCGGCCATAGAAGTTGCCCTCAATCCGGATACCGACACCTATTGGAAAGCCAACTATCTTTACTATGATCAATACAGTTTACAAGAGATGGAAGTAGCGCATAGTTATGGAAAACTGTCAAATGCAAGTTTAGCCGATAAGATAGCAAGGATGAACTATGACATCCATATTGGTGCAATTGCCGGTTTACCTGGTAAGATAATAGCTTTCTTAGCTAGTTTAATCGCTGCGAGTCTCCCCATAACAGGGTTTATGATCTGGCGTGGCCGGAAAAAGAAAAAAGTATCCGTTAAAAACCAAAAAGAAAGGTCATCTGTTCCATAACAGCTGGCCTTTCTTTTTTGCAGTATTTTTTTCTAATTTGCATTCCCCTAATCAAAAAACAATGACACACGTAGCTTTATTATTGACCAATAAATACCGTCTACTTAGTGTAGCAGCGATATTGGATGTGTTTGATACCGTGAATAGCTATTACAAAACCAATGATGAGGAAGCATTGTTTAAAATAAATGTCCTTTATGCTGAAAACAGCACCAATGAAATTCCAGCGTTTAATGATCATAAGCCACAACCCTTAGAATCGGCTGGTCAACATGACCTGGTTCTTATTCCTGCTTTTGGAACATCTGACTTAAAAAGTGCAATTCAGGAGAACCTTGAGTTTCTCCCATGGTTGTGTAAACAACACGAGAATGGTGTGGAGCTTGCTTCATTTTGCACCGGCGCGTTTCTGTTAGGAGCGAGTGGCCTGTTAAACGGAAAAAGTGCAACTACGCATATCCATGCCAGTACATCATTTGCAGCCAGTTATCCTGATGTTTTTTTAAGAGCAAACGAAATAATTACCTACGACCATGGTGTATATACTAGTGGGGGCGCAACTAGTACCTTTCATTTATTACTAAGGCTTATCCATAATTATGGCAACCGGGAAATTGCAGTAAGAATGGCAAAAGTATTCGCTATAGATATGAATCGGGGGCAGCAGAGTTATTTTGGCACTTTTATCCCTTCGAGAGACCATGGGGATGAACTGGTGACAAAAACACAGCTGTGCATAGAAAATATGTACAATACGGCCACAACCGTGGAGGATATCCTTCAACAAATACCCGCAAGTAGGCGTAATATCGAACGCCGTTTCAAAGTCGCTACGGGAAATACGATGATCGCGTATTTACAAAAAACAAGAATAGAAGTAGCGAAGAAGCTATTGGAACAAACTAATCAAAGTATCCTTGAGGTGATGTTGAATTCGGGTTATAATGATTTAAAAGCCTTTAGGCAGCTATTCAAGAAGAGCTCTGGAATGACACCTAAAGACTACCGCGATAAATTTAAAGCGCGGGTTGCATAACCTTCTTTTTACCAGCCTTGTTTTTCTTTTTAAGCTTATTGAGCCATATCATCGTACCTGTAATAGGCAAACTTGTGGCAATTAAGCAGGCAAAGAAATAAATAATCTTAGTGAACATTCCATAAACATCACCAAGGTGTAAAGCTTTTATAGAGCCCGAAACACGCTCATTAAATGGTTTATCTTTAAATATTTCAGTTTTTAATACGGCGGCGTCATACTGATCTAGCAATAATTTATCACCAGCTGCGGAAGCAAAAAAGCCACTTTTATTTTTTGTAATAGCAACGGCTGCAACTGAGTCTTTGGGTAAACTGATGCTATAGTCGCCTTTATAATCAAGCACCTTATCTGCTGCTGCAATATAACCTGCAATGTTTAATTTAGTGGTTTTATCGCTGATTTTTGATACTGGATCTTTTGGTGCTTCAAATCCCTCCGGCTGATAGGTCCCCAATGTTTTCCTTAATGCATCACGATACCATGAAAATGACCATTGTGGGCCGGTTATTCCCATTAAAAAAAAAAAAATACAAGCGTAAAAACCTAAACTATTGTGCAGATCATGGTTTGTTCTCTTCCAGCTACCGTTCCATTTGATTTTCAAACCTTGTTTCCATGCTCTGATCTTTTGAGGGAACCATATAACCATACCGGTAATTACCCCCAGCGTGAACAAGATCGTTGCAGCTCCGGTTATATAACTACCCAATTTACGGTTCTCTAATTCTCCAATCAGCGGCTTTTCAATTTTGTCCAATAACAACCAACGGTGCAGACTAAACATCGTCTTCATAAAATCTGCCGTGGCGGATTTAGATTCAGAGATATTACCTAGGACCTCACCTGTGTATGGGTTAACCGCAAATGCCGAAGGACGTTTTCCACCGCCAGCCCCCTCTTTCGCCATTTCTGGATTCTTTCCCTTTTTAGCACCATCTTTTCCACCTGCCCCAAGACTTTCCTTTTCTTTATGTTCGCCTTTTTCAGCCTTCTTTTTACCTTCTTCTTTTAATCGAACCATAAATTGATAGGTTCTGTTAGGGTCTGAAGGTATTTTTACAGAGGCGACCTTTCCACCAGTACTTGCTTTCACCTTAGCTATGAGTTCCTCAACAGCAATTGGTTTAGATCCATTCTCATTCTTCACCTTATACAATTCAGGCGAGGCCATTTCGCGAAGCTCAGTATTAAACACATACAAAGTACCGCTTAAACAAACGAGTATAACGATGATTCCACTAGTCAAACCGATCCATAAGTGGACGTCATTAAAGAATTTCCGGATTTTTTGCCAGGCAGATTTTGTTTTTTGTGCTGTCATTAGTTTAGTAGTGTGATATGTGTTTTTTATAGATAATGCCAACAGAATCATTTCCATTGGCATTAGTATTAATTTAAGGATGCTAAAATACAATTATTTAGATACAGTCTAATTAATAAATTATAAAATTAACGCTCAGAAACAGGGAGCTACAGCTACAAAAAACCTCATCACCACACATTGTAACATTTTGAATCTGACCAAAATTCAATTGGCCTTTCAAAAAGTACTTTGGTTACCTGCCTACTAAGATCAAAATGACAGTATTGTTGATGGATCCTGAATTATGCTTATTTTTGTTCAGTACTTAACAGCGTCTGTACAATTCCCTTTACAATCAGTTCTAAATCAACAACATTTATCAATAATTTCTTTGCTGTAAAAAAAATAATTTCTATCTTTGTCGTCCCTCACGGGAAAAGGAGATTTAATTTTAATGGCTAAAAAACAAGTAGCAGAAAAAGAACTAGAGGCTAAAACAGCCGAATTACAAGGCGCAGACGCTCGTCTGGCTGAGAAAGAAACCATTGAATCAGAAGCTGATTCAGTGTCGATCGAACAGATCAAATCATCATTAGCAACTCCAGATCAAGATTTTGACTGGGATGCAGACGACAAAGCATTCGGAAATTACAGTGACGCAGACCGTAAGAAGTTTGAAGAAATGTATACCGATACTTTCAATCAAATCAACCAAGGTGAAATCATCAGTGGTACTGTTGTTTCAATCAACAACAAAGACGTAGTATTAAACGTAGGATTTAAATCTGACGGTTTGGTATCTACTTCTGAGTTCCGTGATACACCTGATTTGAAAGTTGGCGACAAAGTTGACGTTTTCGTGGAAGCTCCAGAAGATGCTAACGGCCAGTTAATTTTATCTCGTAAAAGAGCTAAAACCCAAAGATCATGGGAGTCTATTAATGAGGCTCTTGACAATGACAGAATCATCAACGGATTTGTTAAAAGCCGTACTAAAGGTGGTCTTATCGTTGACATCATGGGTGTTGAAGCTTTCTTACCTGGTTCTCAAATTGACATCAAACCTATCCGCGATTACGATGTATACGTGGGTAAAACAATGGAGTTCAAAGTTGTTAAGATCAACCACGAGTTTAAAAACGTAGTTGTATCTCATAAAATCTTAATTGAAGACGACTTAGAAAGCCAAAAAGTTGAAATCGTATCTAAACTTGAAAAAGGACAGGTATTAGAAGGTACTGTTAAAAACATTACTGACTTCGGTGTATTCATCGATTTAGGTGGCGTTGACGGTTTACTTCACATCACTGATATTTCTTGGGGCCGCATAGAGCATCCAAAAGAAGTATTAAGCTTAGATGAGAAAATCAACGTTGTAGTTCTTGACTTTGATGATGAGAAAAAACGTATTGCATTAGGTTTAAAACAATTGACTCCACACCCTTGGGAATCTTTAGACACTAACTTAGCTGTTGGTTCTAAAGTTAAAGGTAAAATTGTTACTGTTGCTGATTACGGTGCTTTCTTAGAAATCATTCCAGGTGTTGAAGGTTTAATCCACGTTTCAGAAATGTCGTGGTCACAAAACTTACGCAGCCCACAAGAATTTTTGAAAGTTGGTGATGAGATCGAAGCCGAAGTTTTAACTTTAGACAGAGACGATCGCAAAATGAGTTTAGGTATTAAACAATTAACTCAAGATCCTTGGCAAAATGTTGCTGAAAGATATCCTATCGGAAGCAAACATACTGCTGTAGTTAAAAACATGACTAACTTCGGTGTATTCGTAGAAATCGAAGAAGGTATCGATGGATTAATCCATATCTCTGATCTTTCTTGGTCTAAAAAAGTTAACCACCCTAACGAATTCACTAAAGTTGGTGATACATTAGACGTAGTTGTATTAGAATTAGACGTTGAAAGCCGCAAATTAAGCTTAGGTCACAAACAATTAGAAGAAAATCCTTGGGATACTTTTGAAACTATCTTTACTTTAGATTCAATCCACCAGGGAACTGTTGTTAAAGTAACTGATAAAGGTGCTGTTATTGCTTTACCATATGGTGTAGAAGGTTTCGTACCAACTAAACACATGGCTAAAGAAGACGGTGGTACCATCAAAGCTGAAGAAACTAATGACTTCAAAATCATTGAGTTTAACAAAGATGCTAAACGTATCGTTGTTTCTCACGCCCGTATCTGGGAAGAGGCTAAAGCTGAAGCTGTTGCAGAAGAGCGTAATGCTAAGAAAAAAGAAGCTAAAGCTTCTAGCAGTGCAGTGAAAAAAGTTAAAGATTCAGTTGAAAAATCTACATTAGGTGATTTAGGTGTGCTTGCACAATTAAAGCAACAAATGGAAGGTGAAGAAAACAAAGCCAAAAAAGGCGAGTAATCTTTAAAGCTTATATATGAAAAGCATCCCCTAACAGGGATGCTTTTTTTTGCCCTTCTTTTTTTAGTATTTTGCAGCATGAAGAAATCTTTCTTACTATTTGCACTTATTGTACTGTGCACTGGCATAGTTCAGGCCCAACTACCTGCAATCATTCCACAGCCGGTTGAATTAAGAGCAGGCCTCTTTCCTCAGGATAAATTTAAAATTGACACGCATACTAGTATCCTGATTTCCGACAACACTGTAAAACCTTCCGCACAGTTTCTAGCCAACTATATTTTTAAATATTATAAGTTAAAGCTTAAAATAGTCAATAGCCCTGAACATATAAAAAATGCACAATCAATTAATTTGGTTGTTAACAAACAAATGTATACGAATGCGGACAAATACTTTGTTTCCGTATTAAAAAATCAACTCAATGCGGGATCCGCATCTCCACAAGGCATATTCTATGCCGTACAAACCATTATACAACTTTTACCGGTCACGGCGATCGAACAAACCGAACTAATGATCCCCTCTGTTGATATCATAGATTACCCTCGCTTTGCTTACCGCGGTATGCACCTGGATGTGAGCAGACACTTCTTTGATGTTGCCTTCATTAAAAAATATATAGATTATCTGGCTCTTCATAAACTAAATAACTTTCATTGGCATCTGACTGATGATCATGGCTGGAGGATAGAAATCAAAAAACACCCTAAGCTAACCGCTATCGGCGCATGGCGTAATGGCACCATTATAGGCTTATACCCCGGAACAGGCAATGATGGACTCAGGTACGGTGGTTATTACACCCAACAAGAAGTTAAAGATGTAATTAAATATGCAGCTGACCGCTACATAAACGTCACTCCTGAAATTGAAATGCCAGGTCATAACATGGCCGTTTTAGCTGCCTATCCTGAACTAAGCACAACGCCTAAAGAACAAAAACAGGTAGCACAAACCTGGGGCATATTTAACAAGTTTAACAACGTCCTCCTCCCTTCCGAGCAAACCTTTAGCTTTTTAGAGGAGGTACTGACCGAAGTCATGGACTTATTCCCCTCCCCTTATATCCATATTGGCGGTGATGAATGTTCAAAGATCTGGTGGAAACAATCTGCTTTCTCTCAAAAACTGATTAAAGAGAAAGGACTAAAAGATGAAAATGGTTTGCAAAGCTATTTCATCCATAGAGTAGAAAAATTTGTAAACGGCAAAGGTAAAACCATTATTGGATGGGATGAAATACTAGATGGTGGACTAGCTCCTAATGCAATTGTAATGAGCTGGCGTGGAGAAAAAGGTGGAATAGCGGCAGCCAAACAAAAGCACAAGGTAATCATGACTCCTGAAAATATGATGTATTTCAATCATAGCCAGTTTGTGAAAGACGATTCATTAACAGCAGCCAAATACCTACCCTTAAAAACTGTTTATGATTACGAGCCCATACCTGCCGTATTAAATGAAGCAGAAGCCAAATATATCTGGGGCGCACAAGGCAACTTATGGTCTGAATATATAGCTAATCCAGCCAAAGCTGAGTATATGCTTTTCCCAAGATTAGATGCCTTGAGCGAAATCTTGTGGAGCCCGAAAGAAAAAAAGAACTACACAGATTTTCAGAAAAGGTTAAAAACCCAGTTTGAAAGGTACGACCTTATGAAGGTGAATTATAGTAAACGATATTTAACAAATTAATGAATATAGGTCAGTAAATATTGGAACAACAATTTAAATTCATAAAGTATTTAAGCACAAGCTGCTACATCATCATTTTACATTTTTTGAATTTAAAAGCGCTTTTATGTATTTGAGGTTCCAAATTTTGGCTATATTTGCATAATCTTTAAGTCAATGCAAAAACGAACACTGCTAGACGGTCAAAAATTCCAGATCACAATTAAACGACTTTGTCATCAATTAATTGAGAGTCACAACGATTTTTCTAATACGGTTTTAATCGGTATACAGCCAAGAGGCAGTTATTTTGCCGACAGAGTAAAGCACGAACTATCGGAAGTCCTGAAAAAAAGCGTAATTCAGAAAGGTAATTTAGATATTACTTTTTTTAGAGATGATTTCAGACGAAAAGACGGACTGGTTTCGGCAAGTAGCAACACCATAGATTTTATTATAGAAGGTAAAAACGTAATCTTAATTGATGATGTATTGTGGACAGGGCGGACAATCCGTGCTGCACTTGATGCATTATTAGCCTACGGAAGGCCTGCAAAAGTAGAATTGTTGGTGCTCATAGACAGGCGTTTTTCAAGACACGTACCTATTGAACCAGATTACATTGGTTTACAGGTAGACACGCTCGACTCACAACAGGTAAAAGTGAGTTGGAAAGAAACAGAAGGAGAAGACAAAGTTATCTTAATATCAGAAAGCAATAAATAATATGGCAGTAGAAAAATTATCAACCCGACATCTTTTAGGTATCAAAGATATTAACCGGAATGATATCGAACTAATCTTCGAAACTGCAGATAATTTTAAAGATGTGATTAACAGGCCCATTAAAAAGGTTCCTTCGTTAAGAGACATCACCATTGCCAATATATTCTTTGAGAATTCTACCCGCACCAAACTGTCGTTTGAACTGGCTGAGAAACGCCTTTCAGCTGATGTGGTTAATTTTGCTGCATCATCCTCATCCGTAAGTAAAGGTGAAACACTAATTGATACTGTCAATAACATCCTAGCCATGAAAGTGGATATGGTGGTGATGAGACATCCCTATGCAGGTGCAGGACAGTTTTTGAGCAAACATATCAAGGCGCAGATTGTAAACGCCGGAGATGGGGCACATGAACACCCTACACAAGCCTTACTAGATGCTTTTTCAATTCGCCAGAAACTTGGTGATGTGGCTGGCAAAAAAGTAGTAATTGTTGGTGATATTCTACACTCAAGAGTAGCCATTTCAAACATACTTTGTCTGCAAAAACTAGGCGCAGAAGTAATGGTATGCGGCCCTACGACCCTAATCCCTAAACACATTGAAAGCTTAGGTGTAAAGGTTGAGCACAATTTAATTAAAGCGCTAAACTGGTGTGATGTGGCCAACATGCTGCGCATACAGCTGGAAAGACAAGACATCAAATATTTTCCTTCATTAAGAGAATATGCCATGATGTACGGACTAAACAAGCAGATTCTGGACAACCTGGATAAGGAAATCATTGTGATGCACCCGGGCCCAATAAACAGAGGTGTGGAGATTACGAGTGACGTAGCTGACAGCAAACAATCTATCATTCTTGAACAGGTTGAGAATGGTGTAGCTGTACGTATGGCCGTACTCTATCTTTTAGCTGCCCAGAACGACTAAAATATCCCCTGCGCTTGCCTTAATTAATATTCACAAGATATTTTTAAAGGATCAATACGAACTTTCCTTTATAACCGTTTAACCTGTGTTATCAACACATGTTAGTTTCTTGTGTTAATAAGACGCAATACTATTTTTATATTAGGACCAACCATATTTGAAATCAGATGTCGAAAAAATACTTTTTTATTCCGCTACTCTTAGCAGGGGGGCTTACGGCCGGCTATGCACAAACCAGTGTACTAGTGAACCTGAACAAGAATTACCAAACCGGTCTGGAACTACTGGATAATGAAAAATACATAGCAGCAGCACAACAGTTTAGACTGGTGGAGCAACTGAGACAAAAACCGGGTACTCAACCAGAAAGTAATGCCGAATTGTCGATGCTTAAGGAAAATGCTAAATTCTATGCCGCCGTATGCGCCTTAGAACTCGGCAACAGAGATGCAGAAAGCTTATTTCAAAAATTCATTAAAGATTACCCGCTAAATCCAAATACAAAACTTGCCTACTTCCATGTAGGTAAATCATATTTCGCACAAAAAAACTATCAGAAAGCATTGGAATGGTTTGAAAAAACCGACCCTTCTACCCTTTCTGGGAAACAACGTCTGGAGTATCAGTTTAAACAGGGCTATGCCTACTTTGAATTGAAAGACATTGAAAAAGCAGAACCTTTATTTGAAGCTGTAAAGAAAGAAAAATCACCTTTCCAGGAAAGCGCTACTTATTACTTTGCTTATATCAATTACCTGAATAAAGAATACAAAACAGCATTAAGCAACTTCGAAAAGTTAAAGGGATCTCCTACCTATGAAGCCAGCTATCCATACTACATTACTTCAATGTATTACCTGGATGAGCGTTATGATAATGTGCTCAATTACGCAATTCCAATTTTAAAAACCACAAAGCAGCAGTATGAAGCAGAGATGCTGAGTCTGATTGCTGCTTCCTATTTTGCCAAATCTGATTATGTAAATGCTGAAAAGTATTTCAAAGATTTCTACGCAAAGGATAAATCGAATAATAAGAATAATCTTTTTACTTATCAATACGGTTATTCCCTATTTCAATTGAAAAAATACAGTGAATCGGTTGCTATACTGGAAAAACTGAACACAGATGATGTTTACCTGCAAAGTGGAATGTATACACTGGGTCGTTCCTTTATACAGTTAAAAAATAAAGAAAAAGCCAGAAGTGCATTCTTCAGAGCGTCAAGACTTGATTTCGATAAAGTAGTACAGGAAGAAGCCTGGATTAATTATGCCAGACTAAGTTATGAGCTTGAATTTAACCAACAGGCGTTGGAAGCCACGCAAAATTTCCTGAAGCAATTTCCAACATCCCGTAAATTAAATGAGGCTAAAACACTATTAGGTGAAATTTTGCTGACTAGTAAAAACTACCAGGCGGCAATTGACATATTGGAGCCAATTCCAAATAAATCTCCTGAAGCCAAAGAAGCTTATCAGAAAGTAACCTACTTCAGAGGTTTGGAGTTTTATAATGAAAGAGCTTTCCCTAACGCCCTTTCTATGTTCCTGAGATCAGAAAAATTCCCTCAGGATGATGAAATTCTTGCATTAAATACCTACTGGAAAGCAGAAGCCAGTTATGAACTGAGAAAATTTGGCGAAGCAGTAAAACATTTTGAAACCTTTCTTGATTTGCCAGGTGCCAGCAAAACCGGCGTTTACAATTTTGCAAATTATGCCCTGGCCTATTCGGCTTTTGAGGATGAACGCTATGGAAAAGCGGCTACCTATTTTGAGCGCTTTTTAAGAGGTAACGATAAAGATCCTAAAACAGTAAATGACGCAACTATCAGGTTGGCGGATTCTTATTTTGTGAATAAAAGCTATACCAATGCACTGTTGAACTACAACAAGATTATTGGTAACAGAGCTACAGGCGAAGATTACGCTTTATTCCAACGTGGAATGATCCAGGGACTTGAAAATCAAAATGATGCAAAAATCAGCACGATGCAGAGTTTGCTTAAGCAATTCCCGACATCAAATTATGCTGATGATGCAGGTTTTGAGATGGCCTATACTTATTTTAACAAAGGAGATCTCGATAAATCAAAATCCGACTTAACCAGTTTGATTAGTAAATATCCGAATAGCAGTTATGTGCCACGTGCACTGGTAACCATTGGTTTGGTACAGTATAACCAGGATCAAGACGATGCAGCTCTTGAATCTTTCAAAAAAGTAATCGCAGATTATGCGAGTACTGAAGAAGCAAAGCAAGCACTTGAATCGATAAAGAACATCTATGTCGATAAAGGAGATTCTCAAGGTTTCATCACCTATGCCGGAACTACCCCATTGGGCAACTACTCATCAGCTGAACAGGATAACATCTTATTCCAGGGTGCCAAAAATTTATACCTAAAAGGAGATGCTAAAGGTGCTTTTGAAGCCATCAATGCTTATTTCGACAAATTCCCCAAAGCAATACATGATAAGGAAGCCAAGTTTATCAGAGCTGAATCATTAGTGAAATTAGGTAGGCCAGATGAGGCTATTCCTGATTATGAATATATTTTGAATGACTGGACAAGTGATTACACCGAACGCTCGCTGGTTAGTATTTCCAAATTGTTCCTTGATCAAAAAAAATACAATGAGGCCATTGTGTACTTGAAACGTCTGGAAACAACTGCAGATTACAAAGTACATTATACATACTCGTTAAACAATCTTCTAAAGGCTTATAATGAGCTGAACATGCCGGATGATGTGCTGAAATATGTGCAGTTGGTTAAAGAATCTGATAAAGCTTCTGAAGAAGAAAAAAACAGCGTAGACCTATATGCAGGTAAAGCTTACTTATTGAAAGCTGATACAACGCTTGCTGTTAAATCATTTAATAATGTAGTAAGCAAAACAAAAACGCTTGCTGCTGCAGAGGCCAAATATAACCTGGCAGCTGTACAATATGCTAAACGCGATTACAAAACTTCAAGTAAAACTTGTTTTGATTTGATTAATAACATGCCCTCTTATGATTACTGGGTAGCTAAAGCCTTTATCTTACTGGCCGACAATTATGTAGCCTTAAAAGATAATTTACAGGCAAAAAGTACGCTATTGAGTATTATAGACAACTACGATGGCAAGGATGATATTGTGCCTACTGCCAAAGCGAAATTAGAAAAAATTAAATAAGACTAAGCGACATGAGATTGAGCAAATTAATATATACAACCCTATTTTTTATTGCGGCGGGCACCTTAAATACCAATGCGCAAGACAAAAAACCGGTAGAGAAGAAAACGGAAGAAAAAGCAGTAACTGAAGAAATTGAAGTCGTAAGGCCTTATAAACCCGTTCTTGCTGAAGCTGTAAAATTAAGGAGAAGTCCAGATTTAAATGATGTTAAAACCTATAAAGCAAAGTTCAATTACAGCTTAACAGATAGGAAACTGGAATTGAATTCTGATATCAATAAACTACAAGCTCAGCAAGTAGCAGCTGAAAAGGAAGCGATGCTGATTAACAACTACGTGAAAGGTGCCTTTGGCTCTTCAGCAACTTCACTTCTTGAAGGCTATCTCAACATTGGCAGAGATGAAGCATTACAGGCAGGTGCATTTTTCAAGCATTTCGGACAATCAGGAAGTCTGAACAAACAAAGCGCAAATCAGCAACAATTAAGCGTATTTGGCAGAAGCATTGGTGATGAAGTTACCTTAAGCGGCCGACTTAACTTTCAAAGAAACCGACTGTTTTTCTATGGAATAGATAAGAACAACCCAACTTTAAACCCTAATCCGGAGAAACAAACCTTTAACTTTCTTGAGGCTGAAGGCGAACTCGTAAACAAATTCACTGATGATCCGGATGCATTGAGCTACGCTGCTAAAATGAATGGTTATATCTGGAGCGATGCATACGATGCGAAAGAAAGTTCAATTGTATTAAATGGCTACGTGAATAAACGCATCAGCAGCTTTAACTTAGGATTTGCCGGTTCAGTTGAATTTGGCAGTACTAAAGATGCCCTTACTGATGTTGGCAATAACTTACTCCGATTAAACCCTTATATTAAGCTACAGGCCAGTGGTGTTAAAATTAATGCAGGAATCAACTTTGTACAGGAATTTGGAACTGCTTCTTCCAGCAGAATATTCCCTGCAGTAACAGCAGATTTCACTTTGATACCAGATTACTTAGAGATCTTTGGAGAGCTGAAAGGTGATGTAAATCGCAATTCCTTAAAACAGCTAACAGATGAAAATCCATTTTTAAACAACAACATAGCCATCAAAAACTCTGTTGAAAAGCTAAGCATCAGCGGAGGTATTAAAGGTAATGGCGGACCTGGATTTGGTTACAAAGCCAGATTTTATCACAAACAAATTGAAGATATGCCACTATTCGTAAACAGCTTTGCAAACTTTAACAAGTTTGATGTGATTTACGATTTTGGTACAATGAAACAAACTGGTATTGAAGGCGAATTATCTGTTCAGGTTAGCGACGCTTTAAAATGGACAGGTAAACTGAATATTGAAGATTATAAACCTGCTGCCGAAACACAAAGCTGGTTCAAACCACAAATGCGCTTAAGCTCTGATTTAATGTATGCCATCAATAAAAAAATCACAATAAATGCAGCTGTTGCCCTTCAGGATGATAGCAAAGCTAAAGTTTACACAGCAGCACCGGCAAGCCCATACCTTGTTCCTGATTTAGCAAATGAAACGGTTGTTACAGTTAAGGGCTTTGTTGACCTTGGCGTTGGTGCATCTTATAAGATCAACAACAAGTTTTCAGCCTTTGCAAGAGCAAATAATTTACTAAATACCAGGTACAGCAAATATTTACATTACGAGGCAATTGGCTTCAATATATTTGGAGGTATCGCCTACTCATTCTAATGCTTTTCAATTAATAATTGCTTGGTACGGAATTAAAATTTATTTTTACCAGAATGGATATCTTATCATACCTGACTACACTTATAAAAACCCATAAAGAAGTGGGAATTCCCGGACTGGGGACCATTTATAAAATGAAATCTCCTGGGAGGTATGATATTGATACGCACTCTTTTCTGCCACCAAGCTATTCATTAAGCTTTACTTCAGATCTTAGGGAACAAAGCCTCCTTACAGATCTGATCAGTAAGAAAAAGAATATTTCGACAGATGCGGCGACTTATTTTGTTGAACAGTTTTCACAAAATATACTCGATGAACTCTCAGGACATCAGGAATCTGATTTTGGCGAACTGGGCACTTTTTCTACAGCATCAGGAAGCCTGGCTTTTATCCCTAAACAGGATAGTAGTTTTGGATTTGACTTTTATGGACTACCGACGCTAAATGCAGAATTGAAATCTGAAGATGCAGAAGTCCTGAATGAAGAACCTTTGCAAACGGAGGAGTCTATAGAAGAAGAATTACCTGTCGAAGAGGAACAGTTTTTTCAGGAAGAGTTGCCACATGTAACAGCGGAACAATTAGAACTTGAAAACAACAATGCCGACCTGGGCGATGGTACCAGTGAAGAAACTACTGAAGCTGTAGACGAACAAGCTGCAGAAGAAATACATCACCTGGATAGTACTGAAGTTCCCACTACTAAAGAAGACGAAGACAACAATGATGAGCAACCAGTGTTTGAGGAAATTGCTGAAGTTGTAAGCGTTCCTGAAGTACCAACTAGTCCGTTGGCCCCTGTTATTGAAACTCCTGAACCTTTAAATGATGTTTATGAGACGGTTAATATTTTCAACAAAACTCCATCAGAACAACCGCCCCATTTAACTTTAGATTACACGGAAGCGGAGAAATCAGGAATGCCAGCCTATATGAAAGTGATTATAGGACTTGCTGCCATCATAATGCTTGCAGGAGTGATCTATATGGCCAAACCTGAACTATTTGATAGTATCCTTAAAAAAGAGTCAGTTCAGCCTGTTGAAATGCCTGATACAACAGCAACCAGTCAAAACGACGAACAAATAAAGATAGATTCCATTACACAGGCAGATAGCATTAGAAGAAGTAATGAGAAGGCTATTCTTGCTGCAGATTCGGCTAAAGATTCCATTAAAACAATAAAACCTATTGAAAAACCAATAGAAGTCACTGCAGAAAAAACAAAAGATGCGACTGTTTCTTATGAAATTATCGCTGCATCACTACTTAATCAAAAGGAAGCAAATAACTTTCTTGCGGATATGAAAAAGAAAGGCATTCCGGCTAAAATTGCCAATATGCCAGGCAAAAGAGTGAAAATCAGCATAGGTTCCTTTGCTGATGAAGAAACTGCAAAAAAAGAACTTGAAATCCTGAAGAAAACAACAAAAATTCCAGGGATCTACATTTACTCGGTTAGACACACAAACAATCCCAAATAATTATGATCGCATTAATTCAAAGTGCCACTGATACCATTACACAGCTTACAGATACCGCAAATGCACTGAATCAGGCCGTAACGCCACCAACTCCTGAACTACATTTTATTGATCTTTTACTAAAGGGAGGCTGGGTTATGCTTCCATTAGCCTTTTTAGCATTTATGGGTTTGGTTATTTTTGTTGAAAGATACCTAACCATCAGAAAAGCATCTAAAACAGAATCAAATCTGATGCTTCAGATCAAGCAATATATCCATGACGGAAGATTAGATAACGCCATTGCCTTATGTAAAAACAACAACTCTCCATTGGCGAGAATGTTGGAAAAAGGATTAAAGCGTATTGGAAGACCAATTAAAGATATTGAAGCTGCCATTGAAAACAATGGTAAACTTGAAGTATCTAAACTGGAGAAAAACATTGGGATACTTGGAATTATCGCCGGTATTGCCCCTATGCTTGGTTTCGTTGGAACAATTATTGGTGTAATCACGATTTTCCACGACGTTTCCATTAAAGGAGCTATCGAAATCGGAACCATTTCTGGCGGTCTATACACAAAAATGATTACTTCAGCAACTGGACTAATCATTGGTATTATTGCCTATGTATTGTACCATATCTTAAATATGATGGTTGAACGTATCATTTTAAGAATGGAAACTGATGCAATTGAATTTATTGATCTATTAGAGGAGCCAGGTAAATAATGAATCTACGCAAAAGAAACAAAGGGACAGTAGAGGTTCATACCTCTGCCCTGAACGACATCATGTTCTTTCTGCTGCTGTTTTTCCTGTTGGCTTCGGCCGTAGTTAATCCGCAAGTAGTAAAGTTATTGTTACCAAGATCTGAATCAGGACAACAATCTTCAGCACAAAAAACCGTTACTGTATCTATAGATGAGAAGCTAAATTATTCTGTAGATAAACAAAAAGTAACCCTGGAGCAGCTGCAAACAGCGATAGAAAGCTATCAAAAAGCTTCACCCGATCTAACTATTGTATTATATGTTGCAAGGGGTGTTTCTATCGAAAATACAATGCTCGTATTTGATGTTGCAAACAAATTAAAACTGAAAGTTGTACTTGCTGTAGAACCTAAGAAATAATGACCTATCCTAAAGAAGAAAATAATTACCCTAAGGCGCTTGCAATATCAACAGGCATCATGGCAGTTTTGCTGGCCTTAAGCTTTTTTATTGTCATAGGCACCTTCAAACCCGAAGTTGAAGCAGGTATGGGTGGTATGGTAGTCAATTATGGTACTTCTGTAGAGGGTATGGGAACAGATTATACCAGTATAGAAGAACCTTCCGCCGATCCAAATGCCAACGAACAGGCACCGGATAAAGTAGTGCCGGAGGAACCAACTCCGCAAACATCTACTGCTCAAGCCGATGATAAGGAAATTGTAACGCAAAGTACAGAAGAAGCGGTCAGCGTAAAAACAAAAACGACCAAAAGTACTTCAACACCTGTAGCTACGGCAACAGAAACGAAACCTGCCAAGCCGACAATTAATCAAAATGCTTTGTATAAAGGCAAAGCCAATAAAGGAACCGGTGGTGGCGACGGTACGGGTGCTACACCTGGTAACCAGGGAAGTGTAAATGGGGATCCACTAGCCAATAATTACGGCGAAGGAGGCTCTGGTTTTGGAGAAACACCAATCGCTTTAAGAAAATTCACCAACCTCGTTACCCCTCAGGATGACGGACAAAAAACAGGTAAAATCGCAGTAAGAATAATGATCAATAAAAGCGGAGTAGTTATTGATGCTACACCGGGTGTAAAAGGCACCACCTTAAACGACCGTGAATTGTGGCAAAAATGCAAGGATGCAGTAATGGGTGCCCGCTTAACTCAATCAGAATCTGCACCTAATGTTCAGATAGGTGTAGTTGTTTTCAACTTTAAAGTGAAATAGTTCATCTGCTTTGGTAATTTTGCCTAATCAGGCTTTTCAAATGAATTACAAAGAAACAATAGATTATTTATACAGCAAGCTGCCCATGTTTACACGCGTGGGCGCTGTTGCTTTTAAAAAGGATTTGCACAATACGCTGGCGATGTGCGAAAACCTGGGTAATCCTCAAGATAAATTTAAAACCATACATGTTGGTGGCACAAACGGGAAAGGCTCCACATCTCATATGCTGGCAGCTATTTTTCAGCAGGCAGGTTATAAAACAGGTCTATACACCTCACCTCACCTTAAAGATTTTAGAGAACGTATCCGAATAAACGGAGAAATGGTTCCCGAAACCTTCGTCACGGATTTTGTTGAAGGGCAACAATCCTTAATCGAAGAAATCAGTCCCTCCTTTTTTGAAGTCACTGTAGCCATGGCTTTTTCTTTTTTCGCCAGCGAAAAAGTGGATATTGCTATCATAGAGGTTGGATTAGGCGGCCGGATCGATTCCACAAATATTATCACACCCGAGTTATCAGTTATCACCAACATCAGTCTTGACCATACCAATATCCTTGGGAATACCCTGGGAGAAATTGCGATAGAAAAAGCAGGTATTATCAAGCCCGGAGTACCTGTAGTAATCGGAGAAACACAAGAGGAAACTCAGCAGGTATTCATCAAAAAAGCTGCAGAAACCAATAGCAGTATTATTTTTGCTGACCAGAAATTTCATGTAGAAAACACCAGCAGAGATAAAGAATACCTCAGCACTTCGATATATAAAGGTACCAATGTCATCTATAAAAATCTTAAGCTGGACCTTAGCGGCTTCTATCAATTAAAAAATGTGCTTACTGTACTAGAGGCTATAGCCATTTTAAAAGAAAAAGGATACAGAATAACGGATAGCCATATTTACGACGCTTTAAACCATGTGAAAGCCCTAACAGGGCTTCAGGGAAGATGGCAAAAATTAAGTGAAAACCCACTGGTCATTTGTGATACCGGACACAACATTGCCGGTATTACTGAAGTTATGCAAAACATCAGTAAAACTGACTATGAAAGATTACATATTGTTATCGGAATGGTAAAAGACAAAGACATTAGCGGAGTTTTAGCACTGCTCCCTGTCGATGCTTATTATTATTTCTGTCAGCCTCAATTAGAAAGGGCACTCTCTGCAATTGAATTGGCAACTAAAGCAAAATCATTTTCTTTACACGGACAGGTTTTTAATACAGTTGGCGAGGCAGTTCAGGCCGCCAAGAACGGTGCTACAGCTAATGATCTCATTTTCATTGGTGGAAGTACTTTTGTCGTAGCTGAAGTGATGTAAATCTTTACATAGACATAAAGTACACTTATCATCAACATTCTATATTTGCGGCTCAAAATCTACAAAGTAAATACCTTGATAAGCTAATAATTAATAAATAAATTAGCTTATCAAAAACCCTTACCGATTAAACCAACCAAAGAGTAGATAATACTACTCAAACCCAATAAAACAATACAAAAAACACACAATGAGAAAAATTTATTTATTGTTTACCGTCTTTGCCATGATTACACAGGCACAGGTCTCGACTGCTCAAAAAAAGGGTATTAAGACGGCACCTAAAACTACCAATGGTATCAACAGACCAAAAATTATTGTAGGACTTGTCGTTGATCAAATGAGATGGGACTACTTATATAGATATTACGACCGATATACGACTGGCGGCTTTAAAAGACTCGTAAAGGAAGGATTCTCAGCCGAAAACACATTGATTCCATACACACCAACTATTACCGCTTGCGGCCACTCCAGTATCTATACAGGAACTACTCCCGCTATCAATGGTATAGTAGGAAACGACTGGTATGATGCTCAGCTAAAAAGAAACATGTATTGTGCCGAAGATACCAGTGTAACTACTGTAGGCAGCAGTACCATGGCAGGTGTAATGTCGCCAAAAAACATGCTTACCACCACCATTACTGATGAGCTTCGTTTGGCTACAAATTTTAAAAGTAAGGTAATAGGTGTCGCACTTAAAGACCGTGGTTCTATCCTACCTGCCGGGCATTCAGCCAATGCTGCTTATTGGTATGATGGACAAACAGGTGATTGGATTACCAGTACCTACTATATGAAATCACTACCTACCTGGCTTCAGGATTACAACAAGCAAAAAAAAGCTGATTTATATTTTGCTAAAAACTGGAATACACTTTACCCAATTGATACCTATACACAAAGTACAGCCGACGATAAGAACTATGAAAGGAAAACAAGAGGTGAACAGACACCAACATTCCCTCATCCTTTAAAACTTTACATTGGCAAAAATTATGAGGTCATAAAAAGTACACCTTACGGAAATACAATCACCCTTGATCTTGCAAAAACTGCTATCGAAGCGGAAAAAATGGGCCAGAATAACACGACCGATTTTCTAGCCGTTAGCTGCTCATCTACAGATTACGTTGGCCATCAGTATGGTCCGAATTCTGTTGAAGCAGAAGATACTTTCCTAAGGTTAGATAAAGATCTTGAAGAATTCTTTACTTATTTAGATCAAAAATTTGGGAAAGGAAACTACTTATTCTTCCTATCAGCCGATCATGGAGCTGCTCATGTTCCTGGATTTATGAATGAGAATAGACTACCAGGAGGAACTTTTGAAGAAGCTAAGGTTTTTAAAAGTTTAAACGAAACAATTGAAAAAACCTTCAAAGTAAAGAAAGCTATAGCAGCTTCAGAAAATGGTCAATTTTACCTCGATCATGCAAGTATAAAAACTGCCAATGCAAATCTTGATGCTATAAAATCATTGATAATCGAAACACTAAAAACTAAAGATGAAGTCGCTGATGCTGTAGACATGACCAAGCTTGCCACAACTACTCTACCCGAAGAAATAAAAAAATCTCTAACCTATGGTTATTATGCCCAAAGAAGTGGAGACATTTATTACATTTTAAAACCAAATTATTTCACCGGTGCGAAGACAGGTACAACACATGGTTCCTGGAATCCATACGATGCGCACATTCCATGTGTTTTTATGGGCTGGAACGTAAAACCGGGAAAAACCAATAAAACTTATCACATGACAGACATCGCCGCTACTTTAGCTGCTATGTTACACATACAAATGCCAAGCGGCTGTATTGGAACCCCCATTACAGAGCTTACCCATCAATAAAATAAGCCATTTTTAACTTTACAAAGGCTGTTCTGGTACAAAAACCGGAACAGCCTTTTGTTATTATAGCTTAGTGTATTTGATCAGGCTATTCCTACCAGCCTCCGTTCAGTTTTGTTATCTTTGCATACCTATTTATAAACCTATTATGGAGCAAATTGAAATCTATAAACCCAAGCATAAAATCCGTTTTGTTACTGCCGCTGCACTCTTTGATGGCCACGATGCTACGATTAATATCATGCGCCGCATCCTGCAATCTTCAGGCGCCGAAGTTATACACTTAGGCCATAACCGGTCTGTTGATGAAGTAGTAAATTGCGCAATTCAGGAAGATGTTCAGGGTATCGCCATGACTTCGTACCAGGGTGGTCACATTGAATACTTTAAATACATGTACGACCTCCTTCAGGAAAGAGGTGCTACACATATTAAAATATTTGGCGGTGGAGGTGGGGTAATATTACCTTCTGAAATAGCAGAACTTCAGGAATACGGCATCACAAGAATATACTCACCTGATGATGGACGTAAAATGGGCTTGCAAGGCATGATCAATAATATGCTGGAGCAAACTGATTATATCACCACAAAATCATTAAACGGAGAGCTTAAAACCATACCACAAAAAGAAGTAAAGAGCATAGCTGCTGCAATTACAGTAGCAGAGAACGATCCGGAAGCTGCACAAGATTTTGTAAATGAACTAAAAAAATTAACATTATCCAGCCAGGCACCTGTATTAGGTATCACAGGAACCGGCGGTTCAGGCAAATCATCCCTGGTAGATGAACTGGTGAGGCGCTTTTTAATGGAAGTTAAAGATAAAACACTGGCCATTATATCTGTAGACCCCTCTAAACGTAAAACGGGAGGAGCATTATTAGGCGACAGAATCCGAATGAATGCCATCAATAACCCACGGGTGTATATGCGTTCGCTGGCCACCAGACAAGCCAATCTTGCATTATCGAAAAATGTACAGGAAAGCATTGATATCTGCAAAGCAGCTGGGTACGACCTCATCATTGTCGAGACTTCCGGCATTGGACAGTCTGATACCGAAATCACAGAACATTGCGATGTATCATTATACGTAATGACTCCCGAATTTGGAGCAGCAACTCAATTGGAAAAAATCGACATGCTCGACTTTGCCGATCTTGTAGCCATCAACAAATTTGATAAAAGAGGTGCCCTGGATGCATTAAGAGATGTACGCAAGCAATATAAACGCAACCACAATCTCTTTGACGCTAAAGACGAAACAATTCCTGTATATGGAACCATGGCTTCGCAGTTCAATGATCCCGGCATGAATAACCTGTTTACTTCTCTAATGTCTAAAATCGAAGAGAAAACAGGTGTTAAATTTAATGCACAAATGGAGCTGACCGCAGAGCAATCAGAAAAAATCTATATCATTCCACCAGATAGGATCAGATACTTAGCAGAAATTGCAGAATCCAGTCAGACTTATAATGAATGGGTAGAAAAACAAAGCACCATTGCCCGTAAATTATACCAGTTACAAGGCGTAATTAAACTATCTCAGGAAGAAAGCACAAACAGAGATGTTCCTTCAAGCAAAAACCTAACGGAGACACTTGAGGACGTGTATAAACACCTTGAAGAACAATTAGATGGTGAATGCCGTAAACTACTTCGTCAGTGGCCGGAAACCAAGCTAAAATACAAACAGGAATATTTCGTCTATAAAGTAAGGGATAAAGAAATTAAACAACCATTGTTTTATGAATCCTTATCTAAACTTCAGATTCCAAAAGTATCGCTACCAAGGTACGAAGATTGGGGAGACATCCTTCGTTGGCTTTTAACCGAAAATGTACCCGGCGAATTTCCTTATGCTGCAGGTGTATTTCCACTAAAACGTGAGGGCGAAGACCCTACAAGGATGTTCGCCGGAGAAGGTGGCCCTGAAAGAACAAACAAAAGGTTCCACTATGTATCCTTAGGCCAACCCGCACATCGTTTATCTACCGCATTCGACTCCGTTACACTCTACGGTGAAGATCCGCACATCAGACCTGATATATATGGTAAAATTGGTAACTCAGGAGTTAGTATAGCAACTATTGATGATGCTAAAAAACTCTATTCAGGTTTCGACCTCTGTGCACCTTCCACTTCAGTATCCATGACTATCAACGGTCCTGCACCTATGCTATTAGGCTTTTTCATGAATGCTGCAATAGATCAGCAATGTGAAAAACACATCATTGAACATGGCCTGGAAAAAGAAGTCGATGAAAAAATCAAAAAAATTTATAAAGCTAAAGGACAGGAAAGACCCAGTTATAGCGGTGCATTACCTGAAGGTAACAACGGACTAGGCCTAATGCTGTTGGGCGTTACCGGAGATCAGGTGTTACCAGCAGATATATATGCTAAAATACGTGCACATGCCATTAGCACTGTTCGAGGAACCGTTCAAGCTGATATATTAAAGGAAGATCAGGCACAAAACACTTGTATCTTCTCTACGGAGTTCGCCTTAAGAATGATGGGCGATATCCAAAGTTATTTCATTAGTGAGAAGGTTCGCAATTTTTATTCTGTATCTATTTCAGGTTATCATATTGCAGAAGCGGGTGCAAATCCAATCTCACAACTAGCCTTTACACTTAGTAACGGATTCACATTTGTTGAATACTACCTGAGCAGAGGGATGAATATCGATGATTTCGCTCCTAACCTGTCTTTCTTCTTCTCTAACGGCATAGATCCGGAGTATTCGGTAATTGGTCGCGTGGCACGTCGTATCTGGGCTAAAGCGATTAAAAACAAGTATAAAGGAAATGACAGGTCACAAAAGCTAAAGTATCATATTCAAACTTCAGGTCGTTCATTACACGCACAGGAAATTGACTTCAATGATATCCGTACAACTCTACAAGCTTTATACGCTATATACGACAACTGTAATTCTCTTCACACCAATGCCTATGATGAAGCGATAACCACCCCTACCGAAGAATCCGTACGCAGGGCGATGGCAATCCAGCTCATCATCAACAGAGAACTAGGACTTGCTAAAAATGAAAACCCTTTACAAGGTGCTTTCATTATCGAAGACCTTACTGATCTTGTTGAAGAGGCTGTATTGCTCGAATTTAAACGAATTAATGATAGAGGTGGTGTACTTGGTGCTATGGAAACCATGTACCAACGCGGTAAAATTCAGGAAGAGAGTTTATACTATGAAACACTAAAACATACCGGTGAATATCCAATTGTTGGTGTTAACACATTTTTAAACAAAAATGGCTCTCCAACGATTGTACCAGGAGAAGTTATACGTGCCACAGAAGAGGAAAAACAATACCAGATTAAAGCCCTTCAGTTATTCCAGGATAGGAATGCAGATAAAGCAGAAATGGCATTAAAGAATCTTCAGAAATCAGCAGTAGCGGGAGATAATATATTTGATCAATTGATGGAAGTATGTAAAATCTGCTCCCTGGGTCAAATATCTAAAGCATTATACGAAGTAGGTGGGCAATACCGCAGAAACATGTAATCAAAATATGCACACGCATATTGGTATAAAACAAGAAAGCCTGAATAATTTATTCAGGCTTTCTTGTTTATTGTATATTTTAATTAAGCGTGTATCCAGCTAAATTTATAATCCATTGTAGGCTGCTTCATACGATCTGCTACACGTAACAAGCGTGAAGGTAATGCCACGATATAATCACGTGCTTTCTCACCAGCTTCATTTAATTCACCCATACTTTCAATTTTCCACTCTTCAATCAGCTGCTGCATGATCTCAACATAGTCAACCGCAGTATAAACACCTAGGCGTTGCGCAGCATCAGTGAAGTGTCCGAAAGTTTGTCCGATTTTCAAGCCCATTTCGCGAAGGAAGTGTGCAGGCATTACAATTTTCTGGCGCATCATATCTTCAAAAGCAATCATTGCTTCGTTAGGATCCACTTCAAAAATCTTATTCATAAAATCCTTGTAAGCCTTAGCGTGACGGGCCTCATCAGAAGCAATTACACCACACATTTTAGACAATAGTGTATCACCATCCTTTTTAGCCAATGATGCTACCCTTCTATGTGAAATATTTGTAGCTAACTCCTGGAAGCTGGTATAAATAAAGTTCCTGTAAGGATCATGACCTGTACCTATGTCAAAACCATCAGCGATCAGATATTGTGTAGATATCTCCATCTGGCGCATATCAACACGTCCTGATAGATATAAATATCTATTCAACAAATCACCATGTCTATTCTCTTCAGCAGTCCAGTGACGTACCCATTTCATCCAACCACCTTGCTCATTTCTGGAAATACCATCTACCATGCTTAACCATGATTCATAAGTAGGCAAAGCCTCCTCAGTAATGGTATCACCTATCAAAACTGCTACAAGATCATAAGAAAGATCTTTAGCATTTTCACGTAGTCCTTTTATATCCTGGTAAAATGTTTCGCTTGTAGAATCGGGCAAAAAATCTGATGGCTGCCAATTAGTATCAATCGGTTTTAAGTAAGTGTCCATCATATCGAGCATATAGTTCTCGATATGTAACATTACTTCCCTTCTTTTCTCTGCGAAAAAACTCATTCGTTTTATATTTTAAATTTTGTATCAAAGATAACCAAAAAAAGTACAATCTTATTGCATAAGCACTATTTTATTCGTAATAATCGCCCTATCACAAAGGTAATTAAGGTGTCATTATTTAACATAAAATAGCCCATTCTTTAAATACAAAACATACTTGCTAATGATGAAGCTAAAAAATCAAAAAAATGTAGATTATCCCCACCAGCTACAAATTAAGCTGTCTAATGACACCAAACAGTTACCAAGTACCGATTCTCAAAACTCCATAAACGCTATTAAGCATAATCTAATATCAGGCTAAAACGTTTCATTTCCAGATGAACCTGGGTATAAAAAATCCTACAAAGTCGGGAAGGTATAGGGTAAATAATTCCCAGCAGAATCGGGAGCTGTAAAATTCCTATAAACAAGAAAAGCCGATAGTCTTCTGACTACCGGCTTTCTTTAAGATTTGGCACCGACCTACTCTCCCACGTGTTACCGCAGTACCATCGGCTCTGGTGGGCTTAACTTCTCTGTTCGGAATGGGAAGAGGTGGACACCACCGATATAGGCACCTAAATATTTTTAATGATTTAGTATATATCTTTTCGCTTTATTGCGCAGCTTTCGCCTTGCATGCTGTTACACTAAACAAATGACATATTATTGAAAGAAGTTAAGTTAGGAAGAACAAACAACAGTTTACTGCTCTTGAAAGCTTC
>NZ_FWYB01000006.1 GCF_900176505.1 Pedobacter nyackensis | reverse complement strand
GTGGTGACATCAAAGTCGAGTAATACTAATCATCCGAAGCTTTCAAGAGCAGTAAACTGTTGTTTGTTCTTCCTAACTTAACTTCTTTCAATAATATGTCATTTGTTTAGTGTAACAGCATGCAAGGCGAAAGCTGCGCAATAAAGCGAAAAGATATATACTAAATCATTAAAAATATTTAGGTGCCTATATCGGTGGTGTCCACCTCTTCCCATTCCGAACAGAGAAGTTAAGCCCACCAGAGCCGATGGTACTGCGGTAACACGTGGGAGAGTAGGTCGGTGCCAAATCTTAAAGAAAGCCGGTAGTCAGAAGACTATCGGCTTTTCTTGTTTAGAAAGATTTTGTGCTTTAATCTGAATTTCCTTTGAATTTACTTTGTTTTATGCTCTTATTAATAGAATTTCTTGGTTATATTTACTAAAAATCAATATATCTATAGTGGATAGAAGAACTACAGTAAAAAGCATCTTAGCAGTCAGTGCAATTTCCTTTACATCTTTTTCTGTATTTAAATGGTTTGATCTTCATAAGAAGCCAGACTTAAATTACCTGAATAGTAAAAAGATCTTAATTGAAGAATTGACTGAAATGATCATTCCAACCACCGATACTCCGGGAGCTAAAGAGGCTAAAGTTGCCGATTTCATTTTGCTTACGGTGGCAAATTGCCTTGATGTAAAGGAACAAAATGGTTTTATTTCTGGTCTTAAAAGTCTTGAGAAATACAGTGTTGAGAAATTTAATGTTGATTTTATCGGGTGTAGTACGGAAAATAGAGAGAAAATTTTAACTCATTTTCAGAGTATGGACATTTATGATTATTCAATTTTAAATAAGGTCCGTAGGAAAATTCTGGGATCTCCCTTTTTTGTTCAGCTAAAGTGGCTTACCGTTTATGGCTACTGCACCTCAAAACCTGGGGCTACAAAAGGCTTGGCATACGATTATATCCCTGGTAATTATGCGGCCTGCTTTCCCCTTCAACCTAATCAAAAATCCTGGGCTACTAAGTAGAATTTATGAATATTAACTTAAAATCGAAGCAGCAAAATACTTACGATGCAATTGTTATTGGCTCTGGTATTAGTGGCGGTTGGGCAGCTATGGAATTGTGTAAGAGCGGATTAAAAACTCTGTTGCTCGAGCGTGGTAGAGATGTTCAACATATAAAGGATTATCCTACGGCGAACTTAAATCCCTGGGATTTTAAGTTGAGAGGACAAAATACGGTTCATGATTTTGAAGAGGATCCAATACAAAGTAGTGCTTACAACGCTGCAAATAAGCAGTTTTATGTTAGTGATAAGGAGCACCCGTATATACAGGAAAAGCCATTTAATTGGTATAGAGGATATCAGGTTGGCGGCAGATCTTTATTGTGGGGCCGCCAGTGTTATCGGTTAAGTGATCTGGATTTTGAAGCTAATCTTAAGGAGGGGATCGCTGTGGATTGGCCGATCCGTTACAATGATATAGCGCCATGGTATAGTTATGTGGAAACCCATATTGGCGTAAGTGGGAAGAAAGAAAATTTAGCTCACTTTGCTGATGGCGTTTTCTTACCGCCAATGGAGCTAAATTGTATAGAAAAGCATTTAGCAGAGTCGATTAAGAAGAATGAAGAGCATAGATTATTGACCATAGCCCGGGTGGCGAATTTAACACGGGGATGGGATAATAGAGGACCTTGCATGAATAGGAATTTATGTACCAGGGGCTGTCCGTTTGGTGGCTACTTTAGTAGTAATAGTTCAACTATTCCGGCGGCTATGGCTACAGGAAACCTAACTTTAAGACCCTTTTCTATAGTCACCGAGATTATTTACAATGATAGATTGCAAAAAGCAGAGGGCGTAAGGGTAATAGATACAAATACTAATGAGTACATGGAGTTTTTTGCAAAAATAATTTTTGTTAACGCTTCAACTATTCCTACGACATCAATCTTATTGAATTCAAAATCAAGTCATTTTCCTGACGGATTAGGTAATGAGAGTGGGCAACTTGGGCACAATTTAATGGATCATCACTCATCTGCTGGTGCATCGGGTAGTCATGACGGTTTTAAGGACAATTATTACAAAGGACGGAGACCATGTGGTTTCTTAATTCCCAGGTATAGAAATTTAGGCCATAATGATAATCTTGACTTTAAAAGAGGGTATAATATTCAAGGAGATGGGGAGCGAGAGGAGTGGATGGAAAAGATGTCGATGTCAGGTTTTGGCAAAGATTTTAAGGCTCAATTAACTAAGCCAGGAGAGTGGACGGTATGGATGGCGGGTTGGGGAGAGTGCTTACCATATTTTGAAAACAAAATTTCATTGGATACCGTACAAAAGGATAAATGGGGATTACCGCTGGTTAAAATCGATTTTTCATACCAGGATAACGAGCATAAGATGATGAAAGATATAGAAGAAACCTCCTTGGAAATGCTTGAAAAAGCTGGTTTTAAGGCAAAATCTTTTAATTACAATAAGCCTGGAGGGTCTACAATTCATGAAATGGGAACAGCAAGGATGGGGCATGATGCGAAAACGTCTGTGTTGAATAAATTTAATCAAATTCACAATGTGAAGAATGTATTCGTAACTGATGGGAGCTGCATGACCTCTTCAGGTTGCCTCAATCCTTCATTAACTTATATGGCATTAACTGCTAGAGCATGTAATTACGCTGTAAATCAGCTTAAAAGTGGGGATCTATAATAGAACTCAATTTTTTACTTAATTATTACTTAGGAAAAGAAAATCATAAGTTATAATATGTATTTGTACATAAAATAACAATTTTTCTTATTTTTAAAGAATGATATATGCCGACGAAAGGTGGAGCATATTTTATTTTATAACGTAAAAATATTGTATTATTACATTTCCCTTCTTAAAATTTATTTAGCACTGACTTTTGCAGTCAGCAGAAACGCCAATATTTAGAATGCGAATAGCACATATAATAATAGCACATAAAAATCCGCAACAATTGGCGCGATTGATAAAAAGGATGCAATATCCTGATTTTGATTTTTACATACATATTGATCAAAAAATAGATATTGGACCTTTCCTGTTTTTGAAAGATATAGCTAGCGTATTTTTTATACAAAAGCGCATTGAATGTAATTGGGGAGGTTACAGCACTTTGCAGGCTATGGTCAATTCACTCCAAGAAGCTCATGAAAGTAGCCGGGTCTATAAATTTTATAATTTGTTGAGTGCTCAGGATTATCCGCTTAGATCCAATAAGTGGATTCATGATTTTTTATTGGAAAATGCAGAAAAGTCCTTTATTTACTATGAAGAAGATCATACCTCTAAATGGTGGGACTCCGCTGTTCAGCGCTTTGATAAATATCATTTGACAGATTTTAATTTTCCATATAAGTTTTTTGTTGAACGTATTATCAATAAGGTACTCCCAAAACGGAAGTTTCCTTTGCCTGTAAAGCTATATGGAGGGAGCAAGGCAAGCTGGTGGATGATTAACGATGAATGTGCGGAATATCTCCTGAATGCTTTTAAGAAAGAAAAAGGACTAAGTAACTTTCTGAGGTTTTGTTGGGGAACAGATGAGTTTGTAATTCCTACGATATTAATGAATTCGCCTTTAAGTGCTAAAATTGTAAATGGAAATCTGCGCTATATCTTTTTTCCTAAAGGGGATGCTAGCCCAAAAATTCTCCAAGCAGCAGACCTGGATGCCGTGGTTAAATCTGATATGCTTTTTGCCAGGAAATTTGATGCCGCAATAGATTCGGTTATTTTAGATGAGATTGATGAATTTATTGATCGGGCTTGAAAGGCTATCGATAAAAGATTACATTTACCTTAAATGAAAGTAACCTCTATAATTACTGTAAACTTTAATCAACCGCAGGTCACACTTGATTTTCTGAGGTCAGTAAAAGAAAATACTATAGGAGATCGTGTGGAAGTGATTTTGGTAGATAATGGGAGTAAGGAAGACCATAAAGAAGCCTACAAAGCAGTGTATCCTGATTTAGTTTATATCAAATCAGTTGTTAATCTAGGTTTTGCCGGTGGTAATAACCTCGGGATTAAAGTAGCCAAGGGCGACTATCTGTTGCTCTTAAACAACGATACGGAGATTTCTGCTGATCTTATTTCGGTAATGACTGCTGAATTTGAACATCATCCGGAAATTGGGATTTTATCGCCGCTATTGCTTTATTTCGAACAACCTCAGGTGATACAGTATGCCGGTTTTACAGAAATGAATTATCTGACCTGTCGCAATAAAGGGATAGGGAGTATGGAGACAAATATTGGTCAGTATGACCTGGATAGTAGAGAGACTGGTTATTGCCATGGCGCAGCTATGATGTGTCGTAGAGACGAACTGAAACATGTTGGTCTGATGGCTGAACAGTTCTTTTTGTATTATGAAGAGCTGGACTGGTGCGAAAAATTTAAGAAAGCCGGTAAAAAGATCTGGTTTACCGGTAAAACAAAAGTTTACCACAAGGAGTCTATGAGCGTTGGTAAAGGGAGTCATATCAAAACGTATTTCATGACAAGGAACAGAATGCTTTTTATCAGAAGAAATACCAGCAGCATAAACACTTTTCTTTTTAGCATTTACTATATCTCCTTTGCATGTAGTAAACAGATTTTTGCATACCTTTTAAAGGGAAGATGGGATTTGATTAAATGGGTTTTGAAAGGTGTGTGGTGGAACTTTAAAAAATCAAAAAATAGTGATAACCTCGGTATTAAAATATAGTAACAAATGATTGTAGCTTTTTGGATTAGTCTTTTTTTAATCATTTATACGTTTGTGGGGTATGGTTTTTTATTGTATTTCCTGGTCAAGATTAAGCGATTTTTGGTGAAACCTTTTATTTTTACAGGTGATGTAGTGCTTCCTAGCGTTAGTTTGCTGATTGCAGCCTATAATGAAGAGGACATTATTGTCGAGAAAATAACCAATACTTTAAACCTAGATTACCCTAAGGATAAGATTCAGATTATAATTATTACAGACGGTTCAACGGATCGGACTGCTGAGCTTGTAAGAGGATTTCCTGAAGTAGTGTTGTTACATGAAGATATCCGTTCGGGCAAAATGGCCGCAATCAAAAGGGCCATACCTTTTATTACTGGTGAAGTGACTGTTTTTACTGATGCCAATACCTTTCTCAACAGTAGGGCTATTCTTGAATTAGTAAAACACTATCAAAACACTAAAGTGGGCGCTGTAGCCGGCGAGAAAAGGATTCTGGTAGAGGAAAAGGCTGATGCCAGTTCGGCAGGTGAGGGTTTTTACTGGAAATATGAATCTAAACTTAAGAAATGGGATTATGATTTGTATTCCAATGTTGGTGCTGCAGGAGAGTTGTTCAGTATAAGAACAGCGCTTTATCAGCCTGTTGAGGCAGATACGATCATTGATGATCATATGATTGCTATGAGAATCGCAGAGAAAGGATTCGTCATTGCTTACGAGCCGGATGCTTATGCAATGGAAACGGCATCTGCCAATTCAAAGGAAGAATTGAAAAGAAAGGTAAGAATAGCAGCAGGAGGAATGCAATCTATCTTAAGGTTAAAAGTAGCTGCAAACCCATTTTATTATCCAATTCTTACTTTTCAATACATCAGTCATCGTGTTTTAAGGTGGACCATCACACCATTTTTATTGATTCTTGTCTTTGTATTAAATGGCTTGATTGTTTTAAAAGGAGGAGCAGAAATTTACTGGGTACTATTTGTAGGCCAGGTGTTGTTTTACTTGCTTAGCCTTACTGGTTTGTTTTTTGAGAGTAGAAATATACGCATTAAAGCCTTTTTTATTCCGTACTATTTTTGTGTAATGAACTATGCAGTAATAGCAGGGATCGTTAGATATTTCAGAAAAAATCAAAGCGCAGCCTGGGAAAAATCTAAGAGAAAGTAATTGTATTCCTTTTCTAACTTAGAATTAAAGAGGGCGGTTGAAAATTCCAATAATGAATAGTGCTGTCAGGTACCTCGGTAGCCAAACCTATTACGTAATTCTGGTCTAACAGGAGGCTTTTAACCTCGAAGTATGTGTCAAATCGGCCGACTATAGGCGCAACCACATTGAGTTTAGTCAGGTCCTCTGTCAATCCCTCTCCCGAGGCTTTCAATATGGCTTCTTTCCTAGTCCATAAGACATAAAACCAAAGTAATCTATCGGCATTTTTATTAATTAAGGAAGATTCCTCTTCATTAAAAATAGCGTTCATCAACGGATCGAAATCGAAATTTTGATTGATAAACTCAATGTCAATTCCAATGGGAGCTAGACTTATCGCTATTATAATAAAGTTACCGCTATGAGAAATATTAAATTCAATTCCATCAACCTTAGGCTTTTTATCCGAACTGAAATGGAAATGAATGTCTGCGGGAGGGATTAGAACAAAATGTGCTAAAAGATTGCGCAATACATACCTGGTTACAATATAGCTTTCTGCATCCTTAGTCTTTAAAAAACGGCTAGCCTTTGTTATTTCCTGATCGTTAAGAATATCAATATAAGTATCTTGGATAAGATCGAAGTATGTGTCGACTTCGATCTTAAAAAGATGTGTCTCTCTATCCTTAATAAGGCATGCTTCCTTTTTAAAAGTAAGCCAATTTATGTCACCTGCTGGCAAATCAATCATAATAATTGGTTACTTACTATCTAAAACTTTCTGAAGTATCGTCACAACAAATCGAGCTTATTCTATCGTTCCTTTCTCAAAAGTAATAAAATATTGCTCATTACGAATAACGATGTACATGACATTCTAAACTGTTTTTAGTTTTATGTGGGAAATATAAAAAAAAGCCACCTTTGAGGTAGCTTTTGATAAGATCTATTTCTTTTCAGGAGGAGTGTTGACGATTTCTCCAAACTCATTAACCCAGGCCATCATGCTTTCCAGATCACCTCCGGTAGAATTTTGCTGACGCTCCAGCTTACGTTGTTCTTTATCTTCTTTCTTCTTTTGTCTGTTCTTTTCTAGTTGCTTCTTCATGAAGGTAGCCTGAGATTTAGCCATAAATTCAATGTATTAGTTAAAAAATAACTTTTCTCTGCTCTTACCTGTTGTAGCCTGCAATATGATTCGTGTAACCATAGGGGCAATGTAATTAATTCTGGGGTGGCAACGGATCAGCAACCAGTAGAATTTGAAACCCAATCAAAGGATTAATTGGCAAGTAATATTAAGAGAATAGTGTAATGAATATCCCGTTTTATGCAAATATAAGGATTTTTTATGTTAATCTGACCTATACTCTTATTTAGATAGTGTAATCGTGTAGACTGCCCTTGCTTTTACCTTCATTGGAGTAGCGGTAGCCGTTTTTGCTTTAACGACGATATTATATGTTCTTGATGGTTGGATAATAAATGATTTTAAGGTATCAGGAAGAATATCGGGAGTTAATGAAAGGGAACCACTTATTGAACTTGAAGTAACGCTCGCATTGGCTATATTGCTGACATTTCCACCAGTTGCAATTCTAAACCTTATCGTTTCTAGATTGCCAAAATTGTTGTTGGTGTCAATAATATTTTTTAAATCTATTTTGATAGAATCCAATAACAAGGCTAAACTTTTCATTTTAACTGCTGTAATATGTTCAATCGTGAAATTGTTTGGGGTGTTTCTTAACTGCTCTTCAAGGTTAAGATGTGATGGGATACCTGCAATAGTTGCCGGACTATTAATGTTACTCAATACAGGGATTTCAAAAGAGGTGGTGTCATTCACGATGATGTCTTGCTGAATGCTCTCTGATATTTTTTTGCACGAGGTAAATGCAAAAATTAGAGAAAGTAAAGCTATGTTTAGGCGACTGTTTTTCATCACTATATAATTTGTTTTTTATCGGTTATGAAGCTATCATTTGCGAGTGTAAACTCCTGAAGGTTTCATGGTTATTGCAAGGTAGTGTATATCTAGTAAAAGTACTGAACTTTTATCATGTTTGGCATTTTAACGCTCCAAAATTATATTCTGCGTAACAATTTAAGTATCTGTAAATCAACATTGATACCTGTTGTTTATTTAACTTTTTGTTTATTAAAAGTGGGTAGAATGTAATAAGTGTCGGTTTAATTACGAAATATAATTTTGTGGTGTGTTTATTGTTTCTGTATTACAGTTGGTTATCTTGTTTTATCTCTATTAATACTGTTGTCTGTTGTAGGCTGCCGAGAAATCGGATCTCATCGTCTTAAAACGTTCTACTACTGTCGCAATAAATGCTTCATCCAGGATCTGAAAAATCTCATTTGCGCCCCCTCCACTCAAGTCTAGTTCTGATAGTTTGTAACTCTGCTCAAGTGTTCCCTGCTCAAACTTGATGATGTATTTTTGATTCATATTAAACAGGGTGATCTTGCATTCCGGATGTGGTAGTTCTGCTATTACTCTCATGTATTTTGTGTTTTAAAAAAGCCATCCTGTTAAGGATGGCCTTCAGTTTATGCTTTGTTTCTAAGTGTTAAATTTTAACGCCCATTTCTTTTAACAGGAAATTCGCTTTATCAATTTTTGAAGCTACCCATAGTACATAACGGATATCAACTCCAATAGATCTGCTGTAACTTTCGTTCCATGCATAATCGTTAATTGTAGCACCATAAGCTCTGTCGAAGTTTACACCAATCAGTTCTCCTTGTGCATTCATGATTGGAGAGCCAGAATTGCCACCAGTAGTATCCATGTTGTATAAAAATGCAACAGGTACATCTTTCAGGTCTTTTTTAGCAAAGGGACCAAAGTCTTTAGCCTCCCATAGTGCCCTGATTTGAGCAGGGTAGCTGAAGTCAGGCTTTCCGCTTGTGCCTTTTTCTAATATTCCTTTAATCGTGGTGTATGGACGCATATAAGATGCGTCTGCAGGCCAGTATCCTCTTACATAGCCATAAGTAAGTCGCAAGGTGCTATTTGCATCAGGTACGAAATCCTTTTTAAGGAATTTTTCTTTTACATTCACATAATCGCCCATTAGTTTATTCAATACGCCTTCTCTGCGATCTTTTTCAGGTTTTAAAGCCGCAATTTGTGCTGCTATATCTTTTTCGAAAGATAAGAGGTTGTCACTATAGCTAGAGAATGATTTTGTGGACTTTAAAAGTGTGTTGTAAACGTAACTGGTGTCTGTAAGTTTACTGTTCTTGAACGTATTCGTTACATAATCCTCAATTACCTTCTCACTATATGCAGACTTGTTCGTAAGCTTGTCTACGGCGTTTACAGATTGATCTGCCGAGAAAGCAGAAGCGTCGCTCAACATTCTTTTAAAGATTTTTCTGTCAGCATCAATGTCGTAAGCCTCGTAGATTCCCGCTAAGAACGATTTTAAACGTGGTTTGTTTTGATTGAAGAATGCTTCTTTCTGGTTTTCAGGTTGTGCATCAAGCGCTGTTTTAAAAGCGTTAATGTTTCTCGATACGCCAAGAACACTTGTTGAGTTGTATATTTGGGCTAACCATAAGTCTCTTTTAGCGTCCCCGTTGATCAACTTATAAAGGTTGTCGATGTCTGACATTAAACTGCCATACCGAGCTTTTACGTCAATATTGCTGTTGATGAATTTGGCAAGTGCAGCATCTTCATTCTTCTTTTGTGAGATCAGGTCGATTCCTTTTAAGCCCTGTAGTTTACCCCTGTAGTTTTTTAATGTATTGGCGTTTCTTTTTATCCTGGTAGCCAGTTTAATTTCAGTAGTTTTATCCTTTTTACCTGCGTTTTCCATTGTCGTATTCTGGAAATCATATAATTCCGATACGTAAGGCAATACGAATTGTTGCTGGTACTCGATGAACTGAGCAGGGCGGTGGCGGAATGTTTTACCAGGGTAACCTAATATGAAAACAAAATCTTCCTCATTTGTGCCATTGGCGTTTACTTTAAGGAATTTTTTAGGTGTGTAAGGAACGTTTTTCTTTGAATATTTGGCCGGCGACCCGTCTGCTGCTACATAAGCACGCATGAAAGAGAAGTCGCCGGTGTGACGCGGCCATACCCAGTTGTCAGTTTCTCCGCCAAACTCTCCGATCTGACGGTTTGGAACATATACCAGGCGTACATCCTGAATGGTTTTGTATCTGAATAGTACATAAGTCTTTCCGATGAACATTTCCGATACTTCGGCTTGGATGGTAGGGTCTTTTTTCTCCGCTTCCACCACAATGTTCTTCATGGCGTCATTAATAAGTTTCAATCTTGATGTAGGGTCGGTAACCTGAGCAACAGCACCTAAAACACGATCTGAAACATCTTCATAACTGTCAGTGATACGGCATGTTAATCCTTTTGCCTCGATTTCCTGTTCACGGTTTGCAGCTACAAAACCATTGGTGAGGTAGTCGTGCTCAGGAGTGCTTGCAAGTTGTACAGCGCTGAACGCGCAGTGGTGATTGGTGATGATCAGTCCCTGGTTAGAAATGAAAGATCCGGTGCAGCCGCCTACATTTACCAGTGCGTCGACCAAGCTCGTGCCATTTGGATTGTAAATCTCATTCTGACTGATTTTTAAACCAGCCTTTTTTAAATCTAGTTTATGGATTTCGCTTAAAGGAAACATTCCCTCTTCCCAGGGTTTGTAGCCTGATTGCAAAATGCCAACCGTGAGTAATGAGCAGGTTAGCAAAGATGTAATTAAGGTTTTTTTATTCATTTGTGATACTTATTTGTTATTTAGTTAGTTCCTTCCAGGTGGCATCGTTACTATCTTTGATGCGTTCAAAAATTCAAATTTAATTATTTTAGTTGTTTGAAGGGTAAAAGTCCTCAATATAACCTCAGGTAGCGGGAGTAATCGGCTGTATTCTGTTCGGTGTGGAGCTGATTAGCCTTCAGTCTGTGTCTTATCCTGCTGTTGTTTATGTTTTGCTTTTATTTTGCCTCAAACCTGCTTTTTTGTTGCTTGAGCAAAAGGATAGCAAAAGAGGAGCAAAAGGATAGCAAAAGAAAAGCAAAAGAAATTTACTGCTTAGGCTAGGCACTGTCTACCCCCTGGCAGGAGTTAATCTTGTGGGATATCACACTTGTTTTGATATTTACTTTTATATTTTTGTAATTCAAATAGAATTTATGGCAGAAGATTTAGTGATAACCAGAAGTGCGGACAAGGAAGCTCAATATTTATCCCTTATTCCTCAGATTAAAGCTTTGATTACAGGTGAAGAAGATCAGATTGCTAATCTGGCTAATGTTGCTGCAGCTTTAAAAGAGCAATTTAATTGGTTTTGGGTAGGGTTTTACCTCGTTAAAGGCGAAGAGTTAGTGTTGGGACCATTTCAGGGGCCTGTTGCCTGTACAAGGATAAAATTCGGAAAGGGTGTGTGTGGTGCTTCCTGGCAGCGTAATGAAGTATTAGTTGTTCCTGATGTAGATCAGTTTCCGGGACACATTGCCTGTGCATCGGCATCAAAATCCGAAATTGTTTTGCCTTTGTATAAAGGGGCAGAGGTGATCGGTGTATTGGATGTGGATAGTGAATATCTTGGTTATTTTGATGATGTTGATGAGAAGTACTTAAAGGAAATTGTTAACTTGTTTAATGCTTAAATGAGGGGGATTAGAACTATCCAGGCTAAGTGTTCGTCTGATTGATATTTGATTTTGTGGATAACAAAATTGCCTGCCTGATTTATTTATCTCCCTTTTTTGTGGATATTTGAAACAATGAATTTTGAGAACACGTTAGCATTTGCACAAGCGCTCGACCAAGCTGATCCGCTTCGTGAATTAAGGCAGGATTTTTTATTCCCTCAGCAAAATGGGAAGCCTTTTATTTACTTGTGTGGTAATTCTTTAGGGTTGCAACCTAAAGCAGCACGTGAGGTTCTTAATGAGCAGTTGAACAATTGGCAGAATTATGCTGTTGAGGGCTGGTTTGAAGGGAAAACGCCATGGATGTTTTACCACAAGGAGTTGAAAAAACTGATGGCTCCATTGGTTGGTGCAAGTCCTGCCGAGGTTTGTCCAATGAATACATTAACAGTAAATCTTCATTTGTTATTGGTTAGCTTTTACAAGCCTAAACCAGGTAAGTATAAGATTATCATGGAGGCAGGGGCTTTTCCATCCGATCAATACGCGATTGAAAGTCAGGTTCGTTTTCATGGTTATGATCCTAAAGCGGCAATTATTGAGGTTGCACCCAGAGAAGGTGAATATATCTTACGAACAGAGGATATCATTAATGCTATTGCCGAAAGCGGTAATGAAATAGCGCTGGTGTTGTTTGGAGGTGTTAATTATTTTACCGGGCAGTGGTTTGATATGGAGGCGATCACGAAAGCGGGGCATGCTGTAGACGCAATTGTTGGTTTTGATTTAGCGCATGCAGCGGGGAATGTTCCAGTGCAGTTACACGCTTGGAATATTGATTTTGCTTGCTGGTGCTCGTATAAGTACCAAAATTCGGGGCCAGGCGGTATAAGTGGCATCTTTGTTCACGAAAAGCACTTTTCTGACAGCAGTTTAAATCGCTTTGCAGGTTGGTGGGGATATCAGGAGCAGCAACGTTTTAAAATGGAAAAGGGATTTGTACCAGAGGCCGGAGCTGACGGTTGGCAGGTGAGTTGCACCCAGGTAATGCCTATGGCATTATACTATGCTTCCCTGCAGAGTTTCGAAAAAGCGGGGTTCATAAATCCCTTAAGAGAGAAAAGTAAAACTTTAACTGCTTATTTGTTTTTCATTATTAATGAAGTGAATATGGTGTTGGAAATGGAGCAATATAAAATCATTACTCCAACAAATGAAGCTGATCGCGGCGCTCAGGTTTCTATCATAGCAAAGGAAAAAGGAAAAGAGGTTTTTGAGCAGTTGGTGGCTAATAATGTGTTGGGAGATTGGCGAGAACCGAACGTCATCAGGCTAAGCCCGGTACCTTTGTATAACTCTTTTGAAGATGTTTTTGAAACAGGAGCATTGTTATTGGAGATCAGTAAAAAGATATTAGTGAAATAGAATTATTATGATCAATTACAATCCTAAAGACTGGGTAACTTTTATATTTCATGTACATAAGGCGGATACGATTCGTACTTTATGGCCATTAATGGTCAGCGTAGCTATGTTTTCTGGGATTATGGCTTTTCTGGAGCTGAACTACCTGAAGCTGGCGGAAACAATCTATGTGAAAAATATTGGAATGATGCATAATCTGCTTGGTTTTGTTATCTCGATGTTACTGGTATTCAGAACCAATACATCATACGACAGATGGTGGGAAGGTAGGCGGCTTTTAGGTGGATTAACCAATGTAAGTCGCAATTTTGCTATTAAAATCAAAGCCTTAAAGTTAAGGCCTGAGCATGTTGCATTCTTTGATTACGCCATTGCAAAGTATGCTTTTGCATTAAGGGAGCATTTAAGAGAGAGGCAGTATTTTGGTAAGGATAGTTTAATGATTGAAGTGGATGGCGGTAAGCATATCCCCAATCAGGTAGCTGCAGGTATAGCATCGAGGGTTTTTGACCTTCAGGCTACTGGGGAGATTACAAACGAACAGCTCATCATATTGAATGCAGATGTTCAGCAATTTACCGAAATATGCGGTGGCTGTGAGCGTATTAAAAATACGCCAATTCCGTATTCTTATAGTGCCTTTATAAAGAAGTTCATCTTTATTTATGTCATCACTTTGCCTTTTGGATGGGTGTTTAGTCTGGGATATTTTGTAATACCTATTGTTCCTTTCATTTTGTATGTGCTGGCCAGTTTGGAGTTAATTGCCGAAGAGATTGAAAATCCTTTTGGTGAGGATGCTAATGACCTTCCTGTAAATGAAATCTGTAACAATATAGAAAAGCATGTAGGAGAGATTCTTAAGTAATGATTAAGATCGCCTGGCATCCTTTGTACGCGCACCCTTTACCTGAGGGGCATCGATTCCCTATGGTTAAGTATGAATTGATTCCCGGGCAATTGTTTCATGAAGGTATTATAACCGAAAAGAACTTGTTTGCGCCGGAGCCATTGGAAGAGAATGTGGTCTTGTTGTCGCATGAGAAGGCGTACTGGGATCAATTAAAAACGCTCACACTTCCTGCGAAGGAACAAAGAAGAATAGGTTTTCCATTAAACGCTCAATTGGTTGAACGTGAAATCAGAATAGCAAAGGGGACTGTTGAGGGAGCTTTGTATGCAAGGCAGTGTGGCATAGCGTTTAATGTGGCTGGGGGTACACATCATGCTGGGAGTAACTGGGGTGAGGGTTTTTGCTTGTTGAATGATCAGGCTATAGCGGCAAACTATTTGTTAAATAGAGGATTAGCCAGTCGTATCTTAATTATAGATTTAGATGTTCATCAGGGCAATGGAACAGCCGAAATCTTTTACGATGAGCCCCGGGTGTTTACGTTTTCAATGCATGGTGATAAGAATTTTCCTTTTAGAAAGGAGCGCTCCGATCTTGATATTCCTTTGGAAGATGGAATCAGCGATGCTGCTTTCTTAGGTAAATTGAGCAACGCACTTCCATTACTTTTAGCGCACAAACCCGATTTTGTGTTCTATTTATCTGGAGTTGATGTGCTGGAAAGTGATAAATTGGGTAAATTGGCTTTAAGTAAAGCCGGTTGTAAAGAGAGAGACAGGATGGTACTACAGTTTTGTAAAGACAATAATTTACCGGTTCAGGTAAGTATGGGGGGTGGGTATTCACCAAACATTAAAGACATTGTTGATGCACATTGTAATACATTTAAGATTGGTTTAGATATTTTTGAAAAATTATGAAGATTGTAATTGCAGAGAAACCTTCGGTGGGACGTGAATTGGCTAAGGTTTTCGGTGCTACAACTAAAAAAGACGGATATATTGAAGGGAAGGGGTATTCTTTTACCTGGGCATTTGGACATTTGCTACAACTTGCTCCACCACAGGATTACGGTTTTATTGGTTGGCGTAGACAGCATTTACCGATGTTGCCGAAGAAGTTTAAGCTGGCTATCAGGAAAATAAAATCCAAGGACGGTATGATCGAAGATCCTGGTGTGCGTAAACAACTTGATATCATTAAAAAGTTATTTGACGAAGCCGATGAGATTATAGTGGCGACGGATGCCGGGCGGGAAGGTGAATTGATTTTCCGCTACATCTATTATTTTTTAAAATGTAAAAAACCTTTCCGAAGGCTTTGGATTTCCTCGCAAACTGATGAAGCCATAAAAGAAGGGTTCAGAAATCTGAAACCGGGAACGGATTATGATACTTTATTTAATTCGGCGCATTGTCGGTCGGAGTCCGACTGGCTTGTTGGTATGAATGCTACACAGGCTTTAAGTATATCAGCCGGAAACCGCTCAGTTTTATCGTTAGGTAGGGTGCAGACGCCAACATTGGCTATGATTTGCTCTAGGTATCTGGAAATCAAGAATTTCGTTCCTCAGACATATTATCAGTTGGCGATTCAGCTGGATAAAGACGGACAGCTGTTTAAGGCTATGTGTGTAAATAGCTTTGATAAGAAAGAAGAAGCTGAAGAATTGCTGGCTAAGATTGAGGATGTTGCATCTGGTTTTAGCAATGGAGGTAAGATTATAGGTGTTGAAGCTAAACCACGTAAAGAACCTCCTCCGCTGTTGCATGACTTAAGTAGTTTACAGCAGGAAGCGAATAAGCGTAAGGGCTTTACGGCCGATCAGACATTGAGTTTGTTACAGGGTTTATATGAAAGCAAGCTCGTTACTTATCCGCGTACGGGTAGCCGTTACATTGGCGATGATGTGTTTGCTGGCGTACCTACACTGATAGATAAGTTAAAAGATCATAAGGATTTTGGCAGGCAAGCTGAGTTCTTGCTGACCGTTCCATTGAATAAAAGGAGTGTGAATGCAAAGAAGGTGACCGATCACCATGCTATTTTGCCTACCGGTGAGTCTCCATATCAATTAAGTGGTGATAAACAGGCTATTTATGAGATGGTAGTTGGACGGATGCTTGAGGCATTTCACCAGGAATGTGTTAAGGAAATCACTAAAATATCGATCGAATCCGGTTCTTTGTTTGTGGCTAATGGTACAGTAATCCGCTCTGCGGGTTGGCGCTCGGTATTTAATGAATCGGACGAGGAGAAAAAGGATGAGGAAAATCCGGCCTTGCCGAAAGTTAAGAAAGGTGAGGAGTTGCCTATTACCAATAAGGCTTTGTTGGAAAAGCAAACCAAGCCTAAAGCTATGTATAACGAGGCATCCTTGCTAAAGGCGCTTGAGACTTCGGGTAAAGACATTGAGGATGAGGAGCTGAGATATGCCATGAAGGACAGTGGATTGGGTACTCCGGCTACCAGGGCATCTATTATTGAAACTTTGATTAACCGGGAATATATATCCAGAGAGAAACGTAACCTGGTGCCTACTACTAAGGGGTTAGCGGTTTATGATGTGGTAAAGGATAAAAAGATTGCACAGGCAGAGCTGACAGGGCAATGGGAAAAGCGACTGGAGGAAATACGTACTGGCGCGTCGGTGGTTGATTTTAAGGCAGAGATCACAGATTATACGAAAACCATTACCAATGAGCTTTTGGCTGCTGGAAATGCTTTGGCTGCTAAACTTGCACCAACACCAACACCAACACCAACACCAACACCAACGCCAACACCAACACCAGCGGAGGAGCAAAAGATTGATTAATTAAATGAAGAAATTTATGTATTCCATTTTAGCAGTTATTATCGTATTGGCGTTAGCTGTCATATGGTTGTTTAATATGCCAGTATTCGGACGTGCTCCGGAAGGTGCGCGGTTGGAAAGATTGAAAAAACTGTCTAATTTTAAAGCAGACGGAACATTAGATAATTTGTCGCCAACCCCTATGAAGCCTGATAGCGTAAGTTACTGGGATATGATTGTGGGGATGATAAAAGGAAATGAAAACAGTTCACCTAAAAAGGCATTGCCTCATATGGTTCCTGATTTCAGCGCAACTACCAAAACAAAACTGATCTGGTTTGGACACTCTTCTTATTTTTTACAGATTGACGGCATTAAGGTGTTGGTTGATCCCGTTTTTAGCAAGCGCCCTTCGCCTCTTTCTTTTATAGGTACCGGTAGTTATGCGGGAACAGATTTTGTTAAAGCTGAGGATTTTCCGGAACTGGATATCATTTTAATTACCCATGATCATTACGATCATATGGATTACCAGAGTATTTTGAAGCTAAAGGATAAGACCAGGCTATTCATTACTTCGTTAGGAGCAGGAGCTCATCTGGAGCATTGGGGGATACCGGCTGGTAAAATTGTTGAACTGGCCTGGGGTGAAGAAACGATCGCTCATGGCTTAAAATTTATAGCCGCACCAGCACGGCACTTTACAGGTAGACTATTTACAAGGAATCAGACTTTATGGTCGGCCTTTATATTACAGGGTACTAAGCATAAATTATATTTGGGCGGTGATTCAGGCTATGATACACACTTTAAGAAAACGGGCGCACAGCATGGTCCTTTTGATCTGGCTATATTAGAGTGTGGACAATATAATAGCTATTGGCCTTTAATTCATATGTTTCCTGAACAAACGGTTCAGGCAGCTAAAGATTTAAACGCTAAAGTTTTACTTCCGGTACATTGGGCTAAATTCAGTCTGGCTATGCATAGCTGGAATGAACCTGCTATCAGGGTTACAAAACAGGCGAAATTGGAGCAATTTAAAATTACTACACCTCTGTTGGGAGAGCTGGTGGTTTTGGATGAGCATTACCCTTCGGAGGAATGGTGGTTGGATTAACTTGTTGCTGGACTTAAACAATATGACTTTAGAGGTGTTGTTTTAATTATGAAAACAGATTTTATAGAAATTTTTCAAACCATCAGGGCCGTGCTTCAGCCATATGCAGCATTGGGGTTCTATAGTAAGATTAACAGTGAAACTTCCTATGATCTGTGGAGTGAAAGAGATGTAGAAATTGAAGGGAGATTAAATAAGGAAGTTCATTTTGCTGCTGTGATGATACATAAAGGTCATGTTGGGTTTTACTTTATGCCTGTGTATGCAGAGCCAGTAATGAAGGAAATTTTTGATCCAGCGCTTTTAAAGTTGCTGAAGGGGAAATCATGTTTTCATATCAAAGAATTAGATGATGTGCTTTTGTCACATATTGAAACAGCTTTAGCTGAGGGATATAGATTATATAAAGAAAAGGGTTGGGCATAAAAATAGTTTGGCAAGATAGTGTGTTAATCGCGTTAGCGAATATGGGGGTGGACGTTGTACCTGTAACCCATGAAAAGTATACTTTGATCTTGTGTAATGAAAAGGTAGTCGTTAATTTAATTCCGCTTGAAAACAATTATGCTGTCGATGAATTGATCGCATTGCAATCGGACTACCAACTTAAAGGTTTAAATCTAGTGCAGTTATGGGAAGATATCTGGCATACCAGGCAGGAGCAGGTATTGGGGCGGATTAAATCTATTCTCGGTTTAAATAAACGCATGCATGGCCGGAAAGGTATAATATCTGCTATCGATCAGAAGCAGGCAGATGATTTTTTAAACAGGAACCATATTCAGGGAACTGCAAAAGCTAAGTACAAATTTGCGTTGACAATTGATGGGCAGGTAGTGGCCGTTGCTTGTTTTAGCAGCACCAGGCCTATGACCAGGATCGCGAGCGACTATCAATCTGTTGAGTTGATTCGTTTTGCAACGTTAATAGGTGTTACGGTTACAGGCGGATTTACAAAACTGTTAAAACATTTTATTAAGCTATTGTCACCGCATGATGTGATGAGTTATGCAGATCGTGACTGGTCGCTTGGCAATGCATACGAACAGTCTGGTTTTAAGTTAGTGGGGGTTACCCCTCCAATGCAAATATGCTTGCATAGAAAGGACCTCTCCAGATCCTTTCCTCATCGTGTAGATCAGGCCACCGATCCCAAAGAATTCCTCCCTGTTTTTAATACCGGAAATCTTAAATATATATTGTATCTACATTAAAGGGAGTATCTTGCAATTGAAAAAAATAAATGAAATGATTTCTTTTGATCATACTAAAACTGATAAAAAGCCACTCCTGGTGATATTGGGGCCTACTGCTTCTGGTAAGACAAAGCTTGCTGTCAATTTGTCTAGCGCCATAAACGGTGAAATTATTAGTGCCGATAGCAGGCAAGTGTTTGAGGGAATGGATATTGGTACTGGAAAAGATCTGGATGAGTACATCATTGATGGCAGAAAAATCTCTTACCATTTGATTGACATTAAAAGTGCCGGTGATAGTTATAATGTGAACGAGTTTAAGGAAGATTTTTATGAAGCATTTGAGGAAATAACTGAAAGGCAGGTGCTTCCAGTGCTATGTGGCGGCAGTGGTATGTATATCCATAGTATACTTCAGGATCATGAGTATACAGCTATTCCGCCAAATGCTACGCTCAGGGCCACTTTAGAGGTATTAGAGGTGCCTGAACTGCGGGATATTTTGTCAAGATACGCTCATGAATTTACGGCTCACGCAGATTTATCATCCCGAAAAAGATTAATAAGAGCCATAGAAGTGTCCGATTATTTAACCGGACATACACTTATTAAAGTAGAAAGGCCGGCCTTAAATTCCTGTGTTATCGGTTTGGCTTCGGCTATTAATTTACGCAGAGAGCGGATTATTAGCCGGCTTGATTTACGACTGAGGCAGGGTTTGATTGAGGAGGTAGAAGCGTTAATAAAGAGGGGAGTTTCGAAGGAGAAATTGATTTTCTATGGTCTTGAATACAAGTTTGTTGTAAGCTACCTTTCCGGTGAGATGGATTATGGTACGCTGCAGGAAAGATTAGCGGTCGCAATATGCCAATTTGCTAAACGGCAGATGACTTTTTTCAGAAAGATGGAGAAAGATGGTGTGAAAATAAACTGGATAAATTCGGATAGAACAGACGATCTTATGGATCAGGCTTTGTCATTATATGATAAAAACTTGAAACGCATCCGGTAGTTTTTACGAATAGATTCAGTATACTTAATTCTTTGGATATTTAAAATTTTATGAGGATAAGAAAAATAATGGCATGTGTTTAGGCGTAAGCTACGTTTAGCTTATAGCTTCAAATTGTAATTCTGAATAGAATATTTATAAAAGGCCTGTATCATGTTCATGATACAGGTCTTTTTATTTTGGGTTAGACCTAATTAATTGGGTGGTATTGATTGTAAATATTTTGTTCAAAGCTTATTTTTGCAGGTAAAAATGAAATGTACAGGATTTTTTTAGGTCCTGGTTTATTTATTTAAAATTAAAATGCTATTTTAACCGAAAAAACAAAACATGAGGAAATATCTTGCAGTAATGCTCATCTCAGGGATAGTTTCTTGCACGAATACGGAAAAGAAAGTAGCAGGGAATTCAGATACCACAACAAACATCAAAACCGCTGGTGTTGCAGTTGAATTAAAAGACGGTAAAGTTCAGGCCATATATAATGGTTACATTTCTTTGAAGGACGCTTTGGTTAGTACAAAATTTGAAGAGGCTCAAAAGGCAGCTTTAGCCCTTAAAACTGATCTTGCTAATTATAAAGGTTGTGAGAGTACTGCATTAATTGCGGACAAGATTGCGACTGCTGCTGATATTAAAACGCAGCGTAAAGAATTTACATCATTAAGTTCGGATGTGATTGCTTTGTTTAAGCATGCTGATCTGGTTAAGGGATCTATTTATGTACAACATTGCCCTATGGCCAATAATAATGATGGGGGTGACTGGCTTTCGGCGGAGAGCAAAATTCAAAATCCATATTATGGAGATGAGATGATGGAGTGTGGTCGTATTGTGGAAGAGATAAAATCTAGTAAGTAGTTTTTTGATTCTTTTTTGACGCTCATTTAATAATAATTTAACAGCTTTGTTATAGTAAGCTAAAAGCTAATCAGAATGGATTAGTTAAGTTTGTTTTATAAAATTTAAGAATATATATGTCAGATATTGCAGAAATTAAGATTGATGGAAAAGTGTATGAATTTCCCGTTATTACAGGTACCGAAGGGGAGAAGGCTATTGATATTTCTAAACTTAGAGATTTAACCGGTCATATTACTTTAGACTTTGGATACAAGAATACGGGCTCTACCAAGAGTGCAATAACTTTTTTAGATGGCGAACTGGGTATCTTAAAATATCGCGGTTATCCAATTGAAGAACTGGCAGAAAAATCTACATTTTTAGAGGTAGCTTATTTATTAATTTATGGAGATCTGCCTACTGAATCTCAGCTTACGGATTTCCAGACTCAGATCAGCAGACATACACTGATCCATGAAGACATGAAGAAGTTTTTGGATGGATATCCATCTAAGTCGCACCCAATGGCGCAACTTTCTTCGTTAGTGTGCTCACTGTCGACCTTTTATCCGGAGTCGTTAAACGCCAACTCATCGCCTGAAACAATGGATCTGACGATGATCAAGTTATTGGCTAAATTCCCGACTATCGTTTCTTTCATTTATAAAAAATCATTGGGTCATCCACTTATTTACCCTAAAAATAAGTACGACTACGTAAGCAATTTCCTGAACATGATTTTTGGTCAGCGTACTGAGGAGATTGAAATCGATCCGGTAGTAGTTAATGCAATGAACACTTTACTTATCCTTCATGCGGATCATGAGCAGAACTGTTCTGCTTCTACTGTAAGAATGGTAGGTTCTTCTGATTGTAATCTGTACGCTTCTGTATCTGCAGGAATTGATGCTTTGTGGGGACCACTTCATGGTGGAGCGAACCAGGCAGTAATTGAGATGCTTGAGCTGATCAAAGAAGATGGTGGAGACACAGAAAAATGGATCAATAAAGCTAAAGACAAAAATGATCCTTTCCGCATGATGGGCTTTGGACACAGAGTTTATAAAAACTTTGATCCAAGAGCTAAAATCATTAAAAAAGCATGTGATGATATTTTAGAGAAATTAGGAATTAACGATCCTGTTTTAGAAATCGCTAAGAAGCTTGAAGAAGCAGCATTGAATGATCCTTATTTTGTTCAACGTAAGCTTTATCCAAATGTAGATTTCTATTCTGGTATCATTTATAGAGCTCTGGGATTCCCAACTGATATGTTCACGGTATTGTTCGCTTTAGGCCGTTTACCAGGATGGATCGCACAATGGAAAGAAATGCACGAAAACAAAGAACCGATCGGTCGTCCGCGTCAAATTTATGTTGGCCACACTGATAGAAAGTTCACTGAAATAAAAGATAGATAATATTCTGATTATAAAAAATGAAACCCCGTTCAGCATAACTGAACGGGGTTTTGTTTTTGCCATCATTTTAAAACAATAGTGTATATGTTTAATGTCCTAATTTTTCAATAGCTTTTTCTTCAGCGCTATTGTGTTTGTGCTTAAACATAACAGCAAATCCGATGGTAATGATCAATGCATAAACTGTAAAAGAAAGCCATATGTCGTGCCAGTCTTTTACATCTAAAACTCTGCTTAGATCACCATTACTCAACACGCTTATACCTTTGTTTTTTAGGAAGGTAAGTAAGTGCTCATTTTCTGGATTTGTATTTGCCACAGTGGCCAAAGATTGAATATCACTATAATGTTTTGTGAAGTATTTATCGATCATCCAGCCGGAGACAAGGCTTCCGAATACTGCTCCGAATCCATTTGTCATCATCATAAACATGCCTTGTGCCGATGAGCGCGTTTTTGGAGTAGTAGAAGTCTCCACGAAAAGGGAACCGGAGATATTGAAGAAATCAAATGCCATTCCGTATACGATACACGACATTACAATCATCCATAAGTTACCTGCAGGATCGCCAAAGGCAAAGAATCCAAAGCGTAAAACCCAGGCTAACATAGCAATCACAATTACTTTTTTAATACCAAATTGTTTTAAAAAGAAAGGAATTGCCAAAATGAATAAGGTCTCAGAAACCTGAGAAATAGACATAATGATCGTCGAGTACTTAATTACAAATGAATCTGCATAGGCCGGGAATAGTTTAAACTCATCTAGAAACACATCACCATAAGCATTAGTCAATTGCAATGCACCACCTAAAAACATGGAAAAAATGAAAAATAAAGCCATTTTATAATTTGCAAACAGCTTAAATGCTTCCAAACCTAAAGTTTGTGCGAATGTTTTTTTCTCTTCTATTAACTTCTGCGGTGGGCATTTTGGTAAAGTAAAAGCGTATATACCCAATGCAAGTGCAGCAGTACCTGCGATATAGAATTGATAAGCTGTAGCTTTATTCCCGGTCAGATTGGTCGTCCACATAGCCACAATAAAGCCAATAGTACCCCAAACCCTAATAGGTGGGAAATCCTTGATTACATCGAATGCTCTGGATTTTAAGGTAGTGTAAGAAATAGAATTACTTAATGAAATGGTTGGCATATAAAAACACATCGCCAATAGCATGACCCAGAAAAAACTATTCGGACTTTCAACCTGTGGAATATAGAACAATACCCCCGCATAAAGAATATGCAGAATTCCATAAAGAACTTCTGCATTTACCCACTTGTCGGCAATAATTCCAGTGAGTGTAGGCATGATCAGGGATGCAAACCCCATTGTGGCAAAAATGGCACCAAATTGCGTACCATCCCATTGTTTTGTCCCGAACCAATAATTAGCTATAGTGATAAGCCAGGCACCCCAAACGAAGAACTGTAAAAAACTCATAAGGGTTAAGCGTAACTTAACGTTCATTGTTTCTTTTGTTTAGTTCATCACGAATACGGGCAGCTTTTTCATAAGCTTCCTCAGCGATTGCTTCCTGAAGTTTTTGGTTTAATTCTTCTATGGTTAATGATTTATAGCTCGAGGACATAGATGACATGTCTTCTGTTCCCTGTTCTTTCGACAGGTTGTCCATGTTTTCAAGAAAAAGGAAATCGTTACCTTCTATTACAATGCCTGCTGAAGAAAGTATAAATTCATAAGTGTATATAGCGGCATTGAAGCGAACAGCTAATGCAATGGCATCGGAGGTGCGGGCGTCAATTTCATGGGTAGTTTTTCCGTCAGTACAAATCAGCTTAGCATAGAAAACCCCCTCTACCAGGTTATAGATTAAAATCTCTTCGATTTCAATGTTGTAGATCTGCGCAAATGTCTTAAACAGGTCGTGGGTTAACGGCCTGCTGGGGGTCATCTTTTCTATTTCTATGGCTATAGCCTGTGCTTCAAACGCGCCAATAATAATTGGAAGGCGTCTTCTGCCATTTACTTCTCCGAGTACAAGGGCGTAGGCGCCCGACTGGGTTTGGCTATAAGATAAACCAACGATGTCTAGTTTTACTTTTTTCATTTTATAGAAATGTCATGTTGAGCTTGTCAAATACCCTATGGGCCTTTAACAAGCTCAAGGATGACAAAATATTACCCTTTATGTGCTTTTAATGCCTCTATTAATTTTGGTACTACTTCAAATGCATCGCCAACGATTCCATAATCAGCCACTTTAAAGAAAGGTGCTTCAGGATCTTTATTGATCACTACAATAGTTTTTGATGAACTTACACCAGCTAAATGTTGGATTGCTCCTGAAATACCTATCGCAATATACAAATTTGGACTGATAGCGATACCAGTTTGTCCTACGTGTTCTTCATGCGGTCTCCAGTTGGCATCTGATACCGGTTTTGAACAAGCTGTTGCAGCACCCAACAGGGAGGCAAGTTCTTCGATCATACCCCAGTTTTCAGGACCTTTTAAGCCTCTTCCCGCTGATACAACTAATTCTGCATCGGGTAAAGATATTTTATTGGTTGCTCTAACAACTTCTTTAACGATAGCAGCAAAGTCGGTCGATTTTACTTCCGGATTGAAAGTTTCAATGGCTACAGCTGTAGCATTTTCTTTAACGCCAAAAGCGTTAGGGTTAAGCGCAATTACTTTTATAGCTGAAGTTAATTCAACAGTAGCAAATGCTTTTCCTGAGAAAGCTGTTTTCTTAACCTGGAATTTTCCACCATCAAGATTCGGTAATTCTACTGCGCCATCTACTAGCCCTGCCTCAAGTTTTACTGCAATACGTGGCCCTAAACCTTTTCCGGAGAAAGAGTTAGATAATACAACTACTGTTGCATTTTCTTTTTTTGCTGCCTCTGCTATAACAGCTGCATAAGCCTGATTTACGAAGTTTTTCAACTGGTCGTTTGAAACGCTTAAAACTTTAGAAGCGCCATATTTACCTAGTTCATTTAATTCATTCTCATTAACATTACCAATTGAAATAGCGGTTAAGCTGCTATTCTGTTTATCTGCAATGGCTTTTGCGTAAGAAACTGCTTCAAATACAGACTTCTTAAATTTACCATCTACTTGCTCTACATATACTAAAACTGACATAAGATCTTTTTTTATTAAATTACTTTTGCTTCCTGGTGTAACAGGTCGATTAATTTAGCAGTTTCTTCCGCTGGGACAAGTTTAACTGTACCACGTGGCGGAGGGGTTTCAAATTGTTGTACTTTACTAAGTTGTGCTATCTCCTTTGCTGCAACCACTTGTAGAGGTTTTGTACGTGCAGACATAATTCCTCTCATGTTAGGTATTTTAGGTTCAGCGGTTCCTTCTGCACAGCTGGCAATAAATTTACCGCTTACTGAAATCACTTCTTTACCACCTTCAATTTCACGTTCTACAGTTGCAGTCGTTCCATCATAGTCTAATTTCTTAATGATAGAGATAGAAGGGATGTCTAAGAATTCACCAACCATTGCTGCCACCTGAGAGCCGTTGTAATCGATAGATTCACGCCCACATAAGATCATATCAAAGTCGTTGCTTTTAGCGTATTCAGCGATCTGATAGGCAGTAAAATAAGCATCTCTTGGTGCAGCGTCGATTCTTACTGCATCATCAGCACCTATAGCCAATGCTTTTCTGATTGTTGGTTCAGTAGCGCTTTCCCCAACATTGATTACGGTTACTGTACCTTTTCCACCTTCACAAAGCTCTATGGCTTTTGATAAGGCAATTTCATCATAAGGATTTACGATAAATTGTACTCCTGATGTATTGAATTGTGTATTATCGTTGGTAAAAGTTATTTTTGTGGTCGTGTCGGGCACGTTACTGATACAAACTAATATTTTCATAGATTTATAATTTGATTTTTAAAGGTTATGATGTTATCACTAGCTTTGATCTTTTTAATTAATTGTAATCTCATGATATTTCATAGATTAATATATTTGATTTTTAAAGGTCAAGAAGTTTTAACTTCAAATTGTCTTTTTGCAAATCTAATTAAAAAAGCAGGGATTTAAAATGCAAAGTACCCGATTAGTAAAGTTATTAGAGTTTTTAGAAAGTGATCCTAATGATCCGTTCGTATTGTACGCGTTAGCGACTGAGTATAATACCTCAAATGAGACAGAAAAAGCCCTTGAATATTATTTAAGGTTAATTAACGACCACGCGGATTATGTCGGTACCTATTACCATTTGGGTAAGTTATATCAGAAATTAGATCAAACAGAGCGCGCTCTGGAAATCTATCAGAAGGGGATGATTGCAGCGCGGAATAAAAGAGATATGCATGCTTTCTCTGAGCTCCAGGGGGCTTACAATTCGGCTGCCGGTTTAGATTATGAAGATGATTAATTAAGACGGGGTGAGTAGAAAAAGGCAATTGTTGTTTATCCGTAATGTATTCCTTTTTACTTTCACGGCTTTTGGTGGTGCCCAGGCGCATTTAGCACTTTTACTCAAGTATTTTGTAAAAAACGTTAGGTTTATTTCTGAAGAAGAGTTACTTGAGTTGAATGCGCTTGCTCAAATATTGCCGGGACCGGCTTCTACGCAAACGCTTGTAGGTGTTGCTTATAAAGTGGGAGGGCTAAAGCTTTCCATCATTACATTTTTGATCTGGATATTGCCTTCTGCTGCAATTATGACCTTCGCTGCAATTAGTTTTGCGAAACTGGATCATAAAGACAAGTTCATCGAAATTTTAAAATACATACAGCCGATAGCATTGGGTATCGTAGCATATGGCGCCTTTAACCTGGCAAAAAGAGTTTTGGTATCACAATTAACTATTTTTTTAGCGATATCTGCAGCCATTGTAACTCTGGTATTAAAAAACGCCTATGTGTTTCCACTGGCCATATTAATGGGAGGGATAGTTTCCTCTGCGATAGGCACACCGTCAGAAGAAAGTAAGATCAGGTTAAATCTTTTTTCGAACATTAACCCTAAAAAGCTTACTTACTTTTTTGGAGTGCTGCTATTTTTAGCCTTAATGGGTGCTATTATCAACCGAACTTCACCTTTTAGTTTACCTATCAGGTTATTCGAGAATTTTTATCGTAATGGTATTGTGATTTTTGGCGGCGGACAAGTGCTTGTTCCCTTGATGTTTACGGAGTTTGTGCAAATGAAGCAGTACTTAAGTGCTTCAGGCTTTTTATCGGGCTTTGCTTTGCAACAAGCACTTCCTGGTCCAACATTTTCTTTTACCAGTTACCTGGGAGCGTTAAGCATGAGGAATTTCGGTTTTGGCATTACAGGTCAGATTTTGGGAGGATTCGTAGGTGTTATTGGAATTAACTTACCTGGTTTGATTCTGGTGTTATTTATCGTTCCGTTTTGGGAGGACCTAAAAAAAATAACCCATATCAAATATTCTTTAACAGGGATTAATGCAGTAAGTGTTGGGTTTATTATTGCCGCATTTATATTACTGCTATTACCAGTGGCTTTAAATGCAATGGCAATAGCAATAATGGTTGTTACCTTTTTGATTCTAAATTATACCAGAGTTAGCACTCCATTTATTGTGCTGGCGGGTATATTGTTAGGTTACTTTTTATAGTGCGTTAAAAAGGGGCGTCATCATGCATGTCGTCCATGCGTGATGGCTTAATGATTACATTTCCTGCAGGTCTGTCAAAATCCGCTGAAGGTGCCATTCCTGCACTTGGGCTATCCATAGAGAATGAGGTTGGTGCAGAGAAACTTTCTTCCAGATCCGCAAATTTAACGTACTTACCAATAAATCGAAGTGGTACAATACCGGTCTCACCATTACGGTGTTTAGCGATAATAACCTCACCAACACCTGCCTGGGAGCGTCCTTGCTCATCTTCGGTGATACCGTAATATTCAGGTCTGTACAGGAAGAGTACCATATCCGCATCCTGCTCAATAGATCCGGATTCACGTAAATCCGATAGCATTGGCCTTTTTCCGTTTACACCTGGTCTACTCTCTACAGCACGACTCAACTGAGAGAGGGCTAATACTGGTACATTTAATTCTTTAGCTACAGATTTCAGTGCTCTTGAAATACTACCAATTTCCTGCTCCCTGTTTCCGCCACCGCTTTGTCCTTCGCCTTTACCATGCATCAACTGCAAATAATCGATAATGATTAATTGGATGTCGTATTGTGCTTTTAGCCTTCTGCATTTCGCTCTGAATTCGAAGATGTTTAGGGCCGGGGTATCATCTATTAGGAGTGGAGCTTCTGTAAGTCCACCTATTTTGCTATGTAATTGCTGCCATTCCCATTCAGCGAGATTTCCTTTTCTAATCTTTTCCTGTTCAATCTCAGCTTCTCCGGAAATCAAACGATTTACGAGCTGTACCGAAGACATCTCCAGCGAGAATACTACGGCGGGGCGGTGAAATTGAACAGCAGCATTTCTGGCACAGGTTAATACGAAGGCCGTTTTACCCATGGCGGGACGAGCAGCGATAATCACCAAATCTGATGGCTGCCATCCACCTGTAATACGATCCAGATCCGTAAAGCCTGATGGTACTCCAGTTAGACCATCACTTTTTGTTCTTAATTCTTCTAAAGTAGCAAGGGATTGCTTTACAATCTCGTCCATTTTTTGCGTGTCCCTGCGCAAGTTGTTTTGGGCGATGTCAAATAAGCCTTTTTCAGCCTGGTCAAGCAGGTCGAAAATATCAGTCGTATCTTCATAAGCGTTCTGTATGATCTCTGATGAGATTCTGATCAGTTCCCTCTGAATATATTTTTGTGAAACAATCCGCGCATGAAACTCAATGTTTGCTGCCGAGGCAACTCTGTTTGTAAGATTGGTGATGTAGTAAGCGCCGCCAATCATTTCCAGCAAACCCAAGGTACGTAACTCTGAAGTAACAGTTAAAATATCTACAGGCTTTGATTTTTGGAAAAGTCCCTGAATCGCTTCGAAGATTTTTTTATGCCCTTCATGATAAAACATATCTGCCTTAAGGATATCGATAACTGTAGATAAAGCGTCTTTTTCGAGCATTAGTGCGCCTAAAACAGCCTCCTCAAGGTCAATGGCCTGGGGCGGTATCCTGCCCATAGTGCCCACCGTATTGCTTAATCTGTTCTTCCTTGCACTGAAGCTTGCCTTATCTTGTCCTTGTGATGCGTGATCGTTACTCATGCCTGCAAAATTATAGAAAAAATAGGTCGTTTTGGTATTTCTTTATGAACATTTCGACATTCATGAATACCATCATTCCTATATCGCTTTGATGAATTTTTGATTTTTGCTAACAAAACTATGTGGAAAAGAATGACTATTTTTGCGGCTCAATTTAATATTAATGGAAAATTCCAGAAGACCTTCAAGACCTAAAGAAAATAATGAATTTGTATTTGGTATACGTGCTGTAATAGAAGCTATTAAAGCTGGAAAAGATGTAGAAAGTATTTATATACAACGTGGACTTACCGGTGAGATCATTTTAGAGCTAAAGACTTTATTAAAAGGTACTGACATCCCTGTACATAATGTGCCGATTGAAAAGTTGAACAGGATGACACAGAAAAATCACCAGGGTGTGATTGCTGTGATTTCTGCTATTGCTTTTCAAAAGATTGAAGATATTATTCCAACCATTTATGAAAAAGGAGAGACGCCTTTAGTGCTGATACTAGATGGGGTTACGGATGTAAGGAATATGGGTGCGATTGCCAGAACTGCTGCCTGTGCAGGTGTGCATGCAATTATTGTTCCTTCAAAGAATTCGGCGCAAATCAATGCAGATGCCATCAAGACTTCAGCAGGAGCTTTGTTTACCATTCCGGTATGCAGACATCAAAATTTACATAAAGTAGCGCTTTACTTACAGGAATGCGGTTTACAGATCGTGGCTTGTACGGAGAAAACGAATGACTTGATTTATGCGCCTGATTATACTGCGCCAACAGCAATAGTGATGGGAGCAGAGGATGAGGGGATTTCTAACGAAATCATGCGTATGGCTAATCATCTGGCTAAAATTCCAATGATTGGGGAGATTAGCTCGCTGAATGTATCGGTATCAGCAGGAGTTATTTTATATGAGGCCATCAGACAGCGTCAATAGCTGAAGATGACCCCTAATTCATTATTCTTCATCAAATAAATAACCGCTGTAGGCTAATCCTTTGGCAACACTCATAAAGTTGTCGCCCGTATGGATGGGCACATCCGGAAATTTGGTGTTAAACAAGTTCTTAACTGCTGTAACCATTGAGGTACCACCAGTTAAGAACAAACTGTTTATGTCGCCGGGCTTGATCTGATGAGCAGTTAAAAACTGATCCAGATAGTGACTGATTTTTGTCATGTCTTTTTCTATGATGGTTTCATACTGATCAATTGTGACTTCTTCTTCAATCTCTATTTCCATTTTGGAATACTTAAATACTGATGAGGGTTGTTTAGATAATTCTATTTTCGTTTTTTCAATAGACTGAAATACAGAATATCCAAGGTTGTTGTCAGTTAGTGTGATCAGGTTTTTAAAGCTCTTGTCTTGCTTGGCGTAATGGTAATAGGTTTGTATATCGTTTTTGATCTTTTGCCCATTAAAAAAGTTCATTTGTTCCCATGAACAGATATTCGCAAATAGGGATACCGGAACTTTTAACATTTTTCCAGGTGCAGCCTCGTACATGGTGTGCTTTCCAAAATATGGTGTGCCTTTTTCCCACATAAAAGCCGAATCGAAACTGTCTCCACCGATATATATACCACCAGTGGCAATGATATCTTTCCTGCGGTCTTTACTGCCAATTTTGGTAGGATCTAATTCCAGGTAGGTAAAATCGGTTGTCCCTCCACCTAAATCGGCAACTAATACCTTTTCCTTTTTACTGATGGTTTTTTCGTAGGCAAAGGCAGCACCTATGGGTTCAAATTGAAACCTTACCTCATCGAAGCCTGCATTCTCAGCCGCTTTATTCAGTCTTTTCTGAGCAAGTGCATCCTTAGAAGCATTGTCATCGTCGAAAAATACCGGTCTTCCGATAATAGCTTTTCGGCAGTCGGTGCCTGTAATTTGATCAGCCCTGCTTTTTAATTCCATCAGGATTAAAGTAACGAGGTCTGAGGCATTGAATCTTTTATTGTGAATCCTTGTTTCAATAAAGCTACTTCTAGGCAGGATACGTTTGATGGACTTCATGAAGCGCCCTTTCATTCCATCGCTAAGGTAAGATGCAATGGCTTCTTCACCTACAACATATTTTAATGGTTCGGTGGCTGCCTGTTCACTTTGAAAGTATAGAATAGATGGAACAATAATGGTGTCTATAATCTCTTTTTTCTCTTCATCATAGATCGATAGGGCAGAATTGGTTGTTCCAAAATCAATTCCGTATAAAAACTTACTCATTGTAAAAGGGCAATATTTGAAGGGTTATAAAAAAAGCATCCGAATCGGGCAAAACCAAATCCGGATGCGTATGGTATTTTAAGCTAAAAGACTAAATGAACTTCGTTCCAAATTTAGCTTTAACATCAGCTACTATTTGTTTGATGCTTTGTTCTTCTGATCTTGGGCAGATCAGAAGCGTATTGTTCGATTCCACGACAATATAATCATGTAATCCCTGCAGTATGACTAGTTTATCCTTAGGTACATTAACCATACAGTTTGATGAATTGAACATCATTACCTGTTTTGCCGGTATTACTGCATTGCCTACATAATCATGTTCTGCAATGTCGTATATCGATGCCCAGGTGCCTAAATCTGACCAACCAAAGTCTGCTGGTAAAACATAAACATTTTCGGCTTTTTCCATAATACCAAAGTCTATCGAGATGTTTGTACATTGCTGATAAGCATCACTGATAAAATCTTTTTCTTTCTTGGTATTATACAGCGAATTACCTTGCAGAAAAATATCATGCATTTCTGGAAGGTGTTTAGAAAATGCATTGTTTATTGATTTGGCAGACCAGATAAAAATTCCGGCATTCCACAAGAAATCTCCACTTTGTATAAACGATTTTGCTAAATCAATATTCGGCTTCTCTGTAAAGATCTTTACCTTATGAATTTGGTCGTCGGTCTTTAATGTGTTTTCTATGTATTGAATGTAACCATATCCGGTGTCGGGGCGGCTCGGCTTAATTCCAAGTGTGATCAGGCAGTTGTTTTCTGAAGCTGCTTTTAAAGATTGCTCAATTGCTGCAAAAAACGCATCCTGATTGGTAATGGTATGGTCGGATGGGGCAACAACAATGGTAGCATTTGGATTAAGATGGGCAATTTTCATGGATCCATAGGAGATACATGGTGCGGTATTGCGCATGATCGGCTCGGCCAGGATCTGGTTTTCGTCTAGATCAGGTAGTTGTTTTTTGACGATATCAATATAGATTTCATTGGTTACAACAAAAATATTTTCTGGCGGACAAATCTTTAAAAATCTATCGTAAGTACTTTGAATCAATGTTTTTCCAACTCCAAAGAAGTCGATGAACTGTTTCGGGAATTCTGTTCTGCTAACTGGCCAAAAACGGCTGCCAACTCCACCAGCCATTATTAATGCATAATTATTTTTATTCATGTCAAGTTAGAAAGTGTTAAATAATGCCTTCCTGCAGAAGGTCGTGCAAATGTACGATACCAAAATAATTTCCGGCATCAGTAACCAATAATTGAGTGATATTGTTTTCTTTTATGATTTGGAGTGCTTGAAGTGCTAAGCTGTCTTTCTCGATTTTTTTCGGAGTAGGATTCATTAAATCACTAGCTTTAATATTGGTTAAATCGGTGTGGTTCTGCAACATCCTTCTGATGTCTCCATCGGTAATGATGCCCAAAACTATATTTCCTTCAACAACAACTACAGCACCTAAACGGTTTTGACTAATTTCTATGATGACGTCTTTTACCGGGGCTTCGGGACTTATACTCGGTTTTTGGTTTTTTACGGCCAGGTCTCCGGTTTTTAAATATAGTTTTTTACCTAGTGAACCACCGGGGTGGTATCTTGCGAAATCTTGTTCATTAAAGTTTCTGGCGTGCAGCAAACAAATAGCCAGTGCGTCGCCCATGGCAAGCTGCGCAGTGGTGCTGGTTGTAGGAGCCAGGTTATGCGGACAAGCCTCTTTTTCAACAAAAGTATTTAAGATCAGATCTGCCTGCTGGGCCAGTTCGGAATTCAATTGTCCAACCATACCAATCATGGTATTCCCTGATAGTTTTAACAGGGGTGCCAGAACCTTTATTTCAGGTGTGTTTCCGCTTTTAGAAATGCAAATTACTACGTCGTTTTGTTGGATCATACCCAGGTCGCCATGTACAGCATCTGCAGCATGCATAAAAATAGACGGGGTGCCTGTAGAGTTAAAAGTTGCCACGATTTTTTGGGCAATAATGGCGCTTTTGCCAATTCCTGTAACGATTACACGTCCCTTACTTTCGATAATTAAGTTAACTACCTTAACAAAATCATCATTTATATTCTTAATTAAGCCTAAAATGGCCTCAGCTTCCAACTGTAAAGTGCTGACCCCGGCGTCGATAATAGATTTTTTACTTTTCAAACAGAATTAATTAGTATATTGATGCTTTGAATTAGTGCAAAATTATGTTATTTTGAAGTAAAAATAGCACTGAATATTTTATACACGAAATGGATGTGAAAAAGTCGTTGTTTGACAACTTACAAACCTTTTTTGGTTTTGACAATTTTAAAGGTGATCAGGAGTCAATAATCACCAATGTTCTTGAGAAGAAGAATACTTTTGTGATCATGCCTACAGGTGGGGGGAAATCCATATGTTACCAGTTACCAGCATTGATGAATGAAGGGACTGCAATTGTTATATCCCCGTTAATAGCTTTGATGAAGAATCAGGTGGATCAGTTGAGAGCTTTTGGGGGGAGTGATAGTATAGCACATTTTTTAAATTCGTCTTTAAACAAGACGGAAATTGCCCAGGTTAAAAGTGATTTATTAAGCGGACAGACGAAGTTACTTTATGTAGCTCCGGAGTCGCTTTCAAAGCAGGATAATATTGATTTTCTGCGACTGATTAAAATATCGTTTGTAGCGGTTGATGAGGCGCACTGTATTTCTGAGTGGGGCCATGATTTTCGACCTGAGTATCGCAAGATAAGACAGGTAATTAGCGGATTGGGAGAAGGTATTCCTATCATTGCATTAACTGCAACTGCAACCCCTAAGGTGCAGCAGGATATTATTAAAAACCTTCAGATGAGCGATGCTACGTTGTTTAAGTCTTCGTTTAACAGGCCAAACCTATTTTATGAGATCCGTCCCAAGCGTGACGTACTGAAAGAGATTATCAGGTATATCAAATACAATACCGGAAAATCGGGTATTATCTATTGTCTGAGTCGTAAGAAAGTTGAGGAAGTTGCAGAAGCATTAAACCTAAACGGGATAAAGGCTTTGCCTTACCATGCCGGTTTGGAGCCTAAAGTCAGAGCTGAAACTCAGGATAAGTTCCTGATGGAAGATGTAGAGGTGATTGTAGCTACAATTGCTTTTGGAATGGGGATAGATAAACCGGATGTTCGTTTTGTTATCCATCACGATATTCCTAAGAGTATGGAAGGCTATTACCAGGAAACTGGTAGGGCTGGAAGAGATGGTGGTGAAGGTGTTTGTATTGCCTTTTATGCGCAAAAAGACGTAGATAAGCTGGCTAAGTTTATGAAAGACAAGCCTGTATCTGAGCGTGAAATTGGTACACAAATATTGAAGGAAGTAATTGATTATGCAGAATCCGGCGTTTGCCGCAGGAAGCAGATCCTTCATTATTTTGGCGAAAACTTTAATGAAACCGGTTGTAATTCCATGTGTGATAATTGCAAGAAGCCGAAAAAGCTGTTCGATGCCGAGGAATCTTTATCCGTGCTGTTAAAACTGATCCAGAAAATGGGTGAGAAGTTTGATGATGCACATATCATCAATGTTTTAATGGGGTCAGAAACTGCACAGACCATTGCTTACGAGCACAGCAAATTGCCCGAGTTTGGACTTGGAGTAGTTGAAGGGGAGAACCACTGGAAATCATTAGTTAGACAGGCAGTATTGAATAACTTTCTTTCTAAAGACATCGACAATTATGGCTTACTTGGTTTAACTAATTCTGGCCGAGGTTTTATAGAAAACCCATACAGTCTTAAATTTTTGCTAAACGAGCCTATCGATAGTGCTGCCGATGATGACGAGGATGATGTAAAGCATGGCTCAGGCACATTGGATACGCAGCTATTGCAACTGCTTAAAGATTTGCGTAAGAAAATTGCCAAACAGAAGAATGTACCTCCGTTTGTGGTTTTCCAGGATCCTTCATTAGAGGAGATGTGTACGCATTATCCAATAGCGATGGATGAGTTAAAACAGATTTCGGGTGTAGGAAATGGTAAAGCATTGAAATTTGGTGCTCCTTTTCTGGAATTGATTAAGAAATATGTTGAAGACAATGATATAGAACGTCCTATAGATCTGATCATTAAAACTCAAGCCAATAAATCTCAGTTAAAAGTATCTATTATTCAGAATATTGATAGGAAGATCGGACTTGAGGATATTGCAAGGGCCAAAGGAATTACGTATGATGATATCTTGAAAGAGATTGAGGCCATTGTAAATTCGGGTACAAAACTGAACCTGAGCTATTTTGTAGATGAGGTAATTGATGAAGATCGTCAGGATGAAGTATTTGATTATTTCCAGTCGGCCGAAAATGACTCTATAGATGAGGCATTAAGTGAATTAGGTGAGACAGATTATTCACGTGAGGAGATACAGTTAATGCGTATTAAATTCATGTCTGAACTAGGTAATTAAGCGTAAAATAAAGTAATGATAAACTTTTCATTAGATAAATTAAAGCATACAGATTCCGGCAATTTCTTTTTAATGGCAGGACCATGTGCGATTGAAGGAGAAGATATCGCGATGCGAATTGCGGAGCGTATTGTAACCCTAACCGATAAACTCGAAATCCCCCTTGTTTTTAAAGGGTCATATCGTAAGGCAAACCGCTCAAAAGGTGGTTCTTTTACAGGGATTGGTGATGAAAAAGCACTTAAGATTTTAGAAAAAATAGGTAACACTTTTAATGTCCCAACGGTAACAGACATTCATGAAAGTGGAGAAGCTGCTATGGCTGCAGCGTATGTTGATGTTTTACAGATTCCTGCTTTCCTATGCCGTCAGACGGATTTATTGATTGCTGCTGCAAAAACCAATAAAGTGGTAAATGTGAAAAAAGGACAGTTTCTTTCCGCAGGTTCAATGAAGTTTGCAGTCGAGAAGATCGTTGAATCCGGAAATAACAGAGTGATCCTTACTGATAGGGGAAACACTTTTGGATACCAGGATTTAATTGTGGACTATCGAGGCCTTCCGGAAATGCAAAGTTTTGGTGTTCCTGTCGTAATGGATTGCACGCACTCATTACAACAGCCTAATCAAAGTTCTGGAGTTACCGGTGGTAAGCCAGAACTGATTGAGACCATTGCAAAAGCTGCAATTGCGGTAGGGGCCGATGGACTGTTTATTGAAACTCATCCGGATCCGGCAAATGCTAAATCAGATGGTGCAAATATGCTTCAGCTCGATTTACTGGAAGATTTACTGGTTAAACTAATTAGAATAAGAAAAGCGGTTATTTAATCGCTTTTCTTATTTATATCCTTCCCTTAGATTTTTGTAATAACAAATGAGGTTCTTCTGTTTTGTTTACGTCCTGTTTCCGTATCATTTGAAGCAATAGGTTTACCCTCGCCATAACCTTTATAGGTTAGCCTTTCTGGGGCAATTTGTGCTTCGATCAGGTGGTCATACACAGCTTTTGCACGCTGCAATGATAATTTCTCATTCTGAATATCATTACCTATGTTATCCGTATGACCTTGGATTTCAATCTGCAAACTCATATTGTTTTTAAGCAACTCTTTGAGCGTATTTAATTCAGTTATCGAAGCAGGCAATAGCACATATGCGTTGGTATTGAAAAATATGTTCTTTAGTACCATATTCTTTCCGGCAATTAGTTTTTCCAGCGCTACATTTACCACAAATGGTTTGTTCACATAAGTACTGTCTAACTGATAATTCTCAGAATAAAAAAGGTAGCCGTCTGCTGTTACATTAAAGGCGTAGCTGCTTCCAATGGGCATTACAGCCATAAAATCACCCGTTTCCTTTGAAGTGAAATCATTATAGACTACTTTTCTGGTTTTTAAATTTACAACCTGAACATTGGCTTCCAAAAATGCTTTACTCTCTTTATCAGTGACAATGCCTTTTACATAGGTAATTGGTAAGGGTTTTTTATGTTCCGGCATCGTAAACTGATAGATATCCATATCGCCGTAACCACCTTTTAAATTGGATGAGAATAATCCATCTGTGCCATCGGGCGTAACGATTAAGCCAGTCTCCTCATTAAAGGTATTAATGGGGTAGCCCATGTTTTCAGGTTTCGTCCATTTACCATGCTCATCAGCGCGGCTAAGAAAAATATCCTTATTCCCCATACCTGGCCAGCCGTCAGAGGAGAAGTACAATGTTCTTCCATCTGGATGGATAAATGGGGTATGCTCATCATATGGGGTGTTAATTTCCGGTCCAAGGTTTTCAGGATTGCTCCAATATCCATCAGCCTTTAAGGTACTTTTCCATATGTCGTAACCACCAAGACCGCCGGGTCTGTTACTTACGAAATATAAGGTACTTCCATCCGGACTGATGGCGGGTTGCGATTCCCAGTATGGGGTATTAATTGGAGCACCCAGATTAAAAGCTTCTCCCCATTCTTTTCCGGTTTTATGGCTGACATAAATATCGCATCTTCCTAATCCATCTGGTCTGTTACATCCTGTAAAAAACAAATATAAACCGTCAGGGGAAATGGATTGAGCACCTTCATTGTATTTTGTTGTATTAATTTTTTCACTCAGAGGAATAGGATTGCTCCACGACTGATTGGTTCGGAAAGACGTATGAAAATCTTCATTGCCATCTATATTCCTGCTAAAAATTAACTGGGTTCGGTCGGCAGTAACAGAGGGAAAGTAATCGCGATGGGTTGAATTAATTTCCCGACCCATATTTACCGGTTCATATTTTACAGGATGTTTTAATGCTTCAACAGCAAATTCACAATCCTTTAAATATTTTTTTGCCTTGTCGATGAAATCAGGATCTGATCCTTTATAGCTTGCTATAAATTGGGTGATGTTTTTTAAAGCATTTTGATAATCACCGGTAAAGATTCCGGCCTCAGCAAAACCATAATAAACGCGGGGTTCAGGGGTTCCACCAAGGGCTATTGCCTGTGCATAATTTTGCTTTGCCTGTTCATACAATTTAAGCCTGCGGTTGATATCTGCCAATTGTACATAAGCCAATTGAAAAGCAGGGTCGGCCTTTACAGCTTCCTGTAATAAAGTTACTGCCTGATCGTAATTACTTGTGGTAAGGTGTTGTTGTGCTTTATCAAAATTGGCTTGTGCTTTCTTTACTGTGGAGTTTTGGGCACCAACACTTTGAATGATAAAACACAGGAAGACTAAAAGCGTAATTTTCTTCATCAATGCTACAATATGGATTAACTATGGTGTTAAATGTAGCAAAAATATAGTACGCCCGTTAAGGGATGTTTAAATATTTATGAGTTTGCAAAGAAATTTCCCATCTTGGGTTCGCCATTACATAGTCAATAATCAAAGGGGTCATTTCTTTTGATTTTGACCATTCAGGCTGTAAATACAACTTGCAATTCTCTGAAACTGTTTCAGCATATTTCTCAGCCCATTCAAAATCACTTTTGTTAAATACAATTACCTTAAGTTCATTTGCGAAAGGTGTGATATCAGGTCTTGGAGACTTAAATTTTTTGGGAGATAAACAGATCCAGTCCCATTCACCCGAAAGGGGATAGGCACCTGAAGTTTCTATAAAGGTTAATATGTTTTTCTTACGAAGTTCTTTCGTCAGATAATCCAGATTGTAAATCAAAGGCTCACCACCAGTGATCACCACAGCTCTTCCCGGAAAGCTGTCGGCTTTTGCAACTATTTCATCAGCATGCGTAAGCGGATGCAGTTCAGCATCCCAGCTTTCTTTTACATCACACCAATGGCAACCTACATCACAACCGCCTAAACGGATAAAGTATGCCGCTTTTCCAGTGTTAAATCCTTCGCCCTGTATGGTGTAAAATTCTTCCATTAAAGGAAGTAGTGTGCCGTCTTCTGGTATTTGATGTGCCATATTTCTAGAATTGCAAAGGTAAATAAATATCTAATGAAATGGAGATTATATGTATCTTGATGAGGATATATGACCAATGTATGAATAAGTTGAAGTGGCATAAAATTGATACTGAACTGCCTGAGGAGGATTTTGTTAAACAAATTAATGTCGATGGAAAGAAACTATGCCTGATAAAGTACTCAAATGAGTTTTTTGTTGTTCAAAACTATTGCCCACATGCAGGTGGTGTGCTGAGCGGTGGTTGGTGTAAAAACGGACACCTTGTATGTCCTATACACCGCTGGGAATACGATTTACATACTGGTCGTGGCGCAGAAGGACAAGGTGACTATATAAATATATATCCCGTAGAACTGAGGTCCGACGGGATATATGTAGGTTTTAAAGAAAGCTGGCTTAAAAGCCTTTTTGGTAGTTAATCAAAAAATCAGCTGTAAATCTCTCCTTTTGCTGAAGCTAATGTGTTTTTAAGCAAACCAACAATAGTCATTAAGCCAACACCTCCGGGAACCGGAGTAATCCATGAAGACTTAGGTGCAACATTTTCAAAATCAACATCACCAAATAGTTTATATCCTGATTTTGTTTGATCAGAAGTTTCTCTGTTGATACCCACGTCGATGATAATTGCTCCTGGCTTTACCATATCAGCGGTGACAAAGTTCTTTTTACCAATCGCTGCAACGATGATATCGGCCTGAAGTGCCAGTTCTTTTAAATTGGTAGTTTTACTGTGTGTTAGTGTTACTGTACAGTTACCTGGATTAGCATTACGAGCCATCAAGATGCTCATTGGGCTTCCAACAATATTGCTTCTTCCAACAACTACGCAGTGTTTACCAGCAGTATCAATTTGATAGGCCTGCAGCATCAATAAAATACCATAAGGAGTAGCCGGAATAAAGCAAGGAAGGTTACGCATCATACGACCCAGGTTTACCGGGTGAAAACCATCCACATCTTTACGGTAATCAATTCTTTCCGTCACTTTTTCCGGATCAATATGTTTAGGAAGGGGTAGTTGTACGATTAAGCCATCTACTCCGGCATCCTGATTAATCTCTTCAATTTTTTGCAGTAATTCTGCTTCAGTTACGCTTACATCATATCTGATCAAAGAGGATTGGAATCCAACTTTTTCACAATTCTTCATTTTACTGGCAACGTAAGTTTCGCTGCCACCATCGTTACCAACTAAAATTGCTATCAGATGTGGCTTTCTTCCACTCTTAGCTAAAAAATCTGCAGCTTCAACTGCTATTTCCTGTTTTATTTTTTCTGATGCGAATTTTCCGTCAAGTAACTGCATGTATTAATGATGTTGTTTAGTTTAAAAATATGAGCAATAAAAGGATTAATCCAGTTTTAATACGGCCATAAAGGCTGATTGTGGAATTTCTACGTTTCCAACCTGGCGCATACGTTTCTTTCCTTGTTTCTGCTTTTCAAGTAATTTACGCTTACGTGAAATATCACCACCATAACATTTAGCGGTAACGTCTTTACGCAAAGCACTAAGCGTTTCGCGGGCAATAACTTTTGCACCAATAGAAGCTTGTATCTTAATCTCAAATTGCTGACGAGGTATTAATTCTCTTAGTTTCTCACAAATTTTCTTCCCAAAATCGTAAGCATTGCTACGGTGAATCAATGAAGATAAAGCATCAACAGGTTCCTCGTTCAACAGCATATCCAGTCTTACCAAATCCGATTTGCGATAGCCTATCTGATGATAGTCAAATGAAGCATAACCTTTAGAAATAGTTTTTAACTTATCATAGAAGTCAAATACAATCTCTCCCATAGGCATTTCAAAAACAAGCTCTACACGATCAGAAGTAAGGTAAGATTGATTTACGATAATCCCTCTTTTCTGAATACAAAGTGACATTACCGGACCAACAAATTCGGCTTTAGTAATGATATTAGCTTTAATGAAGGGTTCTTCCACAGAATCCAATTTACTTGGATCTGGTAAATCTGAAGGATTGTTTACGATAACTTCATCGCCCTTAGTGGTCCTTGCAATATAAGATACGTTGGGAACAGTTGTAATAACCGTCATGTCGAATTCACGCTCCAAACGTTCCTGGATAATTTCCATGTGTAGCATTCCAAGGAATCCGCAACGGAAACCAAAACCTAATGCTGCCGAACTTTCTGGCTCAAAAACAATAGAAGCGTCATTCAATTGCAACTTGTGCATCGCCTCGCGTAATTCCTCAAACTCGTCGGTGTCAACAGGGTATATACCAGCGAATACCATTGGCTTAACCTCTTCGAAACCTTGAATCGAGTCTAACGATGGTCTGTCGACTGTAGTAATTGTATCACCAACTTTTACCTCCCGAGCTTCCTTAATCCCAGAAATAATGTAACCTACATCACCGGTTTTTACTACACTGCGAGGTGACATATCTAGTTTTAAGATACCAACTTCATCAGCTAGATATTGTTTACCTGTGTTAATGAATTTAACTTTATCGCCTTTTTTAATTTGGCCGTTTACTACTTTATAGTAAGCTATAATTCCTCTGAAAGGGTTAAAAACAGAGTCGAAAATTAGCGCTTGTAAAGGTGCCTCAGGATCACCTACCGGAGCAGGAACTCTGTCTACAATGGCCTGAATGATATCCGGTATACCCATGCCAGTTTTACCTGATGCTGGAATAATATCCTCACGTTTACAGCCTATTAAATCGATAATCTGATCTTTAACTTCTTCTGGCATTGCACCAGGTAAGTCCATTTTATTTAGGATAGGAATGATTTCAAGATCATGCTCTAAAGCTAAATATAAGTTTGATATGGTTTGTGCCTGAATCCCTTGAGACGCATCAACAATAAGTAATGCGCCTTCGCAAGCTGCGATAGAACGAGAAACTTCATACGAAAAATCTACGTGTCCCGGCGTATCAATCAGGTTGAAATTGTATTCAATTTCACCAACCTTATAATTCATTTGTATGGCGTGACTTTTTATCGTGATACCACGTTCACGCTCTAAATCCATATTATCAAGCAACTGAGCCTGAGCCTCGCGCTGGGTAATGGTTTTAGTATATTCTAATAAACGGTCAGCCAAAGTGCTTTTCCCGTGATCAATATGTGCAATTATGCAAAAATTACGTATGTGCTTCATCAGTGGCGCAAATATAAGATTTTTGAGCCAATTATTTATTGGAATTCAAAGACAATATCGCGCAGAATGAAATGTGCTTTACCGGGTGGTTGTACTTATATTAATAATAGCTTTTTCCAGGGATTAGTAAATCTGTTTTTTGTTCGGTGCAAACGGCATAGCTAAAGCCCTTCTGGATAGCATAGGCACCATATTCTCCTTTTTTATTCAAAGCAAGAAAACCAACCTGAATGTTTTTTGCCGTTTCAGGTTTTTTTCTGATAATTCTCATCACTGCTTCTTTACAGGCGTCTTCGGGTGAATAACCTTGTCTCATAAGCTCTACGACTAAAAAACTACCTACATTACGTATAACTTCTTCACCAACACCTGTAGAAGTGGCGCCACCAACCTCATTGTCGACGTATAGTCCGGCTCCAATGATAGGACTATCACCTACACGTCCATGTAATTTATAAGCCATACCGCTTGTTGTGCAGGCCCCTGAGATATTTCCATGGCTATCAATAGCCAGCATACCAATTGTATCGTGGTTATATTGATTTCCTGGTAATTTTTGGGGAGCAGACTTATCGTAAAGTTTATTCTCAATGTTCATCACAGGTGCGTATTTAGCAGTTTTAAGCCATTCTTTCCAGGCTTTTTCACTTTCTTTTGTAAGTAACTTTTCTTTTTTGAAACCATTTTCAAGTGCAAACTGAAGTGCGCCATCGCCTACAAGCATAACGTGTGGTGTTTTCTCCATCACCATTCGGGCTACGGATATTGGATGCATAATGTGCTCTAAACCAGCAACGGATCCACAATTGCCAGCTTCATCCATGATGCAAGCATCAAGGGTAACATGACCATCGCGGTCTGGTAAGCCACCATAACCTACGGATTGGTTTTTAGGATCAGCCTCAGGCACGCGAACACCTTGTTCAACGGCATCCAATGCTTTTCCTCCTGAAATCAATGTTTTCCAGGCAGCCTGATTCGCTGCAATTCCAAAATCCCAGGTTGAGATCACTATAGGTTTTACCGCAGCGTTCAAAGCAGGAGGGAGCAATCCTGCTACACTTTTTTTGTCAATTGCAAGCAATGATGCTGACAGGGCGGTGGTTTTTATAAATTTTCTGCGACTAAACATAATAGTAATCAGTTATAAGATTTTAAAATTATCGGCGTCTTTTAAGAAAGGAAAGCTTCTGCGGGTTTTAACCAGTTCTTCGTAACCAATACTAAAGGTATACAAATCTTCATCTTCAGGTTTATAATAAACGGTTTTCCCCATCGGATCAATGCACATAGAATGTCCGCTATGGTAAACCTCTTTTCCATCATGACCAACGCGATTGGCTGCAATCACATAGCTTTGGTTCTCAATTGCACGGGCAGGAATCAATGCTTTCCAGTGTGCCGATCGTTTATCTGGCCAGCTGGCAATGATCAGCAGAATATCGTATTCTTCGTTTTGGTTGCGCAACCACACCGGGAAACGCAGGTCGTAGCAGATAGCTAAACGTATTTTCCAGCCTTTTAACTCTACAATAACTTTATCCTTACCAGGGGTGTAGCTTTTATCTTCATCTCCTAATCCAAATAAGTGTCTTTTATCGTAATGACTGGATTCACCATCTGGCAGCATCCAGATAAGGCGGTTGTAATAATTTCCGTCTTCTTTAATAATCAGACTGCCGGTAACAACACATTCATATTTTTGTGCAATTTGTTTCATCCATTGCATGGTCTTTCCGTTCATTTCTTCCGCAAGCTCTACTGCATTCATGCTGAAACCTGTGTTAAACATTTCCGGTAAAACGATGAGGTCTGTTTTTTCCTTTACACCAATCGAAAGTCGTAATGAAAGATTCTGTAAATTTTTATCTATGTTTTCCCAGAACAGATAGGCCTGGAAAATGGTGACTTTTAAGTTATTTATATTTAAATATTGTGGACTGTTCATTCTTTTAAACTATAGGGGATTAAAATTATAATTTCATTAGTCTCTCAACGGCTTTTTCTAAAGTTTCTTGCTTTTTGGCGAAACAAAATCGCAATACCTGGTGATCTGTATTCTTGATATAAAAGGCTGAAACAGGGATACTTGCTACACCATATTCTTTAACAAGCCCTTGTGCCATATCAACGTCTTTTTCTTGGTTTAAGTGTGCATAGCTAACACATTGAAAATAAGATCCGTTACAAGGTAGTAAATTAAATTTTGTTTCTGTAAGTAATGATCGGAAGAAATCCCTTTTCTGCTGAAAATAAGCAGAAAGTCCGATATAGGTTTCTGCATTTTTAAGGTAATTGGCAATCCCAACCTGCATAGGTGTATTTACACTAAAAACATTAAATTGATGCACCTTTCTAAACTCTTTCATAAGTTGTTCGGGTGCCAGGCAATAGCCCATCTTCCAGCCTGTTGTATGCAATAGTTTGCCGAATGAAGCAACGATAAAGCTTCTTTCTTTAAGCTCAGGATAGGAGGCAATGCTCTGATGCTTTTGGCCATCAAAAATGATATGTTCATACACCTCATCACTTAAAATCAGTACATCTGTATTTTTAGTAAGCTTGATCAGCGCTTTGATATCTTTTTCTGATAAAATACATCCTGTAGGATTTTGCGGGCTATTCAGGATAATCATCTTCGTATTGGCCGTAAATAGTTTTTTAACCATTTCCCAGTCTATTTCATAATCCGGCGGAGCCAGTTCGTAGGGTTTAACCAAGCCTCCCAATAATTTAATTGCCGGGGCATAGCAATCGTAAGCCGGTTCAAAGATGATGACTTCATCACCGGAATTGATGCAAGCGCTTAAAGCTGTAAAGATTGCCTGGGTGCCACCCGCGGTAATCGTTACCTCTGTATCTGGATGGTAGTTTGCTCCGTACAAATTACTTACTTTTTCGGCAATTACCTCCCTAAGTATGGGCAAACCAGGCATAGGAGCATATTGATTAAAGCCTTTTTGCATGGCATCGGTAACCAAATCTATTAATACTGGGTCGCAATCATAATCAGGAAATCCCTGAGACAGATTGATTGCATTATGCTCTTCTGCAAGTTTAGACATTACGGAAAAAATCGTAATGGCTGTGTGCGGTAGTTTCGACTGAATAGATATCATTACAACGAAAATAGAAATAATATTTTATCGGCTTATATCAGATTTATTTAATAATTTCAGCTTGCTATGAGTTTTAAAACTAAAGAGAGTAGATTATTGCTCGTTCTGGGTGCTTTTTTTGTTGCTAATGCTATCCTGTCAGAATTCATCGGAGTGAAGATTTTTACTGTTGAAGGATCACTGGGTATCAAACAGTTTGACATTAGTTTACTTGGTGTACCTAATTTATCTTTCAATATGTCGGCAGGCGTTTTAACTTGGCCTTTTATATTTATTATGACCGATATTATTAATGAATATTTCGGTGTAAAGCAAGTCCGTTTTTTATCTGTATTGACAGCAATTTTAATTTCTTATGCATTTATTGTCGTGGGTGCTGCTATGCATCTGACTCCCTCAGATTTTTGGGTAAATCAGAATATTAACGGGGAGGCTTTAAACATGAACATTGCATTTGCAGGGATATTTGGACAGGGAATGTGGATCATCGTAGGGTCGGTAGTTGCCTTTTTAGTGGGACAAATGGCCGATGTTTTGATATTTCACCGAATTAAAAGGTTTACAGGAGATAAGGCGCTCTGGTTACGGGCCACTGGGTCGACAGTAATATCGCAATTCATTGATAGCTTCGTGGTTATCTTCATTGCATTTTATTTGAACCCACAGTATCACTGGAGCTGGCAAATGGTAGCTGCTATTGGTCTTGTTAATTACACTTATAAATTCGTTGTCGCTATTTTAATGACACCTATTTTATATCTCGTGCATGGTATAATTGATGGCTACCTGGGCAAAGATCTTGCACAACGTATGATTCAAATGGCAGGAAGGAGATAGGAGTTCAAGCTCCAATATCTCCTTTGCACATGTTTTTGGGTTACAGTCTGTTCACTTCTAATATTTTGAATTCCTGTATTCCATCGGGCATTTCCCAGTTGATGCTATCGCCGGTTCTATAACCAAACAATGCAATACCAATTGGCGCAAATACAGATACTTTCTGAAGTTTAATATTTGCTTCTTCAGGCATTACAAGCTTGAAAGTGAATTCTTTTCCTGTTTTTACATTGGCGATTCTTGCCTCAGATTTTAAACAAACAACATCTGCTGGGAGTTCATCTTCCGAATATATTGTAGCAGCTTTTAATTCTGCCTGTAGTTTTTCTTTATTGTAAGCACTCATGTTTGATTTTTCCAGGTGCTCTTTTAAAAGTTTGAAATCGCTTTTAGATAGTGATAATGATTTTGTTTCCATGATTGAATAGTATTAAATAAGATTATTAATGTAGGCTCAAATGCTAAGCGAACAACAACCGAATGTGCAGGTCGCTGTAAGGCTCCGTAAAAAATAATGACGCATAAAGTTTATCAGAAAATTTCTGAGCCCCTGAATCGAAGAAGGTAAAAGGAATGATTCGGGGCTTAAATAATAAAGTCCTTACTCGTGGTTTGAAAGGTAAACCCTAATGGATAGTTCTCTCTAAAGAACTTTTTGAATAGGGCATAGGCTTGCTGTTGACTTTTGTTATAAGTCAACATAATAGCTTTATGAATCCCTGTTTGTTCCATTGTTGCTAATGTCGTCAGCTTTTTTTTAAAATCAAAGCAAAATGAATATTATGACATTTTTATTCTCTTGTCAAAAACGAAAGTCTCTGATTTTAATAGCTTAATAGACTTGAAGTCATGATGTAGTGGATTGACGAGGTAGTTAAACTCCGCATTAATAATGGATGAGGGTACTTTTAGTATAGCCGATTTCTTTTCCTTAATCCAATCTTCCCCTAATTTTTGGGTAATTGGCATTTGATTAAATTCACTCCAGTTTACCGGTAGATTCTTTTGTTCAATGGTTAGGATGCAAATATCGTCAGGTATGACTATAGTCATCACTTTAAATAAGTGGTTTAACCCAGCCTGATTTCTGTGGACTACGTTTTCGAGACAAGCGAGTGATCGTGATCCAGCAGTATATATAACTTCTATATCATTAGGATTCCAGCGGGCAGCTCTGCCGGAAGCATTTAATCCCGTTGCATATTTAGCAAGTGCAATCCGAAATACCTGCATAATTAGGCTAAATCACCGTATTCTATCCTGATTAGTTCTTCTTCGATAAGAGAAATACCGGTTATCGTATCCATTAAATCAAAGGGAATTTGATCGCCAAGACCATATGAAGGCATATTTAGCCATTGGTGAAACGCATCGGCCGAGCCGAATACGTCTATACCCTTGTCAAATAAAGAAAATGATTTTAAAAGCTTTTCGCTTAAAGGCGCATCCAGCTTTGAAGAGTTAGACGCGTAGTTTTGTATCGTTTTAACATTGGTTTTAAAAGTATCCTGGAATTCTTCTTTGCTAAAACCCGATAGCGCAATGAAATCCAGTGCTGCCTTTGCAGATAAGCCCTTTTTAGAACTTGTAAGCAGGCTTATTGAATTGCCATACAAAGATTGGTACGGAGCAATCAGCTCGGCAACCATAGTTACTTTGGCTTTTTTTTTATAAGATTTTGGTGCAGCTGCCATATGCCTTGTATTTAAGATTACTCAAATATAAGAAAAATTTCTGGTATTTATGGAATATTTTCTTGTGTTGATTCTGAGCGTCCTCGCAGTAGGGGGACTAGTGGTTTTGAATAAAGTTTAAGTAGAATAATGCAATAGAAGTTAAGTTCTGTACGTTTATTTGCAAAAAAATATATATTTGACTTAATTATTAATCAGAACATGGAATTAACGCAAGTAACTTCCGTATAATTAAAAAGTAAAAACAAAAAAAACATGGAAAAATTTTCAAAAGTTAAAGAATTGTTAGCTTCTGTTGAAGCTGATGCTGAGAAATTTTACAGCGCAGGTAACAATGCTGCAGGTACAAGAGTACGTAAAGCTATGCAAGATTTAAAAGTTCTGGCTCAAGAAATTCGTGCTGAAGTTACAGAGAAAAAGAACGCTAAATAAGTATTAGTTGATTGAATATCAGTAGTGGTTTTTTCCGCTACTGAATATTTTACCCCTTATGTCATATACACCAAATCCCAGCCGATACACCCAGATGCAATACCGTCGTTGTGGGGGTAGCGGACTAAAACTATCTGCAATTTCATTAGGCTTATGGCATAATTTCGGACATGTTGATCAATTGGAGAATTGCAGCAACATTTTGAAACTGGCTTTTGATCATGGCATTACTCATTTCGATCTTGCAAACAATTACGGACCTCCTCCGGGGTCAGCTGAAGAGAATTTCGGGCGCCTGTTAAAAAGAGATTTTTCGGGATATAGAGATGAAATGATTATTTCTACCAAGGCCGGTTATACTATGTGGGACGGACCTTACGGAGATTGGGGATCAAAAAAATACCTGGTATCCAGTTTGGATCAGAGTTTAAAGCGACTTGATCTGGATTACGTCGACATCTTTTATCATCATCGGCCTGATCCGGAAACCCCATTGGAGGAAACCATGTCGGCGCTCGACCTCATTGTTCGTCAGGGTAAAGCTTTATATGTGGGTATTTCTAACTATAAACCTGCAGAAGCGGCTAAAGCAATTCAGCTGTTAAAAGAGCTTGGTACACCCTGTGTGATTCACCAGCCTAAGTATTCTATGTATGAAAGATGGATAGAAGATGGTTTGCTTGATCTGCTTGGAAACGAAGGGGTGGGGTGTATCCCATTTTCTCCCCTCGCACAAGGCTTGCTAACCGATAAATATTTGAAGGGAATTCCTGCTGATTCAAGAGCAGCAAAAAATCACGGAGCCCTGCAGCAGGACCAGATTACAGCAGAACGACTGGTGCAATTGAATCAATTGAACGCTATTGCAGCATCCAGGGGACAAAAGTTAGCCCAAATGGCTTTGTCATGGATATTGCGGGATAATCGTATTACCTCTGTTTTGGTAGGAGCAAGCAGGCCGGAGCAATTGGCCGATTCCTTGCAATGTTTGAACAATATAACTTTCAGCAAAACTGAGCTTGAGCAGATTGAACAGATTCTTTCCGCTGTTTAAAATCAATTTCATTTAACGGGAAATGATTTATTTCTATATTTAGAGATGGAATCACCTCAAACTTTACCAATTCTTGATGCTACTCAGCTTCGCGTTTTAGGCGTACTCATGGAAAAGTCCAAAACAACGCCAGAGTATTACCCAATGACAATCAATGCGATTACGCTTGCTTGTAACCAAAAAACTTCACGAAAGCCTGTTGTTCAGTACGATGAGCAAACGGTAATATTAGCGCTGGATACCTTAAAAAGAAAAAGCCTGATCTCAACGGCTACTGGCGGTTCAAGCCGTAGCGTAAAATATAAACACAATTTTGCTATTGTATTTCCGGTAACACCACAAGAAGTTGCTGTAATTTGTTTGTTGATATTAAGAGGTCCTCAAACTCCCGGTGAATTGAATACCAATTCAGGAAGGATGTATGAATTTGAATCTCTCGATGAAGTTCAATCCGTATTGGAAAGACTTTCCGATCCTGAAATGCCTTATGTGATGCAATTACCAAAACGTGCGGGGCAAAAGGAGGTACGTTATGTACATTTATTGGCGGGAGTTCCGGATTTGGCACAGTTCGATCAGCCGGAAGATACCTATAGCAGGCCTGCAACTGAATTAGAAACCAGATTAGCTACGGTAGAGCAGGAGTTGGCCGAGTTAAAAGAAGCTTTTGAGAAGTTAATGAAAGAACTGTATTAAGCTCAAGGTTTAAAATCAGGCCATAAGCAATGCCTTTATTTTGTATCGCGAGGTAGACTAAAGATCTGCCAGGGCCAATTTATGTCTAACACACAAATCATATATTATAATGTCACAAAACAAAAAACTAAGTATTCATGAAGATTGGGTAGTTGTCATTTTAGGCACTCTCACTATTATTTTATCCATCTCTGGGCTGATTTTGCCCGTTCCAGCCTTCGGCTGGAAAAATGCGACAGATCTTTTTACTGCCGTATGCTCATCATCAAATTTTGCAATTGTTGGCTCCCAATTCCTATTTGTAATTGTCGTAGCGGGCCTTGGTGCATGGTTAACCGGTAAATCTATAAAGAGTGCTTTATTAACCTTCCCTGTAGTTTATGTATTAACCATAATCGCTTTGATATTGGCAGGTAATAGTCAGGTTAAAGCATTGAACCTCGAAGCCGTGATCTTTAGTTTAACCATAGGTCTGATTATCGGTAATTTCCTTAAACTACCTGAATGGTTCAAATCTTCCCTTTCAACCGAATTATTTGTAAAAATTGGATTGGTGTTACTTGGAACCACGGTGATTTTCTCGGAAATTTTAAATGCCGGCTCACGCGGTTTACTGCAATCGTTAGTCGTTGTACTTTCCGTATGGTATTTTGCATATTGGCTATGTAAAAAATTGAAAATAGATAGCGAGCTAACAATGATGATCTCCAGTGCGGTATCTATTTGTGGTGTTTCCGCCGCAATTGCTACCTCAGGAGCTATTAAAGGAGATTCAAAGAAACTGTCCTATGTAATCTCGATGGTCTTAATTACGGCCATCCCAATGATGATATTTATGCCATATATTGCCAAATACTTTGGCCTTTCTCAAGAAGTAACAGGCGCTTGGCTGGGCGGAAGTATAGATACTACCGGGGCAGTTGTAGCTTCTGGTTCACTGGTAGGACAAAAAGCATTGGAAATCAGTACGATTGTTAAGTTTTCACAGAATGTACTGTTAGGAATTGCTGCATTTGCCATCTCTGTTTACTGGACCTATACTCAGCATCCGGCAGGAAAGGAAAAAGAGGCTAAGCCTACCTTAAAAGTGATTTGGGAGCGTTTCCCTAAATTCGTGCTTGGTTTTGTGGGAGCCTCATTGTTATTTTCTTTCTTTATTACTCCGGAAGTGAATAAAGAAGTAAAGGGGATGCTCAAGAATATGCAAGGCCTGTGGTTTGCATTGGCATTTACCAGTATTGGTTTAGAAACCAACTTTAAGGATTTATTTGGGCGTAACAGCAAAAAGCCATTTTATGCTTTTTTAATTGCCCAGGGATTCAATATCATCGTCACTTTAATTATAGCTTACTTCCTGTTTAGCTAAAAATAATATAGCTCCTGACAATTTAATGCTCAGGAGCTATGATTCGGTCTCATTCGGATTTTAGATCTTTATATATAAGTCAGGTTACGATCTCTTTTGTCTACAAAGTATTGCGCATCATGGCTATGCTGTATAGTTGTCGTTTTGGTTGTCCTGATATTGGCGAATGGAGGTTTGTCTTCTGCCTGTGAAAGCTCACTTAGTAACTCATTATATTTCTCTAAGAGTGAAATGTACTTATTCATCCAGTATTGGATAGAGTAATTCTCATCTGTTTTCTCGGAAGTGGTTTCTGTAGGATGATGAAGGTGCGCATTTGCAAATTCCTCGGGGAATTCATTTGCAAAATCATGGTTTATAGCCTGCCCAATCTTGCAAATGGTATCAAGATTTAGGTGTCCATGTTCAAACCAATTGTAAATAGACGTTCTGCTAACGTGCAAAATTCGTGATAATTCGCTGATTCCAATTTTTGTGCGAACAATACGTTCGATCACATCCCCCTTATTTGATGTCATGACCTGTCAATAGTTTGTGGTGAAACTTAATACTATTATCAAATACAATAGATTAGAGGGATGTGCTAATCATAATGAAATTTAGGTATTTTTTTTTTATTAACAAAATAAAAATGTTAATAAATTTTCTTGGGATAATTTTGTTTATTCAGATCTTTCAATTTACGATTTGCATTAGTTTGTTATAGGCTTTATCAATACTATAATCGGTTTTTATGAGCTTTAAACTTTCCTGGCGATGTATATTAATCAGTTTAGGTTCTTCAAGATAACGTTCCATTGCAGCCTCAATATTGCTTTCAGTTGCTTCTATGAGATATCCATTCTTATTATCTCTGATATAGTGTGCAGTTCCGTTATCCTGGGAGCAAATTATAGCGAGTCCGTACGACATCGCTTCAAGTTGTGAAACTGAAGCAGGTTCATTAATACTAGGCATCAAAAAAACATCATGAGATTTGTAGTAATCAGACATTTGTGAATGTGGTATATTTTTCAACAGTGTAATCACACTACTTAAGCCTCTTGATTTGATTTTGTCCGACATCGTCTGATAGTAAGCTTCTCTCTGGGCATTTCCGGTACTCCCAATAATGGTTAGTTCGAATTTTTTATACTTTTTGCTCAACTGAGCGGTTACATCAATCAATAACTCTACGTTTTTCCTGGATTCAAATTTAACCACACATAGAAACTTTAAGATATCTCCCTTAATTTTTCCCGGTACTTCAATTTTTTCCGGGTAAATGAAGAAGGGAAGGTAATCCATGTAAGTTAAATCCTTTAAGTTTTCTCTTACAGGCTCCTTGTATAAAACAGGTGTAAACCAACGGATTTTATGCCCAACCGAAACGATATAATCATGCACTTTCCTTAAGAAGCTCAGGTTTTGTACAAACTTGGGTGCCTGTGTGTAATAGATCAGTTTTACTCTGGTGAAAAAGTAGGGAATCAGAAACCATGAATATACCATGCTCAGCGCACCCCTCACGATAATTACATCAGGTTTGAATTGATTAATCATGCGAAAGTATTTGACCACATCGGGAATAGCAATAGCTGAAAATTCAGCGATATCTATATCCTTTTTAAAATACCTGATATAGCTTTTGGTGATAATGGATATCGGTATTTTTTTTGGACTAATGGTCGAATAATCTTCAGTATTTCCCGTTCCCATTACAAAAAAGTCAATTTCGTGGCCCTCCTCCTGCAACTTTTTAAGAAGTGATACCTGATTGGTATGGAATCGTGGCGCTATGAATAATATTCTCATAAATCATATGCTAGTGGAATTCGGTCTAACTGTTCGTAAATGGAATTTTGACTGATATATTCAGGAATAACTTCTTTTACTTTTCTGATAGTTTCGTAATTGTTATTGATACTGTTAAGGTTCAGGATCTCCTCAATTGACTTTTGTACGTAATTGTAATTGTAGACGATCGTTTTAGAAATTTTGATTTTTTTGTGGTAGGTAGGGATGGTGAGTTCTTCTTTGTGTAAAAGCTCTTCATGTATTTTCTCGCCCGGACGCAAACCACTGTACACAATTTTTATATCCGTAACTGGTGAAAGCCCTGCAAGCTTTATCATTTTAATGGCCAGATCCACTATTTTCACCGGAGCCCCCATGTCGAAAATAAAGATTTCTCCACCGTTGCCCATGGAAGCGGCTTCAAGTACCAATTGAACAGATTCACGAATCGTCATGAAGTATCTCGTTATTTCCGGATGTGTTACCGTTACAGGCCCTCCTTTTTCAATTTGGGCCTTAAATCTCGGTACTACTGAACCATTTGATCCCAGTACATTACCAAATCTTGTTGTGATAAATTTTGTCCCCCTTTGTAATGAATTTTGTTTCATCGGGTTTTCTGAAGAATCAATAGTTAAAGTTTGGTTTTGATTCAAGGATTGTATGTATATTTCTGCCAATCGTTTTGATGCACCCATTATGTTTGTTGGCTTAACCGCTTTATCAGTAGAGATCATAACGAACTTTTCAACGGCAAATTCAAGCGACATATCAGCTATGTTTTTGGTGCCCATTACATTGGTCAGTATCGCCTCTGCGGGGTTGTTTTCCATCATAGGGACATGCTTATAAGCCGCTGCATGAAAAACTATCTGTGGTTTAAACTCTTCAAACAAGGTTCTAAGGCGTTTGGTATTTTGCACGTTTGCCATAAATATTCTTGTTTTTCCGCCTGCGATATGGTCCTCCATTTCCAATTGCATTTCATGTAATGGTGTTTCGGCCTGATCACATAAAATAACGTACTGAGGATTATAATTAAGTAGCTGCCTTACAATTTCAGAACCAATAGAACCGGCTGCTCCGGTTACCAGTATCCGTTTTCCAGCAATTTCCCTAAACACATTCTGGTTGGTGATCTGAATCGGTTCCCGTTGAAGTAAGTCTTCGATTTTTAAGTCCTTCAGCTGATTTAAGCTTAATTTTCCATGCAGCCATTGGTTGGAAGGCGGAACGGTCATCACTTTAATGCCAAGTTCCATACATTTTTCAATAGCTGCTTTTTTACCATTCACCGTCATGCAGTCACTTGTGATCACCATTTTTTCGATGGAGTGCTTAGCCTTAAGCATTTCAATGGCAGAGGAATGATAAACTTTAGTCTGCTCAATTCGTTTGTTTACCTTATCGTCATTATCATCTATAAAACCTAAAATCTGATAACAGGTTTCCTGATGCGACTCCAAGGCCTGTTTTACCAGGATGGAAGCACTGTCAGATCCATAAATCAGGATATTCTCTTTATTATTCCCTGATTCAAGATCCTTAATGTAACCATATAAGCTTTTAACGGCTATACGCAGCATGATTAATAAGGATGATGAAATAAAGAAATTAAGCAACAGTACCGGATTAAACCACATGGAGTTGATTTTAAAGGCAGGGGCGATGAATAGATTGCTAATTATAGTAAAGAGCATGCTGGTTACAAATACCGCCAAAAAAATCCTGATCATATCCGTTGTATTTGAATAACGGATAATCCCGGTATGTATGCGCATTAGAATAAATACGGGAATGGCTATACAGCTAAACAAGGCTATATAAGAGAGGTGCTCGATGTTTAATAATCCGTTAAACCCGATTGTCTTTATCAATAGAATTGATAAAGACAATGCCGATACCACTAGAAACTGGTCAATAAATAGGATAAGCCACCTTGAATGAACCTTATCGTGAAATAGATTTTTCATTTTAGTGAGTTTAAGGTTTGTGAATAGCGATATAAAGGGAAAAAATCAATGTCAATGTTCTGATCTACGCCCGACTTCTGGACTAGGGTATTGTATCTTGCTTCATCCGTAATGTACCTCCAGCTGTTGTAATTCAACATTAGGTCTGAGAAACCCAGTTTCCAATCAAACAAAGAATCTTCTTTGAAACCATATCCTCCACCAAGGTGATAATGTTTCATACCGTATTTTCTTCCAATCTGGCTTATCTCATCGATTAAAAATTTACTTGGAGATGCCCATAGATATTTGGTTCGGGTAGCTGTGAGGTGACATTCTGCAATCCCATCGGTGAAGGTCGTTATTGACCCGCAAATGGCTTCGGTTCCATCAAAAACCAGGACCAATATGCAATCAAATTCATCGGCATTTACCATGTCATGAAAGTATTGGTCTGTAAACAAGTAATAATCTGATGCGCCTACGCGTTTCATGTTTTCAATATAGATTTCTTTGAAAATTTGTATGTCCTCAGGCTCTTTTGTTTCTTTTGCTATGAATCCCCGCCTCCATGATCTTTTTATATCATCGTAGGTCGTCCTTCTGTATTTTAATCGTTGGTGCTCAATAGGGACGGTAAGATCTATGCTGATCGTTTTTCCATTTTGATATACCCCTCCAAATTTTTCCAGAAGGAAGTTTTGTTGAAGTAACGGATGCAGGCGGGAGAAAACCGAGATGCTTTCCTTGCTCTTTAGAAAGGAAAGAAAGGATCTTTTGAAATTCTCCATAAATGAATCCTCAAGTTGTTCAAATTTTCGGTTTGAAATAGGGCCGGTATATCCATACACAGAGGTGAAATCAGAGAAGCCTGAGTCCTCGATTTTTCTGTTCAATAAAGGAAATGCAATGTAGTTCTCATTTTCTTCATAAATAAAGAGGAAAGGTTCACCACTTTGGTCCATGGAGTGATAATACCAGGTATGATAAAAATCATGCTCAGCAGAATTTCTCACATACCATGTCCATTTATCTTTTTGATTGATTGTAATTAGATGATACATAATGGTAGGTTTCCTGTGAAAAGTATGGCTATAAATATATTCGCAGATTAATTATTGGTGTGTATGCCGGTACTTTAGACTTTTCATTTTAGTGAGTTTAAAGTTTGTGAATAGCGATATAAAGGAAAAAAGTCAACATCAGTGTGCTCATCTACGCCTGATTTCTGGACGAGGGTATTGTATCTGACTTCATCCGTAATGTATCTCCAGCTGCTGTAATTCAACATTAGGTCTGAGAAACCCAGCTTCCAATTAAACAATGTATCTTCTTTGTAGCCAAATCCCCCACCCAGATGGTAGTGCTGCATGCCATGCTTTCGTCCTAATTTACTGATTTCATCGACTAGAAACTTGCTTGGCGATTCGGCAAGATATTCGGTTCTGGTAGCCATAAGGTGTCCTTCGATAATGGTGCCGGTGAAAGTTACCATTGATCCGCAAATGGCCTGATCTTTATGGTATACCAGTAATACGCGGCAATCAAATTCTTCAGCATTTACCATGTCATGAAAGTAAGTGTCGGTAAACAGATAGTAGTCCTTGGCACCCACACGTTTCATGTTCTCGATATATATATCTTTGAAAATCTGTATATCCTCCGGCTCTCTTGTTTCTTTTGCAGTTAACCCTTGTCTCCATGATCGTTTTATCGCGTCATATGTAGTTCTTCTGTATTTTAATCGTTGTGATTCAATAGGTATAGTAAGGTCGATATTGACCGTCTTTCCATTTTGATAAACACCACCAAATTTTTCCATCAGGAAGTTCTGATGAAACAGGGGATGCAAACGGGAAAACACAGAAACATTTTCCCTGCTCTTTAGAAAAGAAAGAAATGTCCTTTTGAAGTTTTCCATAAACTCATCATTAAGCTCTTCAAACTTTAGGTTTGAGATTGGCCCAGTGTACCCATAAACCGATGTAAGATCTGAGAACTCAGAATCTTCGATTTTTCTGTTCAATAAAGGGAATGCGATATAGTTATCGCTTTCTTCGTAAATAAAGAGGAAGGGGTCACCAGTCTGGTCCAGCGAGTGATAATACCAGGTGTGATAAAAATCATACTCAGCTGAATTTTTGACGTACCACATCCACTTGTCCTTTTGACTGATTGTGATTAGATGATGCATAATGATAGGTGTTCGGTGAAGAATAAGACAAAATATACTTTTGTTGATTCAATGACTTTTTTTGTATATCTATACAAAGGGAAAAAGTCAACCTCTTCATTTTTATCAATTTGATGTTCTTCCAGCAGAGCGGTATAAGGGTCCTGGTCTGCAATAAATCTCCAGCTCTTAAAATCTAAAATGTAATCAGAAAAACACGCTTTCCATTCAAATAGAGAATCTTGTTTGAAATTCAATCCGCCACCAAGATGGAAATATTTTGCACCCATCTCACGACCGATAACCGTGATTTCGTCTGTCAGCAGCTTGGCTGGCGAATCGCCTAAATAAGCTGTACGTGTGCCAAGGAGGTGGGCCTGTATAATATCATTTGTGCATACAATAAAAGCACCACATACGGCAAAGCCCTCTTGATTATAAACCAGTAGTAATTTACTGTTGAATTCGTTAGACTCATGAAGATCATTAAAGTATTCCTCAGTAAACAGATAAAAATCTGAGGCTTCGATTCTTTGCATATTCTCTGTGTAAATACTGGCAAACAGCTTAATATCCTCAGGTCCATTCGCCTCCCTAACTTCATATCCTTTTCTTCTTAACTGACGGATTTTTTCGGCAAGTCTCTTATGGTATTTATTTCGTTGATCTTCAATAGGAATAGTTAAATCTATAGCTATTGTTTTTCCATTGGCATGAACGCCCCCAAATTTTTGCATCACCCTTTGCTGATCAAAAAAAGGATGCAATCTTGAAAATACCGAGACATGCTGTCCTTTCCTGAGGAAGGTTAGGAAAGAGTCCTTGAAATTTTCAAGAAATTCATCGCTAAGGTCTTCAAATCTCTGGTTAGAAATAGGACCTGTATAACCATACACAGAGGTTAAATCATATAAAAGAGAACGGGGGATTTCCCTTTTTATAAGCGGAAAAGCAATGTAATTCTCACCCTCTTCATACACAAACAGAATTGGGGTTCCACTGCGGTCTAAAGAATGATAATACCAGGTATGGTAAAAGTCATGTTGTACTGAATCGGAAACATAGCCTTTCCATTCTTCCTTTTGATCGATTGTAACTAGGTGATGCATAGTTGTAGGGTTTAATGAACGTTAAGTAGTGATAGATCTCTGTTTTTTAGGAATGTTTCTCTTGTTAGGGACATATCAATAAAATCATTCTGGTCATTTATAACTTTAAATCCTTTTTCCTTGTAAATGCCCTGGGCAGCTTTGTTTTCTACGTGAACATCAAGGAATATGGTGTCAAGCTTCATATCAAAAAAAGCATACTCCAATATTAAAGAGGTGGCTAGCTTTGCAATTCCTTTACCCCAGAAAGATTCTTCGCCAATAAAAATGTGATAGGTGGCACTAGATTCTTGAATGTTGGTTAATTGAACGTTCCCTATGTATTGATTGTCAGTCGTCAGACAAATGGCAAATCTCTTTTCATTTGTTCGGGAGGAAACTTCTGAAATCCAGTTGCGCTCTATTTCTAGGGTTACATATTGGTTAATAGGATGCTTGGTATATACCCAAATGTTAGGGTTATTACGCCATTTATAAGCTGTCTCTGCATCTTCCAGAGCTAACGGCCTTAAGTAAACTGAGTAGTTCATAACAATTGTTTTAGTATGTCAATCATATAATCCATGTCGCTGATGTGGTAGCGATGATCAATCGGTAAAGGAATTATGTTTTTACATAGGTAATGCTCCAACATATCTTCGGTGGTCCAGTCGAGTACATTTGGCCAGTATGTGGCAACAAAAACCTTTCTATCTATTAGCTTTTGTTTAAGCTCTGGATTATTAATCAGTAGCGGATAAACCATTGGGGCTTTCAGATCTGTTACCTCTATGGTCAGTTCGTTTTTTTCGGATAGGGCCTTGTGCAAATGTTTAAAATTAGCATTTCGTATTTTTTCGCAGTCTTCGTAATCTATGCCTGACAGGATTTTCTGGGTTAACAAGGACATTTTTTTTATTGAATTATCAACCAGGCACACATTGTTTCTGATGTAATCCGGATAGGCACTTTCAATGTTTAGATCTATACTTTTTATCAGATGTGAAAACCTGCCAATCGAAATATCATGATCTAATGATAACCTTGTGTTGCTATTTGCTTGTAAATAAGCACCATCGGGAACACCAAAAAACTTCCTGCAGGAATAAAAAGTGTCTATACCCTCCAGAGGAGGAGAAAAAAATGCCTGAGCATTATCTATAATCAGGTTGTTGAGCTGTCCACTTAACTTTTTTACAGTTTCCTGCATTAACCCAAAGTAATTGGTATAAACCAGACATTCAGTTGGTCCCGGTTCAAAATCAAGAATTGGATTAAGCATTGAATCTATATGATAGAATCTATAGGGGATGTTAAGTCTGCACAAGGGCTCTAAGAGCACTTCGCAAGTGAAATAGGGTAAATGTACCAAAGTATACTTTTTAATCCTTAAGAGGTACTCTAATGCATTCCTGCCTGTATTCAATTTAATAAGAGCAGGGTAATGTTCATTGCCCTGAGGAAGTTGTAACTCGATATACCCCCCAATTGTTTTCACTTCAGTAATCATAACATATGCATTTTAATGAAAAACGTCCGATGCTAAATATTAACCTTGTCCTTGTTTGTACATCCTGCGATGTGGTGGCTGATAGTATTCATATAAATTGGCTGGAACTCTGGCATTATAGCCTATTACCTGTCTTAAGCCCTCTGGTAAAGTTTCACCAAACTCGTACCCTAAGAATCTCGGATAATCAAGTTGTTGTTTAAAAAACGGCAGGGTATAACTCAGTGTTAATGCTCTTCTTGGCTTATCGGTGTAGTTTTTGCCCGCAGCATGCCATAAATGCGAATCAAATAATATGATGCTGCCTTTTTTTGCAAGGGCGCGGTCTGCCTGACTATAGAAAGATAAGTCATCCGGCCTGATATCTGCTTTGTGTGATCCGGAAAGTAAATAGGTTGCCCCATTATCCTCTGTGAAATCATCTAGTATAATCATCATCTGGATCATCATTTTCAGATCTCCGGTAAAACTTCTGATGTCGCGATGCACATTTTGTACATATGGCCTGGCATCTTTTACATTGATCACTCCGCCAATTGCATTCAGAATGTAATTGCCTTTAAGAAAATGCCGCATTTGCTCATCGCAGTACAATTTTTCGATAAGTTTAAAACCGAAGTTATCCGGTTCAAGTAAATGATGCAGTGTTCCCGCCATATCGAGATCAATCCCATTTTCCTTCTGAATTTGCCTTCGCAGGAGGTAGGCATCCTCAAGGGAATTATTAATTTCCTCGACAAATTCGTCCGACAAAGCATTTTCATATACTAACCAGCCATATTTGCTGAAGGCCTCATCAAAATCTTTTAAATTGGCCTGATGATAATCAAATATATTTTCCACTGTATGAAGATTTTAAATATTTCTTAAAATGTACTTCTGTAAACCGGGAAGAATCCGGCACTTTTATTAACTGCTCTTGTGTTTACCAGCTCTTCATAAGAAGCTGTGTCTGCAACAAAACGCCAGGTCCTATCCTCTAAGATTAAATTTGAAAAGGCAGCTTTGAATTGAAACAATGAATCTGATCTACCACCCAATCCACCTCCCAGATGATAATAACTTATGCCCAATGCTCTACCCAGGAGACTGATCTCATCTATGATTAGCTTACTTGGCGATTCATGGACATGAGAAGTGGCTGTGGCCGACAAGTGGTTCCTGATGATACTTCCGGCAAACATTACTATATTTCCGCATATAGCCTGGTCGTTATCATAAACCATAACCAGCTTGCAATTGGAATCGGGTGCCCTAAGTAACTGGCTAAAGTAATCTTCGTTGTATAAGTACCTTTCTGAGGCTCCGTTGCGCAACATATTTTCTGTATACATTACAGTAAAAGCTCTTATGTCTTCTGGAGAATCGGCCTCTTTAATCTTGAAATTCTTCGTTCTTAACGCCCTTATTTTTCTAGCCAGTCTTTTTTCATATTTAGATCTTTGGACTTCTATTGGTTCAGTTAAATCAATATAAACAGTCTGTCCATTTTCGTAAATTCCACCAATCCTTTCCAGTAGCCGCTTTTGATTAATGAAAGGATTAAGCCTTGAAAACACACAAACATTCTGTCCTTCGTGCATAAAGCTCAGAAATGAAGCCCTGAAGTTATCAATTATAGGGTCGCTCATGCTGTCAAAATCCAGATTGGAGATAGGTCCGGTATATCCGTACGCTGATGTTAAATCAAACAAATCTGAGTTTTCAATTCTTCGTTTGAGTAGGGGTAGAGCAATAAATATGTTGTCCTCCTGATAGACAAAAAGAAATGGGTCTCCGTTGTCTACTAATGAATGATAATGCCAAGTGTGATAGAAATCGTGATTAAGCGATTCTGCTACATACCTCATCCATTCCTTTTTCTGTTGGATGGTAATTAGCCGGTAAGTCATATTGGGTCGAGTTTAAGCCTTATATTGGTTATGCTCCCTGTATAATATGAAGCATTTGAGAATTAATAAGATTTACATCAAATTTTTCCTTTGCAAACTTTCTTCCGTTTATTCCAAAACTGATGATGTCTTTGGTATTCTTTATAAAATATTCCATTCTTGATGCCAGTGCCGGGGCATTCTTTACAGGAACTAAAAAACCATTTAACTCAGTAGAAGCCGCATTAATGGTCTCTTTACAACCTACAGAGTTACTGGTGATAATTGCTCTCCCCATAGCCATTCCCTCAAGTATACATCTTGGAACGCCTTCACCGTAATAGGATGGGAGTACTACTATGGATGAATCTTTAATGTATGGCCTGACATCGGTCACAGGACCTAAATATTCTATGATTTCTCCGGAGCAGATTTTTTCGTATAGGTTCTGATCTATGGCGTCGATGTTGTCGTCAAAAGATCCGATCAGTTTAAAAGTAGTTTCTGGAAACTTTTGCCGGATCAGCCGGGCGGCTTCAAAATATTCGTTAATTCCTTTCGCATTAATGAGCCTTGAGATCATCAGGAAGCTCAAATGCTCCACCTGCGGCTCTGTATAATCATAATGACTTAGATCTACACCTGAGCCATTTACCACGTAACATTGATGCTTTTTGTTAATGATGCCAGTACTAATCAGCTTCTCACAGTCATCATAGTTCTGAAATATGACGCGGAACCTGCGGTTTGGCCTTAAGCTAAGTTTTAATAAGATTTTAGTGATCTTGCTAACCAGGCCATTTTTGCCTGAATCGTTACTGAAATTGTAGCCCAAACCAGTGAGCATAGGAGTGATCCTTTTTATCCCGCAGAAATTGGCAACCAGTGAACCGTAGATTACAGGTTTAAAAGCATAAGGGAAGAAAATATCAGGTTTGATAAGTTTTATAATGCGGAACAGATCTTTGATATATTTAAGATCAGATAGGATGGATACGTTGCTGGAATGCAAATCATTTTCATAAACCCTGACACCCATTTTGATCAAACGCTCTTTGATCTCTGGTTGGGTAATTTTGGGACTGAAAACGTAAACGTCGTTATGGACCAGGAGGTCCTCAATCAGTTTTCCCCGAAAATCAAGTAGCGTACCCGATGAGTCGCATACCAGAAGTACCTTTTTCCTATTAATTTCCATATCAAAATAATAAATTAAAAAAGGATGTAAAACACTTAAGCTACCTCATTGAGGTAGCTTAAGTGTTTGATTAATTTCTCTGGCCGTATAGATTTATACAGTCGGAGGTTATAAAATATAATGGTTGATCAGGGCTTATTTTGCACCTGCACCATTCGCAACTACAGTAGCAACATCTGTAGCCGCAATTAACTGACTTTTGTATTCATAAGTCGGAACCCAGCTAGATGCCGAAGTAGTAATTACGTTCTGACCTGAATTTTTGTAATAGTTCGTAGCTGCACCACTAATGTAACCTGGTGTTGGACCAACATCAGTTCTGATTGGTGCATTTGCACTCTCAAAGTAATTGTTATCCGTACGAACAACAGCACCCATTCTTGAAGCGATTGAATATCCGCTACTAGCTTTGAAGTAGTTATTGAATACGTGAACATGTCCGAATCTTACACTAGGTTGTCTTTCTGAAACGTTGTAGAAGTAGTTTTTGTAAACTGTTACGTTAAGATACTGTGCATCAATTGTACTTGTATCACCAAAACCAATCAGCAATGGAATATGGTTGTCATGTAATTTGTTCCATGATAAGGTAACATAATTAGCTTTTCTACCTACGTCCAATAAGCCATCATAGTAATCCCAACCTTTGGTACGGTCAGACGATAATGTACAATGATCTACCCAAACATGGTGTGCACCTTCAGTGATGGTGATGTTAGAATACCCAACTACATTTCTAATTGTCATGTTTTTGATAATAACATTGCTTTGTCCACTAACTGTTAAAGCTACACCTTCAAGTGATGAACCGCTCAAACCAATGATTGTTTTGTTCGAACCTACCATTAGGTATCCTGTTCCTGTGATCCTGCCTGAAACCTGTACAATCGAAGCTGTGCTTCCAGAAATTGCAGTTTTTAGGGCTGAAAGTGAAGTTACAGTAACTGTGCTTCCACCTTTACCACCTGTTGTAGATCCACCAACCATAGCATAACCTATTATACCATCCGTTGTTGTTGGAGGAGTGGTGGTAGGAGGTACTTCAGTTGTTGGAGGAGTAACCGTTGGCGCATCTATACCATATGAATAGGTATATTTTCTTCCGTTTGTACGCGGGTCAGTGTTATCCGACGCCGAGATGTATAAAGATGTTAGCCAATGACTAAATCTTCCTTTACCTAAATTTCTAATTTCCTGATGATTGGTGTGGGCAGGACCTAGCTCTTTACCATCTTCAAAAATACGCATTTTTGAGATTTTAGGTTGTTCAGGACTGTCACCTAATAGTAGTGGTGCACTTTTAATCTGATAAGAGAAGCCTCCGTCTGGAGAAACCCTAGAAAAATCAATAGTACCTGAACCAGTTTTATCCGGAGATATAGCTGCTATAGCACTACTGGTATCTTCAAGATCTCCATTTAAACTGTTCTCATAATCGGCGTCATTACTTTTTTTACATTGACTAAAAGTTACTACTGCAATCATTAATAATGTAAACATTTTTAAGGTTGATAGTGATGATTTTTTAATTTTTTCCATATGTTTTTTAAAATATACCTCCTAGAACGGGAAGCTTATTCAAAAATTGTATCGAAAAAATTACAGGAATAACAAAAATATTACTATGGGAAGTCGCTGATTTTTAGTATATATAGATAAGAGTTACGACATGTATTTTTATCATTTAATAAGTTGTGTGTTTATTTATATAATTATTAAAATAAATCTCGTTCGATGTTACCAACTCACGAACATATTCAGGTGAATTATGCTAAATCGTAATCTATTTTCGGTTTAATTTTTTTTTAAAAAAAAATGATTTTTTTTTGAAAATAGTTCATAATCAGGCACTTTGATTGAAATTATAGCACGTGTTGGTGTTTATTTCTAGCTTTTGAACCATCTTTTTTATAAAAATTAACATACCATTTCACAAATTCCTTTACACCGTCCTTTACAGATACAAATTTCTTAGTGCCTGAATGGGTAATCAGGTCGCCAGCATCTGCCCAGGTTTCCAACACATCACCATTTTGCATAGGTAGATAATTGCGTTTGGCATGCTTTCCAACATTCCTTTCTATTTCTACAATAAAATCCATAAGATTTAGCGGTTCACCTCTTCCAATATTAAATACGCTGTAGGGAGCTGATGAACTTGCAGGGTCTGGCGCATCACCATCCCACAATAAATTGCTTTGAGCCGGTATGTCTAATGTTGTAATAATACCCGCTATAATATCATCAATATAAGTAAAGTCCCGTTTCATCTTGCCATTATTAAAGATGTTTATCGGTTCTCCGTCAATAATAGCTTTTGTAAATGAATACAATGCCATGTCTGGTCTGCCCCACGGACCATAAACAGTAAAGAATCTTAAAGCCGTTGTTGGCAAATTAAACAGATGACTGTATGCATGAGCCATCAACTCATTACTTTTTTTAGAAGCTGCATAAAGTGAAACAGGATGATCTACGTTATCATTCACTGAAAAGGGCATTTTCTTATTCAAACCATAAACGCTTGATGAACTGGCATATAATAAATGCTTAATGCTATTGTATCTGCAACATTCTAATACATTAAGAAAACCTTTGATATTGGATTCTATATACGCAGCCGGGTTGGTTAAGCTATATCTCACACCAGCCTGCGCCGCTAAGTTACAAACACAATCAAATTTGTAAGTTTCAAATAAACGATGCATTCCAATCGCATCTGTAAGATCCAACTTCAAAAATACATATCCATTGTGCTTTGTGCTGTGAATTTGCCGACCATAAGTCAGTTTACTTTTTGAAATGCCAGTCTCTGCAAGCCTTGCGTACTTCAGGTTAACATCATAATAATCATTGATGTTGTCGATGCCAATCACCTCATCTCCGCGCTCCAAGAGGGATTTTACTAAATGAAAACCAATAAAACCGGCGCTACCGGTAACCAATACTCTCATAATAAAATATTTAAGGGGGTTAGTTATTCAGAGAATTTTCGAGGCTGTAAGGAATTTCAGGAGCCTTTATCTTTGATAGGTTCTTATACCATACCTCCATACCGAATACACAATAAAGTATCTTAGCTCTTCTTTCATCAGCCACCTTTACTTTCTTAGCGATAAGATCTTCAATAAAACTTCGCTTGATGATACCAGGATATAAAGCGTTTGGGCTAAGTAGATAATCTTCAATCACCTCCTTTAAATCCGTATCTACCCACTTGCTTAGTGGTACTTCAAAGCCCCGCTTAGGTTGGTAAATCAAATCCTCAGGAAGATATTTCATAGCTAAATCGCGTAAAATAGATTTAGTGGTTACATTGTTGATTTTATAGTTATCTGGTAGAGCTGGTGCAAATGCTAATAGTTCTTTAGATAAAAATGGACTTCGCCCTTCTAATGAATGCGTCATAGCAGCCATATCAGTTTTTGGTAATAGCCGGCTGAACAACATAGATTGAAAGTCCATCAGTAATATTTTGTTCAAAGAGGATAGAGGCAGTTTATTTACAGATATCAGATCTGTGGAGATCTCTCTCATTAATGGTCTTTTCAAAAATTGATCTTCAAAACCGACAAATAAATCAGATGAGGCTGAACAATAGATCTTAAGCACATCTGTGTAGCTCGAGAATTTCAATAACCGGTATAAATAAGTATAGTAGCTCTGTTTCTCATTTGCGATTGGAAGTATGTCGGCTAAAATTTTGGCGCTAACCTTTGTCAGGTTGTTGGGATGAAAGAAGTCTACATGTTTGAAAGGAACATAACGTCTGTATCCACCAAATAATTCATCAGCTCCATCTCCATTTAATACAACCGCCGTATGTTTTTTAGTTTCCTTAGCCACATAATAACTAGGTATTGCTGAGCTGTCGCAATTAGGCTCTCCCTGATTACCTATTATTTTTTCAATATCATTTTGCAGGTTTGAGAAGTCAATCTCTAATAGCGTATGATTGGTGTTATATCTTTTCGCTACTTTTTCTGCCTGTACAGATTCATCATAGCTACCCCGGGCTCTGAAAGTAAAGGTTTTCAGTTTTGCTGAATGTCGGGCTGCAATAGCGGTTATTAAACCGCTATTGATCCCGCTGCTTAAAAAGGAACTTACATCAAGTGCCGAACTATCAATCCTTCTATTGACGGCTAATTGCAAAAGTGTGTCCAGCTGATCTACAGATTCCTGATGGGTTAATTTGGATGTGGTTTTATAATTGTCGGCCATTTCAAACCAGGTAATATTCTCCTCGGTAAGGTTTTGTGTATCTATTTTCAAATAATGGCCATTTTCGAGTTCTGACACCGATAAATAGGGCGTCGATTTTCTATAATGATAACCCAGGTATAGGTAATCAGATAATGCCGAATAGTCGATTTCGGGTTTGGCAACTTGATATAAAGTATTTAGCTCTGATGAGAATATATAAGTCCCCTCTTTCCGGTAAACAAATAATGGTTTTTTCCCCGACCGGTCTCTCGCAAGGTATAATAAACGGTTTCTTAAATCATACAATGCAAATGCAAACATACCATCAAATTCTTCCAGCATCTTCATTCCCATCAGTTCAAACATCATGAGGATGGTTTTTGTATCCGAGGTTGATGACGCCTCAAGACCATATTTCTCCCTTAGTTCCATATGGTTATAGATCTCACCATTAAATACAATGATTAGTCCATTGTATTCCATGGGCTGTTTACCTAAAGCGGTAAGATCCTGAATAGAAAGACGGGTATGGTACAAGGCCAGGTTGTCAATGATTTCGACATCCTGATCATCCGGCCCACGGTGCTGCAAACCTTTAAAGATCTGTTGTTGATCTAAAGGAAGGTAGTAATTTATTGTTCCAAATATTCCACACATATGCTTTGGGGTTCTTTAGTTTCTTAACTAGCGAATTGATTGATCAACTGCATCCAACTATCCATAACACTTTTATCGCTGAAATTCGATTGGATATAAGTTTTTCCGTTTTGACCGAAGACCTTCCGCTGTGTAGCAGTCATATTCATCATCTCCAGCATTTTACCTGCAAGGTGCTTTTCATTTTCCTTTTCTGTAAGGAAGCCGCAATGGGCGGCATCAACCAGTTCCTTATTTACATCAATAGCGGTAACTACTATTGGTTTTGCATGTGCCATAGCTTCAAGCACAGCGTTAGGCATGCCTTCTGAATAGGAGGAGAGAATAAAAGCTTCTGCATTTGTAATATAGTCAGACGTGTTTTGTTTAAACCCAAGGATGTTTACATGATTTTGAATCCCCAGATCTTCGATCATTTTATAAGGCCAAACCTCATTGTTCAATTTACCAACGATGTTTACCTGGAATATTTTGTCTTTAAGTAAAGCTATTGCTTTAAATAACGTTGGGTAATCTTTGTTATACTTGAAATGACCAACACAAACCCAATTGAATGTTTGTGTATAATTCACATTAGGGGACATACCGTTTAATACCGGAATTGAAATGGCGTTATTGATCACTATACCTTCTTTTCTCACCAGATTCCAACGTTCAAAATTTGCTTTTGAAGCATTGGAATTGTAAACTACCATATCATCCAACCCAGAGGTCATCTTAAAAGGGATGTACCATTTTTTATTAATTACTGATATTCTTATGGTTGAGATTAATTTAAAATGAAATCTCAGCTTTAATAAACGGGCAAATATGATGGCAATAAACATGAATGCCAGTACAACATCCGGCTTAAAGGCCTTAACGGTTTTGTATAACGTCACGCAGTTAGAAAAGGCATGGCCGAACCAATTTTTTAAGAAGACTACACTTAACCCTTGTTCCTCTAAGTCGATTTCAAACTCATTAATGGGTTTGAGTGAAATAAGCATCACGTCGTACTGTTTGGATTTCAGGTAAAGTGCAACCTTCAATAATTGTGTTTCAGCTCCTCCTTTACACATAGAAGGTGTCATAAGGATCACGCGTTTATTCATAGCCATAATATATTGTAATTAATTAGCCAGATAAGCTTGTACCTGCTTGTGTTTGATCTCAAAAACGATATCTACATATTTCACATCCCAGCAATGAAAAGGAGTAAAGTGCTGTTTATAAAATGCATAGGATTTGCCATGGGTGTCCATCTTCGGATTGGGTTGGTAATAAGGACTTACCTCCAGGTAAATGGGTTCAGTACTCAGGTCATCATTTTGCCAGGTAATGTCAAAAGCACCGGTGGTGAGGTTTAAAGATTTAAAAGTTTTGAGTATATGTTCACGCCATTGCTCAGGGAAGTAATCAAAATCAACCTGGCTGCCATAACTTGTTGATGTCGGTTTCCATTCTTTATCAGGGTTAATTCGCCAATAGTAAAGTAAAATTTCATCCCTCGACAGAATTACCCTTAAGTCTTTACGCATATTGATCAGCTCCTGTACAATGATATTTTTGTTCTTAGCGGCGAAATGTTCTTCCTGCATCAGGTGATTCAACTCTTTAAAGCTATTGATTTTATAAACTCCTTCAGAAGCACATGAATGTTCAGCTTTAACCAGAAACGGATAGGACAGGTAGGAGTTTAGTAAGGCTTCATACGATTTGTATATTTTTGTGCGGGGGATATTAACCTTTGCATGGTCAAAGGCTTCATGCATATGGGCTTTGTTTTCCCAGAAAATAGTTTCCTGGGATTTTGGAAACACCGTATTTCCCTGGAGTTCTAACTGCTTGGCTATATATACCAGAACCGTAGTCGAGTCATCAAACTTATAAACATTATAATGGTGACTGATCGTATAGAATATTTTTTTATTGTGGTATTTACCGATTCCTTTTCCATAGACTATTTTGAAGGCTTTACGCTCAAGTACAAGACTGGACAGGGTAGCCATATCCCATAAAAAAGCATCAGTTCCAAAATATTTAAGGGAAGTGTTGGGTATCCACATGATAATCTGGGCGTCTGAATGATATAACCTCAAAAAAGTAACCCAGTTTATGCTCGACAGAATTTTTCCGATCCTTGTGAGCCGTTTTAGTACTACGGTAAATATATTCATGGCTTTGAGTTTATAAGTTCTATTTCATCGATACCATAATATTGAATCGGTAATTCCCTTACCTGGCGGATCAAATCGCTGTACAGCTTCATTTCACCGTTTTCGTGATTATAACTTAGATCATCTATATAAGTAACACCATGCCCACTGTTTAAAATGGTGTTGATGTATTTGAGTTTATCATCTGGCCTGGCTACCAGAACCAGTTGAATTCCGGGACCGGATAAGCCTGTTTCAAAAAGCCAGTTCCTTGTAGCTGGGTAGCTCAAAAAACTCCTGGCTGAAATGAATACCACCTTTTGCTGCTTTTTGATTTTGTTGAGGATGAAGTTTCGCATCCCAATAAAAATTGCCAGCGACCGGTAGCGTTTGTTATCGCTTTGGTAAGCTTTATGTTGTAAAGAAGGCCAGGTATGTGCAAGTGTATTGTCTATATCAATAATATATACGTTGCTTTTTGAGTCAACAGTCTTTAAAAATCTTTTAAATCTAAGGTCAAAATAAAGGTTGCAGACATTGAATACAATGCGCTTAATGAACTGTTTCATTAGCTATGGCTAATTTCATTTGTGTATTAACACAATCTTTTAAACTCTTAATGATATAGTCGTTTTCCTCTTTAGAGCGGGAAGCTAACCTGATGTATTGTCCTTTCAACCCGATTTTATCATCACAAGTCCTCACATAAATGCCATAGCTGATCAGTAGTTTAGATACAAAATCGGTAGACTGAATCCCATCAGCCAATTCAATGAGTACGAAGTTGGCCATGCTTGGATATACTTTAATCATAGGAATCTGCTGCAATTCATGGATAAACTCCAAAGTCTCAATGATGTAGTTAATCCTTACCTTATCATATTTATAAGCAAAATCTGTTCTGGTATACAACCGAAAAAAATATTCAGCTAATCCATTTGAATTCCATAAATAACCATTCTTTAATAAAGTGTCTACATATTCTTTTCTCATTACGCCATATCCTGCACGGATACCGGCAATTCCAAAATCTTTCGACATGCTTTTTAATACGATCAGGTTGGGATGCTGCTCAACCAAGTGCGACAAGGATACGAGTTGATAGGACTCACTTTCATAAGCGAAGTGAATAAAGCTCTCATCGATGATGATGTTTTTAACGAAAGAAAGCTCTTCTATAATCCGTTGAACATCGGCAATTTTTGTATAGCCGCCATTAGGATTATTAGGGTTGATCAATACAATCGTGTCAGGTCTGTGTTGTTTAACAAATGTTATATATTGATCCGCATCCAGATTATAGTCATTTTCTTTAGCCAGATTATAATATACCACCTCAATACCATCTTTCACATATTCATAATAGGAAGAAAACGTAGGGATAGTAATAATGATCTTTTCTTTGGTGAAATTATGAATGACAGCCTGAATGATTTCAATTGCCCCATTACCTATAAAGATTCGCTTAGAATCAATTTTTAAAAAATCAGCCAGAATTTCTGCAATTACCCCATTTTGTGAAGGATAGCTTTGCAACAGATCTCTGATATTTCCTGTATGCAGAATTTCCTTGTTAAAGTATTCAATAAAGAGATCTGTAGCATAGGGGTTAGACAGAAAGCAAGCGTCAACCTTTATGTCTATTTCAGGGAGCTTCTGTTTGAATGTAAAAAAGCTTGGGGCATGGGAGCCGGCTTCATCTTTTAATTGCTCGATTTTCTTTACGACTTTTAGCTCGTCATCAGTGAATTTGATCATCTTAATTGAAGTTTAGGTCTTAGATTTATCTGATTGCTGCTACTACTGTTCTTTCAGTAGCCAACATATTTAAATAGGTGTCGGAATAATTTCTTGCTGATCTTTTTATCGTATACTTTGATTTAAAACTCAGCATGCTGTTCAATTTTATACTTTCAGGATCATTAAAATAGAGCGCTTCTTTTATAGCTTCGTAATAATTTTGCACAGAACCATCTTTACTTAAAAAACCGGTTTTACCATGACTGATCATTTGAGTGATACCACCAACCGGTGTGCAAATCGGTATGCATCCAACGGATAGTGCTTCGATTAGCGAGATAGGCATTCCTTCAAAGGAACTCGAAAGACAAAAGGCATCAGCGATATTCAGATAGTCGACAACATTTTGTTTGCCTCCTAAAAATTCTATGTAATCATTGTTGTTAACAATTTGAATTAAACGCTCATAAATGATGGTATCCTTTATTTCCCCAATAATCAATAATTTGCATTTTTTTTCTTCCCTGGCATTGAACTCTAATACTGCTTTGATCAGGAGTTCCTGATTTTTTGGGGCTGTAATACTACCAACATGTAACAAGAGGAAGGAATCTGTATTACTTCTGTATTTTTTCACCAGGTGATTGTATTCAATAGTTGGCAGAATATCGGGACGACCATTTTCGATTAAAATGTCGTTGCTAAGGTGGTAGTATGATCTGAATGTTTTACTGCCGTCCTCAGATATCGTGATAGGGCATACTTTGTTTGTTCTAAAGAAGATTTTACGAAAGGTTTTTATAATGTAATTAGGGCATTCAAATTCGGCATTGCTATGAATGGTATGAAAAAAGCGTGTATTGCTGGTTTGCAACAAGTATAAGGTAAGGTATTCAAAGCCATTCAAATGAGAGTGTACAATATCAGGCCGTTCATTTTTTAGCCATCTGGTAAGTTTTAAAAATACACTAAAGCTAAAGCCTCTTTCCTTGTTAAAGGATATAAACTGCACATCAGAATGGATGTCGTTAATAAAATTATCTTTCGGATTATCTTTGCAAATAGAAACCAGGTATACTTCATTCCTATCTTCTTTTGCCAGCTCATTACATAAATCAACAACAAAACGTTCCGCTCCACCTTTAGTTAATGAGCCAATAATGTGTATTATTTTTGTCCTTTGCATAGTGATATTTCTTGTATTCAGATATACGTGTTTACTTAATTGCGATACCGCTCAGAATGTATCTCTTTCCTTTAGGTATGAGGAACTCCAGTAAGCCATCAATTTTGCCTAAAATGTTTTTTTGCTTTTCTGTCCTTCCAAAGCAGCCAAAAAAACCAGTTGTCGTGTACTTTAGGGATTTAAAAGAGCTGAAAATTTCATCCACTTCATGCATCTCCAGGTAATTCCACTTTGGTGTGCCGTATTTTCTCCGAAGAATACGATGCAGACGCGTGGAAGCCAGGTTTTCTGCGAAGAGTAGCATGCCGCCTGGTTTTAATGCTTTATGGATTTCATTTATGGTCTTTGCCTTGTATTCATTTCTGTTGTCTTGACTAATGCCTCCCAGTATGGATTTGAATACAATAATGTCAAACTGCTGGTCGTATGGAATATCAGTTGCATCTAAAGCCGCGTAGGTAATGTTCTGGCAATTGTATTTTTGATGTAAACCGCTGGCCCATTTTTCGGGGTTCTTAAGGTCGGTACAGAGTACCTGATTTCCATGTATAGCGAGCCATAAAGACAGGCCTCCACGGGTAGCACCCAATTCCAGACACTGGTGTTTCTTGTGGGTTATAGTGACATTTTTATGCCAGTAACAAATGGCCCTTGACCAATTCGCTATATCCCATTCTATAACGTCTTTGATAATTTCCTTTTCCAAAATATTGAAGTTTTATAACTAATAAATAGCTGTTTCTCTTATTGAAGATTTACTGTCAGGCATTGATTTGTATTCAGGTTCTGCGCTCTTCTGGAGTAGATAGTGGAGATGAAGTATGCTGAAATAAAGGAATAATGTAGGCCCATTTGCATTCACTAGCCATGAATTATGTGACAATGAGTTTATCGACACGGCAAAAAATGAACAACATAGGCAGATCATCATAGCATTCTCCTTCTTTCGGACATTGCGTAAAGTTGCTAAGGCTATTTTCGCAATCTTATAATATAAGCCAATCAGCAGGCCAATACCTAGAAAAGGTCCCAGGTAGGTGAAAAACATGAGATAGGCATTGTGAGAAGTGATACCTGATGAAAACACCTCGTTTCTATAAATGACATCACTCCAGTTTTTCCCATAAAATATCAATCCATATGGATATTGAGTGTAGATCTTTAGGTTCTCTGCTGTAAGCGCGGATCTGTTATATTCTGCTGTATTGCGTTCATTCTTGGTGATGATGTTGTTATAGGAATCAAAATTATCTTTTAGCACATAAGTATAAAGCATCACTGCAGCAAACACAGCTACGGCTACAATAAATACCGATCTATAGTTATAATAACACCATAAAAACAAGAAAACGGTTAAAGTGAAACCTATCAGTACCGAACGTTGCATGCCCAGGTAGATAAAAATCAGGCAAATAACCAGACTTGCAGCTTTAACAATTAATGGTTTTTTAAAGGCAAAAGTAAAAATGAACAGAAAGGGTACAAGGGCTGCCAATTGATAACCAAAAGTAAATTGGTAAACCGCTATTCCTGATGGGCTTTGCATAACCGGCTCGCCCAGGAGCATTGTTCTTAGTGCGTTGATCTTTTCAGGATAAAATGTATTAAATACCATCAGCAATGCTGAGAAGGTAAGCAAAGCGTAAAAAGTAAAAATAGTGAGCGTAAAACGTTGCTTGTTGTCACCCACAAAATAGCTAAAGAACAGCGCGCACATGACAATTTTGATGGCGTTGGAGAAGAACTCCTTATTGTCTGATAAACCTATGTAATAGTAAAGGAAAATTGATAATGTAAATAAAACGATCTCTTTACCGTATTGGAGTTTAGCCCATTGCGCTTTAAAAATAAATACGAGCGGCAAACCAAACATAATAGGAGCAGGGATCCTGATGAAATCTGTAAGAAATATGGCGAAGGTTACGCAATAGATATATAATACCAGAAAAACAAAAGCTAAATATTTCATGATGATGTCTATTTAATTTAGGCTAGCGGTGTTTTAGGATGATACATTTTAAAGTCAGTAAAATGATCTTCATATCAATCCATAGATTCTTGTGATCTATGTACCTTAAATTCTGAGTAATCTTACGAGGAATGATATTGGTTTTGTAGTACGTTTCAGGATCACTGGCCGAAGCTAAAAGCTCATTTTCGTCAATGTATTCGATAGAAGCCCAGTCCGTTATACCCGGTCTTACCGATAATACCCGCTGTTGTGTAGCATCATATAATTCTACATATTTACTCACTTCCGGACGTGGGCCAACAAAACTCATGTCTCCTTTTAAAATATTGAATAGCTGCGGTAATTCGTCAATTTTATATTTCCGTAACCAATAGCCAGCCCGGGTAATTCTTGAATCGTGATCTCCTACGGTTAAAAGCCCTTGTTTATCCGCATTTGTACACATTGTTCTAAACTTGAACAATCTAAAGTTTACCTTATTTCTGCCTACACGATTCTGCGCATATATGATATTGCCTTTCGAATCAAATGCGATAAACAGTGCTACCAGTATAAAAAACGGCAACAGTAGCAAGATCGCAATAGACGATACAAGTAAGTCGAAGATGCGTTTAGTGTTCACGGTTAATGGTGTTGAATGACAGCTAGTTCTTGTAGCTTGGTGTTTTTCAGCTGAGATTGTACAACATTAATTACTGCATCAATGATGTAATCGGTATCCTCATCTGTTAGATTAGGGTATATAGGCAATGATATTTCACATGCATATTGCTTATAGCTATTGGGATAGTTTGCGATATTGTACCCGCTTTTTTTGAAAAAGCTTAGCATTGGCATAGGTATGAAATGTACATTTACAATGATTCCGAGGGATACCATTTCTTCAATAATCTGATCCCTTTGTGCTTCAGTTATATTTTTTATGCGCAAGGGGAATATGTGATAAGAAGTCTCTCTGGAATGATCTTTTAAGGTTGGTGGGATAAACCAATCAAAGCCGCTTAAATGTTCGCAATACTTTAACGCAATTGTTTTACGTGCAGGTAATAAGGATCTTTTATACTGTCTGATCTGCGCAAGGCCAATTGCAGCACAGATATCCGGCATATTGATCTTTAATCCTTTACATAGGATGTCGTATTTCCAGTTTCCCCCTTTTGACTTGGTATAAGCATCTTTATTTTGTCCATTTAATGAAAAAATCTTTAAGAAGTTGTATTCTTCTTCATGGTTAAAATAAGTAGGCAGATTTAAGCAGATGCAGCCACCCTCAGCAGTAGTGATGTTCTTTACAGCATGAAAAGAGAATATGGTGATGTCGCTGCATATTGCTGCCGAATGTCCCATATAATTGGCACCGATTGAATGGGCAGCATCAGATACCAACAATATCCGCCCTAGTTTTATTTGCTTTTCCGATTCGGCTACAAATAAGCTTCTCACTTTAGGGCTTTTAAGTAAAGCTTTGATCGCATTATAATCGCATGGCCAACCAGCTATATCTACAGCAATTACTGCTTTTGTACGCGGGGTAATCGCCTCTTTAATCCGCTGCGGATCTATAGTCAGGTCATCGGATATATCCACCATCACCGGAGTTGCACCACAATGCAATACGCATAAAGCTGTAGCACAGTAAGAATATGCGGGTATAATAACTTCATCCCCTTCTTTTATTCCAAACCATTTCAGCATCATAAGTGCGCCTGAGGTCCATGAATTCACGCAGATAGCCGATTTGGATTTTGTTAAACGGATTACCTCCGCTTCCAACTCCTTTACCTTTGGCCCAGATGTAATCCACCCAGACTTAAGCGTATCAATTACTTCGTTAATTACATTTTGATCAATAAACGGAGGTGAGAATGAGATGTGGTGCATAATCTTAAGTTTTTTAGTGAATACAATTTTCAATGGGTCTGGTAGGGTAGGGTGGGTATCCTGAGCCGGAATATTTTTATAGGTTTTGCAGGACTAATTTTTCCCACTTTGCTGAAGTGTTTTCTGCAGAATTGGTATTGTTAATCAGCTTAGCATTGTTCGCTATTCTGGATTTAAGGGCCGAATCTTCCAGTGCCCGGTTCATAGCTTCGGTGAGGTCAGTAGGACTATTCACCTTAACAAGAAGTCCATTCATTTCATGTTCAATAATATCCGATGGTCCAAAATCACAATCGGTAGCTACACAGGCACAACCCAAACTCATCGCTTCAACCAACACATTCGGGTAACCTTCATTTCTCGAAGAGAGCACAAATAGCTGTGCCTGTTTATAATAGTCTTGTAAGTTTGCTTTAAAACCAATCAGTTTTACCCTGTGCTCCAGGTTCAATTCCTTTATCTGATCTTCAAGTTTTTTACGTTCATCACCTTCACCTGATATCAATAGATCAATGTCCTCCTGTTTTACACCCTTAAAAGCTGTAATGAGCAAGTCAAACCCTTTTTGATCATCTAGTCTGCCTACGGCAAGAATGAATTTTCTTTTATGTACACCCCTTGCTACCGACGATTTAAATTGATTGATGGGGTTATTGATGACCTCAAAATTTTTCAGTTTTCTAAAAGATTTGTTTTTCCTGAAGCAAGGAATCATGCCCTTCGACGGAACAACAATTACTTTTGCCTTATTATAGATGTGAAAGGACAACCAACGCAATAAAATATTAAACTTATTTACCGTAACATCGGGTGTAATCCGTTCTGATACAATATAAGGTACGGCTAGGAGGTTACAGGTAATGCCAGCCCATAAATTAGCAGAAGCCATGAAGGATATAACCATTTTCGGTCTGTGTCTTACTAATAAAGTAAACAGTTTAAAGAAGGTTACAAGGCTATACCATATTCTGAACAGGAAGCTGGATTTACGTTTAACATCAACTAAGGTATAAACCTTTATTTCCGGTGCCAGAAAGTAAGCAGGGTTAGTTTGGTTCAGGCAAATAATGCTTACATCAAAGTGGTGGCTGCTAAAATAATTGCATAAATTGGAAATCACCCGCTCTGCGCCCCCGCCATTAAGTGAGTTGATGATAAAGAATAAGCTTTGACCTTTACGAGCTACCATAATGCAGATATTGTTTGAATTGCATGATTAAATTTGAGCTGCCGTATTTCAAAAATGAGGTATTGTTTAAGGTAGATTTTTAACAAAGTCCTCTTTTGAAGTGAAGTGTATTTGAAGTGCTTAATGATCAGATTGAAATCGCTTAACCTTTTTGATTTTCTCAAGTTTGTATCTATCATGCTCCATACTCCACCGGTATGAATTCTGTAGCAACTCATAACCTCTGGAATCACATAAATTTTCTTTCCGTTACTAACTACATACAGTTTGAACATGCGATCAGCTGCATGCGTACGATGGTACCAATCTTCTGATCCGATGTCAATGACTTGTTTACAGTTTCTGATCATTAATGAACAGATCCTGGTTTCATCCTTTCTGTCATAAAGCAAATCTTCATACGTAAATTCAAGACCAACCGGCGAAGGGTGCACGTAAACAGTTTCCTCATTTTCGTTTATAACCTGGCTGTAATTGCAACATATAATATATTCAGGATTGGCTTCAAGGAAATCTACTTGTTTTTGCAATTTTAAAGGAGAAGTCCAATAGTCGTCACCATCACACATTGCAATGTATTTGCCCTTACACTGTGCCATGGAGCGTGCATGATTTTTTATGCTGCCTACATTTTCTTCAGAGGTAATCAAAGTAATGAGTTCAGGATACATGCGCTGATAGGCTTCTAATATTTTCAGCGTATTGTCGGTTGAGCAGTCTTCGCCAATAATAATTTCGAATTTAAAATTGGTTTCCTGCATCAAGTAACTTTCAATATTTTGGGCAATATATTTCTCGTGGTTATAAGTGATGCAGCATATGCTCACCAGGATATCTTCTTTACGTTCCATGAATTTACTTATGTATGTAGTGTCCGTTAATTGCAGGGTTGGCGTTATTGGCGATTATTCCGTCATAAGCATCTATGACCATTGGTTTCGCTTTCTGATTATTTTGCACTCTAAGGATGATGCGGCAGATTAAATCCAGATCTGAAACCGTTAAGCTATGATAGAGCGGCAAGCAAACTATTCTTCTCGACACATCGTCGCATACAGGCATAGCCGTGTGATCTACATATGGCAAGGTTGAAAGCGAAGGGTAGAAGTACCTTCTACAATAAATCTTCGACAATTCCAGTTTATCCAAACATTTAAACATGAGTTCCTCCGAGTCAAATAGCACAGGGAAATAAGAATAGTTGTAATCTTTGCTTCTGTTTAATTTTGGAAATCTGGCTTTTAATGTGCTTAACCTATCATAATAATGTAAGGACAGGCTTTTTCTTTTCTCCAGTATTTCATCCACAGATTCCAGGTTACACAATCCCATTGCTGCGTGGAATTCGCAGTTTTTACCATTAACACCCAGACCTGAAAATGTATCCGGACCGCTATGTCCAAAATTGCGCATACCGGCCATTTTTTTTAACAATTCCGGGTTCCTGGTAAATACGGCACCACCTTCAATCGTGTGAAATAATTTGGTTGCATGAAAGCTAGTGGTACTGATATCACCATACTCAAAAACTGATCTGTTTTTGTAATTGGTACCAAAGCAATGGGCACCGTCATAAATTACTTTTAACCCATGCCGATCAGCTATTTCCTGTATTGCGTCTATATCACAAGGATTTCCATAAACATGTGTTGCCAATATCGCAGAGGTTTGGGGAGTAATTGCAGCTTCAATTTTTGAAGGGTCGATATTAAAGGTTTCACTATCAATATCTACATATACAGGCTTACAACCTTCCCATACAATACTGCTTGTGGTGGCCACAAATGAAAATGGTGTAGTAATGATTTCGCCACTTAGATTTAACGCCTTAATTGCCAATTGCAAAGCGAAAGTTCCGTTAGAAACAAACAACAAGTGGTCAATCCCTAAATACTCCTTGAGCTTTAACTCGAAATCATTCAATAACGGACCATTATTAGTGAGCCATTGACGGTCCCAAATGCTGTCAAGATATTCTTGAAATTTTTCTTCCTTTGGAAGAAATGGTTTGGTTACAGGAATCATCTGTTTAGAATTAAATGTTTGAAATCTGTTATTGCTGTTAGCTGAGCAAGGGTACTCAGCATTAAATAAGTAGCGGCGTACATTACTCCATCAATCAGTATTCTCGATAAAGCATTCAGGTTGAGAAAATTAACAAGAAATTGATCGGTAAAGTAGCAGAGTAAGCCTGCGGCTGCTGATAGCACCAACGTTGGTAGTATGTCAGCAATTTGTTCTGTTGCCGGGTAGTTGATTGACCGGCCGCTATATATTGAATTGATGTAATAACCTATAAAGTTAAAGAGTAGCTGGAAGTATAGTAAACCATAGATGCCAAAGGGGATTACGCTAATGATCCCGATTACACTGATTGTTTTTTTTATAATCTCTAATTTCAGTATCAGGTCGCTTCTTCCTTTAACTTTTAATATGTTCAGATTGTAGGAGTGAAGCGGATATATAATCCCGGCAAGGCAAAGTATTTGAAAGTAAGGTACTGCCGGTAGCCATTTATCGGTAAGCAGGAATATGAACAATGGTTCTGCTACTATGCATAAGTAAATGAGAATAGGAGCATTCCAAAAAATAACTTGCTGCATCATCTTTTTATACACCATTTTTAACCTTGCATCGTCCTGGGCTATTTCCGAAAACATTGGATAAGTAACCTTGCTGATGGCCGCTGAGATATTTGAAATGGGTAACTGACTAACCTGATCTGCTCTGGAGTAAAATCCCAATTGGGTAACTGAATATAATCTCCCTATAATTAGTGTGTATAAATTCTGGTGAACAGTTTCAATTAAACCTGAAAGTGCCATTTTGTAACCAAAATTGAAATGTTGCTTGAACCTAGCCCTATCAATTATAAAATCAGGCCGCCATTTAGAAAAAGTCCAGTGCATTACCGTTGATAAAAATGCGTTGAACAAACTCATCCAAACCAGACTCCAAACCCCATAACCCATTTTTGCCATGATGATTCCAAGTATGCCACCACCAATAGCAGCCGGTACCTGGATATTTGTTTGAAGCCTGAAATTCATATCCTTAACCAGGAGGGTACTTTGTACCGAATAAAAGGCATTGATGATGATGATAATTGCGTAAACTCTAATTACATTAATCAGCTCAGGTTGGCGATAGAATCCCGAGATGAGTGGGGCGGCTAAATAGAGTAGGAAGTAGATTAAGACGCTTCCTACCAGGTTGAAATAAAACACCGTCGAGTAGTCTCTGTTATCGGCATCGTTAGTTCTGATCAGTGAGGAACCAAGTCCGCTATCCATTAATGAATTGCCAATGGCAATAAACAAGGATAACATTGCGATCAGTCCGAATTCAGCCGGAGCCAGAATTCTGGCCAGCACAATCATAATTAAAAAACCGACTATCTTTATGATGAATTGCTGACCGAGGGACCATAATATTCCAGAGATCGTTTTTAATTTGAGGCTCATACATAAGTAGGTTGCACATTAGCCGTATTTAACATTATGTTACTTATCGGAACATTACTTACCAGGGCACAGTTCAAATGATCAAAAACCATTAAAACATTTTTTCCCTGAACTTTAATCACTGTTCCTTCCTGGTTATAGAAGATGCCACATTTAATTCTGATGCGGTCGCCCGGATTGATCTCTTGTAAATCTACTACCTCATAGTCGTGCTCCATTTTAGTTAATTGCTCAATTTTCTCTATCACGCAATCTCTAATTACGGCAGGTTTAGCCATGTAGTAGATAAAATTTAATACGCCCAAAGTCTGGCGAACTTTATATTCTTCTCTTTCGTCAATCCACACAAATACATAACCGCTAAAGAGTGGCATATCAACAACTTTCTTACGGTCTGCCCATTGGTGCGTAACAGTTCTTAAAGGGCAGTATGATTTGATGTCCTGCATTTTTAACAATTTGTCTACTTTCTTTTCCCATCTTGGACGGGTATAGATAACCAGCCAGCGTTTTTTCCAGTGCGATTTTGTTACGAATTGATTTTCCATTGTATAGAGAATTTTTAGATTTTAACGGCAATTGTTGTTTCCTTCTGAAAAGTGCAGGGCTTCGCCATATCACTTACATGATGATTTTGATTAAAAAACTCAATAAAGGATGATTATTTTACTAATTTCTTGATAACTCTACTCCGTATCCATATCCATACCCGCCGTATCCATACGCATTGTTGCTTTCTTGTTTGGCATCATTAAAAACTACCATTGGATTGGTTAGTTTTTTGTAATAAAATATGTCTTTAAGTATGTTCAACTGCATTTTATTTGTATAGTTGTAACGTACAAGGAAGATACTCACATCAGTATATGGCGATAAACTAAAGGCATCAGCTACCTGACCAACAGGAGCAGTGTCTATAATCACATAGTCGAATCTCTCTTTTAATTCCTCAATTAATTGCCCGATTTTTGGATGCGTCATGATCTCAGCCGGATTTTCCGGCACAGGTCCACAGTCAATCACCAGCAAGTCGTTAAACCTTCTTGAATTTACAATGAGCTCGTCAACTGTAATCTCATCGTTCATTAAATAGTCTGTTATGCCTATTTTAGCTTTTAAATGCATCTTGTACATCAATTGCGGTTTACGCAGATCAAATTCTAACAGTACAACCCGTTTGTTGATAGAAGCGAGTGTAACACCCAGATTGATGGAGAAAAAGGTTTTTCCTTCCGCCTTCATGCAGGAGGTAACCAAAAGCACCTGGTCTGGCTGACCTGAATTCATAAAATGCAGGTTACTTCTAATGTATCTGAAGAGCTCTGACATGGTAGAGCGGCTATTGCGTTCTATGACAGATACTTCATCTTTTTTCAGGTGGCTCAGCACGCCCAGTACCGGTACACCGGTAAGCAATTGGATATCTTTTGCATCGATTACTTTGGTGTTCAACATCGACCTGCCGTAAATTATTCCTGCTGGAATAATACAACCAAATAAAGTAGCAAAAAGGTATACCAACTGTTTCCTGGGACTTGTAGGTATACTGTTGTAAGCTGGTTTGTCGATAACTTGTGATGTTGGTACTGTTGCTGAAAGTGACAGTGTAGTTTCTTCTCTTTTCTGCAATAAGTATTTATAAAGCCCTGCTTTTACGCTCTGCTCTCTGCTTCGTTCTAAAATTCCCCGTTCTACAGCCGGAACCTGACGAATCTTGTTGTCAAATTTTGAGGTCATCGCCTGCAGGTTGTTTCTTTCGATCTGCAATCCTTTTTTAATGTTTTGTAAGTTTTCCTGAATATTTGATTTTAAACTCTGCATTTGTGCAGTAAGGTTTACCAGTAAAGGATTACCCTCTTCCGAAGTACGCAGCATTTTAATTCTTTCCTGTTGCAGTGAATTATATTTGCTGGTCAAATCATTTAACGTGGCATTATTGATACTTAGCGAACTCGGTACTAAATTCAGATTATTGGTATTTCCTACGTATTTTTCCAATGATTCCAGTACACGGAGTTGAACATTTGTAAAAGATAACATTTGATTGTATTCGCCCGATTTAGCGATGTTCAGTTGCGATTCCATACCTACATCGGAGATCATGTTGCTCTGTTTGTAGTTTTCTACATCCTGTTCAACAACTGATAAATCTTTGCTCAGGTATTTTAGCCTGTTGTCAATAAAGTTGATTGTATTTACAGCAATAATATTTTTTCTGGTTACATCTTCCTCATTATAAGTCCTGATCAGTTCGGTCAATATATCAATACCTCTTTGTGGCACCCCGTCATTAAGGCTGATGGAGATGGTGTTCGCATCTTTAATTACCGGCATCACTGTTAGTCCCGCCAAACTGTAAGCTTCGGCCAACAGGTTGAGGTCGCGAAACTTGATCTTGGTAGGTTTTTGGTTCTTTTCAAAAGCAGGACCTTTATCTACAACAATTTGATATCCAGGCTTTTTTATTAGCTCACCATACTTAAATACGTATTCCTTATCTTTATCCTTTAAGCTAAATTTGTCGTCCTTTAAAGGTTTTACAACTAGCTCTTTGCTATATCCCAAAGCATTTATTGCTAGTATTTTAACTTTGATAGGTAGGTTGTTGGCATAAAGCTCCTTCTCTCTTAAAGTTTCCTTCTGGAAGTAGGAAGTTTCTAATGATAGCTTTTTTAATACTTTGTAAATCAGATCTCTTGAGCGAAGTACTTCTATTTCATTGTCAGCTTTCCTGTCAATTTTAAACATATTCAGGTCACTAAAAGCACTTTCTTTTGTTGCTCCATCTCCCTGTTTATCATCTTGAACCAATAAGGTACTGGTGACTTTATATTTAGGAGGGGTAATGGCCAGGTATAAATAAGCGCCCAGAAAGCTTAATGTAATGGTGATGGCAAATACATACCAGTATTTAAGACATTTTTGAAAAATATCCTTTAAATCTTCTAACATGGATGTTTGATGAGTAGGGGAGTTCATGTCTTTATGTTTTATATTAATAATTATGTTTTATATTAATAATACTATCTGATTAATGCAGTTATAAGTACAGCTACTGCTGAAATGCAGGCAGTTATGATCGGTAAAGCACGGTTGTTTGGACTGAATTCTTTCTCTTTAGATTTATCTGGTTCTACATATACAATGTCATTCTGTTTCAACTGGAAATAAGGAGATTGGAAAATATCCTTATCATTAAGGTTAAGTCTAACCATATTCCGTTGTCCATCCGTTTCACGAATGACCAGTACATTCTCTCTTTTTCCATAGACCGTCATATCACCAGCCATGCCCAGCGCTTCGAGCAAATTGATCTGGTCACTTGTAACTGTTAGTGAGGAAGGGTTGTTGACTTCTCCGATAACGGTGATTTTGAAATTAATTAATTGTAAATTGACAATAGGATTCTTGATTTGTTTACTCAACTCCTTTGTAATCAGGTTTTGAGCCTCTTCAAGATTTAATCCTTCAACTTTTACATCGCCTATTCTTGGCAATTTTACATAACCATCGTTATTCACCCTAAAGCCTGTTTTGACTGCGTTTGGATAGCTATTAGGGGTTGTACCATTAAATAAAGCGTCATACTCGGTATTTAAGCTATTTAGCGTTACGCTTATCAGATCATTTTTTTGAAGTTTTAATTCAGCTTCGTTAACCTTGACCTGATTCTTGACAACTTCAGATAGGTTACTGAAATAGACAAGATTTCTCTGTGGAGCACATGCCATTAGGTAGAAAGCTGCGATTATTACAAACAATAAATTTCTCATTTTGATAAAAGCTAAATTGTTTCACTAAATAATATTCTTTAAATCTGTAGAATAAAGTTATATAAATAATATATCAGGAAATATGCACTACATGCAGTTGTATTGTAGGTTGTAAACCTTGTAAAAAGTGGTTTACAAAAAGTGTACAATGTTGTAAACAAGTTGACAATGTACCTTACAGTAGGGAGTGCTTTTGCTTTAAAGTATTGATTATGAGACTTGGTTTGCCCAATCAAATTCTGCTTAAAACAGGAGATTTCTTTGTATCAGCCTGATTTTTTTAATTCGGGATGTAAAGCGTAATGTTTTTTCACTTTTTTTTAGGAGAATAAATTAATAATCCTATCTTTGCAGCCTCTTCAAACAGAGAATGATTCCGTAGCTCAGCTGGTAGAGCATTACACTTTTAATGTAGTGGTCCTGGGTTCGAATCCCAGCGGGATCACAAGAAAAGCAAAAAGCCTCTGTAAGTCAAATACTTACAGAGGCTTTTTACTTTTACCGTCAATATTACTGTCAAAATTCAAATTTAGTGGAATCGAGAACTCCGATTGTTCCGATATTTTTTATAAATTGTCGAGAATAAATACACTCTTAAATGTTTGCAATTTCTCCTACTGATAATAACTGGTTTTACTACCTCAAAAAAAACAACTTCAACTCGACCGTAAATTTTTGGACACCGACCCCATGGAATATTAAAGGCCTTAATAAGGGAGACAAGTTTTTTTTTATGTTAAAAGCTCCCATTAGACTTATAGGAGGTTTTGGGGAGTTCGTTGAATATAAAAATTTAACGGCAGAACAAGCTTGGATTGAATTTGGATTTAGGAATGGAAGGGATTCAAAACAGAATTTTATTGATAGCATTCAAAAATATATTGATTCAAATAGCAAGAAATTTGGAAAAAAAACTATAAACGCAAATACGTATACTATTGGCTGTATTATATTACAAAACTGTCAATTTTGGGAAAATGAAGAATTCAAGCAACTTGATAAAGACAAAATCAAGTTTTCGAGTCAAATAGTCAAATTAAAATATTTTGATGATGCTCTTAACATGTTAGACCCATCTTCTTTGATAGAGCGATTCCATCCATTAAAGGGGCAACGTGAAAATTTGTTTACTCAAGTAAATGGTCGGATAGGCCAAGAAAGATTTAAATCTGCCGTGCTTAAAGCGTATAATCACAGATGTTGTATAAGTGGCGACCCAACACCTGAGCTATTGGAAGCGTCCCATATCCAATCCTATCTAAACATTAATTCTAATCATATTCAAAACGGAATTCTTTTAAGAATTGATTTACATAGATTATTTGACAATGGACTATTGTATATAGATGAGGAATATACAATACACATAAGTTCCGTTTTAAAAAATGATTATTATTATAGTTTTTGTGGCAAGAAGATAAATCTCCCCACTAATTCAAAAGATTACCCCTCAGTTGAGGCTCTAAAAATAAAAAGAAATGATTTCCGAACCACAACATATCCTTAAACCAATGACAATAATAAAATTAAATATTTTTGTGTTTAACATTTTTCAACTATGAAATTAAAAATCTTCTTTTCATGGCAGATGACTACTGACGTGAAATACAATAAAAGATTTATATTGAATTGTATAGAAAAAGCGGTTAAGAAACTGAAAAATAAACCGGAATTTTCAAATATTGAATTTATAATTCTTGAAGGGATAACTGGTGAAGCTGGTTCTCCACAAGTCGCATCTCTAATTGTCGATGAAAGGATTCCAAATTGCGATATTTTTATAGCTGATTTATCTGTCGTAAACCACATTTCTTGGCTCGGCAGAGAGATTCAAAATCTAACTGGCAATAAATACAAACCGTTTCAGAATAATAACGTTATCTATGAGTATGGGGTAGCGTATAACTCCCTTGGAGAACAAAAGATAATTGGTGTTTTGAATAGCGCATTTGGATCGCCTAACCAAAACCCCTCTAACATACCATTTGACTTAGCTCATATTAGATTTCCGATTGAATATAATTACTCAAAAGACAAGGATAAGAAAGAGGAGGTAGAAAAACAATTGGTTTCGAACTTGACTAAAGCAATAAAAGATACTGCTATTCACGCACTTCAGAGTCAAAAGGAAAAATATAAACCATTAATTGTTTGGACTGAATGGGAAAAAAACATCTCAACTTCTCAGGAATTTTATGTTAATGAAAAAATTAATGAAGTCGTAAAATTGACAAGGCAAGGAATTTCTAAGCCAGAGGAAAGTATTAGACTGCTTGGGCTATCCGGATTAGGCAAAACAAGAATAATGCTTGAGGCATTCCGAAATGTTGATGATAGCGAAGAATCAGTGATTTTAACAAGTAGGATTCTTTATATAAACTATAATAACTATTCTCAAGCCGATTTCCAAGGTATATTTACTAATCTTCAAAATCAGGGCGAAGATAGAATTGTTATAGTAGACAACTGCCCTCAATCACTTCATAGAAACCTCCTTCAGTTTACTAATCACAAAAAAAACAAAATCTCTTTAGTAACGATTGACTCTAATCCAGAAGAAATTGAGCAAGACAAAATAAATGGGGTCAACTATATCATTATCAAAAAAGAAGATTTAACGAGCATAGTAAATGACATTCTAGAAAAGGAATTTCAAGTCTTAGGGAAAGATAACCTAGATAAAATAAGAGAATTTTCTCAGGGAATTCCACTAATGGCCGTCTTGATAGGCGAAAGCATCAAGAATGGTGAGAAGTTCATCGGGAAATTAGATGATAAAGACCTTTTGGATAAGCTTCTTGGGCCTCGGGGTCAAAATGAAAGGGCCCGAACCATATTGAAATCATGTTCGGTTTTCAACTTCTTTGGCATAAAGGATGAACTAAAGTCACAATTAAATTTCATTGCAACGAATAAAGATTTAACAAGTTTAAATGGAGATAATCAAGTTATTATCAATGAATTCGAAGAAACATGTCACTTTTTTTTAAAAAGAGAAATATTTGAAAGGCGTGGAAGGTTAATAGGAATGCGGCCATTCCCACTCGCTCTGTCTTTGGCTCAAGAATGGTTAGAGCCATGCTCACCTGAAAGACTACTTAGAGTCATAACCAGTATTGCTGATTTACCAGATTTTGATAAAGAAAGCCTCTCAGATGCTTTGTCAGAACAAATGAAATACCTTGGGTATAATGAAAATGCAGTTTATATAGTTGAAAAAATCGTGGGACTTGACAGCCCTTTCGATAACACGGAAGTTTTAAATACAGAACTGGGTTCACGCCTCTTCCGTTCGTTTGTTGAAGTGAATCCAGTTGCCGTAGCTCAAAACTTCGTAAGGCAATTTTCAAATAAATCAAAAGATCAATTGCTTGCAATAGTTGCAGGAAGAAGAAATATAATATGGGTTTTGGAAAAGCTATGCTTTGATAATAGAACATTTTTAGAGTCGGCAAAAATTCTGTTTTCTTTTGCTGTTGCAGAAAATGAAACTTGGTCAAATAATGCTACAGGACAATTCTTACACTTATTCAAATTGATCCTATCTGGTACTGAAGCCAATCTAACTGACAGATTAAAAATTATTGATTGGGGGCTGAATCATAGCGACAAAGAATATGTCGGACTGGCCATTAGTGCGATGAAAAGCGGACTAAGCTATGGACACTTTGGTCGGTCAGGTGGTGCTGAAAAACAAGGCATTAAAGTACTAACAGATTTTTACCCTACATTTCAAGATACTAGAGAATATTGGAATAATATTTTGGATCGGCTATTTAAAATAACTTGCCAAGGCAATGAAAATTCTCAATTGGCAACAGGGATAATGTCTGATAGTATCCGTTCTGTTTTCAGGGCGGGGTTTGGAGAACTTATTTTACCATATCTACAAAAAATTGCAGAGTTAAAAAGCGATGATTGGGATGAGGCTCTTGAAAACCTAAAGCTCACTAGGAAATATGAGAAAACTAGTTTAGAAAAACAAACTCAGCTAGATTTAGAAGAAATAATCAATAAATTGACAAAGTCAGATTTCATAAGCCGTTTTATAAATGTCGGTGCAGACTATTATAGTAACTATTCTCGTGTCGGATCTGCGGAGAAAATATTGCTTTTAGTCTCTGAATTTGCTAAAGAATTTGTTGAATCTGAATCAGAATGGCCTGATTATATAATGGCGATCACATCAAATAAATATGATTATTCATATCATTTAGGAAATGGAATCTATTCTCTGATAAACTCAAGCAATGATAGGGTCTTTCATTTTATTGATCTTTCAGTGAAATCGTTAAAAGTCCTTTCTAAAGAAGATAGAAATCCAACTATTTTAGGTGGTTTTCTATCAAAAGTTGACAAGGATGTAAAATTGAAGTTTTATCAATCCTTATATGGGGATGAGCAATTAGATTATCTATTATTTTATTTCTTGTCGATAGATATTGAAGGAGCTGAAAATTTCAATCTACTTTTTAATTTGATTGATAGTGGGAAGTATAATGTTGATGAATTCTCTGCCTTTGCATATAGCAATGCTTTTTCAGATCTGAGTTTCCAGGAGTTAAAGGAAATTAGTAGGAAATTTTTTACGTATGGCGAAAGTGGATACGCTATAATCTTTGATATTTTCTTCAACTTGGGCTATAATAATGAGGAATTAAAAAATATGCTTTCTCCAATTTTCAAGGAGTGCATTCTGAGATTAGGCGTAAATAGAAATAGAAATCGACAACTCGACCAATACAAATGGACCGAAACAATTTCTTCGATATTAAAAGATGAAAATGAAGAGTTGTTTGCAATATCAATCAACGACTCAATTATTGATTCTATTGGAATAAATTTCTCCTATCATTTAGATCATGAAGTTCAAAATATTTATTCAATTCTATTGAAAAGACATTTTCTAGCAGTTTGGCCGAAATTATCTAGAGCATTGCTTTCAGAAGAAGAAGATTATCTAGTTTTTTATGAATTAAAAAACCTTCTTGGTTCTCATATTGGTGGTGTCGGAAGAAATATTGGGGTGTTATTTGATGGTGATATTGAATCAATATTCAAATGGTGTCATGAAAATGAACCATTAGCACCGACTCGCTTGGCGGAATTAATTCCAATTTTTGGAAAAAATAATGACGACTACTCTGAGCTTCATCCACTCTGTGCAAGGCTAGTTAATGAATTTGGTCACATTGAATCTGTGCTTGACAATCTAAGCGCAAACATGGGAACTTACTCATGGATAGGAAGTGTAGTTCCTTTGCTAACGGCCAAATTGAATATCTTTAAACATCTTGCAACACATTCAAATCTAAATGTTGCTCAATGGTCAACGAGATATGTAGCATATACAGAGCAACAAATCCAAAACGAAAAAAATAGAGACGAGGAATTATATCGATAATTGAAAATAGACTATGAAATGATACACTGATAATTCTGTAGCAAGATAAACTGAACCATAAACTAAATATCTGAGTTTAAAGTCAGACCTGTTTGTTGCTTATTTTTCTGGTGAGTGGAGTTTGCCTATAACATACGGGAACGTGTCTCATTACTGGGACTAACTTTATATGCTTGCTTTATTTTGGTTTACACCTTAGGTATCTTTTAATTGAGAGTCTTGTTTTCTTTTTCGGGATACATCTAAAGCTTATCTTAGTTATAGATATTGTTCATGTAAACTCATTAAACATCTTATTATTAATATGTTGGTGTGTTGTTTCGGCGCGAAATCCGGAGGAGTTATTTTTTGCTTTTAGCTTTTAGATCTGAAAAATCAAAAAGTTCCATTGCATTAACTTTTAGCAATTTGGCGTAGGTGGACACATGGCTAATACTGGTATTAATTTGTCCTAACTCCGTTCTGGCTATTTGGCTCTGTGATATTTCTGTTAATAATGAAAGCTGTTCTTGAGAAATACCTTTCTCTTCGCGGACTTGCTTTAGCTTTTGGCCAAACTTTTTAATAAAATCTTCGTCTTTTAAATACTTCACAGGACAAATAGACACCTATAATACAAAATAATTAATAGCAAATTTGCTATTAAAATAAATACTACTTACATTAGCTTATATGAATAAATAAACGAACGAATAATAAAATTGCAGTTCTATAATCGGTGATAAGGAATTGCTTGCAAGCCTCGCAACTAAATCTGACAGTTTAATCCCGCGAGAGTAAGTTGAGCAACCAAAACCCTATATTTGTGATAGGGTTGGTGCTCGCTTATGTCTATGTGGGAACCTTTCGAAAGAAAGGACGGCTTTGTCAGAGCCAAGTTACATTAGACTGAGTGAGTTACCAGCCCTATTTTTTTTATCGCTGGCATTCAGTTCTTGAGGCTTATTTAATGTTGGAATTAAATGAGATCAAATATGGAAATGCAATCTTTGTCAATAACTAGTAAACATTCAAAGTCCCTTAAAAGCCTTATTAGGCTATTAATCTGGAAATTCAGAAAACAACATCTTGCTGTTTCGTTCAAACTACACCATTGAAAGAATTATATCCCATTGGTAAACAGCTTCTTTGCTGGCGAAATGTCAATCAACAGCCAATTATTTAATGCAATATAAACCTAAATCAAATTACTATGGAAGATGTTATGAAAAGGCTGAACTATCAGCCTTCCAGTCTAACCAATTACGAACTGGAAAATCCTGAAAATGTAATTGAATGTTTCTTTGAAAATTATTCAATTCACGAAATCAGAGAGAATTTATGGGAGCTTTATAAAAGCTGGACGTACCACGATTCAGAATACACTGATACAGGTGAAATCAGGGCAATGATTCTTTTCTATACCCAGATCATCGGGTTTTTGAACGCTTCCTTTATTACTACAGAAAAGAGAAAAGAGGCGCAATAGCAATTATATTTGGGGCTTGCAGCAGTGACAGGTGTTCTGTCTGTCTGTCTGTCTGTTTCGGCTAAATCCTTAAATCGGGCGAAGCCGATAGGCCGCGATGTGTAGTGGATAGCCTTTAGGAAAGTTTTATTATCAATAAAAAAGCCCCGATTTCTCGGGGCTTAATTCTTAATTTTAAATGGTATAAGTCCTATAACATATACCAAAGTATCCCACCGATGGCACTAACTTTACATCATTGCTTTACATCCCTGTCAAACATGCTTGCTGAGGTAAGTAGGTAGTCTTTCATTAAAAGAGAAGTTAACCTTCTTGTATCGCTCAATATATGCTCTGTCAAAAAAGCGTTGATTACCTTTTTTTATGCTCATTATTTTATCCTGCCTTATCCAGTTGTTGAGTGTGGTTCTGGATATATCAAAATAAGCTGTTACTTCATTGGTTGTCATCAGGCTTTCTTCTGCTCCTTCGTTTTTCCGAGGTTTTGTTCCTCCGAAGACCCTGTTAAAAAACTCATCTGCTTTTTGATCAAATAGCTTTGTAAATTCTTCTCTGAATTCTTGAAGAGTCATTGGTAAATATCTCATATCCCAGTTAAATAAGGTTTAAAGAATATTTCTGTCTCTTAATCGCTTCCAAAAGCTCTGAGCGTTTGAAATATAGCTTTCTGCCCATTTTATGGCTTTTTATAATCCCTTTCTTTTTCCAGTTGTGGATTGTAACTTTTGAAACCTTTAGAAATTTAACGGCTTCCACCATATCCATTAGGTCTGGGCTTTCATTAAGGCTTTCACCATTCTTCAAATTAGCACCGTTAAAATTTAAGTTTTGAAGTGCATTTCCAATAACACCATTTAACATGGATTTAAGTGTAGCCATGTCAATTAATACTAAAGGATTTCTTTCTGTTTCTTCGAAGCGTAATGCTTTTGTGTTTGTGTAACTCATGTTTTTAAATTTTGTGAGCTGCAAAACACCTTCATTTTTCCTTCTGTAATGGGAGACTTGTCTGGGGACAAAAATATAACTTACTGTATTTCAATTTGCTTTATTTTACTAATGCTCGGAAATATCTTTACTTACTTTTACTAAAAGATCCTTTAATTCAAGGATTTCCTCAGGTTTATATTCAATATCATCCTTTTTAAAATCGACATACCTTTTTCTAAGTTGGTCGCCACTAAAACCTGTTAAAGCTCCAAAACACTCTGATAAGGCTGAATCATCAAGGTCATTTATTAAAACAGAATTTTTTCTTAGGTAATGCATTAGTAATAAGACTTGACTTTGTTTAATCACAGGCTTGTTATAGTCATGAACATTGTGCTTCTTTCGGGCTTTGTCCTTAACGCCCTCTGGCTGTGGTAAATTTATGTGCTCTGGAAGGGATAGTTTAAATTCCTCAAGACTTTCAATAAAGTCAGTCAGCATCCTTCCAAGTTTGTTTTTAATTGGATTCCGTGACCTCAATTTTATATCCATATCTCGCTTTAACAGATTTATCCACTGATTAATTTCTAAAAGGATTTGTGTTGGCTCTGCTTCAATTGACTTTAGTAATTTAATGGCCTCAATGTGCACCCTAGTAATTTCATCATAGAAAAAAGAATGAATTGACTTATCTCTTAATTCGAATATTTCATAGCTGTAAACATTTGAAATCTTGTCTTTTATGATTTTAATCTGATCTTTAAGTTTAATTTGGTCTGCCATTTTTTATGGTTCTATTTTATTGTTCCAAGCGTTATTCATTTCTGCTAACTTAACATTTTCCGTTAATTTGATGTACTTTTTAAATGTGGCATAATCCTTATGCCCTGTTATTGACATCACCACCTCTGGGCGCATCCCTTTTTCTAAGGAGAGGGTTACAAAGGTTCTTCTTGCTGTGTGGGTAGAAAGGAAATTGTATTTAGGCTCTATTTTTTCAACTTTAGTTGCCCCCTGGTATTTGATTAGTATGGTGTTGCTATTAATCTCTGCCAATTCCCCAATTTCTTTGATGTAATCATTCATCTTTTGGTTGCTGATTACTTGTGGTGGATTGCCTTTGTGCTTGGCTAATATCTCTTTTGAATAATCATTTAGAGGTATCCGTAGAAAATCACGAGTTTTCTTTGATTTTAGTTCAATAAAATCCTGTTTTAAATTCGCGAATTTAAGTTCGGATAGATCAGAAAACCTAAGTCCAGTAAAACAGCCTAAACAAAAAGCATCCCTGACAGTGTCTAGTCTGGGAGGGAGGTTTTTAAAGTGGTAAATCTTTAGTAATTCTTCTTCTGTTAAATAAATGATGTCTACACCTTGTTTAATAACGCTGAACGATTTAAACCTATAATTGTTGGTGTATCCACGTTCAGTAGCAAAGTGCATGAACGATTTGATTGTTTTAATATACCTGCCAATTGTATTGTTAACCAGTTTATGGTCATTGATTAAATAATCTGTGAATTTGCTTTCAAATTTGCTGTCTATACTGTCAAAGGATAATTGGTAACGTTTATCTTCATTGAAGGCTTTAAGTTTATTGAGCGTTACTTCGTATATCTTTTTGGAGCTGGTAGTTTTAGTAATTTCAGCTTCTCTAATATATTCATCAAATGCATCGAAGATGGTAAAGGCGGCTTTTTTCTTGCCAGTAGCTTCTTCAAGCTTGCTTCTGATAAGATCAAGTGTTAAACCGGAGGGGTCAAATTTGGTATCTAGTTCTGCTTTGGTAATCACTCTTTTGAATTCATCCAAAGCGAAATTGATTTCACTTTCATTTGCGCCATTTCTTTTGACTTTTTGATCTTTTGCATTCCAATCTTTATCCGTTGTTTTAAGCTTGGTTGAAAAGCGTATCTTTGAGCCATTTAAGAGGTAAGTAAGTAGGATCGGTCTTTGATCTTTCCTGTTTGGTTTGTCTAAGTAGAAGTTAACTGTAGCCATAGAATTGACAGTAAAAATGTTTCACTGTCAATATTACTGTCAATTTTTGGTTAATTCAAATGTTTTTTGATTTATTTTAATTTATTGAAAACCATCTCTAAATAGTTAAAATGTTGCCTTATTGATATTATTAAGCTAATAATTGATAAAACAAAGTATGTGAGGTTAGAGTCCCAGCGGGATCACAAAAAGCCTCACTTAATGTGAGGCTTTTTTGTTAAACACCTATTACGTCTATAATGCATAGTCAGTCCAATGAAAACTTCGCGTTCAGTCCTTTTGATGAATCAACAGATATTGATGCATTAGCCTCTGGGCTTAGGTTTTCTTTAGATACTGAACAACATCCGCTTTGTTTACTCGCTGCTAGCAAGCTGCAATTTTATTTGCAGCATCAACAAGAATGGCAGCATAATTTTGGATTATCATCTGAAGTGGAAGGATCGGTTATTGGGAAAATGTTCGGTGTGTTAATCGTTCGGACAAAAGAGGGGCGATTGGGATATTTGTCTGCCTTTTCCGGAAAATTAGCAGGGGAAAATCACCATGCTAAATTTGTTCCGCCAATATTCGATGGACTGACACCAGGAGGATTTGTAAATACCGGAATGGAAAAACTCACTGAGCTTAGTGAGCAAATCCGGACCTTAGAATTGATGAAAGACAAAACGTTTAACGAAAATATTAAGCATTTAAAAGAGTTACGTAAAAGCCATTCCATTTCTTTGCAGGATAAAATTTTTGAACAGTATCATTTCTTAAATAAGGCGGGAGAATCGAAAAGTTTAATTGAGGCTTTTGAACAATGCACGGCTACAAAACCACCTGCGGGTGCAGGGGAGTGCGCGGCGCCTAAATTGCTACAGTATGCTTTTCGCTATGAAATGGAACCGTTGGCGCTGGCTGAATTCTGGTGGGGCTTATCTCCCAAATCTGCAAATTGGAAGCATGGACACTTTTATCCCCCTTGTCGTGAAAAATGTGCACCAATACTTGCGCATATGTTATCAGAATCCCAGGATGAGAATTAACTTAAATACAAAAGGCTGTCTAAGAAGATATCTTTTTAGACAGCCCATATTTTTTGTCTTTAAGTAGCTCCTCTAATGACCTTTAGTAGGATTGCAATAATTGCGATAACTAAAAGGACATGAATAATGCCACCGGTGTAATACCCACCTAAAAAGCTAATGGCCCAAATGATAACGAGTATTACGGCAATTAAATAAAGTATGTTTCCCATAGTTTTTAGTTTTAGTTGTTCCTATTATAACCATTTTAACTAGGATTTAGTTTTAAAGTATTTTTTATGCCCTTATCCGTTAATAATTTCCCCGCCGTTAGGATGCAAAACCTGTCCGGTTATGTAGCTGGATTAGGCATTTTCCAGGTCTGCTATCACCAGTTTTTTCATTTTCATCATTGCACCCATTGCCCTTTGACCACGCTCAGGATCACTGATTAGTTTTCCCAATGCTTTTGGAATGATTTGCCAACTTATACCATATTGATCAGTTAACCAGCCACAGGCAACTTCATGGCCGCCATTTCCAGTGAGCTGTTGCCAATACTTATCAATTTCTTGCTGTGTTTCGCATTCAACAACCAAGGATATGGCATCGTTAAATTCAAAATGGTGGTCGGCCGAACTGTCCATAGCCATCATCACATAGTCGTTGATCTTAAATTGCGCATGTTTTACAAAATCGGTACGATCTCCTTCACCTTCAGCGTATTTTAATATGCCCTGTATGTTTGAATCAGGAAATAACTGGGTGTAATCTTGGATCGCTTCGGTTGCCTTACCAGCCTTTTCACCTGTAAACATTAAGGTAGGACAAAACTTCTGTACCGAATCTTCCTTCGTCCCGGTATATATTTGCCAGGAAACACCATATTTATCTTCTACCCAACCATATTTGGGGCTCCATGGATAGCTGTCAAGCGCCATTAATATTTTACCACCGGCTATTAATTTGTTCCAGTATTTTTCAGTTTCTTCCGCGCTTTCGGCCATCACCATAAAGGAAATAGAGGGGTTAGGTGTAGATGTTGGTCCCTCATTGAGTAGCATGATTTTTTGTCCTCTCAATTCAATTTGTATCACGAAATGGTTGGATTGGCTTATCTTTCCTGTACCAAAAACATCAATATAAAAGTCTGAGGCTTCTGTAATTTTACCTTTTATGGTTAGACAAGGATAAATGGAGTTTTTCATAACTGTAATGTTTTAAGATTAAGCATTTTATGCTTGCTATACTAAGTTAGCGTTCTTTATAAGGTTATATGAAGTGTTTAAGCGGCAATTAAGAGGGGAGGTTACGACATAAAACAGATTGGCAGGGCAACTTGTTTTTGTAAAACAGAATCAGATGAAGGTAAATGCTTTGTGGTTTTCAAATCATTCCATTCAATGACGGATGTCATTTGTCAATTCAATGATTTTTATAAACTTTGGCATTGAGTTACCTATTGCCTGAAATGCTTTATCATGGAAAACTCAATTGGATATAAACTGCTGTTGATTATCCTGTTATTAGTCCCTGATTCACTTTTTGCTCAAACTCCATTGTACAGGTACAGGCAGCAAATCAATCAGGATAGTCTGGTTTTGCCCAGTCCAAACGATACATTACCCAAGAAAAGGTTTTACCGTGGTGCAGGATTGTTATTAGCAACAAACCTTGCTCCCTGGGTATATGATAGGTATATTATGAAGGAAGATTTTGCAAGAGTTAGTCTTAATACATTCAGGTATAACCTAAACCCAGGACATTGGGCCTGGGATAATGATCGGTTTATTACCAACCAGTTTTCTCATCCCATGCATGGGAGCATTGCCTTCAATACCTTCAGGTCAAACGGTTACAGTTTTTTGCAGTCCATACCGGCTTCCTTTGCCGGTAGCTATATGTGGGAGACCTTTGCCGAGCGGCAGGCTCCTTCCATAAACGATTTTGTAAATGCTAGTTTTGGGGGCATCATTATTGGGGAAATGGCACATCGGTTATCCGGTAAATTAGTGAACAACAGGAGTACAGGTGTTAAAAGACAGGTAAACGAGGTGCTGGCTTGTCTCATTAATCCGATCAGTGGTTTCAATAGAATCGTTGATGGCAAATGGGGAAAGGTACCTTCTGGTTCATTTGGAGTGGATTCTTCAAAAGCCTATGCCGAGTTTGACGTTGGCTTTCGCAATTATAGTCTGACTAACCGCAATAGTAATTTTGGCTGGAGCGGTCGCTTAAAAGTACGATATGGATCGCCTTTTGAAAAGTGTAAAATCCCCTTTAGCTTCTTCTCTTTAAATTCCGAGTTTGGGAAAGATCATACCAATCAATTTAGTATGATCAATGTTTCAGGTTCAATAAGGGGCTGGCCCCTGTACTCAACGGAGCATACACGTCATTCAGGTAGACTTACAGCCAATTTCGATTATCACAATCTTGAAGACTTCTTTTATGGGGCGCAAAGTGTTAATCTCAATTTGTATTCCAGTTACAGTTATTCCGATAAGTTTCAGGTCAATACAGTCCTTGGTGCAGGGCCGGTTTTATTGGGAGCTTTACCTGATCCCTATATTTATAATGATCGGTCTTATGGTTATTGCTCAGGTGCGGGCGTGAATGTTGGTGCTGATATTAGCTTCGGTAAACATCTTTTCTACAGATTTAATTACCGGGGAGGATGGTTCAAAACATGGAATGGAAATGCTTCCGGCTACGCACTGAATATCATCACAAATGAACTTGGTGCGAATCTGAATCAGCATTTTATTATCTATGGGGAGCCTGGATTTTATTCTTTTGATGGCAATTTTAAGATTGAAAAGGATATCAATAGGACCTACAGGTATTTAAAGTTTGGGCTGAGATATGGTTTCAGCTTTTAGCTTTTTTTATATGACGGAAATCACGCGCTGATGTGCTGAAAATCATTCTTAGCGAAAAATTATAGCCGAACTTTACATGGATAATAATCTTAGAGAAATGAAAAAGCTAAGTTGGACAGGATACTTCCTGTTATTATTGCTTATGGCATGTTCCTCCACAAAGATTACCAACTGGTGGAAAGCCGAAAATGTGGCTCCTGTAACTAAAGGTAAGATTATGGTAATTGGTTTGATTAAGGAACCTGACAGAAGCATACAGCAAAATATTGAAAACCAACTGGTAAGTGGTTTGCAAAATTTAGGTTATTCAGCCATGTCATCCCTTCAGGAATATGGCCCAAAAGCTTTTAATCAAATGAACGAGGAAGCTGCCTTGAGAAAGCTGAGAAGTAGTGGCGTTGATGCAGTGCTTACCATTGTGTTGCTGAACAAACAGAAAGAAAGAAACTATGTTGCCGGCAATATTTACTATTCACCTTATGGCTATTACAGCAATCGTTGGTGGAATTATAACATGACTTTATATAACCGGATTTATGAGCCTGGTTATTACGTAGTAAATACCCGGTATTTTTGGGAAAGTAATCTTTTTGATCTGAGCACTCAAAAACTATTGTACTCTGTACAAACGCAGTCATTTGATCCATCGACCCCTGAAAGTTTAGGTAAGGAGTACGGAACACTAATTATAGAGAACATGGTGAAAAATGGTGCCTTAGTAGGCAACGGGATGAAGCGATAACAGGCTACCTAAAGACCGTGAATCCATGGTTTCCATGTTGTGTATGTGCCGAATGTCATAGGTGACAATGACGTGTGTCATTCTTTAAGTTATTGAAAATGACCATCTTTAAGTGGTTAATTGAACTAGTTATGAGATTGGTGAGCGGTGGTCATTTGAGATTTAAAAGTATAAAATATGCGGTATTAGCAATGCTTGTTTTATCGTTACATTTTGCGTTTCGGGTTGAAGCGTCGGTATTGGGTAGCGATACAATTGTCAGAGCTATTATTCAAAATACACTGATTAAAAAAGGAGCCATACAGTTTTTTCATTTTCCAAAGTCTGTTACGCGTTTTTATAACCAGAGAGACTTTCAGCCTGCTTGGGTTACAGCCCAAAATGACGAGGATAAAACCTGGGAAGCATTGCAAATGCTGGATTGTGTAGCGCAGTATGGACTTCAGTATACTGATTATCACCCTAAGGAACTTTTATACAGTAGAATGCATGATATGTTTGATATCCCATCAAAAGTGAGTAGCCTCGACAAGGCAAGGTATGATATGTTGCTTACGGATGCAGTGATTACTTTTATTAACCACTTACATTTTGGAAAATTGAATCCGCTATCTAAAACTAACAGGATTGATGGTGGACAAACCCTAGGCTTTTGCGCCGACGACCTGCTCATTGCTGCTATACCGCAAGAAGACTTTACAGGGGCGGTGTTAGGGGTACAGCCTAAATCCAGAGCCTACTTTTTAATGCAGGATTATATGCGCTTGTTAAAAGGACAGTATGTTGGGGATTGCTATGAGACTCCTGAACCGGTGGTTAGAAAGCTGGCTATAAATATGGAAAGGTTACGTTGGGCCGATGCCGATGAAAGTATGGGAATATGGATCAACGTTCCATCGTTTTTATTGAGGATTAAACATGCCGACTCGGTGGCACAGTTCAAAGTGGTTGTAGGTAAACCTAAGAATCCAACCCCTGTATTAAAAAGTGAGGTTGTTATTTTCAGGACAGGGCCTGAGTGGAATGTGCCTAATAGTATTTTTACAAAAGAGCTGTTGCCAAAGATATTAAAAGATCCATCTTATCTGAGAACTAATCATTATAGCCTGTATGATCTTAAAGGAGCTGCCGTATCCGCCACAAGTGAAAATCTTGCATCAGCAAGGCGCAATCCTGCTGCGTATGTATTGCGCCAGTCCCCGGGCAGTCATAATGCACTCGGACGTGTAGTTTTCAGATTCCAGAATTTTTATGATGTTTATTTGCATGATACGCCTGAACAACAGTATTTTAAAAGAGAGGTCCGGGCCTTAAGTCATGGTTGTATCCGTGTAGCTGAACCTGAAAAATTAGCTTCAATGTTATTAATGAGCGATGGTGCGGGGCAAAAAATTGCGGAACTTAATCAAGCCATGTCTGCTTACCAGGCAAAAACTTTTACTTTAAAAAGGGCTGTTCCAATACAGGTTACCTACCTGACTTGTGAAATTATTGACGGTTTGATTGTGGAATATGATGATATCTATAAACAAGATCAGGCATTAGAAGAGGCGTTTTACGAAGCTAAAGCACTATTGACATCCAATTAAAGGAAAATGAAACCATTTTTTAAAAAATAGATACAGATGAAAAAGATATTAGTGCCCACAGATTTTTCATTTGCAGCGAAAGGGGCTGCCTCTTTTGCTATGCACATTGCCAGGGAGATGAAAGCAAATATCCAATTGTGTAATGCCATTGTGGTTCCGGTTGAGGCACCAGCTGTGGCACACGTTACTACGCCCTTAATTGCTGTCAATGCACTTGAAGAAGCTGCGATAGCAGAACTAAAACGATCGGCAAGAGAAATAGAGACACTTGAGGAATTTCAAACTGCATTGGGCGATTACACCCCGGCAGTTGAGTACGTTACCGGAATTGGTACAGTACCGGAAGTAGTTTCAAATTTTGCAAATCAGCATGATGTATGTTTGGTGGTTATGGGGATGTCGGGAGCCGGAGGTTTAAACGAATTCATATTAGGTAGCAGCAGTCGGACCATTGTCGAAAAGGCTAATTATCCGGTTTTACTTATTCCAAAAGACAGCCAGTTTAAATGTCTCCATAAAATTGCTTTCGCTACAGATTTGAGTAGGGAAGATGTGGTTGCAATTCATATACTAGCCGGGTTTGCCAGGGTTTTTAATGCTCAGCTACTCATTGTGCATATTAAAGATAAAAATGAAAAAATGACTATACAGCACAAGCTGGATATAGAACGCTTTTTAAATGACGTTACCAATAACGTAAATTACCATAAGATCTATTATCAATATGTTTTAGATAAGGATATAGACGAGGGCCTCGATTGGCTTGCATCTTATGGACAAATTCAAATGCTGGCTATGGTGCATAGGAAACATAGCATGATGCATAATATACTTAAAGGGAGTCATACGCAAAGGCTTAAAAGACATATAGGGATTCCTTTAATGGTATTTCCCCAAGAATGTTCCAGCTGGGTAATATAGTTAGCGCGAAGTGACGTAAGTCATCACAATTGCTAATGGAAGTCATTCTTACAGCGGGATATTCAAATTAATTTTGATCCATTAACTTAAATCCTAATAATCATGACAACTTTAGTAAAATCCAAAGCTTTCCCAACACTGCTTTCAGTGATGGATGATTTTTTCAATACTGATGTTTTTAATAAACCCTTTGTGAATACAGAGTTTATGCCGGCTGTAAATATCCGTGATGAAGAAGGTAGTTATGAACTTGAGATGTCAGCTCCCGGATTTAAAAAGGGAGATTTTAAAATTACCTCTGAGGATGGAATGCTTACCATTAGTGCAGAGACCAAAACGGAACACAAAGAGGTTAAAAAGAACTATACCCGTAAAGAGTTCTCCTGCTCTTCGTTTTCCAGAAGTTTTAGCTTGCCTGAAAATATTGAAGAAGACGATATGAAAGCAAACTACGATAACGGTTTGCTTAAGGTTAGCATCAAAAAAGCTGTTAAAGCTCTGCCAAACAAAAAGGAAATAAGTATTGATTGATCTTTATTGGGGATGTCTGATCCAGGCATCCCTTTTTAACTTAGGCGATGGAAACCTTATCAAAGTTATCTGCACGAGCATTGGAGTATTACATCACTTCCAGAAGATGGAAATCAGATCTTTATTTTTCTAACCTCGAAATCACTTTCTTAAACAGGGTGCTGGATGAACATTTTCAGGGACTGGTTGTTCCTGAAGTTCAGGACAAGTTAAAACAACTTGGTATCAGGCTATCCGTATTGGTAAGTGAGGAGCATCAAATCAAAGAATTACTGGACCTGCAGCTTGAAAATCTCGAACAGCTTGCCAAAGATTCATTAGATGAACATACAGAAGAACTAGCCGAAAAACGCGCTCATCTGGAATACTTAATGATCGATTGGATTCATGAATACCGGGTTATAAAAGAAGAGATTTTTCTTGTTATTGGAGCATATCTGGACTCCAAACAGGTATGAATATGCTGGTATGATGAGCATCATGTTGTAGCATGACAACCATCATAGCTATAAGGAAGACGGGTGTTTAAATTTGAGGTATAAATCAGTGTGTCATTTATGACGGGGTAGTCGACATTTAATTTTTTTTGATATGAAAACACCGGCAAATTTATCATCCAAATCTCTACAGTATTATGTAGAAGCCAAACATTGGACATCTGATCTTGAATTTTTTAAAGTAGAAACCAGCTTCTTTCATCGTTTGCTGGATGATTATTTTATTCGTCTGACCTCTCCTTATTTCATTGAAAAGTTAAAAGCGATAGAAGCTAAATTATTAAAGTTTGAAGAAGAAAGACATCAAACCGATAAGGTGCTTACAGAACAACTCACAAAGGTCGAACTCATGGCTGAAGATATCATGCCAGAGGATTTGGAAGGAATAGAAAATAAGCAAAGCAAATTGCAGGATTTAATGACAACGCTCATAAAGGATTACCGGGAAACAAAAAAGGAATTGTTTGATATTGTGGAGAAGGTAATGAAAGATGAAAGTTTATTTAATGATATATAATTGATAGTTATCATGAAAACGATTTTAGTATTGACGAATTTTTCTCAGAATGCATTAAAGGCGGCAGAATCTGCTGCTATGCTTGCAGGAAGGCTTCGGGCGAATATACTGCTGTTTAATTCTAATTATACGGTTCCTGCTATACCTTATTATCCGGGAGTCATCCTGGTAAATGAGAATATTTCATGGGAAGATGAGTGTGAAAACAAACTAAAACAACAAGCCGATCATCTTAAAAAGATTATTGCTGATATTTATTTAGATCAGCGTAAACCAACGGTGCGTATACTGTTAAAAGAAGGTACGCTCGCTTCGAATATTAATGATATTGTCAGGAAAGAAAATGTGGACCTTATCATGATGGGCGGGCGCACAGGGACCAATATTGATCACATCATGTTTGGAAGTGATACAAGTGCCGTAATCGATCATGCCATTTGTCCGGTTTTGATTGTTCCTGAAAAAAAATACATCACCAGACTTAACAAAGTCATATTCGCGACAAACTATAATGAAAGCGATATTGATGCCATAGAATATCTCGTGAAAATGGGGAAAATGTTTGAATTCCAATTAGAGATTGTTCATGTGAATATATATGGTGACTCAGGCACACGTACCAATAAAGAGGTTGTTGATTATATCAAACAATTGAGTGATAATAAATATCCCTCAGTGATATACAACAGTGTTAAGGGGAAAGACCTTATAGAGCGGTTGAATCATTTGTGTAAAGAAAGGGAATCTGATCTTCTTGCCTTTACGCATCAGCATCATTCCTATTTTATCAGGATGCTTAAAGAGGGAATCGTTAAAAAATCACTATTTAAACAACAATTACCCTTGTTAGTATTCCCTTCCACATTAGAGAAAAAACCAGGTAAGGCTGTTAAGAAAACAATGACGGGGCATAGACAATAGTTTTCATGCCAAAAACTAACTATGATGAAAAGTAAACACGACATATCTGAACATATTTTGCAGGATTTGAATAAAGTAAAAACCTGGACATCTGATTTGGAGTTTTATAAATCTGAATGTTCATTTCTGCATAAATTATTGGATAATTATTTCAACCGCCTGACAACGCCCAGGCATATAGATAGTTTAAAGCATATTGAACATGAATTGGTTATGCTGGAGGAGGAAAGACATGCGATAGACAAACAGCTTGGTTCATATATGTCAAAGGTAAAGTCGACAGCTGAAGCTATGGACGACGATGAACAAAAAGATTTAGAAGAGCGGTATGGTAAACTATGGCCGCTTATGGAAGAGTTAACGCAAAAAACCAGAAACGTAAAAAAAGAGATTTACGCTATTATAGAAAAAGTAATAGAGGAAGATGAACTTTATGATGTGTAAAAATAAAAATTCAAAATATCATGGAAAATCCGGTTATCAATACCCTCCACAACTTGATTGATTATGACATCAGCAAGTTTGTTAGCGCTGAAAATGAATTGAAAATGACTTTGCCCAAGTGGATTAGTATAGCAAACTCTTTTCAATTAAAAACGGCTCTTCAGAAGTATCTTGATTTTGTTGGGCAGCATTTGTTAAGACTGGAGGAGTTTATAGATCAGGAACAAATTAGTTTATTAAATGTGAACAATCGAATCATGCGGGTTCTTATAGAGGAAACTCAGGAGGAGCTTTCACACTGTTCTAATGCAGAGGTCAGAGATGCTTGTTTACTTGCCCGTGTACAGGCCATTAACCATTTTAAAATTTGCCTGTATGGAACAGCAGCAGCTTTTGCTAAGCTTCTTGAATTAGCTAAGAGTGCTGAAATATTTCATGAAGCTGAAATTAATGAAAAACACATCGATGATCGCTTGTCTCAGTTAGCTGAATATGAAGTTAATGTAAAAGCTAAATCGCCCATAGCATTGCCTTAGTGCATTTAATCTTTATTAATATTTTTTCATCATGAACACTATAATAACATCCGACATTAAGGAGGTAATAGGTGCATTACATTATAGGCCTGCAGTTTCAATTTTAGTGCCTTTTGGCGTTAAAATAAGTTTGGAGAAAGAACTAATGCATTCCCTCAAAATAGCCGCAGATAAAGTAGAGCTAGAGTTGGAAAAGGACTATCCTGACGACATTTGTAAACAAATGATGGAAAAATTAAGAGCACTTATCGAAGGAATCGCTATTGACCATCGTAAAAAAAGTGTCGCCATATTTGTATCCCTTGTATTCGAAAAGATTCTTTTTCTGGATATCGTTGTTCAGGAGCGGATTATAATTGACGAGTCGTTTGAAATTCGTGACCTCATTTATGATAAAAAACAAGCTGATAAATATATGGTACTAATGCTTAGTGGAAAACAGAGCAGGATGTATGAAGGCGATAATGCTGAATTTAAGAGGATCGAATCTCAAATTCCAGAGAACATCAATGCTTATGTAAATGAATGGCCTGAGAAGGTAGCCAATTTTACCGATGCAGGTGATCGTAAAGAAATTGTAACCGATAAATTTTTGGAGCATATTGATAAGGAGTTGGAGCAGGTGATCAAAGCATATCAATTACCTGTCTTCGTTTTGGGCGTAACGAAAATTCTGGGTCATTTTAAAAAACTCACTAAACATGAAGGTGCTATAGCAGCTTACATAGAAGGCAATTACGAGGAGCTGAGCTTCCCGCAACTTTATGAAGTGCTAAAGCCCCATCTGGAAATATGGCGGCATGAAAAACAGAAAAAGATCATTAGTATCTTAGATGAGGCGGATGGTAAACATAGATTGGTAGCGGGTGTAAAAGCAGTATGGGAAGCGGTAACGAATAACCTTGGCCATCGCCTTTTTGTAGAAAGTGATTATGTTTTTTCTGCACAACATGGAAGCAACCAGTTTGCCATTGAAGAACTGAGTAAACCTTATAATGAATTCTCCTATATCAGGGATGCAGTAGATGATATGATAGAAAAAGTATTAGCCAATGGCGGTGATGTTGAATTTGCAGAACATGATGCCTTAAAGGAATATGAACATATTGCACTGCTTACTTATTAGCATCCAAATAAAAGATCACTTCATCATCTGTCACTTCATTGAAATTTTGATAATAGGCACCTACGCTGTTAAAGCCGGGAGGTATACCTAGTGTTATGACTTCAACCCCCTCATTCATTAGTTTCTGAACTGCGCTTGCAGATGCTACGGGTACTGCGATAATTATATTTTCGGGCTTTTCTTTTTTGATCAGCTGAACCGTGCTCAGGAGCGTATTTCCTGTAGCCATGCCATCATCAACAACGATAACGGTTTTTCCGGTGAGACTTGTTGGTTTCCCATGGCCCATAAATTTTTGCTGCATAGCCAGCAGTCGATGACGGACTGCTATGAGCTCCTGTGCAACATAAGCCGTTGTCACTTCATGGGGGGAGGATACGAAATAATCGGTCAGGCTGGCTGCACCTATAGCATATTCTTTATTGCTCGGGTGGCCTATTTTCTTTGTAAGGACAAGTTCTAATGGGAATCCGAGTTCTTTGGCAACAACATAAGCTACAGGAACTCCGCCGCGTGGTACGGCAAGCACAATACCCGAATTATCTTTGTATCTGATAAGTTTCGCGGCCAGCATACTACCGGCATCTATTCTGTTTTTAAACATGATGATTGTTTTTATCCTCAAAAATTAAGCTGAAGGGTTTGGTACATGCTGATTAAACCAGTTTGCAGCCAGTTCTGATACGATTTCCATTTTTCCTGGTTCTTCAAACAGGTGTGTCGCCCCATTAACTATTTCAAGGCTTTTTTCACAGTTAAGCATTTGATAGGCCATCCTGTTATATTGTAACACCTGCTCGTCTTCACTACCAACGATCAGTAGTGTTGGCACATTTACCGTAGGTAGGTCTTGCATAGCAAGATCCGGGCGTCCACCACGGGAAACAAGGGCGAAAACATAGGGTAAGTCTATAACAGCTTTTAAAGCTGATGCCGCTCCTGTACTGGCTCCAAAAAAACCTATCGCAGTGTTGCGTGCTACCGGAAAGTTCTGCAGCCATATTGTAGCCTGAACCAATCTTTCTTGCAAAAGATCGATCTCAAAACGGTTATGGTAGTTATGATCCTCTTCCGGCGTGAGCAAATCAAATAGTAAAGTGCCAAAGTTTCTTTTTTGTAAGTAAAGGGCAACTTGTCTGTTGCGTGGGCTTAGGCGACTGCTGCCACTGCCATGAGAGAAAACTATGATGGAACTGGCGTTAATTGGAACGCACAACTCACCCCTTAAACGTATGCCGTTTACAGGGATGCTGATGTCGTTATGAAACCTGGTTTCCATAAGTACAAAGTTAGTTGAAGTAGTTAGACTACACAATGACGGTGGTCATGTAACCTGTAGATAATAAGTGTTATGTAATTGTCTAGAATCATATTTTCTAATGATTTGTGTCATTCTACCAGGCTTTGTTTTTTGTTAACTTTCTATACAATTTGATATACAGGCTGATAAATTAAAGGAAATGAAACTATGGACACTGACTGAAGGTAACAAAGAATTTATTAATGAAACCGGCAGCATTACAAAGTTTGCAAATCGCTTTTTCATAGTAGGTATGAAGCCCCGATACGAATTTAAGGAGCTACTTACCCAATGCTACTTAATAGGATATAAATCTCTTCCTTTGGTTGCCCTGACTGGATTTATTATGGGACTGGTTTTAACTATGCAGTTAAGACCGTCTTTGATAGTTTATGGTGTAGAATCTCAATTGCCCGAAATGGTGGGGATATCCATTGTAAGGGAAGTTGGGCCAGTGATAACTGCGTTAATATTTGCTGGAAAAATTGGAAGTAGTATTGGTGCTGAATTAGGTTCTATGAAAGTAACCGAGCAGATCGACGCTATGGAGGTTAGTGGAATTAATCCTTTCAAGTTCCTGGTCGCTACAAGGATCATATCAACAACTTTGATGCTGCCAATACTTACTGTACTAGCTGATGCTATTGCATTATTTGGTTCTTATATTGGTGTGAATATCAATTCAGTAACCAGTTTTAGTTTGTTTTTTACACAAGTGTTTCAAGGTCTGGATTTGAATGATTTACTACCTGCGGTAATCAAAACATTCTTTTTTGGGTTTGCCGTTGGTGTGGTTGGCTGTTATAAGGGCTTCAATTCTAATAAGGGGACCAAAGGCGTAGGTATTGCGGCAAACTCTGCAGTAGTATTGTCGTCGGTCCTGATTTTTATTATCGATTTACTTGCTGTGCAGATCGCAGATCTGATGGGCTTAAACTATTAAATAGCTATGGGAACAATAGAAAGCACAGCTGGCAGTAGTGAGGATAAATCTACAGTAATTGTTGTTGAACATTTGTATAAAAAGTTTGGCGACAATGTGGTGCTCGATGATTTCAACCTGAAAGTTTTTACGCAAGAAAATGTGGTTGTACTTGGTAAATCGGGATCAGGGAAATCGGTGCTTGTAAAATGCATTGTTGGATTAATGAAACCTGATAGTGGGCGTGTTTATGTTTTAGGTGAGGACATTGCCACTTTGAAGGAGGACGAGTTAGACCTTCTACGGACAAAGCTGGGGTTTCTCTTCCAAAGTAATGCACTTTATGATTCGATGACGGTAAGAGAAAATCTTGAATTCCCAGTGCGGAGACATTGGGAAGGAATGGAGCAAGCCGAAATAGATAGTAAAATAACTGAAGCCCTGGAGAACGTTGGTTTGGAGGATACTATAGATATGCTTCCTTCTGAATTATCAGGAGGAATGGCTAAGCGGATAGCCCTGGCCAGGGCTATGATTTTAAAACCTGAAATCATTTTTTATGACGAACCCACTGCCGGTCTTGATCCCGTTACAGCCAGGGAAATTAATGCGCTGATCTTAAAGATGAAACGAAAATATCATACTTCATCAATCATCATTACCCATGACATGGAGTGCGTAAAGCATACTGCCGACAGGGTATTGTTGTTGCTGGAGGGTAAATGCTATATGGAAGGGACATACAAGGATCTGGAGCAATCGACAGATAAAAAAATAAAGCAGTTTTTTGAATTGGAATCGTGATGGGAAACTATGCAGAAAATAATATGCGTCTGGGCATTTTTGTATTGGTGGGTTTAATCGTACTGATATTCGCTTTCTATATGGTTGGCAAGAACAAGAGCATATTCGGCGGTAATTTTGAGCTGAAGGCCCGTTTTAGCAATTCGAACGGTTTAATGAAGGGAAGCAATGTTCTTTATTCTGGAATTCAGGCTGGAACAGTTAAAAGCCTGAAGTTAATTAATGATACTACAATTGAAGCGACTTTATTGATAGATAATGAGGTGAAGTCGTTTATTCGTAAAAATGCCATTGTGACCATTGGTACCGAAGGTTTGATGGGGAACAAAGTGATTCAGATTACGCCATTTAAAGGAAATAGTCCCTTAGTAAAAGAAGGAGATCTGTTAGAGAGTAAAAAAGTAGCGAGCATAGATGAAATGCTCCAGACATTATCAAGAACAAACGACAATATAGCCGGCATTTCGGATGGCTTGAGGCAAACCGTCGTGGAGATCAATAAGAGTACCTTATGGAAACTCTTAGGGGATAAAGCTGCAGCAAACGGAATTGAATCCACCATAAATCAGATGCATCAGGCCAGTATAAATGCCAACGCCTTTAGTAAGGATCTTGAAATGATCCTGTCGGAAACCAAAAGTGGTAAAGGCACTGCTGGTTTGTTACTTACTGATACCGCTTTTGCTACCCAGTTAAGAATGGCGCTTGTGGGGATCAAATCAGCAGGAGATCACGCTAATGAGCTAACACTCCAGCTTAATCAAATGGCCAGTGATCTGAAAAAGGATTTAGACAATAGCAATGGCTTTCTGAATTTTCTGGTGAAAGATTCTCTCATGATAAAGAAATTAAATGCCACCATGGATAATATTGAAAAGGGAACCGATGGCTTTAATCAGAATATGGAAGCCTTAAAGCATAACTTTTTGTTTAGAGGCTATTTTAAAAAACTTGAAAAGGAAAAAGAAAAAAGAAAGACAATTGACCAGTCTTTACGTATAGATAAATAAGGGCAATCAGATAAACTTTATCCAGATGAACTATATTAAAAAATTTAGTGAGATCACCATTAAAGATATTGGTGAGGTAGGTGGTAAAAATGCTTCTTTAGGTGAAATGTTTACACAGTTAAGTCCCCGGGGCGTATTAGTGCCAAAGGGGTTTGCTGTAACTGCAGCTGCTTACAGGTACTTTATTCGTTGTAATAATCTGGAAGTGGTGATTCCGGACCTGCTAAAAACCTTAGATAGAAAAGACTATAGTAACCTATCAGAAATAGGAAGAAAGATCAGGGAACTTATTATGGCCGGGCGTTTAACGAACGATGTAGGGATGGATATTATTGGGGCATATGAGGCTGTTTTTGAAAGTGATACCCAAGAGGTTGCCGTGCGTAGTAGTGCTACTGCTGAGGACTTACCGGAGGCAAGTTTTGCAGGTCAACATGAGTCGTATTTAAATATAAAGGGTAATTACCCATTGCTTTATGCGGTTAAACAATGCTATGCCTCTTTGTATACAGACAGGGCTATTAAATACCGTGAGGATATGGGCTTCGACCACAATAAGGTATATCTTTCTGTTGGCGTGCAGGAAATGATTCGCTCAGATATTGGCTGCTCAGGGGTTGGCTTTACACTTGAGCCTGAATCAGGCTTTAGGGATATCATCCATATTGCCGGAGTCTGGGGCCTCGGTGAAAACATTGTGCAAGGAACGGTTACCCCAGATGAGTTCCTGGTCTTTAAGCCATCCCTGGATAAAGGGCTAAAATCTATCATTCAAAAAAATCTGGGTAGTAAGAGCAAGATAATGGTATATGCCGGAGATGAGGACGATGTAAACGCAACAGTTAATAACGACACGCCTTTTGATCTGCGGGATCAGTTTGTGCTGGAAGACAAGGAAATTGAGCGACTGGCAAAATGGGCATTAATTATTGAACAGCATTACGAGCGACCAATGGATTTTGAATGGGCTAAGGATGGCATCGACCATCAGCTATACATTTTGCAGGCCCGGCCAGAAACAGTGCATGGTCATCAAAAAAAACTACAATTGAAAACTTTCCGCTTAACTGAGTTGGGAAGGGAATTGGTTCGGGGAGAAGCCATAGGCAGTAAGATTACCGCTGGCTTTGCGCGAATTCTCAATGCGCCAGACGAGGCAGGTAAATTAAAAGAAGGAGATATTTTAGTAACAGATACCACTAGTCCGGATTGGGATCCCATTTTAAAAAAGGTAGCAGGTATCATAACCAACAGAGGAGGCAGAACCAGTCACGCAGCTATTGTGGCCAGAGAATTGGGTACTCCTGCTATTGTAGGCACAACCTCTGCTACTGATAAAATTGTTGATGGCGACCTGATCACCTTGAATTGTGCCGAAGGTAAAACAGGATACATCTATGAGGGGAAACTGGCATGGAAAGAGGATGTTGTGGAACTAGTGGATGTCGGACTTCCTGATACACCTAAGGTTCAGTTGATTATTGCTGATCCGGAAAAGGCCTTCGATTTATCCTTTTATCCTAATCATGGCGTTGGTTTACTTAGAATAGAGTTTATGATCAGTAATTTCATCAGGATACATCCGATGGCATTGATCCAGTTTGATAAAGTAAATAATCCGGATGAACGAGCGGTTATTGAGCATCTTACCAGCCATTATCCTGATAAAAAGAGCTATTTCGTAGATCAGCTTTCAAAAGGAGTGGCCATCATTGCAGCAGCTTTTTATCCTAAAGAAGTAATTGTAAGGATGAGTGATTTCAAATCCAATGAATATGCAGGTTTGATTGGCGGTAAGTCATTTGAGCCTGAAGAGGAAAATCCAATGATTGGATTCAGAGGTGCTTCCAGGTATTACCACGAACATTACAAGGAGGCTTTTGAATTGGAGTGCGAGGCGATGAAAGTGGTAAGAAATGAGATGGGATTTACTAATGTGAAACTGATGATTCCTTTCTGCCGTACAGTTCAGGAAGGTGAAAAGGTAATTGGCTTGATGGAGCAGTATGGCTTGAGGAGAGGGGATAATGGACTTGAAGTATTTGTAATGGCCGAAATTCCAAGTAACATATTGTTAGCTGAAGAATTTGCTAAGCTGTTTGATGGTTTCTCTATTGGTTCTAATGATTTAACCCAGTTAACTTTAGGCATCGATCGTGATTCAGCACTGATTGCTGATCTGTTTGATGAGCAAAATGCGGCCAGTAAGCAATTGATATTGCAAATGATTCAAAAAGGGAAATTACTGGGAAAAAAGGTAGGGCTTTGTGGGCAGGCTCCAAGTGATTCGGAGTCATTTACGCGTCTGCTGGTAGAGGCGGGTATTGACAGCATTTCATTTAATGCTGATGCGTTGATTCAGGGGATTAAAAATATCAATAAGGTTCATTAATTTTTCATTTTCATGAGTCGCTCGATATTGACCAATTTTATCTGTGTGCCATTTTTCTCAATAAGTCCCTCTTCTTTAAAATCAGAAAGGGTTCGGCTCACTGTTTCAATGGCAATACCAGCTAAAGCGGCTAGCTCATCCCTCGTGACATTCAACAGGTCGCTGTCTGACGCTTTTTTGCTCAGCCGAAGTAATACCTGGGCAAGGCGTTTGCGTACGGAGAGGTAAGCCAGTTCGAGCAATTGTTCTTCTTTTTCATGGATATTATTAGATAATATCTTGATGAACTGGTTGCTTACTTCTGGATATTTATTTACTAAATTGAGAATCAGTTCTCTGGGTAGTAAGTAGAGGGAAGTATCTTCCACTGCTTCAGCTGTTTCAGTAAAATCCTCATCCAGCAAAAGCGCGTCGAGGCCGATGTAATCATCAGGGTTATACAGGCCGGTAATAAACTGTCTGCCATCTGCTGCAAGTTTTATGGTCTTAATACTGCCTTCTACCACAAGGTATAAGCCCTGTGGGGTATCACCCTCATAATAAAGTACCTGCTTCTTTTTGATGTGCCGGATTTTACGGTCTGCAATGAGTGCTTTAAGTTCCTTCATTCCATTACCGTTACCCAAACTAAGTTTCTCCAGGTTTTGAAACGTTGAACTGTAATAAGCTTTTTGCCTTTGGTGTTTCTTAATCCTTGTTTCAACAGCGTGAAGCAAGTCTGTATCGTTGAAAGGTTTAGTCAGATAATCATCAGCGCCCATTTCCATACCCTTTCTAAAATCAAACCTATCTGTTTTAGCGGTCAAAAATACAAAAGGAATCTCTGCAGTGTCGTTGTTTTGGCCTAATAGCTTTAAAACATCATAACCATCCATTTCGGGCATCATGATGTCACATAAAATTAGGTCCGGTTGATTTTCAACTGCCAATTCAATCCCATGCTTCCCGTTGTCGGACTGCAAAACATGGTAACCTGAAAGTTCTAGTATTTCTGCGCAGCTCTCTAAGATATCGACATTGTCTTCAATGATCAGAACAGTTTTCATATTAATTTGCTTAAAAATTTAACATATTAATATAGGGGTGATCTGGACTCTGTGGAATGAAGTTAATCATAATTTATTAATAATAAATGTGATGAATGCCATTTTATTAAATTGTAGTGTTCTTGCTATGATCTTGCACATGTGGGTGCGTGTTTTTAATCACTGTTTTGGGTGTTCCATGTCATTTTCATTACAAGATAATCCAAGCAACTTTACGTATCTAATTGATATAGGTAATGTACGAAGTAGTCCTACAATCACTTGGCGCTGCGGAGACAGTGACGGGTTCCAAACACTTGTTAAAAACGCCTGAACTTACTATTCTTGTCGACTGTGGCCTGTTTCAGGGCATTAAATCGATACGTGAACAGAATTGGAAATCATTGCGGATTGCAGCGTCTGAAATTGATCTGATTATTTTAACCCATGCCCATCTGGATCATTGCGGGTATATCCCTTTGCTGGTGAAAAATGGGTTTAAGGGAAAGATTTTCATGACCCGACCCACAAGTGAACTCACGGAATTGATACTGCTTGATAGTGCAAAACTGCAGGAAGAAGATGCTGAACATGCCAATGAACAACATTTTTCAAAACATGATCCTGCAATACCATTATACACCGTTGAGGATGCAAGAGCATCATTTGATCATTTTGCGACTATTGAAGTTGGTATTTTTGTTCGTTTAAGTGATCATATCCATTTTCGTTTTAAAACCAGTGCACATATTTTAGGTGCCTGCTCGGTTGAGCTGACCTGTTTCGGGAAGACGATTATTTTTTCAGGAGATATTGGCAGGAATAACAGTGCGCTTTTACCGGCGCCAGACTTTTTCACCGCTGCGGATTTTATTGTGATGGAATCTACCTATGGCGACAGGCTTCATGGGCATACTGATCCCTATGATGATTTGGCGGATATGATTAATGAAACGATTGATAAGCGGGGAAATGTGTTGATCCCAAGCTTTGCTGTAGGAAGGGCTCAGGAACTGATTTATATACTCAATACTTTAAAAATACAAAACCGCATACCTTATGATATTCCTATTGTACTGGATAGCCCAATGGCTGCGGCGGCGAACAAAATACTCATTCGTTATGCGAATGAATTTACCAAAATACATCAAAAAGAATATGAGGAGATGAGTGATCAGATCCAGATTAATCAGGATTACGTAGAGACAATCGGTACGATCAGTGATAAAAAAAGTAAAGTTGTTATAGCTGCCAGTGGGATGTTGACCGGTGGTCGAGTATTGTCATATTTGAAAAACTATCTGGGGGATAGCCGGAATACTATTCTAATCATTAGTTTTCAGGCTGAAGGAACGCGGGGAAGGGCTTTGGTTAATGGTTCTCACGAACTTAAGATTCATGGTAAATATTACGGAGTTAAAGCCAAGGTTGTAGAGATTTTGGGCTTATCTGCTCATGCTGATGAAAATGAATTGATGGATTGGATCAGAAAGTTTGAAGTACCACCACAATTGGTGATGCTTGTACACGGAGAGCCTTCTGCTCAGGAGGCCTTTAGGGTAAAAATCCAGACTGAATTACATCTTCCTGTAAAGATCATGAGGCAGCATGAAGATGTGCTTTTGTTTAACTGTAGCAATATTGCCGAGGATCTTCGTCCGGCGGAATAAAGTAATTGATACTAAACGATTACTTTATGTAAACCGTTTTAATATTCACAAATTCATGAATTCCAAAGGAACCAAGCTCCCGGCCATAGCCGGATTGATTGATGCCCCCAAAGGGCAACCTCGGATCTGACTTTACCAATGAATTAACAAAACAGGATCCTGCTTGCAGTTTTGTTCTGGCAATCTCTTCGCCTAACGACCCGTTTTTTGTGAATACTGCAGCGCCAAGTCCGAATGTCGTGTCATTGGCTAAGCTGATTGCATGCTCGGTATCTTTTGCAGATAGCATAGCGGCTACCGGACCAAACAACTCTTCATCATAAGCAGGCATTCCTTTTTTAATTCCGGTTAATATCGTTGGTTCATAATAGGCGTGCTTATTTTTAAATGCGGGAATGTTACCTCCCAGTATGCATTTTGCTCCCATGGCGATGTTCCTTTGCACTTGCTCATGAAGTTGGTCCCGCAAATCGGCACGAGCCATTGGCCCCAGGTCTGTTGAAACTTCAAAAGGACCACCTAGTTTACGCTGCTTCATTTTTTGCATAAAAAGTGCCGTAAACTCTTTTTCTATTTTCTTTACCAATATGAAGCGTTTGGCAGATATGCAGCTTTGACCATTATTGATTAGCCTGCTGTTGACGCAAATGTCGGCGGCCATTTCCAGATCAGCATCCTCAAGCACAATGTATGGATCACTCCCACCAAGTTCCAGTACTGTTTTCTTTAAGAGTGAAGCGGCTTGTGTTGCTACTTTTTTCCCCGCATCGGTGCTACCCGTTAGTGTAACAGCTTTTACATCAGGATGGGCAATTACCTCGCTTACTGCTTTACTTCCAATCATCAGTGTTTGAAAAACATGGACTGGGAATCCTGCGTCTTTAATCATTTTTTCGATCGATAAAGCGCATCCAGGTACATTTGAAGCATGCTTTAGCAGTCCGCAATTACCGGCCATTAATGCCGGAGCCAGGAATCTAAATACTTGCCAATAGGGGAAGTTCCAGGGCATGATGGCTAAAACCACGCCTAGTGGCTGAAAGCTTACATAACTTTTAGTAGCCTCGGTTTCAACCAGCTGGTCCTCAAGAAAGGCCGCTGCTTCGTTAGCATAATACTGACAAACACCAGCGCATTTATCAATTTCAGCTAAACCATCTTTTAAAGGTTTTCCCATCTCATCAGCCATCAGGCTTGCTAAATGGACACGTTCTTTATGTAATTGATCTGCCAGCTTAAGCATCAAGATCGCTCTTGCTTTAAAGCTTGATTCGCGCCATTTTAACCATGCTTTTTGCGTTTGAGCTATTTTACGGACAACTATATTTTCTGGATCTTCTTTATAAGATTTAATAACCTTCCCATTGGTTGGGTTAATGGATTGTATACTCATAATCAATGTGATTGCTTGTTAATTTAAATCAACAATGCCGATTGGCTATTGTTTGGCTCATTTTTGACTCAGGATTGAAGCTATGATGAGCATCGTACCAATTTCCTGATTTTTACGAAGGTATTCTTTAATGAAGCGGATGGAGTTTACCATATGGGTGTTGACCGTAGCAACTGAGATTCCAAGGGCTGCTGCGGCTTCCTGGTAAGATTTACCTTCAATTTTACAAAGGGTAAAAACATTGCGTCGCTGATCTGTCAGTTTGCTAATGGCTTGCTGTATAATTGCAGATGTTTCCTTTCCAATCAGGTTCTCTTCGGTTTGCAGGTAATAATCTACCGCGTTAATGAGTAAGCGCGCATGGAGCCGTTTATCTTTCGAAACTTTACGGAAGTAGTCGTAAACCAGGTTATTGGCAATGGTGTATAGAAAGGAAGTGAAGGATAAGTCTGTATTGATCCAGGCTCTTTTCTCCCAGACCTTTAAAAACAAATCCTGCAGTAATTCATCGGCAACGGATTCATCTTTAACAATGCTGTTGATTTTTCTATAGAGGACTTTGCTGTAAGCGAGGTACAAGGCATTAAATGCTGGCTCATGTCCTTGCTTCAATTGCAATAGCAAAAGCTTCAATTCTTCCTCGTCTACTAAAATCTTCAATGGTGGTGGTTGTTTGGGTTATTATTCAATGATATACAATATTTTTAAGTATTCAATAAACTTTGTTCAACCGATCGTTTATTGTGAAATTATTCTACTGATTGTTAGCTGCTTATTAAATTATTGTAAATATTTCACTAAGCGCATCAATGTATTTCCTGTTTACTCCGTATTGGTTTATATAGGGCACATTAAAAATGTGTCGCATAATGTATATGAGTAATTTAAAAGGACTTTTTGCCAAATATATGAGAGATGACTGCACAACCGCCGAGATCAGGTTGTTGATGCAGAATTTTAACGAAGTCGGTAATGAAGCGGAATTGAAGCAAGTGATTGCGGCTGAAATGGAGAAGGATACTGCAGTGGTTGACGACGCTGAGCTTGACGCGCGCATGCAGCATATTTATAGTCAGTTGAAGCCTAACCTTAGCCCTGATGCTGAAATCGAAAAAGCATCCCGACCACTCAGTGGGTACTTTAAGTATAGTATAGCAGCGGCCGTTCTTATTGTTGTTTCTGCTGTTTTCTATTTTTATATCAACTCTGGTACAACAAATCAGAAGGGCTTAACCGCCCAGCACCAAGGGAATGATGTACAACCTGGTGGAAATAAAGCAATATTGACATTGGCAGATGGATCAAAAGTATCCTTAACAGACGCTGACAATGGCGAATTGGCAAGACAAGCAGGAATGGTTGTTACCAAGACTAAAGATGGACAACTGGTTTATGAAGTAAGCGATGATATGGCGGGTACAACTGAAGTGGTATACAATACGATCAGCACTCCGGCGGGTGGCCAGTATCAGATAAATCTTCCTGATGGAACTACTGTTTGGCTAAATGCTTTGTCGTCCTTAAAATACCCAATAGCTTTTAAGGATGCTGTACGTAAGGTAGTGTTAACAGGCGAAGGCTATTTTGAAGTAGCTAAAAATCAGAGGCAACCTTTTGTTGTGTCGACCAATGGTGCTGGCAAAGCGCAGGATGTAACCGTATTGGGTACACATTTTAACATCAATAGTTATCAAAACGAGGGTGTTACCAAGACAACTTTGCTGGAAGGATCTGTAAAGGTGGCTAGTTCATCACGGGATCATGTAATGCTTAACCCAGGGCAACAGTCGATCTTAAAGAACACGTTTAAAGTCGTTGAAATAGACGCTACGCAGTTCATTGATTGGAGAAACGGGAACTTTGTATTCAATGATGAAAGTATAGAGAGTATCATGCGCAAATTGGAACGCTGGTACGATGTAGATGTCGTTTATCAGGGAAAAATACCTGATGTTGATTTTGGCGGGGAAATATCCAGAAGTAAAAAACTATCAGAAGTACTGAAAGTATTGGAAACAACCAGAACAGTTCACTTTAAGATTGAGGGAAGGAGGGTGACAGTTATGCCGTAAACTTTACAAGCATAATAGATCATACTTCGTATCAAAAACGAAAAAACCAGGAGTGCTTGGACCCACCCCTGGCTATACAGTCTGATTTATTTAAAAAGAATGTTTCGCACACTATAATTAACTAAAACCAAACCTAAACCCCTAACCTAAATCAGGGGCCTAAAATTCAAATGTATGAAATTTTATGCGCTATTTAAACGCAGGCATTTAGCTCGCGTGGCACAACCAATTTTGCGTATTATGAATTCGGTTTTGGACCTGATTCGTAATACAGATAAAAGAAAACTGATTATGCGAATCAACCTAACCGTAATTCTGTTAACCGCCTCCTTACTTCAGGTAAGTGCAGGAGGTTTTGCACAGAAAATAAACCTAACCAAAAATAATATCTCTTTAACAGAAGTGTTTAAGGAGATCAGAAAGCAAAGTGGATACGATTTTGTATACGCTACACCACAAATAAAGCTGGCTAGAAAAGTAGATGTCTTTGCCAGAAATGCATCCTTAGCTGATGTATTGGAAAGGTGTTTTCTAAACCAACCATTTACCTACGAGATACAGAACAAAACTATTGTAATCAGGGAACGGAATGATGGTGTTATTGCTCCAGATAGGAAGATACAAGGTACTGTTGTGGATAGAAAAGATGGAAAACCCCTTCCAGGTGTTACGGTAATCATTAAGGGAACAAAAATCGGCACACAAACGGATGTCAAAGGTAATTTTGCCCTGAACGTTCCGAATGGTACTGAAACCCTGGTTATTCGCTTTGTCGGCTATAAAACTCAGGAAGTGGCGCTTGCTAACTTTAAGAGTTTCACGATCCGACTGGAAGAGGATTTAACGTCTCTGGATAATGTAGTGGTAACGGGTGTATTTGACAGACCTGTAGAAAATTTCACAGGAGCGGCCAAAACGATCGATGGACAGGAACTTAAAAGGGTTAATTCAAACAGTATTTTTGCGGCAATAGCTGCTCTTGATCCTGCGCTTCGCCTTGTTCCTAATAATGTCATGGGTGGAAACATTAATCAGTTACCTGAAATTCAGTTGAGAGGGGCAAATTCCTTACCCAATTTAACTGGAGAGTTCGCGGATAATCCAAATGCACCTTTGTTTATTCTTGATGGTTTTCAGGTTGGAGCACAACGAATCTTTGATCTGGACATGAACATGATCAAGTCGATTACCATTTTAAAGGATGCTTCAGCAACTTCAATTTATGGTTCAAGGGGCGCAAACGGAGTACTTGTTATTACAACAGTATTGCCGAAATCGGGTAAATTACAGGTAACTGTGAATAACGATTTCAGGTTAACTACACCAGATTTATCTGTTTACAACTTGCTTAATGCAGCTGAGAAACTGGATTTTGAAAAGCGGGTAGGGTTTTATACTGCTGGTCAATCTAATCAACAGTATACATTGGATGAGATTTACAACAGCAGAGCTAGAGCAGTTGCTAATGGTGTGAATACCGATTGGTTGTCTTTTCCGACACAAACGGGTACCAGTAACCGCACGTCTTTATATGTTCAAGGTGGCGACCAATTTATCCGGTATGGTTTACAGATGACTGGAGATTTTCAAAAAGGAGTAATGAAGGGCCAGAATCGTAACAACTACTCTGGACAGTTCGATTTAAGTTATGAAGTAAAGAACCTTCGTTTTAGAAACTCTGTCCGGCTGTTTCAAAATACGGCGAATGAATCTTCTTATGGTGCGTTTTCTCAATATGCGCGGATGAATCCATATTGGAAACCTTTTGACGAAAATGGGAACCCTGTAAAAGTTATGGAAACCAATGCTTTTGGTACATTTACCAATCCGTTGTATGATGCGCAGCTCAATACCATTAACAAATCTCAATACTTCGGTATTTCCAATAATCTGCAGATAAGATGGAATATTTTGCCTTCACTATTTCTGGAAAGTGCGTTTAGCTTAAATAAGCAAACCGGTTCTTCAGACAAATTTTTCCCGGCTCAACATTCCATGTTTGTGAATGAAAAGGATCTGAAGCGTAAAGGATCTTATGACGTAGGTAATAACAACTCACTTGGCTTTGAGAATTTAACTACGGCTAACTTCAACAAAAGCATGGGTAAGCATTTAATTTATTCAACTTTAGGGGTTAATATTGCAAGCACATCAAGTAATTTCTATAATGTATCGACGGTAGGTTTCCCGTTTGATCAGTTGGATAACCTGCTTTTCGCTTCGCAATATAAACCTGATTCTCGCCCTACAGGAGATGAAAGTACAGTAAGGCGATTAGGTTTGTTACTAAATGCTAATTATGCTTTTGATAACCGTTACCTGGCTGATATTTCTGTAAGAAGAGATGGGTCATCCCAATTCGGATCGAATAAAAGATATGGTACTTTCTGGTCTACAGGTCTCGGTTGGAACATACATAATGAAGCCTTCTTTAAGGGAAATCAACAAGTAAGCAGATTAAAAGCAAGAGCTAGCTATGGTTCTTCCGGTTCCCTGAATATTCCAGCTTATCGTGCACAAACTCGTTATACATTTGGTGTAGATAATGTTTACGATGGAGATTTAGGTGCTGCTATAATGGGCTTAGGCAATACCGAGTTGGGGTGGCAAGATGTGCGGACCTTAAATCTGGGGCTTGACATTACCTTGTTCCACGATAGATTGGATATGCGTTTTGATCACTATAGAAGTACCACAAACAACACCATTACCAATGTTTCTTTAGCACCATCAAATGGTTTTAGTGATTATGCAGAAAATTTAGGGAAGATCCAGAATACGGGCTATGAATTTTACGGACGTTATAAAATTATAGACAATAAACAAAAGGCCATTGTATGGTCTGTTAATGTTGCCGCTGTTACCAATAAAAATGTCCTTAAAGAGTTGTCTAATAAACTTAAAGCAAGTAATACTAAGTTGAATGCGGCAAGTAACCAAAAAGCTCCGAATATCATCCTCGAGGAGGGTCAATCCATCAACACCTTATTTGTTGTTCGGTCATTGGGTATAGATCCAATTTCTGGAACAGAGGTGTTCCTTAAAAAAGATGGTACAACTACTTTTACCTGGGCCGCTGCTGACAAAGTTGCTGTTGGCATAACAGATCCAAAATGGAACGGTGCATTCGGATCTAACTTGAACTACAGAGGATTAGAGGTTGGTGTAATCTTTAGTTATCGTTTTGGCGGACAGATTTACAACCAAACGTTGGTAGATAAGGTACAGGGTGCGGATACAAAATATAATGTAGACAGAAGAGCCTACGATCTTGGCTGGACAAAGCCTGGTGATGAAAGTATGTTTACCAGATTTGGAACCAATCCTGTTTTAACAAGATTAAGCTCCAGGTTTGTTCAAGATGACAATACCATGAGTCTGAATTCGGCATCTGTTGGATATAATTTCTATAAACATGCCTTCGTGAAAAGAATGGGGCTAAGCAGTTTCTCACTTACAGCCAGCACCAATGATTTGTTCACGCTTAGCTCTGTTGAGTTAGAACGCGGCACCAATAATCCATTTTCTCGCACCTTTTCTCTATCCATACGGGCAGGATTTTAATATGCATTGATATGAAAACAAAGACAAAAATATTTGCCATACTAACCATGTTCATATTGGTGTCTGGCGCAGGATGTAAAAAATTTCTAGAAGTCGATCCAAAATCTACCATGGGATCGGATCAGCTCTTGAGCTCTGAAGTGGGGTTTCAACAAGCCTTAACTGGACTCTATTCGCAAATGGCAAGTCGGGATTTGTATGGTGATAACCTCACTATGGGTTTTAGCAGCTTAATTGCTCAAAACTATAGCGCCTCACTTAGCAGTGTTTTTTCCTTTCCAACAACTGTTGCCTTAAATTACAAAGGTGCTGATGCTGCACCACTGGTGGCTGCAATCTGGACAAAGGCTTACAATACCATTGCTGGAGCAAATAATATCCTGGCGAAGATAGACGACAAAAAGGATAAGTTTACAGCGCATCACTACGGCCTTATAAAAGGGGAGACATTGGGTGTTCGGGCTTACCTGCATTTTGATCTGCTGCGTCTATTTGGTGCAAATTTCGCAACAAACCCAACAAAAAAAGCAATTCCCTATCGTACGGAACTCAATGCGCTGTCTAAAGTTCCATCTACCGTAGCAGAGGTATCTGCTTTCATTCTTGAAGACTTGAAGCAGGCAGAAATGCTGATGAAAGGTAAAGACCCGATCTTAACAGAGAAAAGTAGACGTTTCCGCATGAATTATTATGCCATAAAAGCCTTACAGGCCAAGGTTTACTTGTTTAGGGGAGATAAGGTTAATGCAGCAGCAGCAGCAAATGAAGTCATAAACTCGGGAATATTTACACTGATAGACGCTAAAAAAGTATCTGTGGCAGCAGCAGCAAAGGATCGCACCTTTTCAACTGAACAAGTATTTGCAATTCGTGTGAAAGATATGAGAGTATGGGTAGAAACGGAAAATGCGTATTTCAAAACAGTAAGCGACAATAGAAAGAATCTTACCCGTACGCTTGCTGATTTTAAAACGCTATATGAAGTTGATGCTACTGGTGGTACAGATATTCGATACGCAAACCTGATTGAAACGGATGGACTAATCTCATTTTGCTCAAAATACTGGCAAACTTGGGTCGGTACTGTTGAGAATGACCGTCTGGATCAAAATGTGACTTTAATGCGCTTGTCCGAAATGTATTATATTATGGCAGAGACAGCGACAACACCCGATGAAGGCTTGGTGTTTTTGAATCAAGTGAGAGATAAAAGAGTGCTTCCTGTTATAGCTTCTGGAGTTACGGCTCAACGACTTACTGATGAGATTACCAAAGAATACCAAAAAGATTTTTATGCCGAAGGTCAGCTGTTTTATTACTATAAACGTAAGTTGAGTCCGAGGATGTTGTTTTCGACTAAAAACCTCACGGAAGCGAACTACGTAGTCCCTGTTCCGGATAATGAGCTGGAATTTAATCCTAACTATAACTAAAGCAAAAGGAAATGAGATATTTATCAATCATATTTGTGATGCTGATGATTTTAGCATCCTGTAAAAAGGGGCCTGAGGCTGTGTTTTCTGGAAAAGACGGCATAACTTTTTACTATAAGTCCGGTGTAGAACAGGATAGTGTGAGCTATTCTTTCAGTTTCAATACTGTCCCCAAAACAAAAGATACCGTGTGGGTTAAAATGCGCCTGATAGGAAAGCTGTCCAAACAACCAAGACAAATTAAAGTTATAGCTGGGCCAGGTACTTCGGCAGTTGAAGGAAAACACTTTATTCTTCCTGATCTTTACCTTCCAGCAGACTCTTTTCAGGTTAGATACCCACTAGTACTGCTAAGTACACCAGATTTAGACAATAAAGAGGTTAGAGTGGTTATGGAAGTGGCGGAGAGCAAAGATTTTATTATTGGTACAAAAGGCCAGTCAGATGTTGCCAATACCGTACTTTTTAAAGTCAACTTCAGCAACCGCCTCGTTAAACCTGATTACTGGAATTACATTGCCTCGTATATTGGAGCGTATAGCCGGGCCAGGTATCAATTTATGATTGACGTTTATGGTACAGCGAACTTTAGGCCAGATACCAAGGGCGGGATTATATCTTATGCCCAGTGGGTTAACATTAAGGGCAGGTTGAGAAATGCAATGGATGCTTATGTGCTTCTGCATGGCCCATTGATGGATGAAAATGGCGCAGTAGTAGAATTTCCATTGTAAAAATGAACTTTATGCAAATTAAACAAATCATACCAGGTGCGGCCATTTGCCTTGCCTTGCTGTTTGCCTGTAAAAAGGAAAACAATAAATATACTTATAATCAAGTGAACCAGGTTACAGTTAATGTTCCCACTGAAGACCTGGTTGTTGTCCAACGTGATATGATCGTTGTTAATCCAGAAATCACTGAATCTGTAGCTGGTAGTGGTCCTTATACTTATAAGTGGGAAATATACCGTTCGGCAGACTTAAATAGTTGGGAAATTACACCAATTAATCCGGCCACTAAGTCTACCACGCTTTCTACAGAAAAAAACCTAAATGTTCCCGCAATGGTGGCCCCAGGAACGTATAGGCTACAATATACCATAACAGATACCAAGACCAATTTAAAGCAATCTGTACGTTATCCACTAATAGTTAATGGCAAGTATTATGAAGGTTGGTTGGTCATGGCCGACAATGGTGGAAAGGCAGTACTTTCCTTTGTTCGCCAGGATAATGTTGTTTTTCAGGATGTTATAGGGGCTTCCAATCCAACTTTAACGATCAGTGGGAAACCTTTGGCTGCGTTTGCTGGCATACAGGCGAAACTGGAACATGTAAATGTGTTTACCGATCAGGGAATGTATCGCTTCAGTGCTAATGATTTCACTTTTACCGGGAAATCTCCCGACTTATTTGACGCTCCAATTTCTCCGGTTTCCAACCCAGGGTATGCAGTAAACAGTGTCAATTTCGATCAGTATGTGATGAGTAATGGTAGCGTTTATGGGACGTTAACCCCTAATCAAGGATTGGCGAACTATTCAGACCGTTTTAATGGCCCTGCAGGATATTCCGTATTCCCTTATTTCATGAGTGGATCAACATATTGGGCACTGTTTTATGACAATAATGGAAAGCGTTTCCTGCATACCACCTATACGAGTCGGTCATTTAACACTTTTACCAAAAATACGGATGACGGTATTGCTTACGACTTAAGTAAGGTTGATAAGACAATGGTAGGAGGCGATAGGGGGCCTAACACAGAATATTTCCTGGTTATGAAAGATCCGACTGGCTACTATTTATGTTCTGTGTTGCCGAATAACAAGAAACCTACGGGGCTTATGGATAAGATGGATGCTGCACCTGAAATTGACCAAGCCAGTAGCTTTGCAGCTTCTGAAGTGAATAAACAATTATATTATACGGTTGCCAATAAGATTTATTTATACAGTGTCCTTTCAAAATCGGCTAAGCTGGTTTATACTTTTCCAGCCAACACACAAATCAAAGACCTGAAAATGTATAAAGGACCGGGTTGGGGTAAAGCCAATCCGTTGTACAATGCACGACTGGTAGCCGCAACTTACAATGGAACCGAGGGTGAACTTTATTACCTGGATCTTTTGCCAATTGGCGATATAGCAAATGGTACATACAGTAAAAAATTTGGTGGCTTTGGCAACATCGTACAAATCAATTTCCGTAGTCCTAATATATAATCTGATATAAAATATTATGAAGAAACTAGTTACAACTGCGCTTATCCTAATCCCGGTATTGGGATGGGCGCAAAATAATACCTACCATGTAAAAGGTAAATTTAAAGATGCCGGTAAGAATGGTAAAGTGTATATCAATTATTATAAGGCCGGAAAAACTGAAAGGGACAGCGCCTTGGTTAAAAATGGTGTGTTCGAATTAACAGGTCCATTGGAAGGGCCGCAACAGGTTTACATGTCTTTCAATAGTAATCCCGGGCAAGTAAAAAGCAATAAAGGGCGTACAGATGCAAGGTCGCTATATCTTGACAAAGGGATCATCACGATTGATGCCGTAGATTCCATTAAAACAGCTAAAATTGGCGGAGCGGCGATTAATGCTGAGCATGGAAAGTATAGTGCTGCTGTTGAAGCTTCAGATGCTGAACTTACTAAATTGAGGAAAGAATACCGTAGTCTAACTCCTGAACAGCGCAAAGATAAAGCATTAACTGATGCATTAGAGGCCAAAATGGAGCAGGCAGGTGAATCCGGGAAAGCCGCAATAATTCAGTTTATAAAACAAAATCCTGATTCTTATTTCTGCTTTGATGCTTTGCAGAAAATTGCTGGGTCGTATTTTGATGTGACTAAGGTTGAACCATTGTTTAATGGCTTATCGCCTAAAAACCGGAATTCTAAAGCAGGTAAAGCTTTTGTCGCGTCGATTGCGGCGAGTAAGTCTACCGAGATTGGTCAGATTGCTCCTGAATTCACTCAAATGAATACAGAAAATAAGCCTGTTAAATTGTCTGATTACCGTGGGAAATATGTGCTTATCGATTTCTGGGCTTCCTGGTGTGGCCCTTGTCGTGCTGAAAACCCAAAAGTATTGAAAGCTTATAATGCTTTTAAAGACAAAAACTTCACTGTATTAGGTGTATCGCTTGATCAGGAAAGAGACCGCGAAAAATGGCTTAAAGCAATAAAGGATGATGGAATGCCATGGATGCAGTTAGTCGATCCTAATAACGATGACCCTAAGGGTGCTGGGAATCTATATGCTATTAAAGCCATTCCTTCCAATTTCTTAATCGATCCGAAAGGAAAAATTATTGCCAAGAATTTAAGGGGAGAAGCCTTAGAAAAGAAACTGGCTGAAGTCATTAAATAACTTAAAATAATTGACTCCTACCAAATTATGCTTCAATTAGAGATCTAATAGAAAATTTTCGGTCAAATAAATTAGCTTTACGCCAACTTATTATACACAACAAATGAAAAAATTGATCCTATCCGTGCTTGCTGCCGCACCATTATTGGCAGTTGCACAAAGTGCTGCTTTTACTTTAAAAGGAAATGTAGCAAACGTTAACGCTCCAGCTAAAGTTTATTTAATGCGTTTTAGTGCTGGTAAAACCAGTTTTGATTCTGCAGCAGTTAACAAGGGCGCTTTTGAGTTTAAAGGATCTGTTACGGAAGCTACTTACGCACGTTTGTTTCTGGCTCATAAAGGCTTGGGCCTTAAAGAGGGCAAGGGGGATTTATTGAACTTCTATTTGGAGAACGCTAACATCGTTTTAACTTCAGCTGATTCTATAAAAAATGCCACTATTTCCGGATCGCAGGTTAATGCGGATTATAAGAAATATATGGCCTTGGTAGGTGACGGTTCTAAAGAACGTACGGGGACTGAAGAAGCAAGAGCTGCAGCGGTAAAAGAAAAAAATGCAAAAACTTTACAGTTCATCACAAAGCATCCAGCTTCTGAAATCAGCTTAATAGAATTAAAAAGACTGGCCGGTTATAGTATTGATCCGGTTAAAATAGAACCGTTGTTTAATAAGCTTTCTGCCAACCTACGCAATAGCCCGACTGGAAAGGAATTTAATGCGGCGATTAACAAGTCAAAACAAACTGCAGTAGGTAAGATGGCTTTGGATTTCACTCAAAATGACGTCAACGGAAAAGCTGTTAAATTATCTGATTACAGAGGTAAATATGTATTGCTTGATTTCTGGGCTTCATGGTGCGGTCCATGTCGTGCAGAGAACCCACATGTACTAAAGGCTTATAACAGTTTCAAAGATAAAAACTTTACAGTATTGGGTGTTTCTCTTGATGATCAGACCAAAAAACAAGCCTGGTTACAAGCCATAGAGAAAGACGGTATGCCATGGATGCAGGTTTCGGACCTGAAAGGGTGGAAAAATGAAGCAGCTGTACTTTACGGTATAACTGCAATCCCTCAAAATTACCTGATCAACCCTGAAGGAAAAATCATTGCCTCGAATTTAAGAGGTGCTTCACTAGAGAATGAATTAGAAAAACTTATTAAATAACAAAAAAGGCCGGTGTTAACCGGCCTTTTTTGTTTGCTATCAGAAATCATTATTTCTCCATTACTACTTTTAATTTTTCCAGGCCGCCCTGTAAATCCTTGCCCAACATTCCTTCCATATCCATGAATAACAACATCAGGTTCATTGGATAAGACATACTTCCTTTAAATCCCCATTTTACCGTTGTCTGATTTTCACCCGCAGATTGGGTAGCCATATAAGCATCATCTTCAGCCTCAAAAGGCTCTTTAAATCTTAATTTCATATCTACTCTGTCGCCTTCGGTGATATTGGTGATTTCCTGTTCACCTTTACCCACATTTTTGTTGGTGCTTTCCCAGGCAGAAATAAAACCAACAGTACCGTCGGTACCTGTATATGTCTTTTTCATTCCAGGATCAATGTTGTTCCAAACACTGTATTGGTCCTGGTTTTTAATGTGTTTAATGAAATCAAACACTTCGGCCTCAGGTTTGTTAATCGTGATCTGACGCTCTACCGCATAATCCCTTTTAACAAAAAAGGCAACAATTAAAGCCAGGACAACAATCCCAACGATGACAAATAAAAGTCCTTTTAAAATTTTCATAATGATCTTGTTTAGTTTCTAATTGGTTGTTTAAATAGCGATTATTAATTGTTATCTTGAAATGTTTTATATTCCCTGTTTAATACAATTGCTTATATCTTATATAAAGATGATTATTTTTTAAATCAAATGCTAAAACTGTATAAGAAATATAAACGTCGTGGCCTGGAAATTGTAATTATAAAGTATAACCTAAACTCAATATCAACCTAAGTGATGAAGAAGTTATTACTATCTGCTTTATTAATTACCCAGTGTATATATATACATGCACAGGAAACTCAGACTGCGACCGTAACCAATACGAAACCTGTAGCTGTTCAGTTGAACAGAAGTACTGAAGCCTTAGGTATATCAACAAAAACCAGAGATAAGGTTAAAGCCATGGTTAATCCTCCGGTTAATATCGCACTTTTTGCTGTCGACAAGCGTAAGGAAGATGATAAAGCAAATTCTGATGTGATCATGGTAATTTCCATCGATCAGCAAAACGGAAAAATTAAAATGTCGTCTATCATGAGAGATACTTATGTGAATATTGATGGACATGGCATGGGCAAAATTAATGCAGCATATGCACTTGGAGGGCCTCAGTTAGCCATTAAGACTATAAATCAGAGTTTTGATCTGGATATTAAGGACTATATAAATGTTGATTTTTATAGCGCAGCAAAAATTGTTGATGCGCTGGGTGGGGTTAATGTAAATGTAAAACAACCTGAACTTTCATACCTTAATAATTACCTGGATGAGCTGGCTATTTATGAAAAAATTCCTGCAATTCATGTTAATCAAGCGGGTTTGCAAAAGCTTAGTGGCCGACAAGCGGTAGCCTATACCAGAATCAGAGGTGTGGGTAATGGCGACTATGAAAGGACTGAAAGACAGCGTTCTGTACTGGTTGCACTGTTTAGTAAAATGAAAAGTTCAGGACAGGAAATGTTCTCGGCTTTCGCTTCAGAAGTGTTACCAAATCTGGAAACCAGCATGGCTAATTTCACGTTAATGAAATTTGCGGGGAGTGTTTTAAATTCTGAAAATAAGATCATCGATCAGGCTAGATTTCCATTAGATGGGGAAAGTGTGGGGAAAAGGATCAACAATATCTGGTATCTCACAACTGATTTAAAAACCACTACGAATTCTATTCATAATTTTATATACAAAAAAGGAAAGCCCGGAGCGAAATAAGCCGGGCTTTTACCTTCTTCGATTTTTGGCTTAAATGAATATTTTCGTTTTAATTTATTTTAAGGAAACTAATGTAAATTTAGTGTAAGGGTTTAAGCATTACCCTTTGTAGGGAATGTTATAGCTACTATATTTGGCGACGAACTTATTGAGATATTCAGCTGCTTATATGTTAAGAAAAATAACTGGTTTACTTATTCTGATTTCTTTTTTACTGATAAAAAGTACGCCTTTATTTGCTGCAGATCAATATGTGCAAAAGGTAACAGTATCCTGTACAGAACAGAATACTGATGAAGATCAGGATGCCGAAAAGGAAACCAAGCAGCTTGAAATTGCGGATGAAGATTTTATTGATGGAGCTGACGCTAAGGAATTAATTTCATCTTTTTCCGGAAAAGTATGGCCTACAATGGTCCCAGGGATATTTTCCACTTATATTGCGTTGCCATATCCGCCTCCCAACGCGGATTTATAAGCTTTATCTACAATAGCCTGAAGCTATTCACTCTTTTTTTATTATACGATAATTTATAAATATGAAAACTTTATTATTTAAAGGTTCTGTGATGGGACTTTTACTAAGTGCAGCTACTTTAACTGTTAGTGCGCAAAAAATTAAAGAAACAGATTTAAAGGTTAATGTTGACAAAATTTCTAATTCAACACAACAATTAAAAAATCTGGAGCCGGTTACTTTTAAATACGATGTAAATAAATACAAGCATCTTAAACTTCCGGCAGGCGAGCAGTATGGCTTTTTAGTTAGTAATGTAGAAGCTAACTTCCCGGCTATGGTTCATGAGACCTCTAAAATGTATCCGGCGGGTAAGAATAACTCAAAAACAGCAAAATATAGTGAAGTGCAGACCGCTGATCTGATTCCTGTGCTCGTGGCGGCTATTAAAGAGCAACAAGCAGAAATTGAGCTTTTGAAAAAAGAAATGCAGTTGCTTAAAGAAAAATCCAAGTAGTTCTGACGGCACCCTCTCTTTATTTTAATACTTATATTAGCTTAATGAACAACATAAAACCTACGGTGACTATTGAGTATTGTCCGAAGTGCGGATGGATGCTTAGAGCGGCTTATATGGCTCAAGAACTGTTGAGCACTTTTACAGATGAACTTGGTGGTGTATTGTTAAAGCCTGCAGAAATAGGAGGGGCCTATATTATTAGCATAAATGAGATGATTGTATTCGACCGGAAAGCGAAAGGCCGTTTTCCTGAGGTTAAAGAATTGAAACAATTAATACGAGATGTGGTGAGTCCGGAAAAAGATCTGGGACATTCTGATAAAACCAAGTGATTATTTGATGCCAAAAAAATGTATTCCTGCATTGGATTGGCGCTTTTTTTGAATAAAACTGGGCACTGGAGCAGGTCGATTGTAAATAATCTCTCTTAAAATCAGCCTACTATAGATTTGTCGATTAATTTCTTGCAGAATATATATCGTAACCCTATATTTGCATCACTTTAAACGGAAACGCTTAGAGTAAATGTTCAAATAAGAACGATGATTCCGTAGCTCAGCTGGTAGAGCATTACACTTTTAATGTAGTGGTCCTGGGTTCGAATCCCAGCGGGATCACAGAAAAGCCTCACAGAATGTGAGGCTTTTTGCATTAAAGGATATCTTGTTGCCTTTCCTTGACTATTCCGCATCTTTCACTCTCCGTTCTAATTGCCCTTTATAAACGAACTGTTTAACAGCTCTGGTATAGCGGTAATCTCATTTGATTCCTCACTTATCTTTACCTGCCCTAAAAACCATATTACTATCACTAGCCCAAGCGCTTACCATATGGATAAGGGCAGAAGAGTTCGATAAGATCCTGGAAATGGGAAGCTAGTTCGACGAGAGCTGTTGGCTCCAGTATACCTTCAGTGTACCTCCAGTATACCTCCAGTATACCTGTCCTATTCAAACGGAGATACTTTGTGCGTCAATCAAATTTTAGTCAGGGTTGCGTTAGCCAGAACCGAAGCAACCCCGACGCAAGACCGAAGGATCCCCGAAGCAAGTGGACGGGTATATAAGAGGTATATAAGAGGTATACAGGTACTACAAAGATCCGAACATTATCAATCTGACTTTACGCTAAAAATTTTAATGCTCTCGTATGTTAAAAATTGCGCTCATTTGTGGGGATTCTTCCCATATCTTAGACATACAAATAGGTCTTTTTGAAATCTATTATTTTCTATATAGCACTTGCAGAGATCACGAACATTTTAGCGCATGGCTTATTAATTTAAAAGGGAGGGAATTTTATGATAAAGCGCTAATTCAGTTTAATGAATAGTATGAGTCTGGAGGAGATCTTATTGTTTGGTTGGAGTCACTACCTCATGCGGCCAGTCCGAATCATTCCGAATTGGCGAGGTTTGTTCAATATTTAAGTTTTAGTGAGTTAAAAGTATAAAATTCATCAAGAAAGGAATGATTCTCTAGCCCGCTACTTGGTTTATCTGTTTAGCCAGGGATGTTGAAACTACCAATATAGAGCATGTCGTTATAATTTTCGAGTGGTTTGTCTATAATAAGCTCGTCATCAGCATAACCAAGTATGACATTTACAGTGGAGATTCCTTTGCTGACGCACGCTTGGTAGATGTCAACTTCCGTTTGATCATTCCAGATTGGTAGTTCTTCTATGGCAGTTTGTATACTGATTCTTTTGCGACTGTAGTAAATTGTGATCCAATCTACATCGTAATCATATTGTTTATTGATGTCTTTGCTGAACTGGGAGCGGAGATTGAAGTCTGGGGTATTTCTTGCATAGGCTTCATCGGTCTTGAACCTGTGGTTATCTTTGATAAATTTGTTTTGGTCAAAATACTTGTAGAATTGTTCTTGTGTCTTATTTGATGTTCCTGCCCAGATGTGTATACGTTGCTTTGTCATTCTATTTTTGCTTGGTGCTATTAAAGGTGTAAAGGTAACAACTTATTAAGTCCTATTTTTTTAATCCCATTTCATTCTACGAGAATAATGTCATATTATTGAACAATACATAAAAAGGGATTAAGTATTTATGAAAATATCGAGAAATGACCCATTTGATTTGAACCTCTGTATCAGAGGGCTGGGAGTGGGGGTTACCTATATGCATTCCGATATTTATGAGTTTATTTACTATTTTACGTTTAAGAAATCTATGAAAATGTACGCCGCAGATTTCAGAAATCCCTGGGAACAATCCATAGATCATCATGATTTCTTTATGAAAATTGACGATCCCATTGTTCAAAATTGTCTTGTTACAATGGAGCGGCTGATTGAATATAAACTTGAGATTGCCTTAAGATTTGGGATAGATGAAGACGAAGACCTGGCAGACGAGTTCATTGTTTCGCAATCACATAGATTTAAACCTTATCGCTTGGTTTTTAAGCGATCTAAAAGTTATAAGAAATTAATCCCGTACTATGACCGTACTTTATCAGGGATTATAGAAAGTTTATCGTTGTATGCTTGTGCTTTAACAGCACAGAGTTACAAAATACCACTTGTATTGAAACGTCAGTTAAGTCTGCCTGATACGGATAATTACAGACTGTTGAATCATGATGATAACAATGTCGAATTGCTGATAAAGTTAATCGTAGAATTAAAGAAAGATCTTGACAATTTTAGAGATTTAAGCCTGAATAAGGTATCAATGGCACGTCGTGTTTCCACCAGGAAGGCCTAAATCAAAGATTTGGTTCGTGTTTCAGTTAAAAACAGAATTTCTTTTTCTCTATAAATCAATAGTTTATAAGGAAGTGCTGCGTTAAACTAAAATTAAGTCTTCGTTAAGGTATTAAATCCGCATAATTTTTATACTTTTGCATTCCTTCAAAAAGGGAACGATTCCGTAGCTCAGCTGGTAGAGCATTACACTTTTAATGTAGTGGTCCTGGGTTCGAATCCCAGCGGGATCACGAAAGCCTCACAGAAATGTGAGGCTTTTTGCGTTAAAAAATATTACAACATTTTCTAACTTTTCCTTGACTACAAATATCCATAGTCAAGGAAAAGTGGTTTTCCCTTGACTATGGATTATTTCGCTTCTTTAGCGACACCGTAATCTATCATCCAGCACACCCCATATTTATCTTTAAAGCTGCCAAAATAATCACCCCAGAATTGATCTTGCATGGGCATTTCCACTTCGCCACCTTCAGATAGACCCGCAAACAAGCGGTCTGCTTCTTCCCTGCTTTCAGGGCTGATACAAATGTAGTTGTTATTGCCGACCACTAATTTTTGTCCGGCAGAAGGCATAATGTCTGAAGCCATTATTACATCGCCACCAGTTATTGGCAATGACACGTGCATTACCAGGCCTTTTTCTGCCTCAGTAATATTTTCGCTGTCAGGCATTTCACCCATCCTCATGATACCTCCGGAGAACTCGCCACCGAAAACGGACTTGTAAAAGTTGAACGCTTCTTCGGCATTGCCGTCGAAGTTTAAATAAGGATTAAATTTTGGCATAATCGTATTTTTTAGGAATTTACTATGGTTAGTTATAAATCTGAAAGTATATGCGGGCTTAGTAGTTATTGATCATCATTGTAATATTTTACTGCTCTGAGAGTCTTTTTACTTCTTCCAAGCCTTTAGTAAAGCCCTTGTTCAGCGTCTCTTCCCATTCTTCTCCTGTTTGTACAGAAGCTTTAAGTTTAGTAATCCCGTCTTCTTCAGAAAGATGGTATTCTTCAAGCGAACCTGCCCAGCTTTTCACTTTTTCACTAATGGTATCTTCCTTGCCATCAGCTACTTCTCCTAGGTGCTCAAATACGATGTCATAAGGTTCATTTTTGGTTTTAATGGTGCTAATCATGCCATTGCCTTTTCCATCCACGAAGAGGGTTCTGCCTCCAACCTTCCAATCACTTTGCACGGTCGAACCGGCACCTGGGCTAAAGGCGTCTGTCCATTGGGGATAAGTAGTTTCGTTCCAAAGCGTGTCCCAAACTTTTTGAGCCGGTGCTTTGATCTCTTTTGTGAACTGTAATGTTTTCATAGAAATATTTTTTAAAGTTTTCGACCTGTCTAATAAATTATAGAATAAAACAGACATCAGTGAGGTATTAATGCAATTACTCCTTTGCAGCTTCCTGGATATCTTTGACAATAATTTTCGCCATACCATAAACAGGGGCGTGTCTTTTTCATGATTTTTGTTTTAATTGCATTAATAATGAGTTCTTTAAACAATTTTAGCAGCGCAATAGTTTTATAAAAAGTCTTTTAGTTGAAACTTTATTGGCAACCAGGCTTATAAGCATGAGTTTGTTCATGCAATTTTAGGCTCAAGTGCAAACTGCTTTTTTTGCAGGAAGGGATAGCGGTACTATTTGCGTTAGGATTTTTTCCAAAGATTGCAGTTTAGTATTTTCCTTAGTAGTAGGAAGCCGGGGCTATTGCCAGCTATGAAAAATTCTTTATATATTTAGATCGAATATTTTAACTCTCAGACTTCTATGAAATCTCTCTCGCTGTTCGCAACCCGTTACATTAGTTTATTGCTCGTTATCGGTACAGCCGCTTTATCCTGTAAGAAGAATAACAATTCTGAACAAGAAAAAACTGGTTTTGGCAACATTTCCTATTTTGCAAACGCTTCAAGCTCTAATGTCAGAAAATTTTCAAGTAATGGTATTAAAACCGGGGTTTCGAGTGTAGTTGATACGACAACGACGGTAAATGTAGCATGGTCTTCGGCAACTGTTTATGTAGAAAAAATTTCCTTTGTCGGAAAAAGTAACAGCTTGCTTGATACGACAATAACGGTCCAAAAGAATTTGAATATTTTTAGTCAGGATGCGCTGGCAGGTGTATTAAAATTACCTTCCGGTTCTTATAAAGACGTCGCCGTTAAACTACAATGCCGGAAGTCACTGATCCCCGGATTGGCATTTAATTATTATGCATTTTATTTCAAGGGTACATTTAAAAACATTCTTGGTGGTATAGACAGCGTGGTTGTCGGAAGTTCGCTTCCTTTTGAGGCAAATCTTTCAGTAAACGAAATCGTAATTGACCCCTCTGATAACTATAAGGCTACTTTCAGTTTTGACTTGAATAAAGTTTTAACGGGAATCTCTGCTGGACAAATGGAGTCAGCTAAAAACTATTATAAAGATGGCAAAAGAACCTTTTACATTTTCAAAGGAGGATCTGCAGATGAACCATTTTATGATCAGGTGATCTGGAACTGGCAATCTGTGGCAAGTGTAGTCGTTACAAAAGAATAGGAATCCAGGTACTTGGTTGTAATAGTTTCTCCGATCCTCAAAACGAGGAACCCTAGAGCGACTCAAGCTGATATTTCCACTCCCTGATCATATCGGGATGCTCATCAATTTCTTTATCTGTTAAGTCAGGATTTGCTTCAGAAAATTTGAAATCTATGGTATGTGCTGATTTCAACTATCGATTCCCCAAAATTATCGATGTTAGGGGTAACCCATCAATCTGGCTAAGGCAATCCTGAAGTTTACTTTTTGTAGCTCAGCGATAGTATGAGATTCGCAATAGCTAATGACTTCTATTAAAACCATAAGGAGAATAGCAATATTGGTATTTATTTTTTAATTAAAAAAAATATTTAACAACAACTCAATCATTATAATATATTTGCGCCAAAATAAATAAACATCATGAAATCAAAATTAACCTTCTTAATCCTGCTTTTGGCAGTGTTTACTTCCTGTAAAAAAACTACTAATGTTGAAGTTAAGCTTTCTACCAGTGGAAAACTTACCTATAAACTGACTGACGATGCCGGAAAAGGATTGCCAAACGTAAAAGTTTCTTTAATGGATCGTCAGGACAATTATTCAAATACAACGATCCTTCTGGATGCACGCTTAACAGATCCAAATGGCCAGGTTGACTTTGGAGATCTTAATCCAAAAAATTATCTGCTTGTTACAGATTCTCCGAAGGTTAACAATGTAACCTATTTCATTCAGGAATATGTCCAGGTAATCACGGGTGCTGTTAAGCATAAAGAGACAAAAGTCACGGATCATTCGGGAACATTTACAATGACGGTTAGATCCTACAACAATAATCAACCGCTAAAAAATATCGGTGTAATCATGATTCCATCCAATAAATTTAATTATACCTTTTCTACAACTGTCAATTTAAAAGTCGCAGATTTTTCAGGAGTTACTAACGACGCTGGTTTAATCACATTTAAAATCCCCTCTAATAAATCATACGCGGTATATCTTTATAATACATTAACAAATGCATCTTACAACTATAATAATAGTGTATCTGTCCAGAAAGATGCTACGCTTAACTATTCAATGACTATATATCAATAATAGCTGAATTATAAATACGCTTATTTTTTATAAGAATATGAAATGTAAAACAATACTTCTGCTGGGACTGTCTGTTTTGACAGTCTCCTGTAAGAAGATTACAAATGTTGAAGTAGTTGATGGGGTCAATACAGGAAAGTTGAGTTACAAACTTAATGATGATTCTGGGAAAGGTTTGGCTGGTGTTAAGGTTTCAGTTTATGATACAGAGACTAATTTCAGTACGAGCTCGCCAAATCCTAATGCATTGGTTGGTACAGTCCTAACAGATCATGAAGGTGTAGCCTATTTTTCGGATTTGTTGCCTAAAAATTATCTGGTGACTACGGATTCTCCTACAGTAAATAAGGTTAAATACCGTACCGATGAGTTCGTTCAGATTGTTGCTGATATCGAAAAAAAAAAGGTTATCAAAGTATCTGAATTTTCGGGTCTTTTAAACATCAGGCTGATATCTAATATTGACTACAGGACTCCATTAAAAAACCTGGGGGTTGCAGCCCATCCAGTTAGTGGTGTCCGACTTAATTCCGATAACGTAGCAGATGTTGCTAAGGCCTCAACCCTTAAGGGGGTAACTGATGAGAATGGATTTGTATCCATTAAAGTTCCTTCAAATATTACCTTCGATTTTATTGTATATCATCTTATACACCGTAATCTTGGTTGGGGGCATGGTAACTATAGGGTTGGAAAAGAGGAGAAAAACATCATTACACTCTATACTTATCCGTTTTAAAAATTATGTTATTTCATTCACGGCAGAAATTATCTGTCAGATCATGAACCAGGCAGGTTTATCAAAATTTATCTATAGTAATTGCAGTTAAAATGTATAAAATAAAAGGTGAGTGATTCGGCGAATCGAATTTGCAAGGGTTTTTTGTTTACTGACAATATCACTGTCAGTAACTTAAACTTTCCCTTATTCTTTTCGCTGTATATATAATTGATATTTATCATTGATTAGGTGGGTATATAGGTAATCAATCCCAAAAGTTGTGGAGCAGCGGTTAAAAAATGGGTAATCTTTTTTTTGAGCTAATAACATATTTTCACTTATTCAATAGTTTGGTTCTTAAATCTTTATAATTAGACGTTTTTGATTAGCTTTACGCTTTAAATTCTTTAATTATGAAAAAAATATTATTTCTTCTATTAATTGTAATTGGGGTTCGCTCTCAATCAACAGCACAGGATTACATCGATCCATTACCTAGTTTAAAACTTTATCCAGGCACTGTAGTTACACTTGACGGCACTGTAATCAATGGATATGTTTATAATAACTACAAGGAAAAAAATCAAAAACAGTGTTTGTTTTATAAAGAAAAAGACGGGAGAAGCGAGCGTATTTACAAGCCAAATGAATTAATAAGTTATACTATTGAAAATACCGAATATAGAAGTGTTAATTATGATGGCACGCTTAGATTTGGCAAACCAGGTAAAAACTTTGTTTTTGTGGCGCAACCAGGTGCAATCACGACTTATGCATACTATGGTTCAGAAAAGCAAATTTTTTGGGCAAAAGGAAACGAAGCGCCAGTTATTGGTGCTGATTTAACTTTAGGGTTTAAGAAAAACATCAATAAGCTTATTGGTGATAATACAGCGCTTGCCAGCAAGGTGGAGCAAAAACAAAAAGGTTATGGTATGATGAATATCATTGATATTATTAATGAATACAATGCCCAGGCATTGGCTGAAAAACCTTAATTACCTGTTAAATTAACGCCAAAATTATGAAAAATAGATATCTCGGTTTTTGTATGTTATTGCTGTGTCTAAATATGAACAACAGCTTTGGTCAAAGACTTAAAGAAGAAAAAATCAGCTACAGCTATAATAGACTACCTTCGGCAACAATTGCAGGTATAAAAAATTATCAGGTTGTTGGGGAACCTGCTTATGAAGTAAAAAACAAGCAGCTTTTAGAGGATTATAAACAACAAAAAAAAGAAGCCATAGATAAATACAACAGAGAAATTGCTGTTTATGCAAGTTTGGTAAAATCTGCAAATGAAAGCTATGAGAAGGCTATGGCAGAATACAATAAAAAAACAATAGGAAAAAAAATCGTCGAACAGTCTTTGTTGGCGTCAGGCAAGCCTCAAAAAGAATTTGTTGCCAAACCTTACCTTGAAACTGTCGAACTGCCAAAACTGCAATCATCTTATGATTATAATACCATTTTGAGTACTTATGTCAAATTGGAGGGCTATCAGCTTGACCCGTCAAATGCATTAAAAATCGTGGTGTTATTTTATGGTTTCGATCATACCCAACCAAGGTCTATTGGTGAAGAAATGAGCAATTTGAGTAGCGGAGATGGCAAAACATCAGCCTATAAATCGATGGTTTATCATACCGAATTTTCCTATCGCCATCCCATGGCAGTAAAGGTTTATGACCCACAGCAAAAAGAAATTTTAAGTGTAACACCTCCGGAACTGAACAGTTACAAAATATACAAATCAGCTAATTCTGATCGCCAGTTGAAATCGAATAATGAATTATTGATCAAACAGAACGAAGAACGTGTACTACAGGCAAACCTGACATTCATTAATAACCTGCTCAATGATAAATATGGCTATTCTAGCGTAAAACGAGATGCGATCCTAAACTACATTAAAAATGGAGATAGTGAATATTCTGATTTAACAATGGCATTTAATGAGGCTTCTTCAGGTTTATTGATGTTGCAACAAGATGGCCCTTCGGCGGTAGGAAAGCTTATGAAAGCTAACGAAATCTGGAATAAAGCCCTAACCGAATCAGACCTGAACAATAAAAAAGCCAGGATCAACAAAGAAATCACCATGGGGATTTATTTTAATCTATTGGAATGTAATTTCGCAATTGGCGACGCCAGGGGTGGACAAAGCACTTTAGAGAAAATGAATTCGCTGAGCATGAGCAACAATGAAAGAAGGTTGAAATTAGATTACGACATTTTATTCGCCGAACTTAAAAAAAGACAGACAACAAATTAACAATCTTATGAAATATTATTTATACTTAATTACCTTGTTCGTTAGCACAAATGCTTTTGGACAAATTAAAGTTACAATCGGAAAAAACAGTCCACAGTTTGTGGTTGAAAAACAGCCTACTTTTAATGCTTATAGTACTGCCGACAAGGATTATTTCATCATCAGCAAAGTAGTAAGTTTTCAAAAAATAAACACCCTCATCACTGTTGATAAGATTGGGAATATCGTTACCAGCAAGGATATTAGTGTAAATATGGGTGTTTCAAATAGCACTGTGGACGTAGTTGATCTGATGGTTTTTGGCAACAGATCATTGATATTTTTACAGAACAAAAGCAAGGCGGATTTAAAAAACCAATTGGTAGCAAAAGTGGTTGATATAAATGGCAATATCGCCACTGACGCGACTCCTATTGCCAGCATGAATTTCCTTAAGCTTTCAAATGGTGGAAAATGGTATACTAGCGTTACCCCCGATAAAAAGCATCTCGTGATTATTGGTGTAAGTCCACATGTAAAAGATGCCCCGGATGTAGTAAATTACTATATTTTGGATGAAAACCTGAAAGAAACCGCCAAGGGCCAATTCAGTTTTTCAGGGTATACAAAAGAGCTTTCTTTCGGAGATTTTCTAGCTTCAGATAAAGGTGATTTTTACATGACGAGCTACGAATACGACAAGTCATATATTTATCCCGTAGTTTATAAATTCTCTGTTGGTGGTACGCCAATGATCATTCCGGTAATGATTACTGATCCTACTTTAAAGAACCTCAGTTATACATCTGCTTTAAGTCCGCAAGGCGACCTTATCATTGCTGGGTACACACAGAAGAAAGCCAGTTTTGTGGCCGGTGAAATAGCTAATAATGGTATGTGGTTATTCAACTCTTCGGTACCCAATGAAGTTAAAATTTTTAAAGCGGAAACAGCAGTTCAAAATATTATCGCCAGGAACATTGTTTACAACGGGGATACCTTTTTCTTGATCGGGGAACAATATAAAAAAGAAGAAGTAAAAACGAGTGGAACTATTAGTCCTTCGCAGCTTTCGAACCCTAATTACAACTATACACATGGAGATATTAATGTAACGGCGTTTAGTAATGATGGCAGCAAAAAATTTGAGATTCCGATCAGTCGTAAAATGAGCTCACAGAACTTCGATCAAGAACTCATGGTCGGTACTGGTGTGATCAATAATAAACTTGCACTCATTTACAATGATCAGTACAATAAATACTTTGAAGATAAGTATCACGAATTTACCCGTTTAAAAGTTCCGGTAGCAGTTTTGGTTACCAACGACGGCTTAATGGAAGCACCGGTTCAGTTTTCAAAAGAATTGGATATCAAGATGAGTTCTTATACCTTGTTACCACAATATACAGTTTCTAGTAATGGAAAAGTAACCGTACTTTCAGCAAATAGCCAAGCCGTTAAGACTGTAACGTTTTCTAAATAGAAAATCCTTTTTGTTATAAGTATTAAGTACCTACCATATGGGGCACAAGATTCAAAATAAAAAAGGCTGTTAATCGCATGATTAACGGCCTTTTTGCTTTTTCCGTAAACCTTTATTCCTTACTTTTCTGAGATTCATGCAAACCTCTTGCATCAGATGTAACTATATCTGGGATCACAACAACTGCAGCTCACCTAAAGGCTTGCATTACAGTGGAAAAGGTAAAACATTCTCCCCCCTTTTAATGTTATTTTACTATTGTGTATGAACCATTAATCAATTAATTAAATTATTCATCCCCCTTTAACGCAATTATATGATTCATTTAGCTATTGCTGACGATCAAAAGTTATTCAGGCAGGCACTTTGTTTGCTTCTGAAGCACGAAAGAGAATTTTGTCTGGACATCCAGGCTGAAAACGGTCCCCAGCTCCTGCAACTATTGGAAAATGCTAAAACATTACCTCATGTGGTTTTGATAGATATGGATATGCCGGAAATGAGCAGTATTGAACTAAACCAACAGTTGCAACAATATTTTCCTTCTATAAAAGTAATCATGCTCTCCCTAGATTCATCGCCAAGTCTTGTCTCAAGAATGATAGAATTGGGGGCAAGTGCATACCTGCTTAAAAATTGTGATACAGAGGAACTGATCAGTGCCATAAATAGTGTTTATCATACGGGGTTTTATGCAAATCATCAAACTATGCAAGCGGTGCAGTACACAGCTATTTTAAAAGCAGCACGGCAAAAGAGCCTTTCTGAAATCACTTTATCCATCACTAAGCGTGAAATGCAGATCCTTGAAATGATCTGCTGTGAACTGAGTACTGCTGAAATAGCTGAAAAACTTTACTTAAGCGCTCGTACTGTTGAAGGACATCGTAAAAACCTCTTACTAAAAACGAACAGCCATAATACCGCCGGACTGGTTCTGTTTGCCGTGAAAGCCGGATTGTTTGACTTAAAGCTGTAATCCAACACAAAACAGCGTATAACTACCCGATTTTAAAATCAGGTAGTTATACGCTGTTTTAAAGGATTTATTTGATGTTACTTTGGTTAATCATTAGATTAAAATGTTTGATTAACAGGCGTTTGCTGAAAAGCCTTAAAGAGAGTAGGCATCATCCTTATTACACACCATCACTATGTTAAGAACTAAAAATTATTCGGAAGAAACTGATGTTTTAGAAATTGAAAATGGTCTAGAATTGAATCAGGAAATCAGGAACATTCAGCAAATGTGGGATGCTGCAATTGCTTTACAAAAAGCCGGTGCATATGACACCGAAGCAATGTACAAGATTTATAAAAACATGAACCCTAAACTTACTTTCCAGGACATCGCAAATGTTTGTAGTGGGGTATATGCGGACACTTATTGGAGTAACATCTTCATGGATCCTGCATTGCTAGCCAAGAGCCTTGTACAGGGGTTGGGCCTTGATCTAGGCACAGCCAATACTATAGCCGGTATTGCTATTTCTCAATGGAGAGGGGTATTGAGCCGCAAAAACATCAACGATACTGGCGTTATTCCTACACAGGGCGATTATTCTCAAAGTATTGATATTGTTTGCAACCAGAATACGCAATTGGATACCGATCAGGTGATAGAGCAATGGAACAATCAATTCTGGCAAATGCCACAGGTAGGTAAGAATTACATTTATGCCCGTTGTGCAAATACTAATTTTTTGGGAGAGATTACCACACCGCAGGTACAAATGTTTTATTCAACGGGTGGTTTTAATCAACCTCCAACTGCCTGGACCCAGTGCTTCACTGCCAAAAATGGTGCTGCAATAGGTGATGTAGTGCTAGAAGGTGGCAAGCCGGGGCCTCTTGGAGCCGGTATTCGTGGCGTTTCTGAAGCATTTATGCTCAACCCAACATCTACACAGCATATTTGTGTAATTTCGGCAATAACTTCTGATTTTTTTGCAAAAAATAATCCATTGAAGATCACTTTGGGTAATTGGAATTCCAGCACCTACATTACCCATAACGGGGCTTCTGCATGGCATAATTTTGATCCTCAGATTAAAACAGAAGATCAGTTGTCATTTTACAATCAGGATAATACAGAAGAGGAATTCACTTTTGTGGCACGTTGTAAAAATGTACCTATTGGTTCTAGAATAGCGCTTAAAAGTGATGATCCTGCCGTGAAATTTGATAGTGGAATTATCGTGACTACTTCAACCACTCAGGTCATTAAAATATCGGCTATACTTCCGGGTAATTATGCAGGGACGCTTAAAGTAAGGTTTGAAGATGCAAATGGTAAGTTACTTACAGCAAATGCGGCTCTTGAAATTTCCATGTTGTGGAAATTAAAGCAAGGACACATACATTATGTAGATGCCATCAAGCAATTAGGGGCTGTAGAAACCTTAAGGTCTTTAAGGGAAGTTCAGCTGTCAATGGGAAGCTTTACACTTACAGGTGGTTTGCCGATAAAAAATTAGTAGGTTCGAATCCCAACGGGATCACAAGTCATGTAAAAAGAGGCATTTTGCCTCTTTTTACATTTTAAGACACTGCAAATCCAACTTGTTCCAAGTGCATTTGGTGGTGTTCCTATAGGAAGCATAAATTCATGGGGGCTGCAATAGTGGCTGGAAATAACAGTACCTTACAGAAAATCTACCCAAATGAAAATTGCAATATTCAGTAGCTGTAAATATGACCATGATTTTCTCAAGCAGTATAATACTGGCCATGAACTGACCTTTTTTGAATCTACACTTACGTTAAAGAATGTGACGCTTACAAAAGGATTTGATGCTTTATGTTTGTTCGTAAATGATCAGGCTAATTCCGAAGTACTGTACGCGTTGAAGGAAAATGGAGTAAGGCTTATCCTGTTAAGATGCGCTGGTTATAATAATGTAAATATCGAAGTTGCTGCAAAGACAGGAATTAAGGTACTTAGGGTTCCTGCATATTCCCCTGAAGCTGTAGCAGAACATGCTATGGCTATGATCCTTACCCTTAACCGCAAAACCCATAAAGCCTATAACCGAATTAGAGAAGGAAACTTTTCGCTTGATGGGTTAATGGGATTTAATCTGCATAATTGCAAAGTCGCTCTCATTGGAACGGGAAACATTGGAAAGGCATTCTACAGATTATTAAAAGGATTCGGATGCAGGGTAGCTGCTTACGATCCATATCCTGACCTTAACCTGATTAGCGAGGGCTTGATATATGATAACCTGGAAGAGGTACTCAGGGACGCCGAAGTCGTATCACTACACTGTCCGCTGTCTGAGGAAAATCACCACATGATTAACACGAACACACTTAAACTTTTTAAAAAAGGGGCTATGTTGATTAACACCAGCCGTGGGGGACTGATTGACACGCAAGATGTAATCACATCCTTAAAGTCAGGGCACCTCGGCTATCTTGGGCTCGATGTTTATGAGCAGGAATCGAAGCTATTCTTTCATGATCTTTCCGGCGATATTATTCAGGATGACCTGATATCAAGACTTATTTCCTTTCCGAATGTGCTCATTACCTCCCATCAGGGGTTTTTCACCCGGGAAGCAATGCAGCAAATAGCCGAAGTCACATTTGCTAATGCAGATGCTTTTGAGTCTGGAATATCTCTGGTCAACGAAGTGGACAAATGAGTATCGATTCTATCTCTGGACAATAATTTCACATAGTAGCGTAATTTATGCAACCATATTGCCTTTAAAAGTGTTCTATTAATGTTGCAGCTTAATTATCAGACCGCCTATGCATATATTATGGAAGTATCTTCGTCCACATCGATTGCTGGTTGCCTTATCGCTTATACTCGCAGCATCTGCGCAATTGCTCAGTCTACTGGATCCGATTATATTTGGGCATATCATTGATAAATACGCAACGAATAAAGATCAACTTCCGGAAAATGAACTGATACGTGGTATTGTATACTGGCTTTTGCTGGCACTTGGGATAGCCATCCTGGCCAGACTCTGTAAGGCAGCCCAGGATTATGTAACCCGTAAGACAGTTGCGCGTTTTGGTATGCATATTTTCAATGATGGATTGAAACAAACACTGAGGTTGTCGTTCCAGGAATTTGAGGACAGCAGGAGCGGCACCACCTTATCGGTGCTGCAAAAGGTAAAAACAGATACTGAGCGTTTTACCAGTGCGTTCATCAACGTGTTGTTTTCTTCTTTGGTAGGAATCGGTTTTCTGATCTGGTACAGCGTCAGCAAAAACTGGATGCTGGTACCCGTGTTCTTTGTCGGAGTGCTTTTACTGGGTTCGCTTACCGGCCTGGTCTCAAAAAAAATTAAATATATACAGCGGTCTATTAACAGACAGACGGACAGTCAGGCTGGAGTAATCACTGAGAGCCTACGGAATATAGAGTTAGTGAAAAGCCTTGGCCTGACCTTTTCGGAGATCAGGAGATTAAGCGAGCAGACCCTCAAAATATTTAACCTGGAGATGCTTAAGGCAAGAAAAGTAAGTGTGCTCTCCTTTTTACAGGGAAACTTACTCAGTCTGCTGAAACAATCCATATTATTTATCCTGTTGTGGTTGATTTTCAGGCAGGTACTTTCTACAGGAGAGTTGATTGCCATGCAGTTTATCTCAACTGCAATATTTACACCTTTGCAGGATCTGGGAAATATGATCATTCTCTACAGGGAAGCCGATGCATCTTTAAACACTTTTGACAGGCTAATGAAGCGACCTGTAGAGCAGCGTCCGGAAAATTCGGTTGAAGTAGGCGATTTGCAAAGTCTGGAGTTCCATGAGGTCGTATTTAAACATAAATCAGCCGGATACAACGCCATAGATAATTTGTCTTTCAGCATAAAATCCGGACAAACCATAGCTTTTGTCGGGCCGTCAGGGGCGGGCAAGTCTACATTGGTTAAACTACTGGTTGGTTTGTACAGGCCCGTTATGGGCGAGATTTGTTTTAATGGGATTTCCTCAACAAAGGTTAGCTATAATCCACTTAGAAGGCAGATAGGATTTGTAACACAGGATACGCAGTTATATGCAGGTACCATTAAAGATAACCTTCGCTTTGTTAAACCTACAGCTACGGATGATGAGATCAACCAGGCACTGGATAGGGCGGCAGCGTCGGGCTTAATTGCCAAAGCTTCAAATGGGATTTATACTGTCCTTGGTGAAAATGGCATGAAACTTTCAGGCGGTGAAAAGCAGCGTTTATCTATTGCCAGGGCATTGTTAAGGCAGCCCCGTTTGCTGATTTTTGATGAGGCTACTTCGGCACTGGATTCCCTGACGGAGGAGGAAATTACCAATACGATCAGGGAGATATCCGGAAGCCGAGCACAGATGACAATCCTGATCGCGCACCGCCTGTCGACCGTGATGCATGCCGATGTGATCTATGTGCTTGAAAAAGGAAAGATTTCTGAGTCTGGTTCACATGACGACTTATTGGAAGATAAAGGGTTGTATTATTCGATGTGGCGCCAGCAGATCGGGGAAAGAAGATAGTCTCTCATTAAAAGATAAAGGCTAAAATTTATGGTGAGACATAGAAAAAGCTTATAGATTGTGATAAGTTAAGGGTAGGCGATTGGCATAGATTAAAAATAAAAGATATGTTTGTCTTTTATTTTTAATCATTATGTATTAGTTTTGCATCACAAATGGGAGTTTTTTCAAAAACATGTGAATATGCAATACGCTCGGTTTTTTTTATTGCGCACCGAACTGCCTCTGGCAATAAGGTAGGGATAAAGGAAATTGCCAATGGCATTGATTCTCCTGAGCATTTTCTCGCTAAAATTTTACAGGACTTAAGTAGAAAGGGGATAGTGCTATCTGCTAAAGGTCCTAACGGTGGATTTTACCTGGATGATGTTGCTCGTAAAAGACCATTATCAGATGTAGTAGAAGCAGTTGATGGAAACAGCATTTTTACCGGATGTGGTTTAGGCCTAGCTAATTGCTCAGAGACTAACCCTTGCCCATTGCATCATGAATTTAAAGCCATTCGTAACCAATTAAAGGATTTACTGGAGCAAACAACTATTGCTGATTTTAGTGAAAGTTTGAATCTAGGCATCACGAAATTGAGAAAATAAGAAGAGTTAAAAAAATTTACAATAGTAAAGGATAAAAAGGTATTAATATATTTATTATGAACATCGAACAAAAACAATTGATTAGCGCTACGGTACCCGTATTAAAAGAGAATGGTGTATTATTGACCAAACACTTCTACAACAGAATGTTTACACACAATCCTGAACTCAAGAATATGTTTAACATGGGAAACCAGGAGAGTGGCAAGCAACAAACAGCTTTAGCTTTGGCTGTGCTGGCTTATGCAGAGAATATTGCCAATCCTGGCGTACTTATGCCTGTTGTGGATAGGATTGGACATAAACATGTGAGTTTGGACATCAGACCTGAGCATTATCAAATTGTAGGTCGCCATTTAATCGCTTCCATACAGGAAGTTTTAGGAGCAGCTGCAACTGCTGATATTATTGATGCATGGACAGTAGCCTATCAGCAACTGGCAGAACTAATGTCGGGACATGAGACAAAATTGTACCAACAAAAAGCCGCACAGCAAGACGGTTGGACTGGCTGGAGACCATTTTTTGTCGGAAAGAAAATTGAGGAGTCGGCAGAGATTACTTCTTTTTATCTGCATCCGGCTGATGGGGGAAAGGTGATGCCCCATATTCCTGGTCAATACATTAGTATCAGAGTATTTTTGCCTGAACTGAGTTTGTATCAATCGCGACAGTACAGTGTTTCCAGTACGCCAACCCATGAGTATTATCGCATCTCTGTAAAAAAGGAAAAAGGTGTAGAATTAGATACCGACGGTAAGATCAGCAATTACCTCCATGATTTTATTCTTGAGGGGAATAAAGTAGACCTTACTGCTCCGGCGGGTAACTTTACATTAGCTGCAGATTTAGATGCGCCGGTAGTATTGATTAGTGGCGGGGTAGGTTTAACGCCAATGATGAGCATGTTACAGAACCTGGTGGCTAAAGACTATAATCATCCAATTACCTGGCTACATGGTTGTCGAAACCGTAACGTACATGCATTTAAAGCCGAGTTAGATGAGATTACCAAAGCAAACCAGAATGTCACCCAACATGTCTTTTATGATCTTCCAACTGCATCTGACAAACAGGAAGGGGTGATGGAAGGATTCCTGGATATCAATAAAATAGCATCTCTACCTCAGTTTCCGGGAACAAGATATTACGTATGCGGACCTTCAGCCTTCATTCAAAAGCAATATAATGACCTCATTGCGAAAGGAATTGAAAAGGAGTCGATTCTGTTTGAAGAATTTGGTCCTGCCTTGCTTCAGCTGAATTAGATTATCGACCTTTTTGCATCGCTCTGATTATCGTTATATGATGATCAGAGCGATGTTTATTTTATTTATCCGCCCACTTGTTTAAATAGAATAACCAAAGGCTGTGCATGCATAAAATCAATATTTTCATAGAATTTCATAGCCGGCATAAATTTATGCGTCATTAAGGTGATGGTGCTTAGTCCTTGCTCTGCGGCATATTGTTCGGCATAATTGATCAGCATCTTTCCATACCCCTTCTTTTGTAAGCCGGGATCAATGAATAGCTCATCAATATAAAGTTGTTCGCCCGTCCACCAGGTCTTTGTGTGCGCAAACATCGCACCTGCAAGCACTTCGTTGTCCCAAACTATAAAGCCCTTAAATTGGCCGGATACGGTGTATTCACGTAAATACTTTAGCGCATCATCTAATTCCCAGTGGTAATTCCATGGCGCTTGATTATAGGCTTGTATATATATCTTTGCACATGGCTCAAGATCATTATCTGTTATTGGTTTGATGGTCATAAGATCAGAAATTTGATTTTATTTAGCAATTGTTTAAGGCGTCCTGTAAGCTTTTTCCAAATTCACTTACATTCGGTTGTTGTAGCATCGTAGCGTGATCTCCGGGAACATCAAAGACCTTCACACCTTTTTTAGCATATTTTTGCCAGCCCAGGTATTTAAAGTCATCAACAAAGTAGATGCGTTTTTTTGCTTTAAACAGATAAACATAATTATTGAACGGCTGCATACTATAGCTCTTGAAAGCCATATGATGTTTTTCGTTAATGACTTTGATCTGGTCATAAATCCCATCTACTTTAGGTTCCTCTGTTAGGCCAATCTTGTTGCCCAGTTGTTGAATCTTTTTTAAGAGGAGATAGTATTGATATTGAAAAGTACCTGAAGGATCTTTTAGGAATGATTTACCCACCCACAGCAGTTTAGGGAACTGTCGTCCAATCTTTTTGAGTAGGGTTATTTGCCAGGACTTGCTGTAAAGGATGTTTCCTGCATCTGTATCAAAAATCCCCAGCATTTTTACCGTTTTGCCCATTTCAGTTAGCTGCCTTTCCATTTCAATTGCAACATATCCACCAAAGGAATAACCTGCTATAGCATAAGGGCCATTCGGATTGTGCTCTAATATTTCTCTTACATAATGTCTGGCTATATCGGCCATGGTACGTATTGTCTCATCATCATCATTTAGTTCGGCAGGTTGCAAGCCAAATAATGGCTGTTCTTCATCAACATGTTTTGCCAGATCTTTAAAATTCAATACGTAAAGGCCATCACCATGCACAATGTATAAAGGCATTTTATTCCCTGTTGATTTAATTGGTACCAGAGATTTCCATTCTTTAGCACGGTCTGTTTTTTCTACAGAACCTAACAAGGATGAAATAGTTGGGTTTTTGAACAAAATTGCAGCAGGAAATTTTGTTCCGGTTTGTTTTTCAAACCGGGCCATAATCTGGAGTGCCATTAGCGAATGACCGCCCAATTCAAAGAAATTATCATTAGTGCCAACCTTTTCCATGTCAAATACTTGCTGCCAGATGGTGGTCATTATTTTCTCGCTGTCGGTTATAGGTGGGGTATAGGCATTGGCAATGTGCTCAGGAACGGGTAGGTCTAATAAAGCTTTCCTGTCAATTTTACCATTTATATTTAAAGGAAAACTTTGCATTTCTACCCATGATAAAGGAACCATATATTCCGGCAGCTTCTCTTTTAAATAATTGATAATGGCATCCTTATTAAAAGTTCCATTGGCAACCGCATAGCCTATCAATTCCTTTTTACCGTAGTGATCGTCTTTGGCTAGTACGATTGCACTTTCCAGCTGGTCGTATTGGTTAAGCATGTGCTCAATTTCTCCTAGCTCCACTCTGAAACCACGTATTTTTACCTGATTGTCTTTTCTACCGAGAAACTCCATATTCATGTCGGGTAACATTCGCCCTAGATCACCGGTACGGTACATCATCCCTCCGCAATCGCTATTGAATGGGTCGGCTATAAATGATGCTGCCGTTTTTTCAGGTTCATTGGCATAACCCCGGGCTACACCTACACCTCCGATAAATAAGTTTCCTGTATCGCCATTAGGTACTGGCTGTAGGTCATCATCAAGGATATAGAAGAAGTTATTAGTTATAGGGCGGCCATATGGAATACTTTTCCAATTGGAATCTGCATGCTTGATTACGAAATAGTTCGACCAGACTGTAGCTTCTGTGGCACCACCCAGACTGACCACATTGGCGGAAGGGAAAAAGTGTTTTATTTTATCAGGCAAATTTACCGGTATCCAGTCGCCACTTAAGAAAACCAGTCTTAAAGCATCTTGTTTATAATCCGTGTTTCCAGCGGCCAACTCCTTCACCAGATAATCTAATGTAGAAGGCACAGAATCCCAAAAAGTGATTTGATATTCCTGAAGCATATCGATCAATTGGTTGATGTCATTTACCTGGGCTTGTTCGGCAATTACCAATGTGCCACCGGTTGCTAAAATTCCAAATATATCGTAAACAGAAAGATCAAAGCACATGGAGGTGAGGAAGAGCATGCGGTCATCAGCACCAACATTAAAACGATTGTTTACCCATAAAACCAGATTTACAGCGGAGTGATGTTCGATCATTACACCTTTAGGTTGTCCGGTTGAGCCCGAAGTGTAAATGGTATAAGCCAATTGCCGGCTATCAATTTTTAAGTTAGGGTTACTGCTGTCATATTGACTGTAGTCAACTGTTTTAATGTTTATGGATTTAACTTCAGGCATCAGCGCATTAAGTGGATGCGTTGAATCGGTAATCAATAGACTTACCGCCGAGTTTGAAAGTATATACAGCTGTCTGTCAATTGGGTAATCCGGGTCAACCGGAATGTAGGCAGCGCCAGCTTTAAGAATAGCGTACATACCTATAATCATTTCAAAACTGCGGGTAACCAATAACCCTACATTATCAGCAGGCTTTATGCCGAATTCAATGAGTTGTCTGGCCAGTTGATTGGCCCGTTCATTTAGTTCTTTGTAAGTCATGGCCTCGTCGCCAAGTTGCAACGCAAGGTTACCGGGGCTTTTTACTACCTGTTCTTCAAACAGGGTATTCAGTGTCTTATCTCTTGGATAAGGCATTATGGTATCATTAAAGGCGGCTAAATCAGGCATTGATTTTGCAGTTTGTAATGGTTTATAAGGCATTAATTTAATGTTTTAATTCTTTCAATAGTTATCGGACCAGATGTTGTTTGTCGGCTAATATAAGTTAATTAATTATTAGTAGTTTGCAAAATTTAATCCTACATTACTTTGGTAATTTCTATAAAGAAAAAGTAATTTTATCACATATCATATAAAGCATATGAAATTAGGTGCGCCTGGATAATGAATTGGTAGGATAAAGTAAAAGTTAAACAGATAACCGTATATTCGCGATAATTATGGGTTACGCAAAAGAAAGAGGAAAGCTTGAGAAGCTAGTGGCAAAAGTTGCTGATATAAATACGTTCAATGAGAAGAGTTTAGCGACGCTTATTGATACGCACGAAAAGTATTCACACACAGTAAGGATTTTGAAAAACAAAGAGCCTGAAATCTTTGGTGATTTATACAAAAATGAACTGGAGGAAGTAAAGGCCGGTAAAAAATCTGTTAAGGAGAGTGATTCAGATGAAGCACGTCAGAATAATTTCACTGTCTATAAAGATGTAATGTTAAAGGCTTTAGAAAAAACCATTAACACTACAAAGGAGACTTTATAGCACAGGCCAATCCTGTTAATTTTTGTCCATTCAGGCCTTTCTGTTGAATCAATACCTTGTATTTGCTGCCCATATCCATCAAAAGGGTATGGCTAATAGCAGCGACTTTGGCAGCGGCCTGAAGGACGTTATTGTCTTTAGAGAAAAGCCGGACAAGTTGTTCTCTAAATCCCAGAGACATTAAGAAGTAATTTTGGTTGGTGATACCGCATGCGCTTAAGCCAACCTTGTTTCCCCAATGTTCCAATGCCGAAAAATTGACATGACAGGTGAGGTCCTGCTCACCAATATGCAGGTAAGGAGAATCATTTATCGAATGTTTATAATAGCATAGTAGCGAACCCTCGCTTTTGCTTGCACTGTACATGGTGGGATTTTCATAACCATAATCGATGGTGATGACATAGCCACTGTTAAGCGCCGAAGCGATTTCAGTGATCCAGGCAATGGCTTGTGTATTGACTTCTGTGCAGTATCCAAAGGGTAACACCACATTCAGTTCAGTAAAGTATTTTTTGAGTTCGGGCGGAGCAGGGCGGAGTATTTCAGTAAAACCGTGCTGATAATCAACATAAACTTCCATGAGTTCTTCCTGCATCATTACCCGGTGTACCGCGAAATTATCCAGCAGTTCATTGGACAGCACGCAACCGTTTAGTCCCTTAATTTCAAGGATGGAACTGCACCATTCCACTTTATCAGGCAAGTGCTTCGCTTCTAAATTTCGCATCTCCCGACTTTTTTCAATGATGCAGTACCGCAATTGAGCGTACATTTTTTCATTGTCTTTTAAATAGTCGAGTATTGATTTGCACAGATCTCCGGTTCCGGCACCATATTCTACTATGGTAAATTCGCCACCACCCATGATCCTCCATATTTCTTCCAGCTGTATGGCAATAGTGGCGCCAAATGCAGGTGTAAGGGTTGCGCTCGTATAAAAATCGCCCTGTCTGCCAATAATTTCATGGGCAGAAGTATAATACCCCATCTCCGGATAATACAAAGATAATTCCATGAATTCCTGAAAGGAGATAGGCCCCTTTTCATGGATTTGCTTTATGATGTAATCGGAAAGATCCACAATGATTTATAACACCAGAATCCCTATGATGTTTTATAAAACCATTGGCGCTTAGTATTTGTTGTAAGCATTAGCCGCGCTATAAATTTCATTCTCTACGTTTCGGCGATGTATTAAATTGCTAAAAAACATGTTTTGCGAACCGGGGCTTTAAAACCTCAATTAACAGTAAAAATAATATGGAAACATTTTCTGTAAAATTCAGTGCAGGTAGTATCGAATTGAATGCCATGGTAACTGCATATGACCATAATCGTCAGTTCAAAGTTGAAATGGTTACCAATGAACCCAGTCCTATTTTATTGATGCGCTCCTCCAAAGGATTGTGGTCGGTGATCCAGCGCGGTGAAAGAAATATTACAGACAAAGAGTTTATTGTATTACAAGAGGCAATAGAAGCGCAGATGTGTCAGTTTTACGGTGTAGAGTCTATGCTGGTACTTACTGATTTCTCTGAGGAAGCGCTGAATGCCTGCAAGTACGCGGTGGCATTGAGCGCGCAATTAAATACCACCAGGCTGACGTTATACCATTCTTACGAACCCATCATGATACCGCCCACAGCTTTTGCTCCGGTTACAGAAGGTTTTGTAGAGACACCAGATGAGAGCCTGGAGAAAATAACAAAAATAAAAAATGAGCTTGAGCCATTGGCGCCGGCACATACAAAAATAGACGTGAGGACTGATGAACGGTCCTTGCTTGCGGCCGTAAATATGCTGGTTCAGCAATTGCATAGCGGTCTTGTTGTGACCGGGATTACCGGCAAAAGTAAACTCGAAAGAGTCCTCATTGGAAGCAATACCCTAAATCTGGCTAGGGAGTGCCTTGCGCCCTTGCTGATTGTGCCGCCTCAGGCAGTTTATAAAAAAATAGAGACCGTGGTTTTTGCCTGCGACCTGAGGCAAGTATTAGAAACGACCCCCGTTTTTGCTATAAAAACATTTATCGATGTGCTGGGGGCAAAACTCCTCATTTTAAATGTAGATCGGAGCGGTGCCTATTTTGATACCAATACCATTCTTGAAATGTCGGATCTACATCTGTTATGGGATGATGAACGCCCGGAATATCACTATACCGACCATGAGGACACCGCAATAGGAATCATGGAATTTTCGAACGAACACCATGCTGATCTCGTTATAACTGTGCCTAAGATTTATGGCTTTTTTGAAAGTATTTTTCACCGGAGCCTCACTAAAAAACTGGCTTACCATAGCCATCTTCCCTTATTGTTGTTCAGGGAAGAGTTATAGCATGAGGATAGGTTATTTGTTGCAACATTTATTCTTTTATTTATAGTTCATTAAAAGCCTCAAATTTTTATATTGCAGAGGTATCAATTTGGATTATTAATGTTTAAAGGATTAAAGCTTAAATGGGAACGCAATTGGCAACAGTTGGTAGGAGACGCTGATCGCTTTTCTTTGGAGAGTCGGATTTTTCATGCTATTTCTATAACAACGATAATTGCTGTTGCTATACTTACCGTATACAATTTTTGCATTTCTCTCCATCAGTCGGGCTTAATTTCTTTTGCAATTCTGGTTATCCAGATTGGTTTATTTGCCCTTAGCCGATACAAGGGTAAATCAAAGCTAGCTGTTATATTATCAGTCATACAAATTAATGTTGCCATTTCCCTTGCTTACTTTTTCAATAGTGGCGTTGGGGGAAGTATATTGCTGCTCTTCGTTGTAAGCTTATACCTTATATTTTTAATTATCCCCCGTAAAAAATTAGCATTCTGGTACTTTTTTAATATCGTATTGGTATTAATTGTCCTTAGTATCGAATACATCTATCCCGATAGTGTACAGCAATTTTATTCGGGCAGGGGCGAATTGTTTTTGGATATGGGCTTTACCTATCTTGTTGTGACCATACTTATTGCAGTGGGAACAATCCAGTTGCGTAAAAGTTATCGCACACAAAAGGAGCGGGCTGAAGAGAAAGCTTTGAAGCTGGAGCTGATGAACAAGGAAAAGGATAAGCTTTTTTCAATCATTGCACATGATCTCAATAGCCCATTAAATTCATTACAGCAGTACCTTCATTTATTGAATGAGATGGAGTTGAGCACTGAGGAACGTTCTACTGCTGAACAACATCTGGCAAAGTCTTTATCAGATGCACAGTATCTTCTTGGGAATTTACTGGAATGGGCAAAAAATCAATTACACAATGTACCGATGTCGTTGATCCCAGTAAATGTGGAGCGCCAATTGTTGCCCACCTTACGCATGTTTGAGCAGATTGCAGCCAAAAAGGAAATAGAACTGGTGGTTGATATTGATAAAGACGCAAACATTCTTGCAGATAAAGATATGTTTGATCTGGTGATACGGAATTTATTAAACAACGCGGTGAAGTTTACTAAAAGTAATGGGAAGATCTGGATTAGTACCGTTTTAAGTGAGGGCGATTGTCTGATTATGATAAAAGATAACGGTATTGGGATATCCCCTGAAAGGCAAAATCAGATATTTAGTTTGAACATAGCTTCCAGTTATGGAACCTTGAATGAAAAAGGAACAGGACTTGGTCTTGTACTGTGTAAAGACTTCGTAATACAGCAAGGTGGTGAAATCATATTTACCAGTTCAGCGGAAGAGGGGACGACGTTTCAAGTTAAAATGCCAAGGGTTTTTTAGCGATCTGGTCTGGACATTGCGAGGCGGACTCCCTAAAAATAACTACCTTTGCAATCTTGATTTTAAATATAAAATAGAATAACATTGGAACAACAATTATTAGATAGAAGCGAAAACAAATGCGAATTATGTCAGTCTGCAGTACCTGTAAAATTATATGAGGTATTACCTCAAACCAGCAGGACCGAAGATAATTGCATCATGATCTGTGATAAATGTTTAGGTCAGGTTGAGAAAACAGAAGAATTGGATGTTAAACATTTGAATTGTTTAAGAACCAGTATCTGGAGTGCCGTTCCTGGCGTGCAAGTACTTACCTGGCGTTTGTTAAATCGCTTAAAAGACGAAAGCTGGGCTACAGATTGTTTGGACATGATGTACATGGACGACGAAACGCTGGCATGGGCAAAGGCAGGTGCTGAAGATGAAGATAGTGCTGTTGATGATGTTCATAAGGATTGTAACGGTGCTTTGCTTGAAGCAGGAAATTCTGTTGTATTGATCAAAACATTGGATGTAAAGGGCTCTTCATTGAGTGCTAAATTGGGAACTGTAGTGAAGAACATCCGTTTGGTTGAAGACAATACTGACCAGATTGAAGGAAAAATTGAGGGACAAACCATTGTTATCCTTACCAAATATGTTAGAAAACAAAGCTAAGGCTTAATAAAGACCATATAATCAGTATGAATAAAGCCATTTTTCTGGATCGTGACGGTGTACTTAATCACGAAATGAACGATTACATTACCAGGTTAGAAGATTTTAAAATCCTGGAATATCAGATAGCCCCTTTAAAAAAGTTATATGATGAAGGATATCTTTTAATTATCATTACCAACCAGGGTGGAATTGCACAAAACCGCTATACGGAAGATGCACTTGCCGAAATGCACCGTGCATTGAGCGCTAGTTTTGAAGCTCAGGGAGCATTAATTACTCATGCGTACTATTGTCCCCATCATCCAACTGTTTCTGAAGCCTGTGATTGCCGCAAGCCTAAATCAGGGATGCTTTTAGAAGCTATTGCGACATATAACATTGATCCCGCATTATCTGTCATGATTGGTGATAAACCACGTGACGTAGAAGCTGCAAAGGGGGCAGGGGTAAAGGGCGTGTTGATTGCTCCTGATGAGCAAATCGATTACGATTTTATCAAGCAGGTATTAGCCGAAGATAAGTTCGAAGTGTTGTCTGCAGGCATGCTTAAGTAAGAAGAAGTAATGAAAAAGCCCTTGATGATTTCATCAAGGGCTTTTTCATTACTGGTATTTTTAAATATTATTTACCTGAAGCTTTAGCATGGTCGGCTAAGAATGTAGCCAAACCGCTATCAGTTAAAGGGTGTTTTAATAATGCAGTGATTGCAGCTAATGGCGCTGTAATAACATCGGCACCTAATTTTGCACAGTTAACGATATGTAACGGTCCGCGTATAGAAGCTGCTAAGATTTCTGTAGGGTAGCCATAGTTGTCAAATATCAACCTGATGTCTTCAATTAATTGTAAACCATCAGTAGAAATATCATCTAAACGACCTAAGAAAGGAGATACATAAGATGCACCTGCTTTAGCAGCCAATAAAGCCTGACCAGCAGAGAAAATCAATGTACAGTTTGTTCTGATGCCTTTTCCAGTCAAATATTTGATTGCTTTTACACCATCTTTAATCATTGGGATTTTTACAACGATCTTTGGATCTAGCTTAGCCAAAGCTTCGCCTTCTTTAATCATTTCTTCGAAAGTCGTTGAAATCACTTCCGCACTTACATTAGCATCTACAATAGCACAGATCGCTTTGTAATGTGCTATTACATTAGCTTCACCTGTAATACCTTCTTTAGCCATCAGACTTGGATTGGTGGTTACACCATCTAAAATACCCAGGTCATGTGCTTCCTTTATCTGGTCCAGGTTAGCTGTATCGATGAAAAACTTCATATTATTTAAATTAGCAATTGGTTAACGTATTCATATATTCAAATTATTTTCGCCTAAATTAGGCAATTACATTGAGCTCTTTCAAAAAATAATAAATGAATAATAAGCGGGGTGCTGCCAGATTACTTTATAGAAAAAGTAAAAAATGGGCAAGCACCTTTTATCGCATCGCTACAACCTTCTACCCTTGCTTCGTTCCCGCCCTGGGGGAGTTCAAAGGGAGCTGATCGTAAAAGACTTGCCCACTGCAAATGTAGGAAAAGAGTTTAGTTTACAAAAACAAAATTCATAATTATTAGCGTTTTTTAGGCTGAAAACGCATAATTCGCTGATGTTAAACAGATTGTAATTGAAAAAAATGAATAATATTTCTTATTTTGAGCTAAATACCGGTTTTTATGGCAAAAAATGCCATTCTGAGCAAGTGTTGATGATATGCGATAAAGAAACGATCTAAATAACTAAAGTATCAATATCGTAATTTCAATCGTTGTATTTTGTCATATTGGTAATATAGATGCGATATATTTCAAAAGTGTTGTTTAGTTCCTAAAAATTATGCGAATATTATAATTAACGATTTTTTATTTGTATCTTAGTGTTCTAAATACACTATACCAAAACTATTATTAAACGGAACTTATGGAACTAACACAAGATAACCAGGGGTTATACGACCAGCGTTTTGAACATGATGCCTGCGGCATCGGATTTGTTGCTCATATTAAGGGCCGTAAATCGCAGCAGATCATTTCAGATGCCATAACCATTCTTGAAAATCTTGATCACCGCGGGGCAGTTGGAGCAGAAATCAATACCGGAGATGGGGCAGGCATTATGATACAGCTACCTCATGAATTCCTGTATGACGAATGTCTTAAAATCGGATTCAGCTTAAATGAATCAGGAGATTATGGCGTGGGTATGCTTTTTCTACCCAAAGATGTAAAAGCTAGAGAAGAGTGCAGAGAGATTATTTACAGGGCAGCTGAGAAGCTTAACCTTGAAGTTTTAGGCTTTAGAAAGGTGCTGACCAACACCGAAGGTATTGGCGATATGGCCTTATCTGTAGAGCCCGAAATGGAACAAGTGTTTATCGCACGCCCTTACGCGATTGCTGCAGGTGCAGATTTTGAACGTAAACTATACGTATTTAAGAACTACCTTTCTAAAACCATCAATACTACGGTAAAGGGAATTAATGGCGAATTCTATATCGCTTCCTTCTCTTCACGTACCATTGTATATAAAGGTCAGCTGACCTCATTACAGGTTAGATCTTACTTTACGGAATTGAGCGACAAACGTGTTGTGTCGGCTTTTGGATTGGTGCATTCCCGTTTTGCAACCAATACATTCCCTTCATGGCGCCTGGCGCAGCCTTTCAGGTATATTGCGCATAATGGAGAGATCAACACCCTTCAGGGTAACCTGAACTGGTTTAGAGCTAGTATTAAATCTTTAGCCTCTCCGTATTTCACACCAGAAGAATTAAATATTTTGCTTCCTGTAATTGATGAGTCGAACTCTGATTCAGGATGCTTAGATAATATAGTTGAATTATTGCTGCATTCAGGCCGCTCACTGCCGCATGTATTGATGATGTTGATACCTGAGGCCTGGGATGGTAATGAGGACATGGATGAGCTTAAACAAGCCTTCTATAAGTTCCATGCTACACTAATGGAGCCATGGGATGGACCGGCAGCAGTTTCCTTTACAGATGGCAATCTAATTGGTGCTACGCTGGATAGAAACGGCTTACGCCCGCAAAGATATGCCATTACTGAGGATGACCATGTAATTATGGCTTCTGAAGCAGGAGCATTAGCACTTGACCAGAGTAAGATCATTGAAAAAGGTAGGTTAACACCTGGTAAAATGTTCGTCGTAGACATGGAGCAGGGTAGGATCATCAGTGATGTAGAAATCAAACAACAGGTTTGCAGCAGAAGACCTTATGCGGATTGGATCAATCAGTATCAGATCAGACTGGAAGAACTTCCGGAGCCAAGATTGGTATTTAGTGGTTTATCACAGGAGTCTATATTCAGATATCAGCAAGTATTTGGTTACAGCAGGGAAGATGTCGACTTGATCTTGAAGCCGATGGCCAGAGACGCCAAAGAACCAATTGGTTCAATGGGTACTGATATTCCATTGGCTGTGCTTTCTCAGAAACCGCAACACTTATCATCATATTTTAAGCAGTTGTTTGCGCAGGTAACCAATCCGCCGATTGATCCAATCAGGGAGAAGGTTGTAATGAGTCTTGCAGGCTTTATGGGCAACAACGGTAATATCCTTGAGGAAAATGCCTTACAGTGTCACTGCGTTGGTATTAAGCATCCAATCTTAACTAACCACGAGCTTGAAAAGCTAAGAAGTATTGATACCGGAGTATTCCAATCAAAAACCCTTCAAACTTATTTCAGGGCTGATGGTAATCCAGGTGCCCTGGCAAAGGCCCTTGACAGGTTGTGCCGTTATGCTGTTGATGCAGTAGAGGATGGTTTTCAGGTGATTGTTTTATCTGACCGTGCCCTGGATTCAGAGCATGCTGCTATTCCTTCTTTATTGGCTGTTTCTACAGTACACCATCACCTGATCCGTAAAGGATACCGCGGTGCAGTAGGTATTGTGGTTGAAGCTGGTGACGTTTGGGAAGTACATCATTTTGCAACCTTAATCGGTTTTGGCGCAACAGCGGTAAATCCATACCTGGCTTTAGAAACCATTACCGGATTTCAAACTGAGCTGGCAGCTAAGCCTGAGAAATTAATCCAGAACTATATCTATGCCATTAATAATGGATTGTTAAAGATCTTCTCGAAAATGGGAATTTCTACCTTACAATCATACCATGGTGCGCAGATATTCGAGATCCTTGGTTTACATAAAAGTGTGGTAGATAATTATTTCACTGGTGCTGTATCAAGAATTGGTGGATTAGGATTGGACGAAATTGCCAAAGAAACTTTAATTAAACATAACAGGGTATTTAAGTTGGCTAACCGCCCTGACCCAATATTACCTACAGGTGGAAATTACAAATGGAAACGCAAGGGTGAACAGCATTTGTTTAACCCGCAAACCATACACTTGTTGCAAAATGCTACCCGTAAAAAGGATTATAGCACCTATAAGCAGTATTCTAAACTGGTAAATGAGCAAACCAATCAGGCGTTTACCATCAGAGGTTTATTTGAATTCAATTACAATCGTCCGGCTGTTCCATTGGAAGAAGTTGAACCGATTGAAGGGATATTAAAACGCTTTGCTACAGGAGCGATGTCATTCGGCTCTATTTCTCATGAAGCGCACTCTACCCTGGCTATCGCGATGAACCGCATTGGCGGAAAGAGCAATACCGGTGAAGGTGGTGAAGATGAATTGAGATATGAGTTATTGCCAAATGGCGACTCTATGCGTTCTGCTATTAAACAGATTGCATCTGCACGCTTTGGGGTAACCAGTTATTACCTGAGCAATGCAGATGAATTACAGATTAAAATGGCACAGGGTGCTAAACCTGGTGAAGGTGGACAGTTGCCTGGTGAGAAGGTAGACGACTGGATTGGAAAGGTTCGCCACGCTACACCGGGTGTAGGTTTGATCTCTCCGCCACCACACCATGATATTTATTCAATTGAGGATTTAGCACAGCTGATTTTCGATTTGAAAAATGCCAATCGCGCAGCAAGAATCAATGTGAAATTGGTTTCTAAAGCAGGTGTAGGTACCATCGCAGCAGGTGTTGCTAAAGCACACGCTGATGTGATCCTGGTATCGGGATTTGATGGAGGAACAGGTGCTTCACCTTTAACTTCTATCCAACACGCTGGTTTACCTTGGGAACTTGGTTTGGCTGAAGCGCATCAGACATTGGTGAAAAACCGTTTGCGTAGCAGGGTAGTACTGCAGACAGACGGACAGCTGAAAACTGGTAAGGATATCGCTATAGCAACCTTATTGGGTGCTGAAGAGTGGGGTGTTGCAACCGCAGCTCTTGTAACTTCAGGTTGTATCATGATGCGTAAGTGTCATTTAAATACTTGTCCGGTTGGTGTAGCTACACAGGATCCTAATTTAAGAAAACTGTTTACCGGCGAACCTGAACATGTAGTTAACTTATTCTATTTCTTAGCTGAAGAGTTAAGGGAAACGATGGCTGAGCTTGGTTTCAGAACTGTACAGGAAATGGTTGGACAGGCTGATGCATTAAGTGTACGCCCTGTTGAAGCTGCTGACTGGAAACTAAAAGACCTGGATCTTTCGGCGATATTGTACAAAGCACCGGATAACGGATTGAGCTTGTATCAAACTGAAGAGCAGGATCATGGATTGTCAGAAATATTAGATCACGAACTGATCAAAGCTGCACAACCTGCATTAACCAGTAAAGAGCCTATATACAAAGAGTTTGAACTGAAAAACACAAACCGCGCTGTAGGAACGATGCTTTCTAACGAGGTATCTAAAATCTATAAGAGTCAGGGTTTACCTAACGATACTATAAACTTCAAGTTTAAAGGATCTGCGGGACAAAGTTTCGGTGCTTTTGCAGCAAAAGGTATTTCATTACAGCTGGAAGGTGAAGCGAATGACTATGTAGGTAAAGGTTTATCAGGAGCAAGGTTATCTATTTATCCTTTCAGTGAGATCAAGTATGTGCCTGAGCAGAATATCATTATCGGTAATGTGGCGCTTTACGGTGCGACATCCGGAGAGTTGTTTGTCCGCGGACAGGCCGGTGAGCGTTTTGCGGTAAGGAATTCTGGTGCTACTGCGGTGGTTGAAGGATTGGGTGACCATGGTTGCGAGTATATGACCGGTGGTGAAGTGCTTGTGATTGGCGGTACGGGCAGCAACTTTGCTGCAGGTATGAGCGGTGGTGTAGCCTGGGTATATGATGCAAAAGGTGATTTTGCAAGCAAATGCAACAAGGAAATGGTAGATCTTGATCCGCTTGACGAACAAGATGAGCTAAGAATTAATGTATTGCTGAAAAGACATATCCAGCTTACAGATAGTGATTTAGCGAGGTTTATCTTAAATGATTGGACAACTCAATCTGCGCACTTTATTAAAGTATTCCCTAAAGAATACAAAGCAGTGTTGCAAAAAAGAGCTCAAAAAGTTAAAGCGTAGGATTGATCAGATCACCGAAAAGAAGACAAAAAATGACAATAACTAATAATTCAAAAATATAATGGGAAAAGTAACCGGATTTTTAGAGTATGATAGAACTGCTCCTGTAAAAGAAGATGCTAAAGCTCGTTTAAAACATTATAATGAGTTTGTAGAGGCTTTTGAAGCTGAACAGGTAAATACACAGGCAGCCAGATGTATGGATTGCGGGGTTCCTTTTTGCCAGTCGGGTTGCCCGCTAGGTAATGTTATCCCTGAATTTAACGAAGCTGTATATAAAGGAGATTGGCATCTGGCATCAACTATTTTGTTGAGTACCAACAATTTTCCTGAGTTTACAGGAAGGATTTGTCCTGCGCCATGCGAGTCTGCATGTGTATTGGGAATCAACAAATCACCTGTATCCATTGAAGAAATAGAGAAACACATTATAGAGACTGCGTTTGCTAAAGGATACATCAAAGCAGAGCCACCTTTGATCCGTACGGGTAAAAAAGTGGCTGTAATTGGTTCTGGTCCTGCCGGACTTGCAGCTGCAGCGCAACTGAACAAAGCCGGACATGAGGTTGTTGTTTACGAACGTGACGACACACCTGGAGGTTTATTGAACTATGGTATTCCTGATTTTAAGCTGCAAAAAGATGTGGTAACACGTCGTATTGCCTTGCTGGAAAAAGAAGGTATTGTGTTTAAATGCAACTCGAATGTTGGTGTAAATGTAGAGTTGAATACTTTATTGAGAGAGTTCCAGTCTATAATTCTTGCTGGTGGTTCTACTATTCCACGTGATCTTCCCGCCAAAGGAAGAGAAGCTAAAGGCGTACATTTTGCGATGGACTTCTTAAAGCAGCAAAACAAAAGAGTGAAGAACTTTAAAGTTGAAGGCGAAGATATATTGGCTACCGGTAAGGATGTCATTGTAATTGGTGGTGGTGATACCGGATCTGATTGTATTGGTACTTCTAATCGTCAGGGAGCTAAATCGGTTACTCAATTCGAAATCATGCCGATGCCATCTCAGAGCCGTACTGAAAATATGCCTTGGCCAACTTACCCAATGGTGCTTAAAGTGACTTCTTCACATGAAGAAGGTTGCGAAAGAGGCTGGGGAGTAAACACCAAGGAGTTCATTAAAGACGAAAACGGAAACCTGAAAGCTGTAAAAGTTGTAGATGTAGAATGGGATATTGATGCTACAGGTCGCCCTTTGAATTTCAAAGAAAAACCAGGTACAGAACGCGATTTACCTTGTCAGCTGGTATTGTTGGCGATGGGTTTCTTACATCCTCAAAAAGAAGGCTTAATTGAGAAATTGGGCGTAGATGTAGACAACAGAGGTAATGTTAAGGCTGAGGAAGGTAAGTACCAAACCAATATTGCCAAGATCTTTGCAGCCGGTGATATGCGTCGCGGACAATCACTCGTTGTTTGGGCTATATCTGAAGGCAGAGAAGCTGCACGTAAGGTAGATCAGTATTTAATGGGGCATAGCAGTTTGCCTTCAAAAGATGGTATTCCATACGCGTAAGCGGAAGAAATATATAAAACAAAAAACGCCAGGAAGAACTTTTCCTGGCGTTTTTTGTTTTATATATAACCTGTATTTGCTGACTAATGTTTGTGAAAAGTCAAAGTGTATAAGTGTGAGATAAGCCTGACAAATAGTTTTTTTTAAAGCGTTTGATTTGCAAGGTTATGAAAACATTCACTCTTTTTTTTATATGCATAATTTTATCCAGCTGTAATCATTTTGAATTTAGTCCCAATCAAACTTTTGATAGTATATCATTAAAGGATATAAACGCCACTAATTTAAAACGGTTGGGGAGCGGCGTAAATGATGACACTGTAAAATTTGTTTTAACTGGCGATAGCCAACGATCACGTGACGAGACCGTCAAACTTTGTAGAACCGTAAATGCTATTGATGGAATTGACTTAGTAGTATTAGCTGGTGACATTACAGAATTTGGAGCGCTAAAGGAAATGCTATGGATTTCACGAACGCTTCAGGATCTTACCATGCCTTATGTAGCAGTTATCGGCAACCATGATGAAACAGGTAGGGGTAAAGAGTCTTTTAGAAACATGTTTGGTGAATTAAACTATTCCTTTGTTTATGGCGGCATTAAATTCATTTGTCATGATACAAACAGCAGAGAATATGATTTTAATGGTCAAGTGCCAAATATGCCATGGATGAAGGAACAATTGAAACCTAGTCAGGATGTTACAGGTTTTGTAGCTGTTTCGCATGTTCCGGTAAACTCCTTAGACTTTGATAGTAAGTTAAGGGAAGACTATATGGCTTCCTTTGCGCAAACGCCGGGCTTTTTAGCGTCATTGCATGCCCACACACATAATCATGAAGTGCTTTACCCGGACAAGTCGGGGATTCCTTATATAGTGACCAGCTCTATTGGTAACAGAGAGTTTTTAGTTATACAAATTGTAAATAATAAATTGAGTTTTGAGCGTGTACCATTTTAAATATAAAATAATTTTTTCGTTGTTGCTGACAGTAAGCTGTCTCAGTGTTCGCGCGCAGCAGTTCAAATTCTTAATTCCGGATGAGGCTATCGTACAATACGCTGGTAGTATAGGTTTTTTCAGTGCAGGAGCTGGGTATGACGTATTTGGCAACAAACGCGGTAACTTATCTTTTCACTATGGATATGTGCCGGAAAATAAGGGTGGAGAACTACATGTCACAACCGTAAAACTGTCGTACAAGCCCTGGGAAGTACATTTAAAGGAATGGGGTAAGTTGTATCCGTTTAATCCCGGTTTTTTTGCCAGTTATACCTTTCACAAAGATCTTGGCTTTCGTTTTCCTAAGGGACAATATCCGGGAGATTATTACTATTGGTCGGAGGCCATACGCCCTCATCTTTCTTTTAATACTGAACTTGACGTAAAGCCACCTAAAGTCCTGGAAAATACGGCTGTACGTAGATTGGGTTTTTACATAGAGGCCAATACAAATGATTTTTATCTCATTAATTACCTGCAGAATATGAAAACCCTAAGATTGGATGATATTTTTATGTTGGGAATAGGGGTAAAAGTGAAATTTTAAGGCCATCCTGTTTATTTCAGAGTTGGGTTTTTCTTACCCGCTTTCAATAACGCTATCGTTTTTTCCAATCGACTCGCTTTGGTCTTTTCCTGTTTTGCAGTAAGAATCCAGAGTACATATTCTTTTTTGTGCGAATAAGCCAATGCATTAAAGAATTCCTGTTCCTTAGGATGCTGAATTAATAATTCAGCCAGTTCAGGTGGAGCGATTACCTTTTTGTTCGATACATCGATATATTCAGAGAATGCACTGCTTTTAATTTCGTTGTTGCCAACTCCAGACGCTTTTACCGCATCAACAGGTTTAATTCTTAATCCCGTCCACACTTCACTGATTGCTGCAGAAGCGCAAGGCGTTAATTTATAACTATCCAGTTCTTTCCATTGCTCCATCTTAAGGTCGGTTTCAATTCCGGAGTTCTTTTTTGGATAAGCGAACCACACCACCTGGTCTTTTATTTTTGAACCATAAGTAGCTAAGGCTTGCAATAGCTCAGTACTGTTTTTCACGAAGAGCAAGATTCCCTGATAGGGCTCGTTTTCATCTTTAATGGTTTCAATGGATGATGTGTCACCTAAAATAGCTGCCACATCATCTGGTGCGTTCGCAATGCGTACTTTAAATCCTGGTTTGAAATACAGTTTTTTTAACAAGCCATTCTCCATAGACGTACAGATTTTTATAACCTTAATTTAGCAAAGAAATCCCAGAGTACAATTCCAGCTGAGATAACGATGTTGAAGGAATGCTTGGTGCCAAATTGAGGGATTTCGATACATTGATCAATTTGTGCCATCACTTCATCACTCACACCATTCACCTCGTTACCGAAAATTAAAGCATATTTTTCATCAGTTGCTGGCTTGAATGTATTTAACATGGTACTACCGGAAGCTTGTTCGATAGCTATGATTTTATAACCATCCGCTCGCAAAGAGGCAACAGCATCCAGTGTAGTTTCGAAATGTTTCCAGTTTACAGACTGTGTTGCACCCAGCGCTGTTTTTTCAATCTCTCTGTGCGGAGGTTGTGCAGTGATGCCACACAAATAAACTCCTTCAACAGCAAAACCATCACCGGTTCTAAAAACAGAACCGATATTGTGCATACTGCGTACATTATCAAGCACTACAACTACCGGAAGCTTTTCCTGTTCTTTAAACTCTTCAATACTCACACGGTTCAGGTCGTCTAATTTTAATTTCTGCATGGCGCAAAAATAAAATTAAATTACCGAAGCGCCATTACCAATTTCACTGATGTAAACTGCGGTCGGATAACCGATACGTTCCATATAGAAATCGTTAAGCTTATTCGTGAAATCTTCTTCCTGGCCTTTTTTGAGTAAAGCGATTGCGCAACCACCAAAACCGGCACCCGTCATACGTGCACCGATTACATGCTCGTAGCCTGAACAGAATTCAACTACCGCATCCAGTTCTGCTCCTGTAACCTCATACAAATCTTTAAGCGATTGATGAGAAGCATACATTAGGCGACCAAACTCTATTAGATTGCCTTCATTTAGAGCTTTGGCAGCTAAATTTACCCTATCATTCTCATTAACTACGTGTGTAGTTCTTTTTAATACAGTTGGATCTGTAATTAAGTGACTGTGTAAGGAGAGTTTTTCTGCATTCAGCTCACATAGGTTGTTTAATGAGACTTCCTGATTCAATTGTTTTAAAGCAGTCTGACATTCTGCAACACGTTCATTGTATTTGGATTCTGCCAGTTTACGTGGTTTATTGGTATTGATGATCGCTAAGGAATAATCGCCCAGATTGCAGTCGACAATATTGTAGTTAAGTGTATCACAGTTTAAAACAATTGCTTTGTTGGTTTCGCCAAATGCAACCGCAAACTGATCCATTATCCCACAGTTTACACCGATGAAATCATTTTCTACTTTTTGGGCCAGCAATGGGATTTCAATTTTCTCATAACCCAGATTGAAATAACTGTTTAAAGCGTAGGCCATGGCCACTTCAATAGAGGCAGAGGACGACAGACCTGAGCCTATAGGGATATTCCCAGAAAACAACAGATCTAAACCGGTGGTAATGTTGTGTTTTTTTAACACTTCGTGAAAAACGCCGAGTGGGTAGTTGAACCATTCCGAGCCTGTTTTGGTATAGCTCGACTGCAATGGAAATTCTTGTGACTCAGGGAAGTTTAAACTTTTAAATCTGATCACGTTATTGTTGTTTGGGGCCATGCTTAACCATGTTCCTAATGTAACAGCACATGGCATCACTAATCCGCCATTATAATCAATATGTTCTCCTATAAGGTTGACACGACCAGGGGTAAAATAATTTGCAGTTGGCTCATGCCCGTATATTTCTAAGAACTTATTAATTAATTCCGCTTTCATTGTAATATTTTAAGTTTGGTTTTGTTTTAAGTTAAAGTATTGATAGTATTGCTCGCGAATTACGAACGGTCCTAATATACAAAACTCACGATAGTTCATCAACCATTAAATAACTAACTATATCCCAATGGAGACAAAACTTATTAAAACTGGAAAATATATTGATGGTCAGGAAGTTCTTGCTGTAGAGCTGACTAATATTCATGGCACTTATGTGAAGATCTACAACTACGGCGCGATTTTAAATAAGTTTGTTGTAGTTAATAAGAATGGCGAGCGGCAGGATATTGTTTTAGGTTTTGACGACATTGATCAATATACGAGTGAGGATTACTTGAGCAACTACCCGTATCTGGGAGCTGTAATAGGCCGTTATGCAAACCGGATTAAAAACGGACGATTTACCATAGATGGGACGACACATCAGGTTTCGCAAGCCAATGGTGGTGATTGCTTGCATGGTGGTGTTATAGGCTTAGACAGAAGGATGTGGGAGATTATGCCTACTATCGTTCCAAGTGTTACACTGCAATATGTGAGTCCGGACGGAGAGGAGAATTTTCCGGGAACACTGACGGTGCAGCTCACATTTAAATTAACGGATGATAACGAGTTAATTTTAGATTACACTGCAACAACAGACGCGCCAACGGCAGTTAATCTTACCCATCATAGTTATTTTAATCTGGCGCCAAAGGGCGGTTCAATCGCTAACCATATACATAGGATGCCAGCAAGTAATTACCTGGAACAGGATGACAACTATGTGGTTACAGGCAAACTTATTCCTGTAGAAGGGACTAAACACGACTTTTTGGGCGACAAGGCAATAGGAAGAGATTGGGATCCTGAGGAAGGATACGATCAAACTTATGTACTGGACAAGGAATATGGAGAACTCACTTTAGCTTCAGAGACTTATGAGGAAGAAAGTGGGCTAACGCTTTCGGTTTATACTACTGAACCTGTTGCTCATTTTTATACCGCTAAATATCTGGATGTGAAAAATGGCAAAGGAGGAGCAGACTACCATCCTTATAGTGCATTTTGTGTGGAAACGCAGCATCATCCAAACGCGATCAATATTCCGGCTTTTCCAAATACGGTTTTAAGACCTGGGGAGCGTTATACGCAAACAACAATTTACAAAATAGAACATAACTAATGAAGGTAGATATCTGGTCGGATGTAAGGTGTCCGTTTTGTTATATAGGCAAAAGAAAATTTGAAATGGCTTTAGCTCAGTTTGAGCATAAAGATCAAGTAGAGATCGAATGGCACAGCTTTGAGCTGGATCCAAATGCAGAAACGCTGCTTGATAAAAGCCCGTATGATTACCTGGCTGAGCGCTATGGTAAAAGCAGGGAATGGGCTATTGGCACACATGAACAGGTAGCGCAGACAGCTGCAGAAGTTGGATTGACATTCAATTTCGACCAGTCGATCATGGCAAACTCATTTGATGCACATCGCTTAATCCAATTGGCTAAGGCGAATGGTGTATCTGATCAGGTAGAAGAAAACTTATTTAAAGCACATTTTACAGATGGTAAAAACATAGCAGATCATGGGGTGCTTATCGAAATTGCCAAAGCGAGTGGATTGAATGTACTTGAAACAGAGGTGATGCTGAAAAGCAATGATTTTACCGATGAGGTAAGGTATGATGAAAAAACAGCACAAAATATTGGGATTTCCGGAGTTCCTTTCTTTGTGATCAATCAGAAATTTGGAATATCGGGAGCACAGTCGCCGGAAACTTTTTTAGGCGCTTTAATTAAAGCCGAAGAAGAAAAGGAATAGGTGTTAACTTATTAAAACCAACTATTATGATTTTCCGTACATAGGGTTGAAAGCGTTAATTGGGGTGCGTGCCATTATGGCACGCACCTTTTTTTTTAAAAAAAAAAACTTATAGAACGGTAATTACACCCAGGTATTGACTATTGCTTCTTCTTTTTCTGTCTTCAGATACGAAGGCAATATACGCATGAACAGATCTACCAGAAAAACTTTCACTTGTGTTAAACACGCCAGTCTTTAATTCCCGTTTTACCGCAGCCGTATCAAACTCAGCGTCCTGACCATCAATATCGTACAACACAAACATTGCACGATCGTCATACTCGCTTTTACCTCCTGACCACTTAAAGGTAACTGTATTTGGACTCTCGGAAACTGCAGTCGCCTTTTCGGCCAGATCCATGTCGCCATAGCTAAGCAATGCCAGTTCCGGATCCACATGGAAACCAGCGTCGTCCTGTTTTATGGCGTTTTTCGAAATATAAGATTTAGCAGCGACGAAACCTTCATACCGTGTATTGTAGTCCTTATAACCAACCCGTAAAAATTCAGTTAGCGGCTGAAGCCAGCGCTGAGAAACTCCAAATTTTGACTGATTTTTTAATTCTCCGTTGGTAAACGGAGCCTTGCGCCCATCACCAACTCCACGTATTATATCCTGATCCTTCAGCTTATAACCAACGACAGTACCGGTTTTACCTTTAAAACCGCCTAAAATTCCATTTTTAATAACTCCCATAATTAATGATTTATAATAAAAAAATAAACAATTCGAGCTGAAATCGCATGTTGCTATAAAGTAAAAAGAATCTAACAAGGGTTAAACAGGAATTCCACAGGCATTTGTCCCTGTTAACTCCCTGTTGGGTCCCTGTTGAATCCCTGTCGGATTCCTGTTTAAAAACTCTAAAATATAGAGGACAGACAATCCGCTTTAAACTTATACTGTATTTATTAACCTCCGGTTAACAACCGGCGTTATCGTCATATCTTGATTAAAAATGACAGAAAGAGATACGCCAATTACTGATTCGTAACAAGGAACAATGATTTGATGCTTTTGTTTTATCTTACACAATAAATTATGAAAGAAACATTTAGATTTTATAAAACGGCAGCTGGCAAGTGGTATATAGATCTACCTGAATGGGGCGGTAATACTGAGGATTTAGAAATGGTGCAAGGAGCAGACACTATGCTTGATAAAGTGAGTGGGCATACGAATGAATGTTACCTGGAGATGAGTGATGAGCCATTTGACGGTGCTGACAGGATTAAACTCGTTCAAGACTTAACTAACACTCTTGGTGGGGGCAATTATGTTATGGAAACTTATAAAGGGGAGCTGGTTAATCATGATATGTGGCTATGTCAGGTTACAGTTGATGTGTTTCATGATTTGCCCAGGGCTATTTATGTAAGTTATCCCAATTCTAAATAAAAGCTATATTTTACTATCTTCGTTTTAACCAAATTAAAATAATATGACGCTAGCAACATTTGGATTAGGAGGAGGAGAGGTACTTATCATTGTACTTGCCTTATTTTTCATAATCGCTTTAGGGAATTACGGAAAGAATACCGTTTTTGGGTATTGGGGATCTGTTTTACTCGCAATAGTCACAACGCCACTGATTGCATTTGCTATTCTGGCTTATGTAAAATACAAAGCTGCCAAACCTTAACGGCAACATATATCTCCAGTAAACAACAAACCATATGCATAGCTAGCTGAATTTAATACTCAGCTAATGGGATTCTTTGTGGTAAAATAATACCCCTGGAATCAAAGACGAAGAATTTTAATAAATATTTTCGAACTTATTGAACGTTTGCTTTTTTCAGGTGTATATAGATCCAAATATTAACCTGATAATTTAAAGACCTATGAAAAAATTAAAAAATTACTTGATGGCTGGCGCTTCCATACTAACGGTTTTAACCATTTTTGCTTTTAAGCCCATAGATTTTGATGATATAAAAGGATGGTTCTTAGCGGGTGACGATCCTAAAAGCTACCAAATTGGAGTAGTAAAAGACCAGGAAAGAAACGGAAATGTTGGATACATTAAATCAGTTAAAGAATCAAAAGGTTTCGGAACCGTTATGCAAAGCTTCATTCCTTCGGATTATTTGGGCAAACGGGTAAGACTTACAGGTTACATAAAAAGTAAAGACGTGAAGGAATGGGCAGGGATGTGGTTTAGAATAGATGGAGAGGACAAAAATGCGCTCGGTTTCGACAACATGCAGAAAAGAGCAATTAAAGGAAATACTGACTGGAAAAAGTACGAGATCGTTCTTGATGCTCCCCAGAATAGCAAAGCATTTGCCTTTGGTGTATTGTTAGCTGGAACAGGTGAGGTTTGGCTGGATGATTTAAAATTTGAAGTAGTGGACAAAAACGTGCCGTTAACAGACATTACGTTAAAAAACTCATCACCAAGCAAGCCACAAAATTCGAGCTTTGAAGACCAGAATTAATAATTTACGTATTAATTTAAATTAAGAATGCTGCAATTTCGTTCTAAAAAATACGCCGTTTGTTCCGATGAGGAACTAATGGCGTATTTAGTAAAGGGCAACCATAAAGCATTCGAAGAAGTTTATAAAAGATATGCTCCGTATATGCTACGTTTTTTTTACCGGCACCTGTATCAAGATAATGATAAAGCCCAGGATTTTTTACAGGATCTATTCACAACCTTAATAGACAAAATGGAATATACCAAAGACGACATTATATAAAAAGCTCCGCCTCGTGTGTTAAATATAACAGTACATTATTTTTATAAAATTCTGCTCCATCGATTTTCATTTCAGGGCAGGCGGTTACCAATCGCATTTGCAGATGGTTAAGTTTATTTTATATTTGGAAAATCTACTTAAGCTTGAAAGGTTGTTTAATGAAAAGAAAAATAATATCAAGCTACAGGATATCCTAGAGCTTAAAGAGATCTCCCGAAAGACTTTTCATTTCAATACTATTGATAATGATATAACTATTGATGATGGCATTGATAAAATCACTTTTACATTACTTTTGGATAGAATATTAAATGTTAAATATTTCTACGGTCGAATTCCTGTTAAGTGGCTTGAAAATGATGACCAAGAAGGATTACAGCCTAGAGTAATAGATTATAAGCGATTAATAGCTCTTCGGAATCATTTAAAAGATCACCCACAATTGGCACCTTCAATTGCAAGATTAGTAAACGGCAAACTTAAGTTGTTTGATGGACAACATAAATTAGCAGGTCAAATATTAAATAACGTTAAGGATGTTGATATTAAAGCTTATATATCAGAAGATGATACCCATCAAGCCAAAAAGCTATTTGACGATCTAATGATTACAAATCTTGAGGCTCACTCAAAGCACAAACAGATTCCTTTTTACACCTCGACTCTGTTAGACAGGCTATCGGTTATATATAGGGAAATGCTAGAAGAATTTACTGCATCAAAATCCGCAGATAAACATTCGGAAGATAATTTCATTAATTTCTTGGTTTCTGACAAAAAGCATACTAGAGCTGATGCAAAACAAATGCTTAAGAGTGTTATTATAACTAATGCTGTTGAATTATCGCATTTTAAAGATTTTACTGCAATAGCATCAAGAGATTCTAACTATCCTTTATCAATTGATTTGTTAACTAAAGCTCTATTCCCAAATAGTTTATACTTAGAACCCTCAACAGCACCGTTTAAATCCATTGCAGATTTTAGAGATGCAGAATTAGAAAATTTCCGTGAATTAGCGTCGTTACTGGTAGAATACGGGTGCTTGAACGATTGGATAACAAATCCCAGAGGGAAAGAATTAACAAATATTCAGCTTAAGGCAAGAAGAATTTGGCATAAAGGAGCTGTTTTAACTTGGGCTCCATATTTAAAAAGCATATTAGGTTCTAGTCTTAGCTTTATAACTAGTGATGACAGAGAAAAATTACTTTACCGTGCAATAATGGATGATAATCAAAAGGATCGAATTCGTGTTTCTTTACAAAGGCTATTTAGTCACCCACTTTGGGACGAACCTGATGGAGAAATCGATAGCTTACTGGTGTCAGCTAGAAAGCAAGATGAGTTATTTAATCGCAAAGGGCTTACTGAAATGTACGTTCTAACTGGAACAAGCAAATAAATGTTGTTGAGAGTTATGCAAGTTTTCAACATGCAAGCATTTATTATAAAAGCTAATTAACTTTATCCAATACCTTATTTTTATGCAAAATACATCTATTGAGTACATTGGAAAGCCATCAATTAGAACATTAAGGGATTTTATACTTGACAACTCCATATCAGAAAATGATACAGTTTTACTAAACCAAATTGATTTTGATGAATTAGCACTAGAATATAGGGATGATTACAAAGAGAATTTAGTTGTACCGTATTATCTTTTGACTGTGTTGATCAAAGAGGATGAAATGAATTCAACACCGGTTGGCAGAATCAAAGTTGTTAAACATGATAGTGAAAGATTCGCTGGAGATTATAACAATATCAAAATAAGCGGACCATCTGAAAGTTATGCTTATGATATAATTTACCGTTGCGGTTGGTGTGGAAATGTTGTTGATTTTGATGGTCGTGAATTAGAAGATAGCACGAAGAAGTTTAAAATTAGTATTCTAGAGAAATTTAGTAGAACAGTTAAACAACCGTCTGTGAATGGAGAATGTTGTAAGCATAGACATAATCAGTGATGAAGCCATTTCCTGAAATGTGTCCAATTTCCAAAACCCAAACTTTAGAATCACAGATTGAAAAATATGCGACAACAAGTTCATGTTTCAATTGTGGGCTTTTTAAAGTTAATTATTTCCAATGTTGTAATAATGATCAGATCGAAATGGTTATTTACTATCAGAAAGATGATAGAAAGACTATACGTGATCAATGTACGAAATGCGGCAAGTTGCTTAATACTCCTGCAACCTCATTTTCCAAGGTAAATCAGGAAGAGACTCTTCTATACAACGAAACTTTAGCTGATAACAGAAAGGAAGAGCTACAGGAAATTAAAGCTTATTATGATAGCTTAATTAAAGGGAACTATGGGCGTATACGCTATAACACCTATGAGTCTTACTATTTTACCAGAGAATGGAAAGAACTTAGGCAGCGCGTCTTTCAACGAGATAATTATAAATGTGTTAAATGTGGCAGTAATGCAGAGCAAGCCCATCATAAACATTATAACAACTTCCGAAATGAGCATTTAGATGATTTAATATCACTTTGCACCACTTGCCATAGTGCTATCCATGAGAAAAAACCTGCAAACAATGAGTAATAGAAGAGACGACCTTATTAACAGAATAATTTCTTTTCAGGCTGATGAAACGCTTAACTTTTGGGATAAATTGAATGAAACTGATAAGTTGTTCAGTGTCCTACTTTCAGATGAAGGCTGGTATATCGACTATGATTTAGCAATAAAAACCCTCTCCGAGCTGTATATAAAACAGGTCTTTAATGAAATTAAGGTTTTAGATTATTACATGATACAGCATTATAAAAAGAAATTACCCGATATAGAGTTGTTTTTTCAAGAAAACTATAAAGAAAGAGCTCATATCATAAAAAAAGGGATTCAGGCACACTTAAGTGGAGATTTCGAATTATCTACTCCCGTTTTCTTGATTCAAACTGAAGGAATATTTCATGACTTAACAGAGAAAGATATTTTTAGTAAAGGCAGGGGTAAGAACAAAGAGAATACTGCTGCCAACTGGTTTGACTCAAAGAAACAAACACCACGTGATGTCAGACTGGCAATACTGGAATCACTTAAATACAATTCAAATTTATCCGCAAATTTTTCAGAATCAGTAAATTTTCCAAATGCATTAAATCGGAACAGAATTTTACACGGTAGAGATATATCTTACAACACTGAATTAAATAGCTCAAAAGCAATATCACTTCTGCTTTTTGTTAGTACAGTAGTAAATGATATAGAAAGTAATTCTTCACAAATTACTTGGATTTAATTTCGCTATGGCTTATCCTTTTTATAAATCATTACACAGAGGTAAGCTTATCCAAATCAACACGTTTCAGTAAAATGGGACAAAATATTGACGGCATATATAGGCAGTAAAATAATTGTCCCAATTAAAATGATTAGCGCCAAATTTGGTCTGCGGGATCTAGATTTTCCTGACAAATAGGTGCATCGCTCCATTTATTATAAAAGGTTCTTATTTGATCTGCCATATCATCCACCTCATGAATTTGTACCTTAACCAAATAGCTCAAAGGTACTTTGAGCTTAGAGTTGAAGAATTGTTTAGGAATATCCATAGGCAGTGCAGCAATTTTAAATTTCTCTACCATAATATCATACGACATTAAAATACTAATTATAACATCCGATTCATATTGTTCAGTAAATAATCTATATCTGTCGGGATGGTCATAAAAAGGCTTGCAATATCTAAAAAGTGCAATAGTTCCGTGATACATTGTGACTTCATTCGTTCGCATATCAGTCTCTTTAATTGCGAAGTTGTTTAATTCAGTGTTTACATCATCCAAAATCCTAAAGGCTAAATCAACGTCATTCCTGTTTCTTTGCAAATCATTGGCCTCTTGCTGTTTAGTAAATGCTATATAAAGAAAGTAAATGGATATTACATTAATGATTGGTGAAGTTATTCCGCTGATAGTTGTACCAATATTTGCTGTATATGACGTTGATAAGTCAAAATTACTAGTAATGGCAGGTAATGTGAAGATAAGAATTGATGCCACTGAAATTAAAAACAGGATGCATCCAATAATAAACAAAGGTTTTATCATAACTAAAAAGTATACAACACAATATAAGATTTATAACATTATATCAATACTAAATTTAACGTGCGACTATGGTAATGAATATATTAATTACTACACAAAGTTAAGCTTGTCCAATCGACACGTTTAAAGAAGTTCCTTTGCACACCACCTATTTATTCCGTTGCCTCTTTACTTAGTCGCTCGGAAAGCTTGGTCTGGTTACCATAATTCATACAACTATGGTACATAACACATTATTTAAAGTAGCAGAGATAGAGATCAGCTACAAACCTAATTACAAACCTTTAGAGAGACCTAAAATCACTACCTCTGAGGAAGCTTATGCTATTCTGATAGCTAACTGGTCAATGGACAAAATCGAGTTCTTAGAGGAGTTTAAAATCATCCTATTAAATAGGAGGAACCGAGTTTTGGGGCTCGTAAATATCTCACAAGGTGGAGTGAGTGGAACACTTGCAGACCCTAAGGTGATATTTGCAGTAGCTCTTAAAAGTGCAGCTAGCGGCTGCATTTTAGCGCATAACCATCCATCTGGAGAATTAAAGCCTGGAAGTAATGATATAAACCTCACGCGGAAACTACGGGAAGGTGCCAGGTTACTAGATATTGAGGTGATGGATCACTTAATAGTGAGCAAGGATGGCTTTTACAGCTTTGCTGATGAGGGATTACTCTAGAATTTACAGGGACAAACACGGGGACAAGATGGGGGACAAGACCTTCAATACAGCCTTTAAATGCCTATATTAGCATTCAGTATTAAAAGATAAGCAACAGAATAATTAACACATGTTGAACCTTAGTTTTGAACCTAACTACCTGATTACCACAATTACAAAAGGTCTATAAAAAAAGAAAGGGTTGTCGCATCCACGCACATCCCTATTCTAACCAAATATAAACCTGTATGAACGGGTTTTCTCTTTAAGTTCTATCAGGATTGATTAGGTACCTGAGTAGAAGCTGTTGTTCATTTTTAATAGGACAAATATAAGGAGATATTTTCATATAGTGTACATAATACACTATTGAAATTTCAAAAAAATGACTTTTTAATTAAATAGCAAGATGAAATGTTAATATAACCGACTGTAAGCGTGGTTTTTCCATAAAAGTTAAGTTTAAAGATTATTTTAAATTCACTTAAAAGTTACATTAACACAAACCTTTTTCGGTTAAATACTACTCTTTTTTGTTCCTAAATAGGGTCAGAATGAAGTATCGATTTAATGTAAAATAATATCGACAGGGATAAGGTGTATCAGTTTTGAACTAAATTTGATGCACATTTAAATAGTAAACATGAAATCGCTAAAACCTAACGCTCGTATCTTTTTATTAACCTGGTTTTTTATCAGTTTATTTTTAAATGTAGGCGTATATGCCCAAAATCCAGATAATGAAAATCCTTCTCCATTAAGATTTCCAACGCCAAAAGGTATAAGCAATCAGCTTTTTTACTTGCAGCGTGATCCAAATACCAATACGATTATTTGTGAGTTGAATGTAGACCGCGATGGGGTAGTAAATAAAAGTGAACCTATAAAGGTTTATTGGGTAAGGTTCGGCGAAAACGGAAAAAAGGAAGACCTTAGTTATATCCAAAGAAAATTTGCATACGGTATTCAAACTAAAAGTATTGGAGACGATCAATATGAGTTAAGGTTCGTGTCGCATAAAAAACTCCCATTATACCTGATGAAGTCTGCTGAGGATAAAAAATACCATGTTTATGTTACTGTAAATAACAAGAGAATTCAGCTAGACCGCATATTTGTTAGGATAGAAGGTGGATCGTTCTGGTTGCCAAACGTGAAATATGTTGAGCTAAAAGGTATCAATACAGCCAATAAATCACAGATAATAGAAAGAATAAAAGTTTAGTTTTTACTATCTTTAAATAACCTAATATTTAAAGTCATGGAAAAGGAAGCTATTAAATCACTATTAGAGACCATTGATCAACAAGTTAACGCCGCTATACTTGGAGGTACGGAAGAGACTTACGAAGAATTAGAAAGGCTTGGTTACGTCACCATAGATAAGCATAGGGTACAACATTTTGCAACCTTAACACCAGAAGGATTACACTACCTGGAAATGTTGCATAACCAGGAGTAATCTAAAACCCTAAGGTTTTAGATTAGATCATTTTCCCAACTGACATCCAGATAATACGAAGGCTGGATAGGATAACAATTACCGCAACACCAATAAACATCTTCTTGATTGGCAGTTTACCTACAAGGCGTGCCGCTATAGGAGCAGCAAGAACACCGCCTACGATTAAGCCAATTATAGATTGCCAATGACTAACGCCTAAAACGAAAAAGAAGGTAATAGCACTGGCCATGGTTACAAAGAATTCTGTTAAACTGACAGAGCCGATCACGTATTTAGGTGTTCGGCCTTTTGATATTAAAGTTGAAGTAACTAATGGTCCCCATCCACCACCACCAAACGAGTCCAGGAAACCTCCTGCACCCGCTAGCCATCCTGCACGTTTTACTTTCTGAGGTTTAGGCTTATCCTTAAAAGCATTACTAAGAATTTTAATACCTAGCAGGAGTGTGTACAACGAAATTACCGGCCTGATCCATTGAGAAAATGCGTCGCCCGCATAGCTCAATAATAAAGCACCGGCTATAGCGCCCAGTACCCCCGGAATAAGCAGGGTTCTGAACAGTTTCTTATTAACGTTTCCAAAACGGTAATGACTGAAGCCTGAGGCTCCACTCGAGAACATCTCAGCAGTATGGATACTTCCGGAAATAACAGCCGGATTCAAACCACCTGATAACAGCAGAGTAGTAGAAACTACTCCATAGCCCATACCTAAAGCGCCGTCGACCAATTGGGCAAGAAACCCAACAATGAGCATCCAATAAAATTTTTCATCCATTTGCGCATATATAGACCTGCCAAATGCTACTACTGATTCATAGGATAGGTAAGAGTATATAGCATAGCCTACAAATAAGGCCGCAAGAATAAAAAGACATAAATAGGCTATTTGTCGCCACTTTTTCTCCTGGGACTTACGATGATGTATGGGTACTTTGATTTCAGTTTCTGGGATACTCATTATTGTGTTTCTTTAAAATATTATTTGTTTAATAATCCATCTAAGGTAATCGCTACATAATACAAACCACCAATGGTTGGTCCGCCTGCATATTGTACATAACGCTTGTTGAAAATATTGGTAGCACCTGTTTTAATGCTTGTTTTAACTTTAGGTATTTTAACAGATACCTGCGTATCGAAGGTGTTTATTGCGGCGATCTGACCAGTTACAAGCGGACTTTCCCATAAGAAAGCATCCTGCCATTTATACACCACACTGAAGCCTACATTCTTTATGATTTCACGATTTCCGAAAGAAAGGTTAGTAGACCATTTTGGTGTGTTAAATCCTGTTACGAAAATGTCGTTCGTAGCATTACTCTTCATTTTATTGTAACTTCCGTTACCTGCTACGGTATATTTTTCATAGAAGTTGTAAGTGATACCTAATGATGAACCGTAATTGCGATACGTGTTTTTTGCATTTGTATAAACCCTATAGCGCGCCTGTCCATCACTGGCCGCATTGCCGCCACTTGCAGTCGTACCATCACGGTTTCTATCTACCATCGCCAATACAGCTGCATCAGTGCTCAATGTAGTACCAATAGGCACGCTTACCTGTACCTGACCCAAAAAGCCATCGTAGGTATTGGAATAAGCATCAATATCTACCACAAGCTTATTGTCTAACAAAATGCTCTTGTAACCAACCTCGAAAGAGTTGATCTTTTCAGGACGGGCTTTGGGTAGATCGGCCGGTTTAAGCAAGCCTCGGTTTGCCAACGCTGCTGCGTCTGTATTACCCTGACTGCTCACTGCCGCATTAAAATTAACGATAGAGGCCTGAGTGTAGCTGTTTTCAAGGTATCCTAAACCTTCGTTAATGTAGGATAAACTACCTACACGCTTTACCGTACCATTGTTTACGAAAGATAAAGCTTCAAATAAGGCCGGGAAACGGTAACCTTGCTGAAAGGTAAATCGGAAATTATGACGTTGTGCAACGGTATATACTGCTGCCAAACGTGGCGTAAGCTTAGGGTCAAACTCAGGGTTATAATCTACACGTACAGATCCGAACAGTTTAAGTTTTTCGTTAAATAGTGTTTTTGTGATCTGACCAAAGCCTCCGAATTTCTTGTAATACACATCTTCTCCAAAACTGCCGTCGGCCAATGGAATATTACGTTCATTGATAGGACGCTTAAAATCAACAAAATTGTTTCCATCAGGAATAATATCATAAAGACGTGCGTCTGCACCAATCAATAGGTCGAAGATCTTCACTTGTTTCGACAAGTCCCATTGTCCCTCCAGATTGTACAACCTGCTTTTTTGAATCAATGCAGCTCCACCTGTTTTAGGGGCATTAGGCAATGTTTTGGCGTTGTAAAAATCCCAGTTATTGATATTCCGGATTGTATTTTTTAAAGCTTGAAATTCAGGAGTGCCAGGTAAAGCACGTCCGGCATCGGCAATCTGGCGGGCATACTGTGTAGCAGCTCCAAGGTTAGCAGAAGTCAGTGAACCTCCATTATTAGTCGCATAGGTATTTAGTGCATTTTTATACTTTGTTCCCCAGGCCGTATTCCCATTTGTCCCTGTACCATCACCGTAAAGATCAATATTATCGGCAAGTGGCTTTACATTGTAAGAGTCACCTGTGTTTTCAAGGGAAGCATAGCCACGCACCAAGAAGTTACTGCCTTTTAACTCCAGCTTATGATTTTGTACAACAACATTATCAAGCTGTATTTTATTACCGCGTTGAAATACACCATCCATTTTACCGATGCGGTAAGAATAGGAAAGTTCTGCATGATCATTTAGACGATAGTGTAAAGCTGCATCGAACTTAAGGTTATCTACCTTCGGACTAACCAGATCTGTTTCCCAATAACCGGTTCTTACCACACGTAAAGTTTGATTAGGCTTGCCGTCAATGGTTAATCCGGTTACGTTTGAAGCCAAATTGCTACCTGCCAGTGCATCATCACCATACTTGTTCCAGCCATCGAAAGCTACGTTATTAGCGCCATCTAAGGCAGGAAAACCAGGATTGGCACTTTTTAAATTATTGGGGTTTTGGTCTAACCGGGTGTTTGAACGCCAGTCGGTACCTTGTATGTAGCTACCGTTGATTTTAAAAGCAAACTTATTGTTAAACGCACGTGCAAAACGGAAAGCTGTTTCTGTAAGCACGCTCGGGTCGGCATCAATGCCATCCACATGGTTAACACCTGTTCTTTGGTATATGCTTAAGCCCTGATATAGAAAAGGACTTTTAGTAATTAAGTTCGACATACCATTAATTGCATTCATGCCATATAGGGCTGAAGCAGCACCGGGCGTGATCTCTACACTTGCAATATCAAGCTCAGTAGGGCCAATGGCATTGCCAAGAGGCACACCTAAAGTTGCAGCTTGCATGTCTACACCATCAACCAATTGCATGAAGCGAAAGTTGTTGGGGATATTAAATCCACGGGTATTAGGCACTTTAAAAGTCAAACTGGAGGTGATCATTTGTACACCTTTTACATTTTCTAGCGCATCATAAAAGGTGGGTGCAGGCGATTCGCGAATGGCCCGTATATCTAGTTTTTCAATGGCTACAGGGGATTTAAGAATACTTTCTTCAACTCTGGATGCGGTGATAACCACTTCTTGTCCCAATTGAGTCTGTGTGACCAGTGCAATATTTATTCTTGAATCAGTACCTTTTACTTCGAATTCCTGTGTTTTAAAGCCGATGCTCGACACCAGAAGTACGAAAGGGAACCTTGCTCTTGTTTTTAAATTGAACTCACCATTTGCACCTGTTGCTATCCCGTTTACGGTTCCTTTAATCTGCACATTGACACCCGGTAAGGATTCTTTGGTAAGTTCATCAATAATCTTACCTGAGATAACGATGAAGTTGTTTCCCTGGGCAAAGCCGTGTTGACTGGATAGAAGGGCAAGCAGTGGTAAAATGAAGTAGTATATTTTGTGTTTGTAAGGTTTCATTGGAAATTTGTGAAAATGAAAATCTATAATTTGTTAATTGACATCTGCATGTAGTTTACATGGGACAGCAACACATTGATTTTCTTTCAGAATCTTTCAAAAATGCAGTGTAAAATTCGCTAAGTAGTTTTAGTTTCATATATAATATCTATCAAATTGGTAGACAATATTAATTCAACTTTTTCAATAATCAAAATAATTCTACTAATTTAATAGATTTAATTTTAAAATGCCCGTTTGCGGGCAGGAAAGGGCCATTGGCTAATTAGCCTGGAATTGCAAATAATTATGAAGAGGAAGGAGAGAGCGGTTAACCCTTAAGGATTAACCGTTAAAAGTCTGGTCTTTTTTTGGAACCTCAGAAACAAGAGGGTAGAAGCCGTAAGTAATCCAAATGTTAAACCATACCAGATACCATTTACACCAAAACCAAGCACAATGCCCAGCAAATATCCCAAAGGTATACCGATAATCCAATAAGCTATAAAGGTGATAAGGGTAGGGATATTTACATCGCCAATTCCTCTTAAAACACCTAGACCAACTACCTGCGTACCATCAAATAGCTGGAAGAACCCCGCAATAATGAGCAACTGCGCTGCAATATTGATTACGGCAACATCTTCGGTATAGATATAAGGCAGAAAATTATTAGCCAGAATAAACAGACCGGCAGTTACAGTCATAAACAACAGAATAACATGATAACTGGCAATCGCAGACTTCCTAAGGTCAGAAAAATTACCTTTCCCAAAGTTGTTTCCTGTCTTTATAGTAGCTGCAGAAGCAATACCGCTAGCCATCATATAGGTAACCGAGGCCAGGTTTATGGCTACCTGATGCGCTGCCTGCTCTACAGCACCAATCGTACCGATTAATATAGCAGCTCCACTGAATGCACTGATCTCAAATGAATACTGTAGCGCCACAGGAGCACCAATTTTTACAATCTTAAAGCTACGTACCTTATCTATTAAACCCAGACGGAAGCTTTTAGTGTAAAGCTTGAAGTGTTTAGACTTTAATACATAGTACGACATCACTATAGCCATTAATGTACGGTCGATCAAAGTACTCAACCCTACACCTTTAACACCCATAGGCGCAATACCAAACATACCTTTTACAAATATGATCCCGAGAATGATGTTAAGTAAATTCCCCCAGATGGAAACGAACATCGCTTGTTTTGTAAAGCCCAATCCTTCTGCAAACTGTTTGAAAGTCTGAAAGATCATCAAGGGGATAATTGATATACCCAGGTAGCCAAGATAAGGCTTAGCGTAAGCAACAACCTCTGGCGACTGTCCGATATGGTCTATCACCAATAAAGTTCCCAGATGTACAAAAGCGTACAGGAGGATAGACATGAAAAAGTTTATAATAAGGCTATTGGACAGTAATTTACCACACTCATCATAATTTTTACGTCCGTTTTCCTGCGCGATTAAAGGAGTTAGTCCGTAGGAGATACCCATACCCAAAACAAGAATGAGCATAAACAGACTGTTTACCAACGAAACGGCCGCAAGTTGAATGGTACCTGCAAAATGACCAACAATTACACTGTCCGCCAGATGCACCAATGTATGTCCCAATTGTGACACCACAATTGGCATGGCCAGACGTAAATTATCAGAGTAATAGGGCTTATATTTTGTATACAGATTCATCAACATTCGGGCAAAAGTCGGCTTTTTTGTCCTGAATTATCGCTTTAGGTTTGCAAATAATCTATCAATCCCAGTTTAAAACGTTTAAAATAATATTACGGATTATGAAATGAATTTGGGATGACACGAGCCTTCTTAAATTGAAGTGAAATATTCTTCCTTTTCGGAAGAATGTGGCCTGATGACGCCACTTAGAATTAAGCTTACAAGGATCTTTTGAGCTTGCCTGTATGAGCTTCTGGTGAGTTTGCTAAACTCTTTTAAAGTAATCCTTCCTTTTTCACCAAGGTATTCAAACAGTTTCTTTTCCTGTTCAGTATAAGTGATCATCTGTCCGTCTTTTTCACTGCTTTTTTTGATTACATCAACAATGATTTTGCTGGCCAGCAAGCTCTTATCTTTAACCCGGTAATACACCCACCATTTTTTTTGCTCATCGAGGGCATAGTGAGGTTTTGTATCACTGCAGGCTATTTTTACAACAAGCACAAGCTTATCATCCACGTACACTTCTTCAAATTCAGGTTCAATTGCTGGTTTACAGAACTGATGAGCTGATTTTGTAATCATATACCGCTCTTCATCTTCAGATTTAACCCCTTTAATACTTCCATCATCAGCAACGCCAATTAATAGTTGTCCACCTTTATTATTGGCAAATGCGACAAGACTCTTGGCTATTTTCTCATTGCTGGTAATTGTTTTTTTAAAATCCAGCGTTGTACCTTCTCCTTGTAAAATCAGCTTCCTAATATTCATGTCTCGACTTCTTAAACCGTTAATAGGCAATAATTGGTTCTTCTCCCTGGTGTAGATTCCTTATATAAACTTCATTCATCACTGTTGCGCAGAGTTCACCTTCGGCATTTTTAATTTCCATAGGATAGGCTTTTACAAACTTTCCTGTGGAGTTTAACGCTGTTATCGCTTCGTTTAACATATCATCAGTTACATAGATCGTAAAATACAAATGTCCACGTCCTGGTTTTAGGTATTGAATGGAAGCACTTTTTAGCCATACCCGCACTTTAAAGCCCGCCCTTTGAAGTAGTTGATCGAACAACAAAGCGTAAAATGGATCGGTAGCGGCATAAATTGTACCGCCAAAAATGGAACCATTATAGTTTTTATTGAATATGCTTTTTGCAATTTTAACATCAACCCCTCTAAATCCTTTATGGAATTTTTTAACCCAGATGCGCTGAAATAATAAAGGAGGATATAAACACAAGCCCCATTTAAGGGTATTTTCTGATACAACCATGATGCTTAAATATCAGAAAGATTATTGAACAATAAAACTAATCTAGGAGGATAAAGTATTTTTTTTTAAATTAGAGTTATGTATATATATGACACCCTTACAGCTGCAGTTGAAGATCTCGAAAAACGAGGTTATGAATATGATTTCAGTTTAACAGCTGAATATATTGAGTGCAAAGCCATCGATATACAGCTGATGCCTGAAGAGTTTGAAATTGATGAGTTTTATCGTTTTGAGGGAATGACGGATCCGGATGATAGTTCCGTGATTTATGCGATCTCTTCTAGTGTAGGGAATTTAAAAGGCGTAATTATAGATGCTTATGGTGCCTATGCAGAAAATATTTCTCCTGAGTTATTAGATAAGCTAAAAATGCATCATTGATGTAAATTAATAAAACTTTTACTCCTCTGGTTTGTTAAGTGGATGGATATAAAAAAGAACCACATGAAAAAAACACTTTTAACTCTTGCCGTAGCTGGCACTTTAACCATGGCAATCTCTGCCTGTAATTCAACAAAGAGTGTATCGGGGACTACCGATACAATGGCTGTTGACACAAATATGTCTAAGCCTATTGATACCATGAAAAAAGATACAATGAAAACAATGCCACCTGACACCACAAAAAAGCCTCCTGTACAGTAAATAGCTGAGGTAAGGCAAAACAAAAAAATACTTTAAAAAGAGGTAGATCAGCAATGACAACTACCTCTTTTTTTGTTTGTCAAAACAATGTACTATCTGTAAATTTTAGGGAAAACGCCTTGTATTTAAGGTTAACTTTGAGCTTAGTTTTAATTGAAATGGTGTTTAAAGATCAAGTAGTAGCAGCCTATCAAAAAATTCAGGATGAGATTTGTGGCAGTTTAGAACTGGCTGATGGAAAGGCTAAATTTGAAGAAGAGATATGGAGCCGCGAAGGTGGTGGTGGCGGCAGAACCCGCATCATGCAGCATGGTAATGTGATTGAAAAAGGAGGGGTTAATTTCTCCGCGGTACACGGGAAATTACCCGATGCCGTTAAGAAAGCATTTAAAGTAGAAAGTGATGAGTTTTTTGCAACCGGCGTGTCCATAGTTATGCATCCTTCTAATCCATTTGTGCCAATAATTCACATGAATATCAGGTATTTCGAAATGGACGAACAGACCAGGTGGTTTGGTGGTGGTATTGATTTAACGCCGCACTATATCATCGATACTGACGCAAGGTTTTTTCATCATCTTTTGAAGCAAACCTGCGATAAATTTGATCCTTCATTCTACCCGAAATTCAAGGCACACGCTGATGACTATTTCTTCATCAAACACCGCGAAGAAACCAGGGGTATAGGTGGTATTTTTTACGACAGACTAAAACCGGAAAATACGGGACTTTCCTTTGATCAGATCCTTGAATTTTCTAAAGCGGTAGGAAATACATTTATTCCTGCTTATACAGAACTGATCGATAGAAACAGGGATAAGGAATTCGATGAAAAACAACAGGAGTGGCAATATTTGCGCAGAAGCAGGTATGCTGAGTTTAATCTGGTATATGATGCAGGAACTAAATTCGGATTGGAGACCAACGGAAGGATAGAATCTATCCTGATGAGTTTGCCTCCATTGGCAAAATGGACCTACAACCATCAACCACTTTCTGGTAGTCAGGAGTCTGACACTTTAAGTAAGCTTAAAAAGGGAATAGTATGGGCTTAACGGCCAAATAAACCCAAGATTTATAGGTTAAAATTTTTCCACAATGCGCCTTTATGGCGCATTTTTTATTAGATTCGCAAGGTTATAAGAATACCACATTTAAATCGTTCTTAAGGAACATTAATATTTATGGCTGAAGATTTAGAAAATCAAGAAAACGACAAAATAATTAGAATCGATATTGACGAGCAAATGAGATCCGCTTACATCGATTATTCGATGTCGGTTATCGTATCAAGGGCTCTGCCTGATGTGCGGGATGGATTAAAACCGGTACACCGTCGTGTGTTGTACGGGATGCTTGATCTGGGATTAGCAAACAATAAACCATATAAAAAATCTGCACGTATTGTTGGTGAGGTGCTGGGTAAGTATCACCCACATGGTGATTCATCGGTATACAATACGATGGTAAGGATGGCCCAGGACTGGAGCCTACGTTATCTGATGGTTGAAGGACAAGGAAACTACGGTTCAATTGATGGTGACTCTCCGGCAGCAATGCGTTATACGGAAGCGCGCTTTCAGAAGATTGCCGAGGATATGCTTGCGGACATCAATAAGGATACGGTTGACTTCCAGCTGAACTTTGATGATTCATTGCAGGAACCTACAGTACTTCCTTCGAAAGTTCCGAATTTATTGATCAATGGTTCATCAGGTATCGCGGTAGGTATGGCAACAAATATGCCTCCACATAACATTACCGAGACTATTAATGCAACTATAGCCTATATAGATAATAATGAAATAACTATAGCAGAGCTGATGAAGCACATTAAAGCACCTGATTTTCCTACAGGAGCTATAATTTATGGCTACACAGGTGTGCAGGAAGCTTTTGAAACAGGTAGAGGCCGTATTGTAATGCGTGCAAAAGCTGAAATTGAAGCTACAAAAGATCGCGAAACCATTATCGTAACTGAAATACCTTATCAGGTAAATAAAGCCATGATGATTGAGCGCACCGCCGAATTGGTAGGTGAGAAAAAAATCGAAGGTATCTCTAACATCAAGGATGAGTCGAACAAAGATGGTATCCGTATCGTTTACGAAATCAAACGTGATGCAAATGCCTCTATTGTACTAAATAACTTATTTAAACAAACGGCTCTACAAACCTCATTTAGTGTAAACAACATTGCGCTTGTTAAAGGCAGACCGCAATTGTTGAACCTGAAAGATCTGATCCACTATTTCGTGGAGCACAGACATGAGGTAGTGGTTCGTAGAACTAAATTTGAACTTTCTGAAGCGAACAAACGTGCTCATATTTTAGAGGGCTTATTAATCGCACTAGATCATTTAGATGAAGTCATCAAATTGATCCGTAGTTCGGAAACACCGGAAGAAGCCAGAATGGGCTTAATGGAGAAATTCGGCTTGTCTGATATTCAGGCAAGAGCGATCCTTGATATGACCCTTCGTAGGTTAACAGGTCTGGAGCGCGATAAGATCAAAGAAGAGTACAACGAATTGATGAAATTGATTGAGTACTTACAATCTATCCTGGATGATGAAGGCAAACGTATGCAGATCATCAAGGATGAGTTGATCGAAATGAAGGAAAAATATGGTGATGAGCGTAGAACTTCTATCGTTCACTCAGCAGAAGATATGAGTATGGAAGACTTTATTGAGGATGAAGAGGTAGTAATTACCATTTCTCATGAAGGATACATTAAACGTACTCCAGCTACTGAATACCGTACTCAAGGTAGAGGTGGGAAAGGATCAAAAGGAAGTGATTCAAGAAATGAAGACTTTATTGAACACTTATTAATTGCTTCTAACCACAACTATATGTTGTTCTTTACAGAAACCGGTCGTTGTTTCTGGTTAAGAGTTTACGAAATCCCTGAAGGATCAAGGTTGAGTAAAGGAAGAGCAATCCAGAACATCATCAACATTCCTAAAGAAGAGAAAATTAAAGCCTTTATCAAGGTTAAAAATCTGAAAGATCAGGAATACCTTGAAAACAATTACATCATCATGTGTACCAAAAAAGGAACGATTAAGAAAACTTCTCTGGAAGCTTATTCGAGACCTAGGGTAAATGGTATCAATGCAATTAATATCAATGAAGGTGATCAATTATTAGAAGCAAGTTTAACTACCGGCTCAAGTGAGATTGTAATGGCTTTACGTTCAGGAAGAGCGATTCGTTTCAATGAAGAGAAGGTTAGACCAATGGGTAGAACTGCTACTGGTGTACGCGGTGTAACCCTTGCACATGATAAAGATGAAGTAGTTGGCATGATTGCTGTGGATGATCCGGGAGCAACTGTATTGGTAGTTTCAGAAAAAGGTTATGGTAAACGTACTGACATCGAAGATTACCGCGTTACTAATAGAGGTGGTAAAGGTGTTAAAACCATTAATGTTACCGAAAAAACCGGAAACCTTGTTGCCATTAAAAATGTTACTGATGCAGATGATTTAATGATTATCAATAAATCAGGTATCGTAATTAGGATTGTAGTGAGCGGATTAAGAGTTATGGGTCGTGCAACTCAGGGAGTACGCCTGATCAACCTTAAAGGTAATGATGAAATTGCTTCTGTTGCCAGAATTGAACATGAAGACGAGGAAACTGAAGATGCAGAAAGCCATATAGTTGTTGATGGGGAAGCAGCAGGTGAAGTAGAAGACGAGCCTATTGATGACGCAGTTGAAGACAATGAAGCCGAAGAAGGCGAGGCTGATGAAGATTCTTCTGAAAAAGAGAATTAATCGATTTCAACATAAATAAAATGAAGCTATCCTAATACGGTAGCTTCATTTACCATTAAAAAACAAAAATTAAAACGATGAAAAAAGTACTTTTAGGTGTATTGTTTGTAGGTGTCGCCACAGTTGCAAACGCTCAAAAAAGTGAAGTCAATGAGGCTAAAAAAGCTTGGAATCTTTTAGGTATTACCGCAGGTAAGACCTTAGATGCTCATTTAAAAGCACTTAACACAGGTTTAGCGCATACCGATAAGGCAATTGCTGATGAAAAGTCGAAGATTATGCCAGAGGCCTGGTCTTACAGAGCTTTATTCGCTTCAAGAATTGCAATGGTTGATTCTGTAGATTTGAATAACGCTAAAGCTAAACAGAAAATAGCTGAAGAAGCTATTGCTAAAGCTGTAGAATTAGACAAAAAGGGCGCTGAGAAAGAAAATATCGAGCAGTCAAAAGTAAGTGTAGAAAATGCTTTAAGAAACAGAGCAATCTACGCGTACAAAAAGAAAGACTTCGCGCTGGCTCTTGATGCTTTCAACGAAATCACAACTAAAAATCCTACAGATACAGGAATGTATGTTAATGCTGGTGTAACCGCTAAAGAAATACAAAACTATCCTGAGGTTGTTAGAAATTTCAAAAAAGCAATTGATTTAAACTACCCGGATTCTAAAGTATTATATTCTGAGATTATAAACATTACTTTCGATAAATTGAAAGATAGTGTTGGTGGTATGACTCTTCTTCAGGAAGCAGGCGCTAAATACCCAGATGATTCTTATTTCATTGGTATGGAAACCGATCTATATATCAAAAAAGGTGATATCGCGAAATCTCAGGAGATGCTGAAAAAGCTAATTGCTAAAGATCCTAAAAATGCAATTTATCAGTACCTGTTAGGAGATACTTATTACAAGCAAGCTTTAGCTATACAAACCCAAAGAAATGCTTTGGATGTAAAGAAAACTAAAGAATTTAATGAGATGGGTGTAAAGATGACAAAATTCATCGATCAGTCTCTTCCTTACTATAAAGCGGCTTTAGAGTTAGATCCTAAAAACGTTAATGCGTTAGAGAATCTTAAGATCATTTATTTGTTTAAAGATGATAAGGTTAACTATGAAATCGTAAACAAAAAATTGACTGCACTAAAGCAATAATCAATTAAGAATAAGTAATTAAAAGGAGGGGTAATTTTTATCCCTCTTTTTTTTTTATAAGTTTGTATCAAGAACATGTTTTGTATGAGTAAGATATCCTTTTTTTCTAGTGTATTGCTGGTTTCAATAAGCTGTAATGTTGCCTTTGCCCAAAAGAGTCAGCTTCAAATTGCGCGTAACAGCGTTGGTAAGCTACAAGTGGCAATCAACGGCAAACAGGATGCAAAAAAACAGCTGAGTATACTAGGAGAGGGGGTGAAAGCTGTTGAAGCTGCTCAAAATGATAAGAAAACCAAGAAGTGGCCGGAAACATGGGCTATAAAAGCATATTTAAGTGCGTATGTCTCCATTATTGAGACAGATGAAGGAAATGCAGATAGATATTACAATCTCGCAATACAAGCGTTGGATTCAGCTAAAAGATTAGATAAATTTCAGGCTAATAGCAACTTAATCTCTGCAGCGACCTACAATGTAAACATCAGAAAGCAAAACAAAGGGGGAGTAGCCTATGCAAAAGGCGACTTCGCAGCTGCATATGAACTACTTAAGGATGTAAGTGATTTTTTACCAAAAGACACTGCATTAGCCATCAATACCGCATTGTCGGCACAAAGTATCCAGGCCTACGATAATGCCTTGTTGTACTTTAAACGGGCTAAAGACAATGGTATTAAAAATCCGGTTGTTTTTCAAAGCATGGCCGAAATGTACAGTTCTAAATTTGAACACGAACTAGCCATAAAAACACTTGAAGATGGCATCAAAGTCAATCCTTATAATGTTTTTCTGACCAATGATTACATTAATCTGCTTTTGGATAATGAAAAATACACGGAAGCATTACATGTCATCGAATCAACACTTAAAGTAGAGACTGGTAATAAATTATTATTCTTCCTGTATGGCTATCTTCAACAGCATAAAGCTAACAACAGTACAGCAGAACTCGCTTACAACAGAGCTTTAGCGTTGGATGAAAATTATTTTGATGCATTATACCAACTTGGCCTCGTTTATATAAACTCTGCAAATGAATCCTTGAAAAATGGTAAGAAAGAAAATTCCGGTAAATTTTCTTCATATATCAACAGAGCAGAAATTGCATTGCTTCAGGCACATGAAGTGAATCAAAATGATAAAGCAACAGTACAATTGCTGATGGATATCTATACACGTAAAGGTAGATTGGATAAAATCCAGGAATTAAAAGGTAAACTCGAAGAATTTTAGAATACACTAAATAAAGCTCAATAGGGCCTTATACAAAATCGTACTTAACATAATATTAATTATACATAATTATGGCAGGTTGATTATTAGGAAGATATATTGGGATTGTTTATGAGGAAAGACTTTTTGTCTTTAAAATTAAATATAACACAAAAAATGTTGATCTTACTAAGAATAATGGTCAAATAATTGATATGTATTAATTATAAATTCGAAGTATGTTAAATCGTCCCATCAGAAGTGTTCATGATTTTTTGTTAAGTACATATTTTGCTGATGGATTACGTATAACGCTTGGTGTGCTTTGTCCATCTTTGATTCTTGCTCAATTTGGCTTGATTCAATATGGAATGACACTTTCCCTGGGCGCTTTATGTGCAAGTGTTGTAGATACGCCAGGTCCGATTGTGCACCGCAGAAATGCGATGCTTATTACCACTGCATTGATTACACTAATTTTCATTATCGTTGGCTTAACCAATAGCAACATTTATTTTACCGGTGTACTTATTGTACTTTTCAGTTTCGGTTTTTCTATGTTCTTTGTGTATGGATTAAGAGCGGCTTCAATTGGCACTGCATCCTTGCTGATCATGGTTTTAAGTATTGATGACATCAGGCCATGGCAGGAAGTCTTGTTTTCTTCTGCGCTTATTTTTACCGGAAGTATCTGGTATACCCTATTAAGCTATTTTTTCTACCGCATCCGCCCCTTTCGTATTGCCCAGCAAATTTTAAGTGATTCAATTCATGAGGTTAGTCTGTTTTTGAGAGCTAAGGCCCGATTTTATCATCAAAATATCGATTATGATGATAATTACGCTGAATTATTGCAACTCCAGGTGCTTGTACATGAAAAACAGGATGCTGTAAGGGAAGTATTATTTAAAACACGGGAAATTGTAAGGGAATCTACTCCTGAAGGAAGGTTTCTCCTGTTGGTTTTCGTAGATATGGTCGACCTGTTTGAGCAAGTGATGTCTACCTATTACAACTACAAACAGTTGCATGAGCAGTTTGATTCTTCAGGGATTTTAACGCATTACGAATCTGTTATTATTAAAATAGCTGATGAGCTGGATGATATTGCCTTTGCCTTAAAAACCGGAGGAATCCCAAGTCTGCCAACTTCACTCATTGACGATGTCGCTACCCTAAGAAATGAGATTACCCAGCTGGAGCGTGAGAATACTGATGGTAAATACAACACTTTAGGTATTATCGCTTTAAAGAATATAGAGGTTAACATTGAAAACATCCTATCCCGTGTTAAAACAATCAACAGTTACTTCAATAAAAAAGAAAAGAAAAATCTGAAACCCAGGAAAATTGAGGTGGAAAAATTTGTGACCAGACAAAGCATAGATCCTGGGTTGTTATTTGAAAATATCACTTTTAGCTCTTCTACATTCAGGCATTCACTGCGCGTTGCGATTGTGATGCTGATTGGTTTTATGGTCGCAAAAACCTTAAATTTCTCGCATAGTTACTGGATATTACTTACCATATTGGTGATCTCAAAACCAGGCTTTAGCTTAACCAAGAAAAGAAATTACGAACGGATCATAGGTACGGTAATCGGTGCATTTATTGGGATGGGCATACTTGTTTATATCCAGGACAAGAATACCCTTTTTATTATCCTTCTTTTCTGTATGATTGGAGCCTATAGTTTCCAGCGTAAAAACTACGTAGTGAGTGTACTTTTCATGACGCCTTACATACTTGTCCTGTTTGATTTCCTCGGCATGGGTAGTTTATCTATTGCCCGGGAAAGGATTTATGATACTTTGATCGGATCAGGTATTGCGTTGATGGCCAGTTATTCGCTGTTTCCAAATTGGGAGCACGAGAAACTTAAAGAAGCCATGTTAGATACCCTCAAAGCGAATATGAAGTATTTTGAAGAGGTTGTATTGCTGTATACAAATGGTGTTCATGATCTGACCAATTACAAGGTGGCGCGTAAAGAAGTGTATGTTACCACAGCCAACCTGGCTTCGCTTTTTCAGCGGATGTTTTCTGAGCCTAAAAGTAAACAGCTAATGATGACTGAACTTCATCAGTTCACAGCACTAAATCACCATTTATCCTCTTATATCGCCACACTTTCCTTGTATAAAAAGGAACACGATTTTGTTATAGCTGATTTTGATGTGCTTAAACCAGTAGTACAGAATAGCATCTATCTGTTAAACATGGCGATTGAGAATCTGGAGTATAACAAGGAAATTACCAGCAATGTTCCTTTGATCAGAAGAAACATAAATCAATCTACTGAAATTCCAAACGATGAGATTATGGTTTTCGAGCAGATTGATCTAATACAAAAGGTATCTTACGATATCTTTAAATTATCTGAAAAGATTAAAATTTAGGCTTATAAAGCTGCTGTTTCAGTTTTGTTAACTGTATTAGCTGGTCTGCCGTTCTTGAATGCATCTCTGGTTTTTAATCCCAGCAATTCAAACATAGCCATATCGTCTACAAAAGCAGGATTTGGTGTAGTTAATAACTTGTCACCTGCGAAAATGGAACTTGCTCCAGCCATAAAACAGAATGCCTGTTCCAGGGTGCTCATTTCATTTCTTCCTGCCGATAAGCGTACAACTGAGTTCGGCATTACAATGCGTGCTGTAGCAATCATCCTAACCATATCCCAGATTGGAACACGTGGCTGATCTTCTAATGGCGTACCTTTTACAGGAACAAGTGCATTTACAGGAACTGATTCAGGATGAACCTCCATATTGGCTAAGGTTTGCAGCATAGATACCCTGTCTTCAGTTGTTTCACCCAAACCGATAATTCCTCCACTGCAAACAGTTAGTTTTGCTTTACGTACATTTTTGATGGTATTTAAACGATCATCGTAAGTTCTGGTAGAAATGATACGTTTATAGTCATCTTCTGAGGTATCAATGTTGTGGTTGTATGCGTATAAACCCGCATCAGCAAGTTTTTGAGCCTGACTTTCGGAAAGCATGCCCAACGTGCAGCAAACTTCCATATCCATTTCATTTACAGCTTTAACCATCTCTATCACACGGTCGAAATCTCTGTTATCACGAACCTCTCTCCATGCAGCACCCATACACAGACGGGATGCTCCACCCTCTTTTGCTTTAACTGCGGCAGTAACAACCTGACTCACCTGCATAAGTGGTTGAACTTCTAAATCTGTATGGTAACGTGCGGCCTGTGGACAGTAAGAACAATCCTCAGCACAACCCCCGGTTTTTATAGATATTAATGAACTAACCTGAACTTCATTGTAGTCTTTATTTTCACGATGTATAGTTGCAGCCTCATAAACTAAGTCAAGAAACGGCTTGTGATAAATAGCCGAGATTTCTTCTTTAGTCCAGTTGTGTTTTGTTTGTTGCATATATTTGGTTTATTAAAGTAAAAGATGGCTTGCCAGTCCCAGCAAGAGTAAAAATCCGAAAACGTCTGTAAATGTTGTAATAATTATTGAAGATGCAATAGCCGGGTCGATGCCAATTCTTTTTAGTGCCAAAGGAATGCCAGCGCCGGTTATACCCGCAATTAATAAGTTCCCGGTCATCGCTAAAAAAATAACCAGACCAAGCATTGGATTGGAATCAAAGTATAGTGCAACTATAAATACGATAGCACCGGTACAGGCTCCATTGATCAACCCTACTGTAAATTCTTTTAAAACAGTTCGGTAAGCCTGGCTGTCGGTTAGATCATATAAGGAAATCCTTCTTACGGTTACGGCCAGGGCCTGTGTAGCTGCATTCCCTCCCATACCGGCAATAATTGTCATATAGGCGGGTAAAATAGTAATCAGCTTTATGGTGTCGTCATAATGTCTGACTACCGAAGAAGCTAAAAATGCAGTGCCCAGATTAAGGATAAGCCATGGTAAACGTGATTTTACAGCCTCTAACCAGTTACCGCTAAGTTCCTCATCTTCCGATACCCCGGATATTTTCAAGATATCTTCCGTATTTTCATCTTCCAGTACATCGATAACGTCATCAAAGGTAACCCGACCTAAAAGTTTCATTTCCTTATCCAGTACCGGGATACTGGTAATGTTATACTGTGAAATCAATCTGGCTACTTCCTCCTGATCTGTATCTGGGTATACCCATGCGACTTCAGCCTTAACGAGCTCCGTGATTTTCACGTTCCCTTTGGCCTTAATGATGTCCTTTAAAGATACAATTCCATGAAAAACATTGTCGTCATCAACCACAAAGATGGTGTAGAATTCCTCAATTTCTTCACTTTGTCTGATGATCTCCTCAATCGCATCCTTTTTAGTCAGGTTCAAATTGACGCGGATAAACTCCGTATTCATCAAACCACCCGCAGTTTCTTCGTGGTAGCTTAATAAGTTCCTGATGCTGGAAGCGTCATCTTCGCTCAGATCTGCAAGAATTTCCTTCTGCTCATGCTCTTCCAGTTGAGAAATGATGTCTGTCGCGTCATCATAATCCAGCTCTTCCACGATTTCAGTACGTTTATCGGGATGCAGTTGCAGTAAAAGTTCTTCCGGATGGGATTCCTCATGCATTTCAGAGATGACCTCCGAGGCAATTTCTACATCAAGGAGATTGATGATCCGTTGCTTATCTTCCTTGCTTAAGCTCTCGAAAAGAATAGCGATTTCAGAGGCGTGATATTCCCCCAGAATAACTTTGAGTTGTTCATCATCACCGCTTAGCGCTGCTTTAATCTTAGAGATATCTGTTTTGTCTAGATCGAAAGATTGCATGAGGCGGTAAAGGTAATAATAATCGTTTCTATTTAAACCATCCTTTTCGCCAGAAATATAAGATTTGTAACACGGCGATGGCCCCCATTACGATCATGGTATATAAATACCCATGTTCCTGATAAAGCTCAGGCATATTCTGGGGCAATACTTTACCCGTCACCGGATCAGTATAGGAAAAATTCATGCCATAAATTCCGGCAATAAAAGTTAGGGGAATAAATATGGAAGAAATGATGGTCAGCACCTTCATGATCTGGTTCATTCTGTTGCTGATGATGGATAAGTACATATCAATATTACTGGCCGAAATCTCTTTTAAAGACTCTACCATATCAATAATCTGTATGCAATGATCATAAGAATCACGGATATACATCTTGGTTTGATCCGGAATCAAAAGACTATCGCTTCTAAGTATATCGTTCAGCTTGTCTCTCTCTGGCCAAACCACCCTCCTAACGTTAATAAGATTCCGTTTAACCAGTTGGGTGTCAAACATCACACTTTTATCCGGCTTTTCAAACAAACGATCTTCAATCAGATCAAGCTCATCGCCCCAGGCGCCAAGGATTACAAAATAAGTATCAATAATAGTATCCATTAAAGCATACATCAAGTAGCTGCTACCTCCAATTCTGATGTTACCTTTGCCGCCTTTCAGGCGGGTTCTTACCGGATCAAGACAATCCTCATATTCCTCCTGGAAGGTAAATAAAGCATTGTCTGTCAGTATAAAAGATACCTGATCATTATCCAGGTTCTTCTGCTCATCAAAACGAAGCATCCGGCTAACACAAAAGTCATACTTTCCATATTCTTCAAACTTCGGACGCTGATAAGTGCTGGTTATATCTTCCAGCACCAGTTTGTTGATGTTAAAATCAGTACTCAAGGTTTCAAACAGCTCAGGCGATTTAAAACCTTTAATCTCAATCCAGTAATTGAATTCCTTATTGCAAATAATCCGCGCTAAGTCATTGATGTGTTCCAGTTCCTTAACCGCATAATGGTGATCATTATAGCTATGGAAATTAATAATGGGCTTTAGCGCATTTTCATCGATGGATACAACACCCGGACTAGTGCCTACCGATTGAAAAGAATAATGTTTGCGCTTATGCTTGCGTTTAGACGGTTTTCCCATACATCAGAGATATGATTTGGTTTGCGGACCTTGGTTAAACAACAGGTCGACAATACTTAAGTTTGGTTTAAAACCCTCTCTGTCATCAAAAACCTGGAAATAAGGTTTGTAATCACTTTCATTTATAGGATTTTTAAAGTGCAGTTTGCTTCTGAAATCCAGAGCGGGATCAATTTCCTTTATATACTCAGTCGTAAAGCCAATGGTAGCTTCTTTTTTAAGTTGTTTGATGAGCCATTCTAAAAGCAGTAAATTGTAATCAAACAAATAATCGAACTTTTTATGGTAGAAATGAGCAAACTCATCTTCATAAAATTCGAAGTATGCAGAATTCCTGTAACAGCTTTCAAAGCTCTTCCAATGCAGTCTTTGCCAGTTAAAATCATTACTAATTTTAACATCTTTAATCTTGGTATGGACCTTTGAGCCCCTGATTACAGGAATTATTAAATCTAATTGTCCGTTGGGCGAGTATATGCTGGTCCGGTTTCTATAGGTTTGTTTAGGGAAATGTTCTTCCTTTTCTAATAAAAAATTGTAATCAAAGTCTTTCAAACCAGAGAAGTAACCAACAGGCGGAAGATAAAAAAGAGGGAATATAGCTGAACTTTGCATCTGATATTTTATGTTTGCATTCTCAATTCGCCAAATTAATGATAAAAAAAAGCTTTTCTTACATAGGAATATTTTTTTTGAACTTTTTATCTCTGCTGCCCCTATCGTTGCTCTATATGTTGGCTACTTTGGGTTATTATATTATATATTACATTTTTCCCTACCGCAAGCATATTGTCCGCGAAAACCTATCTAATTCTTTCCCGGAAAAGTCAGAGGAAGAAATTATTCGCATCGAAAAGCAGTACTTTAAATACTTTGCCAATCTTGTTATTGAGGTGGTTAAAATGGCGTCCATATCAAGGTCTGAGCTTAAAAAAAGAGTAAAATTCAATAACCTTGAATTGGTAGAGGCATATTTTAGCAAAGGGGAAAGTGTATTGGCCTGTACAGGTCATTATGGCAATTGGGAGTTGTGTATGCTTGCATTGGGTGCAGAACTATCTAAGCCGGAATACGTTATTTATAAGCCATTAAACAACAAGGTTTTTGACGACTGGTTTTATAAGATTCGTACCCGATTTGGTAACCAATTTATTCCGATGCGCCAAACCCTGAGATCGATCGCTGCCACAAGGAACGAACCAACCATGTTCTGTTTTGCGGGCGATCAAACCCCTGTGGGGAGCGAAGCGCACTATTGGATAGATTTTATGCATCAGCCAACGGCTGTGCTAATGGGGATGGAAAAAATCGCATTGCAAACCAATAGACCTATATTCTATTTCAAAGCTAAGGTAATTAAGAAAGGTTATTACGAGGTGGATTGCATTCCATTATGCCTTGAACCTAAGGCGACCGATGGTCACCAGATAACAGATATGCAATTTGCTTTGTTACAGGATATTCTTAACGAAGAACCCGCTTATTGGCTTTGGAGCCATAGGCGATGGAAACATAAACCACATAACGCAGAATAATGACAATACCAAGTGTAGCAGTAGTGATTTTAAATTGGAACGGGAAAGCTTTACTTGAGCAATTTTTACCCAGTGTACTAAAGTCGGAATACGCTAATTTACAAATTGTTGTAGGTGATAATGCCTCTACAGACGACTCCATTGCTTTTATAAAAGCTAATTATCCTGAAATAAGACTGATTCAAAACGATCATAATTATGGTTTTGCCGGCGGATATAACCAGCTGTTGAGCCAAATTGAAGCTGATTACTATGTATTGCTTAATTCCGATGTTGAAGTGCCTGAAAACTGGATTCAGCCGGTTATTGCTGCCATGGAAGCTGATCATGCTATTGCTGTAGCACAACCCAAAATCAAGTGGCAAAAAAACAAGCATATGTTCGAATATGCCGGTGCTGCCGGAGGCTATCTGGATTTACACGGTTTTCCGTTCTGCAGAGGACGGGTGTTTGATACTGTAGAAGCTGATATGGGGCAGTACAACGACCAGATAGAGATATTTTGGGCTAGTGGTGCTGCCCTGTTTATTAAAAGCAAATGCTGGAAAGAAGTTGGTGGCTTAGACACTGATTTTTTTGCACACATGGAAGAGATTGATCTTTGCTGGCGTTTAAAAAATCGCGGTTATAAGGTGATCTATTGTCCTGATGCCGAAATCTATCATGTTGGCGGTGGCAGTCTCGATGCAAATAATCCATATAAAAGCTATTTGAATTTCAGGAACAACCTGATTCTAATGCAGAAAAACCTGCCTTTAAATGATGCTTATTTTCGAATCTTCATTCGTATGTCGCTGGATTTTATAGCCTGGATACACTTTTTACTGCAAGGTAAAACGCAGTTTGCCTGGTCAATTAATAAAGCCCATTATCATTTTCTTATGAGCCTTTCTAAAAATGGCGCAAAAAGAAATGGAAATCAAATTGATTTTCTAAAGCATAAAGGTCAATACCCATCTAGCATAGTATGGGCTTATTTCGTTAAAAAGATCAAGTATTTTACTCAGCTTTAAGCGTTATTTCTTTTCCGGAATAAACGATATTGCCCCTTCCCGATTGGCTACGCTAACAATTGCTTTGTAAATATAATCACAAACCAGTTTCTCGCCAGGTACATTGATATGTGCGAAATCATCTTCAGGCGTGTGATACTGAGGGTGGCCGCCGGTATGGAAGCCTAATACTGAAATGTTCTTTTTAAAGAACGACACATGGTCAGAACCACCTACGTCATAAGCAATTACAAGCGGGTTTATGCCAATCTGCGGACCTAAGCCTTTCATAAGTTCCATTCCCCCGTCAAAAGTGGCTGCACCACCCATGTAAAGGTGCTTCTCGCTGTTCATTCGGCCCACCATATCCATGTTCATCATCAGTTTAATGGAGGACAAAGGAACAACAGGGTTTTCTACAAAGTATCTTGAACCCAGTAAACCTTGTTCTTCTGCTCCAAAAGCAATGAACAGTATACTACGTTTCAGGTCTTTACTATTGGCCTGTAGTTTTTCTGCAATTTCTAATAAGGCGGCTGTACCACTTGCATTATCATCAGCGCCAAGATGAATGCCAACAGTGTCGGGCTTTTTTGAGGATGGGCCGCCCATACCTAGATGGTCGTAATGCGCACCCAACACGATGTACTCATGCTTTAAAACCGGATCATTACCTTCAATAAAACCAATAACATTTTGAGTTTTAACAACCGGGGTATCTGTTACTCCTTTTTTAACTCTTATTTTAGCTGAGAATTCTTGTGTATAACTTATACCAAAAGGTTTTATGCCAGCCTTTCTAAAGTTTTTAATCAGATAACCAACTGTCTTTTTGTTCTCCCTGGTTCCAGGAAAACGACCAGCCATCTTTTTAGAGGCCAGAAAAGAAATATGGGCAGCAATCTCTTTTTCCGTAATGTCTGATTGTGCAGAAGCACCATAAGCTATTACTGAACATAGCGCTGTAAGGAAATATTTTTTTATACACATAGGAATTAGCCTTTAAGGAGACTTTCAATAGCTAGACGGTAGCCATCCATACCAAAGCCGGTTAACACACCTTTACAGTTCTTCCCAGTTAGGGATACGTGACGATATTCTTCACGAGCATAGATGTTCGATATATGAACCTCAACGACAGGAGTTTTAATGGCTGCAATTGCATCAGCAATTGCTACTGATGTATGCGTATAACCACCGGCATTAATTACAATACCATCATAGTCAAAACCAACTTCATGTAATCTATTAATCAGCTCCCCCTCCACATTACTTTGAAAATAATCAATTTCTATAATGCTGTACATGTCGCGTAGTGTTTCTAGGTATGCTTCAAAACCCTGACTTCCATAAATACCGGGTTCACGTACGCCTAAAAGGTTTAAATTTGGGCCATTAATAATTTGTATCTTCATCATTTCAAACTTAGCCTTAAAAACTTAGAGTATAAAATTTTTTTTGTGATTCATAACCCCTACCTGCAGTCCTTTCGAAATTACCTGAAACTAGAACGTTCACTATCAAATAACTCCATTGATGCCTATCTGAGTGATTTGAATAAGCTCTTTCAGTATTTCGAATCTACCGGAGAAGTCCGATTAGTTAAAGATGTTACAAGTGATCACTTAAAGTTATTTATAAGCTGGATCAATGAGTTGGGGATGTTGCCCAGTACGCAGGCAAGAGTGGTTTCAGGCTTAAAATCATTCTTTAGTTTTCTTATGCTGGAGGAGATCATCAGCGACGACCCTTCTGCCCTGCTTGAAACACCCCGCTTAGTCCGACACTTGCCGGATACACTTGAAACGCACGAAATCAATGCTATGATCGAAGTTATTGACGCTTCAAAGCCTGATGGGATGCGCAATAAAGCCATCCTAGAAACATTATACGGATGTGGATTAAGGGTGTCTGAGCTCATTAACCTTAAAATATCAGATGTGTTTGAAGATAATGAGTTCATTAGGGTTACCGGAAAAGGAAATAAAGAAAGGCTGGTGCCCATCGGAAACATTGCATTAAAATACATCAATATCTACCTGCAGGAAACGAGGGTCCATCTTTCTATTAAAAAAGGTTTTGAAGATTATATTTTTCTGAACCGTACAGGAACCCGCTTATCGCGCATATCCGTTTTCAGTATCATTAAAACCCTTGCGATAAAATCTGGTTTACGAAAGAGTATTAGTCCACATACCTTCCGCCATTCCTTTGCTACCCATCTAATCGAAGGTGGAGCTGATTTAAGGGCCGTACAGGAAATGTTAGGGCATTCCAGTATTACAACAACCGAGATCTATACACACCTTGACAGGGATTATTTAAAAGGTGTGATCACTGAGTTTCATTCCAGGAGTTAAACCTGGGCCAACTGGCATTTTATCATTCGATCTTTTCCCTGCATATCTTTTCTTAATTCAATATGAATAAATGATTTAGCTTCAAGCATCTCTACTGTTTCCTTAGCAAGGTATTCATTGATTTCAAAGAATAATAAGCCCATATCACTTAAAGATACCCAGGCAAAATCAGCAATGGCCTCATAAAACTCAAGTGGTTTTTCGTTGGTAACAAACAAAGCTAAATGTGGTTCGTGAACCAATACATTTTCATGCATTTGCTCCTTTTCAACAGGGGTGATATAAGGAGGATTGCTGATGATCACATCAAATTTCTGTTTGGTATTAAACTGCCGTATATCCGCTTTAATGAAATTAATATCTGCCTGATTTAAAGCTGCATTAGCTGAAGCTATTTCTATTGCATCTTCAGATACATCCAGCGCAAAAACTTCAGCACCGGGTAGATTCTTTTTTAAGGAAACAGCGATACAGCCACTCCCCGTGCCGATATCAATGATGCGTACATTCGAGCCGGTAAGATCAGCCAGTTCGCTACATTCAATAGCCCAGTCTACCAGTTCTTCTGTTTCTGGTCTGGGTATCAATACGGCAGGACTAACCTTAAATGGTAAACCATAAAAAACAGTCTCACCAAGTATATATTGAATAGGTTTACCGCTTTTTAGTTCAGCTGCGATATCTTTTAGTTTAACTAAGTCACTACCATTAACTACTTCATCCTTTTTAAGCAAATAATCGGCTCTACTATAGTTAAGTACGGTGTTAATGGCGACTAAAAATATAGCATGAGCCTCTTCAGCATCATAAATATTGTCTAAAGTAGTATTAAAATGCTCCGCTAAATCTTTCAACTTCATCTGGTAAAAATAGCGAAAATATACCTTACTTTTGTTTCAATGACGGACGAGTTATATATGCAAAGGTGCCTTGAACTGGCCATTATGGGCATGGGTAACGTAAGCCCAAATCCACTTGTAGGTTGCGTAATTGTGAGCAATGGAAAGATTATTGGAGAAGGCTATCACCAGAAATTTGGCGAAGCGCATGCCGAAGTTAACGCTGTAAAATCAGTTATTGAAAAATATGGTGATCAGGCAGCCAATTTGCTGGCAAGCGCTACAGCATATGTTAGTCTGGAGCCCTGTGCACATTTTGGCAAAACACCGCCCTGTGCCGATCTGTTAATCAAGCATCAGCTTAAAAGAGTTGTAATAGGCAATAAAGATCCCTTCGAAAGTGTAGATGGTAAAGGCATCCAAAAGCTAAAAAATGCCGGTATAGCCGTTGTTTCAGGTATTCTGGAGCAAGAATGTACCGAGCTTAACCGTCGTTTCTTTACGCGCATCCTTAAGCAAAGACCATATATCATATTAAAATGGGCAACAACTGCTGACGGATATTTTGCACCAAAAAATACAACGCAAGAGTGGATAAGTGGTGTTATGGCTAAAAAACTGGTGCATAAATGGCGTACCGAAGAAGATGCGATCCTTGTTGGAAAGCAAACCGCAATAGCCGATAACCCACAACTTAACGCGAGAGAATGGGAAGGAAAAAATCCCGTTCGTATTGTGATCGACCGCCACCTGAAGATCCCACAAAGCAATCATATTTATAATGATCATGCCAAGACCGTTATTTTTAACGAGGTAAAGACTGATGTGCAGGATAACATTCATTATATACAAATGGAAGATATGCAGTACTATCTTCCTCAAAAAATAGCCTTTCAGTTATACCTGATGGATATTCAGTCTATCATCATTGAAGGCGGCGCGAATATCCTGAACCAATTTATCCATGCCAATTTATGGGACGAAGCCAGGGTGTTCAGTTCAGACAAAATATGGAAAGAAGGAATTGCATCCCCACAAATTCATGGCCTTATTGCCGATCAGTTTACCATCGAAAACGATAAACTAACGATCTTTCAAAACAACCATTCATGATATTTCTACTTATCAGTATTTGCTGTAGCGTTACAGTCGCCGTATTATTAAAGCTTGCCAAAAGATACAAAATCAACATTACTCAAGCCGTTACCTGGAACTATTTCTTTGCCATCTGTTTAGCCATTGTTTTTTACAGGCCTACTTTACATGATCTGGTATTTGCTCCAATTAATTCAGTCTACATTGCACTAGGAATACTCCTACCAGTCGTATTCTTGTTCCTGGCCGGATCTGTAAGGAACATAGGGATTGTAAAAACAGATATTGCACAGCGCTTATCCTTATTTATCCCTTTGCTGGCAGCGTATTTTCTCTTTAATGAAAATTTTAGTACGCTAAAAATAGTGGGACTAACGGTTGGCTTTGTGGCTATATTTCTGACCTTGTTTAAGAAAACTACTCAGAAAAGTGAAGGGCTTAGCTGGCTCTACCCTATTTTTGTATTCGTTGGTTTTGGTATCATTGATATCCTTTTTAAAAAGGTAGCTCAAATCAAAGCTATACCTTATACCACCTCATTAATCGTCATCTTCATACTTGCTTTTGTCATTTCACTGATTTCAATTTTATACTTATCAGTGGTTAAAAAGCAGAAGATTGAATTTATAAATTTCATATGTGGATGTATTTTGGGTTTCTTCAATTTCTTTAATATCCTGTTTTATCTTAAGGCACATCGTGCAATGGCCGATAATCCATCTGTTGTATTTGCAGCGATGAATATGGGGGTGATCATTTTGGGTAGCCTCGTTGGTATACTCATTTTTAAAGAGAAATTGAACAAACTGAACTATTGGGGGTTATTCCTGGCACTGGTGGCTATTGTACTCATTACCAATGTTATTTAGAAATTATGTTATTCGACGATACTTATAAAACTATAGCTGAAGCTTCCGAAGGTATATTCAGAGACCGCGGAAGTAAATTTATAGGTTATGCCTACCCCATCTCATCTGAAGATGAGGTGAAAAATATTTTAATAAGCCTAAGATCAGAACATGCTAAAGCCAGGCACTTTTGCTGGGCGCTACGTTTGAGTCCTGATAGAAGCATATTCCGAATTCAAGACGATGGGGAGCCTTCAGGTACAGCAGGCAGGCCAATCCTAAATACCATGCTTTCGGCCGACATTACAAACGTAGTTATTGTTGTAGTCAGGTATTTTGGTGGAACATTGCTTGGTGTTCCAGGCTTGATTAACGCTTACAAAACAGCCGCTGCAGAAGCTATTCTGGCGGCAAACATTATTGAAAAGACAGTGAACGACTTTTACGAGGTTCAGTTTGATTATCTGGTTATGAATGATGTGATGAAACTGATCAAGGAAGAAAAACTTAATGTATTGTCGCAGGACTTCGATAACACCTGTAGCATGAAAATCGAGATCAGAAAAGCCAGTCTTAACGCTATCCTTGGGAAGATCGAAAAAATCGAAGGAGTTAAATTAAAATACCTGTATACTGCTTAAGAATTGATAGCTTTATGTAGCTATACACGTTAGCTTTACCAGAATTAATTATGGCACACGAACTATCAGCCGCAGATTTGATCATCAACCCGGATGGCAGCATTTACCACTTAAACCTTTTACCGGAGGATATTGCCGAAACGATTATTACCGTTGGCGACCCTGATCGGGTGACTGAAGTATCCAAACATTTTGACAAGGTAGAGCTTAAAAAAGGCAAGCGGGAATTCATGACCCATACCGGATACCTGGGAAAAAGACGCATAACTGTCCTCTCCACTGGTATTGGGACGGATAATATTGATATCGTTCTTAACGAACTGGATGCCTTGGTAAATATTGATTTCCAAACGCGGGAGATCAAAGAGCAGTTAACTTCTTTAAATATTATTCGTATTGGCACTTCCGGTGCGATACAGCCTGATTTACCGACGGGCACTATATTAGCCTCTACTTTTGGCCTTGGATTGGATTCGTTGATGCATTATTATATCCACGAACTGTCTGGTGATGAACATAGTTTATTGGACAATATAAAAGCGCACTTTTCCCATTTCAAAGGCATACATCCTTACGTTACAGCGGCCGACAATACTTTGCTGAAATCTATAGGTAATGAGATGGCGCAAGGTATTACCGTAACTGCACCGGGTTTTTATGCACCGCAAGGTCGACAAGTGAGGGCTAAAAATGCCATTCCTAACCTGGTTAATCACCTCAATATTTTTCGCCATCTGGATCATAGAATTACTAATCTGGAGATGGAAACGGCGGGAATATATGCTTTGGCAAAAGTACTTGGCCACAAGGCATTGTCGGTAAATGCAATCCTTGCCAGCAGGGTTAATTTCGAGTTCAGTAAAGAACCAGATAAGGTGGTCGACAAGGCCATTAAGATGGTGCTTGATAAGCTATAGTTTTTTCTTTATTACGGTCTGTAAACTCAATGGACATCGATTTTGCGCAATTAAATCAAAACAAAAGCGTCAAATTAGCGTTACTTATGTACCCTATTTAAATAAAGTACTATGTTTCAAAAATTAAAAGATAAACTCAATATATCCGTATTAAATTCTTTATTAGACAAATACGAAACCACTGAACTGGAAACCGGAAAGCGTCTTATCTCCGTTATAGCGGGTGTTTATATTCTTCAGAGAGGAATACGGCATATTATAGAAAAACAACCCCTGCTCGCTGTAGAAGAAGTTGCTTTGGGTGGCATTCTGTTGTATAGCGCTGCCGCAGGTATCCATAAAAGGATCACTATAAAGCCTGTTGATATTTCTGATATGCGTAGAAATCAAATACAGGGAAATGATCCCGATTGCTATGTTCCTGCTTTTGTATAAATCATCCTTCTTAATGAATTTGCTGAAATAAGCAGATAGTAGCTTATATAGCGTTTTCCGCCGTGCCCTTCGTTTGAGGTTACCAATTGTAACTCCCAAACGAAGGGCATTTTTTTGTTCATTTGAAAAATGATTCTTCCTGAAAAATCCAGGTGCCAATATCTCTTTAAAATAAGAAAATCTGCCTGAAACTGGATTTGACCATCATTATTCGCTATTATCTAAATGATTTTAACCAATATCTAAACGATATTAATCAAAATTGAACTCCGAAAAGCTTTATATAGACAATCTTTGATATAGGGATTAAAACTAAGCCAACCAAATTATAAATCATGAAGTATTTCAATTTCATTCTTATGACTATTGTACTATTTTCCTGTACAAAGGAGTCTCTTAGAAAAACACATGTGAATTCGGGGAATACGGAAACCTCGAAGCCAAACAGTGTTATAAATCCCAGGATTTTTGAACTAATTAATCTGAATTATCCCGGGCTGGAGAAGGCTAAAGTCTTATATGAAGCTGGCAAACAATATGAAGCAACTAAAGCTATTCTTGAATATTATAGGCTACGCACAAATGTAGTCAACCCCAGCATTTCGTTAATTAATGTAACAGCTACAGAAGATGATAAACTTAAGGCAGATTTTGCATTAGATAATTACCGGTTTTTTGTGAACAACTATTACGAAGATGCTGTTAAAAAGATGCCTTATTCACTCCATAGTGGCGGTACTATAAATTGGTTATTTCAGCCAGCTGGAGCTGATAATGAATACCAAAAGCAATTACACAGACATCAGTGGTTTGTTCCGCAGGCAAAAGTTTACCGTACAACTCAAAACGAGAAATATATCCAATCATGGATTAACGTGTATAAAGATTGGCTGGCAAAAAATCCTATGCCTGAAACAGGTACCAATACGACTACCTGGTGGCAACTTCAGGTTGCAGAGCGTGTTATGGGACAGACCCAACTATTTGAATACTACAAAAACTCGACAAGCTTTACACCGGAATGGTTTTCTGAATTTATGGTTCATTTTTCCGAACATGCTGATTTTCTGGTAAAATATCCTTACGCGGACGGTAACATTCTGATATCTCAGGGTAGCGCCCTTGCTTTTGCTGGTGTATTATTTCCAGAGTTTAAAAAAGCTTCTGAATGGATGAATACGGGTTTTAGAATATTAGATACGGAAGTTAAAACACAGTTTTTGGAGGACGGCATGCACTATGAGTTAGATTTTAGTTACCATATTAGTGCCATAGGTGATTTCTATGAAGTGATGAAACTGGCAGATGCCAATAAATCCATTGTAGGAAATGTTGCAGCAAATTTTAATGTGTATTTGCACAAGGCAGCACAAGTAGTTATGCATTTTACTTATCCCCATTATTTTACCAGTACGGCTTCAAATAGTCAGTTCGTCCCTGGTTTTAATGATACAAGACAAAGTTCATGGTCAAGATCTGTACTCAATCGTAATTTCTTAAGATATAATGAAATGTTTCCTGATGATAATGAGTTGCTGTACATGGCCTCTTATGGAAAAAAAGGAACAGTACCTGCCAATACTCCTAAAGCATTCACAACATCTGGAACGTATATGTTGCGAAATGGTTGGGACAGATTATCAACAATGTTAATGCTCAGCAATAATTATTCAAAAGATCCTATGCAAATATGGAGTCATAAGCAACCTGATAATTGTACCTTTGAGCTTTATCATAAAGGACGTAATTTCTTCCCGGATGCGGGAGTATATGCGTATACAAGCGATGGAGATAACAGTGCAAGGGAGTGGTACCGCCAAACGAGGGTACACAATACAATGACATTAGACGGTAAAAACATTACAAATGCTAAGGGGAAATCCCTTGCTGTAGTCTCGAACGGCCAGACCGAAATAATAGCCACAGAAAACCAGGGCTATACTAACCTCAAACATCGCCGCTATGTATTTTTTGTCAACAAGACATTTTTTGTATTGGTTGATGAAGGGATAGGTGCTGCAAGTGGAACAGTAAATCTTAATTTCAATTTATGCGAAGGTGAGAATGAAGTTATCGTAAGTACTGATAAAAACGGTGCCCACACGAATTTTACAGATGGCAATAATATCATTGTAAGAACATTTGGAAACGAGAGTCTAACTACCCTCCCATTCTCCGGAAAAGTTTCCTACAGTCCGGGTATTGAATTTAATCGTAAAGCCTATACCGTTAATATGGCAAAAAGCACTGGACAAACAGCTCGCTATATTACGGTATTGTATCCGGCTACTCAGGCTGCTGCAGTGCAAATCAATGCTGCATTTACACAGCCTTTTCAAGAAACTGGTGTTGCTTTAGAAGTTAACATCGATGGTAAAACATATAATCTTAATTATAATCTATAAACTCATATATTATGAATCCAACAAATACAAACCTAAAATTGAAACGATACCTATCGTGGGTATTTGCATTGCTGCTCATTACTGGGGGATGCAAAAAGGAAGAAGTTACCGATAATACATCTTTCGCCATATACTATACCGGTATGACCGATATAGGGCCGTCAATGTCAGGGGTAATTGCCTCTCCAACCTTTATCGGGGCTAAACCAAATTCATTTGAAATCCTGAGCATCAGCTTAGATGGCGCGACCTATTCAGGAAATAGTTTTGAGATCAATAAGGATAATGGAAGTATCAGTATAAAGGAAACAACGGGTATACCTGTTGGTTTATACAAAATTACAGTTAGCTGCTATTCTAATGGTACAAGATATGAGTTTAAAAATGCCATCGAAATCAATATGATGAAACCTGTTCCGGATGGCATTACAGTAGAGCCAAACAAACTTACAGTTAATTATTCAGACATCATTGACCCTCAGAGCACTGCGGAGTTACCTACGGCACAGGTAACCACAAACAAAAATCACGTTTCTATTAGAAAGTATGAAATAGCAAAAAGTGATTTTTCTAAATACTTCGCCATATCTGCTACCGGAGTTATATCTATTGTGAGAGGTGATGCTACTTTATTGCCAGGGAAATATGTGCTGTCGCTTAAGCTAACAACCGGAGCTTCGAAAGAAGATGAAGGGATATTTCAAAATGCAATTGAAATAGATATTATTTCTAAGCCCTTGTCACTAATCTACACACCATCATTAGGTAAGATAGAAGAAGAATCTGCGCTAAGTGGAAAAACCTCATTTAAAAGTAATGTTCCTGCATATAAAGGTTCTATGAATGATTTAGCTTATTCCATCAAAAGCATAAGCCCGGCTACAAATAAAATAACGATTGATCCACAAACAGGCGTTATTTCTGTTCCGGAAAACCATGGATTTGCTGCGGGGCAACAGTATAAAGTTACGGTAAATGCAAAAAATGTTTACGACCAGGCTGGTGTTGATTTTAACGACGTTTTTGTACTTGATGTTGTTAAATTCATAGAGCCTATACAGTTATTTGCTTATCAGAATAAGAATGCAACACAAGCAGTTGCTTTTAATGTGAATCCAGATGCTGGTTTCAAAGGAGATGAAGTTCGCTTTGAATTTATAGAGCTACCTGCTGCATTACAAGGTAAACTTTCTTTAAGTGCCCAAGGAGCTATCAGCGCTGTTAAAGGCAACACGATCCCTCTAGGAGCCTATACCATAAAAGTAAAAGCTACAAACCCAAAAAATGAGTCTATTGCTTCATTTACGTTAACTGTGGGCACAAATCCAAACTATTTCACTTATGTAAGGTACGGAAATAATCTTGGCCTGGCCCCTGCAGAAAACTATGCAAATCAATTCCGTATAGCCGTAGGCGCTGCCCTTTCTACTGTCAAGCCTACGCCAGCAGCAACAGATGCCAAGGTAAGCCTGACCTATGAGATTAGAAATATTCAGGGATCTGGAACAATAAACGCTGGTACAGGACAGATAACATTAACTACTGTTAATGCGGCATCATGTGGTGTTTTTATGGTTACAGCCACTGCAGGAAAAGGAACACCTGAAGAGTACGCTGTTCAAACTCCAGTCTTTATTCATAATTCACAAGCAGTAAACGCGGCGGTGGTTGAATATTCACCTTTCGTTTTCCAGGTAAATCCAAATACTGGTGGTCGATCAACAAGACCAGCGATTACCGGAGTAGCCGATAAAACCAAATTTACAATGGATTATAGAAGAACTTTCAATTACTACAATTTCTTTGGCACTCAATTAAGTGGTCAACCAACTGTAGAAAACTCGTTTATCCGTGGTCTTTTTGATAAATACGCTGAGAGCAAGGGCACTAATCCAAACTATGGTTCAAGAGATCCACTCTCCTATTATGCCAATCAGGCTAACCTTACCCTGCCACTGGCTTATCTAGATGCAAGTACTTTGGAATTAGTAGTTAACCCGAATAAATGGATTTACAATGGTGAAGCCGCGAATGGTGCCATGGTTGGACAAATTACCTTCGGAATTGATGGAAAAGACCCTCAAGGTGGATCTGGGCTATTCCCTATTGTTTTATGGTTTGATACCAAATTTTAAAAAGAACAGAAATACATCATATGATAAAGAAGATAAGTGTAAATAAGGGGACCATTATGTTCATAGTGGCATTGTTATGGTCTCTAAGTCTGTCTGCACAGCAACGTACCTTAAAAGGAAAAGTTTTAGACGAAACAAATGCCCCCTTAATGGGAGCAACAGTAGTCGTACCAGGAAAACCTAATAAGACAATGACAAATGAAGAAGGTACTTTTTCTATACGTGTTCAAAAAGGTGAGACCTTAATGATTAGCTATGTAGGCTACGTACAACAAGCCCTTCGCATAGGTGACCAGAACGATGTAGTTATCAGATTAAAACCAGATGCTGCATTGTTGGACGAATTTGTTGTAGTAGGTTATAGTACTGTAAAACGTGGAGACCTTACCGGATCTGTTGCTACTGTAAAAGGAAAAGATGTAGAAGGTTTTAAGTCAAGTTCAGTATTAGGAGCTTTAGGCGGTCAGGTAGCTGGGGTACAAATCACCCAATATGATGGCGAACCAGGTTCTGGGTTTAATGTCAATATTCGTGGGATAGGAACTTTAACTGGCAACTCTGCTCCTCTTTATATTGTAGATGGGTTTGAAGTAGCCAACCTTGATTTTCTGCCAAATACGGATATAGAATCTATCGAGGTGCTGAAAGATGCTTCTGCTTCGGCTATTTATGGGGCAAGAGCAGCAAATGGAGTAGTTTTGGTTACCACCAAATCTGGAAAGGTAGGAAAACCACAGTTAAATTACAGTAACGCGAGTACTTACCGCCAGATCAATAAAACATTGGATTTACTGAGTCCTTATGAGTTTGTAAAACTACAGGCAGATGTAAATAGCGCCTATGCTGGTACTTATTATAAACCAGGTGCAGATGATAATGGAATTCCTTACAAATACCAGTCGGCTGAGGATTATATCGGTGTGCAAGGTGTTAATTGGCAAGATGAAGCATTTAGACCAACGTGGTCGAATGATCAAAATTTTTCAGTAAGTGGTGGTATAGAAACAACGAAGTACAATTTCTCACTAAACAGATATAATGAAAACGGTATATTCAACAATAGTGATTTTGGCAGAACAGCAGCCAAAATGAGAATAAACCAAAAACTGACCAACACGATAAGTGTAGATGCTACGATAAACTATGGTAAGACCAATAGATCGGGAGTTGGAACTACAGCCGATAACGGACGATTTAATATGCTGGCACAGATTTTTAGCGCCAGACCTACCGGAGGATTGAACATAGATAATGAAACGCTTTTGTCATCAGCTATCGACCCGGAAATGCTGGCAGATGGTACAAGTTTAGCTCAGGTAAATCCTATCGTACAAACAGAGTCTGTCATCAATAACAGAGCAGAAGAGTTGTGGGGTTCCAATTTATCAGTGAATTGGGAAATTTTGAAAGGGTTAACTTTCCGCTCGGCAGGAACCTTTAACACAAATAATACACGTAACGACCTGTTTTATAAAAATGGTTCAAAAGAGGCTTTCCGTAATGGACAAAAACCTTTTGGGCAAACACAAATGGGTAAAAATGTACGCTGGACTAACTATAACAATCTAACCTGGAAAAAGAAAATTGACAATAAAAACCAGTACGATGTTATGGTAGGACAAGAGTTGTCTTTCAACAGTTCTGAGTATTTGTTAGGTCAGGCAATGGATTTCCCTTTCGATAATCTGGGTAATGACAACCTGGGCGTTGGGGCTACACCAAGCCGTGTAGGTACAGGCTATTCCGATAAAAAGCTTCTATCTTTTTTCGCAAGGGCAAATTATAATTATGACAATAAGTATTTGTTAACTGCGACAATAAGAGCCGATGGATCAACTGTTTTCTCTGATAAAAACAAGTGGGGATACTTCCCATCTTTTTCTGGGGCATGGCGTGTTTCACAGGAAGATTTCATGAAAAAAATACCTGCTATATCTGATCTTAAACTTCGTTTAGGATGGGGAGTAGTTGGTAACGACAGGATATCTAATTTTCTTTCCCTGGATCTTTACGATATCAGCAAATACGGTATTGGCAGTACTACCTCTACAGTGTTGATGCCAAAACAGCTTAAAAATGCAAATCTGAAATGGGAAGGATCATCTACGATTAATATGGGTATTGATTGGGGATTCCTAAAAAATCGCGTGACAATGGTGACCGATTTCTTTATCAAGGATACCAAAGATCTTTTGTTAGCACAATCTCTTGCTGAGCTAACAGGTTTTTCTTCTCAATATCAAAATATCGGAAAAATCAGAAACAAAGGTTTTGAATTAGGTATAACAGGTAAACCAATTTTAAACAAAACATTCTCCTGGGAGACTAATTTTAATATTTCCTTCATTAAGAACGAATTGGTTGCGCTTCAATCTGGTGCGAACGCTATGTACACGCGCTCTGGTTTTGATAGTAATTTTACCGAAAATGATTATGCGGCTATCATTGGTCAGTCTCTGGGCCTTATATATGGTTATAAATTTGATGGCATCTATCAGTCGAGCGATTTCAATACGACGCCTGATGGGAAATTGATCTTAAAGGATGGCGTTACCAATAACAAACGTCTTACAAACCTGGCTCCGGGAATGGTAAAATATGAAGATCAGGATGGAGATGGGGTGATCACGACTAAGGATCGTACAGTTATCGGCCATGCTATTCCGAAATTTTTTGGCGGTTTGAACAATACATTCAACTATAAAAATGTTGATTTAGGTGTGATGGTACAATTCAACTATGGCAATGACATCTACAATGCAACTCGTTTATATGCTACACAATCTCGTTCTGGACGTAGAAACATGCTGGCAGAGGTTGCAGATAGATGGACACCTACACATGCTTCTAACAAAGTCCCTTCTACTAATGGATATATTACTAACGATGTTTACTCTCGCTTTGTTGAGGATGGTTCTTTTGTAAGATTGAAAAGTGTTTCATTAGGCTATACCTTACCTACTACATGGGCTAAAAAAGCTTATATGTCGCGAGCTAGAGTGTATGGCTCAGCACAAAATTTACTCACTTTTTCAGGATACAGTGGTTATGATCCGGAAGTTAGTACATCGGGTGGCAATCCAATGACACCAGGATTGGATTGGGGTGGATATCCTAGAAGTAAGGTATTTACATTCGGATTGGAAGTTCAGTTTTAATCAAAAACAAAGAAGAAATGAAAACAAAAATATATTATATACTAGCTGCACTTGTGTTAATGATGAGCACATCGTGTAAGGATTATTTGGTTGAAGAGTCAAGGACCGACATTGATAAAAATAAGTATATGAACAATGCGGCGGAAGCCGAAAACGTATTGTTAGGTGTTTATCGTAATCTGGTAACAGATGATATGTACGGTTTCAACCTATCTATCCTGTTTACGATGGGTACTGATATTTCTCAGGTAGAAGGTAGTACCAACGAAAATTTCCGTATTATCCCTACCAATTCCTTTACACCCAATCAGGCAGAAATACAAGGTACCTATGCTAAATTGTACAATTCTGTTTACAATGCCAATGATTTCATCGAAAGCCTGGAGCAGAAGATGGTAAACTTTTCGAATATGGATAAGCAATTGGCGACAATTTACCTGGCTGAAGCAAGAGGTTTGCGTGGACTATATTACTTTGAGCTATTGCGCCGTTATGGACATATTGCTTTAATTACCAACACTTCGATGTCTAGTCAGGCTCCTTCTACATTTGTGCAGGAAGACCCGACAAAAGTTTATGCTTTTATAGAACAGGATTTGCAATATGCTATTGAAAATCTTCCTTATGCTGTAGACGATACTTTCAGAGGCAATAAAAGCTTCCGACTTTCCAAAGGTTCGGCATTGGGTTTATTAGCTAAAGTGTATGCTACATGGGCAGGTGCTCCTGTTAAAGATGTTTCTAAATGGGAAATGGCAGCAAAAACTGCACAAATATTAGTCGAGTCGAACAAACATGGTTTGCTGGACAACTATGAACAACTATGGAAAAATTCTGGTGCTGGTTTATGGAATCCAACAGAAAGTTTAATTGAAGTTTCTTTCTATTCTCCAACAGCAACTAACGGAGCAGCTGACCCGATTGGTCGTATTGGTAAATGGAATGGTGTTAAAGCTACAATTAGCGCAGAACGAGGAAGCAATGCGGCCAATGTGAAAGTTGTACATACTTTTGTATTGGATTGGCGTAACTACCCTGAGGATTTAAGAAGAGATATTTCTATAGCCAACTATCAATACAATCCGTCTAAAACACTATGGGTAAAGGCTGCTAGTGAGACCGAACAGGTTGCCATAGCCAATGACGCTGACCCGACAAAAAAACAGAAAGAAAAGCAAAACTATACACCAGGAAAATGGGACACCGAAAAATATGTTCCTCAAAGCAACAAGCTGATCAATAATGACAGATCTAATATCAATTGGTATGTTTTGCGTTATGCAGATGTATTATTGATCTATGCAGAAGCATTGAACGAATGGAAACAGGCACCAACAGCTGATGCGTATACTGCTATTAATATGGTAAGGAGACGTGGTTATGGCTTACCAGTAAGTGCAACCAGTACTTTAGCTGATTTACCGGCAGGTCTGGATGTGACTACCTTTCGTGACGCTGTTCGTAAAGAGCGTGCTTTCGAACTGGCATTTGAAGGCGACAGAAAGTTAGATTTGATACGTTGGGGCGTTTACTATGAAACGGTAAAGGATACAGCCAAGAAATTGGGATCATGGTGGATAACGGCCGGCGCTCCTAATTATGTAGTTGCACAGCCCGGTTTTACCACTAAAGGCAAACACGATCTATTCCCAATCCCACAGCGTGAAATGGATTTAGCGACACAGTTTAAACAAAACTTTGGTTGGTAATATATAACTGATTGAAAAAAAAAGCGGTTAGGATTAATTTCCTAACCGCTTTTTTTATTTACACCTAATTGACTACCCCTACTCAAAATTCCGCTTAAAAAGCCTTACTTTTGCGCTTTGTATTTATATGCCGGGCCTTGAACCCGAGTCAGTATTAAAAATTATGAGCAAACGCGGTAGAATATTAGTAGCCATGAGTGGCGGTGTTGACAGTTCAGTAGCAGCTGTAATGTTGCACGAACAAGGATATGAAGTAATTGGCTTAACCATGAAAACATGGGATTACGCTACTTCAGGAAGTAGCAGTAAGGAAACCGGATGTTGCAGTCTGGATAGCATTAACGATGCCCGGACCCTAGCTGTAAATTACGGTTTTCCGCATTACATCCTTGATATCAGAGACGAGTTTGGTGATTTTGTAATCGATAATTTTGTTGATGAATATCTTGCCGGACGTACACCTAACCCATGTGTTTTATGTAATACGCACATCAAATGGGAAGCTTTGTTAAAACGTGCCAATAAATTGGATTGCGAATTTATCGCAACAGGGCACTATGCCAATATCCGTCAACTGGATACAGGGAGACATGTAATTTCTAAAGGTAAAGACGAAAATAAAGATCAATCTTATGTATTGTGGGGTGTTTCTCAGGAAAACCTGTCACGGACGCAATTCCCTTTAGGTTCTTTCGCTAAATCTGAGATCAGACAAATGGCATTGGATATGGGACAGGAAGAATTGGCTAAAAAAAGCGAAAGCTATGAGATCTGTTTTGTGCCTGACAACGACTACCGCGCCTTCTTAAAGCATAAAGTAGAAGACCTGGAGCAACGTGTTGCAGGTGGTAACTTCATCACTAGTGATGGTATGGTAGTTGGACAACACAAGGGATATCCATTTTACACTATCGGACAAAGAAAAGGTCTGGGTATTGCTTTTGGCGAGCCAATGTTTGTTACTCAAATCCTTCCGGAAAGTAACACGGTCGTATTGGGCAGAGCTGATGAACTGGAACGCAAAGAAGCGCTGGTAAGAAACTTAAACCTGGTGAAATACGAGAATATCTTACAGCCTATGGATAATGTAGTAACTAAAATACGTTATAAAGATGCAGGTATGTTAAGTACAATTGTACAGGAGAATGACAAAATGCGCGTGGTATTTGACCATAACGTTTCTGCTATTGCTCCCGGACAATCGGCGGTATTTTATGAAGGTAACGACCTTTTAGGTGGCGGTTTCCTTTGTTAATTAGCCTAATCAATCTCTAAATTATTCGATATTAAATAAGGTGAGGCGGTTTTAATCCGCTTCCCTTTATGTCTTTCAAAGTAATAATCTACTCTACCCAGATTAATACCTGCAAAACCAACCTGATTGATTGAGGTAATGCGTCCGCTTAAATTCTGTACATCTTCAGGCTGATCCATAAAAGTATGTGTATGGCCGCCTATAATCAGGTCTATGTTTTTGTTGTTTTTAGCCAATACCTGATCAGAAACTTTGCCAGAAGCATATTTATAACCCAAATGAGATAAGCAGATTACCAGATGACACTTCAAATCATTCTTTAGTAAATCGGCTATTTCATTGGCCTTTACAACAGGGTCAATAAATACCGTATCACCATAATTTTTTCCTTCAACTAAGCCTTTCAATTCAATCCCAATTCCGAATACGCCAATCTTTAAACCACCTTTTTTAAACACTTTGTAAGGCTGTGTTGCGCCTTTCAATAAGGTGTTTGAAAAATCGTAATTGCTACATAAAATGGAAAAATTTGCATGTGGCAACTGCTTATGGAAGCCTTCCAGGCCATTGTCGAAATCATGATTCCCCATCGTTGCGGCGTCATAACCCATAGCGGTCATCAATTTGATCTCCAGCTCTCCCCCATATTTATTAAAATAAGGAGTGCCCTGAAAGATATCTCCAGCATCAAGTAAAAGTACATTTTGTTCCTTTGCTCTGATCTGCTTAATCAACGCCGAACGTCTTGCTGTACCACCTAATCCCTGGTTTCTTGAACCGTCCATTGGGAAAGGCTCTATGCGGCTATGTACGTCGTTGGTATGCAGAATGGTTAGTTTCACTACATCGCCGGCTGCTAATGCGTCCAGCGAGCTTAAACTGAATGCTGTTGCAGCAGCAGCTATCCCTCCCGTTCTTATAAAGTTTCTACGGTTAATTTTTAGTAATTCTTCCATCCAATTTAGGGTTAATGGTTTTTCCGGCTGCCTGAGTATCTTTCACATAATTGATCAGTGCATCGCGCACTTTTAAACCAATGACTTTCTTCTCAATGGGGTTTTTAAAGCCAAGGGCATTGTCGCCCCCACCTGCTATGTAATCGGAAGTCAGCACCCGATAGGTTTTCTGTGGATCAAAGGGTTGACCTTTAATCTGCACGTCTACCGGCTTTTTATCCACGATTTTCATGCGCAAGCCAGCAACAGGCTGGCCATTAGTCGTTGCGATGAAATTCAGCAATTGTTGCACATCGGTACCTTTTAAAGTAAAGGCAATCAATTCATTTTCAAAGGGCATCAGCTCAAATATATTCGATAATCTGATATCCCCTTTTGGCACATCTACCCTTATTCCCCCCTTTGTAGAAGGCATGGAGAAATCAATTGTAGGATCGGATTTCAGTGCTTGTTGCAGAACAGCATCCGAGAAAAAATTACTCAGTAAGCTTTCAGGAAAATCGTTGCTTTTAACCATCAGCACCGCTGAATGACCTATAACTTGATTCATTTCAGCATCTAACTGTTTTTTATAAGGTAAGTAAGTGTTGATCACTGCGCTATCTGCTGCTACATCCTTATTGATGGCATACTCAGCTCTGTTGGCTTTTACCAATTGGTAATTGGATGAACAGGAAAGCAGTAGTGAACTGGCAGCTACCGTTAAAGCCGCCAGCGAACGTTTCAAACGGAATGTCATGAATTACAATTTCTTTGTGATGGCTTCATCCAAGGGTTTTACTTTAGAACGGAAGCGGTGCACCAATTGTCCTTTTTCATTGATCAGGAATTTTTCGAAATTCCAGTTGATATCTCCGGTGAAATCAGGGTTCTCAGCTGTAGTGAGGTATTTAAACAAAGGTGTAATGTCGTTTCCTTTTACACTGCTTTTTTCGGCTAAAAGAAAGGTAACATTGAATTTACCCGTACAAAATTCTTTGATTTCGCTATTGGTAGCGAGTTCCTGTCCGCCAAAATTTCCTGCCGGAAAACCAATCAATACCACATTTTTACCATATTGCTTCTGTAATTTCTCGAGATCTTCATACTGTGGTGTATAGCCACACTTGGATGCCGTGTTTACAATCAGGATCTTTTTGCCTTTGAACTTAGAAAGCTTTATCTCCTTACCATCAATGGTTTTAAACGAAAAATCGTAAATAGATTGGGCCGGAGGCGTAAAGAATAAACTCAGCAATATTAATAATGTATTCATGATTTAGGGTTTTTAATGATACCTACGAATTTAGGTACAAATAATTTACCAAACTATAATTACAAGGTAAAATATGGCGCTGTGCAGACGATGATTGCGGGAGCCTTGCCGGGGCATTGCTGGGGCGTTGGCGGGGCCTTGATGGGGCCCTTAGTTCCGGAAAGGCCTCAGTAAATCCCTCGATACCTCCCAGCAATTTTAAAGGTAACTATTGATTATTATAGCAATCAGGCCGTGGGTTTTCTAATTACACCTAAACTGGCCGATTTTTTTTATAAAATTACTTATTTGCCCGTTAGGCTAAATAAATCAATATTGTTACAAGGTTAATTCTTACTATATCTGGGATTAAATGAGCCATTTACAAATAAATTTATTATAAAATTCTGTCGAATTTTGAAATTAGCCTTATTTATAGCTTTATTTGCAGAAAAACGGTCTGAATGGCGAAGAATTTACTAATAGTTGAGTCACCTGCGAAAGCTAAAACCATAGAAGGGTATTTAGGCAAGGATTTCCTTGTAAAATCAAGTTACGGGCATATCCGAGACCTGGTTAAAGGAGATATGGGTATAGATATATCCAATAATTTTGCCCAAACCTATGAAGTTCCATCTGATAAGAAGCAGGTAGTTGCTGAACTTAAGAAGTTAGCTAAAGACGCAGAAATGGTATGGCTCGCATCCGATGAGGACCGCGAGGGAGAAGCCATATCATGGCATTTATTTGAAACATTAGGACTTAAAGAAAGCAAGACTAAACGTATTGTTTTTCATGAGATCACTAAACCGGCTATATTAAAAGCAATAGAAACACCACGATCTATAGATTACAATCTGGTAAATGCACAACAAGCCAGACGTGTGTTAGATAGATTGGTGGGGTTTGAGCTCTCACCAGTATTATGGAAAAAAATTAAACCATCCCTGTCGGCCGGACGTGTACAATCTGTAGCCGTTCGTTTAATCGTCGACAGAGAGCGTGAGGTAAATAAATTTAATGCTTCTGCTGCATATAAAATCACTGCTGAGTTCTCTACCGGAAACGCAAGAGAGTTGGTTAAAGCAGAGCTGCCACAGCGTTTTGAAAAAGAAGCTGATGCTGAAAAGTTCCTTAACGACTGTGTGGGTGCAGGTTTTTCTGTAGATAGCTTAGAAACTAAGCCTGCAAAACGTAATCCTGCAGCGCCATTTACCACTTCTACTTTACAGCAGGAAGCTTCGCGCAAGTTAGGTTACTCCGTAAGCAGAACCATGCAGATCGCACAAAGACTGTATGAAAGTGGACGAATCACTTATATGAGAACGGATTCGGTAAACCTTTCTGAAACAGCTTTACAGGCTGCAGCCGCTGAAATTAAAACGGCTTATGGCGATAAATATCACCAGCCAAGAACTTATAAAACGAAATCTGCAGGTGCACAGGAAGCTCACGAAGCCATCCGCCCTACTTATTTCAATCACCATACCGTACCTGGCGACAGTTCAGAGCAGCGCTTATATGAATTGATCTGGAAACGTGCCATCGCATCGCAAATGAGCGAGGCTTTGTTTGAAAAAACAACCGCTCAGATTGCTATTAGTACCCGCAAGGAGCATTTAATTGCTGAAGGGGAAGTATTGAAGTTTGACGGATTTTTAAAGGTATATCTGGAATCATCAGACGAAGATGAGGCAGAAGATTCGGAAGCTACTGGTATGTTGCCGCCACTTTCACGTGGACAGGAGCTTACTTTAAAGGTAATGAATGCTACGGAGCGTTTCTCAAGACCGCCGGCACGTTATACAGAGGCTTCGTTGGTTAAGAAACTGGAAGAATTGGGCATCGGTCGACCATCTACGTATGCGCCTACCATCTCTACCATCCAAAACCGCGGTTATGTGGTTAAGGAAGATCGCGACGGTCGCCAGCGTAGTTTTGGAACTATTGAGCTTGCGAATGGCACAGTAACCAAGAGAACAAAAACAGAAATTACTGGAGCAGAGAAAGCAAAACTATTCCCTACAGATATAGGTGAGGTAGTTAACGACTTCCTGGTAGAACACTTTAAAGATATTGTTGATTTTAACTTTACAGCCAATGTAGAGAAGGAATTTGATGAGATTGCGCAAGGTTTACAGGAATGGACAAAGATGCTTCACTCCTTCTATACACCTTTCCATCAGGAAGTAGAAACAACATTGGAGACTGCCGACCGTGCAAATGGTGAGCGTTTATTAGGTGTTGATCCTACTACGGGTAAGAACGTATATACTAAAGTTGGTCGTTTTGGTCCATTAGTGCAAATTGGAGAAAATGATGATGAAGAGAAGCCGCGCTATGCGAGTTTAGCTAAATCACAATCGGTTGGGACTGTCACCTTAAATGAAGCTTTAGAGCAGTTTAAATTACCATTCCAGCTTGAAGATTATCAAGGTAAAGAGGTTTCTGTTGGTGTAGGTCGTTTCGGTCCATATGTGAAATGGGGTGAAACTTACATTTCTATACCTAAAAACGAAGAGCCTTTGTCTGTCGATCAGGCACGTGCAATAGAGATTATTGGTGAAAAAATTACGGCTGATGCGCCTGTGGCACATTTTCAGGAGATGCCTGTTACAAAAGGAACAGGTCGCTTTGGTCCATTTATTAAATGGAATGATCTGTTTATCAATGTGCCTAAAGCTTATAATTTCGACAAACTTTCTCAAACTGATATTGAGGAACTGATTGGCAAGAAAATTGAAAAAGAAGCAAACAGGTTTATCCAGCAATGGACAGCTGAGAAAATAGCTATTGAAAACGGCAGATGGGGACCATTTATCCGTTTTGGCAAAGAAATGCTGAAACTGCGTAAAAACCCTGCTACCAATGATAAGTATACCCCTGAAGAGTTGGCTTCAATTTCTTTGGAAGAGGTTAAAAAACTGATTATCGAGCAGGTTCCTAACGCATTTGAGCCTAAAAAAGCAAGTGCTAAGAAGGCTGCGGGAACTAAAACTGCAGTTAAAAAGAAAGCCCCGGCAAAAAAGGCTGCAGCTAAAAAGTAGTTAACCAAGATTAAGCATATATATGCTTCGTCATCCTGATTTTTTTCAGGTTCCCATAATCCAATAGGATGGCGAAGCATGTAAACTAATAAATAATGAAAAAGGATCTTCCTGAAAATATAGTTGAAGACGTTGCAATGGCTGTCGTGCTGATCGGCGAGACACCAGAGGTTAAAAATTGGACTGTTTACGTGGTAAACATGAAAGATATTGCCCTAAGTAATGTACTGATTAGTTCTAAAGGATACGGTGAAAAAGATGGTAAAATGGTTAAAACATCCGTTTTACGCCATTTTGTAGGTGATTTAAAACCTAAGTCTTTTGCCGGTGTTGAAGCTATAGACCCTGAGGTTTTCGGTTTAACTAATGAATATTGGTTGAGCTACTATATTGATGGTGTGATTTACGATAAAAAATTCATTTTCCTTCCTGAAAGCATCGTTGATGAAAACCTGATCCATGTGCCGCTGGTAGATATGCCTGGCGTCATGATTAAGTAGGGTTGTTGATAACAATAATTTCCGTTCCAAATCATTTTTGTTAATTTTCGTACCTATCTATTAAAAGAATTGTACGAAAACATGAAAAACAACTCTCATTCCTTTTTTCAGCGGAACAGAAATATGCTCATTACTGCGCTTATTGTTCCTCTGATTGGTATTGGCGCTTACTTCTTTTTTAAAAAAGACAAGCCAAAAGACTATAATCAACAATATTCCAAATACATTGAGGCCTACACCTCTGGAACCGTTTCAAAGAAGAGTTTTATTCGTGTGCACCTGGCTAACCAGGTAAAAACAATGAATGATGTTGGTGTGGCTGACAGCAGAGATTTGTTTAGCTTCTCTCCTTCTGTAAAAGGTAAAGCTTTTTGGATTGATGCCCAGACTGTGGAATTCAGACCTGAAGAAAGTTTGAAACCTGGAGAAACCTATGAGGCTACTTTCAACTTAAATAAAGTTACTGACACTGAAGAAGGTCTTGAAACATTCGAATTTGATTTCAGGGTGATAAATCCTGGAATGCATTTAACACAAAAGGGACTTGTTTCGCAGAACAACACTTCATTGGACTATATGAAGCTAAGTGGTGAAATTACCACTTCAGATCAGGAGGATGTTAAACTGATTGAAAAGAGTTTAAAGGTAGATTATCCACAGTCTCTTAAGGTGAAATGGCAGCATGATCCTGCAAAAAACACTTCTACTTTTACAGTGGATAGCATCAAAAAGACCAAAGCTGAAACCAAACTAGACCTGGTTTGGTCAGGCGAGCCTATCGGTGCCGAAAGTAAGGGGGAAGAAAGTGTCATCGTCCCGGCAGTTGGTGTATTTAAGATATTAAATATCCTTGCCGTTCAGGATCTTGAAGATTTCGCGCTGGTACAATTTTCGGAGCCTATAAATGTTGGACAGGATTTAACAGGTCTGGTTTCATTATCAGGGTTATCTGACCTGCGTTTTACTATTGATGCGAGCCAGATTAAAATCTATTCACCAAATACACTGGAAGGTAACTATGCGCTAAATGTTAATGAAGGCATAGAAAATATTAACGGGAAAAAACTTTTGGCCGGAAAAACAGCCAATATCGTGTTCGAGAATAAACTACCATCGGTGGTTATAGCCGGCAGCGGTACCATCATTCCTAATTCAGGCAAACTGGTGTTGCCATTCGAGGCTGTCAATCTAAAGGCGGTAGATGTAACGATCATCAAGGTTTATGAAAATAACATCCCTCAATTCTTTCAAACCAATAACTACAAAGATGGTAATGAATTGCGTCGTGTAGGTAAGCCTGTTATTCAGAAAACCATCAGGCTGGATGAAGATAAAGCCCTTGACCTTCATAAAAAACATCGTTTCACACTGGATCTGGACAAGATTATTCGTACTGAACCGGGTGCTATGTATCGCATTACTATTGGTTTTAGAAGAGAGTACAACGTCTATAAATGCGCAGAATTATCGGATTCGGAGCGTGATGGTGACAATGAGTATGGCAGTTACGGAGAGAAAATTGACGAGGATGATGAATTTTGGGAACGATATAACAGTTATTATCCAAACAATTACAGGTGGGAAGATCGCGATAATCCTTGTACCCCATCCTATTATACCAACGAACGTTGGGCAAGCCGGAATTTAATGGCTTCGAATATTGGATTGATTGCTAAGCGAGGAAACGACAATAGCATGATCATCGTTGCAACGGATTTGCTGACTGCAAAAACGCTAAGCGGTGTAACCTTGGAGTTGCTGGATTACCAGCGTCAGGTTATCCATACGGTAACAACCGATGGCGACGGTATGGCTTCATTTGATTTGAAAAGAAAGCCATACTTGCTGGTTGCAAAAAATGGAAAGGAACGTGCTTATTTAAAGCTGGATGATGGGAACTCGCTTCCGTTAAGCAGATTTGATGTAGGCGGCGACGTAGTGCAGAATGGACTAAAAGGATTTATTTATGGTGAACGTGGCGTTTGGCGTCCGGGTGATTCTGTGTTCTTGTCCTTTGTACTTGAGGATAAATTAAAGAAACTTCCTGGTGGATATCCGGTTACTTTTGAACTATATAATCCTCAGGGACAGCTGATCAAGCGCAACATCAACGGTAAGCCTTTAAATGGATTTTATGCATTTAAAACTGCTACTGAAAATACCTCACCAACCGGAAACTGGCTGGTAAAGGTCAAAGCAGGTGGCGCTACATTTACCAAAACGATTAAAATTGAAACCGTTATGCCGAACAGGCTGAAGATCAATTTCGATATCGGTAACCGCACATATCTTGGCTCGGGTGGCCCTTCTACTGCTACCCTTTCGGCAGCCTGGCTATTTGGTGCTGTAGGTAAGCATCTTAAAGCTAAAGTAGATGTGAACCTGAATACCATGCAAACTACTTTTAAAGGGTTCGAAGCTTACACCTTTGATAATCCGACTGTAGCTTTTCAGTCGCAGGTAAAAACCATATTTGAAGGAACTTTAGATGAGAATGGTACTGCTACAGTAAATACCAATTTAAACGAAAACAATAGTGTCCCGGGTGTGCTTAAAGCCAATTTCACCACTAAGGTGTTCGAAGCCGGTGGTAACTTTAGCATTGACAATTTCAGCATCCCTTACCATGTTTATAGCGACTATTACGGAATTAAAACACCTGAGGGCGATAAATTAAGCGGAATGTTGCTTACGGGGCAAAATCACAAACTTGACATTGTGAATGTAGATCGCGATGGTAAGCTGTTGCAAGGCGGTAAAAATGTAACTGTAGAACTCTACAAAGTGCAATGGCGCTGGTGGTGGGAACAAGACAATGAGAACTCATATGCCAATTTCACCCAGAACTCGTATAATAAGTTGATTCAAAAGGAAAATGTTAGCTTGTCTAATGGTAAAGGAAACTGGAAATTTAGAATTGACGAACCGGAATGGGGTCGTTACCTGATCCTGATCAGAGATGAAAACGGTGGTCATGTAACTGGCCAGTCGGTATATATCGACTGGCCAGGCTGGGCACAACGTGAACAAGGCAGCAACCCTACCGAAGCTTCTATGCTTTCCTTCACCGCCAATAAAACCAAATTTCAGGTTGGTGAGGAAGTTATACTTACAATTCCATCAGGTGATGGTGGTCGCGCGTTGATCTCTATAGAGAATGGTAGTAAGGTATTAAAAACATTCTGGACAGATACGAAGAAAGGACAAACACAGTTTAAGTTTAAGGCAGAAAAGGAAATGGCCCCTAACGTGTTTGCCAATGTTACTTTATTACAACCGCATGCGCAAACGGTAAATGATTTGCCAATCCGCATGTATGGTGCTATTCCTTTAATGGTTGAAGATCCGCAAACGATATTGAAACCGGTAATTAAAATGGCCGATAAGTTACGTCCTGAAACAGAAAGTAGTATTACTGTTTCGGAGCAAAACGGTAAAGCGATGACTTATACCATCGCTATTGTAGACGAAGGTTTACTTGATTTAACGAGGTTTAAAACGCCTGACCCTCATGCTGTATTCTATGCTCGTGAAGGCTTGGGAGTAAAAACATGGGATCTGTTTGATTATGTCCTGGGCGCCTGGGGTGGTAATCTGGAGCGTATTCTTAGTATTGGTGGTGATGGTAGTGTAAACAAAAACCTAAATCCGGCTAAAGCAAATCGTTTTGTACCTGTAGTAAAATATTTAGGCCCATTTGCCTTGAGTAAAGGTGGCTCTCAAACACATAAGTTTAAGCTACCACAATATATCGGTGCGGTTAGAGCAATGGTTGTAGCTGGTCAGGATGGTGCCTATGGTAAAGCTGAAAAGACTGTACAAGTTAAGAAGCCACTGATGTTGCTTGCTACGGTGCCAAGAGTGATTGGGCCGGGTGAGCGTTTTACGCTTCCTACTACCGTATTTGCCACAGAAAATCATCTGAAAAATGTTACAGTACAGCTACAGATGCAGAACTTGCAGGTGGTGGGCAGTAAAGCTGTTCGGTTGAACTTTAAACAACCAGGTGAGCAAATGGCTTACTTTGAGGTTCAAGCGCCTGAAATGACCGGAATTGCTAAAATAAAACTGATAGCCCAAAGTGGCGCTGAAAAAACAAGCTATGATGTAGAGCTGGATATTCGTAATCCGAATCCATTTGTAACCAATGTAGCTTCAGCAGTGATTGAGCCAGGTCGTAATTGGGGAACAAAATATCTTCCGATAGGAATGGCGGGGACTAACTCGGGTAGTATAGAGGTGTCTTCTATCCCACCGATCAACCTAAAAAAACGCTTAAGTTACCTGGTGCAATATCCCCATGGTTGTGTGGAGCAAATTACTTCAGGTGTATTCCCTCAATTGTTTTTGAATAAACTTACCGCATTAACTGAAAAACAGAAAGCAGAAACAGAACGTAATTTAAAAGCAGGGATCAACAAGCTGCGCGGCTTCCAGACCACTGATGGTGGTTTAGGTTATTGGCCGGGTGCAGGCAGCTCAGATGAATGGGGAAGTAATTATGCAGGTCATTTCCTTGTTGAAGCACAAAATGCCGGTTACACCACTCCTGTCGGTATGCTGGATGAGTTGTTGCGGTATTTAAAATCTAAGGCCGCTAACTGGTCGCCTAACAGTACCAATTTTTATGGCGGCGATCTTTCGCAATCTTACAGGTTATATGTGTTGGCGCTAGCAAAAAGAGCTGATATGGCAGCGATGAACAGATTAAGAGCCTTTGAATACCTGTCTGCAAGTGCTAAATGGCGATTGGCTGCAGCTTATAAGCTTGCTGGACAATCGGATGCAGCTAACAACCTCATTAAAGGTTTAACTGTAGAAGTAAAACCCTATAACCAATTGGGTGGTACTTATGGATCTGATATCAGAGATGAAGCAATGATACTGGAGACTTTAACTTTACTTGGTCGTAAAACTGAAGGCGCTAAACTGATCCAGTCGCTAGCTACTAAATTAGGTAAGGATGATTGGTACAGCACACAGACCACTGCATATAGTCTACTGGCAGTTGCTAAATTCTGCGGAGCCAATACAGCTGCCAATAACTTACAATACAGCTACACCATTGATGGGAAAAGCGGAAAAGTAAATGCTAATCTGTTCCTGAACAGTGCTGCTTTAACATTTAAAGCTGGAAATGGCATTGCAATCAATAATACCGGTAATCGGGTATTGTTTGTGCGCTTGATTTTGGAAGGACAACCGGCAGCCGGACAAAATGACTTCCTGCCCAACAATCCTGAAATACTGGATATGAGTGTTAGTTATAAGTTATTAAATGGTAAGCCGCTAGATCCTTCAACACTGAAACAAGGAACTGATTTTTATGCTGAAGTGGTCGTTAAAAACCCTGGCAAAATGGGTTATTATGAACAGATGGCCTTAACGCAGATCTTCCCTTCAGGTTGGGAGATCATAAACACCAGAGTAAATGACAATGAAAGCATCATTGCTTCTTCCCCTTATACTTACAGAGACATCAGGGACGACCGCGTGTTTACCTATTTTAATCTGAGAGAACATGAAACGGTGACTTACAAAGTGTTGTTAAATGCATCTTATATTGGTAGGTATTATTTATCGGCTGTACAATGCGAAGCCATGTATAACAATAACATAAGTGCAACTGAGGCAGGGAAATGGGTGCAGGTAATTAAATAATGCTGAAGAAATTAAATTACGAACCAAAACTATTAATTAGTGATGCAGTTTTTCTGTTCTTGCTTTTATGGTTTTGGTTCGCTTTACCATCCAGATTATTCGTTAGCCCTACTTCTTATGTTGTAGAGGCATCTAATGGTGAGTTGCTAAGCGCATCTATTGCTAAAGATGGGCAATGGCGCTTTCCTGTTGCGGATTCCATTCCCGAAAAGTTTGCACAGTGTATTGTGGCTTTTGAAGACAAGCGCTTTTACAATCATCCTGGTGTAGATATGCTGGCAATGAGCAGGGCAATGCGACAAAACTGGAGGGCTAAGAGCGTGGTTAGCGGTGGAAGTACATTAAGTATGCAGGTAATCCGGTTGTCCCGTAAAGAAAGTCGCACCGTATGGCAAAAGTTGATAGAAGTGTTATTGTCGTTAAGGCTGGAAATAACACATTCCAAAGCGGATATTTTGAAGCTGTATGCTGCCAACGCGCCTTTTGGAAGCAATGTGGTTGGTTTAGAAGCGGCTTCATGGCGTTATTTTAACCGAAGTCCGGAAGCCCTTTCCTGGGGAGAAATGGCCACGCTGGCCGTATTACCAAATAGTCCTTCCCTGGTACATCCTGGTAAAAACTCGGTTAAACTGATTAAAAAGCGAAACGATTTGCTCGACAAGCTTGCTACCTTAAAGATTTTGGATCAGGCTACAGCTAATTTGTCCAAACTGGAACCTATTCCGGGGAAACCTCAGGCTTTACCACAGAATGCTCCTCACCTGCTCAATCGCTTTAAAACTGAGTTTGGTAATAAGGAAACACGGGTGATTTCAACACTTAATTACGACCTGCAGTTGAAAGTGGCTGCCCTGCTTAAAAGGTATAATAATCGTTATCGCGCAAACGACATCAACAACATTTCGGCATTGATACTCGATGTAAAAGATGGAACAGTGGCGGCTTATGTAGGTAATATTTATCAGCCAGAAAACAAGGAGCTTGAAAGTCATGTCGACATGATCAGGGCAGCCCGAAGTCCGGGTAGTACTTTAAAACCCTTGCTCTATGCAAGTATGTTAAATGATGGATTCATCTTACCAAAAACGCTGATCGCGGATATTCCAACCCAGATTGGTGGCTACTCACCACAAAACTACGACCTGGGTTATGACGGAGCGATACCAGCCGACAAAGCGCTGAGCAGATCCTTAAATATTCCTTCAGTTAAGATGTTGCAAAACTATAAGTATCAGCGATTTTATGATCGTTTAAAAAAGTTTGGTTTCAGTACGTTGAATAAGTCTGCGGATCATTATGGCTTGTCGCTGATTCTGGGTGGTAGCGAGGTAACCATGTGGGATCTGGCAAAAACCTACCTGGGTATGGCGCGCACATTAAATCATTTTAATGATTATAAAGGCAAGTATAATCCACATGATTATGATGCACCGAGTTACATCAGAAACGATACTGGAATGAGCCCTGAGCAACAGGATCGCCTTTATCAATATGATGTACAAATAAACTCAGTAATAGACCATGCTTCCATATGGAATACCTTTAATGCTATGGAAGAGTTGATGCGACCGGGGGAAGAAGGTTTGTGGGAACAATTTTCGTCTTCACAAAGACTAGCCTGGAAAACCGGAACAAGCTTCGGTTTCAGAGATGCCTGGGCAATAGGTTTGACACCTGATTACGTGGTGTGTGTTTGGGTTGGTAATGCTGATGGTGAAGGCAGACCTGGGCTTACCGGCATTGATGCTGCCGCTCCGGTAATGTTTGATATATTTAAGCAGCTGCCAAACAGTAAATGGTTTAAAACGCCTTTGAATAAGTTAAAGAAAATGCGGGTATGCAGACAAAGTGGCTATAAAGCGGGTGAGTATTGCAAAGACGCAGTAGAAGAATTGGTATCGCCGGCAGGAGAAAAAACTACGCTTTGTCCTTACCATAAATTGGTTCATTTAGACGGAACGGCTACATACAGGGTTACTGATGCCTGCGAAACTCCGACGGACATGTTGCATTTGCCCTGGTTTATATTACCACCGGCGATGGAGTATTACTACAGGATTAAACATAGCGATTATAAGTCGCTTCCCCCTTTTAAACCGGGCTGTAGTGAGGAAGATAATCAATATGTTATGGAAATGATTTACCCTAAAAATAATGCAAGTATTTATGTGCCGGTAGAGTTTGACGGCAGTCGTGGGAAAGTGGTTTTAAACGCTACGCACCGAAATACGGACGCTAAGATTTACTGGCATATTGATGGAGAATATGTGGCTGCTACAACGACTTATCATCAACTCGCTGTAAGTCCACCTGCGGGAAAGCATACGCTTACATTGGTAGACGACAAAGGTGCAAGGTTAGTACAGGCCTTTACAATTTTGGATAAAGAAAAGAATTAGGGGGATTAACTGTTACGAATCAGTTTACGTTCTATTGCACCTATAGTAATAAGGTATTGTGCAATCATATAGGTCGCCATGATCCAAATACCAGAATAATTGATAGGTTGTACAAATTTATTGTAAGCCAGAATGGAATCCGACAAAAGGAAAAACATGGCTCCAAAAAGAATAAGCTTAAAACTATTGGCATTAACACGTAGATTTCGGAAGCTCGCCATCATCATCATCATGCTGATCACCAGTACATAGATCATTACGGGAAGTTTCATAATTCCGAGATGTGGCCTTAAGAAGAAGTAAAAGCCAATGGCCAGGACGGCACAAAGAAAAATAGCTATTCTTGCTCCTTTTTTATCTAATTCAGGAGCAGACTTAAAGTCGAGATAAAAGGCACTGGTATAAAATATATGACATAGCAGGAAAGCCATTAGGCCATACATAAAATAAGTTTCATCCTGTCCTGCATAGATCAGTAATACATCCCCGGTTAAAGCAAAAATCAAACCTGTGAAAAGACGCTTGTGAAATCGCCCCTTTAATCTTGTGCTAATATATAGTACAATTAATAGCGATAATACAATGCAGGGCTTAATAAGTGATGCAAGAATCGTGCTGTCACTATAAAGTGCAGTAAGCTGGATAACAAAGATCAGCGCAAATAGAATACTAAACTTAATGTGTTTTTTCATCAGTACTACATGGGCCTATAATAAAACCAGCAGTTATGGTATAAGCATAACTGCTGTCCTATATAGTTAGCTCTATTGAATAGAATCTGTGTTAAAAATAAGCTTAGTAGCTTTTTTCTGTACGGTTGTTGCGTCTGAAGCCACCACCTGCACCACCACCGGTGTTTGGTTTTTCCTGAGCTTCTGCAACTTTGATGCGGTTACCATTGTAATCACCACCGTTCATGCGTTTGATAGCTTCTTTTGCCTCTTCTTCAACAGGCATTTCCACAAAACCAAAACCGCGACTTTGACCAGTCTCACGATCTTTGATTATCCTAAGTGATTTTACTTGACCGAAATCACCAAATACGGCTGTTAATTCATCTTCCCCTACTTCTAAAGGAAGTCCTGTAATAAATATCTTCATTAATGTCTAAAAATTTCTACAAAAGTAAGCATTTTTTTACTTAAAATCCAAGTTTAGTGTCAGTTATAAGTATAATTAACTGACAATCATATCAACACATGTTTACACGAATTGTTTTACATGATTTAGTTTTTTGAGTATTTCGACTGGATTAGTCTATATTTTCTATTATAGACGTAAAAAAATCTCATAATGTAACATTTATATATAAGTTTTATCTGGTTGATTACGGGGTAGTTACAACTTTGTCTTGAAAAATAGTGCAACTGCGCTTAGTGAATATTGCTAAAGAGTTCTTACTTTTAAGCGATGATAATAGAGCAGGCTTCAATTAAATTATAACAAAATTGTAATTTTTGTTGGAAAAAGTAATATATTGAAACTTGGTTGACTTCAAGTTTTGTTTTCTGTGTTTATGATCTTAGCTTTGGGGACTTTTACGAATTGACAAAATTGTTAATATAGTCAGGAATAAAAACGATGGGGTCTTATTGAAGACAGAACAGATAATGCCTCATGAAAAAAATAATATCAACTAAAAAAGTTCTGTGATCTAAACATACAAGTACCAGCATGCGCAAAAAATTATACGATAGGATAGCAGCTTTTAAAGACGCTAACGCAATTAAGGAAAAAGGTTTGTACCCATATTTCCGTGCAATTGAATCAGGCCAGGACACAGAAGTTGTGATAGACGGGAAGAAGGTGCTGATGTTTGGCTCGAACTCCTATCTGGGCTTAACTAATCATCCTAAGATTAAAGAAGCATCTAAACTTGCAATTGACAAATATGGAACAGGTTGTGCTGGTTCAAGGTTTTTGAACGGAACACTTGATATTCATATCGAATTGGAAAAAAGACTTGCCGCTTATGTTGGTAAAGAAGCTGCTGTTTTATTCAGCACTGGTTTCCAGGTTAATTTAGGGGTGATTTCCTGCTTGCTAGACAGGAATGATTATTTAATTCTTGACGAATACGATCACGCTTCGATTATAGATGGCAGTCGCTTATCTTTCTCGAGATCTATAAAATACGCCCACAATGATATGGATGATTTGCGCAAGAAATTGAGCAGATTACCTGAAGATTCCGCAAAACTAATTGTTGCTGACGGTATCTTTAGTATGGAAGGTGATTTAGTAAACTTACCTGAAATTGTTAAAATTGCTAATGAATTTGGTGCCAACATCATGATGGATGATGCCCATAGTTTAGGTGTAATTGGTTTTAATGGTTCGGGTACTGCTTCTCACTTCGGTTTAACCGACGAGGTTGACTTGATTATGGGTACCTTCAGTAAATCATTAGCTTCTTTAGGTGGATTTATCGCCGGTTCTGAAGAAACTATTGAATTTGTTAAGCATCGCGCACGCTCTTTAATGTTCAGCGCAAGTATGCCTCCTGCCGCTGTGGCCAGTGTAATTGCAGCTTTAGACATTATCGAGTCTGAGCCTGAGCGCATTGATAAATTATGGGCAAATACAAACTACGCTAAGAAATTACTTATCGAAGCTGGATTTGATATCGGTCATACCGACAGTCCTATTATCCCTGTATACATCAGAGATAACGATAAAACCTTTATGGTAACTAATATTTTGAGCAACAACGGTATTTTCGTTAACCCTGTTGTCTCACCTGCCGTTCCATCTGATTCTTCATTAATCAGATTCTCTTTAATGGCTACTCATACTTTTGAGCAAATTGAAGAGGCCATTGAGAAACTATCTGCTGCCGCTAAGGAAGTGCAGGTAAAATCTTTCCAGGAAACTATTTAACATCCCGCGTAGGCTTACTTAACTCAAAGTAAGCCTATGTTTTTCCACCCCTTTTACAGACCAAAATAAACCGTAATCTAATGAAGAATATTGTTGCCGTTAGCACAAAGAAACAGTTAGCAACATTTATTGATTTTCCTCACGATCTGTATAAAGCAGACTCCAATTATGTTCCTGAGCTATTTATTGCTCAAAAGGATCTTTTAACAACACATCCTTTTCACAAACATTCTTCACTACAGTGTTTTTTGCTTTATCAGGGCGACCAGGTGATTGGCCGTATTGCTGCTATATTAAATAATAGCCACAATGCGATGAACAATGCCAATGATGGTTTCTTTGGTTTTTTTGATTGTATCAATGATCAGGAAGCAGCAAATTTGCTACTGGAAACAGGAGTGAACTGGCTAAAAGATAAAGGGGTAAAAGGAAAAATAATGGGGCCTACCAACTTCTCAACCAATGAATCCTGTGGTTTATTGGTTGAAGGTTTTAATGAACCTCCTGTTGTGATGATGCCTTATAATGCTACCTACTACCCTACTTTATTGGAAAACTGGGGATTGAAGAAGCAGGTGGATCTGATTGCCTGGAGATTTAATGGTGATAACTACGATGATCGTTCTGTAAAGCTGATGGAGCGCCTGGAAGAGCGTTTAAAGCGTAGCAACATCACGATCCGTAAAATCAACATGAAAAATTTTAAGCAGGAAGCGGATAGTTTACGTGAAGTTTATAATAAAGCATGGGATAAAAACCTAGGCTTTGTTCCTCTAAATGATGAGGAATTTGATTACCAGGCTAAGGATCTTAAACTGGTATTAGATCCGGATTTTTGTCTTGTTGCCGAACAGGATGGGAAATTGGTTGGTTTTGGAGCCGCCATTCCTGATATGAATCAAATCCAGAGAACGATTAAAAAAGGCAGGCTATTCCCTACCGGGATTTTTAAACTACTTTTTGGAAAGAAGAAAGTAAAAGGCATCAGAATTTTGTTACTTGGTGTGATCGATGGCTACCGTAAATTGGGAATTGAAGCCTGTATTTATGGAATGATGATTAAAGCTTACCGTGCAAAAGGTATGGAGTATGCAGAGGCCTCATGGACTTTAGAGCATAATGATATGGTAAACAACGCTATTATCGCAATAAAGGGTGATCCATATAAGAAATACAGACTCTACGAGAGAGAAATATAACATATGAGTAAAAAGAAGGTATTAATTACCGGTGCGAGTGGATTTGTTGGTTATCATTTAATTGAAGAAGCTTTAAAAGCCGGTCTGGATGTGTATGCAGCTATACGACCGAGCAGTGATAAATCTCATTTAAAAGCATTTAACATTAAATATGTTAACCTGGATTATAGGGATGTTCCTGGTTTAAAACATGACCTGGAAGATCAGCAATACGCTTATATTATACATGCCGCAGGAACAACAAAAGCAAAAACCAAAGCGGAGTATGATTTGGTGAATGCAGAATACACGCGTAATCTGGCCATTGCTGCATTGGAAGCTAATATTAACTTAGAGAAATTTATTTTTGTAAGCAGTTTAGCCGCATTGGGTCCATTAACAGACTTATCTGCAGAAATTCAAGACAATAGTGCGCCTAATCCGGTAACCAATTATGGTGCTAGTAAAGTGCTGGCAGAGCAATACTTGTCTGAATTTAAAACACTACCCTTAATTACTATTCGCCCAACTGCTGTTTATGGTCCCAGGGAAAAGGATCTGTTTATTCTATTCAACAGTATAAATAAAGGTCTTGAGCCACATATAGGTAGCTTTAAGCAACAGCTGAGCTTTGTATATGTGAAAGATCTGGTTAAAGTTATAGTACAAGCCCTAACAGTTGCCGTGGTTCATAAGCCTTACAATATTTCCGATGGCGGGATTTACGACCGCTATGCGTTGGCGGCTTATACGAAAAAAGCCCTGAACAGGAAAACCTTTAAATTTCATATTCCGGTCTCTCTGGTGGCACTGCTTGCCAGAATGATGGATTTTGCATATGCGAACAGTAAGAATACCCCTGCTTTAAATAAGGAAAAGATGGCTGAACTCACTGCTGTTAACTGGGCATGTACGATTGAAGCTGCTAAATCCGATTTAGGTTATACACCTGAGTACAATCTGGAAAAGGGACTAATGCAAACCATTAAATGGTATAAACTGAACAATTGGCTGTAGCTCCTCCCTAAGCGGGTGGGTTTTCCATTTGTTTGATGATTTTATTCACCTCAGTTTCAGTTGCACGTAATTTGGTCTGACAGAATTCAATCAGATCTGAAGCACGTTTTACCTTTTCGGCCAGCACATCTACTGATACCGATTCTGTTTCTATTTCCTGTGCTATTTCTGTGAGCTCTTTATAGGCGCTTTCATAGGTTAAATTCGTCGTTTCCATCTAGGGTTGATTTAGCGTTTACTGTAGTTTTAATTTCTGTTGTGGCCAGTCTGACTGTAAGTTCAGATCCTACCGCAATATCGTCCGCATTGCTTGCAATACGGCCATTTACTTTAAGGATGGCAAATCCCTTATTCAATATGTTTTGTGGGCTCATGAGCCTTACTACCGATTGAAAGTGGCTAATATACCCTCTTTTATTGGCAAAATAGATCCTGTTATAAGATTGTATATTGCTGACAATATTACTCAGATCCTTTTGCTTGTTCGAGATCATGATCTTCGGATTGGTTAACACGAGTCGCGATAGGTTAATAATATTGCGATGCTGCTCATGCAACAAGTTTCTGGTGGTACTGATCGTAATCTGATTGATATGTGCCAGCCTATCTTTATGATAGTTAATCAACTGGTAAGTTTTTATCAGCATCATTTTTTGCAGGCCAATCAGCGATTCTTCAAATCCCCGGTTATGTGCGATAATCAATTCGGCTGCTTTCGTCGGTGTTTTTGTAGAAGTATGCGCCATCAGGTCGGCGATGGTTTCATTTTTCTGGTGACCGATTCCAGTTATTACGGGAATCGGAAACTTGGCAATGGCCCGGCTCAGATCGTAGTTGTCAAAAATAAGAAAGTCCGTCTGTGCTCCTCCACCCCTGATAATCACCAATACATCATAGGCCTTTCCGGATTGATATACTTCTACAATTTTAGCCAGAAACTGTTTAGCATTTGTTTCACCCTGCATCAGTGTAAAATAATCATCTATCTGAAAAGTGTACCCAAAAGAGTTATTTTCAAGCGTATGTCTGAAATCCTGGTATCCTGCGGATGTGGCTGAGGAGATGATCGCAATATTCTGAAGTACTTTGTTTAAAGCAAGACTGTTGTTCCGTGTGATGAACTGTTCTCCTGATTTTTGTATAAAACCAGGGTTCTCGATAACTAATTTTTGCAACGTTTCTTTCCGCTGTTGTTCAAACATGCCCAATGTAAAATTGGTATCAATATCGAGCAGGTTTAACTGGAGACCGAATGCCGGAGTGTATTGAACAGCAACCTGTACCAATACATTGATGTCGTTTTTAAACTTTTGCCCCGTTGCCTGTTCAAAATTTGAAATGTTTATTGAAGCATTGCCCCAGGCTCTTCCAGCTATCTTGGTAAGGATTTTTGCCGAGGCTTTGTCTTTCTCCACCAATTCAAAGTAATGGTAGTTACTTTGTTCTTTATATGTATGACTGGTTACATCAGCAATTACCCAAAAAGTTCGGTTTCCAAAAGCTTCATCAATTACCTGCCGGATCTGAGTAGTCAGTTCCGATAGCCTAATAGCAGCAGGGTTAGATTGATACGAGTGAGCTTCCATTTGCATCGATATTGAGAATGTGTTTTGTACCACATTTGATCGCAAAGTTATTCTTTTGATGGCCTATAGGGAAATCAAAACACACCGGATAGCCATATTCTTTTACTTTTTCTATAATGATCTCATATACAGTTCTTCCAAATTCTTCCCCGGGATCATCAGGTTTGACTTTAAAACCTCCAATAACAAGGCCCTTCAATTTTGATAGCTTGCCACTTCGTTTCAGGTTCCAGAACATGCGGTCTACACTATACAGGTACTCCCCTGTATCCTCAACAAACAAAATCTTACCATCAGTTATCAGATCTGAGTCGGTTCCAGTAAGCGTTTCGATGATACTCAAGTTCCCCCCAATCAGCGGAGCTTCTACCCTGCCCATTATATTGTAACTTACCGGTGCCGCTGTATATTTTACAGGCAGACCGCTTAATACTTGTCTGATCGATAGTATAGTTTCTATCTGCATGGGATCTGCAAGTGTCCATACGTTCGGAAAGCTATTGCACATCTTAGCATGTATTGAAGCTGTGTTCAATTGTCGATTTAAATGGCAGTGAAATACGGTAATATCGCTAAAGCCGATAATCCATTTCGGATGTTGACTAAAAGTTTTGAAATTAAGCTGATCAATCATTCTGATGGCACCATATCCGCCTCGTGCGCACATAATTGCTTTGATGTTAGGATCATCCAGCATTTGCTGGAAGTCTTGTGTACGTTGCTGATCCGTGCCTCCCATACAATAATCTCTATTGCCAATGGTGTTACCAATTTTTATTTTAAACCCCCAACTTTCCATTAATTGTATCGCGGGCTGTATTTGCTCTGTGGTCATGTGGCCTGCCGGAGTGGTGATGCCTATAATATCACCCGGTTTTAAATATGGTGGCATTTTTATTTCCTTAATTGGATCTGTAAGGCTATCTGGTGCTTTGAAACCGGTCAATGTTGACCCCGCAACCGCCAGGAAAGAAAGAAAATGTTTGCGATTCATGACATGGTTATTATTGACAAACAATGATAAGATTTATTGACGATAATTTTTTGAAATTTACTCAATCGTTTTCGTAGTTTTTTTATGAAGTCCTGCTGGTTTTTGAGTTGAATGTATTCTAAGAAGGGTATATTTAGCTAAAACTTAATCTGTAAGTTACTGGGGATTTCAGGATGATGACTTGCCAGTGCCAGCTAATTTTAACCAAATGTAAATGAATAAATATCTGATCATGGGCTGTTGCTTTATGGGTTTGCAGCTAAATGCACAAACTAAAAAAGTAAGTTTCGTTCGAAATGCGAAACAGCAGAAGGTTGATGTTTTAATAGGTGATAAACCTTTCACAAGTTTCCTTTATCCGGATAATCTGGAAAAACCAATTTTATATCCACTGCAAACAGCTAGCGGTCTTACCGTAACCAGGGGCTTCCCTTTGGATAAGCGAGGTAACGAGCGTACCGACCATCCCCATCATGTAGGTTTATGGTTCAATTATGAAAGTATAAACGGTTTGGATTTCTGGAATAATTCGTACAACATTCCTGCAGAAAAGAAATCGAAATATGGATGGATCAGAAATGTGAGGGTGACTGCTTTAAAGGATGGTGCGGCTAAAGGAACCCTAAATTACATAGCCAACTGGGAAAGGCAGGATAGGACAGCTCTGTTGAAAGAAGCAACGACTTTTGTATTTAGCGGTACTGACTATACCAGGACTATTGATAGAACCACTACGCTAACTGCCCAAAAGGATACAGTTTATTTTAAAGACATCAAGGATGGTATGCTTGGTATAAGGGTGACCAGGGAATTGGAATTGGCATCAGATAAAGAAGAATCTTATACAGACAACAACGGGATCGTAACCAAAATAGCACCTGGTAAAAATGGGGCAACTGGTGATTACCTTACCAGTGCGGGGAAAAAGGGTAATGATGCCTGGGGCACACGGGCCAACTGGTGTGTGCTTTTTGGTGTAAAAGATCAGCAACAGGTTTCAGTTGCGGTTATTGATCATCCAAAAAATCCGGGCTACCCTACTTACTGGCATGCCAGGGATTATGGGTTATTTGCCGCAAACCCGCTAGGACAAGCCATTTTTAGTAAAGGCAAAGAAAGTATGAATCTGACTTTAAAACCTGGTGAATCAGTTACCTTCCGATATCGCGTAGTAATTGCTTCAGCTATTCAACAAACACCAGAACTGCTTAACAAGCAGGCTGCTGAATTTGGGAAATAATTAATTCAAAAAATAAAACAACCACAAACACACATGAAGACCACAAGACTACTAATTCTTACCGGCCTGATGCTAGGCACTTCCTTAACTTCTTTACACGCTCAAAGCGGGAAATGGGAGAATCTTTTCAATGGGAAAGATCTAAAAGGCTGGAAACAACTTAATGGTAAAGCTAAATATGAAGTAAAAAACGGTGAAATCGTAGGAACGACAGTCCGCGATACACCAAACTCTTTTTTAACCACTGAGAAAAATTATGGTGATTTTATTTTTGAGTTGGAATTACTTGTAGATAACTCGATGAATTCTGGTGTACAGTTTCGAAGCGAAAGTAAATCTGATGTAAACAACGGAAGAGTTCATGGTTATCAAATGGAGGTTGACCCATCAGACAGGGCCTACAGTGGTGGTATATATGATGAGGCCCGTCGAGGTTGGTTATACCCTATGGACGCAAACCCGAAAGGTAAAACAGCCTTTAAAAAAGGTGAATGGAATAAGTACCGCATTGAGTGTATTGGAAATTCGATCAGAACATGGGTAAATGGTGTACCTACAGCAAACGTAGTTGATGATATGACCTCTACCGGTTTTATCGCTTTACAGGTACATTCAATAGGTAAAAATGATGAGCCTGGTAAACAAATCAGATGGCGAAATATCCGAATTCAGACTGAGGGATTGAAACCTACTAAAACAGATAAGATTTACGTAGCAAACATGATCCCTAATAACTTGTCGGCAGCTGAAAAAGCAAATGGGTATAGCTTATTATGGGATGGAAAAACGACCAAAGGATGGAAAGGTGCTTATAAACCAGGTTTTCCGGAAAAAGGTTGGGAAATAAAAGATGGTGAACTGAGCGTGGTTAAATCTAATGGAGGAGAGTCGACCAATGGTGGCGATATCGTGACTGAAAAACAATATAGTGCTTTCGCACTGAAGTTTGATTTTAAACTAACTGAAGGTGCAAATAGTGGCGTTAAATATTTTGTAACCTTGACTGAAGGAAACAAAGGATCGGCAATCGGGCCTGAATATCAAATTCTTGATGATGTAAAACACCCAGATGCGAAATTAGGTAAGGATGGCAATCGTACGCTTGGTTCATTATACGACCTGATAACCAGTAAAAAAATCCCCAATGCACAAAGGAAAATTGGCGAATGGAATAAAGGTGTGATTATGGTTTTCCCTGATAATAAAGTAGAATATTATTTAAATGGCTATAAGATTCTTGAATATGTTAGAGGATCAGAAGAATTTAAATCACTCGTTGCCGGCAGTAAATATAAAAACTGGAAGGATTTTGGGATGGCGGCTAAAGGACATATCCTGCTTCAGGATCATGGCGATAACGTATCATTTAGAAGCATTAAATTAAAAGAAATTAAATAATAGCATCATGTTAGATTCAAGAAGAAAATTTATCAAGCAATCTGCTATTGCAGCAGCTGGAACCTATTTAGGAACTATGGGCTTAAGTGCAAAGAGTTATGGCAACATTATCGGGGCTAACGATCGGGTAAGAGTTGGTGTGGTAGGTTTCTCCGACCGCTTTAAAGATTCACTTTTGCCATCTTTTTTAAATCATAATAAAGAACTAAATTTTGATATTGTTGCCGTATCTGATCTTTGGAGTTACCGCAGAGGTCTGGGGGTAGATCATTTAAAATCTAAATTCGGTCATGATATCACGGCATGCCGCAATAATGATGAGCTTTATAATTTAAAGGATATTGATGCTGTGATTGTCAGTACCGCTGATTTTCAGCATGCCTTCCATGCTACTGAAGCTGTAAATAACAAATGTGATGTGTATTGCGAAAAGCCTTTTGCTGAAACTATGGAAGATGCACGTATGGCTTTAAAAGCTGTTAAGGCCTCAAAACAAATTGTTCAGATTGGTTCTCAACGCAGAAGTGGTAGTAATTACAAGGCTGCTTCACAGTTTATTAAAGATGGTAAGTTTGGAGATATTACCATGGTTGAGTTGAGCTGGAATGTAAACCAACCGGGACGTTGGCGCAGACCGGATCTTGTAGCTAAACTAAAACAAGAAGATACTGACTGGAAACGCTTTTTGATTAACCGTCCTTTTGAAGAATGGGATCCTCGTAAATATCTTGAGTATCGCTTGTTCTGGCCATATTCATCGGGTATGCCTGGTCAGTGGATGTCGCACCAGATTGATACTGTACACTGGTTTACTGACTTGAAGCATCCAAGAAGTGTGGTTGCCAATGGCGGAATTTATCAATGGAAAGATGGTAGAAGAAACTGGGATACCACTACTGCAGTATTTGATTATGGTAAACCAAACGATCCGAACAATGGATTCCAGGTTGTATTTACATCAAGAATGCACAATGGTGATGAGAAGCCGGCAGAAATCTACTATTCAAATGGAGGGGAGCTGAATCTAATTACGAATATGGTTTCTCCTGTAGGTGGCCTGAATGCTAAAGCCGCTGCTGCAATGAAAATGCAGCCTAACTTATTACCTGAATTAAAGCTAACGGATATGGTTGAACAGGTTGCAGCATCGGCTAGCACGGGTGGGGATAAATTAACCTCGGCGCATATGCGTAATTGGATGGAGTGTATCAGAAGCAGACAACAAACAAATGCTCCTGTTGAAGCAGGCTATTATCATTCAATAGCAAACATCATGACCAATGCTGCAGCAAGAACCGGAAAGAAAGCTACGTTTGATGAGGCGAAACAAGAAGTGATGGTTGACGGAAAGGTATTTAAATATTAACACTTCTATTTCGCGTTGCTGAATGTATTTCGGCATCACGATTCAATATTTATTAAACAAAATGGCCGGGCTGATAATTTCAGCCCGGCCATTTTGTTTAATTTAAACTGATAACTCCTACTGTGGAGTTATCATAATTTATCTATTACCAGAAAGCAGAATAAAGTGCTACAACCATGGCAAATATGATTAATGCGCCAATAGCGAAGGAAGTTGATACCCTGAACATTTTAGGATCAATCTCCAGTCCATGTGCAACAACACCTTTCTTATTGTCGTATATACTTATGAAATACATACCAATCAAACAGATAGCAAAAACGATCGCCATTCTATCCATGAAAGGAATTTCGAATACTCCTGCGGTGTTTGCTACTGCCCATCCGTAATTGTAAAGCGGAGAAAGGTCGACCATTCCCGGAAGGAATTTAAGCAATACTGAAACGAGAAACCCTCCTACTGTTGCAAAAAGTGCAGCATTTGAAGTAGTTTTCTTCCAGAAGAAACCTAAAATGAACATAGCAAAAATACCAGGAGATACGAAACCTGTATATTCCTGAATGTACTGGAATCCTTGTTTACCTTCGCCCATTAAAGCATCACCAACGATCAAAGAAAGTACAACAGCAATCAGCATAGATACAACAACTGTAATTTTACCTACATTAACCAGGTTGCCTTCTCCGGCATTCGGATTGAATGCTTTTTTGTAAATATCCAGTGTGAATATGGTCGCAATACTGTTTGCTTTACCTGCAAGAGAGGCTACAATAGCTGCCGTTAAAGCAGCAAAAGAAAGACCTTTCAAGCCTACTGGTAATAAACCTAATAATGCAGGATAAGCCTTATTTGGATCCTGAACACCTGAAGAGGTAAGCAAGTTGTCGGCACTAATGCCAGGAATTTTTTCTTTAATAATATAATAAACAGCAATACCAGGAATAACTACAATTACAGGCATTAGCATTTTTAAGAATGCAGCAAATAAAAGCCCTGATCTGGCAACTGGCAATGATGCACCAAGTGCTCTTTGGGTGATGTATTGGTTACAGCCCCAATAGCTTAAGTTTGCAATCCACATACCCCCAATAAGCACACTTAAACCAGGTAAATCCATATAATTCGCATCGTCTTTATCGAAGATTAAGTGAAAATGTTCGGAAGCTCCATCAGTAAGGATTGAGAATCCTTTTATAATACCACCGTTGCCTGAAATAAGATTTAATGCAATATAAGTTGCTACAAGACCACCTAACACAAGGAAGAACACTTGTATTACATCGGTATAACCAATTACTTTCATACCACCCAGGGTGATTAAGATCGCAAACACAGCTAAGCCAAGAATACATGCCGTAATGTCAAGCCCTGATATACCACTAATGGCTAAAGCGCCCAGGTAAAGAATAGACATTAAGTTCACCACAATGTACAACATTAACCAGAATACAGCCATAATCATGGCTACTTTCTCATTGTAACGCTGACTTAAAAATTGCGGCATGGTGAAGATTTTATTCTTTAAGTAAACTGGCATAAAGAATATAGCCACAATGATTAGTGTTAACGCTGCCATCCATTCGTAAGCAGAGATTGCTAAGCCTAATTTGAAACCTGAGCCACTCATGCCGATCATTTGTTCCGCGGAGATATTCGAAGCAATAAGAGAAGCGCCAATGGCCCACCAGGTTAATGAACCTTCGGCCAGAAAATAATCCTTAGAGTCTGCAGTTGCTGTCTTTTTTTTATAGTAAATCCAAAATCCATAGCTGGAAACGATTAAAAAGTAGATTAGAAATACGATATAATCGTATTTGTGAAGTGTATTCATGTTATTTATATTGATTATTAGACTACTAATGTAAAAAAACATTCAGCATTACATCTCATTTGGGGGAATTAGGCCAAATATGTTAATAGAAAAGCCAAATTGGTTTATCCTTTATTTATTATTTATTTAATGAGTTGATATAAGCTGCTATTTTTAGCCCATCTGCTTTAGAAACCTGCGGCATTGGGGGCATTTCTGTTGCATACCCAGGCCAGTTCTCAGGTTTAGGGTTATGGATGAGTTGCAGGATCTTTTCGTTTGTGTATTTACGTTTGGCTATATCAGTAAATGATGGGCCAATTTGCTTCTTCGTAGGATTATGACAAGCCAAACAAGTATTATTAGCTAATAAGCCTTTTACTTCGGCATAAGTTGGTGCCTTAGCTGTAACCTTTTCTCCTGAAACACTTTTTCCTTTAACAGAACTAACCGCCTTTTTTACCCGTGCTGGTGTAACTTCAGCGACAGGATCGTTTGCCGAATTTCTGGTGCTCAGTTCATTCGCTGGTAGTTTTTCACCCGAAGGGATATTGTTTAGGGTATAATAAGCTACCGGATGAACAACAGAATAGAAGTTTTGCTTTTCGCGGATACCATCTACTTTAATCGTGTGGATATAATATTGACGTAGGTTATTTACTACGATTCTTGCTTTTAAGCCATCCGGTGATACTTTAATACCTCTGATTTTTAAGCTTTCTGTGTTTACCGGTGGTGAACCATAAACCGGATGATATTTGTAAGTGAAGCTTTCTACACTGTATGAAGCCACATCCTGTGCTGATTTTAAATCAACGGGTTTTGTAAATTCAATTTCGAATCCATCAGGCATCGCTCTTACAGCTTTCATTTCAAAAGGTATCTTATTGTTATATACCAGACGTTCCAATCCTTCATTGGCATCGCCGGCAGATCCCCATCCGCGATTGGTTTCTCCAACAAATAATGAACCGTCTTGTGCCCATGCCATTCTTAATACTCCCGAACGGAAGCCACTTCTAAACATAAACGCCGCCCCCTGTTCTTCACCATTCACTTTTTCCATAAACACCCTTGAGATGATACTCATCCCTTGATCACCAACTAAAAGTTGTCCTTCAAAAGGGCCAAAAGCACCGGCAGGGATTTTAACAGGTTCTGAAGTAGAAATACCTAAAATACCGTAAGGAAGCCAAACCGCAGGCAAACGAAGTTCGCTGAACTCTTTTTTCATATCGAATAAGGTTTTGAAATTCTCATTTACCCTATTTTCCGGTTTAATATATCTGCCATTTGCATTTTTTATCCTTCTCTCATCAACTTTAGAGTAAAAGAATTCTGAGCTTAATTTTACAGGAGAATCTTTTCTTTTAGTCCATGCTAAACTGGCAGGATGCCCCATAAAATCACCTTCATTTACTGTCCATACTCCTCCTGAACAAACCCAGTCACCCTGATTTTCGGTATAATAAAGTTGACCATCAATTACATTTAATCCAGCTGGAGAGCGCATTCCTGCAGCCCATGGCTTCATTTTACCATCTTCGGTAATGTTCATTGTCCAGCCGCGCATTGGTACACGGCTCTCTGCACGCCACCACTCTTCATCACCAAAAGCAACATTGGCTGTAACAAAGAAGGAGCCGTCCGGCGCTACCTTTGGTCCAAAGCTGTATTCGTGGTAATGTCCACTTAAAGGCCAGGCATAAATAGTTTCATAAACATCAGCCTTACCATCCATATTCTTATCAATAAGCTTAGTTAGTTCTCCTCTCTGTGCTACATAAAAGGCGTCATTTTTATAAGTTAAGCCTAATATTTCGTGCAGACCAGTAGCGAACTTACGAAAGTAAGGTCTGTTGCTCGTTGGGTTCTCAACGATATAAACATCACCACGACGGGTTGATATCCCCAGATTCCCATTAGGTAAAGTAACTAGTCCACCTACCTCAAGTACGGGACCTTCAGGTATTCTCACCTTCAGTATTTTAAAAAAATCTTCTTCTTTTGGTGTTTCCTGGGCTGAAATATTGGTGTATATAAAGCTTAAAGCCAGCATAGCCAGCATCTTTAAAGTATGTTTCATATTGTACTAAATCGAATTAGAATGAAATAAAATATTTTAACTTGCTGCCAAGCAGAATGATAAATTCTTTTCTACCATCAACATCCCTAATAATTGGCTTATCTGCTATTTCATCAAGTTCTAGATAGTACGCTTGCCCATCAATAAGATAAAGGCCTTTAGCTAATTCTTGAATAGCGTTTGCATTGGCTAACAAAACATATAAACCCGATACTGGTTTATCTATAGTAATTGTTCTGCTCAGACCTTTGCCACTATCTAATGGTTTTATAGCATCAGTAACCTGGGTGCCATAGATGTTGTACTTGAATTCAGGCATGTCTTTATCATCCATTACATAACCTTTTGTGCGGAATCCCGTACCAGTACTATCCGCTGGCCATGCGGCCTGAAGGTTGCTTAACTGCGCTAATGCAGGTCTTTGTTTAGCACTAAACGGTGTTATTGCTCCACGCGCTTTAGACGTGCCATTCCCCCTGCCATCCCACATTGGGGTTGCATCTATAAATTCACCATGCCATCCTTGTAGCAATAAGCCGTTGTCCAGGTCATAACTGTAATGTACGTCCTTCTGACTACCAACAGATATGGCATGTACAGCGCGTTGCCTAGGCGCAAAATCAACAAAGCTGCGGATCATCGTATTTGAAGTAGCGTCTATATAAATTGGGTCTGGTCCCCCATCACTTTTCTTACCATTTAGCATATCAGAAGGTAGCTTAGCTATTTTAATATTCCTGAAAGCTACAGCACCATGATCACCCTGTAAACGCAATGGTCCCAATGCAACTTCCTTCCCATTGCCTCCTCTGGTTGGTCCAAACAATTCCACATTATCGTGGATCAATACGCCATTCAATTCTGCTGTTAGTATTCTTGCATTGGCAACTTTGTTCCCAGCAGCATCAAACTGTGGTGCCTGAAATGCAATTTTTAAGTGTTGCCATAACCCGGGGGCTTTACTTGCATTTTGACGTGGCGCGTAGCCACCAAAACCTTGGTTGCCAACTGGTTTTGAATCATCCCAGCGTTCATAGATCCCGCCATTATCAGATGAGACAGACTTTTTCTTTCCCCATGAGTCAAATAACTGAATTTCATAATTACTCTGAAGGTAAACTCCTGAATTTGCCCCTTTAGCCATAAGATAATCGAGTTCAAGAATCATATTGCCATGCGAAGCAGCAGTAAACAAATCGAAGCCCTGGTTTTTCTTACTAGGTTTATTGACAAGAATTCCAGAACCCGTGACTGCATTCAATTCACCCTCTATATTAGGGTTAGCTATAACGCTGTTAGCCAATGACCAGCTTTTGCCAGGGGCTTTAAACGAGGAGAAATCATTGAGACTAATCCCCGGTTGATCGGTTATCTGCTGTGCAGATACCAGTGTTGTTCCAAACAAACATAAAAAAACAGTTGTTTTGAACTTGAAAAAGTTTAATTCCATATTGTGTGGTTGGTTTATTAAACTAATGTAATAAAATCATCTAATCTGAAAAGATTTTTCAAACAATGATTTTGTTAGATTTGAGAACCTGGATGTGAATAATGTACGTTTATTTGTGTTTTAAGACTATTTTTAGCTTAAAAAATGTTGATAAATATTATTGTACTTTTTACACTAACTAGGCTTTTTCCTCTGTATTTAAGCTGGATTTAGGCCGATAAAGAAGCTGCAGGTACGCAAGTGCCAGTAAAGTGATTCCGGTACAATAGTAAAAAGTAACGGGAATCATTCTGATGTCGTCGATAAATAACCATCCAGCCAATAATGCGCCAAGTCCAATTCCAGCTTCAAGTGCAATATACATCGTTGCCATGGCCTTCCCTCTCTGTGCAGGGTTACTCAGGTCGACCGTCCATGCGGTGACAGTTGGTGAAAGCATACCGGTTGCAATACCATACAAAGCCGAAGCAAGCATCAATTGTAGAGATGAATTGGCCAGCGCAATCCACAACATAGATGCGGCCAATAGCCCAAGTGATATTCTTAAAATGACTGTTCTGCCATGGCGGTCGGATGCCTTTCCGGCAACAAAACGAATCAGTAGAGAGGTAAGTGTAAATACCATAAAGAACAAACCTTTGTTGGAAGTTCCGAGGTGAGCACTCCAATCAGAAATAACAGTAAGTATAGCGCCATAGCTTATATAGCTTAAAAATATAATGATAACAGCTGGCATAACACGCCATTCGATGATGTCTTTTTTGTCGATTTTTAAATGGCTGCGGTTGAATTTTTGTTTATCGGGAAGTGTTTCTTTCATGTTAGCCAAAATAACGATGGACAACAGTGCGAATAATGATGAGCAGTAAAAAAGAATGTTTATACTGAAATGATCGGTAATGGTGCTCCCAATTGCTGGTCCTATGGCGAGCCCGGTACTGAAGCAAATGCCGTGAATACCCATTGCTTCACCCCATTTTCCTGCTGGAACTAAATCTGCTACATAGGCGGCTGTAGCGGTTGGCTTAAAGCCTGTAGAAAATCCATGTATCAACCTTAAAAAAAGGAAACCCACTACAGTTGTTAATAGAGGGTAAAGAAATCCACAAACAAAACAAACCAGCGAGCCTACCGCCATAACAGGTACTCTCCCAATCGTATCGGTTAATTTGCCGCTAAATGGCCTTGATATTCCAGCTGTAAGGGTAAAAAGAGCGATAATAAGTCCTTTGTACTCTGCCCCTCCCATTGCTGTTAAGTAAGCTGGTAATTCAGGGATAAGCATGTTAAAACTGGCCGAGAAAAGAAATGAGCTTAAACAAACAAGTCCAAATTGTAAGGTATAGATAGAATTAGAAGATTGATGCATTTATAGAAGGGTAACGGGAGTAGAATACTGCAAAGGTAGTAAAATTAGCCGTTCTCTTCAAGAGCTGCATTACTTCGCTGAAGAAGCGAAGAAGGCTAAGGCTCTTTCAGAAAAGGCTAATTTTACTTAATAAATCAAGCAGAACAAGTGTGTTAGCACAATGCCGGGACACTTTGAGAGCAGGCATTCATATTTTATTAAATTCTTTTTGATTATTCATTTTAATACATATATTTGGTTAACCAATAAATTGGTAGACCAAATATACAGTATGAAATCATTTATAGAAACCATCAAGTCTATTGAACTTGAATCACCGGTTGATAAGATAATTGGACAGCTAAAACAACTCATTACCAGTGGGCAGTTACAACCAGGCGATAGATTGCCTGCAGAAAGGATATTGGCTGAAAAATTTGGGGTCGGCCGAAGTTATGTTCGTGAGGCAATTCTAAAACTTGAATTTTATGGTTTACTCAGAACCAATCCACAAAGCGGAACCTATGTTGCGGGATTAAGCATTAAAGTATTAGACAATATCATTACTGATATCATCAAGTTTAATAAGGAAGATTTCAATGCACTTTTAGAAGCCAGGTATTATTTAGAACTGGATGCGGTGAAACTGGCAGCAGAAAGAAGAACAGAGCAAGATCTGATGAAACTAAAAGAAGCTATGATTGATTACGAAAACAAAGCCAACAGTAATCAGGATGCAATTGAAGAAGATATGCTTTTTCATATCGCAATTGCCAGAGCTACCAAGAACTCAGTTATCGAGTCTATGATCCTTATTTTAATACCTGATTTGATTAAAAGCATTGTAGAGAGCAAAATCTGTGGAGCTAATCGTGGTAAGCTAGCTATCGAAGAGCATAGAAACATATTCCAGGCTATAGAAAATCAGGATATAGATGCGGCAGAGAATGCAGTAGCTGCACATCTTAACGATATGTTTCAGATTAGTAAAGCAGGATATTCCGCACAAAATATTATTAATGACAACTAACTAGACGTAAACCGCTCCCATTTCTTTAAAATGAATATGAACTACTTAAAAAAGTTGGTAATGGCTATGTTTTGCCTAATGTTTGCCCTACGCATATCAGCGCAGGAACATCCGGGTATTATGCTGACCAAGAAAAATATTGAAGCGGTAAGAAAGGGAACGGATACCTATCCACTACTGAAAAAATCTTATCAGAAGGTAAAAGCTGATGCGGACAAAGCTCTGGTAGAATCTGTTAATGTACCAACACCTAAAGATGCCGGCGGTGGTGCTACGCACGAACAACATAAAAAGAACTACACCAATATGCTTAATTGTGGTGTAGCTTATCAAATTTCCGGTGATAAGAAATATGCCACTTATGTAGAAAGCATGTTGTTGAAGTATGCTGCGGATTATAATAAATGGCCATTACATCCTAAAAGAAAAGAAAATCATCAGGCTGGTAAAATCTTCTGGCAAAGTCTGAATGATTTCGTGTGGCAGGTTTATACCATACAAGGCTATGATATGGTTTACGAAGCCATTTCTCCAAAAAACAGAGAAATTATTAATGCGGGCTTATTTGAGCCCATGCTTAAATTCTTTACTGTAGATTGTAAAGAGACCTTTGATAAAATACATAATCATGGCACATGGGATATTGCTGCTGTAGGTATGACTGGGTATGTACTTAACAAACCTGAATATGTACAAATGGCAATAAAAGGCTCAGCAAAAGATGGTAAAACCGGTTATCTTGCACAAATAGATCAATTGTTCTCTCCTGATGGATACTATACTGAGGGGCCATATTATCAAAGATATGCCTTGCTCCCGTTTATTATTTTTGCTAAAGCCATCAATAACTTTCAGCCGGAGTTGAAGATTTTTGAATACCGAAACCAATTACTGGCCAAAGCGATCAACACTTCTTTACAGCTCACTTACACTGATGGTACTTTCTTCCCTATTAATGATGCAATAAAAAGTAAGACTTATGAAACTCCTGAACTGGTTTATGGTGTAGATATCGCCTATGCAGATATTAAACCTTTACCAGATTTGCTAAGTGTTGCGGAAAGACAAGCCGAGGTTGTTGTATCCGATGCAGGTTTGAAAGTGGCGGCCGATTTGTATGCTGGTATGGCCACGCCTTTTTCTTACCGCCCTCAATTGATCAAAGACGGCGCTAATGGTAAGGAAGGAGGTTTAGGTATATTGAGATACGGCAGTAATGAAGATCAACAGGTTTTACTGATAAAAGCCGCATCTCAAGGGATGGGACACGGACACTTTGATCGCCTTAACCTGCTGTACTATGATAATGGTGTAGAGATATTACCCGATTACGGCTCAGCCAGATTTATAAATATAGAATCTAAAAAAGGTGGTGATTATTTACCTGAGAATAAATCCTGGGCCAAACAAACGGTAGCGCATAATACTTTAGTAGTTGATCAAACCTCACATCATAAAGGCAACTCGGATGTGGCACAAAAAAGCTATCCTGAAGTACTGTATTTCAAAAGTGACAATAACCTGCAGGTTGTTAGCGCAGCCGAGCGAAATGCGTATCCTGGTGTAGAAATGATAAGAACTACTGCCTTGCTTAAAGTGGCTGAGTTAAAAAAGCCATTGGTTATAGATGTATTTCAGGCCTTGTCGGAAAAACCACATCAATATGATCTTCCTTTTTGGTATAAAGGCCATATTGTAGATGCTTCTTTAAAAATAAGCGGCTTTACCGATCAACTTAAACCACTTGGTGAAAATTATGGTTACCAGCATATTTGGCTAAATGCAGAACAGCTGGTTAAAGAAAAAGCAGGTTATCTAAGCATATTAAATAACAAACGCTTTTATACCATTCATTTTGCAACTGATAATGAAGTTAATTTAAAGGTATTGTCTCTTGGTGCGAACGACCCGGATATGAGCTTGGTTGAAAGTAAAGCCTTTATGTTATCGGCTCCAAAATCAAATAATCAAACGTTCTTTAATATTATAGAAACGCATGGTCGTACCAATACAGTTAGTGAAACTACTACCGGGGCATCCAGTGCCCTGAGCGACTTACGGATAATAAGCAGTGACAAAAAACAGGTTACGCTTTCATTTAAGGTGAAGCAAAAGGTTTATACCTACCAAATCAATTATCAGAACAAAGAAAACTTTATAAAACTTAATTAATTTATCATGTTACAGACTAACTTATTTCAAATAGATGAAGAAACGCCCTGGGAAGATTTGGGTAACGGGATAAATAGGCAGATATACGGCTATGACGACCAGATCATGCTGGTAAAGGCAAAATTTGAGGCGGAAGCTGTGGGGGTGCTGCATGAGCATCATCATTCACAAGTTACCTATGTTGAAAGTGGCATATTTGAAATGACTATTGGTGACAAAAAGAAGATTATTAAAAAAGGCGATGGCTTTTACGCACCTCCTCATGTTTGGCATGGTTGCGTGTGTATAGAGCCCGGAATCCTTATTGATGTCTTCTCTCCTCACCGCGAAGATTTTTTGAAAAGTTAATTTATCCTATAAAATAAGATGAAGAAGATAGTGCTAATTTGCTGGCTTTTACTAGCCGGCCAGACCCTTAGTGCCCAAGATTCGGCACAAGTAAAGAAAGTTACCTACCCTGCAGGTTTTAGTGAACAGCTCAATTTGGTATATACGCAAGTAAACAATTGGGAAGGTAAACTAGATTTATACCTACCTCCTGCCAAGAACGACCTCAGTCCTCTCATGATAAATATTCACGGTGGTGGCTGGAATAAAGGAAACAAGGAATCTCAAACAGGTTTTAATGGTTTCTTTAAAAGAGGTTATGCAGTAGCCAATATTGCTTATCGTTTAACAGGCGTTGCTACGGCTCCGGCGGCCGTTGAAGACACCCGTTGCGCTTTAATTTACCTGATAAAAAATGCTAAAAAATTTAATATCGATGTGAATAAAATTGTGATTATGGGCGGTTCTGCGGGCGGACATCTGGCTTTAATGGGTGGCCTGTTAGAGAACAACCACATTTTTGATACGAATTGCAAAGGCACAGAAAATATTAAAGTTGCAGCAATCATAGACAAGTATGGCATTACTGATGTATGGGATTGGGGTTACGGGCCGCTAAAGACAAGTAAATCAGCAACAAGCTGGTTAGGTGACAAGGCAAAAGATAAAGATTTTGCCAAATCTGTATCCCCCCTTTACCAAATTAAAAAGAGCAGTCCACCCGTATTTATTGTACATGGTGATGCAGATCCAATAGTCCCTTATGAGCAATCTGTGGCCCTTAAAGCAAAATTAGATGAGATGGGTGTGAAAAATGAGTTCATTACCGTTAAAGGCGGACAGCATGGTAAATTCAGTTCTGAAGATAACAGCATGGTAAATGCTAAGATTATGGAATTCTTGAAGGGGCTTGGTTTATGAAAGTAAAAGGATTAAGATGGTATATTATTGCGCTGATTGCTTTTGCAACCGTGATCAATTATATAGACCGTAGTGCGATTAATATCATGTGGCCTTATATCTATAAGGAGTTTGGGATTGCAGATGTAGACAATAAAAGTGCACTGGCGTTGATCACAACATTCTTTATGATTGCCTATGCCCTTGGACAAACCTTTACAGGTAAACTGATGGATGCTGTAGGTACCAGATTAGGGATGACAATATCCATTATTGGATGGAGTGTTTCTATTGCGTTACATTCATTGGCACAGTCGTTAATGTCCTTCAACATCTTTAGGTTCCTGCTTGGGTTTTCTGAAGCAGGTAACTGGCCCGGTGCGACCAAAAGTAATGCAGAATGGTTTCCAGCAAAAGAAAGAGCCATAGCACAAGGTATCTTTGGCGCAGGTGCCTCCTTGGGTTCAGTCGTCTCTGCCCCAATAATTGCATTGCTTTACATTGCGTTTGGCTGGAAAATGACATTTGTCTTGATTGCAGCATTAGGACTTATTTGGGTTATACCATGGTTGGTAATTAATAAAGCTGCACCTGAAAAACACCCCTGGCTTACAGAGAAAGAGCGTAATTACATATTGGATACCAATCCTGATACCAATACATCTGTGGAGGTTGCGCCAGTATTAACCTGGAAGGAACTTCTAAAATTCAGGAATACCTGGGGTATCATTATGGGAAGGTTTTTTATAGACCCCGTATGGTGGTTATTTGTAACCTGGCTTCCTACCTTTTTAAAAGAACAGTTTCTGTTCGATATTAAACAAATTGGCGCTTTTACCTGGTTGCCTTATCTCTTCGCGGCCATAGGTAGTTTAGCTGGAGGATACCATTCGTCGTGGCAAGTTAAACGTGGTGTAAACGCAGTAAAAGCGCGAAAAAATTCCATTGCATTTGGCTGTGTAGTGATGTTGATCTCGTTGGTAGCTATTGTTTACAACCTTGATGACCTTAAGGATAAACCGACACTGGCGATGATTTTGATTGGTACCACATTATTCGGATTCCAATTCCTTATCGGAAACATCCAAACCTTGCCGAGTGATTACTTCAATGGCAAAAATATAGGTACAGTAGCCGGCATGGGCGGTACAGCCGCTGTAGCTGGAACATTGCTGACTACCTGGGCGGTTCCAATTATTACAAAAACAAGCTATGTATCCTTTTTTGTTCTGGCAGCAGTGCTGGTTCCAATCACATGGGTATGTATAAAATTTATAACATCTAAAAAAGTAATTAACTAATTAATATTTTGACTATGCGTTTAAAAAATAAAGTTGCAATTGTAACTGGTGGGTCCAGAGATATCGGTAGAGCTGTTTCCTGTCAGCTTGCACAAGAAGGAGCAAAAGTTGTGATCAACTATCATAGCAATATTGCCAATGCTGAAGAAACCTTAAAACTGATTACAGATCAAGGTGGTGAGGGTATCATTGTAAAGGGTGATGTAACTAAATCTGCTGAGGTAGCACAGCTAGTAGACCAGGCAAGAGCGGCGTTTGGTGACGAAATCCATATCCTGGTAAACGTTGCAGGTGGTATGGTGGCCAGAAAACCTACGCTTGAATTAGACGAGGAATTTTGGGATGCTGTTATGGATTTAAACTTAAAAAGTGCATATCTGGTAAGTAAGGCGACTATCCCTCATATGAAATCGGGTGCCTCAATTGTAAATCTTTCTTCATTAGCAGGTAGGGATGGTGGTGGTCCCGGTGCAAGTGCTTATGCAACTGCAAAAGGTGGAATAATGACCTATACCCGATCATTGGCTAAAGAACTTGGGCCTAAAAACATCCGTGTAAATGCTGTTTTGCCAGGAATGATTGCTACTACTTTTCACGATACATTTAGCAAGCCTGAAGTAAGGGTTAATGTGGCAAATGCAACTTTATTAAAAAGAGAAGGTGAAGCCTCTGAGGTAGCTGATTTAATTGTTTATTTAGCATCTGATCAAGCCAGTTACATTACAGGAACCAACATTGACATCAATGGTGGATTAAATTTCTCTTAAAACTAAATATTTGAGGGTGTTTGAAAAGCATTGAACCACAATTTTTAAACACCCTCTAAAATATTACCTGGCAGCTCTACGCGTTAAGAACTGTTTCCTACGGTAAAAAGGGATTTTACTAAGTAGGTGTAACCTGAAACCAAATATAAATCATTACAAATATGAATTCGAAAGTTTACTTACGGAGTATTCTCCTCATTGTATTGTCCTGTTTTCTGTTTTGGAAACCAGCATTCTCTCAAACTAAACTAACTATTCAGGGTGTTGTAAAAGATGAACAAGGCGGAATATTGCCTGGTGCATCCATAACGGTACAAGGAACCAAACAAGGTACGGTCGCAAATGAAAAAGGAGCGTTTTCATTAAGCCTGGATGCTGGAAAAAACCTGATCATAAATTACTTAGGATATCAGTCGAAAACTTACGCTATTACTAAAAGCGAAACCATTACCATAAACCTACAAGCTCAGGACAATACCATGAACACTGTGGTAGTTATTGGTTATGGTACGCAGAAAAAATCTTCAGTAACGGGGTCAGTTGCTAAATTAACTAACGACAACCTGAACCAGATCCCTGTTTCAAGGGCAGATCAGGCACTAGCAGGTAAACTTGCCGGTGTTCAAATTCAAACTACTGATGCAACAGCAGGTGCAGCGCCAGTAATTAAAATTCGTGGTGCAGCATCTATTACGGCAGGTACAAACCCGCTTATTGTAATAGATGGTTATCCTGTACCTACAGATCTTTCTGCAGTCGACATGAATAACGTCGAAAGTATTGAGGTATTAAAGGATGCAGCCTCGGCAGCTATTTATGGTTCCAGAGGTGCAAATGGAGTTATCCTTATTACTTCTAAATCTGGTAAAAATGGAAAAACTGTAGTTGGCTTTAATACTTCAGCCGGATTTAAAGATGTATACAGAAGATTAGACTTCCCTACTCTTTCGCAATGGGTTGATCATGTAAAATCTGTAAACAACGGAGTTTTGTCGCCCGAAATCATCGCTGCACAACAATATGATGTACCACTTGATCCGCAGGATATTGTTTTTAGACAAGGTGCCTTTCAAAATGCGCAGGTTAATGTGAGTGGTGGAAGTAGTACCGTAAGATACTATGCATCTGGTGAAGCTTTATTTGATAAAGGAGTAATTGTAACGAACGATTATAAAAGATATGGTGGACAAGCGAATATAGATATTACCCCAAATAATAAATGGAAAATAGGTGTTAGCCTCACTCCTTCTTACACAGCACAACGTACACCTAACTATAAAATTCACGATCTGTTAAGGAGTTTTGCTACCTGGATGCCACTGTACGCTAACGAAAGCATATCGCAGGCTACTGGTTTGCCGTTAGGAAATCTGGTTCATCAACGCGCCTTTGATCCGGCTGCAAATACAAGATATAAAGGCATCAACTTGTCAGCAACAGCTAATAACAATGGTTATGCAAATTTGTACGGTATAGACAATAACACTTATACCTTTAAAACCCTTGCCAATGCAAATGTTCAATACAACTTTAGCAAGGCTTTATCATTAAAAATATCTGGAGGTGCCTTTGTTAGCAACTCGCGCAATGAGTTTTTTCAGAAGTCATGGGCAACCAGAGATCCTTTTTTACAAGGAGCTGCAGTAGCACAGGCTTCTACAAGAGGAACTTTATCTAACACTCAAACTGTCGATCTTTTGAATGAGAACATATTAAGTTATAACAAGAGTTTTGATAAGCACGATTTGAGTGTGATTGCAGGTTTTACAGCGCAATCTACCAAGCTAAGCAGCAGCAACTCTGCGGCTACAAACTTTGCTACTGATAATATTCCAACATTAAATGCAGGTACATTAAGTTCGTTAACATCTGCAGAAGAGCGCAGCACATTAGCTTCACTACTTTTCAGGGCTAACTATGCTTATGATAATAAATACCTGGTATCTATAGGTTCGCGTTGGGATGGCAGCTCTAGATTCGGTCAGGATAATCGTTGGGGATACTTCCCTTCGGCATCATTAGGCTGGCGTGTAAGTAATGAAGATTTCTATCCAGAAGGTGCTGTAGTAAACGATTTTAAAATCAGAACAAGTTATGGCGCAACGGGGAATAACAACATAGGTAACTACAGAGCTTTTGCTAACGTAAATACGGTTGGTGCTATATTAGGCGATGCCACAAGTTTAGGATTTAATTCTAGCTTCTATGATAATCCTGATTTGGGTTGGGAACGCAGTTTTAGTTTCAACGCAGGTGTGGATATGGCATTTTTAAAAAACAGATTTACTTTAACAGTAGATGCATACCGCTCTACAACCAAAGACCTTCTTTTCTTCCTTCCTATCAATACGATTACTGGAAGCAATGGTGTATGGACCAATATAGGTGAGGTACAAAATCAAGGTTTAGAGATAGAATTAGGCGCTAAAATCATCGATAAAGAAAATTTAAAATGGAGCATAAGTGCTAACGGAGCTACCAATGAAAATGAAGTTAAAGCTTTAGGCAACAGCAATTTCATAATTGGTGTAGGCGATCCTAAAAGGTTAAATTATTTCCTTGCTAAAGTTGGCGAGCCACTGGTTCAATTTTATGGATACGAGTACGATAGCGATATAGCTGTTGGTGGCACCTTCTGGCCTACCAATGTGCATTCGGACAGGATTATTGCCAGAGATATCAATAACGATGGCGTAGTAAATGAGCAAGATCGTGTAATACTAGGGCAACCAACACCAAAGTTTACCTGGGGCTTAACCAGTAGCTTTAAATACAAAGACTTTGATTTGAGTTTTGTGCTTCAGGGTTCTCAAGGTGCCAGCGTATTTAATGCTGACCCTAACTATTACGAAACGCAGTTCTCTGCAACCGGAACTTCGGCATACTTAAGTCTGCCTGCCAATTTACAAGCTAAAACCAAGTATAAAACAGAAAGTAGATATTCTATTGAGGATGCATCTTTTGTAGCCTTAAGAAACCTTAATATAGGTTATACTTTAAACGCAAAATGGTTAAGTGCAATTAAGGCTAGCAACTTAAGAATATATGCTTCGGCGGCTAATTTATGGTACAAGTTTGCCAAGGGTTACTCGAGCTACAACCCTGAGGGTGTAAACGAATATACAGACGATCCTTTAAAAAATGGCTATCAAAGAGGCTCTGCTCCGGTAACCAGAAACATCACTTTTGGTATTAATGCTAACTTTTAAACTTACTGAAATGAGACATAAAATATTAACGGCAGTAGTAATTGTATTAAGCTTTACCAGCTGTAAAAAGTTTTTAGATGAAAAGCCAATTTCAAATTTAATTGAGCAAACCTATTACCGCAATACCGAAGAAGTAGAAACAGGTGTAATTGCTTGTTACGATGGACTCCAAAAGGTATATGACATGGAGTTTAAATTAACCGAAATAAGGGCTGATAATACCTCTGGTGTTTCTTTAGAGGGTGATTGGGGCGCCATAAAGTTCTTTAGAGATGCACCTTCAAACTTCTTTGTGTTAGATTACTGGCAACGTGCATTTAATACGATTGCCCGCTGTAACCTTGTATTAAAATACATTGATAATGTAACAGATCCTGCTAAGAAGAAATACTTTGAGGGGGAAGCCAAATTTATCCGTTCCTTAATGTATTTCAATTTAATAAGGCTATACGGCGATGTTCCATTGCTTACAGCTTCTATCAAATTTGATGATTTTGAGAAATTCAAACGCATCAATAAAACAGAGATTTACGGTCAGATCAAAACAGATCTTTTAACCTCGGTGGATTATTGCCCACCATCATGGCCTACAGCACAAGTAGCACGAGTTACCAAAGGTGCTTCACAAGCCCTATTGGCAAAAGTATACCTTACCTTAAAAGAGTATGATAATGCTAAAATACAGCTTGCTCCTATTGTAGGTGCCAATTTTAAAGGCAGTACCTATCAACTTAACCCATCGTACAGTGCAATATTTAGCACTGCAACTGAAATGAGTAAAGAGATCCTGTTTGCTGTTCGCTATAAAGCAAGTGCAAATGGAGAAGGAAACTCATTCTCTTATGAATATACCAATAATGGTGATGCCCGAAATGTAAAAGCATCTGCTGCTTATCAGGCACTTTTCGAAGCCTCGGATATCAGAAAAGCGACCACATTTAATGCTGTAAACGGACTCTGTACCAAGTTTCTGGATCCAACTGCTCCTCAAAGAGATGCCGGAAACGACTTCCCTGTTATCAGGTTTGCTGATGCTTTATTGATGTATGCAGAAGCTTCTAACGAGCTGGCTGCAACACCAACAACAGACGTACTTACACCATTAAATGAGGTAAGAGCAAGAGCTGTAGCTAGTCAATATATCTTAGTCGGATTAAACACTAAAGAAGCTGCAAGAGCTGCCATATTTAAAGAAAGGAAGCTGGAGTTCGGATTTGAAAACGAAAGATGGTACGATTTGGTAAGAATGGATCAGGCGAGCACAATTACCATTCTCAATGCATATTTGGTCAATACCGGTAATCCTAATATCACGGTGCCAGCATACAGGTTAATCTTTCCAATTCCGCAAACAGAAATTGATTTGAGTAAAGGTAATCTGAAACAAAATCCTCAGTACAATTAACGATGTAAAAACACAATCAATCTAAAACCAAATTAAAACAATATAAATATGAAATTGAGCGTTTTATTGCGAAGCATTCTGCTGGTTGCAATTTCCAGCTTTCTGTTCGCTAAGTCAGGGTTTTCGCAAACCCGGGTAAAAGTCCAGGGTGTGGTTAAATCTGCACAGGGAGAAACTTTACCTGGCGCATCTGTTACCATTAAGGATTCGAAACAGGGAACAGTGACCAACAACAAAGGCGAGTTTACTATTAGTGCAGAAACAGGTAAGCTTTTACTGATAAACTACATAGGTTACCAATCGCAGGCCTATGCTGTAAAAGGTGCAGCCACTGTAACCATCACCTTACAAGAAGTAAAAAATACCATGAACGAACTTGTAGTAATTGGATACGGAACACAAAAAAAATCATCCGTAACTGGTGCTGTAAGCAAGTTAAAGAATGATAATCTTGATGAGATCCCTACTTCAAGATTAGATAATGCCTTGATTGGTAAAATTGCGGGCGTTACTATTCAGAATGTGAGTTCTGAAGTGGGTGCTGAACCGATTGTAAGAATTCGTGGTTTTAGTTCTATCAGTGCCAACTCCCAGCCATTAGTTGTAGTTGATGGTTATCCCGTGCCAGATGGCCTGTCGTTTGTCAACCCACAAGATGTAGAATCTATCGAGGTACTGAAAGACGCTGCATCCGGAGCGATATATGGCTCCAGAGCTGCAAATGGTGTAATTCTGATTACCACTAAAAGCGGTGCATCTGATAAGCCCAGATATTCGGTTAAATCGTATTACGGTTTTAAAAAGCCTTATGAGCTTAACCCAATCATGAGTATTACTGATTATACTAAAATGCTGTTTGCTGAGGCTGCTTTAAGAGAAAATGACCCCACGGTACCTGCTAACGGTAAAAACCTCATTACAGGACCAGAAAGAGCCGCTTACATCATCGAAGATCAGATTAGTGGTGTTCCAACTGATTGGCAACAAGAAGCCCTGCAAGACGCTTCCATTGCAAATATACAAATGGGGTTATCAGGTGGTAAGAAAGATTTGAGGTACTATATATCCGCGAGTGGCCAAAAAGATCAGGCTATTTTAAAATACAGCGATAATGAGCGCTTAAATGTAAAAGCTAAGATAGATGGTGCGTTAGGTAAGAAAGTAGATTTTAGTATCAATTTCAACCCATCCTATATAAAAACCCAAAGACCAGCGGTAAATTTCACAGACTATTTCAGGTTCGGATCTTTCCTGCCTGTTTATCATAATGATTTTACAGCAGCTTATGTGCACCAAAATGCACAATGGGCAGGTATTTTACCGGGGGAATTTGTACAGGCGCGTCACTTTAATGGCTTGCAATACTCTGGCACCATGCCTGATGGCAGTTTATGGACCAGCACAGGTCCTGTAGAACCATTTGCTACAAGCAACAACACTCCCCTTTCTATTGCGGCAAGAGAAACCAGGGATCAGCAAACCTACAGGATGCTGGGTAGTGGTGATATCAGCATTAAATTCTTACCTAATTTAATCTTTAAAACCTCTATTGGTGGTTATTTCTCTCAGCAAGAAAATAACACCTTTACAAAGTCAAGTGCCAGAAAAGATGGCGATGTAAACGAGGCAACAGTTTATACTAAGAACTACCTCGATCTGTTATTTGAAAATACTTTAAATTATAACCTGACCAAAGGCAACCATAGTTTTACCGGTTTGCTGGGTTTTACTACCCAACAAACAATGATCAAAGAATCAAATATGGTAGGACGCAATTTCCCTACCGACGAATTTGAAACGCTAAACCAGGCTGCTCAAATTGATCAGGCGCTAACCAGAACAATGAAAGATCGCATAGGTCTTGTTTCTTATTTAGGTCGTTTAACTTATGACTACAAAAGCAAATACCTGATGGCTGTGAGTTATCGTATGGATGGAAGCTCTTACTTTGCTAAGGGACAGAAATACGGTTCCTTCCCTGCTATATCTGCAGGTTGGGGAATAGCAAAAGAAGATTTTATGAAAAATATGACCTGGCTTAGCAACATGAAACTAAGAGCTAGTTACGGCGCTACAGGGAACAATAAAATTGAGAGTTTCGCTTTCCAAAATCTATTATATCCTGGGAACTACTCTTTTGGAGGTAGCAATGGTGATGTAAACCTGGGGCTTGCGCCAAATTCAGATGTATTGGCTAACCCAAATATTACCTGGGAACGAACTTTCGAATTCAATGCAGGACTTGATCTAGGCTTTATGAAAGACCGGTTCGGCTTAAGTTTAGAATATTATAACTCAAATACGGAAAAGCTATTATACAAAAGATCTACTCAATCATTTAGCGGCTCTTATGAATATTTTGACAACTCAGGAAGAGTGAAAAATCAAGGTATAGAGGTAGAATTAACTTCTAACAACATCAAAAATGACAAGTTTCAATGGACTACGGCCTTAAATTTTTCAGCTAACAGGAACAAGCTACTTGAACTTGGCGGAGAGCCTTTTCAGTACAATTATGGCGAGCGTAATGAAATATATGCAGCTATTGTTGGTCAGCCTGCCATCCAGTTCTTTGGCTATAAAACTGATGGTATCTGGACTTCTCAGGCGCAAATTGATGCAGCCAAAGCCAGCGGCCAAACCTCTACCCTTGCCAAATACTATGCTGCGGGTGGTTTGAAGTTTGTAGATATCAATGGCGACAATAAAATTGATGTAAACGACCGTACAACTCTTGGTACTCCTTTCCCGGATTTTACGTGGGGCATCAATAACTCATTCAAGTACAAAGGTTTCGATCTAAACATTCTTATACAAGGTGTACAAGGCGTAAGCTTAATTAATGGCGATGCCAATTACAATGAATCCAGAAGGTATAATGAGAACTTCAATAAAAACAGGTGGATAAGCGCAGCCAACCCTGGTGATGGTAAAACACCATACTATACCAATGGAGAAAACTGGTTACTTACCGATTACGTGATTGAGGATGGTTCTTATGCAGCTATCAGAAACGTAATACTAGGTTATACCCTGCCTTCTAAAATCACAAAAAAACTGGGTGTTAATGGCGTAAGAGTTTATAGCTCTGCAGATAATGTGGTTTATTTAATGGGCAGCTCTTACCGTGGTATAAATCCGGAAGCACGGACCACCTCATCACAATACTCTTCTCCACTTATTGACGGTTATCAGCGTGGTGCATTTCCAATCTCACGCACTTTCACATTTGGTATAGATGTTAATTTTTAAATCATGAAACACCTGAAAACAAATAAGATGAAAAGCTTTAAATACATAGCTGCGGGGCTATTGCTGATAATCAGCACTACCGCCTGTAATAAGATCATCGATATTGATCCCATTTCTAATATTGGGGTTAATGCTTTTTATAGAAATTACGAAGAAACCAGTGTGGCTCTTACGGGTAGTTATAACGGACTGCAAAAGCCACTGGAATTTGAATGGATGCTAACAGATTTACGTACTGACAATTCTAAACAAGGTGTAGCAAACAGTTCGGCGGCTATTAACTTCGAATTTAATGAACTGGATATGTACACCCTAAATTCTGCTCACGATAAAGTATATCAATACTGGTTAGTTACCTACAAAAACCTTCGTTCTATCAATTACGTATTAAAAAGCCTTGGTGTTAGCTACGCTGCGGGACAAACAACGCTTGGCGAGGGAACGGCTAAAATGACCCAACAGCAAAAAAATCAGCTAGCCGGAGAAGCCTTATTTTTACGTGCTTACCACTATTTTAACCTTGTAAGACTATATGGTGATGTATTTCTGATTACGGAGCCCGTTGATCCGGAGCAATCAAAAAAGATTACCCGGGCACCATTAGCAGATAGTTATAAGCTCATTTCAGCTGATTTATTGGCGGCTAAAGATCTGCTTTCACAAATGCCTTACTCATCTGCAACTGGCACTGATGCTGGCCGCGCAACTTCATGGGCCGCCAAAGCTTTGTTGGCTAAAGTGTATTTAACGACAAACCGCGCATCCGAGGCACTTCCTTTACTAGATGATGTGATCACAAACAGTGGCCACGGCTTACTACCATCTTTTTCTGATGTTTTTTCTATCAATAATGAGATGAACAAAGAAATCCTGTTTGCTGTAAGGTTTAAAGCCGGAGGTTTTGGCTTGGGTAGCTTAATGGCCAATAACTTTGCCCCAACATCTAGCGGAAGCGCTATTGTTAACGGCGATGGTAGTGGTTACAACTTTCCTACTAATGAGTTGGACCTAACCTATAAAACACCGGCAACAGGTGCCACAGATAACAGAAAAGCCGTAACCATGGCAAAATACTCTTCTAAACTGTACGTTAAAAAGTTCATCTCTCCGGTACTGGTTAAATTTGATGCTGAGAATGACTTTCCTGTACTTCGTTTTTCTGATGTGCTGTTAATGAAAGCTGAAGCGCTGGGCTTTGGAGCTACAGGTATAGCCTTGATAAATCAGGTTAGAGCAAGAGCCGGAGCTGCAGATTATAGTACGGGAGATTTTAATGCGGGCTTTTACAAGTACCCAACAGACGGAACTATCAATGCTATAACAACTTCTGCACAGTACTTAAATGCTTTATTGAACGAAAGGAGACTTGAATTTGCATTTGAAAACCAACGCTTTTTTGACCTTATACGTACTGGACAAGCCATTACGGTTATCAAAAATCACTATGCGCTTGAATTCGATTCGCATTACAAGGCCTATAGGCCCGCATTTACGCTTGCTGAATTGCAATCTAATTTAACTGCTGAAAAACTATTGCTTCCAATTCCGCAACGTGAGTTGGATGCAAACGACCAGATAAAAATTGTTCAAAACCCGGGTTACTAGCCCTAAAAAAATTGAATATGAAGCATAAAAACAACCTTTGGTTTACTGTTCTGCTAATCGCTTCCGTGTTAATGCAAAGCTGTAAGAAAGATAAAGTAGGGATCTCTAGTCCAGATACTTTTAGTACCAACGAGTTTACGTACAACATGGCTACAAAACAGATTAGCCCTGATGCACAAATCAACGCGGAGCTTATTTCGCCAGCTGGCATAAAGTTAATTTACTGCTATCTGGTACGCAATAATACAACAGACTCGTTAATCTATATTGGAAATCCTGCTGAGGACAGTAGGAACAATTACAAGTTTAATATCCCTTCTTCGAGCTATGCAGTTGCAAAAATGGCGCAGGTAATGGGTGTAAAAGTAATGGTTAAACACCTTGACAACACCACTTTTGAAGGTTTTATTAAAGTAACCTCGTTTACCCCTCCTATGCCTAAGCTAGAAAACGTACCAGTTAGCTTGCTGCCAAATGCATCAAACATAATAAGCGTTACCGGCAAGGCCAGTTCAGAGAATGGTTTGAAACTAATTGAGATATATGATGATTATCAGGGTACTTTTGTGTTGGTTAATAAAATAGACTTAAGCAACAGCGAAAAGGTATATGACCTTAATTATGAGTATACCTATCGTAAAAATGCCGGAAATTTAAAGGTGGTTATTATCGATAAATTCGACTTAAGAGCAGAATCTGTAATCAATATCCCGCTTAAAAAATTCACACTTTATAAAGATGTCATCATGATGGCGCATGGTACAGCGGCAGCACCATCAACCAATAGCTTCTTTATGGGGAAAAGTGGAACACTGTTGGGTACTTGCACCATCAGCGGAAAGGAAAAGGATCTGGATTTTGTAACCTATTGCACCACCACACCTGCATTTACAATATATGGACCGTCGAATACTACTACTATTGCCAAAAACTTTAAATGCGGTGTCCAAATATGGGAACCAAGTGCAATAGATCTTAAGGCAACAAAGTTTAGAACACTGATTCCGGGAACCGCAGAAACTGATAAAATATATGCTTCTTACAATGCTAACACTATTACCGATCTGGGTGATGAGTTCTTTACAGGTATATTACTGCCCGGTAGCAGTAGTGTTAAATACGATCTTGTAGCTGCGGCAAATGCTTTTAACCTAACTACGGCCTATTTGGTTTGGATAAGAGTACCAGAAGCTGATGGAAGTTTTACCAATATGTTACTAAGGGCTAAAGAGGTGATTATTGGCTCTTCAACACCACTATCCACCATTAAGTTTGACATTTTAGTTTCTAAATAATGATTGCAAATACATTTTTTCTATCATTTTTATTATTGTTCAGCCTCAATAGCTTTTCAAGCAATATTGTGGTTGACAGTCCACAAGCGCTAAGTAAGGCTGTCGCAAGTGCGAAACCAGGCGATGTTATTTATTTAAAAGACAAAGAATGGATCAATGCCAACATACAGCTACAAGGAAAAGGAGCGGCTAAAGCACCGATTGTAATTATGCCACAAACCCCAGGTGGCGTAACCTTCACTGGTCAGTCCTCTATACAAATTGGTGGCGAGTATCTGGTGGTAAAAGGTTTCCACTTTAGAAATGGCTATTCCCCTAAACGCGATGTTATTTCTTTTCGCATCAACAACGATATGCTGGCCAATAATTGTAGAGTCAGCAATATCGTTATCGAAAACTATAGCCAGCCAGAGCGTTTTAAATCAGATAACTGGGTTACCTTTTACGGTAAAAACAACCGTGTAGACCATTGTACTTTCGTAAACAAGCTTAATGCCGGGCCGCTAATTGTAGCAGAGTTGGATGATGCCCGGAGTCAGGAGAATCACCATAGTATAGACAGTAATTATTTCAAAGGCCGTCAGCGCTTTGGCTCAAATGGAGGTGAAACCATCCGCATAGGAAACTCAAGGTATTCTTTAACTGCCTCCCGTACTAACATAGTAAGCAACTACTTTGAGCGTTGCAATGGAGAGGTTGAGGTGGTGTCTGTCAAATCTGGAAACAATAATGTAAGCTTCAATACTTTTTACGAATGCGAAGGTGGATTGGTATTAAGACATGGATCTGAAAACGTGGTAGAAGGAAACTTTTTTATAGGCAACAACAAACCATTTACTGGTGGTGTTAGAGTTATTAATCCACGGCAACGTGTATTTAACAATGTCTTTTACCAACTGCAAGGTAATAACTTCAGGTCGGCACTGGCTGTATTAAATGGTGTACCCAATTCGTTAATAAACAGGTATTATCAGGTTAAAGATGCAATTATAGAAAACAATACCTTTATCAACAGTGGTAGCATCCTATTTGGTGCAGGTAAAGATGCAGAGCGAACACTGGGGCCAGAAAATGTAGCTTTTAAAAACAATCTGGTGCTTAGCCAAACCAACGAGGTATACACTGATGCTAATAATGATAAGGGTATTGTATTTACCAATAACTCGTTGAATGATAGCTTTAAAGGAGAAACACCTGCAGGGTTTAAAAAGGTAAAAATCAACACAATTAGCATAAAAGGCTATGACCTACCTTATGATGCACAGTTTGGAGCCAATTTAAAAAAACTACCCTTAATTAATAAAGAAGCTACAGGTGCAAAATGGTATAAAGTGGTAACAAACAAGTCATTGCGTAAACCACAAAGTTTTATTGTAAAAGCCGCACAAAGTGCAACTATACAAGGTGTTGTAAATAATGCCCTTGCTGGCGATACCATTGTGCTGGCTGATGAAGGGTACTATAAAATGGTATCAGGAATTATCGTTAGCAAGCCTCTTATAATTATGGCGGCTAAAAACCTAAAAAACAGGCCTGTATTGGTAAATGCGTCTTTAAAATCTTTACCGGCATTTATTACCATACAAAACGGTGGTGACCTTACTGTTAAAGGATTGGCTTTTAAAGGTACGTACGAGAGCTTTTCGGCTGCCGATGCAGGTATCAAATCAACTGAGCAGCCCATGAACAGACCTTACCTGCTAACCATTGATGATTGCGAGTTTTACGACTATAATGAGAGTACAAATAGCGGTTTTAAAGCATCTAAAAGTACACTTGCCGATAGTTTAGTGGTCATCAACTCCATTTTTCACCACATGTCTGGGAGTGGAATAGATTTATCTGCAGAGAAAGATGATAAAGGCATTTACAATGCAGAATATACCATCATCAAAAACTGCACATTTACCAACCTTTTGGGCAGCGCCATAAATATTTATCGAGGCGGAAATGACGAAAGTACGCTCGGTCCATTTGTAACCATTGATCATTGTACTTTTAACGAAGTAGAAAACAGAGAACAAGGAACCGTAATAAGGCTTGTGGGGGCGCAGCAGGCCACGGTAACAAACAGTAACTTTTCTAATAGCGGTCAGGGCGGCAGGTCTATTTTGTTTCAAGAGTACCGATGGGACAATATTTTGGTTGACTATTGCAACTTTTATGAATCGGGAAAAGTAGAATCATTTTACAACAAAGCCACAGGAAAGCATATTTACAGTGCTAAACCTAATTATGCCAATCCTGAGCGACTTAACTTTCAATGGCAGGGTACTTCCCCTATCACAAGCAATCAATTGCCAATAGGCGTAAGTAAATAGCAACACACCATGAATTTTAAAGGAACTATATACAGGTTTATTATACTTAGCACAGCGGCCGGACTATTCCTGCTGCTGGCTACGGGAAGTGCAGTTAAGTCTATTCAAAAACTACCTGCACAAGTACTAGACCTCACAAACTGGAAGCTTAATGTACCAGAGGGAGTTAAAACACCTGATAGGTCTGACGAATATAAACAGCCAGAGCTCGGGACCTATAGTAATCCTCATTGGTTTTACGTTAATAAGGAAGGTGATGCAGTAGTTTTTAGGGCCCTAACAGGTGGCACAACAACCAAGGGTTCAGGCTATCCAAGGTCAGAGCTAAGAGAAATGACCGATAATGGCAAAAAGAATGCGTCATGGTCTTCATCAGAAGGCACTCATACCCTATTAATTGATCAAAGCATTATTCACTTACCTACAAAAAAGCCTCATATTGTTGTAGGGCAAATTCACGATGCGGAAGATGATGTAATCGTGTTTAGGTTAGAAAAGAATAAGCTATTTGTTAAAATGGACGATGATAAAGGTCCGGTGCTTGATGAAAACTATCAGCTTGGCACAAGGTTTACCGTTTTGTTTAAAGTAAAAAATAACGAAACCGAGTGTTACTATAATGGGAAGCTAAAATATACCTACCCAAAAGCATTTACAGGTGCTTATTTTAAAGCCGGAGCCTATGTTCAATCATCCTGCCAGGGCAAAAGGAAAGTCGAAGGTGAATCCTGCGATGCTTTTGGGGCGGTACAAATTTATAATGTGTGGGTAAAGCACGAATAGTGTTTTACCTTTTAATCTCGTTTTTACTAAAAACAGCGGCTATTTCTGCTAGTTGTTTCTCGTTCAGTTTAGATGTCTTTTTTAAGCAAGTAATGAAATGCGCCACTTCATCTGGTTTTGCCGGACAGCCTACATTTTCACCTTTAGCAGTAAGCGGAGTGCCTTCTGGTCTCATTTGCGAATCGGCAATTAAGTTCTCTTTTGCATCAAAAAACAACCATGTAGGTAAACCTTGTTTATCGTTATTATATTTCTTTAACAAATCGGCAGCACCTGGGTTTTCCAAATTCTCTTTCCCTTTATTTTCATAAACTACAAAATCAGCAATTACGTAGTTTTTATCAAAATAAGGTTTTATAGCCGGATCGTTTAAGCTAGCGGTCATTTTATGGCACCAACCGCACCATGAAGCGTGAAACATAGCCAATACTTGTTTCTTTTCTTTTTTCGCTTTTTGGATTGCTGTATTTAGCACTTCGGTTGCTGGTGCTGGCGTAGCAACTGCCGGTGTGCTTTGAGCAATGGCAGTCTGAATAACTAACGCAGTTGTAATGGTTAGCAATAATGATTTTAGTTTCATGATATAATAAGTTTTTTTGAAGTTACTAAATATGCCATTCCCTTCCAAGTGAACATTATGACAAGCGAATTGCTAAGCTATACTTCTTAGTGGTATACTAAAATAAATTGCATCAATTTTTTAGATAAAACTAAAAATATTAGTAATATTGCAGTACCGATATATAGCAATAAATGACGGTTTATTTAAGCTTTACATATGATACAGTTGAACGATATACTTTACGGAAATGTTGAATTACCAGCTATTTTTGAGGATTTGCTAAATACAGCAGCATTGAAACGATTGAGTGGCGTACACCAAAGTGGCGCCATTTTTTTAGTGAACCCCGACATGAGTCATTCGCGACTGGAGCATTCTATTGGTGTGACACTGCTGATCAGAATGCTTGGTGGATCTGAGTTGGAACAAATTGCTGGTTTATTGCATGATGTTTCACATACTGCATTTTCACATGTAGGTGATTATGTATTCGAGAATAAGGAAGAAAACTATCATGAGCAGGTATATGCTGACGTTTTACTGAATTCAGAAATACCTGCAGTTTTGCTGAAACATGGTTATCATATTGATCAGGTATTGAATGGAGATTTTCCTATTCTTGAGCAGCCCCTGCCCCATCTTTGTGCTGACCGATTGGACTATACCTTACGTGATTCTTTGCATGGCGGATTGATTACGAGGTATAGTGCCAGGCTATTTTTACAACGTATTAAACTACATGATGAGCAAATAGTTGTCACAGATGAGGTGCAGGCTGACTGGATTAACGATGTTTTCAAGCGATTAAATGATGATTTATTTAATTTACCATTACATGTATATGCCAATCAGGAGTTAGCTGTAATTATACGTAATTTTTTAAAAAGTGGCTTTTTAAAAGAAAGTGATCTTTTTAAGGATGACACTTTCTTACTAAATAAGATTAGAAGTACAAATGCAGGCTATGAGGCTGTAAAGGCTATAAAATTACATAAAGGCTATACCAACTTTCTAAGAAAAGGCTCAGTTTTAAAGATAAAGCCACGTAGATTGAAAGTCATTCAAACACATAATCAAATTCATTAATTCTAAATAAGTAATTCATTTATTTTATATTTAGTGTATAAACCACACACAAAATTAAAAAATGAATACACTACGTACTTTAATGCTTTCTGGCATTACGTTTCTGCTGTCGTTCTTATTCGGGCAAAGTAGAGCTGCTGAAAATCATAAATTAAAAATCGACACACCAGACCAAAGCAGATTTGTAAAGGTTAAACTGGTACAAGGACAATTCACAGAGCCAACTGAAATGGCCATCTTACCAAATCTTGATATTCTGGTTGCACAGCGTAGAGGCGAAATAATGATCTATAAAAATCATGCTAAAACCTTAAAAGAAGCCCTTAAACTAGATGTTTATTACAAAGCGAATGTACCAAATGTTAACGCCGAAGAAGGCTTACTAGGCATCGCTATTGATCCTAACTTTGCGATAAATAAGTACATATATGTTTTCTATAGCCCTATAAAGACTGCTGTAAACCGTTTATCACGTTTTAAAATGGTTAACGATAAAATCAGCCCTTCTTCTGAAAAAATAGTTCTGGAATTCTATTCTCAAAGGGAAATCTGCTGTCATACAGGCGGATCTATCACGTTTGGTCCAGATGGCTTGCTTTATGTATCTACAGGAGACAATTCTACTCCTTTCGATGTACCAAAACAAGAGTTTGTAAATAAAGGTTATGCACCTTTAGATAATCGTCCGGGACTTCAGCAATATGACGCAAGGAGATCGTCGGGGAACACTAATGACCTAAGAGGTAAAATACTGAGGATAAAGGTGAAAAGCGATGGTACCTACAGCATTCCTGATGGAAATTTATTTCCCAAAAATGACCCTAAAAGTAAACCTGAAATCTTTGTAATGGGTAACAGAAACCCCTACCGCATATCAGTTGATCAACAAACAGGTTATTTGTATTGGGGTGAAGTTGGTCCGGATGCGTCTGGCGACAATGAACTAAGGGGACCAAGGGGTTATGATGAAATTAACCAGGCGCGTAAAGCCGGCTTCTTTGGATGGCCCCTATTTATTGGAAACAATTATGCCTACAGAGCTTATGACTACACTAATGGCCAAAGTGGCGAAGCTTTTAATCCACTATCCGGTATCAATAATTCGCCAAACAATACAGGATTAACCCAACTCCCACCAGCTCAACCAGCATTTATATGGTATCCTTATGGCGAATCAAAAGAGTTCCCTCAAGTAGGTTCAGGAGGAAGAACCGCAATGGCCGGCCCAGTCTACCGTCCAAAACCTGGTGTAAGTCCCTATCCTGCTTATTATAATGGCAAATTATTGATTTATGAATGGATGAGAGGCTGGGTAAAAGCGGTAAGCATGTCACCAACCGGAGATTACCTGGCTATGGAGCCTATATTTGGCAATATGGAACTAGCTGCTCCGATTGATATGGAACTTGGTCCGGATGGTAAAATATATATTCTGGAATATGGAAAAGGCTGGTTCACCAAAAACCCGGATGCCGGAATCGTTAGAGTCGACTACCTGAAAGGTAATAGACCTCCACAGATCAATAAGATGGAAATTAAGAAGACCAGTGGTTTATTACCTTATAAACTTATAGCTACTTTGAATGTGAAGGATCCAGATGGAGATACGCTATCCTATATCTGGAATTTAGGTAAGGGAATAAAAAAAACAACCAGGACGCCTGTGCTTACGCATACATTTACTCAAAAAGGTGAATACGCTATCAGTGTAAAAGCAGTGGATAAAGCCGGAGCATCATCGGCAAGTAATACAATCACTGTATTTGCCGGTAATGAACATCCGGAGGTTGAAATCAGACTTACAGGCAACAAGAGTTTTTATTTCCCTTCTAAACCGGTTTCTTACCAGGTGCTGGTTACTGATAATGGGTCCACAGTTAACAAAAAAAGGATATATATATCTAGTACTTACACTGAAGGGCTTGATCTTGCTGGGGCACAATTGGGTCATCAGCAGGCCGCCCAAACCCTGATAGGTAAATCACTAATGCTTAAATCCGATTGTAGTACCTGCCATAAGGTTAATGAGGTATCCATTGGCCCATCTTTTAAGAAAGTTTCTAATAAATATCAGCAAAACAGCAAAGCAATTTCCTATCTGGCTGCTAAAGTTGTAAAAGGCAGTAGTGGAGTATGGGGCGAAGTTCCAATGCCTGCCCATCCTACAATGAAAGAAGGAGAAGCGAAAGAAATAGCTGAATGGATCATGTCACTTAGCGCTACGGCTAACAATAAACCTTCACTCCCTTTAGCAGGTAAAATTATTCCTCCTGCAACTATAAATACCGGCAAACCTATATTTACATTAAAGGCTAGTTATTCGGATATGGGAGCCCCAGGATTGAAATTTTTAAGTACTACGAATGTTGTTAACCTCAGAAGCAATGTAATTGAAGCTCGTGATTTAAAGGATATATCTGAGTTCGGTCGCCGCGATTTTTCAGGCACAGAAGCTTTAATCCTCCCTCAGGATGCAGGTTGGATTAAACTGAAACAAATCGATCTGACTGATATTTCTTCACTTTCGATTGTGATAAAAGAAATGGGCGTAAGCAGTGAGTATAGTGCTGAAATCAGGCTGAACAATCAAAACGGACAATTACTTGGTAAGGGGAGTATAAGCGCAACAGCTGGGAACCTCTCCTTAAATGTAGTTAAGGATGGTCAGCTTCATGACGTTTATATTATCTTTAAGGCCAATAAAAAGGGTATAAAAGACAGGCCGTTGTTGCTCAATATTAAGCTTTCAACATAATGTGAACACAAAATATGCCTTCTATGAGGAGACCAGGAAGTACCCGAATAGAAGGCATGTTTTGAATATTAATTTGAACTTTCTTTCGCTTTTTTCCCATTTAAATTAATTACCGCTCCGATCGTGAATATAGAATTACCAGCATTCATATGTTTCCTGCTGTTTAAACCAAAAGTTCCACTTGTGGTATACTGTAATTGTATAGTTTCATTTAACCGCATTCTGGTAAAGAAAATAGGTTCCAGAAATATATTGCCTTCTCTAACCTGCCCCATCGAATTACGCATAAAGGTTTTCATGTCTACATTGCTGATGCGTAAGGCCGTTCCATAATTTAATGGATAATTGGTTCCGAAAAGACGTAGGTTGCTATTCTTTTTAGAGCTATAATTTACTTGCAAAAAGGTTTTGCTATAAGTGATCTCCTCCACATCACGGCTGATCAAGATATCGTTATCATCAAATTCTCTAAATACCCGATCGGTATTCCCAGCTCCGAACCCGGCATATATTTCTATAATTCTGTTATTATCCGGGCCAAAGGTATCGAACCAGCCTCCCCCTATCTCTACTAGCTTTTGCCTGTAATCTTTACTTTTCTTTTCTCTGTTTATATAAGAGCCACTAAAGAGTACACCAATATGGTCGGAAACAGCATAAGCTCCATTAATACTAGTATTAATTCGTGGTGAAATGTGTAGCCCGCCACTAAATTCTCCTTTCTGACTAAGCATTGGGGTGTTGGGTACGTTGGGCATATATACTGAAGAGCATGAACTCGCGAAAATTGTAGCAATAAAAAGAGGTAGTTTAAGTTTTTTAATCATAAAATTAGGTAAGAGTTTGCTCTAACTCTACATTTAACGTAGTTTGTTTTGTTTTCTTGCAAGGTATTACTTTTTTATGAATCTGAGACCAGGTGATCAGTAGCGTTTCAATCTTGAATTGCTATTAATTACCCTTTAATAGAGATTGTTAACTATTAATTTAAAAATAGTTCAAACAAATACCATTAACAGGAGTTGTTTTATTAACATATGAGTACAATTAATAAAACAATAATAATATCGAATCGCTTACCGGTTAAAATCACAGAAGAAAATGGCGAATACCAACTAAGTACCAGCGAAGGTGGTTTGGCCACAGGTTTAGGATCTGTTTATAAGGAAGGTAATAACATCTGGATAGGCTGGCCAGGTATAGAAGTACCTGATGAAAGGAAACCAGAAGTAATAAAGAAACTCGCAGCACATAACCTCATACCGGTATTTTTAACCGCAGAGGAGATTAATTTTTACTATGAAGGTTTTTCCAATGAGATTTTGTGGCCAGTGTTTCATTATTTGGTTACCTATGCGAAATTTGACGAAGTTTACTGGGGATTTTACAGATCTGTAAATGAGAAATTCAGAGATACATTACTAGATAATCTGAATACTGGTGATACAATTTGGGTGCATGATTATCAATTACTACTGTTGCCTTGTCTTATTCGTTTTGAACAACCAGATGTGACTATTGGATTTTTCCAGCACATCCCTTTTCCATCTTTTGAAATATTCCGACTGATCCCATGGCGTGAACAATTGATTGAGGGTATGCTTGGGGCTGACCTTCTTGGTTTCCATACTTTTGATGATGCCAGACATTTTTTAAGTGCAGCATCCAGGCTTTCCTCCAGTAATCTGTCTGACAATGTGCTGGTATATAAAAACCGTCAGATTGTAGTTGAAGCATTCCCCATGGGAATTGACTCGGACAAGTTTGAAGAACTTACAAGAAATGAGAAGGTTGCAAAATATGTGACTTCTTTTAAAGCAAGTTTAAAGAACCTGAAAACAATATTGACCATTGACAGGCTGGATTATAGCAAAGGAATACTACAGCGCTTACAGACTTTTGAATTACTCCTCGAAAAACACCCTGAATACATTGGTAAATTAGCACTATACATGGTTGTTGTTCCTTCCAGAGATACCGTTCCAAAATATAAGGAATTGAAGGATCAAATTGATCAGGTTGTTGGTAATATCAATGCCCGTTTTAGAACCATTAACTGGGTTCCTATTCATTATTTTTATCGTTCATTCTCTATTGAGTTTTTATCGGCTATTTATAGTACGGCAGACATTTGTCTGGTTACGCCCATGCGCGACGGAATGAACCTGGTTAGTAAAGAATATGTGGCATCGAGGACGAATGAAGATGGAGTTTTGATTTTGAGCGAAATGGCGGGTGCCTCTAAAGAGCTGAATGATGCGTTAATTGTTAATCCAAATAACATCGTCGATACAATGGAGACCATCATTAAAGCGATTAATATGCCATTGGAAGAGCAAATTACCCGAATGAAAAGCATGCGGGCTATTGTCCGCAAGTTCAACGTACACCGATGGGTTAAAAACTTTATGGACAAATTATCAGAAGTGAAGTCAAAGCAGGAGTCATTGCTCACCAAACATGCAAATATTGCCGTTAGGATGCAAATTGCAAATGATTATGCCAAGGCAAAAGAACGCTACTTATTTTTAGATTACGATGGGACATTGGTTCCCTTTCATGGTGATATTGAGAAAGCAGCTCCCAATGAGGAATTATATGCTATTTTAAAACAATTAACGATTGATCCACTAAACCGGATTATCATTATCAGTGGGCGAAAATACCAAACACTTCAACAGTGGTTCGGACATTTAAAACTGGATATGATTGCTGAGCATGGTGCCTGGCAAAAGTATCAGGACTCGGAATGGAAAGCTCTGCCTCTGCTAACAGATAAATGGAAACAGGAAGTGAAAACTGTACTGGATACCTATACTGATCGTACGCCGGGTTCCTTCGTGGAGGAGAAAAGTTATTCATTGGTTTGGCATTACCGAAAAGTTGAAGAAGGACTGGGAGAGCTTCGTAAAAATGAGATCATCAACCACCTGCGTGTGTTTATTGCAGATAAGGGACTTCAAATGATGCCAGGAAATAAAGTAATTGAATTTAAAAATATTGAAGTGAATAAAGGGAAAGCAGCTCAAAACTGGCTTTACAATAATAATCCTGATTTTGTACTTGCCTTAGGCGACGACCATACTGATGAGGATATTTTTAAAGCGCTATCACCGGAAGCATACACTATAAAAGTAGGTAGCAATATCTCTGTAGCACGCTACTATCTGAAAGATTATCGGGAAGTACGAGAGTTGCTGAGGGAATTGGTACAGTAGTTTTAGTCTTTACCTAATGAAAGGAGAGCATTCGATTTAAAGCGCGTCATGTGCTAAATCGAATGCTCTCTTTGTTTTAAAGAAATACCGGTCTATCCAATTTGATTGCAATTCGGTGAGCAGCATTCATCAACCCCACATGGCTATAGGCCTGAGGGAAATTTCCCCACTGGCTTCCATCCTTTTCATCAACATCTTCGCTGAAGAGTAACAAATGATTTGCATATTTAATTATGGATTCAAACTCCCTCACCGCGTCATCTATTCTTCCAACGCAGGCAAGCGCCTCTATATACCAAAAGGCACAGATTAAAAATGTTGTTTTCGGTTTTCCAAAATCGTCAGTATGTAAATACCTGTAAAACAGCCCTGTTTCTGTTTTTAATTCCTGCTCAAGTGCAGCTAAATGATCTTTAGCTCTTTGTGAATTTGGATCCAGATAATTCATTAATATTAATTGTAAGGTACTGGCATCTAAATGCGGACTACCCACAGCATGTGTGTACACCTTACGAACCGGATCATAACAATTTTCAATATGTTGAGCAGCCTTATCAATTAAAACCTGTGCCCGCTCTTCGTATATACTATTGCCAATTGTTTTTGCCATTTTCAACGCCGCATTTGCGCCAGCCCATTGGAAAAGATTTGTATAGCAATGCGTATTGGCAATATTTCTAAATTCCCAAATGCCGGCATCTTTCTCGTCAATGGTACGTTCGATCTTTTTTAACAGATAGTCGAGCCATTTTTCAGAATCTTTCCTTTCTGAATAAATGAAACGCGAATCTGTGTATAAAGGAATCATTGAAACCAATACCTGGCCATAAATATCATTTTGAATGTGCTCATAAGCTTGATTACCCACACGAACGGGCTTATTGCCCATATAACCATCAACGTTATCAAGAATACGCTCCGTAAGGACCTTCTCACCTGCTATACCAAACAAAGGCTGATAGCGTTCATCATCCCTGAAAGAAATATCAGTAACATAGCCAAAGTACTTTTCCATTTCTTCAAAATGGCCAATATGATTTAAGGCGGTAATTACATAATAGGTATCACGCATCCAACAGTATCGATAGTCCCAGTTTCTGGCACTGCCCGGTGACTCGGGTAAACTGGTGGTGCTGGCAGCAATGATAGCTCCCGTATCTTCATACTGATGAATTTTTAGGGTGAGTGCAGAACGGATAACCAGCGATTGATAAAACCCAGCTATAGTGGTGTGCTTAATCCAGGTACGCCAGTAATTAATTGTTTCTGTCAAGAACCGTTCAGCAGTACTTATTACAGGGGCACCCAATTCGTGTCCGTAAGTGAGGATTAGATATTTCGATTCATTTAAAGCGAAGTATTTTTCATCTTCGATATAACTCAATGATATATTTGTGCTCAACTGCATCTCTTCATCAGCACCATCAAACCCGATGTGATTACTCCCCCGATGTCCTTTTTGGATAATTTTCCCATATTCATAAACGGGCTTACATACCACGCGAACCCTTGGCTCTCCTTCCAGAGGTTCAATTTTTCGGATCAGCATTAGTGGCTTGAAGTATCGCTCAAATTGGCGGAAACGTGGAGCGTAATCTAATATCCTGTATTTGCCATCAGGATTGCTCACCTCTGTACAGAGTATGGTAGTATTTTCAAGGTAGTACTGCCTGGAGATGTACTCACCTTTTGGAAGAATGGAAAACTCACCACCCTGTTTTTTGTCAAGTAATCCTCCAAAAACAAAACTACTGTCGAACCTTGGCCAGCAAAGCCAGTCTACGTTTGTGTTTTTGTTAATATGGGCAAGGAATGCACAATTTCCAATAATACCTGTTTGGTATGTGTGTCTTTCTGTCATATATTAATTCAATTGATGTAATATAACAACAGGCTGGACATAGATTTGTTCAGCTTAACTGCATCGGATAAGGGGCTATTTGAGGAAGGTGTTATATAAACTATTAATAGACAGTAGTAATACGTCATTAAAACCTTCGGTGTATTTAGGGCTGCTGCCATTGGTAATGACCACTATTCCAAACTTTTCTTCAGGTTGAAAAAACATAGCGCTATAGAGACCATATGCCGAACCTGTATGACCTTTCATCGTTTTTCCGGGAATAAGTTTATCTGTAGTATGAATAGCCAGGCCGTAATTTTCTTTGTCAGACACTTTTGTTTGCATCAACCGGGCACTTTTTTTAGAGATGATCCTTTTCCCCTTATATTTACCCTGATTCATGTGCATAGTCATGTATTTTGCTAAATCCGATGCTGAGATTTTCATACCTCCTGTAGGGGAAAATATTGGGGTGCTGTAACCATTTACATAATTCTTTATTTCGTTGGTACGTGCTGCATATGCGGCTGGTGCCGGACTGAATGTCTTATAGATCGTATCAAATTCATAAAGGGTCGCAAACCTACTGGCATCGAGAGCGTCCACACAATATCCTCCATAAAGTTGCAATGGGTTCAGTATATGATGTTTTACATAGTTATCAAATCGCTCTCCCGAACGTTTTTCTATAACAGCCCCTACAAGATTATAATTGAGGTTGCAATACTGATAACCTTTACCAGGCTCATAACTATTGTAGCATTTTTCCCAGTTCGCATTTTTTTCAGGATTAATTGCATCAAGATTAAAATAGCCTTCACTATCGTTAATACTGGAGGTATGTGACATCAACATTTTTAAAGTAATAATGCGTTCCGGATACTTTGGATTTCTTACTTTAAAACCTATCAGATCACTAAAGTCATCATTTAGAGATAATTTCTGGGCTTCAACGAGTTGCATAATGGAGGTGGCAGAAAATGATTTGGAGATAGATGCGATTCTGAAAATGTGATCTACGGTTAGCGCCATATTGCTTTCTACATCCTTTAGACCAAAAGACTGCGCGTAAATAAGTTTACTATCTTTTACAACAGCTACCGAAAGACCTATTGCATCAAGCTTTTTCATGATACTTTGTAATTCTGCTTCAGCCTGTACTTTATCCCGCTGGGCAAAACCAGGTGCAGTAAGTGTAGCAAACAGAAGTAGTATAATTAGATATTTCAAGAAGTTAACCATGTCTGAAAGTATGTATGTGGAGAGTTAGAATAAGTTTATAGCCCTTATTGTTTTTTTATCAATTTGTAAAGTTATATTTGCCGGGTAAATTATCTTTAACATTAATTATATGGCATCATTAATCAGTTTAGTTACCCTTTCAGTAATCATTATGATTACAGCACTTTATTTAACATTCAGAAAGAAAAAAGATACCAGCGGACATTAATCTCCGCTGTTTAACTGTTTCTTTTTCCTTTTACCAGCATATTCATCGCATGATCTAATGTGCCGGCTTTAATCACTTCACCCGAGTTTACAAAATATATTTCATCAGCGTTTTCTATTGTATTTAAACGGTGAGCAATAATTACAAGTGTCGTTTCCTTCGGTAATTTCTTAAGGATGTCACTAAGCAGTTTTTCTGTAATGGTATCTATATTTGCGGTAGCCTCATCAAGAATAAGCAATTCCGGACTCTGTAAAACAGCTCTCATGAAAGCAATTAATTGTTTTTGACCTAGACTGATGTTGTCAGAATTCGATGTGATTTCGGTATCTAAGCCTTTATCGAACAAAGCCAATATCCCTTCCAGGTGAGCACCTTTAATCACCTCCTCTAATTGATCATTGCTGTAATCCTTATAAGCACTATTGCTATACAATATATTGTCTTTCACCGTACCCGTAAATAGAAATGGTTCCTGCAAAATGAACCCAACCTTTTTACTACGCTCTTCAGCAGTATAGGAACGGATATCTTTTCCATTCAAAAGGACTTTTCCTTTAGTAGCATCGTATAAACGGGCCATTAGTGATGCGGTAGTTGTTTTCCCTCCTCCAGTTGGACCAATCAAAGCATATGTTTTACCCTTTTGGAGATTAAAGCTGATGTTGTGCAAAATCTCTTCACCACCGGTATAAGAAAAATGAACGTTTTTGAATGTTAAAAGTTCGTTTGATCCGTCAAAACTTGTGTCGTCAATAACCTGCAGATCGCTTTCCAGGGATAAGATCTGAGAGATTCTGTCCCAGCCCGCCATAGCAACCTGAAAACTGCTCCATAACGCAGCAAGCTGGCGTAATGGATTGTAGAAGTTAACTGCGTAGGATAGGTAACTAATCAGTAAGCCAATGGTAAATTCACCTATTGAGATGAGATGGATGCCGTAGACCAGTACAATCAATTGCGCGGCGCCCGAGAAGAATCCAAAGACAGGTACAAAAATCGTATTAGCAATGCCTGCTCCTATTGCGGTTTTATAATTTTGCTGATTGGTTTCATCAAAGCGTTTTCTGAAGTAATCACGACGGTTAAAAGCAATAATAACTTTAAAATTGCTCAAACTTTCTTGAATGCCCGCACTAAGGTTCCCTACGCTCTTTAGGTTAATCGCATTTTTCTTTTTAACCCATGCCGATACAAATCCTGTAAATATCAATATGATTAAAGCTGGCGCAAGTGTTGCCGTCCCGAGTTTAAAATTAATTACCAACAGGAAAACACCGGCACCAAGCATGGTAAAGATGCTGCTTAAAAACTGCATTAAGGATTGCGAAAAGAATTGGTTCAGTTTATCGGTATCGTTGTTAACCCTTGAAATCAGATCTCCGGCTTTATTCTGACTGAAAAATGAAACCGGTAGTTCCTGCAGCTTGCTGAATATTGCATTTCGAAGGGTGTACAACGTTCTTTGCCCTACTCCACCCATCAATTTAGTTTGCAGGTACCCTGTTAACAGGGTAACCAGATACATCATAAAAAGGATGCCTGAGTAAAGCAAAACTCCATTAAATTGTTTGGTAATCACATAATTATCTATGGTGTGTCCGATAATTAAGGGCGAGACCAAAAGCAAAGTAGAGTTTATAACTATAGCTACAAAAGCAAGTAAAAGGTTTTTTCGCTCATGAGAAATTAGCTGCAATAACTTTTTTAAGACAGCAAATGTTGACTTTTTTTCTTCCTTACCGCTAATCTGGTTAAGATCGTAGTTCATAGTTGCTGGTGCTTTGTTGTGAGTTGTAAATCTGTACATATTCAGGACTGCTTTTCATCAGCTGCTGAGGGGTACCCTGAGCTATAATCTCGCCCTGCATAATCAATATAACACAGTCGTAATGCTGGACTGCCGCAATTTTCTGTGTTACAGAAAGTAAAGTTAATCCCGGATAATTACGATGTACATTTTCTAAAATACGTTGTTCTGTATTGTTGTCAACACGGGCAGTAAAGTCGTCAAGCAGTAATATTTTTGGATTTAAAGCCAAGGCTCTTGCCAACATAATCCTTTGCTTCTGTCCACCCGAAAGATTGGATCCTCTTTCAGATACAACAGTATCCAGTTTTTCAGGGAGGGCGTTAATGAAATCCTTCAATTCAGCGGTTTCAATTGCCTTTTCTAACGACTCATCTGTCACCTGATCATTGAAAGCGATATTCTCACGAATACTCATATTAAATATAATACTGTCCTGAAATACAAACCCGATCTGATTGTGAAATGATTCCTGATCATAATCTGCTACAGGCTTGCCGTCAAATAAAATTTCTCCATTATCAGGATTAATCAAACCAGTAAGTAAATAAAGCAATTGGGTTTTACCTGCTGCAGTTGGACCTATGATTGCTGTTTTAGAACCCGGTTTAAGCTGGAATGAGATATCCTTAAGGGCAGGTTTTTGTCCATATATTACATTTATGTTTTTCATTTCAACCTCACCTTTTAAAGATTCAGTTATAGTTCCTGTGCCAGCCACATTAGTCTGGTTCAGCACATGATAAATACGGCCGTATGATGCAGTAGCCTGGGCTATTACATTACTCATAAAGCCAATAACGATAATAGGAAAAATAAGTAAGGCCAGGTAGCTGTTAAATGCGGAAAAATCACCGAGTGTCATTGTCTCATTAATTACATAATGGCCGCCTACCAATAGTATAGTTAGTCCTGCAAGATTGGCCACGAATATAATCACCGGTATTAAACCTGCAAAAAGGCTTAATATGGATAATCCAAGGTCTTTAGCCTTTGTATTAGCAGATAAGAATTTAGCATATTCCAATTGCTGAGAATTAATGACCCTAATTAGGGCAGCACCCAATATGCTCTCGTTAATTACTTTGTTTAACCAATCAATAACTTCCCTGCTTTGTTTAAAGAGTACACTTACCTTTTTAATTACCAGAAAAAATGTGACACCAATAATAGGAATGATGGCTATAATTGCTAAAGCTAATTTCCAGTTAATAGTTAGCAACAGGATGGTTGCCCCTATTATAATGAATACAGATGAGGTAATTGAAACTATTGCCTGAGCAATAAACAATTTAATAGAATCTACATCAGCCGTAAGATTAGTTAACAGTTTAGAGGGATTAGCCTGTTCAACATACGCATTACTCTGCTTTGAAATCTGATCGGCAAGCTGCGTTCTAAGATCCCTGGCCACTTTTTCCGATGCATAAGTTTGAATGATACTTTGCAGTAATGTGAATATAAAAATAAAAGAAATGGCGATGGAAAACTTGATAAGAATTCCCTGGAGGTCAAAATTACCATTAGTGTAAGCGTCTATTCCGTTAGCTACAATCTTAGGCAGGATAAGATTTATACCATTACTGATCAACGCAAATAAAACTAATAACATAATTAACCCCTTATAAGGCTTGAGTAAGCTAAAAATACCTGGTTTACCGGGGTTACTAGTTTTTTTCATACATATAAATTGAGATCTGCCGATATCGAAGGTAGTTCATCAAAATACAAATATGTATATATAATTTTTATTTTTTTGTGAAGCTATCCATTAGCTGCATAGACTGTATCGCCTGATCGGCATCGCAAGGATTACCAGCTTTCCCTAAGAAATATTTAACTACCTGCTCTATCATTGGTTGTTGCACATGCGGCAAAGCATCGAAGATGAATTCCTCATCGTCACCGCTTTTACTTATAGTAACCTTATTACCGAACATAGGAAAACTGATTTTCCCTTCATTTCCTATGATTTCGCATATATCGACATGTTCAGCAACAGAAAAACACCAGGATCCGTTAAAAACCACTCCATTTTTAAACAAAATATGTCCGGTAACCATATCATCGACACCATGTGGGCTTCCCTGGTTTAGAGATATTCCAGAAGATTTGACAGCTTCCCCAAAGAAGTGGATCATTAAATCAAGTTGGTGCGGAGCCAAATCATGAAATAATCCACCCCCTGATATTGTAGGGTCAAGACGCCAGTTGGTATCAGAATCCGCTATTAAATTTGAATTTTCAGGTTGCAACATTTGAAGCTGTACTAATTTCACTGTTCCGATCGCTTTAGCATCAAGTAGCGACTTAATCTTTAAAAACATAGGCTGAGCCCTTCTGTAGTGCGCTACTGAAAGCTTGACCTTATGTTTTTCAGCTGCCTCTTTCATTCTTATTGCAGAGGCAGCATTTAAAGTCATGGGTTTTTCAACGTACACTGGTTTTCCTGCTGCTAAAGCCCTGAGGGTATAATCTTCATGTTGTAAAGGTGGAGTGGCGATATAAATAGCATTTACATCAGGATCGTCAATAAGCTGGTTTGCATTATCATACCATTTAGAAACACCATGTCGCGTAGCATAGTCTTTAGCTTTAGCACCATCACGACGCATTACTGCAATGAGAGTGGAGTCTGCTACCTTATTAAAAGCTGGTCCGCTTTTTTTCTCCGTAACATCACCACAACCAATAATGCCCCATTTAACCTCTTGGATATCTTTTCTTTCTAGCATGTATCGAATTTTTTCTATAAAACAAAATTGGAGTTCCTTTAACTAATGTATTCCAGAAAATACACTAAAAGGCCTATTTTACGTTGCACTAATCAACAATGCTTAGTGTACAACTAAAGATCAGGATTAAAATGTTATAAACAAAAAAGCGATAAGATCTGTTGTTTTGTAGAGTTGAGGCTAACGATAGTTTCGTAATTAGAAAAACACTAAACAAAATCTTATGAAAAAGCTAATTTTTACTATTACTTTAGGGAGTATACTGGCATTTGGAGCAAGTGCTCAGATACAAAAAGGGAATATAATGATGGGGGCAAACTTGTCGAACTTAAGTTTTGGCCTGGACAAGCCTAATGTGTTTCAGTTAAATATTAATCCTAAAGCAGCGTGGTTCGTACAAGATGGTATTGCTATAGGTGGTGAGGTACTATTAGGAATAGAAACACAAAAAGGCGCGGGAACCACCTATCGGTATGGCGCAAGTGCTTTAGGAAGATATTATGGCGCCAAAGGTGCAAATGAAGTAGTAAATAATTCCAGATTTTTTGGTGAAGCGACAGTAGGCATACAAGGCATTAATCCTGCAGGTGGTGGAAATACCAATGGATTAGGCTTTGGCTTTGGTCCCGGATTTACTTATTTTGTCACCCCATCGATAGGTCTTGAGGCCTTGCTGAAGTACAATGGTGTGGTAGGTTTTGGTTCAAGTCCTTACGCTCACAATCTGGGACTCGGTGTTGGATTTCAAATCTATCTACCAGGAAAAAGTACAGCTAGAAAAGTAGAACGTGATATGAATTAATAAAAAAGTAAAATGTATTTGGAGAATTAAAAATAACATGTACATTTGTAGTGAGAGCGTTAATTTAACGGGGGTAAGTCTTAGGACCTATCCCCGTTTCTTTTTACATCAATCTTGCTAATCTTAGGATAGCCAACGCCCCTTCCCCAAGTTTTTTTTAGAATTGAACCTCCCCCAGCTCACTAATGCATTAGTATTTCACTAAATTCGAAATGATGAACCGGGTTTCAAATAAATATATAAGTACTTGCAACTTTTATATTAAAATCACTTAATTTGTATATTTTTACCAAAGTAACAACTAAACCTTTTAATGCAAACTAAACAACTTACATGGCAAGTTGCCTGGGATTATCAGACATTTAGAATAAAATTTATTATAGGGATGTTACTCCTTGTTGCCATTTTAGTTTCTATACCTCATTTCTTTTCACATGTTGAAGCCAGAGAGGGAATTGTATTAAACGACCATGTGCTTACTAATATTCCTGCAAAAGACGTTTCCTTCCTTATTTTTATCGTGTTGTATTCGATGATTGGATTGTTTTTATTTCGAATGTCTAAAAACACTATAATGTGTCTTACGGCATTGTGGGCTTTTATATTTTTATGTGTAGCTAGAATAATTACCATAACCCTGGTACCACTTAATCCACCCAATGATATTATAAATCTAGCTGATCCTTGTTCTATTTTCTTTTATCACTCCAATGTGATCACTAAGGATTTATTCTTTTCAGGCCATACAGCAACGGTTTTTCTAGGAGCCCTTTGCATGCAACGAAAAAAAGATAAAACTTTTGCACTAATCGCTACCGGGGTGATAGCTGTACTGCTTTTAATTCAGCATGTACATTATACCGTAGATATTTTAGCTGCCCCTTTTTTCACCTGGATATGCTGGTATTTAGGTAAATCAGTGGCTAAAAACGCCATTTAAAAAAAGTTGGCTTGACCAAGCCAACAATTTAAACAAAACAATAGTATGATTAGAATCCTGAAATTTAGTTTCTAAAGGGAGTCTTACCTCCCTTTAGCACTAAATATATACGAGAACGTACTGAGCACCTTGATGTATTTTACGAGAATCCTGACACATAAATGGGCCAGGATTTTTTGTTTTTAATAGATATTTTGTATGAAAGTATAAAAGATTGTAACAAGCTGCAATTATATTACGCTAATGACTTGATCATCGTGGTTAATGATCGTTTTTCCGTGGTGAACAAATAACAATGAATGCGATTATGGTTTTAGTTAGTTTTCACCTAGATTTGTATAGCGTAAAATATCAAACTATAACGCATATAACACTTGTGTTTTTTTTGGATATACTATAGGTTCAAAATACATTGTAAAAATTTAAAGGAAAATAATATTGATGAACAGCAAACTAAACTGCATTATTATTGATGATGAAAAGCATGCTGTTGATCTTCTGACAGATTATATCGATGCTATGCCCGATTTACACTTGGTAAAATCTTTTACCGACCCGCTTAAGGCTTTAATCGAAATTACAGCTGAAGATAAGGTTGATATTCTATTTATGGATATAGATATGCCAGGAATGACGGGATTAGATTTATCACAGGCGATCAGATTTAAAACAAAATACCTTGTATTCACTTCTGCTCATTCTAAATATGCTATTGATGCTTTTGGGGTACAAGCAAATGAATATCTCTTAAAGCCAATCTCGATGAGCAAATTCGCGTTAACAATTAATCGTTTGCTTCAATCAGACACTGGTTTGAGAAACGAAGAAAAGCATCCAGACTACTTTTTTATTAGAGCAGATCAGAGTCAAAAATACATCAAGGTCAACCTAAAGGATCTTATCGCTGTTGAAGCGTTAAATAACTATGTGAAAATCCATACAGTTAATGGTATTTATGTAACCTATCTAACTATAAAAGAGGTGGCGGAAAAATTAGATGGTAACAGTTCTTTTATGCGGGTTCAACGATCATTTATTATCTCTATGGATTTCATTAGTAAAGTTGAGGGAGCATCCATTACTTTGAGTAATAAATTAGAAGTACCATTAGGAACTACGTATAAAAAACAATTTCTGACTTTTCTGGAAGAAATGACTTTAAAAACCGTACGGGGAGTACCAAATTAGATTATCCTTTTTCAAGCCCCTCCCTTACATCGAGGAGCCTATACTACATTGAAATGAAAAGCCATTTACAAAAATATGTTCTGTTTATAATTAAACACCGAATCCATTTCATAGCCTGGTTTTTCTTTATTCTCTATGAAGTTGTATTGACAGGGATATTGAGAGGCTATTTTGCTAGTTTCGGAAATTATGTCGTGTTTTATTTTTTTAATATCTGCTTATTCTACTTTCATGCTCATTTAATTCTGCCGATAGCTAGAACCAACCCAAAACATACGATCTGGTTACTTCCTCTATTGATTATTATTGAAGTAGCCTTATATGTCCCATTAACAATTTACACCGTTGGCTTTCTTCAAAAGTATGCCAACTTATCTGTGTACGTTACTGCAGTTCTCAATAAGACGACATTGGGTAATGGGGTTTGGCGGACCATGTATTTTATCCTATTTTCTTCAGGATACTATTATCTGATGAATTATCTTAAAGAACGAAAAAATACCCAGCAATCTGAGAAAGAGCGGCTAATCATGGTTATTGAGAATCAGAATATGCAGGCCGAACTAATAAAATCACAGCATGCTCATTTAAAAGCGCAGATTAATCCGCACTTCCTTTTCAATACCTTAAGCTTTATTTATGCTAATACCAGAAAAGTGGTTCCTGAGGCTGCTGAAGCTATAATGACACTTTCGGAAATGATGAGGTATGCAATACAAGATGATAACGAACGTACTTTCACTGCATTATCAGATGAAATTGAACAGGTAGAAAATCTCATCAGACTTCATCAGATCAAGTCAGAGAATAAATTCAATGTCGTTTTTGATTATGAAGATGATTTAAAGGAAGTTCAAATCATTCCGCTTGTGTTGATTACCCTGGTTGAAAATATGTTTAAGCATGGAGATTTGTTGCAAAACGATCATCCAGCCAGAGTCACAATTTGTTCAGATGGAAATACATTAATTATCGAGACAGAAAATTTAATCGATCTAAAGATAACCCCTGTAAGCCATCAGATTGGCCTGGCAAATGTAAGAAAGAGACTGACTATGATTTATGAAGATAGAGCTTCATTTCAAACATATACTGATGAGGAGAATTATTTCAATGTCGTACTTAGGATTGAATTAAAATAAAAAAGGGGTGTCCAATTCATTATTGGACACCCCTTTTCAGTATAAGATTTAACCTTATGAATTAGGATTCAGGGCCGAATTGATACGAACCAATAAATCTTGTAAATGATACTTGCTCATTCCGGTAGCAGCTGGAATTGCAGCACGAATATCTTTTGCCATAGTAGTTAAATGTGCACGACTAACACTTGATACATCAGAACTTGTAGGATCAATCACTCTCATACCCATACCCTGAGCACCAGTTGCAGGAGCAGGAGGTACAATTAGTTTTGTCATGTTATCAACGTAAGCTTTCTGCAAATTCCTTCTGTAAACGTCAATGTTTTTATGTGAATACAATTCCGACCAAACAGCAGTTTTAAGGTCAGTAAACAGATTTGTAACGGTATATGCTTTAGCACCGTTTAAAGCTTCATCATTGATCAGTTTACTAATAGTACCAGCGTTCTGAAGTTTAATCAAAGTATTCTTTTGAACACCCTGGAACAGATCCGCCGGATTAAGGCCAGTACGTTCGATTAATTCTTTATTGATCAACCATGTTGGTGTAGTAAACAATTGAGTATTCAGGAACGTCATTGCTTCTTTTTGCTTAGCAAATGAAACCGGTTTGAACGCTCCACCTTTTTCCTCAACAGTTTTAGGAGTAGCATAAATACCACCTACATTTTTTACAACGTGGCCCATATAGCGACCATATTGACCAATAACTTCAGTGTAAAGTGTTTTTGCATTCTGGTAGCTTTCATTAGGCTCATTGCTCCATGTTAAGATGTTAGGCAACACGCGCTTAAGGTTTTTAATACCATAAGCAGATGCAAGCATCGCATTGTCACCAATATCTTCACTTTGGTTGCGTGGATCATTAGGATCACTTTCTGTTCCGAATGCTAAACGGTTATTTGCTCCAACTCTTTTGATAATAGTTTGATTAGAGTAAGAAGCTTCATCCTGTGGAGTATTAAACTCAGGTAACCATTTGTATCCCCATTCAATAGCCCATAAATCATAATCACCGATTCTTGGGAATATTCCTTTAGCCGAAACATTATCCTCAGGTTGTGCAACGTAGTTGAAACGTGCATAATCCATAATTGATGGCGTATGACCATTTTTCTCTACCCATTGCTTGTCTCTCAATTTTTCAACAGGAACAGTAGCAGATGAACCAAAGTTATGACGTAATCCTAAAGTGTGTCCAACTTCATGAGACGATACGAAACGGATTAACTCTCCCATTAATTTATCATCAAACTTCATTTTACGAGCTTGAGGATCAATTGCTGAAGCCTGGATAAAATACCAGTTTCTTAACAACTGCATAATGTTATGATACCAGTTAATGTGTGTTTCTAAGATTTCACCTGTGCGAGGGTCATGTACATGCGGACCACTAGCATTTGCTATATCAGACGGCTTATAAACGATCACACTATGTCTTGCATCTTCCAGATTCCAATTAGGATCGTTTGGTGCTTCTTTAGCTACGATAGCATTTTTAAAACCTGCTTTTTCAAAAGCAACCTGCCAGTCGTTCACACCTTGAATTAAGTATGGTACCCATTTTTTTGGAGTTGCCGGATCTATATAATAAACGATTTGTTTTTTTGGTTCAACCAATTCGCCTCTTTTGTATTTTTCGATATCCGCATCTTTAGGCTCGAGGCGCCAGCGTGTAATTAACGACTGGTTTTTTACTCCTTGTGGGTTAGCATCAAAATCAACATAGCCAGTTGCAAAATAACCTACCCTTGGATCAAAGAACCTTGGTTTCATTTGCTTTGCTGGCAACAACACCATTGAACTGTTCAGCTCATAAGTTGCAGGAGTTGAAGATGGTGCACCACCCCCCATCATACCTGGACCTTGCTGGCCAGCTGACTTCGTATAAGTTTTCAAGGTTCTGATTTCTATATTCAGCGGATACGCTTTAATTTCCTTGATATAGCTTCTATCAGCAACTTGTCCACCTAAAGACAGTGATCTTTTAGTTCCTGCGTCAAAAAAGAAAATATCGTTATCGCTATTCATGTAATCAGTAACATCAATTACAACTCCTTTAGCACCAGAGATAGAATCTTTAGCAAAAGCTTTAACATCAAATGATGCTACTAAAGGCTGGATATTAGAGTTCATTACAGACTTGTAAAGTCCCTGTGCTGTAGTGTCTTGTGAGCGCTCACTAAAAGAAATACTCTTTAAGTAAATTCTATTTGCAGGACCTTTTTCAAAACTGATCACATTATCACCAATCTGATCACCACCGTAACCGATCATTGAACCACGATTACCTGCTGCTGCTTTGCTAATTCTGTTTACTGTTAAGATTTCTCTGCCCAACAGTGAATCAGGAATTTCAAAGAAATAGCGGTCTTCAACATTGTGAACTTTGAATAAGCCTTTATCTGTTTTTGCTTTACCAGTAATAACCTGATTATAAGGCTTAGGTCCGGCTGGCGGTCCACCAGGGCGGTTCATTGCATTGGGGCCACCTATCGGGGCTGCCGTACCAGGTGCAGGAGTTGGCGTTTTTGGATTTCTTTTTTGAGAAAAACCCTGATAGCTGGCACAGCATAACGCCAGCGCGATCAAACTTAATTTCTTCATTTAAATTGTTGATTTATAGAGTTAGTTGTTTGGTATAATTGTGCGATAACCATACGAATAAGAGCAATAGCTTTTATGCAAAACCATTGCTCTTATTGTGTACAATCAATTGTGTAGTTATTTATTCTTAAAAGCAGCTATACCGCTTTCAAGAAAGTGTAGGTATTCAACAGATTCGTAGTTGGCACCTGTTGGTTTTACCAGTGGTTTTTCATC
>NZ_FWYB01000017.1 GCF_900176505.1 Pedobacter nyackensis | reverse complement strand
TCAAATCAAAACAAGGGGTGCGGAAAAATGCTAATTGACAGTTTAAAACAGAATTCCAAAAAATTATGCGGTTGGGTAATCGATCATAATAATGACCTGAAACAAGATGGCTCAACCTATTATACACCAATGCAATTCTATCTGAAAAATAGCTTTATTGTAATGGACGAGAAAATTGAAACAGATATTATTTCAGCGGTTAAAATTAAATTTGAGTTATAAGTATTCAGGATCAATGGATTTGAATAAAATCATCCTCTAAAACTGCATAATGAAAATTATCTTTCCATTCTCCTCTTATTGGCAGGATTTTTCTTCGTATTCCCTCTTTCTGCATCCCTATTTTTTCAAGAACCCTAATGGATGCGATATTTTCTGTAGCAACACCGGCTTCAATTCTATGAAGAAGTAATCTTTCAAAACCAAATTTTAAGAGTAATAGCGCAGCCTCAGTAATGTATCCCTTCCCCCAATACCCAGGATGTAATTTAAACCATAGTTCGGCATTTTTAAACTTATTCAAACCATTACTAAGCCCTATTAAGCCAATTGGCTCTTGATTAACTAACGATATACTAAAGCCATATTCCTTTCTGGGACTACAGCTCTGTTGTTCCATATATTTTCTAAGATAATCTTTTGATTCATCTATAGATTCAGGTATATCAAGGGTGGCATATTTTTGAACTTCAGGATTCAAATGGAGAACATGGATAAAATCTAAATCGCCATAATTTAAATCTGTAATTATCAAACGATCTGTCCTTAAAGTAATAATTTCAGGCATATTTGTCACCATATAAGATTATACGATTCATTAAAAGAGTATTATTTTAGCTAAGTTAGTAATTCAAAAACACAATTACTTAGGATAACCAAGGCATAGAAAAAGCAAAATATGATCGAACATATAACCAGACAATTCGTTTTTGATAATTACAAGGGAATAACCTCAGTAATAGTTGATATTCAAAAGGCTATGTTTGATTCTGATCCTTTAAGATGGAGATGATGGAAAATGGTACACCGAAATTCATGAAACCAGTCCCCCACTACTGCCTTTGTTGTCGGCCGTTACTTTATCGGTAATGTTGATATACATGATTATAGACGGTTGATCAGCGCTTTAATCATATCGGCAGCTCCACATAAAAAATCGTTCCATCGTCAGGTTTGCTGTGAAACCAGATTCTGCCATTATGTGCCTCTACAATTTGTTTGGAAATTGCCAGCCCTAATCCAAATGGCTTTTCACCTCCGGTTCCTTCTCTTTTAGCTTCTGTAAACATGTCAAAGATTTTGTCTTTCATATGGTCTGGGATACCTATACCGCAATCTTCAACTTTGATCAACACTGTATCATTAAGTGATTTCATCGCGATAGAAATTTCAGCACCCTCTGGACTAAACTTAATTGCATTGGCAATCAGGTTACTTAAAACGCGCCACATCTTTTCCCTGTTTACCAGGATGGTAATATGCAACGCATTTAGCACTAACTTCTGCTTCTTTTGATTAGCTTTAAAAAATAGCAGATCTACACAATAACGAAGCATCAAATACAGATCAATAGATTCTTTTTCTGGGTCTTTAATCAGTGTATTGCTGGTTAATAGATCATTGACTAGCCCAAGGGAGTTCTGACCTGAAGTTTTGATCAGTTCAAGCATGGTAATATCCTGGGCAGACCTTCCTTTTTCCTGAAGCATTAATTCCGAAAGGGAGGTAATGCCACCAATAGGATTGCGCAAATCATGAGCTACCACTTTCATCAGATCTGTATTTTCCCGCTGACTGTGTTCTAAGGAACCCAATGTCATTTGCAATTCCTTGTTTTGCTCTGCCATTTTATTATTCAACTTTCTGGAACGTTTCAGGTTATACCAAACCATTCCAAGAAGAACTATGCTCAATACCGAAATCCCAATAAAACCAGCCAGATAACCTTTTCTCAATTGATTGTCTTTATTGAGCAGAGCAAGTTTATATTGTTGCTCGGTATCTCTGAATGCCCGATCCATATCAATTACCTTTAGCCCGGCTTTAAGTTGATTAAGAGAATCCTGAATTACATGATATTTTTGTAAATAGTAGTAAGCCTTCGGAATCTGGCCGGATTTGTCAAAATAATTCCATTTCAATTCATACCACATTGAACGAATAGCCTCACCAGCAGGATTGGTTTTAGGCTGTTCTGAAAGATAGACCTCTAATTCGTTTAAAATTTTTTCAGCACTGTTAAGGTTAGAATGCTTGATGTACAGATCTGCTAGTTTAATCTTTGCTGATTGTGCATCCAGGATGTCAAACGTTGGCCTGTCATTAATCGCTATACTTTCCTTCAGATGTCGTTCTGCTTGTAGATAATTGTTGGTTCTGACAAAAACACCACCCAGATTTCCAAAGATTACACCTCTTGCTATTTCAATAAAGTGTTTTCGGTCTGGATATTTGCCCGCATATCCGTCAATAAAAGATAAAGCCTGTCGGTAATAATAAATAGCACTGTCTGGCTTCTGGGCCTGTTCGTAACACAGCGCTATCGTATTCAAGTTGCTTTGAGGGAATACAAAAATTTTGTTAAATCCATCGCTTTCCTTGCAATTTGCATTCTCAGCAAGTGCCTGTTTTAAATGCGGAATTGCTTTGAGGTATTGTTCTTGATTGTACCTCACCATACCTAATTTGTAACTGAATTCGTAAAGGCTGCAACTACCAAAATGCTTAAGGGCAAATGTTCTGCCATCGTAGTACCTTTTAAAAGCTTCGTTATATCTTTTCTCGGCCACCAGAACGTCGCCTTGTAAGAAAATAGTCTTGGCATATTCTACCTCGTATTTTTCCTTTTTGTCGTTTAGTATCCACTGCATGCTGTCGGCATAGATACGTGCCGAGTCTGGATTGAATTCATGGTTTAAATAGAAATTAACTTCGTGTTCATATTTCCTCCACAGATCTGTAACACCGGGTTTCTGAAAAAACTGATACGACGAATCCAGATAAATCTTTGCTTTCTTGATTTGGCCACTGTTAAGCAGGTCATTTGTATTGTCAAGAATAGAATCAGCCTGAACGGTATGATCAGGATTTTCTGTTGACTGCTGTTTACAGGAAATCGTGATCAGGCTATAACCTAAAAAAGCTATTATGGCTGTGATTCTAAATACGTTTGAATAATAAACAGTAGCCCTGCTAACCATAAAGTGATTTTAATGCAATATAACTAACTAAATTTAAGTTCAAATTTTAAATTATTCTCGAAAGAAATAAAGCCTGAAAATAGGTTTTCATCTGTTATTTCTTTTAAAGAATAAAATTAATGAATACATTCAAGTACGTTAAAATTAAAATACAGCATGAAGCATAAAATCTTTATAGCGTTATCGTTAAGTATCATCTCTATCCAGGCGTTATCTCAATCAGTTCAAACCTCTGAAGATCTGACCCGATATGTTAAGCCTAATATAGGATCTGCTCATAGCAGGTATTTTTTTTACACCCCTGCTGCACTACCTTTTGGTATGGCTAAACTGGCTCCCAGTACGAACGGCAGTTATGGAAACGCCTCAGGGTGGGAAGCTGTTGGCTATGATGAAAGACATACCTCAATAGAAGGTTTCGCAAACTTTCATGAATTTCAGATAGGCGGAATAGTCTTTGCCCCAACTGTTGGCAAAATACATACCTATCCGGGAAAGATGGATCAACGGTCAAAAGGCTATCGCTCTTCATTTAACAAGACAGATGAATACGCTACTGCTGGATATTACCGTGTATTGCTGAAAGATTACCAGATAAAGGCCGAACTGACTGCAACTGAAAGAGTAGGTTTTCATCAATACACCTTCCCTGCTTCAGATTCTTCTAATGTTATCTTTGATATCGGCCATATGATGGGAGAAAGCGGCCCGGTTCTGGATGCAAAAGTGACCTATGAAGGAAACCGCATTTCCGGATACGTGATCACCAAGCCCGTCTATGTACAAAAGTATCAGAAAGAGGCAAATGTTGCTATGTATTTTTATGCAGAAATAGACAAATCCCCGATAGCTTATGGTTCTTTTAAAGATAGTACACTACTGCCAGATCAAAAGAGTATTCATAGTAAGGGTGCAGGAATATATCTGCGGTTTAAAACCAAAAAAGACGAACCGATCTGTATAAAAACCGGCCTTTCTTATACCTCAGTAGAAAATGCAAAACTTAACCTCGATAAGGAAGGAAAACATCTTTCTTTCTCTCAGGCCAAAGAAAATGCACATAAACGCTGGAATGAAAATCTTTCCAGAATCACCGTGAATGGTGGAAAAGAAGAAGATCGCATCAAATTTTATACTGGTTTATTCCACGCTTTATTGGGGTGAGGATTGGCTAATGACGTAAATGGTGCCTATCCTAAAAATGATGGTACAGTTGGGCAGATCCCTTTGGCACAGAACGGTACTCCGATCCATAATCCTGGATAGGCTTTCAGGAGGGAAATGCATGGCAATATACCTTCTATGTGCCCCATACTCCTGAAGCTCTGGTGAAACTCCTTGGTAAAAAGACATTCAACAGCCGTCTGGACAGTATTTTTTCCATTTCCAGAAAGAACATATTTGGTGGTGGAACACATATAGATGCCTTTGCAGGAATAGAAGGTTTGTACAACCATGGTAACCAACCGAATCTCCATATCTCCTGGTTGTTCCATTTTTCCGGCCGGCCGGATTTGAGCCAAAAGTGGGTACGGGCAATCTGTAATGAGTTTTATGGTACAGATGGTATCCATGGCTATGGCTATGGTCAGGATGAAGATCAAGGTCAGCTTGGAGCCTGGTATGTATTGGCAGGTATCGGCTTATTTGATGTTAAAGGACTTACATCAGCGAATCCTTCCTTCCAGATAGGCAGCCCATTATTCGATAAAGTGACCATAAAGCTTCCTGAGAATATCAGAAAAAAAACATTTACTATCAATGTGCATAGTCAACCTCCCGATCATATCTATATTCATAAGGCTTCATTGAATGGAAAAACAATAGAGAAACTTAGCCTTAGTTTCGAAGACCTTAAAAAAGGCGGAACTTTAGATCTTCGTTTGGGTAGCGATCCTGTTAAAACCCATTAGCAAAGCCAATAACAGTCAGATAATCGTTGGCTTTCCGTGATTCCGCTATGCATCAGTTATCCCTCTTGTATACCGGAACCAATACCTTTCGTTGAATAGCTTCCTATTTACAGTACTTCATCAATCATACCAAATTCTTTAGCCTCTGCTGCTGTCATCCAGTAATCACGGGCCGCAGCATCATTGATTTTAGCATAGCTCTGACCACTATGTTTGGCAATAATATGATACAATTCGGATTGAACTTTAAGCACCTCCCTTATACTGATATCCATATCCGTAGCAGTACCTTGTGTGCCACCAGAAGCCTGGTGAATCATCACCCTGGAGTGTTTCAATGCTGAACGTTTACCCTTAGCGCCAGCGCACAGCAATACTGACCCCATAGATAAAGCAACCCCAGTACAGATGGTAGCCACATCCGGCGATATAAACTGCATGGTATCATAAATCCCAAGTCCGGCGTAGACTGATCCTCCGGGAGAATTAACGTATAACTGGATGTCTTTCTCTGCATCGGCAGACTGCAAAAAAAGTAACTGTGCTTGTATGACATTGGCATTTCTGTCGTCAACAGGTTCCCCCATAAAGATGATCCTATCCATCATCAATCTTGAAAACACATCCATCTGTGCTACATTTAATTGTCGCTCTTCGGTAATGTAAGGCGTCATAGCCATCGGGCCAGCACTGGATGTCCGGTTGATGTAACGATCTACATATAAACTGTTGATACGATGGTGTTTTACTGCATAATTGCGAAATTCATTCTTATTCATGTTTTCTGAGTTTTTAAAATTTGGGGCATAGCTAGTCCTGCCCTCTTGTACAGAGAGATATAGTTGTTTTTCAAAAATTATCGTGAAGGATTATTTACTGAAAAGCTGCATGATCCTTTGTCTGAAAGAAGCGTGTTCCGGAGCTGTAAACAACTTTCCATGCACTTGTTCTATTTCTTTTCTCAACTGCTGTCTGCCATATTGCTCAATCAGGCTGTATGTTTTTTCTTGCCAGAAAATACTGTCCTTTAGATCTGGCTGTAATATCATACGGGCTTCGAGAACAACTTTATCTGCCTCATTTCTATCTGATAAAAGATAATCTTCAATCAGAAGCAGTTCATTCCATGATGTCTTCATAATTCAATGATTTTTCTTTTACAGTTTCTTTTATTTTCTCCAGGCATTTAAACTTCTGAACAGTTGCTGATCTTGGACCTGAAAACCCAAACCGTTCTGCAAGGATTTCCATATTCAACCTTTCATAATAAAAAGCGCTGAGCAGCTGCATGCATTTCTGACCTGCCGTTTGCAGCAAATTGATCAATCTGGTAGAAGATATTTCTTCATAAACGGAATCCACAGCATCAGGATCATTATGGAGATCAATAGGAAGTTGTTTACTGGTTACTTTATACCGTTTATTCCAAAGGTATTTTGCAATGCCAAAAAGATATGTTTTTTCAGTGTACCGCAACGTTATTCCTTTATGCCGAACTTTTTCATAATAAATGATCAGGGCATCCTGAAAAATATCTTTGGCTTCATCAAAGGAGCCACCCATTTTCTTTACATAGCTGGCAACAAGAGGAAAAGCATCTTGATACAGCGACATCAGTAAAGCTTCATGATCGTTTGAAACTTTTTCTTTATCAGGTTTTAGAATCATAACTACTATAGTTTAATAGTATGTGCTTATATAATTCCAAATATCACCTAAATCCTGCAATTATTTTTATGATGGTGTTTATAATTGCTTGAACGATAGCCGGGATATTGCTATGCTATTCTAATTGACCAACATCGTTAGTCTTCTAGTACTCTACTTTATAATCTTTTTTTATGGGTTCACCCTTCCAGGCCTTTAAACTAGTCCAGGGTGCAAAAACATCCGTCCAAAACTTATGGTCTGCAGGTAAACCCAAAGTTAGAAAACCCAACGTTGCCATATATAAACTTCCCGTTGAAGTGTAGATATCAGCAATCTCAGGCTGGTGACCATTAAAGCCCAACACCAGCCAGCCTTTATCATCAAAATTCTGATTTCCCTCATACATATTGCGCATCACCTTGGTTAAGGCACAACGGACCTGCGCGGGTTTTATATATTCAGGTAGCTTATCCATCAATGCGGTTTGAGCCAAAGCCTGAAAAGCAGCAGTACGATAGGTTATTGAACGCCCATAAGGCGAGTAAGTCCCTTCAGGAGAAATCAAGCGCTCCAGATATTCAGAATACCTAACCATCCGTTTTACCGCCAGGTTGTAATCCGACTCGGGTGCTTTTTTCTTGTCTGCCAACACTTTAAGCAGATCGACCAACATGCTGTGGATTACATAAGAATTATAGTAATCCATACTGAACTTTGCACCATCACTATACCAGCTGTCGCCAACATACCATTCTTTCATTTTGTTAACAGCGAACTGAACTCTTGCCGGATCATACTGTTCTCCGATACTTAACAGAAAGCCTTCGGTTAAACCAGCGAAAAGCAACCAGTTGTTGTAAGCTCCGGTTCTGGTTCTAAGGGATTTAAACTCTTCAATGAAACGTTTTTTAGTCAGCTCATCCAATGGCTCCCATAGTGCTTTGGGTGCCCGTAAAAAAGCTTGCGCAACATAGGCAGCATCAACAATAGGTTGGCCTTCACTCCGATAGCTGATATAATCAGGGCTTGCCGGGTTTACAGAATTCGTCAATCCCTTTAATAATTCCAAACGCATTGTTTTACGCATTTTTCCCTCTTTAGTCTCATCATCAGGTAAAGCCAGCCAGGGTGCAACACCGGCCATAGTTCTTCCTACAGCTTCTAAATAAGTTACTTTGGTTAGATTCAACCCATAATCAGGATTATGCGCTAAGGGCATATTCTTTTTTAATGTCTCATTAGCCAGATTATGAATCACCGGATAAGAAATTTTGTATAAGCTTTTAACCCAGAATTCACGATCTTCTAAACCTGTAGTAATTCTGTTTTTATTTTGTGCACTCGTAAACTGAAAAAACATCAGCAATGCAAAAAGCATTTTGTATTTCATCTATTTATTTTTTTGTTTATTCTGGTTGATATGTCTTTAATTGTGATAACATAAATTATAAATACCACTTTTTATATCTCAACAAAGCTTCCAGATAATAATAATCTGCATAGACCAGAGGTACATCTATTTCACTGTTTAACGGATAAGCACCTGTACTGTGCATTAATAAAAAGCCACCGTTTTCTCCTAGTTTAGCGCGATAGGCAGGGCTTGCAAGAGCATAGATCATCGTTTCCGCAGCGGATTTGAATTCGGCCTTTTCATCGCCCGAGCTGAATTGTCCGAGTTCGAGTAACGCAGATGCGATCAATGCACCGGCAGAGGCATCACGTTTTGCAAAAGGAATCCCTTGTGCATCAAAGTCCCAGAATGGAATTTTATCGGCAGGTAAATTCGGGTGATTCAAGATGAAATGCGCAATTCCTTTTGCTTGTTTAAGATAGGCTTCATTTTTTGTAAAGCGATACATCATGGTATAACCATATAATGCCCAACCTTGTCCGCGTGACCATGCAGAGCAATTCGCCGCACCTTGCCAGGTTGCTTTCCTTAAAACCGCTCCGGTTTCAGGGTTATAATCAATTACATGATAGGAACTAAAATCATCACGGAAATGATTTTTCAATGTAGTATTTGAATGCGTGATTGCAATATCCTTGTATTTAGGACTTCCACCATTTTCGCTTGCCCAGTTCAACATTTCAAGGTTCATCATGTTATCAATGATTACAGGACATTCCCAGTATTGATTCTTGTTCCAAGACTGAATGGATTTAATATTCGGGCGATACCGGGTTGACAAAGATTCAGCAGAACGCTGTATAACCTGCTTATAGGCTGGCTTTCCTGTTAAACGGTATGCATTGCCAAAACTACAGTACATCATAAAGCCTAAATCATGATGCCCCGTATAGGTTTGATTTGGCTCAATCACCTTTAAAGCTTTTTCAGCTTCCTGTTTGATCGATGCATCTTTGGTCTGTTCATACAAATACCATAAACTACCAGAGTAAAAACCACTGCACCACCATTTTATATCGTGATTGATTGATTTGTTATTGGCAAAGCTTTGAGGAGTCAGTCCTGCCGGAATATTTTTTGCAAGCACTTTATACTGATCAAGGGCAAATTTAAATTCCTCGTTGATCAATTGTGCCATCGGCTTTTTGGGCGCCTGTGCAATGCAGAATGAACTGCTAAGTGTTATTAAAATAATAAGCTTAAATCTCTTTATAATCATCATAAGTAAATAGAGGCCGCCACTACCCGTGGCGACCTTTAACCAACCAATTAACCTTTTAATTTATCCAACCGAGGTTCTGTTTCAGGTTGGGATTTCTTTCTATCTCCACAGCAGGAATTGCCCAGTTGTACAGATAATCGCCCTTAAATGAGTAAGCATAAACCACTTTACCCCAGGCTTGTTTTACACCATTACCGGCATAAAAAACTTTATCTTTCCAACTTTTCCATCTCATTTCATCAAAGAAGTTAATCCCCTCATTCGGGAATTCAACCCTTCTTTCATTGCGAATACGTTCTGTTAAATCGGTTTGGCTTGATACATATGTTGGTAGCGTAGCATTTGTATTTTGAAGTAAGGCAACACCCGCACGGGCTCTTACTTCATTTACTTTTGCAATTGCCTCTGTGGTTAATCCCTGCTCATTAAGTGCCTCAGCCCACATTAGTAATACATCTGCATATCTGATCAATACAAAATCTGTTGGCCCGAAATCTCTTCCTGGTGTTTCAGCGTTTCCTTCATAAACATATTTTCTATATAAATAATAGAACAAACTTTGTGTATCGGTGCGTAAATCTCCATTTGTAGCGGCTTCTGAGCGGTAAGGCCATCTTGAAGTAACTACCGCGTTTGCACCACTAAACACACCTACATAAGTGGAGTATGGTGTAATTACGTTGGCCGCTAATCTTGGATCGCGATTGGCATATGCCTGAACGATTCTTGCTTCGTTACCTGTTGGTAAATACAGACTCATTTTTGCACCTCTGGTTGTCGCAGCAGCAATTTCTGCCGTTGTTAAATTATTTCTAAGAAAATAAACTTCTCTTTCAGCCACAGTTAAACTTGAATACCCCGGTATTACAGCATCCCAATTAAACTTAGAACCATCCGCATTTTCATATAAATCGACCAAATTAGGTGAAACATGATAAGTGTTCCAGCAAGAGCCAAAAGATGAACGTGTACCGCAATAAAATTGTGTTGTTGAACCAAAACCTGTAACGCCAATATTTTGGATAGAGAAAATCATTTCATTTGATTGTTCATTAGCCGTTTTAAACAAATTAGAATAGTTTGCAAACAAGCCATAACCTGCATCTTTAACTTTGGAAAAATCAGCAGCAGCCAAATCCCATTTCTGAGTATATAAATAAGCTTTACCGCGCAAAGCATAAGCAGCACCTTTTGTAACATGACCGTATTGAGCATTACCACTTGTATATCTGGCTGGTAAATTTGGCTCAGCAATTACATCGGTAAGGTCGGCTATTACCTGCGCCCAAACATCAGCTTCTGACGAGCGCGCTTTGATTGCATCAGCAGCGCTAAAAGGCTCCAGATAAATTGGAACACCTTTATATAATTGATTAAGCCTTAGATAAAAATAGGCTCTTAAAAATTTTGCTTCGGCAATATACCTGGCTTTTTTTTCAGCTGCAGAAGGCGATTTTAAAGCAATATTTTTAATCGCATCATTTGCTCTCTGAATACCTTCGTAAAGGTTTTGCCAGTGCGAACTAAAATAACCGTTACCGGCTGTAACAGTACCCGTCATGATGGCTTCTGCACCTGAGGTTTGACCGGTTAGCCCCAAACAATCCATTTGATAAAGCTCTAAACCCGAAGCACCACCTGAGGCATTTCCATACCTTAACAACGCATACACACCAGTGATCCCCTGATCAGTTAAGTTATCAGTTGTCCACATCGTTTCTGATGCAACCTGTGAAAATGGAGTAGTATCTAATAAATCTTTCTTACAACCTGTCAGCACAGCAATTGCAAATATTATAGTTAATATCTTTTTCATTTCTTTCCTTCTAAATCGTTAAAAAGTAACATTTAAGCCTACAGAATACTGGCGCATAGTCGGATATCCAACATTTGCACCGATTTCAGGATCCAAACCAGGGTAATTAGTTATTGTCCATAGGTTCTCTCCTGAGAAATAAATTCTCGCTCTGCTGATTAAAGCCTTTTTAGAGATTTTATCAGGGAGTGTATAACCTATCTGTAAATTTTTCAGTTTAAGATAAGATGCATTGTATAAGTAGAAATTGCTTGCCACAGCAGCATTTTGGGCATCTGTCGTATTTTTTAATCTCGGATAATGAGCGGTAATGTTATTTGCAGGATCTGCAGGATTCGCATCGTTATAGTAATAGTGGTCATTGGCAATTAGCGTACTCACCGCATTACCTAATGATACAGTTGAGTTATTATAACCTGTTGCATTCCAGTAGTACCACATGCCAGCACTACCTGACCATAACATAGACATATCGATATTTTTGTAAGATAAGTTCATGTTTAAACCATAATTATATCTTGGCGTTGATGATTTATTTAGAAACTGAGCATCGAAAGAATTTCCGTATAAGCCATCGCCATTATTATCTGCATAAATTAAATCACCATAATAAGTTTTAGTTTTACTTACTCCAGCGGTAGGTTGGAAAGTATAACCTGCGGCGATCATTGCATTTAACCAGCCCATATCATCTGGTGTACGGATCATGCCATCCTTTGGCCCTCCGTTAGCATTCACTTTTCCATCAACAAAATAGTTACCTGTACCCTTGTACACAGTTTGAAGGTAATATTCATTTATTTCATGGCCATCAAGTATTCTGTTAGTCGACCCGCTCGAAACACTTCCTAAGTTTGAAGTGTAAACCCTGTTACCTAAAGCATCAGTTGTGTAGCCTGCCTGAAATGCACCCTTATATTTTTTAACCCGGTTAAAGTTATAAGCGAAATTTCCTGATACACCATACTTAAAGTTTCCTGCATTTCCATTATACCCTAAAGTAAGCTCTACCCCTTTGTTTGACACTTCAGCTATGTTTTGTGTTGCTGCCGTAGCCGTACCTGTTGTTAAAGGAATGGTTGGCGTAAATAGAATTCCCTCAGTATACTTTTTATACAAGTCAATTTCAAAATTTAACGCTCCTTTTAATAAATTCCCATCTAAACCAATATTGGTTGTTGTTGTCGATTCCCAGACTAAATTATTGTTAGCAAATTTTGTTGAGATTAATCCAGTGGATTGAGTTCCATTGAAAGAATAATTAGTAAGGCCATACACAGCCTGATAATCATAATTACCTAAGGAAGCATCGGTATTCATTACGTTATTACCCGTTTTACCCCAGGATGCTCTAAGTTTTAGATTGCTAACATATTCGTTTAAGCCCATCATGAATGTCTCTTCAGAAATTCTCCAACCTGCAGAAAATGCAGGAAAGAAGCCCCAGCGATTATTTGAAGAGAACTTTGATGAACCATCATATCTGAATACACCTTCTAACAGATACCTGCTCTTATAAGCATAATTTAAACGCCCGAAATAAGAACGAAGCGCATAATCATACTCACCGCCTGATGCCGAGGTTAAACTTGTTGCAGAAGTTAATGTGGTGATGGTTTCATCTATTAAACCCTTTTTAGTCGCGCCAAAATTGTAATAGTTATAATAATTCTGGTTGTAACCTACCAAAGCTCCTATATCATGATTTTTGGCAATAGTAGTTTTGTAATTTAAAATGTTATCAATTGTATAAGAACGGTTTTTGTTAAAACCATAGGTTGTACTCAACTGATCAGGAGTGGTAGCTGCTGTTTTTAAAGTATTACTAGCAAAATTCCAGCGTTCGTTGGTTATGGAGTGATTATTAAACTCTTCCTGACGGACTTGATAATTAAAACGAGTTTCAAAATTTAAGCCTTTTAGAATATCAAATTTTGCAAAAACAGTTGTATTAAAACGGCTTTCATTGTCTGCACCACCAGTTCCATATAAATAAGCCGAAATATTATTTGCTGTTGCTGACTCTTCCGCCGCTGCAGGAAATCCAAATTTCCCATCCCACATTGGATAAACACCAGGCGTTGTCTGGCGTAAAAAGTTAAAAGCATTATCAGTACTTGCCAAACCGTATGTTTGGTTTGAAGCAAAAGTTTGCGTTCCCACGGTTAAAAAATTGGCAACTTTTGATTGCAGGTTAATACGAAGATTGTATTTATCTGAACCCGTATTTGCCATTGTTCCTGGATTCTTTAAAAAAAGACCGGACAGTAAATATTGCGTGTTTTCAGTACCTCCATTTAATGAGATATTGTGTTGTTGAACTAAATTATCTTCAAATATAGTTTTACCCCAGTCTGTATTAGGATAAGCGACTCTATTAGGTATACCCTGAGCTGTTAAACCATCAGGATTTGCATTTGCAGCTGCCCAGAGTGCAATTGTTGCATCAGTATAAACAGGCGTTTGCCCTAAATTACGATAACCTTCGTTAACCAAATTCATGTGTCTGATGTAGTCGGTAACGAATGTTGGTAAATTAGCAGGTTTTGCAATTGAAGCAAGGCCACTGTAAGTAACCGTTATTTTTCCTTTATTTCCTTTCTTAGTGGTGATTAAAATTACACCATTTGCTGCAAGAGATCCATAGATAGATGCTGCAGCTGCATCCTTCAATATAGAAACACTTTCTACATCATTCGGGTTAACAGCGTCCATACTTCCCACTATACCATCAACCACAACAAGCGCATTATTGTTATTTAATGTTCCCGTACCACGAATACGGATGGTAGCTCCGTCTGAACCCGGCTTGCCCGAACCCTGTCTTACAAAAACACCTGAACTTAATCCCCCCAAAGAAGAGGAAAGATTTGTTACCGGGCGATTTTCAAGTGCCTTGGCATCAATCGTTGCCACTGAACCGATTACATTCACTTTCTTTTGAACACCGTAACCTATAACAACAACGTCGTTTAAGTTATTATCCTGTTCCTGAAGTGAGATTTGAAGATTTGTTGATGTGCCTACTGTTACTTCTTTGGTATCAAAACCAATAAAGGAAAACACGAGAATACTCTGCGCAGAAGGAACAGCTAAGGAAAATTTACCATCCATAGCTGTTACAACGGCAATTTTGGTTCCTTTAACCTTGACACTTACACCCGGCAGTGGTCCGCCACTTGAATCTTTTACAGTTCCGGCAGTCTTAATTGATTGAGCAAAGGCAGTGAATACTGTTAAGCTCATAAACATGATTAAAGCGAATAATTTTATTACGCGATAATCATGACTTGGTTTTGCTTGTCCAAGTTTGAGATTTTTGTAAAGTTTCTCCATTTTTAGTTTAGTTGATTAATAGTGGTTGAATTCTTAATCACAAATTTTTATAGCATAACCCCTATCCGTAATGGGCATGAGCACATGATTTTTGCAATAAAAAAAGGTCTCGGCTTGATCGTTTGGTTTTGCTGTAATATTTGGTTATCTCAAAATTGTCGCTTAATCAGCTACCGGAAGGGGTAAAATTCTCTTTAAATGGGGGTGAAATCCTAGCTGTTTTTCGGCTATTCCAGTCAGGAATCGCGCTTTTGGAAAACATTATCGTAATTTTACCAGAGATTAACTAACCACCTCTCCTTTTTAGGATGAAACTTCCTCAAACACTATTATTGTTATTCTGTTTTTGTATTGGTCGGGCTCAGGACAATATCAAATTCAAACACCTCAATGTAGAAAATGGACTTTCCCAAAGTTCCGTTCTGGCAATTGCACAGGATTCGAAAGGCTTCCTGTGGTTCGGAACCCGCTTTGGACTGAATAAGTATGATTCCAGAAATTTTAAAATTTACAAGAAAGAGATCAATGACGAGAAAAGCCTGAGTCACTCAGAATATATTTCGACAATCTTGCCTGCCAATGATGGAGCATTATGGATTGGTACACCATATGGATTAAATAAATACAATGAAGCAAAGGACAATTTTGACCATATTACTCATAAAGAAAATGACGAAAGAAGCTTAAGCCACTCGAAGATACATTGCATTTACCAGGATAGAAAAAACCGCCTATGGGTCGGTACGCCCAATGGTTTAAATCTTTTAACTTCAAAAACCGATTACCATTTTAAGCGCTTGTTCTACAATAAAAAACAGCCACAGCAAGTCTACGCTGTTTTAGAAGATCGCCACGGAACAATCTGGGTGAGTACAACCAGGGGCTTAAAGAACATGAGCATTAAAAATGGTCATGTAAGCGTTAAATACTTTAAGGCTTTTAGCGATCAAATTAACAAGGCCATCGATAACCACATTACATGTTTTGTGGAAGATAACGAAAACAACCTCTGGATTGGTACCAAACAAACAGGTTTAAGTAAACTTGAACTTAAAACCGGAAACATTACAACCTATACTTATAATAGCCCTAATGGAACAGGAATCAGCAGCAACAACATCAGAAAGATTACTATTGATTCAAAAGGCAAATTATGGATTGGAACCCTGCATGGGATTACCATCTATGATCCTGTAACTAAAACTTTCAGAATCATACAGAATGAGCCCGGAAATAATGCCAGCCTAAGTCAGAATTCTGTTTATGATATTTTTCGGGATAAGCAAGGAATCATCTGGGTTGGGACTTATTATGGTGGTATTAACATGGTTTACCCTGATTATACCCCTTTTAAAATATACAATAGCTCCAAAACAAACAATGGATTAAGCAGTAGTGTGGTGAGCTCGATAACTGAAGATACCGACCATAATTTATGGATAGGCACAGAAGGAGAAGGTCTTAATTATTTCGACCGTAAAAAAAACACCTACGTCCATTACAGATATAGTCCTAATAACCCAAAAAGCCTGAGTTCCAATATTGTCAAATCCATCATAAAAGATAAACAAAACAGGATTTGGATAGGCACCCATCTAGGGGGGCTTAACCTTTTTGATCCGGCAACAAAAACATTTACCCGATATACAAGTAAGAAAAATGACACCTTATCTATCAGTAATGATGAAATTACTTCGGTTTTTGAAGACAGTAAAGGTAGATTCTGGGTTGGAACAAATAATGGACTAAATAGCTTCAATACGACAACTGGAAAATTTACACGAAAAAGAATCAGGGGATTATCTGATGCTGTTTTTTTCATTTTTGAAGATTCGAAATATAACCTTTGGGTAGCTACAAATTCGGGATTATATCAGTTAAAAAACGGAGCAGAATCTTTTACAGGACGTAAGGCAGATGATGCTGCCAGGTTACCATACGGTGATATCAGCTGCATAAGGGAAGATAAAAACGGTTATATCTGGCTGGGGACCTTTCGCAATGGCTTGTTCAGGCTCGATACTAAAAAACACAGCTATCTTCAGATTAAAGAAACAAATGGTTTACCCAGCAATAATATCGTAGGCATTTTAGAGGATGATCAGAACAACTTATGGATAAGTACCGATAATGGTCTTTGCGCGTACAACCAGCAAAAACAAACCTATCATATTTACAATATCAAAGATGGCTTGCCAGGAAATGAATTTAATTACAAATCCTTACTGAAAGACAGCAAAGGCGAATTCTTCTTTGGCAGCTTAAGCGGTATGGTTAGCTTCTCCCCGAATGATATAAAAGAAAATAAAAATATTCCCAAAGCGCTGTTTACCGACTTAAAGCTGTTTAATAAAATCGTTAAAATAAATCAAGACGATGAACTTCTGGATAGCAACATCAGCCTGACCAAATCAATTACCTTCAAATCAAGTCAAAATGTTTTCTCTGTTGATTTTACAGTGCTCAATTTCATAAAATCCAACAAAAATCTGTATGCTTATAAACTGGTTGGCTTTGAAAAGGACTGGAATTATGTAAATATACCTTCAGCAAATTATACTAACCTATCTCCGGGTAGTTATACATTATTGGTAAAAGGCAGTAATAATGATGGATTGTGGACAAAAAATCCAACCCAACTAGATATTAAAGTGTTACCTCCATTTTATCAAACCTGGTGGGCATATCTGATTTATTTAGGTTTTATCGCAGCAATTTTGTTTGTCGTAGTAAGGTATTTATTAATCAAAGCTGTAGTAACTAAAGAAAAAGAGATAAATGAAAACAAGCTTCAGTTTTTTACCAATATTTCCCACGAAATCCGTACACCATTAACATTAATCATAAGTCCGCTTGAAAAATTAATAGACAAAGTACAGAACGACCCGGAATTAAACCGTGAATTGCAACCAATTAAGAATAACGCGGATCGTTTAATGACCCTGGTAACAGAACTTTTAGATTTTAGAAAGGCTGAAAGCGGCAAAATGGAATTAAAGGTGAGCCCAGGGAATATCGTAAAGTTTTGCCGGGAAATTTTTCTGGCATTCGAAAATATGGTATTAGCCAATAACATCACCTATACATTTGAATCTGACCAGGATGAAATCGAGCTCTATTTTGATAAGGTTCAAATGGAGAAAGTGATGTTCAACCTTCTCTCCAATGCTTTTAAATTTTGTCCTGTCAATGGAAAAATAGATTTCCAGATTATTGAAGATAAAAGTCAGGTGCATATTAGAATCTGTGATAATGGAAAAGGAATTCCAAAAGAAGCGCAGGCAAACCTTTTTCAGGACTTTTATCAGGCTGAACCAAGTACCAATATAGGGACTGGCTTAGGTTTATCCCTCTCAAAAAGTATTTGCGAATTACATCATGGCCATATTCAAGTAGAGAGTGAATTAGAAACTAAAGGCAAAAGTGGTTTCACCTGTTTTACTGTTAGCCTGAAAAAGGGAAAAGCACATTTTAAAACAGAAGATTTTATAGCGGATTACATTTACTATGACGACGCAGCCAGCTATGAACAGAAACAAATCACACAATATATAGCGGAAAACATCAAACCTGCGGAGACCCCGAAAGCGGAAAAACGGTTTACTGTTTTAATCATTGAGGATAATGCTGAAATCAGAGGTTTAATCAAAAATCTGCTCATTGACACCTATAATGTACATGAATGTGAAAATGGCTTACAGGGATGGGAAACGGCAAAAGAACTCATTCCAGATTTAATCTTAAGCGACGTGATGATGCCGAAAATGGACGGGCTTGAACTATGCAGAAGAATAAAAACAGATATAAGAACGAGCCATATTCCCGTTGTGCTTTTAACCGCCAGATCGGCATACATCCATCAGGTTAGTGGTTTTGAACATGGAGCGGACGCCTATATCATGAAACCATTCAATTTTAAAATTCTATTACTTAATATCCATAATTTACTTCAGGCTAGAGAGACCTTAAAAAAGAAATATGCGCAGGTAATTAAACTTGAGCCCAAAGATCTCGCCATCAACAATACTGAGCAGGATTTCCTGGAAAAGATTATTCAGATTATAGAAGAGAATATGACTGATCCAGATTTTGGAGTTCCATTTTTATCCGCTGAAATTGGAATGAGCCAGTCAGTGCTCTATAAAAAAATCCGGGCGCTCACTGATCTACCTGTCAATGATTTTATAAAATCTATTCGCTTAAAAAAAGCGGCCCAGTTCCTATTGCAAAAAACAGGAAACATATCTGAAATAGCTTACAGTGTTGGTTTTGCCGACCGTAAGTACTTCAGTCTTGAATTTAAAAAGCAATTCGGAAGGAGCCCCAGTGAATTCATTCAGACACAGACCCAAAACAGTAGCCCCGAGTGAAATGCGTTTGGGCCTTAAAACTTGATCAGTAATTTTTCTGAAATCAATTTATCGTTATTATAATATTCAAAAAACCATTCTCCATCTTTTTTCAACACAATTCCTTTGAATTGACCACTATCCGCAATAAAATAATCCTGTACCGAGGTTTTAAAAAGGGTTAGCACTCTTTTTGGTGTGGTATCTATAAGCTGAAAGCCATTTGCTGTTGCCTGGGCATATAATGTTCCTGAAGGTAGATTTACCGGTGCTGTTGCGGGTGCTGCAACAGGACTGGCAGGCACTGGCGTAGGAACTGGTACTACAGGAACTGCTGCTTTCGCTACTGGTGCCGTAGGTACGGTTTCCCCGGTAAAAGTATAAGGAAGTTCATTTAAGGAAACAAAGGCATTCCTTAACGCTTCAGTATAGGAGGCGTTAAACTCCTTTTCCCTGCTTTTACCTTCCTTACCTTTAAAAACCACGTTACCCTGACAGTCTTTCAATATCAGTGTAACTGTAGTGGTAAACATTCCTTTTTTTTCTATAAGATCGGCATTCATTGCCTTGCATTTATTGTTGGCTATTTCAGTCGGCAAATCGCTATTATCAAAATAAACTGTAAAGCCCTTCTCCTCCAGTAAGGTCTTAGTTAGGGCGTTTAGTCTATACTGATTCACTTGTTTAAAAAAACTGAATTGCTCGGGTACCAATACGTACTTATAGTTATTGATGGTGTTTTGAGCATATCCTGATATTGCAGTGAATAAAAACAGGATTAAAAAGTATCTTTTCATAGTGACAAAATTCTGTGCTTATAAAGATAACAGTATTTTTTAAAGAAGACATCCCAGGACTTCGTGATATTTATCAAATTACTTCAGTTTTGTAAACCGTTCTTCAATTCGATCCAGCCACTTTCTCCGTTTTGCATGCGTAGCAGATTTTACCTGAGTCAGACTGATCCATTTTCGGTTTTTAAAACCTATTTTCCAGAAAGTGCCCACCATCATTGCTTTTCTAATAGCATTTCCAAACAAAATCCTATATAACCAGGATGGCGTATTCATTGTTGAAATCACAGTCACTCTTTTTAAATTCGTTAAGAGCGGGGTCATTTTTAAACTGTTTTTCGGATGCGCATAAGCCAGCCCCGGAAAAATTACTTTATCAATAAAACCTTTGGTTAAAGCAGGCATTAACTCCCACCAGATTGGAAAAATAAAAACGAGGTGATCTGCTTCTTTAAGACGTTCATGATAGGCTAAAACTTGAAGGTCGACAGGTTTTTGCATAACAAAAGCCTTCAGGTCTGCTGCTGTCATAACGGGATTGAAACCTTCTTCGTCAAGATTGAATACGTCTGCCTCATGCCCGGATTTGGCAATACCTGCTAATACGGAGTGTAATATCGCATTACAAAAGCTCCCGGAATAAGGGTGGTTATATACTATCGCTACTTTCATTTGTGATCAGATTAGATCACAAAATTCTCACAAAACGGTTCTGGAAGCGATAACAATTGTTAAGAAATTCAAACCTTTCTATTTCTGATCCGGCTTAATGAAACGGAAGTTATCCCCAGATAAGAGGCGATGTAATGCTGTGGAACACGCTGAAATATTTCGGGATGCTCTTTCAATAATTGCTCATATCTTTTTTGAGGGCTGTCCTTAATACGTGAAAGAAAAAGGTACTGGTAAGACAAGAGGCGATCAAATGAATAATCTTCCATTTCTTTTCGTAAGGCCGTTGACTTATCCAGTATTGCGTAAAACCTTTCCTTCGTCACCGACAATAACACGCAAGGTTCTAGTGTTTCTATTGAGAATTGACTTGGTATATGATTTCTAAAACTTTCAATAGAAGCAACGCTTTGATTCTCAAAAAAGAATTGAAAAGTAACGTCTTTTCCATCATTGTTGAACCATAATCTAAGACATCCTTTTTTGATAAAATAGATTCTCTGCGCAACAGCTCCTTCGTTTAAGAGTACTGTTTTAGCAGGAACCGCTATAGTATCAAAATTCTCCTGAAAATTCTGCCAGTTAATCATGTACTGTCTATCATCTGCTCTATCGCAAAGATAGCTGTTTTAAGTAAATCATCTGTATCCTAAAATAATAGCATTTCTGTATCTGTAACCACATTTACGGTTTTCATAAGTTTGTTTACAAGAAAACGAGTTATGAATCGACCAGAAAAAATATCAAACGAAACCAACTATCGAAAAGTATATCTCTCTGACTTGAGGAAGGTGATGAATATCTATCAGGAGAACAGAACGGAAATTGAAAAATTGACGGAACAATTCGGCCTGCCTTTGGCTATTGCCGAATCAAGTAATGAATTGATAGGATATGCAGCTGCAAAATTGAATGAATTGGAAGAAGTTGAGTTTGCATCTTATTATAAAAACGGAGTTAGCCAATCCGAAATTCAACCATTCCTTGAACAACAGGCCCGAAATACTTTTAATTCAACTTTCAACAATGGTCCTCAAGCCGGGAAAATGCTTAAACAATCGTCGCAAAAGTTAGTGAAATGGTTAAACAAGTGCTTATAGTGAGAAATTTCACTAATTAATGCTTTAATTTATAATATTCATTGCTATTTGTGAGCATTTGCTCATCATGGTTTTATCAGACAGAAAACAGGATTAAATGAGAAGGGAAGCATTATACCTAAAAATTGCAAAGGTTATTGAGGAACAGATTGATAGCGAAACATTAAAGTTAGGCGATAAATTGCCTTCCATCCGGTCAATCCAGAAGATTTATAATGTAAGTATAAATACCGCCAAACAAGCATTTTTAGAGCTTGAAAGCAAATCGCTCATTGAAGCAAGACCAAAGTCAGGTTATTTTGTCAGCAAGACTTCACGCAGAAAATTTTCGCTTCCGACTGTTGGCAAACTTAAATCCTCTCAGGATGAAAAACCTCAAGGAGACCTGATCAGCAAAATACTCAATACACTGGAGGACAAAGACATCAGACAATTTTCTATTGGTGCTCCAGACAGTAGCCTATTACCGATCGCCAAACTGAACAAAGGCGTTATCAACGTAGTTAGGACCCTCCCCGACGGCGGCACCAGTTATGAGCCTGTCCAGGGTAGTGTTAATCTGAGAAGAGGTATAGCCAAATGGTCTCTGGTATTAGAAGGCAAGCTTACTGAAGATGATATCGTGACCACCTCAGGGACAATGAACGCCCTTTACAATTGCCTGTTGGCAGTAACGCAAAGGGACGATACCATCGCTGTGGAAACTCCTGTATATTTCGGCATTCTGCAAATGGCAAGATCGATGGGCCTTAATGTTATCGAAATTCCCAATCATCCCATAACAGGTGTCGATCTGGAGGCGCTTAAAAAGGTATTACCAAAACTCAAAGCCTGTTGTTTCATCAGCAACTTCAGTAATCCACTGGGGTGTTTAATGCCCGATGAACACAAAAAAGAGCTCGTAAGAATGCTTACTGAACATGATATCCCCTTGATTGAGGATGATCTTTATGGTAACCTCTTTTTTGGGGCTACACGTCCTAAACCTTGCAAAGCCTTTGATGAGGCCGGCATTGTTATGTGGTGCGGTTCAGTATCCAAAACCCTGGCCCCCGGCTATCGGGTAGGTTGGGTAGCAGCTGGTAAGTACAAAGACAAAATCATCAGACAAAAATTTTTGCAGACAATCTCTACCCCTACACTATATCAGGAAGTAATAGCAGACTTTTTGGAACATGGAAGATACGACCATCACCTTCGCACACTAAGAACTAAACTATATACCAATTGTTTACAGTTTCAGCGAGCCATTGAAGACTACTTCCCTCATAACACAAAAATTTCGCAGCCTCAAGGTGGCTTTATGTTATGGCTTGAACTGGACAAAAAAATCGACACGGCAAAACTCTACGATATCGCTATCAAACAGAAAATAAGTTTTGCACCGGGTAGGATGTTTTCCTTACACAACCAATACAACAATTGTATGAGGCTGAATTATGGTCTGGAATGGAATCAAAAGTTAGACTTTGACCTGAAACGGTTAGGGAATATCGTAAAATCCGCGATTTAAGTTCTCAAAATTGTGTATTTTCAATTCAGACAATCCTGTAAGAAATATACATGCGCAAATTATTACAAAAGCTGTTTACCCCTCTGATCATCAGGCTTGCCAACAAGTACGCCTCAAATCCCGATCAAGCGCGTGTACATAAGGCCCTATCGGGGCTATATGAAGATATTCTGAAACGTCCTGGAAAACATGGCCAACTCATTAACCTGGACGCCAAACACCGGATCATCCTGTTTTCAGACCAACACAAGGGCAACCGCAGCCACCAGGATGACTTTACACTTTGCGAGGACAATTACCTGGCTGCCCTATCCTATTACAACACGCAAGATTACTTGTATTGTAACCTGGGAGATAGCGAAGAGCTTTGGAAAAATATGCTCCATGATATCATCAAACACAATGCAGCAAATTTTGAAGCTGAAAAACGCTTTTTAGAACGCAATGCGTACATCAAACTATTTGGCAATCACGACCTCTACTGGGACAATGATCCGCTGGCAGGCTTTACCCTGGAAAAAGTCTTCGGAACAAAGATCAAGGTCTATGAAGGCATCATCTTTCATATTCCAGTAGGGAACCAACAGCTAACGTTATTTATCACCCACGGTCATCAGGGCGACATGCAGAGCGATGGAAACTGGTTCAGCAAGTGGTTTGTCTCCAATATATGGGGGCCGGTTCAATCCTACCTCCGTTTAAATCCCAATACACCTGCCTTTGACAACCAGCTTAAGTCGGAGCACAACCAGATCATGTATGAGTGGACAGCCAAACAATCCAACCTCGCGCTGGTTACTGGCCACACCCATCAGCCGGTATTCAATTCACTAACTCACCTGGAAAGAACCTATATCAGGATAGATGAGGCTAAAAAGAAAGGAGATCAGGCAACTGTTCTGAAATTAGAAGCTGAACTCCTTGCAGGAAAAATCAGCGGAACCACCTCCCCCCGGCTGGAGTATTCCAAGAATACTTACTTCAATACAGGATGCTGTTGCTATAATGATGGAGACATCACCGGCATAGAATTAGAAGATGGAAAAATCAGGCTTATAGAATGGAAAAAGGACACGAATGGAATACCGAATCGTATCGTACTGGAAGAGACGCCTTTAGAAAACCTACTTGATAAACAAACTTCAAAATTCAGTTAATTTTTATATTTTCGGCGCACACAAATTTTTGCAAAATACATGAAACCTGCTCTTAAATGCCTTTATTACTTAGAAAACAGTGAACATTGTATACTGGAGATCAAACGAACTGATCTTGCTGACAATGCTGATCTCTCTGAGATATTCAGATGGCTGTTTCTCGACAAAAAAACGCAGGAGATTCAATCTCTCACCTTCCGTTCTATGGACTCATCAGGCGAGGTTCAGGAACGCTTCTTTGAACAGGGTTACCTGAAATTTAATGACCACACGGCAACTTACATTGAAAAATTCAATTCCGCGCAACACCAGCTGGAGAATCATACCGGAACACCATTGCCACCGGAAATACTGGATATCCTAACAGCTTATCTCCGCAATTAAAACCAGATGCTGAAACCGATTTTCCTTGAAAACGACAATTTGCTGATCCACCCCTTCCGACCTGAAGATTTAGGACGATTTGAGAAATTGACCAGCGATATCTTTTCTATTCTATCGGATGATCGGACGCTGAAGTTTATTCCAGGTAAGCGATTGAACAGTTTACAGGAAGCGGAGTTATTTTTACAGACCATGGTGGTTAATTACCATTCAGGCCACAATTATATTCATTTCATTACCCATAAAAAGCTCAATAAAGTAATCGGTATTATTGACCTGATCTCCCCCGAAGTGGCCAGGCAGCATTATCAAATGGACCATTATCCTTTTTTCATTGAATTTTACCTGAGTGGCTTTGCCAGTGGCTGCTATATCATGACCGAGGTGCTTCCGCTATTGATAGACAACCTATCAGATCAGGGAATTTCTAAGATCGGTGCTGTGGTAAATAGAGAAAACATAGCAGCAAGAAGGGTACTTGAAAAAGCAAATTTCACTTTTAAAGATCGGTTTGACTTATTGCAGGATTTGTACGAAACATCCTAGTCAATAGTAGCGCCAGTAGTAGAAAAGGAAAAAGCGGAACTCGTCAGAAGACAAGTCCCGCTTTTAAATTAACGCTCTCGAGGTCTAAGGTAAGAACTTTTTATTAAAAACCAAATAAAACTTTTTTTTTATAGAATTAATTATGCTGTGATGAACCCTATAGAAGAAAATCAGGTTCAAAAAATTATCTCATTCAAATTATGACAGTTAAGCCATTCCTTAGGAAAATATGCAAATCAAAATTTGCAGAATCAGTTTAGATTCCTACTTTCGCAGCGGAGAGCTGGCAGAGCGGTCGAATGCGGCAGTCTTGAAAACTGTTGACTGTCATAGGTCCGGGGGTTCGAATCCCTCGCTCTCCGCCTTGTCATACAGTAGCCTGCTAAAGCATTGATTCTTAGCAGGCTATTTCTTTTTTAAACTATCTTCTGTGCATAAATAACCCATATAAATTCAATATAAATATTTGAAAATGATATGATTATGAATGTTTGTGAGTTCGAATCCTTTCTTCATATAAAGTAAGACACGGTTTGGTTAGTTATTGTAACGAATACCACAATTACCACTAAACATCCCGCCATTATACCTCGACAAAAAATGCAGATTTATTTACACAACCCTCAGCTTGCATATATATTTGCAAGCTGAGGGTTGCGCGATTAATAATCAAAAATGAAACAAGATATATTCCAGGCCATATCAGACCCAACACGCAGGGACAATGGAATGCTGAATAGCGTGAGCAGAAAAAATTAAAAACTAAAAAATAAAGTTATGAGAACAATCAACCCCTGGATCAACTTCAATGGAAATGCCGAAGAAGCATTCACTTTTTACAAATCAGTTTTTGGCGGAGAGTTCGCAAAGATCATTCGTTTTAAAGATTTAGCAAGCGCTGAATTCCCGATAGCAGCTAATGAAGCAGATAAACTCATGCACATTGCCTTGCCTATTGGCAAACAAAATGTATTAATAGCTAATGACGTTCCTGAATTTATGGGACGGGTAAACGAAAACGAAAACAGGTCTAAAATAGTAGTGGCTGCCGAAAGCCGTGAAGAAGCGGACAAAATATTTAACGGACTATCAGCGGGCGGAGAAGTAGAAGGGCCCATTGGTGACAGTCCCTGGGGTACCTATGCCGGCATGTTTAGAGACAAATATGGCATTGAATGGATTGTGGAATTTGACCCAAATTATAACGGGCAAGTTTAACCGAAGAAAAAAGCAGCCCCTTACAGGTGTCGTAATAACACACTTAAAATTAATAAGATTTGATTACGGCTTTAAAGTCGATTTAAATTTTTAAAGTCTCTAAAAAGGTCAAAAATGATATTAGGTGTTCGATTGATGTCCCTCTCTCCCCGCTCAGAAGGTATCAAAAAGTACAAAAGCCTGCAAATCGTAACGATAGCAGGCTTTTTACATTTTAAGGGGTTGACAATTTTCGCACGAATTCCGATCCTATAGCTGAGTGATCCTTTTTTATATTTATGATCCAACACCCGCTGCAACTGAACCAAAATGATCAGCTTCGTTCTCTAGTCCAGCATCATCACTGATGTTTAGCTTGCCTTTCAGCTGCATAGTCGGCTGTACTCTTCCCTGCTTTTGTTGAGCTACATGCCAGGCTTCGTGAGGCAAGTGTCTTTCCTGTCCGGGAACATTATCCAGCGAGTAGCCAGAAAGGTTTTCTACTCCTGATTTTAAATTATCAGGCAGGCCGGTATTATTTTCTTTTTTCTGAACCGGTGACGCCTTAGAAAGATTTCTGCTCATAATTTCAATTTTTATCACTGCAAACATTTATACCCTAAGTGCCCCCCGGAATCCCCTTGCAGCATAATAAGAATCTGCACCGTTGTGATATACAAAGACATTGCTGTAGCGGTAATCACAAAAAATGGCGCCACCGAGTTTTCTAATATCAGCGGGTGTTTGTATCCAGCTCGAGGTTTTCGTATCGAACTTTCCAAACTGCTGCAACTCCCGGTACTGTTCTTCCGTTAAAAGCTCAATCCCCATTTCAGCTGCCGTATCGAGAACGTTGCTTTTTGGTTTATGCTCTTTCCTTGCATCCAGCGCTTCGCGGTCGTAACAAAGACTTCTGCGACCTTTAGGGCTTTCTGCTGAGCAATCATAAAAAATGTATTCGTCGGTCTTTTTATCATAACCAACAACGTCAGGTTCACCACCAGTTGCTTCCATATCATCTAGTGACCAGAGTTTTTCAGCATTGGCTTCCAGTTTCACTTGCACTTTGGCCCAGTCAAGCCCTTTGTGGCGGTTCATATTTTTCTCAAAACGAGTTTTTAATACACTAAGTAATTCTTCACGTTGTTCTGTCGATAATTCCTTTTTATTGCTTTTCATGCGGTCATACTTTTATAGATACTCAATTTACTTTTCTATCTGCAGGTCTGAAATACCAAGATACAAAAGTCAGGATTGTAATAACAAATATGTAAACATTCATTTCTACAAAAGAATATAAACTACATCTAAACCTTTTGCTAAAAAGGTCGCCATTAAATAGGAAATAAGTCTAAAAAAATCATGTTAAGATAGCTGAGTACAAAGCTATTTTTCAATATAAAACACCGCTGCTTTTTTATGAAGTTCGTTATAGTCTCAAATAACGACTTTATGAAACATATTGATTCGCCAATTTCAAAAGTAAAAACAGGCTTAACACTATTTTTGCTGCTATTGAATTCCTTTGCTCAGGCCGATTCCATACCTATGGAAAAAGTTACCCTCAAAAACGAATGGGTGCACCTTGGAGCTGATGGGAAACTGGTGTATAAAAAAACGCCAAAAGGAGATCGGATTATGGATTTTTCCTATGCCGGCTATAAAGGTGGTGGTATAGCTTTACCAAATATACCGGTAAAAATCACGGTTAAACCATTGGCTGATGCGAGCGCTGATTGCACAGCTTTAATTCAAGCGGCTATTGATAAGGTCTCTGCTATGCCCTTAAATAAAGATGGGTTCCGGGGAACAGTCTTATTAGAACCTGGCACCTACCCCTGTTCAAATACCATAAAGATTATGGCAGATGGTATTGTACTTCGTGGCAGCGGTAAGTCGGAAAAAGGAAGTATTATATCCATGAATGGCGTAAAGCACACGGCCATAGTTTTATCGAACGGAATAAATCAACGTATCGGTAACCGCTTAGGCAATGCGGGTGACAACGAAAAGGCTATAAAAATAACAGACAATTATATTGCTGCAGGAAGTATCAGTTTTACCGTAGCTAACGCATCCGGATTTACCATTGGTGATAACGTAGAAATAAGAAAACCTGTTACTGAAAAATGGGTGAAGTTTATGCAAATGGACGATCTGATACGTGATGGTAAGCCACAAACCTGGATTAAAACAGGTTCACTACTGATAACTGAACGTCGTATTGCTGCTATAAAAGGTAATAAAATCACGCTGGATGTTCCATTAGTTGATTCGTATGATGCAGCTTACACCAACGACGAAACAACAATGGTATTGGCAAATGACGTAAAACGCCTTAAACAGGCTGGTGTAGAAAACCTGCGTATTGTATCTCCGCCACAAGCGGTGAGTCATACAAAAGCACTTTATTACGGGGTCCGTCTGAATGGAGAGGATTGCTGGTTGCGAGATTTAGACCTGATAGAAACCATGGAAAGTGTTGGAACAGGAGGACGTAGAATTACGCTTCAACGGGTAGCTGTAGTACGCAAAGCTTTACACCAAGGTCCTTCTAAACCGGCAGAATTTGCACCAAATGCCGGTCAGTTGCTATTAGACCAATGTTCTGTAGAGGGCGACAATATCTGGTTTGCAGCTTTGGGAGCTGGACAAACAGGCCCAATCGTATTTTTGAATTGTAATTTTATCGGTAACGGACGTATAGAAGGCCATCAGCGCTGGAGTACAGGTATGCTTTTAGATAATTGCAAGGCTCCTAACGGTGGTATAGATTTCAAAAACAGAGGTAGTATGGGCTCTGGTCATGGTTGGGGAACTGCCTGGTCGGTGGCCTGGAATTGCGAAGCAAACAGTTATGTAAACCAAATACCTCCGGGTACATACAATTGGGTTATTGGCAGTAAGGGAAAAAGTACGCCCATACCAAGACCATTTAATTCGGCAGGCCCGAACTTACCGGAAGGCATCTTTGAATCACCTAACACGCCAGTTAATCCATCCAGTCTGTACCTTACTCAACTAGAGGAGCGCCTGGGTAAGCAGGCACTAAAAGCAATCGGCTATTAGGTTACCACACTCCTCTTCTATGATTTATAATCCATTGGTACATTCCTGCAATGTTAAGTTTTCCCATAGTATCAAATCCGCCCCATTTTTTTACTTTATCGGAAAACTTAACATTACGGTATAACTGATCCCAACTTTGTCCCTCACGCACCAATGCTAACACCTGATTATGTAAATCGACCATGTATTCCCGCAAGTCTTTTATATTTTGAAGTGTAGCCGGAGTATAATGCCCTACATCTATATAATTTACATCTTGCTTTAAAGCCCAGTCAAGGGTCTTAATCCAACCGTCATAATAGAAATCCAGAAAATCATTATAAGGCATTGTCTCCGATTGACCTATGTCTGTTAATTGCATTGCTTTATACCCTGGAAATGTGATCACCGACATGCTGTTAGAGTGACTGGGTGCGATGTGATTCATAACTACCCGCTCTCCTCCCAATACAATTGCAATTTTATCTTCAAAAACGATATCTGGAGTGGCAACCGGCAACTTTTCTCCCACAATAGCTTCTAAACCATTCTTCTGTATAATGACTTTGGCTCCTGCCTGTTGGAAGATCTGAGAACCACCCGCATGATCGTAATGTCCATGAGTTAACAGCACATATTTTACATCAACTTTAAATCGCTTTTTAATCTCCTCATTGAGCCAGATTGCAGCTTGCGTTAGTGCCGGATCTATTACTATGGCGCCTGCTTTAGTGATCAGTACCAATCCGCTATGTAATGCCGGCAAAGTACCGTTTGTATGACGGTATAAATTACCTTTTACCTGTACCAGAGTTTTCTCTAAGGTAGAGTCGGGTTTCCCATAAATATCGGGCAATAGCACACGGCTCTTGTAGCGGGCGGTATCTACGTATTCAGCGCCGATTAGGGTATCAATTTTTTCGAGAACTAAAGTATCACTTTTCGCGAGCGCCAGCGCTTCCATTTTCTTGGCAATTATAGCATCTATCTTCTTGGAAATCAAAGCATCCATATTGTCCGTCAGGCTATCCACTTTCTTGGGTTCCACTTTCTTGCTTTCCACTTTCTTGGTGGCCACGGTATCCATTTTCTTGATGACCAGGCTATCAATTTTTTGGGCAAATAAATTCTGGCTTGACAACAATAAGATCGAAAAGCATATGCCCCGAATAATACTTCTTTTTGAGTCCATAATTTTAAAGATATTTCAAGTGTCATTACAACAAACGGTGGACTTAAAAGTTTCTATTTCCGACTACTGACTTTCAATAGAAATATATTGTTTTACTTTTGCTTCATAAAAAACAGCGCAATTGATACCGATGAGAAAAGAATTAGACATATCACTATGGAGCAGAAAAGAACACTTTCATTTCTTTAAACAATTTGAAGAGCCTTTCTTTGGTATAACCGTTAAAATAGACTGCACAAAAGCTTATCTTAAAGCAAAAGAATCGGGGCAATCCTTCTTTTTATATTATTTGTATCAATCGCTAAAAGCCGCCAATACCATTGAAGAATTTGGATACAGAATAGAGGGAGAAAAAGTAATTGCATACGATCGGATCAACGCCTCTGCAACCATTAATCGCCCTGACCAAACTTTCGGTTTCTCCTATTTACACTTTGATGAAAATCCTGATGCTTTTTATGATCTGGCAAAACAAGAAATAGACAGGGTTTCGAAAAGCACAGTACTTTTCCCTTTGGAATCGGGCAATGATGTGATTCATTATTCGGCCTTGCCCTGGTTAGATTTCACCTCCTTATCGCATGCAAGATCCTTTTCGTTTAATGACAGTGTACCGAAAATTTCTTTCGGAAAATTAACCGAAGCTAACGGAAAGAGAGAAATGAGTCTATCTGTTCATGTGCACCATGCTTTAATGGATGGTTATCACGTGGGTAAGTTTGTAGAGCGGTTCCAGGAATTAATGAACGTATAAATAACATCGCTGTAGTCGAAAAAATTGGGTATAAAAAAACCGGCGTTATTGCCGGTTTTTTTATACCTAATTTAATCTGGTTACTTCCTCAATACGGAACTTCTTCACGCCTTCAGGCATTTCCCAGCTCAACTCCGATCCCTGGCTGTAACCTACCATAGCCACGCCAATTGCGGATAAAATAGAAATGTTATTATGCTTATTTCTGGCTTTTGCAGGAGGAACAATAACATAGGTAGCTTCCTCGCCACTTTCCAGTTCTTTTACTCTTACTTTAGTATTTACGGTAACCACGTCGGCCGGAATGTCCTTATTAAGGATTTGGCGCGCATTGCGAAGTTCCAGTTCCAATTTTACCTGATTAAATTTACTAAGTTTTCTTCTTCTGATATGATCTTTTAAAAGATCAAATATTCCTGTTGATAATACGATTGATGTAGTCATGATATTGATAAATGATTTGATTGAAAAAAAATTATTGAATATGCATGCCTCAGTCTGAAATGCCAGACTGAGGCACGCTACTCAAAATCTTTACAATCTGAACCAATAGCATATTGACGTTTTTTTATAAAATGATCGGACACGCTTTAATAATTAAATACAGGCGTAGCAGTTTATACCCGCTTTACCAGAAAAGACAATTGAATGAATAATTAAATGAAGCTCCCCAGACCTGGTTAGAAGGTTGGGGTTTAATTGATAAAGTCTTTACTGCTTTTTAGAAAAGAATCGCCTAAAGCCAATTGATGAGATAAAAAACGATTAAACATCGCCTTAGCCATTCGCAATTGACTTGCGAATAGTTTATCAGACACTGTATTTAACTGTTTCCGTGGATCCATTATTTCAAATGTAGCCCTATTCTCATTCATAAAAAATATCGGATGCAACAAAAGAGGGATTATTACACAATTATGCCAAATGAGCATTTATAACATCCAATTTCGCTAAAAATTATACAACTTCCTTTATGACTTTTACGCCAAAAAAAATCATTCATTCTTAAAACCTTCTCATTTTTAAATTGTAGTTAATAAAGCTGAAACTTAACAATTTAAACCATGGGAACTAAAAAAATACTAGTAGTAACCGCACTTGCTTTTTTAGTATTGCAAGCCTGTCAGAATCCAAGTAAAAAAACTATGAAACAATCTAAGGTCATTGATTCCGCTATAGCCAGTGATGTATTTACTGATACTTCGGGGTATAGCAGAGGCGCAGATATGTCGATCTTTTTTAAAGAAGCGGCCCTTGAAAGCATGATGGAATTAGAACTTGGGAAAATCGCTGAGGTAAAAACAACCAATAAAATGGTTAAGCGTTTTGCTAAAAAATCGGTAAAAGATCATACCAAGCTAATGACCAAGCTTAAATTATTAGCCGAAAATAAAAAAATAGCCTTACCTGCCACTCTTCCCCAGAAAGACATTGATCATATTGCTGAGATCAAAAAGCTACCTGAGCCCGAGTTTAATAAACACTATATCGGTATGATGGTAAAAAACCATTTAAAAACATTGGATCTATTTAAAGCTGCGGCTTCTTCAGGTGACAGTCCATTAGAAAATTTCGCCATCAATACCTTACGCTCATTAGAGGCCCATTATAAGGAAGCAACTAATATACAAAACCGATTACAGCGTTAATGCCTTTTTAAGATTGTTTTTAACCAGGTGCATATCCTTCCAAAGATCGCCTCTTTCATGAAGCCGTTGCCCCATGTTAAAAAGAGTAAAACCCTTAGTGGTTAGTCCTGCTTTTAGCTCATCCCAGGCTAAGGGCGCCGACACCGTTGCCCCTGGCTTTGGTCGTACACTATATGGTGCGGCTATAGTCTGCCCGACTCTGTTCTGTAAAAAATCAAGATAAATACGCTCTTTACGTTTAGCAGGACTTCGCTCCAGGCTTGTGGTATTTGGATGTCTTTCAAAAACCATCTGACCTACATAATGGATAAACTCTTTAGTGATATCGTAATCGTAGATCGGACTTACAGGAATAAAAATATGTAATCCTTTTGAACCTGAAGTTTTAATGAATGCGGTGATGTTCATTTGATCGAGCAGCATTTTTGCGGTCTTGGCTACGGCTATAACTTCGTTAAAATCCACATCGTGCGGATCAAGATCCAATACGGCAAAAAGAGGCACTTCAGGCTTTTTATAACTGCTTAGCCAGGGATTGATTTCAATACAGCCTAAATTCACCATCCATAACAACGTAGCTTCATCATTACAGACCAGGTAATCGATAGTTTTCTCAGTGCTATCCGAATATAAGGGCGCGGTTTTGATCCATGAAGGAATTTTCTCTCTATCCAGATCCTTCTGAAAAAAGCTCGGTTCAGCGATCCCATTAGGGTGTCTGTTGAGTGATAAAGGTTTATCCTTTAAATGGGGTAATATATATTCCGAAACGCCTTTATAGTAATCAATCAATTGCCCCTTACTGATTTTTTCTACCGGCCAGTATAGCTTATTGAGGTTGGTCAATTTTACTATTTTCTTACCATATTGCTCTTCTCTATCTGTCTCCATAACTGCTGTCTCCTTTCTACTCTCAATTTCCTCACCTTCTTGTTCCTGCACCACATCTTCCTCTTCTTTGTCGGCCCTCTCATGTTTACTGTAAATAATTAATGGATGATCTAGTTTTTTTATCAGTTCAAACAACAATGCTTTTCGCTTAAGCAAGTCCATATCCCTGATGTCGTGATTATTCAGGGACAACAGGTCAAATACATAGAATTTCGGTAATGCATCTTCTATTACCAGTTCGCCATCAATAACGGCTTCTGCCTTTATACCGGCTAATGCTTCGACAATGGGCTTGTACCTGGAACTAAAGTCTATTCCGTTCCTAGAAATCAATTTTACCTTAGTCTTAACACTGGTATAGGCTAAGGCGTCATCGGGTTCTACTTCAGGTTTCCTCGGCTCTTTTTTTTTTCGCTTGAAGTCAAGACCTTTCTTCTTCACTTCTTTTGAAACAAGATCTTCTATATTGAATTTCTTAGTTACCGCATATTCGTCTTTGTGCTTGATGAGCAACCAGGCATTCTGTTCAGAAGTTTTCATGCGCACCAGGGCAAATTCTCCTTTCAGGATTTTGCCATTTAATTTAATTTTCAGACTTCCGTCATGCAGTCCTTTCAGCAGATCGTTTTCAGTTCCTTTATCAAGAGCCGTATAAGTACCTGCATCGAATATAGATACCACTCCGGCGCCATAATTTCCTGCCGGTATTTCACCTTCAAATTTTCCATAATCAAAGGGGTGATCTTCGACCATCATGGCCAGTCGTTTATCTGCCGGATTTAAGGATGGTCCTTTTGGCACTGCCCAGCTTTTAAGTACGCCTTCCATTTCCAACCTAAAATCATAATGTAGACTTGTAGCATGATGCCGCTGTACCACAAAACTGAGGGTTTTACGCTTTCCTTTGCCGCCTACAGGCTCTTCAGTTTTACTGAAATCCCGCTTCTGTTTATACTTCTCTAGTGACATGGCCAAGTTCAATTACGGGTCAGGCCCTTTTGTTTAAACTCTCCATTAATTGTTCGTACAGGTCATCGCTGACTGCTTTTTTGACTTTAATCTTTTTAACGGTGGCGCGTTTTCCGCTGGCTTTAGATTTAATGATTTTTAAAAGCTCCTGTGTATAATCATTTTTAAAAGCTTCAATATTGAATGGCGAACTATATTGCTTAATCAGCTCGAGGCCCACCTGCAGCTCTTTCGGGTTAATTGTGACAGATTCACTTAACTGAACCTCTTTTGTATCCCGTATTTCCTCCTGGAATCTGATTCTGGTAATTACGATAATCCCATTCAGAGGATGTATCACACAAAGGTTTTCATTGTTCCTGAGGACGAAACGAGCGACCCCCGCCTTCTTAGATTTTTCGAGGGCTTTAAATAATAAGGCATAGGCCTTCTTTCCTTGGTTTTCAGGTTGGGTAAAATAGGAAGTTTCGTAATAGACAGGATTGATTTCTGCTATATCTACAAAATTCTCAATCTCTATAACCTTAGTTTTTTCGGGTTTTACTTCTTCGAAATCGTGCTCATCAAGCACAATGTACCGATCTTTTAGAAAGTAGCCTTTAACAATATTCTCGTAAGGCACCTCTTTCTGAGTTTTCTCGTTCACTCTTTTGAACTTGATATTGGAGTGATCACGTTCATCAAGCATATCTAAATCCAAATGACTGCTTTGAACTCCTGAAAATAGCTTCACCGGAATATTAACCAGGCCAAAGCCAATTGAACCTTTCCATATCGATCTCATTTCTATTCATTTAAGCCATTAACAACGATCACATTAGGCTTCATTAAAAACAAGCAGTAATGAAAAAGGTTCAAAAAATATTTTGAACCTTATATCATCAGCAGGGATTTGCTACTTTTTTACACTTACGTCTTTGCTATTTCCTTCAACCAGAACAAGCTTTTTAGCATTGAATTTGCCTTGAATATTTTCAATTGCGACCTTCTGAACGTTCTCCAGTCGGATGATGGATTCGGCACCTGTAGTTTCTGGCAATTTCCAATCGGATACTTCAACATCCAATCCATCCTCACAAACAAATGCCGGTCTGAGATCATTGCTTGCTAAATTGAATTTTATGTTTTTAAGCTTTAAACCTTTCACATGTCTGGCCCAAACGCCATATGCAGGTACACGTGGACCGAAAGTTTTCACTTCAGGGTACTGATCAATGGCTTCAGGTACGGTCTGACGGGCATGTTCTGCTAATCCGCCACCTGCCAAACTGATTTCAATGTTTTCCAGTGTTAATCCTGTTATATAGTGTCCGGGAACGCCGGTAATCAGAATTCCTGAAGGTGGCATCAGCTGTGCATTGGCCGAAGCATTGGCTTTAACATTCTTGATGATTACATTTTCAAAGGTCCCTGTCTGTTGTTTGGTTTCGGTATTTTTACGAAACACACTTAACCTTGAGCCCAAACGGAACAGCATTGGCGTTCTTACATCTTCCATTGTAATATCCGAGATCAGTACATTACGCAGATGTGCTCCATCTACAGTCAATAATTTTATGCCACCATTTTTGGTTTCGTAAATGTGGCAATTGGTGATTTTGATATTTTCAAATGGCGCCATAGATTCGGTCCCCATTTTAATACCAGCCTGACTACTTTTAAGACGTAGTCCACTCACGTCTATATTCTTGCAAGCCATTTTACTTGAAGTGGTTTTAAATACCAGTGCATCATCGCCACTTACTACGTCACAATCTTTAATCACTACATCCTGGCAGCCATCAATGCCTATCCCATCATTATGTGCTACACCTACACTCTGAATCTTTACTTTCTCAATATGAAGATTTTTACTCTGGAAGTAGTGTGAAGTCCATGCTCCGGCATATTTTAAGGTTACATCCTTTACAGTAACCCCATCGCACCGCACTATACGCAATAAAAAGGGCCTCAATCCCCAGCGTTGTCCTTCAGAGCGGGTATCCGTTAGGATATGCTTAGCCTTTATGGCCGAGCCTTGTCCATCAATAGTACCTTCTCCTTCCAATTTGATATTCTTTGCATCAACAGCCACTAAAAGTGCCCAGCCTACATCAATCCCTAAGCCTTCGGTAAATGGATCAAGATTTCGATAATCTTTCAAATCAGTACTTCCCAATAAAACAGAATTCTTTTCGAAATGCAGGGTAATATTGTCCTTAATGACGATGGTACCTGAAAGAAACTTCCCTTCCGGAAAGATGACTTTCCCCCCACCTGTTTTATAGCATTCATCAATAGCCTTTTGTATGGCTGTTGTATTTAATGTCGTTCCATCGCCGATAGCTCCATATTTCAGGATATTGAAATCAGCTGCTCTAACAGCTATTGTTGAAGCAGTTAGCATGAATACGCTGATTAGCAGTTTCATTTTTGTTCGGATCATTGTTTATCTATTTTAATTGCTTTTATCCAACTTTTATTATTTCAACCCCCAGTAGTTCTTTACATCTGTATTTACCGCATCACTTGAAAAGTTCAGCAGCTTTATTCCGGTGTAAAGGATCACTTCTTCTCCTGCTTTCAGATCGACTTTAACCACTCCGTTTGCTTGTGGTGTAACTTTAAACTGGCGCTTACCGATCGCTTTAACCTGGCCATCAAAGCCCGTTTTAATCAAACACGCAGAACCCGCCAAACTTTTAACTTTTATAAACTCAGTTATTCCATTTCTACGGCTTCCACTAACTAAAAATGCACCTTTAGCACTCAGATCGTTAAATGTGGCATCTTTCCAGCTTTCCGGAATTGCCGGAAACACCCTTATTATTCCATTCCAGCTTTGTAACAGCATTTCATTCATGGTAGTTACTGCCGAAAGTGGTGTTTCTATTACCGGGCCAGCTTCAAGATACATGGTATTGGGTTTAATGCTAAATTTCCCCTTCATCATTTGGTTTAACAGCTCATGGGTTTTATTTCCATTTCCCATCATGGCATAAATAGAACCTGAGCCAGTATAAGAGTATCCTCTCCAGGATGCACTGTTATTTTCCCATTGACTTAAGGACCTTTTGATCAGTTCACGATTTTGCTTCTGATCCCAGTTCACTTCATAGATGGGATACACCTGAAGTAGATGAGAATAATGACGGTGAGAAATCAAAAAATCGGCATCCCGACCAATACGGTAGCCTAGTTTATCTTCCGGATATGAGGTAAGATTTGCCACTGCATCCTGCCATTTGGCCACAAGTGGATCCTTTAAACCTAGTGTCTTGTTGATGTGAAGCAGGGTATTTAATCCCCATCGAAACAGGGACAAATCGTAATTTGCATCACGGGTGATGCCTTTAGGGTATTCGGGAGAATAAGTGTATGGAAGGTGATATTTCCCGTCGCTTTCCTTATCCATAATATTCAAGTAGTAGTTAACCGCTCTCGTTAATACAGGATATAGGTTTCTGATGATCCTTTTATCCATCGTATGTTCATATGCCTGATAATACACGTGCAGCAACCAGCTGAGGTTACCTAATTCCATAGAAGCCGCGCTATTTCCTGTACTGTCGTTACCTTTCAACACCTTTATCCCTGAGGTCATGGTATAAGGTCCAGACCTACCCAATGCGGCCGAATTATGTTGATATGGCTGAGGGGCATTTTTAGACAAATTATCAATATGATCATTGATCATCTTCATCAATGGCTCAACCAGCTCTGTGTGATTAGAGCTGAAAAAAGGATAATAGGTTAACTGGATATTCAAGTTCCACCAGTACTTTGGCCATGGTGAGGTTTTGTACCATGGTCCCATTAAATCAATTGGATAAGCGCCTACCCTTGTGGCTGAAGCCATTTTATACTGTTGAATCCACCAGAAACTCTCGAGTCTGCCATCGGGTATGGAAATAAAGCTTTTCTGATAAAAATTACGCCAGTGTTCCTGATGCGCTTTAATCAACTCCGGAACAGATTTAAATGGGGTAGCATTTAGCAATTGCTTAGCTGTTTCCCTGGTATTGTCGACCGGATAAGCATTGGCAATGGTAATCAATAGGGATTTTGTCTTTCCAGCCGTATCTTCTTTCCAGGCGGTAGTATAGCCACCACCCGCGGCTAATGGTTGATGGTTAAAATGGATGTCGTTTTCTTTAACCAGGCTATATGGCGGATTGGCGGTGTATTTATCTGCACTATCGCGTTTCAAAGTAAGAAAAGGACTTATTGCCTGCTCAGGTTTCCAGCGCCAGTTGATTGGCTTTTCGGCTCCTTCAGAGCGTGTATTTAAAACAATTAGGTCCTTAGTTGCTGCAACCAGGGCATTAAAATGAACTGATCCTTTATCAGTTGTAATGGTTCCAGACAATTCTGCTTTAAGCAGGTTTAGACGCAAGTTGATGGTTTTTATCTTCCCGTCTACCTCCATTAAAAACCTCCCAATCGGTAACCTTCCCCTACCTATAGAAGCATTAATCCCTTCTACATGATCAACTACATCCGTTCTCCCTAAATCGAAGCGCAGCGTATTTGCATCCTCCCGGTATACCATTACACCAAGCAAGCCATTTCCTAAAAAAGCACCTTCATCCCAATTAGTTGATAAAGAATCGAAGAGCAAATCGTTACGGGACATAAAAGTTTCCCAGTTTACTTTCTGCCAGACTTGCGCTGAAGCCTGGGTAAAAGCGGCCCCGGCTAACAACAATAAGATGATGATACGTTTATTCATGGTTTATTATTCTGCAATAAGTTCAAAAACAGCACTGGTTAATGGGGCGATTTTCCCGGGTGAAAGATTTAACCCTATGTTCATCAGGTAATCACCACTATATACTTTCCCATCATCGGGATGTGTGGATTTGGTATCGGGCATTAGATTAATCTCTGTGATCTTATACCGTTTTACCGGATCAAGTCCCTTTAAAAGAACTCTCCCCATATATTCTTTACGCCTGAAATTAAGTAGATAATTAAAAAGAACAGCTCTGTTTTTACTTTGATCTGCATACATCAAAACAGCCCTGTTTTCTTCATAAGGCGAAACCAAACGGTACAAATCACCAAACCAGATCACATCGCTGATACCTTTATAGGTTTTCACGGCCTGATTGCTGAACTTGATTTCCTGTTCGGTTAGGTTTTTAACCCTGATATCGTACCCCATTTTACCCATCATGGCTACATCAGTACGAAACTTTAAAGATTGCTTGCCCATTGAGGTTATATGGCTGGATACAGTTAATGCAGGGAAAAAGTTAAGATATCCCCATTGTATAAATACCCGCTCCAGTCCATCGGTATTGTCGCTTGGCCAAAACTCTGTAAAGTATTTTAAGCCGCCATAGTCGACCCTTCCACCCCCACCAGCACATAACATAATAGGCAAATGGGGATGCTTTTCTCTTAATCGTTTCAGGATATCGAATAAAGCTCTGTTATAATCGATAAACAAGTTGCCCTGATTTTCCTTTAAGAAGGGAGAATAAGTATTGGTCAGCATTCGGTTACAATCCCATTTGATAAAGGCTATGCCCGGATTTTTGGTAACCAGGTCGTTGACCATATCATATATAAAATTCTGAACCTTAGGATTGATCAGATCAAGCACCAATTGGTTACGTGAATAGGCTTCCTCCCTGTTTGGCAGTTTTAATATCCAATCAGGGTGCTTTTCATACAATTCACTTTTCGGACTAACCATTTCAGGCTCCAGCCATATTCCGAATTGCAGGTTCTTTTTATTGGCTTCATTAACCAGGTAGCCTATACCACTTGGTAATTTCTTTTTATCTACCTGCCAATCGCCCAGTGCTGTTTTATCAGCATCTCTTGGATATTTATTACCAAACCATCCATCATCAAGTAAAAACAAATCTACCCCCAGTTTATTAGCGCCATCAAACAATTCAACCAGCGTTTCCTGGTTAAAATCCATGTGTGTAGCTTCCCAATTGTTTAAAAGTGTTAAACGTGGTTTGTTACCATCCAACACGCCATAGTTTCTGGCCCATCTGTGAAGGTTTCTGCTGGCCTCACCTTTCCCTTTTTGAGTGTAAGTAAATATAAATGCGGGCGTTTCAAAAGTTTTACCGGGCTGTAATTTATATTCCGAAGCATAAGGGTTCATTCCGGTAATCATACGTAAGCTATTCTGCTGATCAATTTCAAAAGAACATTGAAAATTACCTGACCAGGCCAAAGTTCCGGCAATCAACTCACCGGTATTTTCATCGGAAGGTTTATTTAAGGAGAGATAAAAACATGGAGATCGATACATCTGTGCCCGGGTGCCCAATTTACTATCGAGCACTTTTATACCTGTTGTAAGCTGACTTTCCTTCATCCGCATCTCAGTCATGTAATCGCCGTCAAACTGGCTCAGCCAATACTTCGAGGCATCAAAATGCAGCATTGAAGAAGCATAATTGGTTAAGGTAACTGGTTTCTTTTCATTGTGCTTAATTTCTGTCCATTCCTTAATGATGTCTTCATTAGCATAGCTGGTAAAATGAAGTAGCACTTCCACAGGATACTGCGGATCTTTAAGTGTAATGGATGTAGTGGTTACATTACTGTCTTCCTTATTTATTTTGTGACTTGCATAAGTCAAATCAAGAGAAGGATTGCCATCACCATGTACCATACGTATTGCAGGTTCAAAAAGATCCGTCATACCGGCACCGATATAGGCTTCGCGACGGGTTGATTTTAACAACTGCATATCTGAAGGGTTGCTTAGCTTTTTCCCCAGGTAACTTTGATATAACTTTTTCGCACCGGAAATCGTAAAAACCAACGCAGTGTTATTGGTTTCGATAATAATTTGCTTGTCCTGCTGCGCAAAAGAATGGGTACTCAGGCTAAGAAAAAGGAGAAAGCAGGCAATATATTTAGTCATGTTTAATGGAGTTTTTATTATAATTTAATCAACTGGGTAGCGCCTTCTTTTACTTGATATTTATAGTCTTTACCCTCTTTCTTAATAGTTACCAACAGATTACCTTTACCTGCACGGGTCACTTCAAGATCAAATACATTACCAAAGGAATGGATGTTGCGTAAAGCCATTTTGTTCCAGTCTTTCGGCAATCTTGGCGTGCAGTCAAAACTTCTTAAGCCAACCGGTCGCATACCAAACAATCCTTCGGTGAAAATACGGCAGTATAAGCCACTCTCGGCCGACAAATGACGTTGGTTGCCTTCAGGAAAAGCTTCTACTGCATAAGGGACATGATCTCCCAATAACCTGCGGCGTGAGTAATATTTTATAAAATCGATCGCTTTTTCTGTCTCACCGGCCTGTAACACGCCTCTTAATGCATAAAGTGTCGACCTGTCCCAGAAAGTTTCTTTACCTGCCTGTGTGGCCAGGCCGTCGGCTGTCCATAACCTTGGAGAGAACAAAGCATCAATTGTACCTTGCTTTCTATCGAAAATACCCATCGTTAAGGGCAGACAGATCCATGCCCGCAGGACATCGTTCCCTTCATAATATTTATAAGTTTCAAAACCTTCAACATTACCGCCAAAGTATTTTTCCATATTCAGCTTAAGCACATCAGCTTCTTTGTTATATGCATCTGTCTGGCTTTTTGGCTTATTTAATGCCCGTCCAAGTAAAACAGAAGAACGCAAGGCATCGTAATACAATGTATTGGTAGAAAGATTGGCCTTCCCCGCTGGGAAACGGCCTTCCAGTTCATCCTTATCAGAAGTAACCACACCTTCGGCATTCATTTTACGTTTGCTGTATTCCAGGCACCACTCTATTAGTGGCCATAATTTACGTGCTGAATCTATGTTGCCATTAGCCAACGCATAACGTGAGGCACCATAAGCTATCATGGCCTGATCACCTCTATCTCCGGCTCCTTTCCAAACCGCATCACCTTCGGCAACGATAGAACTTGGTATGGCTTTGTAATCGGGATTCATATATTTTGCAAACCAGGCGTAAGAATTCATGGCAGAAAGATTTCCGATTCTATCGCCTGAAAAAGCAAAATAAGGATTGATGTACTCTGCCTGATCATTAGCCCATATCGCGGCATAATAAGCCAGACCTCCCGGTCCATGCATGTAACCACCTTTGGTTTTATAAATACTTTCTGTTGCCCTAAGTTTAGCAAAGTCGAAAGTTGCATTCAATACATTATCTGGGGTTTCCAATTTTAAGGGCGCTTGAATTTCGGCTATCCTTTTTATTCTTTTCTGCTCTTCCTCCTCGGGTTTAATCACCGGTAACTGATCAGGATGATCGGTTGCCAGATAATAAACGGCAAAAGTTACAGATTTACCCGGTTTAACAATTTGATTTCCATCCCCAACTGTTCCCATAATTACACTGTGGGATTGCACTTTACTTCTGGAAGGATCAGTTCTTACTTCGCGTTTCAGGTATTCCATTGAAATAGGCAGATCTGCATCAGAAACATTGGTGAATACAAACTTTTCAATAGCCATGGGCTGATCCACAGAAGGATAAAAACTCCGCTCCATGGTCGCCAAAACTGGATTACCGATCTCTGCGTTTACACGCATTATGCCTTTATGATTTATATTTTTCACATCATAGCCAAGGCTCCCTTTTTTACTACTTTTCGCTGTCCCCAGATCAAACTGCTTTTTGTTGATGTAAAATCGGGGCAATTCATTATCCTGAAATGAATAAGAAATATGTGTCCTGGTCCCATCAGGTAACATGCGAAAGGTTGGGAATACCAAGGTCCTGCTAATCTTTGGTCTTTTTATGCTATCCAGACCATATTCAACCCAAATCGCGACCTTTTCACCTGCCATTTCAATATGGTCGGTATGTGGTACCCTGTCATTAATGTTCCATGTAATACTTCCATTGGGTTGTATGGCCCAACGGTCTGATTGCTTAGGTAAAGCAACATTTTGCTGGCCATAACATAACGCATGAGTAAGACAACAAACTGAGGCGATCGTGCTTACTTTGATAAAAAAATTTGTCATATGATTAAATCCATTCAAATTGGCTATTGCAATTTGATGATTTTCAACAGCTTTTTGAGCCATCCTATTGGCCAGTTAATCAACTATTTTAGCATAGGCAAATCTCTAGGATTAGGATAAAGTCCACATAATGAGAAAGGCCATGCAAATGAATGCATGGCCTTTCTGATCTAATGTATAATGGATTACATTTATCGGAAATGTAATTCTCCGAAAAACTCAGGTCGGTGAAAATCGGGACTGTCTGCATTGATCATGTTCCAACTTAGAAAATGAGGGTTTGGAAGATCATCACCACATTTATAGAAATTAGCTTTACCCATTAAGCCTCCAAATGCAGCAATGTGATCCTGAGAAAATACTGCTGCCGGCAAGCTGAGTAACAACTGCCACTTAAGGGCATCCGTACCACTATTTGGCGTATAATTGATCGAAGTATTTATTTTTACTTGCTTAAGAAATTCGGGTTTGATCACTAGCCTATCTCCTCTTCCCGGACCATAACCTATTTTCAGAGAACCAAGACAGTTGAGTTCGATGTTATAATACGCCTTTCCATTACCAAAAGCAATAAAGAACTCTACACAATTGTCTTTGTGCACGTTCTGATTAAAATCTCTGGAAGATGACTTTAACTCCTCTTCCTCTACTTCATATCTGATCAGTATCGCACTGTTATTGTGCGCAATTGAAAAGCCAGCTTTGGCTGTAGTTTTGAACTCTGGCCAGGGGTTATTGTCTATAGCATGCAAGGGTTGCCCGGCCATTAACAAACTTATAGCTTGTAAATCATCCTCTGCACCTCCTAAAAAAGGGACTTCAAGTACTTTCATAATGAGAGCTGTTAATTCCTATAAAATTGATAATTCTCTTTGGTAATGATATCAATAGGCATATAATAGACCTTCTCAATCGGAGTAGCATGGACAAAATGTGTATACAGTGCCATCATCCCTCTATATCCTTGCTCAATTGGCTTCTGACAAATCAGGAAATCAATAGTTTGCTTTTTAAGGTATTCTATGTTGTCTTTTAGGAAGTCATAGCCAATTAATTTAACGTCATGAATATTTTCTTCTTCCAGATAACGTGCTACGGAAGAAACACGCGAATTGGTTACAAAAATAAGGTTTACCGGATTTGCTTTTAACGTAGCGGAAAGACTGGCCTTTACAGAATCATAGGCAGTATCCCTTATGTCAACTTTAAAAATCTCATTATTTTTATGATTGTCGGAGAAGTATTTCCTAAATCCTTCCTCTTTTCTCAGTAAATGGTGATGATTATCTATTTCTTTTGAAATATTAACGATCAATACCTTGTCGTTCTCTTTTAACAAATATCCTGAAATGTGTGCGGTAAGGTAACCACTCTGGTATAAATTTGGACCAATATAACATAAGCTATTTTTATCCGGAATATCTGAATTGATAAATACGCAGGGAATATTGAGTTTTGAGCATTCATCAACGAAACGGCTTGATTCATCGATAAACATCGGTGCCAGTAGCACCCCATTAAAATTACCATGAATGATTTTTTCTGATTGTTTAACAAATGATTTTTTGTCATTCTGATCAAAAAGAAAAGTCTCTATTTGAATACCATATGCAGAAATTTCCGATTCGGCCTGTAAAACGCCACTTAATGGAGCGTCCCAATAATCTGTTTCCTTAGATACTGAAGGAATCAAAACCGCAAACCTTAAAATCTGTTTAGATGCCAATCGTCTGGCAAGGATATTGGGTTTGTAATTTAACTCCTCAATTATAGCATCAATCTTTTCCTTGGTCTTGGCCGAAACTCCAGTCCTGTTATGTAGAACCCTATCAACAGTGGCTATAGAAACATTTGCTTTCCGTGCAATTTCACGTACACCTACCAGCTCTTTCTCTTCGGTTTTCTTCATCATTTTATGAGGTAATCTTGTCGTTATAAATTTGCAATATTTTATCTAATAAAATAAATGCTTAAATAAAAAAAACAAAGTTATTTTTATTTAAGCACTTTATAATTAATTATTTAACGACTAAAGGAAGATTCCACTTTGTGTATCCGTAAACATGCGCGCATTTTGATGTTTACGTAGAATGGTAGATGGATATTTCTCATTAATATCCTGTATAACAGTATGATGAACTGCCTGAGCTTTTTTCTCCCCAGGAACCATGCAGAATAAATATTTAGCGGAAAACAAGGTGGGAATGGTTAAAGTTATTGCAAATTCCGGCACTTCGTCTATTGATAAAAAACATCCATCATTTACTTGTTGCTGCCGGCATTCCAGATCAAGATCTACCACTTTAACCAACATTTCATCTTTAAAATTGGCTACATGTGGATCATTAAAAGCAATATGGGTATTTTCTCCAATGCCCATACAAACAATATGCGGAGGGAATTCCTTTAATAAAACTTCGTAGCGAATACATTCAACTTTTGCATCTGCAGCATTTCCATTGATGTAATTAACCGAACGGAAATTCACCTGATTAAAAAGTCTGGATTTCAGAAAATTTCCAAAACCTTGTGGTGCATTTCCATCAAGACCTATATACTCATCCATATGAAAAGCATTGATCCGCGACCAATCGATATGTTTCTCCATCAATGAACTCAAGAACTCATTTTGTGAGGGGGCTGCGGCAAATATGATATTAATATAAGGCTCTTCCTCCAGCAGGGACAATATTTGTTTGTAAACAGCCTCAGCTGCTAACGCGCCTAATAATTTTCTATCTTCCAGTACCTGTATTTTTAGATTATCTTTTGTTATCTCTTTTATCATCATTTAAGTTTATACTGTAATTTCCAATGAATTCTTCTGCAACTCATTATCTGCGTTGTAAACCACTACTCCTTGTATGATCGTCATACTAATATTGATGTCCGAATCGAAGAGCACCAGGTCCGCATCTTTACCTTCAACAATAGATCCTTTTGTATTGGAAACACCTAGAATCCTTGCAGGTGTTGAAGTGATCATCTGGATAGCTTCCATCATAGGTACATCGGCATCTTTAATCATGGTTCTGACCAACCTGTCGGCCGTTGCTACGCTACCTGCAAAAGCACTACGATCCATGAGTTTGGCCACCCCATCTTCAACAATGACTTCCAGACCGTCGTGGATATTTCCTAAAATACTTTTACCAGGAGGCATTCCGGTAGCCCGCATTGCATCAGTGATCAAAGCTGTTCGGGAGGCACCTTTAATCTTATATACCAACTTTAATAAAGGAGGAGGAAGGTGTATACCATCAGCAATAATCTCGACATCCATTTCATCAATCAAATAGCCAGCTTCTATTGCTCCGGCGTACCGAAAAGCATTTCTACGACTTACACCAGACATGGCTGAATAAAAATGAGTTGCCAGTGTGTATCCGCTTTCAAAAGCTTCCAAAACCTCTTCATATATGGCATCAGTATGCGCTATTGCAGCAATAACTCCTAACGACTTTAAATACCTTCCAAATTCCAGCGCTCCTTTTAATTCTGGTGCGGCACTCCATCTCCTGATAGCATGTGAATGATACAGTACTTTTTTATACTCTATAGGATCCGGATCGCGCATAAACCTTGGGTCTTGTGCACCGCTTTGATTTTTAGAGAAATATGGTCCTTCGAGGTGCATTCCCAGAAACTGGCTACCGGTTGTATTTAACTTATTTGCCTGTTCATAATGCTCCAGTGTTTCGAGCAAATTGCTGAGTTCACTGGTTAAGGTAGTCGGACACATTGCCGTAGTACCATATTTAACATGGGTTTCGGCAATTTTAAGAAAGGAATTCACATTCCCATCCATGAAATCATATCCCCCTCCACCATGGATATGCATATCGATAAAACCCGGAGCTATATATTTTCCCTTTGCATCTATTTCGATTGCATCGGCTACCTCAGCATTCCCCTCCATAACGCCAGTTATCAATCCATTGGCAATAACAACCGTCCCATTTTTTATGATACGATACGGTGTTATGATGTTCCCGTTATATATTTTTATTTTTTTGTCACTCATAATGCGATTTCAAGGCAGATTTTCAATAAAAAACGTTAATAATTACAATCAGTGTACGTACCCGAATTATTTTGTAACGAAGGTTACGTTAAACTCAAATCTGGAGCTATTTTAATTTTTCAAAGCCAGCTCCAATGCTTTTGTTGTTGTGTAATACTTACTCAACAGTGCCTTTTTTTCCCATTCAGGAAGTTTTCCTTCTTTTAAAAAACCCAAATACTTTTTAGTTACTTCAGCAAAATGAGCCTCATGCCCAACTTTATATTTTTCAGGAATAATTACCTCCCAACCATTTTTATTGGCTTTTAATTCTAATCCTGGATAGGTTTTGGCAATTTTCCCCAGGCAAATCTTCAAAAGTGATTCGTAAGCCTTCAGATCCGTTTTTTGAGGTTCAATGTATAAGGTAGGCTTATACTGTTGTGCTTTGCCCTGTTTAATGATTAAACTAGCTTTTGTGCCTCTCATAACCGAATAATGGGTATCACCGGTACCTTCCGGTGCCTCAAAATTCCATATTACGGATACCTTTGCATGAACTCCTTTTAACGTATAATTCATTTCGCCATTTGAATATACATTCAAAATGCTGTCTTTAATTGCCGGTTTAAGGTAAGCTGGATAAACTACTGCAGCTGTACTTTTTTTAAACTGAGATGGAGTTATAGCCGTTGCCCAGCGTTTTGCCGATAACATATTTACATCCGTTTTATAATCAATATGCTGATCTGAAAAACACTCCCATTGAATCATGTCTACCAAATGCGTGGTCACATCAACTAGTCCATTCCCCTCCTGATTAACATCAAAATACCATTGAGGACGAATTAATGGGGATCCTGAAACATATTTAAAAAAATGATGTACACTTTCTTTAGTTATCGCCGGATGGTCAACTGTACCTTTTTCCAAAGTACCGAATACGTCCTGCTGTAGTGAAAGTTCCTTTTGTAGCATATTCGTGATCTCATAGCGCTCGGTCATGATATCATACAACAGTACTTTATTTTTGTCGGCAACCTCAAAAGCTTGTTCCAGATCCTGAAATCCTTTAGTATCAATCGCCATAGGCTTGTCGGATAACACGTTAAAACCGGCATCTACAGACTTCCGGATGTATTCCGTTTTCTTTTGGTTGTTCCCGGCCAGCATCACCACATTTCCTTTCTTTTCGTCGAGCATTTTTTGCAGATAGTTTTCCCCCTTATAGACTTCTTCCTGCCATTTTGTAGGATCTTCTGCCCTGGTATTGTACTTTTCAATCAGCTTTAAATATGCATTAAGTTCAGCTCCATCAGGTGCGTATACATGCACCAGCGGATTGATTTCCTTATACATCGACTTTTGCACCAATGCTGCATGAAAATGACCGGGATCCAGGGTCACTAGCTTAACCTCAAATTCAGTCGTCTTTTTTCCTTCATTTTTGCAGCCTATGCCAACCATAAACAGCAAACAAAGTCCGACAAAAGTTTTATTTCGCCTACTATAATTTTTAAAATGATGAGCTGAAAACATAGATATAATTTTGTTTTTAAATAGTTTTTAAAGACCAATTCCTTAGTTTATGCCCCTGAACCGCATAAAATATGAGGTATAAATAACAAGGAAACAACACCCAGTAAGCCGTTCTTAAATCAAACAAATCGGCAAAGTAACCATAGAAAAGTGGCATAATTGCATTCCCGCAAAGTCCCATAATCATTAAGGAGGCCCCCACCTTGGTAAAACGTCCAAGGCCATCCAGAGCCAATGGCCATATACCTGCCCACACTAATGAATTGGCAAATCCGAGCAACACCACAAACCAAATGGAGATATCAGTTGTATGACCTAAAAAGTCAACTTTACCTTCTGCGTAAATGATCAGCAAAGTAAAAATTGCGCCCAAAAAAGTGCATATCCTTAGCGCGTTGGCCTGACTAATGAATCTGGGTATAGTTGCAATCCCGAGCAAATAACCACAAATGGTTACAAACAAGGTATAAGATGGAAACACTTTAGCTTCAAGCAAATGGATATTCATAGAGCCGGCATAACCGATGATGGTATCAATAGCAATAACCTGTGTTCCTACGTGTAGAAAAATACCTAGTGCACCTAAAATTAAATGAGGGAACTGGAAAATACTGCTTTTGCCTGAATTGGCCAACGCAAGGTCTTCACTTTCGTGCTCAGTATTGATTTCAGGGAGAGGAGAAAAACGCACGAATAAGCCTAAACCTAACAGCACTGCTCCTACACAGGAATAAGGTAAAATCACCCGCCTGATTAGTTCATCAAGGGCTGCATTTTTTTCGAGCTCATCCATCAAAGGAAGCTGTTTAAACAGCTCGCCATCAGTAGCCTTTAATATCACAGCTGCGAACAGCAATGGAGCTAGTATGCCTGCACCTTTATTACAAATGCCCATGATGCTGATACGCTGCGCTGCACGATCCTGCGGTCCTAATACCGTGATGTAAGGATTGGCAGCAGTTTGCAGTATTGCAAGGCCGGAGCCAAGCGTAAACAAGCCCAGCAGGAAAATCTCATAGGTACGGGAGAAGGCTGCAGGCACAAAAATAAAAGCCCCTATCGCCATAGTCCAGAATCCAATCATCATCCCCTTTTTAAAGCCTACAGATTTTAACAGATAAGACGAAGGAACCGACATGACGAAATACGAAATGTAAAAGGCAAAAGCTACCAGGTAGGACTGAAAATTATTCAGCTCACAGGCAATCTTAAAGTAAGGGATCAGAATGGCATTAACCCAACTTACAAAGCCAAAAATAAAGAACAATAATCCTATGATAAGGATGGATAAGATGGTATCCCGCTTACTTAACGAGCTTACCTCTACCGAAGCAATGTTATTTTTTTCCATGGAGCAAGTTTATACTGTAGGTTCCCAACCTTTTTGATAAGTTCTTTTCCAATATTGCATCGCTTCTTTATTGTTGAGGATATGTCCGTTTTTAGGATCGATATCAAGTGTCGTCCCAGTACGTTGCGCAATGTTGCCTAGTTGCACTAATAATGTACTCTGGTGACCGCTTAAGATATCAGAATTTAAACGTGTTCCCTTTCTGATGGCATCGAAAAAATTATTGATGTGCAATGCATCCAAGGCCTGCGAAGGATTAGTTAAACTTCTCGCATCGACATTCGTATCATTTTTAACTTCTTTAACCAATTTATTGTTCAGATCATATATCTTATAGCCATTTGAACCGTCAATCTGCATAGAGCCTTTTTCAGCATAAAAGATCACCCCAACACTAGCGCCCTCAATGGTACGGCTGTTACAGCTCCTGCCTTCCCAGGTGATGGAAGCTTTGTTACCAAACTCAAGTGAGATCACCTGAGTATCAGGCGTTTGCCAGTCGTCACTATACCTATAACGACCACCCGCTGAAGTTACTTTTGTTGGATAATCAACTCCAAGTCCCCATCTTGCAATGTCAACCATATGTGTACCATTGTTTAATGCCTCTCCGGTTCCCCAGTTCCAGAACCAATGCCAGTTGTAATGCAGGATATTATCTTTATAGGCCATACGAGGAGCAGGTCCTTGCCATAAATCGAAGTTTAACCATGATGGCACCGCAGTTTCTTTTCCTATTCCTATTGAAGGGCGATTATTGGTATACCATGTTTTGGCAAAATATGGTCTGCCAATTACACCCGCGTGTAATTCATTTATCCCTGCCACAATATTTGGCCATGAACGACGCTGATTACCCATCTGGATTACATTTTTATACTTATTAGCTGCAGCCAAAAGAATTTCTCCTTCATTAGGATTATGGCTACACGGTTTTTCTAGATACACATGTTTGCCTGCTTTTGAAGCTAATATTGCTGCCGGTGCATGCCAGTGATCTGGAGCGGCAACCACCAACGCGTCAACATCCTTATATTCTAAAGCTTTCCTGAAATCAGGTTGAGCTTTTGGTCTTTTATTTTGACTCTTTTCAACCTGTCCGATGCATTTATCCGCTGCACGGCTATCTACATCGCATATATAGGTTATTTCACAATTGGGTTGTATACAAAAGTTGTTCGCAAGTGCCAAACCACGCGCATTTACGCCCATCATAGCTACTCTGATCTTATCATTCGCCCCCATAATATTACCATAGCTTTTTGCACTAAAGCCTGGAAGTATACCTCCGAGTGATAATGCGGCTACACCGGTAACGGCGTTCTTTATAAAATGTCTGCGGGTTTTATCGTTTAGTTCATTCATGGTTCCTGGTTTATTATTTGGTTTATTCAGCTTAAAATTGATTCTTGTTATTGCCAATTACAAAGAGCTATTGGCTATTTGGCTTTATTTATAATTTTCGCCATCGCTACCGGGGATCCACCTTTGGCTTTACTGGCATCTGCCGCTTCCATAAAAGCTGCTATTTCTAAAGTTTCTTCAGGTTGTACAGGAACTTTCCCTGTTTCGAAGAATTTAATAATCTGTTCAAGGAGTGGATTGTACCCTTTAAACGTACCTAGCGTAATATTGCTTTTCTCACCAAAAATTCGCCCACCATAATCGCTCTTACCAGTACGCGTTCCTCTGAAAGTCCCTACCCTACCATCATCCCAAACGCCAACAACCACATCGGTATCCGGCGTATGTATTCGCGTTACCGTTTTACATCCTGTACCCATCACCGCGAACAACATTTCTACCCCATGTATACCATACCAAAACAAATCAGGATGGGTCTTTTCATATTTAGCCGGACTAAATGTCTCCGCTCCTAACACCTTACCAATTTTCCCTTCGGCAACATCCGAAATACCATCTATATATCTCAGTGAAGAAGAAGAGAACACTGGCGTATTGTATTTTTTAGCCGCAGCGAAAATAGCTTCAGCACCAGCAAGCGAAGCTGCAATGGGCTTATCAATAAACATAGGTTTACGTGCCTTTAGTACCTGAAGGGCTTGCTCAAGATGCAAACGTCCATCATTGGTCTCCAGAAAAACAAAGTCCACTTTTTTTAACAAATCGGCTATAGAGCCCACAATTTCAACACCCAGCTTCTTTACTTCCTCAATATATCCGGGTATTCTTTCTACGCTGCTTTGTATGTCGTTACTCCCCTTTGGATAAGCCGCCACCACTTTATAGCCTCCGTACACTGCTGCTGCATCCGCAGCATTTAGCGTTTTGGTAAAAGCTACGGCATGTGAAGTATCAAGGCCAATGATGCCGACTTTTTTCCCTGCCATACGGACTGACTTGCCATACAGCGGACTGATACTACCTGATAGACCTAGCCCGGCACCTGCCAGTGCGGCCATTCTTATAAAATTCCTTCGGTTGTAATTACTCATATGTTTTTTACTAGAAATTAAACTTACAATTTTGTTTTTAACCTAACCTTGTGAAAGCAAACAAAGGTTTCAATGTGTTTATTTTTACTATCCTGAGGTAAATTGTGTACGTACCCGAAATTACACACTAAAAATTTAATAAACAAATTTATTTTAGGTGCCCCTCCCTGAGGTACACCTAAAATACTTGAACTGTTAAGGATAGTAACCAATGGCATCTGCTTCGGTAGTAGCCAGTCCGGATGAATTTACAGCCGTACCAATACTGGCTACACCTGTCCAGGGCCCTGCTGATCCGTATGCATTCCAGCAGCGGTAAACCACATTGTACTGCACATTGGTATTCGTATTCCCGCCAAAACGGATTGAATCACCATCAAGTCCCAGCTGTCCCGACATTACAGTCCTTTTCTGAAGGACCGTACCGGTGGACAATAATGCCCCATCCGCAGTACTGATCAGGTAGTTCCGGCCCGGAGGATTATAACCGCTGCTATGAAACACGACATTAAACCGGGTTGTCTGGTTGCCGACGGTGCCATAGCTAAAACTGTTTTTGGTAATCATAAAGTTCGTGCCCATTTTTTCATCACCTGGATTCACATCATTGAAAACCGGTATTTCGATAAATACAGGGTTCAAACCGGTTAAATAAGTTCCGGTAGAAATAAAATCATTGTCATACACCACTCCTTTATCAGACAGGTCGCCCCGAAAACGAACAAAAGCACCCGAACAATTTTTAAAAGTATTGGCTACCACGCTTAAGCGCTGTATGCCATACGCCCCATAAATCATGTGCGCATGAGAATCGTAACCAACGTTTTCAAATGTGCAGTATTTAACCACAACGCGGTTGGTAAGCGGATAATGTACCCCAAGCGCACCATATCCCACGTCCGGGAGGTCTACAAAAAAGCACTTTTCAACGGTCACATCCTGACTGTTCGAAATGCGCAGGCCATAACCTGTAGCGCCTCCAGTAAACTTCAAACGCAATAGCTTTATGTTTTTACAGGTATTTAAATACATCAGGTTGGATATTGCACCTGAAAAAACCGCCCCACCCTCAGTCACAGCCGTCTTAAGTGTAAGCAGGTTAGTACTGTCACCAATATTACTTAGTGTAAGCGTGGCAGACTGGGGGTAATTCCCATCCGCAAAAATAACATCTACGGGACCGGTAGTCAGTGCCGTCTTTACATTGTTCCAGAATGTACTGTTTAAAGCGGTAGCAGGCGTGACATTAAATGTCGTTGTCGACAAAATCCCCATCATTTCTTCACCGTTTTTAGAGGATAAACCTTCCTTCTCCAAAGCTGAAGCGGCGGTATCAGCTTTCTTACAATGCGTTAGCCCCATTATAAAAACGGAAGCAATCGTTAACAATAATCTGCTCATGTTGATTGGTTTTATGGTTATTTATTTAGTTAATTGGCTAGCCAATACTCATCCTGCACCATTTCCCTGTAAAGCTTAAGCGCTTCATCGCTCCGGGATATCACCCGGTCATTGTGGTTTTCCCATATCACAGCCTTTACATTTGGCCTTTTTGTTTTAAATTCAAACCACTCCCTAACCCATCTTACTGGATCGATATCTGCAGAAAACCCGCCTTCGCTAATCATAAAGGGCTTGTAATGCGCGTATTTATCATATGCCTCGGCTATATTTTCAAGAGGATACCGCATAGCCTCACTTTTAGCCGCTTTTTTACCCGGAGGATAAGAACTAATGCCCACCCAGTCAACGTACTGGTCGCCTGGATAATATTTCTCCATCTTATTCCAATCTTTGTCTGGAAAGCTCAAATAATTGGGCGACCATACAAAAATATGATGAGCCGCAGCTCCTAGCTGCTCAGCAATATTATACATTCTACGCCAGGCTTTTACAAATGTTACTGGATCCAGCCCATAAGGTACCCAGCCACCATTAAATTCATTCATCGGTCTAATCCAAATGGGATCATCCATATCTTTCAAAACTGCCGGATCTACAGAATCTTTAAAATAGTCTGCAAAAAAATCATCATAAGCTCCGGTTGCAATAGGCTTTAATTCTTTTGGCAACCATCCTACTGAAAGATGTCTGATTCCGTTATAGTTCTCTTTCAGATACTTCTCCCTAAGCTGTTGAATTTCAGAAAACCCTCTTCCCTTAGCCATCCCCTGATACCAAAGAACCATTGAAAGTTGCTTACCGACTTGCTTTTCAAATAAATCTATCACCATTCCTTTACGTCCGGCCAGCTCTTCCTTACTATAGCCCACTGATGTAGGAAACGCCCCATGAAAACATCCATTTGCAGGAACTGAGCGCCAGGTGTTCTTTATTTTGCCCAACAAACTGATCTCATCCAGCATCAGCATAACGCCACCCTGAACTTTTCGCGAAGAAGGCTTTATCAACAGTTTTACATATCTGGATTTTACACCGTCACCCTTTAGAAGTATGTTAAAAGAATTTACATCTGCCTGCATCCTTTCATTGGGACCATTATGACCTTCAAAAGACTTCCACTTGTCTCTTTCTGTTTGCTTTACAAAAACGGTTACTTTATCTGGCGCCAGCACATTCAGCTGATTTTGTATTGTGCCATTAACTCTGATAGTTTCCAGTGTTTGTAAACGTCCAAGATCAATAACGATTTCTACTGCAGTCCGACCTTTCCAGGCAACACCAGCATCCCTCTTAAGATCACCTCCAGGACTTATTATCTCATCGGTAAGTTTCGTACCATCAGACCAGCGACAAGGCATAGTATCAGGATAAATCTGGTCCGGTTTGCGCGAAAAGCGGTAAAATTTTCCAGCACTTAAATTACCCGCTGTTACACTGCCCTTATCTTCAGCATCATAAACAGTAGTTTTCTGTGTTTTAGTTATGCTGGCAGATTCCTGTCCCATCACCCTAAGGACAAAAACCAGGAAGACAAAGCATAAAGCAGCCCGGTTCATAATAGTCCTCATTTTTTTATCGTGATTTCTACAGATTTTGTTACTTCTTTGCTACCATAAATGTTAGCGTTGTAAGCGGTAAAATAAACTTTGTAAGTACCTTCTGTCTGATATTTATAGGAAAAACTATTTAGTGCCGCATCCCGGTTGGTCTTAATGGGTGCCGGGCGATCGGGCCCCACATCTACACTTCCCGCATTAACGACCTTACTAACACACCAGTCTTCGGTATACACCCTTGGTAGATTCGCATTACCTCTAAGCGTTATTGTTGCAGTGGAAATACTTGATCTGGTGGTTTCTTTTGGGCCATCATATAAGAGTGTCCAGCCCGTAAGATCAAGCAATGCCTTTGTACCTAAGACTGTATTACTTTGCATCAAAAAGCTTTGTACCAGCCAATTATTTGCAGTTCCGGCTTTAGCAGGATCATCAATATACCTCAACACAATATAGAGCGGCTTTCCCTCAACAATCAAATCTGATACATCCCTTACCCCTGAGCTTACATAAGTAGCATTTACTGGTAAAGAAAATCTGCTGGTAATATCTTTCCAGGTAGCAGCTTTCACGTTTGCAATGTCGTATTTACCATTAAAATCGGTTGAGGCTAATACAGTAAACTGCCCCAGCTGAGTACCAAAAGACATACTGCTATTAAATGACATGGTGATTTGTCCGATACTTAATATTCGACCGTCCTTAAAAGCATAATCACTTCCAGGTTCACCTGAGTAAAAGCTAATCAATCCGGGGTCACCTTTGAGCAGAAACTTAACTTCCTCACCAACAGAAAAGGTTGTCTTTTCTGTTGAGACTTCAAACTCAGGGAGGGTTACCTCAACAGTTTTTTTACACGCTGTAAAACACAGCATCATTAAAACAGCATAATTTATAAATTTCATATCCTTCATTTTATATTAATTGACGATTACCAACCTGGATTCTGTATTAATGCCTTATTCAAATTCAGATCATGAGCAGGTATTGGAAATAAAACATGTTTTGGAAGTACATTTTTAAAGGCCAATGTTTTAAACATCAGATTACCTGACAATTCAAGGTTCATATCAGTCAGCACCAATTTCATGGTCGCCACAAAAATGCCCCATCTGATAAGATCTGGTTTGCGCAAGCCTTCAAAGCACAATTCCCTTGATCTTTCATCTTGTATAGCCTCTCTGAAACTCGTTTGCGAAGCCGTTTGAAAAGCTGTGAGATTAGCATCATTGATATTGCTCAGCGTTACTGTAGCTACGGCACCGGTTCCGGTTGCACCTTTAATCTCCACTGTTGGTACTGAAGTATACCCAACACCTCTGCTGGTTAACACGATAGTGCTGATCCCCTTTGTACCTGTAGTAGCTGCAGAAATATTGGCCGTTGCTCCGCTCCCTCCACCACCGGATATGGTTATCGTTGGTACCGTATAATTAGTCCCGGCATTGGTAACCGTAATCGATTTAATCACTTTCCCCTGCCCATATCCCCGTTGACGTACCTTATTAACATAATCGATCGCCAATTGTGGTGGTGTACCATTGATTTCATTTTCGGCTTCTGCATACATCAGCAAGACATCTGAAAAGCGTAATAAAGGATAATTGATTGGCGTTTGCTGATTGGCCCTTGGCATCACTACTTCTAATTCCCGGCGATACTTTCCCGGAAACCTTGTCCAGAATACCGAAGCTGGAGAAGTCGTAACAATAGGCGTTTTTACTCCTGCAGCATTGTAACTAAAAGAGGCTATATTCCATTCACGTCTGATATCCTCTGATACGAGCGTCGTAACATTTGGATATTTCTTCCATAATGTACCATTCGCACTGATAAATCCATAAGCATTGCCTATTATGGTGGTATTTGTTGACGGGATACCTAACCAGGCTCCCAATGTACCTATTTCACGGTAAGCCCCGGTTGTATTACCCCAGAATTCAACTTCCCATATACTCTCCTTAATGTCATACTCATCACGTGCAAGCTTGGTAAAAACATCGGCATAGCTCGGATTCAGATCGTGCCCAGCTTCTGCATCATCTATTACTTTCTTCGCCCAGAAACTTGCATCAGCATATTTAGAAACGTCCTTTACCGGCGCTCCGGCCATATACAAACAAACCCTAGCCAGGATACCACGGACTGCCGATTTACTTACCCTTCCTCCATGGCCTATTGTTTTTATTGGAGCAACAAGCGTTTCGGCGATTTTCATATCGGCCAAAATCTGCTCATAAACTACTTTAGGAGGTGATTGAGGAGCGGTGATATCATTAGGATCAAGCACAGGCTCAAGCAACAATGGGATATTGCTAAAATTCTGCACCAGTAAAAAATAAAAATAGGCACGCAGAAAGAGCGCTTCGCCTCTGACCTGTTTTCTTATCTCTTCTGCGACTGCTGTATTTTTATCAACATTGGCCAGCAAAAGATTTGCCCTCCCTACGCCTACGTACAACATTTGCCAAAGATTGGTCACATAGCTATCGCCGGGTGCAAAATCATACACCTGAGGGCCAACCAATAGGGAGTTGTCTTTATATGCGCCTTCATCGGCCTCCATACCTATTCTGCTAGGATAAGCGGTACCATACACAGAGCCATGACCCAGTATATCATACACTCCGTTCAATGATGAATTTAATTGCTCGGGAGTATTATAATGATTCTCGGGAGAAACAAAATCTGAGGGCTTTGTAATCAGAAATTTTTTACATGAACTTATGCTTATTAAAATAAGCACAGACATAAAATAATATATATGTTTCATTGTTTTAAAATTTAGCATTCAGACCAATAACAATTGTTTGTGCTTGAGGATAAGCCGAATAATCAAATCCAGGAGTTAAGATGCTATTGCGAACAGAAACTTCAGGGTCTAAACCTGAGTACTTTGTCCAGGTTAATAGATTTTGCGCTGCAACTGTAAATCTTAAACTACTTAAATAAGCTTTTTTAATGAGGTTTGTTGGCAAACTATAGCCTAAGGACACCGTTTTTAAACGTAAATAAGAACCATCTTCCAACATTCGTGAAGAGAAGCGGCCAATCGGCCCTTGTCCCAATGCCCGATAGTTTTTGTTCGTTTGGTTTTCTGGCGACCAGCGGTCTACATAACTCGCATATTGATTCACATCTGTTCTCACCAAACCATTCCCTTCAAGTACCATTCTATTGGCATTGTAGATCTGATTTCCATAGGACCACTGGAAAAACACGTTCAAATCAAAGCCCTTATATCTAAAATTATTGGTAAACCCACCCGTATGTAAAGGCAATGTATTCCCAATAACGGATAAATCATTTGAGTTCACTACCCCATCTCCATTAATGTCCCTGTATTTGATATCCCCAGGCTGTATAAGCGCTCTATCTGTACCATTTCCGGGTAAATTCTTTTTCAATAAATACGTAGTTGGTGTTGGATTATCGAAATCTGCATACTGATACACCCCGTCAAAAATATATCCGTAAAACATAGCTGTCGGTTGACCTACTTCAGCAACATATAAAGGATCACCATATAAACTCTCAAAATTTATCCCTGTAAAGCGCTTGGTTTCACCATCTGTTAAAGCCAGAACTTTATTGTTGTAAAAGCTAATGTTGAAACTGCTTTGCCAGCTAAACGACTTACCCTGAACATTCGTGGTATTTAAGCTAAGCTCCAACCCATCGTTCCTGATGCTACCAATATTCTTAAAAGCCGTTGCATAGCCGGTACTATAAGGTAAATCAGCATTCAACAACAGGTTTTTAGTTGTTTTCCGATACAGGTCGACAGTCAACTCTAACCGGTTTTTAAATAACCCAATGTCATACCCCATATCAAGTTGATGAGCACTTTCCCACTTGAGATTATTATTACCCAGGCTACCAGGAATTGTACCTAATGAAGGGCTGGCGTTTCCATAAGAATATGCGTTAGCAACAGGCATGACCAAACTTGGCAGATAACCAAAATCACCAACTCTGTTATTCCCGGTAACACCATAACTTACCCTGAATTTAGAAGTGGAAATTACAGGTAATGCTTTCATGAACGGCTCTTTCATCATGTTCCAGGCAAATGCACCAGAAGGGAAATATCCGTATTTATTACCTTCAGCAAATTTAGAAGAACCGTCTGCACGGAATGTCGCAGTAAACAAGTATTTCCATTTGTAGTTATAGTTTAACCGACCAAAAAAGGATGACAAGGTATAAGTCCCACTCGATGCAGGACTATTGTAGGGAATTCCGGAACTGAAACCTCCCATGCCCAGCTCTTCATTTGGAAGGAAGGACACTCCAACCCCATGACTGTTTCTTTTATTAGCCTGAGATGAGAATCCTGCCAAAACCGTTAGTGCATGAATTTTATTAAAGGTATTGGTATAGGTTAGCGTATTTTCATTCGACCAGGTGTTCACATCCATATAAGTAACTGAACCGCTTATTCCCATCCTGTTAGATGAACTTTTAGGAGATCCCTGAGGGGTCTTGGAATTATAAAATATATCGGTTTTATATTGCGAACTCGTGTTACCTCCGGTAACTTTTAAAGTCAGGCGCTTCGTAATGTCATAAGTTAAATAAGCGGTTGCAAGCAAGGTTCTATTTAAGGCTACCCTATAGGTATTTTCGGCCGTAGTAACAGGGTTAAACCGATCTTCATTCGAATTAATATTATCTGGATCCGCATCTTCTTCCAGCAAGTCTAAATTTTCCCTTCCTGAAATCGGGCGATATCCCCACATATTATAAAACAGAAAACTAGTGGTATTTCCACCTGTTGATAATGCTACCGGAACACCTGAAGTAGTTTGGTTACTATAATTTGCAGCAACTCCTCCTCTAATTTTCGGGCTGATGGTTTGATCAATTGAGATTCTGGCCTGGTATCGTTTTGAAGCAGTATTGATCACGACACCTTCCTGATCATAGATAGAACCCGACACTGAATACTTCGTCAGATCATTCCCTCCTCTAACTGCGAGGTCATAAATCTGCATAGGGTTGGTTTTAAGAATTTGCTTTTGCCAGTTTATCCCTTCTACATTCCTGTAGCTTTCCAGTGTTTTCTTTATACCATTCGCATCAAGTCCAAAATAACGATCATTCGTTGTAGCGGGTTTCGCTTCCGAATAATACTTAACAAATTCATATGGACTCATCATTTCCATGAACTTTCTAGGTCGCTGGACCCCGTAAGAGGTATTGAAGGTAACAACGGCTTTACCTACTTTACCTTTTTTAGTTTCAATAATGATCACACCATTTGATCCTCTCGATCCATAAATAGCTGTTGCCGAAGCATCCTTTAGAATATTTATGGATTCGATATCATCGTTGTTTAATGTTGCAGGGCTAAAGTCTTCAATAGGGAAACCGTCAATCACATATAGTGGAGCGGTACTTTGCGTAAGTGAACCAATACCCCTGATTATAATATTTTGTGCTACTCCAGGCTGTCCGTCATTTGATGAAACTTGTACGCCCGCAATCCTGCCAGCCAAAGCTTCAGTGAAAGAACCCACCGGTGCTTTAGTAATGTCGGCTATTTTCACCTGTCCAACCGAGCCCGTAAGGTCTGATTTGGATACAGTACCATAGCCAATCACCACTACCTCATCCAGCGCCCGATCATCGGCTTTCAAAGTTATATTTAATACCTTCTTATCGCCCACACTCACTGATTTCGATTCGTAGCCTACAAATGAGAAAGTCAGGATATCAGCATTAGTTGCTTTTATCACATAAGATCCATCACTCTTTGTAGCAATCACGGTATTTGTCCTTTTTAATTTCACCAATACACCAGGTATGGTTTCTTTAGTTTTTTCATCTGTTACAATCCCTTTAATTTCTCTAAGACCACTCTGTGCAAAGAGCTCCCGGGGAATAAAAACGCAGAAAGTAAACAGCAGGATGCGCAGCAGCATAGCTGCACTGTACCATTTTCTCTTCATATTTTATAAGTTTATTGGTTTATTCAGGATTTGATTAGGAATTTATTTTCTTTTATTCTTTTGAATGTTAAGCATTTCTACAGCAAATCTTTTCCCTAGTTCTCTTGCTGACGGTGTATCCAGATGTGTCCCATCCCCCTTATGTACAAGTCCTTCTGAAGTAGCTAATCCTGTGTTAGACACTTCGGCCGGCAAATCCTTCAATACAGTATTGACATGCTTATAATTTTCTTTGTAATGCCCCAACTCTCCGGCTATAAAAGGCAAATTTGGGTCATTCAAATCTCTTCGGAGATCTGCAATCAATGTTTTTAAATTCTCCATGTAAAGCTTTGCCTTTTCAGCATTGCTGTCACTTTCCCCCTGATGCCATATAATTCCTTTTATCACACCGTATTTCATGGCTATTTTAGCCCGTTTTATCGCATCATCATAAGGATAATCTTTTAAAAATTCTTCACCCGACTTCCAGGCTTTAATCGGCGATCCGCCTACTGCACAAGGTATCAGACCGACCTTAATCTTTTTATTTTTGCCTAACATATTTTTGGCAAAACTTAAACCCGGACCTACACCAACAATTGGAGGTCGATCAAAGTGAAGAGGGTCAACAGCAAACACCCATTCAGCACTTTTATTCAGTGTCAGTATCTGAGCGTTAACGACTTTACTCATCGAATCAACAACTCCTCTTCCTGCCATATTAGATTGGCCAACGAGGAGATATAAATGAAAATCAGGATTAACTTTTTCGGACAGCTCAAACTTCTGTGCACTGGAATCTAAAATCAATAAAGTGAACAGCAGACTAAAAAGCACAGTCTTTAGTCTGCCAGCAACTGTGGCAAATCTCATAAACATCCGCGTTATTTACCGTTTAATTTTTTTTCCAGCCATGCATTCATCTTTTTTCTTTGTTCAGGCATGTATTCATGGCCAGATTCCTTGACGATAAACAACTCTTTTGGTGCAACTATACCATTGTAAGCTGCATAGCTAGATGTTGGCGGGCAAGTTTCATCGTTATAGCCCCAACTATAAAGTCCAGGTATTTTTAACAGGCTTGCAAAATTCACCATATCGTAATATTTAGAAGTTTCAATCTGCTTCTTGTTTACTTTATCTACGTTCTTAAGCCAAGCTGGCCAGCCACCGGTTCTACCAAATAAATAGCCGGTATGATCGCACATTCCCGGAAAATAGGCTACCATATATTTTACTCTGTTGTCCAATGCTGCCGTTGCAATGGTAAGGGCTCCACCCTGACTACCGCCGGCTACAGCAAGGTTTTTCCCGTCATAGCTGGGCAAACTGCAGATGAAATCATTTGCTCTAACACAGCCCATAAAAACGCGTTTAAAATAATAAGTATCACGGTTATTAGCATTTGACAAAGAATAACCTTTAAGAGAACCATTTGCAAGCCGCTGATAAGTAGTGTCGGGCATATTTAATGGGATTCCGTGAATACCTATCTGGAGTACAATAAAGCCTTTGTCGGCCATACCTACATCCGCACTATACCCTCTCACTCCTGCACCAGGCACTCTTAATATAGCCGGATATTTACCAGGTTTTTTAGGCATGCTCAGCATTCCATAAATTCTTGATCCGGTCTGATAGTTTTGAAAGTTAACTGCAAAAACATCTACCGTTGCCGTACTTTTTTCTGGCAATGGATCCATTTTTGCATCCATGGGAATTTTTGCGGCATCAGCCTTGGTCTTATCCCAAAAGTTAACAAAATCCTTTGGCATATCAGTGGTGGGTTTAATATGTTCAGGTTCAAAAGCGGCAGTAGCCAGTCCCCGGTACTTTTTCCCTTCTATTTCAGCGGTAGCTATACAACGTAGAAAGCCGGGCTTGTCAAGGCTTCCGCCGTCAATCAGCTCCAGATCTTTGCTCAATACTGATGATCCTTCTTTAATGGGGCCCATCCTTTCTAATCCGATGGTATAATTAAACTTTACATCTTTTAATATCTTATCTCCCTTTACAGCTGAGACAGAAAAAGTTACTTTCTCTCCGATCTTATAAGCCCAATCGGGATGATCAGCATTCACTTTAATTTTAACGACTTCAGTCTGGGCAAAGCAAACGGTAACAATCCCCAGCTGAAATAATAAGATCAACCCGCAGCGCAATGAAGCAAATGCGTTTTTTTTATTTAAAACTTTCATACCCAGATTATTTTACTTTAACAATGCCCCAGCTCTCCGATCTGATCACCGACTGATTTGATCTGAAAAGTATGCCTCCCGCTTTTGGTCTGGTATACGCTGCCCCACTAAAATTATTACTGTCATTAACAATTTTCCAATCTGCTGATGGCAACGGGTTATCGTTAACATACATATCCTTGATTCCCCACATTCGCTGTGTTGGGCCTACCGTAGAGCTTTTCCCAATATACCTCAAACCTATATAAAGTGATTTGCCGCCGGCAACAAATTTTGAGATATCAGCATCACCTGATTTTTTCCATTCTTTAGTATCAGCAAGTTCAAACTGGTCTGTAATGTCTGTCCAGTTCGCTTTCCTGATACCTTCCATGGTGTAGTCTCCATTAAAATCAGAAGATATAACGATTGCTAAATTGTTCTTTTGCGCCCCAAATATCACCTGGCTAAAAAATGACAGTTTCATTTTATCCGGTGCCACAGCACTTTGAGCAGCAGCAGAAAATATGACTACAGAAGTCATAAAAGCGGTCATAATGGAAAATCCAAAATACCGCTTAATTTGAAGTAGAAATGTGTTCATATGATTTAGTTTATTGGTTAGATTTTAAATATTCCGGTTTCCAAAATTGCATATTACCAGTATCGGCAGCAGCATTACCCATGTGCACCGCAATGGCTGTATCCCTACCAGTAAGCACATTAGAACCTGGCTTTTTACCATTTCTAATGCAATCTGCAAAAGACATAAATGCATAGGCTGTTGGATCAAGGTTCTTACCATCCGGACTATGAAATACTACCGGTACTCCTTGCCCCGGCTTTACTGCTTCGATCGTTGCCCCGGTTACGCCATCCACAATCCCCAACACCTTCTTTACGGGTTCAGGATAGATCATTGCACTATCCCGCTTAATTACCAATGTAGCTTTTGATCCTAAAACCTTTATTTCATAACTGTTGTGTTGATTACTCAATATTGAAGTAACGCTGGATTTAACACCATTTGTATACTCATAAATTGCACGGACATTATCGTTTGTTTCTCTTCCATCCTTCCAAAAATTTATTCCGCCCATAGCTACAACACTCAAGGGATGATCGTTAAGCATCCAGTTTACAATATCTATCTGATGCGCTGCCAGTTCGGCCATCACACCTCCGGAATATTCACGGTACATTCTCCAGTTAACCTGTCGCTCAAGTTTAGGATCAATAATAGGTCTGCGCCAATCTGAATTCCTATTATACTGACTTTCAATATGGGTTACAGTACCCAACCAGTTATCATCAATAATCTGTTTTATTTTATGATACATCGCATAGTAACGATACTGATGCCCAACCTGTAACACAAGATCCTTTCCCTTCATCCTATTCACCAGATCCAGCGCCTCCGGAATGCTATAAGTCATAGTCTTCTCCACATAAACATGCTTTCCTGCATCTAATGCATCAACAACCATTTGATAGTGTAGATTCAGTGGAGTAGCAATATACACGGCATCAATATCTTTATTACGGAGCATTTCCTGATAGTTTTTATAAAACCCAGGGCTACCCATTTTCGAATATTGTTTCATTGGTTTCAAATGCGCATCAACAATATCACAATAGGCAATAAGATCCATTCCCGGAAGGGTTTTAATGATACTGGCAACACCTGCCCCCCTTTGTCCGCAACCAACCAGTCCAATTTTAACTTCCTGATCATATTTACCGAAAGCAATTGAAGGTAATCCGGCAAGTGCGAATCCCGATAATGCTATCGTACCGTTTGATATAAATTTTCTTCTGGAAATGTTAAAGTGTGTCATTTTCGTATATCTATTGAAGTACAACGTGTACGTAACCGAAGATATTTATTATTATTTAAAAAATGAAATATTATACAGTATTTATCTTCACATATAACCCTGTATATCAACAAATAGAATAAACAACCATAAGATTAGTATCGAACTATTTTTTATGCAAAAAAAATGCCTTAACAGATCATTTGTTGTGATCTCTTAAGGCATCTTTTAAATATTTATGGGCTTACTTCTTCGCCGATGAAATTGAAAGGATGTATTTCACCATCTTTTTTGCATCAACTTGAGTAATTTTCGGGTGTGCTGCCATTGGAATCTGTCCCCAGGTACCACTACCTCCTTTAATGATTTTTCCAGACAATAACGACAAATTTGCATCAGTAACCGAATACTTCTTAGCAATATCAGCATAAGATGGTCCAACCAATTTACCGTCTGGTTTATGACAAGCAAAGCAGTCTGATTTTGAAATCAATAATTTACCTGCTTCTACATCATTCTTAGGATCTGCAGTCTGGCTCTTCGCTACTCCGCTAATCAGTAAACCGATAGCTAAGCAGCTAGAAAAAATTAAGGTTCTTTTCATTGTGTGTGTGTTAGGGGTTATGTGTTGCAGCTAAAATTAAAATATTTCTATTTACCAAGCTCATAATTTTTTAAATTATTTTCAATTTTCTGATTACTCTTAACAATTATTACTTTCTCAACCTATTCAAAGTGTAGCAAATCAACTTATTTTCAAGAGATTCACCTTTAACACTCTTAATGTTCTCCAGATTCAATTCGTATACATATCCGGCTTTCAATCCATTTATGGTTAGAGTAATTCGCTTTCCATCTGCCGAACGCTTAATGTCTTTAGCTTCGTCAAGCTCCAAACCAAACTGATCTGAGCCATACTTTTTATGATACTTATAGTAATAATGTCTGATTTTATAATTGGCCGGATTTAAGGCTGTTTTTACATCTACAGGTTGTGTAAAGGTTAACTCAAATCCATTTTTGGTTAGGCTCATCGTATATACATCAACAGGCATTTTACCCGTAAAGACAACTCGTTGAATACCTTCATCTCCCAGCCAGCCATGCGAATTCTGTCCTACATATAAACTTCCATCGGGTGCAAATGCCATTCGGTTATTACCTTTCCGAAGTCCTTTTCCATCCAGAAACGGAATACAGGCACCCTGCAATTCACCATCAACACGCTCAAGCATCACCCTCACAATGCGTTCTTTATTCATCTCTCCTATCAACAACTGTCCAGCATAGGGACCAAACCTGCCATTTGTATTGTCGCAAACCGGTTGTGTAGGTGAATTCGCCATAATTCCATGCGGAAACAATACAGCCGCAGGCGTTCGCATAGCATCTAAAACTTCAGGAGAGAGTTGAAAAGGATTGCCTTTAGCCCAGTCTTTTGTCCATATTAAACTACCTGGATGGCCATAAAAATTTCCTTCCCGGATGTGAAAAAGTGGACTTGTACCTACCCAATCGCCTTGATTATCTGTAGCAAACAGGTTTCCCTGCAGGTCGAAACCAAGGCCATTTGGCGAACGGAACCCTGAAGCATAAGGGTGTAATTTACCATCTGGAGTAAGTTTCATCATCCAACCTCTATAAGGCACAGAAGAAAACATCTGTCTGCGGCCGTCTGCGCCATCCCGACCTGCTGTATCCAATTTCCCACGAACTTCCGACCGCATGCTACCACCTGGAGAAGAGGCATTTAAAGCAATGAAAAGATTACCTTTTTTATCTTTAACCGGGCCATAATTGTATTCATGATAGTTTCCGGAAAGGCCAAAATCATCGGTAACCTTTTCGTAAACATCCGCCACACCATCTCCATCTGTATCTTTAACTCTTGTTAATTCAGGGCGTTGAATAATCAGCAGCTCAGCATTACTGATGACCAGAATTCCCAGAGGATCATGTAAGCCCTCTGCAAAAAGCTTCCATTTTTTTGTTTTGGTGTTATAGGTCATAACTTCGCCACGCGTAAAACAAGCCACCAAACGCCCATCTGGTAAAAATTCTACAGCACCGTTTTCATTGGTTAAACCTTCGGGCATTTTAATCGTTTCCACACGATAGGATTCCTTTTTTAACGGGTCAATGTTAACAGGAATAGCACTGCAGCAAAGCACACTTATAAAAAAACCGGCGATTACAATAAATCTCATAGCGTTCCCCCTCCTTTTGCTGTCATTGTAATTGTAAAATTCTTAGCCTGTGCAGCAGTCAATTTTAATTTACCATCCTTCCATTGTCCCGCTGATGCCTTATAAGTTACTCCATCTTTGCTATCTGTAATGAACCATAGCGCTTTTGTAGCGCCAGGAATTCTGAAATTTCTAACCAAGCCATTCTTGTCTAATCCAGGTTTTATCATTTCATAAACAGCCGTTCCATTTATGGTATAATGAAATTCAGGATACCGCTTAATCAGTCTATACCCCTTATAATCTGCTACAGGCATTTCATTTTCTTCAAAACTAAATGGGAAGTTGGCTTCTCTGAAGAAGATCTTACCGACTACTTTAGCCAAAGCATCTCCCTTACCTTTCCAAAGGTCTGAGTTGTCTAAAAAACCACCCTTCCAGGCAAAGCGAAGACGGCATGTTCCGGCATCCCAGCAATACGATAAATTATTTGGCAAACTTACTGCAATTGCCGCGGGGCTTGCTCCTTCAATAAATACACGATATACATAAGGTGCTATAGGAGTATAAGGATGTAATGGCTTCGGAACGGCAGGCATATGGTGTCCGGCGTGCATATCATCATGCTTTTCGCCATCAGACATGGGCGCTCCCCTCCTGTTTGGAGGAATATTCATGTCCTCCGCCAAATCAGGCATTTTACCTGTTGTATTTACATACATGGCCCCATACATTACAAATCCATGCCCCGGATAGGTACAAACGTAAGGATATACTCCGGATTCAGCTGGAGCAGTAAACGTAAGTACTTTTTGCTGATGAGGTGATATCACAGGTATAGACCAGAGTACTTTGGGCGACTTAGGAATGTAACTTACTGCCGGACCTTTTTCTCCCAAATTTAAGGCTGCAGTAACCATCTCTTCTCTTGCACCAGGCCGTGTAATGACCATGTTATGATCCATATCATCGGTGTTTTCGAAAACAATTTTCAACTTCTGTCCGGGTTTGGCATGAAAACGCACCACATCAAACTGCAAACCGGTTTCCACTTTCATTAAAATAGTGGTAACAGAATCTTTAATACCCTGCCCATTTGCCTTTACAGCAAATAAGGCAGGGAGCAATAACAAGAAAACTTTTTTATTCACACGCATGCTTATCCTTTAATTGAACTCAACCAGGCCTGTGCCATTAATTGCGCCCCGGCCATCGTTGGATGTACACCATCCCAGGTCCAGTATACACCCGGGGCTTGCTTTTGGGCCACGTCATACACCTGCTGGTATGGAATAAAAAAAGCATTGTATTGGTCGGCTATTTCTTTGGCAGCCACTCTGAATTCTTTAAAAGCAGGATCCCATATTTCGTAATTCCCTTTAATGCCGGCAACGCCAAATGGCTCGCCAATAATGAGCCTTACATTCGGATTTTTCTGTTTCGTTCTGTCTAACAAAGCCCTAAGATCATCCCTATAGGTTTTTATAGTTCCGGTATAGCCTTTTGATTTTACGTGCCAATGATCGTTTACGCCAACATGAATACTTAAAACATCAGGTTGTAATTTCATACAATCTTCTTCCCAGCGATCGGCCAGCTGGTACACTTTATCGCCCCCAACTCCTCTGTTATAAATTTTAAGGTTTTTTGACGAATGTTTACTCAACAATTCTGAAGCGGCAAGAAATGCATATCCAGATCCCATTGCCGGTGCACTATTAAACAGCATATCATCCCTTTTCCTCTTGGAATCGGTAATCGAATCACCCTGAAAAAGAATAATGTCATTTGGTTGTAAACTCACCTTAGCCGCCTTTTCGGGTAGCAAGGCAGCCGATACGATTTCTGGGATACTGAGTGTCATCACCCCTGCTAAAGATATCTTTTTGATGAAACTTCGTCTGTCTGACGGAATATTTTGTTCAGTCATTTTGATCTTATTTAATCGTTAAACATTTCACTATAATGGGCAGAAGGTTCAAAAATGCCTCCACTGCGCTCATAATAATCATCATTTAATTCAAACACACCATTTTTTGCCTGCGTCCAGGAGGCCCCGGCTAAAGGATGATGTCCCACCATGTTTTTCCAATTGCGATAGTTCATATCGCCGTTGGTCTCCATAAAGCCCATCCCAATTCCCGGAAAAGGCATTAAGCGAGCGGTAAGGTTTTTATTCCAGTCAATCAGGATAGGATTAACTGTTAAATCGGCACATAAGCACGGAATTTGCTTTTCGGCAGCAAGCTTTGCTATTTTCATAGACAGGCTGAGTGTTTTGGCAATGCCTTTTAACACCATAGCTCCATACCCCTGCTCTATCCGTCGTATAGCACAAGCTTCATCATGTACACTTTCGTCAGCTGCTATACGTACGCCTGCATCCGATACATTTTCATCATTATATTCTGTCAGCGGCTCTTCATAAAACAAGATATGCTCAAAAGCCCCTATTTTCCGCGCATGATCCAGATAACGCAAAAGCAACTCTTTACGTTCGTACCTTGCATTGGCATCCATAGTATATATCAATTTCCCGCTTTCTGTTTGGTTGGTGCTCAGGTTTTTTAGCACCTCATGAATCTGAGTAAGTCTTTCCATGTCCTTTTGCAGCATCTCAATCTGACTACCAGGATGGCCTGTTTTTATCTTGAACACAAAGTATCCAGCTGCAGCTGCATCTTTTAAGTACTGCATTGGCATGCCATATGGCACCTGATACATGATTGCGATCTTATCGTTACGATGAGAAAGACCACTTCTATAAGGTACTGGAATCATCTCATCAAAGTTTTTATGCTTATTTTCTGCTGCATAAAGCAACCAGGCAGCATTATCTGTACTGATCAACGCGTTGTAAACAAAGTTGATATTCAAGTCATCCTTGCCTGTTATTTTTTTTGCCCTGGCCACCAATTCAGGGAATATGGTGTCTAGTAAGTCGACCGGAGTTGTAAATGACGTTTGCCTGATCAGTTCAAGTGCATTTTTTACGACCGTATACATGAGCTCATTGCCTTCTGCTTCTGTTCGACTGGCAAACAAGTCAGCATCACCATACAATACACTTTGCGTAGCGATTCCCGTTTTACTGATACCAGAAGCACTATTTAGCTTTGACGCTATCTGCCAGAGTTCCGTCAGATAACCACCTTTAAAACCAAAAGGCCGGATTAGCTTTTCCCGTTCAAACCGGGAATCAGTATGAATTACTTTAATATTTTTCATGATATATGTTTCAGGATACGTGGTTTTAGCCAAATCAGTTCCTGAAATTGCCGCAATTACACCCGTATTTTTTATAAATTCCCGTCTATCCATGTTTTCACAAACTGATCATCCGTTAACTGAGGATAAGCTGTGCATACCCTATCGATTTCGTCAATCTGCCCATCAGAGAGCTGCTCATTGGGATTTAAACACCAAATTCCTTTTAACAGCCCCTGCCTTCTAAGCACTTCATGGATCCCAGGGATACAGCCATGAAAAGCGTGTGACGGGTCGAATATTGCCGCGTTCATATCGGTAACCTGGACACCCCTTGTCAACAATTCACTTACTCCAATCCGATCGTTCGCTTTACAAGCCTTTACCTCCTCAAATAAGGCGACTGCCGCTTTTGTCCATACCGCCCAATGCCCCAAAAGACCACCAATAAATTCTTTTTCTATAGTCTCGCCATTGATCTCAAAGCGGTAGTTTGTTAACAGATCAGCAACGATGTTATCATCATTCCCCGTATACAATGCAATTTTATCTCTCCGTGTAGAATGACAAATCGCCCGTACTACATCCAGCGTCTGGTAACGGTTAAAGGCGGCAACTTTTATCGCTTCCACATTTTCAATTTCGGCGAACTGTAACCAGAAGTCGTAGCTAAAAATACGTCCGCCAACACTTGGCTGTAGGTAAAAGCCAAATACAGGCATGACCGCAGCAACGGCTTTAACACGGTCCAAAATTTCCGATTCCGTCCAGCCCTGCAGTCCCCCCATACTTAAGAGTCCAATATCGTAGCCATATTTTAGCGCTGTTTTTGCTTCTTCAACAGCCTGCGCTGTTGGGCCACAAATACCGGCGACCTTGATAAAAGGTCTGCTCAGCTTAGCTTTATCCACTTCTTCAGCCGCCAGTTTAAGGACAGTTTCGTAAAGGTTTATTTCTGGATCCCTGATTTCAAATTGCGTGCTATGCACTCCTACTGCTATGCCGCCTGCTCCGGCAGCCATGTAATAACGGGTTAAAAGACGCTGCTGTAGCTCATCCAATGTTCGTTCAGCTGTTAAAGCCAGGGGATGAGCTGGAATGATAGTTCCCTCGTCCAAAAAGCGCTTCAGTTCAGGTTTCAATTCTGCTCTCATTAAAATTGCCCTTTCCTTTCCTGAAAGTGTGTTGGTTTATTGGAAATTTTTCCTCCACCCTGCAGCCAGCTTACCGTCATTTCCATCATCTCCCTTATGGTTACCCTTGGATATCCAAAAAGCTTATGGGCTTCAGAGGCATTGTTCAACAAAGCTGTAGGTTGAACTTCATTTTCAAACAAAGGTTGCTTGCCCATCAACAAGCCAAACTGCTCAGCAAGCCATTTCACAGAAAGCGTTTCCGGTCCGGTTACATTAAGAATTTTAGTTGGTGTGCTGCAATGCAATAAAGATCGGATGGCAATCTCATTGGCATCGCCCTGCCAGATCACATTCACATTACCTGTAGTCAGATCTATTGGTCGGCCTTCATTTACAGATTTAGCGATTTCCAGCAAAACTCCATAACGCAGGTCAATAGCATAATTCAGTCTGTAAATCAAGGTCGGCGTATTGTTCTTTTCCGAAAAATACTGGAAAATACGTTCTCTGCCCAGGCAAGATTGCCCATATTCACCAACGGGTCCCACTGGATGTTCTTCTGAAAAACCACCTGAAGTAACCTGCGTAAAGGGGTACACATTTCCGGTTGAAAAAGCTACAATGCGTGAGTTTTTATAGCGTTCGGCTACACGGCCAGGGAGGTAAGCATTCATCGCCCAGGTGAAGGCTTCTTTCCCCGTTGTTCCAAATTTTGTACCAGCCAAATAGATAATATTCTCTGCATCAGGTAAAGCGGCAAGGTCTGCTTCATTTAAAAGATCGGCTGCTATGGTTTCTATCCCGGCTGCTTCCAGCTCTTCACGGGCTGAGGGATCTGAAAATCGGGAAACCCCAATAATGCGTTTTTTTATCCCCGCCTGATCAATAGCCATTTTGGCTAATTTAGCCATGCTCGGCCCCATCTTCCCACCTACACCAAGGAGCATGATATCACCCTTTATATGATACATATCAGCGATCAGCTTATCCGAAGGTCTTAATAATTCTTGTTCCAGTTGTTCTAATTCAGTCATCGTAAATGTGTTAGATTTATTATTTGAAAAACAGTTCATTAATATTGCTCAGCGCAAGGAATACCAATATCAGGAGGCCTATTGCACCAAAGATTTTAACGGATAAAGAGTTTACATGCTTACCCATAATTTTAGGATCATTTGATATCGCATACATCGCGATGCCGATAAAGGGAACCAGAAATATCGTCACACTTTGTGCAAAAACGATCAGTTCGAGGGGAAGTTTACCAAACTTTACAGCGATGGCTGCACCAAATATCATTACCAATGCAATAAAGACTTTAACCACTTTTGAATTCAGCTGACTGCCTTTTCCAAAGGCATCCCCCAGCAAGGCACCACCCACTGTAGCATTTCCTACCAGGGAAGAAAAGGAAGCGCCAAACAGGCCAATAAGGAAAAAAGTAGAGGCAGCACTCCCAAACAGGGGTTCTAAAGCTCTGGCCATGTCAGATGCATTGTTTACCTTAATTCCTTTTGTATTTAAAACTGCGGCAGCGCAAATCATGACTATAGCACTCATAATACCCAGAATAACTATTCCTGTAATGCTGTGCGACTTCTTCTCTTTAATCTCAGGATTCAATTTGATGCGCTCCTGAACCAGATAGGATTGATAAAATGCACCTACAATAGAAAAACAGGAAGCAAAAAAAGCAATAACCAATCCTATAGAGCCTTTAGGAACGGAAGTGACCAATCCTCCAGCAATCCCCTCCACACTGGGCTTTGCAAAAAACAAGGTGGTCACAAATGCGAAAAGCATTAATGCCACCAAAAATATCATCAACCTTTCCAACACCTTATAAAAGGCCCTAAAGAAAAGCAAACTAATCCCCACCAGGTTGAATACAACAATCCATAAAATATGTGAAGTACCAGTGGCCTCTCCAACAGCAATACCTACCCCTATAGAATTCCCGGCCTGAAAAGAGGTGGTTACAAAAAAAATACCCAATCCTACAGCAATAGCTGCAGTATTGCCCCATTTATGACGGATAGTAGTAAGTAAAGATTGACTGGTAGCCACTCCAATCCTTGCACCCATGATGGTGAAGATGGTCATAAAGAAAATGGCAGCAACCACAATCCATAATAGGCTATAGCCATAATCGGCCCCCAGCTTGGAGGTAATGGTCATTTTACTGGGGCCAAACACCAGGGCAGCAGTGATAATTCCCGGTCCCAATGATAGGAACCAATTTTTCATTTTAGCGATCATTATGTGGTTTATTTGGTTATGTTAACGTACCCGAATATATTGATTACAAAATTATAATCCAAATATTACGGATCAGTAAAGTTCATTTATGCTTAATTACTTATAAGTTTTCGGCTTCAAGTTGATGATGGCACTTGAGCATGCTAATAAACTGTGTCTTAAACACCAGACCTTTTGTTTTATAGTAGCTGATGATCTCGTTTCCGAGCTGGGTGTTTAAATGATTATAACGTACGGCCTTATTAAGCTGAATAAAGCCATAGCGATCGGTAAGTTCTGGTTTACTTATGCCATTTATTTTTGGTGGATGGATTGTACAATTGGTGAAGTTTGTTCCAAGTGAAGATGCTAAAGCAAAGAAAGTCGTTTTATCAGCTTTAACGGCAGGTCGGAAAGTACAATCTGCAAAGCTAAACCCACCAGGCATTAGACCTTGCTCATTACCTGTTACACTTGATAAACTGCAGCTTTGGAAATGCGCATTTACCACATTATTGCCCAGTCTTGCTACCACATTATGACAACCAATAAGCCTTATTTCCGGATAAAGTGCAAACTGGTCTTCATATTTATCATCCTTTAATTGGGCAATACTCAGGTGAACTGGCGCTACCTTAGCAGCGTCAACAGCTTCCAGATTTTCCAATTGTACCTGATCAAAAACGATACTTGAATTGGTCCTGAGATATGCCCCATCGTAGCCACCGGATTTAGCCAACTGGTAGTGCTGTGGATTACTGATTTCAATCAATCTTAGCCCTTTATCTCTCCCCTGCACCATCACGTTACGAAATTCAATATAGCTAGGGAAGAATAACCTGTGCCCACCTTTGGTTTTTGAAAATGCCGCAATCTTCATCAGCCAGCAAGCACTTTCCGAAGTAGAAACTGCAGAAAAATCAACAACCAGGTTTTCAACAATGATAGAACGCCCAAAGCCTAATGGATACTTGTACTCGAAATCCATAGGATTAAAATCCAGGAATGCTGTTTCAGCTGTAGTGGCTGGAATAAAGCGACAATTACGCAAGCGAATATTGCCATCCCATTTAGCCCCAAAATCTCTTCTGAAATTTATAAAACTCCTGCTGTAGCAAGAAGTATTTTCTATGATCAAATCTCCACCTCCTGTTACCGAAATCCCACGATAACCAATGTTAGAATCTTTAATAGAAAGGTTCCAGCAATGAAAATGAACATCAACTCGGTTCAGTCTGCAGTTTTCTATTTTAAAGTTTTTATTCAGATTGGTGCCAAACACACCCCAGTGAATGGGCCCACCTTCGGCAGTTACATTACGAAATAAGGCATTCAAGACCCTTGCAGCCCCTATCCCATAAGTACCCGCAGAAACATCCTTAGCGGTCCCTTCCCTATCTTGTTCATATGAAATAAGCCGGACGTTTTCGAGTTTTACATCATATACGCTGGTGAAGGAATAAAAGCCATTACGCGGGCTCATCGAAAGATCCGTTTTTCCCGGCTCTAAACCCACCCATTGATTTTGAATGATGGTTCGGCTACGGGTAATGCTAAATCCATTTCTCACGTATTTGGTACCCGGACTATCGCCTGACAAATAGAATGTCCCCCCGTTAACAGTTAAATAATTAGTATCAACCGGGTAAGCCATCAGACTCGTATACCCTTTAAATGGCCAGGCTATATCACCTATAATACTTCCATGCTCTTCTACATAAAAAAGCTCCTCACGGGCCCATGATTGCCCATCAAACTTTGCTCCCGAACGGAAACCAATCTGGTCATTTTTATCAGCAACAATCACCAAACAGTTTTTATAGGCTGCCAGTTCAGGCATCAACTTAACTCCCGGCTTAAGTTGCTTTAAAAAGCCGCTTTTTTCAACCTCATTAAGTGTTATTGGCTTAGGTGCCGAATCTGGTATAATTTTAAATCTTGCAATACCGGCAGAATTGGTCGTTTCATCAATATGAAAGATCGTATTTCCCCAATCAACATCGGTAAGAATCTCAATATTATTAGCTTTTTTAAGCCAATATTCTCCATGATAGTTATGCACTGGTACATTTATTCGATTGGCATAAACATGAGCTGCCTTAATTTGAATGCTATCGTCATTTTTCCCATCACCAACGGCGCCAAACATTTTATAATTGATGCTTTGCGTATTGATTAATACAGCAACCAGACCATTATTCAGTTTTGGACCAGCATCCGTGTTTTTACTATCTGGTTTTTCTATTCGATAATTTGCATTACCACCATCTCCTGTTTCGTAATAGCCATAGGTTTGTGCAATACTTCCTTCTTTAAGGGAACTGTCCTGAATCATTTCATTGACATCACTATAAGATTCATACCGCTCCTTCCTTCCGGTTTGCTCGTTTTTTGCTGAAGCCATCACAGTTCCGGAAGCAGCAGCAGAGATACCTGCTATTCCAAATACTGTTAATAATTTTCGTCTGCTTACCGGTTTATCTTCACCGAAAGTATTTTCCATATGGTCCTTATTTAATGAGTGAACTGATATCGGCCCAGCCTTTCCAACCTTTTGTTACTGCGCCATAATTTGGAAAGCTACCAACAACTACTCGTGAGGTAACATCCACATACTTGTTATTATCGATGGTAATTTGCGCTAAATTAATCTTAAAATTATTGATCAGGATATCCTTCTTTTGTTCATCAGTTCCTGCTGTTAAATTTTTTCCTTCAGCATCTGTTAGCAAGTAATGATAGCCGGCAGGATCAAAACCGTAATGATGAAAGGCAATAGCATTTTTAGTGTTTTTGAAACTATTTCCGGTAAAAACGTAATTGGTTGCAAAGGTTTCATCTCCGGGATCAACATTATTAAACAGGGGAACAGAGATAAATGGATAAACAGGGAAATCCTTATTTCTGACAAAGGTAGATCCTTTTACAATTCCAAAATCGCAATTAGCCCTAAAGCGCACATAGTCGCCGGTACAGTCTTCAAAATAACAATTAATAACATTGATGTTTGAAGAATGATAGGAATGGTACATAAAATGGGAATGACTATCGACCCCAACTCTCTTGAAAGTGCAGTTCTTATAAGTGATGTTACTTGTTCCTTTTTGATGAACGCCAGTCGTGCCGAATATTATACCGCGCATGTCTGTCCAGGTACAATCTTCGACATTGATATTTTTTGTACTCCCCTCTTTGGTTGAGGTAATGCGAAGAGCGTAGCCCAAACTTCCGCTCCCCGTGAATTTAAAATTTTTGATCAGGATATTTTGTGAGTTCTTTACATCTATCAGGACAGATTGTTTGGGATGGCCAATGGGCACTGTAAATAAAGTATTTTTCGCATCCCCTTCAAGCAACAAAAGGTTTTTAGCATTCCCCATTTTATCGAGGGTGAATGGTTTTTCTGTGTAAGCGCGCAGGTAATCTCCTGCAAGAAACTTTACCATTACCGGTTCTTTTTTTAGTGTATTTTGAACGTCTGACCAGAATTTCGAATCCAGGAAATCTGCAGCATGCGATGCCGACCTACCAGTACCATCACCGGATGATGTCGGCCCGGCATATCTTACAATCGTGGCTCCGGCATTAAAAAAACCTATGGTTAATGCCAGAAAAAGTATTATAGTCTTCATTTGTATCGTGCTTAGCATAATTATATTTTTATAACATTATTATTTTTGATTGACAACACCATTTTTCAGGAAATGATGTGCATGATCTTGCCCTCATTTTGTGTTAATCTGTAATTGTAATTTCCAGCTTCCTAACCACGTCTTCCTTCTGATATACATTTACATTTGTGGCAATGAAATACACCTGATAAACACCTTTCTTGCTGTAGTTATAGGTATACTTTTTTAACGGTGCATCCGCGGTTCCTTTAATTGATACTGGACGATCTGGCCCATTGTCAATTAAACCTGTATAAATGGGCTTACTGATAGCCCAATTCTCTGTTTGTGGATCATTCTCCAGCGTAAACTCATTTCCATTTAGCGTAACCCTTGATATAGATACACTTGATTTAGCCGGAGCCGTTTCAGCATTCTGGTCAACAATTCTGAAACCTGCATTATTCATATCAGTTAAAGTGAGTGTTCCTACACTAGTATTACTCGTAATGGAAAAACCTTGCACCAGCCAGGAACGCGCAGGGCCAGAGATCAATTGTGGCCTCGTAATGTACTTGTAAGCAATATATAATGGTTTTCCGGCAGCAATCAGATCGGCTATTGATTTAGTCCCGGAGGCGACAAAAGTAGCACTGGTTCCATATACAAATCTGCTGGAAATGTCTGTCCAGGTAGCCTGCTGCACACTGGAAAAACTGTTATAATCACCATTAAAATCTGTTGAAGCCATTACCGAAAGTTGATTACTTTGGCCACCGGTTAGTACGGGATTTGCACTGGTAAATCCCAGATCGAGCCCATTGGTTTCTACAATCCGCCCCTCCTTAAAATCATACTGATTAAACGTTTCTCCTGAAAAAAAAGTAACAAGATTAGCATTACCCTCAAATTCAAAATTCACGTCATCATTTACTTTATAGGTAAGTGAAGTTGTTTTAACTTTAAAGTCTTCAATACCTTTATCTATTTCAATTTCTTTACTACACGAACCTAACGCGATTAATGCAAGCAGTATACTATAATATTTGAGCTTCATTTGATTCCTTTTAATTTGATTACCAGTATGGATTTTGTTTCAGTGCATTATTTACAGCCAACTCTGAAGTAGGTATTGGCCATAGCAGATGCTTTTCTTTTACATTGTGATAGCGCTGAGCCCAGTAAGCCGTTGGCACCTGTTGTGTTACCTGATCACCGATCTTGTTCATGGTAAAGACAAAAATGCCCCATCGGATCAGATCGCCTTTGCGTAAAGTCTCAAAGCAAAGTTCCCTCGCACGCTCATCCTGAATAAACTGGCGGAAATCTTCCTGTGATGCCATATCTGCTGCAGGAACATTAGCATCTGTAAGCTTATGAACTGTAGCTGTGGCTGTAGCGCCCGTACCACCGCCGCCAGAAATGGTTATGGTGGCCGATGTATAATTACTACCCATTTGCGTGCCTGTAACTCCGTCAAAAACTAAAGGTATTGAAGTAACTTTCTTTGTCGAAGTGGAAATCACAGCTGTCGCCATTGCCCTTACACCACCTGCGGCCGGAACTGAAATGGTTACAGTTGGCGCTGAAGTATAATTAGCACCACCATTGGTAACTGTTATAGCCTTGATACCTGTAGACCATGCCCGCTGACGCACCTTATTTACCGCATCTACCGCTTCCGTACTTGGTGTAGCATTAATCTCATTGTCGGCTTCTGCAAACATCAGCAATACATCAGAATAGCGTAATAGTGGAAAGTTTATTGGGGTAACACTTCTTGACTTTGGTAAAACAAGCTCATATTCCCTCCTATATTTTCCAGAAGTCCTATTGTATAAAGTAGCTACACTAACAGTTGTTATGGCTGTTTTTGCACCGGTAGCTCCGGTAGCATTATAGGTAAAGCCGGCTATAGACCAGTCTCGTCTCAAATCACCTGCCTTATACAGCTGGTATAAACTTGCCGTAGCTCTTACACCGCCAAAGCCCTCGCCCGTATCCGTATTTGCTGAAGCCGGTCCATTCAGATAACCAACACCTCCCGCCTCTGTATACGACTCTCCATTATTCCCCCAGAATTCAACCTCCCATATACTTTCTTTAATGTCGTATTCGTCTCTGGCATACTTTATAAATATGCTTGAATAGCTTGGATTCAAATCGTGCGCAGCTTCTGTATCATCAATCACCTTTTTTGCCCATTCTCTCGCCTCAGCATACTTGGATATATCTTTTAGTGGATAACCAGCCATAAATAAACAAACACGAGCTAAAATTCCTCTTACAGCTGATTTGCTTACACGTCCGCTATAGCCTAATAAGTTGATTTTTGCGACCAATCCCTCCGCCTCCTTCATATCTTTCAGAATCTGATCATAAACCTCTTTATCGGTTGCACGTGGGATGTCAACATCATCAACATCCAATGTAGGTTTTAACACAAGAGGAACTCCACCAAAACTTTGCACCAACATAAAATAATAGTAACCCCTTAAGAATAAAGCCTCACCACGAATTTGAGATCTGATCCCGGCTTTAATCTCTGGGTTATTGTCGACATTAGCTAACAATGCATTCGCCCGGGTAATACCTGTATAAAGCGTAGTCCAATACATGTTGATATTTGCATGGCTTGCCGTAAAATTATATTCATGAGGTCCTATTGGAGTAGTCGACCGTGCATAATAGCCTTCATCGGCTTCCAAACCGAGTAAATAACACATACGGCTTCCATAAAGTCCGGTAGAACCCAAGGCATCATATACACCGGTTAGAGAAGCATTTAACTTTTCCTCAGTGTTGTAATAAGCTTCTGGAGGAAGAAAGTCCTGTGGTTTGGTATCCAACTTTTTGCAAGAAAGCGAAACTAACAAGCATAGGATAAGCAGACAACTATATTTCAATTTCATATTGCTAAATATTTCAAGTAAAACAATGATTAAAATGAGGCTTTAAGGGCAAAATTCAAGGTCCTTGCTTGTGGATAAGCCGAGTAATCAAAACCTGGAGTAAGTACTGAATTTAACACGGAGACCTCAGGATCCATTCCCGAATAATTGGTGAACGTATATAAATTCTGAGCGGAGACAACCAAACTCAAACTGCTCATATACATTTTCTTAATGTATCTGGAAGGAATTGAATACCCCAATGACACTGTTTTTAGACGGATATATGAGCCATCTTCAAGGACTCTGGTAGATTGCGCTCCAGCAGGTCCATGTCCACCTGGTTTATAATTTTCATTGGTTGGGTTTTCCGGCGACCACCTATTCACATAACTAGCATACTGATTGGTATTAGCCAAGCCAAGGTAATTCCCATCGAGCATCATCCTATTGGCATTGTAAATCTGATTCCCGTACGACCATTGTAAAAAGACACTGAGACTAATTCCTTTATAACTCAGATTGTTTAAAAAACCACCGGTATGAAGCGGTTGCCCACTACCAATAACGGTCATATCGTTATCGTCAACCACACCATCACCATTAATATCCCTGTATTTAATATGTCCGGGCTGTATAGGAACAGTCTGCCCATTACCTGGTACATTTTTCTTTAATACATAAACACCTGGTGAAGGATTCTCAAAATCTTCATATTGGTAAACCCCATCAAATATCCGCCCATAAAACAAGCCTGCCGGTTTACCTATTTCAGAAACATATAACTGTGGACTATCCTGTCCCACTCTTACCGTAGAGAACATACGTTCCTGATTCCTTGCCAATGCCAGTACTTTATTTTTATTGAAGGAGATATTGAAACCTGTTGACCAATTAAAAGTTTTGCTACTGATGTTTATAGTATTTAAACTATACTCCATGCCATCGTTTCTAATGCTACCAATATTCTTAAATGCCTTTGCATAACCACTTGCAGCTGGCATATCAGCATTTAGCAATAAATCTCTGGTCGTTTTTCTGTATACATCAACCGTAAATTCTAGTCTATTGTTAAATAAGCCCAGATCATATCCAATATTAGCTTGCTCTGTACTTTCCCATTTTAATTTGGGATTACCAAGTTTACTAAGTACAATACTCTGTGTTGGTGTTCCGTTATTAAAGGAATAAGAATTACCCATCGGTAGGGCTAGGTTTGAGAAATAATCAAAATCCCCAATCCTGTTGTTTCCTGTAACCCCGTAACTAATCCTCAACTTAGCGTTTGAAATCTTTGTCCAGGATTTCATAAAATACTCCTTTTGCATGTTCCAGGCAAAAGCTGCGGACGGAAAATATCCCCATCGATTTGCCATGTAAAACTTAGATGACCCATCTGCCCGATAGGTGGCTGTAAGTAAATATTTTGATTTATAATTATATTCTATCCTTCCATATAAAGACATCAGGGCGTTATCACTTGCATTGGCAACACCACCGAAGGGCTTACCTTCATCTAAACCTGGCATTCCAAGCTCTTCATTAGGGAGCCCCTGCGCAGAATAACCATACGAATTACTAGAGGAGCTTTGTATAGAGAAACCACCCATCACTGTTAATTTATGATCTTTATTAAATGTCTTATTATAGGTAAGGATATTCTCATTCGACCAAATCTCATTTTCCAGGTTTCTTACAGAACCATTTACCCCCAAACTATTAAAACGGTTTAATGGGCTTCCCTGTGGAGTTTTAGAATTAAAGAATCGATCTAACTTAGATTTCTTGCTATTTGTGGTCCCGGTAATTTTTAAGGATAATTCTTTTAGAATATCATACTGAAGGTAAGCATTGGCCGTAAAATCAGTAGTTCCAGTGCGTGTGTAATCATTTAAACTTGAAACTACAGGATTTATTCTAAGGTCTGAAACATTAGTATTATCCGGGTCATCGTCATAATCTATCAAATTAACATTGGTACCTGTAGTTGGCCTGTAAGCCCAGGTTCTATACATCATAAAGGCGGTAAAATTTGCATTCCCTCCTGCGGCAACCAATTGCCCATTTCTCATAATCTTACTGTAATTTGCAGTTACTCCTACTTTAATCTTTTTACTAATAGTCTGATCAATCGTAACCCGCCCCTGATACCGGTTAGATCCTGTATTTAGAATAATACCTTCCTGGTCAAAAATAGATCCGGATATAGAGTAACGCGTTTGTGAAGTGCCCCCCCTTAATGAAATATTATGAATTTGCATAGGAGCCTGACGAAGCACTTTATCCTGCCAATCTATACTTTCTGCAGTTCGGTAAAACTCAAGGTTCCTTCCATTCTGAAAATACGATGCAGCAGCATTCGTGGCGCTTATTTCCGTTTGCAACTTTACAAATTCATAAGCATTCATCATTTTTATTGTTTTCTGAGGTTGTTGAAATCCAAAGGAATTACTCAAGGCAACCACAGGTTTACCAATTTTACCTTTTTTTGTCTCTATAATAATTACCCCATTGGCTCCCCTGGAACCATAAATAGCCGTTGCAGAGGCATCTTTAAGAATATTAATTGACAAAATATCATCTGGATTCAATGCTGCATTGTCAGGTTCTTCAACGGGAAAACCATCAATAACATACAAAGGAGAATTACTCTGCGTTAAGGAATTCGCTCCTCTAATTACAATGTCCATTCCCACACCGGGTTGCCCATCGGAAGAAGAAACCTGTACGCCTGCAATTCTGCCGGCAAGCGCTTCGGCAAAGGATGCTACCGGAGCCTTGATCAGATCATCCATATTTACAATCCCTACTGAGCCTGTCAGATCACTTTTCTTTACAGCGCCATACCCGATTACAACCACTTCATTTAGGGCGTTGGGAACGCTTTTCAAAGCTACATTGAGCGTTGTTTTAGCCCCTACCATCAAGGTCCGTGTTTCATATCCTACGTAAGAGAATATAAGATAATCTTTATCATTCGCCCGGATTCCGTATTTACCATTCGCATCGGTAGTGATTACCGCATTTGTTCGCTTTAGCTTAATACTAACCGCAGGTATGGTCTCCCCTGTATTTGCATCTGTCACTGTTCCTACAACATTCTTCAGCTGCTGAGCGGTCAGCGGCGTGACAAAAACCATCATGAGAAACGAAACAAAAACACAGAGTTTTACGAGTTTAGTAGTTTTTCTGTCCATAGTTCATTTGGTTTGGTTACTGGTTTATTTGGTCGATTTGTAAATTCATAAGGTTTGATTTTACTTTAATGCTGCAGTTCCATTATATTTTAAAAAGTACTCAAAAAACAGAAATGCAACTTCATTTGATTCGGGATTAGGGGAGTGTAATTCGCGATTGGTCATCGCTACCCGGTTTTTAGCCCCAAGTAAGTTGTTTACTTTTATGGTATGATTAAGCGGGATCCATTGCGCTTTAGGATCCTCCGATCCACCTGATACCAGGAATGGTCTTGGTGCCATCAACGCATGTAATTCGTGCAGGTTGTATCCCTCAGCGACTAATTTAGGATAAAGCCCCTTCACTGGGTTATCTTGAGTGATCAACCCTCTTTTGCGCCAGGGTTTAGGCTGATACCCCAGGTACCAGGGCTCCCAGTAATTAACCGATTCGCGCGATTCATTAAATACTATGCCGGGATCAGACCATACAGCACAAGCAAACTTATCAAATAAGCAGGAAGCAAACATAGCCCATTTACCACCAAACGAATGTCCCATGATACCTATTCTTGAAGCATCTACCTCTGGCACTGCAGAAAGCACATACCAGGCATTTGCGGCGGCATAGCCAAGTGCAGACAAAGGTTGAATTCTTGTTTGCTCTATATTAGGATAATAAATAGAAAAAGTTTTATCCAAAGAAGCCTGCTTAGTCCCGATGGATAAAGTAATGAATCCACGGTTGGTAAGCTGATATGCAAAGTCACGCTCCAATTTCCCCTTGGTTATGGCTGTTTCCGGCTCATAAAAGACTGTAATGACAGCAGGCATCTTACCCTTTCCATCAGGCACGGAAAGATAACCTTCAGTTACTTCATTGGGTGTCCATTTAAACCTGACCCTATATTGTGTGAAGCCGTCCTTCCTAATGGTATCAAGGAATTCCATTTTTTGATCTTTAAGAAAAGGAGGCCAAGTCCCCATCATTCCATTCCATCGATCAGCAATCTCTTTCCTTCTTTTAGCCCAATCGGCCTTCGACTTTACCTCTTTACCACTATAAAATTTTAAAGGCGATTTGAAGTCACCATATTTATCCTTGTGTTCTGCCGGAGGAGCAAAATAAGGAGAAATTTTTGTCCAGATAGCCTTACGTGGATTCGATTCGGATTGGCCCGACACAATGTTTGAAATAAGCAGAAAGCACATCATGATGTGCATAACACATTTTAATCTCATTTTAATCTTCAACTGTAACTTCAAGTTCCCTGATAATGGTTTTGTTATCGTAGACATTAATATTGGAGCCAATAAAATAAACCTTAAATACGCCTTTGGTTTTATATACATAATTGAACGTCTTTAACTGCCTGTCAGAGTTCCCTTTTATTGGTATTGGACGATCTGGTCCTTTATCTATTTTTTCAGCATAAATAGCCTTACTTACTGCCCAATTTTCTGTTTGGGGATCATTCTCAGCGGTAAATTCATTCCCCAACATGGTAATTGTTGTAGTATTTACTGATGATGCCGCAGGAGCAGTTTCTGGATTTTGATCAACAATCACAAAACCCGAATTAAACATATCAGCAACCGGAACATTTCCCTGGTTTGTTGTGCTATTTAGTGCAAAAGCGCGGATCAACCAAGGTCTTGCCACTCCGGCAGTGGCCTGTGGTTTTGTCAGATATTTATAAGCGATGTATAATGGTTTTCCAGGAACAATAAGGTCATAAATATTTTTTTCTGTCGAATTAACAAATGTGGCATTTGTCCCCAGAGTAAACCTACTGGTTATGTTTTGCCAGTTGGCCGACTGAATATTTGCGAAGCTGGAATAATTACCGTTGAAATCAGTAGATGCCATAATTGAAAGTTGATTAACCTGTGTTCCACCTGTCGATATTGCACTGGTAAATGACATTCTAAGATCCTCAGTTGTGAGTATTCTTTCCTTTCTGAAATTGTAATCACTCCCAACCTCACCAGAAAAGAATGATACGATTCCGGCATTCCCTTCGAATAGAAACACTGCCTCTTCATTAACCTTGATTATTGCCTTTTGAAGCTTAACCGTAAAATCCGGAGTGCCTCCTTCTAGTTCAATCTTTTTGTTACATGATGTAATTAACACTACACCAAGCACTAATATATATATGAGTTTCATATCTAATTTATCTTTAAAAACTACCATTTTGGATTCTGTATCAATGCTTTGTTCAGGGTCATTTCTCTTAATGGAATGGGCCATACTTTATTTTTCTCTGAAACATTTCTGTATCCCTTAGCATAATAGGCTCCCGGAACATCCTTTTCAGCTGTATTACCCAGCTGTTGCATTCTCGAAACAAAAATGTCCCAACGGATTAAATCTGCCCTTCTTAAAGTTTCGAAAGCCAATTCACGGGATCTTTCATCATAAATAAGCTGACGAAAGTCTTCAGGTGATGAGGTCTCCTGAGCTGACAATTTGGAATCATCTTGAGTATATATTGTGGCCGTTGCTGTTGCATTTGTAGTTGCTCCGCCACCGCTAAATGTAATAATAGGCACCGAAGTGTAGATTCCTGTTTGAGTTCCGCTGGTTAACGGATTAAATGGAAAAGTAAGCGCTGTTACTTTACCTCCTGAAATTGTGGCAGTGGCTGCGGCGCCTCCTCCTCCACTAAAAGTAACTGTTGGGGCAGTGGTATATCCTGCGCCTCCATTTGTAATGGTTACCGCTTTTATGCCCTTAGACCAGGCCCTGGATCTTACTCTATTTACAGCATCAATTGCATCCGGAGTAGGACCAGAAATTTCGTTAATCGCTTCAGCATACATTAACAATACATCTGAAAACCGGAGCAGCGGACAATTTATAGGGGTAGCACTAGCTGTTTTAGGCGTTACAACTTCAAATTCCCGTCTATATTTCCCAACAGATCTAGCATACAAAGCAGATCGGGATACAGCTGTGACCATTGTCCTGGCACCGTTTACACCTGTATTAGCATAATTAAAGTTAGCTATCGACCAATCTCTTCTCATATCTCCGGCTTTGTATAGCAGATATAAATCAGCCGTAGCTCTTATACCACCAAAACCTGCGCCCGTCAAGGCATTTGAATTCTGAGGGCCATTCACATATCCAATACCACCGGTTTCGGTATACGCATCGGTCCTGTTACCCCAATACTCCACTTCGAAAATACTTTCTTTAATATCATATGCGTCTGCGGCATAATTAATAAACACCTTTGCATATGATTCATTTAGATCGTGACCTGCATCGGTATCATCTATTACCTTTTTTGCCCAATCCCTGGCTTCAGCATATTTTGAAACATCCTTTAGCGGAAAGCCTGCCATATACAGATAAACACGCGCCAGCATACCACGTACTGCAGACTTATTAACCCTTCCACCATAGTTCAAAGACTTGATAGAAGGCACAACAGGCTCTGCCTCAATCATATCTTTTACAATTTGATCGTAAACCTCCTTTACTGAAGACCTGGCTATTTCTGTATCCTTAACAGATGATAATGGAGTCAAAACAATAGGTACACCACCAAAATTCTGAACCAATAAGAAATAATAGTAAGCCCTTAAAAATTTAGCTTCGCCAGCTATTTGGGCACGAACTGAAGCACTGATTTCTTTATTGTTGTCGACATTTGCCAATATAACATTGGCACGGCCAATTCCCGTATATAAATTGCTCCAAAAAGAATTAATATCTGCATGTCCCGAGGTGAAATCATAAACCTGAGGGCCCGATATAGGTGAAGTTCGGGCGAAGTACCCTTCATCCCCTTCAAATCCCAATCTATAATGAACAAGGGTAGAATATGCATTTCCCAATACATCATAAACACCAGTTAAAGCCATCCCCAATTGTTGTTCATTCACATAATAAGTTTTGGGAGAAAGAAAATCTGCAGGTGTAGTATCCAAAAATTTCTTACACGATGATATGCTCAATAATGCAAAAGCAAATAAAAGACTATATATATATTTCATATCTATGAGTATTACAATTATTAAAAAGTAGCATTTAAACCAAAGACGATTGTTTTGGCTCTTGGGTATCCCGAAAAATCAAATCCAGGAGTTTGTACATTGTTACGCACCGATACTTCAGGATCCATTCCAGAGTACTTTGTGAAGGTTAATAGATTCTGGGCCGAAACATTAAAACGCAGCCTTGTTAAATAAAACATTTTCAAAAACTTAGGAGGGATATTATAAGCTAAAGAAAAAGTTTTCAGTCTTAAATAGGATCCATCTTCAACCACTCGAGATGAATGCAATCCGATTGGTCCCTGTCCATTAGCTCTAAAATTTTCATTTGTTTGATTTTCCGGACTCCAACGATTTACATAACTGGCAAATTGATTTAGATCTGTCCGTACATTACCATTCCCTTCAAACATCAATCTATTGGCATTGTATATTTGATTTCCATAAGACCATTGAAAAAACAAGTTCAGGTCAAAATTCATATAGGAAAAATTATTAGAAAAACCTCCGGTATGTATCGGTTGTCCACGGCCAATAACTGCCATATCATAGCCATCGATGCCTCCATCGCCGTTCAAATCCTTATATTTAATATCACCTGGTTGGATCACATTTGCCAGGTTTCCATTCGTAGAAACATTGCTTTTAAGCACATACCTACCCGGTGCCGGATTTTCAAAATCTGAATACTGATAAATGCCATCAAAGAGGTATCCATACATCATGCCCGCAGGTTGTCCAATTCTGGCGATGTATAGCGGCGCACTATTGTACTGACTTTCAAAGGTTGCGACTGCCGGCAAATAATCCTGATTCTCAACCAATTCTAAAATTTTATTCTGATTAAAACTTATGTTAAAATTACTGGTCCAGGAAAAAGACTTATTCTTAATATTAATTGTGTTTAAGCCAAATTCAATACCCTGATTCTGTATTTTACCTATATTTTTCGGAGCTTTGATAAATCCACTCGTAGCGGGTAGATCTGCCAGTAATAGTAGATCGCTTGTGATTTTTTTATACAGATCAACAGTAAATTCAATCCTATTTTTAAATAAGCCTAAATCATATCCAACGTTTAACTGCTTTGTAGTTTCCCACTTCAAGTCCAAATTTCCGGGGGTACTTAAAATAACAGCTTGGGATGGTTGTCCATTATTAAAGGAATAAGAGCTACCCAAGGGGAATGCTAGTCGTGAAAAATAATCAAAATCTCCTACCCTGTTATTCCCACTACTTCCATAACTTAATCTAAGTTTAGAATTAGAAACTACTGTAAGTTCCTTCATGAAATTTTCCAGATGCATATTCCAGGCAAAAGAAGCCGAAGGAAAATATCCCCATTTATGCCCGGCAGCAAATTTACTGGAAGCATCAGCCCTCAAAGTACCTTCTACCAAATACTTTGATTTATAACCATAAGACACCCTTCCAAAGGCAGATACCATGGTGTTATTACTTTCTGAAGCGACTCCTAAATAAGGGATTCCTTCGTCCAGGCCAGAAAGACCAAGCTGCTCATTGGGAAGTCCTTGTGCATAATAGCCATAAGCAGACGAATTTGTACCCTGGAAAGAAAGACCCGCTAATGCTGTTAATTTATGAATCTTATTAAAGGTCTTGTTGTAAGTAAGGGTATTGTCGTTAGACCATGTATCGCCTTCCGTAAACAACACGGAGCCATTAATTCCTTTAGTATTTAAAATATTTAACGGACTGCCTTGTGGTGTTTTAGAATTATAAAAAATATCCCTTCTTCTCTGTTTGCTCGAAACAGAGCCCATAGCTCTCAATGTTAGATTACTGGTTATCGCATAATCGATATAGCCATTTGCCAATAAATCGGCGGTTTTACTTTTCGTGTAATCATTATTACTGGTAATTATTGGGTTTAACCTGATGTCGAACTGGTTTACATTATCCGCGTCCGATTCCTCCTCAACAAGATCAACGTCAACATTCCCGCTAACAGGTCTATATCCCCATACTCTTGTTAACAAATAAGAGGTAAATGAAGTTCCATTCCCATCAGCTACCTGCTGTCCAAACGTTGTAATTTTACTGTAATTTGCAATTACGCCAGCTTTAAATTTTTTGCTGATGATTTGATCAACTGCAACACGTCCCTGATAACGGTTGTAATCCGTATTGATAATTATTCCTTTCTGATCATAAATAGAGCCTGACAAAGCATATTTCGTAGCTGTATTGCCCCCACGTAAAGCTATGTTATTGATCATCGTAGGTGACTTACGAAATATCAATCCCTGCCAATCTATAGCCTCTCTGTCTTTGTAGGATTCAATTGTTCGGCCACCTGTAAGATATCTGGCAGTAGCAGTAACAGGATTAAATTCATATTGATACTTAACAAACTCATAAGGGCTCATTAACTCCATTTGTTTACTTACTTCCTGAAATCCGACTGAACTATTTAAAGAAACTATAGGCTTCCCTACTTTCCCCTTCTTGGTTTCTATAAGTATAACACCATTTGCAGCTCTTGAACCATAAATTGCAGTAGCAGATGCATCTTTTAAAATGTTAATGGTTTCAATATCATCAGGATTTAGGGCGGCAGCATCCGCATCTTCAATCGGAAAACCATCGATAACATACAATGGAGTATTACTTTGGGTAAGGGAATTTGCCCCCCTGATAACAATATCCATTCCGGAACCAGGTTGACCATCTGCCGATGATACCTGCACACCAGCAACACGACCGGCGAGTGCTTCAGCAAAAGATGAAACTGGAGCTTTTGCAATATCCTGCATATTAACCTGTCCTACAGATCCAACCAATTCTGATTTCTTTACGCTACCATAACCTATTACTACCAACTCATTTAAAGAATTGATTGTTGGTTTAAGTGCAACATTTAATATTGTTTTTTCTCCAACGGTCAATGTTTTCACCTCGTATCCCAGATAGGAAAATGTTAGTACATCAGCATTGCTCACCTTAAGCCCATACTTGCCATTAGCACCAGTTGCAACAACCGCATTTGTTCGCTTTACTTTAATAGTTACAGCTGGTATGGGCTCTCCAGTAGCTGCATCCGTAACTGTACCAATCAAGTTTTTAAGTTGCTGAGCCTTTGAGCTTACAGGCAGCATCAAACATAGTGCTAGCAATAAAAACAATGTAATCGGCCTTACATGTTTAGTAGAAGTTCTGTCCATAGTTCATTTGGTTTGGTTATTGGTTTGGTTATTGATTTATTTGGTCAATTTATAAATTCGTCAACAATGTGTACGTACCCGAGAATTGTAATTATTGTATTTATGGAGTTGTAAAAACAACCAGTTTCATTAAAAAGTCTGCTGCTACTTCTTTGCCGCCCTTACCTTAGATACTTCAGCTTCACTCACAGTACTCGCTTTATTTCCAAATTGAGTACGTATGTAGCTGGCTACAAGTGAAATATCTTTATTACTCAGAAAATTGAAAGCCGGCATTTCCTGATTGTATTTCTGTCCCTTAACAGTTATTGGGCCCGATAGGCCTTTCAACATAATGTGTATCAATGTATTTTTATCCCCCAAAACCTGTGAAGTACCTTTCAAAGGTGGAAATATACCTGCTATCCCCTTTCCATCACTTTTATGGCAGGATGTGCAATAATTGTTATAAATCACTGCGCCTGGTAATAAAACCGGCTTTACCGTTTTCTTCTGTGTTACGATAGTCGAACCAGCTTTGGCCGGAAATATTTTAATAATCCGATCATCCTCTTTTTTAGGATAGCCTTCCCCTGGATTCCAGTCGCGGTTACTCGTCGAAACATATACATCTCCAGCCGGAGAAACACATACCCCACGTAAACGGCCAAACTCGTGATCCAGATATGTCTTTTCCGAAAGCACTTCATTTCCAGCCTCATTAAGTTTCAGCACCCTTAAACTCTGCGTTTTAAGCGTAACCAACAATAAGCTATTTCTCCAGCCGGGTATAGTGGATGAATTGTAATAAGCGATCCCTGCAGGAGCAATAACAGGAGTCCAGGATTTTACAGGCACCGTGACTTCAGTTGTTTTACAGAAAGCCTGTTCTTTCTCAGTATCACAAAAGCCCTCTACAAATGGCCAGCCGTAATTAGCCCCCTTTTTAATCACATTAAGTTCATCCTCTACGGCATCACCATGTTCGCTACTAAAGAGTATTCCTTTCCTCCCAAAGGCCAGGCCTTGCGCATTGCGATGGCCCAGTGACCAAACCGGACTCCCCGGAAAAGGATTATCAGCTGGGATAGTACCATCAATATTAATACGAAGTATTTTACCATTTATTGAACCGCTGTTTTGCGCATTGGCACCTTTTACGGCATCTCCGGTAGACATCATTACCTTCCCATCGGGAGCTATAGTAACACGTGAACCATTATGACCAGTAGCACCAGGAATATCATTTAATAAAATTACAGGATTGATCAACGTATCCGCTGTATAAGTATATCTAACCAGCTTGGATAAAATAGAAGTACCATTTTTATACGTATAATCCAAAAAGACATAAGGTTTCTTCGGATCAGGATGAACCGCCATACCTAATAGGCCCAATGAACGATACCTATATACTTCAGGAATATGGAGTAGAATTTTCCTTTCACCAGTTTCGGGATTAACCTTACTTAAACTCCCCCCCTGCTCAGTAAACCAAATCCAGTTGTCGGGGCCCCAGGTAATTTCCCAGGCTACATTTAAATTAGAAATTACAGTTTTCGTTGCTAACCTAACCGAATCATCAGAAGACACACTTTTATCCACCCCACTAACATAACCAGTAAGTGCAACACCTGTAATCAATACCAGAAATAGTAGTATTCCTTTCATGTAATGGAATTATGTGTACGTACCCGAAGATAGTAACCGTAATCCTATTAACCAAATTTTAAATCATATTTTTTGTTTCCAGAAAAGAATGATTAGAAAAACAACCGATAAAAACCACACTACAAATCAGCGATTTAAGCATGCGGATCAAAGAATCTCCACAAAAGTGTTTTATTTTTTTAGAAAATCAGAACCGAAGATTTTATCCCATAACGCAGACGTTACTCCGTAGCCTTTGGTAGAATCGTCGTAATGATGTAACATATGATGTTGTTTAATTCTTTTCCATACCCCATTTTTAAACTGAGCATGGTGCAACATATAATGAGTCATATCGTAAAACAGGTAGCCTAGTATAAAACCGGCAAAGAAACCATCCAACAAATTCACAGGTAGCATCCACATGAAAAGGAAGTAAAATGCTGCAGCCAGAGGTATACTTGCAGAAGGCGGCATTACCAACCTTTGTGCATCATTTGGATAATCGTGGTGTACCCCATGAAAAATAAAATGAACGCGCTTACCCCATTCAGAAGAAGGATAAAAGTGAAATACAAAACGATGTAACACATACTCTGTAAATGTCCAGATCAGTAAACCTAGAAAAAGATGTGCTAAAAATATCAAAAAACCATTAGTTCGAATTGACGCCCAGAAAAAATAACAAATAACTGGTATATAAACTATTAAAGGTACATAATAAGGTACTTTAGACAATGATTCGAACAATGGGTTCTTAAACATTCTTATCGATTCCTGGGAATTGGATACAAAATTCTTTTTCATCTTAACTAATTCTGCTGCCTATAATAAGGAACCGCTAAATTACGGGTTTTCTTTTATTCTAAAAATCGCATTTATTAAAATTCAGTCATAATTGTAATATACAAATTCAGCAAAGCATTTCTTAATCTATGGTAAGATTTATAAAACATTCAAACCTTAATTTTGTGTTGTAATTAAAAAATAAACACGATGAAAAACGAGATATTAGGAATACACCATATTACAGCTATTGCGGGTAATGCCAAAAGGAATTATGATTTTTATACCGGTATTCTGGGTTTAAGACTGATAAAAAAAACCGTAAATTTTGATGATCCACATACCTATCACTTTTATTATGGGGATGAAAAAGGAACACCTGGGAGCATCTTAACATTTTTCCCATGGGAAGGTATTCAGGCAGGTCGAAGAGGCACCAAACAGGTTACAGAAATAGGCTATAGCGTTCCGGCTGGAAGTCTAGCATTTTGGCAAAACCGTTTTGAAGAACACAACATTATATATAACAAACCTGCAACTAAATTTGGCGAACGTTACCTTACATTTCTTGACCCAGATGGATTGAAATTTGAATTAACAGAGGCTAAAGTAAAAGACACCAGACCGCAATGGGAAACAAAAGAAGTGGATAAAACCCATGCTATCCATGGCTTCCATCATATTACCATTACCACAAACAAAATGGAAGCTACTGCGGCAGTTTTAACCCATATATTTGGTTATAAATTAGCAGAAACAGAAGTAAACCGTTCACGTTTTATTACGGATGCTGTGGAACATGCTGCTATTGTTGATTTGGTTGAAGCCCCGGGAGAAGCTATCGGCCATGTAGCCGGAGGTTCCGTACACCATGTTGCCTTCAGGGTAAAAGACGAAGCCACATTGATGTACTTCAGAGATAAAATTGTAGAACTGGGTTTGAACATTACTGAGAAGATAGACCGCAATTACTTTTATTCCTTGTATTTCCGAGAACCAGGAGGCGTACTTTTTGAATTGGCAACCGATAATCCGGGTTTTACAATTGATGAACCTATTGAAGAACTTGGTCAAAATTTAAAATTACCTGCACAATACGAAAGTATCAGAGAAGAAATAGAAGGTGTTTTACCAAAATTAGCGTAACATGTACACACATCAAAAAGATATCATTACAGCGGGGGTTCCGGTAGCGGAAGCAAAAAGAGCCATTATTTTCATTCACGGAAGGGGAGCGTCTGCGGCAGACATCCTCTCCCTGAATAACCATTTAAAAATAGAAGAAGCTGCCCTTTTTGCCCCGCAGGCTACCAGCCACAGTTGGTATCCGTATAGTTTTATGGCACCTGTAAAAGATAACCAGCCCGCATTGGATTCGGCACTATCCCTTATCAGAGGGCTGGTCTCTGATATTGAAAAAGCTGGTATCCCTCAGGAACAAATCTACTTTATAGGTTTTTCTCAGGGTGCTTGCTTAACGCTGGAATACATCACCAGGCACGCCGCCAGATATGGCGGAGCCGTAGCATTTACAGGTGGCTTAATCGGGAAAGAGATCAATATGCAAAATTATAAAGGCAACTTTAAGCAAATGCCTGTACTCATCACTACTGGCGATCCTGATCCCCATGTACCGGTTTCAAGAGTTGAAGTCAGCGAGGGAATTATGAAAAAAATGAATGCTAATGTTACCGTAAAGATTTATTCAGGAAGACCTCATACAATAACTAAAATGGAAATAGAACTGGCTAAAAAGTTGGTGTTAAATTTCTAGTCCTCCAACAAATCTTTAAACCCTCTTCCTCATTAATTTCGACAATTTGGATAAAGGGTTTCAACTGATATCAACGGTAAATATCCCGCATTTTGAAATTAAACTGCGTCATGATCTGACGGGTGAGTTCCCTATACAGTTCATTATAATCCGGACTGTTATTAAAAGAACCATTAACAATGGCCCAATCCCGATCACTCAATGCCCTTGAATCACCAAAATACTTACCGGTAAGCTTTTCCCAGGTATATTGCGCCGGAATGCGCTCTGAAGCAATTGTTTTTCTGGTGACAGCATCGGTAATGCGGTAATCCATTACAGCTCTTGAATTCACTACTCTTCTTGTAGCCCTTATAGTAGCCGTAACAGTAATAGTGCTGCTACTCCCGGCCACCTTATCACTCTTTACAGTAATTTTTTTCGATACATTATAAGTATAATTATTGGTGGCCAGATTACTAAACCATATATCATACATAGAAAGTTCCATATACTGATCAATTCGCCTGTTTCCAGCAGATCTGTCATTAAGCCCATAAAACTCATAATAGTTGGAATTACCGATATTATTAAGATTCCAAAGGATGTCTTGTTCAAAGAAACTGCCATTGATATTATAATAGCCAAAACGCTGGTCAAATTTACTCACCAGGACATTGGTAATTGCAGCATCATAAGCCTCCTGTTTTTTTTCAATCACATCTTTATAACCCGGCATATAATTGTCGGCCCGCTTCAGATTATCATAAGCCTTTCGTGCACTCACCCGGTCATTACGCTGTAAAAGCAGCAATCCCCTATTATAGTGTGCCTCTGCAGCATTCAAAGCCGCCTGATTCAATTCAACAGTATAATTTCTTGGACTGAAGGCGCTGATTTTAAGTCCGGAATTTTCAATAGCATCGTACATTTTTTGCAGCGACAAATAGCCATTGTATATCCCTGCCAATTGCTCGGATTTTCTGCCTTTACCGCTCTTGGCCACCAGGATATCCTGCTCATACTTAGCAGTAGCCTCTTTGTAAGCATCTGGAAGGATTTTTAAAGCCTCAGCATCTGTCGGCTTCTTTTTAAGGTCGCCAATGGCAGCATAAAAAGCTTTGTCATACTCTCCTTTCTCAAATAATTTCTTCGTAGAGACACAAGAAAAAAGAAAAAGTACAATCAGAGATAGTTTCGAGAGACTTTTCATAAAATAGATGTTAGGTTATAGTTAAAGATAAAAACTTTAAACTACTTCAGCAAGCTGATATCCGTAAATCCCACTCCAAATTTCGATGGATAACGGATGTGATAATCCACCTCATCAACGGCCGCTAGTCCCGTCGCTAAAGTCGTAATACACCAGGTAGAAATGATCTGAATTTGCGAGTTTCGTAAATGCAACAGGTGTATGAAAAGTCATATCAGCCAATACCATTGAAAAATCTGGCATCACCTCCAGAAAAAAGGATCCACTCTTCCCAAGGTTTTCAGGTAAAACCAAATGCTTTCCCTCTATCAGCTCCCCCCCCCATCTCATCGGCCAAATGCTTGCTGCCAACCTGCACATATTTCATAATGATACTTGATACCCATCACCATAACTAGAGATAACTGATGTGCTCTTTAGGAGCCACACCGTAAGCATTTTTAAAAAGTTCAGAAAAATGCGAGGCACTGGCGAAACTGTATTGCGCGGCAACCTCTCTAATGGACTGTGCCCCATCTTCCAACACTTGTTCTCCAACTTTTAACACTGAACCTCAAAACTAAAAAATATTACTGAACTTAAGATTTCGTGTATCTACACCCATTCGTTCCTAAAATACCCAATTTTACTTAAAACAAAACCTCTATTTTTGTTTTAGATACCCGAATATTGATCTTAATTTTGTTATTTTGAAGGATATTAAAGAACAGGCCATTTTTTATTAAAAAACAAACATGCCAGTTACCAAAAAAAACGAGAAAGACCCTAACATTTTAACTATTGATATTGGTGGTACCAACATAAAAGCCGGTGTACTAAATTCAAAAGGTGACCTGCTTTCCGAGTTCAAGAAAATACCTACTCCAAAAAATGCGACGCCCAAAGATGTATTAAAATGCATTAAAGAACTTGTTGATAGTCTTGAAGATAATTTCGAAAAGATTTCAATTGGATTTCCGGGCTATGTAAAATCCGGCAGAGTGCAAACAGCGGTTAACCTGGCCAAAAACAAATGGGTTGATTTTGACCTTGCACAACAGGTAAGTGATATTTTTGGTAAACCTGTTCGCCTGATCAATGATGCCGACCAGCAAGCCCTCGGAGTTGTAGCAGGAAAAGGCTTTGAAATTGTGTTCACCTTAGGAACCGGCTTCGGAACGGCATTGGTATTTGATGGCGATCTTCTTCCACATCTGGAACTGGCCCACTTACCCATCACCAAAACCAAAGACTACGACAATTATATCGGCACCAAAGCTTTCGAAAAAATCGGTAAAGAGAAATGGAACGAACGCTTACAGCAAATTATCGAAATCTATAAAACTGTATTCAATTACGATACCCTCTATATAGGTGGTGGCAACTCCAAACACATTTCATTTCAACTCGACCATAACATTAAACTGGTCTCCAATAAAGATGGAATTAAAGGCGGTGCAAAACTATGGGATCTGGAAGAAAAATATCATGTGTTTACCATCCATCCCAATAAAAAATAGACAATGAACAACAAATATACTTTAGGAATGATAGGCCTTGGTACCATGGGCCGCAATTTATTGCTTAACATGGCCGACAATGGATTTGCCGTAACAGGTTACGACAAAGATGCCAGGATGCTGCAAAAACTAGAAGAAGATGGTAAAGCTCATAACTTAAAAGGTTTTGCTGTTTTAGAAGATTTTATACAGTCATTAGAACTACCAAGAAGAGTAATGTTATTGGTACCTGCCGGACAAATTGTAGATAATGTTATTAAAGAGCTTATTCCTTTATTGGATAAAGGTGACATGATCATTGACAGCGGAAATTCGCATTTTACCGATACCAGCAGAAGAGCTTCTGAACTTTCAGAACAAGGTATCCATTTCTTCGGAATGGGAATCTCAGGTGGTGAAGAAGGTGCCCGTTTCGGACCTAGCATGATGCCTGGTGGTGACAAGACAGCCTACAATGCTGTTAAACCAATCCTTGAAGCTGTTTCAGCTAAAGTAAACGGTGATCCTTGTGTAACGTATATCGGCCCTGGAGCTTCGGGCCATTTTGTAAAAATGGTACACAATGGTATTGAATATGCCATGATGCAAATTCTTGCCGAAACCTATTACCTGCTTAAAAACGGAATGGGTTACGATAATGAGCAAATCTATAATACCTTCAAAAAATGGAATGAAGGTAGGTTGCAATGTTTCCTGTTAGAAGTAACCAGAGATATTTTTAAAGTTAAAGACGAAAAATCAGGCGGTTATTTAATCGATGTAATAAAAGACGAAGCGAAATCAAAAGGTACAGGTAAATGGACCTCACAAGTTTCAATGGATCTGCAATTACCAATCCCAACTATCAATGAGTCGGTAAGCTGCAGAGATCTTTCTAAATTTAAATCACTACGTGTTGCACTTGCTGCTGCCCTGCCGCATGCTGCAGAAAAAATTGATAATCCTGCTGAGTTTGAAGTACAGCTGGAACAAGCACTTTATTTCTCTATGATCACTTGCTATGCGCAAGGATTGCACCTGCTTACTCAGGCATCAGAAGAATTCAAATATGAGCTCAATCTGCAAGAGATCTCGCAGATCTGGCGTGGTGGATGTATCATTCGTGCAGAACTATTGGAAGATATTTACCAGGCGTATAAAAAACAGCCTGATCTGGCACACCTTTATGCCGATGCAAGTCTGCAGACAAAGCTTAATGAAATTATCCCGGGAACCAGAAAAGTTGTAGGACACGCCATTCAAAACGGTTTTGCTATTCCTGCCCTTGCCTCTGCCCTAACGTATTATGATTCGTTAAGAACCGCAAATTCAGCACTTAATTTAACCCAGGCACAAAGAGATTTCTTTGGTGCTCATACTTTTGAACGTACAGATGAAGCTGGCATTTTCCATGCCGACTGGAACTCAAACAATTTGTAAAAAACAGTATAATGAAAACAAGTATCAGCCTTAGTCCAACCATTATCGTAATTTTTGGTGGTACTGGTGATTTGAATTTGCGCAAGCTTGCGCCAGCGCTTTACAACCTTTACGTTGAAGGCTTTATGCCTGAAAAGTTTGCCATTATTGGTACAGCGAGAAGACCACTTACCAATGAAAAGTTTAGAGACACCCTGATGGACGGTGTAAACAGCTTCTCACGTACCGGTAAGGTAAATAAAGAAAAATGGGAAAAATTCTCAGAGAATGTTCATTATAATCCAACTGATGTTAAGGATTCTGCATCTTTTGACGAGCTAAAAGTAGTTGTTGACAAATTTAAAGACGAATTCGGTGCCGGAACACAAATTTTGTTTTATCTGGCAGTATCTCCTGATCTTTTCCCTCCTATCGCTAAACGTTTAGCCAAATTTAAAATGGCTGAAAATGAAGACAATTGCCGTATTGTGGTTGAAAAGCCGTTCGGTAAAGATCTTGAGACCGCACGAGAGTTGAATGCTTTGCTAAAAGAGCGTTTCAAAGAAAAGCAAATTTACAGAATTGACCATTATCTGGGCAAGGAAACCGTACAGAACATTATGGCTTTCCGCTTTGCAAATTCTTTCCTTGAGCCACTTTGGAACAGGAATTATATCGACCATATACAGATCTCTGTTACGGAGCAGCTTGGTGTGGGCGAACGTGGTGGTTATTACGAAGGCTCTGGTGCACTGCGTGACATGATCCAGAATCACTTGTTACAATTGCTTTGTATCATCGGCATGGAGACTCCTATTAATTTTAATGCTGATGAAATCAGGGATAAAAAAGTAGATGTATTAAAAGCAATGCGCCCTTTCTCTGCTGAAGATATCCGTTTCAATACCGTTCGCGGTCAATATACTAAAGGATGGGTTGAAGGAAAAGAAGTACCAGGCTACAGACACGAGAATGGGGTTGATCCAGATTCGAATACAGAAACATTTGCTGCGATTAAATTCTTTGTAGATAATTGGCGCTGGCAAGGTGTTCCCTTCTACGTACGTACTGGAAAGCGTTTATTTCAGACTTCTTCATTAATCACGATCCAATTTAAAGATGTGCCCCATCATATTTTCCCACCTGCTGTAACTGAGCACTGGCAACAAAATAGATTGATTATCAGCATCCAGCCTGAAATGAGTATCCGCTTGCAGGTACAAGGAAAAAGACCGGGCTTAGATATGGTGCTCAACCCTGTTGACATGGTATTTGATTACAAAGGTACATATACTACTCAAAGTCCTGAGGCTTACGAAACGTTGTTACTTGACGTAATGACTGGTGATCAGACCCAGTTTATGCGTGCTGATCAGGTTGAAACTGCATGGGAATTGCTAATGCCGGTAATCCATGCATGGGAAACTAAAAAATCATTGAGTTTCCCTAACTACTCAGCGGACTCATGGGGTCCTGAAGACGCTGAAGCCTTGATTGCAAGAGATGGTTTCCACTGGTTTGCCCTACCATTAAATAAAGACTAATGAATTTATTGATTTACAAAACACAAAGCGAATTACTGGAAGATCTAGCCGCTTATATCATCAAAATAGCGAATAAATCAATTGAAGAGCATGACCGTTTTAATTTCGTACTTACAGGTGGTAATTCGCCAAAGGCATTATACGAAATGCTGGCAACCACCTATAAAGACAAAATAGACTGGACAAAAGTATTTTTCTTTTTTGGGGATGAACGCAATGTGATGCCCGATCACGAAAGCTATAACGGCTTAATGGCTAAAAGAGCAATACTTGATCCTTTGAATATTCCTGCCAAGCAGATCTTTTATGTAGATACTACCCTCGCGCCTGAAAAAGCAGCGATAGAATACAATAAAGCGCTAACAAAACATTTCAACGGTGCTGACCTTGTATTTGACTTGATTTTATTAGGTATGGGGGATGATGCACATACAGCATCATTATTCCCGGAAACAACTATACTGAACAATGAAAACGTAGAGATCGATTCTGTATTTGTAGAGAAGTTATCTACATATCGCATCACCTTTACAGCGCCATTGATCAATAAGGCTAAAAATATAGCATTCCTTGTTTTCGGTGAAAGCAAAGCAAAGGCAGTAAAGCAAGTCATTGAAAGTGATAAAAAGAATCCGAAACTATACCCTGCACAGTTAATCGATCCGATTGATGGCGGAGTTACCTGGTTTTTAGATAGTGCTGCAGCAAGTTTATTAAATTAAACAGATAGCATTGCTGAGTTACACAAAAAAGGGAGTCCATATTGGATCTCCCTTTTTTGCTTTTAAATATCCAATAATCTTCTGTGGTAATTAATCTGCCCTAAGTGATACGCCAGATGTGTACTGAGATGTATCAACATAAAAGCAACGGAGCTTCCTCCTTCCACAACTTTTACCAGGGGGTAATCATTACTTAGGTCTGCCTCAGTTAACCCATCCAGAGATTCGTTTACCACCTTAATGGTATCCTCTACTTTAGTTAGCAATTCAATTCTAGGAATATTTTTTAAAGAGAACTCTAACTCCCGGTTTCTGATATAGCCAGTCTTACCAAGTTCAGCCCCGACAAAAGTATTCAGGTTTCCTACCAGGTGCAAACAAAGGTTCCCGGCAGAATTGGCAATGCTTTTTTCTACATGCCAAATATTTTCTTCATTCTGATATAACTCTATTTCCGCTTTTAGCTTATTCAGATCTCTTGTAAAGATTGATTTTAACGATTCCTTTAACATATAGCTTTAGTATAAGCTAAAAGTAAGCAGAAATATTTAGATTATGACTTCTCCGGATGAAGCAACTTATCTGCTTCCGCTTTCAGCTTATCCAACTTTTCGTTCACTTTGTTGAACTTTTCCTGAATATGAGCGCGTTTATTAATAATGCTTTTAATTACATCATTAGTGGTCTGATTTACCTCAGAAAGATCGGCTTTGTGTTGACCTTTATTTTCCATAAACCTTGGATTTATTTTAATAAATATAAAGAAAATATTGGTCATATCAAGTATCTCTGATACTAGTATACTTCGCATTCATAGCCCATATTTGAAAAGCAAAACTATTTAAATTTCTATTGATTAAACGGAGTTAATCCAATAGGATTTAATTTTTTGTTAACGAATAGGTTTTGCTATTGTTTTTATAATCTTTTAATTTACATTTGTTTAGCTAAAAATTAAATCAAAAAACAACGCTTTCACCAATGAAAAAGAATTACACCATTAATTGGCTGATTCCAGACCTGGACAAAAATAAATGTACCAGCCAAATCGAAGAATTTATCATTAATGCTGTTTTGTCAGCATCCTTACAGCCCGGTGATCCGGTCCCCCCCTACAGAGAATTAGCAAAGCTAAATGACGTTGGAGAAAGCTCAGTCAGGAGAGCTTACAACAGACTAACAAACAACAACTGGTTAAGCAGTCAGCTCGGCTCTGGCACTATCATATCAGAAAGCAATCCAACAATAAAAGTTCCAAATAGAAACTCAGGTTTTACGCATCATTTTCCTGCTGGTTTTACCAATCTAAGTGAAAGATCGGAATTTCTAATCAGACATGAAGAAGACCATCTGCCATATAGCAGTGTTGGTGCAGATTTCCCCAGCCCCTCCCAATTCCCTGAAGAAAGATTTGCAGAATATTATAACTACTATCGCGAAACAAGCAGAAATTTAAGCCAGGCGGAGTTATTTAGCGCTTACAATGGTCGCGAGTTAAAAGATGCTGTAGTTGAGCATTTAAACCGTAAACGGGATTTTGGTTTACAGTACAATATGCTGGATATCATTAAGGGTAGAAAAAACTGTCTGGAAAGGGTTTTTAACATCCTGCTTACCAAAGGCGATATCATCATAAATACCACACCACATGATACAACACTAACCAAAGCGATTGTAAAGTATGAAGCTATAGTTTACAACCTTGACCGCAATTCAGACGATTTTATTGAAAGAATTGAGCAAATGTTGGAATATGGCACATCCATACGAGCCCTTCATATCAGACCACAATGTAGCTTTCCGGAAAGTTTTTCACTCAACCCAGAGGACTGTCAAAGATTGGTTGACCTCGCTAAAAGATACCGAATATGTATTATTGAAGAAGAAGACGATCACGAATTCTGGTACGGTTCCCAACCCTACAAACCCCTGGCCTGCTACAACCATAATGGTTATGTGGTTTACATGGGTACCTTGAGCAAGGCCAGCCCGGAAACACAATCCCTCCGCTTAATCGTAGCTTCTGTACAGTTTATCAATGAACTGCAATCCTTACCTGCTCAATCCATCGAAAACAGGGACATCATTAAAGAAAAAGCAATTGCAGAAATGATCAAAAACGGAGATCTGGCAGAATACTCCAGAAAGGTCCGGATAAAATCAAAAACATATCGCGATGAGCTGCATATCATCCTCAACAACCACCTTGATAAGTATATAACCTATGAAATCCCAGAATACGGATTAACCTTCTGGCTAAAATTCCACAACAGCATTGACCTGAATATGGTACTCGAAAGAGTCGACCAAATGGGTATTCCCGTGCCTTACCATCCCAACAATAAAAAAACTAACAAAAAGGTAAACCATATGATGTTGGGTTTTGGCGCCTTCGACATCCATGAGGCCGAAGGCGGTGCCAAAATGCTAAATCAGGTTATTAAAGGTTTAAACATTACCTAGTTTAAACCGCTACCCTTCCTACGTACACGCTATTGGAAATACTTTGTCTATCATCGGAGATAAAGGCCATGTAAGTTTCCAGAAAATCATCTTTCCGATTTTTATGACGGGCTATTTGAACGCGTAGCTCGTCTTCTCCTTCAAATCTCCGCGCGCCGCTGACTATATAATCTGATTCGTGAGTAGCTGTTTTATATGCCAGGAGCATCACCTGATCTCTCTTCCGCTTCCAATCCGATTTTGGATCAACATCCCATTTAAACTTTAAAACATCGCCTTCCAGCTCAACAGTAGGATTTAGAGGTCCCGACAGCTTACCTCTACTAATCAGCACTTTGGAATAATCCAGCACCAGGTCGGGATATGTGCCTGTAACGGCTTCATTGATGTGATAGGAAACGGCATTGTTTTCCGGAATTTTTGTGGTTCCGGCAACATCCAATTTATAACCAACATTGATGAAACCGCTAATCACAGCGATAAACGATTTAACAATTTTAAATCTCAAATTCACTGCTTTCTGAGCATCAGATCTTACTCTTTTCTTTTTGCGTTTTCGTGCTTCCATTCGAATCACGGGTTGACCTAGTCTAACGTAACCTACGAGGTTGGCAATTTTTCCAATTAGTGGGCCTAAAATGCCATTTTTCAATCTAGCCATAAATAATTGTTTAACAAGAGCGTTATTACCCTTTACTCTAAGTTAAGCACAGAACGACCAAAGTGTATGTTTTCTTTTGTAAAAATCTTGTCCCTAAACTGCTCTTAATCTGCTTATATCTTGCTTGAGCAAAAGGATAGCAAAAGAGGAGCAAAAGGAAAGCAAAAGGATAGCAAAAGAAATTATAGTCCCAGACCAAACTGTATCATACCCTGATCAAGTGCTCGCATCTTCAAAAGGCTACCGACACGCACAAGAATTCTACAACAGAGATAACTCGTTACAAACCATATAGACAAATAACTATCAAGGCAATTTTACAACAATAAAGACGCTGAGATTCCTCTAGACTTAAATAACTTTCGAACGCCGGTTTCTTCCTTCAAACAACCTCAGCAATGAACAAAATGAACAAACCATCCAAAAGATAGAGCAAAACACTGAATAGACGAAATTTCAGCGGAAAAACAGGCAAATATCCAGACATTACCCGATTCAGATTTTGCCAACCTATAGTTAAACTGAACAACATGAATAATAAATAAACCCTTCCTGTACTCTAGTTTTACTATTAGGGAATAAATAATTAAGAGCACAATCGTTTAAACTGGGATTTTTAGTTACATGCCAATGCTCTCATACGGACTTAAAAACATCTACACTTACAGCTTTCTATTACTATTCCTAGTAATGGTTGGAGGTGTGTTTGAAGTTAAGGGGCAAAGGATATATGCTGATGAATATGGTTGGACAAAATCAGCAGTTGCATTAGCTAGTTCATCAGTTGTCACTCCGGAAAATTCAACTGGGGCTCCAGATATCAATTATGCAAATTTAAGTGTAACTACTGCACTTGGAGCTGCGGATGCAACTATCCAACTCAAGTTTCTTAACACCACTAACCCATCTAGTCCTTTACCTAAAGACACTAAAGTTTATGTAAAAATCGATGGAACATTATCCGGTTCTCTATTGGGATTATTATTAGGAGGCGGCGGGAGTGTTTCGGCTTATTCGGGTGCAACTTCAGGCTCAATGACTTCCATTTCTGGTTCCTCAATAACCACTACCCGGTCTGGTTTAACAGATGTTGATGCGACCAAGTATGCCATAATTGCCGGTAATTCGAGTTTCAACTCTGTTGTATTAACTATAGATGCAAGTCTTATATTAGGAACAGGAAATTTACAAGTATTTCATGGCTTCTATATAGCCCCTCCTATACTCAGCACCCCTATTATATGCGGTGGTCAATCTGTTAATGTAACTAATGCACAAGCAGGTTATACGTACAAATGGTGGAGTGCGGCTACAGGAGGGACAGTATCACACACCGGTTCTAGTATAACACCTCCAACTCCATCAACTCAAACAACTTATACCTATTATGTCGAAGCTAACGACGCTAGCTTTTCATCCATTCGTGTTCCAATTACGATTACCGTAAATCCTCTTCCCTCCATCCCTAATATTACAAGTACAACTATCTGTAGCGGAACTACAACAAATCTATCAGTTAATTCCCCTGATGTTAATTACACCTATAAATGGTACAATTCTTCATCGGGAGGTACTAGCTTTAATACCGGAACCAGTTATTTGACCCCCGCTTTAACTACAACAACAGACTATTATGTAGAATCAATCATTACCGCTACTGGATGTCCAAGCGCAACAAGAACTCAAGTAACTGCTACCGTAAATTCTGTTACCGGGGGTACAATTGCCACCAATCAATCAATTTGCTCTGGGACTAAACCCCTTGTCATCACCAGCACTTTAGATGGCACAGGTAACAACGTTACCTATCAATGGCAAAAGTCATCAGTTGACAACACCAATTATACCAATATAAATGGTGCTACAAGCCTCACCTATACAGAGAACGTCAACCTTACCCAGAAAACCTATTACAAAAGAATAGCAACGGCTACACTTAATGGAGTTGTCTGTTCATCAGAAAGCAATGAGGTAATAGTAAGTATTTACCCTATTCCCTCTCATCCATTAGTAAATGTTAATTCAAACTAGACAATAAATCGATTTCAAAAACAAATCCAAATAACATGAAAACAAAATCTACAATTCTCAAAACAGCATTAATCTGCATCATTACAGGGGTATTTTCTCAAGCTTCGGCTCAAACAGACATCACGGCAATAGGTGATTTCGCCAATGCGAACATGTCAAACTTAAATCAGGTGATTTGCATGGGAAAAAGTGTTGATCTCACCTTATCAAATACAGATGCCGGAACAGATTATGTTTGGCTAACCAGACATAAATCAACAGATGGCGTAACAGCACTTGCGGGAGACAACCTACCTGCTAACACAGGAACATTAGTTGATCCTGCTTCAAATTTAACAGCCGCTGGATATTATATATATAAACTGAGAGCAACAAATACCACAACCCAATGTTCTGAGATCTTCGAACAATTGGTGTATGTATTACCAACTCCTATTGTAACCCTTTCAAATACGGGAGACCTTGCTGCCTGTACAAATGCTTCGGAAGACATGGTTCTTACCGCTTCAAATGCTTCTGGAACAGGTGTAACGCAAACATTTGCAGTAAACTACCAATGGTTTTCTAAAAAATCGACTGACCCAGAAGTATCTCTAGGTAATACGACCAATAGCTATACTGTATCAACAGGAACAACTGTAGGTTCACTTGACTATTATGTAAAAGCTACCTATAAAATTAAAGACTGTGGGGCAACAGAATCTACTAAGAAAACTGTAGTAATAACCGCGGCTCCGGGCAGACCTACAATTGGAATTGCTTCGAACTAGTTAAGATCTTATCTGAGATTGTTCATGTTTAACAGAAAAATAAGTTTTGTGTCGAGTTTGCTGTTGCTTAGCGCAACGGCAGGCTTTGCGCAAGCTAATGGTTCTAGCCAGACAGTAATCCTTCAGCCCGGGGGATCACTTAAGGCCAAAGCCAGTTCTGTTAACGCAACAACTTATCAATGGATAAAAGACGGCACCGCCATTACAGGTGCCACATCAGCAGAATACAACATTTTGCTACCAGGCATTTATACCGTTATCTCATTTAATACTGAAGGATGTGCATCCGACATATCAGCTGCTTTAATCGTAAGTACAGGACCAACGACAATACTTACGGCTGATCTGATAATCAATAAAAATTCAGAATCGAGATCAGTAGCCATCAACGAAACTTTTGAATACCTGATACGCGTAAAAAACAACGGTGCAAGTAATGCCACCATGATTAAAGTCCAGGATATACTTCCTGAAGAGCTAAACTTCGAACAATTAATTACTCCCAATTTAGGCTTCGCCAGCTACAACCAGGGTAGTAAAACCATTTTATGGGAAATTGACAAACTCAATAACGGAGAAACTACTGCTTTAAAAATCAAAGTAAAAGCCATTAAAGCTGGTATCATTAGAAATACAGCTACCGTTACCGCACTCGAAACAGACCCGGATAAAAACAACAATACGGCTATAGATAGTAAATCAATAGCAGGAATAATCATCCCCAATGTTTTTACACCTAATGGCGATGGGCTAAACGACACCTTCGAAATACCAGGACTGGAACTGTATGAAGCGAATGAATTGACCATCGTAAACCGCTGGGGAGGAACTGTCTATGACAAGAAAAGTTATAGAAACGACTGGGGAGCCACAGGGCTTAGTGAAGGGACTTATTACTACCTGCTGAAAGTAAAAACTGCAGCAAACAAATGGGAAGTTTATAAAGGATTTCTAACCATACTCCGCAGCAAATAATATGAAGAAATTTATACTCACAATTTTCATAACAGGTATGATATCCGGCGTCAAAGCACAACAAGACAGCCAATTTACCCAGTACCTGTTTAATGCCATCCATATCAATCCGGCATACGCTGGTTATAAGGACGATATCTATATACAGTCTTTCTACCGATCACAATGGGAAGGCATTAAAGGCGCGCCAAAAAGCTTTTCTATTGCAGCAGATGGAGCATTTAACGACGGGAATGTTGGTTTAGGAATAATCCTTTCAAATGATCAGCTAGGCGCACAAAGCTACCTTACTGCGTATGCAAATTATGCCTACCGCATTAGAATGGGTGATGAATCCTCACAACTCGCTTTTGGGATAGCAGCGGGTATAATGCAACTGGGGCTTGATGGCAATAAATTAGATAACTACACACCGGGCGATGAACTGATCCCACAAGGTTCACAAACCAATACGCTCCCCGATGCTCGTTTTGGCGTCTACTATGCAAATAAAAACTATTTTGTCGGTTTCTCCGCAACCAATGTGTTGGCGAAATATATGTCAAAAAAGAATACCGAGTCGAGACTAGTACCAGTTCCACAACCCCACTTTTATTTTACTGCCGGTGCCTTATTCCCTTTGAATGAAGACATGCAAATTAAACCCGTAATTTTAATTAAAGATGATACCAAGGGACCTTCTTCATTAGATTTAAATGCTTTTGTGCTCTTAAAAAAAAGCATCTCGATAGGTGTTTTCTATCGTACTTCCTTCGATTTTTACAAAAAGGATTACCAACAAAGCAACTCCTCTAGACAGAACGCTATAGGCGCCATATTTGAGGTCTTTGCTACGCAAAACATAAGAATCGGATATTCTTATGATTACGCTCTCAATAAACTCCGCAATTACAACTACGGTAGTCATGAAATCTCCGCAGGTTTTTACATCAATCGCAAAGAAGCCAGAAAAAACCGACAACAGAGGTGTTATGATTTTTAAGGCCATTTTATTCCAACAACCATTAACACCCAATTAATCGATTTCCCCTTCGATTTACGTATATTTATTACACAAGGCTTAAATCAATGGCTACAGAATCTAAACGCAGTATCGTTATTGTTGGTGGCGGCTTAGCCGGATTATCAGCTGCACTCCATTTACGAAAAGCAAATTTAGAAGTCACGTTAATAGAAAAAAGTACCTATCCACACCATAAGGTCTGCGGTGAGTATCTATCAAATGAGGTACTCCCTTATTTGCAATGGCTGGATGCAGATCCACTGTCGCTTAGCCCAAGCATTATAAAAAAACTGACAGTCTCATCCAGTACTGGAAAAAGTATCAACTGCGATTTACCACTTGGGGGCTTTGGTTTAAGCCGCTTTACTTTGGATCATTTCCTTTACCAAAAGGCACTACAAAAGGGCTGCGTTATCATTACCGACCGCGTTACAAGCATCCAATTTAAAGACAACAACTTTGAGCTAAGCACCGACAAGCACGGCATATTAAATAGCCATTTAGTCATAGGCGCTTATGGAAAAAGATCGGCCATAGACCAGAAACTGTCTCGTCCCTTTATTTTAAAAAAATCACCATGGCTAGCTGTAAAAGCACATTACAACGGTAATTTTCCAGACGATCTGGTAGCCCTCCACAGTTTTAAAGGCGGATATTGCGGCGTATCAAAAGTAGAAAACGACCATATCAATATTTGTTACCTGGCAGATTACGAAAGCTTTAAAGCGCATAAACATATCAATGACTTTCAGAAAAATGTGCTCTGCAAAAACCCAGAACTGGAAAGTATCCTGGAGCACAGCACCATGCTTTTTGAACAGCCCTTAACCATCAGTCAAATCTCTTTTGAAAAAAAAGAGGCGGTACAAGATCATATCTTAATGATTGGTGATACCGCAGGTCTGATTCATCCGCTATGCGGCAATGGAATGGCTATGGCCATCCACAGTGCCAAAATTTGTGCAGAACTCATCATAACGTACTTAAACGGGGGTATTGCCTCCAGAAATCTATTAGAACAGGAATATATAAAAAGATGGAATAGCATTTTTAAAACCCGTCTGCTGATGGGCAACTTCTTATCCCGATTGATCAGAAAAGACAGATTATTCAAACCAATGCAGCAGCTGTTAATTACTTTCCCATCGGTACTGCCACTAATTGTTAAAATGACCCACGGAAAACCCATTGTATGCGAATAGACACCAGCAAAAGAAGCGATGCACCGGAAATTATGGACGACTTCAATTTAGAAGGAGAAATATTAAGGGACGCACTTGATAAAATCGCACATATCAACAGGTTATTAGGAGGCAATAAAGTTACGCTTCAGGGATTAAAATGGCTACTGAAAGCAAAAGCACATGGGCATACAACTATAACCATTTTAGATGTAGGTTGTGGTAATGGCGATATGCTACGCGTGCTGGCCGACTATGCCTTAAAAAACCAATTGGATTTCAAGTTGATTGGCATTGATGCCAACAAATTTACAGTTAAACACGCACAGCAATTATCAACTGCATACGCCAATATTAGCTACAGATGTGTAGATATTTTCGAAGAAATTAAACAAGATGAGATTTACGATGTTATTCTCTGTACATTGACATTACATCATTTTAGGGATGATGAGATCAGAACGCTTATGAATGGTTTTAAAAAACAGTCGGCATTAGGTATCGTAGTTAATGACCTACACAGAAGCGCACTAGCCTGTTATCTATTTTTAGCCTTATGCTTTGTTTTCAGACTTAACCATATGTCAAGGGAAGACGGATTGGTTTCCATTTTAAGAGGCTTTAAAAAATCTGAACTTGAGACTTTATCACAGGAACTGAACATTAATTCTTATCTCCTGAAATGGAAATGGGCCTTCCGATACCAATGGATAATTAATACGATATGAGCGTAAAAATTAAAACAGTTACCAGGCTTGAACCACAATATTCGAGGCCCACAGCCGAGATTCTCCCCTTTCTGGATGTTTGGCTAGAGGATCAGGAACCGCGGTTTATAAAAAAGGTGAAACTCATATTTGAACAGGCAGCGGTTGATAAAAGGTACTCAATTATGTCGCCAGAAGAAGTGTTTAACCGAAGCTCATTTGAAGAAAAAAACAACATCTACATCAGGGAAGGCATAAAATTAGGTACCGAATGTTTACGACTCGCCCTGGAAAAAGCAGACTGGAAACCGCAAGATCTGGATTACCTCATTACGGTAAGTTGCACAGGAATCATGATTCCATCCATGGATGCCTACCTAATCAATGCATTAAACCTGCGACAGGATATCGTACGCCTTCCGGTAACAGAGATGGGCTGTGCCGCCGGAATATCAGGAATGATCTACGCGAAGAACTTTTTAAAAGCAAATCCAGGCAAACGCGCTGCCGTAATAGCTGTGGAATCACCAACAGCAACCTTTCAGCTCGACGATTATTCGATGACCAATATCGTTAGTGCGGCCATTTTTGGAGATGGGGCAGCATGTGTTCTCCTCTCTTCTTTAGAAGGAGAAGAAGGCCCGGAAATGATTGCCGAAGAGATGTATCACTTTTATGATGCCATTCCCATGATGGGTTTTAACCTGACCAACAAGGGCTTAAAAATGGTACTTGATATCTCCGTCCCAGAAAACATAGAACAGCATTTCCCTGATATCATACACCCTTTTCTGAAAAAAAACGGATACACAATTGAAGAGATAGATCATCTGATCTTTCATCCGGGAGGAAAAAAAATTATTGAAACAGTTGAAGCCTTATTTGGTAATTTAGGCAAAAATATAAATGAGACTAAAAACATTTTAAGAGAATACGGAAACATGTCGAGCGCCACCGTACTTTATGTGCTGGAACGCTATATGGCAAAGCCAATTCGAAGCGGAGAGCTAGGCCTGATGCTAAGTTTCGGACCAGGCTTCTCGGCACAAAGAATTCTTTTAAAATGGTAAACAACAATTAAAAAATACAACATGAAAAAAGCAGATATCTTATCCCATTTACCTTACACGAAACCATTTTTATTTGTCGACGAACTGGATGAAATTGATGAAAACGGCGTTAAAGGTTCTTACACCTTTGATCCGGAACTAGACTTCTATAAAGGTCACTTTAAAGATCATCCGGTTACACCAGGGGTAATTTTAACAGAAACCATGGCACAAATCGGACTGGTTTGCCTGGGTATTTACTTATCTGGAAATGCTGAAGGTGGAATGCCTGGTCACGTTATGCTAACATCTACAGCTATCGACTTTATGAAACCTGTTTTTCCGGGAGAAAAAGTAACGGTAACTGCTCAAAAAGTATATTTCAGGTTTAAAAAACTAAACTGTACTGTACAGATGACCAATGCTGCCGGAGAGGTAGTTTGCAAAGGTACCATTGCCGGTATGGTAACCAACAAAATGAATGGATAAACGTGTAGTCATAACCGGAATGGGTGTTGTTGCACCAAATGGAGTTGGACTAACTGCATTTACGGAGGCCATTAAAAATGGTGTTTCTGGCATCAAACACGATCCGGAGTTGGAAAGACTACAATTTTCCTGTCAGATTGCCGGAAAGCCGGAATTATCTGATGAACTGATTGCCCAGTACCTCACTGATTTAGAACGGAGAAACTTTAATAGCACTGGCATTCTATATGGCATTATTGCCGGTATGGATGCCTGGCAAGATGCCGGGCTAACCATTGCTAATGAAGAAGAGCCCGACTGGGACAGTGGGACCATATTTGGCGCAGGCACATCGGGCATTGATAAATTCAGGGAAGCCATTTATATGGTCGATGAGTTGCTGGTACGTAAACTGGGCAGTACTGCGGTGATACAAACCATGGCCAGCGGTATCAGCGCTTACCTGGGCGGAAAGCTTGGATTAGGCAACCAGGTAAGCAGCAACTCATCGGCTTGTACAACGGGCACAGAAAGCATTTTAATGGCCTATGAGCGCGTTAAAAGTGGTCAGGCTAAAAGAATGCTTGCAGGGAGTACGAGCGACAGTGGCCCCTATATCTGGGGCGGCTTCGATGCGATGAAGGTATGTACCTTTAAACACAACGAGGAGCCGGAAAAGGGCTCGCGGCCAATGAGTAGCAGCGCCAGCGGTTTTGTGCCCGGAAGTGGTGCAGCTGCATTGGTAATTGAGTCGCTGGAAAGCGCACTGGCTCGTGGAGCAAAAATCTATGCCGAAATATTGGGTGGACACCTCAACTCAGGCGGACAACGTGGTAGCGGTAGTATGACCGCTCCAAACTCCATTGCCGTACAACGCTGCATACAGGCAGCCGTACAAAACTCGGGTATCAACACCTGGGATATTAATGTTATTAATGGCCACCTCACAGCAACAGCAAAAGACGCACTGGAAATACAAAACTGGGCTATAGCTTTGAACCGGTCAGCCGAGAACTTCCCCTATATAAACAGCTTAAAATCAATGACCGGACACTGTTTAAGTGCCGCAGGAAGTATCGAATGTGTAGCATCAGTACTACAATTACAGCAAGGTTTTATCTTCCCTTCGGTAAACTGCGAAGATCTCCACCCGGAAATAGCTGAACTGGTAAATAAAAATAAAATAACAAAGCAAATAATTCATCAAAACATTGATATATTAGCTAAGGCAAGTTTTGGGTTTGGTGATGTGAATGCCTGCATTATCTTTAAAAAGTACTACAATGGATAGAGAAAAACTCATAGCAAAACTGAAAGAAATTGTTGCTCCATACACCCACGACAAAGAGGCTTTAGCAAAGATCAATCAAACAACAGATTTCATCAATGACCTTAAGATCAATTCGGCCAACCTGGTAGATGTGATCCTAGATGTTGAAGAAGAGTTTGATATTGAGATTGATAATCTGGAGATGGCGAAAATGCTGAATGTAAACGAAACTGTAACGATTATTGAGTCAAAACTTAAAGCACTTGATAGGGAATGATATTGTTGATTTAAGTATTGCTGCAAAAGAAAGCAATTGGGCCAGAACTGGTTACCTGGAAAAGATTTTCACCACAGCCGAAAGGTTTCATATCCAGGTAGCAAAAGACCCCCAAATAATGGTATGGCTCATGTGGACCATGAAGGAAGCGGCTTACAAGGCCTATTCAAGGGAGACAAAATTCAGAACCTTTGCTCCCACCTTGATTTGTTGCAACAACTTGATTCTGCATGATGAAACTGCCTCCGGAGATTTATTTTACGAGGGCAAAGTGTTTTATAGTCAGAGCAGCATAGCCCAAAACTATATCCATACCATCGCATCCGAGAAAGCCAGTGTATTAAAAGACATAAACCCTAAAATTAGTGATTATAATGAGTTCGATAACTCATACAGAAGCACCCATCCGGCTTCTGTAAGTCACCACGGCCATTACCTGGCCCTTATTTATCTTTAAGATTCTCTTCCATCAGCAAGCTGATAATTCCATCTACCAAACCAACTTTCGGCACATAAACCTGCTTGATCCCCGTCCACTTTAACAAAGTAATATAAATTTCGCAGGCTGGTATAATTACATCCGCCCTATCCGGATTTAAACCAAAAATATTGATCCGCTCCTTAAGAGAATGTGAATTGAGCTGATTGTAAAGCGCTTTTAATTTCAAGAAGGTTAATGGCATACCATCCTTTTCATCAGACATGCGGAACAACTTATTGATGTTACCCCCAGTTCCAATACCTGCCAGATTTTTTAAAGACTTCGTATTTTCCTTTACCCATTCTCTCATCTCTTCCCATGTTTCCTCCTTATCCTGATTATCCAGAATCCGAATGGTTCCGATATCAAATGATTTGGAAGCAATAGGTATCCTATTCACAAAAACAGATAATTCGGTACTACCTCCACCTACATCAATGTAGAGATAACTCTTCCTGATGTCGAGGTTAGCTTCAATATGGTTCGCATAAATGATGTTGGCTTCGCGCTGTCCCTCAATAATCTGAAGGTCAACATCAGTTAGTTCTTTTACTTTCTTAATAATCTCAGCACCATTCTCAGCTTCACGCATGGCCGAAGTTGCACAAGCCAGATAGGCTGATACATGGTACACATCCATCAGGTTTTTAAAAGCCAGCATGGTCTTCAATAAATCTTCCGTTTTACGCTCAGAAATACGACGATCTAAAAAAGCATCATCACCAAGCCGCAAGGGAACCCTTACCAAAGTATTCTTTTTAAAACTGTACCCCTCCTCATTTTTAGAGATGTCGGCTATTAATAGCCTAACCGCATTGGAACCTATATCTATGGCAGCGTATCTTAACATTGGCTTTTATTGATGTTTGTTTTTTAAGTAATTGTAGGTTTGTAACTGTGCTCTGTTTTTTGTTTTCAGATTATTTTTGTGGTATTGATTTTTATTCGATTTCGTGATGTCCCGGGCTTTAACATTATCCTGCAACTGGAAGTCGATAATGTCCCGTATTTCTTGTTTTACCTCAGGATCCAGCACAGGAAACCCAACTTCAACCCGGTGTTCTAAATTCCGGCTCATTAAATCTGCAGAAGAAAGGAAAACTTCCTCTTTACCGTTATTACCAAAAATAAATACCCGGGCATGCTCCAGAAACTTATCGATAATACTGATCACCGTAATGTTTTCACTAAATTCCGGTACTCCGGGAACTAATGTGCAGATTCCCCGTACAATCAGTTTTATTTTAACTCCGGCATTACTGGCTTCATACAGCTTCTCAACGATTCCTTCATCAGCAAGGCTATTTACCTTTAAAATCATATAGGCAGGTTTGCCTAGGCTTGCATTTTTGATTTCCCGATCGATCAGCGTGTAAAACTTCGTTCTGGTTTCCAAAGGCGAAACAATCAGGTGCTTGAAACCTTTGACCACCATTTTTTTATTTAAAGCTTTAAATAGCTTAATTAAATCAGTAGTAATTTCCTTCTTAGCGGTAAATATACTGTGATCACAGTATATTCGTGCTGTTTTTTCGTTAAAATTACCTGTGGCAAGATTAGCGTAATAAACTGCCTTACCCTTTTCCATTCTTTTAACCAGGCATATTTTAGAGTGGACTTTATAATCGGTTAATCCGTAATTTACATTTACTCCTTCCTCTTCCAGTCTGTTGGTCCAGAAGATATTAGCCCGCTCATCAAACCTGGCCTTTAGCTCTACCAGGCAATTCACCTTTTTACCATTCTTTGCCGCATTGATCAGCGCATTAACCACCCTTGAGTTCTCGGCCAGACGATACAAAGTGATGTTGATTTCAACTACCTTCGGATCAATGGCTGCCTCACGTAAGAAAAGAATAATGTAATCGTACGATTGATAAGGGAGATTAATTAAATAATCCCTTTCCTGTAGCTTATTGAAAATACTTTCTGTACGATGTAATCCATGTACCTTTAAGGGCGCATTAGGCTTATATTCAAGTTCTTTACTACCCACATTAGGGAAAGCTATGAAATCACCAAAACGATGGTATTGGTTGCCTGGGATAAGGCTTTCAGCCTCTATTTTCATTTTATTAACCAACACGGTAAGCATCTCAAAAGGCATATCCGTATCGTATAACAGACGCATTGGCTTTCCTCTTTTACGCTTGTCCAGGCTGGATTTTAACTCATCAATAAATTTATCACTGATATTTTTATCAATATCGAGCTCAGCATCGCGGGTAACCTGTATAGAATAGGCCTCCAGGTTATCGTAATTAAAAACATAAAAAATATCATCCAGACAGTACTTGATAATGTCCTCGGCCAGGATGATAAACTTCAGTCCATTGGTTTCAGGCAGCACCAGAAATCGCGGCAGATCTGGCGGTAATTCAATCAGTGCATACTTTTCACTTTTGGCAGATGCGTTTCTCGAGAGGCGGACAAAAAAGTACAGATAACGATCTTTGAGCTCAGGGAATGGCTGCGCCAGGTCGATCATGATTGGCACCAGGTTAGACAGGATCTTGTCGCGGAAATGATTTCTTACAAACTCTCCCCTAACCACGTTCAACTGCGTATCATTAAGAATAAAAATCCGATTCTGCGCGAGTTCATTAATCAATGTAGCTTTAAACAACTGATCAAACTTACGCTCCTGCTTTACTACGATATTTTTAATTTCGTTTAATATTTTTTTAGGGTTAAATCCCAGTAAAGCTTTGGCCTTTTCATTTAAATTGGCCAGGCGACTTAAAGTAGCCACCCGGACCCTATAAAATTCTTCTAGATTGGACGAAAAAATAGACAGAAAGCGGATTCGTTCTATTAAGGGAACAGTCTCATCGGCTGCCTCTTGCAAAACCCGTTCATTAAAATACAACCAACTGATCTCTCTGTTTAGGAATGGTGCCTTCTTCTTCGTCATTTACAAATTCAAAACTGCGAATTCTATTGTTAAGTAATTGTTAATTATCAAGCAATTATTCGCTTTTTAACTACTTAATCTTATTTGCTTTCCGATTCTGCTTTAACAGCTTCTGAAACACCATCTTTGGAAGTATCAGGCGTTTTAGCTACTGTAGTATTTGCAGATGCTTTAACAGCTACTGGTTTTTCCGCTGTAACTTCAGGCTTAGCTGCAGGACTAGCCTTTTTAGCCGGAGCCTTAGCTACAGTTTTGCTCGTAGCCAGTTTTATCGCTTTAACTACAGGTTTAGCAGCCGAACTTGCCTTTTTAACAGGAGTCTTCACTGACGCAGGCTTTACCGCGGTTTTTGAAACTGCTGCAGCAACATCCTTTTTAACTTCTTCAGCTGCTGTTTTCGCTTTAGCAACCACCTGGGGAACCGGTTTAGCAAGTGCCATTGCAGCCTTCTCTTCAGTAGCGATGGCTGCAACCTTTACACTATGTAATACAGGCTTAACCTTCTTTTTAGCCACTTCAACGGCCTTTTTAATTTTTTTAACATCTTTAGCCAACTCCTTTTTCACTTCCTTTTTAACAGCTCCAACCTTCTTTTTGGCCTTTTTTACATCCTTTTTACCAACAGCTTTATCAATTTTATTTCCAACAATAGCTTTTACATCCTGAAATTTCTTCGATAATTCCTTAGCTACAAACTTACTAATCATGGCAATCTCATCTCCAATTCGCTCTGCATCCTGCCCTACATGTTTAACCGTTTCGAAGATTTTGTCCGATAAGCTTTTTTCAAATTGTTTTCTAATGATCTTTTTCGCGGCTTTTTTTTGTACTCTTGGCTTACTTGTTTTCATAGGTTTATCTTTTAAGTTTCTAATTTATTAAGCTTTGTACGCCTTGCATTTCGCAGGGTTTAAACTCATGATGATTTCGTATGCATTTGCATTAATTGTTTATATTTGTGTGGTTGAGTTGCCCGACCAAATATTTATAAATTTAATCTATTTTTACACTAAAGCCATAATAATCATGCCCACTTTCGATATAGTTAGCAAAGTTGATGCGCAAACACTTGATAATGCGATGAACAATGCAAAAAAAGAGATTCTGAACCGTTATGATTTCAGCACCTCAAAGAGTACTATTGATCATGATAAAAAAACAAATGTTATTACCATCGTTACCGAAGATGACATGCGTTTGAAAGCCATAGAAGACGCTATCATTTCACGAATGATGAAACAAAACCTTGATTCAAAGAGTTTGGATTTTGGAAAAGAGGTTTATGCTTCAGGAAACATGATCCGTAAAGAGATATCTATTAAAGAAGGTATTGACAAAGAAACCGCTAAAAAGATTGTTGCTAAAATAAAAGCCAGTGGCCTAAAAGTACAGGCATCTATGATGGATGATCAGGTTCGTGTACAAAGCAAAAGCATTGATGATTTACAAGGTGTTATTGCGCTTTGCCGTAGTGAAGACTTCGGTCAGCCACTACAGTTCATCAACATGCGCAACTAAATAACATTAAGGTAATATTCTTATATAAAAAAACTGCAGACCGATATGGCTGCAGTTTTTTTATATACAATATTTTCACTGTTCAGTACAATTAAACGGTTTTTACATCCCCTTCGCTGTATTCTTCAATATCTGTAATGTATCCGTTAATAATTAAAAAGTCGAACAATGGTCTTGCATCCGCCGTTACCGGCATATTCGCACTGGTAACCACCTCATTGGTCTTTTTATCAAGATAAGGATAAGCAAAAAGCTTAACGTTTTTACTAAACATATCACTTACATAACTCAGCAGCTGACTAGAGTAATTGTCGCCAAAATTAGTCGAGTTGAACACAAATTTTAAGTTATTGATGTTGGTCGATATACCCACGCTTTTCGGTCTGCAGCGATCCAGGTATTTTGCCAGCTTATTGTGTCTTGCAAAGTTGGATACAATCACAAGGTTATCTGTATTGCACATCTCCTCAGCTCTTTTAGCAACAGCCTTTAAGTCAATGTTATCTGGTAAATCATCATTACTCAACACATTCGACATCAGTACCTCGATCAGTACGCTCAGATTGTCTTCCTTTACACTTTCGGTGCGCACAAACTGATCAACCGCTTTATTTAACATGCTAAAGTTAGGATTTGATTTCTGTGCGTATTTAGTACGCAAAATCATAATATCCTTCTTGTACAACAAATCTTTAGGCAAACAAGGCTTACCTTGAGCGTCAAAAATAGCCGCATCCGAGAAATCCTTAACAATCAGATACAGGTTTAACAGAATGTTGTTTACATCTTTAAACACAGGCCCATTTACGGAGATCAAATCGATCTCAACAGAACCTACAGTAAGGTTATCCGCCAGAGATTCGATCATTGTTTTAGGATCCTGATTGAAGTAAAAAGCAGCATAAACCAGGTTTACACCTATAATTCCCAATACATTTTGCTGCAATGCCGCATCAGTATCCAGTAAACGTACGTGAAAAAATATCTCGTTGGGTTCACCTCCAGGCTCAGCCTGAAAACGGATACCGATCCAGCCATGCGGATCGTTTGATTTGTTATAGTTTAATGTAGTAACCGTATCTGCAAATGCGAAGAACGTACGATCCTCATATTTTTCAGTGTTTAATCGCTCAGTTAACAAACTGAACTCGTGTCCCAGCATTTTCAGCAATCTGGATTCACTTACATACCTGCCAGAAGTTTCAGCACCATAAATGACGTCACTAAAAGTCATATCGTAAGCCGACATAGTTTTAGCCACAGTACCAGACGCAGCGCCGGCAGTAAAAAAGTTACGAGCCACCTCTTGTCCTGCCCCAATCTCCGCAAAGGTCCCGTAAATCCTAGGGTTTAAGTTAATCTTTAAAGCTTTACGCTTGGTATCAAGAATTTCTCTTTCCATAGTGCAAAATTAAGCAAACTGCTGAATTTGGACGATAAAATAACTATCTTGATCACAGATTTCTCTTATCAAGATCGTGTCTTAATAATGCTAAACGTTAAAAATCTCGACATACAATTTCTCAATAAAGAAGACCATTCCTGGCTCAAAGCAGTTAACCATGTCAGTTTCAGCATTGAAAAAGGAAAAGTTCTAGGTATAGTTGGCGAATCGGGCTCAGGAAAATCAGTAACGTCCTTTTCCATCATGCGCCTGCATGATCCGCAAGGCACTAAAATTGACGGAGAGATTGAATTTGAGCAGATCAATTTACTTGATTTATCTGCCGAAGAAATCAGGAAATACAGAGGCAACAAAATAGCCATGATCTTTCAGGAGCCCATGACCTCACTAAACCCCGTGTTTACTTGTGGTTACCAGGTGAAGGAGGCCATTATGTTACACCAGAATGTAGATAAGCATAGCGCTAAAGCGAAGACTATAGCCTTGTTTGAGGAGGTTCAGCTACCCCGCCCCGGGAGCATTTTTGACAGCTACCCACACCAGTTATCAGGGGGGCAAAAACAAAGGGTAATGATTGCCATGGCTTTAAGTTGTAATCCTCAGCTTTTGATTGCTGACGAGCCCACCACAGCCCTGGATGTAACCGTACAAAAGACCATACTGGAGTTATTGCTGAAATTAAAAAAAGACCGGGGGATGGCCATGATTTTCATCACCCATGATCTTGCTGTAATTGGCGAAATTGCCGACGAGGTGGCCGTCATGTATAAGGGGCAAATTGTTGAGCAAGGCCCTGTTAAAGCAATATTCGAAACACCCGAACACCCATATACCAAAGGTTTGCTCGCTTGCAGGCCAAATCCACATCGCTCACTGAAAAGATTACCTGTAGTGGCTGATTTTTTGAGTACCGACAAAGAAATGGCCCTGGCTCATCTACTGGAAATAAACAGCTATACGCCGCAGGAAATTGCTCTGCGCAGAAAAGCGCTTTATAGTCAGGATCCTTTGCTACAGGTAAAACAGTTGTGCACCTGGTATCCCGTAAAAAAAGGACTGTTTGGCAAAATCAGCAATTACGTAAAAGCGGTAGATGACATCACCTTTGATGTTTTTCCCGGAGAAACACTGGGGCTGGTTGGCGAATCAGGATGTGGAAAAACCACCCTGGGACGGAGTATTATTCGACTTACAGATCCTACATCGGGTCAGATTTTATTCGACGGAACAGACATCACTCAGCTAAATGCCGACGGATTAAGAAGGATGAGGCGTGACGTACAGATCATATTTCAGGATCCCTACTCCTCCCTCAACCCGCGCTTAACCATAGGAAGTGCTATAATGGAACCCCTTCAGGTGCATAAAATGCTCGACAACGATGCCCAGCGCAAAGCCTATGTATTGGATTTATTAAACCGTGTAGATTTAAAACCTGAACATTTTAACAGATATCCACATGAATTTTCAGGCGGACAGCGTCAGCGGATAGTGATCGCAAGAGCACTAGCTTTAAAACCTCGTTTTATCATCTGTGACGAATCGGTTTCTGCACTTGATGTGTCAGTGCAAGCGCAAGTACTTAACCTTCTGAGAGAACTGCAACAGGAGTTTGGACTAACTTATATATTCATCTCCCACGACCTGGCAGTAGTTAAACACATATCCGACAGGATGATCGTGATGAATAAAGGTAAAATTGAAGAACAAGGCTTCCCTGAAGATATTTACAATAATCCACAAGCTGAGTACACGAAAAAGCTGATTGCTGCCATACCTGGCTAGCCTCCCGCCTCCTCCTCTTTCAAAGTAGCAGAGAGTCTGATCAGCGCAGTATTGATAGCCCTCCTGATTTCTCTTTCCTTTAATTTATCATAATGTCTTAACAGCACCATCGCTTTAAAAACCGCTGCATCTTTATTGATGGCAATAGTTTTAACTGTCAAACCTCTCTCCATCACATTAGCGGAGTAATTCGAAATTACTTTGTTCAGATAGTTTTCAAGATACTCAGGTGTGTAGCCGTTTTTCAAAGACATATCGAACTCAATACTTAGTTTCTTAATGTTCTGTTTCGACTGATTAATGATGACAGAGCTGAACACCACTGAATTCGGAATAATCACCATATCACTATCTTCATTCTGAAGGATCATATTGATCAGCGTAATGTCGAGGATTTTCCCCTCATGTTCGCCCATTTTGATGTGATCACCAAGCGACAAACGGTCTGAAAACATAATGATCAGCCCATTGATCATATTGGTTACGTAATCCTTGAAAGTAAGCGCTACAGCCGCCGCAACAATCGATACACTAAAAACAAGATCTTCCAGCTGTACCTCTGACAGCGATAAAACAGCCAGTCCTAAAAATACCACATCAAGTATAGAAACGATCCGGTTAATCCCCAGAATGAAGTTATCTTTAATGTTACTTTTAAACTTATGCTTACGGATGTACCAGTAAATAATGGTCAACCTAATCATGGATACCAACAAACTGGGACCTAGAAAAATCATCAACGCTCCTGCTAACTTCCCTATGACCGGATACTCGCTATAAACAATTGGTTTATTGATATACAGATATACCAGAAATAAGTAGACAATAGCTTTAATCAAAATCATTACAATCTCTTTACCTGTCTTTCTTTCTCTGTCTTCAATCATATTAAAAAGTAGTTAAGTTCATCAATAGGCGTGCAATCAAAGATACAAAATCCAACAATACTCAGTTCAAATTGTTACCTTCGAATGATTCATACATAGACTATGGCAAAAAAGAAATCATCTCATCTGGAACTCGTTTTAATCCAATTAATTAGCGATGTACTGGAAAAAAGTAATAACGAAGCACAGAACTACAAACAGGTTTCTGCTAAATTAAATATTACTGATGCAGCATCACGAGACACCATTCTCGAAGTTTTAAAAGAGCAGGCCAGAAAAGGTGTGTTCCTGGAACCAGAGAAAGGTAAGTTCAAACTAAAAGATCTAAAAACTTTCCTTACTGGTAAGGTCGACATGACTGCCGATGGTTCGGCATTTGTGATTCCTGATGACGAGTTTGAGAAGGATATTTTTGTTTCTGCCAGAAAACTACACAATGCGCTACACGGCGATAAAGTGAAGGTCTATATTTTCGCCAAGAAAAGCGGCGGTCGCAAAAACGAAGGCGAAGTTGTAGAAATCATTACCCGCGCAAAAACCGATTTTATTGGTGTTATCAGAATATCCGACCGTTATGCATTTGTAAACGTTGACGACCGGAAAATGCTTCATGATATTTTCATCCCTTTAACTGACATTAATGGCGCTAAAAACGGGCAAAAAGTACAGGTAAGCATTGCCGAATGGCCTGAAGGGGCGAAAAACCCTATTGGCAGAATCATTAATATCCTGGGCGAACAGGGCGAGAATAATACAGAGATGAATGCCATCCTTGCCCAGTATGGCTTTCCACTCAGCTTTCCTGCCGAAGTTGAAAACGAAGCGAACGCTATTCCAGAAGTGGTAACAAAAGCTGAACTTAAAGGTCGTAAAGACTTTAGAGATACCATCACCTTTACCATAGATCCGGCAGATGCAAAAGATTTTGATGATGCGATCTCTTTTAAAACGTTAGAGAATGGCAACTATGAAATTGGCGTACATATCGCGGATGTTTCCCATTATGTAACACCCAACAGTCATCTGGATAAGGAAGCCTATTCAAGAGCTACTTCAGTATACCTGGTTGACCGCGTAATCCCTATGCTCCCAGAACGCCTGAGCAATGGTGTATGTTCACTTCGTCCAAATGAAGATAAGTTGTGCTTTGCAGCGGTATTTGAACTGGATAATAAGGCTAACATCATTACAGAATGGTTTGGACGAACAGTAATCCATTCAGACAGGAGATTTAGCTATGAGGAAGCTCAGGAAGTGATTGAAAATAAAGCTGGCGATCATGCTGAAGAAATTCTAAAGCTGAATGAACTGGCCTATATATTACGTGAAAAGAAATTTAAAAACGGAGCCATCAGCTTTGAAAGTACTGAAGTAAAGTTCAAACTAGACGAGCATGGTAAACCGGTAGGTGTATATGTTAAAGAACGTAAAGACGCCCACAAACTGATCGAAGACTTTATGTTACTTGCTAATAAGAAAGTAGCTGAATTCATCGCTAAAAAAGGCAAGGGGAAAGAAAAATATACGTTTGTTTATCGCTCACATGATTCTCCAAATCTGGAAAACTTAAGCAGCTTTGCTTTGTTTGCTGCCCGTTTTGGTTATAAGATCAATATGAAATCAGATAAGGAGATTGCTAAATCTTTAAATTACCTGATGGAAGATGTAGAAGGTAAAAAAGAACAGAACGTATTGACACAACTAGCCATACGTTCAATGGCCAAGGCCATATATACCACAAAGAAAACCAGTCATTACGGCTTGGCATTCGACCACTATACGCACTTCACCTCTCCTATCCGCCGATACCCGGATGTAATGGTACACCGCTTGCTTGCGGCTTATTTAAACAATGAGAAATCAGCTAATGAAGAAGAGTATGAAATTGCAGCCTCCCATTCATCTGCTATGGAAAAACGTGCAGCCGATGCGGAACGTGCTTCTATCAAGTATAAACAAGCCGAATACCTGGAAGAAAATGTAGGTAATACATTTGCAGGCCTCATTTCTGGAGTTACAGAATGGGGAATGTACGTAGAACTTACAGAGAATAAATGCGAGGGAATGATTCGCCTCCGCGACATCACCGACGACTTCTATGTGCTGGACGAGAAAAACTACTGCATCGTTGGTCAGCGTAAACATAAAAAATACCAGTTAGGTGATGAAGTTATGGTAAAAGTAAAAAAAGTAGATTTGTCTAAACGCCAGATCGATTTCACATTAATTCAACAATAAAACAAGACTCCGGTAAAATTCCTTTTTAAAAAAAAATGCATACTCCTAATCAATTACAAGAAGTTATAGAAAACGCTGTTCAAAACATTCAATACGCTGCACATCCTCAAAGACTTTATGAGCCTATACGTTATATTATGAGCTTAGGAGGCAAAAGGATAAGGCCGGTATTAACATTGATGGCTGCAGAACTATTTAAAGGAGATATACAAAAAACAATGCCCGCCGCATTGGCCATTGAAACTTTCCATAATTTCACCTTGATTCATGATGACATTATGGACAACGCCCCTTTGAGAAGAGGTAAGCAAACTGTACATGAAAAATGGGGAGTAAACAATGCCATTTTAAGTGGTGATGTGATGATGGTCGAAGCCAATAAGCAACTTTCTATGCTCGACAGCGCTGTATTAAAAGATGCGCTGAATACCTTTAATGCAACAGCGCAAGGCGTGTGTGAAGGTCAGCAATTGGATATGGAATTTGAAGAGCAGGAAGTGGTGAGCATTGCAGATTACATCAACATGATCCGCCTGAAGACTGCGGTATTGCTAGGTGGTGCGATGAAGCTTGGTGCTCAGGTTGCAGGCGCTAGTCCTGATGAAGCTGAACAGCTCTACACCTTTGGTGAAAACCTTGGAATAGCTTTCCAGTTACAAGACGATATTCTCGACGTTTATGGTGACCCTGAAAAATTCGGAAAACAGGTAGGTGGCGATATCATTGCCAACAAAAAAACCCTTCTCTTGTTAAAACTAAAGGAACTGGCTACAGAGAACGACCTGCAGGAGCTGGAATATCAAAGCGTAAACAAAGATCATGTGGATAAAATTAAAAACACAACAGCACTTTACGATGACTATAACATCAGGGGCCTGGCCAGTATTGAAATGAAAAAATATTCTGACAAAGCCTTCAGCGCATTAACATCCTTAAATATTGCAGAAGAGCGTAAGACTGAACTATTTAGCCTTGCCGATCAATTAATGAATAGAGAGTACTAGCTTCTTCTTTGCAACCTGTGCAATGATTTCCACAATAAAGTTCCCAATTAAGGGATTTTATTCAAAGAATTACCCAGATTTTTTATTGTGTCAGTTAACAAAAATTAACCCGTTTGATTTTTATTGGTTATAAAAATGACCTTAGTGCGTCCTTGTGCCTAAGGCTTGCTTCATAACCGGAGCTATACTGACAGCTGAAAGATTTTGTGGAGTTAAATTTGTCTGGTTTTTCGAGCAATTAAACAGTTTATTATGCAAGAGATTCTATCCAGAAAAGACATTGGTGAGCGTATTAAAGCTTTAAGAGTAGACAAAGGTCTTTCCCAGGCACATATTGCCACCATTCTAAATTTATCAAGGAGTAACTATTCGCAAATAGAACTCGGCAACCAATACCCGACGTTCACTATTTTACATGCAATATCAAGGTACTACTCAAAAAGTTACGACTGGCTGCTGCATGGCACCACTCCTGAAGAGGACCAGGAAGTTCCTGAAAAGCTGGCCGTTCTTTTACGCGACCTGGATATTTCGTACAGGCACTTTAGTAATACGTTAAAGAAGCTGGAGCATGAGTTGCAGCACATCAACGCCAGAAAACATAAGTTTAAATGATAAAAAAGGGCTGATCATATCATATGATCAGCCCTTTTTAATAATGTTATACTGCGATTACTCCGCGCCTTCAGCTGCAACAGCTTTCTTAGCAGGTGCTTTTTTTGCAGGTGCTTTTTCCTCTTTAACAGGGGCAGCAGCAACTTCTTCTACAACTTCAGCTGCAGGTAAAATAGAAACATAAGATTTGTTATCACGTTTCTTTTTGAAGATTACTGTACCATCAACTAAAGCGAATAAAGTATGGTCTTTACCGATACCTACTCCGTTATCTGGATGGTGTTTTGTACCACGTTGACGTACTAAAATGTTTCCAGCGATAGCTACCTGACCACCAAAAATTTTGATACCTAAACGTTTACTATGCGATTCACGTCCGTTCCTGGAACTACCGGCTCCTTTTTTATGTGCCATCTTGTTTTATATTTTTTAACTACCGAAAACCGGCAATTGATGTTTAACAATAATTATAAACTGATACCAGAGATCTGGATCTTGGTGAAATACTGACGGTGACCGTTTTTCTTTTTGTAACCTTTTCTACGTTTCTTTTTGAAAACGATTACTTTATCACCTTTTAAATGAGACACGATTTTAGCTGAAACCGATGCACCTTTCAATGTAGGAGCTCCTACAGAGATTTTACCACCATCTTCAACCAACAATACATTGTCAAATTCAATACTAGCGCCTTCATCTCCTTGCAAACGGTGTACAAAAAGGTGCTGGTCTTTTGCAACTTTGAATTGCTGTCCTGCTATATTTACTATTGCGTACATTGTTAATTAATTATTATTATATAAATTGTTTATTTTTATCGAGGTGCAAATATAGAACTTTATTTTCTAAATACACAAATGATTTAGTTTTTTGATTCAGTCTGTTTTCCATACCTTTCTTCTGCATCATTGATACTTTGCTGCAAAAGGGTTTTCATTTGCTCTGCGAGCCCTTTTAGTTTCGGTATGTCATTGAAATCCGTGATATAAATTACTTGCTTAGATTTCTTTTTATAATTGAACTGCATCACATAACGAAGCACTTTAGAAGAATCAAGCGTTGTACCTGGATTTGCTATAAGTTCAGGAAAATTAAAAAAGCCCAGTTCATTTGCTTTTGAGTGCAAATAAAGGATATCATCTTTTCTTAATTTCACATTGGTTTTAATCACCGAATCCTGAGCGTTCACGTACTGGTAATCGCCCGTAGCTGAGTTGTAGGAGTTCTCCAGATTATTCCCCATACCCCACTTAAAATCTATAGATTCAAATTCCTTTAGCTTGTAAGGTGCATTCCTGAACATCGGTGTGTAATATACAACGCAATAAATCATGAAAGGAACCACAATCGTTAAAGCCAGGAATATTTTTTTTGCTTTATTACTCATATCTTATTCTTCTCTTATGCTTCTTTAATTTCAATCTGATCAGGGTTGTATTCTCCCTCCCACTTGGCAATTACAACGGTTGCCAGACAGTTTCCTATAACGTTTAATGACGTTCTTCCCATATCCATCAGTTCATCAATTCCCAGAATTGCGGCAATAATAAATGTTGGCAGTCCGAATTGATCCGCTGTCGCAATCAGAATGATTAATGATGCACGCGGAATAGCAGCTACTCCTTTACTCGTAATCATCAATGTGAATACAATAAGCAACTGTTCGCCGAAAGTTAAATGCATTCCGGCAGCCTGAGCCACAAAAATAGAAGCCAGCGATAAATAAAGCGTCGTTCCATCCAAATTAAAACTATAGCCAGTTGGGATCACAAATGAGACAATTTTACGGGGCACCCCAAATTTTTCCATTGCACTCATTGCTTTAGGTAAGGCAGCATCGGAACTAGTTGTGGCAAAAGCAATAGATACTGGCTCCTTAATGGCATTGATGAACTTCACTATCGGCAGCTTGATATATAAAGCAATTGGCAACAATACAATTAAAATAAATGCGATTAGCGCCATATAGAGCGTGGCTACAAGCATAAAAAGATGCTTAAGTATATCGACCCCCATATGTCCAACCGTATAAGCCATAGCCGCCCCTACTCCTATTGGAGCAAAATACATAATGATATTGGTGAACTTAAACATAGTCTCTGACAGACTTTCGCAGAAATCCACCATGGGTTTACGTTTCTTTTCATCCACCATAGCCAGACCTATTCCGAAAATAACCGAGAAGATGACGATTTGAAGAATCTGTGCGTCATATACCGATTTAACGATGTTTTCAGGAAAAATGTTCCTGAAGAAAGCCAAGGTTTTGTACAACCAGTGCACACCATCAGGCAATGTACTCAATATACTTTCATCAATTGGATCCGTGACAGGTTTGGGCAATTCATTGTGAGGCATGTTTGCAATATTCACACCGACACCTGCTTGAGTAAGGTTAATTGCCGCCAAGCCAATAAATAAGGCTATAGTTGTTGCAAAATAGAAATAAACCATCGATTTCCAGGCCATCCTGCCCACCTGTTTTAAATCAGAATGCCCTGCAATACCATACACCAGCGTGGCAAATAATATAGGTCCAACTATTGTTTTAACGAGCTTAATAAAGCCTTTACTTAAGGGTTGTAAAGCTACCGCAACATGAGGATAATCTACACCGATAAACACACCTAATACCATACAGACCAATATCCAGGTAGTAAGGTTTCTTTTCACCAGCGAGTAAATCACCAGCTGAACAGCAAGAATCCAACGGGTTGCCACCATCACATTGTCCGGAATATCAACGATATTGAAATCATTTAAAACACCTAGCAAGGCTGCTATAGTGATAAATACCAATGTGAGTAACCCAATACGGTTTTGTTTCATAAAAAAGGCTGTTTGATTTGCCACAAAAGTAATTATTTGAGTTAAGCCCGCAAACATTTATTATTTTTGAGACAAAAGAGGCTGTAACATTTCGGTGTGACAGTAATCAAACTGCTGTTAACGCATTATTAATGGATAAAAAGGACCAATTATTTAAAGAGATTTTCGATACCAATTCCAAAAAGATATTTCACTTATGTTATGGTTACACAGGTGATGAGGATGCGGCAAATGATTTATTGCAGGAAACTTTTTTAAAAGTTTGGCAAAACCTGGATAAATTCAGAAACAAATCACTGATCTCGACCTGGATCTATAGAATTGCAGTTAACACCTGTTTAACCTATTTAAGATCCGAAAAAAGACAGGCAAAAGACGCGCTCACAGATAACATTATAGAGAACAAACCTGAAGAGCTTTCGGAAAAAAATGAGCAAGTAGCTTTGCTTTATAAATCAATTTCGAAGTTAGAGGAAAACGACCGCTTGATCATCACAATGGTGCTCGACGAACTGCCCTATAATGAAATAGCAGAAATATCCGGCATCAGTGAAGGAAACTTAAGGGTTAAAATTCACCGGATTAAAGTAAAACTTACAGAATTATACAACCAGCATGCAAGAATTTAATCATATACAGTCGCTCTGGCAATCACATTCCCTTGAGGTAAAAATCTCCTCGGATGAAATGCTCAGGCAGGCAAAGAAAGAAGTAAGCGCTATTCGTAATAAATCCCTTTTCAACATCGTTGGGATGCTCCTCTCCTTTATTGCAATCGTTATATTGTGGTTATTTTTCAGTTTTAATTCCTGGACTACCCATGCCGGCCTAACCATTTTTCTTTTTGCAATTGCAGTGTCTACCTTTATGTTGTACAAAAGTCATCAGCTGATCGCAAAAAATGATTTCACTACAGATCCCAATGAATTTCTGAACAACCTGAAAAGCTATCAGTTAAGCAGGTTCAGTCTTTACAGCAAAATCTACTGGGTTTATGCCATTGCTTTGAGTCTTGGAATTACGCTGTACTTCTTTGAAATCCTGGCTTATTTCGACCTATGGGCCCAGTGCCTGATTATACTCTTTACTTTTGGGTGGATTGTTTTCTGCTCAACATTGGTACGAAAAGCTGTAATGAAAAAAGAAAAGGAAAGAATTGCTTTATTGATTGAAAAGTTTGAACGTCTTGGAAACCAGTTTAAGGAGCCTATATAAAAAAAGTCATCCGGACCAGCCGGATGACCTTATTATTAACTAACCTAAATTAAATTCATCCAAATCTATATAGAGGTTTCCTGCTACAAATTTAACTTAACCGTTTCGAAAACCAATAAGCGAAAATCACCATTAAAGTATACTAAAACTACCTATATTTTCCCGGCGTAACATTGAAAGAGTTTCTGAATAATCTGATAAAGGAACTTGGGCATTCAAAGCCCACAATATCCACAATTTCGTTTACCGGATAATCCGTATTCTTTAGCAGATGTTTTGCCTGTAACAGACGTACTGTTGTTAAAAACTGATAAGGTGATTGTTTATAAGCCTGTTTATAGGTCCGCAATAAATGATTCACAGACAAACAGGCTATTTTTGCAATTTCCTCCAGACAAATAGGCTTGCTATAGTTACTGATCATAAAATCCCTTGCGATAGACAATCGTTTCAGAATCTCGGTTTTAGTAGCACCATTCAGAAACTGCAGCGATTCTTCTCTGTTTACAATTTCATCTTGATAAATCTCCTGATAACCAAGCAGACAACGATTTAAATACTCCCTTAAAAGCAATTGGTCACTCATACCACTTTCAATATACATGCCCAGTTGCGCCAGATTGAATTTAAAATCCCCATCTACCGAATGAATAGATTCAACTAAACGCAACCCCTCCTTACCCAGGTTAAACGCCTCAAAATCATGCACAAAACCAGGATCAAATAAAATGATGAGGGTTTTTACTTCAACGTCAGACTTAATGCTCTTTGAATAGCGCGTATCGTGGTTTAAGAAAATAAAACTACCGGGCAAAAGGGTAATATTCCGCCTTTCGATGATATAATCTACTTCTCCGCTAAACACAACATGGAGTGCATATTTACCCGAAAGGTTTGAATAAGCGACATTATAAGTGGATTCACTTATAATCTCATTCTTGTTAACCCGTATTCTCTTATAACCCATTATCTGATTACTGCGCTTGCTCTACTTCATTTACAGAAAAGCTATTCCCATTTAACTGGTATTGTAACATTTTAACAGCCCCAGCCTTAATTGAAGTATCTTTAGGATTTACAAGCGGAAAAGAGCGAAACAAATCACCATTTTTAATGATAAACTTATCGTTACCTGCATAGCTCTTCTTCGAGTTACTGCTTAGTGGTGGAAAGTTAATCTTTCTAAAATCACCACCAGAGTACTCATAAACATTTAAATCCAATACATTTTTCTTGCTCAGCAACTCTACATAAATTTCAGGATTACCATCATTATCCATGTCCATATTCCAGGCATCAGTAATGATTCCTTTACGTTCTGCAGAAAAAGAATTGTAATTATTTTTTACTGAATCAGACATCAGAATCAGGTAACCACCGATGCTGTCTACCCCTTTACCCCAGCTTACTACCTCAAAATTCAATCCCGGTTTTACACTGATATCTTTGTAAAAAGGGAATTGTCCTTTTGCTTTAGCTGTTGCGCTTGCATCTTCTTTTACAGCACCTGCTTTTTCATTTGTTTCATTACCACATGACACCATTAAAAGCACTCCTGCCACAAGCAGTGAATGTTGTAATAAATTGGTTATTTGTCTCATTAATGTATTGTTGTTTTTAAAGCTTATTTCGTTTTAACGTCGGGAGCACCATTGTTCAGTACCGTTTCAGTCACCACGCTACGCTTTCCTGAAGGCGTAACTACAACCGTTTTTAACACTTGCTTCTTTCCCTTTGGAACGCTAACCTTGATGGCTTTAGTGTATAAAGTACCAATTTCTGAAGGTCGTGTAAGATCTAAAGTATAATAAATCTTCGCTCCCGGCATCGGCTCTTTTAATTCTATACTAAATTGCTCACCGTTAAGAATCTTCTTATCCTGTCCGAATGGTGTTGGCACCCAGTAATTTGTATTGGTCTTATCTAATTTCGACAAATGCAAAGGAAGGCGTTCTTCCGAAAAGTTTTTGAAATCCTTACGGGATGGCTGACTCCATGCAATCTCAGCTAAAGAGAATAATCTTGGCAATAAGAAATATTCAACTTTTGAAGAAGTTTGCATATACTCTGTCCACACATTTGCCTGAACGCCTATTACGTATTTCTGTTCATCAGCGGTAAGTTCAGTAGGAACCGGATCATAAGCATAGGCTTTACTGTATGGCGCTAAACCGCCAATATTTGTTGGCTCATCAGCCGACTCAGATTGTTTGTGATCAAAATAAAGTCCACCGGCATTTGGTGTCATGATTACATCATGCTTTTGCTGAGCAGCGGCAATTCCTCCTGCTACTCCTCGCCAGGACATTACTGTTGCGTTAGGCGCTAATCCACCCTCTAATATTTCATCCCAACCGATAATGCTGCGTCCCTTTGTATTCACATATTTCTCCATTCGCTGGATGAAATAACTTTGAAGTTCATGTTCATCTTTTAAACCGAGCTGCTTGATTAGTTTCTGGCAAAACTCACTTTGCTTCCAGTACTCCTTCGGACTTTCATCTCCACCGATATGAATATACTTAGAAGGGAAAAGTTCTATCACTTCATCCAACACATCCTGTAAAAACTTAAATGTGTTTTCTGTAGGTACAAATACATCGTCAAATACGCCCCAGGTTTGCTGTACCTGCTTCCCTTTACGGGAGCCCGACCATGGTGTATTATCACTTACAAAAGTATCACGCTCCGGAAAACAACTCAATTCAGGATAAGCCGCAATAGCCGCAGAGCTGTGTCCCGGCAATTCAATTTCAGGAATCACATTGATAAATCTGGCAGCAGCATAGGCCACAACTTCTTTTACATCATTTTGCGTATAAAATCCTTTGTAAACTTCGCCATCGGTATTTACACCGGGATGGTGACCGATAATTGTTCCGTTTCTGCTAGCCCCCACAGTAGTTAACTTTGGGTATTTTTTAATTTCAATTCTCCAGCCCTGATCTTCAGTTAAATGCCAGTGAAAGTTGTTTAACTTATACTGGGCCATCATATCTATGTATTTTTTAATGAAGGAAACAGGGAACATATGGCGTCCCACATCTAAGTGCAATCCTCTATATTTAAAGCGCGGATAATCATTGATTTCCGCAGCATTTATGCTTATTCCATTCTGCATTTTCTCAGGCATCAGTTGCATTAAAGACTGTACGCCATAAAACAGACCGGCATCCTTACCTGTGACTGTAATATTTTTTGAGGTGATGCTAATTTTATAACCTTCGGCAGGCAATTGATCGGCACCCGAAGCGCTAAGCACTATTGAACGCTCGTTAGCACCGGCAGCTTTAACTGTTCTTAGTGCATAACCGCCTTTAACAACGATATAAGCATTTAATAAATCAGCAGATTTCGCATTTTTCGCATCATTGGAAACCAATACCACTGTTTTATCTAATTTAAAATTTCCTGCATTTTTCTTCACAGATACAGGTGCAGGGATAATACCCATATTAATATCGTTCTGTGCAAAAGTGTTGACATATACGAATGCCAATAAGACAATTGATAGTAGTTTTTTCATTATTGTGGTTAAGTGAAAGGTTTATTTTCATGCCTAAGATAAAAAAAACCTAATAATTAAACCCATAAAAAAAGCAGGATCAATAAATGATCCTGCTTTTTTTATATATTTTTTTACTTAAATACTTAAGATACTACTTTCACATCGTGCTCTTTAGCTGCTAAATAGCGCTCTGCATCAAGTGCTGCCATACAACCCGAACCTGCTGCAGTTACAGCCTGACGGTAATAGCTATCCTGTACATCTCCACTAGCAAAAACACCTTCAACATTGGTTAATGTAGATCCCGGAACAGTTTTCAGATAACCAGTATCATCCATATCCAACTGACCTTTGAAGATATCTGTATTTGGTTTATGACCAATAGCCACGAAGAATCCTTCAACGTCCAAATCAGATTCAGCACCTGTTTGGTTATTTACCACTCTAACACCGGTAACGTTTTTACCATTACCTAATATTTCCTTAGTCTCAGTGTTATAGATTACTTCAATATTCGGTGTATTCAATACTCTATGTACCATCGCCTTTGAAGCTCTGAACTCATCTCTACGAACAAGCATATAAACCTTTTTACAAAGTTTAGCCAGGTAAGTTGCTTCTTCAGCAGCAGTATCACCCGCACCAACGATAGCTACATCTTGTCCTTTAAAGAAGAAACCATCACAAACGGCACAAGCAGAAACACCAAAGCCATTGTATTTACCTTCACTTGGAAGGCCTAACCATTTAGCAGTAGCACCTGTAGAAATAATTACGGTATCAGCAGTAATTGTTTTGATATCATCAATTACAACTTTATGTGGTAATGAAGAAAAGTCAACCGAACTTGCATATCCAAAACGAATGTCTGTTCCGAAACGCTCAGCTTGTTTACGGAAATCTTCCATCATCTCAGGGCCGGTAATTCCCGTAGGGTATCCTGGGAAGTTATCCACCTCAGTAGTTTGGGTTAGCTGCCCTCCGGGCTCCATACCTGTATACATAACTGGTTTAAGATCCGCACGCGCTGCATAAATTGCTGCTGTATATCCTGCAGGTCCTGAACCTATAATTAAACATTGAACGTGTTCTAATTCTTCTGACATATTTTTTTCTATTGTTTTACAAAATTACGCTTTATCCCGCTATACGCAAATAGCAATTTTGTAACAAATGCAACATTGTGATATACAGATTATAAAGTAGATCAGGTTTGAATAATGCCTACATTAAACTGTTTTTTGATAGGCGACTGATTAGCAGCTTCGATACCCATAGAAATCACTTTTCGTGTTTCTTTAGGATCAATGATACCATCCACCCATAATCTCGAGGCAGCGTAATAAGGTGTGGTTTGTCGGTTATATCTATCGGTAATTTCTTTCAGCAGTTCAGCCTCTTTCTCCGGCGTAATCACCTCCCCCTTTGCTTTAAGCGAAGCCTCCTGAATCTGCAGCAACACCTTCGCTGCCTGCGAACCACCCATTACGGCGATCTTAGCACTTGGCCAGGCATAGATCAACCTCGGATCGTAAGCTTTACCACACATCGCATAATTGCCGGCGCCGTAAGAGTTTCCGATCACGATGGTAAACTTCGGCACTACGGAGTTTGCTACTGCATTTACCATTTTTGCGCCATCTTTAATGATCCCGCCATGTTCGGAACGGCTACCCACCATAAAACCCGTAACATCCTGTAAAAACACCAACGGGATTTTTTTCTGGTTACAGTTCATAATAAACCTTGTAGCTTTATCCGCACTGTCGGAATAAATTACGCCGCCAAACTGCATTTCCCCTTTTTTAGACTTCACAACCTTCCGCTGGTTAGCAACAATCCCTACGGCCCAGCCATCAATCCTCGCTAATCCACACAGGATACTCTGTCCATATAACTTTTTATATTCTTCAAAATCCGAATCATCCACCAAACGATGGATAATATCCAGCATGTCATAAGGTTTTTCTCTGTTTTCAGGAAGCACACCATAAATCTCTTCAGGGTTTAACTTTGGCAATACCGGCTTAACACGATCATAACCAGCCACCTGTGGTGCGCCCAGTTTACTCATGATGTTGCGGATGCTATCTAAGCAAGCCTGATCATTAGGGTGCTTGTAGTCTGTCACACCTGATATTTCGCAATGTGTAGTTGCCCCACCCAATGTCTCATTGTCTACGTCTTCTCCAATGGCCGATTTAACCAGATAAGAACCGGCTAAAAACACGGAACCTGTTCCATCTACGATCATGGCCTCATCACTCATAATAGGCAAATATGCACCACCTGCAACACAAGAGCCCATGATGGCAGCAATCTGTACAATACCATCCGACGACATCAGCGCATTGTTTCTAAACATTCTTCCAAAATGCTCCTTATCAGGAAAAATCTCATCTTGCATAGGCAGATAAACACCAGCACTATCTACCAGGTAGATCACGGGCAGCCTATTTTCCATGGCAATTTCCTGTGCCCTTAAGTTCTTTTTGGCGGTCATAGGAAACCAGGCACCGGCTTTAACCGTAGCATCATTAGCCACAATCATGCATTGTCGGCCCGATACATAACCGATACCACACACTACACCTGCCGAAGGGCAGCCACCTTGCTCCGCATACATATCATCAGCGGCAAACGCACCTACCTCCAGGAACTCGCTTTCCTTATCAATCAGGTAAGCTATACGTTCTCTGGCTAAAAGTTTACCCTTTGCTTTCTGTTTCGCTGCACTCTTTTCTCCTCCTCCACTATATATTTTTTTAAGCCTGGTTTTCAACTCATAAACCGACTGCTTATTTACATCTTCATTTTTATTGAACTCTATATTCATCTGGCCAAGTTAGATTTTATTTTCAAGGGAACAAAAGTCCGTTTCGGGCTTTGGTACAAAGATCATCAGTATCTGAAGCTTGGCCAGTTAAAATTATTATTTAGTTGAACCTGCTTTAAATATGGAGATGTCATCAATGCTTAAACGTCCGTTTTGAACAGATGCATCAATTACATTTGAACCCAGTCCGAGTTTATGAATACGAAACCTTACAGGCCCTGAAATTTTCACTGGAAATACGATACGTTGCTTTTGCTTATTCAGCACCATAACATCTTCACCCGTTTGCTCCCAGCTACGTCCACCATTTTCAGAGTATTCCAATCGCCACTGACAAGGCGGATCTGTTAAAGCTGCCCATGAACTGTACCAGATGACAACTTTACTGGCACCATCCGGCAGGTCAAAATTCATTTGCGCATAAGCCGGTACATACAGATTTTGCTGCATCCTAACGCTAAACTTACCGCTGGTAGGTCGGTCATAAACCTCATTCTGAACAACGGCATTATCCAAAAACCACACCCCACTTCTAAGCTTTACCTTTCCCGCCAGGTAATTCTTTTTTGCCGGGGCGTTTTCAAAATCTTCAGGAAAACTATCGTACAAAGAAGCTACTTTGTTTTTCTTCTTTTCCATATTGATAAGCACAGGGAAATGATCTGAGGGGTATTTATTTTCGGCATAGGTATCCAGGAGTACATTATAACTGTTCACCTTAAGTCCGCCGTTTAAAAATATATGATCAATTCTGCGCCCTCTAGAACTATAGCCCTTACCAAAGTTATTGTATGTTCCGGCAGTATCATTCTGCAGGTCATCAGCAAGATCATAAGCATTTTTTAACCAGCCCGACTGGTTCAACGTTACGTAATTGGGATCATACTGATTGAAGTTAAGATCTCCGGAAAATACCGCAGGGGATTTCCCAGCGATAGAATCTATTTTACGCATCATCAACGCCGTACTTTTTGCACGGGCAACTACACCTTTATGATCAAAATGCGCATTGAAATAGTAAAAGCTAAAGCCTGATTTATCAACCAATTCTGCCCATAAACAATTTCTAACGGAGTAGGCATCCCATCCTTTTCCCTTTTTATCAGGCGTTTCCGTGAGCCAGAAGTGACCACTTTTAACCACCTTATATTTTGCTGTCCTGTAAAAGATGGCATTGGGACCTACCGCCCCAATGCCAACAAAATCATAACCGGATAATAAAGAATCCAGGTCTGCCAGCTGGCGTGCTGCAGCTTCCTGCACGCCCATTACATCAATATCATAGGTTTTTACCTGTTTAACAATTTCAGGGGCACGCTGCTCCCACATGTTACCGATATCAGTTGGCGACTTAAACCTGATGTTATAGGATGCCAGATTAAATGACTGAGCCTGAGTAGCTATACTCATACAAATAGCCAATAAAGCAGCCAAAGCATATTTTATTTTCATCAATATATATTTTCTTTTTAATGGTTATAATGGTTTCATGATTGTATTTATCAAAAAAAACTCTTTACTGATAGATGGCAAAATCATCAACATTCAAGCGGCCATTTATAATAGGCGGCTTAGCGCTACTGTTTGTAGTCCCCAATCCAATCTTGTTAATTCTGAATCTAACAGGAACCTTGATATTAAAAGTAAATACCGCCAGCTTCCTATCTCGTGGCGAAGCATCTTTCACATCAGGACCTGCTGCTGTCCAGCTCGTCCCATTATTGGTCGAATACTCCAACCTCCAGGTACATCCCAGGTCATCCATAAATACACCATACCACACAGTAACTTTTGAAGCAGATGGCACATTGTACATCATCTGCAGGTAAGCCGAAATCGTAAGGTTTTGCTGCATCCTAACTGCATAAACTCCACTGGTTGGCTTATCCTTTACATCATTTTGCATTACGGCATTATCTAAGCGCCATGAGCCTGATGGCAGTGGAACATTTACTGCTGGCGTATACCCTTTTTTAGTGCTATTCTCAAATTGCTCTGGGTAATTGGCATACATAGCACCACTGGAATGCAGTACATCGTCAGCGTTACGGACCCAGAGTTGAGGCAATGCTTCGGCGGTTGCAAAAGCAATTCCGGTAAAGGTAGCATTAACAGGAAGTGCAGCCTCAGCAAAGGTAGCGTTAGCCTCTGTATGCATAACGATTGTTTTGCCCATATTATCACTCAACAGTTTATCACCTTTAAAAACGTCACCTTGTACAGGCGCAGGTTCCGTGCTTGCAGTAACCTGTACCAGCGTTGATTCATAATTTAAAACATTGGCCATAAAATCAGCATAGGTAAGCTGTAAGGGCTTTACTATACTATTGGAGGCCAACTTTTGAATTTTGTTCTTATCGATGTTCTTCACTTGTAAAATACCATTCTCCCTTGTTAGTGAACCACCGGTAGCATCAACACGTATCGAATCACCTTTACTTAGCGAAGCAGCAGCCTCTGCTCCTACCGACAAAGCGATACCTCTATTGTTATCTTGTACCACAACCATCCCTGCTGGTATATTTTTTGAATTCGCATCCGAAATCACGACCCCTATAATTTTACTTTCCGGAAGCTCTAAAGGTTTACCGGTGTACAGTAGTCTTACCTGTTGCAGCGTATAAGGATCCGCTTTGTATTTATCTTTGGTGCAGGATGGCAAAAACAACGCAACCATCGCAAAGCACAGAAAAGAACCTATGAAGGTCTTCATTTCTATATTTTTCATCAGAATATTTCTATTATTCATAAACATTTCGATTAATAAGGCCACTTACGGCTTCTGCCACCAAACTTTGGTATTGAGATCATCTTTACCATTTCGCGCAACAACGGCAGCATAATTCACCGCATTATAAGCTGCAATATCTGTTGGATATGGAATCCGGACAGGCAGAACACCATTATTTTGTGCCGAAGGACCCGAACCTAGAACAGGGAAACCTGTTCTTCTGTATTCAAACCACTGCTGAAAATCGTTCATGAACAAGGCATAATACTTTTGAGTGATAATCTGTTCTAAAGTACCATTATAAACTATCGCCGGATTACTAAGAAAAGCAGCAGGAATATCAGCAGTTGCTATACCCCAATGATTGCAGGATGCTTTAACCCCATTATCGTAATGTTTTTTTGCATCATCATTCATGTAACCTTTTAAACAAGCTTCAGCAAGAATAAATTCCTGCTCTGCATATTGTATAATGCTTCCAAAAAGATTAGACTTTTTTAAAGTATTCACATAAGTAGACCATGAACTTCCCGACACCAGATCCTGATCCTCGAATGGATATGCAGTTGGAACACCACGGTAAGTACCGCTTACTTTGGTAGCCCACAATGGCAATCTCGGATCACCAATCACATTCATACTATTCACAAAAAACTCTGTGAAACCTACACTGCTACTAAATACAAGGTCAGTTGTATTGTAAAAGGGATTTAAATTAGGCGCAATATTGGTATGGTAAATTACTGCACTTTCGGCAACCGATGACATTAAAGGATAAGTCGCTGGGTCGGCCAGTATATCTCTTAATTTCTGTTCATAAACCTGAGATTTATGTGCAACGCGCATTAACAGACGGATATGAAGGGCATTAGTAAACTTTTTCCATTTGATGATATTCGCCGCGCTCGTATTGGCAGAAAAGAGAATATCTTCACCACTTAAAACCTTAGTCAGGTCATACAAGCCATTTGCTGTCTCCAGATTGTCCAGTAAGGTATCATAAATCAATTTCTGCTCATCAAAAACTGGTCTTATAATTCCCTGATTCCCTTTAAAAGCCTCAGTAAAAGGAATATCACCATGGGTATCCGTCAGGATCGAAACCATATATGCTTTTAAGGTATAAGCAATGGCGGTATAATTTTTATCTCCAATTTTAATGGACAGGTTTAGCATTTCCTCAATATTTGCTATTTGAGAATACGTAAGCCATAACTGATCATATATCAATGGTTTAAGTACATATCTGTGAATCTCATTATCAGCAGTTCTACCTGCCGTAACCTGCATCAATTGGTTATTAATGCTTTGTCCGCGATAAATAAAAGTCGAATTTGCACGGTACAAAGCATTAGATAAGAAGCTGGATGGCTGTGCGCTTAGTACGCCTTCAGGATCAATTCTCAATTCTTCAAAGCTCTTGGTGCAGCCAGCAAACAGCATTGGTACCGCTATAAGAAAGGCCGCTATTTTAGTGTATAAATATTTGATATTCATGTCGATTGTCTTTTTTAGCATTAAAAACTTACCCTTACATTCATTCCGATAGTTCTGGCCGAAGGGAATTGAGCGATCTCAATTCCAGGCACCACCTGCGCGCTGTTTAAAGAAGCTGTTTCAGGATCAAATCCAGGGAACTTCGTCCAGTTAAACAATTCCCTGCCAAACAAGCCTATGCTCACATCCTGCAGCATTGATTTTTTTAACCAGGCTTTTGGTAAAGTGTAGTTCACAGTCACCTCTCTTAATTTAATATAAGATGCCGAAAAAAGATTGGTTTCAATATTTGAACGGTCGTACAATCTGTTGTAATACAAACCTGTAATCTGTGCTTTTACATCATTAGGAACGTATGAATTTGTTGCGGCGTTGTATTGAACCCCATCACCAATAATACCATCCTCACGTCCTGGAAGTGTTTTCCTCAACTTACCATAAGAAGCATATAATGAATGTGACAGTGAATAAATATCTCCACCTTGTCTAATGTCAATTAAGGCCGACAAGCTAATCCCTTTCCAGGTAAACTTATTCAGGATACTACCATTCCAATCCGGATTTATTGACCCCAGGTTTTGAAGAACAGTTCCCATTACCGGATAGCCTTCACTATTGTGAATTACTTTTCCTTCAGGAGAACGTGCTAAGCCTAAACCATAGATCTGGCCCAGCGGCCGACCTTCTTCTGCAACGATATTCAAGCCCATACTTACGTTGTATAGCTCAATCATTCCTCCTGATCCAGGTACATTAAGCTCCATCACTTTATTGCGGTTAGCTGCCCAGTTTAACGTTATATCCCACTGGAATTTGCGTTTTATTGGTGTACCTCTTAACTGAACTTCCATACCCCAGTTCACGACTCTACCTACGTTAGATAATGCGGTGGTGTAGCCGCTTGAATTATCAATTGGCAGGTTGATGATCTGGTTAATGGTATTGTTTCTGTACAAAGCCATATCAAGTCCTAGTCTGCTTTTAAATAACCTTAAATCAAGACCTGTTTCAATAGCTTTGGTAAACTGAGGTTTAAGATCAGGATTAGGTACGATGCTCTGCAATTGTAAGCCACCTGCAAAGTCGGTACGGTTATACCCCGCATTAAAACGATATGGTGTTTTAGCATCAACTCCTGTTTCAGAATAAGAAGCCCTTATTTTGGCCAGACTTATTGCCGAAGGAAGTTTAAATATCTGATCCAGTAAGAAACTGGTATTTACACTTGGATAGAAAAAGGACTGATTATTTTCAGGTAAAGTTGTAGACCAATCGTTACGGCCGGTTAATTCTAAAAATACCTTGCCTTTGTAATCAAAATTTAGGAAGCCATAAAGACTGTTCACTAGAAATTGGGCTTTATCGCTCGACACCAATACTGGGTCTTTAGAGTTTGCCAGATTGTATACACCCGGAATACTTAAGCGCTCGGCCATTTCATTGCTGTATTTATAATCACTAAACCTCTGATTACCACCAATACTTGCGGTATACTTTATCTTACCTGGTAGCACATTGTTGTATTTCAACAGGAAATCAGTGTTCGCTTCCATTCTGAAAACATCCTGCTGTCTGTACATCCCCTCTGCAAACTTATAGGTATCCTTTGGCCTTTGCTGAGACCTGAACTCATAGCTAAAGTCGAGCCCCGACCGCAAAGCCAGATTAAGGTGCTTGTTAAACTGAATACCTGCATTGATATTACCATTTACATTGTGTTTATCACTGGCATTTGTCATGGTATTTAAAATCACAAAAGGATTATCTATACCAGCCCAGAAAGGCGTAAGTTGCTCCACATTCTCTTTTCCAGGAGTCCACATCGGTTTTAACCATTCGGGATTCGTATTGGGTTGTGTTTGCGGAAGGAAATACATGATCGCCTGGTTATTATACCCCTGAGAAGGAAGGTTATCTGTATACTTTCTGTTATAATTCACCTTACCTGAGAGGGTTACTTTTGTAGATACCTTTTGTGAAGCAGAAAGCCAGCTTGATACCCTGTCAAAGCCCGTATTCGGCAATATCCATTCGTTTTTCAAATAGGAAACTCCGCCTGAAAATCCCTGACCAGAGATCCCTACAGTTGTTGTTGCAGTATACCCCGTTCTGAAAACGCCTGAATAAGCATTTTCATAAGGAAGCCATGGTACTCTTTCGGTACGGGCACCTGTAGCAGGATTAATTGGAGAATTGTATTGGAAATAAGGCTGTCCCAAAAATCTAGGTCCCCAGGTCTGCGTACTTCCAGCCGTACTACTTCCATCTGCAGTAGCACCATAGGAATAATAAGTAGCACCTGTGGTACCGGCACCATATTCAAACTGAAAGTCCGGCCACCTATTGATCTCATCTATGGATACCACCTGATTCACGTAAATACCAAATCCAGGTAATTTCCTGCCGGCCTTAGTAGTAATAATAATGGCACCATTTGCAGCCCTTGATCCATATAACGCTGCAGCGCCTGGGCCTTTTAATACTGAAATGTTCTCTATTGTTTCCGGGTTTATATCACTTAATAAACTTCCAAAGTCAATAGGACTGTCGTTCCCTGCATATGGATTATGTCCTGTACCCGACTGTCCCGTACTGATGGGTACTCCATCAACAACAATCAAAGCTCCACTTGAACCTAATGCCAACACATTATCGCCCCTTAATACCACATCACTTGTGCCTAGCGGTCCGCCTATTTTGTTTAGGTTTAAACCGGCCACTTTACCTGCCAACGCATTGATCATATTGTTTGTAGGTGCTGCCGTTACTTCCTTTCCGTCCACTACCTGCACGGAATATCCTAAGGACTTCTCCTCTTTTTTGATACCCAATGCGGTTACCACAACCTGATCCAGATCACGTGCAACCGGTAATAGCTTTACAACTAGTGGCATATTACCAGAGCTACGAACCTGTATGCCGGCAATCTTTTTGGTTTGAAAAGATATATAGCTTACCTCAAGCGTATATGTACCAGGTTCCACAGCAATAGAGAAAGATCCATCGCCTTTACTCACCACAGCCCTGTTCAATTCCACAATTTTAACGGAGGCACCCTGCAATGGAAGATTCTTATCATCGGTAATACGACCTGTGATATTTATTGGTGCAGTTTTTAAGGGTTTCTGACGCCTGGTGATCAAAACCATTGTATTTTCAATACTATAGGTAAATGGCTGATTGATGAAACACTGATCCAACGCTTCATTTAAGGTCACATTACTAAAATCAAGACTAACACGACTGGCATCCTTCAAATCTTTTGAGTTGTAAAGGAAGTCGTATCCGGTTTGCTGTCTGATTTGTTCAAAAACATATTCAACAGGAGCATTTTTAGTCTTTAGCGTAACTTTTTGAGCAAAAATACTTGCACTCGCTTGTAAACAAAAAATCATTAATAAAACAAAAGTAAGCTTCATTATAAGCAAAAATTTATATAAGCAGCAGGGTTGCCTGCTGCAAATAAATGCAGTAAAATTTTTATACATTTGGATGTTGGGTTTAATTATAAAAGGTTGTATTCTAGCAATGATTGTGGTTACCTGACCCGGCTTTTCCGAGCTGGAAACCGGGGGCGCTGGAACGCTCCTGGTTTAATGTAACCAATGGGGTAAGTATCGGTTAAGCCATAACGATGATCCTCCTTCCCGCTATCTTAAATTTAACAGTGCCTAATTTTTCAAGGTAGTTAAGCAATTCAGCCAGACTTTTAGCGCGATAGAATGTTCCGCCAAATCTCTGATCATCCACATCTCCCTGATATTCTACTTCTACATCATACCAGCGGCACACCTTTTTCATGATGCTTTTAATATCTTCATCCTGAAACTTGAAATAACCATTCTTCCAGGCCATTGCATCCGCTATATTTACTTCAGAAACCACAATACTGTTTCCTGCTCTTTTAACAATTGCCTGCTGTCCTGGTGCAATCGTTAATTCACGATTAGCCATCCCAACTTTAACAGCTCCCTCAAGCAGTGTAGTAGTCACTGCTTCCTCATCATCATAAGCCATGATGTTAAAATGCGTACCTAAAACTCTTACTGTTGTTCCATGGGCACTTACTTTAAATGGCTTATCTTTATTTTTCGCCACTTCAAAGTATGCCTCCCCATTTAGCTGTACCGTTCTATCCGAACCGGAAAAACGCGTTGGAAAAATTAATTCTGATGAAGAGTTGAGCCATACGCGGGTTCCATCAGGTAAATTCACTTGATACTCCTTTCCTTTTGCGGTGAATAAAGTATGGAATTCGGGCTGGTTGTTACCAGAACCTGAAGAAATATCATAAATCAATTGCCCGTCTTTTGATTTACTGATTTTAGCCCCATTGGCGATCAGGATCAACCCATTTTTAACGCTATCCAATTCGACCACCTTTCCATCAGAAAGTTTTAATATGGAAACGGAAGACAGCGATTTACTTGCATTACTATCCGCTAAAGATGTGCTGCTATTTTGTCGAAGGGTCTGATTATTTAAATAAAACAACATCCCTATAGAAAGCACAACTAGCAGAATTGCAGCAACCCTGAACCAGATATTTTGATAAAGGCGTTGTGGTGTTTTACCAGGGATAACCGATTTACGGGTAAATTCCCCGGAGGTTTTAATTCGATCAAAAACCTTGTCAGCATTTTCTGCTTTAAAGGAAGGACCGTCGTTCCTGTTCAGGAGCAATTCATCAAAAACCCCTGATGATTCGGCAATATCTCTATTTGCAGACAGGTAAGCCAATAACTCCTCACAATCTGCCGGATTGATTGTATGATTAAAGTATTGGGCTAGTAATTCTTTAAGCCTGATTTTATCCACGTTCTTTAATTTATATTCCCTAAAAGGGGTTGGTTATAAATAGAGAACACAGAACTTACCGCTTATAACTAGTCGAATATGTTTTTTTTAATAAAAGATAATTGAAATTAAAAAAGTGAGGTCTGAATACTGCAGTTTCGTCCTCAATGTTTTAAGCGCCTGTACCAGGTGGTTATTTACGGTACTTGGGGAGATGTTAAGCCTTTGAGCGATTTCATGATGAGAAAGGCCTTGTGTTCTACTTAAATCGAATACGATTTGCTGCTGTGGGGGAAGCCCACCAACCAGCACTTCCGTATAGCGCTCCAGGTCAGATACCAGAATTGCTTCTTCAGTATGGTTATGGGCTTGTTGAATATTTACAAGTAGTTTTTCAAACAGTTCGGCAGATTTATGAATATCTCTGATGGAGTTCAGGCAAAGTCGTTTGGTAATTACATACAGGTATAACCACATGTTACCATGCTCATCCAGTTTTTCCCTGCTTTGCCAAAGACTAAGAAAGGCTTCCTGTACAATATCTTCACTTTGTTCTTCATTTTTCAGAAACCGAAAGGCCAGGCGGTATACCTGCTCGCTAAAATAGTCATAAACCAATCTGAAAGCCGCCTCATCTCCGGAGCGTAAACGCAGAATATCATGACTATCAAAAAGTCTTTGCATGCTCTAAAAGATGAATATTTGATTTAATTGGTAATGATAAAGCTAATAAACCTTATTTACAAATCAGCTTTTATTGATAATATTCTGTTCACAAAAGCATAACATTCAAGCAAAATGGAGAGGCCTATATATACAGAGAATGGCAAGAGTCTGCCATTCTCTGTAATCACACTATGGTGTGTATTTTTTAAAGATAGAGGTTGCAGTGTGTCCACCGAAACCAAAAGTATTGTTCAATACATAATTTACCTGTTGTTTAACCGATTTACCAAGGATGATATTCAATCCTGCAGGGATTTTAGGGTCCAATACTTTTGTATTAATTGTTCCCGGAATGATATCATCTTTTACAGACATCACGCTGATGATACTTTCTATTGCACCTGCACCACCTAAAAGGTGTCCGGTCATAGATTTAGTAGCACTAATAGCAACAGGAAGATCACCGAAGATTTTTTTGATACCATTCAACTCACCAACATCCCCCAATCCGGTTGAAGTAGCATGTGCATTGATGTAATCAATTTTATCAGCAGTAATTCCCGCATCAGCCAATGCTTTAGCTATACCTAATGAAGCACCCAGACCATCCGGAGGAGTACCGGTCAAGTGATAAGCATCAGCAGCCATTCCACCGCCTACCATCTCAGCATAAATATGTGCACCACGTGCTATAGCATGTTCGTACTCTTCAAGTATTAACGCACCGGCACCTTCACCGATTACAAAACCATCTCTATCTACATCGAAGGGACGGGATGCAGTTGCAGGATCGTCGTTTCTTTTCGACAAAGCGTGCGCAGAGTTAAACCCACCTACCGAAGATTCAGTGATAGCTGCCTCTGACCCACCTGCTACCATAATGTTTGCCTTACCTAAACGAATGGTATCGAACGCACTAATGATAGCTGTATTTGAAGATGCACAAGCCGAAACCGTTGCATAGTTTGGTCCATGTAGTTTATGTCTGATAGAGATTACTCCTGCCGCGATATCAACAATCATCTTTGGAATGAAATAAGGACTAAATCTTGGCGTTCCATCTCCTAAATGATATTCCTTTAGTTGTTGTTCAAAAGTAGTGATACCTCCATTACCTGAAGCCCAGATCACACCTACTTCATATCTTTCTACTTCGGGCATAGCCTCGAAATCCAATCCGGAATCTTTGATAGCCTGATCACTCGCAGCAATAGCATACTGAGTATATAGATCGTACTTTTTCAATTCCTTTTTGTCGACATAAGCCTCAGCATCAAAATCTTTAACTTCGGCAGCAAAATTAGTTTTGAATTTTGAAGTGTCGAATTTTGTAATAGCACCCACACCGCTTTTACCGGCCACGATGTTATCCCAAAATTCTTTTACTGTATTTCCCACCGGGGTTACAGCACCTAAACCTGTCACTACTACTCTTTTCATATTTACTTGTTACTTTATATCAAAACAAAAGCTGTTTTGAACATTTTATCTTATTATTTATAATCCTAACAACTTTTCCAGCGTCAAAAATAGATGTTTTTCGGCACTAAAGCTATTCCGACTTTAACCCTTCTAGCTTAACTACTCAAAGTGAACACTTTAACAACAATCAATTATTAATAATGGCTGAAAAAACTTACTATAAATCGTAAAGAATTATATAAAATTTAAAAAAGAAAATACAATTATACAAAAAGACGTAAAATAAACAAGGCCGGTATCCACCGGCCTTTGCTTAATTATTAACTACCTATTTTCAGTTTTTCTATGGATAGTATTGTTTACTTATTCTTAAAAGCAGCTATACCGCTTTCAAGAAAGTGTAGGTATTCAACAGATTCGTAGTTGGCACCTGTTGGTTTTACCAGTGGTTTTTCATCATGGCCTAGTAATACATAAAACGGCTGCGAATTAGAGTTGAATTTCGCTGCCTGAAGATCACTCCATTTGTTACCTATAGTATTTACGGCTTTACCACTGAATGTCGATTTGAATTTTTCATTTTCCTGAAGCTCAGTCTTGTCATCAACATATAACTGAATGATTACGAAATCGTTGCTCAGCTTGCTGTAAACAGCTTTATCTGGCCATACATTCGCTTCCATTTTGCGACAGTTTACACAAGCATGGCCTGTGAAGTCGATCATTACCGG
>NZ_FWYB01000012.1:50422-171240 GCF_900176505.1 Pedobacter nyackensis | reverse complement strand
GAAAACGCGTACTACAACAGTACCCCATCTTCAGCTAATCATCAAAAAAATCAACATAACTTAGCAGAATCAGCTATTCGTCCTTCACAAGCTACAAAACAGATAAATCCACTGTGACACTAATCCCCATTAATAATGACACGACACGCTGACTATTGTATACAATCATATAGTATATACTATAATCCTCCACATTTATACTTAAGCGCCCTTCATAACCAAAAGATTTAGTGCAAAAAAAATCCTTACAGTTTAACTAAAAATAACCTTACCATAGCCCCATCCTAAGGATGTATTTAAAATAAAAATGGATTTTAAAGAGGTAATCTGCCTGAGCCGATTATCTGGAAGTTTTAATGACGCAAGAGATGCATTAGCGTCTAATTGGAGCTTATAGATACCAAAAAGAAACAGCTGAATGCAGTAACCATTATCTATCAGAATCTGGGAGGTGGCAGGAAATAAAAATGCCCCCAATAAGTGTCTAACTTTTCGGGGGCACTTCATAGACCGGCCCTTTTTATGAAGTCGTTTTCCAGATACCAAGCAAACGCCTGATAACTATAATTTCAGCAATATGATAAGCTGAATGATCGGCAATCTGAAGCGCTTCTCTCAAAAGATTTTGCCCACTTCCATGGGCAATGGGCTCGTATAGATCCTTCGTCTGAATCATTTCAATGAATGCCATTAAATCATCATCAATCTGTTTCAAAGTTTTATCCCAACTACTTTTATCGGGTGGGGCAATTTCCCTTGGCCAATATTCATCGGGCCATCTTGGCGATTTATGACCGCCATCTTTGCTAAATTCAAGCATGTCCCATTGGGCAATTCTAATGTGTTCAACAAGCTGCCAAATACTATAAGGTAAATTATGCGGCCTTTCTCCAAGTAAGTCAAAGGGAATATTTGCTGTTGCATCTTTTAATCCCACATGAGCGCTACCACCGTTTAATATTTTTTTCAGTTCTTCTATCAAGGCTGTCATTTTGTGAATCTATTTATATAGTATGATTTACAAACCACTATTATTAATACAATTCACCATAATTAAAGTTTGTATAACGATTTCCTACTCAATGAGGATCCATGCATAACTCTCTGATTGCCGTAATGTCCTTTCTTACTGTTTTATCAGCAATATTAACTCTCACCTTACTATTTTGACTACCGATTTTACTGCTGCTGAGCTACGCTCTGTTTCAAATAGATCGCTAGCTTTTCCACGCATTCCTCCAAGGAAAACCAGTTTGTGTCTATAACAAGTTCGGGTTTTTCTGGTATTTCAAAAGTATCATTTACACCAGTAAGATTATAATTTTTTTCAGGATGCCCATCAGGTATTAACATAAAAGCATTCAATAGATTCTGATGTCGATGGATAATTAAATAAGAAATGAACTGTAGCGAAATTTGTATCTCACTCGTTTAGGCAAGAAACAACCAATATGAACCGAAACCACTACCTACTGATCATTCTGCTGATTGCAAGCATGCTTACGTCCTGCAAAAAAAGCGACATTGAGTATGAAAATGATTTTGATAAAAGCTTTAAAACCTGGCAAGCTTTCAAAACCTCATCCAACAACTCCTATCGTTATAAGGTATATTTCGCCTCATGGGTAGGTTACAGTCACGAAACCACAATCACCGTAAAAGATGGTAAGGTAGTTGAACGCGCTTTTATAGCCAAATCTATTGAGCGGCCATCCAATCAAATTGTTGTACGTGAAGAGTGGGTTGAAGATGCAAAGACCCTTAATACCCATCAAAATGGAGACGCTACACTCACTCTGGACGACCTCTATCACAAAGCCAAAACCGAATGGTTATTGAAAAGAAAAGACGCCGACGTTTCTCTGGAAACAAAAAACAATGGAATGATCTCTTCTTGTGGGTTTGTGCCCCATAATTGTGCAGATGATTGTTTTAGTGGAATCAGCATCACTTTAATAGAAGCTATTTAGTTGATAACCCCGTTTTACTAAAGCCAGAGCGGGGTTGCTAACTAAATATTGTTTTATCTTCTTAGCTTTTTCCTTGCAAGTAAGCAATCCTCATTTTGACATACTTAATTACCTCTTTACGTTTTTCAGGATCAGGTTTGCTTGCCAGATACAGATGGTAATATTTTAAAGCAGCCTTTTTGTTATCCATTTTAAAATCGTTAATCAACCCAAGATTATAGTATGCACCTCCGGTATTTTCAAAATCAAAACTTTTGTGATAGGCAAGATTTGCATCTTTAATCATCCCTGTCAATTCGTAAATCTCTCCCAAAATCTGATAATAATTCGATATATATGGTGAAATTCCCTCCTTAATAGAAAGTTTCATATAGTCGGCAGCTTTTGCATAGTTTTTTAGTTCTTTATAACACAGAGAGGTATAGTAAAAGCTAGATTCTGTCGACTGCTGCAACCGTTCAATAACGTTGTACATATCAATAGCTTTTTGATATTCTTTATTGAGGTAATATGCCTTTCCAAGATTACTAAGGACATAGCCTGAACTATCACCATAAACCATCAGCTTTACGCCTGTCTGAATAGTTTCATCCATTTTTAATAAGGCAATGCAAACCGGCATTTTGGCTTTTAAAAGTGAAAGATTAGCCGTATCGGCAATTAACGCAACATCCAATACATGGTAAGCAGAATCATTTTTATTTAATTTATTATAGCTTGTTGCCAGATCAAATGCTACATCTGGATGTGTAGGATTGATCTTGTTTGCCTTTTCAAGATAACCTATTTTTTCTGGAGATACCGGATTCAAAACAAGCGAAGCGAGTTGCTTGTAAACATTGAAATTCATGCTATCTATCTTTATGATCTCCTTGTAAAAACTCATCGCCTTCCCTTCATCTCCCCTACGAATACTGATAGCGGCCAAATTAAATAAAACAGGTAGACTGGCTGGTTGCTGCCTGTATAACTTTAAATAACTTTTTTCGGCAACTGCCAGATTCCCTGCCATCAGGTTTGTATAGGCAATTTGCGCGAGTTCTTTCGGCTGATCTGTTTCGGCGCCGTAAACTATTTGCAGATAAGCCGTCGCTTCCGTGTAACGCTGACTTTGATAGAATTCAATCAGTTTTTCCTTGTCAATTGTATTAGAGGACTGAGCTAATGCAGAAGATGTGCATAGTGTAAGAATAAAGTAGAGCAGCTTTTTCATATCTCTTTTGCTTATAACTAAGATATTAGTTATAAGCTGTTATTCCTAATTTAATTTATTAAATCGGATAACAAACTTGGGATTGATCCACCCGGCGGGTTCGCTAATAAAAAAAGGCCTCGATGTGATTTAACATCGAGGCCTTTTTAGTAGCCCGTAGGGGAATCGAACCCCTGTTTCCAGAATGAAAATCTGGCGTCCTCACCCCTAGACGAACGGGCCATTTAGTGCTTTTCAGCGCTGCAAAGGTAGTATTCTCATTTAATCGTCCAAACTTTTTTTAAAAGTTTTTCAAATCCGAGCACCCTCTTTTCAGAATCTATCTGATCCTGTTGCGCTTACACTAAAGATGAGCACTAGCTCATCTTTAATTTCTTTTCGATATCGTTTACGTAAGCTCTGAATTTCTTATCTGTCTGGATTAAATCCTCTACAGTTTGGCAAGCATAAATCACTGTCGAGTGATCCCTTCCTCCAAAAAATGCACCTATAGTTTTCAATGAACTTTTGGTCATACCTTTTGCCAGGTACATTGAAATCTGACGAGCCTGCACTACCTCACGTTTACGGGTTGGTGCTTTAAGCAAGTGAACAGGTACTTCAAAGTAATCACAAACCAGTTTCTGAATGTAATCCATAGAAACCTCTTTAGTCGTGTTTTTGATAAAGTTTTTAAGCATAGATTTAGCCAGTTGCAAATCTATCTCTTTCTTGTTCATGGTCGACTGAGCTAACAATGAAACCATTGCTCCTTCCAGCTCACGTACGTTGTTATCTATATTGTGCGCTACGTATTCAACTACTTCATCAGGTAAATCGATACCATCAGCATACATTTTCTTTCTAAGGATAGCAATCCTTGTTTCTAATTCAGGAATCTGAAGATCTGCTGAAAGGCCCCATTTGAAACGACTCAACAAACGCTCTTCCAATCCTGATAAATCCTTAGGAGCCTTATCAGAAGTAATGATGATCTGTTTTCCAGACTGGTGTAAATGGTTAAAGATATGGAAGAAGATATCCTGAGTTTTCTCTTTTCCGGCGAAGTTGTGTACATCATCCATGATGATCACGTCCATTGCCTGATAGAAGTTTACGAAATCATTGATTGTATTGTTCTTTAACGACTCCACAAACTGCTGACAAAACTTCTCGCATGATACATAGATAACCAACTTATCCGGTAAGCTCCTTCTAATCTCGTTACCGATCGCCTGAGCCAGGTGAGTTTTACCTAAACCCGAAGCCCCATAGATCATCAAAGGATTGAATGATGTTGCTCCCGGTTTAGCCGCTACAGCGTGTCCGGCCGAACGTGCCAAACGATTACAGTCGCCCTCAACATAAGCCTCAAAAGTGTAACTTGGATTCAACTGAGGATCTACATTCATCTTCTTCAATCCCGGAATTACAAAAGGGTTTTTGATATCCCTGTTGATGTTAACCGGAACAGGCATAGATTGCTTCCTATTAGTAGACCCGTTACCGTTAGATGGCATGTTGGTGGTGTATGGTAATGCACCGTTTGTTGTCGACTTATCTACAACGATATTATACTCTAGTCTACCTTCATCACCAAGTTGCTGTTTTACGGTCTTACGCAATAAGCCAACATAGTGCTCTTCTAACCACTCGTAGAAGAATAAACTAGGCACCTGCACGGTCAAAACCCTATCTTCCAGTTTAAGGGCTGATATCGGTTCGAACCAGGTTTTGAAGCTCTGGGCCGGGATATTATCCTTTATAATTTGGAGACAGTTATTCCATACTTGTGTACAAGTGATTTGCATATTTTTCTTTAATATTTTATGGTTTACAATAATAAAAACGAAGGATTGACCCATCGTTTTGGGAGTGCGAAGATGGTAAAATTTACTAACATTAACAGATAAAATTTGACCTTTTTCGTAACTACTTAACTAGCAAAAGAATAGAAACCGACATTTTTTTAGCCGCTGTGGATAACTGTTTTCAATGTGCAAAACTTTCACATTTTCAACATTTCCATAACCCTCAAAAACTCCTCCTGAACCGATGATTTTAGATGGATCTTCTCTCCCGTTACCGGATGAGTAAATATTAATTCTGATGCATGAAGCAACATTGTGGTCATTTCCCACTGCTCCTTAAAGAATTTATTCTGTTTGTTGCAACCATGCTTCCTATCGCCTATAATCGGATAAAAGATATGGGCAAAGTGCCTCCGCAACTGATGCATACGGCCTGTTGTTGGTGTAGCTTCCACCAACGAATACCTGGAAGTCTCATGTTTTCCAAAGGCCACATCAATTTCGGCCCGTTTTAAAGTAACAAATGAAGTGAACGCTTCCTGAACGGTGCCATTCTCTTTCGCCAGAGGATAATCAATATCCAGCTGATCGGGGGCATACCCTCTTAGTATAGCCAGGTATTTCTTTATAACCTGCCCGTTTTGAAATTGCTGATGCATCGCAATCTCCACATCCTTCTCAAAAGCGAACAATAACAGTCCACCTGTTTTTCTATCTAACCTATGTACAGGACTAACATGGCGGCTCACCTGATCCCTTAGCAGCTGCAGTGCAAATTCTTTCGCATCATTAGCAATTGATGAACGGTGTACAAGCAATCCATGTGGTTTATTAATCGCGATTAAGTGATCGTCCTGGTATACAATTTCAAGCATTTATCTTTTTGCCACGAAGGTAAGGCTTTTGTTTTTATTTTGCTATCCAGGCTTCAGGATTGAGCTTGTTCTGGCCACGCATAATTTCAAAATGTAGTATCGGCCCATCCTCTTTAGAAGCCACGATACCCAATGTTTGCTTAGTTTCTACTTTGTTACCTCTGGCTACATTAACCGTCTTTAAGTTTTGGTAAATGGTAAAATAATCACCATGACGTAATGCCACAATATATGTACCATATAACTCTCTTACAAACAAAACCTCCCCTTCAAATACAGCCTTTACTGCTGCTCCCTGTTCAGTTAAGATATTGATACCATCGTTGGTATAATGTGCTTGCCCTTCAGTATGGCTACCAAATCGCTCAACTATCGAATACTGACCAACAGGCCACGGTAAACGGCCACGGTTATTTTCAAAACCGGCAGATAATTTAGCAGATTCTGGCGAAGCCGTTAAGTAGTTACTGGTAGTTTTTCCTTTAGTAACCGGCACCGGCCTTCCTTCAGCAATTGCCTTTTGTGCTGCAAGGCGCTCTTCTTCTTCTGCCTTTTTACGCGCTAACTCAATTTCACGTTGGATGGCGTTACGGATTGCCCTGTCTATTTCTGCCTGTTTACGTTTACGGGCAGCAATGTCTTGCCTGAATTGCTTCTCCTGTCTGCTGATCTGATTGAGCATTTGCGCCTGTTCAGTTTTATTCTTACCAAGCTTTACCTTCTCCTGCTCCTGCTCTGTCAGCAAACTGCTTTTTTCTTTCAAATTTTTATCTAGTACTACAATCTTGTACTCTATCTTTTTCTTAGTTCCCTGAATATAATCAGCTTGTTTTTTACGGTATTGTCCAAATTGCTGGAAATACTTGATGCGTTTATAAGCCTGATTGAAGTTATCAGAAGCAAAAATAAACATCATCTTATCGTATGCATTCTTATTTCGCTGCGCAAAACGCACCATTCCGGCATATTCATTTTTCAACTGCCCCAGCTGACTTTTTAAAGTATGCACCTCATTGGTGTTTTCATGGATCTGGTTATCCAGGTTTTTGATTTCAGAATTGATTACTGATATCTTATTCTGCATCAGCCTGATTTTGGCACTAACGGCCCTAATCTGCCCCATAGTCATCTTTTTGCTACTCGAAGTTGCGTTCAGATTTCTTTGCAGCAAATCAATTTCCCGCTGTATCGCTTCCTTACTTCTCCTCAGTTCAGAACTGGTTTGAGCAAATAAGGTAGAGGTAACGGATATAAAAAGGAATAATAAAAGTAATCTCTGTAGCTTCATTGTGTAATCAAAAATAGCATATTAGGGCTATCCAAACAAATCGCTGCTCAAATATCTGTCGCCACGATCGCAGGTAATGAATACAATAAGTCCTGATTCAAGCTCTTCGGCAAGTTTTAAAGCACAGGCTAAAGCGCCTCCACTGCTCATTCCTGCGAATATCCCTTCAACCTTTGCCAGTTGTCTTGCCTTCTCCGTAGCCTCCTGCTGCGAAACATCCATCACGCGGTCTACCCTACTTGCATCGAATATTTTAGGCAGGTACGCTTCCGGCCAACGGCGGATACCCGGAATAGAAGATTCTTCTGTAGGCTGACAACCCACAATCTGTATCTCCGGGTTCTGTTCTTTTAAAAACATAGAGTTCCCCATAATACTGCCCGTTGTGCCCATCGAACTTACAAAATGGGTAATTTTCTGATTGGTATCACGCCAGATTTCAGGCCCTGTGGTTTTATAATGCGCCAGATAATTATCCGGATTAGCGAACTGATCAAGTAAAAAATACCCATGCTTATCACGCTGTTCTTCAGCGTAATCACGACAAACTTCTATAGATTCCAATAAGGTAACTTTAGCACCAAATGCCTCCATCGTTAAAGTGCGTTCTCTTGTTGAGCTTGCAGGCATCACGAGTTCAATTTCCAGGTCGTATATACTCGCAATCATTGCCAGTGCAATACCGGTGTTACCACTCGTAGCCTCAATTAGACGGGTACCCTTTTTAATATCTCCACGCTCAATCGCACTGCGGATCATATTTAAAGCTGCACGATCCTTTACACTACCACCCGGATTGTTCCCCTCCAGTTTTGCAAATATTTTAACATTAGGATTCGGATTTAACTTGCTAATCTCAACCAAAGGGGTATTCCCTATAAATTCTATAATGTTTCCCATTTTTACTTGGTGTCTTTTGTTTCTATAACTTTTACTGAGGATTGGTGGTATACCGTAGATCCGGAAGGTACGCTTTTGGTAAGCCATACGTTTCCACCTATAATTGAATTGGAGCCGATTACCGTTTCACCGCCCAATATGGTTGCCCCAGAGTAAATGATTACATGATCTTCAATCGTAGGGTGCCTTTTGGTATTGCTCATGTACTTCTCTACACTCAAGGCCCCCAAGGTTACACCCTGGTATAATTTAACATGACTACCAATTACTGTTGTTTCGCCAATCACCAATCCGGTACCATGATCGATGTACAAATATTCACCGATCACAGCACCCGGGTGGATGTCAATTCCTGTAAGCGAATGTGCGTACTCCGTTAGTATGCGAGGTACTATGGGCACATCAGCCTTCAATAAAGTATGTGCAATCCGGTACAAGGCGATAGCCAGAAAACCCGGATAGCTTCTAATCACTTCAAACTCACTTTTTGCTGCAGGATCTCCGGTTAAAATAGCTTCAATATCGGTATTCATCTTCCTATACAATTCAGGGAGCCCGGCAAAGAACTCCGAAACAATCGTTTCATTATTACATTGCTCACATGCTTTGGTCGCATTTAACAATTTAACCAGTTCCCTTTCCTGCTTATTAAACAAGCGCTTGATCTCATTGATCGAATAATCAGGTGTGGTTAAACGCTCCGGATACAACAAATTCATCAGATTCATTGCCCAGTCGGCCAGCTCCTGATTAGAGGGTACAGGCTCAATACTGTTTTGTTTATTAAAAATATGAAGATAAAATTCCTCGTTCATTGAATATTGATTACTAATTAATTAGAGCTTACAAATAAATGAATAAATAGTGATTTTAACGAACCGGTATTTCCTGCAGCACATTTAAAAGATAATACCAGAACTTATTAACCGACGAGATTTGTACCCTTTCATCAGGAGAATGTGCGCCATGAATGGTGGGACCAAAAGAAATCATATCCATACCGGGCAAGTGTGCACCCAGTATACCACACTCTAAACCGGCATGACAAGCATTTACATTTGCCTCAGCATTAAAGTTTGTCATATACAATTTCCGCATCAGGGATAAAATCTTCGATTCGGCATCAGGTTTCCACCCCGGATAATCACCGCTGGTGGTTACTGTACTGCCTATATTTTCAAATGCTGCACCTACTGCAATAGCTACATCTTCCTTAGTACTTTCAACACTGCTACGTTGTAGCGACTTGGTGATAAACTCTCCGTCTTTAATGATCACTCTGGCCAGGTTTGTAGAAGCTTCAACCAGATCCGGGATATCCGGGCTCATCCTGAAAACACCATTTGGCACCGTGTATAAGGCATTGATAATTTTATGGTAATCTTGTTTATCCAGCACCTCTAAAGGTAGCGTGTTTTCCTCTACGTTGATCTTTAAACCAGGCTCTATGGATTGATATTCAGCTTTGATCACTTCAGAGAAATCGCCGATAAAAGAAAGGAATGCTGATTTCTGATCATTTGAAACGGCTACAACAGCACTTGCCTCGCGAGGAATGGCGTTTCTTAAACTTCCACCTTCCAGTGAAGCCAATTGCAGATCCAGTACTTTATTACCATTATACAACAATCTGGTTAATAACTTATTGGCATTTGCCCTTCCCTTATGAATGTCCATACCGGAATGACCACCCAACAAGCCCTTAATTGAAACTTTAAAGGCTACACTATCATTCACAACTGAATGGTGTTTATAGCTGTATACCGTGGTTGTATCAATACCACCAGCACATCCTATAGTCAGCTCATCATCTTCTTCCGTATCCAGATTTAACAAGATATTGCCCGATATATTAGAGGGGTCAAGCTGCTTAGCGCCCGTCATACCTGTCTCTTCATCAATGGTAAACAAAGCTTCTAAAGCAGGATGTGCAATATCATCCGCAGCCAATAATGCCATAATCGTGGCTACTCCAATACCATTGTCGGCACCTAAAGTAGTACCTTTAGCCTTTACCCAGTCGTCATCAATATACATTTCAATACCCTGTGTATCAAAGTCAAAGTCGCTATCGCTGTTCTTTTGGTGAACCATATCCAAATGCGACTGAAGTACAACAGTTTCTCTGTTTTCCATTCCTTCAGTGGCCGGCTTTTTAATCACCACATTACCAATATGATCCTTTATGGTTTCTAAGCCCAGATCCTTACCAAAGGCAACCATAAATTCTATTACTTGTGCTTCATTTTTGGAAGCTCGTGGTATCGCGTTTAACGCTATAAAATTATTCCAAAGGGCTTGAGGTTCTAAATTTCCTAATTTCATTATGTAACTTCTACTTGTATTTTGAACAAAGCTAAAAAGTTAAATGAATTTAAGATTTAATAACCGCTAAACATGTGATTTTTGTGGCAAAAATAAATTACTGGTCTCCAGTCGTCCGACCTTAATCTGTTTAAGCTTATGCAGCAATTCGTTTGTTTGAAAAGGCTTACTAATCATATCATTCATCCCAACCTCCGTCACCGCCAACTCAATCTCTCTTGATAAAGAAGCGGTTAAAGCTACAATATAAACATCTGCCTTAGATTTATCCTGGAGCGCTCTCAGCTTTCTGGTGGTTTCATAGCCGTTCAGCACAGGCATATGGATATCCATCAGCACCACATCAAAATCGTTTTCATTTATAATATCCAGCACCTCTTGTCCATGCTCTGCCACCGTTAACGAAACATTCCATTTCGAAAATAACTTTTTCATAAACAAGATGCTCATCATATTGTCCTCAGCCAACAGCACCCTTAATCCCGAAATGTCGACCGGATCATTATCGCCGCTCAATTGCACAATCCCCTTATCGGCTAATCCAGTCTGATAAAAAATATCAAAATAGAACTTAGCCCCGGCATTGATTTTACTTTCAACATGAACTTCACTGTTGTGCAGTGTAAGCAGGTGCTTTACAATAGATAAACCCAATCCAGTACCTCCATATTTCCGGGTTGTGTTTCTCGAAGCCTGCACAAAAGGTTCAAATATATGATGTTGCTGTTCTGCACTAATCCCAAGTCCGGAATCCCTGACTACAAATCTTAACAGCAACAAATTATCATCTCGCTGCAAAAGCTTTACCTTAAGTTGAACACCGCCTTTCTGAGTGAATTTAATCGCATTTCCAACCAGGTTATATATGATCTGCAGTAATCTGGTCGGATCACCAATAATATGCTGATCATCTAATTCCGGGTCGATCGTCAACGTACAGTACAAGCCCTTTTCAACCGCCTTTATACTCAGGCCAGCACAGGCATTCGCTAAAAGCGCTTTCAGGTTAAAAGAAATCGATTCCAGTTCTACCTTTCCCGAACCCATTTTATTAAAATCAAGAATATCATTAATCAAGGTTAGCAGGCTTTCGGCCGAGAACTTCAAAATATCGAGATGCTCATTTTGTTCTTTCTCTTTGCTGTCTTCAATCAACAGATTTGTTATCCCGATTACCGAGTTAAGTGGCGTTCTCAATTCGTGCGACATGGTGGAAAGAAATAAGATTTTAGCTTCATTAGATTCCGCCAACTCATCGTTTAGCTTCTCCTTCTCCTCTATGGTATTGTAAATCGCATTGCGATAGAAGTAATGCCCAAGTAGTATAATGGTTGTATTGAGCACTATAATGACTACAGATGCAGCCATAGAAACGTCAGGCAAGCCCAGACTAAGCGTATCTGTGTTATGTATAAACATGCCTACCGAAACGGTGCCAATAGCAACAATAGAATAAAAAATGCCCCATCTGTTGCTTAAGCCATAAAAGCTCCACATGCAGATCATAAATACATTTTGTATCGTAATCAGGTTTAAAGAGTAATTCGGGCTGAGCATTTTCGACCACATGAATGCAATGTTCAAAACTAAAACAAAATGCATCAGATGAGCTAGATAGCCTGGTCTTGACAGTAAAATTTTGATTACAAATAGCGTAATCAAAATAGCGAACGTACATCCAGCTATAAGTTCTATTTTACCGTCGGCGATATACTCCGGTAAAATCACACCGAATTTTAAAAAATTAAGCATAAAAACCCAAAAGAATACAATAATCTGGGCCTTTAATATTGGGTCTGTGGTACTTTCAAGCGTTTTTTTGAGCGACCAGTTAGATAAACTTAGAGATGACGTATCGAGCATATAAAAATAAAGATACGTTCTTTTAGTTTAACTCACCAAAACGACTTAACTCATTGATGGAAATGAGATTCCTTTGATCTTTCTAAACAATTCTACCGCATAAATATCCGTCATGCCTGAAACGAAATCCAAAACCGACTGAATTTTAGAATAAGCATCAGTTTTTTGAGTTAAAAATTGTTTCGGTATCAGCTCTACGAGCTTTTTGTGGTATTTCGATTCATTTTTCAGGTAAGCCGGAATAAACTCTTCCAACAAACCACCCATTACCTGGTAACCCGCTACCTCAATCTGCACTACAGATGAATAGTTATAAATTTTTTTAATCGAGACCTTTTCAATTTCCTTCATTACAGATAGAAATGGTTCTTCAATGGCATCCATCAGACTTTGGTTAAAATCGCCATTCAGAATGGTCTGCTCCTCTTTAAAGAACACTTCCGAACATAAACTGATTAAAGTACTGATTGATTTTGCTCTCATCAGCGTGATTTTTGCATCATCGTCGTCCATTTCCGTCAATCGCGCGGTCATCTTTTCATCCCTGCATAAAGGCAACAATAATGTTTCTACCTCCTGATAGGAAAGGATTTTTAAACGGTGTGCATCTTCCAGATCAATGATATTGTAGCAAATGTCATCCGCTGCCTCTACCAGATATACCAATGGATGTCTTTTATAGATCAATGGTGAGTCCTGTACTTTGATCAGATCCATTTCTGTAGCTATCTTTTCAAAGCCACTTTGCTCCGACTGGAAGAAACCATATTTTTTAGTAAAAATGTTCTTTTTATTATGTCCGGCTATGGATGCACATGGATATTTGGCAATGGCCGCCAATGTAGCATAGGTAAGCGCAAAACCACCCGTTCCCTTACCCGCAAAGGGATGAGTTAGGATGCGTAAAGCATTTGCATTACCTTCAAAATGAATCAGGTCTTCCCATTGCTCAGCACTTACCTGATCCTTATAGATCTTTCCATCACCATCGGTAAAATAATGAGAAATGGCTGCTTCACCCGAATGACCAAAAGCGGGATTTCCCAGGTCATGTGCCAGACAAGCCGAGGCAATGATGTTACCCACTTCACAAAGTAAAGGGCAACTATCGTCAATTCCCGGATCACGGTCTTTAATTTTATTGTAAAAGATGGTTCCTAAAGAGCGGCCAACACTGGCAACCTCCAGACTATGCGTTAACCTGTTGTGTACAAATATGCTACCTGGTAAAGGAAAAACCTGGGTTTTGTTCTGTAGTCTTCTAAACGGAGAAGAGAATATGATCCTGTCGTAGTCGCGTTGAAATTCAGACCTTGATTCTTTCTGATTACCAATAAACCTATCTTCATTTCCCCAACGTTTAGACGACAATAACTTTTCCCAAACCATATTTAATTCCTTTTGTAGTACTTTACTTTAAAATAAACGCGAAGGTAAGTATTTACAGTTGAAAGGTCTGTTGCAATAACGTTTTTCTAAAACAGCTGTAACTGAGGATTATCAGGTGGTTTTGCATCTCCAAAAACAGTTTTCCCGCCGTATTTCCAGGAATCCCGACGCTCTTTTTCAATCAAAGCATCAAAATTATCGTTGGGTACAAAGTGTTGTTCTGCTTTTCGAGACAGGCTACTGAGTTGTTGAATGGCATGCAATTTATCACTCTGTCCTACTTTTGCCCGGTGTATTGCTTTTGTCAAAATACTAATGGTCTCATCATAAACTTTAACCGGTACAGGAAATGGGTGCCCATCCTTTCCACCATGAGCAAAAGAAAAACGCGCGGGATCTGTAAAACGTGAAGGTGTTCCGTAAATGATCTCGCTTACCAGGGCCATCGACTGCAAGGTTCTTGGCCCCATACCTTCCAGTAAAAGCAATTCTTCAAAATCAGCAGGTTGTTTTTCTTGTGTCAGCCACAGCATTGAACCAAGACGTTTTAAATCAACATCTTTGGCTCTCACATCATGATGATTGGGCATAACCAACCTTTTTACCTCTCTAAGCATACGATCAGGATTTTCAGTTGTCATGCTTAACATGGCTGTTCTTGAAGGTTGTGCTGCTTTCGCAACCAAATTCAAAATCTGTCCCTGATTTTTACCACAGATACCTGTATGTGGTTCCTCCACGAACGAGGCCAGGCCATCCGAATGCCAGTGATATCTTCGAGCTGTGGTACCTCCACGCTGCATACCTTGTTGCACAACAGTCCAAAGCCCTTCTGCATTTACAACAAAGCTATGTGTATACAATTGGAAACCATCCTGCAACGCTGTATTATCTACTTTAGCACTCAATTTACTGCTACGTACCAGCGCCTGACCATTGAGACCGGTCCGCTCACCAAAACGTAATAGCTCCTCAGGTGTATTGCGCGATTTCTGCCCCTTACCGCCGCAGAAATATATACCAAGCTCTTTGTAATGCGGATTAACTGCTGCCTTTAAAGAGCCCATTACTGATGTAGTAATACCCGATGAGTGCCAGTCCATCCCCATCACTGCACCAAGGCTCTGAAACCAGAAGGGATCACTTAGACGGCGCAATACTTCTGCAGTGCCATATTCTTCTACAATAGCTTCTGTAATGGCAAGGCCAAGCCGCGACATACGTTCATAGAGCCACTTTGGTACTTCGCCATAATGCAAGGGTAAATCAGCGGTTCCGGATCTTTTCATTTACTAACAAAATTAGCAAAAAAGAACCGAGTCTGAAAATAAGTCTATTTATTAATTGGCACCCAAGGTATATAGCCATATATTAACGCTACCTTACTCGCTTAAACATTCCATTGGAAAAGATCTTTGACCAGCTTATTGACAGCTTTATAGAAAACAAAGTAGGTATCGCAGAAAACTTTTTAAGTAAAGACTTGTCAGAACACCTTATCACTAACCTGATCGGCTTGTTTAAAGACAAGCTCATGCTTTCGGCAGGTACAGGCAACGACACGCTAGTTGTGCACGACAAGATGTACAGGAGTGATAAAATTTACTGGCTCGACAGAGCGCACAATGATGTGCATGAAAACAGTTTTTTTGATCTGATGGATACTTTTATTAGCCATCTAAACCGCACCTGCTATACCGGAATCACCGGCTATGAGTTTCATTATACCCTATACGAAACAGGCAGCTTTTATAAAAAGCACGTAGATCAGTTTCGGAATAACGAAGTGCGACAGTACTCCATGATCATGTATTTAAACGAGAATTGGGCGGAAGAAGATGGCGGACAACTGTGTATCCACCACGTTGATAATTTGCAGAATATCTCACCGGTTAACGGTAAAAGCGTGTTCTTTAAAAGCAGCGAACTTGAACATGAAGTATTGATCACCAATAAGCCAAGAATGAGTATTACCGGCTGGTTAAAAATCAATTAGGGCTTAATCTGCACGCATGGAGCGTAAAGAGAAAGCTGTTCCTGTGCCTAATACCGCACCGGCCGCTACATCTGTTGGGTAATGCACACCTAAATACAGGCGCGAAAAACCAACAGAACCCGCCCATAAATAGGAAGGTACAACAACATACCATTTTGGGTAAACCTGCGAAAGCGCCGTAGCTGTTGTAAAGGCTGTAGAAGTATGTCCTGATGGAAAAGAGTGCTGGGGAGGTTGGTACACCGCGCGGATCTTAACATTCGCTAAAAATGGTCGCGGACGTTTCACTGTTTTTTTAATCAATAGCGTAACCAATCCATTTACGACTGAGCTGCTGGCTATATAAAGCGCATTTTGCCGCATGGATTTGTCATTGTTGATTATGCCGGCAGCTAATAAACCAACAGGGACACCAACATTTACCACATCATTGTACTTCGATATAAAAAGAAATAAATCTGTTTTCGCATGCGTTCTGGAATTAGAGAGGTTAATCAGCACCTGATCATCAAATTGCTGAAGTTTAGATTGCGCCTGCAATTGCCCGTTGCCGACAAACAAAAGAGTAAACTGACATAAAAACAGACACTTGAGATAAAGTCCTTTCATATTTAAAGCTGTTGCAGGGCAAAATACTAAGATTTCACAACATTTATTGGCACTAAAGCTTTAAAAGGGCAAGAAAACTGAAAAAGCAGGGCGACAAATCTTGCCGCCTGCTTTTCAAAACTAACCACTATTTTTTTAAACCTTCTTTCAATGCATCCCAAAGAGGTTTCTTAAGTCGGTTGTACTGTGGTGCATACACGTGAACCACATCAAACAGCATTACACCGCCAGAGGCGTTAGACCTAATGTATTTGATGGTATTGCTAATGGCTTGTAAATTTGGCCAATCCACATTCCCCATATCAATACTTCCATACAATGGCATTTTATTCCTGGTGATATATTTTCCACCCTTTATTGATCCTTCAACACTCCACCAATGATAGGCTAAACCTGCAGTAGCCGGATTATCTGCCAGCATCAACTGCGTAAAATAATTACCGGTCATCAAGAGATCCAGTTGTTCACCATAACCAGTTTTATTGTAATCAGGATAAGACCAGTCAAAACGTAATTCATAATCGTTAAATGGATCATAATCCTGACTTGCCCAGTTCACTCCTACCGAATAGTAAGTGGTATACCATGCCCCTACATAAACGCCAAATTTCATATTAGGCTTTATACTTTTAACAGCTCCACGGGCTTTAACAAAGAAATCATGAATTACTGTAGCGCGATAAAGCAACCAGCGCTTGTAATATTTTCCAGTTACATTAGGTGTTACTACACCACTTACTATTTTCCATGATTTAACAATATCTGCAGGGAATTCCATTCGTTTGGCCTGTGTATCATTATATTTTGTTTCCAGGAATTTTATGAAATCATTTTTGCTGAAATCAGAAAAATCAGCATTGATGTCTGTGTAGCGCGCATAATCTAGTATTAAGCCATCAATTTCATATTTCCCAACTATTTCCTTAATGATATTCAGGGCTCTTTCCTGAACTTCTGGTATGGCAGGATTCACAAAACCGTTCTTACCGGTAGATACGATGGGCACTCTTTTGCCGCTCTCATCACAAACGATTGATTGATATTGATCTTTCCAGGTTGCATTTTCGTACACCAAACCTTTTGATGCCGAGCCTTCCACAAAGGTAACAATGGAGGCATAGATTTTTAAATTACGCTTTTTTGCCTGGGCAACCATAAATCCAACATAATCAACACCCACGGTAAAGGTTTTCCCATCCATACTGGTTAAGTGGGTTGAATAATTACTTGGATACATGGTGTAACCGTTTGAGCCTTTCACATCAAGCACCAAACCAGTTACCCCTACTTCTTTAAGGGTATCCAGTGTTTTTTTGATCATGGTCGTATCGCTGAAACGACCATAGGTTCCAAAAACATTGGAACGTGCATCAACCCAGGCAATGGCCTCGCCGCGGCGCATCGTATCTGGTCGTATTTTCGTTTCCTCTTCTAATTCATCTACTACTTTTCCGGGGTTCGACTTTTTGCAGCCCCCCAGATTAAAAAGCAGGATTACTGCTAATAGGAATATTGGATAAATGATCTTCTTCATCATGCTTTGTTTTTAGTTAATGGTAATTAACAGCCTACCTTTATAAGATAGGCTGTCGGACATTAATTGATATTAAGGAGCGTACTTAGTAAATTCATGAGCCAGTATACCACCATTGGTTAGCAACATATAAACCTGCATGCGCTCTTTATCAGGTGATAATCCTATACACACATCCCCAGTACCATTGGAATTGACTGTTGCCCCTAAAAACTCTTCAGAATTATAAATATTAAAGGTTGGATATCTTGGATCTGCCGCAGATAAATTGATCTTAGAGTTTTCTGTTACATCAAAAAGTCCCAACACCGCATTGTTATAGCTTGTTGTTTTAACAAATTTCTGAATAGCGAGATATTTGGCATTGTTAAACACAATGTAGTCAGTTGCAAAGTGGAACACTCCAAAAACAGCTGTTTCGTTGGCAAAACCAATCGTTCTTTCATTTGTAATCCCGCTAACCAAACCTATTTCAAACTGATAATTGATAAAGTAATCAGTGTTGGCATCTGTGGAAATAGGTTGTGCATCGGCTTGATATCCCATAAATGAAGCAGCACCTCCGGTAATCGAGTTATAAGTAATTACTTCAGGGGTATTGCTCACAAGTACACCATTCTGGATCCGCCACTTGTAAATGATTTTTGACTGGCCACCGGTGCTCATGATGATCGCATTGGTATTCACGTTACCATAAATATTAAGTCTCCTTCCTACTCCTCCATCACCTGTTATTCCGGTCGGATTATTGTTAGTCCAATCAATCAGTTTAACTGGAGTAGCATCTATATTACTCCACTTATATGCAATGAACTTACCATTTTTGGCCCCAAAAGTAGTCCCAATCAGGTTACCTTCCGAATCATTTACAATTTGCATAGCAAGTGCACTAAAAGGTAAGGCCATGTTTTTAACATATGCCCCGGTATGCCTGTTAAACACTCTGTAAACAGCCGGATTTGTACGAACAACAGTAACCAGATAATCACCTGACACAGCTAATGAAGGTTCCATATTGGCAGTAAAGCCAAGCTCAGCTGCTGTTTTTGTCCATAGCCTCCTGCTTATACCTACCCCATAATCAAGTTTAACCGGCTCAGCAGCTTTAAGTGTATAGGTCTTTTTTAAACCATCCACACCAGTAATGGTTAAAGGCAGATCTTGCGATAAATTGATACTTCCCCCACTAACAATAGAACTCGTGGAATGCTTGTTGATTTCCAGATTTAATGTTGCGGAAGATAAATCAGTACCCGGAAGTATATAAAACAGCACATCATTCCCTTTAATTACCGCCTCAATCTCCTGTGTGGAAGCCCCGGCCTGATAAAGCACTTTTGCTTTGGTAATGGAAACATCTCCTACCTTTTTAGATACAACCACGAAAGATCTGACTTCGCCCGACCCCGATGTGATGTTAAGCTTAAAGGGTTTCGATACGTCTTGTATGATACCTAATCCTGGTTTAACAATAGCATCAGAGGGTACGTTCGATCTTAAGATAATCTTAGAAAGGTCGACTTCATTATCCGAATTAATCGGATAATAATAAGGCATATCGAAATAGATGGTATCCATATTTGCACTAAAACGAGGCTCAAAAAGACGACTGCTCCCCATACCCTCAATAGTACCATATATATCGTTTAGATCGTTCTTTGTATTGGGAACTACCTTTTCTGCCTTTTTACAGGAGTTAAGCACCAGGCCAGCCAGTGCTGTAACTATAAAAACCAATGATAATTTCTTCATCATTAAAAGTTTAATATTATAACTAAATACTACCATCCCTTGATCTGAGTAATTGAATTGTTCCTCAAAATTTCATCGAGCGGAATTGGAATGTAGTATAATGCTGGGGTGAACTGACGATTTGTATTGTCTACAGGAACTGTTGTATAACTTACTGATGAACCAACCGGTGTACCTTTATGGCCCGTAAACCTTACATTGTTTAGTACAACATGCGCTTTTCTCCATCTTCTCAAATCCCAGTAACGATGTCCTTCAAAGGCAAGCTCCACAATACGCTCATGCTCTACTGCATTCATTAATTCCGCAGGCGTTTGAGATGGTGTATTTGGCAATCCTCTTTTATTTCTTAAAATATTCAATGATGTCTTCGCACCAGCGATATCATTGATTTTAGATTTGGCTTCAGCATCGATTAACAATACCTCTGCGTAACGCAGCTCCATCCAACTCTGATCACTTTTATTGATTACAATTTGTGTATTAAGCGGATCAAGAAATTTCTTAGCGTAATAACCGCTAACCGTTTTTTTAGGATCTGTAGAGGCGCCATATTCAGTAATACCTTCCACTCCATCTGAAGGTGTTGTATTTACTGTCCTGCCTTTCCAGGATGAACCATTAAATATTATGGTTGCATTAAAGCGCTGCTCTCTATTGGCGTAAGGGTTAGCAGCCATTGCGGGATTAGACCATGAAAAAGTTGAACCATCACTCATTTCAAATTCATCTACCAACTCAGCTGTAGGCACTCCATATACCAAAACCTGCCCCGGAGCATCCTTTGGTGGAGCAAATCCCAAATCATACTGATGGGTCAACTGCGGGCGAATAAAATCAATTTTAAAGATGGCTTCTTTGGTGTTTTTATTGGTAAAAATAGATGCGAAATTTGCTTCAAGATCATATAAACCTTCTGCTGCCAGCTTCTTCACTTCCTCAGCTGCATTAGATGCATTCGTATAATAAGCTGTGGCTTTTGCCGCAGGTACGCCAGTCAGCTCGTCGGCATTAAATTGCTTTTTATCATATTCAGCAATAGAGGCTGCATACAACCATGTTCTGGCCAGCATTCCGTAGGCAGCACCTTTTGTAGCCCTCCCGGTATTCCCTGCGTCCCAGGTTTTGGGCAGGTACTCAGCTGCAAAGGAAAAATCTGAAGCAATAAAGTTCCAGCACTCATCTTCACTAGAGCGCTGCTTATCTTTTTCGCTCGTCAATTTATCCTGCAATATCACGCTGCCGTGCATTTTTACCAGCCAGAAATAAACATATCCTCTGATGAACCTTGCTTCGGCCTGAAACTTCAGTTTCGTACCTTCATCCAGTCCTTGTGCTTTGGTATCCAATCCTTCCAAAAACTCATTCAAACGGCGGATTCTGGCGTAACCGGCAGTCCAATAATTTAACTGTGGTCCTGCCGCACTCACTCTTGAGGCATCCGAGGCCAGAATGTTAACTGTTCCATTTCCAGAAACCCCGGAAGTATATTTCATAAGATCAGTTAATGCATCGGTCGCATTGTCGTAGCCAATAGGAAAAGTGCCGAACTTAAAAGTGTTAAATTCATTATACATACCAATTATATAAAGGCGGATATTAGCCGGATTCTGATAAACAGCTACATCGGTATATCTGTCCAGGGGATCCGTATCTATTTTACACCCGTTCATAGCAAGAATAGCACCTGCTATGAGGAATGATTTCTTTAGTGTTTTTAAAAATTCTTTCATAGCTGCATTTAAAATATTAGGTTAATTCCTCCGGAGATCATTTTCTGCTGGGGATAAAATCCGTTATTTACGTTAGGCATTTCCGGATCCAGGTACTTCAACTTATCCCAGGTAAACAGGTTAAATCCTGAAACATAAAAGCGCATTTTCTCTATTTTAGATTTAAACAGGCTTTTTGGAAGCGTATACCCCAATTGAATAGATTTCAACCTCAGGTAATCATTGCTGATGATAAAACCTGAATTGGCATTTGCGTTATGTGGTGAAAGTGCGACACCACCAGAAGTTAACCTCGGAAATTTAGCATCCTGATTATCCGGTCTCCAGGCTTGTTCAACAAGATAATACGGAGAGTTTCCATATCCATAAAATGTCTTCGTAAAAGGCGTATTATCTTCAATACCCGAAGTTCCGGAAGACCCTTCATATACCCCTCCCAAGGCTACACTGGATAATCCTGCACCCTGAAACAGCACCGAAAAATCAAAGCCCGAATAACTTGCTTCCAGATTTAAACCATACATGATTTCCGGCATATTACTTCTACCGACAGCAGTCATGTCAGCATCACGCGTAACACGACCATCTCCATTCAAATCTCTATACTTGAAAAACCCAGGGGCTATGATACCACTGCTTGGTGAAGAACCATTTCGCGCTTCATCCCAGTTCTGATAAAACCCATCTACTACAAAACCTAGCTTTTCACCTATTGGCCTGCCTGTTCTTTTTTGCCAGGAGGGCAAAGATTGAACTTCATTAATTAAGATGATCTTGTTTCGTGCCCAGTTAAAATTACCGGTTACTGCATAGCTAAATTTGCCCAGGTTATTGCGATGCTTTATTTGCAGGTCAAAACCTCTATTATCTGTGATACCATCGTTAAATGTTGATGGAAAATTCCCACCTACAGAAGATGGGTAAAGACCACTTCTGGTGGTTAATATATCCGTAACAACCTTATAAAAATAATCAAAATCAACCCCCAGTTTACCATTCCACAATTCTGCTTCAAAACCTACATTCGTTACTCTATGTCTTTCCCAGGTCAGATCTCTGTTTGGCGGTGTACCTGTATATAATGCCGAAACGGGTGATCCACCAATCACGGCAACCGGATTTTCTGTAAAAGCAAAGCTAGGTAGATAGGCAAATTCAGTAACTGTTGCTTCCTTACCTAATACACCATGAGAGGCCTTGATTTTAAAGAAATTAACCGTGTTTTTTATTTTTTCAAAGAAATTCTCCTCACTTACGATCCACCCTAATCCTGCTCCCGGGAAATACCCCCAACGACCTTCCTCAGGGAAGCTTATAGAAGCATCTGCCCGCATAGCGGCTTCAAACAAATATTTATTTTTATAAGCGTAATTAATCCTTCCTACATATCCCTGTCTTGCCTTATTTCTACTTGAACCTGTCGGGCTGACAAAATCAAGCGTTGCAGAACTACCAAAATCTATATCATGCAGCTCGGTTAAAGCAAAGTTTCTAGCTCCAGTTGAGAACAAACTACTTTTAGTTCTTGCCCATTCATATAATGCCAGGGCATTGAACGTGTGGCTGCCAAAGGTTTTCGTATAGTTTAAACTAGGCTGAAAAGTTAATCTATTGTTTTGATTATAGTTCTGACGTAAGGTAGTTACTGAAAAACCAGGAGGGCTAGGTATTAGGGTATAATTGCCTGAAATTTGATTTCTACCTCTCCCCATTAACGGATAAGGGGTAAGCCAGTTCTTATTTTCTGTTCCGGTTTTATCAAATGAGGTAAGTACTTTACCCGAAAGCCCACTAACCCAGGGAACTTTTACATTAAAAGCCAATGAAGTCTGGAATACGTTAGCCTCGCCATGTTGGTAACCAGATTGCATCACCGATGCAATTGGATTCACATACCCTGCATTACTATTGTAAGCCGTAGGTAAACCATTTGGAGCATACATCGGCATATTCGGTAAAGTTCTTACCGCCTGATAAAAGGGATTCATGTAAGCAGTATTATCCGGCGATATCCCTGGTGTACGGGTTTTATGCATTTGCGCATTGATATCAAAAGCAACTGATAAGATACTGTTCAATTGCGCATCAAGATTTGTACGCAGATTAAACCGTTTAAAACCAGTATTGGCTACAATACCTTCCTGATCCAGATAACCAATATTGGAGAAATACTTTACCCGTTCTGTTCCTCCCCTTACCGTTACACTATGGCTTTGAGAAGTACTTTTTTTACCTAAAAACTCACCTACCCAATCGGTATTTCCAAACAATGGGTTGGTATTCGTCCCATTCCTTAGCGCATTAATCTGAGCTTTATTATAAGTCAGAGGGTTAGGATCCTGGTCTGTACTAATTCTGTATTCATTATCCAACTCTTCAGCTCTTGAAAACCATTCCATATAATCTGGTCCATCCAAAAACTTAGGAAAACGTGTATTAGAATTAACCATTACTGCACCATCATAACTGATTTTTGGTTGCTGAGCCTTACCTCTTTTAGTGGTGACCAGTATAATTCCATTTGCAGCCTGCAAACCGTATACGGATAAAGCAACCGCATCTTTCAATATGGAAATACTTTCAATTTCATTCGGATCCAATTGAGCAAAAGGACGCTCAACGCCATCAACAATGGCAATCGGCCCCTGACTTCCCTGATAAGAAGATGTTCCTCTGATTCTAAGTGTAGCATCATCTGCTCCCGGCCGGCCCGATTGCTGTAAGGTCGTAATACCCGGCAAACGTCCCGACAACATATTGGTGATGTTCATGGTTGGCATTTGCTTCAAATCGTCGCTATTGATCTGAGCTACCGAACCAATTACATTTCTTTTCTTTTGAGAACCATAACCTACTACAATAACTTCATCAAGTCCTTTATTAGCTTCCAGAAGGGTTACATTAAGTACCGTGTTGTTATTTACGGATATCTCTTTAGTCTGGTAACCAATATAGCTAAATATCAGGGTTTCGCTCCCCTCGGGCAGTTTAATTATGAATTCACCATTACTATTGGTACTTACGCCGCCTGTACCACCTTTAATTTTAACACTTACACCTATCAAGGGCAGTCCGTTTTCATCTAAAACACGTCCACGCAAATCCACAGCGCTAAAATACCCAAGTACTTTATCGAGTATGGAAGTTTCTTTGTGTTTAACAATCACGGTTTTGTTTTCAATAGAATAGCTCAATGGCTGGTCGGCAAAGCAAATCTTTAGCGCATTTTCCAGACTCACATTGTTCAGGTTAAGGTTAACGGGTTTTGCACCGTTCATCAATTTGTCGCTGTAAAAAAAATCATATCCTGTTTGTGATCTGATTTCCTTAAAAACACTTATCAAAGCAGCATTTTTATACTTCAGGGTAACACTTTGGCTGTAAGAGCTTGCACTCACATGTAAAATTGTGGCTGTTAATAGTACTATAATCAGGTTGAACCTCATAATTATTTGTCTTTTAACTGTCGGATCAATTCGCTTTAGCGAATTAATGACCAACAAGAATTTCGCTATGCCAGCCGGCGGCCTGCACACACTTTTAATGTAAAATTTCATACATTTGAATCTGTTTAAATCTGTGTTGTGTATACTTTCGAAGGGCAAACACTTCACATCGTTCATTAATCAATTGATTTACGCAATACCCAATTTTATTGGGTTTTAATGAATAAGCATTAAACTTTTACCGGGCGTGTTTCCAGCATTCCCGGTAATTTTTAATCCTATCATCCTAAAGCTTAGCTACTGTTTTTGAAGTTTGGTTTCATTTGATTTGGTTTTTATTGGTTTATAAGCCAATTCAGGTTATTGTGTATGTTTGTTTTTTTATCAACTGTGGTTTAGGCTGTTTCACCATAGTACTAATTCTTTACGATCACTTTCCTCCCATCTACTTCGAATTTTAGCTGGCCAGCCGATTGCATAATCTTTAATACTTCTGATATATTTTTAGATCTGGACACCAAACCGCTATAGGTTTGGTTCACATCAATACCTTTATCATACTGAACAGTAACATCGTACCAACGGGAAACTTTACGCATGATGCCTGCCAGGCTCTCTTGCTTGAACATAAAATCACCATTCTTCCAATCCATTACCTGGTCAATTTCCGGGCTTAATATCTTCAGGTCACCATTTGAAGTGCTTGCCTGCTGCCCCGGTTTTATTACTGTAGCAAGGTCAAAAAATACTACACCAACATTCGCCTTCTCCTGGCCTACCGGACAAACCTTAACAGAACCTTCCAATAAAGTTGTGGCTGATCTAGACTCATCTGCATAACTATTTACATTGAAATGGGTACCCAACACCTCGATGTACTGCCTGTTGGTAAGTACCACAAAAGGACGGTTTTGATCCTTTTTAACTTCAAAATACGCCTCTCCCTTTAACTCTACTTTACGTTGATTGGCATTCGTAAAATTTTCAGGGAATTTAATAGATGATGCTGCATTTAACCATACCCTTGTACCATCTGCCAATACAACCTGATGCTGGCCACCTTTGGGGGTTTCGATAGTGTTATAAGCTAAAGCCTTACCTTTGCTTTTTCCTGTAACCTGATAAACCAGCTGTCCTTCCTTATTTTTTAAAATAACAATCCCTGAGTGTTTAACAAGTTCTCCGCCGGCAGCATCAGTTAAAGAGATTCTAGAGCCGTTGGCCAGTGTCAGAATAGCTTTATCGCTACCCGGAGCAATATCCTGATGCGCAGCGATCACTGGAAGATCAACATCTCTTTTTTGCTTATAAATATATAGTCCCACCCCGCTAAAAATCAATAACATGGCAGCAGCCACTATACGTGGCCATAGGACAATCTTTTTCACTATTGTAATATCCGCAACACGGGTTTGGAGTTCAGTCAGATCGTGTTTTAGTTCATCATCAGATAAATCAAAGCTACTGGCCTCACCAAACGTTAGCCAATTCTCTACAATTTCTTTTTCTTCCGGTGTACATAATCCGGACTGGTATTTCTCAAACAGGCTTTTTGCGTCGTTATGCTGCATTTTTTTTATGCTCTTTTAATACATAACGATTTGCTAAGCCGTAGGGGTTAAATAAATTTTAAGGATAAATGATAAACACAAAAGCAAGCATATACCCAAGTCTTCCCTTGAGAATTTTCAAGGCATGATGCATATGGCTTTTAACAGTTTGCTCGGAAAGATTGAGCGTTAAGGCAATTTCCTTCCTTGTCAGATTAGTTTTACGGCTAAGCTCAAATACTTCACGCATTTTACAAGGAAGTGCTGCAATCTCTCTACTTATAAGTTCGGAAAGATTATTATGCCTGATTAAATGATCAGTGGTGTTATGATTATGGTCTAAATATTTCTGAAAAGTTTCAATATAGCGTTGACTTACTTTTTTGCGTTTATACAAATCAAATATTCGGTTCCGGAGCACTGTAAATAAATATGCAGGTAAGCCGGAAGGAATGTGAAGTTCGCTTCTCTTTTCCCATAACATCAAAAAAAGTTCATGAATCAGGTCTTTTGCCTCTTCCCTGTTGCCAGTCCTTTTATAGGCAAAAATATACAACAAAGATTGGAAGCGGTTAAAAATTTCAGTAAACGCAGTCTGATCACCAGACTTCAGTAAGTCCACCAATTCAGCGTCAGAAAGTTTACCGTACAGGTTCATAAACTTAGCAATCCGGAAAATCATTTGGTTAGCAGGTTAATTAAATAAAATAAAATGTTTACACATTAAAGTTTAATTATTAAGACCTACGCCAATATTAAATAATAATTTTCAAATTACTGTTATGAGAATAATATCAATTTACTACATTAAGCTACAAAACCTTGTTTCTCTATAATTTACAATCTTTCTTTTCAGACTTTAAATACTTCGGCCAGCAATTCATAAGATCTTAATCTGGCTGCATGGTCAAAAATATGTGAAGTTGCCATAATCTCATCAACCCCGGTCTGATCAAGGAACTGCTGAAGATCAGTCTTCAGCGTTTCTTTACTACCTACAAAAGTACAAGCCAGCATCTGACTTGCCTGTTCCTCTTCGTAAACATCCCATACCTGGTTCATATCATCCACAGGCGGCTGTAACAAACGGCGTTTACCGGTAACGATACCCAAAAACAACTGATAAAGTGAAGTCACCAATTTGTTGGCTTCAGCATCCGTATCCGCAGCTACCACATTTACACAGGCAAGCACATAAGGCTCGGCCAGGTGTTCGGATGGTTTAAAATTTTGTCGGTATATATTAATAGCAGCCATAAACTGGGCTGGTGCAAAATGACTGGCAAATGCATAAGGCAGGCCAAAGGCTGCTGCCAAACGCGCGCTTTCGGTACTTGAGCCTAATATCCAGATCGGAATATCAAGCCCTTCACCCGGAATAGCGCGCACGCTACTATTGCTATTTTCTAGGGATAGGTAAGCCTGCAATTTCATTACCTCATTTGGGAAATCCTGAGCTGCCTGGAAACGCAGGTCCCCCCTTATCGCTGCCGCTGTAACCTGATCAGTGCCCGGCGCTCTCCCCAATCCTAAATCAATCCTGCCCGGATACAAAGAAGCCAGGGTACCAAACTGCTCGGCAATAATCAATGGCGAATGGTTAGGCAGCATAATTCCTCCCGATCCTACCCTGATGGTGTTGGTTCCACCTGCAATATGACCTATCACTACCGAGGTAGCCGAGCTCGCCACGCTGATCATGTTATGATGTTCGGCCAGCCAGTAACGGTTAAAACCCCATTTTTCGACATGCTGCGCAAGATCTAAACTGTTCTTAAAAGTATCGGCCGGCGTTTTGCCCTCTATTACGGTTGCAAGATCCAGCACTGAATATGGAATGGAATTGAGGATTTTTTTCATGAGGTCACAAAGCTAATATCCCCGACGATCAAAACATCTCTGCTGATATGGATATGACTTTAAACCAACATCAATATGAAATTCAAATGAAATATACCTGGCCGTTACAAAACTCTGTACAGAAAACAGTAAATTGAGCATAAATTACCTGCTGATGGACTCCAATGACGTAAAAATATCGCGCAAGAAACCAATATTCCCGGTATCCCCTGCTTTACAGAAATACCTTAAAACCTATCAGCGGGAATCTAAACTGCCTATCACCTATAATGACTTATTGGATTTTACGGAGGCTTATCCCATTATGGATAAGTATGGCAAAGATTCGCTTTGGGAAGCACCGATCTATACCGACAGCCAGATGTCGGATTTACACAATGGCCTTAAAATCGTATATGCCAATTTAAAGGCATCAGGTAATTTGCGCATTGTACAGCACAAATACATCGACAAAATTGAATACTGTACTTTTGGCAACACCAACCCTTTCCGCATCAGAATTGTAAACCGCTTAAATGATGTGTACGACTACTTTTACGTAAAAAAGGCAGATGCCTCCAGAATATATGGTTTAGAGCTGGAACATATCCTCTCGCCAAACCAGGTTAACTATCTGGTAGACAGGGAGACCTTAATTGAAGAACATATAGCCGGAATTCCGGGCGATGTATTTGCAAAAACCTATCTCCACAATCCGGAGTACAATCCAACCCGTATCGCCAAGGAGTTTGTGAAATTTAACGAACGTTGTTTAGTAATGTTACTGGGTGATATGCGGGCTTATAACTTTGTGATGCAGATTACTCCTGATTTTGACGACATCCAGTTCAGAATAAGGGCCATTGATTTCGATCAGCAATTTTATGAGGGCAATATAAAAGTATACCTGCCCCAGTTTTTTAAAGAAAACTACCCCTATGTAAAATTGGGTATGGAGCAGCTTACCGATAAAACCTTTCTTCAATATCAGCAGGAAGAAAAATCCTCTCTCCTGCACCGGGTTCGGAGTGAAAGACACCGTCTTACTGATTTACGGGATGTGTCAAGCACCGAAATACTAACCACGGACGAGAATATCATCACTTTAAAAAACGGAATGGCCGAATATTTTGAAGATTCTCAGTACCGGGAATGCAGAAATATGACTGATATCATCGAGCTGAATATCAAAAATATCATCCGACAGGTGAAATTATAAAACAAAAAAAGCGGAGGCAGGTCTAAAAGACTGATTGCCCCCGCAAATTAACGCTCTCGATGTAAAGGTATATAAAAAAACCTGATTGTCAATAGGATATTTCAAAAAAAACGTCTTTTACATGATGCTACCCCTATATTTTTTTGGACAAAAACCCAATATTTTTATAGCAACAAAATCGTTTATTTAAGCATCCATACAATATTTTTATGCATAAACAATAAAAATTATAGGCAAATAGTTACTTTATTTACAAAACAATTCTTATTTTGCTTAAAATATTTCATATATGTCTTTAAAAACACTGATTGATAGCATTCTAAAAGAGAAACACAGATCGTTAAGTTGGCTTGCTGTTAGCATGGGAAAAACCTTCGATGGCTTAAGACTTAGTCTGATCAACGAGTCTATCAAATACAAAGATTTGTTACTGATGGCAAAAATACTGGAAGTACCGGCCAAAAACTTTTTTGAAGGCAATGAGGAAGATTTCATGGCTGTTCCCAACCTCATATCCGAGTCGGTTCATGAGTATGGAGACTACAGGTTAAGTATAAAAAATTATACGGAACTTGTATCGACTTTGAAGGACCAGATCAACGATAAGGAACGAATTATTACGTTAATGAGTAAGGCTCAAAATTAAATAAACAGGGGCCGATTCGGGCTGATCTGGTAAACGACTGGAGCATTTTACCAAGTCACAAAAACGTAATCACTTAATTATAAGCTAGTTTTAAAAAATCATTTTCCTATATTTGTAAAAACTTAAACAATAATAGTTAGACAAAACAGGAATCATTTTTAAATATATAGTGCCGGAGGGCAAGATAATAACTTATGAAGAGAAGTAGTATTTTAGGAGTTGCGGGATTAGTTATAGTTACATTTGCACTCACCATGATCAGCTGGATACCAGTAAAAAGTAAACCAGCAGTAGACCCGAATCCAGCAATTGCTGATACCAGTTCGACACTTTCGACACCAAGGGCACCTATTGTAAATGTTAAAGAAATTTATGAGAGTGCGCAGCTTGCGCAAAGTGGCTTGTCGTACGATGTGTTTACTAAAGCAGTAACAGGTTTTTATAACCTAAAAACGGCTGGTAAGATTTCGGATAACAAATCAATTTTAACCATTGCAGATTTCGATCAAAGCAGTACGAAGAAACGTATGTGGATTGTAGATCTTGACAAGGGAACATTGCTATTGAATACCTGGGTAGCTCACGGTACTTTTAGTGGTGCAGATCGCGCCACCAATTTTTCGAACACCAGGGAATCAAATAAAAGCAGTATTGGCTTTTATGTAACCGGTGAAACCTATCGCGGCAAGCATGGCCTTTCTTTGCGTCTGGATGGTATGGACGAAGGTTTTAATACCAATGCGCGTAAAAGAGCCATCGTGGTTCATGGTGCAGACTATGTAAGTCAGAGCTCCATTAGTTCACTAGGCAGATTAGGTCGCAGTCAAGGCTGCCCTGCTGTACCACAAGAACTGGTAGGCACGGTCATCAATGCGATGCAAAATAAAACGGTATTATTTATTAATGCCTCTATTCCTTCTTACAGCTCTCTGTACCTGGAAGAAAATGAAGCATTAATTCAAGACCACAACTAGACTTTAGTCTAATACAGCAAACAAATCTCCTGTTAGTACCGCATCTATCTGATGCTTTAAATCTCCGTAAAATTCATCAGATCCAAAGGTATTAACAGGAATTTCCATATTTAAATACTTTCCATAAAAGCTCTTCACTAATAGTTTTACCTGGTTAACATTGTCGCTGAGATGGCCGCCTGAAATGGCTGAGTATTTATCCAAATGGCATACATAAATGTATTCATTGCCATCGTAGTTAAAACTTCTGATTACTGAATCCAATTTGTTTGGATCCATTTCAATTTTAAACTCTTGTTGAGTGCTCATATTCGAATTCTTTTTATAGAATCAGGGGCAAAGATAAAATTTCAAATTGGAAAAAAGCTATATTAGAGTTTGACTAATGCTCAGCAAGGTGATGTATCTTAAACTAAAAAGTATCTATTTTCAGCATTTTAAATTTGCAATAGCCTTAAACCTTTCCATTAGCCTATTCTTTTTAATGCTCTTCATTTCAAAGGGTTTCGACCATTATGCTTTGTATATGCTTACGCTTTTTTTCAAAGCCGGAGGTTACATTATCATCGTTGCCATAGAAAAAATTTTCTCCGCAAAACGCTCATTTCATTACAAAAATATGGGATTTGCCTATCGGAAAATCTTCGGAATTTTATTTTCAATTGACTTTGTTTTTTTAATTATAGCCATATTGATCTGTTACTATGCAGGAACTTTATATTGATAGTGTTGCCCATCGGTATGGCTCGCGCCTTATACTAAGCAGTGTTTACATGAGTTGTAAAATAGGCGAAGTGATCGGCTTACTTGGAAGAAATGGCTGTGGCAAATCAACACTTTTAAGAATCATCTTTGGCACACTAAAGCCAGATTATTCTCATATAAAAGTAAACGGTAAGCTTATAAGAAAGGGCTACATAACGCGACAAATATCCTATCTGCCGCAAGATTTCTTCATACCAGACCATCTCAAGATTTCATACTTAGTAACGCTTTACACCAACAAACATAAACATGAGTTAATAAAGGAACCGCTAATTCAGGAACATTTAAACATGAAAATTGGTGATCTATCAGGCGGACAAAAGCGTTTGATAGAGTGCCTGTTGATCATGTATAGCGATAGTGATTTTATATTACTTGACGAGCCATTTTCACAGCTCGCCCCTGTTATCGTTGATGAAATCAAGCAGCATATCCATAAACTTAAGGCCATAAAGGGCTTTATCATCACCGACCATTACTATCGGCAAATTATCGAGACCTCATCAAGCATAGTGCTACTACACAACGGTTGTAACTACAATATCAATCATATAGATGATTTAAAATTGTATGGGTATCTACCTATCTAAAAAGGTCTGAAATTTGGTCGACTTGTAAGCGGCGAAAAGGCCCAGGGAATAGACGATAAAATAATAAACAAACCGATAGCGAACCAAATGGCCATGGTTTTATATTTCTCTTCATCAGAAGTTTTATACTTTACCTTATTAAATCCGATAGTGATTACTATAACCGCAATAATCATCATGGTAATGTGCTCCATCCCAAAAAATCTGACCTGTCTTTGATGTACTGCTTCTTTAAAATTATGGAGAAAATAGCTGACAATCGGGCTGATACAATACAACACAATGCCTATTGTCATTTGAATATTCAGGACGTTCACCACAATTTTGCAGAGCGCATCGTCGAACTTCGAAAAGCTTTTACAACTAATCCACCCCCTATAGGCCCTAATAATGGCAAAAACTAGTGTAATAAGTACAAGCCAGCGGACTAAGGAATGTAAAGGCAGTAGTATTGCGTACATGTGATTAATACATTATCTAAATTAACGCATAAAAATATGCCGGATATATAAATATTTGATAGACTTTTAAGGTTAAAACAGGAAAGGGAATCTAATAGATTCCCTTTCCTGTTTGCCCTTTAAACTTTACTACTTACTGTAAGGAAAATTTCTAGACACCTTCCTCATCATCCTATCTACCAATTCATCAGTTGATGTGAAAACATTATCATTCATACTCTTAAAGAATCGCCAAAGCAATTCGCCATTACTACCATTATTAACTAACATTGTTAATGCTCCTGATCCAGTTTTGCTTCCTAATCCTCCAAAAAGAACAGTAGTTACAATAGCACCAGCCTCAGATTTAGTTTGTTCAGTTTCAAACTTACCACCTATTACCGCATCAACCCCTAATATCTTAGCAATCTCATCTTTGGTATAATCACCCAATTTATCTATCATCCCTGCTCTTTTTAAGAGGGTGTTTGTTTTATCAACATCCTGAAACACAACAGAATAATTATCTGCTTTACGCAATAAAAAAGTATACATACTAGATTGAATAGACGAAGCCATTTTCCTTTCCTTTTCTCTATTCGCTTCGGCATCATAGTTTTTCGGCGTTTTCTTGAAAGAAATGGTTGTTTCAAAAGGAATTATTGCCACCAGCTTATGGGTCTTTACAGATTCCTTGAGTGTTGGACTTTCAAATACTTGTTTAGCATTTTCATACTGAGCCATAGTAACCAAACTACAGCTTAAGAGTGTTAATAAGATTAGCGTCTTTTTCATTTAGATTTATTTTTACACAATAATAATAATAAATTAAATGAGAAAAAACACAATAAAATTAAAATACTTTACACCTTAATTAAAATTCAACTTCAATAAGTATATTATATATAGTTAGAAGGTACTTAAACAACAAAGGGCAGCCCTTTTAAGAGTTGATTTCAATTCTAATTCCCTATTCCGATTACTTTATAATTTACCTTATCACCTTCAATAATCTTTTCGTAATACACGCCATCTTCCGAAACATAGTATAATGTTCCTTTGATCACTACGTCTCTTACATTGGCAGGCAGTTCATTTACGATATCACCTTCTTTAGGTAAATTGCTGTTTTCCATAGCGGGAGCATCCTTATCAGTATCTAAAATCCCGTCTTTACCAGCAACTACATACACTGTTTTACCATTAGCATCTAAGGCAGTGGTGTAATAAACACCTTTATACTCGTAATACGCCTGCCCGTTAATTGCAATAGATTTCGCTTCCGAAGGAATACTTGGTACCTGTGCTCCTACTGGTGGTACAACAACTTTGTAACCATCGTCATATTGTCTATAGAAGAACCCTCCGGAATAATAAAACCGGTCAGGTCCAAAATAGAATGGATAATATCCATATGGTAATATATTTATCCTAACGCCTAAAAAAGGTCTGTAATAGTTATAATACCCGTAGTATGGCCTGTGATAATTAGAACTGTAATTATAATTGGGCCTGTAATTAGGTCTATATGATGGCGGTCTTACCCCCGGTCTGTTTGGTCTGTAATCCGGACGTGATGGCCTGTTGGAACTGCTTGGGGGTCTGCTAGAACTAGGTGGCCTGCTTGTACCCGATGATGGTCGGGTTGGTCGAGGCGTAGCTCCCTCTCCTGGCGATACTGTAGAGCCCGGACGAGTAGGTCTTTGACCTAAAACATCATCTGCAGTAAGTCCGATAATCATTACCGCTGTCCCTAATAGAGCTAACCATTTAAGCTTTAACGTCTTCATAATCTTTCTCAATTTGGTAGTTTGACTAATTATACACAAAAAAGATTATTTAGCTTAACTTACAGCGTCCAAACTGACAAAATGATGATAAAATTTCAGCAACAACTACTGCGTAAAAAACGCCTAACGCTGATAGCTATTTTTTAATTAGCTTTGCGGAAAATCACTATGCATGCATAACTATTTTTGTAAAATCTATGGCTAAATACTCGCTTAATCTTATCCGTAGTGAGTACTTTTCCGACGCTCTTCGCACTACCTTAAGTATCATCATCCCTTTCTGTGCACTTTATTATTTTACCGATCCACATACAGCCATAGCTGTTGGTGTAGGGGCACTTTTAATCAGTTTAACTGATATGCCCGGCACATTAAAGGATAAAATGGTCATTTCCATATGCAGCTTAGTCATCTTCTTTGTGGTTTCATTATTAACCGCGGTACTGATGAAACACCTCATCCTTATGGGGCTGATGATTATAGTGTTTTGCTTTATATTTTCTATGTTTACAGCTCTTGGGCCTCGTTTTTCGCTGTTAGGCACTATGGCGCTTATCATCATGACTTTTGTACAAGGATTAAGGCCAATACATCCCCTTTCCTTTAGTTTGTACATTGTAATCGGGGGGATATGGTATTATACCATCAGCTTGCTGCAAACTAAATTATGGCCACTGAGCTCGGTACGTCATGCCCTGGGAGAATGCATCATTTCCACCGCAGATTTTTTAAGGGCAAAAGCTAATTTTTATCAGGCAGACTGCGACATAGAAGCCAATTACCTTGAAATCATCAAACTGCACAATAAAGTAAGTGAGAAACAAGAGCAGGTAAGACATCTTTTATTAAGAGATAAGCAGTTGATGCAGGAGGACCATGATCAGGGACAGCGTTACTTATGGGTAACCACTCAGATCATTGATCTTTATGAGTTGATCAGTGCCATTCAATACAATTATGAATCCCTGCATAAGAACTTTAAGGATACCGGCCTATTGGAGTCGATCACAGAGGTGATTAAGCATTTGGCTAATGACCTGCAATTGGTTGGTGCAGCCCTTTTTGCAAAATCGCGCATTAAATATGTTGATGCTTCAGCCAAAGAGCTGGAACAAATCAAACAGCAAATAGCTAAACTAGTTTCAGGGGAAAAAGCCACCTATACTTCAATTCTGTTGAAGCTGCAGAACAATATAGAAGATATATATACGGGATTGAGGGGAATCACCCACACCTTAAGTAGCAAACGCAGTGAAATCAGCTTTCCCGAAAACCTGCCTACCTACCAGTTGTTCACTGGGACTGATGCTATTAGCTTCGACCTGATCAAAAATCAACTGCACTTAAAATCTCCAATTTTCAGGTTTGCATTACGGTTGACACTTGCCTGCGTCATTGCATATGGCTTTATGCTTACGCCTATTGGCTTTTACAGTTACTGGATCCTGCTTACCGTAATTGTGGTGATAAAGCCTGGGTTTGGTCTTACTAAGAGAAGAAATATCCAACGTTTACAAGGGACATTTTCAGGGGTATTTATTGGGATTGTTTTACTGGCATTAATCAGTAATATACAGATCCAGTTAATTATGGCGGGATTTTTCCTTTTGGGTTATTTTGTATACTTGCGCATCAACTACGCGCTCTGCATTTTATTTTTAACTCCAATGGTGATCATCTGCTTAAGCATATATGACCATCATAATCCGGTTATTTTACAACGTGCTATGGATACGATTATTGGCTGTGCCATAGCATTTGCTACTGCCTATTTATTCCCATCATGGGAGATCAAAAAGCAATCCCAATATATTAAAGACGTGATTAACGCCAATTTGAATTACCTACTAAAACTGCATGATCAGGCTGCAGGAATTCCTTCGGATATCACTTCGTTTAAGCTAGCCAGAAAAGAGGTATATACCAAACTGGCTGTATTTTCATCAGGCTTGCAAAATATGCTGTTGGAACCTAAACAAGCCCAGGGTAAAATCCAACACCTTTATCAGTTTCAGATACTGAGTCATCAGTTATCGTCGACAATCGCTTCTTTCTTCCCCTTTACGAATGCGAACGACCACCTGAAAGAAATCAAAGACAGGATTAGTCAGGCTATGGAGATACTCCAATCGGGTATTGAAATTCTGGATGGTTCAAAAACAGAGAAATTGCAAGATATCACTATTGAGCACACTGCAGTACTGGATATCAATACACCAGGGCATTTAGAGTATCATAAGATTCAGCAGATTTTACTGATATGTAAAGCGATTAAAAAGGAGACGATTTATTTGAGTACATCTCCGGAGCGAATTAAACTATAAAACAGCTGCTTCCTATGAGATTAATATCTTCCCATTGAAAATAGGGAAAATACCAATATCTTAACCTAAATTATGAACAGCACCATAAGAACAATAGGCATTATATATGGATAGGCCAATTCCAAACAGCCAGAAGATCAGCGATATTAGAACCTGTAGATTCACAAATGAAGATAGATAACTTAATCAACCGGTCAAAAGAAGAAATCATTGAGGTATTTAATAACTCTTTTGCTGATTACCTTGTCCCCATGCAGCTTAATGCTGAACAATTCGACTTAAAGTGTAAAACAGACCAGGTTGATTTAAATTATTCTCTGGGTATTGAAGACAAAGGACGGCTAGTTGGATTTATCTTAAATGGATTAGGCAACATCAATGACAAACTGGTATTGTACAATGCTGGTACAGGGGTAATTCCTGAGTACAGAGGCAAAGGCATTGTGAAGCAGCTTTACGACTACCTTATTCCTAAGTTAACCAATATAGATTACATGAGTCTTGAGGTTATCAGCGACAATATCCCTGCAATTAAATCCTATGAAAAAGTAGGCTTCGATATTTACCGGCATTTACATTGCTACAAAGGTTCATTATCATTACTAAATACAATTCCTGAGGTTGATATCCTAGTATCCGACAACTATGATTGGGAACGGTTTAAGTTCTTCTGGGATTGGCAGCCATCATGGTCGAACAGCATTTCGGCGTTAAATCTACTTAAATCTACCAATAAACTGATCGTAGCACAGCAGGATCAAAAGGTTATTGCTTACCTGATATATAATCCTTTAACTAAAAGAATTCAGCAATTTTCGGTAGACAAAACTCAGCGAAATAAAGGAATAGGCAGTGCTTTACTAGCTTACTTAGCTGAACACTTTGATAAGCAGGTACACATAATCAATGTTGATGCCCGTTCCGATGAGAGTAACGAATTTTTGAAAAAGAATGGTTTCGAAAAATTCATCAGTCAATACGAGATGATAATGCCATTGCTATAAAGATTCGATTTCTTCTACGGAGAGACCAGTGGTTTCAGCAATAATTTCCAAAGCAGTGTTTTTACTTTTTAGCTTACGAGCTATTTCTCTCTTTCCGGCTAATGCTTTAACACGGTCATTTATCTCAGCTTGTGCAGCTGCAAAGTCCAAAACTTTACTATTATCGGACTTGTGTTTTAAAGTCTTATTAAACATCTCTTTCTCCTTCGTTATGTTGGCAGCTTAGCCAGACTAAATAAACGGACAAATTCTGGGCCAATAAATAAAAAAGAAACGGGGATAAATCCTAAGACTCACCCCCGTTAAATTAACGCTCTCGAAGTAAATGTACAAATTATTTTTTATACTTTACAAAAAAACTTAAAGGTATTTTAAAGTAATTTAAAAAATGGCCTGGGAAGCCTGTATTGCTTTCTACCATCCGAATATCATGTATAAAATGATCGGGATGTCTGTCATCAAATTTAAAATTTCTTAATCCTTTGGATCCAACACATCATCATCAAAGTCATCCAGATCATAAAGATCTTCACTCCCCTCTCCTATATTCCTATCTACAAGCCCGTCCGAAGGTAAAAAATCGTCAGCACCTTCCTGATCATCCTCTGTATCCTCCTGGTCGTTTTCAGCATTCCGCGGTTTTTTTTTATTCCATTCCGGGTCATATAAGTGCTGGTCCTGTTCTTCATTTTTCATTTTAATAGAGTTTAAATTTTATACTACCTGTTCCATTTAACAATTAATATCACAACAGCTTTAATGTATAATAGTTTATACCCATTTATAAAACAGGCACATATGGCACAATAAAACCAGTTTCAAAAACCTTATACTAGTCAGCTTGTTATTAATCTGTTAGTTTAATTACATGATATGAATTACGACCAGATATGATTTACGATCACCTTTCCTCCGAATTCTATTGGATATTTATTTTAGCCTTGCCGGTGGCGTGTATAGCCTGGACAGTAACTAAGGAAGAAATATTCCATGAACCCAGAGAATTCTGCGTTGAAAAGTCAAAAATGTGCAAGCATATTTTACAACGAAAGTTCTATTATATTTTCACTTGTGAATATTGCTTTAGCTACTATGTCACAATATTGGTCTTGATTATTACCCGTTATCAATTATTATATCCCGACTGGCGGGGGTACTTTATTGCGGGATTTTCCATTGTCTGGATAGCCAATATTTATATGAGTTTATACAACCTTCTCAGAATAGACCTTAAAAAAGAAAAAATCATTGTCAAAAAAGAAGAAGAAAAATTAAAGCATTTGTAATTTCTCAACTTACCCAAGCTAAAGTATTTTAATACAATAAACCTAAAAGTTCTTTAAACCAGGAGAACTATTTATTACGAAAATTGTTAGTCAATCATGAAGCAATTCAGATTAGAAGTCGCAAACGAAGGCCAGGCCAGGTTTTTCGACATTAGGCCATTGGGGAACGCGCGTTATGAGATTTTTGTTGAAGGTGAAACCATGGGCACAATCCTACTTGATGAGCAAGATCATGCACGCTGTGAAAGCCAGGGTTGTGAATTGGATTTACCAATTTTAAACTCCATCAGAGCGGGCATCCAGTCCCATGAGCAATGGAATAATGGGCATAGTCATACCTAAATAAACTGGAGGTCGAAAGAGGATTCGAACCTCTGTAGGGGGTTTTGCCGGCCCCCGCCTAGCCACTCGAGCCACCCGACCTTGTTCCAGATTATTTATAAAGCAGTGTATCATTTTTCAATGTATCTTCCGTCAACGTATCAAGATTTGTTTTATCGGGAACTCCAATGCCCATTGTTGCAGTATCCAAAATTGTGCTGTCGGTCATTAGCGAATCTCTGTGACCTTTGTCACGACGGTCGGAATTACAGGCTGTAAATCCTCCCATAAGGAGGAACAACATTGCCAAAACTTTCAATTTCATAATTAATTTTTTAGTTAAAAAACTACGAGAGATATATTCAACTCCATAGGCCTATCCTATTAGTCCCCTCACAATACAATTCACCTGCTTGAATACCCCATCTGCATCCAGCCAGATCATTGACATATTTATCACTCCCTGTTAACATCATAAATTGATTTAAATTCACCAGAATCTTTCCCCTTGAGATGCTAAAAACAGTTCAAATAGCCAAAAGTTTTATTTCAAAAAATTAAATCTATATCCTCCGAAACCTGTTGTATCACTATCATTCCTCTGCTAAAACATTTTAACACAAAAAACATGCGGGTTTTAAAGAAACACCTTAACCTACATTCTAAGGGGCAGAAGCAAGATGTAACTCAATTTTATAGCAGCGTACTGGAGATACTCAACCAGCAAGCTATTAAATTTATGATTGGCGGAGGGTTTGCTATGCAACACTATACGGGAATTCTACGCGATAAAAAGGACCTCGATATTTTTTGCAAAGCTTCACAATATCCGAAAATCCTGAAAATACTGGCAGAAAAAGGCTATAAAACAGAATTAACAGATGTCCGCTGGCTAGCAAAAGTTTTTTATAATAAGGATTATATCGACATCATTTTTGATACGGTGAACAACATTTGCACGGTTGACGATACCTGGCTTGAGCATGCGGTTTCAGGCACTTTTCAGGGAATCCCCATTAATTTTATACCATTGGAAGAATTAATCTGGTGTAAAGTATACGTTCAAAACAGAGAACGCTATGATGGTGCAGATGTAAACCATTTGTTGTTAAAACAAGGTCCGCAAGTTGATTGGAACCGCTTAATGGCTCTTTTGGATAAGGATTGGCATTTATTACTGATACAAATTTTACTTTTTCAGTTTGTCTATCCGGCAGAATATCACCATATCATCCCCCGATGGATTTTTGACACCTTGATAGAGCGGGCCAAGGAACAATATGACATCCCAGCTGCAGTTGAGAAAGTGTGCAGAGGGCCGATAATAGATCAAACACAATACGAAATAGATATCAAAGAATGGAATTATAAGGTAAGTACTATCAAAACTACATGAGATGATAAAAAAAGTAAAAATAGCAGCAATGGCAGATATTCATCTCCATGAGGCCGATTCAGGAAGATGGTCTGACTGCTTTAAAAAGGTTTCTGCAGAAGCGAAAGTGTTAATTATTGCCGGCGACCTGACGAATACAGGTGACGAAGCCGAAGCCCACATTCTTGCGAACCTCCTAAAACATTGCACCATACCGGTTGTTGCCGTACTTGGCAATCATGATTATGAGAAAGGAAGAGAGAAATTAATCAGGCAGGCGCTGCAAAGTCAAAATGTCCACATTCTTGATGGAGAATCGGTAGTGATAGAAGGGATCGGTTTTGCCGGCATTAAAGGATTTGGGGGAGGCTTCGATAATCATATGCTATCTATGTTTGGGGAAAATACCATGAAAAATTTTGTTCAGGAAGCTGTAAATGACGCGCTTCAATTAGATCGGGCTCTTGCACGTCTGGATCAGGAGCATGAACAAATTAAAAAAATAGCCATCATGCACTATTCTCCGATATCAGGCACCGTTGCTGGCGAACCAGAGGCAATTTATCCATTTCTTGGTTGTTCCAGACTGGCAGAACCCCTTTTGCGGCGAAAAGTATTGGCGACATTTCATGGCCATGCCCATCTTGGAACAATGCAAGGGCGTATTGGAAACGAATCAATGGTTTATAATGTAGCGATTCCTGTGCTGAAAAAAAATGGACATGATGGTTATTTTACGATTGATATCTGACCATTTATCTCCTTTTTCCACGCTATCTATTCCTCTTTTACTTTTACAGGGACATAATCTGCGGGACCTTGCGCTTGGAGAATCCGGTATTTCAATCCATTATAAAGAGAAACTTAATCGAACTGAGCGACCAATTTTTGCCCTTTACTCATTTTAACTTCGTAAACGTCGCCGGTTTTTGTAACACCTTTAACACTCCATTTGGGTGTTGCTCCATTAAAATTATCTTTGATACGAACCTTTCGTGGATGAGCAGCAGTAATGCTGAAGCTTACGGCCTTGTTATTCTTCCAAACTGCCGAAACCTTAAAACCGCCTTCTGCCCTTAAATTTGTAAATGAAGCATTAGCCCATTTCTTAGGCATCGCAGGAAAAACACGAATAATGCCCTTATGCACTTCGCCTGCAGTGGCACTCCAGCTTTGCAATAACATTTCATGTACAGCTTGTGAAGCCAGGAAGTTACCTTCTAAGGTAAAGGGACGATAGGTAAAGCCCGAATAACCGCTTTTAGTCTGATCGCCGTTCACATGAAAGCCATTTCGTAATATGAAGGCTTTAACAAAAATGTCCAGGTTTTTTACCGCTGTCTCCCCATCTCCCAGTCTTGCCCTTAAGCAACTCATCCAGGAGAAACTATAACCTACCCAACTCCGGGTACCTAAATTATCCCAGTTTTTCATGCTCGCCTGGATCATCTGCTCGTCCTTTTTACCACCTTCACTGGTAATCAGGTTGAACGGGTAAATACCAATAATGTTAGATAAGTGTCGGTGGCTATTGGTCAGTTCATATTTAGCATCCAAAAGCAGCGTCCCATCGTCTTTCGTATGAAAATCACCTAAAGCCAAAGCCGCGTCTGACCATTTCCTGGCTTCCATTGTTTTGCCCATTTCCGCAGCCATTTCCTTTAAAGACAGGAATAACATTTTTAAACTCATCAAATCATAATTACTATTGGGCTCCAACCAGGCTTTAGGACTATCATCAAAAATTTCCGGAGAAGAAGAAAGCGGCAATTTCAGCAATCCATTGTTGTCTTTTTTCAATAAGCCCAACATGCACGCTCCAACTTCCGAACTCCATGGGTAAGCTTTCTCTTTTAGAAAGGTATCATCAGCGGTATACAGCCAATGCAGGTAGAACAGATGCGCGCTCCAGGCACTCATTGTTGGCGACATGCTATATTGCCCCCATCCGCCTAAAGGTTGTCCGGAGTAAGACATCACACCAGGACAAGCAAGGCCGGCTGTGCCATAAAAGTCTCTGGCAAAGTCTCTGAAGAAATCACGACGGTCCCAAAGGAAATTCAGGTAGGATGCCCCCTCATTATATCGGCCGGATTGTTGGTATGCCATATAGGTCATTTGGGTATTCAGGTCATTATGATAATCGCCTTTCCAAGGTGGTAAAGCGCCATTATCAGCTGTCCAAACGCCTTGTAATGGCATAGGTGGCGCATTTAAACGTGAAGCGGCACCATAAAAATATTGGACCAGATTGTATTGTTTTTGAATTGCGGTATCGGGGATATTCACACTTGATTTCTGCCAAAAGGCGGTCCACCACTTTACATGTGGCTTGCGCATAGACTGATATCCATTTTTCAATGCATTGGCAACACGTTGACGCGCGGACAACAAAGGATCTTTTCCATCTGCTGTGGAGGTTATGGTAAAAGCCAGCAGCGTTTCTTTACCGTTTTTCTTTGTCTCAATATACACGCAATATTTAAGTCCTTCTGCTGCTTCCTGAATATACCACTGTGCATTTTCCGTTTTTCCTTTTAAGGCTTCCGGATAACCCAGTTTACGCACAGAACCACCGCTACTTGGACCACCGTCCCCTTTGGCGTTTTGACGATATACATCCATCGGACTTAATAATTCCAAATCCTGTAATGTTACTCCTTTTATAGAAAGTAATGCAACCGGATCTGTGGCACTATACAAAGCATTCATAATAGCACCAGAGCTGAATCTTGTGATTCCTTCAGCCGTAGCCTCCATCAATTCAAATTCCTTTACCTCTTCCCCATCAGGAAATTTAAGTTCAATTCGGCCGGCGGGTAGTTTAGTCGGGCTTACTCCTCTGTAAGCTTCATCCCACCAGGAGGCTACAGTAGTAAATTTCTTTTGGGCAATCATATCTGCCCCCTTTTGATAAGTATATTTTTTCCACCATTCTTTTTCTCCATTCGTACGTTCATCCCATAGGTCGCCCCTGTCCAGCGATAGCCTGACGATATTTTTTTCTCCCCATAGCAAACCACCCATTAAGCCATTGCCTAAAGGAAGTGCTTCGTCCCATGTAGTTACTGGGGCTTTAAGCACTAAATTATAAGCAGAACCAGGCAATTCCGGCATTTGAGCATAAGCAACCGAGCCTATGGAAATATTTAAGAAAAATAAAATTGCGTTAAAAATTTTGCGTGTATGCATTTTACTATGAATTAACTATCGATAATCAGGGGTGTAATATCGAAAAAATAAATATAAAACACTCCTTTTCGATAACTAGCGGGTGAGCTCCTATAAACTTCACCATTTCAATTGGTCCTTTTCTTAAGTTGCTTTCTACTTTGCGTTTAAGGTATCCCGTAATTGCCTTTCCTTTTCTCCACTCCAGTAATTACAATCCAACTGTAAAAAGACAGAGGTATAAGGAATAGTTTCATTTGTTTTAATGATCAAAACCTTGAACAGTTTAGATTCACTATCCAGTTTCCTGAATACTGAATCATGAAGCATTGTATAAACTGTTTGATTCCCAAAGATAGTTTTAGATTCCTGAACAAACTGTTCAACTCCATTAGCCTGGTTTTCGGTGATAAAACCTAGTTCCTTATCCTGATAAATAATGGGTTTAACATGGGTAGACAAATTGATTTGTTTGAGTACCTCCTTTAATACCGGCAGCAAACCTTCGTTGACATAAATGTATTCCATTCCCGGAGCATTTTGCTCTGGAAATGCTTTATCCACAACAAGAATCCAATTCCTATGTCCAAGCATAGACAGTTTCTGATTGAATTGTTCCTTCCAGTTCCGATCCGTATTTCCAGTGTTTTCAACTGTCTTGACTCCCGATTCCTGGCAACCAGCAAGCATTACCAAAGTACTAAACAGTAAAACTGTCAGCATTTTTTTTAATGTATCAACTAAATATCTCATACTATTTTACCTATGAAAAAGTAATATTTAAACTTTCATTCGTTTTAACACTGATCTTCTTATTACTTCTAATCCGCAATTCAGCACCGTACTGTTTCAATTGAACAGGGATATTTTGGCCTCCCAACATTACTGAAACCGATTTTATACTACCAGAACCTATTTTATTAAAGGCTAGCTCCTGTAATTGCAATTCCCCATATTTCAGGTTTATAGTATGCAACTGCTTAACCCCTGCTTTTTTCTGCGTATAACTACCCCAGCCATTAGCCGAAGTAAACGGAGTTTTAAAGTTTTCAGCATTCCAGGCTGGCGCGAATTTAATATAGCCTTTAGGACCATGATACTCAAATCCACAGGCATTAATGAAAGTACCATAGCTTGCCATAGCCCTGGCATAATGGTCACTACATTCAATCTCGTTAAATGGATTTCTTTTAGCCGCATGATATCTATCGTGAATAAATCGGGTAAGAATCAAACTTTCTTCTACCATACCTTCAGCCATCAAATGCGCTGCTACCTGATGCTCAAATCCACTCATGCACTCATGAAAGTACCCCAATTGCCAGGTTACATCCTCTCCAAATGGTTTAGGTTCGTTATGTGGATTGGTGTTCATTACCATGCCCCCTTCTCCGGGCAATGCATATGGCCGCCCCCCGACATGCGTCTTTATATATGGCCCCACATCGGTAGTAAAATTATATTTCCATAAGGCTTTTAGTGCGGCAATGGCTTTATCTTTACTCAATACCCTTGGCAGTCCTACCTGAAACGCCCAACTTTGGCCATATACCTGATCAATATGACAGGTGTTGTATGATCCTAGTTTTTTACGACCCTGAGTCTCATCTGGTCGGTGGATAAAATATTCGCCATTAAACAGTTCTTTTTCCATGTTCTTACGGCCATTGGCTACGTAAGTTTCGCAGATCCGAGCAAATGCAGTGTCATTCATTTCCTCTGCCATAGCCTGACCAGCCCTTGCACCTGCAATGCAAAGTCCAACAATCCAGGCAATCTCACCTTCCCATACCGCATCCAATGTATTCTCCATTGGCGTATCGGTCATACCATCCCCATTCTTATCCTGATCTAGCATGAACTGAGTTGCCTTTTTAATTTTTGGCCAATTGGTTTGCAAAAAAGTATTGTCGCCACTCATTTGATGCTCACGGTAAAATCTAAGAACAGTACCTGCCTGTCCGTCAATTGCCGGTCTGCTTTCATTTTCTGCACGGAATATAATGGCACCACTGTCTTCCTTAAACCCAATACCTAAATCTACACGTTGCCTTAAATCGCGCTCCAGTTCAGGAAATATTCTGGCTACGGCTTGCGCGTATTGCCAAACGTGGGTACAAGTCCCGGCACAGGCTCCAACTCCTTCCCAGCTCCAAAATCTGCCGTCAGCGAATCGATAAGTATTAGCTGTTGCCAGTGTATCAATATTAATAAAAGTGCGTTCCAGGAACCAGTATGGAAGCGTAGCGTCATTCCATGTCGTACTCCACAACTCCGTTGTTTTGGTTAGTTTTTCAAAATTTGACTGCAGATAAGCACTTACTGCTCGGGCATCTTTAAATCTGGTGGCATAATGAAAGCCCTCTTGTGCATCTTTAACTATTTTCTTCAGGTTAACATTTGCATTGTTGAAATGCCAGCTGATTGAATAATCAGCCTTAAGTGATTTCCCGGGGCTAAGCGACGCTGCCATTTCAATCCCTCCCACTAATTTTCCTGGTGCATCTGCAGATGCTGAATCGGTAACCGCAGCATTGAAATGCTTGCTCATAACCGGCCATGGCTCAATAGCAGCATATGCCCTACCCTTTGCCTTGTGTAGACTAAAACACATGGTTCCGCTATCCTGCGCATTCTTCACCTCGTCATTAGCTGCTTCAAATGAGGAGAAAACACTACTTGAGTTTTCGGTTGTTAAAACTTCGTTCTTTCTTTTTCCTGTATTTACCTTTCCTGTTAACTTATTAGCGCCATTTTCCATCCAGCCTAACACCGATACATTAATATTATTACTGGTGGTGGTGTTCTTTATTTCTACCCGTAAAATGGTAGTTGGTAGAGCCGAATTCTGTGCATCAAGGGGAATAAAAGGAGAATAAACCTTTAGCTGCACTGCAACAGGAAAATCTTTGCTACTATATTTAATGGTGGCTATTGGATAAGCAGGTTTAAAAACAATCTCATCCCAATGCTCTTCACTTAATTCTTTAATAAAAATTTTACCATTCACTACAGATTTTACAGCAAAACCCTGCTCCAAGACTCGTTTATTGTTGGCAATGGCAGGTTCAATGTAAGCAGAGCCGTCTCTGGCACGGATCTTTCTTACCGATGTTCCATCGTTCCAGTTTACCGTTTTTGGTTCAATACCTTCATTTGCCCCTTCAAAAGTTTCATTATAGATTTGCCATAACCACAGTCGTCCATCTCCCCCAACATACACTGTTCCGGCGTGAAGGCCACCAACAGGCATACCAATATATTTAAATTCACTTTTACTCTTAAGGTATGCTGTCTCCTGACCTCGATTGTAAAGCGTTTTGATCCATTGAGGATCTATGCGTTTATTTTCTGGTATATTATGAAGTGGGTAATCCTGTGCAAATATACTTTTACCCCATACCGGGAACTGTAACGCGGCTAGACTAACTGTAAACAGGCCGGCTTTTTTAATAAAATTTCTTCTATCGAATGATTTACTCTCCATATTAAATACGTTCCATTAGTTACTTACTTTAAGGTTCATTTTATTGTTCAGAAATTCCCAGTCGTTGATATGAGCATTCTGATGTTCTTTTACTTGTATTCTTTTAAGTCTCTCAATAAGTTCAGGATGCTTTAAAGCCAGATCAATTGTTTCTCCGGGATCATTTTTCAGGTTATATAACAGCCATGGACTTTCGATATTCTTACGAACGTTTAAACGTAGTCCTTTCCAGTCGCCCATTCTAATGGCCACCTGCCCTCCTTTTTCCGGATATTCAAAATAAATATATTCCCTTTTCTTTTGATCTTTGTGATTACCCAAAAGCGTTGGTAATAAAGAAATTCCATCCGTTTGATTCAGTCTTGCACCCGAGATTTCTGCGAAAGTAGCCATCATATCAAACTGTGCGGAGATGAGATCAGTTACCGTATTTGGTTTAATCTTACCTGGCCATCGGGCTATAAAAGGCTCACGAATTCCTCCTTCATACAAATCCATTTTCAATCCCCTCAACCCTGCCGTACTATTAAAATATTTTGCCCGCACTCCTCCATTGAAAGTTGCTCCATTATCACTGGAAAACATAATGATGGTATTGTTATCCAGACCTAAATCTTTAATCCTTTTCATAATGATCCCAACCTGCGCATCCAGATAAGTAATCATTGCAGCATAGGTAGACAATGGATATTTGGAAGGATTGTATCCATTTTGTCCGTAATAAGGTTCTTCTCCGGGAAACTTCCCAATGTATTCCTTAACATTCAAATCGGGGGCCTGAAGTCCTACATGAGGAATGGTATAAGGCATGTATAAGAAAAACGGCTTATTTTGATGATCATTGATAAACTTTAACGCTTTTTCAGTGAGCTTTTCAGCGGCGTAATCCTGACCAATAAACTTTTCAAAAATCTGATCTGTTGCCTTAGCAGGATCAATATTTTCATGTAAAACAACGAATTTGTTATTTAACGTATCTTTTTTCCCATTCTCCCAAAGATGCGTTGGATAATAATTATGGGCTTGCTTCTGGTCTAGAAAACCATAAGCATAATCAAAGCCCTGTTTGTTTGGATCACCGGTAGTAAAGTTCATCCCCAATCCCCATTTTCCGGTTATCCCGGTTCTGTACCCCACTGTCTTGAGCATTTTCGGAATCGTAAAGCTACCTTCAGGTAAAGGCATTTGCCCACCTTCCTTATCGTCGGCAAAACCTCCCATTTCGTAATTACCCCGAATATAAGCATGCCCTCCATTCTTACCGGTTAGCAGCATGCACCGTGCAGGAGCACAAACCGGTGTAGAGGTATAATGTTGGGTAAATTTAATTCCTTCTTTGGCCATTCGATCTAAATTGGGTGTTCTAATCAACTTCTGACCATAAGGTCCAATTTCTCCATACCCCAGATCATCGGCATAGATGTAAATGATATTGGGTTTTCTATTTACTCCTTTCTGGGCAAAGACAGCGTAACTGAATTGGAGCAGGGTTAGCGTGCAAATTATCAGTTTCCCGATGCGAATAAAGTTTGTTATAAATGCCATATGGTCAACGATTAAATGAGATGGTGATCCCAAGACCACCATCCTAAAATAGTAATATTATAGGTTACCAGCCCTGTGTTTGTTTCAATTGAGGGTTTAATACCATTTCCTGCACTGGAATCGGCCCAAGATAGTATTTATCCAGCCATCCCAAAGGAACATTATAGAATTTCACATTGTTGATATAGTTACCTTTTTTCCAACGCTTAAAGTCAGGCAAAAAAGAAGTCACGGTTGCAGGTAGAATATAGCTTCTGTTGTGGAACAGGTATGTAAAGAACGGTGCTTGACCGATCGTTTATATTATTTAATAAGCTCGGCCATCCCGGATGATTGGATCAATACAGGATATCCAGCGTCTCAAAAATTATGCAGAGGACGCGGATTTCAAACGATATGCAGGACTGACTTTTTAAATTGGTTCCTTATGACAAACATTTTAATAATGAACCTGTTACATTATAACAGTGCTAATTTTCAAAACATGAAAACCAAAATAATAGAAGGCAAGAAAATTCATAAAAACTCTCGTTTGGCTAAAATCGCGCATTATTTTCATGCGGATGAAGACTTTAGAGAGGATAAAGATTGGGGAAAAAAATCATTGCAAAATGATATGATACTACCTAAAGCTTTAAAGGATCGTTCAATCGACTTAAACTAGACTTAATACCTAAGGGTTTTTCTAACTGAACAACCCTTAAAAAATTACTTTATTTGAAATTCCTTCCACCATGAAATGTCAATACGGGCAAATCATCTGCTTCCCGCTGTACCAGTTTACCCAACATTTTGGTTAAATCAACGCATTTACTAACAATTACATGTACTACCAGCCCTTCGCGCTGTAATCTGCCTTCCAATCTTCATGCAGATTCTTACCCGCCCGATTCGAGAATTTGATTTTCCATTATATCAAGTTTTGAAAGGTTATAACAAAACTAAATGAATATGGTTTTTAATTTTGAACTTGCAATACCCATGCATATTTACAAAGCAGTAAGTTAGCCAGAAAATTCTGACGGCATTAGAATTTTATTTAAATTAAAATGAATGAAGCCGGCTGATTGGCATTCAGCTTAACCTCGAACGCATTATTTTTAATAGAAATTTCTTTTCCTGTTTTTTCTCCTCTCAAATTACAAGGTTGTACCGATTTATATGTATTATCAACAGGCAGCGTAATCCTGCAGGCGCTTGTTTTTCCGTTTTGTTCCCACAAACGGATTACATCCCCTTCCCCATCTCTGTTTTTTCCAAAGAAAGTCACTAAAACTCCTTTTTCAGATACTGAAACTCCTTTTAAACTAGCGGCTTGTTTTCCTGCTTCTCCACCAGTAAAGGCAACCATCAATGGATTTCTAATTTCTTCAGAAGGCATCACAATTGAACTTCCATCGGTATAATGATCAATGCTCCAGATATAAAATTTTGCAGTCCATGACCCTTCTACCCATTCCGTAAAATTGGTACTCCACTGGTTGTTGTATAAATTGAAAAATACATTCCCTCTTTGCGGCACAAAATCAGTTGAATACTTCCATAATCCCGGGCGATCCAAACTAACACCAGGTACATCTGGAGACGTAATTCCAAATCCCTGATTTTTCTTATCCAACACCCCAACTCCCGTTGTAATAAACCCATAATCTAAATTAGAACCTTTTACAAAATCTTTCGCTGGATCAAGTACAGCTCCTAAACGTCCCACTTTAAACTGTGCATTTTCAATATTGAAAGGAAAACTAATCCATCCGCCTTCTGGCCAAGGATCAGCAGGTTTTCCATTGATGCTCCAAATCACCTCCACTGTTGGCTTGTTTTCATACAAAGTAAAAACCATTGAATAATTGTGGACCAAATCGGCATCTCCTTTGAAAGTCATAATAGCTGTAACTGACAAAGCATCTTTCGAAAATTCGATTTCTGCATTTTTACCCGATGATTTCTTGTAAGGCGTATCGTCAAGATTGATTCGACCCAATTCCGCATATGCCCAATTCCACCCCGCCTTAATGTAATCTTTAGCGTATTTGTCTGTTTGTGTTTTAGCGAAGCGCTCGTTTACGTATTGTCCAAATTTGAAATCAGCATTCGTATTCACCATTTCTTTGTTCGATTTTTTGTCAATCAACGATTTGATAGTTCCGCTTTGTTTGTCAAAAGTGATTTTAAAGAATTCATTCTCCATCATTGCTTTTTCAACATCGAAAGAAAGATTCGATTTTGTCGAACCCCCTTCCTCATCAGTTGAAACAAAAGTAGTATATCCCATTGCCGGAATACGATTGGCTTGGAATTGAAGAATATTTTTATTTTTCACAAGCTTAACAACCTCTCCGGTAGCCACATTTTTCAATGATTTTTTGAAACCATCACCGGTCTGAATAGTTACCATATCATTCCGTTCCCATGGCAGTGGATTATAAACCACAATACGATTTCCTGCTACATTTACAGAAGTAGCTAACCGTTTCAGTTCTCTGTTTAAAGTTGGAAGGATTAATTTTTCTGAACCATTAATGTAATTCCCTTTTTCTTTCCATGAATATTCAATATCATCATAATACCCTTTGGCACGCAATTTTTCAAATTCTTTGCCATAAGCCCAATAACCCGAACGACCGTGGCTCATTGCCAAGCCCCAGGTATGCTCATCAAATAGATTAATATACGCTATCGATTGATCAATCAAAGTATGGATTGGTTCTTCTGGTTTTCTTCCCCAAATCGTAGAAAGTGTACTGAAAGCTTCCAAATTCAAAGTAGATTTACTCAGGGCTCTGCTCGATTTCATTTCGCGTGGCATCGACATATAACCGTGGATCCATGTATCTGGCATATCCCCTTTTACAGTGATTAGCTTGGGATTTTCTTTGATAATGGTATTGTAAAAATCGGCCATACTTCCCACACGAACTTTTGCACCTGGATTCAGTTTTTCAACGTTTTTTACTGCTGCTCTATATTCTTCGTAAGTAGGTGCGCCATGGTTATCGTTACTCTGGATAATTGCCAACCAAGTACTGTGAGCCCAATCTTTTGGGGGTGCCGGACTTGTCCCGTAATATTCTCCGTAATAAAAAGTCATCAATTTTGATTTGTCCGGACCTTCCCACCAAAACAACAATGGAACTTCGGGGGACCTCGATGCAGGATTACACCCTATGTGCAGGAATTTAGCTCCAGCATTATTCAATAAAGTAGGCAAAATCCAGGAATGACTCGGCACATCTGATGCTTTTGCATCTATAGGAAGTGGTAAACCCGCCTCTCTGCTTATTTTTGAAGCATATCCCAACGACTGTACCAATGGTTCTAAATCACTGGACTCCGTTTCCATGGAAAAAGGCAAAGCATGAACGAAAAAGCTTCCGCTTTTAATCGCTCGTTCAACTCTTAGCTTAACATCAGGTTTCGCTTTCGAAAGAATTTCTTTCATTGGCCAGCCCGAAATTGTCCATTTGAATTGTTGGTCTTTCGGCAAATTATTTGATTTATCGACTGTATTCAAAGCACTTATAATCATCGAATTGGCGTAATTGTATCGAACGTTATCCGACCAATCGGTGTAACCAATATCAAAATGGGTTTTAAATACAACAATTACTTCCTTTACTTTATTATGGTTTGTTTGAGCCTGGATACTAGTACTTATAAGCAAAAACAGGAGTACACCAAAGAGAAAACGTTTCATTTTTTATATTTTAAGTTATTGGATTAAAATTAGTCTAATCTATTTACGCTTCATTTTTTCAAACATCGTAATGGCTGTATACAACACACCGGCTTCTCCTCTAAAAGTACCCGAGCCCTTTGGTTTGTTATCTACCGAATACCATTCGTAAAAACCATTATTGTCTTTCACACGCTTAACCATAGGAAGCATCTGCTCGTAAGCTTCTTTAATGAACCCGTATTTAATTAACTGTTGAATCATACGTCCTCCAAACCAGGTCCAGTCTCCCCCGTTTTGATAACTGTATATTGGATTCATGATTTTATTTTCGAAATATCCGTTTGGATAAGGAGGATATAGTGTCAATCCTATTGATGCTGCTCCTGCTTGTTTTACCCTTTTCACCATTTCATCTAAGGATACTTTGACTTCTTTCTTGCTCAACAATCCAGCTTCAATAGCGATAGCGGTTCCACCAAAATAGTAGATGGCATTTTCATCAAAATTGGCCGGAAAAGGAGAATCTTTGAGATAAATATGTGGAATAAACTTTTGCCCTTTTTTATCCCATAAATATTTTCTGCAGTTTTGGGCTATTTCTTTCTTTATCGGACTCCATTTTTGGAGGGTTGCGGGAACCATTTCTATTAAATTGTTCAATGCGATAATAAACATGGCATTATCATAAATATCAATTGCCATATGTGTGTTTTTATCCAAATCAACTCCCCAGCCATGTTCTGGCTGTACATCACCCCAATCAGCTGTTGTGGCTCCAATAATTAATCCGTATTTCGTATTATATCGGTTTTTCATCAGGAAATCCATAGCCCATTCTAATCGTTCTCCGACAGTCTTACCCCCTACTTTTTCACTCAAAATGGTCTTATCTCCTGTAAATTGAATGTACTTATAAACCGCCTGAACAAAGGAAGTTTCCTGATCGGTTTCTACCGTATTTTTATGGCCAGCATATCTTGGCTCTAACTTTGAATAGGAGAAATCATAGGCAACTTCGCCCACTTTTTTTATAGGTGTAAATCCATCTATAATATTCCCGTCATTCTCTTGCATTCTGCAAAACACCAATAGGTTTTCTTTTAAAACCTCTTTAGGATACACTTGTGCCGCCAGTTCAATAAACGTATTATAATCCCGAATCCAAACCTCACTATAGCCATCTCCAGCATTAAAGCCCGTTTTCATTACTTCCAGCGCTTTGGATTTTACAAAAGGGAAGTAAATCTCATTCTGCGCTTTTACCGTCTGGATTTTATCATCTTCCTTTTTTACTTGTGCTGTACTTGTAAAAACAAATAATATACCCAGCAACGATGCATAATAACTTTTCATTTTTATTAAATTAATGTATGTTTAATTTATATTTATTTTATATCGATATCGTACAACTCTTTAGGATCAACTTTAGGAATAACCTTTCCCATTGCTTCCAATTCTTTATCACCATCAAATAGCAGCGGAAAAAAATTGCTATCAAGCAATTGATCCTGAGGCATATCAGGAAAGGTTTTTAAAGCTTCCTGCCTGTCATACCCCGTCGTGTTTCCCAATGTATGATCACTCATTACGTTAATAACAGTGGCTCTTCTGGGACGATCAGAAATATTGGCGTAAGAACCATGCATCGTAAGCGGGTGATGAAAACTGGCAAATCCTTTCGGCAATTCATTAGGCACTCTTTTTTCAAATACGGCTAATTGTTCTTTATTTAATATTGCTCTTACTGCATCCATATCGCCTGTTAATCCCGTAATGGGAAGCAATCCCCATTTATGACTTCCCGGGACAAAATAAAGACAACCATTCTCTTCATTGGCATCATCTAAACCAATCCAGCAAGTAAGATGGTGCATAGGTTTAGTAAATGTCCAATAGGAGAAATCCTGATGCCATGCTACTACCCCGCCATGTTTAGCCGGTTTACAAAACAATTGGTCATGAAAAATCCGAAACGATTGCCCCAATAGTTGATAGGCGGCCATACGAAATGCCGGTGCCCACAATAGATCATGAAAACCAGGAGTTAAACGCCAGGCTCCGATGGCATGGAAGAGTACTTTGCTTGGATCTTCAGATTCGTTGCTTTCGTAATGGTAAAATAGTTTTTTTTCCTCTTTATTCAAGGATTGCAGTTTTACAAGTTCCGCATTAAGCAGGTTTACTTGTTCTTCTGTCAGAATTTTAATCCCTTTTACAAATCCATTTTTTTTAAAAGAAGTAATCTGTTCCTCAGACAACATGTAAGGTTCCCATTCTTTTGCAGATTTTGGTTGCACAAACATATTTCCTATTGGATGACTATAATCGGCTAAATCTTTAGGGAAGCTTAAATTTTCCATAGTTATTTGTTTTATCACAAAATATTTATTTACAATATCTCCCTTTCAGCAAATGCATCATGTGTACGTTGATGTCCCATTGACTGGCTATCGGCATATCGGTAAAAGGCAAGTGAACCATATAAGGAGCCGGACCAAACTCGGTTGTGATCGTTAATACTTCTTTTTTATTATCCTGATGCTCTTTTAAAATTGCATCCCACCAATTCAAATGCGCTTCCACTTCATTTTTAAATTCCTGTAAGCGTGGGTCTATCACTTGCGCGCTTTGTGCATGCCCTACCCTTGAATGGACATGTTCCACATTTTTACAAGCGAGCGCAAGCGCCTCTTCCTGATCTTCGAGTAAACTTTCAGCTACATTACACCAATGGGAAAAGTCGGCTGTTATCCTTAAATCGGGTAACTTTTTTAAAAAACCATGTGTGATATGCGCCGCAAATAAAGCCTTATTGCGATGCGTTTCATGACAAATGGTAATACCTGTTTCCTTCGAGATGGTATTGGCAATAACAAACAATTCCGCATTCTGTTCAAAACTGAAATAATCTTTACCCGTTTGTGCATTAATTTTTACCGGTTGCACTGAAGCAAGTATATATAACTGCCTTACGTAATTGGATTTATGTTCTTCAAAATCTTTTTCGAAAGATTGATAGTATTGGCCAATCAACTGCAAATCGTTATTTTTCAATGCATTCAGCATTACCTTTTGCTCCTCAGGACCTTCCGGTACAGGTGCTTCAATCCCATCATATCCAACTAGCTTTACTTTTTGACAAAAGAGATTCCAATCCATATTCTCTGAACCCCATCGCGGATAATAAAATTCCAATTTCATAAGCTATAGTTTCTTAACGTCTTAGGAATTTAAACTTTTGATACAGACAATTTCTCTTCCTTAATTATATCTGAATTCCAGGCTTTTTCAATTTCTTCCAGACTTTTCCCTTTAGTTTCGAACAATTTCTTTTTTGCATATACAAAAGAGAGGATACAGAAAAATGAGAATATAAAAAACGTAGTTGCAATGCCCAAACCATCTCTCATCATGGGAAATAACAGGTTCACAACCCAATCGGAAACCCACATCGTCATAATGCATATAGACAAAGCCGTCCCCCTAATGTGCGTAGGAAATATTTCTGTTGAAATCACAAATTTTAATGGGCCCAAAGAAAAAGCGAAGAACAAAAGGAACAAAATGATGCTTGCTAGCATAAACCATCCTGTTATACCCATCAGGAAACAAGCTCCTGTTAGTGCCAAAGCAAAAGCAGCGCATATTGAACCATAAATATACAACGGTCTGCGCCCCCAGGTGTCTACTTTTGAAATGGCGATGAATGTGAAAATTACATTGGCAGATCCTATTATTACCTGATAAAATAAAGCATCGCTGGTTACAATACCTGCCGATTTTAAAATAGTAGGTCCGTAAAAAATCACCCCATTAATACCACTAAATTGTGACAATGCAGTAAGCACCATGGCCAATGTTAAGAGTTTACTTAGCGGTAAACGCATGAGCTCGCTAATGCCACCTGATTTTTGACTGGCCATTTCTTTTATAGAATCCAGTTCCAGGCGCCCTGTTTCTACTCCGTTTATTTTAGTTAAAATAGTTAAAGCTTCTTCATTTCTTCCATATTGTACCAACCAACGTGGACTTTCGGGTACAATAAGCAACAGCAGACAAAATGCCCCAGCCGGAATAACCCCAACAAGAAACATACCTCGCCAAACATTTTCGACTAATAACCAATGTAATATACCATCGCCAGCCCCTGCATAGGTAGCGTAACGTTGTAAAAATAAATTACTAATATAAGCTGCCAGGATCCCAACAGTAATAGCAAGTTGATAAAAAACGACCAACTGACCTCTTTTTTTAGAAGGTGCTACCTCTGAAATATAAAGCGGTGAAACATTAGAGGCTACACCTACAGCTACACCAGCAAGTACACGGAAGAAAATTAACATTGCATATTCCGCTGAAACCGAAAAACCAATGGCACTGATTAAAAACAATACAGCAGCAATAAACAAGACTTTTCTTCGGCCAATTTTATCGCTGAGATACCCAGAAAAAGCCACACCAACAATACAACCCAATAAAGCACAAGATACAAACCATCCTTCCTGTGCGGAGGATAATCCATATTGCAATTTTAACGGCTCAATAATACCGCTCACTACAGCCATATCAAAACCAAATAAAAATCCTCCCAATGCTGCAATAAGCGTGATGAGAAAAATAAAGTAATTTGTTCCTTTTGTTTCCATAATAGTTTTAGTTCTTAAACGTGGTTCGTTTTTTAATAGGTCAATTGGAATTCGGGTTTTAGCAATGATTATCCTTTACATAAGCGACAACTAAAAAGGCTTTTTGTGTTCCTTGATTGCGAACGGTATACTGTTCTATCGCAGCAGGAATCACAAATGTTTCGGCATATTGAAATACAGTATTGTTGTTTCCAACCGTTATCTCAACTGATGCTCCTTCAACCAACATGCATATATGACATTGTCCTTGTGTAGCAATAACCGTTTCTCCCGTAAACTCATATCGGTCAACAGTGTAAAAATGTTCTGCATGAGTAGGCAGCTTCATCAATTTGCCCTCTGGCCATTCTTTTATTACTATAGGGTGCGAAATCAACTCTTGCGCAACATAATCACCTTTTCGGTCAAAATATAGATTATTAAAAGCATGTTCTATATTGATGGGACGCGGGCTGCCATTAAGATCCAGACGAAGCCAATCGTACATTTTAAACGTAAAAATGTATGGCGTACTGCTAATTTCCAGCACCATATTATTTTTGCCCGAAGCATGAACGGTTCCGTTCGGAATAAGGAATAAATCGTGTTTATGCGCCTTGTACTTTTGCACATACTTTTCTACTGGCATTTCTACGCCATTGTTCTGCGCATCAAGCAATGCTTGTTTGAACTCATCCGGATTAATATCATCCTGAAAGCCTAAATAAACATCGGCGTCTGGCTCGCAATCTAAGATGTAGTAAGTCTCATCCTGGGTAAATGTTTCTCCGAAATGCTCCTGGATATATTTGGTTCTTGGATGACACTGAATAGAAAGATTGCCTCCATCATAGGTATCCAGAAAATCGAAACGTATTGGGAATTCATTACCGAACCTATGAGCCGCTTTTCCCAACAGTTTATGATTATTTCGGAACAAAAGAAAATCGAAAGAAATCTCCAACAGATGTTTATTACCTTCCAGCACGATTCCATTTTCAGGCACAATTAATTCAAAAGACCAGGCATAATTTACCTCATCCTGAGGCAGCTCTTTAATGTTTTTCTTCATCCAATTTCCGCCCCACACCCCCGCTTCAAACCAGGGCCTGGCTCTAAAAGGTTGTTCAAACATGGCATCCAGTGTGTTCCTGAAATATTCTCCTCGCATCCAGGTAATTTCATTTATACGTTGCTCATCAACTACATAATCAAGCTTAGAAAGCAGTAGTTCTTTATGTTTGTTTAATACAGGCCAGTCAACAAAATAGAACCGTTTGTACATCTGAGTATTCTCAAATACATCTATCGCCCCGAGGTTTGTAATACTCTTAGCCCACATGCGATACTTAATTTCATTTTTTGGAACATCCACATAAATAAGAGGACCCTGCCAATTACTTAACATCGCTCCCGTTCCGTAAACAATGCATAAATCAACATCGTTACTGCACGTTAATGACTTTATTTTTTCTTCGTCAAAGAAATCAATCAGGTTGCCTACATATTTCTTCCCAAATACAGGATCGTTGCCATTTAAATTAGGGGCAATCATTTCGTTTATTTGTTCAGGAGTTTTTAAGCAGGAATCTATATTATGCCACGATACTCTTTTGCCGTACCGGTCAAAGTGCTGCTGTAAATTCATTCGGAACGATTCCCATAATACACCACCAAAACCATCGATTATTACAGCCTTTTCAGCTAATAAACTTTGAGCCAATGAATCATAACCCGCTTGTACTGCATATTGCGTACTAAAAGTTGGGACAATATTATAGGATTGATGAGCATGAGAAGAGCTGGTAAGCGGCAATAAGGATTGTGTTGTATTTCGTACTGTTTGAATATTTTCCATTGGTAATTCGTAATATTTTTTAAACTGAATGCTTTATTTCTATGCTATAAGTAAACCAGTCACTTCTGTAATAACACACATTATACTCAATGGGTCTTCTTGCGGCATCAAGGACCAGCCTTTTTCTTTCCAATAAGGGCTCCCCTTCTTTTATTTTGAGGATTTCAGCAATTTTACCTACCGCTGCAACAGCCTTAATTTCTTCCTGCGAATAAACAGGCATTACATTGTACTGCTCATCTAACAACTCGTACAAAGGCTTTTCAAAGTTTTCATTTTCCGAAATACCTATACGTGGATGAAAATAGGACTCAAAATAAACCATTGGATTTTCATCTGTACTGCGAACCCGTTTTAAACATATCACTTCTGTTTCCGCATGGATTTGAAGACTTTGGCCTACCTCCTCATCCACGGCTATCTTTTCAACGCTAAGCAACAGGTTCTTAAAGGACAACCCCATGCTCTCCATTTCATGCGTAAAACTCATCCAATTGTTGAGATTTGTAGAGATCTTTTGTTTTGTAACCCGTGTTCCTACTCTTTTCTTTCTTTCAAGCAAACCTTCTTTAACAAGATTATTGATTGCTTGTCGCAATGTATTCCTGGAAATGCTCCAACGCTGAGCAAGATCAGTCTCTTTTGGAAATAATGATCCATTGCTAAATTCAGGAAGCTGAATCAAAGACCTCAATACATCCTCAGCCTGTTTATTCAATGGTATTTTGCTGTCGTGATTAAGTAATGGTATTTTGTTCATATGTTCAAACATATTACTAATATAAAAACACTTTTTTATAAACCGCAATAGTTCCAGTTATTTTTTTTCAAGTGATGTGCAGGCGGAAAGGCTTAAATTGGTCATAACAGCGACATGACCTCTAGGATATTTAACCGGATGCTGATTAAACCTGGTAGAAGGAGTTTTTAGTTTGGCTGATTATTGAACCTGAATTTTTGTAGCTCCCCTGGTTAAACCTTTACTTTCTGCCTTAACCGTAATGATACCTTTAGCACCCTTCCTTGCTTTCACAATCACCAATGCCATTCCATTAAAAGCCGGTCGTTCATGATTTTGAAAAGATACAAAACTGGTTGCGTCACCATTGTCGGTTGCAACGATTTCCCCCGGTCCTTCAATCGAAAAACGTATAGACGGATTCGACCGCGGCACTATCAAACCTGATTCATCCGTTACTTTCACCGTGATAAAGCACAAATCATCCTTGTCCGATTTAATGGTCTTTCGATCAGCTGAAAGGGTAAGCTTGCTCATTACACCCGTAGTTTTCACTACATCCGTTGCCCAGAGTTTTCCATTTTTATAACTAACCACTTTTAACACACCTGGTTTATACATTACTTTATCCCAAACCAAACGAAAATCCTTCCCTGGCGCTTTAATTTTACGGCCTAGGCTTTTACCGTTTAAAAACAGTTCTGCTTCATCTCCCGAGGTGTAAACATGTACAGGTGTAATGGAATCAATGCGCTCAGGCCAGTTCCAGTGAGGAAGAATATGTGCCATTGGAAAATCCGGGCGCCAATGTGCCTGGTAACTATAGAAGCGATCCTTAGGAAAACCGGCTAAATCAATAATCCCAAAATAACTGCTTCTTGAAGGTGGATTGTTTTTACGAATTAATGCTAACTGTTTTTCTAATTCCTCTTTTTTACTTGCATCGGCTCTGAAATTGAGCAGGTTCGTTTCATCTGAATTGTAAGGTGTAGGTTCTCCTAAATAGTCAAAACCGGTCCAAACGTATTCACCTAACAGATGCGGATATTTGGCATTAGTTCTGAATTGCTCATCCGGAGAGCAGCCCCAGCCTGGTTTTGCAACATCGTAAGATGTAATTTGCCAGTTTTTGTATTCTGTACCACCGAAAAAATATTCTCCACGTGAACTCACACAAGAAGATGTCTCACTCCCTAAAGTCGGCTTATTGGCATATCTCGGATCAGCATCCCAACGAGGTTGTTGATCAAAGAAATAATTTACCCCCATTAAATCTAATGCCACAACAGCACCTGAATTACGACCTCCATCAGGATCGTTATAACCGTTAGAAACGGGACGGGTAGGATCTTCCCGATGTACAATATCCACCAGATGTTTAGTAAGTTCAACATTTTGTTGTTCCATAACTTCATTCCCGATTGACCATATAAAAACAGAAGGATGATTACGATCGCGATGCACTAATGCCATTAAATCCTTTTCATGCCACTCATCAAAAATTTTGTTGTAATCATTTTTACGTTTTCCTTTTTTCCAGCTGTCAAAAGCTTCATCCCAAACGAGAAATCCCATTTTATCAGCCAGTTCCAATAACTCCGGAGCAGGTGGATTATGCGAAGTGCGCAAAGAGTTACAGCCCATTTCCTTTAATAACTTCAGCTGACGGGTTAAAGCACTAAGATTAAAGGCTGCACCAAGTGCTCCTAAGTCATGATGATTACATGTTCCTTGAATCTGAACACGCTTACCATTTAATAAAAAGCCGTTTTTGGCTGTAAACTCCAGCGTTCTGATACCAAAAGGTGTGAAATAAGTATCAACTACTTTTCCCTTTATATGGATTGTTGTTTGCGCAACATAACGATGAGGACTTTCAATACTCCAACGTTTAGGCATATCAATGACTGCTCTTGATGAGGTCAACTTCTTTTCGCCCGGATTAATTACAATGATTGTATCTTTTGTAACCGCTACCTTAAGTGTGGGCTTATCCGAAGCGTCTAGCTCAAACAAGCTTGTCTTTACAATAGCTTTTTCACTTTTTAAGGATTGATTATTTATTGTTGTTTCAATGTTCACAACCGCGTTCTGATCAGAAACCTGAGGAGTGGTAATGTAAGTTCCATAATGATTCACGTGTATCGGATCAGTCTTTACCAGCCAGACATGACGATAAATTCCGGCGCCCGGATACCAACGTGAATCCCAGTTCTCCGTGTCTAAACGAACAGCCAAAACATTTTCTTTTCCAAACTGAAGAAAGGGTGTTAAATCCATTCGGAAAGAGGAATATCCATAAGGCCAGGTTCCAATGTATTTGCCATTGAGCCAAACTTTTGCGTTAGCCATTGCGCCGTCAAAATCTACAAAAACCCGTTTCCCTGCATCGGATCCATTTACAGTAAAGTGCTTTCTATACCACCCAATTCCTTTCCAGGGCAGTTTACCAGTTGCACCTTCAAGATCAATTCTAAAAGGGCCGGTAATGGCCCAGTCATGTGGTAAGTTCAATTTTTTCCAGCTGATATCTTCGAATCCAGAAGCCTCCAAACCAGATGGTTCTTCTTTCCTTGTACCGTCTGGTTGTAAACCATATCGGGCAAATAACCAACCTTGATCAAAAGAAACTGTATTCAAAGACCCCATCCTAACAATAGCTTTAGGCTGGGATAGTACTTGTTTGAACCCTATGGTACCAAGTATCAATATCAGGAACGCAGTCCTGAAAAAAAATCTTTTGCAATTCATTATTGTAGGTAGTCTATGTTTAATCCTTTACTTATTCCAACTGATATTCGTTAAATTAATTTACTTGTTTTTGTATTTCAAAATGTAACTGAGCTCCCTGGTGCGAGGAATTAAGCGCAAGTACTTTTTGAAAAGCTTCATTCGCTTCCTCAACACATCCATTCCCAAGTAGGCCCAATCCTTTAATAAAATAGCAATGCACTTTATTTCTTACTTCAAGGTCATCTTCAAACACCGATAAACTCGGTAAAGAAACTGCAAAATAATCGATTTCCACCTCATCATTAATATGCAGGTCACCATAATCAATTAACTTATCAAAAATATGCTGCGCTTTTTCCAGATTTCCTAGTTTCTTCCAGGCTAGCCCCTGATAGAATATCTTATCAGGTTGCTGATCGTTATAAAAAATTGCTGCGCTGGGTTCATTCGTACCTAAAGTTGCTTTATTAAAATATTTTCTTGCCGAAGCTTCATCATTTAATCCTTCGTAAGCACAGCCCATAAAATAAAAGATGTCATTTTCTATTGATCCAAAAAGCTTTCCTTCCCCTAAATTATGTGGGTAAACCTGGGCCTTTACCAACAGGTCAATAGCTTCGGAAAATGCTCCGGATTCAATTTTAATTCTGGCCAATTGTGTTAAACTAAGTACATACTGACCGGACACCTTTCCTTCGCCCCCTTCCCAGGGATGAAATTTCCTGTTCATTATCAATTCAAATGCCCGTTCATAGTCGCCCAGGAAATTATAAATCGCTACCCGTTCAAGGTAAACATCATCACGCTCCTCTATTGTATTGAGATGTTGTTCCAGGAAGAGTAGTCGTTTTTGAGGAGTATCATTCAGTTTTAGGTATAACTGGTGAAGTTCCATCAGCAACCGGTCGTCAGTTGGGTCAAGCCTAAATGCGGCCTCAAAACTAGTCAATGCGCTTTCAGCATCATTCAGCTTATTATAATAGGCAATCCCTAAGTTTCTTTGTACCGTAGGAAAGTTCCCGTCTAACTTCGCTGAAGATTCCCAATAAGCTATTGCCTCCTGATATTGACGTTTATCATAAAACAAATTACCCAAATAATAAGGCGCCCTTGCATCCGATGGGTTTCTTGAAATTGCAAATTCCAATACCTTAATTTCCTCCAAACGATTAGGGAAACAAAGGTAGGAGTCTGCCCGCGCCGCTTGGTTAAGCCAGCTGCTCACTTCTTTCTCCTCCCCCATATGCCCATAGAAAAAAGCCATGTAATAATAAACAAGTGGACTTGTCCCCTCCTCTTTAATGGCATAGCTAAGCAAATCAACAGCCTCGGCAAACAAGCCCATTGCAGCGTAATCCAGCGCATATTCTATGAAATTTTGTTCGTAGCATCTCGAAAGTCTTAGTAATTCATCCAGATAATATTGTGCTTTTGCATTATCCCCCAGCTCTTTATAAGCACAATTACATTCAAATAATGCAGCAAGATTGAAAGCATCTCTATTCAATGCTTTAAGAGCAACTAACACAGCACTTTCCGGTAAATTGAGTTTTCGGTAAGCTGTAGATTTTACGACATATGCTTTACTATTATTGGCATTACCGTCCAGAGCTATAGTTACATGTGCTAGCGCCTCCCCATAATTACCCTTTTTAACGTCAAGTTGAGCAACAGAAAAATAACCAGTCGCTTTCCAGGCATTATTCCAGGATGACTTAAAAAAGGCATCATAGGCTTCCTTATCCTTCCCCAGAAACCTTAAACACAATCCGAGATTATAATATGGCTCCCCATCGTAAGGATTGGGATTACGTGCTGTACTTGTCTCAATAGCCTTTCTAAAATAGCTTTCAGCTTTTTTAAACTGACCCCGTCTTAGATACCATAATCCAAGTGCATTGTTATTTCTGATATCCCCAGGCTCTTTTTCAAGTGCTTTTTCGTAATAAGGAACTGGTGTATAGGTAGCATGCCTATATTGTTCCAGGTGTTGTCCCGTTAAAAACAGTTGCTCATTGCTGTCAATTTCTTCAGGTTTTAGTGCCGGTTTTGCAGGTTCCGGTAAAACATTCTTTTGGTCATTTGCAGGCTCATAGCGTAAAAGTTCATGACCATTACTCGCAGTGATCATCAATAATAAACTATTTACATCAAAATTTTGATCAACAGAAAGCGTATTCACATAAACTTTTTCCGGTGAAACACTGATGGTTTCTTTCCAATATTCTTCTCCATCTATTTTTAGCTTAACATCAATTAAAGACTGCACAGAAGTCGCGTAAATCTTAATCTCCAATCTATTTTCAAGCTTGTTGATGGCCAAAAGAATGTCCTTACTTGCATTTTTCACCATTCCCAATTCACTATAAGGAAGGAAATACTGCGTAAATGACTTCTCCTCATTTGGCATGATCCAGGTAAAATCAGGTTGGTTATCTGTAAACATCCCTGTCATTAGCTCTATGTAAGGGCCGTCTTCATCGGTCAGGTTTCTATCCCAGGCGATACCGAAATCGCCATTTCCCCAGGTCCATTGTTTTTTACCTGGCGAAATATGATGATTTGCCACATGTAATACACCACCTTTTGTATCATGCTCATAGCCGCCAACAAAATCGTACGCTGAGTTAATAGCCATATATGAAGTTGGCACTGGAATATTTTTATACATGGAAATATCGGTTCCAGGACCATAGTCGACTTTGTAATAAGTCCCGGTAGCAATTGGGAAATCAGAAACATCACGTTTACCATGGTCAAAAACTGCATTCACATCAGGTGGAAATACAGATTGATAATGATCATTTACTTTAACAGCTGGGTTTGCCCACCAAAGAAAAGTTTGCGGTAGGTCGGTTCTATTGAATAGTTTAGCTTTAATTTCAATATATGCTTTATCCGGATACAAGGTAAAACCCGCCATCCCCTTGGTGTGAAACATTTGCTCTATTTCGTTTACCCAAACCGTTTTACTACCATCAGGATGCTTTTCAATAGTAAAATCAATTGGATCAAAAGTACTTGGACGATGATGCTGAGGCCAGTTGAACTCTATCCCTCCTGAAATCCACGGCCCGGTTAGCCCCACTAACGCAGGTTTTATAACCTGATTATAATAAATAAAATGTCGTTGTTTTATTTTATCATAGGCCATCTGGATACGTCCTCCCAGTTCCGGGAGAATCATGATTTTTAAATAATCGTTTTCCAGAAATAAGCCAATGTATGCTTTGTCTTCCTTTTCATCCAATATTTTTTCTATCACAGGATTCGGATAAACAACACCACTACTTCCCTGATAAATTCTCTTCTCAAAGAACATAGGGTTTTTATTAGGTTTACCCGTACCATAGGTCGGTATGGTTACCTGCTCTTGCCAAACGTTAACTGTATTTTTATTCATTTGTGTGCGTATTTTTGCTTCATGAGCACTGGTTATTACTGTTTGCTCATGATGATTTCATCTACTTAGCTTATTAATGTCTTACTAAATTTTGCTCCAGCTCTTCCAGAGTTTGGCCCTTTGTTTCTTTAACCTTTCTTTTTATAAATAGAAATCCCAGAAAACATATACCGGCGTACAAGTAGAATGGTCCGAACGTACCAAGCTTAGCTGCCAGGATTGGGAAAGTAAATACCAGGATAAAATACGCTCCCCATAGGGAAACAATAGCCAGAGATGAAGCCGTCCCGCGAATCTTATTTGGAAAGATCTCTGAGATCAATACCCAGGTAACCGGGGCCAGTGAAGTGGCATACAAACCTATTGCAATAAGTACAAAAGTTGAAATCAGACTTGCGGGGAATTGGTTCTGCAATAGGAAGGCCAGCACCACATACACAACTGATAAACCAAGAGAGCCGATCAGCATCAATGGTTTTCTACCCAGCTTGTCCACCTGCCACATTGCAAGGAGCGTAAAAATAAGGTTTACCGCGCCTATAGCTACCGTTTCAAATAACTGACGATCCAGATTGGCTCCGACAGACTCAAATATGGTTGATGTATAATTAAATACGACGTTAATGCCACACAATTGCTGAAAAACTGCCAGGACAACTCCAACTATAACAGCTGGACGTACACTTTTTTCAAAAACAGCTTTGTAGGATTGCTTATTATTCCCTGAAAGTGATTGCTGTATATCAGCAAATGTTGAGTTCACAAACGACTCAGATCCAAGCTTATGGAGTACTGCTTTAGCTTTCGATTGATGACCTGCCTTCATTAACCACCTTGGGCTTTCAGGAAGCCACAACACCCCGATCAGAAATATAAATGAAGGAATTACGCCCAATCCGAACATCCAACGCCAGGCATCCGGACCAATGTCAGCAAGAAAATAATTAACCAGGTTAGTCACCAAAATACCAATAACTACGGTAAGCTGATTGATCGCAACATTACGTCCTCTCACCTTAGCTGGAGAAACTTCGGCAATGTACATCGGGCATAACATGGATGCCATTCCTACGCCAATCCCGGCAATAAAGCGCATTATTACGAACATCGTTAGGCTTGATGAGAAAGCGATGCCAATGGACGACATTGCAAAAATGATTGCGGCCATCAATAAACCTGGCCTCCTGCCCTTCCTGTCAGCAATGGTTCCTGCGGCCAGGCAGCCTACTATGCAGCCCAAAGCCAATGAACCGGTTAAAAACCCTTCCCACCAGGGATCAAGCATAAATTGGGTTCTTAAAAAAGGCAAGGCGCCGGAAATGACCGCAAAGTCAAATCCAAACAAATACCCTCCAAGAGCAGAAATAAAGGATATGCCAATGATGTATTTGTGATTAAAAATTATTTTTTCTGTAGTCATTTGGTTGATATATCTGGTGTTATCATTCTGATTTATAAGGATCTATTTTTTTACAGATCTGATAATAATTGCCTGTCCCTGTTTTTCCAGCAATTGTATGTTTAATACTGTTGAAGCAGCTACGCTCATCTGTTTTATTGCAACTTTGGTAGAGGTCGACAATGAAGCGTCATCAGCATAAACCGTAGCCTGGTATTGTTTGTTTTTAGCCAGAAAGTTTAGTGGTAATGAAAAACTGATCGGTTTATCTGTCAATGTGCCCACATACCAATCCTCCCCGCTTCTTCGCGCGATTGTTCCATGTTCTCCAATTTTCCCTGCTAACACTTTTGTATCATTCCATACCGTAGGTAATGCATCATAAAAACTTAGTTCCGGAATTTCAGTTATTACAGAAGCCGTTGATCCCGCTCCTCCTTTTTGTCTTGGTGAATCTGCAGGACGATCGTACCAATACACAAACTGCCAGGGACTGTAAATACAGATCGCCTTTGCCATTTGAGAAGCATGAGATCCCATTTCGTTTACCCTCGGAGCAAAATAGCAATTGGTAAAGTCGCCTGCACCGGCTATCATTCTGGTAAACATCGTGGTTAATACCTGATGGTTATCCGGACTTTCTTCTTCTCCACGTATTCCTTCCTGAGTTAATAGATTAGGGTATGTTCTGGAATAACCTGTTGGACGGTACTCATCATGAATATCCAGCATCATTTGATGATCAGCGGCTTTCCTGATTGCCTCATGGAGCCAGGATGTACTTTTCTGCGACCCTACATCTACAAAGCCATATTTCAACCCCTTTACCCCCCATGACTTAAACAATGGAAGGATAGCATCCAACTCTTTCGACAAAGCGCGTTGGTTTACATAAAGTAACACGCCAACCCCTTTACTTTTCCCGTAGTCTATAACTCCCTGCAAATCCAATGGCCCTGTAGATCTTGAAGGATCAACATTTACAGCTAAAGCACTGGATGCATTATCGTACTCATGGCCATACCAACCGGCATCAAATTCAACATACTGCAAATTATGCCTGGCCGCAAAATCTATACAGGCTTTACCACCAGTTGTAGTCAGCGTTACCTCACGAATAACTTTACCAGGCTTGATCCATGATACATCCTTTATTGCATTTGCTTCATTTAAATTCAAGATAAAATGATTGTTTTCCAATAGCTTTCCGGCAGACTCCGCAATCATCACATATCTCCAGGGAGTAGAAAAATTTGTATTGTAAATTGCTTTCCCATCGAGCGCTGCAACAAGCAATAAACTATCTTTTGGAGAACGGTTAAATTTCATTCGGGCATGATCTACTAAAGCAGCTTCACCAAGTGCGATGAAGCGATTATCATTCATTTCAATCACATATGGGCGCTCAGTTCCATTTCCTGTTTTACTAATGCTCCCTTTTTTATATTTCGACTGCGCATTACCTGCAATCCAGGATGGATGATCTTTAGTAAACCTAAAACCTGTAAGTTCTCTGGTAATCATCACCTGCTTATTTGTAAGCACATTATACTTAAATGCTACTCCTTCATTATACACCCTTAATGACATAGAAAACTGACGATGAGGAGCTTTATCTTCTTTGAATTGAATAGTTACTTCCTTATAATGATTCAGATAATTATCTTTCTCACCATAAACAGGCTTCCAGTTTTCCTTCACCACTTTTTCTTTTACGGATACCATAGTCAGGTCCTCCGACAATGACTTCTCATTGTCAAATTCAAGGCCTAATGGCGAATTGGCAATGATTAAGCTGCCCTGGTAAGAGACCGCATAACTTAACGCCTTTTCATTTTTTAAACCCGTAGTAATGGTTAACTCCGTCTTTTTATCCGGGCTTAAAATCTTAATGTCTTTCGCCTGAATCATTAATGTGCTACTCAAAAAACATAGCACTATAAGCATCTTATTCATCTATTTTTTCTTTAAAAATTGTAACTCTAATTTTTTCAGGAAGGTTTAATTTGCTTCCTTATAAGCGTGATCAGCAGGCAAATCAATTCCTTTCCAAACCTTCCTGCTTGTCCAATCCTGAGCCAGGCTGGTCCAAAATGGGTCATTTGCAGGCAACCCTAATGGCAACAACCCAACTGTACAGAGGTATAAGCTTCCAGTAGTGATATAGTATTCGCCAATATTTGGTTGATAGCCAACGAGGCCAACCTTTAGCCATCCCCCTGAATCAAAAGTATTTGGCGCAACAATCATACGATGAATAACCATCGACAAAGCACTACGGACCTGTGCGGGTGAAACATCCTTTGGTAGTTCTTTAAGTAAAGCCACTTGCGACAATACCTGGAAAGCACCAAAACGATAAACCAATGAACGGCCAATTGGCGGGAAAGTACCTTCAGGCGAGATCATCCGTTCTTGAACAGCTGCATATCTTTGGGCTCGTTTCAATGCTTTATCATAAGTAATAATCTGATCGTTATCATTTTCTTTTAACACTTTGGTGATGTCAAGTATCATAGGCTGAATCACAAAACTATTATAGTAATCCCAATGAAAATCAGCCCCATCTCCGTACGCTCCATCTCCTTTGTACCATTTTTCATGTTTATTTAATGCATAAGCAATGGGTTCTATGTTTCCTTCATTTCCAGACTTTATAAGAAAAGCTTCAATCATCGCACTAAATAACAACCAGTTATTTTCGCCTGGTTTGATGCTACGCGAACTTTTTAAGGCATTCACCATATTCGTTTTTGTCTGCTGATCTAGTGGCTCCCACAATTGCGTGTAACCACGTAATAATCCCTGAGCCAGAAATGCCGCGTCAACCAAAGGCTGTTGGCCGTGCTTTGAGCTGAAATTAAGGAAATCAGGCGAAGATGGATTAACCGCATTAGCCAATGCCTTGCGGGTTAAATCTATATAAGTGGTACGAAGTTTCCCCTCAGTGCTTTGGTCTGGGCCAAGCTCCAACCATGGAGCAATACCAGCAAGGGTTCGTCCAAAAGCTTCCAAATGCGCAACCTCTTTACGCTTTATTTCCTTATTGTCTACAGGCATTTTAGCACGCAATTGACCATTACTAAGGTTCCTTAACACTGGATCTGCTATTTTTACAAGTACAAACACCCAATACTCACGACCGTTATACTGTTCAGTTTTACTTTGTCTTTTCTCCTGACCAAGAGCAGAAAAAACAATGGAGACTATTAAAGTGGATAGTATTAAAGCAGTTATTCGCGTCATTATTCTAGTAATTGTGTGAAGGTTTTAGTTTTAGATTAAATTGAAGATATATCCTTTTTTACAGAAAAAAATAGACTATCAAATAAAAATAATGGACTAAACTACTTGATGTTTAATACCCATCGCTGATAGCGCTGCATTGCCTCAAGGAAATAATAATCTGCGTAAGTAAGGGTTGTATTAATTTCTGAGTTGAAAGGTAGATTGCCGACTGAATGCTTAAGCAGATAACCACCATTTTTACCAGGTTTTGCGCTGTATTTTTCCGAAGACAGTGAACGAATAATTTTTTCTGCTCGACTGATATAGCCTTTACCTTCTTTTTTGTTTACATATTGCGCCAGCTCTAACAAGGCTGAGGCATTGATTGCAGCGGAAGAGGCGTCACGGAAAGTGTCTGGAATACCAGGTGCATTAAAATCCCAATAAGGCACCAGGTCGGCAGGCAGATTGTGGTGCGTAAAAATAAAGCTGGCAATTTTCTTTGCCTGATCAAGATAGCGCTTATCCCTGGTAAAGCGGTACATCATAGTAAAACCATAAAATCCCCAGGATTGTCCGCGGCTCCAGGCCGATTCATCAGCCGCCCCCTGCCAGGTCAGTTTACGAATAAGCTTGGATGAAACAGGATCATAATCCAATACATGATAGGAACTGCCATCGGGCCTGAAATGACGTTCCAGGGTGCTGTTGGCATGGGCAAGCGAAATCTCCTTTAATTTAGAATCGCCGCCTTGCTGGGCCACCCACATCAGCAACTCCAGATTCATCATATTGTCGATAATAACCGGACATTTTAACTTGTCGTTACTATCCCAGGATTGAATGGATTGAATATTTGGCCGGTATCGTGTAGACAGCGATAAGGCAGCTGTATCAATAGTAGTTTTATAAGCAGGATTTCCGGTAATCCGATAAGCCGTACCAAAGCTGCAATACATCATAAAACCAAGGTCATGATTACCAGTATAGTGTTTTTCCTTCTCCAAAATTGCCAATTTCTTTTCTGCTTCCTTAAGGATGGCCTCATCCTTGGTATATTCATAAATGAGCATCAAAGAGCCGGGATAAAAGCCACTGCACCACCATTGGGTATTGCTATTACCCCACTTATTTTTTTGCGGATCATAATACCTTGGCATTTGGTCTGCAGGCACCTTTTTTGCCAACAACTTATACTGACTGGCCGCCAGCTGCATATTTTCTGCAATTAACGACTTCATGGGTTGCTGAGCACTGGTCTTAGTCCCGAAGAAAGCAATCGTTAAAAATAGCAATACACTATATCTATATTTTGTTTCCATAGAAAAACTATTATTAAGATGCCTGTCCTTTACAGGAACAGACATCTTGAGTATTAATTAATAACCCTCGTTATTCAATAAAACTGCACCTTTATTAGCTTCAATTTCCTTGCGTGGAATAGGCAATTTGGCCACACGGGCTGGAGCAACCAGTCCATTGTCTTTCAAGTAACCGTTATACTTGTTCAGATATTCCACAAGCTTACCGGTTCGCATCAGTGTATTTAATCTAAATTCCTCTCCGTACAATTCTCTGGCTCTTTCGTCTAGTATCAAATCCATATTTACATCACCTTCTGCTACCGAGGTTGCATTTGCTCTGCCGCGAACCGCATTTATATCAGCTGCTGCAGCGGTAAGATCACCTTTCAGCATATTAGCTTCAGCCCTTAACAAATAGGTTTCAGCCAAACGCATAATGTACCAGTCTTTCCAGTTACGTCCGTTATCATTTTTACGTTTGCTCGAAGCATCTGTTGCCAGGCCCACTGGAACGGGTCTTATAAATTTCTTAAAATGAGGTGTTAATCTTGGCTCCCATAAAGCAAGCGTTGAAGCATCCACATTACTTTTGGTAATCGCCTGCCCATAATAAGCACTGGCCGGATTAGTAAAATAATAGGTACGTTGAATGTTGTATTCTGAATTACGTAAATCCCTGCTAAAATTACCTTTGTATTTCCAAATCACACTATCGGCATAACCCGATACAATTAACGAAGCTACCGGCCTGCCGCTTAATGTATCCATTAACCAGTTAGATACATTGTTTTTATCCTTGGCCTGCCATGGAATAGGCCCCCACCATCTGTCCATTACAAAGAAACCTCCCTGTGCATGTACATCGATATTATCCCCTCCTTTTATGGTAGGATCCTGAGATACATTCCAGATGGCTTCTTTGTTACCTTCTTTCCAGTTCATATTTCCTTCCTGGAACAGGTCCCAATACACATCACCCCATGGTAAGCCAGCCCCCCGGTAATCATAACCGGAAAACTTAAAGCCTGTACTCAGGCCAAACCGGCTGGTCATCAGGTTGCATTTTCCACCTGAGATTACTGCAGTAGCTGCAGTAATAGCCGCGGGATAATCTTTTAAACAAATATTAATCTCCGATAATAAATGATAAGCTGCCTCCCTGGGTGCCCTGCCGCCCTTTACCTGGTCAATGGCAGGCATATACTGCACAGCAAATTCCAAATCGGCTTTACATTGCTGGTACACTTCTAACTGCTTAGATTTTGTATAATCAAATTTTGGCACCCTGGTTTCTTTCAGTACCAATGGTACATCACCCCACATATTGGCTAAAAACCGGTAGGCAAAGGCCCGCAAAAATTTTGCTTCGCCAACGATAGCATTTTTTTCCGCGTCAGAAGTCCATTTTGCTTCTGAGGCATCGGCCCTGTCAATAATTGTATTCGACTGTGCGATAAGCGCATACAAGCGTGGCCACCATTTGCCCGCAAACCCATTATCTGAATTCATGGTAGCCCATCCAAAATACTGTACTTTGGTAGCTGATGCATTTGATTCAACATGGGTCAGATCAACATCAAGACCAAGCATATCATAGTTAGAGTACGCATCAGTTGCAGCATAAAAATTAGATCTGATACTTAGGTAGCTATTCGCTAGTGCTGATTCAAACTGAGCCTTATTGGTATATGAATTTTCAGGTGTGTAAAAATCCAACGGCTCCTCCGTTAAGGGTTTTTTGCAGGAGCTTGCAACAAATGTTGCGAATATAATGGAGTAGAAAAATATCTTTTTCATGATCATTTGCTTAAAAATTTACATTAATGTTCATAGAAACAGTCCTGAGCGAAGGAATGGAGGACACTGTAAGTCCGTTACCTGTAGCTGCATCCAGACCAATCCAATGAGGAGCATAAGTAGCAAGATTGTCGGCGCTGAGAGCAATATTTAACCCATTGACACCATATTTTTTCACATGTTTGGATGCATCATAACTTACTGCAACTTTCTGCAGACGTATAAAGCTCCTGTCATAATATTTTGGTGCTTTGGCAATCGCTTTATCTTTATAGCTGGGTCTGGGAAACTCGGCACCCGGATTTTCAGGTGTCCAATAATCATATATAGGATGGTTCATATCGGCTCTGTTCGCATAAGCATCGTCCCATGGGGTATTACCTCCGTTGATAAAATAACCATTACCGCCCCAAATGGAATTTAAGTAAACCATCATCGAAAGATTACCATAGCTGAAAGTGTTGGTTAAGCTCCACCGGAAATTGGCATTGGTGTTCCCCATAAATACACGGTCAGCGTCGGACGTAATTTTCCCATCACCATTTACATCCTCCAGCTTATAATGCCCTGGCAGGAAACCAGCCATGATCGTTCCATTGTCTTTATCTTCCTGTTGCCACATACCGGTAACTTTATAGCCATACACTACCGACAAAGGCTTTCCTATAAATTGGTTAGAACCCACAATATCATCCTCTTTACCATCACCATCACGGTCTCCTAAAAGATGTTGCCATTTATTCCTGTTTAGCGAAAAAGCTGCTTCCGTTCTCCAACTGAATTTCCTGCCGGTCACATTTAAAGACCGCAGGTTTAGTTCCAGTCCCTTGTTACGGAGTTCACCTGCATTAGCTAGAATACCGGAAAAACCAGAAGCTCCGGGAAGATTTAAATTGAAGGCCAGGTTATTGGTTCTTGTCATATAACCATCTATTGAACCGGCTAGCCTGCTGTTTAAAATTGCAAAATCAATTCCGGCGTTCAGTCCTGTAGTGGATTCCCAAACCAAGTCATCATTACCTATCGTACTAACCCCCTGGGTATAGGTATAACTACCATCTCCCTGATAGTAATAATAGCCATTTGAAATCTTGGATAAGGTACTGTATGAAGCAATTGATTGATTACCATTTGTGCCGTAAGAGGCCCTTAATGCCAAAGCATTAATTACCGGAATACTTTTCATAAATTTTTCCTCTATGATATTCCAGTTCATACCAACTGATACAAAATCGCCATACTTGTGATTGGCTGAAAAAGCAGAAAAACCATCATGACGGACCGTACCGGTTACAGAGTACTTACTGTTATAAGAATAAGTAAGCCTTGCCATCTGACCGATATTTGTACTTTCTGATGCAGAGGTAGATACATTTTGAATGGATCCGGCCTGTAAACGATTCATTCCTAACTGGTCGTTATCAAAACCACTTGCTGAGACGCCCATTCCGGAGAATGTTTTCTTCTGATCTGAATGCAGCAATGTCAAATCTACGTTATGTATACCCCCAAAAGTGTGGTTATACTTTATCAGATGATCCAGAAGTGTGCTGTTTGCAGTGGAATAATTTCTTGATCCTTTACCCTTAGGTGCCAAACCTTCATAAGTATCTAAACCGTAGAATGAACCGTTTTCATTTCCATTGAGGGTTTTCGAATACGTGGCAGTATAGGTCAGTCCCTTAACCCAGGGCACTTTAATGGTACCATTAAAGATGGCGTTTAAGTTATTGGTTTTGTTTTCAGCTTCCGTTGCCCTCACAAGAAATGGATTGATAAACGAGGTCGTTGTTTGAGGATACATATTATAAGTGCCATCAGCGTTATACAAATTAGCATAAGGACTGAATAGATAAGGACTGCTTGAGCCGCTGCCCACACCATAGATTCGTGCGTCCGGATAGTTCCTGTGACTATAGTAAGATCTAACGCCTAATGTGAGCCAGTTAGTGACATTGGATTCCAGGTTTAAACGAACGGAATAGTGCTTAAAGGCATCATTAATGATCACACCTTGCTGATCAGTCATGTTACCTGATACAAAATAGCTCATTTTATCGGTCCGCTGTGAAATGCTGAGGCCAGTATTCACATTTCTTCCTGTCTGGCTGAACACACTATATGGATCAACTAAAGTTGGAGCATGGTCGGGCGTGGCGTCATAATTTTTCTTCTCTCCAACCTGCAGGTAATTAGGCGCTTGTTCAAAGGTAATATTGGTGCCATTGTCTCTAATCACATCATACACGTGACGCATATAACCAGGTGCATCATATACCTTTAATGGCTGCAGTTCACTTATGGTACCGTAGCTTGATTGAAACTCAAACTTAGGTTTGCCGTTTATACTACCACCCTTTTTTGATTCTATCAAAATTACACCGTTTGCCGAACGGGCGCCGTATATCGCAGCGGCACTTGCATCTTTCAAAATTGTGGCACTTTCAATATCAGAGGGAGAAATATCAGCCATTGACCCTTCGAAAATAGTACCGTCCAGAATAATCAATGGGCTGTTTCCGGCTGCCGAAGTATTCGTCCCCCTAATGGTAACACCCGGTACACCACCGGCGGTATTGGCTTCACCTACATTCAGACCGGCTACAGTACCTTTTAGTACTTCCAAAATGTTATTTACCGGAACTTTGTCGTACGTTTTTAAATCAGCAGTTACAACAGCACCTGTAACGGCATGTTTTTTCTGTGTGCCATAGCCAACTACAACAACTTCATTTAAATCGTTAGTATCTTCATTTAAAGTTACATTAATAACTTTCTTATCATTTTCGGCCTTACCTACTGTAATTTCCTGCTTAACATAGCTCAGAAACTGAAATATAAGCACAGCATTCTCAGAAGGCACATTAATAGTATAATTACCGTTTACATCGGAAACAGTACCTCCGCTAACTCCTTTAGTAGTTATGCTTACTCCAACCATAGGTGCGCCCTTTTGATCGACAACTTTACCGGAAACCCTGATGGGTGCCACGGTCCTTGTATTTTTCTCTCTTAGTATAATCTTTCCAGTCTTGGCTTCGGCACTAGCCTGAAGATTTGATGTGGCCATTAAAATGAGCGATAAGCTCATGACCAACATAATTTTATTTTTTATACAGGAGGCCCTGTATAAACTAATTCCGTAACATTTCATACATTTAATATTTGGTTCTTTGGTATAAGTAATGTTCTTTAAAATCTCAATCGTAAGCTTTTTCCATGCTTAATTTTTTAAAGCTTTAGGTGTAATAGTTACTTCATATGCTAATTCTCCTTTCTTTTAAAAAGCAATAATATATTCTGCATTTACCTCATCTGATTTTAGAGGTATAGGTTGAGTCAGCCTCCGCGATTTAGTTTTATTTTGTATTATCCTCTTGCTTATCAAATTTAAATGAGAATTGAACATATAAAAATGGACGAATGTTTCTTTTTAATGGATTATTTTCTTATAATAGTGTTTTATCCAATTGTTTATTACTGATGACAAAGAAGAAAGAAGGTTTTACAGGACAAAGGGCTATTGTACTGCCTTTAAAAGCGGTAGAAAAAATTAACCAAACACTTGTTAATAATTTGTTATATCCGACAGATCTTGGTTATTACCCGAAAGCAGAATTTCATTATCGTCACCGGAAGAATGGTGCTCAGCAACATATTCTTATCTATTGTATTGCCGGAAATGGCTGGTGTAAAATAAAAGACAAAGAATTTGTTATACAGGCAAATGAATTCCTGGTTATTCCACAAGGCACTCCACATGCTTATGGCTCAAATGAAAAAAATCCCTGGACTATATACTGGATGCATTTTAAAGGGAGTACTTCAGATCCAATGGCCGAAGAATTGTTTCAAAAGGTTTTGATGCAAACAAATAAAGTCGCATTTAGTGATGAGCGTATTAAGTTATTTGATTCCATTTATGACAATCTGGAACAAGGGTATGGAAAGCATACCGCTGGCTATGCGAGTATCTTATCATGGCATTTTCTAGGTTCTTTTTTATATGATGACCGATTTTCTCCGATTCCTACACAGAAAAGTAATGATGTAACAGAAAAAGCAATCGAGTATATGCACAATCATATAAAGGAAAGGATTATATTAAAACAGTTGTGCTCCTATCTTGGTGTTTCTTTATCGCATTTTTCATTATTATTCAAACAAAAAACAGGGTATGCACCTATCGAATATTGTATTTATCTAAAAATTCAAAAAGCATGTCAATTATTGCAATTTTCGTTGTTACGAATTAATGAAATAGCAGTAGAGGTTGGAATTAATGATCAATATTATTTTTCAAGATTGTTTACTGATACTATGGGGGTTCCCCCAAAACAATATCGGAAAAACTCCTCCATTGGTAAATAAAAAAGGGTAACATAAACTCAGCTTATGTTACCCTTCTTACATCCTCCGGAATACTGTTCCTTATCTGGAATTACTTATTGGATTTTGTATTTTTAATACCCATGCATATTTACAAGGCAGCTCGGCTGGTAATTTTACAGTAAAGCTTCCATTGTTTTTTCTCCAGGTTAATGGCTTATCTACACCCAGCATATAGATTTTTGATCCTTCCTTTGGCTGTATTGAAGACAGTTTCAACTCATTTTGATCATACTTATTAAAGATGGCATAAGTTGTTTTACCATCCATGCTCTGTGTAAAACGGATATTATCGCCTTCTTTATAATTTGCTAAACCTTTAGTTGCATAAATAGATTGCCTGTTTACACCAAGCCACTTACCGATTTCGTCTAATCGCTCAACACTTGGTTCAGGAATCTCTCCTTCAGCATTAGGACCAACGTTTAACAGGTAGTTACCACCTTTTGCTGCTACATCAACAAGGTTATCGATAAGTGTTTGTGATGATTTCCATTTGTGGTCATTTTTAACAAATCCCCAGCTTTGATTAAGCGTCATGCAGCTTTCCCAATATTCCTGAGAATTCGTTTTTAGAATTTCCTGTTCTGGCGTACCGAAATCTCCTGCAGCATTTGCATACTTATTCATGCCTTCCATGCCTCCTCTGGCTTTGCCGATACGGTTGTTTATTAATAGTGATGGTTTTAGGTTACGCAGGTAATTGTAAAGCTCTTTACCCTGGTCTTCAGTCCATTCAGCAATCCATTCTCCATCAAACCATAATATTGCAGGATCGTATTTTTTAATCAGCTCTGCTAACTGAGGCTTTAAATACTCCTCTCTGTATTTAGAGAATTCCGGCTGCACCTCTGGTTTTTGCTTTGGATTAGCATTGGGATGGTGCCAGTCCATAATAGAATGGTACAAACCAAACTTAATGCCACCAGCTTTACAGGCATCTGATAATTCTTTTAAAATATCTCTTTTAAATGGCGTTGCATCCATAATATCGTATGTGGTTACCTTACTATCCCACATACTAAAACCATCATGATGCTTTGATGTGATGACGATATATTTAGCTCCTGCAGCTTTGGCGATACTCACCCACTTTTTAGCATCGAATTTTTGCGGATCAAACTGTTGAGCATATTTTTCATATTCAGGTGTTGGGATCTTATGGGTTTCCATAATCCATTCTGCACCACCACCCTTTCCGTTATATTCTCCGGCAGGAACGGCATACAATCCCCAGTGAATAAACATACCGAATGTTCCATCTTCCCACCATTGCATTCGCTGGATTTTGGCAGATTTTGATTCTTCTAAATAGTTCTTTTGGGCAAATACGGAACAGGATAACGCTAATCCTGCCATAAACAAACCTATCTTTTTCATATGTGTTTAATTTTTATAATTTGGTTAAAACAAAGAAAGGAGTAAATGACATTTACAATTCTACTATAATGTCAATTCATTAAGTAATATTGGCATATAGGATGTATTTTCTATTATGATCAAATAACACCCTTGTTTTAATTTTATGAGCATATAAAGAATTTTAGGACAATCGCTGTTTTTATTTGTATTCAATCCAAATAAGATTAGTTTTGCTGAAATTTTAAAGTATGAAGCAACTAATACTATTATTTACGTTATTCCTTTGTGCACTAACAGGCAAGGCGCAAACCACCGGAACAATTACCGGACAGGTGACAGATCGTGCTGGTAATCCCATACAAGGTGCAACGGTTCATATCAGCAAAACAAATAAAAAAGCACTCGCAGATTCTGTTGGGAAATTTATATTGTCCAATCTGATCGGGGGTGACTATTCCTTAAAGATCACTTCGGTGTCCTTTGAACCAGTAGAAATGAAGATTCGGATTGATTCTTCTGAAACCAGGGAGCTGAAAGTTTCATTGTTTCCGGCCTCAAATTCATTTTTAAATGAAATTGTGGTGACCTCAAGAAAAAAAGAACAATTAAAGGAGGATCTTACTTCTTCGGTAACGATTGTGAATTCGAAAGCTATCCAGGATCTTCAGACTGTTAATAATAACGCTAGTGATATCCTTGCCATTGCCGTTCCCGGATTGGCTTTGTCATCTGGATCAAGTAGTAACTGGGGCCAAACACTTCGGGGAAGACAAATTCTGGTTTTGGTAGATGGTGTTCCTCAGACTACGCCCTTAAGAAACGGATCGGTGGACATGAGGACAATAGACCCTTATGTTATAGAAAGAATTGAAGTCATCAAAGGCGCTACCTCAATCTATGGCAATGGAGCTTCTGGAGGTATGATCAATTATATTACTAAAAGTAATCAAAACTACAGCTCAAAAATTTCATCAAAAACAGAACTTGTGTCAACAGGATCTCTGTTAAATACCCAAGGAACCGTTGGAGGAAGAATTTACCAATCTTTATATGGAAAAATTAAAAAAATCGATTATACAGCCAGTGGCAGTTATGAAAAAACAGGTAAAGTAAAGGATGCCGATGGGGATGTTTTAGGGCCAACTTACGGATTGAGCAATAATAAAGTTTATAATGGTTTTGCGAAATTGGGCTATCAGCTGGCTGATGATCAGCGTATCCAGCTGAGTTATAATTTCTTCAAAAGTCTTGAACAAACCAATCTTGCAGAAGTTATGGGCTCAATTAAAGATGGTCGAAAAACGCTTGCAGTTGATGGCACAACACCCGGTACAGAACCTGGGACCCGATGGAATCACAATGCCCAGCTAAAATATTCCAATGACGATTTTTTTGCAGGGACAGGACTAAATGTAAGTGCATATCTGCAGGATGTCAGTACTGTGTTCTTTTATAGTCCTCAGTTTGAGGGTGGTGGGCAATCTACGATTCGCTCTTCAAAAAAAGGGCTTCGTTTAGATTTTCACACTCCTTTTAGGCTAAAAGGAGCTGTAGATGCAGATTTAACCTATGGTGTCGATCTGCTAAATGATGTGACCTCGCAACCCCTGTTAGATGGAAGAACCTGGGTGCCTAAAATGAATATGGGGAATGCCGGACCCTTTGCGCAGCTGAATGCAACGATTTTTGGAGATTTTGCTTTTAACGGAGGACTAAGATATGAGAGTATCAAAATAGGAGTCGAAGATTATACTACGCTTAAGCCGTATAACGCCAGTACTAAAACTTTTGGGACAAGTATTGATGTAAAAGGTGGGGATTTGAAATATGGTAACCTTGTTTTCAATAGTGGTTTGCGTTATAAAAAATACAATTTCTTTAAACCCTACGTTAACTTTTCTCAGGGATTCTCAGTGGCAGATGTTGGTCTTGTACTCAGGGCAGCCAAGGTTAATGACATTTCTTTAATTCAGACAGAAGCGGTTATAGTGAACAACTATGAAGCCGGTTTCAGTACTGAATTTGACTTTCTACGCATAGAGGGTGCTGCATATATCAGTAAATCGAACCTTGGATCTAGTTTTGTTGAGCAAAATGGCTTTTATATCAACGTTCGGCAGCCTGAAAGAGTATATGGTTATGAGCTTTCTGCTGATGTGTATGCGACAAAAGAGTTGATGGTTGGTGCATCTTACAGTTATGTAGATGGCAAAAGAGATGGGAATCAGAATGGTAAGTACAACGATGCAGAGGATACTTACCTGGGTGGAGACAGAATATCGCCTTCAAAATTTACAACCTATGTGAAGTACAGCAGCCCATCTAAAAAACTAAATATCCGTACTGATCTTATTGCCTCAGGCGAAAGAAACAGATTTAGTCCAAACCCAACTACAGGGGTATATAAAACTTACGAGGGTAGTGTAAAACCTTATCAGCTTATTAACTTATCTTCTTCCTATAAAGTAAATTCTATGATCGGTGTAAAGCTTGGTATAGAAAATCTTTTGAACAAAGATTACTTTCCAGCGCGTTCTTTATGGCCAAGCATGGATCAATATTATGTTAAGGGCAGAGGAACAAATGTTACACTTGGCTTAGTTGTAGATCTAAAATAGCTTCAGAAAACAGAATTTTAAATTTGATGAGAAATAGGAAAATCCCGGAGCATTAAATGTGCTCCGGGATTTTTTTAATCCATTGCGCTGTTCATCAAATTAAGGCTTAAGCTTCAATAGATAAATATCTGCCCCCAACTTATCGCTATCATTATCTTCGCATAACAAGAATGATAGTTCGTTCTCTGAGTTATGCTGTAAAGTCAGCCCCTCAAATTTATGCCGGTCTGAAATTTCCTTTGTGAATACTACTTTCATTGTTTTGACATCTATACAGCCTATGATACTTCCTAAAACTTCACCGTCATTGTAGGTAGAATTCGTATTTTCCGCTGCTCCTAAAAAGTAAAGCTTATCCCCCACTTCAATGGCATCAGTAAAACTGACCTGGCACCCTCTAATTTCAGGGAGCTTGAATTCAGTAAATGTAATGTTAGCATTTCCGTTTAAATCCTCACCATGAACAATAAAAACAATATTTCTTCCTGAGTTTCCATTCCCACGATTAAAGAAATACCAGGAATCTCCGGTATGAACTACTCCTTCTATATTAAAGTTTTCTGCGTTCAACCCAGCTAACACCTGCATGCTTTTGTATAATGCAGATAAATCAAGCACTGAAACTCTTTCTTTATTGGCCGAATTTAACTGAACCATTTTTGTTCGGTTCTCTGTAGACCCGGATCCAAAAAGATAAAATGAATCTCCATAAAAAGCAAGTGCTTCAAAATCTGGCTTGACCTTCTTCGTTATATTTTCAGTCGGGTATTCACTAAGCGCATAACGTTTTAAAGCTGACGATTTGAGTTCATATTCATAGAAATAAGAACTATTATCACCAATCACATAAAGCGAATTGTCCTTTAAAAATAAACCAGATGCAGAACCTATTCCTATAATGTGAAATAACAATTCAATTGTTAACCTATTCATCCTTAAAAAGCTCCATCGTTACCTCCCCCATTTATTATCATTTAATAGTTATTAAGGTGATTTAAATATAAAATAAAACATCTATAATTTGCATATGGGATTATTGTTGATGTTACAATCTTATGAATAAATTAAATATAATAGTCCATCAAAATCAGGGAATGATCTATTTTTTGTAGCTATTTTTAATTGGAACTTGTATTCACATTATCATTATGAACTAGTACGCATACTTTTCAGGTGCACAGAAATATCTGATGTACAGAAAGATGAGTAGGTACGTCACGGTAAATAAGGAAAGAAGTTGTTGGATTTTGTTTAACTAAACAAAGTGTGTAAACTTAAAGTATAGAATAGTAAAGGAGATAGAAAGATGGGATATATTTTAAAACGGGGGACTTATTCACTGGAGAAACACCTCACAATATTGGAGCAAAAACTTGCAAACTTTCCAGATCAGACAGATTTAATCATGCTAAAGGAGTATGTCAAGGACGATCGTTATATGCAGGCTAAAATGATTGTGAGATTTCTTTCTTTATCACAAGCTGAGGGGATTTCCTTACTGAAAGGTTTTATTGAGGATGAAAAGGGTGAAGCTAACCTTATATCTGAAGCTGGTGAGCAAAAAATTGAAGAATTGGCTGATGTGTTTATGGAGAAAGCAAAGGCATACTTTGAAGATGATAATTTTATAGATGCTGCTGCAACAATATTTTCCATAGTTATGGCAATAGAACCAGAATTACCCAATGTACCTTATCAAGGGTATATCTATCATTGTATCTTGGAAAATGCATTTGACTTTTTGATGCAAATTGCTGCAAGTGATATGGATCATAGCGTTGCTAAGCATTTATTTAAAATGACAGAGCAGAATTGGATTTTGCTTAATAAGGGCAACAGGTTCTATGACGAGAGTTGGTTGAATTTGCTGGGGGATTTAGCTGCATATTCACAAAGCGCATAAAACGTCCATCCTCCGCCAAATAATATGAGTTTTTCATCCCCAAAATTCCTGAAAGGTTCAATAATCCTCGCACTTATTGACCTGCTGATCATCTGGCTTTGGGCCATAAATTCAGATCATGGACCGGAATCGGCTATGGTTGTGTATATTGTTGTACCTTTTGCTTTTGCCATCAATATTATCATCGGGGTAATATTATTTTTTACCAAAAGAGTCTACAGTCCTATGTTCTTCATTAATTGTATCGTCGCATCTGTCATTACCTACTGGATTTTCACTTTAGAATTGAGCAATCAATATAAAGAACCTTTCAATGCATGGAGCTTTAATTTCCAGGATACAACCTTTAAAATTACCAAATGGAATAAATACAATGAATTTAGTATATCGTATAGTAAAAATCCCAGATCTTCTACTGGTTTTCTAGATGGTAAATGTGAGCAAAAGAAAGATACACTCCTATTGATTGCTAATTCAAAAAGTATGCGTATCCATCACGGCAAATTATATAATTTTAGAAAATCGAAGAATCCGATCTCATTAAAGATCTGTGATTAACTAGATAAAGTCAGTGTCAATACTGCGCATTAAGTTACGACTACCGAAGATCATTTCAACTTTCCCGAACCATTATTACTGTTGATTGTTATCATTTAGAACTTAAAATGAATAATCATGATAGACCCAAAAGAAAAAGACGAGAAGCAAAATCCGGACGAAAAAATAAAAGAAGAGCAGCCAACCAATACTAAAAATACCAACTGGCATGAGCATCAGCAGATAGACGAGGAAGGCAACGAGATTAAGCCCGAAGACATCTAATATCTAACACTTCATCTATCAAAAGCATCGGCGAATGATCCAAAAGATCCTCCACCGCTTAATTGAGCTTTAGTTTGTTGCATATAACTAGATTGCCAACATTATGAGAACAATACAACTGCTTTTTATATGCTTCCTCTTTTTTTCTGGCGGCGATAAATACCCCCAAGAACCTTCATATCTAACGGATTACAGCAAGAAAACTGTAGCAACATGTGGTTCTTTGTCTCCCACAGAAAATATTGGTACAGCGGATAACGGTAAATTTATGATGCATCTGCCGGGCTGGGGACACTATTCTTACCAAATATCGACGGCTAGCGACAGCGCGCAGGTTTATTTTGATCAGGGGCTAACTATGTATTATAGTTACCATATGAAGGAAGCGCTGGCTTCCTTTAAAGAAGCAGCCAGGTTTGATCCCAATTGTGCTATGATCTATTGGGGTCAGGCATTGGCTATGGGTCCTTACTATAATTCTGCCCACATGTACCTCATCCCTAAAAACATATTAGAAGTTTTAAAACTGATGAACCAATCTGCCGGTAAAGCATCTGCAAAAGAGCGGGACCTGTTTAAGGTGATGAGCCTCCGGTATCCATCATCAGATGCTGATACTGTAAAAACGAATCTGAACGCGGCGTATGCACAAGGTATGAAAGCGCTCATTTCCATATACCCTCAGGATGCAGACATTAAGGCGCTATTTATAGACGCGGTGATGCTGATCCATCCCTGGGACTTCTGGAACAACGACGGATCGGCGAAAGAATGGACACCTGAAGTGGTAAATTTGTGTAAAACTGTATTGCAGGAAAACCCAAAACATCCTGGTGCTTTACACTATTATATACATTTAACGGAAGCTTCGCGTCAGCCAGAGCTTGCCCTGGCCAATGCACAACTGCTGAAAGATCTTTTTCCGGGCGTGGCCCACATGGTTCACATGTCAAGCCACGTGTACCAAAGAAACGGCCTGTATCCGTTGGGTGTAGAGGCCAATGACAGGGCCGATGCGAACCTTGTGCGTTATGATTCACTGGCCAGGCACCTTAAGCTTAACAAACATTCGTCGCATTATTTTGCAGTACAGGCTTTTTGCGGCCTGACAGGTGGAATGTATACTAAAGGAATGCAGGATGCCATAAAGTGCAGAAGAAGTGTTGAGCCAATGTATGAGGATACTTATGCCCAATATTTATACATGATGCCGCTCTTTACCCAGATAAGGCTTGGTAAATGGGATGAGCTATTAAAAGATACTGTTCAGCCCGATACCCGCTGGACATATGCAGGGATATTGGATAATTTTGCCAAAGGGCTTGCATATGTGTATACAGGCAAGCCGGAGTTGGCAAGCGGGCAGCTTGTTCAGTTGCGTAGTAAAATAACAGATCCCATTTTAAAAAAGAGACGCATCCCTTTTAATACGACATTGCAAAGCGCGCAGATTGCGGAGAACATTTTAAATGCCGTTATTTTATTTGATCAGAGAAAGAATACTGCCGGCATTAACAGCCTCAATGAGGCCATAAAAATAGAAGACGAGATGGTTTACGCTGAGCCAATGGATTGGCCACTTCCTGCAAGACAGTTTTTAGGAGCCTACCTTTTAAAGCTGGGGAAACCGGCAGATGCAGAGCTGGTTTACAAAATGGATCTGGAACTAAACCCAGGAAATGGCTGGTCATTATTGGGGCTGTATCAAAGTTTAAGCGCCCTGCATAAAGTTGAGGCGATGGCTGAATATAAAGCTGCTTACCTTAGGGCGTTCTCTGGCGCAGAGAAGATTCCACCGGCCTCGGTTTATAGCAGATAGGATTTATCCTGGCTAATAAATTGATGCTTTTGTTATTTAAAATTTGATCTGGCAACTAGCTTTCCAATATCTTCTACCCATATTTTCCGTCCTTCAGTTCCAATAATCCCCTCGTCTTTTAATTCTTTTAACATTCGGATTACGTTTTCTTTTGCCAGTCCGGCCATGTTTGCCAAATCACCCCTGGAAATATCAACCATAACCTTCTGACCTTCAACGGTCTCAGCTTTAAATTTTTCACGAATTACGATCAACGATATAGCCAGCCTTTCCATTGCAGAACGTTGGGTATATACCGAAATATTATTCGCCAGCACTGTATACTCGTGGCTCAAAGCCTTTAATAGCCGATGGGCAAACAATGGCGATTTATTTAGAATAGTCAAAAAGTCCTCTTTTGGAATAAAGCAAATTGAACATGGTTCCATGGCTGCTGCAGAATCAGGGTAACGTTCTTCCGATAATACAGCATGATATCCGATTAATTCCCCTGTATTGGCTACATAGATAATCTGTTCTTTCCCTATTTTGTCTACTTTATACTTTTTAACCTTCCCCTGGTGAATATAAAAAATACCGGCAGGGACAACCCCCTCCCTGAATAGAACTTCACCCTTCGAATATTTTTGTTCTCCTTGCTTCGAAATCAGGAAAGCAAAGTCTTCTTCCGAAAGTACACTTAGTATTGACTGCGTAGTAAAATTCCATTTATCAATTGGAAAAATTCCTGACAAACTCATTCAACAAAGATAGGAATTTATTACGCTGGTAACCCCGCTGTCTTTTCCTCTTTAGAAAGTAGTCTCAAAAAAATAAGTGCATATCGGAAACAGCTAAATTGGGTGCTGTTTAGCGCTAATGGTGATAAACATTCTATAGATTTCTCCAGTTCGGTAAAATATTTAACCGATCCATATTCCTTCTCCCGTACCTGTTTAACTGAAGCAATAAGCACCGCCTCTACTTGTTGGTAATTCTCTGTTCCCCGGATTTCTTCCAAAATCGCGGTTATATATTTATCTAAGTTCATGTATCAAAATCTAATGGCCAGCAAGCAAAGGTATCTTTTATGCAAAGGATATTTTACGAAAGAATATCATCGCAATAGCTGATAAAAATCAGCTTTTTAAAAAGGTTCCTTTCATTGCTTTTGAAGTCTTTTGATAAAAACGCTTAACCTTTATTCGAAATATATCATAAAGTAACGCATAAAATAAAATCACTATAGGCACAAAAAAACACCCAAATCCAAAGTGATCAAATAAATAAGCCCCAATTACGGCCCCTGACATAAAAAAGAAGATAATAACTAATCTGAGCTTTATTTTTGATTTGATCGTTTCCTGATCTTTACCGGATTTATGCACCAGATGTGCAAGTTCAATTCCAAGATCTGTAAAAGTGCCCGTTAAATGCGTCGTTCGAACAACGGAACCAGAAATCAAAGAGACCAGTGCATTTTGCAGCCCCATAGCAAATAACAAACTTCCTGCAAAAATCTCTTTAGCGATTAAACTCCCATCATACCTTTCCCCATAAATGGCTGAAAAGAAAAGAATAAGAATTTCAATAAATATTGGGATTGAATAAGAGAAACGTTGATTTGGTCCTGTAAAGGATAAGATTAAGCTAGAGATAAAAGCTCCGGCAAGAAAAAGAAACATCCATAATGCGACTACCTGGGCTGTCTTCCAATCCTGTAATGCAATGTGCTCGGCAAATAGAGCTGCATGACCTGTAACATTTGTCGTCAGGACTGCAAAACCCAAAAAACCAGCTGCATTTACAAAACCTGCAGTAAGGCCAAGCAGTGTAGCCAATTTCAAGTTATGTTGCGGAGTACGTTTAGCACCCAAATGTCTTAACATGCCTATTACTTAATGAATTTTCCGGAAGGCCAAAAAGAGCATTGCCCCTCTCAAAAGGCAATTTAAAAATTACAAAATAGATTAAAGTAAGTTGAACCCAGTATTTCCGAAAAACTGATAATTATCATGTATTCAACTGATTTCGTTACGTAAAAGTGCTATACTTTCTCCGATATATTTGCTCTTCCAGAGGATAAAACCATCCGGCTTGATTAGAAATCATAAAGAATAAAACAGCAACTATGCATAGAAAACTACAAGAAAGAATTTCTCAATTTAAAGGTGCTTCCGTAATTAAGGAAAAAGGATTGTATCCTTATTTCCGAACTATAGAATCCGGACAGGATACGGAAGTGGTTATAAATGGAGAACGCGTTCTAATGTTTGGTTCTAACTCATATCTGGGACTTACAAACCATCCAAAAATTAAAGAGGCCGCTAAGGCTGCAATTGATAAATATGGATCAGGGTGTGCCGGATCAAGATTCTTAAATGGCACTTTGGACATTCATATTGAGTTGGAAAGAAAATTAGCTGCTTATGTAGGTAAAGAAAGTGCAGTTCTTTTTAGCACTGGCTTTCAGGTCAATCTGGGCGTGATATCCTGCCTGCTCGACCGGAACGACTTCCTTATCCTGGATGAATCTGATCATGCTTCTATCATTGATGGTAGCAGATTGTCATTTTCCAGAACCATTAAATACAAGCACAATGATATGGACGACCTGCGTAAGAAATTAAGCAGGTTACCTGAAGATGCAGCAAAGCTGATTGTTACAGATGGCATTTTCAGCATGGAAGGCGATCTGGTTAATTTACCTCATATCGTAAAGATAGCAGATGAGTATGGTGCCAACATTATGTTGGATGATGCACATAGTTTAGGTGTAATAGGTTTTAATGGATCTGGAACTGCATCACACTTTGGGTTAACAGACAAGGTTGATCTGATTGCGGGCACTTTTAGTAAATCACTAGCCTCACTTGGTGGGTTTATTGCGGGAACTGCAGAAACTATTGAATATGTGAAACACCGGGCAAGATCACTAATATTTAGTGCAAGCATGCCTCCTTCTGCTGTTGCCAGTGTTATTGCTGCCCTTAACATTATTGAATCAGAGCCTGAGCGTATAGACCGGCTTTGGAAGAATACAAATTATGCTAAAAAGTTATTCTTAGCGGCTGGTTTTGAGATTGGCCCAACTGATAGTCCCATTATTCCGGTTTACATAAGAGACAACGATAAAACTTTCCATGTTACTAATATTCTAAGTAAAAAAGGAATATTCGTTAACCCTATAGTTTCTCCCGCTGTAAATCCCGAATCATCTCTACTTCGTTTCTCGTTAATGGCAACCCATACCTATCCGGAGATTGAGGAAGCCATAGAGAAAATTAAAGCCGCCTTTATCGAAGCCAGGGTTAACATACTTGTTAATACAGATTGAAATGAATAATTCCATATTTAACAATGATCAAGAATTTGACGCTTTATATCCAGAACATATCCAACAATTGTCACGTAAATATTGGACTCCCCTGGATACTTCATTAAAAGCTGCTGAATTTTTAGCGGAACCCCAATCCAGGATTCTGGATATCGGAAGTGGCGTAGGTAAATTTTGCCTCAGCGCCGCCCATCATTATCCGGACGCGCATTTCTATGGGGTTGAGCAAAGACAAGACCTTTTTCATTTAGCTGAAAAAGCAAAAGAAAAAGCCTCTTTATCTAATGTCCACTTTATCCATGCCAATATTACGCAACTAAACTTTAAGGAGTTTGATCATTTCTACTATTTTAATTCCTTTTATGAGAATCTTGACCAATCAAATGGTATAGATGATACCATAGAGACTTCTGCAGGTCTTTATCTTTACTATTGCCAATATCTGTTTACCGCTTTAGAAGAAAAACCTGTTGGAACCAGATTGGTTACCCTTCAAAGTCTGGAACAAGAAATTCCGTCAAGCTACAAACTCGTTGATACTTATCGAGACATTTTATTGAAAATGTGGATTAAACAATCATAAACAATATGCAAGAACAGTTTTTAGATCTATTCCGCTTTGATGAAGACTTGGCCTTTGACGATCTATACCCAAGATATATTAAAAATTTATCTCCAACACATTGGACTCCATTAAATATAGCAGAAAAAGCAAGTGAGTTCCTGGCAGAGCCAAATGCAAGGGTTTTAGACATAGGAAGCGGTGTAGGTAAATTCTGCATTACGGCTGGTTTCTATAATCCTCAGACCGAATTTTATGGGATAGAACAAAGACAAGATTTATTTTTACATGCAGAATTAGCAAAAACCAATATTAATTTGCCCAATGTGGGATTTATACACGGAAATTTAACAGAGCTCAATTTCGAAGAATATGATCATTTCTATTTTTTCAATTCTTTTTATGAAAATCTAAAACCCGAAAATGGTATAGATAAAAAAGTAAAAACGAGCGCAGAGTTGTATAATTACTACACTGATTTTTTATTAAAAAAGCTTGATCAGAAACCATCAGGAACAAAGCTTGTTACCTATCATGGATCAAAAAACCAAATTCCCTCTAGTTATCAGTTAATTGATAATTCTTTTCACTGGGCGCTAAAGATGTGGATGAGAGAATAACATCAAAACACAATTATAAAGCATTATTTCACCGCACAAAAGACGATCGCACCTGAGTCAATCACAACGTTTCCATCAGGAAATTTTTGATTCAGCGCCTCATATACTTCTGCTTTTATTTTATCTTTCATAGCCGCATCGGCTTTGCTAAGTGCCGCAACTACCGGTGCAGCAACTTCAGTCATGAGGTTCCAATAAACATCCGCTGTCTGGCAATTCATTTTTCCTGAAACTGCTTTTTCCAAAATATTTGTTAAACCTGCCTCCCTAAATATATCAGACATCAAATCACTTTTGGCACAGCGAAACATTCCGGGAGCTCCGGGTGGCAAGGCAGGCACATCCATATTTCTATTGATGGTTCCCATAATTGCAGTAACCCAGAAATTTTTTTCGGGGACATCCCATACTGATGTTACAAATCTTCCTCCCGGTTTCAGCACGCGCACCATTTCTTTAGCTGCCAAAAGCATATCAGGAAAAAACATGAAGCCAAACCGGCAACTTACAGCATTAAATGTATTATCTTCAAATGGCAACTCGCAAACATCACAAACAAGGGTTTCAATATTTTTAATTCCTCTGTCTGCCGCATTTTCAGCAGCGATTTTCAACATATCTTCTGAAAGATCGGTTAGAATAACTTTCCCGCTATCCAGTAAAGACGCTATGGTTAGTCCGGGTTCGCCAGTTCCCGAGGCAATATCCAAAACCGTATCATTCCCCTTGGGATCAAGTTGTCTGATCATTTCGTCGCCTACAGGCTTTAAAAAGTCCATCATAAGTTCATCCCATTTCTTCCAGCCAGATGAAAACTTGTTCCATACCTCTTTCTGCTGATCACGTATTAATTCGAGTTCTTGATCCATGATTTTAGGTGTTAAAATTATTGGTTATATAAGTCTGCGACGATATAGAAGGTCAACAAGTTCAGGGATAAAAAGTTTGTTTTATTCTGTTGTTTCCCCGATGATTTATTGTTTGTAACTTTAATATAAAATGGAAACAAAAGGTCTGCTTTTTATCCCTGACATCAGTGGTTTCACTCGATTTGTAACAGAATCAGAAATTAACCATAGTCGGATGATCATACAGGAATTGCTTGAATTGCTAATTAATGCAAATCAAATAGGACTTGAAGTTTCCGAAATAGAAGGCGACGCGATTCTTTTTTACAAATTTGGCGAACCACCACAGCTTAAAGAATTGTATAAACAGGTGGAGAAGATGTTTTGCCTGTTTCACAAAAACCTGATGTCTTATGACCGAAGGAAATATTGCCAATGCCAGGCCTGTACTTCGGCAGCCGACCTTTCTTTAAAAGTAATCACACACTATGGTGAGTTTACGCAGTACCATGTGAAGAATTTCAGTAAACTGATTGGTAAAGATGTTATCGTTGCACACCAGCTTTTGAAGAACGATATCACGCAACATGAATACTGGTTGGTGACCAAAGACCTTCTGGACGATCGCCCTCCAACTGATTTTACAGCATGGATGAATTGGAGTGACAGCATAAAGCAAACCGAATCCGGGGAAATACACTTTCATTATACACAACTGAGCCAGTTAAAAAATGAGATACATGATGCCCCTTTACCCCCATTAAACCTCTCCAATAAAAGAAAAATATACAGTGCTTCAAGAGTATATGAAACTGACCTCATTACCCTATTTCATGCTGCAGGCGCATTTGAATACCGTCATCTCTGGTGGGAGGGCGTAGAAAAAGTACAGGTAATTGACCACCTTTTACCACGGGTAGGCATGCGGAGCATGTGGACCTTAAATAATGGAAAAATGCTTTACTATTCCAGCAGCTACTCCTATAACCATGACAAGATTGAATTTACTGAAACGGATGAAAAAGGAGATCAGGTGACTTACTTCACATTGATGAAATTAGCAGACAATGAAACAAGACTTACTATAGATGTTTATAAAACCAGAAATTGGATTACAGATTTTATTTTAGGATCATCAGGTCAAAAAAAACTGGAATCTACGCTTAAAAAGTCATTAGAGAACATCATTCCACTGTTAAAAAAGATTCCTTTATGACAACTACTTCCTCCCCAAAGACAAGAGCGTATCTCCTACAAAACCTCAATCTCTTCGATAGAGAGCTCGGTTAGTTCCGAAATCTCATCAACCCTAATATTTTTAGCTTTTAATTTAAGCGCCATTTCAACCGCTTTTTTGCGTTCGCCTTCTAATAGCCCTTCAGCTCTTCCTTCAGCTTTTCCTTCAGCCTTTCCTTCAGCCTTTCCTTCAGCTATACCCCGAGCTTTCCCTTCGGCTTTAGCGTAATCCATCACGTTCTTATTGTCCCACTTGTATTTTAAGCTTGCGTTATACATCTCTCTTTCCTCCTTAGTTAGATTGGCATACTTAGCCAGATTAAACAGTTGATCAAATTCCGGACCGGATAAATATTCAGGACGTTTATTAAACTCCGTTAAATGCTTCAAGGCATATAACCACTTATCCAGTTCTTTATCCAGCTCATTTTGTTTCTTCACAAAGTTAAGCATCTCAATGAAAACAAACCCTAGTTTATCATAGAATATTTTCCCTGTGTACCTGTTGGCCAGACAGATATCCTGAACATACTCAGACCTTGGGCTATCAGGCAGATTAAAATCTTCCAGGAATGCGACCAGGTAAACCTCAGTTAAATTGTAAGCCCAGTCCTTCCGCCCTCCTCTTGGTGCTTGCTCACTTATAGCCCTCGAAGTATAAAACAATGCACGTTCTTTAAAATTCTTCTGATACCCCCGCTGAATTTCAATAATAAATTTACTGCCATCGACATCCGTACAGGTTATGTCGAATACCACCCCACCTTCATCAATATGTTCTCCGTGATACTCATTTTTACCGTATTGAATGGCGGTAATATACTTTCTGCCTTTAAAGATGCTGTTTAGAAATCCTATCAAAATGGGTTTACTCTCATCAGTAGCGAATAACCTTTTAAAACTAAAGTCTACAAATGGATCGATATAAGTTGTCATAGTGGCTGCTTGTAAATTCTAGATGCAAAACTAAACAGATCGCAACTGCAACACACAGGTAATGAGAAATTTGGTGGAATCCACCAAAGGAGCTTAACTTAACAGAATAAAATATGGTTGAGCACCAAACATTCAATAACCTTCCAAATAAAATTCATCCTTCAGGAATAGCTTCGACTAGATTTTACAGTGAAAAATATCCATCATTAACGTTCCATCATTTAGACTGATCGAACAAAAGATGATGGCATAAAGAAACTAAGTAAAACCTTTATGAGGCTCTTTTGTTAAATAGATACGAGAACGTTAATTAAGGGGCCAGTCGAGAGACTGCCCCTTTTTTTAATTTTTTAAGTCAGATTCCGTATGCATGGCACAGACCCAATTTCCATTTTCCATAATCCATGTTGATGTGCACGCGCATTTTCCTGAAGATTTCTTATTTTCCGCGCCATATTCTAATTCGATAAGGTAGGCTACAACAGCACTATCTTCACTCATAATTTCACTTTGGGCGTCAGAAATATTTAGCACTTTCAGCCGACTGCCTTCTCCTGAATCAAACATTTTTTTGAATGTAGATTCATCTACGCTTCTTACTCCATCCTTGCCAGCTACGATGCATGGGAAGTGGGTAAGGCTTTTTACAGTATTAAAATCACGGGTTTCCATCGCTTTCCAATACTTTTTTTCAAGTTCAAGAATTTGATTTTCCATAATATCAAGTTTTGATAGGTTATAACAAAACTAAGTGGATATGGTTTGATGATTTAAGTCACCTATGCCTGATCAGAATTTACATTACTTAATCTAGGCTTACTGTCAATTAATGACTGCAAATGATCCAATGTTTCCATAACACCAATAACAAGCTTTAACCTTGCCTGGTCGCCTAACTGCTCAAATAAAGGAATTAAAGTTGTATTGATCTCTGATTTTATATCGGCAATGTTCTTCTCCAGGCTATCTAGCTTTTGGCCTCCAATTTGGTTGTCTGAATTAGATTGATGACTAGCAATTGCGTTAGCAATCGTTTGTTTAATTAGAAAAGCACGCTGATTAACAGTCGGATATAGTTTTCTTTTGTAATCTGCAATTTCGCTTAATAATTCGGTCAGCGCGCCAAATGCTGCCCTCTCGTTCTCATACATATTATATTAAAGTTAGTTACAGCAAACCTAAATATTAAAAGTCGAATCAGTCAAATAAAATCCAATTAATATTGCAATAAAATACTTTATTTATTTACTAATATTTTTAGTAATTTTACAGCTTAATTTATAATATCATGGTACCTGATTATAGAGATACCGTCGATTTATTGCAGCATAAGCTGATTAACCACATCAGGTTAAATCAACCTTTAAACAATAACATCCGGTACAAAACAAGATTTGTAAATAACACTGAACAAGCAATTGGATTCAACTTTACTGAATTTAGCGAAGCATACCGGGCGAAATACATCAGCCCAGATTTTGAAGGGTATTGCAATAAGTTTATTGAGTTTATAAAACCACTTCTGCTAAATTTCCTAATGGAAATCAGATATGGAGGCCATGGTTTCAAGGTGATTATACGCCTGGGAGGTGATCAATTTGAGAAACGGCTTACAATATTGAATAAATCACCGGAGCATGGTGGTTCGGAGTGAAGGGACTAAATTAGTAAATACAGTATAGACATAAATTAAAACGACAATGGCAAGACAAGCAATTTTATATATCGCAACAAGTTTAGATGGTTACATTGCTAAACCAAATGACAACCTGGATTTCCTCTCAATCGTTGAAAAAGAGGGAGAAGACTATGGCTACGCCGACTTTGCAAAAACGGTTGACACCGTTATAATGGGCCGAAAAACCTATGACTGGATAATGAAGTATGCTCCAGAATTTTATCATGATGATAAAACTTCGTTCATCATAACGAGGACAGCGAGACCAAGTATCGGTAACACAAACTTTTACGCAGGCAACATAAAGGAGCTTATTTTAAGGCTAAAAAGTGAGTCAGGGCCAAATATTTTTATTGAGGGCGGGGCTGAAATAGTACACGAACTTTTAAAAGAAAACTTAATTGATGAATTTGTAATTTCAATAATCCCGATCCTTGTTGGTGATGGTACAAAACTATTCAAAGATGGCCGGCCTGAGCAGGAATTAAAACTCATTTCAACCAAGCAATTTGACACAGGACTTGTACAACTTCATTATAAATGTTGAAAGGGATTAATCAGCATTTATAATCTTCCAACAATGGAACATTGCATCGACACTTGGAGAAGTAAGTTAAAAGTATAGAAATGTGAAACGCAAAGCATAACGATCTGAAGTCCTATTCTAACGTAATAAAGTCAGACTTCCTGAAATTGCCCTGCATCCTTCACCAATTTTGATAACATAATAATACACCCCCGCAGGCAATGGATTACCATTCCTATTACCCTCGAATGGTACCTTATAATTAGGAGCGTCGAAAACCCTCTCCCCATACCGATTGAAAATATTAACACTTACTTTTGGGTAATTTTCGATTCCCTTTATGATCCATTTGTCATTGCTACCATCATGATTTGGTGAAAATGCATTCGGAATAATTAAAGCGGCATAACCAACAGTAACTTCAACTTTAGTTCTCGGGCTTTCACACCCTCCTATGTATCGACTAACATAAAATTTACGATTTTCGTTTACATTGATTTTGAACTGACCGGATTCTTGTACATCCAATGGGATTAAGCCGTATTCATTCCCATATAGTTTGTACCCACTATCTTTTGTCACATTATTTACAATCAATATCGCTTCACCTTTACCACAAAGCTGAAGATCACTTACCATTGGTTGCTGTATGGATTCACTTTGGTTCAATAACTGATAAGTTGATACCGCTGAACAGCCCGCAGCATCTGTTATCGTTAAATGATAGATCCCCTGTGGAGCATTCTTTAAATCTTTTTGATTTCCGAAGTTTACACCGGCATCATTTTCCCATCTATAGCTAAATGGAAGCTTACCAGAAACTTCAATACCAGTAATAGTCCCGGTACTCAGACTACAGTGATCGTGGTTAATCTGAACATGATTATTATTCACTAACACAGCTACATTTCCTCCAACCGTATACAGCTGGCTTGTTTTTTTGCAGCTGGAATTGGCAGCAACCAGGTAATACCTTCCTGCTTTAACATCCCTTAGGTTTGGATCGGTGGTTGTAGCTATTAATTGATCCGATTGATCAAACCATTGATATTGCGTTGCCCCCGAAACCTGAATGCCAGTTATTGAGCCATTACTTTGGCCACAGGTAACATTTTGAATTGTCCCCATATCGTTTAATGATATTCCATTGACTTCGGGAATTGGTATGGTTGACGAAAATACAGATCCACATGCCGATTCATCAAATACCTCCAGTTTATAGCTGCCAGCAGGTTTATCCAATAAATCCAGGCCAGTACCTACAACTTCTCCAAGCTCGTTTTTCCACTGATACCTTAGGACACCTAAGCCAGTAGCTGAAATCCCAGCAATGCTCCCTTCAGCCTTGCCACACTCAGAAGCGACTACAGTAATATTGTGTTCGCTGACTCCCGGCCCACTGATGTTTTTAATCTCTACCGGCCCGTACGACATGGCACAACTATTGTCAGCAAGCTTGATACTAAGGAGGTAATTACCGGGCCTGACATTCTCTAATTTTAAAGCCCTTCCCATTTCATTACCTCCAGCATCCTTCCAACTATATTGAACAGCAGAACTAGTATTATTGGTGATGGTAATACCTTTAACAGATCCATTTGCTCCATTGCAGGAAGCGTTGGTCACAGCAATAGTTGATGCGTCAACTGATACACCGAGTTTAATTTGATACCAAGGAGTTTCTGCAGAACAATCACCGTATCCTATTTTGAGCTTATATTTCCCAGGTGGCATGTTCAATAAATCCGGAACTCTTCCCACCTCAGCACCGCTTTCATTTATCCAGCTGATATCGGTATAGCTGGAAGGGACTATACCTTTAATCGATCCATAGTTTGGACAGGTATTTTCTATTTTCACGTTGGCAACATCCAATTCTGGCCTGGTAAACTCAGAAGTAGCTCCATTAAATGTTGCAGAAGCTATGACTTTACCCTGAATAGGACCATCATAATGCCAATTGCCCGATTCATCAGCAGTTGTACTGGCAAAATAAGTCTCAGGAGCGCAACTGCCACATCTGTCGGCATAAAAAAGCTCAATCGCTGACCCAGGTGTAGCGTTTCCCGATAAAGAAGTACCAGTAATCGATGATATTTTTACTACTGGAAAGAAGAAAGTTCCATTGCCTCTGTATATCATAGGGTACATGTTACGCACACAAAAAAAGCTATTCTTGTTTACAGAAACTGTGGAATACGGCCAAACATTAATGGGCTTACAATTGGCAATGTAATTTTTGTCTGCGGGATTGCTACTGCCAATTTTCACATTGGTACAGTAGTACACGAATATGCCTGTGTCACCAACCGGAAGTGTTTTGGTAAGGCTGCGATCTGTTCCAATATAGTTACGTCTGATGTTCACTTCATGGAAATTGTTGATTAGCGTAATTCCCCATGCAGTAGATGATGAAATAATGTTATCTTCTATAAAGACTGTATTTTTCCCTTTTGGAGTATGCACGTCAAAGCGGAAGCCAGAGGAAGGAAATGTAATAGATTCGCTATGGTCTACACCAATTTTATTGTTTCTGAACCTGATGGTGGCTGGTGTGACATACATTTCGACACCTTCTCCAGTATAATTTTCAGAATTGGTCTGGTGAATCGAAAAGCCGTTAGGAAATAAATTACCTTCATCCGGAGTGCCCCCTATATTGATTTCACCAATTACGTAATTTACCTCTACAGGCTTTGAAATGATATCTGACCGTGTGATGCCGTCAGGTTCAATTCCTATGAAATTTGCCTTCAGCGTAAAGTTTACGCTATAGTAATGAATCTGTCCTCCTGTCAAATGCAAATTCATCCCTAGATCATATTGAAATCCTAATATAACATTTCCTTTACCAGCGGCACCAATTTCAATATTCCGACAGTCTCTAATCGCTATTCCCTGCCAATAATAGCAGCCCTCACCACTGGGACACGCCATTTCATTTTTGATGTACAAGCCGTAAATCTTAACATCCTGCACATTCTCCAGCAATAGCACATTGGCGAATTTAGTATAAGCAAAGCCTGTAAGGATTTTTACCCTTGATGTACTTAGCCCAAATGCAGTTCCTGGCTGAGAGGAACCATCTATAGTCAAATTAGCGGACACTAGTGGTAACTGATCCAATATCACGATGGTTCTACCGGCTTCGCTTTGATCAGTAAGGTTAAAATTAATCACATCTGCATCAGCGATACCATTTGCCGCTGCTTTTGTCAACATATCACGGAGTGTACCAGTACCAGAATCTGCGTTGTTGATTACAGTAAATACTGTCGAAAATGCATTGAATGCAAGCAATTGCAAGCCAATAAAAAGAATAAAATATTTGAGAGTGTTATATGTTCATTTATTTATCAGATGGCAGGAGTATCAGTTAATGCCATATTGTTTCAAAGATATGAATCGCCTTCTTTCAATTATTAGAAGAGGGAAGTTATAAAATTTGGATTTCTTCTATAGACAGGCCCGTAGATTTAGCAATAATCTCCGGAGTTATGCCAATATTTTTTAGATTACGAGCGATTTCTTTCTTTTCTTCTTCGCGTCCTCGCACATGTCCTTCTTTTCGCCCCTCATTTCTAGCTGCCTTATCGACGCTATAATTATCACGTTGTATTTTTAAGCTTTGCTGGTATTCGTTCATCTCCTCGGGGGTTAAGTTGCCAACTGCTGCAATTTCAAATATCTTCTCATATTTGTAATTCCCTCTCAAAGATACCGGAATTTCTGTAAATTTCTTTAGGTTATTTAAGATGTAAAGCCACTCTTCCAGTTCATTCTCCAATTCTCCTTCAGCTTTCCTGAATTTTGGCATCTCAATAAAAATATAACCCAATTTTGGGTAAAACTCTTTGCTTGTATTGATCTCTATCATCCGAACATCATGTATAAAATGGTCGGGGTGGCTGTCATCAAATTTAAAATTCATGATCGCCAGAAAATATATTTCAGGAAGCTGATAATCCCAATTGGCGACTACTCCGATGCCTTGCTCCTGAATCAGATTAGCCGTATAGAAAACACTTCTGTCTTTGAAATTTTCAACCTTAGCCTTTTGCATTTCTACGATAAATTTTTCGCCATTGTCACCAGTACAGTATAGATCAAATACTGTTTTTCTGTAATCCTTACCCGGACCTTTATACTCCGTATTGTTATACTGAATATCAACGATTACTTTCCGCCCTTTGAAAACACCATTTAGAAAACGGATTAGAAAATCCCGATTGGGTGCCTTGCCGAAAATGTGTTTAAACCCAAAATCACTGTAAGGGTCAATGAAGCGCGTAATGTCGACACCATTTACTGGTTGGATAAAGCTCGTTAAAGTAGTTTCTTCTGGCATATTTGACTGATTAAAAACATTTCAGCAAATCTACTTAGACAAAAATTACGACAAAAGTGTCACTAGAAATTTGGTGGAAAACGCAGTTTAACCTAAAAAAACTTATATAAAATTTGGCTTACCTATCCATATTTCAATCTAACAAAATATTATCGATGTTGAATGATAGTTCATCTTTTCGATAAATAATGATGCTCTATAAAATTGATCTTAATTGAACAGTAAATTTTGACAGCTTATTTTTATATTCGTGTATTAAATCAATTAACGTCTTATATGAAATATTTCCTATCCTTATTCCTACTCGCATTTTTCGTTATTGATACCGTGGCGCAAACACCGGACTCTGTAAGCCTCCGCAAGCTAATTATTCAACATTCAAAAGAAGGTGGGAAGTTGGATTTCTTTACCGGAATCAAAGGTAAGGAGACCGTTGGAAGTCAGGTTAAACCCGGAATTTATGCTCAAAACATCCATATTGCCTGGTTTTATTGGGGTAAAGCAAATTATGTTAATGGAATAAAATCTTTAGCAGATGTGGTTAGCATTTTTAAAGAATGGAAAGAACGTGAACCAGAACGCATGGAATATGAGCACATTAAACTTGGATTTGCAGACCGAGATAAAAGATAATTTGTTTTTTCGACATTAAATTAATCTCCGATGCAATACGACTTCTCCCAACATACATTACTAGAAAAAAAACAATTCCGTTTTATTGAAGACGGTCTTTCAATACGGCAAAGCAGCATAGGAAAAATACACGAGTACGAACTAAAATATGAAAATGTTGGCACCAAAATAACTCACTGGAAAAATGGGCAAAAAATATTTCTGGTCGTTGCTGCTTTTCTAACTTTTGTCTCATTCGTGCTTTATTTCGACCGCCAAAATGGAGGGCAAGTTGATCCGTTTATGCAGTTGTTCATTCTCATATTAATTTCATTATTGGTTTTCTTATATTTTTTCACTTTTAAAACAGCGTGCTACCTTACTTCGGCAGGTAACCCTAACCCTATAGAATTTTTCAGTAATAAACCCGACAAAGAAACAGTTGACAAATTTATTGATGAAATCTTATCCCGACGCCGACAATTCCTGCTACAGCGACATGGACAACTGAATAAAAATTTAAGCTATGAACCTCAGTATTATAACTTAATCTGGTTATTAGATAACAATGTAATTAATCAAGTGGAATATGAGAAAAAACTAAAAGAACTGAACACGCTGTTTACTTCTACTCCTACTATTAAAGGGTTTTCAATTAAGAATGATTAGATGTAATACAGCCTTTACCCTATATAAAATTTTGGTCAGGTACCCCCGAACAGAAATAATGTAAGCTTCTGAAAATCTTCCATTTATACAGGAACGTAGCATTAATGTTTTCAAACAATACTGCCGGGTTCATTTGTAAGTGAATACTTAAACAGTATTTTTGGAATACATTATTTTTTTATGGAATACAGAAAATTAGGCGACAGCAATCTTGAAATATCAGTGATCACCTTTGGTGCCTGGGCAGCCGGAGGATGGATGTGGGGTGGTACCGAAAGAGGTGAAGCCATTAATGCCATCAAAGCAGCTTATGATGCGGGTGTAACCTCTATCGACACTGCACCTATCTACGGCCAGGGCCTTAGCGAAGAAATTGTTGGAGAAGCGATCAAAGATATCCAGAGGGACAAGGTACAAATACTTACAAAATTTGGAATGCGCTGGGACCTTGCGAAGGGCAACCTGGCCATGCACAGCAAGGACAACAGCGGCAACGTGATTGACATCTATAAATACGCTGGTAAGGAAAGTATCATCAAAGAATGTGAAGACAGCCTGAAAAGGCTTGGCACGGATTATATAGATCTGTACCAGATCCACTGGCCGGATACAACCACTCCTATTTCCGAAAGCATGGAAGCGGTTGCAAGACTAATCGAACAGGGGAAAGTGCGTCACGCAGGCGTTTGTAATTATAACCCGGAACAAATGGATGAGGCCGCACAATACCTCAATCCGGTTTCAAACCAGGTTCCCTACAGTATGGTTAAACGCGATATCGAAAAAGAAATCGTTCCCTATTGCATCGAAAAGAGTAAATCGATCCTTGCGTACAGCCCGCTTGAGAGGGGCCTTTTAACAGGAAAAATGAAACCAGGCTATAAGTTTGGCGCAGATGACCACCGCGCGGGAATCTATTTCTTTAAGGATGAGAACCTGCAAAAGGTGAATGCCTTCCTTGAAAAGATCTTACCTATTGCCGAAGAAAAGAATGCCAGCTTAAGTCAGCTGGTACTTAAATGGACCTTTGAGCAGCCCGGTATAACGATTGCCCTTGCCGGAGCCAGGAATTCGCAACAAGCCTTGAGCAATGCAGCTGCTGCTGATATCCGCTTAAGTAAGGAAGAAATCGATAAGATCACAGCGCATTTAAATCAACTGAGCTTGTCCAGATAAGAGAGAACAGCACCTGCAACTACAGTACTAACGCTTTCCACTTAGAATTTAAGCGACTTTAAATCAACAGATTACAACAACACCTCCCCTACACCTGTAATAAATACTACTAAATCGGTAGATTTAATTTGTTTTTACCAAAAATGCCATTACATTTGTTCCGGGTTGACGCGCAAACAAATCATAAAAAGTCAAATTATATTCGGGATGAAAAGATTTTTACACGTAAAAAAGGGAATTGCGCTCTGCAGTCCAAACCAATTGAGAAACTCTTCTCGCTGTTGTTGCAGTCCCATGCAGCAGCATTCCATGCTATAGCTCAATAATAAAGACAGGATTGAAATCCTGCCTTTATCACGGCCTTCAGTACGCAACGCCAATCACTTACTGAAATGCCGGTTCGTTTTAACCAACAGATTTTATTAATTAAAACTTTTTAAAGTTATGCAAAATTTTAAAAAGACCGGGCATTCCTATCCTGCCTGTTCTTTCTTAAGAAAGCTACAGCTATTGAAGATCAGTAGCATAGTATTGTTATTATTACCCTTCCTGTCTTACGCACAAACCAAGCCACTGATCAACTCGCCCCTCAAAGGACAGGTGATCGATTCGCTGACCAAACAGGGCATTCCAAGTGTAAGTGTACACATTACCGGAACCACACATTCTGTGCAAACGGATGGCGATGGCCGCTTTGATTTCGTGACCGGACAAAAGTTCCCATATACACTTGAGATCAGACACCTGTCTTATCAAACAAAGACGATAATAGCGAACAGCAGTCCCCTGGTAATCAAGCTCAAAGAAAACACCGGTCAGCTTAACGATGTGGTGGTTATTGGTTATGCTACGCAGCAGCGTAAAAACCTGATCGGTTCTGTTTCCAAAATAGATCCATCGGGAACGAAAAACATTCCTGAAGCAAGTTTTGATGCACAGCTACAGGGAAAGGCCGCTGGCGTGCAGATCAGTTCAAATACAGGCGTACCCGGATCTGATATATTTATCCGCGTAAGGGGCGCTACTTCCATCAATGCCACTAATGACCCCTTGTACATCATTGACGGGGTATGGGTAAACAACGGCAGTCTCCAGAATATAGGCCAGGACAGGGGAACCTCCCCCCTTTCGGACATCAATCCTTCGGATATTGAGAGTATCGAAATCTTGAAAGATGCCACTGCGATTGCCATTTATGGGTCGCGGGGCGCCAATGGGGTGGTATTGGTTACCACAAAAAGAGGGACCTACGGACAAAAGACCAGGATAGAGTTTAATGGCTCCGAAGGCTTAGGATGGGCACCGGAAGACCGCATCTGGAAAACCACTACCGGTGCGGAGCATGCTGCGCTGGTGAATGAGTATAGCCGGAATATGGGCAAACCACAACCTTTCAGGCCAGCCGGCGAGGTGATCAACGGCGTTGCCGGAAGGGGCTTGCCAGAAACGCAGCCTACCTACGACCGCATGAGCTATCTGAACCGTAAGGCAACGTTGCGCAGTTACGACCTGTCCCTTCAGGGCGGATCCGACAGGACACGCTTCTACCTGGGCGGCGGTTATACAGATCAGGAATCCATCTGGAAACCGATGTCGTTCGACAGGGCCAGCTTAAAGGTTAACCTGGATCATAAACTGAATGATAAAATCTCCATCGGTACCAGTAATGCCGTTTCCAGAAGTCACCGTGACCAGGCACGCCCTGCAAACGGGGCCAACGGAACGCTGCTGCAGGCCTCCTTAAATATACCCACTTACCTCCCCATCTTCGATGCGAACGGCACACCATTAAAATGGGTGAATTTCGACAACATTGATGTGCTCACCAGCACGGTAAATCTATGGTCCAACAGCTATCATTATACCGGCAACATTTACCTGGATTATGCGATCACGCCTAAGTTAAAGTTCCGCTCTACCTTTGGTGTGGATTACAACAACTACGAGGAAAATGAATACTGGGATACCCGCACCATTCTGGGCAATAGCGGAGGCCGGGGAACGCAAAGTATCACGCAGTCGTCGACCGCCATTAACGAGCAGACTTTAGCTTACAACGACAAGGCCGGTAAGCACAGCTTCGGTATACTGATCGGGAATACCTTACAAGGTATAGAAGTGAAGAACGTATCTGCTACGGGTACCAATTTCCCTAATAACTCATATACGCAGATCTCTTCGGCAGCCACACAAGTTGCGGCGCAGTTTATGACAAACAGCACATTGGCCTCCTTTTTCTCTCGGGCGGATTACAATTATGCAGGAAAATACTATGCAGAATTTACGGTAAGGGCAGACGGTTCTTCAAAATTTGGCAAGAACAAGAAGTGGGGCTATTTCCCGGCAGTTGGTGCCGCATGGCGGATAAAAGAAGAGAATTTCCTGAAAGATGTTTCCCTGATCAGTAATTTAAAATACAGGATCAGCTACGGGATCACCGGAAACCAGGCGGGGATCAATGATTTTGCTTCCCAGGGTTTGTGGACAGGTGGTTTTGGCTATGCAGATGTTGCAAGCGGCCCAGAGCTTCCCGGAACGGCCCCTTTACAACTGGCCAATCCTAACCTGAAATGGGAAAGTACCGCACAGTTCAGTACCGGGCTCGACATTGGCTTTTTGGAAGACAAACTGAATATCGAGTTCAACTATTACAACAAATACACCAGTGATGCACTGCTGCAGGTGGCCGTTCCGGGATCTTCCGGCTTCTCCTCCTACCTCACCAACTTTGGCGAGATCAGCAACAAAGGCTTTGAACTGGCCATCAATTCCACCAACCTGAGAACGACCGGCTTTACCTGGAAAACAGATTTCAACATTGCCAGAAATAAGAATACCATTGAAAAGATACCTGCCGACATTCCCTTTGCGGGAAGAGACCTGATCCGCTTACAGCAGGGAAAAGAGTTGTACTCTTACTGGCTGTACAAGCAATTGTCTGTCAACCCGGATAACGGCGATGCCATATTTGACGATTACAACAAGGATGGTAAGATCACAGCCGATGACCGGCAGATCGTGGGCAGCACCTGGCCTAAGTTTTTTGGGGGACTGACCAATAATTTCACGTATAAAGGATTGGACCTGGGTGTGTTCTTCACTTTTTCTTATGGCAACTACATCTGGAACCACAACAGGATGCTGGGTGAAACAGGAGGTACACTGGATGCAGGACGCGTATTGCTGAAAAGCCAGCTGGACCGCTGGACCAGTCCCGGACAAATCACCAATACACCAAAATTAACAGATGCCAACTATGCCAGGCAAGAGAACAGCCGCTTTTTTGAGGATGCCTCATTCCTGAGGTTGCGTTCCCTAACCCTTGGATATACCTTACCGAAAGGCTTTACCTCCAGGGCCGGAATTGAAAAGCTAAGGTTTTACCTGATCGGCAGCAACCTGCTGTTGTTCACTAAATATACCGGTGCAGATCCAGAATCCAACCTGGGTACACAGAACATACAGGGCTACGATTACGGTACCCCTCCACAACCCCGGACGGTGCAGCTGGGCGTCAACCTAACCCTATAATCATTAAAAAAACACTGACATGAACACGATAAAATATATCCTTTTCTCCTTGCTGCTGATCTCCCTCAGTTCCTGCGAGAAGTTCCTGACCACCGAGCCGGTCAACGCCGTATCAGATGAAAACCCTATATATGACAAGGGATCAAGTGAAACCGCATTAAGAGCAGTCTACCGGCAAATGGGTAACTCCGGGTATTACGGCGAAACCTATGTCACCTTAGGCTATTTTCCCAGCGGGGATGTGAAAAACCTGACTACCGGTGGCTCGGCCAACCTGGTCAATATAAATTTCAGAACCGATGAAGTATTCTTCAACACGGCCTGGATTGCCATTTACAATACCATCAACCGGGCCAACCATGTGATCAGCAAAGTACCCGGCGTGACGGATCCCCTGCTGACGACAGCGCTTAAAAACCAATACGTGGGTGAAGCTAAATTTATCAGAGCCCTGGCTTACTTTGACCTGGCCAGGGCCTGGGGCGGCGTACAGCTCATTCTGGAGCCAACGGTATCATTGGATAGCCGTCCTAAAGTAAAAAGAAGTACGCTGGAGCAAACCTATGCGCAGGTACAGAAAGACCTGGAAGATGCCGAATTGCTGTTACCCGATGCGCTGAACAGGATCAGGGCAACCAAACGTACCGTGTGGGCACTAAGGGCAAGGCTGCATCTTTATAAAAAAGAGTGGGCACTGGCAGAAGAATACGCTACCAAACTGATTGATAAAACGGCAGATTATACCCTGGTTAAACCTTTCAGCGCCTGGTTTGCCAACAATGTAAGCGCCAGCAAAGAATCCATCTTTGAATTGCAGTACAGCGTGCTCAATCCTAACGCCATCCGCACCCAGATGCAGCACTCGACCAACGGCGGACAATACCGCTATGCGCCAAACGACCGGTTTGTACAGCTGCTTAATGATCCTGCGGTATCAGGCGGAAGGAGCGCACTGATTGGCAGTGTTACGCAAAGCGGGATCACCAATTGGTTCGGGAACCTGTATTACCGGAAAGATGCAACCGACCCTACCTATATTTTCAGAATAGCGGAGCTGTACCTGATCCGTGCAGAAGCCCGGGCGCAGCTAAACAATTTATCTGCCAGCACCGGTGCATTGTCCGATTTGAACCAGGTAAGGGACCGGGCGGGAATTTTACCTTCTACCGCTGTTACCAAAGAGCAGATTCTGCTGGCTATCGAAAATGAACGGCGGATAGAGTTTGCCTGGGAAGCGCACAGGTGGTTTGACCTGGCCAGAACAGGCAGGGCAAAAGCTGTGCTTGAAGCATTAGATCCCAACACCAAAGTATCGGACCATGAATATGTCTTCCCGATACCGGTTACCCAGATCCAGCTGGATCCTAACCTGGAACAGAATAAAGATTATTAATCCTTAAAGATTAAAGCTATGCATTTATTTAATACGACTGCGGGACGGCCTGCCAACTGGAAAAACTACGAAAAGGTACTGTTGCGTTTGCTCTTTCTTTACTTTTTTATCCAGGTTGTGCCCTTAGACTGGAAGTTTTACCGCGACCTTTTCAGCAACTGGTCCAACTTTTCCTTTTTTGACCTGTTTAAGCTGACCACCTATTCCCCTCAGTTCTTTTCATTAACCAGTTATGCCAACTGGTTGATTGCCTTTCTGATCGCGGGAGCTGGAACAATCGCGTGGCCGCTGATCTTTAAAGATGAAAAAACAGACTACGACAAGTTGTACTATTGGCTGCGTGTCGTCTTGCGGTACCGGCTGGCCATCGGCATCATTGCTTTCGGTTTTATTAAACTCTTTCCCCTGCAGATGCCCTACCCTTCGCTCAGTAACCTGCATACCAATTACGGCGACTTCCTTCCCTGGAAAATCTATTTCCATACTTTAGGGATTACGCAGCCTTATGAAGTATTTCTCGGCGCGGTTGAAGTGCTGGCCGGGGGGCTGCTGCTGTGCAGGCGTACCGCAACTTTCGGTTCGGGAATTATATTGGGCTTTACAGGGAATGTGTTTGTGGCAAATCTGGCTTACGATGCGGGACAGGAGGTGTACAGTGCTTACCTGACCACAATAGCGGCAGTACTGTTTGCCTATGATTTACCCAGGCTATACAATTTGCTGGTCTTGCAGAAGTATACCATCGCCAACAAATTCCAGCCTATTTTAAGCCAAAGCTTCGGGAAGGTAAGATCAGCGCTTAAGGCCCTGGCGGTTTTATTTATCCTGGCTTTAGGCGTTAGTACTTATGCCAATTATAGCTCCAATCCCTATAAGATTCCACAAACGGCCGGTATAAAAGGTAGTTATGGGTATTATAACGTCCGGGAATTTAAGTTAAACAACCAGACCATCCCTTATTCCAAAACCGATACCAACCGCTGGCAAAATGTTGTCTTTGAAAAATGGGCGACCATCAGCATCAAGACGGCGAAGCCAATTGAACTGGATCTTTCTACGGGTGATGGCTTTCATCAGCAGGATATCGACCGCAACTATGAATCGGCAGGCATTGGTGGCCGTCGCTATTACGCCTATACGGCTGACACGGTTCGTCATCAGCTGGAGCTCCGAAATAAGAACAAGAATTACCCGGCAGAACGCTACACTCTGGCGTATCAGTTCCTAAATGATTCTACGATTGTGGTTGAGGGCATAAACGAAAGGAAAGACTCAGTTTATGCCGTTCTGGAGAAGATCCAGAAGAAATACCTGTTGTTTGAAGGACGCAGAAAACCAATTAAACTGTAAAAGATGATCGCTGAAGCTACAACAACATCCGAAGCTACAATAACGTTGGAGCAGTCCGTTGCAGAAAAAAGCTGGACGCCTGTTGAAAAGTACTTTTTCCGTACATTTTTCATCTTTTTCTTTGTGCTGATTGTCCCCCTGAACACGGCCTATTACCGGCAATGGTTTACCACCGACTGGGCGCATCTGCACATCAGGGATATCGGCAGGCTTAGCGGCTCCTCCTTTAATCCGATTAAGGTGGCTGGTAAGCGTCCGGGTGCCAATGATACCGGTGGAATTCCGATATCAAAGCAAAGTCTTCTGACCATCTATCCCGAAAGCGGTGAATTTGGACTGGCCAGCTATGTGAACTGGGGACTGGCTTTTGTCATAGGACTGGCCGGCGCGGCATTGTGGGGACTGTTCGACAGAAAGAGAAGAAACTATGATACCCTATATTACTTTTTAGCCGCAGGTGTCAGTTATTCGATGGTCATACAGCTGCAGGGGCTGACCTTCTCAAAGGTCTTCCCTACCCAGATGCCCGAACTGGCGCTCACACAGCTCAATACCCCGTTCGGCGATTTTGTGGCCCAGAAACTCTACTGGATCCAGTTCAGTTTTGTACATGATTATGAAATTTTTGCCGGGTTCGCAGAATTGCTCATTATGGGCTTTTTATTTTTCAGGCAGACCAGGGCATTGGGTGCGGCTCTATCGCTGGCCATGATCGGCAACATCGCTTTTGCGAACCATGCCTATGACGGGGGCATCCATCTGGCGGCATCCTTCTTTGCGCTGGGCGGTGCTTTTGTATTGTGGCGATACATCCCTGCGGTCTGGAAACTAATTGTAAAGGAAGAAAGTGCTAAACTCGGAATCAGCTATCCCTCATTTAGTAAACCCTGGCAGAAGTACGGCCGTATCACGTTCAAGATCTTTGTATTCGGATTTTTCTTTGTGACCAGCGCCTACCTGCATTGGCAAAATTACAAACATGATTCTTACAAAGTGCCTTCCCGTCCGGGACTGACGAATGCTAGAGGATTATATGATGTTTCGGAGTTCCGGATCAACAATAAAGTCATCCCTTATTCACCGGTCGATTCCTTACGGTGGCAGGATGTTACCTTCGAAAAATGGTCAACCTTATCCTTTTCGGTGTTTAATACCTTCATGATCCATGGCGAGGCCGGGCGTGGCAAGCAGTTTAAGGATGTAGACCGGACTTACGAATCGGCGGGTACCGGTGGTGGCCGCAGGCACTTTTATTACGAAGCGGACACAGTGAACCAGGTGCTGCATCTGCAAAATAAAAACAAGGTATATGCCCATCAGAAATTAGACCTTCATTATTCACGTCCATCGGCGTCCCAGCTCATTTTATGGGGCAAAAATGAACATCAGGACAGCATATACATTGTATTGAACAGGAAAAATAAAACTTATCCACTCTATCAAAACCGGGAAAAGTCTGTGATCGTGCAGCCCTGATTGATTTTAAGATTAATAAGATATGTCGACAGAAACATTAACAGCCAGGCCCATAAGTGGGCAGCCTGCAGCCAGGCAGGCAGCAGCCGGGATTTACAATAACGAGCGCTGGACAGAAACACAGAAAATAGCGTTCAGAATTGCGTTCATTTTCGTTACCCTATTTTGTTTCCCTCTGGATACCGGGTTTTACAGGATGATCTATCATTTTGACTACGCGCATCTGACCTACAGGGAACTGACAGAGGTTGTCGCCTTTTTCAATCCCCAGTTTATCAATATATTTTCAGCCAGCGGCTTTTTTGGCCCGGCCAGCTATATCAACTTCCCCTTTATCCTGCTCATCGCCATCATTGGGGGCATCATCTGGACCGCGCTGGATCAACAGCGTACGCAGTACAATTTGTTATATTATTGGGTCAGGGTATTCGCCAGGTACCGTGTTGCTTATGCAGGAATTGGCTGGGGCTACAAAAAGCTGTTTGTGATGCAAATGCCCCGGGAATACGAAGGATTGTGGAATACGGAGCTGATCGATTTCTTTGCCAAAAGACTGTACTGGGAAGCCATTAGCGTTGCGCCGCGCTATGAAGTATTCCTGGGCTTCGCAGAATTTATCGGCGGCTTTTTACTGCTTTTCAGGCGCACAACCGGCATTGGTGCCGCTATTACCCTGATTGTATTTGGTAACATTGCCATTTCCAATCATGCTTACGATATCGGCGAGCAGGTACCCAGTGCAGCTATGGCCATGCTTTCTATGTTTATCCTCTGGCATGACGTTCCCGGCGTGTGGAGCCTGATTGTAAAGGAACAGGATGCCCGGATTGTGCATTATTATCCAAAGTTTAAAATAGCCTGGCAAAAATATGCGCGGCTGGCTGTTAAATATGCATTCAACTTCGTGTTTGTGGTCCTGTTCTTCATTTTGGAAGTCTACGGCTACACCCACAACGACTTTTATAAAATCCCTAACACGCCGGGCCTGAAAGGTTCAGCGGGTTTTTACGAAGTGACGGAATTTAAGCTGAACAATAAGGTAGTTCCCTATTCTCAGCAGGATTCAATCCGCTGGCATGATGTGACCTTTGAAGACTGGTCGTCCATCAGCATCAAGCTGGCCAACCGTCCGCAGGACATTGAAATGTTTGCTGCCGGAAGTTACCCGAGAAGAACCGAAGTCTACGATGGAAAATGGCATTTTCACTGGCAGGGAGATATCCGCCGTTACGGAGATCCCGAAAAGAAACACAGGAAGAAAGATCCTGCACAACGGGATTTAAACATCACCTGGGAATCCAGCGGGATGGCTGGAAGGCATTGGTACTACTATAAGGCCGATACCGTTAAACACGTGTTGTATCTGCAAAATAAAAGCAGAACAAACCGTCACCTGAAACAGGTGTTACATTATTCAAGACCATCGGCAAACCGGATCATCCTTTCAGGTCTTAATGAATTTAAAGACTCCATTTATGTGGTCTTAGACCGTTCTGCTAAAAAATATCCATTAACCCAAATATCCCTATCTTCACAACGCCAGGGCATGTCAAACCATTTAAATAACAATCAAATTGAACAGAACAGATTTTGACGCAGTAGTTGTAGGTTCCGGTCCTAATGGGCTGGCAGCCGCCATTGCCTTGCAGCAGCAGGGTTTATCGGTATTGATCATTGAAGGGAAGGCTGAGATTGGTGGCGGGCTGCGCTCTGCCGAATTAACCTTGCCGGGTTTTATCCACGATGTTTGTTCTGCCGTTCATCCCCTTGCCATCGGTTCTCCGTTTTTTAATACCCTTCCCCTTCAGGACCATGGCTTAATCTATGAATTTCCGGACCTGGCTGCAGCGCATCCTTTTGATGATGGGACAGCGGCAGTCCTGGGCAGCTCGCTGGAAGAAACCGCAAGCTTACTTGGTGATGATGAGCGGGCTTACCTCAAACTGATGAAACCGCTGGTTAGGGACTGGCCAAATATCGCATCCGATGTTTTAGGTCCTTTACACTTCCCTGAGCATCCCATTGCCATGGCTAAATTTGGGCTGAATGCGCTTACTTCTGCTTCTTTTTTGGCCAAACGTTTTAAAACAAAAGCAGCAAAAGGCCTATGGGCTGGGATGGCTGCCCATTCGATACAGCCCTTATCTAATCTAAGTACTTCTGCAATTGGCCTGGTGCTCATGGCAGCAGCACATTTAAAGGGCTGGCCCATTCCTACAGGCGGATCTAAGAAAATAGCCAATGCCTTGTCTTCCTATTTTATTTCGATAGGCGGCAGAATTGAGACAGGGCGTTTTATCAAATCTTTGGATGAACTGCCCAGTTCCAAAACCATATTTTTCGATATCACACCCAAACAGTTGCTACAGATTGCCGGTCATAAATTCTCTTCCATTTACAAGTGGCAGCTGGAAAGGTACCGCTATGGCATGGGGGTTTTTAAGGTCGACTGGGCGTTAGATGGCCCGATCCCATTTACTGCGCCGCAGGCCAGACAAGCGGGCATCGTACATATCGGCAATACGATTCAAGAAATCACCTTGTCCGAGAAGCTGAGCTGGCAGGGCAAACATGCAGAAAAACCCTTTGTATTGCTTGCCCAGCAAAGTTTATTTGATTCCACGAGGGCGCCCGAAGGAAAACATACCGCATGGGCCTACTGCCATGTGCCAAATGGATCTGTAAAAGACATGACGGGGGCTATTGAAAACCAGGTAGAACGTTTTGCACCGGGTTTCAAGGAAAGGATCCTTGCCAAACATACCATGAACACTGCGCAGGTCGAAGCCTACAATCCAAATTATATAGGTGGAGACATAAACGGCGGCGTAATTGACCTGGGGCAGATCTTTACCCGTCCAGCTTTAAGAAGCTCTCCCTATCGGACCTCGGCAAAGGGTCTTTATCTCTGCTCCTCTTCCACGCCTCCGGGCGGAGGCGTACACGGCATGTGTGGTTACCATGCTGCCAAACGTGCACTAAAAGATATATTTTCCATTAACATTTAAACACACACATCTAAACATCAATGTCAGCAACCAATAAATTAAGCATTCATGAAGACTGGGTTGTCGTAATACTCGGCGCAGTCACTATTATTTTATCACTATCCGGACTTCTATTACCAGTTCCCCAATTCAACTGGGAAAATGCAGACGATCTTTATAATACAGTAGTCACCCCAACTAACCTCGGCTATATCGGGCTACAGTTCATCTTTGTTATCATCATTGCCGCACTGGGGGCTTTTTTAACCGGAAAATCAGTAAAAAGTGCGGTACTAACTTTTCCTGCCGTATATGTGCTGACCATCATCGCACTCATCATGGCTGGCAATAGCCAGGTCAAAGCCTTAAACCTGGAAGCTGTGATCTTTAGCCTAGCCATTGGATTGGCGATCAGCAATTTCTTCCGCTTACCAGAATGGTTCAAATCATCCTTATCAACCGAGTTGTTTGTGAAGATCGGACTGGTATTGCTGGGTACGGGTGTCATCTTCTCAGACGTATTAAAAGCTGGTTCTCTGGGTTTGATACAGGCCCTGGCCGTTGTACTTTCTGTATGGTATTTTGCTTTCTGGGTGTGTAAAAAATTAAAGATAGATGAGGAGTTGACCATGATGATCTCCAGTGCGGTTTCCATTTGCGGGGTATCGGCAGCAATTGCCACTTCAGGGGCAATTAAGGGTGATTCAAAAAAACTGTCCTACGTGATCTCGATGGTGCTCATCACGGCTATCCCGATGATGATCTTCATGCCTTATATTGCAGCTTACTTTCATTTTCCGCAGACCGTTACCGGCGCATGGCTGGGAGGCAGCATTGATACCACCGGAGCCGTTGTGGCCTCAGGCAGTCTGGTTGGCGAAGAAGCTTTAAAGATCAGCACCATCGTCAAGTTTTCGCAGAATGTACTATTGGGAATTGCGGCCTTCGCGATCTCCGTTTACTGGACCTACACACAGCATCCGGCAGGAAAAGACAAAGCAGCGAAGCCTACGCTTAAGGTGATCTGGGAGCGCTTCCCTAAATTTGTAATTGGTTTTATTGCGGCTTCGCTCCTTTTCTCTTTCTTTATTCCGGCAACAGTGAATGGGGAAATTAAAGGCAGCTTAAAGAATTTACAGGGGCTTTGGTTTGCACTGGCATTTACCAGCATCGGCCTGGAAACCAACTTTGCCGATTTGTTTGGTAGGAACAGTAAGAAGCCATTTTATGCCTTTTTAATTGCACAAGGCTTTAATGTCATTGTTACGCTAATCATCGCGTTTTTACTTTTTGGATAACAGGGGGAAGATGAGTAAATTTATAAAGCTGGGGTTTATAGGGATTCGATTTCTTCTATAGAAAGTTTAGTGTATGGGGATACATTCTAAAAGTTCTCCCTGTTCAACTCTGCTAAGAACCATACGTACCAATTTCTTACTTCGCTCATTATTGCCAAGCAGTATCTCCTCTAATGGTTCAAGATTTGTGTCCTGTGGAATTTTTAATTCACTGATAATACGAAGAATATCCAGTTCATAATCTAATCCTGATGCCAGTCTGTCTATCAAAAAGTCAATCACCCCATTTCCCGAATCGGGTAAAAGGATCATCGCCAAAGCATCATATGCTGTAAACCTAGCCACGCAATTCCTTTCGTAAGTAATATATTCACATAGGATCGGAACAAAATGCTGGTATTCTTTTCGATTTACGCTCTCAAATTTGCGAAAATAGTAAGTATCCGACAACTCATTCACTTTACTTGCAGCTATAGCCTCGAGGTAAGTAATTAATTTATTCATAAAAGCGTTTTTTTTATTAGTTGGTTGCGATAATTGATTTTGCTGTTATTTCGTGCCTCCTCCTGAAGTTTCCTGCGAAGCCTGCTCAGTGAGAACACTTTTATCATCAGATAAGAGCTGATTAAAAGCCTGGGTAATCAGCTTTTTACGAACAAGTGCACTGTTCTTGAATTTCTTCATACTGGAGAGGTTAGTTTATATGATATTGACTGACACAATATTACAAAATATTAAGGACTTTTTTAAAAAAAAAATAATCAGAAATCGACTATTAAAAATACTTACATATGAGTATTTCATTCTTCATCTTTGAAATAAGGAGTAGAATCTTATTTACTGGAAAGATGTTACCTACATTTGCCAAGCCTAAATTATACGCGAGTGATTTCTTTTGAGGCTTTCGGCTGCACCCAAACTACAGGTTTAATAATCAGTTTCCCTTGATTATCTATAAACCTCGGCTGCCAAAGGACTTTCTTATTTCCATTATTGATTAGTCTGGATCTTTTATTCCCTTCATGCTTTATGGTGATTAACGTTTTCAGCACTGGTACATCCTTAACCTCTGAGGTACTTTCTGTTTTACCGCGATACAAAGTAGCTATCCGATTAAATCTGGCATCGGCTTCCAGTCCCATTAACCCTTCTACAAATCCCTTAACCACACCAAAAGATACTTCAGGGTATGCTCTTCTTTTCGTAGAAACATCTGTTAAATGTAGCATATAATCATAGGCTCTTTCCGCTTGTCCATTCTGATACATAATCAACGGAAAATAAGACAAGTTTTCAACATTCCATTTGTTGGCTAGCAAATGCTGTATCGTCTTTTCTTTTCTCTCCCCATCTTTCAAGGCATCAAACCATAATAAAAATGTTTCGCCTTCATCCAGACCAAATTTGTGGTTATCGGAATAGAAAGTATTATAGCGCGAAGTAGCATTATTCCACCAAAAAGCATCAATGTTTTTCTGGTAAGTCGCAGCCTTTTCTCTGTACGATTTTGCCTTTTTAGACTGTCCTTTTACGTCCAATATATGAGCATATGAAGTTAAACCGCTGTATATTGCTGCAACCAAATCCACTCCCATTTTAATATTAGGAACCCCTTCTGAATAAGAAGGTAAACCCCGGCACCTATGAAAACTATCATTCACATTAAAAGGGACCGGCGCATTTGGATGAGTCGGTCTGCTCAGGAGCGAATCTGCCTGTAACACCCAGCTGTCAATAAAACTGGTTACAGACTTCTCCTGAAAGTTGGCAAAATCAGCCCCCTTAATATACTCTTCGTCACCAGTCCACAAATACATTTTCCAGCAGGCAGTTAGCAGGTCGAAATTTGCATTTAAATTATACCAAAATGCCTGGTCATTTCGGTAATCCTCCACAGCTGGTTTACCCAGATGGTTCATTTCCCAAAAAGAACACCAGTCCTTTGAGGCAGAGATCCCTTTAACAAAAATCCGAAACATATTCTTGTTCTCCTTATTGAGGCCCAACACCTCGCCAGCAATGCTCTGATGTGATACATCACGCATGCAAAACGCAGAGCGTGGCGGCAATGCCGATTCATACCATGGCCCCACCGGATCTCCGGGTTTTCCTTTATAGCTTAACGCCATTTCTTTTGCCCTGACAAATGCCGTTTCTAATGCTGGATCTGAAGACTTAAAAGTTATCCCCGTATTCTGAGCATAAACACTGCAACAGAAGAAGGTAAAGACGTATAAAAAAATTGTTTGTTTCATATTTAATAAAGGGTTAATTTATTACTGCAATGAACATTAATTTCCGACATCGCCATAAGCTTGCCTTTCCATTGTAAGCTACAAAAGGAAAAGGTAATTCAATTGCAACTAATTCTTCAAAAGTTAATTCATAAGCGGCATTAGGAACATCCCAAATTGCTACATTGCACAAGTCTATTCTATTCTGGTCTACAGCAACAGTGAAGATAATAGGTAAATTTGATATAAACAATATTATTTCTGCAATTAATATATTTTCATTAAAAAGCCCATGATTTTGCCCAACAAGCTGTGAGGCACTTGGCCATACAGTTGATATATTGAAATAGTTAACGCAGAAATGAAATTAAAAATCAAGTGTTCTTGATGTCATTCTACCATGACCGATCAGTACAATCTTATTTGGATAAAGTTCTACCACCCCATATGCGTTCTCTTTTGAAGTCTCTACCATTCCTTCAAGAACTATAGAAGGAATCTTATTATAATAGGCAAAATTACCTTCATGATGATGCCCGGAAATTACCCCTTTTACATTAGGATACATTTCCAATACGCGCAGTATTTCACGATTGTTAAGTGCTTCGTAACCATTTTCGGGATAAAGAGGATGGTGAGTAAAAACAAGCACATTTTTCTGTTTGTTTTGAGCTCTTTTCAAATTGTTCTCCAACCAGTTCAGTTGTATGGAACTAATCCCTCCGTTCCATGGAAGGCTGTTCTTCCTACCTTCCCTTTTTAAAGTAGCTGAAAGATCTCTCCATTCTTTTAAAAATGGTGAATTCTCATTTGCGCCATATTCAGAAACTTCATTTGTGTTCAGTACGATAAACATCCAATTGGCTTTTTCAAAAACATAGTGTGGCGCAGGCATATCAAACTGTTTGTATAGCATTTCTTTGTCTTTCACATCAACATAGTCATGATTGCCCAACACATTCTTATACCCTGCTCTAAGTTTTCTGAGGTGAGCCATTATTGGTTTAAGATCCTTGGGGCCTTGATCTACCAGATCGCCAAACACCACATTAAATGCTAATTTCTTTTTATTTAAGCCTATAATGCAGCTATCCATTTTCTCTATTGAGTTCCTGTAAAACCGGCTTCCGTGATCTTCCTTCTCTGCATATTGAATATCAGCAATAACTCCGAACCGGATTATTGGCTGCGCTTGCTGCCCTTTTGCAATTCCATTGATAAACAGTAAAAAGCATAAAATAAAGCTATGGCAATTGGTTCTTACCATCCGTAATTCTGTTTTAGTTTTCATTTAGGGTTATATTGTTGATCCCTTTATATCAGGAATTAAAATTTAACCTAAATTAAGCAAAAAACAAGCAGCTAAATAGAATGGGTTTATGTCCATTATATTAGGAGTAGCCATAAGGAAGCAGTCCAGTCTTCAACTACGGGCCTTTTTTTATTTCTATCCTATCCAGTTTTTATATATCTTAACCTCATAACGACCAAACCAATTCTTATGATGAAGTATATATTCCTGATGTTTTTCTTCTTAAACTGTGTATTGACAACCCAGGCACAGCATAAAGCCCCGCTCGAAAATAATGTAATGGTCACATCCCTAGAGCAGAAAACCCAGGTATACACCAACGATAAGCAGGAATTGATTGTCAATGTATCGCCAAAAGATGTACTTAAGTTTAAAGCTGCCGGGTTGGTTCGCTACAGTGACCTGGGTGCCAAAGGTGATGGAACCACCGATGACATAGATGTGATCGCCGCAACCCATGCATTTGCCAACCTGCACGGCCTTCTGGTTAAAGCAGATGCTGGAGCCACTTACTATATTGGAGGGAAGGAGCGCACAGCGGTTATCCAAACCGACACTGATTTCGGAACGGCAGTTTTCATTATCGATGATACTGAAGTAAAAAACCGCAATGCTTCTGTTTTCACGGTAAGTTCAGGCTTGAAACCCATTAAACTGGAAAAGATATCCTCACTTAAGCGGAACCAGCAAAAAATCGAGCTGTCATTACCAGGTCCCTGTTTAATCACGGTAACAAATTCCAACGTAAAACAATACATCCGGTTTGGGCTAAACCTAAACGATGGTTCTTCTCAAACCGACATCTTTATTGTCGATAAAAACGGCAAAGTGGATATGAACGCCCCAATCATCTGGGATTTTGAACAGATTACGGAAATTACTGCGCTGCCCATCGATAAAAATCTGCTGAAGATCAGCGGAGGCCGTTTCACCACAATTGCCAATCAAGCCGAATCAAAGTCTATCTATTATAACCGGGGCATCGCGATCAGACGGTCCCATGTGCTGGTTGAGGGGTTGCAACACTACATCAAGGGTGAGGGGGACCATGGTGCGCCATATGGAGGCTTTCTCAACATCGGTAACTGCGCCTATGTAACTGTAAAAAACACCGTCTTAACCGGACACAAGACCTATACCACCACTGGCAGGGCGGGTAAGCCTGTCTCATTGGGTACGTACGACCTTTCTGCCAACCGCGCGGTTAACATATCTTTTCTGAATTGCAGCCAAACCAATGACATCGACGACAGCAAGTACTGGGGGATTTTGAGCTCAAACTTTTGCAAAAATCTACTTTATGATCATTGTACGCTCTCCCGGTTTGATGCCCACCAGGGGGTTGCCAATGCCACCATCCGCAACTCGACCCTCGGACACATGGGAATCAATGCCATTGGCAGCGGACTCCTGACCATCGAAAATTCCACCGTCCGCGGACGGAGTTTTGTTAACCTGCGCTCCGACTACGGCAGTACATGGCAAGGAGAACTGCTGATCCGTAACTGTGTCTTTGTGCCGGCAGGCGGCAAATCTGTTGCTGCTTCCCTGATCAGCGGATCTTATTCAGGTCAGCATAATTTCGGCTATACCTGCTATATGCCAGAACGGATCACCATTGAAAACCTTCGGATTGACGATGCTAAACATCCGGATAATTATCTGGGTCCTACTATTTTCGCCAATTTCAATCCGCAAATGACAAACAACACCTACCAGGAAAAGTTCCCCTATGTTAAAACCAGGGAGGTTATTCTCAGGAATGTCACAACCGCCAGTAAGAAAGCCCTCAGGATAAGCGACAATCTCTTCCTATTTAAGGATGTAAAAATTAAGATTTAGACAGAAAAGCAGCCTGTTTTCGTTCAATGGGTGTTTAGAATATTCTATTATAAACTATAAAACCTCAATTTCCTTGATAGACAGTTTGGTGGTTTTAGCAATGAAATCAATAGCCAGCCCTTCTTTTTTGAGTTCACGTGCAATTTCCAAAGCCTCTTCATGGCGTCCTTCCAGTTTGCCT
>NZ_FWYB01000012.1:0-50372 GCF_900176505.1 Pedobacter nyackensis | reverse complement strand
TCCGGTTAGTATTTCAATCTGTTGATCAAAAATACGATTAATATCATTATTATTTATGAATATGAAGTTTTTCAAGAATCCCATAAAACCAATAACTCTATCATGACTGTAATTATGGTTCAGCAATGCTTTGGCGATGGTAAGCCGTTCATCACCCAGTTCCTTATCAGGAATTTTACCTTCAAGTAGTGCCTTTTGACAAGCTAACGCAATAAGCGCAAATGGATTTTGTATTGCAAGAAGGGTCCTCTCGTCATGATCAAAAACATGATAAGTTAAATACTTAAACGAAAGTGCTGTTCCTAAAAGGTGATCTCTATATTCAGTTGGTCTGTCTTGCTGTTCATCTCCAGTAAAAACAGCTATTGCGGCTACTGATTTTTTATATCGGTCTCGAATGCGATAATTGTACTGATAAAGCCGATAAGCAAATTCAGGATCATTACCACCCTCAATTTCTACATTAAGCAAAACCCATTTTTCTGTCCCGTCTTTTAAATAGAGTTTGGCCAACAGATCTGCTACACGTTTATCCTTTTTGCGCTCCCTATGGGGGATAATGGCATGAAGCTCCTTATCCATAAATTCTATCCCTTTGCTGAAATCCAACACCTGATCGGCGTCAGGATAAACAAACCGTAGGAAATCAGGAAAATTCTCTTCGAAAGCCCCCTTTAATAGTTCATCATTTTTCTTTCGGGGCTTTTCAATTAGGTCGCCTTTTTTCTTATTTATCGGTACAGTAATATATAACTCTTCTGGCATACGGATGTTTTTGACTCCACTTAATGAAAAGGATCTGTCCAAAGTTACTCCGATCATAATCTTTATGCCCACACCAGCTAAACTTCAGGAAAATCTACGCTTTCTCTTGAAGCTAACAGAATTAAATATGCCTGAGTGCTGACCACAGGTATGTGTACAAAATTTTATTCTGATAATCACAGGGCCATTTTTTAAGATGTGACTCATTCCTGCTATAATTTAAGGGTACCGCAATACACACGCAATGAAATGGGTAATTCTACTACCATGGCGATACCCTTAAGATTTTCATGCCAAGAAGCGTAAGTAATCAGGCATCAAAATCAGGATTTGCTTTCCAGGCGTCAATACCTAGAATGTAAAACTATCATGGTCTGTTTGCAGATTCACATGTAGTCCTAATAATCATCATCTTCAAATTTAATACGTCTTCTCAGTCTCGTAGTAAAATACGTAGATCTAAGTTCCGCGAGTAAATCTTCGGATAGTGTTCCCTTGCTTACTGATACACCTGTTTCCTCTAAAACTTCATCCATTGCAATCATCGATTGCAGTTGTTCAATCAACTTATGTAGCTTTTCTAATGATGCCTCTATTTTATCCTCTAGTATACCCCCTTTAGAATAAAATATTCTCAAATCTTTAAAGCTCTTATGGGGAAATATATCCACTTCCATTTCCTCTATATAAATTTCCGCCAACTGGTCCATGTCATAGAGGTTGATATTCTCAATTGGTATCCCAGACATAAATTCTACAAACTCCTTGCCAGATCCACTCCACGTTGTTTTCCAGAACGAAGGATTCATTAGTTCCTCACACGCTTCAGGCAACATTTTCAATTTTTCAGCCACCTCCTTTAAAGTATCGTAAATAACTTCATCAAGGTAGCGATTTGATGAGAGGCGTGCCAGAAGAATCGGGAAACAACGAATAGATCCAATCTTTGTAAGCGCTACACAAATGGTGAAAATTTCTTCCTTGTCTTCTGTCCTACTTAGTACTTCCAATAAAAAATGTTCATTTTCAGTATTATCAATCGTGCCAAAGATCCTAAATGCCCAGTCCCGGGCTTGCTTACCACCACCACGCACTACATCCTTTAATGGTTCGAGATTTGTATCAGGTAAAAGAATCCTTGACAAAGCCTCATAAGCATCATTCAGCGACACATAATCCTTTTCAGATTGAATATATTTACACAGTAGAGGAATGTAATGCTGGTATTCTTCCCGATCTACCTCATCATACATATGTAATCCAATTTTGCCTTCCAGCTCATCAACCCTATTTTCACGTACTGCCTCGAGATAAGTTTTTAAATCATTCATAAGCATTATATTTTTTTTATCATTAATTGTTTAGTTCCGATTGCTCTACACCTCCTCCAACGCTAATATCTTCCTCCTCTATAAGTTTTTTGCGAAGTCGGCTTAGCGTGGGGCCTTTTATAATCAGGTAAGAACTGATTATTTTTTGCATCATCTTCTTCTTATCAGTTAGCTTCACACTGGGAAAAATTTTATAGAATTGCTTTACCCGATCCTCACCTTCAAACCTCATCAGTCGATCTCGGTCCTGAAGCTTTCGCCATTGGTAAGCAAGCACCATTCTTGAAATATGCTCCGTTCCCGGGTAAATTTTATAAATCTCTTCAATGTCTGTGGCACTAAGCTCCAGCAAATGGGTATCCGGACAAGCCATTAAAAAAACATCACTAGGCATCCCAGTCATAAAGCTATCGGGCTGTTGGGCTATTTCTCCTGCCTCAAAAATTGCATATACCGAAAATACCTTATTGTGATCGTAATAGTAGGCTATCACCATTCCTTCGCATACGTACCAACTCTTATCGCTAATGGCACCAGCTTTTAATAAAATGGGATTACCCTGGCTATAGTACCCTACTAATCTATCTTTCAATTGAGCAAAACATCGGACGGAATCAGGATAAATCTTTAACAAGTAATTAAAATACTGGTCATAAAAAGCATGACTAATCAGCTCCTTACGAATAAGAGAACTGTTCTTGAATTCTTTCATTTGAGATGAAACGTTAATTTATATTCGGTTGATTGTTACAAAATTATCAAATCATCAGGACTTTTTTTTTGACATATGTTAAAAAAAGCTGACTATTTTAAAATAATTGCCATAAAAACAAGCACCCACCAACTACCTGAAGTTTCTTTACAGTTAACGCAAAGAAGCTAAATATTGAACGGCATTTGAACGGATATTGAACGGACATTGAACGGAGACTGAACGGGCAAACCCATCCAATATCCGTCCAACGTCGGTTAATTAACCATCAAACAATTTTCCTTAAACTATACTTAAACCGACAGCGAGCGGGTTGACATTCAAAACCTTAGTTCCTACTTTTAGGAAAAAATCTCTCTTATGGCAAGAATCAAGAATGGCCTGTTAGGCGGTATCAGTGGTAATGTTGGAAATGTTGAAGGTTATGTACGTTGTGGAGTACCTATGGTACGCTCAAAAAAGAGAAAGTCGAAAGTCCCCCCATCTTTAAAGCAACTTTTTTACCGGAAAGGAATGTCGGTAGTGAACAAATTCATCAACAGCATGACACGCTTTGTAGGCATGGGTTTTGAAAGCGTAGCCAGGGGTTTGCCCCAAACCGCCAACAACCTCGCCAAGTCTTACCAGTTGCTCAATGCGCTTCATGGTGAATATCCTGATATCAAAATTCTATACCCGGCGGTAAGGCTAACAGAGGGAGATATCCAATTGCCCAATAACCCTCAGGCATTAGCCGAAGGTAATGGCATACGCTTTACCTGGGATTATGATCCGATTGAAAACTGGGACGACAGACGGGCACAAGCAATGGTGCTAATCCATGCAGAAGAAACCGGAAAATCATACACCATACTTACTGGTGCCCGTTTTTTGGAGCAGACAGAATTGATCGAACTTTCACCGGGTGTTAAAGGCAAGCACCTCCACGCCTACCTGTCATTCGTTTCCGACGATAGAAAAAGGGTCAGCAACAGCATTTACCTGGGTAATCTAGTTTTATAAACCTCAATCCATGATTTATGATAGCAATTTTAAAACGCATACTCTTATTGCTTGAAACTTACTTTGAAGAGCAAAGAGTAGAACAACGTCTAATGAAAGAGGCGTCCACCAGGGACAACTGGCTGGATTGTCACACTGCTAAAATGATGCTCCGAAAAGGCGATCGAACACTATTCAATTACGTCCAGGCCGGCAAACTAATCAGCAAAAAAGTTGGTGGAGCCAATTTTTACCTCGAAAGTAGCGTATTGGACATTTTAAACAGGCCCAACAGTCTTTAACCTTAAAATCAAGTGATGAATTGTTCAAATCCAGCCTATAATTCACTGATAGAAGAGCTCGAGCATTTCTATCCGGCATGCTCAACTGCCCTGAAGATTGAATTAAAAAAGAAATTATTTGAGATCGATCTGAAGAAAGGTAAAAGACTCCTGAATTATAAGGAGATTCAGGAGTCGGCCTATTTTATCTATAAAGGATCTGCCATAGAGTTTTGGGTTAACCCGATAACACTGGAAGAGACCGCTTCCAAATTTTGGTTTGAAAAGGACTTTCTATATACCACTCCCGGCCTATTCAGCAGGGAGCCATCACTAAGCGCTATCGAACTTATGGAAGACACCAGGCTCGTTGGGATGCCCTTTGCAGATTTCATAACAATGAAAATTACATTTCCTGAATTAGAACCCCTTTCGGAGAACATAAGAGGGAATTACGGCAAACTTCAGCAGGAACATGAAGCGGACTTACACCTATCTGCCATTTATAGGGTACAGAAATTAGAGGCAGAGCATCCGAACATCTACAACCTTGCCGAAATGCGACACATTGCCCAATACCTCAAAATCAATCCAGAAACCCTACGCCGTTTAAGAGGGAAATAATAGCTTAATAAGCATCGGTATCCCACATTTATGGGATATAAAGCCCACAAATGTGGGATACGTTTACCACAAATGTGTGATGCATTCATTTCCTGTTTCCTGAACTTTAGTTTATTAAACAACAAAAGCTATGGAAACGAAAACCTCTTCTCTTCAAACAGATCGACCTATAATTTTATTATCAGTGGTATTCATTCTGTTCTGGCTCTTCTCGGCCGGATCAAAACTTTATGATTTCAACACCTTTAAAGGAGAGATGAATAACCAGGTATTTTCTGCCAGCATTAGCAATGCGCTGGCTTATACCCTACCCGCTGTTGAAATTACGATTGCAGCATTACTGGTCTATTCCACAACCAGGTTCACCGGCATGATCCTTAGTTGTTCAATGATGCTCATTTACACTACTTATGTTGGCCTGGCCTTATTAGATGTTTATAACAGAATCCCATGTAACTGCGCAGGCCTATTGGGCAGTTGGGAAGCCAATTTAATACTGAACCTGTTTGTTACGGCAGTTGCCGCAACTGGGTTGATACTAAACCTAAAGTTTAAAGAAAGGAGGGCAAAGGTATGGATACAATAGTATCACATGCCCCATTACCGGCATGCGAGTGACCCGAACCTCCTGTATTAACCCATCTCTGCGTACAGGTTGAAATTTTAAAGGAGATCCTAAAACCAAATATTATGAATAGAATAAATAAAGCACCCTTGATGGCCTTCGGATTAGGTCTCGGGTTAATGTTAAGTGTAGTAACGATGAGTTCGTTTACACCAGAAAAAAGAGCGCTTGAAATCGTGTATCTTTTGAGTGCTGATGGATTGACTTACAACAGGTTCTCTACTGATGGATCTTTCCCTTCAACCGGGGGATGTGAAAGTGTAGATGACTATGAACCATGTCATCAGCGTTACAATACCGCTCAGGATCCAGGTGTATCATCCTTCTCGTCTTCTTCGATTCCAGCAAACAATATCCCTGGGAATCCTGAATCATATTGGGCATTTCCATAATTGTTAAAATTAAATAAGCTCAGGGCCTTACTGCCCTGAGCTTATTTACCTTATCTATTTTTCCTCAAGAACATTTCGAACACTTTTCCAGATTCCTGATCTGATGGTTGAGGGAAATCCGAGGATAAGAGTTCTCCGTTCTTTCCGATAACCATCAGTTTTGGATAGCTTGTGTAACCGTAGTGTTTAATCAATGGATGACTTGTCCCAAGACCTTCGGTAAACAGGGAAATCTCAACATCTGAAGTATGAGTTCCCTCCTCAATACTTTTCAACCATAGATCTCTTTGTTTATCAACATTGACGTTTATAAAAATGATACTGGGATCATTGCTGAATTTCTTAATAATTGGATCCAGATTTTTTACCAATCGGACACAAGCTCCACATTTTATAAACCAAAAATGACAAACTACCATTTTGCCCTTAAAATCAGTTAAAGATATCTTTTTTCTATCCAGGGTTTCAAATTTAAAATCAGGCACTTTTGCCCCTTTCACCTTTGCATGCAGTATCTCTGTCATTATTTCTTTACTGTTGCCATCCTGAATTCTATTTAGTTCTTTAAAAAACAAAGTTTGCATATCACCGCTTAGTCCTGCCTTCTTCCAAAATAAATAAGTAACGAGTTTATCTCTTAGTAAACCAGACGTATGCCTGTTTATTTCCTCATACAGTTGATTAAATTTCTTATTTCTGAGCTCTGCAGAGAAAAGAGTTCTTAACTGGTAATACAGCAACACAGCATCCAGATACTGAGGTGTATTATTTAGTACTACCGGATCATTAATTCGACTCCAAACCTGAAAATAATTATCTAAGGACGTTCTAATTGAAGTGTTTGAGGACAGGTCATTAGTAAGAGATACCACCTTAAATTTGTTTAACAAACTCATTCTCAATCTTGATTCAATATTGATCTTCAGTATTTTTTTTAATTCCTCATCAGCAGGGTAAGTAAGTAATGCTGAACTGAATGTGTTGATCAAAGAATCCGTTTTAGCAAATAGCCTGGAAATGTCACTTACAGATGAAGGACTCCCGGAAAGAAATACGCTATTGGCATATGCTCTTTTTTGCAGATCCCAAAACTGAGGGTTTTTACCCGTAATAGAAATTTCTGAATCATCAATATCAAGATTTATGCTATCTCCAACTTTGATCAAAGGAAATCCATAAGATAAAAAATTGATTGATTTTAAAAGCCTGAATTTCAAATATGAATATTTACTTGTTACAGGGATCTTTAAGTAGAAATGTCCTTTTTTTATTTCAAAAGGATAAACAGATCCATCTCGAGGCGTTCCAGTTTTGAGATCTATATCATTGCCTGTGTAAACACTCAAGCCTAGCTCCGAATGCAGCATGGTGGAGTCAAGACCCGTGACCTTCCCGGTAATTGTAATACTGCCTACTGGCTTTACATCTGGTTGCGGTGAGCAATCTGCTGATCCAATTTTTAGAAAAAAGACCAATATGATACTTAATACTTTCATGTGATTTGGTTTATATAAATGTTAAAAATTATCTTATGTTCTGTTCAATGCCGGTCATTGAGATTTCATCATCAGGAATTGGAAATACATATCTGGGATCATTTGGTGGAAGAGAATAAGAAACGCCATCAACGGTTCTGCTTAAAACTATGCCTGCCCCCTCCCTATTTAATCTCTTGAGATCATACCACCTTAAGCCTCGCCAAAGTAATTCCTTGCGCCTTTCCGTTAACACAATCTGCAAAGCTTCCTCTTTTGTTGAGGGCAATGGTTGGATATAGGTGTTCGGTTTAAAGCGCTTATCGAGCAGTGTTTTCAAATAGGTCATTGAAGCCGAAAGTTCATTTCTCCGCGCCAGACATTCGGCTTTGATGAGGTACACTTCATTCGTTGTTAATCCTGTAAAAGGTGTATTTCCCGCTGTATATCTCCTCTTGATGTTATAATTTCCATTGGCAGCCCTATTAAAAAACAATTTTGACCGAAGGTCGTCGGCAGTGTAAGATGAGACAACCTCATTTGCAACACTGTAAACTCTTGTGATTGCTGCTGAGCCTGGATTGGTAAGATCAGCATAGGTTGGCACCTGGGAGCTGAAAAATAGCGTCTCATCATTAACATATCCAATTGGGATAGCGGATGTTAAGCTCAAGGTATTAAAGTCAATTAACCTATCATATATTTTTAAGCAACTGTCGGAAGCTGCTTCAGCAGCGCCATAATTACCCATATATAGATGGATTCTTGCCAAAAGCGCATATGCGGCTGGCTTAGATGGCCGGTTTGGATTTGTTGTTGCTACTGTCTTTTGAAGAAGCAGTAACGCTTTATTCAAATCTGATACAATAAGGTTAAATGTTTCTTCCGATGTGGCCCTTTTCGCAACATAATCAACCCCGGGAGTAGTTCTTAAAGGAACACCTAAATCTGAATCTGCAGTTTGCGTATTATATACGGGGGAAAAATTACTTACCAGATTAAAAAAAGCATAGGATCTTGAAAACAATGCCCATCCTTTTAAATTTTCAAAAGCTGTTTTATCCTTGAAGGTATCCTTATCAATTTCCTCCAGTACATTATTTGCATAAAATACAATCTTGTATATGCTATTCCAATCCTGTATCCCTGCCTGCCCCCCATAGAGGTCTTTACTCCATATATAGGAATTCTTTGCTGTTTGATCTCTTAAAGCAACATAGCTGCTGGCTAAGGGTATGGTATACTCATCAGATGATATCTGCGCAAGTCCTCCGGTTAGATTCATGATGGAGTGGTTCTCCAACAGAGCTTGAAGTTCGTTAAGTGTCTTTGGGACTACAATGCTGCTATTTGGCTTTTTATCTAAAAAATCCTTGCTACAGCCTAAAATAGCAATCCATAGGATGAATATGATATAATAATTGTTTAGTCTCATGATTATTTGATATTAAGTTTTATCCCCATTGAAATCATTAGTGGTATAGTCATATACCCGTAGTCCGGATCATAGTTAGTATTTGCTTGTTTCCACAATATGCCGACATTGTTCATGCTGAAATCCATTGAGCCCGATAACCATTTGGATTTTTTAACAATCTTGCTAATTGGCGCCGAAAGTTGTAAAAACTGTAGCCTGATATGATCTCCACGATCTACCAGGGCTGCTGATCCTTCATAAAAATTTGCTCTATTGGGATTGAATGGATACACCAGCGATGGTACATTTGTAATGGCTTCATCTCCTGGTTCCTTCCATCGTTTATTATAGTCCGTTTGGAGGAAATCGTATCTACTTCCATTAAATACAGATGTCCTTCTGGTGTAGTATTTAAGTTTGTAGGTAACATTAAATGTTAATGTTATCCCCCTAAAATCTATCGTATTCAATACCGACCCAAAGTATATTGGGATAGCCGAGCCATGGAAATTCAGATCTTCTCTGTTTCTGGAATTCTGTATACTGGCATACAGTTTAGTCTGTGCTCCATTCAGATAGCCTATTGGGTTTCCGGCAGCATCTAATCCTCCATATTTATAGCTAAAAACAGCATTGTAAGGATAACCCTCAACAGGATTATTGTAGTTACTGAAGATCAAATTGCCATTTGTACCCTGATCGAAATTATACTTTTTCACCACTTCATTGCTGTAACTAAATAGCAAGCCGGTATTCCACGAAAACGTTCGCTCCCTAAACCAGTTTATTTTTAATGAAGCATCAATTCCGTCGGTTCTGGTATCTGCTGAATTGCCTTTAAAAGTGTTGACACCGGTTTGTGGAGCTATGAGACTATTGCCAATCAAATCGGTTCCTGATTTGACAAAATATTCCAGACTTCCTGAAACGTAATTTTGCTTTGTTGCGAAATCAATTCCAAAATTTAGATTCTTTATCCTTTCCCATCTTAATGAAGGATTTGGCGGGTTAATTATTTCAGCGGCATTTATTCCCCATACATTACGATAGGAATACATCGAAGTCAGGTATGCTGAAGTTGTTTTATCAACATTACCGTTATAGCCATATGTTGCACGAAACGCCAATGCCGGCAACCATTTTAAACCATAAAAATTCTCCGTACTAAGCTGATACTTGAATCCAGCTGACCAAAGGGGAACTCCTTTCTGATTGGATTTAACACCAAACAAATTAGATTCGTCTTTTCTTATGCTCCCTGAAAATATATACTTATTCTTTAGCATATAAGAGCCAATAGCAAAATATGACCGATAGCGATCGGCACTTGAAGATTGTGATGGAACTGTGTTAATCCCATCTGAGCCTCCAGTTAAGCGATTGGGATAAGTACCAGAAGCGTTAAGTAAACCGTTCGAATTGGAGGCTAGTGACTCATCATACCCATAATAAATCTGTGTAGTAGAAAAGGAAGAATAATCCTTTAGCTCATAACCCATTGAAATATTTAATTCGCTGCTTTTAAATAAGTGCCTGAAATCCAATTGCCCCCTGAAATTCTTTGAGGAGTAATTTGATGCTCCTGCAGTCAGGACCGCCCCTGCTGCGATAGGACTTTTTGCTTCAGCACTTAAGGGATCAATAACTGTATAAGTATTTATTAGATTTCTGGTGAAATAGGAATCAGCAGCGTGATTTAGACTATAATCATCAATCCCTTTTTGATACTGGTAATTTAGCGACAGTTTAAGGCCCTCAAAAAACTGATAAGCCCCACGCATATTAATCCTATAATCTGTGATCGTATTTTTTCTATTGCTATTCAGTTCGTCCAATGGCCGATACTTCCAATCCAGCAATTTACTTTGCCCTTGTCCATCTGTAAAAGATGGCCGCAGATAACTTCCAATTTCCAAAGCTTGCCCGGAGGGACCTTCGAGTAAATCATAGGGACTTAGCGGTATATAAGTATCTGTCCCTCTTCTATCTGTGTTATTGGTAAAAGTGATGCCCGAAAAAATTTCTAATTTATCTTTGGCGAGGTAATAGGTATTATTTGCATTAAGCGTTAGTCTTTCAAAACTTTCATTAACCAAACTTTTATCATTTCTATCAAAGCCCGCCGAGATGAAATACTTCTGCTTTTCGGCCCCACCATTAATGTTTGCCTGGTACTGCTGATTTATTGAAGGCCGATAAAACAGCCTGCTCCATTGGTCCCGGGTATCAATTTGTTTCAGCTTAGCGATCTGCAATGCAGAATCACCCGGGGAAATCAGTTGATTCCTGCGGTCAAATAAGACCTGAACGCCTGCCGTAATTGGTGAATATCTCGTATCAATTGTACTGTTATAATAACCTTGTTTGAACAAGAACTCCTCTAAACCCAGGAATTCTTCACTACTCATCCAGGGCTTTGAATAAACATCCGGCCTATTGGCAACTGTGACATTGGCAACCAGGCCAACTCTTGGTTGCCCGTTTCTCAATCCTTTTTTCGTAGTGATAATAATCACACCGTTTCCTGCTCTCACTCCCCAAATGCTGGCGGCAGCAGCATCTTTAAGTACAGAAATATTTTCAATATCGTTAGGATTGATGTTTTCTAAATCACCGTCATAAGGAAAATTATCTAATACAATTAATGGATTGGGGTTAGCAAATAACGTACTTCTACCGCGGATGCTGATTGAAGCATTGTTGGCCTGGTTATTCAGATTTCGGTTAAAGATAAGGCCACTGGTTACTCCATCTAGCCTATCCAAAATATTTGTGGTTACTCTTTGATTAAGTAATGTACTGTCGATAAGCACAAAGCTCCCGGTAGCACGTTCTTTTGGAATGTTTTGATACCCCGTGCTCACAATAGCAACCTCTTTTAAATTACCTTCATCCTCAGTTAATGTAACTTCGTATAATTCCATACTTGCACCTGAAAATGAAATCACTTTGGTTTTGTAGCCAGTGAAGCTGATAGTTAAATCACCTCTGCTATTGGGTGCCGAAATATTAAATTTCCCATTTTTATCAGTTTGCGTACTGATTTTAGTGTTCCTTATAGTAATGGTTGCTCCTGCAAGCGGTGTATTGTTAGCCAAGGAAATCACCCGTCCGCTGAGTTTGGTTGAGTGCTGAGCATTTGCCTTAAAAAAAAGGCAAAGCGCGGCTATTACGATGGTTAATGTCGTTCGTTTCATACAGTTAATATTGGTTAGTAGTTAATTATTTGGTCATTTATTGAATAGTTTCTTTAAGTTGAATTCTTCCGTCCAATATTCGTCATTGGTATGTTTTCCATAGGCTTTGAAATGTGCTATGCCATTTGTGGTGATTAAGAGTTGATGCGCCTCAAGGGGATTATCAGGATGCTGAAATGTGCGTTCTGTTTCGGGAGGTAAGGTTACATAAGCCCAGTCATCATGCGGAGACAGAATTTCTTTTACCAACTCTCGGGTACCAGGGCCATTGTAATAACTTATCGAGGCATCCCAAAAACTATGACAATTGAAATCATCATCAGCCTTAAATTGCTTAATGGCCTTTAAACGGGATGCTATAAGCGCTTTCCATGATTCGGTTAGGTATATAATAGCAAATTCAATGCTTTCCCCATCACTTCTGGTGTTGGCTTTGATTAATATATGTTGTGTGGGGGTGTTTGATCGTTTCATAAAATTTAAAGCATAGCACGTCCTGAACGATGTTTCACACCGTTTAAATAATGAATTATCTGCAGTTTTTATATTTCTTGGCTAGTTCGTGGAGATTTGTAAGGAAGATTTTAATGACAAAATTAAACTGGCTATAAACCAGCCCTTACCGCATGTAAATGATACGGTTGATTTTAATCATTTTGCTTTATTGGAAAAAACGCATTATCTTGGAATCGCGACAAACCAAAGTAATGTACCTTGTAAATCCTAAAAAGCTTTATAAGGGCTGGTAACAAGCTAATTATAAACCTCAGAGATAAATGTGCGCTCTTTTCACACTTAGCTTTTAACGGCTTATTTACTTGTATTTTCTAGCAATCATTACGGTGGAGAACAAAGTTCGTTCTTTAATAAGGATTTAAGGGAATTAACACATACTACCGTCTGGGAACAGAGACGTGTGGTGTAGCTTAATTTTTTCGTTTTCATACACTGTTTATAAATGGTTATGTAAACGATGTGTACTCAATAAAAGCAAATAAACAAAACCCAGATTGGTAAAAACCAATAGGGCGAACTTCAATGCTTTTGAGCTGGTACCGTCAAGAACCACCCAGTAAAACTAGGTTCCGCAAAAGACTAACATGAAGTCCGCCCTATTGAATTTAGATATCGCGAAGATATAAATATTCAATAGAAATGGCGAACTACATTGCTCTCATGCGGAATTTGACGGTTTCGCTCATGAGTAACATCGTTAAAATAAGGATCTTCCCTATTCTACTGTCGCTATAATTAACTGATTACAAATATAGTAAAGTTGACTTTAAGAATCAACATTTATTTACTTTTTTTATGATTAATAGAATAGCAAAAGTTCTCGAACAAAAGAAAGCTGGAAATAATGACCTAGTTAAATACCTAAAAGTTAAAAAAGAAACAGTTTCAAGATGGGTCAACAATAAACAACAACCTACAGTTACTACATTAAATAAAATTGCTGAATATTTAAGAGTAGACGTGAGAGACTTACTTAATCCAAGCGATTGGACTAATAGCAAGGTTGAGCCCTTCGAACAGAAAAACCAAATCCCTAAAGGTCAATAATCCAGAGCTTGTCAAAGCTTTGAAGAATTTTGCAGAGAAATATAATAAGAAAACAAAATAAGAACCAATAATATGAATTTTGATAATTTGCCTACTTCTAATATAACTTCAGGTAGCCATCTCACTTCGACAAATACCCATGAAGAACAACTAATGTTTATTAACGAAGGTTACGCAGTGGAATATTCAAGTATTTCAGAACCACGTAAAGTAATTTCATTTATTGGCCCAAAAGAATTTGCGCTTAGAACTACATCTGAAAGCGAAATCATAACACTAACTGATGTCACTTTAGTGGGGATATCTAAACCAAACCTGAAATCTCTATTACGTGAATTCGAAGAGGTCCGACAGTTTTATAGAGTTTTTAAGAAGAAACATCTTGACAAAATAGCTAAAAATAGGAATGAGCTCAAGACCTTTACCTCCGCAGAACGATACATAAGCCTTCTGGAAACATATCCATGGGTTAAAGAAATTGCCAGCCCAGATGATATCCAATCCTACCTTAATGTTCCCTCAGGATATTATACAAAAATGTGTGCTGTAGAATAAGAAACAGGTGCTTTCTTTATTAAATCACGATGCCTAAACGGGTGTTTAGAATATTCTATTAAAAACTATAAAACCTCAATTTCCTTGATAGACAGTCTGGTGGTTTTAGCAATGAAATCAATAGCCAGCCCTTCTTTTTTGAGTTCACGTGCAATTTCCAAAGCCTCTTCCAGTTTGCCCTCAAGTCTACCTTCAAGCTTCCCTTCCCGTCTTTCCTGCATTTTTATTGTTTCTATGATGCCCATATTGATTGTTCCTCCGGTTAATATTTCAATCTGTTGATCAAAAATACGATTAATATCATTATTATTTATGAATATGAAGTTTTTCAAGAATCCCATAAAACCAATAATTCTGTCATGATTATAATTATGGTTCAGCAACGCTTTGGCGATAGTACCGTAATATATAACTCTTCTGACATAGGGATATTCTTGAGTTCCACTTAATGAAAAGGATCTGTCCAAAGTTACTCCGATCATAATCTTTATGCCAACACTAAATGAGTCCAGCTCAATTGTGTCCGCAGTGCGACACAATTGAGCTGAGGCTTATTGGGGCAAACATAATGTCATCAATGGCAAGTACATGTGCCTAGAAATTAATCATTCACATTACGAATCGATAATATAAGCATGTCGTATTGCTCCTTCGATAAGTTTAGATATGAAGCTATAACCTCCGGTTCAATGAGTTGCATTACCCAAGGCTTGTTTTCAAGAAGATCTAAATACCGTTCTGCAGCTGTTTTTTTAAGATCATCTTTATACAACTGAAGCTTTTCCAAATAGTCTAGCTTAATTTTCTTATGAAAGGCAACTGTTTCTTCTGGAAATTTCCGTAACATAATGACAATGTCATCAAATGTGATATTAACAGTTTCTATATTACCATAAAGATCAACAGAAGTATTATCACTGATTCTAAGTAAAAACTGGTCCGGATCGATAAAACGTAATACTTTTTTCCGCTGGTTTACTATTATATATTCAACAGCATAACCATTAGCCAGGAAACAAAGTATATTGTCTAGGTCCACATCTTCAGACTTCGAAATTCCCTGCGTGTCGCTAGCGGAATGTAAATTATTAAAAAGGTCGTTAAATTCCATGTATAAAAGATCTAATAGATTGAGGTTTGATAATAATAAATAAGCATCGGCCATGTTATAAGCTAATAAAACACCTAATTATCCGGCCTATTTAAACAGTTCATAATTGTTAAAGCATATAAGTTTTCCTCAAAGTTTGAATAAAGTTTCAACCTGGTGAGTAGGTAATCATTTTTCATATAGGTAAGATTTCTCTCGACTTGTGTATCTTCGTTAATCACTACATTCGCCCCATCTAAGGCTGGTTCAACCAATAACTCTTGCTCTACCTCTAATAAGGTAGCCGCCAAATCAGCTTTTAAATTCCATTTTGGTGTACATAACTTCAGTTCCCTAAAGGATTGATGTGGAGATAGATCCAGATCCATTTCCTTAATAAGCCCTTCGGCTATTTCCTCCATTTTCCGCTCTTCAAATAATTCATCTTTATCCTGGCTAGATGCCAAAAACGCAACATAGCTGATAAAACGCTCTTTAGTTCCCATCCATTTTGGTCGCCACCATTCAGGATCAAAAAAATCGTCTTTTTTCTTGGCATCCCAGTCTTTAATCCGAGCGTGAATCCGTTCCAATGAAAGTTGGATATAGGTGTGCGTTATATCGTCTGCGTCCTTTAACCTGGCCATTAATACAGGCACCACGTACATAGAACCGACCTTCGACAGCACTCCACATAATTCAATAATTTCTTCATTATCTTCAGTTTCCCGTAAAACCTGCAGTAAATAAGACTCATTTTCAAATTCACCGTCGCGGTATCCCTTGGTAAGCATTTCTTGGATAACCCTTCCCTTTTCTGTCATAATGGTTATAAATTTTAAAAGCGTTAATTATTTCAAAACAGCCAAAACGGTCTTGATTCGATATGTAATATCTTAAAAATATATAAAAAGTTTAATTTAGCAAAATTCCAATAAAATTGTGACAATCACGTTTATGTCAGCACCACTAAATGATCAGTTTGAGGAGGTGTTTACAATTTTGAATAAATCACCAGTATAGAGGTTTACAAAACCACTTCTGCTAAATTTCCTAATGGAAATCAGATATGGTGGACATGGTTTCAAGGTTATTATACGCCTGGGAGGTGATCAATTTGAGAAACGGTTTACGATATTGAATAAATCACCGGAGCATGGTGGTTCGGAGTGAGAAGGAGTTATAGCGCTTACAACGTTACAATTCACTAAATTATTAATTCAGGTTGCGTTTTTAACTCAATTTCTGTGTTTTTAAGAGGGGATCATTCATGATTTTTTTCATTGTATGTTAAGTAATCATCGGGATGACATTGGCTTGCCCAACGCCTCTTACCCCACTCGTGGCTACCGAAGATGGGGAATTTAATATTAAATTAATTGAGAAATAAATTACTCCCTGAATTACTTTTTTTCTTAGTAGCTTTAGTTAATAAAGTTAATCTCATATAACTAATGCAAACTCAAAATGACGCGCTTTAAATTCCAATTCGAAACAGAGGAAACCATCCTGCCCAAAATTAACCACAGCTTTACCGATTTCAAAAGCACCCTAACTAAGGAAAACCTTGTAGCATTCAGCACCATAGGCGTAAAAGCTGTCATTTTAAAACGGCAAAAACCTGCTATGGAACTAGTTGATGAGCTAATTTTCCTGTTACATACCGCTGCAGAAATAGAGCATAGCTTAATGGTGCAATACCTGTACTCTGTATTCTCACTGCCCACAACCAGCCCGCATTCTGAATGGCGTAACGAGATCATGACCATAGCTCGGGAAGAAATGGGACATTTAATGGCGGTACAAAACATTCTGATCGCCGTTGGTGGGGCCTTAAATTTTGAAAGGGAAGACTATCCTTACAATGACATCTATCCTTTCCATTTTAGGCTCGAACCTTTTTCTATCTCTGCCTTGGCTAAATATGTTTTAGCCGAAATGCCTGCTCCAGATCAAATTCCTGCCGGGTTGGGTTTTAATCTCGAAACGGTTAAACAGGATGCAAAAGTAGAAGCTCCTGATGAAAGTATTCAACGGGTGGGTGCGCTTTTTAACTTATTAACCGATCTGGCAAGCCAGTTAAAGACAGAAAACATATTCGCCCATTCCGAGAACAGGCAGGCGGATCCTGAAGTATGGACAGGTGGTGGTATACACCAGCTTATCATGAGTAAAGTTACACAACTCAACGGGCAAAACGGCCTTATTGATCTTATCAAGGCTATTGGCTTACAAGGTGAAGGCTCAGAAGAATCTCCCGAAAACGACCCCTCACATTTCCTGCGTTTTTTTCGTTTATACCAGGCAGCAAAAAATTACGCTGCTCAAAATGGCGAAGCGTCACTTGCCCGCAGTGTTCCAGTAAACCCCACAGTAAGTAATGCGGATTCACCAAGTTATCTCGAAAACAATGATGCCTATAAATGGGGCGTAATTTTTAATCACCGTTACAGGTGGCTACTTTTAAATATACATCACCATTTACTGGCGGCACCGGGAAGCCGGGAAAGGACACAACTAAGTCGCTGGGCATTTGCAGATATGCGTTTTTTAAGTACTATTTCGGCTTTGCTTACAGATTTGCCTCAACACAGCTCGCCACAAACGGATGCATTGGGCAGGCTGAAGGTGGCTGCCGCTCCGTTCGAGCTTCCTTATTCATTAAATCTGCCTGCCAACGCGTCCGAATTGTGGAATTACCATAAACGATTCGCGGCCCATAGCACTGAGCAACTCAACAGCACAAATCTAAATACCCCCTTCATAACAGAACTTAAAACAAACAATCAGACCAGACTAACATTTATAAACCTAATAAACCCATAAACCATGAGTACCTTGCTATTTCCCAGAATCTACTTTAAGGGTCATATGTCTTTCGACCCCTCATTAGCCAATAATTTCGAAAAGCTCTACGACATTGCAAATGTAAAGTTGATCGTTCCTCCTGGAGAAACACTATCCAGTCTAAAATCAAAGCTGCCTGAAGCAATGAACGGTAGTTGGAACAACTTTGGTACGCACTATGCGAGGTTCCAGGACATGGAGGTTTCTTCCGTTTCTACTAAGCCCGGTGAAAATGACACCACTGATGCTTTAGTTGGCAATACCTTAAGTTTAGACGGCAAACTGGTAGATAGTAATCCTATTACTGACAATGGCACCCAGGTATTTTTTAATGAATTGAGGATTGGCGATAACGCGCTTGGCATTAAACTTAAAAGTACATCCAGAATGTATGCCAGGCTTTTAATTTTTAGGGGTAGAAACCAAATGAAAGCGGAAGTTGACCAGGGAGTCGGTCCGGCAACAAATGCAAGTGCAGTATGGGAAGTATGCTTTGCTAAAGAAGATATTGAATTTAGTAACGCTACAAATTCGGCATTCCTGCACAAAATTCAGGAGGCAATGACCTCCGAAGACGTTCAGGGTATCACCATGCGATTTCATACTTACCGCACCCTTTACTATCAAAATGGCATCATGAACCAAACAGTCCAAACCCCAAAAACGCGGAATGAACTGGCAAAATACTACGCAGATGGAAAAAACTTTTCTAACCCGGCATATTCTATTGTATCAGGCTTTATTGGCTTGTGGCAAAAAACAGAATTAAAGGGGCATCCGCAGGGTCGTTACCTATATAGAGTCCAGCAAGAAAACAATATTTTAAATACAGCTATTGTAGAGGCCAACGAATCACTCAAGCGCCTTACTCTCGATTTGGGTGAGACCGTACCCGAAGTAAATAAATCTTTGGAAAAAGCCAATTTAGGTCCATTAAAACTGAGTGTAATTTATAACGGAACTGAGCATTTGTTAGAAACCCTACAGCCAGAACAATACAACCAGGAGGCTTACGAAAAAAATGCTGGTTTAATCGACGTCGATCTTTCGGGTATTTCAGCTGATGTTTGGAGAGCAATATCACTAGGTAGCTATAAATTACAAGGAGACGGCAACAACACATTGGTTGAAAGAGACGACGTAATCATCGTAGAAAAAAGAGACGCTTACCTCGATGAAAAAGAAAAGTTAACTATGCCTATCCCTGTCAGATATAAAGGTCAGCCTGCTGCCTCAGGAAGTATTATTGCCATAGCGAAATATGATACCAATGGAGCATATATTGAGACGCTTGATTCTGCGATCGTTGGAGATAAGGGTTATTTCACATTCGAGTATATACCAAGTGAGCCAGGATACAACAGCTTTATATTCAAACTACAATCTGATAACGAAACCATACCTAAATTTCCACCCAGGCTAGATGTTCAACAATATCATCTTAATGTAAGGGTATTAGGTTTTGATGACCAACTTGAAGCCAATACTCCCGATAGCCAGCTAACCTGGAGCTGGATTTACGAAAACATTCTTTCTTTATACGATGTATTGAACCCAGTGATGTCTAGAAAAGGCATTGATGTACCTTTAGATAACAGGAATAGAATTGAATTCCTTGCAGAAAAAATACTTAAATTTATTTCTAAAGATAACTTTGAAAGCAGCACTTATATGCCGGTTACGCGTGAATTGACTAATGGTAAACGTAAACTATTGGAACGTTGGTGCAATTTGGTTATTGCAGGTATAAATCCACCAGAGCCTATCCAGGAAGTTGCGTTTCATTTCAAGAATAACGTTGAAAGCATTGGTCATCCATCCCTATTTGGGAAATGCCCAGTAGCACATGGTAAGTTACCAGGTTAATCCATTATTGTTAAAAAAGGGCGTCAGTTAAATCGGATGCCCTTTTATGACTTACACCTTATAAACAGCAATATCCATTGATACAGTAGTGCGTGGAAAACACTGAAAATCAGGCCAATTTATTAAAGTCAAGAGTGATTGACCAGTTTATACTGTACCCGGTATTTATTCCTTCAATAGTCCGTACGATAAGACTAGTGCTCGATGTTTCAGGATTGGTCTTAAAGGAGGGGCAACTAAGCATCCAATTCCTTCCATCCTGCGGTAATGATGTTATCTTCACCACGACCTATTCCAATATGTTTAAGGGTTCCGTTACGAAACCATTTCAGTATAAATTGATCATTTTCTTTAGTTATAACCAAATCAAAACTTGTGCCATCATCGCTCCCATCGGTGTAATAAGTAATTTTATATTCCCCTACAAAAGTATCTCCATAGACTCCCGTAGCTACCCCTGTTCCAGAGACGGTTTGACCGCTAATGTGATACGACCACACAGCTTCCAACTGTCCAGTCAAAAAGTCCTTTACATATCTAACGTATCCAATGCCGTCTTTATTCATTTTTATTATATCATAATATATTATCTAATTTATACTTTTTACAATAGATTCCAAGGATTACTTCTCCTTATTTATTACTATGGCGTATGTTTTAAGAAGCTCAGAGCCAATGGATGTGCGTTTTCGTTTAGTTCTTTTACATTTTGCGACAGCCTTTCCGCATTATACTTTGGTCCGTTTGTATTCTTCGGTAATTACATCATTCAAAAAAAATTGCCTCCGTACGAGATGCGCTTAATGGCTATCAAAAAGGCAAGTGTTTCTACTCCTTTCAGGACATTTCAATCCGTAAAGGTGATGATTTAAACATGTGCGCTATAGATCATTTCTTACCACATCTCCATAACCAGCACCATCATAATGAAGGGGCAAATATAAATGGTGTTTGGGACCTGGTACTATCAGATAAGCAGATAAACAATAATAAGAGCGCGCGGATACCTGAAAAAAGATTTTTAGAGAAGCTCTTTAACAGGAATAAGTTCTACATTGAAAGTAAGCACCCCATCAATCAAACGGGTTCTACAAGAGTGTGAAGAATAGTGTTTTTAGAAAAACTATATAACTTAGCTTCGGAATTGGCCATTCACAAATGGCAACCTATAAATGAACTACCAGGAAGTTTTTAATGAAAGATTTTTTAAGCATACCAAAGGACAAAATCATCTATAGTAATGAGTATTTCTTTATAATTGAAGATGGATTCCCTGTTTCACGTGGACATCTTTTGATTGTTTCCAATGTTGTTAGAACCGATTATTTCAGTTTGACAGATGAGGAGAAGTATAGATGTGTTAGCAGAAATAGGTGGAGACTACCCCTTACTATTTTCAGTTAAATACTTCCCGGGTGGTGCCGAAAATATCTATAAAAAAGCGGTCGTCTACTCTGAAGAAAATGAAATACATAAGTTCATTTTACTAGACGGTGATAAGAAAAAAGTGAAATATGATCCTGATACCTTCACTACGGCAGAATCAGAGAATCTTGATTTTATAAAATCGAAACTCAAAGAAGAAACTTCAATTGATTTTCAAAATCTAGGCTTTAGGATTGATGGGGGAAATATGGGAGGGAACAACACGCAAAAGAAAGAGTCAGCTTTAAACTATCTGAAATTCTTACTGAAAAACCTTGAATACTTTCCTAAAAACATCCCTGAAGAAATCATATGGAATGAAAATTTCGCTATTGATATCCTGACCGCAACAAAAAGTACGATTCCAACATTTAACACTAACTTTAAAAAAAACATTGCAGATTTCACAAGAGAATTATATGGAAATGATGAAAAGTCTAATATTAAAGCCGCACAAAAAATATTTATAAATAACTTCATAAAAAAGAAAAATAACGAATATCATCAGTTATCAAAGATTCTCCAAGACTTTAAAAGTCATGTTAAAAATTAAAGGCAATCCTTAAAAAAACCAGCACAAAATATTCGCCTGATGCTTTTAATGTAATTCGTTTACACAGTTGTTAGATATTCCAACGAAAGTAATAGTCATGCTCCATTAAGTATAAAATATTTTAAATATTGGGTATGTAAAATAAACTGTGTCAAGGCGGTGATTCATTAGAGTTACTGCCTTGTTCATTTTAGTTTCAAATCTAATATGGATATAACGGAGACGTTGACCTCCTTGTTAGTTTTGGTTCAGCGAAGCTGATCGCCCGACAATTTTACCTCTTTTTTCTTAGACTTTCTCCTTTTAGTTCAATTCTGTATGATGTGTGCACCATACGATCCAGTATTGCATCAGCAATCGCCGGAATATCCACAATACTATCCGATCAGGAAACCAAAAGGCAAGTTTTTGCGCAGTAACAACCCAAATTACTTAATGGCACTGTCCACTTCTGACTAATGTTATTATGAGCCAGGTAAATTAGTTTTAGTATGTAGAACTCCGATCTCTTGGAGTATCTATGGTAATGGTACCAGAGGAAGTAGGGACTTCTTTTACTGATCTTGCCAATTTTACGATTGCCTGAAAGGCGTTCCTCAGAATCCAAATGGCTTTCAAGTTCCGCTTCTAAAGTAGAGTCTAAAAGTTTTTTAGTAGAGAGCAAAAGCTCCGTCCTTACCGTACAAGGGTTTGCTTGAACGCAACTGCTCTAGGGCTTTTTGCTTCATTTGCTCATAATCGAGCTGCTCATCTTTTCTCATTTTATAAACTGTGTCGCTAAGTTAACAATTAACTATTTTGACACAGCTTATTTTACACCCTCAGATGTTTTGACCTATGCACGGTCTTGTATGGGCGAAACGCATCTGCAAAACGCCTTTTATAAGTTAAATCTTAACAAAATCAACACCTACTCTCACTGGATGGCTAAATGCATGGTTTGCAATTCTTTGGGTGTAATTTGGCCTTAATGTCGTAATATATTTAATCTTGCCAAATGCAATATCTCCATTATCTTCCGTAACACGTTCTACTTTAATAGATTCAATTCTTCTTATTTCAATTATAGAATCTATTATTTTAGGGTTTTTCACATTAAAACAATGAGGTTTCACATAGACAGGAAGGTATTTATGATTATTCATTTTTTTATTTTCAATTCTTAATTTCTCTAATTCTATCTCTTCTGGTGTCTTTCCTAATTCTTCTATTTCGATATGATTATCTGGCTCTAACGCAATCCAAGAAATTGCCTCATCTCTACCAACATAACTCATAAAAGCAGAATCGCCTAATGCATTAGCTAGTTTAATATCAATCTTTTTACCCTTTACGAAATAGAAATTTTGTTTTATTTTTTCAGGTCTTAAACAATCACAGAGAGCAGTAATGCATAAATAATAATCATTATTTTCATCTTTAAAAATATCGCCAAAATTTAAATTTGGCTGACTTTCTACATTAAACCCCTTAATACTTACAGAATTATAAAATGTATTTATTAATGCGACTTCATCATCTTTCAAATGTTTATTCACATCCACTTGTGATTCTAAGAAATCATCATTTAGTAATGATAGCTTTGCTGTTCTTAATTTTAAATAAGCATGTTCTAAAAGAACTTGTTTAATTAATACTTTAAAAGGAATATCATTTTCATCATTCTTATCCTTTATGTGTTTTCTGTGAGCAAACAAAGCCTCTTTAGAAATCATAATAAGATTATCATCAATAAATGCGCCTTCAGAATTGAAAATATTTTGCATTTCGATCCCCAATAATTGAGTAAAACTATTCGTTGATTTTTCAATTTTCCCTGATAGGTTTCTAATTATCTCAATTGATTGATCCTCAAAGGCATTCTCTTTGTTTAATATGCAAACGATAGTATTATTAATTACTAGTGATCTATTAGTAACAGATACTAAAGTTGGTTTTTGATTCGCATTTGTACTTTTATGATAATTTTCGAAAGCCAACATTAATAAAAATAAGGCCTCTTTTTTATTCGAATCTATTTCACATAGTTGTATTAACTCATCAAAATCCAATCCTGCTTTGACCAACGTTCCAATATGTTGTCCGTTGCTATTATGGTTTAAATCAATAAAATTATAAGATTTTTTAATCTCTAATAACTCATCTTCAAAGCCTGGGGCATATTTTTCTTTTATAGCAGCAAATTTTGTTTCATTAATGCCTGAAAAATAAGATAGTATATTAAAAAATATGTTGTCTACATTCGGTTCTGTGGTATAAATACAGCAAAAATTAATATGGTTCGAATGAACTACATGTGATAATAATTCCAATGAATACTCTTCACCTCCCTCTCCTTGTAATTTCCAGTCAAGCAATACCAAGTCTCGATCGTTGAAAAGATACTTCAGCAAATTCTCATTTTCTCTATCTTCAACTTTAAATTTATGAATTGCAAGCGAGATGCCATTTTCCTTAAAATTCTTATAAATCGCAACTGATAACTTCTCTTCGAGCATAGTATCATCAAGATTTTCGTATTCATATACATCTCTTGCTTTTTCATCAATAAATATTGCTGATTTAATTGATGTTTTTACAATTTCTAATGTCTTGTCACTAAATGTCATAATTGAGAGTGTTAATTACGAAGCATGCTCCGTTGAAAAAATTATATTTTTTATCATTAGTAGCAAAAACGTTTAAGCCTGCTTCATTTAAACTTTGTTTAGAGAGATAGAGACCTATTCCTCTTCCATTAGGGCGTTGAGAGTAAAATAATTCGAATACACGCTCTAATCTATATTCTGGGATTTTTTCGCCAGAATTAGCAATAATTATTTCATTTGTGTCTGCACAAAAATCAAGCTTTATTATACGGTGCTCTTTATTACGCATCCAATAAATAGCATTGTTAATAATATTAATAAACACTGTATATATTATTGGCTCCTTAATGTTGATTGTGTGTTTTTTAAAATCTTCTGAAACTTCAAAAACAATACTAGATTCGGATATTTGATTTTCAAAAAACTCAATTAAATAATTGTAGATTTCTATACAACAAATATCCCTATTTAATGCTCCTGAAATTCTGTACAATGGAGATAGTAACGCGTATTTGTCCTCTAATTGCTTAAAGTTCTTTTCAAGAAAACCAAATTCTTTAATAGAATTAACTGCGAAGTTATTACCTAGCACTGTTAATTGATTGTTTATTTTCGCATATAGCTGATTAAATTCATGGTCAATGATTTCTACTGCAATTCCCAGTTGAGCTGTATCTCGAGTTTGTTCCCATTGATACTTCATTTGATCATACTGTGCTTTGTATGCACCTTGTACTTGCTCCTCATCAATATCAAAAGAAAGCCTAAATAAATGGTCAACTAACGGAAACAACGTTCTATTAGCCTCATTAATTAAGCTGTTGTACTTATTTTCTATTTCTTTATTAAAATGAAATATCTGTTCTTTGGAAACGATACTCTCAATTAACCTTTCTTTATCTTCTTGTAGGGAATTTATTAATCTTTTTGACCTATCCTTGTAATCCTTAGATAAAGAATTAAGTTTTTCAATTAATAATTGCTGATATCGGTTAAGTGATTGATCTAAAGATGCAATATAGCCATTGTATTTTTTTGTGAAATCAATTTTCAAATCTCTTATTTCGAGCTTATCCTGAGCTTTCTTATTTAATGCTTCTCTTTTAGGACTTACCTGTTCAATATAATTACTTAGTTTATCTTCAAATTTATACAGTCGCTCTTTTTGTGTTTCAGTTGGCTTATATCTTTTAGGGACTTTTGGAATTAAGTTTTTAAATTCTAGATCCATCTTTTGAAGTTCATCTAATATTCCTTCTACTTCTGAGTAGCCGACATCGATTTGATTCAATTTTTCAGAGAGTTGATTAAGAAGAATGTCGTATTTGATTTGATGCTCTTCTAGTCTTTTCGGATATTCGCTTAAAGATCTAGTAAATGCATTTTTCTCTGCTTTTTCTCTAGCTTTATCAGCTTGTAAAGCTTCGTTTTGATCGTTTATTTCTTTCTTTTTATTAAGAAATAAAGATTCTTTAGCATTTGTAGCAAAATAGTCAAGAGCTAAGGTTACAAAAAAACCTTCAGCATCATTAGTAAAAGCTCTATACTGAGTATTATTAATTAATCCCTCTCTACTAGATTTATCCTTTAAATCAGGATTCCTATCTCTTGTCAAGTCTAAATAACCGTACATTCTTCTATAAGAGAAGTAATATGATCCGGCTCTTTTAGACCTTCTTTGCTCAAAGTTTAGAAAATCAGCATTATGTCTCCCGTATGGTAGTACTCTAAAGTCATCACGATACACATATAATCCTCCATACAGCGTAACCTTGGTTCTTAAGGCAGTAAATTCTTGCTCTGTCAAAAGAGACGACTTTTCTTCTCCCTGAGAGTATCCTAATTCGATAGGTATCTCTCCATAAAAAGATGTTTTATTTCTTCTTCTAGGATTCGAATAATTGTAATCAATTACTTGATCATAAATTCGAATAATTCCATTAAAATTCCCTGTACCATCAAATTTCCCCTTGATATAAACATCCGCTAGTTCAAAATCTTTCCTTGTGAAAAAATTACCAATCGCGGTTAACAGATCATAAGTTTCAGCCCCTTTATGGATATCGAACACCGTAGAGATGTTAATATCAATATCTTTTAAAGGGTTTGTAAATCCAGTTAGGCTTGAGATAACAAAATTACGGTTGTCAACATCATCATTGTCCTCATCAGCTAGTTCTGCAATTTGATTAATTGGATTGAAAACTAAAAATAAAGTACCATGTGAATCATCAGTATCAAAAGTCGAAAAAAGCTTTCGAAAAATTGGTTCTTCTATAAATGCATTGTTAGTTTCTAAAATAATATCAGATTTTAGTTCTAGCTGTTTTCCTTCCCAGATTGGTCTATTATCTAAATCTAATTCTTTATCAAAGTTTGATAAGAATTCTTGCTTCAGGTCAGAGAAAACAACATTCAAAACGCTTAAATCCTCAACTGGTTTTAAAGGAATAATAATATCATCAAGGAACAGATTATAATTTTCCAATAATCTCCAATCGAAATAGACTGCTTGTGTTGGATATCCAATCTTCTTAGTTAACATTAACATCGGATTGCCCAAGTATGCGACTGACAGACGGCCAATACCTTTTTCACCTGCCTTGATTCGAGGTCGTTTCCAAAGTGTATCTTCTGATTCAATATCAAGGTCAGCACGAGATTTAGAGTCCGTCCCCAGTACCAACCATTTGTCCAGAACATCTGAGGTTGACATTCCTTTGCCATCATCAGAAATGATAAAGTAAGAGTTTTTTAATCCGTCAAAGCCTTGTTTATAGAGTTCTGCCTTTAGATTGTCTGCATATGCGTCATATCCATTCTTCCAAAGTTCCGTAATAGCAGTTGGAAGATCAGCAATCTGACCTTTACCTAATAAATCGACAGCTCTAGCCTTTGTTCTAAATTGCATTACTATTGTTTTTAATGGCTACACCAATTGACTTAGCATATTCAGGTGGCACAGCATTTCCAATTAACCTTGCAATTGAATCTACAGCAGTTCCTTTGAAAATATAATCTTTCGGAAAAGACTGCAAAACAGCCCCCTCCCTTAGTGAAAGGGCACGATCTTCATCTGGATGTACGAACCTGCCATTGGAAATGTTACAAAATTTTGTAGTTATAGTGGGAGATGGTTTATTCCACCATAATCTGCCAAAAGTATCTCTGAAGGAATTATCTCTTCCAACAAAACATTTAAGTTGTAAATGTTCTTTGTCCGCAAAACCAAATCTATCGCCTCCATCTTTTCTAACATATTTTAAGCGCTCTTGATTCAATTCACCTAACCTTGAGGTTGTATGCAGGAAGTCGGTATTATCTCGATTACCATGTGAAATTCTTGGAAACCCGTTAGTTACACCTAATACGTCTTTGACAACTATACGTTTTTCGGTTCTCTTAACAGGAAATATCTCTTCTTTTGTGACTCTATTGGCCACAAGTGTAAATCGCTTTCTATTTTGAGCGACTCCGTAGTCATTTACATTATGTACATCGAAGTGTACTTTATATTTACTTATTTCTAACCAGTTAATAAAATCTTGAAGCCCGCTTTCTTCTTTATTTCTCAACACGCCAGGAACATTTTCAACAACAACATAACCCGGCTTAAAGTATTTAACAAATCGTTGAAATTCTACCAAAAGATTTTTTGATTTTTGTGATTTCCGTTTATCTGTGTTTATTATACTCCAAAATTGACAAGGACTACATCCTATTAAAACTAAGTCTTTATCATTTTTTTTTAGCCCTAATTGTTGTTGTAATTCTTTTTCTTTAAGCTCAAAAACATCTGCTTGTATAAATTCTGCACCTTTAATATTTGCCTCATAAGTTTCCTTACAGGCAGGTTCATAATCAATACCAGCTAGAACCTTCAAACCAGCAAGTTGCATACCATAACTCATTCCTCCACCTCCACAAAAAAAGTCGACTACTTTTAATTTTTGATTATTCTTTGATGTTTTTTTTCTTGAAGATTTGGCGTTCTGAGATATAGCGTCTTTTCCTAACATATTGTAAATTGTATGAAAGATAATTAAAAAATGCGTGAAAGTACAAAACTAGATCCATATATTTCAACGACATCCATAACTAAAGCCTCAATCAAAAGACTATCTGAGAGTTAAAAGTTCTTCTATCAATGAGAGAAGTTTTTTATTTCTTGTACTTTTCATTAAATCGCAAGTCCAAAGGATTATTACGTTCCACCCCTGCTCTTTAAGAAATTTACTATCCTTATTATCTCTGATAATATTCCCATTTATTTTTGCTTTCCACCACTCCGATCTAGTTTCTGGAATTGCAGCATACTTACAATTATGATGTCCATGCCAAAAACAACCATGTACAAAAATCACAGTTTTATATTTACGCAATACAATGTCTGGTTTACCCGGAAGATCTTTTAAGTGAATTCTGTATCTAAAGCCATGAGCGTGCAAAAACCTCCTGACCAAGAGTTCCGGCTTAGTATCCTTTCCTCTTATTCTACTCATATTATAAGACCTGGTCTCTTTAGAATGTATATCGGTCATGGTTATATATTACAAGAATGCACCAATCATTTACAAAGTTAACAATTCTAAAAATTTTGTAAAATAAGATTGTTTTTTGGATTAAATTGCAACTTTCTGTAATTTAATCCAAAATATTCAATCGCTCTTATGCCTACAAAAAGTAATATTGTTCATGAACCACGGCTTTGGATTTTAAAAACTGTTTCAGATTCAGAAAAATCATATCAGACTATTGAGAGTTACAAAGACGAAGTTGAGAAAAGCTATAATTATGATAGTAACGTACCAAATCATAAACAAATTAAAGAAGGTGATTACGCTATTATTGCCAATAAACAAAAGATTTTAGGTTTTGCTGTAATTCAAACAATTAATACTGATACAAGTACTAAAGTAATAAGCAAATGCTGGGAATGCAAATCTAGTACAATTGAACCAAGGAAAAATCTAACCCCAAAATATAGATGCAACAAGGGACATACTTTCGAAGAACCTCAAACAATAACTGTTCCTATAACCAGATATTTCGCCCAGTATCCTGAAACATTCATCGCCTATAGTGATGAAAGTGAAAGAGATGTTTTATCACTAAGACAGTACTACAGTAAGTATAACCAAAATTTATCCATGCAATCGTTAAACATGGACGTTCTTAAGTTATTCCCTTCAGTATACCAAAGCTTAATTGAACAAAATACATTTCAAGTGATGCTTCCAGCGAATGTCGCTAATAATGAAACTCAAGATTATAATGAAACTCCTTTTTACCCCATTAATAAAGATGAAAGAGAATCAATAAAAAGACAAATCAAAGCAAGAAGAGGACAGCAAAAATTCAGAAATGATTTAAGACAGCGATATGGAGATAAATGTATGATCACAGGCTGTGAAATTCTCGATATTTTAGAAGCGGCTCACATTAAACCATACCGAGGCATTAATGATAATCATCCATCAAATGGGTTATTACTCCGCGCAGATATTCACACATTATATGATTTAAACCTCATAGGAATTAATCCTCAATCTTTGGAGATTACTATTTCAAAGAAACTCAAAAATTCAGAATATTCTATATACCAAGGTAAGACACTAATTACAATAACTAAAATACCGGACAAGGCTAGTTTAGAAAATAGATGGATGGAATTTAATAATCTAGGATTCGTTACAAAAAACTAAACGTATCTCATGTTTCCTCCTCAACCTTCTACCAACTCATTACCGATAATAATAGCTGCCTGCTTCAAAAGTAAATCAGCTACTTATAAATACTACTGGTTCATAGCTCTACTGGAAGAATTGGAGAATGGCAATCTTCTTATTAATAAAACGGATCTTTTTGCTAGTATGATCGCCAATGCATGGTATACTATTAACTATTTTAAACTTAGTTACGGTAAGCAGGATAAACTAAAAGTGAGAATTCAGGAGATTATTATAGCTGAAAAACTTCATATTGACGAAAAGAAGTCTAACATATTGGCTGTTCTCAAAGGCACAAAGAACAAAAGCACATTAAAGAGTCTCCGTTACTTTGATGGAGAAGTGCCCTATAGATTCCTAAGCCCGTGGTTTAATGATATAAAAGGAGATAAAAAAGAAATCTATCTGCTATCCCAATCCTTTCATAACAACTGCTTGTATTCAGTAAATGAACAAATGGTGGTGGTTAATCCAGACTGGGTACCCTACTTAATTCAAAACAGCGGTATTTTAAAACAATTCTGTTATTGGAACTTAAGTCTATACTTACAGAAGCACAATCCCAATGTCCCGGATGTTCCGAACAAGCTTTTTAAAGCACCTAGTAGAAATGGTTTAAATAAGCAGCGTAAAGAGTTTTGGGATATTGTGATTAAACACAATGGTCCAATTGAATGTGTTTATACCAATCGCCTCTTAGACATTGGTGATTATGCCGTTGAACACTTTATACCTCATGCCTTTGTTTCACATGACTTGGTATGGAATCTAATACCTGCGGATAAGAGTTTCAATAGTAGTAAGTGCGACAAGCTTCCTAATTTAGAGATATATTTTGAAGGTTATTTTAAGTTGCAATTACTTGCAGCACAAACTATACTTGAGATACATCCTAATAGCAAGTTCCTGGAGGATTATTTAACTTTTATCCCCGATCTAGATATGATCCGAGGAATGGATATTGAGGGGCTGAAAGAGCTGTTCAGAAACAACATCCAGCCTTTGGTTACCATTGCAGCTAATAATGGGTTTGAGTTTATGAAATAAAGGATATTGCGATTTTAAATACAGTTTATTTTTATTGGACAACATTTTTGAAATATGCTGCCGTTTCTAGATCCGTACAATAAACATAACAGCCCTTCATCCCTCTCGTCATCAACGTTCGGTAAGTATTCTTGATAATGGAATCCAACAAAGGTTTTGCGTACTCTGGATTTTCCTTCATTAATTTTTTATACCCTCGAATTGAAGAGTCATTCTTCGAACGCTTATCGGGATTGGTAATCAAAACTCCAGCCCTAACAACTAAATCATCACCAATAATAACACCTATGTAATCAACCTCCAAGCCCTGGCAAGTATGAATACAACCCACTTCATTAACAGAATTAGGATTAACAATCCACAGACTCCCATCAACAACTAAATTCCATTTCATTCCAAAATCATATTCCGGAATAACAACGTCATTAACCTTAGGATTCTTTTTACTATTCCAGTCCCAACAATAGCCAGCCACCATCCTCGACTTATTATTAGCATTATTCTTTTCTACAATAGCTTTTCTAAGTTCCTCAGGGGAGTCAAATACTTTGAAATCATAATTTATGGCTTTTAATGATTCATTAGCCGTAGACCTAATCTTCAGGATATTATCTAACCAGGCTATGTAGCCATCAGAACCACCGCAGCGAAACTGTGAGCTAAGCTCCATTTCAACCACAGGTGCAGAAACAAGATTAGCCCATTTCTGTATTTCGGCTAGAGAGCCTATGTCTTTGATGTGCACTCGTTGATCTTCATCTAAGAAGAAGACCGTACACTGGGTTGCATCAACAAGCTCTTTAATCTGGTTGACACCTAAATTTCCATACAACCCCGATTTTTCGTTTAAACGATGTGCTTCGTCCACTATAAGGACATCAAATAGGTTAGGTTTAGCCTCTACATAAGCACCTGAACCACCAAAAAGATTAGAGATAACTGTCTTTTTTACAGAACCGGTTAGCTTGTTTTCATACACAGCTCTGGGCGCTGCATTCTTTGAAACATACTTAGCTAATAAGCCTCTATTAGTGAGTTCTACAAGTAGATTTACAGCTACCACGGACTTGCCTGTTCCTGGCCCTCCTTTTACAACCAATATTTGTTTTTGATTGATATTGGCTTTCGTTGACAACTGCAGAGCCGTTTCGTAAACAACCTTCTGATCATCAATCATGATAAATTCAGGTTGGCCATTCAGCAAAGAAACCATGCTATCGGCAAGCATTTTTGATGGCTTGATTCGACCTTGATCAATTCTGTACATGATTTTTTTATCATCACCATATTTTACAAATTGCTTAATGAATTCACGTAGCTTTATAGCCTCACCTTTAAGAAATACAGGTGCCTTTTGAATATGATCGTAATAATGTCGATTGGTGATTACACCATCAGCCACATAATTATGCAAATAAGCACATGGTCTAAGCTGTATATCGTCCTTATTAACTGTCTCATTAAAATTCTCTAATAATGCAGCATAACTCCATGCTTGGTACGAAGGATGTGTGCATTCCCTTACTCTACCACCAACAAATGAATTTACCACCGCATCTTTTGCTGATATGCTTGCTTCAGACCACTGCTTCAGCTCAATAATAACTGCATAATCTTTGTCGTCCTCACCTCTGCCTGTAAGTATGAAGTCAATTCTATTTGCTGTTTGAGGGATCTGAAATTCAATAGATATACCACAGTTATCAGGGATATCTTTATCATTAAGAACTCTATCCATATACTGCATGGAATTCTTCCATGAATTCACCTCACTGCCAGAAGTCTTTCTGTTTAAATTCTGCTGAAAGAAACCATGTATTTTGGTTTCAATATGGTCATTAAGCACATCTTCACTAAAGTCTGCCTTTGTTGCCTGATATACTATCATTTATGTTGAGTACGTTAAAGTTCGTTATACTTTGTTGCTGTTCCTTTTGCTTTATCAACAGGGTATTTTTCAGCGTTCTTTCCAATTTTTTCCAGTAAGATTTGCTTGACATCAAAACCGTATTTTTCGGCTAAAAGAAAGGCATAGGCCAATACATCAGCAAGTTCTTCCTTCACTTTTTCAGGCTTGGCCTCTTCATGACTTTTCCAAAGGAATGCCTCCAACAACTCCCCTGCTTCGATATTTAATGCGACAGCCAGATCTTTAGGATTATGGAATTGCTCCCAGTCTCTCTCGTTTCTGAATTCTATAAGTTTTGCTGTGATTTCTTCAATATCCTTCATACGGCACACAATAAATTAGAGCTAATGCTTAAAATAGCGTTTAAGGTGCTGAAATTATGGAATAATATCTAAAATATTGGATTAAAGGGAAGAAATGAGATAAAGAAGTAAAAGATTCATAATCTATGGTTGATGATTAGTGGCCTATCATGGCCCCGCATCTTGGTCAAATATGCGCGACGATATAAAACAAAAAACTACTTAAACAATTCTTGCGCTATAAACAACATTATCCCGATCATCTTTATCCCAGGCATAGTTCAATGTAGTATTTTTACGTCCTACACCACCTAAAGTTCCCCAATAAGCTGTAGGATACTTATTGTGGGCTAAACCACCACTTACAACAACTACAACATGTCCGTTATTACGTGGAGGGGTATGATTCGCAGATTTTAAGCCCGCCACAACAAGCCAACCTTTGTCGGCCTTATTTTTTGCGTCTACTCCATCTTTTAGAATCGTCCACCCATCAGTTTGGATTTGGTCAACAATATCATCGGCCTTACCTGTTAACGTAACATTGAATGTTTTAGTCACAGCTTTAACAAAACCACTGCAATCAGATTTGAATGTTTCAAAATTCAAATCACATTCATCAATTATCTGCTGAGCCTTAGCATTTAAGAAAAATGGCTTAGGAAGCGGCGGGATAGGTTTTCCTAATATCAACCGCTCTAACAAGGGTACTACAAGTGCTGTAAATAATATTAAAATAATTGAGGCAACTGCAGAGTTATAAGCGCACTGCTTTAGACAATCAAGTTGAGGTTTTAAGCATCCACACAACAAGGATCTGAACAATACATCACCAATGGCATACAACCAAACTAGAAAGGATATAGTTGCAATACTAGCATGGAATGCCGCCCGTTTTTTTCCACTTGGAGGTTGTACAACATTAGGATTGTCAATTACTGCTAAATATGTCCAAATGGGTGTAATAAGAACGATCACAATTAAAATAATAATATAGGCATAGATATTTTTTTCATCGGGAAGTTGAGTTCCATTACCTGGATTTAATATACCTATTATTGCTGTATAGACAGCTATTATTTCACCCGGTATATACTTAATGAGTTTAGCTAAATAACTATCATTATCATTGATTGTAGGACGTAGTGTTGGCATAATTTATTAGATTAAATTTTATAAATATTGTCTGCATAAAAAACTGGAAGATTATTAGGTTCATCCTTATCACTAGAATTATTTGAAAGTGTCAACGAAAAGGAAGTAAAACCATTTTCAGTATCGTATCCATCAAATAATTCATCTGTTTCCGAAGGTTTTGTATCTGCATTACATTCAATTTGACAAACAGGGATTGTAGGCAATACTTTCACTTTGGCGGGAAAATCATTCCCAGCAGTATTTATTAAATACTTTGCTGTAGCTTTAAATGGCAATGATGCAGGTATAGATTTAAAAACAAAATCCCTAAAGCTGTTTCTTTCCTTTGATAGTTTAATTGGATCATAATATTGTATCTGAGGTGTGGTCCAGGAAATTGGAGAAACTGTTTCTGTTCTATAGTGGAAATTTCGATTTATCACATTTTCATTTCTCCCAATATATATTTCTGGCTTTACGGATACAATATCATGCCCGTCAAGAAAGAGATTAGCCCCTCTAAAGACTAAATTCTTGATTGAGCATACCAGCTTCTCATCAGGCCCCTTCTGTGTAATAATCTTGAAAACCTCATTATTCTCTAACACCTTCCATATATCTACGCCAGTATTCTCTAATATAAAACTGTACGAATTTTGATCTTCGATTAGAGCCTCCTTTTTCAAATTCTTAAGATTCAATTCTAATTGGAGTGCCAATACAAACCTATTAATCCATTTCCCTTTTTCAATTTCATCTTGTTGAGAGAGTTGACCATCAATAATCTTTGCGGACCAATAAGCAATAAAAGCTTCAAAATTTCGATGTTCTTCAAGCTCAAGGAATTCCTGTTTTAATTGCCTGGTAATAATTTTAATATATATTCTATCGTTTGGCTTGTATTGATCTTTGATTCCTAACAAATAATCCCATTTCCCTAGATCAGTAGACCATGTTTTCCGATCTACTTTTTCATCAAGAGTCCAGCTGTTTTTCTCTATTATAGGTTTTTGAGGATATTCACGGATAATAGCTGGAAAATCTGTTACCTCATATACCTTCTCCGATATAAACGGCGTTAAGAGTTGGATCCAACTTGATCTTTGTATTTCTTCATTCTTATCGGAAATATTATGTTCGATGTAAGTAACTTGAGGTTTAAGTTTGAAAGAATAATTCTGCTGATCTAAATCTCTCTGTTCTTTATCATTATCCTTATAATCAAAAAGCACAGTCCATTCAGGCTTTATGTTTCCGCTAAAATCCAACTTCGACGAAATCATTGAAAGTCTCTCTGATGCATTACCCGCTGCTTTATCCTCAAGAGAGATGGTTAACCGATGCCCCTTCAGTGCATCGCTTGCTAAAATTTGTTTTGTAATGATTCCATCATAATTATAGAAGCTACCCAGTTTTTCAGAAATGAGGTTTTTAAACTCTACTACCTGTTTTGATGTTCCTTCTTCCTGTATAGATTCAATTTTACTCATTAATTCACCGTCAATTGCAGCAAGTTTCTTTTTAGCCCCAATTAAGTCATTTAATATTTTTGGGATTAATAGTTTAAAGTTTTTCGGTTCAAGCAGTTCATCAATTGTGGTCAAAATAACCCTAAGCCCACTATCAAGGTCTACATTCGAAAAACTTGCGCTTAACTTTTCGCCGTCAATTGCCCTTTCATAATTTCCAGAGTACAATTTATTACTGTACGGCTTTACACCAAAGAAGTCATTCTTTCCTCCAAAATCCTTAGGTTCTGGAAACACAGCTTCCAATAAAGTCTTATCGATCAGATAAATCACCTTTCCACTATTTCCATCAGTTCCAGCTCCAAGTTGATATTTAGATTGTGCTTTACAAAGTGTTTTCTCAAGAGCCGAAATCTGACTCTTATCAAACAGCGCTTTTGTTTCAGTCCTGTGAATTAACTCTGTATCGATAATAATACTTCCTTCCTCCACAGGGCTTTCAAATAGTGATGGATCCGCCTCTCGTATAAAATTAATTGAGGGATTTATCATTGTTTTAAAACCATCAGAAGGAATGGTAAATTGAACAGGTTTCATTGTCACCTTTGTATCCTGACCTTCAATTAGCTGTATGGCTCCCTTTAACAGTGCGATCAAATCATTTTTAGAAATCTCAGTCTTTCCGTAAGAAATAAACAGATGAGAACGATGATCAATAAGTTGGGATATAATGGAATAAAGCTGTTCTTTTATAGACTGCGACCCCAATTTTTCATAACCGTCCTTACAAATCTCAAATTTCAGTTCCCACTCAAATGGATTAAGTGTTTTTTTGTCTCTAACATTTACACTGTATTTGATCATTGGCCATGAACTTATCGGAATCAGCTTATCGAAATACTTATGCGTATGCTCCTTTGCGGCAAATAGCTTATCAATAGCCCGAAAACCATAAACATCCCTTAATCCAAAACCTAAGGAAAATTTTTCGCCAATAGAACTATACCTATTGGTATTCTCTTCATTATTAACTATTTGCAATGGCGTTATATGCCTATAATAAATTGCGGGATCTTCATGATTAATATTGTTTACAGGCATTAACGGAAGTATATCGCTTTTTTGTAATAACGTCTTACCATTCGTTGATAATTCAAATTCTAACGGCAAGAATAACTTATGTTCATCTTTTAAAATTTCCCTTCTGATATTAAAGCCTACACAATGAGCAGGAATTGTAGCATAATATTCTCGCAATATGGCACCGTTAACCCTGACCTGATCAAGTAACAATGAGATCCTGTTATTATCCAATTCGTCAAAAAGATTAGAAGAGTACTCAGGAGTACCCACATCCTGATTATTCACTTTAATATAATTGCAGAATTCTTTTTGTTGTTGGCTATTATACTCAACCGATAATATAACAGATGACTGATTATCAAATTGAATTCCTTCAGGAAACACTAAAAAATATCCTCCATTATTAGTCGTAAGTCCTTCCCATACTAGATTTGTAAACAATACTTTATTTCCTGTAGACAACGCATAGAATTCTGTTTGTTCTTCAATATTAGCTACTATTATCTTTTCGAGTATTATAGGTGGACAAGTCCTTGGACTCATATTTGTCTTGACAACTGTGATACCTTTTCCTCCAGGATCGCAGTCGACCAAATTAGTGGAATCACCATCTTTTGATTTTAATTTCTTATACAGTTTTAACTCAAAATTAGTATTTGCCGACTCACTTATCTCATTCATTAGGTCCAAATCATCTGCAAATACATTACTTATTTCTACAACTGTACTCGAATATTGTTTGATCATTATTTCTACATTTGCACAAGCTGTATAAAGAAGATTTCTATTCTCTGTACTTTTTTTATCACCAGAGGAATTTTCTTGTGGCATCTCCCATTTCAGTAGGTAAGAGTAATTCCCTTCCATTCTTAGCTTTATTAAACGCTGAGGCATTTCAAAGAAACGAACACTCTCCCCTCCTTTTGTTTTACTGTTCATAAGAGCCACTGTAAAATCTACAAACTTATAGGGTTTTGAGAATATTCCAGTGGTAGCATCGGTCTTAAATTCTGACTTCACATCATTCCAGCTTACATTCTGAATCCTTCGAGCATTTGTAACAAACTCATTTAGTCCATTAGAATCATTGAATATCTCTTCTTTTAAGGAAAAAGGAGAATCTCCATCATGAATAAACTCTATCTTAACCGCATTAAAATCAGGTGTTCCATCTAAGATTATTTCATCAGTCTGTTCTAGTAGCTTAAAATATGGAACAGAAGCTTTTTGCGGATCCAGAACATCAGGAAGTCTCAAACCATTACTGTAGAAATAATTCAGCTGAGAAATAATAGTATCTAATACATCAATTGGGTTGATCATTACTGTCACTGACTCATTCTGAACACCACCGCCATCTTGCGGTTTCTCCCTTGAGAAAATAAACTCAAAATGATAATCACCAAATTCAGTACCTACCGAAGTATCAATGATCCTAACACTTGGTTCTGCTGCAAACTTCTTGTCCTCCTTCTCAACAGCATCTAGAAATTTAGAATAACATGCTTCAATTGTTAATAAACTAACTAGTTTAAAATAATCAGGTAAGAGCACATCTTCTCGTAAATCTTTAAGAAGGACATTATGGTTTTCTTTTCCGTCCTTCCTTCTAATAAACTGTGTTACATAGTTATCAAAATGCCTTTCAATTTCTATAATCCGGTCTTGAGAATATTTCTGATTGTAAACTATTCGTTTGTCAACTACATTTTTAAATAAGCCTTCAACCTTTATTTGGAAATTATCCCATTTCCTCGATCCATTTTTATCCCTCACTTCAATCTTTGAACTGATCGGAAAAGGTATAGGTCTAAATGGGCATTTAATTTGATCAGTTGTAGCATTGCAAGGATCATCATTAATTAATTTCTTGAACGATTCAAACTCATGATCTGTAAGACAATACAACTTTTTTAAAGCAATCACAGTGTCTGCATTTTCAAGATCGTCAAGACCAGTAACAAATAATGGTCGGAAATCTTCAAAATCGAATTGCACTTTACTCCCTTCCTCCCCACCGATAAAAATTTTCCTCAAGTCATCGTATGCAATAGAATCTTTTGCCAGTACCGCTTCAAAAATGGGTCTAATGATATTATCTTTTAATATATTATTCTTACTGTACTGCAACTTTTTATCTTTACCCTCACCTTTAAAATCAACACCAAAAAAGTTAATTGCGAAACTATGAATTAGGTAAGTTTTTTCAACCCCCTCTTCATTTGATTTAGTAATTGCCGGGATATACATTATTGGTAAAGATCCTAAACGAACTTTGACAGGACTTCCAAGAAGATCAATCATTCTTTGAGGCGTTACTGTTTTCTTGTCATCGCCACCTAAAACATATGAGAATCTTATAGTTGCAGAAAAAGAAAAATGAAGAACAATACAAATTTTCTTTCTAAAAATTCGGAAACAGCAAATTGTTACACTTACCCTTACCCGTACTTCGCCCTCAATGTATAAAGGAATTGGTTGCAAATCTCCTTGAATCAGAACTAAAAGCATTCCGAATTCCACACGAAGCATGATGTGAACTGCTGCCTTAATAATCTTAAAATCTACATATCCAATTATCTCAGCTATAGCGCCAACCCTACCTCGCAAAGCAAAATGATCTGGCATAAATTTGGACAGGCCATTTTTAGTTTTATCAAAAGCAAAAGCTCCTTCCAAAATACCATACACACTTAGTGAAGCTCCGGCATAAAAAGCTCCTTTATCTATATATGCGCCTATCCCCACACGAAAAGCAAAACCAGCCTGAATGATATTACAGTCGTTCAACTTTGGATATTTAACTAAATAATCTGCAAAAAGAGATAAAGAAGCAGTACGAAGCTTTGCAAGATAAAAACCTGCCCAGCCAACAAAAGGAGGTACTGAACGAATTTGTATAAGACAAGAACGCGACCAATCTCCACTAATTCTGGGAAACCCAACATCAACTTTCCAATCGCCGTTAGTGTATATTTCTAACCCGATATTTGGAAGGGTCAAAGATCCACTGCCAAATTCCTGATTTCGAACTTCTGGGGGAAGTAATATTTCTACTGAATATACACCAAGGTTGTCAGAAATTCTTTTGTAAAGAACATCAATAAAAAAATAGGGATTGTCTTCAGTCTCACCTTTTATTGCTACGTAGATTCCATAAAGCACTGGGTCATTAAAAATAAATTTTATATCAAATGGCCAGCTTTTAGGAATAATTGCTTCAGATGCAATCAACCAGTTGCGTTCTGGAGCATATAATAGCTCTTTGGGTTTTAACGAACAATCAGATATATCTTTGAGTTTTTTTGTAAAAGTACCTTTCACATCAGCTATTGCAGTTCTGGTGGAAGTTATGTCTACCTTCTTCAAATCAGGCCCCATTCTTTGTCCTAACCCAAGAATCAGCTCTCCAGTTTCCTGATCATCATAATTTATGAGCCAAGCGGTTTTGCTTCCAGGATTGGAAAAAATAATTCCACTAAACTTCTTCTTTTCTGGTGGAAGTTCAACTCCAAAAATGGTAAATCTGGCATTAACAAGTCTTAAATAAAAACCGTTACATTCATTTAAACCCACTGGGGTAAATTTACCATAAGAAACATCCTCAATATCCAGTTTTATTGCACCAAAAAGATCTAAATGAAGGCCGTCTGAACTTGGTCCATTCAACTTAAATCCTAATGCAAAGCCCCCTTTTAATGACCAACCAACCAGTAATTGACCTTTCAAAGCTTTTAACGCCTCTAAGTCACCCAATGTACCAAGATCGAAATCGAAAATAAAAGAGAAAAGATTAGGAGCTTCTAATTTGTTAACATCTAAATTAATATCTGGAAGATCAAATTTTAGTTTAAAAAAATCATTTTTCGGAAAATCTAAGTGAAAATTGCCTGGTACTCCTGTCAAATTCAATTTGAAATTCTGAAAATGGCTGAACCGTACCGGAAAACTACTTAAGAATCCAATTCCGTCAAAGTTAATCTTTGGAAGAACCAGCAATTTTGATAAATCGAATTTCAAGTCTGGAATACCCAGCGATTTCACGTCAAACTTTAGTCCTATATTTTGAAAATCCAGATCCTCAATTGAAATTATATCGGATAATTTCCAAGCATCTGTATTTGCTTTAGCATCAATATCAAATCTAAATTCATCGGAACCTTTTGAGTAATTAAAGCCAATCTTGCTTACATCTATGCTTTTTAAAATATTACCATCATCAAACTTGATAAGAAGATTCGATTTCACATTAAAACTAAATTCACCCTGTCCAGACCCGTCTTTTTGATAACTACCTTCAAGTCTTATCAAATTTGGCGTAAGGATCCCGTTGGCATTATCAGGATGAGTTAGTTTATAACTATCGATAGTTATATGGTTATCAAAAAGCTCAGGTATCTGAATAAATGCAAATGATTGAAAACTTCTAATTTCAGAATTTTCAAATCTTACTAATAGCTTAGTTAAAAGAAACCTACAATTTTTTATTTGATCTTTAGCTAAAGGAAAATGTTCAGAAACCCTTTCATAATCGCTGTCTTTTCCACGGATGCGTAAAAGATCATAATCTATTAACGCATAATATGAAGTAGATTGAATATCAATAGTACCATTACTGATAAATGTCTTATTTATAGGAAAGGCAACATATTCAAATTTAAGGCTAGTTTTAAAATTTAATTTTTCACCGCTTCTATTGGGGGCCAAATTTTCTCCAAGATTCTGAGAAGACATTAATCCTTTAAATATCCCTGGTACATGATCACTTTTTATGGGAACTTTTAAGATCAGTACACCATTCCAATTCGCATCTCTCAGAATTTTTTGATCAATGTATTCGTAATCTCTATTCTTGCCCTTATCGAATTTTGTTTCAAACTCTTTAAAGATGTCAAAAATCTCTTCCCTTATAACTTCAAGGTTAAAAGGATCTTTATATACATTAAAATTTGACCATTTTGTACTTCCATTTTTCTGTATAAAATCATAGACACTTAACTTGCTAAATTTAAAGATCAAAATTTTCTCATTATTCTTATCATTCTTGAAATCCTGTAGGTCCACTGTAAAATCAATTATCCCAAATAGTATATCCAATTCTACTTCAGAAATTGATTTCATCATTGATGGAGTAAGCACAAAGAAGACATCTTCTTTAGAAATAGACAGATGAAAATCAGAATTGATATCAGCTCTTCTTATTTGAAAACGAGCCTCGATACTGCTAGCTTTACCATCATTTTTCTTTCCTCTATTTTTTGATTCCTTTATAAACTTTATACTACTCCCTTCACGTAAAAAACCCTGAGGTGTTACAAAAGCACCTTCAGTTCTTGATTTTACTTTATTACTCTCCCGCAAACGAATTTTTGTAAAAACCTCCTCTAAATCCTTCAACCCAGGATTATCCTTAAAACTAAGTGTGGGTATTATAGGAACTTTCTTTCCGCTAAGATGCCCTAGATGAATAGGAACATAGTTAGTTTCTATTTTATCACTTACGATATCTTCAATATTTTTTTTATTTAGAAATAATGGCGACCTCTCTGAATCGCTACTGTAAGGATGATCATTTAGAGAAACTAGAGAGGTAATTGAATTTTCCGATTCTTTAAGATCATCACGTCTATCGTTCACTTTTACATTTGGAGATTTAACAAAATCTATATACATCTTGCCCTCACCAATCTTTAGCGACTCTGTGCCACTATTTCCAAGAAGGAGAGTTTTAGCAGTATCGTCATTAAAAAGCGAATATCTGCCTGTGGGGATGAATCTAGTAGATTTATATAATTTGCCACCTTCACGATATTCAATATTGGAAAGACTAGCTTCAAATTTTCCTAGGATTTCGAAATTACGGCCTTTCTCATTAATAAAATTCGTTTTCAAATTTTCTGCTGAATAGGAAATATTTGATATGAATTTTGCTGAATTTGTAAAATTACTTTTCTGAAATGGAAAATAGTTAACCTCAATATCCTTTACGTGGTCATTAAACTCATCAATATTAAAATATTTGACATCATATATTTTTAATTCAGCATTTAAAAATGTCGAGACTGGTTGAATTTTGTTTTTTTTACTATCATCTTCAGAATCTTGTGCTTTAAAATTAAACGAACCTACATGCTGATCAAATCTAAGTCTGGCTTTCCTAAAGTGAATAAAATTCGCCTTTCCAAGAGCAATTAAGCTAAGATTTAAATTTCCATTTGAATTCAGTACTAACCCTTGTGTTACCTCATCGAAACTAATTACCGCTCTCTGTCCATTACTGTCAAACTTGAGATCTGAATTAATAGAAAAATTTGAAAAACTACAGACGAAATCTTTCGAAATATCAATCAAAGGTCTCCCATTGTAATCAAATTCATCTGTTAAGTCCTCAAACCAAATAATCGCCTTATGCGTTTCTACAAGAGATTTTAGCTTTTTTTGATCATTTTCAAATTGACCAGGTGAACAATCATCGTAAAGAAATAGAATAATAAAATTAGGGGAATTATGTTTAAACAATTCACTCATTTTTATCTTTTCACCGCTAAACTCCTTACTGATAAAAATCAGGTAATTTTTATTCAAAATGTCAACAAAGAATTGCGTTTTCTGATAGCGTAATAATTCAATCATAGCGTAGATTTTAAATGATCTCCTGGTAATAGCGTAAAATAGTTTTGCTTATATTTTATCTTGAACATCCGTCCATTATATTTCCTAAATATTTTCAAATCCCGATAAGCCAAACCATAGTTCAACAATACCGAACCAAGCTTTGTACCAACACTTATATAATTTATATTTCCATTAATATAGATGGGAAATATAGGGGTAATTACACTTCTACCCCCTTTTTGTTCATCCTCTTTAGTTCCAAATAAACCACCGCAACCAAATGTTGATTTAGTAACAGCCGAAGTTTTGGAAGGATAAGACAAAAGATTCTGAATAGTATCGGCAAGAATTAGATACGAATTCCCAATAAATAGATCGTCATCCTTATTAAGCTTTGCATTGGAAATACCTTCTGAACTATTTCCATTGTTTCGTTTCAGATAATTTTGAAACAAGCCAACATATTTTATACGATTTATAGAATTAGACATTTGCAGGTCGACAGATGATGCCTGAATATGGGTAGATATGTCAGTACTACGAATGGCATTATTTATAGGAAGAAAACCTACTTTGTTATTTTTCTCGATATCCAAGAATGAACTTTGCTTCAAATGCCCTTCAGAATCTCGATAAAAAAACAAAGTAGTTTGGCCCGTGAAATAATAATTGAACCTATCAAATTGATTGTTTTGATTTTTGGTATCGCCATAAAAATCTTGATGATCAATCTTCAATCCTATTGAAGGATTAAGTAGAACGAATGAACTCGAGTCTGTAATACAGGTTCCAAATTTAGAAAGCACCGCATATTCTGGCTTAGGTATATACTCAAAAACCTTTTCAACAATATTTTGACAAATGCCTTGCTCTGGCCAGAACTTTAAAGTGTCCTGAACTTTCGATAATCCGTTCAACAAACGGACACTAAGTCTCTCGAGGTATTTCAAATCCTTGCTGAGTGAATCAAGTAAAGATGTATAATCAAATTCAATAATAACATTCTGATCTTCGTTTGTTAAATATAACTTAGCTACAGAATCAATCTTAGTTACAGAGCTTCCAGCATGGAGTCTCTGAGACCTGCTATGTTTATAACATGCTTCTTCAATTCTTTCAACTGATTGCTGGTAATTATTACTAATTCCTTTAATTGTCACGGTGTGAAATCTAAACCTACTTCTAAAATTTACAATTTCCTTATTCCCAAATAAGCCTTCTCTTCCTAATTTCGCATGCGGTGGGAATTCAAAGTTTACAGTAAAACCATCTAATCTTAAGTGCTTAATTCGGTACTTGTTTTGCGAAAAACCTCGTTCGCCTAGCAAACAAAATAGTAATAGGATTATTACCTTTATTATATCTCTCGAATTCCTCAAGGCTTTGACGTTCCTTAAAAACGAAGACGTATTATTATAACCAAAATACTGTAACCATGGAAGAAATTTAAAATACATACTGAATAGATTAAATAAGAAGTTCATCAATCCTAAACATCCGCACCGACAATAAATCGAGAAAAAATTTTAACTAAAATCTAACTCACATGCAAGATCTAGATTATAGTTTTCTTTCACAATCCCTCAAAAGAGTGATAATCAACACTTTTATTACAATAAATATTCTTTATATTTAAATTATCTAATCAATTAGCGTATGGATTCACTATCTCATCTCACCCCCAGTGAACTTTATCGACTTGCTGGCTATTCAAGCAAATCACGTATTGGATCAAGCAACGCCTCTCAAAGAAACAATATTTCAGAAAATATTGTCCAAGATATCGGCTCGGCATATTGCTCAATCTTTAATTGGGCCACCATGCAATACACTTTTATTAGTGATTCGGTTAAAAATGTTTTAGGCTATAATATTGATGCTTTCTTTGAAAGGGGGTTAAATTTCACATTTAGCATAATTCATTCTATAGACATGCGGAAACTAAGAGAGGTCCATCTAGCCATCTTCTCCTATTATTACAAGACTGCCCCAACCCAGCGCTCAAGATTAAGATTTAGTTATAACCTTAGGATAAAAACAGCTAGCAATGACTACATACAGATCCTAAGGCAGAGTACTTTTATCGATTTTACTGATGACGGGAAGCCAACAATGGAATATATTTACAATACTAACATCACCGGATTCAAATTCAATAACTATATTAACTTGACTATTCATCAATTATCTGAATCAGGTGTTTATGTTCTTTGTCATGAACAAGAGTTCTCTGACTCCTATCCTAAACTATCTGAAAGAGAAAGACAAGTAGTCGAATTAGTCAGAAAAGGGCTTTTAACTAAGGAAATTGCTGACCAATTGAATCTAAGCATTGAAACAGTTAAAAGCCATAGAAAACACATTATTGCTAAAACCGGTGCTTGTAATATGACTGCAGCCATTAATATGATAAGAAATTAAAAATCCACATAACTAATTACAATACGTTTAATTACATCAATTACCATAGGTTTACGATCACCCAATTCATAACCAAGTTTCAGATCTGCACAGATTTTATATATATCTTCTTTAGGGATTGACATTTGGTATAAATGTAGCAAGCTTCGGGTTTTCTACAGTAGAAAAGCAGGCCATCTTTGCAATATAAATTTAAAACGAAGTAATGCAAAGATTTAAAAAGAAGTTTGCGCTGATAACAGGTGGAACAAATGGAATGGGTTTTGCCACAGCCCAACAGTTCATCAACGAAGGTGGTCGTGTAATCATCACAGGACGTAGCGCTGAAACGGTAACTAAGGCTTTGGCACAGCTTGGAGAAAATGCGTTCGGTATTGTGTCAAATGCAGGCAAGATGAATGATGTTTTTCTTTTGACGGAAAAAGTACGTCAATACACTTGTCACATTGATGTACTTTTCATAAATGCAGGTTATGGAAAATTTGCACCTATTGAATTTGCGGACGAAGCACATTTTGATGAGCTGTTTAATATGTTAGTAAAGGGAACTTTCTTTACCGTACAACAGATACTTCCCCTGATGTCTGATGGAAGTTCAATTATTTTGAATACCTCCATTGTTACAGAAATAGGGATGACAAATTTTTCTATTTATTCGGCAGCGAAGGCAGCCGTACAGTCATTCATTAAAACCTTCGCTGCAGAGTGTACGGAAAAAGGTATTCGCGTTAACGGCGTCAGTCCTGGCTATATTAAAACAAATGGATTTAACAACACCGGTTTAAGCCCTGAACAAATTGATGGTGCCATTCAAAGCATCATACCGACCATACCGTTTAAACGGTTTGGCAACCCATCGGAAATTGCCAATGCGGTATTGTTTCTTGCCTCTGGGGAAGCATCTTATATTCACGGAACGGAAATAACAGTTGACGCAGGAATTTCAATTATCAGATAATGAGTAAAGTATTAGAACAAATCGACTGGGATTTCATTACTGAAGAAATACACGAAAAGGGTTTTCCAATCATTTCAAAATTCTTATCGGACAAGCAGTGCAATGAACTGATACAAAGCTATGATCATCCACAGGCTTACAGAAAAACGGTAGCGATGGAATGCTACCGTTTTGGCCTGGGTGAATATAAATACTTCAACTACCCACTACCTGAAATTATACAGCAAATCAGAACAAATATTTACCCAGAGTTGGCCCCGATTGGCCAATGCATGGTTTAATGCATTGAAAATTGACAGGCAATTTCCATTACAACATGAAGAACTATTGCAGCAGACTTCGCCTCAGTTAAGCCGCCCCTTTGAGCGAAGCCTAAGTTAAGGAATGAATTGTCCGTGATGGTAACTTGATAATAAACACCAGTACCATATACTGTTTTAAATTATTAGTTTTGATACAACAGGCTATAAAAACATGAACCAAGTGCTCGTCTTCCTTACCAAAAAACATTTGTATCTAGGGATCATTAGATATCTGTTAGGTATAACTATGCTTCCTTATGCTTTAACAAAGATATTCAGAACCCAATTTGTTCTAACAGGATTTGCCTTAACACAATCACAAAGTTTGGAGTCGGTACCAGGAACTACACTTGCTTGGGCATTTTTGGGACAATCAGCATGGTTTCAGGTACTGTTAGGTTTCCTTGAATTGATACCCGCCATCTTGTTATTGTTTAGAAGGACAACTTTGTTGGGTGCAACGCTTATGTTACCAGTCACGCTTAATGTGTTTCTAATCAATTATGCACTGAATCTTTGGGTCGGAACTAAGGTTATTGCCAGCGCTTTACTTATATTGAATATTTTGGTACTGGTCTTTGAGTGGACTAAGATCAAGTCGCTCCTGATGGTGATAATAAATCGCGGGGTTCCATTCAAGCTTACTAAAATTGAAACTAGCATTAACATAGTTTTGATTGCTGTGGTGGGATACCTTGCATTAACGCCATTGATTGAATACAGAAATCAACGTAATGAGTTAACAGGAGATTGGCTAAACAAACAACCTGTAGAGTGGCTGTTGGAAAAGGAGGAAAGTGCGGATAGCACGCTTGCTAGTCGTGATCTTAAAGTATATTTTGGAGCATATGGCAAATACGATGAATCTGGTGCGTCAAGTTACATTCATGATGTTTCATACGCAGTTGATACGATAAAGCGCACCATTACACTCAAGTATGATGAAAGTAATGTAGTCAATTGCAAATATGAGATGCTCAGTGATAGCGAATTGAAGATCGATCGGATAGACTCATCTAAAAATACAGCGGTATCTCAATACTTTAGAAAGCGTATCATAAATGGCGACCACAATGATGAATAGCCACTCCATTCCGATAGATCACCGTTCCATTTAGCCGGGGATATCGGACGGCAGTAGGTTTCATGACTGCATTGTTTCAAGGACATATGTATACACGCATAAAAATCTATTTATTCATCTTTAACCTTCAAGCTCAAGCAGTGGAGCTCTTGTATCCCCCCTATCAAAATTCACCAGATCTTCTTCGTATTTTTGTATTATAACGAAATTAAAAACAAGGTTAGATGTGGCATTTACAATATCAAACCATTATTTGTTTACGTATAAACATGATCAAAAAAAGTCTATTATTGGGTTTAATTACCTTATTAGGTATCTGCAATTTAAGTGCACAAGTAGCTACTACAAATTCTTTTAGTGTTATAACTACTGCTGGTGAAGATTATCCTAGTCTTAAACTTGGTACTGATACAAATTTTACATATAGTAATGGAGCAAAGACCCTCTGGCTGTTGTCTAATGGTACATACAGCTTAGTAGTTACAGGATATGGAACCGTCGGAATTGGCGCTTGTAAAAGTAGCGGGAATTATAAAATAAAAGGCGATAGTCTATTCCTTCAAACAGTTCAATATTTTCAAAGACCTGTAACCATGGTTATCGATACTTTTAAGCAAAATAAGGAAGTCACATTATTAAGTATGAAAAATAAGAAAGTGTTAAAAAGAGAAGCAATTCGTTTTAACAAAGACAAAGCTTTTATTGAAGGTTTACCTGTGGGAGTACCCGATACATTTAATATAAAAAAAGCTTATAATGAGAAGGCGAAATACCCTTTTCATTGTTTTTTAGATATTTTAAGTGGAGATACAGTAGAACCTGATAAAAACTACACTTACTATTTACCATTTTCGGAAAGAGAAAAAATAGATATCAAATTTCACCAACCTCCTATTAAAATCAAGGAAGTCTACACTTTTGCATTTAAAATACAAAGTGATCGAATCGTATTTAACAATAAAAATGTCTCCTCTGATTCTATAGTGATGATGCTTAAGAACTTTAGGACATTAGAAAGTATCCAATAGATCATTTGTCCTTTTTAGGTATATGAGAAATTTGGAGGTTTGGTAGTCAAATCTGCGATTAACCGTAAATCAGACAGGAAATGGTTCGAGAAGCACCCAGTTGGGTCCACAAAACAAAAAGCCGTTTTTCCATATGGAGACGGCTTTTTTATGCCCAATATTGGTTTTCGATTCTAGAGCAATCTCCTATGTGGGTTTATTAAAGTTATTCTCTGTAATTTTGACTAGATGAAAATACTTCAACATGAGGGAACTACAAAAACCGAGTATTCTTTTTAAGCAAATTACTGAAATTGTAACTCATGCCAGGCAAAAGGCATATCAGAATAGCAATGCCATTTTATTACAGATGTATTGGCAAATTGGATACCTTATTGTTGAGGATGAACAGCAGGGTAATACTAAGGCCGTGTACGGGAAAGCTGTGTTAAAAAACTTAGCTCAACAGCTTACACTTGAATTTGGAAAAGGCTTTGATGAGAGTAATCTAAGAAATATCCGGCAATTTTATATTGCTTTTCCAATTCGTGACGCAGTGCGTCACGAATTGAGTTGGACTCATTATAGAATTATAAGCCGACTTGAAACAGAAAGTTTGAGAAATCAATATGTCATTCATGCAATTGAATCAGGATGGAATACACGTATGTTACAGCGTAATATAACATCGCAGTACATCGGACGTGTATTAGATACGAGTAAGCAAGAAACTCCAAGAGCTCAACAATTAATAAAAGATCCTTATATATTCGAATTTTTGGGTTTGCCAATAGATACCAAGACATCAGAGAAGTCTCACTTGCAATTGAACCTTGGCAAGATAGGTTTTGGGAGACTGAATGCAATTAAAAGCGTTTTCCATTGGCTATCAAAAAAGACCATATCCTGATCACGCAATTTGTAATGGAGGGTGTAAAATAAACTGTGTCAAAATAGTTAATTGTTAACTTAGAGACACAGTTTATAAAATGAGAAAAGATGAGCAGCTCGATTATGAGCAA
>NZ_FWYB01000005.1 GCF_900176505.1 Pedobacter nyackensis | reverse complement strand
ATGACTGAAAACGGAGAAGCTTATGAGAACCCCATAGCCGAAAGGATAAATGGGATTCTCAAAACAGAATTTAAGCTTAATCGTATTTTTCAATCCAGGAGTCAAGCGATGCATGAGGTTGCTAAAAGCATTGACTCTTATAATCATCTTCGTCCACATATGAGTTGCGATTATCTCACACCAGTAATTGCTCATACTACTGAACAACCGTTAATTAAGCGGTGGAAAAACTGTAGAAAAAAGTATAATAGAACTAAAGAAAAACAATTAATTTTATAATTATTAACCCCTCTCAAAACTGTAAAGTAAAACCCGTATCAGACCACCTGTCAAACCTTTTCAGGATCATGGGGATACCACCGTGACGAAAATACATGGAAAAGCAATAGAAAATTATTGGATCTGCTTATTACTTCGGTAGCAAATGGCGGTAATTTATTGTTAAACGTTGGTCCTACGGCACGCGGCGAATTCGATCACAGGGCGGTAACAGCATTGGACAGCCTAAGCTTATGGATGCACGCCAATTCGAAATCCATATACCACTGTACTTTTGCCCCAGCCGATTTTAAGGTAAGCGAAGGCACCAAGCTTACCTATAATAAGGATAGCAAGCGGTTGTATGTTCATTTGTTCGAATACCCTGGTACAAGTTATATTTATTTGGAGGGTTATAAAGACAAAGTAAACTATGCACAATTTCTGCACGACAACTCAGAAATTCAAATAGATGCCAAAAAATCTACTGGAAATACCCTGGTTTTAAAATTACCAGCAAAAAAACCAAATTTCGAAATTCCTGTAATAGAATTAATGCTGAATTAATATACCTATAGACATAAAAATGCCCCCAAATAGTTAGATACTATTTGGGGGCATTGTTTTGCGGAGGAATCCAATCTGATTTCCGTCGTTATAAAGAACATAAAATGTATTAGTATTCCGCTTTAAAGTGAAACCAGTTGAAATCCGCAAAGCCGCCCTCACCCTCTTTTCTAGTGGTAAAATTAAATAGCGCAAAACGGTTAGCTGTCCAGGTTAAACCTAATCCCATCTTTAGCGTATTGCCAAAAGGTTTAAAGTTCTTCCCATCCGTGCTATATGAAAAATTGGCAATAAACTTTTTGTCTGTAACATTCGCTCTGATCCATACTTTATTATGGGTAAAATCACTGATGCTATCAATCAATTTACCATCATTTACCATTACCAGGTTAAGCTTTCCGCTCTCTTTCCGCAGACCTATAAAAGCATAAGGGAATTCGAACACCCCAAATCCAGCGAGATTACCATCTTTAAGCCCCGATGCATCCATTTCCACAGTTCCTTCCGAAGTTGGTCCCTGCACCCTTTGGGTAAGGGTATTCCGAGCATTCTTCAGATCCTTAGCAAATGAAGCATGCAAACGCATATGTCCTTTTCGTTCTGACAAAGACCATTTTGTATTGTCGGGATTATGATTCCATTGCCATTGCATTCCGAGCTCTTTTTTATTAAAATCATCCGAAGTAGCCGGATTAACAATTGGGAATGCTTTTCCTACATCAGGCTTTTTACCAGATGCATATCCCTTACCATTTTCGCCCAACATAGGCCAGCCATCTACCCATGTTACTGGTAATAAATGGGGCGCCCTTCCAATTGGGCCCCGATCCTGCATAATGATAAACCACCAATCTCCATTCTTAAGTTGCACCATCCCACCCTGATGCAGGCCATTATTAGGATAGGAACTTTCATCCTGATAGATGATTTTGCTTTCATAAGGACCGGTAAGGTTTTTACTACGCAAACACACCTGCCAGCCTTCGGTACCTCCTGCAGGATTGGTCAGGTAATAATATCCATTTATTTTATACATATGTGATCCTTCCATACCATATGTTTTATAATGAGCTGTTGAACCTGCAGGACGGTCAATGGTTTTATCCCAGATCTTGATGTTATCACCCTTTACAGAAAGTGCATCCGCATTGAGCTCTGTTACATAGAGTTCCCTTGATCCATGCACGACATACACTTTGCCATCATCATCAAAAAATAAACTCGGATCATAGAGGTATTCCGGGAAGATTGTCCGTTTCCATGGGCCTTTCACATCCTTTGCCGTACAAATAGAAAAATGTCCTTTCGGAGAGCCCCATCCTTTGGGTGTACAAAAACCGACATAAAACAGTCCCTAATGATGCCTGATGGTGTTGGCCCAGGAACCATTTAGATACATAGTTCCTCCATTCATATCAAACCTGGGATCTTCATCGTAACGGTCAAGTGCATAACCTCCCATTTCCCAGTTCACCAGATCCTTTGACTTCAAAATAGGAGAGCCGGGCACATAGTGCATACTAGTCGAAACGAAATAAAAATAATCCCCAACCCTGATGATATCCGGATCCGGCCAATCGCCCCATAATATGGGATTCTTAAAAGTACCATCCCCTTTATCGGAGGTATATACATCTGATCCCAATTTGGATTGTGCATTCAGGCTTGCATTCCAAAAGCAACAGGACAGTGTAAACAAAAACTTATTCATCTTAAAATTTAATTCGTGTGTGTAAAATGTGAAAATTATAATGCTTATTGATCAAGATTCCCATCGATTGAAAAATTATCAATAACCAGAATACCATTCCCCTTCTTGGTTGTGCAGATATAGTAATCATCCGTATTGGTTGTCGTAAATTCTCCAGAGAAAACAGAGGTCCCATCAAGTGGAACATTAATCAGCTCTTTGTTGTCTTTTACAGAACGAACAACCAGCCGATAAACTCCCTTTTCTGTAGATTTATAATCAAATTTGATTTTATAGGGAGTATTAGGCCTGAAACGAATCATAGCTGGCGAGGTACGGTAAACTTCACCATTTCCTTCCTGCCATGTTTTTAGCGAGAAATTCCCATCAATAGTATCCTCAGTGTATCCTTCATGACGTTCAGACAAATGCGTTTTATAAGAACTCGCTTTACTTGCAATAAATGGTCCCCAGCCTTCATCCACATGCTCAAAATCTTCGAAATAAGCATGAGCAGATTCTTGATTAACACCTTTTACAATCCTCACATCATCAAATTGCACAAAAGAACCTTCTGCAACACCTTTAAAAGAAAGGTTCAGCACATTACTTCCTCCCTGGTAAACAAAAGAGACTTTCATGCGTTGAAATTTGGTGTTGAATCTATCTGTGTTATCCGTGAAATTCACCACCTTACTTTCGGCTATTGAATAAGATTCGTTTCCAATAGAGAGGATGGCCCTCCCCTCACCGTCTACCTTAGCCCAAACTGACAAGGTATAAGTTGCACCTTTTTCAAGTTTCAAAGCCTGGCTGACGTTTGCAGTGCCTGCCATTTGCAAAATATCCTGTCCATAGGGAGTTTTCACAACCTGTGCACCTTTACCACTGATTGTCCAACCAGACAAACCTCCATCAAATCCTGGATTCGAAATCAATCCTCCGGCACCCCAAATCATTGGAGTAGCATCAGCTACTTTGTTCTTGTAAATCACATAACCTTGTTTAGGGGCAGCTGCTATGGTAATCTCCCGTTGTGCATTGATAGGTAAATCTGCAAGCCATTCGCGTCCTTGGTCAGTCAGCTTATACAAACTCACCGTACCTGTAGATTTCCAGCCATCTGGCAATGTCCAGGTAGATGTTCCACCCTTAGTATTGTAGTGATAAATTTTTTCTTTGGTAACAGGGTTCCATGGAATAAATACGTTATCACCATCCTTTATCAGGTGACCATTTTGACTCATTTTATTTACACCATTAATTAGTTCTGAGACCAAACCTGCTTCAAACACTGCTTTATGATCATTTATAGTTTTCAATGCATGGTACATCAGGAAACGATAAGGAAGTTGCTGAGTAAAGAAATTTTGCAATACCCCATTAAAATCCCTTCCCTTTTGCCAGCCCATAAAACCAATTTCAGCACTACGGGAATAACCACCCAGCAATAAAGGATGAGCGGCATAGCCGTCTCGGAATTTATGTTGAACAAAACGAGAGATCAGGCTCTTCGCATGAGGGGGATAATGCGTCCATATTGCTTCTCTATAAAATATTTCAGGATCTTCGGTCCAGACAGGCCATCCATTTTTATTGAAATGCTGAGCTGTAAAATTTGCGATCGACCGGTGTTCACGGTAAGTATCAATATAAACAAAAGAAAGGTTGGGCAAATCCTTTTTCATTTGATCAATCCTTTGTACAAATGTTCCCCTTTTAACATCTGCTTCCTTATTAATCAGGTAAGCCTGATCCAGCCAGGCCCAACCGGGTATGTCTGTTATAATTTCGCGATCATAGGCTTTTGCCTCGGGGTAAGCTTCACTATGATTGATGTGGACCCCAATATGCGCATTATATTGTTTCGCCTTTTCGGTTAAATATTGTAAATCAGTAAGTCCACCTGCCCTCCGGTTATAGTTACCAGCATAATCAGGATGGGCACTATCGTGGCCTTCAGATTGATATCCTTTCAGTTCAAGCATCTGTCCGAAACCATCCGTAGCCAGGTTAAACTTTTTGATATTATCCAACTGGCGTAAGAAAGGGTACTGCCCGCCACTGGCAAAGTTCATGGTAATGGTGGCATAAACATTTCTGATCAGATCAGCGCCATAAGGTTCCGGGTATACCTGAGCCAAAACATAGGCAGCATCTTGCCAATCTACAGTTTGGTTACCATTATTATCTTTTGCAAAGATAATTTTCATCTCCGGTAAGGGAAGCAACTCATTATTGATGCCCCTATAAATCCATTCATTACTAAACAGGGAGGTAAAATACTCATTTCCTATTTTTGTTGTGCGGTACAATATCTGCTTGGCATTGTAAATTGAATTGTTGTCAATAGTGACCGCAATCTTGTTGTTATTTAGGATTGCAATAGAAGCATAGCCTGCAGTCGTATCAACGGAACGGTTATTCAGCGGCAAAAATTGATCACTATTAACATCATGGGCTATCGACAACATTGCTTTATCATCCTTATTGTTCATTGAAACGATATCGTGATCAGGAAAAGCTATAGTTTTCACCTTAACGTTTCCACGTTCTGCAATCCGGGTTATTTTCATGCCAAGCATCATGTCATGAAGCCTGAATTCGGTAGTTATCCCCACATTTATTTCCGGTATTTCCGATTGATAAACTACCTTACCTGAACTGGCAACAACCTTTGTTTTGGCAGCATATGTCTTTCCGTTAATGATAAATCCGTTTGATATCTTTTTTGCACCTGGTAATTGAACATTCCCCTCTTTTATCTGATACTGATAAACGGCCGGATGATCTTTGGAAAAAGTAACCTCCATTTGATCTGAAATCAGTTTTATCGACGAAGATTTTGCTGGTTTTTCAATCAGGGGGCTAACTTGAGTAATTTTAACATTGCTCAGCTCTATTTCTGCACCATCATATACCCTAAAGCCTACGTATCCTGACTGATTGCCCATTATTGATACCGTAGTACGTGTTACCTGTTCTCCATCAAGATAAATTGCCACGCTTTTACCTATGTATTCAACACGAACGTGTCTCTTGTAATTTTTATAAAACTTAGAGATTTCAATGGCAATTTCCTTCTTTTTTTTTGGTGTGCGAACGTACCAATGAGAATTCGTTAAAACATCTGACGTTAGATCACATCCTACATAAGTCCAGTCTTGGTTATTCAGGTACCTGCCGATCACTCCAAATTTGGAACCCGAATTTTTGGGCAGAACATCAAATTCAATTGCCATATTATACATTTTCGGCAAATCTTTGTTAAAAATCAACATTGATTCCTTCCCCTTTTCAGCTTGAAGGGAAAAAACTTGCTCTTTTTTTGTCAATGATGCATGTTTAACAACTAAACTATCCTTATCGGATGATTGAGCCTTGACGCTTACCGTTGATCCAAGGAAAAAGAAAAGTAAGTAAATGCTATTTAACGGAGTACATTTCATAAATTATTATTGTTTTACCTCTGCACTTTCTGGATACGGCATCACTTCTACCGCATTAATGGCAGCTCCATTAACTGTTTGACGTAATCCAAACACCAGCACATTCTTCTTAGTTCCAAAATTCAACCAGCATTCAGGTAAAAAGAATTCACGTTGTGGCCCTGCTTCCCAATGGCGACCTATGTTATGGCCATTCAGCCACATGTACCCATTTCCTGAAGCATTAATTTTGGCCATCCATGGCATCCATACTTTTGCATCTTTTTCCGGCATCGAGAACTCAACCCTGTACCAGGTAAACAAACCTGTTTGCTCGCCTTTAGGTTGAACGCCATTACCCTTACGAGGAATTTCATCCTGCGTATTCAGGGCAATATGCTCCCATTTGTCAGCCTTAAATGATGGAGAGGTAAAACCTTTTGTAACTCCTGCAACATCGACTGCCAGCTCCCATTGCAATGGACGTGTTAACAAGGTATCTGTTGTAGAAAGCCCAGCCTGTTTGATACCAGCCAATTCTTCCATTGGCACATAACCATGTGCATGACCAAGATTTTCATATGCCACTACAATTTCATTTTCGCCCTCTTTCAGTAAACCAGTTACATCAAAGCGGTTATCAAATTCATTAGGGCGGATGCGGGAATGGGCGCCACGTGTAATCCAGGTTTGTGCATCTGCTTTATCCGGAAAAAGGCGTTTAGGGATCTTGCCGTTAATTTGTACAGACACAATATCACGGGTAAACATGTTAAACAACAACCTGTTTTCTTGCTGAATGTCTGCAGCGCTCAAAGTAACCTTTGAACGATACAAATTATATCGAAAATCGTTGATCCCTACATCTGACAAAGAAGTTTCTTTGGGAAGCGATTTCCACTTAGCTTCATTTACAGGATCGTCATAGCGCAAAGCAGTAGCAATACGTATCGGTGCAATATTCACAGCGGGACGAACCGGATTTTCCGGCTCCATCAAGCACCATTTACCTTGTTCTGGTGTAGCTCCTGGAGGAATAACCAGCACTTGTGTCCCAAGATCAGGCAAATTAAAATCAACGGCAAATGTTTCAGTTGCAGAGGTATTTTCATTAGCAACTGCTGCTGTTTTAATCAGTACTTTCTCTCCATTCTGATTCACATTGTAAATGGGTTCTGTGGATTGAGCCACTTTACCAGGCACTACAGTTACCCTGCCTTTCAAAGGCTTGTTAGGATCCGTGTTGTGGAGAAAAACAAATTTAGTACCATCTGGGGCTATACGCAGTCCACCAAAAAGCGCTTTAGGAGCGTCCTGCAACTCACAGGGCCCACCTACTGATCTTACCAATTTAGATCCATACGTATGGATAAATTCACCAAGGGCTTTGGCCGCAAAATATTTTGGTCCTGTTGCTCCACTTTCCCTGATGGCTGCATTGTAGTCATAACTGGTGGTCATGCCCCGTGCACCCCAACCCTCAAAATGAGTACCACCAAAAAACATATAATAATTGATGCCGGTGCCACCACCAAGCATACTCATTAAACCAATCGCTTTAAAGTGTCGTGCATCAGAATAGTGTTCTTCGCTCAATGTTCCGGTTACCAAAGAAAACCAACCTCCCTGTAATTCAGTCACAAATCCAGGTGCATTGCTTTGACGTCTGCGAAGATCAAACATACGACGGGCACAACTGGGTGCATCGCTCAAATTGGCTACATAATAATTATCGCAATCGAATACCTGCGACAGTTCCGAATCCTTACTCGCCCTGGTTTGACCGGTAAGGCAGGTAAACAATGGAACATCAATGCCATTGTTTTTATAAGAATGATACAAGGCCTTTAAAAAAACTTCTTTGTCTTTAGTCCCGTGTGCATCATATTCATTTTCGATCTGAAACATAATAATCCCCTTCTGTCCCTTCTTCTTTCGGGTGATCTGTTCCGGAGCTAACGCTTTAGAAACGGCATTATACCAATGAACAGACCATTTAATATGCTCAGGATCGGCACCACGTAACCACAATCCACCTTTACCGGGACCAAACTTGGCCAGCCAGCGCGGATAACCCCCACCTGACCATTCGGCACAAAGAAACGGACCGGGACGCACAATGGTGTAAAACCCAAACTCCTCCTGTGCCATCTTCAACCAGGCTTTCAGATCCTTAAAATCTAATTTAGAATAATCATCCAGTCCGGAAGGCATAGTGCGTTCATGCCAATTCCAGGCAATGTAGGTTTCCACAGTATTAAAACCGGCTTCTTTGATCTTTCTAAAACGATCGCGCCATAACTCCTGCGGACAGCGAAAATAATGAAAGGCAGCACTATATATAAAAACGTCCTTGCCTTCAATGTTCATACAAGCACCGTCATAACGGATACGCTCCGGATGGGCAAACTGCTTTACCGGTAAGGATGAGGTTTTCAACTGTTGCGCTCGCACAGCACTAGCCATATTCAGGAACATCAGGAGCATCAGCCCAATAACATTCCATTTTAACTTTTTAACCATAATTAAATTTAAAATCTCCCTGGAGAAGATCTTGCGAAACATTTGTGTGTAAGATTTCTTGAACATTTTTTTTTTAAAATTACCTGATCTAAAATTTTCTCGGTCTAACCTACCGAGGGCTTATAATAGTTTTTATATAACCAAAAAGATGTCACTTTTGGTTTATTAAGTTATTCTCAATAATCACCGCTTCACAATCTTCGGTGAATACGGATACTTCAGCAGGGAATTTATTACCAGATATTTTCAATCCTTTAACACCACGAACCGTAATAAACGGGCAATTTATTACCCCTCTGGATGCTGTTGGATTGGTTTTTGCCTGACCAACAAACTTGTTCCCCAGGATGCGTATGTTCTCATGAACTGAACCACCAAGCTTGACTATCTGCGGAGCTATATCGATACCGCAGTTTAGAAAAGTATTATTCTGAATTAATAAATCACGAACCGGCCCCGATTCCCACCATTTATTAGCATCATCTTCAATTAAAACACCTGGCATGAGGCTATTGATGCTGTTGCCTTCAATGATTATTTTGCCACGTGAAGTAGCCAATATGCCACGACAGGAAGCTAATTCTATCAGGTTGTTACGGATCGTAACATCGGCATGCCATGAAAGATTATCCACTACATCATCTTTGTTAAACATTGGCGCAGGTCCATCCAATGTAACAATCCAATTTTTTCGGGTTGTATCACCTGGCATAACTTCCACTGCCGTTACCTTACGGTGTGGGTTGTCTTTTATTTCGCACAAGGTCAAATGATTGATGACTGCAATCTCATCGCCGGGAACGCAAGGAGCAAATCCATAAGTCTGCTGTTGCATGAATCTTAATTGCAATTTATTTTCTGCAGGCTTTCCTGCAATGCCAACATTTATTCCGTGATAATTCACCCCATCGTCACCTGCTCCTGAAATCCTGCAGGAGTCGATCAAAATTTGTCCGCGGCAATTTGCAAAATGAAACACATCCATACTTGATGGAGACACCCGATTGGTATTTTTTGGCGGGACAACATTAACTCCCCTGAAACTAAGATTCTCAGTAAACTGGCTAACGAATGACATATTGGTCATTGCATTAATTTCACAATCGTAGAAGGAGATGTTCTTACTGTGCGTATTATGAAAACTCAACAAATCATGAAGGATATACCGAAAGCCATATGATTTTCCTTTTTGCAGCCTACAATCTTTTTTTGGATAGTTAAGACGTACTTTCCCTTTTCCCAAATCGGTTGCAGTAGCAGCATCAAACGGAGACCATTTATCAAGCCTTTTCGATTTCCTTGTTTTCAGGTCCGCTTCCTGCGCCATAATCCAGCCATAACCTAGATCGCCTGTCCATTTAAACTTTCCACTTTCAATCTTATAGGTAGATGCTTCTGCTACCTGAACTGTTGCCGCGTCTGCACTTGCATTCAAAACCATAATTTCTGAAACCGACGGGCGTTTAAGATCGAATACCAAATGTTCATAAAAAATATCTTCTGACAAATGATTGATAACTTTGGCCATTCGCTCAGGTCCACTCATCATAATGATTGTTTTGCCTCTCCCATTAATGCCCCCACCACGAATTATTACATGCTTTGCTCCCTCCATTAATATACCACAAGGCTTTGGAGTAAATGTAAAGTCGGCAGTATTAGAGATATGCCATACCCGTCGTAGGGATTTTGGTGATGTGAATTGATGCTTCCCGGGAAGAAATTCAATAACAACAGGCTGTTTCAACGTTCCTTTACCAAATGGCATCAATGTGTACTCATGGATACCGGGTGCTATGACAATTTTATCGCCGGGTGCTAACCTCAAAGCATTTACATTGGCAAACGATTTCCACGCAACAGATGCTTTAGTGCCTTTGTTTTGATCGTTACCTGTTACCGGGTTGACAAAATAAGTTGTATGTCCTACCGATGGTACACGTATAGAAGAGTCGGGGTAAGGAGTTTTTGCAATCTCTCTCAACTTTTTCCACCTGTTTTCAGTTTGTCCATAACTTTGCTGCATCATTAAAAAAGGCATTAGTACAGTTATTATGCTTAAGTGAATTCTATTCATCATCTGTTTTCTAATATTATTCTGTTTTCCCTAATCCCCATTTTTTTAACGACTAAGCCCCTCTCATTTCTTTAATCATCATCAATTTAAACCTTTCAAAAAAGACACTACTAATTGATCTTCAAAACAAAAGGTTTGCTTTTTAAGCCCTCCGTTGTAGCATTGATCACAACCTGTCCTTTGGTTTTTCCTGATTTAAGTATAAAGCTGGCAATGCCCGCTTCTGCATTCACTTTTGCCGGACTTAATAATTTTGCATCTCCATTTACCGTAAGTGTAACAGGCAGCTTGCAATCCCATAACAGTTGTTGCTGCGCATCGCTCAACCTGGCATACACAAAAATCATATCACCATCTGCCTTAAATGCCATACCATTAATGCCTGCCTCCAAGGTTAAGTTGGCCAATTTCCCAGGCGTAGATACAGTATGTTCTTTTACCACCTTTCCGCCGATCAAGCCTACAGCTTTAAGCGTACCAGCTTTAAACTGACCCAGGTTAAATGTAAACGGAGGATGTAGTAACCTATTTGCATTACCTCCATTAAAATAAAGCTTCTTGTTTGAAGCAGATCCATGCCCAGTTTCAGGACCGCTGTCAGGTTTTTGCGTAGCTACCTGTTTCCCGTTCAGGTACAAAGCCACTTCCTCACAATTGCTATACACCACCAGTTTTGAAGGATCTGATTGCTCAGTCCAGTTAGTAGCAAGAAAAACCACCGGACCACTGGCAAAAGGAAGATGTGGGTTTACACTTACGGGCTGCTGACTCTTAAAGAAATAATAACCATACTTCGGAATACGGAAGATATCTCCAACACCCCAGGCTTCGATTCCCACCATGCAACCGGCAATCCCGTCATAAAATGCCCAGGTAAGGTCGCCAATGGCACGAGGTGCATACTTTTGGTTTTTATTATGCGCCCACTGAAAGTTCCAGGCTTGCTGTAACATACCTTTTTCTCCTGCAGCTCTCAACTGTCTGGTCGAACTGTTTCCACCACCAAACTCATAATCACCGTACTCCCTGATCAAAAAGGCATTGTCTGGATACGTAGTGTTATTGCGATTACCGGAATCTCCATTCCAATCATCGTGCGGGACATCATAGCATGCTTTGGTAAAATATGAATCACCACTGGTAAAAAAGTTTTTTGTACCTCGCCACTCACTACGGGCAACTTCTGCCTGACGGCAACGAAATTCTGCAGGTGGATATACTTCATTGATACTTACCTCCCATAGCAATACGCTCGCATGGTTGCGGTCACGCCGAATGGTATGACGGATATCCTGCATAACATGTTCCGTAAAGGCCGGATGCTGATTAAGAAACTGCCAGCCCGGAATACAGTTAACAATCAAAATTCCCAGTTCATCAGCAGCATCCATAAAAGCCGGATCCGGAGGATAATGCCCTGTACGCACTGCATCCATCCCCGCAGCCTTTATTAACCAGGCATCGCGATAGTTGGCTCCATCTGATAGTGCATTACCGATATAGGGGTAATTCTGATGACGGTTGGTTCCGGCAATATGAAATGGCTCGCCATTGATCATCAAACCTTCGTCCTTGGTAATCGTGAAACTCCGGATACCAATACGAGTAATCTGCTCATCCAGTACTTTTTGCTGACTGCGCACCCTGGTCCGTAAGCGGTATAAATTAGGATGGTTCGGATGCCATAGAGAAGGATTTGCCACGTTAATACGCTGTACGTAATGATGATCAGTATTTCCGGCAAGTTTATTTACCGGAGTGCTCACAAAAGCCACTCTCTTTCCATTCTTATCCATCAGTTCATGCTCTATGGTAAAACTGGATTGGTTTTGCTGCTGATTTTGAATGTGTGTTTGCACTTCTATTACCGCCTTTGCTTTTTCAACAACTGGGTAGGTTACAAAAATACCCCCACCAGCTACCTTATTGGCTGAAATGGCATTGGTAATATGCAATGGGCTACGTACATGCAACCATACATCTCTGTATATTCCTGAATAATAGGTGAAATCAAGTTTTTCTACAGGTTTACCTGGCGGTACTACCGGATTGGCCTTATTATTTATCTTCAATACAATCTTATTGTTCGCTCCATAATGAGCCAGATCTGTAATGTCAATTTCGAAAGGTAAATACCCGCCTGTGAAGCGTCCAACATATTTGTTATTGAACCATACCTCACTAACCTGCATCGCTGCTTCAAACTCAATACTCAGGCGTTTACCCCGCAGTTGAGGTGATATGGTAAACTGCTTTTGGTAATAAGCAATCCCTTCCTTTGGCTTTATAATTACCAAAGGTTCGGGGAAAGCAATATGAGGTAAACTTACTGATTGCCATTTCATCCCTTTTAGGGAGGCCATCTCATCTTTTAATGAAGGTATTCCTAGCCCCTGAGCAGCATCCCCAACATTTGTCTTTTCTGTCATAAACTGATCATTCCAATTCGCCCCAAGGCGTCGAAAGGAATCTATTTTTGCCTCAGAGGCAAACTCGCGACCAACAAATTCCCAATCATAGTTAAACTTCTTCGATTGAGCATTTGCATTGCTCATGAATAATAAGAGGAATACAATAACCAATTGCATTCCCCTAGAGTAGATATTAGATAACATTTGTGTGTGTAAAGGTTTTCTGAACATTTTTTTTTAAAATTTCCTTATATGGATTTTTCGAGTTTTTAGCAGCATCAAATAACTGACTTTATTAATCCCTTTACTGCTCCTATTTTGACCATTTTTGACGTTATTTTTACCCCAATAGAAAATCCAATAGTCAGCGTCAGAATTGTATAGGCTGGGAATCAAAGGGGGCTAAACAGCCCCCTTCGTTAAAAGGTATCTAAATGTGTATACAGCCAGTTTCCTGATGTATCCCAGCATTTTAACTTATTGTAATGGGTCAAAAGTTCCGCCCCATTCTTTATTTTGCAGCAAAACATTTTTAGATTGCGAAATTTGAGATGGCTGAAGGGCATAGAACCAGTGATTCAAATCAAGGTTAAATTTATATGACGCATCACCATCAAGATTATCGATATACCTGGCAGTCAACTTAGTACGAGTTACAGCGCTAGTGATTTTTTCATAAGGACCAGGCAAGTTATTCATGTCTTTCACAGTAATATACAAGCCATGTCTTCCAACCTGGTTATTCATGATATCATAACGTTTTAAACGGCGCAGATCATTGAAACGCTTATTTTCAAATGCAAACTCCACCTGACGTTCTTTGATAAAAGCTTCTCTCAAATCAACCTGCGACGTAGCCACGATACCGTAGTTCCCATCAATACCTGCAGTAATACCTGCACGCTTTCTGATCCTTTTCAATACTTCCAGAGCCTCCGTTGATTTGCCAAATTCGTTGGCACATTCGCCATAATTCATCAGTAATTCGGCATAACGCATCTCCACCCAATCTGTTTGGGCCTTGAAGCGATCCACCGTATTAACGGTAGTATCAATACCTTTACGTTGAAAGAATCCGGTACAACCCATATTACCGCTATACCCCGGATGAATCTTTTGAGCGATATTAACATATTTTCCTGGCTCATTCTCATTCCAAATACTCCAAAAGCTCATCCCCTTAATATAACCTGGAGCTTGTTCTTCCGGAGTAGGCTGAGGCGTTCCACCGCAATAGATCGTAGAGAAAAACCTGTCATCACGGTTGTTATAAAAATCTGTCATGAACTGCGTGTTATAAGCAGGATCAATCAATTGATTTTTATCAAATTGCATTGGAGACCCATCCCGTTTAGGGAAAGCAAGTAAAAGCGATAACAAAGGTTGATTGTTATTCTCTGCACCAGGGCGAAGTTCACCAAAGTTATTAGCGTGGCCAGGATAAAAGAATTGATTTACCATCACTACTTCCTTATTGCGTTCATCTGTCCATATGGTATGAAAACGTGGATGCAGATCATGCCCCTGCGTTGCGCCGAAATCAACTGCTGCTTTGCAAGCATTGTAGGCTGCCTCCCAACGTGCAGGATCATTGGTAGGGTTAAACAGCGGACTTGCATAAGTAAGCAGAACCCTTCCCTTCATAGCCATCGCTGCAACTTTGGTAATACGGCCATAGTCTGCACCTGCATTAGCATAAACACCAGGCAGTGAAAGAATGGCATCGTCAAGATCTTTAACAATCTGGGTAATACATTCCGATGTTTTATTACGCGACTTAAACAAGCCTGGTACGTCATTAAAGTCCTGCTTGTGTAAAATAAGTGGAATTCCACCTACACGATTTACCATACCCCAATAAGACCAGGCTCTCCAGAATTTGGCTTCACCAACATATTGGCTCTTCAATTCAACAGGTAAAACAGTAGCAGGAACATTTGCTAATTCATCCAGAAAAAAGTTAGCCTTGTCTATGATTTCGTAATTAAGTCCTGCATTAGTACCCGTTTCCGAAATAATACCACGCAAATAATTCCCGAAATTTTTAGGAGCGTTGATTGCTTCATCTGAATCGTGCCCATTGAATACCCAGCCCGGCATTGATTTTCCATAAATATCATTCAGGTAAGCCTTGATCATCTTAGGGTCACTCCATACCATTTCTGGACTAATTACTCCATTATTTGGATAATCCAATCCCTTCTTACAACCTGATATCAGCACTATTACTGATATACAACTAAGCAAGAGTTTTATATATTTATTATTTCGTTTCATATTTTTCAAAGTTTATTTGTAAAAATTTAAAGCGTAAGATTCACACCGAAATTGAAAGATTTCATCATTGGATAATTAAATCCACCACCTATTTCAGGGTCATAATATTTCTTCTCGAATGCACTAATTATAAATAGATTGGATCCACTGCAATAAAACTTCAAGCCATTAATACCCATTTTATTGGTAATTTTTGAAGGAAGTGAATAGCCAACATTCAACATTCGCAAGCGTAAAAAATCGGCTTTCTTCAGCCAGAAAGTACTTGGAGCATTGGTTACCCAACTGGTTCCATCATTTGCAGAATAACGTAATGGCAATGAGGCTTGAGTATTTTCAGGGGTCCATGAATCATAAGCCCATGGCTTCCACATACGGTTCCATTCCACATTCCCATCAACCAGGTTATTCACCATTCTGTACGTATGTAGATTACCTGCAAAACTAGCATCAAGATTAAAGCCTTTCCACTCAAATCCAAAATTCAGACCTAATGAAATGGGATTAGTATTTTTCTTAACAACCGATTGATCCCAGTCATCCACAATACCATCTGGCACACCGCCTTTACCACTTAAATCAGCATAGGTTAACTGACCTACAGCAGGTGCTCTGCCATGAAATTTATAATTCGGATTGGCAGCAACAAAAGCATCGAGATCAGCTTTAGTGCGAAGCATGCCGGTATTGGTATAGGTGACTACCCTTGAACTCGATTGGTTTAATTCATTTTGATATGGATAAGTAATGTTTTGATCTTTGAAAACCGGAACGGCATTAGCATAACTGGCGTTAAAGTTCGCATAGTAATTCAAATTACTGGTTCTGTTGCGATAGCCAAATGTAAATTCAACACCTTCTGATCTGTACTCACCATAGTTTGATGATGGTAGTGAACGGCTAAACGTAGGGGGTACCTGAGCTATCCTACCGATAAGAATATCGTAAGTCTTTGTTCTAAAATACTCTGCAGTAGCATTAAAATGCCTCAGGAAATTCACGTCAATACCAAAATTATAGTTTCGTGTTTTCTCCCATGTGATGTCTGGATTAACCATTGGTCCATACTGAATACCAACATTACTACTTGGACTGTTTCCAAAGTAAGCAGCGCTTCCATTCCTGTATTCTTGTTGGTACTGCCATGCATTAATGTTATCAGCACTGGTACTTCCTAAAGAAGCTCTTAATTTCAGTAAATCTATTCCTTTCACATTCTTGAAAAAGTTTTCACGGGAAACTACCCAACCTACTGAAGCTGAAGGGAAGAATCCCCAACGGTTAGCAGGGGCGAATTTATACGATCCGTCATAACGGAAAGTAAAACTTGCCAGGTATTTACTGCTGTAATCATAGAAAAACTGTCCTACATATGACTTTCTACCAATAGATTGTTCTGTATTTCCACTGGCATAATCGTCAGCGCGGATACTACTTGCAGCCCACCATTGATCAGTATAGTAAACTGGGAAATTTTCTCGACCTCCTAAAAAACCACCGCTTTTATTCTCTGCTCTTTCATAAGTAACCCATCCCTGTACATGATGTTTATCTAAGAAAGTATGGTCATAGTTCAACTGAAAATTCAATTGAGCATCATCATTCCAGTAATAACTTTCTTCAAGGAACTCTGAGTTATGGCCAGATTTCTTTGTCGATAGCATATCAGATTCTTTGGTACTGATTTGTTTAGGTGTATCGAAGGTTTTCATTATCCACAAATCATAGCGTTTAAAATAGCGCTTATTACGCTCATTGTTAAGCGCTTTGATGTATTGAGCAGAAACACTAAGACCCTGGATCAACGGGATTTTATAAGTCCCCTTCAGGTTTACTACGGGCTTGAGCTGATTACTTTTGGAATAACCTCCATCACCCCTCATCTCTGCACCTAAGTTATGCCAGTCAAACGCAATAGGATTACCTGCATCAGTCCATACGGGTTGATAAGGCTGTCTCAATAGTTCTGCACGATAATCATCCGTTTCATTATTCCCAGGAGGCCTATGCGTAATGTTATTATTTGCAGTAAGGCCGGCAAAAAAAGTTAGATCTTTTGTCACATCTGACGTAATGTTAATCCGAATATTGTATTTATCAAAAGATGTATTTTTTTGAAAAGCATTTTGTTTTACATAAGAACCACCTACAAAATAGCTAAGCTTTTCTGTTCCACCTGAAGCACTCAGGTTGTGTGTTGTGGTTGATGGATCCTGCCAGATATCTTCAATAATGTCATATCCCCATCCATTGTTGATATTTTTGAAGTAATCAAAATCTGACTGCGTCCAACGATCGGATGCATTCGGATTAATGCGGTTATAGATTTCTCCACCTTCAATAGCGCTGGTTCTTTCCGCGTTCTTTCCTCTTTTATCAAAACCGGTATTAAATGAGTAGCTGATTTTTGGTTTTTGACCTTTTTCTCCACGTCTGGTTGTTACTACAATTACTCCCCCGGAAGCACGAGCTCCATATGCGGCAGTTGCTGCAGCATCCTTTAATGCGGTAATATTGTCAACATCATTAGGGCTAAGGTTATTAAAATCAGCGGCATTATCCGTAACCATACCATCAATAACATATAAAACATTTTGATTGTTAAAGGACGATTTTTCTCTTATTTTAATTTCAGGCGCCGTTCCGGCACGTCCTGCTGGCGTGTTTACCCTCACACCGGCCATCTGTCCGGCCAGTAAATTTCCCATAGTTGTTGTTGGTGTATTTCTCCGGGCATCATCCATTTTCATCGTCACCACGGAACCGGTAAGTAAATCCCTTTTTTGAGTTCCATAGCCGATTACAACTACTTCACTCAATTCACTACTACCAACAACTAATGTTATGGTCATTTCCGTACCAGAAACTGCTTTGACTTCCTGAGCAACATACCCAAGATAAGAGATCACGAGAATTGCACCGTTTTTAACATTAGTCAATCTGAACTTACCCTCAACATCAGTGACAACTCCCTTGTCCATTCCCTTTATTTTGACATTAGCCCCGGGTATAGGTTTTCCGCTTTCATCTACAACCATTCCCGAAACATCTACAATTGCTTCCGAGCTAGATGGTGAAAGCCGAATTAACAATGGCTTCTCTTTCACGATGATCGAATTGTTCTTAAAGACGAAAGTCAGGTTCTGATTGTCAAATACCTTATTTAACACGATTAAAAACTCTTCATTGTTTACCTGAATATTTACTGGTTTCGCATTTTTCAGCATACTCTCCGTGACTAAAAAGTCATATCCTGTCTGCATTCTGATACTTTCAAAGACCCTGGTCAGGGGTGCATTTTTTTCGGACAAAGTGATTTTTTGTGCAAACGAATTCGCACTTAATTGCAAGATCACGGTCATTAGTAATAAAATGGTCAATTTCATAACCAATATCAGTTTAGTTACGCCTCTCGGAAGAGTGCATAAGTTTGATTTCCAAATTTCGTACATTTGTTCAGTTTGGTTTATGCGTGTGCCTATTCATTGTCGAGATGCCTGGCATTACGCGGTTAAGATTAATTAATTAATTATTTAAATATTCCAGACCTGGCCAGGATTTCGATTAGCGTCGGTTCCTGGCTTTGTATTATTATGGATAGGTAGTTCTACTTCATAACTGTAATCCTCCTTCCTTCAATATTAAAGTGAACTGCATTTGTAATCTCCAGCATTTCCAGCACCTGATTAATATTTTTAGTTCTTGAAATGGTTCCATTAAACTTCTCATCCGAAATCCCCCCCTTAAACTCTACATTTACATCATACCACCTGGACACCTTTCTCATGATGCTTTCAATATCTTCACGATGAAACCTGAAATAACCATTTTTCCAGGCTACGGCCTCTTCTATATCGGCTTCTGAAACCTCAATCGTTTCATTTTTCCAAACCTGAGCCTGCTGTCCCGGTTTAAGTAGGGTCGTATTTTTTAAGACTGACACCCTTATGCTTCCTTCCAGCAAGGTAGTCATTTGTTTGCGCTCGTCCTTATAGCTGTTGATGTTAAAATGCGTCCCCAGCACCTCCACTGTTTGCTTATCACTTACCACTCTAAAAGGAAGCTTCTTATTTCTCGCCACCTCAAAATAGGCTTCTCCATTAAGTTCAACCTTGCGTTCCCTCCCCTTAAATACTACAGGGTATTTTAATGTAGATGCTGAGTTTAGCCAAACTCTAGTTCCATCTGCGAGCGTTATCTGGTACTGCCCACCTTTTGGGGTCTCGATAATATTATACCCACTTGACGACGAGGCAGCGCTGGTATTATTATAGGTGAGTTGCCCTTTGGCCGTTTTTGTAATGACTACAGTGCCCTGGCTGGCTACTTTACCTACTTCTTCAGTTAACACGACTTTAGATCCACCCGCCAAAGTTAAAATTGCCTTATTACTTCCCGGAACTATAAGCTGCTTATCCTGTTTTGCTATTTGTGGCAACGGTTTCTTTTTCTGGATAAAGAATAAAATTCCTATCGTTAAAAGCGCCAAAACTGCAGCGGCTACCGAAACCCATTTAAAGAGCGGTTTAGCTGAAGAAAGTTTTGCGGACCTTGGAGGAAGTGGTACTGCCTGATAAATCGCCTGAAGTATGGCTTCGCTTTTTTCCGGGTCAATATCAACTTCCTTTTTTGGCATCTGATAGACCTTAAAGAGCAAAGCTTTAACGAGTGTTTCATGCTCAGGCAAAGTCATTAGACTAGTCATTTCCTCCATTTCTTCGGCAGATGCTTTCTGCTTCATAGAAAGTTCAAATAAATATTCAAGTCTGGTTTCGTTCATTACAATATTCCTTAAATAAATACGGGTAATAACATTATACCCTGTTTAAAAAGAATAGACAATAACAAAAAGACTTTGGGGGGTAAGGCTTAAAAATATTTTGCAGAAAAATATAACCCAATAATTAGAGGTGCGTCTTTAAGATGAGCCATACAAAAAGCACGGATACTCCTCATCGCCTGATCCAGGTTCCATTTCACCGTTTCAGCGGATACGTTTAAAGCCAAGGCAGCCTCTTCTCGCTTCATTTCCTGTTCCTTGATCAACTGATAGGTCTGCTTCTGTTTTGGAGGAAGCCGTTCAATCGCCAGCTTTAGAATATGCTCAAACTCTTTGTCTTCAGTTAAATAATCGGTCTGTCTGTAATAAACTGAAATTGATTCTTTTGCCGCCTTAACCAGTTTCTTCTTTTCACTTTGCACCTGTTTTATCGAATTGTAGGTCAAATTCCTGGCAATCGTATACAACCATCCTCCGAAATTTTCGAGATCAGGAAGTATTTCCCGGTTAAGCCAAACCTTTAGAAAAGTATCCTGAAGAATTTCCTCTGCCGTCCATTCGTCCCCAATAATTCTCAAAGCAGTGGTATAAATATTTGGTCGATATTTATCAAACAACAAACTGAATGAATGCTCATCACCCGTTGCCACTTTTTTCAGCAAGGCTAAGACTTCATTTGTATCGGCTATCTTCATGTTAACCCTTTATTTGGCTATATCTGGGAGGCGTTGGTATTATAAACAAATCTGAATATAATTTTAATAAAAAATGCTATAATGAAAAAATAAAAAAGAAAGGTGTTCAGTGCCTGTTCATACCATTTAGATTTTCTTGTAATTCGAATATTCAGATATCGTTTCCATTGGCGCAAGCTGTCCCAAAAACTTAACGATCAAATTCAAATCCTCACTTTCAGTGAAATAGCGTTTCTCGTTTTCCTCATATATAAACTTAACAACCAGATCAAGTTTTTCTGCATTGAAAATTTTTATTTTCAATGGTTTTTCATTTAGGGACTGCAATTTTTCTACCCGTTTTGTTTTCAAATTGATCGTCATATGAAGCCTGCAATCTTTCATAAATGATGCTTCAGCAGCTAGTGATGCAGGATCTTGTTTGTAACTGATTACCAGAAAGTCGTCGTTTATTTTCTCAATTTTGTAGGTATTGTCATCAATTACTGCTGTAACAGGAGCCTTACTGTGATTCTTACGAAACGTTTTGATATCTGATGCACCTGGCGCTTTCCCCTTCACTGAGATCACTGTCCAGCGTTCTGCCTCAGGCTTTGAAGGATACCAAAGTTCAGAAGCTGATAATGATGCAGTTGTCATTAGGTTTGTTGGTATCCGTTTAGGATATAACTTCTCCTTATAAATAAAAATATTTATACCGAAATCACCATAGCATTTCGGTATGAAATTTCTTAGTAATGCTGCAGGATATAATTCAGTTTTTCGCTGTTTTTATGTGTACGGCATTCCCATAGTTTACCAGGCCTGTTTATTTATCTATTTTGTAGTAGAATTCATTGTTCCAGAAATAACGCTACTATTCGAACCCTGTTCAAATAGTAGCGTTATGGAAAGCCCCAGTTTGAGAAGAGTCCCTTGGAATAAGTATCGTATCTAAAACAATCTCTTCCGGGGTATTTCTATCATAATGCTCTTCTTTAAGCATTTTAAGAAGCATTGTAGCGGCCACTTCACCCATTTTTACTTTTTGCTGATCAATAGTGCTTAAGACGGTATTACCATAAGTCCCAAAAGCGTCGTTTGCAAAACCGATGACTTTCACCTGTTCAGGTACTTCTATATTATATGCTTTTAACTTCTTAAGCACACCCAAACCGATGTAATCCTCCATGGCAAATACCCCATCAAAAATGATATTGTTTTCAATCAATTTTTGAATGCATTCGGTACCAAGTTCTAATGAAGGAGTTCCATAAAAGATTAATTCTTCATTTATCGACAAGTTATACTGTGCTAATGCCTCTTTGTACCCCCTTAAGCGCTCCTTAAATATTGGAACGTTTTGATCTGTAGTAATGTGAACAATACGTTTACATCCTTGTTTAATTAAGTGTTCAGTAGCCGAAAATCCACCACGATAATCGTCAATTCTAACAGATGGGACGCGAATTTCGTCAACTATGCGGTCAAACAACAACAAAGGAATGTTATGCTCTTTTAAACTGTGGAAGTGATCATAATTGGAGGTTTGAAGCGCTATAGAGGAAATGATACCATCAACGCCTGATTTTATAAGCGTCTTAATTCCCATTACTTCGTTTGTAAACGATTCTTTTGATTGGTACAATAAGACACTGTAGCCATTTCCGTTCAACACATTTTCAATGCCCTGCACTACAGAACTAAAAAAACTTCTTTCTAATGTTGGTAACAGTATGCCAATAACATTTGTATTCATTGCAGAAGTATCACTTAACACTTTTGTACTGGTGGAAAAGGTAGTATTTAACTGGCTTAGTGTATTGGTTTCTTTGCGTTTAAGTTGATATTGGCTTAGAAATTCTGTTGGTGATAATCCATTTATATCTTTGAACTGCTTATTGAAATTAGAGATATTGTTATAGCCGCAGAGAAAGCTAGCTTCTGACACATTAAATTTACCTTCCAGCAATAGTTTTGCTGCATGGCCAATTCTCACTTCTTTGATAAAATTTAATAAGGTTTGGTTGGTGTTCTTCTTAAAAAAACGACAAAATGACGCTGGCTCCATCGACAAAACATCAGCAACAGCCGGCAATGAAATATTCTTACTAAAATTTTGGAATACATAATCATATACTTTGCTAATTTTTTGTCCTTCATCAATAATGTCGGAATTAGATGAAGAAAATGACTGGATGGTATCTGATTGAACAAGTATATCTAATAACTCCAGCATCATTGCGATCTTTGTCATTCCTGTAGCTAAGAGCATTTCCTCCATAATTTTTTTTGCCATGATTATCGTTCGACCGGAAAATGAAATTCCTTTTGAAGCTTTGAAAAGGAGTTCGTTTAATGGTTTTAACTCCGGCCTCTCTAATAATTGTTTCCCCAGAAAATCAGGAAAAAAATGAATTAAGATTGCCTGCGATTGAGCCATTGGATCTAGCTTTTTACTATATTGCCAGGAATGAGGCAGGTAGCTTCCAAGAAGTACAAGTTGTGTCCCTTCAAAGTCTACAATGTTATTTCCAATAAAATGTTTGCCACAGTAATTTTCAAGTAATGCGAGTTCAAAATACTTGTGGGATGTTAAGACCGTATAAGGCTTATTTTCCAATATTTCCAACCTAACCGTAAAGGATTGGTCAGGCGGAAACATGAAATTTTCGTAAATGCGCTGCATAATTAAATAAAAACTATACATAAGACGATTGAGTGAAGATGATCCCTAGTCGTTTTCTATAATTTTTATTTTCAGTACCCCAGCGTCAAAAAAACGCACTACCAGATAAGTATCTTATTTATCTAATGAATTACATATTGCCTTCCGATAAAAAGAAATAAATAAAAAAGAGAGGTCCCCGTTACCACAGCGTATTGGAAGACACAGAACCTGACATACTCGAAAAATTACATTGCTTTTATCTTTTTAATTAGCTCTTCTGTCAGTTTTCCTGCTTTAGGATATTCATCAGCAATGAGCTGATAGGCAATTTCGGCAGATTTAAGTGCTTCATCTTTAAGTCCCAGTTTATAGTATAGATCTGCACAGCTACGATGGTTGGTATAAGCTTTATCATTGATCAGGATGCAGAAAGGATGAAAACCTGTTCGATTACAACAAGGACGCGGATATGTTCGTGTGTCCAGCTGGGCACTTGGCCATAAAAAAGAGCCGACAGGGTAAGACAGGGGTCGGTACAAATCAAGTGAACACCTATTATTTTGACGTTGAGAAGTGTAAGGTCTGTCCCTTGAGAGAAAACTGCTACAAACCCGGAGCTAAAACCAAGACCTATTCGGTATCCATAAAGTCCGACCTCCACAAAGAGCAGATGGCTTTTCAGGAAACAGAATATTATAAGGAGAAAATAAAGGAACGATATAAAATCGAAGCAAAGAACAGTGAGCTCAAGAACGTCCACGGATATAAACGTGCAACTTCCTATGGAATAGAGAATATGGAAATGCAAGGGGCATTGGCAATATTTACCGTGAACTTGAAAAGAATACTAAAACTGATCAATTAATCTCAAAATTGCATAAAAAACGCCCATATTACTAACTCTTTCATGCAAATCGCATGATGAACATTCAATCTGTGCAGATGTAATTTTTGGTAAATAAAAAAACGACCAAGTAAAAAATTGTTTTACTTGGTCATTTTTTAAGCCGACTCATAAATGGAAGACTTTTTCAGTGCCCTCGATTTCTCTAAGGCTTCTCTCAGTGCTCCTAGGCACATATCTTACGAACTCTTCATAAAATCATTTTTTAATGGGTTTAAAAGTCATGCAAACACCTCCACCAGGTGCCAAAGACACATGGAGGGTTTCTTTCATAGAGACTGTCTTTTTGTTAAGGCTGTATGTTTCTCTGTTTGTAAGATAGTGTGCGTCAACTCCATCTTGTATGATTTCTACTTCATATTTCCCACTACCCAGAAAGGTTAACGGAATACTCAGCTTTCTTCCAGATTCATTGGTAGCAGCCCCTACTAAGAAAGCATCCTTGGTTTGTCGCATCATGACAATGTATTCACCTATCTCGCCTGCTAGTGTCTTGCTCTCTACCCATGGCATCTTTTGCTCGGAGATGAAACGGAACAAAGGGGGATATTTACGATAGAATTCCGGAATATCAGGTAATATGGTAGCTCCCGAAAAAGTGATTAACGTTCGTGCTGCTTCAGCGGTCAATGTAGATGGAACAGGCAGATTGCAGTCTGTGCGGGTAGTATGGCCCTGACGTAAATCGAACATACCATTGTTCATATCCAGTGGCCCAGCCACCATATTAACAAAAACGGCAGTAACGAAAGTCTTTGGCACAAAAACATGGTGTCCGTCAAGCTGTGCATGACAAAGCTCCCGTGTAACCGCGTTCGGCCAGGTGCGCATCTGTCCGTAAGGGTGAACTGGATCATCATGATAATCCACCAATAAATGGTTTTCCGCGCAAAGCCTGGTTACAGTTTGCGTCCAACGATTTTTTTCTTCATGATTTCCCCTCATAAATCCATATTTAACACCTGCTGCTCCCCATTCCCCATACTGTTTTAAGGTCTTTTCGATCGGGAATTTCTTACCGCCTATGTCGTTCAGGTAAAGCCATATTCCTACTCCCTTTTCTTTTCCGTACTGAATGAGTTTGCGCACATCATTGACTTTATCACCCGATACCGGATCCGAATCCGAATGAAATTCAGGGCCATACCAGTTGGCGTCAAGAACTAAATAACGTAAGCCTTGCGCTGCTGCAAAATCAACAGCACGCACCCATGAGGGGTAGGACATCTCATAGCTGAATCCCTCTACTTTTGCACCGTTCATTCTCCAATCCCACAGTGCCAGACCGGGTTTTACCCATGAAAAATCGTATTCGGGTAATGGAGTAGGGTTTAGTAGTTCGATGGTATGCGAATCTGTCAAAGCTCCCGGCGTTGTTCCATACAGAATAACACGCCATGCTGACTTATATCCAGGGTACAATTTTGCGGGTTTGGACGAAAGCGTAAATACCCGTTCTCCCTTTTCTGCATTAAGCACCAATGGCTCCCCTTCAATTAAATAAGCTTCATGGATGGCTAAGTAGTTCTGACCATCTGCTTTAACTGTCATAGGAGGCAATCTTCTGCCGTCGCTTTCGCTCAGCAATTCTGGCCCGATGTTGTGATTTTCACCATTGTAATACCAGGCTGTAAAATTGTCGGTAAAGTGGTAAGCTGTTAGTTCCGAAATAACCCCTACGGTCTTTATTTCAGTTGAAGGAACTTCGTACCTGAAGGCAATTCCGTCGTTGTATACACGGGCTACGATTTGTATGTTTTGTAATAAGTTGGATGCTTGATTCCTTATCCTCAAAACGAGTTCATTGAAATGGTCGTCTACTTTGGCTCGTTTTCCCCAAATCGGCTTCCAGACATCTCTTACTTCGCGACGAGATGCTGTCTCTACCCTCCATCCGGCATAAGGAATCACATTCCCGTTTTCCAATTTAAAACCTAATGGAGATGGATCAATAAGTTGTCTGTTTTTCCCTTTGAAAGAATAGATGAATTGTCCGTTTACATCTTGGGACAATTCCATTGTTATACTTTTATCCGGGGATGTGATTTTGTACTTCCCCAAAGTATCATTCCCATATAGAGGGTGTAATCCAAGAAAACCAAGAAACCCAATCAGCAGGGAATAGTATCTAATTTTATTTTCCATAATATATATTGCAATAATGTTGTTATTTTATTTAGAACGAAATTCGAGAATTCCACCCTTCATTATATCTTTGACTGATATGAATGGTTTGTCAAGCACCTTTCCATCGAAAGAAATTTTAGTTAGCAACGCTTCCTTGCCCACTTCTGGAGCTTGGATTTTTAATTGTTTATTGTCTTTCAACTTCACTATGATCGCTTTGAAACGAGGTATACCAAGGGCATATTGACCCGAAGCAGGTGTAAGAGGATAAAATCCCAACGTACTGAATAGATACCAGGCTGACATTTGTCCGCAGTCATCATTACCCGACAAACCATCTGGTTTGTTCTTGTAATTGCTTTCGATAATCTTCGGAATTCGTAACTGTGCTTTGTCTAATCGGTCACAAAAGTTGTACATATACACAAAATGATGACCTGGTTCATTGTCATGGTGATAATGTCCTTCATCAAAATTCTTGTCCAATTCCGAAGCAAATTGTTCTTTTCCACCAAGTAGATCTACCAATCCAGGAACATTCTGCATGACACAGAATCGATATGTCCATTTCCCCCCCTCCGTAAACCCTTCGTCTGGACCACCCCAGTCTCCGTTTGTCTTACGCGCTTGAAAGAATCCTGTTTGGGAATTATAAAGGTTCTTATAATACTCCGAACGCCTCATCAATATTTTATAATCTTCCATATGTCCCAAACCTTTTGCCATTTGCGCAATACTGTAATCATCCATTGCAAACTCCATCGTACGTGAGACAGATTCATTGGTTTTATCAGAAGCAACGTAACCCAGTTTAATATAATTAGTCAACCCTCCTCTCGCTTCATAGTTACCAGTCCATGGTTGACGGTCTGCCCAACGAGAATTAGCGTCACCTGTTGGCGGAGAAAATGCATTCTTCCGGATAGCCTTATAGGCTTCCTCAATATCATAGCCTCTGAATCCATTCACATACGCGTCAGCTATAACAGCATCTGAGTGCGTTCCGATCATAATATTCGTATAGGTGGGATTCGGCCATTTGGGTATCCATCCGCCTTCCTTATACATCTGCACCAAAGCTGTCACCATCCCATTCACACGGTCAGGCTGAGTCAACTGTAACCACGGATGCTGGGCACGAAATGTGTCCCATAGAGAATATGCATTGTAAGAGACTCCCGCGTGTACTTTATCATCAAACGCGCTGTAGTACCTGCCATATTCCGAGAACTCCCTGGGGTATTGCATAGTTCGGTAAAATGCGGTATAAAATACATCAAGATCATCTTTTGAAGCACCCTTAATGGCAATTTTGCTCAAATTTGCAGACCAGATTTCTTTTACTTTCCTCTTGGTATCGCCAAATGAAGCCCTTATCGGTATTTCCTGTTTTAAGTTGTCCTGCGCCTGATCATAGTCGATGAATGACGACCCTATTCTGATCTCCACCAGGTCTGTACCAGTGGCAAACTCTATATATCCTCCCACATTGGAGCCTTCTTCCGTATTATTTCCTTCTTTTATAACGCCGTCTTTCCAGGTTCCATGAACTTGAAATGGCTTAGAGAATTTCAACACATAATACCCTTTTAGATTCTTCAGTTCAGGGCCTAAGTGGCTGTCATGTCTTTCTTTGTTATATATCCTTACTTCCTGTTTATCCGGGAGTACCTGGATACCTCCCCCATCTTTTTCACGTCCGGCCTCAAGGAATAATATTGCTTTCTCCTTTTTTGGATATTCTATCTTGAAAAATGAACATCTTGACGTAGCGGTTAATTCTGTTGTAATTGAACTTTCCTTATTGACTGCATATTCAATTTTATACGAATATGGGGTTGCCACCTCCTTAGATCTGTCTAGCTTTACAGCACGTTCTGCAGGCTTTATTTTTAGACTTCCAACCTGAGGCATCAGGGTAAAAAAACCATAATCGCCCATCCAAACTGCCGGCTGATGAGTAGCCATAAATCCTAGAAAATGTTCATCGCGGTGGTGATACATTGTTTTTGAGATGCCATTAATCCGCGTCACAGCACACCACTGTGTCATCCCGAAAGGCGCACTCACAGCAGGCGTAGTCCCTCCGTACTCTGTAGCATGTTGTCCTTCGCTTCCGATAAACATGTTTACGTGCGTTATGGGTTCCTGAGCGTAAACAGGAAGCACACAGATAAAGAATAACATAAACAGTGCGTCCGCTTTAGTATTTAATAATTTCATCATATTTATCAATAGATTTTCTATCTATTTTGCATCTGTGAACTGAAAATCTGCTGTTTGGATCCTTGTGACTGGCTGATTGTTGACAAGCGACAGCGATTGTTCAATGCGCGGGCCTTTCGCAACAAAGCCATTCTCTGGCAACAGATACTTCTTTCCACCAACTGTCGTACTGTAAGGCTTCTTACCGAAATTAACAATCACCTGAGTGCCATCGGAAAACTGCGTGCGCTGAACGTCCCGATCAAGTGTCAGGAATTCATGACTGAGCATTTCCTTTTCTGCAATTGCCTCGTGCAAATTGCAGACATTGCGATACGTCCGCAGAAAGGTCTCCCGGGCTATTTCCCATGATCCTTGCTCATTTGGACCGGAACCACCTGTTTTTTTGTTGGCCCATAGGATTGGCATCGTTCCGTAAAGGATATTAAAAGCGTCCTTCTTCGCAGTCAGCTCCGGAGCAGCACTCAAAAGAAAATCGTTGGAATCTCCCCAATACCATGTGGATACGACACAATCATGAAAGACCAATTCCCAGAGCGGAGCACGATACTGATGGCCGATCCCCCATTTTTCGTACTGCTCCCATTTTGGATAGTCTTTCTTTTTCGGGTGTTGAAGATATGGTGCAGACCATGAATAGTAATCGGTACCTCCACTCATCATGCCCTCAATATAATCGATTACCGGAACAGACCACCACCGGCCGTGCTCTCCACCTGTGACCAAACCAAGTGACTGGACATAACCGAGTAGGTCGACTCCGGCTTTGCGCTTCTCCGTACGTGTCAGTGGATGCTTTTCGTCGTAGCATTCGTACAGGTCTTCAGCCGTGGTCACGTCAATGAATCGTCCAAGATACGGGCGGGTCTCTAAAACCTTAGGGATAGTCAACTCCGCAGCGTGCTTCCAAAAGGCAGGACACCTCTTCATAGACTGTTTCCCATCCCATGAGCGCCATGCTAGCATGCGTGTGCTGTCGCTTTTGAGCACTACGTTTTCCGGCACCAAATCGTGACCACTATCAATTATCCCGTTTGCTTCCATCGGAAAAACGTCTTGATATGCATCATAAGCGCTCGTTAGATAACCCAGTTCGTTAATTGCCTTCATTTCCTCTGGTGGTGCAGAACCATTAATGATCATCTTCTTAACTCCGGCTGCCTTGGCCGCCTTTGCAAACGCGAGGCTTTCGCCATCCCAGACATCAACTGCGCCAAATAGACGGTTTAGATTCGGGTTTTTCTTAATCTTTTCCGAGAAGGGTACAATCAGTCCATGTTGTTGAGCATAGGCCCGATAGCGTTTTGCCAGTGCCACGTAGCCCCCCTGGGAAATAAAATTATAGATGAGACGCCGTGAATATCCAAAGCGCTTTAAACTTGGTCCCCATCCTACACGCGGTGCAACTACTTTGCGATCTCCAATCTTAAGTGGCACCATGTCGAAGTAGGCGTCGTCGGATGTTTCCAGTATGATTCCATATCCAAATCCCTTCTCCATATCACACACTCCTACCCAGGGCATATCGAGCAAAGAAGTGCCGAAGCGTGTTTTGGGGAAAGGTTTGAGATCTAAAGGGTAGAGGTGGCCATTGCTGAAATCGGCGATAGCAAGGGCCCCACTCTCCGAGTTGAGTTGAAACGGATCGAGAAATGGAATTTCTTCAATGATCGTATTGCGATCCTTCATATCTGCCTCAATAAACAAGTCGGATGATGTATTTGACAGGGTCAGTTTCAGCGTCAACACATAGGGCTTCGTCCCGAACTCTGTCTCAAATTGCAGACCTCGTACGGGGCCGTCCATGGCACTAACGTTTCGAATATGGCGCTCGCTCAATGGCGCTTGCTTCCATTGGCGGTTACCGCCTTTATCGTAGACCGTCAAGGCACCACTTTTAGCATCAACATTTACCCTTAGGTGGTCATTTTCAAGCAGCCAAACGTCACCGCGCTGCCTGACAGAAGTCTGTCCTTTTATTACCAAAACAAAAAGGATAATTAAATTTAATGTTATGAATATTCTCTTCATACGAATCTTACCTATTTAATAAGAGGCTGTCCAAAGGCGGACAGCCTCTTTAATTATCAATAACCTGAATTTTGCTTGATTTTACCTTTAGATTCATCGATAATATTCTGAGGGAGCGGAAATAAAACCATATACGGTTGAGCAGTTGTATAGCCTTCTTCATGAGCAGTTGAGATAAACCTGCCATGGCGGATTAAATCCCTTCTACGATGACCTTCACAGAATAATTCTCTTCCTCTCTCATCCAAAATAAAATCGCGGAATGCTTCTTTGCCGGCAATCGCAGATGCCGGGATAGAATTGGGTAGACCGACACGCTTACGTATTTGCTCTACATAGCCAATGGCTTCTGCATTTGGGCCATTTTGTTCATTAATAGCTTCCGCCAATTCCAAAAGGACATCCGAATACCGGTAAATCACTTTATCGTTTCCTGCCCTTTCAGATGTTTGCTTCGGATCTTCCGGATATTTGAATGGAATAGCTCCGTTCTTCAAATGTTCGTAATTGTTACGGGTTGCCAACACAGAATCAATTGCTCCTGCTGGTAAGTATTTAAACGCTCCAATCAAGGACTTAAGCCGGTCGTCTCCTTTTTCATATTTATCATAAAAGCGCCAGGGCGTGTTATGCACATTCCATCTCTGTATCAGCGTATTTTTCAAGGGATAATTAGGAGGGGCAACGTGTGTCATCCAGGTATTACCATCTCCCCCTTCAGAAAGGCAGGGGATAGCCCAAATGATTTCGTTGTTTTTCTCATTCTCCACAGAAAAAACAGAAGCATAAGAGGGTTGCAGGGAGTATCCAAGTTTTAATATTTCCCGGCAAGCATTTTCAGCATCATTCCAACGTTTTTCCTGCAAGTAAAGCTTTACCAATATAGCATAAGCTGTCCCTTTAGTGAAACGTCCAAAATCAGGCCCAGCATATCTTTCAGGCAATACGGCGGCAGATTCCTTCAAATCTTTCTCTATCAGATTTACAAAATTTCCTTTCGACATCCTTTCCAGGATAACTTCATTTTCTGGATTCCGCAAAATTGCCGGATCTGTCACTACGCCGGCTGTACCATAAAAATCATATAAAAAGAACATATATTGCCCACGCGCACATTGTACTTCAGCTATAAGTTCTTTCTTCCGTCTTTCATTCATTGTTGTCCGCTGTAAATCGTCCATCAGAAGAGTGGCGCGGCTTACATGTTTGATCCAGTCAGGATAATGTTTTGTCAAAGCATTCGTTGTCGAATTCCACATGAATTTCTCCACAACCTCTAAATCAGAACGACGTATCCCCATATCGTCGGCTGTTAAATTTGACAACATCAGATAGGTTTCTATCCAACAATTAAATATTCCACCTTGTCCAAGCATTGGGTTATAAATCGCAGTCACAGCTGCCCGCGCATCATCTTCATTTTTGAAATAATTATCCGGTATAATTTTATCTTTTATAATAGGATCTAAATTTTTCAAACAGGAAGATGTCCCTAACACCAAAATACACATTAGGATGTATACCAGTTTATTATGCCAAAATCTTTTCATTTTCTATGATTATTAAAAAGTTACGTTTACACCAAAAGAAACAGTTAATTGAGTCGGATAGGCTGCCATGCCATCCATTTCCGGATCTACACCGCTATATTTTGTAATCACAAACGGATTCTGTATGTCTGTATAAACTCGAAGACTTTGTACAATTTTATCCAGGCGTTTTATCTTGGGTAATGTATATCCTAACGTTATATTTTTACACCGTAAGAAGTCTGCATTTTCTAACCAAAAATCAGAACCTCTCTCGTATGGATTAGAGATGCTAGTCGGGTACTTCCCATTTGGATTATCATGAGTCCAACGATTTTTTACTGCCTCAGCCATATTCGATCCACTTTTTAATGCATCAGAACCATTTACATAACCTAGATATGCAGGTGGTTCCAGTTTCCTCCCGAAATAACCATAGAAGAAAACATTCAGGTCAAAACTCTTATATTCAAAAGTATTTCCGAAGCCAAGATGAAATTTGGATGTTCTTGTGCCGAGATAAACAATATCCGCATCATCCAGCTTTCCATCTGCACCGACCACCAACTCCCCGTTCGTCCCACGTCCATTCACATCCTTGTATTTAATCATACCAGGTTTAGCATTTGGCATATGCGGAAGCTTTGATGTTCCATCCGGATTTATGTCGGAAGGCTGCACCAATCCGTCAGATAAATAAATATAATAAGGATTTAACATGTCTTTTTCATTTTCATAAATAGCTTTCTTCCACTGGGGGTTCCTTTCTAACCAACGGTCACGATATAATGAAAATGTAAAATCCGTAGACCACCGAAGGTCACCAATCAGGTTGCGGGAATTAATTCCTAATTCAAAACCTTTACTGCCTTTTGCGCCAATATTCGCCATAACTGTATTAATTGGATTATACTGCATTAGCACCTTCGTGTCAAGCAAATCAGAAACACGGCGGGTAAAAAACTCCATAGACCCGGTTATCCTGTTTTTGAAAAATCCGAAATCAAGCCCCAGATTGAGTTCTGTTGTGGTTTCCCATTTCAAATTAGGGTTAGCCAATTGGCTCTGGGCTACACCGACAGAAGACTGATCACCGAAAATATAATTATATCCTGTTGAATAAAGTGCCAATGAATTACTCCCAATATTGGAATTACCAGTCTGACCTAAGCTAATCCGCCATTTCAAGTCGGATATCACTTTCTGTTCTTTCATGAAGCTCTCGTTTATCATGCGCCAGGCGATAGCTACAGAAGGAAAATATCCCCATTTATGATTTTCCGCAAATTTTGAAGAGGCATCTCCACGTATAGTAGCCGAAACCAAATAACGGCCATCGTAATTATAGTTTAAACGAGAAAACACCGAGCCAAGGATTTCTTCGTTACCATAGGAGCCAACTCTTGGTTTGATGTTTTCACCTGCACCCAAATTATTCCATTTAAACGCATCGGTAATAAAACGGCTATTTCCGGCATCAATGCCATCTGTTGCAAAATGTTGGTAAGAATATCCCGCCATTGCTGATAGAACATGTTTATCCGCAATGGTTTTGATATAAGAAGCCGTTACATCAAACAATTCGTTTGAACGATTCAAAAACGACTTAGTAGCTTGGCCACCTTCCTTAAGTCCATATAATGTCGTTTTAGGCATGTATGTATTTCGCTCTCCTTTTTCCTGCTGAAAACCTGCATTCATTTTTATATATAATCCCTCAACAGGCGTTACCGTCAAATAAAAATTGCCCAACAATCCATTGATTATATTTTCATCGCTTACCTCCAGCAAAGAAACCGCATTCGGTAAAAAGGGCAAATTCGAGTCTAGCATAAACTTTCCCTCCTTATCGTAAATAGGAAGGGAGGGATTAGAACTCATCGCTGCTCTAATTATTCCCGCATGCTCATTCTGGCCATTGCTCAGTGCCACATTTGCATTATTAACATGGCTGACATTTAGATTAATGCCGGTTTTTATATATTTCCCCAATTTATGATCAAAGTTTGCCCGGCTGGAATAACGTTTAATTCCATTATTCTTAATCACTCCCTGTTGATCAAAAATACTTCCAGAGACATAATAAGATGTTTGTTCCGTCCCTCCTCTTAAAGACAAGTTGTGTTGAGCAATAACCCCATCTCTTTCTACTGCACCTAACCAATCCGTTGTTTGTGCATTAGCAATATCTTGTGCAGAATACTTAGGCATATAAGAGTTGGTCACAGATGCAGGGTCTATATTTCCATAGGGTTTTATCTTATTGTTGGATAACCAACTCTCATAAATAACCCTATTGGTCTCCATCATAAAATCCTGAGCATTTAACATCACTATTTGTTTAACTTTTTTTTGCGTTGACATGGATCCTGAATATTGAACTGTAGAACGTTCTCCATTTTTACCCCGCTTTGTGGTGATTAAAACAACACCGTTAGCTGCACGGGCACCGTAGATAGCTGTCGCCGCCGCATCCTTCAAAATTTCAATCGATTCAATATCCCCAGGATTTAAGTTATTCAAAGGGGATTTACTTCCCGAACTATACTTCCCGCCACCTGGCTCCATATTTTCGACAGAAATAGGGTAGCCATCAATGACATACAGCGGACCTGAATTACCGGCCCCGCCTGAAGCGTTTCCCCTGATCTGTATCCATACTCCAGCTCCAGGTTGTGCGCTGGTCTGAGATACCTGCAAACCCGGAGCTTTACCCGACATCATTTGACCTAATGATAGATTTCCGGTCTGCGGTAAATCTTTAGATTTAATCTGACTGATAGCACCGGTCAAGTCGCCTTTCTTCACTGCTCCATAACCAATGACAACCACTTCATCCAGATCTTTTACTTCATTCTTTAAGACTATGTTGATCGCAGATTGCCCGTTGACCTCTCTGACAACCGGCTCATAACTTATATGCGAGAATATGAGTGTCGCTGTTGACTTCACATTGATGCTATACTGGCCATCTGGACCGGTGGACTTATTGTTCTTCGTTCCCTTTTCACCAACAGACACCCCAGGCAAAGGTTTACCTTCTTTATCTAGAACTCGCCCACTCACTTGAATCTGTCGTTGCGGTGTCTGACCGAGATCCGTTCCCTTTCGTATTAAAATTATATTCCGGTCCTCGATCACATAACGGATATTTGTTTCTTTGAATAGTTCGTTCAAAACTGTTTCCAGCTTTTCACTTTTAAAATGAGCTGGGACTGATTTGTTTAAATTGATAACGGTATTATCATAAACAAAGAGGTAATTGGTTTGCTTTTCAATCTTGATGAGAGCTTCCTTAATCGAAATCGCATTCGTATTTATCGAAACAGATTTGGTTTGCGCCGACACCTGTGTACCCGCTATTGTAAGCGCCATCACAAAAGCGACATATTTGGCTATTTTTATAAATTTCAAAATGTTTTTTAAGTTTACATTTTTCATACAAGTACATTATTTGGTTTTGGTTGGTCAAAGCTATAGATAATAACAGTGGAGAGAATCAAACTCTCCTTTTTGAAAGTCGTTCTAGTGGTTATTTGCGTCATAGGCATCATATGTTAAGTTTATATTTGGTTAACTATACATAAGACGATTGAGTGAAGATGATCCCTAGCCGTTTTCTATAATTTTTATTTTCAGTACCCCAGCGTCAAAAAAACACACTACCAGATAAGTATCTTAGTTATTTCAAACATTTCTCAAAAAGAAATTTCTAATGAATTACATATTCGTTAGTTTCAAAATTACGCACGTAAGTAAAATCATTGTTCAATTGCAAAACCCTTAGCATATGCTCCACACCATCATCCATCCAGAATTTCCCTGTGTATCTCCTACTCGCCAACTTTTTGTTCTTGTTCGTAATTTTAATTTGGTAATAGATTTCCACTTTTTGAAACAGACTTTCTACAGACTCGTTTTCGAAACACAATAGACCTTCCCTCCAGCGGTAGGGGTCCATACTACCTATCGTATAGACTTTTAAGTTTCCGTGCTCTTCTACCACTTTTTGATTCGGATAGAGCATAAATTTCTTACCTTTCGTACTTTCGACTTCTACACGCCCACTCATCAAAGCGGTTTCAAAGTTGTCAATCCCGTAGGCCTTGACGTTAAAGTCTGTCCCCAACACTTTTACGGAATAGTTCTCAGTTTTCACAATAAATGGCAAGTGGTCGTTATGCACCACATTCAAACGACCTTCTCCATTCAGATAAACTTCTCTTTTTTCGGCATCGAACCTGCTCGGAAAACGGAAGGTACTGTTGGCGTTTAGCCAAACCTTCGTGCCATCTTGCAAAATCAGCTCAACACGTTGTCCGGCGGGCACATGAACGGTTTGCATACCAATCTTCTCTTCTTCTAAGGCTGATTTTCCCTTCCATATAAGTGATCTCACATTCCATAACAAGCTTACCAACAATATAGCAGCAGCCGCACGAAGCCAGGAGAGTCTGATCATCTTATTTTTACGAGGTGCTGCTGATGCCTTTTCTTCTTCTATATCCTCCCAGACCGACACAACATAAGCTTTCTGGAGGGATTCATATTCCTTTTTATGAGTAGGGTCTGCCTCAATCCATTCAAGTACCTTCCGTCTTTCCTCATCCGAGGCGTGACCACCGATGTATTTTAACAATAGTTTTTCCATAAATAAGATAGTTTCGTAAAATATAAGACGATTGAAGAACGCACTTCCCTAGCCAGATTAAAAGAAAAATAAGAAAACACTTAAGTAATCTTTCAGATTTACTGAAAGTACTTTCAATGCTTTAGACATATGATATTCTACCCCTTTTACGGATATATCCAATTGTTGGGCAATTTCTTTACCGGAAAGATTTTCCTGACGACTCATTAAAAAAACCTGACGCGTCTTTTCCGGAAGCGCCTGCAATGTTCGATGGGCAATCTCAGTAATTTCTTTAGTGAGCATCTCATCCTCATGCATGCTTTCGAGGGTATCGATGCGCAGCTGCAAATCTCTACTCTCCCAATCTTCAATTGATTCTATTACTTTACGCGTTACCTTCTGATGTTTGAGATAATCCAGCGATTTATTTTTAATGACCCGAAACAAGAAACTCTTCACAGACAACACCTCTTCCTTCTTCATCCGTTCCCATAATATACATAAAGCATCCGATGCAATATCTTCTGCAACTTCATCTAGACGTACAAAAGATTTCGCAAACAAAACCGATCGATGATGATAATTTTTAAATAATTGAGCAAAGCTTTGTTTCAGGATTTCCATTATGTAATTAAGGACTCTTGCAAAGACTTCTCTTTTTATCCTGACAAAATTCCCCAAATTATTTTGTCAGATCTTCAAAATGGCTACTTGCAAAATGTCTTGAAATGTAGCAATTTTATGTAACATAATAATACTCAGTGTTAAATAATGTTTTTATCAAGCGTTTCACCCGATTGAAACCTTTGGTGTCATTGCCAAAGATGGAGACGTTTGAAAACATTAACTTACTATCTTCTGAGCGTAAACATAGACATACTGTTTTGTAATAGCAATCCTTAATATAGATCATATTGAAGGCACTTCCATCCTTTTCCCATGAAATGTACACTCCATTAAGAGTAACATCTATTAATTATACTTCAAAACTCGATCTTCTTCCTTCACTAGTCAACTTTTTTCACGACGTGACATACTCTTATCTATACGGTTCATCCATTTGGCGCCAAAATGCAAAATAAACTTTAATTAAAGCTATCGACGAATAAGGCCTTGCGGTCTCGTAATCACCACTAATACCCGACAGCTCTTTTTAATTTCACAAACATTTTTTTGTTCGAACCATCTCTATTTGTCTTGTATAAATTCCAATTATTGGCATCAATACTTTCCAAATGAAATGATTGCGCAGGATCTGAAAGCTGATTTTTCACCAATTTTGGAAACGCATTGGCAGCTCTGGCATCTTCCCATGTTCTTATTGCTTTAAAAATAGCATCTTTTTGAGGACAACTTTCAACATCCTTTTGATTTAGTTTCAAACTGTATGTTGTACCAACCCCTACAGAAATGGCTTGTATATGCTCATATTCTTCAACTTTAGATTTTGAATTGATAGGAAAATTACCACCCATTCCTACAGGAAAATAGTTAGCATAAGTTACATCACGAAGATCCTTTCCCTGACTGGTTGTACTGCCCCATTCACGGGTTTCAGCATCGTACATGTTCTTTCCACCGCCAGCATTCCAAATGCTTTGATAATGCCAGGATCCTTCAGATAAAGTAGCACCTGTGATACGAATATATGGAACGCCTAATTGCGTTGCTTTTTCGAACATTTTATGAAAGAAACGTTTGGTCGAATAATAGCCGTGTCCATTATTGAACAAAAATTCTTGTCCATCAAAATCGTAATAAGCAAAGCCATTGATTTTACAAATCTCAGCAAAGTGCTCAGCTATCTTGTCTTGCAATTGCATATTCGGGATAAGCCCATCGTAACCGTAGTTAACTGTAACCTGAAGTTTATAAATCGTATCTCTGTTAGCATGATTTGATGGTGTAGTCTTCCAGTATCCTCGCTTCACATTTAAAAGCCGGTACGGTTTCTCTTTCGAAACACCCATATAATGGATAAGTTCTTTACCAATTTTGATCATATTTAAGTCGGCACAATGACCTTCCCAACTGGCAATTTCTTCAAGATACATTGGATCGTTAACAAAAATGACCGTATCTGTTGCATTGATACTTTTTACCAGTAAACGTTTTTGCTGATAACACAAACTATCGCTCGGCGTTGGACTGACATCCATGGTGCCCTGAGCTAAAGCACTAGTAATTGTGGTTCTACCAATAGTAATACCTTGTTTAGCGGCCATCTCTGAAAACTCCTTATGCGAAACATTTCCGGCTGTTAGTTTTATTGGTTTTTTCTCAAAATTCTTTCCGTCAATATAACCATTATTACCGCGATCAGCTTTTAAAAAGCCTTGATCATATAAGCTTATTGTTTTAAAACCTAATCTTGATGTATAAGAGATAATGCTATCGTTTAAATTACCACTGGTAAGGGCGTCAGGGACAAAAGCAGTAGGATCTTTTATCCACTTTCCGTTAATGGTTGGATGAGGGAGCTTTTCCGCCAAAACAATTTTTTGAATCACATCCATCAAAGCTGTGCTGTCTGGACTTCCCCATAAGGCTACAGATGATCCGATATAATCTAACGGCAGTGGTTGCACTTGTATGTGGTTTGGTTTATTGGCTGCCATAAGCGGCATAAGTGAGAAATTGATTTCTCTTTCAAAAGACCTGTCTCTTGACTGATAAGCAATAGATATTTGGCCTTTTTTGTCTACTAAGGCTGCATTACCAAGCAGAATCCTATACCATGGTTCCTTATGTGCATAAAAAGCAACATCACTGATACCATCTCCACCCAGTGTAAAAATTTGTCCTTCGTGAAGGTTTTTAGGCAAAGGAAAACGCTTGGCATCTGGCGTATGTATGATGTATTGAAAAGGAGCCGCATCGCCAACAGTTTCAGCTAATCCACTTAAGGTCTTGTCGTTCAAGGCAAGTATGCCAATTGCGTAGTTAACCGTTTTGCTGGTATCACGGGCAACACCTATAATTTCACCCATTAGATTGGTAATGCTGGTATGGTAATTCCCCCACTGGATAACATCGATCCCATTACGTGGTGAGAGCGATTGTAGCGTTAGTTTAAAATATTTCTTTTTGGGTACGATACTGATTTTGGCAACAGAACCATTCGGATATTTCAGTACCATTGTCTGGCTGGCTTTGGTAAAGGTTGCGCTGGTTGGCTGATAGTAAACGTTCTTTTTACTATCATATAAACTCATCACTGGCGAGGGTTTATCTGTAGGGCTAAACTCGCGATTAGGCTTAACCGTGATGTTTTTCATACTAGTGATCCAACCTTTGTTACTGATCTGGATTTTAAAGTAATCGGTGCTAAAATTGTACTGTGCAAAAACCGATATTGGAATTGTCGTCACAATAAAGGCAATTATAATTTTAATGAAGTTTAATTTCATAATGGATTTCTTATTTCAGTTGTGTGTTTTTATCTAAGGTTAGTTCATCTTTAAAGCATTCTGATTGATACTTTATCCAGCTTATCCTTTCAAGACGAACTAAAAAGCGACTATGTTTGTATTGGATCAGTAGAACCGTCGCACTCTTTATTTTGAGGCAATTATTTAGGTTCAACAGAAATTCACACAGGATTAAAGTGTTAAATCGGGGATTAACCAAAACTGTATTATTCATGTTGTTAGCCTCTAAGGCTATTTTAATCGAATTTATAACCAAACCCAATTTTTTAAAAAAACTGGGTTTGGTTACGGCATCTACTTTGCCGGCTGTGGCATTATTATAACTGGTTGTTTACCCGCTTTAATATATTGATCAAATCTTCTTTGATATTCTTGTAAAAAAGCCTGCTTTACCAACGAAAAACTTAGCGGCGCCGCCGGGATTCGCTTTTCATCTTCTGCTAAAAAGCCATTACTACCTTTTATGATTACAGGGTTTTCTTTGTCAGTCCAGTCCAGATTATTTTCTCTACGGTATGAAAGTAGTATTTGTTGGAAATTATCTTTCTGAGTATCTGGTTTATAGATCCATGAAATATTAATTTCCGTCACATCTGGTGAAAAAACCATGTATCCATTCTTCTCCTTGTATATTTTAGCGTTTGTTTTTACCTGTTTCAGCTCTACAAAATAAGGTATTGCGATTTTAATACTGCCGGGAGGTGTATGAAAATTACTTTTAATGCTAACAGTTGCACCCTGCTCTGTAAACTTCATATCAGCATTTATTTTCCCCATTTCTGTTAAGGCATTGGTTACACCCACATGTTCCCCTGTACGTACCCATGAAGGAGAAAGGACAGAAAAAAGATAAAGATTTCGTTCATTGTCGCGGATCCCTGCTTCGCCACCGTACTCCAGTAAAAGCATGTTCCTTAAAAGTAACCCAGTTTTAGCTGCTGCCCAGGCATGTGGGGCAGGAATTGGCCAGGGATCCATATTTGCCCAAGGTTCAACCATGTTTTCAAAACCTTCGTGTGTAGATCCATTATGAAGCAGTATATGATACATATCCAGAAGCGTTTGGCGCTGATCATTCAATATTAAATACTGATGAGCCTGATTAACCGTTTCATATTGATGCAGGTGCATCCCATTACGGTATGTCATTATTCCCTCCCGATATTTCTTTTTCCGAATCGTATCAACAGTAGCAATTACTCTTTTATCTGAGGGCTTAAGCACCTCGGTGGGATATACCAAGAGGTTATTCTCCCAGTCCTGATCCGTTCGATATTCCGCAAAACCCTTTCTTGCTTTTTCCCCAGTTATAAAATGATACAAGCCTGTCGGCACATATCCACCGGTATACCTGGTACTCACGTCAATTGCGGTAAGAATATTTTCTTTGTACCCCTCGTGAAACTTCAGCCATTTCTCAACATCCGCCTTTTCCTCAAGTATTCTGGCAACACGTATGGCATCACGAAGTGCAAGTAAACAATACAAATTATGGCTTGTGTAATAACCTTTGATCATTTCTGCATCGTAAGGTAAAGAAGGGGGCATCAAACCATATAGGTCTTTTGTATGTTTGTCTAACATCCACTGCACGGCTTTTTGAATATTTGGATATACGCTTCGGGCGTAGGCCGTATCCCTGGTATAAATTACATGATTGGCCATGCTAACCAGTGCCTGCCCATGCGAAGCCATGATGTCTTCTCCATGTGTAAGCACCGGATCTTGGAGGTAACCGTCTTTAGTTTGAAGGTCTTTCAGCCACTGTACATTCGGGGCAACAAATTCTGGCAATCCAGCCACATCATATAATCTTCTCATGTCAACATAGTCAATAAGAAAAAGATCATCATAGGGCAGTCCACTTCCCTGTCTTTTGGTTTTCTGATTGCGCGTAGCCAGTATAAGATGAACCAGACTTGCCTTGTAACTGTCTCTTACCCTTTTTTCTGGCACATACAATGATCCTCCTTTTCCAATCAGAGCTTTCCAATAGGCAATGGTTGATGTCCTTTGCTTTTTGAAAGAACTTTGATAAAAATTCTTCACAAGTGCCGAATCCTTTACCTTATCAAGCGGGTAAGCTGGCATCCAATACACAAATTCAACAGTTTGCCCAGGGCGGAGCAACTTCTCGGAAGTAGCCATTCCCGCGGCGGCAGAAGCATCAAGGTTCAATGAACCCGCCTTAAAACTTCCCTTATATACCTCTCCTGGAATAGATTGTAAAACTACCTTATCTGGATAAGCATAAATCAACTTTCCATCTCTCCACCACGCATTGTTCTTGCTTTCAAATAAAACATCTGCCCCAACAGGCCCCTTATGTGAAGATATTCTATGGTCAATACCAGCATATCGTGTCGCAGCCGATACAATCGCTTTCATAGCACGGTCAGAAGTATTTGTTACTTTTACCTGGACATACTGAATGGTGTTGGCTGCTCCCGCTCCTACTATTTCAGAACTAAACATTTCGGTTTCATACTTCAAACCCTTATCTGTAAAATCAAACTGGACGAGTGGTATCCACCCTTCATAAAAAGTTTTCTGTCTTCCCATAAAAGGCTTATAGTCTTCTCCATAAAAAAAACAGAGTTCGGCATCTTTGGTAACTATTGCACCGTCATAAGTAACCTGGATTGGCTGAGGCATAAAAGGTACTCCTATGACCGTTGTTGATTTTGGTGAATAACACCATTCTTTCGCTGGATCATTAATCTTTTGAATATCAACCATTGTGTTAGCCGACGCCCCATCTATAGCGCGTAAATCTTTCTGGGCGCGCAACTCCATGGTTCCTAAAAAAATGGCGGCAAATAAAAAGAAATATTTCATTTTAACATCGTTATCCGACTATTATAGCTGGGGTAAAATACTGTGACTATTAATACAAAATTTATTTCCAGAGCGAATGCTGCTTTAACGAACCGGTATAGCTGCTGTTTAAAGCACTTTGCGGTATTGGCCATACATAATACTTGGCACTGTTAAACACGCCAGTTGTCATTAACCTTCCACCGGTTGCACCGCTAGGTATATCAAATAATGCCTCTGTTGAAGAGTTGGTTAAACTAGTTCTTACATATATTTTATCCTGGTATCCAGCGAAGGATCCATCGGCATTAAATCTAGAAATATGCATGGAATAAAATGGTTTATTCTGAACCTGTTCGCCGATACCCCATCTTCTCACATCCCAATAGCGCTTTCCTTCTCCGACTAATTCTACCACTCTTTCATTACGCACCAATGCTCTTACATCGGCTTTGGAGGGATGTGTTGAAGCATTTACCAAAGGCATGCTCACCCGGTTCCGAACTTTTGAGATGGCTTCATAAACCTTTTCATCGGGTCCGGATGCTTCATTCTTTGCTTCTGCGTACATTAACAACAATTCGGCGTAACGATACACGATGTAACTGCCATACCCTCCAGCTACCGGATCTCTATCCCAGTATTTGATATTGATATAGCCCGAAACCGACGCATCTCTGGGGTTGAAGGTAGAAAGCATGTAATCCCTGTTATTAGCTACAGGATCAAGAGTATTGGATATCCATGTATCACTTGCATCAATAGTCGTTGCAACATTACCAGGATAAAGAATTGTATGTGTTAACCTTGGATCCCTGTTGGCAAAAGGGTGCAGAGGATCATATAAACTGCTTTTATTAATAGGCTTGCCATTCGTGCTTTCGTACATATCCACCAGTTCTTGCGTACCAAGAAAAGAGGCAATTCCTATTCCATCGTGCCTTGGGCGCCAGTTATAATTACTCGAACTTCCTGTTGCAATATTTTGTAACCTTACAAACTCTAATATTATTTCCTTTTGTGCATCAGCAGCTGCCTGATTGGCGGCTATAAAAAGTTTTGGATAACTTGTTGCAAGGCCATAGCCTTTTGCATCCGCTTCTGTTATTGCAGCAAGCGCAGCATCAGCCGCTACCTGATAGTTTGCACCGGTAACAGCTTCTTTATAACGGGAAGCAGTATACAAAAGCAGATCAGCTTTTAATGTTAATGCAGCAAGTTTAGTTAGCCTTCCACGCTCCCGATTAACAGGGCCTAAAGAAGGTAGATTGGCTACAGCATCATTCACCTGTTTTAAGGCTTCAGCAAACACCTCTTCTTTGGGTGACGATCCTATATCTGACTTATTAACCTCCAACACTTCTCTTACAATAGGTACATTCTCGTAAGCTCTGAACATCATGAAATAACGATAAGCTAACAAGTAATTCACCGAACCGGTATACAATCGCCTGGCTTCCTCTGTCATTGGTATATTCTTCACCTTATCAAAGAAAATATAGGCATTTCTAATTGAACTGTAATCCCAGTAAAAGGAAATACTGCCGGAAGTCGAATTAAAGCTTCCTAGAGAAAGATCGGTAAAAGCTGCATCTCCCCTCGCTGGACTTAAAGCATTCAGGTCAGAACAGAAATCAAAATTAGGAGTATTCATATTGGGTACCATACTGGAGTATAAGCCGTCTACAAATTGTTTAATATCCGATTCTGTCTGAAAAAAAGTACTAACGGTAACATTATTTAAAGGAGCTCTGTCTAAATATTTCTTACATCCTGGTGCAAATAAAAGAATGACTGAAATGACAATATAGAATAACTTTTTCATTGTCTTATGATTTTTAAATTAAATTAAAACGTAACTGATAAACCAAAGCTGATAACCCTTGGTTGACCAAAAAAAGCTGATCCGTCAGAAGTAAAATTCAAGACTGATTCCGGATCGATATTTTCTTTGTAACCTGGTGTAAGAGTGAATACATTTTCCATGGTAGTATTTAGCCTTACTTTTGAAAGTGCTAATCCTTTTGTAAATGCAACAGGCAGGGTGTATCCCAACTGTAGGTTCTTTACTCGCAAATAAGCAAAGTTTCTCAAATGATATTCATTAGGCGCACTAACTAATGTAGAATAAGAATTCGCAATCCAATTATTTTGAGTTAACCTGGGTTGATCCGCCCATTTATTGGGATTCGCTTCCGTCCAGCGGTTGTCATAATTTCCTTGCATTATCGCCAAACTAGCCCTTACACCCGTAAGATATGTACCCCCATTGTTCCGGAAATCCCAGCGTTGACCAACTCCACTAATCACTGCGGACAGATCAAAACCTTTAAATTCTAAGCCCATATTGAAGCCGTAGAAATAATGTGGTGTACTGGTTCTTTTATCACCTACCATATCGGCTGGTGTTAGTTTCCCATCACCATTTATATCTGTAAAACTAATGTCACCAGGCCTCGTCAATGAGGATATGAAGGCATGGTTATTAATTTCATTCTGGTCTACAAATAAACCGTTCGTTTTATACAGGTAGAAGTGATTGCGCGCTTCACCTTCATGCAAATAACTGCTGCCACTTAGTTGTACCAGACCATTGCCAAAGCGGGAATCAGTAGTTCCAATCCCTCCAAGGCTGATTACTTCATCTCTTGAGTCGGATAAATTAAACCCAACGAAATATTTTATGCTACCGATTTTGTCGCTCCATTTAATATCAAACTCAAACCCCCTGTTATTAATCACATAAGTATTCTGTACAGGGGCACTTGCTCCAAAAGTTGAAGGTACTGTGGGACTGCCTATGATACCCCTGGTCCTGTCATAAAAATAATCAAACGAGCCGGAAAGCCTGTTTTTAAAGAAGCCAAAATCCAGTCCGATATTTGTAGTCTTTTTCTTTTCCCATGTGAGCCCAAGATATGCAGGAGCACCTAATGTGGCTACAGCTGTAAGACTGTTTCCAAAAGCATATCTTCCTGCAGTAGAAACATTTTGAGCAAAAGGATAAAGAGATGTGCCTTGATTACCCAATTCTCCCCAGGAAGCACGTAATTTAAGATCGCTCAGAAAATTCACGTTCCGAAGAAAGTTTTCTTCAACAAGCCTCCACCCAGCTGACACGGAAGGAAACAATCCCCATCTCCTGTTTGGAGAAAAACGGGAAGAACCGTCATAACGCAGACTGGTTTCAAGCAGGTATTTATTTTTATATGCATAATTTAACCGCCCTATTACTGAAGCGATGGACCAGTCCGTTGCCGAAGAACTGCCGCTAATCTGGTTACCTGTACCTGTGGTACCAGCAACTTCACGTATTTCATTATTTGGAAACTGTGTTGCCGATGCCGAAATATTATCTGCACGCTGATCCTCCGATGTTACGCCTGCCATCATGGTAAGGGTATGCTCTTTCCATTGTTTGTTATAATCCAGCATAAGCTGATTATTAAGGTAAAGTGATTTTGACCAGGATTCAGATACACTCACATCTGCAATGTTGTACCCATAAATCACCCCGTCATTATTCCTGTACGGTATCTTTTTATTTATATTATTAAACGCACTAAAATTCATATTGGCAGCTGTGGTATACCTCAGCGAAAGGCCCTCAATAATTTTATATTTTGCGGTCAGCCCCATCCTCAACAAATCATAATCATATAACCCATTACCACCATTCTCTATCAAATATGCCGGATTGTTTCCCCACATGGTAGCATTATTATAATCCCCGTTAGCTAACCGAAAAGGTGTAGTAGGTATAGTCATCAATGAATTTCTTAAAATAGCATACGTATCACCAATCCCAGTGGCAGGTCGAGTTACATCTTCCTTGATGTAGGAAACATTGGTACTGATCTCTAGCCTTGATGTGGCTTTATAATTCAGGTTCAGTAAAAAATTCATCTTGCGATAATCATCATTGGCGACAAAGCCTCCCTGCTTAACATAACCTGCAGAACCATAAAAATTGAGTTTTTCAGTCCCCCCTTTAATATTGATGTTATGATTTTGCTGAATGGCGGATTTCTTAATCCAGTCTGCCCATTGCGAGTTTACCGGGAATTGAGTATCCGTGCTGTTATCATATTTTGCAATATCCGTTGCTGAAAAAACATCAGGCGACCCATCTAAATGCGCAGCCTCATTGTTGGCTCTCATCCACTCGGCCGTATTTAACAATTTATAATTGTTAAGTGGTCTATTTTGAAAACCTAGTATACTGGAAAAACTAACAGTTGGAGCACCAGAAGAACCTCTTTTGGTAGTGATAAGTACTACCCCACCGGTTGAGCGGGAACCATAAATGGATGCAGCTGCAGCATCCTTCAATATAGAAATTTGATCCACATCATTAGGATTTACATTATTAATGTCATCTACAATGCCATCAATAAGCACCAGAGGTGGATTACTTGAAAAGGTTCCCATTGAAGCTCCCCGGATATCAAAGGTAGAAGCCGCATATCCGGGCCTTCCTGTTTGCTGACGGATGTTAACTCCAGGAGTTAACCCCTGAAGTCCGGTAGACAATTTTGGGATAGAACGATTTTCAAGTCGCTCTGTATTTACTACAGTAATGGCGCTGGTAAGGTTAGTTTTTTTCTGTTTACCATAGCCAACCACCACTATTTCATCCAATTTGGCGTCACTTAGCTTTAAAACAATATTCCCTAAATCTTTACTTGCCTTTATTTCTACACCTACATACCCTACAAAAGAAATCTCCAGTATCGCTCCTTCATCAATTCCTTTCAATTGAAAGCTTCCATCTATATCGGTAATTACAGCCTTTCCGATACTTTTGACCTTCACAGATGCACCAGGAAGAGGTTTTCCTTCTGCATCTACAACTCTACCACGAATGTCGATATCGACATAAGCATCTTTATTATTATTAACGAAATCTCTTTTGTTTTTTGTCACAATGACTGTTCTATTTTCGATTTCATAAACTAAAGGTTGATTTTCGAAAGATTTTTTTAGAACCTCATTTAAAGGCACATTATTAAAATCGACGTTAATTCTCTTGAAGTTTCCAGCATCAATCCCTATCCAAAGCACATTATAGCCAGTTTGCTTTCTAATCGCGTTAAAAAGCTGAACCAGAGAAATATCATTTTGTTTAAGGGTTATTTTTTGTGCAAAGCCAGTTGCACTTACCTGCATAATGGTCGCTATCAATAAAACCATTGTTAGTTTCATAATCAATAGGATTTTTGGTAATAGTCGGTCAGGCCAACATACATTATTGGTGTAATTTTTATACATTTGGTTTTCTGTTTAGATTAAAAAAGGAATTCAACACTCGTTTTCGGTTTAATCAGATATTTAAATCAGGAGCGCTTGCTACGCTCCTGATTCTTTATATAATCACCGCTCTAATCTTGCACTAAGGCACTTTTTCAGGTTTTTTCATTTGGTTGGTTTAGTTTATTTGGTTAATTAATGAAGTTCCATCATCGTGTGAGTCTTCAGGTTTATTTTTTATTACTAATGATTATCGTTCTCCCCTTTATAGTAAATTGCATGCTGCCGGCTTTTTCGAACAGACTCAAAACTTCCGAAATTTTATCAAATCTCGAGATACTACCTCCAACAGTTAAAAGTTCAAGATTACGGTCCTGATACTGAACTTCTACATCATACCAGCGGGCTATTTTATTCATAGCAGTTTTTAGCACTTCATTGTCGAAAATAAAGAGACCATTTTTCCAGGCAACAGAATTTTCTGTATCCACTTTACGAACGACTAAGGCAGCCGATTCTGCTAGTATACCTTGTTCGCCTGGTCTGAGTTGAATACTACCATTGATTTTTACAGATCCTTCCAACAATGTAGTTTTTGTGATTGATTCATCCGAATAGCTGCTGACATTGAAGTGAGTACCCAGTACTTCCACAGACTGTCGGTTCGTTGTAACAATAAAAGGATGAGCCTTATCTTTAGCCACCTCAAAATAAGCTTCTCCACTTAATTCAACCTCACGTTTCCTAGTCCCACTAAAAGAAGTAGGATATTTTAATGATGTAGCTGCATTTAACCAAACTTTTGTTCCATCAGGCAAATTTACTTGATACTGCTCCCCATTTGCAGTCGAAAGGGTATTCATTTTATGATTATCCCGTTCATTTTGAGCTTTAATTTCATAAACTAACATTCCATCGTCAGCTTTCGTAATTACAACTCCAGCTTCATGAGCAAGCTCTCCTTTTACAGCTGCCGATAAAATGATTTTTTTTCCATTCGCCAGGGTTAAAGTTGCTTTATTGCTCCCTGGATTAATTTCATTTTGCTTAGCTAAGTCCTTGGATGAACCTGAGATCCTAGAATTGGTTAAATAATGGACTCCAATTGTACAGATCAGCAATATGGAGGCGGCAACTGAAATACGTACCCAAAGTAGTTTAATCTTTCTATGCGTATTTATTTCAGACATTTCAACAAACGACAATTGCTGTTTAATATTGATCAAAGCCAAACCCACATTTGCAGCAGCATAGATACGTCCCTGATTTTCCAAACTGGATTCATCAAGAACACTTTCAAATAGCTCTTTATTTTCAATGGAGGCCTCAATCCATTGCTCCAACTCTTTCAGTTCGCTACCATTGAGATCATTAAAAAGATACCCGCTAATTAGATCTGCAATGCGACTATTGTTATTTATATTTGGGAGCTCCATCGTTTATATATTTCATCAATTGTGTATATAACCGGATGCCTATTCGATTTGTCCAAAGAATTTATTTTTTTTTAAAAAATAACTCGAGGGGAATTAGCGGAGAAGATATTAAAACCCAATTCCTGGAAATAGGATAAGTGCAATAATCAGATAATCACTTTCGGATAGTTTCCGTTTTAATAAATTAAGACCCCTCATCTTTTGGCTATTTACCGTACTTACAGTAATCCCTAGTTCATCCGAAATTTCTTTTGGCTTTTTGTCCTCCTTGAAGGTCATATAAATAACCTTACGGCATTGTTCGGGCAAAGTATCTACCTGTGCGAAAATTCTGCTGATCACCTCAGCATGAATGATGTCTTTAAGGATACTTTGATCATCCATCGGTTCATTCGAACCTAATGAAGATTCGTACTTGCTCTTTACCTTCTCTTTTTCTAATTGCTTGAAACATGCGTTACGGACACAGGTATAAAGAAATGCTTTGATTTTGGAAAAACTATCAAAATCTGCTCTGCGATTCCATACAGCAATAAGACTTTCCTGTACGAAGTCTTGCCCTATTTCAGGCTGAGGTAGTATACGATTAGCATACACACATAATAAAGGATAATAACAAGTAAAAACCTGATCAAAGGCTTGCTCGCTCCCCGACAGGAATTCACGTAACAGCATTGGATTATCCTCAATATGAACAGATTTCATTAATATCCCTTTGTTTTTGCAACAGTCTATGATTGTTTACACATAGTTACATATTATCCAGATACGATCAAATTATTTTAACAAAAAGATTCCGGGATTGCTGGTGACGGCATTTCGGAATGAGGCGATTAGTGGAAGCGTTTTACTTCTCTCACTAGTCATCTTTTCCCATAAAGCCAATAATAAATATTAAACACATAGCAGGGGATAATTACCAGATAAGCTACCTGATTATTGCTATGGTGTGCAATCCACCCATAAATCAACGGCAGAATAGCACCTCCGGCAATGCCCATAATGAGAATTGCTGATGCACGACTCAAAGTTTTGCCCTTTAAACCTCTTAAAGCCTGTGGCCATATTGCCGGCCATAATAGTGCGTTGGCAAAACCAAGCAAGGCAAGGCAAACTAAAGACAGTGTGCCAGGTAAGAAAATGACCAGAAAGGCTAACATAATGGCTAATATATTCGAATAAAGAAATGCACTTTCCTGACTAATAAACTTAGGTATAAATACAGAGCCCAGCACATAACCAAACATCATCGCAGCAAGCGTGTACGAGGTAAGACCCTTAGCCACATCCAAGCTTAAATGATGATAGAGACCATAATTGCTGATGGTATCTCCTGCAATAACCTCTACACCTACCGTACAAAAAATCGCCATAAAGCCTAATGGGAAATTAAGCGTTTGTTGATGAGTCACAGACTTTTCCGCTGTTATATCGGATGAGCTTTCCACCTGAAGCTCGGGTAAATGGGCATATTTTAAAGCATATGCTATGATCAGTAAAATGACTGTTAATCCGCAATACGGCAAAACCACTTCATAAGCCAAGTCGTCCAGTCTCAATGATTTCTGACTAGGGCTCAGCGTTTGAAGTTCTGCCATTAATGAATCAGCGTTGCTCAGAATAATCGAACTAAGGACAATTGGCGCAATTACGCCTGCAAATTTATTACAGATTCCCATTAAACTAATCCGCTGAGCAGCCCGATCCGGTGGTCCAAGCAGAGTTATATATGGATTTACAGCAGTTTGCAGTAAGGTCATTCCTGCCCCTACAATAAATAGCCCGGTTAAAAAGATTGGATACAACCGCATTAAAGCAGCCGGAATAAACAGCGCACATCCAAATGCCATGACAACAAGCCCTATGCGCATCCCATTAATCATTCCCGTGCGCTGAAGCAGTTTACCGGATGGAATGGCCATTATAGTATAGGAAATGTAAAATGCAAAAGCTACCAGGTAGGCTTGCCATTCCTCCAATTCACAGGCGATCCTGAGGTAAGGGATCAAGGTTCCATTTACCCAGGTTAAAAACCCGAAGATAAAGAAAAACCCACCAATGATTGTGATTGGCCTTGCATACCCTCTACTTAGCCGCAGACTAATAGAAATATCCTTCTCTGTCATAACCAATGATTTATATTTTCCTTAAAGCCTGAGAAACGCTGCCATATTCCAGTAAAATAGCTTTTGCTTTATCATAATCAATGATACCTGCTTTCTCCATCAGCATCTTAGTACCTCTGTCTATCAGCTTTTTATTACTAATTTGCATGTTCACCATTTTGTTGTCTTGGATAAGGCCAATTCTGATCATCACCGCAGTAGAGATCATATTAAGAATTAGCTTTTGGGCAGTCCCACTTTTCATTCTCGTACTTCCCGTTAGAAATTCAGGTCCTACAGTTACTTCAATTGGGAAGTCGGCATGTTGAGCTACAGGGGAATTGGTATTACATACAATACAACCAGTGGTAATCCCATTTCTTCTTGACTCCTTTAAAGCGCCGATCACATAAGGAGTAGTTCCACTTGCAGCAATACCTATTACCACATCCTTTTCACTTACCTGATATTTCTGAAGATCCTGCCATCCCAACTCTTCTACATCTTCAGCATCTTCTATCCCAAATCTGAGTGCCTCATCTCCTCCAGCCATGATACCGATCACCTGATCAGCTGCAACTCCGAAAGTTGGAGGACATTCACTTGCATCCAGCACACCAAGTCGTCCACTGGTACCTGCTCCAATATAAAACAATCGACCACCGATACTCATTTTCTCCTTAATCAAATCCACAAGTAATCCCACTACTGGAATCACTTTTCTTACAGCAGCCGGCACGCCTTCATCTTCATGGTTAATGTTGTTGAGTATTTCTGTAGTTGTCATTTTTTCTAAGTGTCTGTAAAAAGAGGACATTTCTGTAACCTTATCTAAATTCATATAGTATACTTTATAATAATGAACTGGTTCATACTGGTTCATACATCAAGTATAGAAATAAATTATTGTAACTTCAAAAACAATAGCTCAATAATTATTCTTTAAAAAAGATAGACTAGCATGCACCAGATCATAAAACAACATTTACCTTTGGAAAATAATCTTAAAGCTTGTTATTGACAATCTAGACTGAACAATGGAAAACATACCTGGTAATACCTCTGTTATCACAATCAACAACAGCAACTCTTTACCTATTTATAAACAGATTATGCAATCTGTTCGGGAATCTATTTCATCAGGTAAATTGAAATTGGGAGACATGCTCCCTTCTGTGAATTCTATAGCTGCTGATTTTTCAATTGCCCGCGGGTCGATATTTAAAGCATTTGGCGAACTGCGCAACGCAGGCATCATAGATTCAATACCAGGAAAAGGATATTTTGTCACGAAATCAAGTCTACCTGCAGACAAAAACATTTTTTTGCTGATGAGCACATTTAACCCTTACAGGGAAATCTTATATAATGCATTCGTGAAACAAATAAAGGGTAGTGCTACTGTGGATATTTATTTTCATCACCATAACATTAAAGTCTTTGAAACCCTGATTAGTAATCATGCTGCTCATTACAATACCTTTGTAATTATGCCAGAAATACACAAACAAACAGAGCGGATACTAATGCAGCTGGATCAAAAAAAACTATATCTGCTCGATGCAGGAATGAAAGATTTTGGTGCTAAGTACCCGTTTGTTTGCCAAAACTATGAGAAAGACATCTATAACCTTCTTAAAACCCATATCATAAGGATAGAAAAGTATAAAAGGGTTGTACTTTTGTTTTCCAGTAATTCCAGATCGTACGAAATAATCACCGGATTCGAAAGTTTTGTCAAAGAGTACAAACTGTCAACTGAAGTCGTAAGGGATACAGAAAATTTCAAATTCAGGAAACATGACCTCTATATTACTACGGATGACAACGATCTTGTCCGTTTAATTCAAAAATCAAAATCTAACAATTGGAGTTTAGGAAGAGATATTGGAGTGGTATCCTACAATGAGACTCCTTTAAAAAGTGTAATTGCCGAGGGAATAACCACCATCACAAGTGACTTCGTAAAAATGGGGACAGATATGGCAAATATGATTATCAAAAACAAAAGAGAAAGCTTAGAAAACCCATTCTTGATCATTGATAGAAATTCATTTTGATCCAGATTCTGCACCTCTAGTGGATACTTGAGCTCTACCAATCACTCCAGATTCCCAAATGAGATTTGGTTTCGCAGTAGCGCTGCATAAAATCGCGTTTAAAGTACTTAACGTGTATATTCTGGAGAAGTTTGCAGCGAAAACCTAAAAAAACTAGATTTAATGTATCTGAACGCAGATGTTGTTGGAAAACGCCAGATGATGGGTTCGATATTTTATGAAAAGTGGACTTTTATCGACGGAAACCATCGAACCCCCAAAATCAATGAAGCCGTAAATCTTATCTATCAGATTACCAGCAATTTATGGTACAAAAAAAGAGGATTCAATATTACTAATAATACTGAATCCTCTAAAGTGCACTTGTAGGGATTCGAACCCCAAACCTTCTCATCCGTAGTGAGATGCTCTATCCAATTGAGCTACAAATGCATTTCCGTTTCGTTAACGGACTGCAAAAGTAGTATTTGAAATTGAATATACAAATATTATTTTCATTTTTTTTCAAATCCCTACCTTGCAAAACTAAGTTTAAGCTTCAACTGAGCGTTTAATTGCATCAAAATCAGGCATATCCGTCGCTACATCTAAAACTTCAGAATGAATAACTTTTCCTTCTTCATTAATCACAAAAGCTGCTCTTTTAGAAACTCCTTTCAGATTAAATACGAAATCTTCATAAAAAGCACCAAATGCCTGAGAGGTTTCTTTATTAAAATCAGAAAGTAAAGGGAACTGATACGATTGTTCTTCTTTGAATTTTGCCAAAGTAAAAGGTGAATCCACAGAAATACCTACAACATGTGCATTCATTCCTTCATAATAACCAAAGCTATCTCTCATTGTACACAGTTGTGCTGTGCATACGCCTGTAAAAGCCATTGGGAAGAAATGAACTACGAGTTTCTTTCCTTTATAATCAGCTAATGAAACTTCTTTCAACTCTGAATTGAACAATGTAAAATCTGGGGCTTTGTCGCCAACTTGTAAGGCCATATCAATATATTTATTAGGTGTACTATTAATTATCTTCCCAAACTTAAATAATTATAGACAGTTTACTCAAGACCAAAAAAATAAAACAGATTTTGTAGAGAAAACAGATTTAACAAAAAAAACGATCATATTTGTCAAAAAAACATTTAAATTTAAGCAATAACAACATGATAGACAGCACATTCCGGTATAACTCCCTATAGCAAGTCCATGGTAAGTCCATGTCTAGTCCATGTCAGGTCCATGTTTTACCGTAAAAAGCTGGATTTACCATATACATGCTTTTCATTTAAGCTGGATTTACTATTAAGGATAACTGAACTTAAGCTAAGCGCAGTCTCAATTGTTGATCAACAATCGCCAGGCCTTCTTCAAAACTACGAGGATTATAACCCAGATCAGCAATTGTCTTATCTAATATAAAGCCAGTACGAACCGGCCTTTTTGCAGATTGGTTTAAACTTTCAGAACTGATCTCATGAGTCAGACTTCTATCCAAGTGCCAAAAGTCTGCTACACGGCCTACTAATTCTGAAATACTCATCATATCCTTGCCCGAAACATTGTAAACACCATGAGCGCCTTTTTCAACAGCAAGCAAACAACAATCAGCCAAATCTTCGGCCAGGGTAGGCATTCGCCACTGATCATTTACAACATTGATCGGATCTCCCTTTTCAAGCGCCCCCTTTGCCCATAATACAATATTGCTCCGGCTCATATCACTTACAATACCATACACCAGAATGGTTCGTAATATAGCCCAACGGCACTTAGAGGTTTTAATTACTTCTTCCGCTTCAAGCTTTGTAACGCCATAATAACTTAATGGATTAGGAGCTGCCAGTTCGTCGTACGGACCATGAGCCCCATCGAATATAAAATCGGTAGACAAGTGAACCAGCTGTATGTTATGTTGTTCACAAAGTGACACCAATGTTTTAACTGCAGTTACGTTTAATTCGTAAGCCAATTCCTTTTGCGCTTCGCAAGTATCCACATTGGTCATTGCTGCCGTGTGGATAATAGCATCAGGCTGGTATTTTTCAACAACACTACGCACATTATCAGGATCAAGAATATCCATTTCAGCGTAGGTATAACCCTCCTGAACAGGATAACGATTCTCCCCTTTTGAAGTAGCTATTAAATTAAACTGCTTGGTTTCCAGTAATCGCTCTGTTAATTTCTGACCTAAAAGTCCGTTGCTGCCTGTTACTAGTATTGTTCTCATAAGAATGTTAATGTCTTTATTTACAACTATAAAGCCCCGTAAAACGTTAATTTTCGCACTGCTTTTATATCTGCTAAAATACCATTTAAAAAACTGTTGAAAAACTTTTTATTTATATATACAATTCTTGTATAAAAATTTTAACTTTGCAAACCGAATTGTAGGCTTATAAAAGGGCCTTTAACAATTTGATATTTATAATTTTACCCAAAACAATATATGCCTAACATTGGAAAAATAGCGCAGATTATAGGACCGGTAGTTGACGTGAGTTTTGCTGACGATGCTCATTTACCTCAAATTTTCTCTGCATTAGAGATTGAAAAAGAAAACGGACAGAAGGTCGTTTTAGAAGTTCAACAACATCTTGGTGAAGACCGCATTCGTGCAATCGCTATGGACTCTACCGATGGTTTAGTTCGTGGAATGAAAGCATTGGACACTGGAGCTCCTATCAAAATGCCTGTTGGCGATCAGATTAAAGGTCGTTTATTCAATGTTGTTGGTGAAGCTATTGACGGCATCAACGCAGTTGATAAAACTGACGGTAGACCAATTCACAATGCTCCTCCAAGATTTGAGGATCTATCAACTGAAACTGAAGTACTTTTTACAGGTATTAAAGTAATCGACTTATTAGAGCCTTACGCTAAAGGTGGTAAAATCGGATTGTTCGGTGGTGCGGGTGTTGGTAAAACCGTATTGATTATGGAATTGGTAAACAACATCGCGAAAGCATATGCTGGTTTATCTGTATTCGCTGGTGTTGGTGAGCGTACTCGTGAAGGTAATGACCTTTTACGTGAGTTTATCGAGTCAGGTGTAATCAACTATGGTGACGAATTCCTACATTCAATGGAAAAAGGTGGATGGGATTTGAGTAAAGTTGATACTCATAAATTAAAAGAATCTAAAGCTACATTGGTGTTCGGTCAAATGAACGAGCCTCCTGGTGCGCGTGCACGTGTTGCCTTATCAGGATTAACTGTTGCTGAATATTTCCGTGATGGTGATGGCGAAGGCGCTGGAAAAGACATCCTTTTCTTCGTTGACAACATCTTCCGTTTCACTCAGGCAGGTTCTGAGGTATCGGCACTATTAGGTCGTATGCCTTCAGCGGTAGGTTACCAGCCAACTTTGGCAACTGAGATGGGTTTAATGCAAGAGCGTATTACTTCAACTAAACGCGGTTCAATTACATCTGTTCAAGCTGTATATGTACCTGCGGATGATTTAACTGACCCGGCTCCGGCAACAACATTTGCCCACTTAGATGCAACAACTGTATTATCTCGTAAAATCGCTGAGTTAGGTATCTATCCTGCAGTAGATCCATTGGATTCTACTTCACGTATCCTTTCTCCTGCTGTTTTAGGTGATGAACACTACAATACTGCTCAACGCGTAAAAGAAACTTTACAACGTTATAAAGAACTTCAGGATATCATCGCCATCTTAGGTATGGACGAGTTATCTGAGGAAGATAAATTGGTTGTATCACGCGCTCGTCGTGTTCAACGTTTCTTATCTCAACCTTTCCACGTTGCGGAGCAATTTACAGGATTAAAAGGTGTATTGGTTGACATCAAAGATACTATCAAAGGATTTAACATGATCATGGATGGTGAAGTTGATGAATACCCTGAAGCTGCATTTAACCTTGTAGGTAGCATCGAAGAAGCAATCGAAAAAGGTAAAAAATTATTAGCTGAAGCTAATTAGTAATTAGCTGTTAGCACTTGATATTTAGGCAAAATGCATCCCGCAAATTGCCTAAATACCAGGTATAAACACTAAATACTTAAATCTGATTAAGGATACCAAAGTACGAACAACAATGACACTAGAAATATTAACACCAGACAAGAAAGTTTTTGAAGGCGAAGTAACTGCGGTTACTGTACCGGGAACTATGGGCTCGTTCCAGATTTTGCACGACCATGCTCCTATTATTTCTACTTTGGAGGATGGCCCCGTAATTATTAAAAGCAAAACCGGCGATAATACCTTTATTATTAAAGGTGGTGTGGTTGAGGTCTTAAAAAACAAAATTATTGTTTTGGCCGAAGGGGTTGCTTAATATTTTATCATACAATATTGAAAGCCCTTTGAAAATTCAAAGGGCTTTTTTTATGAGCTGATATTTTTTAGCGCTTCGTCATCCTGAGCCCGAAGAAGCTGCGAAGTATGCTACTGAAACCATCATAAGCATACCGCTTACAAACAGCAATGAACCGAGCTTGCGAGTTCTTGAACGCAAGAATCAATCAATGCTACGTGAAAAATATGCTTATGATAGCTTCATAACCTTTAAAAAGAAAATATATACTAATGAAAAATTCAGCATCTTAAACATAAATGTGATAACCAATAAAAACATGATTTTGATCAAGTTTTTTAGCCTCTCACTCAGTTTTAGGAAGAAATTACTCAAAATTACAATGCAAGCATAAAGCCTATACCGAATACCGAAATCATATTTGGTATAGCAACAACCAATCAACATACCAATAAGTATGGTTTTAGCAAATTAAAATCTGTATATTTAAAATAAATCAAAATTATATTTTTTTTCAATTATTTTTCAGCAGCTATTGGAACTTTAGATAGCAACTACTAAATTGGATTTATAAAGCAACAACAAATAAAGAGAAAGATGAACCGTTCAATTACCGTCTTATTTAATGTCATTATTAACATTATTCTTCTTCTGATTCTTCAGAAGGATAAGGCGCTGTAAATGAGTATTTAATAAAAAAATATACGCAAGCGCCCCCCAAAAGTGGCGCTTTTTTAATGGAAAAATACCTAACAAAACATACCTAGAACCAAATGCAATATTTCAATTCAAATACAGTGCTTTATTTAAACGGCCAGTTTCAAAAAGCAACTAACACGACTGCAGATATTTACGGGCAGTCATTACATTATGGCTATGCTGTATTTGAAGGAATAAGAGCATACAACACGCATAATGGTACCAGGGTTTTTAAAGCCCGTGAACATTTCGAACGTTTAAAGCGTTCGGCCGAATTGGTTCATATCCCCTTCAATTGGGATGTAAATGACCTGATCAAACAAACCTATAGGTTGCTGGAATTAAACAATTTGAAAAATGCTTACATCAGACCGCTAATCTTTTGTTCGCCTAACATGTCGCTGATTGGGGGAACCAAACCATCCATCATGATCTGCGCATGGGAATGGGGAGCTTACCTTGGAAATGAACAGTTAAAAGTTTGCATTTCAAGTTACGAAAGACCAAACCCTAAATCGACACAAATAGAGGCTAAAGTCAGCGGTAACTATGTAAATTCTATATTGGCCACAACCGAAGCTAAAAGCAAAGGTTTTGATGAAGCATTATTATTGGACATGAACCAGAATATTGCAGAAGCTCCTGGTGCCAATGTATTTATAGAAAAGAATGGAAAATTGTTTACTCCTCCATTAGGAAACATTTTACCAGGCATTACCCGTGCTACCGTAATAGAACTATGCCGGATTCTGGATATTGAAGTAATAGAAAAACATTTAACGGTAACTGACTTGAAACATGCCGACAGTGCCTTTTTCTGTGGTACTGCTTCTGAAATTGCCGGAATAGCTTCAATCGATGAATATAAATTCCCAATAAGATGGGTAGATACCATTGGTGCAACTATACAACGTACTTATAAATGCCTGGTTTTAGAAAAACAGAACTACGAAGTAATCATATAATAAAACACACTTAAAAAAAACGACCTAACCACATATTATGTCACAAACACCAGAAATTAACCGTTACAGTAAAACTTTTACACAAGACCCTACACAACCAGCTGCACAGGCGATGTTGTACGGAATTGGATTGACCAAAGCAGATATGGATAAAGCGCAGGTCGGTATTGCCAGCATGGGATATGATGGAAATACCTGCAATATGCACTTAAATGATCTGGCTCAAATTGTAAAAGAAGGTGTCTGGAACAATGATATGGTTGGTTTAACCTTTGGTACCATCGGCGTAAGTGATGGTATGTCTAACGGTACAGACGGCATGCGTTACTCATTGGTATCCAGAGATGTAATCGCAGATTCTATTGAAACCATTTGTGGTGGACAATATTATGATGGTTTGATTACCGTTCCTGGCTGCGATAAAAACATGCCCGGATCGATCATGGCAATGGGCCGTTTAAACCGCCCGTCTATCATGGTATACGGTGGAAGTATCCACTCCGGAAAATATAAAGGTGCCTCATTAAATATAGTATCTGCTTTTGAAGCTTTAGGCCAAAAATTAGCAGGTAATTTAGAAGAAGAAGATTTCCAGGGGGTAATCAAAAACGCTTGTCCGGGAGCCGGTTCATGTGGCGGTATGTATACTGCAAATACTATGGCTTCGGCAATTGAGGCTTTGGGTATGAGTTTACCTTACAGTTCCTCTTATCCTGCCACAAGCGACGAGAAAAAGAAAGAATGTACAGATGCCGGAAAATATATCCGCATTCTGTTAGAAAAAAACATCCTTCCTTCTGATATCATGACCGACAAAGCATTTCACAATGCAATTGTAACCGTTATCGTATTAGGTGGTTCTACCAATGCGGTATTGCACTTAATTGCAATGGCTAAATCAGTTGGTTTGAGCTTAAAATTGGAAGATTTCCAAAGAGTTAGCGATAGTACTCCGGTATTAGGCGATTTAAAACCAAGCGGAACTTACTTAATGGAAGATCTGCATGAGATTGGTGGTGTACCGGCTGTATTAAAATATTTATTAAAAGTTGGATTGATCCATGGTGATTGTTTAACCGTTACCGGTAAAACTTTAGCGGAAAATGTTGCAGAAGCAATCGACCTGGATTTTGATACTCAAAAAATCATTTTCCCTGTAGAAAACCCGATCAAAGAAACTGGTCACCTGCAAATGCTTTATGGTAACCTCGCGCCAAAAGGTTCTGTAGCGAAAATCAGTGGTAAAGAAGGTGAGAAATTCACCGGTCCGGCACGTGTATTTGATGGAGAGAAATCTCTTATGGCCGGTATCCAGAGTGGAAGAGTGAAAAGCGGAGATGTAGTGGTAATCAGACAGGTTGGTCCTAAAGGAGCGCCTGGTATGCCGGAGATGTTGAAACCTACTTCATTGATTATTGGCGCAGGCTTAGGCAAATCGGTAGCATTGATTACAGACGGACGTTTCTCTGGTGGAACACACGGTTTTGTAGTTGGTCACATCACACCTGAAGCTTGGGATGGCGGAAACATTGCCTTGGTACATGACGACGACGTCATCACCATTGATGCAGTGAATAACTCTATAGATGTTCACCTTACGGATGAGCAACTGGCTACCCGCCGAGCGGTTTGGACACAGTTGCCACCACCCGTCACCAAAGGAGTACTCTACAAATACCTTAAACAAGTAAGCGATGCCAGTGAAGGCTGTGTTACTGATGCCTACACTGATTAAACCAATTTAAAAACCTCATTACCTAAAAATAAAACAATGGATACAGCACAAGAGGAAACAACCACCTTAACAGAACCAAAGAAGACGATCAACGTTTCGGGTTCGGTAGCTTTATTGGAAGGATTAATTGCAGAAGGTACCGATACCATCTTTGGTTACCCAGGCGGTGCGATTATGCCTATTTATGATGCGTTATACGATTATAAAGATAAATTAAAACATATTTTGGTGCGCCACGAACAAGGTGGTACACACGCAGGTCAGGGTTATGCCCGTACCTCAGGAAAAGTTGGTGTTGTATTTGCCACCAGCGGTCCCGGAGCAACGAACCTGGTTACCGGTTTAGCTGATGCTCAGATAGACAGTACGCCAATGGTTTGCATTACCGGACAGGTTTATGCGCATTTATTAGGAACTGATGCTTTCCAGGAAACTGACGTGATCAATATCACTACTCCCGTAACCAAATGGAACTATCAGATTACTGATGCTACCGAGATCCCAAGTGTATTGGCTAAGGCTTTTTATATTGCACGTAGCGGCAGACCAGGTCCGGTATTGATCGATATCACAAAGAATGCCCAGTTGCAAATGTTCGACTATGAAGGTTATACCCCTTGTGACCATGTTCGTAGCTATCGTCCAAAACCACTGATCAGAAAAGAGTATATCCAAAAGGCTGCCGAGTTGATCAATTCAGCAAAAAAACCTTTTATATTATTTGGTCAGGGAGTTTCGCTTGGATATGCTGAGCAAGAATTTAAAGCCTTCGTAGAAAAAACAGGAATTCCTGCAGCATGGACAATTTTAGGTGCAGGTGCGATTGCAACTGATCATCCATTAAACGTTGGGATGTTGGGTATGCATGGTAACTACGGTCCTAACGTACAAACCAATGCTTGCGATGTATTGATTGCCATAGGTATGCGTTTTGATGACCGCGTAACCGGTCGTTTAGATAAGTATGCCAAACAAGCTAAAGTGATCCATTTGGATATTGACCCTGCTGAAATTGATAAAAACGTAAAAGCTGATGTTCCTGTTTGGGGAGATTGCAAAGAGACTTTACCGCTTTTAACTGCCTTGGTAGAAGAAAAAACACATCCAGAATGGTTAGCAGAATTCAGAGCTTTTGATAAAACAGAGCAGGAAGTTGTCATTCAAAATGAGTTACATCCGGGAACCGGAGAATTAACTATGGGTGAGGTAATCAACCAATTAAATGAGTTAACTAAAGGTGAAGCTGTTGTTGTAACCGACGTTGGTCAGCACCAAATGGTGACTTGTCGCTATGCTAAGTTTAACCACACCAGAAGCAACATTACCAGCGGTGGTTTAGGAACAATGGGCTTTGGTTTACCAGCAGCTATTGGTGCTAAATTTGGTGCTCCAGACCGTACAGTGGTTGCTGTAATCGGTGATGGAGGTTTCCAGATGACCTTACAAGAGTTAGGTACCATTATGCAGAGTGGCGTTGACGTGAAGATCATGATCTTGAACAACAGATTCCTGGGCATGGTTCGTCAGTGGCAGCAATTGTTCCACGATAAGCGTTACTCATTTGTTGACATCACCAGTCCGGATTTTGTAAAACTTGCTGATTCGTATTACATCGCCGGAAGAAAGATCTCTGAACGTGATGAACTGGTTGGTGCATTAACAGATATGCTTAACCACAAAGGTTCATACCTTTTAGAAGTAATGGTTGCCCAGGAGCACAACGTATTCCCGATGGTTCCTCAAGGTAGCAGTGTAAGTGAAATCAGACTTAAATAATTAAAGATCATGAGCCAGGATACAGAATTAACCGGAAAACAGGAATTTACGATAACCGCATACACTGAAAATCAGATTGGTATATTGAATCGTATTGCCATTATATTTTCGAGAAGAAAAATAAATATAGAAAGCCTAAACACCTCTCCTTCTGAGATTGAACACATTCACCGCTTCAACATCGTGATACACGAAACAGAAGAAGTGGTACGTAAACTTTGCCGTCAGATAGAAAAACAAATTGAAGTATTGAAAGTATACTACAATACCAATGAGGATATCATCTGGCAGGAACTTGCGCTTTACAAAGTACCGACCGATATCGTTGCAGAACGTGCTCCAGTAGAGCGATTGCTTCGCGAGTATGGTGCTCGTGCGGTAGTGATCCGTAAAGATTATACCGTGTTTGAAGCTACTGGGCACAGAGAAGAAACGGATAAACTGATTGAAGTTTTACAGCCTTACGGATTGATTGAATTTGTCAGAAGTGCAAGGGTAGCGATCATCAAAGACAGTGAAGGATTTAACGCTAAACTCAGAGAGTTTGAGCGCAAAGATCCGGGACATGATGTCATTGAAAACGAATACCTGGATAAAGAAAAGAATGTATTTAGCATGTAACACTTTTAAGATGGAATACCTTTTAAATATTACAAGACAAACGAGAGAAAACTTCATCAAGCTGATCGAAACATCAACTGTTGAAGAACTGAACGAAATTCCGGCAGGTTTTAACAACAACATCATCTGGAACTTCGGACATATCGTTTCTAGTCAGCAAGGTTTATGCTACCGACTGGCAAATGTTCAGCCTGTAATTGACAAGCAATATATATTGCCTTACACAAAAGGAACCAAACCTGAAAAGTTTATTGATGCCGAAGAAATAAACACACTAAAGGAATTGATGCGCAGTACTATCGATCAGCTCGAGGAAGACTTGAAGAATAACAAGTTTCTGGACTACAATGCTTTCACGACCGCTTACGGTGTAGAAGTAAAAAGTAATGCTGAGGCTGTTCAATTCTTTGTAGTACATGATGCCTTGCATTATGGAATTGCATCGACACTTAAAAAAGTGATCAATAACAATAAATAAAAGAACCTTAAATAATCAAAAAACTATAAAAAAGATGTCAAATTATTTTAACACATTACCTCTTAGAGAACAACTTAACCAATTAGGCGTTTGCGATTTCATGGATAGCGCTGAATTTCTGGACGGCGTAAATGTCTTGAAAGGAAAAAAACTGGTAATTGTTGGTTGCGGTGCACAAGGCCTTAACCAGGGTTTAAACTTAAGAGATAGTGGTTTAGATGTTTCTTATGCTCTGCGTAAGGAGGCTATTGAAGGCAAAAGAGATTCATGGAAAAATGCTACAGAAAACAACTTTACTGTAGGCACTTATGAAGAATTAATTCCAAATGCTGATGTTGTGATTAACCTTACTCCTGATAAACAACATACTTCAGTTGTAAATGCAGTGATGCCTTTGATGAAAAAAGGCGCTACTTTATTATATTCTCATGGTTTCAACATTGTTGAAGAAGGCATGCAGATCCGTAAGGACATTACCGTAATCATGGTTGCGCCAAAATGCCCTGGTAGTGAAGTAAGAGCTGAATACGTAAGAGGATTTGGTGTACCTACCCTAATTGCTGTACACCCTGAAAATGATCCTGATGGGAAAGGTTTAGCACAAGCTAAAGCTTACTGTGTTGGAACTGGTGGCCACAGAGCTGGTGTTTTAAAATCATCTTTTGTTGCTGAAGTAAAATCTGATTTAATGGGCGAGCAAACTATCCTTTGCGGATTATTGCAAACAGGCTCTATCCTTTCTTTCGATAAAATGGTTGAAAAAGGAATTGATGCTGGTTACGCTTCTAAATTGGTTCAATATGGTGTTGAGGTAATTACTGAAGCCCTTAAACATGGTGGTGTAAGCGGCATGATGGACAGATTGAGCAATCCTGCAAAAGTTAAAGCTTTTGAGATTTCTGAAGAATTGAAAGACATCATGCGTCCGTTGTTCCAAAAACATCAGGATGATATCATGAGTGGTGAGTTTAGCAGCACGATGATGGCAGACTGGGCAAATGGTGATAAAAACTTATTGGCATGGCGCGCAGAAACAGGTGAAACTGCTTTTGAGAAAACTCCTGCCGGTGACGTTAAAATTGCTGAGCAAGAATACTTCGACAACTACACTTTAATGGTAGCTTTTGTGAGAGCTGGTGTTGAATTGGCGTTCGAAACTATGGTACAGGCAGGTATCAAACCTGAGTCTGCTTACTATGAGTCGTTACACGAAACTCCATTGATCGCTAACACCATTGCGCGTAAGAAATTATTCGAAATGAACCGTGTGATCTCTGATACTGCAGAATATGGTTGCTATTTATTTGATCAGGCTTGTAAACCATTATTGGCTGACTTCATGACTAAAGTTGATACTGATTTAGTAGGTAAAAACTTTAATGAAGGTAAAGATGGTGGTGTTGACAACAGAACACTGATTGCAATAAATGAAGTACTTCGTTCACATCAGGTTGAAGTTGTTGGTGCTGAATTAAGAAAAGCAATGACCGCAATGAAAACAATCAAAACAGCATAATTATTAAAATAAAGTCGCTGCATTATTAATAGATGCAGCGACTTATAAAAAAACAAAATGTCAAAACCCGTCGTCCATATCGCCAATCTCAGCTTAAAGTACCAGCACAAACCTGTGTTTCAAGGTTTGAACTGGACAATAAACAGGTATGAGCATTGGTTAATATGTGGCACAAGTGGAAGTGGCAAAACTTCATTGGCGAAGGCTATTGCAGGTCTTCCCCATAGTTACGGTAATATTGAAATTGCGTTTAATCCAGACAGCGATTTACCGGCAACAGTACATTATGTAGCAAACTGGTTTCAGTTTAAAGATTTAGAAGGACAATCTAATTTCTATTACCAGCAACGTTACAATAAGCAGTCGGCCGAAACCACAGCCACTGTAAAAGCAGAGTTGGAAAGCTTTGGCAAGAAACACGCCCTTCAGCTTAACGAAGTGGAAAGCATTTTAGCTGCCTTAGGTTTTTCGGAATTAAAAGATTCCACCCTTATCCAATTATCCAGCGGAGAACATAAAAAATTACAGTTGGTTAAAGCCTTATGGTTAAAGCCACAGTTATTAATATTAGATCTTCCCTACAATGGCTTGGATACCCTTTCACGTAAAAATTTAAACACCTTATTGGAAGAAGTTTCTAATGCTGGAACACAGTTGATTTTAATCAGCAATGAAACAGAATTACCTTCTTGCATCAATCGCAATGCGGAAATTAAGGAAGGTAAGTTAGTTGAAGTTTCAGCTGATGAACGCAGCTGGAATGAAATAGAGGTATCTGATAAAGCAGTTCCAACATTTTTAACGGAAGCAGCTCCTACCCCTTCTTACTCAGAAATCATCAGAATGATTGATGTAAACATTAGCTATGGTGAAAAACACGTGTTAAAAAACATCAATTGGGAAGTTAAGACTGGAGAAAAATGGGTACTGCAAGGCCATAATGGTTCAGGCAAATCAACTTTGTTGAGCTTAATTTGTGGTGATCACCCTCAGGCATATGCCAATAATTTCCATTTGTTTGGAAATAAAAGAGGTAGTGGCGAGAGCATCTGGGAGATTAAAGAGCGTATTGGCTTAATATCACCGGAGTTGCATTGGTATTTTGATCCTTCGGCAACCGTATGGCAAAGTATTGTTTCAGGATTTTATGATAGCTCGGGCTTGTTCTGTGATCCAGGATATTCGAAAAAAGCACAGACAGATGAATTGATCAGCTATTTCGGCTTGGATGAGTACAAGAACACGCTGATGAACGAGCTGCCTTTGGGTAAACAACGACTGGCGTTGTTAGCCAGAACGATTGTAAAAAACCCGGAACTATTGATACTGGATGAGCCTTGTCAGGGTTTAGACCAGCAACAAACAAAACATTTTAACAGACTGGTAGATGAATTGTGCAAAAATGGAACAACATTAATCTATGTTGGCCACTTTGAATCGCAATTACCTAACTGTATTGAGCATAGAATTTTATTAGAAAACGGTGCAGTAAAATCCGTAGGAACCACAATAGAACGTTTTGAGAGCGTTGAAAATTTTGAATATAACTAAACACTAAGAATTATGTTACACGATCCGAATAGAGTTTATGTGTTTGACACCACCTTACGTGATGGAGAACAAGTGCCGGGTTGCCAATTGACGACCCCAGAGAAGATAGAAATTGCTAAAGAACTGGAAGCGCTTGGCGTAGATGTTATTGAAGCAGGCTTCCCTATCTCGAGTCCAGGCGATTTCCAAAGTGTTGTAGAACTTTCTAAAGCTGTATCTGAGCCAATCATATGCGCACTTACCCGCGCAAATAAAGGCGATATTGATTCAGCTGTTGCTGCATTAAAATATGCGAAACGTCCACGTATCCATACAGGTATTGGTTCGTCAGATATGCACATTAAACACAAATTTAACAGTACCCGTGAGGATATCCTTGCAAGGGCCGTTGAAGCGGTTAAATATGCTAAACAGTTTGTAGAGGATATCGAATTCTATGCAGAAGATGCCGGTCGTGCCGATGTGCACTTCCTTGCTCAAATGGTAGAAGCGGTTATTGCTGCAGGTGCTACTGTAGTGAACATACCTGATACTAACGGTTATTGCTTACCAGATCAGTATGGAAGCAAGATCAAGTTTTTGAAAGAGAATGTAAAAAACATTGATCAGGCTATTATATCTGTGCATTGCCATAACGATTTAGGCTTAGCTACAGCAAACTCGATTGCAGGATTACAAAATGGTGCCCGCCAGATTGAAGGTACAATTAACGGTATTGGTGAGCGTGCAGGTAATACTTCTATTGAAGAGGTTGTGATGATCTTAAAAACACACCAGGCTTTAGGTTTGCATACCAATATCAATACGAAGAACTTTTATGAGTTAAGCCGCATGGTAAGCTCACAGATGCGTATGCCGGTACAGCCTAATAAGGCTATTGTTGGTAGCAACGCCTTTGCACATAGTTCTGGTATACACCAGGATGGTTTCTTGAAAAACCGTGAGAACTATGAAATTATACGTCCGGAAGATGTTGGTTTCCCTGACGCAAGTATTGTGCTTACCGCACGTAGCGGAAGACATGCGTTAAAGTTCCATTTGGAGCGCTTAGGCTTTAATTTAAGCAAAGAGGAATTGGGCGAGGTTTATCACCGTTTCCTTACCGTAGCAGATAGTAAATTAGATATTAATGACCAGGATCTTTTATCGATGATGGCTAAACAACAATTAGCCTAACCATTTTTTAAAAGAAAGAAATTTATAAAACAGAAAAAAATGAGCAAGACATTATTTGATAAGGTGTGGGACACTCACGTAGTACGTAAGATAGAAGGTGGCCCTGATGTGCTTTTTATTGATCGCCATCTTATTCACGAAGTAACCAGCCCTGTTGCCTTTTTAGGTTTAAAAAGCAGAGGAATTAAAGTATTATACCCTGAGCGTACATTTGCTACGGCAGATCACAACACACCAACAATTAACCAACATTTACCGGTTGCAGATCCGCTTTCTGCAAACCAGTTAAAAGCATTGGAGTCGAACTCTAATGAATATGGTATCAGTCACTGGGGCTTAGGTCACCAAAAAAATGGTATCGTTCACGTTGTTGGTCCTGAGTATGGTATTACACAACCTGGTGCTACTATTGTTTGTGGCGACTCACATACTTCTACTCACGGTGCTTTTGGTGCTATCGCTTTTGGTATCGGTACTTCTGAGGTTGAAATGGTGCTTTCTACACAATGTATCATGCAGCCAAAGCCTAAGAAAATGCGTATTAACGTGAACGGCAAATTAGGTGTAGGTGTTACGCCTAAAGACGTTGCTTTGTTCATTATATCGCAATTGACTACTTCTGGCGCAACGGGATATTTTGTTGAATATGCTGGTGATGTTTTCGAAAACATGACTATGGAAGGCCGTATGACGGTTTGTAATTTAAGTATTGAAATGGGTGCCCGTGGTGGTATGATCGCTCCGGATGAAACAACCATCAACTATGTTAAAGGTCGCGAGTTTAGCCCTAAAGGTGAAGCATGGGATAAAGCATTAGCTTATTACAAAACCTTAAAAACTGATGCTGATGCAGTTTTTGATAAAGAATTAACTTTCGATGGTTCAACCATTGAGCCAATGATTACTTACGGTACTAACCCTGGAATGGGTATGGGTATTTCTCATGAAATCCCGAATGCCGACCAGGTAGAAGGTGGTGCTGCAACTTATGCAAAGTCATTGGGTTACATGGGCTTCCATGAAGGAGATTCGATGATTGGTAAGAAAGTTGATTTCGTTTTTGTGGGTAGCTGTACCAATGGTCGTATTGAGGATTTCAGAGCATTTACATCTATTGTTAAAGGCAGACATAAAGCTGATGGTGTTACCGTTTGGTTAGTTCCCGGATCTCATATTGTTGAGGCACAAATTAAAGAAGAAGGTTTATTGGATATTTTAACTGAAGCCGGCTTTACTTTACGCCAGCCTGGTTGTTCTGCTTGTTTAGCCATGAACGACGATAAAATACCTGCAGGAAAATATGCAGTAAGTACTTCGAACAGAAACTTTGAAGGAAGACAAGGTCCTGGTTCAAGAACCATGCTTGCCAGTCCGCTAGTTGCTGCTGCTGCTGCTGTTACAGGTGTAGTTACAGACCCTAGAACATTAATAGAGAGCATTAAAGAACTTGTCTAACACAAAAAAAGATTAAAATGGCTTACGATAAATTTAATATACTTAAAAGCACTGCGGTTCCACTTCCAATAGAAAACGTGGATACCGACCAATTGATTCCTGCACGCTTTTTAAAAGCGACAGAACGCGTTGGATTTGGTGATAACCTTTTCCGCGACTGGAGATACAATCCTGACAATACACCTAAAGCAGATTTCGTATTAAACAATCCAATTTACAGTGGTAAAATACTTGTTGGTGGCAAGAATTTCGGTTCGGGTTCATCCAGAGAGCATGCTGCATGGGCTGTTTATGATTACGGATTCAGATGCGTAGTATCTAGCTTCTTTGCTGATATTTTTAGAAACAACTGCTTAAATATTGGCGTATTACCAGTACAGGTTAGTCCTGAATTTTCTGAGAAGATCTTTGCTGCAATTCAGGCAGATCCGAATACAGAATTGGAAGTAAACTTACCTGAGCAAACGATTACACTTTTAGCAACCGGAGAAAAAGAAACTTTCGAAATCAGCCCTTACAAAAAGGACAATATGTTGAACGGCTTTGATGACATCGATTATCTGCAAAGCATTAAACCTGAAATTGAGGAGTTTGCATTGCACCTTCCGCTTTAGGATATAAAAAACATCAGGCAAAACTGAGGTAGTCCTTCAATTTTGCCTGATCAACCATAGAACCAACCAGAAACCAACACTAGACCCGATACATGGAAAGAAGGAAAATAGAAATAATGGATACTACACTTCGTGATGGTGAACAAACATCCGGTGTGTCGTTTTCCATTTCAGAAAAGTTAACCATAACCCAATTATTATTAGAAGAACTTCATGTAGACAGGGTTGAAATTGCTTCTGCACGTGTATCTGATGGAGAGTTCCAGGCTGTAAAATCTATTCTTAGCTGGGCTGAGACTAATGGATATGCAGATCGTATAGAAGTATTGTCTTTTGTGGACAATGGTGTTTCTATCGACTGGATGATAAATGCGGGTGTTAAAGTGCAGAACTTATTGACCAAAGGTTCATTAAACCATTTAACACATCAACTTAAAAAAACGCCTGAACAACATTTTGCAGAGATTAAACATGTTATAGACCTTGCAGGCAGTAACAATATTGCCACCAATGTTTATTTAGAAGATTGGAGTAATGGCATGCGCAACTCTCCTGAGTATGTTTACCAGATGTTAGACTTTTTAGCTACACAAGCTATAAAAAGGATATTATTGCCGGATACACTTGGCATTTTAACACCTGGTGAAACTGCTAAATTCATTACTGATATTAAATCAAAATACCCAGAGGTTCATTTTGATTTCCATGCGCATAATGATTACGACCTGGGCACGGCTAATGTTCTGGAAGCAGTAAAATGTGGTATCAGCGGTTTACACTTAACAGTAAACGGTATGGGTGAAAGAGCAGGAAATGCAGCAATGGCCAGCGCTGTTGCCGTAATTAAAGATTTTGCCGCTGAAGTTGATGTACAAATTAAAGAGTCGTCAATTTACAAGGTGAGTAAGCTGGTAGAAACATTTTCTGGAGTTAGAATTCCTTCTAACAAACCAATTGTTGGCGACCACGTGTTTACCCAAACTGCTGGAATCCATGCTGATGGTGACAACAAAAACAATTTATACTTTAATGACCTGCTTCCAGAACGTTTTGGCAGAAAACGTAGCTATGCCCTTGGAAAAACTTCAGGCAAAGCTAATATTGAAAAAAACCTGCAGGAATTGGGTTTAAAGCTAAATGATGCCGATCTTAAGAAAGTTACCCAAAGGGTTATTGAATTGGGCGACAAAAAAGAAACGGTAACTAAAGAGGATCTGCCATATATCATTTCTGATGTGTTGGATAGCAATCTTTACGAAGAGAAAGTTGTTGTTGAATCTTACGTATTGATGAACTCTATGGGTTTACGCCCATCTGCTACAATCTCTGTCGTAATTGAGGGAGAAAAGTTTGAAGAGAACGCACAAGGTGACGGTCAGTTTGATGCTTTTATGAATGCACTGACTAAAGTTTACAACAAGAAGGAAAGAAGCTTGCCAAAGCTGATTGACTATGCAGTAAGGATAGCACCGGGCAGTAACTCGGATGCTTTGTGTGAAACAATCATTACCTGGGAAACGGATAACATGAAGATATTTATCACCAGGGGTCTGGATTCAGACCAAACAGTTTGCGCAATTAAGGCTACCCAGAAAATGTTAAACATTATTTAGGCTGAGCATTAACAGCAAAAACACGATTAATTAGAATTAAATACCATTACGAAATATAAGAACCTGACAGGATTAAAATCATAGAAGGCTCCTACTGACAACTTAAAAACAAAATAAAAGATGAAACTTAATATTGCTCTATTAGCAGGAGATGGAATTGGGCCAGAGGTTATTGACCAGGCTGTTAAAGTATCAAATGCAGTAGCAAAGAAATTTAACCATGAAATTACCTGGACAGCTGGATTAACCGGTGCAGCTGCTATAGATGAGGTTGGCGAGCCTTACCCTGATTCAACGCATGAAATTTGTATGGCTGCTGATGCTGTTCTTTTTGGAGCAATCGGACACCCACGTTTTGACAATGATCCAAAAGCTACTGTTCGTCCTGAGCAAGGCTTATTGAAAATGCGTCAGAAATTAGGCTTATTTGCAAATGTTCGTCCAACATTTACATTCCCTTCATTAATTGACAACTCACCGTTAAAAAGAGAGCGTATTGAAGGTACGGATCTGATTATTCTACGCGAATTAACAGGTGGTATTTATTTCGGCGAAAGAGGAAGAAAAGACAATGGCAACACTGCTTTTGACACTTGTACTTATACAAGAGAAGAAGTACAACGCTTAGCTAAATTAGGTTTCGAAATGGCGATGACACGTAGTAAAAGACTTTGCTGCGTAGATAAAGCAAACGTTTTGGAAACTTCACGTTTGTGGAGAGAAACTGTACAGGATATGGAAAAAGACTATCCAGAAGTTACAGTTAGCTATGAATTTGTTGATGCTGTAGCTATGCGTTTGGTACAATGGCCAAACTCTTATGATGTAATGATTACAGAAAACTTGTTTGGTGATATTTTAACTGATGAGGCGTCTGTAATTTCGGGTTCTATGGGCTTGATGCCATCTGCCTCAATTGGTGTTCATACTTCGTTGTTTGAGCCGATTCACGGTTCTTATCCACAAGCAGCAGGTAAAGACATTGCAAATCCTTTGGCTACTGTATTGTCGGCAGCCATGATGTTTGAAGATGCTTTCGGATTAAAAGAAGAAGCAGAACTGATCAGAACGGTGGTAAACAAATCTCTTGCAGAAGGCATTGTAACTGAAGATTTATCAGGAAAAAACAAAGCTTACAAAACAAGTGAAGTTGGCGACTGGTTAGCTAATAACATATAATTCTTTGTTTTACCCTATATTTGGGTAAACAGAAAAAACCGCCATCTGTTATTCGGGTGGCGGTTCTATTTTTCATAAAAAAATGACTGACTTCAATTCTAAACTAAATTCCAAAGCTGCATCGCAGCGATTGGAAAATGTTGTTAAACATACCCCACTAATCTTCAATTCGAAGCTTTCTGAAAAATACGATTGCGAAATATACCTGAAACGTGAAGATTTGCAAATTGTACGTTCCTACAAGCTACGTGGTGCATACAATATGATCAGCCAATTAAGCCAGGAAGAATTAAGCAGAGGGATTGTTTGCGCAAGCGCGGGTAACCATGCTCAGGGCGTTGCTTTTTCTTGCGATAAGCTAGGCACAAAAGGAGTAATATTTATGCCTGAGATTACCCCAAAACAAAAGGTAAAACAAACAGAAATGTTTGGAAATGGTAGTGTAGAGCTTGTTTTAGTAGGTGATACTTTTGACGATTGTCTTAAAGAAGCATTGGCTTATACACAAAAACATAACATGACCTTTATCCCTCCATTTGATAATTACAGTATCATTGAAGGTCAGGGCACAGTTGGCGTAGAGATATTAGAAGACTTACCTGATGTTGAGGTTGTAATTATGCCCATTGGCGGTGGCGGACTTTCGGCCGGCGTTGGTAGCTATTTAAAAGGTGAAAAGCCAGGCATATTACTTGCAGGTGTTGAGCCTGAGGGCGCTCCCTCTATGCTAAAAGCATTTGAGCATGGCGGTCCGATTACTTTACCTGAAATCAATCGTTTTGTAGATGGCGCTTCTGTAAAATGTGTAGGCAAGCTAACTTACGAGATCTGCACAAAGGTTTTGGATGATGTGTTATTGGTTGCCGAAGGAAAAGTTTGTACCACCATCTTAAAACTATACAATGAGGACGCCATTGTTGTTGAACCGGCAGGTGCATTATCAGTAGCCGTACTTGATGCGTATAAAGATAAAATAAAGGGCAAAAAGGTAGTTTGTGTGATAAGTGGTGGGAACAACGATATTGAACGCATGCAGGAGATCAAAGAGAAATCCTTGCTGTATGAAGGTTTGAAGCACTATTTCATTGTTCGTTTTCCACAAAGACCAGGTGCACTGAAATTATTTGTGAATAATGTTCTGGGACCTCAAGATGATATTACCCGTTTTGAATTCATCAAAAAAACCAATAAAGAAAGCGGTCCTGCATTGGTAGGTATTGAATTGGCTAACCGTGCCGATTATGAATCCTTAGTAGAGCGGATGAAGGAATATAAGTTCGAGATTATTGAACTCAATAACGACCAGACTTTATTTGAATATTTGGTTTAGTTTTATTTTATAGAATGAAATTCTGGATAACATTTTAATTACAAAATAAGTAAAGATATAGAACGTTATATTGTGGCAATAAATTTGCTATAATATTGCAAACACACAAACACATGAAAAAATTTATAATCTTACTCTTATGTACAGCCACGCTGGGCCTGGTATCGTGCAAGAAGGACACTATTATCCAGGATACTCCAAACAGAACGTACAATTTTACGATCCAACCTAATCAATGGGTATTGAGTCAAGACGGTCTAACTTACACCTATGAATGGAGACACAATGCCATTGATCAGATTACTGTTGATGATGAAGGGGTTTTAGTGTACCTATCTCATCCTATAAATTCAAACAGCTATATACAACTCCCGTACACATTTAATGTTGATGCATATAGCTATGAACTATTCAATGGAGGTGTAGCTATTGATATTCAGAGTTCCGATAATCAGGACGTCCAACCAATCAGACCAACAAGAGCGATTGTGGCTAAAGTTGTTGTGATTCCATCTCTTTATGCTGATTAGGTTTAGGGATTTTTAATTGATAAAAAGGGTGATTTCTTAATAAGAAGCCACCCTTTTCTTTTTAACTGTTGTAAAAAACAATTGTATATGTAAGATCAATTAACATCTATTTAATGTTTACATCACCATATATTGTTTAAAATTAATAAAGCAAATAAGGCTTTATTATCCCCGGCCATTCAGTGGCATCACAAGCTTTGATCATAGTGGCTTTAAATTTTGCCACAGGCAATTCAAAAAAAGCTTCACTTTGGGGCAATCCTAACAATTTATCAAGATGACCAGTACCCTCAGGATTCACGTTTGTAGGGTAAGTTGACCATTTAAAGTATGCGGGATAATGATCTTTAATTAACTTAATCAGTAGCAGTCCATGGTACACTGATTTGAAATGATCATATTCTTTTAGTGTAAACTGTACACCTAAACAATCCTGGCTTGCATACTTTCCCTCATTTGGTTTAAGCCTTATACTTTCTAACCTGACACCATCCGGCTTCTCTTCTTCCAGGAAGTCAAGATCATTCATCCAGGGTGATGCAGCGATTTCAAATGGCATACTGGTGCCTCTCCCTTCGCTAATATTAGTTGCTTCCAGTAAACCTAATCCGGGATAAAGCATGGCTGCGTTAATATTCCTGATAGCTGGTGAAGTAGGCAGGAAATCCATATCCCATTCCGGTTGGAATTTATTTCTATCCCAATTCTCACATTGTATAACCGTTAAATCGGCATTGATATTTTTTGTCGTATTAAAGAAAAGAGCAAGTTCAGCTAAAGTGCAGCTATGTCTTAGTGGTATATTCCATCTGCCTATAAAAGACGAACAATATTGTTCATTTAGCATCGGCCCTTCGCAGAGCTCCAAATTCCCTGAAATTGGATTAGGTCTGTCTAGAATGATTAATGGTTTATTATAATCCGCACTAGCCTGCAAAACATAAGTTAAAGTCCATAAATAAGTATAAAATCTAACACCCACATCCGGGATGTCAAACATAATCCTATCAACATCCTGCAAGTCGGTTTTCGTTGGTGAAAAATGGTCTCCATATAAACTAATGACAGGCAACTGCGTTGCCTGGTCCACCCCATCTTGCATTTTAACTCCATCAGCACCTTTGGCATTAAATCCATGTTCTGGTGAGAACAATTTGACTAAATTAAAACCCGCTTTTAACAGCGCCAGGCTAACAGGCTCGTATTGGTTTGTTGTTGCCGCAGTATTGGTAACTAAAGCAATCCGCTGTTTCTTCCAGTCGGGGTTTTGAGCAATCAAAACATCCGCACCAAATCTGACCATTAGAAACTAAAAAGGTTTTGCACTTTCATCCAGAATCCTTTCCCAATCAGGATGTCTTTTCAGATAAGCAGCTACAAACGGACATAATGGAATAAGTTTGTAACCATTGTCTTTAATATACGACAGTGCTTTTTCTATTATAGCTGTTGCAGCGCCTTTGCCTTTCAATTCTTCAGGAGCTTCGGTATGAATGAGCCAGATCTTTTCCCCATGTTCTTTATAGTCGATAAACGCGGTATAATCACCTATTTTTAATTCAAAACGCATACCCACCTGATTCTTAACCAACGGCATGTCCAGATATTCCTCATTCATAGTAGCTTAAATTAGGGTTGAAAATTTTACACCCTAATTTAACTTAATAAATGCACAGAAACATAAAATAATTAAAAATCAAATTTTACCCTCGCACGTATTCCCCAATCTGAAACTCCGGGATTGTCCAGATAGCTAAAACGTTTTACAGCATCCACCCTTAGTATTTTAAAGATGTTTCCGACACCAACACTTCCTTCAATATAAGGACCATTATCCAGGGCATGGGTTATTGTTTGCCCATCAGTGTTGCGTACGAATTGCATAGCATCAGTGTTTTTATTAGGATTATTTTCGTTACGTAAGCCGCCGTACATTGCTTTAAACGACATCACCTCTCTTAATTTCAAGTGTTGTATCAATGGGATTTTATTAAAAAAGAACCCATTGAAATTCTGATCTATATTCACACTAGCATAATGATCGCTCACAAATTCCAGGAAATTCATCAGGTTATAAGATTGCAACTGATATGCATACGTTTGGTTGGCCCTATGAATTGACAATAGTGGGAAAGGCAGTTTACCTACATTATAACCACCCTCTAAAGTCACATCGGTATAACCAAATTGCGAAAGATAAAAGCGTTTATCGGCGCTCGCCATAAAATTATGGTAATTGTATTCACCACCCAGTACACCCTTTAAGCCTGCTGTATAGCGAAGATTAAATATAGGGTATTTGTCAACTAAGGGCGTGCGATAAACCTTCCCCTGATAAAATCTTTCATGCGGAGCATATCTTAAATTTACACTAATCTCAGAAGTATTAATTTGATTGGTTCTTGAAAAAAGAGTCTCCGATGAATTATTAAAATACAAGGATCCGGCCGGTGTTTGACTCCATTTGCGCAAACCTACAGTATAAGAAAAGTGGTTTTCAAACTCACGAACATAATCCACTCTGTAAAAATCATTATACAGCATCATGTTATTCTCTCCTCTTTTAAACGATAAAAGGAAATTATCTTCCTGCACAAACTGTAATTCTTGTCCCGGAATCTTGGTATCACGCTGAAAACTGGCACGAACATAACTTTGCGGAAAAGCGTAAATAGACTTATTGTTTAAAGAATACGTTCCACTTAAAAAGTACTTCCATTTCTTATCTTCAACACCATAGGCCGCATAAGTTTCGAAATAATACCGTTTACTTAGCGCAGTAGTTGTCCTACCGCCCAAACGTGCACGAAATCCCTCTACACTATTGAAACTGTAAAAAGTATTTACGGGACCCATTTCAAAAGGCCCAAAATCCTTGTATCCGGCAAAAAATAAGGTAACAATATCCAAAGTTCTTTTAAAAGATGGAATAGTCTGCAAGGTATCTAAGTTATGGTACACCCTATTACTACTCAAACTAAGCGCTTCAGGACGGTTACTAGCCCAAAACTCATCGGATTTCTGAGTAGCATCGGGAACTACAACCAAAGGAGCTGCAGTCTTGTATATGCTATCCACGGGAGGTTGATTAATTGTATAATCCTTAAAAGTGACCGTACGCTCGCCTGTAAACCCTGTCCCACTTTTCTTAGTGATTCCAAAATCAACAATCAGATTACTTTTGCTCAGATGATAACGCTTATCAGGATTTTGTTCAAATTCAAGCTTGGCTTCAAGTCCACGAACGAAATTCAGATTAATAGACTTATTAACGGTCAGGTATGCGTTTTGAACAGCATAATTTCCATCCATCGTTACGTATAGCTTACCTTCAAACAACATGTCCATTTTCCCTCTCGGTGTAAATGAAAGCTCAATCAATTGAGGCTGCTCAGTTTTGATGGTATCTGTAATAAAGAATTTATAGAAGGTCGGTGCTCCGTCAGCTATCGGACTTAATAACAGGTTGCTGACTACAGAAATATTGTTGTCGTAAATATCAATATCCTGATACATTCTGTCGAAATAAGAACTCAGACCTTGATTATCCACAAACTTTTCATCAAAATTCACCTGTTTATCAGCAATAACCACTGTTTTCATCTTCTCCGGATTTTTACGGAAATAGTTCTCTGAAAGCTTTTCCTGTTGAAAAACAGGCAATAGGTTTTTTCCACCAATTTTAGTAGAATCCTGCTCCTGAAACAGGAACTGATAATTGCGGAATATCTTTTTACTTTTAAACTTATCTGAAAGGTTGCTCATAGAAAACAACATCCTTTCATACTTTTTATAAGCTACATAATCATAGCTTTCCATACGATTTTTCGACTTATTGGCAATTACATTACGGATCAGTTCTACAGCGGGATTGTTTTTATTGCGATAAGGAGGTCTTTTCGCTGCCTTAATCACAACCTCATTCATCTGCATCGCTTCTGATTGCAATTGAACATTAATAGTTTGAGCGATACCAGGCTTAACGGTTCTCAGCTGACTTTTATAACCTATATAACTAAATTTAAGCTGGGTATAATTACCTTCAATGGTAATGTTATATTGTCCATTGACATCCGTTTTTCCACCTTTACCACTGCCGGTAATGATAAAAGATGCATATGGAATAGTTTCTTTCGTGGTCGCATCAATAACAGTTCCTTTAACGGAGGTCTTCTGCCCAAAAGCGGAAAAACCATACAACGTCATCATGAACATAAAAATAGACTTTACTATTATCGAATGAGTAAGTTTTTTATACATCTGCTACCCTGCTTTAATTTGTTAGCGCCTAAACTGATTAAGCGCGACAAAGTTAATACTCAACTTCTGAATATTTAAGTAAAAAAGTCAGGATATAGTATATAATCAAAGTTGTGACACGAAAATGAAAAAAGGGATTCTAAAAATTGCTTTTTTGCCCTTTTACAAAGTTAAAAAACGCGTGATATTGGCTTGAACATGATCGTTCTTTTTATGCTCGCCTCTGTTTAATTGGATCGCTCTGATGGTTACTCCATTCCTTTCCAACAGCAGTTCTTCGTAAAAGCCTTTATAATACACATCCTTTACTTCAAAGCGACGGCTATTCCATGAGCTTTTCAGCTCTACCCATTCAGGATAGAAAACAGCTGTACCAGTTTTTATGTCCAAACCAAGTTTCTCCGCATCAGCTGCATTTAGTGCCAGGGCATTACCCAAAAGCTGCGCGGTATAAATAGCTTCAGGATGATTATAAACATAAGCCGGATTACCTATTTGCAGCAGTTTACCGTCTTTTAAAATGAGTAATTCATCTGCGAGAAATAATCCATCAGCCGGATCATGAGAAACCATGATTACCGTAACACCTGTTTCAGCAGCAATTCTTTTAATATCAGCACGTAACTGATTTTTCAATAAGGCGTCAACCTGGCTAAAGGGCTCATCAAGCAATAAAACGGAAGTATCACTCACCATTGCCCTGGCTATGGCTACTCGTTGCTGTTCACCGCCACTCAATTGCGTAATTTTCTTATCCTTCAGGTGTTCTATGTGCAAATGACGCATCATTTCCATAGTCTTCTCCTGCTTGGCCTGCACATTGGTATTCGAGAGCATGGAAGCTATGTTATCGTAAACCTTAGCGTAGATGTTTAGCGAAAAGTCCTGCGTAACCATTTTCATTTCCTTATGGCCAGGTATCAACTGTTCATCGGGCCCCAAAATTCGTTTCCCTTTAAAAGTAACCTCCCCACTGTCTACCTTTAATAAGCCATAAATACATTTTAGCAAGGTCGATTTTCCGCTACCACTTTCGCCAAGAATAGCAACAACATTTCCTTTTTTGATGTCAAAACTAACATCACTAACGCCAGAAGCTTGTTCAGCTTGATGTTGCTTTGTTAAGTGCTTTACAGATATGATTGATTCTTCCACATCAGCAAAGATAAAAGAAAAATGAGGTTTAGTTTAATCCAAAAGTTAGTCCGAATGACATATTTGTCAATCCTTTTTGAGGATTGCTGGCAAACATATCATTAAAGTAAACCTTAGTAAATAAACCAATACCATTGTAACCAAATCTTACCGACCCACCATATCTAAAAACCTGAAAATTGTAGTCATCACGAAACTTTTGTTTTCCACGCTCTTCACTAATTTGTTTAACCTTACCGTTTAAAAGAAAACTAACTTCAGGTCCGGCTATAAAATAAAACCGTTTGCCATTACTATTTTCAGAGGTCCTCAATTCAAAGTTTAAAGGGATGTGAACATAACTGCTAGAGAAACGGTTCTTAGAAAAATGTACATCATCGGTTACATAGGTAAGTTCTGGCGTATTCTCCTGAATGGTAATATCTTTACGTAAACGAATATGCGTCCAATCAAAACCACCCGCCACATAAATTTTAAAATTCTGATTAAAACGATAGCCAAACTGCACAATATCAAAAGAGAAAGTACTCGTTTTACCTCCCTTATAATCTAAAAAATCGTTTTCGGGAGATAAAGTAAAACTACCATTATCTATCAGCCTGCTAAACCCTAAATCTATACGGGTAAAGGTAATTCCTCCAATAAACTTACCTTTACTAGCTTCTATACGCTTAGTCGTATCTCTCCAGCTAATTTCTTTTCCAGCAATTCCAACACGCATTGAAAATGTTTTAGAACCCTTTGCTTTCTTATCAGTGGTGCTAGTCTCTACTGTATCCGTTTGTGCAAATGCGCTTTGTCCCCAAAGCCCAAGTACGCTTGCCAAAAGTGCTGCTGTTAATATTCGCTTCATATCGTGGTTTATTTATCTCTTTTTAAATTCAATCTTATAAATCCCAGGTTAATTCCCACCAAAGAGGACTCATCATTATCGGTGTCAAATTTCAAAAATTTATATGCTCTTCTATCAGCTTTAGCGGCTACATAATCAACCTCTTTGATCACATTTGCATTAATTTCATCATGTACATCCGCCTTTGCTATTACTACATCCTGATCAACAATACCGGGCAGGCTCGTAGGTTTCTTTACTACCCTACTGCTATCAGACTGTTTTACAACTGGACGAGAGGCAGCTACTTTTCGTTGCACTGCAGTAAACTCTTTCTCTGCAGTAGCTTCATTTAAACGCGGCGCGATAATCAATGGCGTACTTTCATACGTTTTTGTTTCTATATCCGCCACCGCTTTTGAATCCGCATATAAAGAATCATGACTTCCTTCAACTGACGAAGACTCCACATTTACAGTCGCAACTGTCCCCTGAAGTCTGATCTTTTCTCTGTCCGGAACCATTAAAACCACTGACAGTACAATTACGGCTACTGCAGCAGCTATCCAATAGATAGGGAATACACGCTTTCTACGGGGCTTTAATTCCTTTTCTAGCTTATCCCATAGATTTGCCGAAGGTTGTACCTCTGCGTCTTCCAATCTATCCTTAAACAGCTGATCAAATTCTCTATCCTTCATGTGTTGCATAATTTATGCCCTCCATTTTTATAACCTCGGCTTTTAGTATAGCTCTTGCCCTTGATAATTGTGATTTGCTTGCCCCTTCAGAAATCCCCAGTTCTGTGGCAATTTCTTTATGAGAGTAACCTTCAATGGCATACATATTAAATACGATCCGATATCCATCTGAAAGCTTTTGTATCAATTTCATTAAATCCTGTATACCCAATCTGCTAAAATCAAAACCAGTCGAGGGTTGATCATAAGCCTCTTCAATGGGTACCACATTCATCATTCTTATATTTTTACGGTAACTCTCAATTGCAGTATTCACCATAATTCTCCTTATCCAACCTTCAAATGCACCTTCACCACGATACTCCTTTATCTTTTCAAATACCTTAACATAACCAACCTGCAATGCATCTTCAGCTTCCATTCTGTCTCCGGTGTAGCGCATACAAACAGCCAGCATTTTAGCTGCCGTCTGCCTGTAAAGCGCTTCCTGCAGCTGCCGGTTACCGGCTCTGCATCCCTTTAGTAGCTCATCTATACTATATTGCGTCAATTCCATTTGTGTGTTTGGTATATAGAAGATGAAGGAATTATTGAAAAGGTTGCACGTGGTTAAAAAAAAAGTTATAAAATAAAAATAGCCCCTATTCAGGAGCTATTCTAATAATATTTGAATTTGTTAGCAATCGTGCTTTTTCCTATAGTGCTTATACCATTTTACCGCCACCATAATCACAACAGCAAAAATAATTAAACCAATAAGCCCATAAACCCAATCTACGGCACTTTTTAAAACTACTGTAAATACTATCGCTACCAGGAGTATAGTAGCTACTTCATTCCAAAGTCTCAATTGAAATGAACTGATTTTACATGTGCCATACTTTAGCTGCTTCATAATATTCTGACAAATAAAATGATACACTAATAATGCCGCAACAAAACCTAGTTTTACATGCAACCAGGGGGCCTGAAGCAAGCCTGGTCTGATACAAACCATTCCAATGCCGGCAAGTACAGTAAGCACCATTGCAGGCGTTGTGATGATATGCCAAAGTTTACGCTCTATTTTTTCATATTCCCTTTGCAGGATATTACGTTCAATTTCAGGCCTATCCTCGGCTTCAGTATGGTAAATGAATAAACGTACACTATAAAACAATCCTGCCATCCAGCTCACCACAAAGATGATATGGACAGACATGACGTATAAATAGTATTTCTCCATTAAGCTTAATATTTAAAGTCCTTAATTACTTCAACAGCGTATTTTACGTTGTCAAAAGGAATATCTGGCATAATACCATGACCTAAGTTAAAAATGAAGCCATCCTGACCGCGCATGCGCTCAAATAATCTGAGAATCTCTTTCTTAATTACAGGCTTGTCTGCATACAAAATATGAGGATCCATATTACCTTGTACAGCAATACCGGCAGGCAGACTGTTCTTAATATTTAGGAGATCTGCATTCCAATCTACCGAAATTACATCCGGCTTAGCTTCAGCCATAATTGGAGCAAATACAGAACTTCCTTTACAGAAAGAAATTACAGGAATATCTTTTCTGTTAAGGTTAGCTATAATTTCCTGGATATAACGGTGAGAGAACTCCTGATAGTCGTTCCATGATAAAGCCAATGCCCAGCTATCAAAGATTTGAATAGCGTTTACACCAGCCGCGATTTGCAGATTCAGATAATCAGCAGTAACCTTTGCAATTTTAGCCAACAATTTATGCGCCACCTCAGGCTGATTGTGCATTAACAACTTGGTTAATTTAAAATCTTTAGATGAACCGCCTTCAACAAGGTAACTCATTACGGTAAATGGTGCACCAGCAAAGCCGATTAGAGGAATACTTCCATTTAAACGTTGTTGTATTACTTTAATCGCATCAGCAACATATTGTAATTTGTCCAATACATCTACCTCCAAAGCATCCACATCTTTCAGTGTACGCACAGGATTGGCATATTTCGGACCAACACCTTGTGTAAAGCTTAGATCACCACCCATTGCTTCACCTGTAACCAGGATATCTGAAAATAAAATAGCAGCGTCTATACCTAACAAATCAACCGGCAACATCGTTACATCAGCAGCAATTTCAGGTGTTTTGCACATTTCCAAAAAGGAGTATTTGTTTTTAATCTCCCAATATTCCGGCATAAAACGACCTGCCTGGCGCATCATCCATACTGGTGGACGTTCTGTTTGCTTTGAAAATGCTGCATCTAAAAATAACGTGTTCATCTCTTCTTAATTTATCCTCTATTTCTTTTTATAAACTGTTTACTTCTTTCTCTATCTTACTAATTATATCCTGAGCCTTTGCTGTTAGCGCCAGCTCTTTTGCTTTTTCAAGATAGGCACTGCTACGCACCTTATCTTTCTTTCTCAATGCCAGATTAGCCAAATGAATCATAACAAAAGCTTTATCATTCTTTCCACCTAGCGGAAAACGGCTGGCGATTTGAAAGTGAAATTCTGCGGCCTCATAATCCTCTTTTTTCAAAGCGATATTGGCACGCATGAACTCGTAATAGCCACGTCTATTCCTGGCCAACCTGTCTGCATTTGGCACTTCATTTAACAGCTTTTCAGCACGTGCATGATCACCGTTTTTAAAATACTTTGAAGCCAGCAGTATAGAGCTTTGTTTAAAATGGCTCCATAACACAAATGCAAACAAAAAGCCGGCAAGAAATGCCAGCTGATATTGATCGTAAAAAAGGCACACCAAACCGGCGATAGCAAAAACTATCATCAGGGCATACCTGCCTTTTGAATTATACATTAATGAATATCCGTGAATTTATAACCTACGCCTCTGATCGAATGAAAATAAACCGGATTTTTCTGATCTGGTTCAAAATATTTACGGAAGGTTAAAATAAAGTTATCGATTGTCCTGGTAGAAGGATAAACGTCGTAATTCCATACTGTTTCCAGGATCTGCTCACGCGATACAGCTTCATTTTTACGCTCTATCAGCAATTTCAACAGCATGGTCTCCTTTTTGGTTAAAGGAACAATAACTCCATCATCTTGTTTCAACTCAAATGAATTGAAATAAATGGTTTTGTCACCAATTTTATATGAATTTATTTCTTTTAAGTCGTCAGCTTTCATACTGCGTTTAACCAGAATACCTACCCTTAGAATCAGTTCTTCCAGGTTGAATGGTTTTACCAGGTAATCATCGGCACCCTTTTTAAGGCCCATAACTCTGTCTTCGCTGGTATTTTTAGCAGTTAAGAAAAGAATTGGCACTTCAGTATTTTCCAATCTGATGGTTTCACACACCTGGAAACCATCCATTTCAGGAAGCATTACATCCAGAATGATCAGGTTAAAACGTTCTTCCTTAAAAACCTTTAAGGCCGTTTTACCGTCTTTTACAGCATGTACTTTGTAACCTTCAAGCTCAAGGTTTAATTTTATCGCATCTAATAAATGGTCTTCATCTTCAACCAGCAGTATTCTTAATTTCTGTTGCATAATCAACTAAATGTTATTTCAAAAATAGCACCTTGCGGTACGTTATCTCTAACGCTGATATCAGCGTCGTGGCTTTGTAATACTTCCTTAACAATAAACAGGCCTAAACCTGTTCCCTTTGATTTTCTGACATTCTCATCACCAACGCGGTAAAATTTATCGAAAATAAGCATCTTTTCGGCATCAGGAATACCAGGTCCTTTGTCAGACACCTTTAAAAAAGCATGTCCATCTTTCTCAGTTAACTCAACCTCAACATCAGCACAAGGTCCGGAATACTTCACGGCATTCTCCACAAGGTTTGTCACTACTGATGAAAGTGCAAACTGATCGCCCATCACTTTAATGCCCGGTTTGATTTTCGGAGTGATCAATTGCTCACATCCACATGAATGCACCTGCAACCTATCCGTAATCTTAGTTACCAGGTCAGAAAAGTCAAATTGTTCCTTAGGAAACGAATAAGAGCGGTTTTCGATCTTGGTAGCCAGCAACATATTTTCTACCAGATCGTCTAAACGTTCAATATCTTTCAGTGAATTGCTCAACAATGAGGTTTGTCTGGCCTTATCCAGATCGCGCTTTACGATCGTTTGAATAGACAATTTTATGGCGGCCAATGGAGATTTCAACTCATGCGTAACAGATAACAAAAAGTTCTGTTGTTGTTCACGCAAGCGTTCTTCTTTTTTTATAGAGCGGTGCAAAAAATAAGCACCTATACAAAGTAAAAATAAAAACACTGATCCCTCTCCCATGACCATTGCCATTCTGGCAGGTTCCAACCTCACTACCAGTGTTCCCCAGGAGATCAATTGTACCAGAGCATAAAGCAGCATGAAATAAAATATAACGATCGACTTTTTCAAGATTACCTGTATTTACCCTATAAATATACCATTAATTACTTGTTCCTGAAAACAACATCAAGGCTGTCAAATATGGCCCTTTTAGCTTTTTCAAGTTCTATTTTTGTATGCGCAGCAGAAACAAAACCTACCTCATATCCCGAAGGACCTAAATAGATTCCCCTATTCAATAACTCTCTATGCATCACTTTAAATTTCTCCATACTGTTGTGGTCAATATCCGCTGCAGTCTGGATTTTATCTTTATCAGTAAATGCAATCCAGAAGATTGAACCTATATAAAATACCTTTATTTTATAATTTCTAGCAGTTGCAAAACGCTGAATGCTTTCTGCAAACTCACTGGTTTTATTATTCAGGTCCTTATAAAAACCAGAACGCAACAATTCAGTAAGCTGAGCAATTCCCGCAGCCATAGCCACCGGATTACCGGAAAGTGTACCAGCCTGGTAAACTCCCCCATCAGGCGAAATATGTCCCATAATTTCAGCAGAAGCACCATACATACCTACCGGCAAGCCCCCACCTATAATTTTACCATAAGTAACAATATCAGGTTTAACACCATAATGAGCAGCAGCCCCTTCAAAACCTAATCTGAAACCGGTAATTACCTCGTCAAATATCAACAAGGCATTATTCTCTTTACAGATGCCCTGCAAGAACTCAATATAGGCAGCATCCTGCATCAACAATCCGTTATTTGCCGGAATACCTTCAATAATAACCGCAGCTACCTGATCTTTAAATTGATCGAAAGCCTGTTTTAAAGCTTCTGTATCATTTAACGGCAACACGATGGTCTCCTGGGCAAAAGACTTAGGTACACCCGCAGATGAAGTTTCACCAAATGTAACCAGCCCTGAACCAGCTTTTACCAGAAGTGAATCAGTGTGGCCATGGTAGCAACCTTCAAATTTAATAATCTTATCCCTGCCGGTATATCCGCGTGCCAATCTGATAGCAGACATAACAGCTTCTGTACCCGAGCTGGTAAAGCGTATTTTTTCAACAAACCTGTTATTCTTAATGATCAGTTCGGCCAACTCATTTTCCAATGCTGTTGGTGCACCGAAGCTCATGCCGTTCTGCATCACCTCAGTAACCTTTTCCCTAACCTTTGCATTATTGTGACCCAGGATCAATGGACCCCAGCTAGCACAAAAATCTATAAATTGATTGCCGTCTGCGTCCCATACAAAGCAACCATCTCCTTTTTGAATAAAAAGAGGAGTTCCATAAACGGATTTAAAAGCTCTTACCGGTGAGTTTACACCACCCGGGAAATAGTTTTTAGCCTTTTCGTATAGTTCTGCCGACTTCTCTCTGGAAATATCCGGTTTACTGCCTGTGTTTACAGGTAAATCGCCTTCATTTCCTGAAAACATTTTTTTTAAAGATTCTAACATATGCTTATTTCAATTCTGTGTATCCTGTGGTTCCCAACAAGATACTACTTACATCCAATTCTTTTCAACAATATCCCTAATATGATAGGTAGTAATGATACTTGCTCCAGCGCGTGCGAAAGCATGCATCGTTTCCATCACCACTTTTTGTTCATCTATCCAGCCTTTTTGCGCAGCTGCCTTTACCATCGAGTACTCTCCGGATACATTGTAGCAGGCAATAGGCAAATCAGTATGTTGCTTCAAGTTTTGCATAATATCCAGATAAGCCAAAGCTGGCTTCACCATTAATACATCTGCGCCTTCACTTTCATCCAGTAATGCTTCTCTTAAAGCCTCAGTCCCATTCCTGAAATCCATCTGATAAGCTTTCCTGTCACCTTTACTCGGTGCACAGTCTGCCGCCTCTCTAAATGGTCCATAATAGGCCGATGCAAACTTCGTAGCATGTGACATAATAGCAGTATTCACATAATTAGCACCATCCAATACGCTTCTAATTGCAGCTATGCGTCCGTCCATCATATCTGACGGCGCCAGCATATCTGCTCCAGCCTGCGCATGGGTAAGTGCCATTTTGGCTATTACTTCTACCGTTTCGTCATTTTGTACGTAATCATCCTTTAATATCCCACAATGTCCATGCGTCGTATAAGAACACACACAAACATCTGTTACGATGTAAAGATCATCACCAAAGTTCTTTTTCAACAAACGTACAGCAGAAGGCACCAAAGAGTGATCGTGGTATGCAGATGCAGCGTTTTCGCTTTTCTCATCTCCTACACCAAAAAGCATGATCTTGTTTACACCAAGTTTCAATCCCTTCTCAACATCCCTTACCAGGGTATCTTCAGAAAAATGACTAATGCCAGGCATTGCATCAAGTGGATGAACCACATCTTTTCCCGGTACAACAAAGTACGGATAAACAAACATGTCTTTAGATAACCGTGTTTCGGCTACCATCTCTCTCACAATCGGGTTTTTCCTTAATCTACGCGGACGATGTAACATATTTTTCTTTTATTAAGTATGCAGCAGTTAGATTAGTATTCAATAGCAAATTATTTTTACACAATGTATCTAAAGTCTAAAACTAACATCTAAATACTAAAACTATTTTATATCAATTCCAAAAACGGCTTCAGCTAAGCCGATCTCATCAGGAGAATAAGGTAGAATACATTTCACACCCATTTCATCGAATTTTTTAGCAGTAGAATTACCTATCGCAATTACCTTTTGTCCTGGTTCCAGGAGGTTATCTACAAAATAAGCTTCCACATTCGAAGGACTTGTAAAGATGAGTACTTCAGCATAAGTCTGATCTATATTTTCTTCGATAACGGTTTCATAAATTGGTAAATCAACTACTTTCGTATCCGACTTTAAAGCTTTTTGAATGCTTAACAATGAATCCTGTGCCCTTGGAAACAATACTGTTTTTCCAGCAACAGCTTCTGCAAACAATTCTCCTACCTCTTCAATATCACCACCTTCACCAACATAATCAGCCAAATGGCCTATTCTTCTTAAAGAATCTTCCGAACCTTTACCGGCAACACCAAACTTCACATGCTTAGGTAAGGTCGGTTTTAATTTAAAGAAATAGTCAACGCTATTTCTGCTGGCAAAAAAGATCCAGTCTACATGTTTTAAATAAAACGGATCTAAGACCGTAACGATAGGAAAAGTACGGATCAGCGATCTCGCATCAATTTCTATATTATGTTTTTCAAGGGCTTTTCTGAAATAATTGTGTTCACCTACTTCTCTTGAAATAAATACTTTCTTAGGGAACTTTCTTTCCTTACTAAATTTAGCTACAATCTTTTCCGCCAAACCATCCAGATTTTCTACCCTGTAAAATAAACGATCAGGAAAATCTTCATCAGTTTCGGCTTTTGAAGTCCAAACTTCATATTGTCCGTTTTCCTTTTTGCAATAACAGCCCAAAGGCATATGACAACCGCCTTCAAATAGGTTCAGCACTTTACGTTCTATACCAATTTCAGCTGCTGTTTCCGGATCATGTATTTGTTGCAGGGTATCGAATAATTCGGTATCATTTTCCCGGATCTGAATAGCCAATGCGCCTTGTGCAGGTGCAGGAACCATTTCAGTAGTATCTATCACCTCAACATGAAATTCAGAAAGATCGATATTCAAACGGTTTACACCGGCCTTTGCCAGCACGATTGCATCATAATCTTCATCTCTCAACTTTTGTATACGTGTAGGTACATTCCCTCTCAAATCCTCAATATTCAAATCAGGACGAAGTGCAAGTAACTGCGCCTTACGTCTGTTTGATGAAGTTCCTACCATCGCGCCAGTTTTCAATGAAAGGTTATGCGTAATATTTACACAATCCTTAAGAATCAATAAAAGCTCTGAAGGATCCTCACGCTCCGTTACGGCAGCAATCGTTAATCCTGCAGGATGAACAGTTGGTAAATCTTTATGAGAGTGGACAGCGATATCAATGGTACCACCTAAAAGTTCTTCTTCCAATTCCTTGGTAAAAAAACCTTTGCCTTCCAGCTTATCTAATCTAAGATTTAAAATCTTGTCGCCCTGGGTTTTGATAACCTTCAACTCAGCTTCAACACCGATAGCTGCTAATTTATCTTTAATGAAATTGGCTTGCCATAAAGCCAGGTCGCTACCTCTTGTACCTATAATAAGTCTTTTCACGTTGATTGCTAATTTTTTGGCAAATTTAGCTATTCTTTACCAATATCTCCTTTGCCATTACCATTGGAACGCTGATGTATTTTTTTTCCATGTAATTCACCACCTTTTCCAGTAATAATCTTGAACTTTCATCCAGATTATTGATCTCCTCGGCAAAGATACCATTGATAGCAGTATGCTTAATTTCCTTAATTTTCTCGGGAACGCAACTCATAGCGATTTCAATTTTACGCTGGCGTAATACCAATGCAAAATCCTTGATGTTTTCTTCGATGATGTGCTCGGCATTTACCAGCTCATCATAGCGTTCCTGAATATTTTTACGGGCAATCTCTTTTAAAGATTCAACCTCTATGTAGTGTATTGGGAAGTTTTTAACCACTTCTGGAGCGGTATCATTAGGAATAGCTAAATCAACGATCACCTTTTTACCGGTTTCACCGTTAAGTAGCTTTTTATAAATCTCCTCAGTAACAATAGGCTCAGTAGCTCCGGTACAAGTGATAATCACATCAAATCCCTGATTGAAATTTTCAAGCTCTGTAAGCGGATAAGCCGTACCATTTAATTCTTTAGCCAGCACTTCTGCATTTTCAAGTGTCCGGTTAAAAACCGAGAAGTTAGAATATTTATGTTTTTTAAGATACTGTGCTAAATTTTTATTCGTTTCTCCGGCACCAATAATCAGTAGCCTTGAGTTAGCGCACATTTTAAGATCACGTAATTTACGGTAAGCCAAAGAAACAACAGATACAGGATTCTTAGAAATATTGGTATGCGTATAAACTTCTTTGGCCGTTTTCACTACCCGGTTCATAATCATCCGCATATAGTCTCCTGTAAATCCGGCAACACGACAAGCTTCGTAGGCTTTACGGATCTGAGCCAAAATTTCCTTTTCTCCCACAACAAGACTTTCCAGTGAACAAGAAGTTCGTAAGAGGTGATTGAAAGCATCCAGTTGTTCATAAGCTGATACGTTCTCAATAAACTGTTCCATATACTGGGAAGGTAATCCCATGTCCAGCACAGTTAAGAAACGAAGAATAAAATCTTTATCTAAATTACCCGAAGCTGTGAATACAAATTCGACTCTGTTACATGTTCCTACGTAGAATATTTCTTTAACACCTAACTCCGATTGAATGTTCCTCAACCTGTCGTCTAATGTCTGCTCACATATCACTAACTTACCCAAGGATTTCAGGTCAATCTGTTTATGCGTAAAAGCAATGATCTTTAAATATTCCAAAATTTAGTACCCTGTTTGTTTTTAACGAAACAAAAGTAAGAAGACAAGGCTGTTCCACTGTCATTATGCTGTAACAAAGAGCTATTTAGAAAGATTTTAAATAATATCACCCCCATAAACATCCCCATTTTAATTTTGTTATATTAGCTAAACACCATACACGTAGCTACATATGATCAAATCAGCGCACTTTACATTGAATGGAGCGGCAGGGAAAACAATTCTAGGGGATGCTACTTATGATGACAAAAACCCAAATTCAGCCACAATAATTTTCATTCATGGCTTTAAAGGTTTTAAAGATTGGGGAGCTCATCACTTAACTGCTGCTTTTTTTGCTTCAAATGGCTACAGATATATCAAATTTAATCTGTCGCATAGCGGGGTTACGGCGCAAAATCCAAACGATGTGACTGATATGGAAGCCTTTGCCTCCAATACCATCAGCAAAGAATTATCAGATGTTAATTCGGTCATCGACTATGTGTCTTCAACTTTTCCGTCAACATCCATTTCTCTGATAGGTCATAGCCGAGGTGGTGGCCTGGCGATCATTCAGGGAGCAAGAGATAGCAGGATCAGCAAACTAATTACCTGGTCGGCCATTTCTGATTTCTCCAGTCTGTGGAAAAAAGAACAGGAAACGGAATGGATCAAAACGGGAAGAATCTATGTGGAGAATGCCCGAACAAAAGAAAAAATGCCTTTAAACAGCACCTTGCTTGATGACTTTAACCACCACAAAGATCAATTCAACATTCTAAATGCAGCAAAACGTATAAAAATTCCCTGGTTAATCTTACATGGAGACGATGACATCAATGTTAAGTTTAGCGTCGCCCTGGATCTGGCACAAAAACAACTGAACGCAAAAATACAGAAGATTGAAGGCGCTAATCACGTTTATGGTGCGTCCCACCCTTACACCGCAGACCAACTGCCAAAGGATTTACAGGAAGTTGTAGAAAAGACCCTGGCGTTTTTAAATAGAAACTAAACGTTTAGCTCAGTTCCCAGATGCCTTTCCTGAAAGATGCATGAGTTTGCCATTTTTTATAGGTTTAGCACTTTCAAAAGCCGTTGTTCCCGTTGGCGCACTTACCTGCAAATCCGTTATTAAATAAATTAAAAGTAATGTCCATAGGATCATCAATAAAAAAATATGCTTCATATAATCTTGATCCATTATTATCCAAAGATGTATTAGTTTGATTTTGGTTAACTAAATCTCAGAAACATTCAAAAGCAACTCATCACACTCATTATCAAACATCTGTACTTTATTATCTAATTAAGAATACCGCTAACAACGGAGATTTCACCATTAACAACCCATATAAAAATCATTTCGAAAAATCCCCCGGATGAATCATCCGGGGGATTTTTCCTTTTTTATTTAATCTCCCAGTTATCCGTTCGAAAAGATGAAGCTGTTAGGCCGTATTTGTTAAACAAATCGCCCGATGTCCAGGCTTTAAACGCATAACGTGCAGCTACTGGTTTATTAACCTTATCGGCAGACACCAACACTCCCTCTTTAAAACTCAACCTGAGCTGAAATAACGGAGGCATATTTATTTCTTATTTAAAATTCGACTGCGGAAGTAATCGAAACCAAATCGAAAGATATGGCGTTGAGCTTTTTATTTCAACAAAAAAATCTGCAAGAACCTGTCGTTCTTTTTTACATATCGGTTATAGGCCAAGGTCTTACCATCTGGGCTCCAGATTACAGAACTTACAGGTCTATCCTCTTCACTTGAACTTTCTGTTAATTGCTTTGATATCCCTGTAGCCAGCTCAGTAATGTAAACAGCATTTTGTGCCACATAACTGATATACTCACCATCCGGACTAAAATTTAATCCACTTTGTATATCAAACTGATGAAAACTAATCTGCTTAACCGGTCCTCCGTTTGGCGACACGGTAAAAGCATTGATAAAGCCAGATGGGGCTTTTGACAAGAAACCAATCTTAGTTCCGTCAGAACTTGACCTCAGCCAATGACGTGGTCCAAGCACACCTTCTTTAGTAAATGTAATCCTTCTTTGCTTTACACCTTCCGGAACATCTGGCCTGCTGCTGGCAGTTCCGGCAAGCTTTTCTCCCATCCTCAGATCAGCAGGTAGATCAACTACAAAAATCTCTGTTTTACTCAATCCATTTTTGTCCTTTACATTTCCCTGAAAAGCAATTGCCCTTTCCTGCCAATTTCCATCTGCTTTCTGATAACCTTTTTTCCCAATCCAACATTCATCAAAGGCCTTATCGATATCATCACTATCGGCTATCGGATTTTCTGTAACCCTGGTTACCACTACAGCAAACATTTGGCCGCTGTTGTTTTCACCACTTGCATCATCCACAACCTCTACCTTTGCGGGAAACATTACACCCACTGTTCTCAGGTCCTGAACATCAGGATTAGTTTTACTCAACTGCTCTATAACATAATCGTTATAGGTAAAGCTCAGCCATTGCCCATCCCCACTCCATGAATGGGCATGAGTTCCCCCACGTAGCGCGCCTGGAGTAAATGGCGATTTAAGATCCCTCGCATCCATAAAAATGGGCAGTTCAGGATGATTAACATCAATTCCCACTCCCGTTCTGCGGGTAAAGCCGTATGGATTTTTTTCATCAGAATTTCTTATTCCATGGATGAATATTACCCGTTCGGCCGCAGGAGAAAAAGAGACAGCACCAAGTCCGGGGCCATACTCAGTTTGATTTTTCGTGTGATATAGCTGCTTTGCTTCCCCTGTAACCACATTCACCATCTCAATACTACCTGTACTGGCTATTTTACTATCATCATTTCGGGTATCATAAACAAGCCATTTACCATCTGCCGAAAAGCATTGATTGGTATTTAAGAAATGTCCCTTTGCATCAGTTGTTAATTGTCTTTCCTGCATTACTTTTTTTTTTCAGGATTAGGCAGATAATAAATATGTCCATCTTCGGCACCGACTAAAAGATCAGGAATACCGTCTTTATTCCAGTCTACCGTAGTTGGACTAGTGTCATGACCCGCAAGTACCAACTCCGCAAGCAGTCCCTGATCCTTAAGTTGTACCAAGCCATTCTTCACACCCATATTTTTCATCAGACTTACATTTATACTATTTACCAGTATATCCGGTTTTCCATCAAGGTCCCAATCCACAATCGTGAATTTCCGCCTTCCACTGGCACCAAATTTTAACGTATTTAATCTTATCAAACCCGCCAGGCTATCTGTTACTTTGTGATTTCCGTTATATCCGGCAAAATCGGTTGCCTGAAATATTCTCTTAGGTTGTTTTAACAGCAGTTCATTCCCCTTTTTAAAACGTTCGAAATAAGACAAGTAACCACCTGTATCCAGCATAACCAAATCCGTCAATCCATCCTTATTCCAGTCTATAGCATAAGGAGTTGTACGCCACTGTGTGACCAGTGATTTTGGTTCAGGGCTCCACCAGTTCCATGTTGGCTTTGGGACGGCCGAATTCCCCCAATCTACATTAACCTGCTGTTCTTTTGCAAGTTTAGGTGCAGTTTTAGTTCCAGTATTTTTATACCAAACAACTTTCCCCCATATAGAATTTACAATAAGGTCTTTAGGTCCATCACCATCCCAATCTGCAACAGAGAGTGTGGTATAACCCCACTTAGCTTCAGCAGGCCCCTGTATAGAGGCATTATTTCCTGCCTGTATCCTGATAACTTTTCCATCACTTTGCAACAATTTAGGCGCTGCCCAACGCGGCATTCCATTATAACCCCCCAGATTTTCTATGAAAGCAATATGTCCAGCTGAATTACCGCAAATGATATCCTCATCGCCATCCCCATCCCAGTCTGTGCTAAAAGGCGTTACCAACGCACCAAACTTTACGTTATCTGCTTCCTGCTTAAAATATACCGGAGACTTAAATTGAGGCATTCCATTCTTTACTTTTCCTGTATTTTCGATAAAGGCGACACGCCCGTCTTCATCTCCCACTACAAGATCAACATGACCATCCTTATCCCAGTCTACAGAAACTGGTATGATCATCTCCAGGTCCATCTTTATTACACCTGCATCATTAGCCAAATGTCTACCCTGCGCATAAACAGGCTTTTCCTTTGTGCCAAAATTTTCAAAATAAGTCAGTTTATCTAAAAATTCTCCACAAATCAAGTCCAGATCTCCATCACCATCAAAATCTGCAAAATTCGGCGTGGGTGCACCGTAAACATCCAGTTCCTTACCTCCAGCTTTAATCCGGCCTTTATTTACATAATTTCCATTCTGATTTTCAATGAGATAAACATAACCATGAAGCGGTCCGTTTGTCCAGTTCCCTTTTTTGTCATAAGCGTTATCCCATCCGTAATCAATCCAGTCATCCACCCCTACTACAATATCAACATCTCCATCATGATCATAGTCCACCAGTTTCCATTGGTTAAAGCGGTTTCTGCCTTTAATATCTTTCATAATAGAATCGGCAGGAAACAGCTTTTTCTTTTCCTTAGCAAAAGTTTTAGTAAAATTGATCAGCTCTGCACCAGGTACAGTAAAGCGTGGCTTACCATCAATAAAAGAAACCTGGATATCTTTTATTGATTTAGCAAGCAACACCGGCTTTGCAAACACAGGATTCTTGTCGCCACTGGTATTTTCAAACAAATAAACTCCATTAAACGGCTTCCCCTGGCTGGAAACCACCAGATCCATATCCCCATCTTCATCATAATCAATGGGAATTGGCCAGGCCCATAACCCCACACCAAGATCAACGGTTAAACCGGGATTATTGTATTTTAGAAACTGAAAATCTGGCGCCTTTGTAAGTTGTGCATTTACATCTATCGGTTTATTAACTAAACCAATGACAACCAAGCAACTTACAGATAAAATCCCACTGATATTTCTAATTTTCATATTTTAAAATAGCTTATAATTTAAGTTTGGTTCTAATATCAAAATTAGAAGAACCTAAATTAAACTTATGCGAAGATAGCTTTGTTATAATTTTTCTCCACTTAGTGTACTAAATTATCATATTCCATTTTTAAATAGACGCTATAATTTTTTAATAGGTGTCGCTCCTGAAAGGTAAAAGTCCTATTCCATAACTGTTATAAATATTACCATAGCTATAATTTTTATAACAGTACCTTACTGATATAGGATCTTTAACTTGATCACTTTTTAGCGCTATTTTATTCTTTGCTCCTTTCACAATCTCTGCATTTGCCTTATGATAAACTTTATCTGCCCCAGCAATTTCAAATCCTTCAATTTGTTCGCCATAAGCAGATATTCCATAGCCTACATTATCAAGCTCGACAATTATTTTTTGGTTGTCTACCGCATAAGAAAGATAACCAGGCGGCACTCCCCCGATCCCAGTCAGATTGTATGTTTTAAATAATGTATAGTAAGCCAGTCTTTTCGCTACAGTACGTTTATCAGGAGGATGGATGGTTGATACTGAACCAATATCTGCTGTTCCAACCATTCCTGCATTTGGAATTAAAGCAAGTGCTTTCTGCTGAACTTCTCTAAAAATGGCTACTTCTGTACCATTAGCATTCCAACCCATATTCTCGTAGCTAAAAGGAGCAAGTTGCACATAGTAAAAAGGAAAATCGTTGCCAAAACTTTCGCGCCAGTTACGAACCATTTCTGGAAAAAGCTTTAGGTATGCAGCCGGATTTGTAACATTCGCTTCGCCCTGATAAAAAACACAGCCTTTAATGGTGAATTTGGAAACAGGACTCAGCATCCCATTGTATAAAAGTGTTGGTGCTCTATTGGCAAGAGCGGGCGTTAAACTTTCGGATTTAATATCCACCTTGATAAACTGCTTAAGTTTATCTTCACTCATCCAGGCCTCAATCCTTGAACCACCCCAGTAACATCCTATTAGCCCTATAGGTACTTTTAATGTCTTGTTTAATATTTTAGCGAAATTGAAACCAACAGAACTGAAAGTCTCTACAGATTGAGAATTGGCCAACCTCCAGTTTCCTTTACAGTCCTCCTGCGGCTGGGTATTAAATTCTCTTCTTACCGAAAACAACCTGATTTCCGGAAAATCTGAATCAAGCATCTCATCATTAGCATTAAACAATGGTTGATTGGTAAATCCACGAGTGCTCATTTCCATATTAGATTGCCCACCACAAAGCCAAACTTCACCAAGTAAAATATTGGTCAAGCGCTTTTCCTGTCCATCACTAATGGAAATAGTATAAGGTGTATAGCTTCCGGCAATTGTAGCGACTTTAATCTCCCAACTACCTTCAGCATTAGATTTGGCTTTATACGTTTTATGGTCCCAGGATGTTTTTACTAATACTTCGGTATTAACGTTTGCTTCACCCCATAAACGCACCGCAGTATTTTGTTGCAAAACCATGTTGTCCATGAGTAATGAGGGGAGCTTTATTTCAGCTTTAACGCCCGAAAAGAATAAGCATAATAATAGAATGTTGGCGATTGATTTCATCAGCATATAAATTTGAAGCCAATTGGCTATAGTTTAGGTTTTTGTTGTACGAGCGCTTTAAATCTTAACAGCATGGTTTCTTGCTGCCGTTTATCTGCGGTAAGGATATACCTATTGCCCTTTTTACTTTTATTGAAAAAGGTAGCGCCTTTATCATCTGTTTCAATAAAGCCGGCTTTCGACACTTTGAAGTATTGTTTTAAAGGCTCTACAGCATAAAGCACAGAGGTAAGATCCCAGGTTGGCCTGTCATAGGGCATGGTTAAATAATACTCGTATGCTTGTTTTAAAGGATGGGCAGGTGTATACCCAAGTTCAGTCTTTATGAGATCCCCCGGAAAAACAACAGCCCCCCCAAGTTCCCAGGGACTTACAAATATATCACCAGGCCAGTTACTGAAAACATCCTTAGCCGCAGCAATATCATAGCGTATATTAAATTCTTTGCTTCTATCTGATCTAAAATCCCCGCCCATCAGGCTCATAAATTTGACTTTTTTATTAATCAGTTCTTTACCATTAAGGGGACTGTATTTGTCAGCAGGAGAATTGAGCAACCTCGACAGGTTTGTTAAAAATCCAACAGAAATAATAACAACTGATTTATCGGGTTGCCCGGATAAAATCCTTCTATACATCGCTACAGAACCTTCTACAGTTGAACCTGGGCTTAGCTTTCTTTCAAAAAGATCAGACCGCTGCTCATTTTTTAAGTTCGAAACATATTCGACATATGATATCTTTTTACCTTCCCGAATTTTTGGTGGCTCCACATTTCCCAGAGGGATATTAGGGTAACCATACCAACGATTCAGTAAATCAATAAAAGGTATAGAATAATTATTACCCTTATTATTAGAAATCGCAGCAATTTTAATTACCCCCGCATCCTGATACTTGTATAACATGTCCAATGCCAATACATCATCAATATCGTTCCCCATATCCGTTTCGAAAATAACGGTCAGTGGCGTTTTATGTGCTTCTGCATAGCTACTTAAAATACACGTTGCTGCAACAGCCAGAAAGAAAACTTGTTTAAATTTCATATGCTGATTGTTTAATTAAAAAACTGTCGACCTCTTCTTTAACTGGAATAGCTGTTTGCGCCCCAAGTTTTGTAACAGCAATAGCTGATGAAGCCAATGCATACTCTACAGACTTTACAAGATCATTGCTTTCCATAAATTTGCTGGTAAAGGAGCCGCAAAAGGTATCGCCGGCACCAGTCGTATCTACTACATTAACTCTGTGGCCCCTAAAATATTGATCCACATCCGCAGATAGCACGTAACATCCGTTCTCACCAAGCGTAACTATGACTACACCAACATTCTTTTCCTGAAGCTTTTTAGCGATAACATGAATCGGGACTTTAGTATTTTTCAATTCCGCCAATTCGGTAGCCTCTATCTCGTTAACGATTAACACATCTGTATACTTTAATATGTCAATTGCAGAGCTATGGCATGGCGATGGATTGAATATAACTTTAACCTGATTTCTGTAGGCTTCCTTAATGATTGCGTAGACAGTTTCCCCTGGAATTTCCAGTTGTAGAATTACAGCCTTGTAATTTCTGATGGAAGTCATAAAATCGTTAATCCGCTCCAGCGACATTTCCTTATTGGCACCAGGTGCAACAACGATACAATTTTCTCCATTCTCTGCAACAAAAATAAAAGCCGTCCCAGTCGGGACACCTGCTTCCTGTACGATATAAGAGCTGTTGATTTGATTCTCCCGAAAGTGGTTAATAAGCGCATTTCCGTAACTGTCATCCCCCAGGAAAGAAAAAAAAGTCACCTCTCCGCCCGCTCTTGCTGCAGCAATGGCTTGGTTCGCACCCTTTCCACCATATTTTACTGAAAACGTAGCATCTCCAATCGTTTCTCCCGGAACCGGAAGATGGGATACTGATGCTACCATATCTATATTTGTACTTCCTATTACTAAAATTCCATTCTTCATTCTAATGTTTATCAAAAAGCGTTTGCAATGTATTTGTAATTATGCTAAATATTAGGGGCATATGCCCCGGTAAGGTCATAGGTTATATAATTGATAACGATCTCGGTATCAGACTTAACATTTCCTTTTCCGAAGGAAAAAAGAGGCTTACCACCGTGTAAAACAAGGTCTGACGTTGATTTATAAATACCATCTATGTAGATATGCATTTTACGTTCCTCCCGCTCTACGGCTAAACGATAAGTATGGAATTCTTTACCGTTTAATGTAGCAACAGGTACTTTTTCGCCATTTATAATAACCCGATTATGTGTTATGCAGATGAGTCTGCTTACATTTTTGCCGTCGCGGACGTAGAGATCTAATCCTCGCCCATTATTCTTAACTATTTTTGCTTTAACTTCTATGGTGTAATTATTGGAAGGTTTAAACTCAGGAACGGTACCTTGAGTTACACCAAAAGTAATCGCTTCGCCTTCCAGGCATTTTATATTAATTCCCTCAGCTTTGACCAAAGACACCTCCCCTTTTTTTTGCTCTGCCGGGGTAATCAAGCTCCATCCTCTTTCTAAAGGTTTTTTTGTACCATCCATTACAAGATGATTATTAATCTGCTTCTGTATCAGAATGGGACCTTGCCCTAACGCATTGAAATAAACAGTACTTATTAAACAAGTTGAGATAAACTTTACTAGTTTCATATAATATTATTTTTTTTTATAATTTGTTAAGTACCTGCATAAATGATTAAGCCAATGCCTATAAAAAACAGGACAAACATCATAGTGAGATAGATATTGTTCACCTTTGGCCCACCTTTAAACTCTTTCCAGATAAACACCCCCCATAATGCAGCGATCATTGTTGCTCCCTGCCCAAGGCCATAGGATATGGCGGCCCCTGCTTTACCGGCGGCAATAAGATTCAGGGAATTCCCCAACCCCCAAACAGCTCCCCCAAAAACGCCAATTAAATGAGTTTTAAAATTACCATTGAAGTAATCCTTATAAGATACCGGCAAGCCCACAAAGGGCTTTCTCATTACAACGGTATTAATTATAAAATTACTGACAAACATGCCTACTGAAAAAATAAATACCGCTGTGTAAGGAGTCATTTTACCCATCTGAGGGTTTGCGAAATTGTCAACATCCATAGATGCCGCAATAAATCTGTAAAACACAGACATTAAAATACCGGCTACAACGGCTATTACAATTCCCTTTGTAGTTGAACTGCTATTTGAACCCATATTTTTATAGGCCTTGGCATTAAGCAATATGGCAATTGTAATTAAAGCCACTCCCACAAACAGCACAACCGGATCTCCTTTTGGTGTACTGATGTAATTGATCACTACACCCAATACCAGGGCTAATCCAACGCCTAATGGGAAGGCTACTGCCATTCCTGAAATTGCAATAGCAGCAGACAACAGAATATTAGAAAGATTAAATATCACTCCGCCTATAAAAGCGGATGACACATTCGAGAAATCTGCCTGCATCAAATCCGGAATAAAACTACGTCCCTGGCTTCCAATGCTTCCGAGCGTTAAGGCTGAAAACAAGGAGAACAATAATACGCCGATCACATAGTCCCAATAAAAGAGTTCGAACCTCCAGGTTTTTGTAGCTAATTTTAACGTGTTGCCCCAGGACCCCCAACATAACATCGTAATGAAACAAAAGAGTACAGCGAGTGAATAGTTTTCAATAATGAACATAAAGTTTTATTTAGATTGGTTAATTTTATTTGTTTCCAGCCATTTAAGATTAAATCTATAATGATTTTTACTGCTTATGAGATGCACTATTCCGTCTGGGGATTGTGTGGCAGCAAAATAGCCCCTTGGCTCTGAATGAGTTTCGTCCATGATAAAACTCCCTGTCCAGGCACCTCCATCCATAAAGCGGTGTTTACCATCAGACAAAAGTCTTTTCAAGGGCCATGTTTTCCCTTCATCATACGAAACGGAGGCAAATATTCCATAAACTTTTTTCCCGTTTATGATCATTCCAGCCTTGTCCCCTACGGATCTTAAAGGATGGTGTGTGAAAGATACCAGCAATAGGGGACCTTCGTTTAAACGCATGAATATCAAACGCTGTCCACCTGATATGGGAGGAAATTCTGATGCCTGATAACTCCAGGTTTTCCCTCCATCTTTTGAAATACTTAAAGGCATCTTTTTTATACCCTCAGCATTAACGATATCATTAGATCTTCCTAAAGCCATCAGATCTCCATTATTTAACTCAACCACTCCAGCATGTATTCCAGCTATACTCCCTCCTGTCTTACCCTCTTCAAACAAAGGCAATTCCAGTGCTCCCGCAGGATCGCTCCAGGTTAAACCCTGATCTTTACTGATACACAAGGCCGAACCATCCGCAACACCAGGCCCTGCATCACAAGGTTGCACAAGCCAGCCGCGTTTGGTTTTAAACATCCCTGCAATAACCTGATGCCTTTGGCTATGATCTGGAGCTATAATATTTCCCTTAGTCCAGGTAGCTCCATTATCATTTGATGATCGTAAAATCAAAGCCATATTTTTCCACCAACCAGAAGGTGACATCCCATTCATATGAAATAATGTTCCGCTCTCTTTATCATAAAAAAGAGATGAACCAGTCATATTTCTGTCTGGTACTTTATAAAATAGAGATGCTTTATCCCATTCCTTATTACCGGCCCTTAACCTGCTGGCCCAGATAGCCATTTCAGTACCAAATTCACTTTCCGTAGAAAACCAAATGGCCAACAAATCTCCATTTCGGCACCAGGTAATTGCCGGGCAATGGTTATGCGCATACATAGTAGGCCGCGATTCACAATCTGGACTTTTGATGTATTCAATTGGTGCTAAAAATACAGGCCGCTCGTTCTGAATCCATTTAAAAGTAGTCTGACTAACATTTTGCTGATTTAGTGGGCTTACGTTTTCTGCCGGATAATATGGTCCGGCAGTATAGTTCACCTCTACTATTCTAAACCCTGTCAAATAATTTCTATCATCAGGAATCAGTGCAGAACGATTAGCTGACCTTAATGAATTCATAAAATTATTGTGGCTACCTCCTCTCGTTACCTTATAATTTCCTGAAGCATACCCTGATGGATTAGTGATTTCCTCTTTTTTATAAGGACCATACCAATCCATACACCATTCTTCTACATTACCATGCATATCATACAAGCCAAAACCATTTGGTTTAGATTTTCTTACGGTTAGCTTTTGCAAGGATATAGATTCAGGCTTGTCTTGCCATTTTAATACATTTTCGGGCAATTTATCTCCATTTGAAAACGTAGAATAAGTATTTGCTCTGCAGGCATATTCCCATTCCGCTTCGGTAGGTAAGCGATACGTTTTGCCTTCTTTCTTTGAAAGCCATTTACAGTAGGCCATGGCATCATTCCAACTTACATAAACAACAGCTTCATCATCATCGTTAGAGAAACCATTTTTACCTCTGTGTTTTTTATGCTCCGGATCAAACAACTCATACTGTTTATTCGTAATCTCAGTAGCAGATACTTTAAATTGATTGCTCAGGTTTACTTTATGAATTGGTTTTTCATCGAAATTCTCTTTTAGTCCATTAGATCCCATGTAAAAAAAGCCGGATGGAACCGTCACCATTTCCATATCATCAATATTCTTTTCTTGAGAAAACGATACTGAAGGCATACTTAAGTATACTATTGCCAACAGTAATGGAACTTTTATTTTATAAAAATTAATCATCATGGGTTCGAATTATTTTATGCTAACAGTCAGACGTTTTACCACTACACTTTCATTTTCAAAATTGGAGTTTTTGGCAACGAACACTACTTCATAGTCACCAGCTTTAGAAAATTTATAACCAAAGGAAGTCTTTCTCTCCTGCATGCTTTTAACCACAATACCCAAATCGCGACTGGTTTGATTCAAGATTGTCGGTTTAGAAATGACCCAATCTAAATTGGATGGTTTTGTAAGGCCAGCGGCTGTACTAGCCAACACCATGGTGGTTTGAGGAAATGAAACATTCCAGCGGCCCTCGGTAGTTCTATTGGTATAAGGCGTTATCTTATCTAAAAAATCAAAAGGAACAAAACCTCTTCGGGTTGAGTCCAGGCTTTCTACCTGATCTCCATTTGGAGATTCCAATAAAATATGCAAATTAGAAATCGTCCATTTAGGTTGCTTTTTAGTTGCATTAGGTACTGCTACATACTTAAAAGCAATAGATGTTGGCTTTGTTAAATATTGAGAAATATCCAAATTCACGTTAGCTTCTCCATTTTGAGCAATCGGGAACTGCGCCGCGGTGCTTAGGTCGGTCCATTCCGAATCAAAAATTGCTGTCGAATCGGCTTTATAATTCTTAGTCGTTAAGCCTGTAAAGTTATCGGAGATCATCAGCTTTAAAGTATTGTCAGGTGCCGCATCTTCTACCTTAACCTTAAATTGTATAAACGCCTGCAGTCCTTCTGGGTCTACCATGCTCCTATCTAACAATTTGTAGTTATTACCCAACTCCCCTGAATAAAAAGTTAAATAGTTAGGGTTTCCATCAAAATTAAAGGTGATCGTTTTGTTCACTTCATAGGTGTTTTCAGGGTCAAGTGAAACCGAAAAATCACTTACGGCTGAAAATTTGTTACATGAAGTAAAGAGGATCACAGCCAAAATCACGTATAAAAAGTTTTTCATTATCTATAATTTAAATGATTACCAAAGTGGGTTTTGTTTCATTTTCTGATTGGTTGCCAACTCAGAACTAGGGATCGGATACAACATATGCCTTTCTGAGGTATAATCTGCAATAGCAGAAGCGTATCTCTTATTTACATGCCATCTTGCATCAGCCACCATAGTTTTTCTTCCATTTGTCATGGCTTCTACATAAATACCCCAGCGAATCAGGTCATTTTTTCTTTCGCCTTCAAAGCAAAGTTCACGTGCTCTTTCGTCCCTCAGCATTTGTCTGAAAGTGGTCTGCGTTAATCCTGCTACAGCTACAGCAGTAGGCATAGCCCTTTTCCGTACGGCATTTAAGCATTCATAGGCCAGAGCAGATGGCGCGGTATTAACTTCATTGTCAGCTTCAGCAATCATCAGCAATACATCTGCATAGCGCAAAACAGGGAAGTTTATTGGGGTGTAATCTCTGGCCTTCGGGGATACGAGTTCGTATTCTCTCCTAAATTTACCCGCATTTCTATAGACCAATTGAGCTGTTGTCCAATTTGTTTTTGTCCTTACTTTAGTTGTAGTATTGTAATTGTAACGGAAAGCAGCCAGATTCCAGGTTTTTCTAACCGCATCTTCTGGTAATTTGTAAAGGTCTTCCAATTTTAATGTGCAGGATAGATAGCCATAGCAATATCCAGGGGTATCCTCGCTAACATTATCATTATTGTAAATGCCATTATAACTACCAAGTAGGCCAGCAGTTTCATGTCCATCCAGGCGGTTGCCTTTAAACTCAATTTCCCAAATACTTTCTCTAAATGTTACATCAGTAACATCTTTTACATAATTGATAAATACCTGTGTATAGTCTGAATTTAAAGTATGCTTACCACTTTTTTTAACTTCATTTGCCCAGAAAAGCGCTTTTTCGTAAGCCGGTTTACCGAGATTTAGTGGGTTCCCGGCCATCTTTAAATAAACCCTGGCTAAAATACCCCGAATCGCAGATTTAGAGATTCGTCCCACAGCCGTAAGCTTATCAGCATCGTACACTTTAGGTACCGCGGCTTCCATTTGCGTCACTACAAAACTAAAAATATCAGTTGCCGACGTTGCTGCGAGCTGGGATTCCTGTGATACCGATTGAACAGATTTATCTCTGAATGGCACATCACCCCACATACTCGAAAGAATGAAATAATAATACGCCCTTAAAAACATGGCTTCTCCACGGTAGGCTTCTTTTAAGGTGTCATCTTTAAATGATACACGATCGATGTTTTCTAAAAACGAATTAGCACGGTTTATGCCCGTGTATAGGTTTTTCCATAGATTATTGACTCTGGCATTGGTATATGAAAAGTTATTCAGGAACAATTCTTCATTGGTATAATTACGGTCGTAATAGCCCAGATCATCTTGTATATTAAATGCATAAAACCAATCTCTACCGTAAAAAGATTCATTAGCCAGCGGATTATAGACCCCGGTTAAAGCCATGAAGGCTTCATTCTCATTTTTATAAAATACTTCTGGAGAAATAAAGCCTTCTGGCTTCAATTCTAATGTATTGCAAGCATTAAGCAATATAGCGATGAATACCACTATCAAATTTCTTAGCTTTCTCATGATTAATAAATAAAGTTTAAACCAAAATTTAATACATATGCTCTTGGATACGACGAACCATCAAATCCAGGTGTTAACGCTGTGTTTTTCGTTGAAACTTCAGGATCATACCCAGTATAATTTGTCCAGGTAATTAAATTCTGTCCCGAAACATATACACGAATCTTTTTAGCAGATAGCTTTTTAGTTAGGGCAGATGGCAACGTATAACCCAATGCAACTGTTTTTAGCCTTAAGAAAGAACCATCCTCCACTTCATAAGAAGAGAAAACACCTGTCCCCCAACCGCCAACTCTTGGAATATCACTATTTGGATTTTCCGGAGTCCAGCGATCTGCATAAGTAGCAAACCTATTGTAATTCACTTCAGGTTTACCCCTCGCAAAAAACATCTTATCTGAGTTATAAATATTATTTCCGTAAGACCACTGGAAGAAAACATTCAGGTCAAAACCTTTATATTGAAAATTATTGGAAAAACCACCAGTATGAATTGGAATACCCCTGCCAATAACTGTTGCATCAGCATTGTTCACTATTCCGTCACCATTAATATCTTTAAATTTGATATCTCCCGGAAGAATACCTGTACGATCAGTTCCATTATTAGGCAAATTTGCTTTCAACACGTACTTTCCATCAGGCATTAAATCAAAATCATTGTATTTATAGGTTCCCTCGTAAGCATAGCCATACATTAAACCCAAGGGCTGCCCTATTCTGGCTATATACGCATTAGAATAGGAAATCACACTAACCAGACTTTCTTCGTTTCTTGATAAGGCAATCACTTCATTTTTATTGAATGAAATGTTAAAACTGGAGCTCCACTGGAAAGACTTGGTTTTAATATTCTGACTTTCCAATGTAAGTTCCAAGCCCTGATTACTCACCTTACCTATATTCATTAATGCCGAGCTAAAGCCAAACGAAGGAGGAAGATTCGCGTTAAGCAACAGACCATCAGTAACTTTCTTATAAACATCAGCAGTAAGGGACATCCTTTGATTAAAAAGACTCAAATCAAATCCGAGATCCGTCTGAGTAGTTGTTTCCCATTTAAGCTGCTCATTACCAGGCGACGTAACTGCATAACCAGTAGAATTGGCATCATTAAAAACATATTCAGAAGAATAAACATCTCCATCTCTGGAAATCAGAGACCTCATTTGCGCCCAATAAGCATATTCCGGAATACGGTTATTTCCTGTTTGTCCCCAACTGCCCCTAAGCTTGGCACTAGATATAAAGCCAACATTTTTCAAAAAACTTTCTTCATGGATGTTCCAGCCTAACCCTAATGAAGGAAAATATCCCCATCTGTTTGCTTCAGGAAATTTAGAAGAACCATCTGCTCTAATTGTGGCCGTAACATAATATTTTGACTTATAATTATAATTGAACCTTGACAAGAAGGACAACAATTGCCATTCACTATTCAATGCAGTCGTTTTCTGTGTGTTTCCCTGGCTCATACCAGACATTCCAAGATCTTCATTCGGAATATTGACTACGCGCTGAGAAAGAAAATTGGTTTCTCCACCCTGCATGGTTTCTCCAACCATTATATCAAAAGCATGTTTCTTTTTCGTATCAAATGAACCATTATATGTTAATGTATTCTCATTTAACCAGCTAAAGTTTTTACGCTGATCCACCGATGCATTTACCCCATCCTGCCTGAACTGATTTCCACTCCTTGTTCGGGTATTGTTAAACTGATCATAACGCGACGCAAGATTCGATATACCCCCGGAAATTTTAAGTTTTAATCCACGAATGATATTATACTCAAGATTAGAGTTTATCCTGATATCATCATTAAATCGTTTTTTATATTCATTGTTTACAATATCCAGAGGATTAATGCGCAAATCAGATGAAGAACTGATAGACTCATCAATTAAATCATTAATCAGATCAACATTGTTTACACTTGCCAATGGACGGTAGCTCCATACATTTCTTAACAGATTCGCACTATTTGAGTACAACACCTGCGAGGGTGATTCACCGGTTTGCGTAAACCTCGCAAAGTTACTATTGATGCCAAATCTAAATTTTTCACTGATTTTCTGGTCCAGATTTATCCTGCCCTGATACCTGCTATAATTAGAGTTTCTAATCGTCCCGTCCTGATCAAAGGCCGATAAGCTAACGCTGTAACGGGTTTGCGGGGTCCCTCCGGAAACATTGACGTTATGATTCTGCGTACCAGCAGTTCTAAATATCATATCCTGCCAGTCGACAGTTTTAACATTCCTGTAATCCTCTATGCTCTTTTCATTACCGCTCAAATACCTTGCGGTAAAATCTGCTGCAGTAAAGTTTTCCGACTGGAGCTTAACAAATTCGTAAGCATTTAACAAAGGGATTTTTTTTGTAACAGTAGAAACAGCGTAACTCCCATCATAACTTACTCTTGCTGCGCCTATCTTACCTTTCTTGGTGGTAATCACAATAACTCCATTTGCAGCTCTTGCACCATAAATTGCTGTAGCCGATGCATCCTTTAAAATAGTATAAGATTCAATATCTGAAGGATTGATCACATTACTTACGGATTCCTCTGAAGGAAAACCATCTATTACATACAAAGGTGAATTTTGTTGGGTAACAGAATTATTTCCCCTGATCACAATGTTCATTTCACTTCCCGGCATTCCTTCACTTGAGACAACAGAAACTCCTGCTACCCTTCCTCCTAATGCCTCATCAAATCTGCCAACAGGCGCTTTCAGCAAATCATTAAGATTAACTTTTCCAACTGCTCCTGTTAAATCCTTCTGCTTTACTTCTCCATAACCAATAACCACTACTTCATCAAGATTATTCAGTTCTTTCTCTAAAATTACATTGAACGTTGTTTTATTCTGAACCGGCAACGTCAAAGTTTTAAAACCTACGTACGAAAAAACCAGCACATCATCTTTTGATTTGGTGTTAATTGTAAATTTACCTGATCCATCGGTATATATTTTTATTGCTGTATTTTTCAACGAAACAATTACGCCCGGCAAAGGGTCCTTTTCGTCGCTAAGTACAATCCCAGTTACGCGAGTTTGCGCCTGTACAAATGCTACACTTAAAAAAGTACAGCAAATCATAAAAAAAATGCTTTTAGTTTTCATCATATTCTATTAAGGGGGTTCACAGTAACACCTATTACGGCACTATTACATTTGGAGCAATTAAGCCTATCGTCCATAAAACAAGGGACCGCTATTTGCTTTTATTTTATTGTAATTGGCTCAACTCAAAACGAAGCACCTCCAGTTGCTCCTTTTGTCTGGACAAAATCACATACATATTACCATCATGTATAATCGTATATGGATAGCCAAACTGACCGTCCTTATAACGGCCTGGGTACTGTTTTACGTAATTATCGTTCGCAATAATGTAGTTCTGATTGAAATTAAACCCATCCACAGAAGTAGACAAAACAAGAGGTGTTCGCTTGCCTCTATTCACCGTCAAAGTGTCCGGAGTGCCGACATAGTAATACCTTCCGTCAGGCAATTTACCTAGGTGGGATTTCGTATTATTATCCGTAAAATTCGTTTTCTTCGGCGCGGTCCACACTACGCCATCTTTACTGGATTCTTGCCATAAAAACCCATCATAAGTTACACCTGTACTTCTAAACAAAGTGTAAACGCTATCCAGATGTTCTATTATTGAGCCCTCTACTAATGTTGCAGTCTGACCGGGCATAAAATCTGGCCTGACCGTACCTTTCCACCCCGCAGTACCCGATACATGATCGGTGTAATAAAAATTCCTGTTTCCAGTTAGTATAAACCTACCCGACGAAAGCCTGGTGGGCCTATGGCAGGGAAATACTGATATTCCCAAATCAATGGGTGCGGACCAATTTACCCCATCCAATGAATTAATAGCATACAGTTTTACGTTAATCCGGGTATTATTCGGTCCTATACCATTTTCTGTATAATAGACTACCAGCTTATTATCAATAACATATAATCCACCAGGGGTAAGCACATTTCCAGAAATAGTCGGACTCCGAAGCACTGCCGATGCAGACCAGCTATTGAAATCTTCCGAATCAGAAATCATCACCCTTTGTCCAGCCTCGTCTTCACCATTAACCCCACTGGAAAAAATTGAAATCAACTTACCATTAAAATAAACAATGGAGGGGTGATGTGTATAATGCCAATTTGATGGAAGAGGGGCATATATTATTGCCTTCTGAACGGTTAGCTGTGGAATTGCAGTTTGCGAATAATAGGAATTAGTAAAAATTTGAGTCTGGACTTCCTGTAAGTTATTTTCGGGCTCAACTGATACCGCAAAATCAACATCAGTTGCAAATTTATTACACGAAGTACAGAGCATTACAGCCAAAATCACATATAAAAAGTTTTTCATTATCTATAATTTAAGGTGTTATCAAAGCGAATTCTGTTTCATTTGAGGCATAGCCTGTTTTAAGTCTAAGTATTTTCATATTTGGTTAATTTGGTTAACAAAAGTTAGTAGTGGTTTTTATTTACAGCGACTTAGCCGATTTTTAATTCGGATTAACGTTACCTGTTTTTGTCTTATTTAATTGGTTTAGCGCAAAGCGCATCACTTCCAGTTTCTCCTTATGTCTAGACAAAATCACATACATACAACCATCATGTATAATCGTGTATGGATATCCAAACTGACCATCTTTATAACGACCTGCAAACTGCTTCACATAATTGTCGCTGGCAATAATGTAATTCTGATTAAAGTTAAATCCATCGTCAGAAAGCGATAAAACAAGAGGTGTTCGTTTACCCCTATTCACTTTTAAAGTATCCGGAGTTCCGACATAATAATATCTTCCATCAGGCAATCTACCCAGGTGGGATTTAGTGTTATTATCAGTAAAATTCGTTTTCCGAGGTGCCGTCCATACAGATCCATCTTTACTGGATTCCTGCCATAAAAAACCATCATAAGTAGCCCCGGTGCTTCTAAACAAGGTATAAACACTATCCTGATGCACTATTATTGAACCTTCTACCAGCGTAGCAGTTTGGCCTGGTGAAAAATCGGGTCTGACAGCAGCCTTCCATCCAGCAGTACCCGAAAAATGATCGGTGTAATAAAAGCTCCTGTTTCCGGTTAATATGAACCTGCCCGATGAAAGCCTGGTAGGCCTATGACATGGGAATACCGATACGTCTAAATTAATAGACTCAGACCAATTCGTCCCATCCAGGGAATTAATCGCATATAACTTCACATTGGTTCGGCTATTTTTCGGACCTATTCCGTTTTCCGTGTAGTAAACTACCAGCTTATTGTCAATAACATATAATCCACCTGGAGTAAGCACATTTCCTGAAACGGTCGGACTGCGAAGCACTACAGGAGCAGACCATATCTTAAAATCTTTAGAATCAGAGATCATCACCCTTTGATCAGCCTCATCCTCACCATTAATTCCACTGGAAAAAATTGAAATCAACTTACCATTGAAATAAACAATAGAGGGATGGTGTGTATAATGCCAATTTGATGGAAGAGGGGTATATATTGTTGACTTCTCAACAACTAATTGTGGAATTACATTTTGAGAATAATAGGTATTGGTAAAGACCTGGGCCAGCCCCCCATTGATTAGCAAAATCTTAAAAAAAATAAAAGTAAATATCCTTTTCATCTCCGTAAACAAATTAGGTTCTACGGTTTAATCTTGACTTGTATTTATTGCAGTCCAAAGCGAACAATACTCACCCTCAATGAGCAATGAAAAACTCGTCATTATTAAACTTTATACTTGGTTAATACGTTGCGATAACGTTTGTTCAAGATATAAAATTTTTACATTATCCAAAAGAGAAAATAAAAAAAATCTCTTTCATAGCTTAACGAAGATAAAAACCGCATTTAAAATAATTCAGACAGCTTATCAGATGAGCAAACTGCTAAAAAAGAAGCGCCATAACGATTAAATCCCAGACTGGAATCTTCAGAAAAAACTCAAAAAAAGCAGATTTCATTTAAAATGAATTAACGATTGCGCAAATCAAACCTCAAATCGAACAAATTCATTTTAAGATAAATGCACTTATCGACCTGTACATACCTTATGCCAGATGATTTGAGGAATGCAAATTACAGCATCGAACTAGAAACACCGGAAAGATTTATAAGAGACTTTTAACAGATTTACGATAGATGATTGAGGGTACAATCAGAATATTCTCTTGCCCATTAGTAGATTCCTCATGGTTACTTTTCTGATCTATTTTATTCAGCAATAACCTGATAGCAATCTGGGCAACATCAGAAATAGGTTGAGAAATACTGGTAACCGGACAGGCCAAAAAATCCAGATATATGGAATTATCAAATGTTGCAATCGAAATATCCTCAGGAATACGATAGCCATCCTCCGTAAGCGCTTTTAAAACACCCAAAAGGATGGTATCACTGAGTGCGAAAATAGCCGTTGGCTTCTCACTTTTTTGCATTAATAATTTGGTTTCAAGATACCCATCTTCATAAGTAAAGCTGCTCCCTCCAATGTAATATTCGGGTAACTTTTGCGCCTTCATAGCCTCACTATATCCTCTTACTCTTTCGCGGTTAGACATGACATGATGTGCTCCCTGTATACAGGCAATCCGTTTATGTCCAGAAGCAATCAAGTGGTTAACCATAAGAAACGCACCTTCATAATGGTCCGTAGAAACATATGAAATCGGAAGATCATTAAAATAGCGATCTATAAAAACCACAGGTATTTCTTGTTTAAGTAGTAACTCAAAATGCTTTTTATCTTTTCCGGATGGAATAATAATCATCCCGTCAATATTACGAGCCGCCAACTGTCTTACGGCATCAATTTCTGTTTTTTCTTCTTCATTGCAGTCAGTAACCAAAACCGAATATCCTTTAGCGTGTAGGGCCTGATTAACGATGCTTGCAATATTAGAAAAAAAAGGATTGGCAAGCGTTGGAATTACAAGTCCAATAGAAAAGCTTTTATTCAACCTTAAATTGATGGCTGTCTGGTTTGGTGTATAACCTAATCGTTCAGCAGCTTCTAAAACTTTGGCTTCTGTAGCCGGGCTAATCCTAAACTTCTTCGATACGCCATTCAATACACGCGAAACTGTGGTTAAAGAAACCTGAGTCGCTTCTGATATGGTTTTTATAGTAATATTTTTCAACTTTCTGGATCTGATCGGTCCTGCAAAGTAAGGAATTTTGTTTAACAAAAAATTGTTTGCACAACACAAAGCGCATGTTGCTCAAATAAAAAAAGGACCGCTGGTATAGCGATCCTTTTCTAATTGCATCTGGATTAGGTTAAGCTACTTCAAATTTTATTTCCAGCTCATTTTTTAAAATATCATATCTGCCACTCAGTGCATCAATACTGGTTTTGATTTTTGTATCAAAAATCCCCACATCATTTCTTCTTGTAAAAGTTGAGATATGAAGACCTCTTTTTTGCAGATAATACTTTGATATTATAGGATATACATTATGCATCACATCCATATTATCGATAAAGAACTGCTGTACTTTATCTACTTCCTGTTTTAAATCATTGTTATCGTAGTTATTACATAACCAAACAATCAGTTCAGGGAAGAAGTTCCCTTGAATACAAGAAAGACCTGCAGAACCTGCTTTTAACGAGGCTACAGCATGAGCCATATAAGCATCATACAAACCAAATTTGTTTCCTGCTGTTGCAGCAATCTTAGCCTTCACCTGATCTATATCCAAACAGGTATCTTTATGATAAGTCACCCTTCCTGTGGCCACAAGATGTCCCAGTTGTTCTGGCGAGATTAAACGTTTGTAAGGAACAGGACATTCATAAAACCCCATAGGGATTTGCTCAGTAAGATCTAACAACCTTGCCACATTTGCATCAAAAATCGCATCATCATCATGCTCAGCTGCGAGCAGTCCGGTAATACCGATTACCGCTTCTACACCACAGTTATAAATTTGCTTTACAAAATCAGCCTGTTGCGCTATAGGACCACCAAAAGTTCCTGTCGCCACTACCGGTACTGCGCCTTGAGTAGACTTTACCACATGCTCAACTACTTTAAGTCTTTCTTCACCGGAAAGTTCAAACATTTCACTTGACAAACAGTTGGCAAATAAACCTGCAGCACCAGCCTCTATATATAACTCTGTTAATTTTGTTAGTCCGTCAAAATCTACATCCCCATTATCTTTAAAGGGTGTAAGCATTACCGGAATAAATCCTTTTTCTGATTTGTTCATATGATTTTTTTTATCCTCAACTATTACTTGTAGCTCATCAAGCCTGTACTGATGTATTTAGTACTGCATTTACTATTATTAATTGTGCCCTTTGGTAAAATCGAACGCGCACATCTAATTATCTAGTAACCATGGCTACTACTACAAAAGTATTGGGGTAAAACCTATTTCATATGGTGCATTTTCTCCATCTTATGTATTATATTATCAACAATTTGATTTGTGAATTATTTTACCGAATAAGTGTCATTTCAACAGACACGAAAAGCCATTATCCAGCATAGTATTTAAACAGGAAAAGCATCACTTACGTAATGCTTTTCCTGTTTAAATAATCCCCCACTCAATGTAGGTATCCAGAATACTTTTAGTTTACTTCTGCCGGTTCTTCTATTTCTTCCAATTCTTTTCTTTTATTGAATTGAGCAATAAGTGCTCCTGTTAAAAAGATAGAGAGGGTACCTACCACAATGATCATATTTGCATGTAATGGGTTTCTCAGATAACTATATTGTTCCGGAATTAAATAAGAGAGTGACATCCATACAATAACCAATAGGCCAATCAAAGTAGCTGCAAATGCTTCCAGATTACCTGATTTTTTACTGATGATGCCCAGCAGGAATAATCCCAGCATACCACCCGCAAAAATACCTGACAACTGCCACCAAACATCCAGAATACTCTTCACCCCAATCATCGCAATCCCGCAAACCATACCTGCAACACCAAAAACAATCGTCGAAACATGCAATAGCCTTAAGTTTTGCTTATCATTAATACCAGGCTTAAAATAACGTTTGTATATATCTTCAGAAAACACTGTAGCCGAAGCATTCATTCCTGAACTGATGGTGCTCATAGCAGCAGAAAGAATAGCTGAAACAATCAGGCCAATTAAACCTGTAGGGATCATGGTTACCATAAAATGAGGCATTACCTTGTCTCCATAATCCGCAGGTTGAAGTGTAGCCGCCAAATTTTGGATGTCCAATGCTGATACCCCGGCACCTAAACGCTCGGCAGCAACCTGCAATTTAATCGGCTCTATCATTTCCGGATTAATCTGGTAGTAAGCATACAAACAACTTCCAATCACGAAAAACAATAACGAAGCAGGTACATAAATCCACACACAAAGCCATACTGATTTTGAAGCCTCTTTTGCTGATGAAGCCGTATGATAACGTTGTACATAATTCTGATCCATTCCAAAATTATTGAGGTTAATAAAAAACCCATATAACATCACCACCCAGAATGTAGTTTGCGTAAAATCAGGACTAAAACTGCCCAGACCGAACTTATTATCATGCTTACCAATTTCAATAATTTTTGATATCCCACCCGGCATATTGGACACGACCAGATAGATGATTAGAATTGCGCCAAGCGTTTTCAATATACCTTGTACAACTTCCGTCCAGATTACAGCTTCTATCCCACCCATTACCGTATAAATAATGATGCAAATACCTGTCACCAGCATGATCATCTCCATACTATAGCCGGTAAGCGCTTGTAACGTTAGGGAAATACCAAAAAATATTGACCCCATACGTGCCAGTTGGGTTAGCAGAAAACAAGCTACGGCATAAGTACGGGCCCAGGGACCAAAACGCTTTTCCAGGTTTGTGTAAGCCGAAACCTCTCCCGTGTTCCGGTAAAACGGAACAAAATATTTGGCCGCAACCCAGGCCGCAAGCGGCATAGATATACTGAATACAAATGCATTCCAATTTGAGCCAAAAGCTTTACCTGGTACACCTAAAAAAGTATTACTACTTAAAAAAGTAGCATAAATAGACAATCCGATTGCCCAGCCGGGTATCGAACCGGAAGCCTTAGAGTATTGATCAGAATTTTTATTTCTACGGGAAAAGTAAACGCCAACCATTACCATGCCCACCAGGTAGGCGAGTATAATAGCTAGGTCTAATATTGGCAGATTTTTCATTGTTCGTTTATAAGGTTATTATTTGGTTTGCTCAGGATTTGCCCTCACTAGTAGTGATCCTTATACAAAAGTATTCCGCTAAGGGGCCCATCTTATTATAGATTTTCTCTACATTATGTATTATCTTATCAATAATTATAAATTAACATTCTGTTGCCATGGAATAAAATCATCCTGTCTCAATAACTGGGATTTGGTCAAATAATCCCCACTTGCAAGTTTAATACAATATTCCAGCAGTTCCTCTGCCTTTTTTTCAATTGTTGTTTCACCTCTGATGATTCCACCACAATCAAAATCTATAATATCAGGCATTTTTTGCGCTAATATGGTATTGGTAGATATTTTAACCACTGGGCAAACAGGATTACCGGTGGGCGTCCCCAAACCTGTGGTAAATAAAATAATCGTTGCACCACTTGCTGTCTGTCCGGTTGTAGCGAGTACATCATTACCAGGAGTGCATACCAAATGCAACCCCGGTGCTTCAGGAAGTTCTGTATAATTCAACACACTTTTCACAGGTGCCGTCCCTCCTTTTTTTGCAGCACCTGCAGATTTAATTGCATCTGTAATTAATCCATCTTTAATGTTTCCTGCAGATGGATTCATATCAAATCCCGCATGTTGAGATTCCGCGATAGCAGCGTAAGATCTCATCAATTTCTCAAACTTAAAAGCAGCCTGCTGATCTTCACAACGATTAATTAAATCCTGCTCAACACCACAAAGTTCAGGGAATTCAGCTAATAGTGTCTTTCCATTCAATGCCACCAGCAGATCTGATAAATGTCCCAAAACAGGATTTGCGGAAATACCGGAAAAACCATCACTTCCGCCACATTTCAATCCAATCGTTAACGCCGAAAGCGGTGCAGGTGTACGCTCAACATTGTTCAATTCAGTTAAACCAATAAAGGTTTCTTTTATCGCCGCCGAAAGCATCGCACTTTCGGTACCATATTGCTGCTGTTCGAAAAACAATATTGTTTTATCAAATTGTGGATTACGGCTTTTAACCTCCTCCAGAAAATCCTGGAATCTTGTTTTCTGACAACCCAAACTTAAAATGGTGATCCCGCCAACGTTTGGATTACACGCGTATGCGGCAAACAAAGCAGCCAAGCGTTGTGCATCCTCATTGGTACAACCGCAGCCCATTTCATGAGTAAGAAACTTGATGCCATCAACATGCTTAAAAACCTTCTCCTGGTTTCCAGTATCAAGGGAACCCATTTCAATAGCAGGATCCTGTGTCTGATACTCCTTCACCTTTTCTACCCCACCATCCTTAAATCTTGCGACTAAATCTTCAACCTGATTTTGATAGGCTTCACTTACACCAAAACCCAGGGCTTTATCAAATGCATCTCTAAGTTTAAGAATATTTTTGTTTTCACAAAAAACCAATGGGATCACCAACCAATAATTAGCAGTCCCGACCTTTCCATCCGACCGATGATATCCGTTAAATGTCCTATTAATCCACTTATCAACATTTGGAGCTTGCCATTTAGGTAGGGGCCTACGTTTTGAAACTGAAAAATCTTCGGCATCATGTTTTAAATTGGCGGTACTGATACGTTGTCCGACTTTTATACCCTGCTGAGCCTTCCCAACCAATACGCCGTACATAATCAATTCATCTCCTTTCTGAAGTTGTTTTGTTACAAATTTGTGCTTTGCGTCAATATCTTCCAGCAGCACAAATTCCTCATTTTCATAAACAACAACCTCTCCCTCCTTTAAATTTTGAAGGGCAACAATAACATTATCCGCCGGATGAACTTTTAAAACTCTTTGCATGTATTAAACTGAAGTGTTACACAGATATTTTCCGTTAATTTTTCTCGTAATATTTAAAGGATTGCTATCCTTAAGCTCAGCAGGCAATAATGCCTCCGAGAAGCCCTGATAAGCGACAGGCCTTGTAAAACGATAAATAGCATTGGTACCTACAGAAGTACTTGCTGCATTTGTAGTCGCAGGAAATGGCCCGCCATGAACCATGGCGTGTGTAACCTCTACCCCGGTAGGAAAGGCATTAATAATCAGCCTTCCTGCTTTCTGCTCGAGAATATAAAGCAGTTCCTTGTACTCTTCCAGGTCTTCCGGCGTCCCAAAAACGGTAGCTGTTAGGTGTCCCGATAATTTTGAAGCTATGTTCAATAGGTCTTTCTTTTCTTCAGCCTGAACAACCACACTTGAAGGGCCAAAATTCTCTTCAGAAAGAGATTCATATTTATGAAGATTCTCTGCATTGGTATAGAAAAGTGCCGGAGTAACGCCGGTAAAATCTTCAGATGACCTTCCTTCCGCCAATAGACTAACCCCAGTCAGTAATTTCGTATTCATTGTGCTATTAGTATAAGCACTTTGTATCCCAGGAGTTAGCATAGTCCCCCCTGCTGATGCGGCAAATTCTATCGCAACCTGATTAAGGAATGAATTACTTTCAGCTGATCTTTGAAGCAAAAGCATACCAGGGTTTGTGCAAAACTGTCCCACACCTAAATTAACAGAGTTACTAAAACCCTGAGCAATGCTATCTGCTGTCTTTTTTATACCGCCTGGCAAAACAAATACCGGGTTAACACTCCCCATCTCTGCATATACCAGGATAGGCTCTGGTCTGCTTGCTGCAGCGTCAAAAATAGCCTTCCCGCCTTTGTTTGATCCTGTAAATCCGATAGCTTTTATTTCAGGGCGCATCACTAATGATGTACCAATTTCGATCCCTCCATGTAGCATAGAAAAAACACCATCTGGCATATTGGTTCTTTTTGCCGCATTTATGATGGCTGTAGCTATTAATTCACATGTCCCCGGATGCGCCGGATGTGCTTTCACAATTACCGGACAACCAGCTGCCAAAGCTGAAACGGTATCACCACCGGCAACAGAAAATGCCAATGGGAAATTACTTGCACCAAATACAAGAACAGGCCCTACGGCCTTTTGCATAGAGCGTATATCTGGCTTAGGCAATGGCTTACGATCTGGCAAAGCCGTATCAATCGTAGCCTGTACCCATGAACCTTCCCTTAGAAACTGTGCGAATAACAACAACTGCCCCGTGGTTCTTCCACGTTCCCCCTCTATACGACCAACAGGCAGTCCTGTTTCTGAAACACAACGCACTATCAGATCATTTCCCAAATGCTCTATTTCGGCCGCAATGGCTTCTAAAAAAACCGCCCGTTCTTCACTACTCTTCCCACGATATATCTGAAAAGCATGCTCAGCCTTACCTGCTGCATGTTCAACATCTGTTGCTGTTGCTTCGAAAAAAGCAGTAGCTAATTCTTCACCACTTTTTGGATTTATTGCCTGAAAGGAATTTGCTCCGCCCCCTGCAAAATCATTTCCAATGATCTGTTTTCCTGTTAAATTCATTATAATCCGATATTTTTAAATGAAACTGTATTGGTCAAAGTACCTACTTCATCGATGCTGATATTAACAACATCATGCTCCATCAATGTAAATTCATTAGGGGGAACCAGGCAGGTACCTGTCATTAAATAAACCCCATGAAGAAAGCTGGTTTCCCTAAAAAGGTATCCAATCAATTCTGTATGGCTTCGCTTCATTTGGTTAATTGAAATCTCCCCTTCAAATACCTCAAGACCATCCCTTTGAATGTTCATCAGAATTTTCGTGTCTGGATCTATCGGTTGTTCCGGAACATATAAACATGGACCTATTGCTGCCGAATTATCATAACATTTTGCCTGTGGCAGATACAAAGGGTTTTCGCCTTCAATATCTCTGGAACTCATATCATTCCCAATGGTATAGCCAACAATTTTACCACTTGATGTAGCAAACAAGGTCAACTCAGGCTCTGGAACATTCCAGGTTGTATCTCTTCTGATATGAACTTTTCCGCCAGTACCTACGCAGCGGTCAGCCGTCGACTTAAAAAAAAGCTCCGGCCTTTCAGCATCGTAAACCTTAGCATAAAAATCAGCGCCTCCACTGTCTTTTGCTTCCTCCATCCTCGCTTCCCGGCTTCGCATATAAGTAACACCCGCTGCCCAAATTTCCTGTTGTTCAACAGGCGCCATAATATCTGAAGCGGCAAACCCATCATTTTGAGCAGGTTTTAAAAACAAAACAAGTGATTCCAGATAATCAAATAAATCATCTCTGTTAATTAGATTATCCCAACGATGGTTTTCCACAAGGTAATTGCGACCATCTTTAGAAATAAATATACCTTTTAGTGTTTTATATAGTTTCATTTTGATTTTTATTGAAATGCTGGTTTTTGTTCAAAAATCTCTTCACGTAAAGTGAAATTCTCGCTCAGATTACCTAATTTTTCATATTTCTCATATAACTTCTCATAAACCATCGCCCGATCTTTGTCTGGATAATACTCCTTATCAAAACCGCTGTTCATCATTCTTTGTGCAGTGCTGATATCCGGATATATGCCGCTAGCAGTCGATGCAAACATGGCTGCGCCTAACGCACACACTTGTTCGCTTGTTGCGACAGCAATCTTTACATTTAAAATATCTGCGAGTGTTTGCATAATGTAACTGGATTTTTTCGCAATCCCGCCTATGGCAATAACCTCATTAATAGGAACATTCTCCTCCTCAAAACGCTTAACGATAGCTTTGGAGCCAAATGCAGTAGCTTCTACAAATGCTTTAAATAAAGCTGCAGCATCAGAGCCCAAACCAAGCCCCATAATTGCCGCCTTTAACTGAAGATTGGCGTCAGGTGTACGGCGACCGTTGATCCAGTCTAACGCTACCATGTCCGATTCAGTTACCGGGAGTTCGCGGGCCCGCTCCGCTAATGCGGGAAGTATCGCTGCAGTAATCTTCTCTATTTCAGCAGCAGATAAAATGTCGGCAGCCAGCTCTCTTATTGGAAATGAAAGTAATTGCTGAAACCAATAATAATAATCACCAAACGCAGATTGCCCTGCTTCCATACCAATCATTCCCGGAACAATTGATCCATCAACCTGTCCGCATATTCCTTTTATCAGATTACCGTTAAAACCTTCGGCAGGAACGGTTAACATATCACATGTTGATGTACCCATTACCTTTACCAACGTATAAGGCTTAATTGCAGCGCCCACTGCACCAAAATGAGCATCAAGGGCACCTACCCCCACAAGTACATCATATGACAGACCTAATCTATCGGCCCATTCAACTGAAATGGTTCCGGCACTTTCATCAGAGGTATATGTTTCTGAATATAAACGATCCCTGATTCCAGATAAGCGAGGATCTAAAGTGGTTAGAAAATCCTGAGCGGGCAAACCATCAAAATCAGGATGCCACATGGCCTTGTGGCCAGCGGCACAACGACTGCGTTTCAATGTCAGCGGATTAGTATTACCAGTCAATAACGCCGGCATCCAATCGCAATGTTCAACCCATGAAAAAGCATGTTGCGCTACCTGTGCATCCACTCTAAGGATGTGGAGAATTTTAGACCAGAACCATTCCGAGGAATAAATCCCACCAGCGTACTTTGTAAAATCAGTTTCCCATTTTTTAGCAAGTGCATTTATTTCCTGCGCTTCTATATTTGCAGTGTGATCCTTCCACAATACAAACATTGCATTCGGATTATCGGCAAATTGAGGCAGTAACGCTAATGGACAGCCCTGTTTATCAACAGCCACAGGTGTAGAACCCGTCGTATCGATAGAAATCCCCTTGATATTTTCACGCACTTCCGGAGAAACCTTAGCTAACACTTCTTTAATCGTAAGCTCCATAGCCTCGATATAATCCTTAGGATGCTGGCGAAACTGTGACACCTTCGTATCACAGTATTTACCTGCTTTCCATCTGCTATAAGAATGAACTGCTGTAGCTAATTCCTTACCCGTGTGCGCGTCAACCAACAGCGCTCTTGCCGAATCGGTCCCATAATCCAAACCAATAACATACAAAGATTCCATACCAGAGTTAAGCATATTTCTTTCCTTCGTGATCCACATCACCACAGAAATGAACCTTTATCCCCATTTCTTCCAATGCAGCAGCTTTTATACGGCAGGCTCTATGTGCTGAAGCAGTATCAGTAGCGTAAACCACATGGATGTGGTTCGCCTGGTGGCGTGCCATCATCTGATCACGACTCACCCCACTAAGCGTAGCATGCATAATAGGCCATTGTGGCGTGGTATTCTGCCAGCGTCTTTCGGTTTCCTCTTCAGGTAAAAATACTGCATCTCCCACTCCCATATCACAATGCAAAGCATTCTCCATGATATAAATCCTGCTCCAAACTAAACTTCCAGGCTTACTGATACCTTTTAAACTTCCACCACCAAGATGAAAAAACATAGGCGGCTGTCTTTCGCTGCTTGCGCCTGCATATCCATTGATAAAATGTGCTGGTGGTGCCGCTCCTGAAATCAGGAACAACCATACAAAATCATCAATACCGTCACCGCTAAAGTGTTCACCCCAACGAATATCATGTAATGTATTTTCGCCTGGCATTCCCAGTTCTTTCCATAAATGATAGGTCACCAAAGCATCTATACCAGCACATTCATCTACTTCGTTAAAATGCGGCAAAGCTTCCTTTGCATATAATTCCTTACCCGCTTCAGAATATACGGGAGGCCTGTCCTGGTTGTTTAACAATCCCTCTACCAGGTCACTCGTTGCCGTCAGATCTTTTAAGCCCTGTTGATATTGGATACCAATTGTATCACAACCAAAATCATCGGCAATACGCATTGCAGCAATGTACATCTTACATTGTTCAAGCGTTTGCTCACGAGTCAGTTCCGTTAAGCTTTCAGTCCCCCATTTAAAGGTCATGCCCTTTTGCAGCAACCAATCAAACACTTGCTCTGCTTCTTCATCCTTCACCGTTCTCATTTTGGCGTATAATGCCGACTGACTTAAGCGCTCTTTGAATATTCCCGTTTTATGCAACAGATCGTCCGGAACAATTGCATTGAACATCCCCATACAGCCCTCATCAAAAACACCCATAATGGCTTTATTTTCACGTAACGTACGACCGAACAACCTTCCTTTTTCTTCATCCTCAACAGGTATATTTACCGTATCAAATGACTTAACATGATTCGTATCATGTTTAATCGTGCCTGTTGATAACCACTCCGTCAATCCTTTATTAAAAAAATCATCACTAAAATCTTCGCTCCATAAACTGCTGTAGTTTACCTCAGCCTTGGTAAGCGAACCGTTAAGATTAAGCATACCCACCAAACCAGGCCATTGCCCACTCCAGTTAGCTACTGTTAAAATTGGTCCCTTATGCGTGGTAAGTCCAGGTAAAACATGATGCGAATATTGCCAAACACTTTCTGCTACGATAAGCGGAGCATTGGTATCTATCTTTTTAAATACTTCAATCCCCATCCTTTGAGAATCTATAAAACCATGCTTTTTATTTTCATCATAATCATGTGCACGTTTTACAGTCCAGCCCTGTAACGCCAGGGCTTTTGCTAATAGGTCTTCCATCTCAGCCTGGGCAGCCCAGCAATTCAAATTCGCCGACAGGCGCAAATCTCCGCTGCACACAAGATAAACTTGTTTTTCAGTATATGTTGTCATCTTTTAAAGGTTTAAATCACATCTGGTTATTAATCGTCGTTTTGACAGATAATATATTTCATACTATTTTGCCAAAAATCAGTGTAACACAAATATGGGGAGCATCTGAATGAAAAGCCTACGAGTTTTTGCCCACTTTATGTGATATATTATCATGAAATCTTTCTTTGATATTATTTTATTTTAAATTAGAATATGCAAATAGTTCTAAACCTCTTTTGCATAGCCCAACCAAATTAAAACTTAGTATTTCAATGTAAGGATATAAATTATGAAGCCGCATTTTCACAAAGTACCTGTTAAACTAGAGACTTCTTTCAGTATACGCAATGATGTTTTACCTAACTTCGGGACCCTTTGGCACTATCACCCGGAACTTGAACTTCATTACATAAAAAAAGGCGAGGGCGTACGTTTTATTGGCGATAACATCAGCAATTTTTCTGACGGGGAAATGGTCTTGCTTGGCGAAAATCTGCCACATACCTGGAGATGTAAAGACAAATATTTTGAATCCGATTCAGGCCTAAATGTAGAGGCCATAGTTATTCATTTCCTACCACATTGTCTGGGGCACGATCTATTAAACTTACCTGAAGCATATAAAATCCCCAAACTTTATGAAAAAGCAAAAAAGGGGCTCATTATTAAAGGGGAAACAAGAGAAAAACTTTCTGCCTTGATGAGCAATGCACTTCATGCAGAAAATCTCAACAGGCTTACCATACTTTTAGACATTTTAAGCACCCTTGCTGAATCAGATGATTACGAAGCCATCACCTCATCCCATGCTTTTTATCAAACCAACAAGATCGATACTGATAGGATCAATAAAATCTGCACCTATACCCTTACCAATTACAAACGAGAAATCAGTCTTGAAGAAATTTCCTCATTAAGTAATTTAAGTATAACCTCTTTCTGCAGGTACTTTAAACTAATGACGAAGAAAACATATTATGATTTCCTTACCGAAATCAGGGTAAGTCATGCCTGTCGCATGTTAATCGAGGACAACCTTACTGTTGAAACCATCTGCATGGAATCAGGATTTAATAATGCGTCTAACTTTTACAGGCATTTTAAAAAAATCATTGGTAGCACACCTGTCAAGTACAGGAGGAAGTACCTGAATAAATAATTTATGAAAACGATTTTTCTTTCTTTTTCACCATCACACTTACCCTGTAAACCAAAAATATGCAGATTATTATCAAAATCGAGACCACAATGCCTAATGTATCATAATGGCGCAAAGGACTATTACTTGTTTCCTGAGTTACAATTAACCCTGCACAAAGTGCAGCTATTCCACCGGCCATTTGTTGCAATGAAGCGTTTACACTCATAAATGCGCCTCTATCTTTGATATCAGGCACACTCATAGTAAGCGTTGTAGCCGGGATCATTCTACTCATAATCCCCATAAACAACACCATATTAATAACCACTATTTGCCATAATGGAACCGGACTAAGGTTTGTATAAATCAGAATCAATAGGATGGCCAGTACTGAACCTCCGGTAAATACCATAAACTTATCTACTTTGTCACTTAATTTACCGATCAAAGGCATGATCACTATCGAAGCCATTCCGGTAAACATAAATACCATGGGCAACTCCTGTTGGGTGATCTTGATATTGTTAATCAGATAGGCACTTCCAAACGGCATCAGCATAAACCCACCCACACTCATAAAAGCAGTAGCGATGAAACCGGTTTGATAAGAACGGTTAGACAGAGCATGCCACAAATGTAAAAACGGACTCTTGTCTGATTGTAAAGCAAGATGCTTGTCGATCGGCTTCACTTTTAAAACGATGGTAATACCTATCAATACAGCCAATATAACGATCATCAAAAATGCCGAATGCCAGCCCCATATATTCGCCAGATAAAGACCAATTGGGATGCCCAATACCTGACTGGCCGCAAATGCCATCTGCACAAACCCCATTACCCTGCCGCGCTGATGAATAGCAAAAATATCCGTAACTATTGTCATAGATATCGCTCCAATTACCCCACCAAAAAGTCCGGTTACAATTCTTGCAACTAGCAGCATTTCATATGTTGTAGACAATGCGCAGAACAACGTTCCTACGATAAAGCCAGTGTAAAAAAACAAAAGCAACTTTTTACGATCAAATTTATCAGCAAAACCGGCGGCTAAAATACCTGACAGTCCGGCACTAAAAGCATAAGAAGATACGACAAGACCAAAGCCTTTCGGTGTCATCGATAAAGATTTCATTAAGTAATCCCCAAGAGGCGCCAGTACCATAAAATCTAGTACAATAGTAAATTGTAGTAAGGCAAGCAGCGCAATTACCAGGATCTGATAAGAGCTGAAAGGTTCGGCTATATTTTTTGTAGGTTGTTCCATCGTATTATAAACATTCAGGTCTTATCAATTATTTTTTTAGGTCAATACTTCGCAGTGATAACCACTGTTCATAACCAGATTAATTACCTCTTCAAGTTTCAGTGTAGGAGATACAATGCGCAATACACAATCTATATCGTGCAAATCTACGGTCCACTCCTCTATCTGGTGCTCTTCCATGATTTTACCGATATAGCGTTTATCGCCTTCAGAGCGTATATTGGTTTTAAAAAGCAGGATGTGTTCAATGTTGATGTCCATTGTTTTATATATTATTTTCTAAGTGCTTTGAGTACCAGGTCAAATGTTTTCCACAGTATTTCATCCGTTAATACAAAGGGTTTTCCGCCCAGACTTTGTCCTTCATTATGAAACCTGATCAGATTATATAAGGGAGCAAAAGCTACACTCCAGTAAGTCTCGAAAGGCACAGCCTCAATCTCTCCTCTCTCAATTGAGTTCTGCATAAATTTTCCGAGAGGTCCTTTAAAGTTCTTCCCAAAAATGCCAAGAACCTTTGACTGATAAGTGGATGTACGTAATTGCTCTATCATTTGCGCTGACAATGGATTTTCAAACAAGCATTTTGCCCTGTTTTTCCATTGCTGTCTTAACCCTTCTTCAAATGAACTATCAGGATCAAAATTTTCCAGCATGATCGCACTTATACGCTCAACTTCCTCTATACCTATTTTTAAAATCAAATCATCCTTATCCTGATAGTAGATATATAGTGTAGCTACAGAAATCTTGCATGCCTTGGCCAGCTTATTCATGGTAAACCCTTCAAAACCAAGATCAACTAAAAGCTCAATTGCCTTTTGCTTAACCAGTTCGACCTTATTTATATCTCTTGCACGCATATTATTTTTTATTGCGCAACAAATATAAGTGAATATTCATTCATTAATTAAATTTATTTAGAAATAATAGTTTTCCCCTTAGCATAAGGAAGAATGTTATGCTAATCACATATTTAAAAAATAGCAGATCATTAGTAAAACTATTTCAACAAGTAGAGGGTTATAAATTCAACTTTCAATACTATAGGGGTATGAAACGTTTTTTGTATTTGCTATTCCTGCTCTGGTTCAGTGTGGTAAACGCCTCCTTTGCCCGGCAAGAAGCACCCAGACGTTTGTTGCAGGCTTACTGGGACGACGATTATATAAATTTCTATGGGCATGGCACCGACAAGGCTTATACCAATGCCAACAAATTCACTCTGTTTTACATCAAAAAGAAACCTTCCAATTTACTAATTGAACGGATCCTGCCCAAGGCTGGAGACAGCAGTTTGAATATATTCGGTTTTGGACTGTCACAATTAATCTTCACCCCCAATATTATTACCAACCCCGACTTCCAGCCAGATGATTATCCTTGGTCTGGATCCTTATACGCCACTTATAGCCTTTACTCCTATAATGAAAAAAAGAAATATAATTTACAGACGGAATTGGATCTTGGTGTGAACGGACCTGCTTCATTGGCCCGGCAAGCCCAGGAAATAGCGCATCGTCTTGTTAGTTATCAACAACCAAATGGATGGGCCAATCAGTTCGGGAACAGCTTAGTTCTGAATCTAAATTTCAGAGCTGAGAAACGGTTGCTTTACCATAGCAATTTCCTGGAAGTGATTGGAGGTGGGCAGTTACAGGCAGGGACAGGAATAAATGCAGCAGCTGCATACGCCCTTATCCGGATCGGAAAAATGAGTCCCTATTTTCAAGGTTTAATGAAGCAATACAGTCGCCCGGAAACAGGGAGTAAAGTGCAGATTTACTTCATTATTAAACCCATGCTACAATTGGTATTGAGTAATGCGATGTTACAAGGAGGAATCAATGCCTCCCGCCCGGCCCCGCTTCTTGTACCTGGAAAAAATGGAACTGCTCCTACCTTAAAATATTATCAGCCGATCAACCACATCATAACCAGCTATGCATTCGGACCTGTTCTGGTACTCAACAAGTTTAGCGTCTCCTCAATTCAAACGACCAGTACTCCTTTAATGAAAGATTTGTATGGTATCACCTGGGGAAACTTCACGTTCACTTATGTTTTTTAAAACCTCTGCCAGGCCTTTATGCTATTTGATCTGTTACTAACGGCAAAAATTACCTTTTCTGCCAGGCTTTATGCTATTTGATCTACTACTAAAGGCAAAAATTACCTTCTCTGATGCGGCCTTAGGCGCTGTTGTCCTTCAACAACAGATGCCAGACGCTGAGGAGAATGGTTATTTTTGCACCCACTTCCCATCTTCTTTTATCAACTCAATCAGATCATCCAATGCGCGTGCTGCATTCACATTCTTCTTTACCACTTCCTTCCCCCTGTACAAAGTAATTTTATCAGGTCCTGTACCTACATACCCATAATCGGCATCGGCCATTTCACCCGGTCCATTTACAATACAGCCCATAATACCAATCTTAATACCTTTTAAATGGTCGGTACGGGAACGGATCATTTGTGTAGTTTCCTGCAAATCGAACAAAGTCCGACCGCAGCTCGGGCAAGAAATATATTCTGTTTTAGAAATACGTGTCCGTGTAGCCTGCAAAATACCAAAGCTGGTAGAGTTCACTAACGATAAACCAACTGATTCATCGGCATCAATCCAGATCCCATCACCAAGTCCATCCGTAAATAAAGCGCCCAGATCTGTCGCTGCAAACAACATCAGATCATCGCTTTTCACTCCCGGATATGTTCTTTTTATGATAACCGGTATTTGCAGGTTTCGTTTCATTAGCGAAATGAAAAAGCTTCTTTGCTCAGCCATTCCATGTAGGGCCGAAGTCTCCAGAACCAGCACCGCATTCTCTTTCAAAAGCGACAAGTCTTTGTTTAGCCCTTCTGTAGCATCTATCTTAACCAGGTTCAGCTGCTCGTCTTTAACCGCTGCACTTGTATATTCCTCAAATGATAAAATAGGGTGACAGTTGTGCTTATCCTTCAGTGAAAGCCAGGTGTTGTAATTGTAAACCTGTTTTAAATTCCCTGGGAAAGAGAAAGAAGGCAACTGATCTCCAAGATATACCAGGTCGCAAGCCTGATCGGCCAGATTGTATTTATCCAACCCTGCACTATAATTATAACCAACGGCGTTTAAAAAGTAAGGATCTTTTAGATTTTGAGTGCTAACATTCAACATCACAATTGGATGCTCATGTCCTCCAATATGCTGCACCGCAGCTGTAGATCTTCTATTATATTCGTAAGGAGAATAAGGCAATTCCTCAATTGTGATCCCCCTTTCAGAATTAAGGCGTTCTATGCTTTCCAATTCAACAGCCCTCTTCTCATATCTTAGTGCTAACGCTTTTGCTACCGGAGCTTCAAATTCAGGATCCTCAGTTAAGGAAACTCTGATTGTATCACCAAGGCCATCTTCCAGCAATGTTCCTATCCCAACAGCCGATTTAATACGACCATCTTCACCATCACCCGCCTCTGTTACCCCAAGATGTAAAGGGTAGTTCATCCCCTCTTTCACCATAGTTTCTACGAGCAAACGATAAGCTTGCACCATCACTTGTGTATTACTGGCTTTCATAGAAATCACCAGGTTATAATAGTTCAGATCTTCGCACATCCGGATAAACTCCATAGCCGACTCAACCATACCGCGAGGTGTATCACCATAATGACTCATGATGCGATCAGATAAAGAACCGTGATTGGTACCTATGCGCATAGCTGTACCATACTCCTTACAAATCTTTACCAGCGGTGTAAATTTCTTATATATTCTATCCAATTCGGCCTGATAGGCTTGCTGGGTGTATTCAAAATTCTCGAAGCGCTTCTTATCTGCATAATTTCCCGGGTTTACCCTTACTTTCTCTACAATTCGTGCAGCAGCTTCTGCCGCATTTGGTGTAAAGTGAATATCAGCAACCAGCGGAACCTGATAACCACGCGATCTTAATTCTTTTTTGATATTGGCCAGATTTTCTGCTTCCTTCATACTTGGAGCAGTAATACGCACATATTCACAGCCTGACTCAACCATTCTGATGGTTTGCTCCACCGTAGCCAGCGTATTCATGGTATCCGTAGTGGTCATAGATTGGATACGAATCGGGTTTAAACCGCCCATAGGAACATCCCCAATGTTAACCTCCCGCGTTAAAAACCTTGAGTATTGTGTTAAACTGTTACAATATCCACCCTTTAGGGTCTGCAACATACTACCCTGAACTAATGCTTCTTCCATGACATACAAAATCTGCCACAAAGATAAAGATTAAGTTTATAACTAAAATGTCAGATCAGCCTGTCTTTTACCACTAATGTATTTGCGATCAAATCATGCAGACATTGTTGCTTTCTATTTAAGAATGAAGTCAGGTAACCACTAAACAACGGAATTACTGAAAATATTTTTGATGCATTACGTAAGAATGATTTCTCCAGCGTCAGTCTCCCACCTTCCATATCAGTCACCTTGATTTTCAACAATTTTTTACCGATAGTTGCCTGCTGCGCAGAAGCTTCGGCAATACTTCCGTAAATAAACCTAGCAATAGGTATCAATGGCAGGGCTATAAAAAGAAGCATCATTCTAAGTTCTTTTCCCTCCACAAAAGCAAAAACAATCAGCAATATCAGTACATACGCACAACTTATTAGGAAATAATCTACGACAGTAGCCAGCAGGCGCTGATCGAAAGAAGCAAAATACTGAGGCGCTGTAACCTGACGTTTAAAACCAAGAAGCTCACGCAGTTCAGGGAACTCGTGAGCTTCTTTATAATCGTCCATCCCCGGCTTTCTGATAAATGTTTCAGCCAGGATATCAAGACCTTTTAATTCGTTTAATAGATATGGCCCTTCAGGTTTACCATTTATAACAACGGTATATTGAGTTATTTCAATTGTGTTGTCCATCTAATACCTTTTCACCTCAAAATTACTCAATCCCCCATCAAAATTGATAAATATTTTGTTTTTGGAAGTTTTGTAATTCGGTGTCTCGTACGTATTATCATCCAATTTGATAAACCCAGTAAATTCCTTAGCTGACAATCCCGTTTTGGCTCTGATCTGACATCCGGATGCTGAGGGTATGTTTATTTTCACATCAGCGATTCCTGTTTTAACATTTACATCAGCAATTGGCAGCAAACTACCTAGTTTAACATCCAGCGCTGCAGCACCGCCATCAAAGCTAAACTGCCTTACCTTGAAATCCGACAAGTCAAAATCAATTTCTCCTGCGCCCATATTCACATGGATATCCCAATCAGGTTTTCTGTTCAGCCTGATATCCATACTATTACCACCTGAATTCCATTCACCTTTGCCTCTCATTTTTAAATTCAAAGTAGCAACACTGTCCTTGCTAAAATTATTCTTCAAAATGAAAGTATTACCACCACGGTCGGAAACAGCCGAGATCAAACTATCTGTATGTCCTTTAAGTTCAAACGAAGTTCCCCCACCCGAGATGTTTAGTACCGTTCTTTTTGCTGTCGAATCTGTACCATATGGTAAAGACAAATGCTGTTCACGGAAGCTGCTGTCTTCATCTTGATCATCAAAATCTCTGTGTTCAAACTCTTTGAATACAATAGCCCTATTTTTACGTGGTTCTTGTCCTTTAAAAAACAGCAACACCAATGTAATAACCAGAATCGAGATAGAAACAACGCCTCCTAACTGTGATTTACTTTTGTTAAAAAGGATATTAACACCGGCAATGATTAAAAATATTGGCCAGAAGCGCCATACGCTGCTCCAGTAAAAATCGATTACATTAAAGTTCTCTAAAAGAAGTACTCCACCAATAAATAGCAGAACGATACCCCACATTATTCTGTCCACCTTCATAACTATATGTCTTTTTTTGTGTTCGAATCACTAGTTCCTTCATCAGTATTGGTATCATCCGGTTTCACCTCCGTAGTAGGAGTAGGATTTACCGGAGTTACCGGTTGTTCCGGTGTAAACGGATTCTGCATGCCACTGGCCGGGTTCTGATTCTTCCAATTTTCCCAGGCAGTTTTATTTTTAGATTTAATGATAAAACTGGCACCTATAGCTACGAAAACCAATGGCCATAATTTTGTCAGTTGAAATCCGAATGGGATCAAATTAAACTCATCCATTAAAAAATACATACCAATTACCAGTAAGAACAAACCGGCGACGGTACGTCCTGTTTCATTATTTTTTTGGTATACTTTAAAATCACCCGTTTTCTTCCATGCATCAGCACTATCATCCTTTACTGTCGATGAAGTCCAGTTTTGGAAAGGTTCGGTGCTTTCAGTTGAGCTTTTTGGGGTACCGAAAGGATTTGGTGAACCAAAGCCTTTATTCTGATCCTTAAAAAAGTCATTAAACTTTGAAAACCGTGCTGCCGGATCATTATTTGGCGGCACAACAATCCACATAATAATATAAACCAATATCCCCGTGCCCACTAAGAATATGGTCGAAAGCACAAACAGCAATCTGATGATGGTTACATCCACCTCCATATACTCGGCTACGCCCGACGATACGCCGGCAATCACCTTATCATGCTCATTTCTAAATAATCTCTTTTCCATTATATTTCCCTCCTGTTAATTTAAAACTGTAGCGGCTTTAAAACTACTTCATCAACGTTTACACCCTTACTTAAATTTAAAATGGTGTATATAGCACTTGCGATATCTTCTGGTTGTACAAAACGTTCAGCCGGGATTTCTGTTCCCTCCCATGATGACGTTAGTGTAGATCCCGGCAATATTGCTGTTACCTTCACATTATATTTTGATAGCTCCTGCCTCAATACATTATTAAGACTTAGCAAGGCCGATTTAGTTACAGAATAGCTTCCTGCATTTTCAACCACTTCTTTGGCTGCTATCGAACAAATGTTAAAAATATGCCCAGATTGCTGTTCCCGCATCATTTTTCCAAAATATTTAGATAAGTAATAAGCTGCATTAAGGTTTAGATTTAATTGCTGTTCCAGCTTATCATCATCCTCATCCAGTAAACTACCCGGCAAAAAAGTTCCGGCATTATTCACCAGCACATCCACTTTGCCCATTGCCTTCTTAACTGCATCACAAAATGCATAGACTTCCTGTTTCACGCTACAATCCGCCTTAAAGGTCATCACCTTTGCTCCGGTATATTTCAGTTCTTCGGAAAAACTTTCCAGTTCCTGATTTTTCCTTGAACAAATTGCCAGATTATAACCTTGCTCTGCCAGTTTAATGGCTATAGCTTTTCCAATGCCTTTAGTACCACCTGTTATGATTGCATTCATTGTTGTATGGATTAGTAAACCGCAATATTAATGATTTATCGATCATGTGGTTTCAACTTTTTATTGTTTCTTTGTATTAATATTGCGTAAATACTACAGTTAATTTTTGATTGAATGAATTTCACCAATTTTGGCAGATACCTCCTTTTACTGAAGGCAGTATTTAGAAGACCTGAAAAATTTAAAATATATCTGCAAGCCATCTTTAAGCAAATGGATTTTATTGGCGTTGGTTCTTTGGGGCTTATCTCCATCATTTCGACGTTTATTGGTGCAGTAATGACTTTACAGATCGCTTTCCAGTTGGTAAACGATTTTATTCCAAAAACGATCATTGGCTCTGTTAACCGCGATTCCAGTATATTGGAGCTTAGTCCAACAATTAGTGCCATTGTACTGGCTGGTAAAATTGGTTCCGCTATTTCTTCCGAGATAGGCACCATGCGCGTAACTGAGCAAATTGATGCACTGGAAATTATGGGGATTAACTCTCCGGGCTACCTGATTCTGCCTAAAATTATTGCCGGCATTACCATGGTTCCCTTACTGGTTATCATTTCTATGTTTTTAAGCATTACGGGCGGTTATCTCGGCGGAACTTTATCCGGTGCTGTTTCTCCCGCTGAATACATTCAGGGTATCACTACAGATTTTAATCCTTATACCATTACTGTAGCTTTGGTTAAAGCTTTTGTCTTCGGTTTCATCATTACTTCAGTACCTGCATACGAAGGCTTCTATGTTAAAGGAGGCGCCTTAGAAGTAGCACAGGCCAGTACGAGAGCAGTTGTAGTAAGCTGTATTACCATTTTAGCCTGTGATTACCTTGTAACCCAGTTATTGCTATGATTGAAATCAAAGACATCTACAAATCATTTGGCAGTAACGACGTACTCAAAGGGATATCCGGCAAGTTTGAAGCCGGCGTAACCAATTTAATTATCGGTGGTTCAGGTTCTGGAAAAACGACCCTGTTAAAGTGTATGATCGGTTTACATCATCCTGAGCAAGGGATTGTTGAATATGATGGTCGCGAGTTCACCGGCATGAACTTCGAAGAGAAGATCGAGATTAGAAAAGAGATCGGAATGCTCTTTCAGGGGTCTGCTCTATTCGATTCGATGACTGTGGAGGAAAACATCATGTTTCCTTTAAACATGTTTACCGAACAGAGCCGTAAAGAGAAAATAGAGCGCGTAAACTTTTGTCTGGAGCGCGTAAACCTTGAAGGCAAGAACAAACTATTCCCTGCCGAACTTTCGGGTGGAATGAAAAAACGTGTAGGCATTGCCCGCGCCATAGCCATGAATCCCAAGTATCTGTTTGTGGATGAGCCGAATTCCGGTCTCGATCCAAAAACATCCATCGTAATTGATGAGTTGATCAAGGAGCTGACGGAAGAATATAATGCCACAACGATAGTGGTTACTCACGATATGAACTCGGTAATGGGTATTGGTGATTACATCATATTCTTACACGAGGGTAAAAAATTCTGGGAAGGCTCTAACAAAGAGATTGCCCATACTGACGTTCAAGAACTAAATGATTTTGTTTTTGCGAGCCGCTTTATGAAGGCTGCAAAAGGCAAATTTTAATATATCTATTTTTATGATAAGCCTTCTTACCCCCACTCACTGGAAAGATTATGAGTTAATTGATTGTGGTGATTTTGAAAAATTAGAACGTTTTGGCAATTTAGTATTGTCTAGACCAGAGCCTCAGGCGGTTTGGAAAAAAACTTTGTCGGAACAGGAATGGAAAAAAAGAACCCATATCCGGTTTAAGGGCCGTTCGGCTACTTCGGGCGAATGGGTTAAAAACGCGGCCAATATACCCGACAGATGGAATGTTTCCTATACCAATGATGATGTAACCATCAATCTGCGTCTTGGCCTTACCTCCTTTAAACATGTTGGGGTATTTCCTGAGCAGGCGGTAAACTGGGATTACATTTCCTCATCCATCAAAAAGTTCAAAACACCTAGTCCGAAAGTACTAAACCTGTTTGCTTATACTGGCGCGGCTTCTTTAATTGCTAAAGCTGCTGGGGCTGATACCACCCACGTAGATTCGATAAAGCAAGTGGTAAACTGGGCTAATGAAAACCAGGAACTATCTAAACTAAAAGATGTACGCTGGGTTGTTGAAGATGCCTTGAAATTTGTAAAGAGAGAACTGAAACGAGGCAAAAAATACAATGGTATCATCTTAGATCCACCGGCATTTGGACACGGTCCGAATGGCGAGAAATGGAAACTGGAAGACCATATACAGGAAATGATGCAGGATGTAGTTCAGCTTCTCGATGAGCAGGAACACTTCCTGATTCTGAATACTTACTCTTTAGGTTTTTCATCTGTAATTGTAGAAAACCTGATTAAAACCTCCTTTCCACAGGTTAAAAACCTGGAAACTGGTGAACTTTACCTACAGGCAACTTCAGGGATTAAATTACCCCTGGGTGTATTTGGAAAGTTCAATAACTTCTAAGTTCAGCAGACAGCCATTTTGCAATGGTCGAATAAAAATAAATAAGGCGCCGGATACTCAAACCGGCGCCTTTGTCTTAAACACACTTAACCTCAGTAACACCTTACTGAACAAGTTTCTTTTATTGGTCTCCTTTAAATAAAGGAGCTTCCGGAGAGCTCCGGAAGCTTATCCTTATCAACTAAACTAAACCAAATAGTATTATTTATATTTTCAAATTCTTCCGTCAAATTTATTCTCAATGTCTTCTGCATTTTGTTTAGAATCGTTTTAAATAACACTGCAAGTATAGCAACTTATTTAGAATAATTCCAAACAATATTAAAATAAATTTATAGAATACCTTTACAGCAGCTTTTATATTCCTGCTAAAGGTGTTATACTTGCATAAAATCTTATACCCTATGAAAATACCTCATCTGGCAGGCATTGTCTTAATTAGTACCGCAACACTGGGTTTATTCAGTAGCTGTGCTTCTGACGCAAAAAAAGTAAAAGCGCAAACTAAAGTAACTGCTTCCGGAGATACGGTCGCTGTAGAAACTGAAGAGGCTGAAGAAAACAACATGCAACCTGTTGACACAGCTAAATACAACGCCTTGATGCTGAAGTTAGCCAATGGCGATACTACAGGAAAATGGCCTGTAAAAAGCAAAGTATACCCACTTGCCGGAGCCATACTTCCTTTTAAACGTATCGTTGTTTATTACGGAAACTTACATTCAAAAAAAATGGGTGCACTTGGTGAATATGCACCTAAAGAAATGTGGCGCAAGTTAAACGCCGAGATTAAACATTGGGAAAAAGTAGATCCGTCTACTCCTGTACAAGCAGGTCTTCATTATATTGCTGCAGTAGCAAGTGGTACTCCAGGCAGAGATGGTAAATACATTAACCGTATGGCCAACAGCCAGATTGACTCTGTATTAGCTATAGCTAAAATGCGTCCCAATACCATTGTATTTTTAGATTTACAGGTTGCTTTGAGTAACATTAAAGCTGAGTTGCCTCATATAGAAAAATACTTACAGTTACCTTATGTACATTTAGGAATTGACCCTGAATTCTCAATGAAAGACGGATCATTACCGGGCAGAAAGATCGGAACTTATGATGCAGCAGACATCAATTACGTTTCTCAATACCTGGCCGACCTAACAAAGAAACACAACCTGCCACCAAAGGTATTTGTAATCCACCGTTTTACCAGAAAAATGGTAACCAATTCTCAAAACATCAAACTTCGTCCGGAAGTTCAAATTGTAATGCATATGGATGGATGGGGTGAACCGGAGCTTAAAAAAGGTACTTACCGTCACTTTATTTACTCTGAGCCAGTTCAGTTTACCGGTTTTAAATTGTTCTACAAAAATGATTTGAAGAAAGCTCCTAACAGATTAATGACACCTGAAGAGTTAATGAAATTAAAACCAGTACCGATTTATATTCAGTACCAATAATAAAAGATCGATTTAGATTTATAATGAAATGGGCTGTATCATGATTAATGATACAGCCCATTTTAATTTATTTTCATTTCTCTATTTACGTAGCCAAAGTGCCGTCTTTATCCAGAAAACTGCTGAACGTCATCCAGCGGCTTTGTTAAGTATTATAATAAATACGGTTAGCTAACACTTTCCAGTATGCTTTTCAATTGCCCAGCCTGGATAACCCCACTCTGACGCCATTTAATCTCTCCGTTTTTAAAAATGATCAATGTAGGTACACCCTGAATATTGTATGCTCTTGAAACATCGGGATTTTTATCCACATCAACCTTAAGGATAGTCGCAGTATCGCCAATCATCCCCTTGAGTTGTTGTAAAATTGGTGCCATCATTTTACAAGGACCGCACCACTCTGCCGAAAAATCAACCAACACCGGTTGATCTGAATTGATAATCTCTTTAAAACTTGCCATAACACAAATATCTGATCTTATAACAGCTATTGCTGCTGATTGTTCTAATGCGAGCTATGAACTAACTTTTAGCAACCAATACATTACTATTGGCTTCAATAAATTTTTTCAATTCTAGTGCTACTACAGCAATGCTACTTGTGCGACTATAGCGCGCTAAATTCATTCCAATAAATTTCTCATTCAGATCAAATAATGGCCCTCCACATTCTGCAGGTTTAATCTTCCCATCATGTACAAAAACATTCTTAAACCCATCTCTGCGCTCACTCTTCCCATCTGTAAACTTTTCTGCAATGTGCTGCCTTCTTTCTACTAAAGGACGCTTACCCAATTTAATGCTTATTGAACTTTCAACACCATCTCTTACTGTTACCAAAACAATAAGATCATTAGGCTTTTTATCACGAAGCGCTGTTGTAAATTGACCCGGTTCAGTAATCTTCACATCGTTAACACTAACAATTTCGTCCCCCTTCATCAGCTTAGCCGCTTCGGCCGGAGCCAAAGGAACCAGACTCCTGATCACAACCCTACCATCTACCTTTTCAAATCCTGCACCTAAAAATGCAGGATTAGTATAAGTACGACCTAAATTAAACTGTCTGCTACCGATCAAACTTAGCTCTCCATCATCATCAGGACTTGGCGACAATAGAAAGTCTCCCAACTGTGCTAAACTTAGGGTATCCTGACTTATAGCCGCAATATTTATCCCCTTTTTCAACTCGTTATCTAATTGTAGTAATACCAAATCCTTCTCTTCATCACGCGCCAACACCTTTGCCGCTACGGATTTCCCATTAGCTAAAGTGATCATCGCAGTATCTCCTACCATGGAGCTCTTAGAAACCACCAGACCTTTAACTTTTTGAAGACTACCCGGCAAGCCCTTAGTCGCTATTACCGTACCAAGAACTGAAGCCTTAATACCCAATAGCGAACTATTGATTTTCACACTATAATCATCTAGCTTGGCCTCTAATCCATTTAAACCCTTCTCCAATCCGGCTACATTTTTAATAGTAGATTTCAAAGTAGCTACCGGCTCTAACTCATTTTTCTCCGCGTATGGGCTCACCTCATAGGTCTTTTCTTTTTTCAAAGCGGTCCAGTAGGCTCTATAAACATCCACAGGAATTTCGAAATTACTTTCCAGCGACAACAAGATACTGCTGCGAATACCCACTACACGTCCGTCTAGATCAAACACAGGACCTCCCGAATCACCAGGCTCCATCAAACAGGTAGTACGAATCTTACCCCTCGTTTTTTCTGAACCCATTTCGGCTACATGGCCAAACCGAAGGATAGTCTCTTTTGGTCGGAAACCACCAGGATAAGCAATACTAAAACAAGGTTGATATAAACTTAAAGAAGATGAAGAACCCATTTCAACAAATGGCCAATCGCCCTTCTCATCGATTCTTAATAAGCCAGCATCCACATCACTGATCTTACCCACACCCGTTGCTACACACTCCTTACCATCAGGGAAAACCACTCTGTATTTTTTCCCTATCGTAGTAGCATGACCGGCAGTCAGGATCATTCCATCCTTAACCACCACCCCACTTGCACGGTAGCCGCTATAAACCAATGGACCGGGGTTATAATCGATGAGAAATACGCTAGCAGGCAACACCTTATTAACAGTAGCTTTTAATTCTTCCTGTAATTTATTGACATCCAGTTTCTGTGCAAATACAGCTGGAGACAAAAGTGTTACCGCGGCCAGTATAGCGGCGTTCTTCCTTATATTTTTCTTTAAATTCATATCGGATTGTTTTAAGCTAACACTCCTGTAGCAGCAAGCATTAAATTGTGCAAGTCAGTATTTTTCACAAAAGGCTTCAATAACTCACTACCGGGACCAAACATAGCCAGCTCTACATAATCACCCGAATGGTCCATCGACCCCCAGCCTACTGAAGTATATTTTGTTTGCAATAAGGCTAAATCTTTATATGGCAAATTACGTGGGTTATATAAGCCCTTTTCATCTAACTTACCATAATGCATCAACACCTGTCCGGCTTCTTCTTTAGAAATGGCATAACCTTGTGCAGCTTCTACTTTCTCTATAAATGCAGTAACGGATGTATCTTTATTCACACCATCTAAAATCCAGTTGTTGGTCTTTTTAAAATTGAATATCCTTTCGAAATTCGCATCGGCCTGAGGGCCATAAAACAAACCAGGATTGGCATTTCCATGGTCAGTAGTAATCACCACCAAGGTATCATTATCCTTTTCAGCAAATGCGATAACCGCAGCAATAGCTTCGTCTAAAGCAATCTGATCATATAATAAACCACCCACATCATTGGCATGGGCAGCCCAGTCTACCTTACCGGCCTCAACTTGCAAAACAAACCCTTTTTTGTTTTTACTTAAGGTTTTGATTGCTTGCCTGGTCATCTCTGCCAGTGTAGGCATCTTCTCTATCAAAGTGCTATCGCTGGCTCTATCTAAGGAATAAGGCAAAGCACCTTCATTAAAGATTCCCAATAAGGCCTTAGGACCATCCTGAGCCATCAATGACTTTCTATCATTAACTACTGTATACCCTTTATTGGCAGCAACCGCAAACAGATCCTGTTTATCTTTTCTTAGTAAAGGCGAGAAATGTTCCAATCCACCGCCCATTACCACATCCATACCAATTTCTAAATATTTCACAGCAATCCCCGGCTCGTCGCTGCGCTTTTTGCTGGCAATACTAAAACCTGCCGGAGTTGCGTGAGTTGCTGTTACCGTAGTGACTACCCCAACTGATTTCCCGGCTCTTTTAAATTTCTGTAAAATAGGTGTATTCTCTGTGCCGTCGGCATTTACATTTATTGCACCGTTTGGCACCCTTATACCCCCGCCCCAGGATGAACTCGCCGCGGCAGAATCCGTAACTAAAGAACTTGCAGATGCCGTATCCATTAGCGCTCTTACTACTTTGTTTTGCTCATATAGCGATATCCAGCTACTGGATTTCCCGGTCTTCTTGCTCAACATCAGGTTTGCCATATTGAGCGTACCTGTACTCATTCCATCGCTTACTAGAAAAATAATGTTCTTTGCGATTTTACCTTTTCCATTTAATTTAGCATCCGTGATTGCAGCTATAGAATCAAACGGCGAAAGTAACGTGGTGCCTAAAAACGCCAGCGACCCTCCTTTAAAAAAATCTCTTCTATTCATATTTTCTAATAAACCAAAACTAATGTTAAGCTAAGTTCGTATTTTCGTTATCTTTTAGATAAATTAATTACAACGTACCAAATTAATTACAAAAGAACCCCCAATACGCATTACAATTAGCGGATTACCTTAGAACAATAATAAAAAGAAGGGGAATTAATAGCTAAAAGAAGCTTCGCTCTTGGGGTTATCCAGCTTGGTGCTTTTGCGTTTACCGTCAACGATCACATGAATCATATTACTTTGCGAAGAGTGCTGCTCAAACAAGATGTCGTTTTTAACATCCAACTGTTTAACCGCAGCAACTTTTGAGCTTTCGAAATAACACCAGGCGGCGTCTTCCTCTATTTCATAGCCCTGATATTTTAAATCCAGCGCCTTAGCATTCGTACTAATTTTCAAATGATCCTTAATGTATAAAGCAATTAGCGCATCCACTTGCTTCCTATCTGTTGGTTTTAAGATATTCACCTTTGTTTTATATTTCTTTTCGAGTGCCTTCTCAAAATCGTCGAAAAAAATCCTTACACTAACCTGTACCGTTCCTGTATTTTTATTGTGCACAATCTCCGTTACGCTAACATAAAAAGGATGAAATATATTTAACCAAAAGAGTAGAAGTAATTGCGACATTTTGCTTTTCTTAATCTAAATAAGGATATTGCTGTTTTTATCAGCTAAAGTTACAAATTAATTCAATGCAGGACTTCCCACTTTATTTTCAGTTAGGTTGGCGACATATTTTAGACTGGCAGGGCTATGATCATATTTTATTTGTAATTGCACTTTGTGGCATTTACACTGTAACGGACTGGAAAAAAGTACTAATACTGGTTACAGCCTTCACCGTAGGACATAGTGTAACACTTGCACTAAGCATTTTTAAGGTCATCAGTGTAAATACACCTTTAATAGAGTTTTTGATTCCTGTTACGATCCTAATTACAGCCGTATCAAACATCATCAGTAAAAAACAAAAACCCAAAGGACAAAAATTCAAATATGGCTTAGCCTTATTTTTCGGGCTGATTCATGGCTTAGGTTTTTCCAACTACCTGAAAAGTCTGCTGGGCAAAAGCAGTAACATTACAGCCGAACTGTTCGCTTTTAATGTAGGCCTTGAAGTTGGTCAGCTCCTGATCGTTGTCTCAATTCTAACCTTATCCTTTATCCTGATCTGGTTTGTAAAAATTAAGCGATGGGGCTGGAATTTCTTTCTTTCATCAGCTATATTTGGAATATCGTTTGTCATGGCAGCAGAACGTTTTTCTGCTTTACTTGCCTAACCGAATTTTAAACACCAAACACCAATGAATAAGTCTTTCTTGTTTTTCACGGCCCTCATCTGTAGTACAACCGCATTTGGCCAACACATCAATAACCCGGGATCCAATCACGGGAATAAATTTGAACAGCTGGGTACCATCATATCTGATCCGAACAGCTATCGTTCAGCCTCAGGTGCACCCGGACCGGCCTATTGGCAACAACGTGCCGATTATGAAATTAATGCAGAATTAGATGAGAAAAACCTCCGCTTAAACGGTGCTGAAACCATCACCTATTACAACAATTCGCCAGACCCGCTAAGCTATCTATGGGTGCAATTGGATGAAAACCAACATAAAGCAACCAGCGACAATAAGCTAACTGAAAGGAGTAAGATAACGGAGCAGATGAATTATAAAGCTTTATCCGAGATCATCAACCCTGCTAACGACCTTGGCGTAAAAATATTAAAGGTAACCGACGAAAAAGGAACCGCTTTACCCTATACCATCAACAATACCATGATGCGTATTGATTTACCTTCTGTTTTACTACCCAAACAAAAGTATAAGCTTAAAATAACCTGGAATTATAAAATTCCGGATAGAATGGCTGATGGCGGCAGAGGTGGATATGAGTATTTTCCTGAAGACGACAATTACCTGTTTACCATTACGCAATGGTTTCCTAGAATGGCGGTTTATTCTGATTTCCAGGGCTGGCAAAACAAACAGTTTGAAGGTCGTGGCGAATTTGCCCTCGCCTTTGGTAACTATAAGGTAAACATGACTGTACCTGCCGATCACGTGGTTGGCGCTACCGGCGAATGTCAGAATTATGCTCAGGTATTAAATGCAAGTAGCTTAAAAAGATGGAATGCTGCACAAAGTGCTAAAGCACCCATAGAAATTGTAAACCTGGCTGAGATCAAATCGGCAATGGGCAGAAAATCAACAGCTAAAAAAACCTGGACTTATACCGCCGAGAATGTTAGAGATTTTGCCTGGGTATCGTCCCGCAGATTGGTTTGGGATGCTATGGCGACACACATCAATGGAAAGAAAATCATGTCTATGTCGTACTATGGACCTGAGGCATATCCTCTTTACAATAAATATTCTACAAAAGTAGTTGACCACACCTTAAGAGAATACTCTAAACATACGATCCCTTACCCTTACCCGGTAGCGATTTCAGTAGAGGCTGCAAACGGAATGGAATACCCTATGATCTGTTTCAATTATGGTCGTGCCGAAAAGGACGGCACCTATACAGAAGCCATCAAATATGGTATGATCGGTGTAATCATCCATGAGGTAGGGCACAACTTCTTCCCAATGATTGTAAACTCAGACGAGAGACAATGGTCCTGGATGGACGAAGGCTTGAACACCTTTTGCCAATACTTAGCTGAGCAGGCATGGGACAACAAATACCCATCGCAACGTGGTCCGGCACATAAGATCGTTGATTATATGAAAATGCCGAAAGACCAGCTTGAGCCAATCATGACCAACTCTGAAAATATCATCAACTTTGGCCCTAATGCCTATGCTAAACCGGCTACAGCTTTGAACATTTTAAGAGAAACCGTCATGGGACGCGAGCTTTTTGATTATGCTTTTAAAGAATATGCGAAACGATGGGCCTTTAAACACCCTACTCCTGCAGATCTGTTCAGAACGATGGAAGATGCTTCGGCAGTTGACCTCGACTGGTTCTGGAGAGGTTGGTTCTTTGGAACAGACCCTGTAGATATTGCACTTAATGATGTTCGCTATTACCAGATGAACAGCATGAACCAGGTGGCAGAGAACATCGAAAAGAAAAAAGCCTATGAGAGGGATCAATATAACATTAGCAGAGAAAGAAACCGCAAGCAAGGCAGTAAATTCGCTGTTGAGCGAGACACCAGCTTAAATGATTTCTACAACAAGTTTAACCGTTTTGAAGTCAGTAAAACGGCTGATCAGGAGTTCAAAAACTACATAAATAGTTTATCGGCAGATGAGCGGGCACTGTATGAAAGCAAAAAGAACTTTTATGAATTAGACTTCACAAATGTTGGTGGATTGGTGATGCCAATCATCATTGAATGGACGTTTAAGGATGGCAGCAAAGAAGTAGATCGCATCCCGGCTTATATCTGGAGAAAAGACGAGAATAAAGTAACTAAGGTGTTTGCTAAAGACAAGGAAGTGGTATCGGTACAATTAGACCCTTATCGCGAAACAGCCGATATTGATGAACTGAATAATGCATGGCCAAGAAAAGGCCAGCCTTCGCGCTTTGAATTGTTTAAGCAACAACAAGCGCCACGAGGATCATCAGCAGGAGCAAATCCGATGCAACAATCCAGACAGTAATTCAGGATGACGACAAATAAAAAGGGCTGCATCAGCTGTTGCTTTTATGTTCATCAGGGAGTCCGTTCGGCCCACCAGATTGACAGGATGTGCTGCACCGATATTAGTTCCCGGTGCCATAGCGGCAATATGAGCGGCAAGGGTAATAAAGACTCCGGCTGAACCGGCATGGGACCCTGAGGGTGAAATATAAACTACCACAGGAAGCGGTGCGACCAGAATATCACTAACAATACTACGTGTGGACTGTAATAATCCCCCTGGTGTATTGAGCTGAATCATCAGACAAACCGCCTTCTGCTGAGCTGCCTTTTCGATTTCCTCATGGATAAAAGAAGCCGACACCGGATTAATTGCCCCATCAATTTTGATCATCACCACTTTTTGTGCGTGTAGAAACAAGGGAAAGCAACATAGAAAAACCAGGAAGAAAAAAGTCTTACTTTTCATATCTAGGTAGCTTATTCAGCTATAAGTTTATCAAAAACACGGAAAGAAAACCAAAAGGAACGGTTATTTGAACCAAAATCAGGATTGCTACACACCGAAAAAAAAGGCAATCCAAAAAAAAGAAATACTTATTCTTAAATATACTGAAAATCAAGCATAAACAAAAAGAACACTTTGATTTATATATTTAAAATTAACCGAATAATGCTTTCTTTTTATTAAAATAAGCCTTAACTTTAATAGAACCATCCTTATTGGATTATTGCGCAAATATCTGTAATAGAAAGGAGTTCAATTATGGGAAAAGTTAGGAATATCTTACAAGGAAAAACCCATTCCGCTATCTATGTAAGTCCGACAACAACAGTCTTTGAAGCGCTAGAATTAATGTTTGAAAAGAACATCGGATCGCTTCTGGTGATGGATCATGAGAAATTCATCGGGATTTTTACGGAAAGAGATTACGCCCGAAAAGTCATTCTAAAGGGTAAATCTTCAAAAAAAATCCCAATCTCTGAGATCATGACTGAAAATCCACCAACGGTCACTTCGGAGAACACTATCGAAGAATGTATGTGGCTGATGACCAACAAATTTATCCGGCATCTGCCCGTCATAGATGATGGTAAGCTGACTGGAATCATTTCAATTGGCGATGTGGTAAAATACATCATTGAGGAGCAGAAATTCATTATCGGAAATCTGGAACATTACATTACAGGCAGCGTCTAGCATCCCTAAGTCATGAACTCGTCGAGCACTCCTGTTGCCCCACTTTGGCCATTCCTTGTGTATGGTGCTTTTGTGTTGGCATTACTAGCATTGATCCTCTCGCTATCCTATTTTTTAGGTCAGCGGCATAAAGCACGCGCCAGCGGTCAACCCTACGAATCAGGGATATTGGAAACCGGATCGGCCAGATTGCGCTTTTCCGCGCAGTTTTATTTGGTTGCTATGATGTTTGTCATTTTTGACATAGAGGTGGTTTTTATTGTTTTGTGGGCCCTGGCATTTCAAGAATTAGGATGGCCAGGTTATCTCAGCATCTGTGTTTTTATCGGGCTGCTCTTTGTCGTACTTATCTATGAATGGAGCCTGGGCGCCCTCGATTTTGGTCCCGATGGCAAGAAAATTTTGAAAGCGTACCGTAAACTTATTCTAAAAAACCTGTAACATGAAATGGTGGCTCAGTAATCCTGTCGACCCGGCAAATGCAATAAAAGGAACAAGTTCTTTTGAAGAATCTATTGGTCAGAGCGTCATGTTGACTACCGTGCAGGGCTTACTCGCATGGGGCCGAAAGAACTCTATATGGCCCTTTCATTTTGGGCTTTCCTGCTGTTTTGTAGAAATGGCAACCAGCCTCACCAGTAAATATGACGTCGCCCGTTTTGGCGCAGAAGTGATTCGTGGTACACCAAGAGAGGCAGATGTGATGGTTATTGCCGGGACTGTTTTTGTGAAAATGGCGCCTATTATCAAGCGACTTCATGAGCAAATGATGGAACCTAAATGGGTGATTTCCATGGGTTCCTGTGCCAATTCAGGCGGGATGTATGACATTTATAGCGTGGTACAGGGGGTAGATAAATTCTTACCGGTAGATGTGTACGTTGCCGGATGTCCACCGCGCCCTGATGCCTTTCTACAGGGACTAATGCTACTGGCCGACTCCGTTGGCAAAGAGCAAAGGCCACTAAGCTGGGCAATTGGGCCGCAGGGAGTGATCAAGCCGGAACAAATATCCATGAAAGAACAGAAGAGAACTGAGCGTAAAAAGATGATTAATTTTCGTACGCCGGATCAGATATAAATAGCACCCATAACATAAACCTAAAGTCATGAATAACGATTCAGGCTTGACTGACGAACTGGTCTCCAGATTTGGACCTTCTTTTTTCAACCTCCAACTTACAGTTGACGAGGTGGTCACGCTATGGGTTGCAAAAGAAAATATCACTGCAGTACTACAATACCTCAAGCTGGAGATTCCGCAGCGCTTTGAGCTTTTATATGACCTCTGTGCAATCGATGAACGAAGTCATGCGAAAAAAAATGGATCAGCAACAGGTGATTTCAGCATTGTTTACCACTTACTTTCCCTGCAAAGAAACCGCTTCATACGCCTCAAAGTAGGTTTACATGGGGAATATCCCACTATGCCCTCCATCACATCCTTATGGAAAAACGCGAACTGGTATGAACGCGAAGTGTATGATATGTTCGGGATAAATTTCGAAGGCCACCCCAATTTGCGCCGGATTCTTATGCCGCTCACCTGGGAAGGACATCCTTTGAGAAAAGAACATCCTGCCAGGGCTACAGAGATGGGGCCTTTTAAACTGTGGGATGAAAAGCAAGACCGGGAACAGGAGGCCTTACAATTCCGACCGGAGGACTGGGGCATGAAAAGACAAAGTGAAGACGCGGACTTTATGTTCCTCAATCTTGGCCCGCAGCACCCTGGTACGCATGGCGTGTTGCGAATTATCCTGCAATTGGATGGAGAAAACATTGTAGACGCGGTTCCTGATATTGGATTCCACCACCGGGGTGCCGAGAAAATGGGAGAACGTCAGTCCTGGCACACTTATATTCCCTATACCGACCGCGTTGATTACCTGGGCGGCGTAATGAACAATCTGGCCTACCTGCTGGCAGTAGAAAAATTAGCGGGCATTATCGTCCCTGATCGGGTAAAAGTCATGCGCATCATGCTCTGTGAATTCTTTCGCATTGCCAGCCATCTGGTATGGTATGGCACTTTTGCGCAAGACCTCGGCCAGCTTTCACCGGTATTCTATATGTTTACAGACCGGGAAAAGGTTTTTAACATTGTAGAGGCCATTTGTGGTGCCAGAATGCACCCCAACTGGTTCAGAATTGGTGGGGTTGCTCAGGATCTGCCCTTAGGATGGGATAAACTGGTAAGGGAATTTGTCGCTTATTTTCCTAAAAAACTGCGCGAATACGACCAAATGGTGATGCGAAACAGCATTTTCAAAGCCCGTACAATAGGCATTGGCATTTATACTTTAAATGAAGCTTTAGAATGGGGGGTTACGGGCCCAGGTTTACGCGCCTGTGGGCTCGACTGGGATTTTAGAAAAAAACAACCTTATTCAGGCTATGAGAACTTTGATTTTGACATCCCTACCGCACAAAATGGGGATTGCTATGACAGGGCATTGGTCCGTGTAGAAGAAATGAGGCAAAGCCTGCGGATTATCGATCAATGCCTCAAAAACATGCCTGAGGGAAGTTACAAATCCGATCATCCATTGACCACCCCTCCCCTCAAGAAAAATACCATGCAGGATATTGAAACCCTAATCACACACTTTTTAAACGTCAGCTGGGGGCCCGTAATCCCTTCCGGTGAAGGGATGAGTTGTATAGAAGCGACCAAAGGAGCCAATAGCTATTACCTGACCAGTGATGGCAATACTTCTCCTTATCGGGTTAGAATCCGTACTCCCTCATTTCCACACATGCAAATGCTTCCCTATATCAGCAAAGGGTATACCATTGCCGATCTACTTTCTATTCTGGGCAGCATGGATTATGTTCTTGCAGATATTGACAGATAAAACCAAAAAGATGCTATCAACGGATGAAATAAGGAGAATAGACCATGAGATTGCGCTTGTTCCTGTGCGAAAGGCTGCCAGTATTGAGGCCTTAAAAATCGTACAGCACCATCGAGGCTGGATATCGGATGAGAGTCTTCAGGCCATTGCGGCACACCTGGGGATGTCGGCCGAAGAACTGGATAGTGTGGCCACCTTTTACAACCTTATTTTTCGTAAACCTGTAGGCAGAAATATCATTTTACTATGCGATAGCATCAGCTGCTATGTGATGGGTTATGAACAGATTTATGCGCATTTGCAAGCCCTGTTACACATCAAATTTGGAGAAACTACTCCGGATGACAGGTTTACGCTTTTACCCAACCCTTGTCTGGGTAGCTGCGATCATGCCCCGGTATTAATGATCAACCAGGATACTTATCGGAATTTGACAAATGAAAAACTGCAGGAGATATTAAAAGAATATAAATAAACGGCAACATGGAAAGGCCCCTCACGCAACATATCAACTTCAACCGAAGCTCACTTAATCTTAAGGATTACAGGAGTGTGGGCGGCTATCAGGCTGTGGAGAAGGCATTGACAACCATGGCACCCCAGGACATTACGAAGATGGTGCAGGAAGCAGACCTGAAAGGCCGTGGAGGTGCCGGTTTCAGTACAGGAACAAAATGGAGCTTTGTCCCCATGAATACCGTTGGGCAAACAAAATACCTGATTGCCAATGCCGATGAGATGGAACCTGGAACATTCAAAGACCGCATGCTATTGGAAGGCAATCCCCATCAGTTAATTGAGGGCATGATTGTAGCCGCGTATGCGATACAGGCCAACATCTCCTACGTTTTTCTACGCTGGGCTTATAAAAAAGCCGCCTGGCTAATTAAACATGCCATCGATGAGGCCTATGCTGCCGGCTACCTTGGAAAAAACATCCTCGGCTCCGGCTACGATCTGGAAATGCACTTACATACGGGCATAGGCCGGTATATGTGTGGAGAAGAAACGGCCTTGTTGAATGCACTGGAGGGGAAACGGGCAACGCCACGTACCAAACCACCCTTCCCACAAGTAAGCGGATTATTTGGTAAACCTACGATTGTCAACAATGTAGAAACGCTATGCAATATCCCACATATTGTGAACCATGGTGCCGACTGGTTTAAAGACCTGAGTCCAGGCTCTGATGCGGGAACAAAAATCTACGGCATCAGCGGCAGAGTAAATAAACCTGGATTGTGGGAATTGCCGATGGGAACTACCATTCGGGAGCTTCTGGAAGAGCATGCAGGTGGCATGAAGAAAGGAGTTTCCTTTAGAGCTGTCCTGCCCGGTGGAGCTTCTACAGATTTTTTGGTGGAAGAACATTTGGATGTTAAAATGGACTATAAATCTATATCCGCAGCTGGCAGTCGCCTGGGAACGGGAACCATGATTGTGCTTGATGACCAGACCTGTCCGGTTGGTTTTATTCATAATCTGGAACATTTTTTTGCTCAGGAATCCTGCGGATGGTGTACCCCCTGCAGAGAAGGTTTACCCTGGACAGAAAAGATTTTGCTATCCATTGAAAATGGAGAAGGGCGCATGGAAGACCTGGAATTATTAGAGATGCATACCAAGCACCTTGGACCTGGCAACACTTTTTGCGCACTAGCTCCAGGAGCGATGGAGCCTTTACAAAGTGGGTTAAAATATTTTAGAGCGGATTTTGAAAAGCATATCAAAGAGAAAAAATGTCCCTGGAGGTGAAAAGAAAATGGCCACAATCTATATTGATCATAAAGCTTACGAAGTAACACCAGGCAAAAATGTGCTGGAAACCTGCCTTACACTAGGTTTTGACTTGCCCTATTTTTGCTGGCATCCCGCTATGGGATCCGTAGGAGCTTGTCGTCAGTGTGCCATTAAACTTTTTAAAGACGAAGATGACACCAAAGGACGATTGGTCATGTCCTGCATGGAAACGGTTAAAGACAACATGTATTTGTCTGTTGAAGATCCCGCAGCCAGGGCTTTTCGTGCACAAGTAATTGAATGGCTGATGACCAACCACCCTCATGATTGTGCGGTTTGTGATGAAGGCGGCTCCTGCCATCTACAGGATATGACGGTGATGACCGGCCATAACTACCGTCGTTTTCAATTCCCTAAACGCAGTTATAAAAACCAATATCTAGGTCCATTTATCAACCATGAAATGAACCGCTGCATACAATGCTACCGCTGTGTCCGGTTTTATAAAGATTATGCAGGCGGAAAAGACCTGGATGTATTTGCAGCCCATAATCATGTTTATTTTGGAAGAGCTGAAGATGGCATCCTGGAAAGTGAATTTAGTGGGAACCTCGCAGAGGTTTGCCCAACAGGGGTTTTTACCGACAAAAGTCTCAAGGCACATTATACCCGAAAATGGGACATGACGATGGCTCCATCCATTTGTCAGCATTGCAGTCTGGGTTGCAATGTCATTGCAGGGGAAAGATATGGAGAGCTTCGTCAAATTACCAACCGATATAATGGTGCCGTAAACGGGTATTTTATTTGCGATCGCGGGCGATTTGGTTACGAATTTGTAAACAACATTAACCGGATTCAACAGCCCTTGGTACGGGCTCAAATTCCAGATGCGGCCGACAAGGACAGCTTATATCGCCAACTGGCAAAGATTTTAACAAAGGATACCACAATTGGAATTGCTTCTCCCAGGGCATCTTTGGAAGCCAATTTTGCCCTTAGACAATTGGTAGGAAAGGAAAACTTCTACCAGGGAGTTTCCGAAGCAGAAGCTCAGCTGATGCGTAATATTCTCCTTACCCTTAACTCTGGTCATGTTCACTCCCCATCGCTCAAAGAAACAGAGACCGCTGATGCGGTATTTATCCTTGGCGAAGATTTAACCAATTCAGCCCCGATGCTTGCGCTCGCAGTAAGGCAGGCCATACGTAAAGCCCCATTCGAAAAGGCAGCAGAAATCAGTATCCCGACCTGGCATGATGCCGCATTAAGGGAGCTTGCCCAGGAAGAAAAAGGGGCTTTATTTATCGCTTATCCTACAAAAACCAAACTAGATGAGCTTGCCGACAAGCCCCTGCACTTATCTCCCGATGAGATTGCGCGCCTGGGCTATACTGTCGCTGCGCAGCTCAACACGAATGTTCCGGCACCTGAAGGGCTGAGTAAACACAGCTTGAAACTTGCCAAACAAATTGCAGGCATCCTTAAAAAGGCAAAAAATCCCTTGATCATTTGCGGCACAAGTCTCTTCAATGAGGCCATCATCAGTGCCGCAACAAACATTGCCCTTGCCTTATCCGGGAAAGAAAAAAAAGCAAATTTGTCATTTGTCATACCCGAATGCAACTCAATGGGGCTGGCAATGATGGATGCCCCCTCCTTAGCGCATGCCATGGAGGTATTGGAAAATGGTGACGTGGATACCGTCGTTGTACTGGAAAACGACCTGTACCGACGAGGCGGAAAAGGGGAAATAGACCTGCTTTTTAACCATTGTAGAAACCTGGTGGTATTGGATCATTTGCATAATGAAACCAGTAATAAAGCAAGTATCCTGATCCCGGTAGCCACCTTTGCAGAAGCGGATGGAACAATCGTCAATAATGAAGGTCGGGCACAGCGTTTCTTCCAGGTATTTAGTCCAAAAAATGAGAATTTCAGGGAAAGCTGGAGGTGGCTAGATGAATTCAGACAATTCCAAAATGGCATATGTCCTGAAGAATTAAAAGCTCCAGAAAATTTACTCGCCGAAATGGCCCATTTAATGCCTCAATTTAAAGGTGCCGACACCGTGGCTCCAGACGCAGACTTTCGCATTTCCGGGCAAAAAATCCCCCGTGAACCGCATCGTTATAGTGGACGGACTGCCATGTTGGCCAATATCAATGTGAGTGAACCTAAACCTCCGGAGGACCATGATTCCGCCTTATCGTTTACGATGGAAGGTTATAAAGGAATGCCTCCTGCTCCTTTAATCCCTTTTTTCTGGGCTCCAGGCTGGAATTCCGGACAATCCGTTAACAAGTACCAAGCGGAAGTTGGTGGGTCTTTGCGTGGTGGCGATCCCGGGAATAGATTATTTCCAGAAATCAGTGTTGCTGAGCTCAGTTATCGAAATCATATTCCTTCCCCCTTTATACCATCCCCAGGAGAATGGTTGATGCTCCCATTATCACATATTTTCGGATCCGAAGAACTCAGCATCTACAGTCCTGGTATTAATGAGCGCTGCCCAAAGCCCTATATCGCCATCAATAGAAAGGATGCGAAAGATTTGAATACCGCTGAAAATGACATTGTGCAGCTACAAATACAGGATCAACTTTATTTTTTACCTGTTAGAATCATGGAAGAACTTCCTCAAGGACTAGCAGGAATTCCATATCAAATTCCCGGGCTAACAGGTATTTCATGGCCGGCAAAAGGAACTTTAACGAAAGGAAACACATGAGCACCGTCCTCGGATATATCCTCATGATTGCAATTGTGTTGTTTGCTTTAACCACAATTGCTGCCTGGCTGATCTGGTTGGAAAGGCGGATGCTTGCGGTATGGCAAAATAGATGCGGCCCCAATCGGGCAGGACCATTCGGGCTGTTCATTGTCATTGCCGATACCATCAAATTGTTTTTTAAGGAAGACTGGATTCCCCCATTTGCGGATAAAACAATATTTGTGATTGCACCCGCTATTGTTGCCGCCACTGTACTCATGAGCTTTGTGGTGATTCCTTACGCCCCGGGGATACTCATTGCAGACCTGAATGTAGGCTTGCTTTTCTTCCTCGCAATGTCTTCCATTGGCGTTTATAGTATCGTACTGGGCGGATGGGCATCGAATAACAAATATTCGCTTCTGGGCGCCTTACGTGGCGCCGCGCAAATGATCAGTTATGAAGTATTCATGGGACTCTCCTTAATGGGAATCGTGATGATGTCAGGATCATTCAGGCTAACCGACATCGTAATGGCTCAGCAAGACTGCTGGTTCATCATTACACAGCCAGTAGCCTTTGTCGTTTTTATGATTGCCGGGATAGCGGAAACGCATCGGCTGCCTTTTGACATTCCGGAAGCAGAAAGCGAGCTGGTTGCCGGCTTCCATTCAGAATATTCGGGCATGAAATTCGGAATGTTTTTTATTGGCGAATACCTGGGAATCACCCTCATTTCGGCAATGGTAGTCACTTTATTTTTTGGAGGATGGCTGGGACCAGGATTCCTTCCCCCGTTAATTTGGTTTATACTGAAAACTTTTGTTTTCATCCTGTTTTTCATCTTACTGAGGGCCTCACTTCCGAGGCCAAGATATGATCAGCTGATGGAATATGGCTGGAAAATATTATTGCCAGTGGCATTATTGAACTTATTGATCACAGGAGCAATTCTGTTGATGATGAATAAATGATCTCCTCATATGGTGGGGTTATGACTTATAAAAAAAGAAATGATGATCAGTTTGCTAAGAACAATAGGACTCACTTTTCTACACATGTTCAAGAAAAGGGAAACGATTCAGTATCCGGAAGAAAAAGCATCACTACACCCTCGCTGGCGTGGAAGAATTGTATTAACGAGGGATCCGGATATGGGGGAACGCTGTGTGGGCTGTTACCTATGTGCGGCCGCTTGTCCGGTAGACTGCATTTCACTGCAGGCTACCGAAGATGAAAATGGGAGAAGGTACCCGGAGTTCTTCCGCATCAATTTTTCGCGCTGCATTTTTTGTGGCTATTGCGAGGAGGCCTGCCCAACTTATGCCATACAACTGATCCCCGACTTTGAAATGGCAGAGTACAACCGGCAGGATATGGTTTATGAAAAAGAAGATTTATTGATCAATAGTCAGGGGAAATATCCGGGTTACAATTATTACAAAATCGCCGGACTGGATGCAGGTGTGAAGGGAAAAGGAACCGGTGAAAATGAAGACCCACCAATTGACATACATAGTTTATTACCTTAAAAATGGACATCATATTTTACATCACCGCATTTGTGACCTTGGTTTCTACCCTTATGGTCATCACCAGGCATAATCCCGTGCATGCCCTGCTATACCTTGTCATTTCCCTGCTTTCCTTATCGGTCATCTTCTTTTTACTTGGGGCCCCTTTTGCAGCAATGCTGGAAATCATCATTTATGCCGGGGCCATCATGGTGCTTTTCATCTTTGTGATCATGCTGTTAAACCTTGGCAAGGAAACCGCAATTCAGGAAAAAGAATGGCTCAAACCTAAGGTATGGATAGGGCCAACAGTCTTATCTGCCATCCTTTTTGCCGAATTATTTTACCTGATCAGCAGCCCCTCAGCAACCTACCTGGTTCAGCAGACTGTTGATGCCAAAACAGTTGCAATATCCTTATTCAGGCCCTATTTGATTGGAGTTGAACTAGCTGCCATGCTGTTAATGGCAGGCGTAGTAGGCGCCGCTCACATCGGACAACATAAAAAAACAACCTTACACCGGTTTTTAAAAGAGGAGGAAGTACTATGAAAACTGAGATATCTATGGAAATGATCCTACTCCTGGCGGCTCTACTTTTCGTCATGGGCATTGCCGGAGTGATCATCCGCAAGAACATCATTTTTATGCTGTTATCCATAGAAGTGATGCTGAACGCATCAGGACTGGCCTTTGTAGCCGCAGGATCGCACTGGGGGCAACCGGACGGACAAGTAATGTTCGTCTTTATCCTGGCCATGGCTGCAGCAGAAGTTTCCGTTGGACTGGCGCTGATCCTCCAGATTTACCATCAGCATAAATCACTGGACATAGACAATTTAAAAGAGATGAAAGGATAACTATGGAACACCTGTTATGGCTTATTCCCGCTTGTCCCCTTGCCGGCTTTTTAATACTGACGCTGACAGGAAAAAGTATGCCTCCGGCATGGGTGGCCATAATTGGTGCAGGAATGGTTAGCCTTTCTGCCATTTTTACCATCATCATTGGTATTGACTTTCTTACCTTCCCTCCAGCCAGTGGTCATCATTCCCAGACCTTATGGACCTGGATGGAGGTCGCAGATTTCCATCCAAAGATAACCCTGTACCTGGATGCCTTATCGCTGGTTTTTATTTTCGTGATCACCTTCATCGGAGCCCTAATACATCTTTACTCTGTTGCCTTTATGGCCTTTGACAAAGATTATTCCCGCTTTTTTGCCTGCATGAACCTATTCGTGTTTTCTATGCTCCTGCTCGTACTGGCTGATAATTTACTGCTGTTATATCTGGGATGGGAAGGTGTGGGACTGTGCAGCTACTTACTGATTGGCTTTTGGTATGAGCATTCTGAAAATGGATATGCTGCCCGAAAAGCATTTATCATCACCCGTATAGGAGATACTGCCATGGCCATTGGGATTTTTGTCATTTTTTATCAATTTGGCACCCTCCTGATTCCAGATATTCTAGCGAAAGCCCCTTCTTTATGGCATCCAGGAGCTTCAATGGCAACGATAACCGCCTTATTATTACTTGCAGGCGGGTTAGGAAAATCTGCTCAGCTACCTTTTCAAACCTGGCTTCCTGATGCCATGGCCGGGCCTTCTCCTGTAAGTGCCCTGATTCATGCAGCAACCATGGTAACGGCAGGTGTTTACCTCATCGCCAGGATGCATGTCATCTTCGAGCTATCTCCAACAGTGCAGCTGATTGTTGCAGGAATCGGAGCCGCAACTTTATTCATTGCGGGCTTCAGCGCGCTTACCCAATATGACCTCAAACGGGTGCTCGCCTACTCCACAATCAGCCAGATCGGATACATGTTTCTAGCATTAGGTCTGGGTGCCTGGACAGCGGCTATTTTCCATTTTATGATTCATGCTTTTTTTAAAGCCCTGTTATTCCTGGCCGCCGGTGCAGTGATAGACGCACTAAATCATGAACATAATATGTCTAAGATGGGTGGCCTTAAAAATAAACTTCCAGTGGTTTTCTGGACCTTTGTTATTGGCTCAGCATCATTAATTGCCTTGCCCCTGATCAGTTCCGGATTTTATAGTAAAGATCAGATTCTCTGGTTTGCATGGGCTAGTAAAAATGGGAACCCATTACTGTGGCTGATCGCCTTTCTAGGTGCATTCATTACAGCACTCTATACCACAAGAATGGTCATTCTTACTTTCTGGGGAGCAACGAAAACGGAGGTACAACGGCTTCCTGGCAAACTCATCACCATTCCACTAATCATCCTTGCATTTTTCACCATTTGTGCCGGCTTTATCGAACTGCCCCATAATTTTGGTTCCCTTACTCTTTTTTCAGACTTTCTTCATCAGGTATTGCCTGAAACGGTTCTAAAATCTACCGCAAATGGAGAATTTTCCTTTCAGTTACTGGCAGCGCTGGCTACCTTCGGAGGGATTTATACCGCCTACATTTTATGGCATAAGCAACCCGAACGCATTGAAAAATTAAAACGTAATGAGGCAGTACTCCTCCTCTACTCCTTCTGGCATGCCGGTTGGGGCTTTGATCAATTATACAAGACAGTTATCGTACGTCCAGTTGTTTTTTTAGCCAACATCAACAAAAATGATGTCGTAGATAAAATTTATCAGGGCATAACTTTGGTCTCAATTGGTCTTTACCGGTGTTTATCGTTTACGCAATCAGGATCACTAAGGTGGTATATTATGGGTCTTGTTGTTGGTGCAATCATCATTTTAGGCATACAAATCATATTATGATACTTATTTGGCTCATCGGTCTATTAATGGGAGGAGGCTTATTGGCATTCCTGGTTGGGCAATGGAATAAAACCTTGCCCCGATGGATTTCGCTATATACCCTGATTATCGGTTTTATTGCCCTGATATCTTTCTGGGTAGAGCATTACGCGGCCATAAACATCGGTTCTACAGATTCCTGGATGATCGATTTCCAACAAGATTGGATCCCTTCTTTTGGGATCAGCTTTCATCTGGCAATTGATGGATTAAGCCTGCTATTGTTAATGCTAACTTTTTTCCTTGGGATTTTAGCAGTATTGTGCTCCTGGAAAGAAATAACCGAACATCTGGGCTTTTATCATTTCAATCTGCTTTGGATTTTGGCGGGTATTTCAGGCGTATTTATGGCCATGGATCTATTTCTTTTTTACTTTTTCTGGGAGATCATGTTGATTCCAATGTATTTTCTGATCGGCATCTGGGGAAGTAAAAACCGGGAATATGCGGCTTACAAATTCTTTATTTTCACCCAGGTCAGCGGACTATTGATGTTCATTTCCATTCTTGCTTTATATTTTATTCATGCTCAGAATACTGGCAGATATACTTTTAATTACTTCGAATTGTTGGGAACAGTTATCGCTCCGCAGACGGCCTTTTGGCTAATGATGGGGTTCATGATCGCTTTTGCGGTAAAACTACCTGTTGTTCCTTTTCACTCCTGGTTACCCGATGCACATAGTGAAGCTCCAACAGCCGGGAGTTTAATTCTGGCTGGATTACTTTTAAAAACCGGGGCTTATGGCATTTTAAGGTTCGTATTACCCTTATTTCCTGAAATTGCAAAAACATATGCACCATGTGCCATGCTCCTGGGTGTCATCGGAATTATTTATGGCGCTATCCTTGCCTTCTCACAAACCGACCTTAAGCGCCTCATCGCCTATACTAGCGTAAGCCATATGGGCTTTGTGATTTTAGGAATTTTTGCTTTTAATGAACTGGCATTTCAGGGTGTAGTCATGCAACTATTGACCCATGCCATCAGCACCGGGGCGCTGTTTATCATGGCAGGAATGCTAAAAGAACGTCTCCACACCCGGGAAATCGATGAGATGGGCGGACTTTGGTTTCAGATGCCAAAGATGGGCGCTATAGCAGTTTTGTTTGCGATGGCCTCTCTGGGCTTACCTGGATTGGGAAATTTTGTTGCGGAGTTCCTTATCTTATTAGGGGCATTTAAATCGAACATGTGGCTTACGGTCCTGGCTACCATCGGACTTATCTTTTCCGCCATCTATTCCTTAAGGATGATCCAGAAAGTATTTCATGGCCCTATACCGGCATCAGCACCTTTTTCTGACTTTTCTTGGAGAGAAGTATTCATCATGGCAGTCCTTACGATCTCCATTATATGGCTTGGGTTGTATCCACAGCCAATTATCAACACCGCCAGGCCTATGATCAAACAAATGGAACAGCTTTTTCCAACCGAATTTAAAAACCAACCGTAAAATCATGATAGCTAACGATTTATCCGCGCTTATGCCATTGCTTCTTCTTGCAGGATCTGCTGTACTGATTATGCTCCTTATTGCCATAAAATTTAATCACCGTAGCATTCAGATTAGTAGTCTTCTATTATTTGTCATCTCTTTTTTATCTATTTTTCAGTTGCAAAAACCACTTCCATACTTCATTGAACCCCTATTTGTAATTGATGATTTTTCGATCTTCATGATAGGCCTGATCATTTTTTCAAGCCTGGTAGTCAATATCATTTCCTACCTCTATTTTGAAGGGAAAGAAGAAAGTCCAAAGGAATATTATGTTTTGCTTTTCTTGTGTACCCTTGGCGGCTGTGTACTGGCAGTTAGCAATCATTTTATCTCTTTATTCCTTGGACTTGAAGTGCTTACTGTTGGTTTATATGCCCTTATCGCTTATTTTCGGGCCCGTCATCATAATATCGAAGCCGGAATTAAATACCTGATATTGGCGGCCTTCTCTTCGGCCTTCCTCCTTTTCGGGATGGCCCTAATGTATTTTCAACTGGGTACGATGAATTTTTCCGCAATGACTGGTAAACTGGGTACAATTTCATCCTTACCCCCATTGTTTCTTACAGGATTCGGATTAATGTTGATAGGAATCGGGTTTAAACTAGCCGTAGTTCCTTTTCACATGTGGACTGCCGATGTGTATCAGGGTGCTCCTACACCCGTTACCTCCTTTATTGCTACGGTCTCTAAGGGAGGTGTATTTGCAGTGCTGATTCGCTTTTTTATTGCGATTGATGGCTTCAGATTCCATGCACTTATGGTGGTCTTCGTCGTTATTGCCATTGCTTCCATGGTAATTGGCAACCTCCTTGCCCTGCAACAAAAAAATGTAAAACGGCTGCTGGCCTATTCTTCAATTGCTCATCTTGGCTATTTATTGGTTGCTTTTATTCCTGGTAATGCCATGAGTATTCCTGCGGTTAGTTTTTATTTAGCCGTGTATTTTGTGACCACGCTAACTGCATTTGGAATTCTAACCATTCTATCCAGCAAAGAAAACGATATGGAAAATATAAACAATTTCAAAGCCTTGTTTTGGGATCATCCTGTGCTCGCCTGTATTTTTAGTACCGCATTACTTTCGCTTGCCGGGATCCCCCTTACTGCCGGGTTTATTGGTAAGTTTTATATACTGGCCTCGGGTTTGCAAACCGGATTTTGGGTACTTGCCCTGGTTCTTATACTCAGCAGCGTTTATGGATTATACTATTACCTCCGAATCATTAATACACTTTTTTCCGGACAACAAAATCCAGCCAGCCAGGAGAAAACGGTAAGGCCAGTTTTTTACCTGATCAGTAGCATCGTATTATCGTTTTTAACATTACTGATCCTCTGGATAGGGATATACCCATCCGGATTAATGCAACTGATCGAACATTTTCAAATCAGATAAAGAGCCGAATGAAATAAAAAAAGGATTTACTATTATTCCAGTCTCATTAAAAGAATCCTAACTGACCTTTATCATCAATCTTGATATCATCCGGATTGGTAATTTCAAAATCGACTTTCTTTACCGGTTTCTCTTCCGGTTTAGGTTTAGCCACTGGTTCCTCTTTATCTTTTACAGGTTGTTCGGTTTTTTCTTCCGGCTTCTCTTCAACCGGTTTTTCTGCCTTTGGCTTTTCCTCAACTTTTTTCTCCTCAGCAGGTTTTGGAGCTTCTGGCTTCGTCGCCTCAACAGGCTTAGCTACCGGACTACCCCAGCTTTTTTTTGGCTTCTCTGCTACAGCAGGTTTATCCTCAACAGGTTTCTCTACCACAGCAGCTTGCTCAGCAACTGGCTGCTCCACTTCTTCCACTTTTGCTTCAGCCGATACAGGAGTTTCAACTGCTGTTTTAGCCGGAGCTTTAGTCTCAAAAACTTTCTTCGGTTTCGGTTGAGGCTTTTCAACCGCTAACTCAGGATCTTCATCAATCATCTCGTTTACGGTTTCCTCACCATCAGGCAAAGGAACCTCTTCTTCATCAGCATCTTTACTCATTGCCGGATCAACAAGCTCTTCCCCATCAGTATCCTGAGCAATCCTATCCTCAGTTTCAACAAATGCTTCGTCAGTGTCTTCCGTTGCATTTTCAGATGTCGGCAATGACACTTTCGTTTCGTCTTCCAACTCTATCTCTCTATTGTTAGAAATGGTAATATTTTTAACGTCATGGGCAGTAAGTCTGTTCCCATTTGCCTTGATACCTTTTACATCAATAAACTCTGCCAACACAATTTCCAGTGTCTCCGGAGTCTGGGTTTTGCCTTTCAACACATCCACCGTAAGCACAGCTGCCGGGTTACTGGTCAGGTATAAGAATTTAGAACCACTCTCCTCACTAATCAGGCTTAGCTTTTTACCCACCCCAATCGCTTCGAAAACGAATCTTTTTATAAAATAGTTTTTCGCCTTACCCTCATACTGTACTACAGCAAAAGGTTTTTCAGAATCAAACTTCTGGATCAATATCAAATCGGCATCAAAGTGATTGCTCAGTTCAAAAGTACTCAGTTCATACCAGCCATCTTTATGTACCTGCAAGATCTTATCATCGCCATCAAACTCACCAAGGTATTTCCCTCTGCCATCAACATTAAGTCTTCTCAACAGATCATCATACCAGATTTTCAGTCCCGACAAGGTAGACACCCCCTTGCTCTTTAACAGGATCTTTTTGACAGGATATTTAGAAACGATGTTTCCTTGCGAGCCACGTCCTTTAATGGCGATCTCGGCAAAGTCAAGGTCGAACTGTAATTTCTTTAGTTTGGTATGTGGCTTAAGCTGTACGTTTACAATCTCAGCCTCTCCATTAGGGTTAGCCGTAAAGTATAGAACTTTAGAGCCCTTGCTACCCTTGGTTAAATCATATTCCTTATCACGCGTAACCCCTACTACGGCAAAACGTTTGATGTAAGAAACACCACTGGCCCCGTCTTTATAAATCATGTTATAAATGGTCCGCTCATCCCCTTTCTTAAATACCTGGGCATGCAGAATCCCTTTACCAACAAAAGTTTTATCCGCTACTTTAGTGATGATGCATTTTCCATCTTCCCTAAAAACAATGATCTCGTCAATATCAGAACAGTCGGCAACAAACTCATCCTTACGCAAGCCTGTTCCAATAAAACCATCCTCACGATTCAGGTACAACTTCACATTGGCCAGGGCCACTTTAGAAGCTTCAACACGATCAAACAAACGGATCTCTGTTTTACGCTCCCTACCCTTGCCATACTTATCTTTCAATTTTTGAAACCAGGCAATAGCATACTCCGTAAGGTGACGCAGGTGGTTTTTAACCACTTTGATCTCATCCGAAAGTGCTTTCATCTGATCATCCGCTTTTTTAACATCAAAGCGGGTAATGCTGCTCATTGGTTTATCAATCAGCTTTTTGAAATCCTCCGGTAAGATCTCCCTATACAGATCAGGTTTAAATGGCTCAAACAACCGGTTTAAGACCTCAACTACAGCATCAAAATTACCTGAATTCTCGTATTCGGCATTTTTGTACATCCCTTCCTGAATGAAGATTTTTAACAAAGAGCTGAAGAAGATTTTCTCCTGCAATTCGTGCAATTTAATCTCCAGTTCCTTCTTCAATAAAGCCTTAGTGTGTAGTGTATTCTGAGTAAGAATATCATTTACACTTAAAAACTGAGGCTTCTCATCCTTAATGATACAGGTATTTGGAGAGATGGAAACTTCGCATGAAGTAAAGGCGTATAAAGCATCGATAGTCACATCCGGAGAAATACCCGGTGCAAGCTGAATAACAATCTCTACATGTGCAGCGGTATTGTCTTCAATCTTCTTAATCTTGATTTTGCCTTTATCATTGGCCGACAAGATGCTGTCGATAACCGAACCAGTGGTTGTGCTATATGGTATCTCGGTAATTACGAGTGTCTTCTTATCCTTCTCAGTAATCTTTGCCCTTACCCTGATCCTGCCACCACGCATACCTTCATTATAGGCAGAAAAATCGGCCATCCCTCCGGTAAAGAAATCAGGTAAAATATTGGGCCTCTGCCCTTGTAATACTTCAATAGAAGCATCCAGTAGTTCAACAAAATTGTGGGGCATTACTTTGGTAGCTAAACCAACCGCAATACCTTCGGCCCCCTGAGCAAGTAGTAAAGGGAACTTAACAGGTAAAGTAACGGGTTCATTATTACGACCGTCATAACTCAGTTGCCAGACTGTCGTATCGCCATTAAACACCACTTCATTGGCAAATTTAGATAAGCGCGCCTCAATATAACGTGGAGCCGCAGCATTATCACCGGTAATCGGATCTCCCCAGTTACCCTGGCAATCGATCAATAAGTCCTTCTGACCGATCTGCACCATGGCATCACCAATAGAAGCGTCACCATGCGGGTGGTACTTCATGGTATTACCAATTACGTTGGCCGCCTTATTAAACCGTCCGTCGTCCATCTCCTTAAGAGAGTGCATAATACGACGCTGTACCGGCTTCAAGCCGTCGTTGATGTGTGGTACTGCGCGATCCAGAATTACATAAGAAGCATAATCGAGGAACCAGTTTTCGTAAAGTCCGTTGATAGGAATTACGGTATGTTTGTTTTCTTCGTTTATGTTGTTTTCTATTTCTTCGCTCATCAAAAAAGGATTGTATGCTGTAAATATAAGGGTTGAAAACGAATTTCTAAGAACTGAGTTTTTAACAGTCCCAGCTTGGTCGCCTATTCTTGTAGAATATAGAATAATTGCCAGTTTTCGGCCACAAAGTTATAAAACATACAAGTTTGTTTATACTTTTAAACAATTAAATCGATTTGTTTGTAATAGTATATACATTAATACACTTTCAACCTATCTCCTTTGAATAAATATATACGAAAAAGCCTTAAAATTTTATTGTGGATACTCGCCAGCGTTATTCTGCTGGTAGTTCTTATTGCGCTTTCATTAAACATTCCAGCTGTTCAGAATTTCGTCAAAGACAAAGCTATAAACTACCTTAAAAATAAAACAAAAACCGAAATCAGTCTGGAAAGTATCAAAATTGCCTTTCCTAAAGACATTGTTCTTAACAAGTTTTACATCGAAGATCAAAAAGGTGACACCTTACTTTACACCCAAAAATTAGCGGTCGACATTAGCTTATTTAAACTGCTCAACAACACCGTTGAGGTAAACAGCATCACTTTGCAAAAAATGCGGGCAAACGTGACCCGGGTAAATCCCGATACCTCATTCAATTTCTCGTTTCTGGTTGATGCTTTTATGTCGGAGCAAACTAAACCAGAAGAAGAAGTGCAAAAAGATACCACCTCTACGCTAAAATTCTCAGTCGGAACAATTAGCCTCGAAGATATTGGCATTGTTTATCACGATGATGTTGCAGGCAACGACATGAAGTTAAATCTGGGGGAGTTTAATGCACATCTAAAAACATTTGACCTGAATAATCAGCATTATGTAATCAAAACCCTTTCTTTAAACAACACTTCAGTTAAATACCTGCAACAAAAACCATTAACACAACTAAAAGCCCATTTAGAGAATAGCATTGACACCGCAAAGATGGAATTGGGCAAGTTGCCACTGGTTGAAATAGAAGACTTTACTTTCAATAAGATTAGGATAGGTTTTGATGATAAGCTCTCGAAAACCAGCGCAGACCTGGATTTAAATACCCTCTCGCTAAAACAGCTGTTCGTAGACCTGACCAACAGTCAGTACAAAGTTGAGGAGGCAAAAATCAACGATAGTAAAGTAGATTTTAAAACTGCTGAATCGGATATGCATGCCAATGTTGACCTGAAGGAATTCTCGTTAACCAAACTGGTTGCAGATGTTAAGAACAGTAAGTATCAGCTGAATAATGCTATGCTCAACCGATCAAACGTAGTGTTTGCCTATAAGCCTGCCCCACCTGTAAAAACAGCGACGAAAGGCCCTACAGCTCCGGAAGCAGCTGGGATTGCACTTTTGGTAAACAGTATCAGTCTGGCCGAAAACCAGGTAAAGTTTGATAATCTGGCCGAGAAACCAGGGAAAGGAATGGACTTTAATCACCTGCTGATTAGCAAACTTGGCCTGCAGGCCGAAAAGCTAAGTTATAGCGATGCAGGCATTTTAATCAATGTAAAAGCAGGTAGTCTGAAAGAAAAAAGTGGCTTCGAACTGTCAAAGCTTCAAGGCGATGTAACTTATACTCAAAAGCAAACCAAAATAAACAACCTGATACTGAAAACGCCAAATACCAGCATCGAAAACAATACGCAGCTTGATTACACCTCCATAGATGACCTGACGAAACATCCTGAAAGGGTAAAACTCTATGTACAGGTTAAAAACACAACCATAGGTTTAAAAGATGCAGGTTATTTTAGCGATGCTGTACCGGCAAACTACCGCAATGAAAAGATAAAGGTAACGGCACTGGCGCATGGCTATATGAACAACCTGGTGATTCCAAAACTACAGGTTGATGGACTAAAAAGCACGCATATTGATGTGAGCGGAACGGCAAAAGGCCTTCCGGATGTAGATAAAACTGTGCTCAACCTGAACATTAAACGTTTCTCTTTAACTAAAAACGACCTGTTGATGGTGATCCCTAAAAACACTTTACCTTCAAACATCACCCTACCAAACAGCATTAATGCCACAGGGAAGTTTAAAGGCTCTATGACCAATTTCAACACCGGCTTCAACATCAATACCGATATGGGCTCAGCAAAGCTGCTGGCCAATATGAAGGGGCCTAAGGGCAAAGAAAACTATACAGCAAACATCAACCTAAACAATTTTAATGTTGGGCGCCTATTAAAAATGGAACCAGATTTGGGCAGAATCAGCCTAAAAGCGAATGTGAAAGGAACCGGGTTAGATGCCAAAAAAGCAACAGCAACGATTAACGGGCAAATCATGAGTGTTTACTACAACAAATACACTTATAAAAATTTAAACCTGGCGGGCACTTACAAACAACAGAAACTGGATTTGAAGAGCAATATGACCGATACTAATGCCAACTTTTCGCTTACCGCTCATATAGACATCTCCGGCAAATACCCGGCGGTAACAGCCAATGCAGATTTAAAGCAAATAGATTTGCAAAAACTAAATTTCAGTCCTACAGAACTTAAACTGGCAGGCCTGATTAAAGCAGACATTAAAACTGCAGACCCGGATTACCTGAACGGCGATATAACAATTAATCAAATGCAGATGGTTAAGGATGGTCATCGGTTTAATGTGGACACCATTATTTTACATTCTGAAGCTACTGCAGATCATAATTTACTGACTTTAAAATCAGAATTCCTGAGGGCTAGAATTGACGGTAAATATCAGCTGACTAATCTCGGCAGTGCAGTGATCAACCAGATTAACAAATACTACCAATTTGGAACAATAACCAAAATACCGGATCAAAGGTTTAGGTTCTTTGTGAATTTCTATAATCCTAAGATCCTGAAAAACCTGGTGCCCGAACTTAGTGTTTTTGCCCCTTCCAGGATGTTTGGTTTACTGGATACGCAAAAAGACAGTCTGGTTGTGAATGCGGTATTCCCACAAGCGGTATACGGCGATTACCGTGTGGATAGTGCAAGGTTAAACATCAACAACGCAGACCAGAAGCTGAATTATAAATTAACCATCAAGAGTTTACAAAGTCCGGCCATTTCCTTCTTTCACAATGAGATTAGTGGTGCCGCAGTAAACAATAACCTTGATGTGAATGTATTTTTACGAGATAGTAAGCGCAAGGACAAGTATGTGCTTGGTGGACTGTTCAAATCCATCAATAAGGATTTCCAATTCAGCTTCGATCCGGGCAAGGTATTGCTAAATTACGAAAAATGGGCTGTTGCTCCCGAAAACTACCTGCAGTTTGGCGAAGCCGGTATACTGGCCAACCAGTTTAACCTGAGCAATGGCGGACAATTGCTGAGTATCAATAGCGAAAGCACTACGCCAAACTCACCGCTTAAAGTAGAATTTAAAGATTTCAGAATAGAAACGTTGACCCGTTTTGCCGAGGCCGATAGCGCCATGGCCGGGGGAGTAATTAATGGAACGGTAAACGTGAAAGACATCGCCACTATACCTAAGTTCGAAGCAAACTTAACCGTAGATCAATTGCGCTATCAAAAAGATGTGCTTGGAACCTTACGCATTGCCGTGAACAACAATACGGAGAATGCCTATGAAACCAATATTGCGCTATCGGGCGTTCACGAACTAAGGGCCAACGGCTTTTATTATACAGCTCCGGAAAGTGCGCTGGATATGACCGTAAATATTGACAAAATAGATTTAAAAGCCGTTGAAAGTGTATCGATGGGCCAGATTAGAAAAGGAACCGGAACTGTAAACGGACAATTTACGGTTAAGGGAAGTTTAGATGCGCCAAAAGTATTGGGGGATCTGAAATTTGACCAGGCGGGCTTTAATGTAGCTTATGTAAATTCCTATTTCAGGATGCCAAATGAGACCATCAGTTTTAACGATACCGGCATCCATTTCAATAAGTTCACCATCCTGGATTCATTGAACCAGAAAGCGGTAATCACCGGTGGAATATTAACAACGAATTACCAGGACTTCAGGTTCAACATGGACATCCGCACCAGTAATTTCAGGGCATTAAACTCTACTGCGGAAGACAACGCAATGGTTTATGGCACCGTGTATTTAACCAGCACAATTAAAGTTCGTGGCGATCTTAACCAGCCTAATGTTAACATGAACGTCCGTGTAGAAGATAAAACGAAGTTCTTCTACGCCATGCCTGCCGATGATCCTTCAGTAATTAGTCAGGAAGGTATTGTGCAATATGTTGAATTTAATGCGGCGCCTTTTAACGGCAAAAAAACACTTACGGCTGCCGATTCCATTAGTAAAGCACCAATAAAAGGTCTGAACCTAAGTGCCACCATCAATATCGACGAAAATGCAGAGTTGAATGTAATTGTCGACCCTTCTAATGGGGATGCGCTGAAAGTAAAAGGACAGGCTACGCTGGCAGCTACGATGGATCCAAGTGGGAAAACCAGTTTAACCGGACGATACGAGATTTCGGATGGAAGTTATAATTTAAGTGTAGGACCGGTAAAAAGAGCCTTCAAATTACAACAGGGAAGTAACATTGTGTGGACAGGGGAACCTACCGAAGCCAATGTAGACCTTACCGCCTTATATGAAGTAAACGCGGCTCCGATTGACCTGTTGAACCAACCGGACCTGATACAAGCTAAAACAAAGCTACCATTTCAGGTATACCTGATGATGACGGGTGAGCTAATGAAACCGATCATCAAATTCAAGCTAGACTTACCGGAAAATGAGCGTGGCGCATTAAGCGGACAAGTGTATACCAAATTACAACAGGTAAACACCGATGAAGGAGAATTAAACAAACAGGTATTTGCTTTACTCGTTCTTGAGCGCTTTATTACCGCCAATCCTTTCCAAAGTCTTGCGGGTGGCGGAACGAACATTTCAACTATTGCACGTTCAAGCGTAAGTAAATTGTTAACCGAGCAGTTAAACAACCTTACTTCCAGTTTAGTTAAGGGGGTTGATATTAATTTCAATCTCAATTCATCCGAAGATTATTCAACAGGAAAAATGGAACAGAAAACCGACCTTGAAATCGGGCTTTCTAAAAAACTGCTAAATGACCGTCTGATTGTTACTGTGGGCAGTACTTTTGGACTGGAAGGCACCCAACAGCAAGGACAGGGCTCCAGCGATATCGCCGGAAACGTAAATATAGAATATCTCCTTTCCAGTGATGGCAGGTACAGGCTAAGGGCTTACAGGCGTAATCAGAACGAAGGAATAATTGAAGGCCAGATCATTGAAACAGGTCTAGGATTTGCACTGGTAGTAGATTACAACAGATTCAGAGAGGTATTCCAGAAATTCTCTAAAAAGAAAAGATTAAGATTAGAACAGCGTGAGAAAGATGAAAAAACTAACTAGATCCGGCTTAATTATATTCACCTGCTTAATTTGGGGAGCTTGCAGCACAACAAAAAGCTTAAAGCCAGGCCAGTTTTTATATACCGGTGCAGAAATAAAAATCAACCCGGATTCTAAAATGAAAATAGACGGCCAGAAAGAGGTAAAAGACGGACTGGAAAGTAGTACCAGACCGAGGCCAAATAAATCTTTACTCGGCATTAAATTTAAGCTGGGCCTTTACAATCTTGCCGGCGAACCTAAAAAACCAAAGGGAGGCCTACGCAACTGGTTGCGCAAAATTGGGGAACCACCAGTGCTTTTAAGTGAAGTTAAAATACCGTACAACCGTGCTGTATTGAAAAGCTATATGCTTACCCAAGGCTATTTACAAGCTGAAGTAACCGGAGACACCGTAATTAAAGGTAAAAAAGGTAAAGCCGTATACAACGTTTACACAGGCAATCGTTATAAAATAAAAAGCGTAGCCTTCCCTCCCGATAGCGTAGGTGTTGCTGCTGTAATAAACCAGACCAAGGATAAAACCTTATTACAGGTTGGAAACAATTACGACCTGGAGACCTTTAAAAATGAACGTATCCGCATTGACAATGATTTAAAAGAGAGAGGATATTTCTATTTCAGTCCGGATTACCTGATTTTACAGGTAGACAGTACCGCTGGGCAAAACCAGGTAGACATCAGACTAAAAGTGAAAGATATTGCTCCGGATGCAGGTTTAAAACCTTATACCATCAATAATATCAACATCTACCCCAACTATAGTCTGAGAAGAGATAGTGCTTTAAGAAAATCAACTCCGGAAGTATACAAGGATTTCAATATTTACGACACCAGAAAAACCTTTAAACCGGGGTTATTTGATCGTTTGGTATTCTTTAAAAAGGATGAGTTTTACAACAGAAGAGATCATAACCAATCGTTGAACCGAATGGTTAACATCGGCGCTTTCCAGGCTGTAAAAGCAGAGTTCCTGCCCCTGGACAGCTTTAAAAACAATCAACTCGACCTGAACATCTACCTGACTCCATTAAAGAAAAACTCCTTATCTTTTTCAGTTACCGGGACCAGTAAATCAAACAACTTTGTAGGTTCTGAGGTGAAGCTTACTCAAACTACCAGAAATTTGTTCAGGGGTGCAGAGCAGTTGGATGTAAGTGTAAGTGGCGGCTTTGAGACCCAGGTGAGTGGTGTTGCAAAAGGATTAAATTCCTACTCGTTTACAGCGGAATCTAAACTAAGTTTCCCAAGGTTCATAACTCCTTTTAGAGGGGTAAACAGCACCAATAACTTCATTCCTAAAACTCTCGCTTCCCTATCCTATCAGATACTAAGCAGAGGTTCGTCTTACAACCTGAACTCTATTAAAACAGAGTTTGGTTACAACTGGAAAGAGAGCCAATATAAAGAACATACTTTTAACCCGGTTTCCATTAACTATGTAACCTCTAAAATTACGGCATCGAGTAAAGACACGTTATTCGCTGAAAATCCCGGTTTACAAAAAAACCTGGAAAAACAATTCATCATTGGCAGCAATTACAATTTCACTTATAGCGATCAAATGAATGAATCGCAGCGTAACAACATCTATTTTAATGGAAGTTTAGAAACCGGTGGAAATGTATGGGGGATGTTTGCCTCAAGAAACAATGAAGGTAAGAAATCTATATTCGGCATCCCGATTAATCAGTTTGTTCGTGTTGAGGCCGACCTCAGAGATTATTTCAAAATCAACAAAAACATAACCTGGGCCAGCCGCTTAAACCTTGGATATGGTTATGCCTACGGAAACAGCACCTCACTCCCTTTCGTGCGCCAGTTTTTTGCCGGAGGAACCAACGACATACGTGCATTTGCAGCTCGTTCATTAGGACCCGGAACCTATTATTACAAAAACTTTTTAGATCCGGGACAGACTTCCAGCTATACCGACCAAAGTGGAGATATTAAAGCCATGCTAAATACGGAACTTAGGTTTAAGCTATTTAGTATTGTCTATGGTGCTTTATTTATCGACGCCGGGAATGTATGGCTTAGAAAAGAAGATGAAGGAACTCCGGCGATCGGAGACACACCAGCTATTGAAGGTCGTCCGGGATCCGGCTTCGAATTTAAAGATGCGCTAAAAGAACTTGCCGTAGGTACCGGAGCAGGCTTACGACTGGATGCCACCATTTTTGTTATTCGCCTGGATGTAGCCTTCCCTGTCCGCAAACCTTTCCTGCCTGAAGGAAATCGCTGGGTACTTAACGAGGTCGACTTTGGCAGCAGCACATGGCGCAAAGAGAATTTAATTTATAACATTGGCATAGGATATCCTTTTTAATATGACATTTTTTAAAAAAGCTAAGCACTTTGTAAAAGCAACTGCCCATTTGTTTATAGCGGCAGGAAAAGGCTTTATGGAAGACAGAGTAATGAAGCTTAGTGCGGCACTCGCCTATTACACCATATTTTCACTCACACCGCTTATCATCATTGTAATTTCAGCAGCCAGTTTATTTTTGGGAAGCTCCCCAGTTTCGGGTGGCACGGGCATCAACCCTAGCGAGGAGCTGTTCTCTGAAATTCGTGATTTGGTGGGCGACGATGCGGCAGCTCAATTGCAGACATTCGTAACCAATGCCAATACAACAGGGAAAAGTACGGCTGGCCTGATTATAGGTATCGTAACTTTAGTTATTGGTGCCACGGCTATTTTCATAGAGATTCAAGACAGCATCAACCTGATCTGGAAGGTAAAAGCAGTCCCTAAAAAAGGATGGAAAAAGCTACTTATTAACAGGCTACTCTCCTTCTCCCTGATTGTATCTTTAGGCTTCCTATTACTGGTCTCACTGGTGATTAACAGTATTGTAGTAGCCATCGGCGATAAGCTAGGCTACTTACTCTCCTCAAGCAAAATTGCGGAATACTTACCTGTTATTGATAATACGACTACTTTGCTCATTACCATATTGAACAATGCCATAACACTGGCAGCAGTAACGGCTGTGTTTACGATTATTTTCAAGGTATTACCTGATGTAGTACTGAAATGGAAACCGGCGATCTTGGGTGCATTATTTACCGCATTACTGTTTAGCTTAGGTAAATACATCATCGGCATTTATATTGTAAAAGGGAACCCGGGTTCTGCATTTGGTGCCGCCAGCTCATTGATCGTGATTCTTTTATGGGTTTATTACACTGCTATCATTTTATATTTTGGTGCTGAGTTTACCCAGGCCTATGCCGAACGCTATGCCAAGGGAATTAAACCGAGTAAATACGCCGTACATACAAAAATTGTAGTGGTAGAGAAAGAGGTTGCCGTATTGCCACCACAGCATCCGGAAGACACCAAAATAGAGTAGTTAAATATATTTGGTAATTTTATCAATCAGCTCCTGTTCCAGAAAAGGTTTCAATACCAGATCATTCATTCCGGCTTTTAAATAAGCTTCCCGGTCTTCCTGCAACACATGGGCAGTTATTCCTAGAATAGGAATTCTTGATTTGGCAAAATCGCCATTGTACCTTACCTCGTGGGTAAGCTCCACTCCGCCCATTACAGGCATTTGAATATCGGTCAGGATGAGATCGTAATCATTCTTTTTAAAGAGTTCCAATGCCTCTTTACCATCATAAGCACAATCAAATCCCATCTTCCATTTTTTCAATACCGTTTGAGCAAGGAGCACATTCATTTTATTATCGTCGACCAGTAAAATGAGCTTTCCGGTTAGCTTACCCGGTCGTGTTGCTTCAACCAGCATTTTGACTGGTTCCTCCTTAATTTTTGTAATCTCATAGGGAATTTCAAAACTAAATACCGAGCCCTTTCCAATGGCACTGGTTACATCGATTTTGCCACCTTGCAACTCCACTATCTTTTTACAAATAGCCAGGCCTAAACCGGTTCCTTGTTTGGTGGTAGAATACACCTGCGCAAACTCATCAAAAATAAACTCCAGATCTTCAGGAGCAATACCAATACCTGTATCTTCAATCTGAACTTTCAACGAGCCATGCTTCTTACCATGAAGAACCAGATGCACACTTAAAGTTACTTTACCGCTTGCAGTAAACTTAATGGCATTGGTCAGTAAATTCATCAGCAACTGTTTTAAGCGTAAACGATCCCCCAGCAAGCAAATTCCCTTTTCCAAAGACACCTTATTTTCAAGAATAAGATTTTTATTAACAGCCAGTACATTCATGCTGTTAAACACTTCCATGACCTCCGCTTCTGGCAGGAAGGGTTCGTTCTCAAAATTAATCTTCCCAACTTCGTACTTAGAGAAATCGAGAATCTCATTAACAAGGGCAAGCAGCATTTCTGATGAATTACGAATGGCTTCCACCTGATTATTTTGTTCTTCCGTGAGATTGCTTTTGCTCAGCTGTTCAGAAAAGCCCACTACCGAATTTAGAGGCGTGCGTATTTCATGACTCATATTAGCCAGGAAGCGGCTTTTTGAGTGTGAATCCTGCGAGGCACGTTTACCCAGCATGATCAGTACCTTTTCATTCTTGTATAGCTTGGTGATGTTGAAAAGGATAATGAGGACCAGACTCACCAATAGGAGTACATTAATCATGGTGATCAAATCAATCGCTTTGATATCGGCAATCAGCTCATCACCTAATAAAGCCCTGGATTCGGCATAATACGCAATTTCCTCATTTTTAAAAGTCTGCAATACCTGAATGATTTCTGCTACCAGCTTGCCATTTAGCAATAAAATAGCCTTTTCGTCACTCTTTAACTTGTTGGCGTTTGCATAAAGCTGCTTATAATAATCCTCAATTTTCTTAAGCTGTTGTTTATTAAAACTCCTTACATCTTGATTTACAACAATATTTTTCTGCGTTTTAATAATGGTGAGGGAAGTGTCTAGCTTCTTTTTACCTGAAAAGGCCTCTGCAAGTCGCCCGAAAAACTTCCTGCTTGGGGTTGGCTGATGTTTTATGGTATCAAAACTGGTAACAGTCCTAAATTCTTTCTTTGCAACCGGCAGTTCAATCTTCGCCTCTGCCGATCTTTCAACGAGGCCCAATTGAGAAAATCCGATCACCAGACTATCAGTAAGCTTTCGCAGTTTTAAATAACTTTCTGTTTTTAGTTTTTTTTGTTTTAAGAGTCTTACTAAGTCAACATTATTTCCACTTTCATCGACATCAAAATTCAACTCAGTTAAAAGCGTAGAAACTTTCCGTATTTGTGAAGAGAACTTTTTTATATACTCCCGATCAGCTGTTACTGCATATAATCGGGAATTATTCTCGGCCTGATATAGGGTATAGATACAACTATCTATTTTGGAATAATCTTCTTTCGGTTTTACCAGTTCAACCGCATTTTGCCTAAGCGAGCTCATCTTATTGAACCTCAGGTATAAAAAAAAGGCAAAAAGAAATAAAATCAGTATTAAAAATACGATCAGATAATAGCGTATAGGCGACCTTTTTGTTGCGTTAAGGGGCATAAAATTTTTTAATTCACTGCAGCCAGGGCCACAATACTTATTAAGTTATTCTATCAAAAGGGATCGATCAGAATACAAGTATAAATCAAAAATTTTACAAATCTCCTATATATTACATTAAATATTAAGCCACATCTAAAGAACCCTCAACTTCCTCATCAACAGAAGGCTTAGCTATTATTTCTTCAGCCCCGATCTCGTCCTTCTCCACACGCAGATTTCTGATGATGTGCTGTTGCCTGTCGGGTGTATTTTTACCCATATAATATTCCAGCAAACTTTTAATGGTTTGATCTTTGAGAATCACAGGGTCAAGCCTGATGTCTTTACCGATAAACAATCCGAACTCATCCGGAGAGATTTCACCTAGACCTTTAAATCGTGTAATCTCCGGCTTATTGCCTAATTTCTCAATGGCTCTTTTACGCTCATCATCGCTATAGCAATAAATGGTCTCTTTTTTATTACGAACCCTGAATAAAGGGGTTTGCAGAATATAAACGTGACCTGAACGAACAAGATCCGGAAAGAACTGCAGGAAGAAGGTCATCATGAGCAAGCGGATGTGCATTCCATCCACATCGGCATCAGTAGCAATTACAATATTATTATAATGCAACCCCTCCAATCCGTCTTCAATATTTAAAGCATGCTGCAAAAGGTTAAATTCTTCATTTTCGTACACCACTTTTTTGGTTAGCTCATAACAATTTAAAGGCTTACCTTTTAAACTGAATACGGCCTGACAATCCACATCTCTAGATTTGGTGATAGAGCCAGAAGCTGAATCTCCCTCTGTGATAAACAAAGTAGTTTCATAACGTTTATCGTGCGTACTGTTGAAGTGTACTTTACAGTCTCTTAGTTTTTTATTGTGTAACGAAGCTTTTTTGGCTCTGTCGTTGGCCAGCTTTTTAATACCGGCAATATCCTTACGTTCACGTTCAGATTGCAGGATCCGTTTTAATAGGGCATCCGCAACATCAGAATGTTTGTGCAGGTAATCATCTAGCTCTTTCTTAACAAAATCGTTGATAAAAGTCCGCACAGAAGGACCATCTGGTCCCATATTTTGCGAACCCAATTTGGTTTTAGTCTGCGATTCGAATACCGGCTCTTGTACACGTATAGAAATCGCCGCTATGATGGAAGATCTGATATCTGAAGCATCATACTCCTTTTTATAAAACTCACGGATGGTCTTTACAACGGCTTCTCTGAAAGCGGCCTGGTGTGTACCTCCCTGAGTAGTATGCTGACCATTAACAAAAGAATGGTAATCTTCGCCATATTGCTGACCGTGGGTCATGGCAATCTCAATATCACTTCCGACCAGATGAATAATCGGGTAGCGTACGCTCTCTACATCAGCATGTTTATGCAACAGATCGTACAATCCTCTTTCAGAAAAATACTTCTGTCCGTTAAAATTCATAGTTAGGCCTGCATTCAGGAACACATAGTTCCAGATCATGCTCTCTACAAAATCAGGGATATAATGATAATTCCTGAAAATAGTTTCATCAGGATAAAAAGTAATGGCTGTACCATTCCGTTGTGTGGTATCTATGATATCATTTTCTAATACGATCTCTCCTTTAGAAAATTCAACCTTTTTAGTTTTGTTATCGCGGTAAGATTGCACTACAAAATTTGTTGACAATGCATTTACGGCCTTGGTACCCACCCCGTTCAGACCTACAGATTTCTGAAAGGCTTTACTGTCGTACTTACCACCGGTATTTATTTTAGAAACGCAATCAATTACTTTACCCAAAGGGATTCCACGACCATAATCACGAACATTTACCTTTTGATCAGAAACCGTGATTTCTATGGTGCGACCGGAGCCCATTACAAACTCATCAATAGAGTTATCTACGATCTCCTTAAGCAGTACATAAATCCCGTCATCCTGGGCTGATCCATCACCCAGTTTTCCAATATACATACCGGGACGTAATCTGATGTGTTCCTTCCAGTCGAGGGAACGTATACTATCTTCGTTATAATTCGGTTCTGCCATGATAATTTTTGAGTAGAGTACAAATTACAAATTTAGTTGAATATGCCCGGTAAACAACCATATTTTTCAACAAATGCACATTTTAGTCGGAATTTACCCCAATAAGCAAAAGCCGAAAGTTATGCGTACCTTTACAGCAAAACAATATTCTTTTGTTTCTATATATTTTACATTAAAATACAAATACATTGTTATTCAACGAATTAAATCTGATTGAGCCCATCTTAAACGCGCTACAAACAGAAGGTTATACACAACCTACCCCTATACAAGAACAATCCATTCCATCTATATTACAAGGCAGGGACTTATTAGGCTGCGCACAAACAGGAACGGGGAAAACGGCTGCTTTTGCCATCCCTATGTTGCAGTTATTAAGTAAACCACATACCAATACAAAGGTACATAAAGCCATTAAGGCATTGGTATTAACACCAACGCGTGAGCTGGCCATACAGATTGAGGAAAGTTTTAAAGCTTATGGCAAAAACCTTCCCCTAAAACATCTGGTGATCTTTGGTGGTGTTGGACAAAAAGCACAAACTGATGCTTTACACAGAGGTGTAGACATCCTTGTGGCTACCCCAGGCAGGTTATTAGACCTGATGAACCAGGGCTTTGTAAACTTGAAAGATATCGAAATCTTTGTATTGGATGAGGCAGACAGAATGCTCGACATGGGCTTTATCCATGACGTAAAGAAAGTAATTGCCAAATTGCCTGCAAAGCGTCAGACTTTGTTTTTCTCGGCTACCATGCCTAAAGAAATACAAATTTTGGCCAATACCATTCTTACCGACCCAATTAAAGTTGAGGTTACTCCGGTATCATCTACTGCTGAAAAAATACAACAGCAGATCTTCTTTGTGGAGAAAAATGATAAAAGAGGTTTATTGTTGCATATCCTAAAGGATAAAACGATAGAAACTGCATTGGTATTCGCACGGACCAAACATGGATCGGATCGTATTGTTAAAGATCTGATTAAAGTTGGCATAAGAGCAGAAGCCATTCACGGAAATAAATCGCAAAATGCGAGACAAAGAGCATTGACGAATTTCAAAGCCAAAACAACACGTATTTTGGTTGCTACAGATATCGCTGCACGTGGTATTGATGTGGATGAACTGGCTCATGTAATCAATTATGAACTACCAAATATCCCTGAAACTTATGTGCACCGTATCGGTCGTACTGGTCGCGCAGGATTAAGTGGTACTGCATTTTCATTTTGTGATCCTGAAGAAAAAGAATTCCTGGATGATATTGAAAAATTAATCGGATTAAAGATTCCGGTATCGGAAGATCATCCATATGCGATGAGCTGGCAAAGCCTGATGTCGGGTGCTGCAGCTGCAAAATCTAAAGGTAAAGCGAAACCTTCAAGAGGCGCTCGTCCGCCACGTACAGAAAAGACGGCTGATCGTCAGCCTAATTTAAGCGGAGCGAAAAGAACGCCTAGCAGTGGTGGAAACAGGAGATGGGGTAAAAAATAAGTGATCTGTCTTCGGACTGAAAAAAATGCCTGAAGAAGGCAATTGTTCCTATGTCCTCTTTCAGACACTGATTTTTTAGTGGAAGAAACTCAAGGAAGTGATAGAAAAAAGGGATGTGCGTTGCACATCCTTTTTTTTGTGCTTTTTTTCCGGACCTCCTATCAAGTTACGTACATGAGTATGGTGTGAACTTTGTTTTATTCAATCGTAGACAACTTGTAACGGAGCATTTAATTAGCATTAGTAAAAACAAAATCAGTCATAAATCTATTATGTGTTACATGAACCAATAAAAAACAAATAATCAAACTATGAAACCTGCATAAGCTTGCCGCTTACAAAACACCATGAACCGAGCTTGCGAGCTCATGAATACCAGCAAAGCAATAAGAATCTGATGAATAATAAGCTTTGCAAGCTTCATAACCTTTAAAAAACAAATAATCAAACTATGAAAAAATCGATGAACAGAATGATTGCTGCCTTAATGGTATTCGCCGTGATGACGGCCGCCTTAACGGGTTGCAAAAGCAAACCAAAAGATGCAGACCTAAAGGCTGCCATTGAAACAGCGCTATTGGCAAATCCAGCTACCTCCGGAGCTATGGTAACAGTTAACGAAGGCGTTGCTACGCTAAATGGATCCGTTGCTGATGAAACAGGCAAACAAGCCGCAGATAGAGCTGCAGCTACCATACCAGGTGTAAAATCTGTTGTTAACAACCTAACTGTTACTCCTGTAAATACAGCCGCTCCGGTAGTTGTTGCTGCGGATGATGCCTTAACCGCAGCGGTTAAAGATGCGACTAAAGACTTTCCAACTGTTACAGCAACCGTTTCTGATGGAGTTGTTACTTTAAAAGGAGAGATTCAAAAAGCCAATCTTCAAAAACTGATGATGGTACTACAGGCCTTAAAACCTAAAAAAGTAGATAACAGTCAATTGGTAATTAAATAATTAAGGAGGAACAAAAAAATGGCTTTACAAGAAAAATATAAAGAACTGATAGAAACCGCAAATACTGCCGGCGTAAGCGGCTTAAATATACGTGAGCAAGATGGTGTATTGTATATTGATGGTTCAACCAGCGGTGCTGTAAAACAACAGTTGTGGGACACATATGAACGTCTGGATCCAAATTATGCATCGGGCGACCTCGTTATGAATATCAACAGCGTAGCCGGTGTTACTGAAGGAACTAAATTAAAAGTAACCACTAACAGTTCTAACCTGAACATCCGTAAAGGACCCAGTACTAACGACGATATTGTAGGAAAAGCTGCCAGAAACGAAGTGGTAACCCTGGTAAACAAAGCAAACGACCAGTGGTGGTTAATTAAAACAGATCAAGGCGAAGAAGGGTATTCGTACACCCAATATCTAACGCCTTTAGCTTAATACAAGGGTTGCATAAGACTGAACTTTTGCAACTAAAACTTACATTAACAAAAAACGAGAGTTCCAATGTGGAACCCTCGTTTTTTGTTTTTTTCTCCAACAAATTCAGTGATCACTTAATTTGTCTTCCTAATCTTTATAATCCGCATCCAGTGCATCACTTTCATCAACGGATAAGTAGGATCAAACTCAAACCAACGCGAAGCGAAATTCGGGCTGTTTGGTTTTTTATGATGGTTATTCTGAAACAACTCTCCCAACATTAAAAAATCCAGAGGCAATGAATTCTTACTATGGTCGCTGTTGTCGTGATTGCTATAACCATATTTATGTCCACACCAGTTTACGATTGCACCATGAAGTGGTCCCATTAAAAAGTGTATAGGTAACAATAGGAACATCCACCATGCTGTAGCAAAAGTTACATAGAACCACACGTAGAAACCAATAAATACGAAACGCGTAATCCAGGAATCACCAATTTTATCGATAATTGGCCATGATGGATAATTGTCTCTGAATTGTTCTTCAGGTTCAACGTTATACTTTGCATAGTTCAGATAAATATTTTTTGTTTGAATCATCATTCCCCAAACATCCTTTACAAAATGTGGAGAATGTGGATCTTTTTCGGTATCACTAAACGCATGATGCATGCGGTGTAATATGGCGTAAGCCCTTGGATTCAAAAAAGAAGAACCCTGCGATAAGAACGTAATCAAATAAAAGAACTTCTCCCAGAAAGTATTCATTTTAAACATCTTATGCGAAGCATATCTATGTAAAAAGAATGTTTGAGAAAAAAGTGATAAGAACCAGTGTAAAAGGAAAAAAATTAAAATTATCATTATTTGTTGTTAACGGATATAAGTATTGGTAAAATTTTAGTTTGTAATAATTTGATACTTAACGTCCGAAATCATCCTGAACCCTAACAATATCATCTTCATCTGAAGGCTGATTGGTATCGGTGTGTTGCCATATTTCTGAAACTATACCCCAGTCAGACAATCCAATTAAGCGGTGACGTTCGCCTTGCTTAAGCTCTATGGTTTGTCCCGGAACAAGCTGCTGTACAGGCCCCTGCTCGTCAGTATCACTGGTGATTACTCCAACAGTTCCATTTACAACTCTCCATATTTCCGCACGGCGGTGATGATATTGCCATGAAAGACGGGTATTAGGTGCAACGATTAATATTTTAGGACTCAGTTTACCTGATACTTTTAAATCCTCAACATTTATTTTATCAAAATATACATTTGCAAATTGCTGAGCCTGTTCTTCATCGATTACGAAAAAACCACCCCATGGGCGACTCTCATCGCGTGTAATTACATTAAAACCCTCAATTTTTAATCTTTGTGCAACACTATCGAATATCTCTTTTTTCTGATCTGACATTATTTGTGGTATTAGTTGTCCCCAAAGATAATAATATCAATTTAATTAGGACTTACTAAGACAACTGGTCAATGTCATATAAATCTAAATTCAAATCAGCAATAAGATCGTAAAGCAAAGCGACATTCTTGTCCTCAGATTGCAGCTTCCGATCCAGTAATTCATTGTAATGATCCAGAAACTCATCATCATAAAACTCATCCGGCAATTCAATCTCGTTACGTCTGATTTGAGTCGCACAATGGTAAAGCAATCTGGCGATGGTAAAATAAACCGCATTCAGATTGATCAGCAGGTCCTCATAAGTCTTATTTTCCCAATCAATGATGTAGATATAATAATTATCAGAAGCCAACTGATTGTACTCTTCATTTTCCATAACCTCATACTCGTCCAGATTATTGATCATGAAATAAGTTTTCGAGCAATTCACGACCTTATCGATTGAGCGAAGCAGTAACTGGACGACCGGATCATCTACCGCCTCCAGCAATTCAAAATCTTCTGCAGAAATAGAATCAGGTTCAATCAATCCCTTTAAATCAGACAAGTCCTTTTCATAGGCGATTAAAAAGCCATATTTACAAAATTCACTAACAATGAAACTTAATACATGAGGCACAAGTCCTTTTATGGCATCTTCCAAATTGTTCCTTCTTTTATAGGATCTGAAGTTAATTACATCATGCGACTTTACAAAATATTAGCACGATACATTATTTCCATTAAACTCAAAAAGATTGCTACTTTTATATATAAATAAATGGCGTATTAAAGACACTGCATAAGTAAGCTTAATCCTCACTTACTTTAATCTTCCAAAAAGGAATACTCCTTCGCTTTACAAAACCTAGTCGCTCGTAGAGCTTAATTGCTCTTTCATTACTACTCACTACGTGCAGAAAAGGGGTCTTGTCTTGCGTAATCATCTGTTTACAGACCAGTGAAACCAATTGGCCGGCATAGCCTTTACCGGTATGATCGGGATGTGTACAAACCGCACTCACCTCGCTCAAACCTGTCATTTTAAGTCTTTCCCCAGCCATCGCAACCAATTGCCCGTTTACCCTGATCCCATAATAGGATCCAAGTTTCGCCGTATCTTCCTTATAAAATCCGGGTTGTACACGATTAATCAACGCGTACATTTCCGGTGCATCTGCTGCTCCTAGTTTTAAAAGTTCAGTGCTTTCATCATACTTGATATCGATCAATTGAGAACAAACCATTTGGTCGCCCTCTATTTTATCCGATACAGTCCATGAGGAGGGAAGTTCTGGAAGGTCACCTACGACATAAATAACTTCGCCTGGTGTTACTATATTTTTAAGGATCTCAAAGGGGTTAAGGGCCTTGCTGTCAAAACCTACAAAAGGTAAAACATTTGCAGGATATCGCTTAGCAGTATCTGCTCCTAACGCAAAGTGCTGATGGGTACTGGTTAAGGCATTCCAGGTGGGGTTATCGAGTTGTAACATTTTGAAATCTTTTATAGTAGGACGTTTCTTCCAGCGTTTTTTCAATGGCTTCGAGCGTTTGTAACAACTGGTGTTGCTGAGCAAAAAGCTGTTCATTTAAAAAATTGATCTTCTCCCATACCTTTTTAAAAGCGGGTAAACTTTTTTTACCTTTTGCAGAGAGTTGAAGCATTCTTTTTCTGCTATCGCCTGGCGCACTCACTGATTCGATGTATCCTTTTTTTTCTAAGTCTTTAGCTAAATGAATAATTGCGGGATGTGTAAGACTCAACTCTTCAGCGATATCCATTATTCCAATCTGCTTTCGCTTACTGATGAGGAAAAACAGTGTGAAATACTTGATGTCAAATTGCAATTCATGGTCTTCATAAATCCTTGCTGCATCTTTAGATAAAGCATCATAAAGTCTTCTCATTCTAGAGCCAATGGCTAAGGGACCAAGTTCATTGATAATATTCTGCGCCATATAGGTAAACACTTACGTAAATATTTACCAAATATATTAAGTTAATATATAGCTTCCAAGAAAAATAAAAACGGCTGAAATAATAGGTCCCTAACCCTATCATCCCAGCCGCCAAAAAATGATCTTTAATACCTTTAACTAAAAAAGATCGGATAATGTTTTATTTCAATGGTGCCATTCCAAACATTAATACCAACTTATTGCCTTGGTACAGGTTAAGTGTTTGTTCGGCAACGTCATATTTAAAGGTTTTATCTCCTATCAAGGTTAAAAACTCACGTTCCAATTTATTCAATTCCGGGCTGCAGGCCATCATTGTTCCGGCCATTTGTTTAAAGCTTAGTTTACCATCACTTTTATCATAACCACCAAAGAAGGAATTACAACCGGATTTACCACTAACACGTTTCTGCTCTCCATCGAATGTCATGTATACCGGAGAGTCATTTTGTGTTACACCATTCATCTGAATCAGTTTCCATTTGTGTTTCAGTACAAAATCCCATGCAGTTGTTGTATTTTGTTTCATTTTCACTTTCCTCAGCACCTTTTTCAGCTTATATTCATACGCCGACGCGTCTGCAGGAACATTTGTTCTTTTGGTACGGTTCACCAGAATCACATAACGATAGCCCGGCTGATATTTGAAACCGGAGATCGGACTGTAAAACAGTTCCCAGTTTTTACTGTTTTTATATTTCACCTGCATGCAGGTCATAGGTGCTACACCTGTGCAACTGGCCAGATCTTCTTTAACCACTAGCCTGATTACGTCAGCATTGCTGACCATGTTAATTCCTAATATTAAAGTAAGTGTTAAAACTAATTTTGCAGCAATACTTTTAATCATATCTATCTTCATTTTATTTGTGTTATAATAGCAGGATGCAACAATTGTTCCGTTTCCATAAAGAACAAATACAACGGATCTATTTTTATATTTAATCACGGTGAATAAGAGAACATTGCTTAATGCAAAAAAAATCAACTAAGTTTTTAACTTTATAAAAACAAAGAAATCATGGGAAAGTATCAACAGGAATGGAAGCAAATGCTACAAAAAGATGAGGCATTTGGAGACTGGAAAATAAAAAGCAGTGGTGGTGACCTTTTGATCCGCGTACCGGAAGAAACTGATATGGATATGTTAAAGATGCAATTTTCAGACATTATCTCTCCAATTGCACCGTTGATCAAATCGCCTAAAACTACCCTTAAATTCTATGTAGGTAATTCAGATGAGGCGGACTTCATTTTTACATTAAACTAAGGTTTTAATTACGATTTGGCTTTAACCCACTCAACAATATCCGTGATTAATTCTTCTGATACATTTGAAGGCGCATTATATTGTTCCATCGATCCCTTCTCCGTCTGCCAACTCATCAAATGATTAAGACTAGGGTACAATTTTAGCCAGGCATTCTTCTTTTTACCAAGCGCTGCATTCCATAAATCATAGTCAACGGTCGACACCTGAAAATCATAAGCTCCTTGAGCTACAAAAATGCGTTGCTTCAACTTTTTTGCTACCTCAACCTGATTGTAATTATTAAGATCAACCCAATAAGATGCAGGTAAAAACAAAACAGTAGAATCAGGCTTCATCGTACCCAATTTAGTAATCCTGGTTTGATCGAGCATTTTAATTGCTGTATCAAGCTGCAATTTACCGGTCTGAGTGGTATCCTTAACTCGTGTAAACATGTATTTATTCTGCTCCACCAGAATATCTGTTAATGACCTTGCTGGGGCGGCGAGTAACAAAACCCCATTTAAATCAGGCGCTAACGCAGCCAGTCTTGGAGCTAGCATTCCTCCCAGACTATGACCCAACAAATAAATTTGTTTTTTATCAACTTCAGGGATTGTTCGCGCCAGAGCTATAGCAGCTAGTGCATCGTCTAAAACTTCTTCCTTAACAGTAAAAGCACCACCGAATTCGTTTTGGTAAAGCATAGTTCTTTTCACATAACGGATGCTGCCAACACCTTTAGCCGCCAAACCAGCTGCCAAATCTTTAAGCGGTTTATTTGGACCAACAGTTTCGTCCATATCATTTGGACCGGAACCATGTACCAAAACAACTACCGGAAAGCTAGTTGCCTTTTTGGGAACAGTTAACATTCCTACGAGATTATGACCTGTGGCTTTAACATAAATCTCTGTCTCTTTATATAATGTCGTATCGGCATATGCAGGTGACACGTATGAAGCCGTTGTAGACTTCGGTTGAAGAAAAAAGCCAACGATCTGTTCCATTTTATTGTAGGCAAGCATAAAACTCTGTGTATCTTTTGCAAACTTACCTTCCACAATAACAGTATAAAACGCTCCCTCAGCTTTAGTACTTTGTACGTTTAAGGCATCTAGTTTTCCGAATCGCTCATCTATTTGACCCCATAACGACTTTAAATTATCCATTGTTACCTTAGACTGAAAAGTAGGGTCGAAATAAGCGTAGGCTTCTGTATACTTATTTTGAGAAAGCAGGTCAAACAGATTTTGCGACTTACCGATAAGGTTGAAAACACCTTGAGAAAACGATGCGTTCGAAATGAATAAGGCAAAAAATACCAGGAATATTTTCTTCATATAAATAAAGGGTTTAAAAATTTCTATGTTTAAGATTTAAGGATGGATTACTGCCCAGCCTTGTTGTTGTCTGATGATGATCTCGCCATTGCCACTCGGTACATAGCTAATAAAATCATATAAAGTACTTTTATCAATGTTTCGTTCCTTAAGGGTATTTTCGCACTGCGCCAGTAATACGCCCTTCGACATTAAATCCTTTAGTTTATCCATATACGGGCTATTCTTATTGTACAATGCTACTCCATCCCCAAAAACTATCAGTTCAACTTCTAGTTTACCTTTAATTCGCGGATCTTCCATTGCATTTTTAATGTTTCGAAGGATAGCGCCAATTCTTTTTTCCTCACCATTATTTAGTACATATAGTACTTTATAGTGCTTCAGTGTAGCTTTTGCGCCGGTAAAAGTGGGTTTTGTTTGAGATTGGGCAGAAAAAGAGATGCTGCTTAACAGCAGGAAAGAAAAAATAATAACGAGTTGCTTCATGTATGTAAAATTTTTAACAGCACAATATACCCGATTTTTTCCTAAAAATCCTTCATCCAGTCGGAGGTTTGACCGGTTTCGAGGTTTCGGTGCTCAAAGCGTTTATATTCACAGTAAGACTCCGTGTCTTTGTCACCGTTGATAAAAATCCCACCTGCAATAATGATATGTTTACAAGGATAATGCGTTTTCGAAATCAGTACATCTATACGCTGTTCAATAGCTTCATACATCACTTCCGTCGCCTCAAGAATTGGATGCTCTGCATTTTTTATCCGGTCTTTATGACGCAAAAAAATCTGCTCAATGGCATTCATCTGGTAATCAAGTACCGTGATATCGTCCATCAGAATCTCATTATTCATCAGTTTAGTTAAGGCTCCCACGGCAGCACCACAGCAAGCTGAGTTATCTGATTGTCCGATGCGATGAATCTCTCCTATTTTACCTGCTCTGGAAATTCCAATATGCGGAGCGTAAAAAATCACTACTGCTCCTTCCTCAGGCACGTGATTGGCAAAAGCATTCATACCTGAAATTCCTGCAAAAGGGAATCCACTTAAACCACCCATTTTAAAGGGGCCAAGCATCTCGTAAGCCCTGGCCGGATACTGAATAATATTTACATCATCGCAACATATGCTATCGGCATACATCAACTGTCCGGCTTTTAAGCCCAGCTTCCTTTCAATCACATCCAGTAAGCCATCAATAGCATGTTCAGTTGTTCTTGCTGCCGGATAAATCTTATGCACTGTACTCAGATACTTCTTGTCCATCTATATTTCGCGTTATTTAAACACTTCAAACCCAGCTTGTGCATCGTTCCAGAATTCATCCAGAGCTATCATTCTTGGCTTGAAAAATGAAATTAGCGCGGGCCAGTCTTCTTTTTTAAATATACTTACATTTGGTAAAACCGTATAAATCCGGCTTATTGTCTTTCCATACTCATCATGCGTATGAAGCTCCCAGTCCCACTCTTCCTCCAGCTGATTTTCAAGTAATCTTCTGAATTCTTTAAATTGTTCGAACACCAACTCCTGCATGCCCACATCAGGATGCGTAATTTCGATAGCTATAGAAGCATGACGTTTATCTGCCTGCATTTTAAAAAAAAGGTGTTTTACTCCGGTTTTATAGTTGATCCAGTTAATTCTTGAACCTTCAGCTGATAATTGAGGTGCAATATACTGACCAAATGTGGTCCAGAATTCCTGCTTTATTTGTGATGCCTGATCTTTTGAGTACAAATTAAATCGTATTGAAAATAGTTAAACCTACTCATTAACCTGTAGAATGAGTGTAATGCAGCAAAAATACGCAACAAATTAAAGTGCCGGCAGATTCACCCCGAATTATTTTTTTATATATTTAGGCTTACCTAAATCTAAATTATGCACTACTTTGAACTAATGGCCCTTTTAACACCTATTTTATGGTTAGCTGGGATAGTATTATTTTTCATCCTGTTTATTAGAATAAGTAAAGCCTCTCGCGAAAGAAATGAAGTGCTAAAAAGTATCCTTGCAGAATTAAAATCACGTAAGGAATAAATTATCCCCGGCAATCAACTTATACCGTGGCGGTTAAAACAATAATTAGTTTTCCAGGTGCAATATTTCAATATTTAATTTGCAGGATTTCTAAAATTAGTTACTTTTGCCCCCACGCTGGTTTTAATTGCCGGTTGTAATAAGGGGGATTAGCTCATTTGGCTAGAGCGCTTCGCTGGCAGTGAAGAGGTGATCGGTTCGAATCCGATATTCTCCACCCTTAAAAGCCTCAGATTTTTCTGAGGCTTTTTAATTAAAATATTGAAATGGGGGGATACCAGAGTGGCCAAATGGGACAGACTGTAACTCTGTTGTCGCAAGACTTCGAAGGTTCGAATCCTTCTCCCCCCACCACAATTAAAAAGCTGTTTCATAGCTATGAAACAGCTTTTCTTTTTTAAAGCTAGAAAGTTTCAAATCCTCAATCCCCCCCTTTGAATTCAAAAATCTCTAGTATGAAATCTAGCAGAACACCCTAAACAATAAACAATAAAACAACTGAAAATCAATGCGTTACAGACAAAAACACAAGATGAATTTTAGAAGTCTTCCCATGACATCCCAAGCTTAGAGGTACACACCAGGTACCTCGTTGGTCCTTACACTAATGAGGTACCTATAACCTACCTAGCGGGTACCTAAAACCAACTTATTTGTCTAAAGGACCTCTCAATCGTGAATTGGGCCAAAACTAGGCCAGTCTATTTATTTAATTATTCTTTACCAATTTCATTTGGTTTTCGCATAGATTTAAAGTATTCAAAAAACTTCAAGCACTTTTTAATGTGTAACTATTTCTTAGTTACACATTAAATTATATATATTTGTATGAGCAAAATAGATAAACTATTAGCACGGTTATGCGCTAAGCCAAAAGATTTTACCTGGCAGGAAGCAATCAGAATTCTAAACTATTATGGTTTTGAAGAAATTAAAAATGGTAAAACCGGAGGGTCTAGAAGAAAATTTGCAAATAAACAAAAGGACGTGATAAGCATGCACGAACCACATCCGGGAAATATTTTAAAAAACTATCAAATTGATTTAATCATACAAAAAATTAATCAGGATTATGAAGAACTATTTTGAGTACAATGGGTATATCGGCTCCGTAGAATTCAGTGCAGAAGACCGCGTATTTTTTGGAAAAATTCACGGAATAAATGATTTAGTAACCTTTGAAGGTGCATCTGTTGATGAACTGGAACAAGCATTTAAAGAAGCCATTACAGATTATTTAGCCACCTGTGAGGAATTAGGCAAAAGGCCTGACAAAGTATACAAAGGATCCTTTAATGTAAGGGTTTCAGAAAAACTTCACCACGATTCTGCACTGTTGGCTAAAAAGAAAGGAGTCAATCTTAATGAAGTTGTAAAAGCTGCGCTAAGCTACATGGTACAACATGAAGATTTACTTAATAAAGAAAATCTGTCGGTACAGCCTTAGCCCAACACATCTTTCATTTTCACCTACTCCGAGGGGTTGGGGAGCCTGATCTGGCTAATAAAAAACCATAAAAAAGAATGTTCAATTGTTTATTTTTAGCACATGATTCATGCGAACCTCCTTTTAATCCTTGCCTTATTTTTTGCTATGGCTCTTCTTTTCCTGCTGAGCCAACGATGGAAAATCTCTTATCCTATTTTTCTGGTAATAGGTGGACTTGGGATTAGTTTTATTCCCGGCGTCCCTCCAATAAACATCAATCCTGATATTGTATTCCTTATTTTCCTGCCTCCTTTATTATTTGAAGCAGCATGGTACACCTCATGGAACGAGTTTTGGAAATGGAGAAGGTCTATATTCTCGCTTGGTTTTGCTTTAGTATTAATCACCTCATTGGCTATTGCCTACTTCTCGGTGAGCATTTTACCGGGCTTTACACTCGCATTTGGCTTTTTACTGGGAGGCATCATCTCACCGCCCGATGCGGTTGCTGCAACCTCTGTTTTAAAAGGGGTAAGTATGCCTAAAAGAGGTTTAACCATACTGGAAGGAGAAAGTCTGGTAAATGACGCGGCCTCACTGACGGTATTCAGATTTGCTTTAGCAGCGATATTAACCGGTCAGTTCGTGTTCCAAAAGGCTGTTACAGACTTCCTGATTCTTGCTATAATGGGTGTAATAGTCGGTTTGGTTATTGCCCACCTCCTTTACTTTGTACTTAGGTACTGGGCAAAATCATCAAGTATTACCACTCCAATCACACTCATCGCTCCTTATCTGATGTATATCGTTGCAGAGGAGTTTCATTGGTCGGGGGTACTGGCAGTAGTTAGTGGCGGACTCTTTTTATCATTCCGATCTGGCGATTTCTTAAACTACCATACCCGCCTGCAAGCGAAAGAGGTTTGGGCAACGCTTGGTTTTCTCTTAAATGGTTTTGTATTTATCCTTATTGGATTAGAATTACCTGTGATCGTGGCAGGCCTGGAAGGCTATTCAATGGAAGAAGCAATAAAAGATGCCTTAATCATTAGCGCAATTGTGATTATTGTTAGAATTGTTCTCGTTTATGCTTCGGCTTTTATTCCGAGGCTTTTAAGTCCACGGATCAGAAAAAAGGAGAAAAGTCCCGGTTTAAAACTTCCATTCATAGTAGGCTGGGCAGGAATGCGGGGTGTGGTTTCTTTGGCCTCGGCATTAGCGATTCCACTTACTTTAAACACAGGTGAGCCTTTCCCGCACCGCAACATGATCTTGTTTATCACCTTTGTGGTAATATTGGTAACGCTTGTATTTCAAGGGCTAACGCTCCCTATTTTTCTGAGGCTGCTAAAAGTTGAAGAAGTAGATGAACATGTACCTGAAGATGAACAGATAGAGACCATCCGTTTACAACTGGCAAAAGACTGCGTAAGCTATCTTAATGATAAATACAGTGCCGAAATGAGCCAGTTTGAAACCATCGCCCGAATTAAAGAACAACTGGAAAGAAGCATAAACGCCACACAACGTACTTTAATGGAGCAGACTCAGAAAGAACAGGTAACCTCTGTAAGAAAGCTATACCGGGAAATTATGCTGGAATTGATTGCCTTAAGGAGAAAAGGGTTAAAGAAAATGACAACAGAAAAAAAATACGACCACGAAGTATTGCGTAATATGGAAGATAACCTTGACCTTGAAGAAGCCAGGTTAAATAAACACTAAGATCTATCCACCTAACAAACAAATTATGGAAACCAGGGAACAAACTGAAACTACTACGATCTATAAGCCTGTAAGCTTTTCTGAAACTATACTTACAGAATTGATGATACCGGCCTATTCTAATTTTGGAGGTAAGATACACGGGGGTATTTTACTTTCGCTGATGGATAAGGTAGCTTATGTATGTGCAGCCAAGCACGCCGGTAATTATTGCGTAACGGCATCAATTGATACCGTTAATTTTTTAGCGCCCGTTGAGGTTGGCGAGTTGGTATCCTTAATGGCTTCCATAAATTATGTTGGCAACACATCGCTGGTAGTTGGAATAAGGGTAATCTCTGAAAACGTTAAAACCAATCAGATGAAACATACCAACACCTGTTACTTTACCATGGTAGCTAAAGATGACAACAATGAGCCAGTTCAGGTACCAGGTTTAACATTGGAGAACCAGGAACAGGTACGGCGATTTATTGAAGCTAAAAGCAGAATCGACATCAGGCGTCAATACCGTAAAGAATTAAATGGTATAAACATCCCGGAAAAAGACGAACAATGTCGCTTACTTCTTGAAGGAGAACGCTGTCGGGTAGCATATAATGGCATAAAAAAATGATCCTTTTATGGCAACTACCCTTTCAAGTAAGCAAGAATCAGTTTAGCAGTACGCGCAGAAGCTCCGGCAGTACCCATTTTTGCCGATAACTCTTCATAATCGTTCAACATTTGTTCTCTTTCCGTACCGGTTAAGATGCCACTTAGCGTACTCGTAATCTTCCCGGTATTACAATCATTTTGAATGAGCTCGGTAACCACAGCCCTATCCATAATTAAATTAACCAGAGATATAAAACGGATCTTGACCAATGCGCGTGCTATGGCTACAGAAATGGCTCCACCGCGATAAACCACTACCTGAGGCACATGAAAAAGTGCGGTCTCCAATGTTGCCGTGCCTGAAGCAACGATAGCTGCTTTGGCCACATGCAATAGATTATAAGTTTGTGCAAAAACCAGCTTTACATTATCTGTTTTAATAAATTGTCTGTAATAGGCTTCATCAAAACTTGGCGCCGCAGCTACTACAAAATCGTAATCAGGGAAAGACTGAGTTACACTTAACATATCTGGTAAAAGGCGCTCTATTTCTTGCTTGCGACTACCAGGTAACAAAGCAATGATATCTCTTTCAAGATGATATTTTTTTCTAAACTCAGCGTCCGGTGTAAATTGCGCGATTTCATCCAGCAAAGGATTGCCTACATAATCGACATCCATCCCCCATTCCTTGTAAAAATCAACCTCAAATGGCAAGATGCAGAACAATTTATCTACAATCCGCTTAATTTTAAGCACACGTTTCTGATTCCAGGCCCAAACCTTTGGCGAGATATAATAGCAAACTTTGATGCCATTAGCCTTTGCAAATTCAGCAATCTTCAGGTTAAAGCCAGGAAAATCTATCAGAATAAGCACATCAGGTTTATAAGCCAGTATCGCCGCTTTGCAGGCCTTCAGATTTTTAAAGATGGTACGAAGATTTAACACTACTTCGGTAAAGCCCATAAAAGCCATTTCCGAATAATGTTTATCCAGCACACCACCTTCGGCATGCATTTTATTGCCGCCATAATACCTGAATTCAGCATTGGCATCCTCAGCCTTTAAGGCTTTCATTAAATTGGCTCCGTGCAAATCACCAGATGCCTCTCCTGCTACTAAGTAATACCTCATTAACGGCTCATTTTATAAAAGAAAAAAGCAAAGGCCCAGATAAAAGTAGCACTGATAATGCCCCGACCGATATTTTCCTTATTCAATTTAAAAAAATAATGCATTAGCAGCGCATTTACAGCAATGCATCCAATCAGTAACAGATCGGCCTTAGCTAGAAAGGCAAATTTGTGCATCAGATACCAGACTACCGAAAGCAATATTCCAGGGATCACCAATCCGATGCCCAAACCAATAAATACAGAATTCTTAATTTGTGTTAGTCGACTTCCTATCATCTGATTATCCAAGTGAAGGGCCATCAGGTGCTGCAGTTCTTCTTATTTCTTCCGTTGTTGCAGAAGGCAATCCGGGAACATCAAAAGTCCAGCTGTTCAATACCGGAATAGCATGATGAGCAGTAAGATCGAACTGTACCGGAACTACCGACACATACCCATGCTCCAATGCCCAAACGTCTGTATCCTCACCCTTATCATTATTTTGAAAAACACCTGTAAGCCAGTAATACGGACGTTCATAAGGATCTTTTCTTTCATCAAACTCTTCCGCCCATTTGGCATTCGCTTGTCGGCAGATTTTTATACCCCTTAGGTCATCACCATTAGGGAAATTAACATTCAGCAAAGTTGCCGGTGGTAATCCATGTTCCAGAACCTGCATGGAAATCGTCTTAATGAACTTTTTACAGTGGCTAAAATCCGCCTGCTGAGAAAAATCATCCAGTGAAAAGCCTATTGAAGGAATGCCCTCAATAGCACCTTCTACGGCGGCCGACATGGTGCCTGAATAGATTACATTGATAGAGTTATTTAAACCATGGTTAATTCCTGAAACGCATAGATCAGGCTTTTGGCCTTTAAAGATCTTGTTTACAGCGAGCTTTACACAATCTACCGGGGTACCCGAACATTTATACATTTCTACTCCCGGATATAAATCTACACGATCAAAACGCAATGGCTTTCCAATAGTAATAGCGTGGCCCATGCCCGACTGTGGTCCATCTGGCGCCACAACCACCACATTACCAATTTCCATCATTACATCGATCAGGTTTTTAATGCCTGGAGCTGTAATGCCATCATCGTTTACGACTAAAATATTGGGTTTTGAATTTTGCTTCTTCATGTAATTATATTAAGGGTATACACAGTTAACTAAATAACTTATGTAGCAGTAAAAGTACAAGAATTCGGGCAAAAAACTTAGGTTTCAATTTATATTTGCCCCCGGGTTATAACGAGTCGCTGTAACTTATTAAACCGATTTGTGTCAAAAGTTTATTGATAAGAGCAGGGAAGATACATCCGGGCTAAATAAAAAAACTAACTAATAATTATTCTAAATGAAACACAAACTATTGCTGCTTGTCTGCTTATTAATTGCAGGGACAAGCTTGATGGCTCAATCTACCTATCAGTGGAAAACAGCCTCATCTGGTGGGTACAGTTATAAGTACGTAACCAACGACCCTACAAAATCCCGTTTCTACACGCTAAAAAACGGACTTACCGTTGTACTCTCTCCAAACACAAAAGAACCCATTATTGAGTTCCGTCTGGCTGTAAGAGCAGGAAGCAACACTGATCCGGCTACCGCAACAGGCTTGGCCCATTATCTGGAGCATTTATTATTTAAGGGAACGGATAAATTCGGAACCATGGACTATACAAAGGAAAAGCCATTATTGGATAAAATCTCGACGCTTTACGAGCAATACCGTGGAACTACAGATCCGGCAAAACGCAAGGCGATCTATGCCGAGATTGACAAAACTTCTGGCCAAGCATCTAACTTTTCTATTGCGAACGAGTATGATAAAATGATGAAATCTATAGGCGGGCAGTCGACCAACGCACATACCTGGTACGAAGAAACCGTTTACAAAGAGGATTTCCCTTCCAATGCAACAGATCAGTTTTTAGCCTTGCAGGCAGAACGTTTCCGCAGTCCGGTGTTCCGTATTTTTCATACTGAGCTGGAAGCCGTTTACGAAGAAAAGAACCGCGGTTTAGATAACGACACCTGGAAAGTACAGGAAAAAACTTCAGAAAAGCTATTCCCAACACATAACTATGGTCAGCAAACCACCATCGGAACAATTGAGCATTTAAAAAATCCTTCACTTGTCGAGATCAGAAAATACTACAATAAGTATTATGTGCCAAACAACATGATCATTGCAATGGCCGGCGACCTTAATCCGGATGAAATGATTAAAAAAATAGATCAGTCTTTCGCCTATATGAAGCCAAAACCGCTTGATTTATACAATCCTGCACCTGAAAAACCACTTACCACAGTCCAAAAAGTTGATGTATATGGTCCTAGTGCTGAAAGCGTAAAAATCTCTTATAGAGGCTATGCAGAAAGTACTACCCAAAGTATGTTGCTTGATCTTATTTCCAGCATCCTTTCAAACGGGAAAGCCGGTTTAATAGACATTAATTTATTGCAGCAACAAAAAGTACAGGGTGCCGGTGCAGGTTACCAGCAGATGAAAGATTACGGTATCTTTTCTTTATATGCACAACCTAAACAAGGCCAGACATTGGAGCAGGCACAACAACTTTTATTAGATCAGATCAACATCCTTAAAAGTGGAAAATTTGATGAAAGCCTGATCAAGGCCACTGTAGCCAATAGCAAATTAGGTCTATTAGAGGCTTTCGATAAAAACGTATTCCGCGTTGAAGCCCTTACTAACGAGTTTATACTTAATCGTGGTGCAAACTGGGACAAGTCGTTAAACACTCCTGATGCCATGTCGAAAATCACTAAAAAGCAGATTACCGACTTTGCCAATCAGTTCTTTAAAGACAACTATGTGGTAACCTACAAGCACAAAGGAGAAGATAAAAGCATTGCAAAAGTTGAAAAACCTGCCATTACTCCTGTTAACACCAATGCTACTGAAACGTCGGGCTTCGCTAAAAGTTTATACACCATGCCGGTAAAACCAATTGCGCCTAAATTCTTAGATTACAAGAAAGACTTAAACTTTGGTAAAGAAGGCATAGCTGATGTAATTACCGTTCAAAACAAAGACAACAGTATCTTTAGCTTAACATACAGGTTTGATGTTGGTGCATGGAATTCCCAATTGCTACCTTATGCGGCACAATACCTCACTTTTTTAAATACGGATAAATATTCTGCTGAAGAGATCAACAAGCAATTTTACAATATCGCCTGTAACTATAGCTTCAGCGTGGGTAACGAAAATGCAGCCATCACCATCACAGGATTACAGGAAAACTTTGATAAGGCAGTAAGTTTAGTGGAGTATATCTTTGCTAATTGCAAACCCAATGAGCAAGCCCTCTCCGAGCTTAAAAACCGTATTTTAAAAGGAAGGGACAATAATAAATTAAACAAAACTGCCATATTAGGTGGTTTAACTACCTATGCACAGTACGGTGCAAATAACCCTTTTAATTATACGCTAAGTAATGATGCTATTAAAAACATCAGCTCGGAGCAACTAGTGGATATCATCCATAACATCAATAAGTACAAGCACACAATTACTTATTTCGGTCCGAAAACACTTAGTGATTTTACAGCAGAAATCAGCAAATTACACAAATTGCCCAGTGAATTTACCGCTGCGGCTCCTGTTAAAAAATTCAGCTATACCAGCACTGGCAGCAACCAGGTTTTGTTTGCTGATTACGACATGGTACAATCAGAAGTAAGATGGGTACGTAATAGTGGAACTTACGATTCAGCACTCGCATCAAAAGTAAACTTATTTAACAGCTATTTTGGTGGTGGTATGGGCTCTATCGTATTCCAAACCATCAGAGAGTCGAAAGCATTGGCTTATTCTACCTTCGCTGTTTATTCTTCACCTGATAAAAAAGATAAGGAATATGCGATGGTTGCCTATGTTGGAAGCCAGGCAGACAAAATGAATGAGGCTGTGAAAGGAATGAATGAGCTATTGAACGATCTTCCAAGAGCAGACAAATCTTTCGACGTATCGAAAGGGAATGCCTTAAATGCGATTGAAACAAACAGGATCACCAAGCAAGATATCATTTCTGCCTATTTTGCGGACAAGAAACTGGGATTTGATCACGACTCAAGAATAGATGAGTACGTTGGTTTAAAACCATTAAATTTTGCTGATATCAAAACATTCCATCAAGAGAAAGTGGCAAACAAGCCTTATACTTATTGTATTGTTGCTTCCGAAAAAAATGTAAAAATGGAAGACATGGAGAAATTTGGAAAGGTTACCAAATTATCATTAGAGCAGATTTTCGGGTATTAATACCCGATGGCACCCATCATTAAAGGGACTGATGTCCCCGGCATAGCGTTATCAACTTTATGCCGGGAACTCGTCTTTAAGCAAATTGTTTATCGCGTATACGTTGTTTTTGTTTCAGTAAAAAAACTTCTTTCATTTCCCCCGGCAATTCATATTGTTATGAATAAAACAATTAGGGATTTTGCTTTACTAGCATATCTTTAATTTGATGAGCTGTTTTTACAGCTTCACCTTGCGTTACCGCCATTACATAAATGCAAATTAGGTCTCCTTCAAAAAAGTACTGTCCGCTAAAGGCAAGTTCAGCACGCTGCAGGTCAGTAACCAGGTAAGTCGTAACCATATCATTTTTCCGGTTAAACTGGATAAAATAGCAGTCTCTGTTTATATCGGTGTAAAAAACAGGATTAAGGTGGCATTCTATAATTTCGGCGTCACCGAAAGTTCTAAACCTATTTATATAGGCTCTGGCAGCATCTAAATCATCAAAGGCAACCTGGATGGGGATTCCCAGTTCGTCGTTAAATTCCTTAATGTAATAAATAGTTTTTTGGTCTTCGAGTTGAGTGAGTTTCATACTATTGATTTTAAAGATGAATAATATGAGTCCCGAGGGAATTTAGAAATAGCTTGATGATCGGTTTTAACCGCAGATAGGGGTAAAACGAAGATGCACCATAGCGAGCTCTAAATACCGCCCTGGCAGGCTTCTCACGGCCTATGGACACGGATTTACAATAGAGCCCATAACGCTATAGTGCACCTTCAAAAGTACAATAATATTTGTTATGGGCATTAATCTATTGTCCCTGTCCTGCATTTGTGAGAATTAGCCAGGAGAGACTCTTTAAATTAATACCTCATTTAAGAAGTAATTCGATATGTTGTTTATATTTCTCTATTTCATAGGCTTAAATTTTCGGTTCTATATCAGGCATATATGCTTATCCCAATATAGCTAAAAAAACTTAAAACTACAATAATTATCAAATAAATTAACACAAAAACACAAACAGTAAAATACTGGAAAGAAATCCAATATTTTAACAATCCATTAAGCACCAAAAACCTGCCCCAGGTATAAACTATCAGCAACTATGTTTCCTAATATAATACACATCTATACCTCTTGTATGCCTCTTATATGCCTTTTGTATGACTGGCCTCCTGCTTCGGTGATCATTCGCTATCGCGACGGTGTTGGTTCGGTTCAGACTAAGGCAACCCTAACTGAAAATTGAACAACGTATGAAGTATATACGTTTGAATAGAAAAGGTATACTGGAGGTACACTGGAGGTACACTGGACCTATACAGAATCGATGAGGTTGTGTCTTATACTTGTCTTATACCATTTTGGATATCGGAATTCAAGGTATAAATCCGAACGAGATACTATAAGCGATTACTCTTTTGAAGAAAAGGGGAAATAACGATTGCTAATTCCCCTTTTCTTTTAAATATCGCGTTTGGCGGGCTTATTTCAATTTACCTGCTTTTTCAACAATTTCAGTTACCACTGCTGGATCAAGCAATGTAGAAACATCACCAATTTGTTGTGTTTCTCCTTCTGCGATCTTTCTTAAGATTCGACGCATAATTTTCCCGGAACGTGTTTTAGGTAAGCCTGATACGAATAAAATTTTATCCGGTTTGGCTATAGCGCCAATTACTCTGGTAACTGTTTGAAGAATATCCCTACGGGTTAGATCTTCATCGTTATGCACATTAGGATTAATCACGAAGGCATAAATACCCTGACCTTTCACATCATGTGGATAGCCTACTACAGCACTTTCTACTACACCGGCATGCATATTAATTGCATTCTCTACCTCAGCAGTACCAATTCTGTGCCCGGAAACATTGATCACATCATCTACCCTTCCTGTAATTCTGTAATAGCCATCTTCATCTCTTAAACAGCCATCACCCGTAAAATACAGGTCTTTATAAGTGGAGAAGTAAGTTAACTTGCAACGTTCGTGATCACCGTAAGTTGTACGTAACATACCTGGCCATGGGAACTTAATACACAAGTTACCATTCACCCCGTTTCCTTCTATTTCCTTACCCTGTTCATCAACCAAAATTGGTTGTATTCCGGGTAAAGGCAAAGTTGCAAAACTTGGTTTCGTAGGCGTAACATTCGCAATCGGCGAGATCATGATACCACCGGTTTCAGTTTGCCACCAGGTATCTACAATCGGACATTTACTTTTTCCGATTTTCTCATCAAACCAATGCCATGCTTCTTCATTTATCGGTTCGCCTACGGACCCTAAAACCCTCAGGGAGCTTAAATCAATTCCTTTTAAGGGTTCTTCGCCAAAGCTCATTAACGAGCGGATGGCTGTAGGTGCGGTATATAAAATGTTTACTTTATGTTTTTCTACTACCTGCCACATTCTTGAAGCATCAGGATAAGTAGGGATTCCCTCGAACATTAAAGTGGTAGCTCCCTGTGAAAGCGGACCATAAACGATATAAGAGTGACCGGTAATCCATCCGATATCAGCCGTACAGAAGAATACCTCATCAGGCTGGTAATTGAATACATTCGAGAAGGTATATCCGGCATAAACCATATAACCTCCAATAGTATGTACCACACCTTTAGGTTTTCCCGTAGAGCCTGAGGTATATAAAATAAACAACAGATCCTCTGCATCCATTTCTTCCGCCGGGCAATTGGTATCTACCAGTTTAATTTCATCTTCCCACCAAACATCTCTGCCTTTCAGCATAGATACAGCCATACGGGTATGGGTTAAAACGATTACCCGCTCTACTGTAGGACAGCCAATCAGGGCATCGTCAATTACTTCTTTTAACTGTATTTGTTTGCTTCCTCTAAATGCACCATCAGCAGTGATTACTACTTTACATTCGGCATCATTGATACGGTCGGCAATAGACTTAGCAGAGAAACCTCCAAATACTACGGAATGGACTGCACCAATACGTGCACAGGCCAGAACAGCTACAGCAAGTTCGGGCACCATTGGCATATAAATACATACCCTGTCGCCTTTTTTTACACCATTCTTTTTTAAAACGTTGCCAAAACGACAAACCTGCTCATGTAATATTTTATAGCTTAGGGTGATGCTTTCTTTTTGCGGATCATTTGGTTCCCAGATTATGGCCGGTTTATCTCCATTTTCTGCCAAATGACGATCTAAACAATTCTCAGTAATATTGAGCTTCGCCCCTTCGAACCACTTAATATTGGGTTCTGAGAAATTCCAGGATAATACTTTATTCCATTTCTTTCTCCATTGAAAATTATTAGCTATCCCCTCCCAAAACTGTTCAGGGTAATCTACACTATACTGATAAGTTTTTTGATACTCTTCAAATGATTTAATTTGCATGGTTTAATTTGTTTCGGTACTAAAGTTCAAATATAACTTTATTAAAAAGCTATCAAAACTTTTATAAAATTTTTTACTGCAGTATGCTTTCCATTGCCAATTTAATAAAATATTTCCTTTTATGCATCTTCCTTCCTTCAGCTGAATCATCGTTATCCTATCTTTAAAAAGGGAGGTAAACAATGCGATCAAACTTCATTTGAGTACAATTAAATAAATGTAAAAATTTATCCGGGTTAAAGAAATTCACAAACGTTTTTTAAGTATATTGGCATTTTACATTTTTTTATAGAAAAATGTACTGCAATTTTACTTTTAGGGAAATACAATAAGGGACATCATGGAAACTACATTAAACAAACAGACGGCCTTTCGTCTGTCTGCTAAAACCCGCGAAATCATCATTGATATAATTGCTTATTCATTCATTATACTTTTTATGTATACTGCAGCGGATAAACTACTAACCATAAAGTCTTTTGCTTCCACATTGGCCAAATCCCCATTAATCGGTAGTTACCATATGATCATAGCCTGGGCAATTCCAATCATTGAAATTATCATCAGCATTATCCTGATCATTCCATCAGTTAGAAAAGCGGGCCTACAAGCTTCGCTTCTACTTATATCTGCATTTACCCTTTACCTGATCTACATGGTTCTTTCTGGCAGTAAATTACCTTGTCATTGTGGAGGTGTAATTAGCGCCATGACCTGGCAGCAACATATCTGGTTTAATCTGGCTTTTGTAACGCTCGCAATTTTCGGCCTTACTATAATCAGAAAAGAAGAAATATATCAACAGCTCAAATTAATTAATTTTACATAAAATGAACAACATCAAAAAAGGAGCAATTGGCGTTCTCGCAGCTGGGCTAGCATTTGGGGTCAGCATGTATTCTACAAAAGAAACTCAGACTGTTTTTACTTATTACAAGACAAACATGGACTATCCTTCACCTACTGATCCCAGAGGCTACGAATATTATTCCGGAGATAGGTGTGAAGCCGGGGGGACTCTATGTACTGCAAATTGGGAGTTAGGGAGTAATCCAGCGCCAAGTAATGACGGAGATCCTCTGCCAACCACTGGTGTTACATTCCAGTCTAACTCTGTTACATCTGGTCATTTTGAATAAAAAAATAAAGAGGTTGCCTTAGGGGGCAACCTCCTATTCGACCTAACGTAGGTTTTGCTCAATTCCACTTAAGCGAAGTTCTTCTTCGTCAATAGGAAAAACATACCTTCCATCGTTTGGTTGCAAAGTATAAGTATTAGCATTCAACGTCCTGTTTAAAGTAACAGCAAATCTATTGTCCCTATTTAGCCTTCGCAAATCGGACCAGCGAAGCCCTCTAAACAACAGCTCTTTTCTACGCTCCTTTAATACATATCCCAGCACGACCTCAGGGTCAATACTCTCTAAATCCTGATAATTCCCCTTCCAGCGGTTCCGTCGTAAAAGATTTAGATCCGCTAAAGCAAGCAATGTCTTACCCTTTCTCGCATTACATTCTGCACGAATCAAATACAATTCATCAGTTGCCAGTCCGCCAAACAGGTTTTTATCATTACCATAGTTACCTCGAAAGGTCATGCCATTTGCGTTCGTAGTAAAAAACAACGATCTCCGATAATCCGCAAGTGCATAGTCCCCATATAAAGCAGGCTCAACAGTTAATCTGGAGATGTTGAATATGCCATAACTAAAAGTACTGTGAAAAATTACCTCACTATTGAATCTTGAGATAGGATAGGTGCCTACATTGTTTATCTTAGCATAATCCATCAGATCAGATTGAATTTGCAAAGCCAGATTGGCATATACTCCAGCTTCGTCATAATTTTCCATTGAAAGATAAGTTCTGGCCATTAAAGCATACACAGCCTCTTTAGATGGCCTGGTTTTATACAATGGCCTGGTACCTAACAAACCTGCTGCTATTTTCAAATCTGCAATGATCTGGTCATAAGTTTGCAGAAGGTTACTTCGCTTCACGTTTACATTTACATCAGATTCCAGTCGTAAAGGCAATCCCAAATCCTTAATTGCCGTAGCTGGCCGATATGCCATACAATATTCCTGCGCGAGGTTATAAAAATCAAAGGCACGAAAAAATAAAGCACTCCCTTTAACATTCTTCCATTCCTGTTGTTCATTTCCAGCAGGTTTTACTTTTTCAATCCCTTCCAGAACTATATTAGCATTTAGAATCCGCTTATAAGCATTTTCCCAATCAGAGCTACGTTCTCCCTTATAAAAATTGGAAGTCTGCTCCCATATATAAGCAGATCTTTCCTGAACATTAAATAAGGCTCCCCAGGCCGACGGGGTAATGTAAAAATCTCCGGCACCTATTTCCCCTAACCCAACAGCCTGAAAGTTGTTAAATAATCCGGAGTTATCAAGAAGAGCCTGATAATCTTTTATACTACCTGCAACAATTAATCCCTTGTCGGGTTTAGCCTCCAACCAGTCTTTACCACATGACTGAAGGATCAACAGTAAACCTACAATGTGTAAATACCTCAATTTTCCTCTCATCTTCATAAACATTTCCCCCGTTAAAAACCTGTCTTAATTCCTACAGAAAAACTTATCGGTAATGGGTAAGATAAACGGTCGCCTGTATAGGGAACAACATCCGGATCTAATCCAAAATCATTGGCCTTCCAGATCAGGCCCAAATTATTAACATAAGCATACAATTGCACATGTTTCATCGGGATATTCTTCCAATTGGAACGATCCAGATCAAAGCTGAAACTGATATCCTGCAACCTGATGTGGTCACCCTTTGCTACCCTTACAGAAGAACCATTATAAAATCTATCTCTTGCTGGACCGTCTTCATATTTACCCATTGATGGTATATTGGTTATTTTTTCATCACCACTTTTTTGCCAGCGTTGCGTAAAATCTACATTCGTGGCTCCAGTTAAACCCTCATACATACTGAAATAATTTACCGTGGGTTTCTTGAAATAATACCCCAATTTATAGCCGATGTTAAAACCTAAAGTAAATCTACGATAAGAAATGGTATTATTTAATCCTCCGAACACAGTAGGACGAGCAGCCCCATGGTACTCCAGTTCATCCAATTTTGTTTCTGCCATAATACGACTATATTCCTTACTAATTTCGCCGTGTAAATAACCACGAGGGTCACCTGTCAAAGGATCTAACCCCGCCCATTTGTAACTGTAGATACCATTAACCGGCTTACCCACTACAGGTCTTATACTCGATTCTCCTACATAGTCTGTATTTTCTGATCCAACTACATCATATAGTGTAATTCTATCCTGCATCGCCGAAAGTAAAAAATTCGTCTGCCACTTAACTTTGCCTTTTAGGTTTTGCGCTGTTAGCATAAGATCAATACCACTGCCCTTCATTTTTGAGTAGTTCCCTCTTAAGAACATTATCCCTGAACTAGCGGGAAAAGTTTTATCACCTAGCATATCAGTACCACTTTTAAAATAATACTCAAACCGGCCAGAAACCACCTGATCTTTAAAACCGAAGTCAATACCAAAATTCGCTATAGCTATTTTTTCCCACCGCAATTGCGGATTCCCAACACTAACTAAATTCACAAATGGAAGGTTAGTATATGTAGCAGTCATGCTACTATTTCTGATGGTTGCGATCCCCGTATTCGTCTTATCCAGATTTCCGTTATAGCCATAAGAGGCCCGTAACTTCAAAACAGGCAACCAACTAACCTTATAAAAAGATTCCCTATCCAACTGCCATAAAGTTCCTGCAGACCAAAGCGGCACGTTTTTTTGATTGGTTTTCACACCAAAATAATTAGATGCGTCCATCCTGGCACTAATTGACCATGTGTATTTCCGATCATAAGTGTAGGATGCATTGGCGAAGGCTGAACGAATTCTATCTAACTTTCCAAAGAGATTCCTTCCAGCACTGATCTTTCCAGTTCCGGAAGGATATTGATTAAAGACGCTTAAAGTATCCACCACAGCTGGTTGCCCTGATGCGGAATTAAGGCCATAACTTAAATACTGATTAGCCTGACTATCATATTCAGAAAGTTCATACCCAGCCAGTGCAGACACAGCATGCTTGTCCCAGTCTTTCTCATAATTGAGCTGCGTCCTGAAGTTTTTCGATTCATATTTCATTTTACGCTGAAACAGAATCCCTCCTAAAGGGACATTATAACCGGTGACCTGCCCTCCGTTTACAATGGAAAACCTGTTAATTGAATTTCTGGTCGAATAGGTTTCAATTCCATGAAATTCATCAAAACCATAAGTAGCGCGATTATACAGCGCCTTAACCATGACGCTTAATCCGGGAACAACCGTATACTTTAATCCTCCATCTAAACGCAAATCGTTACTTTTCAAAATATCAGGAGATTTTCCCAATTCATCCAAAGGTCTGTAAGACCAATCTAAAAAACCTTTGGAAAGCGCTTCTGTTGTAAAATCTGTATTGAAGTCCATTTCAAAAACTGAGGCTCGGCCACTAGCATCTCTAAATTGATAATAGGGTTGAAAAATCTTTCCCTTTGTTAGTATAGTACTATCTGACTTTCCATTTTTCCTTACATAATAAAGACCTGCTGTCAACTCCAGGTTTTTCAACAATTTCACCGAATGCTGCGTATTGACAGTGATCCGGGTATCTTCATTATTGACCAGACTGAACTGTTGTCGATCATAACCTGCAGAAAGATAATGATTAGATCGGCTTGTCCCTTTACTCAGGTTTAGAAAATATTGCTGAGAAACCGGATTCCGGTAATAATACTTAAGTTCCTCATTTCTAATGTCATTTCTACGCAGCGCATTAATTTGCTCAGCCGCTACTGCTGCTGACAACTGCCCTTTCCTTTGTCGATCTAAAAGTTTCACCACAGGAGAAACTGCCGGATAATTAATTTTATCCCCTAAGGCTACATCATACCGGCCTTTGTTAAATAAAAAAGTCTCGATGTCAATAAAATCTGATGAGGACAAATAATTTGGACTGTAAAAAACATCAGGTTTAGCCGCAACCGTCAAATTACTATTGAAACTCACATTTAGTGACTGGTTAAATTTGGCCTTCTTCGTCGTGATTACAATTACACCATTACCAGCCCTTACACCCCAGATAGATGCAGCAGCTGCATCCTTTAATACAGTGATGCTGGCCACATCATGAGGGTTAATGGAATTAAAGTCACCATACAAAGGGAAATTATCCAAAATGACCAATGGCTGATCATTTGCATAAATGGTGCTTCTTGCTCTGATGGACAGATCTAAACCACCGCCAAGACTTGCGACTGTATTTTTGTTGAACATCAAACCACTGGTAATTCCCTCCAACCTACTAAAAATATCGGGGCCCACTTTCCGGTTCAGCTGAGCACTATCCACGAGTACAAAGCTCCCTGGGGCTCTTTCTTTTGGCAGCTGCTGGTATCCGGTACTTACAATGTTTACTTGTTGTAACTGAACCGCTCCCATTCTATCTTCAAGGGATGATTTGATTTTTGCTTCCGCAAGAACCTGCTGCTCTGGAATATCAACAATCTTGCGTTCTTTCACAATGATCATTTTACCCATCATGGTATAGGTTAAGGGAATCTTTCCGGAAACCTCATCCATTACTCTTTTAAGTTCGATATTCCGAAAATTAGCATCGATCTGCTGATCGACATTAAACTCCTTTTCATTCCAAACCACACTAACTCCTGTCTGACTTTTTATTTCTTTAAAAAGTTTTACCAGCGACACATTCTTTTTTATATACCTCAACTTCTGGGCCTGTGCAGCCACATTAACCAGAAGCAGAACTAAGATAAAAGCTCCCTCTTTTAAACGCATTATTATTTTACGGTAATCCTCCTGCCCTCTATTTTAAAATGAACATCTGCTATTAATTCCAGCATTTTTAATACATCCTGGATTGTTGCGGCCCTGGCAATACTTCCTCCTAAAACTGCATCGCCGGCTCCTTTGCTTTGATAAACTACATCCATATCATACCATCGCGCTACAACGTCCATTATATCATTAAGAGAAGTGTTACGGAATATGTACTCTCCATTTCTCCAGGCAATGGCTTCTGCAGCATCTACGTGTTTAACAGCAATATCAGTACCTGTCAAAATAGCCTCCTCATTAGGTTTAAGCAACACTTCAGTTTTTCCACCTTCAATTTTCAGCGGATCTACAGATGCTGGATCCATTGTTTTCGACAACTTATCCTTTTGAGCTGATAACCTAACCATTACGCTACCCTCGAGCAAAGTAGTTCTTACGCCTCCATTGCTTTTATAGGCACTTACATTAAAGTGCGTGCCCAGGACTTCTATTTCCTGCCCATCACTAACCACGATAAAAGGCAATCGTTTAGCTTGTTGTATCACCTTAGCAACCTCAAAATAAGCTTCCCCACTTAACTCCACTCTGCGTTGAGAAGCACCGGCAAAAGTTGCGGGAAATTTCAAACTGCTTGCAGCATTTAGCCAGACTTTAGTCCCATCGGGTAGCGTTAACTGATATAAACCACCATTTGAGGTATACACAGCCATTAGCTTTTTGTCTAATGAGGGCATTCCTTTCTCAAGAACATTACTTCCATCATTATAAATTAGTTTTGAACCATCTATCGTCACACCTTTTTTCTCACCGTTCAAAGGCACCTGTTCCCCATTTGCCAAAACCAGCATTATTTTATTTAACCCGGTAATCACCAGGTTTTGCTGCGCAGCAGGTATTAAATCTGCAGGCTTAAAAAACAACCATGTTAATCCGAGCAAAACCAGCGCAACTGCTGCTGCTGAGCTAAATCTCACAACTAGTTTCCTGGTATAATTCTCTTTAGCCGGTTCCTTGTAACCATCAATTCTCATTTTCTTGATGGTAGCCCAGGCTGTTCCCAATTCAAAATTCATTCGATGTGCTAAAGTCCCGTCAGTTTTTGCCTCATCGTTTATAAATTCCTTTAACTCTACATAAGTTATTTTACCAATAAACTGCCCATCATCATACACAGGGAGGCTATTTGCCACACTCTTGCTCATAAGTGATAATGCTTCAGCAACCAATTGCCTGGTATGTAATTTCATCTGATCCAATTTTTACAATGCGTTAATTAAATTCCACCACTCCAAAATCAATGCAAAAGTATGCAATTTTACGTCGTAATCCACAAAAATTCAGCCGATTACCACAACATCAAAACCTGAGAACCAACCATTTAAAAGAAAAAACTGATTCTCAGCTGCTAAAGGGGATCTAAAATACATAAAAAACACGAATCATTGTCCAAAAAATCAATCCGCTTAAAAAAATTAATTAAATATGGAACCGAATGCAGTCTGCCCCAACAAACCATATAATAGCTACCAGATTTCACACTCAAATAGCCGAAAAGAAAAAATAAATAGGTAAACAGCGTATTATTAATATCTTTGCCGCACTAAGAAGAGTCTGTAAGTAGATTTAGGACAATCAAGAACTCCGGGTTGCAATTTCAAAACCACAACCCTCTGGAAATAAATTAAAAATATTTTGGAGAGCCCTTGACGAATACAAATATTTTATTGATATTTGCACACTCTTAAAAAAATTAAGAAAGTATATTTAACACTATAAATAAAGGCATGTCTAGAGTTTGTGATTTAACCGGAAAAATGGCGATGACAGGTTTTAATGTTTCTCACTCAAACGTTAAAACTAAACGTAAGTTTTATCCCAACTTACAACTTCAGAAATTTTATATTCCTGAAGAAGATCGTTGGATAACACTGAAAGTATCTACTTCAGCTATCAAAACCATCAATAAAATTGGTATTACTGAAGCGATCAGTCGTTTCGTGAAAAAGGGGTATTTGTAAATAACATTGGTTGATGTGAATCAACCTTAATAGTATATAAAATGGCAAAAAAAGGTAACAGAGTACAAGTTATTCTAGAGTGTACAGAGCATAAAACTAGCGGCATGCCTGGTATGTCTAGATATATCTCTACTAAAAACCGTAAAAACACTACTGAGCGTTTAGAATTGAAAAAATTCAACCCGGTATTGAGAAAAGTAACGGTTCACAAAGAAATTAAGTAATATCAATTTAGTTTATTAACTAAATACAATCCATTAAATCATGGCAAAAAAGGTAGTTGCTACCCTTAAAACGGGTAAAGGAAAAGAATATTCGAAAGTTATTACAATGACTAAATCTGACAAAGGAGCTTATTCTTTCAAAGAAGTTATTGTTCACAACGATCACGTTCAAGATGCTATTTCTGCATCTAAAAAATAATTTTAATATTTAATAATATTAAAGCCGTCCCTTTTTACGGGGAGGGCTTTTTTTGTTTTGTTATACATTCGTATGGGTTTATTCGATTTTTTCAAGAAAAAAGAAACTGCGCCTGAAGCGCAAGAGGCTCTGGATAAGGGATTAGAAAAAACTAAGGAAGGATTTTTTAGTAAAATTACTAAAGCTGTTGCCGGCAAATCGACCATTGATGATGATGTACTCGATAACCTCGAAGAAGTACTCGTGACTTCTGATGTTGGCGTAAGTACTACATTAAAAATTATAGACCGTATACAGCAACGTGTAAGCAAAGACAAATACTTATCGACATCTGAACTGAATCACTTACTTCGGGATGAGATTCAATTGCTACTGGCAGAAAATAACAGTAACGACTTCCGTCAATTTGAATACGGTCAGCATAAACCCTATGTAATTATGGTGGTTGGTGTAAATGGTGTTGGTAAAACAACAACCATTGGTAAACTGGCCCATAAACTTAAAGCTGAAAACCTTAAAGTTGTTTTAGGTGCTGCCGATACATTCAGAGCTGCAGCCGTAGAGCAAATCAAACTTTGGGGTGAACGCGTTGGTGTTCGTGTGGTTGCACAAGCCATGGGCTCAGACCCGGCTTCTGTAGCTTATGACACCTTGCAGTCAGCTGTTGCCAATGGCGAAGATGTAGTGATTATTGACACAGCTGGCCGTCTGCACAACAAAATAGGATTGATGAACGAGTTGGGCAAAATTAAAAATGTGATGGAAAAAGTAATTCCTTCTGCCCCACACGAAATATTATTGGTACTGGACGGCTCTACCGGACAAAATGCTTTTGAGCAGTGCAAACAGTTTACAGAGGCTACCGACGTAAACGCATTGGCCATCACCAAACTGGATGGTACAGCAAAAGGGGGCGTTGTGATTGGAATCTCCGATCAGTTTAAAATCCCTGTAAAATACATAGGCGTTGGCGAAAGCATGAACGACCTGCAATTATTTGATAAAAAAGCATTTGTTGACAGCTTGTTTAAATAAACCAACGCTTCGACATATTGCAAAGAATACCCATTAACAACAACACATGAATACAAAAAACACTTCCAAAATAATCCCTGTTAAAAAACCTAAAATCAACGTAATCACTTTAGGCTGTTCAAAAAACACCTATGATTCTGAAGTTTTAATGGGTCAACTACGCGGTAACAGCATGGATGTGGTTCATGAAGCCAATCATATGGGTAAAGATGATATCGTAGTGATCAATACCTGCGGTTTTATTGATAATGCCAAACAGGAATCAATCGATACCATATTACAATACAGCCAGTTAAAAGAGGAAGGCAAAGTAGGAAAAGTAATTGTAACCGGATGTCTATCTGAACGTTACAAACCCGAACTGGAAGCCGAAATCACTAATGTGGATGCGTTTTTTGGCACCAATGATCTGAATAACTTATTGCACTCATTAGGTGCAAATTATAAACATGAGTTGATTGGTGAGCGCTTGCTAACCACCCCTTCTCATTTTGCATACTTTAAAATTGCCGAAGGCTGTAACCGCCCATGTTCTTTCTGTGCCATTCCGCTAATGCGTGGAAAGCACGTTTCGAGAGATATGCAGGAGTTGGTAAATGAAGCTAAAATATTAGCTGCCGGAGGTACAAAAGAATTGATTCTAATTGCCCAGGATCTTACCTATTACGGTTTAGACATTTACGGAAAACGTAACCTGGATGAATTGTTACGTCGTTTATCTGATGTAAATGGTATTGAATGGATCAGGCTTCAATACGCCTACCCTTCTGGTTTCCCTATGGAAATTTTAGATGCCATGAACGAGCGCGAGAACATCTGCAAATACCTGGATATGCCTTTACAGCACATCACAGACAATATGCTGAAATCAATGCGCCGCGGTATCACGAAACAGAAAACCATTGATATCGTTAACCAGATCAGAGATAAAGTTCCTGGTATAGCCATGCGTACAACGCTGATTTGCGGTTATCCGGGCGAAACAGAACAGGATTTCGAAGAAATGATGAATTGGGTTGAAGAAACCCGTTTCGACAGACTGGGCTGCTTTACTTATTCGCATGAAGAAAAAACGCATGCACATAGTCTTGTTGATGACGTTCCTGAAGAAGTGAAACAGCAACGTGTAGATGCGATTATGGAAATACAACAAGGAATCTCATACGACATCAATCAGGAAAAAGTTGGAAAAACTTATAAAGTTTTGATAGATAGAAAAGAGGGCGACTTCTTTATCGGTCGTACTGAATTTGACTCTCCTGAGGTTGACAATGAAGTTTTGATTGATGCAAATACAGGTTATGCTGCCAATGGTAGTTTCGTACAGGTAAAAATCGACCGTGCGGAAGACTTTGACCTATATGGACAGATTGTAAAATAAAAGCCGCGGATTAAGAATTATGGTTTATTAACTTAAATTCGTAACAATGCAGGCTAAACACATCTCTTATCAGGAAACGAATGCTTTTTCTGCTGTTGTACTGGACTACATCAGTGGAAAAGATCAGCTAAAGTCTTTTTATAAATATACTCCGGATTTTAATGGCTTCGCCGAAGCCATTAAAAATCGTAGTTTCAAGGCCGATAGATCCATATTGGTTGAGACTTTACAAAGGCAATATTCATCCGGCTCAACTCCGGACCTTGTCGCTACCAATATCAAATTACTAGGCGACAACCGTACTTTCACCATTACAACTGGTCATCAATTAAATATTTTCACCGGCCCACTATATTTTATTTATAAAATAATCACAGCCATAAATCTTGCAAAAGATTTAAAACTACAATTTCCCGATTATAATTTTGTACCTGTTTATTGGATGGCTACAGAAGATCATGATTTTGAAGAGATCAACCATGTGAAGATTGAGGATAAAATGCTGGCCTGGAATAAACAGGCTGCAGGAGCAACCGGGAGACTAGACACTAAAGATATCATTGAAACCCTTAATGCTTATAAAGGCTATTTAGGGATTGGTAAAAACGGGCTCATGTTATCCAGACTAGTCGAAGCAGCCTACACCAACAACACCAAATTAAGTGATGCTACCCGTGAATTGGTAGATGCGCTATTTGGTGAATATGGATTGGTTTGTGTAGATGCAGATGACCACGAGTTAAAAAAGCAATTCTCTGAAATTATACATCAGGATATCACTCAGCAAAACAGTTTTAAATTCATCTCTGAAAGCAATACAAAATTGGAAGAACTTGGGCATAAGCCGCAGGTAAACCCAAGGGAGATCAATTTCTTTTACATGACCGACCAACTGAGGGAGCGAATAGTGGAAGAAAATGGGCTCTACAAAGTGATGAATACCGACATCAGTTTTGAAAAAGAGGAACTTCAACAGGAGATTAATAATTATCCGGAACGGTTTAGTCCGAACGTAGTAATGCGACCGGTATACCAGGAGGTTATTTTACCTAACCTGGCCTACATAGGCGGAGGTGCTGAAGTGACTTATTGGTTGCAGTTAAAAACTAATTTTGATCATTATAAAATTGATTTCCCGGTTTTATTATTGCGTAATTCGGCATTGGTAATTGATAGTCGTAGTGAGGCAAAGATGCAGAGTTTAGGTATCAGCTATAAAAACCTATTCTCGACAACAGAAACACTTAAGAATGAGTGGATCAAATCACATGTTCACCTTCAGCTTTCTTTAAATGATGAAGAACGTGCTATTCGTGCCGTTTTTGATCAGATTAAACTCAATGCCTATAAAATCGACAAGACCTTGTCGCAATCTGCCGAGGCCGCAAAAACCAAGGCGCTTAAATTGATCAGTAGTTTAGAGAAAAAAATGCTTAGGGCCGAAAAGCGTAAGCATACCACTTCACTGGCTCAGATCGAAGATCTAAAAGACAAGCTCTTTCCTACAGGAGTACTCCAGGAAAGAGTTTTAAATATTGCTCCAATGTATGTAATGTATGGTGAAGATTTTATTGAATCGTTAATCGCCGCTTTCAAACCTTTGGACCACCAGTTTACCGTATTATTTGCCTGATTACAATGAAATTCTACACTTTTACCGAGCAGCATTTACGCTCCTTTACAGAAAATGTTTTTTTAACAATGGGTTGTCCGCAAACAGATGCGCAACTTGCTGCTGATGTTTTGCTACGTTCTGATTTAAGGGGTATTGATTCTCATGGTGTAGCTCGTTTAAGTGGCTATATCAGGTTATGGGAAAAGAAACGTATCAATGCCAATCCAATCGTAAAAGTAGTTCACGAAACGGCTACCACTGCCACTGTAGATGGTGATGGCGGCTTAGGTTTGGTTGTTGCTCCTTTCGCTATGAAAATTGCAATAGAAAAAGCTAAGACATATGGTAGTGGCTGGGTAGCGGTAAAAAACTCCAACCATTTTGGAATTGCCGGTTACCATGCGCTAATGGCGGTGGAAGAAGATATGATTGGGATAAGCATGACCAATGCCAGTCCGCTGGTAGCCCCTACATATGCAAATGAACGTTTACTCGGTACCAACCCGATGTGTTATGCTTTCCCTGCAGGAAAGTATCCCGCTGTAGTAGTGGATATGGCAACCGCAGCTGCAGCCAATGGCAAATTGGAAATCGCACAAAGGGCAAACCATCCTATTCCTGAAGGTTGGGTACAAGACAAAGATGGAAATGGCTCCATCAATCCACATGAATTAAAAGAAGGCGGATCGCTATTACCATTGGGCAGTGATAAAGACCATGGAAGTCACAAAGGCTATGGATTGGGTGCTACGGTAGATATTTTATCAGCAGTACTCTCTGGTGCTAATTATGGCCCTTGGGTGCCCCCTTTCGTTGCATTTCTTGAGCCACCTACCGACCCTGTAGGGGAAGGTATTGGTCACTTTTTTGGCGCTATGCGTGTAGATGGCTTCCGTCCGGCACAAGACTTTAAAGATCATCTGGATAACTGGATCGAGCGTTTTAAAAGTGCTAAAACTGTAGACCCTGATAAGAAGGTTATTATTCCAGGCGAGCCGGAATATGCGTTTGAAAATGAGCGCAAAAAAAACGGCATCCCTTTAATAGATGCCGTTGTAAATGATTTGAATGCGCTAGCCCTTAAAATGGGAATAGCTGGTTTATCTTAATGAATGCCTCTTAGCAATCTGTTCCATCTGATTTTACTGAAGAACGACCCGTTGGTATCGTAACTCATCCATATGAATAATGCTTTACCAACAATATGGTCTTCAGGAACAAAGCCCCAATAACGTGAGTCGGCAGATCTATGTCGGTTATCACCCATCATCCAGTAGTAGTCCATTTTAAAGGTATAGCTATCTGCAGCTTTACCGTTAATCAACCAGCCATTACCTGATTTTTCAAGCTTATTACCTTCATAAATACGAATGCTTCTTTCATAAAGCGGCATGGTAACACTATCAAGTTTAACAGTCCACCCTTTTTTAGGGATAATGATTGGCCCTAAGTTATCCACGTTCCAGTTTCTGTTGGGATCATAAGGAAAAATATCACCTTCACGTTCACCTGGCGTTGCTGTATATTCTTTTACAGATTGTATGAAGTCGAGTTTTTTAACCTCACTCATCATCGTCTCAGTGCCGTTAAACGTATAAACATTAGGCATCATGGTACTTCTGATGTCATCAGAGATATTAAACCCTAAGTCTTCAAAAACAGCTGGGTTCACATCAGGTGTTTTAAATACCACCTCGTAACTAATCTCTCCGGTATTTTTTAATTTCTCGGGTTTACCGTTTATGGATACAATCCCATTGCTCATGGTAATGGTATCACCGGCTATACCGATACAACGTTTGATATAATTTTCTCTTTTATCTACTGGTCTACTTACGATGGTATAGCGGCTATTGATCGCTGCCCAACCTTCAGCTCTTACCATTTGGTAATAATCTACATCTTGCTGTTCCAGCGCTACAGTATCACCTTGAGGATAGTTAAAAACAACAACATCATTTCTTTTGATATCTGATAAGCCTGGTAATCTGCGGAATTTCCATTGCACGCCATCCCAATAAGCCTTAGTACCCGTTATTGGCATCGTATGGTGAGCGAAAGGAAAGGCCACCGGTGTCATAGGTATTCTAGCACCATAATTCACTTTACTTACGAATAAGAAATCTCCGACCAGCAAAGACCTTTCCATAGAAGCAGTTGGTATAGTATAAGCTTCGATAAAAAACACCCTTATAATTGTTGCGGCAACTACCGCAAAAATGATGGCATCAACCCATTCTCTGGACTTTGTTTTTTTCTTTTTTGGCTGATCGTCTTTACTTTTCTGCCAGAATTTCCAACTCATATATGTTATTTAAAATTAAATATATCGGCTATGTTATAAAAGCCCTGTTTATTTTGTAACCATTCTGCCGCTACTACAGCACCCAGTGCAAAACCAGAACGATTATGAGCAGTATGCTTTAATTCGATCTCATCTACTTCCGAGCTGTATAATACAGTATGTGTACCCGGTACATTCTCAATACGGTGCGATTCAATAAGCAATTGATCTTTTTTAACAACTCCTTCAGATTGAACACCTACCAATTCATTTACCCATTCCTTTTTCCTGTCCATTTGCTCAATAATGTCTTCAGCCAGGGTCATAGCTGTGCCGCTTGGAGAATCCAGTTTCTGAGTATGGTGAATTTCTTCTACCTGAACTTCATAAGCAGGATAGTCATTCATCAGTTTAGCCATCATCTTGCTCATATGAAAAAATAGATTAACTCCTATACTGAAGTTTGATCCATAAAGCAAGGTATTGTTACGGCTCAGACATTCATTCTTCACATCCTGCAGCTGTCCGTACCAACCTGTTGTACCTACAACCACTGGTAGATTTGCATCAAAACAAGCGTAAATATTACTCAACGCAGCATCAGGAGCACTAAAGTCTATGGCTACATCGGCCTTCGACAGGTTCGCGGTAGTTAAGTCTTCAACGTTATCGATATTGATTTTCAGGACAACTTCATGGCCTCTTTCTAAAGCAAAACGTTCTATGATTTGCCCCATTTTACCATAACCTAGTAAAGCTATTTTCATTTCTAGTTTGTTTTTTATCGGTAATGAAGATCCAGAAATGACCTCATTACCTTATAGTTTTATTTCAAAAGTTGATTGCAATTTTTACACCTGGTGCGAAAGCATTAAAGCCATACATCTGACCGGAATTCATCAAGTCTGGACGAATCTTTAGTTTGGCTACATCACCTACATCGAAATTAGCCAGACGGGCATCAATATAAGCCTCAACAATATTCAAGAGGTATAAGCCTACATAAGAAAAGATGATAACCTGTTTGTTCCTTCTGTAAATGTCTTTTGCCTGGATCAGGCGGTCGGTGGACGTATCCGCATATGGACTATTCGGGTCTGGCATCCCATTGGTCCTGTCTTCCAGTTCCTTTACAAAAATATCATACTGTTTACTATTGTCGATGTAAGACAGGGTAAGTAAAGTCGCGCCGGTATATATACCCGCCACTTTTAGCCCCCTATAAAGGTTAAAGCCATTTCTAATCTGACCTAATCCAGGTAGCATAGCTGATCTGATGGCCGCCCTACGTCCGGCAATTTTGCCCACATTTACGTAGGGTTTTAGGGTATCAGCTTTAGAATCGAGCGTTGTACTATCTTTTTTCTTGGTCGAAATCTCTTGAGATCTTGCTACGAAAGCAGCAAAAAACAAGAAGACCAATAGCAGTAGCGTTTTATACATTACCAATCTAATAACTCTAAAATCCGGTTCAGGTCGTCATCCGACATAAAAGGGATTTCTATAGCTCCTTTACCATTTTCGCTCACTTTCAGCTTTACTTTAGTAGCGAATTTAGAGGCCAGATCTTTTTGTAGCTTCTGGTATTCAAAAGGTACGGATTTTGATTTGAGCTGGAACTTCGGTTTTACCTCTACACTGTTTATGCTCCTTACCAATTCTTCGACTTTTCTTACCGAAAGGCCTTTATCAATAATTTCCTGGTGTATAAAAAGTTGTTTTTCTTCCTGTTCTACATTGATCAATGCACGGGCATGCCCCATTGATATTTTCTGATCACGGATAGAGATCTGAATTGCAGGTGGTAATTTCAACAAACGCAGATAATTGGTTACCGTGGTACGATTTTTACCTACACGTTCGCCAAGCTGCTCCTGTTTCAGGTTACACTCGTCTAACATACGTTGAAAACTAAGCGCTACCTCGATAGCGTTCAGGTTTTCTCTTTGTATATTTTCGATAAGTGCCATTTCCAGCATTTGCTGATCGTTAGCACTACGCACATAAGCTGGTATTTCAGTTAATCCGGCTAATTTAGAAGCCCTTAACCTACGTTCACCAGAAATAAGCTGATACTGATTTGCACCTTGCTTTCTAACCGTGATGGGTTGAATTAAGCCTTGTACTCTTATAGATTCTGCCAACTCATTTAAAGCCACCTGATCAAATTCGGTACGAGGCTGATATGGATTGGTTTCAATTTCACTGATGTTGATCAGGCCGATACTGTTGTTGCTCGGCTGGCCCTCCTGTCGGGTTTCACTCACCGGATTAACCTCACTCTTAGGTGGATTAACCGATTCGCTATCATCCAAAAGCGCACTTAATCCTCTTCCTAAACCTGTTTTTCGCTGAAAAGATGTCATTAAAAAATAATTATATAATTGCCGTATTTACATCCTGCACTTCCTTAACCAATCCATTTTTACGGACGATCTCACGTGCCAGGTTCAGATAATTGATAGCTCCTTTACAGTTTGCATCGTGCATGATTACAGATACACCGTAACTTGGGGCTTCGCTTAAGCGTGTATTTCTTTGAATGATGGTTTCAAAAACAAGTTCCTGAAAGTGTGTTTTCACTTCTTCCACTACCTGGTTCGATAAACGTAAACGCACATCATACATTGTTAACAAAATACCTTCAATCTCCAGTTCAGGATTTAAACGGTTTTGTACAATTTTAATTGTGTTCAGCAATTTACCTAAACCTTCCAATGCAAAGTATTCGCATTGTACAGGAATGATCACAGAATCAGCAGCAGTAAGCGCGTTAATAGTAATTAAACCCAATGAAGGCGAGCAATCAACAATGATAAAATCATATTGGTCCCTGATCTTCTCCATAACAGCTTTCATTTTGTATTCTCTGTTAGTGAGGTTGATCATCTCGATCTCCGCACCAACCAAATCGATGTGTGCAGGCAACAGATCCAGATTAGGAGTTTCTGTTTTTTGTATCGCATCCATCGGTTCAATATCATTGATGATACATTCGTAGATGCTGTTTTTAATATTTCTTGGATCAAAACCTATACCAGAGGTAGAGTTTGCTTGAGGATCTGCGTCAACCAATAAAGTCCTGTATTCCAGTACGGCTAAACTTGCGGCTAAGTTTATAGATGAAGTCGTTTTACCCACACCACCTTTTTGATTTGCCAATGCAATAATTTTACTCATTTATCTTTTTAATAATTACCAATTATTTACTTAAGGCTTAATTTACATTGAAGTAAATCTATAAAAAATGCTATTTTTGTATTGTTTTAGGCATATTTTAACGATTAGCTAAGATACAAACTAAATGGCAAAACTAACACTAATGCATTAAGTGTTTTACACATCTTATTAACAATTTTCGCATGGTAACTATCATATCAGGAACAAACAGACCTGAAAGTAATACTTTAAAAGTTGCAAAATACTATCAAAAAACATTAGCCGAAAAAGGATTACAAACACGTCTGTTTAATCTGGAAGATTTACCTGAAACACTCATCGCATCCGACCTGTATGGCAAAAGAAGCCCGGATTTCGAGCACATTCAACAGCTGATTGCCAGCACAACTAAATTCTTGTTTATCATTCCTGAATACAATGGCAGCTTCCCCGGAGTATTAAAAACCTTCATTGACGCCTGCAATTTCCCGGAAAGCTTTTACGATAAAAAAGCAGCTTTAGTTGGCGTTTCTTCCGGAAAATATGGTAACATCAGAGGAATAGATCATTTTGGCGGAGTATGCAGTTATCTCCACCTGAATGTTTTACCATTAAGAATCCATATTTCCGCCATAAAAAATGAACTCGATGAAAATGGCAACTTATTCCATGCTGATACTTTAAAGTTTACAGATCAGCAGATGGATAAATTTATTGCGTTTTAAAGCTAAGCCAATCTATACCTTCATTTCCAAATACAAAGAAACCGGGATATAGCATCTCGGCAATATCTTCAAGGGCATTTACCAGATCTTCCGCATCTGTTGAATCCAGGTCCTGTCCGTTCATCAGGTAAACCCTATTGTATTCGACAGCTGGCCAGCTTTTATCCAGCAAGGCAGGAACAACCCCCATCAGTTCCAGCATACTGGTTCCCTTTTCCAAATAAATCACCACCTTGGCAGTATTGGGAAAATCATGCAAGATTCCTCCGGCAGCTAAAATCACCGCTTCCAACATATAGTTGAATTCGTTGTTGGCATTCAGACAGGCTACAGGCACCTTATCCATGAACTTTATTTTATGCTCGATTATATCTACCCGTTCCTGCAGTTGCTCGCGCAACGCTTCATCTTTAACTTTATTTATAACCGCATTTAAAAAAGACATATTGATATATTTATTACTTTGTACAAAATTACTATTCCTGAACCGATGCACCGTATGATAAACAATATTTTTTATGTCCTGTTGATTTTAGTGCTGCTATCCTGCAGGAATACTTCCGGTGACATGGAGAAAAAAGTGTTTAATATGAACCTTGATCAGAATGTCACCTCCCTTGATCCTGCTTTTGCCCGCAATCAAAATGCCATATGGATGATCAACCAGATTTTTAATGGCCTCGTTCAGATAGATAGCAGCTTAAATCCCCTGCCCTGTATTGCAAAAACATGGCAGATTTCAGCAGATAACCTTACCTATACCTTCAACCTACGGGATGATGTTTACTTTCATGACGACCCGATTTTCCCCGGAGGAAAGGGAAGAAAAGTAACCGCAGCAGATTTTAAATATAGCTTTTACCGCCTTATTGATCCTAAAGTTGCCTCATCAGGAGGCTGGATATTTAGTGATAAAGTGAAAGACAGCAATAGTTTTAGTGCTTTAAACGACAGCACTTTCCAGATCAAACTTATGAAACCCTTTCCTGCTTTCATGAACTTGCTAACCACCCAATACTGTTCGGTAGTACCACATGAAATCGTGGAGCACTATGGTAAAGATTTCAGAAGTCACCCAATAGGTACCGGCCCTTTTAAATTCAAATACTGGAAGGAAGATGAGATATTGGTGATGCTAAAAAACGAGCGTTACTGGGAAAAAGAGGGCAATCAGCAACTCCCTTATCTGGATGCTGTAAAAGTAACCTTCATTAGTGATAAACAGAGTGCATTCATGAACTTCATTAAAAAAGACCTGGATTATTTTGACAAGGTTGATGGTAGTTACCGCGACGACATTCTGACCAAGAGTGGTAAAATGACCAGTAAGTACAAAGGCAAATTTCACTTAAGGAAAGGACCATATTTATGTACCGAGTATGTAGGTATATTGGTAGACACATCAAAAACCATTGCAAAAACATCGCCATTAAGATTTAAAAAGGTTCGTCAGGCTATTAATTATGCTATAGACAAGCCCAAACTGATTAAATACTTACGCAATAGTATTGGTATGCCTGCCACTTCAGGTTTTATCCCGCATGGGATGCCTGGATTTGACAGCATTGCCGTTAAAGGCTACCACTACGAGCCTCAGAAGGCTGCGAAGCTATTAGCAGAGGCAGGCTTCCCTAATGGCAAGGGCATGCCCCAAATCACCCTAAGCACATCTACCACCTACAAAGATCTGATTGAATTTATACAGGGTGAATTGAATGCGATAGGGATAAAGGTTAAGGTGGATGTAAGTCCTAGTTCAAGCTTAAGAGATTTAATTTCTAAAAATGAGGTTAACTTCTTCAGGGGTTCCTGGATAGCCGATTATCCGGACGGGGAGAATTACCTGGCGATGTTCTATTCTAAGAACAAGGTGCCGAACGGTCCTAATTACACAGGCTATTTTAATGATGATTTTGATCGCCTGTTTGAGCAAAGCTATTATGAAAGCGATAATAAAAAACGTTATCCGCTATACCAGAAAATGGACAGAATGATTGTTGAATATGCGAACGTAGTTCCTATCCTTTATGATCAGTCATTGATTATGACACAGAATAATATCAGTGGTTATTCACTAAATGCCTTAAACCTGATGATATTGAAAACAGTGAAAAAGGATTAATACTTAAGTACAACCGGCTTAAGAAAATAAAAAAGGGGTACTCTAAGAGCACCCCTTGAAACATATTAGATTCGGGATAATATAAAGCTGATCTGCTTACAAAACACCATAGAAGAAAGAGCTTGGGTCTGCGGTACGATAGAAACCACCCATCGCGCTTGTGTTTGCTGGATTAGATGATGTTACCCAATTAATTTTAAATGGTCCTGATAGCATGTAATTCGTCAAGGGTGCAATTTCTGTTGTTCTTGTCACCCAGTTACCATTATACACTGGAGCACTTAGCGTAAAGACATCTCCTACTCTTATATAAGTATAAGATGCGCTCGCCAGGAACGTACTTGTACCACTCTTATAGGTTACATCCACACTCAATGTATTGTTGCTCGTTAAGGTTAAAACAATTGTAGTAATCGTTCTTCCTGTTGGAGGACTACTCGCTGCAAACAAACTAACCGTAGAATTATAAACAGCCGTAAAGCCTGAAGTAACCCCAACCGGCAATCCTGATGCAGGTATGGTAATTTTCCGGTAAGCAAACGTATTTTGATAACCAAACATTAATGATAGTGGAACTAATGGCGCGGTTCCGTTCTGCAAGGTAATTCTCGTCGTACCAGCCATAATGTAATAAGCTTTGGTTGCCGAATCCCATAACAGCTCCTTAAAAATAACGTTGCCATATTTTATTGGATCACTAAGTACAATTTTATTGATTCCGAAATTAAAGACCGCCGATTGTGTTACGATCGTATTTTGAGCATCAACATAAGTAAACTTAAATGATTTCGCTACAGGATTGAGATCAACAGCACCTTTTGTACCATCAGCAAATTGAATATAAGGATACCTATTCGCAATTAAATAAAGTGTATTGGCTTCCATCATCGTTTTTAATCCTCCAGCCAAAATGGCTTGAGACTCTGCAGCCGATAATTTAACCATACTCATCCTATTCAGATTAAAAATACCTACAAACTTCACTGTATCTCCAACAGCTTCCGTAAAGGCAAACTCAAAATCAGATTTAAGACCTGCGGCAGTACTGGCTCCACCGCCACTTATTGCAGCATCTGGATCTGCGGCCAGGTGAATGTAGTTATAGCTATCAAAAATTAAAGTAGGTCGCTGTAAAGCCTTAAGTCGATAGGTACTTTCAGCAATCGTACCCGCAGATGTGAGGTTAAAATCAGACAACATACTGACCTTACCATCAGCCGTAAACTTAAAATAATAAGTAAAACCTTTACCACCGATGGGATAAATAGTGGCCTTCCAGCCATCGGCAGCAGATAAAAGTTTAGCCTGATCTTCGGCTAACACCGCAGACAAACGTACATCTGGATCTTCGAAAATAGGATCACTATCTTTTTTACATCCGGCAATAAACCCTGTTATAACCAATGCTATATATATAAATTTCTTCATTTTGTTATTAGTTTCCGTAAACACCAAAAAAGAATGAATTCACATCCGCGGTCTTATGAAGACCTATGTATTCACTTTTAAAATCCCCACTATAGAACCATTTATAGCTAAATTTATTCTGAGTCAGGTAGTTTGTTAATGCAACTATTCCTGGGGCAATAACCAATCCGTTGGCGTCAGCAGTTGCCAGTGTCAGGTTGATATTCCCATTAGCATCAGTAGCAACGTTGTAAGTAAAATTGGCTACCAATGCTGAGCCTGCAGAATTTAAGTAGTTTACCCGCAGTGTAACTTGTCCGGCTGCACCATAAACTAAAGCAACATTGCTAAGCACCCTGCTAGATAAACCTGCAAGACCTGTTTTTGCAGCATTAAAGACTGCGGTAAAATCGGCAGACTGTCCAGCTAAATCAGGTGAAATACCAGTTACTGTAGTATAAAGGCCACCAAAAGCAAGGTAAGTGCTAGGCAATAGCGGCGAGTTTTGATTTAGAGCAGCTTGTACTCTATTTTGAAGGTTATAGAAATCAATACCATAACTTTGCTTAAAATAATTAACCACCATATCCTGTTTCGTACGAATTGCAGCTATTGCAGGAGCTGGAAGCGGTTTGAGTATAGCCTCATAACCAGCCTTACCTTCAGTAAGCATAATAGCAGTCATTTCAGCAAAGTCTTCATCAGGCGATGCCTGTGAATATTGCGTAATAAAACCTCCATTACCAGCAACCAAAGGTCTGTTGTTCCAATCGGCCGTATATCCGGCAGGTGTTACCTGTGGAAATTCTTTCTGAAAATTAATGGTTTGATTTAAAATATGCGTGAACTCATGATGAATAGTTTTCAGTATTCTCTTTGAAATCTCCCTATCTGTTTTAGAAAAATTGTTCACATTAAACAACGTTACTTTTACACCGCCTCCAGCTTCACCTAAAGTAACCGTTCCACCAGCGTTATACTGTAAACTACCTACCAATATGTAATTCTTAGGGGCGTACTTTTTAATAAAATTTTGTCCGGCTTCAGCTACATAAGGCTCTATCCAAACCGACTTCACCACCTCCATCAGGGGCTGAACTTTATCTATTTTTACTGGGGTTAAGGTTTTTGAGTTGTCGTACTCCGTACCATCCCACCTATACTTCACACTAATGTTATAGGGCTCAGTAAAATTTGTAAACAACCATTGATCCAGGGGGCCCTGTGCCCAGGTATCTCCACCTAAACCGATAATTTCTTTATTCAGATTTTCACTTTTTTTACAGCTCAGCATCATGCAGAAAAGCGATGCCAGCAAAAGCGTATATATATTTTTCATCTTCCTTAGATTTAATGATTAACGTGGATTCTGTTCAACTCCGGACAATGTAACTTCCGATGGCACCTGCCATAATTTCCTATTGTCCTCAGCCTTTAAAGTAAACTCAGCACCATTAGCATCGTAATGCACTACAGGTAATTTATGCCTTAAAATATCCAGCCAACGCATTCCTTCATGCACAAATTCTGCTTTCTTCAAATCGAGCAATGCATTAAAAAAAGCTTGTTTCGTGTCCGTTGTAGTGCCAGCATAAAACGTTTTAATTTTAGCTTCTGTGAAATTCTGCGTTGCAGGATTATAGGTTGTCACCCTTGTGCTAATCAGCGTATTCATATCTGTTAGGGCTTCAGGGTATTTCTCCTGCATGATATAAGCTTCGGCACGGTTTAACAACACCTCTTCGGTAGTTAACAATGGAACCATTACATAACCTGTCCCTGTGGAAGCATTTATATTTGTGCGCACAAAATGTTCAACAAATTTTAACACATAATAAAATGTTGAGCTGTTAGAATAAATCGCATAGCTATTCAAAGGAGTCCCTACAGGGGCAATGATGGCATTTAATCTATTTTGACTAACAGAATATACCGGTCTTTTATAATTCCTTCCTAATCTCGAAACAGTTTCAGCAAGCAACAAATTACCAGGACTGGCTGCGTTGGTATATGCAGCTTCTAATTGAGTAGCATTGAAGGTCGCGTAAGATTTCCATGGTCTTACATTATCCGCAAAATTGTTTGAAGGAAATGCAAGATTCGCATATTCAATAACCTTTACAGCGTCTTTCTTGAACAAGTAATAGCGACAAGCAAAAGCATAGGTAGCTTTACGGGTAAAGTGATAAGCAGGCACTTTATAGTTATCAACAATTAAAGGCATACCTTCCAAAAGGTCCTTTTCTATCTGCTGATAAGTATAGGCTACTGTTTTCCGATCATACTTTTTAAACACTACAGTCTCAGGATCAGTCACATATGGAACTCCGGAATCTGTTTCAGCAGTTGTCGGGTTATAGCATTTAGAGAACAGTGTAACCAACATAAAATGCGAATAGGCACGGGCAACCAGGGCTTCCCCCTTCTGCGCTGAATATGCCTGAGGATTAGATGCTTTGGCTATAGCAGCAAGCGCCTGATTAGCGGCCCCTATAGCAGTATAGCAGGCATTCCAATAATAAGTTGGGCTATCCTGATCCACAGCCTCTACATCCTTCCAGAAAAATCCATTTTGATTTACTGCGAAATCTATTCCTGTAGCACTTACAAATGCCGGAATATCAGACATAGATTCAGCCAGTAGCACATGATTAGCACGAGGATAAGCGGTAACCAGCAACTCTGATACCTTTGAAGGATTATTTAATGTAGTTCGCTCATCAGGAGCCTGATCAAGATATTTATTACATCCAGCACTAACGAATGCAAGCAATACAAAAAGATATATACTATATTTTTTCATGTTCTTTTATTTAAAATCCAACTTTTAATGACAGAGTAATTTGTCTTGGTATAGGAAGCGCAACACCGCCCGAACCAAAGAATTCAGGATCTTGCCCCTTCAGTTTTTTATCGGCATACACCAACCATACATTATTCCCCTGAAGCTTGAGCGATGCATTTTTTACGCCTAAAGCATTATTGTATTTCTTAGGAAGGTTATAAGCCACAGAAACCTGTTTAAGCCTAACAAAGGAGCCATCGGCAACACGATCACTCGAATAATTATAAGCTGTATATGGGTAAGCACCTAAAAGTGTAAGGTCTTTCCTCACCAAATAATCTGCAATAGAAGGGGTATTGGTATAATTCTCATCCAATGGTAAAGTCCAACGGTCTAAAAATTCTCTTGGCAATGCTTCATTGCCAAAATAACGGCTATCGAATACATTATTGAGTCTTATTTTATTACCAGCCTGATACGATACGAAGAAGTTAAATGTAAAATCCTTGTATTTGAACGTATTGTTAAAACCACCCGTATATGGAGGATCTACAGGACCTTCATATTTTAAATATTTAGTATTAGTACTTTGTACATAGACATCATAAGTCGAATTACCTTCCTCATCAATAAAGGTGGGCACACCAAATCCGTTTAGTTTTTGGAAATCAATAGAATAAAGCCCCCTAACAGCGCCTCCTTCTGCAGGGCCACCTTCAGAGATAATTAAATCGTAAATTCTCGGCTTGCTTTTTAAATTGGTGATTTTATTTTTGTTGTATCCAAACGTAAAATTGGTACTCCAGCTAAAAGTGGAAGTTTTAACCGGAGTTCCTCCCAGCGTAATTTCCACACCATGTGATTTCATATCGGCATAATTGGCTGTTTTTGTTGCCTCTCCTCCAATACCTGAGGTCAATACATCCCCAATTAAATCGAATCCGTTACGTTTATAGTAGTCGAGGGAAAAATTTAATCGACTTTGAAATAAGCCGAGATCAACCCCCACGTTGGTTTCATATTGCTTTTCCCAAGTCAGCTCCGAATTTTCCAAACCATCAATTACAATCCGGGTCTCTACTTCCGATAAACGAGGACGTCTGGTGGTACTGTTTAACAAAACTACAGAAGAGTTAGTGGCATCACCTAAACTAGCCGTCAATCCATATCCACCACGAAGTTTTAAATAGCTAATTGCATCAATCTTTTTCATAAAATCTTCCTGATCGATATTCCATGCACCACTAAGGGTCCATGTTGGCAACCATCTTGCCGTAGCAGAAGCGCCCATACGGTTACCACCATCATACCTTACAGTACCGTTAAAGATGTATTTAGAATCATAACCATAATTTGCATTTAAGAAAAATGCAGCATAACGATCATAAAATTTATTCCTGCCATAATAGTTGTAGTTACTTTCAAGCAGCATTTTAATGATTCTATAATCTGTAAATGGTGTACCGCCTTTGTCGTATTGATAACCATAACCATTGTTATAGCTGTTTTGTCGGTCAGCGAATTTGGTTTGCTGACCGATAAATGCGCCAACATCATGTTTACCAAACTTCTGCTTCCAGTCTATCTGATTTCTGATGTCATAACTCATCAGGTTGTCATCATTCCTGTTGTAAAAACCGCCCTGTGGTAAAACACTTACCTTGTCTATTACTTCCGGGTGATCAGGGTCATCATACAGGTACCTGTTTCCATTGGCAATAGTAGAGTTAGGCATATACCGATAAGCATTTGCCATATTTGAGTATTCTGTAATTTTATGTTCGCGGGTACTTTTTACATAACGCATAGCACCTACCGATTTAAACTCAAAATTTTTGATGAACTTATAATTCAATTCCCCTTGTAACTTAAGATCCATCATATCCAGATCGATATAATTGTTCTCCAACTCTTCGAGTATATTAAACGGCGCATAATTACGGGTAAAATACTCTAGATTACCGTTTTCATCGTATGCAGTCATCGTTCTGCTTGTATTTAATGCATAGCTAAAAGGGTTAATATCAAAGTCACGTGTATACTTACCCTCTACTACGTTACTAGAGCGGCCAAGTGTACCGGGTGCTCTTTGTTTCCTTAAAGCACCTGTTCCTAATATCCCTACAGATAATTTTGGAGATAGATTATAATTACCTCTTAAATTCATCGTATATCTTTTGGCCTCATCCGCCAGTGTCCATCCATTATCATCGTAATAGCCTACTGAAAAATAATGCTGCGATTTTTCAGAACCAGATGAAATGCTTAGGGAATGTTCCTGAACAAAGGAATTTTTAAAAAGTAAATCGAACCAGTCTGTATTCGCTGTGGCGTATCTTTTTAAAAATGCAGCCCTCCCTTCTGGGGTATTTACAATTCCAAATTTACCCGTGCTAGCGTCAAATGCATTAATTTGCTGGTACATTTTGGTGAATACCCCACCATGTTCACCATTAACGCTGTTAGGACCAAATCCTCCTTTTCTATACATCTCAGAATATACAGACATTTCCTCTGCAGAATTCATGATATTGTAAGTACTGTAGTTTGGTTTCAGAAAGGAAGAAAAGTTACCACTATAGTTAACAGCAGTATTACCGGCCTTACCTTTTTTTGTGGTAATAACCACTACCCCATTCATTGCCCTTGCGCCATACAAGGCAGTAGCAGATGCATCCTTAAGGATATTGAAACTCTCTATATCATCGGCATTAATTCCAGCCACAGATGACCCCAGCAGCGTAGTTGCATCTCCACTGGAAAGCTGGTCGTTGGAAATGTTAACCACATCTTCCAAAACCACTCCATCAACAACCCATAATGGCTTATTTTCTCCGGATATGGAAGTAGCCCCACGGACACGGATTTTTGGAGCAGTACCAAATGTACCCGATACGTTTTGTACCGATACCCCCGCAACTTTACCTTCCAGCATGCGGCTAATGTCTACCACACCATCCTGTTTTACATCAGCACCACTAATGGTCACCGCTGATCCGGTAAATAGCTTTTTATTGATATTCTGGAAACCTGTAACAACAACTTCCGACAAAGCTTTATTATCCTGTTTCAGCTTTATATTAAGTGAGCTTTTACCATTGGTAGAAACTTCCTGCATGACGTACCCAATCATAGTCACAACCAGTACTTCTCCATCATTCACTCTTATAGAAAACTCTCCATTAGTATTCGTTGATGTAGATTTAGTTGAGCCTTTAACCTTAATGGATACTCCAGGCAACGGCAATCCGTCCTCCTCGGCAACAATTCTTCCATTAATCAGCCTGTCTGGGACTGCATCTTTCACTTTAACAATGATGTTTGTATCTTCTATAGAAAAGGAAAGCCGTTTCTGGCTAAACACATCTCTCAGCACCTCTGATACATCTTTATCTTTTACCTGGACCTTAACTGTCCCTGCGCGTTCAATTACTTCATTATTATAAATGAAATAATAGCCGGTTTGTCGGCGTATTTCTTTAAATAGTTCTTTTAAACTGGCATCGTTCTTAGAAATGGTGACTTTCTGGGCAAAGCTTGATGCTGATGCCTGAAAGGTAAGTGCCAGAATAATAATCGCGGTTAACTTCATCATAAGGATGAGCTTTTTTATACCAATGACTGTCCTTTTTCGTTTTAATACGGAAAAGAAATGAGCAATAACGCTCGTTATTGAATGTGAATAATCATTCATATATTTGAAAATATAGGGTTAGGTGTTTGGTTGATTGACACAATTAAATAAGGGTAACCCTATAAAACCTGCCGCCAAGCAGGATTTCCGACCTTTCCGGGGCGCAATCCGGAAAGGTTATTTTAGGTTAACCTTTTACGTTTGTAGAGAGTAGTTATCTAGTCATGGTTGCCTCCTTTTGCTTTTTTAACAATAATTTGCTTATCGCCGATCACAAAATCTATCCCTCCGGTCTCCTCTATCAGCGCTAATATTTTCGATACATTATTACTTCTTGATATCATACCTGTGATGTATAAATCTGGCTTAGCACCCTGATAAACAACATCCACACTATACCATCTTTTAATTTGTCGCATGACCTGATCCAGAGGAGTATTGTCAAATTGGAACAAACCATTTTTCCAGTCCGTAACATCATCTATGTCAAGATTCCTTAAAGAGATATGGCTTGAGCCAGCTTTAATTGAAGCCTGTTGGCCGGGCCTTAAAACTTTTGAATCATTACCTAAATCAACACGGACCGACCCTTCTGCAAGCGAAACCTGCGTTTGTCCCTCCTCAGCGTAAGACATAATGTTGAAATGCGTACCCAAAACGTTTACTTCCGCAGCACCGGCTTTAACTTTAAAAGGATGCTGCTTATCCTTAGCCACCTCAAAATAAGCTTCTCCCACTAATGAAACATTCCTTTCATTCCCTGTAAAAACTGAAGGATAGGATATAGAAGATTCTGCATTGAGCCATACTTTAGTTTTATCAGGCAAAATCAACATGTACTGTCCTCCACTGGGCGTACTCAATGTATTGAGATGATTTTGGGCCATAGCAGATGTCTCATCACCGGCAGTTTTAGTCGCATCATACAATATCATTCCGTCTGCAGTCTTACTAATCTTTGTACCATTCTCATTGGCCAGCACACCTGTATCATGTCCATCCAGCACAATTTCAGTTCCATCCGCCAGCTTCAGGATGGCTTTGTTACCACCCGGAGCAATATCCTTTTTGACACTCGCCGTTAATGATTTCTGTTCTTTCTGTTGCTGATTAGCCCAGATCAGGATACCTACCGATACCACTACTATGATTGCAGCTGCAATGGGTAGTATGGTCGACCATAAAGACTTTACCTTGGTTTTCTTCCGATCATTAACAATGGAACCAAACATTTCTTCCCAATCTACATCATGTATTTCTGCTCCCGGAACAAGCGTTTTATATTGCTTGTCCATAATTACTTCCAGACGTTCCTGATACTCCGGAACCCCCATATAAGAAAACAGCTCCTTAACTTCATCAAGACTGCAAGATTTATCAAGATATTTACTTAGCAGGGTTTCAAACTGCTCATTTGTTTGGCTCATCAAAAATATAGCACCACTATTGGTGTGGATCTATAAACATAGATACATGGGAAGAGCCAAAGGACCGTTTAATTTGGATTATTTTTAAAAAAAGATAAAACGTTCAAAAGAAACGTAATAATCAAGGAATTACGAGCAAGAAATATTTTAATATACTTCAAGATCTCTACCATAATATTCTTAACCCGGCTTTTAGACAGCCCGGTTTCAAGCGCGATATTCTCGTGACTCATCCCCTGTTCGCGGCACATTCTGAATACCAATTGTTTTTGCTCAGACAACATAGAAAGCGCCTGATTGATCAACTCTCTGCTTTCTCTTAATTGTAAAGCCTCTTCAGTGGGGTTAACTTCGATCTGCATATTGGCCCATACAACTTTCATCATCTTTTCATCTCTGGCCACATTGCTCAAATAGCGCATGGTTTTATTACGTACTACAGTGTAAATATAATTGCGGGGATGCTCTACCGTGGTTAGGCTGACTCTATTTTGCCATAAGCTCAGAAAAGTATCCTGCACAATTTCTTCGGCATCGGCTTTGGAATGAATGAAATTCACTACGAAAGTAAATGTTCTGGCTTTATAGGTATCAAAAATCGACTTAAAAGCAGTTTCATCCCCCATCGCAATCTGCTGGAGTAATAGCTTTTCACCTATCAAATCATATATACCTACCTGAGCCGCCATATTTGCTCTTACTACTAATAATAAGAAAAAAATAGCCTGATACGACACTGTATCCGGCTATTTCGAAACGCAATATAGCAATATTTTAAAAGAACAGATGAAGCAACTAGTTCGTTTGCATCCCACCAACTCCTCCGCCCTGTTGCTGCTGTTCTTCCTTCTTCAAATCATCATTATTAACACCCTTTTTCTTTTTAGGCTGGGCATTGAAGTTCATCTTACCAAACTTATAGCTAAAATTAACACCAAAAGACCGCAGCGGGTAATGAATATTGGTGCTTTGAATTGAATTTGCAGTCGTATTTGTGGTTTTGATATTCAGGTCGCGGTTAAAAGGGTTCAATACATTTAAACCAATGGTTGCTTTTTGCTTTAAGATCTCTTTTTTCACTGCTGCACCATAAAAATACATCTTCTCTGTTTTACCCTGGAAGGTGCGCTTCGGTGCATTAATCACTCCCCAAAGTTCGGTGCTCCAACCTTTTGGCAAGGCATATGCCGATCTTGCGAAAGCGGTATAATTCAAAAATGTACCCGTATTCACATTATTATTTGTACCGTTAATCTCATAAGTGTTTAAACCCAGGTTAGCCATTAAAGTCCATTTTGGCTTTGGATTGTAGGAACCAAAAACATTCAAACCATAGGATTGGCTCGTACCCACATTAATATAAGTAGTTAGATTTTTACCTATTCCGTTTTCAACAATTGGCTGAATTGCGCTTTCAATTACATCCTGAGTATTGCGGTAAAATATAGAGGCGTTAATTACCGAACCTTTAATGAAAGTCGAATATCCCAACTCTATATTATCTGTTAACTCAGGCGCCAGTTTTGGATTCCCTTGCATCGGGTTAAACACATCGCTTTCATTCCTAAAGGGATTCAGATAAAACAAACTCGGACGTTGTACCCTACGGTTATAGCTCAGTTTAAGCGTACTCATCCCCTTTAAAGTTCGCGAGATGATCATACTTGGAAACAAGTTAAAATAATCGTTATCGAAGTTTAGGCTATTACCAGCCAAACCATCAATTTTAGTATACTCGGCTCTTACGCCCCCTTTAACTGTTATTTTTTTGGTTAGCTTAAAACTTAATACGCCATATGCAGCTGCCACATTCTGATCATAATCAAAGTCCTGTTGTGCCTGATCGTAATCACTTATGATGTTTCTGAAGATTCCTTTTAAACCGGTTTCCAAAACTGTGGTTTTGCTAAAAGGATAAGTGTAATCACTTTGGAGGGTATATTCATTGTTTTTACCGGTATTGTGACCTAAGATGAGCACATCAGGAATGCCTGCACTAATAAACTGATTACTAAAATCACTGCCGTTCCTGCCGGTCGACAATTGTGCTGAAATACTAAACTCCTCCCCTTCCTTTTTACTGGTCTTCCGGTAATCCACATTCCAGTCCAGGTTATTAAAGCTCATATCCATATCCCTGATATTGGTAGAGGCAATACCATTTCTAAGGATTTCAGACCTGCCTGGTCCACCATTCGAAAACCGATTCAGTTTCACATTAGTACTGATGTTATTGTAACCATTGATATCGTAGTCCATACCATAACTACCATTATAGCCAACCCTTGACCATTTAGAATAGCCATCTTGCAATGTCGTATTGGTTACTCCATCTACAGTAGCACTATTAAAAGTAACGACTTTAGAGTTTTGTGGATAGGCCTGATTTAGCCCCAAACTTCCATTTACAGACAAGCGTCCGGTTTTGGCACTGAGGTTAAAACTTCCATTATTAGAACGTGTACCTACGGTGGTATTTAAACTTCCGCTAACTCCTTCGGCAGTTTTTTTCTTTGTGATGATGTTAATGATACCGCCCGAACCTTCAGCATCGTATTTTGCAGAAGGGCTGGTTATTACCTCAACGCTTTTAATCTGCTCCGCAGGAATCATCTTCAAAGCGTCGGCAACGCTATTCGCCATTGTTCCGGAGGGTTTCCCATTGATTAAAACCCTTACCGCACTACCGCGTAACTGAACGTTTCCATTGATATCAACAGAAAGCATCGGCACCTTACGCATCACATCAGTAGCATCACCACCTGCGTTGGTAATGTCCTGTTCAGCATTATATACCAGCTTATCTACCTTATTTTCAATCAAGGCCTTTTGCCCGGTAATTTCCACTTCCTTTAAATTATCCGCTGTAGGGCTTATATAGACTACACCAACATTATGATCAGGTTTTTCAAGCGTAGTTTTAATCAGCACTACTTTTGTTTTATAGCCCATAAAGCCTACGGATAACTTGTACTCATCGGGACTTACATTTTGCAGCACGACTTTCCCTTTTTGATCGGTAACTGCACCATTTACAGATTTGCTATCCTTCACTTTGATTAATGAAACACTTGCATAATCTATTGGTTTTTTCGTTACTGAATCAAGAATTACTGCAGATACCCTACCTGTTACTGTAATTTTGGCTGCTCCACCCAGTGAGAATTGTGCTTTAGCACTAAACAACGTCCCCAAACCTATAAACAATGCTATAATTCGTTTCATATCTAATTTTCTACATAATTAGTAGACGAAATATAGAATTTGTTACACTACGAATTAAAAATGACACAGTAAACCTGAAAATTATTTAACGCTGGCCCTTATAAGGTAAAAAATCTATGCTTTTGCAAAGCATTTTAAATTGCCAGTAGCCTTTTACGCGTAAGCGCCCGCTATCTGTAAAAAAAGCACAGGAGCTCCATTCTTTGCCGCTGATTGAATCGTAAATGATGCCATCCTCCCAGCTATTCGACTCCTCTTTAAACCTCAGTTGTCTTAGTACTTCCATTCCCAAAAGCTTTCTACTTCTTAGTGCCGGGTTAGGATTTCTGAAGTCTACCCTGCTGTCTATTGGACTACTCACCTCATCTTCATCATCAAACCACAAAACTTTTGCTTTAAATTCGACACCTGACCTATAGATCTCAACAACGAGATTTTTCTGTTCAGTAATCCACTTACCAACAATTCTGTCAGGAAGATAATTATTGGAGGATTCCTTTAGTACCACGTTTTTGACATAGGCACTAGCGGAACTTTTTTGCGCATAAATAGGATTGACAGCTAACATAACCAAAAAGGTTATTGCTACCTGCCGAAGCAGTGAGGAGCTGTACATAAGTTAATAATATTTATGTGAGTAGAAACTATTGTAGAAGTTCGGAATTCTTTCTGAATTACACTAATATTTTTTGATTTAAATAATTCCTTGTATGAGTTTCCTATGGAAACAAAAAGGCCGGTATCGTTTTGAAACGATACCGGCCTTCATGCTATTGAAAAAATTCTACTTCAAAAACATCTTTCTAATTGCATTATTTCCCTGATCTACGATATAAATGTTGCCATCCTTATCTATAGCCATATCATCTCGGCTAGAGAATTCCGCCTCATTTAAACCGCCATCTTTATAACCTCTCGCAGGTTGTCTGGAGACGGTGCTGATCTCGTTTAAAATCATATTTATTTTTCGTGTTGTTTGGCTAAAGCCATCAGAAAAATAGAAATTACCCTGTCCATCTATAATATATCCTCTTGGTGTAACCAACATTGACTGATTTTTAGGCCCATCGGAATTTCCAAAATTCCCATCTCCTGCCCAGCTTCGCTGATTTGTACCATTACTTAGGTCAAAACGACTAATCAAAAGATTATCATTGTCAGTGTAATAGAAGAAAGAACCAATAATTACCGGTCTGGCTTGTTCATTGCCACCATTAAAACCTCGTACAACCGATCTAACTCCGGCCTTATCTACTTTTGTTAAGCTATACTGGGTTTGCACATATAAATCGCCATTGTCGTCAATAGCCAGCTTCCCCGGAACGGTCAGGTTCACGGCATAAGTACTTACCACACCTGCAGGTGTAATTTTACGAACGCTGCTATTACCACCATCTGTAATGTATAACACATCCTGTTTGTCTATTACCATACCCGATATGTAACTAAAATTGAATGAGGCAGAAGTGCCCGTGCCATTTTGGTTACCTGTTTGCCCTGAAGTACCGGCAAATACAGAAACAACACCTTGTGGTGTAATCTTTTTAATCACATGATTGGTGAGCTCCATCACAAACACGTTTCCATGGCTATCAACGGCAATACTTGCCCCACGGTCACGAATGCTCAGATCGGTTTTTCCCGGTCCACCCGCTAAAGTCATTACACCCGCTCTGTTAAAGTTTACTGGTGATATGGCGTTTTGCCCTCCGTTTACAACTTTTACAGGCCCCGTAGTTAATGCCGTCGGCGCAATCACCACCAGACTTGTAGCTGTAGCACTAATTACCTGTGCAGTTACTCCATTAAAAGTAACAGTATTTGCAGAAGCGTTCGTATTAAATCCTGTTCCGGTAATCGTCACCTCTGTGCCGGCAAGTCCATTATCCGGACTTAACCCGGCTATACCCAAACCCTGATCTTTAAAATCAGGCCCCTGAACAATCTGGTCGTTCACATTCAAAATAACTTTACCATCACCCGTTCCACCAGGAATACTTAAGGTAAGTTTGAAAGATGTAGCAGTTAATACCACCAGCTGCTTACCATTTACAGTTACCTTATTTTCATCTGTAAATGTGCTGAAGTTTAATCCTGTAATGGTCATTTCTGTACCGGCGGGTCCACTTAATGGAGTTACCGTTTCTATTACTGGCATCGGCACGAGTGTAAACATCGGCCCGGCTGCTTTTTGATTATTGATGGTAACCGATACCGGTCCGGTCTGTACACCCTCAGGTGCAACAACTACAAGATAATCAGCCGTTGCTTCTAAAACCATTGCCTGTTTACCATTGAAATCTACAAAATTACCAGCCAATACCTCATCAAAACCACCACCTGTAATTTTTACGTGCGTACCTTTCCCACCTGATGCAGGTTTAATTCCGGATATAACCTGAAACTTGAAGATTTGCCCCGAGGCCTCTTTCCCATCAACCTTAACGGTTACCGGTCCTGTGCCTGCCCCCTCAGGAACCTCAGCAACCAGCAGATTATCACTGGCACTTACCACCGTGGCTAACTTGCCATTTACATACACTTCGGCAGGTCCATTTGTACTGCTAAACCCTGCACCAGTAATACGGATATGAGCACCCGCAGCACCATTGGCCGGACTTATCGTCTGAACACTCAACTCCTGATAAGTATAAGTACCAATATTTAGGGTCTCATTGTTCACCTTCATCACAATTTCTCCGGTGCGTCCACCAGCAGGAGCCCTTAAAACAATAGCTGTTGAAGTGGCACTTACCACATCTGCTGCAGCACCACCAAAAGTTGCAGTTATTGCATTTGGAGAAGCCGGAAAACCTGTTCCCTCAATAGTCACCAGCGTTCCCTGGTTACCACTGTTCGGGTAATAATCTTTAACCTCAACCGGAACTTTTACAATTTCCACCTCATCTTTTTTACAGGCGCTAAACAGCACGATAAAAAGAGTCAATATACCGAACCACTTGCTAATGGAGGTATTAAATTTTCTTGAATAACTCATATTGTATGTCATATTTCGATTCATCTTCATCATTAAAACGTGTACCTTAAACCCAGCTGAACCTGAGTTCTTGATCCATAATAATCAATACTGTAAGGCTTGCCCGGCGATTTAAACTGATACAAAGGGTACTCTACCGAATTTTGCGAGGGAGGAAACAGCACCGGCGTTAAGCCCACACTGGAAGTAGAGTTGAAGGTGTTGGGGGAGAAATACTGAATACCCCAGCTTTTGTTGATCAGGTTGGTCAGGTTCATTACATCCGCAGTAAGCGTTATAAACTGCTTCCTATCTGATTTTACAAACAGATCGTGTGAAACATGTAGATCGGCCTGAACATTCCAGGGCGTACGGCCTTCATTTCTTTCTGTAAACTGCCCCCTTCTGCTGCTTAAATATTTATCTCCATCAATAAAACTGTTAAAAGCCTCGGCCTGTTGCTCAGCTGTTCCAGCTGTATTATTCTGGAAATAGCGGATCGCCTCATCAGTATTCGGAATATAAGCCAGACTCACCTGCTGTGGTAAGCCCTGTACGCTATTGTTAACCACGCCATAAGTAAAAGGACTACCCGATTGTGCACTCACAAATAATGAAACGTTAGTTTTACCTGCTTTACTCCACAACTTATTGTAACTGATGGTGCTCACAATACGGTTTCTGATATCAAAATTGCTATTGGCCAATACTGGATTGTTTGGCACCAGCGACTGGTTCAACTGCCAGTTGGATTCCATCGAGTTACGCACCCCATTGGAAAGATCTTTCGATTGTCCGTAAGTATAGGAAACAGAAGCCTGCAACTGATCAGCAATATTTTTACCGATACTTGCTGTTAAACTATAACGATAGCCTTTACTGGTGTTGCTTAACAAATAGGTATTTGAAAAACGCTGATCTACAGTACCACTATATACCGGTTGCTGATGACCTTTATCATAACCGTAATAGGTCGGGTTATCCTGCACGTTCAACTGTTGAAACAATACATCTTTGATGTTTTTGGTATAAATGGCATCTACACCTAATTTCCACTGGCTAGCAGAGGTGTAATCCAATCCCAAACTTGTACGCAGTACCTGAGGCATTACAAAACCATTATCAATTAAATCGATCTGGGTTTTACCACTATTAGGATTATTAGTAATTGAACCGTTTGCCTGAATAAAATCTGCAATACCATTTGGCCCACCTTTTAGCGGATTACTTCCCGGTACAAAAGGTTTCTGATCAGCCTTCTGGTCAAAACCACCATAACTGTTTCCATTGTTATAAAACGCATAAGCCAGCCAGGCCATAGGGATACGGCCGGTAAAAAGACCTGCTCCCCCACGTAATATTAAGCTTTGATCTCCATTCCAATCATACCTGAAACCTACCCTTGGCGATAGCTGCACCTTATTCAGGTACTTATTGGTGATCCTGCTTAAAGGTGTGTAATCATAGGTATTCCCGAAAAACGGATCAGCCAATGCCCTGCGCGTTTTATCACTCAGTTCAGGCCTGTCGCCCAGGTAAGCCATGTCTGCTCTTAATCCTGGAATTACCTTCAGCTTCTCCGAAACCCTGATTTCATCCTGCACATATAAACTGTATAAATTGATGTTAAACTTCGCGCCAGGGTGCGGCTCAATATAAGCGCGACTGTTATTCTCATAATTGTATGCACCACGTACCCGGTATGGATTGTTGTTCAAATAATCTTCAATACTTAAATAATCAACCCTTCCGTTCCAGGCATTTACAAAACCATAGGTAATATTGTAAAACTCATTATGTGTTCCCAAGGTTATGGTATGCTTACCCAGGTTCCAGTTTACATTTGCCGTAAGTTCCAGCGTACGCTGTTTCATATCAAAAATGCTGGCTTCGCGATCTGTGCCCAGGTAAATCGTGGTTCCTGGTGTTCTACCTGCAATTTGCACCTGTGGCAAACTTGGGTCGCCGAATGGATCCCTGGAATCATTTACGGCAGTATAGCCTACTAATAGGTTACCCGACAAGCTGTTGCTGAACCTGCTTTTCAGTTCGGCAACTGTAGAACTTTGGTTATTCTTCTGTGTAAAACCCATGCTACTGAACCTGAAATCCTGCTGATCGCGATCCATATGTGAGGCTTCGGAAATGATGGTATTATTTCTAATGGCCAACTGATGTCTATCATTGATGTTCCAGTCCAAACGGTTAAAAAACTTAGTAGATTTCGCATAAGTATTAAATAAACCTGCCGATCCTGCGTTGAAAAAGTTGGTAGCGCTAATATCCGCAGCATCCTTACTGCTTAAAATATGAGCCGTTTCAGCAATCCCCGCTATGAGCTGCGAAGGATCTTGTCTACGGGTAATCTCTTCATTACTAAAGAAAAACAATTTGTTTTTTATGATAGGGAAACTAATGCGAAAACCGGTCTGGTAATCATAGAAATCGCTGTTCATTTTTCCCAATGTCCCTACGCGATCGTTTCCTGTTACGGCAGCATTACGGCCAAAACCATAAACCGATCCACTTAAGGTATTGGTTCCGCTCCTGGTTACTGCATTCACAGAACCACCGGTAAAATTACCTATCTTCACATCGTATGGGGCTAAATAAACCTGCATATCCTCAATAGCATCGATCGATATGGGATTTGTTCGGGTAGAACTTCCTGCCATTCCAGAGGTGCCCGACTGACCGCCTAATGAAGGACTAAAACCAATGGCATCATTGTTAATTGCACCATCAATGGTTACGTTATTGTACCTGAAGTTAGTACCACCAAAACTATTGTCTTTACTGGCCTGAGGCACTAAGCGGGTAATATCGGTAATACTACGTGATACGGTAGCCATATTGCGGATCTGATCGCCACTGATGTTTTTACCCGATCCGTATGCACTGGCCTGCGGACCTCTTTTAGTGCCCTTGATAGCTACTTCCGACAGCTGTTGTGATGCGTTGCTCAATGCAAAGTTTAGTACCACAGCCGCTCCTAAGCGAATGGTAATCCCCTCACGTTTATCATTTTTCATGCTCATCATCACGGCTTCTACCACATAGGGTCCACCGATACGTAGATTGGGTAAATAATAATGACCGTTTTTATCGGTTGCCGTAGCATACTTTGTACCCGAGGGTTGATGTATGGCGGTAACAGAAGTACCCGGCAATGGTTCTCCTCCTGCATCCAGCACCTGCCCATTTAAGGTACCGCTGGTTTCCTGGGCAGCCGCCGCAAAAGGCAGCAGCATAACCAGGAGCAAAAATATTTTATGAATTGTATTTTTAACTGTCATCTCTAAAATCTTAATTACTGTGTAATTTTCAATAGGCCCCCGATGGTATGCACCACACCATTTCCGGTAAGCACATCTTGTTTGCTCAATTGAATAACCGATGTATTTCCTGTCCCCTTCAATTCAATACCTATAAATGCGCCCGCTACCTGTGGATTAGGTTTAAGAATCACCTGTATAGAATTGCCATCAAGCATCGTTTGATCGCTACGATTTGCTGAACCTGTACTGAGCACATAATCATATACAAACCTGCGATCAGACGAAATATGATAGCGCACTAAACGCTGCAACACCGCAGGATCCATCGCATTGATGTCCTCTATCGTACGTAAACCAAAAGCTACCATTGCTGCATTATTAGGCGCAAACACCGTGTAAGGGCCTTTACCATTTAATGTCTCCACTAAATCCGAACGTTGCAAGGCCTGATAAAACAGGCTCAGGTCTCTATCTGATGCAATGGCTTCTACAACCAGGTTATGGGTATAAGGCTCCAACACCCGATCTATAACCTGAATTAATCCATTAGATGCTTTTACATTTTGCGAGACTACTTTAGATCCGTTAATGGTTAAAATTGTATCGCCACGTTTTACCCAATGGGTGACAAAAAGCTTACCTCCATTGGCCGATCTAACCTCCTGGTTAAACAGGAACGGCAATTTATTAAACTCGTACACACCGTTCAGGATATGGTAATTCATAATGGTCGCAACCCTGGATGGATCAGCACTCAGGATAGCTGTTGCATTCCCAAAACCTGCATTTCTAAAAGCATCATCCGAGGGAGCAATAGCCGTAAACAGTCCTTCCTTATCCGTAGTTTTTGCTAACCCTGTCCTTATCAAGGCAGTGTTGTAAACCGAGAGGTTAAAATTGTCGGCCACAATTGCACTGATCTTGTTGCTATTTGCATTCTTACCGGCAGTCTCCTCCTTTTTACAGCTGTTTAAAACCATACCGTAGCTAACTAGCGTAAGGAAAATGCACAGCGGCTTTATTGATATTTTTTGTAAATGACTCATGTTTTTATTGATCTGTATAAGCTGAAACATCTGATCAGAATTTAAAATTCTTAGGTGGCATTAAGCGATTTACCACGTGTATCGGCCCCATTAAAGTATTGATATCGCTTTCTACAATGGTTGCTGCAGGATATTCCGATGATTTGGTTTTTACCGTTACCTTTCCGGCAGCATTTTTTCCAAAATCAAGTGGCACATAAAAAATTGGAACTGTTCCGGTATACCCTGAGGTGGACAATGCATATCCCGACAGGAGGTTATTATTTAAATCATTTGAATAAAAAATATCCGGATTATCGTCTCCATAGCCCCAACCATCTTTTTCTTTAAAAAGCTTGCCCCAGCGGTGCATCGTTAATAAGGTATCCGTAGCATAACCCGAACCTACAAGTTCATAAGTATTCCAATCGAAATAGGGAAGAATATTACGGTTATTCAGTGCTATTAAATCATCCACATCCTTAAATCCGGCCTGATGAAAGGCTTCATCGGTAGGTGCAAATATGGATTTAAAGATAAGGATGTCATATCCCGCTGCCAGTCCTTTTGAAAAGGGGACACGTTCCGCAGCCCCCATCACCGCCTCTTCCCATTGCTGATCAGTTTTAGTCATGATCTCCAGGTACATCCCAAATCTTCCATCTTCCTGCAAAACCTGCATCATGGTTTTAGTCGGCTTTTTCAAAACGTGGTCTATTGGCCAGAAAGTTCCATTTTTTGCCAGGGTTACTATAGCAGTTCCGCTTTTTTTGCCATTGATCAACAATTCATTTCCTGATACATTTAGGTATTGCCTATAGAAATAAGGATCGGTCTGGTATTGATTTTCATATCCCTTTACCTGCAGATATGTATTTTCAAGTAAGGTCAAACCAATCGTATTCTCTCCCCTTTCACTTAAATCCTTAGGATTAACACCTTGAGACAGGGTGTGATAAAGCAACAAGCTATCTAATAATTCGGGTGTAGTATTATTAATTACATCTAATGTAATTCCATCGGCAATAAATGCGGCATCACTTGGCACCAGAAGCGTCATCGGTGTTTGGTTACCTCTTTTTTCAACAATACTGTTCATATTACTGCGTTTCCAGGCAGCTTTAAATAGTGTGTTTGCTGAAGCTTCCAGAACCTGATTAAGTGTGATACTTAAATCTACATGAGGCACCTGTACTCCCTCCACTTCAGGTTGAAACTCCGTTTTTCTGCAAGATGCCAGTGTTATAAATAAAAGGCAGATGGCAATTAATTTTATATTCATCTTGTTTATGTTATAAGTCATCTAATTATTTTTTAAGGCTTGTTCAGGAAGCACCAGTATCCCTTGCAGATCTTGCACCAGTCCATTATCCACAAGATTATCTATTGCCTTTTGGTCATGCCCATTCACCTCGGATATGATATCATAAGGATAGTTTTTATTAGTCCTGACTTCTACGTGATAACCGATAGATTGATCATTAATATTACTGAAGTTCAACCTTCCGGCGGTCAGGGTCATGATGTAAGTATCATTTGGTACCTGATGATAATAGAATGCATCGCTGTTAATGATTCCCAGTACCACAAAATCTGAAATGAAGAAATGTTTCTTCCGCATTACATAACAGCCAAACAAGCGATGCCCCAGATAACGATCAACGTTTAATCCGGCAATTACTTCAGCGGTCATACCCTTAGCTTCAAACTCAGCATTCTTAGGCGCTAAAATGGTATAGGGTCCTTCAGTAGCCAGTTCATCCCAAAAGCCAAACTTTTTTAAACCACTTACCAGAATACTATATTCCGGTCGTTTAGCCAGCCAGCTTTGCACGGTAGTATTTGCAGTCGATTTCATTACCCGATCCAATACATGCAAAGTACCATTGGCCAGGGTCACATCTTTCCTGCTTGCAAGGGATCCATTAAAATACAATTGAATGCTGGCATCTCTGCTGGCTATTGAGGTGTATAGCTCTGTACCCGCCAGCGTACGGTAGCGAACATCGATCCCATTAAAAGGAATATCCCGAACCAGTAAACGCTCATTCAAGATATGTCGCTGTACCAGAAATTTCAACGTATCCGGGTTCATTTTATCAAAATCACCTGGGCGATTGATCCCGATGATGTTAAAAGCAAGATTGCTGGGCGCCAAAATAGTAAATGGTCCTGCGCCATTTAACTGCGCACTTATGCCCGATTTTTCTATTGCCGCAGCAAATAAGCTGAGGTCATAATTGTTCTTTACAAAGTCAAAACCTGATCTGAAATTGTCATTGGCCTTATCAATTTGCAAATCATCATGCTTACAGGCGTTCAAGCCCATTAACAGCATCATCGGCAATAGATAAAGGTATTTTTTTAATGATTTGTGTTTCATTTTTATAGCTCTTTGATTAAATCATTAGTAAACCGGCGGTGCATATTTACGTTGGATGGTGGTGAGGTAAACATTTCCATTTACAATTTCTATGGTATTTACCGTTGCGAACGAGCGTGGATTATACTTGCCAGAGTGGATGTTTACAATCATATTAGGCAGGACGATCTCATTCCACTGTCGATAATTGGGAAATGGTGTCAAACAGTTTATGGATGCCCAATTGCCATCAGTCTCCATATCGGTTGGCCCATATGGGATATTCGTAATGTCCATTCCAGGGGCCAGAAAATCGAAACGCTGCCACATTTCCGTATGGATCCCTCCGGCAGTTGCATCAGCAAATAAGGGGAAATTGTAATATGGAGCAACCTCCAGCACATCAGAATTCCTGACCAAACGCCCCATGTATTTGCCGCTGTAGCCCGTGATCTTCAATGTGTTAACATTAGCATTTTTATATAGGGTAAGAAAAATGTTCATCTCGTCTTTAATCCCATTCCCTATCGCTCCCTTACCATATATATTACCGCCTTTGATGTCATTATCTGCCTGCCAGTAGCCTTTGGCACTCATGTTATAAAAATTAACATAAAGAGATGAATCAGATAAAGGCAGCTTGTGGAAGTTCTCTTTCCGCAGATAAATACCGTTTCTTTTTGTGTCGTAATCTTTCTGTAACACATGCAGCGTATATACTTCTTTGTGATCCAACACTATGGTGGTATCAATCAGTACATTTTTTTTCAGCTTAGGATCCAGGTTAAAGAAGGGAATGTCATTTTTTGGGCGGAACATAAAAACAATACGGTGTTTACCAGATGGAATTTGCGCCCAGCTGCTTAAGTCGAATCCGTTTAAAACAGGGCCTACCAATACATTCTCCCTCCCAGGATATTCAGGATTGTTGATACTGGTACCACTACCAATATGTGATGGATATGGCGGAGCATAAGGATCTCGCTTATCCAGAAAATCGCCTTTGATTTTGGCACTTACCGGAACGCCATTCTGATCCATTTCAGGATCAATCAGCATGGTTAAAAAAGGCAGTTGCTCATCTTTATTATCAATCCCGATCTTATAGTTCAGGTTATTAAAAACCCTTAGATAAGCGGGATCATCAATTTTTGCATATTCTACCTTGGCACAGCCTGCTGTAAAAAACAACAGGACGATGCATGAGTAAAGCAAGGTATTCTTCATTCCAGATCGTAAAATCATGTCTCTTTTATTTGGTGTGTTTTAGAATGATCATTTTAGCTTTTTGGCCAGCGGGTGCCGATGCCTTTGTACTACCCACAAGGGCGATTGTATATACACCAGGCTCGTGATTAGGCAAACCTCCCCTAACATATAAATCCGGACGGGCGATGAGGTCTTTTCCGGTTAATACAGGAATGTCGCTTGCCCAGCTTCCCGGAATTACACCTGGTGAAGAACGGAACGCCATAATTTTATAGGCGACATCATCCTTGTCCAGCTGGATGTATGGGACTTCTATCGGAAAAACTGCTGGCCTTAAATTGTTTACCGCAGCAGGATTCCTATTAAAATTATTGTTAAAAGACTGTCCGTTATCTTTGGTAAAAGTTAGATATGGCACATCAGGACAAAGATTCAGGAAGCGAATGCTGAAAGGCAAATCCAGCTTAATACGGTCATAAGTAGCGTCATCGCCGGCAGTATTACCCGGTACGACCCTGCTTAAATCGTTAGCCACAGCACTGATACTGGCTTTCCCATTGGCGTCAGGATGAAGCCATAAAGTAAAATTGGTATTGGCGTCGAGCTTTAGCTGACTGGAAGCCAGCACCTTTCCGCTTGCATCTTTTGCTTCAATGGTGTAACTGCCAATGATATAGTTCTGATAGCTGGTATGTGCGGTATAAGCCAGAGCAGCTCCTAAAGCTTCGCCATTCATGGTTATTTTTACCCCATCCATACCAGGCAAAGTATTTATAGCCTGTACCCTTGCATAAGTAACATTCAATGGCTCACTGATGTCGCTCATAATCCTGCTGGCGTTTTGATAAGCTGTAACCGCTTCGCCGGGATTACCGATTAAATAAGGAATATTAAAGTTGTAGGGCGCAATAATAATCGTGTATATCCCTCCGGGTGCAAAACTTTTAAATGAAGCAAAAGTCAGATTAGTATCTTCAGGCGGCCAGCCACGTGGAGCGGTAAGCGTGGATGTTGCCGGAAAGATCAGGTTTTTAGTTACACCAGGCACCTGTATTCCGGCAGGTGTTAACACCCTTAACTGCGCTGTAGTGTAAGACAACTCAATGTAATCCGAATACTGTCCGGGAAGAACATTATTCGTTTTATCACTTACCGGAGTACCATCAGCCCAGGTCAGGCTCATTGCCCCAACCAGATCCTCCATATCATTGTTTTCTATTTTTGCAGACAGATTCAGTATCCTGACCTTAAATTTCGTCGGGTCGGATGGCGCTGCAACGGCACGGGGAATTTTAACAAATTTTGGCACAGATGCTGCAAAACGCTCTGTAGGCAGCAGGTAGTAATCCATTGCCTGACTAGCATTTTCCTCAAGGTCAATGGTTAATTTATCTGCATTGATATTATAGTCTACGGTTTCTGTAAAGAACTTAGCTTTTCCGTTCTTTAACAGCGATTGAGGGATACTCCATGTGGCCCCCAACCTGCCACTTTCAGGGAAGTACCGCGTACCAGGCAAAGTCATTGTTATCGGATCAGCTGGCAAGCGAAACTTATAACTGGTTAGCGTATCGTCATTCATCACCACCTGGTTAAAATCACCCAGGGTTACAATACGCAGCGAGGAGCTTTTACGGGCATCCGTTACCAACCGGTTATCGTATTCAAAATCCTGCTTCTCCTTTTTACAGCCGGCAAGGGTCAACAGCATTAAAACCCCAATAAATATGGGCGACTGTTGTATATATTTCTTTAATATCATCTTTAATACAAATTATAAGTGAATCCCATCATGAACTCTCCTCCACGTTTATAACTGCGGTTAATATATTGGTTGCCGTACCATTTACCCCCTGTACCAGGGTTCGCATATACCGTTTGAACAGCCGGATTTAAGATGTTTTTAGCATAACCTTTAAAAATAATCCGTCGGGTTAAACGCTGACTAAACACAAAATCAAGCATAGGCACGGGACGGGTATACAGATCCGGTTCACCGGTAAGGTTAATCTGTATCAGGCGCTCACCAACCATATTAAATGTTCCGGTAAGACTGGTACCAGACCTCTTGTTGTCGTAATTAAGCCAACCATTGATAGAGAAAGGCGCCTGTTCAAACAGCGGACTGTTATCTGGCGTATGCCTGTCTAATGATCTGTTGGCTTCGAGTCGCTCTGGTGATTTTTTGATGTCACTTTGTGCCAGTAACAGGTTGGTTCCCGCAAAGAAATTGCGAAGGGGAAACCATACCTTGCCCAGATCTTTTACGATTTCGAACTCTACACCCCAAACCTTACCAATGTTAGGATCGTTCTCGAACCTGATGGTTGGGTACTCCGGATAGGTAGCAGCCAGACCACTGGTTTTTAAGCTAAACACCTTGTATAGCTGGTTCTTGATTCGCTTACCAAATAGTGATACGGCAATCACCTCTCCGTTGTTTGGAAACCATTCCCAACGAAAGTCAAGATTTTGTGTATACTGATTGATCAGGTTTGGATTACCTACTACAAGTCCCATCTGGAAAGCATCAAATTCAAATACATTCGTGATTTCTCTCAGTTCCGGTCTGGCCAAGGTGGTATTAAACCCTGCCCTGAAATTCATGTTTTCCTTAAAATTATAGGTTGTATTTAAGGAGTAGTAAGGTTTATAGCCAGGTTTGTAAACAGAGTTAGGGCTCATTAAAGTCAATGGGATGTTGGTGCCCGGTGCTGTCAAAGCAGGATCTAAGAAAACGCCCGAGGTATCTACCGCCGATTGGATATTGGTGGATTCGAAACGTACACCTCCCGTAAGTCTTAAGTCCTTTGTTACTTTTAAATCCAGCATGGCATAGCCTGCTATGGTTTCAAAGAAGCCGGCGTAATTATTAGGCGATTTTTGACTGTTATATAAAAAGCCACCAACCGGACTCGCACCTTCGCCCAATCCGGCTATAGGGGCATGAATGCCAATAATTTCGGGACCAACCAAACGATCCAGATTACCAGAAACCGTATACAATGGTGTGGCTTTATTTGAGGAGAAATTAGACCCTGGTAAAAACAACACGTTCTCGGTAAACACACGGTCGCGGTTAAGGTAATTAACCCCTGTTTTAAATTCCTGTTTTTGTCCGAATAATTTAAAAGGGACACTTAAATCAGCCTTGTAATTGTAATTAGTTTCAGAAAGGTTCCTGTAGCGGCGACCATTTGGCTCCGCCTGAATAATTCCATAGGCACCAAATCCATTTACATACCCGGAAGATAGTGCATACAAATGTTTGGAATAAACATGTTCTGTTCCGTTTGATCCGGCTGGGGAATAAGAAGATCCGTCGCGTGGCGTATAATCTGCCAGGGTTACAAAACGATAATCGGGATCATTCTGTCCTGCTTTTGAAGAAGAAATGTTGTAACTTAATTTGGGAGAGTAATCTGATTCCAGGAACTTATGTTCGCCCTGAAGATTAAACGTATTGAGGTTACGGTAAGATTGTTTTAAGGAATAAATGGTACTCTTTACTTCACCCGGTAAGCCGGTATACTGATATGCTCCATACATATTGGTCGCCTGGGTTTCTCCACCCCAGCTGCCCAGATACTGCATACTGATTTCGTTACGGGCATCAAAACGATAGGTTAAACCTAGCAAAGTTCCATAGTTTAAGGTCTCGTTACCTGTGTTTTCCTTATAGGTCTGGTACCTACCCATGTACAGGTTATTCGGGGTAATGTAATTGGGTATGTTACGCGGACTGCTTACTTGTGGATTTCCGGTAACAACGCCCTGATAGATACTATACTGCTGTATGTCGCCGCCCGAGATATCTGTAGTACGGCGGTAGTAGTTACCACCGGCTATTACCCCTATCTTATGTTTTTTAAACAGGGTATAGCTATTACCAAAAGTGGCCGAATACAGCTGGTTTAAAGGACTTTGCTTATATTTTGTAGTCAGTACAGGATCAAAGCCCTGCATGATGTTATTTATACGGGTTACTTCCTGTTTTGTTGCAGGACTGTAGCCACTGTTTGAAATCAGGTTCTGAATCTGCGTTAAGCCGCCTTTATATTGTGTAGCCAGGTTTAAGAAATCAGCTGATAAATTCTTGTTATTGATCTTATCTCCCAGGAAACCCATTTCGCTATTAAAAAAGCTGTTATGTTGTCCGCCAATACCAATATTAGAGTTAAAACCCGATTGAACAATCACGTTAAACACCATGCTATCCGGTACAGATTTGGTTTTCAACTCCACAATACCAGCTGCTGCATCGGCAGGTTTATCCGGGGTCACTGTTTTATAAATGGTAACGTTATCCAGAAGGGATGCAGGCACCAGGTCGAAAGGAATCGAACTCCTGTCCGGATCAGAGGAAGCTAAACGAACACCATTTAACTGACCAACCACACTCCTGTCGCCCAAACCACGAATAGCGACAAACTTATCATCCGTTACCGTAACACCGGGTACCCTTTGTAAGGCCTGTGTAGTAGTAATACTGGCCGTACGTTCTATTTGTACCGCTGATATCGCATCCTGTACAATTGAAGCTTTTTTACGTTCATCTAAAACTGCAGCCTCGGTATTGGTTTTTCTCCTGGCCTGTACTGTTACTTCATTTAGTGCATTACTAGCCGAACTAAGGGCAACATTAAGGTTATTAGTATTCTTATCTACCTTTACTTCCCGGGTTTTATAGCCCATATAACTAAACACAAGAATAGCTTCGGGCTGAGCTATTGTTAAAGTAAAGTTTCCATTTCCGTCAGTTGTGGTGCCCCCCTGCACGCCTTTTATCCGGATAGATACACCCGGCAAGGTCTCCTTATTCACCGCATCAATTACTTTGCCCGTGATGCTCCGCCTGGCGGGGATGGCTTCAATTACCACATAATGATCTACTACTTTATATCTTAAGCCTGAATTGGAAAGCACATTTTTAATGGCCTCCGCAACTGTAATATCAGGAGCTTTGAGGTTTACCTTTTTGGAGCTGATGTCGAGTACCTTCTGCGGAAGCAGAAACTTAACTCCGCTTTTGGCCTCTATAGCCAGCAAGCTTTCTTTAATCCCCATCCCCTCCAGCTTCAGATCTACCTTACGGCTAAGATCCTGACCGGTTACGGTGTTGGCATACAGCATACCTACCATGGTAAGCTTAGTAAACAACAGGATAAATGAACATTTCATCAGCAAATAAATTATTCTTAAAAATCTGGAACCACCGGGTTCCACAAAAAGTGAAGGATTAGCTATTGATCCTTTTTGCATATATTTGAATGTTATATGGGTTAAAATTGCCCTTTGGGCAAATACTCTGTTAATAGGCCGGTTTTCCGGCTGTGATTTCATCGTGCCTATGTGTCTTCCAAAACAATGAGGGCCCGAAGAAATATCTAAGCGTTCCCTTTAGCCTGCCAGGGCCATTGGGAACGTTTTGCTTTAAGTAACTAAATAGTCATAACCGCCTTTCCTTAATTAATTGTGATGTTTTTACCTTTTATACTGTATTTAAACTGTGCCCCGGCACTTAGGATCCGAAGGGTTTGGTTTAAAGGAACATTGTCCTGAAGGGTTACAGTGACCACCTCTCTTGCTTTAGCCGCGTTTTTGAAACTGAACTGAACATCGTATGCCCGCTCCAGCTGTCTCGCTATTTCGCTTAAAGTCTGATCCTTAAAAACAAGAATTGATTGTTTCCAATCCCTTACCTCCTGAATGGCAACCTGGCCAATAACAGCCTCGCTTGTTAGGTTACTTAATACAACCTGCTGACCGGGCGTAAGCACTGCCAGGTGCTCCGTGTGTCCCGGATTTATACGATCAACCCTAACCTTACCCGTTGCCACCTGTACCTCAAACGGCCGGCCTTCAATGGCATTCACCTTAAACGAGGTGCCTAATACCTGGGTATGAATATTGTGTGTTTCTATGATGAAAGGTTTGTGCGGATTATGTGCTACCTCGAAGAATGCTTCACCTTCCAATGAAATTCCTCTTATTGAATCCTTAAACTGTTCAGGATACTTCAAGGTACTGGCCGGCCCCATGTAAACCATGGTACCATCAGCAAGGGTAATTTTTGCACGCTGTCCTTTAACAGTGCTAAATTCTTTCATTATTAATTTAGCGGTAGTTGCTGCCGAAGTCGCCTGATTTTCTTTTAACCTGCTCAAAGAATAGATGCCTATCCCCAACATTACTGTAGTTAACACCGCAGCATATTTCAGGAAGTTGTTCCTCTTAAAAAAGCCTGGTGTTGTCTTAATTTCTGTTGTTGTGGTTTCAGGAAAAACCGCTTTTCTCAATTCAAACTTCGACTGCCATTCCCTCATCTGATCGTCTTTCACAAAAGACGTCTTAGTTGCATCATTCCATTCTGCTTCTGATTCAGCAGCGATGAGTTCGTGCAGAATTTCCTCGGTATCGGCCCTAAGCAAATAAGCACGAACCCGCTGCAATTCTGAGGGCGTACAAGTATCCTTAAGGTATTTTTTTAGTAGTTCTTTATCTATGGGTTGCTGCATATGCTATTTCCTTCAATAGGTATAGCGCAAGAAATCAGCAGTAGGGTGAATGGGGCTCGAAAAATAATTGAATTATTTTACAAACCAGGAAAGAAGTGCAACAATAGTAGTAACATCGAGGTATTCATGCATACTCTTTCGCAAGTGATTTAAAGAAAAACTCATGTGACTTTTAACAGTATTGGCTGATAAATTTAATTGCCGGGCAATTTGTGGATAGCTCATATTTTCATCTCTACTCATCTCGTAAACTTTCCGGCGCTGCGGACTAAGCTCGTTTAGCTTTTCCTGAAAGCATGCTTCTATTTCTGCATAAACATGATTGTCGTCGGCCTTCTTGGAATCCTGCATGGTTTCCTCATGATATAATTCCAGTGGTTGCGTTGCCAATGTCTTTTTTCGGAAATAGCTGATTATGCTATTTCGTATAGCCCTAAACAGATAAGCTTTAAGATTACCATCCGGGCAAAAATCAACAGCTCTCTTCTCCCATACCCACATCATCAGATCCATTACGAGTTCTTCTGCAACTTCAGTATTGCGAACGTACTTTAGCGATAAAGAATAGAGCGGTTTAAAGTAGCGCTGAAAGATAACGTCAAATGCTTTATCATTACCATTGCGACAATATTCTAATAGCCTGTAGTCTGATAATGCATTTGATTCCTTCATGATCTTCCTGAACTTAACGGTGGCAAACCTAGTAGGAAGAAATAAGCTTAAAGTTAAAGTGGGGTTATGTAATTATTAAGGGGACAAAATAAACCGTTCTCTTCAGAGTCTGGCATCTGTTGCGAAGAGCAACAGCGCCTGAGGCCTCTTCAGAGAAGGTATATTTTGTTTTCAAATGAACACTCATCCTGCGCAAATGCCATCCCACGGTGAATTGGTTAAAAAAATAATTGAATTATTTTTCAACTACCACTTACTAGCTTCCCCTGTTAAGTCAGTAGCAGTAATGAATTCACCTCGCTCAACTTGCTTTATTCGCCGAATTCTCACACCCAACATTACTATTTGATGAAAAACAAATCATATAGTATTACTATTTGATGAAAAATAAATCACAAAGTATTACTATTTGACGAAAACCCAATCAAATAGTAACACTAATTGATTATATTTGAATCATGAAAGAAAGAGATATCTACACTAATTTACTGAAGCACAGTCAAAAAAAACAAGTCACTGTGATCACAGGCATGCGTAGAGTAGGCAAAAGCACAGCCGTAAAATATATCTTGAAACACATTGATCATCGCAATTATTTGTACCTGGACTGTGAAAGAATCGAAATTAGGGTTCTCTTTAATAATCAGAATTATGAAAATTTAAAAAGCGAACTGGAATTAATGGGACTAGATTTTTCCAAACCGGTTTTGATTGCACTTGATGAAATACAATTGGTAGAAAACCTTCCCAGCGTGATTAAATACCTATACGATACTTATAATGTGAAATTTATTGTCACTGGATCAAGTGCTTACTACATGAAAAATCAGTTTTCTGAAAGTCTGGCAGGAAGAAAAAGGATATTTGAAATGTACCCTCTTAGTTTTAAAGAATTTTTACGTTTTAAAGAAGTTGTAGTATCTGATTATGAAAAATATGCCTGGCGTACATTTAATGAAGCCTGGTATACCCAATTTAAAGATTTATATGCGGAGTATATCCGTTATGGAGGATTTCCAGAGGTAGTCCTTGAAGAAGACTCCAGTGATAAGATTGAATTATTAAAAGATATTATCAATTCTTATATTGAATTAGACGTAAAATTACTCTCTGATTATTCCATAAGTGAAGATTTATATAAACTGGTAAAGGTTCTTGCCGCCCGCTCGGGCAATAAAGTTGATTATACCAAAATAAGTAGCGTTACGGGAATAAACCGTCAAAAAATAGCCTCATATATTCAACTATTGGAATATACCTATTTCATTTATCAGGCAACGCCCTTTACAAAAAACATTGACAAAGAGATCTCTCAACAGACAAAACTTTACTTCGCAGATACGGGGGTATTGAATGTCCTGGCAGGAGAACAACTATCGAGCGGACAAATCTTTGAAAATGCCATAGCATCACAGCTTAAAAGTCAAGGGACTATACAATACTATCAAAAGAAAACAGGACAGGAAATTGATTTTATCTTTAACGGGGATACTGCTCTGGAGGTAAAAGAAACACCAGTACAACAGGATAAACAAACTGTTGTACAAAGGGCATTAGCCATTGATATCAATAAGTACTTCGTTCTGGGGCGGAACCTATCAAATAGTAGCTTCTCTGATTTTATCTGGGGTGGAAATATTTATTAAAATACAAAATAAACCATTCTCTTCAGAGTCTGGCATCTGTTGCGAAGGGCAACAGCGCCTGAGGCCTCTTCAGAGAAGGTATATTTTGTGGTCAAACGGAACACTTGGGACAGATGAAAACACTTATTTCGCAGGCTCTCCGTTTTCCCGACTGTTGTAGAGAATACTACTAGCGAGAATAAGTTTATGAAAGCTTTCGTAGAAGTTGACCATTTGAGCGCGTTCTTCTTTGCATAATTGCCAATGTTTAACAAAAATGCATTGCTTCATCATTAGCCAAAGATTGTAATGACATTCGCTTAGGTCATAATCATTGAAAAAGGAATGCATTGTTTCAGTTGCAAATGCTTCTAGCTCTTCTTTACTGCCGGTTGGTCTGTTGTGTAGATACAGTTGATGGTTGTTCATATGCTCATTTTTATTAGTTTAAAACTTAAAAATGAGTCCCGAAAAGGATTTAGAAGGCTTTGTAGGGGTATCCGTTTGTAGGCTTCCCATGATATAAAACGAATGTGCACTATAGCCAACTCTAAATACCGCACCACAGGGCTTTCTGACGGCCTAGAAAACGGGTTTACAATAGAGCCCGCGACTATAGTGCACCTTCAAAAGTACAACAAATATTGTCACGGGCATTAACCTACTGTCTCTTTTCTTTGCATTTGTCAGAAATTTTGCGATCGAGACTCTTGAATTAATACCTCATTTAGGATTAATGATATGTTGTTATATTTCTTTATTTCATTGGCTGCTTTTAATCAGTTTTAGACATGTAACTTCTATAAACGAGGAGGTACCGCTGATTCCATACCTAAGTCTAACTATAATCATTCAAACTAACCAAACATTACTGTAAATAATTAAATATATTAATCAATAATTTATTTAATTATACGTAAACCAACAAAAACGGGATCAAATCATAAACTTTTGGAGCGGAATACTTTTTTTAAGCATAGCCATTGTTTTCGGGATGTGCAAGGGATGTGCTCGTATTTGAGTATGGGTTAATAAAGTTTTGAGTAAGGGTTGGTTAAGCTTGGGGATATACCAAGGGTTAACCAACCCTTAACCAAGGCTTAATCAATGGTTACCTAAAGTCGAGCGCAAATTGAAGGATCCTGTACCGAAATTAGTTGATGATTTATCCAAGCTCCATAACTTTTAGTCTTGATCCCAGAAACGAGCTATTAAGCAAACGTATAAAAGCAAAAAAGGCCGGTATCGTTTCATAACGATACCAGCCTTCTATATTTTCTGACCGAAATGACCAGCCACCATGCTTTTGAAAGAAAAATATGCCTTCTGTGAATAGGCCTAGGAATTTTTGCCCCCCTTAGCGAAGCGGGCAAAAGGTTCCAGCCTGTGAACAGAATGGCTTATTTTTCAAATTTATAAGACGATATTTACAATCCTACCCTTCACCACAATCACTTTCTTAGGAGCTTTACCGTCAAGATATTTTTTTACATCTTCATTAGCCAACACTGTTTCTTCAATCTCCTTAGCTTCTAAAGTAAGGCTTAAGCTTAAGTTTAAACGTGTTTTACCATTTACTGAAACCGGATAACTAAAGTCATCCTCAACCAGATGAGCCGGATTAAAAATTGGATAAGGTGTATAAGATAAACTTCCTTCTTCATTGCCTAACAACATCCAAAGCTCTTCACAAATGTGCGGTGCATATGGAGAAAGTGTCACAACCAGATCTTCCAACACCTGACGGTTTTTACATTTCAGGTCGGTCAATTCATTCACAGCAATCATAAATGCAGATACAGAAGTATTAAACGAGAAACGTTCCACATCATCCTGTACTTTTTTAATGATTTTATGCAAGGCTTTTAACTCTGCTTTAGTAGGTACAGAATCACTTACATGGAATGTCCAGTTCTCATTGTGGAATAAACGCCAGAATTTACGCAGAAATTTAAACACACCTTCGATACCGTTAGTGTTCCAAGGTTTACTTTGTTCAAGTGGACCTAAGAACATTTCGTACATACGTAAAGTATCGGCACCATAGCTTTCGATTAACACATCAGGATTTACAACGTTGAATTTAGATTTCGACATCTTTTCAACCTCTACACCACAGATGTACTTACCGTTTTCAAGAATAAACTCTGCATCAGCAAACTCTGGTCTGAACAATTTAAAGCGCTCAATATCCAGAATTTCGTTTTCCACTATATTTACATCAACATGAAGTGCTGCTGTTTTATAATCTTTCTTTAAACCATGAGAAACAAGCGTATTGGTAGCCTTTCCTTCTGAATCAACCACACGGTATACAAAATTACTTCTGCCCTGAATCATTCCCTGATTGATCAGTTTTTTGAAAGGCTCTTCCTCCTGGACATATCCCAAATCTTTGAGGAACTTGTTCCAGAAACGGCTGTACAACAGGTGACCGGTAGCATGCTCCGAACCACCGATATACAGATCTACATCTTTCCAGTATTCAATTGCATCTTTTGAAGCAAAATGTGAATCGTTTCTAGCATCCATATAACGGTACCAGTACCAACTTGAACCTGCCCAACCTGGCATAGTACTCAATTCGTACTCGTATTCATCCTCATACTTCCATCCTTCTGCCCTGCCCAAAGGCGGTTCGCCTGTTTCAGTTGGCAAATATTTATCAATTTCAGGTAGTATTAAAGGCAATTCTTCTTCCTTAATTAAATAAGGCAAACCATCTTTAAAATACACAGGAATTGGCTCACCCCAATAACGCTGACGGCCAAAAATGGCATCGCGCATGCGGTAGTTGATTTTAGCCTTACCAACTTCTTTTTCTTCCAGCCATGCGTTTAAAGTCGCAATAGCCTCTGTATAGTGCATTCCGTTAATGAAACCGGAATTGATGTATTTTCCTTCTTTAGTTGGATCAGCCTGATGTTCGATATCTTGTTGAGCATCTAATATCTGTACAATTGGCAAATTAAAATGCGTAGCAAACAACCAGTCGCGTTGGTCGCCACTTGGCACGCCCATTACGGCACCTGTACCATATCCTGCCAAAACATAATCTGCAATCCAAAGCTGAATGCGTTCGCCACTAACCGGGTTAATGACATAGCTTCCTGTAAAAGCTCCAGATACAGTTTTAACATCGGCCATACGGTCGAGCTCTGATTTCTTTTTCGTTTGAGCGATGTAATTGTCGATGGCGATTTGTTGTGCTGGTGTAGTTAATTCAGCAACAAGCTCATGCTCTGGCGCAAGTACCAAATACGAAACACCAAATATAGTATCCACACGCGTGGTAAACACTTCAATATAATCCTGACTAAGTGCAGAAATCTCATCAGAAGCCTGAATAGCAAACCTTACACTTGCTCCAACGCTCTTGCCAATCCAGTTGCGCTGCATTTCTTTAACAGGCTCCGGCCAGTCGATGGTGTTTAAGCCTTGCAACAAGCGCTCAGCATAAGCCGAGATGCGCATGCTCCACTGCATCATTTTCTTCTGCTCAACAGGATGACCGCCACGTTCAGAAAAACCACCTATCACTTCATCATTAGCCAATACAGTACCCAAAGCTGCACACCAGTTAACAGTGCTTTCCTTTAGGTAAGTTAAGCGGTATTTTAACAGTTCTTCCTGCTTTTCTTCACTTGTCATGGTTGCCCAATCGCTAGGCATGAAGTTTTTAGTATCCTCATCGCATACCGCCTTTACATCAGCGCTTCCTGAGGCATTAAATTTCTCTATCAGCGTAGTGATATCTTCTGCACGGTCAGTTTCCAGGTTATACCAGGAATTAAACAACTGCATAAAAATCCACTGCGTCCATTTATAATATTCAGGATCACTGGTGCGTACCTCTCTGCTCCAATCGAATGAGAAACCAATTCCATCCAATTGTTTACGATAGGTATTGATGTTAGCCTCAGTAGTTAAAGCAGGGTGCTGACCAGTTTGGATAGCATATTGCTCTGCAGGTAATCCGAATGAATCGTATCCCATTGGGTGCAATACGTTAAAACCTTTTAGTCTTTTATACCTAGAAAATATATCGGAAGCAATATAGCCAAGCGGGTGTCCAACATGTAATCCTGCTCCTGAAGGATAGGGAAACATATCAAGCACATAAAACTTAGGTTTGGCAGAATCAGTTTCTGCTTTAAACGTTTGATTCTGAGCCCAGAATTTTTGCCACTTTTGCTCTATTTCTTTAAATTGGTAATCCATTAATGCTACTTCTTTTATAGCGCGAAAATAAAGAAATAAAGGTTGTTAGCGAAACTGTTTTATAAAATAGCGTTACTTGCTGGTCTGCCCCGACTTCAAAGTCCTTCCCCATGCATACAGTCGTTGAAATAAGCAGTTATTATTAATCTGCAAAAAAACTGTAAAGCCTTTTCAGTATCGGACATATTGTAAACCAAAATCAGTAAAACCTCTCCGCTTTTGTAAAGTAAAACCAGTATAAGACAAGCCAGGCATTTGTTAAATCTCAAATCATTCTGAATCAGGCTTTGCTAAAAAAGGAATATTTGATTTTACCGAATAAGAAATGACGTGGCATCTTGTTTTCAGGTGCATTGTAAATACTGTGCCGGCCTGAAATAAAATAGGAAACGATACAGGCGATCCCCACATATATCCCACATGAAATCCCAAACAGTTCTAAGGCCATAATACAACAGGCCAGTGGTGTTTTGGCTGCCCCAGCAAAAACCGCTACAAAGCCCATTCCGGCAAGTAAACCAACGGGAAGCGGGAGAAACAAGGATAATGCGCTACCTAAAGTGGCTCCTATAAAAAACAAGGGTGTTACTTCACCGCCTTTAAAACCTGCACCAAGTGTTACGGCTGTAAAGATAATTTTAAGTGCGAAATCCTGACTTTGAGCAGCTGTATTAAAAGCTTCCAATATGGTTGGAATGCCTAGTCCGGCATATTTATAAGTACCCGGCAAAAGAAATAACAAAACAACAATAATTCCTCCGATAAAAGGGCGTAGCGGGGCATAAGTAATCTTTTTAAACAAATGTGATAGGGCATCAGTTAACCTTACAAAGAAAATTGCAGCTACTCCAAATGCGACACCAGCCATTACGCTATACATCACTGCCCTAAAGGATAGCGGCTGAATATAACTGATCTGATAATGTGTATGTCCTACGCCCCATAATTCGGTAACATATGCTCCAATGAAGGCGGTTGCCGCAGCTGCAAATACAGCTTTAACAGGTATCCGTGCTAACATCAATACTTCTAACCCAAAAACAATTCCAGCCCATGGGGTACCAAAAACAGAGGCAAATCCTGCACTTAAGCCGGCAATGAGCAATATCCCCCGATCTTCCCTATTCAGGTTAAATGGTTTATGCAGCTGATCGGCAGTAGCACCTGCCATCTGCAATGCAGTTCCTTCCCTCCCCGCAGATCCACCAAACAGATGGGTTACAATAGTTCCTATCAGCACTAAGGGCACCATTTTGAATGGAATAATATCCTTTGGGTTATGCACCGTGTCAAATACCAGGTTGTTACCCCGCTCTACTTCCCTCCCCTTATGGTGGTACAACAGTCCAATGATCAATCCTGCTACAGGTAACAGGTACAACATCCAGGTGTGCTGATCTCTGAAAGCAGTAGCCATATTTAAAGCGGTTAAAAAAACGGCAGACAATGTTCCGGCAGCAATGCCAACAATCAGCACTAAGACTATCCACTTAAGGAGATTGCGAAAAGGAGGTGCTTGATCTTCTTGTTGAACCATGGATATGCCTGCGAATATACGACAAAAAAGGCTGCCGGATAAATTCTCCAGGCAGCCTCTTGGGTTTCATTTACTATTCGATTATTTAATGAGGTAGTATTTCTCTGTAGTTTGAGGAGTGGCACCTTGAACGGTTGCTGTAAATTCCAATTTACTTCCCGAGGAAGAAGTAACCTGAGCATCACGCGTCTTACCATTATAAGTTAGATTAAGACGTTCGCCAACAACCACAACATAGGTCCCAATATAACTATTGGAATTAAGGCTGATTACGACCTCGTTTTCTTCATTGTTACGAAACTCAAAGAAATCAGATGCGACTCCCGTGTAGGTCACAGTTGCTGATCCCGCAATAGTAGTTTCAATTTTTGCCACCTTCCAGCGGCCTACGATATTCTTTTTAATGCTATCAGCCTCTTCTTTCTTACAGCTGGAGACACTCGCAATAATCAATAAAAAAGCGACAACCAAAGTAATTTGTTTTTTCATGGGAGTAATGTTTAAGGTTTTCAATAGGAATTTTTTCTCTCTATAACGCAAGAAATATCCTTTTGGTACAAAAATGTTACACAACAAGCCGATCCAGATCATCATGTAATTAACAAGAACAGCAGTAACGCAATAGTGTTTTTCTTTTGCTATTGTTTTATCCTCCTTTTACTCAGGCAAGTAAAAAACAAGCCTAAGGCAATTTAAAAGCAAGGTTCCTACAAAAGAAAAAGACAAACTAATTTTAATCGCGCTCTTAAACCTTTTCAGATTTTTCCTGATGACAATTTTACAACACAGTTTAACTGTTTAAACTAATTAAAAGGAAAATACGTTCTACCTTTGTACTTTAGTTGCTTATATTTTTTATTTTCGCAGAACATAAAAACAATTACATGGAAGAATTTGAAGTTAGCGATGCTTCTAAGAAGACAAAAACCATTTACATATCTACAATATTTAGTATTGCACTGGTTTTATTGATGCTGGGCATGTTGGGATTGATATTAGTGCATGCAAAAAACCTTTCCAACTACGTAAAAGAAAATATTGTACTGAACATTATTGTAGATGAAGGTGCTAAAGAAACCGAAATTTTGCAGTTTCAGAAAGAGCTTAATGCCAATCAGGCCATTAAAAGCTCGGTTTATGTAAATAAAGAAATGGCTGCAAGAAACTTAACCAATGATTTAGGTGAAGATTTCGTAAATTTCCTGGGTTATAACCCATTGCTTTCTACCATCGATGTCTATTTAAAAGCTGATTATGCCAACAATAAAAGTATTGATGCACTAAAAGCCAATATTGCTAAAAATCCAATTGTAAAGGAAGTGATCTACCAAAGTTCACTGATCGACATGGTAAACAAGAACATCAATACCATTGGTCTGATTATTTTAGGCTTTGCCGCTATATTGTTGATCATATCTATCGCGCTGATTAACAACACGATCAGATTAGCAATTTACTCACAACGCTTTCTGATTAAGAGTATGCAGTTGGTTGGGGCAACCCGCAATTTCATCCGTAAGCCATTTATTTTAGTGGCAGCTTTACATGGTTTAATCGCAGCTTTTATCGCCATCTTAATTTTACTGGGCATCTTGTTTTATGCACAAAAAGAAATCCCTGAAATGATTATTCTAAGAAACTATACTGAGTTTGGAATCATTTTAGCCAGTCTTGTTGGCGTGGGCGTCTTTATCACTGCCATTAGTACCTCATTTGCAGTGAGCAAATATTTAAACTTAAAAATTTACGATCTTTACAGATAATGACAGAGAAAAAAACATCACCTGAAAATCAGGGCAGCAAAGTTGAACTTGTGTTCACCAAAAAGAATTATCAACTGTTATTGATCAGCATTGCAATTGTTGTGCTTGGCTTTATCCTGATGATCGGCACAACAGACATCTATGATTTTAGAAAAACTTTACTGGCCCCTTTGGTGGTATTGTTTGGCTTTGGCTTTGGTGTATATGCCATCTTAAAAAAATAGAAGTACTGAATGAATTATTTGCAAGCCTTTATTCTGGCCGTAATAGAGGGATTAACTGAATTTTTACCTGTTTCATCAACAGGACATATGGTTATCGCCAGCTCCTTCATGGGAATTGGTAAAGATGATTTCGTAAAACTATTTGAAGTAGCCATCCAACTGGGTGCTATTTTAGCGGTTGTTGCCCTTTACTGGAAAAAATTCTTTGATTTTAGTAAGTGGCAGTTTTATGTGAAGCTGATCATTGCGGTGATTCCTGCTTTATTCTTTGGATTTCTATTGAACGATTTTATCGACAACACACTAGGCAATCCACTTTTTATTGCGGTAGTTTTGCTACTGGGTGGAATTGTACTGTTATTTATTGATAAGTTCTTTAAAAATCCGACAGTTAAACACGAGCATGAGATCACTAATGCTACTGCATTCAAGATTGGATGTTTCCAGGTTTTAGCAGTCGTTTTCCCAGGTCTGAGCAGAAGTGCTGCAACCATTATTGGGGGAATGCAACAAAAGCTAACCAGACATGCTGCAGCTGAGTTCTCTTTTTTCCTTGCCGTACCTACTATGTGCGCTGCAACGGGATATAAATTATTAAAAGGCTACCATCTGCTTAATGCAGAAAACGTTAAGCTGTTACTTTTTGGTAACCTTATCGCTTTTATAGTAGCCATCATAGCCATTAAATCGTTTATTGGCTTTTTATCTAAACACGGATTTCGAATTTTTGGCTGGTACAGAATAATTATTGGCGCACTATTAATTGTGCTGTATTATTCGGGGGTTGAAATGAATGTATTGTAATGACAGACCAACAAGAAGAAACTTCAAAAAACAAAGTATTTCCTGAATTCAATTTTGCTGAGGGAGAACTGCTACTGATCAACAAGCCCTATAAATGGACCAGCTTTGATGTGGTAGGAAAAATCAGAAACTCGCTAAAGCCATTGAAGCTTAAGGTAGGCCATGCCGGAACCTTAGATCCACTTGCTACAGGCTTGTTGATTCTCTGCACAGGAAAACTAACCAAACAAATAGACACCTTCCAGGCAGAAGAAAAGGAATATACCGGAACGATGGTGTTAGGGGCCACTACCCCTTCTTTCGATCTGGAAACAGTAGTTGATCAGGAATTCCCTATAGATGGGATTACTGAAGAGGCTATTTATGCTGCTACAGCACCTTTTATCGGAGATATTCAACAATACCCTCCGGCACACTCTGCTGTAAAGGTAAACGGCGAACGCTTGTATGTAAAAGCACGACGTGGTGAAGAAACTGAACTTCGCATCCGCAACGTATCAGTACCTACATTTGAAATTACCAGAATTGCTTTACCTGAGGTTGATTTTAGAATCGTTTGCAGTAAAGGAACGTATATCAGGTCACTGGTTTCTGATTTTGGCAAGCAATTGAACAACGGTGCTTACTTATCTAAACTGGTTCGTACCAGAAGCGGCAACTTTTTATTGGAAAATGCGTTTGAAGTAAAAGATCTGGTTGACTATCTTAGGGAGCAAAAAGCATAGCTATGCGACACCATTCAAAACCACGGAAATTAAACTTAACTAAGAACTTATTTTTAATAACGGCGGGTATTATTTCTGCTTGTTTTGGATTAAAAAGCTTTTTACTTCCCAGTGGTTTTATTGATGGTGGAGTAACCGGTATATCACTATTGATTAGCAACATAACCGGATTTAACCTGTCTTACCTCATCGTAATAATTAACGTTCCTTTTGTGCTTTTGGGATACCGGCAAATGGGTAAGGTATTTGCCATTAAAACCTCTATTGCCATTTCCGTTTTGGCTATTTTATTAGTCATTGCCCCCTTCAAACCTATTACGCACGATCCATTATTGATCGCCTTTTTTGGGGGGTTATTTTTGGGTGGAGGGATTGGCCTAGCCATGAGAGGTGGTTGTGTGATTGATGGAACTGAGGTACTGGCGCTGTTTATCAGTAAAAAAAGTACCCTTACTGTGGGTAATATTATTCTGATTCTGAACATAGTAATCTTCAGTTTTGCTGCATTACTTTTGAGCATTGACACAGCTCTTTATGCAATCCTAACTTACCTATCAGCTTCGAATACCGTGGATTATATTGTAAACGGTATTGAACAATACACTGGTGTTACTGTGATTTCGGAGAAGAACGTGCAGATTAAAAAATTCATCATTAACCAAATGAAACGAGGTGTAACCATTTATAAAGGTGAAGGTGGTTATGGTGAAAAGAAAGACATTGACATTTTATATACTGTTGTAACGAAACTGGAAATGGGCAAGTTACAAACCGCCATCCGGCAAATTGATCCCGACGCGTTTGTTATACAGCAGCAAATTGCTGACATAAAAGGTGGCGTGGTTAAACGCCAGCCATTACATTAATTTTATGAAATTATACCATCATTTCTCAGAGTTTAAGAGATTAAATAACGCTGTAGTCACTATTGGCACTTTTGATGGCGTCCATTACGGACATCAAAAAATTATCAACCGGCTTTGTGAACTGGCCAAAGCAACCGGTGGTGAAAGTGTAATCCTTACCTTTTTCCCACATCCAAGATTAATTATTGATCCTGAAAACCAGGATTTAAAAATGATCAATACCATTGCTGAGAAGGCCAAAATATTGGCTGGCCTCGGTGTAGATCATTTAATCATCACTCCTTTTACCCGAGATTTTTCCAATCTAAGCCCCTCTGAGTACATTAAAAACATTTTAGTGGACACTATAGGGGTTAAGCACTTAATTGTAGGCTATGATCATCGTTTTGGTAAAGACAGAGCTGGTGGCATGCCAGAGCTGGAAGCAGCAGCTCAAATCCACGACTATAAAATTGAAGTTATACCTGAGCAAGACATTAATGATGTTGCAGTAAGCTCGACTAAAATACGTAAGGCCCTTTTAAATGGAGAGGTGGCTCTTGCAGCCAAATATTTAGGCTATAATTTTTCTTTACACGGAAGAGTAATAAAAGGCGATAAAATTGGCAGAACCATAGGCTTCCCTACCGCCAATCTCTTTATTGAAGAAACGTATAAGCTGATTCCAGCCGATGGAATTTATGCCGTAACCGTTGATATGTCAGGCCAGTCTTTTAAAGGAATGGCTTATATCGGTCAAAGGCCTACCATTAATGGAATGACACGAAATATTGAGGTAAATATATTCGATTTCAATCAGGAAATCTATGGTCAGAATATTACCATGACCTTCCTTCAGTTTTTAAGACATGATGTTAAATTTACTGGTCTGGAAACATTAAAGCTACAACTGCAGAAAGATAAAGAAGATACTTTAGCCTATTTCGACACATTGGCTTAATCTGATTTAATGCCATTTTTAGTAGCAAAAATCCTCATTTTTTGCTACATTTACGGCAATGAGGCTTCTTTTTAGCGTATTAACTCTTGTTTTTATACAGCTGATTTCCCTGCAATTTGCTTCGGGACAAGAGCCCAGCGCAAAGAATAGAACGCAGGTAAAAGAAAAATCTGCAACAAAGGCTTACCGCTATAAGTTTAGTAAAAAATCGGGTTCTTCATTCAAAAAAATCCTTTTTGAAGATATCCCCTTTATTCATTCTACTTTTAAAAAATCAGGATTCGATTATCCTTTGTCTTTCGACATACCCGAATATTTCAAACAATCTCAACTTTTAAAAGTTAAGATTTATAACGCCTTTTTAAGTTGCTGCTACTCGTTCATTTTCGACTATCTGTACCCCAAACATGTTTTTTGGTAATTACATCTTATACTAACCATTTTAAGATAATACTTACACCATAACAATACACACGTTTATATGATACATTTACCAGTATTAATTACTGATTTAGGCTTAATACTTGCTGCTGCCGGAATAACAACATTACTCTTTAAAAGAATTAAACAACCACTTGTTTTAGGCTATATTTTGGCCGGATTGCTGGTTGGCCCCCATGTAGAATTTATACCCACCGTTACTGACAAAGAAAGCATCCACATATGGGCAGAAATTGGCGTAATCTTTTTACTGTTTAGCCTGGGGCTTGAATTCAGTTTTAAGAAACTGGTAAAAGTCGGGGGCTCCGCCTCTATTACAGCTATTGTCGAAGTCGTGTTTATGCTGATCATTGGTTTTGTGGCCGGTAAGGCCATGGGCTGGGCTACCATGGACAGTATCTTTTTAGGGGGTATCCTCTCCGTTTCATCCACTACCATCATCATCAGGGCCTTTGAAGAACTCGGCGTAAAACATAAGAAATTTGCCGGATTGGTATTTGGTGTACTCATTGTCGAAGATTTGGTGGCCATTTTATTGTTGGTATTACTTTCTACCCTTGCGGTGAGTCAGCAGTTTGCTGGTGCAGAAATGCTGATTTCGATTTTGAAACTCTGCTTCTTCCTTGTTTTATGGTTTATTGGGGGGATATTCTTAGTGCCTACTTTCTTAAAGGCAACTAAAAAGCTGATGAATGATGAAACCATGTTGATTGTTTCTATAGCATTGTGTTTAATTATGGTATTGTTGGCGGTTAAAGTTGGCTTCTCTCCTGCACTTGGTGCATTTATCATGGGATCCATCCTTGCAGAAACAACCCAGGCAGAACGTATAGAACATTTAACAAAATCCGTTAAAGACCTCTTTGCAGCCATCTTCTTTGTATCGGTGGGCATGTTGATAGACCCAAGCATTTTGGTGGACTATGCGGTTCCTATCGTGGTGATTACCATTGCTACCATCCTTGGTAAATTTTTAAGCTCAGGAATGGGCGCACTGGTTTCCGGACAACCACTTAAAACTGCGGTACAAACTGGTTTAAGTTTAGCTCAGATTGGTGAGTTTTCATTTATCATTGCCACCCTGGGTTTAACCCTAAAGGTAACCAGCGATTTCCTTTATCCTATTGCTGTAGCAGTATCGGCCATTACAACATTTACCACACCATACTTAATAAAAGCCTCAGAACCCTTCTACTTCTTTCTGGAGCGAAACTTACCTAAGCGATGGGTTGAGGCTTTGAACAGGTACAGTTCAAGCACAGCGGGCATTACTACCCTGAGCGATTGGAAGGTATTGCTTAAATCTTATACTTTCAATACCATCATTCACTCGGTAATCCTCATTTCAATTGCTATTTTAGGTTCAAGATACCTTCAGCCATTCATTACCGGTATTTTCCCGGGTGACAACGGAATTGTGATCAGTCTGGTGCTGACCTTAATCATCATGACCCCATTTTTATGGGCACTCGCCATCAGAAGGATTGAGAAAAAAGCTTACGCTCACCTATGGCTAAATAAAAAATATACCAGGGGGCCACTTGTTGCCCTGGAAGGTTTACGTATTGCCCTGGCCATTTTCTTTGTCGGCTTCCTGATTTTCCAGTTTTATAATACCTGGTTGGCCATCGCCATTGCCCTGGTATTGATTGTATCGGGCATGTTTATTTTTTCAAGGAAGCTTCAGGGCTTCTACAATCGCCTGGAGAGTCGCTTTTTATTAAACTTAAATGCAAGGGAAGCTCAAAATGCACAACCGGAAATTTTACCCTGGGATACCCACCTTGCTGAATTAGTTGTTGCCCCTGAATCAAAACTGGTTGGACATACCTTGATCGAATTGTCGATAAGGGAAAAGTATGGTGTAAACATTGCCCTGATTGAACGTGGAAAAATTATGATCCCTACCCCGGGCAGAGATGAGAGACTTTACCCGAACGACAAGGTGATGGTTATTGGAACAGACAACCAACTGGCTATGATTACCGAATTATTTGCAGGTAGTGTTGATGAAAGCATGGAAGAAACCAACTTCCCTAAAAAAGATATGACCTTGCAAAAAATTGTAGTGAATACAAATTCCCCGATCTATGGACAAAGCATTCGCAGTTCAGGGATCAGAGAAACAACGCAAGGCCTGGTAGTAGGGATAGAGCGCAATGGTGAGCGCATTCTAAATCCTGACTCGAATATGGTATTTGAGAATGAAGATATCGTTTGGATTGTAGGGAACAACAAAAAGGTTCCTGAATTGCTGAAACAATCCGTGTGATCCTCATTCAATAAGAACTAAGCGTTTCGTGCAAAAAAATGGCCTGTGTTACATTTAACACAGGCCATTTTTTATTTAATACAATGGATATAAGTGACTTTACAGATATGATAAGCCGATAAGGCAAAAAACAATAAGGCAATGCTCTTACTGACGATGTAGCTACTTAAAGTAAATTTCTCTTGTATGTATTTTGCAAAACGAGCAAACCCGTATAAAGCCAGGCCTGCTCCTATACCTGAGCCAATGCTGAAAATTGAAAGAGAAAGGTATCCGATATCAATCCATTCGTGTTCTATAAGATAAGTCCCCACAAATAACCAATATGGGATTTGCATAGGGTTAACAACCCCCAATAGCAAACCATACTTGATACTATCCTTTTTGGAATAATCTTCTTTGGGCATTTCTTTTCTGGATTTCCAGGTTATTAAACCTAAAACTCCAAACATGACAATCATAACGATATCTATGGAATTCTCGAGGTTGATTTCACTGGAAAGCCATCGCACAAAGCGCATAACCCCAAAGGTGAAAAGGACTTCTACAAAAGAAAATGCACCTATAAAATATAAAGCCTGACGAATCCCTCTTGTAATTGTAATCTGAACAACGCTGAGATTAATATTGCCTGGGGGAATATATCCAAGCATATTTATAACAATTCCCAGGAAAAGTGTTAAAAAAAGCATGGGCGAAGATACAATGATTTCACTGATTTTAGGATCGTACTCATGCAGGTTTCATATGGTCTTTCAAGTACTTCGCAGTATATGAAGCTTTTACATTTAAAAGATCTTCAGGCGTTCCTTCAAAAACAACATTTCCTCCCTTATCGCCTCCTTCCGGACCGATATCAATCACCCAGTCTGCAGATTTGATCATGTCCATATTGTGCTCAATTACCAATATCGAATTGCCCTGTTCTATTAAAGTATTCAAGGCAATCAATAGCTTTTTAATATCATGGAAATGCAGTCCGGTTGTTGGCTCATCAAAGATAAACATCGTTTTATTGGCATTATTTCCCTTAATCAGGAAAGATGCCAGCTTAATACGTTGCGCCTCTCCTCCTGATAAAGTATTGGAAGACTGCCCTAAATGAACGTATCCGAGCCCCACATCAACCAATGGTTGCAACTTCTGTAATATTTTAGGCTCATTACTAAAGAATGCTACCGCCTCCTCAATAGTAAGATCTAAAATATCCGCTACATTCTTATCCTGGTAAGTGATATCTAAAACCTGCTGTTTAAATCTGCGACCTCCGCAAGTTTCACATGGCAAATAAATATCAGCCATAAACTGCATCTCGATCTTCACCTCTCCTTCTCCCTGGCAAACATCACAACGTCCACCTTCCACATTAAAAGAGAAAGCAGCTGGCTTTAAACCTGCAGCTTTTGAAGCCGGCAAAGCCGAGAACAAGGCACGTACATCGTCCCATGCCTTTACATAGGTAACAGGGTTTGACCTGGACGACCGCCCGATGGGGTTCTGATCTACCATTTCAACCTGACTTACCAACTCGTAATTACCATAAATGCCATCATATGCCCCGGTCTGTTCGCCAGAATAATTACCGATTGCCTTTTGTAAAGCCGGGTAAAATATCTTTTTGATTAAGCTGGTTTTTCCGGATCCGGAAACGCCACTCACCACAGTAAACACACCAAGTGGGATTTTTACGTCTATATTTTTAAGGTTGTTTTCTCTTGCTCCTTTAATCAGCACATGATCTTTCCAGGTTCTTCTTATCGCAGGTACAACAATCTTTTCTTCTCCTGAAAGGTAGCGACCAGTTAAACTCTTCTTATCTTTAATGATCTCCTCGTAGGTGCCGCTAAAAACAAGATTACCACCATGTGTACCTGCCTCCGGACCAATATCAATGATATGATCGGCCGCTTTCATCATCTCCTCTTCGTGTTCTACAACCAGAACGGTATTACCTACATTTCTGAGTGATTGCAATACTTCGATCAGCTTATTGGTATCTCTGGGATGCAAACCAATACTTGGCTCATCCAGAACGTAAATAGAGCCGACAAGGCTACTGCCTAATGAGGTAGCCAGATTGATCCTTTGCGACTCACCGCCTGAGAGCGTATTTGACAGCCTGTTTAAGGTTAGGTATCCTAAACCTACATTATTCAAATAAAGCACCCTGCTTACGATCTCAGCAAGCAGACGTTTAGAGATTTTCTGCTCATTTTCAGACAACTTCAGGTTACTAAAGAAATCCATAATGGTTGCCAGTGGCATCAATACTACATCGATAATAGATTTATCCCCTATTTTAACATAGGAGGCATCTTTACGTAATCTGGAACCCTTACAATCAGGACAATTGGTTTTACCTCTGTATCTGGATAACATTACACGATATTGAATCTTAAACGTTTGTTCTTCCAGCTCTTTGAAGAAATCATCCAGACCTCCAAAATACTTGTTACCCGTCCAGACTAGTTTTTGCTCTTTCTCGCTGAGATCGCTATAAGGTCTGTGAATAGGGAAATTGAATTTATCTGCATTTTGAATCAGCTTGGTAAGCCATTCACGCATCTTTTCACCTCTCCATGGAGCGATGGCATTGTCGTAAACGCTTTTACTTTTATCAGGAATAACCAGATCTTCATCTATACCAACCACATTTCCATAACCCTCGCATTTTTTACACGCACCGTAAGGATTATTAAAACTAAAAAAGTTTGGCGTTGGCTCTTCGAAACGAATTCCATCCAGCTCAAATCGATCACAGAAATGAGTTAATTTACCTTCATAATCGACATAGCAATCGCCCTTTCCTTCAAAAAAAGCAGTTTGTACAGAATCAGCGATACGGCTTAAAGTCTCTTCTTCATTGTTAACAACGATCCTATCGATCAGGATCTGAACAGTATGTTCATCTGCAAGTTCAAAATCTTTGAAATCTTTATCCTCCAGGATCTCCTCTATCTTATGTATTTTCTTTTTATACAAAACTCTGAGGAATCCCTTTTGCAATAGCACTGCGAGTTCTTCTTTTAAGGATCTGTTATTGTGTGGAAATAACGGGCAAAAAACGGTAACTACACTTTCATCTTCCAGCGTTGAAATAAAATCAACCACCGTTGTTACCGAATCTCTTTTTACAATTTTACCCGACTCCGGTGAATAGGTTCTACCAATTCTGGAGAAAAGTAATTTTAAATAATCGTATATCTCCGTTGATGTACCTACGGTAGACCTCGGGTTTGAAGTAATTACTTTTTGCTCGATGGCAATAGCCGGAGCTATCCCTTTAATATAATCAACATCAGGCTTATTCATACGTCCCATAAACTGGCGGGCGTAAGAAGATAAGCTTTCAACATAACGTCGTTGTCCCTCAGCATACAAGGTATCAAAAGCCAAAGAAGACTTGCCCGAACCCGACATTCCGGTGATGACCACCAGTTTATTTTTCGGTATTGCGACGTCTATATTCTTCAGATTATGAACTCTGGCACCTTTTATGATAATGTTTTTATGTGGATCTTTATTGATTTCGCTACTCATTGATTTATTGATAGAATACTGCTAATATAACCCAAATAACAGAAATTAGGTTTTTTCAGTAAATGCAAAAATAAGGCTCTGAGCGCACTTTTAATTTTTTTTAACACTTTTTATATGGTTTTCTAATAAAAAAATGCTTCTTTTGAAATATTAACGGGAAATCAAACCACTAACAAACAAACTAATAGGAGAACTCATATAGAAGAAAACATCTACTAAAGTATTTTTTTAGCAAGCAGCAAGGGATTTTAGTAAGGATACTCCTATGAAACTACAGCAATTTAGTGATCAAGATTTGATTAAGCTATATCTGAATGGTGATGAAACCGTTTTGGAAGAGCTTTTAAAAAGACATAAGTCGAAAATTTATACATCTATATACCTTTTGGTTAAGGATCAATACCTGGCCGAGGATATATTTCAGGATGCATTTATTAAAGTAATCAATACACTCAGATCCGGTCGGTACAACGAAGAAGGTAAATTTTTACCATGGGTAATGCGTATTGCGCATAACCTGGTCATCGATTATTTCAGACGAGAAAAAAGAGCACCGGTAATCACCAGTGCAGATGGAACAGATGTGTTTAACTTACTTCAGTTTCATGAAGAAAGTGCAGAAGATAAAATGTTAAGGGACCAAACTCATACTGATTTAAGGGCAATGATTCATTTATTGCCTGATGATCAAAAAGAAGTTTTAATTATGCGTCATTACGCAGATCTTAGCTTTAAGGAAATTGCAGACCTCACTGATGTGAGCATAAATACCGCTTTAGGCCGTATGAGATATGCTTTGAACAATCTTCGTAAGATGATGAAAGTGAAAGAAGTGTCCTAATTTCAGCTCCTTTTCAGCAGATTTATTGAGTGAATTCCTTTTGTAAAGAATATATTACAAAGTAACCACACTAATGTGAAAATAAATTAATGAGAAAAACGTTTTTCATTAAAACTAAAACACGCTAGTGCTTATGATGGAAACCTTTACTTCAATTAACAACTTAAATTACCCACAACACGACAAGGAAAATGTCGATTTTAGTGAGGGTTCAGACTTATTGTTCTATGATAACATTAAGTTTCAGTTGAATATGCTTAAAAAAGATCCTTCGGATGAATCTATCGCCAAGATCTTAGCCTATTCCAAAACCAGGTAATTTCAAAACGAATTTAAGCTGCCGCCAAAACCGGCAGCTTTTTTTTTCTAAATTTGCCTATGCTCAAAAAAGAAAGGTATCAACAATTTGTATCCCATTTTTCTGACAGGCAACCAAATGCCGAGACAGAACTGCATTATAACAACCCTTTTCAATTGCTGGTGGCAGTTATTCTATCTGCGCAATGCACCGATAAGCGCATTAATCAGGTTACCCCAGCACTATTTCAGCGCTTTCCGAATGCCAAAGCACTTGCTGAAACGACTCCGGACATTGTATTTGATTACATCAGGAGTGTGAGTTATCCGAACAATAAGGCCAAGCATCTGGTGGGGATGGCAAATATATTGTTAAACGAATTTAACAATGAGGTGCCTTCCGACGTGACTCAGCTGCAGAAAATGCCGGGTGTTGGAAGAAAGACAGCAAACGTAATTGCCTCGGTAATTTATAATGCTCCGGCAATGGCTGTAGATACCCATGTTTTCAGAGTAGCCAATAGAATTGGCTTAACCACCGGAAAGACACCACTTGCTGTGGAGAAAGACCTGGTTAAAAACCTACCGGAACATACCATTCATGTAGCCCACCACTGGTTGATCTTACATGGAAGATATATTTGTGTAGCCAGATCACCAAAATGCAGTATTTGTGAGATCACACATTTCTGTAAATATTTCCAAAAAAACAGTAAAATAACTAAAATATTTAGCGAATCAGATGAGCCAATAAAATAAATTAAACTTTATTTGGGTATTTAAAATTAAATTACATTACATTTGCTAACATAATTAGCACACAAGCAGGATATTTTATAGCTATCTTGCTCAAAGAATTATAACAATATGAGCGCAAACGCAGACAAATTAAAAGCACTACAACTTACATTAGATAAGTTAGAAAAGTCATATGGTAAAGGTACTGTTATGAAACTGGGAGACAATGCTGTAGAAGCTATTGAATCTATTTCCACAGGATCTATCAGTTTAGATATTGCATTAGGTATTGGTGGTGTTCCAAAAGGTAGGGTTATTGAAATTTATGGCCCTGAGTCATCTGGTAAAACAACTTTAGCTACTCACATTATTGCCGAAGCGCAGAAAAAAGGTGGCATTGCAGCTATCATCGATGCGGAACATGCTTTTGATAAAGGTTATGCAAAAAAATTAGGCGTTGATGTTGATAACTTGTTGATATCTCAACCAGACAATGGTGAGCAGGCTTTAGAAATTGCTGATAACCTGATCCGTTCTGGTGCTATCGACGTGATTGTAATTGACTCTGTTGCTGCTTTGGTGCCTAAAGCGGAGATTGAAGGCGAAATGGGTGATTCTAAAATGGGATTACAAGCTCGTTTAATGTCTCAGGCTTTGCGTAAACTAACCGGAACAATCGCTAAAACAGGATGTTGCTGTATCTTCATTAACCAGTTGCGTGAAAAAATTGGTGTAATGTTTGGTAACCCGGAGACTACTACCGGTGGTAATGCACTTAAGTTCTATGCATCTGTACGTTTGGATATTCGCAGAACATCACAAATTAAAGATTCAGACGAGGTAGCTGGAAATAGAGTAAAAGTAAAAATTGTAAAAAATAAAGTTGCTCCACCTTTCCGTATTGCCGAATTCGACATTATGTTTGGTGAAGGTATCTCAAAAACCGGTGAAATAATTGACCTTGGTGTTGACTTCAACATCATCAAAAAAGCTGGTTCATGGTTCTCTTACGGAGATACTAAATTAGGACAAGGTAGAGATGCAGTTAAGCAACTGTTACTTGATAACCCGGAATTATCTGAAGAGATTGAAGCAAAGATTCGTGCTGAAGTTACCGGAGAGAAACTGGAAGAAACAGTTAATACTAAATAAAGCATATAAGCAAAAAGGGGCTGATAGTTGTACTATCAGCCCCTTTTTGCTTATCTATAATTCTGCTTATCTATAACTTGGTGTATGTGATTTTAGTCTTGACCCCGGCCCTTTTTCCATAAATATGCTATCAAATTTGATAATAGCAATCAAGGCAATTATAGCCATCGCAATCAATACAAACAAACCAATGTAATTCCGATTCTTATCCTTTTTAATAAGCCAGCCCAGAAAAACGATCAATGGGATTAACAATAATCCGAAAAATATATAGCTCGCTGCGTTCATAATCTTTTAGTTTTAATTTTTAAAATTCCATTCTTGAGAGCGGAGCTACATCTTGCCCAACAAAATCGCCTTTCAGGTATTTATGGTATCCTGCTATAGCAATCATCCCTGCGTTATCTGTGCAATACTGAAATGCAGGAATATAAACATTCCAATTCAATTGACCGGCCATATCTTGCAAAGCTGATCTTAAGCCACTATTAGCAGAAACCCCACCGGCAATTGCAATTTCCTTTATTCCATATTGAGCTGCAGCTCTCTTTAATTTATTCAATAAAATATGCACTATACTGTGTTGAACTGAAGCACAAATATCGTTCAAATTCTCGGCAATAAACTCAGGATTCAGCTTTTCCTGTGCACGAATAAAATATAGTATAGACGTTTTTAAGCCACTAAAGCTATAATTCAAGTCCTTTATTTGCGGCTCAGCAAATTTAAAAGCTTTCGGATTTCCCTCCTTAGCATGCTTATCAATCAGCGGACCACCCGGATAAGGCAAATTCAATATTTTTGCAGTCTTATCGAAAGCCTCACCAGCTGCATCATCCAAAGTCTCCCCCACAATTTCCATATCAAAATAATCTTTCACCAAAACAATTTGTGTATGTCCCCCTGATACAGTAAGACAAAGAAAAGGAAATTTAGGTTTTGGATCATCAATAAAATGAGCCAGAATATGCGCGTGCATATGATTTACAGAAACCAAAGGTAAATCCAGCGCTAAAGCAAATGATTTAGCAAATGAAACGCCCACCAATAGCGAACCTAATAGTCCAGGCCCCCTAGTAAAGGCAATAGCATTTAGCTCCTTTTTAGTAACTTTAGCATCTGTTAATGCCTGTTGAATAACCGGAACAATATTTTGTTGATGTACCCTTGAGGCAAGCTCAGGTATTACACCTCCATAATTTTCATGAATTGTTTGGTTTGCAATAACATTGGCAGTAATTTTGCCGTTATTACATATGGCAACGGACGTTTCATCGCAAGAAGATTCTATAGCAAGTATTACAGACACGGTTATTTATAATTAAGCTACAAAACTATTAAAAAACTATTACAAATACTTCTTTGGATCGTTGCATCAGTAATAATACTGGCTGTATTCCTTGTGTTTGCGCTTCAGCTCAGGCCTGTGCAAACCTTTGTGGCAAAAAAAGCGGCCTCCTACCTTTCCAAAGAATTAAACACAACAATATCTTTAAGCGGCATTTATGTAATACCTTTTAAATCTATTGTAATTGAAGACCTACTGGTGCTTGACCAGCAGAAGGATACGATTTTAAATACGCCAAAATTCCTGGTGGATATTAATCAGTTCTCTATAAAGGAACGAATAATAGCTATTAACACGGTACAAATCAACAACGGATCTTTTTTCTTAAAGTCTTATAAAGACAGATCCACAAATCTTGACTTTATCATAGATTATTTTGATTCCGGACCGCCAAAAGTTAAAAAGAAGAAAAAACCCTATCAGATATCGTTCGACCGCATTATCCTGAACAATACTAGTTTTAAATACAAGAACTATAGAAGGGATACCCTTATGAAGGGGATCAACTTTGATGACGTTGCATTAACACATTTAAACGGCATTTTCGAGAAATTCAACACAAAAGACCATATTCTTCAGACGAATATAAAAGACCTGACGTTTAAAGAAAAAAGTGGTTTCTACTTAAAAAACCTTACTGCCTTCACTACAATCGACACCAATAGTATCGAATTAAAGGATCTGATGCTGGTAACCAACAGAACCCGCTTAACGGATTATTTTCAAATGCGCTTTAAAAGCTATGAGGATTTTAACGACTACATCACCAAGGTAAAGATGAAGGCTAATTTTGTGGATAGTCACATTTCATCTCATGATGTGTCATTCTTTACATCCGAGTTAGATCAAATGAACCTCGACATTGATATTGATGGTCAGATTACCGGGCTTGTGAATAACCTGAAAGCTAAAAAACTATCGGTTAAGGCTGGACAAGCTACCTATATTAAAGGCGATTTTATACTAAAAGGCCTGCCATATCTTAATGAAACATTTATGGATCTGAAAATTGATATGGCCGGCACCAATAAAGCTGATCTGGATGAAATTGTAACAGATGTTACAGGTAAAAAAATAAAAGTAATTCCTAAAATCCTGGACAAATTCGGCAACATTAATTTCAATGGATCATTTACTGGCTTTAAAAATGACTTTATTGCCTTCGGAGAATTTAAAACGAAACTAGGAAGAGTCGTATCGGATGTAAACATGAAGATCGATAAAAAAGGTATTCCTTCGTATACGGGAAATGTTAAAACCTACGATTTCAACTTAGGAAATCTGATCAATGAAAACATGTTGGGGCGATTATCAGCGTCACTATATGTTAAGGGAAGAGGTACAGAGATAAACAGCCTGTCAGAAAAACTAATTGGCGGTATCGATTATATTGATTTCAACAACTACAGGTACAGAAATGTTAAAATTGATGGAACATTTGATAAAAAGTTTTTTGATGGCAGTTTAAAAATTAATGATAAGAATGTTCAGCTTGCATTTGATGGTGGAGTTAATCTGAACCCAAAACTTCCGGTATTTAATTTTAAAGCGACCATAAAGAATGCCAAGCTAAGGGCGCTTAAATTATATAAAGACTCTTTGAAAATTGACGCCATATTTAGTACCAACTTTTCGGGAAGCAACTTAAACAATTTACAAGGAAACCTTCGACTTCAGGAAATCAAACTAGACAATGTAAAAGGAATCTATCATGTCGACTCTGTTGAACTCCGGGCTAGCGGTGTAGGAAAAGCCAGGAGCTTAACTGTAAAATCGGATATACTTGATGCCAGTATCAAGGGGCAGTATGACTTAAATACCATCCCCTCCTATTACAAAACTTTAGCTAAGAAATATATTCCATCCCTAAAGTTAACGATCGTAAAACCTAGCGATCAGATTTTCCAGTTTGATCTAAACATAAAACGCTTTGCCCCTATTGCCGAACTCCTTGTCCCCGGATTGGAAATTGAAGATCAGGCCATTTTTGCTGGTAATTTTGATTCGCCAAACAATACGGCAACACTTAATGGCTTTATAAAAAAGCTAAAATACAAAGGCATTGTTGTCAACAATATTATTATCGACGAAAATACCAGTGCCAATCAACTCCAGGCTATCATTACCTCGGACAGGGTCGACCTGAATGACAGTTTACACATCAAAAATGTCAACATTTCCAACATTTTAAGGAATGACAGTCTTTCATTAAACGTTAAGCTCTCTAACGAAGATGATCAAAACCAACTCGATTTGAATGGTTTGATAGAGTTTGCCAACGATACAACTGCCCGTGTAAGCATCCTTCCGTCTATTTTAATAGTAAACAGTGAAGAATGGAAAATCCCGGAAGCAGTTCGGATAAATCTTCATGATGGAAAAACAGAGATCAGCAACTTTGACCTTAACAATGGAAAACAGTTTCTGACATTAGATGGGGTACTATCCAGCGATCCAAAGGATATGCTGCTGATAGGATTTAAAGATTTCAGCTTAACAACTTTAAATCCATTTGTAAAAGCACAAGGCCTTAAAATCAGTGGAAATGTAAATGGTCAAACCACATTAGCCAATATCCTTAAATCCCCGGAAATCCATGACAATATCAAAATCGACTCCCTGGTTTTTAACGATACCTATATTGGCAGTTTAACGGATACCTCATCCTATGATCAATCAAAAAATAAAGCCAATATTTTCACCAATATTATATCGTCGGGTAAAGAAACCCTAAGGGCTACGGGTAATCTCGACCTGGAGAAGAAAGAAATAGATCTGGAGATAAAGCTGGATAAAACTGAACTTGCGGTTTTAGGGCCTTTTGTTAATCAGTTGGTTTCAGATTTAAAAGGTCATGTCTCAGCTGATCTTACTGTGACGGGTCCTTTAAAAAAGCCAGCAATTAAGGGTGATATTTCATTGGATAATGCATCGATGATTATTAATTACCTCAAAACAAGGTACACCATATCTCATGATGTTACAGTAGATAATAGCGTAATTACAGTCGAAGACCTTAAATTACTTGATGTAGATGGAAATGAAGCCATAGCTAACGGTACTGTAGATTTAAATGATCTCAACAATCCAACGCTTGATGTGGATATCTATGCTAATAAATTTATGGCCTTAAATACAACGGAGAAAGACAATCCACTGTATTTTGGCCAGGCCTACGCAACGGGAAAATTTCAATTTAAAGGCCCAAGCAATAAGCTATATATTGGGATTGATGCTAAAACAGAAAAAGGAACAGTTTTCAACCTACCCCTGAATAGCTCTGAAACGGTTTCGAGTAAAGATTTCATCACTTTTGTGAGCAAAGACACCACAGCTTTTGTAAAGAAACAAACCAGCTTTGATGGCTTAACCATGAGCTTAAAAATAGATGTGGATGCAAATAGTACTGCTAATATTTTTACTTCATTAGGAAACCTTAGTGGCAGAGGATATTCAAAGAACCTTGCACTTAACATTAACAGTCTGGGCGATTTTGAAATGTCGGGCGACTATATCATTGAATCTGGTATTTTCGATTTTACTGCCCAGGAAGTAATTAATAAAAAATTCAATATCAGGCAAGGTGGAACGATCAGGTGGACTGGCAACCCTACTACTGCTCAGATCAACTTAAAGGCCATATACTCATTAAGAGCAGGTCTGGCGGATCTATATGCTGCGGCGAACAGAGCAGTAAGCGGTGAAAACGAAAATGAAAGGGTACTAACGGAAGTTGAGATGGGATTATCAGGCTTACTAATGAAACCTGACATTAAGTTAGATATATTTTTCCCTTCAAACCCTGCGATTAAGGAAGAAATGCAAACCTATTTTAATGATGACAACAATAGGAACTTACAAGCTTTAAGCTTAATCATCAGACGTAGCTTTACTCCCGGCTCAGGAAAAGAAGGATTGGGCAAGCAGCTAGGTTCTGGTGTAGCTAGTACTGCCACGGAACTACTATTCAATCAATTTAACAATGTACTGTCTTCATTAAACCTTGATTTTGTTGACATCAATATTCGCTCGCTAAGTGAAGCTAATGCCTCATTCCGTTTCTTTCAGGATAGGATAGTTTTAAATGCAGGTATTGTAGATAAAAGAAGTACAAACGATCTTTCACCTATTGGCTTTTCAAGAGATAATGTAGGTGGTGAAGTAGAGGTACTAGCGCTGATCAAGAAAGATGGAACATTAGTGGGTAAACTAGCCAATAAGCCTCCTACCCAACAAAGTATTTTTAATTCGAATACAGCAAATCAATATACAAATGTTACCTCAGTAGGTCTGATCTATACCCAACAATTTGATAGCTTCAGGGAGTTTCTTCAAAAGATTTCAGGGAAAATACGCCGGGAGGAGAAAAAGAAGAAAGAAGAGTTAAAAAAGAAGACCTCGGAAGAAGAGAAAAAATCTACCGAGGTCCAGACGCCCGCTAATAAAGAGGCTATAATAAATAATCAGAAAAAGCCAAAAAGGAAATAAGTCCTTAGCCCTTCATGATTTGATGTCCCATTTTATCACGCTTAGTTTTTAAGTACAACTCATTGTGGACGTTGCTTTCAATTTCAATAGCAATGTTTTCAATGATTTCTAAGCCATATCCAATTAGTCCAGCTCTTTTAGTCGGGTTATTAGACATTAACTTCATCTTTGTCACCCCTTGAGCTCTCAGGATCTGTGCACCCACACCATAATCACGCTCATCACCCTTAAAGCCCAATTTAATATTAGCTTCAACGGTATCAAGACCGGCATCCTGTAAATTATAAGAGCGTAGTTTATTGATCAGACCAATTCCACGTCCTTCCTGGTTCATATAAACAACAACGCCTTTACCTTCTTTATCGATCATCTCTAAAGCCTTATGGAGCTGTGGTCCGCAATCGCAGCGGCATGACCCAAATATATCACCGGTTACACATGAACTATGAACCCTTGCCAACACTGGCTCATCTTCAGACCATTTTCCTTTACTAATAGCCAAATGCGTAGCATTGTTGTCTAATTGTGTATAGGCCGTCATACTAAAATCTCCCCACTGTGTAGGCAAGTTGATGGTTACTTCCTCTTTAATTAAGGTTTCTTTACTTAACCTATAAGCAATAAGATCCTTTATTGAAACAATTCTAAGTTGGTGTCTTTCCGCAATTTTAATCAAATCCGGAAGTCTTGCCATTTCACCATCATCCTTCAAAATTTCTACCAAAACACCTGCAGGTTCCATTCCGGCTAAACGGGCCAGATCTACTGCTGCTTCAGTGTGTCCTGAACGACGAAGAACACCTCCATCTTTAGATCTTAAGGGAAATATATGTCCTGGTTTACCTAATTCAGCAGGATCAATATTAGGATCAATTAATGCAAGAATAGTTTTTGATCTATCTGAAGCGGAAATTCCGGTTGTACAACCATGGCCAAGTAAATCTACTGAAACAGTAAAATTAGTTTCATAAATGGCTGTATTCTTGCCAACCATAGGTTCTAACCCAAGCTCATCACATCTCTGTTCAGTTAAAGGAGCACAAATTAAGCCCCTACCGTAGGTGGCCATAAAATTAATCACTTCAGGAGTAGCATTAGCAGCAGCGGTTAAGAAGTCACCTTCGTTCTCTCTATCCTCGTCATCTACTACGATAATAACTTTACCAGCTTTTATATCCGCAATAGCATCTTCTATTGCATCGAGTTTAATTTCCATTTTATAAGTATATCAATTCTCAAACCTACATTTAACAATTTGAAAATCCATTAAATTTGCATTGCAAAGTTACAACCTTCAAAAACAATTTCATTCCTCACAATATCATACGCTTATCAAATTTTTACCGGCGAATTCTTTTTCTTAAATCTTTTAAAAAAGTTAACGACTACCTGTTTAAAGTAATTCACGTCAAATAATGCTGAATCAACCGTCGCCTTGTAAGTAAGGAATGCTCCTAATGGCGACAAAATAATGATCGCTAACCACATCCCGAAAAAAGGAGTTAGTGAACCCTGAGTCGCTGATTTTTCAGCAACGGTAGCAATTATATGATAGATCAGGAAAAACACAATAGCCACAACAACAGGCAAACCTAGTCCGCCCTTTCTTATAATAGCCCCCAAAGGCGCACCAATAAAAAACAATAGAAGACAAGAAGCTGCGAGTGTAAACTTCTTTTGATATTCGATTTCAACCTTTATAATATTTTTAACCCTATCTGCATGATCCGTCATTCTACCCGCGGTTGTTTGCATTACGCTGTTAGCCTGATCTAAGGCACTCTGCAGGACCATTAATTTCTGGTTACCTGGAATAGTATTAACTATCTCACCCTTAATATCTTTTGGCTTAGCAACTACCTTTGTATAGCCTTTAGTATAATTATTCTGCTTATAGTAGCTGCTTACATTAAGCGCAGCAAATTTGTTAATGCTGTCCAACTCGCGCGATAAGGAATCCTTCTTCTTTGTCAGCCCTTTAAGGTTAAGCATTTGAGTATTCCCTCTAAAACCTTCCTCATCAGTTCTGCTCATTTTGAAACTGGAAATATCAAATTTTTGATCTGTTTCCTTAAAACGCATCCTGGTGAGTTCCTGTCGTGGATTATAAGAAGAACTCTTTCCACTCGATTCCTCATACCTTACACCATCACGTAGCTTTAAAACCAAATGATTATCATCCTTAGACATCATTCCTTCTTTTGCAACAATGATTTTAGCTATTCCACTATTGCCCGTATGGTCGTAAATCATGACATTGTGCAAAGCACCGTCATCATTCTTTTTATCTACTCTGATAGAATAGCCGGGAATGCTATTGTTAAAAACTCCCTCTTTAATTAAAAAGGACAATTTCTTATTCCTGATATCCCAAAGCAAGGAACCAAACTTCAGATTTGCCTTTGGTAACATGTAGTCGGAAAAAATAAAGGAACTGATGGCTAGAAAAATAATCACAATCAGCAATGGCATCATCGCTTTTTGCAAAGAAATCCCAGCTGATTTAATGGCTACCAATTCATAATTCTCTCCTAAGGTACCAAAGGTCATTATCGATGACAGTAAAATGGAAAGCGGTAGCGCCATAGAAACGTTAGCCGCAGACGCATAATACATCAGTTCAAGTATGACATACCATTCGAATCCTTTTCCGATCAAATCGTCAACATACTTAAACAAAAAAAGCATCAACAGAATAAACATCACTATAAAAAAAGTGACGAAAAAGGGCTTTATAAATGCTTTGACCAGTAGTAAATGAATCTTTTTCAATATACAAATGTAGGCAAAGCCAATGAAAAATTAAGCACCTAATACACTATGCAGGTAGTTTATCTGATTATCCCAAATTAATGTACGTTCAGCCATGGTGTCTTCAGTAGCAAAATCAGTAATTGCAAGCGCTACATCATTTGTCAATTCATCCTGAACAATCTCCATTTCAAAATAACAATGAGGATCATCATCTATCCATTTAAATTTAACCAGCTTATTTTCTTTTATACTTAGCAATTTGGCCTTTTGTATTTCATCATCCCATGTAAATGTATATACCTGATCGCGGAAAATCACATCATCGGCAAACCATTGAGACAAGCCATTCGGCTCACTAATGAAGCTAAATAAAATACGTGGAGACGATCTCAATTCATATTCTAGGGTAAATTTTTTCTTTTCTGACATCGTAAGGCACTTATATTCCTGAATTTTTAAACAATTTTTAATTTTTATTTCTAAAGAAAAGTAAATTATTCTATATTTGCAACTCTTTAGAAAATCACATCGATTTTTTAATAATCAAAAAGCCCGGCGGGGTAGCTCAGATGGTTAGAGCGCAGGATTCATAACCCTGAGGTCGGCAGTTCGATTCTGCTCCCCGCTACATAGATCAAAAGCCTTTAGAACATATCTAAAGGCTTTTTTTATGCCCTTAAATGGGCTTTTAATGATTAGCAGTAAATATCTGCTTCTGGCTAATACCCCTCATTGCATCAGAAAGGAGTGTCAATTTGGAACGGTGACCAACCAGAAAGAAAGGCCTTTTTTAACTCGTATTGGAGTTTAATTAAACAGCCATGGAACTCTTCTATTGCTAATATCATTCTAATAAACTCTTATTGAAGCATTAATTCAACAACAGGTATCTCATAATTCGGTTTATTTTTCGGCAGTATTAACTCCACATCAACTCCATTTGCAACCTGCTTATACATCAATTCCGAACTATCATTTAAAAACTGGGCATATTTGATTTTGCCCTGGTAAGCTGGCAGGATAAGTTTACCATCTGCCGGATAATCAAATACATGCACATATAACCGTTTTGTTTTCGGGTTATAGGTAAGTTTAGTATGTTCTGGAACATTAAAACCTACAGGCGCATAGGTGCAGTTATATATTGCTTTGCTATTGGCATGCATCCAGTACGACATACTATCGAGCGCATTAGTTGCTCTGTGATCAAATTCACCACGGGCAGTTGGCCCAACATTTAGAATCAGGTTTCCGCCATTTGCGACAGAAGTTATTAACAGATCCAGTAACTGACGATGTGTTTTCCAGGTATTTTCATCTCGGAAGTAACCCCATGAGCCTGAAAAAGTTTGGCAGGTTTCCCATGTTTTACCACGGTATTGCGCCAGTTCTTTAGGGCTTACTTGTTCTGGTGTTACAAAATCCTCCCCATCAGCATATTCATCAAGGTTAAGACGATTGTCTACTACGATTCCGGGTTGCAATTTACGGATCATCTTTAATAATTCAACACTACCCCAATCATCCTTTCCTTTACCGTTTTTGCCAGGGTAAGAAAAATCCAGCCAAAGTATATCAATCTTGCCATATTTAGTAAGTAGTTCTTTTATTTGGTTGTGCATATACTGTTTATACCTGTTCCAGTCTTTTCCTTTGTTTACAGCAGCATAATCAGGGTTCTGAGTACCATCAAGACGTTGTGGGTGCAAGGCATCTATAGTGAAATCAGGATGATGCCAGTCGATCAGAGAGTAGTAAAACCCAATTTTGATCCCTTCTGCACGAAATGCATCTACAAACTCTCTTACAAGATCACGTTTGGCAGCCGTTTTAGTGGCTTTATAATTGGTATATTGGGAGTCAAACAAACAAAATCCTTCATGGTGTTTGGTGGTTAGTACGGCATATTTCATTCCAGCGGCCTTTGCTTCTTTTGCCCATTTTTTGGGGTCAAACTTATCCGGGTTGAAATTGTCAAAATACTTCTGATAACTATCTGTAGTAATTCGTTCATGTTGTTTTACCCATTCGTGCCTTGCAAGCTGGGCATACAAACCCCAATGAATAAACATACCGAAACGGTCCTGGGTCCACCAGGCCATTCTTTTCTCTTTTTGTTCTGGGGTTTCGTTACCAATCCTTTTTTGAGCATTAACCGATGCTGTTGTCAGGGATGCAAGTAGCAACAATAGTAATAGTTTTCGTATCATATTTTTTTAAATTGTGTGAATAAGTATAGTTCCGTCAAATTAAGGGTTATACCAGAATGAGATCTCACTCATATGGCTCTCTACACTATTATCTAGTGTTTTTGTAACCCGGATTCTAATATATCTTACTGGAGGAATCCCTTCCAGAAGATTTACTTTAAATGGAGCTATTCCATCATCTGACCTTTCCACTTCTTTAAGTAGTGTCCATCCTCTTGCTATAGATTGGGCTTTCCAGGCATCATCGTTACCCGGCAATGTAGTGGCAGCATTGGTAATATCAGCAATTCCCCATATTTCAAATTTAACAGGGTTATGACAGGCGCAATCTGTCCTACCTATTTCTTCAAAACGCGTTAACTGATACACCCCTCCAAGGTCAATTGTAAAATGATGGGGCAAACTACCTCCCCCGGTATGATATATATTAGGATATCCACCTCCCTGACCATCCCAGATAGATGCAAAATTAGAACCATAAGCATTTCCTGCTACATCATTAGGCAGATCTACCTTTTTCCAAAGCGCTTTGCCAAGAGGCAAATTCTGAACGCTTACAGAATCTTTAGTAAGCACAACAAATGAATCAATAGCCATCGTTCTTGGTTTATAAGAAGATTGATAAAAAATCTTTGTCCCCATTTTCCAATCCGCAACTTTTGTGGTATCCACATTAGGAGAAAGCATAACCTTCTTTTGCGCACCCGTAAGGTTTGTATACCATATGCTAGTTGAAATATTAACCGTATCCGGCTTTTTCCAAACAAGCGTTAAACCCTTATCGCTTTCTGAATAGACCGCAGCCTTAACAGTCCTGTTTAGTAGGGTAGATTGATATTTAGGCCCATATACATTTATGGACGGCACTAGAACAGGGACCGATTTATTTCCATGATCATCAACCGAAAAGATGGAAAAGGTATAATTGGCTTCAGCCATGTTTACCAAAAAGTGTTTAACCGTATCACCAGGTTTAAAGGCGGCAGCATCAAACTCCACGGAATCTGTTTTATTGTTCCAGACAATTTTATACTTCTTTATCCTGGTGTCTATTCCCCTTGCCCATGTAAGCAATATCCTTCCGTTACCTGGAAAAACGTTAAGCTTCGTAGCCCCATCCGGGTACACCTTTTCTCCATCAGCAAGGTACTTTTTATAATCATCTGATTTTTGGCAGGACACAAAAAATGCCATGCCCAGAATTAAACCTATGTAACTTATATTCTTTTTAAACATGATCTTAATTTTAAGTTATTGTGTGTTTCCCCAGAAAGTGATTTCAAGCGCATGGAAGAAGTCAGTACCACCCCAATTTTTCAATATCTCCATTCTGATATATCTGACAGGAGGTGCCGATAGGGGGAACGTAAACTCCTCTCCCAAACCATCAGTTCCCCTTGCATACCCAATATCTTCATTCGTGGTCTGTCCAAAAGGCAATTCTGAAGGTTTTTTTGATTCACAATCCATCAATTTTGTCCAATTGTCCCAACTTCCTGAAGGATCTGGTGGCGTAGCAGTCCCCCACATATGCCATGATCTTGGGTTACCATGATTATATACCCAACCACCATCGATACGCTGTAGTATTTTGAAACGACTTAATTTTGTCACTACTCCAAGGTCAAATGTAAATCTATGTGGCCGAGGTAAAGCTCCCTGAAGTGTATGAAAACCAGGTTCTCCTGGTTTGCCATCCCACATATATGGCATATCCCAGCCAAATGCCGATGGCTGATCGTTCGGTAATTTATATGGTCTGAATTTGGTTTTATCCAACTTTCTCTCAAATAGCGGCGTAATTGTTTTGAACAGGGTATCCGAATTGTTATTCCACCTGTCTTTTACATAAACCCCGAATACTCTTGGAGAAGGATCATAACCTCTTGCAGAGAAGACACCCTTTTTTGTCTCCGTATAAAAGGTCTCAATTGGAGCAAGCTCCCCATTGCTATCTTTGGTAATAATCACCACCGCAATTTTAGCCTCCTCTGGATTAGCAAAAGTGATGTTCACCCCTCCAAAATCTTCATTCAGCGTAAGTGTACCGGCAATCGAACGATAGGGAGGTGTTTCCGGATTGACTTTCGCTACCACAACATCAGATCTGTTTTCACTCTTATCAACAGCATATAACCTAACATCATACACTCCTGCTTTATTAAAACCATCTACTTTTATAGTATCACTAAAGCGTGATGTTTTTGCCTGTCTTACAGTGGTACTATTGATGTTATACTCAGCCAATACATATTGTAAGTCAGCATCATCTGGCACCGAATATGTAATGATTGCACCTCCTGGATTATTTTGTATCTTAATGTTGGTAACCACCCCCGGTTTTACATCATCCTTTTCAATTGGCTTCTGAACATTCAAATCCGTCTTCGAACAGGCATACAAACCTGTTACAGCCATGAGAACCAACAGGTAATAAAATATTTTTTTCATAATTGTCTTTTTAAGATAAAATTACCATCCCGGGTTTTGCACCAACTTGGGATTTACCACGATTGAATTTTCCGAAAGCGGCCATAAATAGTCTTTAGGTGTAAACACGGGAGCCACAATTTGCCTCACCCTATAGTAATTAACCGCTTCTTCCTGTTCAAGGTCCCACCCTCTAATCGGTATATTTAAATATTCCTCGGCTTTTTTCCAGCGCTTAATGCTCCAAAATCTTTTGCCCTCAAACACCAATTCGATCATCTGTTCCCTCTGAATAATTTCCCGAAATCCCTCTTTTGTATTTGGCTTTGTCGGATTTTTAGAAAAGTTTGCCCAACTTTCAACTACTCCCTTGAGTCCTGCTCTTTTCCTAACCAAATCAATCCGCTTATAAGTTTCGTCATTGGGCCCGGCCAGTTCATTCAAAGCTTCAGAATAAAGCAGATACATTTCAGAAAGCCTAACTACCGGCCATGGATAACCAATTACATTATAACCAGTTGAATTACTTCCGAAGTCATTTTTATAATTAACCAATTTTTTTGGCCAATAGCCTGTAACAGAAAAAAGAGAGGCACCAAGTCTGGCTCCAAATTGTCCGGCCTTTGCCTGTAAGAACCAGGTTTTAGAATCATCATATAATCCCTGCCCATACCAAATCCCTCCATCAAAACCCAAGTCAGCATAAAATCTTGGTTCTCTGTCAAAATTTAACTGAATGGTTTCATAGTCCTTTTTCAGATAAAACCTGTCTTTATCAGTAACCGTTCTTATTTTGGTCAGTCTGTTTGCGTAATCATAATGGATATCCTCCTCAATTGGAACCCCGTTATTGCTATAGAACATCTCTGCAATATGTATTGGTGGAGAAAGTATGGAACGGATGGACTCATTGTCTGCCGGAGGAGTAGGCACATTTGAAGGGTCTGACGAAGTAATCCTTGCCTGAGATAACGACTGAACACCACTGGCATATGCATTTGATGCTCCCCAAATGGTCTCAGCATTCCATTTATCCGATATAGCCGACCGGATATTCATCGTTAATTTAGTAGAATCAGAAACTGTTTCTCCGGATTCAGGCACATAATAATGCAATTTCGCTCCCATAGCTTCAGCGGCGCTTATCGCGGCCTTGCAGGCATCAGCCGCTTTTTGCCATTTATCAACGGAATAAGTCGGATTAAATAACTGAACCCCAGCTTTATCTTTAAAATTAGCATAACTCGGATTCCCGTTAAACAATGGGCTGGCAGCAGTAACTAACACTTGTGCTTTTATGGATAATGCAATTGGCTTTGTTAACCTACCCAACTCCGATGCCTCATTCATAATCTGAGGAGGAAGATCCGGAGTAGCTTCATCAATTAAACTCACCACATAATTCACTACAGAATCTACCGGCTGTCTGGGCACTCTTACCTCCTCAATAGAAGCTGATACCGGCAAATTCTTACGGATAACAGGAATCGGACCATACATACGGAATAGGAAAAAATGGTAATAGGCCTTCAGTAATTTAACCTCAGCAACCCACCTTCGCTTTTCAACCACAGACAAATCGGGAACTTTATCAACATTCTCAAGAAATAAATTGCACTCCCTTATCGCCTGATAGTAAGATCTCCCCCCTCTTCCACCATCCCAGAAATTAGCAATAGGATCTACAATATTTTGCTCTCCTCTGGCGATCCGGTACAGTCCGATATCAAAATAAATTGAGCTTGGATATTGCGCGGCAAATTCATCTCCGGTAAAAAAACCTGGATCCGAGCCCACATCCCCAAAATATGGCAAATTGTTGTAACAGGTAAACAAATATTTCTCGGCCTCCGAGCGCATCCTAAAGGCATAATCGATCGTACCAATGCTATCCGGTACTACATCAAGGTATTTTTTACAGCTACTAACAGCAAATAATAAAATAAAGGCTGCAGCAAATAGGTTTATACATCTTTTCATCTCAAAAATATTAAAAGTTTATGTTTAAGCCCAGATTAAAGACTTTTTGAAGGGGATAGCCCAAGCCACTGCTTCCGAGTTCCGGATCCCAAAGTTTGAATTTGCTGAACGTAAGCAGGTTTGTGCCACTAAAGTAAAGCCGAAATGTTTTCATCTTAAGTCGCTCCGTAAGCTTCTTTGGCAAGGTATAGCCCACTTCAAGAGATTTTACGCGTAAGAAATTCCCGCTTCTCATAAACCATGTACTCGTCTGGTTATTATTTGCAATAGGTACTACTGAAAGTCTTGGCCATAGTGCATAAATATTTCTATTCTCCTCTGACCAATGGTTTTCTGCATAAGCTTTTAACAGCGCGTTTTCGCCAATGCGTCCAAAGTTTAATCCATCAGGATCATAGTCCACGAAGGGAGCAGTTTTCCAGGTATCTATAAAGAACGACTCTCTGCCTAATCCCTGTAAGAAAACAGAGAAATCAAAATTTTTATATCCTGCTGTAATACCACCACCATAGGTGATTTCAGGTGTAGTTGGATTTCCGATGGGCACCTGATCCAGTGAGGTGATCTGTCCATCATTATTGATATCTCTGTACTTAATGTCTCCAGCCTGGTATAAACCAAAATTCTGCTTAGGAGAATTTCGCACATCATTCTCATCCACAAATAAACGCTCGGCTATGTATCCGAATGTCTGTGAAATAGATTGCCCTGCATGAAGCTTATATTTTTCATTGTATTCAGGTTCTTCATATTTGTAAAATTCTCCTCTGGCAAAGGTAAGACTGCCCCTGATTGTAAACCAGGCTCCTCCGCTAAAATTCTCTGTATAATCCAAATTCAAATCGACGCCCCTTGATTTTGCTTCACCCACATTAGCAAGAGTGGTTACTGCTAAACCCATAGTCGTAGGTATTGAATATCTATCCTGCAATATGTTTTTCGTCCTCTTCTCATACACCTCACCTACAAAATTGAGCTTGTTGAAAAGGCTCAACTCTATGGCCAGATTCTTTTGGTAGGACTTTTCCCATGTAATCAAAAGGTTGGGATATCTGTCAATAGAAACCCCTGGCTTGAAATAGGAGTTGTCAAATCCGAACGAAGCACCACGTCCGCCGTTGGCCAGATTTACACTACTTAAATAAAAGAACCGATCTTGATCTCTACCTATCCGGTCATTACCTACAAGTCCGTAGGATCCTCTTAATTTCAATTTATTGATAAATGAACTCTTCCAGAATTTTTCATTTGAAATTACCCAGCCAAGTCCTAGAGTTGGGAAAAATCCGAACTGCTTGTCCTTGTAAAATCTTTCTGAGCCATTATAGCCAAAGTTAAACTCCGCAAAATATCTGTTGTCGTAGGCATAGGATGCTCTTCCTGACAAGCCAATGTTTCTGCGGGGAAGAGAGGCCTGCACACTAAAATCATTGGTTGTAAAAAGACTTTGCTGCATCGTATAAATTAACGTTGCACCAACATTGTGCTTTTCATTGAATAGTCGACTATAGTCAAGCGTTGCTTGTGCATACAGATTTGTATTCACATCCCGGCTTCCTCCAAAAGGTCTGATGTCTTCATGCGCAGTTGGTCCCTGAAGCTCGTTTAACCAGTTTAGAGCATATACATTATTCAGCTTATCATATGTCGATATCCCATAATAGTACGACCCGTACGCCCTTACCACATCAAAATAGGAATATCGGTTGGTGCTAAATAATCCTTTAAAATTAAGACCTTCAGTGATTACTGATAGCTTTTGATTTAACTCTAATTGAGCCAGCATCCTGCTTTGTGAATAGTCTTTATATCCACGTAGCAGGTCAGCATAAGGATTGATATAAAACGAGCTGCCCGAACGATAGTTCCCAAATAGAATATGCTGAGCAGCAATATTTGCAGCATCGGGGGCATAATAGGGAGCAAATAAGGATGGACTTGTCCTAAGTGCCTTTTTATATACACCTGAACCGCCATCCGCCGGCCCATTATAATCATCAAAGAACCCGGAGAACCTTACGACCAACTCGGTTTGGGGTGAAAGTTGGATGTTTACGTTAGAGCGCAACTGATACGTACTCAGCTTCACATTTGTGTTGAAATTATTTCGTTTATCAACTTTCAACGTTCCATTATCCAGGTTATAGCTCCCTGCTACATAGTATTGCGCCACCTTGCCACCACCCCTCACACTTAAATTAGCACGCTGATTAGTGGTACGATCCTTAAATAACAGATCAGTCCAGCTTGTTGCAGGATAAACAACCGGGTTGTCACCATCCTTTGTATGATCAATTTTATTCTGCGAATACAATAATTTAGCTAACGGATCTCTGGTTAATTGTGCCTCAGTATAAAGCTCCATGTGTGTTATGGGATCAGCAATGTCTAATTTTTTTGTTGGAGCAGAAACGGAGTTTTCAACACGGAAGCTAAACTGGGCTGTTCCTTCCTTTCCTTGTTTCGTGGTCACAAAGATTACCCCATTGGCACCCCTGGCACCATACAAGGCCGTGGCACTGGCATCTTTTAAAACAGAGAAACTCTCAATATCATCTGGCTGTAACCTGGCCAGATCGGTCACCGTCAATTCAATGTTATCTATTAATATCAATGGGTTTCCGCTGCCGTTCCCAAAGGTAGTTACTCCCCTGACAAAGAAATTAGCATTATCGGCTCCGGGTTCTCCGCTGCGCTGATAAGCGATCACACCTGCTAAACGCCCGGCAAGTGCAGTGGTTAGGTTACTGGACGGAACTTTCAGATCTTTAGCGCTTATAGAAGTAACCGAGCCAACAACGGCTTCCCTTCTTTGCTTTTTACCAAAAGCGGTAACGACAACTTCGTCCAGGTCACCTTCTTCTTCCTTAAGGGTTACATTGATCACGGATTTATTAGCCGGCTCTTCAGACACGATAAAACCTACCATTTTAAAAACGAGAACAGAATTGGCAGGAACTCTTATCGAGTATTGACCGTGGGCATCAGTACTTGTTCCTATATTTGGTTTGCCCTTGACGTAGATAGAGACGCCAATCAATGGTTTCTTTAACAAATCTAAGACCGAACCACGCACAACGGTATCGATAGCGGTCTTTGGTACGACTTTGGTTTCCTCTTCGGGATATGAAAATCCAACCTTAGGAACCACGGCAACCAGCCCTTTGGAAATGCTAAAATTCAAACCGGATTCCGAACTTAATTCTTTTAATAACTGGATGATACTCCTTTGCTTTTCAGCAATTTTAATTGGGCGCACGGCCTTAATGTCATTTTGACTGTAAGAAAATTTCAATCCTGAAATGTTCTCAATTTTAATAAAGACCTTTAATATTGGTTCATTTTTAAAGCCAATGGAGTAGGTCTTTTCCTTTCTCATGGTAGTCGCCTGAGCTACTGCACTAATCATTAATGACTGGAACAACAACGCGAATGCTAGGACCATGGAATAACAGAACCCGTGCTGAAAAAGCAGATTTCTTCCTCTCATAGTTAAGATAATTTTAGATTTATATTGGTTGTTTGGTTATTTAGTTATTGGGAGCTGAGAGGAGCTAAATACAATTCTATGCTCACGAATTGTCCAGTTTACCTGATTGATGAAACTTATGGTGTTTAAAATTGTGGTAAGAGATTGTTCAGAATAATCGCCGGTAATATTTTTAAACTGGCATTTACAAGTGCTTAAATCAATTTCTACTCCGTAAAAAAGTTCCAGCTTATAAACTATACTTTCCATTACTTCATTCCGGAATACCAGTTTTCGGTTTGCCAATTCTTCTAGTTCAATCTTATCGATTGTCCTTTTCTCAGATTTTAATGTATTATTGTCAATAATCAATGAGGTTCCTGGTTCTAAAAACTCTGCGATATGATGTGCTGGCTTATCTACTTTCACTTTTCCATTTATCAGCAATACTGAAGACACTTTACTACCTTCAAAATCACGAACATAAAAGGCAGTACCAATAGCGGTGGTTGCAGAATGACGACTGTATGCGACAAAGGGCTTTTGCTTATCTTTAAAGATCTTTAGGTATACCTGACCTGTAATTGCGACTTTTCGATCATCTTCATTATAATCATCGGAAATAGTTAGCTTACTGCCCGGATACAAAATTGCAACCGTTCCATCGCTTAAAGTGATCCTATTCCGATCGGTAGGACTGGTAACTATACTTTGGCCTTTTATTTCATTAAAGGTAGATACCGATGTCCGATTGGTTTTAAAAAAGAATAAAACACCTGTGGCGATAAATATTAAGGAAGCTGCAATACCGGTAATTGTAAGAAGCCGGAGTTTCTTTGGGGATTTTTTCTGTTCGTTTGCATTTACATCAAACTTGGTCTGATAATACAGTTTTTTAAACGAATTTAATTTATCCTCAATGATATCTTCAGGAATTTCAGCCGTCAAAAGCAAAAGAATCTTCTTTGCTTCCAGGCAGATTATTCTATCCTCAGGATGTTTTTGTAGATGCAAATCCCAAGGATTTGTTTCGGCCAAATCCTTTGTTAAACAATAATCAATAAAAGAAGAATTAGCTAATAAGTCCTCAATAGTTAAATTAGATTTATTCATTAGTCTATCTGGTTGTATACACCATAGTGCTACAGAAAGAATATTTCTACTCGTTGGTTTTTCAAAAAAATAATAACAAACTGATTATCAATCAAAAAAAATAAATTCTAACCAACTACATTTTAAGAACCAGGAGCAATAATCCAATTGGCATTTTTAATTCTTCATGAAGAGATTTTAAAGATTGATGAATATTATTATAAATACTCTGTGTAGCGAGTCCTGTTATTTCGGAGATTTCATCATAACCCAAATTCTGATAAAACTTAAACATAATCAGTTGCTTTTGCCGAGGAGGCAATTTATTAATTGCATTTAGTACACGTCTCCGGATTTCTTCTTCTGTCTGTAACTGTACCATATAATCCATAACAGACACTTCATACATTTCCCGATCAGGCAAAATGCATTTAATTTCTTTTTCGTGCTCCCAACTGATTTTACGACGTAAATAAGTAAAAAGATAGCTTTTAACGTTTGCTACAGATTTAAGAGTCAATCTCTTCTCCCATAGCTCCAGAAAAACCTGACTAATTGCATCTTCCACATTTTCCTTTGTTCCATACAATGAAAAACCGTAATTAAAAAGAGGATTATATAAATCTTTAAATAAGCCAAACAATGCTTCTTCTTCTCCGTTCCTTAATCTCGACCAAAGGGACTCCAAATCACAAAATTCAGTTTTCATTGCTCCTAGTTAGTTAATATTGAATAATAAAATCATTTAAAGAGTTCACTAAGAGCCTACTTCCCATAAAAGAAATTAAATCATTTAAAACGACGGAATATAGCAATATAATTATGCAAAAATCTAAGGATATTGGCACAATATTGTGCCTTTTTGGCATTAGCTGTTTAGTATGAAAATTCGGTGTAAAACTGATTACCGGAAATATTTGTTGAAGGGAACCTATACATAAAATAAGAATATGGATTGAAACTAAAATTTATATTGTAAGAAATAAGGATAATAAAAAGTTTCAAAGCTTTGCCAACTACCCAGTCGAGTTGGCAAAGCCAGAAATATAATTTAAAGTGCAATCACTTTTATTGACGATGCTTTATCATTAAAAGTAGAGGTATAAGAACTTGATGAAGTAAGCTCAATACTGCTTCCTGTAAAGTTATCGCCATCATACATAATCACTTTTACGCCTAAACCTACATTAACTGATGATACATCATTATTGCTGATCCCTAGGCTAACTAAATCGGCGGTAGTATATTGTCCTACAGGCAAAGATATGCCATAACCGCCATAGCTTGCATTCTGGAAGAATTTAGCTGATCCATTTGAGCCAATTTGTGGTACACCATTTAAAAATGAGAACGAATACGTTTGGGTAATTACGTTTCCATTTTTTAGCAATAACTTGGCTTTTAACTCATAAGGCTCATTGTTTTTATAATAAAGTTCGCTTAACGGAATGCTTCCAGAAATGGTATTTCCTGTTCCCGGCGTAAATCTCCAGGTTACGGCATTGTAATCTTTGTTCGTTCCTGTTCCTTCACTGTTTACATTAGGGTCCATATAAACTAAAATATCACTTACATCCTTATTACTGGTAAAACTACCTGTTAAATTAAAGGCTTGGGTAGTGCTATTGAAAGTTGCATTTGCACTAATGGTAGTTGTTGCACTTTCATAAGGTGTTTCTGTTGGTAATGGATTTTGGAAAACCTCATTGCGATTCAATATAGCTGCATCAACCTCTGTTAAAAAAGTAGGCTGGCCTTTACTGAAAGTTACGTTTCCTGAGCCCATTAAGGAAGTACCTAATGTTGGTTGCTCTGATGCATACTTGGCATGATCATGTGGAAGATTTAATCCATGACCAAGCTCATGCAGCATTCCTCCTAAATAATTAGAGTTTGGATTTGGGATCTTATCTACCGCCATATTTGCATTATCTAATGCAAAGCAGTTCTTACCCCAGCCATAAAAAGGTTGGTCGCCAGCATCAGTTCTTTGTGGCAATAAGATCAGCATATGAGATGAATTAGAAAATTCTGATGCATGTGTAGCTTTGTATGCATTTATTTCATTCAGAATTTTAGTTGCAGATATGCTAGAAGAATAAGGATAATCTGCCTGTGGTCCTGCGGCAGGTATTTCGATAAATCTAATTAGATTGGTAGAATCAACTTTGGCTAATCCCATATACTTATCATAACCATATCTCAACATCTCGGTATGCAACCAAGTTTGAAAATGCGTAAACAAAGCCGTTAATCGTGTTTTATAATCTGGCAATGCCGGATTATCTGTGGGCACAAACATCACGATATTAAGATTTTTGGTATTCGTTACGAAAGTTGGCGTGGTGGTTTCTTCATGAAGAGTCGATGTCTTCATTTTTACACTTATGGCTTCTGTTTCGGCAACCGGCACTTTTTTACAGGCATTAATTAACAAAGTGCCTGTAATCATAAAGAGCAGGCTGAGGCGAAGGTGGTTTTTTCTGTTTTTCATACTTAATTTTTATAGTTTAAAGTTGGCTGGGTAAAGTCTAAAATTTAATTTAACTCCTCGTTTCCACGATAGCTCCCTCACCATTCTCTAATTTTTGAGGTTATTTTCAGTATGGTCGAGCCCGAAAAAATTTCTGCCTTGGGTAAGCAGGCCGCCATAACTCATTCAGTAGTCTTCTTCTTTTCGTATATGGTTTGGTTAGTTTAGTTGCAGAAAAAGTATTTGGTTCTATTCAAATATGTTGCTTTAAACAGCTAAAAAAGATGAATATTCAAAACAAAAGGGTAGAAAAATCAAAAACAATTCACGAGGCTCATAAAAGCTCGACAAATTGCAGCTTGACTCTACATTAGTTACAATTCCGAGTAAAAAAGAACCTATCTGGTTTTTAAGTGACGCATTAAGTGGGGATAAATAAAAAGGTTGTATATAATTTGTGAATTATATACAACCTCTATTAGTTGATATTTCAAAAGCCTAAACTCGTGAAACATTTAATTATTATTTCCTTGCAGCCGGATTCAAGTCTTTAAATTCTGCAGCACGATCGCGGCTTGTTTTTTTCAGGGAGAAAGCATCGAACAGTTCCCCAGAGGTTTTGTAAGCCTCAAATTTCAAATTTTGACCGTCTACGCGAATCGTTTGGAAAAGCTGGGTATTTTCCAAAGATACATTCATCCACCGCGCGCTATCTACTTTGTACATCTTAGGTCCCGCTACAGAAACCAAATAAACCGGTCCACTCGCCTCTCTGCCAGATAGGCCTCGTGGAAGGTTTTGTCCGCGGCTATAGGTATGATCATGCCCCTGCAAAACCAGATCGATGTGGTACTTATCAAACAAAGGTTTGAACTGTTCTCTAAATTCTTTGTTGTCTCTACTTTTGGCAGTAGAAAAAATAGGGTGATGGAAGGTAATTACTGTCCACAATTTCTTATTTTCTTTTAAAACCTTTTCCAACCATTCGTACTGAATTTTAGCTGAAGCTTCATCCAGGATAATCATCTGAGAGTCAAGAGATATGATCCGAACATTCTGATAATCGACATAGTATACCGATTCTTCCAATCCTTTAGGCCCATTTCCTGGTAAGGTATATTGTACACCCCAGTGCGGATCCAGAATCAGCTTTCTCTTGTCATCTCTTACATATTCATGGTTACCCGGAGAAGGCAAGCTAGGGATCATCCCGTTGATAAAACCACCCCCGTAATGCCACTCACCCCATTCCTTATCATTGTTGGAGCGGTTAATCAAATCACCGGTATGAATGATGAATCGGGCATCAGGCTGATGCGCAAATGCTTTACGGATGACGCGAGACCATTTTGAACGGATATCATTCTGAGCATCACCCAGATAAATGAAAGAAAAAGGTTTGTTGGTATTGGATGCTGTGGTAAATTGAAACCATTCACTCCAATAGTCCCCCGCCCCTACACGGTAAGCATATACCGTTCCCGGCTTCAGATTGGTAAAAGTAACCTGATGATATTTTGCAGTGGCATAATTATTTCCACCTGACAAAACACGGGATCCGGCATCGTAAGTAGTGATGGACTCTTCCAGAGCCGGACTAGAATCTTCAGCTTTGATTTGCGCCTTAGAAGTCGCAATGGTTGTATCTGTACGCCAGGTAACGGTCTGACTTACTTCAGGATTTCCGGTCCAGGTTAAAATCACACGGTCTGGGAAGGGTTTCGGATTAAAATCCTGAGCATTTGTTTTGCTGATGGCCGCCACAACAAGCAGGAACATCAGCGCTATCGGTCTTTTTAAGCTAATCATATTAAATTTGATGTGTTTTTAATCTATTTCAGAGACCACATTAATGTAGACTCCTTGTCCGCTCCGAAAGCAGACACTGCTTTTTGGTAATTGAGTTTGTTTTTGGCCCTTTCAGAATCTGGGAATACATAGCGTTTCGGGATTCCACGTCCCGCAGCAAGCGGTCCGGTTACGAAAGCAGGATAACCAGTACGACGCTGATCAAACCAACCTTCTGCACCTTTGAACAGCATGGCCATCCATTTCTGCGTGATCAACTGCTCTGGTGAACCATCGTACTTCACGAGAGACTGATCGTAATAACTTGCAGGGGCTGTTACCGCATAACTACTCATCGACTCTTTAATTGCTTTATAATACATCGATTCTGCAGTTTCCCCAGACACATTTAGCTTACCTTTCTGCATGGCTTCGGCCAAAATAAAACATAGCTCGGTATAGGTAACCAAACTGGCTTTCAACAAAGGATTTGAAGTAGCACCGTTCTTTCTGAAAAAAGTAGAAGAAAAAACAGATACGTGATCTTCACCGCCGTTATAAGCAGAAGGTGCATCAATAGCGTTAGGTACACCAACATATCTATTGAGATCTACCGTTGAACCTGTTGTACTTTTAACGGGCTCAACCCAAACACCCAATCTTGGATCGTTTCTTTGAACAAGGCGATCAACCAGTTCTTTACTTACTTTTGTTTTCTGGTAATCAAAATCGATCATTGCCAAAGGGCCACCAGGCCAGCTATATGCAGCCAGGTTCCCGAGGTAAGGAATTTCAGCATTATCAGCACTGCTTTCAAAAATTGGATAAGCCGTTTTATCGCTGATGATTTCCTGCATTTCGGTGAATGCTGGTGCATAATTTTTAGAAATGCGCAACAACATTCTTAAACGCAAGGTGTTGGCAAATTTCCGCCACTGTAAGGCTTTACCTTTGAACATCACATCGGCTTTGGCATTGATTTCCGCAGCCCCCCCTTTCAAAAGGTTATTGGCTTCACGAAGTTCCTTTAACAAATCCGGGTAGATCACTTGTTGCTGGTCGTACTCCGGGTAAATCACATTGCTCTCTTTAGATTTAAGCGCCTGCGAGTAGGGAACATCTCCATACAAATCAGTTAAATAACTGAAGTTAAAAGCCATTATAATTTTGCTGATCGCAACATACTGATTCTCGGAACGCTTCTGTGCAGTTTCCATGAAAGTCTTGTTTACAGACAAGCGGGCATAAATATCATCCCAGTCTACAGGCCCCCAATCAAAAAGATCATAGCCGGTATTGCGAACCAATGTTAGATACCGCGCTGCAGATGCCGGTCTCCTGCCCACTGCATTTTCCTGGTAGGCATAAGCAGTAGACAAAACCACTTCAGACATCAGGAACTCGGTATTGGTGGTTTCAGGAGCATTTGGATTGGTATTGATTTTTTCAAAATCTTTAGTGCATGCACCCAGTAGGGTCATAAACAGCACCAGAATGGTTTTATATTCGAATTTCATTTCTGCTAGTGATTAAAAATTACAACTTAATTTAAAGCCAAAAGAGCGTGTTCCTGGTAGTGTCCAGTGGCCAACTCCCAATTTAAAGCCTTCAGTAACACTCATCGTAGTTTCTGGATCATAACCCAATCCATTGACCGTCCAGGTATACAGATTTCTACCGATCAGTGAAAAAGAAAGGTTGCTGATTGGAAGTTTACGCAAGAGTTGCTTATCAAACACATAAGTTAAGGAAGCCTCTCTCAACTTCAGGAACGATGCGGAATAGGTTAAGCGTTCATAATACTTATTATAAGTATTGTTGTAAAAATCAGAAGCAGCAATAATGACCTTATTTTCGCCGAATGTACCATCGCCATTGGCTATGTAACCAGGAATAATCATCCCATCGTTCCGATTTTTCCCTTGCGAATCCACCCAGGGTAAACCACCGGTCGCCGCATCTCGACCCGCAATGGTATTGTCTGTCAAACCTGCATTGATCAAACTCTTAACTACATAAGAGTAGAAGTTACCACCCTTACGCCAGTCTAAGAGAAAATTAAGGGTAAAACTTTTATAGCTGAAAGTATTGTTAAAGCCCACCGTAAAATCAGGATTGTAATTACCTACTTTGATATATTCGCTATTGTTACGAATGTAATGCCCAGTTTTATCCAATAAAGCCGCGCCGGCGTTTGGCCCACTTGGCACCTTGGTATAACTCGGTGTATAAAAATCTCCAATTTTGGTTCCCTCTTTAATGAGGTAACGGATATTATCTCCATCGGCACTACCCATAGAGTATTCAGGCAAACCCTCCATCAAAGAGATTACTTTATTTTCATTCCTGCTGAAGTTTACATTCATTTCCCATTTCAACGCTGCTTTTACCGGAACGGCGAAGAAGCCAATTTCCCATCCGCTATTCTGAATGTTACCAGCATTGATCAAGCGGTTTGAAGCACCCGAGGCAATGGTTGTTGGGATATTGATGATCTGGTTTCTTTTGTTTGTTTTATACCAGGTTACATCCAGTCCCACACGACTATCAAGGAAGCGCAGATCTCCTCCAAATTCATAAGAAGTAGCAATCTCTGGTTTTAAGAAGTTATTTTTAAGATTAAATTCAATAGTTGCCCTTTTCACATCACCCCAATCCTGGTTAAAAGGAACGGTATTAAACAATTGATAAGGATTGGTATCACTACCAACCTGTGCCCAGTTAGCTCTGATTTTTGCAAAAGACAACACATCAGACTTAACTTTAAATACATCGGTTAAAACTGTGCTTAAGGAAACCGAAGGATAGAAATAAGAATTGTTTTCTGCAGGAAGTGTACTAGACCAGTCATTCCTTCCAGTCACATCCAGGAACACCATATCTTTAAAAGAAGCGTGTCCCATTCCATACAAACTATTGATCCGTTTGCGGGAGTTGTATTGAGAATTGGTTATCGTTCCTGCCTGTGCATTGTTAATGTTGTAAATTCCGGGAATACTCAAACTTTCGGTACGCTGAGCAGTACTTCTGGCAGTTTGATTCATCTGATTACCGCCAACAGACAAGATAAATGACCAGTCTTCATTTAAAGTTTTCTTATAACTCAACAGAAAATCCGTATTCTGCTCCTTGAAGAAACTATTATCTACGCCATAGCCACCAAATTTAAAACGTTTGGAACTAAAAGGACGTTTGGTTTCATGTTGTTCATTATACATGTCAAGCCCGGTCCGTGCCATGAAACTCAGGTCACTGGTCAGGTCAATCACAGCCTGTACATTCCCGGTTATGCGGTTTCTATCATAGCCATTGGTATGTTCGTAGGCCACAAAATATGGGTTATCCGAATCGTCTGCTGAGAATTGTTCTATATTTTCCCGGCCTGGTTTCCAATAATTTCTCAAATCTTTAATGCTCATATTAGAAGGCATCGAATAAAGCATTTGCGTTACGCTTTCCCGGTAAGCCGATGGGCGGTTATCGCTCTTATTGTTTACATAGCCCAGGTTAGTACTGATTTTAACTTTAGGATGCAAGACATAAGTTGCTGCCAGATTTAAAGTATTCCTGCTCAAATCTGTATTGGGTACAATACCTTTATTCACCAGATTAGTATAGGAAAGTCTGTAATTACCATCTGCATTCTTACCGGTAATGGCAATGTTATTGGTAGAAGTAGAGCCAGTCTCATAAAAATCCTTGGCATTGTTGGGATGTGAAACCCAATCCGTAAGTACTGGTTTCCCATTGGCATCAAGTGGACTATTCCATTGTAGGTGTTTGGTACCTACATCTAATCGAGAACCCCAGGCTGAGGTAGTAGAAACAGCCGGGTCATCGGTATATTCTCCTGCACCGAACTGATTTTGGAAATGAGGGAACATCCAGGCCTGGTCGTACATGGCATTGGAGTTGAAACTCAGCCCTAAGCCTTTTTTATTTACCGCACCACTCTTTGTAGTGATCAGCACCACGCCACTTCCTGCCCTACTACCATATAAAGCCGCAGCACTGGCGCCTTTCAATATGGTAATACTTTCAATATCATCCGGGCTGATGTCAGCAATGGGGCTACCATAATCTACTGAAGAACGCCCTACCTCCGACGTTGCACGTAAGGAATGTGCCACAGGAACACCATCCACAACAAAAAGTGGCTGGTTGTCTGTCGCAATAGAAGATTGTCCGCGAATTGTGATGAAGGCAGAAGAACCCGGATCAGAACCTGCACTGACCACATTTACACCGGCCACTTTTCCGGCCAGGGAATTGATGACATTAACTTCTTTAACTGTGTTTACATCACTGCCTTTAACATTTGCAATGGAATAACCCAGTGCCTTTTCAGAACGTTTAATACCCAATGCGGTAACTACTACTTCCGAAAGTGCAGTTTGATCGGGTTTAAGGTTCACATTAATTACCGCCTGACCGTTTAAAGAAAGTTCCTGGGTCTGATATCCCATCATTCTAAAAAGAAGTGCAGCTGAGACATCCTTTACATTTAGACTATACTCCCCATTTAAACTGGTAACAGTCACATTGTCCATACCTTTTTCAATAACACTAACCCCTGGTATAGGCAAGCCTTTTTCATCAGTGACCTTACCTTTAACGCGAATTGCTTTTTTTATAATAACCTGGTTGTTCTGAACCTGGTAAGTGAGTTGCATAGGGGTCAATATGCGATTTAGTAAACTGCTGACCAACTCATTATCGGCCTTAATGGTTTCAATTCGCCGATTCAACACGGCATCATTGTTGGTATAGACAAAAGAGAGACGGGTTTTCTTTTCGATATTTTTAAGTAATTCGGTTAAGGTACCGTGTTTAAAACTGAAGCTGATCCGACTGTTTAGGTCCTGAGCTTTGACAGGCGAAGCCTGCCCCGCAAAGAGCATTACAGAAAGAAAAATATAAATCAGGGTAAAAAAACGCATTACTTTAAAAATTAATTGATTAGTCACTGCGGACTTTTTCATAACTTTGAATGTTTTAATCATTGATGGGTTAAAATAAAATTGAAATTCTTAGCCGTAAGCGTGCGCCAACATGCTTCGGCTATTTTTGTATAGTTGTCTAATTACATTTACCTCCTTTTATATAAATTGTCTGTTTGTTAATGGTGTAACGGATATCTAAAGTCATTTGAATGGTTTTTAATACTTCATTTATGCTGACGTTATCAAATTTTGCGGTGAGTTTGCAAGGTTTGAAAGAGTGATCTGTTCTAATCTTAACTGCATACCGGCGTTCTATTGCTTCAAATACCTCTTCCATCGGAGTTTGATCAAATGTCATCTTCCCTTCAGTCCAACCAATGGCAAAATGGGCATCTTCTACATTTTCAAGATGTAGCAATCCTGATTTTAAATCGCAAACACCCTTTTGATTGGGTATGAGATGAATGGCTTTCGACTGTACTCCTGCGGAATCCCTAGATACCGCAACCTTACCTGTAAGCACTGTTACTTCAGGACTGGATTTTCCCCATGCACGGATATTAAAGCTTGTCCCCAATACTCTGGTCTGGATGTTTAAGCTGTGTACGATAAAAGGATGTTTTGGATCACGCTTCACTTTAAAGAAGGCCTCTCCGTTCAATTTAACCGTTCGAAAAGAAGCCTGTTTGATGTTGTCTGGGAAGCTGATGCTACTTCCTGCATTTAGCCAAATCTCGGTACTGTCCGGAAGCATGATATTGGTAATCTTTCCAGGACCTGACACTTTCGTGATCCAGGCTATTTGATTATTTGGTAAAAACCTTTGCTCGCTTTTATTAAATAAGATAAACATCGCCATCGCAGTCACAATTGCTGCTGCAGCCGACCAAATTATAAATGTTTTATTTTTTGCAGGCTTTTCTGTTTGCACTAAAGTCTGGATGCCAGCAAAACTTTCTTTCCAGGATTCATTTTGTGGCGCCATAGCAGTGCTTTCCCAAAGCCATATAGCCTGATCCAACTCCTGTTGGTGCTTAGGATCTTTGCGAAGCCAGTTCTGCAAATGCTTCTCCAAATCTGCCAATTCCTGCACCTTGCCCTGCTCCTTTGCAGATAAATAATCGAGTACTAATTTCCAGGTTTCTTGGTCCATCGTTATGCTTTTATAACTACAAGACAAGATTCAGGCTGCGATTACGGGTCGAAAAATGTTAAGGTTCTATTAAGAAATAGTTAAGTTCAATTTATCTGAATTCAGCTTCATTTTTCAAGACCTTTTCCTGTAAAAACTGAAATCCTTTAACCAGGTGATCTTCTACTGTGCGGACAGAAATATCCAATAAGGATGCAATTTCCTTATAACTGAAACCTTCAATTCTATACATATAGAAAATAAGACGCCTGCGTTCCGGCATTTGATCTATCAAATCATAAAGCATACGGATTCTGTCCTTATACATAAATGTTTGAAAAGGATCAGCCCTGACATCTATGATTTCCTGAACTTCCTCTTCCTCCAGATGCTGAAAATTTAATCTGGAAGTTTTATGATAGTTATTGGCTCCATTTTTTACAGCGCGAAACAAATAAGCCTTTTCATTAAGGAGCAGAATCTTATTTTTCCATATGGATATAAACACATCGTTTAAAATGAGCTGTGCCTCTTCCATATCTTTGACCAGATATATCGCGTACTTTTTAAGCGTAGGATACATGCGACGGTAAAGATCCTCGAATGCTTTGTCATCGAGTGTACGTACATCATCTTCGTTAAACCCGGCAGTATTATTTTCGCCCATAAAATATGAAGCAAAATTAGACCTGCCAAATGACAGACATATTAACAAAATGTTAAATGAATCCGGTATTCTTTTTTTTATGCCAATAAAAATGTGCTGTCCACCAATGTTTATTTTTCTCTACTTTTATAAACATAGAATTCGGGCTTAATCATGAAAAATCAAATGATTTCTAAAACAACATTGCAGATATTTAAGGAAGGACTCGCAAAATTCGTTACTTTTTCCGATGCGGAGTGGATCGAACTTACTCCTTATTTAATGGCTTCAAGCATTAAAAAGAAAGATCACTTTGTAGTTCATGGTAAAGTTTGCAAGCATGTAGGTTTCGTGATTAAGGGCTCTTTAAGATTTTACCATGTAAAGGATGGAGCAGAAATTACAGGATATTTTTGCTTTGAAAATGAATTTGTAAGTTCTTATAAAAGTTACCTCAAACAAGAGCCAAGCCTCACCTGCATCCAGGCCATGGAGGATACGGAATTGATTTTGATTGCTTATGAAGATATGCAGCAGCTATTGGCTCATCCTAAGCTTGCCTTTAAGATGGAGCAGTTTGGCAGGTTAATAGCCGAATATTATATCTGTTGCTATGAAGATCGGATTACTGCTTTCATTGTGCAAAGCCCCGAAGAACGTTACTTAACCATGCTTGAAAATCAGGCCGGCTTACTATTGCGTATTCCTCAGCATTATGTGGCCAATTTTCTGGGTATTACCCCGGTTTCTCTTTCAAGAATTCGTAAAAGGACTTTAAGAGGACCTGTAACCAGCTGAAATGCTTATCTTTTGTTAACGTTTTGAACACCTACAGCCGCTTACCTTTGACGTAGATCAAAACCAAAAACTATGCATACCATATTGGGAGCCGGCGGGCCATCAGCAAATGCGCTGACACGTGAATTGTTAAAGCATAATGAAGAAGTACGACTGGTTAGCAGGAGGCCGGTAAAGACTACCGATGCCCGGATGACCTGGAGAAAGGCAGATTTGTTGAACTATTCAGAAGTATTGGACGCTGTGAAAGGATCAACGGTCATCTATATGTGTGCAGGACTGGTTTATGATAAAGGAATCTGGAAGCAACAATGGCCAGTCATCATGCAGAACCTAATCAATGTAGCAAAGGAAACACAAGCCAGACTGCTATTTTTTGATAACGTATATATGTATGGATTAGTCAATGGCCCAATGTTGGAGAGTACCCCTTACAATCCTGTAAGTGTAAAGGGTGAAGTCAGGGCGAAAATTGCCACTCAGCTAATGGAAGAAGTGAAGTCGGGCAATATTCAGGCTACGATTGCCAGAGCTGCTGATTTTTATGGCACCGATTCTATGAATAGCTTCCTGGGCAGCATGGTGCTGGATAAATTTGCTAAACACCAAACTGCGCAATGGATCGGCGATCCTAAGAAACTCCATAATTTCACTTATATCCCTGATACGGGAAAAGCAATGTATTTGCTGGGCCAGCACGAAGCTTCTGGGAATCAGATCTGGCACCTGCCAACTGCCACACCAATAACCGGTCAGGAGATGATTACATTGGCCGCGGACATTTTTGGTGCAAAGGGCAACTTTACTACGGTGAATAAATTGATGCTGCAAATGGTTGGTTTATTTAAAAAGGTCGTTGCAGGGACAGTGGAAATGTATTATCAATATGACCACGATTATCATTTAGACTCCTCAAAATTTGAAAAAGCTTTTAATTTTAAACCTAGTACTTATGAAGAAGGTATCAAACAATGGTCAAATACCTTGATTTCGAAAAACGTAATAAGTTAGTACTTTGAAGTATGGAAAAAAGAAGGGTATTTAATATTGTGGTTTAAAAAACAATCTTTTACCTCGTTCAGATTAAAAACCCTACTTTTGCTGCAATGAAAAAATCAATGGAGTATAAATTAAACAGAATAAATCTTAAAAGCTACAAGCTTCTAAGTGCTTGCCTGTTGATTATACTTGTTGTGCTTTCATCCTGCGCCGTGAGAAAAGGCATCCAACATTTTCTTTCAACTCCTCCCCTGTCAAACATGCAGACCGGTAAGCCGAATAAAACAGGTTTAACGGCCAATGGCAAACTAGATGCGCTTTCTACAACTTGTGAAAAGCTAACCGACGCTAAAGACAATCTACTATCCTTTGTTAGTCAGCACAATTCAGGAAACGAAACATTTATGGTGCTCTATTTCGTGCTACCAGCTTTCCTTATTTCCCTGCTCGCTGTCTTTAACAATCATTTACAGCTACCAATTCCGTATTCACTACTGCGTTGGCCCGAGCTTTCTCTGTTTCTACAAAACAGACTTCTCTTAATATAGAATTAGCGAATTGCAGTTTCTTACTGCCCCTTATGTACTGGATTAAATACCGGTACTAGTTTACTATTTGCTCAATTCTATAATCTAACATTTAAAGAGAATGAAGTATACTCTTCAACTAACATGTTTGGTGTTGATTGCATTTGCCGCGCAACTAAAAGCCCAACAGAAAAATACATTAACACTCAAAGAAGCTTTTGCTGAAGCTGATCGAACTTATCCGGGCCTGGCCGAGCGTGCTGCTACCGTAGGAGAATATCAGATCCGTAAAAAGGAAGTCCAAAGCAGAGCCATCCCACAAGTACAGCTACAGGCACAGAATTCTTATGGAACTTTTCAGGGAAGTAGCGGCGCATTTTTTCCGGTTCCAGGTGTTTTTAATGTCACAGGTAACAATACACCCATAGGTAGCGGAGTTCAGGCAACTGGCAACACTTTTGGCTCAGTTGTTATGGACTGGAAAGTTTTTGAATTTGGAAAGCAGCGTAAAGCAATTGATGCCGCTGAATACCAGGCTCAGGGTGCTCAAAGCAGCTATGATGCCGCACAATTATCCTTGCATTCCAAAGTTAGCCGGCTATATCTTGATATTTATTACAGCCATGCCAATTTAAACTGGGCTGAAAAAAATGTGAAACGCGTTAATCAAATCCTCGATTTATCGGTTAGTCTATCATTGGCGGGCCTAAAACCCGGAGCGGATACGGCCCTTGCTTCCTCGGCTTATTCACAAGCTTTGGCAGTCAGACATGAATGGCTGGGCAAATATGAAGCAAGTAAGATAAACTTCCAAGAGGTCGTTCCATTACGAGATTGGTCACCACAAGAGCAAGTCCCAGCAATGGGTGACAGCATGGCTATAGCTACGGATAGTGTAAAAAAAGACCACCCTTATCTTCAGGTTATCGATAAGCAACTGCAGTATGAAAAAGCCATGGAGCAGGTAGCTTCTCGCAAAATTTTTCCATCATTATCTGTTCTTGGAGGGGTATCTACCAGAGGCAGTGGCATTGGAAAAAATGGCATAGCAGAAAATGGTCTAGGCTCAGGATACCAGAATTTTGCAGACAATTATCTTGTAGGAATCGGATTGACCTGGAATATCAGCGGAGCCTACACCAGTTCCCTTGAAAAGAAACGATCAAAAAAAACCATTCAGGGAGTTCAGGCGAAATACAATCTTCAAAGGTTACAAATGAGTACTTCTTTGCAGGCTTTATCATCGAGAATTACCCAACAGCAGCAACTACTCAAAGAAAGTGATAAGGCATTTAAAAAGGCCTCCGATGCATACGAACTTTATTTGTCCCGCTATGAAAGCGGATTGATCAATCTTACAGAACTACTTCAGATCCAGTCTTTACTAGAGGCTGCAGAACGTGAAAACATTCAAGCCGGTCAGAATTACTGGAACCTGATTACTGCTCAGGCTGAAATTTCGGGCGACTTTTCTTATTTACTCAACCATTTTAATTAAGCACTATGAATATGATTAGGTTTGCCCTAAAAAAACCACTCACTATAATGGTAGCTATAATTGCTATCGCCTATTTCTCTTTCACAGCAATACGAAATATAAATGTCGATATATTCCCTAAAGTTGAACTTCCGGTAATTTATATAGCCATGCCTTATGGCGGACTTACACCGGCTTATATGGATGGCTTTATGGCCAACGAGTTCCAGAAAGTACTGATTTTTGTTAGCGGGGTAAAAGCCATTGATTTTAAAAGTGTACAGGGTTTCACCTTAATGAAACTGACCTTTTATCCTGGTGCAGATATGGCCCAGGCTTCCGGAGAAGTCTCTGCACAGGTTTCCAGGGCGATGGGCTTTCTCCCTCCCGGGGCAGTTCCTCCGCAGGTAGTAAGATTTGACGGTAGCTCTATGCCTATTGGCCAGCTGGTGTTTGAAAGTCCTAAACGTTCTATTACGGAACTTCAAACACTTGCCCTGACTAAGATCAGGCCTATGTTTGTGACCATCCCAGGCGTAACAGCACCCGCCCCATTTGGGGGGAATGTACGTACCATGGTCGTAAAAGTAAATCCTGAACTGATGCAGTCCTATGGACTCTCCGCTCAGGAAGTAACCATGGCGATTGCTAAAAACAATTTCCCTTCTCCAGCCGGGAATATCCGCATTGGAGATCAGAACCTGATGAGTCCCTTAAACTCAGTTGCCAAGGGGCCTGAAGAATTCCTGAACATTCCGGTAAAACTTACTGCCGGTAACACCATTTTCATAAAGGACATCGCTTCGGTTGAAGATGCAGCGGATGTAACCACAGGATACGCAATCATTAATGGAAAAAGATCTGTTTATCTACCTGTAATCAAAAAAGCAGATGCTTCAACTTTAAAAGTTGTCGAAAACCTCAAGGCTTCAATCCCTAAGTTAAAAGCAGCTATGCCCGAAGATGTGGATATCAAATATGTATTCGATCAGTCAGGATATATAGAAAGATCATTGGAAAACCTGATCCACGAAGGGGTACTTGGTGCATTACTTACCGGGATTATGGTATTTCTTTTCCTAGGCGATTCAAGAGGTGCACTGATCGTTGTACTAACTATACCTATTGCGATACTTTCGGCGGTAATTATGCTGTACATGTTTGGCCAGACAATTAATGTCATGACACTAAGTGGTCTGGCACTGGCTATAGGTATACTCGTAGACGAAGCCACAGTGACGATAGAAAATATTCACCAGCATTTTGAAATGGAAAAGCCCAAACAACGGGCAATTCTGGATGCACTGTTAGAAATCTCCATCCCTAAAATCCTGATCTTGTTTTGTATCCTGGCAGTGTTGATCCCTTCATTTATGATGACTGGCATACCAAAGGATATGTTTATGCCGCTTTCAATGGCAGTTGCTTTTGCGATGATCGCTTCCTTTATAGCCTCACAGACCTTTGTACCTATTTTGGCCAACTGGCTAATGAAGCCTGAACTACTGGTTCATCATAAGCCTAACAATCAAAAGAAACCTCTAACCCGATTTGAGAAATTTAAACATGGTTACCTGGCCATTACAAAATATGGACAAAATAAAATTGCAGGCGTTTTAGGAATCTATACGCTTATCGTATTAGTACTTATCACTACAGGATCACTAATCATAGGAACTGATATACTTCCGGCGAGTAATAGCGGTGATATTCAGTTAAGGATTATTGCACCCGAAGGTAGCCGTTTGGAAAAATCCGAAGCCTACCTGAAAAAAGTTACCAGTATCATTCAGGAACAATTGCCAGAAAATGCAATAAAAATCAGCTCTGCTTTTGTCGGACTGCAACCATCTGCCACAGCCATTAATCCTATCTTTTTATTTACCAGCGGTTCGCACGAATCTGTGTTGCAGGTTTCCATAGATCAGCATCTTTTTACCGGATCCATTGCAGACTTAAAAGAATCTATACGTAAAGAAATCCAATCAAGTATACCAGAACTTAAAGTGAGTTTTGAACCTATAGAATTGGTGGAAAAGATCATGAGTCAAGGAGCTATGACTCCAATTCAGATTAAGGTAGCTGCAGCACAATTGAAGGGCGCAGAAAAGTTTGCTAAAAAGATTGAGGCCGAATTATTAAAAATACCATCCTTAAGAGATGTAAGGATAGCTGAACCCCTCAATTCACCAAGTGTTCAGATCAATGTGAACCGTGAACTTGCCGCACAGTTTGGTTTAACAATGGAAGATGTTGCTCGTACACTGACCATAGCTACGTCCTCCACGCGATTTACCAATAAAAACCTTTGGGTAGATCCAAAATCAGGATTGGTGTTCCAGGTACAGGTTCAGATTCCTGAAGCTGATATGCAGTCACTTGATAAGTTGAGGTCGCTGCCGCTAAAATCAGGAGCCTCAGGACCTGTTTTGGAAGATGTAGCAACTTTGTCATTGACTAAACTTCCTGCCCAGGTTAACAGAGAGGGACCAAACAGGTATGCCAGCATCCTTGCCAACACGCATCAGTCCGACCTTGGTACTGCATCCAAAGCTGTAAAAGAGGCAATCGACACTATTGGAGAGGCACCAAGAGGTGTTATTGTTTCTACAGAAGGATTAATGCAACTGCTTGACGATACACTTTCCGGACTTCAAACAGGGTTATTAGTAGCCATAGTGGTGATATTTTTAATGCTGACTGCCTATTACCAATCTTTTGCAGTCTCAGGATTGATATTATCCGTTGTTCCTGCCGTAATAGGCGGTAGTTTAATTATGCTCATCATCTGTGGAAGCACCTTGAATTTACAGTCCTATATGGGTATTATCATGTCGGTTGGGGTTTCAGTTTCAAACGCGGTACTGATGATCAACCAGGCAGAAGTAAACCGTTTAAAACATGGCCTTGATTCCAGACAAGCCGCATTTCTTGCTGCATCATCCCGACTTCGGCCGATCATCATGACTACACTTGCCATGATTGCCGGCATGATCCCTATGTCATTGGGCATGGGCGAAGGTGGAGAGCAGGTTGCCCCACTGGGTCAGGCTGTAATTGGTGGACTGCTATTATCAACTTTGACTGCACTGCTGGTATTGCCGCACCTATATACACTGGTCATGAAAAACAAAACCAGGAATAGCCCATCACTAGATCCAGATGATCCTGAAAATTCAAATCTAAAAAATGTATTAATTCCAACCGGTCAATAAATTAAATCATGAAGCCAATAAGATTAAAGGCTTCATCTTACAAAAAAACTATAAATAGATGAAACAAATCATTTGTAACCCACATACTAAACTATTTTATTTCCTTCCCCTTCTACTGTTAATAGCTGCATGTGGAAATGAAAAGCCTAAAATGGCCCCATCAAAATCTAAGAACCCGACCGCTGTAGAGGTAATTAATCCGATTTTAGATCAACCTGGGTATGCATTGGAACTACCTGGAGAATTAAAAGCTTTCGAAGAGGTTGTCTTATACCCAAAAGTAAAGGGCTTTGTTAAGAACATTCTGGTTGACAGAGGAAGCAAAGTGCGCAAAGGCCAATTGTTGGCTGTGCTGGAAGCCCCGGAAATCAGCCAGCAATACCTTGCAGCGAAATCAGATGAAAACAAATTCTATGAAGATTACCTGTACAGCCGTCAGTCTTATGATAGACTTAAAAAAGCATCTACAAAATCCGGTGCAGTAGCAGAAATAGAATTAGACAGGGCAAGAAGTAAATTCCGGAGTGATAGTGCCGCATTTGCTTCTGTAAAAGCAAAAACAGGTGTTTCTGCGCAGCTACAGCAATATTTAAGAATCACAGCACCTTTTGATGGCGTTATTACAGACAAAAAAGTCTCCCTTGGGGCTTTGGTAGGTGAAGGCTCACAAACTGCACTTTTTTCTATAGCCCAAACGAAGAATCTACGGTTAACTGTAGCCATCCCCGAGAAACACGCACAATCGATAAATAAGGAAACTAAAGTGTCTTTCACAGTAGCCAATCATCCTGGCAAGGTATTCCAGTCAAAGTTGTCGAGGATAAGTGGAGTACTTGATCAACAATCCAGATCAAGTACGGCTGAATTCGACGTTAACAATAGTTCTGCTGAACTTGGAGGCGGCGAGTATGCTCAGGTAAAACTGAATATGCGTAGGCCTGCTCCTACCACCTGGTTGCCTGTGAGTAGTATCGTAAATGCACAGTCAGGAACTTTTATTATTAAGGTGGCAGACAATATTATATCAAGAATCCCTGTTTCGGTAGGCATAAGAAAAGGAGAACTCCAGGAAGTTTTTGGAGAATTACAACCCGAAGATCAGATTGTAAAAGCAGCAACTGAGGAATTAACTGAAGGAGCGAAAGTAGTTATTAAATAAGAATTATTATTGGGGTGTTCACACTGTTTGGACACCCTAATTTTACGACATACATTAGTAATAGGATCAGGCTACCCCTGCTTCGCAAATCATTGATCACACAGTAACTAAGTACCTCTTTTCACTAAGGATTAGCTTTATATGTCGCAGCTAATTTTAAAGCCTGATAAGCATTTACAATCCCACCACTAACGCATAATTCTTTAAAGTATACTCTTTCTGATTCACCTCTTTCATTTTCTCGCTTAACTTTCTGTTCTACCTTAACCACAGATTTCATAATAATATCTCTTACCTGGTGTGGTTTTAGATCTGGATAGTAGGATAAAATTAAAGCAGCTAAGCCTGAAACCACAGGCGCAGCCATACTTGTCCCATCAAATTCTTCATACTTAGATCCTGGGACAGTTGAATTAATCATAAATCCCGGAGCAAATACATCAACCGTATACTTACCATAATTAGAAAAAGATGCTTTTAAAGTAGCATCATTTTTATAAGCACTAGCGCCAACTTCTATCCAGTTATTTGCTTGAGGTAACTGAAACTTAGCTGTATCTAATACGGTCTTTAATGGCCCAACACGCGTCTGTCCCATAGTGTTACCCCGCATCGGGTTTTGTACCATCTCCTTAAGAGTTGGTTCTTTCTTCTTGTGCAGTCTTTTATATTCAACAGCTTCAGGACTGTCATAATATTTGGTAGGATAATTCTCTTCAACATCATTATTCTTATTATCATTACCAGCGGCATGCACTAATAAAACCCCTTTCTCCGCCGCATATTTTACGGCTTCATCCACAACGGCTTTATTCCATTTAAAGCCTTTACCAAAACTCATATTAATTACTCGCGCCCCATTATCTACCGCATATCGAATACCATTAGCCACATCCTTATCACGTTCGTCTCCTTCCGGAACAACTCTTATGCCCATTATACGGACATGATCAGCAATACCGTTTATACCAATATTATTGTTTCTTTTAGCACCTATAATTCCCGACACATGAGAACCATGTTCTGCATTAGGACCTGCTACATCATTATTACCATAAATTCGCTCATTTGCATTATTATAATCATCACCAACAAGCTCTGCGCGTTCATCGTATTTAGGATTCAAGTTATAACGCAACATCACATCATACTGCTTGTAAGCGTCCTTCATTTCTTTATGAAACTTTTCGATTGACCCACTCTCTTTTGCCCCCTTCCTGATAATTTTCTTACAATGTTCCTCCATTTCATCATCAGCTTTATAAGTATCAATATCCTCTAATGAAGGAATAGTCTTATGATGCAACTTCCCTACAGAATCCAACACCTTATTTATAACAGCAATAACAGCAAATGTTTCATGAGCATCATTATACTTGATACCAAATTCAGTTGTCGCCTTAGTATAGAGCGCAAATTCTTCCTTTTCCGTACTATCTAATACCGTTGACTTAATCGTTGATCTATATTTAGGTTGATAAGCCCTGAGGATTCGAACCAATTCCAAATTATCGTAAGCTAAATTCCCCTTTTTAGACCCTATAAAGTTCCATCCATGTATATCATCTACATAACCATTACCATCGTCATCAATGCCATTGTTAGGAATTTCCTTCTTGTTGGTCCATAACACATCCTTTAAATCTTCATGATTAGTGTCAACTCCTCCGTCAATTACAGCTATAATTATGCTTTCTTTAGGTTTTCTGTTTTGTAGTATCTCTTTATAAGCTTTCTCAGTGCTTATCCCAAAGTACCCATCTTGCAACAAATCCAAATTATACCAATTTGCAGGAAGCTTAACATCCTTACTTTGCGAAAAAGCTGCTGTGCTAAAAAAGAAGCATATTGTAAAATATAATATATGTTTAAATCTCATTACCCAATATTTTGATAGATTCATCTGAAATACAATTATACGTTTTTATTACTTCCAGCTTAAACATTTAGCATATTTTAACACTAGAAGTGTGCGGTATTGTAGTCATTACTAATTGGATTCTATCATGCATATTAATATCTTACAATCAAAACAAGCTATGAAACCAACAACATCTTTCAAATTAACATTTCAAATTGGATTAGCACTATCCATGCTTATCTCCAGCTGTTCAACGCTCAAATCCAAGAATGATCCAGAATGGATAGATTTATTCAATGGTAAGGACATCAAAGATTGGAATGTAAAAATCAATCATCATGAGATTGGCGACAATTATGCAAATACATTCAGAGTTGAGGATGGTATGATTAAAGTCAGATATGATCAATATGGTGCCTACAATAACCAATTTGGCCATCTGTATTATAAACAACCATTTTCTCACTACCATTTGTTAGTAGAATACAGAATCACGGGCGAATGGAAATCAGATGCTCCTGCTTATACCATTAATAACAGCGGAATTATGTTCCATTCTCAGGATCCGAAAACCATGCTTAAAGACCAGGACTGGCCTATATCAATTGAATTCCAATTGCTGGCAGGTTTAGAAGATGGAAAACCCAGACCTACTGGTAATATGTGCTCACCGGGTACAGATGTAATATATGAAGGCAAAATAGACAAAAGGCATTGTATCGACTCAAAATCTAAAACATATAAAAAAGATGAATGGGTACGCGCAGAGCTAATCGTATTAGGAGATTCACTAATTACTCATCTTATCAATGGGGACACTGTTTTACAATATTCAAAGCCACAGATTGGAGGTGGAGTCGTAAATAATTTCGACCCAGCCGTTAAACTTGATGGAAAACTACTGAAAGAAGGGGTTATTGCACTACAAAGTGAAGGTCAACCTGTTGACTTTAGAAAGGTCCAAATTATGAATCTTAAAAAAGATACTAAGAAGTGAAAGGAATTATTTAGATATTCACGGCTACAACACAAACAAACTACATACAAATGATTAAATTTTCTTTAAGTCTCGTCGGCTCCCTAATATTCTTTGGGGGCATGAATTTTTTTGTGAGCAAACCTAAGGCTCCTATTGCTGCCCCGGAAGAACTCAAAATCACTCGTTTTGCAGGTCCGGAAGTTACACCAAGTCCTGCCTGCCTGGCAGTAGCTCCAACAGGTGAAGTATTTGTTGGAATAGATATGATTGGATCACTAGGGAAAGATCCAAACAAAGGTCGTATCCTCAAACTTATAGATAAGAATAATGATGGCACAATGGATCAACACATTGAATTTGCTATGGTTGACAATCCAAGAGGTCTAATTGCCCAGGGAGAGAAAGTTTTTGTTTTACACACGACCTTTTCTGCAGAAACGCGTGCAGCGACAGGTATGGATCTTGTCGTTTTTGAAGATAAAGATGGTGATGGGAAAGCAGATGGACCTTCAAAGGTACTTATTAAAAATATTAGCAATGCGAAATACATCAGGGAAAGAGGAACGGACCATGCAACTAATGGTATCAGAATGGGGATTGATGGATGGATTTACATTGCAGTAGGAGATTTCGGTTTCCATGATGCTACTGACCGAAGTGGTAAAAAACTAACCATGCTTGGAGGTGGTATTGTTCGTGTGCGCCCTGATGGCACAGGAATGGAAGTCTACACCCATGGTACTCGTAATGTTTATGATCTGGCAATTGATCCATATATGAATATTTTTACGAGAGAAAACACTAATGATGGTGGAGGATGGAATGTGAGATTTTCACATCATATCCAATCCGGAGAGTATGGATACCCAGTATTGTTTCAACATTTTACCGATGAAATAATACCGGCACTTGCAGATCTTGGAGGCGGCTCAGGAACAGGTGCATTGTTTATGGACGAACCAAACTGGCCCGAAAAATATAATAAAGTACCAATGATGGCCGACTGGGGCCAGAGTATGTTATATATACATAGGGTTACTCCTGATGGACCAACCTTTACGCAAAAGGATGAAGATTTTATTAAACTACCCCAAATTACAGATTTGGATGTGGATGGTTCCGGCCGACTCTATCTCTCAGCTTGGGATGGTGCAGGTTACTCAGGTAGCCCAAGCAAAGGATATGTAGCACTTGCAGTGCCCAAAAACTGGACTTACAAAGCATTCCCGGATGTAAAAAAAGTGTCTGTAAAAACATTAATTGAATTGCTAAAATCCTCAAGTGCTGTTGCACGTATAACTGCATCTCAGGAATTGATTAGCCGTCCAAATAAACAAGCAACTAAGGCTTCGCTAAAAGTTGCATCGGATAAAAGCCTTTCTTTAGAGTCCCGTATAGCAGGGATGTATACTTATGCACAACTAGCTAAAGAAAATGCAATCCCTTCTTTAGTAAAACTTACCCAAGAAGATGTAATGAGAGAATTTGCACTGCGTGCCCTTGCAGATTCTAAAGCATACCTCAAAAACGTGAGCGCTGAACCATTTTTACTAGGACTTAAGGATCCATCCAAAAGGGTTCAGGCAATAGCAACTATCGGACTAGGACGTTTGGGCAATCTAGAAACAGCTTCTGCTTTGCTCCAAACTAAAGTTCCTTCCTCATTTACAGAACCTGCAAAAGACGTAGAAGGTCCCCATGCCAATCCTAATTCCGACATTATTATCCCACACCTGGCTGTGCAGGCTTTAGTAAGCCTAAATGCTTTAGACGCCTGTATAGCAGCTATTGGAACTGAGCAATCAAATCTCGCATTATGGGCATTGCGCTACATGCATAACCAGAAAGCGGTTGATGGATTGATAAAAGCTTATCAACAATCTAAAGACGAAAAATTAAAAAAACAAATCCTGATTACGCTATCGCGTCTTTATAAAAAAGAAGATAGCTATGATGCATCATGGTGGTGGGGTACCAGACCAGATTCTCATGGGCCATTCTTTAAAGCTGTACTTTGGGAAGGATCACCAGCTATCGAAAAATTTATATTAGCAGAATCTAAAAAAACCGATGCCAATGGAAGACAATTTTTTATAGATCTGAACGCACGTCACCGTATGGAAATTCCTGCCTTTGCCGTGGAAGAGAAAATTGCAGCAACAGAAGAGCAAAAAGTCGACCTGGAGAAAATAAAGAACAAAGAAGGTCAGGTTGGAAACTCATCTATCGAAGATGTGCTTTTGGCTATAGCTAAATTACCAGGCGATCCAGTAAAAGGTAAGGCTATATTTACGAGTCAGGGTTGTTTCGCATGCCACAGCATTAAAAAAGGCGAAAAAATGAAAGGCCCTTTTATGGGGCAGGTCGGTTCAATTATGAATCGGGAACAAATAGCAGAGTCTATTCTTAAGCCAGATGCCTCTATTTCCCAAGGCTTTGCTACGGTAATGATATCTGCAAAAGGAGATAAAACCTATATGGGATTCATAACCGAAGAAACCGCTACCAAAGTAGTCATGAGAAATATTGTTGGCGAAGTATTTAATATTAAAGCCACCGATATCTTATCCCGCAAAGAAATGGACTCTTCTATGATGCCAGCAGGCCTTGCTAATTCATTATCTTATGAAGAGCTCGCATCACTAGTAACATTTCTATCTCAGCAAAAAAAATAATCTTATACTGCAGAAGGATATTCAATCCTTCTGCAGTATAAACTATTTATCCTATCCTCGGTTCTACCAGATTGCTCATACTTAGAACCTCTTCAACACTCTTATCATCATTACCTACGGCATGTATGCTAACGCTCAATACTTATTTCAAAGTAAACACTTAGTAGGCAAATCCATAAGTCAACATTAGTCTGCTAATTAGAATTTCCGAATAAAGCAGAGTATCAGGAAAGGACACCAAACACCGTTACAAAACTTCAAGTAGATAGGCTACCCTATTTAGCCATCCTAACGACAAGGCAACAAGTTCAGAATGCTACAAGAAGCATATGGATTATGTACCATATAAATTATGATTATAGCAGACAGCATGGATGCTATAGAAATTACAAACCTTCTTAATCAAATATTGGAATCCTTGAAAAGATGATGATGGTACAGAGGAAATATTATTTCCCTCAACCTGGAGCGTTACAGGATTCTTTCAGAATAATAATGGGGCAAAATAATTTCCCGTAGAACCTGCTTATAAAAAAAAACCGATTAACAAGAAAAGCCGATAGTCTTCTGACTACCGGCTTTCTTTAAGATTTGGCACCGACCTACTCTCCCACGTGTTACCGCAGTACCATCGGCTCTGGTGGGCTTAACTTCTCTGTTCGGAATGGGAAGAGGTGGACACCACCGATATAGGCACCTAAATATTTTTAATGATTTAGTATATATCTTTTCGCTTTATTGCGCAGCTTTCGCCTTGCAGCTTTTACACTAAACAAATGACATATTATTGAAAGAAGTTAAGTTAGGAAGAACAAACAACAGTTTACTGCTCTTGAAAGCTTCGGATGATTAGTATTACTCGACTTTGATGTCACCACCTTTACAT
>NZ_FWYB01000007.1 GCF_900176505.1 Pedobacter nyackensis | reverse complement strand
ATCAATCATTGAATTCAGGCCGTAAATTAGCACATTCGCTTTCTCCAAGGCCTTTTCCAAGTCCTTTATGCGCTTTTTTAACTCTGCGGTGTCTTTAGTTTTTGGCTTTTCCATAGGAGTTAAAGTTACAGCTCCTTTCTCTAATTTCTTCTTATACCGGTTAACCCAATTGGTTAGAATATAGGTGTTTGGTAATCCATACTTTTTTACAACAGCTGCTGTGGATTGATTCTGGTAGACGACCAGCTCTATCAATTTTTCTTTAAATTCTGCAGGATAATCTAACCTTGCCATTACTTCTTTGTTCATCGAAAACTTAGTTTTTTCTCAAAAACTGTAAAGTTATAGACGGATAAGACCGTTAAGGTGCAGCTAAGGAGAAAAGTCCAACTATAGTCCAACTAAACTCCAACTATACTCCAACTTTCCCTATAAATAGTTGGACTTTAGTTGGATTTTGAGTGGTTAATACTAGCTGTTTTTTCGAAGGCAAACAAAGCCCTGTTACTTTTCTTTTTTAAGGACAGGTGGACGTAATTTTTTGAAATAAATACTTTTCAATGCTTTCAGATCCTCAAAATTTATGATCTTCAACAAAAAATATTATTGATGAAGAAATATTTGACCATTGCCCTGATATTTTTAAGCTCCGTTATTTTTGCTCAGGAGAAATATTGGCAGCAGAAAGTGAGCTATAAAATCGATGTCGCATTAAACGACCAGGAGAAATCATTAAAGGGATTCGAAAAGATTGTATATAAAAACAATTCGCCATCAAGTCTGAATTTTATTTGGTTTCATATTTGGCCAAATGCCTATAAAAATGAAAATACAGCATTGTTTCAGCAGCTGAAAAATGATACAACAAGAGCGGGGAAGTTGGAGAAATATACTCATGGAAGTATAGAAGGTTTGAATTTTAAGGTTAACGGAAAAATTGCGACTACCGAGGCTCATCCAAATCCGCAGTACATAGATATCATCAAAGTAAAGTTGCCGACAGCTTTGAAGCCTGGTGATTCGGTTACGATTACTACTGATTTTAAAGTGAAGTTGCCTTCATATTTCTCCAGATCTGGATTTGCTGATGGTGAGTTTATGATTTGTCAGTGGTACCCTAAGCCTGCTGTATTTGATAAGAGTGGCTGGCATGAATTTCCTTACCTCGATATGGGTGAGTTTTATAGTGATTATGCTTCGTTTGATGTCAATATTACGGTTCCGGCTAATTATGTGGTAGGGGCAACAGGTGTTTTACAAAATGCAGATGAGTTAGCTACTTATAAAAGTATTGGTGCAAAAAATACGGGCAACAGAACTGCTAAACCGGCGCTGTATGTCGCTAAAAATGCAAAAGGGCTTAAAAAGCTGAATTATAAAATTTCGAATGTGCCTGATTTTGCCTGGTTTGCTGATAAAGATTTTGTGATTCAATATGACACCTTAAAATTGGAGTCAGGTAAAGTGGTGGATGCTTTTACCTATTATCACAATAGGGACAGTACGCTATGGAATTACAGTATTGATTACGCAAAGGATGCAGTTAAGCGATATAGTAAATGGATCGGGGAGTATGAATACCCTGTGGTACAAGTGGTAGAAGGCCCGAAAAACAATTCGAGCGGTGGAATGGAATATCCAACAATTACTTTAATTACCAGTCCGGATGCCAAAAAAGAATCGTTGGATGCAGTGATTGCACATGAGGTTGGGCACAACTGGTTTATGAGTATGCTTGGAAGCAACGAAAGAAAGCATGCCTGGCAGGATGAGGGATTGAATACTTATTTCCAGTTTAGGTATGAAGCGGAGAAGTATAGGTCGAATTCAATATTTGGTGATGCTATTCCTATAGAGGTTCAGGCCTTGCCTGTCAAAGAGTTTTTACGCTCAATTTACGGAGCATTAAGTGGAATTCCGATGCAATCGGCTATTGATTTGCCTTCAGATAAGTTTAAGTCATCCGATGAGTATAGTACCGCTTCTTATTTGAAAGCTGCATTGTGGTTGTATATATTGGAGGATGGTATTGGCAGGGAGAAGATGGATAATGCTTTTAAGCTTTATTTTAACCTATGGAAAGATAAGCATCCACAGCCGACGGATTTGAAGGCCGCTTTTGAACAATCGCTGGGGACTAATTTAGACAGGTATTTTCAATTGCTAAATCAGGAAGGTAAGTTTCAGTAATTGCTTTTTTTGATTGTATTTAACAGCTGTATGGGGATTTCGACAAACAAAGGCGCTTTTTGTTTGTCTTATTAACCGTAAACACTATTAAGGAATGTACAATGGAAAAGATAATTCATGCGATATTTGATAATGAAGTTGATGCGTTTAAAGGGCTAAAGGCTTTACAAGAGTTGGATCTGATCCATGATTTGTCCTTAGGTGAGTCGTATTTGCTAACTAAGAATGATGCCGGTGAAACATCAATCAAGTCTGCAAAGGATAAGGAAGAAGGGGCTGGTATGGTAGGTGGAGGATTAGTTGGTGGACTGATTGGACTGTTGGCCGGACCGCTTGGCTTTATCGTTGGCATAGCAGGAGGTATGATTGCCGGTTCGGCAGGTGAGACTTTAAAAGCAGAAAAAAGGTCTGATTATCTCGATGTCGTTTCGGATAGTATCCCCAATGGGAAGTGGTTACTTATTGCCCATGTTTGGGAAGATTGGCAAACTCCTGTTGATGCCGTACTTCAGCCTATAGCTAAGGAGATTCGTCGTTTTGAAGTCCTGGACAATGTATTTGATGCTGATTACCAGGCCTTACAATATGAAGAATGGATCAGCAAAAATGAGAAGGTTATGCCTGTAGAAGATGAAGCGAAACAAAAACGGATCGAAAGCAGACTTAAAAATCAGAAAAAAAGACTAACTGAAGTCAAAAAACAATAAAACTACCTCTACCTTAAAGAATATAGGTATTTTTGCGCGCATATTTAGACGAGCAAAATGAAATTAGCGATTAATGGTTTTGGAAGGATTGGACGCGTTTTTTTACGTACTGCAATTGAAAGAAACATCGATGTTGTTGCCATAAATGATCTTGGTGATCCGGCTACTTTGGCTCACCTTTTTAAATACGATACGGTTCACCGTGGGTTTAAAGGAGAGGTAAGTCATGAAGGAGATAGCCTGATTATTAACGGAAAAAAAATATTAGTATATCGTAAGGCTAAGCCAGAAGAGTTACCCTGGGCTGATTTAGGGATTGATCTTGTACTGGAGTCGACCGGTAAGTTTACCGCCAGGGCTGCTGCAGAACTTCATTTAAAAGCCGGAGCAAAACAAGTATTGATATCTGCACCATCTGCTGATAAGGATGTACCGATGGTCGTGCTTGGCGTTAATGATACGGAAATAGATCTGAGTTCGCCGATACTTTCAAATGCATCCTGTACAACCAATAACGTTGCGCCAATGGTTAAAATATTGGACGATAATTGGGGGATTTTGGATGGATACATTACAACTGTGCATTCCATGACAGGTGATCAGAACCTACATGATTCACCACATAAAGATTTGCGCAGAGCCAGAGCAGCTTCTGCCTCTATTATCCCTACAAGTACCGGAGCTGCTAAAGCTATAACCAATATATTCCCTCATCTGGAAGGTAAATTGGGTGGTGCCGGAATCAGGGTGCCAGTATTGAACGGTTCGTTAACCGATTTTACCTGTATATTAAAATCAACGACTACTAAAGAAGAAATTAATGCCGCTTTTAAAAAAGCAGCTGAAAATGGGTTTAACGCAATCATAGAATATACAGAAGATCCTATCGTTTCTGTTGATATATTGGATAACCCACACTCTTGTATTTTTGATGCTCAGCTAACTTCTATAGTTGGAGATCTGGTAAAAGTAGTTGGCTGGTATGATAACGAGTCGGGATATTCTGCCAGACTGGTTGATTTAGTACAAAAAATTGAGAAAAACTATGGTTAAATATATTTCAACAGCCGAAACGCTTGATTTGAGAAATCGGGTGCTAAGGAATAATGCAGGGTTTGATAAATGTGTATTTCCGACCGATGAAATTGAAGGTAATTTTCATTTGGGCTGCTATGTTGAAGATAAGTTGGTCTCAATAGCTACTTTTTTTCCTGAAGATTATGCCGAAAGGGGTGCAGGAGGATTTAGATTGCGTGGTATGGCAACAGATCCGGCTTTTTCTGGTAAAGGATATGGCGCGGACCTCATAAAATTTGCAATTAATGAGTTGAGATCTGCTAATGCTTCTTATATTTGGTGTCATGCCCGGGCTTCTGCTGTCGGCTTTTATGAAAAGCTGGGATTTGAGGTGATTTCCGGGGAATTTGAGGTGCCTGAAATAGGGCCGCATTTTATTATGATCAAAACTATTCTATAAAATAAACAGGCAACCAAACCATAATACAAAACAAAAGATTTAAAATGAGAACGATAGATCAATGCAATTTTAAAGATAAGAAAGCTTTAGTTAGAGTGGATTTTAATGTCCCTTTGGATAAGGACTTTAACATTACTGATGATAAAAGAATGCGTGCTGCATTGCCAACTATTCATAAAATATTGAATGATGGTGGTGCTGTGATTTTAATGTCTCATTTAGGCAGACCTAAAGGCGGACCAGAAGAAAAATATTCTTTAAAACACATTTCAGGTGATCTTTCGAGAATGCTGGATATGGAAGTGAAGTTTGCTGATGATTGTATTGGTGAAGAAGCCGTAGAAAAAGCGAAAAATTTAGAGCCTGGTCAGGTTTTACTTTTAGAGAACTTACGTTTTTATAAAGAAGAAGAAAAAGGCGATCGTGATTTTGCTGCGAAATTGGCAAAATTGGGAAATGTATATGTGAATGATGCTTTCGGAACAGCGCATCGCGCGCATGCATCGACTGCAATTGTTGCTGAATTTTTTCCTAATGACAAATACTTCGGTTATTTAATGGCTGAAGAGTTGAAGAATGCTGAGAAGGTAAATCATGGCGCTGATAAGCCTTTCACTGCGATCATGGGTGGTGCTAAGGTATCTGATAAGATTTTATTAATAGAGAGCTTGTTAGATAAAGTTGATAACCTGATTATTGGTGGCGGTATGGCTTATACTTTTGCTAAAGCTCAGGGGGGTGAAATCGGAACTTCATTGTTGGAGGAAGATAGAATGGCTTTGTGTCTGGAATTGTTAGAAAAGGCTAAAGCAAAAGGTGTTAATTTATATTTACCACTAGATACTGTTATTGCTGATAAGTTTGATAATGAAGCGAGTAAGGGTACGGTAGATACTGGTCAGATTCCTGCTGACTGGATGGGGCTGGATATCGGTCCGAAAACAATTGCATTGTTCTCTGATGTGATTGCGAATTCTAAAACCTTGTTATGGAACGGTCCGATGGGCGTGTTTGAGATGGCTAATTTTGAGCAGGGGACGCGTGCAGTTGCGGATGCAGTTGTAGCGGCAACGCAGAAAAATGGTGCTTTCTCATTAATTGGTGGTGGTGATTCGGCTGCGGCTATCGCTAAATTCAAGTTAGAAGATGAGGTTAGTTATGTTTCTACCGGTGGTGGTGCATTACTTGAATATATGGAAGGTAAGGAGTTGCCTGGCGTTAAGGCGATTAATGATTAATTGTAAGCCTTCTTTTTAGAACAGGCGTTTCGTTTTTGCGAAACGCCTGTTTTGTTTCCCACCATATTTTCTGCGTTTAAAGTGGTAAAAACGCAGAAAAATAGGGGTGATAATTATGTTGATAATTTTTTGTGGTAGAATGTGGTAAAAAGTGGTAGAAATATCTATTTTTACACTACATAAAAAGTACACATATAAAAATGGTTCAACTGTTAGGAGAGTTTGATTGTAAATTGGATGCGAAAGGCCGCTTGATGGTCCCTTCGAATCTGAAGAAACAATTGCCTAATGTTGAGGATGAGGGACTTGTCATTAACCGCGGCTTTGAAAAGCATCTGGTTATTTATCCCAAAAAAGTTTGGGAAGGCATGGTTGAGGAGTTGAGTAAGCTGAACCAGTACGAACCAAAAACGAGAGAGTTTATTCGCTATTTCACGCGCGGCGCGACGTCTTTGACGTTAGATGCTACCGGAAGAGTGAATTTGCCTAAGTCTTTATTGGAATCTGTGGGTATTGAAATTAGTGACGAGCTTGTGTTGGCTTGTCAGTTTGATAAGATTGAAGTTTGGTCTAAGAAAGCTTACGAAGCTTTGTTTGATCAGGAGCCAGAGAATTTCGCTTTTCTTGCTCAGGAAGTAATGGGAAATAAAAATAGGGGGGAAGATGGAAAATAATTATCATGTGCCTGTTTTGTTAAAAGAGTGTATTGATGGTTTAAACATCAAGCCTGATGGGGTGTATGTGGATGTGACTTTCGGTGGAGGTGGTCATTCACGCGAGATACTTAAAAATTTGGGTAAAGATGGGGTCTTAATCGCTTTTGATCAGGATCCTGATGCACAAAGAAATAAGATCGACGACCCTCGCTTTCATTTTGTTGATCAGAATTTTGCTTTTCTTAAAAATAACCTTCGTTTGCTGGGGTATAAAACCGTTGATGGTATATTGGCTGATTTAGGCGTTTCATCTCATCAGTTTAATGAGCCTGAAAGAGGTTTCTCAACGCGCTTTGATGCGGCGTTGGATATGCGTATGGATAAGCAAGGGAAGTTGACTGCTGCTGATGTTTTGAATACTTATTCTGAAGATCAGTTGCATAAAATTTTCGGTATATATGGTGAGGTTAAAAATGCAAAATCGCTGGCCAGAGCAATTGTGACTGGTCGTGTTGATCGCCCTGTTTTAACGCTTGCTGACTTTAAAGCTGTTGCCGCTGCTCATATCCCAAAAGGTAAAGAGCATAAATATATGGCTCAGGTTTTTCAGGCGCTACGCATTGAGGTGAATGCTGAGATGAAAGTGCTGGAAGATTTTTTAATTCAGACGGCTGATGTATTAAAGCCAGGCGGACGTTTGGTGGTGATGTCGTATCATTCTTTAGAAGATAGACCTGTTAAGAGTTTTATAGCAAAAGGTAAGTTTAGAGGAGAGGTAGATAAAGATTTTTTTGGCAACGAGCAAAAACCGTTTAAAGCTATTACAAGAAAAGCTATTGTAGCTGATGAGGCTGAGTTGGAGCGTAATAGTCGGTCGCGGAGTGCTAAGTTAAGAGTAGGAGAGAGGTTATGAGTAATCGGTTTAGGGGACGCGCTGAAGAGGAGCAGGAATTAGAAGAAGAGATTGAGGTTAAGCCTAAACGAAAAGAGTCTGAGACTAACCCTTTTTTTAAAAGGTTGTTTACAGATGGTGGAGTGAGTAAGGAAGCGGCGACGGAGATGTTGCCATTTTTGATATTTCTTTCGGTGTTATGTATGCTTTACATAGCGAACAGTCATATGGCTGTGAAGAATATCAGGAGCATTGATAAATTAAATAAAGAGGTAAAAGAGCTGAGTTGGGAATATAAGTCGCTTAAAGCGGATCTGATGTTTAAGAGTAAGCTAACGGAAGTAGCTAAAAAAGTAGATACGCTAGGGATTAAAGAATTAACTGAGCCACCAAAGAAAATTGTAATAAACAGTAATGAATATTAGAGATAACATATTATTGCGTGTTTATCTGTCTTTCGGACTGATTGTGCTGTTTGCCGTGGCAGTACTGGTCAGACTATGCGATGTACAGTTTGTGGAGGGGCATAAATGGCGTGCCATGGCCGATAGTCTCTCTACAAAGTATATCAACATTGAAGCTGCAAGAGGTAACATCTATTCTGTAGATGGTAGCTTGTTGGCTACATCCATTCCTGAGTATGAATTAAGGATGGATATGTATGCCGGTGGGATTCAGGATAATGATGTTTTTAATGAAAAAGTAGATTCGCTAGCCTTTAGGTTGTCGCAATTCTTTAAAGATAAATCTGCTAAAGAATATTCTCGTTACCTGCGTGCTGCACGTAGAGATAGTGTGCGTTATTTACTGATTAAGCGTAAAATTGGGTATCAGGAATTAAAAACCATCCGGACTTTTCCCTTATTTAATATAGGGAAATATACAGGCGGTTTGATTGCTGTACAGCAAAATAAAAGGATCAGACCGTTTAAGTTTTTGGCGGCCAGAACTATTGGATATAAGAATGAGAATGTAGCTAATGGTGTTGGTTTAGAAGGTGCTTATGGTGAGTATATTAATGGCGAGAGTGGTAAAAGGTTAGTGCAGCGTATTGCTGGTGGAGTATGGATGCCAGTTAATGACGAAGCAGAAGTTGCGCCTAAGGAAGGTGCTGATATTATATCTACCATTGATATTAATATGCAGGATCTGGCTCAGAGTGCTTTGGAAAGACAATTAAAACTAAGTGACGCGGATCATGGTACTGTGATCTTGATGGAGGTCAATACAGGTGAAGTAAGGGCTGTAGCGAATTATACCAGAGTGAGCGAGGGTGTGTATGAAGAAAAGTTTAATTATGCAATTGCCGGCAGTCAGGATCCAGGGTCTACTTTTAAACTGGCTTCTTATATGGCCTTGCTGGAAGATGATAAAATAGACACCAATACTATGGTTGCGACAGGAGATGGTACTTATAGGGTCCCAGGTAAAACGATAACAGATTCGCATGGTGGAATAGGGACGGTTACGGTGATGAAAGCTTTTGAGCAATCGGCAAATACGGCGATTGCTAAACTTGTAAATATACATTATCAGAATAACCCATCTCGGTTTACAGATCATTTGTATGATATCCATATGAATGAGAAGTTGGATTTGCAGATTCCAGGTGAAACTAAGCCGGTAATAAAGAATCCAAAGTTTAAAAGCTGGAACAAAAATTTGACCCTGCCTCAAATGGCGTATGGTTATGAAATGCTGATTACACCATTGCAGATGCTGACCTTCTATAATGCAGTAGCGAATGATGGTAAATATATCGCGCCAATCTTCGTGAAAGAGATCAGACGTTTAGGGAATCCTATCGAGCAATTTAGCGCCAGGGTAATCAGTGAACAGATCTGCTCTGAAAAGACGGTTAAGAAACTACAGGCGATGCTTGAAGCGGTAGTGACCAAAGGTACCGGTAAGTTAATGGGGTCGCCTTTTTATCGGGTTGCCGGAAAAACTGGAACTGCGCAGGTGGCAGATGGTAACAGAGGTTATAAGGCGAAGCGGAGCTATCAGGCTTCTTTTTGTGGTTATTTCCCAGCGGATAAGCCGAAGTACTCGATCATTGTGTCTATTAATGGTCCTAAGAATGGGTACTATGGTGCAACGGTTGCGGGACCGGTATTTAAAGAAATTGCTGACCGTATTTACGCAAGTGATATGGAAATGTATAATAACGTAACGGAACACCTTGTTGGTAATACGACTAGGCCGGAAGCTAAAGCAGGCCAGAGTAAAGCTGTTAAAAGAGTGTATAATGCCTTAGGTGTTAAAGCATTGTACGCTGCTAAATCTGACTACTTTAATAGTGTAGATACCAGTAATGGGGTGGTATACGAAGAATATAGTTCGATAAAAGGAGTGATGCCTAATGTGACTGGAATGGGCTTAAAGGATGCTTTGTATCTTTTAGGAAATGCAGGATTAAAGGCAAGGGTTAAAGGAAGTGGAAAGATTGTAAGCCAGTCGATTGCTGCCGGAAGTAAGATAGGAAAAGGATTGTCAGTACAAATAGATTTACAATAATGAAGCTGCAGGAAGTTCTATATGGAATAACGATAACTAACCTTGTTGGGCATACCAACAAAGAGGTGACTGCGTTGGTATTTGATTCACGTCAGGTGACTAAAGGTGCTGTATTTTTTGCAATTAAAGGTACTTTGTCTGACGGCCATGCATATATCAGTAATGTAGTAAGTGCTGGTGTTGGTGTCGTGGTTTGTGAACAGATTCCTGAAGAAAAAGCTGATGATGTAACCTATATTGAGGTGGCGGATAGTTCGGTAGCGCTGGGCAAGATGGCCGCTAATTTTTATGGAAATCCTTCTGCGAAACTGAAATTAATTGGTATAACCGGCACTAATGGTAAAACAACTATCGCAACACTATTATTTAAGTTGTTTAGAGAGTTGGGCTATAAAGTTGGTTTGATCTCTACCGTTCAGAATCACATCAACGATCAAATTATTCCGGCAACGCATACTACACCTAACCCTATCGCACTAAATAAGCTTTTGCAGGATATGGTTAATGCAGGTTGTGATTATTGCTTTATGGAAGTGAGTTCTCATGCGGTTACTCAGCATAGAATAGAGGGGTTGAGCTTTGCAGGTGGTGTATTTTCTAATATCACACATGATCACCTTGATTTTCATAAAACATTCGACAATTATATAAAGGCTAAGAAGGCATTTTTTGATGTACTGCCTGCTTCGTCGTTTGCGCTAACTAATCTGGATGATAAAAATGGTATGGTCATGTTGCAAAACACAAAGGCAACAAAGAAAACCTATGCCTTAAAACAGCTTGCAGATTTCAGAGCAAAAATTGTGGAGAATAGCTTTAATGGTTTGCATCTGGATATTAATGATGCTGATGTTTTCTTTAAACTGGTTGGATCATTTAATGCTTATAATTTATTGGCTGTTTATGGAACGGCAATGTTGCTTGAACAGGATCAATTAACTGTGTTAACAACACTGAGTAATTTAACCGGTGCTGAAGGAAGATTCGAATATGTGTCTTTAAATGGTATAATCGGTATTATTGATTATGCGCATACACCGGATGCGGTTCAGAATGTATTAAGTACAATACAGGATATCAGAAAAGGTACGGAACAGGTGATTACAATAATTGGATGCGGTGGAGACAGGGATAAAACTAAACGTCCGATTATGGCCCAGGTGGCTTCTGATTGGAGTGATAAGGTAATCCTTACCTCAGATAATCCAAGAACTGAAAATCCACAGAAGATCGTGGAAGAAATGGAAGTTGGGGTTTCTCCAACGAATAAGCGTAAGACATTGAGCATAGTGGATAGAAGAGAGGCGATTAAAACAGCTTGTCACCTGGCTAAACCTGGTGATATCATTTTGCTGGCGGGAAAGGGACATGAAAAATACCAGGAGATAAATGGGGTTAGGTATCATTTTGATGATAAGGAAGAATTAATGGAACAATTAAACTTGATCAGCTAATGTTATATTACTTATTCGAATATCTGAACCAAAACTACGATTTTCCGGGATTGAGGTTGTTTCAATACATCACTTTCCGGACTTCCTTAGCTGTCATTCTTTCGCTGATTATCACCACGGTTTATGGTCGCAGACTTATCAATTATCTGCAGAAAATGCAGGTTGGTGAGACGGTGAGGAACCTCGGATTGGAAGGTCAGATGCAAAAGCAAGGAACACCAACGATGGGTGGAATCATCATCCTGCTGGGGATTTTGGTGCCAACTTTATTGTTGGCTAATCTGACCAATATTTATGTGATTCTGATGATTGTAACCACCATCTGGATGGGAGCAGTAGGATTTTTAGATGACTATATTAAAGTATTTAAAAAGAATAAAGAAGGATTAGCCGGTAGGTTTAAAATAGTAGGACAGGTTGGGCTTGGGTTGATTATTGGTTGTACGATGTACTATCACCCGAATATTGTGGTTAGACAAACGGTTGATGAAGCGAGTGTTTCTAAAGCAGCTACAGCCCCGATGGTTTTAAGGCAAAAAGGAGAGAGTTTTTATTATACTCAGGACGTAAAATCTACTTTAACCAATGTTCCTTTTTATAAAAACAATGAATTTGACTATGCCAAGGTGCTTAAGTTTTTAGGTGGTGGCTATGAAAAATATGCGGCATTGGTTTTCATTATTATTACCGTTATTATCATTACGGCGGTCTCTAATGGCGCTAATATTACAGATGGAATTGACGGCCTGGCAACGGGTACCTCTGCTATTATAGGGATAACACTGGGCTTATTGGCTTATGTGTCTGGTAATACGGTTATAGCCGACTACCTCAATATCATGTATATCCCAAATTCGGGTGAGCTCATGATATTTGCGGGTGCTTTTGTTGGGGCTTGTGTAGGCTTTTTATGGTACAATTCATACCCTGCCCAGGTATTTATGGGAGATACGGGGAGTTTGGCCATAGGAGGAATCATCGCGACTTTTGCTATTATGATCCGTAAGGAATTGTTAATCCCGGTTTTATGTGGAGTTTTCCTGATCGAAATCTTGTCAGTGATGATTCAGGTATCTTATTTTAAGTATACTAAGAAGAGGTTTGGAGAAGGTAGACGGGTTTTCCTGATGTCTCCTTTACACCATCATTACCAGAAAAAAGGTTACCACGAAGCTAAGATTGTAACCAGATTCTGGATCATCAGCATATTGCTGGCTATAATTACCATCATCACTTTAAAACTACGATAATGGAAAAGCAGAGGATCGCAATATTAGGAGGAGGTGAGAGTGGCGTAGGTGCAGCAATGCTGGCGCAGAAGCAGGGGTTTGATGTGTTTTTATCAGATTTCGGCAAAATCCCAACGCAGTATAAAGAGAAATTGCAAGAGCTGAACATCGCTTTTGAAGAAAATACGCATAGTCAGGCTGAGATTCTTAAAGCCGTAGAGGTAATTAAGAGTCCGGGTATACCTGATACAGCCGGTATTATTAAGGAGATTAAAGCAAAGCAGATTCCTGTTGTGTCTGAAATTGAGTTTGCTAAGCGTTACACGAATGCAAAAACAATTTGTATCACAGGTTCTAATGGTAAAACAACGACTACAATGTTGACTTACCATATTTTAAAGAATGCGGGTCTTAATGTTGGCTTGGCAGGAAATATAGGGCACAGCTTTGCTGCGCAGGTGGCGACTTCAGATTTTGACTGGTATGTATTGGAGATTTCCAGTTTTATGCTGGACGATATGTACGATTTTAGAGCTGACATCGCTGTTTTATTAAACATCACACCAGATCATTTAGATCGCTATGATTATAAGCTCGGTAATTACGCGGCTTCAAAAATGCGTATTGCACAGAATCAGACCGCTGATGATGTTTTTATCTACTGCGCCGATGATGAAGAGACCTTAAAAGTTTTGAAGGATACAAAGCTGAAATCAAAATTATATCCGTTTTCGATCAGAAAGAAGATCGAGCAAGGAGCATACCTGGAAAGCAACAACATACACATCAATATAAACCTAAACGATCCATTCACCATGTCTATTACAGAATTAGCCCTGCAGGGAAAGCACAATATTTATAACTCTATGGCATCTGGCATAGTAGCTAAGGTATTAGATATTAGAAATACTTCTATTCGGGAGAGTATGGGTGACTTTAAGAATATTGAACACAGGTTGGAGCATGTTGCAAAGATTTCTGGTGTGGATTATATCAACGATTCTAAGGCCACCAATGTAAATTCTACCTGGTATGCACTTGAAAGTGTGAGTACTGATGTGATCCTGATTATGGGTGGAGTTGATAAAGGAAATGATTACGATATGCTTAAGGATATGGTGCGCCAGAAAGTTAGAGCGATTGTATGTTTAGGTAAAGATAATAAGCGGATTCATGAGGCTTTTGAAGATGATGTAGAGGTTATTGTAAATACATTTTCTGCTCATGAGGCAGTTCAGATAGCTTATCATTTGGCAAAAAAAGGGAACACGGTGTTGTTGTCGCCCGCATGTGCCAGTTTTGATTTGTTTAAGAACTATGAAGACCGCGGTAACCAATTTAAGGCAGCTGTTAAAGAATTGTAATTATGTTTGCAATAAAAACGCTTTTAGATAAAACAAAAGGAGATCGCTGGATTTGGCTGATCATTATCCTTTTGTCGATGATTTCTATTCTCACTGTTTACAGTGCTACCGGAACTTATGCATATAAGACCGGGAAAACCGTAGAAAAGATTTTGCTTACCAAGCATCTGATCTTTGTGGTAATGGGGATTGGTATGATCTATATTGCGCATTTATTGGATTATAAATATTATGCAGGGATTTCGAAGGTGTTGATGATTATCACCATCCCGCTATTGTTTTACACGGCCATTTTTGGAGCAAATATTAATGATGCATCCCGTTGGGTGAAGATTCCGCTTATCGGGTTAACCTTTCAGACTTCCGATTTGGCGAAGATTGCCTTGATTACTTTTTTGGCAAGAATGCTGACTAAGAAACAGGAGAATATTAAGGATGTTAAAAAGGCATTTATCCCTATTATGGGTTCGGTTTGTGTGGTCTTTGTATTGATTGCATGGGCTAACCTTTCTACTGCCTTGATGTTGTTTGGGGTAAGTATTTTGTTGCTCATTATTGGACGGATCAGTATCAAGCAAATTGCAATGGTGTGTGCCGGTGGAGCGGTGCTTTTGCTGTTTATCGTGTTTTTAGGACCAAGGGCTGCTACCTATAAATCAAGGGTAAATTCATTTTTGCATCCTGAGCAGCAGCATTCTGATAAGACTTACCAGGCTGATCAATCTAAAATTGCATTGGCAACCGGTGGAGTGTTTGGTAAAGGACCTGGAAACAGTACACAACGGAACTTTTTACCACACCCTTATTCAGATTTTATTTTTGCAATTATAGTGGAAGAGTATGGTTTAATAGGAGCGATGTCAGTGATCGTATTGTACCTGTTTTTGCTGTATCGATGTGTACGGATTGTAACCCAAAGTCCGAAGGCCTTTGGGGCTTTGCTGGCTGCAGGGCTAAGCTTTAGTTTAACTATTCAGGCCTTCGCTAATATGGCAGTAGCTGTAGGATTGGGGCCTGTTACAGGTGTTCCGTTGCCGCTGGTAAGTATGGGGGGAACATCAATGATATTTACAAGTATAGCTTTTGGCATTATTTTAAGTGTAAGCAGAGATGTTGAAGAGCAGGGAAGTAAAAAAGTGATTGTGGGTGAAATACCTGCAATGGCATAAGAAGATTAGGATAAAAGAGTAAAGATTAAGTATAGGGCTTAAGGTTTAAAGATATAATGATGAGACCAACAAGGATAATTATTTCAGGAGGAGGTACCGGAGGACATATATTCCCGGCTATCTCTATAGCTAATGCGCTAAAGCGCATGGAGTCTGGCTGTGAAATATTATTTGTTGGCGCTACAGGTCGCATGGAAATGGAAAAAGTTCCTGCCGCCGGATATAAAATTGTTGGTTTAAATATCAGTGGTATACAAAGAGGTTCTGTTGCCAAGAATTTAAGTCTGCCATTTAAACTAATTGGAAGTGTGCGTAAAGCCTTGCAATTAATTGCTGATTTTAAACCTGATGTTGTTGTGGGGGTAGGCGGATATGCATCCGGACCAATACTATTTGCTGCATCACTAAAGAAAGTTCCTTACCTGATCCAGGAACAGAACTCTTACGCGGGTATTACCAACAAATGGTTGGGGAAAAATGCAGCTAAGGTTTGCGTTGCATTTGATGGGATGGAACAGTTTTTCCCAGCTGATCGCATACTTAAAACAGGTAATCCGGTACGGAAGGATGTTGTTGATGTTTTAAATAAACATCATGCAGGAGCAGAGTTGCTTAAACTCGACCCGTTGAAGAAAACGATATTGGTGACAGGCGGAAGCTTGGGAGCTGCTACCTTAAATAAGAGTGTTGAAAAGCATATTCTGGATATCATAGATGCTGATGTGCAGGTAATCTGGCAAACAGGTAAATATTATTATCAAGGGATTATTGATCGCTTAGGGCTTGATTTTAATCCAAATGTCAGGATTCTTGAGTTTTTAAATAAAATGGATTTAGCCTATGCAGCTGCTGATTTGATTATTTCAAGAGCGGGTGCGGGCACTATAGCCGAATTGTGTTTGATTAAAAAGCCGGTTATACTGGTTCCTTCACCTAATGTGTCGGAAGATCATCAAACAAAAAATGCGTTAGCACTAGTTCATCAGGGAGCTGCCTTAATGATTACAGATCGTTCGGCGGAGGATACGCTGGTTAAAGAAGCTTTATCCTTACTGATGGATAAAGGTAGGTGTAAAATGTATTCAGATAATATAGGCAAGCTGGCTTTGCCGGATGCAGATAGTCAGATTGCAACGCAGGTTATGCAGTTAGCAGGAAGGGGGGGGAACAACTAATGGAATTAGGTACAATAAAACGGGTTTATTTCGTAGGTATTGGTGGTATCGGTATGAGTGCGATTGCGCGTTACTTTGCTAAACGCGGAATTGTAGTTTGTGGATATGATAAAACCCGGACTAATCTTACTATCGCCTTAGAGCAGGAAGGTATTCTGGTTTCTTATATGGATGATGAATCTGTATTGCCTGTTTCCTTTCATGAGAAAAATAAGGATACACTGATTGTGTATACGCCCGCTATTCCTAAGAATTCTGAGCTGCTAAACTATTTTAAGGATAATGGTTTTGTATTAAAGAAACGTTCTGAGGTTTTGGGGATCATCAGTAAGGGACAGTTTTGTATTGCTGTTGCCGGTACGCATGGTAAAACAACAACCTCATCTATTGTGGCGCATGTATTAATCGCTAGTGGCTACGGCTGTACCGCGTTTTTAGGTGGGATCGCTACGAATTATAACAGCAATTTCATCATTGGTGATAATAATGTTGTCGTTGTGGAGGCAGATGAATACGATCGTTCTTTCCTTACACTTCATCCGGATATTGCAGTGGTTACGTCAATGGACGCCGATCATTTGGATATTTATGGTGATGCCAGTCATTTGCAGGATTCTTTCAGAATGTTTGCGAAACAGCTTAAAGCGGATGGTGCATTGTTTGTGAAAAGCGGATTGCCTTTATCGAATGGTGTAAGTTATAGTGCTGGTTTACCTTCGCAGGTGAAGGGGCAAAATATAAGAGTTGAAGGGTCAAGATTTGTATTTGATTATGTTGATGCTGATGTAGCGATAGCGGATATCCGCTTAATGCTACCGGGAAAGCACAATGTGGAAAATGCAGTAGCTGCAATTGCGGTTGCGCTTAAGCTTGGAATTGATGCTCAAAAAATAAAGGATGCAATTGAGTCGTTTAAAGGTGTTAAAAGAAGGTTTGAGTATATAGTAAATACACCTGAACATATTTATATAGATGACTATGCGCATCATCCTGAAGAATTGCGTGCGTGTTTTCATGCAGTTAGACAATTGTATCCGGATAAAAAATTAACGGTAATCTTCCAACCTCATCTATTTACACGTACGCGTGATTTTGCAGATGATTTTGCGAAAGTTTTAAGCACAGTTGATGATTTGGTGTTGCTTGAAATTTATCCTGCCCGTGAATTGCCGCTGGCGGGTGTTAGTTCGCAGATGTTGTTGGATAGAATGTCGTTGAAAAACAAGCAGATATGTGGAAAAGATTTAGTGATTGAATGCATAAAAAGCAAAAACCCTGAACTACTTTTAACTGTTGGGGCAGGGGATATAGATACATTGATACAACCACTTAAAGCCATTTTGACTCATGCTTAAAAGGATTAATTGGAAAGCGGTTTTTAAATGTTTTGCCTGGATATTTTGTCTGAGCGGTCTTGTCGTACTGATGAGTTTCGTTGACGGTAAAAAGAAGACTGTATTATGTACCAATGTGAAGATCCTAATTCCCGGAGCAGATAATTTTATCGAACGGGAAGAGATTGATGCCATTTTAAAACAAAGTCAGGGTTCATTGATTGGACAGAACTTAGCGGGTATCAATTTGCAGCGCATTGAGAAACGCATTATTGCCAATCCTTATATTGCTTTTGCCACTGTTTATGCGGATATGAATGGTGTGATCCAGATCGAGATTCAACAGCGTCAGCCTATTTTGAGATTAATCAACGCCGGTGGTCAGGATTATTATATAGACAGCAATGGGTTAAAAATGCCTGTTTCACCAAATTTTACTGCTAATGTTCTGGCTGCAAACGGGAACATCATGGAGCACTTTGGTGGTAAAGTAGATACGCTGATAACTGACCTGGGAAAGGATTTATATAAAGTAGCCTTATACATTAAGCAGGATACCTTATGGGATGCACAGATTGAGCAGCTATATGTAAATAATGCTAAAGACATAGAATTAATCCCCAGGGTAGGAAACCAACGGATTATTTTGGGTAGTGCTGATTCTTTGGAGACTAAAATGAGGAATTTGCTGGCTTTTTATAAAAAAGCAATGCCAAAAGTAGGATGGAATACCTACAAAACGATTAATGTAAAATATACGAATCAAATTGTTTGTGAAAAGAACAAGATAGATTCTTTAACGGGAGAAGTGATTCCCGAGCGTGCGGCTGATACCCTGAAACGTAAAGAAAAGCCCATAGATGTTAATGTTCAGGAGCAGGTTCTGCCGGATGAATAGCATTGTGGAAGAAAAAATAGAAGAAGTTAAAAAATATACCAGGATAAAAATTAATAAACTCAACAAATCGATATAGTTATGGGCAAAGAAAAATCTACCATTCAATCTCCAATAGTAGTCGGATTAGACATCGGTACTACTAAGATCTGCGTGATCGTTGGACGTAGAACACAGCATGGTAAAATAGAAGTGTTAGGGATAGGGAAAGCTGAATCAGCAGGTGTTACCCGCGGTGTTGTTTCTAATATTCAAAAAACAGTACAAGGGATTTCACAGGCAGTTGAATTGGCGAGTGGCCAGTCAAATGTGGAGATCCGCGTTGTGAATGTAGGTATTGCCGGCCAGCATATCAAGAGTTTACAACACAGGGGTATCTTAACTCGTCGCGAGCTGAACAGCGAGATAGGAAAAAAAGATATCGATAAATTAATTGATGATATGTTTAAACTGGTTATGCCCCCAGGAGAAGAAATCATCCATGTTTTACCACAGGAGTTTACCATCGACAATGAGCCGGGAGTAAAAGATCCGATTGGTATGGCAGGTGTTCGCCTTGAAGCTAACTTTCATATCATTTCAGGTCAGGTAACTGCCGTGAAAAACATTATGAGGTGTGTAACCAATGCCGGGTTACAAACTCAGGAATTGATATTAGAACCCCTGGCTTCTTCAGAATCGGTGTTGAGTGACGAAGAAAAAGAAGCAGGAATTGCCCTGGTTGATATTGGTGGTGGTACAACTGATATTGCCATTTTCCACGAAGGTATAATCCGTCATACGGCTGTTATTCCGTTTGGTGGTAACAGTGTTACAGAAGATATCCGCGAAGGCTGCTCTGTAATGAGAAATCAGGCTGAACTATTGAAGACCCGTTTTGGTTCAGCACTGGCAGAAGAAAATAAAGAGAATGAAATCATCTGTGTTCCTGGATTAAGAGGAAGAGAGCCAAAAGAGATTTCAGTAAAAAACCTTGCTTATGTGATCCAGGCCCGTATGGAAGAAATCATTGAGCATGTTTATTACGAAATCAAGTCATCAGGTTACGAGAAAAAACTGATCGGTGGTGTGGTGATTACAGGTGGTGGTGCTTTGTTAAAACACTTGTCGCAGTTGGTTGAGTATGTTACCGGTTTAGATTGCCGCGTTGGTTATCCTAACGAGCATTTGTCTAAATACGAAGACATGGCAAAAACCATTTACGATGATTTGAAAAGTCCGATGTACGCAACCAGTGTTGGTTTGTTGATTAAAGGTATACAGAAGGCAGAAGAGTTGTTGGAAGAGATGAAACAGCCTGGTGTTTTTGTTGAAAAACCAAAAGATGTCAAAGAAAAAGCTAAACGTTCGGGTGGCGGATTGTTCGATAAACTCCTTGCTAAGACTAAGGATTTTATAAAAGACGACATGAATGTAAGCGATGAAGATTATATAAAGCCGTAATATTTTTCCACAATCGGTGACTTTTCCACATTATCAACATTTGTGGAAAACCACTGTTAAAAAAGTGTTAATATTACATAGAGAGATGAACAGGTAAAACGAATTTTTAAATAACTGATTCATAAAGATATGCAGTTCGAAATGTTAAAAGATAAGTCATCAATCATCAAGGTAATTGGTGTTGGTGGCGGTGGTGGTAATGCGGTAAACCATATGTACCGTCAAGGAATTACTGGTGTAGACTTTATTATTTGTAATACAGACGCCCAGGCTTTGGAGTTTAGTCCTATTCCTAATAAGGTTCAGTTAGGTGCCAGTCTTACCGAAGGTATGGGTGCAGGCTCGATCCCGGAAGTTGGGAAAAACTCAGCTATAGAGAATATAGATGACATCAAGCAGATGCTTGGCAGTACAACAAAAATGTTGTTCATAACTGCTGGTATGGGTGGTGGTACCGGTACTGGTGCCAGTCCTATTATTGCCAAGGCAGCAAAAGAACTTGACATATTAACAGTTGCTATTGTAACTACGCCTTTTGCCTTTGAAGGGAAGAGACGTAAGATGCAGGCAAATGATGGATTGGATGAACTGAAAAAATACGTAGATTCTTATTTAGTGATATCTAACGATCGACTGCGTGAAATTTTTGGTAACCTTACCTTAGGATCCGCATTTTCTCAGGCTGATGATATTTTAACAACTGCTGCAAAAGGTATCGCCGAAATCATCACCGTTCCTGGATACATCAACGTGGATTTTAAAGATGTGCGTACTGTTATGAAAGATAGTGGTGTCTCGATCATGGGTAGTTTTGCTTGTGATGGAGAGAACAGAGCGTTAAATGCAGTTGAAGGTGCATTGGCTTCGCCATTATTAAAAGACAATGAAATTGAAGGTGCAAGATATATCTTGTTAAATATAAGTTCTGGTTTACGTGAAGTAACTATGGACGAGGTGACAATCATTACCGATTATATTCAGGAAAAAGCAGGTTTATCTGCTGATTTAATCTGGGGTAACTGTATTGACGAGAACCTTGAAGATAAGTTGTCTGTAACCATTATCGCTACTGGTTTCCAAACTACAGAGCAGCGTGACGAAGAGAAAAAGAATGTAAAAAAGATTTCTTTGCTTACGCCTGAAGAAGCTCCTTTAGTTAGACCTGTAGAACCAGTAAATTCATTTATTGAGCCTAAAGCTCCGGTCTTCTCTAATGAACCGGTAATGAAGGCAAAAGAAGAAATTAAACAATCTGACCTTTTTGGTGATTTGTTTAATGGAAACAAAGCCAAAAACTCTGATGAGCCTGCAAATGTAATCGTAAGACATACTTTGCTTGAAGAGGAAACTCCATTTGAGGATACGCCAAAGGATTCAGGATTTGAATTCGAAATTAAAGTTGCAGAAACTGATTTCGTGTTCGAAACACCAACAACAGTGTTTAATAATGATATTGTTCCTCAAAGGGAAGAAATCGTTGAACCTGGTGCTGATGACGATAAAAACGATGATTCTATTGAAGATCAGTTAAAGAAATCTAAAGAAAGAATTCTTAGATTAAAGGATCTTAGCATGAAATTGCGCACCAGTAACGGTTTGCAGGAACTTGAAAATGAGCCGGCTTACAAACGTAAGCAAATGCAATTACAGCAGGTTCAGCATTCATCAGAGTCTCAGGTATCGAGATTTACTTTAAGTAATGACGATGATGGTTCTGCCGAGATCAGACCAAACAACTCATTCCTTCACGATAATGTTGATTAATTTGAAATAATTTTATACTATATGAGCCTTAGCAATATTTGTTAAGGCTTTTTAGTATCTACAGGTTACGTTTATGTAAGTTCTCTGTCATAGAATGTTGATTGTTGTAGATCAGGCATATTAAATATAACTTTGCAAAAAAATATAATAACTTAAAATACATATAACATTGGATATTTTTGAAAAGATAGCAAAACACATGGGTCCGATCGGACAACATCACAAGTGGTCTCATGGATATTTCTCATTTCCTAAATTAGAAGGCGATATAGCTCCCCATATGAATTTTCGTGGTAAAGAGCATTTGGTTTGGAGTTTGAATAATTATTTGGGTTTGGCCAATCATCCTGAAGTAAGGGAAGCCGATAGACAAGGAGCTTCAGATTTCGGTATGGCTTATCCTATGGGTGCCAGAATGATGTCTGGTAACTCGAAGTATCACGAACAATTGGAGCAGGAACTTGCTGCATTTGTAGGTAAACCGGATGCATTTCTTTTAAACTTTGGTTATCAGGGGATGGTTTCTATTATCGATAGTTTGGTAGATAGAAATGACGTGATTGTATACGATGCTGAGTCTCACGCTTGTATCATAGATGGTTTACGTCTGCACATGGGTAAACGATTTGTATATAAACATAATGACATTGATAGCGCCCGCAAACAGCTGGAAAGAGCTACTAAATTGGTAGAGCAAAGCGGTGGCGGTATCCTGGTAATCACTGAAGGCGTTTTTGGAATGTCAGGTGCACAAGGAAAACTAAAAGAACTTGTTGATTTAAAAAAGGAATTCAATTTCCGTTTGCTGATTGACGATGCGCATGGTTTTGGTACAATGGGGCCAACAGGTGCAGGTACCCATGAAGCACAGGATTGTATTGAAGGGGTAGATGTGTATTTCGGTACATTCGCTAAATCGATGGCAGGTATCGGAGCATTTGTAGCTTCAACTGAAGAAATGACTAACTTTTTCAGGTATAACATGCGTTCTCAAACCTTTGCTAAAGCATTGCCAATGCCAATGGTTATTGGATTGTTAAAACGCCTGGATCTGCTTAAAAACAATCCTGAATTAAGAGATAAATTGTGGAATGTAGCTACCACGCTTCAAAAGGGATTAAGGGATCGTGGTTTCGATCTTGGTGTGACCAACACAATGGTTACTCCGGTTTTCCTTAAAGGTGAGTTGCTGGAAGCTACAGCACTGACTATGGATCTTCGTGAGAACTATGGTATATTCTGTTCAATTGTAGTTTATCCGGTTATCCCTAAGGGACTAATTGAACTGAGGTTGATTCCTACAGCCGTTCATACAATGGAAGATGTACAGCGCACGCTGGATGCTTTCAGCGAAGTGTCTGATAAACTGAAAAGTGGATATTATAAAGAAAATCAGTTTTCTATAGCATAATATTTTCAAAAGTTAAAAATGCCCTTTATGTACGCATAAAGGGCATTTTTTGTTTCCGTTGTTTTGTAATCTCCTGATATTCAGTTTTTTCTGTTGAATATTGCTGCGTTTATTGTGCATAAACCCTTGTGATGTGGAAAAAAAGAGGGTTTTTGATTGTTTATTTGTTATTGTAAAAATTCTTTTATTAAAATAAACATCTTACTTTAGTAAGAGAGTATCAATCAAAACTTTAAAAAACTAAAAGGAGTAAAATTAACGATGAAAAAATTCACTGAAGTAAAAGAGCTTGTTGCAGCTTTAGAGGCTGACGCAGACAAATTCTACAACAAGGCAAACAATGCCGCTGGAACTCGCGTACGTAAAGGTATGCAAGATCTTAAAAACCTGGCTCAAGCAATTCGCTTAGAGGTTCAGGACACTAAAAACAAAGGCTAACCGGCTTTAATTGTTTTGATAAAAAAAAGCGTCTCGAAATTTCGGGACGCTTTTTTTATGAGCTGATATTTTTTTATGAGCTGATCGTATTGGTTTCAGCTATGATTGCTTTTCTAAGCTCTTCTGAGACCTTAACTAATGGCAGGCGAACATGATCATCGCATACGCCCAGATGCTTTAACGCGGCCTTAACACCTGCAGGATTTCCTTCTGCAAACATCATTCTTGTAAATTCAATTAAACTCAGGTGCTTTGGTAGGGCAGTCGCAAATTCTCCTTTAAGAGATAACCTGATCAGATCAGATAATTGTTTAGGCAAAGCATTACCAATAACCGAAATAACACCCACAGCGCCGATTGAAATCATTGGCATTGCAATAGGGTCATCTCCTGAAATAAGCAGGAAATCTGAAGGTTTATCACGCATGATCTGATTAAACTGATCAAAGCTTCCGGAAGCCTCTTTAGTTCCAATAATGTTTTTAAAGTCCGTCGCCAGTCTGCATGTTGTTTCCGGACTAATGTTACTTGCTGTACGTCCAGGTACATTGTATATAAAGATCGGTAGCGAACTATTTTCGCTGATGGCTTTATAATGTTGGTATATTCCTTCTTGCGTTGGCTTATTGTAGTATGGGCTGGCAGATAAAATGGCATCATAACCATCTACATCAAAAGTTTTGATACTGTTAACAACTTCCGCAGTATCATTGCCACCTATGCCGGCAACCAATGGCAAACGACCGTTGTTCACTTCTGCAGTAAATTCCCAGATCTTCTTCTTTTCTTCCTTATTTAGTGTTGAAGCTTCTCCGGTGGTACCTAATGATACCAGGTATTCAACCTCTCCCTCAATTAAATGGTTGATGAGTTTCCTTAACCCATCATAGTCAACCGTTCCATCTGCATTAAAAGGCGTAACCAATGCTACACCTGTTCCGTGAAATTTGTTCATTTTTTATTCTTTACTTCAATAGCTCTAATAAATCATCCTCCGAGATAAGCGGTACATTCAGTTTGTTCGCTTTTTCAAGTTTTGATGGTCCCATATTATCTCCGGCAACAAGGTAATTAAGCTTCGCAGAGATGCCGCTTAAAATCTTACCGCCATTACTTTCAATCATATTTTTGAGCTCCTCTCTGCTGTAGTTCTCAAAAACGCCTGAAATTACGAATGTTTTTCCAGTTAACTTATCACTTTGTAAGGTAATTTCATTTTCTATGGCTTCAAATTGTAAACCATACGATTTTAAGAGCGTAATTTGATGTAAATGTTCAGGCTTGCTGAAGTATTCAATGATACTCTCTGCTATCCGCTGACCTATTTCATCAATGCTTGTCAGCTCTTCTAAGCTGGCCGAAACCAGGTTGTCTATATTTTTTGCGCCAAAGGTTAATTTTCTTGCAACCGTTTCACCAACATATCTGATACCCAGCCCAAACAATACTTTTTCAAAAGGCATTTGTTTAGAAAGTTCTATCCCCTTCAACATGTTCACGATAGATTTCTCACCAAATCGTTCTAATGTTTTCAGATCTTCAGCTTTTTCATGCAGTGTATACAGATCACTGATATGTGCAATCAGTCCACGCTGATAAAAAGTTTCAACGGTTTCATCGCCCAGTCCGTCAATATTCATCGCTTTTCTACTGATGAAATGCTGGATCTTTCCAACTATCTGCGGAGGACAAGCCTCGTCATTCGGACAATAAAAAGCAACTTCACCTTCTTTTCTAATTAAAGGCGTGTTGCATTCCGGACAAACGGAAGGGTATATAACCGGGACTGCTCCGGGCTCGCGCTTATCCAGATTTACATTGATGATTTTAGGAATGATCTCTCCACCTTTTTCAACAAACACGCTGTCTCCCAGGTGCAGATCAAGTCTTTCTATTTCATTTGCATTGTGTAGCGTTGCTCTTTTTACTGTTGTTCCTGCAAGTTGTACCGGTTTCAGGTTGGCTACCGGTGTCACAGCACCTGTTCGGCCCACCTGGTAAGTTACTTTTTCCAGGATGGTTTCTACTTCTTCCGCTTTGTATTTATAGGAAATGGCCCAACGAGGCGATTTAGCCGTAAAGCCCAATTCCTGTTGTTGGGCAAAACTGTTTACTTTAATAACTATTCCATCAATATCATAGGATAAATTGAAACGTTCTTTTTCCCAGTGTTTGATGAATAGTAATACCTCATTAATGTTTGGGCTAAGCTTGGTATGCTCACATATATTAAATCCCCATTTTTTTAGGTTTTGTAAGCTTTCCCAATGGGTTTTAAAATAATTCTTATCGGTATTTAGAGAATATAGGAAGCAATCTAATGGACGCTTGGCTACTTCTCCTGAATCCTGCATTTTAACGGTTCCTGCAGCAAAATTTCTGGGATTGGCATATTGAACCTCTCCAATCTCTTCGCGTTCTTTATTCAGGCGCTCAAAAGCTGCACGATGCATAAATATTTCTCCTCTGATCTCAAACAGGGGAGGAACATCGTCTGCCTTTAACTGATGTGGAATCGTGTGGATTGTTTTGATATTGGTCGTCACATCGTCTCCCTTGGTGCCATCCCCACGGGTTACAGCCCTTACCAGTTTTGACCCATCATAAGTGAGACTGATGGATAAACCGTCAAATTTCAGTTCACACACATATTCAAAATGATCACCTATTGCTTTTTTAATACGCTCGTCAAAATCTCTTAGATCTTGCTCATTATAGGTGTTGCCCAACGATAACATGGGCCATTTGTGTTTTACTGTAGTGAAGGTTTTGGTAATCTCCCCACCAACTTTTTGTGTAGGTGAATTGGGGTCGGCAAATTCAGGATGTGCAAGTTCAAGCGCATGCAGTTCTGCTAATTTTTGATCAAATGTATAATCAGCAATGGTTGGCATAGCCAGCACATAATAATTGTAATTGTGTTGGTTAAGCTCCTTAACCAATGCATCCATTTTGTCTTTTACCTCGAATAGTGACATAGCTGCGAAGATACAAATAAGCTACTTTAATCTACCTTCAATATCATTAAAGATAGATAGGTAATCATTTTTTAGGTGATTTTTAAACTCCTCAAGTTGCCCTGTTAGCTGATGCAGTTGCTCCTCAGAAAAAGGGTTATTCCATAAACGCATGCAAATCCTGTTCAGTGCATAGGCTATGTTTTCAACCTTTTGGTAACTGAAAAGGTATCTGCTGGAGATGAAACTGTTCAGGAAACTGAAAAAAACATCTGTATCATTCAGGGAAGAAGTATGTAGAAAATCGTTTAAAGCAGTTTTGTTTGCTCTGCTGAGCTGATCGTAAAAAGTGTTAATGTTAACAAGCCCTTCTGTAGCTAACAGGTGGTCTAAAACCAGTTCCAACCCTATATGTGCTAAAAAGAATGGCTTAACCGGACTGTTTTCACAGGACGGAAGTATCAATTGTTTCAGCTCAGCGGTATGCTGCTGGAAGAATTTTGAAGAGTGAAAGATCTGGTCTACTTCAATGTGCTTTTTCCAACCATTCAGGATAGAAATTTGATGCGGTTCATCCTCAAAAAGATGCCTGATCTTAAGCGGGTATAAATTATAATCCTTTTTGGCATTTTTGATGAAATCGGGCAAAACAACTCCCAATACCATATTTTCATCTGGATTATTTCTTTCAAAATAAAAATGGGATAGGAAGTTCATAGTGCTAAAAATAGTAATTTTTGTTCAATAACAGTTTTTAAGATCCTGCCAAATTTAAGGATAACTCAGCTTTTCCTATATTTGCCAACAAAAGTAGATACTAATGACCAATTTCGTAGAAGAGTTACGCTGGAGAGGCATGTTACAGGACATGATGCCTGGTACTGAAGAAAAATTAAGTGAAGGAATGACATCTGGCTATATAGGATTTGATCCAACTGCAGATTCTCTGCATATCGGACACCTTACACAGATCATGACGCTTATACATTTCCAACGTGCAGGACATAAACCTTATGCCTTGGTTGGTGGTGCTACTGGAATGGTTGGCGATCCTTCGGGGAAATCTGACGAACGAAATCTTCAAACTGAAGAAACCATTGAGCTTTATCTGGCTGGAATGAAAGCACAGCTATCTAAATTCCTTAACTTTTCTGAAGAAGGTAATGGCGCGGTGATGGTTAACAATGCCGATTGGTTCAGAGATATGAATCTATTTACCTTTATCAGAGATGTTGGTAAGCACATTACGGTCAACTATATGATGGCTAAGGATAGCGTGAAAAGACGCCTGGAAGGTGATTCAGGTCTTTCTTTTACCGAGTTCTGCTACCAGCTGATCCAGGGATACGATTTCTATTATTTATGGAAAAATAAGAACTGTCTTATTCAGATGGGTGGTTCGGATCAATGGGGTAATATTGTAACCGGAACAGAGTTAATCAGACGTAAAGATGCCGGAACAGCTTTTGCAATTACTACCCAGTTGATTAAAAAGGCCGATGGTACAAAGTTTGGTAAAACTGAAAGCGGTGCAGTATGGTTAGATCCTAAAAAAACATCACCATATAAATTCTACCAGTTTTGGTTAAATGCTTCTGATGAGGATACTAAAAAATGGATTAAGATTTTTACCTTAAAAACACAGGCAGAAATTGAAGCATTAGAAGCTGAACATGATACCGCTCCTCATCTTCGCATTTTGCAGAAAGCATTGGCTGAAGACATTACGATCAGGACCCATTCAGATAGTGCTTTAGACACTGCAGTGAAAACTTCTGAGTTCTTATTTGGAAATGGTTCATTGGAATTCTTTAAAACGTTAGCTGAAGCTCAGGTTTTAGAAATATTCGAAGGTATTCCTCAATTTGAAATTTCGAAAGCTGAATTGGCAGAAGGAATTGATGCAGCTACCTTACTAGCCGAAAAATCAAGTGTCTTTGCCTCAAAAGGTGAAGCAAAGAAATTGATCCAGGGTGGTGGAGTATCTGTAAACAAAGAAAAATTGAAAGATCCTGCGGATAAATTGACAACGAGCGATCTGTTGAACGATCAATTCATTATCGTTCAAAAAGGAAAGAAAAACTATTACCTGCTGATTGCGAAATAGGCAGAAATTAAATTATAGATGGAAATCCCGGCTTAAAACCGGGATTTTTTTATGGAATAAAACGCTATACAGATGGTAAGCGCTTTTGTGGAATTAGTTAACCAGTAAGTTGCAACCCCTGATATCAGCATTGTCAAAACGGCCTAATACTTCAAATGAGCCATCAGGGAATAATCTTCCTAAATCTTGTGTTGCAATGAAAGAACAGGAGTTGATATTAGCCAGATCTATTACATTAATGCCACCAGTACGGTTGTTTGACACCAGGCTTAGCGGGTCGTTTGTATCGCGGAGGTAGATTTTCATCCAGGGTGGGCAATTGAATATGCCAATTCCTGATGAATAGGCTTGCGACAACAGTTCGGTCATGCCGTATTCACTATGAATGGCATTCACACCAAAACCATCCTGTAGCAATTGGTGGAGTTCTTCACGGACCATTTCTTTTCTTTTCCCTTTCATTCCGCCGGTTTCCATTACAATCAGATCCGGGAATTCGACTTTATACTGTTCAATAAAGTCCAAGAGCGCGTAGGTGACGCCTATTAAAATGGTTTTTTGCCCGGCTTCTTTTAATTTTTGAAGTTTATGATATAGGTCGCTATGATTATGAAGGAAATAGCCACTGTCAGGATGTTTACTTTGTTTCAATAACGCATCAACCATATATATCAATGAAGAGCCATCACGTTCCAGATAAGAGGGCAATAAGGCCAGCAAACAAGTGTTTTCTATCTTACCATAAAACAGTTCAAAGGCTTTGTTAAAACTCTCCTCATATACCTCAACATCAGTTACAATATGTCTGCTTTGTACCATACCTGTAGTACCCGAACTGCTAAATACAATTTCCGGAGTAGCTAAAGAACTCAGTACTTCATGGGTTTTGAAAAAGCTGATTGGCAGATACGGGATTTGAGTTACACTGGTAACCTCCTCTGGATTTATCCTGAGATGAGAGATGTAGGCTTTATATACCTGGCAATTTCTGGCCTGGTGATTAAATATAGCAAGGCTGGTTTGTTCAAACTCAAGCGCATTGCTAATAGAAAAGATTTGCTTTGTCAGATCAGTCACCCCACAAAAATACGCAACAAATTTTAATTAAGGATTTGTTTTCGTTACCAGTATGGCTTTTCTGAAATGATATCCACAGTAGCCACAGATGCCTGCAGTAATTGCACCTGATAAGGAACCAATTGCAAGTAAAATCCACCAGATTTTTGTGCCAAACATTTCAGCAACCCTAATGGCCAGTACATTGTCATTGGGCAGCGTTTTAAACAATGCCATTCCGGTCCACAACAGTAAAACAGCCAGAAAAGGCTGCCAAAAAGCTATTTTTCCTGTCTTGCCAATTAAACCGCAGGTAACAAAGCAAATGATGATAATGATCCACCAGGGGAGGAGCATCTGGAGTAAAAAAGCTAGGATAATGACTACGATAAACACCATATGGTTATTTCTTTGAAATTTTTAACTGTGAAATTATTTTGGCTGATTTGTCATCGACTGATTGCATGTAAAACAGATCGTACAGTTTTCCATGTGACCAGGTGTCGATCATATCATCGTAAAACCGACTACCGGGATTACCTGATTGTCCGCCTGGAAATACACCATGACCTTTAGGTGTTTTGCCCAGCTCAACTACCATCCGCCACGAGGGCCCATTACTTTCGCCCAAAGCGTTGATGGTCATTTTTCCTCCGCCCGTTACCAGCAGCTTAGAGCCAAATCCTGGGATTTTAGCCATATGGGGGATGTTGGTATGCTTTAAATTAGCCCATGCCCATGATTTCCCAATAGGTCCGTATTTTCTTTCGAGACTATCGCAACTGAATTTAAACGCCTCGTTTACTAAATCTGCAAGCGTTTCTCTTGCCGGGGTGTTGATATTATCTAGCCATTTCGAATTCGGTTCCTTTAGAATGAGCTGTACTGTCCTGTTTCTTGAGGGATAGCGCATTGGAATGTTAGCTATCGTGAATTCATCATCCCATATGTCGAATTGAAGGCGCTTGGTCCAAATGTCGAATACACTTGCGGCCAATGATTTTGCTTCATAGTACTTATTCCATTCCGACACAAATCTCAATGCTTCTTTTTGTGTTGCATTAAGGTCCAGCTTATTTACCATAGCCAAAATCGTAGGAAGGATGTTTTGTGCATGGATGCTATAACTGTCGGTTTGCATTTTAATCAGGCTATCGGCTGTAGCTTTTTCCATTACTTTTAGCCTGTCGTTTATCCGTTTTCCGCGTTCATAAGGACTAAACTCCCAATTAATATAGTAAGGGTAGCTGGGGTCTGTAGAAGACTGATTTGCGGAACTAACAAATCCTCTCGGCGGGTTCTTTACTGTAGGATTTTGTGAAGACGGTATCCATCCCTGCCAGTCGCTTTTAGGATCACTTCCATCCAGAATAAACTTACCCTGATTTTTCCATTTTAATGGGAATTTGCCATTCGCAGTAATGGCAATGTCGTTTTCGGCTGATGCGAAGATGAAGTTTTGAGCTGGTGCCGTATAAAAAGTCAGTGCATTGCGGTAGTCGTCGTAATTTTTTCCTCTGTTTAGCAGGTAAAAGGTTTTTAGCTCATTAGACTTATCGTGAGCAATCCAACGCAAGGCATTTCCCACTGGAATGTTATTTGCCTTAGAGAAACCTTTAACTTTTTGTAAGTAAACCACTGGTCCGTGATGGGTATAGCGCACGGTATCTGTAACGTCTTTATCACCCCTGATCGAAATCGTTTCCAGTCGGGAACTGGTTTTCTTCCACTGGTTGTTATACCAATAATCTTTGTGTGTATCGTCTTTAAATTTTATCTGATAAAAATCAAGTACATCTGCGGCTACATTTGTCACGCCCCATGCAATGTCTTTATTAAAGCCAATGATGATCCCTGGGGCACCAGGCAAGGAGACGCCATAAGCATTTACACCCGGAGCATGTAATTGAATCTGGTACCAAATGGAGGGCAGAGTTAAGTCAAGATGTGGGTCGTTGGCCAGCATAGGTAAACCTGATGCCGTTTTTGCGCCCGATAGCGCCCAGTTGTTGCTGCCAATTCCTTCTTCTTTCTGCTTTGTTTTTATAGCTGCTGTTGCTGTTTCATCGGTTAATGGTGCAGCCGGGATAGGAAGCGGTTTGAAATCCCATTTTGTTCCGACAGGAATGATGGGCTCCTCTTTAAAGGGATAATCAGGAAATAAGTCTTTCACTACATCAGTTCCGAATTTGTTCCTGATGTTGGACATGTAAAACTCATCTGATCCCATGGCCAAAACGGCCGACATCTGCTTCAGTAGTAGTGCGCATTTAATCGGGGTCCATGCTTCCGGTTTAAAATCCAGTATTTTATATTCAACCGGTAGTTTGGATGGAGATAGAGATTTTATGTAGGCATTTATTCCTTCTGTGTAGGCAAGGATCATTTCTTTGGATTTTGGATCGGCCATCATGCCTTCAAGAGAATTTTCGGCACCGTAAACCATACCCATCCTTCGTTGATACCTGTCCAGTTCGATAGCTTTTTTGCCCACTACCTCTGAGATTCTTCCGGCAGCGAATCTGGTTTGAAAATCCATTTGCCATAAGCGATGTACTGCCGTGATGTATCCCTGAGCATAGTACAGATCATGGTCGTTCTGTGCAAAGATGTGCGGGATCATACGATCATCAAATGCGATATCAACATTTTCAATTGTGCCTTTTAGGCTGATTTCGTTATTTGCCTTTACCGTAGTCCGTTCCGCATTTTGCCAGAAACCGGTAAAAGGGTTTAAAAATTTTAGAACAGGCGGTACATTACCAAATTTTGTATTAAGGGCATATGCGAGTAGTATGGGTACGATAATACAAATGGAAGCTTTTATTTTATTCATTTCTGAAAATTTGGCTATGGCAATTTAACATAAAACTTAATTGAAATGTAATCAATCATTAAATTTTATCCTTGAAATATTTTTCAGATAGTATTTGGTAGTTTCAAAAAAATAATTAAGTTTATGTTAAAATAAAACATAATTATAATAAGTATGAGGAAAATGTTTACTAAAGTGATTTTTGCGCTTTTGTTTTGTATGGTCAGCTTAACTGTACATGCACAAAGTGTTACGATTAGTGGCTTGGTTACGGATAAGCTAACTAAACAACCAATACCAGGTGTTGGAATCACTGTAAAAGGTACAACAAGCGGAACTGCTACAGATGCAAGTGGCAGGTATTCATTTACTACAAATAGAAAAACGCCACTTACCCTCGTAATATCTTTTTTAGGATATATTTCCGTTGAGCAGGAAATTACAGGCAATACAAAAGGTATAAATACGGAACTGGAACCTACCGTTATCCTTGGTCAGGAGGTAGTTATATCTGCATCCAGAACCCCGGAACGAATACTTGAATCTCCGGTATCTGTAGAGCGAATGGGGCAAAGCACAATTAAAGAGCTTTCTGCCCCTTCTTTTTATGATGCATTAATTAATATGAAAGGCGTGGAGGTGAGTACGCAGAGTTTGACCTTCAAATCTATAAATACAAGAGGATTTAACTCAAACGGTAATACCAGATTCAACCAGTTTGTGGATGGAATGGATAACCAGGCACCAGGATTAAATTTTGCAGTCGGAAATATTATTGGTCTTTCTGATCTTGATTTGGATAATGTTGAGCTATTGCCAGGTGCATCGTCGGCATTGTATGGTGCAGGCGGTATCAATGGAACGATGTTAATGACCTCAAAAAATCCTTTTGATTACCAGGGAGCCAGCTTTTCATTCAAAACAGGTATCAATCATGTGAATGATGACAATACAGGCAATCAGCAGTTTAATCAGCTGGATGTCCGTATGGCTAAGGCCTGGAATAATAAGTTTGCTGTAAAAGGTACTTTCTCTTTTTTACAGGCAAAAGATTGGCAGGCAGATAACTATAGTAATTTCGATCGTATAGGGCGTAATTTTAAAGCCGGGGATAGAACAACTGATCCTAATTACGATGGTGTAAACGTTTATGGTGATGAGGTTAATGCTAACCTCCTGTTGGTAGGTAATTCATTACGTTCAAGTTTCCAGGCTCAGCAGCCACTGGCATATGGAGCATTTAACTCTTTGGTTACTAATCCCGGGTTAACCAGCTATAATGCTGTACTGAACCAGATTAATACAAATCCTGCATTTGCCGCTTTAAGGCCTGCAATGCCTCAGTTGTCACCCTTCCTTGCTTTAATGTACGGTTTACAGCGGGGTGGCGTAACCAGTCAGGCCGTTTCAAGAACAGGCTATAATGAATCAAATTTAGTTGATTATGATACCAAGTCGTTAAAGGCTTCGGGATCTCTTCATTACAAAGTAACCCCTACTATCGAAGCTATTGCACACGCAGCATGGGGTACTGGAACTTCTGTTTATACAGGTTCAGACCGCTATTCATTACGTAATTTTAGTATCGGTCAGTTTAAATTGGAGTTAAAAGGGCAGGACTTTTTTGTTAGAGGATATACCACTCAGGAGCGTTCTGGTGATTCTTATATCTCCTCCATTCTTGGCTCATTTATCAATGAAGCCTACCGCCCAAGCAGTATTGCCGGTCCAAATGCTATAAATGGTTGGTTTGCTCAATATGCATTGGCTTATTCCAGTGCGCTTGCTGCCGGTGGAAGTAATGACGCAGCACACAATGCAGCAAGAGGTGTTGCTGATCGTGGTAGATTTATGCCTGGTACTGCACAATTTGAAGCTGCTAAAAACAGCATCGTTAACAATACCATTTCATCTGGCTTAGGCGCAAAATTCGACGATAAAACAAACCTTTACCACTATGAAGGATTGTATAATCTTTCCAATGCATTAAACAATGTTGTGGAATTACAGGTTGGAGGTTCTTACAGAATTTATCAGTTGCGCTCCGGTGGAACTATTTTCGACGATCTTGGCAAAAAACTAAATATCGACGAATACGGAGCATTTGCACAGGTTGCAAAAAAAATGTTTGATGATAAGTTTAAATTATCCTTATCAGGAAGGTATGATAAAAGTACCAATTTTGATGGACGCTTTACACCAAGAATTTCAGGGGTTTACACCGTAGCGCCAAACAATAACATTCGTGTTTCTTATCAAACAGGTTACCGCAACCCGACTACTCAAAATCAATATATAGATTTATCTGTAGCAGGTGGTCGTCAGCGATTGATCGGAGGTATACCAGAAATGTTGAATAAATATGAAATGCTGACAACCAGAAAACCTTACACAGATGCAAGCTATCGTGCATATGATGCTTCATTGGCCACAGGAACGCCAAACCCAGCATTGTTAAAAACCTATGAGTTTGATCCAAGGGGTATCAGACCGGAGAGTGTTCAGTCGTACGAAATTGGATACAAAGGCTTATTAGGACCTAAATTTTTGATTGATGCCTATGCTTATTACAACCAGTATAAAAACTTTATTACAGCTGTAGAAGTATATCAGCAAAATGGCTCAACTTATCCCTTCCCTAAATTCGGTGTTCCTGTAAATGCCGTAGGAAAGGTAACTTCTTATGGCGGTGCTTTGGGAATTGATTACCTGTTAGGCAAGAACTATAACCTGAGTGGAAACGTTTCTTATAATGAGTTAGGCGATCTTCCTGCTGATTATATCAATGATTTCAATACCCCTAAAGTTCGTTATAACCTGGGATTGGGAAATAGAGAGGTGATAAGAAACGTTGGTTTTAACGTGAATTACCGCTGGCAGGATGAGTTCTTCTGGAATTCATCATTTGCTGCAGGAGCGGTTCCTTCATTCAGTACTATAGATGCACAGGTTAACTTTAAGATCCCTTCAGTGAAATCAATGATCAAATTGGGTGGTTCTAACATCTTAAATAAATATTATATCACCTCATATGGTAACCCTGCAATAGGTGCACTTTACTATGTGTCGTATACATTTAACCCATAGGATATTTCTTTTTTAAAGGTTAAGGCTCTGATGTTCATATCAGAGCCTTTTTTTTGCGCAAGTTATATCTCATATAATCCTTTGGTTTTAATAGAAATTTTAACACCTTAGTTGTACAAAGTACACGAAGTGGCTGCTTCGTGGTTTTTTACCTAAGGGAGTTTTTATGGAAGAGTTAAATGAACAACAGCATATATATAACGAGCAATTAGATAAGGGGATTGAAGCTGAAGAATCAGTGCAGCATTTAAACAATCCGGTTTCAGGACCTAAACCAATCGTAAAAAAATACCTTAGCGCAGTGGAGCAGGTTCATGCCGAGGGAAATAAGTTCTATTTTTCAGATGGTGATGCCCAGGTTGAGATTCGGGTAGTAAGTGATGAGATCATCAGAGTCAGACTAGCTCCACATGGAGTTTTCCTGGAGGATTTTTCTTACGCTGTCCCGGTGGTTGATCAAAAGGTTACCACCTTTAAAATGGAAGAGCAGGAAGCCCATTATGCCATTTCTACCAACACCGTAACCTGTAAAATCAGAAAAAGCGACTTCAATGTGTCTTTTCTGGATAACAGAAGTCAGATGGTGATGAGTGAGGATGACCAGGCTATGCACTGGGAGGAGAATGTAGAATTTGGTGGTTACTATGTATACGCTACCAAAAAGTGCCTCCCTGATGAGAATTTCTTTGGGCTGGGCGACAAATCCGGAAACATGAACTTAAAAGGAAGGCATTTCCAGAATTGGAATACAGATGCCTATTCTTTTGGCTGGGATCAGGATCCTTTGTACCGTACCATTCCTTTTTATACAGGCGTACACCACCAGGCTGCCTATGGGATCTTCTTCGACAATACTTTCCGTTCTTATTTTGATTTCGGGAAAGAAGACCAAACGAAAACCAGTTTCTGGGCAGATGGTGGCGAATTGCAATATTATTACATCCATGGTCCACATTTAATGGACGTGGTAAAAAGATATCAAAGTCTTACCGGAACACATCCAATGCCGCCAAAATGGGCTTTAGGATATCACCAATGCCGATGGAGTTATTACCCTGAAAAAAAGGTGAAGGAAATAGCGGAAGGTTTCAGATCCAGAAGTATACCATGTGATGCCATTTATCTGGATATCGACTATATGGATGGCTATCGTTGTTTTACCTGGAATAAAAGCCACTTTCCTGATCCTAAGAGGATGATTAAGGAACTGGCCAATGATGGGTTCAAAACTGTGGTTATGATCGATCCTGGTATTAAAGTGGACGACAATTATTGGGTTTTTAAAGAAGGAAAAGAGAATAACTATTTCTGCCGCCGTAGTGATGATTATTTCATGGAAGGTCATGTTTGGCCAGGCAGGTGTCAGTTCCCAGATTTTACCAATCCTACCGTGCGCGAATGGTGGGGTAATTTGTATAAAGGACTGGTTGATATGGGCGTTGCCGGTGTTTGGAATGATATGAACGAGCCTGCAGTATTTGGCTCAGGTACTTTTCCTAATGACGTACGACATAACTTCGAAGGTTACAGAGGTTCGCACCGTAAAGCACATAATGTTTATGGGATGCAGATGGTCCGTTCTACTTACGACGGACTTAAAAAATTAATGCGCAACAAGCGTCCATTTACTATCACCCGCGCAGGGTATTCAGGGATGCAACGCTATGGCTGTGTGTGGACAGGCGACAACGTAGCTACCTGGGAACACCTTAAAATAGGCAATATCCAATGTCAGCGCATGTCAATTTCGGGTGTGCCTTTCTGCGGAACAGATATTGGCGGTTTTAGTGGAGAACCTGATGGCGAATTGTTTACCCGTTGGATTCAGCTTGGTACCTTCTCGCCATTTATGCGTGCCCACTCTGCAGGTGATACCGCTGAACGTGAGCCATGGAGCTTTGGCGAGCCATATACCAGTATCAACAGAACTTATATTGAATTGAGATACCGTTTGATGCCATATCTATACTCCGTGTTCTGGGAGCATCATCGTTATGGATTCCCTATCCTCCGACCATTGGTTATGCTGGAACAGGAGAATCCAAGCACAAGTTTCCGCCAGGACGAGTTTACTTTTGGCGACAAGATTTTAGTTTGTCCTGTATTGGAGCAAGGTGCTACTTCACGAATGGTTTACCTGCCAAAAGGTAAATGGTATAATTTCTGGACACACGAAATCCTGACTGGTGAAAGCGAGCATAATATCAAGGCACCCTTAGATCATATGCCGTTATTTGTAAGAGCAGGATCCGTAATTCCCGAATATCCGGTGATGCAGTATGTAGGCGAAAAAAACATCGAAGAAGTATTATTAAATGTATATTACACAGACTATGAGGTAAACTCATTCCTGTTTGAAGATCATGGAGATACCTTTGCTTATGAACAAGATATCTATTCTGAAAAGAAATTCTGTGTAAATGGAACACAATACCTGCTGAGCATAGAACAAACAGTTAATGGCCTGTATACACCAAATTACGAGTCGTATAATTATAATATCATTGGATTACCTTTTAATGTAAACAAGATTACCATTGATGAAGTAGATGTGTCCGACTATCAAATGGATGAAAACAATTGCCTGCGTTTTAAATCAAATAAGAATTTCACCAGCATAAAAATATATAACTAATGAACCAAGTGCTTGCGCATAGCCTTTTCAGTGAATTTGACATTTCTCTATTTGTATCCGGTAAGCACTTTCGATTGTATGAAAAGTTTGGCGCACATCTTATTAATGTAGATGATGTAGACGGGACTTATTTCTCGGTTTGGGCACCAAATGCGCAGGCTGTACATGTCATTGGTGATTTTAACGATTGGAATCGCTCCGTTCATCCCTTAAACAGGCGTCTCGATAGCTCAGGCATCTGGGAAGGCTTTATCCCCAGTGTTGCCAAGGGCCAACTCTATAAATTCCTGGTTAAAGGTTTTGATGGGGTAGACGTAGAAAAAGGCGATCCATATGCAAAAAGGTGGGAACACCCGCCTCAAACGGCTTCTATCGTTTGGGATAATGATTATAAATGGAAAGATAAAACCTGGCTAAACAAACGGGCTAAGTTAAACGCTTTAGATAAACCCATGTCGGTTTATGAAGTGCACCTGGGCTCCTGGCAACGCGATCCGAATGAACCGGCCCGGGTATTAACCTATGTTGAAATCGCCAATAGCCTGGTACCATATTTACTGGATATGGGCTTTACCCATGTAGAGTTTATGCCTATAATGGAGTATCCCTATTTTCCTTCATGGGGCTACCAGATCACCGGGTATTTTGCAGCAAGTTCAAGACATGGTACGCCGCAGGAATTAATGTACCTGATTAACGAACTGCATAAAAATGATATTGCAGTAATTTTAGATTGGGTGCCCTCACATTTCCCCGGTGATGCGCATGGACTTTACCATTTCGATGGTACGCATTTGTACGAACATGCGGATATGCGTAAAGGCTTTCATCCCGATTGGAAATCGTATATATTTAATTACGACAGGAATGAAGTCCGCTCATTTTTAATCAGCAACGCCCTCTATTGGCTGGATAAGTTTCATATAGATGGTTTAAGAGTCGATGCCGTAGCATCTATGCTTTATTTCGATTTTTCCCGCAAGGCGGAAGATGCTGCTACCAATCAGTATGGTGGAAGAGAGAATTTAGGAGCTATTGAATTTCTTAAAGACCTTAATGTTGCTGTATATGGTAACTATGAAGGCGTACATACCATTGCTGAAGAAAGCAGTACTTATCCCGGTGTTACCCATCCCGTGCATGAAGGAGGTTTAGGCTTTGGAATGAAATGGATGATGGGCTGGATGAATGATACGCTGAAGTATTTTAAAAACGATCCTATCAACAGAAGATACCATCATTATCAGCTTACCTTTAACATTACTTATGCCTTTAGCGAGAACTTTATGCTCCCTTTCTCGCATGATGAAGTGGTACATGGTAAATCATCAATGATTTATAAAATGCCGGGTGATGAGTGGCAGAAGTTTGCCAACCTGCGGGTGTTGTATGCCTATATGTTTACCCAACCTGGTACCAAGCTTTTGTTTATGGGCAATGAGTTTGCACAAACGCATGAATGGGATTTTAAAAGTTCGTTAGACTGGCATCTGTTGCAACATGCACCGCATCTTGCCATGCAAAAAACCGTTAGGGCGATTAATAAACTATATACTTCAGAACCGGCTTTATACGAACATAGTTTTTCTTTTGAGGGCTTTGAATGGATCAACGCAGATGATGCGAGGCATTCGATATATATCTATATCAGAAAGGGGAAAAAGGCAAAGGATACATTGATTGTAGTTTTAAATTTAACCCCTGTATACAGAGAAAACTATAGAGTAGGACTGCCTTTTAAAGCGAAATGGAAAGAAATATTTAATACCGATGCCAAAGAGTTTTTTGGTAGCGGAAAGCTGAACACCAAGGTAATCCAGCCGGAAAAAATAGATTGCCATAACAGAGAGTATTCTATCTTGTTGAATGTACCTCCTTTGGCTGTTACGATACTGAAGCAGGCGAAATAGATCTCTTTTTAACCTTTAGCAGGTAATATATGCCTAAAATAGCAACAAGTATAAGCGCTGCAAGCTGCCCATAATCGATGATACGATTATGGGCAGCTTGTAGGTTTACTTTTTTGTCGTAGCCCATATAAATCAGTGCATCCCAGTAATAGGGCAGGTATTCCTGTGCAGGTCTTTGTTTGTTTAGTAGCCAGTCTAGTTTGGCATGGTGCAGGGCAATGCTGATTTTCTGTCCCGCAAGCATATTTTGATAGCATGCAGCTGTAATTTCTGAGGCAGCCTGATCATTAACATTCCATAAGCCGGCAATAGTGCCACCTGTGCCTATGGCAGCAAAGCCCCTGCTTAAACTGATGATGCCCTCACCGCTGTTCATCATTCCGTCCGCTGTCCGGCAGGCACTCAATACCACCAGGTCTGGGGCAGCTTTTCGCGCTGATAGTTCGAACAAGAATACCGGCTCATCCTCAAAAGATAAGGTTGGCTCCCTTTGTAAACCGGATAAATAGGAGTGGGTGCTGATGTGTAATACATTGGCCTGGTCAAAAGCATTGAAAAAATCTTTTACCCCGGCATCCTCATCTCTCCTGAAATCACCGGCTACTATCTTTTCTATGGATTCGGCTTCTTTAGCAACCGCTGGAATGAACTGCTTGTTTTTATGCTGGTGGGTGACAAACAAACCTGCAAAGCCTTTATGCTCTGTTTTTTTCGTTGATTGCTTTAGCCAGGTTTGTATGGAAAAGGCATAAGCAACAGAAAGATCTTTAATTACAAAAGGCCAGCTCGCAATATCAGGCTGATAATTGTTACTGGTAACCAGGCCATCAAAAGAGAGATATCCAATCACCTCGTCCGGAATAATAATGAGTGGTTCATTTTTAGGAAAATTAAAACTCCCCAGTAAAGTTTTGTAAATCTGATTGGAAGCCATGAAAAACGACTTTGGCTGGTTCATCATTGCCGCCGGACCCCTTCGGTAATAAGTGTTTACAAAATCGAATATCTGCTGTTTCACCTGCCTTGCATTAGAAATCCTTCTGATGTGTTTTACCCTTCGGTTGTAAATTTCTGCTACATAAAGGTGGTCGGTACCGGAAAAGAATTCTATGAAATGAGCAGTTCGCGGAAGCTGCTTTAATAGGTTATCAGCCGCTAGCAACATTTCCTTACCAGTTGCCAGTGAAGGATAACGTTGAGCTATATTTTTTTCAATGCCTTCGAGTTTAAATTTAAGTTCAGCATTCCGTTTTTCGATCTCTATGGGATCTTCAGCACCTTGCAGCAATTCTTTCTCATTGTAGGCGATGGCTTGCTCCAACTTTGCTTTTTCCTGAAATAAAGGGTCTTTTGTCGACCGGGTTAATTGTTGTTCATTGCTGCGGATGTCGTCTAGCAAGGTGCGTGCCCTGGTTTGTTCAATGATCGCTATAATGATTTCCGCATAGCTATGCTGATTTGTTTTCCCAAGCAGGCTAAAAGCAATGGCAATCGCTTTTTCTGCCATTTGTTTAGTTTCCGCCTGAAAGCGTTGTTTTGTTTTTACATCTGCAAGCTCAAAACGTATCCGATCTGCCGATAGTAAAGAGAAGCGAATGTTCTCCAAAGCCTCTTTTTGTAACCCCATTTGGTTATAGGCTAGTGATTTTTGGTAAAATACATCAACCAGACGGTTGTCGCCAAATATCCTATCTGCATTGATCCGCAGTGCAGTATCAGTAATACCAAACGTACTTAGCACCTGGTTAAAATAGGTTAATGCTTCGGTAGGCTGTTTTTGAGCAAGCTTAATTTTACCCAGTTGGATAAATATATAAGCTTTTTCTCTTAACCTGTTTCCCTTATAGTATTGATCATTAATGACCAGCGCCTGCTGATAGTTGTTCCGTGCAGTGGTAAAATGCTGTTTTTTTCTGTGGATATCACCCGAAGTGATATAGCTGCTCAAAAGCCAGTAAGCCGTTTCAGAATTAGGTTTTAGCTTTTGCTGACGGGAAATGTTTCTTGCAATAACCTGTTCAGCCAGTTCAAGCTCATCTTTATCAAAGTATATGTCAGCCAAAGTATTGTCGAGCAAAATAAGCGCTGAAGAGCCGGGAGCCGCTTTTTTAGTACCAAGGAGGATGCATTCCTCTGCTTTTTTAAAATCACCTAGTGAGCGGTAGGAGATGGCCATATTGTTGTAAACAGAGACAGCTAAAGCATCATTATGTTCTCGCTTTGCATAATCCAGTGTTCTTTGCTGGATAAACAAAGCCTTCTCATAATCACCCAAACGGGTATAGTTATTGGCCCAGGGCTTTAAAACATAGTCTGCAATACCCTCTACATTGAGCTTATGGTCGATGGCGTAATTATATGCCTGTTCATAACAATTGATAGAGTTAAGGATATTACCCGTGTACATCTGGTTATATCCCTGGTTGCTCAGTAGCATCAACCAGGCTTCTTTTTCTGGAGTAGATTGGGGCTTGCGCCATCTTTCCCGTTCAGTACGCATTAAAAAAGGGAGAGTCTGACGAGGACTGCCATAGCTGTAATCTATCCTCGTATATAACCAATCAGTCAGGTTGTCCTTTTCTTTTAATGAATCGAGGGTTTTAACAATCGGCTGCGGAATGCTTACCGGATGCTGCGCAGCAACAGCAAAACCAGAAAGTGAAAGATAAACAAGAAGAATTCTCGCTAAAACTTCCATGTTAAATAAGTAATTAACCTATTGTCTGAACCCTGAAATGTGTATAAATACCTGAAACCAATGGAAGGACCTACATGTACTTTTCCTACCTGTATATCAGTGAACAACGTGTTCTGGAAATCATTAAAGCTTTTGCTGACTTTGTCGAATGTTTTTTTAAGGGTAACCTGCTCACCAGTTCCGGTAGCGCTCAAAAGTTCATACAAGCCCTGTTTACCAGGGGTCGACTGCTCATCAATATTGAAAGAAACCAGGGTGCCAATACCTGCACCAATGTACTTATTGAAATTATAACGCATTTGCAGCGGAACAATATTAATGGTTAACACCTTTGTACGCGCTGTGCTATCAACGTACTTAAGTCTGGCCTCCTGCTGTTTCCCATTAACCACAATAGGAACAAGTCTTTCAGTCCCGGGCGTTCTTTTAATCAGGTATTCTTTTTCAGCGAATGAACTCGCATACAATTCTACCTGCCAGTAATACCTGTGTGGGGCATAGGGAGCTAAACTAACACCAAAGGTGATGTTCTTTTGTCCGGAAAAGGGCGTGTTGCCATTTTTAAAGGGGAAACCATAACCGGCAATAATTCCCGGAGATAAACCCATTTTATATCTTCCTGTTGCCCTGTTGGTATAGATTGGCTCATTCTTGTCGAACACAATAGCCGCTCCGCTTTTAAATGGCAGCTTTTTAGGTTTTGCCTTAAAGCCAATCTTGTACTCAATAAAGCCCATGGTCGAGTCGGCATCATTAACCCCTTTCTGCTGCATACCCGGCAGATAAATATTTTTAAATACAAAATGCATGCTATCTGCCACACTAACTGTATCCAGGCAACTTTGATTGGCATAAGCATCCTTGCTAAGGATTACTTTTGGTTTAGAATCCAATATCTCAATAGATCCTTTATCCAATATTTCGGCGATAGCAACGCCTACATCAACCTTTTTCGCTGGTCCCTTGCCCGTATTTTGAAATCTCACCTTATAGGTTAGTTTTTTGTTTTTACCCGTAAAACGGAAGTTCATCCTGCTGTTTTTCAACATCATCTTATTGGGGTCATGCGAGGCTACAATCTGAAGTTCGATGGTAAACAAATCTGTTGTGGCCAGCGGATTGTCGGGAATAAACATACCGGTTAGTTTTACCACCGCATTGGTATCCTTAATCATCTCCGGCGTAGTTTTAAATTGCAGGAATACAAACTTTTCTTCACCGGCTTTCAGGTTTTCAAATTTCCAGCTTTCAGTTTTGCGGTAAGCTACCATTTTCTCTTTAATCAATGCTGTGCCCTCCGGATCAAAAACAACATGATTAGTCTCATTGGAGTTTGGACCATTTAGCGCGGCATAAAAAGGGTCATAGCGACTTAACTTTAAAGCAGCTACGGTACCATATTTATCAAGAGAAGTTTTCTTTTCATTGTGGTAAGTACGCGCCTCAGCAAGTTCAAAATTATCCTTCGTAAATTCTTTATCGTTAAATAGTATCGCCAGTGTACCATTAAGGTTTGCTATTCCATTTTCGGGCTTATTGCGGTAACCTAGAACCAGCATCATGTCATCTCCGGGTTTCGGCATACAATTCGTTTTCATCTCTATCGAACCACCCGATTTAAAGAAAGCAGGTTCTGCTGATTTATTGGCCGCAAGTACAGGTCTGCTACTTCCCGGTTTTAAAGGCTTAGGTCTGGTAGGCGGACGCTTCCCATCATCATAACTGTTGGTCGCAAATAAACGAACATCGTATTTTAAATCATCCGGAAAGCTATGCTGCGGTTCTTTTTCGAAGGAGAACTGCCCATCGCCAAATTCCCAAAAATAACTATAAAAGGGTTCGGGAGCGCCGGCAATCTGACGAAGCGGTCGCAACACTGAACTGAACTTTACTACACCGTTTTCTACAGTGTGATTGATGATTGCCGGAACGGTATCTGCTGGCATAGTTAAAGCAGGATTGGGCTTAGTTAAGCCCGGTAGCTGTTTTTGCGCATATAGTGCAGGTGCAACAAGTGATGTTGCTAAAAATGTTCCGAAAAATAGTACGCGTAATTGTAGCAGTCTTTTCATACTCAGAAATAAATTTAACAATATATCTTAAAATGATGCGTGTTTATCATTAAAAATAAAACGGGAAAAAGGCTGTACCATTTTTAATGATACAACCTTTCCATTGTGTATTGATTAGGGAGCTTAATAATTGTCCAGGCTGCTGATGGCAGCTTGTATGGTCGCTTCAGTAGTTTCTGTTAAAGTCATGGTTAGGTTCTGGTTTGCGCTGATGGTGATATCCTGAACTGCATAGTAGAATTTACCATCTTTAATAGAGAAGGAAAGCATACGACCCTGAGAACCAATTGGCATACTGTTGTCGTAACTTTTTACTTTGTTCGCACCATCAGGAGTATACAATTGAGCAACTACATTAGCACCTTTCGCACAGTAGTATACAAAGGTTTCGCCACTATAGGCATGGAAACTAGCCATTGTGCCCGGGTTATTTAATACTTCTACACGTACTGTTGTTTTAGGGCTGCTGTTGGCATAAAAGGTATCGCAGTTTACCCAACCCAGATTTCCGAAGTCAAATGTAAAGGCCGATTGAGATGCGCTTACTTCTTTCATACCTACACCATTGGCGTTTCTTGGTGCTGCCCATGCCATCTGATTAGCTGCGGCCGCAACAAGTGGTTTTTCTCCGCCTTGGTCTACACCAACCCAAAGCTGGGTAGCCCCATCTCTTTTAGCAGGAATTGCGATTTTAATGGGTACTGCCAGGTTCTGATCTACGCTAAGTCCATTTGCCTTCACATCGATAAAAATAAAACCATCTGATACCAGCGGAGCACCTGATGAATGGTTGGTATTTGCACCAGTAAATATTACAGCACTTCTTTTCAATACCTCATAAACTTCAACCGTTACATTTCCGGTTACTGCCACACCACCTTTGGTTAATGAACCTACAGGGAAAGTAACTTTAGTACCATCTAAAAATGTTATCGTTTGAGGAAGTGCAGAAGCGTTGATTTCTTTGGATTGTTTTTGTGCACCAAATTTAGCGGTGAATTCTTTTGCTGAGTTTACGGTGTTGTTCCTGTCATCGCCAGCGTTCTCTTTTTTACATGCTACGCCTAAGGCGATCAATACGATGAATAATGCTGATGTTAAGTTTAAAGTTTTCATGTTGTTTCGTTTTAAAATTCGCTTACTCTATTTAAGGCTTTTCAGCGTTCGCCATTGGGTGATTCGAATAGATATCAATGGCTTCGAAAAAATGTTACCCCCTTGTTCCGAAAAAAAATTAAATTAGCAGTCACATGCTTCATTACAAATCCACTAATGGCTAAAAAGATACATGCAGACCAGCGTTACATCGTCGGACTGGTAAATAATGACGCTGCGATCATTAACGAAATCTATAAGCGTTGTGCCGCTAAGGTCAAGTCCTGGATTGTATTCAATAATGGCAGTGAAGATGATGCCGCTGATATATTTCAGGAGTCCCTGATGGAAGTATATCGTCAGGCAAAATATAAATCGCTGGAGCTTACGTGCCCATTTGAGCCCTATATCTTATTGATCTGCAAGCGTAAGTGGTTAAATGAAATAAAAAAAAGATCAATTCTACCGGTAACAAATAAGGAGGAAGATTTATTACATATTGGAGAAGATACTTTTGCAAATGCAGATGATCTGGAAAAGCAGGAAGCACAGTCGAAATTATTTTTTGCAGCCTTCGAAAAATTAGGCGAACGATGTAAGGAGATAATTTCCTGGAGCATGAAGGGCGAGGCACAGGAAAAAGTTGCCGAAGCACTTGGTGTTACCTATGGCTACCTGAGAAAAAAGAAATCTGAATGCATGGCATCTCTGATAAAAATGGTTCAATCTGATAAAACGGAAGAATAATGATGAACGAGGAGAAATTATTAACTGTAGCCCGTTACCTTGAAGGTGATATGGAGCCTCAGGAAAAGCAAGAGTTTGAAACTTTATTGCAGTCAGATGCTGAACTTCAGGAACTGAAAGCTTATTATATAAATGTTCATCAATCGTTAAAGATGAACATTGCACCCGACGAGACCGATCAACAGGTGGCAGCTACATTAGCTACTTTAGGTAAGCAGCATTTTAAAAATGAAGCTACAGAACAGCCATCACCACGCGTTGTCTCGTTGCAACCTTATATAAAATGGCTAAGTGTGGCAGCTGTTTTAATCATTGGCCTATTGGTATGGGCGCCATGGTCTGCCAACTTATACGAAAAATACACCATCAGCAAGGAGATGTCTGTTGTAGAACGTTCTGATAATGGGCAAAATACGTTAGAAAAAGCTGCTGATTTTTACAATGCCCATGACTATGCCTCGGCCGAAAAATTACTTCAGGAAGTATACAAACAAGAACAAGCTAATTCATTAGCCGCATATTATTACGGCATAACGCTTATAGAAACCGGAAAAGGGGATGAGGCAAGAGCGGTACTCAGCAAGTTATATGATGGTGAATCTGTATTCAAGTTTGATGCTGCCTATTACATTGCTTTAAGCTATGTCAAACAGAAAGATAATTCCCAAGCCTTATCATGGCTGTCGAAAATCCCACAGGGAAGCACCAATTATGATAAAGCTAAGGAGCTAAGTACGAAACTCCGCTAACATTGTATTTATTTTTATTAATTTCATTGTGCAGGCAACCTTTGCACGCAACTCTGCGTACCTGTAAGTATAGATGAATTAAAAATTTTACGTGAACGAGCTAATCATTCAGGAATTAATAGCCGGTTGTAAGAAAAAAGATAGGAAATGTCAGAAAGGACTTTACCAGATCTTTTATAGCTATGCTATGCGGATGTGTGTTCGTTACGCAAAAGATAAAGAAGAGGCTATAGAACTTGTAAATGATGGGTTCATGCGGGTCTTTATCCATATTCATAAATATGAAGAAACAAGGCCATTTAAATCCTGGCTAAGTACAATAATGATCAATACATCGATAGATCATTATAGAAAGCAAATTAAGCGTCTTGAAATGGAAGAGTTAAATGCAAAGCACGAAATGGAGGATAAAGAAAGTATACTTTCCCATATCCATTATGAAGACCTGATTAAGCTGGTGCAAAAGCTGTCTGTTGCTTATAGAACCGTATTTAACCTATTCGCAATTGATGGGTATTCGCATGAAGAAATATCATCGATGCTCTCAATTTCAGTAGGAACATCTAAGTCGAATTTATTTAAAGCACGGGAGCAGTTAAAGAAAATGATAAACGCTACATCGAATCAAAATATTAATATATAAAACACCATGACGGAATTGAACGATAACGAGTTTGATGCCACCTTTAGAAAAAAGGTATTCGATGCTGATCCTCAGTTTGAGGAAGCGGCATGGGATAAAATGGAGCAGAAACTGAACAGGAGGGACCGGGTGGTGTTTTTCAGAAAGGCGGGCGCCTTATGTTTATTGCTTTTAATTGGTTTTGGAGGTTTTATGCTTTTGGATAAAGATGCAGTTAAGACTCAGGTGGCAATAGTTAATAAAAATAAGTCGGTTCCGGTTATACAGGTTCCGGAAACAAGTCGGCCAGTTATGACCAGGATTGATACTGAAATTGTTAAAGTTGATGTTGATCGTGCTGTGGTGGAAATGAAAAAAACGAATGTTTTTGTAGTCGCTAGATATAGGGGGGGACAAGGTGTATCAAAACAAGACGTGTTGAAGCAAGACGTGTTGAGGAAGGATGGGGAGATACAAAGCCCACAGCACCCTTCGGCTCTTGTAACTGATAAAAATATCGACAGCACATCAGATAATGTATTGGTTCAATCTACACCTCAGCTTAAAGCTGATTCAACTGTTACGGCACTTTCCGGATCAGATGTTGCAGCAACAGCAATTGCATCGGTAGTAAAAAAGCAAAAAGCAAAACGTCGTAGTCCGCTGCCCATAAGTTTATCATTAAGTGTTGGTCCGGAGTTCAATTCCACTGGAGCGATGGTAGGTGGAAAAACAGGCTTCAGCGGAGGTATAGGTGTTAGTATAGGCCTTTTTAAAAGGATTAGCCTACAAACCGGACTAAAGTATAGTGTGAAGGATTATGGCGCAGATAGTTATGAGTACAGCTTTAGAAATCCGAAAATAAAGGCAATCGTTTCTGAGATAGATGCTTCCTGTGCCGTGTTGGAAATTCCTTTAATCGCTTCTTATCGTATAATGGAAGACCATCGGAAAAGTATTGATATCAACGCGGGTATGTCTAGTTATATCATGCTTAGTGAGGATTATACCTTCAGCTATACAGCTGAGTCGGGCTTTAAAGATAGGGTACAGCACTTCAGTGGTAAAAACCAACATTATTTTGGGGTGGTCGATCTTTCTGCTACTTACTATGTGAAGCTTAAAAAGGAAAAATTCAAACTGGGGCTTGAGCCCTTTGTAAAAATACCGCTGACAGGTGTTGGCGAAGGTAGAGTAAATCTGAAATCAAGTGGCGTTTCCTTAAAACTACGTTATGATCTGGGCAAAAAATTCAATTAAAATCCTTTTCTGCACCTCATTTATGCTGATTCAGCTAAGTGCAAGCGCACAAAGCTATGTTGGCCGAAATGTTAAAGCAGCTATATTTTCTTCCACACCTATTGAAGACATCAGAGCCGTAAGCGTAAATGGTACCGCAGCAATCATAAGTAAAACGAAAGAGGTGGTGGTTCAGATCCCTATAAAGAGTTTAACATTCGACCGGAAATTAATGCAGGAACACTTTAATGAAAACTACATGGAAAGTGACAAGTATCCGCAGGCAAAATTTAAAGGAACAATAGACCAGGATATCGACTTCAGTAAAGCAGGTGAATATAATGTTACAGTGACTGGAACACTGTCCATTCATGGGGTGGACAAAGTACGCACTATACCCGGTAAACTGACCATAGGCGATGGGGTGCTGCAAATCTTTACAGAATTTAAAGTAGCCTGTGTTGATCATAAAATTAAAATACCCAAACTGGTGATCACTAAGATTGCGGAGGTGATCAGTGTAAAAGTTGACGGAAAACTTAACCTTCTAAAATAGCGGAAATATGAAAACGACCGGTTTATTGGTAATTGCCTTTTCAATTTTTTTAACGCAGGGATTTGCGCAAAATGCGGATTCTTTGTTGAGGACATTGGATAGTGGTAAGGCCGACACAAAAGTGGATGCTGTATTTAAATCCACCCGTGTGGTATTGTCTCATTCCACTGAAACGCAGAAAAAGCACGACCTTGACTTAAGAATCCGCCATCATTTTGGAGATATCGGTGGCCGGTTTGGTAATGCGCATACCTTATACGGACTCGATGTAGCCTCTGATCTTTTTATTGGTCTGGATTATGGTGTTACAGATGATTTTACAGTTGCCGTTGGAAGAAGTAAGCAGGATGAACTTTTTAATTTCTCGGGTAAGTATAAATTGCTGAAACAAAAAAGTGATGGAGCCATGCCGGTTAACTTAACGATGTTTGCGCAACTGGGCCTGGTAGCCCGGGAACCATTTACTGATAGTGAATTCGCTACTTATTCAAACCGGTTTTCTTATTTTTTTCAGGCGCTTATTTCGAGAAAAATCTCTTCCAGACTTTCATTGCAAGCAATGCCTGGTTTGCTGATGCGTAAGAACACCTCGGAAAGTAGAGATCCTGAAAACCTTTTCTCTATTGGTTTTGCCGGTAGGATGAAGTTAACCAAAAGGTTGTCTTTCGTAGCCGATTACACCTTGGTTAACGGTTTATCACGACCAACAGATCTTTCACAGGCTTATTATAACCCATTGGGTGTTGGCCTTGAGATTGAAACGGGTGGCCACATTTTTTCTCTGAACTTTATGAATTCCGAATATATTCTGGAAAACAACTTTATTCCCGGTACCAAAAAGAACTGGGGTGATGGAGGTGTTCGATTTGGTTTTACCATTTCCAGAAACTTTACCCTGTTTAAATCAAAAAATAAAGACCCGGATAAAGCATCTAAAATTTACTAAAACTAAAATTTAAAAATTATGGAACGTGACGAATTTATCAAGTCCTTAGGACTTGGGGTGGCATTGCTATGCACAGGATCTTGTATGTCTGGCTGTGGAAAAGGGGGCGGGGCAGATACACCCGACCCAGGTAAAACTAATCCTCCTACAGGTGGCAGTACCGCAACAGTTGATTTATCTCAGCTTGTAGCAATTGGCGATCAGGCCACTGCAAACGGAGTGTTGTTTTTTAGAGTTGCAACAGGCAACGTACCTGCGTCTTTTGTAGCTACAGAAGCTATTTGTCCACATCAAGGAGGAACGCTGGTATGGAAGCAAACCAACAGCCGAATCCAATGCCAGCTTCATTCCTCCGAATACAGTACAGCTGGTGCAGTACTTCAGGGACCACAAAACTCTACCGGCAGTACCCGGGCATTAAAAATTTATGCAACAGCAGTAAGCGGAACCAAGGTAACAGCAACAATCGTATAGTAACAACAAAGCCCCGGAAAATTTCCGGGGCTTTGTTTATTTAATTTTGTGGTAAACCACGGTATTTCTGCATGGCTTTTATGTTCGGATCATGGCCGCGGAAATCGCGGAACATTTTGCCATAATCTTCAGTGTTGCCACGGGAAAGAATCATATCGCGGAAACGCTGACCATTGGTCCTGGTAAGACCACCATTTTCTTCAAACCAGGAGAAGGCATCATGGTCTAACATTTCTGTCCACAGGTAAGCATAATAACCGGCAGCATAACCATTCCCCCAGATGTGCAGGAAGTAGCTGGAACGATAGCGTGGTGGTACATAAGATAAACCTAAACCCGTTTTTTGCAAAGCTGAGGTCTCAAATTTGTCCGCATCCTGTAAAGGTGCAGTTGCCGGGAGTTTATGCCATTGCATATCCAGTGCGGCAGCAGCCAAAACTTCTGTTAAAGCAAACCCCTGATTAAAATTAGCAGCTTTCTTTATTTTATCAACCAATACTTGTGGCATTGGCTGCCCGGTGCTGTAATGAATAGCATAGTTTTTAAACACCTGTGGATTTACAGCCCAGTGTTCGTTAAATTGCGAAGGAAACTCTACAAAATCACGGGCTACGTTGGTGCCTGAAAGACTTGGATACTGTTGGTTAGCAAAAAAGCCATGCAGCGCATGTCCGAATTCATGGAACATGGTAGTCACATCATCAAAGCTGATCAGCGCTGGTGCACCTCCTGCAGGTTTTGCGAAATTACATACATTAAAGATGACAGGTTTTGTACCTAATAATTTCGACTGATTAACCACATTGGTCATCCAGGCTCCGCCGGATTTGTTGTCGCGTTTATAAAAATCACAGTAAAACAAACCAATGGTGCTGCCGTCTTTGTCAAACAATTCATACACCTTAATATCTTTATGGTAGACCGGCAGGTCGGTACGTTCTTTAAAGGTGATGCCATACAACTGCGTAGCAGCATAAAACACCCCGTTTTTAAGTACATTGTTGAGCTCAAAGTAAGGCTTAATCTCATTCTCGTTTAAGTCGTATTTCGCTTTGCGTACCTGCTCGGCATAATAATCCCAGTCATAAGGCTCCAATTTAAAGCCTCCTTTTTGCTGGTCTATCAAAGCCTGAATTTCGACGGCTTCAGATTTGGCTCTTGCCGTTGCAGAAGGTACAAGCTTGGCAAAGAAAGCTTCTACTGCTGCGGGAGTTTTGGCCATCTGGTCTTGTAATTTCCAAGCTGCATAATTCTGGAAGCCCATTAGTTTTGCTTTTTCTGCCCGTATTTTAGCAATTTGAACTATAGTAACACGGGTGTCGGTACTGTCGCCTTTCTCTGTACGATTCCAGGAAGCTTCAAATAATTTCTTACGGGTATTGCGGTCGGACAATGCCTGTAAAGCCGGTTGTTGTGTTGTGTTTTTTAATGGTACCAACCATTTTCCTTCCAGCTTGTTTGTCTTTGCTGCTTCAGCGGCGGCAGTGATTTCGGCGGTCGACAAACCGGCCAGCTCAGCACCTTTATCTACTACCAATGCGCCCGATTTACCTGCGGCAAGCAATTGGTTCGCGAATTTAGCATTTAAAGAAGCTTCCTGCTCATTCAGTTTTTTTAGATCAGTTTTAGCCTCATCTGATAGTTTGGCCCCTGCCAATTCAAATTGCTGGTGGTAATACTCAATCAGTTTGCTCGATTCGGCATCTAATTTAAGCTCTGCCCTTGTTTCGTAGATGGATTTAATTCGGCTAAATAATTTGCTGTTCAGGTAAATCGCATCTTTATGAGCGGCCTGTTTGGGAGCCAGCTCTTCCTGTATTTTTTGTAAGTCTTTATTGGTGTTGGCTCCGGTGAGCAAATCAAATACTTGATTTACACGGGTTAGCATTTGTCCGCTTTTTTCCATGGCAACAAGCGTATTCTCAAATGTTGGTGCTTCCGGATTGTCGGCAATTTTGTTGATCTCCTCTAAATGAATCTTCATCCCTTCCTCTATGGCCGGTTTGAAGTCTTCATCTTTGATCTGATCAAAATCAGGGACCTGATAGGGTAAGGTGCTTTCTTTAAGGAAAGGGTTAGTGGCAGTGATGCTGGTATCTGTGGATGCCGTTTTCTTATTGCTGTTTTCACAAGACGCAAAAATTGCCAGCATAGCTACCAGAGGTAGTTTTAGGGATGGTTTCATTAGCATATAAGTTTTGTTAACCGAATGTACAAAATTTTGTACCGATTAGCCATGATGAAACCATCCCTGGTTCTTTTATTGGAACTCCTTGATGTCTACAATTCTGTCACTGTCAGCATACCTTAAAAAAGCAATGCCTTTTTTGTTTTTTTTCCAGTCGAAGTTGTTTTTAATCCAGTCAGCGATGTCCGACTGTGACACTGATTTGGAAAGCGATTCATTAAGAACTTCGTCGCTCGGGTAATGTACCTGGTAAAACGATTTCGGCGTAAGGAATACAAAAGTCGATTTATCTGGCGAGTTTAAAACGAATTCACCCTGTATGCGCTCTTCCGGATTTTGTCTTTTAATTAAATAAACCTGAGCGTTTACATTTTTGACGAAAAAATCATTGTTGATCAGGTAACCACCTCTGCCGATTTTGTTTAAACCCGTGGTGTAACGTAGATCCATTTTTCCTGTTGAGGGTCTGTAAAGACTAACCACCTCAGGCTTGTTGTTTTTTAATGCAATGATATAAAATGGCGCCGGCAGTTCGGAATTGTCATCAATCTGAACCAGTAATGCTGTTTTTTGAGTGTTGATGAATTGTGCAAAAGCGAATTTATCAGTTGCCGAACTGGAATCGGTTTTGTTGATTTGAATGCGAACAATCGTATCTCTGAATTTTACATAGAGTTTTTCTTTTACTTCAGCTGAATTTCCTTCATGCTGATTAAATGAAAAGATCCTGAAAACGCTATCTTTTCCTTCGTAAAACTCATTAAATCTTTCATTGGCTGTTATTACCCTTGGTTGATAGGTTGCAAAAGGTTCTTCTTTTTGTTTACATGCAAATAAAAGGATGGAGAGTGTGAGGGCGTACAATACGTTTTTCATAATGGGGATGAAATAGAGTTTAATTTGTGCAAAAATAATCTTTGCAAGGGAAAATCCAATAGCCGTTTTTAATAGGGTGTTTACCCAGGCATTCATAATTGAGAAAATAAAATATCCTGGTTCTGGTTGTAATAAGGTAATTAATCTATAAGTTCGCTTATAATTCACACCGATCCGGTTACTTGTTAATGAAAGGCGATTATAGATTACTGACAGATGTTGAACTTGCTGATATGCTTAATCAGGGAGACAATCTCGCATTTGAAGAAATTTATAGACGCTACTGGGCAGTTCTGTATAATTTTGCCCGCAAAATGCTTCAGGATAATGAGCAGGCAAAAGATATTGTTCAGGACACATTTACGAAGTTGTATGCTCAAATTGGTGTTCTTGATTTTCAACAGATCAAATTGGCCCCTTATTTATATACACTGGTTAGAAATGCTGTAATTACACTGATTAACCGCAATAAATTGAAGCTAAACTATATCGTAAGCTTCAAGGATTACGTAAATGCAGGGGAGTGTGTTACGGACAACCAGGTGCTGGAAAATGAAATGCAGCGACAAATAGACCAGGAAATAGCAAGTCTGCCATCCAGGATGCGGGAGATATTTGAGTTAAGTCGTAAAGCACACCTTAGTCGTAAAGAAATCGCCGAAACCACCCAATTGTCGGAAGAGACCGTAAAAAAACAAATTTATAATGCGCTTAAAATACTACGTAGCAAGTTAAGGGCATATTTTTTTTAAAAAAAGATAATTTTCTTCTACCCCTTTTTGTGAAGCTATTAGTTATACCATTATAACGAATGTTATTTTTTAATAACCAATGCATCATGACTGAACAGGAAGCTAAAGCATTATTGATTAAGTATGAGAAAAATGAATGTACCCCAGCCGAAAGGACTTTGGTAGAGGGCTGGTATATTCAAGCTTTTGATACCAAAGAATTGCCCGAAGGTAAAGTAAATTTTGCTGCCATAGAGACGGAAATGTGGAGCAATATAAATGCCTCTGGCATCCAACCCGAGCAGAAAACAATTAAATTATGGCCTCGAATTTCGATCGCAACAGCAGCAGCAATGACCTTTTTAGTATTGGGTTTAGGCATTTATTTCTTCAATGCACGTTATTCAAATCATCAGTTTAAAATTGCCAGTGAAAATGATATCGCTCCGGGAAGAAATAAAGCAACACTTACACTTGAGGATGGTAAAACGATTCTTTTAAGTGGAGCTCAAAAAAGTGTAATTATAGATGCAAACAAACTTTCATATAACGATGGTACAGAAATTATCTCGATACCTCGTACTGCTGCCCTAGTGAGCACTCCCCGTGGTGGCACTTATCAGGTTACCTTATCCGATGGCACTAAAGTATGGTTGAATGCCGAAAGTACTCTTAAATTCCCATCTAGCTTTGCTGGTGAAGAACAGCGTAAAGTTACGTTGAAGGGCGAAGCCTATTTTGAAGTCGCTAAGAATAAAAAACAACCTTTTGTAGTGAGTACGGATAAACAGGAGGTGCAGGTTTTGGGTACTCATTTCAATATCAATTCTTATCCTGACGAGGTAAGTACTAAAACGACCTTGCTGGAAGGTTCCGTACGCGTAAATCAAACGATTTTAACTCCGGGGCATGAAGCAGTCCTAACAAATGGAATAATTAAAGTGAACAAAGTAAATCCAAATGAAGCCATAGATTGGAAAAATGGCGAGTTTGTTTGTAACAATGAACCTTTAAACAGCATCATGAGAAAAATCTCACGCTGGTACGATGTTGAGGTCGTTTACAGTCATCCTGAACTTAAAAACAAAACCTTTAGTGGATCACTTTCCCGTTATGATCATGTTTCGGGCGTTTTAAATGCGCTGGAACAGGCGGGAACGATAAAGTTTAAACTGGAAGGCCGACAAATTCAAGTATTATAAATTAAAACCTAAACCAACCCAAATAGTGAAAGATTTACCATAACCGACACCAGGTTGGCTTAAAAAAAAGCCGGAAAGTGGTGGAACACGATCCGGCGGAAGCTTGAGCAAACCTTTCCCTATGGGTGAGTACCCGTAGAGGATAAAAAATAGACCAACTATTCACGATCAACTCAAACCATTCAAAAGTATGAATAAAAATGCTTTTAATTCAGGTATGCCTCAATTTAGGCTACCTGCTAAATTATTGTTAATTATGAGGCTGACCACTTTCATAATCATTTTGACGCTCGCTCAAGTTAGTGCCGCCAGTTTTGCACAGCGACTCAATTTCACCAGGAAAGCCGCCAGTTTAAAGGAGATCTTTACGGAAATCAAGAAACAAACCGGGTATCATGTATTTTATGCCGATGAAAAAGTAGATGTAAACAGAAGGCTCGACGTAAACTTCAGAAATGTAGCCCTAAAGAGTGTATTGGATCTGGTGGTGAAAGATCAGGCCCTGGAATATGCTATTGATGCCCGCAACATTATCATTAAGCCGAGGGAAGCTTCATTTGTGGAGAAAGTCATGGACATCTTCAAAACGATTGACGTAAGAGGAAGGGTCATGGATGAAGAAGGAAAACCCCTTGCTGGGGCTACAATTTTGATTTTATCGGATGGACAGGATGTTAACCTTATTAAAGCTGATGGTCTTAACCTCGTGGCCAGAAAATTTAAGACAGCTGGGGTTACGAATGCTGCAGGGGACTTTTTAATAAGAAATGTAGATGAAAATGCCTACATCATGATTTCTTATATTGGTTATATGCCGCAGCGGATAAAAGCAACTAAGGATATGGGGATTATAAAAATGGGTCTCCAGTCGGGCAAACTGGTTGAAGTGAATGTAACCGTAAATACTGGATATCAGACGATTTCAAAAGAAAGAAGCGCAGGGTCCTTTGCTAAGCCTGACATGAGCATTGTTGAAAACCGTACGGGGAGCATGAACATTTTGCAAAGGCTAGATGGCCTTGTAGCAGGTTTAACCGTTAACAATGCACCAAGTGCCAGTCAAAGTCCTTTTCTGGTACGTGGCTTATCTACGGTAGGTATTCCTGCAACCAATACTGGTGTTGAAGCGATTGGAACTTATGTTGGTACCAATAGAAATCCTTTGTTTGTGGTAGATGGAATTCCCATAGATGATGTTTCATCTATCAATCCGCAGGATGTGGCCGATATTACCGTCTTGAAGGATGCAACCGCTGCTTCGATATGGGGTGCAAGAGCCTCTAATGGTGTAATTGTTATTGTAACCAAAAAGGGAAGTCAGAGTGAAAAGCTTAGGGTAAATTACGATGCCTTTATGAATTTCCAGGGCAGGCCTGATTTGGATTACCTGCCTACATTAAACAGTAAGCAGTTTATTCAGGCTGCAACAGAACTTTTTGATCCGGTACTGAATCCATGGGCAACAGTTTCTGGGTTTACCAATACCTCATCTGCAGGGGTGCCACCTCACGAAAGAATATTGTACAATAAGTCACGCGGATTGATAACTGCTGCTCAGGCAGGTGCCAGTCTGGATAGCTTAGCTAATCTGGATAACAGACAGCAAATCAAAGATCTGTGGTATAGGAATGCTTCTTTAATGAACCATACGGTGTCCCTAACAGGAGGCGGTAATAAATATGCTTTTTATGGATCTGCAGCCTATACCAATACGGTGAGTAATCGTCCAGGCGAAAAAAATAATGTTTATAAGGTTAACCTTAGGCAGGACCTTTCCTTAGGTAGTCGCATCCAGCTGAATTTGATTACTGATTTAACCAATAGTGTTAACAATACTAAACGAAACATTGATATAGATAATAATTTCTATGCTTATCAAATGTTCAAGGATGCAGCCGGAAATAATATTTCGATGCCTTACATGCAGCTTCTGACTGACGAAAACAGAATCGACTTCCAAAACCGGAGCCGCATTAATCTTGATTATAATCCCCTGGATGAAGTCAACTACGGATACACAAAAAACAATAATCTTTTAAGTCGTAATATTCTGGGTGTTAATGTTAAACTGTTAAAAGGACTAAAGTTCGAAGGGACTTATGGATATATTAAAGGCAATGGCAAGATTGATGTTTACGACGATACAAAAAGTTATAAGGTAAGGAGCGAGTTGTTACAGTTTACTGTAGCCCCAAATACAGCATCTACACCGGTTTATTATTTGCCAAATACTGGTGGAAAGTATAGCCTTACCAACGTAAATCAGCAAAATTGGACTATAAGAAATCAGTTAAGCTTTAACAATGGCTGGAACAACGATTTACATCAATTGAGTTTATTGGTTGGGCAAGAAGTTCAGGAGCAATTGGAAATGAGGAATGGAAGCACAGTAAGAGGTTACAATGAAATGTTGCAGACTTTTGGTTCTGTGGATTATGCAACTCTTGGTGTAACTGGGGTTTCATCACCTGTAATGGCTAATAATATCGGAAGAAGTGTTTTAACAAATGATAGTTTTATTCAGACTGAGCGCCAAACCAGGTTTTCTTCATATTATTCTAACCTGGCTTATACCTACAACAAAAAGTATTCAGTCAATGGAAGTTTTCGTATAGACAAGAGTAATTTGTTTGGACTGGATCAATCTGCACAGAATAAACCGGTATGGAGTGTGGGCGGAAAGTGGTTGTTAAGTTCAGAAGAATTTATGAAGAACGCGGAGTGGTTAAACAGTTTAGCTTTAAGGGGTACTTACGGTTTGATGGGTAATTCACCTGCTCCGGGTACAGCAGCTTCATACGATATTTTACAGGCACAGCGCAGTAACTTCTTGCCAGGAGGGTCTGGATTAAGAATTGCTACGCCATCCAATACCAAACTTACCTGGGAAAGTACCAAAACAATTAATTTAGGTGTCGACTTTGCATTATTCGACAGTCGGTTAAGCGGTGCTATAGATGTATACGAGAAGAAAACGAGTAATTTATTGGGTAATTTACCTACAAACAGCTTTACCGGATATGCCAATATTATTGGCAACCTTGGCGATCTGGAAAATAAGGGTATAGAACTGAGCTTAAATACGCTGAATATCCGCAGTGGTGGTTTTAGGTGGAATACCATATTTAACATTGCTTATAATAAAAACACTATTACCAAACTTAATCTGGGAACACCGGTTACCCTGGCTAATGAAAGGATTCGTGATCGTTATGTAGCCAATTACCCTGCATTTGCGGTCTTTGCTTATCGCTATGCCGGATTGGACGCAATGGGGGACCCACAAATTAAATTGGCAGACGGAATCGTAACCAAAACGCCTAATGTGGCTAAACCCAGCGATATACAGTTTATGGGAACCTACCAACCGGTTTGGAACGGAGGTTTAACAAACGTGTTTAGCTATGGTGGTTTTGGCTTAACTGCAAATGTTATTTTTAATCTGGGCCATGTGATGCGGAAGGATGTAAATGGTACCTATTCAGGTAGGTTTACGCATCAGAATCAGAGCACAGGTGGTGGTTTTAAAGGAGGAAACCTGCATACTGATTTTGCTAATCGATGGAAGCAGCCCGGTGATGAATTGATAACCAATATACCTGGATATATAGCTAACTCATCTTTAAGCATTACGCGAAGAGATGTTACATATTTTACTCGTGGTGACATAAATGTGGTAAGCGCCTCTTATGTGAAACTGCGCGACATTACTTTGTCTTATAGCTTGTCGTCATTGTTGATCAAAAAACTAAAAGCTGATCAGGTTACTTTACGCGCACAGATTTCTAACCTGATGTTGTGGAAAGCGAATAAAGATGGCATTGATCCAGAATTTCAGGAGGCTACTTATGCTTATCGAAGTATGCTGGTAAACCAGGGATCACTGTCGTTTGGTCTGAATGTAAAATTCTAATAAAGCACGGAAATGAAACAGATATATAAAAATATAAAGGGGACACTAGCCCTAGCGCTGTTGGTAACCATTATGGGATCCTGCAGAAAATCATTTCTTGAGGTCTCACCTAAAGGAAAACTGATTGCCCAGAAAGTATCGGATTATAATTTGCTACTCAGTAACCTTGATCTGGTTAATATAGGCGCTAACGCTCAGGTACCTATGGGGGATGAAGTTGTAGCAGCGGAACCTTATTTTAGTGGAGCTGAGCTAAAAACGCAGCGTCTTTTCCGTTGGGACGATATTACCTATGAACCCAATGAGAATGCGGCAGAATTGACTGTCCCATTGCAAAACATTTATATGTTCAATAAGATCATTAATGAGGTGCCCAATGCTACTGATGGAACCGAGCAGGAAAAGCTTTCTATCAAAGCCGAGGCCATGGCTGGAAGAGCATGGACATACTTTTTGTTGATCAATTACTTTGGTAAACCATATAATGAAGCTACCTCTGCCACGGATTTAGGCTTTCCAATTGTTAAGAATGCCGATGTTACAGAAACAAAATTCACAAGGGCCACAGTTAAGGAAATGTATGATTTTATTGTGAGCGACCTGGTTGCCGCTATTCCGAATTTACCATTAAAGACAACCCATCGCTTAAGAATGTCAAAAGCGGCAGGAGAAGGATTGTTAGGGAAAGTGTATGTGTTTATGGGTAAGTTTAATGAGGCTTTACCTCATTTAAATGCGGCATTAACGGATATCACAAATGCTGCAATCCCTGTCCGTCTTTATGATTACAACGTAACATTCGCAACGGGTGGAGCCTTTTTGCCTATTGGCCTTTTTGGACCTTCATATCCTACCATTCCCAATAATGAGGAAAATGTATTTGGTAAACAGGCCTTTAGTAACTGGACGTTTGCAAATAACGAATTTGTGGTTGATAAAAAGACAACTGATTTGTATGATCCCCTGGATTTGCGTTTGAAATTTTATTCAGCAAATGCTTATTCCGGTCCAGCATATCAGTCTGGGCTGTTAAGGAAAATTGGTCCGAACTCCATTCAATTTGGTGTGGTTGTACCTGATTTGTATTTGCTTAGGGCAGAGTGCAAAGCCAGAATAAATGACCTCGCGGGAGCTAAAGCAGATGTAGAAGTCTTACGTAAAAAGAGATTGCCGGGAACGAGCTCGGATGTTCCTACTGCCGTTGCAGGTCAGCAGTTGCCACTGCTTAAATTTATTATTGATGAGCGTATCCGCGAATTTGCTATGATGGGTTATCGTTGGTTTGACATGAGGCGGCTTTCAGTTGACCCGCTTTTTGGTGCTACAACTTTTACCCATACACTATATTCCGCAACCGGTAGTACCACAACCTTTACTTTCAGACCGGAAAGGTTTGTATTGCGTTTCCCTCAGAAAATCATCAATGAAAATCCGGGAATGCAAAACAATCCTTAATCATTAAACTATCAAGATTATTCATAAATAAAGTAAACAGATATGTTAAAAACATTAGTTACTGCAGCAATTGGCTTGTTGGCCTTTTCTGCAAATGCACAGCAGGGCTTTTCTATCAAAGGAAACATCACTGGTGCAAAAGACGGACAAAAAGTAATGATTAATTATAGCGCAGGCGAGAAAGCTGTTAAGGATTCTGCTATAATAAGAAACGGAAGCTTTTTGTTAAAAGGCAGGGTAAGCGACGTGACAAAGGCAAAAATCACTTTGAAAGATCTGAAAGAAGACAAGGGGCCAATGACCATGGAAAAAATGATGGCTATGGATGAGCAGGAATTCTTTCTGGAGAATAGAAGCTTTAGTCTTAACGGAGCAGATATTAAAACAGCGATGATTAAAGGTGGCGCAGCACAAGCCGATTATTTGGTGTTAAAATCTCAGTTAAAGCCACTTCAGGACAAGATGAAGCCCCTTAGCGAAAAAATGGGGCAATATTTTAAAGAGAAAAATGATAAAGCCAGGGATGAGCTCTTTCCTCAGTTACGCGCCATACGAGTGGAAATGACCAAAGTAGAAGATGACTTTATTCATCAGCATCCCGATTCGTATGTAAGTCTGGATTTGGTTAGCGGCAGAAGCGGAGTAATAGATCCGAAAAAGTTTGAACCATTCTTTAGTGCGTTAAGTCCGCGGATACGAAATTCAGTAAAAGGAAAAGACCTGGCCGCACGATTAAAGGCCGCAAAGAAAATAGATGTAGGTCAACCTGCGATGAATTTTGTTCAGAACAATACCGAAGGTCAGCCTGTCTCTTTGTCTTCATTAAAAGGTAAATATGTATTGGTTGATTTTTGGGCCAGCTGGTGTGGCCCCTGCAGGCAGGAAAATCCGAATGTGGTAAAGGCTTATCAAAAGTTTAAAGACAAAAACTTCGAGATCATTGCGGTTTCTCTGGATGATAAAAAAGAGCCCTGGTTAAAAGCCATAGAGGTTGATGGTCTACCATGGATCCATGTGAGCGATTTAAAAGGCTGGAAAAATGCTGTTGCAACAGATTATGACGTGAAAGCCGTTCCTCAAAACTTTCTCGTTGGTCCTGATGGAATCATCCTGGCTAAAAACCTTCGTGGTGAAGACTTGGAGAAGGAATTAGGCAGATTGATTAAGTAAATTTCTAAAGAAACACAATGAAAAGATATTTTTTATTAAGCTACCTATTGTTGTTAACGGGTGCTTTATTTGCTCAGGGAATTAATTTTGATCACGGTACCTGGAAGGAAGTATTGGCAAAAGCCAAAGCTGAGGATAAACTGGTATTTGTTGATGTGTATACCAGTTGGTGCGGACCATGTAAAAAGATGGTCGCCGAGGTTTTCCCGCTGAAAGAGGTTGGAGATGTTTTTAATGCAAACTTTGTAAACTATAAGATTGATGCGGAGAAAGGTGAAGGTATAGCAATTGCAAAGCAATTTGGCGTGAAATCGTATCCTACTTACTTGTTTGTAAATGGGGATGGGGTGTTGGTATACCGTTCCGGAGGTTATAATCCTGGAAAAATATTCTTAAATGAAGCTGCTATAGCCATTAAAGAAAAACATGATCCAAAGCCTTTGGCGATGTGGGATGACGAGTATAGTGGTGGGAAAAGAGACAAAGCGTTTTTGATGGGATACCTGAAAAAAAGAGCTGTTGTTAAAGCGCCTAATGGTGAGATATTGGAGCAGGCATTTCCATTGCTGGGAAAAGAGGATCTTTCTAATAAGGAATTTTTGACCACGATATTGGCTTTTGACCCCAACATGACTTTTGTGCCGGGTGGAAAGTTTTATAGTTATGTGATCGAACATCATAAAGAGATTGACGGGCTCATCGGAAAAAGAGAAGGTTATGTCTTAAGTTTAATGGATGCCGGTATGCAACAGTATTTTACAAACGATATCATTAAAAATAATAAGGAACAAATGCTGCCTGTCATGTTGGCTTCTAAAAAGAAGGTAATGGAGTTAACGAAGCGTGATGAAATAGACGCGACCTTAAAAGGGCTGGTGATGAATTATTATAAGGGAACAAAAAATGCAAAAAAGTTGGTGCCTGCGGCTATAGATTATGTAAACAATGGTTTAATGAAATTGGATATTCCCGGTAAGATAGCTGCTGATAAAGAGGAATATCAGAAAAAAAGAGCACCTTATGTCACTGGTAAGGAAGACTCTACTAAGGTAGAAGGTTGGGCTTCCATGCAAAGGGTAATGGCAAAGCCTAGAATGCTTGATTTATCTTATAAATTACGTGATGCCGCACAGGCCATTTATGGAACTGTAGATGACCCTAAAATGTTGGCTCAAGCTCTTGAATGGGTGAAGTTGGCAGAAGGATATTTCCCCCATTTTTCTACTGAGGCAGTATATGCAGGCTTGCTTTTTAAAACAGGCAGGAAACAGGAAGCCGTAGAGATGATGATGAAAGCCAGTGAAGATGGTTTTATAAAAGGTGGAGACAAACAAAAATTATTGTTAAGTAATGTCTCGAAAATTAAAAACAGTGAAGCCCCGGAACAATTGTGGTGATTAGATTATGAGAAATAAATAAGGCAGGGTGCCCAGGATATGTTCTTGGGCACCCTGTCTTATTATTACTTCGAAAGACTGGTTTAGCTGCCCTTTATCGTACTAAACGCAGATAAATATTTGTCGATATAAAACTGCTTGTCGACACTTTTATATTGCATAATAAATCTGGGATGCTCCAGCGCAATGATCTTTTTAAAGAAATGATACTCGTCGTTTAGTTTACTCAGAAATTTCTCATTCTTACCAGTGCCAAAACAAAAACAGGTGTCGGTATTGATTCCCAAGTCTACCAGCTTGTTCAGACTTTCAATCATAAAGCCCTTAACCGAAGTGATCAGTGCTTTGCTGTCATAATAATTGTAATTCTTTTCTTTGCCATGTGCATCAACGGAAGTAAAACCAAGAGGGCAGGGTGAATTGATGTAGAAGTCTTTATAAAAAGCTTCCACACCACCATATGCTTCAATGATTTCATATACAAAGACTGAGGATGGTTCATGCGTTATTCTTCCTTCATATGGAATATGAAGTGCACTCTTTAGCCTTTTTGGGTCGGTAAATGGAATCCCTGTTAAGCCAGCCCCCAGTCTGCTCGGATTAATTCCTAAAATGATATGCCTGGAGTTATTGTCGTTATAGTATTTGTGATAGAAGCTTTCAACAATGTCCATCGTTTGTTCGAATTCTGTGAAAGGATTCATAATTCGTATACCAGCAGGTAAAGGCCCACCTGTGTAATGTAATTGTTTATTGAACCGGATTGCTTTATCTCCAAATGTCATAAGGTTAAAATAGGGAATTTTATGTGGTTAAGGAAAAAATGATGCCATAATTCTCGGTCAAAAAGTAAAACTGTCTATGCTGAAATTATTTTTTTAGGCTGGTTTTTTTATTTTTTAATCTGTATATTGTAAAATAATCGGCTGAAAATAAGTTATTTATGTGTTTCTTCAATAAATATGTACTACTATTCCTGTATACTTTATATATTTGCTTTATGAATACAATAAATAACAGCCCGATTTACCTGAACATGCATTGCATGTATAGGTAGGATTATGGACTGTTGAGATAAGATATTTGAAGCTTCTCCAGTCGAACAGACAGAGGAGCTTTTTTTTAAATAAGCCAAATAAGCATGCAAAGTTTTAGGACAGAGTTAGAGAACCCCATTGTAGAAAAAGACATCATTGATCTTGAAAAAAAGATCAGAGAATTTCGTGAAGGTAAAATTCATGATGAGAAATTTAGAAGTCTGCGTTTAGCACGTGGGGTTTACGGACAAAGACAGCCCGGTGTACAAATGGTGCGCATTAAATTGCCATTTGGAAAGGTAACTTTCAAACAGCTACTCCGTATATCTGATGTGTCGGACGAGTATGCAAGTAGAAACCTGCACCTTACCACCCGTCAGGATATCCAGATCCACTATGTGAGTTTGGACCGGACGCCACAAATGTGGGAAGAATTGCAGCGTGATGATGTTACGATCCGCGAAGCCTGTGGTAACACAGTCCGCAATGTGACCTCATCTCCTGATGCCGGTATCAACCCGAACGAACCATTCGATGTATCACCTTATGCACATGCTTTCTTTACCTACTTCTTACGCAACCCGATTTGCCAGGAAATGGGTAGAAAAATCAAGTTCTCCTTCTCTTCTGATGATAGGGACACTGCATATAGCTATATCCATGATCTTGGTTTTATTCCTAAAATAAACGAGCAAGGCGAGCGCGGTTTTAAAGTACTGCTTGGTGGTGGCTTAGGCGCTCAACCTTTTCTGGCCGAACTGGTTCATGAATTTTTACATGAAGATCAGATCATTCCTTATGCGGAATCGGTACTGAGGGTGTTCGATCGCTATGGCGAAAGGACAAACAGAAACAAAGCACGCTTAAAATATTTAGTTCAGAAACTTGGACTGGAAGAAGTATTGAGATTAATAGAAGAAGAACGTACGGCCAATAAATCGAAATCTTTTAAAATAGATCGTGATACTGTTCCGCAACCGCAAATTCCGGAATTGATTGATTACCCTGCTTTAGATGAGGTAATTAATAGCCTGGATTATAAACACTGGCATGCAACAAATGTAACTGCACAAAAGCAAGAAGGATTTTATGCCGTATACATTAAAGTAACCAAAGGCGATATTCCTACTGAACTTGCCCGTAAATTGGTTGATGCGATAAGCCCCTATGCTGCGGATGAAATCCGTGTTACGCAAAATCAGGGTTTAATGCTAAAGTTTGTGAGAGCAGCCGCATTGCCATCTTTATATGTAGCACTTAAAGAATTGGGTTTTGCAAAACCAGGTTTTGATGGTGTAGGTGATGTTACGACCTGCCCGGGTACAGATACCTGTAATCTGGGGATTTCTAACAGTATGTCGTTATCCGTTGCTTTAGAGGATGTGATTTATGAAGAATATCCTGAGCTGACCTATGATAAAGACATCAAAATTAAAATCAGTGGATGTATGAATTCATGTGGACAGCATGGTCTGGCACACATTGGTTTTCATGGTAGTTCAGTTAAAGCAAATGGCAAAGTAGTACCTGCAGTACAAGTCATGCTAGGTGGCGGTACAGTTGGTGATGGTACCGGAAGAGTAGCAGAGCGTGTAATTAAAGCACCATCTAAACGTGCAACAGATGTGTTAAGAACCATATTGAACGACTTTGGAGCAAATGCCGAAAAAGAGGAAAGCTTCCACCAGTATTACGACAGAAACGGTAAGGATTATTTCTACCAATTGTTAAAGCCATTGGCGGATTTAAGCAACCTGAAAGATGAAGAATTCGTTGATTGGGGCCATGAAGGAATATTTGTTCCTGCCATTGGGGTAGGTGAATGTGCTGGTGTGGTGATCGATCTGGTAGCAACTTTGCTACTTGAGTCTGAAGAAAAACTAGGTTGGGCAAATGCTTCTTTCGAAGCTGAAGCATGGTCTGACGCGATATACCATACCTACGCAGTATTTGTAGGCGCAGCTAAAGCGTTACTACTGGATAAAGGCGTAAACAGCAGTACGCAAATTGGAATCATCCGCGAGTTTGACAACAATTTTGTAGCCACAGGCGAAGTGGAACTGGAAGGTACATTTAACGACCTGGTACTGCAAATCAACAAAAATGAACCGACTAAAGAATTTGCAACAGCCTATTTATCTGCAGTTGAAAAATTCTATAATCAAATAAAAGCTAAAAGGGAGGAGCAATTTCAATGATCACTCAAATCAACAACAAAGAACCAAAAATAACATTGGTAGGTGCCGGTCCAGGGGATCCGGAATTAATCACCTTGAAAGGTGTAAATGCACTTAAAGCTGCTGATGTGGTTTTGTATGATGCATTGGTACACGAAAGTGTTTTAGATTATGCCAATCCAAATGCGATTAAGGTATATGTAGGTAAAAGATCGGGAGAACATTCTTACGGTCAGGATGCCATAAACAAACTGATGGTGGATTATGCATTGAACTTTGGCCATGTTGTCCGCTTAAAAGGCGGTGACCCATTTGTTTTTGGAAGAGGTTATGAAGAATTGGATTATGCCGCGGGTTATAGTATCCCGGTTACAGTAATCCCGGGCTTATCAAGTTCCATCTCTGTACCAGGCTTACAACAAATTCCGGTAACCCACCGCGGTTTAAGCGAAAGCTTTTGGGTGGTAACAGGTACCACAGCTTCCGGACAAATCTCAAATGACTTGTATGAAGCTGCAAGGTCTAAAGCCACTGTAGTGGTGTTGATGGGCTTGGGTAAACTAGAAGAAATTGTTAAATTGTTCCAGAATGAAGGTAAGCACCAATTACCGGTAGCAGCCATCCAAAGTGGTTCAACTGAAAATGAAAAATTGGCCATCGGCATAGTTGATACTATCGTTGAACTGGTAGAGGAGAAAAAAATTAAAGCTCCTGCATTGCTCATATTTGGTGAGGTAGTTTCTTTGCATCCTTCGTTTCAGCCGATTAAAGATTTTTACAAAGCATTAAACGAAGAATTTTAGAACAATGGAAGGCAATCAATTATTTCCGGTTTTTATTAAGCTAAATGAACTGCACACGCTGGTTATAGGGGCTGGTCCGGTAGGTTTAGAAAAATTGACAGCATTGCTGAACAATAGCAATCATGCCCGGATTACTGTGGTTGCCGAAACCATTATTCAGGAGGTTAGAGATTTGGCCACGCGTTATCCGGCAGTGAGCATTTTGCAAAAAAGCTTTGAGCCTGCTGATCTGGATGGTGTCAACTTTGTAATTGCCGCCACAAATAATAATGTCCTGAATGAACAGGTAAAACTGGAAGCAAATAAGCGTGGATTGCTGGTAAACGTTGCTGATAAGCCTGAACTCTGTGATTTTTATCTTGGATCTGTTGTTCAGAAAGGCGATTTGAAGATTGCCATATCAACAAATGGTAAATCGCCAACCATCGCTAAAAGATTAAAAGAAGTGCTTAATGATAGTCTGCCGAACGGATTAAACATTACGCTAAAGCAGATGCAGATATTAAGAAACATGCTGAAGGGCGACTTTAGTTCAAAAGTGCAAAGGTTAAATGAGGTGACGGAAATTTTGATGAAGCCTTTAGATAAAGAATAACAATGGAAGCGCAGTTAATAGAAATAGCGAAGAAAATTAAGGATCTGGATCCGGTACAGGCGTTGAAGTATTTTGCTGAAGCTTACCCGGGAAAGATTGTATTCTCGACTAGTTTTGGTTGGGAGGATCAGGTGATTACACACATGATCTTCGCTAATGATATCCCTATTGAGGTTTTTACATTGGAAACCGGACGCTTATTTCCGGAAACCTATTACGTGTGGAATAGAACATTAGAGATTTATAAAAAGCCAATAACCGCTTATTTCCCACAAGCTGAAGCTTTGCAGGAAATGGTGGCTAAAAAAGGACCAAGTAGTTTTTATGAGTCTGTAGAGAACAGAAAGGAATGCTGTGGAATCCGTAAAATGGAGCCATTAAGAAGAGCTTTAAAAGGCAATCAGCTATGGGTTACAGGAATCAGGTCTGAGCAATCGCTAAACCGTACAGATATGACTAATCTGGAATGGGATGAACAAAACCAGCTGATCAAATTCCACCCGATCTTTGACTGGTCGCTGGATGAAGTGAAAGCATATATTAAAGAAAACAATATCGTTTACAATACTTTACACGACAAAGGTTTCCCTAGCATAGGTTGCGCTCCCTGCACAAGGGCGGTACGCGAAGGTGAAGATTTCAGGGCTGGACGCTGGTGGTGGGAAGATCAATCGAAAAAGGAATGTGGTTTACATGCCACTAAATAATTGCATAGAACATGAGTAAATATAATTTAGATTATTTAGACGAATTAGAGGCCGAAGCCATTCATATTTTACGTGAAGTGGCAGGGCAATTTGAAAAGCCGGCCTTGTTGTTTTCGGGGGGGAAAGATTCTATTACCCTGGTACGTTTGGCAGAAAAAGCCTTCAGACCGGGTAAGTTTCCTTTTCCATTGGTACACATTGATACCGGTCATAATTTTCAGGAAACCATAGATTACCGTGATAAAATGGTAGAAAGACTGGGCGAAAAACTCATTGTTGGTAGCGTTCAGGAATCCATTGATCTGGGGAAAGTTGTGGAGCAAACCGGTAAAAGTGCCAGCAGAAATGCCTTGCAAACAGTAACACTATTGGATACCATCGCCCTGCATGGTTTCGACGCTTGTATTGGAGGAGCGAGAAGAGATGAAGAAAAAGCTCGTGCTAAAGAACGTATTTTCTCAGTAAGAGATGAATTCGGTCAATGGGACCCTAAACGTCAGCGCCCGGAATTATGGAACATCTACAATGGCAAGATTCATAAAGGTGAAAATGTAAGGGTATTCCCAATCAGTAACTGGACGGAGCTTGATGTGTGGAACTATATCAGAAGAGAAAAGATAGATCTGCCTTCTATTTATTTTGCGCATGACAGAGATGTAATTACGCGGAACGGACAATTGATGGCCGCTTCACCATTCTTAAATATGGATGATGAAGATGTGGTTGAACGTAAAAGAGTAAGGTTCCGTACAGTAGGCGACATGAGTTGTACTGCTGCGGTTGAATCGAACGCCGATCAGATAGATATCATCATCGAAGAAATCAGTGCTTCAAAAATTAGTGAACGTGGTGCCCGTATGGACGATAAAGTTTCGGAAGCTGCAATGGAGGACCGCAAAAAAGGCGGATATTTTTAACAACGGTCTTAGGATTTAGATTTTAGCATTTTATTACATGAATATATTAAAGTTTTTTACAGCCGGGAGTGTTGATGATGGTAAGAGCACACTTATAGGAAGGTTGTTGTACGATACAGATTCCATTCTTGCAGATCAGTTGGAAGCTTTACAGCAATCCAACCGTAAAAATGATGATGGAACAATTGACCTGGCCATTTTAACTGATGGCTTAAGGGCGGAGCGTGAACAGGGAATCACTATTGATGTGGCTTACAAATATTTCCAAACGGATAAACGTAAATTCATCATTGCCGATACCCCGGGTCATATTCAATATACCCGTAACATGGTTACCGGCGCTTCTACAGCTAAGTTGGCCATTATTTTAATTGACGCAAGGAATGGTGTTGTAGAACAAACCATCCGCCATTCATATCTGGTATCTTTACTGGGGATTGAACACGTAGTGGTGTGCTTAAATAAAATGGATATGGTTGATTACAGCGAAACGATGTTCAATGCCATCACCGAAAAATATAGAGCTCTTGCTGCTGAGCTTAACCTGAAAGATGTAAACTTCATTCCGGTTAGTGCTTTAAAAGGTGATAACGTGGTAAATGAATCTGAAAACATGCCATGGTATCATGGACGCAGCTTGTTACATTTCCTGGAGACAGTTGATGTAGAAACAGGAGCTGAGTCTGAATTATCTCGTATGCCTGTACAATGGGTGGTAAGACCGCAAACGGATGAACTGCACGATTATAGAGGTTATGCCGGTCGTATTTTAAGTGGAGAGTTTAATGTAAATGATAAGGTGACTGTTTTACCATCTGGAAGCAGCTCGGTTATTGAAAGAATAGAAATATTTGATCAGCGACCTGAAACAGTATTTGCTGGTCAGTCGGTAACGCTTCATTTAAAAGATAACATAGATATCAGCAGAGGTGATGTATTGGTTAATTCTGATCATTTGCCACAAAATTCTAAATTGATTGAAGCTGATGTCTGCTGGATGGATGCCCGTCCGCTTGATGAAAGCATTACCTATTTGCTGCAACACAACAGCAAAATAACAAAGTGTAAGATTCGTGAGATTGTTTATAAAGTGGATATCAATACACTGGAGAAACTGAATGCTCAGGATTTTAAATTGAACGATATTGGTCGCGTGGTTTTGAAAACTGCGGATGAGCTTGGGTTCGATTTGTACACTGAAAATAAAGCAAATGGTGCGGCTATTTTGATTGATAGCAGAACGAATTTAACGGTTGCTGCATTGATGTTTAGGGCTATTGCAGATTAGGTTCTGTTAAAGGCGTTTTAAAAAAACGTATATACTATTCGGAGGCTGCATTAAGTTTCGCTGAAAAAGCGAAAATTAACGCTAGGCCTCTTCATAGCATATACGTTTTTTTTTGGACACCTAATGAGTTGCTAAACCTGACTTTAATCGGTATTGTACTGAGTTTTTCGCTTTCCAAAAAAATGTTTATACCATGCATTTCTTTATAAGCATAAGGATCGCATTTTATTTTTATTTTATTTACACTAAATATTTGCTTTACGTATTCTAATCCCTATTTTGAGGTGCTTTTAAAACACTAAAAATATGGAGATTGTACACCTCAGTGCAGAATGCTATCCGATTGCTAAAGTTGGTGGTTTAGGTGATGTTGTAGGCGCCTTGCCAAAGTATCAAAACAAGCTCGGACATGTAGCTAAGGTGGTAATGCCTGCTTATCAAAACAAGTTTATACAGGAGAATGAGTTTGAGGTCGTTTATAACGGCTGGGGAAAACTGGGTTTTCAGACTTTTTCAGTAAAGATATTTCGTGAGCAAACCAATAAGCTTGGCTTCGATTTATTTCTGGTTCATATTGAGGGGTTATTGGATAGGGAAAATGTGTATGGTTATCATGACGATACAGAACGTTTTCTTGCCTTTGGTATAGCCGTACTCGATTGGATTGCACAGTGGGAGCATCGTCCGGATGTAATCCATTGTCACGACCATCATACCGGATTAATACCTTTTATGGCCGGTCATTGTCACCAGTTTAAAAATTTAAGTCAGATTCCTACGGTTTTAACCATACACAATGCGCAATATCAAGGGCAGTTTGGCTGGGATAAATTGCATTATATTCCGCCATTTGATTTATGGGAATCCGGAAAGTTAGACTGGCAGGGTTGTATTAATCCACTGGCTTCGGCGATAAAATGTGCCTGGAGGGTAACAACAGTTTCGCCAAGTTACCTGGATGAGATCAGCTTTAAGGCAAACGGACTGGAAGACTTACTGGCTCAGGAGCGTAGTAAATCGTTCGGTATTTTAAATGGAATTGATAATGACGTATGGAATCCACAAACGGATCCCATGCTGGAAAAGAAATATACACTCCGCACAGTTGATGCCGGAAAGAAAGCAAATAAAGAGGCCCTTTGTGCTACTTTTAACCTTGATCCGGAAAAGCCGCTGTTTACTTTTATTGGCAGACTGGTAGGTGAAAAGGGGGCCGACTTACTGCCGGATATATTTTATAATGCATTGATCACTTATAATAACGAAATCAATATATTGGTACTTGGCTCAGGTGATCCTCAGGTAGAAGGGCGGTTGTGGCAGTTAAAAGAAGTGTTCCCTGGAAATTACAATGTTTACATAGGTTATAATGAACAACTGTCGCATCAGATTTATGCAGGGGCAGATTTCCTGCTCATGCCCAGCCGGGTTGAACCTTGTGGCTTAAATCAGATGTACGCAATGAGATATGGTACTGTTCCGATTGTTAGAAGGATTGGTGGACTAAAAGATACAGTAATTGATATCGGAGATGATGGTTTTGGTATTTGTCATGATCAAACCAGTGTATGGGACGTGGGGCATGCTATAGGCCGTGCTTATGAACTATATACGGATGAAAAGGAAACATCTTCTGACGGAAAAAGAGTAAAAGAAATACGTAAGTTTATCATGCAGCTGGATCATTCGTGGGATAGGGCTGCGCAACAATATATAGATCTGTACCAAATATAAAATGAAAAACTATGACTGACAATGTATTGGGGGTGATTCTTGGCGGTGGCCAGGGGTCGAGGCTAGCGCCATTAACGCAAACACGCTCTAAACCAGCGGTACCAATAGGCGGAAAATACCGCCTTGTAGATATTCCAATCTCTAATTGCCTGAATTCCGGGATACACAGAATGTTTGTGCTAACCCAGTTCAACTCTGCTTCACTAAACAAACACATTAAAAACACTTATCATTTCAGTCATTTCAGCGGCGCTTTTGTGGATATCCTTGCCGCGGAGCAAACACCTGATAACCCTACCTGGTTTCAGGGAACAGCCGATGCTGTAAGGCAAACCATGCATCATTTACTAAACCATGAGTTTCAATATGCGTTGATCCTTTCGGGAGACCAGTTGTATCAGATGGATTTCAATAAAATGGTTCAGGAGCACATCAGTAAAGGAGCTGAAGTAAGTATTGCTACAATTCCGGTAACCGCAAAAGACGCGACCGATTTCGGTATCCTGAAGGTGAATGAAGAGAGTTTTATCACCTCATTTATTGAAAAACCTGCCGCCGAATTATTGGTTGATTGGTCGTCTGATACCGGACCTGAAATGCAGGCAGAGAACCGTAATTATCTTGCTTCAATGGGTATTTACATCTTTAACCGCGATTTGCTGATTAAAATTCTGTTGGATAATCCTGACGAGAAGGATTTTGGTAAAGAGATCATTCCAAGGGCAATGGCGCATAATAAAGTGCTCAGTTTTCAGTATGAAGGTTACTGGACGGATATAGGTACTATCGCTTCTTTTTTTGAAGCCAACCTGGGGCTTACTGATGATATCCCTAAATTTGATCTGTTCGACAGTCATCAAAGTATATTTACCCGACCAAGGATGCTGCCGCCATCAAAAATACTAGGTACTACCTTGAATAAGGCTGTGATTGCCGAAGGATGTATTTTACAGGCTTCAGAGATTAAACATGCTGTTATTGGTGTCCGATCGAGGATAGGAGTAGATACGGTAGTGGAGAATGCTTATATCATGGGCAGCGACAGGTACCAGACTTTGCAGGAAATTGAGGAAGAGAATGAGAAGGAAAAACCTTTGATCGGAATAGGCAAAAGATGTAGGATTGTAAATGCACTGGTAGATAAGAATTGCCGTATCGGGAACGATGTGAAAATAATCGGAGGAGATCATTTACCCGATGGCGATCATCAACTGTATACGGTTAGAGATGGAATTGTTGTCGTTAAAAAAGGAGCTGTTATTCCTAATGGAACAGTGATTTAAACAGTTTTAATAACTAAAATAGGATTGAGGATCAGAAAGCTATTTCTGATCCTTTTTTTATGGATTTGATGGTATCTTTGTCTTATGCAACGCAGTTTTACAGATCAGCTAGGTAATACCATTCAAATTAATTATCCTCCTAAAAGAATTATTTCTTTAGTTCCTTCTCAAACCGAACTGTTGTTTGATCTGGGGTTAGATCATGAAGTTGTTGGTCTGACTAAGTTTTGCATTCATCCAGTGGAGAAATTTGCAGGGCGCATAAAGGTAGGAGGGACCAAAAAGTTAAATATCGACCTGATCCGCAGTCTGGAACCTGATCTGATTATTGGCAATAAGGAGGAAAATGAGCAGGCTCAGATTGAGGAGCTGATGGATGAATTTCCGGTATGGATGAGTGATATTTATACGCTTGATGATGCTAAAAAAACGATAACTCAAATAGGGGAGTTGGTGGATAGGTCGCCGGAGGCTTCTTATTTAAATCATTTGATCCATGCAGGCTTCAATGATTTACAGACGCTGGCCTTACAGCGTGGGATTAACAAAACGGTGGCTTATTTGATTTGGAGGGAGCCTTACATGATGGCCGGCCGAAATACTTTTATAGATGATGTTTTAACGATCAATGGTTTGCAAAACGTCATCAAACAGAGTAGGTACCCGGAAATTGATTTGGATGCCTTAAAAGCCCTGAAACCCGATCTGATATTTCTTTCTTCTGAACCATACCCTTTTAAAGAAAAGCATTTGGAGGAAATTCGAAACGTGATTCCTGATGCTAAGGTGATGCTGGTTGATGGCGAGATGTTCTCCTGGTACGGCAGCAGGTTGGTTAAGGCTGTGCAATACCTGTTTCAATTACAAAAGGAATTATTGTAAAATTTCATCTTTCTGATCTGCGAACCTCGAAAATCTATTAAATCATAAAATGATTGGTGGAAAATACCTGAAAGAGGATTTTTTCCGGACTTGTAAACATGCCTTCGCAAATTATTTAAAAAATAATATTAAAATATTTTTACTGTAAACCAGTGTGTTAAGTTGGGTTAGTGAAAATAAATCAAAAACCTTTTTGACTTTTAAAAACTATCTCTATCTTTGCAATCCCAAAACAATCCAAATGCGGAAGTGGCGTAATTGGTAGCCGCACCAGACTTAGGATCTGGCGCTTCACGGCGTGGGGGTTCGAGTCCCTTCTTCCGCACATTGTTTAAAAGCAGCCCGAAAGGCTGCTTTTTTATTGTTTCTTAAATTTCGTAACTTACTGATTTACAGCGTCAAGATCAAATGTTGGCATCAATCTCAACTGTTGTGGAGGAGGGATTAAAGTATAGGATAAGTCTAGGTGTCCTTTGGCCAGCCTCTTAGTACGAAAGGAAGAAAAAAGGTAGATCAAAGGAGGATCATAGGAGATTCAATGGGTTAGCAGTCCTTTGAATGGCGTATTTAGGTCCTTTGATGGACCTAAATTTAAAACGGTGTAGTTGGAGGAAAGTAAACTAAATGCGTCAAAAGAGATACTGGCTAACCGCTTTTAATCAGGGTTGACAAAAGAGGCGCATATGATGTTTGAATTTTTTTAGTTCAATTGACCTGAAAGAATTATATTTATCCAAAACGCTGTTCCAGCTTTTAAGAACCACACCATAAACATGAAACCAAACAGAAGAAAATTTTTACAACAACTAGCCATTGGATCCGGAGCACTAACGCTTGGATTGCCGGCTCTTGTTCAGGCGAACAATGGAGGAGATTTAAATAATGCTATCGATGAGTCTTTGTCGGGGTCTTTAAATGGTAACAATTCTGCGCCCAGATTTAACATGAGTGGTTACGCTGCACCTAAAATTGATAAGGTGAAGGTTGGTGTAATCGGACTCGGTATGAGAGGTCCGGGTGCCGTAAGCCGATTGTCATTTATCGAAGGCGTAGAGATTAAAGCGCTTTGCGATAAATTGCCTGAAAGAGCAACTGCAGCGCAGAAATATCTGACTAAAAAAGGCTTGCCTAAGGCAAAGGAATATTCAGGAGAGAATGGCTGGAAAGAGATGATCGATAAGGAAGGTCTTGATCTGGTTTACATTTGCACGCCATGGGATTTGCATACACCTATGGCTGTATACGCCATGGAAAATGGTTGTCATGCTGCTACTGAAGTGCCTGCTGCCTTAACAATAGAAGATTGCTGGAAGCTGGTGGAGACCTCTGAAAAAACACGTAAGCATTGCATGATGCTGGAAAATTGCTGCTACGACTTCTTTGAGATGTTGACGCTAAACATGGTTCGTAATGGCATGTTTGGTGAACTGGTTCATGCAGAAGGTGCTTATAATCATGATTTGCTGGGCTTGAACTTCGACAAAAAGGGTTATCAGGATATGTGGAGATTGAAAGAAAATATTGATTTCAATGGGAATTTGTACCCTACTCACGGGCTTGGACCGATTGCTCAGTGTCTGAACATCAACAGAGGGGATAGGATGGATTACCTGGTTTCTGTATCAAGTAATGATTTTCTGATGGGGCCGGAGGCAGAGAAAAGAGCGCAAAAGGACGAGTTCTACAAGCAGTTTGTGGGTAGAAACTACCGTGGAAATATGAATACAACCACGATTAGAACGGTTAAAGGTAAGACGATGATGCTGCAGCACGATGTGTCTACACCAAGACCGTATTCCAGAATTCACGTGCTAAGTGGTACGAAAGCTTTTGCGAGTAAGTATCCTGAACCGGAGCGCATTGCTATTGGAGAAGAGTGGGTGAAAGATGCAGAATTAAAGAAGTTGTATGAGACTTATAGTCCACCAATTATAAAACATGTAGGTGAGATCGCTAAAAAGGTGGGCGGTCATGGTGGAATGGATTTTATCATGGATTGGCGCTTGATCGACTGTCTGCGTAATGGCTTGCCATTAGACCAGGATGTTTACGATGCTGCGGCCTGGAGTTGTATTATTCCGTTAAGTAAAAAATCTGTTTCTAAAAGATCATCGAGTATCGATATTCCTGATTTTACCAGAGGTGGCTGGGCGAATAATAAGCCTGTAAATTTAACACTTGATGGAGGTGGGAATACTACAGTAAGAAGTGTTTAGTGGCTAAAAATATCGTTTTTGCTGACCTCCGTATCTATTGATGCGGAGGTTTTTTTATGTCCTGGGAGTGCTGAAGTTCAGACATTTTATCGACATAATATTTTAAATTATAAGCTTTGAAATCAACAAAAAAGCATATATTTGCGCCCTCGAAAGGGAAATTTGAGCGGTAGATTGGGAGTCAATTCTTCCGCGGTAAACTTCCTCCGCGACACGGGGGATTTTTTGTATATAGACATTAATAATTATTGATTCAGAAAGATGAACATTACACAGGAAAAAATTAACGACTTAAACGCGGTTGTAAAAATTAAGATTGCGCCTGAAGATTATACTGAAAAGGTTGATAAATCTATAAAAGAACAAGCTAAAAAAGCAACCCTTCCAGGTTTTCGTAAAGGAATGGTTCCTGCAGCTCACATCAAAAAGATGTACGGTAGAAGCATCCTTGTAGAAGAAATCAACAATTTATTAAGTGAGACATTAAACAAGCACCTTACAGATAATAAAGTAGAAATCCTTGGTCAGCCTTTACCGGTAATGGATGATACTAAAGAATTCAAATGGGATAACACAGATGAGTTTGAATTTGATTATGAATTAGGTCTTGCTCCAGCAATCGATGTAAAGATCACTGCTAAAGATAAATTTACTCAATACGTGGTTAAAGCTGACGCAGAAACGCTTGCTGCACGTATTAAAAATATCCGTAAAAGCTATGGCAAAATGACAAACCCTGAAGTTTCGGCAGAAGAGGATGTACTTTATGCCGAATTAGCACAACTTTCTGCTGATGGTTCAGTTTTTGAAGGTGGAATCAACAGTACCGGTTCTATTCGTTTAGATCAGGTTACTGATAAAAAGATTTTAAAATCTTTAATCGGTTTAAAAAAGGATGATGTTGTAGAACTTGATGTTCAAAAAGCTTTTGATAAAAATGAGGTGATCATCGCCAAATTGTTAAACATCAGCGAAGAAGATGCTAAAGATCTACAGTCTAAATTCCAGGTAACGGTTAAAAATGTAAACCGTTTAGAGGAAGCTGATTTAAACCAGGAGTTCTTTGATAAATTGTTTGGTGCTGGTGTAGTAACTGATGAAGCTGGTTTTACAGCTAAAATCACTGAAGAAATCGAAAGCATGTTCAATCAGGATGCTGATCGCAAACTGCAAAATGATATGTACACTAAATTGATTGAAAGTGTAAATATCGAACTTCCTGATGCCTTCTTACGTAAGTGGTTAAAAGCTACTAACGAGAAATTAACTGAAGAAGAATTGGCTGAAGGTTATGACGATTTCGCTAAAAACCTGAAATGGACTTTAATCGAGAACAAATTGATTAAAGACAATAGCATCGAAATTAAATACGAAGATGTATTCCAAACTGCTAAACAACGTTTAGATGCTCAGTTTAGAATGTATAGCCCAACCCCGATGCCAGAAGATCAATTGGCTCAGTACACGGCTACTTTCCTGAAAGAGAAAGACAACGCAAACCGTATTTTCGATGAGGTTAAAGCTTTGAAAGTGTTTGATTACATTAAATCAGTGGCTACTTTAGACCAAAAAGAAATAGCTTATAACAAGTTTATTGAAATGAAATAAATGCTGTTTTATACAGCTTAAAGTTTAATTTTTATAAATTACAGATAAGGCGGCTTTTATTAAGGCCGCCTTATTTATATAAAAAGGAAACTCAAATTTTACAATACCACAATAAATTACCAATTTAGTTTTATTACTATTGGTGAAGAAAAACACATTATGGAGGTTTCGCAACCGAACAAAAATTCATAATGATTAAAATAACAATTATAAATCATGAAGATAGATAAAGACGAATTTAGAAAATACGCAGTTAAACATCACCGTATAAATGGTTTAAATGTTGACCGTTTTATAGGTGCTACTAACAATTCACCGAAAAGCATGACTCCTTACATCATTGAGGAACGTCAGCTTAATGTTGCTCAAATGGATGTGTTCTCACGTTTGATGATGGATCGTATCATCTTTTTAGGTGATGCCATTTATGATGGAAATGCAAATATTATTCAAGCTCAGTTATTGTTCTTACAATCAACTGATAGCAACAGAGATATTCAGATTTATATCAACTCACCGGGCGGATCTGTATATGCAGGCTTAGGTATCTATGATACTATGCAATACATCACTCCTGATGTGGCAACAATCTGTACTGGTATGGCAGCATCTATGGGTGCGGTTTTATTGGTTGCAGGTGCCAAAGGAAAACGCGCAGCGTTACCTCACTCACGTGTAATGATTCACCAGCCTTCGGGAGGTGCACAAGGTGTAGCTTCAGATATGGAGATCAACCTGAGAGAAATGCTTAAATTGAAAAAAGAATTGTACGATATTATTTCTAATCACTCCGGACAATCGTACGAGTGGGTAGAGAAAGCTTCAGACCGTGATTACTGGATGAAAGCGGATGAAGCGAAAAGCTTTGGAATGATTGATGAAGTGCTAGGTGCTAGCAACAAAGACTAAGAGATGGCTAAACAAAGTAAAGAATCCCGTTGTTCGTTTTGTGGCTCAGGTAAGCAGGATACTTTAATGCTTATTGAGGGTCTGGATGCATATATCTGTGATAAATGCGTTACCCAGGCTAATCAGCTGCTGGTGCAGGAATTGGGAAGTAAGAAATCAAAACCTTTAGATACTTCGGTTACCCTGTTGAAACCACAGGAAATCAAAGCGCATATTGATCAATATGTTATTGGTCAGGATGACGCTAAGAAGGTACTTTCTGTAGCGGTATATAACCACTACAAAAGGTTAAGTCAGAAGGTTGATAAAGTAGATGAAGTAGAGATCGAAAAATCAAACATCATGCTGGTAGGTGAAACTGGTACGGGTAAAACTTTATTGGCTAAAACGATTGCTAAAATTTTGCATGTACCTTTCTGTATTTGTGATGCTACGGTACTTACCGAAGCCGGATATGTTGGGGAAGATGTGGAGAGTATCCTTACCCGTTTATTGCAGGCTGCAGATTATGACGTAGCTTCTGCTGAGCGTGGAATTGTATACATCGATGAGGTGGATAAAGTAGCACGTAAAAGTGATAACCCTTCCATTACCCGTGATGTATCTGGTGAAGGTGTACAACAGGCCTTGCTGAAGATTTTAGAAGGTACGGTAGTGAATGTTCCACCTCAGGGCGGACGTAAGCATCCGGACCAGAAAATGATCCCTGTAAACACAAATAATATATTATTTATTTGCGGTGGTGCTTTTGATGGTATAGAACGTAAAATCGCCAACAGATTGCGCACGCAGGCAGTAGGTTATAAAGTTAAAAAAGATGATGCAGAGCTGGATCTGAAAAACTTGTATAAATACATCACTCCTCAGGATTTAAAATCATTTGGTTTAATACCTGAATTGATCGGACGTGTACCTGTTTTAACTCACCTTAACCCCTTGGATAAGCAAGCATTGCGTAACATCCTTACAGAGCCTAAAAACTCGTTGGTTCGTCAGTATGTGAAATTGTTCGACCTGGAGGATGTGAATCTTACCTTTAGTGATGAGGTTTTAGACTTTATCGTGGATAAAGCCATGGAATATAAACTTGGCGCACGTGGACTGAGGTCTATTTGTGAAGCCATTATGTTGGACGCCATGTTCGAGATTCCATCCGATACCAGCGTGAAGGAATTAAACATCACGCTCGATTATGCGATAGAGAAGTTTGAAAAAGCAGACTTTAAGAAATTAAAAGCTGCATAATGATTTAATCCCCGGTTTACCGGGGATTTTTTTTTATATTGTTATTTGAAGGGTGTTAAAAGAAATTAGGCATTCTGGCGGGTATGGGTGCTGTGATTTAGTATCTTGTATTATAGAAAGGAGCATATATGAACGAAGAAAAAGACGTAAAAAAAGAGGAGCAAGCTGGTAAAGAAAAGAAAATAGAAGAAGTTGAATCTCCTGTTAGAAAGGGTTTGAAATCTAAGGCGGAGATTGTTAAAAACTGGTTGCCGAGGTATACCGGAAGACCCTTAGAAGATTTTGGTCAATATATATTGCTGACAAATTTCAGTAAATATTTACAGATGTTCTCAGAATGGCATGATGACGTGCCAATTATGGGCCTGGATAAGCCGATGCAAAGTGCTACGGCTAATGGGATCACCATTATAAATTTTGGAATGGGAAGTCCACTTGCCGCAACTATGATGGATTTGCTTACAGCAATCAAGCCTAAAGCGGTGCTGTTTTTGGGCAAATGTGGCGGATTGAAAAAGAAGAACCAGCTGGGGGATTTAATCCTGCCTATTGCCGCTATTAGAGGGGAGGGGACATCAAATGACTATCTGCCTGCCGAAGTACCAGCATTACCGGCTTTTGCCTTACAGAAGGCGATATCAACTACCATACGTGATCATTCAAGAGATTATTGGACGGGAACCTGTTATACAACCAACCGCAGGGTGTGGGAGCATGATAAGGCTTTTAAAAAATACCTGAAAAGTTTGAGGGCAATGGCAGTGGATATGGAGACCGCAACCATTTTTACTACAGGCTTTGCTAATAAAATTCCAACTGGAGCATTATTACTGGTTTCAGATCAACCAATGATTCCGGAGGGGGTAAAGACTACAGAAAGCGATAGTAGTGTGACTTCCAAATATGTGGAAACACACCTTAAAATTGGTATCGACTCTTTGAAACAGTTAATCAACAACGGACTTACTGTAAAACACCTGCATTTTTAATCGTCCGTAAGACTTTTAGGATAATCAAAACGAAGAAGTGTACCTGTATGGCGACTTACGAGTTCCCAGTCGTCAACAGGGAATTCTATCAATACCGTAGCGCAGGTAGGGATGTTGTAAATATTCGCATCACTGAGGTAATTCGTGAAGTCTGTGAGACCCGGGTTATGCCCGAAAACAGCAATATAGTCGTACTTATTGTTAAACCCGTTTACAACGTTTAACAAAGCTTTCACATCTGCCTCATAAATTGAGGCATTTTCTTTTATCTGTTCCGGTGATTTTTTCCACGCTTGAGCAAAATGCTTGGCTGTGGTAATGGCTCTTAGTGCCGGACTACTTACCAGCTGCTGGGGGACAAGATCTTTTTGAACGAGTCTAGCCGCCATTTCTGGGGCATTTCTATGACCTCTCGGGTTTAAAGGCCTGTCAAAATCTGCTAGATGGGCATTTCCCCATTCCGATTTACCATGTCTAACCAATAGCAAGTGCTTCATATATGAGCGAAGATTACGAGTTTATAAAACTAACAACTATATCAGGGTTAATGTTTTTCATACATTTAAAATGACCTAACGGACATTTCTCTAAACCGAATTTTGAGCATGGCCTACAGGAAAGATCTTCACCAACAATTAACGAATCAGATATTTTGTAAGGATGTACGCCCAAAAGATCGGGAGTTGTTCCGCCCCAGATAGAGGCTAAAGGCCTGTCGAATGCTTCAGAAATGTGCGTCAGACCAGTATCAAAGCCGATTACTTTGTGCGCCTTAGAAACCAGGAAAACAGATTGATCCAGATTGGTAAGGCCACAGGTATTGTACACATTACTGCCCACAGCTTGCTGAATGATCAACGCATTATCTTTCACATCATTACCGCCGAGTAAAACAATAGGCAGGTTTATTCCCTTACATATTTCTATGATTTTATCATTAGGAAGCCGCTTTGTAAAATGGGTTGCCCCAATAACAAAGGCAACAAATTTTTGCTGATGCGTTTCAGGTAAAAACTCTGATAAATTGTAGGCTTTTGAAATATAGTAATCAATGGGCTTATCATCATTTTTAACACCAAGAAATTTCACAGTTTCCAGGTATCTGTCTACCAAATGCTTTTTCGAAATGAATCTATTCCATTTGAATTTTAAAGCCAGCCATTTGCTGATCCTATCCTTTTTGTAAGTAGAAGAGGGGAGCCCTGTTGCCAGCTTAATGATAGAAGTGCGTAAGTTATTGTGCAGATCTATAATCAAATCGAACTTTTCAGCCTTAATGTCTTTGATGGTATCCGATAACTTTGGTTTAAGGGTGTGTAGCTTAGTTAAATAGGGGTTGTTTTGGTAAATATATTGGAACTGCGTTTTGGTAAGAAAGTGGATTTCGCAGTTTGGTAATTGTTCCTTTAGGCACCTCACTACCGGAGTAGTGTAAATGATATCGCCCATAGAGCTGAATCGTATTACCAGAATCTTTTTAGGTGTTTCCAAATGCTTAACCTCTATTAAGTGTTTTTAATTTTTTCTATAATGCCGGTCGACGAATACCCCGGCAGGAAACTGAGTACTTTAACTTCACCGCCGTTGGCAAGTGTTTCCTTTGCACCAACAATATTATCTAAAGTATAATCACCTCCTTTAACCAATACATCAGGTTTAATGGCCGTGATCAGGTTAAGCGGAGTGTCTTCATTAAAAAGCACGACAGCGTCTACAAAGAACATCGAAGCAATCAGTTGAGTGCGACTGAACTCATTGTTTATAGGCCTGTTTTCTCCTTTTAATTTGCATACAGACTGATCTGAATTTAATCCGATAATTAAGATATCCCCTAAATTAGCTGCATCACCAAGATAAGCAATATGACCGGGGTGAACAATGTCAAAACAGCCATTGGTAAAAACTATCTTTTTCCCTTCAGCCTTCCATATTTTGGATTGGGCTACAAGGTCATCTTTAGAAAAGATTTTTTGTGTTAATGTCTGTTTGGTATCTTTCTTCATGATTAATACAATTGATCTACTGCATTACACAGGATATGTCCGATAAGAATGTGCATTTCCTGGATTCTGGCAGTATTGTTTTCAGGGATGACAATGTTTAAATCACAAAGGTCGTTCATCAAACCGCCATCTCTGCCGGATAAGCCAAGCGTTTTACAACCCATTTCTTTAGCTGCTTTTAAAGCTGTTAATATGTTTGCGCTGTTGCCACTGGTTGATATGGCTATAAATAAGTCGGACGGACGAGCCAAAGCTTCTATCTGACGTTGAAATACCATTTCATAGCCATAATCATTGCTGATTGCGGTTAATGCTGATGTGTCGACCGTGAGTGCAATTGCAGGCAATGCTTTCCGCTCTTTTACAAACCTGCCAGTTAATTCAGCAGCGATGTGTTGTGCATCTGCGGCACTTCCGCCATTTCCGGCGATTAAAACTTTTGCACCCGATAATATGGTTTCAGTGATCAGCTTACAGCCTTCTTCAATTTGAGGAACAAGACTTGAAATGACTTTATCAATGGTTAGTCTATGATGATTTAATTCGTCTAATACCATGAATGTTAATCGGTTTTTAAAGATGCAATGATTTCTTCTATGTTGGTAGTTGCACTTCCAATGTGTTTGATGACAATAGATGCAGCGTGATTAGCAGCTGTTGCTGCTTCTTCAATATCCAGACCTAAAGCAAGGCAATAGGCTAAAGTAGCTATTACCGTATCTCCGGCGCCAGTTACATCGTATACTTCTGTAGCTGCAACCGGTAGAATTTTGTAATCATCCTTAGTGATGATTGCAATTCCGGCTTCTGAAAGCGTTACAATTAAATAGGTAGCTTTTGTAGCCTCCAATATGACATGAGCGGCCTTAACTAAGTCCTCATCTGTATTGATGCATTCTGCTTTGGCAGCTTCAGCCAATTCCTTACGGTTAGGCTTAATCAAAAAAGCACCTTCATATTTGCTGTAATCCAGCCCTTTTGGGTCTACCAAAGTTCTTTTCCCCTTGCTTTGGCAATATTGAATGATCCTTAAAGACAGGCCAGGGGTAAGTAAACCCTTATTGTAATCAGAGAGCACTACAATGTCTGCTTTTTCAATATATGGGCTCAGATACCCAAAAAAGGATTCTTCCAGTTTAGCAGATATGTTGTGTGTGTCCTCTTTGTCAATTCTAACGATATGGTGATTACCTGCAATAACACGGGTTTTTACTGTTGTTACCCTGCTTTCGTCGTTTATAATCAGCCGACTATTGATGCCCTTCGCAATTAAAAGATCTTTAACATCTTCAGCAAAGGCATCGTTACCAACAACTCCTCCCAGATAAACCTTAGCCCCCAGATCAATAAGATTGCTGGCCACATTTGCTGCACCACCAATAATTTTTGATTCTTTCTTTGCATTTAGAATTGGAACCGGGGCTTCAGGTGATAACCTGGTTGCTGAACCAAATAGATAGTGGTCGAGCATGAGATCGCCTATAACCAATATATTCGGAGCGGTATGGTTAAGGTGGGCACTATATAGTTTTTCTGTTAGCATGCTCGATTATTAAAGTCAAAGGTAAGCATAATGGCTTTTATAATGATTAAATATTGTTGATCCGGCCTTCAAAAAGGGCTGTTATTTCGCTTAATGAATAGCTGTTCAGGCATTGTTTTGCGGTTAAACCACCTTTTCTGCCAATCAACACGCCATAGTGCATGTCATGAAAGCCTTCTTTTCTGTGCGCATCAGGATTTATGGAAAGCAATACGCCTTTTTCCAGCGCATAGCGATGCCAGCGCCAATCCAGGTCTAACCTAAGCGGGTTTGCATTGATCTCTATCACCACGTTGTTTGCTGCACAGGCGTCAATTACTTTAGCGTAATCGATAGGGTAGCCTTTTCTGCTTAATAACAATCTGCCGGTAGGGTGACCTAAAATAGTCGTATACGGGTTTTCAATCGCTGTAATTAGTCTTGATGTAGCCTTTTCTTCATCCATCCTTAAAATACTGTGTACAGAAGCAACTACAAAGTCGAAGGTTTTTAAAATATCATTACTATAGTCTAAAGATCCATCATACAGAATATCGCTTTCTATCCCTTTAAAAATACGGAAGGGAGCAAGTTTTGCATTCAAGGCATCAATTTCCTGGTGTTGTGCATAGATGCGCTGTTCGTTCAATCCATTGGCATAAAAGGCCGATTTGGAGTGGTCGCACATGCCCAGGTATTCCAGTTTAAGTGTGTCTTTACAATACACAGCCATTTCTTCCAGCGTATGCACACCATCACTCCATGTAGAGTGGTTGTGTAAGCTTCCTTTTAGGTCGGCATAGGTAATCAGTTCAGGAAGTTTATTTTCTTTTGCCAGTTCAACTTCATTTAAGTCTTCCCTTAATTCAGGCGCTACAAATGCCAGTCCGGCTTTTTTATAAATCTCTTCCTCGCTGCTAAAAGGACCTGTTCCGGCAAGGGCTAGTACAGCTTCCACATGCTGTTGGTTGCCGGTAAGCTTAAACCAATTCAGGTAAAAGTCGGCCTTTTCAACCAGATATAAATTGATCTTTAAGCCTAATTCAGTACTAGCCGAATAATTTCCATCTGCCAGTTGCTCAAAGCTGAGTTGTTTGAAGGTATTTAGCTTTTCCTGAACTTCCTGAATGCTGTCTGCACCAATAACCAGTTCAATTTCTTCAATAATTTCCAGACATCTGCGGTAATCGCCTGCGATACCCAATAATGGGTCGCCATTAATGGTGTTTAACCACACAGCAAGATCTGCGTATAACTGATTGACCGTTGCCTCAGAATGGGCATATAGAAATTTTCCATGTGCGGCCATTTTAAATTCGATGATTTTTCTAATCTCCTCCTGAGTTTTTAGACCAAAACCTTTGGCTTCAATTAGCCTGTTTTCGTTGCAGGCGTAATAAAGTTCACCAATGCTTTCAATGCCCAGATCTTTCCAGATGACCACTATCTTTTTCGGACCAATGCCTTTTATGCCCAGCATTTCTACAATGCCTTCCGGGGTTTGAGCAAGGATTTCCTGCAGCTCGACCATGGTGCCAATTTGAAGGAGCTCCCATACTTTGGCTGATATGCTTTTACCTAAGCCATCAATCTGTGCAATTTCTTCAAGAGATTTGCCCTGAATGGCGTAAGGTAATTTATCAACTTTAAAAGCCGCATTGGCTACAGATTTGATTTTGAAAGGATTCTCATTGTGGAGTTCCATCAATTGAGAAAGCAGGCGTAAGGTACGGGCAATGGTCTTGTTTTCCATGGGATGCTAAATTAATAAAAAGCCATCGTTTTTTTGAAACGATGGCCTATGTTTTACGCTAGAAGCTTATTTTACTGAACTTTAATCTCGAATGGCATTCTGGCTTGTACACCAGATCTGGTTATTGCAGATTTTATTTGTTGATAAATTGGGTAATTATCGCCCAATTCTTGTTTAGCATAATAGGCCTTAACCTTTTCTGTCGTGTTTTCCATTAATGATTTAAACGGATCCAGCATTTCAGGGTATTCTACAACCTTATATGTTTTTATCTTAGCTTTTTTTGCTGCTGCAACTATGGCGTCGTTGAAATTACCTGTTCTGTCGGCCAGCCCGATCCTTACCGCATCTGTTCCTACCCAGACTCTTCCACCAGCAATGCTGTCGATATATGCTTTTGATCTTTTGCGTCCATCAGCCACATGGCCAATGAAGGTGTCGTATATGCGGTTTACATCAGTTTGAATGATGAATCTTTCACCAGGAGTCATAGGACGATCGATACTCATGATATCGGCATATTTGCCGGTTTTTACACCGTCAAACGTTAGTCCCAGTTTCTCGTTGTACAGTTTTTTAAGGTTCGGTATTACCCCAAATACCCCTATAGATCCGGTTATGGTGTTTGGTTGTACAAAAATAGAATCGGCGGCGCAGCCGATATAGTATCCACCGGATGCGGCAACATCACCAAAAGAAGCGATAACAGGTTTTACTTTTTTAGTCAGCACAACTTCTCTCCAAATCACATCAGAAGCTAAGGCGCTACCTCCCGGTGAGTTTACCCTTAAAACAATCGCTTTGATCGTACTATCCAAACGCGCTTTTCTGATAGCTCTTGAAATGCGTTCAGAGCCAATCTGCTGGTCAGTTCCTTCGCCGCCCATAATATCTCCGTTTGCGTAGATCACGGCGACTTTATTCGCAGCCGAATGGTCCTGATCATCAACAACATTTCGGGCATATTCATTAATGGTAACTGTTGTGATGTTCTTGTCTTTATCTTTTCCTGTAATGGATTTCAGCTCATCTATAACCTCATCCTTGTACCTTAGCCCATCAACCATTTTATAGGCCAGTGCATCATTAGGTTGTTGGATTTTGTATTCATCTGCAATTTGGTGCAGGGTTGCCATGCTAATATTCCTGCTTTTTGAAATGCCATCCAGGAAGGTCTCATATAAACCATTCAAATAAACGGTAACCTGCTCGCGGTTTTTGTCGCTCATTTTATCCGTGAAGAAAGGCTCAACTGCACTTTTGTAATTTCCTACTCTGATGATCTGTGCTTCAATGCCCAGTTTATCAAGGGCACCTTTAAAGAACATGGTTTCTGATTTCAGCCCCTTAAATTCCAATGCACCCTCAGGATTTAAGTAAACCTTATCTGCAACCGAAGCCAGGTAATAAGCGCCCTGGGTATACACTTCGCTATACGCGATTATTTTCTTTTTGCTTGTTTTGAAATCGATCAAAGCATCCCTGACTTCCCTCATGGTAGCAAAGCCGGCGTTTGGTGAGCTTACACTAATGTAAACACATTCAATGTTGTCATCTGTCTTTGCTTCACGCAGGGCACGGATCACATCATTAAAGCCAATGCTTTTATTTGCTTCTGAACCTACAACCGGAAGTCTGGAGAATGGGTCGTCCATTGTACGCTCCGTTATGGTTTGGTCGAGGTTAATAAAAAGCACTGAATTGTTGCGTACATTCACCGTATCCTCATCCAGAGAACTCTTAACAATACCCACAATGAGCACGATGAAGAATATTAAAAAGAGTACCATTGAAATAACTACTCCTACAACTGTTGCAAAAACATATTTAAAAAATTCTCTCATGTGACCGCTAAATATTTATTTTGTAAAGATAAGTAAACCACAGATGAGTTTACCGCATTAATTAAGCCTTTGTATGGAATTAGATAGTGAAAATGTTTATTTGTTACTGGGAAGTAATTTGGGCGACCGGGAAACGCTGATCAATGATGCATTGACTGAAATAGAGCAGCATGTAGGGGTTGTTTTTGCGAAGTCGTCCTTGTATGAAACTGCGGCATGGGGAAAAGAGGATCAGCCGACTTTCCTGAATATCGCCATTGGCGTTAAAACGATGCTCAGTCCGCTGGAGGTACTGGAAAAGGTGCTGGAGATCGAATTAGATCTGGGGCGGGTAAGATTGGAGAAGTGGGGTGCAAGATTGATTGATATCGATGTGATCCTTTACGGAAACAAGGTGGTGGATATGGGCGAAAAGCTGCAGATACCGCACCCACAGATGCAATACCGCAAGTTTGTATTGGAACCGCTGAACGAAATTGCCGCTGAATATGTGCATCCGATTATTCAGTTAAAAGTATCGGAAATGTTAGAAAGATTAAATGATAATTTGTCGGTATCGAAACTATAAATTCATTAGTTTTGTCTATGATGATAAACTTACAAAAAAACAATGAGCCTCTGGATCTCTCTTATTTAAGAGACATGTCGGGAGATAGCGCTGAATTTATCATAGAAATGATAGATATGTTTAAAATCCAAACTCCTTTGTATATCGCTGATTTAGGGAAGGCAATTGAGGATCAGGATTGGCCAAGGGTATCTAATTGTGCGCATAAAATAAAACCCACATTTGCTTATGTAGGTCGTGAGGACGCTAAAGATCACATGCAAATGATGGAAAACAATGCGAGGGATCTTAAAAATATAGAAGGTTTACCTTTAGCATTTGATCAGATCAGCACTTTTGTTGAGGTACTGTATGCTCAACTTGATGAAGCTAAAGCTGATCTGGAAAAACAACTCTAAATAACTGCCGGTTTATTTGTTTTCTGCTTGTCTGAAATGAATAACAGATAAACCGATATACATCACAAGTATAAGTGGCACTGCTGCAAACTTTAAGAAGGGGATAAGTACTACCGATAAAATAAGGAAGATATATTTTAGCTTATTCTTTTCCCAGCTTGTTGAATTGAATTTAAGAGAGAATATTTTTATTTCGCTCACCAGCAACCAGCTTAGCAATACAATTAATCCAACCAACAGTGGGGCAGAGCCGATCAGGGCAGGATAATCTTTTTGTATAAATGGTAAGGATACGATAAACAAGGTATTCATAGGCGTATTTAAGCCGATAAAATCTTCCGTTTGCCTGGTATCGATATTAAATTTAGCTAAGCGTAATGCCGAGAACACGGTAATAATGAAGCCAAAGTAAGGCAAATAAGGGGAAGGGTAGTCACTTTGTCCCAACAATTGAAACATCACCACTCCAGGTAGAAAACCAAAACTCACTACATCAGCCAAAGAATCCAGTTCTTTACCAATGGCAGATTTTACATTCAGCAACCTGGCTACAAAACCATCAAAGAAATCGAATATGCCGGAAAGCAGTACGAAGTACGCCGCTATTTCAAGTGAACCATTAAAGGCATAAACAATACCTATGCAACCCGAAAAAAGGTTGGCACATGTAATTGCATTTGGAATGTGTTTTTTCATGCTGGGAGAAAAGATTAAGGGCCAAAGATAAGGAAGCATTAGTAAAAAGAAAGGAGCAAAGATGAAAGATGGTGATCTTTTACCTTTGCTCCTTATTTATTTTATTCTTAATCTTAAACTAGCTGTTCATTGAAATTAAGAATTCTTCATTTGATTTTGTACCTCTGATCTGAGCCTGAACAAATTCCATAGCTTCCTGAGCATTCATGTCTGCCAGGTGATTACGTAAGATCCAAACACGTTGTAAGGTATCTCTGTCATGTAACAAGTCATCTCTACGTGTGCTTGAAGCGGTAATGTCGATAGCAGGGAAGATACGCTTGTTAGATAATTTACGATCCAACTGAAGCTCCATGTTACCAGTACCTTTAAATTCTTCAAAGATTACCTCATCCATTTTAGATCCGGTATCGGTTAATGCAGTTGCAAGTATGGTTAATGAACCACCTTTCTCGATGTTACGTGCTGCACCGAAGAAACGTTTAGGTTTGTGTAAAGCGTTTGCATCCACACCACCTGATAGTATTTTTCCTGAAGCAGGAGCAGTAGTATTGTAAGCTCTTGCCAATCTTGTGATCGAATCTAAAAGAATCACTACATCATGACCACATTCAACCAAACGTTTCGCTTTTTCAAGTACGATGTTTGCAATTTTAACGTGACGTTCTGCGGGCTCATCAAAAGTAGAAGCAATTACTTCAGCTCTTACGCTTCTTGCCATATCGGTAACCTCTTCCGGACGCTCATCGATCAATAGAATGATCAGATAAACTTCAGGGTGATTTTTAGCGATGGCATTGGCAACCTCTTTTAGTAAGTTCGTTTTACCCGTTTTAGGCTGTGCAACAATTAAACCACGCTGACCTTTACCTATTGGTGTAAATAAGTCGATGATACGTGTAGAGTAATTGTTTGTCTCCGTAAATAGGTTTAACCTTTCCGTAGGGAACAATGGTGTTAAGTAGTCGAAAGGAACGCGATCTCTAACATCAGCCGGCAGGCGTCCGTTGATGGTTTCCACTCTTACCAATGGGAAGTATTTTTCACCTTCTTTTGGCGGACGAATGCTTCCTTTTACGGTATCACCGGTTTTTAAACCGAATAATTTAATTTGAGACTGTGATACATAAATATCATCCGGTGAAGAAAGATAGTTATAATCAGCAGACCTTAAAAAGCCATAACCATCAGGCATAATTTCCAATACACCTTCATTGGTAATGGTGTTGTCGAAATCCAGATTAGAATAGCTGTTTTCGTTTGGTTTATGATGAGGTGTACCCTGACCTTTTTGTCTGTTTTCTAAAGGTCTTTGTTTTTTATCTTGATTACCAGTGTTCTGGTGTTTAGCTTCAATTGCAGCTGCGCTTGGCTCTGTTGCAGGAGCGGGTGCAGATTCTGTATTTGCATTAACAGGCGCAGAAAACGCAGGTTCTTGCTTGTAGTTTCCTAAACCGGCAGGTTGTTGGTCAAACAATGAAGCCCTGTTAAATGGCCTTTGTGTTTTCTCTTCATCCTTTGGAATACGGATCCTTTTTCTTGAAGGTCTGTCTCCGCCCTGAGGATCTTTTTCCTGGCTGTCGGCAGTATCGTTGCTTTCATTGTTCTCAATAGTCTCATTTCGAACATTTTCATTACGCTCAACGTTCTCAACGTTCTCAGTGCTTTCAGCATGCTCAATGTTTTGAGTTGCTTTTGGCGCCCTACGTTCGTGAGGAGCTTTAGCTACCTGTTCTTTTACAGGACGATCTTTAGCTTGTGCTTGTTTTGCTGGAGCCTCTGCTGGTGTATTTTCAACGTTAGCAACTACGCTTTCAACTTTTTCAACGTTCTCAGTCGAGGTATTTTCTTCTGAAGCTGTACCATTTTTAGCAGGACTATTTTTTGTAGCCTTTGGTTTTACTGCCTTTGCCGGGGTTGCTTTAGGAGTAGTTTCAGCTTCTGTTTGTTGTTCAGTTATTTGGGCAATAATTTCAACAAGCTCAGCTTTACGCAATTCATCCGCATTCAGGATGCCTTGAGTTTTTGCTATCTCACGCAATTCGGCAGTGAGTTTTTCATTTAATTCTGTTTTATTAAACATTATATGGATGTAGAGAATTTTTTAATCGTGTTGTTTTTTCTAATTTTTTTGACAGATAGCGTCAAGTGTATCAACTGAGCAGAGCATAAAATGCAGTTATAAAAGGCGTTATTAAACAAAATTTTATGAGATTTTCTGGAATGGTCAGATAAACTTTAGAGAATTATGTTGCAATTGTATGTATTTGAAATCTATTCTCCAAGAAAAAGTTAAAATTCTTTGTATTATTTTCAATTAAAAGTTTGACAAAGGAAGTAAAAACATCCTGAAAATTGGCATCTTTGCAATCAAAATTACCCCCAGATGAATAAGAAGCAACTATTTGAGCAAATTAAAATTAAAAAATCTTTTTTATGTGTTGGCCTTGATCCAGTGATGGAGAATATTCCAAAACATCTGCTTAAGTACGATAACCCGGTATTGGAGTTCAATAAACAAATTATAGATGCAACAAAAGATTTGTGTGTTGCCTATAAACCCAATACAGCTTTCTTTGAATCGATGGGATTGAAGGGCTGGGAAACCCTGATCAAAACCTGGGAATATATTCCTACAGATATTTTCACTATTGCTGATGCAAAAAGAGGAGATATCGGAAATACTTCGGCCATGTATGCTGATGCCTTTTTCAATCAGGAGAAATCAGGAATGAGTTTCGATGCCATTACTGTTGCCCCTTATATGGGTAAAGATTCTGTAGGTCCGTTTTTAAATTATAAAGATAAATGGGTTATACTTTTGGCCCTGACCTCAAACGCCGGACATAGTGATTTTCAATTACACCAAACTCCGGAAGGTAAACTGTACGAAGAAGTCATCCGTATTTCTTCACAATGGGCAGATAGCGATCAGCTGATGTATGTGGTTGGTGCGACCAGGGGAGCTGAGTTTGAAAACATCAGAAGACTGGCACCAGATAACTTTTTGCTGGTACCTGGAGTAGGTGCACAAGGTGGAAGTCTGGCCGATGTTTGTCAGTATGGATTAAACAGCGAGTGTGGCTTACTGGTCAATTCTGCCAGAGGCATCATTTACGCCAGCAATGGTGAAGATTTTGCGGAAAGGGCCAGAGAAGAAGCCTTGAAACTACAACAAGAGATGGAACAGATATTGGTATCTGCCAGTCTGGTATGATCAAAAAAATAGATTATAAGTTAATTTTTGCTTTAGGTGGAGTTGCTTTAATATGGGGTACTACTTATCTGGGCATCCGTATTGCAGTCCATACCATACCGCCATGGTTTGTTGCGGCAATCCGACAAACGATTGCCTCCGTTATCCTGTTGCTCATTCTACTTCGTAAGCATGAGTTGACCTGGAAAGGTTGGCCACATGCAAGGCGACAAATGCTGCTGTCTTCATTAATGATTGTAGTGGCAAACGGCATGACAACCGTTGCCGAGCAAACCATACCCAGTGGACTGACATCACTGTTAAATGCATTAACTACGCTGTTCGTATTCATTACCTGTGTAGCTATAGGTTTGCAAAAACCTTCCTTAAAGGGTTTTTTAGGTGTGATCATCGGCTTTCTGGGTGTAGCTTTTATATTCCGGAGTGGTTTAAATGCATTGCTCGACCCGAACTATAAAACGGGTATCCTATTTTTGTGTTTCGCTATAACGGGCTGGACCATCGGTACTGTTTACATTAAAAAGAACAATCAGCCATCCGACAATATTTTACTGGATCTTTTTTATCAGTTTGCTTTTTCAGCGGTAGCTCAGTTCGTATTGGCGTTTATATTTTCCGACAACAGGGATGTTTCCCTATGGAGCCTAAACAGCATGCTGGCCGTTACTTACCTGGCTATATTTGGTTCAGTGGTTGCTTTTTTCTGTTATCACTACGCGTTAAAAAAAGTGAGTGCGACAGAAGTATCCATGTTAACCTATTTCAATACCGTGATCGCTTTATTTTTGGGCTGGTTGATTTTAGATGAAATCATTACCATTGATATTTTGATTGCTACTGTGTTGATTATCATTGGGGTATTTATTACAAACTACAAAGGCACAAAACAAATCGATTAATTTGAGGAGCATTTAATTCTTTTGGATTAAGTTCAGTTGATGGATTTTTCTGAGAATTTTTTGCACTTTATCTGGCAGTTCAGACTGTTCAATTCGGCTAAACTTTATTGTGCAGATGGGGAAGAACTGCAGGTACTGCATCCTGGTATTTTAAATAAAGATGCAGGACCAGACTTTAGCATGGCTAAACTGGTTATTGATCAAACCAGCTGGATAGGTCAGGTCGAGATTCATATCAAATCTTCCGACTGGCTAGCTCACGGACACCAAAATGATCCTTTTTATAATGCGGTAATCCTTCATGTGGTTTATCAACACGATAGCCCCGTTTACCGCACTAATGGCAGTTTGTTACCCGTGTTGGTTCTTGAAAACCTGTTTCCCATACGCATGCTGGCTAACTATCATGAATTGATAGCATCAGTAAACAGTTTCCCTTGTCAAAAGCACATTGCCAGTCTGGATCAGTTTATTATTGAAGGTGTTTTATCCAGAGTACTGATCGAACGTTTTGAGCAGAAATCAGCAGAGGTGTTCCTTAAACTTAAGGCCCATTGTGGAGACTGGGAGCAGGTGTTTTATTATTTCTTAGCCCGGAACTTTGGCTTTAAGGTAAATGCAGTTCCTTTCGAGCTGCTTGCAGATGCCTTGCCGCAACAAATCTTATTGAAGCATCAGGATAATCCCCTGCAGATTTCTGCATTGCTGTTTGGGCAGGCGGGCTTTTTAGATCATCAGTTTGATGAGCCCTATCCCATACAACTACAGAAAGAATACGCTTTTTTAAAAAAGAAGTATGGCCTAATAGCTGTAGATAAGGCTTTATGGAAGTTTTTACGCATGCGGCCGCAAAACTTCCCTACAGTTAGACTGGCCCAGTTTGCGGCTTTGAATCTGAAATCCAGTAAGCTTTTTTCAAAAGTACTGGAAGCTGAAACGCTTGCTGAGCTGTACTTGCTTTTTAACGACCTTCCTGTAAATGAATACTGGCAAACACATTACCATTTCAATAAAAATACCGGGCATGTGGTGGTTCAGCCGGGGCTTAGCTCTGTTCAAAATATCATAATCAATACGGTCTGCCTTTTTTTATTTTCCTTTGGGAAGTATACAGATCAACCTGCACTGGTGGAGCGGGCATTTGATTTCCTGGAAAAGATCCCCGCAGAGCGTAATTTCATCGTGAATCAGTATGTAAAAGAGGGGATTAAAGTTGACCGGGCTTTTGCATCTCAGGCTTTACTCCAGTTAAATAAATGCTATTGCAATCAAAAAAAATGCTTAAATTGTGGTATAGGAATCAAAATCTTAAAAAAATAACATGTTCCAGCGGATCATAACCTTTTTTGAAAAACAGAGTTTTGGCGTGTGCACTTATCTGGCAGAACGATTGAATATATCTATCAGTAAGATCAGATTGTTTTTTATCTACTCTTCATTTCTTGCAGTAGGGTTTCCTATTGTATTTTATCTGCTTGCCGCCATTGTATTGGATGTTCGGCATTATATTAAAAAGATCAGATTGTGGGTTTGGGATGTTTAATTAAACCTTAAGGATCTCCGCAATTTCATTAAAGCCCTTTTCCAGTGCCAGATCGGCCGGCAATTTGCCACCCTCCATTCTGATATTTACTTCGGCTTCGTGTTCAAGGAGTAATACAATCAATTCAATATCGCCCAGTTGTGCCGCCGCATGAAGCGGTGTAAAACCTGCTTGTTGTGCTACATTTACATTTGCGCCTGCATTCAGCAGCATAGTGGTAATATTATGGTTCCCATCAGCTACCGCAGAGTGAATCGGAAATACATTGTAGCCATTGTTTGCCGGTGTATTTACATCTGCGCCTCTTGCAATCAGCAGTCGGGCTATTTCCTCATGACCAAAATATGCAGCCAGGCCCAGTGCTGTAAATCCGTCTTTAGAGAATGAATTTACTGAGGCCGGATTGCGGTTGGTTAACTGGATTGTTTCTTCCAGTTTGCCTAATGCGCAGGCTTCGAATAGACTGATTTGATTGGAGAAATTTGCGATTAATGCAGCGATTTTTGGTTTTTTATAGTAGCAGGCTAATAAAATGGGAGACATACCATGACTGGTATCTTTGCTGGCCAGAGCCGGATTTTTGTTTAACAGATCGTAAATATCCTGTGCGCTTCCCGTTTCAATTAATGTTTCTAGATCTGTCATTCGTTTGTTTAGTTTCGGCGTCAAAATTGCTTAAATAATTTAATATAGGCAAATGGGACCTTTAAACAGCTATAATAATTATTCCGTAACTTGATTTTTTTTTAAAAATGTTCGTGAATGCTTGTGCAGTTTATCTAAGTTTGTTAATTATTAAAATCAGCTACTAAGATGTCGGTAAGGGGAAACCAATTTAAGTCCAATTCATTTAAAAATGAGTCTGCAGACAAGCAAAGCTCAAGACCATCTGCTACCAGACCGTTTAAAGAAAGAATAGATATCCTGCCTAGTTTTAATTTCGAGGATGGACGATTGTTTAAGATCATAGGTTTGCTATTTCTGGTCTTGTCGCTATATTTTCTAATAGCCTTTACGTCATATCTGTTTACCTGGCAGGAAGACTATAGCTATGTAATCGATGCTAATGGTGGATGGAGTAATCTATTTAAAACCTACGAAGAGCTTCAGCAGGTGAATATTCCGCCGGTTGTACAAAACTGGCTCGGCAAAATCGGCGCCTTATTGTCGCACCAGTTTATTTACGAATGGTTTGGACTCGGATCCTTTTTATTTGTATTCGTTTTTTTTGTAATAGGTTATCGCCTGCTGTTCAAAGTGAAAATCTTTGGTGTCGAAAAAACGCTGGGTTATAGTTTGTTCTTTTTGCTGTTTACTTCCTTAACATTAGGATTTGCTCATGCTTTTATTTCCAATACCCCACATTATATTGAAGGAGAATTTGGTTACTGGACAAACAAGTTACTGACTGCACAAATTGGTGTTGCCGGTGTAGGTGGCTTAATCGCCTTTTTGGGTTTAACCGTATTGATTATTGCTTATAATATCGATTTTAAAATTCCTGAGCGCAAGAAGAAAGAAGAAAGGGAAGAGGATGGATTTACGCCAGATGTACCTGAAAACATTGAACTGGAAAGGGAAATGCGCTCAGAGCCTGTTGAGTTTAGTCTGAATGATAAGTTGGGTCAGCGTAAGCGTGAGCAGAACATTGTGATTACACCATCGCGATTTGAAGAACAGGAAGAAGAAGAGGAAATTGCTCCGGTCTTTACACCTGCAGTAAATGTGATGACGCCACCTGTTGTGACTGTACCGCCAGTGGTACCTGTACCTCCAATGGTTGTTGAAGCACCAATTGTACTGAGTCCGAAAATTGAAGTTACACACAAGGTTGAACCTGAGCTAACGATTGAAAGGACGGAAGAGGATAAGAAGTCTGATGAATTGGTAGAGCAATTTGGCACTTATGATCCAACTTTAGATCTTTCCAGTTATAAATATCCACATCTTGAATTGCTGGAAAACTATGGCTCAAATAAAATATCAGTAAATTCTGAAGAGCTTGAGGCCAACAAGAATAAAATTGTTGAAACGCTTAATCATTACAACATTGAGATCGACAAGATCAAGGCGACCATTGGGCCAACGGTAACGCTATATGAGATTATCCCGGCGCCGGGTGTGCGTATCTCTAAAATCAAAAACCTTGAGGATGATATTGCATTAAGTTTGGCCGCTTTGGGTATCCGTATTATTGCGCCAATGCCTGGTAAGGGGACTATTGGTATTGAGGTGCCTAATATGCATCCTGAGATGGTATCTATGCGTAGCATCCTGGCTACAGAAAAGTTCCAGCAAACTACCATGGATCTTCCAATTGCTTTGGGTAAAACCATTTCAAATGAGGTGTATATTGGCGATTTATCTAAAATGCCCCACTTATTGGTAGCGGGAGCAACAGGACAAGGTAAGTCTGTTGGTATCAACTCTATTCTGGTTTCTTTACTTTATAAAAAACACCCTTCACAACTTAAGTTTGTATTGGTCGATCCTAAAAAGGTAGAGTTAACACTATTTAATAAGATTGAGCGTCACTTCCTGGCTAAACTACCAGGTGAAGCTGATGCGATCATTACAGATACTAAAAAGGTAATTAACACCTTAAATTCACTGTGTATAGAGATGGATCAGCGTTACGATCTGTTAAAAGATGCACAGGTTAGGAATTTAAAAGAATATAACGAGAAGTTTGTTAAGCGTAAGCTGAACCCTAATAATTCGCACAGGTTCCTACCTTATATCGTCCTTATTGTGGATGAGTTTGCCGATTTGATGATGACGGCAGGTAAAGAGGTTGAAACGCCAATTGCGCGTTTGGCACAGCTTGCCCGTGCGGTAGGTATTCACCTGGTACTGGCAACACAACGTCCTTCGGTAAATATCATTACAGGTACGATCAAAGCCAACTTCCCGGCCAGGTTAGCCTTTAGGGTATTGTCTAAGATCGATTCAAGAACGATCCTGGATAGCGGCGGCGCTGATCAGTTGATTGGTCGTGGTGATATGTTATTGTCTACAGGTAACGATCTGATCAGGTTACAGTGTGCGTTTGTCGACACGCCAGAGGTTGATCGTATTTCAGAGTTTATTGGTAACCAAAGAGGATATCCTGAAGCTTATCAGTTACCTGAGTATGTTGATGAAGCTGCTGAAAATGCGAAGATGGATTTTGATGCTTCAGACAGAGATTCGATGTTCGAAGATGCTGCCCGTTTAATCGTGATGCATCAGCAAGGTTCAACATCATTAATCCAAAGAAAGTTAAAATTGGGGTACAACAGGGCAGGCCGGATCATTGATCAGCTGGAAGCTGCCGGAGTAGTTGGACCGTTCGAGGGAAGTAAAGCCAGAGAAGTTTTAATTCCTGATGATTACGCTTTGGAACAGTTCTTGGACGAGTTGGGTAAAAAATAATATTTTGATGGAGAGAATGATGAAGAAAATGGTGTTGTTGCTGCTGGTAGCAGTAGGATATATGCACCAGGCCCAGGCGCAAACAGATGCAAAAGCTAAAACTATACTGAATGCGGTTAGTAAAAAATACCGCTCTTATGCTATTGTAAAAACTGATTTCTCCTTAATTATAGATCAGCAGCAGGCCAATGCCAAAGAAACCCAGCAAGGTACTTTGTATGTGAAGGCCAATGCCAATAAGTATAAAATTACCATGACCAGTCAGGATATGATTAGTGATGGTAAAACTTTGTGGACGTATCTTAAAGAGGAAAAAGAAGTTCAGGTAACGAATGTAAACAATGGCGATGAAGCGCTTAATCCTGCAAAGATATTCACGATCTACGAGAAGGGTTTTAAGTACCTGTATACAGGCGAGAAGAAGTCGGGGGCTAAAGTTTACCAGACCATTGATTTGACACCAACAGACATCAATAAATCTTACTTTAAAATCCGTCTGACCATTGATAAGGTGGCTAAGCAAATCGCAAGTGTGCTTATTCTTGAGAAGAATGGAAACAAGTACACCTATAATGTAAAAACATTTGTACCTAATGTGAAAGTGCCGGAGTCTACATTTACTTTTGATGCTAAGAAATATCCTGGTGTAGAGGTTGTAGACTTAAGGTAATTTATCTAAGTTTGATTATATGCTTGCAACAATTATATTTTGAAGGTTACATTTTTAGGTACGGGCACATCGCAGGGAATCCCTGTTATTACTTGTAAATGCGCAGTTTGCCAGTCTGCAGACTATCGGGATAAACGCCTGAGGGTTTCTGTATTGGTAGAAACTGAAGATAAGACTATTGTGATAGACAGTGGCCCTGATTTCAGGTACCAGATGCTGCGTGCCGGTGTGCAAGACCTTGATGCGATACTATTTACCCACGAGCATAAAGATCACGTAGCAGGGCTGGATGACATCCGTCCCTTTAATTATCTCCTAAAAAAGAACATTGATATTTATGCTACTGAGCGGGTACAGCATGCTTTAAAAAAGGAGTTCTCTTATATTTTTGCTGAGGCCCATTATCCGGGCTTACCGCAGATAGATTTGTATACCATAACGGATGAAGCGCCGTTTAATGTGGGTAATTCTACTATTATACCACTTCCAATCATGCATTATAAATTACCTATTCTGGGGTTCAGGATAGGTGATTTTACTTATATTACTGATGCAAAAACCATTGCGGATGAAACATTAGAGAAAATAAAAGGGAGTCGCATACTTGTTGTTAATGCTTTGCAGCACGAGCAACACGTTTCGCATTTCACTTTAGATGAAGCTATTGAGTTTTCGCAAAAGGTTGGAGCAGAGACTACTTACTTCACGCACATTAGTCATAATTTAGGACTTCATGCGGCTGTGGAAAAAGATTTACCCGCGAATATAAAATTAGCCTATGATGGGTTGACGATATTATCTGAATAAATCTATATTTGCAGAACAAAATACCCGGGTGGCGAAATTGGTAGACGCGCCAGCTTGAGGGGCTGGTGCTGGCAACGGCGTGGCAGTTCGAATCTGCTCTCGGGTACAACCGGACTTTGAACATTTCAAAGTCCGGTTTTTTTATGCTAAATCGATGTTCTAGGCTATTCCAGACTTGTTCAAAGTATTCCTGATAAAGGTTCAGTCTGGTAAAGGGGGAATAGCAGATTAGTTTAGAACTATTTTAATCCGGCAAGCATTATTTCGCTTGATTTGTTTTATCATGATAAATACATGTATTTCTGGATTCTTCGTCTGTATTAGCGCCTCATCGATTGTTTTCTTTAAATTTGAAGTATGACCAACTATATTGAAGAAATCAGAGATATATTAGCTGCAGCCAGACAAAACGCTTACGCTGCTGTGAACGCAGCAATGGTTGAGGCATATTGGCTGATCGGAAAACGTATTGTTGAGCAAGAACAGCATGGTGAAGAAAGAGCTGTTTATGGAGAGGGTATATTGAAAGAACTTTCCAAAGCCTTGACAACTGAATTTGGCAAGGGTTTTTCCTACTCTAATTTGCGTAATTTTCGTCAATTTTATCTCACCTATCGTGATAGTGAGATTTGCTACACACTGTGTAGCAAATTGACTTGGAGTCATAACAGGTTAATCATGAGAGTTGAAAATGAGGTCGCAAGAGGATTTTATTTAAACGAAGCAGCTGAACAAAACTGGAGTGTTCGAACTCTGGAGCGTAATATTAATACTTTCTATTATCATAGGCTACTGTCTTCGAATGATAAAACTATAAATCAAGAGGATAGTAAGATATTACAAAAACAACGACCTGAAGATTTTATTAAAGACCCCTACATCTTTGAGTTTCTAAACATTGAACAACCTGCAACTGCAAACGAGTCTGAAATAGAAACAGCATTAATAGAGAACTTGCAGCAATTTTTGCTTGAGTTAGGAAAGGGCTTTTCTTTTGTGGGTAGGCAATTTCGAATTAGTACGGAGATAGATCATTTCTATATTGATTTGGTGTTTTATAATTATTTACTTAAATGTTTCGTTTTAATTGATCTAAAAGCTGGGAAACTTACCCATCAGCATGTCGGTCAAATGGACATGTATAGACGAATGTTTGATGATCTAAAAAAACCGGAAGGTGATAATCCAACAATAGGTATTATTCTTTGTACTGAAAAAAGTGAAACAGTAGTTAAGTATTCTGTGATCAACGATAATCCCAGACTTTTTGCTACTAAATACATGCCCTATCTGCCTACAGAAGAAGAATTGATTGCAGAAATAGAACGGGAAAAGGTAAAACTTAACCTTTTTAATAGTTAAAAGACTGGTTCCCATATTTACCAAGTTTTTTGTTCTATTATAATCTGGTCAAGGTGATCCAATGCAAAATCACCTTTATTTTTGACGACTGTTTAAATGAACTTTTTCCTCTCCAAATCCTCGATTATAGGCTCTATAAGCAATAAAAAGCGATTTAAATGCTCAAAGTATTCCTGCTGATCGGTACTAACCAGATTCATTTCTGATTTTTTAAAGGGTTGCTCGTTAAAAAGCAACCCTTTTTTATTGGTTTTCAGTAAGTTATCATGGAGGTCGCTTAAAGCTGTTGCAAGGCTTGTTTTACAGTGTCCTTGTTGGGCTTAGAAATGGGTATTTTTTCTCCAGACATTAAGAGTAGAACGCCACCGTCTTCTTTTAACCAGCTTTTTACATATTTTGGATTTATTAAATGGCTTTGGTGAGTTCTTAAAAATCCGCTGGGGCGCAGTAAATCTGCATATTCTTTAAGTGATTTAGAAACCAATATTTTTTCATTACCCGAAAGGAAGAAGTGGGTATAAGTATTGTCTGCCTCGCAGCGTATAATTTCAGATAAAGTAACATACCTTATTTCGCTTTGCATCTGTAGGGCAATTTTGCTAACGTTCGTTTCTGGCTTTTTTAGTTGCTGCAGTAAAAAATCCAGCTGCGAAGTTTGTATTTGTGTTGCCAATTTATATTGGGCTTTATTTACTGCATTTATCAATTCTTCAATATCAATGGGTTTTAAAAGATAATCTAAGGCGGCAAATTTTACAGCTTTTATACCATATTGATCGTAAGCGGTAACAAAAATAACTTCGAAATTACGCATTGGAAGCAGTTTTAGTACATCAAAACCTGTTTGCTCGCCCATTTGAATATCCAGAAACACTAAATGAGGTAAATATTTTTCAATAGCATCAACTGCATCACTTACATTTTGCGCTGTTGCCATTATAGTTACCTGCGGACAGTGCTTTTCTAACAAAGTCCGTAGGTTTTCTAAGTTGGAAATTTCGTCATCTATTAAAATTGCCCTCATGATATTATAGCCAATCGGTTAATGTTAAGCTTATTTTAGTGCCGTTAGTGGTTGATTGCATAGCTAAAGTAAAGCGGTTCTTTTTATAAATGCTATTTAATAGTGCTATTCTGCTGTTACTTAATTGAAGACCCAAACCATTGCTCTTTTTTTCTGTGTCAAATCCATTTCCATTATCGGTAACAGTTAAGACCAAATCATTTGCTTGCTTAATAAATGTGATTATAATTTTTTCATGGCTAGCTTTTTGCGATATGCCATGCCTCACGGCATTTTCTACAAAAGGTTGTAGCAGCATACTTGGTATTTCTATGTTATCTAAATCTAAGTTTTCAGAGCAGTTAATTTCGTACTTAAAGCCGAACCGCAATTGCTCCATTTGTAGGTAATCGTCTAATAAAGTTTTTTCTTGTGATAAACTAATCAGTTCTTTATCATCAAGTACGTTGCGAGTTAACCGGGCAAACTTAGAAAGATATTTGTTGGCATTGTCTATTTCGTTTTTGTTCATCAAGTTTTGAATGCCAGAGAGTGCATTAAACAGAAAATGAGGGTTTAACTGGGAACGAATTGAGTTAAGTTGGAGCTTTGCAGTGTTTTTTTGCTGCTCTTTTTCTGTCAGGATTTTTTTGTTTCTTTTTTTGGTAAAGTAAAGGATAACAAGAAAGGCTAATCCAATAGACAATGCTACGATAAGCGTATAGATTAAAAGTTCTTTTTTGGTATAGTTTTCTTCATCTAAAGTTATAGAAAGTGTATGTCTGGTTATATATTTTTCTATATCTTTTGGTGAGATGTCGCAATCCATGCATCCAGTCCATTTAATCAATGGCTGAATAATAATTTCATAATCTCCCGATTTTTTAAAAATGCTTTTGTCGATATTTATATAAGGTAATAACTGATGTTCTTCAACTATGCCACCATATTTCCAGGCAGTGGATTCAAAGACTATTTTACTGGTTTGCTTGTCTTTTATTGAGGTATGGTAGAGATAATCAATATCTGATTTGTCTTTAACAATGGTTAGTTCATCGTCCTTTTCAGTGAAAGTAAGCTTTGTTCTGTCTTTTGGGTCGGTGATCCAGCTATAATCAACGCCTTTGTCAGTTTTGAAGCGCTTTGAAAAACCTTGAATTTTCGCTCTCGGAATAGGCTTCCCGTAAAACACAGTTTTGTAAACATCCAGAGGCTTTTGGATGTCATAAGTTATTATTGTAATGATTTTATCTTTTATAGGGAAGATGCCAAAAGTGGTAGAGCGGAATAGTTCTTCGTCCCCCGCGTTGGCATCTTTCAGCTGCGCTATGTCGATCGACTTGTTTACCGCTATCGGTTTGTTATTCTCCAAAATTGTGTACCGATAGTGCTGTGGACTGTCTGTCTTTCTGAAATAGATTTGGATACTTACATTATGGACTTCGGGTAAGAAACTGAAGGCTGTATGAGGTTGATTTGGAAATACACTGGCATAAAAGACATTTTTGGCTGAACTGTCTACACACATGAGCATTTTTCCTCCCGCAGCGTAGTTGCGAGAAAAGTTGATGCCTTTTTGTGCATTTACCGTAGATAGCGCAATAAAGAAGCTGAGAAATGTAAGGATTATCTTTTTCATAATGGTAAGTTTAATTTTCATCAAACTTGTAGCAATAATAGCAAAACTAAAACCATAAAACAGGAAAGGCCGCGTTTGAAATAGTAGATGTGTTGTTTTGTGCAGTATTCGAATATTGCCAAAAGACCGAGTAATATTAAAATCATATTTTAATATTACTCGGAAGATTTGCTATCTTAAATAAGTACTTTGGAGTAGAATACCTAATCGGTAGTTGAAGGTGTTATACCTCGTATGCCAGCCTTGCAAACTTATTCCTATACTCAATTGGGGTAAGCCCTGTAATCTTTTTAAATGTATCTCTAAATGCTTTCGTATCCGTATAGCCTACATCAAACATGATTTCTGATATATTCTTTCTTGATGCTTCAAAAAACTTTTTGGCAGCTTCTATTCTTACTCTTTGTATGTACTCCATGGATGTATTGTTGGTGGCCTCTTTAAATCTCCTTTCAAATGTTCTACGACCCGTATTGATTAAATTTGCTAACGTTTCTATGGTTATTTTATCTTCATAGTGTTTTTCAATATGATCCTGTACTTTTTGAATTTCCGCATCACCATGATTTCTTTGACCTTTGAATATAGCAAACTGGGATTGGTTATCTCTCCCGATATCTAAAGCAAAATATTTTGAAATCATTACCGCTGTTTCTCTGTCAGCAAACTTTTCAATCAGGTATAATATTAAATTCCATAAACTGCTTGCCCCTCCGCTACTGTAAATGTTATCGTGTTCTGTTATTATAGCTCCGTCTTCTACTTCTACCTCCGGATATCTTTCTTTAAAATCAGTAATATGAGCCCAATGTGTAGAGCATTTCTTACCATTGAGTAAACCTGTCTCGGCTAAAAGAAAAGCCCCGATACACAAGCTGGCAAGACTTGACCCATTTTCATATAGCTTTTTAAAATAGGGTATAGCTTCCGCATTGGCCTCTATTCCTTTGGTGGTATCGCCAAATGTAGGTGGTATAATCAATAAGTCTGTTTCAGTAACATCTTTGAGCAACCTATTGGTTTTTATCGTGTACTCTCCATTGTTGGCTGGCACATACTCGTTTAAACCCACATACTCTACGTTAAAAATTGGCTTTTTACCAAATGTGCTTAAAAAATCATTGGCAGTATGAAAGCTTCTAAACGGCGGCGTAATCGCTTCAATTACCCCATACTCAGGTACAAAGATTGAAATTCGCATATCAATTATAAGATTAAGCTACTAATCTACGAAATACTTATTGTCATAATTCACCCCTAAAGTTGTCGTTTTTACAACAGGCCTGATTTTATGCCGCAATGTATCTTTGAATAGTAAATTAAATAAAAGAAAAAATACAATGGCACAGATAACAAGAATTACGGTAGAAGCAGCAACCCATGTTCCCGTAGCAAAAGTTTGGAAGGCTTGGAACACACCAGGCGACATTATGCAATGGAACGCCGCCGACCCAAGCTGGCATAGCCCAAGTAGTGAAAACGATCTCACCGTGGGTGGTAAGTTTAAGCATAGAATGGAAGCCAAAGATGGCAGCTTCGGTTTTGACTTTGAAGGCACGTATGATAAAGTGGAATTACATCAGGAAATTACCTACACCATGGGTGATGGAAGAAGAGCCACTACTTTGTTTGCAGAGCAAAATGGCAAAACCACTATAGCAACCACATTTGACGCTGAAACAGAGAATGACCCTGAATTTCAGAAACAAGGATGGCAAGCGATCCTGAACAACTTTGTGAAATATATCGAATCAACTAATTAATCAACCCTATCTATTTTAATATTATGAAGACAAATAAAGTAATCTTTTGGGTGGCAACTGCCATCATCGTACTTTGGGAGGGCGTAATGCCACTTGGTACCCTATTATTTTCACCAGAATATGTGACTGCAGGCACAAAACCTTTGGGCTATCCAGATTATTTTGCCTACACACTGATCATTTGTAAAGTACTGGGCGTTTTTGCTATTGCTTATGCTAAAACACCTGCTAAGCTAAAGGAATGGGCCTATGCAGGGCTTACATTTAACTTAATCTTTGCCTTTATCAGCCATGCCTGTGTAGATAAAAACATGGTGTATATGTTATTGCCACTGGTGGTGTTGGGTATCCTCGCCGTTTCTTATCTTTATAACAGTAGAATTCAGCCAACATTAGAATTCAGCAAGGCGTAAACATTTGCAGAATTATACGACTATGGTTGCGCATAATCATCACAAATTAATAAGTGCGATTTTCATCACATTTTCGGGGAATTGTAAAAAAGCGCTCAGCTTTTACCAAACCTGTTTTGGAGGGGGATTACAATTTGAAACTTTTGAAAAAGAGCTACTTGGTTACACGGAAATGCCTGTTGTTAGTGGATCGCTGGTTTCTGACAGGATAATTATTCACGGTTCGGATCTGGTACACAACGAAGGAAGAAAAATCGGGAATTATATTTCTATTTTTTTGCACTGTAAAAATATCCATGATAGAAAAGAACTTGTTGAAAAACTGGCATTTGATAAAAAGGATTTTTTTGCAAAGAATGATGATGACCAAAAGCTAATTGAAGTAACTGATGCTTTTGATGTGAGTTGGATATTAGGTGTTTAGAAAAGCTTAGGGATGTAACACGGGCTTGTTTTTGTTGCAAGCCCGTGTGTTTTTTATACTTTAATCTTTTGAGCAACTAACAACTCATCTAGTCCTTCCATAGCCATAGTTAATCCTTCTTTCATGCCCATCTGCAGGATCGCTTCCAGCTGAGCCAGGTCTTCGTAAACAACTACAGAAGTTACTAAGGTATTTTCTCCTTTTGTTTCGAAGGACGCGTCCCATTTAGACTGCGGAAGTTCTGTGTTGATATTACCTTCTGAATCTGCAAATGCATCTACAGCGGTATAACCTTTTTGATCCTGTATAGTGAGGTAATCCATAACTGCCCAATGCTCTTCACCTTCGGGACCAACCATGGCATACATCCAACGGCCGCCAGGTCTGAAATCCATTGATTTCGTTTTGGCTTTCCATGGTTTTGGTGCCCACCACTGATCCAGGTATTCACTTTTAGTATAGGCATCCCAAACTTTTGGTAATGCTGCTGCAAATTCTCTTTCTACTTTGATAGAATGGTTTTCCTTATCTACAGAAAAGTCCATGAATAAATTGTTCTCCATTTTTGATGATATTTGATGCTTGTTTTTTCATTTTTATCTGCCAGCTGCTACAGGTTTTACTTGCTGGTTTTGATGTGCGGCACGTGTACCATTGTTACATTTACCCAGCAACATATAAATTACGATGAATATAATGATGGTCGAAAGGCAACCCCCGCCTAGTTTTTTTGCACCCCATGCGGCGATGATTGCTCTGAAGAATTTATTCATGGCTGTAGTATTAACATGTACTGATCTCGATTAATATTTGATCTGGTCGTAAATCTGGTTGGAGTATAACACAGCTGATGAGGAATAAGTTTTCTTTCAAATAACTATTTGTGTTTGCTCCCCAACAAACTTACCTTATTCAACCATGATGCCCTTTTCGCCGGATCTGCTGTTTTGATAATCCCGATAGCGGTAACCTTTACTGGTTTTATTCCACAGAATTCCAGTGTGCTTTTTTTTAGTTGGTTGATGCTGGGGTTGCCATAAACCAATCGGTAATACCAGGCAGGCTGATCAATCGTGGTGATGATCCTTGCAGTTTTTCCAACCAGAAGCTTATCCCACCACAATGAATTCTCTCTGTATTTATAGGTTAGTCCTGGAAGAAATAACCTGTCGATAAAGCCTTTCATGATTGCCGGGAAGCCGCCCCACCAAACGGGATGTACCCAAACTAAATGATCCGCATGTTTTATTTTATCCAGACTGGCAAGCAGGTCGGGTTCCAGTTCCATACGTTTGGTATAACCATATTGCAGGTTAGGATCGAAGTTCAGCTCCGCAATATTAAGTGTTGTTACTGATGCACCGCTTTGCATAGCTGCTTCCTGATAAGCTGTGGCCAGGGCGTAGCAGAAGCTGTCCTTGTTCGGGTGCCCGTTAATAATTAATATGTTCTTTTTGTTTCCTGGGCTTTGCATATTGTCCTGATTTAATGTCGGGACAAAGGTATCTGCTGTTCATCCCGACTTACAGGACATTTGTCTAATATTGAATTTCTTTTCTTAAGCGGCTAAGGTGACGTGGAGTAATCCCAAGATAGGAGGCAAGGTATTGTAATGGGATCTGTTGAACATAGTCCGGTTGATTTTCTAATAAATCAATATATCTCTTTTTCGCTTTGTCTTTTTGAAATACGAAGAGTCTTTTCTCCAGCTCCAGGTACTGCAACTCGGCGATGATTTTAGAGAATCGAATCCAGTTAGGGCTGCTTTCCTGTAGCTTGTCAATATCGTGTTTTTGGATGATAAGCAACTCGGAGTCCGCTATAGCTTGAATGTTCTCTATGGTTGGCATACCTGTAATAAATGCAGAGTAGGCGGTCATCAGCGCGTTGGGGAAGCTGATGCAATAAGTCATTTCCTCTCCGGACTCCGTTGTGTAAAAGGATCGGAGTATACCAGTGTTAATAAAGGCTACTTCTTTGCTGAATTTTCCCTCGCTAATAAAAAATGCTCCTTTTTTTAAATGTCTTTTAACGAGAAGGCTTTCAAATTGCGAAATTTCGTCAGAAGTTAATACCTGAAATGAGGTTAGGAATGCTTTGATCATTAGATTAATGGCTGTTTTTGATAGGTTTTAAACACAGTCGAAAATAAGATGTTTTTTTGTCCTTTATTAATGAATTTTATATTCAATATAAAATTAACATAAGTGTCTGTATGTTAATTAATTGAATTATTTGGTTGCTTAATTTCACAATTATTTTACTTTTGATACAAGAATATTCCATTATTGAATGGTAGCTTTGCCATAATTGACGATTATTCGCATTAAAGGGTTAGCCTATGACCCGATGAAGCGAGTGATCTGGTTTCCACTATTGTTTAAAATAATATGTTTCTAATCGTGAAAAATTATCGCCAACTCTTCAAATATAGGCTCAATCTGGTTTCTAACCAACATTTCAGTGTGGTAAGAAATTCATAGCGTCCTGGCTAATTTGTTTTTTGATTTAATCCTGTGTTTATCGGCGGGATATCCCCAATTTATTTTAACGTATATAACAACTCTATCTAAATAGAATAATTTCATGAATAAAACAGTTAAGCATTTTGCCGTGTTTATTGGGTTGCTATTTGCATTTAGTGCAAAAGCTCAGGTAGGAATAGGCACAAGCACTCCGGATGCGAGCGCTCAATTAGAAATACTCTCTACTTCTAAAGGTTTGCTTATCCCAAGAATGTCATTTGTACAACGTAGTGATATCAATAACCCCGCCAATGGTTTATTGATCTATCAAACAAATGATTCCCCAGGGTTTTATTTTTATAGTAATGGACAGTGGCAAAAGCTGGCCAACAAAAGTGATTTGACTTCCGGCGGTAGCGGCACGAGTGGAAATACCATTCTAAGTGGAAATTCGGCACCTTCAACCGGAATAGGAAAGGATGGAGATTTTTATCTTAACCTAACAAACACGACTTTATTCGGACCAAAAGTTTCAGGAAGCTGGCCTTCTAATGGAATATTATTAGTCGGACCAAAAGGAGATAAGGGCGATTCGGGGAATTCGGTGCCTGGTGGCGGAAAAACCGTTACCTCTGGCGGAACCATAGATATTAAAAATGGTAAAGACGCAGTATTGACAGATCTTGTGCTTGATCTTGCTGATCATGCAGTAACCTCTGCTAAAATTGTTGATGGCGCAATTGAAAACGCAGATCTTAATAAGCTGATGATCCCATTAAGTGGATTTGGCGCTCCACTTAAAAATATTGCAATGGGGGGCTTTAGACTTACCAACCTTGCAAATCCAACAAATAACCAGGACGCGGCAACTAAAAAGTATGTAGATGATAAATTAGGTGCAGGCGCCGGAGAATTAAGTCTGAGTTTCGATGCAAACTATAATTTAGGTATTAAAGGCGGGAATTCAGTAAGTCTGAATGACCTTAATCAGTCACTAAGTCTTGCCGGAACAGTGCTTTCCATTTCAGGGCCTAGAAATAGTCATGTTGACCTTGCCGGATTACTTGGCGGTGGCGGTGGTGGAACCGGCGGACTGACTGCAGTTCAACACAATGCTACCTTAACAGGAAATGGTACACTCGCAAGCCCATTGGGTCTTTCAACAACTGGTGTAACGCCCGGAAAATATACTTCTGCAAATGTGACTGTGGATGCAAACGGACGAATCACTGAAATCGAAAATGGTACCGGCAGCGGTGGTGGAACAGGTAGCGGAAGCGTAACTTCTGTGAGTGTTATGCCGGCAAATGGATTTACAGGTACAGTAACGAACGCGACAACCACACCTGGAATTACGTTAGGTACTACCATTACCGGTATTTTAAAAGGTGAGGCTGGTGCAATAAAAGCAGCATCAACAACAGGAACAGGAGATGTTGTGCTGGCTGATGGCCCTACCATTAATAATCCTACATTGACTGGTACTGTCACGGGAAATATTTCAGGAACTGCAACTAATGTTACCGGGGTTGTTGCCATTGCAAATGGTGGTACTGGCGCTAATAACGCTGCTGATGCCAGATTAAATTTAGGTCTGGGTGAAGTAGAGAATACAAAGGATCTGGATAAGCCGGTTAGTACGGCTACTCAAACCGCTTTGGATGCTAAAGAGGATAAAGCCAATAAAAGTACTGATCTGGTTTTAGATGCAACTTCAAATGTAAAATACCCAACTGTAAATGCAGTTAAAACATATGTTGATTCAAAAGCAGGTGTGGTAGATGCAACAACTGCTGTTAAAGGAAGAATCATGCTATCAGGCGATCTTGCTGGTACAGCTGATGCTCCGGTTGTAAAAGCAGTAGGTGGGGCAATCGCAAGTGATATTAAAACAGGAGTTGATCTGGCTAATGCGGCGACCCCTCAAAATATAACGGGAACCATCGTGATGAGAGATGGGCTTGGCAATATAGAAGTAGGTACAGTAACAGGTAACTTAAATGGAAATGCAACTACAGCAACCACAGCAGGTTCTGTTAGCGGAACTGTGATGGTTCCTAATGGCGGAACCGGAATTACTGCCTACACGCCTGGAAACTTCATCAACGCTTTAGATGCGACTACGCTACAGGAAAGGACTCCTCAGCAAGTAAAAGAAGCTTTAGGTCTGGATCTGGTTAATAATACTTCTGATGCTGCAAAGCCTGTAAGTACGGCAACGCAGACTGCTTTAGATCTGAAAGAAGATAAGGCTAATAAAATTACAGATGGTACGTTTTCTGCAAATTCGGATACCAACTATCCATCGGAAAAAGCGACTAAAACCTATGTAGATAAAAAAGTAAATGATGCCGTTATCGGTGCTGGCGGCGTGCCGGATGCTACAACAACCATAATTGGTAAAATACAGCTTGCCGGAGATCTGTCGGGTGTTGCTTCAGCACCAACAGTGCCGGGACTTGCTTTAAAAGAACCGCTAATCACAAATCTGCAGGCTGTAAGAGGTGGTACGGGGATGACCAGTTATACTGCAGGAAACTTTATTAGTGCAGCATCAGGTACTACTTTGCAGCAAAGAACACCAACGGAGGTAAAGGTAGATTTGGGACTGGATAACGTAAGTAATGTTAGTGATTTGCTAAAACCAATTAGTACTGCAACACAGGCAGAGTTAGATAAAAAGATAAATCTTACTGAAAAAGCAGCAGTGAATGGAGTTGCTACATTAGATGCTACGGGAAAAATTCCTGTAACACAAATTCCTTCACTATCCTTCGCATCTGTTAATGTTTTTAGTACTGAGGCAGCTATGCTCGCATTAAGCGGTGCGCAGGTAGGTAGTACGGTTATCCGGACTGACATTAGTAAGAGTTTTGTTCTAGGTGCTACGCCTGCTTCTGTTTTGGCTAACTGGAAAGAAATTTTAACGCCAACGGGTACCGCGGTACAAACGGTAAACGGAGTGGCTGGACCTGATGTGGTATTGACCAAGACAAATATAGGCCTGCCTAATGTTGACAATACCAGTGATATGGGTAAGCCGGTGAGTACGGCTACTGCCACAGCTTTAACGGCTAAAGAGGATAAAATAAATAAAAGTATAAGCATCAGCACTGATGGTGCTTCAGATACCAAATACCCTTCTGTAAAAGCGGTTAAGACTTATGTCGATGCTTTGTCTGCCGCAGGTTCACCTGATGCAAGTACTACCGGAAAAGGTATTTTACAATTGGCGGGGGATCTGGGAGGAACCGCTACAGTACCTAAGGTGTTGTTGGTTGGCGGTTCTACTGCAACTAATATTAATGCAGGGGAGATTCTTGCAAATGCTGCTACTTCTAATAATACACCAAATACGATTGTAAAAAGAGATGCCTTAGGTAATTTCACTGTTGGGACTATTACCGGTAACCTGATTGGTAATGCATCAACTGCAACTTCCTTAAGTGGAACAGTTGGCGTGGCTAATGGTGGTACGGGACTGAATTCCTTAACTCCTGGAAGTTATTTATACGCTGCTACAGCTACTTCAATTGGACAAAAAACACCTACTCAGGTAAAAACTGATCTGGTTCTTAATAATGTAGACAATACAAGTGATTTATTAAAACCAATCAGTACGGCAACCCAAACGGCGCTTGATCTGAAACAGAATATTGCAAACATCAGTAATAACATTGCTGGTGATGCCAGTTCTACAACAAAGTATCCCTCAGTAAAGGCGATGAAAGATTATGCCGATGGGATGGTATCTGGAGGAGGCTCACCTGCAACGACGACTACAAAAGGTATTGTAATGCTTGCTGGTGATTTAAGTAATACCGCTGATGTGCCTAAGGTAGCGACAGTAGGTGGCTCTACGGCCGCTGCAATCAATACAGCTACAGTGGCAGCGAACGCAGCTACCAACGTGGCTACACCTAGTACGATTGTTAAAAGAGATGCATCTGGAAACATTTCTGCAAATTTTAATGGTCCTTTAACTGGTAATGTTACGGGGAATGTGACAGGTAACGTTACAGGTAATGTAACTGGTACTGCTGCCGGTCTCGCAGGTGTTACTGCTAATGGAATTTTAGTCCGCACCTCTGCTACTGCGACTACATCACGTAGTATTGCAGGTACAGCAAATGAGATTACAGTAACCAACGGAGATGGTGTTGCAGCTAATCCTACTTTAGCATTAGCTAATTCTGGTGTTACTGCAGGAAGCTATACCTCAGCTAACGTTACCGTTGATGCGAAGGGAAGAATTACAGCTGTTGCAAACGGATCAGGTGGCGGTGCTGCTGTGGCAACTAATTTAGGCTATACGTCATCAGCGACAAATGGTGTGATTACTTCTACTTCAGGAGCGCTGACTGGAACTTCTGCTACTATTCCATCAGCTACAACACTTGTTGCAGGTGTAATGCCAGCGGCCGATAAGGCTAAGCTGGATCAATATCCGGTAGTAGCTGCGGCAGATGCGACGAAGGTTTTGACGGCTAACGCTGATGGAACTGCAAAATGGGTTGCTCCGGCAACTGGTGGTGGCAGTGGTGGTGGTAGCATTCAAACGTATCATCCTAGTGGAAATAACCGTGTAACAGTTAAAGCAACCGGTCCGGGTGTTACAGTTCAACTTAAAGCTGGAAGTAAATCTGACGGGTCAGCATCTGGGTTTAACAATCGTATAGAATTTGGTGTTCCTGATGGAGTAACGCTACTATCATTTCAAATCTTGGGCGATACGGAATTTTTAGGAGGGCCAGCAGGGGGGAACGCACCATTATATATGAATATTGATGTAGTATACGCCAATATGAATATAAATACTAGTGATGAATCAACTTGGATAATGCCTATGTCGGTTTTCTTGTGGGACAGAAGTACCGCAGGTGTTATAAGGAATTTATTGCTTAATCTTTCATATACATATTCGTTACCAGATTTTGGTAATAATTCTTTGAAATCCATTATGACGATTCCCAAGAAATTTGTATTCACAATGAGTTTTTAAAATACCTAAATGACTAAATCATTTTTGTTCTAGTAAAAATCAGATGAGGCCAATCCAATATATAATATTAGTGATGTTATTAATGCTGTTTAGTTATAATAGCAGGGCTCAGTCACGGCTCAATGGAAGGTTTTATATTAGTGGTGCAAGTGAGACACCAACGTCTCCAGCTTCTAATTATTCTATCGAAGGGGTATTTACCGATATGACGTTTATTCATACCGCTAATGATATTGTTGCCGGTGATATGATCAGCGATGTAGATGGACGAATATTTAGAATAGATAAAATTACTGCTCCGGTTCAAGGATCCAGTATAACTGTGGATGTTACCTATATTTCTGGTGCGCTGGAGGAATGGAACATAGCTCCAGCAATGTATGCAACAGGTACTTTATTTCGTCCAACAGAGAATGGATATCCAATGGTGACAAATGATCCTGAGTTTGTTAATGAGGCGCTAAAAATAGCAGTACTAAACTCCGCTATTATTAGTATCGATAAAGACATTCGAGGATTTAAATCCGGAACTGAGGGTGAAATGCCGCTTGCGCCCAAGGCGGGTGATCTTTTCTACAACGTTACTGAGAAAAAACTATACGCTTACACAGCCGATGGCTGGGTGCCTGTTGGAGGTGGAGTAATTGCCTCCGGAACAGTGGATCAATTCCCGAATCCTGCAAAAGCGGGAGAGATGTTCCTGAATAAGGATGACAATAAAACTTACATCTACAATGGTGCCCTATGGCTAGAACTTTCTACCAATGGTTCTACCCCTAGCGCCAATATTAACCCTGACCCTTCTAAGGTAAGTGTTAAGGAAGGCGATTTGTTCTATAACATATCAGACCACAAACTGTATGTTTATAATGGTACAGTCTGGATGTCGATCAATAACATATTGCGTAACGGCCAGATCTTCGTTGGTAATGCTTCCAATACACCAGTATCTGTCGCACTAACAGGAGATGCAACCATCACCAATATCGGTAAGCTGACCATTCAGCCACTTGCTATTACAGACGAGAAACTAGATAAAGCAAACATACCCTTGAGTGGCTTCGGTATTCCCCTGGACAATGTATCCATGGGAGATGCCACTACAAATTTTAAAATCATTAACCTTGCCAATCCTTCTGCTAATTCAGATGCAGCGACAAAGGGCTACGTAGACGCTTTAGTGTCTACTCCTGGTTCCATGGTTTTAGCCAATAACAATTTGCTGGTTGGTAACAGTTCCAACAAAGCGATAGGGGTATTGAAGAGTCTCATTCCAATCAGTGGCTTCGATAAAGCAGGAGCCAACGTGTCAATGGGAGGCGGAACACCGGTAACCAACTTCAAGATTACGAATATGGCTGACCCTACTTCAGCCCAGGACGCGGCAACTAAGGCTTATGTGGATGGAAAACAAGTTAATGCTGCGAATATTCTATTGCCAACAGGAAATCTCCTTGTCGGCGATGTAGCCGGAAAAGCAGCTGCTGTATTGAAAAATACAGTGTCACTGACAGGATTTGGCGCACCTACTGCCGATATTGCCGCAGGAGGTTTTAAAATCACCGGGCTGGCTAATCCAGTAGATGCTCAGGATGCCGTTACCAAAAATTACATCGATACTAAAACCTTTGATCCAGCCAGTATTAATCTGGGTACTGATCTTTTTATGATAGGTGATGCCACCGGAAAAGCTACGGGTATCGCAAAAAATACCATTTCATTGAGTGGTTTCAAAGACCCTGCTGCTGATATTTCACTTGCTGGTTTTTTATTGACAAACATTGGCGACCCATTGGCGGAAACTGATGCTGCGAACAAAAAGTATGTCGATGGTCTTTTTGCTACGCCTTCATCAATACTCGCCCTACCTAGCGCGAATATGTTTGTGGGTAACAGCACAGGGAAAGCAACGGCAACACCGAAAATTCAGGTGCCTTTGAGCGGTTTCGGTAAAGCTACAGAGAACGTAAATATGGGGGATGCGGTAAGCCAATTCAATATCAGTTTCCTGAAGGATCCGCTCCTTGCACAAGATGCAGCAACTAAGAATTATGTGGATACCCAGATATCAACTCCCGGCCTGTTAACATTATCAACAGATCATATTTTTATTGGCGACGCCTTAAATAAAGCAACTGGTGTGCTTAAAAATACTATACCGGTAAGTGATTTTGGTGCGGCAACAGCAAATATGGTGATGGGTGACGGAACAACTAATTTTAAAATTACGAGCCTTGCCGAGCCTACCGCAGACCCGGATGCCGCGACAAAAAAATATGTAGATGCAGGCGTTATTGCTGCAGCTGCAGCCGGTAAAGATAATCTTGGTAACCACGAAGCTGCTGCAAACCTTAAACTTTCAACATATTCTATAAGTAGTAATGGCGCTGCTGGACAAGGCCTAAGTTTCGATACGCAGGGGAATGCAAGCTTCGGACAGGATGCAACGATCAACGGAAATTTTTATACACCATCAGATAGAAACCTGAAAACGCATATTGAAACACTAACTACTGTTTTGCAAAAAATTGATCAGATCAGGGGAGTAAGCTTCGAATATAAAGATCAAACTAAATACGCGACAGGTATAAAAATAGGGGTAATCGCTCAGGAGCTTCAAAAGGTGTATCCAGAGATGGTAACCAAAGGAAAAGACGGCTACCTGAAGGTCGACTATACCCAGCTTACCGGTATGCTGATCCAGGCCGTAAAAGAACAACAGAAAGAAATTGATGCATTGAAAATCCGCATGGATAAGCAACAGGAACAAATCAATAGTATCCTGAAAAAAATGAATTAAAAGATTAGGCGAAATGAAAAAACTCATTATATCGATTTTTATTGGCTTTTCACTGTTTGCCGGCGGCGATGTAAAGGCGCAGCTTAACATTGGCGCTGAAGGGATGTTCGTTCTTGAAGGAACAGTGTTCCATACGGAAGGCTTAACGTTGGTTCCATCCAAGGATTGGGGGATGAACAACCTGAGCATCAATAAACAGCTGCAGACCGTCATCTGGCCGAAGTTCAATAGCATCCAGCGGGTCTATCGTTTCAGTAGAGCGGCGAATTTTCAGGGGGAGCTGGCTTTGAACTATGAGAACGTGGAACTTAATGGAAATGACGCTAAAAACTTAGTGTTGGCCTATTCAAAAGCAACCAGTAATAACTATAAGGATTTTACACTGATAAAAGAAAGTGTGGTCGACCCTTTGGCACGATATGTTGGTCAGCTTTTTACAGATCCGATTACTTTTTCTGATTTAACTGCGGTAAGCATGGAATCTTCGGGTGTAGCTCCTTATACAGAGTTGCTGGCTAATAACATGATCACCCCGAATGGTGATGGTGTGAATGATACCTGGATTGTTAAAAACATCCATTTGTATCCTAACAATGAGTTGAAGATTTATGATCGGGATGGCCGGTTGGTTTTCGATATGATTGGGTACGACAACACATGGGGTGGCATGTTTAACGGAAGTCCATTATCGGAGGATAGTTATTACTATGTCCTGTATTTCGATTCAGGAAAGGCTAAAAAGGCAGGGTTTATCTCAATCGTTAGGGAATAAATAAAATGAAGAAATTGGCAATGAAGAATAGAATGAATATGGTGTTATTTGCTGCGCTTGGTATTTGTGGCGCATTGGCAATTGCGCTTCCGGCATCGGCACAAATCAGACCGTTAGGTACGCAATATTACGAAAATCAATATATGAGTAATCCTGCCTTTGCAGGGATGGGCGAGGGGTTGAATGTAAATCTCAGTTACCGCAATCAATGGCGTACTATTCCGGGTTCTCCGGTTACCATGGCTTTTAGTGGCGATTACCGCTTTGAAAAAGTAGGGGTAGGGCTTACGGTTTACAATGATAAAGCCGGACTGATCGGGCGTACCCGTGTAATGGGTAGTTATGCTTATCACCTGCCATTGAACGGAGAAAATAAAAACCTGCATTTCGGCCTTTCCCTGGGTGTGATGAAGGAAAACCTGGACAATAATAACATTATTGCTGAACCGGATGACGCCCTGGCTCAGCGCTTTAACCAGCGTAAGCCTTTTATTGATGGCGATTTCGGTATTGCTTATACCAACGAAAGATTTACCATCCAGGGGGCATTACCTAACCTCTCGAAATTCTTGCAGAAGGATGAGTTGAATATGATTGATGGCTCAACTTATTTTGCTGCCATGTCGTACAAGATCGGAACATCACTGGATGTGGTGTCTATAGAACCTAAAATCAGTTTCAGGGGAGCTAAAGACATCGAAAGTATCTGGGATGTGGGTACAAACCTGAAGTTGGAAAACAATATCCTTTCTTTCATGGGGATGTATCGCAGTGATAAGAGTTCCGTTTTTGGTGTAGGCGTAAACTACGATAAGTACTTTATACAATGTTTTTACACCAGTCAGCTTGCCGGAGATCGCATGCGTACCGGTGGTGATTTTGAGCTGAACTTAAAAATCAACCTGTTTAAACCAGAGAAATAAAATATTGTTAATGGGTGGCTGTTAAATCAGCCATAGCAGGTAGCCGAGCAGGGAACCTCCCAGTACAATAAACGCGCTGTTCAGCTTTTTGAATTTCAAAGTAATAGCGAAGCCCAGCATAGCAATCAGGATCGTTTTCCAATCTGCGATGGAGGTTTTAGCCATATCTGCGCAAACAACCAAAATGAGGGCTACTGATACAATATTTACGGTGTCTAAAAATGCCGACATGATTTTGGATTTTCGCAGTTTTGGTATCAAGGGGTTAAGAAAGGATACGAATAAAAATGAAGGAAGGAATATGCCTATTGTTGCGGCTATTGCTCCCGGCAAACCGGCGATTTGCCAACCAATGAAAGTGGCGGATGAAAAAACTGGCCCGGGGGTAAACTGACCTACAGCAATGGCATCAATCAATTCCTGTTTGCTCAGCAGTCCTGTACTCACCAGTTCCGTATTTAGAAAGGCAAATAGGACATAGCCACTTCCGTATAGGATGGCACCTATTTTAAGAAAAATCCAAAACAGCTTCCAGTTGAAGGAATCAGATGAAAATATGCTGGCCTGGAATAGTAAAAATGGGGCAAAGCTGTTCAATGATTGTCGGGACTTAGCCAAATGGATTAAAATGCCGGCTAAACCTCCGCCAAAAAGTATATAAATTTCGTTGATCCCATACCATGCCAGTACCGCTGCAATCACTCCAATGATACCCAGTTCTATCGTCTTTAGTGCTTTTTTTCCCAGGGAGATCATCATGGCAACAATTACAGCTATTATGGCCGGTTTGATGCCGTAAATAAATGGAGTAACCTCCGGTAGCTTTCCATATTGCTGGTATGCCCAGGCAAATATGGCGGTAATGATTACTGCGGGAAAAATAAAGCACAGACCTGCTACAACGAGACCTTTCCAGCCCGCTCTTTCATGACCAATATGCATGGTCATTTCCGTTGAATTGGGCCCCGGTATCAGATTGGTTGCGCTTACAAGGTCCAGAAAGTATTCGTGAGAAAACCATTTGCGTTTTCGCACCACCTCTTCTTCCATCATGGCGATATGCACTGCAGGGCCACCAAAGCCAATACAACCTAGTTTAAGAAACAGTTTTGCTATTGCTATTAATGGTGTTTGCTTAATTTTTAGAGCATTCATTCTCGGCATTAAGGACTATATGGTTGATCATCACATGACTGGTATTTGCTGCAATTGCCATATCTATATAGGATATTTCAGTGTCGTGCTTTTTAGCAGCATTAATCCATGCAATATCATGTGATTTTATAACCAGTTCTGCGAAACTCAGTTCCTTGTTGGCTTTTATAGAATTAGTGATTACTTCCAGATCGGTTTCTGCAAGCTCATTAATATCCGCCGCTTTTGTTGCCTGGATATGAGGAATATTATCTTTCCGGCTAACAGAGAAGGCTGTAAACATTTCAATGGCTTCGGCAAAAGGATGAACACCTTTTTCAGCAGCCTTAAATAGGCCATAAAGAAAAGATGGAACAGGACCAAGTTTTGTCGCCTGATAGCTGTCACCAGTGATGGGCCTTCCGAACTGTTTAAGGTGCTCCTGATCAGCAAAGTATAAAATTTTAAAAATCTTATGGGAGTCTGTCTCACCCAAATGGTTTAGAACATACAGGGCGGCATTAAGTGTCTTGGTTTTGTTTACGTTAAATCCTTGCATACCATGAAGATAATAAATTCTACTAAAAAAAGTACCTTTACATCAAAGGTTCCATCTGACAATTGAATAACAAAAAATAACTAGATGAATTTAAACCAAAATGAACAAAATGAACAGCCGGAACGCTACCCTGTTTCGTTAAATTTAATACAGGATAGTAGGGTATTTAACTCTCGGGGTTTATGAGAAATTATGAACATGTTTCTGATATGGAGCTGGTATATCTTTTGAGGTCGGGCAGCGAAGCTGCATTTGCAGAAATTTATCAACGCTATCAGCCCTTATTATACAACTATGTCTATAGGAAGCTTCAGGACAAAGAAGAGGCGAGAGACGCAGTTCAGGATGTATATGTTAATTTATGGAAGTGTAAAGACGATTTTCCTATAATGACAACGCTATCCGGCTATCTGTTCAAAGCGACTTTAAACAAAGCATTAGGCATTTTCAGACATAAAAAAATTACCTGGGCACATGAGGCCTCTTTTAAAGAAACAACGAATAATACCTCTTCAACAGATTATATGATCAGAGAAAAGGAAATTAAGGAAACGATACAAAAAGAGATTGATGCATTGCCTGGAAAAATGAGGGAAGTATTTTTGCTGAGACACAAAGATGGTTTAAGTAACAAGCAAATCGCCGCTACCCTTACATTGTCGGAACATACCGTTGCTACGCAAATAAAAAATGCTTTAAGAGTGCTACGTTCTAAACTTGGGATTGTTGTTTATTTGGTGTATTTGGCGCATCTGGTGGAAAAATAAAAATATTCTATTTCCATCTACCCGATTTTAGTATTTGGCACGTCTTGACCTGTGATGTGAAAAAATAACCCAAAACTGAAATGAATAACGATCTTAAAAACTTAATTAAAAAAAACAGTGAGGGAAAGTGTACTGATGAGGAACAGGCAAAACTTCAGAGGTGGTTTCACAACTTTAATGCTGATCAGCCAACAGATCTGACAGAGGAAGATCATCATGACGCTAGTCATAAAATATGGTCAGCTGTGTCTTTTCAGTCCGCTCTTCCATCAAACCTGATTCATAAACCCAGATCTTATCCTTTTGTTAAAGTCGTTACTATGGCTGCCGCTGTTGCTGCAGTTGTTTTTGGGCTCTTTTTCCTCCTTAAAAAGGATAACTCTGCAGTCGAAAACTATGCAAATGATGTAAAACCGGGCTCTAATCAGGCAACGCTGACTTTAGCAGATGGTAAAACAATCAATTTAGCGGAAGCCAAAAATGGGCAACTTGCCAAAGACCGCAATGTTGAAATTATAAAAATGGCCGATGGGCAATTGCAGTTTAGATTTAATGCTGATGATATTTCAAAACCTACCCGCGTAAAAAATGAAGGTGCTTTAAACTTAATGGTTACGCCCAAAGGTGGTCAGTATAGTATTTCCTTACCTGATGGTACCAATGTATGGGTTAACGCAGGATCAAAGATCCGTTTTCCATCTAATTTTGAGAATTTATCGGAACGCAGGGTGTATCTCAGTGGTGAAGCTTATTTTGAAGTAAAGCCAATGCGAGCTGTTTATGGGGATCAGCGCGGTCCAAGGCCAGTACCGTTTAAAGTAATTACCGACAAACAGGAACTAACTGTATTGGGCACACACTTCAACATCAACAGTTATGATGACGAATCCTATACCAAAACAACGCTTCTTGAAGGATCCGTTAAAGTATCGGCTAAAGGCGGGTATGCCATCCTTAAACCGGGGCAGCAATCTGTTACCAATGGCTCTGCTTTTGAATTGAGCGCAGCCGATATAGAAGAAGCTGTAGCCTGGAAAAATGGGGAATTCATGTTTGCAAAAGAAGAACTGGGAGGCATCATGAAGAAAATCTCACGTTGGTACAATGTAGAGGTGGTGTATGCCGACCCACAATTGGAAAATAAAGTCTTTAATGGAACAATTTCGAAATTTAAAAATGTCTCTCGAGTATTGAAGATGCTGGAAGCAACTGGGGAGGTTAAATTCAGGATCGAAGGAAGGAGGGTAACCGTAATGCGTTAAAAAAGGCCAGTTGTGCGCTAACACATCTGGCCCAATGTTGCCTATTATTGAATTAATCAGCTATCAACCAACAGACAAGCAAACTTAGGGAATTTTGTACAGTATGCAAAATAGCTTTTCATCGAGCCTCTAAGCCTTGTTTTAAACCCGATGAAATGTCAAAAATTAACTACCTGAAATGGGATGTACTCATGTGGTATATCCGTAAAATTTTATTTTACATGCGGCTAACCACTGTCATAATTTTAGCTCTCGTTGTTCAATTAAGCGCTGCAGACGGCTCTTTTGCGCAAAGGCTTAACTATAATAAAAAAAACACAACGATTAAGGAGTTGTTTCGAGAGATCAAACGACAAATGGACTATAATGTAGTCTGGTATGAGGACCGGCTAGCCTCCGACATGCCCCTGGAGGCTAAATTTAAAAATGCCTCCATTAAGCAGGTCCTGAAAGTTGCGCTGCATGGTACTCCGGTAAACTATGAAATCATTGATAACAATATCATCATTAAGGAGGAAGAAGAAACCCTGATTGATGGTGTGTTGGAGTTTTTTTCGAATATTGACGTCCGTGGCCGGGTGGTTGATGAAAATAATGGGCCTTTAGTGGGTGCAGTTGTAAAGATTAAGGGAGCAATAACTGCCACAGTAACCAATGCTAATGGAGAGTTTGGGGTAAAAAATGTTGGCGAGAATGAAATCCTGGTTATCTCTTTTGTCGGATATGAAAGGAGGGAAATAAAGGCAGCCGAAAGGTTGGGAGATATAAAACTTATACCAAGTAATGATAAACTCCAGGAAGTTATTATCAATGCGGGGTATTATACGGTGTCGGAACGAGAGCGGACCGGAGCGATTTCTAAAATTACATCGAAAGAAATTGAGAACCAGCCCGTAAATAATGTTCTGCAAGCGATGCAGGCGAATATTCCGGGGGTGCAAGTTATACAGAGTACGGGTATGCCCGGTGGTGGTTTTACCGTTCAGATAAGAGGGCAGAATAGTTTAAAGCAGGGGAACCAACCTTTTTATATTATTGATGGTGTTCCGTTTCTAGCGGTACCTATCGGAGGTTCAAGGGATGGGACCTTTACGACTAGAGAGTCGAGCCCGCTTACGAGTATCAATCCAAACGATATTGAAAGTATTGAGGTGCTAAAGGATGCAGATGCCACCGCAATCTATGGCTCAAGAGGAGCAAATGGAATAATCCTGATTACCACCAAAAAAGGTAAAATCGGGAAAGCAAAAGCATCCTTTTCTGCCAGTCAGGGTATTGCAAGGGTAGGTAAGAAATTAGACCTGATGAATACTGCTCAGTATCTGGACATGCGCCGGGAAGCGATGGCAAACGATAAAGTGGCAGCTTCTGCGACAGATTATGATATAAATGGCACCTGGGATCAAAATAGATATACCGATTGGCAAAAGGAATTAATAGGCCGAAACGCACCCACAACGAATATCCAAACCTCATTCTCAGGGGGCGCGAGTAATATCACCTATTTAATTGGTGGAGGTTATTATAGAGAAGGGACCGTATTTCCAGGTGAAAGCTCATTTGGAAGAAACTCAGGGAACTTTAGTATTCAATATGTTTCTGATAATAAGAAATTCAATGCGGCATTTGATGCAAATTATAGCCAGGTAGATAATAGTTTGATTAGTACCGATTTAACCCAATTCATTAAACTAGTACCAAATTACCCGGCTTTGCTGGATGAAAGGGGAGAATTGAACTGGGCAAATAATACCATGTATTCCAATCCTATTGCCATTACCCGCCAGCCTTATGATACAAAAACGACTAATTTGCTTGCTAATGCTAAGTTGAGTTATAGTATTATTCGGGATTTAAAGGTTAAAGCGAGTATAGGATATACCATTATGAACCGAAATGAGACCAGTCAGCTTCCTTTAAGTACTTATAGCCCGATTCTTAATCTGAATTCAGAAAGTCGGGTTTCTTATTTCACTAATAACTCAGCCAATAGCTGGATTGTAGAGGGACAGGCCGACTGGATTAAAAAAATTGGTACCGGTAAGTTGAGTATGCTTTTGGGAATGACTTTACAGCAGAGTTTAAGGGAGGGGCAGGAAATTAGAGGTTCAGGATTTACAAGTGATGCCTTGATGGGGAATATTGCTTCAGCATCATTGTTCTCAATTTCTCAGCGATCTTATTTACAATATCGTTATGCTGCATTATATGGACGTTTAAACTATGCCCTTCTGGATAAGTATATCATTAATATGACAGTAAGGAGAGATGGAAGCAGCCGTTTTGGTACAAATAAGCAGTTCGCTAATTTTGGAGCAGTCGGAGCCGCCTGGATCCTCAGCGAGGAAGGATTTGTAAAAGACCAGCTTCCTTTTATCAGCTTTGCAAAATTAAGAGGTAGTTATGGTATTACCGGAAATGACAATATACCTGATTATGGTTATTTAAATCTTTGGAGAACAAACACTAATACCTATCAAGGTGCTGCTACTATAATTCCTCAACAATTGGCAAATCCAAACTATGCCTGGGAAGTAAATAAAAAAGCAGAAGCAGCGTTTGAGATAGGTTTTTTTAAGAACAGGATCAATCTTTCTACCAGCTATTACAGTAATAGATCATCCAGTCAATTGGTTTTTCAGACAATTTCACCAAGCACAGGATTTGGCGCTATAACTGATAATTTACCTGCAACGGTAGGCAATACCGGCTGGGAGTTTGATTTAAGAACAACAAATATTTCAGCAAGATCTTTTAATTGGTCGACATCTTTCAATTTAACGATTCCCAGAAACAAGTTAATTAGTTACCCGGGAATAGAAAGCAGTGGTGATAACAACCTGTATGTAATTGGGAAATCGCTTTCTATTTTTAAATCTTATCATACAAGTCTAGATTCACAAACAGGATTGTACACCATTGAAGATTACGATAAGAATGGTGTATTCGATTCGAGGGATATGTATGTCATTATTTCCAGGGGCCGTAAATTTTATGGTGGTTTGCAAAACTCGCTTTCCTATAAAGGAATAGCGCTTGATTTTCTTTTGCAATTTGTTAAGCAGACTGGCGAAGGCGGTTTTAACAGTTTTACCACCCCTGGACGCTTTGTTGTGCTTAATCCTGTTGATAATCAATTAAATGCGCTTGGTAATCATTGGCAAAATCCAGGGGATGTTTCAATCTTGCAGAAATTCAGCACATCGACTACTGCAACCGCCAGCTATACTAATTCAACAACAAGAGGAAGCCAGGCTTTTGGGGACAATTCGTTTATAAGGTTAAAGAGCATTTCTCTTTCTTATAGTCTACCTGTTAAGCTTATTCAAAGGCTGAAGCTTAATGATTTCAGATTTTTTGTGCAAGGTCAAAATGTGTTCACCATTACCAGATATAAGGGACTTGATCCGGAAATTCAAAGGCCAAATAATCTGCCATCGCTCCAGGTCTATACAGCCGGGTTACAAATAACACTTTAATATTAGCTGTCATGAAAACGATAATAAAAATAAGATTTGTATTCTTCTTGCTGTTTGTAATGGTTTGTACTTCCTGTAAGAAATTCCTGGAAATACCTCCTCCAAAAGACGCGATAAAGCCTGAACAGATATTTGAAAATAATGAAACAGCTACATCTGCAATTACAGGGATTTATAGCAGGATGGCCGTGTCTACTTCAGTCTTTGGTGGAGGGCTAAATTCTGTTGCAGTCATTAATGGTTTTTCGGCGGATGAATTTAAAAGTCATGGTGCAACATACGATGAGTTATATAAAAATGAAATACAAACCAGGAGTACTTACACATCCAGTTTATGGACTGAACCGTATAGATATATTTATACTTCAAATGCAATATTGGAAGGACTTCCTTTATCTAAGGGCGTTACTGAAAACATTAAAAAGCAGATTGAAGGTGAAGCGAAGTTTGTTAGGGCTTTTTGTTATTTCTATTTGCTGAATAATTTTGGAGACGTTCCCTTAAATTTAACGACTGATTATAGAATTAACGAAATAGCAAGCAGATCACCAAAGGAAAAGATCTATGCTCAGATCATTGCTGATCTTATAGATGCCGAAATTTTACTTTCTTCCAATTATATCTCTATTGAACGCATAAGGCCTAACCAATGGGCTGCAAAAGCATTGCTTTCGAGAGTTTATCTCTATATGGAAAAATGGGATCTTGCTGCGCAAAAAGCGACAGAAGTCATCAATCAAAAGCCTATGTATTCGCTTATCGACGATTTGGATAAAGTATTTCTAAAGAACAGTACGGAAACAGTTTGGCAATTGATGCCCACCGCAGGAGGTAATACCAATGAAGGGGCCTTCTTTATATTGAATGCTACTCCGGCTACGACGTCTCTTTCCCCTGATCTTATTTCTAAATTTGAGTCTGGAGACAATAGAAGAGTAAAATGGGTAGGAGAATATAGTAATACCACTGGTAAGTACTATTATCCATTTAAATGCAAAATTAGGACCACTACAGCCACAACGGGGATTGCCGAATACTCAATGGTCATTAGGTTGGCTGAACTGTATTTAATCAGAGCAGAAGCCAGAATTCATGCTAATGAAATTCCATTAGGTATAGCTGATTTAAATATACTTCGTAAGCGGGCAAGAGCGTTACCTACAACCGCAATTCCTTACCCTTTGCCTGACATCCTTTCAACTTTAAGTAAAGCCGACGCCTTACTGGCCGTAGAAAAAGAAAGAAAGATTGAACTATTTTCTGAATGTGGCCACAGGTGGCTTGATTTGAAAAGGACCAACCGGGCAATATCTGTTCTTGCGCCCTTAAAAGGAGCAACCTGGCAGAATACAGATGTGTTGTATCCTATTCCTGATGCTGAGCGGAGTAAAAACCCTAATATGGGCCAAAACCCAGGCTATTAGTAGAAATTAAATCAACGAAAGATGAAAAAGCTATTGAGTGGTATACTATTGCTTTTATGTGTTGCTGCGGTTAAACTACACGCACAGGAAAGAAAAATTGAATCGCCTTGTTTTTCCATAAAGGCTGACTTAAATGAACCCATGCCAGATAGTTTGGTGGTCCTTTTTTTTAAAGGGATTGTTAATGGTAATTATGGAAGAGAAATTATAAAAATTAATAAAACAAGTTCAGATGGGACGTTTAAATTTGTCCTTTGCGGAAATCAACCTCTTTCTCCATTTACACTGCAGTTTTTTTATAATAAAGAAGTTGTTCGAAAGTGTGATATCTATTATGCTGAGCCCTCAGATCGAATCACTATTGGTGTTAAAAAAGGTAAAGATAATGGAGACCATTACATCGGTGGTTTAATGTTTTCAGGTAAGGGGGCAGAAAAATATAGGGTTGGCAACCTTTTATACCAAATCAAGGCGGATGCTTTTAAAGGGATAATGGATCTTCCGAATCAATATGTAAAGGATAAGGGATGGAAATTGGAATCTCCGGACTATTATAAAACATTTGAGTTTAAAAAAATGCTTAACGATTTACATGAATGCGTTAGTTATGGTATGAGTAGTGCCCAGGATACCTTATTTAAATATGAAAAGCAATTGGGGAAGAATATCACTAACTTTTATCATTATGAACTTACTTGTTATTCTTATTTCCGTCATAAGATGCAACAGTTCTTTAAGCATGCTAATACTGAGGGTGGTAAGCAAGCAATCGCCGATTTTTATTTTTCAAATGTAGATCTTTTAAGACCAGCTATGCCAAAGTCGTCTTTGTTTAAATATGCTGTTCAATATAGGCAACAACTGAGCATTGACATCATGGATGAAACAAATTTTAAAACGAATGGCAAGGGCTATCCATTTTATGTACAGTATAATGCCATCAAAGAAACTAAAAATACAGCGTTACGGGATAATATGATTACTAATCTTTTTAAAGTAACGGGGTATCAAAAGTACATCAATAATAAGGGAAGTAGGGATTCCTGTCTGAATGATGCTTTGAGGATTGTGAAGAATCCGGAACTAAGGGCTATTCTTAAGCATCAGCTTTTGTTTGGGGCGGGGGCTAAAATGTACGATTTTTCATTTCAAGACACAGCAGGTAATCCAGTGACCTTAGCTGATTTAAAAGGGAAGGTGTTTATTATAGATTTCTACGGTTATGGATGTGGCCCCTGTTCAATATTTGCAAAACGTTTTGAGAACGATGTTTATCCTGAATTTGCAAATAATCCTGATTTCAAGGTGCTTAGCGTAAACGTAGACAAAACAAAGGAGAGTTGGTTAAAAGCTATAAAAAGCGGACTTTATACTCAGCCAGGCTCAACAAATCTTTGTACTGGTGTAGCATTTAACCATCCCATTTTTAAGAAATACGAAATCCAGGGTGTTCCATGGGTATTACTTGTAGACAAGAATGGCAGAATTGTAGAATATAATTTACAATCGATGGGGCCATTATCAATTAAGGAAATGATCCGAACTGCATTTAATGAGCAGGTTAGCAAGTGATTTTTAATCCAGATTAGCGTGTGTTTAAGTCGAACATTACCAGTGTATTATGGTATAATGCTATCAGGGAGTTCTTATAAACTCTAAATGCAGTTAGTGATTTTTTATCTACTCTGGGTAAATAAAAACTAACTGTATATTGTCCGTTTTTCAAGTCGTAAACATCGATTACCTGAGAGTTGTTGAAATCTTCACTGGTCTCGTTATCCGCTTTTAAATTGGAGTGCATATATACTTTATCTGCTGTCATGCAAATCCTTTTATTGACCACGTTTGGAGGTGTTGAAGGAACTGCTTTATTTATTTTTTTTCCATTGACAAGTTGTGTTGCATGTTTCAGTTTGATTTTAGCGTATTTAACTGTGTCAATTGTTTTTGCGTGATAAACTACATTTAGCAAGGTGTCCAGGCAAATAAATTCTCCCCTATAATAAAACATATAAGTCAATAGCTTCGCATCAGTATCATAGCTTAATTGCCCGTCTGTACAATAGTATCCATCAATTTGCTTCTCGGGTAGATAGCTATATAGCTCTTTACCTTGCCAGTTTACTCTTTTAAGCTCTTTTCGTTTAGCTTTTCCTTCCATTTTTTTTGAAACAAAAACAAAAGAATTTGGATTTAGTATTTCGGAATTGTAAAAGGGAGTACGATCCAGCTGGCTTGTTTTTAAAGATTTTGGGTTAGCATTTGTAGCGTAAGCTGCCGCTGTTCTACCGGTTAAAAGAATTTTTGAGGATCCTATAAAAGCTAACTTGTTCAGGCCGAAAAGTTTTTCTTTGTCTGTAGGGAACGGTAATTTGTATGTGTTTTGACTTTTAAAGTCAGTTGTAATGGTTGTGATTTCGTATGGTTTAAGCGCATTGTAAATCGTAATAATTTCAGGGCTTATATCAGCTATAGCATAACTATTTTGAACCAGCACAGCTTTTCCTTTTAATAGGATTTTCTCTTTGGAAAATGTTCGAACGAAGCCATTTTTTACATTTGAATTTCTATTTGAATAAATGTAAAGCACTATCATGCTCAAACAGCTTAGACAAAGGACCAAACTTATTATTATAACTTTTTTCTTCATGATTTATTTGATCATCTGTAAGTTTTTTAAGATTAGGATTACAAAATGTAAGCCTAATCTTAAAAATAATTAGGGATTAATATTATCTACATACTGAAGATCGTATGCTCCGGCAGGGGCTTCCTCGGCAGAGCCAGCCAGATAGAACGTTCCAACAACTTCGGTACCACATAATGGTGCGGCGGCGATTGTACAGTTAAACTCATCTGGTCCGAATTGAGTGGTGCTGTATTGTGCAAATGCTCCACCTATAGCTACCATAGCTAATGCAGCGATAAAGAATAGTTTTTTCATTTTTTTATTTTCTGATTTAAGGGCCTACTCTTACGGTTACAGGTTTTCGGCATCCCCTGATTCAATTGGCCAAAGAATATCATAAGAGGCTTCGTGAGCCTTTGTTTTGTAGTAAAATGCCTGCAATAGCTAATAGTGCAAATACGATGTTAAATATCAAATGCGCTGTCCAGCCTAAATTTTGCAATACTCCGCCACAGGCGCATGGTATATGATTTGTAAAGTTTAAAATGGCTATAATGTAAGCGGTAAACAGGCACATGAGCATTAATGCTGCATACAAGCCTATTATGCGGACTCTATTAATCAGGAGTATAATAGAAATGATAATTTCCAGGGCTGGTACCATCCAGACCAATAGGTTTGCATAATCTGTGATGATTGGCGATTTACTTATCTGAAGTTGAAATTTATCATACTCTATTAGTTTGCTCGTTGCAGTATACAAAAAGAGTAGCGCATACAAACAGGCTATGATGTCAGCAATATTATTTTTCGTCTTATCTGAAATGTTGAAGCGAGATTGTTTATTAATTGTCGTTTCCATTTTGATAACTAAACCTTATTAATTTTGTACATACATACGGTCATATACCTCAAATTCTAAAATTGGAAAGATATCGTTTGCATGGAAAATGTGTGGGTATCCGTATTCTCCACCACATGTTGGATTTACATCTAATGTACAGTTAAATTCAGACGGTCCGCCTTGAATATGAGTGTATTGTGCAAATGCTCCGCCTATAGCTGCCATAGCTAATGCAACGGCAAGGAATAAATTTTTCATATTTTTGATTTTAAATGCCTACTCATAAAACTCTATTAAAAAAGAGCCCGGGCTAATTCCCTTATTTAGCCCGTGGCTCCAGGGATGATTATATTTCCGTTTTGTTATACCTAATTTGAGGACTATTTTTTTCAGTTCAAATGGACTTCCCTCTCAAAAAATCTGAAGTCTTAGCAGGTTGATTGTCGTTAAAGTCCACCTTTTTTGGAAAATATTTCATCTTCATCTACCCGATTTTAGTCTCTGGTGTGTCTTAACATCAGATTTGAAAAAATATCCCAATTCTGATTGGATAATGATCAAATTAAGACATTTAAAATATTTAACGCTCTCTTGTAAAGTATGTTAAATAATTTTATAATAAAGCAGAAAAAAGAACGGAGCATGAGCGCATTAGCTAGCTATCAACCATTAATTGGCTCTCACCTTAACGTTCCTGGCAAAGAAAACAACGATGCTTGTTCTCTGATAAATACTTATAGTACCATCTCAAAATACTTTCCCGATATCTTCAGATTACGGGGCGGTAAAGGTGATTATAACCAACGAAAGCAGCACCTGAAGACCTCGCAGCACTCTAAATGTAATATTCTAAAAATATCATCCCTGATTGATTTGGATACGAACATTTAAGAATACGAAAATGACTGATTATAAAGAACTTTCTGATGTCGAATTAGTAGACTTGCTAAGGACTTCAGATCATAGTGCTTTCAATGAAATAGTAAAGCGCTACAGTGGTTTGCTAATTAATTTTGCATACAGAAGAGTGGCTGATTTACCATTGTCGGAAGATATAGTGTGTGATGTTTGGGCAGATTTATGGGAAAAACGTCTGGAGTTAGTAATTCACAAGGGATTAGAACCCTTTATTTTTACAGCTGTTAGAAATCGTGTTTTAGATCACCATAGACATCAAAAGGTATCCCAAAAATACATAGACAATTTTAGGGATTTTCTATCGGAGGAATATAATAAAACAGATCATTTGGTAAGGTATAATGATTTGCTGACGCTAATCGAGCGCGAAATTGCTGCACTTCCTGAAAATATGAGAAAGGTCTTTGAACTGAATAGAAAAACGGATATGACACGCAAAGAAATAGCCTTGAGTTTAAATATGCCAGAAAATTCGGTTAAAAGTAACATGCAGCGCGCTTTAAGAATGCTAAGAAGTCAGTTAGGTCATTTTTTAATTATTCTCATTTATCTCGTATTTGAAATTTAGCTTATTTTTTTCGTATCAATGCGTACTTAACTAATAGGATCTCGTCATTGTTTAAATAGCCAATTAACTCAAAAATCTAATAAGATGGAAATTAAGGATCCAGGTGATTTACTTCAAAAAGATAAAGAAGGTAAATGCAGCTTTGAGGAACGGGTTTTAGTAGAGATGTTTCACACAAAAGAAAATGTCGAAACTTCAGCCCTCTCAGCTTCTGAATTAGAGAAATTTGCTAGACGGGTGGTCGTAAGATCAGAAGTTTTTTCAAGCCCGGAGACTAAAAAAATGACCTTGCCATTGCCTATTATTATGATAGCTGCATCAATCACAATTGCAATTGTAGCTGTTACGTGGATGCTATTCTTTATGGAATCACCAGTACCTGTAGCTTACGCCAATGATATTAGTCCTGGTACAGATACAGCCATTTTAACCCTGGCAAATGGAACAAAAATTAATTTAAGTGAAGTGAGAGGCGGCTCATTATTTAACGAGTCAGGTATTGAAATCATAAAAATTGAAGATGGCACCCTGGTTTATAAAGTAGTGGAATCAAAATTAAATACTTTAGAATACCATACAATTACAACGCCTAAAGGCGGCCAGTATAAAATCGTACTACCAGATGGGACCAGGGTATGGCTCAATGCTGGCTCAAGTTTAACCTACCGCACTTCTTTAAAAAGTAGTTTGGGTGAACGTAAAGTTGGTCTGGTAGGTGAAGCTTATTTTGAAGTTATTAAAATGAAGCAAAAAATGCCATTCATTGTTAAAACAGATAAACAAGAAGTACTCGTGTTGGGCACACACTTTAACATCAATAGTTATAAAGATGAACCTGATACCAAAACAACGCTTCTTGAAGGATCAGTCAAAGTCTTCTCTAAAGGTGGAGACGCTATCCTTAAACCCGGACAGCAGTCTGTGACCAGCAGTTCTACTATACAATTGAGCACAGCCGATATAGATCAGGCTGTTGCCTGGAAAAATGGCGAATTCATGTTTGCAAAAGAGGATTTGGCGGGCATCATGAAGAAGATTGCACGCTGGTATAATGTAGAGGTGGTATATGCTGACCAGCAATTGGAAAATAAGATTTTTAATGGAACGATCTCGAAATTTAAAAATGTCTCTCAGGTATTGAAGATGCTGGAAAAAACGGGAGAGGTTAAATTTAAAATCGAAGGAAGGAGGATTACTGTAATGTGTTAAATAAAAGGCCAGTTGTGCTACAACACAGCTGACCCAAATGACTGATTCCTTATTGAATTAATTACGTATCAACTAACCAGACAAGCAAACTTAGGTAATTTTGCACATTAAGCAAAATAAGCTTTTTCATCGAGCGTCTAAGCCTTGTTTTAAAAACGATGAAATGAAAAAAAATAACTACCTGAAATGGGATGTACTCATGCAGTATACCCATAAGATTCTATTTCTCATGCAACTAACCACTGTCATGATTTTAGCTCCAGGTTTCCAATTAAGTGCTGCAGATGGCTCTTTTGTCAAACCACCAATGGGTTATGATTTAGCATGGTATGAAAACCGGCTAACGTTCGACATGCCCTTGGCGGCTAAATCTGAAGATGTTTCAATTAACGAAGTCTTGAAGAACTCGCTATTTTTCTTGGGTATTGAGGTGCGTGGTCGGGTGGTGGGTGAGGATAATCAGCCATTGCTGGGTGCGACTGTGAAGGTTAAGGGGGGGACTAATAGTACGTCTACAAATGCTAATGGTGAGTTTAGTTTACAAAATGTAGATGAAAACGCGACTTTGGTAATCTCATTCATCGGCTACAACACCAAAGAAATCAAAGCAACCGAAAACCTAGGAAATATACAATTAACTCAAAATACCGATAACCTTAAAGAAGTAGAAATCAACGCAGGATATTACAAGGTAAAAGATAGAGAAAGAACCGGATCAATTTCTAAAATCACTTCAAAAGATATCGAAAAACAACCGGTGAATAATGTGCTTGCTGCGATGCAGGCTAATATTCCTGGCCTTCAGGTGACACAAAATACAGGTGTGCCAGGTGGGGGATTTACTGTCCAGGTAAGAGGTAGAAACAGCATTACACAAGGTAATAACCCTTTTTATGTCATTGACGGTGTTCCCTTTACAGCGACTGCAATTACTCCTAACATTGGTGCAACGGGATCTCAGATAATTCCTAACGCAAACCCTTTGGCAAGCATTAGTCCGAACGATATTGCCAGCATTGAAGTTTTAAAAGATGCAGATGCAACTGCTATCTACGGTTCTCGTGGAGCTAATGGCGTTATTTTAATTACGACAAAAAAGGGGGCAATAGGCAAGGCTCAAACATCGGTTTCTTTTACTCAAGGGGTATCTAGAGTAGGACGGAAATTAGACTTGATGGATACCGATCAATACCTCGAAATGAGAAGAGAAGCATATTTTACAAATGACAGATTAACTACTACTTCAACACAATACGCTACAGAATATGATATTAATGGTACTTGGGATCAAAAAAAGGATACCGATTGGCAGAAAGAATTGATTGGTGGGACTGCTCAAACCACTAATTTCTTGACTTCATTATCTGGTGGAACTGAAAATTTACAATATCAGATCGGTAGTAATTATTATAAAGAAGGAACAGTGTACCCCGGAGAACATTCTTTTTCTAGAATAGTCGGGAATAGCAGTTTGAGATACAATTCAAGTAATAAAAAATTTAATGCTTCTTTTTCAGCAAATTATAGTAACACAATAACTGATCTTTTTAATGATGATATTGTTCGCTATATATATCTATCCCCAAATTTTCCCGCATTGCAAAACTCAGATGGGTCATTAAACTGGGAAAATAAAACTATGGGTGTAAATCCATTCGCGATTACCATGACGCCTTTTAATGTAAGAAACAATAATTTGATTAGTAACGCTTTGTTAAGTTATAACCTTACTCCTGGACTGAAAATAAGTACAAGTCTTGGCTATACCACCATGTCTTCAAAAAACTTTAGTTCTAGGCCATTCAGTGTACAGAATCCTGCTGCTGCTGCAGCAAGATCTGCGGGCTTTGGGGCTAATTCCATAGATACATGGATAGTTGAACCCCAAGTCAACTGGACTAAACAACTAGGCAAAGGGAAATTTGAATTGCTTCTAGGAACAACTTTTCAAGAAAATACTACTGACGGCCAAAATATTACTGCAACCGGTTATACTAACGATGCGTTACTTGAAAACATAGGATCGGCATCTACATTAACGGTCTCATCAAGACAGTATCTTCAATATCGTTATACTGCTGTTTTTGGACGTATAAACTATGCATTTAATGGCAAGTATATATTGAATATGACAGGAAGAAGAGATGGCAGCACTCGTTTTGGCAGTGAAAACCGTTTTGCGAATTTTGGAGCCATTGGAGCAGCTTGGGTTTTTAGTGAAGAAAAATTCATTAAGCAAATCCCGATAATCAGTTTTGCCAAATTACGCGGGAGCTATGGTATCACGGGCAGTGACCAAATAGGTGATTACGGGTATTTACCAATGTGGGGCAGTCAAACAGGTCTCTCTGCAAGTTATCAAGGAGCATCAGCGATTACACCATCAGGACTGGCCAATCCAGATTATGCCTGGGAAATTAACAAGAAATTGGAAGCCGCCTTGGAATTAGGTATTCTGAATGACAAGATAAGTTTATCTACTGGTTATTATAGTAATAGATCTTCTAATCAATTGGTAAATAGACAACTGGCTCCTACAACAGGATTTAATACCATACGTGATAATCTGCCTGCAACAGTACTCAATAGTGGCTGGGAATTTGAATTAAATACAAAAAATATTAATAGAAATGGATTTCAATGGTCAAGTTCTTTTAATTTAACTATTCCCAAAAACAAACTGGTTTCTTATCCCGGGTTAAGTACTTCTGGAGGAGATGCCACTCGCTATGTAGAGGGATATCCGCTTGACATAAGGAAGATTTTCAATACATATTTAGATACTAGTACAGGACTCTATAATCGGGAAGATTATGATGGAAACGGAATCTTTGATAGTAGGGATCAGTATGTCATAAAGTTCAATGGACGTAAGTTCTATGGAGGCTTGCAAAATAATTTATCATATAAAGGATTTGAATTCGATATTTTATTTCAATTCGTTAAACAACAAGGATTAACCGGCTTACCTCCGAATACACCAGGCTCTTTTCTAAATTTTAGTAGTGTTAATAAGCCAGTCGAATTACTCAACAGATGGCAAAATCCGGGAGATAATGCTAAGTATCAAAAATATGGCACCACAACACAAGTATTAATTACTAATATCGAAGCAACCTCTTCAGGAAGTTTGTCTTTTGAAGATGCGTCCTTTATAAAGGTAAAAAATGTATCCTTAACATATAATCTTCCTAGCAAACTTTTGACTAGGATTAAAATTAGTCGAGCAAAATTTTTTGTTCAGGGACAGAATGTGTTGACTTTTACTAAGTATCTAGGATTAGATCCAGAAATTCAAAATACAAATTTCCTTCCTCAACTACGAGTGATTCTTATTGGTACACAGCTTACATTTTAATTACAAAACAAATGAAAATAAAATATAAAGTTAGCAAGAGCTATCAAAGACTAAAAAAAATATTATTGTTTATTTCTCTATTTCTCAATTTTACTGCAATAGCAAAAATGACGCAAAACCAAAGCCCAAGGTTTGCACTTTATCCCGTAGATTCCTCAGAGAAAATGCCAGATAGCGTTTTAATCAGAGATTGGCAGAATAAAGAGATTTACGAGCGCCCCATATTCCTGAAAGCAGCATTTGATGGTCATAGCTTTAAATTTAGCTTACCGATTAAAGCCCCTCTCATGATGTTTGATATTGTGTTTTATTATGGCAAAAAACAATTGAAGTCTCTGTACCATTTTGCTGAACCGAATGATGATGTTATATTATATTTTAGAGCAGGTGATAGGAATTCTTCTTTGAATGTGTCTGGCGTTGGAGCGATAAAATATCAGTTGGCAGAGCAGTTGGGAAAAGAATCTATGGACTTCCATATCAGTGTTGTTAATTTTGATAGACGTACTAAAACAAGTCTGAAATTATTTTCCGATTCATTAGTAAATGAATCGGAAATCCATTCTTATGTTGATTCTTTAAAATCATTGGCTATGCTTAGCGAGGCTAGAAGTTTAAAAATCCTATCAGAATTTAAATCTAGATTGTCTCCTAATCTATTGAATTTTTACAAATATGAATGTATAGTAGGAAGAACTAAACAATTTGTATATAGCGGCTTTATAAAATCAATAAAAAATAAAAAAAATTCGGCAAAGTATTGTCTTTCTAGGAATACAGGCTTTCTCGAAATGAATAATGACAACCCCCTGTTAAAATACGGTACATGGTATGTTTTTCACAAGAGTTTTAATTTAGCTATTGAAGCTGCGATGGAAAGTGCCGGTAAAGAATTATATTTTAAGGACAGATATTCCAGCTTGAAATCGATTGAGAATCTAGAATTAAGAGATCGGCTCATTACATATCTTTTTGCCTATCCTGGAATTAGCCAGCGCTATATTACAAATTTTGATTCTAAGGATTCCTGCCTTACCGATGCATTAGACATTATAAAAGATCCGCATTTAATTTCGGAATTATCTCGGGATGTTATTACTAAAAAGGGCAATGAAATTTTCAGTTTTTCCTTTCAGGATTCTAATCAAAAATACATTAGATCAATAGATCTTAGAGGCAAAGTTTTTATAATCAAATTTTACGGTTGGGGCTGTACAGGCTGTGAGCAATTTCATAAGCAATTTAAGAAGGATATTTACCCTGAATTTTCTAAAAATTCGAATTTTAAAGTTATCAGTGTTAGTATAGACAAATCAAAGGAAAGATGGTTGCAAAGTATGGAAAGTAAAAAATATACAAGTGAGGATTATATAAACTTATATATTGGAAATAAAGGGATTAAGAGCGATTTTTTTAAATATTATAAAGTTAACGCCATTCCCTTTATTCTACTTGTTGATGAAGATGGTCGGCTTATTGAAAGATTACATAACGGAATGCAAAGCACATTTATAAGCACTAAAATTAGAGGTGCGCTAGCCGCTCAAAAGCTTCGAGTTAAGAACTCTATGTAGGTCTAGTATTTTCAGATGACAAAATTATTACGCTCGCATATTGATCTAAATTACAACTTAAATTATTGGTACACAGCTTACATTTTAATTACAAAACGATGAAAATAATATATAAAGTTAGAAGGAGCTCTCAAACTATATTCGTTTATAGTCCGATTATTATTATGTTACTGTTCACCTTTCTTATATTGCTGGGCAGTTGCAAAAAGTTCTTAGATATAAATCCTCCTAAAGATAGGATTGACCGGTCCAAGGTCTTTGAAAATGATGAAACAGCCACATCTGCAGTAATTGGAGTATATAGTCAAATGGCAGGGAACACTTTGGGGTTTGCATCTGGAGGAAATTCTTCAGTATCAGTACTCGGTGGGCTTTCTGCAGATGAACTTAAGAGCTACTCTGATGCACTTAAGTTTTTCTCGGAGAACCAGATTCAAACAAATGATTCTAAGATAAATAATGTTTGGAGAACTGCATATAATTATATTTATACAGCTAATGCGATTATTGAGGGGTTGGCGGTGGTAAATGGTGTTTCAGAGAGTACAAAAAAACAGCTTTTGGGTGAAGCTAAATTCATACGAGCTTTTTGTTATTTCTATCTCACTAATCTTTTTGGAGATGTACCATTGATATTAAATACAAATTATAAAGTAAATGAAAATGCCCCTAAGTCTTCAAGTGCTACAATCTATAGCCAGACTATTACTGATTTATTGGATGCTGAGACACTATTGAGTGATAGCTATGTAACTAATGAACGAGTTCGCCCGAATAAATGGGTTGCTAAATCACTTCTTTCCAGAGTTTATCTGTATACGGAAAAATGGGACCTGGCAGCTCAGAAGGCTTCGGAAGTCATTAACCACAAAGTATTGTATACTCTTGTTAACGACCTTGATAAGGTATTTCTAAAAAACAGTACCGAAGCAATTTGGCAACTCGTGCCCCCAGCGGGACAAAATACTACGGAAGGAGGATTCTTCATATTAACTGCAACACCAACAAGTGTTTCATTAAGTCCGGACCTGTTAGCCGCATTTGATAATTCTTTGGATAACAGAAAAAATGTTTGGATTAAAGAGTTAAATAATACAACTGGTAGATATAGTTATTCTTATAAATATAAGATCAGAACAAGTTCATTAGTTACAGTACCGGTTACGGAATATTCAATGGTTATAAGGCTTGCTGAATTGCATCTTATACGAGCCGAGGCGAAGGCCAGGCTAGGGCAAGTTGAACCTGCTCTTGATGATATTAATATAATCAGAAGACGAGCCGGTATTGTTACCCCAGTTACTGGACTAAATCCTTTACAATGTCTCATGGAAATAAGAAAACAAAGACGTCTGGAACTATTTACAGAGTGGGGCCACCGATGGCTTGATTTGAAAAGAACTGTTGAGGCAAATACAATTTTACCACCATTGAAAGGATCTAGCTGGCAAAATACGGACGTCCTTTATCCGATACCGGACGAGGAGATAAACAGAAATATAAACTTGATTCAGAACTTGGGATATTAAAAATTAAGGTGCAAACGCGAGCGCCCCATGGTTATTAAATGAAATTTTATATATAAGAAGAATATCTCCATAGATAGCATAAAGATTATTATAAAATACTTTAAAATATGATAATGACTTACCTTTAATTCGTGGGATATAAAAGCTGTTGATGTAAATTCCTTTCTCAATAGAATATGAGTCAACTATGTAATTGTTTTTGAAGTCTTCAGCTGATTGGTTGTCGGCCTTTAAAAGTGATTGAATATATAAAACACCATTGGAGATTGAGATGGACTTATTAATGAATTTTGGCGGTTTCGTTTGAGTATATCTGGATGTAAACTTATTACCTATCGGTACTGTTCTTTTTATTGTATATACTTGAGCCGTTTTATTAGTGTCAATAGTGTTAGCTTTGTAGAGTAAATTTAGATTTGTATCTAGACACAGAAATTCCCCCCTGTAAAAATAACCATAAATAATACGTTCACTTGCCTTATCATACGAGTAAAACCCATCATTAGAGAAGAATTGATCGCTTTGTCCTTGTGGGGAATACCTTTTAAGTTCTGCTCCTTTCAAATCAGTTTTTTTGATAATTCTTAATACTGTACTGTCCTTCTTAATTTCAGGTACCATTAATACAAATATTCTATTTGATAAGGATTCAACATGACTTATAACGACACTATCTAGCCTCCTTTGTCTATAATTAGCATCGCCGGGTCTTATTTTGTAAATTGCTGAAGAGTATCTGTTTATTATACTTATTTCGTTTCCATCAAAAAATGCGTAGCCTGGTCCAGAGAATTTAGGAATCTTTGGAATTTTGGTGTGAACAAGACTATATTTATTTTCAACATATGATATTCTCGATATTTTATTGGGGTTAACGAAATCGTAAATAATAATTTCGTCTCGATTTGAATTAGAAAAACGATATTGTTTAGAATCAAGTTTGATTTGTGATAACAAATTGAGTGGATGGGCTAAAATATTGCGATTAAATCCGTTATTAACCTCGTTTTTTTTGAGTGACCAATACATTAACAAGAGTGCAATAGTTGATATAAATGCAGTTATAACAGTTATTCTCAATAATGAGTTAAGTGTTTTTTTCATGTGTAATCATTTAATGGTGTGCAGTCAGTTTAGTTCTAATCTTTATATCTTATTCCAAATTTAACCAGGATGTTAATCGCGTTTTAGTTATTGTTATGTTGCTTTTGCAATCGTTATATAACCAATGTTGTTCTGTGTTTTTCAATCTGTAAGTTCGATTGGCTGCTTGGAGCGTGGATTGCCTTTTTAATAAGTTTTCGGCATAAATATTTATACCAATCATTTATTAAGAGAATGCCGATTGCGAACTCCTGTGATATTAATCGGAAATTTCTAAAGGCCTTCTCTTTTTGGATGTATATTAATGCCATTAACTTAATGATTAATAGAATTATTACCCGTCAAATATGATAAATAATAAGTTTGGGGTTAGCAATTGCCAACCCCAAAAGAATTACTAAAGTTCATTGTAGAATGTACCAGCCAATTCTGCAGCGGTATATGCAGTACTTTCGTCTGGAATATAGTAAGTATTCTCTACCGCACATGATGGATCACCTGAAGATTCACAAGTCCCGGTTTGAGGGCCACCTTGATTTATTGACACTGGAATAACTTGAGCATAAGCACCGCCTACTGCAACTACTGCAACAAGAGCGGTAAAAAATAATTTTTTCATAATTTTATTTTTGTGATTTTTAATGCCTACTCTTTTGGTTGCAGGTTTTCGGCTTTCCCTGATTCAATTGGCCAATGAATATTTTGTAAGGCTATTTTGCCTTTTTTTCTTCAATTTTTGCTTGTAATAAGATTCCTATTAATGCCAGTGCTATAAATGCAATGTTGAATATCAAATGTTCGTTCCATCCGAGCTGTGCTAGTACACCACCGCAAGAGCAGGGGATGTGATCACTATAATTCAAAATCGCGTAGATATAAGCGGTAAATAGGCACATCAATGTAAAAGCAGTATATAATCCCAGCAATATTGTTCTTTTAATGAGCAGCATCATAGAGATGATGATTTCCAAGGTTGGCACGAACCAGCCCAATATATGCGCATAATCTGTGATGATGGGTGATTTACTCATCTGAAGCAGGGATTTATCATACTCTATCAGCTTGCTTGTTGCAGCATATAAAAACAGGAGTACATACAAATACGCTATGATGTCAACAATGGTTCTTTTAGTCTTATCCGAAATATGGAATCGTGATCGTTTATTTATTGTAGTTTCCATTTTGATAATTTTTTCATGAACTAATTTTCAATTTGATTACTCTTTATATTTCGACCAGCATATAGCTGCAAACATCGGATCGGCAAAAAAGGCCCGGGCTAATCCCCTTAAATTAGCCCGTGGCCCCTTGAGGATTTAAAAAACGATAATTAAGGCTTGGTGAGACTGTGTGCTGATGTAACTCATTTCAGTTTGGTTTAATTAGGTTATTTAAATCAGTTCGTTTGTGTATTTAAAATTCTATAATTGAATTTGACATCTTTGCTCTATATCTTTCCCAGGCTGCCAGCCATTCGCCCTGCGCGATGATGGCATTTCTAACCGCCATTACTTTTTCAATGGCAGATTTTTCATCCGCTGCAAACAGGTACATCGCAAAGTGACCCCGATCAATACCATGGTTTTCATAAAAAATGGTTTCAAATTTTTCAATAACCGCCTCTTCAGCTTCTCCAAGGGTATCAGCAATATAACTCGCAACCGGTTCGGAATTGTTCTTCCCAATCTTGATGTAATACGGATCCATATATTTATGACTATAGTACTCCGGGTTTAACGTTAACGTAATCACCTGGTAAGCAGCGATAGTTTTAAACCTTTTTACAAAAGCCTCAGCTTTAACTTCTGAATCAAAGCAAGCATATACATCCGCTATAGAATCGTAACCTTTTGGTACTACTAAATAAATTTCACCGGTGTTACTCATAGTTTTCTTTATTTATATTTCCGTTTTGTTATACCAAATTTGAGGACTATTTTTTTTCGTTCCAATGGATTTTCCGCTCAAAAAAACTGAAGTTTTAAATGATGGGTTGTCAGTAAAGTCCACCTATTTTATGATCGTAATGTGCTTATCCTTACCTCATTAGGTGATACGCCGAATCTCTTCTTAAAAGCGCGGCTAAAATAGTGTGAGTCTTCGTAACCAATGTGTTGGGCAATTTCCTGTATGGTCTTTTTTGTCAACATCAGCATCTTTAAAGCGGTTAACATACGTAACTCGATCACCTGTTTATGCAGGGGCCTGCCGAAGTGCCGTTTGGCCAATCTGGTCAGCGTAATTTTAGAAGTCATAAAGCGCCTGGCCAGCTCATCTTCATCATCTACGATTTTGGTCGTAAAATTTTGATTTATAAATTCAGCAATTTCTTTAGCCTTAGTTTCCTGATAGGAGGCGTTTACCGTTTTAGCTTGTAATTTGTTCAGGTATCTTTTGAGGCAATCATTGGTGAAAAGATGGATGTCAATATCGAAATCTTTACCCTCATTTAGTTTTTTAAGCGCATTAAAAGCATGTGGAGCCAGATTGAAATCCGGTAAACTCATAGATTGCTTTCCGTCAATATTATAACTGGCAATAAAATCACGCATTTCTTCATGATCTCCATACTTGTTTGTCAACCATTCCGGCTTTAGTGCAATGATCAGCATCTTATGGTCGCCAACAATAAGGCGCTGTTGGTATTTGCCTGCGGCTAAATAGGTTAGTCTGCAGGTGTTTCCTGCGATTTCAGATATGACTTCCCCGGATTCATTGTGTAGTACTGACCTGCCCTCAATGATAGCCGTGATAAAAAAGGAAGGCTCTGGAACTTCGAAATCAATAATGTAATGGTCGCTGATTCTATATTCATACAGTTGAATGTGTGCGAGGTAATGACTGACCGACTGCATAAGTAACGTACCTTCCTGTGCCGTAATGTGGTGGGCCTGAGCCATCTTCAATGGGAATTTGCTCAGATTTTTCACCTCGTCGAATGACGGGGTTGTTGTTGGTTGTGGTAAATTTAATTCAATTTGTGAAAGCATGAGCTTTAAGTTTTTTAGTAAAAAGCCTTGTTAATTTTATAATGATTAAAGTTAGATCATTGATTTTTAATTAGATGAACGCAATTATCACTTTTTTGCTGAACTCACTTTTGACTTTAACGTAAATAATTGACTTAAAGAATATAAAAACATACTGTCGGTATAGATTTCGGGAAGAGTCCTGATGGAGTCTATAATGACTACTAGATCAGTACTATCAGACTAGTACTAAAGTACTGGGTTGGAATATCCTTGGATTATCCTTTCTATATCATTGACTTATCTGGAGGATATAGCAATGATAACGCAAGGATAGCGCAATGATATAGCAAGGATATTCCAACCTCGTAATTTAATAGTCCTTTAGTTGTAGTCAAGTAGTAGTCATTACGGAGGCTGCCAAAACCCATATCAGACCTTTATGAGTCCTCATATCAGGAAGGGAAAGGGTGTGTTTTTAATATTAAAATGTATATTCGCTTGGCTATAATTAAACCTTGCTGTGAAAATGGAAACAGCTTCAATAACAAACAGAGCACCTATCGACATGGGAAATGAGGATGCATTTGAAGAAATGTATCGGAGTTATTTTGCGCCTTTATGTTACTTCGCCCGAAAATATATCGACCAGGAAGATGCAGAAGATGTAATAAACAACTTATTTCTTAAGCTATGGCGTCAAAAGGAATTATTTGAGAGTATCCAACATGCACAATCTGCTTTATACGTAGCCACCCGGAATTCCTGCCTGGATTTTTTAAAAATCGCTAAGCGGGCAGAAGACCGACATATTTTAGTAGCCAAAGGAGCAGCGCCGGACGCTGATTTTATCGAACAAATGATTCGTACAGAAGTATGGGCCGAGATTTATCGTGAAATCAATAAATTACCTGTACAATGCTCAAAGGTTATTAGTTTGAGTTTCGTGGAAGGCTTAAAAAATGATGAGATAGCCCGGGAACTGGATATTTCTATTCAGACCGTTAAAAATCAAAAAAGCATGGGCGTAAAACTCCTGAAACAAAAACTCTCCAAAAGTGGATTTTTATTGCTTTGCATGTACATGTAGGCTTTAATCTATATCCCCAAAAAAAATAAATTAATTTTTCGGTACTTTTTCTGATCGATGTCGTACTGTCTGTAAAATAAAGAAGATCACATTATAGGATTTATGCATCAATCTGAAATTCAAAAGGCACAACGCGTCATCTATTTGGTAACGGGGTATAGAAAGGGTTCGATCTCTGAATCGGAAAGTGCGGAATTGGAAGCCTGGCTGAATTTCAGCCCGGAAAATCAGGACTTGTTTAATGAGTTAAACAGTGCGGATCAAAAAGAGAAAGCCTTAGGTATCATGAATCCGTATTCGGTAAATGATTCTTTTGAAAACCTAAAGACAAGAATAGCAAAAGAAGATCAACTTGTTGAAAAGAAAAGGCGCTATTCATGGATCGCTGCAGCTGCCGCAATTTTAATCGTGGTTTCGATAGGTGGCTATTTTTATACCTCTACAGATCGCGAAAATATAATGGTGGATGGTTTAGCCGTAGCTAAAGACGTTGCCCCGGGTAGCAACAAAGCAACATTAACGCTTGCAGATGGCAGGACCGTTGAATTAAACGGCGATAAGCAGAGTGTGATCATAAAAGCCAATGAGTTGACTTATAACGATGGTACAAAAATCATAAGCGAAGGAAGGAGCAGGAATCAATATGCGGTATTAACTACGCCAAAAGGTGGGCAATACCAGATTATACTTTCGGATGGAACGAAGATTTGGTTAAATGCCGCATCAACTTTGAAGTATCCTGCTGAGTTTGAAGGTAGTCAACGTGTTGTACAGTTGAGTGGTGAGGCTTATTTTGAAGTGGCTAAAGTAAATGCCGCCTCAGGTAGAAGAATGCCCTTTATCGTAAAAACGGAAACACAACAGGTAGAGGTGTTGGGAACGCATTTCAATATCAATAATTACCCTGATGAGACAGACTCAAAAACTACCTTACTTGAAGGTTCTGTGCGTGTTTCAGCCGCATCGGTCATTCCAGCGTCCCAGCTTTTAAAACCTAACCAGCAAAGTATCATTGCAAAAGACAGTGAATTCATTAAAGTAATCAAAGTAGTTCCAGCCACTGTAATCGATTGGAAAAATGGCGACTTCATATTTGATACGGATATTAAAACAATTATGCGCCAGATTTCCCGCTGGTATAACGTAGAGATCGTTTACGAAGGGAATATCACTGAGGAGGAACTGGTTGGAACGATATCCAGAAGTAAACATTTAACAGAAGTTTTAAAAGTATTGCAGGAAACAAATAAAGTCCACTTTAAGCTTGATGATACCGCATCTCCCGGGGTAGAAAAACGGGTGATCGTGATGCCTTAGTTGAAAGTAGAGTAAGATATTATCAATTATATAAAACCTAAAAACCGAAACAATGAACCATTTTTTTAAATCAGGAACTGTAGCGCTCTTAACCGTAGTTGCGCTCAGTTTATCAAACGCTTATGCTCAAAATGCTCCTGTAGCCAAGCGTCCGGAACGGCCGCCCATTACCTTAAAAGTTGGGGATGCAGCGCCCGCAATAGTAGCTGAGAAGTGGATTAAAGGCAAGCCCATTACCAAATTTGAACAGGGTAGGGTGTATGTAATGGAGTTTTGGGCAACCTGGTGTGGACCATGCAGAGCGAGCATGCCGCATTTATCTGAAGTTGCACGTAAATACAAAAAGGATGCAGATGTAATCAGTTTTAATGTGAAAGAATTGATTGCCGGGAAAAATAAGAACGGTGATTACATTACTAAAGTTGAACGTTTTGTAAGTCGCTTAGGAGATGGAATGGATTATATTGTAGCAGCCGATGTACGTGAAGATGTGATGTGGAATACCTGGTTGGTAGCTTCCGGAAGATTTGGAATTCCTGTGGCATACATTATAGATCAGACTGGCAAAATTGCCTGGATCGGACATCCTGCTTCAGTGGAAGATCCATTGGAAATGGTTATTGCGGGTACTTACAATGAGGAAGGGAAAGCGAAATTGGCTCTGAAAGTAAAGGAACTTGAAGCGCAGTCTAAAGCTTTGAATGAAGCGCTTAAAACAGCTGAAGATGCTAAAGATTATAAAAAGGCATTGCAATTAGTGGATCAGCTAATGCCAATGTCTCCTTTTGGTGTAGGCAGTTTAGCAGGGAAGAAATACAAGTTGCTGGAGCAAATTGATGTGAAGAAAGCACATGCTTACGCTTTGGAAGCGATGAAAATTTATGAAAACGATCCGTTAACGCTTCAGTCTGTGTCTGAGGAAATCAGTGATTATAAACTGGCTCTAAAATTAATGGAAAAGGCAGCCACTAAATGCGACAGTGAAGATCCTTATGCGGTAGCCGATCTGGCAAAAGCTTATTACAAAGCTGGCGATACGAAAAAGGCAATTGAAACTCAGCAAAGAGTGATCGACATCCTGAATGATACTTCATTAGTGGAACAAAAACAGCAGGTAAAAGATGCTGCACAGGAAACCATGAAAATTTATAAAACCGGCGGAAAATTACCGAACAGTTAAGAAAGGAGGGACATTTTATTGGCTCGACTTAGAGCCTATTCGACTTAATAAGGGAGCTTGATAATAAAAAGATCGAAGGCGTTGGTCCGCCTCCGATCAATAATCAGGTTTCCTTGAAACATGCTAGAAACATATTTATCAACTAAAACCAGAATTGCAAATGTATAAACTTTACTACAACAATAATGTAGGAAACCGTACTGTGCTCAATACTTGTGCTTTAAATAGGCAAGAACAGCCGGGTTTACTACAACGAACCGAATTTAAAAAATGGCTTATGCGGATTAATTTTACCTGTATTTTGTTGTTTTTTGGCTTTATGCAATCAGCCTTAGCTACAAGAGCCCAAAAGATTAGTCTTTCGCATAAAAATGTATCTATTGAAACTGTTTTTACAGATATCCGCAAACAGAGTGGCTATGATTTCATTTATCCAAAAAACTTAGTTAAAAATTCTAAACTAGTCTCTATTCAGGCAAAGAATGAAGAACTCAGAGATGTGCTGATTCAGCTGTTTCGGGATCAGTCGTTCACTTATTCCCTGGAGAACAGAACCATCGTGGTTAAGGAAAGAGAGAAGACGATGACCGAAAGGATCAGAGACTATTTTTTACAACCTATCAATATTAGAGGGAAAATATTGGGACAGGATGGCGAGCCTTTGGTAGGTGCTAGTGTTCATGTGAAAGGCCACAAGATTACTTCACTAACCGATAGAAAAGGGGAGTTCAGCTTAAATGATGTACCAGAAAATGCAACCCTGGTTATTTCTTATGTAGGTTATGTATCTAAAGAAATAAAAGCAGGAATGCGCAGTGCGGATTTAGGATCGATCACATTGGTGATGTCATCGTCGGAACTGACAGAGGTAGGTGTAGTGATCAACACTGGTTACCAGGTCATATCGCCGGAACGTGTAACGGGATCATTTGGAGTGGTTACGGGAAAGAAGCTGGAAGCCAGATTGGCTACTGATTTGAAGTCGGCCTTAGAAGGACAGTTAACAGGGGTTGTGCTGGATAAGAAGGGGAATATTGAGATCAGAGGGGTATCTACCTTTGGTGCTGAAAAGAATCCGCTTGTTGTAGTAGATGGTTACCCGATTGAAGGTGGGATTGATAATGTAAATCCACTGAATATAAGTAGTATAACTGTGCTTAAAGATGGTGTTTCGGCTTCTATATATGGATCCCGTGCAGCGAATGGTGTAATTGTAATTGCCACGAAGAGTGGTGTGACTGGCGGACCAAGACTGACTTACAATGGATTGGTTAATTTTGTTTCAAAACCTGATCTTCGCGATCTGAACCGTGCTTCATCTTCAGACTATATTGATGCTGAATTAGACCTGTTTAAGGAAGATCCAAATGCACCCTCTACAGTTGATGAGGGTAATATGAGCCGGGTGACTTATTTGATGATGCAGGTAAGGGAAAATAAGATTTCTGAAGCTGATGCGATGGCAGAAATTAGCCGCTTGCGTAGTGTTGATGGTCTTAAGCAATTTGAAGATTATTTCTTTCGTCCAGAAATCAGTAATCAGCACAACTTTAATGTCTCCGGAGCAGCAGATAAGTACAACTATAATGTGGCGCTTAACTTATTAAATACAAGAGAGAATTTTATCCAGAGTAACAGTAACCGCCTTATTCTTGATATTAAGAATGAGTGGAGACCGTTTAAATTTCTGACTGCGGGTGCGACAGCTAACATTGTTTATAACAATCGTTTAACGCCCTACAACGATTATAGATCGTTAATCGACTATAATGCATATTCTATTTTGCAGCCCTATACTGCTCTTGTGGATGGGAATGGAAATCCTGCAGCTGTATGGGGATTGAGTCAATATAAAGTAGACACCTACAAGAAAACTCCGGGAATGAAAGATTGGACAAATATTCCTTTAGATGATCTTTCAAAGATGACCAGAAGAAACGTCGATTTTCAAACACGACTTGGTGGTTTCTTAAGAGCGAATATCGTAAAAGGTTTGACCGCCGAGTTTGGTGGTAGCTGGCAACGAGGCAGTACACAGGTAAAAGAACTACAAGATGTGGATTCTTATGCAGTAAGGACTGCTTATAATGATGCGACCTCAATTAAAAATCTGGCGAATCATTATTTGCCGGATGGTAGTATTATTGATGAAAGCCGGAATATAAATGAGAGCTGGACAATAAGATCCCAACTGAATTATAACCGCAATTTTAATAATTATAAGCACCGTATTACTGCATTAGTAGGAAATGAAGTGCGCAAGCTGACTTTCGATAACAATCGGATTGAAACTCGTGTCGGCTATAACTCAACTGCAGGTTCTTATGTGCCTATGAATTTAAAAGATTATAATGCAGGGTTGTATGATGTTGATATGTTGATGGGTAGACAAATTCAGTTAGACCCGGGAAAATATGGATATCGCGATAATCGTTTTGTTTCCTGGTATGGTAATGGATCTTATGAGTACGACAACCGTTTTATTTTAAGTGGTAGTATTCGTATGGATTTGACCAATTTCTTTGGAACAGATCCTAAGTACAGATACCGCCCGTTATGGTCTGTTGGTGGTACTTATAAATTGGCTGAAGAAGAATTTATTAAAAACGATTGGATAAATAGGTTAAACCTTAGGGCTTCTTATGGTGTGAGTGGTAATATTTCTCTAAACCAGGGTCCTTTCCTTATTTTATCGACGGGATCGTTTAACAATACTACCGGTGGGGTTTCTTATGGTGTGGCTTCTCCTCCAAATAACCAATTGCGTTGGGAAAGAACCAAGATTGTGAATTTCGGGCTTGATTTTTCTGCCTGGAATAACAGGTTTAATGCCAGCATTGATTATTATACTAAGAATAGTACCGATCTATTGGCCGCTGAGGCAGCTGATCCAACTTCAGGTTTTGCTACGGTTACAAAGAACGCCGGTGAAATGTCGAATAGTGGAGTTGAGCTGGCTTTGAACATAGACCTGATCAGAACTAACAGCTTCCGCTGGAATATGGGACCCAATATTTCCTATAATTATAATCATGTGAAGGCGTATAATGTTACCAGGAATTATGCTAACAGCTATGCAACTGCTGAAGGCATTTTAGTAGCGGGACATCCTGCTGACGGTCTTTGGGGATATCGTTTTGCAGGATTGGATAATTTAGGTGAAACTCAAATTTATAATGCAGAGAACAAAATCATTAAGCCTGGAGATGCGGAAACATCTGACGTGGTTTACTTAGGAACATTACGTCCGAAGTTCGATCTTTCCCTTACCAATAGTTTTAGCTATAAAAATTGGGATTTATCAATGCTGTTTATTGCGAAATTAGGCCATAAATATCGTAAGGACAACTTCAGTGGTTCTAATTATTTAAACAGACATGTGGCTGAACGTTGGCGGAAACCGGGGGATGAGAAAAATACTATTTATCCGGTATTACAATCCTGGAATATGGACATGTTCTATTATCCATTTGTGGATGCATTGATTGGTAATGCCAATTATGTAAAGCTTAGAGATCTGACTTTATCGTACAATTTCGAAAAATTCGCTAAGAAGCTTAAAATGAGTAATGCTAAGGTATTTGTTCAGGGCCGTAATTTATTTAGAGTAACGGCTAAAGGAGTAGATATCGACCCTGAAACTGCTGAGTTGAATAACCCACTAGATGGGACCGGGCCTGCAACAGAGCAAGGATTTACCTCACTGCCTTTACCTCGTGAAATCTTTTTTGGTGTGACATTCTCGTTTTAAAAAATAAATTATGCAAACAAAATATTTAAATACGGTACTATTGGCAGTTTTTGTATTGCTGGTATCATCATGCAAAAAGTTCCTTGATGTTAAACCTGTAGGAAAGTTGATTCCCGCCAAAGCGGAAGAATTGGAGAATCTTTTAAATAACACCCGTACACTGGATTATCATTTTATTGATAACAACAGAGGAAGCTATTTCGCGCTTTTAGGGGATAATTTTCAGATCAGTGCAAATCAAGCAAACTATTCGTATGTAAGCACACATCCAAATATTGATCGTTATGCCGCCTATACCTTCTATTTGCCTTATGAAAATCCCAGAAACCCGCAGTATACCTGGGATTGGGGAATTTATCGTGCGCTTGGATTATTTAACAATGTAATTGAAGGTGTAAAGGAATTACCTGGAGCCTCAACATCTGAATTGGGAAAAACGATCACCGCTCAGGCCAAAGCCGGTCGTGCCTGGTCGATGATGGTAGGTACACTTGGCTACGGCCCCATGTTTGATCCTAATGGGCAAAATGACACCAGGATTCTTCCTTACCGCACTTCGGCAAATCCTAATGATCCTAACCCGGATTTGTCGACCACTGCACAGTTATTTGCATTTATTGAACAGGATTTAAATGATGCATTGGCAGCTACTCCTAATAATGTGGGTAATCCTAGTCGTGCCAATGTTTCTGTAGTTCATGCTTTAATGGCTCAACTTTATATGTATAAAAGAGATTGGCCAAAGATGTTGACGCATGCTAAGGAAGCCTGGAATCGTTCTGTAGCTGTGAAAGGGGGAGTGGATAATATGATTTATAACTTAAATACGTTCTCTTATAAACCGAATCCAAATGCTTCTCCATCTCCGGGAACGGACGTGGAGGTAGCATTGGAGTTACAGGGGCCGGATTTATTATTGAAACAGAGTGATAACAGGGAGAATTTATTTTTTAGACTATCCCCATCAGGAACAGGTCACTATCCTTCACAGGAGTTTTTGGATTTGTTCGACAAAGTAAATGATAGGAGATATAAGTTGTTTGCCTTGAAAACTTTGGGCTATTCTACAATTGTTGGGAGTGTAAAGTATGATGATGGGGTAGTGACTAAGTATTATCGTGATTCTAAAATGTTAGGTAACCAAGGGATTACCTATCCAGAATTGTTACTGCTGAAAGCAGAAGCAAGTGCTCGCTTGAATGATTTGGGTACTGCATTGGCAGATTTGAATCTGCTACGCAAGTACCGCTATTCAGGAGCTAGTACAGATTTGGTAAACGGTGCTGCATTGAGTCAGGATAACCTGCTTTATGAGATCTTAAAAGAGCGTCGCAGAGAAATGCCAATTGGAACTTTTCAGCGTGTATTTGATCTTAAACGTTATGCTTTAGATACTGGTAAACCTTGGAGCAAGACGAGTATCACGCACAATGTTGGTGCGAAAACTTACACAGGTGCTATCAATAAAGCTAATTTTACATTGAGGATTTCGAATAATGTGATCCTTTTAAATCCGCAATGGGGTTTAACACCATGGTCGGGGATTTATGACCCTACGGCTAATAGATAGGGGTAGAACTGAAATTTGATAAGACAAAGGGTTGCTCGTAAAAAAGCAACCCTTTTATGTTTTATGGTTTCGGTCTTTTATGCTTCTCTATTAAATTTCAGCCTTGTTTACCGATTATAGTTGTAATCATAATTTATTTTATATTATTGCATAACCAACCACTGTAATTAAGCCTTATGAGTAAAAAGCAACTTCTTGAAGAGAGGACCAATTCTCTTCACAGCTTGTGGTGGGAGGCAATGTGTTTGGGTGATAAAGAGGCTTTTTTAGATATATATAAAACCCTGTATAGAAGTTTGGGCTGTTTTGGCCTGCGGGTACATAGTGATCCGGATGTAGTTACTGATTCTTTGAATCAAGTATTTCTTGATATTTGGGAAAAGCACGAATTTTTGCCACGAGTGGCAAATGTAGAGGCCTATCTACGTACAACTTTAAAGCATAAAATTTTAAAAAAAATTGCCCGCCAGCAAAAATTAGACAATATCATATCGATGATAGGCAAAGACGAGGATTTGCTGGATATACCTTATGAGGAGTTAATTGTTAAAATTGAATCTGACGAGCTCGTAAAAAGGCAGTTGAACCTTGCCTTGAAAAAATTAACGCCTCAACAACTTAAACTCATACAACTACGGTTTTATGAGGGGTTAAGTTATGAAAGTGTGGCCGAAAATTGTGGTCTTACCGTACGTACAGCGTACAATACGATTTATTCGGCCTTAAAGTCTCTCAGACAACATTTACAGCTTTAATGAGGATGATGAAAACAAAATTATTCCCTGATGGAAAAATAAAGTAAAAAAGTTTGGTAAAAGTTTCATGTTTAGGGATCAGGTATAAAAGGGACCTGCTAAATGATTAACCAATATATTGAACCTGAAGACTTTTTAATGGATGATACCTTTATTCAATATCTTAAAGGTAGTAATCAAAAGTGTGTGGTGTTTTGGGAAGCCTGGATTGAAAAACATCCGGAAAAGCACTTAATCGTAGAAAAAGCGAAAAGATTACATCAGATTTTAAGTGGCAATTTAAAACCAGTTCATCAACAATTGGCATTTATAAATGAGCAGATTTCAACAGAAAAAAAAGTCAGGAAATTTGGTTTCAGATTTTATGGGATCGCAGCATCTTTTTTCATCGTCCTTCTGACTGGCCTTATTTACTTTAATTTTCAAAAGACTACAAAGCCAATAATTTATGCCCAAGCTTATGTATCTGAAAAAGGAGAGCGAAAGAAAATTACATTGGCAGATGGAAGTTTGGTCTATCTGAATTCAGATAGTAAACTGGAAATTGATGAGGACTTTAATAAAAGAACACGAAATGTCAGACTAAGCGGCGAAGCCTTCTTTGATGTCAAACACGATCAGGAAAGACCATTTAAGGTATCTACAAAATGGTATAAAATTATTGTATTGGGTACCGCTTTTAATGTGAAAAGTTACGCCAACGAAAAGAAGTCTGAAGCTACTTTAGTAAGGGGCGTAATACGATTGGAAGATAATGAACTAAAAGGAAGCTCAGTTATCCTGAGACGTGGTCAGAAAATCGTTTATATGCCACCATTTGTTACCGATGAATCAAGCCATGATATCCCTTCCCATTCAGTAGATGTATTGCCTAAGCTTGAAGTAACAAACCTTACCATGTTTGATCATAAGGTTGTGGAATCTGCATGGATAGATAACGATATGGTTTTTTCAAACAAGACATTTTTGGATATAAAGCCTTTACTTGAAAGGTGGTTTAATATTGAAATTATATTTCAAGACAAGGACATTGAAAATACCGTTTACACGGCAAGTTTCAAAAACGAAGACCTGCATACTATATTGACGAAACTTCAACAAGTAAAGCATTTTGATTTTGAACAGAAAGGAGGTCGGATTATCATATACTGATAGTTTTTTTGATTGAAAATCAAAACACAAAAGTCAAAAAAAAAGGGAAAGTGCGCGAACACTTTCCCAGATATTTTTTGATTCTAATTTGAATAAGGGTTTTACGCTTTGAATCTAAGACCCAAATACAAGTCTAACCAAAAAACAAAAGTATGAATAAAATTTACTTCACCCAAGGGTGTCCAGGGATAAGGACACTCTCAAAAATCATTGTAATAATGAAGATTACATTTTTCATAGTACTCGCTACGTGTTTAAATGTCTCTGCTAATGTTTTCTCTCAAGAAAAGCTTTCACTTGACGTGAAAAACGTATCACTAGAAAAGGCACTTCAAATCATTGAACGAAAAAGTTCATATCGTTTTGTTTATTGCCCAACCGAAGGACCGTTTAATAAATTGGTAAGCATACAAACAGACAAAGTCCCTATTGCAGAGGTATTGAATTTATTGTTTAATGGTACATCCCTGGATTTTTTGCTGGAGGATCACTTGATTACCATTGCCAGAACAGGGGATAGGCAACAGGAGATTATAGTAAACGGTGTGGTTACGGATAGCCTCGGAGTTGCAATACCTGGTGTTACTGTTTCAGTGAAAGGTATAAAAGGCAAAGGTACATCTACCGATATGAATGGCAGGTTTAACTTGAAAGTTCCCGACAATGCTGTACTTGTTTTTTCGATTGTCGGTTTTGAACCAAAAGAAATGCTGGCTGTTTCGGGAAGGTCAATGAAAGTGATGCTAAGGAGTTCAAATGATATATTGGACGAAGTAGTGGTTCAGGCTTATGGTACGACTACCAAGCGCGCAACAACAAGTGCCATCAGTACTTTGGACATGAAAAACGTAGCACGAATACCTGTCGCTTCTATTAATGATGCTGTTGCCGGAAGGATCCCAGGTGTAATTGTTACCGCAAGTAATGGAGCGCCAGGTTCTAAAAGCAGTATCTCCATCCGTGGAAGCAACATAGCCCCCTTATTTGTAATTGACAATGTGATTCGTTCTTCAAACGATTTTGCAAACCTAAATCCGAATGATATTGAAGAATATTCAATTTTAAAAGATGCAGCCGCAACAGCACTTTATGGGGTGTCAGCAGCTAATGGTGTGATTATCGTAACGACTAAACGTGGTAAAGATGGCCAAACCAATATCAACTATTCCTACAACCAAATCTTTTCTCAACCAACATTATTCCCGGAAAAAATAGGTGCTTATGAACATGCTGTAGCACTCAATAAACTTGCCGCTGATGAGGGAAGAAGCCCTTTCAGATCCCCGGTAGATTTGGAGAAAGTACGAACAGGGTCAGACCCTTTAAATTTTCCGAATACGGATTGGCAGGCTTTAACGATGAAAGAGTTCGCATCAGATATGAGGCATGATCTTTCGATAACTTCCGGTACAAAGGCGTTAACTTATTTTGCTTCTCTTTCACATTACGATCAGGGAACAATATTGCGTACAAAAAAAAATTACAATAAACGGACTACCTACCGCTTAAATACGACAAGTGATATCGAAAAGCTTAATCTTAAGGTTACAGCTGGTATTGATGGATTTTTTGAAACTAATTCTCAGCCTTTTGCTGGCTATGGCGGTGTTTATAGTCACATCCAAAATAGGCAACCCTCTCAACTGGCGGTAAATGAGTTTGGTTTGCCAACCTCTCAACCAGATAACCCGGTAAGAGAGTTAGATCCACTTTCCGGATATAACAAAATTACAGCTAAAATCTTCAATTCAAATTTAGGATTAGAATATAGTGCCCCATTTTTAGAAGGATTAAAGTTAAAAGTAAACGGTGCTTACACTACTTATAATAATTTCAGGAAAATTTGGAGTTACCTGGCACCTGCCTATAATATTGGAAGCAAAACACCAATAAATGCAGGGCCACCATCCCTAACTAATGAGCAAGGTCAGGGCGCAACACTTACCTTACAAGGGTACTTAACTTACAATAGAACTTTTGGTGATCATGCGTTTGATTTTACCAGCGTTTTCGAACGCCAGACAGATGATTTTTCTATTGTTAATGGAACAAGGCAAAACTATCAAATTATATACGATCAGATTATAGCCGGCCCAACGTTAAATGCAACTACTGCTGGTAATGAGGGTGAAAAAAGACGTGCAGCAGTTTTAGCCCGTTTAAAATACAGTTATCAATCAAAATATACCCTTGAAGGGTCAATTAGAAGAGATGGTGATTATCTTTTCCCTCCGGGTCACCAATGGGGAACTTTTTATGCGGTCTCTGGGAACTATGTAATTTCTGATGAAAATTTTATGAAATCGTTAAAGGAAAAACATATTCTCGATTTCTTAAAACTGAGAGGTTCTTATGGGCAGTTGGGTGATAAGAAGGATTTAACGACAGGTGAGGAGATTCTACCCTTTCAATATGTGTCGGCCTACGGTTTAAATGCCAATGCCTGGGTTATTAACGGTAATTTGGTGCAAGGCAGTTCAGAACCTGGGACTTTGCCTAGAAGCCTATATTCGTGGCAAACGATCGGAAGCAGGAATTTGGGACTGGAGTTCGGTACATTAAACAATAAATTAACGGGTGGCTTCGATTATTTTTACACCCGAAGAAAAGGTTTTGTGGCCAGTGATCCTCGTTTTGCATCAACTTTAGGTGTAGCATTGCCTTTAATAAACGTGCCTAGTGCTGCATTTAGAACAGAAGGCTTAGAATTTAATGTAAATTACGCTAGTAATATTAATGACTTCAGCTACAAAGTTGGCGTTAATTTTACAAGGGCAAATACCTTATGGGAGAGAGATCCACGTGATACTGAGGCAGCCCTTAAAGATCCTTTCAACAGAAGGACGAATATGCCTGGTGATTTTTTTGGAAGCGGCTTGCATAGCTTAGGTGTATATACCAATAATAGCCAGCTATTAACAGGTGCTCGTTTTGATAATCCTAATATTATTGCGGGAGATTTAAAGTATTTGGATGCTAATGGCGATGGCAGAATTACATCAGATGACAGGAGACCGATAGGTAAGAATGCCTTCCCTCGTACAAATTACGGTGTAACGTTCGACCTGGGCTACAAAGGGTTTTCTTTTAATGCGGTGTTACAAGGTGCAGGTAACAGGGATAGATATATTGGAGATGTACTTCAGGGTTCGAGTAATCAAAATCAATTGGTATATGCCTACCAATTGGATTACTGGCGCCCAGACAATACAGATGCACGTTTTCCCAGAGCTGTTTCAACACCAAGTATAAATGGGAGCAACAACTTTCAAGCTTCTGATGCCTGGTTAATCCACTCGAAATATATACGCTTAAAATATGTGCAGTTGGGTTATGACTTTAAGCAAAACTTGCTAAAAAAATCACCTTTTCAAGAGTTGCGCTTATTTGTATCAGGAACTAATCTGTTAACTTCAGCTAAAAGTCAAGATTATTTTCTCGATCCTGAATCTGGTACAAATAACCTAAATAATTACGAATATCCTATTCAGCGCACAATTGCCATAGGTTTAACCGCAGGTTTTTAATCATTTATTTTGAAGATTATGAAAAAATTTATAACAACCATAGGGATTTTAACCGGTATTTTGGTGCTAAATTCTTGTAAAAAGGTACTGGATACTTTACCCACTGATCGGATTAGTGCTGATATCATATGGAGCAGCAAGGCCAACGCCGAGACTTTTATATTTAGTACGTATGGAATAATGAGCAGCTTTCAAAGCGGACCAGGTGCAGATCCCTGGACAACGAACATCATTGCTCAGGGAGGTATCGGCGGATCGGCGAATCCAGTTATTGGTGAAACATTAACCAATCGAAGCGATTATGGATTTAACAACTGGGCTGCTGTTCGCCGTTGTAATGTCATCATTAAAAATGTCACCGAATCAACAGGTATTGCTGATGCAGATAAAAAAGAATTAATTGCCGAAGCTAAATTTTTACGGGCTATGTCTTATTTTCAAGTTACCCGTAACATAGGTCGAATTGTTTGGATAGATAAGGTTTTAACTGAAAATGATGAATTCAAACTCCCTACAACAGCTAATCCTACAGAAAGTTATAACTACATTATTAAAGATCTGGAAGATGCTGTAGCGGATTTGCCTATTGCTAAAATATCTGGTAGGACTAATAAATATGTAGCAGCAGCTTTTTTAACAGAGGTGTGTTTACAGGCCCTGGCTTATAAAAACTATCCGGCTGCGCCAAATGTTGCGCCAAACGACCCACTATTGGATAAAATTATTACTAATGCTCAATTAGTAATAAGTGGTGGTTATGCGCTGGAAGCAGATTACGAAGGAATGTTCAATGAAGTCAAAAGTACATCTAATGAGATTATTTATGGTATATATAGAAAAGCGATAAATACATCTGTACAAAGTACACCCATGCAGAATTGCATGCCAAATATTACAGCAGATAAAATCAATAAATTTCAGGGTTCTCCGCTGTTTATTAAATCTGTTCCTTTCGAATGCTGGCCAGAAAATTTCCCGGCACAAAATTTAACGGATGATTATTTGACCATTGATAAAGCAGACCCAACCAAGGTTGTGCCCTGGAATCAAACTTCGCAATATATCAATGCGATTGATGAAACAGTGAATGTATTGGCGCCTTTTTCAAGATTAGGCTTTCCACATGATAAAACAGCTAAACTAAATGACGAAACTTTGGTGAAAATGGGACGTATTAAACCAGGTAGTACAGAAAGCATTTGGACCTTGACCAACGAAAACCGTGATGCCAGGTGGAAAGCGTCTATCATTAGTGATTCAACCCGTTTTTACGGTGAATTGTTTACTACTGGTTTAAGAGGAAATGCAGCAAGATTTCTAGGTGAAATTAATGGTGGTGATTATGCCTTTACTTTAAGTAACATGTACTGGCGCAAAGGTATATATACCAATGTTTCGCCCTCCTATTTAAATTCTGTAAGTACCGATTATCATTTTGTTTGCATGCGTTTGGGAAGGGTATACCTAAATTTAGCTGAAGCCTATTTGTTAAAAGGAGATGTAGCTAATGCGGTAATCAATTTTAACAAAACACGTGTATTACACGGTCAGATACCAGCAGCTACAGCCAGTAATTTAATCAGTGCCTGGAAAGATTACAAAAGAGAACGCCGTGTAGAGTTGACTGAAGAGAACGATCGTTATTACAGCTTGTTACGTTGGGGCAGATACGGTGGTGATGCCAATGATGGACTTGCCTCAGGATCTTCCATTGCAGAGTTAACTGAACCTATTCGTGTGATGGATATTTCAAAAGACCGCAAAGCTTTTTCTATTGTTACTGGGCCATTCAGAAGCATTTACAATAATCGTAAATTTCAACCTTCAAGAAGATACCTGCTTCCAATTCCGCAAGGTTTTATCGATAACAATCCAAAATTTTTGCCTCAAAATCCAAACTGGTAACCTAAATATTTGATCATGAAAAGAAAAATTAAATACATATCAACTCTTGTAATGTTGCTGATGGTAGCCTTAGCCTCATCATGTTTAAAAAAGGGTTTAGAAGATTATCCTTTGTTTGATACCAATGAGATTACATTGGTTGGAGCCGAGTATCGCTTTAATGGTACCGTAATTAAAAACGGACAGCCAGTAGTGGCTTATCAACCATTAACAGTGACGCAAACTATAGATAAACCTACTTCTACTATTAATGTGGTGATCACAGTCCCAGCAGCAAATGGCCAATTTACTACCGCAGAAAAAGCTAAAGTGGTGCAAACCAATTTGTGGTTTTTTATGAACATCTCTACGGCAGCGACCATTTCTCCAACAGGAGGCACTCCGGCCCTGGGATTTCCTACGGATGCGACCAAACCACTGAAATACACGGTAACTGCCGCAAATGGAGCTAGCAGAGTTTGGACTATAAACGTCACCTCTTTTATTAACCAATAAAATCAATTGAATAACACAGGGGTATTTGAGCCTCTGTGTTATTTTTTTGCCTATAAAATCAAATTATATACTGATGCAACCATCATAGGTGATAGCTTCATAACCTTTAAAAATCAAATAATATACTGATGAAAAAATATCTGATCGTTTTGCTTTTTGGTTGTCTGCAAGCAAATGCGCAGGTAATTGACGTTACTAAATTCGGTGTAAATCCCAATGATTTTACGGACGCCACTACAGGTGTGAAAAAAGCTATTGAAGCTACTAGAACACAAAAAAATAGCATCTTGAATTTCCCGAAAGGTCGGTACGATTTTTGGCCTGACAATGCCACTGAAACTCATTATTATATCTCGAATACCTCTTCGGAGGTAGAATTTCCAGTAAAAAAACAGCGGGTAGGCTTGTATCTCAAAGGGTTAAAAAATGTGACTATTGAAGGTAATGGGTCTGTATTTGTTTTTCACGAAAAGATGATCTCATGGGTCTTAGATGAATGTATGCAAATTAGCATACAAAACTTATCTGTAAATTATGAACGCCCGGGTATGTCTGAAATGACCTTGAAAGAAGTGTCGGATACCAGCGTTGTAGCTAACATTCATCCAGACTCCAGGTTTTCCATTCTTGATAACCATTTGTTATGGTATGGAGAAAAATGGATCACGAAAAACTATCATGCAGCATTGGTAAGGCCCCAAACAGGAATGTTATTGTATAGCAGCTGGAATCCGTTTTTAAATAGTAAGGCCGAAAAAATTGCCCCCCTTACTGTAAAATTCAAGGGTGATTTCTCGAAGTTTAAGGGTAGGATCGATGAAGTGCTAACCATAAGAGATACTTATAGAGATTACGTAGGTGCTTTTATAAACCGTTCAAAAAATATTAGGTTACATAACCTGCATATGAATGCTATGCATGGCCTCGGTATTGTTTCCCAGTTTTCTGAAAATCTGGACTACAGCAGCGTTTTTGTCGAACCTGAAAAAGGAAGCGGTAGGGTAATTGCCTCTTCAGCGGATGGGCTGCATTTTTCGGGTTGCAAAGGACAAATTACGATCAATCACTGCAGGTTTAATGGTATGCACGACGATCCGGTCAATGTGCATGGAACGCATTTGAAAGTTACAGAAATCTTATCACCAACAACCTTAAAATTGAGGTTTATGCATCACCAGTCATACGGCTTTGAAGCATTTATCGCAGGTGATACGGTGGCTTATCTGCACAGCGCTTCTCTACAGATTTATAAACAGGGAGTAGTGAAAACTGCAAAATTAATTTCTGAAAGGGAAATGCTGCTGGAAATGGAAAAGCCGTTTTCTGCTGAACTTAAAGTTGGTGATGCATTGGAGAATATTACCTGGACACCCTCGGTAACGATTAAAAATTCCAGGTTCGAAGGTACTATCTCAAGAGGGACGTTGATAACCACACGAAGAAAAGTTGTCATTGAAAATAATGTATATTACCGGACAGGGATGCACGCCATTTTAATTGAAAATGATGCCTCGGGATGGTATGAATCAGGCCGGGTAATGAATCTGACTATCCGAAATAATCAATTTATAGAATGCGGCTACAATTCCTCTCCCAATAATTATGTTATAAGTATCAATCCCCAGAATAAAGAAATTCTTTCAGGATATTACGTTCACAAAAATATAACTATTGAAAACAATACTTTTAAAGTATATGACTCGCCTATTCTAACCGCAAGGAGCACCAGTGGTTTAGTTTTTTCAAATAACAAAATTGAAAAAACAGATTTCCTGCCCGCAGGTAACAACAAACCTGCTTTTAATTTTATCGGTTGTACCGCGGTGAAAATAATCAATAATCACTTTTATAAAGGCGCACAAACGGAAATTAAAACAAACCTAATGACTGGTAAAGATATTAAATCTGATATTGTTTCGGTTCCTTCAATCCGGTAAATGGCGCTGCATTGAGTGAGGACCATATTAAACGCTATGTTTTAGATGCTGGTAAACCTTGGAGCAAGACGAGTATCACGCACAACGGCAGTGTCGAAAGACGCTGCCGTTTTTTTCTTAGTATAAGGTAGGATACTTGAAATATCACAGAATATTGGAGTGTTATCTGATTAGTTGATAATTATTACAATATATTTCGTTGTGGTTAATTTGATGTGTTTTGAGTATATTTGCAATATCAATGCTTACTGAATATGATAGTGAAACAAACTAATTTAAAACTAAGCTCGCGCAACATAATTAAGGATTCTGCTAAAGAGGATAATTACGATCCTGCATTTGTTAAAGAAATCCTTAAAAGCCGGGATGATATCAAGAAAGGCAGGGGGGGTAAAATAGCTACTGAAGATTTGTGGAAGTAAAATTAGCTTTTATTATTAAGATACCAATTCAAGAATGGAAAGAACAGTATTAATTATTGATGATGAACAATTACAGGCTGCTAGTTTAAAGAAAAAGCTATCTGAACTTTTACCAGATTGCCACTTTGAAGCTTACAGTACTACTGAAGAAATTCAACATGCGATAGAAAACCGGTTTTATACTTTGGCTATTATTGATAGCTGTATGGATAAGTTAGGTATGAATGGAATAGGCATTGCAACGCAGATGTTTGAGATTAACCCGATTGCTAATGTAATTATGATGTCGGGCCATAAGGAAGAATATTTTGCACAATTAAAACCTATTTCGGGGAAAGTATTGTCTGTAGTATCCAAACAGGAAAAGACCGTAGATACAGCTATACTGATGAACCCGATTATTAACCATTATTACGATAGTTTAGCTAATGATGCTTCGATCGTCACATCTAGTTTATTGCAAAATTATTCGGAGGCTAAGAATGAAACGGATACTTATAAAAAGGGGATTCAGTTTGAACGGTTTATCAGTTTGCTTTTTGGATTTCTGGGCTACAAAGAAATAAGAAAACGCGTCATTGATACTTCTCGTAATGAAGTGGATATTATAATTAGAAATGAGATTAAGGACCCGTTTTTAAATAAATTTGGGAAGTATATTTTAATTGAGTGTAAAAATAAGCCTGATTATACTGTAGGTAAGAATGATTTTATTGTGTTTAATGAAAAACTTAAAAACTCTAATGGTTTGGCCGAATTAGGTATTATTGCTACCACTGGCGGTTTCTCGAAAACATCTTATTTGGAAGCCATGAGAGGATCTGGTACAGCCAATAAAGTGCTGTTTTTATCGAATGTAGAGTTTTTGAGGTTGATTGAAGCTGATAACAAAACTGAAGAGTTTAAAAAGATTATTGATGAACAGATGAAAAACAATTAGTTCTATTAATGAAGATCTTTGTTCAGAGCCATTTGTACTGTTGATTTATTAGGTTTAGAAACTGGAATTTTGTCTCCGTTACTTAAGAGGAGCAGCCCACCATCTTCCTTTATCCAGCTTTTTACAAAAAAACTATTAACAAGATGGCTTTGGTGTGTGCGTAGAAAGCCTATTGATTTTAATAAATCAGCGTATTCTTTGATGGAACGCGACACCAGAATGCGATCACCATTTGTTAAAAAGAAAAACGTGTATGAATTATCCGCTTCGCAGCGAATAATTTCATTGATGGATACATATCGTATTTCATAGAGTTGTGGCAGGGCAATTTTTGTGGGTTGTCTTTCTTCATTCCGGATATGGTTTATCAGGAAGTCTAATTGTTTGTTCTTCTCTTTTGTGGTGTATTTTTCTTCGACTTTATTCACTGCGATTACAAGCTCTGGGATACTTACCGGTTTTAATAAGTAATCGAGTGCTGCGAACTTAATCGCTTCTATCCCGTATTTATCGAAGGCAGTGACAAAAATGACCTCAAAGTCCTGCTTAGGTAGGAGTTTTAGGAGATCAAATCCAGATTGAGTCCCCATCTGTATGTCGAGAAATAGTATATCAGGCTGATGAAGATTAATGAGGTCAATTGCTGTATTTAATTCTGCAGCAGTGCCGATGATGCTGATGCGTGGGCAGTACTTCTGAAGTAGTGCCGTAAGATTCTCATTGTTCGAGTGTTCGTCGTCAATTAGTAGTGCTTTCATAAATTAAAGCCATTGGGATAAGGTAATCTTAATATTTGTTCCTGACCTCCCTGAGTCTATGTCCAGGGAAATCGGACATTCTTTATAAATATCATTTAATAAAGAAATTCTTTTCTTGCTTAGTTTTAAGCCTAGTCCGGCATATTCTTCTATCGTATTAAAGCCTGAACCATTGTCAGCTATTGTGATGATTAGGTTTTGACCTTCTTTATTGAAGTTGATGGTGATTTTGCCTTTTTCTTTAAGCAGAGGTATGGCGTGTTTAACAGCATTTTCTACAAACGGTTGTATCAGCATGGACGGAATTTCTGTATAGCTATTTAATTCAGGATCTGAATGTATTTCATATTTGAATGGAAAACGCAATTGTTCCATTGAAAGATAATCCTCCAGAAGATCAATTTCATCCTTAATGCTGATTTTTGTTTCATCATTTAGAATGTGTCTGGTTAGTCTTGCAAACTTACTGAGATACTCATTCGCTGGCTCTATCTCATTTTTGTTGATCAGGTTTTGAATTCCTCCTAATGCGTTGAAAACAAAATGTGGATTGAGTCGAGAGCGCACATTCAGCAATTCAGTGTTTGCTGTTTCTGCCTGGTTTTTTGCTAATGATAGTTTTTTACTGTTGTTTTCCCTGATCAGGCAGATAGTTATTGCGGCTATCAGGATAAGTCCAAATAGGCCAGTGATCATTTCCTGCAGAGAATAAGTTCTTGGAGGTGGTAGCACCGTAAATGAGATTTTAAAGGATTTATCGTCAATAGTTTTGAGGTTGAAATCACTTATCACTGGGGCAACAATAAGTTTGTACGCTCCCGGCGTCATAAAGTAGCTTGAAGGAATGAAATTGCCCGGATTTCCATCATAATTGTTATACCTCCAGTTATTGGATAGATAGGCGATGTTGTCTTTGCCATTAATCTTGTTTATTAATACAACATGATACCTGAAGTCTAAATCTGTTTTTTGCATCAATAGGGAAATCCCACGAGTTTTATGATTCACTTCGAAAGCAGTGTCATTTCTTAAAGGGGATATTTTGTCCCATGGTATAATTTGGTTTCCGATTTTAATTGAGGGAATTTCAAAATGGAGTTTTGTCCCTAAAATTCTGGCATGCTGGAGTGGTTTGTTATAGACAATTACGGTCGTTACTTCCTTTTCTTCAGGGATCCTGTATATTTTGATGGTGACTTTTTTATTAACTACATTTGAAATCCCAAAATTCATTGTTAAATGTCCAGGAAGGTCACTTCTTTCAAGCCAAACTTGATCTACCTGAGTTAACTTCGCATTGGATTTGATGATAGTAGTATCATTTTCAATGACAGTATAGCGATAGTAGTTCAGGCTGTCCTTTTTTAAGCGGGTGGTTACTGAAATTGTGGTAGCTCTGTCGAGGAAAACTATTGTTCCTAATGGGTCGTTCGGTATTGGATTAAAGGGGTCGATTGATTTTGTGTTTTTGTCGGTCGCCAAGTAAACAGGGATTTTAGATGCCAATGCGCTTACTCCATAACTGGCGGGTTGACCATATTCATCAATGATGGCGTATTTTTGCTGGGCTTTACAAATGATGAACAGCAGAGAAAGCGTTAAAATACTGAGGATTATCTTCATGATTTAAGTTTTTAAATATGCTTAAACCTCTTATAAATACCTAGAATTAAAAATATACAAGTTGTAAATGATGGGGTTCATCTTGAATTAAGGGAACTTAAACTTGAATTGCTGGAGAGCTATTTAAAAAGAAAAGGGACAATCCTCACGGATGTCCCTTTTGCTAACCAAATATAAACCTGTATGAAGAGGTTTTATTTTAAGTTTCCGTAGTACTCTACGAATTTAGCTAATGCAGAAGAATAGCCCCACTCGTTATCATACCATGAAACTACTTTTACGAAGTTGTCATTCAATGAAATACCTGCTTTTGCATCAAAGATTGAAGCGTGATCATCACCGATAAAATCAGAAGAAACTACTTCTTCATCAGTATAAGCTAGTACACCTTTTAATTCGCCTTCAGAGGCAGCTTTCATTGCAGCTTTAACTTGCTCATAGGTAGCTGGTTTTTCTAAACGAACGGTTAAATCTACTACAGATACGTCGGCCACAGGAACGCGGAATGACATACCAGTTAATTTACCTTTCAATTCAGGAAGAACCATACCTACTGCTTTAGCAGCACCGGTAGAAGAAGGGATGATGTTAGAGAAACCACCACGGCCGCCTCTCCAGTCTTTAGCCGAAGGACCATCAACTGTTTTTTGAGTTGCAGTTACTGCGTGGATAGTACTCATTAAGCCTTCTACGATACCAAAGTTATCGTTTAATACCTTTGCAATTGGAGCAAGACAGTTAGTCGTGCAAGATGCATTGGAAACGATAGTTTGATCTGCAGTTAATTTATTATGATTTACACCCATTACATAAGTAGGGATGTCAGCATCCTTTGCAGGAGCAGAGAATACTACTCTTTTTGCACCAGCAGCAATGTGTTTTTCACCATCTGCACGGGTTAAGAATAAACCTGTTGACTCAATAACTGTTTCAACACCTACTTCATTCCATTTTAAGTTTGCAGGATCTCTTTCTGCTGTAATGCGGATAGTTTTACCATTAACAACAAGGTTTCCGTTTTCAACAGCAATTGTACCGTCAAAACGACCGTGTGTAGAATCGTATTTTAACATATAGGCCATGTAATCCGGCTCAACAAGGTCATTGATCGCAACGATATCTAATCCTCTTTTCAAAGCAGCTCTAAAAACTAGTCTGCCGATACGGCCAAAGCCGTTAATTCCAATTTTGCTCATCTTAAATTATTAATTTGAATAGTAGTTTAGTAAATTATATATAGGTTCCTTGGTAATCGTAGTAATTTCGAGACCGTGTTTCTTTGCTGTTGCACGTAACTGGTCCTGAAAATTGCCTGCTACAAGACCTACAAAGTGTATTTCTTTTCCGGGATGTTGTTTGACAGTTGGCAACATATACACCTGGAAATATTGTTCAAAAGCATTGTCGATGATGCTCAGAATGAATTTATGTTCTCTATACTCCATGAAAAATTCAAAGAAAGAACTTAAAAACTGCTGTGCCATCGGCTTCTTATAGATTCTTTCGAGGATCTGAGCTCTGTCCATATTGTACTTCAACTCAAAGTCCTTTTGTAAATCCGCAGGAAGTTTATTCTGAATAAAAAGCTTCAATAAGGTTTTTCCCAGGTAATTTGCCGAACCTTCATCACCAAAAACATAGCCTAATCCGAAATTGTTCTTTTCCGGCTTCTTGCCATCAAAATAGGCACAATTGGCACCGCTGCCCAAAATACCCACAATGCCAGGGTTGTTGTAACAAGCTGAAATGGCAGCGCCATACAGATCGTCTTTAACCGTTATTTTGCTATGCTTGAAAAACATACCCAGTGTATTGGCCAGCTCTTCTCTTCTTTCATCAGAAGAAGCGCCTGCCGCGAATACATAGATCTTTTTGATGCTCTCAGCATGATTGATCAGGATAGATTTTTTATTTAAGTATTGAAGAATAGCCTTCTGATCGTTGAAAGTAGGATTGATTCCCGGCATAGTGCACTCGGCAATAATTTTCCCTTCTCTGGCAATTTTCCAGAAAGCTGTTTTTGATCCACTGTATACAATTGCTATCATAATTATATAATTATATGGATAAAACTTTAGTCATTTCTAATAAATCGCTTTCTAACTTAAACGTATGTTTAGTTAACGCTTCTTCTATACTGGTTGTTTTAACGTCATTACCCCTCAGGCCAACCATAAGCATGGTGTTGCCTTTTAACAGCTCGTTAATGGCTGCAAAGCCCAATCTGCTGCCCAGGATTCTGTCGAAGCTACTAGGGCTGCCCCCGCGCTGAAGGTGACCCAGAATAGTAACCTTGGTGTCGTAATGGTTAAAACGCTCTTTTACTTTTTTCGCTACTTCATAAGCACCACCGTCTTTATGACCCTCCGATACGATAACAATACTGGAAGATTTTTTGGTAGAGGCGCCTGTCTCCAGCTTCGTAATAAGTTCATTTAAGCTTGTTTCTTTCTCAGGAAGGAGTACGGCCTCTGCACCACAGGAAATGGCGCTCCTCAAAGCTATACAGCCCGAATCACGCCCCATAACTTCAATGAAGAATAGCCGGTCATGAGAATCTGCTGTATCCCTGATCTTATCTACAGCCTCGATAACGGTATTAATAGCCGTATCGTAGCCTAAGGTGAAGTCTGAACCGTACAGGTCATTATCAATAGTTCCTGGCACACCGATGATTCGAATGCCGAATTTTTCTCCGAAGCGCTTGGCTCCCGTAAAAGTCCCATCCCCACCAATAACAACTAGTGCATCTATGTCATGAGCCTGCAGGTTTTTGTAAGCGAGCTCCATTCCTTCATCTGTTTTGAACTCCAGACAACGCGCTGTTTTTAGAACGGTGCCCCCCAGATGAATGATATTGCTCACCGACCTTGCATCCATATGACTAATGTTATTGTTGATTAGTCCCTGGTATCCTTGCAAAACTCCAAACATATTTATACCATTGTATATTCCGGTGCGGACAACTGCTCGGATGCAAGCGTTCATCCCGGGAGCATCTCCCCCAGATGTTAATACTGCGATATTTTTGATATTTGGTTTCATGATTTATATATTACGAATATAGCGTGTATTTTTTACACTAAGTAATTTATTTTTTATTTTCCTATGTTTACAGGAAACAAGTATATTTATTTGCTTTTAATATTTAAAATTAGTGTTTTGAAAGAAGTTTTACCAAAATTTAATTCCACTTTCTCAATTGATTGTGTGCTGTTCGGATTTGATGAAGGAGAATTGAAGATTCTTTTGATTGAAAGAAACGAAGAACCATTTAAGGATTGGTGGGCCTTACCAGGTAACCTGGTAGAAGAGAACGAAAGTTTAGATCAGTCTGCAACCAGAATTTTGCATGAGCTTACTGGTCTGAGTGATATCTATATGGAACAGTACTATACCTTCGGTGATGTGAACAGGCACCCGCAGGGTAGGGTTGTGAGTATAGCGTATTATGCCCTCCTGAGATTAGGAGGAGATAAAGTTGTAAAACCAATAAGCAATTATGCCAAACAGGCTTACTGGATAAACGTGAAGGACCTGCCTAAACTGGCATTCGATCATCAGCAGATTTTTGAGAAGGGAATGGAGAAAATCATGAGGCGGATCAAACATCAGCCGATTGCATTCGAATTGTTACCTGAGAAATTTACCCTTACACAGCTGCAAAATGTTTATGAAGTAATTCTGAACAAAAAACTGGATAAGCGGAATTTTAGAAAAAAGATGTTGAGCTTCGGCGTGCTGAGAGACTTAAATGAAAAACAATATGGTGTTTCGTTTAGAGCAGCAACCTTGTATAAGTTCGACAAAAGGAAGTATGCAAAATTGTTTAGCAAAGAGATTTCGTTTTAACCGAAAAGGTTTTAACGTACAAAAAGGGGGCGCATCATTCGATACGCCCCCTTTTCTATTTTTATATCAGAGATCCTGACTTATATCTGTGTTTTTTTTGCAACATGCAAGTGATAGTTCACAAGATCATCTATAGGAGAACGGATGATTTTTCCGATACCCATTTCATAACGATCTGCTACTACACTTAAGATGTCTCTGAAGCTATAACCAACAGATCCTACACAGTTTAATTTGTATGATTTGTAGTTTGGATAATGCGTTACCAGATTATCAAAAAATGCCGAAAACGCAAAGTCTATCGTGTTGAAGGTGTAATCTTCGTAATTTTCTTTGTAATCGTATAAGAATTTGCTAAATCCTGCGCAGAAACGGTTAGGAAGTGGCTTATTGTAAATGTGATCGAAAATATCTTCGTTCGTTAAAGCAAAGTTATCATAGAAACTCTCTCTAAGCCCTTTAGGCATATAGCCTTTCATGTAGTCGCTTAGGATCTTTTTACCAATAAAGCATCCGCTACCTTCATCGCCCAGGAAATATCCTAATGAATCGATGTTAAGGGTGATGTCGGTACCGTCATAAAGGCAACTGTTAGTTCCTGTTCCTAATATCGCTGCAAAGCCGGGCTCATCGCCAAGTAATGCGCGACAAGAAGCTAAGAGGTCGTGGCCAACATAGATTTCCGCATTTGGGAAAACCTGCTGCATCGCATCCGCTACAATTTTGCGGTTTGTGTCTGTCGAACAACCAGCACCATAGTAATTTACCTGCAATAACTTGTCAACTTCCAGGTGATCGGGAAGAGATTTTCTTAACGATTCAACTATGTAATCCGTTTTTGAAAAATATGGGTTGTAGCCTTCAGTATTAAAAAGAATCTTTCTGCCCGCTTCATTAATTAAACACCAATTGGTTTTGGTCGAACCTCCATCTGCAATAACTATCATCTTAATTCGTTTTTTTCTGGATAAAAGTAAATAATCCTGTCGTTTTAGTATATGTTTTATTCATGAATTCAATTTTTTAATTTTGGTTGTTGATTTAATTTTCCTCGTTTAAATAGTTGAAAAGACTGTTTTTTGTGTTTTTTAATGTTTAGATATTGTTAAATAAACACTAAGCTAAATTACACTTGTTATTTTAAAATCCAAATTTAAAATTCAGTGCTAAAAAAAGGCTGTGTTTCGGCTGCCCCAAACCTTAATTTTTATCCCGCATATTGATGGTAATTTGAATAGGCTTCAGTAATATTGTATAGAAAAAATATTTCCATGAAGATAGACCTCAGAAGTGATACGGTGACCCTGCCGGATGCGGGAATGCTCGATGCAATGATGACTGCAAAAGTTGGTGATGATGTGTTTGGCGAAGACGAAACAGTACATGCATTGGAGCATAAGCTTGCTGCTATGTTTAATATGGAAGCTGGATTGTTTTGCCCATCCGGAACCATGACCAACCAGATCGCTATTAAGTGTTTTACCAATCCGATGGATGAGGTAATTTGCGATCAGCGTTCTCATGTATATCGTTATGAGATTGGCGGCATCGCTTATCATTCTATGGCTTCAGTCAGACTGGTGGACGGCCCAAGGGGAATACTTACGCCTGAGCTTATTGAACCCGAAATTAATGAAGAGAACATTCATTATCCGAACTCGAGTTTAGTAGTATTGGAAAATACCGTGAATAAAGGGGGAGGAGCGTGCTATACGCTATCGCAGATAGAGCCGATCCATACTTTATGTAATATAAAAGGATTAAAGCTTCATCTTGATGGTGCCAGGATATTTAATGCGCTGATGGCAACGGGCGATGATGCTGCGGATTATGGGACTTATTTTGATGGGATTTCAGTTTGCTTGTCGAAAGGCCTTGGTGCCCCTGTAGGATCAGTATTACTGGGTTCAAAGGCTACCATTAAAAAGGCCATTAAAATCAGGAAGGCCTTTGGTGGTGGCATGCGTCAGGCTGGTTTTCTGGCGGCTGCAGGTATTTATGCACTGGATCATAATGTGGGTAAGCTGGCCACAGATCACCGTCATGCCAGAGCATTGGGTGAAGCACTAAGTAGGGCAAGCTACGTTTCGTCTGTATTGCCGGTTCAGACCAATATTGTGGTATTTGAAGTCGCAGATGGCTTAACTCCGCTAAGTGTGGTGCAACACCTGGCAGAAAAGGGACTACTTTGTAGTGTTACAGGACCAAAAACGGTAAGAATGGTGACACATTTAAATATTTCTGAAGAAATGATAGACATGGCCATAGAAAACATAATACATTTGCACGTATCAGCTCACAAATAACTTTCAGCTATTAAATGAAGAAGATTCTTATAGCCAATCGCGGCGAAATCGCACTGCGTATAATGCGGTCAGCCAAAGAAATGGGAATAAAAACTGTTGCCGTGTATTCTGAGGCAGACAGACAATCATTACATGTACTTTATGCGGATGAAGCGGTATGTATAGGACCAGCTCCATCTAATCAATCCTATCTTATAGGTGAAAAGATTATTGAAGCCTGCAAAATTACAGGTGCTGAAGCCATCCATCCGGGATACGGATTCTTATCAGAAAATGCAGCTTTTGCAAGGTTGGTAAAGGCTGAAGGACTTATCCTGATCGGACCAACTCCTGAAGCGATGGAAATCATGGGAAATAAGCTATCGGCTAAGGCTGCGGCATTGAAATATAAAATCCCTATGGTTCCGGGCACGGAAGAAGCCATTACTGATGTGGAAGAAGCCAAGCTAAGGGCTATAGCGGTTGGGTTTCCAATCCTGATTAAAGCAGCAGCAGGTGGCGGTGGTAAAGGAATGCGCGTAGTGGAGCAGGTGGCAGATTTTGAAGAACAAATGCAGCTTGCTGTAAGTGAAGCTTCGTCGGCCTTTGGCGATGGTTCGGTATTTATTGAACGCTATGTTTCTTCACCACGACATATAGAAATACAAGTGCTGGGTGATACACATGGTAATATTGTCCACCTTTTTGAAAGGGAATGCTCTATTCAAAGGCGACACCAGAAAGTGATTGAAGAGGCTCCTTCGAGCGTGCTGACGGAGGAAATACGCAGCAGGATGGGTAAATGTGCGGTTGATGTAGCCAGATCTGTAAATTATGTGGGGGCAGGTACAGTAGAGTTTATCCTCGACGAGAACCTGGATTTCTTCTTTTTAGAGATGAATACCCGCTTGCAGGTAGAGCATCCGGTAACGGAAATGATTACGGGCTTAGACCTGGTAAAAGAACAGATTAAAATTGCAAGAGGTGAAAAACTTGCTTATCAGCAGGAAGACCTGGAAATAAACGGACATGCCATTGAGCTGAGGGTTTATGCGGAGGATCCTGAAAATAATTTCCTGCCGGACATAGGTACTTTGCAGACTTATAAAACACCTAAGGGCTACGGCGTAAGGGTAGATGATGGTTTTGAGCAGGGGATGGAAATTCCAATATACTACGATCCGATGATTGCAAAGCTGATCACCTTTGGTAAAAACAGGGAAGAGGCTATTGAACGGATGGTTAGAGCGATTGATGAATATGAGATTACCGGAATACAAACTACACTGAGCTTTGGTAAATTTGTAATGCAGCACGATGCTTTTAAATCGGGCAAATTCGATACGCATTTTGTAAGTAAGTATTTTAATGCGGATAGCTTGAAAAAAGAAAATGATGAGGAAGCTTTAATGGCCGCTTTGTTTGCTGCATTGTCGTACAAAAAGCAAAAAGTATCGGCTAATCAGCCGGCATCGCAGGGGAGTATTAGTAATTGGAGAAGAAACAGGTTGAATAAATAGTGAAATTGATATGTTTACAGGGATAATAGAAGATCTTGGAGAAGTTAAAAATATAGTAGCTGAAGGGACAAATTTGCATTTTACGATTCAGTCGTCCATTAGCAATGATCTTAAAATAGATCAGAGCGTGGCGCACAATGGGGTATGTTTAACTGTGGTAGCTTTAACGGAAGATACGCATACGGTTACGGCTATTCAGGAAACGCTGGAGAAGTCGAATGTGAAGGATCTTAAGGTGGGTAGCAAGGTGAACCTTGAGCGTTGCATGCAGATGAACGGAAGGCTGGACGGGCATATTGTTCAGGGCCATGTAGACCAGACGGCGGTTTGTATTAAACGTGCTGAACTGGATGGTAGCTGGGAATATCGTTTTCAGTACGACGCAACGAAAGGCAATGTTACGGTAGAGAAAGGTTCAGTTTGCATTAACGGAATCAGTTTAACTGTTGTAGGGTCGGAGGATAATGAGTTTTCTGTTTTCATTATCCCATATACTTTCGAACATACTAATTTACACGAGGTAAATGTAGGTGATACTGTGAATATAGAATTCGACATCATCGGTAAATATGTGGCACGTTTGGTAGGACGCGCTTAAACGTTCTCAATTACCTTTTCAGTTCCTCGATCTTGTTTTTGATGAAGGCGATATGACGCCTTTGTTTTTGCGGATCTTTGATGCTGTTTAGGTATTGTGTATAATAGTTGATTGCATTTTTCTTGTCGTTCAGCTTATTCTCATAAGCCAGGGCAATGTTGTAATACAGACTTCCATTGTTCTCAAACTGCAATCCTTTTTTATAGATTTCAATCGCTTCTTTATTTTGGTTCATGCTTTCGTATGAATCGCCAAGCAATCCATAATAGGAAGCGATTTTAGGTGAAATGCCTTCTTTTATAGCTTGTTCTAAGTAACTGATGGCCGTTTTATAATCTCTGATTTCTCTGTAACTGCTGGCCATCTGGAGTAGCAAATGCGCTGATGGGTTCTTATTTGCCTCGATTAGAATTTTTCCTGTTTTTATAGCCTCTGTATTTCTTTTCAGAATCATATCCAGTGGCATTTTCACATTTAACAGCAGTAAATTATTGTTATCGGCGTTTAATGCCGGTTTCAATATTTCATCCGCCTTGCTAAAGAGGTTGTTTTTGAAATAGAGATCAGCGAGTTGCGCTGCAACCTCGGCATCTGTCGCGTTTAGCTGGTTTGCTTTTACCAGGTATGCCTTTTTTGACTGACTTTGAGGATCGCTCTCCAATTTTGCCAATTGTTTATAGGCATTGAAGTTATTGCTGTCGATTTTTATAAGCTGCAGGTAAAAGCCCTTAGCCTCAGGTAATTTACCGGCCATCAGGTTGGCATAAGCAAGTTGTTTTACTTTGTTTACATCACTGCTATCTTTACTGAAGTTTTGCAGGTATTGAGCTGCTTCGGCATATTGTTGTGCCTGGTAATATTGCAATAGTTTTTCGCGATCTAAGCTATCTGTTGTTTGTGCGTGTCCCAGATGATAAACTGTACAGGCAAAAAATAAAAGGAGTAACTTTTTCATACTCCGGAAAAATAGTAAAAACTAGGTGTACTACCAAGAAGTTGAGTTAAAATGACAGCTCCGGTACTTTATTGGAAAATACAACTGGGCTTGCAATTGCTTTTACGAGAGAGTCCCGAAATTCCTGCTTCTCCATGTTGATAGCTCCATATTGGGTAAACCAGGAATTTGCATCTCCACTAACATGCAGTTTAAATCCATCGGCTTTGAGTTTTAATAATAAATAATAGAAGGCAACCTTACCTGCATTGTCAACCGTGTTGAACATACTTAAACTCGCGTAGTATCCATTTATTGCAATTCCGAAACCACCACCAACAAGTCTCCCATTCTGATAGGTCTCAATACTATGTGCAATGCCTATTTGATGAAGTTCTAAGGCAACTTTAATATATTCAGGAGTGATCCATGTTTTTGTTTTCTCTCCTCGTGGTCTGGAGCAAGCGAGCAGTGTTTCATGAAAATTAGCATTTACTTTGACTTCAAATCGCTTGCCTGCATCTTTAAGCTTGTCTTTTTTTAAACAGCTCAATAAATCTTTTCCCATTTTAAAATTATCAACCGGTATGATTCCTCGTATTTCAGGGTCATACCAGTTCAATGTTTTACTGCCATTCATATCAGGCATGGGGTATGCGCCCATCAGATACCCTTGTAATATAACATAGGGCGATAATTCATATTGCGAGTAGGACCACGATATTGCCTTGTCTTTGCCCCCTGATACCTTTGTTAAAGCCGTATGAAATACTTGCTGGAGGAATCCTTTTGTAGTTTTCCTTACATTTTTCGGAATGATAGATGATACTTGTTTTGACAAAATTCCCATTTGGTTAGATTAAAAGGTTTTTTAATAAAACAGGGCAGATGATTCTCTACTAAATTTAAGGAATAAATTCAATAAAATAGGTAAAAGTAAAATAAGATTTACGAAAAGTTTAGAAAATTAGTTTTCGCTAATGGGAAGGTAAAGTTTAAAGCGTGTTCCTTTATCCAATTCGCTGGTTACTTCTATTTGTCCGTTGTTCCGTTCCATAAAATCTTTGCAGATTACCAGGCCAAGTCCAGTGCCTTTTTCATTCATTGTGCCTCTTGTAGAAACGCTGGCGCCGTTAAATAGCATGTCGAGCGCTTCTTTAGTCATGCCACGCCCATTGTCTTCAATAGTTAACAGCATCATGTGGTTTGCTTTGTAAACCGCGCTGATGTTGATCTCGCATGCATCGTGACAGAATTTAATGGAATTGTTTAAAATGTTTCGCACTACAATTTGTATCATCAGCATATCGGCATACACGAGGTGTCCTGGAAATACATCATGTATGATGTTGATTTTTTTGATCGCTGCGGAAGGTAAATGGTAATTCACCTCGTTGATGATCATGTTTCTTAAATCAAATTCTACTTTATTGATGCCATAGCCCTTTAACTGGCTCCTTGACCAATGTAAAATATTTTCTAAAAGGTCGGTTGTGTATAGGATATCTCTGCTGAGCTTGGGAGATAATGCTTTGAATTCTTCTATGGTAATCATATTTGTATTCAGCATTTTTAGTACCTCAGAGAGGTTAACCAGAGGGCCACGAAGATCATGGGCGATAATGGAAAATATCTTATCCTTTAATTGATTTAGTTTTTTAAGCTCCTCGGTTTGGAGTTTAGATTTTAAGGCTTCTTCTTTTATTGCCGTTAAATCCTGAAGTTTTATAATCGTAGCTTCATTACTGAGCTGACTTTCGTTCAGGTGCATAATGTTGGCTTCGAGATCAAATGAAGCTTTACCGGTATCCAGTTTTAGTTCTATTTTACCGCAACGATGATTTTTTAAGAAGTCGAGTAATTTATCCTGGCCGGGGAATAACGATTCAATCTGCATTCCGATAATTTTCCTTTTTTTATCAGCAGGAAAATACGTTTTGAAAGCTTCGTTATAGTCGATAATTCTGTTTTTCCCATCTAAAACCAGGTAGCCGTCCTGAATAAGGTCCAGTACTTTCTCTCTGGCTACGGGAAGGATATCGAACAGTTGAAATCTGTAAATCGCCATAGAAATGAGCAATACCGCCACGATAAATGCAAAGGGGGTAAGGTCGATATTTCCGAGTGGGCGTAAACCCAGGAGGTAGGCAAGATTCACCATCCATGGAACCAGGGCAGCTAAAAATATGGTGTAGTTCTGCCTTCTGTATATGGCGTCTGCTTTCCGAAAGGTGACAAATACCAGGTAAGTGCCTAAGCCTAAGAGTAGATAGAAATATACAGTGAAAAATCGATACCAGATGCCGGGTTCTATGATTGCCCTGGGGAAAGGATCACTGGCATCAAGTTTGATACTGTTGTAATGTAAGTGATGGTAATTGTTTGTCCAGACTAACAGTATAGTGATGATGGATACGCTAAACATTAAAACAAGATTTAGCCGTTTTTTGTACCAGTAATCTTTACCGGATAGTTGCAGACAAAACAAAAACCAGTTTACGGGAAGGGTGCTGATTCCGAGGTATTCAATGTTGAGGAAAAAGCGCATTTGACTTAATGTAGGGCTGGCTAATTCAAGGCCATAGGCTAGCGACCAGATGGCGTTAGACAGCATCATGTAACTAAATAAGCGAACGGCCTCCCCTTTTCTTTCAAATAAATGGTAAGAAAATAAAAGTGTAATAATGCCGCAAAAAATTAGTGTAATGGCGTACGAATTAAAAGTAAAATCCATTCAATTTCAGATGATGTTAACCGCGCAGAAAGTTTTTGTTGCATTATTAATGAGCGTGAATATAAAACTACGTAATTTACTTTTCAATTGAAAATAATCTTAATTTTACATACATAATTTAAACTACTCCCCCATGAAAAAAATAATCTTATCAGCATTGTTTGTCTCCTTGAATTTGGCGGCATTTAGTCAGGTTTTACCTAGTTTCCAGCTCGGAGCGAAAGCTGGTGTGAACCTTTCGAAATTCAGTACAGAGAATACGTTTGACAGTGATAATAGAGCTGGTTATTATCTGGGTCTTTGGACACGTATCGGTGCGGCAGGTATTCATTTGCAGCCAGAGTTGTATCTAAGTGGTAAAAACTCAACGCTGAAAGATAATAATACCGGACAATTGAATAAAGTGAAATTTACCAGTATGGATGTACCGGTTCTTGTGGGTACCAAGATTGGCGCTGCAGGAATTGGCTTACGTTTAAATACTGGTCCGGTAATATCATTTGTTTTAAGTGATGATCAATCTTTAAAAGATGCTGCAGGAAGTGCATTTAGCGGCGATTTTAAAGGTCAGAATTTTGCATGGCAGTTTGGCGCCGGTTTGGACGTGGGTAATATAGGCGTTGATTTAAGGTACGAAACCGGACTTTCTAAAATCGGAGAAAACGGTTACGATGATACGAAATTAAGGTTGTTTACTTTAGGATTGGCTTATAGAATATTCTAGTTAAAACATTAGTTTTCAACAAAATGTGGAAAAGCCTGATCATGAACTTGATCAGGCTTTTTTTGGCGCTATTATTGTCCTTTTATTCCTCCCTAATTTAAAACGATAAGGTTATGGAAATTAAAGAGTTGCTTCTAAATGGAAAGAGCTTTTCTGAGCTCCTTAAACAGTTTTCAATTGATGCCGCTGATGTCACAATTCAGGACGAAGGCATGATTCTCTCTGAACAGTTTTTAAGACATAAAGAAATCGTAAAAGAAAGTATTTGTATCGAAGGAAAGAATAAGGAGGGTATTATCAATTTTTTTGGAACATTACATTACAACCTGCTTAATAAATTAGCAGTGTTTGAAATGCAGGGTTTTGAACAGGTTTCCTTAAGGTAATGCGCAGCTCGCTTAGCTTTTGATTACTTCTTTAATTTCGTAGTTAAATGCGCCTTTTATGGGGCGTATCGGGGTGTCGCTATGGTCGCTTAAGACCTTTACGTAGCAGGCCCCAAAGTAAAATATAAAGGACGAATAGAAGACAAACAGCATAATCAGCACAATCGATCCGGAAGTACCGTAAATGTTGCCGATGCCACTCAATGGAAGCAGCGTACGCAACAGGTATTTTCCTATGGTAAATAGTATACCTGTGAGTATACCGCCCTGGATGGCAGCTTTCCAGGTGGGTCGGCCATTGGTAAGGTACTTGAATAGTACCGAAAACCAGGTGGTAACAATGGCTACAAATAGCAGTTGGTTAAGAATAATCAGGAATACTCTTCCAAAGTTGGGAGAGGCGGTGTTGATATAAGGGCCAATAAAACCCTGCATGCTGTCTGTTAGCACACCCACGATAAAAAGAATCCCTGCGAGTAATATAATGACCATGGAACGGGCCCGTAGTTTTACTTTAAACATAAAACCTGAGTGTTCTTTAATTCCAATTGACCAGATCTGATCCATGGAGTTTTTAATGACATTGAATAGGGTGGTGGCGACAAACAGAAAAAAGGTAAAACTAATCAGGGTAGCATACCAATGCTGATCAATGCCTCTGATGTTTCTTAGTGTTTGTCGGATTTGTAAAGTGCTGCTGTCATCGAGCATGTTTGCCAATCGCTCGAAAATACGTCTGGCTAATATCTTTCTGTCGATAAAAAAACCGAACAACCTGATCAGAATTAATAAGATAGGAGGGAGTGCAAAATTGGCAAAAAATGCTGTAGCGCCTGCTAAACGCAAGGGGTCATTTTTTTGGAATAGCTTAAAAGCAGCGCCAAACCTGATAAAAAATAGCTGTATTGTGCTAAGTATGTTGATTTCCATTCCCCATCTGTTGCCTTAAGTCCCGAAAGTAACTATTTTTTTTAATCCGGACATAGCAGTGTGAATAAAAAAAGAGGACATCCCATACTGGAATGCCCTCTCCGTTTTTAAATGAATAAAGAGGTCTTATAAATTTCCTCTTAGCTCTTGTTCACGTTCTAAAGACTCAAATAAGGCTTTAAAATTACCCGCACCAAATGATTGAGCACCTTTACGCTGAATGATTTCGAAGAATAATGTTGGGCGATCTTCTACCGGTTTGGTGAAAATCTGCAACAAATAACCTTCTTCGTCACAATCAACAAGGATACCTAATTCCTTAAGCTGCGCTATTTCTTCGTCGATTTCGCCAACGCGATCCGGCATCATATTGTAATAGGCTTCAGGGGGTGCACTTAAAAACTCAACCCCTCGAGCTTTTAATTCCTTTACTGTAGTCAAAATATCTTTTGTAGCTACTGCAATGTGTTGCACCCCTTCGCCTTCGTAAAATTCTAAATATTCTTCAATCTGTGATTTTTTCTTTCCTTCGGCAGGTTCGTTAATAGGGAATTTTGAGAAACCATTACCGTTACTCATTACTTTACTCATCAACGCAGAGTATTCGGTGTTGATTTGTTTGTCATCAAATGAAAGGATGTTCACAAAACCCATTACATCTTCGTACCATTTCACGGTTTCGTTCATTCTGTTCCATCCTACGTTACCTACGCAATGATCGATGTACAATAAGCCAGCATCTGCCGGGTTGTAGTCGCTGGTCCAGTCGCGGTAACCTGGTAAGAATGTACCCTTATAATTTTTGCGTTCAATAAACATGTGTACCGTTTCGCCATAGGTATAAATACCCGACATGCGTACTTCGCCATGCTCATCTGTAAGCGTTACCGGCTCCATATAAGGTTTACCACCGCGTTTTGTAGTTTCTTCAAATGCGCTGTAAGCATCATCTACCCAAAGTGCGAGGATCTTAACCCCATCGCCATGTAGTTTTACATGCTCAGCGATCGGACTTTCAGATTTTAAAGCGGTAGTTAATACCAATCTGATCTTTCCTTGCTTTAAAACATAAGAGGCACGATCGCGCACGCCCGTTTCCGGACCTGCATACGCAAGTGACTGAAAACCAAATGCTGTTTTGTAATAATGAGCTGCCTGTTTAGCATTGCCCACATAAAATTCTATATAATCTGTTCCATTTATTGGAAGAAAATCCTGCGCTTTGGCAATTTTTTCTGCAAATGTTTGTGTTGACATTTTAGTTTATTTTATGATAATAAGTTAGTTTTTTCTCTTTGCTTTTCCCAGCCCGCTATATTCGCTCTGCTATATCCTCCCTGCTATTTGCACCCTGCTATTTCCACCCTGCTTGTCAAAAAAATTCAGTGCTACGAGCTGACATGCAAAGATTTTGCCCTTCCGCAAAAGATTTGAGGAAGCGACTAGCAGCTGTATTTTTTTCTATTACTCGACATTCTCTTGCCAGCTTTTATGATAGCTTTCGTCTTCAATATTGATGGCATCTTCTGTTAACATGAGCGGACGGAATGGGTCAATCATTACAGCCAGTTCTTCTGTGCTTTCCTTGCCGATTGATTTTTCCACTGTTCCCGGATGCGGTCCGTGTGGAATACCCCCCGGGTGCAGCGTGATCTGTCCTTTTACTACGCTTTTTCTGCTCATAAAATCGCCATCTACATAGTACAATACCTCATCACTATCTACATTGCTATGGTTGTATGGCGCAGGAATAGATAAAGGATGGTAATCGTATTTACGGGGTACAAATGAGCAAATAACGAAGTTATGTCCTTCAAACGTCTGGTGTACAGGAGGCGGTTGGTGTAACCTGCCTGTGATCGGCTCGAAGTCGTGGATAGAAAATGCCCAAGGGTAATGGAAACCATCCCAGCCAACAAAATCAAAAGGGTGGGTGCCATAAGTATAAGGATACATGATGCCTTGTTTTTTGATCAGCACCTCAAAATCTCCATATTCATCAATAGTTTCCAGGTCTTGCGGTCGCCTGATGTCCCTTTCACAGAAAGGAGAATGTTCTTCCAGTTGCCCAAAAGCATTTCTGTAGCGTTTTGGTGTACGTATCGGGCTAAAGCTTTCTACGATAAATAATCTGTTCTTTTCCTGATCAAACTCCATCTGATAGATCGTTCCACGAGGAATTACAAGATAATCACCGTATTTGAAAGGTATTTTTCCAAAGCCTGTTTTTAATGTTCCTGTACCTTCATGGATGAAGATCACTTCATCAGCCTGACTGTTTTTATAGAAATAATCAGTCATCGACTTTCTTGGTGCAGCCAGTGAAATGTGTAAGTCGCTGTTCACAAGTACAGGCTTACGACTTTTTAAATAATCATCCTCCGGCTTAATGTTGAATCCGATCAGACTGGTATGTCTTAAATGCTTTTCTCTTGCGATTTTGGGTTCAACAGAATAAGGTTCTCCCAGCGATTTTACCATGGTTGGAGGATGGCAATGGTAGACCAGGGAGTACAGGCTTGAGAAACCTTCCGTAGAAACGAGTTCTTCAGCATATAACTTCCCATCGGGTTTACGAAAAACCGTATGACGTTTAGCAGGAATGGAACCTAATGTATGATAGATAGGCATAACAAAATGTCAGTTAATTGGTTAGAATAATATGATTATAACGATAAAACCGTGAAAACGTTTTATCAAAGGCACTAAAAGAGTTAATGCTAGTTGGAGTATTGCGCAAAAATGATTTTAGAGAGCATAGCATATCTAAACGCTGCCAGGGCTTGCGAGGCTACTTGATTTTGATATATGAAACTGCTATTTACCATTTTCGTTTATGCCTGCTAAATTAGGTATTAAATCCAGTAATAACCAAACTATTAAAACAGATATTAGTTGAAAACTTTTTGTTTAGCTATAAATGTTACTTAAAGCAGAATCTTTCTGTTTTAGCGTAAATTATTTTTATATATTTAAACTCCCATTTAAAAAAATAAATAAAAATAATCGACTATGATTTGGATACAACTGATAATATTAATCGTACTGATTTTGGTTGGTGCAAGAATGAAGGGGATAGGCTTAGGGGTGATGGGGGCCGTAGGCTTACTGATTTTTGCACTGGGCTTTGGTTTAAAACCAACTACGCCGCCAATTGATGTAATGTTGATCATTTTAGCTGTGGTTACTGCCGCTGCGGCCTTGCAGGCTTCGGGCGGAATGGAGTATATGGTAAGTATCGCCGAAAAAATACTCCGTAAAAACCCCAACCACATTACCTGGCTTGGTCCTTTAGTCACTTATACATTTACATTGGTAGCAGGAACCGCACATATTATATATTCTTTGTTGCCAATTATCGCAGAAGTGGCTACTAAAAAACGGGTAAGACCTGAACGTCCGCTTAGTATCTCGGTAATTGCTGCCCATATGGCCATTACTGCCAGTCCTATTTCTGCGGCGACAGTGGCGCTGACAGCTTTACTAGCGCCTAAAGGCTATGAGCTGACACACATCCTTATTGTTGCCATACCGGCAACGATTATTGGGGTGCTTGCAGGGGCCTTGGTAGCGAGCAGACAAGGAAAAGACCTGATGAAAGACCCGGGATTTCTGGAGCGTTTAAAAGATCCTGAATTTGTAAAGTTATTGGATGGTGAGCCTGCAGGTGAGCACGAAGGGGACCGGGTTTTTAGTGCTGAATCTAAAAGAGCGGTGTATGTGTTTCTTTTAGCCATTTTAAGTGTGGTATTGTTCGCTGCCATTCCTTCACTTCGTCCTTCTTTCCTTACGGATGGTAAAATGCAGCCATTGAGAATGGTGGAAATGATTGAATTGTTAATGCTTACTGCGGCGGCAGCGATCGTTTTTGTTTCTAAAACTCCTGCTACGAAAGTATCTCAATCCACTATTTTCAGATCGGGTAGTGAAGCGGTGATCTGTATCTTTGGTGTAGCCTGGATGAGTGATACCTACCTGCAGGCGCATATGCCTGTCTTCGAAACGCATTTGAGTGCATTTGTTACGGACCATCCATGGACTTTCGCCATCGCCCTTTTTGTGATGTCTATTCTTTTATTTAGTCAGGCTGCAACCGTGCGTGCTTTAATGCCATTGGGAATAGCTTTAGGCATTCCCGGACCAGCGCTTATTGCGATGTTCCCGGCTGTGAACGGTGATTTTATCATACCTAGTTACCCTACATTAGTAGCTGCAATGGGCTTCGACCGGACCGGCACAACGAGGATTGGAAGGTTTTTAGTGAACCATTCCTTTACGCCTCCCGGTTTGACAACAGTAATCGTTACTGTTGCCGTTGGCTTTCTTATTGCGACGATTGTACTGTAACTTGAATGATTCTTATCGGTCATTTGTTTAATTTTATCTAGCTTTGAGCACTACTTAAAAATAAAAAATACTGAAAATATGAAGCTGGTATCCTATAAAACAGAAGACAGAGAACACCTTGGTGTTTTTGTAGACGGACATATTTATAACCTGAATTCCTGCGATAAACAATTGCCGGATGAGATGAATGCTTTCTTACAGGGAGGCGAGGATTTAATGGTGCGTGCTAAAAAAGTAGATGCACAAATCAAAGCCGGAGCATTGGAACCAAAGCAGGAAGCCTTTTTTGAATTATTGGCCCCGGTTCCTCATCCTACCTCATGCAGAGATGGATACGCTTTCCGTCAGCACGTAGCTGCTGCACGTAGAAACCGTAAGGTAGATATGATCGCTGAGTTTGATCAATATCCTATTTTCTATTTTACAAACCATAATGCTATTCAGGGACCTGGTGAAATTGAATGCATGCCGGATCATTTTCAAAAGCTTGATTTTGAATTGGAAGTGGCTATTGTAATTGGTAAAAAAGGACGCAATATTAAAGCCGCTGAGGCTGATGATTATATAGCTGGCTATATGATTATGAATGATATGAGTGCCAGAACACTTCAAATGGAAGAGATGCTTTTAAACCTTGGCCCGGCTAAAGGAAAGGATTTCTCTACAGTAATCGGCCCATGGTTGGTTACGCCTGATGAACTGGAGCCATATAAAGCTAGCGCTAAACCTGGTCATACCGGAAATGTTTACGATCTGAAAATGAGCTGCATCGTTAATGGTGTACAGGTGTCTTCAGGAAGTACAGCAGATATGGACTGGACTTTTGCTGAAATCATCGAGCGTTGTGCTTATGGTGTTGACGTACTTCCAGGTGATGTGATCGGTTCGGGTACTGTGGGTACCGGTTGTTTCCTTGAATTAAACGGTACAGGCTTGTTAAATGACCCGAATTTCAAACCACAATGGTTACAGGATGGCGATGTGGTGGAAATGGAAATCACTGGTCTTGGCCATTTAAGCAATACCATTCGTAAGGCAGATACAGATTTCTCTATTCTGGCATTAAAAAAATAGGGATGCTGACTATTGATACATCAGAATTGACTCCGGTGCAATTGCAAAATTATATGCAGTATGCGGTTGCACCGAGGCCAATTTGCTTTGCGACTACAATTGATAAGGCCGGAAATATCAATCTGAGCCCATTCAGTTTTTTTAATATGTTTAGCACCAATCCGCCATTATGTGTGTTTTCACCGGCAAGGCGGGTGCGTGATAATACCACCAAGCATACTTTAGAGAATGTACTGGAGGTTAAAGAATGCGTGATTAACATTGTGAATTACCCGATGGTACAGCAAATGAGTCTGGCCAGTACGGAATATGCCAAAGGTGTTAATGAATTTGAAAAGGCAGGATTTACGATGCTCCCATCAAAGCTTGTAAAACCACCCAGGGTAGCGGAAGCACCTGTACAGATGGAGTGTACCATCAGAGAAGTGATTCATTTGGGGGAAAATCCGGGTGCCGGTAACCTGATTCTGGCTGAGGTAAAACTCATCCATATTAATGAAGAGATCTTAGATGAGGATGGTAAAATTGATCAGGCAAAGATAGACCTTGTCGCCCGTTTAGGTGGTGATTGGTACTGTCGCGTTACTGCAGAAAACCTGTTTAAAGTAGCCAAACCTTTAAGTCGACTGGGAATAGGAGTAGATGCCTTACCTAAGGCCGTACGATACTCAAAAGTGCTTACAGGGAATGACCTGGGAATGCTTGGTAATATCGAAAAATTGCCTGCAGATGAGGAAATCGATGCCATTAGAACTGATGCTGAAGTAAAAGAAGTACTTGATGCAACAATAGGGGATGCAAATAACCGCGAACGTGAGTTGCATGAACTGGCTAAACAATGGCTAAGTAAAGGAAATGTTGAAGACGCTTTAAAAGTAGTGTTACTATAATTTAAAAGTGGTATGGCTATAAAATGCTTACCACTTTTAAAAAACGTTTTTTATAAAAACCTTCATTTAAGCTTGAAATGGTAACTCCTTTAGCGTTACCTGATGAGGAGTGTATGAATTTCACTTCATCACCATGAATCGAGTAGATAATACCTACATGTCCTGGTGTGCGGGACCTGCTGTTTGTTCCGGTAAACAGAATAACATCACCAATTTTTGCGTCTTCCAGTTTTTTAGGTTCTCCGCTTGTCGCAAATTCCCGGGATGAACGGGGTACTTTAAACCCAAAATTACTAAATACATAATTTACAAAACCTGAGCAATCAAATCCTCTGCTTGGACTGCTTGATGCTGTTCTGTACCGTATACCAAGCATGGATTTTGCAAATTCCAATAAGCGGTTCGGAGATTCAATCTTTTGCGGTTTATTAACCGGATTCTGTTCCGTTAGTTTACTTACCAGTTGTTGGTATTGGACAGGAACTGTGGTTTGCGACTTGGCCGCAAGCACAGTTAGGAATAGAAAATAAAATAGAATAGGGATTCTCTTCATTGACTAAGGTGTTGTTACAGCTACCGGTAATACCTTTCCATTAAAAAATTTGTGACCTGTACGTGCAAAATCAGCAATGTACTTGCCCATTTCAAAGGCCAATACAGGAGATTGGTAGCCTGGGAATGCCTGTTCCAGCATCTCTGTTTGCGCAGAACCGAGCGCAAGGCAGTTGATCTTAATTCCCGTTTCCTGGAGCTCAAAAGCCAGGCATTCGGTTAAGGTATGCAAGGCCGATTTACTGGCAGAATAGGCTGAAAGTCCCGGGAATTTCACACTCCCCTGAAAACCACCCATACTGCCTATGTTTACAATGTGACTGCCGGTTCCCATTAGAGGAAGCAGGTTTTTAATCATGTTAAAATGCCCTATCACATTGGAATCAAACATGTTGTACATGTCTTCGGCACTCGTTTCCAAAAAGGGTTTGTTGACTAGCGCTCCGGCATTATTGATCAGTATATCGATGTTGCCAAGCTTTTCTTTAAGAAAGGGAACCAATACAGCGTAGTCATTATTTACAATATCGAATTCAACCGGTAACAATGTGCAATCGGGATTAATTCCTTTTGCTATTTCAAGGAGCTTACGCAACTTGTCTGCCGATCTGGCAATAACTACGACCTTATTTTCAGTATTCAATGTGAATTCTAAGGCAGTTTCAAAACCAATTCCACTGCTGCCACCTGTTAATACTATATTCATTAATGCTTCTTTATGTTAAATAATTTTAGCCATCCTGAAGTTTAATCGAGGATGGCTAACACCTTAGTCTTCTTCGTTGATTAGTTGCGTTACCGGGTTTTCAATCACATGTAAGCCGTCGGTGATTAATTTGGTATGATCCGGCTCATTAACTGCTTTGAGTTCCAGGTAAGCGCGGACTTCTTTTTCCAGCTCAGGGTAAAGCTGTTTGTGGTATAATATTTCCAGAATTTCCATCACGGAAAGCCAATCCTGCTGGTGTTCCTTTTTTAAGGTTTCAAACAAAGTCGGCAGTTGCTCATAGTCTGTTCCATTTTCTCTGATCAAACGTACAGTTTTATAGATCGCATGCAGCTTTTGGGTTTGCTCATCATAAACCAATTTATGCGTTTGTTTATCACTGATGTGGGTGATTTCTTCATACGCTTCTTTATCAGCAGCCCCGTTAAATACGGATATGATGGTTTCGCCCACAGCCATGTCATATGTTCCCCATTCCGGCTGGAAAAGAATGTTGCCATTGCTTTCCTTCACTGTGCAGTCCTCAAATGAAATCATAACCGTTTTGCCATCATGCTGATGGATGTTTTTAACGATACCTTTTACGGTAATGCCACTCGCAAATTCGAGGTTTGCTTCAGCATCGGGCTGAATGCCGCAATCCAATAATTCTGCTGCGTTAAGTGCTTCAAGAGGCCTGGCCAGGCCTTTTAATTTACCCACAGGTGAAGAGAATCCATCTTTATGGTAAAATTTCCCATGTCCTTCAAGCTGCACATTATTTACAGCAATGGCTGATGGTCCCGTAGTTTTTATAAAAGTGAGGTTATTGTGCTCGTCAACACCCAAATCAGTAAATACTCCGGTTACCTGCAAGCCTGAGCTATACACTGCTGTTGCCGGGTTTTTACATTCAATAGCTTTCCCGATGCTTTCAGTTCCTCCTTTTCTGAAGGCCATTGTATTGGCAAAGGTTTCTAAAACGTCAATCAGGTTCTGGAAAGTCTCTGTTACAAACAGCTGAGGCTGAGGTTTGGTGATGTCGTAGCTATAGTTAATCGTATCGATATTGTACCATAATTTTTTCACATCCTCGCGCATGCAACTTGAACTTTCTCCGATAGAAGAAAGCAATCCTGCACCATAAATTTTTGGATCCTCAAGGGTGCCAATCAGACCATATTCAACAGTCCACCAATGGAGTCTGCTCAATAAGGCCATCTCTGATGGTTCTCCCATGTTTTCAGAAATTTCCTGCAGTTGTTTTTCTGCTTTTTCAATATCTTCTTTTGGTGCGTCTACGGCTTCTTTTAAAATAGAAAGACTGCGGATAGCCTCATACAATTCAAAATCTTTTGAAGAGAACATGGCCTTGGCACCAATAGAACCAAAATAGCTCAGATAACTGTTGTAATCTGCATCGGCAATGATAGGCGCATGTCCTGCTGATTCATGAATGATATCAGGAGCTGGGGTATATTCAATATGATTGATTTGTCGGATGTCGGCTGCAATTACCAATACGCGGTAAGCCTGATACTCCATGAATGCAGAAGGCGGGATGAAACCATCCACCGTAACTGCGCCCCAGCCAATTTTGCCAAGGTTATCGTTCATCGTCTGCAAATGAGGAATGTACTCAATGCTTAAGCCTGCGCGCTGCAAGCCTTTGATATAAGGATAATAGGCTACATGTTTTAAATAACTATAATTCTGACGCATCACATAGCGCCATACCGCCTGATCTATGGGCGTGTATTTTTCATAGTGCTGTTCAACAATAAACTGCCTTAAATGCTTGGGTAGTTTAGCTACCTGAGGGTTGTTGAAGTCATTAAAATCACTCATTTTTAACCTATATTTTGATTTGACCAAGATAGCGTAATAGTTAGCTTTTAGCAAATAAAATGAGGATAATGGCTATAAAATGATCTATTTTCTTACTTTAAAAGAAAAATGTTTTTGAGAAAAATAGCTAAAAACGGCAAGGATTGTGGTGATGATAATTTTAGAGACAGTAGGATAAAAACCAAAGGCTTCTACCAATACTTTAAGCATGGCATAATTGAGTAGAATATTGGTGACGACTACCGATCCATACCGGAATAACTGGATCCTTCCCTTTAAATTGGATTTTGTGAAAATCAGGTATTTATTCAGCATAAAGCCGATGAAAAAGGTAATCACAGATTCTATAATAAAGGCTGCAATTGGGGCAGTTATCAGGCCGGGAAGAGGTGGGTAATCCAGATGTACATCCTTTTGATGGAGTATCCAGTTGTAAACGATATAATAAATAATGATACCGCTGGCCGCAGTTGTTCCGCCGGACACAAGGTACCTGAAGGTATGAAGTGACAACACGCGGGAAAAAGGAGCGTAGAAGAAGTCTATTATTTTTAACAGGAATTTACGCATGTCTTATTTCGCTGTCAGTTTATTCTCTATCATTCGGTTATTATATTGCTGTATGAAAGCTTTTAAATACTTAGCCATTTTTTCAACAATCAGGGGTTCTTTATCCAGGATGTTGTTTTTGGTTAATCTGTCGGTTTTTAAATTGAACAGGGACAGGTTAACTTTTCCATCATTGATCAGTAGGTAATCGCCCTGGAAAAAACTAAAAGTACCATCATTGTTGTTCACTGCAAAATTATCCTGTTTATTCGCAAAAGCATCGAAGCCCATTGCGAAATAAGGTTTATCATAATTCAGGTAATTTAAAACAGTAGGCATGATGTCTATTTGTTGTACAATTTTATCGGTTTTACCTTTTAAATCTCCACCCGGGTAATAAAATACGATTGGAATAGAGAAGGAGCCTGGAGTGGTTTGGTATTCAGGTAAATGGGTTACTGTAGCGTGGTCTGCACACAATACAAATAGTGTGTTTTTGTACCAGGGCATGGTAGATGCAGTTTTGAAGAAATTACGCAAAGCCATATCGGTATAACCAAAAACCTCCTGAACCGGCAGTGGTCCTTTAGGGAATTTACCTACATATTCTTCCGGCATTTTGAAGGGATGATGAGAGGATAAGGAGAAAAAGGCCGAGAAGAAAGGCTGTTTAAACGTGTTCATGGTATTAGCCATGTATTGCATAAACTTGTCGTCCCAGATTCCCCAGGTACCATCAAAATCGGCATCGTTATTATACTCGTTCTTTCCGAAATACCGCTTAACACCCGCCAGGTTTGTATAGGAAGAAAAACCCATTGAACCATTTGGAGCACCATGGAAAAAAGCAGTTTCATAACCTTTGTCGCCCAATAATTTAGCTATACTGGTTGTTTTGTTGCCGGAATATACGGACAGCACATAGGGCTCTCTTATGGATGGAATGCCTGAAATTACGGATGGTAAGGCGTCTATTGATTTACGGCCGTTGGCGTAAGTATTTGTGAATGTAAAACTCTCTGAAACCAGTGAATCAATAAAGGGCGTATAGCCTTTGTATTTTCCATCTAAAAGATCTTTGTTTAAACTGCCAATGCTTTCTTTTCCCAGACTTTCGATGATTAAGAATACCACGTTGAGTTTTTTAAACGCTCCGGTATTTGCAGGCTGGTGGATAGGGTTGTAGATAGAATTTAAGGTTTCTTCATCATAGAAGTTAACCGGCTTCAGTTTTGAAGATTTCAGGGTTCTGATGATGCTGAAAGGGGTGTTGAGTACTAAACTCATCTGGTCGGGGGTGTCGACATATTCACCAGCATTACTTAGGGTAATTGGTCTGGTAGAAGAGCCTATTCCGCCGCGCACACCTGTAATACAAAGAAAGGCTATAAGCGGAATTAGTGCTGTTTGTATGGCATAAGCAGGCCATTTGAACTGATTTGGTTTTTTAACCTGGATCAGGTCATACAGCTTTATGAATAGCCAGATGAAAACTGCAAATAGCAGGACGAGGTACCAATAGTCCGTTAAGAAATCTACGAATAGTTTAAACTTGTTCTGCTCGTGACTAAATTGACTGTAAACTGTTGCTGTTGTTCTTTTGAGCGTGTATTTATAATAGGCAAAATCGGCAAAGTTTGCCATAAGGCCTAAGCTATTGGTGACGATAAAAAGCCATTTGCAAAAGCGTTGGTACCCATTGTTGTATTTAAAAGGAAATGGGATGATGGCTAACAAAATAAATATAGCATTGATATAGATCAGTGCTGCAGTATCAAATTTTAATCCGCCCCAAAGGATGTATAAATACTTGGGAAAGCTAATATTGGGAAATAAGCTGTAGTTAAAAAAATAAAATCCTAGTCGACATAAGGCATATAAAACCAATAGGATCAGGAAGCGATAGGCCAGGGCCAGATATAAATTTACGGCTACAGTATTCTCTTTTTTCAATTGAAATAATTTGTGGCCGTAAATTTAACGAATTTTTATTGAATGCGTCTGATTTTAAACGGTTACAGGACGCTCTTGTGACTGTTTAGCGAAATAGATATCCCTGAAGTTCATAGTCCTGGTATTGTCGATCCTTCTGTGGAAACACTCAGGTTTGATGTGATCCGGGGTGTCGAAACCACAGGCTTCCATCAGCTCTACTGTTGCATGAATGGTGTTTTTATGGAAATTAGCTACCCTGTGTTTCTTGTCTGTTACGTCGATACCTTTGTATAAACTCTTATCCTGAGTAGCAATACCTACAGGGCATTTTCCGCTATCACATTTTAAAGCTTGTATGCACCCTAAGGCCATCATCATTCCTCTTGCACTGTAGCAGGCATCAGCGCCCAGTGAAAGTGCTTTCATAATGTCAAAACCGGTAATGATTTTTCCTGAGGCTAATATTTTAATGCTGTCTCTTAAATCAAAGTCGATTAGTGTTGAATTGACAAAGGCCAAAGCATCCATTAAAGGCATACCGACATAATCTGTATATTCCAGTGGGGCTGCACCGGTACCACCTTCAGCACCATCTATCGTAATGAAATCTGGTGTAACACCTGTGGTTTGCATAGCTGTACAGATGTCGATAAACTCCTGTTTGCTACCAATACATAATTTAAAACCAACCGGCTTACCTTCTGAAAGGTCGCGCAGTTGTTTTACAAAGCCCATCAATCCGTTAGCGTTGTTAAATGTACTGTGCGCAGGTGGAGAAATTACTGTTGTACCTGCCTTTACATTCCTGATTTCAGCAATCTCCGGCGTGTTTTTAGCCGCAGGTAAAATACCTCCATGGCCAGGCTTAGCACCTTGAGACAATTTGATTTCAATCATCTTTACATAGGTACGTCTGGAGTTTTTTTGGAATAGAGCGGCATCAAAATGACCATCATTATCTCTACAGCCAAAGTATCCTGTACCGATTTGCCAGATCAGGTCGCCACCTCCTTTTACGTGGTACGGACTAATACCACCTTCACCGGTATTATGCGCAAAGCCGTTTAATTTTGCTCCATTACTTAATGAAGTGATGGCTGTTTTACTTAATGCACCAAAACTCATGGCGCCGATGTTTAAAATACTTAAGCTATATGGCTGTGCGCAATGTTTGTTACCCACTGCTACACGTAAATCTGTGTTCACTATTTTTTTAGGGTAGATACTATGTGATACCCATTCGTAACCTTGTTGATAAGGATCCACCTGCATACCAAAAGCAACAGTTTCACGCTCATTCTTAGCTCTTTGGTAAACGATAGACCTTTGGCGTCTGTTAAACGGCTTTCCGTCCAGATCCGATTCAAAGAAGTATTGTCTCATTTCCGGTCTGATGGCTTCAAAGAAGTAGCGCAAACGACCTACAATAGGATAATTACGCAATACTGCGTGTTTGGATTGAAAACGATCGTATCCAATCGCGGTAATAAGAATTAAAGGCAGCGCAATAAGGAGGTAAAACGAAGAAGCCTGATAGAAGGCAGCTATAATTAAAGCTACTGTTCCTGATAAAGCTAACCAAAGCAGTGTTTTTCCAATGATTGAACTAAATTTACGATTTTCCATGATTTTGATGATAGACAGACACAAAATGGTCTGGAATATAATAGTGTTGAAGGCAAAGCAGCCAGATGCAATTTTTAATTTACAATAGATAGAATGTTCCCCCGAACCGTTTCAGTATTATGAGGGATTCGGGGTTAAGATCATAAAGTCTTTGAAGGAATTGGAATTCATGGTGCAAATTTCGTTACCTTTTTGATAAAATCAAAAAAAAAGACCATATAAATTATATTATTATTAATTCGGCAGGGATACGAAATCCATAACAGCACAATGCTGGTATGTTTTGTGGGGCTGGATGCTTACGCCGACTGTATTTAGTTGATATGATGTATTTAGAAGTAATTTTCTGTGACCTAAATCCGGCACTCCTTTATCGAGTAAAAGCATGCAAACATTTCCAAGACCGGTAGAAAAGCCAAAAGCAAGGTTCTCACCGCTTGATTTTTTTGGGTATATCTTCCCGATTCTGTCTTTCGGGCTTCTTCCATCCATTGAGCTGTGTGATGCGTAATTTTTTTTGTTTAGCTCTTTTGCATGTTGCCAGGCTACCTGGCTTAGCGCTTCATCAGGATAAAAAACAGGTAAAAGTCTTATGTTTTTAAGGTCATTCTTTAAACTACGGTAATAGCTGCTTGTTCTGCTGATTTTTAGTCTTTCGTAGTTACTGTATTTTTGCATCCTCTGATTATGGTCATCAATGAAATCCTGCAAAAATGTATTGAAAAAGCGTTCTCCATCCATTCGGGCCAGGTTTATGTACATCACTATGTCCTTTTCCTCACCAGTAAGATAATCTGCATTGCCGGCAGTATTGGCAGCTCTTAATTCATCTTTCGTCCAACCACTGCTACTTTGTGCTTTTAGGGACTGTATCGAAAATATTGAAAAAAGGAGGGGGATGATTATTTGGGCAAACTTCATTTATAGATATTAAAACAAGGTAATTAATTGATGGCTTTCATCACGTGGTTTACCACGGCATCGCAACGTACAAGATTAAATTCAAACAGCTGACTCGTATGCTGGTATTGGTTAAGTTCCGAACGAAGCATTTCTTTGGCTCTGTTTAAACGAATTTTAACATTTGATTCACCTAAATCAAGTGCTTCCATAGTTTCAGCAGTACTCATTCCCTGTACTTCGCGCATCATGAATACGATACGATATTTTTCGGGCAACGCTGCAAATGCTTTTTCAAGAGCTTCTTTTAACTCTTTGTTCATTAAGTTTGTTAAGGGCGTTTCAGGGTAGTGGTCATCGTATTTATTTTCCATCAGTATTTTCTCCTGTTTCAATTTCCTTTTTTTGTGCAATAAGCTTTCATTGATCAATATTCTGGTGATCCAGGTCCCAAAACTCGACTGATGTTTAAAGCTTGCCAGCTGACGGTATGCATTCAGATAAGTGATCTGCATAATATCTTCAGCCTCCTTATCGTCGTTAATAATGGACATACTGATCCTATATAACTGCTGGTTGAATTTTCGCATCAGCAGTTCATACAAGTGTTTTTCTCCTTGGAGTACTCTCGATACGATTGCTTCATCAGTTAAGGTCTCTGTCATAGCTATTCTGGCTTCATAAATATTTATATAAAAATAGAGTATTCGACCATCAAAGGGTTACAATATTAATTTGAAACGTTTTTTGTAACCCTTTTTTTATTTGAAGCCTCTAACCTATAAAAAACAAAATCATGGAAGACTCAATGAAAATCAAAAACATTCAAACGCTTTTAACGTTTACTTATTGTTTAATACCAGTAGTTGCCGGTGCTGATAAGTTTACTAATCTTTTAACCGATTGGTCGAAATACCTTAATCCTGGCTTGATACCGATGCTGCCACTCAGTGCTCATGTATTTATGATGGTAGTAGGAGTAATTGAAATAATAGCTGGGGTGCTGGTTTTTTTGAATCCACAAAAGGGTGCTTATGTAGTAAGTGCCTGGTTAGTATTGATTGCTTTAACTTTATTGACAAGCGGGAATTATCTGGACGTTGCAGTACGTGATCTGGCCATGGCGATCGGCGCTTTTACCCTGGCTAAAATTTCGGGAATTACAAACGTTAGAACCTAATCATATGATAAAACACGTTGTTAGAATTTTGAATGTAGCAGATGAAACGCATAATGTTAAGCGTTTTGTGCTTGAAAAACCAGATGGATATACCTTTGTGCCCGGACAAGCTACTGATGTGTCCATTAACCAATCAGGACTCGAAGAGGTGCTGAAGCCATTTACATTTACTTCGCTCAATGAATGGCATTATCTGGAGTTTACGATCAAAATCTACAACGATCATCATGGTTTTACCGAAAGGCTGGGCAAGCTAAAAGCCGGTGATGAATTGATCCTCCACGAAGTGTTTGGAACGATCCATTACAAAGGTCCGGGGGTGTTTATTGCCGGTGGAGCAGGGATAACACCCTTTATTGCGATTCTTCGTCAGCTTAATAAGGATGGTTTATTAGCAGGGAATACGTTGCTTTTTGCGAACCATAATGAAAATGATATCATTCATAAAGCTGAATTAGATGAGATGCTGGGCGAGCGTCATATTGATGTTTTGAAAGCACCTTTGGATCCGGAAACACCGGACAGGACTATGGATTATGATTTGTTAAAGGAATATGTGAATGATAAGGAGGGTTATTGTTATGTATGTGGACCGGATGCGTTTACTGCGGCAATGGTCGAAAATCTGGAAAAATTAGGAATGGAGAAAGCGCATATCGTCATTGAAGAATAAAAAAATAACCGTTCTCTTCTCAGGCTGGAAAAAGTTGCGCTGAAAAAGCGCAAATTGTTCCTATGCCTGTTCAGAGAAGGTAATTTTTTTCTGAGCAGGGGGGCTATAGCGACGTGGTTATAGCAGAGAGGTTATAGTAGGGTGATTATATTAGGGAGGTTATAGTAGGGTGATTATATTAGGGAGGTTATATTAGGGAGGTTATAGCAAGGTGGTTATAGTAGGAGGGTTAGCAGGTAGTTGGCGTGTATTTGAAGACTTAGAGTAAAACAAAGCGGATAAAGCTTTGTTTTACTCTAAATCGCTGAATGAAGCACATATACCTGTTTTTATTATTCTTTTTGTTATTTCCTGTACTGCTAAATGCCCAGGGAATTGACGTCCCTGTTTCTGAAAAGGCAAAAGTGAATTTATCGGGGATGTTGCAGACCCGTTTTAGTTATTCGCTTGAGAAGGATATTGATGTTAATGGGAAACATCATGCTTCAAATGAACAATTCTCTCGTAATTCTTTTTCTGTAAAACGCGCGCGTTTACAGGCTAATGCAACTATTAGCGATCGTATAAATGCTGTTATTCTGGTTAATTCTGGTGAATTTACAGGAGATCCCCAGAATAAGGTGCTTGAAAATGCTTACATCAAGTATGGTGTGAGCGATTATGTGAATTTTCAGTTCGGTCAGTTCCGCCCTCAGTTTGGTCAGGAAGATAATTATCCTGTCGATTTTGTGCGGTCTATAGATTATTCAAACTCCTATTACCTTTTTGCTTCAAACAGCTGGCAAAGTTTTCAAATTGGCGCTAGCTACTATGGAGAAATAAAGAACAGTGCGATTCCCATCAAATATTATGTCGGAGTTTTTAACGGTAACAACAGAAATCAGGTTGGTGATAATGATGATGGTAAAATTTTCCCTGCCCGTTTGGTATTTGGACTGGGGAAGAACACCTTGCTGGGGCTGAGCGGAGGAGCAGGTCAAAACATGGGGCAGAAAATATGGGCGTATGGAGCAGATGTAGATTATAAACACAAGATTGATGATCGCTGGGGTTTTGAGTTGGTTTCGGAGTACAGACAGGGAATCAATAGTGTTGAATATTTTAGTCAGACAGATCCAGTCATTCCCATCCACAGGTATGGAATGCGTGGTGTATACATTCTGCCCAACATCGGTTATAGCTTCAAAAACCTACGACTTAAAAAGCTTGAATTCTCTTTCCGCTATGAATATCTGGATTCAGATTTTAAGCAGGCAGGCAATGCCAGACAAAGCTATATTCCTATGTTCAGTGCCTCTTTTGCGGAAAATTACGCAATTAGGGCGCAATTAGGTGTGCTTATGGATAGGTATCAACATAATATTCCTAATTCTGTACAATACAATAACAACAGGGTTATTTGTCAGGTACAAGCGCGCTTTTAAGTCAATATTACAAAATAACCGTTTTCTTCAAAGCCGGCATGATTCGCTGAAAGCACTCAAATAACTATACTGAATGTTATTCTGAATGATCAAATAATCTAACAAAATGGTTTTCCAGGTGATTCCGCATGGCATTTCTAAACAGTTCCGGAGAGCCATTTTCCAGGATGTCCACTAAACCTTTATGCGAAACGAACTTGTGTATCTGACCTTGTTTTTTCAGCAAACCACTATTGTGAACATAATCAAACACCGGTAGCAGCATTCTTTGGAATGTGATCAGGGTTTCATTTCCTGTGATTTCATATAACTTTCCATGAAAGACAATCTCGTGTTCGATCTGGAATAGGTAATTCTGCGCGGTATCAGGTTCGTTTTCAACGATCTGTCTTAATTCTGCAATGTCTTCAGGAGTAACGCGCTGGAATAGAAAATCGGCCATTCCGATTTCCAGTGCAAGTCTGATTTCAAATATTCCTTTTAAAGTTTCCTGATCTAATACATGAGGATTCATGGTTTTACTCATGATGCCAAAAATATCCGGACTGGTAATTACGGATCCCTTTTTCTTTTTAGTTTCTATTAAGCCCATCATTCGTAAACGTAGGATGGCCTCCCGCGTAACAGTTCTGCTTACACCTAATGTTTTGGATAAGTCTAATTCAGTAGGGATTGTGTCACCCACTTTTAACTTTCTGTCTTTCAGTAGTTGGACAAGATTTGCTTCCACTTTATCAACCAGAGAACTGGTGTCTAATGGTTGAAATGTCTCAGTCATGCTTTTCATGATTATGTATGATAATATTTTTATAGGTCTAATTCTGCTTTCTAAGCTCAAATATAGCGTAATCATCTATATGTTAATATAAATATGAAAATATTTCTTGGATTATAAAAATAAAAGTTACTACCTTAGAGTTATTATGTTATACATAATGCTCAACCTAACCTTTATAATAAGTATGAAAAAGATCTACACAACCTATATCAGCAGATTCTTGTTGATATTTGTATTGAGCATGGGGGTACTCAATGCTTTAGGCCAAACCATTCAAGTTACAGGGCGGGTAACCGACGCTTCCGGTGCCGCGATTCCTAGTGTTAGCGTTCTCATTAAAAACACAAAAACCGGTACATCTACCGGTGCTGGTGGTAATTATTCTATTTCTGCAAAAAGCAGCGATATTCTTGTATTCAGTTACACAGGGTATGTTAAGCAGGAAGTAAGCGTTGGCGGCCGCAGTAACATTAATATAACACTAATAGAGGACAAGCAGAATCTCGAAGAGGTAGTGGTAGTTGGTTACGGTACTGCTAGTCGGTCAAAAATCACTTCATCAATTGCTAAGTTGGATTCGAAGGTACTGGAAACGGGTATGCGTTCTAATCCTGCACAAGCCTTAGCCGGAACAATTCCGGGGGTTCGGGTGGCAACTACTACTGGCAGGCCGGGTTCGGTGGCTAGTATTACCCTTAGGGGAGGAACGAACTTCGATGGAAGTGGTAGTCCACTAATTGTTATGGATGGGCAGGTTCGTGCATCTTTCAGTGATATTAATCCTGAGGATATTGAAAGTATGGAGGTCTTAAAAGATGCTTCTGCAACTGCTATTTACGGTGCAAGGGCTAGTAATGGTGTAATTTTAATTACAACCAAAAGAGGTAAAGCGGGGGTTTCATCAATTTCATTAAAAGCTAAAACCGGAATCAACTACTTAAATACACCTTATGATGTTTTAAGCGGAGGAGATTATCTCCATTGGACACGTTTAGGTGTTGTTGAAGCAATGAGAAATGGTACGTTGGGTACTTTTGCTTCAAATTCAGCACTATCGGCGGTCGGACCAAGAGGTACAGGAAACCTATATAAAGATGCTGCCGGAAATATTCTGGATGGTAATTACGCTAATAGCGCAGTTTGGAGCCCAATGCGCCTGACAGATGCCAATAGAGATCTATTGTCGGCAAATGATGGTTGGAAAACGATGAAAGATGCGGTTAGAACCAATGCTGCAGGAAACTATGATCCAAACGGAACATTTGCAGATTTAATTTATAAAGATTTTAATTATGGTGATTATGCTTTTAAATCTCCGGCAATTTCACAGGATTATAACGTAGGGATGAACGGTGGTAATGACAAAGGAAGCTATTATGCAAATCTGGGTTACTACAATGAAGATGGTTTGTCGTTGGCCACATTTTACAAACGTTATAATTTCACTTTAAACGGTGACTATAAAATAAAAGAATGGTTAAAATCTGAAAGTAGTTTTCAATTTGCCCGTGCAAACTGGAGAGATCAGTCTTTGCAAAATGGTGAAGGAAACTACTGGGGTCGTATGCTTTTTGCACCACCAACTTTGAGAGGTACAAATGCTAAAGGAGAACTGATTTTGGGTCGTGATGCTTCAGATGGTAATCCAATCCTCAATATTGACAAATATAAAAGAAGTAACCAAAGTGATAAATTCACACTTGGACAGGCTTTCAAAGTAGATATTTTGAAAAACCTGTATGTTAGGGTGAGCGGTATCGTTATGTATGATCAAAGTGATGCCGAAGCTTTTAATAAAGATTTTAGATCAGGGTTGTTAAGTACGACCAATCCTAATACCGGTTGGAACAGGGATAGGGCTAGCTCGGCAAATACAGATCGTACAATTAGACAAACGTACAATGCCGTTGCTAATTACAAAACTCAGTTTCTGGGTGCGAATAATATAGATGTAACCGCAGGTTTTGAATATTTCGATTCCTATAATAAGGGCTTTAGTGCCGGAGGCAGGTTGGCGCCAACTGATGATTTTCAGGATCTGGGTTTAACCGTAAGAGATGTTTCTGGTGTAGGCGCAAGAGATATTGATTCTTATCACAATAGAGAACGTATTCTTTCCACTTTTGCCAGGGTTAATTACGACTGGAACGAAAAATACCTGGCTTCATTTACAGTAAGAAGGGATGGTTATTCAAGATTAATTGGCGACAATCAGTTTGGTACTTTTCCAGCTGTATCTGCAGGATGGCTTGTTCATAAAGAAGGTTTTATGAAATCTACTGAAAACTGGCTTTCTATGATGAAATTAAGAGCTAGTTATGGGTTGAATGGTAATATTGGTGAGGTAGGCAGGCAAGCTGATGGTTCAGTTAACTTGTATGAATTACAAGGTCAATATGGTGCTCAAACACCTTATAATGGTGTAGTTGGTTTCTTGCAGAGTGGATTAGCTAATCCCAATCTTAAATGGGAAAAGTCCAATACTGTAGAGGGAGGACTTGAGTTAGGGTTCTTTAACAACAGAATAACTACTTCAGTTGCGGTTTACAACAGAATTACAAAAGATAAAATCACTAATATCCTTTTACCAAGTTCTTCCGGGATAGGCAGCATTCGTACAAATAATGGGTCAATGCGAAATACCGGGGTTGAGTTGGAAGCGACAGTTAAAGCTGTACAGAAAGAAGATTTAAAAGTTCAATTTGGTATAAATGCTTCATGGAATAAAAACAAAATACTTAAACTTCCATTTAATGGAAATGATCGTAACCGTCAGGGTGGTCAACAAATCTATGATCCTAGGTCTGGAAAGTTAATCTGGGTAGCTGGTTTACAGGAAGGTCAGGAACCAGGTGAACAATATGGTTTTGTAAGTGAGGGAATCATCAGAAATGCAGAAGACCTTGCAGGTTATAATAAAGTAGATTTAGCTGCCGGTCAGGTTTGGTATGGTGCTTCTGCAGGTAAAAAAGTTGCTAGTCAGGCATTAATCACCTCAAGAGGTTTGAATGTAGGTTCTTCGACTTTTATTGCTACTCAGATGGGCGATATGAAATGGAAGGATGTTGATCAGAATGATACCATTGATACCAGAGATATGGTCTTCCTTGGCAGATCTCTTCCACGTTGGACCGGTGGATTTAATACACAGGTGAGCTGGAAAGGTCTTTCTCTATATGCTCGTGTCGATTTCGCTTTTGGTCATATTCAACAGGATTTTCAACAAATGTGGACTTTGGGAGCCATGCAGGGAGAGTTTAATGGTACGCAGGTAATCAAAGATACCTGGACACCGGAAAATCCTGGTGCATTGTATCCAAGATATACCTGGGCGGATCAGCTAAATGCTAAGAACTTTGACAGACCTAGCAGCATGTTCTTTGTAAACTCTGGCTATTTAGCGTTTAGAGAGGTTTCTTTAAGTTATGCTATTCCTAAAAAGATATTAGATAAGGCTAAAATAGCAGGCCTTACTTTAACCGCAACCGGACAAAATTTAGGGTATATTACTAATAAGCAGTTGAATTTACCAGAGCGTTCTGGAAATCAGACCAATGCTGCTTATACTATTCCAACATCATTAATTTTTGGAATGAACCTAACCTTTTAATATAGACTATAAAGAAATTTGTTATGAAAACATATAAATATTTAATCTTAGTGGTCTTCTTAGGTATAGCCACTATGTCATGCAAAAAAACGCTGGACCTTAAGGCTGAGGATAGTTTTGGAGACGGAACGTTCTGGCAAAATGAGTCACAGGTAACCAACTTTATGGTTGGCTTGCATAAGCAATTTAGAGATAATCAGTTCCAGTTTGTTCGCCTCGGTGAGATGAGAGGGGGTGGTTTTAGTAATGTAGACAGACAAAACACATCATTAAATGAACTGCAAATTATACAACAGGATATTAATGAAAACTCTTCCGGAGTAAGTAACTGGGCCGGATTTTATGGGCCAATCTTTCAATTAAACCTTTTTATTAAAAAAACAGAAGAATTAGGGTTTTTATCGGCTACTCAAAAGAATTATTTCCTTGGACAAGCCTATGCTATGCGTGCGTATTACTACTTTCATTTATTACGTACCTATGGTGGGGTGCCTTTAAGGTTAGAACCGGATGTAACAAATCCTAATCCTGATGCAGTATCTCTTCGTAAAGCCAGATCAACTGAAGCTGAAGTGCTTGCTGCTATAAAGGCTGATTTAGATAAATCTATCAGTCTTTTTGGAACTGCTGGAAATCAAGGTGATAAAAGTTTATGGTCGCCAAAAGCCGCTTTAATGCTTAAAGGAGAAGTTTACCTATGGTCGGCAAAAGTGTATGGCGCGACAGCTGACTTAACAGAAGCCAAAAATGCGCTAAATGCAGTAACAGGATACAGCTTAATGCCAAACTTTGCCAACGTTTTTAATTCTACAAACAAAAACAATAGTGAGGTAATCCTGGCAATCCGCTATCGTGTAGGTGAGGCTGAAATGGGAAATGTGGCTAGCTTTACTTATTCAATCCCTAATTTTAGCGGAATTCACTACAAAGATTCTACTGTTACCGCTGGTGTTGGTAATTTCCTTGGCGATCCATTACAGTTGGCTGCACCAAATTCCCAGCAGGTAATTCAACGTTATGGATATACTTTTGAACTTTTCCAATCGTATGGCGTTGCTGATACAAGAAGAAATGCCACGTTTTATGATTATTATAGAGTAAATACAAATGTTACGCCTTTTGTTGTAACCATCAGAAATACAGCATTGGTTAAGTTCTTAGGAGTAATCGATGCAAACAAAAGGTATTTTTCTGATGACTGGGTGGTTTACAGAGAGGCAGATAGGTTGCTGATGCTTGCTGAGATTGCAAACGCTGAAGGTGCAAGTCCCGCTTCTTTTATCAAAACTATCCGCGACCGCGCCTTTAATAATGCAGATCCGACTCCTTTTGTAAATGGAAGTAAGGATGCAAATGAGTTGGCCATTTTTGCTGAACGTAGTAAAGAGTTTGTTTATGAAGGTAAACGCTGGTATGACATAAGAAGAATGAAATTTGGTGCTGATCCATTAGTCTTTAAAAGCTTAAGTCATAGATATGGAGTTTTAGATAAAGCGACTCAGGCCTATAAAGTTCTTTGGCCAATTGAACCCGCTATATGGACCAACGATCCATTGGTAAAGCAAACGCCGGGTTATGCAACAACAAACCCTAATAAATAATTTAATATCAATAGAGGTTGTGTCATAAATACTCATCATATAGCATTTTTGGTACAACCTCTTTTAAACTAACCTTATGAATTTCGAAAAATTAGAAGGCTTAATTGCCGCTCCATTTACACCCATGGGCGAAAATGGTGAATTAAACCTATCCTTAATACCAGCTTATTATCAATTCTTAAAATCAAACCGTGTTACAGGCGCATTTATTTGCGGCTCTACGGGCGAAGGGGTTTCTATGACTGCTGATGAGAAGAAGAAAGTGGCCGCTAAATGGGCAGAGTGTACCGATGGTGACAATGATTTTAAAGTTATGATACTTTTAGGCGGTACCAGTATTGCCGATTGTAAAGAACTGGCTTTGTACGCACGTGAGATTGGACTATACGCAATTTCCTTTACGTCTCCATTTTATTTTAAACCCGCAAATGCGGAGGTACTGGGACAAATTTGTGCTGAGATAGCTAACGTGGTGCCAGATATGCCATTTTATTATTACCACATTCCTGTTTTAACGGGTGGTAACTACGCGATGATCGACCTTCTGCATGCTGTTGATGATAAAATAAAAAACTTTGCCGGTATCAAATATACGCATGAAGACTTTATGGACTTTCAAAGCTGTATGAGCTTTAAAGGTGGTAAATACGACATGCTGTGGGGACGTGATGAGAATATGTTGTCGGCCCTGGTACTGGGTGCTAAAGGCGCTGTGGGTAGTACTTTTAACTATGCAGCACCACTTTATTACGATTTAATTGATGCATTTAATGCCAATGATCTGGTAAAAGCACGTGAGTTGCAGCAAAAATCAATTGACATGATCAGGCTTTTAGGGAAGTACGGTGGTATATCTGTAGGTAAGGCATATATGAAGTTGATTAATTTAAATTGTGGTGAATTTAGATTACCAGTAAAAAATATGAACGGATCGCAGTTTGAATTGTTTAAGAAAGATGTGGAGACAGTAGGTTTTCATACTTTTAAATCAGTTGCAGTCGGGGTTAACGCCTAAAAAAATGTATAAATACATCTTCTTATTCTTTTATATTATGCTAATTACAGAACCTGTTTTTTCTCAAAAAACAAAAGAACCCAATGTGGAGTGGATTGTAGCAGCAAGTCTGCAGGATGTTGAAGGGAATATCTCTTTAGGTTTTGCAGGTGCCATTAATGCTGTTCATAATAATGTGCTAATTGTAGCCGGTGGAGCAAATTTCCCCGATAAAATGCCCTGGGATGGAGGGAAGAAGTATTATTCCAATGAAATTCATGTGTTGCAGAAATCAGCTGATGGATTTCATTGGAATAAGCGAATGAAGGAGCCGTTACCAGAGCCTATTGCTTATTGTGGAAACACCTCAACTCCTGCCGGGGTAGTATATGTCGGCGGAGAAAATGATAAAGGCTTATCTAAGAAGGCTTATAGAATAAACTGGGATAACCATAAACATAAGGTGACGGTAATTCAACTACCTGATTTACCTATTGCTGTGACTAATATTGCGTTAACTAGTATCGGGAATGTGGTGTATGCTATTGGGGGAGATCTTCCAAAGCGGTCAACCGATGCTTTTTTTAGCCTGGATCTTAACGAGCAAAATCCAGTATGGAAAGTGTTACCAAACCTGCCTGTTGCAATGGGCAATTCGGTCGCAGTGGTTCAAAAGGATAAAGCGGGTACAAATATCTTTGTAATAGGAGGACGAACAAAAACTGCATCAGGAATCAGCGACTTACATTCCACAACTTATGTATATGATGTTAACAGGGAGAACTGGCAAGAAGTTGCGCCGATAAGTGATGGGAAAAATGTAACCAACTTTTCTGCAGGAGCAGGGGTAGGTATTGGCGATCGCTGGATATTGATTACGGGGGGAGATAATGGAAAAACGTTCCATAAAATAGAAAATTATCTGGCCCAAATTGCCCAGACGGAAGACGTTGAGGTTAAAGCCAGGCTGGTTAAAGAAAAAAACGAATTAAGCATCCATCATAGAGGTTTTTATAGGGGGATGTTGTTGTATAATACCATGACCAACAAGTGGAGCAAAATTGGTGAATTACCTTTTTCGGCGCAGGTTACCACAACTGCTACCATGTGGAATGGAAATATCGTGCTGTCAAACGGAGAGGTGAAACCCGGAATCCGAACACCAAATGTAATGTTGGGGCTGATTAAATAAATGATTATAAGGAAGATGAAAGATACAAAAAGATATGCCTGGGTAGTGGTAGGCCTGCTATGGGTAGTTGCCTTACTAAACTACATGGATAGACAAATGCTGTCGACCATGAAGCCAGCCATGCAAATAGATATTGCCGAATTACAATCGGCCACTAATTTTGGTTATCTGATGGCTATTTTTCTATGGATATATGGCTTTATGAGTCCTGTATCAGGGATTATTGCAGATAAATTCAATAGAAAGTGGCTTATCGTAGGCAGTCTTTTCGTTTGGTCTGTAGTTACCTTCCTGATGGGCTACGCAACAACGTTTAACCAGCTCTATTGGCTAAGAGCGTTGATGGGTGTTAGCGAAGCACTATATATTCCGGCAGGATTATCTTTGATTGCCGATTTTCACTCGCCAAAAACCAGGTCGCTGGCTATTGGTATACACATGACGGGTCTTTATATGGGCCAGGCCCTGGGCGGTTTTGGCGCCACTGTTGCCGATAAATTCTCCTGGCAAGCCACCTTTCATTACTTCGGAATAGCAGGCGTTATTTATTCGGTTATATTGATCTTTTTCCTGAGAGAGAAAAAAGCATCAGATGATCCTATTGCGATGAGCGACAGCTTGCATGTTAAAACTTCTCTTTTTAAAGGGCTCGGCCTGCTGCTTACCAATATATCCTTCTGGATCATTCTATTTTATTTCGCGGTACCAAGTTTACCGGGATGGGCGGCGAAAAATTGGTTACCAACACTTTTTGCACAAAACTTAAATATCCCAATGGCTACTGCAGGGCCTTTATCAACCATTACGATCGCATTCTCTTCATTTCTGGGGGTTATAACCGGAGGAATTTTGTCTGATCGTTGGGTGCAAAAGAACCTAAAAGGTAGAATATATACCAGTGCCATTGGTTTGGCATTAACCATTCCTTCTTTGCTGCTGCTAGGGTTTGGCCACACGCTTTTCCATGTTGTGGGGGCTGCGGTATGTTTCGGAATTGGTTTCGGAATGTTCGATGCCAACAATATGCCCATCCTATGCCAGTTTGTTTCTGCTAAATACAGGGCTACAGCCTATGGATTAATGAACATGACCGGAGTTTTCTTTGGTGCTTTCATCACCGATTGGCTGGGTAAATCATCGGATGCAGGGCATCTTGGTCAGGATTTCGCTATGCTGGCCGGTATTGTACTGGTTGCACTGGTTATACAATTATACTTCCTGCGACCTAAGGTTAACGACTTCGCGGATGCCAATTCACCATCAATCTAAACACACAACAAAATGAATATAAAAAAGATATTTAAGGGCTTCATATTGCTTATAAGTGCATTATGTATCATGGCCTGCTCAAGCAAAATTTATAAGGGTACGGGTGCTACTGCGATTACTGTTACTGCTGAACCAACCATCAATCCAATCTTTAAAAGAATGGAAACCAATCCGTATCTGCGCATCGCGATAAATATACCGGAAGGTAACAAAGAGGTAGCATACCAACAATTTAAAGGAACCATCGAAACTGCAGGATTAAAAGACATTGCAAAGCTGGAACTTTATCTGGGCGATGACCAGCAGGAACTTTCAGCAAGTAAATTGTTGGGTAGTGTAGTGCCTTCAGGAAATAAATTCAGTATTTCTTTTACAACTCCATTAACTGCTGGAAAGCATTCACTATGGCTTAGTGTTACTTTAAAAGATGAGGCAGATATTGATCATCAGTTAACCATAAAAGCAGATCAGTTTATTGATGCAACAGGCTTGATTTATAAAGTTGCACAAAGTAAAGTAGGTTCAAGATACCTGGGTGTCGCTTTGCGTAAACCAATGGATGAGCAAGTGCATACTTACCGTATACCGGGGATGATTACCACCGACAAAGGAACGTTAATATCTGTTTACGATATCCGCTACGACAATGATGTGGATTTACCTGGTAATATTGATGTAGGTATGAGCAGAAGTACTGATGGAGGGAAAAACTGGGATGCGATGAAGAATATCATGGATATGGGTGGCCCTGCCGACAATAGCGGCTCCGGTGATCCTTCGATATTGTTTGATCCCGTTACTAAAACCATATGGGTTTCGGCGCTGTGGAGTAAAGGAAATCGTTCGATTAGAGGTTCTGGTCCCGGATTAAGTCCTGATGAAACCGGACAATTCCTTATCACCAGTAGTACTGACGATGGCTTAACCTGGAGCAAACCTTATAGCATCACCAATCAGGTTAAGAATCCTGAATGGCGCTTATTTTTCCCAGGCCCGGGCAATGGTATTGCAATGGCAGATGGAAAAATCGTTTTCCCGGCTCAATACTGGGATGCTGCTAAAATGCCACATTCAACTTTAATATATAGCGAAGATCATGGTAAAACCTGGAAAGGTGCAATAGGTGCAAAATCAAATACAACAGAAAGTCAGCTGGTAGAAACTACACCGGGAACCATCATGTTGAACATGAGAGATAACAGGGGTAAGTTTAGAAGTGTGGCAACAACTAAAGATATGGGGCAAACCTGGACAGCGCACGCTACTTCCTACAGTGCGCTGCCTGATCCGGTTTGTATGGGTAGTTTAATTAAAGCTAACGTGAATGTTAAAGGCGCTAAGAAGGATGTGCTTTTCTTCAGCAATCTGGATATACCTAAAGCGCCAAGGACACATTTAACGATTAAAGCAAGTCTGGATTTAGGAGAATCCTGGCCAACGGCCGACAAGCTACTGTTAGACGAACGTAAAACTTATGGTTACTCGGCACTCAGCAAAATTGATAATGAAACAGTAGGCCTTTTATATGAAGGAATAAGGAGTTTATATTTTATCCGTATACCTGTAAAGGATGTGGTTAAATAAGGTGTTCAATATTGTAGGGTAATGTCTGGAAATCGCATTTTACTGTTATTGTGCTTATTAGTGCTGATGAATTATGGGGCATCAGCACAAAATGAGAAAGTAAAGGTTGCTTGCATTGGCAATTCTGTTACCTATGGGGCTGGTTTAAAATCACCCGAAACAGCGTCTTATCCTACAATATTGCAAAATCTGCTTGGCACTTCCTATGAAGTTAGGAACTTCGGTTTTAGCGGGGCTACGTTATTGAAAAAGGGCCATAAACCCTATTACAAAACGGATGTTTTTAACAAGGCTATGTCTTTTAAAGCAGATGTTGCCATTGTTCATCTTGGATTAAATGATACTGATCCAAGAAACTGGCCGGAGTATAGAAGTGATTTTGAAGCAGATTATTCCTGGCTGCTGGATACCCTTAAAAAGCAAAATCCAAAGGTTAAATTATATGTATGTAGGCTAACACCTATATTTAGTGAACACCCCAGGTTTAAGTCGGGCACCAGAGATTGGTACTGGCAGATTCAGGAGTTGATTCCTGCGATTGCCAAAGCAAATCAGGCACAGCTGATCGATTTGAATACGCCCTTGCATAATCGCCCTGATTTATTTGCCGATAACCTGCATCCCGATCAGGAAGGTGCGGCTATTATTGCCAAAACGGTTTTTCAAAATCTGACAGGTGATTTTGGTGGATTGAAACTTCCAATGGTTTTTTCAGATCATATGGTGATGCAACGGAATCAGCCTATTCCGGTTTATGGAACAGCAAATGCAAATGAGCAGGTTGAAGTAACTTTTAACCGTAAAAAAATAAGCACAACAGCCGGTAAGGATGGTGGTTGGAAAGTAATGCTCCCCGCTATGCCTCATGGCGGTCCGTATGAGTTAAGTGTGCAGACAAAAAGCAAAAACATCCTATTGAAAGATATTTTATTGGGGGATGTATGGCTTTCCTCGGGGCAGTCGAATATGGCTTTCCCTTTAAAAAAATCAGCTACCGGTAAAGCCGAAGCGCAGGTTTCTTCAAATCCTTTATTGCGGTTTATGCTGTTTAATCCTACTGCTGAAACGAATAATGAAACCTGGGATGAAGCTACACTGGATAAAATCAATAAGCTTGAGTTTTTCTCTGGAAGCTGGCAACCCTATTCGGCGACTACAGCGGCAGAGTTTAGTGCTGTAGCTTATTATTTTGGAAAGAAAATCGCAGCTGCGGAAAAGGTTCCGGTAGGGCTTATTCAGGTTGCTGTGGGTGGTTCAACGATTGAGTCCTGGATCGATAGGTTGACTTTAGCGCATGATCCGCTACTGGTAGATGTGATGACCAAGTGGCGTAAGTCGGACTTTATACAGGAATGGGCTAGAGGCAGAGCCGATGTAAACCTTAAAAATGCAACCAAGGTAAAGCAGCGTCACCCTTACGAACCTGCATATAACTACGAATCAGGTATTGACAAGTTGGTAGATTTTCCTATAAAAGGAGTAATCTGGTATCAGGGCGAGAGCAATGCACAAAATCCGGAACTGTATGCCCATAGTTTCGAGGTGTTGGTTAACAGCTGGCGCGAGAAATGGGGATATCAATTTCCTTTCTACTATGTTCAGTTATCGGGGATCGATCGTCCCTCATGGCCATACTTCAGGGATGTTCAGCGTAAGCTGGAAAAGACCGTTCCGAATAGCTATATGGCCGTTAGTTCAGATCTTGGCGACTCCTTGGATGTTCATCCCACAAGAAAAAAAGAGGTAGGAGAACGCTTGGCCTTACAGGCATTAAACCATACCTACAAACGTTCTGTCGTTTCAAATGGCCCGGTTGCAGTCGATGCCCGGAAAGTTGGCAATAGGGTGGTGGTTGATTTTGCTCCGGGAACCATCCTTTCTACAAAAGACAAAGCAAAATTAATAGGTTTTGAAGTGATTACAGAAAAAGGCAATCGACTGATGGTTCCTGGAATCATCGTGAAAAATAAAGTTCAGCTGGTGATACCAGCCGCACAAAAAGTTAAAACTGTATGCTATAGCTGGCAGCCCTTTAGCAAGGCGAATTTGGTGAATGAAGCAGCTCTGCCTGCTTCCACTTTTTCTATGCTTATACAATGAAAACATTAGATACCCTATGAGTTACTCAAAAGAAAATCTACAAGAACTTCAGCAATTCTACACGAATCAGCTGTTAAATGATACCGTTCCATTTTGGTTTCCAAGATCAATAGATCAGGAATATGGTGGTTATTTGCTCATGCGCGATCAGGATGGAAGTCTGATCGATGACGATAAGGCTGTCTGGATTCAGGGGCGTGCAGCATGGTTGTTGTCAACCTTGTGTAACACGGTGGAGAAAAAACAGGAATGGCTGGATGGCGCCAAATCGGGTATTGATTTCTTAAATAAATACTGCTTTGATACCGACGGACAAATGTTTTTCCATGTTACCCGTGATGGACAGCCTATCCGTAAACGTCGCTATTACTTCTCAGAAACTTTCGCGGTAATTGCCAATGCTGCTTATGCTAAAGCGAGTGGCGATGAGGCGGCAGCTGAACAAGCGCGTTACCTGTTTGGTAAGTGCATTGACTACGCCACCACACCGGGTATACTGCCTGCTAAATTTACAGGAACCCGACCTGCAAAAGGAATCGGCGTGCCTATGATCATGATGAACACCGCGCAGCAGCTAAGAGAAAATATTGGTGATCCGCGTTGCGATGAGTGGATTGATACATGGATCAATGAAATTGAAACCTATTTTGTAAAAGACGATATCCGCTGTGTAATGGAGCAGGTTGCTCCGGATGGAAGTATCATTGATCATATTGATGGTCGTACATTAAATCCCGGACACGCTATAGAAGGTGCATGGTTTATCCTTCATGAAGCTAAATACAGGAATAATGATCCAAGGTTAATTAAGCTGGGTTGTAAAATGCTGGATTATATGTGGGAACGTGGTTGGGATAAAGAGCATGGCGGTATCCTGTATTTCAGGGATGTGTACAACAAACCTGTACAGGAGTATTGGCAGGACATGAAATTCTGGTGGCCACATAACGAAGTAATCATCGCCACTTTATTGGCGTATACCATGACAGGCGATGAAAAGTATGCGGAATGGCATAAAATGGTACACGATTATGCTTACCAACATTTCCACGATAAAGATAATGGCGAATGGTTTGGCTACCTGCACAAAGATGGTAGTCTGGCCCAAACTGCAAAAGGTAATTTGTTTAAAGGTCCATTCCATTTACCAAGGCAAGAGTGGTATTGCATGACCTTGTTAAACGAATACCTGAAAACTGCAGATGAAAAGGTAGCTGATATTGTACATCATTAAAATCCGACATGGTTAATAAGATTTTGTTTTTTCTGTTGATTTTTATATCTGCTGTACGGGCACAACTACCTGTAAAATCGGGTGTAAATCTCATTCCTCTGCCGCAAATAATGCAGCTTAATTCGGGGGTTTTTGAGCTTAAAAACTGCAAAGCTATTGTTGCAGGTAAAACCTTGCATAAAGAAGCAAAACAGTTGCAATCCTATTTAAAAAGACTGGGTTTAAATATTCCTATAAAAGGCGTTTTAAAAAATGGACCTGCGATAGTCTTGCAATTGGCTGAGGTTAAGGCTGCCGTTAATGCTAACGAAGCTTATCATTTGGCGGTTGATCCTCACAGGATAGTGATTGCTGGTGGAAGTGCTGCAGGTATATATTACGGCTTGCAGTCGCTCATGCAGCTTACTCAGGCCAGCACTGTAAAAGCCTGTAATATTACAGATTGGCCAGCTTTTGCCTGGAGGGGTTATATGATCGATGGGGGCAGGAACTTTATGCCGATGAAGTTGTTGAAACAGCAAATCGACGCGATGGCAAGGTACAAGCTCAATATCTTTCATTTTCATTTTACGGAAGATATTGCCTGGAGACTCGAAAGTAAATTGTATCCGCAACTTACTGATCCGGAAACCATGCTGCGCAATAAGGGGGAGTTTTATACCGAGAAAGATTTAAAGGAACTGATTAGCTATTGTAAGGAGAGACACATTACGCTTGTGCCTGAAATAGACATGCCCGGACATAGTGCAGCCTTTAAAAGGGCCATGAAAACGGATATGCAAAGCGATAGTGGTTTGGCCATTGTTAAAAATATCATTAAAGAATTTTGCAATACCTATGATGTGCCTTATCTGCATATAGGGGCTGATGAAGTGAAAATTACCAATAAGAATTTTTTACCGGAGGTAACAGCGCTCATAGAAAAACTGGGTAAAAAAGTAATAGGCTGGGAGCCGGGGGGCAATTTTACGGAAAGTACTATCCGACAGTTATGGATGGAAGGTGCGACAAAAGTAAGCTCCAATAAAAATATTAAATACATTGATTCGAGGCATCTTTATATCAATCACATGGACCCGCTGGAGAGTGTGGTTACGATATTTAATCGTCGGATTTGTAATCTTGATCAGGGGAATGAAGCAGCGCTAGGCGGTATCATCTGTGCCTGGCCCGATAGAAGAGTAAATAAACCGGAAGATGTGCTGATTCAGAATCCTGTTTATCCAACGATAGTGGCTTTTGGCGAAAGAAGCTGGAGAGGTGGGGGAGCAAGCGGTTGGCTGGCTAATATTGGTGCCCCAGAAAGCAAACAGGCCATTGATTTTGCTGAATTTGAGGATAGGTTGATGGCACATAAAACCAGGTATTTCAACCAACTTCCTTTTCCTTATGTAAGGCAATCGGATGTATGCTGGCAATTTTATGGCCCTTTTAAAAATGAAGGGGAGTTGACGAGAAAATTTGCACCTCAAGACAAAAGGTTTGATGCGCAAAAAGAGCCAGCTACCTTTACTGCAGTGGGAGCAACGCAGATTTTAAGGCATTGGTGGACACCTGTGGTTAAGGGATTACTGGATGATCCAAAGGAAAATACGACCTGGTATGCAACAACCAGAATCTGGAGTGATGAAGATAGGATTCAGGGGTTTTGGATCGGTTTTAATAATATTTCACGTTCATATGCCTCAGATTCGCCAAAGGCAGGAACCTGGGATAACCGGGCTAGTGCAGTTTGGGTTAACGACCAGATTGTTGAACCTCCATTATGGAAGCAAGCAGGAGTTAAAGGTGATATGGAATTGCCTTTGGTAGATGAAGGATATGAATACCGGTCGCCAGTAAATATCCCCCTTAAGAAAGGATGGAATAATGTTTTGGTTAGGTTACCCATCAAATCTTTTAAGGGGGCCGACTGGAAAAACCCCGAGAAATGGATGTTTACTTTTGTGAGGGCAGGGATTTAAGCGTAATTGTTTGCCATTGGTAGACGGGGCTTCTTGTTAAAATCTATATATTTACAATTCAAGTTTTATCTACAACCTGGTTAGAATTATAATACAATGAAAGCGTTTAAAAACCTATTGTTACTTGCGGTAGCAAATTGCGGAATCTTCCTGTCTGTAAATGCTCAAACCGGAACAAGTATCCGTAAACAGCCAAATGTGGTGATTATTGTTTCTGATGATCATGCGTATCAGACCATCAGTGCTTATGGCAGTAAATTGATGCAAACTCCCAATATAGATCGCATTGCTAAAGAAGGGGTGCGTTTTGATAAAGCTTATGTAACAAATTCTATATGCGGACCAAGCAGGGCGGTAATTCTAACAGGAAAGTACAGCCACAAAAATGGTTTTAAGGATAATGAAAGTTCGGTGTTTGATGGAAGTCAGGATTCCTTTGTAAAACAATTGCAAGGTGGCGGCTACGAAACTGCGTGGATAGGCAAATGGCATTTGGAGAGCAAGCCTCAGGGATTTGATTTCTGGCAGATATTGCCTGGTCAGGGGCAATACTATAATCCTGATTTTGACATGATGGATGGTTCAAAAAAACGTTATGATGGTTATGTGTCCAATATTGTAGAAGACGTTGCTGAGGACTGGCTGGATAAAAGAGATCAGACCAAACCCTTTTGCATTGTGATCGGACATAAGGCTACACACCGCACCTGGATACCTGATACTAGTGATCTGGGTAAGTTCGATGATGTTAAGTTCCCTTTGCCTCCTAATTTTTACGACACTTACAAAAATAGGGAAGCAGCCGCTATCCAGGATATGTCTATTTCTAAATCCATGTTAATGGGCTACGATTTGAAAATGTTTGGCTCTGATGATAAGAAAAGTGCAGATGGTAATTTTCGCCGGATGAATGCAGCACAACGTGCTAAAATAGACGCCTATTACAAACCTATCGAAGCAGAATTTAATCAGCAGAAGCTTAGCGGTAATTCACTAACAGAATGGAAATATCAGCGTTATATGCGGGATTATTTAAGTACAGCAAGCTCATTAGATCGTAATATTGGTCGTACGTTGGATTACCTGGATAAACATGACCTGGCGAAGAATACCATTGTTATCTACCTTTCCGATCAGGGCTTTTATATGGGAGAACATGGCTGGTTTGATAAACGCTGGATCTATGAGGAATCTTTCAGAACACCAATGGTGATGCGTTATCCAAATGCCGTAAAAGCAGGAACCGTATCTAATAATATGGTTATGAACCTGGATATTGCGCCAACTATACTCGATGCTGCGGGTATAGCTATCCCAAAAGCAATACAAGGCGCATCTATATTACCCGGTTTAAAAAATGGAAAGGGTAGAAATGCACTCTATTATCATTATTATGAAAATGGTGAGCATGCGGTATCTCCTCATTTTGGAGTCCGTACCGAAAGATATAAACTGATCCGTTTTTATAAGCGTGTTAACGGTTGGGAATTGTACGATCTGCAAAAGGATCCCCATGAAATGGATAACAAATACGGACAAAAGGGATATGAAAAAATTACCACTGATATGTTGAAAGCACTAAAACAACAAATCAACAAGTATGAAGATGATGATGCAAGGAAAGTCTTAACTCAGAATAACTGATCTTAAATAAAAAATCTCCTTCAACAACAAGCCCCGTTTGCCATTGGCGAACGGGGCTTGTTGTTTTATTCTGCATTATGCTATTCTACATCCTGCTATTTTCTACACTATGCTATTATGAATCTAGCGATTTTTCTACATTATCTATTCTGCATCCTGCTTTACTAAAAAATTACCTTCTCCGAGGAAGCCTTAGGCGCTGTTGGTTCTTCACCAACAGATGCCAGATTCCGAAGAGAACGGTTATTTTTTAATCTTTGCGTAGTAATGTTTTCCAGCTTGTTTTGCTAGCGATCAACTCATCCAGATGTGCGATCTCAATACGTTGCTGCTCCATCGTATCACGGTGACGGATGGTAACTGTGTTATCTTCTAATGTCTGATGATCTACAGTTACGCAGAAAGGCGTACCAATGGCATCCTGACGACGGTAACGTTTACCTATCGCATCTTTTTCTTCATAAATACAGTTGAAGTCAAGCTTCAGATTATTCATGATTTCTCTGGCTTTTTCAGGCAGACCGTCTTTCTTAGTTAAAGGGAAGATCGCTACTTTGTATGGAGCTAGACAAGGGTGTAGACGCAACAACGTTCTGCTATCTTGTTTTTCGCCTTCGCTTAGATCCTGCTCTTCAAAAGCGTTGATCATAGTTAAAAGGAACATACGATCTAAACCAATTGAAGTCTCAATTACGTAAGGAACATAGTTTCCATAAGGCTTGCCTTCTTCGTTTAAGTCGTTGTCGAAGTATTGCATTTTCTTGCCAGAGAATTCCTGGTGTTGCTTTAAATCGAAATCTGTGCGGCTATGGATACCTTCAACTTCTTTAAATCCGAATGGGAATTCGAATTCAATATCCGTTGCAGCATTAGCATAGTGCGCTAATTTAACGTGGTCATGGAAACGGTATTTCTCTGCAGGAGTGCCTAATGCAGCATGCCATCTCAGACGGGCTTCTTTCCAGTAAGCAAACCATTTTTCATCCTCACCCGGGCGAACGAAGAATTGCATTTCCATTTGTTCGAACTCGCGCATACGCATGATGAACTGGCGGGCAATTACTTCATTTCTAAAAGCTTTACCGATTTGTGCAATTCCGAAAGGGATCTTCATACGTCCTGATTTTTGTACATTCAGGAAGTTGACGAAAATACCCTGGGCCGTTTCCGGACGTAGGTAAACCTCTTCAGAACCTTCTGCCATCGCTCCAAACTGTGTACTAAACATCAGGTTGAACTGACGAACCTCTGTCCAGTTTTTTGTACCACTTACAGGACATGCGATCTCATGTTCCTCAATTAAGGTTTTTAAAAGTGGTAGGTTCTCAGCTTTTAAAGCATCATCCATATCAGCCTGTAACTTAGCTGCTTTATCTGTTTTACCGTCTTTTTCGTAACGGGTAATTTTATCTTCTAATAACTGGTCAGCGCGGTAACGTTTTTTTGAATCCTTATTGTCGATCATCGGATCGTTAAAGCCATCAACGTGTCCACTTGCTTTCCACACTTTCGGGTGCATGAAAATGGCAGAATCTATCCCAACAATGTTTTCGTGCATTTGCACCATTGCTTTCCACCAATAAGTTTTGATGTTATTTTTTAATTCTGCGCCCAATTGTCCGTAATCATAAACGGCACTTAGTCCGTCATAGATTTCGCTGGATTGAAATACAAAACCGTATTCCTTCGCGTGTGATATAACATTTTTAAATTGTTCGTCGTTAGTATTCTTTGCCATAATGATGCAAATATATAAGATTTGGGCAATAACTTTTTGTTACTTTTGAAGATGATCGGGTTGTTTGAAAAATGTGCGTCATCTAAAATCGGATATTGATTTTGTTTCGGGGTGACATGAGGTATAAAAGATCAGGATATTAACAGTAAAAATAGAACAAATTGAGCATTAAGGTAACCGCATTAGCTAAGCATTTTGATAAACAAAAGGCAGTAGATGGAATTAGTTTTGAAGCTAAACCGGGTCGGATATTAGGGTTTCTGGGACCGAACGGTGCAGGGAAATCTACCACCATGCGTATGCTTACGGGTTATCTTGCGCCAACATCGGGATCGGCCAGTTTATGTGGTTATGATTCGCAGACGCAAAATCTGGAGATGCGAAAGATTATGGGCTATCTTCCCGAAAATACACCTCTGTATATGGATATGTATGTAAAGGAGTTTTTGTTGTTTGTGGCCAATACCTATAATTTAAAGGATGCAGCTTTAAAAGTCGAAGAAACGATTAAAAGGGTAGGGTTGACTGCTGAGCAGCATAAAAAGATTGCTATGCTATCTAAAGGATATAAGCAGCGGGTAGGATTAGCGCAGGCCATTATTCATAATCCTGAGGTATTAATACTTGATGAGCCTACTTCAGGGCTTGATCCAAACCAACTTTCGGAGATCCGAGATCTGATCAAAAGTTTGGGGAAAGATAAAACGGTAATCCTTTCTACGCATATCATGCAGGAAGTTGAAGCCATATGTGATGATGTAATTATCATTAATATGGGGAATATTGTGGCAAACGATTCTATTGTTGATTTAAAAGAGAAATATGACGGGATTGGATTAGAAGAGATTTTTAGAAAGTTAACAACAAAGTAGGGTATTGTTTGAATGGTTTTAATATCCATGCTGGCTATGGATTAGGATTGAGCAACATTAGCAATCATTCAGATTCAAAGCTAAAAACAGAGTGCTTTCTGTAGGTAAATCAAACTAATTTAGTAAAAAAGCATCTGCCGATTGGTAGGTGCTTTTTTGCGTTTTTGAATTTGATTTTTTCTCCACTATGTAACTGTGGCAAAGTTTTTGCATCTAAACAGTAAATCAAATTAAAATAATTAAATAGAAAAGACATGAAAAAATTATTACTACTAACAGCAGTTGCAGGTTTGTTCGCGTTTTCTAGTGTTAATGCACAGACTAAAACTCCTAAATTAAGTATTGGCGCTGAGTTTGGTTTCCCTATGGGAGACTTTGGTGACGTTTTTAATTTTGGTTACGGAGGTTCATTACAGTATCAGCATCCTGTTGCACCAAGCTTATTGTTAACAGGTAGTGCAGGTTATACTGAGTTTACAACAAAAAAAGTGGCGGGCCTTTCATATAGTACTGGCTCAATCCCAGTTAAAGCTGGTGCAAGATATTATTTCGGTGAGAACTTTTTTGCTGGTGCTGAGCTAGGCGCAGCATTCTCTACTGAATCAGGTGAAGGAAATTCTACTGCATTTGTATATGCTCCAGGAATTGGAATTGATTACCCTGTATCTGATAAAGGTTCAGTTGAACTAGGTGCCCGTTACGAAGCTTGGTCAGCTAATTCAACAACAAATGGTTTCATCGGATTAAGATTAGCTTATAACTTCGGTTTGTAGTCTAAATCTTTTAAAGAATCAAAAGGGCTGTTCGATATTATCGGACAGCCCTTTTTTTTTGTGAAATGAAATCCTGAATTCGTAACTTATTTGAGGTCATAATGATAATTCACCCTAATCAATGTAAAATCCTGCGTCATCACTTACCAGTGTTGTTTTTCTGGTGTAGGAAACTGTGCTCCTGTAACCACCTGTTTTTGTTCCGTAATAGTGTCATATGATATTATCAAAAGGCCTGTTTTTTTGAAATCAAGGAATAAACCCTGAATACTACTTTTAGCGGATATTTTTTTAACTTCGGCGTCATTAATCTGAATGCATGTACGCAGTTTTTAAACGGGAATTATTTAGTTTGTTGAATTCAATGATGGCATATATCACCATCGGAATTTTTTTGCTCGCCATGGGTTTGTTGCTTTGGTTCTTTCCTGATACCGCTATCCTGGATTACGGCTATGCCGAACTGACTGTTTTTTTTAGTTTAGCCCCATTTTTATTTATGTTTTTAATCCCTGCCATCACCATGCGCTCTTTTGCCGAAGAGCGGAGAGAAGGGACTTACATATTGCTGGCCACAAGGCCACTTACCGACTGGCAGATCATTCTGGCTAAATACTGGGCCTGCTTTGTATTGGTGCTTTGTGCACTTATCCCTACACTGATTTATTATTATTCAGTTTCGCAACTGGGCTTGCCGCAAGGTAATATAGACGGTGGTGCGGTAACAGGCTCCTACATCGGTTTACTTTTACTCGGTGCAGCATTTACTGCGATTGGTATTTTTGCATCATCAGTTACAAAGAATCAGGTTATTGCTTTTGCTGTCGCGGTGTTCCTTTGCTTTATTACTTATCGGGGCTTTGATGCCATGAGTCAGATTTTTGCGCTGCAATATTTTGAAGCGGCTTTTTTAGCCTTGAGTGTAAATGAACATTACCAGTCTATAAGTCGCGGCGTATTAGATACCCGGGATCTTGTATATTTTGTCAGTTTTGTCGTGCTGTTTTTAGGACTAACCCGATTAGTGATAGGAGGTAGGAAATGGTAAATAACAGAAAAAAATGGCTTAAAGCAGGTTCTTTTTTACTGGCTGTAGTGTTGCTAAATATTGCTGCACAATACGTTTACACAAGGATTGATTTTACAAAAGAGAAGCGCTTTACTTTGAGTTCTAAATCGAAAACGATTTTAAAGGATGCCAGGAAGCCCATAACCATCACTGTTTTTCTGGACGGAGATCTTCCTTCAGCATTTAAAAGATTAAGAAATGCTACAAAAGATCTGTTGACAGATTACAAGGCTTACGCCAGAACAGATGTTAAAGTAATATTTGCTGATCCTATTGCGGGTTTATCGGCGGCTGAACAGGATACGGCTATCAATAACCTGTATCAGGCAGGAATTGAGGCTACAACACTGAACATTAAAAACGACAATGGCTTTGCGCAAAAGACCATTTTTCCAATGGCTATGATTTCTGCCGACGGCAAAAACTTTCCTGTAAAGCTGTTGCAGAACCTGGATGCCACAGGAAATTACGAAGAAAACATCAATAACTCTATACAGAACCTGGAATATGTATTTACTTCAGGCATTCAAAAAGTGCTGACAGGTGAACATCCGCGTATCGGTTTTACGGAAGGCAATGGAGAACTCTCGGATTTGTTTTTAAATGATGCTATAAAAAGTCTTTCTGAGAGTTACGAAGTGGGGAGGGTAAACCTGAACCTGATTGATAAGAGCGGACTGGATAAACTAAAATTATTGGTGGTAGCCAAGCCGCAAAAAGAATTTACAGAAGCTGAGAAATACAAACTCAATTACTTTGTAATGAATGGGGGCCGGGTAGTATGGTGTATTGATCAGGTAGGAGCCGATTTGGATAGTCTGAAAGGCAGTTCAGAGCAAATGGTGTTTAACCGGAAGCTGAACCTTGATGATATGCTGTTTATTTACGGCGCAAGGGTAAACTACAACCTGGTGGCAGATGCCAACTGTGCAGAGATACCATTAGCAATGGGAGGGGAACAGGGACAAATTCAGATGGCACCTTGGGTATATTATCCCTTGCTGATGCCGGATACTGCCAGTTACCTGGTAAAGAATATCGACAACATTAAAAGTGAGTTTGTAAGTACAGTAGATACTATTGGTGTTAAAGGCCTGAGCAAAAAGGTTATTTTACATACATCGGCTTTTAATAAGGTTTTTAGTACACCTAAGATGCTTTCTTTACAAATGGTTGCCGAACAGCCTAATCCAAGGGAATATGCCAGTGTGCCACAGCCGGTAGGTGTATTGCTTGAAGGTAATTTCTCCTCTGTGTTTTTGAACCGTGCAGTACCCGCCGGAATTGAAGAGCCTTACACTGTGTCGGCAATAAGCAAGCCTACCAAAATGATTGTCATTGGTGACGGTGATATTTTTAAAAATCAGGTGAGCAGCAGAGATCAATCGGCTTTTCCATTGGGTTTTGACAGATACACACAAAGAAATTTTGGGAATAAGGCCTTGCTGCTAAATATCGCCGATTACCTGGCTAATGACGATAATTTGATAACGCTTCGCAATAAAGAGGTTAAGATCAGGTTATTGGATAAGGCTAAAGTGCGTGCCGAAAAACTACAATGGCAACTGGTAAATGTGCTTGGTCCTTTGCTATTGTTAATATCATTTGCGATTTTTCAACATTATTACCGTAAACACAAGTATGCAAGGTAATTTTTATATTTTTGAGAACTGACTAGATCATTACTATGAGATTTATTGTATCCACATCAACGCTTTTAAAACATTTGCAAACTGTTAATGGTGCATCAAGCAGCAGCACAGTTTTGCCTATACTGGAAAATTTCCTGTTTGAGATTAAAGACGGAAATTTAACGATATCTGCTACGGATTTACAGACAAGCATGACTACATCTTTAGCTGTTGAATCTAAAGAAGGTGGTAAAGTTGCAGTGCCGGCAAAAATATTATTAGACACGTTAAAAACATTACCAGATCAACCGATCTCTTTTAATATTGATGATGCTACTTTCTCTATCGAGATTAGCGCGGGCGACGGTAAATATAAATTAAGCGGTGAAAACGGCGACGACTTCCCGAAAATTCCGGTTGTTGAAAACGCTTCTTCGGTAAATTTACCTGCTTCTGTTTTAACTGAAGCCATTACAAAAACTATTTTTGCAGTAAGTAACGACGAACTTCGTCCGGCTATGACTGGCGTTTATTGTCAGCTTTCTGAGCAATACATCACCTTTGTAGCTACTGATGCACATAAACTGGTAAGATACAGACGTATGGATAGCAAAGCAGATAAAAGTTCTTCTTTTATCCTTCCTAAGAAAGCTTTAACCTTGTTAAAAGCTGCTTTACCATCATCAGATATCAATGTATCAGTTGATTATAATGCAACAAGTGCTTTCTTTAAATTCGAAAATATCAACCTTGTTTGCCGTTTAATCGATGAGCGCTATCCGGATTATGAGGCAGTTATCCCTGCTAACAATCCTAATAAATTGGTTATCGACAGGGCTTTGTTCTTAAACACATTGCGTAGGGTAGTGATTTTTGCTAATAAAACCACTCACCAGGTAAGATTAAAGATCAATGGTAGTGAATTAAATATCTCTTCTGAAGATCTTGATTTCGCAAATGAGGCTCATGAGCGATTAAGCTGCCAATATGAAGGTGAAGATCTTGAAATTGGTTTCAACGCTAAGTTTTTAATTGAAATGTTAAGCAATCTGAACGGTGAAGAAGTAACTTTAGAACTTTCTACGCCAAACAGAGCAGGTTTATTGATCCCTCAAACTAATGATGAAAATGAGGATGTATTGATGCTTGTAATGCCGGTAATGCTAAATAACTATAATTAATTTTATAATAAAATATATACAGAATGGCTTGGTTTTTGACCGAGCCATTCTGTTTTAACGTGACTTAAACTTATACAAATATGAAACTACCAATATTATTATCATCAAGAGCCGGAAAGGCTTTTATGATAGCTTGCTCAAGTATATTACTATTGGCTTCCTGTAGTAAAAAAAATGAACCTCAACCTGAACCGGTTGGTGCTGCTAAAGTGCGATTCGTAAATACGGTACGAGGGTCTTTAGCCCAGGATTTCTATGTTAATGGGGTAAAAAAGAGTACAGTGCCTGCAGCTTATGGTGAGGCGTCTGCTTATTTAGAGATTACCTCAGGAAGTAATGCATTTAAGTTTTATGATGCAGGGACTACCACTGTGAAGGCAGAGTCTCAGGCTTATAACGTTCCAATTGGATTTAACGTTACTACTTTTTATTACCAGGGTTCAAACGGCCTGTTTGGAGCTTTTGCTATTGGAGATGATATGTCAGCTCCAGCTGCAGGTAAAGCAAAAGTTCGGTTTTACAATTTAAATAGCTTTTTAACGCCGACTACTGGGATAACTATTACTGTGGTAGGACAAACTACACCGTTGATTCCTTCATTGGTATATGGCGACTTAAACACAAGTTACCATGCTGTTGATCCGGGAGCTAAATTTACTTTTACTGCTGCTGGGGTAACTACTGCTCCTCAACTTGATGGAGGTATTATTGCGGGTAAAAATTATACAATTTGGATTGATGGAGGTTCTTCAGCGGAATTAACAGGGCACGTTATTTTGCAAAATTAGTTTAATCTGATTGTGTAAAAAAAACATATTATGACATTACTATTCTTAAAAATATCATGGTTATTGCCATGATATTTTTATTTTTGGGCTTAATTTACAAGATTTGGAATTTTTCAGCTTTTTAATAGACTTCCTCCTGCACATAGATAAGCACCTGGAAGAGATCATCAGAGATTATAGTACCTGGACTTATGCCATCCTTTTTCTAATCATTTTTGCGGAAACTGGCTTTGTGGTTACACCGTTCCTACCAGGAGATTCATTGCTTTTTGCAATGGGAGCCCTGATTGCAGGTGGAAACACTGGCTTAAGCATTTGGGTAATGATGCTATTGCTGATTGTAGCGGCAATTGCAGGGAATTCTTTAAATTATAAACTGGGTAGCTATTTTGGCGTCAAGGTGTTTAAACCCGGAAACAAAATACTCAAACTCGAATACTATAATCAATCGCACATGTTTTTTGAGAAGCATGGCGGTAAAGCAATCATATTCAGTAGGTTCCTGCCTATTTTTAGAACAATCGCTCCCTTTGTAGCCGGTGTGGCAAAAATGCCTTTCGGAAGGTTTACCTTCTTCAACATCATTGGTGGCGTTGCATGGATTGCCAGTTTACTATTGGCCGGATATGTATTGGGACAAATTCCGATAGTTAAAAAGAACTTTGATATTGTAATCGTTGTGATTGCTGTTGTTACTTTCTTCCCTGCGGTATTTGCGGCCTTAAAGTCGAAATTTCAGAAGAAGAGTGTAGTTGAGGTAGTTGATGAAGCCCTTACTGAAGAGGAAGAGCAAAAGGTGAGCTAGGCTGCCCGGCATCAATCCACGCAGAATACCAGAACGATCCTATACTTAATATGGCTGAGCGCATTTGGCGCTCTACCATATTATCCATTTTGTCATGATAGGCCTTTGAATAGGCCAGAGAATATTGCCGGCCAACCTGGTTGTTTCTTTTCGAATAGCTATACTTCTTATGAGCCGGAAATCGAGCGCTTAGCTTCGCTTCAAAACTAAGTACCGTATCTACCATTTTGTGCGTGTGCTTCACTATTTTCCATGCTTCACTTAGCGGATTTTCTATATAACGAGCAGTACCTACAACGTAATTATAACGTTTTGCAAAGAGCTCCGGTAATCTGCTTTCCCAGAAGGCATGGATACCAAGCTGATTGGTTAGTTGTCCGTTGTGGTTTTGGGTAGTATGGAGTGGTACGTGCGCATCAGCAATATAATGCCCTAAATAGGCCGAATAGATCAGTATTTTAGCTGAATCTCTGTCTTTAAAGGCATTTACCAGCTTGTAATAGCTCTTTTGAATTTGCCAGGGCAATATGCCATTCTTGTTTAATTTAACTGCTCCGTATTTTTTTACAGCATCATCCCATTTAAAGGGAATGCTGTCAATATGGGCTTCGTATACTTCTACATCCAGGTAATGCCTTGCGGCTTCTGTGGTATCAGCATACCTCCGCTTATCCGGATCCACAGCATGATCGGAAATGTATTTGATATTGTTCTTATAAAATTGATTGATCCCTGCGGGTAACGTAAATACCGCCAGGTGATTGATGCGCATATGGGCGTAAAAGCCCCATGCACTGCATACCAAGGTAATGGTAAGCAGACTTACAGTAATAAACAGATGTTTCATTACTGTAAGTCTATGTAGATTTGGCTAATGCCTGGTAAATTACTCGATACTTTTTCCCTTCATAGCTGAAGAAACAGCTACATCCATTACTCTTTCGGCAAAAGGACGGGTAAATTCGTTTAATTCATCAGCCTTTTTAAGGATTTCATCTTTCTGTGCTGTAGCTAAAGCAGCTTTCAGCGCCTCGATGTATGTTTTTGTTGCTGCAATTTCTTCTGGTGTCAGGTATGTTGCATGTTTCTCAATAAAGCGTTCGGCTGTGTACACCAATTGCTCACCCTCACTTCTGGCTTCAATCAGCATGCGCTGTTCTACGTCGCTTTTAGCATGGGTGATACTATCTATCAACATCTTCTCAACGGTTTCGTCTGTAAGACCATAACTAGGCTTAATGTCGATTTCTTGTTTTACGCCTGAACGTAGTTCAACCGCCTGAACAGTAAGGATGCCATCTGCATTAAGGATAAAGTTAATGTCAACCTTTGGTAAGCCTGCCGGCATGGCTGGGATACCTTTCAGATCAAATTCCGCAAGTTTCCTGTTTTCCTGTACCAGATCACGCTCTCCCTGAAAAACAGAGATCTTCATGTTTACCTGTCCATCAATAGAAGTGGTATACTGACGACCTGCTTTGGTCGGCACTTTGGCATTTCTAGGGATGATCACATCCATTAATCCGCCCATAGTTTCAATACCCAGGGAAAGTGGTGTTACATCAAGTAACAGGATGTCTGAACGGTTTCCCGCAAGGATATCAGCCTGGATGGCAGCACCAAGGGCAACCACTTCATCCGGATTGATCTGATCGTGAGGAACGCGGCCAAAGAAATCGGCAACCTGCTTTTTAACATATGGTGTGCGGGTAGATCCACCAACCAATACCACCTCATCAATTTCTGCAATCGTTAATTTTGCATCGTTCAATGCCGATTTACAAGAATTAATGGTTTCTTCAACTTTAGCAGCAATCAGCTGTTCAAATGTTTGTTTATCTAAAGTACACCATATTTCACCAAGCTGTTCGTTAAACAGGTTTTGAGAGGTTAGTGCTTTTTTCGCTTCTTCGGCTTTTAGCCTGATCGACTGCACTAAACCTGGATTTGCATCCAGATCTGCTTTATTCAGGTTGTTTTTTTCTATCCAGTAATGTACAATGGCACGGTCAAAATCATCACCACCTAAAAAGGTATTTCCATTGGTAGATAACACTTCGAATATGCCATTTTGAATAGAAAGGATAGATACGTCAAATGTTCCACCGCCTAAATCGTATACTGCGATTGTTTTTTGCTGGGTAGGGTCAAGACCCAAGCCGTAAGCAAGACTGGCAGCTGTAGGTTCGTTAACGATTCTTAAAACATCTAATCCGGCTAAACGACCTGCATCTCTGGTAGCCTGACGCTGACTATCGTTAAAATAGGCAGGAACAGTAATTACCGCTCTGTTTACCGGTGTTTTTAAGGCATGCTCCGCACGGGCTTTCAATTCCTTTAAAATCTCAGCTGATAGTTCAATTGGCGTGTAGAACTTATCCCCAGCTTTGATCTTTACCAGCGAGTCATTCTCATCATCAATGATTTTATAAGAAAACGTATCCTGATGACCGGCTACATCTTTATAGGAGCGGCCCAATAAGCGTTTTACTGAAAATATAGTGTTTTCTGGGTCTGTAGTCAAGAATTCTTTGGCTTCATTACCTACAAGGGTATCGCCCATTTTGTTAAAGTGGACTACAGAAGGCACAAGCAGGCCTTTTCCTGTATCGTTAATTACCTGCGGGTTTTTATCAGGATTGATGAAAGCTACCAAACTATTGGTTGTGCCTAAATCAATTCCAACGATGATCTCTTCTTTTTGTAATGAACCTGTAGCCAGGTTAATGGATATCTTTGCCATAGTCCGGCAAATTTAGGAATGTTTCGGGTTTATTTTGTTTTAAGGTTGTAATGTTTTGCTGTTCTGTAGGTAATGGGGAAGAAAAATTTGATGGGACTAATGTAAAATCGTAAGAAAGCGTAACCATATCCTATTTCGTCAGGGAAATAGCTAGGGAAGGCTTAACCAAATTTTGTTCCGTTTGCGCTGGTGAATACTGAGCATTACGCTGAATTTCAGTAGAGTATGGTTAGTTGATGATGGTCATTGTACTTTTGGTTTGATAACTAAATCAGTAATAGATGACAGAAGAGACAATCGCGGTGGTACCGCTAAAGCCAAAGCGGAAATCTAAGAAAAAACCAGCAAGGAGGGATGATGAACTCTGGAAGGGGATTTTAGCTGATGTTTTTGATGATTTTTTGCGGTTCTTTTTTCCAGATGCAGATGATGTGTTTAATCTTAAAAGGAAGTTTGTTTTTCTCGATAAGGAGTTTAACAGGCTCTTTCCGCCAGAAGTGAATACGGCTGGAGTACGATTTGTTGATAAACTAGTGAAAGTACACTTAAAAGGCGGCGGATCTAACTTTATATTGGTGCATGTGGAAATACAGGGCAGCAAAGGGCATGAAGAGCTAAGGATAAACATAATGTCTCCATTACGGCGTTCGCCATTTTAATAGATGATGTTAAAACTTATCATCCCAAAATATACAAAGAGGAGTATTTGGGTACGAGATTAAGTTATGAATTTAATACTTATAAGCTTTTGGATCAGGATGAAGAAAAGCTGCGTGCAGATCCTAATCCGTTTGCAGTGGTGGCGCTTACGGTTTTAATGGCTTTGAAAACAAAGAAACTTAACGATGAAGATTTAAAACGCGTCAAGATTGATTTAACACGTGAACTAATCAAGAGAAAGCTGGATAGAGTAAAGCATGAAAAAATTATGGCTTTTCTTGCGTATTATGTGAATTTTGAAAAACCGGAAATGATGATTAAATTTGAAGAAGAAGTTCGAAAACTAACAGGAAAGACCACACCTATGGGAGTCAAAGAGATATTACTGGAAAGACGTGAAAGGGAGGGGATAGAAAAGGGAATTGAAAAAGGCCGTCAAGTAGAGCGCGCCAAAGCCTTGGAGGAAAAGAAGACCATAGCCCTAAATTTCAAGAATAAAGCTGTTGATCTTAAGATTATCGCTGAAGCCACTGGCCTCTCTATAGAAGAAATCGAGTCATTATAGCCTACTGTATTAATTATTGAGTTCTTTTTTGTGGATATTATACAGCCACAACACAATATCCTGATAGCTATCTGTACCTTTTGCCTGACTGTTGAGTTTAAGGAACCTGTCGAACGCCACATCCATATAAGCAAACATATTGCTGTTGTACTTTTTCCAGAAGTCTCTGTCGGCCTTTAAATCACTTATCGTTACCGCATTTATGGTATTGTAAAGTCGTTCGTAATCATTTGGTGATTTGAGTCTGATTTCGAATATTATATTCTTAAACACTTCATAAACTGCCGAATATTGGAAGTAAGCATCGCTGCTGTTGCTGGCTACCAGATAACCAACAAGGTTGGCTTCATCCTCTCTTGCAATGCCTAACTGATGAGCAATTTCATGACAGGTTACAAATGGGAGGGAAGTAAGCGGTAAGCGCATATTTACATTAGCCTCACCGGAAAGAGGGCTGTAATATCCTTCAATGCCTATTTTAGTGATGACCCAACTGTTCAATACGGATTTTACTGCAGGCGTTTTATAGGTGAAGAAGGTGTTTTTCTGCTGCATACCATCATAGGCCACTTTGGCTTTTTCCTGCAATTGAGGTACGGTATAAGTATGCTTTTTAACGTGTTGGAGGTTGTTCAGTCGCCCAATAAAATACTCACCCAGCGAAACCAGCTGTGGTGTAGTATATTTTTCATTGCTGATGCCCAGTTGCATGGCTATAGGGCGACGGGAATAATTTAGTCCCCAAAGTAATTTGAAAACCAGATAAAGGATAAGGAAAAAGCTTAGGACCTGCAAAGTAAGGTTAAGCAGGTCGCTCCGCTTTATTCTTTTTTGTACTAGTTTTTTATAGAAGAGGTACAAGCTCCTGATGACATAAAGAATCAACAGGAGGTAAAGGAAATCGCCCAATGCAAAGGGTACAAGGCTACTGATGAACCGTTGTACAACCGATGTTATCGGGTAAAGACCTTGAGTATATACAACTTCAACCCATTTGCTGTTGAAACCCATTGCATACACCAGTGCCGAAAGGATAAAGAGCAGGGTAAACTGCCTCAACTTTGGCGGGTATGCGGTATTCATTAGCGGTTAAAGGATAATCTTTTTCCGGTTTCCTGAGTGGTGAATCTTCCTTTTTGATAAGCAAGGTTACCTGATACAAAAGTATGGGTTACTTCGGCCTGGAATGTTTGTCCTTCGAAAGGCGACCAGCCACATTTGTAAAGTACATTTGCTCGGGTTACTTTAAAAGGATCGTTCAGATTTACCAGTACCAGATCTGCCCAGTAGCCTTCTCTTACGAAACCTCTTTTATCGATATCGAAACAGGTAGCTACGTTATGCGCAGTCTTTTCAGCTATTTGGGTCAAGGATATTTTGTTCTGATGGTACATTTCGAACAGGGCCGGTAAGGCGTGCTGTACCAGTGGTCCGCCCGAAGGTGCCTGTAAATAAGGTTGTTCTTTTTCCTCGATAGTATGTGGTGCATGGTCTGTAGCGATGATGTCGATATATCCTTCCAGTAAGCCTTTAAGGATGCCATTTTTATCGGATTCAGTTTTTACAGCCGGGTTCCATTTGATCCAGTTTCCTTTGGTAGCATAATCACGGTCATCGAACCATAAGTGATGCACACAGGCCTCAGCTGTGATTCTTTTGTCTTTAAGCGGAGTCACATTGTCAAATAATGCAACTTCTTTTGCAGTAGAAATATGTAAAATATGCAGACGTGTCTGGTATCTTTTTGCGAGTTCTACAGCCATTGAAGATGATTTATAGCATGCTTCGGCACTACGGATCAGCGGGTGCATATCAATTGTAATGTTTTCACCGTATTTCTCTTTGTATTCTGCAAGGTTACGTTGTATAGTTTGCTCATCTTCGCAGTGGGTAGCTACCAGCATTGGTGCTTCTTTAAAGATGTTCTCTAAAACCTTTTCATTGTCAACCAGCATATTTCCGGTCGATGAGCCCATGAATACCTTAATACCACAAACGTTTTTAGGATCTGTTTTAAGTACTTCATCCAGATTGCTGTTGGATGCGCCCATGAAAAAGGAATAGTTGGCCAGCGACATTTCTGAAGCAATGGCATATTTATCGGTCAGTAATTCCTGTGTTAAGGTATTGGGAACAGTGTTAGGCATTTCCATGAACGAGGTGATACCTCCTGCAACGGCAGCCATGCTTTCTGAAAAAATATCAGCCTTATGAGTTAATCCCGGCTCCCTGAAATGGACCTGGTCATCAATCATTCCCGGAAAAAGGTGTAAACCTTCTGCATTGATCTCCTGATCGGCTGGAGCATCTATATTCGGGGCGATTTTTTCTATAAATCCGTTTTTGATGAGTAGGTCGGCAACAATAATTTGCCCCTCATTCACTATTGAGGCTGCTTTTATCAGAATGGTGTTCATGGCTCAAACTTAAATAAAATATTCTTTTCGATTTAGGTCATCCTAAATTTTTCAGTAGTATTTATTTATACTAGTCTTCAAGAGTGCTACGCGGTTTATTTTAGCATTTCGCACTGGCAAGGTCAATTGCTCTTGAGACGCTGCCACGAAGTAGCTGCGAAGCAAAATAAATTCAGCATGACGTGGCGGTTGTAGCATGGCTATCACTACATGGCGGTTACACTAAATAAATTTTGTCTATTTTTGCAAAATGGCGAAAAGCTTTGAAGATTTTAAATTAAACAGGCAAATATTAAATGCTGTGGCGGATGCAGGATTTACTACTGCTACCCCTATACAGGAAAAGGCAATTGCACCGGTTTTATCCGGTCAGGATATTTTTGGGATTGCTGAAACGGGAACGGGAAAAACTGCAGCCTATGTGTTGCCTATTTTAATGCAATTAAAGTACGCCCAGGGAGATTCTCCACGCGCTTTGATATTAGCGCCAACAAGAGAATTGGCCATGCAAATTGAGGAGCATGTGAAAATGTTTTCCACCTATACCGACTTACGTTCTGTTGTGGTATTTGGTGGTATCGGTCCCAAAACTCAGATTGAGCAGATCAAGGCGGGGGTAGATATCATCATCGCTACACCGGGTAGGTTCCTGGATATTTATTTAGCGGGACATATCAATACGCAATATATAAAGTTTCTGGTACTTGACGAGGCTGATAAAATGATGGATATGGGCTTTATTGGCTCTATACACAGAATTTTGGAAATCGTTCCGCGTAAAAGACAAAACCTGCTGTTCTCTGCAACGATGAGTGATTTGGTGCAAAAGATAGCGGGCGACTTCCTGAAAAACCCAACCATTATTGAGGTTGGTGAGCAGGCTACTCCTGCATCAACGGTTACGCAGGTGTTGTATGAGGTACCTAACTTCAAGACGAAAATCAATTTATTACAACATTTGCTGAAAAATGATGAGGAGTTTAAACGACTGATCATTTTTTGTAAGACGAAGACTGTTGCCGATAATATATATAGTTTTATTTCGCGTCGTTTTGGCGAGGAAGCTGTAAGGGTAATTCATGCCAATAAGGGACAAAATACAAGAATCAACTCTATCAATTCCTTTAAAGAAGGTAATATCAGAGTTTTAGTAGCTACAGATGTGGCTTCGAGAGGGATTGATGTTACAGAAGTGAGTCATGTTATCAATTTTGATGTACCCATCATTATTGAAGATTATGTACACAGAATCGGCAGGACCGGTAGAGCTTATGCTAAAGGAGATGCATTGACTTTCTGCAGTCCAAGTGAAGAATATTACATTAAGAAAATAGAGAAACTAATCAGACAACAGATTCCTGTTGTACCTTTGCCGGCTGAAGTTTTTGTGGAGGAAACTCCTTACGACGAGAAACAGGCTATTGCGCGTGCTATTGATGATCAGAAACGTAGAGAAGATCCTGATTTTAAAGGAGCTTTCCACGAGAAAAAACATGCTGCGGCTATAGCTGCTGCGGCAAGGAATAAGACCAATAAGCAACCGGCCTGGAAGAAGAAGAAGTTTAAAAGTAAGAAGTAAAGGAAATTGAAAGTAAAACTAACACCGCTTAATATCGTTTCGGCTTTATGTCTGGTTGTTGCTGTGCTGTTATTGCTGGATAAAAAGGATAAAGGGCCTCAGCATATTGACGTTAGTGGTTTGTTAATTGGTTTTTGTTTTCTGGCAACCGTTGTTGCTTTTATTTCCGACCAGATCTTTAGAAGATTTATTCCCAGTCTAAAAAAACTTTGGATCATTGAAGGCGTGCTGATCGTCTTCATCATCATTTTAATATTTATAATAAAAGCTAGTATAATTTAATCATGTCGGGTTCCATCTGACAAAGAAAAAGAAAAGAATAAAATAGATGAAACAAGCAGAAATCAAAATCACAGTTCAACTGGATGACAATAATGTGCCGGATAATATCCTTTGGGAATCTACAGATGCAGAAACTAAAGAACAAGTGCCTGTAAAATCTATGATGCTGGCCCTTTGGGATCATAATTATAAAAACTCAATGCGCATTGACCTATGGACTAAAGATATGCCTGTTGATGAGATGAAAAGGTTTTTTTACGAAACTTTACAAACGATGGGCGATAGCTTTTTAAAAGCCACCGGTGAAAATCTAATCGTTGAAGATCTGCGTGATTACTGTGCGCATTTTGCCGATAAAATGGGCATCAACACAAAGGGGTAGTTTTAGTATGAAAATTCAAGGGATTGTTGGCGCTGTAATTATGGCGGCAGGAGGTATGTGTCCGTTGGTACGCGTGCCGATTTTAGGTAACTGGAATTATTTTCAAATAGACCCGACATTGGGTATCACTTTTTATGTATTAGCAGTGATTGGTTTAATCGGCGCATTTTCAGAGAAGGCTGGTTTAGTGAGATTTGCCGGCTGGGCAGTTATTGGATTGATATTACTTACCCTGGGTGCTGTTTATTTTAAAACGGAAAGTGCATTCGGCTTTCTTCATTTTAAGAAGCTGGTTAGCCTTGCTGCCGGTTTAGTAAAATTTAAATGGGGCTGGTTTGTGATATTGGCTGGTGCGCTTATAGTGATTACCGTTAGAAAACCTAAAGTAGTACTGGTTACGCAAAATCCAGAATTAAACAAAGCAGTGGCTTAGGAAAGATCGCTAGTTGAGATCGCCAAGCGTTTTGTGATGCCTTTTGCGCTTATATTGAGTGTGTTTAAGCTTGTCATCTCCGCTGATGATACTAATGTTCCCATCAGCTTCCATAATGGCAAGCTTAACATCTTTATATTTTTCTATACCATGTTCGCGTATGGCTTCTCTCAATTCTTCATTGGTGATGCCTAATTTGCTGAGCATTGCGAAATCCAGGTTCCCATTGTGAATCAGAATTTCGGGCTTTTCAGTAAGAAGATCCCGAATCATCTTATTCCTGAACATTACTTTTTTGAGCATGTAATTGAGGGAAAATAACACAGCTGCGGCAAGCAGTCCACCCAAAAGACTGGTGTTGGTACCTACCATGGCATTCTGCACCGCGTTACTGATGAGCAGGATCAAAACTACATCGGTTGTATTTAACTGTGAAAGCTCTTTTTTACCTGTTAAACGAATTGCTGTCAGCATAAAAGCATATACAGCCAGACTTCTTAATACAATATCAAGGTATTCGTTCATTTGTCTAAAATAACAAAAAAACCCTACATAAATTAATATGTAGGGCGATAGAACAGTAGCTAAATCTGCTCTAAATTAACGCTTTCATAGTAAAGCTATATATAATATTTCAGACTGCCATATTTTTTAATGAAATTTTATTGATTAAAAACGTATGAAAAGGTGCTTGAATCATATAGTAGTTTGAATATTTAATTGAATAGTTATGCGTAAATAACTGCTAACTTGATCAAATGAAACAGCAACTTTTAAGCCCCTTGACTTTCCTGGTTTTTTTATGCCTAAGTACTGGCAGTTTTGCTAAAACTATTATCGTAGCATCCCTGCCTGAATTGCAAACAGCAATTGATAAAGCTGTTGCCGGTGATGTAGTTATTCTTAAAAATGGAGTTTATACGACTACTGATGATGTTGTGATAAAAAGTCAGGGCACCGTTGCTAAGCCGATTACCATTACAGCTGAAAGTATCGGCGGAGCAGAAATAAAAGGAACAGGTGGAATAAATATTAAAAGTCCTGCTACTTATGTGATTATTCGTGGATTTAAGTTTACAAATGCATCGGGTAAAAATGAAATAGGGGCAGGAAGCAGCTTCTGTCAGTGGACAAGGAATATTTTTGAAACAGTTGGTGTGGGTAATTATCTGTCTATAGTTGGTAATGATCATCAGGTTGATTACAATACTTTTCAAAATAAAAACGCGCTAGGCAAGTTTATTGGCGTTAGGGGGACAGGCAAGCAGATTGCGGAGCGGTTATGGATTCATCATAATTATTTTCATAACTTTTCTAAGCAAACCGGAAATGGTGCTGAGGCCGTGCAGTTTGGTTTAAGTGGTTTCAGTCTCTCTTCCAGCAATAGTATTTTTGAATTTAACCTGTTTGAGAATTGTGAAGGGGAGAATGAATTGCTTTCTGTTAAATCATCTGCCGTTACCATTCGCTTTAACATGGTGCGCGATTGCAAAGCGCAAATGACTTTAAGACATGGTAATTTTAATAAGGTATATGGTAATTATTTCACCAATACTCCGGGGTTAAGGATTTTTGGCGACGACCATCTCATTTACAGTAATTATTTTGAGAAATGTAATCCTGCGATAAACATTGGTAATGGTGGGGCTGAGGTTGCCGATGGAGCGCCACTGACTTCTCACGACCGTCCGGATAGGATTTTAATTGCTTTTAATACCCTGGTTGATAATAAAGTGAATATTGTTTTAACGCCAAGAAGTCCAGTAGGGCTGGGCGCAACAGATGTTACGATTGCTAACAACCTGATACAGGGAGGTGAGGAGGCTGCAGTAATCAATGCACCTTTTGCCAATCCTAAATGGGAGGGCAATGTTATTTATAAGGTTAAAGGTCCGGGTAGCATACCTGAAGGAGCTTATAAAATGGTTGATCCGAAATTACTTCGTGATGCTACCGGTACTTTTCATCTTTCAGGTGCGAACGCTGGTTTAAATGCTGTTGGTACTTATCCGTTGATAACAGTTGATATGGACGGACAGGTTGGTAGGAAGCCATTGCAGGTAGGTGCAGATCAGATTTCTAAGGATCCTGCTATTGCCAGGATTTTGACACCAGCGTTAGTTGGATATCAGGCGAAATAGTATCTTTGCGGCTAAATGAATTTAAGTACCCAGGTAAAACACTTAGTTAAAAAAGAATTGCTGCTGGAGTGGCGCTCAAAATATGCCCTAAATGGGGTGTTGTTATATGTAGTCTCTACCGTGTTTGTGTGTTTCTTATCCTTTGTAAGTATTGAAATCATTACCTGGAATGCGTTGTTTTGGATTATTATGCTTTTTGCATCAATAAACGCAGTTTCGAAGAGTTTTTTGCAGGAAAGTAAAGGCAGGCACCTTTATATCTATACCATTGCAAGTCCGATCGCATTGATTATCAGTAAAACTGTTTATAATGTATTACTGATGCTGGTGCTTACGATTATTGCGCTGAGCTTTCACATGGTGGTATTTGGTCGGGTACCTCAGGATTTACCCATGTACCTTTTGGCTACCCTTTTAGGGAGTCTGAGTTTTTCGACTATATTTACTATGATTTCTGCGATTGCATCTAAAGCCGGTAATGGTGGAATGTTGATGGCTATCCTGGGCTTTCCGGTTATAATTCCTGTGTTGGTTGTATTGATTAAGCTGACAAAAAATGCGATTGACGGGCTGGATAGGAGTGTAAGCTGGGACGAGGTTGGGATGTTGTTGGTGATCAATGTGCTGGTTATGGCGGTATCATTGTTGCTTTTCCCATATCTGTGGCGGGATTAGAGAGGGTAATCCAGATGTCATTTACATCTTTATGATAAAAATACAGGACGCAGTTATTACCTTTGCGCGAATTAAACGTATATAATGTATAAGAACTGGTGGAAAATTTTAGGGGCATTGTTGGTGATTTACTCAACTATTGCCGGGTTTTTATCTGATGTGCCGATGCTGCCTATTTTGCATGAGAGCATAAGAAATCTTTATTTTCACGTTCCTATGTGGTTCGGAATGATCGTATTGTTTAGTGTATCTGTATACCACAGTATAAAGTTTTTAAGCAACAGCAATCCTGAACATGATCTTAAAGCTGTTGAAAGTGTTAATGTTGGCGTGGTTTATGGCATCCTTGGGATTGTTACGGGAGCCATATGGGCAAAGTTTACCTGGGGACAAGCATGGAGCTTTGATGTGAAACAGAACTTTGCAGCAATAGCCTTATTGTTGTATTTCGCTTATCTGGTATTACGCAATGCGATAGACGAAGAACAAAAGAGAGCTAAGATATCAGCTATCTATAACATATTTGCCTTCCCGATGATGGTGGTTTTACTTTTTGTACTGCCACGTTTATCAGATTCATTACATCCGGGAAATGGAGGGAACCCGGGATTCAATTCTTACGACCTTGACAGCCGTATGCGTGCGATATTCTATCCAGCTTGTTTGGGTTGGATATTGGTTGGATATTGGATTTACACCATTTTATACAGAGTTCGTTCATTAGAAAAAAACAATAACATATAGTCATGAAGAAAATTTCAGTTACCTTTTTAATGTTGATGTTAACACTTCAATTGTTTGCACAAAACGGAGATTCTTCACTAACCGAAAGCGTATATGCTACAGGGAAAATCTATGTTGTTGTAGCTTGTATTGTTCTAATTCTGTTCGGCTTGCTTTTTTTCTTATTCACGATAGAAAAAAGATTAAAAAAATTAGAAGAAAAATCTTCAGCCAAAAACTAATTTTAAACGATTTAAGCCCTGTTTTTGCTCATAATTCGCCGTAGTGTGTAGCATACACTAAGCTGTTTTTGATTTGTATTAATCACTTTTTTTAGTGCAATTTTGCACTCATAAACTGAGAACTTAATTCAAATTCATAAAAAACAAAAATGGCTAATACAGCAAATGAGACAAAATTCTTTGCAGATGTCTGCAAGAACTTTGACAGTGCCGCGCAATTTACTGCTCATCCCGAGGGTTTATTAACACAAATTAAAGCTTGTAACAGTGTTTATCGTTTCCAGTTCCCTATCCGTAGAGGTAACGGATTCGAAGTAATTGATGCCTGGCGTGTAGAGCACTCGCAGCACATGAACCCAACAAAGGGTGGTATCCGTTACAGCGACATGGTAAATGAGGATGAAGTGATGGCTCTTGCGGCTTTGATGACTTACAAATGCGCAATTGTAAACGTTCCATTTGGTGGAGCAAAAGGTGGTATCTGTATCAACCCTAAGAATTATACAATTGGCGAACTGGAGAATATTACACGTCGCTATACTACAGAATTAATTAAAAAGAACTTTATTGGTCCTGGTATCGATGTTCCCGCTCCTGATTATGGAACCGGAGAACGTGAGATGAGCTGGATTGCTGATACTTATATGACCATGAACCCTGGTCAGCTTGATGCATTGGGTTGTGTTACCGGTAAGCCAATTGCTTTACATGGTATCCGCGGACGTAAGGAAGCTACCGGTCGTGGTGTTGCTTATGCCGTAAGAGAATGTGTAACGGTTGCAGAAGATATGGCGAAAATCGGCCTTAAGGCTGGTTTGGGTGATAAACGTGTTATCGTTCAGGGTTTAGGTAATGTGGGTTACCACGCTGCTAAATTCCTTGCTGAGTTTGGTGCAACTATCGTAGGTCTTTGCGAGTTTGAAGGTGCTATTTACAATGCAAATGGTTTAAATATCGATGAGGTATTTGCTCACCGTAAATTAACCGGTTCAATTTTAGGTTTCCCTGGTGCTACTGAGTTTAAAAACTCTATGGAAGGTTTAGAGCAGCCATGCGATATCCTGGTACCTGCGGCGCTTGAAAATCAAATCACTGTAGAAAACATCAGAAACATCAAAGCAAAAATCATTGCTGAAGGTGCGAACGGACCTTGTACTCCTGAAGCTGAAGAAGTATTCACTGAAATGGGTGGTATCATCATCCCTGATATGTATTGTAATGCTGGTGGTGTTACGGTTTCTTATTTTGAATGGTTGAAAAACCTTTCACACGTAGCTTTTGGCCGTATGGAAAACCGTTATGCTGAAAACTCTAATGCTAACCTGATCAATACCCTGGAAAGCCTTACTGGTAAAAAAATTCCTGCAGAAAACCGTCTGATGATTGTTAAAGGTGCATCTGAACTGGAATTGGTTAATTCTGGTTTAGAAGATACCATGATTCACTCTTATCATGAAATCAGAGAGACTTTGATGAGCAAAGCTGGAATTAAAACATTGAGAACTGCAGCTTTTGTAGGCTCAATCGATAAGATCGCTGTATCTTATATGAATCTTGGTGTTTGGCCATAACATTTAGCTAAATAATTCATTAAATCCGCGATATCTTTAAGGTATCGCGGATTTTTTTTGCGCATTTGTCAGAGAACTATCAATAAACTGTCATCAAAGCGTTTTGAATACCGGGGGAGGTTTTTAGGTACTTTTAATTTTTATCTTTGTGAAGTTTCCTTTTAAAAACTTATTACATCCATGAGAAAAAGTGCAATTATTGGTTTAATAACTATAGCGTTATGTGTGGGCTTTCTGGTAAGTCTTAATGCTGATACAAATACCTATTCAACCTTTAGTGAAGCTGCAAAAGATCCTAAAGAATTCCATGTAATGGGTTATTGGGAAAAATCACAAGGTATGCACTATGATGCCCTTAAGGATGCAAACCGCTTTGAGTTTCATATGAAAGACGAAAAGGGGAAAGTTAATAAGGTGGTTTATGCGGGAACAAAACCGCAGGATTTTGAACGTTCAGAGAAACTGGTATTGATCGGTAAAATGGATAAGGATACTTTTTACGCCTCTAAGATACTAATGAAGTGCCCATCTAAATACAACAACGACCTTGTAGAGGTTAAACAGGACGGTACTGTAGAAAAACAGGACGGCACAGTAGAAAATTACAAATAATTTTAATGGACATACAATTTATTGGAGAGAACCTCCTTCCCGGTAAAATCGGCCAGCTTTTTATTGTTCTGGCATTTGCTGCTTCTTTACTCTCAACTATAGCTTATTTCTTTGCTACACGAAATAAAGAACTAGGAGACCAATCGTGGACACGTATAGGTCGTATATCATTCTTTGTAAACTGGGCCAGTATTATTGGTATAGGGGTAACCTTATTCTACCTGATTTTAAATCACAATAACGAGTATTATTACGTTTATTCTCACTCTTCAAAAGAGCTGCCTGTCTATTATATAGTGTCAGCTTTCTGGGAAGGACAGGAGGGAAGTTTCTGGTTATGGGCATTCTGGCAAGCATTGCTTGGATTGATGCTGATCTGGAAAGCTAAATCCTGGGAAAATGGGGTAATGACTGTTGTTGCCTTTTCGCAAGTGTTTTTAACGTCCATGTTATTGGGTGTTGAGATTTTTGGTGAGCGCTTAGGTAGTTCTCCATTCATCTTGCTTAGAGATGCTGTAAATTTAAAAGACATGGCTCCGGTAGTTTTTGCGGATCCTGAAAATTATAAAAACTATCTGAAGTTTATTACTGATGGAAGAGGATTAAACCCGCTTCTGCAGAATTACTGGATGGTAATCCACCCGCCAACCTTATTCCTTGGTTTTGCGAGTATGATCGTTCCTTTTGCTTACGGAATTGCTGGTTTATGGCAAAAACGCTATAAAGAATGGGTTAAACCTGCTATGCCATGGGCTTTGTTTGCGGTAATGATATTAGGTACAGGGATTATCATGGGCTCTTTCTGGGCTTATGAAGCCTTAAACTTTGGTGGCTTCTGGGCATGGGATCCGGTAGAAAACGCTTCTATTATTCCATGGCTGACCTTAATTGCAGGTGTACACGTAATGATTGCATTCAAAAATACGGGTCATGCCTTCTTTACTGCAATCGTATTGGTGTTCATCAGTTTTGTATTGGTGCTTTACGCATCTTTCTTAACAAGAAGTGGTGTTTTAGGTGAAACTTCTGTGCATTCATTTACTGATTTAGGTATGTTCTGGCATCTTATTTTATATAATGTGGTATTTCTGACTATCCCTACTGTGTTATTGATTGTGAGATGGAAGGAATTGCCTATCACAAATAAGGATGAAGAAACCTATTCAAGAGAATTCTGGATGTTTATTGGTGCGTTGGTGATTACTGTCGCTTGTATTCAGGTGATATTCTCGACTTCCGTTCCGGTATTTAACCAGGCTTTCGGAACCAAGTTCGCTCCTCCGATTGATGCAATAAAATATTATAACCAATGGCAGGCTCCATTTGCTATCCTGGTTACGATTATATCCGGCTTTGCGCAGTTCATGAAATACAAAAGAACTGATCCACGTAAGTTTTACAGCAGTCTGATCTCCGCTTTAGTGTTTTCTGTTGTCATCACTGCAGGTTTTGTATACATCACTGGTGTTTACCATAATCTGATGTACATCTTGTTAACGTTTAGTTGTGTATTCGCTATTTTGTCGAACGCCAAGGTACTGGGACAGGCATTTGGTGGAAAACGTAAACTGGTTGGTGCTGCAGTAGCGCATATTGGGTTTGCCTTGTTGCTTTTAGGTGCACTTGTTGCCGCGGCTACAAACAAACCGATCTCACTTAACGTATCTAACTTTATTCCGGTAAAGGATTTTGAGAAGGTTGAAAAACCAGGTGAAAATATCGTATTGTATAAAAATGAGCCTAAAAAGATGGGCCGTTATACAGTAACCTACACCAGTGATACTACGGTTGCTCCGAATACTTTTTACAAGTTGAATTTTAAAGTTATTGATGAGAAGACAGGTGAGGTAAAAGAGGATTTCGAATTGAATCCGCATGTACAGGTTAATGAAAAGATGGGCTTAATTGCCTCTCCAGATACCAAGCATTACCTTACCTATGATATTTATACCCACATTACCAGTGCTCCTGAGAAAAAGGATGATCATGCTGATCATGAAGGGCATACTGAGGAGGAAAACTATAAAGCCCCAAGGATTGTAAATGTGGCAGTTGGTGACACCCTGCATACGAGCAGCGGTATCCTTACCGTTAAGGCTTTAAACAATCAGCCTAAGGCTAAAAGTTTAGTGCTTGCTCCTGGCGATCTTGCAGTTGGTTTACCACTGGAAATTGATTTGAACGGTAAAATTTATAAAACCGAACCTATATTCCTGATCAAAGGAAACAACACATTCGATTTTGCACGTAACATTGATGAGTTGGGCTTAAGACTGAGGTTTACTAAAGTTCTTCCTGAGCAGCAGAAATTTGAATTACAGGTTTACGAAAAACCGCAGCAAGCAAAAGACTGGGTTGTATTTAAATCAATTGAGTTCCCTTATATTAATCTTTATTGGGTAGGTACGATTGTAATGGTTATTGGATTTCTTATTTCTATATTTAGAAGACAAAAAGAAGTTAAAGCAGTTTAATACAGGCGCTGTATGCTTTTAAAAGGCAATAGGCATACTGGTGATTGCTTGATGTAACCATTAAAATAATGATATCCCTATGAAGATTGTTTGTTTAGGTTCTGGCAACGTAGCTACGCACATGGCTAATGCTTTTAAAGATAATGGTGCTGACATTATCCAGGTATGGAGTAGAGATCTGAGTAATGCACAGGCATTAGCTAATGAAACCGGATCTCAGGCTATTACTGATTTGAAAGCGGTTGATAAGCGTGCAGATTTATACCTGATTGCTGTAAAGGACGATGCTATAGAAAAAGTAGCTAAAGGCCTGAAAGATATAAATGGTATGGTGGTGCATACTTCCGGAGCAACAGGAATGGAAGTATTACAAGGGCATAAGAACCATGGTGTATTTTACCCATTGCAAACTTTCTCCAAGGCACAGCCCATAGATTTTATCCATGTTCCCTTATGCTTGGAAGCGAACAGCGAAGAGAACATGAGCGCTTTACAGCTGATAGCTATGAAGCTTAGTCCCTTAATTTATGAAATAGATACAAACAAAAGGGAAATATTACATGTTGCAGGTGTTTTTGCCTGTAATTTTGTGAACCACCTTTATCAGCTGAGTCACCAGGTTCTTAAAAAGAATGAGCTGGATTTTGAGATGCTGCGACCATTAATAATGGAGACTGCCGTAAAAGTACAGGAAGCACTTCCTGAGAATGTACAAACAGGGCCGGCGGTTCGTAATGATAAAAAGACACTATTAAAACATGAAGAACTCCTGAAAAGAATGCCACATTTGCAGGAGATTTATAAAAATTTAAGTAATAGCATTAAAAAAACGCATTAATTAGGTAATTGCGGTTTTTGGTGCTTATTTTTGAACCAATTATGAGTATTTTTAAGTTAAAGATAAATTTTGAGGAACAGGGAAAAGAAACGATTGAACTGCCTATAGCAGGTGGTGAATCTGTTTTGGATGTCTGCCTTGATCACGGAATAGAATTACAGCACAACTGTGGTGGTGTGTGCGGTTGCAGTACCTGCCATGTTTATGTGAGTAAGGGAATGGATAATATCCAGGAGATATCAGATAAAGAAGAAGACTTTATTGACAGGGCTGTAAGGCCAAGGATTACTTCCCGTTTAGGTTGTCAGTGTGTAATCATCGATGGTGATATTGAAGTTACTATACCGGATCAGTCTGAGTTTTTAGGCCATTAATTATAAAAGATAAATTAAATAAGACATGCAGGATAAGTTTGCGCTACCAATATACTGGAACGACCACGAGGATATCGCTCAGGAATTATATGAGAAGTTTGGTGATGATTTTAATGAAGCCAAAATATACCGTATCCGGTTTACAGAATTATTAGAATGGGTATTGTCGATACCTAATTTTAAAGGTACAAAAGAAGAAAGTAGCGAAGGACACCTGGAGCAAATCCAGTCGGCCTGGGTTTACGAATGGAGAGATAACCAAAAGTAGAAAATGTTTCTTGAACAGTTAAAGCAGATTACAACCCTCATCTTTGATATTGATGGCGTATTAACCAACGGTGATATCATCGCGTCTGATTCGGGCGAATTTTTACGGACTTTTAATATCAAAGATGGGTATGCTATTCAGCTTGCTGTAAAACGTGGTTACCACGTTTGTATTATATCAGGAGGGAAAGGCGCGGCTATGCAGAAGCGTTTTGAAGGCCTTGGTGTAAACAATATCTTTCTGGGTGTTTCTGATAAGGTTGCTGTGTATAACAGTTTGCTTTCCCAATACAATATGACTCATTACGAAGTATTGTATATGGGGGATGATATCCCTGATCTTAACCTGATGAAACTGGTAGGCGTGGCTACCTGTCCGGCTGATGCCGTTCCTGAGATTAAAGCAATCTGCCACTATATATCGCCTTATACCGGTGGGAAGACTGCCGTAAGGGACGTTATTGAAAAAGTACTTAGGGTACAGGAAAAGTGGTTTGATGAGAACCCATCCGCTGCCGACTCTGGCAAATAATACCTATTCTTCTATTGCAACAATTATGTTACATAAATAGGTTAAACCTATTTAGGCTTTGTCGTCTCTAACCTCCGAGCTTACGATAGCTTATAACCATAAACAAGTATAAACAGATGAAAAAAGTATTAATTATCTGCGGATTGTTATTTAGTGTAATGACATTTGCAAAAGCACAAGATGGCGCGCGTAAAATGGCAACGCCTGAAGAAAGAGCTGAAAGAAACGCAACGCAATTGACCAAAAAGTTAAGTCTGACTGAAGATCAGAAAGCCAAAGTAAAAGCGATCTTTTTAGATCAGGCTACAGCAATGACTAAAATGCGTGAGGAAAGCAAAGGCGACAGAGAAGCTATGATGGCTAAAATGAAAACAGCCAATGAAGAAAGTGATGCAAAAATTAATGCGTTGTTAAATGATGAGCAGAAAAAAGCTTTTGCGGCTTGGCAGGTTGAAAGAAAAGAAAATATGAAAAATCGTGGAGGCAGGGGAGCCGGACAAGGTACGCCTGCTGAGACTAAATCATAATTTACAAAACATTTGAAATAATAAAAGCGGCTTATGGCCGCTTTTATTATTTTTGTCCCACGGCAAAAGTAGATCTACCGAAAAAAATGAATAAGCATATGTACAAGCAAAAGTTTCCAATTATACTGGCTTCAAAATCTCCACGCAGACAAGAGTTAATGGAATTGATGGACCTGGATTTTAAAGTAGTTTTAAAGGAAGTTGATGAAAGCTATCCTGAGGATCTTTTGCCCGCTGAAATTGCAGTTTATATCGCTGAAAAGAAGGCTTCAGCTTTTGCAGATGAGCGAGAGGGTAGTATCGTGATTACTGCAGATACCATTGTAGCTTATAATAATGAAATATTGGGTAAGCCGGAAGATGCAAAGCATGCAACAGAAATGCTGACTAAACTATCAGGCACCAATCATCAGGTGTATACCGGTGTTAGTGTTGCTCATGGTGATAAGATCCACTCGTTTTATGATGTAACTGAAGTTTTTTTTAATGAGCTTACGGCTGAACAAATAGCCCATTATGTAAATAATTATAACCCGCTGGATAAGGCGGGTGCTTATGGTATTCAGGATTGGATAGGATTTATTGCTGTTGAAAAGATTGTTGGATCTTACACGAACGTAATGGGACTGCCTACTGAAAAGCTTTATAAAGTGCTATCAACTTTCTAATGCTGCCAATTGGTGTAAAACACCCATTTTTAAGTCATAGGTAGAGAGGCTCAAAGTTTGAATGTTGCAGTTGGTAATTACATAATTGCTGATTAATGCGGCGATTACAATCATATCTACGCGTAAAGCAATCAGGTTAGGCATAATTTCACGCGCTGCGTGAGTCGAAGCAATCAACGAGTTGGTAAGTTTCCAATAGCTGTTTAGGTCAATAGGGGCCGACTTGACAGCATTTAAATTTAAATTGGGGTCGATCATACCTGCGAAGCTTTCGAAGGCCCCTGCGGATCCTACTAAGTGTTGAGGTTGATATAAAGCGCAGGCTGTTTTTAAATCGGCCAATTCTTTTTCAAGATGATCGTGAATGGTATCCTGTTCCTGTTTACTCATCGGATCGGAGTGAAAATAAGCTTGCATCAATCGGGCAGCGCCGATGTTATAGCTTTTTTTCCAAAGTAGTTCTGTTTCATTACAAATGATGAACTCGGTGCTTCCACCACCAATGTCCATAATTAATGAAGTCTCTTTTATTGCTCCGGTAGCTTTAACACCATTAAAAATATAGGCAGCTTCTTTATCGCCGCTTATTACTTCAATTTCAATCTCCGCTTCTTCTTTAGCCGCATTTACAAAATCGATACCATTGTCGGCGCTGCGCAGGGCAGAAGTTGCAGTAGCCTTCACTACATCTACATGATGTTTTTCAATTTCCAGTTTAAAATTCTTCAAGGTTTTAATACCTCGTTCGAAGGCTTCCGGAATAATAATCCGATCATTAATACGACCTTGGCCTAGTCTTACCGGTTCGTTCGTTTTGTACAGAACTTTTACCTCTGAATTGGATATTTCGGCTATAATAAGGTGGAAGGTATTGGTGCCAAGATCGATAACAGCTGCAGTCATTTGATTTTTATTTGGGTTTTGTTGTGAAAATATGGTGTTTAAAGCTAGAAAAGATTGCATAAAAAAAGCCGCTTAAGCGGCTTTTTTTATTGTGTTTAATCTTTATGACTAATTTTCCTGGTGTAACCAGGCCTTTTTAGCAAGAAGTTCTTCTTCTGTTTCACGAACATCTTCGTCATCAACGCAACAATCTACAGGGCATACCGCCGCGCATTGAGGCTCATCATGGAACCCCTTGCATTCTGTACATTTATCGGAAACGATATAATAAACTTCGTCCGACCCTGCATCCTGTGCAGCTTCTGAGTCAATTTCTTTACCTCCAAAATCAATAATACCATTTAAGTTGGTACCATCAGAAAATCTCCAGGCTGTGCCTGCATCGTAAATTGCATTATTTGGGCATTCAGGCTCACATGCTCCGCAGTTAATGCATTCGTCTGTTATTTTAATAGCCATGTCTTCGTCTATATCTATTGCTAAGTTTAACTTTGCAACAGCAAATATAACACATAAACTTTAAAATCATTGGAATTATGCCAATCCTTAATAGCGAAAAACTAATTATTGCATTTAAAAAACTTAGCAGCTTCATGGTTGAACCCAGCGAAGCGTTCAGAAATCTGATTCTATCGGCATCAAATAACAATGCATGGTTTACCACAACTGAGGTGGAGAAAGCATTAAACTCATTACATAGCATGCTAAATGAGGAAGATCTGGTAACCTGGTTTAAGACCATTAAGGTAAGCGAAAGCCCAAAAAAAGTAGGTTTAATTTTAGCAGGTAACATCCCATTAGTAGGCTTTCATGATGTTATTTCTGTATTGGCCACAGGAAACATTGCTTTAATTAAGCTGTCATCAGCTGATGATAAATTACTGCCGGCCTTGCTTGCCGAGCTGGTTCGGATTGAACCACTTCTGGCAGATCGTATAGTATATGTAGAGCGATTGAAAGATTTTGATGCAGTAATTGCTACAGGAAGTAACAATACATCCAGATATTTCGAGTTTTATTTTGGCAAAGGACCAAACATCATCAGAAAAAACAGAAACAGCGTTGCAGTGATTACTGGGGATGAAAGTAAAGAAGAGTTGGCGTTGTTGGGGCATGATATATTTGATTATTTTGGTTTAGGATGCAGAAACGTATCTAAACTTTATATTCCGGAAGACTACGACATTAAAAACTTCTTTGAGCCTATAGAAAGTTTTAAAGAGATCATTAATCATTTCAAATACAACAATAATTACGATTACAATAAATCGATCTACCTGGTAAATCTTAAGCATCATTACGACAATGGCTTTTTATTGTTAACAGAGGGTGAAAGGCTTTCATCGCCTCTGGCTGTTTTGTATTATGAAACTTATTCCAATCTGGAGCAATTAGAGGAGCAGTTGAGGAATAGGGCTGAAGAGATTCAATGCGTAGTAAGTAATGCAGATTTAAAACTGGATAGTGCTGTGTTGGGATTCGGACAAAGTCAGGCGCCTAAACTTTGGGATTATGCTGATAACGTGAATACAGTCGACTTTTTAAACAGCCTCTAAAAGCAGTAGCTACTTTTATTTAATTATTGCCGTCGATATTGTAACTTACCCGGTATATTCAAGAGTTATTTAATCACTTTGACGCGCAATAGTTTAATTTTTAAGCTCTTTATATTGCTATCTGTATGCTTCTGGCAGACTGGTTTGGCGCAGACCAGCTTATGTAATGGGGCCTTGGGCGACCCGATTAGGAAGATTGATTTCGGAAGGGGGGCTGATCCTCGCGGAGGCCCTATTCCCGAAACCTCCTTTCAGTTTAACGCAACAAGTACCCCCTCAGACGGATGGTACACCATTGCAAAAACCACCAACGGGATGCACCCAGGTAACTGGCACCAGATTGGCAACCATACCCCTAACGATCCTGATGGGTATATGATGGTTATCAATGCATCTGATAATCCAAGCGTTTTTTACGAAGCCCCCGTACCGAATCTTTGTCCGAATACCACCTATCAATTTGCTGCCTGGCTAATCAACCTGCTTACGTACAGCGGAAAAAAGCCAAACCTCACCTTTACCATAGTAACAGAACAGGAAACCTTTACTTATAACACCGGTGATATTGCTGAAGGATCTGCGACTGACTGGCTCCAGCGGGGATTCCTATTTAAAACTCCTTCCGATGTAAATAACATTATCATCAGAATTCGGAATAATGGCCCTGGCGGCACGGGGAATGACATCGCTATAGATGACATCACTTTTAGTCCATGCGGCCCCGTAATCATTCCTTCTATTGATAATGCTGTCACGCCAAGCAAAACAATATGTGTGGGCGACACCAGGGACCTCCTTTTGTCGGCAGAAGTAACTTCGGGCGTATATACAAATACGGAATACCTTTGGCAGGAACTGGATGTGAATGGCATATGGCAGGACCTGCCAGCAGAAACAACAAACCATTTTACAAAGCATTTCAACAATGCACTGGTCGGGCGTTATAAATACAGACTACTGGTAGCAGAACAAGGCAACATCAATTCGCCAAACTGTCGCGCCAATTCACCCGAATTTGAGCTCAATGTAGTTCCCCTGCCTATCCCGATAGTGAACACACCGTTAGCAGTTTGTATAGGAGCTCCAATCAATTTATCAGTAAATGAAGCCAGTACTTACAAGTGGACCGGACCCAATAACTTCAATTCTGAGGAGCGTTCGCCCATTATCCCTAATGCTACTGCTGATATGGCTGGCACTTACAATATTACGATAAGTAATGATGCAGGATGTCAGGCAAGTGCGCAAGTTGAAGTTACCATAATCCCCGGTCCAACTGCCAGGATAGATGCCATTGTCCCTATTTGTAAAGGCACATCCGTTGCATTAAATGCCAGTGGCGGCATAGCCTACCGTTGGTTACCTGCTACGGGTTTATCGGCTACAGACATTCCGGATCCAGTTGCCACGCCCACAGAAACGACTACATATACGGTGTTTGTTTCCAATGGCCTTTGCGAATCTCAGGCGCAGGTAACCGTAAACGTAATAAAAGAGCTATTGGCAGATGCCGGGGCAGACCAAAAAATCATCAAAGGAAATTCGGCAAAGCTTAATGGCCAGGCCATGGGCGAAAATATCGATCGAACATTCTGGACTCCAGCTATCTACCTTGATGACCCTACAAAACTAAATCCGATTGCCAGCCCAGCGGTCAGCACTACCTATACCTTAAATATCGTTTCCAGCAGCGGCTGCATCAGCAGAAGTGACGAAGTCTTTGTTAAAGTTTACGACAAACTGATTGTGCCCAGCGCTTTTAGTCCAAATGGCGACGGTATTAATGATCTATGGAATATTGTAGCCATTGATACCTATACCAAACCTAAGGTAAAGGTGATGAACCGGTATGGGCAGCTCGTATTTGAAGGCTCCGGAAATGAAATTGCCTGGAATGGAAAACGTGGTCAGGAAGAAGTACCTGTAGGTGTATATTATTATATGATCTACCTGGAACCCGGACTAAAACCCCTCTCCGGATCATTAATGGTTATCAGATAAATAACGCATTAAGCTATCATGATTTTATATTCATTTCAATTGTAATCTGAAAAATCATGATGGTTTCAATTTGAAATACTATTTTTGAACAATGTATGTTATTAAAGTAAAAGGCATTGCCAAGATTCCGGATTATGTGCAGTTGAGGGATGATAAATTCACTTTGCTGGCTTATTTTAGGGTAGACAGACCTGATAAATCATTAGATAAATTAGGATTGGGCGATAAACTGCCATACATTATGAATTTTGTAAATGATTTGCCTTTCGGACAAATTGCTAAATTAGAGATCTAAACATGACAGGAAGCACAGTTATAAATTTAAAAAATGTAGATGTATTTCAGCAAAAACATCTGGTTTTGTCGAGCGTGAACTTAAATATCGATAAAGGTGAATTCGTTTTTTTAATCGGTCAGACAGGTTCTGGAAAAAGTAGTTTGCTTAAAATCATCTATGGTGATCTGCATATTGGTAATGGCGAAGGACAAGTAGCTGGTTTTGACTTAAAGAAGCTGAGCAATAAGGAAGTCCCTTTTTTACGCAGAAAACTGGGTATTGTGTTTCAGGATTTTCAATTGCTGACAGACAGAACAGTTGACAAAAACTTAGAATTTGTGCTTAAGGCAACAGGCTGGACAGATAAGAATCTGATCACTGAGCGTATCAAAGATGTATTGGAAAAAGTGGGACTGCGCTCAAAAATTAAAAAAATGCCACATGAGCTTTCAGGTGGTGAGCAACAACGTGTGGTTATTGCCCGCGCTTTGTTAAATAATCCGGAAATCATCCTTGCCGATGAACCAACGGGGAACTTAGATCCGGATACATCCGAAGAAATTGTAACGCTGTTGAAGCAGATTAGTCAAAGCGGAACGGCCGTTTTAGTAGCTACTCATGATTATCATATCATCAGAACGTTTCCTTCGAGGATTATTAAATGCGAGAGTGGCATTGTTCACGAAGATGCGCAGATTGTATAGTTCCATTCTCTGACAAAATTTTATTATTCGGACATTCTGTTACCTGTTTTTCAATTAAAACTGACAGCATGACGGATATTTCCTATTGGCAAACCTTTTGAGTTTATAACCAAAAATTCTACTATACTATGTTTAGCAAGAAGAAAAAACACAATAACGAAGATACGACTATGCAAAATCAAGACCCTGCAGCAGAAATTAATGCTGAAGATCAATTGATAGATGACACAAAAGAAGCGAATACAGAAGCTACTGAAGAGAAGGAAGAAGTTGCACCGGAATTGTCTGCAGAAGAAAAACTGCAACAAGAAAATGCTGCTTTAAATGATAAATACTTACGCTTATTTGCAGAGTTCGATAACTATAAACGCCGTACCCAAAAGGAACGTGTAGAATTGTTACAAACGGCTGGTAAAGATGTAATTGTGTCTTTATTAGATGTATTGGATGATTTTGACAGAGCGAATAAAGCTACTGAAAATGCTACTGACGTTAATGCTATTCGTGAGGGTATCAAGTTGGTACATCACAAATTAAAGAATTCATTAGGCCAGAAAGGTCTTAAAGAAATAGAAAGTATCAATACTGTTTTTGATACGGATTTCCATGAAGCTATTACTAAAATCCCTGCTCCAAATGAGGAGATGAAAGGGAAAGTAATGGACGAATTGGAAAAAGGATATACCTTAAATGACAAAGTTATTCGCTTTGCCAAAGTTGTAGTAGGTAGTTAATATTTTATGAGTAAGAGAGATTATTATGATGTGCTTGGTGTATCCAGAAACACATCTGCTGACGAGATTAAAAAGGCTTATCGTAAACTAGCCATTAAGTTTCACCCGGATAAAAATCCGGATGATAAATCTGCTGAAGATAAATTTAAGGAAGCAGCTGAGGCTTATGAAGTTTTAAGTAATCCTGAAAAGAAACAACGTTATGATCATTATGGTCATGCCGGTGTTGGTGGTGCGTCTAGCGGCGGTGGTTACGGCGGTGGCGGAATGAACATGGAAGATATCTTTAGCCAGTTTGGTGATATCTTTGGTTCAGGAGGTGGCGGCGGCAGTCCTTTTGAGAGCTTCTTTGGCGGTGGCCAGCAACGTAGTGGCAGAAGGGTAGTAAAAGGTACTAACCTGCGCATTAAAGTAAAACTTACACTCGAAGAAATTGCCAACGGTACTGAGAAAAAAATCAAAGTAAACAAGCAGATTACTTGTAAAAGCTGCGATGGTAGTGGTGCTAAAGACCGTTCATCGGTAAGTACCTGTAAAACTTGTGGTGGAAGTGGTGCAGTGCGCAGAGTAACCAATACGATATTGGGACAAATGCAAACAACTTCAACTTGCCCTACTTGTAATGGAAGTGGATCTCAAATCACAGCGAAATGTGGTTCATGCCATGGTGAAGGTATCGTAAGAGGTGAAGAAACCATTACGATCAATATCCCGGCTGGTGTTAGTGACGGCATGCAACTAAGCATGAGTGGAAAAGGAAATGCAGCCCCTAGTGGTGGTATTCCGGGTGATCTGATCATATTAATTGAAGAGATTCCTCACGAAACATTGAAACGCGAAGGAAACAACGTGGTTTACGACTTACATGTATCTATTATTGATGCAGCTTTAGGTTATAGTGCTGAAGTGCCAACTATTGACGGTAAAGCAAAAATCAAAATAGAACCAGGTACTCAAAGCGGAAAGCTATTGCGTTTAAAAGGTAAAGGTATTCCTGAAATCAATTCTTACCATCGCGGTGATGAGATTATTCATGTTAACATATGGACACCTAAGGCTTTAAGTACTGAAGAAAGAAGTATTTTAGAAAGATTAAGAGAATCTCCAAACTTCAAACCTCAACCGGGTAAGAACGATAAGAGCTTCTTCGAAAAGATGAAAGAGTATTTTGAATAATTAATTAATAAATATAAAAAGCCAGCCCAATTAATGGAGCTGGCTTTTTTTATGCAGTACGTTGCTGTAGTTACAGGTATCTTTTGTTAGGGCTTCTCTTCGTATTTATTAGGTATGATCAGGACAGGACAGGCTGATTTTCTGGCTACGTGTTCGGCTACACTTCCCATCAGGAAATGGTATATGCCCGTGCGTCCGTAGGTTCCTATAACGATTAAATTGGATCCCCATTCGTCCGATTGTTTGATGATCCCATGTGCTGCACTATCAATTACACTTAGGTAGGTTGTTGGCACGCCCTGACTAAATTTAGCTTCTATTTCTTTTAATAGAATATGGCTGTTTTCTTCGCTGTTATCATAAGCTTCCAGGAAAACAGGAGCCAGGGTTACATCCGGATTAATATTGGCAGGTATCGGCTCGATAATATTTACCAGTGCAACCTCTGCACCAAAGGTTTTTGCCAGTTCGTAACCTGTTTTGGCTGCTTTTTCTGAACAGGTACTGTTATCTACAGCAATTAAAATCTTTTTGAGGTTCATGGGTGTTTGTTTTAAAGGGTTAATTCAATGTCATCATTTGCAATAATTTACATAATTAAAAATAAATGATAACCTTGTACATAACAAATTAACCTTATAAAAGTTTAATTTTATACATTGAATTTATCAATATGGAACAACAGTTTGGGATTTGCAGAGTTGCTGTAGCACCTTTAAGAGCGGGACAGTCGGATAAGGCTGAGATATCATCTCAGTTATTATTTGGCGACCATGTGGAAATACTGGAGAAAACTGATAAGTGGTGGCTTGTTCGCAATGAGTATGACGGTTACGAAGGGTGGATGGATTATAAACAATTAGCCAGCCTTAACCATGAGCAATTTGTTAGAAACCAGGATTGCAACCATATGGCGCCGGCGCAGACGGTAAATACAATTATTGCAGCCGATGGTAGTAAATATTACTTATCTCCGGGCAGTAATCTGCCGGCTTATGCGGATAAGCATTGTTACCTGGGTGATGAAAAATTCGAGGTTTCATTTTCCGCTCATGTACTAAATCCAGAGGTTGATGTAGATGAATTAATAGATACCGCATTATTCTTTCGAAATGCGCCTTACTTATGGGGTGGAAAAACCACGTTTGGGATAGACTGCTCAGGCTTTGTGCAAATTGTATTTAAGCTGAATGGTTTAAAATTGAAAAGAGATGCCTGGCAGCAAGCGGAAGAAGGAGAAGTGGTAGACTTTTTACCGGAAGTACAAGCAGGAGATTTAGCTTTTTTCGACAATAGTGAAGGTCGGATCACCCATGTGGGAATGATGCTTAACGCAAATGAGATCATCCATGCATCAGGAAAAGTAAGGATAGACCCAATGGATAGCCAGGGGATTTATAACGCTGAACTAGGGAAGTATACCCATAACTTGCGGATTGTTAAGCGTTTTGTATAGTTTTTAAGCGGTAAACTCCCATACCATTACCTGTCTGTCATCACCTGTTGAAATCAGATATTTGCCGTTCCTGCTCCAGATCATTTTATTGATAGAGTGGAAGTGCCCCGGTGTGTTTTTCTCTAAACTCAGGATTTTGTAGAGTTTAAAACTCTCACTGTCCCATAGTTTAATACTTTTATCCTGACTGCAAGTCGCAAAATAGGGCAGTGTAGGATGGAAAGCTATAGCATAAACACTAAACATATGTGCGGGCACACTTTCTTTTAAATTGTAATCCGGCAGGCCCCATACTTTCAACTGTGCATCTCTGCTACCTGAAATAAGATAAGTACCATTAGGCGAATACTGCAAAGCCGTAACAGCAAATTTGTGTCCGGCTAATTCTTTGATCAGTACATAATCATCGGAATTATATACTCTGATGATACCGTCTTTACAACCCAGTGCCACTTCTTTCTCATTATTGCTGATGGCAATTGTGCGTACGGTATTCTGTATTACAGGAAAATTATACAGCAATGAGAAGTCTTTTAATGACCATACAGCCACCGTCCCATCTTCGCCTGTAGTTATAATTTCATGCTTATGTTCAATAGTCTTTACATCGAAAACACCCTTTTGGTGAAAGCTTAATGTCGCTTTTACTTTCTGCTCTAAAAGGTCGAAAACCATGATCAGTCCGCTTCTTTGGGCAATGAAAAGTAAATCCTGATAAGTGTGTAAAGCATATACTGAACTTTGCACAGGCACCAGGATCTTTACAAATGACATGGTATTCAACGACCACTCTACTACTCCCTTATCGTTACCAGCACTAAAAAAAGCATCTTCCTTGTTTGAGTTGGCCAGGGCATAAATTGGGTTCTGGTGACCGCTAAGGGTGTGTAGGTGTGTGATCATAAATCTTATTTCTTGTGTCGGCCTTCTAAATTCAAGCCTATATCTGCTAAAGTCTTGCCTTTTTCTCTCAGCAAAACTAACAAATGAAAAATCAGATCTGAGCTCTCATTTATAAAATCAGTGTCAGTTTCTGCTAAAGCCGCAATTACCGTTTCAACGCCTTCCTCACCAACTTTCTGTGCTATTTTATTTAGCCCTTTCTTGCGCAGTGTGTTTACATACGACTCATCGGAAGGATTTTCGTATCTGTCTTTAATGATCTGCTCCAGTTCAAAAATGAAGTTCTGATTGTAATTCGTTTTAAAGCAGCTACGGGAGCCTGTATGGCATGTTGGACCAACTGGTGAAGCTTTTATTAATATTGTGTCGTTATCACAGTCAATATGTGTTTCCTTTACAAATAGGAAGTTGCCGCTTTCCTCGCCTTTAGTCCACAGGCGGTTTTTAGTGCGAGAAAAGAAGGTAACTTTACCTTCGACCTGTGTTTTGTCCCATGCTTCCTGGTTCATATAACCCAGCATTAAAACCTCCAGGGTTTGCTCATCCTGTATAATTACAGGAACTAAACCCTGTGTTTTTTCGAAATCTATTTCCATTCTGATTTTTTGATCTTGTAAATGACCCCGGGTTTACCACCACAGGGCTCTTCAATGTCGTATTTCATTCCCAGCTTTCTGAATATATTTATTGAAGCTGGATTCTCCAGCATAGCGGTGGCGATTATTTCTTTTAAATTTAGCGTGTTAAAGCCATAATCTAAACACACCCGTGCTGCTTCAGTAGCGTAACCTTTGCCCCAATGTTTTTTTAGCAAACGATAACCAATATCAACCTGATTACGATCTTCCAGGTATTTCAATCCGCACCAGCCGATATATTCACCACTAACCTTATCAAACAGACTCAAACGGCCCATTTTATATTTTTCATACTGATCGTAGTTGTTAATCAGGTTAAGCGCATCCTCAACACTCGTAAACATCACATCACCTGTATATTGAATTACTTCAGGGTCACTGTTTAAAATGAACATGTTCTGCGCATCAGCAACATTCATTTGCTTTAAATAAAGCCTTTCAGATGATAATGCTATTTCCATCGATTATAATCTTACTGGTATGTTGTGTTTTTTTAATTCTTCCTTTAAAAGAGGGATAGGGATCTCACCGAAGTGGAAAACCGAGGCGGCCAGTGCTGCATCAACGCCTGTTTGCAAAAATACTTCCGTAAAGTGCTCTACTTTACCTGCACCGCCAGAGGCAATAACAGGAATGTTGATAGAACGGGCCACCTTATCCAGTAGTAAGCAATCGAAACCGTTTTTAGTGCCATCATGATCCATAGAGGTAAGCAGGATTTCGCCGGCACCAAGACTTTCAGCCCTAAGGATCCAATCTTCCGTTTCCAGTTCGGTAATTAACCTGCCACCATTTAAGTGCACCATATTGCGGCCTTCAACCAGTTTGGTATCTACCGCAAGCACTACAAACTGCACTCCAAAGGCCTTAGCCAGATCCTCAATTAATTGGGGGTTTCTTACAGCTGCGGAATTGATGCTGATCTTATCAGCGCCTGAGTTAAGCAGTGCTTCAGCATCGGCGATAGAGGTAATACCTCCACCTATGGTGAAAGGAATATTGAGCTGACGGGCAACAGATTTTACCATCTCGATGGTTGTACCTCTGCGTTCGTGTGTAGCTGTAATGTCCAGGAAAACCAGTTCATCGGCACCTTGTTGAGCATATTGCCAGGCCAGTTCTACCGGATCACCGGCATCTTTCAGGTCTACAAAGTTTACGCCTTTAACGGTACGTCCATCTTTAACATCCAGACAAGGGATAATACGTTTACTCAGCATATGTTAAAGAGAGGTCATTTGCTTGAGGTTCCATTCTTTAATCTCTTCAATGGTTATCCTGTTTTCATAAATAGCTTTACCTACCACTACCGAGCGGATGTCAAGGGTAGCCAGTTCTTCAATATCAGCCATTGAACTTACACCGCCAGAAGCGATCAGTTTAATAAATGGAGAGTGCTCCAGTAGTTTTCTGTATAGGTCCATTGCAGCGCCGCCTAGTTTACCATCTTTATTGATGTCGGTACACAAGAACCGGAAAAAGCCTAATTGCAGACATTTATCAACATAGTCCATCAATTTGATTGGTGAACTTTCCATCCATCCAGAGTATTTAATTACTTCGTCCAGTACGTCAATAGCAATAACAATACGGTTAGCGTAATCGTATTTCTTGCCTACTTCTGTACTTAGTTCTTGTAAAAAATCAGGATTGGTAATGGCTTGTGTGCCCACAATTACGCGTTGAATGCCAGCATCCAATAAGTCGGTAACTTGCTTTATGGTACGGATACCACCACCATACTGAACCTTCATATCGGTCTTTTTGATGACTTCAAATAAGGAAGCCTGGTTACTAAAATCTCCTTTAGCACCATTCAGATCAATAATATGTATGAATTCTGTACCATTAGACCGATAGGTCTCTATCATTTCAGCGATGGAAACGTCATAAACTGTTTTCTGATTGTAGTTGCCTTCGGTTAATCGGACAACCTTTCCATCTAAAATATCAATTGCAGGAATAATGTACATTTTATAGTTTTAAGTTTGAAAAATTCTTTAATAAACGCTCTCCGGCGGTGCCAGATTTCTCTGGGTGGAACTGTACGCCGTAAAAATTATCTTTTTGTACTGCTGCCGAAAATGGCATCCCATAGTTTGCAGTCGCTATATCAAAAGTAGGGTTATATTCAATAAAGTACGAATGGACGAAATAAAACTGTGTATCAGTCTCAACACCTTCAAATAACAAATTGTTTTTATGACTGATGTTGTTCCAGCCCATATGCGGGATTTTAATCCCTTGATCCTTATTGAATAACCTTGTTTGTACGGGCACAATGCCCATTAGGTTGGCATTTCCCTCTTCCGAATGTTCGGTGAGCAGTTGCATGCCAACGCATATACCCAGGACTGGTTTCTTTAATGCTTTAATGGGGCCTACCAATCCGGTTTGCTCCAGTTTTTGCATTGCAGTACCGGCATGTCCTACACCAGGGATGATAATATGGGTGTATTTGTCCAGGTCTGCCTCTGTATTCACCATTCCAAAAGGGATGTTTAACCTTTCCAAAGCTGAAGTCAGCGAAAAGATATTACCTGCCCCATAATTTACAATTCCAATCATTACAATATGCCTTTGGTACTTGGTAAGACTAACTTATCCGGGTCGCGTTTAATCGCCATTTTTATTGCTTTCGCAAAAGCTTTAAATATAGCTTCAATTTTGTGATGTTCGTTATCTCCTTCAGCCTTAATGTTTAGGTTGCATTTTGCGGCATCGCTAAAGGATTTAAAAAAGTGATAAAACATCTCTGTTGGCATGTCGCCTACTTTTTCGCGTTTAAAATCGGCATCCCAAACAATCCATGCACGGCCACCAAAATCGATTGCTACCTGAGCCAGGCAGTCGTCCATAGGTAAGCAGAAACCGTAGCGTTCAAGGCCAAGTTTGTTGCCAATTGCCTTTGCAAAAGCTTCTCCTAAGGCAATTCCTGTGTCTTCAATGGTGTGGTGCTCGTCAATATGCAGGTCGCCAACCGTTTTAATTTTTAGGTCAATGCTACCGTGACGGGCAATTTGATCCAGCATATGATCAAAGAAATTCAAGCCTGTGTGGATGTCTGCTCTCCCTGTTCCGTCCAGATCGATATCAATGCTGATCTTCGTTTCGTTGGTATTGCGTTCGTGTTTTACAGTTCTCGTTCCGGCTTTTAGCATGGTATAGATATCTACCCAGTATTGTGTTTGCAGGGCGATATAACTGCCTAGTTCGCCAACCTTTTGCTCAAATTCATGTGCCCCTAAGGCTTCGTTGTTATTTAACCAGATGGCTTTAGCACCTAAGTTTTTAGCCAGAATCACATCGTTGATGCGATCGCCAATAACAAAAGAGTTTTTAAGGTCGTAGCTTCCATCAAAAAAATGCTGCAATAAACCTGTATTGGGTTTGCGGGTAGGGGCATTCTGATGTGCAAAAGTTTTGTCGATGATGACTTCATTAAAAACCACATCCTCATTTTCAAAAGTCTGCATAATGAAGTTGTGCACAGGCCAGAAGTGTATTTCAGGGTGCGAATCTGTTCCTAATCCATCCTGGTTGGTCACCATAACCAGCTCGTAGTCCAACTCCTTTGCGATTTTCGAAAGGTAATGCAGTGCTTTTGGGTAAAACACCAGTTTGGCAAATGAGTCTATCTGCTCATCTTCCGGTTCAATAATGAGGGTTCCGTCTCTATCAATAAATAATACTTTCTTCATGTTTTGGTCTATTGGGTTTGTTGAAGGTTTGAGCGCGTTTAAGGACGTTTGAGCGCGTCTAAGAGTGTTACATTTTCTTCTGGGGTTCCCACCGTGATGCGCAGACATCCTTCGCACAGGGTTACCTTAGAGCGATCTCTGATGATGATACCTTCATCTACCAATGAGTTATACGTACTTAACGCATTTTCTACCTCAACTAGTATGAAGTTTGCATCTGATGGATATACCTTTTTCACTATTGGTAGCGTAGCGAGTTCTTTACTTAAGTTTTCCCTTTCTGCGACCGTAATTTTTATCCATTCGTTTACCTGCTCAATATTCTGTAGTGCTTTTAACGCGATGTCTTGTGTCGCCTGGTTGATGTTGTATGGAGGTTTAACTTTATTCAGTACATCAATTACAGGGCGGGCGGCAAAGGCCATTCCTAAACGAAGCGCTGCCAGTCCCCATGCTTTTGAGAAAGTTTGCAGTACAACTAGGTTCGGGTATTCCGTTAGTTCTTTAATAAAAGTCCGCTGTTTAGCGTAATTGATGTAAGCCTCGTCGATCACCACAAGCCCGTTAAAGTTGGCTAGTACAGTCTCAATATCGGTACGGATAATTGAATTTCCGGTAGGATTATTTGGTGAGCAAATGAAGATCAGTTTGGTGTTTTCATCAATAGCCTCAGCGATGCCTTCCAGGTCTAACTGGAAACTTGGCAACAGATTTACTTTACGTATTTCAACATTGTTGATATTGGCCGAAACCTCGTACATTCCATAGGTTGGCGGAAGGATAATTACGTTGTCTTTTCCCGGTTCGCAAAAAGCCCTGAACAAAAGATCTATGGCTTCGTCGCTGCCATTTCCAAGGAAAGTATTCTCGATTGGTACGCCCTTGATTTTGCTGATCGCATCTTTCAAATCCAGCTGTAGCGGATCAGGGTAGCGGTTGTAATTTTCTTCCAGCGGTGAGCCATAACTGTTCTCGTTGGCATCCAGAAATATGCTGGCTTGTCCTTTATATTCGTCCCTCGCGGTAGAGTAGGGGCGAAGGTTTTTGATGTTTTCTCTTTGTAATTTATTAATATCCATCTTGAGTAGGATTAGATTTTAACCTAATGATTTTAAACGAATGCTTACTGCATTCTTGTGTGCAATTAGTCCTTCAGCTTCAGCAAGTACTTCTACTGTATTTCCGATACTTCTTAGTCCCCTTGGGCTAATGTGTTGAAAGGTGATTTTCTTCACAAATGAATCCAATGATACCCCCGAATATGCTTTTGCATAACCGCTTGTTGGCAAGGTATGGTTGGTTCCTGAGGCGTAATCACCGGCACTCTCTGGCGTTAAGTTCCCAAGGAAAACCGACCCGGCATTACTGATCAGAGGAATAAGTTGTTCGAACTTATCGGTCGATAGAATCAGGTGTTCAGGGGCGTAGATATTGCTGAATTCCATGCCTTCTTCCAGGCTGTTTACCAGTACTGCATAGGAGTTACTTATCGCTTGAGCGGCAATATCCTGTCTGGGTAAGGCCTCCAGTTGTATCTGGATTTGCGCAATAGTCTCATCTATGATTTTACTTGAGGTGGCGACTAAAATAGTCTGACTATCAACTCCGTGTTCTGCTTGTGCAAGTAGGTCGGAAGCGATGTATGACGAATTGGCAGTGTCGTCTGCGAGCACTAAAACCTCCGAAGGACCGGCCGGCATGTCTATTGCAGTCATGGTTGTCGACTGGATCAACTGCTTGGCCTGGGTTACATACCTGTTGCCTGGTCCAAAAACCTTGTCTACCTTAGGTACGCTCTCAGTTCCGTATGCCATTGCTGCTACCGCTTGTGCTCCACCCACCAGGTATATTTTTTCAATACCCAATAGCTTGGCGCAATACGCCAGATAGCAATTGGTCTTGCCGTCTTTTTGTGGAGGAGAGCAAACCACAATTTCCTTGCATCCCGCCAGCATAGCCGGTACACCCAGCATTAAAAACGTACTTGGTAAAACTGCAGTTCCACCCGGAATGTAAAGGCCTACACGCTCAATAGCTCTGGTCTCCCGCCAGCAGGTTACACCTGGCATGGTCTCTATTTTATTCTCCCGGTGCGACTGTTCAGAGTGGAAAGCTTTGATATTTCTGTAAGCTGTATCAGTGGCTGTTTTTGCCTCAGCGGGTATCGTTGCGGCAATACTGTAAATCTCTTCTTTCTCTATGAAAAGCTGTTGAAGCTGAACCTTATCAAACTGCTCTGCATAATCAAATAAGGCCTGATCTCCCCGGGTTTTAACCTGGTCGACAATGCTGCTAACCCTTTCTCTGATGGTAATGTCATCTTCGAGTTGTCGTAAACAGATTGATTCAATCTCCTGTTTAGTTAAATCTTTATAACTATAGAGTTTCAATGTTTTATGTTTTTAGTTTAACTATTAGTTAAGGCTTGTTTTGAGTGTTTTTAATCAGAAAATTCGATTTTATGACTAAAAAATTAGTTTTTTAAGCAATGATTTTTTCAATCGGCATCACTACAATTCCTTGTGCACCGGCAGCTTTTAGACTGTTGATTTTTTCCCAGAAGTCGTACTCTGCAATTACCGAATGTACGGCTACCCAGTCTTCATCAAACAGCGGAACGACAGTCGGACTTTTTACACCCGGCAGTAAATCCACTATTTTTTTAAGGTCAACTTTTGCCACGTTCAGTACTACATATTTTGTTTCTTTTGCGCGCAGTACCGAGCGGATGCGTTGCAGTAATTCCTGAACTTCAGGTATCAAATCTGAACCTGCTTTCCCGATCAGGATCGCTTCAGATTTCATCACCTTTGCGAAAGGTTTTAGTCCGTTACTTTTTAAAGTTCCGCCTGTAGAAACGATGTCACATATCGCATCGCTTAGTCCAAGTCCGGGACCAATTTCAACTGATCCGGAGATGGTCCGAACCTCAGCATCTACATGATTTTCCTTAAGGTATTTTTGGAGGATTACCGGGTAAGAGGTAGCGATAGCTTTGCCACCTAGCTGAGCAATTTCAGTAATCTTACTTTCGTTAGGAATGGCAATTTTTAAGGTACATTTTCCAAAGCCCAGTTTTTGCAGATAGGTTACTTCAGCACCCGATTCAACAATTACGTTTTCACCAACAATACCCAGGTCGGCAATTCCGTCCTGTACGTATTCCGGGATATCATCATCTCTTAGAAAAAGAATCTCTAAAGGGAAATTGGTAACAGTTGATATTAATGAGCTTTTATAGTTCTCAAATGATAAACCGCAATTTTTAAGAATCTCTACTGATTTTTCGTTTAATCTACCAGATTTCTGGATAGCTATTTTAAGTGTTTTCACTGTATGCTTTTAGAATTATTGATTGGACAAGAAAATATTTCGGAAACAAGTTTTGAAGTACAAAACATTACATATACATCGCCGACAGGCGATGGTGCAAATGTAAATGATGGTTCAAAAGGTGTTTCATATATTATCTTAAGTTCCTTATCAACAATGACTAGCATTATGAGGAGCTGCAAATATAGGGATTGAAATTACAAATCCAAATAAAATGCAATTTTTATGCATCTTATTGGAAATGTGTGTACTTTGCGTTGGATTTATGTCTTTCACAATGATCAATAAAATAAAATTAACAGCTCTGTTCTTTTCTCTGTCTCTTGGTGTATTAACTGCAGGTGCCCAGGAAAGTCCTATTAACTTCTCTTCTAAAACAAATGCGGATAAAAGTGTAGAGTTATCCTACGAGAAGCAAGACCCGGGTACTTATACGGTACTCCTTAAATTCAGGGAGCTAACCAATACCGATGCTTCAAGCGAGCAGGACATTACGATTAGGGGCTACTCAGGGAACTTGCTTACCATGAAACCTCAAAATGCAGGGCAGGGGATTGGCTATTCTTACGCTTCTACCTACATCCGAGGCAAGTTCGAACCTAAATACGATGCAAATTTCATTTATACCCTGCCTTATAAAGCAGGCGCTAAGGCTATGGTGTCTGAGTCTGGATTTGTAGGTGCGAAGTATTTTGGAAACACTACACCTGACGATTGGAAGGCTTATCGTTTCTACACAAAGGTTGAAGATACCGTTACTGCAGTAAGAAAAGGGATTGTGGTAGATATCAAAGACCTGCATGAAAATAATGTTCCCGATGGCGTGGCTTATACCAGTAAGAGCAATGATATGATTATTGAGCATGCTGATGGTACACTTGCTACTTATAGGGGATTTAAAAAAGGTAGTTTTGTTGTTGAGGTTGGTCAGACTGTTTTTCCTGGTACTGCCCTTGGGGTAAACAGCAAGAATAATTCAAACAGTGGACATAATATCTCATTAATGCTGACCTACCTGAAATCAAAAGAAATCGACCGTTCCAGAACGCTTCAGAACTCTAAAAGTTTATATGGTTTTATAACGCCGCACTTTATCACCGCAGAAAATGCGGATGCTATTCTTGAATCTAGAAAAGAATATACCGCTTCGGTGCCTGCAGAAGTTTTTAAAAAGGAACTGACTAAAAAGGAGATGAAAAAGCACGGCGTAAAATAGGTTGACATATTCATGGCATTGTAATTGTAAATAAACATTATTTTTGCATCAATATTGCCATTTTGAAAAGAACCCTACTTCTACTGATCCCCCTTTGTTTATTGTTGAATGCCTGTAACTGGTTTAAGGAGACTCCTGAAATCGGTTTGGTCCTGGCCAAGCATTTCGATAATAAGCTTTATAAAAAATTCGACACAGCCGAGTACAACATCATTTTTAACAAGTATGTTGATTCTTTAGCCGGTAACTTTTCTAATCCAAATACGATTAAAGCGTATTACCAAAGTGTTAATGATGAGCCGAGGCTGATTACTAAATTCTTCACCAGTGGAGCATTAGATACGCTTAAAAATTACATAGGCAGGAGCGAGCTTCATGGTTTTAATGCTGAAGTGTTTAAGTACAAAAAACTTCAAGCACTGCTTGAACAGTTGTCGGCCAATAAATTTAAAACCATTGATGAGGTTTACGAGGCTGTTGCCGATCTGGAGCTGAATGCTGCGGAAAGCCTCATTAAGTATAATAATTTTGTTTACTACGGTAGTCTGAATCCTCGTAAGTTGTTATCCAGATACTATGTGCCGGTAAAAAGACCGGATAGTGCTAGTATGTCGGCCGTGCTGGCAACCAAAGATCTCGAAAAGCTCCTTGTCGCTATTCAACCCGAATCAGAAAATTACCTTGCCTTGCAAAAAGCTATGCTGAGGCAGGAGAAAAAAGGGAATAGAGATGAGCAGGCTTTAAAAACTATTAAAGTGAACATGGAGCGGTTAAGGTGGAAACTACCTGAGCTTGGCGATGAGTATGTTGAGGTGAATATTCCTGATTTCTCCCTAACCTGGTTCAGTAAGCAGGACACTTTGAGCCATATGAAGGTTTGTGTGGGCGGGGCGAGAGAAAAAGATTACGCGGAGAAATTAAAGCTCTATGCGAAATCAGGCAATCTGGATGATAAACCTAAAAACCACGAAACGCCAATACTTTACAGCAAGCTAAATTCTATACAGGTAAATCCAATATGGAATATTCCGGTAAGCATCGCCAGAAATGAGATTTACTGGCAGGCGGTAAGAGATCCATACTATCTTTCAAATAACAACATTAAGGTTTATTATAAAGGTAAGCTCGTTGGTGATCCGGATACCATCCAATGGAGCCGCTATCCAAGGGAGAAGCTGCCTTATCAGTTTAAGCAAAGTTCAGGAGAAGGAAATGCCTTGGGTAAGTTCAAGTTTATATTTGACAATGGCTCTAGTATTTACCTGCACGATACCAATAATAAAAGTGGATTTGCCCTTAGCAACAGGGCTATTAGTCATGGTTGCGTTAGGGTAGAGCGCCCGCTTGAATTTGCCGAGATGATGGTTAAAGATAAATACCAATACGATCAGTTGAGGATGGAAGTGAACCTTGCGCCAATTGACACGACGAAGATGGAAGTCTTTAAGCAGAAAATGGCCAAAAAAACGGATACGTTAAATGTATTTAAGTTAAAACCTAAGTGGTTTGGGGCTAAGAAGCCAGTGCCATTGATTATCAATTACATCACGGCATGGTCGCAAAATGGGGTGATACAGTTCAGACCAGATGTTTATGGTTTGGATGAAACTTTATACGCAGCTATGAAGAAATTCATGTAAAAGTGCTAACTTTGGTTTTTAATGAATTTCCTATACCCAGGTTTTCTTTTTGCACTGCTGGCAATAGCCATACCTATTGCAATTCACTTATTCAATTTCAGGAAATTTAAGAAGGTTTACTTCAGTAATGTGCAGTTTCTGACTGCCGTTAAAGAGCAAAACTCATCAAGAGAAAAATTAAAACATTTACTGGTTCTGTTTAGCCGGATATTGGCTGTCACCTTTTTGGTATTGGCTTTTGCCAGGCCATTCATCCCCGCTTGGGGAAGCGATAATCAATCTTCAAACCGTAATCTGATCAGTATCTATATCGATAATTCGTACAGTATGGAAAGCCTGAATAAGGAGGGGAACCTACTGGAAGAGGCGAAGCGAAAGGCGAAGGAAATTGCCAGGGCTTATGCCATGACTGATCAGTTTAAACTGGTTACGAATGATTTTGAAGGCAAGCACCAGCGGGCGGTTAACAGGGAAGAATTTGTGCGATTGCTGGATGATGTTAAAATTTCGGCAAGTGGAAGGTCTTTGCAGCAGGTAGTGAACAGACTGGAGACAGACATTTCCACCAATGTTAATGAAGTCGCCTATTTATTGTCCGATTTTCAGAAAGGCTTTGTGGGTACACAACCGGTTAAAACCAATAATGCCCTCAACTATTCATTTCTAAAATTAAACGCAAACAGCTTACCTAATATTTCGATAGATAGCATCTGGAGTCTATCTCCTGTTCATCTGCCCAATCAGGCGGAGCAGTTTGTGGTACAGCTGCACAATTACGGTGATGAGGATGCTAGCGATATTCCGGTAAAGCTGACAATCAATAAACAACAAAAGGCAATTAGTAATGTGAGCATCCCGGCAGGGAAGATTTTAAAAGACACCCTGTCCTTTAGCGGTCTTAATGGCGGATGGAAGCAAGGAACATTAGCGATCAAAGATTTCCCATTAACTTTTGATGATAATCTGAATTTCACTTTTAAAGTGCAACCGGATCTGAAGGTATTGAGCATTAGTGGTAATCCTTCTGAAAGATACATTCGTTCACTTTTTTCGGCAGATGCTTATTTTAAACTTACAGAAATGCCTGAATCGAACATCAGGTATTCGGCATTTCCTGAATATAGCCTGATCGTATTGGATGGTTTGAAAGAACCATCATCGGGATTGGCTCAGCAATTAAAGCTTTATGTACAAAACGGCGGGACCGTAGTTGTATTCCCTAATCTGGATGCAAACACGAATCTTTATTCTTCCTTCTTAAACGGGTTGTCATTGCCTGCTGTGCAGGAGCTGATAACCGGGCCTTCCATCGCAAGCACTATCGATTTGAAAAACTCAGTTTTTAAAGATGTGTTTGAGCAGGTTCCAGAAAATATAGATTTGCCGGTTGTGAGCAGGTACTTTAGTTACGCAGAGCAAAACAAAAGCAATAAGGAGAACATTCTAAAACTTCCCCTCAACAGATTCCTTTTTGCGGGGTATAACATCGGCGCAGGCAAAGTGTATTTGTCGGCAAGCTCTTTGGATGCTAAGGATGGTAACATCGCCCGTCATCCGGTATTTGTGCCTTTAATGTTTAAAGTAGCTTTTGGCAGTAATAAGGAACAACCATTTTATTACATCACTGGAAGAAACAATGTATTGGAAAGTGCAAAAATCAACCTTTCCGGTAATCAATCTTTAAAATTAGTATCCAACGGGTTTGAGGTAATTCCTGAAGTCAGACAAACACCGGGTAAAACGCTTTTGTATGTAGCGGATCAGGTAAAGAAATCAGGCTTTTATCAATTAAAGAAAGCGGATTCTGTTTTATCTGTTGTTGCTTTTAACGACGACCGCTCGGAGTCGGACATGCATTATGCCACCGAAAATGAAATTAAAGCTTTGCTTAACAAAGATAATATAGGTTTTTACGATGCTAAGAAGGACGCCTTGTCTATGGGCATAGCGTTGAAAAATAACAGTAACGAGTTATGGAAACTTTGCCTAATTTTGGCTGTTGTTTTCTTAGCTATTGAAATCCTATTGATCAGATTTTTTAATAATTCAAAAAATATACAAACAACATGAATCTTCTCATCGCAGGCGTAACCATTGCCGATCCTAACAGTCAGTTTAACCAGCAAAAATGTGATCTACGTATAGAGCAGGGTAAAATAACGGATATCGATACTCAATTGGGTGTCTTGACTGCAGTAAATGGGGATACCGTTATTGATGGTTCAGGTTTGGTGCTTTCACCAGGTTTCTTTGATTTGAACTGCTCAATCGGAGATCCGGGATTCGAAACTAAAGAAGACATCTACACTGCTACTGCTGCGGCTGCGGCAGGTGGTTTTACAGGATTGGCAGTTTTGCCACATACTAAACCTGTCGTTCATTCTAAAGGGGAAGTAGCTTACATCATTAATAAAGCAAAAGGTAATTTGGTAGATGTGCTACCTGTGGGTGCTGTAAGTCAGGATCTGGAGGGTAAAGAGCTTGCCGAATTGTACGATATGCAGCAAGCAGGTGCAGTAGCATTTTCGGATGGTACAAAAGCAATCACGGATGATGGCTTTATGAGTCGCGCTTTGCAATATGCAAAAGGAATAAACGGTTTGCTGATGGTTTATCCTGAAAACAAATCAATCGCCGGTAAATCGCAGATCAACGAAAGTAAAAATAGCGTGCTGCTAGGCATGAAAGGTTTGCCAGCATTGGCAGAGGAAATGCACATCAGCAGAGATATATTCTTAGCTACTTATCATGATGCACCTGTACATATCAGCAATATCTCTACTGCCGGTTCGGTAGCACTGATTAAAAAAGCTAAGAAGGACGGTGTTAAAATTACCTGTGATGTTGCAGCACATCATTTAGTGTTTACAGAAGAGCTCCTGAGCGATTTTGATAGCAATTACAAGGTGAAACCTCCATTGCGTGGTAAAACTGATGTGAAGGCGCTGATTTCGGGTTTAAAAGACGGAACTATCGACGCCATCAGTTCACAACATCGCCCGCACGAAATTGAATTCAAAGATGTGGAGTTTGAAATTGCTTCTTATGGTATCATTGCATTGCAAACGGTATTGCCTTTGTTAATCAAAGCAGGACTGGATGCCGGGCAGATTGCAGAAAAGCTTTCGATAAATCCACGTAGGCTGCTTAATCTCACAGTTCCGGTAATTAAAACAGGAGCTGAGGCTAACTTTGCGATTTATAATCCAGCTGCGGAATGGACCTATAATGCGGATAATAACTTCTCAAAATCAGCAAATACGCCATTACTAAATAAAAAATTAACCGGTAAAGTAACACTGGTATACAATAACAAACAATTACAATCGTATGGATAATCATGTAAAAGCTGCGTTAATCGCATCATTAGATAAGTTTTCAGTAGCATCTGGAAAAGACTCTGTTCAACTTAAAGATAGTTTGATTGAAGTTTTTAGCAAAGACCTTGGTTTCTTAGAGAAGGTAGAGGAGTTTGATGGGGCATTTGATGAGCATCCTGCTTTTGATGAGTTAAGGGAAGTATTCTTTGACTTGCTAATGATTAACTTCTTTGCTAATGATGTGAAGAAACTGGAAGAGGATTATCTGGATTCAGAAGAATGGGCAGATATTGAAGAGGATACCATTGATAGGGGTACAGAATTGTTAAACCTGTTGTTGTACATCAACGAGTGTCACGACGAGAAGATCAAGCCTGAGCTGGATGACTTCCTGAAAGAGTTCTTACTAGTTGAAGAGGATGAGTTCCAGGATGAATTCCATATTTATGAAGACCTGATCACTAATCAGCAATTGGCTGAGAGCAGTGTAGAAGATATTTGCAGTCACGCAGGTATGATCGAACTTGGTGAAGAAATGGAAGAACTGTTTGTACCATTTATGGTTTTCTTCAATCAGCCTAAGGCCAATGAAGAGGTGATTAAAGATTTGGAAACTTACAGTGCGAATAAGGAGTTTGATATTGCTGTTTATTCACTGATCGCTGCATTTAACAACTAATACTTTGGATATGCAAGAAGAAACCGTTGTAAAGGTAAATACACCGAATGCGCTGGCTTTTAAAAGTGCGCTGATTTATTCAATTTACTTTTTGGCGCTGATCTATATTTTTAAAGTAGCTGGTATCGACCAAAATGACCCGAATAGTTCAGTTGCCGAAAGGGCAATAAGCTCTATTGCTTCTTACCTTCCTTTTATTTTGGCCATTGTATTTGTGCAAACCAATTACAAGAAAGATCTGGGTGGTTTTATCTCGTTTAAAACAGCTTTCTCTGCTGGTTTTAAAGTAGCAGCATATGCCGGATTGTTTATTGCAGTCGTATTGATGTTGTATTATAAAGTTCTGGATCCGGCTGCATTTGAGCGTTTGATTGATAATGCCCGTGAAGCTGCCAATGGCGATGAAACCAAGCTTAAAGGCGTAGAGATGATGAAATCATACATGGTATTTTTTATTGGTTTTGGCGCTGCCATTACTTATACGTTGTTTGGTTTGGTTACCAGCGTAATCGGAGCTCTGGTTATTAAGAACGAAACACCGGTTCGCTAAGCGGAGTAATCTGAATAAGATTCATTTAATATTTTAGCCTTCTTTCTATAAGCAGAAAGAAGGCTTTTTTATTTTTACTATTTTACCGGTTCCCTTAGTATCGTTTTTAGCTTTTCTGCCGGCGTTCTCCTTAAGTCTGACAAGTAAATTTCATGATGCAAGCCATTTCGTTGTAAACCATTTGCCTTTATAAATTCATGCATCTGGCCAAGGGTTTCAGGCTCATTGGCAAATGGACCTGTGTGCAGCATCTGCACTACTTTTCCTTCATTCATGTTGTACAACTCAACATCCGCTGCCAAATGTATTTGCTTTTTTTCGATCACCTGACGGATTGAAGCATTTACCTGTTCTTGGGTAACATATTCGGGCACCCTGATCAGCATGCGGTACTTCCATTCACTCCGCGGTACTTTCGCAGGGGCTTCAGTGAGAGAAAGATTGGGATATTTTTCTTCGTCAAATTCCCATAGCCCCTCTAATTTGGCCACTACAAAATCTTTATCAGCCGCTTTATTTAAAAACTTTATGGTATACGCAGTAGCATAAAGCGCCTGAATCTTATCCATATATGGTTTTTCGGAAGGATCGCCTTTGCCGGTGACCGACAGGAACTGAGCAGCTTCAATTTCGATAAGTTGAGGCTGTTTTTTTGCAGAGTAATACGCCTTGTGTTGTTTTGTAAGATCTAATTTTTCCATTGATTGTAGGTTTTAACCAAAGAAAGGATAGTTACTGACAACCCTATGGCAGTCTATTTTTTTGTGTTTAATTTTTCTGATAAGGGATAAAGAAACTAAAGGTTGTTCCAATACCCTTTTCACTTTTTACACTGATTTTTCCTTTTTGCATTTCTACCAGTTGCTTACAGATGTATAAGCCTAGTCCGGTACCCACCTGACCTTTTGAAGAGCTGGTTTGGTAATACTGGGAGAAAAGACTGGCTTGCTGGTCTGCACCAATACCCATGCCTGTATCTATAACATCGATCTGCAAACGGGCGTCCTGACTTGATAACTCTGCATTGATGGTTACCTGACCTTCGTTAGTATACTTTATCGCATTGCTCAAAAGGTTAACCATTATCTGTTTTAAGCGGAATCCATCTCCAAGTACAATTGCGGCCTGATCTCCGTTAAAATTATAGTTAAGTGCCAGTTTCTTTTTGGTTGCGCTATAACTCATGCTTTCGATTACCTCGTTTACCGTTGTATATGGATTGAATGGGTCGTTTTCTATTTTAAGTTCGCTCGTTTCCATTTTAGCAGCGTCCAGCGTGTCGTTTAAAGTACGCAACAACATATCCGACGAACCTTTTATAGATTGAAGCATTTCTGTTTGACGCGGGTTGAGGTCGGTTTTAGCAAAAACATAAAGGAAGCCTTTGATGGCCGTTAATGGATTTCTAATCTCATGGGTCATGTGGGTGAGGAGTTCCATCTTTTGCTGGGCAATATTCACCGATCTTTCATTCTCTTTTAGCAGTTGCTGTTCTGATTTATTGAGCTGAAGAATGAAAATGATCAATAATACTGCAAAAAGAAGTACCAGGAACAATGCAGCCAGATAAAACTTGTTGAGCAGGGAAGTAGTTTCCTGATAGTTTTTAAAGGCCATTCCTTTCAGCTCCTCAGCCATTTTATAATTGAGGTCTTTTAAATCGTTTACAATACGTTCCAGCTCATTGCTGATGTGTGTGTTAAGCGAGATGAGTTCCCTTTGCATACCCAGCATTTTCACGTTATGCTGCTGCAGTTGCTGTAGCTTTTTTGCGTTATTGGTTCTATCGCGGGCAATAATCTTTTGTGTGGTTATATCCGCAATGTTTGTACTGTTGTTGTGTCTAATCTCTACAATACCCTTAGTCGTACCGTTTTTATTAGCAATGGCATCTTTTAACCTGCCAAAGAGGCCCTTTTTCTCCTGGGATATATCGTTCCTTACGGTATCTGTTTTGCTGTTAACTTTCCTTTTGCGGGAATTAATGCTTGAAGTGGTTTCAATTTGCTGGTTTTGATCAGCCTGGCTGTTAAACTCGGCGTAGACAGTTAAAAGCGAGTCGAAATTATGTTTAAGCTGAAACAACCTATCAGATAATTCAAGTTTCTTTTTATACCATACCCTTACCTGGTTGCCTTGCGCTGTGGTTAGCTGCGTGGTATCGGTATTCGTTTTTAACAGGGTATCTATTTTGTTGAAGGCCTGAGTAAGTTTTATTTTATACTCAATGCTTTTAGGCCCGTTAACGTCCAACAAGGATTCCTGAAAGTCGTCTTCCGCCTGATGAAGTAACAAAAGCGCTTGTTCCGGCTTAAGACGATGCTCTACATTGCTGGCTAATTTGGATATGTCTTCCAGTTTTTTAGTGATGGAACTGCGGACAAAAAAGGCTGCTATAGCCAAAAGAATAACAAATGCCAGGAATGATAGCAGTATTTTTCTGGCAAGGGCTTTAGTATAAGTGACTTTCATTGAGGGGCAAAAGTAAGGATAAAAGGATAAAAATAAGTATTCTCCTCAGCGTCTGGCATCTTTTGCTGAAAAAGCAAAAGCGCCTGAGGCCGCTTCGGAGAAACTAATTTTTATTTCAAGCATGGCGTAAAAGCAAGGTGTAAAAAGTAGGGAGCAAAAGCAGGGAGCTCAGTATGGTGCAAAACATAGAGCGAAGTTGGGAGTTTGGCTGAAACAGAATACTGCAGGATTTTTTTTTTAACTATAAAGCATAGATGCTGTTTAATTCCTTTAATACCTTTTTCCAATCTTTTCCAAAATCGATGTTAAGCATTTTGCCTTCTGGCGAAACAAGGATCTTTGAAGGGTAGCCGGTAATTTTATAATCGCCTTCTACTTTATTGTCAGACATGACCACCGGAATGGAATATTTGTTTGTATTAATGAAGGTTTTAACGCGGTTTTCTTCATCGCGGCAGGCGATGCTCAGGAACTTTGTATTACCATGCTTTCCTTCCTCCAGTTCTAAATAGAATTTATTTACACTTGGTAGTTCTTCTTTACATGGGCCGCACCAGGTACCCCAAAAATCCAATACCAGCCATTTGTCCTTAAAGTCGCTTAGCGATTGTTCTTTTCCGTCTATATTCTTTAGCTTAAAATCTGGTGCCGTTTTCCAGCTGTTGATAACGTTGTTAACCATAAAGGACTTAAAATCATTATTCGGGAAACGTGTTTTGTATAGTTTCTGCATTTCGGCCAGGCTCTCAGGGTTCGCAGTAATTTGTACGGCAAAAAGCTGCATGGCCTCTGTCGTATTACCACCTTTCAATAATACATTCATGTATTCATCACGGTAGCTTTCTTTCGATTTAAGGAAAACGCGGTCGTAGAAACTAATATGGGCTCTTTCTGTTTCTCCTTTTGGAGAATACGCTGATGCTTTTGCTAGATATTTCAGCGCCTTTGTTGAATCTGTAGCTAAGGCGGTCTGATATTTTAAATACCAGGCATGGGCAAGTATGTTCTGCTCTGCTTTACGGTTTGGATTTGAACCATCGGCAGCATATTTTTCAAGCTTTTTGATGGTATAGTTAAGTAGGGAATCGGCTTCGGTCTGTGCTTTGGCTTTCAGAAGGGTATTATACATTAACAAAGCATACCTGCCTGCATTTCCATTATGCATTTGAGCGTCGCTCATTTTAGTATATTCCGCTGCATTTTTTATTACAAGCGCAGTATTTTGTGGTTGCTTTTCTGTCATTGCCCATAGGTACAGGGGCTTTATTTTTTCCCGGTAAAGCGGATCCTTGTCATTCATGAACAGCTCCAGGAGTTCGTAGCTTTTGGCCATTAATGGGTTAGCTGTATCATCATAGGGGAGGAAATATTGTGCCAGGGAATTCTGTACCCAGTTGTTAAACGACTCTGTTTTGTAAGTATATTTACTAACATCGTAGGCAGATGCAGCTCCTTCTTTGTCCAATGCGCTGCCTAGTTTATTGAAAAGATGATGCGTGCCTTCCAGGTATTTGTTTGGGGTAAGCAGGAGTAGACTGTCATATATTTTATAAGAAGTCTCACTGCGCATTTGCTGTATCAGGCTCAATTTATTGACCATATAGTATTGGTCTTTACTAAACTTCTGGTCATTCGCTCTAAAAGCAGCAGCTATTTTTACAGAATCGTAACCCAGTTCGTTTTTGATTGTGGTACTCCAATGGCTGAATTTTACGCGCATATTGATCCAGCTTGTATCTATTTTAGTTTTTGTAATGCTGTTACTTATTTTTTGAGACCCATTTACTCCACCTTGCATTTTGCCAAATTTTATTTCTGTTTGAGAGGTTTGTTTTAAACCTGTAACAAGATCAATGGCAGATTTATCTTGAACACTATTTCCGCTGGTGTCTTTTTTAGATGAATTGACGATAAGGGAATTGTTTTTTTTACTACCCACCTTAAATTTTAAACCAGAATCTTTGTTTTCCCACTCTGGGGATATCGCTAAACTTTTTTCCGGAAACAGGAAGAAAAGGCCTTGCATGGTGTAACGGAATCCATTGGCATTGTCAATCAACTGTTTTTCTATTGCAGGCTGCAGATTCCATTGGGCTATAGCTGCTTTTAGTGCAGGCTCGATGCCATCAACAGAAAGTACTTCTCCTTTTGGACTTACTACTACCGAAAAAGGCTTGTTTAACATGGCCAAAGGAAAGAGAAGGCTGGTATTGTTTAAATTGGTATTGTGAATTGAATCTGTATTTAATCGGGATTTTCCTATATCTTCTTTTATGATGCTCTTTACAAGTCTGCACTCGAGTACGTTATTACCGGAGGCATTTTTACCCAGGGATTTGAAAGCATAGGTAGTTTGCTCTTCACCCTTATAAGTGCCAAAATGGGTGTTTTTAGTAATATATTCAAATTGCTTGTTTTTAGGCACATTTAATTGCTGTGCATAAGTAGTTACTGCAGCTGTTAAGCCTAAGGTAAGTAGCGTTATTTTCTTCATGAGCTATTGTTAATGGATTAAATATAAAGGGAAAATTGTTAGAATTTACATAAGTTTGCATTTGTTTTTTAGCGTTTATAAGCACACATGGATATTTCTGTCGTAATCCCATTATATAATGAAGACGAGTCTCTTCCTGAATTAACCGCCTGGATAGCCAAGGTAATGCGGGAAAATAACTTTTCTTATGAAATCCTTTTCGTTGATGATGGAAGTACAGATTCATCATGGGCTGTTATAGAAGAGTTGAAAATGGAGTTCGATGCCCTGAAAGCCATCAAATTCAGAAGGAATTATGGTAAGTCGGCGGCTTTAAATGTAGCTTTTGCTGCGGCTGAAGGAGATGTAATCATTACTATGGATGCCGATTTGCAGGATAGTCCGGATGAAATACCTGAACTGTTCCGCAGAATCACTGAAGAGAAGCTCGACATCATTTCAGGTTGGAAGAAGAAACGTTACGATCCAATTACCAAAACCATACCTACTAAATTGTTTAATGCGGCTACACGTCGTATGTCGGGTATTCAGTTAAACGATTTCAATTGTGGCTTAAAAGCTTACCGTAAAGATGTGGTTAAAACCATTGAGGTTTATGGTGAGATGCACAGATACATACCAGTAATTGCCAAATGGGCAGGGTTCAAAAAGATAGGGGAGCAGGTAGTAGAGCACCGTGCAAGAAAGTACGGCGTTACTAAATTTGGTCTAAGTCGTTTCATCAATGGTTTCCTTGATTTACTGTCTATCTTTTTTGTAGGCAAGTTTGGCAAAAGACCGATGCATTTTTTCGGTTCGCTGGGTGTTTTAAGCTTCCTGATAGGAACTTTTATGGCGATATGGCTGATTGGCGTTAAGCTTTACCATATCGGGATGAATCTCTCATATAAGAGAGATGTAACAGACCAGCCCTTATTTTATATCGCACTTGTAGCCATTATACTAGGTTCGCAATTGTTCCTGACGGGCTTTGTGGCCGAATTGGTAACCAGAAATGCTACTGAGCGCAATCATTACCTGATTGAAAAAGAGATCATATAAAACATGTTTTTTTCTATAATCATCCCGCTTTACAACCGTCCGCTAGAAATAGACGAGTTGTTGAATACGCTAACGCTTCAAACTTATTTACAGTTTGAGGTTTTAGTCATAGAAGACGGATCTGTAAATGATGCCAAAGCTATCGTTGATAAGTATGCCAATAAGCTTGATGTAAAATATTTTTTCAAGCCCAATGAAGGACAGGGCTTTGCCCGTAACTATGGTTTCGAACGGGCTAAAGGCGATTACTTTGTGATCTTTGATTCAGATTGCCTGATTCCTGAAGATTATCTGGAAACCGTAAAGGATTATCTGTTTGAGCATAAACTCGACGCCTATGGCGGACCAGATGCTGCGCATGAAAGCTTTACACCGATTCAAAAGGCAATCAGCTATGCCATGACTTCTCCCTTTACTACCGGAGGTATTCGTGGTAATAAAAAACACATGGGCCAGTTCCATCCCCGTAGTTTTAACATGGGCGTATCGCGAGAGGTATGGGAAAAGGTTGGTGGCTTTATTTTAACCAGACTAGGCGAAGATATTGAGTATAGTATCCGTATCCATGAAAACGGATTTAAGATTGGATTGATTCCGGGCGCTAAAGTTTACCATAAAAGGCGTACAAGTTTTGCACAGTTTTACAAGCAGCTCCATTTTTTTGGCAGGGCAAGGATAAATATTTATAAGTTTTTCCCTTCAGAACTAAAGCTGGTTCATTTCTTTCCTGCCATTTTTACGTGTGGAGTGATATTTACGCTGTTGATGAACATATTTTACAGTCCTTTAGCGTATTTGTGTAACTTTATGTTGTTGTTATACCTAATGTTGATATTTTTTCATTCATGGCAGGTTAATAAATCGTTAAAGGTTGCATTTTTGAGTATTATTGCTGCGTTTATTCAACTGACAGCCTACGGCTTAGGTTTTATGCAGGATTTTTTTAAAAGAATAGTATTAAAACAACAATGATAGAGTTTTTAAAGGAAAGCACGTTTACTGTAAATGAGACGATAGGTAAGGCCTGGGCCGTAACCAAGAAAAATTACTTTTCCATCGCCACACTTTGCTTTTTAATGTTCATTACCTCCAATGCATCAGGGCTAATGGCGTTTTTTTTGAAGGACGTTAATATGGGACTAAGTGCGCTGATGGCGTTCTTTTTCATCATGTTCTACTTTACCATCAACCTGTCGCTCTTTAAATACATCTTCCATCTGTTGGATGATGATTTAAATGTGAGTATTGTGAGCACAATTCCGACCAGGAAACAGATCATCAGATTCCTTGTAGCGATGCTGTATTTTATGCTTTGCATCATTGGTGTTTATTCACTGGTGATCTTAATCGCATTTCCCTTTATTTATACGGGAATCAATATGGATATTATTACCAATATTGCTATTTCGGTAGGTATCATTGCTATATTTATTACCTGGATAAGAATATCATTTTTCCCCTTCTTTATTATTGATAAGAACCTGCCTCCATTTTTGTCTATCAAATTTAGTCTGGCTACCACAAAGGGTAATTTTACCAAAATCTTATTACTCCTGTTGGTATTGGGCGGTTTTCATTTGCTCTACTTGTTTGTTAGTTACCTTCAATGGCCTGTGATTGCCTTCTTCATCAATGTTCTGAGCTCTTTCATCATAGTACCACTATCAAGTGTGGCTTTAACCATCGCTTACAGAAAAATGATAAGTGAATACAAAGGAGAGGGCGAGCCTGATATTATTCATAATATTGTTTAATCAGTTTTTATGGGATTAAAAGCGGCATTAAGTAAGCCATTTGCTGCCTTTGTAGTAAAAGGTATCAACAAATGGAAAAAAAATGCGGTGAAGGCTCAGCACGATACGCTTAAACAGCTGGTTGCTGCCGCCAAGGATACTGCTTTCGGTAAAGACCATCACTTCGCATCGATAAAAACTTACGAAGGATTTAAAAAGCTGGTTCCAATACGGGACTATGAAGAGTTACGGCCATATATTGATCGGGTAGTTGCCGGCGAAAAGGACGTGATGTGGAAAGGAAAGCCTAAGTATTTTGCTAAAACATCAGGCACTACTTCGGGTGTGAAATATATTCCTATCTCGGCCGAATCCATGCCCGAGCATATTAAAGCAGCCCGCAATGCCTTACTTACCTATGTTCATGAAACCGGGAAGGTGAAATTTATTGATGGCAAAATGATCTTTTTGCAGGGCAGTCCGGTGATGAGCAAGAAGAATGGAATAAACGTTGGTCGTTTATCCGGTATCGTAGCCAACTTGGTACCCGCTTATTTGCAGAAGAACCGCTTACCTTCCTATCAAACAAATTGTATTGAGGATTGGGAAGAGAAGGTAGATGCCATTGTGAAGGAAACCATCAATGAAGATATGACCCTGATTTCGGGGATACCACCATGGGTACAGATGTATTTCGACCGCTTGTCGGAAAAAACAGGTGGCAAAAAGATTAAGGATATCTTCCCAAATTTTGAACTATTTGTTTACGGTGGGGTAAATTACGAACCTTACCGTTCAAAAATTGAAGCCAGTATTGGCAAAAAGATAGATTCCATAGAGACCTATCCCGCCTCCGAAGGTTTTATCGCTTATCAGGATAGTCAGGCCGACAAAAGCCTGTTGCTTCTGGCAAATGCCGGAATGTTCTATGAGTTTATTCCTACGGATGAATTTTACAACGACAACCCTACGCGATTAAGTTTAGATCAGGTAGAGCTGGATACCAATTATGCATTGATTTTAAATACCAACGCAGGTTTGTGGGGATACGTGATCGGTGATACCATTAAATTTGTATCTAAAGATCCATACAAAATTATGGTTACCGGCAGGATTAAGCATTTTATATCCGCCTTTGGTGAGCATGTGATTGGCGAAGAGGTAGAGCATGCATTGCTTTCTGTAGCCAATGAAGAGGGCGTAGGAATTACCGAATTTACTGTGGCTCCGCAAGTGAGCACTGCGGCGGGCGAGTTGCCTTATCATGAGTGGTTTATAGAGTTCTCTAAACCTCCTTTAGATAAAGTTGCTTTTAGTAAAAAGGTAGACGAGGCTTTACAAAAGAAGAATATTTACTATTTTGACCTTATTGAGGGTAAAATATTACAACCTTTGATCATTCGTTCACTAGAAAAGGATGCGTTTGTGAACTATATGAGGACACAAGGGAAGCTTGGGGGACAGAATAAAGTTCCACGCTTATCCAACGACAGGAAGATTGCGGATGATTTAAGTGGTTTTATAACTCGTCATGATGACGAACAACAAGGGAGAATTTAATTGAAAAACATATCCATATTAGGTTCTACAGGTTCTGTAGGTACCCAGGCATTAAATGTTATAGCGGCGAATCCTGATTTGTACAGGATACTTGCGCTTACGGCACATGCCAATGCCAATTTATTGATTGAGCAGGCTTTGAAATTCAAGCCCTCAATGGTGGTGGTAACCGATGAAAGTAAATACCAAACTGTAAAAGACGCTCTAGCTGGAACAGATATTAAGGTTTTGGCCGGTGAAGCAGCTTTATGCGAGGCTGCGGTTTTAGAAGGTGTTGATCTGGTACTTACTGCAATCGTTGGTTCAGTAGGTTTGCGCCCAACAATCGCTGCTATAAAAGCAAAAAAAGACATCGCTTTAGCGAATAAAGAAACCCTGGTAGTTGCCGGTGACCTGATTACTGAGCTTGCAAAAGAAAATGGCGTAAAGATTATTCCTGTTGATTCGGAACACTCTGCTATTTTTCAGTGTCTGGTTGGCGAAGCTGGTCATTCCATTGAGAAAATATACCTTACTGCATCCGGCGGACCATTTAGAGGAAAAGACATTTCTTTCCTTAAAGGAGTTACAAAAGCAGAGGCTTTAAAACATCCAAACTGGGTAATGGGGGCAAAGATTACTATTGACTCCGCTTCATTGATGAATAAAGGGCTTGAGGTAATTGAAGCCAAGTGGTTGTTCGACCTGGAGGCTGATCAGATTGATGTGATTGTACATCCACAATCTATCATCCATTCATTGGTACAATTTCATGATGGATCGATGAAGGCTCAAATGGGGGTGCCCGATATGAATTTGCCTATTCATTACGCTTTAGCCTATCCTGACAGAATAAGTAGCGACTTTAAGCGTTTCAATTTCGTGGATTATCCGGAACTGAACTTCTTTAAACCCGATTTAAAAACCTTTAGAAATCTTGATTTGGCTTATACTGCCTTGCGTAAGGGCGGGAATATGGCTTGTATCATTAATGCTGCAAACGAGGTGGTGGTAGAAGCCTTTTTGCAGGATAAGATCGGTTTTATAGAAATGAGCGACGTTATTGAAGCTTGTATGGAGGGAATCGAGTTTGTAGAGAAGCCGAGCCTGAATAATTATTTAGAAACAGACAGCCATACACGTATATTTGCGAGTCAACTGGTAACAAAAAAGAATTTTTAAGATCAAAGTAGAACATTAAAATAAAAATATGAGTGGATTGATTATGGCTGCCCAGTTATTGCTGGGATTGTCGATACTGGTAATTTTACATGAGTTAGGACATTTTTTGGCGGCGCGTGCCTTCGGAATTAAAGTAGAGAAGTTTTACCTGTTTTTTGACGCCTGGGGTTTTAAATTATTTAGCTTCAAAAAAGGTGATTGCGAATATGGTATAGGATGGTTGCCATTGGGTGGTTATGTTAAAATTGCTGGGATGATAGATGAATCTATGGATACCGAGCAAATGAATCAACCGGCACAGCCATGGGAATTCAGATCAAAACCAGCTTGGCAGCGTCTGATTGTAATGTTAGGTGGTGTAGTGGTGAATATCATTGTAGGTATCTTCATTTTCTGGATGCTTACTTTTAAATATGGTGAGACTTATATTGCTAACAGTTCTGTACAAAACGGAATCAACCCTGGTAGCATAGGTAAAGAAATCGGCTTACAAAAAGGAGATAGGGTTATTGCGGTAAATGGCAATAAAGTAATCCGTTTTGAAGAGCTGATGAGCTCAAAAGTTTTATTGGGTAACACCAGTTTAACTATCGTTCGTGGTGATAAAACCATGGATATTAAAGTTCCTGATAATATCTTAAATAAAGTTTCTGATTTAGGAATCGAAGCATTTATTAGCCGTGCACCGCTTTTAACTTCAACTGTTGATAGTATTATAGCAGGTAAAGCAGCATTTAAGGCTGGTCTGCAAAAAGGTGATAGAATTACTGCGATCAATTCAGTTCCTGTAAAATACGATGCTGATGTGAGAGAGCTGATTCCTAAGTTTAAAGGGAAGTCGGTAACTTTTGATGTGAACAGAGGTGCACAGCATTTAACTTATACTGTTCCTGTTGATACTGCAGGTACTATTGGTATTGGTTTTAACATCAATGAAATTAAAGAAGAAACCATTAAATACGGTTTGATAGCAGCTTTGCCAATTGGCGCAAATCAGGCATGGAAAACCTTTAGCGATAATGCAAAAGGTATCTGGAAGGTATTGACTGGTAAAATTCAAGCAAATAAAGCGTTTTCAGGTCCTGTAGAGATTGCACGTAAGGTTTATGGTGGAGAGTGGATCTGGGCTAGATTCTGGGCTTCTACAGGCTTTATATCAATCGCATTAGCATTTATGAACTTATTACCTATTCCTGCATTAGACGGCGGACACGTAGTGTTCTTGCTTGTTGAAATGGTTAAAGGAAAACCACTTGGTGATAAATTTATGGAGCGTGCACAGATTGCCGGTTTTGTGATCCTGTTATCGTTGATGGTCTTTGTGCTCGGGAACGATATTTTTAAGGCTTTCTTTAAGTAAAGCGATGACGGATTATTTTAGCTTTTATAGTCTGCCGGTGAGTTTTAACCCGGATAAGGCAGCTATAAAACAACAGTTTTATGCACTTAGTAAGCAGTATCATCCTGATTTCTATATCAACGAAAGTGAAGAGAAGCAGGCTGAGGTGCTTGAACTGAGTACCATTAACAATAAGGCTTATCAGGTGTTGAGTGATCCTCAGAAGCGCTTACATTACATTTTAGAACTAAAGGGACAGCTTACCGAAGGAGAGAATTATATGCTCCCACAAAGCTTCTTAATGGATATGATGGATGTGAACGAAGCTTTGATGGATTTACAGTTTGATCCTGATCCGGTGCGCTTAGCTTCGCTTAAGGCTGAGGTTGATGTGATTGAGCAGGGGATAGCCGATGATATTTTAAAATTAACTACTGCTTTTGATGAACAGGATGAGGCCACTCAATCGCAATCATTAGTAGCCATAAAAGATTTATATTACCGTAATAAGTACTTATTACGCATCCGTGAAAGTATAAATAAAGCAACTGCTGGTCGTTAGCGTTGTTACGACAGTGTAAAAAAGCATTTACAAGCTTTTTTACACTGTTTATTTGAGGTAATTTCGGCCTCAAATCAATTGTATGAATACATTATCAATTTTTAGAAAAGTAGCCGTAGCTGAAGGAATTTCTTACGTTTTGCTCATATTTATTGCTATGCCATTAAAGTATTGGGCTGAGATGCCTTTGGCTGTTAAGTATACAGGATGGGCGCATGGTTTGTTGTTTATGCTTTATCTTGTGCTTTTGATTATGGCATGGGTAGAATACAAGTGGAGTTTTAAAAAATCTGCTTTGATCGGAGTGGCTTCATTGCTTCCTTTTGCCCCTTTTTACGTTGATAAAAGACTAAAAGAAGAAAATTAAAATAAATTTGGCAAATGTTAAATCTATTTATACATTTGCAACCCGCTGAAGAAGCAAATGCCCAGCTGGCGGAATTGGTAGACGCGCTGGTCTCAAACACCTGTGGGAAACCGTGCCGGTTCGACTCCGGCGCTGGGTACATTGGAAAGCCTTAGAGAAATCTAAGGCTTTTTTTTATATTTTTATGTCTGTTAACTAATGTAGATTATGTTGGAAGATTTGGTTATTATTCAGAATGATTTGTTGAAAAGTTATCTTGAACAAATACCTTCTGGCCTGCAGCAGGCATTTGATGATTTGCATGACGCAGAATTATCTACAAGTAGCTTTAGCTTTTATACTTCCGTATCCTCTGTGTTTTCAAGTAAGATTGAGGGAGAAATGATAGAACTGGACTCTTTCATTAAACATAAAAGAGATGGTATCCCTTTCCAGATTGATTATACCCGTAAGATTGATGATTTATATGATGCCTATATTTTTGCTCAGGAGAATAGCTTAAATGAATCAAATATAGCAGGAGCACACATGCTTCTAAGTAAACATATTCTGGATAAACAATCTCAGGGGAATTTTCGTAAACATAATATGTATGTTTCTACACCGGATGGAAGAATCGAATATGTAGCCGCTTTACCTGGGCAAGTAAAGGAAGAAATGACGAAGTTTTATAATGACCTTGATCAATTGGTGAATACCCCATTGTCCATTGAGGAAGTATTTTATTATGCTGCAATGATTCATTTGGTCTTTGTGAAAATCCATCCCTGGAATGACGGTAATGGTCGAAGTGCAAGGCTTATCGAAAAATGGTTTATAGCGGAGAAACTGGGAGAAAAGGCTTGGTACTTGCCTAGTGAGAAATATTACTATAACCAGCATAATTTATATTATACCAATATCCGTAGACTTGGATTGGAATATATCGAATTGGATTATAATCAGGCATTACCATTTTTGTTGATGCTACCAAAAGTTTTGGATTAACGTCGAATTTTCGTTTTTATATAGTTCGATTTATAGGAAGGGTTACACTTTCAATCGATCACCAAATTTAATTTTACTTCGCTTGATGTAATAATAGTAAGTACTTCGGGCTAAAAAAACAAGATATTCATCAAATAAAAGCAAGATCTTCGCTCAAAGTGAATGCTCATTTGTAAGATCTTTATTGGATGAAAAAAATCATCCTGCCATTTATGCTCGATGAATTTGTAAACAAAGAGGCTGTCTCAAGTATTCAAAAATGCCCCAAATAGTGTCTAACTTTTTGGGGCATATATTATAGACCGTCTCTTTTGTTTAATCTGCCTTTCTTATGAAAATAGCCCCCTTAGAGTCATTGTTCACCTGTCCGCTTACATTGGCTTTAATGGTAAATGCTGCACCAGTTTCATAATTATTAATATTAAAAGTATAGCTATTATTTTTCGTGCTGGTTCCTGCATAACCGTCAAGCGTTTCTTCTGCCAATTTATTGCCGTTTTTGTATATGGCAATAGTGTTTATATCCAATCTGCTTTCGCCACCAGTATACTGAAACGTCAGAATAAAATTGCCGTTGGCATTTACTATGCCAGTTGCATTAATCTCTAAAATTGTAAAATCCTTTCCCTTAATGTTAGATGGACTCCATTCTGTAGCTAACACGCCAAGTTTTTTGAAACGATCATATTTGTTTGGAAAATAGAAAGGTAGCGAATATTGCTGCCTGTTTAATACTGTTATCGCCCAGAAATTGCTAGGGTTTGTAACTTTGATAGGTTGCGTATATAGTGCTGAGTAAGGTGTTGGAAATGATCCGTCGGTAGTATATCGGATCTCAGCACCCTTTACTACATTTTGTAAAGTGATGGTATTGGTGCTATCAACATTGGTGTTGCTTACCAACTTTGGCTGTGGCAGCCTAAAACCATAGCCTGCGTTTTGATAGCGTTGGTAATGTGTGCTCATTCTATTTTCAAATGCTGTCCAGTCTTTCAATTTTACAGGTGTCCAACAAACTTCTGCTAATGCACTTAGGCGTGGTAAGGCCAAATAATCAAAATATTGTTCGGAGCGGTTTTCATTCAATGGAGTCATTTCTGCAAGTTTGTTGCCATGTATAAACTGGTCGGCCCACAAGGTGCCTGAAGCGCCCAATATTTGGCTTCTGTACTTTTCATCTAAATCACTTAACATCGGGTTGAAGGAATACACCCGCTCTAAAGAAACTGGGCCCACCCATGTAGCTGTTTGTACCTCTCCAGGGATATTTTTTTCAAACATATCAAAATAACAATAAGCGGTTAACGATTGTACAATGCTATGGCCTTGCTCAACAGCTTTGGAAATTTTCTTCTTGTTATTCCAGATCATGCCAACCATTTTTTCTTTTAAGCCATCTTCAATCGCCTCATCCCAGCCCACTAAAGTTTTTCCATATTTTTTAAGAATAGATTGTACTCTGTTATTGAAATATATTTGCAATTCTGATTCATTTTTTAATCCCAATTCCGCTTTTTTCTTTTGGCAATCAGCACATTCTTTCCATCTGCTGTAATTGGCCTCATCACCCCCTATATGAATGTATTTTGAAGGGAAAAGTGCAGTAGTTTCCTTAAATACGTCTTCAAGAAAATCAAATGTACGCTCTTTACCTACGCAATAAATTTCTTTGCTAATAGAATGTTGTGTTGGCATAACGAACTGTTGGTTTGTACAGCCCAAGTATGGATAGGCTACAATTGCGGCCAGAGTATGGGCGGGTAGCTCAATTTCGGGTACCACTTCTACATTTCGTTTAGCCGCATAAGTTATAATCTCTTTAATGTCTTTTTGAGTGTAGTAACCACCTGTTTTTTCCGAACCAAGTCCACGCCATCCGCCTATAGCAGTTAATTTGGGGTATTTGATAATTTCCAATCGCCAACCCGCATCATCAATCAAATGGAAATGCAAGACATTCATCTTATACATGGCCATTAAGTCGATAAACTTTAACACATATTCTTTACTAAAAAAATAGCGTGAAACATCAAGCATCATACCACGCCATGGGTATGATGGTGCATCATTAATTACTGCACCATTGATTACCCAAGCTTTGTTCTTTTGGCGTTCTTTATTATAAATTTCGGCAGGCAACATTTGCAATAAAGTTTGAATGCCATAGAATGTACCTGCACTACTGTTTCCGGCAATTTTAACCTGCTGGTTATTAACTGATAATTTATAGGCTTCCTTGCTGTTGTTTTCTTTTTTTGAGATCATTAAAACTATCCCATTTGATGGTAAGGTTTTAACTTCCTTCAATTCAAAGTCGAAGCCGGTTGCCGGACTTAACGCAGATGCTAAAAGTATTGCCTGCTCTTTTAATCCATTTTGGTAATAAATTTTGGTTTCTTTGTTTATTTTGAATAACTGACCGTTTGATTGGTAGTTTTCAGGGAGTGGAATGATATTATTTTGAGCGATTGATAGTTTAGAAAGGCATATTAGAAGAATAGCCAATGAAATTCTCTTCATAAGAAACTAATTTGGTTTAGGTTGTGGTTAGAAAGCAATTTACTTATTATCTCGCCCACCTTTATATTAAAATAAGGCACAAACGTTTGCGCTTTATCTTTAATCCGGAGGCTCAGTTTTATTTCGCTTCTAATTGTTTTATTCTTACTTCTTTCTTTGTTTTCCTAATCTATAATCGTGGGATCAAGGTACTATGTATAAATACAAGTAATTTTTGATATTTTTTTTAATTTTGTTCTACTTGAGAGGAGGCATACGATGATCCTTCATTCGGTATGCCTACCTTGTGTAGTGCCGACAATAGGTTGGCACTATTTTATTATCACTAATGGCGAAGGTCGTTTAGCCAAGCTGCAGGGCCGACTCCTTTTCTTCTGTATATTTCTTTATGTATGTTTCGTCAAAAGCTTCATTCCTTTTCCAAAGCGCGAAGACGATTGTCAGCAGTTTTTTCTGCACAGCCACATAACTTTTCATTTTAATGCCATGCTTGGCTAACGTTCGGTCGTATAGCCCCATGAAAGGCTGAACATTGTGCCTGACCACACTGAGAGCTGGCATATGCAATATCCTACGGATATGACTATTCCCTTTCTTGGAAATACGTGTCTTGCCTATCTGTCTCCCAGACTGGTTTTCTACTGTATCATAGCCAGCGAAACTAGCCAATTGCCTAGCATTATCAAATAACAGAAATCCATTAGTTTCTGCGGTTAGAGTAGCTACGGTCTTGATTCCGAGTCCTTTTATTGTACAAATTTTTGTAACTTTTACGCAGACTTCATCATTGGCTGTAATATGCATATCTATCAGTTTTCCGGAAGCCTCTAGTTGCTTTTCCAATAATCTTAGTTGGCTCCTTAGTTGTTTTACCACATCCTGGTTAACGTACATACCCCTTTCGGTTGCATGAAGGCGATTGGAGATTACTGTCTTCATCTCCTGCAAGCTTTGGTCATGCCTGGTAAGTTCTCTCAGCTGGTAGAAGTATTCACCCATCGGTTCCCACAGTCTTAATGATTTCTCAGCTCCCATTTGCGCAAGACCTTTTGCATCAATTTTATCATTTTTCGACTTCTGTCCAGATGCCTGGAGATACTTTTTTGCCTTATTAGGCAGGATCACAGACACATTGTATCCAGCCTTATGCAAATACATAGCACAGTTTTCGTAATAAACACCGGTAGCTTCCATGCAGATGACAAATGGAATAGTTGTTTGTTTATGGTTCCGCTTAATCCAATCATCCAAATCTCTGAACCCCTTCTGTGTGTTCAAAATTTTACGGCTTGCTTTAACGGTAACATTCTGGTAGATATCTATCGCCGAAATGCAACAATGGATGTCTTTGTTCGACACATCCAAACCTAACGAATACTTCATCATGTCAATTTCATTTTGTTGTTAATCCTATTCGAAAAAACAGCTTCTTCTGCAACGCCATGTCTCATTGTTTTATACAGGATTACCTGACTCATGCAAATATCCCTAAGTACTATTCCGGCTCATCAGAAGAAACTAAAGCAGACTTTCCTTGATCACAGCATCGTTAAAATTAACGTGCACAGCGGAATTTCAGGTTACTGCTTTAGCTCTGTTGTCTTCTTTAAAGTTACTGGTATTCAAAGATATGAGCGGAATTCAAGATGCTGGACCGATAAAAGCAGTGGAGATATCATTAGCAGGGATTGGGATTTAGTAAGAAAAGGGGTGCGAATGACAACGGAATTCGGTCTTTTATATTTACTGAGAATTTTAAAAAGGTCATTATATTGTTGTTATGCAAAATGTATTGACTGTTCGTGTGAGATCAATTCGGTCTTGGTAAGCTTCCAGCTATACCGTAAAAAAGGGATGATCCACACGATTTCATTCTCAGGAGTCTGAACAGTACTTAAGGCCGCTATAACGAGCCTGAATAAAACAAAAGGATAGACGAAGGAGGATTAAGTCGATACGATTTAAATTCTTGATTATGGCTATTACAAAACAATCAATTGGGATAGATATCTCAAAAACTAAATTTACTGCATGTCTATGTCAGCGTTTAGAGGACGGTAAATTAACGTTCTCAAAGTCTTTAGATTTTAGTAACGACACCAAGGGTTTTAATCAATTGCTACGGTGGGCGAAAAGCATTATTGTTGCTGGAACAGAGCTTGTATTCCTGATGGAAGCTACAGGTGTTTACTATGAACATTTGGCGCACCACCTTTACAAGATCAAGAAAACGGTTCACGTTGTGCTACCCAATACCTCAAAGCACTATTTTTCCAGCCTAAACATCAAGACAAAGACAGATGCAGTTGATGCGAGAATACTCAGCCAGTTTGGGATAGAGCGAATCCATAAGTCATGGGCTCCACCTCCTGCAGCATTGTTGCAGCTTAGGAATCTAACCCGGTATTATGTTCAACTGCAGGAGCAGAAAACTGCTCTTGGGAACATTAAGCATAGTAAGGATTGCTCACATGACATTCAAAATTTCATCATCAAAAGCAACAAGAAATTGATTGTCGAGATAGATAAAGAAATTGCAAAATGTCTAATTGAAATCAAGAAACTTCTAGAAGCCGACAGGGTTCTGAAGGAAAAAGTAAGAAAGTTGTTGACAATAAGAGGCGTCGGCCTTATTACTCTTGCTACAATTCTTGCTGAAACTATGGGTTTTAAGCAGTTTGGTAGCGTTAAGCAACTTGTGAGCTATTCAGGCTATGATGTTGTGCAAAGGGAATCTGGAACATCAATAAAGGGAAAGACAAGAATATCTAAGAAAGGAAATAGGTATATCAGGAATGCACTCTATTTTCCTGCAATGGTAGCATGCAGATACAATGAGTCATTAAAGGAAATCTACATGAGAATAAACCAGAAAAAAAGCTCTAAAATGGTAGGCCAAGTTGCTATACAGAGGAAATTACTAATTCTAATCTATACCCTTTGGAAAAATGATACTGAGTTTATGGAAAATTATAAAGGAAGTAGTCCCGATCCGATAATCGAGACTACACAAGATAGTTCAGTAGTTGAACTTCTTTAGATTACAAAAATACTTTTTTGTCTAAATATTTGGATTTTAAAACAGTACCTTTTTT
>NZ_FWYB01000024.1 GCF_900176505.1 Pedobacter nyackensis | reverse complement strand
GATACAAAAGGTAGTGCTGCTGATTTAGCATTAAAGGCACCATTAGCTTCACCAACTTTTACTGGTACGGTAACGGGTGTTACTGCTGCGATGGTAGGTTTAGGTAATGTGGATAATACTTGTGATTTAAATAAACCAGTATCTACTGCTACTCAGACGGCTTTAGATGCAAAAGGCAGTGCTGCTGATCTAGCCTTAAAAGCGCCTTTGGCTTCGCCAACTTTTACAGGAACAGTAACAGGTGTTACTGCTGCAATGGTTGGTCTTAATCAAGTCAACAATACTTCTGACTTGGCTAAGCCAATCAGTACTGCAACGCAAGCTGCCTTAGATGCAAAAGGTAGTGCAGCTGATTTGGCGCTAAAAGCACCTTTGGCTTCACCAGCTTTTACTGGTACTGTTACAGGTGTTACGGCTACAATGGTTGGTTTAGGCAACGTTGATAATACCAGTGATGCTAATAAACCAGTATCTACTGCTACTCAAATGGCTTTAGATACAAAAGGCAATGCAACTGACCTAGCTTTAAAAGCACCTTTGGCCTCACCAGCTTTCACTGGTACTGTTACAGGAGTTACTGCTGCAATGGTTGGTCTTGACCAAGTGAACAATACTTCTGATTTGGCAAAGCCAATTAGTACTGCTGTTCAAGCGGCTTTAGATTTAAAGGGCAGTACTGCTGACCTTGCACTAAAAGCATCTTTGGCTTCACCAACTTTTACCGGTACGGTAACGGGGGTTACGGCTACGATGGTAGGTTTAGGTAATGTGGATAACACCAGCGATGCTAATAAACCAGTATCTACTGCTACACAAGCAGCTTTAGATGCAAAAGGAAGTGTAGCTGATCTTGCTTTAAAAGCGCCCTTAGCTTCACCAGCTTTTACTGGTGCGGTAACGGGTGTTACGGCTACAATGGTAGGACTTGGCAATGTGGATAACACTAGCGATGCTAATAAACCAGTATCTACTGCTACACAAGCGGCTTTAGATGCAAAAGGTAGTGCTGCTGATTTGGCGCTAAAGGCACCTTTAGCTTCACCAATTTTTACCGGTACGGTAACAGGTGTTACTGCTGCAATGGTTGGTCTTGGCGATGTGAGCAATACTTCTGATTTGGCAAAGCCAATCAGTACCGCTACGCAAGTAGCTTTAGATGCAAAAGAGCCATTGATCACGACGGGAACTTCTGCACAGTATCTTAAAGGCGATAAGACTTTGGGAACGTTTGATAAAGTCGCAGTTGGTCTTGGTAATGTTGATAATACTTCTGATCTGGCAAAACCAATCAGTACTGCAACTCAGACAGCTTTGGACTTAAAAGGAAGTGTGGCTGATCTTGAATTAAAAGCACCCTTGGCTTCACCAACATTTACAGGGGTAGTAACTCTTTCATCTGGAGCCGTAGGAGTAACTCAAATTGCGGGCAATAATAGTGTAGCTATTGCTACTACAGCTTATGCTGATGCTGCTGTTACAACATCAGCAGCTAATAAACAAAATATGTTAACCAATTCTGCAGGACTTGCAGGGGCTTTATCTGATGAAACAGGAACTGGGCTTGCAGTTTTTGCAACTTCACCAACATTAGTTAATCCAAATTTGGGCACGCCGATAACGTTAGTAGGGACTAATATTACCGGTACTGCCGCAGGATTAACGGCAGGGACAGTAACAACAAATGCAAATTTAACTGGTGAAGTTACTTCAACTGGCAATGCATCCACTATATCCAATCCCGCTGTTATAGGTAAAGTGCTAACTGGCTATACTAGTGGAGCTGGTGTTATTGCTGCAACAGATAATATTCTTCAAGCTATTCAAAAGTTGAATGGGAACAACGCGTTGAAAGCACCTTTGGCATCTCCAACTTTTACGGGGGTGGTGACTTCTCCAACCCTGGAATTATCAGCAACATCCAATCAAATTGAACTTCAAAGTGCAGGAGTTACAGGTACCTTGTCATGGACTCCAACCACAAGTAATAAAGTTATTACCCTGCCTAATGTAACTGGTAACGCTGAGGTCTTTGAAGCAACAACCGCTATGGGGACAACTTCGCAGACAATAACGCCTGATGGTTCTTCGATCTATACAATGACACCATCAGCAAATGCGACTCTTACATTCAGTGGAACTAGTGCTGCTATCGGTTCTAGGGTTTATTTATGTTTTACAGCTACTACAGCGAGTAGGACTATCACTTTTGCTGGAAATTGTAAAAAATTGTCAACTCTTGCAACAGGTACCACCAGTGGTAGAACATTTATGGTATGCTTTATTTTTGATGGAACTAACTGGATTGAGTTTTCAAGGACTGCTGCTTTACAATAGACTCACATTAATTTATGATAAAAAAAATAATACTAATAGTAGTAGCATTTGCTCTATCTTTCAATGTTAAGGCCCAAATCCGACAAGTTAAGCCATTGGTAACAACACCAGTAAAGTTAGCCATGGCATCAGACTCCCTTCAGTATACCCTGGGAGCATTCCTTGGTCAATGGATTATTAATAACGGCTTCACAATAACGAATCCTGAATTATTCCGCAAAGGAATGGATGATGTATTACTCAATAAGGATTTGCTTGTAGATGCATCCTCAGTTTCTGCCCGTTTGGATGCTTATCAGAAAAGACTGATTTCGGAACGAAGTACCCAGCAGGAAAAATTATTATTCGAAAATGTAAGAGGTAAAACAGGGGTAGGGATGCTGCCAAGTGGAGTGGCTTATGTGATATTGAAGGCTGGGAATGGTATTAAACCTCGGGCTACCGACTCTGTGTTCCTTAATGTAAAAGGTTATCTCCCAGATGGGAAATTGTTTGAAGACACCTACGCGAAGAAAAAAGTGTTGACTGGAAAGCCTTTAACCTTTATACCAGGGATGAATGAGATTCTACAAATTATGCCGGCAGGATCCACATGGCGTGTATTTATTCCATCGGCGCTGGGGTATGCAGAAAGAGGTGTCCCTGGATTAGTCCCTGCATATTCAGCATTGATTTTTGATGTGGAGCTTTTAGATAGTCCAGGAATGCTTAAAAATTAAGTGCAATGTTATACGCCAAATACTTTTTTGACTAAAATTTAAACAAGAGACACATGCACAATTAGAATGATCCCTGAGGAATTAAAACAACACATCCTTTTAAAAATAGGATTAACGAAGGTTACTTCCAGAGATTGTAAAAAGATTGCTTTAGCCATCAATCAATCACTAAATAGGAACACTAGTGTAACAACCATAAAAAGAGTATTTGGCTTTGCTAAAAGTAACCATCAACTCTCTAAGTATACCCTCGCTACTTTACACGATTTTGTAGTTGAGCTTGCGCCTGTTTTACCATCTTGTATATCAGGGGAGCAAGTAGTTTCATCTTTTCTCATTAAACATGAAGCTCATCTTTTTGAATTAAATGATCAAGTCGGACTGCATCCCGAAAGACTGGTTATTGATGCCCTGGAAATACTATTCAACCAAGATCATGAGTTCTTGCCTCTTGTAATAGAGGGTAAATGTGTTGGGATAATTTATCTGAGAGATTTGACCTATTTTCTTACACGAGACGAAAAAAAGTTTGGGGCACTTTTCCATAAATTTAATTTCACCTTGGAGTGTGCAATTGATATGTTGAAAGATATAAAGTAACATCGTTGGAGAACGTTGCTTGTCAGAATTTTGTTAAGTAGTTTATAATTGTGCTGTTTTTGTTAAAGTGTTGGTTTTTAGGTGATTCATTGTTTGTTTTCGTATTTTTGATAGCATGTGAATAGTGCTGTAAAATAAGATTCTAATGAACTACATGAAACTAACCTTGGGCGAAAAGCTGCAGTTTTTAAGGGAAAAAGCTAAAAAAACTGAAACGGAAGTAGCAGAACAACTAAAACTGAATTTAACTACTTATCAGAAAATGGAAGAAGATTTTTTATACCCTGCAGATCATGTGATCAGTAAGGTGGTAAGTCTGTATGATATGACCTATGAGGCATTTCTGGCTGTAGGAGAAGACTAATTTTGAAAAACATTTTCATTTGGCGGTTTAAATACTTTTATTTGGAAACATAACCGAACTTTTTATCGAATTGCAGACTTTAGTTTGCTCGATAATTAAAAACCAATCATGAAGAAAATACTTTTTTTAAGTCTCGTGGCAATGCTGAGTGTACAGCTTGCTTTTGCAGCGAAGGTAGATACGGTACTAACCTATAGCGTAGCAATGAAGAAAAATATCAAAGCTGTAGTAATTACGCCAGATAGCTATAGGCAGGGTAAACCTCTCCCGGTAGTTTACCTTTTACATGGTGCAGGCGATTCTTACGATGGGTGGATTAAAAAAGTCCCTGCCGTGCAGAAATACGCAGATGATTACCAAGCTATAATTGTTTGTCCGGATGCAAATGTAACCAGCTGGTACTTCGATAGCCCTATAGATCCGAACTGGAAGTATGAAACCTATGTAGCCACTGAACTGGTCAACTGGATGGATAAAAACTACAAAACCATAAATGACCGTAAAGGAAGGGCAATTACAGGATTGAGTATGGGCGGACATGGTGCCTTGTATCTTTCTTTCAGGCACCAGGATGTATTTGGAGCCGCGGGAAGCATGAGTGGTGGAGTCGATATAACTTCCTTTCCGCTAAATTGGAATATCGCAAAAAGATTGGGAGATTTTGATAAAAATGCTCAACGCTGGAAAGATAATACTATAGTAAACATGACGTATTTATTAGTGCCAAACAGGTTGTCATTAATTATCGACTGTGGCAAGGATGATTTCTTTTATCAGGTAAATATGAAGTTGCATGAGCAACTGAAATACGGTAATATCCCTCATGATTTTACCATTAGGCCAGGTGCCCATACCTGGGATTACTGGGCAAATGCCATAAAATACCAGTTGTTGTATTTTAATGGCTTCTTTAATAAGGGACCAAAATAGGATACTTAAAAAGTTTAAAGGTTGGCAAATCTAAGATAGAAGTAAGATAGATTCGGAATTGACAGTTTTTTCTTATTAAATAATTTATAAATTGTAGTTCGTAAAAATATAGATGATGACAAAAGATCGCAGAAGCTTTATCAAAGACCTTGGCCTGTTAAGCGGAGCGGTAGGTTTGGGTTCGTTACTTCCTTTAGATGCCTTTGGTGCAGGTAAAAAGGAGTTTTTTAGCATTTCGTTGGCCGAGTGGTCATTGCACAATACCTTGTTCGCAAAGAAACTAGACAACCTTGATTTTCCGCTTAAGGCTAAAAAGGATTTTGGAATTGATATTGTGGAATATGTAAGTGTTTTCTTCGATAAAAAAGAAAAAGATCCCGCTTACTTAAAAGAGCTGAAGAGCAGAACAGATGGTGAAGGAATTCAGAACCATCTAATCATGGTCGACAATGAGGGGAACTTAGGGGATGCCGACCCTGCGGCGAGGTTAAAAGCTGTAGAAAATCATTATAAATGGGTTGATGCCGCCAAATACCTGGGGTGTAAAACCATTCGTGTAAATGCTGCTGGTAAAGGAACTGCGGAACAGGTAAAGGATGCAGCTGTCGACGGTTTAGGAAAACTTACAGAATATGGTAAAAAACACAGGATCAATGTAATTGTAGAGAACCATGGTGGTTACTCTTCTAATGGAGCCTGGTTGGCCGATGTAATTAAGCAGGTGAACAGTCCTTTCTGTGGAACATTACCCGATTTCGGTAATTTTGCATTGGGAGGTGGAAAAGAATATGATAAATACCTGGGCGTAGAAGAAATGATGCCTTACGCAAAAGGAGTAAGTGCGAAATCAATGAAGTTTAATGAGAATGGGGAGGAAAGTGATATTGATTATGAACGTATGTTTAAAATCATTAACGCAGCCAAATGGAGAGGAATTGTTGGAATAGAATTCTCCGGTCCGGGATCAGAAGATGAAGGCATCAGAAAGACCAAACAGTTGCTGGAGAAGATTAGAAAAAACTATAAGTAATAGGCCTGTTCAGTCGTTTGTTAGGGTTCGGAGTTTCTTTATATGAAATTTTATCCCGCTGTAATAGTATTAAAAAACGAACTGTCGATTTTGAGTGGTTTCTTAATTTTATGTCAACGTGTTGTTAACTATAGCGAAATGTGTTCCTGCTTATGTAGCCATATGTCTATGCTTTTCGATGTTGTGGTTATTTTCAAGCATCCATGGGCGGTGAATTTTAATATTTAATAGCTAAGCAATATTTTGTAAATCAATTTATTAAATCTTAAATTGTATCATCCAAGCTTTCAAAATATGAAATCACTTTTTCTTAAGACCACGCTTTGTACGGCTTTATTAGGCGGATTTGTGACAGTTGTTCTGGCACAAAAAACAGATGAAACGCAGGGATTTAGTAGGTTTGCGCCTCCTACAATCAAAATTGATGGAAAGAACTTTGAATGGAAAGACATAGATTTTTCTGTTAACAAAAGAACAGGTCTTTCCTATGTAATCTGTAATGATGATAAAAACCTTTATTTGGTTATCAAATCCACAGATGTTGAAAATAATACAAAGATAATGGCAGGTGGAATTACTTTTTCGGTAAATCCAGATGGGAAAAAGAAAGAGAAGGAAAGTATTTCTTTGACTTATCCGTTTGTAGACCAGGTGAGATCAAGCAGTAGTGGAGCAGTTGTAGTGTCTTCTTCTCCTATGCGCAAGGGTTTGAAGGATCCGATGCGGGATTCGATCAGAGTAGCCGGACAAAAAAAGAAACTGGAAAGGGCAAAGGAAATTAAAATCAATGGCTTTAAAAATACATCGGAGACGCTAATCTCTATTTATAACGAGTATGGAATAAAAACCTTCGCCAATATTGAAAAGGATAATAGCTTTTTTTACGAATTAGCAATTCCGTTGGAGGCGCTTGGTGTTTCTGTTGCAGCGCCGACAGAGTTAGCCTATAATGTTAAAGTCAATGGATTACAGATGCCTGGATTAGACAACAGGGAAATCGTAGTTGGTCCTCCGGGTGGAGGTAGTGCCATTGTCGATGTTGCTGTGGGGTCTCAGGCATTGACTAGTTCAACTGACTTTTGGGGAAAATATACGCTGGCAAAACATTAAATCTAACACATAAAAAAAGGGCGTATCATAATTGTGATACACCCTGAATGCGCGGTGAAAATACCCGCCTTTTCTATCGAAAGATTGCTTACACCAGCTTTTTGTATCTAATACGATGAGGTGTTACATCGCCCAAACGTTTTTTACGATTTTCTTCGTAGTCACTGTAATTTCCTTCAAAGAAGTAAACCTGCGATTCGCCTTCGAAAGCAAGAATATGTGTACAGATTCTGTCTAGGAACCATCTATCGTGACTGATTACTACAGCACAACCACCAAAATTCTCTAATGCCTCTTCTAATGCCCTAAGTGTGTTTACGTCAATATCGTTGGTAGGTTCATCCAGTAGCAATACGTTGGCACCCTTTTTTAAAGTAATCGCTAGGTGAACACGGTTACGTTCTCCACCCGACAATACGCCAACTTTTTTCTGTTGATCGCCACCATTGAAGTTAAATTTGGAAACATAAGCCCTTCCATTTACCGCTTTATTACCCAGCTGAATATTGTCAAGGCCATCAGTAATGTTCTCATATACAGTTTTTTCAGGGTCTAAGTCGTTGTGCATTTGATCCACATAACCCAGGGAAACAGTCTCCCCAACACGGAAAGTTCCGCTATCCGGGGTTTCCTGCTCAGTAATCAATCGGAAAAGTGTGGTTTTACCTGCCCCGTTCGGGCCAATAATACCCACAATACCCGCAGGAGGTAGCGAAAAGCTCAGATTTTCAAATAAAATCTTATCACCATATGCTTTCGTTACGTTGTTCGCTTCAATCACTACATTACCCAATCTCGGTCCTGCAGGAATGAATAACTCCAGCTTGTCTTCCCTTTCTTTAGAGTCCTCAGAGGCTAGTTTATCATAGTTAGATAAACGGGCTTTAGATTTTGCATGTCTCGCTTTTGGCGCCATACGTACCCATTCCAACTCGCGCTCCAGCGTTTTCTGGCGTTTGCTTTCTGTTTTTTCTTCCTGAGCCAGACGTTTAGCTTTTTGATCTAACCATGAAGAGTAATTACCTTTCCATGGAATACCTTCACCTCTGTCAAGTTCAAGGATCCATCCTGCAACGTTATCCAGGAAGTATCTATCGTGAGTTACTGCAATAACGGTTCCTTTATAATTCTTTAAGAACTGCTCTAACCAGTCGATACTTTCAGCATCCAAGTGGTTGGTAGGCTCATCTAGCAACAATACATCCGGCTCTTGCAGTAATAGACGGCACATCGCTACACGTCTGCGTTCACCACCTGATAAAACACCGATTTTGGTTTCAGGATCAGGGCAACGCAATGCGTCCATCGCACGCTCTAGTTTATTATCAAGCTCCCAGGCATTAACGGCATCAATTTTATCCTGAAGCTCACCTTGTTTCGCCATCAGTTTATCCATAGCATCAGCATCTTCGTATACCTCAGGTAAACCGAACTGCTCATTAATGGATTCGTATTCTTTTAATATCGCTGTGATTTCGGCTACGCCTTCTTCAACAACTTCACGTACCGTTTTATTCTCATCCAATATTGGCTCTTGTGCAAGATAGCCTACAGTATATCCTGGTGAGAAAACAACTTCCCCCTGGAAAGACTTGTCTAAGCCTGCAATGATCTTTAAAAGAGAAGACTTACCGGAACCGTTTAAACCAATAACCCCAATTTTAGCGCCGTAAAAAAAGGACAGGTAAATGTTTTTTAAAACTTGTTTCTGGGGTGGATAAATCTTATTTACCCCCGCCATTGAAAAGATTATTTTTTCGTCTGACATAATTGCTACTTAACGCGCAAATATCGCCAATAAAGTCAGAACTTGGTAAGTTTTCTGAAATAACGGCAGTCGCAACATCTATTTTCATCGCTATGGCGTAATTGTTGATAAATTAAAAAAAATACGGGTGCTTATTTATAAAACAAATTTTATAGTTTAGAGCATTCCCGAATTAGAAAGGTATATATGGAAGCTAAATTTTCACCACAAGTCAAAGACGTGATCTCCTTTAGTAGGGAAGAAGCCCTGAGATTAGGTCACGATTACATAGGAGCGGAACATCTGTTGTTGGGGCTTATTCGCGAAGGCGATGGTATGGCCATTAAGATATTAAAATCACTGGGTGTTGATACTTCAAAACTTCGTCGTTCAATCGAGGATGCTGTGAGAGGTACGTCCAGTGTAACGGTTAACCTGGGAAATATCCCTTTAACCAAACAAGCCGAAAAGGTATTAAAGATTACTTACCTGGAAGCGAAGATCTTCAAAAGCGACTTGATAGGTACTGAGCATTTATTGCTTTCTATACTGCGCGATGATGATAACATCGCTTCTCAGATTTTACTGCAGTTTAACATCAATTACGAGATATTTAAGCAGGAGGTTGAAGTGAATAAAAACGGCTTTAGAGATGAAACGCAAAATAGCGCATCTACAGGCGGTGACGATGATTACCGCGAAGAAGAAGCATTTAGTAGCCCTAAAAAAGTATCTGACATTAAATCTAAAACTCCGGTTTTAGATAATTTTGGAAGAGACCTGACTAAAGCTGCAGAAGAAGGTCGTTTAGACCCAATTGTTGGTCGTGAAAAAGAGATTGAACGCGTATCGCAAATCTTATCACGTCGTAAAAAGAACAACCCTATACTGATCGGTGAACCGGGTGTTGGTAAATCTGCTATTGCAGAAGGATTGGCATTGCGTATCGTTCAGCGTAAAGTTTCAAGGGTATTGTTTAATAAGCGTGTGGTTACTTTAGATCTGGCTTCGCTTGTTGCGGGAACTAAATACCGTGGTCAGTTTGAAGAACGTATGAAAGCCGTGATGAACGAGCTGGAAAAATCTACTGATGTGATCTTGTTTATCGATGAGATCCACACGATTGTAGGTGCTGGTGGTGCTTCGGGTTCACTGGATGCATCCAATATGTTTAAACCGGCTTTGGCAAGGGGTGAAATACAATGTATCGGTGCAACTACACTAGATGAGTATCGTCAGTACATTGAAAAAGATGGTGCGTTAGACCGTCGTTTCCAAAAGGTAATGATTGAGCCGGCCTCACCGGACGAAACCATCGAGATCTTGAACCGTATTAAAGAGAAGTACGAGGAACACCATGGTGTAACTTATACAGATGAGGCTATTAATGCCTGTGTGGCCTTAACTTCAAGGTACATCACCGATAGATTCTTACCAGATAAAGCTATTGATGCTTTGGATGAGGCCGGATCAAGGGTGCATTTAACAAACATTCATGTTCCTGATAACATCATCGCTATTGAGAACAAAATAGAAGAGATTAAAGTCGAGAAAAATAAGGTTGTAAAAAGCCAGAAATATGAAGAGGCTGCGAAATTAAGAGATACTGAAAAGAATCTTTTAGAGGAGCTTGATCGTGCTAAAGCGGAGTGGGAAGCTGAGACTAAAACAAAACGTTATACCGTTTCGGAAGATAATGTTGCTGAGGTAGTTTCGATGATGACCGGTATCCCTTTACAGCGTGTTGGACAGACAGATAGTGCGAAACTGTTGAATATGTACGATACTGTTTCTGCCAAAATTATTGGACAGGATGAAGCGATTAAGAAGTTAACCAAAGCCATTCAACGTACCAGAGCCGGATTGAAAGATCCTAAAAAACCAATTGGTTCGTTTATCTTCCTGGGCCCAACTGGGGTAGGTAAAACAGAATTGGCAAAAGAGCTCGCTCGCTTTATGTTTGATAGTGATGATTCATTGATTCAGATCGACATGAGTGAGTACATGGAGAAATTCGCAGTATCACGTTTAGTGGGTGCGCCTCCAGGATATGTGGGTTATGAAGAAGGTGGACAGCTGACCGAAAAGGTACGTAGAAAACCTTATGCAGTAATCTTGTTGGATGAGATTGAAAAAGCACACCCTGATGTATTCAATATCTTGTTACAGGTGTTGGATGAAGGACAACTTACTGATAGCTTAGGTCGTAAGGTCGACTTTAGAAATACGATCATCATTATGACTTCCAATATTGGTGCCCGTCAGTTGAAAGATTTCGGACAAGGAGTGGGTTTCTCTACTTCTGCCAAAACAAATCAGGCTGATTCGCATTCAAGAGGGGTAATTGAGAACGCTTTGAAACGTGCCTTTGCACCTGAGTTCTTAAATCGTGTGGATGATGTAGTTGTCTTCAACTCATTAGGTAAAGAAGAAATCTTTAAGATTATCGATATCGAATTGAAATCTTTATTTGGTCGTGTACACAATTTAGGTTATGAAGTTAAGCTGACTGAGAAAGCTAAAAGTTTTATTGCTGAGAAAGGCTTTGATTCGAACTTCGGTGCCAGACCACTTAAACGTGCAATACAGAAATATCTGGAAGATCCGATTGCAGAAGAAATCCTTAAAGGCGAAATCCATGAAGGAGATACTTTGGAAATAGATTACGATAAAGAGAATGATCTGATTGTAGTTGAGAACAAAAGTCCGGGTAAGAAAAAGAAAAAAGAAGAGGGAAGTGTAGAATAATCCCCGGAACTATATAAAGAAACCCTGGTAAGCATTTAGCTTACCGGGGTTTTTTATTGGTACTATTTTAACCTGTTTTACTCACTTAGTGTTCTTTTTACACAAATTGTCAAATTATGTGCCTGTAGATTTTGGTTTTAGGATAAATGCCTCTATTTTAGATATGAAATAGGTTAGGTTAAATATCAATAGTATTAAAATCTTATAAATGAATTCTAAATTATCATTGGCATTGTCTCTTGTTTTCTGTGCCTTTCAGGCATCAGCTCAGGAAAAACACGAAGCCTACACACAGCAGATCAACGGTACCAAGCTGAGCTTTGAAATGAAAGCTATTCCCGCGGGAGAGTTTTTAATGGGCAGTAAGAAAGGGAAGGCGGATGAACAACCAGTACATAAAGTAAAATTGGATTCCTTTTTTATTGGTACCTATGAAGTTACCTGGGATATCTATGAACCATTTTTGTACAAAGATTATGAAACTACACAAAGCATAGGGGCCGTTCCGGCAAATGTTGATGCCGTTACGCGACCAACTAAACCCTATCTGGATATGACTTTTGGTATGGGAAAGGAAAATCATCCTGCCCTTGCAATGACACATTATAATGCGATACAGTTCTGTAAATGGCTTTATGCCCGTACAGGGGCGTTTTATCGCCTGCCTACAGAGGCGGAGTGGGAGTATGCCAGTCGCGCTGGTAGCACAACAGAATATGCTTTTGGCGACGATGCTTCTAAATTAGACGAATACGCCTGGTACAAATCAAATAGCGAAAGTAAAACGCATCAGGTAGGGCAGAAGAAGCCTAATCAGTGGGGCTTACACGATATGTATGGCAATGTTGCTGAGTGGACCTATGATCAATATAAAGCTGATTTTTATGCCACAGTTAAAGGTGATAAGGCTAATAATCCAGTTGCTGTTCCCGATAAATTGTATTCAAATGTAATTCGCGGAGGGTCGTATGACGATCAGGCAAAAGAATTGCGTTCTGCCGCCAGATTAGCCTCTGATCCGGTATGGAAACAGCTGGATCCACAGATTCCAAAAAGTAACTGGTGGTTCCCTGAAGCTCCGTTTATTGGGATGCGATTGGTAAGACCGGTAACTCCACCTTCTAAAACAGAGATCGACGCTTATTACAATAGGGCGCCTATTGCAGATTATTAAGACCAAATGAACTCACAAACCTAAGAACCAAATACCAAACTAACATGAACAACAAAGAATTGCGCGACAAGCGCCGCGAATTTATTAAGGCTTCTGCACTGGTTGCAGGAGGTGTAATGCTAAACCAGTTTGCTTTTGCTGGTGGACATTCTTCAACTGATGATACCATTAAAATAGCTTTAATTGGTTGCGGAGACAGGGGGACAGGTGCCGCCTTTCAAGCTTTAAGCACTAAGGCCAATTTGAAACTGGTAGCGATGGCTGATGCTTTTGAAGATAGATTAAACAGCAGTTATCAGAAATTAGCTGAACGATTTAAGGATAAAGTAGATGTACCTCAAGATCGCAGGTTTGTGGGCTTTGACGGCTATGAAAAGGCAATTGCTCTGGCGGATGTTGTGTTATTGGTAACACCTCCGGGATTCAGACCGATGCATTTCGAAGAAGCAGTGAAGCAAGGTAAACACGTGTTTATGGAAAAACCTGTTGCGGTAGATGCGCCGGGAATCCGTAAAGTACTGGCTGCAGCAGAACTGGCCAAACAGAAAAAACTAAATGTTGTAGTTGGTTTGCAGCGTAGATACCAGGCGAATTACAGAGAAACCTTAAAACGTATTCAGGATGGTGCAATAGGTGATATTGTAGGCGGACAGGTATATTGGAACAGTGGTGGTGTTTGGGTAAAAAAGCGTCAGCCTAACCAAACTGAAATGGAATACCAAATGCGCAACTGGTATTATTTTAACTGGTTATGTGGAGACCATATTGTTGAGCAGCATGTACACAATATCGATGTTGCTAACTGGGTTAAAAATGCTTACCCGGTTTCGATACAGGGAACAGGGAGTCGTGCATGGAGAACAGGAAAAGATTACGGTGAGATTTATGATAACCATGCGGTAGAGCTTACTTATGCAGATGGATCTGTCATCTACAGTCAGTGCCGACATTTCGAAGGTACAGCCAATCGTGTTGACGAGACTTTCCAGGGAACAAAAGGACGCACCTATCTATCCGCGGGTAATAACGGTGTGTTGTGGGATCATAAAGGAAAGGAAATATTTAGCCACCCTACAAAAGGAAATGCTAATCCTTACCAAACGGAGCACGATGAGTTGTTTGACGCGATTAGCAAAGGGCAATTTAAGTTTCAGGATGCTGAGCGTGCAGCGAAAAGCTGTTTTACCGCAATTGTTGGTAGGTACGCTACTTACTCCGGACAAATCATTAAATGGGATGATGCTTTAAAAGCAGAAAATAGCTTAATGCCTGATCGCCTGGCATGGGACGCCAATCCTAAACTGATGCCAGATGGCAATGGCCTTTATCCGATTCCTACCCCAGGTAAAACAAAAGTGGTTTAAGCTGCGGTGCTTTCCATCGGTAAATATATTTTATTGTTATTTCCCCTTCTGGTCTCTTTTTTTTTTAAAGGAAAAGACCAGAAGGAATTTATCATTCGTGGTTACGCCCAGGGAACAGATTATTCTATTAAGTATTTTGCGAAGGATAGTGTGGTCACTAAACGGGCTGTAGATAGCATTTTAAGCGTAATAGACTCATCTATGTCGCTCTACAAGCCATATTCTTTAATCAACCGGTTTAATGAAGCAAACGAAGGCCTGGACCTTGATCCGCATTTTGCTGCAGTGATGCGTAGTGCTTTTAAAGTTTATAAGGCTACCAAAGGTAAGTTTGATGTAACAGTGGCACCATTGGTTCAGGCATGGGGCTTTGGGCCCAAGAGAATTGATAAATTCCCAGATAGCTCGGAAGTTAAACAACTACTGCAATGTGTTGGCATGAATAACCTTCATCTGAAAGGAAATCATCTTACAAAAAGTAAGTCTTGTATAAGTGTAGATCTAAATGGGATAGCCCAGGGCTACAGTGTGGACCTTGTTGCTGACTATTTAATTAAGAAAGGTATTGCTTCTTTTGTAGTGGAAATTGGAGGAGAATTGAGAATGAAAGGGCCTAAACCTGATGGTTCTGCAATGCGTATTGGTATTGAAGGGCCAGCATCATCAGCTCATGCAGAACCGGTGATCAGGCATATCATCAGCATCAATAACGGTGCGATAACCACAGCTGGTAATTACAGAAAATATCTGCAAAAAGGGGCTAAGAAAATAGCTCACCTGATTGATCCTAAAACGGGTTACCCGTTGGATAATGCATTAATTAGTGTAACTATTTATGCGAAGGATGCGGTTACTGCTGATGGGTATGATAGCCCGATTATGGCTATGGATGTTCAGGAAGCACTTGGTTTTGTAGCCTCGAAAAAGGGGATGGAAGCGTATATCATATATCACAAAAAGGATGGAAGTATAGCAGATACATTGACAAAAGGCTTAAAAAAAATGATTGTAGAATAATCATTTCAATAATCAATCAGACACCATTGAAACTAACATATGAACAGAATAGATTTTATTAAGAACAGCTTTGCCGCTGCTGGGGCACTTGTGGCCGGATCATCTTTAAGTGCCGCTGCTGAAGATGGGCCAGGTTTTAAAGCAGATCCGCTATTGGCTGGGAAAACTTTTAATTTAGATTATGCGCCTCACCAGGGCATGTTTAAAAACAATGCCGGTGACAATTTCCTGGATCAGATCAGGTTTATGTACGACCAGGGGTTTCGCTCTATCGAAGATAATGGATTTTTAAACAGGCCTGTAGAAGAGCAAACAAAAATAGGAGAGTTGTTAGCTAAATTAGGCATGAGAATGGGTGTTTTTGTCGTGGATGGCGGAGATAATTGGAAAACATCATTAACAACAGGAAAGAAAGAATTTAAGGATAAGTTTGTTGAAACTTGTAAACTTTCTGTTGAGGCTGCCAAAAGATGCAATGCGAAATGGCTCACAGTAGTGCCTGGTTTCTACGAACGCAAGCTACCCTATGGAAATCAGTTTGCTAACGTTATAGATGCGATGCGTGCAGGTGCAGAAATATTTGAGCCACATAATCTGGTGATGGTTTTGGAAACCTTGAGCGATACACCTGAACTGTTTTTACAGCAAACACATGAGACTTATGCGGTGTGTAAGGCTGTGAGCAGTCCGGCTTGCAAAATACTGTATGACATTTATCATATGCAGAAAACAGAGGGACAGCTCATCGTTAATATGGACAGGTGCTGGGATGAGATTGCCTATATTCAAATTGGTGATAATCCGGGCCGTAAAGAGCCAACAACAGGAGAAATTAACTATAAAAATCTTTTTAAACACATCCATGAGAAGGGTTATAAGGGAGTGATGGGCATGGAACACGGCAATTCAAAATCAGGTAAGGAAGGTGAAATGCGTGTGGTACAAGCTTATCGTGAGTGTGATAACTTCCGCTCTTAATTAGAACTAAAACATACTGAGCTGGACTTTAGGAACTTTGAAGAGACTGGAGTCCAGTGTTGGTTTTACTTCGTTGAGGTGATTTAATCGGCAATGAAGCTTGAAGCTATCTTTAATTAATTTGGCAATATTGCCATCCCCCCTCATTCTGTCGCCAAACCTGCTGTCGTTAACATTGCCCCCATGGCAGGACTGAATCATATGCCATACTTTTTCAAAGCGGTCGGGATAGTTTTTACGCAGCCAGTCTTCAAATATTCCACCAATTGCACCATTTAGTCTTACAACGGTATAACCTGCTGCTATGGCCCCACAATTGGCTATAGTTTTTAAAATAGTTGGAACTTCATGGTCACTTAAGCCCGGTATCAGCGGCGCAACCATTACACCCATAGGTATACCGGCGCTACTCAATTGCTCTACAATTTTAAGACGTTGCTTTGCAGTAGTGGTTCTTGGTTCCATTTTCTGGCGCAATTGCTCGTTAAGACTATTGATGGAGACATACACCATGCAAAGGTTAAGTTTTGCTAGTTCCGTCAGTAGATCTATGTCTCTTAATATCAATGCGTTTTTAGTGATCATCCCAATCGGCTGTCTGTACTCCAGTGCAATTTCCAGCAGCTGTCTGGTTATTCTGAATTTCCTTTCCGCAGGTTGATAACAGTCCGTATTTCCCGAAAGGGAGATCACCGAAGCATCCCAGCCTTTACGCTCCAGAAACTTTTTAAACAGGGCAGGCGCATCTGTTTTTACAATGATCTTACGCTCAAAGTCGAGCCCAGCACTAAAGCCCCAATATTCGTGTGCATTACGGGCATAGCAATAGGTGCAACCATGTTCACAACCTTGGTAGGGGTTTAAAGAGTAAGCCATACCTACATCAGGACTGTCTACTTTGTTGACGATGGATTTAGATTTTCCGAAGATGAAAGTAGTTTTTTGATCTTCTTCTTCCCATTCATCAATTCCCTCATCAAACTCTTTTACATAGTCGTTTTTAGCGAAGCGATTGTGTGGATTAAACTGAGCACCGCGCCCTTTAACGTAATTGTCCGGTTTTTCTTCATCTAAATTCATTAGCTAAAATTACTAATAATATTAGTAATTAGCAAGACGGATAACCGGCTTCTTATTGGTAAGGCTTTCGGAAAAGGACTATTTTTCCGAAAGCCTGATATAGTTTTAATAGACCTTAAAGAATTCTTTAAGGTTTGCCTCAACAACCAAAAAAGTAGTGCTCTTGAGGCTCCCGGTGGGTCTAGCATTTTTTACATCCGTCAGATCAGCCATCAATGTGCCACCTGCTTCGAAATTTACAAGTCTGTAACAGCTTTCGGGTTTTATAGGCATAACCTCATTGGTTGTGATATAGGGTATGTCACTTAATGTACCTCTTTTGACAAATTTGTAGGAATATCTGATACCCGGCTCTGTAGGAGGTAATTCTATCGGCCTGGTAAAAGTGCCATCGGTAGGAACTTCGATGCGGATGTTTGTCGCCGTATGCTCATAAAGCTTGGTTGTTGAGGTTCCTGACAGGAATAAGATGTCTATTGGACCATTATATACATTAACCTTACTTTCAAATTTGGCTGTAAAGAGCATGTTTGTCGGATTTGATGGTGTTGGGAAATTGATGCTTTCATGTACCTTAAGGCCGTCAAAGTAAAATCTTAAATTTTGTACGGCCTCTTCTCCAGAAATTTCTTTTGTCAATAGAATGGCATTGTTTGCCTTGTTACGGATTTGTATCTGATGCTTCTGTTCTGGTTCAAATCCTATGTTTACTTGCTCTGGTGAGTAGTAAGATGTGATTCCACCACCTTCAGCAATAACTTTGCCATCTATAAGTATTTGAAGGGTATGAACTCCTGAATAGCCCTTGAATTTTAGTATTATGGTTTCATCGTAAGCTGTTTCGCCATTATAATAACATTTGATGACCTGCTCAAATTTATCTGCTACAATTTTTCTGGTTGCTAAAATGTCTGTTTGCCCTTTTTTTCGGATTTGTATTTCCGCTTCCGGCTGGTCCAATGTAAGCATAAGATTCATTCCAAATTCACCTTCAGATTTTCCAGATTCTGCAATTACCTTTCCGTTTTTTACAAATTGGAGCGTATCGTTTACTGTACTCCCCCGAATTTCCAACTTGATAATATGAGGTGGATCTTGAACTACCTTTTCCTGTTTCTTGCAACTGAAAAGTAGGAATGTAATCATCGCAATAACAATAGTAGGTGTTATTTTATTGGTTTTTAATAACTGTTTCATATTTAATATTTTTATGCAGTTTTAAGGATTAAAAATTATAATTCAGCTGTAAGCTAAACGTGCGGCCAAAGCGTCGGGTAAATGTTTTTTGCTCTCCAGGCTCGTATTTTTCTGAGGTTTCGGCTTTTAAACCTTCCTTTTTAAATTCGACCGGATCTGGACTGTTTTTGTAAAAAGAGGAAGCTTCATTAAATAAGTTACCCCCATTAAGTTTAACCAATATTCTATTTTTTAGCCATTTGTAGCTCAGTTGAACGTCGGTTTGACTTCTAGGCATTTCATAGTCTATTAAGCTCTCTTCCGCTGCTACGATATAAGTTTTTCTACCGGTTTTGTTATATACTGCATTAAAGCCAAAACGCGTTGCCTGATATTGTAAGCCTATGTTGATTAAGTATGGGGTTTGGCCTGACATGGGGCGTTTTAGTTTCGAAATGATCTTGCCTTCAGTTTTAATCAATGGATCGAACTGGGCTTCTACCTGCGATTTTTGTATGGTGGCATTTCCAAACAAAGTCAAATCACTAAGCCATTTTTTCTCGGCAATGAAGTCCAGATTTTTGCGCATTTCAAATTCCAGACCATAAACTTTAGCCCATTCCGAGTTTGAGATCACGTAATAGATATTTGCATTGGCGGCCTGACTAAGTTCTACTGGTTTATCAAAGTTTTTATAAAATCCACTTACCGAGAACGTTTCACCTAAAGATGGGAACCATTCCGCACGAACATCATAACTGGTGATTTTGGTACTGGTAATACCTACATTGTGGATCATACCATCCAAATAGGGGCTATAGCGATAAAACTGGGTATTGTCCATCAATTCCGGGCGTACAACAGCGATAGACCAGGAAGTCCGTACATTTATTTTAGGCGTAACACTATACGTTAAATTAGCAGATGGCAACCATCTAAAAGCAGGTTCATGTTTAAGCTCAAAGGTGGATGGATTACCAGGGATTATCGGATTACTGCCTGCTGTATATTTATAGTGATCGCCACGTACACCCCAGACTAACCGTAATGTTTCTCCCAAACGGTTATCAAGCATTAAATATCCTGCATCATTTCGACTTTTTCCTGTGTACTCATCATTAAACCACATCTGGAATCCGTAACCATCTACACGCATGTTCTCTGGTTTTTGCATGTCGGCTATAGAAATGAATGCCAGTTTTGGATCCATTTGGGCAGAACTGGAAGTAAACGGTACAATTTTCCAATCAAAGCCTCCTTTTTTGCGATTGCCATAAAAACCAACTTTAAGGGTATTGCGCAAACCAGCAACATTAAATGGTAGGGAGCCGGATACATTCCAGGTGTAATGACTTTCATTGTTATTAGAGTATTGGCTAGATAATGGTGCCGCCTTTGGCTCAGAGTATACCCCTGGATAATACAAATAGAAAAAATTGCCATCAATCAACTGAGGTGCTTGCTCGGCAGTAGTTATTGCTTTTTCCTCACGTTTTATAGCTGTCCTTGCGGCATCCCATTCCAGTTTTACTTTGCCCAATTGATGCTGACCCATTAGTTTATTCTGCATCAAACTTGTAAAGGTGGGGTCGTCATTCTCGCGTATGGTTGGAGGGCGAGAAGTGAGTTCATCAGTTTGATCATTAGAAAATCCTGCTGTACGTACCAGGTCATTATCAAACACCCGGGTATAGGTATTACGCAAACTAAAACGATGTTGGCCTAGCTGCAAGCCCATATTTAACAAGGCACCCCAAGTGGTATTGAAATTATAGGAATTACCATTGTTGTTGTATTCGTAGGCCCATTTCCCTCTATGATAATCATCAAAAGCAACATTGCTTTGTGTATTGCGGTAACTCAAAGCACCAGTAAAGCCCAATTTATATTGCTTATCTGCGTTTAAGGACATTAAACTACCCATGGTAAACTGATAATTCTGATTGGGCATGGCAGGAGCTTCATAAAGCGTAAAATTATCATGCTTAAAGCGTTTGCTTTGTTCGCTAACACGTTGCTTATATTCCAACTCTGTTATCGTTTCAAAGCCACCTATGGTTCCAGGCCCTCTAACGGCACGGTTTGTAATCAGTAAGTTATCCGGTGCGCTGCGCCTTCCATCGTCAAAACCAAGGAAGTCATACTTACCACGTTCGTGGCTGTAAAATGGCTTTCCTGTGGTTTGATCATTGTATGAAGTACCAATAGAAAAACTCGTAAAGTTCTCTGTTGGCATATCTTTAGTGTTGATCTGTATTAATCCACCCCCAAAACTGGTATTCATGTCGGGTGTGATGGTTTTGCTCACCACTATATTATCCACCAGGTTTGAAGGGATCATATCAAAAGAAAAGCTACGACTTTGGGCTTCAGTACTAGGTAAGGCTGTTCCATCTAATACGGCAGCATTATAACGCGCTGTAATACCGCGTACCACCACAAACTTGTTATCCATAGTGCTAACGCCACTGATGCGTTTTAAGCTCTCACCGATGTGTTTATCCGGTGTACGGCCAATTTGCTCGGCACTAATTCCATTGGTCATTTCCGATGCATTTTTCTGGCGGGTCAATAAGCCCTCTACCGAAGTCTTTTTATAATCCGCAGTTACTACAACCCCGGTTAATGTCGCCGAACTGGGTTTCATGCTGATGTTCAATGCCGTATTCTGTCCGCTTTTTACAATTACACCAGTAATTCGTTTGGTTTGATAGCTAACATAACTGATCTCTACTGTGTAGGTTCCTGGATCAGTATTTATACTAAAGGAACCATCAACACTACTACTCACTGAACGTTCCAGTCCAATAATCTTAATTCCGGCCCCAGGCAAAGCTTCACCTTTTTCATCCATAATCCGGCCACTGATTTTACCCGGTTTTACTGGTTCAGGCACTTTATATAACAAGATGGTTTTAGGATCATTGATTTTATAAGCGACCCCGGTTCCTTCCAGCATCTTTTTCAATACTATACCCAAGGGTATTTCTTTAGTATCGATGCTGATCAGTAGTCCGGATTTAAATATAGCCGGGTTGTAGTTGATGGCACAACCAGCCTTCTCTTCTAAAATACCGATCCCTCTGGTCAGGTCAGTTTTTGTTAGTTTTAAGCTGATGCGAATCTCATCAATGTTTTGTCTTGTTGTATTTGCAGATGCGTTATAAGAGATAAAAGAGGTAAGTAATAGCGCTACCATAGCGCCTTGCTTGTTAATTTTATTAAAGTATTCTTTTATTAAAAAGTATAGCATTAACTTCATAGTTTCAAAAGGTTTTTTAATTTTCAAGAGTTACGAAACGTTTTATAAGAACCGCCCTGTTACAGCAGGGTGGTTTTTTATTGTTTAAATTTTAAAGAATGGGTAGCCATTCTTTTTTAGATCATTGGCAAACCTCCCCCCAAAAGGTAATAATTGTGTTGTTAAGATTAAATTTGTAATGTATACCGCCACCACTCATAGTTTGTAGCTGATCGGCAATTTCTTTGATGTTTCGATTAGTGAAGGTGGCATTAAAACGACAGCTCAATAGCTTAGTGTTGTTGATTTTAAAATCAACAGGATAGCTTCGTTTTAAGCTGGCCAGTATATTGCCTAATGTCTCGTTTTTGAAAATGAAACGGTTTGTTGTCCAACTGTTAAACTCAGTAGCCCTTCGTGTTGCAATCGTATATTTTTTGCTAGCTAAGTTGTATACCAAATGCTTTCCGGGGAGCAATAGGGAGAGTTGTTTTTGTCCGCTTTTATTTACTTCCGACACACCAACTTTACCTGTTCGCACAGAAACACTGTATGTTTTGTTGTCTGCATAAGCATTGATGTTGAATGAAGTGCCCAGTACACGGGTTTGTAAGGCTCCACTGTGGACAATAAAGGGGCGGTTAGAATCATGTTTGACTTCAAAAAAAGCTTCTCCTTCTAATTTTATTTCCCTTTTTTTACCAGGTTCAAAACGCTTTGGGAAGCTAAGCTTACTCATCGCATTCAGGTAAACCACAGAACTGTCGGGAAGGAGTAATTTCAACTTTTCACCACGTCTGGTCGTTTTAGTAATCTCGACGGCAGAAGGCTGGCTGTATTCCTGTCGCTGTTGGATCATATGCCATGACAAGACAAACCCGCAAACCAGGAATAAACATGCTGCATATTTTATCCACATACGAATAGTACGGTTTTTGTTTATCGTAATCCGTTCAACAGCCGGTTCATCGATTTCTTCATCCCAAACTTTGTCGATTTCCTCTTGAAACAGGTCTTGCGTATTTTCATGCTTATTGATATAAGCAAAAAGCATAGCTTCCTGTTCCGGCGCGCTTCGCTGATTCAGATATAGCTTAAATATTTCTTTTATCTCTTCTTCGGTATTCGCTTTCATTACTTATGCGGGGCTGATGCCTCCTGTATATAAGTATATATCTCGCTAAATGACCAAGTGTCTAGTCGAAGATGATTTATTTTTAAAATAAATTCAAACAGCTGAAAATTGCCAGTACAGTTTCTGGAGTATGGACCTTAAAATAAGCTCTGATGTGGCTCAAAGATTTTGCAATATGACTGTGAACGGTGTTTTTAGAAATGTTGAGTTGCTCGGCTATACATTCGTAAGATGCGCCTTCATCGCGACTCAGCTTAAATACCTTTTTAGTTTGGGGAGGCAAGCCGTCAATAGCTTTTGCAGCCAGATTGGTATAGTCCTTTAAATTCATGGAACTGTTTATCGGATCATGACCTGGTTCCGCTTTATCATGCGAGAGGTGGTAGGTGGTCAGTTTAGCTTTCCGCTGAAACTCTTTGTAGACCAGGTTTTTGGTAATGGTGAGCAGGTAGGCGTTAAAGTCCTTTTCCTCGTTGATGCTATCTCTGTACTTCCATAAATGAACAAAAGCCAATTGAGTAAGCTCTGCAGCAGATTCATCACACCTTACAAAGCGCCATGCAAAGCGGTAAATTTTGCTCCTATAAAGTGCATACACCTTGTTAAAAGCCGTATTGTCACTCTTCTTTAATAAGATAATTAATTCTTTTAGCAGGCTTTTATCTAGCTGATCCACAGTAATTGAGCATAAATCTATGCTTCAAATGTAGCGGCCTTACTTTAACTGAATGTTAAAATTAGATCAATAGTGTTTACTTTTTTGCCAATGGGATATAATCCATAGGAACCATATCTGCTACTTTTTCATAAGCCCAAAAACCTTCATAAAGCATAGCTCTGGAATCATATACGCTGCCATTTTCATAAAATCGGACTGCGTTTTGCGTTAAATTGGCTACAGATATTTCATAATCAGGTATATTGAGCGGTCGGAACACCCAGAATCCTGTCTTGGAATAGGCCAGGGATTCTTTTTCTTTGGTATAGCTGATGGCCAATGCTCCACTACAGTCCAGCATTTTTAAATTTTGATTAAATGTGGATATCACATTCTCTGCTGAAATTTCTTTGCGGTCCAGATAATCCACGTATTTAGGCATGTCCTGTTGCTTTAGCCAGAACGAGATCATTGCACTGTCTCTTAGCATTGTTCCTTTACTGATGACAGTTGACTTTGCCGGAGTTTTTAGTCTGACAAGGTTTTTATAAATAATGCTGTCGGGATAGCGGTTAGGGTTAGGTATTTTTATCATTTTGTTCATGATAAAGCCCTGCTCGCTGGCATTTCCTGCATACAGAGATCTGAAGAAATGTTGCGAAGAGCCATAATAGGCCGTTTCGCGCTTATCTATGTACTTTTTTAGCTTTGTACCCGAAGCTTTTAATTCTTCAAAAAAAGGATGGCCTGAAAAATAGATGATGCGTGTTCTGGAATTGTATTCAAAGTTATCCAGCATATATTTTAACCGGTAGCCCAAAGCCTTATTTTCAACAATTAAGAATTCGGAGGTTTTTATTGTCAGCAGGCTCTTGGTTACATCGTAATCAATATTTAATACCTGTGGGTTTAATATCTTACACTGGGTAGCATTTGGGCTGGTGCCAATAAAGAACTCTTTAAATTGCTTAATATACTTGGCCCTGTTTGGATCAGCGCGAATCACTACTTCATTTAAAGTTGTGGTACTTTCCTTTAAAATTAGTTCAACCTGAACTGATTTATCTGAGATGATCACACTTTTTGAGTAGGGAAGATAACCAACCATTTGTACCAGTAAATCATAATTTCCCGGCTTAAGGTTACTAATTTTGAATTTACCTTCATTATCGGCTACAGAGGAGACTTTGTAGCCACTTAAATATACACCAGCACCTGGAAGACTTTCTTTTTGGTCTCTAACACTACCTGTTATAGAGAATGAGTTTTGAGAGAAGGCGTAATGTCCTGTTAATAGGTTGAGCAGTAGTATGAACAGGATTTTTTTCATGAAGGCGAATGTACAGAATTAGGATAGGTATGCGTATACCTATCCTAAAAAATATGTTTATTGATCTTCTAATCCCATTTTCTGCATCACTATGTCACTCACTCCTGTTGAAGAGTAACCGCCATCATGGAAAAGATTCTGCATAGTAACCATACGGGTTAAATCAGAGAATAACGTGATACAGTAATCTGCACATGATTCGGCATCTGCATTACCCAATGGAGCAATAGCATTAGCATAGTCATAGAAATCACCGAAACCTTTAATACCCGTACCAGCAGTAGTTTTAGTTGGCGATTGAGATACGGTGTTGATACGTACTTTTTTCTCTAAGCCATAGTGGTAGCCAAAACTACGTGCTATCGACTCAAGCATTGCTTTGATGTCAGCCATATCAGTATAGAAAGGATAAGTACGTTGTGCAGCCATGTAAGTAAGGGCTACCACACTACCACCTTCACTAATGGCATCTAACTTTTTAGCAACAGCAAGCATTTTATGGAACGACATAGCTGAAACATCAATACCTTTCATAAAGTAATCATAGTTTGATTCAGTATAAGGTATTTTTTTACGGATGTTTACGCTCATACCGATAGAGTGCAGTACAAAATCTATTTTACCTCCTAATATTTCTTGTGATTGGGTAAACAAATTAGTCAGCTCATCAACGTTGGTAGCGTCGGCAGGAACAATCTGTGATCCTGTTTTTTCAGCCAAAGCATTGATTTCTCCCATACGCATAGCGATAGGAGCATTTGTTAAAACAAATGAAGCACCTTCTTCATGTGCTTTTTCAGCAACTTTCCAGGCAATGGAGTTTTGATCTAAAGCACCTGTAATGATACCTCGTTTACCTTTTAATAAGTTATACATAGTATTTCTGTTTTAAAACAGGCCGAAGTTAATGAATTTTTCTTTTGCAGAATGAGACATTTAGTTTTTATAACCCAGTAGGTCTTTGGCATTCTCCATGGCCGAAATACCTGGTGTTTTACCGCTCAGCATTTCCGCAATGGCATTTACCCGATCGGCATTGCCAAGCTTACGAATACCTGTTGTAGTACGCTCGCTCTGCTCGTTTTTATACACAAAATAATGAGCATCGCCTTTGGCTGCAATTTGTGGAAGATGGGTAATACAGATCACCTGCATATTTTCTTCAAGCTCTCCAATTACATCTCCAACTCGCAAAGCTGTCTCACCTGAAATCCCCGTATCAATTTCGTCAAAAATCAGGGTAGGCAAGGAGGTATGTTTGGCCATGATAGATTTAATGGCCAGCATTAAACGTGAAAGCTCTCCACCAGAGGCTACTTTACCAACAGGAGCCGGAGGCTGTCCACTATTGGCCGAGAATAGCAGGCTGATCAAGTCTTTCCCATCCTTATTTAATTCTGCAGTGGCAGATTGTTCAATTTTTATTTTTGCATTCGGCATACCTACTTTCTGCAGTACTTTTCCTACACTGGCTTCGGTCGTGAGAATTGCCTTGCTGCGGTTTGCAGTCAGCTTTACGGCCATTTTTTCCAGATCGGCGTGCATCAGCTCTAATGCCTTTATCAGCCGCTCAATCTCTTCGTCACTGCCCAAAAGATTAGCCAGGTTATCGGATATTTGATTTTGTATGCTGAGTAATTCTTCAATGTTATTTACCCGGTGTTTTTGCTGAAGGCTGTAGATCAGGTCAAGTCTGACATTAATCTCCTCAATCCTCGATGGATTAAAAACAATATGTTCCTCCAGAGCTGAAGTTTCAGCAGCAATATCTTTTAATTCTATTAAAGCCGAACGCAGACGGTCAGATAAAGCCTCGTAAGCAGGGTTAAACTTCTCAATGCCTTGTAACATACCAACCACTTCCTTTAAAATAGGTAGTACTGCGGTTTCCTGCTCACTTAGTAAATTGAATCCTGTAAGTAAGCTTCTTTTAATGCTCTCTGCATTGTTCAGCATTTGCAGTTCAGTCTCGTGTTTTTCCTGTTCATCATTTTTCAGGTTTGCACTTTCCAGTTCATTAAACAGAAACTGCTCGTAGTCCTGCTTGTTCCGGGCCTCATTGGCTTTGGTCTGCAATTCTGTTAAATGCTGTTGCTGTTGTTTGTACTGCTTAAACTTGGTGCGGTAATCGGTTAATAAGGACTGGTGATCGGCAAGTGTATCCACAACAGAGAGTTGAAACGAAGGGTCACTAATCTCTAAAGTGGCATGCTGCGAATGGATATCTATCAACCGTTCCCCAATCTGCTTCATTACTGTAAGCGTTACCGGCGTATCATTGATAAAGGCTCTCGATTTTCCATCTGTCGAGATTTCCCTTCTTAAAGTATTCTCTTTATAAAAATCCAGGTCATTTTCTTCAAACAAGCTTTGCAGCTGTTTGTCGGCCAGTAAGAACCAGCCTTCTATAATACATTTCTTATCCTGATTAAAAAAATACTTTGTTTCGGCTCGTTGCCCAAGTATCAGCGATAATGCGCCAAGCATGATCGATTTACCGGCACCTGTTTCACCTGTGATGATGTTTAAACCTTTGTCAAGTTCCAGATCAACACTGTCTATCAAAGCGTAATTACGGATGGAAAGTTTTTGCAGCATATACACTGCTAAATTAGGAAAACTTTAATGACGATCCACAAAAAAAGGCAGAAGATTATCTCCTGCCCTTGATTGTGTGTATGTTATTAAAAAATGGTCATGTTAAAAAGGAACGTTGTCTGGTTCCCTCAGTTTTTTATGCTTTAGTGCTTCCACATCAGCATCAAATTTCTTTTTCAGCTCTTTAAATTCGTTGGAGCTTTCAAGGGCTTTTGCTTCGTCAATTTTTTTCTTAAATGCAGTGGAAGAAAGGTATGCCTGCACATTTTTTGCGCTTTTTTTAGCCTCTTCAATCTGTTTTTTTAAGTTTTCTTTGAATTCAGGTGAGTCGAATTTCAGGCGCAATTCCATTGCATGATCTTTGATTTCTTTTTGCTGTTTTTTCCACTCCCGAGAGTTGAAATGCTTCTTGATCTCCTCAGTTTGTTTCTGAATGTCTATCTGTTGTTTTTTCCATTCTACATCGTGGAATTTCTTTTTAATTTCTTCCGACATGCTTTTCATGTTGGCTTGCCATTCAGGGGATTTCAGGAAGAGCATTTTTTTGCCGAGTACCGAATCCAGGTTAACCTGGAAGTTGTCTAAATGGAAATTATCCATATTTACAAAAGTATCCTTGATCACTTCCTTTCTTAGACTGTCGGGCATTTCTTTAACCGAATTGTATTCCTTTTTATTGCCTTTCGCATCAACAGTCACGATTTTGAATTTATTTTTTTTCTTGGTTGTATCTTGGCACAAACCGGGTACTTTGGACGGTTTAAGCCGTTGTTTTTTGTTGATTTTGTTCTCTTGTATCTGTTGTACAGTTATTTCTTGGTGAGATATAGTCGTTTTTACTATTGCAGGCGCTGTTTTAGCAGGACTGACCCATGCGAGTGAAATTACGGTAGCTATAGTTAGCGTAATGGCAAAGATCTGTTGCTTTGCACTCATGTAATTTGTTTTCATATCTGTGATTCTTTTAATTCGTTGATATAAATGTTGTTCTTTTCCAGCTGCTGCCATGGAGAGGGCAGGAGTGGTTTTATCTTTTAGAATTTCGAGTTTTAGCAAGGCATGGGCATAAGTTAATGGAGTCCCAGTAAGTTTAAGTACCAGGTCGTCGCAGGCATGCTCACGTTCTATATTGATATACTTGTTGCTTAGCCAGATGAAAGGGTTAAAGAACATCAGTGTTTCAATAGCCGTTTTAATTAGGTTAAAGAGGTAGTCATTTCTGCGGATGTGTGAAAGTTCGTGCACGAGTATGGCTTCAACTTCATCAATATCGAGTTGTGCCACCAGTGCGACAGGAAACAAAACTATGGGTTTGAAATAGCCGATCACTAATGGGACATTTACTTGTTCGGAAAGGTAAAAAACGACGGGTCTGAGTATGCCCAGTTTAACACGTAACGCTTCGAAAAGCTTCTGCCAATTTGCGGGAACCGGTGATTTTCCTGATTGCTTTAGTGTTTGGAGCTTTTTATATCCTATGCCAAGGATAAGTAGCTGGAACAGTATCCCAATGGCATATATAGCCACGAGGTAAGGAAAAAGCTGTTCGGTCTGATTACTGATACTTGCTGATAAACTTGCTTCATGTCGTTCAGTAGTCATTTGATCTCCGAAACTGGATCGTACTAACTGCTCATTGTTTGCGGGCCATTTAAAAACAGCGAAAAAGGTTATGGTAAAGGTTGCAAACATCAGGCACATGGCCCCATATGCCAGGTTATGCTTTAATCTCGCGGTCATCTTGGGGAAAATACTCACCAGGGCCAGTAAGATTCCATAAATAATTGCCGCCTGCCATAGGGAGTGAAAAATACCCCAGCCAATGGCCTTGATCAGATTGTTTACAATTGCTTCCATTTTTATTGATTGCTTAATTCATCTAAATATTTCTTTATCGAATCAATCTCATCTTTACTCGCCTTGTGATTACCTAGCGCCTGCATCACCATCCGGGCTGCAGAACCATTAAAAACGTTGTCGATCATTTTATTCACCAAATGCTGCTGGGTTTTTTCCTGGTTTACCAATGCCCGGTAAATGTGCGTTTTAGAAGAAGTGTCTCTGGCTACCAGTCCTTTTTCATGCATAATTTGCATCAATTTAAGTGTGGTGGTATAACCGGCATCTTTGCTTTTTTCTAAAATTTCATGTACTTCCCTAACTGTACAGTTACCCTTGTCCCACAGGATCTGTAGGATTTCAAGTTCACTTTCAGTTGGTCTCGGGCTCGGTGCTGCTGTCATATCTTCCTTCTACGAATTGTTTCGTAATCAAATATACGAATCTGTTCGTAGATGCGAAATTATTTAACATTTTTTTGCAAAATAGTTTAACTGCCTGTTAGCGGTTGCTTCTTAAAGCTTCGTATTTGTTGATATTGGCCGGATCAATTTCTGAAAGCAGGTTAAATGCTTTGATTTTATCCTGAGGATCGGCAGGAGCGAGGAGGTTTACCAGTTCATCCGCCTTAGTGGCAAAATACATATTCGGAAAAATTGATCCTACTTTTTGCTTATCCAGTTGCTTTAAATCTGACAACAGGGAAAGCATCTTTTTAGAACCTTTAGCCGGATCTTCCTGTATCCTGTCGAGACCGTTAAGATGGTAATCGTAAATGAACTTTCTCAGTTCTTCGAATCCTTTATTTTGGAGATTCTCATTTAGCCAATACCTGTTTCTTAAACCGTCGAAAGCTTTCCAGCCTTTATTTCCGGATACCTGAGCAATATTTAGAATATTCTGAGCCTTGTTGTATGAAATGGTGCCACCAAGCTTGTTAAAGCTATCCTTGTCTAACCCAATGATGGTGTAAGCATAAAAACTAAGCAGGGAGCTCAGGTTAGAAATGAAGTTCTGGTCAGAGAAATCCAGAGATTGCCCTTCGTTGTAATTGAAATCAAAATCTTTGTCGCTAATATTAAGTAGGGTGCTGTTATAAGCAGTATTGTAAACGGGTCTGCTTGATTGGATTTGTGCTTCTGCCTTATAGCCTGAGCTACCATCCCAGGCCGTAATGGTGATCACGAAATTACACTCAATACGTTCCAGAGCAGTATAAGTTTCGTTAGTCCATTTATTGTTGTTCAGGAACTCCCTAATTGTGTTTTGAAGCACCTCTAAGTTTCTTTTGTTGATGTTGGGAACTGTAGGTGCCATTACCTGTACTCTTGTATTTAGCTCCTGAGCTACAGTATGGAAATAAGAGAAAAAGAAGATCAGGAAAACATAAGAGCAGCGTTGTTTCATGCTTTAAGCAGTTTTAAAATTTCGTTACAGATATCTGTAGCTACCTCAGTTTTTGATTTGGTTTCAAAAACAGTTTTTTCAGCAGCCTTATTAAATATAGTTATTTTATTGGTATCTATTTTAAAGCCGGCACCTTTGTCGTTTAGTGAATTGAGTACGATAAGGTCGAGGTTTTTCTTTACCAGCTTTGATTTGGCATATTCCTCTTCGTTCTGCGTTTCTAAAGCAAAACCTACCAGTATTTGGTCTGCAGTTTTTAACTGGCCTAATGTAGCCAGTATATCTTCAGTCTTTTTTAATTCCAGACTAAATTCGCTGCTGTTTTTTTTAATCTTCTGATCTGCTTTTTGTACAGGAGTATAGTCTGCTACCGCGGCACTCATCACGGTGATGTCAGCTTGTGTAAATTCTGTTTTACAAGCCTCCAGCATATCAGCAGCGCTTACCACGTCAATACGTTTCATGCTGTAATTGCTTTTTTCAGCGGTAGGACCGGTAATCAGTACTACTTCAGCACCCAAGCTGGCAAACTGATCTGCAATAGCAAAGCCCATTTTACCTGATGAATGATTACCAATGAACCGTACTGGATCTATGGCCTCATAAGTAGGGCCGGCGGTAACCATTACTTTTTTCCCACGAAGTGGAAGTGATGCAGCAACTGTTTCGGCTAAAAATGCAACAATCTCTTCAGGTTCGGCCATTCGGCCTTCTCCGTATAAACCACTTGCGAGTTCTCCACTACCTGGTTGGACCACCTGGTTTCCATAACCTGATATTTTATCAATATTAGTTCTGGTACTTTCGTGCTTCCACATGTCGAGATCCATTGCCGGAGCGACAAATACAGGGCATTTGGCTGATAAATAAACAGCGGTAAGGAGATTGTCACACAGACCGCCAGCCATTTTAGCCAGAGTATTGGCACTTGCAGGGGCAATGACCATGAAATCGGCCCAAAGACCTAATTCAACATGGTTGCTCCAAACGCCGGTTTCTTCTTCGAAATATTGGGTGTAAACGGGATTCTTACTGAGGGTGGCCAGTGTTAGCGGGGTAATGAAATTTGCTGCGTCGGTCGTAAGAATTACTTTGACGTTTGCGCCAGCCTTTACCAGTAATCTTACCAGTATAGCCGATTTATATGCTGCAATGCTGCCGCAAACGCCGAGAATTATCTTTTTATTTTTAAGCATGGTTTTAAGGAATGCATGGATGCAATTTAATCCCTATGCGTAGTTTTATTGTTGCTCTTTAGCAGGATTTCTGTAATAGATCTTATCATTCAGAAACTCATCGATAGCAATTAAGCTAGGCTTAGGCAAACGCTCATAGTGCTTGCTGATTTCGATTTGCTCTCTGTTTTCGAAAATCTCTTCAAGGTTATCGTTAGAAGAAGCGAACTCAGCTAGTTTGCCATGTAACTCTTCTTTCATGTTGTTAGAGATCTGATTAGCCCTTTTAGAAATAATAACTAAAGACTCATAAATATTTTGTGTTTTCTGATCTAAATCATTAACATTTCTAGTAACCGTCGTATTCGGTACAGCTGGTTTATTAGTATTCATTATTTGATGGGGGTTTTTATTGTGGTAGTGGTACTATCTGCTTTAGCATCCTTTGCCAGCAATGCTTTGTATTTTTCTTCGTTTTTAGTGGCCTCAGCAATTAGACGTTTTGCCTGTGATATGCCTGATTCGCTATCTTTCTTCAAAGATTTTGCTTCATTTATGAATTTACTTTTCGGATGAGCTTCTGTAAACTCATCAGCAAAAGCAATGGCTTCATTAAATCTGTCTTCCTGATGAACAGGATAACTGTTTTTTGCATAAGCAAATTGAGATTTAATGATCAGCAGATCCATTTCCTCTACATATTTAATATCCGGGAAATCAATCTGTGCATTTTGTAAGGCAATAACAGCTGCTTTGTAATAAGTTACATCGTAACCACCAAGGTCGTAATATAACTTCGCATTGCTGTATGCTTTATCTTCAAGCTTAGCACGTAGCAAGCCTATATATTTAGCTGCATCAACTGCACGTTCGCTTTTAGGGTAAAAGTTGATGAATAGTTGTAGTGCGTCTATCGCTTTATAAGTGTTTTCCTGATCCAGACTTGGTGCAGGAGAATCCAGGTAAAAGCAATAAGCACCCATATATCTACATTCCTCAGCGTATTTACTGGTAGGGTAGGTATCTGCAAATGATTTGAATTGATATCTTGCAGTGGTGTAATCTCTTAGTTTGTAGAGTGTTAACGCGTAATGGTAGTTAAGTTCTTCTGCCTCAGCTCTTCCCCTGTATTTCTGCGAAAGGTCCTCAAAAAGGATTAACGCTTTAGCGTAGTTTTTCTTACCATACAGGCGCATGGCCTCCTGGTATTTCTTAGCTACGTCATTGCTCAGTCTGATTTTTTCAAACTGGCTTTTGCAGCCCGCAATACTAAGGGCTATAATGGTGAAACTTAATAATAGTACGTGTTTAATTTTAAACATTCTGCAAAGATAAGTTAATAATACGATAACGTCAATTAAAAATAATAGGACGCTAAGCTATGTAAAGGCTTTTATTGTAGCAAGACCTTAACATAATTTAACAAATGACCATTTGTTAGTTAAGCAAGATCCGCTATCGGTTGATTGAAATGCAAACCGGGCTATCCCATTACAGGCAGCCCGGTTTGCATAGATGTAGCTAATATATAATTAGAATTTGTAAGCTATAGTAGTCATGAATTGTCTTGGAGGGATCGGATTAACACTATAGTTCTCATGAACATAATAGTTCAGTTCATTTGTTAGGTTAGACAATTTTCCGAGGATACTGAATTTTTTGAAATTATAACCGGCTGAAAGATCGAAGGTCGTAAAGCCTTTGATAGGAATGATACCGGATGAAGGCTTAGTTAAACTTTTATTTGTATTTCTTCCACCATTACGGTCGCCGGTATAAAATGCTGACCCACCTAGTTTCAAGCCTTTAAGTGTACCATTTTGTACGGTGTAAAACAATGTTCCGTTTGCTGTGTTTTTTGTAGTCCCCACTAAACGTTCACCCTCAACAATTCCTGTTTCAGCTAACGTTTTAGTATAACGCATGTAATTATAGCTGTATCCTGCGATAAAGTTTAGGCCTTCAATAATAGTACCTGTTAGGTCAATTTCCATACCATCACTTTCCGTGGATCCCGAAAATTCTTTTTTGGTTGCATCAGCTAGGGCAGCCTGTGCAAATTTGTTGTTTTTGATTTTATAATAAGTCACATTTGCGGAAAGCTTACCATCAAAAAAGTCATTTTTTATACCTGCCTCATATTGATCAATTATTGATGGTTCCATAGGAGCATTTGTTGCAATGTCAATACCTGCGTTCGATGTGAAATTGTTCGAGTAGCTGGCATAAATAGAGGTAGTTTTAATAGGTTGGTATATTAAACCTGCCTTAGGTGAAAATGCCTTATCTACTTTATCTGCTGTTGTTCCTTTTGCTTCGGTTCCATCTGCCACTGTTTTAATCGTAGTTGTCGGCGTTTTTTGGTAACTCCATCTGACACCGGCTAAAACCTTCAATTGATCACTTAATGCAATCAAATCTTGCACGAAACCACCCATTCTGAAAACAGGAGCTTCAGTGTTGGTAAGTAATGTAGTAGCAGGAATGTTAAAGTTTGTAGGTATATTAAATGATTCCGGGTCAAGAAGGTTTACCTGATCGTAATATTTTACTTTGTCTGCATTTGTTAGCGTATTTGGATTGGTAAAAGCTCCCGTTCTGATAAGGGACTGATCTGCATCGACTCCAACCAATAAAGTATGATTAATGAAAGCCGTTTTAAACGTACCGGTTAAGTTAATCTGCTCGTTGTAGGTTAATTCTTTTATTTTTGAACGTGTAAGTGCACGATACCATAACCCGGCATCAGTAGCAAAGGGACGCTCTGAAGAAAAATAGTTTCTATTATAAGATTGCAAAGAAACAACTGCATTTAATTTCCAATTGTCACTGAATTTATGATTTAGAGCAGCTTGTGCAGTCGCTGTATTTGTTTTGTTGTACGCCCAGTCTGTATTTAAAAATGTATTTCTTCCAAGCGGAGATATTTTGTTGCCAACAGTACCAATACCAAAGTCCGGAGTAAAATCACTTTTTAAGTAATCACCTTGTATCAGCAGGTCGGTATTTTCACTGAATTTATAAAGTAGTGAAGGATTTACATAAAACCTTTCCTGGTTTACATGATCTCTGAAACTCCCTGCTTTTTCATAAGTGCCGATTACCCGAACAGCAATTTTTTCAGAAACAGGACCATAAACATCTACAGTTGGTTTATACAAATCGTAACTACCGAGGCGCATAGAAACTTCGCCACCGTATTCAAATTTAGGCTTCTTAGTTACCATATTTACAACAGCACCACCTGTAACGCCACCATACAATAATGCTGAGCTACCTTTTAAAACTTCTACCGACTCTAAGGTGCTGGCTTCAGGAAAACCTCCAATGGTAGTTCTTGCTCCATTTTTAAATACGTTATTTGCGCCAAGACTGTAGCCTCTGGCATAAAAATTATCACCTACTGAACCTCGGTTAGCTCCTAAAGCTACACCATTTACATTTTTCATGATGTCACTTAAACGGTTGGCTTGTTGGTCTGCAATAACTTGTGAACCAATAATTTGAACAGATTGTGGGAGGTCCCTTGGGGCAATAGCAATTTTACCAACGTTAACTGGTTTTTCATTAGGGGTTTTATAACCTCTGATTGATACTTCATTTAGTTTGGCTGAACTCTGTTTAAGTACAAAATCAGCTGTTGTAGTTTCGCCTTCCGTAACTGAGACGCTTTGGGATTGACCTTGTAAACCTACAAAAGAAGTTTTAAGTGTGTAGGTTCCGCTTTTTAAGTTGTGGAAAGTAAAGTCCCCATCTTCGTCAGATTGAGCCTTTTTGTTGTTTTCAACAATGTATATGGTGACATATGCTGCAGGTTTGCCATCACTTGTTCTTAATTTCCCTTTGATACTTCCCCTTGCTGGAACAGCAGAGGCAAGTTGAGCCGAAACTTTTTGGCCAAAAATGAGGAGTGTACAGGATAATAATAATATGTAAAAATATTTCATATGTTTATTTAGATTAATTCTAACTGGCGGCAAAAGTAATACGTGAAGTTTGTAACACCAAATTTATTTAGAATAAATTTAAATAGAGCGGAAAGGAGAACCGTTAGGCTATTATTCATTGGTAAATGTGACGGTATTTCGGCTTAAACCTATTCTGAGAATAGTTTTCATCTTGGATTATAATAATAGGGATCCGGTTTTATAACTAAGTGAATAGCCTAATATAATAATCCGGAAAACGATTGCATACATTTAGTCAATCATATCTTTTTTTATTAAGACATTGTATAAAGTTTCGCCCTAATCCAAAGTTGGAACATGAAAAAACAGGATTAATCGTTATGGGACGGAGCTACAAGTATAGGAGGCAACTTCCAGGCTGTAGAAGGACAATGGATCGGTGTAATGATTCGGGTTATGCAGATTATGATTGGTTTAGGATTGACAGAAAAATATTTCAGGTACTATGAAGAGGATAATATTATTGTTGGTTTTGATGGTTGCGCTATTTGGAGCAAGGGCGCAGGTTCTGTCATCTTCCATTATTGTGGCCCAGGATGGAAGTGGTAATTTCAAAAGTATACAGGAAGCCGTAAATGCGGTAAGGGATTTAGGAGCACAGCGGGTTAAGATCCTGATTAAAAAAGGAACTTATCGGGAAAAGCTCATTATTCCTTCCTGGAAAACAAATATTTTGCTAATTGGAGAGGATAAGGAAAATACGATCATTACCAATAATGATTTCTCAGGAAAGATGTATCCACAGGGTAGAGATGCGTCTGGCAAAGATAAGTTTGGGACCTTTACTTCATATACCGTGTTGATACAGGGAAATGACGTTAGCCTGGAAAACATTACTATAGCAAATACCTCTGGTGCAGTTGGACAGGCGGTAGCTTTACACGTGGAAGGGGATCGGTTTGTGGCTAGAAACTGTAAGCTAATGGGATTTCAGGATACACTTTATGTTGCAACTGAAAAAAGCAGACAACTTTATGAGGACTGTTACATAGAAGGGACTACAGATTTTATTTTTGGAGAGGCTACTGCTGTTTTTCAAAACTGTACAATAAAAAGCTTATCCAATTCTTATGTAACTGCTGCGGCCACCAGGAAGGGGCAAAAGTTTGGCTTTGTATTCTTCGGTTGTAAGCTTATTGCAGATAAAAAGGTAGAAAAAGTATACCTGGGCAGACCTTGGAGGCCGTATGCGAAAACAGTTTTTATAAACTGCGACCTTGGAAATCATATCAGCCCTGAAGGCTGGAATCCCTGGAAAGGAGATGCTATGTTTCCTGATAAAGAAAAAACTACCTATTACGCTGAGTTTGGAAGTAAGGGCTCTGGAGCCGCTGTAAAAACACGCGTAAGTTGGTCACGCCAATTAAATCTCAAAGAACTAAAAAAATACACCCTGGAGAACATACTGGGGAGGACAGATAATTGGAATCCGATAAATAAATAACAAAATTTATAAAGAGTTTTACGACAATAATGAATTGCCGTAAAATCATTTCTATGACTTTGATTTGTAAATTGTAATTTCCGGGGGGTAAAAATGCCAATAAAGATTGATCACGTGAAAGATTTTAAACTTGAAAACGTAACGATCAATGGCCAGACGGTTAGTAAGTAGTTTTAGTCGCGAATAAACAAGTTGGTATCAATTACCCTATCTTCAAATTCTGTTACAGGATATTTACTTTCAATCAGTTGAAGTAGCATTTCTGTAGCAGTTTTACCCATTTCAAATGCGGGCTGTCTAACTGAGCTTAACGGATATTCAAAAAGATTCAGCACATCGGAGTTGCTAAAACCTGCAAGTGTTATTTCTTCTGGAACTTTAATGTCAAGCTTTTTAAGTACTTCCAGACAGCCTATTGATAAGCGGTCGCCGGCTATAAATATAGCGTCCGGTTTATCTTTTAGGTTAAGTAATTCTAAAACAGCTTGCTCAGTTTCTTCCGGAAACATTCCACCATGTGGACAATGCTTTATATAATCAGGATTTACCTTGATGTCATGTTTGTTTAGTGCTGCTTTATAACCGCGTAAGCGTTCAATACTGATGGAAAGTTGAGCTGAACTGGTAAGGTGGGCAATTTTCCGGCAGCCGGATTTAATTAAATGTTCAGTGGCATCAAATGCACCCTGCTCATTGTTGGCCGTAATTTTATGGGTATGAATGCTTTCTGGAACCCGATCAAAGAACACCATGGGCATTCCTCTGTCATGTAGTTCTTTTAAATGATGGAGATCATTTGTCTCAGCAGAAAGGGAAACCAGTAAGCCGTCGACCGAGCGCGATGCAAGGTGTTGGATATTGATTTTTTCACGTGCATAGGATTCATGAGTTTGGGTAATAATAACATGATACCCCCTGGCGTAGGCAATCGATTCGATACCATTAATAGCTTGTGAAAAATAATGATTGGCCACTTCGCTAACCACAACCCCAATAGATTTACTTCGTCGCTCCTTTAAACTTAATGCGTTGGGATTAGGCTGATAGTTTATTTTTTCAGCATACTCAAGTACTAGCTTTTTTGTTTTTGCACTGATTTCGTAGGTGTCCCTTAATGCCCTCGAAACGGTAGACGTGGATAATCCTAAGGCAGTGGCTATATCTTTTAAGGTAGGTGGCTCGAACATAAGACAAAATAATATGCAATATAAGGTTATTAAGTACAATGTCGTCGGGAACGATTGCACAAATTTACCTGCCTGCTAAAAAAAAACTCTTACAAAAACACTGTAATTTGCTCTTCTAAAGAACTAACCAAATTTAGCGTATTTGAATGAGAAGATTGTTTTTAAGCCTTGCTTACTTATTGTGTTTTTATTCGGCCTTTGCACAAAAAGCTGATTTTGTAGTGGCCGCAGATGGCAGTGGGAATTTTAAAACAGTTCAGGAGGCTATTAATGCAGTACCTGATTTTCGAAATGTAACAACCACGATCTTTATTAAAAATGGAATTTATAAAGAAAAATTAAACCTTTCGGCTTCAAAAAGGAGGGTAAGATTGCTGGGAGAAAACCCTGAGAAGACTATACTGACATACGACGATTACGCTCAGAAGAAAAATAGCTTTGGAGAGGAGGTCGGTACTTCTGGGTCTTCATCTTTTTTTATTTACGGAGATGGATTTACTGCAGAGAACATCACCTTTGAAAATTCGGCAGGTCCGGTTGGTCAGGCTGTAGCCCTATGGATTGCCGCAGATAAAGCCAGATTTTTGAATTGCAGAATGCTCGGTTTTCAGGATACCTTATATACTTATGGCAAAGGAAGCAGGCAGTATTTTTATAAATGCTATATAACGGGGACAGTAGATTTTATATTCGGTTCGGCTACAGCGGTTTTTGAGAACTGTGATATTTCTTGTAAAAAAGCAGGTTATGTTACTGCAGCTTCTACACCTGATACCGCGAAGTATGGATATGTATTTTTGAATTGTAAGATAGGAGGTTCAGCTCCTGATGGATCCGTTTATCTGGGCAGACCATGGCGCCCTTCAGCAAAAGCAGTATTTCTAAACTGTGAGCTATCTGCTGTAATAAAGCCCGAAGGCTGGCACAATTGGGGAAAAGAGAATAATGAGAAAACTGCTTTCTATGCAGAATATAAAAGTAAAGGGGCAGGTGCGGCCGCTACCAAAAGAGTTGGCTGGTCGCATCAGTTAACAGATCAAGAAGTAAAAGTTTATACAACATCACAAATATTTAGAGAATGGGATCCAAAAATAAATTAATAATATCGGCAATGGCTTTGGCCATTCCTTTAATTGCTATATCATTTAGCGGTAATGCACAAAACAAAGGAGGAGATAAAGTCTATTCGTTTGATAACCTACCTGTAGTTGCAACAACTTCTTTTAAAAAGGATACCATTAATGTTCTAAAATATGGTGCGAAGAATGATGGATTGACTTTAAATACTAAAAGCATTAATCAGGCTATAACTGATTGTAATCAACGTGGGGGCGGTGTAGTGGTTATTCCCGAAGGATTATGGCTAACGGGTCCGATAGAGTTAAAAAGTAATGTAAATCTGCATCTTCAAAAGAACTCGCTGCTGCAGTTTACCAAAGATTTTAATCAATATCCACTGGTTGAAGGCAATTGGGAAGGAATTCCTCAAATGCGTAACCAGTCGCCGATATGGGCTGAGGGGCAGGAAAACATTGCCATAACCGGTTATGGCATAGTAGATGGTGCAGGAGAAGCCTGGCGTATGGTAAAGAAAGATAAGCTTACGGAAACTCAATGGAAGAAATTACTGGCCTCTGGAGGAGTGTTAAGTGAGAACCAAAAAATCTGGTATCCATCAGAGAAATCTCTTAAAGGGTCTAAAATCAAAGATCCGGGGTTGATCGCTCAGGATAAGAATGCAGCATTTTATGCAGGCATCAAAGATTTTTTACGTCCTAATCTGCTAGTGCTGACCCGTTGTAAACGTGTATTGCTGGAAGGAGTGACTTTTCAAAATTCTCCTGCATGGAACCTTCATCCTTTAATGAGTGAGGATATCACGATCAGAAATGTATATGCTAAAAACCCGTGGTACGCGCAAAACGGTGATGGCCTAGATTTGGAGTCTTGTAAAAATGTATTGGTAGAAGGGAGTACGTTTGATGTTGGTGATGATGGTATCTGTATCAAGTCGGGCCGTGATGCAGCTGGCCGCAAACGTGCTATGCCTACCGAAAATGTAGTGATCCGTAATAGCACGGTTTATCATGCGCATGGTGGATTTGTAATTGGTAGTGAAATGTCGGGTGGGGCAAGAAATATATTTGTAACAGACTGCACATTTATAGGAACAGATATTGGCCTTCGCTTTAAAACGACGCGTGGTCGTGGTGGTGTTGTAGAAAATATTTATGCCAGGAACATCAATATGAAAGACATTGCAGGCGAAGCTATTCTTTTCGATATGTATTATGCAGCAGTTGATCCTATACCATTGACCGGGGAAAAAAGAGCGATACCGAAGGTTGAACTTTTGCCGGTTACGGAGGGAACACCGATGTTCAGAAAGTTTTACATCACTAATGTGGTTTGTGATGGCGCTTCTAAAGCTGTTTTTGTTAGAGGATTACCGGAAATGAGTATCAGCGATATATACCTGGATAACTTGACCATAAAAGCAAAAGAAGGAATTGATATACAAGAGGCTAAAAATATCCAGATTACCAATGCACATCTGGATGTGGAAAAGGCATTGCCTTTAATCTATATACAGAACGGGAAGTCTATTGGTTTAAAGAATATCGGTTATAGCAATGCAGAGTTGTTGTTAAGAGTGAATGGCAACAAAAACGGGGACATTAAACTTTCCGGTACTGATACCACCAAGGCAAAAACAAAGACAGAATTTGGTCACGGCGCTGAAGCAAGCGTACTGAAGGTTACAAAATAAACAAAAGCGTAATGAAAATTTGCAAGAGCATTATCTATTCACTAACTATTGGCCTCAGTTGTTCTTTCGGAATAGCAAAGGCCCAGTCAGACACTAATTCTAAAGGAACTGCTATAGATCCTGTTGCTGAGAATATGCTGGCTTACCAGCGTAGTGTAGGTGGCTGGCCTAAGGCAATAGGTAAAACGGTAGTGAATTATGATAAGGTACTTTCTGAAAGAGAAAGAATTGCGATTAAGGCGGATTCTTTGCGTAGTGATGCCACAATTGATAATAAAGCTACTTCAAAAGAGATCAGATACCTGATTAAAGCATATAAAACCAAGCCGGATCCACGTTACCGGGCCGCTGTGCAAAAGGGTGTGGATTACCTGCTGGAGGCTCAGTATGATAATGGAGGCTGGTCGCAATATTACCCAGATCATAGTTCGTATCGTGGAGAAATCACTTATAACGATAATGCAATGATCAATGTGCTGAATATTATGCAGGATATTGTAGAAGGAAAGAATGACTTCGATCAGCTTAATCCTGTTTATAAAGAAAAAGCTATGCTTTCTGTAAAAAAGGGAGTGTCTTGCATTTTGAAAACGCAGGTTATGGTTAACGGCAAACTAACCGTATGGTGTGCACAGTATGATGAGCAGACGCTGAAACCTGCAAAAGCCAGAGCGTTTGAACTGATCTCATTGAGTGGCTCGGAGTCTGTAGGTATTACTGAGTTTTTGATGCGCATTAAAAATCCTTCGGAAGAGATCAAGCGTGCAGTCAATAGTGCTGTTAAATGGTTTGAACATTCTAAAATTGTGGCATATGATTTTGCATTTGTAGAAGCCCTGACTTTACCTGGCGGAAAAGATCGGATGCTTGTCGAAAAACCCGGAGCAATCTTATGGGCACGTTTTTACGATATCGATACTAATGAGCCATTTTTTAGTGGAAGAGATAGTAAAAAAGTAAAAACAGTTGCAGAAATAGAGCATGAGAGACGGATTGGTTATGCCTGGTATGGCGCATGGGCAGCTGGTTTGTTAGAAAAGAAATACCCGGCCTGGCAAAAAAAATAGAGACGCTTTCACGCAAACGTTATCGAGAACGTTTGCGTAAATAATTACAGTAAAACAGCATTTTTAACTTATAATAATTACGTAGACTTGTTTTACGACCAGATTAAAATTAGATATGAATTTGTCAAAAGAGACTTTAAACGACATTAAAACTGTCGGCCTGACCTTTCCAAAAGAGGGAATGTTTAACCTTCCTGAAAAGGTACTGCAATTCGGTACAGGGGTATTATTGCGTGGCCTTCCAGACTACTTTATTGATAAAGCCAATAGGAATGGCATTTTTAATGGTAGGGTAGTGGTAGTAAAATCCACTAGCAAAGGTGGCACTAAAGAATTTGACGATCAGGATAGCTTATATACTATATGTGTAAGAGGAATTGAAAACGGACAGCCTGTTGAAGAAAACATTGTTTCTTCAGCAATAAGTCGCGTATTTACCGCTGATCAGAACTGGGATGCTATATTAGATGTGGCGCGCTCCCCGGAGTTAAATCTTATCGTATCCAACACGACTGAAGTAGGAATTCAGCTGGTAAAGGAAAGCATAGACCAAAATTCGCCTGCGTCATTTCCAGCTAAGCTATTGGCAGTATTGTATGCAAGGTATAAGGCTTTAGGTGAAGATCAGAATGCAGATCTTGCTGTCATTGCAACTGAATTGATTCCCGATAATGGAAAGAAACTAGAGGCCATCGTATTGGAACTTGCCGCATTTAATGAACTGGAGGCTTCATTTATTACCTGGTTAGGCAAGCATATCCGTTTCTGCAATTCGTTGGTAGACCGTATTGTTCCGGGTAAACCTGATGCTGCAGCGCTGGCTAGGCTTGAAACTGAACTTGGCTACAAAGATGAACTGATTATTATGGCTGAGCCTTACCGCTTATGGGCTATCGAAGGCGACCAAAAGGTTTCTGAATTATTGGGACTGGAAGCTGCTGATGAGGGTATAATTGTAAGACCTGATATTGAAATATTTAAAGAGCTGAAAGTGCGTTTGTTAAATGGAACGCATACGCTTACCTCAGGTATAGCCTATCTCTCTGGTATAGATACGGTAACTAAAGCTATGAGTAACGAGGCAACTGCCAATTATGTGAAAGGGCTGATGATGCGGGAAATTGTAGGGGCTATACCTTATGCTGTGGATGAGAAAGCTGCAGTGATATTCGCTAATACGGTTATCGATCGCTTTGCGAATCCTAATATTGAACATTTGTGGATCAACATTACTTTTCAGTATACCATGAAAATGAAAATCAGGGTGCTGCCTGTATTGTTGAACTATTACAAATTGAATAATAAGGTTCCTGCGCATATAGCGCTTGGTTTTGCTGCATTTCTGTTGTTTATGAAAGCTGTCAGAAAAGAAGGAAATCAGTATTTTGGAATTTACGAGGGACATGAATATCCTATTACCGACGATGAAGCTGCTTATTTTTACGATAAAATTCAACAAAATGAAGCGGATTATGTAGATTTAGTATTGGGCGACACAGCCTTGTGGTCTGCTGACTTATCTGCTCTTGATGGTTTCAATAAAGCTGTAAAAGAAAATTATAACAATATATTGAATAATGGTGTTGCCTATGCTTTGGAAGCTATGGATCAACTACTACAAGTCTCAAAATAATGAAGCAAAAAATATTAAGGGTTCATCCTAAGGATAATGTGCTGGTTGCGCTTACGGACCTTGTGGAAGGGGAAGAGGTCATTTATGAAGGTCAGTCTTATTTGCTGACTGACAATGTACCTGCTAAACATAAATTTACTACTACCGACCTGGCGGCTGGTGATCAGCTGATCATGTATGGCGTATTGGTTGGGAAGGCACAGATAGATATTCCGGTAGGCTCAATTATAACTACTTCAAATATCAAGCATGCTGCTGCAGAGTTTAATGCGGGTGATGCACATCTGAATTGGGAGAAACCAGATATTACCGAATGGAAGGATAGAACCTTTAATGGTTTTCACCGTACCGATGGTCAGGTAGGAACAGCTAATTACTGGTTGGTTATACCTATGGTTTTTTGTGAAAACAGGAACCTTGAAGTATTGCAGGAAGCTCTGATGAACAATCTGGGCTATGGCAGAAATGAAACATACCAGTCGCAGGCCAAAGAGTTGATGGCACTTTACGAAAAAGGTGCTAGTGTAAATGAGATTTTAAATGCTCAGCTTACCTATTCAGAAAGTGTTGCCAAGCAGAATAGGATGTTCCCGAATGTGGATGGTATTAAGTTTTTAACCCATACGGGAGGTTGCGGTGGTACCCGCCAGGATTCTGAAACGCTTTGTGGTTTGCTGGCTGGTTACATTACCCATCCGAATGTTGCCGGTGCAACGGTTTTAAGCTTAGGCTGCCAAAATGCACAGGTAAGCATCCTTAAGGAAGAAATAGAAAAAAGATCACGCAATTTTGATAAGCCGCTTTATATTCTGGATCAGCAAACGATAGGTAAAGAATCGGAATTGTTGAGTCAGGCGATTAAGCAGACTTTTGCAGGGTTGATACAAGCCAATGCCAATGAAAGGAAACCTGCTCCGTTAAGCAATCTTTGCATCGGATTGGAGTGTGGTGGTTCTGATGGTTTCTCCGGAATATCGGCAAATCCGGCCATTGGTTATGCTTCCGATTTACTGGTCGCACTTGGTGGATCGGTAATTCTAGCTGAGTTTCCTGAGCTTTGCGGTGTAGAGCAGAACCTGAGCGACCGCTGCGTAGATAAGGAAGATGCTGAGCGTTTTGAATACCTGATGAAAACCTATAGTAAGAGGGCTACTGAAGCCGGTTCAGGTTTTGATATGAATCCTTCGCCAGGAAATATTAAGGATGGTCTGATTACTGATGCGATTAAATCTGCTGGTGCAGCTAAAAAAGGAGGTACTTCACCTGTTGTTGCGGTACTGGATTACCCTGAGAAAGTGTCGAAACCGGGCTTAAATTTATTGTGCACACCAGGTAATGATGTGGAGTCGACAACCGCAGAAGTAGGATCAGGCGCTAATGTGGTACTTTTTACCACCGGCCTCGGCACCCCAACAGGTAATCCCATTGCTCCTGTGATTAAAATATCGAGCAATACCAAATTGTTTAACAAGATGAGTGACATCATCGATCTGGATACCGGACCTGTTATTGATGGTGATGAAACCATTAAGGAAGCGGGTAGCCGGATTTTGGATTATGTAATCGGTGTCGCAAGCGGAACAACTACTGTAAGTGCAGTACGCCATATTCAAGATGATTTTATTCCCTGGAAAAGGGGCGTTTCCTTATAAGGGTACTTAAATAAATAATAACATATATATACTATATATAAATAGCATTGCATGAAGAACTTTTTAGACGATAACTTTCTATTAGAAACGAAAACAGCAGAGAAGCTGTTTCACGATTATGCTAAGCAGATGCCTGTGATAGATTATCACAACCATTTGATTCCGGAACAAATTGCCAATGACATCAATTTTGAAAATATAACGCAGGTTTGGCTGGCGGGCGACCACTATAAATGGCGTGCTATGCGGGCAAATGGTGTGGATGAGTATTATATCACTGGTGGGGCTACTGATCTGGAGAAATTTAAGAAATGGGCAGAAACTGTTCCATACACTTTAAGAAATCCATTGTATCACTGGACGCACCTGGAACTGCAACGTTATTTTGATATCCATGAGGTATTGTCGGGCGATAATGCTGAACGTATATATAATGAATGTGCTGCTAAGCTGCAAACTCCTGAGTATTCTGTTCAGAACCTGCTGCGGAAAATGAAGGTGGAAACGTTATGTACCACTGATGATCCATTAGATAGTTTAGAATTCCATCAGAAAATAAAGAATGATGGAGTAGATATTAAAGTATTACCGGCTTTCAGACCGGATAAAGCGATGAATGCGGATGATGTAGCAGGCTTAAATACCTATATCAATAAACTGGCTGAGCTGACAGGAGGGGATATCAATGATTTGGATGTTTATTTGTCAGCCTTAAAGGCCCGTCACGATTATTTTGCTGCGAATGGTTGCACGGTTTCAGACCATGGCCTGGAGCAGATCTATGCGGAAGACTATACTTTAGAGGAGGTGAAAGGGATTTTTGTGAAGATTAGAGCTAATGCTGCCTTAACTTTAGAGGAGGTATTGAAGTTTAAATCGGCAATGTTGTTTGAATTTGCACTTTGGGATCATGAAAAGGGTTGGGTTCAACAGTATCATTTAGGCGCTTTAAGAAATAACAATAACAGGTTGTTGAGTGAGTTGGGGCCGGATACAGGATTTGATTCGATAGGTGATTTTAGTCAGGGTAAACAGCTTTCGAAGTTTTTGAATAACCTTGATTCGCAAAACAGATTGGCTAAGACCATTTTATATAATCTGAATCCTGCTGATAATGAGTTGATGGCGACCATGATTGGAAATTATAATGATGGAACTGTTGCCGGTAAAGTACAATGGGGATCGGGATGGTGGTTTCTTGACCAGAAGGATGGAATGATCAAGCAGATTAACGCTTTATCTAATATGGGACTATTGAGCCGCTTTGTCGGTATGCTTACGGATTCAAGAAGTTTCCTATCTTACCCACGTCATGAATACTTCAGACGTATATTATGTAATTTGTTTGGTGATGACGTAGAGAAAGGTGAGTTGCCAGACAATACGGAATGGATTGGACAGGTTGTACAGGATATCTGCTATAATAACGCTAAAATGTACTTTAACTTTTAGTATTCCATTTTTAATTTTAGATATGCCCTTATGATAGCAATATCGTAGGGGCTTTTTTATGAGGTTTTGAAGCTGTTTTGTGATATTCCGGTTGGTGGTAAAGGATAGTTGATAAAATTCAAAATTGACTATACTGCCAATTTGATGTTTTTGTTTGGGTTGTCTAAACCTCCAATATTCGTCTATATCAAGTGTTTCCATTATAGGACCTTTACAGGTATTTCAAAGGTCCTTCAAAGGACGCCAAACCCTATAAAGGTCCTACGAACATCCTTTAAACTTCCTTTTTTTTACCTTTCGTACTGGGAGGCTGGTTGGAGGAATTGCGCAATTCAACAACATTGTCTTATACGCTTTTCACCTTACAAAATGTCCGATACTGAAAAGACTTTACAGTTGGTCTTATCCGTCTATAACTTTACAGTTTTTGAGAAAAAACTAAGTTTTCGATGAACAAAGAAGTAATGGCAAGGTTAGATTATCCTGCAGAAT
>NZ_FWYB01000027.1 GCF_900176505.1 Pedobacter nyackensis | reverse complement strand
GGTAACTGCCGATGGAGTGAGGATGACGCCGTTCAGCAGGTCATTGTCCAGCACCGAGGCGGTTACACCACCGCTTGCCCCATTAACAGGAGTTGTTGTGTAATCATCATCTATGGCATCTATTGCAACAGCTGATACAGGAACCGTAACAGTGGCTATATCACAATTTGTCGAATTTATAACTTCACATATTCGATATACCAATGTATAATTCCCTAAGGGGGTATTGGGAGCAACTACCACATTCGTCCCTGAAAGGGTTATACCCGGAATAGTTGAGCTAACGAAGGATATATTCACCATTGATGAGGCAAAGGCAACTCCATTCAGTTTGTCGTTGCTCAATACATTGGTAAAAGCCACACCGCCGGCAGCCCCGTTAACAGAACTTCCCGAATCATCATTAGCCTCGATCAGGGATGCTGTTGGTACATTGACTTTAGCTGCATCGCTACAGCCATTGCTGTTGGTCCAAATGAAATTATAAGTACCCAATGCCGAAAAACCTGTGATTGTAGTGTTAGGGTCGGTAGGTGTTGTTATTATTGCTGTGCCCGGGTTATCGCCCTGAGCCGTCCAGACTCCTGTACCCGCCGCGCCCATGGTAGCGCTTCCACCCAGATTTGCTGATTGATCAGCTCCTGCATAGGCCAATGAAACTGTAGCGGTTGCCGGTAAACTTATCAACCCTGCCGCATCTGTTTCAGTATAGGTAAAGGTCAGGATATTAGCACCAGGATCGGGGTCTACGGTAAGCAGGTTGGGATTGTAATTGGGAATAATTTGTCCGGCTGTTACTGAAACTAAATTATAATAGAGCACACCATTAACAGGTAAGGTTATTATCGTTACCGTATTGGTACTGCTGCTGCCATTATAGGCTCCATCTTCAAGATCAGCGCCCGTCAAAATAGGTGCACTTACCTGTGCGACACCTCCGGGATCTACCCCGCATACCGATACAGCATTAGCAGTTGGACGGCTGTTGATTCCAAAATTAGCATTGGTTACGCTGGCGTTGTTTAAGGTAACACCTGTTAAAATACCATTTACGGTACCATCATGACCAGCTGCTGTTCCAAGGTTCTCTCCTGTATTGGCCCAGCCCGAAGGTAAGCTTGAGCCCGGGGCTACGGCGCCAATGGTTCCGGCTGTGGTGCTCAATACAATGCTGTAGGTATCTGGCGCCAGTGACGAGAAACTGTAGACGCCATTGCCGGCAACTGCAGCATTTGCTACCACGGTACCTCCACTGTTAACCAATATTGCTGTAAGCCCGCCTGCATTGGTGCCGGTGCCATTTACCATATTGGCAGGGCTTCCTGCCAGGCCGTTGCCATCATCAAAAACGCTTCCGGTCAGTGATAATATGGAATTGTAATCCTCAACCTCACCGTTTGCGAATATATCATCAAAAGCCGTAAAAACTACCGGGATATCGGTAACGACAAGCCTGGTTTTATACAGCATAGCAGCACCTGCTGGCTGAAGCACTGTGATGGGTACGCTCGTACCGGCTATTGCGCTGCCATTGTAAAACGCGGGGTTGCCGTTACCGTCTACATCATCAGCAAAATTCCCATTATTGTTCCAGTCGAACCACAATCCATAATGCACCGTAGTTCCGGGAGTATTGCTGCTTAGTCGCACATTAAAAGGACCTCCTGAAGTTGTCGGGCCGAGAAGTCCGTCATCAAAAGTATCGGCAGAAGCATCCGCATTTCTCAAAGGCGCAGATTCGACGCTGATGCCTGTTCCCGCCCATACTGCTCCATTGGAACCTGATGGCACCCCGGCAACAACACAGCTGATTATTTTAGCCTGCGCCACCGGCCAGGGGGTATTTGCATCACTATAATCGTAACTGTCGATACTTATCACTTCAAAACTAGTCACAGAGCTACAACCTCCATTGGAACCAGTCACAGTATAAGTGCCGGGAGTACTTACAGTTATACTGCTGGTATTCAAATCTCCGGTACTCCAATCATAGGTAAGTGCCGGTGGAGTTCCCCCTGCATAAAATAATACACTGGCCGGTATGGCTTGTTTGGCAATTGAAGGTCCCGAATAAGAAACGGTCAAAGCCGCTGTACCTACCGAACCGTTAAAATAGTTTACCGTAATAGCATGATAACCTGCAGAAAGACTAACCGCTGTTGAGGCTACCTCCGTTAAGGCATGGCTTCCATCATTGCTGATGAGCAATGAACCGTCTACAGATAAAGTGCTGCCATCCTTACTATTGGTATAAAAAGTATAATTTCCGGCAGTGGTAATGTTAATAAAACCTTTATATTTTACTCCGTAAGCCGTAGAAGCCCCTGTAATACCAGTAAGTCCTGCAAGATTCATTTGTGTAGCTATACCTGAACTATTGGGTTGTTGATTATAAAAACCCTGCGTAATTACCGAAAAATTAGAACTTGCAAACAAAGTAGGAGCGTCATAAGGATTGAAAGCTTCATATTTAATACCAGGAGTAAATCCGGTGACATTGAGGGTAACGGAGGGATTAGCACAGCTTATTTTATATTGGCCACCTATTGTAAAAGAAGACACCACAGAAGGACTTACCGTAATGGTAGTACTTTTTGACACTATACAACCATATTTATCCGTATAGGTACAGGTATATGTGCCTGCCTGAGCGGCAGTGATGCCGGTAATCTCAAAGTTAGCCTGGGTGCTGGTAAAGCCATTGGGGCCCGACCAAAGAATACTGGCTGGAACTGCTTCGGCTAGCGTCGGTACAGAGGTAAACTGTACAGTAGACCCTATACAAGGTGCTGAGGGCGTTGGAGTGACAACTACAGAAGTAACAGGAAGGTCGACAATTATTTTTTCAGTATAAGTACAGTTATTTTCATCTGTAACCGTTACCGTATAGGTACCTATATTTGCTGCGGTAGGATTCGTAATTACCGGATTGGCAAGGGTGCTTGTAAAACCATTGGGCCCAGACCAGCTATAACCCGATATGTTTACGTTAAAGGGAATCGCCCCACTATTTAATGTGATAGTATTAGAACCACAAACATGAGTTACAGTTGGAAACAATACCACATTCCCAAAATCGGAAAAATTGCTGTAATCTCCTCCACCTGGAGTTGCTGCATTTTGATAAAAATAGAATTTACCCGAGGTGTTTTTTATGCTTACAACCTCCCCAGGTGTAAAAACACCCGTTACGGTTTTTATGCAGTATTTCCAACCGGGAATCCCAGGAATGGATGTAAAATCGAACGCCTGGATTATGGTACTATTTCCATTTAGTGTAAATCCGCCTACAATGGCGTCTGGTGCTACAAAGCTAAAAGTTGCTTGCGAAGCTGCAGTCGGATACTGGAAGGCAATCGCTTTTGTTCCTTTACAGTCGCCAATGGGGGTAAGTATGCCTCCGCCTAATTCTGTGGCGTATCCCCCTATTTTATAGACCATAACAGGTTTATCGGCGATAATGCTGGCAGCATTTTTCCCAACAGGCAGTAAATGCTTGACGAAGCCGCCTTTGTTGACCACTAAAGTTGTAGTAGTGGTCCCGTCAAAAATAGTAACAGTAGTCCCGTCTTCGGAACCAAAAATATAAGCCAATTCTCCACCAGTATTAAGATTGGCACGTAAGTGGACGTACTCCAAGCCAAGCTTGGCCACTGGTACCAATTGGTCTCCCGCATTATCTGCAGAAGTTCCATATCCCAGTAAATCATCCATATAGGTAACGACAACCGGCTTCGTACTACTAACAAAACTTCCCGAGAGATGATTTCCGGTTGATACCGAAGCCTGGGCGGAATAACTTTGCCCTTGATTGAGCGTAATTGTAAAAGGAACGTTCGCCCCATGCCCCACGATGGCTTGGCTAGGGGTAATGGTTACTATCGTATTATTCTGTGTTGCTGTAACCACAAACATACTGCTTGCTGCTCCCCAAACTAACGTATTAGTAAAAGTGTCCTGACCTGGAATAATAAAGGAAGTCCCCAAGCCGTTGGGACCACGAAGTGGCATTGTACCATAATTAGCATCATTCTCATTGGCATAATAGGCTCCCATCTGCCCATTTACCCGAATTCTGAGGCCTTTATTTTGAATTGTATTAGCCGGTTTTACCGCAATAGAGTTGATCAGTGATGACATATCAATTATTTTGGCTGTATTAGGAGCTACAAAACCCGTGATTGGGGTAAAACTTGGATCGGCAGGCATATCAATGACGTAAGCAGCACTTTGGGTATCGGAAACGCCTGTCAAGTGCAGTTTCTGAGGCGTAAAATAAGTAGTATTCCAAGACGGTACCCCAAACCAAAACTCAAAGTCATATGTTGTAGGAATAATTTGGTCTCCGACATTAAGGGTAAAATAATCACCATCATTTAAAGTTACCCCAGTAAATTCAAGAGTTTTACCTGATAGCGTTCCAGTGACCGGTGTTGATGCAGCAAAGCTGTTGCTGTTATTAACCAATAAAGCAACATTGCTTAAATTGCTGGTTGATAACAATAATTCTGCGATGATGTTCAAATCAAATTTAAGATCAACTGACGTTACACCAGCAGATTTACTGACCCGCCACACCCGTTGTAAACGCTTACCATAACCGGCAGGGACATCCGAAGATCGCAAATCAATTGAAGCACCATTATCACCGGCTATGAAATAGTCGCCGTTATTTAATGCGGCAGGACTTTCAATCGTCACCACAGAACCTATATTTATACTTCTTGAATCGGTTTGATTTAAGCCGGATCCGTCATCTCTGACAATACCAGTTACGTCTTTGGCAAAACCGCTGTTTGAGGTGGCACTAGGATACCATATCACACCCGAACTATTTACATAGTTGGATGCCACAGTTTGATCCAAGGTAATACCATATTTGAGTGCCAGATAACTTTGTATCTGGTTGTTTTGAGCTGCGTTTACCGGGCCTGTATAGCCAATTACTTCGGCTATATCATCATTTACCATAGCATTTCCTAAGGTGATATTATTGGCACCACCCGTAAAGCTCGTCATCGTGGTTCCGGCGGCCAGTACTTTTCCATCAGAAATTATCGCATTTTTTATAGTACCACCGTGTGTCTGTCCTGCTGTTGTACTTGCATTAAAACTGTAAATATGCGGCTGTGTATTATTTGGGATATTAGCAAATGGGAAGGTTAGATCTGGGGCTTTAGGGCGCCAGTACACAAGTCCATTACTGGAAAAAGGTAGAAATATAGAAAAGGCTCCCCCAGGTACAACCTGGTTTAACAAAGTAGTATTACCTGCTGAATTATTAACCCTGATTACAGAATAAATATTTACATCACTAATGCTACCGGTACCCGTAATACCGCCCGCATAGTTCATTACGTCGTTGGTAAAGTTAACTGCTGGGTGATTGTTAATAGAATTATTTATTAACAGCGGTTGGGAACCAGCAGTAGCTTGGGTAAAATTTATCCCGTTACCTGCCTGATCAGCCCATGCCGATACATTCGTTCCTGTTACCCCGGCATCGGCCTTGAGCCAAAATTTCAGATTAGTGCTTACTCCTCCGGGAGTCTGGGCGTTTAATGTCTCTGCAGACATCAATAACACTAAAAAAACAATAATATGAAATGAGTATTTTTTCCTCATAGTAGAACATTAATTTACTAAATAGCACTTAGAATGGGTAAAAGAAGCGCATTATACTATATAACTAATTAGGATTAGACAAGCGTTTTAAATCAGAATCAACATTACTAAATTTGAAGTTTTCCAGTAACTATAATAATTGGCAATATTAATCAATAATTTGAATCAATTTTCCTCTTGTAATAATAATAAATAGTATTAATAAAATAATAAATAGAAGTAATAATAATTGCACAAGCCAAATCGACATTAAACTATAGAAATTAATATTTACTTCTGATAGAATAGTTTCGTAACAAGCAATTTAACCAAGGTTGGGTTCTTGGCGGACGGTTTCCTGTTCTGCCTTTATTTGCTCAATCCCTTCTCTAAAAGTCGTTATCCTGAATTCAGGAAAGCGCTTCTTGAACTTCGAAACGTCAAATATATTATCATGGGCATATCTTGGCAAAAGCTCCTGCAGCTCACTTAACCGTTTGCTGAAGACAGCACCAATTTTCAGGATAAATTTTGGGATAACATGATATTCCAGTTTTCTCCCATAAACTTCCGATGCCAATGTGATAAAGTCCTTAAACGACATCCTGTTCTCGTCTATGGATAAATGCCAGGTTTACGCAAACAGTGTATCGGTATCATTGACCTTTTTTGGATTTCTTACTATTATTTTAGATTAGACACCTTCATTCATAAGAATTGGCGCAGAAAGCAGTTCTTGCTTATCATTGCTAATTACTTCTTTTAAAGAATTTATTAACTTATTTATACTGTGCAAGGTTTGCTCATCATTTATTTTCCCATCATTACTTACTTTGGTTTTAACGAATGAGATCAAGAGTTGTGTATCCGTTGTCATTTTGGCTTCTATAATAAGAAGTGTCCCTAAAAGTGAAAGATGTGCTTTCTCTCCTGATAGTGAAGCAGTGATAAGAGCAACGGGTTTTTGAGAAAAATCCATGGAAGAAACTGTCCAATCGATTGCATTTTTTAATGTTCCTGGCACTCCAATAGCGTATTCTGGCGTGCAGAATAAAACGCCATCAGCCTCGCTTAATTGCTTGCGAAAATCAGTTACCTGATGAGGGACATTTTCATCGTCCAAATCTGGATTAAAATGTGGAAGTTCTGACAAGCCCTCGAAAACACTTATGATAAAATCTTCCGATGCCAAGTCGGCAACTGCTTTTATAAGGTTAAGATTGGAGGAAGCCTTTCTTGTACTTCCTGAAATAGCCAATATTTTCATTTTTGTCTTCATAGCCTTACGTAGATTTAGATTCAAATATACTCATTCTATAAAACGCGAAAAATCAAAAAACCAGGTTGACATCCATCGACCTGGTTCTAATTATGAACTACCTTTTTCGTTTTTTTATGGATAGTGTTTAATCATTTTGGCAGAAAAAACTTCCTGAAAATCAGAAAACAAGCTACCAGTGCAATGAATGCCTGGGAATATTGAATTATTGGCAAAAAGTAAGAGAATGACATCGAATTATTTTACTAACTTAACACTTGTGCTTTGGAGATTCTGCTTAGGACTAATGGTATAAAGAAATTATAAACCTTCGAAAAATGATGAGATTTATTTCTATACTTTTTTTAACACTTCTGGCGATCAGCAACATTAAAAGTACCGCACAAATTGCATCGTCAAAACAAAGTATATCCAAGAGGTCGGGAATTATCACAGGTGCCGACCAGACTGAAAAATATTTGCCTTATCTAAAAGGAAAACGAATTGGCCTGGTTGCAAATCAGAGTTCCATAATCGGCAACATAAGCAGCGTAGACAGTTTAGTAAGCCTTGGAATTAAAATTGTAAAAGTGTTTGGACCTGAGCATGGTTTTAGAGGCAATGCCAGTAATGGAGCTGTGGTGAGCAATGAGATAGATGCTAAAACCGGCATTCCAATCATCTCTTTATATGGCAAGAATGAGAAACCAACAAAAGCACAGCTGGCGGATATCGACCTTATGGTCTTTGATATTCAGGATGTGGGCTGCCGCTATTATACGAATATCAATACGCTTGAGTATGTAATGGATGCCTGTGCAGAAAACAACAAAGAGCTGCTAATTCTTGACAGGCCTAATCCTAACGCTTATGTAGTAGACGGGCCGGTTATGACTGAGGATAAATATAAATCTGCCATAGGGATCCATTATACACCCATGACGCATGGCATGACTATCGGTGAATTTGCACAATACCTTAACGGTGAAGGATACCTGAAACAACAATGCATAATAAAGATTATAAAAGTTGCCAACTATGATCATGATATGCCTTATGTTTTACCGGTAAATCCCTCACCGAATTTAAATACACAGCAGGCTGTGATGCTTTTCCCGAGCTTATGTATGTTTGAAGGAACTGCTATCAATGAGGGCCGGGGAACTTATATGCCATTTACTATATTGGGAGCACCCAAATTGAAAGACAAGTATTCATTTTCATACAAACCGGTAAGTATACCCGGAATGAGTGAGCGACCAAATCAAAAAGACGCCGTTTGTTACGGCCTTGACCTTCGCAAATATGATATTAAAAAGCTTCGGAAGAGCCGCCAAATTGATTTATCGTGGTTAATTGAATTATACAATGCCTATCCGGATAAAGCTAATTTCTTCAATGAGGAACGAAGTAATGGTGTATCCCCTTTTGATCTGCGCATAGGTACCGATCAATTGAGAAAACAGATCATAGCGGGAGTATCGGAAGCGGACATCAGAAAAAGCTGGGAACCCGGATTGCAGAAGTTTAAGGCGACACGGGCGAAGTACCTACTATATCCTTGATTATGAGAAATATTATCTATGGAATCAATCTGACTGCAGATGGCTGCTGTGACCATACCAAAGGTAATGGCACAGCAGATATTCACGAATACTTTACAGACCTCATGCGGGACGTTGATCTGATCGTCTACGGACGCATAACTTATCAACTAATGGTGCCTTATTGGCCTGATGTAGCAAAAAGCCAGTCCGGGACAAAAACAGAGAATGAATTTGCACAAACATTCAATGCAATCGACAAAATTGTTTTTTCCAAATCATTACACAGTGTTGAGGGGAATACGAGGATTATTCGTGATAACCTCGCGGAGGAAGTTTTAAAACTGAAACAGCAACCAGGTAAGAAAATTTCAATTGGAGGTGTAAGCCTGCCTTCGCAATTAGTAGCGCTTGGCTTAGTTGATGAATTTTACATTGTCGTTCATCCTGTCATTGTAGGGCAAGGAAGACGGCTGTTTGATGACATCAACCTTGTGGAGCGGTTAAACTTAAAACTGGTGGAATCGAAGGTGCTTAAATCAGGATCTGTAGCACTTCATTACATTAAGGAATAAATGCAAAAAGCCTTAGATTTCTCTAAGGCTTTAGTTATTCCCGTCTCAGCGGATTAGTTTTAATTTCTTCCTATCGTGCGCTCCCTGAAAAAAGATCTGTCTGCCAAAAAAACCTAAAGACATTAAGTCTTAGAAAGCCTTTAGTAGCACGGTACTTCTTACCCTTATCATCGTAAAGATTCATCTCAAACCTGGCAGATATACGATACCTATCCTTATCAACTTGTTCTTTTTCGGTAATCTCGAAATGAGCATCATCTTGCAGAGAGCTATCAGAGGAATCGTCAAAACTAAATTCCGGCCTACCGGTCCTACCAAGCCTATCTACAACAAAAGAAACGCCGTCAATCGAATTGGTACTTTGATAGTCTATTGCGAATTCCTGCTTACCTTTGTCAAGCATATTTCTGATATCTTTTGCATACCACATAGCCCCTATATAATTTAAATCCTTCACCTGAAATCCTTTACCGAATGATATATGTAGGTTACCGTAGTCATTTGGACCTGAAAAAGATTTCCCATAACTAAGATAAATAGAATCAACGGACGCGTAATAAGACTTGCCACCCAACGTCCCCCAATTCTTCCTCCCCGCTACAGGAGCATCCAAGAACCTCATATTTGCACCGCTATTTCCTATGCCCATTGAAAATACACTATTTGCAGTATAAACCTTTCCATCTACTTCAAAATAGATGCTGTCGGATAGACTTATTTGCTTGGTGTTAGGAACAGGTTCAACTTCAACCCCGCTGATACCACCCTTTTTACAGCTGGTAAAACAAACTATAAACACGCCTGTAATTAAGGCAAGGCGGAACATGTTTCTGAAATTCGATTTTGATAATGCTACTGATTTTGAGACCTGAATGATATGCATTTATAACGTTAATTTGAGAGCGAAGATAGAAATATTATTTAGAAATTACATAAGTCAGCATCGCCTCAACATCCGTGTGTATATGTTTAAAGTTACCAGGAGCCAATTTAAAGCCTGCTTTTTCAAGCAACGTAACTGAAGCTGGGTTCTTAGCGGACGGAAATGCCACAATTGTTTTTGCACCCATCGTATCAAATCCATATTCCAGTATACGTGCAACAGCTTCTGCCATAATACCTTTCTTCTGAAACTCCGGGAGCAATTCATATCCAATCTCCACGGTTTCAGCTGGTATGTCAAAATTCCAAAGACAAATTGCACCTATCAATGCCTTGGAATCTTGATAAGATATTCCCCAAAGTATACATTCGTTATTATTTATAAGATTTTCAATCCTTTTAATGTGCGCAGTTGCTTCATCCAAACTCGTAAAGGGCTTTTTACCTATCAAACTAGTCACTTCAATATCAGAACGCAGCTGGTAAATTACTGCGGCGTCGTTTAATGAAAGCTTTCTGAGTATCAATCTACTGGTCGTTAATGTTGGGAATTTTGAAAAGTTGGGATGCCTCATGGTTGCGGATTAAGATAGCAAAATACATAGTTGTATGGTACCTCCTCTTATTTTCCAACTATTTCAACATAAACTGGTCGATGATCACTAGCATATGTTTCTTTCAACACCTGGTGATGTTCAAACTTATATTGACGAGGCTTATTGACCATGATAAAGTCAATTTCTTTTTTAGGATTAACTTCTGGAATAGTAAGTCCATTTGGAATCTGACTTTTTGTGAATACTTGAGTCAAATTCTTGATGGGAGCTTCCTCAGGCTCAGCATTTAAATCTCCAACAAAAACGACCAGGCCTTTATCATTTTTAAATTTATCTAAAATAAATGCACATTGTTCAAGTCTATTCTCTTCGTTCAAATCGAGGTGGGTATTGGCAAATTTTATGGTTTTACCTTTGATTTTGACCTCAATCACAGCAAGGCTTCTTAATTCGCTTTTAACCGGTGAGGGCAGTTCAAAACGTTCAGACCTGATAATTGGATATTTTGAAAGAATGACTGTTCCATATTCCCCTTTATCCAGATTGATTCCTTTTGAAAAGAAGTAGTGCATTCCAGTCAATTCGGCAAGCTTTTTTGCTTGATCCACATTTTTAGATCTACCCAGATTGACATCTATTTCCTGTAAACCAACAAGGTCGGCATTCGTTTTTTTAATAATAGCAGCTATGGTATCTAAATTAATTACATGCCCTTTTTCGCTGGGTGGATTGGCATGATGAATATTGTAGCTTAATATCTTAATTCGCTGCGCTGAAACAGTTGAACTAAAACAGCAAAAAAGAAAACAGGTTAAGTAACTAAAGAAATGCTTTTTCATCTTGAAAATAATTGGTAAAATAAATAATGTTTTGTTATCGGTTAATTCTATTACAAGGTTAACTTATTGCCTTTTCGCGTAGAAGCATAAAAACGTCTTACAATGCTCCTTTTACTTCAAAAACAGCTGCATATTTTGAAAGACGATTGGCCGGAACCTTAAATGTCAATTTTTCGTCTGTTTGGTTGAATGCTACTTTTTTGCCATCCATCGTTTTTATCGACTTGATCTTATTTGGTGACTGATTTGATTTCAAACCTAATGTTGGAAGTGCAATTTCACCTTCGGTTGGATTCAATACAAAAACATACAAAACGTTAGCTTTAGTTGTAAATCTGACTTCATCATTGCCGTAAGGTGGGCTTTTAATTGTCCGCTGATTAAACTGCTCAGATTCTGCTTGTTTTTTCAATGCTTCCAAGTCGGCATTGGCAATATTAGTGGCACGTTTTAAAATCGAATTCAAATTATCGCCATACACTTTCCAGGGTTTACTTGCATAAATTGCTGCACTGTTTTTATTTACCCAGGCTCCAACTTCATCAAGAATTGCCTTTTCATCCGAAGAAAGGCTTCCGTTAGGTAAAAGTTCTACATTGAGCAATAAATTTCCATTTTTACTATTTACATCTGCCATCATTTCGATAATCGTTCGCGCATTGTGAACCATTTCTCTGTCCTTTTTATAGAACCATCCACTACTAGTGGTAATAATACCTTGCCAAGGTTTTGGGTTAATATCATTTGAGGTTCCGCATTCAATATCTTTTACAATAGCGTCATCTTCAGAAATTTTACCCGCTGCAACAGCCATAATCTTACCGTTTTTCTTTAAGCTGTTTTCAAATAAAGTGCGGCAAACCTCTTTTCCTGGCTCACCATAAGGGAAGCCGTAACCGTCATACCAAATCATATCCACATCGTATTTTGTTACTAATTCCTTATGACGCAATACCCATGTTTTTTTCATATCAGCAATCCACTCAGGAGTTCTTTTGGCCGGTGGCATTCCATACAAATCGGCTGGATCAAGTCCATCCCACCATAAACCTTTCCCATCTTCTTTAGTCAGATTTCCATCATAAGGAACGCCTTTTAATGGCCCCGATTTATCCGAACCAAAGGCCGAAAGCCACCAACTCAAATAACGGTCATCATGTGAACTTACTGCGAAAGGCATCTTGTATTTTCGTGCAGCTTGTCTAAAATCTCCGACGATGTCTCTTTTAGGACCTACATTTACCGAATTCCATTTTTGATAAGTCGAATTGAAATCGTCAAAATGATCATGATGAACAGCTAAAACCATAAAATATTTAGCACCCATTTCTTTGAAATATTTCATCAAAGCATTAGGATCTAATTTTTCGGCCTTCCAGGACTGAAGTACTTCTTTGTAACCGAATTTGGAAGGATGTCCATACTGTTTAAGTTGATTGGCATAGGCATCTTTCCCGAAAGTTTGGCCACCTACATCCTGCATATACATGTGACGGGCATACCATCCCCCTCCATTATCGGGTTGAGACTGTCCTCCCCAATGCAGCCAAATTCCAAAACGAGCTTCGGTATACCATGCCGGAAACTCATAGTCCTTTTTCAGCTCTTCCCAGGACTTTTCCTTTTCCTGTGCATAAGATGGAATCGAGAATAAAACTGCCAAACTCAAGTATAAAGTATATTTGAAATTTGCAGAACAAAAAATCCAGTGTCTTTTTTTCATTTGTAGTTTCCTCAATTTATTGTGTTATCAAATAGGCCGACACATAATACTTACTATCTGTTTTTTCAAATTCGGCCTCGGGGATTGATATTTTTAAAGTATGCTTTCCTTTTGCCAGTGGACCGAGGTTAATAATACGTGTAGGTACCGGCCCGCCTGGGCACCATGAACGACGTTCTTTGCCAATGTCGCCGAAATAAATACCATTAGGTTGCGTGTTATACATCTCAAAAGGTGCACAATTTTGACTCATTTCTAATCGGGTATATTCTTTACCGTTCAGATCTACTATATGTTCTCTCCAATTGTATTCTTCTCCACCTTCGGCTGCTCCATGTCCTGATGAAATGAGATAAAGAACTGTTGTTTTAGTGTCGTCAGGTAGCTCGAAGCTTACTTGTTTACTATTTTTCCCGGCAGTTTTATCTTTGCCGTCTAAACTATAATAACTTAATAATGAAATTCCCTTTTGTGTAGACAAATCTTTCGTTTTATCGCTGATTAAATCTACAGACACATTAAAAGTTAGCAACGAACCATCGCAACCGATTACCTCCCGTTGTCCGGCGCCTGTTGTACCAAATACCTCTGTCAATAGATAAACATCCTTTCCAGCTTGTTTTATCGTACTAACCATTTGGTCTATCTGTGCTTCGTAAGGAATGTGGTCTGGCTGACGAGTACGATACATAAACGGTGTCATGATCCTTAAAAGTTCAAATTGCTCACCTTTTTCTAAATTAAATTGTTCACCTTTTGGCATAACAACCAAAGTCACGTGGCCAATTCTATCATAGTTATCGCATCCCGATTTTATGGTAACTTTTACTTTTAATGTTTTACCAATCTTATCTATTTCGGCTGGACTAAGCTGACGCAAGTACTCAGCATTACTGATGCGTGTTACACCTTTAGCCACCGGATGAGCTACCTTTGCTGCATAACCATCATAAAAATCAACATTTTTTAAAACATTAATGGTTACTATCTGCTCTGCTAACTTAGATAAGGCAGTTGTGATCTCCTTACCCAATGTAGTAGTTTTTTGTTTGGCCGGCAATTGATCAAAAAATTGCTGCGCTTTATTGACGTTGAAAGCAGAACCATCAGTGCTTACATAAATTAGCAAGGCTTCGGCAGCATAAGGTTTAGTGATATTTTTCGATAAAAATTCCGATAATTGCGCAAGTTTCAAGTTTTTCACACTATCTATCTCTGCATCAACGATTTTTTCACGAATGGCATCTCCGGCTTTTACCCGCTTTTTTTTCCAACCTAATAAGCGCAATGAAGTATCTAACTTTAAGTATGGCTTTTTAAAGGCCATATAATCATTGTTTACTACAGATCCACTGATTATGGATTTACGCAAATAGCCTTTTGCACTAATATTTACCAATCCTTTAGAAAGATACAGACTTAACGAATTAGGATCAGCTGCTACATTTGGTGAAGTTTTTGGCTTAGTAAATTGTAATAAAGCTTTAATATCTACATCAGCAGTGCTTCTAAAACTGAATTTATTGTCTTTAATTACCGCGCTATCTAAAGCCTCTTTTCCATTTTTTTGATAGGTAAAATAAATTGCCCGATTGGCCGAATCGTAACTGGGTAAATTAACCGTCCCCTGTAATTGGAAAGGAACATCAGCGTTTTTTTGCGCCATTAAACCTGTCGATGAAATGCCAGTTAATAAAAGCAATAGATATCTTTTCATATTCAAAATTTCAACTTTCGGTAAATATCATCAAAAACTAAAAGTGAAACTTCTGTTATTTTATCTAAATGTTATGCAAAATATACCGCGCTACCTCTTCCGTCTTTGCTAAATGAACTAATTCTTTCCCATAACTCTATAATTCACGCGAAAGGCGACTTTAAAAAAAACATTTGGACAACCAAATGGTTGTTCTTATATTTGACAACCATTTGGTTGTATTATGATAGAAAGAAGAGACGTTTTTCAGGCAATTGCCGACCCCACCAGGAGAATGATTATTCTTAAGTTGTCTCATGGACCGCTTAATATCACCAAGATTGGTGAAGACTTTGGCATTAGTAAACAGGCAATCGCGAAACACATTAAGATCCTTAACGAGTGCGGCATAATCTCAATGAGTCAAAAAGGACGGGAACAGGTTTGTGAAGCACAGCTTGGTCAGCTGGATGAGGTTACTGATTGGGTAACTGAATCCCGTAAACTATGGAACCAGCGGTTTGAAAAGCTCGACAAATTCCTTAAAGAAACAAAACAATAACAGATATGAACTCAGACAAAAAAGAACTCCGCATTCCCCATGTGTTCGACGCACCCGGAGAAGTAGTATTCCAGGCCTGGACAGATCCGGAACAACTAAAACACTGGTATACACCAAATGGATGTACAATCGAATTTAAAACCATTGAAAAATGAAAAGAACAATCGTATATACTGTTTTAGCACTTCTGATATTATCATCGTTCAAAAGCCTAAGCCAATCAAAAGAAAACAATTATCAAATTAGCAAGGCAGTATATGATACCCTGACTTTCAAAAGCGGGTATTCGAAAGTCAACGGGATCAAAATATATTACGAAATTTATGGAAAAGGCAAGCCACTTGTTTTGATTCATGGTGGTGGTTCTACTATTCAGTCAAATTTTGGGCAGGTAATTCAGATGCTTGCTAAAAACAGAAAAATTATTGCTATGGAGTTGCAAGCTCACGGGAGAACCAGTGATAGAGGTAAGGACTCGTCCTTTGAGCAGGATGCGGATGATGTGTGGGGTCTTTTAAAGAACTTGAAAATTGACAAAGCAGACTTTTTGGGTTTCAGTAATGGCGGAACCACAACGATACAAATAGCCCTCCGTCACCCTGATATAGTTGATAAAATTGTTTTGTGTTCTACACTTTGCAAACGCAGTGGGGTGCCTGCACAGTTTTGGGATTTTATGAAACAGGCGAACCTGGCCAATATGCCCCAAGAGCTAAAAGATGCTTATCTAGCCGTAACACCTAATCCAGAGGGCCTGCAAATAATGCATGACAGGGATGCAAAAAGGATGGTAAATTTTAAAGACATTCCTGATGCGCAAATTAAATCTATTAAAGCCCAAACGCTAATCATAATAGGCGATAAAGATGTCATAACTCCCGAACACGCTATTGAAATGCATAGACAGATAACGGGCTCTGAATTAGCAATCATTCCGGGCGTTCATGGTGAGTATATTGGAGAAATTACTACACTGAAATCTAATTCCAAAGAAGCAGAATTTGTTATTCCAATGATTGAAAATTTCCTTGATAAATCGGAAAGAAAGCAATAATTAGTTTACCAAAAGGCAAATTAAGGATTGTGCGGATTACTTTAGAACCAAAAATTTGGATATCTATACAATCCTTAATTATAGATTCTTCTCCATCTTGATATCTGCCCGCTCATAAGGCCCCTGCTCTAAGGCAACCTCTTCAAATCCATATTTCCGATACAACCGTAAAGCTGGTTCTAACTGCTTATTTGAATAAAGAACTAACTTTTGGACATTTTCAGATTTTGCTACTTTAATGGCGTGTTCAAGTAGCAGGGTGCCAATTCCATATCCTTGCGCCTTATTACTGACCGCCATTTTTCCAAGTTCGAATATGTTGTTGCTTTTCTTTAACAGAGATGCCGTACCAACTATATCATTCCCTAATTTCGCATAAAAAATAAAACCACCCTTATCGATGATCTCTTCTTTTGGATTCGAAAGAGAAAGCCTATCTCCTTCTTCGATGCGGAAGAATTTTTCTAGCCATTCGTAGTTTAGTGTTCTTATAGCCTCCTTATTGTCTTTAGAAAAGTCTATTATTTCTACTTCTTTATTTGTCAGTTTTCCCATACTATTTCGATTAGACATCAACTAAATATTCAGTATTTTTTTCCAATACCATCAGATGATAGCTTATGCAATGGTGCAACAAAATAACTTTTAGGTTAAACTTTATCTTTGCTAATCGCCTGTCCTACAAAGATGGAAATAAAATTCAAACAGATACAAACACAGTTATATTGACTTTAATAGACACAGATTCCATTCATCTGCATGATCTTTTTGGTCCCAACCATTGTAATCACTAATATGCTCTTTGTATTGTTCTTGCAGCTGTTTGCCATCCACCTGAAAATAATGACCTAAATGATAGCAGCTGATCAGATGGTTATCCAAATATTCCTTTAAAAAAAAGGTACTGTTTTAAAATCCAAATATTTAGACAAAAAAGTATTTTTGTAATCTAAAGAAGTTCAACTACTGAACTATCTTGTGTAGTCTCGATTATCGGATCGGGACTACTTCCTTTATAATTTTCCATAAACTCAGTATCATTTTTCCAAAGGGTATAGATTAGAATTAGTAATTTCCTCTGTATAGCAACTTGGCCTACCATTTTAGAGCTTTTTTTCTGGTTTATTCTCATGTAGATTTCCTTTAATGACTCATTGTATCTGCATGCTACCATTGCAGGAAAATAGAGTGCATTCCTGATATACCTATTTCCTTTCTTAGATATTCTTGTCTTTCCCTTTATTGATGTTCCAGATTCCCTTTGCACAACATCATAGCCTGAATAGCTCACAAGTTGCTTAACGCTACCAAACTGCTTAAAACCCATAGTTTCAGCAAGAATTGTAGCAAGAGTAATAAGGCCGACGCCTCTTATTGTCAACAACTTTCTTACTTTTTCCTTCAGAACCCTGTCGGCTTCTAGAAGTTTCTTGATTTCAATTAGACATTTTGCAATTTCTTTATCTATCTCGACAATCAATTTCTTGTTGCTTTTGATGATGAAATTTTGAATGTCATGTGAGCAATCCTTACTATGCTTAATGTTCCCAAGAGCAGTTTTCTGCTCCTGCAGTTGAACATAATACCGGGTTAGATTCCTAAGCTGCAACAATGCTGCAGGAGGTGGAGCCCATGACTTATGGATTCGCTCTATCCCAAACTGGCTGAGTATTCTCGCATCAACTGCATCTGTCTTTGTCTTGATGTTTAGGCTGGAAAAATAGTGCTTTGAGGTATTGGGTAGCACAACGTGAACCGTTTTCTTGATCTTGTAAAGGTGGTGCGCCAAATGTTCATAGTAAACACCTGTAGCTTCCATCAGGAATACAAGCTCTGTTCCAGCAACAATAATGCTTTTCGCCCACCGTAGCAATTGATTAAAACCCTTGGTGTCGTTACTAAAATCTAAAGACTTTGAGAACGTTAATTTACCGTCCTCTAAACGCTGACATAGACATGCAGTAAATTTAGTTTTTGAGATATCTATCCCAATTGATTGTTTTGTAATAGCCATAATCAAGAATTTAAATCGTATCGACTTAATCCTCCTTCGTCTATCCTTTTGTTTTATTCAGGCTCGTTATAGCGGCCTTAAGTACTGTTCAGACTCCTGAGAATGAAATCGTGTGGATCATCCCTTTTTTACGGTATAGCTGGAAGCTTACCAAGACCGAATTGATCTCACACGAACAGTCAATACATTTTGCATAACAACAATATAATGACCTTTTTAAAATTCTCAGTAAATATAAAAGA
>NZ_FWYB01000023.1 GCF_900176505.1 Pedobacter nyackensis | reverse complement strand
GATATGGAAAAAACCTTTAAAAATGTTGCTCAGGCAAAGAATTGTGTTGAACTAGGAATACATAAATACAATAATCGCCGGCTGCACACCAGTTGCCAGTTTCAAACCCCACAAAACACCCATGTATTAGAGAATATTGCCCAAAAACCGGAAAAAGCACTAGTTCCTTCAAAAGAAGTAAACCTATTTCAGTAAAATAAAAAGCAGATGTAAACACCAACCAGTAATTTAAATTATCATTGTAAACTACAGTTAGTAAAATCAAAAATAAAAGTAAACACTAATCAGTAATTAGCTTTTTTACTGTAAACTAATCCCAGTATAAGACATGATAATTAGAGTAGTGCTAAAATACAGGGTTGGAATATCCTTGGATTATCCTTGATATATCATTGCATTATCCCCTGTATAATGCAATGATATATCAAGGATAGCGTAATGATATTGCAAGGATATTCCAACCCTCGACTTTAGTAGTAGTCAGGATAGTTAACAGAGATTGTTAGTTATGTTATTGGTAAAATATTTACTATTTGATTATATTGTTTAATTAAATGATTATATTCATGATGCTGGAGGGCGAGGTCAAGGTGGTGGATATAAGTATTTAAAAATATATGCTGATGACTGAAATAAATGCTGTTGCTGTACCTGATGAGGTTATAATGAATAAGATTTATGTAATCCGGGATCAGAAAGTGATGTTGGACGAAGATTTAGCTGAATTATATGGTGTAGAAACCAGGCGATTAAATGAACAGGTACGGCGTAATATGGATCGGTTTCCCGAGGATTTTTGCTTTATTTTAAATGAAGAGGAGTTTGCAAACTTGATGTCGCAATTTGCGACATCAAGTTTGCAAAGCAAAGTATATAATAACTTGATAATAAGCAGAAGAAAGAAAATAAGTTAAAATAAATTAAATTCAGCGCATCTTAATGCTTTGGATTTACAATAAAGTTTTTAAATTTATTACTTAAATTAATTAAACTACCTATGGGATTTGTAAAAGAATTTAAGGAATTTGCCATTAAAGGCAGTGTGATGGACCTTGCTGTCGGTGTGATTATTGGGGGTGCATTTGGTAAGATTATAGACAGTGTTGTTAATGATTTAATCATGCCACTGATATCAGCTATAATCGGATCTGTAGATTTCAGTAACATGTATGTAGTGTTAAAGGGGACGGTTCAATCGGGTACGGCACTTGTTGATGCAAGGAAAGTTCCGGAAGCAGTTGTTTTTGCTTATGGTAACTTTATCACCGTAGCCATCAACTTCTTATTATTGGCTTTTGCTGTATTTATGCTGGTAAAAGGTATTAATACTATGAAACGTAAACAGGAAGCAGCTCCGGCAGCCCCTGCAGCGCCAACAAAAGAAGAAGTATTACTTACAGAGATCAGAGATTTATTGAAAACTAAATAGAAGTCAGTACAATCAATGGCATATTAAAGGTGCTTATTCTGGAATGTTATTTTCCCGGGTAAGCACCTTTAGCTTTAACCGGTATTTTTTTACCGATTAAATGCGCCACTTTACCGACCATTTGGACCGGTATACAAGGCCGTTGTTTGTAAGCTTTTAATTGTGCTTAACTTTAAAACATATTTAGATTGTCGTAAACTCAATACTAATAAAGAAGAAGATGGATAACTGGAATAGTAGCAATAATAATTCAAGCAGAATATGGAGTGGTATCGTTATCTTAGTGATAGGAATGATATTCCTGCTAAGGAATATTGGGCTTAGTATACCAGGATGGATATTAAGTTGGCATATGTTGCTCATTTTAATTGGTCTGCTGATCGGTTTTAAACGTAATTTTAATGGTGGAGGCTGGCTGATATTGGTACTGGTTGGCGGATACTTCACGTTGAGGCGCATCGATGGGGGAGACTTCGCTCAATACTATTTTGCAGCAGCTTTTATCATTTTGGGCTTATATCTGATATTGAAACCAAAAAGTACGTTTAATAAGGAAAAGAAGATTGGGAAACGCTGGGAGCGTAAGTTTGATCAACGATTTAAACCGCAGGCTCCTGCCGGGGAAGCAGGTGCGATACCTTTGAATGCAGATAGTAACGATATTCTGGATTCGGTAAGTGTATTTGGTGGTACCCATCAGTTTATTCATTCAAAAAACTTTAAAGGAGGAGATGCCATTGCTGTTTTTGGTGGTTGTGATGTGAATTTAACGCAGGCTGATTTTGAAGGCGTAGTTGTGCTGGATGTATTGGCTTTGTTTGGTGGTGTGAAAATTATTGTGCCAGCAAGCTGGGAAGTGAAATCGGATGTGGTGGCTATTTTTGGGGGACTGGACGATAAAAGATCGATTGGCCCGATGAACAATACAGAGCCACGTAAAATATTGAAAATTGAGGGAGTGACGATATTTGGTGGGGTAGAAATTAGAAACTATTAACTGAGGTATTGTGACAAACAGACCATTATCAATCAGAAGGATTCAGAAGGTTGCTTCAGTCATATTTTTGGGCTGGGTAATGGTGTTTGTTATTCTCTTCTATTATACGCTTAACTTCAGCTGGCAGATATCCTTCGCAGATAGTTTAATTACAAATGGACTGCTTGCACTTGCTTGTATCATCATGAGCAACCTGCTGGGCTATTATCAGCCAAAAAATGAGACCATCATTTTTGTGCTGGCGCTTACTTTTATCATGGCGCTGTTTATCACTTTCGTGAGTAAGTTTTTACTCGTGCTTTTATTTACCGGTGAGCAGACTTACCTCAGCTTCCTGAATTTTTCGCTCGCTGTACGGTTTTTGATTGTGTTTGTGTTTATTGCCTGGTGTGCCCTGGCCAATATTTTATGGTATAGGTTAGAAGAGCAGTCGGCCACACAAGAACGCCTGCTTATGGCGCAAAACCTGTCGAAGGAAGCAGAATTGAATAAGCTGCGTCATCAGCTCCAGCCACACTTTTTATTTAACAGCTTAAACTCTGTTTATGCGTTAACAATTGTAAATCCTAAAGAGGCGGGTACCATGATTACTAAACTGGCGGCTTTTTTAAGGGGTACCTTAAAAAGGGATGATGAGGTGTGGGTAAGCGTGGAAGAGGAAATGGAATACATTAGCCTGTACCTGGATATAGAAAAGGTACGCTTTAGTCACCGTTTAAATATTGAACTCGAAATAGCAGAAGAAACATTAAATTTACGCTTGCCGGGAACGCTGTTGCAACCTATTGTAGAGAATGCCATTAAATTCGGACTATACAATACTGCTGCTGCAATTACCATATCGTTGTTTGTAAAACTGGAGCAGAATCATCTGGTGATTGTGGTGCAAAACCCGTTTGATCCGGAGATGAAGTCGACGGAAGGAACAGGCTTCGGCTTAACAGCAATCAGAAGAAGGTTATATCTTTTGTTTGCGGATGAACGCTTACTGCAAACGAATGCCGGGCCGGAAAACAAATTCGAAACAACGCTTAAAATACCTCAACTATATGATAAGGACGATACTAATTGACGATGAGCCATTGGCAAGAGATGTAGTAAAACATTACCTGAGCAGCTTTCCGGATGTTGAGGTGGTTGCCGAGTGTAGTGATGGCTTTGAGGGAATAAAAGCGATTGCTGCGCATCAGCCGGATCTTATCTTCCTGGATATTCAAATGCCTAAGATCAGTGGATTTGAGATGCTGGAGCTGATAGATAAGCATCCTGCCGTAATATTTACGACTGCCTTTGATGAGTATGCTATAAAAGCTTTTGAGGTGAATGCTGTGGATTATTTGCTGAAGCCAATTGAGCAGAGCAGGTTTGAGCTGGCGATGCAAAAATTGCCTGCGCGACTTAACAATGTGGGGGCAGTGGATAAAGAACTACTGGAGGTAGCAGGTTTGAGTCCGGCTCAAAGCAATAGGGTAGTGGTTAAGAAGAATGGGGTCATTAAAATTATTGCGGTTACGGATATTCATTACCTGGAGGCAGATGATGATTATGTGAAGCTGAGTACTGCAGAAGGGGTTTTTCAGAAGAATAAAACGATGAGTTTTTTTGAGCGCGCACTTGAAAATAATCAGTTCATAAGGATTCATCGATCTTATATTATAAATATGCAGCAGGTTTCTCGTATTGAGCTAAAAGAAAAGGACAGTTATATTGTGCTTTTAAAATCTGATATATGGCTGCCAGTGAGCAAAACAGGGTACATAAAGCTGAAAGCAGCATTAGGGATGTAGCTGAATAACAGAGAAATTAAAAACTATAGCTAAATCTATTTGCAATTGAATAAAAATCACGCTATATTTGCACCTCTTATTTAAAAATATTTAGTCAAGATATAATACAGTTATGAAAAGAACATTCCAACCTTCGCAAAGAAAGAGAAGAAACAAACACGGCTTCCGCGAAAGAATGGCTACAGCAAACGGTAGAAGAGTATTAGCTTCACGCCGCGCAAAAGGAAGAAAAAGATTAACGGTTTCAAGCGAAGGCCGCCACAAAGGATAATTTTTGATTGCAGCACGTTAAGTGTTAGCAGATCAGAATATCTGCATATTTGCGATCAAAAGATGAACACATTTAATAAAGAAGAACGGTTATGTAGCAGGAAATATTTAGACCTGCTATTTAAGAACGGTTCTTCTTTTTTGTTATATCCGTACCGCGTATCTCATTTGTATGTTCCGGCCGAACACCAGTTTCCTGTACAGGTAGTAATTAACGTTGCTAAGAAGAGGTACAAGAGGGCGGTAGACAGGAACCAGATCAAGCGCCGCAGTCGCGAGGCTTACCGTTTACAAAAAGAGCAGGAGCTTTATGCTTTGTTGCCTGAATCTGAAGAATTGCTATTGCTTTCTCTTCAGTTTGTTGGTAAAAAGATTTACGATTATTCCTTCTTAGAGAAGAAGCTGGCCGCTGCTTTTAAAAAATTGGTTTCAACTATTGAGGCTGATAAATTAAAGAAAGCTGATGGAGCTGGTTAAACAAATTATCGGTTGGTTCTTTTTAGGGCTGATTAAGCTCTATCAATGGTTTATATCTCCTTTATTGGGTGCAAATTGTAGGTTTACGCCTACCTGCTCACAATATGGAATAGAAGCTATAAAGAAGCATGGTCCGTTTAAAGGGGGCTGGTTAACTTTAAAACGCATCGGCCGTTGTCACCCATGGGGCAGTCATGGTCATGATCCTGTTCCTTAATTCATTCACGTTCGATTACTATTAAATCCATATCATGGCTACGATACTTCAGATTGAAACCGCTACCCAAGTTTGCTCCGCCGCTATTTCTATAAATGGGGAGACTGTTGCTTTAAAAGAGCAAATGGCAAGTAATATTCATGCAGGCAGTTTAACCTTGTTTATTAAAGAGGTAATGGATGCTGCTGAATTGCAGTTTACTGATCTGGATGCGATTGCAGTAAGTAAAGGACCGGGTTCTTATACAGGCTTGCGCATCGGCGTGTCGACCGCCAAAGGCTTGTGTTTTGCGCTCGATAAGCCGCTTATTGGTGTGGAGACCTTGAGAATGATGGCAGCGGGATTTTTAGCTACTCAAGAGGCTTATGACGGACAAGTCTGCTCGATGATTGATGCGCGCAGAATGGAGGTCTTTACAGCTATGTATGATGCCAATCTGAATGTTGTGCTGCCTACTGAAGCAAAGATTGTTGATGAAAATAGTTTTACCGATGAGCTTGCTCAGGGGAAAGTTACTTTTATTGGTGATGGTGCGATGAAATGTGCAGCTGTTTTACAACAGGATAATGCCGTTTTTTCGGAGGTTAATTTTAATTCTGCCGCTCATATGAGCAAGCTGGCTTATGAAGCCTTTACAGCCGCTAAATTTGAGGATGTAGCTTACTTTGAGCCTTTCTATCTGAAAGACTTCGTGCTAACAACACCCAAAAAGAAAGTCTAAACTAGCGTTTCTTTGAACCGCCAAACAGACGTTTGAAAAAGCTTGGTCTTTCATCTCCTATACCAGGCATATAGCTGCTGTTTTGAGGGTGATTAACCGTATTCCCAAACTTTATACCTAAGCCCATATAAAACGAAGCTGCGTTATAACCGGTTCCTATGCTGCGGTCTTGTTTGATTAGACCATTAACCTGAGAAACTGTTTTAAGTAGGTTGTCTGAGCCCAAAAACACTTCAAAGTTGGGCGTTTGGTACATTCCCTGCATTCCCATTAACATCAGGTTGTTGAAATTGTAAGTAGGGATTACACTCAATGACAATCCGTTGTATTTGAATTTGCTCACAAATGCAGCATCTCCACCTTTATAAAATATATTTTTAGATACGATCAGACTTGGCGTGTAAGAGAAAGGAATGCTGATAGCATAAGCTTTCGAGATCATAAAATCGACTTTCGCATTGGTGGGAGAAAAGAAGCTTTTGCGTTCCTCATTTTCTGTCGCAATGTCTGCAATTCTGTCCTCGATACCGGAAGAATTCATATCGGGATCATCAATGATTAAAGGATCATCCAGGTTGTTGAACTTATTGTAATAGGAACTTTTTGCCCATTTGATAAAGCCAAGGTCTTTTATATTGGCCATTATGAATACGCCACTTTTTGAAGTATAGCTGGTTCCGAAACTAAGGGAAAGTCCCGGGTTTTTAAACGTAGGAATGGCATCTCTGCTAGAGAGTTCAGCGGTGTCGAGGAAACTGGCTTTATAACTTCCACGTAGTGCCGCTACAAGAGGCTGTGTGGATGAACCCGGATTAAAATATGATTCAGTGATGCTCAGTTTATTATAGTGTATACCGCTTAATAAGCTGACTTTGGCGCCGAATGCTAATCTTTTGCTATAGTTTTCGCGATAATTAAAACTGAACTGATGGTAGGATTGTGCGTATCCGTTATTGTTGAAAGCATCAGTGAAGTCCTCATTTGAATAGGGCTGAAATCTTTCGTAATCATCCAGGATCGCCAAAGTCTCGTTGGTGTAATTTAAATGCGCATCGCTACGAATTTGCCAGGCGAAACCCATTTCCTTCTGATCCTTATAGGATTTAAAAATTTTTAAGGTGAGCAGGTAAATGTTTGAGTTTTGGTAAACCGCATTAATTTCCGTGGTTCTTAAAGGCAGGCCGTTCATATTGGTCGTGCCTTCGTTGATTGCTCTGCGGATAAAATCGGAATTCCCTCTATTGGCCGCATTGAACCCGAAATTTGGCAGGAAGAAATTGGATGCGTATTTCCGCGAGGAATCTAAGACAAATGTTTTCTGTGCAGGGTTCTCAAAACCATCAAAAAGGGTTTTCGTATTGAATAATCCATATTGCTGCGCTTTTAAAAAAGGCGAACTACAGCTTAATAACAAACTTAGAATAAGGTACTTTTTCAACATAAGGGTGATTGGATGCTATAAAGCTAAAGAATCTTTTTGTAAAATATCAGGCTGTTTATCAATCAGGATATTGGTTTGGAATTTACCTTTATCGCCGCTTAACTGGTAGGTGAATGAGTCGTATGTTTTCAATCCTTTATCGGATTGCATATGCTTATAAAAAGGTGCATAGATGTTTTTCCTGAAGATTTCGTTTGAATTGGCATGATCGATATAAAAGCTGATGGTAGAATTGCCAGGCAGCTGGTTATTGGCATTGATGTAGTTCGGGGTATTGATGAACAGCAGGTTGTTTTTGTAACTGATTAAAAATGATTCGAGCGTATTGGCATGGTTAGCAAATACCAGGTAATTGTCGATAATGGTATAGAATGGTCTTTTGAAACCCTCAAATGGTTGTCCGAAATAAGCATACAGCAAATCCGATTCGCGCAATGTTTTTATTTCTTCGTTATAGTCGGTACTCAGGTCTATTAAAAGCTGACTCAGTTTATCTCCGTTGCTGAGGTTGATCGCTCCAATTTTTTCTGTAGTGCTAAGCTGGAAGGTAATCAGCTGATCTTTAAAGTATTTAGGGAAGATCTCATCAAGGTTAAGGTGATATTTAGCATTGATATCGGCAATAAGTTTGGTTATTTTTTTGTCTTCCTGTTTGTTTGAAAACCAAGTGTCTAATTTCTTTTTCCAGGGTAGGTAGCTGTCTATAGCGAATATGGCATAAGATGAGGTGTTTTTTGGCAGGATGTTCAGTATAGTGATTTTTTTCGCCTCCAGATTAGGGAACAGGTTGTAATAACTGTTTGGGTCGTTAACTACCGTGGTTCCGGTAAGCAGGATCTTTTCGTTGCTATAATTGTAAGATAGTGCTGCGAAAGCATTCTGGTTATTCAGACTGGCTAATTCGCCGCTTAATTTACCAGCAATGATATTTTTAAGCAGTGCAGGAAGGGTATTATAGTTGATGTATAATTGAGCAAGGCTGTTTTTGTTGAACCTGTTACCTGTCTTGATATATTCAGCAAATTTATCGTCTTTGTCGTTCAGGTTTTTGGCTAAAACAGCAATTACCTGTGTTTGGGAATTGGATACCACAACCAGGTTTTCTTTTAAAGCCAGGTAAAATATGCTGCTATCGGCCAATGTTAATTTGCTGAGGTCTTTTGTGCTTTCTACCTGGATGCCACTGGCTTTAATAGAATGCAGTATTTGTGGCGTATGAATTCCGGTGTTGAGCTGTGTAGTGCATACAAAATCTATCTGTTGCTTGTCTCCAGGAATAAAGCTGATGTATACCTGTTGATTTTCCAGGGCACGGTTAACAGTTACCAGGCTAAGCAGGCGTTTTTTCAGCAAGCTAAGTTGTTCATACTTTTGCAAGCCCAGAATTTCACTAAACAGGTGTTGTTCTTTTAATATATCGGTAATGCTTTTCTCATTTTCGAAGGAAAAGATGAGCCCTGAACTGGAAGTAGCGGCATAAAGGCCAACATCGCTCGTACTGTGATCTGCATGAAGTTTAGAAAAATACAGGTACGCCACAGTAATAATGGCGGTAACCAGAACGATGATACTAAAGATGAGCTTTTTCATTTGTTACTTACAAATTTAACTGAATTTTCGACTATTTAATTTAATACTTGGATAAGTAGGGAAATGCTGTCATTTTCTTTAGTTTTGCATGATTAAAGCCGATTTATCATGAGCAGACGTATCATTTTAACCGCATCATTATTTGGTGCTATAGCCGTAATGTTTGGTGCCTTTGGTGCACACAGTTTAAAGAATGCCGTAAGTGCAGGATCTATTGAGATTTGGGCTAAAGGGGTAGAGTATCAGTTTTATCATACGCTAGCCTTACTTTTCCTTTCTCAGTTTGCTGTGGATAATGATAAATTGGTGAAATGGTCGTACATCTGCTTTAGCTTAGGTATTGTATTGTTTTCAGGTTCCTTGTATTTGCTGGCAACCAGAGAGATTTTAAATATTGGGTTCGTAAATTATATTGGGCCAATTACTCCGATCGGAGGTCTGTGCTTTATACTTGGATGGGCATTTTTATTTGTTGCAGCATCAAAACGTAAGTAATTATGGACGGAGGGTTGTTGGAATTTAAAGAGCGGGAAACGCTTTTTGTAGAGGTTGTTTTACCTTTATCCTTATCTAAAAACTACATGTACCGCATTCCGTTCGAATTAAACGAACAGGTAGCGGTAGGGAAACGGGTAGTGGTACAGTTTGGTAAGAATAAAATCTATACGGCACTTGTTAAAAGTATCAGCCATGCTGCACCCGAACATTACCAGGCCAAGTATATCATTGATGTAGTAGACGAGCATCCGATTATCACCGCTCAGCAATTACAGCTTTGGGATTGGATGACTAATTATTATATGTGTAATGAAGGCGATGTGATGTCGGCCGCCTTACCTACAGGCTTAAAGCTGGCCAGCGAGACCATTATTGTAAGGAAAGATGATGAGCCTATTGAGGAGGTTTTATCGGATAAGGAGCAAATACTGATTACAGCTTTAAATAAACAGCAACGTTTAACTATTGACGATATATCGGCTTTACTTGGCCAGAAAACGGTTTATCCGATTATCAATTCCTTACTGGAGAAGGATCTGATTTACATTGCCGAGGAGGTTGTAGAGAAATATAAACCGCTGTTAAAATCTTTCGTATCACTTAGTCCTTTTTACCAGGAAGAGGAAAACCTGAAAGCGCTGTTTGACATACTGGAACGGGCACCTAAGCAATTGAATGCTTTGCTTACTTATATAAAGCTCTACAGGACACAAAACATGATTCCTAAACACCAGTTGCTCGAAGAGAGTGATTGTGGACAGGCGGCTTTTAAAACGCTTATGGATAAGGGAATATTTACGGTATTGAAGCGTCCTGTAAGCAGGTTGAAGGAGAACGATGATGATTTTATTCTGAATTTTGAATTGAGTGAGGCTCAAAATACGGCTTTAAGAGGAATTGAGACTGAATTTGAGCAAAAGGATGTGGTGTTATTGCATGGGGTAACGGCCTCAGGTAAGACGCAGATTTATATCAAGCTCATTGAAAAAGCTATTGCGGATGGCGGGCAGGTATTGTTCCTGTTACCTGAAATTGCTTTGACTACTCAGATTGTTCAGCGGATTCAACGTTATTTCGGGGATGCCATCGGTGTATACCATTCTAAGTTTAACAACAATGAAAGGGTAGAGATCTGGAATAAGGTATTGAATGGAAAATACAGGGTTGTACTGGGGGCCAGATCAGCTGTGTTTTTGCCCTTTAAGGACCTGAAGTTAATTGTAGTGGATGAGGAACATGAGTCTTCCTATAAACAGCAAGAGCCTTCACCAAGGTACCAGGCAAGGGATGTAGCGGTTTTGCTGGGGCATTTGCATCAGGCAAAAGTGGTGCTGGGCTCTGCAACGCCATCGATAGAAAGTTATTTTAATGCGTTGAACCATAAGTATGGTTTGGTGGTGATCAATGAACGTTTTGGTGGGGTTGAATTGCCGCTGCATGAGGTAGTGAGCATTTCTGAAGAAACGAAGAAAAAAAAGATGGTTTCTTATTTTTCGGGTAAACTGATTGATGCCATTACCCTGGTGATTGAGCAAAAGGAGCAGGTGATCTTGTTTCAGAACAGACGTGGTTATGCAACCATTCTAATTTGTGCTACCTGTGGTTATGCACCTAAATGTGTGAATTGCGACGTTAGCTTAACCTATCATAAAACCAGTGGTAAGCTGCATTGTCATTATTGCGGTTATCACCAAAGCAGTATAAATGTTTGTCCGGCTTGTGGCTCTGTGCACATCGAGCAAAAAGGTTTCGGTACAGAAAGGGTAGAAGAAGAGTTGAGTCTGATTTTTCCTGAGGCTAAAATCGCCCGACTGGATGTGGATAGTACACGTACAAAAAATGGATTGACGCAGATCATTTCTGATTTTCAGGAAAAGAAGACAGATATTCTGATTGGTACGCAGATGGTAGCTAAAGGTCTGGATTTTGATAATGTTACCCTGATTGGGGTAATTAATGCAGATACCTTGTTTAATTATCCTGATTTCAGAGCATTTGAACGTAGCTATCAGTTATTGGCTCAGGTTGCGGGACGTGCCGGAAGAAGGGAGAAGCAGGGGAATGTGATTATACAAGCCTATGATGATTCGCATCGCATCATTAAGCAGGTTATTGAAAACAAATATGTGGAAATGTACAACGATGAGCTTGTGGAGCGTAAGTTGTTTAATTACCCACCATTTAGCAGGTTGATATTCATCAATATCAAGCATAAAGACCAGGATCTTTTAAATGTTGCTGCGCAGCGATTTGCTTCAACACTGAGAGGCGCTTTAGGTAAAAGGGTGCTGGGACCGGAGCAGCCGCTTGTATCCAGGGTAAGGAATTATTACATCAAGCAGGTGATTATTAAGAGCGATAAGGATACTTCTATTCAGAAAGTTAAATCTATCCTGAGAGATACCATCCTGCAATTTCAAACGGAAAAGGATTTCAGGGCTGTGAACATACAGATTGACGTTGATCCTTACTAGATTTTATTAGGATTGATCCTGTGCTGATTAGGCTTTTAAAACTCATTTAGCCCCGAAAAGATTGAATTATTAGTTTTCAAAAAGCTATTTTTGGGGTGAAATGGCATACAAGTTTGTTGATAATTACAGAGAGCAGGGGGCAAGGAAGCGTTTAGTAGCTCATCTCGAATCGAGAGGGATTGCTGACAAGAGGGTACTTAAGGCAATAGGGAAAGTTCCAAGACATTTCTTTTTCGATGAAACTTTCTGGAATCAGGCTTATAAGGATATTGCTTTCCCGATTGGGGATGGGCAAACCATTTCTCAGCCTTATACTGTAGCTTATCAGAGTGAACTGTTACACATTAAAAAAGGCGACAAAGTACTGGAGATTGGTACAGGCTCAGGTTATCAGACTTGTATCCTGATGGAGTTGGGCGCCAATGTTTATACCATCGAGCGCCAGGAGGCCATCTACCGCCATACCATTCGCGTTTTACCTGGAATGGGCTATAATGCACATTTCTTTTTTGGTGATGGCTCAAAAGGTATTTCCGAACATGCACCTTATGACAAGATCATTGTTACTGCCGGTGCGCCTTTTGTTCCTGAGATTTTATTGAAGCAACTTAGGATCGGTGGGATTTTGGTGATTCCCGTTGGGGATGAGCATTCGCAAAAAATGGTCACCGTGATCCGCGTTAATGAAACTGATTTTGATAGGATTGAACTCGATACCTTTAGGTTTGTACCATTGGTAGGCGACCAGGCCTGGTAGGAACGTTTACATTTTCATTGCACGGTCCATTTCTCTTTTTGATTCTCTGTCTTTGATGCTATCTCTTTTGTCAAATTCCTTTTTACCTTGTGCCAATGCGATTTCTATTTTGGCAAAGCCTCTTTCGTTGGTAAATATGCGTAGGGGTACAATGGTGTAGCCCTTTTCTTCGCTTTTTACCCTAAGCTTTTTCAGTTCTTTTTTATGGAGCAACAGGACACGGTCGCGCTTAATATCATGGTGATGAAAGGAACTGTGACTGTATTCAGAAATGTGAAGGTTTCTTACATAAAGTACATTGCCTATAAACATGCAGAAAGCATCGGTCATATTGGCCTTACCCTGTCTTATCGCTTTAATTTCAGTACCCAATAAGGCTAAACCCGCATTGTATTTCTCAATAATGTGGTAGTCGAAGTAGGCTCTTTTATTTTTTATCTGGATATCGTTCTTCATAAGAATCCGCTAATATCTCAATTTTATCTTACAATAAGTACTGGTATGGTCACTTTATGACGTACAGAATCCACTGTTGTGCCAAGTATGATATCTTTTAAACCTTTATGTCCGTGTGCACCCATAACCAGCAGCTGAAGTTTGTTTTCATTGCTGATCTCGACAATTGCTTTTACAGCGCTGCCATAACCGATGTGCGGAGTAGATTTATAGCCTAACTCAGCCAGGTTATCACAGTACTTCTGAAGGTTTAAGGTATCGCTCTGTGTTTCATAATCCAATGCGGTATCTCCATAATACCTTGCTGCAGCCGTTTCTACCACGTGGATCAGGTGGTAATGTGCATGTTTGCCACCTTGTATAAGTGCGTGGCGAATGGTATTGCGGTCGTTTTTAGAAAAATCGATGGTAATACCTATTTGTGTGTAAACGATTTTTTCTACGTTTTCAATATTCAATGCGGCTCCATGTGGTGTAATGTTTTGTTCTCTTCTGATACGGCTTACAAAAGGGTAGACAAAGATGAACAATAAGAGTAGTCCGATGAGTATGGCCAGGGGAACTACTATCGCATAAATGTACCATTGGCCACCTGCTCCCCAGACGCTAATTTCTTCAACAACCAGTTTTACATTTAAAGATACAATAATGAGCGAGCTGATCCAGGCGAGGGCTTTTACCCATGGCTTAATGGCAAATTCTTTCATCGTTTTCTTATCTGAAGTGAAGTGGATCAGTGGGATTACGGCGAAGCCGAGTTGCAGACTTAACACAACCTGACTTAAAATAAGCAGGCCACCCAATGCGTCATCACCATACCAAAGAATGGTAAAAAATGCAGGGATGATGGCTAATAATCGAGTGATTAACCTACGCAACCAGGGTTCTATCCTTAATTTAAGGTGGCCCTCCATTACAATTTGTCCGGCTAAAGTTCCGGTAATGGTTGAGCTCTGTCCGGCAGCGATTAACGCAATGGCAAAAAGGGCCGGTGCTACGTTACCAAATATATGTTTAAGCAGTTTGTGTGCATCCTGGATCTCAGCAACTTCGTGAAGACCGTGTTTATAAAATGCGGCAGCGGCAAGAATCAAGATGGCTGCATTTACAAAAAACGCAAGGTTTAATGCAATGGTAGTATCGATGAAATTGAATTTTATAGCCTCCTTGATACCTTCGTTATCCCGGTTGAATTTGCGGGTTTGTACCAATGAGGAGTGTAGATATAGGTTATGTGGCATTACGGTGGCACCAATGATCCCTATGGCGATGTATAAGGCATCTCCTGATAGCATAGAGGGCTCAAATCCTTTAGCGATTTCTGATAGGGAAGGCTCAACAATGAACATCTCTGCCAGAAAGGATACACCAACAATGAACACCATGGATACAATGAAGGCTTCCATTTTACGCATGCCTTTATTGAGCAGGAACAGGAGCAGAACGGTATCGAAAATGGTGATGCTGATACCCCAGATTAAAGGGAGGTCGAATAATAGATTTAAACCGATGGCCATACCGATGATTTCGGCAAGGTCGCAGGCCACGATGGCGGTTTGTGCCAATCCGAATAGGGGGTAATTGATCCATCTTGGATAGCCGTTTCTGGAAGCTTGTGCGAGATCAAGACCTCTTACGATACCCAAGCGGGCACTGAGTGATTGCAGTAGTAGTGCAATCAGGTTAGACATGAGGAGTACCCATATCAATTGATAACCGAACTTGCTACCTCCGGCTATGTCGGTAGCCCAATTACCGGGGTCCATATAGCCAACGCTTACGAGGTAAGCGGGACCGAGAAAGGAAAGAATGCGTTTCCAGCCGGTACGCTTGTGGGTGTCGACACTCTGGTGTACTTCGCTTAAGGATTGGGTGGCTTTATGTTCGGGGTTCATATTATATTTTTATAAGGATGTGTTTGGCGACTTCGCGACTGACACTAATTTTTTTCTGTTCGATCAGGAGTTCAACGGAGCCGTCAAAATCTGTGATCTCCATGGTTTGTATTCTTTTTCCCAAGGTTAAGCCTAGTTTTTCGAGGTGTTTAAGGAAAGCGGATGAATGTTCGCTAACGCCCATAATTAAACCTTTCTCGCCGGGTTTAAGTTTGGAAAGCTTTGTAAAGGGAATGGTATCAAATTGTCCGTTTTTATCAGGAATCGGATCGCCATGAGGATCACTTTTAGGAAAAGCCAGAAACTCGTCGAGTCGTTCAATCAACTCAACCGATTTAATGTGTTCCAGGTCTTCGGCAATATCATGTACCTCATCCCATTTGAAGTTTAGCTTTTCTACTAAGAAAACTTCCCATAGGCGGTGCTTTCTAACAATATTAACGGCAGTTGATTTTCCGGCTGGGGTTAATTTTACGCCCTGGTATTTTTTATAGTCAACAAGTTGCTTTTCGGCTAGCTTCTTTATCATGTCGGTAACCGAAGCAGCTTTAGTCTGCATTTTCTCCGCAATAGCGTTGGTTTGGACTGCCTCATCATTGTTTTGCGACAAATGATATATGATTTTCAGGTAGTTCTCTTCTGTGAATGACTGCATTTTTGTTTGCCTAACTATATGTTTAGACAAATCTAAAAAAATATTAGAGAAATAAACTGTAAATTATTGCATTTCTTTTAGAATTAAATTTGGTGTGTAATGTGTTCTTATTCTATCTTTGAAGATACTTTAAAAATAAATGGCGACAGAACTAGATAAAACGGATTTTAAGATTCTTAAATTGTTACAGGAAAATGGCAGGATGACGAACCTGTTGTTATCTCAGGAGATTGGACTTTCCCCTGCTCCGACATTGGAAAGAGTGAGGAAATTGGAGGTTTCTGGTTTTATTAAGAGTTATCATGCCCTGGTTGATGAAGAGAAACTGGGTTTAGGAATAAAAACTTTTATCCAGGTTCAACTGGATTTTCATAAGAATAACACGATTCAGATTTTTCTGGATGAGGTAAACCAGATTAAAGAAATTACGGAATGCCATCACGTGACCGGACAGGCAGATTTTCTGTTGAAGGTATATGTGAATGATATTAAAGCTTACGAGCGTTTGATTATGGATAAAATCAGTAAGATCTCTGTAGTGAAAACTTTCCAGACGATGATGATCATGTCGACTACTAAAAAGGAACCGATTGTTCCTTTGGAATACTAGTATTAAGAATCTAAAAAAGGAAACGCCTGGTCATCTATGATGGTCAGGCGTTTTTTTTAATCAATTTGCCAGTTGATCGGGCTTTGCCCTTGTTCAATTAATTTAGCATTGGTTCTGGAAAATGGACCACTACCCAGAAAACCGTTATAAGCGGAAAGTGGGGAGGGGTGCGCTGCAGCAATGATGGTATGTTTTGTCTGATCGATTAATGCTGCTTTATTTTGTGCGTATTTACCCCATAGCAGGAAAATCAATCCACTTCTTTTTTTAGAGAGCTCGGTAATGACTTTGTCGGTAAAAGTTTCCCAACCTTTTTTCTGATGGGACCCTGCTTCGTTTGCTCTTACAGTTAATGTAGCATTCAAAAGTAAAACTCCCTGATTTGCCCATTGCGTTAGGTTGCCATGTGCTGGTATAGAAAAACCGGGAATATCTGTAGCCAGTTCTTTATAAATGTTCCTTAATGAAGGTGGTACCTTGATGCCTTTTTGTACAGAGAAAGATAGTCCGTGGGCCTGACCGGTTCCATGGTAGGGGTCTTGCCCCAAAATAACCACTTTAACCTGATCAAAGGGAATATGGTTCAAAGCATTGAATATATCTGCACTTTCCGGATAAATGGTATGTCCTTTTTGTTCTTCTTCAAGTAAAAAGGCTTTGAGTGCTACCATATAAGGTTTTTTGAATTCTTCGTTTAGTACCTTTAACCAGCTTTCTTCTATAGTGACAGACATGCGTTGTTTATGCTTTAATGTTGGGAGTGATGATTTGTTTTTTTAGCGCTGTTTACTGATTCAGCTGCTAATTCTTTTTTTTACTGAAATTGTAAAGTTAAATCTGTTTTTTGGTATTTAAACACGATATTTGCAAAAAAAAATACATTAGCGTATGTCAAATTTAGTTCGTCTTATTTTAGGATTTGCAGTGATGGGTGGAGCAATAGCTCTTATGATCTTCGGTTTCTGGGGATGGGGAATACTAGCCTTTTTTATAAGCGTTTTAATCATAGTTACTTTCTTCTTCAATGAGAACATGCTGTTGGCTCAATGGTTTTTGAGAAAAGACAATATGCCTAAAGCTGAAGCTTATTTGAATAGAATTACTAATTATGAAAAGCAGCTGATTAGAGCACAACATGGTTACTACAACCTTTTGGTTGGTTTGATTGAATCAAGAAAAGCTCCTATGCAGTCAGAGAAGTACTTTAAGAAGTCTCTTACCTTAGGAATGACTATGGATCATAACATTGCCCTGGCAAAGTTAAGTCTTGCCGGAATTGCAATGGCTAAACGCAATAAGCGTGAAGCGACAATGTATTTAGCTGAAGCTAAGAAAGCAGATAAGAGCAAGTTACTAGCTGATCAGATCAAACAAATGAAAGATCAGTTGGGGATGTGGGATAAACAACAACAAGTAAGATACAGATAGTATAAACAATCTATAAATAGCAAAGGCCACATGCAAATGTGGCCTTTTATTTTTCACTTAATCTGTCGTAACTGTCGCTCTGATCTGCATAAGCTCCTCTGCTGATGATATCATCCTCCATGTAATCTTTGCTTCTGTTGAAGAAGTATTGCTCTGATTGTATCCTTGTGATCAACTGACGGATTAAAGTCAGGTCAAAGGATTCTTTGTTTAGTTTTATACAGTATTCGTTATCTGTAATCTCTAAGATTGAACTGTTCATATATTTATAATTTTAATACATGTAAAAATAAAAAAAGCCTGCTACAGTTTTTGTAGCAGGCTTTTAAGCTTTTGTTATGATTATGTTAAGCGAACCAGGCTGTAACGTCTTCTTTCGAAGGCATGGTTAATTCCAGTTTCATCTTCTTGCGCATTCCGCCTAAGTCGTTAAATACTTTGTTAGGATTTGCAGCTTTCAATTCGTCTATGGTATTGATGTTCATTTTTCTGATTACCGGAACCCATTCAGCCGGGATACCAGCATTTACGAAATCTTCATCAGTAGTTACTTTGGCTTTCTTCTCTGGTCTCATCTGAGGGAAGAATAATACTTCTTGTATGGTCGACTGATCTGTCATCAACATCACTAAGCGGTCGATACCGATACCTAATCCTGAAGTAGGAGGCATACCATATTCTAATGCACGGATAAAGTCATCATCCATCGCCATTGCTTCATCATCACCTCTGGCAGCCAGTTTTAGCTGATCTTCAAAACGTTCACGCTGATCTATCGGATCGTTTAATTCTGAATAAGCATTGCCAATTTCTTTGCCCATTACAAACAGCTCAAATCTTTCTACCAGACCCTCTTTGCTTCTGTGTTTTTTAGCAAGTGGAGTCATTTCAAGTGGGTAGTCGGTAATGTATGTTGGCTGGATCAGGTTGGCTTCTACTTTTTCGCTGAAAAGTTCATCGATAAGTTTACCTCTGCCCATTGTTGCATCAATTTCAATATTCAGACTTTTGCAGGTTGCCTGAAGTTCTTCTTCTGTCATGTTTGATACATCAATACCAGTATATTTCTGGATGGATTCGTACATGGTCAGTTTTTCGTAAGGACCTTCAAAGTTGATCTCATGTTCGCCAACTTTAACTACTGCTGTTCCATGGATGGCAAGGGCAACTTTCTCCAGACATTCTTCAACCATTCCCATCATCCAAACGTAGTCTTTATAGGCTACATAGATTTCCATAGAAGTGAATTCAGGATTGTGCGTTCTGTCCATTCCTTCATTTCTGAACATTTTTCCAAACTCATACACACCGTCGAAGCCTGCAACGATCAATCTTTTCAAATACAATTCGTTCGCAATACGAAGGTAAAGCGGCATATCAAGCGTATTATGATGTGTAGCGAAAGGACGCGCAGCCGCACCACCATGGATCGGTTGCAGAATTGGTGTTTCCACTTCCATCCATCCCTGGTTGTCGAAATAATTACGCATGGTATTGATCACTTTAGAGCGATTGATAAAGATCTGCTTAAAGCCAGGATTTACCGTAAGATCTACATAACGTTGTCTGTAGCGCATTTCAGGATCCGTAAAACCATCATAGATATTACCTTCCTCATCACGTTTAACGATTGGTAAAGGTTTTAATGACTTAGATAATAAGGTCAGTTCAGTAACGTGGACAGAGATCTCGCCGGTTTGTGTAGTGAAAACATATCCTTTAACGCCAATGAAGTCACCAAGATCCATTAATTTCTTGAAAACGGTGTTGTAAAGTGTTTTATCTTCATCTGGACAAAGGTCATCTCTTTTCAGATAAACCTGTACTCTTCCTGTTGAATCTTGTAGTTCTACAAAAGAAGCGCTACCCATGATACGGCGGCTCATGATCCTGCCTGCAATACTGATGTTCTTATAGGCAGTTTTATCGCGTTCGTAGTTCGCTAATATGTCTGCTGCATTGGCATTGATTCCGAATGCTTCAGCAGGGTATGGATTGATTCCAAGCTCACGTAATTGGTTTAGCGAATTACGGCGCAATACTTCTAGTTCTGATAGTCCTGTACTCATATATCTTTTGTATCAGGCATCAAACCTGATAGCTTATTTGTATAATAATTAAAATTAGGCAAAAATAGGGATTTACCTTAGTTCTTTATGCCGATTGGAATAAGAAACATAAAATATTTTAAAACGGCTAATCTGCCTCTACGGCCTCGGCATACATTTCGTTAATAGGACCGGCATATTTTGCTTCAATTATTTTTCGCTTTGGCTTTAATGTTGGCGTAATTTCGCCCTCTTCAATGCTAAAAGGATTCCGTTTGATCTTAAAGTTTTTAATGCGTTCGAACTTAGCCAGCTCTGCCGAAAGTTTCCTCAAATCCTGACCGATCCAGTCGATGATTTCTTTTTCATCTATAAATGCTTCAGGTTTCTGGAAGAAGGATTCCGGCAATTTAAATGCTTCCTGCAGGTTTTCCTTATTTGGGATCACTATGGCGGTAAGGTATTCGCGCTTATCACCAATCAGGAAGATCTGATCTACTTTTAGACTTTTCATGTAAATATTCTCTACAGGAGTAGGGTAAACATTTTTTCCGTAAGCATTTACGATCATGTTTTTTAAGCGGTCGGTGATTTGAAGGTTCCCCCTGTAAAAGCGTCCGATGTCACCGGTATGGAACCAGTTGTCTTTATCAATTGCTTCGGCAGTTTCGGCTGGTTTATTGAAGTAACCTTGCATCACGCAATGGCCGCGGACAATGATTTCACCTTCTTCGCATTCAAAATTCTCCTGGAAGGATTCATGCGTCTGAATGCTGATCATTTCTTTTGTGTCTACATTCTGGATGCCAATTTCAATACCTGGAATTACTCTTCCTACGGTACCATAAACCTGTCGGTGGAATTCTGTAACAGCCATTACGGGCGATGTTTCTGTCAGGCCGAAGCCTTCCAGGATTTTAATGCCCAGGTTTCCGAAGAATTCGCCTACGTTTTTAGGCAATGCAGCTCCGCCGGAGATCATGAACTTTAATCTGCCTCCTGTTTTTTCTTTGATTTTGCTAAATACCAGTTTCTCGGCCAATGCTTTTTTTGCGCTGAGTACCATTCCCGGATTTTTACCGGCCTCTTTAACTCTTCTATAATCTTGTCCGACCTGCAATGCCCAAAGGAATATTTTTGCTTTCATGCCTCCGCCTGCTGTTCCACTTTTTATGGCTTTGTCGTGGATCTTTTCAAGTAACCTCGGCACACAGCTCATCACCGTAGGTTTGATCTCGGCCATGTTTTTAGCCAATAGTTCCAGACTTTGGGCATAGGCTATTTTACAGCCTTGTGCGCAGCAAACATGGTAAGTAGCTGTACGTTCAAATACATGCGATAAAGGGAGGAAAGAAAGAAAGGTTTCTGTCTCGTCGATGACTGGTATTTGTTGCAGGCATACTTTTACATTCTCCACAAAGTTACTATGAGAGAGCATCACGCCCTTTGGTGTTCCGGTAGTGCCGGAAGTATAGATCAGGGATGAAGTATCGGCAGGACGGATGGTATCGCGTATTTTACTGATCTCAGCAAGTTGCTCCGGGCTTAATTTTCCTGCCTGGGTAAGCACGTCGTCGAAGCTGATTACTTGTGCTTTCACATCTTCCGGTATGGTTACTTTGGTATATTCAGGAAATGCCGGGATAATGTATTCGAGGTTTCTGCAGTTGGCTGCTATTTTAAGTATCTTTTTATAAAGAAAGGTGTTCCCGATCAGGATGGCGCGCATGCCCGAATCGTTAACGATGTAGGCAACCTCATGTTCAGATAGGGTGGGGTAAATGGAGACATTGATGGCGCCTATTTGCTGTATCCCCTGATCATAGTAAACATACTCAGGTGAGTTTTCTATCATCAGGCCCATTCTGTCGCCTTTGTTAATGCCTTTATTCAGGAAGAATGCGGAAACAGCATCTGCGCAATCCAGTGTATGTTTATACGAAATCTCTTCCCATTGGGTATTCTTTTTATGGATGAGAAATGTGTCTTCAGGTTTATGGATATTGGCTACTACATTTCGCAATAAGGTCGGAATAGTAGAGCGCTCGTTAAATAATTCCATGGATAAAGGTTTGGTTATTTATAAAAATAGGCCGGTACAGATGGAACTGTACCGGCCTATGCAAATATAATAATTGTATTTTAAACAGAAAAGCTCTCGCCGCAACCGCATGAGCGACTTGCATTTGGGTTGTTGAAGTTAAATCCTTTTCCATTTAAGCCATCAGAAAAATCAAGTTCAGTACCTGCCAGATAAAGGAAGGACTTCATATCGAGTGCAATTCTGATGCCTCTATCTTCAAAAAACTGATCGCCCGCTTTTTCTTCATTATCGAAGTCGAGGTTATAGGATAATCCTGAACATCCCCCTCCTTTAACAGATACACGCAAAAAATAGGTAGCATCCATTTGCGACTCTTCCATTAGCTGGTCGATTTTGCTTTTTGCTTTATCAGTGATTGTGATCATTTTATTAACGTTTTTGTCTAGTAATTAGATAACTACTAATTACTACTATACTTCTGCTAGTGGTGTGACTTAGGCATTTCGATTGGTTCCATGCCATTTTTAACACGGTAATCGTTGATCGCAGATTTAATTGCATCTTCTGCTAATACTGAGCAGTGGATTTTTACCGGTGGCAAAGCTAATTCTTCAACGATATCCATATTGTCTATTGTTAAAGCTTCATCGATGCTTTTACCTTTTAACCACTCTGTGGCTAATGAAGATGATGCAATTGCTGATCCGCAACCAAATGTTTTGAATTTAGCATCGGTAATCATGTTGTTCTCATCTACTTCAATTTGCAGACGCATTACGTCGCCGCACTCAGGTGCGCCAACAAGGCCTGTACCAACTGATTTACTGTCTTTATTTAAAGTACCAACGTTTCTTGGGTTGGTATAGTGTTCAATTACTTTTTCTGAATATGCCATGATATTTTAGAATTTTATTATTCGATGTTTTTAAAGTATTGTTTTAGTGCTCAGCCCACTCAATTTTGCTCAAATCAACGCCTTCTTTGAACATTTCCCACAGTGGAGAAAGGTCTCTAAGGTGATTTACAGCTTTTTTAGTGTTTTCTATAGCGTAGTCTATTTCTTCTTCAGTAGTAAAACGACCTAAACCGTAACGGATAGAAGAGTGTGCAAGATCATCAGAAAGACCCAGGCTTTTTAATACATAAGAAGGCTCCAGAGAAGCTGATGTACAAGCTGATCCTGATGATACTGCTAAATCTTTCATAGCCATCATTAAGCCTTCACCTTCAACATATTTGAAAGAGATGTTAGCTACATGAGGTAAGCGATGTGCTGTGTTACCATTTACATAACTTTCTTCAAGTTGAGTCAATGCGTTTTCCAGTTTATCTCTTAAGGTTGAAAGGCGTTTAGCTTCTTCATCCATTTCTAAGCGGCATAATTCGCAGGCTTTACCTAAACCAACAATACCCGGTACATTTAAAGTACCTGAACGCATACCACGCTCATGGCCACCACCATCAATTTGGGCAGTAACTTTAACTCTTGGATTTTTACGACGTACATATAATACACCAACACCTTTTGGTCCGTACATTTTATGTGCAGAGAAAGCCATTAAGTCAATTCCATCAGCATTTACATCTACAGGTATTTTACCTACAGCCTGCGTAGCATCAGTCATGAATAAAGCACCAAATTTGTGAGCGATAGCAGAAATTTCTTTTATAGGTTGAATAACACCGATCTCGTTGTTTCCGTACATGATGGTAACAAGAATGGTTTGCTCTGTCATTGCAGCTTCAAGCTCCTGAAGATCGATTAAACCATCTTCTTTTACTTTCAGATAAGTAACTTTTGCACCCAGTTTCTCTAAGTGTTTGCAGGTATCTAAAACTGCTTTATGTTCAGTTGTAGCGGTAATAATGTGATTACCTTTGTCCTGGTACATTTCAAAAACACCTTTAATGCCCAAGTTGTCGGCCTCTGTAGCGCCTGATGTGAAGATTACTTCTTTTTCAGTACAGCCAATCAATTTAGCCACTTGTTCACGTGCGTAGTCAACACCTTCTTCAGCAACCCATCCAAATGCGTGGTTACGACTTGCAGCGTTACCAAATTTGTTTGTGAAATAGGGCAACATTGCTTCCAGCACTCTCGGATCCAGAGGGGTAGTTGCGTTATTATCTAAGTAAATAGGAAGTTCCATTATATATATTTGTTCTTATTAATATACAAAGATACGAAAAAAGATTGCCAACAATTATAAATAATACCTATGACGGTATAGGTAAAACATGCATTTTTACATTTTTTTAACGTTTAATGGGATATGAATAAAATAGAACACATAGGTATCGCTGTGAAGGATATGGATGTTTCCTGTGATCTTTATGAAAAGTTGCTGGGTACTTCCTGCTATAAAAAGGAGGAAGTGGCGTCGGAGGGGGTGAATACCGCGTTTTTTAGGACAGGTGTAAACAAGATCGAATTGCTTACAGCAACCTCGGCCGAAAGTCCGATTGCTAAGTTCCTGGAAAAAAGAGGAGAGGGGATACATCATATTGCATTTGATGTGGAGAATATCGTTGCAGAGATGGCTAGATTGAAACAGGAGGGGTTTGTATTGCTGAACGAATCACCTAAACGCGGAGCTGATAACAAATTGGTATGCTTTGTACATCCAAAAGGTACCAATGGTGTTTTGATAGAGTTGTGTCAGGATATTAAATAATATATGGAAGATTTTAAATCATTAAGTACGATTGTGAATAAGGATTTCGAAGTGGATGATATTCCTTCGGAGGAGTTGTTGCGGGAGCGCCTGATTGAAGCGTTCGCTTATTTGCTGGATAACGACATCTCTAAAATGATGAACATCCTTTATCGTACTGATGTTGACGAAGAGAAATTAAAGAAACTATTAATCAGTAATTCCAATCTGCCATCGGCAACGGTTATTGCGGATGCCTATATCAGCAGGCAAAAGGAGAAGGTGGAGACCAGAAAAAAGTATAGTCGATAATTTTTCCACACATACTTGCTATTGAAAAATAAATTATTGATATTTGCATCCTTTAAAATAAGCGACAAATAAGTATATAATAATATAATATTAACATGAAAAAAGATCTGCATCCATCGAACTATAGATTTGTAGTATTTAAAGATATGTCTAACGAGTATTCTTTTTTAACTAAATCTTGTGTAGATACTAAAGAAACTATCAAATGGGAAGATGGCAACGAGTATCCTTTATATAAATTAGAGATTTCTCACACTTCTCACCCTTTCTATACAGGTAAAATGAAATTGGTTGATACTGCTGGTCGTATCGATAAATTCAAAACTCGTTACGCTAAAAAGTAATTATACACAAATAAGAAATTATTTAAGTCCCGATGCTGTTGCTTCGGGACTTTTTTTATTTTTGTAGCTTATGATGATCAATTTATTTGATGACAATGCATGGCAATCTTTAAGGCCATTATCTTTTACCAGGCCGGTTGCAGACTTTCGTATAGGAATTTTAACTATAGCCGAAAAATGGCAAAAGCACTTGAATGCGGATTACGGTTTCATTACCGAGCCGTATCTATCTGTGAAATACCAGTTAATTCCAGGAGCTGAACTTTATATCAATGGTTCTATCTGTCCGGATGAAGCTTTGCTTGAGGCCATTTCAGGTCTTCAGGCAGGTGATTCCCTTAAAAAGGATGATGTACTCATCGCTTACAAGTTAGGCCCCACAGATGTATATAGTCCGGATTTGCACCAGCAACTTCGTACAAAAACATACATCAGTGATTTTATAAGGATCCAGGTCCCTGAAGATATTTTCAGGAACAATGACGTGGAGCTGAGAAAGGATTTTGCTTTACTTTCTAAAGGGAAAACATCTGCTCAATTAAGCGGTACAAATACGTTTTTAGGAGATGATTTTTTCGCGGAGGAAGGAGCTGAGGCAGAATGTTCTACATTTAACAGCTTAAGTGGGCCTATTTATATAGGTACAAATTCGCAGGTATGGGAAGGCTGTCACATCCGGGGTTCTTTTGCATTGTGCAATAACTCGCAGATTAAGATGGGGGCGAAGATCTACGGACAAACTACGATCGGACCTTTTAGTCGCGTTGGCGGAGAGATTAATAATGCTGTGATCTGGGGATATTCTTCAAAGGGTCATGAAGGTTATCTGGGCAATTCGGTATTGGGACAATGGTGTAACATTGGTGCGGACACCAACAATTCAAACCTGAAAAATAACTACGCAGATGTTAAGTTATGGGATTATGAAACAGAAAGCTTCCGTGAAACGGGGCTGCAATTCTGCGGATTGATTATGGCTGATCACGCTAAGTGTGGCATCAATACGATGTTTAATACCGGTACGGTAGCAGGCGTAAGTGCGAATGTTTTCGGCTCAGGTTTTCTAAGGAATTTTATTCCTGATTTTGCCTGGGGCGGTGCTAACGGATTTGATGTATATAAGCTGGATAAAATGTTTGAAACCGCTGAAAAGGTTTATGAACGTAGAAATATGCCATTTGATAAGATTGAAATGGATATCTTAGCGACTATTTTTGAAATTACCCAAGCTTACAGGCGCTTTTAGATCTGTAAATCTTTGATACAACTTAAAATAAAACCTAAAAATAAACAATTATACATAATGAGAAAAAAAATAGTTGCAGGAAATTGGAAAATGAATTTGGATTATGCCAGTGGCGTATCTTTATTTTCGGAAATCGTTAATATGGTAAGAGATGAAAAAAATGGCGATCAGATCGCAATCATTTGCTCACCATATATTCATTTAAACAGCCTGGCTAAATTGGGTGGTGAAGTTGTTAAGATTGGTGCACAAAACTGCCACCAGAATGATAATGGTGCCTTTACAGGGGAAATCTCTGCAGGTATGGTTAAGTCTGTGGGTTGTGAATATGTGATCATTGGCCACTCTGAAAGACGTCAGTATTTTGCAGAAAGTAATGAGTTACTTGCTCAGAAAACTGTTAAGGCTTTGGAAAATGACCTTACTCCGCTTTTTTGTATAGGTGAAACACTTGATGAAAGAAATAACGGTAGTTATTTTGAAGTGTTGAAAACACAACTTGAGCAAGGTGTATTCGGTTTAAGTGCTGCTGATTTCTCAAAAGTAGTGATCGCTTACGAACCGGTATGGGCAATAGGAACAGGTCTTACTGCAACTTCTGCACAGGCTCAGGAAGTACACGCTTATATCAGAAAAGAAATTGCTGCTAAATACAGTAATGAAATTGCTGAGGCAACTTCTATTTTATATGGTGGAAGCTGCAATCCTAAGAATGCTGCTGAACTTTTTGCGCAGCAGGATATTGACGGTGGTTTGATTGGTGGTGCATCGTTAAAATCAAGGGATTTTGTAGACATAGTTAAAGCTTTTAATTCTTAATGAAGTATATACAGGTAACTTTTAGTTTTAAAGCCATTGAAGAATATCAGCAGGATCTTTTGATCGCTGAGTTAGCGGATATTGGCTTTAATACTTTTGAAGATATAGAAAATGGGTTTTTAGCATTTATAGATTTCAACACTTACAGTGAAGAGAATCTGAAAAATGTACTGGACCAGTTTGAAGGGGAATTTGATTGCAGTTTTGTAGCCTCAGAAATTGAAGGCAAGAACTGGAATGAGGAGTGGGAGAAGAATTTCGAGCCATTGATTATTGATGATCAGTGTTATGTGCGCGCAACCTTTCATGAAGCGCAGCCACAGTATAAATACGAAATTATTATAGATCCAAAGATGGCCTTTGGTACCGGACATCATCAAACGACTACGATGATGATGCAGTACATTATGGCTACTGATGTGAAGGATAAAGAAATCCTTGATATGGGTTGTGGTACGGCTATATTGGCTATTCTTGCTGCCAAAAAAGGGGCTTCGAAGCTTGTTGCGATAGACTACGATGAGGTTTGTTACTTAAGTAGCCTTGAAAATGCAGCGTTGAATGGCATTGACAACATGGAAGCGATTTGTGGCGGGAAGGAAGTTATTCCTGCGGTGGAGTTTGATATGATCCTGGCCAACATCAACAGGAACATTCTTCTTGACCAGATCCCTACTTATGCAAATGTGCTGAAAGCGGGTGGAAGTATCTTCTTTAGTGGCTTTTACGAGTCGCCGGATTTGGATATGATCAAAGAAGCTTGTGAACCATTTGGAATCAGATATGTTGATCATAAGAAGATTGGCGAATGGGTTGCAGCTAATTTTAAAAAGGATTAATTGGTATAAAAACACAGTATGCGTATACATTTTATCGCTATAGGCGGAAGTGCGATGCACAATTTGGCAATAGCACTTCATAAAAAAGGATATCAGGTTACAGGCTCGGATGATGTTATTTTTGAACCTTCAAGCAGCAGGTTAGCCAGGCATGGTATTTTGCCTGAAACAATGGGCTGGAATGAAGCCAATATTACAACTGATCTTGATGCGGTAATATTGGGTATGCATGCTTTGACTGATAACCCTGAATTACTGAAAGCTCAGGAACTGGGACTTAAGATTTATTCCTATCCCGAATATATTTACGAGCAGACTAAAGACAAAGTGCGGGTTGTAATAGGTGGTAGTCATGGTAAGACGACCATTACCTCTATGATTCTGCATGTGCTAAATTTTTACGAAAGGGATTTTGATTACCTGGTTGGCGCGCAGTTAGCGGGCTTTGATACGATGGTGAAAATTACCGACGAAGCACCTGTGGTTATCATTGAAGGGGATGAGTATTTGGCATCACCTATAGACAGAAGGCCTAAATTTCACTTGTATAAGGCAAATCTTGCGGTGATCAGTGGAATTGCATGGGATCATATTAACGTGTTTAAGACTTATCAGGATTATACCAGACAGTTTGAGTTATTTATTGATACGATTCAACCTGGTGGTAAGTTAATTTATTGTAATGCCGACCAGGACCTGAATGATATTGTTAAGAAATCGACTGCGGATATAGAAAAGATTGGTTATGGAATTCCTGAGCATGTAGTGAAGGATGGCATTACCTATTTATTACCTGATGAAACAGCACTTAAAGTATTTGGTGATCATAATTTAATGAACCTTAATGCTGCTAAATTAATTTGTGCGCAACTAGGTATCAGCAATGAAAAATTTGATTCGGCTATTGCTTCCTTTACGGGGGCGGCTAAAAGACTGGAGCTCCTGTTAAGCGAAAATGAGACAAATGTATATAAGGATTTCGCGCATTCTCCGTCTAAATTAAAGGCAACGATAGAAGCTGTTAAAGCTCAGTTTCCTGACAGGAAATTAATTGCTTGTATAGAGTTACATACATTTAGTAGTCTGAATAAAGAGTTTTTAGTTCAATATGCGGATACAATGAAGGATGCGGACACGGCAATTGTATATATTGATGAAAAAACTTTTCAGCATAAAAAATTAGAGCCTTTCACCAAAATTGATGTTCAAACAGCATTTAAAAGCGATGAATTGCAGTTTTTTGATAATTCCGAGATGTTAAGGGATTGTTTACTTAAGGTAAATTTTTATCGTACGAACTTACTCTTGATGAGTTCAGGGAATTTTGGTGGGGTAGATCTTGTTAATTTGGCACGCGAGTTGAATACAGTTGGGCAAAGAATATAATTACAAGATTACACACCTAAATTTATAATATGAATATCATTGGAAAAAACATTAGACAATTGCGCCAGAAGAATGGTTGGAGTCAGGGAGAAGTAGCTAAACGTCTAAATATTTCTATCCCTGCGTTCTCAAAAATCGAAACTGGTATTACAGATATAAACATTTCAAGACTTGCACAGATTGCAAATTTATTTGAGGTTTCAACCATGGATATTATCTCTAAAGAAGGAGAAAATCCTCAGTCGCTTAATTTTGAGGAAATTAACAACTTAAAGGAGAGACTTGCTCAAAGGGAAGAAGAGATTATAAAACTTCAAAAGAAGGTTATAGATCTTTACGAAGAGATCAGAGAGAAATAGGTCTAAAAGATCTTTCGCATAGTCAGGTGTCGCTTTCCAAAAGTGGCACCTGTTGCTTGATGAATAGAAAGCATTTTATCGTTAAAGTCACCCACCCACGACAGTTCCAGTTCATCATATTGATTCATTGGCAAAACATACTCCTTAAGCTTAATAAACAGTGCTGATTCTAAGCCATGTTTTTGATAAGCAGCCTTAGTGCCCATTACGATTGCCCGCATTCGGCTTACGCCCACCCAGCGTCTGTACACAAACTTCAGTTTTTCTATCAGCCCTAGTTTTCCGTTAAACCCTTTGATCATCTGATTAGCATCAGGGATGATTACTACGAATGAAGCCGGTTCTCCGTTGATGTAAGCAAACCAAATTAATTTTTCATCCATTATGGTCTGCATCTTATGAAAACTCTCCTCAAGTGTTTCTTTTTTTATCGGAACGAAGTTGTCGAAGTTTTTCCAGGCATCATTGTAGATCTCCATTAGATCAGCTACATATTTTGCTGCATTCTTTTTCGAGAAGTGCTCGAATGTATATCCCGGTTTATTAGCTACCCAATTGGCAATTTTTGTGAAGCGTTCCGGAAAAGGATTTCTTACGGCCAGGTGGTTGGTAATTTGCTCGTACTCTGTTTTGAATCCATAATCGGTAAAGAAAGCATGGTAGTAGGGGTGATGATAATTCATTCCATAGGATGGGGGAGTAAAGCCTTCAACGAGTAGTCCCCAGAAAGAATCATTTTCTCCAAAGTTGATTGGACCATCCATCGCTTTCATTCCGTTTTCCTGAAGCCAGGATTTAGCGGTATCGAACAGTAAAAAAGCTGCTTCCTGATTGTTTACACATTCAAAAAAGCCAATGCCACCAGTAGGTTGTTCATACTGGTATGCTTTTTTATCGTTTATAAATGCGGCTATTCTACCGATGTTGTTTCCATTGTCGTCCTGCAGTACCCATCTGATACATTTACCATGCTGGTGGAATGGATTCTTTTCCGGGTCAAATATGTTTTCAATATCCTGATCCAGCGGGCAGATCCAATTCTTGTCATCCTTATAAATAAAACGGGCAGTGGCTAAAAAATCTTTCCTGGAACGCTTCCCGGATACAGTGGTTATTTGCATTTCTCCTAATGGAATTAAAATAAAAAGCATCCTTGAGGGATGCTTTATCAGTAATTATTTTTGTAACTATTAATAGTCGTCATCGTCATCTTCCGAACCAAAACTATCAAAAGTGTCAAGGTCATCTAATGGCATGTCGAGATCGTCATCATCGTCATCATACGACTTTTTGTTACTTGTTCCTTCATACGAATCTTCCATGTCGTTTTCAGGATCTTCTGCTTTGCTTTTGTTAATTGGTTTTTTTGGAGTTTTCATTACAAAAAATATAAATTCCGTAAGGGTTTTATTTGATAATATAAATTTACTAAAAATCTTTTGATTCAAAAGAACGATGTTTTTTAAATTTTCAGTAAGTCAAAAGTAAGACAAAAAGAAAATTCATAAAGAATTTTTTTTCAAAATAATCTGCAAAAAGGATGAATTAAATAAATGAGAGGGGGTATTTCTGCTTGATAGCTATTTAGCTGCCTTGCAAAAAGAGGGGATAAAAAAAATGGTAAAGCTATGAACTTTACCATTTTTTAACACACAAATGAAACCTGAATTGAGATATAGTTTTAGGTTAGGTAAAAATATCTTTGATCAATCCTATAAGAACGTTCTTACAAACTGCTGTTTGTTTTAATATCTATAACAAGTTTAATGTTATTTTTAAAACGTTTTTTTTAAACTTAGTAAGTGGTATGAATAATTGAGTAAACGGTAATTTAATGATTCAAAGGAATCAAAATGGATACGTGCGTACCCGAATCGCCGCTCTGTTTTATCTTCAAGAGTATTGGGTATGGTTCAACCTGGTTTAACAGATTGATGCGTTCTTTGGTCAGGTTCATCCCTTTGCTTACGTGGTGTCCCTTTTTGTTTTTCAGTGAATTATCAATACCCACACCATCGTCAATAATTTGGATTAATAAATGATCTTCATCTTTAAGATCTATACATATATTCAGGTTACCACCATCTTCCTTAGGCATTAATCCGTGCCATATGGCATTTTCTATGTAAGGTTGGAGGATCATAGAAGGGATTAAGGTTTCTTCCTTATCGATGTCTCTGCCTAGCTTGATGTGGTATTTAAATTTTTCGCCAAATCTTTTTTTCTCCAGACTCAGGTAAAGTTCAAGGTATTCAACTTCTTCATCCAGACTAATGAAGCTTTTTGTACATATTTCCAGGTTCTTTCTGATCAGTTTGGCAAAGCCTGTTAATATCTTGTTTGCCGAGTTGGTGTCTTTTGTATTGATGTAATGTTGAATAGAGTTCATGACATTGAAGACAAAATGCGGATTCATCATGGCTTGCAAGGCACGTTGCTCGAGCATTAGAATCTTGTTTTTGAGCAGTAGTTGTTGCTGTTCTTTGTTTTTTTGTATTCTGGTGACTACAACGGCCACTTTGTAAAAAGCAAATCCGGCAAAAAGAAACAGGGCCGCCATAAACCATATGGTTTGCCAGAAATGTCTTTTTAAAGAGAAGTTGGCCCTGGTAGGCGTACTCCAGTTGCTATTGTTTGATTTTGCGCTGAGCTCAAAAGTATAGTCTCCTGGCTCCAATGAAGAAAACTCGAGCCGGCGGCTCCTGGTTTCCGTCCAGTTTGCATCGGCTTTCAGTCGATAGCGATAGGTGATGCTTTTATTCTGAAAATCAATAGCGCTGTAAGTGAATGTGATGTTGTTACTTGAGGGAGCGAGGGTATGTGTGGCATAATTCAGCCCAAGTTTGGTCTTGTTGCTAATGATGGATGAGATTAAAACTTTTGGTGATTCATGCTTATTGCTTGCTCCGTGGTAATCGAAGTATATAAGCCCATTATTTGTAGCGAAATAAGCATAATGATCATCTATAAACATGCCGTTTACATCATCAGCCAGCATGGCATTGGTATACTCAAATGATTCTACTGAAAGCGGTTTCTTATTTGATGCTATTCGGTTTATACCATTGTTTGTAATGATCCATATGTAATTGTCTTTTACATATAACCTTTTACAAATGTTATCAGCGAGTCCGTCTTTTTGAGTGATTACGCTGGTCACCTTTTTGTTTTTAAGGAATACAAGCCCATATCCGTCTGTAGCCAGTACAATGGTGCCATCATTTAATTCCTGTATGTCGTTAATTCTTTTTGTAAGGAGTGGATGCTCCCCGTGATAATTATACAAAGCGCCCTTCGAATATTCTGATAGACCATTGATATTCGAAAACCATAGATTCTGCCCCCGGTCATAAAAAACACGGTAAGCCCGGTTATTGAATAAATCTACACCTTGTTTAAAATTAAGGGATGTGAACTCGAATCTATTTAACTGGTCTGACAAAACAAATACGCCTGAGGACAAAGCAAGTGCAAGGGTATGGTTGTTTTTTAGTGCAAAGCTTTTAACAACAAACATACTGTTGTTTGTTTCTTTCAGATATTCGATGTTTTGTTTGCTATGAATGTTTTTTACTCTTCCTAAGCCATAATCGGAAGCAAAGTACATGGTTTGCTGAAGGGTATCATAAACCAGTTGTTTGATGACATTGTATCTCTTTTTGTCTGGCAGCTGGATCTTTCTGTTGACACCATAGGTTTTCAAGTCCAGTATGTTCATGCTTCCTTCATCCAGGCCAAGCCATAAGTTGTTGTTATTATCCTTTACCACGCTTTTTACCATGTCTGTGTTTAAGCCATTGGTTTTATTGATGATATATAAGCGCTCATCTTTTTGAGGGAGCATGTAGATCCCGCTGTTTGTGGTAAACCACATGTTGTTTTTTGCGTCTTTGATAACCTGACTGGATGGGATATTTTTGAGGTACTGGGTTGTTTTTCCGGAAGGTTCGATGCAGTAAACCCCAGAGCTGTTGCTCAGCCATAAGTCTTTGTTGCTATCCACAAGGAAAAACCCAGGGTCGTTGTTCAATAAGGCGGAATCTAATTTTAACGATAGACGTTGATCGCTGCCTACTCTGACGTTTAGCCCGTTTTTGTCCAGATAACCTAAGCTTTTGTCGGGCAGATTTAATATGGTTTTGTAGGATATGGGCAGGGTGCCATGTGATACAATGGTGAATGTTTTGTTGTCAAAAATCCTTACGCATTGATTGCTGAAAGCCCATATTTTTCCAAGCTTATCTTCATGTACAAATGTGCTGGTATATTGGTGCTCCGAATCAGCTGAAATGTATTTCGTAATTGTTTTTCCATTCCACATCACCAATACATTCTTATTGGTTCCGAACCAGATTCTGCCTTTGCTGTCTTCCAGAAAAGAAACAACAACCGCATTAAATTTTAGCAATCTTAGCAGCTTGTCGTTGTTTTCATTATAAATTTTCCCGTTGAAAAAATAACTGAGCTGACCGTTTAGTGCTAAAAACCAAATCTTGCCGCTTTTGTCTTCTTTTAGCTGTATGATCTGGTTGTCGGGTAGTCCATCGTCGATAGAGAAGTTTTCAAATACTTTACCATCAAACCTGCTTACACCGGCGTCGGTAGCGATCCAGATGTAGCCTTTAGAATCCTGTAACGTATAATAACAGTTGTTGCTTGGAAGTCCATTTTTTGTGCTAAAATGTTGAATATAGGTAGTTTGAGCACTACCGGTATAGCTAAATGTTAACATTAGCCCCACCAGGATCAAAAACCTTGGTATTAACTGTTTATTTATCACTGTCAAAACGGGTATAGGATTTAATTTTTTCAGCAAAATCACTGGCACGTCTTCTCGATACTGCAATTTTTTCTCCATTTTTAAGGATAACTTCCAGCCCGTTTTTTGAGTTGTATTCTTTCACATAGTTCAGGTTTACAATACTTGATTTATGTATTCTTATGAACTGGTTATCAGGCAATATTTCTTCATATTCCTTTAATACTTTCGAAACGGTGATCTTGTCTTTGTTGGCCAGATAAAAAACGGAATAATTGCTATCTGCTTCAATATGAATAATGTCATCAATATTTACCAGGCTATATCCTTGTCCGTTGGGTAAGCTGATCTTCCTGATTTCGTTTCTTTCCGAAAGGTTTACAGCCAGGTTTTGCATATTCTCATTACGACCATTGCCATTTTTATTCAGGGCGATGAGTTTTACAGCTTTTTCAACTGCAACTTTTAGCTCATCAATGTCTATGGGTTTTAAAAGATAATCGAGGGCATTTGCTTTAATTGCCTTAAGCGCATATTGATCATAGGCTGTGGTAAAAATGATATGGGCCTTGCTCTTCTGCACATCGGGGATCAGTTCAAAGCCATTTTCTCCAGGCATTGCGATATCCAGGAAAATCAAATCAATAGTGTGCTGAGCGAGGAGGTTACGCGCCTCGGCTACGGATTTAGCAATGCCCGAAATATGTATGCTCTCGCAATTCTCCAATAATAGAAAATACAATGAAGAGCGGGCAAATTCTTCATCATCAACAATAATAGTATTTAGCACGGCTTTAATTTAATCTTGTGAATTTATTAAAAAAAAGCGAATACGGCTATTAGTAATTAATTACCTGTTCTTCCAGATGGTCTGGTAAATCACGGTAATTATATTGCTGACCACGTAGCTGAGGTTCAAAACCTGCTTCTCTGATGGCATCCTGAATTCCTTTTGCAGTAAATCGGTGTGGTGCACCTGCGGCAGATACCACATTTTCTTCAATCATGATTGAACCAAAATCGTTAGCACCTGCGTGTAAGCAAAGCTCAGCAACATTTTTACCTACTGTAAGCCATGAGGCTTGTATATTTTTAATGTTTGGCAACATGATACGACTCAAAGCCAACATCCTGATGTATTCATCTCCGGAAACATTGTTGCTAATTCCTCTTAAACGTTTTAACAAGGTGCCGTCATCCTGGAAAGGCCATGGAATAAAGGCAAGGAAACCTTTGGCATCGGCCGGTTTCTCACTTTGTACTTCTCTGATCCATGCCAGGTGCTCAAAACGCTCTTCTATAGTTTCAACATGACCAAACATCATGGTTGCAGAAGTAGTGATATCAAGCTGATGTGCAGCCCTCATTACATCCAGCCATTCCTGTCCGCCACACTTGCCTTTTGATATCAGTCTTCTAACCCTGTCGTTCAAAATCTCAGCTCCAGCACCAGGTAATGAATCCATTCCTGCGGCTTTTAATGCCGATAAAACTTCAGTATGTGAAAGTCCTTCCAGTTTAGCAACGTGTGCAATTTCGGGTGGACCTAAGGCATGAAGTTTCAAATCTGGATATAGTTCTTTAAGCTGCTTAAACAGGTCAGCGTAGAATTTTAAACCCAGGTCGGGATGATGTCCGCCCTGCAGCAGCAATTGGTCGCCACCTAATCTGAACGTTTCTTCTATTTTTACCTTATAGGTTTCTATATCGGTGATATAGCTTTCATCGTGACCGGGTCTTCTAAAAAAATTACAGAATTTACAGTTTGCTATACACACGTTGGTGGTATTTACATTCCGATCGATCTGCCAGGTAACTTTACCACTGGGAACTTGTTTTTTCTTTAATTCATTGGCTACGTAAGCGAGCTCTGCAGTTGCTGCATGATGATATAAAAAAACACCCTCTTCCTTTGTTAAAAAGTCGAAATGCAAGGCCCTGTGTAATAATTCGGCAGTATTCATAGGGCAAATATACCATAAGTTGTTTTTATCAATATAATTTGTTTGTCTTAATTAAATATGATCCGCTTTCGGCTGCCCATAATTCCTATCTTTGGCGCAATTATTTTTAATATATTATATGGTAGATTTTAACCGTTTTACATTAGCCAATGGGTTGCGTGTACTTGTACATGAAGATGACACAACACCTATGGCGGTGCTAAATATCTTATATGACGTAGGTGCCAGAGATGAGGAGCAGGATAAAACCGGCTTCGCGCATTTGTTTGAGCACCTGATGTTTGGTGGGTCAGTAAATATTCCAAGTTACGACGAACCATTGCAGCGGGTAGGGGGTGAGAACAATGCCTTCACCAGCAACGACATCACCAATTATTATATCACTTTACCTGCGGTAAACCTTGAAACAGCATTTTGGTTGGAAAGCGACAGGATGTTGAGTCTTGCTTTTTCTGAGAAGAGTTTGGAAACGCAGCGTAATGTAGTGTGCGAAGAGTTTAAGCAACGTTATCTGAATCAGCCTTACGGCGATGTTTGGTTAAAGCTTAGACCGTTGGCTTATAAAACCCATCCTTATCGTTGGGCTACTATTGGTCAGGATTTGAAACAGATTGAAGATGCTAAAATGGAAGATGTGAAAGCATTTTTCAAAAAGCACTATAACCCGCAAAATGCCATTATGGTAGTTGGTGGGAATGTTAAAATTGAAGAAGTAAAGGTCTTGGCTGAAAAATGGTTCGCACCTATTCCAACAGGAGAAAAATACGTTAGAAATCTGCCTAAGGAAGCAGTGCAAACTGAAGGAAGAAAAGATACGGTTATTACTGATGTTCCATTGAATGCCATTTATATGGCTTTTAAAATGCCGGCAAGAATTGATAGTGAATACCAGGCTTTCGATTTAATGTCGGATGTGCTTTCTCAGGGACAATCTTCGAGGTTGTATCACAGTTTGTTAAAAGAGCAGCAACTGTTTAGCGATATCCATGCTTACATCTCTAGCAGTATTGATGAAGGGCTTTTTGTGATCGAAGGCAAACTAGTTGAGGGCGTAAGTGTAGAAAATGCAGAAGCAGCAATCTGGGCTGAATTGGATAAACTTAAAGCGGAAGAAGTTACTGACGTAGAGATTACCAAGGTGAAAAATAAGTCGGAATCGATCATGGTATTTGCAGAGATGAGTCTTTTAGATAAGGCGATGAATCTTGCTTATTATGAATTGTTGGGAGATGCGGCGACTTTGAATACCGAAATAGACAAGTATCTGGCGGTTACTCCAGCACGCATACAGCAAGCTGCAAAAGCTACCTTTACGAAGGAACAATGTTCAACTTTATACTATTTAACCACCCAATTAACTACCCAAGATGCTTAACCGTACACTAGCCCCGGAATCAAAATTGGTTGATGAAATTAGTTTCATTGAACCCTTAAAACAAGTACTGGACAATGGTATACCGGTTTTCACTATTAACGCAGGTAAACAGGAACTTGTTCGTATTGAGTTTATATTCGAAAATGTAAATTGGGATCCTTCAAAGCCGCTTGAAGCGATTGCAGTTAGTCATTTAATCAATAATGGTACGACCACACTCACTGCTAAGGAAATTGCAGATAAGGTGGATTATTATGGTGCATTTCTGCAAACAGAATATGGCGCAGACCAAACTTGTGTTAAGCTATATACGCTAAATAAACACTTAAACTCGGTGTTGCCAATTCTGCATTCTATCATAAATGACAGTATATTTCCAGAGCAGGAACTGGTAATTTTCATACAAAATCAAAAGCAGTCTTTACAGGTAAGCCTTCAAAAGAATGATTTCTTAGCCAGGAAGCATTTCGCAAATGCGCTTTTCGGCGATACGCCTTATGGTTCTAATATTCAGCCTTCACACTATGATGACTTAAAAAGGGCTGATCTTTGCGACTATTTTAAAGCAGCTTACAAGCCTGAGAACTGTACTATTTTTGTTGCGGGAAAGTTTGAAGAGACTGAATTCAATATCCTTAATAGGATTATGGGTAATGGATGGAACAATGATGCAGCATCTGTAGGCAATAAGTTCAACTTCAGTAGTATTCATAAGGGAGAGATCCTGGTTGAAAGACCGGATGCTATTCAATCGGCGATAAGGATGGGAACGCTGGCAATTACCAGGAATCATCCTGATTTCCCAGGCTTCCAGGTGTTGAACTGTCTGCTTGGCGGTTATTTTGGTTCTCGCTTGATGGCTAATATCCGTGAGGATAAGGGGTATACTTATGGTATTGGGTCTGCAGTAGCTTCTTTAAAAGATGCCGGTTACTTCTTTATTGCTACGGAAGTAGGAGCAGAAGTGTGCAATAGCGCACTAAATGAAATCGAAAAAGAGATCAGTATCTTAAAAGATGAACTGGTTCAGGATGGTGAGCTGGCTTTAGTGAGAAACTACATGCTGGGTTCTATGCTGGGTAGTCTTGAAAATGCCTTCTCTCATGCTGATAAGTTTAAGAATGTTTACTTCTCAGGGCTGGATTACAGCTATTATGAAAACTATATTAAAACTGTAAAATCAATTACAGCAGCCGATTTGAAAGATTTGGCTAATAAATACCTGAATACGGATGACTTTACAAAAGTTGTAGTGGGTAAAAAATAATAACAGATATCCTGGCTATTCTATTTTAGCCAGGATACCTGTTATTATTTAATCTTAAGTAACGTAACTACACCGTCCATAGTTGCAACCAATACGGCATTTTTGCTTAGTACATTTACCGTATTTACCATAGAATTATCAATCTTATGTGCCCAGACAAGCTTACGAAGCGCTGGATCAAAAGCGTAAACTACACCGTTCTTAGTTCCGAAAAATACTTGCTTATCCTTTGCGATCAGCATGGATGGTACGTGTTCGTAACCAAAGCTCATATTTAATCTCCATGCTACTCGAGGATCGGTAGACTGTGTTTTATAGGCAACAACCTCATCATTCATGGTTTTTCCAAAAATCATGGAGCCATCTTCGGAAATACCGATGGATTCCCTTACTGTGGCTTCTTTATTTCTCCATAGGGTAGTGCCTTTGTTAGCATCGATAGCACTGAGTACGCGGTCGGGCGCGGCCACATATACAATACCTTTGTGTGCTACTGGGGTACACATAGCCGGAGAGAACATGCGGTTAGCGTGTCCATTGTTCCATTTCCATAAGAGGTCGCCATTGTTTTGGTTTATTGCGTATAAATGCCGGCCCCAGGAGCCAAAAATAACTTTATCTTCATAGAGCAAAGGCTTGCCGACGATCGTTCCTTCAACGTCTTTAAATGACCAAATCTGATCGCCGGTTTCTAAATCTATGGCTCTGAATTGGTGATCACTTCCCCCAATATATACTACGTTTTTTTCGATTACAGGCGTACCCAAGACTGCTGCTTTTGCTTTAAACTTCCAAATCTGCTTGCCCGTATTTACTTCCAATGCATAGATGCAACCATCTCCTGAGCCAAGTACAACAATACCATCCGCCATTGCCGGAGAAGAGTAAATTGCGCCTTTAGTTTTAAAAGTCCATTTTTTGCTGCCGTCCACTAGAGATAGAGCCACAACTTCGCCGATACTGTTTCCAAATACAACCAGGCTATCATTAGCCGCAGGCGTTAATACAACGTTAGCAGGCGCGTGGTAGGTCCAGGCTTGCTCAACATTAGGATATATTTCATTTAATATATAGGAGGGACGCGCATATTTTAAGGGCGGCGGTGGTAATGTGGTTTTCAGGTTAATTTTTCTCCATGGCGTTTCTATTTCCAGGGCAGGTTTTTTTACGGCAAACAAGACTGAATCCTGACGCATGGTTACGATATTATAACCGCCAACAAGGTCTTTAGCTCTTAGGTTTGATCGCCCCATAGTTCCGGAGATTCCTTCAAAATCAAAAGCCTGATTGTTATGGCCATGGCCACAGATGGCATATTTTACGTTGTATTTTCTCAACCTATCTATTGCTTCATACCAGTTATCTAAACCATTGTCGAGCGGGTAGTGATTAATAAATACAATGGGCAAAGTATCGGGTGTATTTTTTAGGATTTCATCCAGCCAAACAATGGCATCTCTTGGGATATGCCCGTCGGACATCCTTACATAAGGGCCTGAAGCGCATGCTATGAAACGATAACCATTGTGATCGAAAGTAAATTTATCACCATCAAATGCTTTAATGAAATCTACACCGCCTGATTCAGACCATCCGGTATCATGATTTCCCGGTATCACATAACATGGTTTTTTCAGTTTGCCCAAAATATCTTTGGCCCGTTGGATTTCTTGTGTGGTGCCCATTTCAGTTACATCGCCTGTAACCAAAATAAAATCAAGATCATCTTGTTTGTTGATGTCCTTTACTGTTCTTCTCAAATCTTCCTCGCCTGTAGCAGTACCTACATGTGTATCGGTAACAAATGCATATTTAAAAGTCTGCGCATTTGTACTTAAAAAGAAGGTAATAAGAATAGCGAGAAAGAAAAGATGTTTCATGTTTCAGTTAAATTGACTAGGGTCAATTTACACCTTTTTGATTGTAACCGAAATTAATTGTTGTGATTCAACTGGTAGATGTTATCGTTGCTTTTAGGTATTGCGTAGTAAAATAAAAAGAGCTGATTTTTAATTGAGCTAACCTCCTTTAACATTGGTAGATGCGTTGTTAATTTGATTGTAATCTTTTGGTGCAGTCAGACTATATTCGATAAACTATTGTGGGATATAAATAATAATCGTATTTTTGCCCGGCAAATAGTAACTCTTAAATTATTTGCTATGCAACTCGATCCCAATAAATTTATTGCCGAAGGACTAACATACGATGACGTATTATTAGTACCAGCTTATTCTGAAGTTTTGCCACGTGACGTGGATACCGGAAGTTTCTTAACCAAAAAAATACGTCTTAATGTTCCTGTAGTTTCTGCTGCTATGGATACTGTAACTGAATCTGGTTTGGCTATTGCCATTGCCCAGGCTGGTGGTATCGGTATGCTGCACAAAAACATGAGCATCGAACGTCAGGCAGAGGAGGTAAGGAAGGTAAAGCGCTCAGAAAGCGGAATGATCCAGGATCCGGTTACTTTAAATGCAAATGCTAAAGTTGCGGATGCATTCCAGATTATGAAAGAATTCAAAATCGGTGGAATACCGGTTATTGATGCTGATAATAAACTGGTAGGTATCATTACCAACAGAGATCTGCGCTTCCAGAAAGATATGCAGCGTAAGGTTTCAGAAGTAATGACCAGAGAAAATCTGATCACTGCACCTGAAGGAACAACGCTTTTACAGGCCGAAGAGATTTTACAGGATTATAAAATTGAAAAACTTCCTGTTATCAATAAAGAAGGCCACTTAGCCGGATTGATTACTTTCAAAGATATTCAGAAGTATAAAAATTACCCTAAAGCATGTAAAGATGAGCGCGGACGTTTACGCGTTGGTGCTGCTGTAGGTGTTGCTGCAGATAACATTGATCGCGTAGCTGCATTGGTACAGGCAGGAGTTGATGTGGTAACAGTTGATACTGCCCATGGTCACTCAAAAGGTGTAATTGATATGGTTAAGGCCATTAAAGAAAGATGGCCGGATTTACAGGTAATTGCGGGTAACATCGCAACTGCTGACGCAGCGCTTGCTTTGGCAGCTGCTGGTGCTGATGCTGTTAAAGTAGGTATCGGGCCAGGTTCTATTTGTACTACAAGAATCATTGCTGGTGTAGGTGTACCTCAGTTATATGCTGTATTTGAATGTGCTCAGGCACTTATAGGAACAGGAATTCCAGTAATTGCCGATGGTGGTATCAAGCAAACAGGTGATATTGTAAAAGCAATAGCAGCTGGTGCAAGTGTAATCATGGCAGGTTCGTTATTCGCAGGTGTTGAAGAATCACCAGGTGAGACGATCATTTATGAAGGACGTAAGTTTAAATCTTACCGTGGTATGGGTTCAGTAGAAGCCATGCAACAAGGGTCTAAAGACCGTTACTTCCAGGATGAAACTGATGTAGTTACCAAACTTGTACCGGAAGGTATTGTTGGCCGTGTAGCTTACAAAGGAACTTTGGCAGAAGTAATCTATCAATATGTAGGTGGTTTAAGAGCCGGAATGCACTACTGTGGTGCTGCTACTATCGAAGACTTACAGAAAGCTAAATTTGTACGCATTACTGCTGCAGGTATGAGAGAAAGTCATCCACATGATGTTGCGATCACTAAAGAAGCCCCTAATTACTCTCGTTAGTATTTAGATATATAATAAAAAAGGCGTGTTAAATAATTTTAACACGCCTTTTTTATGTCCTATAAAAACTCATCTGGACTGATTTCCCAGGTCCATGGTTTTTTAAAACTATTAAATGTTCGTAATGATTTTACCGTTAAAGGCTGTTCAAAGGTTTCATTCGAGGCTGTAGTATCATTGATTTTACCGCTGATGACTTTACGTTTTTTATTGACAAAATCGTACTGTTTATCATTCATTTCTCCTGAAGCACTATGATAGGTGTAGTTATTAGCTTCGGTTAGTTGCCAATCCTTGTCGAGATATTTAAACTGGTAATTCAATATCCAGCGCCAGTTGCCGCCACCTTCAAAGGACAATAACAACTTGTTCGACTTGATTGCTAAAGGTCTTAAAGGATCGCCCATCGATCCGCCTTCTTCCGAACGCAAGATGAAATTGTTATTCTGTGTAGCCATACGATAGGCTCCTTTTGCAGATCTTTTAAAATAAATAGCTAGTATTCTCGGCTTTTGTATTTCTGTAATGAGTTCAGTCTCATTGTCGCCATAGGCTCTGTTTTCCTTCACAGGGCGATAAAATTCTATTACAAAGGCGAAGTCTTTTATGTTGTCGTTGTTTAGATCTCCAGATATGCTGTCAATTATTTTCCAATTGGAAGGAATAAGCGATTCTGCGGATTTTCCGGACTCCGGAAGAACAGGGAATTTAAATGGTTGAGCGTATATAGCTGTATGGCAAAGCAGGAAAAATAGAATCAGTTTGGTCTTCATAACAAAGACTAAAACGATAATTATGCCAGAATAGTGTTAGTTTGCTGAACAAGCGGAAGTTCAAAACAGAATGAAACAAGTCTGTCGTTTATTTTGACCTGTAGTTTGCTGCCGTTACCCTTAACATATTCGCGGCATAGATGCAGCCCCAGGCCTATCCCTTTTTCATGACTTGTACCATAAGTGGACTCATGGCTGTCAGGATTTGTAATGCCCTCAATGTTCAGTTCATTGGTGCTCGAAACGGTATTAGACACGCATATCTGCAAATGCTCCTTCTTGTGGGATAAGCTAATGCTTATAGTATGGGAAAATGGCGTAAATTTTATTGCATTATCAATCAGGTTACGCAGGACAAGTTGAATTTGGTTTTCATCAGCATAAACCAAAGATTGTTCAGGAATTTGAACGTCAATGTTAATACCCTTCATTTGTGTAAGAGGGGCGTAAACCAAGGTAAGATCTTCAATAAGTGTCCCCAGGTTAAAAGTCGTAGGCGTTGTTTTTACAGCTTCCATCTGGCTTTTTGCCCAATATAAAAGATTATTGAGCGTATTGTGAATGGTATCGATATTCTTCTTGTTTTCGTTGAGTAACATTTTAAGCTCGTCAAAAGAGAGGAGGTTCATTTCTTTTAAAGAAAAAATACTCATTAGACTGTTAAAGGGACTCCTCAAGTCGTGGGCAATGATCGAGAACAGTTTGTTTTTCACTGCATTTGAAGCCTTCAATTGTACGATGGTATCGCTTAACTTTAATGTTCTGTCGGTCACCAGTTTTTCCAGTCGCTGATTTTGCGTTTGAATTAACAGATAATTTTCATCGCGTACGAGTTGTTCATTGCTCAGGATGGTTCGGTAGCGGTCGCCCAGTGCAAAGGCCAGTAATAAGAGCTCTATGGTAGAGCCTACGGGTACAAAATCAAAGGTATAGTCTTGAAACGAAAGTATATTGGCCAGACTTAATACTACAGCAACAATTGTAACTGACATAAATGTCCATGCTAAAACATAGTATTTTGCTGCTCTGTGACCTTTCTGGTAGGCTACCACTCCTGAAATCCATATCACTACAGAAGCTATTAAGGTAATGAGCTGGGCCATTGTTGATGAAAAGCTTTTGAATCCGATTAGACTAAAGAAAAACATAAGCAGACAACAAGCAATAACTAGCTGGTAAGTTCTGTTTAGTTTTGGAGATAGCTTCCTGAGATTTAGGAATTTGGCAGAGAATAAGATAGAAGAAATAACGGATACACTAAGGAAAAGATGGGGGTAGTGGTTGATGAAGATCCTGAAATTATCGCCCAAAACATAGCTATAGCCTCTTAAATAGGTAACTACGTAAATAGCCATTGAAATGACATATATGCTATAATAGAGGTACGCGCTGTCTTTTATACTGAAATATAGGAAGGTATTGAACAGGAATAAGGTTAGCAATACACCTATATACATGGCTTCCAGATTTTTTTTTATGGAAATCCCCGGTATAAAGTTTTCGGAAGTAGCCATTTTAACCGGCACAATAAGTATGTTATTGGTTTTTAATCTAAGCCATATGGTTTTGGTAATTTGGCTTTGTGTATCCCTGGGTAAGTCGAAAAGGAAATTGTTTGTGGTAATTACACCTCGTTCTGATTTATGAATAGAGCCTGCAGTTCTATGGATAATGCCTTTTGACGTATGGGTGTAAAAATCAACATTTTCAATACTGGAAATGTCTACTATTAAATACTCATTGCTGGCGCTGCCGCTTACATAATCAATCTTTAACCAAAAAGCTGATTTTGAATTTCCAAAGTTGAGGATGTTTGTTTGTCCTTGCTTAAACTGTCCCCTTGATAGGGCCTGCACCTGAGTTAGGTTCAGCTTTGCACTTTTGTCTTCAAAATAAGAAATGCTTTTACCTAAGTTACGGTAGCTTGCGGTGCTGTCCAGACGTATAGTCTGGTCCGAAGCAAAAATATTAGTGTACCCAAACAGAATGAATAACAATATTAGACAACGCATATGATTCAATATATTCAATAAGGAGTAGATCTAATATACCCAAAATATTGTATTAATTGAATTTAAAGAAGAATTTTAACTGAAAGGTTGGAAAAAACGCACAGGGGTATTCCAGGGCAAGAAAACCTCATAAAAATATGGGGTTCTTTTGTTGATTATCTTCCGGAAAAGGGAGAATAATATATAATATTGGTGTCGGTTATATATATAAGTTGAGTAGACATTTAAACAAATGTCGGCATACGAAACAATTAGGCCATACCAATGTACAGGGTACTGTTCGTTGGTATGGCTTTGTGTTTAACACTAAATATTTGTATAATATTACCACCACTTTAGTGGAAAATCAATCTGATCAACCGAGCTTACTATTAAATCTGGCTTAAAAGCATAATGACTCAGGTGTTCCTTTTTAGCAATACCTGAGAGTACCAATATGGTTTTGTAACCCATTTGTACGCCACCTTGAATATCTGTCTCCATGGTGTCGCCAACCACGGTTGTTTCTGCTGTTTCCAGACCTAAATATTTACGTGCCGATCGCATCATTACCGGACTGGGTTTGCCAATTACAAAAGCTTTTCGGCCTGTGGCTTCTTCAATCATCGCGGTAGTAGCTGCAATACCTAAATTGCTCCAGCCTGGTTTTTTAGGCGAGGGGTCTCTGTTGGTTGTGATGAATTTTGCACCAGCCAGAATCATGTCTACCGCGCGCTGAACCATCTCCAATGTAAAGTTCCTACCTTCTCCTAAAACAACAAATTCAGGATCGGTGTTAACCAGGCTAATACCATTTTCATGTAAGCTGGTTAGTAAACCTCCTTCACCCAAAACATATGCTGTTCCGTGTTTTCCCTGATCACCCAGAAATTTTCCAGTGGCCATAGCGCTGGTGTAAATATGGTTTTCTGTTACCTCTATACCAAGAAGTTTCAATTTCCGTACGGCATCAAGTCTGGTGCGCTGACTGTTGTTGGTCATGAATGTGAAGGGAATATCATTTTTGAGTAAGTTGTCTATAAACCTATCTGCCCCTTCAATTAAATTTTCTCCGCTATAAATGACACCGTCCATGTCAATCAAAAGTCCGTGTTTCATATATTTTATGCTATGCGTTGTTTTTGAAAATAATAAAAAATGTCCCTTTTAGGTATAGCAAATATAGTACTCTGAAAGTTAAAAATTCGTGATTATATAGCAAATTTAAATTCAGTAAGTGGTTTGATATAAAAGAAATTCATACCTTTGAAATTCATCTGATGATATGATGAATTAATATTAGTAATTTGATCAGGAAAAAATCACTTGCGGACGAAGTCGCCTCCAGAATACAAGAGCAAATTTCTTCAGGGAAATATAGGGTAAATGAAAAATTACCTATTGAGCCTGAATTGATGAAAAGCTTTGGTGTAGGTAGATCTACCATTAGGGAGGCCATAAAGATATTGGCGAATTCAGGTTTGCTTAGGGTGCAACAGGGGATAGGTACCTTTGTGGAGCAGTCTACCAGCAACAGGGAGCCCATGGACCAAAGGTTAAAACGGGCCAAGGTCCAGGATCTGGACGAAATAAGACAGCTGCTGGAAATGAAAATTGCAGAAAAGGCAGCCCTTTATCGGACAGATTCAGATATTATTGCCATCAGGGGGCATCTTGAAAATAGAAAAAGAGCGGCTGCGGCCGGTTTAATCGAAGACTGTATCGAGGCGGATGTACAGTTTCACATCGCGATAGCTGAAGCTTCTAAAAACGAAATTCTGGCAGATCTTTATAGATCTGTTTCCATACATCTAAAAAACTGGTTTCTGCAGACCCATCCCGATGCTGCAGTATTTGAAGAGACCTATAATATCCATGAACAATTGTTAAAAAGTATTATTGCCGGCGATGCAAAGAAAGCATGGAGCGTTGCTGCAAAAATAACCGGACATGTATCCCAATAAAAAATGAAAGAAACAGCTACTACCTCTACCATTGATCCTAAGCAACTGGCGCAACAAACAGTTTTCTCTATATTATTTACCATTAGTTTTACACACCTGCTTAACGATATGTTGCAGGCTGTTATTCCCGCTGTATATCCGATATTGAAGGAGAAATTCAGTCTTAGTTTTACGCAAATAGGACTCATTACCTTAACCTATCAGCTTACGGCATCAATTTTACAACCTTTTATTGGTTTTTATACAGACAAGAAGCCGCGCCCTTATTCTCTGGCTATAGCTATGGCTTTTACGCTTGTAGGTCTTGTAGCGGTATCTTTTGCCAACAGTTTTATTAATATTCTATTTGCTGTGAGTTTGATTGGTATCGGTTCATCCATATTTCATCCGGAATCTTCAAGGGTTGCGCATTTGGCTTCAGGTGGTAAAAAGGGATTAGCCCAATCTATTTTTCAATTAGGTGGAAATGCGGGAAGTGCAATAGGACCTTTACTAGCTGCGCTTATTGTGGTGCCTAACGGACAATTGTATATCGTTTGGTTTTCGCTGATCGCCATTCTAGGAATCGTTGTGTTATCCAGAGTGGCCAAATGGTACCAGCAACAGCTGATGCTTAAAGCAAAAAGTAAGCACATCATTACAGAAGAGACGAAGCATACTTTTACAAAGAAGCGTGTAATCCTTGCAATGGGAGTATTATTGGTGCTGATCTTTTCTAAGTACTTTTATATGGCCTCTATGACCAGCTATTATACTTTTTATCTTATTGATAAGTTTCATGTTTCCGTACAACAATCGCAGGTTTATTTGTTTGCCTTTTTAGGTGCTGTTGCTGCGGGAACGTTAATAGGTGGTCCATTGGGTGATCGTTTCGGTAGGAAATACATTATCTGGATATCGATACTTGGTGCAGCTCCCTTTACGCTATTGTTGCCATTTGTGTCTCTGTTCTGGACAGGGGTATTGTCGGTAATCATTGGGGTAATCATTGCATCAGCCTTCTCGGCCATATTGGTTTATGCTACTGAACTGATTCCCGGAAAAGTAGGCATGATCGCCGGATTATTTTTTGGTTTTGCCTTCGGTATGGGTGGTTTAGGTTCTGCTCTTCTTGGTAAATTAGCCGATCAGACCAGCATCGAATATGTATTTCGGATCTGTGCTTTCCTGCCTTTGATAGGAGTTATAACCGGACTTTTGCCAAATATAGAAGGTAAGCGGAAAGTTTAGGGGATTCTGATTTTGCGAAGAATAAAATATTTTCCTATTTTTAGGTTCACACAAAAAACCTAAACGCAATGAAAACTAATGATTTACACGCTGCCGACCGCAGAGCTTTTTTAAAGAAGTCGGGCATAGTATTGCTGGGAAGCACGCTGGCTTATCAGACGGGTTTTGCCTCCCCATTATTCTCTTCAACAAAATCAACCATCAAGGTCGGTTTGATTGGGTGTGGAGGGCGTGGGACCGGTGCTGCGGCACAGGCATTGGCGGCAGATCCTGACGTTGTAATTACTGCTTTAGGAGATATTTTTGAAGATAGACTTGAAACGGCTTTCAATGCGCTGACCATCATTGATGCCAAAAGAGTTAAAGTAGATAAGAAAAGAAAGTTTATTGGCTTTGATGCTTATCAGAAAGTAATAGATTCAGGTGTAGATGTGGTTTTGCTGACCACCCCACCTGCATTCAGACCAGATCAGCTCACTGCGGCTATCCATGCCGGTAAACATGTTTTTTGCGAAAAGCCGGTAGCTGTTGATGCACCGGGTATCCGTAAAGTCTTGGATGCCGCAAAAAAAGCGCAGGAAAAGAACCTGGCATTGGTTTCAGGGTTTTGCTTTAGGTACGACCTGCCAAGCAGGGGTGTATTCAGCCGTGTTTTAAATGGCGATCTGGGTGAGATTAAAACCATTTCTACCTTTAGAAATGGGTCGGGGAACTGGTCTAATCCCCGCCAGCCAAACTGGAACGACCTGACTTATAAATTGCGTAACTGGCATTATCACAACTGGCTTTCTGGCGATTTTATTGTAGAACAAGCTGTGCATAGTCTGGATATGATGTCGTGGGTAATGGGCGATAAAATGCCGCTTCGTGCAACAGGTACCGGTGGGCGACAAGTTCGTGTTGATGAAATTTATGGCAATATTTACGACCATTTTGCTGTAGAGTTTGAGTATGCGAATGGTGCAAAAGGGTTTCATTTCTGCAGGCAGCAGGAAGGTACCTCACATCGTAATACAGTTGATGTATTGGGAACCGATGGCAGTGCCTTTGTGAATGTTGGTACGCGGTACGAGATATCTGGAAAAAATCCATGGAAGTACGAGGGGGAAAAGAAGAACATGTATCAGACTCAGCATGACGAACTTTTTGCTTCTATCCGTAGTGGAAAGCCAATCAATAACGGTGAATTTATGGCACATAGCACCTTGTTGTCCATCTGGGCAAGGATGGCGGCATATAGCGGGCAGACCGTTACTTTCGAGCAGGCATTAAATTCAAATATTGCACTTGGACCAAAAATAGAGGATTATAACTGGGACCTTAAATGGGATGACCTGCCGGTTGCATTGCCAGGATCTACTAAAATCATTTAATTCTTACCGCTAAAAATAATGACGATGAAATTATTAAATGGGATTGGTATGGCCTTTTCTATGATTTTAGTATGCGCTTCTACCATGTATGCTCAAAGCGGTACGATCCAGTTTGGAAAAGAAGTCGAAACTGATGTTGTCAAAGGACGTTCCAGGGATAAGGTCATCACCTGGGTCAATGTAAATACTGATCCGGACACCTGGAGAAGAGAAAAGGAATTACTGATCTGCAAGGGAAAGCCTATTGGCGTGATGCGTTCGGAAAAAATATATGAGAATTTCATACTTGAAGTAGAATGGAAGCATATGGAATCAGGAGGGAATTCGGGCGTATTTGTATGGAGTGATGCGAAACCTGGCGAGAAAAATCGCTTGCCGGGCGGAGTAGAAGTTCAGATGCTGGAACTTGATTGGATCAATATAAATGCTAAAGATGGTGTGCAGCAGCCCATAGCCTATGTGCATGGCGAACTCTTTGGCGTAGGTGGTGTAGAGACCGTTCCGGATAACCCAAGGGGTACCCGTAGTAAGTCGGTGGAAAACCGGTGCAAAGGGAAGGGAGAATGGAATAGCTACAAAGTGATTTGTGTAGATGGTACCATTAAACTGTCGGTAAATGGGAAGTTTGTAAATGGCATCAGTAAATCAACCATAAAAAAAGGCTATTTGTGCCTGGAATCTGAAGGTGCAGAAATTCATTTCAGAAACCTGAAGGTAACTGAGCTATGATTGATTGAGCCTAAAAAAAATACAAAGGATAAACTGTATCGCGCTTCGTCTCCGAGAGTACAATATAGCCCTGCTCTTTTAGTCGCCGGATCCGCTCAGGTACTGTAGCAATGGATTTGTTGAGCCTAAAGGCAAGTTCTTTGTTGTAAACAAAAGTAGGGATCGAAAAAAAAACAGCCAATAGTATTAATTCTTTAGTCAAACTGAAAGAAATTATTAAATATGATCTTTTTTCTGTAAAATTTCCGGAAATAAAGGTAAGCATTGTTATTATAGCTTGCATTATGGATTTTTACCGGAAATAATATTAATATAAACATGTTAGTTGAAACTAAAGAGCAGGCTTGCTTAACTACTGATCTTACCAATAAATTCGAACACTTATGGCACCTTGTAGGTAATACGCCAATGTTGGAACTTCAGTATGATTACAAAGGAAAACCGGGAAAAATTTATGTAAAGTGCGAACATTACAACCTTACCGGTAGTGTAAAAGATAGAATGGCTTTGAACATTATGTACGAAGCTTATAAATCATGCGCTATTAAACCAGGTGATACAATTATTGAAGCTACCAGTGGAAACACAGGGATTGCATTTGCCGCGATAGGTAGAGCTTTAGGTCATAATGTTAAAATTATCATGCCTAACTGGTTGAGTAAAGAGCGTATTGATATCATCAGAAGCATGGGTGCAGAAGTAATTCTGATCAGCAAAGAAGAAGGTGGCTTTTTAGGTAGTATTAAAATGTGCGAAGACCTTGCTAAAGAAGGTGGCGTATTTTTACCAAGACAATTCGAAAATCAATATAACGAAGAGGCTCACGAGAAAACGACAGGTATGGAGATCTGGGAGCAACTAAAATTAAACGGATTAACTCCTGATGCTTTTGTTGCAGGTGTTGGAACTGGCGGTACCGTAATGGGTGTTGGTAAAGGATTGAAATCCCGTAACCCAAATATTAAAATTCACCCGCTTGAGCCGGCGGAAAGTCCGACTTTAACAACCGGTTATAAAGTTGGTAGTCACCGTATTCAAGGTATTTCTGACGAGTTTATTCCTGAAATTGTAAAACTTGATGAGTTGGATGAAGTGATTCAGGCTAACGATGGTGATGCAATTATCATGGCACAGAAATTAGCTAAAGAACTTGGTTTAGCAGTAGGTATTTCTTCAGGTGCAAATGTGATCGGAGCTATCAAATTAAAAGAGCAAATGGGAGCGGATGCAGTAGTAGTTACTATTTTAAGCGATAGTAATAAAAAGTACCTGAGCACTGACCTGGTAAAAGAAGAAACCATTAAGGATTCATTCTTATCTACTGATACTGTGTTTACAGGATACAAACCAATTTGCCGTTTAAAATAATATACTTTTTACTTTAAAACAGTTTGTTAATGAAGTTAAATCACAATATCCTTATAAGTCTTCGTGTACTTGTAATTGGACTTTTTATATTTTTCGGTTCTGCAACCCTGACATTAGCGCAGGAAGCTGATACTTCAACGGCTGATCTCGATTTTACCGAGATGGGCACTGAAACAGCCGTAGATACAGCAAAAGATACTAAAATCGATACTGCAACAGCAGAGGTTAAAGCGGTAACTGATTCTGCTACAGTAACAGCGGTAACAGCTGGTACAGATAAGCCTGCAGATCAAAAAGAAGACAACTCATTGATTGGTATCTTTATCACCGGTTTTATTGGTGGTCTTGCAGCCCTTTTAATGCCTTGTATCTTCCCGATGTTGCCACTTACAGTGAGCTTTTTCACCAAAGGTGGGGAAAAAGGCAAAGCAGTAAGCCGGGCCTTATTTTATGGCCTGTCGATCATTGTAATCTATGTAGTTTTAGGACTATTGGTTACTGTGATCTTTGGTGCTGATGCACTAAACAGCCTTTCTACCAATGGGGTATTCAACTTCCTTTTCTTTGTGTTGTTGATGATCTTTGCCATTTCCTTTTTGGGTGCATTCGAAATCACCTTACCTTCATCATGGGTAAATAAAATGGATGCCAACTCTGATAAAGGTGGTTTAGCCGGATTATTCTTTATGGCTGGAACACTTGCTTTAGTCTCTTTCTCCTGCACCGGACCTATCATTGGTACTTTGCTGGTACAAGCGG
>NZ_FWYB01000025.1 GCF_900176505.1 Pedobacter nyackensis | reverse complement strand
AGAAGTAAACCTATTTCAGTAAAATAAAAAGCAGATGTAAACACCAACCAGTAATTTAAATTATCATTGTAAACTACAGTCAGTAAAATCAAAAATAAAAGTAAACACTAATCAGTAATTAGCTTTTTTACTGTAAACTAATCCCAGTATAAGACACACCGGACAAGACAAGCTGATCTGCCCGGTATATGACTACTATATGATTACTATATGATTACTATTAAACTAGTACTAAAGTAGAGGGTTGGAATATCCTTGCTATATCCTTGCGTTATCGTTGAAATATCCTTGACTTATCCATTAGATATAGCAAGGATATGGAAAGGATAATCCAAGGATATTCCAACCCTGTAGTCTAGTTGGAATTTAGTACTGTACATCTGGTAGTCATACAAGACTCAGCATAAACGAAAGTCAGGGGGAAAAGCAAATCAATCAAAACCTTTTACAAGTAATTGGGGTTTTAAAAGTTCAAATTATACAATTATGGAAACGAAAACTGTAATGGAAACTAAGACCGTAAGTACCAGAATGGAAGGTTTACTTACCCTGTTTGATATGCAAACAACATTTTTTAAACGAGCAATTGATGGGATCTCGGAAAAGGATATGCACAACCGCTTAAATACCAAAGCAAATCATATGGCCTGGCTTACAGGTGCACTTGTGCAGCAACGTTTTTGGATGACTACTGAAACTCACCCAGGACTTAAGCAAACGGGAGAAGAGTTGTTTAAAGATTTTAAGGGAATTCAGGATGATGCGACCTATCCAACCAATGCTGAATATCTGAAAGATTGGGATACATTTTCACCAATAGCAAGGGAGGCAATCGTAACGATCACCGATGAAAAATTGGATAGTGATTTCGAAATGGGTGGAATGAAAATGACTTACTACGAGATGATTTCTTTTACCATATATCGGGAAGCTAGTATAATTGGACAACTGGCTTTATGGCGGAGGTTATTAGGCTATGATGCATTGAAATATGATTAGCTTAATTGTAGGGAATTGCCTATAATCAAATTATTAGCAGTGGTTTAATCAAATAAAATTATCTTTGTAGGCCGCAAGGATTAAATATTTTATCAGATTGAAGAAAGTTTTAAAAATCACAGGAATAAGTTTTGCGACTTTATTCCTTTTGTTGTTTATTGGACCTTATTTGTTCCCGGACACCATTGCTAAAGAAGTTCAAAATACTATTAATAAAAATATTAAAGGAGAGGTTAGGTTTAAATCGGCTAACCTTTCCTTTTTTAGACATTTTCCTTCTCTCACACTTAGTTTAGATGAATTTCTGCTAAAAGGGGCAGCGCCATTTGAAAAGGATACGCTGTTATTTTGTAAAGAGCTCTCTTTTGGTGTTAACCTAAGCACTATTTTTTCATCCCAGATTCATATAGATAAAGTGTTTCTGGATGAATCTGTCATTAATGTTAAGGTGGATAAAAATGGCCGTGCTAATTATAATGTTTATCAAAGTGCAGATAAATCAGCTGAGAAACCAGATACAACTGCTGCTACAGCAATAAAGATTGAAGGTATATTTATCAATAAAAGCAAACTTAGCTATGAGGATCAGTCGGTACCTATGCTCATTAGTGCAACGGGGCTAAACTATTCCGGAAAAGGAGATTTGAGTAAAGCTATTTTTGATCTGACCAGTCAGGCTCAGATTGAATCATTGGATGTCTTGTACGATAATAAACCTTACCTGGTAAATAAAAAGATTAATGCCAGGTTGGTAACAAAAATTAATACCAACTCATTGGATTTGATGTTTGATGAAAATGACCTGAAAATCAATTCACTGCCCATTCATTTTGTCGGCAGGTTTTCCTTTATAGAAGACGGTTATGACATTAACTTCAGAACAAAGGCTAAAGAGACCGATCTTCATAATATTTTTAGTGCAATGCCACCGGAGATTGCCGAGCGAATGGAGCGTACAAATATGAAAGGGTATGCGGAGATTAAAGCGTCCTTAATAGGGAAGTATCTGGCAGGGAAGAAGATTATGCCTACGCTTTCTTTTAATTTAAAAATTCGTGAAGGGGAGATCTCCAATCCAAAAGCACCTGAACCTATCAGCAAGTTGTATTTGAACTTGCAAACCAAGCTGCCTTCATTGGATTTCGATAGTTTGTACGTCAACATGGACAGTTTGTATTTCAATATAGGGAAAGACTATGTGGGGGCAATGCTGAATCTGAGGGGATTAAAAACACCGGAAGTTTATGTGCAGAGTCGTGCCAATATAGACCTGGAGAAATGGGCCAAAATTTTTGAAATGGAACATTTAAAAGGGAGGTTCCTGATGGACTTTCATGCTGAGGGAACTTATACCAGGAAAGTAGTGCACAGCGGACTGAGGAAGGTTGATACCGTAATTGCTACCATACCTAAGTTTAAGTTGGTCTCCTCATTAAAAGGCGGCTACTTTAAGCATGCTGCAGTACCTTCTGCAATAGATAAGATCAATTTTGAGATCAACGGGAAGAATACAGATGGCGATTATAAGCATACGGAACTTGAAGTTACGAACCTGAATATACAGGCCTTATCTAATTACATCCGAGGATTTGCGAAACTGAAGACCTCAGGCAATACCCCAATTGATGTGCAGTTGAAGGGCTTGCTGAATTTTGCTGAGATTAAAGAATTCTATCCTTTAAAGGATCTGGAACTGAGTGGTAAGTTAAACTTGAATGTGAATAGCAAAGGCGGGTATAACAAAGCAAAAAAACTATTTCCTGTAACTGAAGTGGCTATTCTGTTGAATGATGGCAAGATTAAAACGGCGCATTTTGACCAGGCGTTGGAAAAGATTTCTATTGATGGGGTTTTAACAAACCGTAATGGTACTTTGAAAAATACCATCATGAACATTAAGCCGGTATCCTTTGAAATGGGTGGACAGCCATTTGAGCTTAAGGCTGCGGTACAAAATCTGGAAAATGTGAAGTACAAAATCACCTCTAAGGGGAGCATTGACATCGGTAAAATGTATCGTTTATTTGCTGTAAAGGGCTATGATATGAAAGGATCTATATTTACAGATGTGTCTTTTAGCGGCTTGCAAAGTGATGCTATGGCCGGTAGATACAATAGACTGGATAATAAAGGGAAGGTGATTGTTAAAGAAATGACTTTTAATTCGGATCTTTTCCCGAAGTCCTTCCTTGTAAGCAACGGTGTGTTTTCATTTAAACAGGACAAGATGAAGTTTGAGCAGTTTAAAGGAAGCTATGGTAAATCTGATTTTAGTATGGACGGTTTTCTGGGTAACGTTGTGAATTATGTGCTTTCTGATAAATCGAAGCTGACAGGTAACTTTAATCTAAAGAGTGGAAAGTTATTTGCAGATGAGTTTATGGCTTATCATGATGGGGCCGCTCCGGCTGCAAAATCAGGTAGCAGTGCGGGTTCAGGCGTAATTATAATCCCTGATAATTTAAACGTTTCTGTAACTGCAAATGCCGGAACTGTGTATTATAATGGCTTAGAGATAAAAAATGCAAAGGGTGGTCTGGTGCTGAACAATGGTACCATGAATTTGAATCAGGCTGCATTTAATTTAGTGGGTGCTGCAGTAACCATGGATGCAAAATATAAAAGTCTAACGCCTAAGTCGGCCACTTTTGATTACCGTATCCAGGCGAAGGAATTCGATATTGCGAAGGCTTATAAGGAAATTAAATTATTCAGAGATTTGGCTACCTCAGCATCTAAGGTAAAAGGTATTGTTGGTTTGGATTATCAGCTATCTGGTAAGCTAAATGGTGATATGATGCCTGTTTATCCCTCATTAAAGGGATCAGGTGTGCTTTCTGTTAAGAAGGTTAGCCTGATGGGCTTTAAATTAATGAATGCCGTAAGTAAAGCTACTAAAAGAGATAGTTTGAGCAATCCTGATGTTTCTGAAGTTCAGATTAAAACTACTATTGCCAATAATATCATTAACATTGAAAGGTTTAAAATGCGTGTTGCTGGTTTCAGACCACGTTTTGAAGGTCAGGTGAGCTTTGATGGTCGTTTAAATATGAGCGGCAGATTGGGTTTACCTCCATTTGGGATATTCGGTATTCCTTTAAGTATTACCGGTAGTCAGGATAACCCTAAAATTGCTTTAAAACGTAATAAAGAAGGTAAGCTGGAAGAGACTTCTGAATAGAAAGCTTGATTTTATTTTGGCTATTTTAGCAGTTCTGATAAACATAATGATAGACGATAACGAAAAGAAGAAGGTTAAACTGGATAAGAAGACTGCTTTAGCTAAAGCAGAGCATTATTGCGCTTATCAGGAACGGGCTCAGCAAGAGATACGTGATAAGCTTTACGAATGGGGGCTATGGTCGGACGATGTTGAAAATATCATATCAGAGCTGATACAGACTAATTTTTTGAATGAAGAGCGCTTTACTGAGGCTTATGTTTCCGGTAAATTTAAGATCAAGCGTTGGGGAAAGATTAAAATAAAGCAGGGTTTAAAGTTAAAAAGGATACCGGATAAGATGATTCAGCGGGCGCTGAACGGGATTGATTACGACGAATATTTGAATGCAATTTTGGTGGCAGCACAAAAAAAAGCCCCTTTGATTAAAGAGAATGATGCTTTTAAACGGAAGTTTAAATTGATTAGCTACTTAATGAGCAAAGGATTTGAAAAAGATTTGATAATAGATGTATTGAAGACCAGCGACTTAGTTTAAACGTTGTTTTTTTTATTAAAAATAACTTGGAGGTAAAATAAAAGTCTTTATATTTGCAATCCCAAACGGAAACAAGGTAAGTAATTATCGCTTCGGAAAAGGGAAGATATCGGATGATATCAGGCAAATGCGAAAGTAGCTCAGTTGGTAGAGCACGACCTTGCCAAGGTCGGGGTCGCGAGTTCGAATCTCGTCTTTCGCTCTAAATGTCTTCAATACCAGGAAGGTGTTTAAAAAAATTAATCCTATCAATGTATGTTGATAACGATTATGCTCAGATGGTGGAACTGGTAGACACGCAGGACTTAAAATCCTGTGACCTTAAAAGTCGTGCGGGTTCGATTCCCGCTCTGAGTACAAAAGACTGCATCGAATAGATGTAGCAAAACAATACCAATGCGAAAGTAGCTCAGTTGGTAGAGCACGACCTTGCCAAGGTCGGGGTCGCGAGTTCGAATCTCGTCTTTCGCTCTAAAGCCTTCTTCAACGAAGGCTTTTATTTTAAAAGATATTTTCCCACGGATATTGGGAAATGCTCAGATGGTGGAACTGGTAGACACGCAGGACTTAAAATCCTGTGACCTTAAAAGTCGTGCGGGTTCGATTCCCGCTCTGAGTACAAATTGAAGCCTTCGATGAAAATCGGAGGCTTTTTTTGTGGATTTTTCTGCAGGTATTCGCCTCAAAATCCTAGAGTAATTCATAATTATTTTAACAAAAAGCAAAATTTTTCCTGTGTGCTATTGACATTGTAAGAAGAAAGAACGATTTTCGGTAACGTAACCGATGTGTGTTAGGCGGCCTAATAGATTTATAATTAACCAAATAGTTCATAAGTAATCACTGATGCCAATGAGGAATTAGTAAGCCGAAGTAATTAGCCAATAGCGCAAACTTGCTTTTGGATCTCCGTAATCGTACCGACACAATGTTGGCGAAAAATCTACAACAAAATTAAACCATGAAAGAAAAACTAACCAATGCAATAGTCCGGGCTGTTGTTAAGAAGAGTATTGTCGCAGCTTTGATAATGCCTTTTGCACTGTCCTCCTATGGAAAGGGATCAGTTGATAAGATCCGTGATTTAAATGCCGATTTAAACAATAATGGCAGTACCTTATTTAATGCTGCCAAAATCATTAAAGGAATTGTAACGGATAACCAGAATCAGCCCCTTCCAGGGGTTAGTGTTGTCTTAAAAGGCACATCCATTGCCGCCATGAGTAATACAAAAGGCGAGTTTCAGATCAGTATTCCCGATAACCAAAATAATGCGGTATTGGTTTTTACCTATATAGGTTTTGCGACCAAGGAAGTAGCTGTAGGTAGTCAGCAGGTGATTAATGTTAAACTTGCCGAAGCCGTAAATGCTATGGATGAAGTGGTTGTGATAGGTTACGGAAGTATTAAAAAGAGCTCATTAACGGCATCAGTTTCAAAAGTAACTAATGATAATTTAGATCAGGTACCCTCAGGTAGGCCTGAAACGGCACTTGTAGGTAAAATGGCCGGTGTAAATATCTCACAAACGCGCAGTACCCCTGGCGCAGCGCCAGTAATTAAGATCAGGGGAACAGGTTCAATCAGGGCAACTAATGAGCCATTGATTGTCATAGATGGTTTTCCAGGTGGAAGTTTGGATCAGATCAATATGAATGATGTAGAGTCTTTTGAGGTATTAAAAGATGCATCGTCTGCAGCGATCTACGGTTCAAGAGCCTCTGGTGGGGTAATTATTGTGACTACAAAAAAAGGTAAAACTGGTGCGCCTAAGCTAAAACTAAACGCTTATTATGGTATTGCCAAACCTATGCTTCATGACGATTGGATTACGGGTGAGGAGTATTATAATTATGTTGTAAAATACCAAAATCGGGAATTGGTTTGGGATGGAGGAGATCCTTCAACCGGCTTATGGAACGACCCGGCCCGATTGGCAAAATATCAGGTAAATCCTATCATTAAAGAAGGAAAGCAGACCATCTGGCAAGATGAGGTTACACAGAATGCACCGTCGCAAAGCTATAACCTGGCAGTGAGCGGCGGTAATGAGTCTGTTAAATATTATATCTCAGGAACCTATAATGGAGAAGAAGGAGTTATTAAAACTTCTAATTATCAGTTTTATGGTTTCAGGGCAAATGTTGATGTGAAAGTGAACAAAACGATAGATATGGGTTTGGTATTAAATCCATCCTTTAACAAGCGTCGTTTAACGACTACTATGGTCAATCTGGCTAAGTATCCTTCATTTGTTGAACCTCAGAATCCTGATGGAACCTATCCAAGGGCAAGAGATTACTGGGGTGCCAATGTTACTGGTCAGGCCAATCCAAATGGTATTCTTAATGGAACACAGAATTTAGAAACTGTAACCAATAATACTGGTGAAGCATTTGTTGGTTTAAATATTATTGAGGGATTAAGATTAAGAAGTTCCTTAGGTGCAAACCTGGTAAATCAGACCAGCGATGTATTTGCTGCTACCTATACGGGGAATGCCAGCTCAGGTTCTGCCTTTGATATCAGAAGGATTAATGTGCTTAATGAAAATACATTGACTTATAACAGAACCTTTAACAAGGTTCACGATTTTACCGGGTTGTTGGGGGCGTCATATCAAAAAACTAATTATCGTCGGGCTAATCTCGTAGCTAATGCCAACTCTTTTAATAATGATATTCTGTATACTTTGGATAATGCCATTATTAATCCAACTGGATCATATACTACTAAATCAGCCTGGGGATTGGTTTCCTATTTCAGTCGTGTAAATTATGCTTATAAAAGTAAATATTTGTTTTCTGCATCTATGAGGGCTGACGGTAGTTCGCGCTTTGGCCCGGATAATAAATGGGGTTATTTCCCTTCTGCCTCCCTGGGATGGCGTGTAACCGAAGAGGGATTCATGAAAAATATCCCTGCAGTCAGTAACTTGAAACTACGTGGTAGCTATGGCGTAACCGGAAACTTTAATATCGGCGATTTTGAGTATCTGGGCAAAATAACGAGTGTCCCTTATTCTCCTGGGAATGTGCTGACCAAAGGGCAGGCACAAACTACGCTGGAGAATTTGAAGCTGAAATGGGAAAGAACGAAAGGGTATGATGTTGGGCTTGATCTGGGCTTGTTCGATAACCGGATTAACATCACTGTTGATTATTACGATAAGCGTACTACTGATATGCTTTATGACGATCCTGTTTCTGCTTTGACCGGATTTCCGCGAAGAGTGGCAAATATTGGTTCCGTAAATAATAAAGGTATAGAGCTGGAATTAAGAACTGTAAACTTTAAAGGAGCGTTTAATTGGGAAACTTCCTTTAATGTGGCTCATAATAAAAACAGTGTAGTTGATTTGGGTAGTTTATCTGAACTTATTAACACTGATACATTTGGGATGGGCTGGATTTTACGTGAAGGTGAGTCTTTGTTCTCTTATTACGGTTACAGGGCTATTGGGGTAATCAAAGATGCTCAGGATTTAGCTAACTCTATAGTACTTCCCGGGTCGAAAATTGGAAATCCAAAGTATGAAGATGTCAATAAGGATGGTAAGATTAGTCCGCTGGATCGCGTAATTCTTGGGAATTATCAACCGAAGGTAACCCTGGGTATGACGAACAACTTCTCTTACAAAAACTTTGATCTTAGCGTAAGTATGCAAAGTGCGCTTGGTGCAAAGATGTATACTTTCGAAAACCAGTATTTCCAGGGGAATGTGCTTGGTGCAATGCGTCGTTCTTTAGTAGAAACACAATGGTGGTCGCCACAGGAACCAGGTGATGGCAGGATGCCTGCTGCTGCTTTAAGTCAGTTGAATTTTCAGGGACAATCAGATATTTATCTGGAAAACGCTTCCTTCTTTGCTATTCGTAACCTGAATTTGGGCTATAATTTACCCGCTGAGCTGGCCAGGAAATTACGTCTAAGTAGTATCCGGGTTTATAGTTCTATTAATAACCTACTTGTTGTGACCGACAAAGGCTTCCACGGTTATAATCCTGAAGGTTATACTCAGGGAGATATCAGTGGGTCTTTAAGTATGCCTGGTTACAATCAAAATGGTTCTGAGCCGCTTAACAGGGTGTATACTTTAGGCTTGAATGTTGGTTTTTAAATTTAAAATAGACAAATGATGAAAAGAAATAGCATATATATAAAGTGTTTACTGTTAACAACTTTGTCACTAAGCTCGTGCCATAAGGACTTGTTGGAGCCTATTCCTGAATCAGTATTAACCACGGTTAATTTTTATGGTTCAGCAAAAGACATAGATCAGGCTGTTATTGGTGCTTATAGTGGTTTCCAGGCCAGAAAGCCTACTGATTACTTGCTGCTGGAGATACCTTCCGATAATCTTTATGCTTCAGCAAATACTTCGGTTTCGGGGGCAAATGCCTTAGATATTCTGGCTTTAACAACGGATAACGATCTGGTGGCTAATTTTTGGTCGGCCAATTACAGTGTGATTTTTAGAGCCAATGCAGTATTGGTGAACATCGATAAACCGCTGGACTATAAAGCAACGCAAAAGGATCAGTTTATCGGGGAAGCTAAATTTCTTCGTGCTTTAATGTATTTTGATCTGGTAAGACTTTATGGGGGGGTACCGAAAGTAACTACATTATTGAGTGCAGAGGCTGCCAGGCAAGTTCCGAGGGCATCTGAAGAAGAAATTTATGGTTTAATAGTCGATGATCTTCTTGATGCGATAAATAAATTGCCGCAGACTTTTAATGTAAGAGGACGTGCCTCTAAAGGTGCAGCAATTGCATTATTGGGTAAGGTTTATGTCTATCAGAAAAACTGGATCGAAGCTGAAAAGCAATTGGCTAAACTATTTACGGCACCATACACTTATGGTTTAGTAACTAATTTTGCTGATCTGTGGAAGCTGACAAATGAAAATAATAGTGAATCAATTTTTGCGCTTACTTACATAGAAGGTTCAAATGCGCATACTTTATCAACTGCATTTATTCCTAATGGTGGTGCGCCAGGTATAGTAGATCGTGGCGCCGAGGTCGCTTTGCCTTCCTGGAGTTTGCATAAAAAATATATTACCGGTGATACCCGGAAAGCTGCAACCATTACCGAAATGTGGCGGGCACCTGCCAAACCTAATGATCCCTTAACCTGGTATCCTTTTGTTGCAAAATATGCAGTTCCACATGTGTATGGTTCCTCAGGACTTGATTTGCCTGTGCTTCGTTTTGCTGATGTTGTTTTGTTGTATGCAGAAGTGCTGTATGAGCGTAATAAACCTGCAGAAGCATTGATTGAACTCAATAAAGTTCGTCAGCGTGCATTTGGTAATGCCAGTCAGAATTATTTGTTGTCCGGCATCACCAACAGTACTGATTTTATTGACAAACTATTTTTAGAACGACAGTTAGAGCTTGCCTACGAAAACGAACGCTGGTTTGATCTTGTTCGTTCAGGTAAGTATTTGAATTTTACTTCAGAAGAACGTCCGTATAATCCTGCAACGAGTACGGCACTTTCGGTAGCCGTAGCTACTAGAATAGACCTTAAGTATTTTCCTATTCCTTTAAAAGAAATTGAGAAGGCAGCTCCGGGGGTGCTGACACAGAATAAGGGTTATAATTGATAGTGTTTTTAAAGCTTACTTGAGAACGGGCTGTATCATGATGATACAGCCCGTTTTTGTTTGTGCCGGGCAGGGGCGCAAACTCTAGTGTTGGAAGTCCTGAATGCGCTCATCATAAATCCCACTAAAAAATGATACTTCTTTTTGAAATTCATTTTAATTACTACATTTGGTTCACCAATAATTGGTATACCAATTATTGGTGAACCAAATAACCTAACCAAATGTAAGGTACCTACGTCTAAGCATGCTGGTGCCTTTTAAACCAAACTGTATGAATAAATTAGTATTATGCGTCTGTATGATACTGGGACTAGTTATTGTCAAAAAAGCTAAAGCCCAGATCGCATTGCAAACTTCGTTCGAAACAGCGGAAGGATACCTGCCTGGAAATCTACACGATCAGAGCAACTGGAAAATTAAGACTGGAAATGCGGTTGTCACTGCAACGAATGTTGTTCAAAGTGGTACACAGTCTGTCAAAATGAATGCAGATAACACCGCGCTGGTTGTCGATTTTATCCCTTATAGCGGTACTGTGGCGGGGCTTGTGGGCGACATCTATACCGATCTCTGGGTAAACCCGGTTTCATTTGTTACAAAAGGTATAGCCATAAATGCCTATGATCTGTTTGGGAACAGCGCTAAACGAATATTTGTAATTGAGTTGGGCATAGATAATAAAATTAAAGCGTACAATGGATCTTCAGGTGTTAACATCGGTACCTGGACCAGCGGCCAGTGGGTCAGGATCAGCGTCAAAGTAGATCTCTCTGCAGAAAAATATAAGGTCGCCATAAATGGCATGTCTGTCGATACGGAGTTTAATCTCAGAGAAAGTTATGTCCCGACAGCAAGCGGCACCAGGGTAGCGGGCGTCAAACAATTTCATACACTGCACTTTAACCACACCTCAGATACCCAGGTTGCCAGTTCGGAACTATCTGTTGATCAGGTGTACATCGGGACAAATCCAATACATGATATTTCCTTTGGTACAGCTGCTACTTCGAGGACCATTACCCTTACTCAACCCGCTTATGGAACGGTGACATTAAATCCTGCTACAGCTGCTTACGAACTGGGGCAGCAGGTGACTGCGACACTTACCCTGCCGCAGGGTTATAAAAATAGCGGCTGGACAGGGGACCTTTCAGGAACGGAACTGCTAAAGAATTTTACAGTAACCGGAAATATGACAATTGGCGCAATTACTGAAGTTGATCCTGCCAATCCTCCTCCGCAATATGTTATCCAGGTCAATCAACCTGTTAACGGACAAATTAGCCTGGCGCCTGCAGCAACAGGCAACTTGTATTACAAGGAAGCCAGGGTGACAGCCAGTATCGTTTATGATGCCTGTTCCCAGTTCAATGGATGGACAGGTGGACTTACAGGAAGTGAGCTGTCCAAATCAATCACGGTGAGCGGAAATATGACAATTGGTGCAAATATCAGCGAAATTACAACTCCGTCTGTTAAAAGAGTTGTGACTACTGTTGCTGAGTTTAAAACCGCTTTGAGTATAATGAATCCGGGAGATGTAATTGAAGTTGCGGATGGGAGTTATAACCTCAGTGCTTTAACGATAACACGTTCCGGTTGTCCGACCAAGCCCATCATCATTGTGGCTAAAAACCAGGGTAAGGCTATTTTAAATGGCAATACAGCATTGACTCTTGAAAGTCTGAAATACGTAACCATTAAAGGTTTTTCATTTCAGAGTGCTTCAATAGGCACAGGTATCAAAATACAGAATTGCAGCAGAGTGCGGATCACCGGAAACAGCTTTGAAATTAAAGAAACCAGCTCATGTAACTGGATCTATATAGGGGATACTTTTGCCAGTCCGCTGCCATTGCGTTCCGGACATAATCTGGTTGATCATAATAGCTTTGACGGTAAAACACAAGCTGGTAAGTATATCGTGCTGGATGGGAATATTAACCAGCAGTCGCAACATGACACCATCAGCTATAATGTGTTTAAAAATAATGGCCCAAGGGCTGCCAATGAGAAAGAAAGCATTAGAGTAGGGGTAAGCCCATTGTCAAAAAGCAGTGGATTTACAGTTATAGAATACAATCTTTTTCAGGATTGCGACGGAGATCCTGAAATTGTATCTATAAAATCATGCGATAATATAGTAAGGTTTAACACTTTTCAGCGCTGCCTGGGGACTTTATGCCTGCGTCAGGGTACCGGCACTATTGCGGAGGGAAATTACTTTTTTGGCGAGGGTAAGACTGCTGTTTATACCGATCCTGAGTCAGGAGCTAGCAATACCATCGGTTGTGGTGGGGTTAGGGCCTATGGAAAAGGCCATAAAATCCTTAATAACTATTTTCAGGGACTTACGGGCTCAAAATGGGATGCTGCAATTACCTTGACAAATGGGGATGTAACAAATAGTTCCAGCAGTTTATCAGATCATTACCTGCCTGAAGATGTTGTGGTAGCCTTTAATACATTTGTTAACAATAAATCGAACATTGAAATTGGGTTTGACAACAATGGTAAGTATCCCAGGTATCCGATAAACTGTTCGATTTCAAATAATATCGTTATCGACAATACAGCTCCTATTGTAAAGTCATTTAGTGCTGCTGCTCTTGGGGGCGTAAGCTTCGTTAATAATATCATGTATCCAACAGGTATGTCCTCGATTGGAATCAGTGCTACACCAGATCAGATCAGGAACATAGACCCTAAGCTGGTAAAACCAAAGTGCAAAGATTTAAATGGCTCCTGTGCAGATCATTTGGCTTACCAGGTTTTGAGGCTTGATCAGTGGAGTCCGGCTATAGATGCTGCGAAGGGGGATTTTAATGAGGTTTCCGTTGATTTTGAAAGGCAAGAAAGAACAGGAGCCAAGGATATTGGAGCAGATGAATACAAAGGCAATAGCCCGATTTTCATCAGTGCGCTCGAACCGAATTTTGTAGGGCCTTCGGCAGTGCCATTTGCCTATGAAGTTGTTTACTATGAAAAACCCAAACCTGAGCAGCCTGCAGAGGAGCTTTATCCTATGGATGCTGCCAACATACTCACTCCGGATGGAGATGGTGTAAACGATAGATGGATCATACAGAATATTAAATTGTATCCCAATAATGAGGTTAGCGTATTTGATAAGGCCGGGAGATTGGTTTATTATAAAAAGGGCTACAATAACGAATGGGATGGAATGCTGAATGGAAATCTCCTGAGCGAAGGCACCTACTATTATATGCTAAATACGGGCATATCGGAAAAGAAGATTAAAGGCTTCATTACTATCATCAGAAATAAATAGATTTTAAACGCTCGCGAATTTAATATGAAAAAAAAGACCTCAATGATCCTTCTGTTCTCTTTTGTATTGATACTTCATGCAAATGCACAGATCAAGCCTCTGGCTGCAGCTTTTTATCAGAACCAATATTTAATTAATCCCGCTATGGCTGGCTTAGAAGGGGGGATTTCCTTTGATTTAAGCTATCGTAAGCAACTCAATTCTGTACCTGGCGCATTAACAGAACAGGCTTTAACAGGTACTTATAGTTTTAATAAGGCTGCTGTCGGGCTTAATGTATACAATGAAAGGGCCGGATTGTTAAAACGGACAAGGGTAGTGGGGAGTTATGCCTATCATTTGAAGCTGAATGAGGAAGATAAGTTACATTTCGGACTTTCCGTTGGGGTGTTGAATGAAAAAGTTGATGAGAGTTCCATAAAAGGTGAGGCTACCGATGTAAATATAGGCCGTTTTAATGAGCGTGGAGCTGTTGTGGACGGCGATTTTGGCGCGGCTTACACCGGCAAGGGTATGACCGTTCAGGGGGCAATTCTTAACCTTAATAACTTTCTGAATAGGGACAAAAGGAATCAGATCAATTACTCCACCTTTTTTACAGCACTTAGCTATAAGTTTAATATGGGTAAAGAATATGGGGATGTTGGTCTGGAGCCCAAGCTTTGCTATCGGGGCGTTAAAGAAGCCGATGGGATTCTGGATGCGGGGGTAAATGTCACTTTTGCTCAGGATAGGTTTAATGTCTTTGGTCTGTACCACAGTTCTGAGAATGCCACATTTGGTTTTGGGATAAAATATAAGAGGTTAAGCTTATCCGGTATCTACTCTTCAGTACCTCATGCTTTTAGCGGGTATACAAACGGTGATTTTGAATTGGGACTTGGAATAAGGTTGTAGCTTTAAAGCAATAACAAATCTTACATTTCTCTGTTTATACTCTTTTGTATAAATAAGCGAAAGGGGGTATATTTGAGTAATGTCTAATGTTTCAATAAATAAAGAGCATGAAAGATAAACAAGACTCCCTGGAGCAAGCCGTATTAAACGATTACAAATATGGTTTTGTGACAGATATAGATACAGATGTTATTCCAAAAGGACTTAACGAGGATGTCATCCGACTGATTTCTCATAAAAAAAACGAACCGGAATGGATGCTCGAATGGCGGCTTAAAGCTTATGCTTATTGGCTGACATTGGAAGAGCCTACCTGGGCGAATATAAAGTATCCTGTAATTGATTATCAGGATATCATTTATTACGCAGCCCCCAAACCGAAAAAGCAGTTGAATAGTCTGGATGAAGTAGATCCTGAATTACTGAGTACTTTTGAGAAATTGGGTATTTCGTTGGTTGAGCAAAAACGATTAACCGGCGTAGCCGTAGATGTGGTGATGGATAGCGTTTCTATTGCTACTTCCTTTAAAGAGCAGCTGTCGGAAATTGGTGTAATATTTTGTTCCATTAGTGAAGCTATACAGCAACACCCTGAATTGGTGAAAAAATACATGGGATCGGTAGTACCCATGACAGATAATTATTTTGCTGCCTTAAACTCAGCAGTGTTTACTGACGGATCTTTTTGCTTTATTCCTAAAGGGGTACGATGCCCGATGGAACTATCTACCTATTTCCGCATCAATACAGAGAATGCGGGTCAGTTTGAACGCACTTTAATTGTGGCCGAAGATGAAAGTTATGTAAGCTATCTGGAAGGCTGTACTGCGCCAATGCGTGATGAAAATCAGTTGCATGCAGCAGTCGTTGAACTTTTGGCCATGGAGAAGGCCGAAATTAAATATTCTACAGTGCAGAACTGGTATCCCGGTGATAAGGAAGGCAAGGGAGGGATTTACAACTTTGTAACCAAAAGGGGGATATGTAAAGGCGATTATTCAAAGATTTCCTGGACACAGGTAGAGACCGGCTCGGCCATCACCTGGAAGTATCCGAGTGTGATTTTAAAAGGGGATCATACGATTGGCGAGTTTTATTCGGTCGCTTTTACCAACAACCATCAGCAGGCTGATACAGGTACAAAAATGATCCACCTGGGTAAAAATACGAGGAGCAGGATCGTAGCTAAGGGTATTTCGGCCGGTTTCAGTCAAAACAGCTACCGTGGATTGGTAAGAGCAAGTAAGCATGCTACCAACGCCCGCAATTATTCGCAATGTGATTCTTTATTGCTGGGTGATAAATGCGGGGCGCATACTTTCCCATATATAGAGGTGAAAAACAAAACCGCTATAGTGGAGCACGAGGCAACAACTTCTAAAATTGGAGAAGATCAGCTTTTCTATTGTCGACAAAGGGGTATAGATCCTGAAGAGGCAGTTGCACTTATTGTAAACGGCTTTGCTAAAGAAGTAATGAATCAGCTGCCTATGGAATTTGCCATAGAAGCACAGAAACTATTAGCCATCAGTATGGAAGGTAGTGTAGGTTAAACAAGCGCTCGCTTAAACAAAATATATGTATATGTTATCCATCAAAAATATTCACGCAAACGTAGAGGGTAAAGAGATATTAAAAGGAATTAACCTTGAGATCAAACCAGGGGAGGTACATGCCATTATGGGGCCTAACGGTTCCGGTAAAAGCACGCTGGCATCGGTTTTGGCAGGGAGAGAGGAGTATGAAGTTACTGAAGGGGAGGTTAGTTTTTTAAACAAAAACCTGTTGGAGTTGTCGCCCGAAGACAGAGCCCGTGAAGGACTTTTTCTTGCTTTTCAATATCCTGTGGAAATACCAGGGGTAAGTACCACAAACTTTATTAAAGCTGCGGTAAACGAGAAGCGTAAATATCATGGTTTGGAACCGCTTGATTCAGTTTCCTTCCTGAAAATTATGAAAGAGAAAATGGCACTGGTAGAGATCGATCAGTCGCTGTTAAGCCGGTCGATTAATGAAGGATTTTCGGGTGGTGAAAAGAAGCGTAATGAGATTTTTCAGATGGCCATGCTTGAGCCTAAACTGGCAATATTGGATGAGACCGACTCAGGGCTGGATATTGATGCCTTGCGTATTGTAGCCAATGGTATCAATAAGCTGCATAACCCGGAACGTGCAGTACTGGTAATTACCCATTATCAACGCCTACTTGAATACATCCAGCCTGATTTTGTACATGTGTTGTACAATGGCCGGATTGTAAAATCAGGCACCAAAGAACTGGCATTGGAGCTGGAAGAAAAGGGCTATGATTTTATTACAGATGAAGTTGATTTAACTGCCGAATAGCAGGTTTATTAAAACAATGTGAGATGATTGATTTAACTTATTTTAAGGAGCAGTTTGAGCAGTTGCAGCTGGAAGATGCTGATGAGCACATTGCGGCCATCAGAAAACAAAGCTTCGATACGTTTAATAAAGCCGGTCTGCCTACTTTTCACACAGAAGAGTGGAAATATACCGGCATTAGTAGTTTGTTTAACCAGACCTATGCCCAAATTGGTCATACCATTACTGCTGCCGATGTAGCTGCTTTACGTATGCCTGGACATCATAAAGCCAATGAACTGGTATTTGTGAATGGACGCTTTGACTTTTCACTTTCCAATATCCTTTCTTCCGATACGGAGATGAAGGTCTTGTCTTTAAAAGATGCGGTAAATGGAGAATACAGGGATCTGGTAGGTAAACATCTGAATAAAAGTACGGAGTATATAAAAGATGGGATTCATGCACTGAATGGTGCTTTTATTACCGAAGGTGTTTTTATTCACATCCTTAAAGGGAAGATACCTCATCATCCGATATATGTTTACCATATTTTGGATAGCAGACAGCATCATACGCTGGCACAGCCCCGTAGCTTGATTTACGTGGATGAAAACAGCAAACTTCAATTAACGGAGACTTACGTCACCTTAGGCAGTTCAGATAGTTTTTGCAATGAGGTTTTGGAAATCGTAGTTGAACAAAATGCTATTGTAGAATATTATAAGATACAGAACGATACGGCTAATGCCAGTCAGGTTAGTACTACCCATATTAGGCAGGTCGGACGTAGTTATGTGCATACGGTAGCCATAACGCTAAATGGTGGTATCGTGCGCAATAACATGAATCTGATACTCGATGCTACCGGCAATGAAGCGCATTTATATGGACTTTACCTGCTAAGGGGTAAAACTCATGCCGATAACCACACTTTGATAGACAATAGAAAGCCAGAGTGTTTTAGCAATCAATTGTATAAGGGGATTGCAGATGATTCATCTACAGCTGTGTTTAATGGAAGAATTATGGTGCAGCCTGATGCGCAGAAAACGAATTCCTTTCAGTCTAACAAGAATATCCTGCTCTCCGACAATGCCACAATAAACACCAAACCACAGCTGGAGATTTTTGCTGATGATGTGAAGTGTTCGCATGGTTGTACGGTGGGGCAGCTTGATGAAGAGGCGCTGTTTTATTTAAGAGCAAGAGGGATACCTAAAGAAAAAGCTGAAGTATTGCTTTTACAGGCTTATTCGGCCGATGTACTGGCTCATATCAAGCCTATGGCTATAAGGGCTTATGTAGAGAAACTGATTTACGAACACTTATCAATTGTCTGAAAATGGTAGTCACAGATATAAGACAGCAGTTCCCGATATTGGGTAGAACGGTAAAAGGTAAGCCACTGGTTTACTTTGATAACGCTGCTACTTCGCAAAAGCCTCAAAGTGTAATTGATGCATTAAGCCATTATTATGCGCATTATAATGCCAATATCCATAGGGGAATTCATACCCTTGCAGAGGAAGCTACCCATGCCTATGAAGCTGCGCGGTTCGCTGTGCAGGAGTTTATAGGTGCTGCGGAGGTAGAGGAGATTATTTTTACCAGAGGAACCACAGAGGGAATTAACCTGGTAGCGTATACCTGGGGTAGGCAAAATATTGCTGCCGGTGATGAAATTATCATATCGGGCATGGAACATCATTCCAATATTGTGCCCTGGCAAATAGTCTGCGAAGAGAAAAATGCGATTTTAAAAGTTATCCCTGTTAAGGATAACGGAGAACTGGATATGGATGCTTATAAAAGCTTATTAAGCAGTAAGACTAAACTGGTATCCATTGTGCAGGTGTCGAACTCGCTGGGAACAGTAAATCCCGTTAAGGAGATGATAGGGGCTGCACATGAGGTAGGTGCTAAAGTGTTGGTAGATGGTGCACAGTCTGCAGTCCACCTGGATATAGATGTCCAGGATATGGATTGTGATTTTTTTGCCTTTTCCGGCCATAAAGTATACGGACCAACAGGTATAGGTGCCTTATATGGTAAGAAAGAGTTGCTCGAAAATATGCCTGTTTTTCAGGGCGGGGGAGAAATGATCAGAGAGGTGACTTTTGAAAAGACAACTTATAATGATTTGCCTTATAAATATGAGGCGGGCACACCCAATATTGCTGATACCATTGCCTTAAAAACGGCATTGGATTTTATTAAGGATACCGGAAAAGAGTCAATCAGAAAGCATGAAGCAGAATTGCTTGCCTATGCAACTGCGCAGCTGCAGGCCATCCCCGGACTTACAATTATCGGGCAGGCCGGAAATAAGGTCAGTCTGGTTTCTTTTGTGATTGATGGGGTTCATCCTCAGGATATGGGTGTGTTGCTGGATAATATGGGTATCGCTGTAAGGACAGGGCACCATTGTACACAACCTTTAATGAAGCGTTTTGGCATTCCTGGTACGATAAGGGCATCCTTCGCGGTTTATAATCAAAAGGAAGAGATAGATGTGCTGATCGCAGGTTTACACAAGGCTATAAAAATGTTAACGTAATGAATGTAAAGTCAATTGCTGAGATCGAAAAAGAGATTGTTGAGGATTTCGCCCTGTTTGATAGCTGGGAAGATAAGTATGAATATATCATTGAGCTGGGTAAAAAGTTAGCGGTACTTGAAGATGAGCATAAAATAGACGAGAATAAGATTAAAGGGTGCCAGTCGACCGTTTGGCTTGCCGCTTCATTTGAGGATGGTGTAGTCGTTTTTAAGGCCGACAGCGATGCCGTGATTGTGAAGGGATTGATCAGTATGCTGATTGAAGTATTATCAGGACAGACGCCTGAAGAAATTTTGGCTGCTAAAATGAATTTTATAGCTGAAATAGGGATGATGACGCATTTGGCCCAAACGCGGTCGAATGGTTTACTGTCGATGATTAAACAGATGAAAAATTATGCGGTGGCTTATAAAATGATGAAAGATAATAAAAAAGCAGATCATGGATAAGGAAGAATTAAAGCAGAAAGTTATTGATTGTTTGCAAACCATATATGATCCTGAAATACCGGTCAGCATATATGAGCTGGGATTGATCTACGAAACTGAGGTCATGCCCCCCTTTAATAACGTGCAGATCGTGATGACGCTTACAGCACCTGGTTGCCCTGCAGCACAAATTATTCCGCAAGAGGTGGAGCAGAAAGTAAAAGCAATTGAAGGGGTTAATGAGGTTTCCGTTATCGTAACCTGGGAACCGCCATGGAACAGGGATATGATGTCGGAAACTGCGCGGTTTGAATTGGGAATGATGTAAATTAAGATAAAGGAGATGAAGATTACTGCACAAGAGGAGTACGGACTAAGGATTTTACTTCGTATTGCGAGGCACGATCAAAAGGAGGGAATCAGTATTCCTGCTATTAGCGAATCGGAAGGGTTGTCGGCAGCCTATGTAGGGAAATTAACGCGTACACTGCGCATGGCGGGCTATATCAACAGTACCCCAGGTTATAAAGGAGGTTATGTGTTGGCTCAGCCTGCAGATCAGGTAAATATTAACCAGGTGATGAAGGTATTGGGGGGCGCGCTTTTTAGCAAGAAATTCTGTGAGGAATATCCTGGAACACTCAGGTTATGCACAAATTCTATCGATTGCTCTATACGCTCTTTGTGGCAAATGATTCAGTTTACTGTGGATCAGCTGTTGGATAAAGTTACTTTACAGGATCTGCTGAGCCCGGAGCAGGAATCCAGTGCTTTGCTGGAATCTATTTTGCAGCCGCATGCTTTGTAAACGGATAGTAACCTACAAAAAAAGTGCCCCAGTAATTAAACCGGGACACCCTAACGCTCTCTCTACATGTAAAATTGAGTAATTGTTTTTAAATCACCTAAAATTTTAGCTATTCATTTTATTCAGTATCATTTACTCATAAAAAAATATAAAATGTTTAACGGATTGGGGCTATAAGCTTAATTTTGTCAGATGAGTAATTCTCCTTATACCATCAACCATATCTTAGAAATTCTGAATGTTGTATCTGTTCATAAAATGAACGACGCAATCATCAGGAAGCTGGTAATTGATAGCAGAACGGTAATAGATCCTGAAGGGTCATTGTTTTTTGCATTGAGTGCTAAAAGAGATGGGCATCGGTACTTAAAGGATGCTTATGCCAATGGTATCCGGAACTTTGTCATCACTGACGAGAAATATATTGATTTGTTTCCTGATGCAAATATCCTGCTGGTTAAGGATGCGTTGCTTGCATTGCAAAGCCTCGCAAAATATAACCGTTCACAATATGATTTGAAGGTATTGGGGATAACAGGCAGCAATGGTAAAACTATTGTTAAGGAATGGCTGTATCAATTGCTGACTACAGATTTTAATATCGTAAGAAGTCCTAAAAGTTTTAACTCGCAGATAGGAGTGCCACTTTCGGTTTGGGAAATTGAAGCTGATCATACGCTTGGTATTTTTGAGGCCGGTATATCCAAAGGAAATGAAATGGATGCCCTTGCTGATATTATACAACCTACTATTGGTATCCTTACAAATATTGGGGAGGCGCACGCCGAAGGCTTTAGCTCACAAAGCGAAAAGCTACAGGAAAAACTGAAGTTATTTAAAGCTACTGACCTGTTTATTTATTCACCTGAATATACGGAAGGGATCCGGAAAAGTGACTTACCTGGACAGCAGAAGTTTTCATGGAGCTTTAAAGAGGACGCAGATCTTAAGATTGTATTGGTAGAACCTATTGAAGGTAGGAATTATATCCGCGCAAAGTATAAAAGTGCAGAAATAGAATGTCTGATTCCATTTGTTGATAAAGCTTCTGTTGAAAATGGTATCACTTGCTGGGCCACCTTATTGGCCCTTGGTTATACCCCTGAAGAAGCAGATGAGCGCCTGGCAAAGTTAACCAGGGTAAGTATGCGCCTTGAATTGAAGAACGGCATTAACCAATGTTCATTGATTGATGATTCTTATAGTGCAGATATCTCATCGCTGGCTATCGCGCTGGATTTTCTGAACCTCCAGAATCAACATGCTAAAAGAACCCTGATCTTATCAGATCTTCCTGAAACCGGTAAAAGTGATGAGGTGCTGTATGTAGAAATTGCAGCGCTGTTAAAACAAAAGAATGTAGATAGGTTAATCGGTATTGGTCCGCATATCACCGCATCGGCTGATTTGTTTGAGATGGAGTCCACTTTCTTTGAAAGTACACAGGGTTTTGTTGAAAATTTTCCTGCCCTGCACTTTAGTAATGAAACTATTTTGGTGAAAGGAGCCAGAAAGTTTGAATTTGAACGGATCAGTAAATTGATTGCACAAAAGGTGCATGATACGGTTATGGAAATAGATTTGAATGCCCTGGCAGGTAACTTACAATTTTATCGTAGTAAGTTAAAACCGGGTGTTAAGGTGATGGCGATGGTTAAGGCTTTCTCCTACGGTAGCGGTAGCTTTGAAATAGCTAATTTATTGCAGTATCATAAGGTAGATTACCTGGCAGTAGCTTATACTGATGAAGGAATTGCATTAAGGAAAGGAGGGATAAAAATGCCAATCATGGTTATGAGTCCCGAACCTTCTGCTTTTGATGCGATTGTCAGGTATAAGCTGGAACCTGAATTGTATAACCTTGATATCTTACAACGTTTTATCAGCTTTGTTCAGGATGAAAATTATCCTGTGCATTTAAAAATTGACACAGGAATGCACCGTTTGGGTTTTGAAGAACCTGATTTGCCAGAATTACTAAGACTCCTCAATGAAACTAATAAGTTAAAAGTAGTTTCAGTTTTTTCACATCTGGTGGGAAGTGAAGAAGGGATGCATGATGCCTTTACCAAACAGCAGATAGCACAGCTTAAAACGGCTACTGATTTGCTTAGTAAAGGGCTGGGTTATGAATTTATCAGGCATATCTCTAATACTTCAGGGATCTCCCGTCATCCGGATGCGCAATTGGATATGGTGAGGATCGGTATTGGTTTGTATGGCTTTGATGCCGGATTGCATAATAATAAAGGCTTGCAGACAGTTGCCGTATTAAAAACGACTATTACCCAGGTTAAAGAAATTAAAGCCAATGAAACAGTAGGTTATGGGCGTAAGGGCTTGTTACCGGAAGGTGGGACAATAGCAACCGTAAAAATTGGTTATGCTGATGGTTATAATCGTGCTTTTGGTAATGGAATAGGTAAAATGCTGATCAAGGGGAAACTGGTGCCAACGGTAGGGGTAATTTGTATGGATATGTGTATGCTGGACGTAACGGGACTTAATGTAAAGACCGGTGACGAGGTGATTGTATTTAACGATAAGCTGACCATTTCTACATTGGCGAAGCAGATTGGGACTATTCCTTATGAGATATTAACTAACGTCTCTCAAAGGGTGAAGCGGGTATATTTTTATGAGTAATTAATCGGGCTATTTATACCTGAATATTTTATCTAAGTTTGCATTATGAATAGTATTGGCAGGGCGTTATTGAATTATTTGATCAAAGGATTATTAATCGTACTCCCTATTGCATTAAGCGTTTTTATTGTGGTTTGGGCTGTAACTACGGTTGATAGCTGGTTGAATGTAAATAACATTCTGGGTGTTGATCCCAATACTGGAGCAAGCAGGAATATTCCTGGTTTGGGACTTGCATTGGTGATCTCTCTGATACTAATTGCCGGTATTTTTGTAACTTATTTTGTAACGGAACCGATGTACGATTGGTTTCACCGTTTATTAGATAAAATACCATTTCTGAAGTTTATTTACTCCTCAATAAAAGACCTTACTGAGGCTTTTGTGGGGGATGAAAAGAAGTTTAATAATCCGGTTCTGGTTGAAGTGGGCGGCGATTTAAAGCGCATAGGCTTTCTTACCCAGTCGGATTTGAAATCTATTAATCTGCCTGGAGAGTCTATTGTGTATTTCCCGTTTTCTTATTCGTTTGCCGGACAGGTGTATGTAGTGAAACATGAAAAAATTAAACCATTAAATATGAGTGCTGCGGACGCCATGAAGTTGGTGGTGTCTGGTGGGGTTAGTCATTTTAACTAAAAAAAATAGGTAATTGTTCGACTCCTCAAACATTTTGCGGAAGGGCAAAATCTTTGCATGTCGTCTCACAACAACCAATTTTTTTTTGAAACGACTACAGCCGGCGAGACGGAGATAGAGGATAAAAGGGAAGATGTAGAGAGAGGCTGATGGGAAGGTGTAGGATATTTGAGTGGGATCTAAAAGAAAAACAACATGATTAAAATTTATCACAACAACAGATGCAGCAAAAGCAGGTGTGCACTGGCTATTTTAGAAGAAAGCGGAGAGGAATTTGAAGTCGTAAATTACCTGGAAACTGCGCCGACCGCAGAAGAGTTACGATCTATTATTAGTAAGCTTGGCATTAGAGCGCATGATCTTGTTCGTAAAACTGAACCAATCTATAAAGAGAAATATAAGGGGCAGGAGCTTTCTGATGAAGAATGGATTGCTGCAATGGTAATGAATCCAATATTGATAGAACGTCCGATATTGGTTTCAGGTGATAGGGCTGTTATTGCAAGACCTACAGAGAAAATCAACGAGATTTTGGGGTAATCATCATATCAAGCTTTAAAGGTAGGCAGAGGGTATGGTGTAGTGTTTCAATAAAAAAATCAAATGTTGTAAGCCGACATTCAAGGGTTTTGCCCTTCAGCAAAAGACTTGGCGAGGCGAACAATATTTGATTTTTTTAAGTTAGGAAGACTAATTCCTTTAAAAATTCGGTTTCAATACATATTTCTCGTAGAACCTGAAGATATGTTCAGCTGCTTCTTCTGCAGTATCAACTAATCTAAAGAGGTTAAGATCTTCCGCATGGATATTGTGTTCTTGATGAAGCATCGTACTTTTAATCCATTCTAATAAACCACCCCAGTATTCCTTTCCAACTAAAACGATTGGGAAGCGTGCAACCTTCCCTGTTTGGATCAGGGTGATCGCCTCGAACAATTCATCCATAGTACCCATTCCACCTGGAAGTACAATAAAGCCCTGAGAATATTTCATAAACATCACCTTTCTGATAAAAAAGTAATCGAACTCTAAAAGTTTATTGTGATCAATGTATTTATTGTGAAATTGCTCAAATGGTAACTCAATATTAAGACCTACTGATTTTCCTCCGTTTGTATGTGCACCTTTATTACCTGCCTCCATGATGCCTGGACCACCGCCTGTAATTACACCATATCCGCGTTCTGTTAATAGACGGCCACATTCAACTGCTATTTCATAATATTTATTGGTTTCAGCTGTTCTTGCTGATCCGAAAATGGAAACACATGGGCCAATTTTTGCTAATTTCTCAAAGCCATCGACAAACTCGGCCATGATTTTAAAGATCTGCCAGGAGTCTGTAACTTTTATTTCCTGCCAGTTTTTGTTTTCGAAAGCACTTCTTATTTTCTCTTCACTTGTCATACACTAATTGTATTTTAAAACTTTGTTTGCTGATCAGTTTTTTTGCTGATCAATAATAATCCTATAAAAGTGATTAATCCGTTTACAAGGATTAACTCCACACTAAATTTATAACCACCTAATAATTGGACTGAGTAATCATTTAGCAAGTAACAAATTGCCGGTGATATTATGCATATAAATGGAACTAATTTGTCGTGTAGACCACGATTTTTTACAAATAAGCCGAAACTATAAAGACCTAAAAGCGGTCCGTAGGTATAGGACGCTACTCTGAAAATGCCATTTACTACGGAGTCGTCGTTAATCGCATTAAATACAACAATAACCAGGAACATCAATACAGAGAAGCCAACGTGTACCATGTGACGTTTGCGTACCGCTTCTTTGCTATTGTCATTGTCGCCTTTACCCATATGCAGGAAATCTACACAGAAAGAGGTCGTTAATGCGGTTAAGGCAGAGTCGGTAGTGGCAAAAGTTGCTGCAGTTAAACCCAACATAAATACAATTCCGGGGATAAGTGCCAGGTGATTGAAGGCGATCTCTGGGAACAAAAAGTCTGTTCTTGGTTTGCCGGTAACATAATCTGTAGGGATGTCTATTCCGTTTTTTGTAGCAAAAATATACAGTAAAGCACCTACGCTTAAGAAGAATATATTCAAAATGACAAATACACCGGTAAAGGTAAACATGTTCTTTTGGGCTTCGCCAATGGTTTTCATGCTTAGGTTTTTTTGCATCAGATCCTGATCCAGTCCAGTCATGGCAATGGTTACAAATATTCCACCCAGCAATTGTTTACTGAAATGAAACTTACTGGTAAGGAAGTCTTCATAAAAGAAGATTTTGGAATAACCACTGTTTTTGATGGTTTCAAAGGCTTCCGGTATGTTCATATTCAAGCTGTCGCACACAAAATAAATGGTAAGGAAAACTGAAAGCACCAGGAAGAATGTTTGTAAAGTATCGGTAATAATAATGGTTTTTAGTCCGCCTTTAAAGGTGTAAGACCAGATCAGTCCAAGTGATATCAATACGGTAGCCCAGAAAGGGACGCCATAACTATCAAATATAAAGCGCTGTAATACTATGACCACCAGGTACAAACGAAAGGCAGATCCTATAGTGCGACTGATTAAAAAGATTGAGGCTGCTGTTTTGTAACTGTAATATCCTAATCGTTGTTCAATATAGCTGTAAATGGAGGTCAGCCTCATCCGGTAATAAAGCGGCAGCAGGACCGTAGCTATAATGATAAAACCAATGGCATTTCCGAGAACGAACTGGAAATACTGAAATTGATTGCCACCCGGGGATCCAACTTCACCGGGAACAGAAATAAAGGTTACGCCGGATAATGCGGTTCCAATCATCCCAAATGCCACCAAATACCATTTGGAGTTTCTGTTGGCAATGAAGAACGTAGAGTTATCAGATGATTTCTTTGAAGTTACAAATGCAATTACAATCAAAATCAGAAAGTAGCCGAATAAAAATGACAATAGTATAAGTGGACTCATATTAAAGGTTTAGTGTTTAAATGTAAGAAACCATGATGAGTTTACCTCTATAAAATATTAAATTTGTAGCATGAACTTTTCTTCTAAACTGCTTGAAGACGCTGTAAATGAATTCTCAAAGTTACCAGGGGTAGGACAAAAGACTGCACTTAGGTTAGTATTGCACCTGTTGAACAAAGAACAGGAAGAAGTTGATCATTTCGGGAATTCGGTAATGAGGCTCAGGAAAGAGATCAAACATTGCAGTGTGTGTCACAATATTTCTGATCATGAGCTTTGCGACATCTGTACGGCTAATAAAAGGGATAGAGATGTGATTTGTGTTGTAGAAGACACCAGAGATGTAATGGCGGTAGAAAATACAGGTCAGTATTTTGGTGTTTATCATGTATTGGATGGGTTGATTTCGCCTATGGACGGGATAGGACCATCTGATCTTTTTATTGATTCCCTGGTGCAAAGGGTGGCTACCACTCCGGTAAAGGAAGTTATCCTGGCCTTAAGTGCAACCATGGAAGGGGATACCACACTTTTTTATCTATATAAAAGGCTTAAGGATTTTCAAATCCCAATTACGACGATTGCGCGTGGGATTGCTTTTGGTGGAGAACTGGAATATGCCGATGAGATCACGCTGGGAAGATCAATAGTAACAAGGGTGCCTTATCAGAGCTCATTAATTAAATAACCTGAATGGATTTTAAGAATAAAGTAATTATAGTTACCGGTGCCTCATCGGGTATAGGTAAAGCTTGTGCGGAAGAGTTTGCAAAGCGAGGAGCAAACCTCGTACTGGCCGCCAGACAATATGTAACACTTTGCGAAATTACAGCTGATCTGGAAAAGCGCTATGGAATAAAAGCCATTGCAGTGCAGACAGATGTGAGCAAGGAAGAAGATTGTAAGTTGTTGGTTAAACAAGCTTTGGTTACTTTCGATAGGATTGATATCCTGATCAATAATGCAGGCTTATCAATGCGTGCCTTGTTTAACGAGCTGGATCTTTCGGTATTGAAAAACCTGATGGATGTGAATTTCTGGGGTACAGTGTATTGTACAAAATACGCTTTGCCTGAGATCTTGAAAACCAAGGGAAGTGTAGTCGGGGTTTCTTCAATAGCGGGCTACCGTGGTTTACCCGGTCGTACCGGATATTCTGCTTCGAAATTTGCTATGAATGGATTTATGGAAGCTTTGCGGACTGAACTGCTGAAAACCGGTATCCATGTAATGGTGGCCTGTCCGGGTTTTACCGCTTCTAATATTCGGGTTACGGCTTTGGCTAAAGATGGAGCGTCTCATGGCGAGACCAGCATGGAAGAAGGTAAGATGATGAGCGCTGAGTTAGTAGCTGCTACCATCGCTGATGGGATTGCTGAACGCAAGCGCACATTAATTATGACAGGACAGGGAAAACTGACCGTCTGGATCAATAAATTGTTACCTGCATGGGCTGATAAGCTGGTATTCAATCATTTTACCAAAGAGAAAAAGGCACTCATCAAATAATTTTTTTTAAGAAACATTTGCTCCTTTGCAAAAACAATTCCATATTTGCCTTAATGATACTAACAAACGGACTTAATAACTGGTGGTGGCACAACGCGAATGCGTAGTGTAACCCTGTATTGAACGTTTTTATTTTATATAATAATATTTGAGGGTTGCTTTAAGGCAACCTTTTTTGTTTTACAAACTTTTTTAAAGCTTCGTTTTTGAATCCTGACATGAAGAAGATACTTAACCACCTATTTGAAAATAAAACCTTTAGCAGAGCTGAGGCACAAAGAATTTTAACATCGATTGCGCTGGGAGAGTTTAATACTTCTCAGATTGCTGCATTTATTACCGCTTATGGCATGCGTAATATTACGGTTCAGGAGCTGCAGGGCTTTCGCGATGCGATGCTTGATTTATGTATAAAATTAGACTTTTCTGATTTTGAACTGGTAGATCTGTGTGGCACCGGCGGTGATGGAAAAGATACCTTTAACATTTCAACGTTGGCCTCTTTTGTTACTGCCGGAGCGGGATATAAAGTAGCGAAGCATGGTAATTACGGGGTTTCTTCAGGTTGCGGTTCGTCAAATGTGATGGAGTATCTGGGCTATACTTTTACCAATGACCAGGATGTATTAAAAAGGAGCCTGGAGCATGCCGGTATTTGCTTTATTCATGCGCCTTTGTTCAATCCGGCTATGAAAACTGTTGCCCCAATCCGTAAGGAACTAGGAGTAAAAACTTTTTTCAATATGCTTGGACCAATGGTTAATCCGGCACAACCTAAGAATCAGATTGTAGGGGTGTTTAGTTTAGAACTGGCTCGCTTATATGCGTATTTATATCAGGATACGGATAAAAACTACACCATTCTGCATGCTGTTGATGGCTTCGATGAGGTTTCTTTAACCTGTGACATCAAAACGTTTAGTAAAAATGGTGAAGCCTTGTTAAGGGTTTCCGATCTGGGCTTTGAGCAGATTGTTGAGGATAAAATAAAAGGTGGTGATACTGTGGAATCATCCGCAAAGATCTTTATGAACGTATTAAACGGTCGGGCAACAGATGAACAGAATAATGTGGTTTTGTGTAATGCTGCCCTGGCCATACAAACCATAGATCATACCAAATCTTTTGGAGATTGTTTCTATGAAGCAGAGTCTTCATTAACGGGTAAAAAAGCTTTGGAGACTTTTAAAAAGCTAACAGGAAGATAAATTAACCGATCTTAAATCTTAAAAAGAATAGAATGGATGTTAAACTGAAAATATGCGGAATGAAGCTGCCTGATAACATACGGGCGGTTGCCGCTTTGCAGCCGGATTATTTAGGCTTTATTTTTTTTAGAGGTTCTAAGCGTTTTGTGGATGGTTTAACACCTTCATTTGTTAAAAATCTTCCTGCGGGAATAAGGCGGACAGGTGTTTTTGTGAATGAAGAACTAAATAAAGTTGCTGAACTGGCTACTCTATACGGGTTAAATGCGGTTCAGTTACATGGACAAGAGCCTGTGAAATACTGCATTGCATTAAAAGGATTGCTTGATGATGCAGGTATTGTGCTGATAAAGGCTTTTGGTGTGAATGAGCAGTTTGACTTTAATACTTTAAGCGCTTATGCGAATGTGGTAGATTACTTTTTGTTTGATACCCAAACACCGGATCATGGCGGTTCTGGTAAGACTTTTAATTGGGCGCTCCTTAATAATTACAGTTTGAATAAGCCATATTTTTTAAGTGGAGGCATTGGCCCGGAAAGTATGGAACAATTAAAAGAAATAAATGATCCCCGTTTGTATGCCATCGACATCAACAGCAGGTTTGAGCTGGCACCGGGTTTAAAGGATATAGATAAATTGAACGATTTTAAGCATAAACTACCATTATGAATTATTTTGTAAATGAAAAAGGCTATTTCGGAGATTTTGGCGGTGCGTACATCCCCGAAATGCTTTACCCTAATGTAGAAGAGCTAAGACAGAACTACCTTAAGATAATTGGCGATGAGTCCTTTCAGAAAGAATTTCATCAGTTACTTAAAGATTATGTTGGGCGGCCTTCACCATTGTACCTGGCTAAGCGACTTTCGCAGAAATATAATGCGAATATTTTCCTGAAAAGGGAGGATTTGAACCATACCGGTGCACATAAAATTAATAATACGATAGGGCAGATCCTGCTTGCCGAGCGACTTGGTAAGAAGCGTATCATTGCTGAAACTGGTGCGGGACAACATGGTGTGGCAACTGCAACAGTTTGTGCTTTGCGTGGCTTGGAGTGTGTGGTTTATATGGGTGAAATCGATATTCAGCGACAAGCGCCTAATGTGGCCAGAATGAAAATGTTAGGCGCAAAGGTAGTGCCTGCAACTTCAGGAAGTAAAACTTTAAAGGACGCAACAAATGAAGCGATGCGAGATTGGATCAATAATCCAATAGATACGCATTACATCATCGGATCAGTTGTAGGACCACATCCTTATCCGGATATGGTGGCTATTTTTCAGTCTATTATATCAGAAGAGACGAAGAAACAATTGATTGAACAAACAGGCAATGATCAGCCTGATTACGTTTTGGCTTGTGTAGGTGGCGGTAGCAATGCTATGGGTATGTTTTATCATTTTATAGATGATGAAAAGGTAAAGTTAATTGCCGTTGAGGCCGGAGGTAGAGGTGTTGATACAGGTTTCTCGGCCGCGACAACTTTTCTGGGTAAGGAAGGTGTGTTGCATGGCAGCAGAAGTATTTTGATGCAAACCGAAGACGGACAGGTGGTAGAGCCACATTCTGTCTCTGCAGGTTTGGATTATCCGGGTATTGGTCCTCAACATGCACATTTGTTTAAAACGGGTCGCGGAGAGTATGTGTCAATTACAGATGATGAAGCCTTACAGGCTGGCTTGTTGCTTACGCAAATGGAAGGCATCATCCCGGCAATAGAAAGTGCCCACGCATTGGCTTATTTAGAGAAAATGAGCTTTAAAGGTGGTGAAAATGTAGTGGTATGCTTATCAGGTAGAGGTGATAAGGATATGGATACCTACATGAAGTACTTTAATTTATAATCTAATACCTAGAAAATAATGAGCAGAATAAAAGAGCTTTTTCAAACGAAGAAGAATATATTATCAATTTATTATACAGCAGGATATCCGGGACTGAATGATACCGTTCAAATTGCGGAAACGCTGGAGCAGTCGGGGGCCGATCTCCTGGAAATTGGCTTTCCTTATTCAGATCCTGTAGCTGACGGACCAACCATTCAGGCGAGCAGTAAACAATCATTGGATCAGGGAATGACCTTGAAATTGTTGTTTGAGCAACTTAAAGATCTTCGTAAAAAGGTAAGTATTCCCGTTTTACTTATGGGGTATGTAAATCCTGTATTGCAGTTTGGTGTGGAGAATTTTTGTAAAGCCTGTGTAGAAGTAGGGGTAGATGGATGTATTGTCCCTGATTTGCCAATGGCGGAATATGAAGCATTGTATCAAGGAATATTTGAAGGGAATGGATTGAGCAATATCTTTCTGGTAACTCCTCAGACTTCAACAGAGCGTATTCATAAAATAGATGGATTGAGTAATGGCTTTATTTATTTGTTATCCTCTTCTGCTACCACAGGGCAGAATTTACAAGTGTCGGAAGGTACGGAGAGTTACTTTTCAAGAATTGCTGATATGAAGCTTAAAAATCCAACTATGATTGGTTTTGGAATAGATAGCAAGGAGACTTTTGATAAAGCTTGTGAGTACGCCAATGGCGCGATTATCGGCAGTGCCTTTGTAAAAGCACTTGATGCCAATGATTTGAATGGCAGCGTTAAAACCTTTATGCAGAAATTTAAAGGTTAAGTTGTAGCGTCATTAAAAAAGGCCTTCCTATTGAAATAAATCAGCAGGAAGGCCTTTTTTTCTCAAAATGACGACTGCATTATGATGCTTTACTTTTCTTGATTGATTTTAAAAAGATGAAACCAACAAGACCTGAAATTATAGAAGCGCAAAGAATAGCAAACTTGGCCTCGGTAACATGAAGCTCGTCACTAAACGATAACAGGGAGATGAAAATGGACATAGTAAAACCGATACCGGCTAGCATGCCCAGTCCTATAATGTGTTTCCAGCCCGATCGAGAAGGTAAGCTTCCGAGTTTAAGCTTTACTGCTACCCAGGAGAATAGGGTTACACCGATGGTTTTACCTGCAAAAAGTCCCACAATAATCCCTAATCCTAATGGAGAAGCCAGGCCGCTGATCATTTCTTTCTGAAAGGTTATGTTGGTGTTCGCTAATGCGAAAACAGGCATGATGAAATAGTTTACTGGTCCGTTTAACAGATGTTCCAGCTTTTCTAAAGGAGATTCTAAGCTGGTTTTGTTAGTTGGAATGGTTAAGGCCAGCAATACCCCTGCAATGGTAGCGTGTATGCCTGAGTGGTGAATGAAATACCACAGAAATATGCCGGGTACAAGATAGAAATAGAGTTGCTTGATGTTAAAAAAGTTGAATGCCAGCAATAGTAGCATGACTCCTCCAGCCATGAGCAGGTAGTCGAAATGAACCTCATTGGTGTAAAATACAGCAATTACTAAAATGGCGCCAAGATCATCTACAATAGCGAGTGCCGCTAAAAAGACTTTTAATGATGTTGGTACGCTCTTTCCGAGCATGGATATGATGGCTAATGCAAAAGCAATATCAGTAGCCATTGGGATACCCCATCCAGAGGCAGTAGATTCACCTTTATTAAATAAGAAGTAAATAAAGGCCGGAACTAACATCCCGCCCAAAGCCGCTACTACCGGGAGTGATGCTTTCTTCAGGGAGGAGAGTTCTCCTTCAACCATTTCCCGTTTGATTTCGAGGCCTACCAGTAAAAAGAATACGGCCATCAAAGCGTCATTGATCCAGGCAGATATGCTGAATGAATATGCTTGTGTGCCGAAGGTAATGCCTAAATCTGTTGATAGTAAGGACGAAAAAGCGGCTGCATGAGAAGAGTTCGCAATGTAGAGAGAAATCGCTACGCAGACCATTAACATGACGCCACCAATCTGGCCGGAGCGGAAAAAATCTCTAAAAGATTGTAAATTTAGTAAATTAGCCATATGGGTAAATATAGCTTTTTTGAGGAAAATTAAAGAAAGGAGGAGAGATCTCCTTTTCCTTCACGGATAATTTCAAATCCGCCTAAAGTACAATCAACCACTGTAGATGCTTCATTATCACCATATCCACCATCAACTACAATATCTACGTTTTCTTCGTATTTTTCATGTATCAATTCCGGATCGGTTGAGTATTCTATAACTTCATCATCATCGCGGATGGAAGTAGATAGGATGGGATTGCCTAATTGTTTTACAATTTCCCTGGCGATATCATTGTCGGGAACCCTTATACCTACTGTTTTTTTATTAGAGCTTAGTAGCTTAGGGACATTGTTGTTTGCGTTAAAAATGAAGGTAAAGGGGCCTGGTAAGGCTTTTTTTAATACCCTGAAGGTAGCTGTGTCAATGGGCTTAATGTAATCAGAAATATGTCTGAGATCGGAACATATGAACGAGAAATTAGCTTTTTCTGGTTTAATTCCTCTTATTCTGCATATCTTTTCAATGGCCTTTTGATTGGTAATGTCGCAGCCTAAGCCGTAAACTGTATCAGTAGGATAGATGATTAAACCTCCTTTTTTCAAGACTTCAACAATTTGTTCAATTGCTTTAGGATTTGGATTCTCAGGATAGATTTTGATAAGCATATGTAAATTTAGAGAAAAATCATGCCAATAAGCTTAAAGTTCTTCGTAATAATAAAAAAGTCCTCAGCTAGATTTAGTGGAGGACTTTTTTATGTATGCTCTAATCTTAAAACTCAGCGTTTTTAGGGAAACGTGGGAAGGCAATTACATCTCTGATGTTTGTCATTCCACTTACAAATAGAACAAGTCTTTCAAAGCCTAAACCAAAGCCTGAGTGTGGAGCAGAACCAAAGCGTCTGGTGTCTAAGAACCACCATAACTCTTCCTGAGGAATGTTCATGTCTTCCATTCTTTGGGTCAGTTTATCCAGTCTTTCTTCTCTTTGCGATCCACCAACGATTTCGCCAATTCCAGGGAAAAGGATGTCCATTGCGGCTACCGTTTTTCTGCCTTGTTCGTCCGGCTCATTCTGACGCATGTAGAATGATTTAATGTCCGCAGGATAATCGGTTAAGATTACCGGTTTTTTAAAGTGTTTTTCAACCAGGAAGCGCTCGTGTTCTGATTGTAAGTCAGCTCCCCATTCATCAATCAGGTATTTGAATTGTTTTTTCTGATTAGGTTTTGAAGATTTTAAGATCTTAATCGCTTCGGTATAAGTTACACGCTCAAAGTCGTTGGTTAAGCAGAAGTTTAACTTGTCTAACAGCGATAACTCGCTACGTTCGTTTTGAGGTTTTGTTTTTTCTTCTTCAAGTAAGCGGTTGTTCAGGAATTCTAATTCCTCTTTACAGTTTTTAAGGGCGTATTCAATTACATACTTCAGCATGTCCTCTGCCAGGTTCATGTTGTCCTCAAGATCAGCAAAAGCAACCTCAGGTTCAATCATCCAGAACTCGGCAAGGTGACGGGTAGTATTTGAGTTTTCAGCCCTGAATGTAGGTCCGAAAGTATAGATTTGTCCAAATGCCATTGCAGCTAACTCACCTTCAAGTTGTCCGGAAACAGTAAGGTTTGCAGAACGTGCAAAGAAGTCTTCAGAATAATCAATCTGACCATCTTCAGTGCGTGGTGGGTTATCCAGGTCTAGGGTTGTTACTTTAAACATTTCACCGGCGCCTTCAGCATCTGATGCAGTAATGATTGGGGTGTGCATATACACAAAGCCTCTTTCATTATAAAACTGGTGTACGGCAAAGGCTAAAGCATGACGTACTTTAAATACGGCGTTAAATGTATTGGTGCGGAAACGTAAATGCGCAATTTCTCTTAAAAACTCAAGACTATGTTTCTTTGGTTGTAAAGGGAATTTTTCCGGGTCACTGTCGCCCAGTATTTCAATAGACTCAGCTTTGATATCTACTTTTTGTCCTTTTCCAACAGATTCAACCAGAGTACCTTTTACGGCTATAGCAGCACCAGTAGTGATGCGTTTAAGTAATGCTTCCGGTGTATTATTGAAATCAACAACGATCTGGATGTTTCCCATACAGGAACCATCATTTATAGCGATAAACTGATTGTTACGGAAAGTACGTACCCAACCCATAACGGTTACTTCTCTGTTAAACTCTTCTGTCTCGAGCAGATTTTTTACTTTTTCTCTGTGTATCATGATTTTATTATGGAGAGAGCCAAAAATAAGGAAAATAGAGAAGAAATAACAGTTTAATATTTATTGATGTGAATGTGATGTTGTTTTTGATTTTTTGATGTTTTATTTTGTGTTTTAGCTGTTTTTTGTTGGTGTTTTTGTTTTTTATTATAGTTATTTTTCTATTTATTGTTGTTTTTGAATGTTGTTTTTTGTTTGTGTGTAGTTTTTGTGTGTTTTTTAGTGTTGTTTTTGATGGTTAATTGGGTTTTGTTTGGTTTTTGTGTTTGTTTATTGGGTTTTGTTGGTTTATTTTGTCTTTGTTTTGATTATTTTGTTAAGTATTTTTGATTTTTATTTGTTTTTGTGCTTGTTTTTAAAATATATCTCTATATTTGTAATGCTCGTTTAATTTATATTTGGTTAGAGAGGCCTGTGTCTGGATGGATACAGGCCTCTCGTTTTTTAGCCACCTGATTTAACTCTTTTTTCTTCCGTTTCTGAACTTCCTGAACGTTTACGCGCAGCTTTAATATCATTGCTTCCAAATCTATAGGTGCAGGTTAAGCGAAATATTTGGCTTTCCCATCTTTCTTTAACAATGTATTGTTGTGAAGGTAGCGCGCTGGTAATTTTGCTCCTTTGTGTTTTAAACAAATCATTCAGGGCTAGTTTAATATCCATTTTCTTATCCATTAAAGATTTTTTAAGGCCTAAGTCTACGCTGTATTGCGGATCTATCAATAATGTTCCGGTAACCTGTTTAGATTGGTAATAGCCGGAAAGCTCTACGCTTGTAGTTGGATTTAATGTGATGGACTGATCTGTGTTCAGGTTAATTGAAACTCTGCCGCTCTCATAAGGGCTGCCAAGTATATCCGGCGTTTTAAATTTATTGTAATAGGTGGTCAGGTTGTTATTACTGCTCCACCAGTCTGTAATTTTTATGGGATAGCTGATGTTTATATTGTAAGCGTCCTGAGTGGCCAGATTCTGATAGGAGATGAAAATAGTCTTCTTTGCGGTATCTGTTAATAGTACATTAGAAATTACATCTGTAGTATGACTGTATCCAAATGTTATGTTTAAATCTTTTTTGTAGCTGTAAGACACTTCAAACGAATTGGTGTACTGGGAGGTTAAAAAGGGATTGCCATAACGGTAAGAATAGAGGTCAAGGTAATAAATGAATGGGTTTAGTGATTCATAATCCGGTCTGTCTATCCGTCTGCTATAAGAAAAGCCCATGTCATGATCTTTAGAAAGTGTTTGGCTGATAAAAACGCTTGGGAAAAAATCAATATAATGTTTCTTAACAATCTTGTTGTGTGTTAATGAGTTCCCTTTTGAGTTGGTTTGTTCAGCCCTAAGACCTAATTGTACAGATGTGGTTTTGAACTTTTTGCTGAGTTTGGCATAAGCGGCATTGATGTTTTCATCATAAAGAAACCGGTTGCTCTGTTTGTTGTCGTTTGTCCATTCATTGTTTTCAAGAGTTTCGAATATGAAATTATTATCCGTTTTTACAAAGCTTGATTTTAAGCCTGTTTCAAGTTTCATCTCTTTGTTGATGGGGTAGGTGTAGTCGACTTTTGCAGCTTTAATATTTGTTGTAGTTGGGGTCGAATTTCTGAACAGGTATGGAGGTTTTAATATTTGGCCTACCGCGTCGAAATATTGGTTATTGAAATTATTGTTTTCCCGACCTGTGTATTTTGAATAGTCGCCATCTATGCTAATCTCCTGGCCCAGCGTGTCGATTGTCGCTTTGTAATTCAGGTTGTAAGAAATACCTGTGTATTTGAAGTCGTTTGGATTTTTTGCCACCACAGAAGAGTCTGTTTTCATAGGCTGGTCGCCAATTAAAGTTAGTACATCAGATATGTTTTTGCCATTGCTTTGGTAGCCATTGAATGAAAAGCCAATTGTGTTTTTATCGTTGATGAAATAATCAAGCCCAGCTTTATAATTACTGTTATTTCTGTTTCTTAAGTTGTAATTGGTTTGATCAAAGTAAGTCTTGTCGGTGGCTGTGTTATTTGTTCTTGCAATATCTGTCCCATTATATCTCTTATTGCGACCGTAATTAAAGTCTCCGAAAATGTTAATTTTTTTTGCTCTGTGGTTTAGTGTTAAACCCCCGTTTGCTTTGTAATATTTACCGTAGCCTGCCCCAATATTTACAGTTCCGTTGGTGCCGTAGTTTCGGTTCTTTTATATTTACTGAGAATTTTAAAAAGGTCATTATATTGTTGTTATGCAAAATGTATTGACTGTTCGTGTGAGATCAATTCGGTCTTGGTAAGCTTCCAGCTATACCGTAAAAAAGGGATGATCCACACGATTTCATTCTCAGGAGTCTGAACAGTACTTAAGGCCGCTATAACGAGCCTGAATAAAACAAAAGGATAGACGAAGGAGGATTAAGTCGATACGATTTAAATTCTTGATTATGGCTATTACAAAACAATCAATTGGGATAGATATCTCAAAAACTAAATTTACTGCATGTCTATGTCAGCGTTTAGAGGACGGTAAATTAACGTTCTCAAAGTCTTTAGATTTTAGTAACGACACCAAGGGTTTTAATCAATTGCTACGGTGGGCGAAAAGCATTATTGTTGCTGGAACAGAGCTTGTATTCCTGATGGAAGCTACAGGTGTTTACTATGAACATTTGGCGCACCACCTTTACAAGATCAAGAAAACGGTTCACGTTGTGCTACCCAATACCTCAAAGCACTATTTTTCCAGCCTAAACATCAAGACAAAGACAGATGCAGTTGATGCGAGAATACTCAGCCAGTTTGGGATAGAGCGAATCCATAAGTCATGGGCTCCACCTCCTGCAGCATTGTTGCAGCTTAGGAATCTAACCCGGTATTATGTTCAACTGCAGGAGCAGAAAACTGCTCTTGGGAACATTAAGCATAGTAAGGATTGCTCACATGACATTCAAAATTTCATCATCAAAAGCAACAAGAAATTGATTGTCGAGATAGATAAAGAAATTGCAAAATGTCTAATTGAAATCAAGAAACTTCTAGAAGCCGACAGGGTTCTGAAGGAAAAAGTAAGAAAGTTGTTGACAATAAGAGGCGTCGGCCTTATTACTCTTGCTACAATTCTTGCTGAAACTATGGGTTTTAAGCAGTTTGGTAGCGTTAAGCAACTTGTGAGCTATTCAGGCTATGATGTTGTGCAAAGGGAATCTGGAACATCAATAAAGGGAAAGACAAGAATATCTAAGAAAGGAAATAGGTATATCAGGAATGCACTCTATTTTCCTGCAATGGTAGCATGCAGATACAATGAGTCATTAAAGGAAATCTACATGAGAATAAACCAGAAAAAAAGCTCTAAAATGGTAGGCCAAGTTGCTATACAGAGGAAATTACTAATTCTAATCTATACCCTTTGGAAAAATGATACTGAGTTTATGGAAAATTATAAAGGAAGTAGTCCCGATCCGATAATCGAGACTACACAAGATAGTTCAGTAGTTGAACTTCTTTAGATTACAAAAATACTTTTTTGTCTAAATATTTGGATTTTAAAACAGTACCTTTTTT
>NZ_FWYB01000028.1 GCF_900176505.1 Pedobacter nyackensis | reverse complement strand
CATAGGGATAGCTGCCTCCATAATAGCCGCATCAATATTTAAAAAATTTTGCATCTCCTCATAAAAATGTAAAGAGATTTTTTTGGCGGACAACAAATCAGCATACGCTTTTAATTCTGCTTCTTTATTTTCTTTAATACGTTTTAGTAAATTAACAGCGCTGCTATCGTTTTTATAGTAATCCCTTGCTTTATACTGATAAAATTGATTATCCCGTTTTGAGAATAGGATGATGCCGTCCATATTGCGGTCTGTGTAGCTTAAAGCATCCTTTTTGCCATAATCAAACAAAATATTGGTAATTCCAGGCTCAATAATGAAAAAGTATCCATTGATGCGCAACCAGGACGTTTTATTAACGGGAAATTTATAGGTAACTGTACTGTCGGCGCCTAAACTCTGCTCATCAACCGCAACGGGAAACCATGCAGCATCAATCGGATGTTTGATGATCACCTTCTGATCACCAGCATTTAGAACTTTAATCTTTACCGTTGCTTCCTTGGCCTTTAAAATAAAAGACATCAGACTAATGGTAAATAAAAGTAGTAGCTTTCTCATAGTGTAAGATAAAAAAATACCGGGAAATTATTTGTCTTCAGGTGGTTGCTTAGGAATCTGGATACTTATCGCGAAGGTGCGTTAAAGGTTCCCGAAATCCCTTTAGCCATGCCGGAAAGTCTGCCGCCATTAGCAATTGATCGGAATGATGTTTCCCTATAATCAACTCATGCATCTCGGACCAATCTGTTCCCATAGCAACTACCCTTTTTTTGAGTTCAGCCAAATTGATATCCCTGCAATAAATGGTAGAACCCGGCTGCTGCCTCCAGGATTGAGCAATCGTCCCTATATCAAGCGGGTCGAAACCTAAATCATCTACCAGCTGAAACACAATTTCCTTTGCCTTGGCATCATCACCAGAAACAGCCAGAGCGATACGATTTCTATCACCTTCAGGCCTGCCCAGATCATTCAGGCTTGTCGCAAAAATGGAATTAAACACTTTTACCACCGAAATACCCAATTGCTCCTGCATCCACAAACTATCAATACCGCTTTGTTCAAGTTCCGGCAGCACTCCATCACGTAGGTCTGGATAATAATTACCCGTATCAATGACAACCACATTTTTGGGAAGATTCTTAAACAAATTTTTTGGAAGATCCGGAATACTCTTTTGAGGGATGGCAACAACAATCAATTCTTTGTTTTTTACTACTTCTTCTACAGTAGCTGCCTCAGCTCCGGTTTCCTCAGCAAGCTGCTTTAAAGAAGCCGGGCCCCGGGAGTTAGCAATCGAAACGCTATGTCCCAGCTTAACAAATTTTGTTGCCAGGCAGCTTCCTATCTGGCCTGAACCAATAATACCTATATTCATAATTTCGTGTTTTAACAATGCACCTATTTTTAGTTAGGTAATCTCTTATTTAATAACGCTTCCAGCTTTTTCAATTTAGATGCCCAGAACTCATCGAAATAAGAGATCCAGGCTTGCAGCTCTTCAAAGCCATCTTTTTTCAAGGTGCAATACCGTTCCCGGCCAATATCCTTGATAGAAATAAATCCCGCAGTTTCCAATATCTTAATATGCTTTGAAACCGCAGGACGGCTCATGTCAAAATTATCTGCCAGGTTATTTATAGTCAGACTATCCTCCAACAGTAACATCAGCATTTTTCTCCTGTTTGGATCACCGATCACCTGGAAGGCATCAAGACTTGGTATCGCCATATACTGAAGCATTTAAAAGTTCGTCGATTTTGTTGAGTTTTTCCACCCAACCATGATTTAGGCCATTGTAGAAATCCAGGTTCTCTTTTTTCGCGAAACCACTATGTTCCAGGAAAACCTCGGTACCCTTGTCTGCTTGCTGCAATTGCCATACAACGACAGAATCAAGGTTAATCTCGCCACCACCAGGGCCACTGCTCCAGGAATAAGAAAGCTTTTTAAAGGGAATGATCTCTAATACCTTGCAATAGAAGATCCCGTCAAAATCCAGACTCGGTATCGGATTGGTTCTGAATTGAAAGTCATGCCCTAGCACAGGCTGAAAATCATTTTTCATGAGCCACAGCTCCATTAGCTCAGCTTTGGTCAGGTATTCCCAAACTATCTCTTGTGGATGTTGGAAGTAAAATTGGTGTTTAATGATCTTTTTCATAATGAGTAACTTTGAGGTTACTCAAATATATAAGTAACTTGTGAGTTACGCAAATGTTTTTAACAAAAAAACTAAAACCATAACTTATGGAAGTTACACAGAGAAAATACCATTTTTTACTCTTATCGTTTTTATCGATAACCCTGGGAAGTTGCACGAATCAGCAAACATCTGTTTTGCGCATCTTGCCATCTTCAGCTTTCATTTTCAACTATACGATTTCTTCGTACACTTCACTTCCCTCAGCATGAAGTTTCTTTTTCAAATCACTCCAATACCGTCTAGGAACTGAGCTCTCCGTCAAAACCTCAATTACATCAATGATGGAAAAATATCATCCACAAGTAATAGATAATATATTATTCTCCTTTGTAGAAACCCTTATTACATATATTTGCTATTTACATCAGTATAAATCATCTTGTGGATGTTATAGCTTACGCTTTCGTGAAGCATTGTTTTGTATAACTCAGGTAAAAATTTGAAGCCGACCGACTCGTAACACCTAATTGCCGCATGATTCTTTTCCCATGTAAAAAGCTCCACGCGATCCGTATTGTAGAGTCGCTTAGACTCTTTCAATAGCAATTTGATAAAATATCTTCCCAATCCCTGGTTTCGGAGTGATGGCTCTGCAACAAGAATTCTGGCAAGTCTTGGATAGCCGCTTTCTTGAGGAATGATCTCTCCGAACGCAAAGGGCACTCCATCAATTGTATAACCCATCTAAACACCACATTTCCAAACGCAATAGCCATGTAACCCTTCCTGAAAATCGGATTGTGTAAAAGGCGGGATCGAACCGGTGACACGAAGTAGCGCATATTTACGGCACCTTAATACTTTAATTTTAAAAAGTGCAATCATTGCTATAGAAATTAGGAGAACCAACAACTTCATTTATTTGAAGAACATATACTCTTTTAAATAATTGTAACCTTTAAACCAAAAAAGTAATCCAATGATTACAAGCAACAATTCAAATTATGGACAGAACAATAATCTTGGGATTAATAGCAGTAATATTCGGCGTTTGCATCTTTCTCGCCTGGTTCTTTACACATAAGGCACGACATCAGGAACGCATGTTGATGATTGAAAAAGGGATGAATCCTAATGAAGAATCAAATAAAGAAGGAGGACTAAAGTCGATTATGGTTAAGTTAGGAATTTTAATCATTGGCTTAAGTATTGGGCTGGCTGTTATAGCTATTCTTGTTCAGTTTGATTCTTTAGGCAGATCCAATGCAGTTCCGATGAGCATCTTAGGAGTATGTGGCGGCATAGCTTTAGTCGTAGCTAACCGTTTATCAGCCAGAAAATAGTTTATGGACAACGTTTATGCGGAAAAAGTTTGTCGGGGCGATAAAGACGCTTTTAGGTATTTTATCAAGAAGTACAAAGACATGGCGTTCTCTTTGTCTGTATCCATTGTTAAAGATGAATTTATAGCCGAAGAAGTTGTTCAGGACTCATTTGTCAAAGTCTTTAATGGAATGGGATCTTATAATGCTGCATCAACCTTCAAGACGTGGTTTTACCGTATAGTTTTAAATGAGGCTTTTCAGCGTCGGAAGAAACAAAAAAAGGACTTTTTGCAATTTCAACCAGATTATAATGAGGATATAACGGATGAAAGCATTTTGTTTGGCCTTGATAAAGATGAACAGATACACAACATCAATGAAGCGCTGAAAATGCTCTCTGATCGTGAAAGCGTGGTATTAAGGCTTTTTTATCTGGAAGAAGAAAGCATTAAAGATGTATGCGAAATTACTGGCTGGAGCGAATCTAATACAAAGGTTATTCTTCATCGGGCAAGAAAAAGCATGCTGTCTGCTCTTAATAAATTAAAAAAGTTAAACCGTTAAATCATGGCTATGCTTGATAAATTACCCTCAGACCAGTTTTTTTCTGAAATGATGAAACATAGCAAACTGGTAATGCCTTTCAGCGATTTTGAAGAAAGAACAATGGCCCGGATTAATAAGGAAAGTCTGGTAAAACGCTCAGTGGCAAAACACAAGAAGTTCGCGGTCCTGTTTTTTGTAATCGGAACCGGCTTTGGATTTGTACTTACGTTTTTTTTATCCTTAACAGAAACTAATATAGTAGGTATTCCCTCCGATACCTTGTTGCTGATATGTCGCTTAATTTATGTATTTGTTGTCCTCACTCAATTAAACTCCATTACTGCCTTGTTTTCGAAATCCGGTAATTACCACATTACCTAAAAGCATACATCACATCAAAAAAATTATAACAGGAGCAATTATGCGTCTGGCGGGAATTGCTATGCCCGATCAACATGGCTTTACAATACAATTTCATTGAAATGAAAAAATTGAACTTTATCTTATTACTAGTTGTTTGTACTACAGCATGCTTAGGACAGCAGCTTACACTTACCGGCACTGTTATCGGCGCAGCAGGGCATGACTCTATAGAAGTAAACGAATCCTATGATGGGAATTATTGGAAAAATAATTCACGATATTTAAAACCAGATGCCTCCGGTAACTTTCACGAATCCTACATATCCAGTGTGCCAAAAGTGATAACGCTCATTTATAAAGGGCATAAACAGCGGTTGTTACTAAGTTCCGGTCGACCTCTGCACGTTATTATTCATGCCAATGCCCCCGATAATTTGTTCAGCTTTAGGGGAAAGGCTAAAGCCGAAAACGATCTGTTACAAAAACTTAAACTGGAGGATGAAGGTAATCTTCCTTTTATAAAAGAGCTGAAATTGAAAAACTCCTATGCAACCTGGTCTGTCGATTCCATTATCTATATGAAGTTGCCGGCAATTAAAAACGGCCTTGACAGTACCCATCGCGTAATTCAACAGGCACATTTGCCGTTAAGTTTAGAAAAAGTAATTGCAGCCGAAGTAAAATATTTTTATGCAAATGGGGTATCCCAAAATTTAGGCAGCCGATTAAACAACCGAAAAAATCGTAGTGATTTTCACACTCGTTTCATAGAGACAGTTTGGTCATATTTTACCTTACCGACAAAGGATGAGCTAAATACCAACATGAGTGCAAATGCGTACTTAGATAATTACTTCAAATTTAAACTGTGGAAAGCAATGTATGTTTATAGGACTGACAAGCATAAAGAACATGCTGACAGCGTATTTAGGCACAATACCGGTGTAGCCTACAAGGACTTGGAAAATGATCCCGACCGGAGTAATGAGGTATATCTTTTTTCGACACGCCTGAAAAATATGATGCCTCAATATGCCTGGGAAAAACATCTAACTCACCTGTTGCATAATTTTTGTATGTCAGGGCAGTTACAATCTGCAGCTAAATTGTTTAATTTCATTAAGGCTAACTGTACCAACAGCGAATACATAAAAGCATCAGAAAAAGTATTTTCTCCGTTAAAAAAAGCAAGAGACCAATATGCAAGTAACCTTAATATTAAGATCACGCCGGATTATAGGGCTACATCATCATTAAGCGCTCTTTTGGCTCCATATAAGGGTAAAATTGTGTTTATTGATATGTGGGGCACTTGGTGCCCGCATTGTATAGAAGACATAGCTTTTGTGCCTGCATTAAAAGAGCGCTTAAAAGGTAAGGATATTGTATTTTTATATATAGCAAGGGATGAGGACAAAGATGATGAGGTATGGCGAGACTTTATTTTTGTTAATAATATCACAGGAGAACACGTCCGAAAAACCGCAGACCAAATAGCCAACCTTTGGAATGAACTTGGCGTTGCTGATAGCGAACAGGCCTATCCGTACTACTTAATTATAGATAGATCAGGCAAGATATTAGTTAGCAACGCCAAACGTCTAAGTGATGGAGATAATTTATATCACCAGTTGGAAATGGCAATCAATAAATGACCTCACTACTATGCTGGTTTGTCTAATTTGACAAACACATCTCATGCCATTTCTCGAAGGATTTATTGGAAGTTATGATCGTGGATTTGATAACCGATATGGATATATGTGGCTCATTTGTCGCAGTCCGTGCAGATAAAACCCATGCTTATCATATATTTAAAATAAGCTTATACTAAATTGGTAAATGCAGCACCGTATACCGCCCAGTATTTACTATGCTGCTCTACGGATGACACCCAGAACGATTGCTATGATAGCTATGACGATCAGGATATGAATTATTCCTCCGGTATAATAACCTCCGAGGAAACTTATTGCCCAAATTATTACCAAAATGACTGCAATTATATAAAGTAGATTTCCCATGGTGTTTTATTTATAAGAACATGAAGTGTTTAGTAACATCTGTTTAGTATCTTTTTTCTCTTGTTCCGGTATCTGATTTTGATCTTGCATCGTTGTAAATTTTAGTTAGGATATAACATAACTTTTCGGAATATGTTTTGATTTTTGCATAGTTATTGGCATATATTTTTAATAGTTTTGAGAAAGAATAGCTGAATAAAATTAATCCCGGGTAGCGCCGGGATTTTATAAGATTGATAGCAATGAAAAAGATTATTTCATGCCCTCATGAATTTTGTTAATCATATCCAGATGTGATTGTACGATCGGGGCTGTTTTCATAGCAAAGGCTCGTAATTCTGCGTCTTTTCCGTCTTTAGCTTCATCCTGCATCAATTTGAGTTTTTTCTTATGCCCATCAATCATAGTCTCAACATAGGTTTTATCAAAGTCATTTCCAATCTTCACATTTAGTTCATGCATTTTTTTCTGATGTTCATCATCTAAAATAGCTGGTAAAGTGATGTTTTTTATTTTGGCTATAGCCATGAGCTCTTCATTTGCTTTGCTATGGTCGGTAATCATCATATTGGCAAAATCTTTAATTTTAGCATTGGTGGTTTTTTGAACTGCAAGTTTGCCATATTCAACTTCTGCCATTCCGCCAACAGCTGCTTTGGTCGTAAATTCGGCATCGGATTCTCCTACGGCGATTCCACCTGTAGCCATGATATCTGTTGTAGTATCTTTGACTTTGTTTAGGCTATCCGCTGTTTCTTTTGCATCTTTTGTGCCATTACTGCATCCCTGGAATGCAAAGGCAGCTACTGAAATAGATAATGAATAGATTAATTTTTTCATAGTGGATTATTTTTGTTTATAATGATTTGTTCTTCTTGGATAGCTTTTCGCGCTCATTTTCATCGTCGTCTCTTTTATTACCTAAATCAGTTTTTGGAATATCATCTTCCTTTATTTTTTCATCAGGTTTACTTTCCATTAAAGGTTTTAGAGAATTTAGCTTCTTTACCTTCTTTATTTTTTGCTTTCATGACCCTTCTGTTTTTAAACCATAACTCAGTTAAACTTTTTAAATGCTGTACACACTTTCAACTTATGCTTCAGGAAAATCCTTGCGCAATGAATCCTGGTTTTTACTGTTCCCAGAGGAATATCTAATTCCTTTGCGATTTCATGATATTTATACCCTTCAAAATATCTTATAAACGGATAATAATATTCATAAGGAAGTTTGCCTAGTACTTTATGGATATCTTCAAGTATACATTTGCCTTCTCCATCATTAGTGGAAGAATTGTTCAGAAAATCTTGTTCCGCCCGCTGTAAACTTTCAGCTTTAAAATTTTTTAGCTTATTATTTTTCCGGTAATTATTAATAAAGGTATTCTTCAGGATTATATATAGCCACCTTCTCATACTCGTTCCAGCTTCAAACTTTTCTGAGTGTCTTATCGCTTTCAGCATCGTATCTTGCACCAGATCATTTGCATCATCTTCATTTTTGGTAAATAGAAATGCAAAATGGTGTAAACTATCCTTAAAGGCAAATAACTGCCTGCTAAAATCCATTACCTCTTTCATAATCTTCCTTGGTAGTTAAAATTAAATAATCTGTCCTAGTTTTATCCGGAGGGAATGGAAGTCTAAAGCGTATTCAGTGGGTATTTAAATCAAATTATCCCGGACCTTTTTACAAAAAACAAATTCCACCATTAGTAGTTTTAAAACAAGGTTAAAACAGGTAATTATCGCCGAACCAATACGTATTTTACCCAAAATATTGGAATTGAAATCTTCATTCTCCGGCTAAATTTCGGGATATGTTCATATTAAGATTGTGAAGGCAAATAACTATTTTTTCCCATATGGGAAACCAAGGGTTTCAAAAGTTCAAACTTTGGGTATACAAATACTTAAACAGATGAATAGAGAAACCACTGTGATGGGGGTTCTTTCCTGCTTTAGAAGCAGGCTATGAACGAAAAAATTATGGAAACACTGCAAATTGAGTTCAACTGTACAGCGATTGCTAAGGCTGGCTGTGTTGAGCTTTGGTTTTAGCTACTAAATGACTTTACGTCCCCAGACCAGAACCGCTATCCTTTTGCGTAGTGTGAGATATCTTCGAACTAAAATGATTTAGCACCTGCCAATTTAGACAAATCATGAACAATATTGATTCATGTGTGTTTTATGTGGGCAAATAGTATTCTGACAAATAGGGAAAAGAAAAACACACTATCCACCCCGTGAAGAAAGACACGATCAAGCGCTAGATGTGTGTATAGGGATTGGAAACTGGATTGATATAAACAAAATGCCCGTTGATGATCTTCTAATCCTTACCTTAAATTCATAATTTCTAATCTATTGAAACCATGGACACAAAAAATGAACAAAATGCACCCGGAGCAGCAAACGTACCTTCTCAGTATACAGGATCAACAATGAATGCCATGGAACAGCTCGTGCTAAGTTCTGAAGCAGAAGCAGTTCACTTTTTTCAAACCGTGAAGGAGCGTTTACTAGACGTTAATCGCTGGAGTGAAATTGCTGGCGAAGGCATGTCAGACTTTTTTTTAACAGATGCAGCTGGAGCACTTGTACAGCGTAAGGCAACAGGTGGGGATCACATTAAGATAGACATTCCTGGACCAGGTACCCAAGCTGGTGAGGGCTACGATTGGGTCACAATAGAAGAGATCAAAGCGGAGGTGCTGGATAATGCTGAAGTATTGAGCATGACCGCCAGACCATCGGCTAATCCTTTGACAGCTGGGGAGGATACCGCACATTTTCTCACCGATGAAGCGACTTCTACTTTCCAGGTGAAGCGCATTGGCAATACAATTTATGCCGAAGAGCATGCTCGCAACGAGGTGCCAAATACCGATACTGAAAATACGTTGGATAACATCCGCAATACTTTTGTAGGTTGGGGTGCGAAAGTTGGTTTTTCCTATCCGCAGTGGAAAGCATTAGTTAAGGGTTTTCTGAACCATGATACCCCGTATTAGGCTACCTAATTCTTTCCAAAGCCCGGAGCTACAGTATCTATGCCGTTGGATTGGGAGGAAGTAAATCCGGGAATGACAATGAAAGACTTTATGATTTTTAATGCCCTGGATCGCCTGAAGGAAACAGGTGATCTTTTTAAAGGGGTACTGGGTAAAGGTATTGACCTTAGTAAGGCGATCTTGAGGCCAAGGAAGGATTTGGATAAACTCTTCTGCGTGTTCAAACCATTTGATACTTCAGTTGTTATTAGGTTTCAATCTTCCTGCTGCTTCACTCTCTTTCTGTTAAAAAAAAAGATGAGATATCATGACAACTTCAAAACAAAATATACTGGTACTGACGGATTTTTCAGATACGGCTTTAAATGCCGCGAGGTATGCTGTTGCATTAAGTCGTCAATTACGTCCTTCCCGAATTTTACTCTGCTATTCAGATTATATTCCTCCATCTATTGACATTCCATTGCAAGATGCAATGAGAGATGAACATGAATTTAAAAAAAATGACGATCAGTTGAAAGCATGGAAAAGCCAACTAAAATTGCTAGCTGATGAAGATACTTTAATTGATATCCACATTGATGAACGCCCGCTGGGTTTTGCAGTAAATGAATTGAGTGAAGAACAATCCATAGGGTTGGTGGTTATGGGATTAACGGGGAAAACACGTTTGGAACAAGTGTTAATTGGAAGTAATACTATTGCTATTGCCAAATCCGGCAACAGACCCTTATTGATTGTACCTGAGGATGCAAAATTTATGGGCATTTCAAAAGCAGTTTTTGCTTGTGATTTCAAACAAGTAGATCCGGTTATACCTTATGACTCAATTAAGAATTTTGTCCGGTCATTTAATGCAAGGCTGTTAATTTTAAATGTAGACAGGTATGATGAACGTCAATTCAATCCCGAAGTAAAAGCTGCGGAAGCAAAATTACGGAGTGAATGGGGAGGGGAAGTAGAATTCCATTTTACCCATGACAAAGATGTTGCAGAAGGTATTACAGCATTTGCAGTGGAACATGAAGTGGATTTGATTATTACTGTTCCACAGGAATACGGTTTTTTTGAAGGACTATTTCACCGGAGTGTGACTAAAAAAATGACTTATCATACCGATATTCCATTATTGCTTTTTAAAGGATAAATTTTTGTTGTTCAATGTGGCCGTCCAACTAATAAAATAGAATCTATGGGTGATACGACAACCCATGGATTACGTGGTGGTTAATGCGTCCAATGCGCCAGGTTCACAGGCCCGGATACATGGTTAGCAATTTTGCCCGTAAGTTTTTACCTCTTATTGAGAAACATCATCTGGAAGCACTTAAACTGAAGTAGGAGTAGAGACGCCTTAGTGCGAAGGTTTTTCAGAAGGATCCTGTTTAAGTGTTTCAGTCAATTTTGGTTTGCCCCACTCTTTATCCTCTCTAAAGTCTTCATCTGAATGAAAATAATATGGAGCTTTACCCGAAGGAGATTTTTTATTAGATTTTTTGCCTGCTTTTTTAGTTTTCATAATTCATAACATTAATACTGTGTCGAGTAACATCTACATTCTTAAAAAGTTTGTCATAAGGCTCCAGTTGTAAAGCACATTGTCTACCCTTGAAGAGTATCATGTAGAAATAGGTAGTTTTTTTACAGACTTTTTAGATCGCTTAAATAATGGACAGGGATATTTCGATAACATTGATTTAAAAAAGTAATGCTTATGCCTGGTTGGGAATTAGAAAATGTTGTAGAAATTCAAAGGAAGTCCCCGTATACTTTTTATAAACCCTCGGATAGTATAATTGATCAGTTAATACCTGGGGAAGCTCCTAACTTATATTCTTGTTTGATTCTAATGACCCTGAGGCTCCCGGTGCAGAATGAATGTGAGTAATAATGGACTCAGTTGATGAGTATGGTAATTATTCTGGCACTTTAGATAATGCCCCCGTTTTATATAAAAGATTTAAAGGCTGGAGATCACATCGTGTTTAGGAAAGAGCATAAAGGGACTTACCTTTTTGCTGCAATGGTTAAGACCATTCTCCAATAAATTGAAAAATCAATTAGATAATTAATAATTAAACTAGATAATCATTTTTAAGTGTAAAATATTTCTATATATTGTTGTTTTATTTCTTTTTGGTTATTAATAAGGGTTTGTTTAGATTTACATTATTCACCATTAATAGGGTACTGAAATGAGCAAATCTAATAAATTAACAGTCCAAAAAATAGATATATCCGTATCAAGTGTTAATAACGAGGATTATTTCTCATTAACAGATATTGCGAAATATAGAAATCGATCTGAGCCATTTTCAATAATAAATAATTGGATGAGAGGTAGAACTACACTTGCTTTTTTGGGACTCTGGGAGGTGTTAAACAATGTTGCTTTTAAACCTCTCGAATTCGAGAGGTTTAAAAGCGAAGCTGGACATAATTATTTTGTTCTATCTCCACAAAAATGGATCGAAAAAACGAACGCTATTGGAATCATTTCGAAATCAGGAAGGTATGGAGGTACGTTTGCGCATAAAGACATTGCTTTTGAGTTTGCGTCCTGGATTTCTCCAGAATTTAAACTTTACCTAATTACTGAATTTCAAAGGCTTAAAAATGATGAGATGGTACGTTTAAATCTCAATTGGAATTTTCAACGTACACTTGCAAAAGTAAACTACAGAATTCATACCGATGCAATTAAAGAGAAAATTATCCCATTAGAATTGACCAAAGAGCAGTCTGCTGTAATTTATGCCAATGAAGCGGATCTGCTAAATGTTGCATTATTCGGTAAAACAGCTCAGCAATGGAAAAATGAGAATCGTAACTTAGAAGGCAATATCCGTGATTATGCCACATTAGAGCAACTCGTTGTGTTAAGCAATATGGAAAGTATGAATTCGGTTATGATACATCAAGGTTTAGCACAGAAAGCAATTGCATTTTCTTTTAGACCTTCAGCCTCGTCACTTTCTGCAATCTGTCGAGTCGATAATTCTGCGAGTGCAGTAAACAACAATTCTGCCTCGGTCATATGGTCCCGAAGGTTTTGCTTTTCCAGGGCTTTTATATCTTTATGCGTCTTTACCGTCATACCCGTCCATTCCTGATGAATGATATTAGTCAGCAAAGCAAACTCATCTCCTTTTTGTACTCCATGCTCCTGCCAATAATCGGTTAATTTATTCCTGGTCTCCTGTCCAGACATACGCTGTTGAATCCACTTCTCACTTCGTCCAGCCTTCTGCCAATTTTCTCTAGCCCTATCCAGACTCTGTTCCGGATCAGATATTTCCTGCATACGTTCATAGCCAACTTTTGCCAACCACGTTTTAAATGGTTCAGCCTTGGGCGAGGGGATAGATTGGATTAAACGGAGTAATTGTTCCGTATCGGCAACATCTGTTTTGCGCATCTTACCATCTTCAGCTTTCATTTTTAACTGTCCCAAGAATTGGGACAGTTGACTTCCTTCATCTCTCAACTTGGTCTTTAAGGCATTCCAATACTTTCTTGGTCTAGGGCTCTCCGTCAAAACCTCAACTACATCAATGATGGAAAAATACCATTTCTGATCTGTTTCTCTCCATTGTGAACGAATTCGCTTGCTTTCAAACAATTTGATATCCATTTTATAAAGATTAAGAGCTAAGTTAAGCAACTTTAAATCCCGCATCCACAAGTAATAGATAATATATTATTCTCCTTTGTAGAAACCCTTATTACATAAAAACTATACCTGACGATATGTTATCAAGGCAATAGGAATTCCACCTACTAATTCAAGAAATAAGCCAAAAACAGGTAAAAATAAATATGCCCTTACATCAGGAATGGGCAATTACCGAAAAAAACTATTTTTTGAGCTCAGTGGTCAGTTGGCTATAAAGCTGCTCTTTGTCGCTGGGTTTAAGTGTATTTGCATTGATAACCTTTCCTCCGCTAACTAAAATATAACGAGGTATGGCATAACCTTTCCCATCCCAGAATTTATCCATTAGATCTTGTAATAATGCTTTATTTGCCCTGATATGCCAGCCCTCCAAATTGTAATACTTGATCATGGTTTTCCATTGTTCATCCACTTCATCTTTGTCTGTTGAAATGAACAGCATTTCGATTCCTTTAGCGTTGAGGAATTGCTCCAGATCTTTGCTATACTTAAATTCTGCTTTACATGGCCCACACCAGGTGGCCCAAACATCTATAAAAACGGTTTTATCTCCAAATTGGTTAAGCAGCTGTGCAAAGGAATTAATCCTTCCATAGTCAGCAATTATTTTTTGTTTTTGATTTAAATCTTCGTTTTTTTTCTTATTAAAATCCTCAATCTGCTTTGCGTTACTTTGTAAGTGACTTGAGAAATTACTTTTCGGATATTGTTTTTTAAAATCATTAAATAACTCAAGTAAAACAGGCTGAAATTTATCTTGCATCATTTCATTCCACAAAAAGCTCACCATCAGGTATTCGCGCATTTTCCCTTTAAAGGCTGTTTCAAAACCATGATATTTAGCCTTTAAATAGTCACTTTCATTTTTGATATTTAACGTAATACCTTTCTTTAGGTTTAAATAATATTGCAAATAGGTGTATACGTAATAGTCGGCATGCATATAAAAGTCCGGGTGAAAAGTATCCCGAAGATTTGTTAACGGATGTTTTTTATATGCATTTGCCCACATTGCGTCTAAATCTGCATTTAGTTTTTTGGTTTTCGCTAAAACAAGCATAGGGATAGCTGCCTCCATAATAGCCGCATCAATATTTAAAAAATTTTGCATCTCCTCATAAAAATGTAAAGAGATTTTTTTGGCGGACAATAAATCAGCATACGCTTTTAATTCTGCTTCTTTATTTTCTTTAATACGTTTTAGTAAATTAACAGCGCTGCTATCGTTTTTATAGTAATCCCTTGCTTTATACTGATAAAATTGATTATCCCGTTTTGAGAATAGGATGATGCCGTCCATATTGCGGTCTGTGTAGCTTAAAGCATCCTTTTTGCCATAATCAAACAAAATATTGGTAATTCCAGGCTCAATAATGAAAAAGTATCCATTGATGCGCAACCAGGACGTTTTATTAACGGGAAATTTATAGGTAACTGTACTGTCGGCGCCTAAACTCTGCTCATCAACCGCAACGGGAAACCATGCAGCATCAATCGGATGTTTGATGATCACCTTCTGATCACCAGCATTTAGAACTTTAATCTTTACCGTTGCTTCCTTGGCCTTTAAAATAAAAGACATCAGACTAATGGTAAATAAAAGTAGTAGCTTTCTCATAGTGTAAGATAAAAAAATACCGGGAAATTATTTGTCTTCAGGTGGTTGCTTAGGAATCTGGATACTTATCGCGA
>NZ_FWYB01000029.1 GCF_900176505.1 Pedobacter nyackensis | reverse complement strand
GGATGATTTTATTCAAATCCATTGATCCTGAATACTTATAACTCAAATTTAATTTTAACCGCTGAAATAATATCTGTTTCAATTTTCTCGTCCATTACAATAAAGTTATTTTTCAGATAGAATTGCATTGGTGTATAATAGGTTGAGCCATCTTGTTTCAGGTCATTATTATGATCGATTACCCAACCGCATAATTTTTTGGAATTCTGTTTTAAACTGTCAATTAGCATTTTTCCGCACCCCTTGTTTTGATTTGAAGCAGATACAAGAATGGAAAACCATATCTCGTCATCTCTCAAGAAGGCAACAGCCCAGCCAATTACTTCGTTTGCTTCATTAAGTAAGATATGATGATTATACTCTTTTGTGCCTTTCAACAGTAGTCCGAACCTATTTTTTAACTTGATTGGATATAATTCGTTCCAGAGGTGATCAATTTGCTTCGTCTGATCTTCTGTTAGACTTTTTGATATTTCAATTCTCATGGTCATGCTTGTACAAAAAAGGCGTATTGGGACGAATATACATAAATAAGAAAGCGGGAATGATCTCCGACCACTCCCGCTTCATCTAAATTAACGCTCTCATAAATAAAGACGTTAATTGGGGTTGAATATTGTGTAACCCAATAAAGAATTAAAAATTATCAGGTTTAAAACCAATCCCTTTTCTTGGGGGATTAGGTTGTTCTTGTTTTTCAAGTAGTTCATCTAAATAACGGAATACGATTTTTCGATTTCCAGTCTTATATCTGTATTGTCTGCTAGTATTTTACGTATATGCGTAAATATGCGTATGATTTGGATATTCACCTTTATTGCCCTTTTACTGTTCAATACACTTGATAGCATGGAGACTCCCTGCTCGGTGAAAACCATCATATTGTATTTTGAATGTTCCCCGTGTCTTAAGGTGCCAAATTGGCTCCTTAAGATTTTTTGCTCTTCGTTCCCAAGTTCAAACATAAAGTCTTCAGGGAAACGGTCTATATTTCGTTTAACCTGTCTTTTAAGCTGCTTGGTTTCTACTTCATAAAGTGCTGCTAAATCGGTATCTAGCATTACCTTATGTCCACGTATATAGTAGATTTGGTTCATGATAACTTCGTCAGGAATTAGCATGATATCTTTATTCTCGGTCATATTTGCTCTATTAAATGCCAAGTTAAACCTCTGTATTTTTACGGACTTAACGATAATCTATTATAAATTATATATAAATTTCTCTCAACAATGCCATATCGGAACCAACTTTAATATCAAGTATTTTAGCATAATGCTGTGTGGTCTGAATATTAGTGAGCTGCATCGCAGATAAAAAGTAATAAGAATCAACGATGCAAACTTAGCTTTGCAGTAATTAGAAATCAAGATGTTTAGTCTTTTAACTTGTTTAATGTCAGGTTTTTATGTGATATTTGGTGAGTCATTTCCAATTTTTAATTTACTCACCGAATCACTCACCTATAGGATCGGAATTCATTCGAAAATTGTAACCCCTCAAAATGCAAAAAGCCTGCTATCTTACGATTTGCAGGCTTTTTGTTGGTTTTGATACCATTTTGGCGGAGAGTGGGGGATTCGAACCCGCGGACCCTTTGACAAGTCAACAGTTTTCAAGACTGCCGCAATCGACCACTCTGCCAACTCTCCGGCGCAAAAGTACAAACTTCATCTTATTTTGCAAATTAAGATTTAAATAAATTTGATTTTTCTTTAAAAACGCCGTTTAAATGTGCTTAAATGGGTGAAATGATAGGAGTGGCGTTGCTTGTGGAGCTGTTTTATACGGTAAATTGACTTGAAAACTACTCCTAAGACATTGCGCTTAATGCGAAATTCTTCTTCCGAAGGAGAAAATCTGCTTCTTTTTAGTACTGTTTTAGCGCAGATATTTTTTTTAGCTGACCAAAAAACTGCCTTCCTATAGGGATTTCAATTTTATCAATTTCAACATCATGATTGGTGAAGGCTGTAATTCTGTTAATGGAAATGATGAAAGACCTGTGAATCCTCATAAACTGGTGATGAGGCAACATAGATTCCAATGAGCTAAGCGTTTGTTTGACCAATAAAGGTGTATCCATATGTCGGTATATTTTGATATGGTCTCTAATGCTTTCTATGTATACGATATTTTCGAGAAGAATTTTTACCATTTTTCTGTTGGTCCTGAAATATAGGTGCCCACAGGAGGGTAGATTACTTTGCTTTTCGTCGTTGTGATCGTAAGTGTTAATCACTTTGTTAACAGCCTTTAAGAATCGTTCAAGGCTTATCGGTTTTAACAGGTAATCTACAGCGCCCAGTTCAAAAGCCTCGACTGCAAATTCAGGATAGGAGGTGATGAAGATAAATTTAGGTGGATGTGGTAAAGTCCTGATAAAACTCGTCCCTAACAAGTCAGGCATCTTTATATCCAGGAAGATCAGGTCAATTCTCTCTGCCTTTATAAAATCCATAGCTTTAAGAGCATTGTTGCAGCTGGCCACAACTTCAAGTTGTTCAACCATTTTACAATACTTTTCAACGATCTTTAAAGAAAGTTGTTCGTCATCTATAATTAAACATTTCCAAATCATGTTTTTACCTATTGATACTCCATTTTCTGATGATGTATTTAATGTAGTACCAGTTTAAACTGGATTACCATAAATTGAACAATAGGTGGGATATTTATAACGCAGACCAAGCTCATTTGTTTAGTTTTTTTAATTTATGTAGCATGAATGGTATGTTGTTGTATACCAGTGGTGTGTTTCTGTTTATAAAGCGATTGAATACCTGGAATTGTAAATGTGGAAGTTTTTTTTATATCTTTCTGAACTAGTGTTTTTTGATTAACAAGAACTAGTTAGCGAGCCATGAAAAGAATAACGCTTTTAATTACCTTAATTGTATGCACAACTCAAGTCGGATTCTCTCAGTCCATAGATAAAGTAAAGCTTGATAGCTATTTTAAGGCGCTTGAAGACGATAACAGGTTTATGGGGAGTGTAGCGGTCTCTCAGGATGGAAAGTTGGTTTACACGAAAGCTGTTGGCTTTTCTGACGTAGAAACTAAAACCAAAGCAACCGAAAACACGAAATATAAAATTGGCTCCATCTCTAAAACTTTTACTGCTGTTTTGGTTTTTAAGGCTATTGAAGAAAACAGACTAGGTCTTACAGAAACTATTGGAAAGTATTTTCCTTCTATACAGCATGCTGATAAAATCACGATCAGTCAGCTACTTGGTCACAGGTCGGGTATCTTTAACTACACCAACAATCCCGAGAATATGAAATTGAAGTCAAAAAAGCATACTGAAAAGGAGCTTTTGGATGTTATCGCAAAAGGAGGGAGTGACTTTGAACCGGATAGCAAGGTATCTTACAGTAATTCAAATTATATACTGCTGACCTTTATTTTGCAAAAGGTTTATAATAAAAGTATTTCAGTACTATTAAAAGAAAAGATCACAACACCATTGGTGTTAAAAAGCACTTACTTTAGTAAACCTATCGATGTGACTGATAATGAAAGCAATTCCTATAATTTCAATGGTAGCTGGATTAAGGATTCTGAAACAGATATGTCGGTTGCGCTGGGAGCCGGAGCTATTGTTTCCAAACCAACGGATTTGCTAAAATTTGCAGACGCGCTGTTTAATGGTAAGCTCATTTCAATGAAAAGTCTTGAACTCATGAAAACCATAAGGGATGGTTATGGAATAGGCTTATTTCCAATTCCATTTTATGATAAAAAGGGCTATGGTCATACCGGTGGGATTGATAAATTTACTTCTGTTTTTGGTTATTTCCCTGAAGGTAAAGTTGCTTATGCCTTAACTTCTAATGGAAGTTCGTATAACAACAATGCCATTTCAATCGCTTTATTAAGCAGTGTTTATAACAAACCTTACGATGTACCCGTATTTTATGCAGCTGAAGATTTAGGTAAGTATTTGGGTGTTTATTCAAGTACATCGTTTCCTTTAAAAATAACCATCACCAAAAATGAAAAAACATTGGTGGGCCAGGCAAGCGGGCAGTCTGCAATTGCCCTTGAAGCAACGGAAAAGGATAAGTTTAGGTTTGAGCCAGCTAATCTTGTTTTAGAGTTTCTACCGCTTGAAAGTAAAATGATTTTGAAACAGGGGGCTGGAGTGTTTACCCTTTCAAAGGAATAATGATTTTATGAAAGAATTTATCCATATTACGCTGTTCTTGGTGTTTGTGACCCTGTTAAATAACAACGGTTTTTCTCAAACGAAGCCTGCTCGATCTTTAACTGCCACGCAGGTTAATACCCTTGTGGATTCACTTTTCAACCTCTTACGCAATCATTATATTTATAGTGATAAAGCGAAGGCAATGGTCGGGTATTTAAATGACCAATTAAAAAGGGGGAATTATAAAGATTTCGCAGATCCGAATAAATTGGCCGCCAAATTGGAAAGCGATATTAGACATATCAATTATGATTCGCACTTACATGTCGCCTTTGAACCTGATTTACGTGCACCAAAGGAACTTAGCGCTGCGGAAAGAAAGCAAGCGATTGCAGAACAATTAGTGGGGGAAAGGGAAAACAATTTTAATTTTCGAAAAGCAGAAGTTCTTCCCGGAAATATTGGCTATTTACGTATTGATGGGTTTACTGGTCTTATCGAGGAAGCCAGGCCCACATTAAAGGGGAGTTTAGCTTTTTTGTCCAACACTAAAGCCCTAATAATTGACCTTAGGTTTAATGGGGGAGGAAGTAATATTGAACAATTTTCCAGCTACTTTTTTAAACATAAAGAGCATTTGTTTGATCAGATCAGCACTTTTAGTACGGATACGATTTCACTATTTACAGATCCAAAGGTTACTGATGATTTAACCTTACTAATGCCAGTATATATTCTCATTAGCAAGAAAACAGCCTCTGCAGCCGAAGCTTTTGCTGCTGCTCTGCAAGGATTAAAACGAGCTGTTCTTATTGGCGATACTACCCTCGGAGCTTCACATATGACGGCTTTCTTTTCCATGGGGCAAGGCTTTATCGCTAAAGTGCCATTTGCCCGGCCAATTAGTACTTCATCTTTTAAGGATTGGGAAGGAACGGGTGTAATCCCGGATATATCTATTCCAGCATTAAATGCTTTACAGAAAACGCAAACTGTCATATTCCAGGATTTGTTGGCTAAAGCCAATAATGATAAAGAAAAAAGGACTACGCAGTGGGCTATAAACACTTTGAACGCTGAGCAAAATTTATCAAATCCACCTGTAAACGTATTGAATAAATATACTGGTGTATATACCGGGGGTATTAATTTCTATATAGAGGCTGGTAATTTATTATGCAGAAATCCCGAACGGGGAGGAACTGATGTATTTAAAATGAAGACTGTTTCAGATCATACTTTTCTACTTGACGAGAATGCTCAGATTGAATTTGTAAAAGATGCGAGCGGCAAATATTCCTCGCTAAAAATGCTTTGGAAAGACGGAAATATTACCGAAAAAAGCAAAGAGAAATAATCCAACTGGACTATAAAATCTTAAGCATCATTTTTGCTGCTGTTAGTGTATTCCTTCATCATCCTGTAATCGCATTTCAATTATGAAAAGGAAGAGGATAAAGTCGTATCTGGAAAAAAGAATGAGGTCTATTGAAAAATATGCCATGGTGATTTTATCATGCGATGATATGGAAGCTATACACCAATTGCGGGTTGGATTTAAAAAGCTAAGAGCTTTTTTACGTCTGGCTTCATTGGAGCCATCAGCAGAGAAACAGCAGGTTCCTTCAAAATTGAAAAAGATCTATAAGTATGCGGGGGCAGTTCGCGATTTGCAGATCTACTACCATAATGTTGTTCCGTTTTATCATAAGGCCGACAACTATCCACAGCAGGTATTGCAGCAAATAGCAGTAGCGAAATATATTCTGGTTAAGGCCTTAAAATCTTTTCCTTTTCGGAGAACCACAAAACAGCTGAAAAGGAAAGCGCCCGATCGGGTGTCGAAAAAAACAATGGATAGGTTTATCCAAAAGAAATCCAAAGCAATTGATAGATCGATAGGAACAAATATCAGGGATGTCCATTTACATGTGTTAAAGAAATACCTTAAAGATGTATTCTATAGCCTGAAAGCATTTCAAGCACCTGTTCAAAGCTATTTCCCTATTGCCGGTAAAGGGAATATGTCGGAGTTGAGTAAACTAAGCGATGTTTTAAATGAGTACCTGGACTGGGTTGTTGGCTTAAGTTTTTTAAAAACAGCATTATCAGGCAAGTTATCCCTGCATGATAGAGTCATTCTGCAGGGGATAAAAAAGAACTGGACCAGTAAAAAAGGCCAGGTACGTCGCCGTGCTATGACAATGTTGCGTTCCTGAGCCAACACTTTAATCAAGATATTTCTAATTATTTCTACACCTTTGAGGCCTGTTAATTAGGACAGCCCGTTAATTTATGAAGCAAGTATTTAATTTGTTTGATTTATCACAAAAGGTAAATTACAAAACAGAGTTGTTGGCCGGACTTACTGTAGCCATGACGATGATTCCGGAATCTTTATCCTTTGCCATATTAGCAGGATTTCCTCCGCTTGTTGGTTTATACGGCGCCTTTATCATGGGATTGGTTACTTCGATCTTTGGCGGTCGACCAGGCCTGATTTCCGGTGGTGCTGGTGCAACAGTTATTGTTCTGATTGCGCTGATGAAATCCCATGGTTTGGAATTTGTTTTTGGTGCTATTGCCCTGGCGGGAGTATTGCAAATTATAGTAGGCCTGTTTAAGTTGGGGAAATTTATTCGTTTAGTTCCACATTCGGTCATGTTTGGATTTGTAAACGGCTTGGCCGTAGTTATTTTTATGTCTCAGCTTGAACAGTTTAAAACCGTTGTCAATGGGCAGACAGCGTGGTTAACCGGACCTGCCTTATTCGTGATGGCGGGATTGGTAGCACTAACCATTGCTATCGTTGTGTTTTTGCCCAAAATTACTAAAGCTATTCCTGCTTCATTAGTGGCCATTATGGTTGTTTTTGCAATAGTTTCAGGCTTTGGTATTGAGACCAGGAAGATTATGGACATTGCTTCGGTAAGCGGTTCTTTGCCGCCCTTTCATATTCCTGATTTTGCTTTAAACCTCGAAAATCTGAAGATTATTTTTCCTTATGCACTAGTGATGGCTGCGGTTGGTTTAACAGAAGGTTTGCTTACGCTTAGCCTGGTTGATGAAATCACAGGAACCAAAGGGAAAAGTAACAGAGAATGTGTGGCGCAGGGTAGTGCCAATATCCTTAATGGTTTCTTTTTTGGAATGGGCGGCTGCCCGATGATTGCTCAGACATTGGTTAACCTTTCAGCCGGATCAAGAGCCCGAATGTCGGGAATCGTGGCTGCGTTAACTATCCTGCTTATCATATTGTTTGGTGCGCCAATTATAGAGCAGCTTCCATTGGCAGCTTTAACCGGAGTGATGATCATGGTAGCTATTGGGACATTTGAATGGGCAAGCTTTAAAACATTCAGGCGTATGCCTAAATCAGACGTGTTTGTTATGGTAGTGGTAACATTGATTACAATAGTGCTGCATAACCTGGCTTTAGCAGTATTGATTGGCGTAATCATTTCTGCTTTGGTGTTTGCCTGGGACAGCGCGAAGAGAATTCGTGCCAGGAAACATGTGGATGAAAACGGAGTTAAACATTACGAGATATTTGGGCCTTTGTTTTTCGGTTCAGTAGCTGGTTTTGCTGAGAAGTTTGATGTAGCTAATGATCCTGAAGAAGTTGTTATTGATTTTAAGGAGAGCAGGGTGGTAGATATGTCTGCCATCGAAGCTTTGAACGCAATTACCGGGAGATACAGGAAGAATGGGAAAAGAGTACGTTTAAGACATTTAAGCGATGATTGTATCCTCCTCCTCAAGAACGCAGAGGCGATGGTTGATGTAAATATTATGGAAGACCCTACTTATAAAGTGTTGGTGTAGCACATAAGCGAGTACGAACGGTTTATTTTTGTATGTAAACTACTTCTTTTTGGTCTTTAAAGCAGTTTATGAGTCTGTAATTGTTGTATGAACTCTTGGCTTGGGTATGTAGCTTCTATTGGATTTTTGGACTGAAAAACTGTTTATATTTAGCGTGAATTAAATTAATAAGGCGATGAAAAAGCAGGTGTTTTTCTTACTATTCTGTGGACTATCCCTTCTAGGAATGAATAGCCTATCTGCACAGATTGTACTTAAGGAAGTAACAATTACTGGTAAAACAACTAAGGCGGTTGTAGCCAAAGAAGTTTCGGAGTCATTTAGCCGTTTGTTTAAAGACGCTGTAGCTCCCGAATGGTATGAAGTAAATAAGAGATATGTAGTGAATTTTATTTATAATGACCAAAAAAACAGGGCCGTATTTACAAAAGGTGGCTCTTTGGTTTATCATTTGGCTTATGCTGTTGAAGATGAAATTCCTCAGGATATCAAGTCAATGGTGAAAAATAAATATCCTGACTACGCAATAACTTTTTCAGTTAAGGTTGAGCAGGGAGATGCGAAGGTGTGGTTTATAAATGTTGAAGATGCGACTAAGATACATGTCCTTAGGGTAGGAGCAGATGAGATTACGGTAGTAAACACCCTAAAGAAAACATAGGCAACAGTCGGGTTGTATGATCTGCTATACTTTTACTTTGGATGAGATCTTATCGTTTCCTGGGCCTCAAAAGCTTTTTGAAGCTGTCTTTCCAATATTGGTAAATATTTTTTACCAAAATCACTAATCTGTGCATCCGGACTCCGGCTGGTTCCCTGGTAAAGTTCAATGTACTTCCTGCTATTTTGCATCGTCATCTTCATGTACAGTTTTTCAAAGTATTTGGTTTCCATTTTTCTCATCCCTTCAAGCTGAGTCTTGTCGTGCTGGGATAGCGACATAGGAAACGTTAATCCTTTAATCATCGAAAGTTCGTTCAATGAAGTTAAGATTTGTCCCTGTTCTTCTGCCATCAATTTCCCGAAATCTTTAACCTTTGGGTTGTCGGCTTTCTCATTTGCAAGCTTGCCTAATTCTATTTCCAGCATAGCGCCTCTGGCTGCCTGCTCAATAAACATGGTGCCTTGAATTTTGTTTCCTAATGTTGCCGAATCAGGGATTTTAGTATCAGTACCAGACTCGGCTTTAGGATTAGGCCGGCAGTATTGAAACGATACCGCTATTATGAACATGAATAATAAATGGAATCTTGTAGGTTTCATTATTTAAAACGACAAACTGGTTGTCGACTTAACAACGTACGTTTGAGATTGTTTCAAAATTATGGGATTCGATCCAGGTTCGGTTCAAGTTCGATCAGGCTTCGGGTACAGTGTACGTATACAAGGAGCCTCACCCGAGTAGAGTAGGACTCTCCTAGGAGTATGTAGGACCTGTAGTCCTATGTGTCTTACCCTATTATAGCTATACAGGTTATTGAATTAATTTTGAATTGACTATACACCCAAATTTGCAATTTCTGATTGGGCTATACAAGTTGTATTTTTTTCTAGTTTGTATTTTTTAGGCTTCCATCTTTTTTTAAGTTCTCCATGTTTAAGATGCGCTTGTTCGGGGGTCAGATAGTCGCAACTGGCATGCGGCCTTATCTGATTGTAGGTTTGTATATTGTCCCGGATCTTTCTTGTAGTTTCCCTTAACCCTGTTTGGGCTCCATAAAGGTCAAACTCGGCTTTTAATATTCCATTTACCCGTTCAGCGA
>NZ_FWYB01000031.1 GCF_900176505.1 Pedobacter nyackensis | reverse complement strand
GTTCAAACATAACATTTTACAATGGAGAGTTTGATCCTGGCTCAGGATGAACGCTAGCGGCAGGCCTAATACATGCAAGTCGAACGATACTCTCTGGCTTGCTGGAGAGGAAAGTGGCGCACGGGTGCGTAACGCGTATGCAACCTACCTTAATCAGGGGGATAGCCCGAAGAAATTCGGATTAACACCGCATAAAAACACAGGATAGCATTATCCAATGTTCAAATATTTATAGGATTAAGATGGGCATGCGTGTCATTAGCTAGTTGGCGGGGTAACGGCCCACCAAGGCGACGATGACTAGGGGATCTGAGAGGATGACCCCCCACACTGGTACTGAGACACGGACCAGACTCCTACGGGAGGCAGCAGTAAGGAATATTGGTCAATGGAGGCAACTCTGAACCAGCCATGCCGCGTGCAGGAAGACAGCCCTCTGGGTCGTAAACTGCTTTTATTCGGGAATAAACCTACTTACGTGTAAGTAGCTGAATGTACCGAAGGAATAAGGATCGGCTAACTCCGTGCCAGCAGCCGCGGTAATACGGAGGATCCAAGCGTTATCCGGATTTATTGGGTTTAAAGGGTGCGTAGGCGGCTTATTAAGTCAGGGGTGAAAGACGGTGGCTCAACCATCGCAGTGCCCTTGATACTGATGAGCTTGAATACACTAGAGGTAGGCGGAATGTGACAAGTAGCGGTGAAATGCATAGATATGTCACAGAACACCGATTGCGAAGGCAGCTTACTATGGTGTGATTGACGCTGAGGCACGAAAGCGTGGGGATCAAACAGGATTAGATACCCTGGTAGTCCACGCCCTAAACGATGAATACTCGCTGTTAGCGATACACAGTTAGCGGCTAAGCGAAAGCGTTAAGTATTCCACCTGGGGAGTACGGTCGCAAGATTGAAACTCAAAGGAATTGACGGGGGCCCGCACAAGCGGAGGAGCATGTGGTTTAATTCGATGATACGCGAGGAACCTTACCCGGGCTTGAAAGTTAGTGAATCATTTAGAGATAGATGAGTGAGCAATCACACGAAACTAGGTGCTGCATGGCTGTCGTCAGCTCGTGCCGTGAGGTGTTGGGTTAAGTCCCGCAACGAGCGCAACCCCTATGTTTAGTTGCCAGCACGTTAAGGTGGGGACTCTAAACAGACTGCCTGTGCAAACAGAGAGGAAGGAGGGGACGACGTCAAGTCATCATGGCCCTTACGTCCGGGGCTACACACGTGCTACAATGGATGGTACAGAGGGCAGCTAGCTGGTAACAGTATGCGAATCTCACAAAGCCATTCACAGTTCGGATAGAGGTCTGCAACTCGACCTCTTGAAGTTGGATTCGCTAGTAATCGCGTATCAGCAATGACGCGGTGAATACGTTCCCGGGCCTTGTACACACCGCCCGTCAAGCCATGGAAGTTGGGGGTACCTAAAGTATGTAACCGCAAGGAGCGTCCTAGGGTAAAACCGATAACTGGGGCTAAGTCGTAACAAGGTAGCCGTACCGGAAGGTGCGGCTGGAATACCTCCTTTCTGGAGTAGTTCCGACTACTCGCTACGCTGAATGATATAAATGACAATACATCTCAAAA
>NZ_FWYB01000032.1 GCF_900176505.1 Pedobacter nyackensis | reverse complement strand
ATGCAAAAGTAGGAAAATTATACGCCCCCACAAACTTAAATACAGTATTACTTGTAGATTAAACTTAACGTACTATGCTTCAGCTATAAAAAATAACAAAAAGTTAAAAAATAAATAATCAAAAGTTAATAAAAGCAAAATTCAACAGGTTTTAAAGCAACAATACATTTATATAAATCAAAGTATTTAACACCACTACCTCGACTAATCAACAGGATATTAGTCGGAAGGTCATCTCATAGAGACTAACAATTCACCTTACTTATATCATCATTATAGTTTAGCACCGTTTAGAAATTCATCAATCTCCAAAGAAAGCTATCTCTTCCTCGTCATTTAGGATCTCATAAAGTACACATTCTCTAAGTCTTTCACTGGATTTAAGTAAAGGATGATTAAAAACCTTTACTTCTTTCATTCCTATCTTCTGCATTACGCTTACAGACGGCTCATTGACTTTAGGAGCTATGGCATTTATGGTCTTCAATTTTAAATCTTTAAAAGCATAAGCTATACATCTCTTTGCACCTTCAGTCGCAAAGCCTTTGTACCATTGCTTCCTATCTAAACGCCAGCCAATATCCACGCAGGGTGTAAAGTCCGATTCAAAGCTTTGAATAGACAATCCTATAAATCCAATAAATTCTTTTGTATCTAATCTTTCCACAGCAAAGTAACAAAAGCCTCTTTCTCTGAATAACCTCTGCATTCTTTGTACAAATTGCCTGGTTATTTCCATAGCCTGGATACCAGGAAAAAACATCATCACTTCGGGGTCTATATTTATAGTTGCGAGTTTATCGATATCACTTTCAAGCCAATCTCTAAAACCTAATCTTTCTGAATTAAAAATATAAAGTTCGTTTGAGTTCATTATCCAAATCTAATTTAACAAATATACAAAAGACCACTTCTGAAAACCTGTATAAACAAGAAATGCCGCTAGTCATTATGACTAGCGGCATTCTTTTAAGATTTGGCACCGACCTACTCTCCCACGTGTTACCGCAGTACCATCGGCTCTGGTGGGCTTGACTTCTCTGTTCGGAATGGGAAGAGGTAGACACCACCGATATAGGCACCTAAATATTTTTAATATCTTTTAATTAGTAAAGTCCTTCGTTTTAATAGAAAAGCCGATAGTCTTCTGACTACCGGCTTTCTTTAAGATTTGGCACCGACCTACTCTCCCACGTGTTACCGCAGTACCATCGGCTCTGGTGG
>NZ_FWYB01000033.1 GCF_900176505.1 Pedobacter nyackensis | reverse complement strand
ACTGCGGTAACACGTGGGAGAGTAGGTCGGTGCCAAATCTTAAAGAAAGCCGGTAGTCAGAAGACTATCGGCTTTTCTTGTTTATAGGAATTTTAAAATAAGGATATATTTTACCTCTGGCTAGCGCTTTCTGTTCTATGATAGACTCCCTTGATCCTGTCAGTGATTCCGCTAAAGAAAATTTGTAGCATGACACAGTTGCCAAACTACGCTACCGCTACATAGCAAAGGCTTATGCTCTTTGACCTTCATAAATTACTCCGGACGTTGGTGTCTCTTTTAGTTCTATTCTTACCAAATCTGGAAATATAGGTTTGATTATTTTCCATAACCATATAGATAGATTTTCACTTGTAGGGTTTTCAAGTCCTGGTATTTCATTTAATAACTTGTGATCAAGAATATCTAAAAATGGTTTTATGCTATTCTTTAACTCCGTATAATCCATAATCCAGCCAGAACTTTCATTAGGAGTTCCAGAAATAAATATTGTCAATGTATAGGTATGTCCGTGTATTCCTCCGCATTTGTGTCCCGGTGGAACGTTGGGTAGATAGTGTGCTGAATCGAATTGAAGGTTTTGTAGATGATCATTTGTATTTTATAATGGCACAAAATTGTGATTATCGATCCTTATAAGAAATGATAGCTATCATACTTTTTGTTAATTTTCATCAATACGTATTACTTGTCTTTGGTATTATTGTTAACAATTAGGCTTCCTTCGCAGATCGTATTTTAATTTTGATGATGTTATCATGAGTATAGTCGTGACGGTTTGGGAACATTCCCTCATTATGGTTTCCAATTTATGTCTGTTATCTGGGAAAGATTGGTCCTTTAGTGAACGCGACCTGTAGCGATTTGAATCGATCGAGGAATGGTGCGATATCCTGGTACATATAATAAATGAGAAATTTGGCTTGCACTTTCATTTATTGTCCTTCTGGCATAGGGACTTAGGGTTTTCTTTGAAGTATTACTGTATTTAAGTTTGTGGGGGCGTATAATTTTCCTACTTTTGCATCCCGCTTCGGAGGAAGGGAAATGGTGAAAAGGATATAGAGGAGGTTGA